>NZ_CM176704.1:0-795000 GCF_058129925.1 Pseudomonas sp. Pme6b
GTGTCAGTGGAACTTTGGCAGCAGTGCGTGGAGCTTTTGCGCGATGAGCTGCCTGCCCAGCAATTCAACACTTGGATCCGTCCGCTACAGGTCGAAGCCGAAGGCGACGAGTTGCGTGTGTACGCACCGAATCGTTTTGTTCTCGATTGGGTCAACGAAAAATACCTCGGCCGTTTGCTGGAGCTTCTTGGCGAGCATGGTCAAGGCATGGCACCTGCCCTTTCCTTATTAATAGGAAGCAAGCGCAGCTCTGCACCACGTGCCGCTCCGAATGCGCCATTAGCTGCCGCGGCGTCCCAGGCGCTGTCTGCCAATTCGGTCAGCAGCGTCTCGTCGTCTGCACCCGCCATGGCTACTCCGGCTGCTCCTGTCGCGGTGCCTGCACCGGTTCAGAACGTTGCAGCACACGACGAGCCTTCACGCGACAGCTTCGACCCAATGGCTGGTGCCAGCTCGCAACAGGCGCCCGCTCGTGCGGAGCAACGTACCGTGCAGGTCGAAGGCGCGCTCAAGCACACCAGTTACCTGAACCGCACGTTCACGTTCGAGAATTTTGTCGAGGGTAAATCCAACCAGCTGGCACGCGCTGCAGCCTGGCAGGTTGCCGATAATCCCAAGCACGGCTATAACCCGCTGTTCCTTTATGGTGGTGTAGGTCTTGGTAAAACTCACTTGATGCATGCTGTGGGTAACCACCTGCTAAAGAAGAATCCGAACGCCAAGGTTGTCTACCTGCACTCGGAGCGCTTCGTCGCAGACATGGTCAAGGCCTTGCAGCTCAATGCAATCAACGAGTTCAAGCGCTTTTACCGTTCAGTCGATGCATTGCTGATCGATGACATTCAATTTTTTGCTCGCAAGGAACGTTCACAGGAAGAGTTTTTCCACACGTTCAACGCGCTGCTGGAGGGCGGGCAACAGGTCATTCTGACCAGCGACCGCTATCCGAAAGAAATCGAAGGCCTTGAAGAACGACTCAAGTCGCGTTTCGGCTGGGGTCTGACAGTTGCTGTCGAGCCTCCGGAGCTGGAAACCCGTGTGGCTATCCTCATGAAGAAAGCGGATCAGGCCAAGGTCGATCTGCCTCATGACGCTGCGTTCTTCATTGCCCAGCGGATTCGCTCCAACGTTCGAGAGCTGGAGGGCGCGCTCAAGCGTGTCATCGCTCACTCGCACTTCATGGGCCGCGACATCACCATCGAACTCATTCGCGAATCGCTGAAAGATTTGCTGGCGTTGCAGGACAAGCTGGTGAGTGTGGATAACATTCAGCGTACTGTCGCCGAGTACTACAAGATTAAGATCTCCGATCTGCTGTCCAAGCGTCGTTCCCGTTCTGTTGCCCGGCCTCGCCAGGTTGCAATGGCGCTTTCCAAGGAACTCACCAACCACAGTCTTCCGGAAATCGGTGACGTATTTGGTGGTCGGGACCATACGACTGTCTTGCACGCCTGCAGAAAGATCAACGAGCTCAAGGAATCCGATGCGGATATCCGCGAGGACTACAAGAACCTGCTGCGCACTCTGACTACGTGATAACGCCAGTGCAGCTTATTAAGGCAAGGGACTAGACCATGCATTTCACCATTCAACGCGAAGCCCTGTTGAAACCCCTGCAATTGGTCGCCGGCGTGGTAGAACGCCGCCAGACCTTGCCGGTTCTTTCCAATGTGCTTCTGGTCGTCGAAGGTCAGCAACTGTCGCTGACCGGTACGGATCTGGAAGTCGAACTGGTTGGCCGCGTTCAGCTGGAAGAGCCCGCTGAACCTGGAGAAATCACGGTTCCTGCGCGCAAGCTCATGGACATTTGCAAAAGCCTTTCCAATGACGCGCTGATCGATGTCAAACTCGATGACTCCAAGCTGATCGTCAAGGCAGGTCGTAGCCGTTTTACTCTGTCCACGTTGCCTGCCAATGATTTCCCGACGGTGGAAGAAGGCCCGGGCTCGTTGACCTTCAATCTGGTGCAGAGCAAGTTGCGCCGCCTGATTGAACGCACCAGCTTTGCGATGGCCCAGCAGGATGTTCGCTACTACCTCAACGGCATGCTGCTTGAAGTGAGTGCCGGTATTTTGCGCGCCGTCGCCACTGATGGTCACCGCCTGGCGATGTGCTCGATGTCTGCCGATATCGAACATGCCGATCGTCATCAGGTGATCGTCCCGCGCAAAGGTATTCTCGAGATGGCGCGCTTGCTGACTGAGCAGGACGGCATGGTCAGCATCGTTCTGGGTCAGCATCACATCCGCGCGACTACCGGCGAGTTCACTTTCACTTCCAAACTGGTCGATGGCAAATTCCCGGATTACGAGCGCGTGTTGCCTAAAGGCGGCGACAAACTGGTGTTGGGTGACCGTCAGGCATTGCGCGAAGCGTTCAGTCGCACCGCAATTCTGTCCAACGAGAAGTACCGCGGTATCCGCCTGCAATTGGCCAATGGTCAATTGAAAATTCAGGCCAATAACCCAGAGCAGGAAGAGGCAGAGGAAGAAATCAGCGTCGAGTACAACGGCGATTCGCTGGAGATAGGTTTTAACGTGAGCTACCTGCTCGACGTGTTGGGTGTGATGACGACCGAGCAGGTACGCCTGATTCTGTCGGACTCCAATAGCAGCGCCTTGGTGCAAGAGTCGGATAACGACGATTCCGCCTACGTTGTCATGCCGATGCGTCTGTAACTTCATGTCCAGCGCAACCTAGATGTCTCTTAGTCGCGTCTCGGTCACCGGGGTGCGCAATCTGCACCCGGTGACCCTCTCCCCCTCCCCGCGTATCAATATCCTCTACGGCGCAAACGGCAGTGGCAAAACCAGTGTTCTGGAAGCCATCCACCTGCTGGGGATCGCGCGTTCGTTTCGTAGCAGTCGCCTGCTTCCTGTCATCCAGTACGAGCAGCCCTCTTGCACCGTCTTTGGACAGGTCGATCTTGCGCAAGGTGGTCACAGCAATCTCGGAGTATCACGCGACCGACAAGGCGAATTCCAGATTCGTATTGACGGGCAAAATGCGAGAAGTGCCGCTCAGCTTGCTGAAATATTGCCGCTGCAACTGATCAATCCGGACAGCTTCAGATTGCTGGAAGGTGCCCCGAAGATACGCAGGCAGTTTTTGGATTGGGGAGTGTTCCACGTGGAACCTCGATTCATGGTCACTTGGCAGCGCCTGCAGAAGGCCCTCAAGCAGCGAAACTCGTGGCTTCGGCATGGTACACTTGACGCCGCTTCACAGGCGGCATGGGACCGAGAGCTGTGCTCGGCAAGTGACGAAATAGATGAATTTCGTCGCGCCTATATCAAGGCATTGAAGCCCGTTTTTGAACAGACTTTGAGCGAACTTGTTGAGCTTGAAGGTTTGACCCTGAGCTATTACCGAGGATGGGACAAGGAAAAAGAGCTGAGTACAGTGCTCGCCTCTTCCCTGCATCGTGATCAGCAAATGGGCCACACCCAGGCTGGACCACAACGAGCTGACCTGCGCCTTAGATTAGGCGCTCATAACGCGGTGGATATATTGTCTCGCGGTCAGCAAAAGTTGGTGGTCTGCGCATTGCGTATTGCTCAGGGACACCTGGTCAGCCAGGTCCGTCGCGGCCAGTGTATTTACCTGGTGGATGACTTGCCCTCCGAACTGGATGACAACCATCGACGCGCGCTTTGCCGCTTGCTGGAAGAATTACGCTGCCAGGTGTTTATCACCTGTGTAGATCAAGAATTTTTGAGGGAAGGCTGGCAGACGGAAACGCCAGTCGCTTTGTTCCACGTGGAACAAGGCCGTATCACCCAGACCCACGACCATCGGGAGTGATTGCATGAGCGAAAACCAAACGTACGACTCGTCCAGCATTAAGGTGCTGAAAGGACTTGATGCCGTACGCAAGCGTCCGGGAATGTACATCGGTGATACAGACGATGGCAGCGGTCTGCACCACATGGTGTTCGAGGTGGTTGATAACTCGATCGACGAAGCATTGGCAGGCCATTGCGACGACATCAGCATCATCATCCATCCAGACGAATCTATCACCGTGCGCGACAACGGCCGCGGTATTCCGGTAGACGTGCATAAAGAAGAAGGCGTGTCGGCAGCCGAGGTCATCATGACCGTGCTCCACGCTGGCGGTAAGTTCGATGACAACTCCTACAAAGTATCCGGCGGCTTGCACGGTGTAGGTGTATCGGTTGTTAACGCCCTTTCGGAACTTCTGCTGCTGACGGTTCGTCGTAGCGGCAAGATCTGGGAACAGACCTACGTGCATGGTGTTCCACAGGAGCCGATGAAAATCGTCGGTGAAAGTGATACCACCGGTACTCAGATCCACTTCAAGCCTTCTGCTGACACGTTCAAGAATATCCACTTCAGCTGGGACATCCTGGCCAAGCGAATTCGTGAACTGTCGTTCCTGAACTCCGGTGTTGGCATTGTCCTCAAAGACGAGCGCAGCGGGAAGGAAGAGCTGTTCAAATACGAAGGCGGTCTGCGTGCCTTCGTTGAATACCTGAACACCAACAAGACGCCGGTCAACGAAGTGTTCCACTTCAACATCCAGCGTGATGATGGAATCGGTGTCGAAATTGCCCTGCAGTGGAACGACAGCTTCAACGAGAACCTGTTGTGCTTCACCAACAACATTCCACAGCGTGACGGTGGTACTCACTTGGTGGGCTTCCGTTCCGCACTGACGCGTAACCTGAACAACTACATCGAGCAGGAAGGTCTGGCCAAGAAGCACAAGGTCGCGACCACGGGCGACGATGCGCGTGAAGGTTTGACTGCGATCATTTCGGTCAAAGTACCTGACCCGAAATTCAGCTCGCAGACTAAAGACAAACTGGTTTCTTCTGAAGTCAAAACTGCCGTGGAACAGGAGATGGGCAAGTACTTCTCCGACTTCCTGCTGGAAAACCCGAACGAAGCCAAAGCCGTCGTTGGCAAGATGATCGACGCAGCCCGTGCCCGCGAAGCAGCGCGCAAGGCTCGCGAGATGACTCGCCGCAAAGGTGCGCTGGATATCGCTGGCTTGCCGGGCAAGCTTGCCGACTGCCAGGAGAAGGACCCTGCCCTCTCCGAACTGTACCTGGTGGAAGGGGACTCTGCTGGCGGATCAGCCAAGCAGGGGCGTAATCGCAGAACCCAGGCGATCCTGCCACTCAAGGGCAAGATCCTGAACGTTGAAAAAGCGCGTTTCGACAAGATGATCTCTTCCCAGGAAGTGGGCACTTTGATCACCGCGCTGGGCTGTGGCATCGGCCGTGAAGAGTACAACATCGACAAGTTGCGGTATCACAACATCATCATCATGACCGATGCTGACGTCGACGGCTCGCACATCCGCACCCTGCTGCTCACCTTCTTCTTCCGTCAGTTGCCTGAGCTGATCGAGCGTGGCTACATCTACATCGCTCAGCCACCGCTGTACAAGGTGAAGAAAGGCAAGCAGGAGCAGTACATCAAGGACGACGAGGCCATGGAAGAGTACATGACCCAATCGGCCCTCGAAGACGCCAGCCTGCACCTCAGCGAATCGGCACCGGGCATCTCTGGTACTGCGCTGGAGAAACTGGTCAATGACTTCCGCATGGTCATGAAGACTCTCAAGCGTCTGTCGCGTCTTTATCCACAGGAACTGACCGAACACTTCGTCTACCTGCCGCCGATCTCGTTGGAGCAACTGTCCGACCACGAGGGCATGCAGGCCTGGCTGGCACTGTTCGACGCGCGTCTGCGCACCGGCGAGAAATCGGGTCTGGTCTACAAGGCCAGCCTGCGTGAAGACCGTGAACGTAACGTCTGGCTACCAGAGGTAGAACTGATCTCTCATGGTCTGTCGAACTACGTCACCTTCAACCGTGACTTCTTCGGCAGCAATGACTACAAGACCGTTACCGCTCTGGGACTGCAGATCAGCACACTTCTGGAAGAAGGTGCCTATGTACAACGTGGCGAGCGCAAGAAGCCTGTCACCGAGTTCAACGAAGCCCTCGCCTGGTTGATGGCCGAAAGCACCAAGCGCCACACCATCCAGCGCTACAAAGGACTGGGTGAAATGAACCCGGACCAATTGTGGGAAACCACGATGGACCCAAGTGTGCGCCGTATGCTGAAAGTGACCATCGAAGACGCCATTGGCGCTGACCAGATCTTCAACACCCTCATGGGTGATGCGGTCGAGCCACGTCGTGACTTCATCGAGAGCAATGCGCTGGCAGTGTCCAACCTGGACTTCTGATGGACGTGTAGCTTCACAGAAAAGCTAGCCGTTATCCCGCCAAGGTGATTTCGGCTTGATAAGGCCAACCCCAGGGTTGGCCTTTTTCATTTGAGTGTCTTTCAGGCCTATCCTGTGTCGCAACGATCTTATGGACTTGGCCACGATGAACGTTGAATGAATCTGCCGTTTATAGTGGCCAAAACAGTCGATCCGTACGTTTGCGCGGAGAACTTCAGCGCAGATGACTTCGCTGAGCGATTAACCTGATCAATATCGCAGCCGCTCAAGGCTGCACGTATCACTACGATATTGGCAGGAATAGCAAAAATGCCCGCACCTCTGATCCCCGTCGAGACCTCCCCCAAGCTTCCCTTGGAGGCAGATGTAGTTGTCATTGGCGGAGGCATAATAGGCAGCTTCACCGCCTACTACCTCGCACTGCGCGGCATGAAGGTCGCTCTGGTTGAAAAAGGCCGTATCGGTGCCGAACAATCGAGTCGTAACTGGGGGTGGTGCCGGCAGCAGAATCGGGATGCCCGGGAGCTGCCGATGGCAACCAAAAGCCTGGACCTGTGGGAGCAGTTTGCCAAGCAGAGCGGCGAGCAGACAGGCTTCACCCGCTGTGGCCTGCTTTACTTGAGCAACGACGAGAAAGAACTTGCGGGATGGGCGCGCTGGGGAGAATTTGCCCGTACTGTAGGTGTCCAGACTTACATGTTGAACGCCCAGCAGGCCGCTGAACGCGGCAAGGCTACAGGCAAGCAATGGAAGGGCGGAGTCTATGCGCCTACGGATGGTACTGCCGATCCATCTCGTGCAGCGCCAGCTGTTGCGAGAGCGATCATGGCGCTGGGCGGCACCGTGCATCAAGGTTGCGCCGCTCGGGGGCTTGAAACCGAAGGTGGGCGATTGTCCGCTGTGGTCACTGAGCACGGCACCATTCGTACCCGGCTCGCGGTACTTGCCGGAGGCGCGTGGGCTTCTTCGTTCTGTCGCCAGTACGGTATCAGTTTTCCCCAAGCCACTATTCGCCAGACGGTAATGTCAGTGTCCCCGCCGACCGACGAGTTGGTGGCGGCGTTGCATACTTCAAATATCTCCATGACTCGCCGCTATGACGGTAGCTACACGCTGGCAATCAGCGGCCGTGGAAGGGTTGATCCTACGCCACAGTTATTTGGTTTTGCTACACAGTTCCTGCCCATGTTTCAGCGTCGTTGGCGCAACCTGGTATCGGGAGGCCTGGAAGGCTTGCGCTCAGGCCACGAGGGTCGCGGCAAGTGGCGTCTCGACCAGCCGACACCTATGGAGAAGATGCGCATACTTGATCCAAAGGTAGATGCCTCTGCGGTGGAGTTGACCTACAAGCGTGCGGTGGCGATGGTCCCCGCTCTCAAGCAATCGTCGGTCACTGCTGCCTGGGCTGGTTATGTCGACAGCACACCTGATGGTGTGCCCGGGATCGGTGAAATCGCCAGCCTGCCCGGCCTCGTCCTGGCCGCCGGGTTCAGCGGCCATGGTTTCGGTATTGGACCAGGAGCAGGTGACCTGATCGCTGACATTGTCAGTGGTGTCGCCCCTATCGTTGACCCTAAACCCTATCACCCAGACCGTTTCCACGGCTCATCTTGGGGTAAGGTGGCAGATTTTTGATTGAAACGACGAGCGATCCACAGTGACTGCTGTGCTTACATCGGCGTAGTCACCGCGATAACTGTGCGCGCATTGGAGCTGAGAAAACTTACGACTGGTGTTCCACGTGGAACACCATGGTTTTGGGATATCAGTGACTATTTTACGCATCAATGGAGCCGGCCACGCCCTTTCAATAACGGACCAGGCAACCGCTCAGTCCTAGCGGAAATTTAACGTCGTGTCCGGAATCAGGTGTCCACTACCTATAGGCTCGTTACGGTCTACATCCGTGAAAGCAGATCTGCTTTCTTTATCAGAAACTCATCTTCGGTCAGGACGCCTTGGTCCTTTAAGTCGGAGAGTTTTTTCAACATTGCAGGGATGTCCTCTGTCGAAGCCGACGAGGTCTTGGCTGGTTGGTGCGACGCTGCTACTGCCTCGAGAATCATTTTCTTGATCTGCTCAAAATCCGCGTTGCTGCCCTTGCCGAAGAATACGGAATTGTCATCGTTTGCAATATTTGTTGAACCGCCGCGAAAAGCCAAATCACCAGCGTGGATCACTTGGAAGAAAGCTTTATTAAGCAGTGAGGCGGGCTCCAGGCGAATAGCTGAAATGGCTGATATTGGAATATCTTTGTTACCTTTGCCCATGCCTGAGAATTGTCGCAGTGCACCAAACAGTCCTGTGCGGCGAATTAGAACCTCAGATCCGATGAATGTAATCTCGCCGTTAGACCCTTTGGCTGTAAAAGGTAAATTGCTCATCGCCGTACTCCATTACAAAAATGCAAGATTACCTGAAGGTAGGCGTTATGGCAGCAATAAGAGTGGTCCAAGCGCGAGGATTTGAGGAAACGTTGCAGCCAGATTGAACGGGACATGTTCCCCTGCTGCCCTTTCAGAAATATTGGAGCGGTGCGTTGGCCTGACTGAAATCGGCTTCGCCTCGGGCGTTAGCCCAAGCAATAAAAAACCGACCTTTTGCAGGTCGGTTTTTGATACATCACCAAAACTTATGCACGTTTTTCCGGTTTTTATAGCCCGAAAAAATATGTATACGAATTAAAGAGTTAGCCAAGGTTTTGACGGATTTCAGAAAAACCGTACACAGGTTATCCACAAAATCACGCCGGGACTTTTTCAGGGCTTGCTGCTGGTGTAACAGGCGAGCCCATCGCGCGCTGTGCTTCCTCATTCCAGGCCTGCACACGGTCATTCAACGCAGCAATGGCGCGCGGGCCTGTACCCTCTGCGTACATCGGTTCGCCAATCACCACCTGGATAGTGCCTGGCTTTTTCGCCCAGCCATCTCGAGGCCAGTATTTGCCAGCGTTATGAGCGATAGGCAGGACTGGCAGATCAGCGTTTACCGCCAACGCAGTACCGCCGCGAGAGAATTTTCCGACCTGGCCGTAAGGCACGCGTGTGCCCTCCGGGAAGATCAATACCCAGACGCCATCCTTGAGCAACTCGTCGCCCTTCTTGGCAATCTCCCTGAGTGCGGCTTTCGGGTTTTCGCGGTCAATGGCGATCGGGCGCAGCATTGCCATCGCCCAGCCAAAGAACGGCACATACAGCAATTCACGCTTGAGGACCTGGCTCATCGGCTCGAAGTACGCCGACAGGAAGAAAGTCTCCCAGGTACTCTGATGGTTGGATATGATCACGCAGGGGGGGTTCGGTACGTTTTCGGCGCCAGTCACTTCAACCTGGATGTTCAGAAACACCTTGGTCAGCCAGATGGCGCAGCGGCACCAATAGACGTTAATGAAGCGATAGCGGGCTTTGAACGGCAGAAAAGGCGCAATGAAAAAACTCAACGTGCACCACAACAGCGAGCTGGTGCCCAGCAACAGGTAGAAGAAGAAGGTCCTGATTGCCTGCATGATCGACATAGTTACGTTTACCGTACGGGCAGGTGCCCGCTCCTTGAGCGTCCTGAACCTGAAGAGCTGACTGTTCAGTGAACGCTGTTGTGGATAAGTTCTGCGGCAACTGCCGCCAGATCGTCAAAAATCAACGTGCCTGCCGGCACTCCGCCTTCCATCGTCTTGCGGCCTTTGCCGGTCATCACCAGCACAGGCTGAGAATCGACGGCCAAAGCGGCCTGTAGGTCACCTTTACTGTCGCCCACGAACCAGAGACTTTTGGGGTCTACTGCGTAATGAGTGACGATGGCCTGCAGCATCCCGGGTTTGGGCTTGCGGCAGCTACAGCCATCGTCTGGCCCATGCGGGCAGTAGACGATCAAACCGACCTCGCCACCCTGCTCTGCCACCAGCTTGCGCAAGCGCTCATGCATGGCGTCCAGCGTGGCCAGATCATAATAACCTCGGGCAATGCCCGACTGGTTGGTGGCGACGGCCACCGTCCAGCCGGCCTTGCTCAGATCTGCGATAGCCTTGATCGAGCCGGGAATGGGCACCCACTCCTTCACTGACTTTATGTAAGCATCGGAGTCATGGTTGATGACTCCGTCTCGATCAAGTATCAGCAGTTTCACCATCGACTCCTTCTCAGCCCAGCAGCGAGATATCGGCAACGCCAAGGAACAGGCCGCGCAAACGCGACAACAAGGCATAACGGTTGGCGCGCACATTGGCGTCTTCCGCGTTGACCATTACCGCTTCGAAGAATGCATCGACCGGCTCACGCAGCATCGCCAGACGCGCCAGCGATTCGCTGTATTGACGCTCGGCAGCCATCGGCTGGACCGCGTGGTCAGCCTGCTGAATAGCCGAGTACAGCGAAAACTCGTTGGCGTTGTCGAAATACTTGGGCTCGACGGTCTGGGCAATACTGCCCTCGGCCTTGCTCAACAGGTTCGATACGCGCTTGTTCACCGCGGCCAGTGCAGCGGCCTGTGGCAGTTTGCGGAAAGCCTGGACCGCCTGAACACGCTGATCGAAATCCAGCGCCGAAGCAGGTTGCAGCGCACGTACCGAGAGGTACACAGCCACATCGACGCCTTCGTCTTCATAACGCGCACGCAGACGGTCGAAGATGAAGTCGAGTACCTGCTCCGCCAGACCGGCAGGCTTGATCTTCGCGCCAAACTGCGTGACTGCGAATTTCACCGTTTCGACCAGGTTCAGGTCGAGCTTCTTCTCGATCAGAATACGCAGGATACCCAACGCAGCACGACGCAGCGCATAGGGGTCTTTGCTGCCGGTGGGCAGCATGCCGATACCGAAGATACCGACCAGCGTGTCGAGTTTGTCGGCGATGGCCACCGCAGCGCCAGTCAGCGTTGTCGGCAGTTCGGCGCCCGCGCCACGTGGCATGTACTGCTCGTTGAGCGCCAGCGCAACATCTTCAGGTTCGCCGTCAGCCTTGGCGTAGTAGTAACCGGCAATGCCCTGCATTTCCGGGAACTCGCCGACCATCTCGCTCGACAGGTCGCACTTGGACAGCAGGCCAGCCCGTGCCGCACGCTGGGCGTCGCCGCCGATGCGCGGGGCGATGTAGGCAGCCAGTTTCGAGACGCGCTCGGCTTTGTCGAACACGCTACCCAATTGTGCCTGGAACACGACGTTTTTCAGACGATCGTTGAAGGTTTCCAACTTCTGCTTTTTGTCCTGCTTGAAGAAGAACTCGGCATCAGTCAGGCGTGGACGAACCACCTTCTCGTTACCGGCAACGATTTGCGCCGGGTCTTTGCTCTCGATGTTGGCCACGGTGATAAAGCGCGGCAGCAACTTGCCTTCGGCATCCAGCAGGCAGAAGTATTTCTGGTTGTCCTGCATGGTAGTAATCAGCGCTTCCTGAGGTACTTCCAGGAAACGTTCTTCAAAAGAGCACACCAGCGGAACCGGCCACTCGACCAGCCCGGCTACTTCATCAAGCAGGCTTGGCGGTACGATGGCAGTACCTTCCTGTTGGGTGGCCAGCTCGTCGACGCGCTTGCTGATGATCTGGCGACGTTCGTTGAAGTCGGCCAGTACATGCGCGGCGCGCAGGTCGCTGAGGTAACCGGCAGGCGAAGAAATACGCACGTCTTGCGGGTGATGGAAGCGATGACCACGAGAATGACGACCCGCGCTCTGGGCGAGGATCGTGCAGTCAACCACCTGATCACCGAACAGCATCACCAGCCACTGGGTCGGACGCACGAACTCTTCCTTGCGGGCACCCCAGCGCATGCGCTTGGCAATCGGCAGGTCGTTCAGCGAGTCTTCGACGATAGTCGGCAGCAGCGACGTGGTCGGCTTGCCGAGGATGGTCTGGCTGTAGCGCAGTTTCGGGCCGCTCTGATCGATTTCGCTCAGATCGACGCCGCACTTCTTGGCAAAGCCCAGTGCTGCCTGCGTCGGGTTGCCGTCCGCATCGAACGCTGCCTGACGCGGCGGGCCGTCGAGGTTGACGCTGCGATCCGGTTGTTGCGTGGCCAGCGCGGTGATCAGCACGGCCAGGCGACGCGGTGCGGCGTAGACCTGTTTGGCGCTGTAGGTCAGACCTGCGCCCGACAGGCCTTTTTCAATACCGGCCAGAAATGCATCTGCCAGGGAAACGAGGGTCTTGGGTGGCAGTTCTTCAGTGCCCAGTTCAACCAGAAAATCTTGAGCACTCATTGCGCTGCCTCCAGCTTGGCCAACACTTCATCGCGTAGATCGGGCGGCGCCATCGGGAAACCGAGACGGGCGCGGGCCTGCAGGTAGGCCTGAGCCACCGAGCGGGCCAGCGTGCGTACGCGCAGGATGTATTGCTGACGCGCGGTCACGGAAATCGCGCGGCGGGCATCCAGCAGGTTGAAGGTGTGCGAGGCCTTGAGGACCATTTCATAGCCCGGCAACGGCAGCTCCAGCTCGATCAGACGTGCGGCTTCGCTCTCGTAGAAATCGAACAGTTCGAACAGTTTGTCGACGTTGGCGTGTTCGAAGTTGTAGGTCGACTGTTCCACCTCGTTTTGATGGAACACGTCGCCGTAAGTCACTTTGCCGAACGGGCCGTCAGCCCAGACCAGATCGTAGACTGAGTCCACGCCTTGCTGGTACATGGCCAGACGCTCAAGGCCGTAAGTGATTTCGCCGGTAACCGGGTAGCACTCCAGGCCGCCGACCTGTTGGAAGTAGGTGAACTGCGAGACTTCCATACCGTTGAGCCAGATCTCCCAGCCCAGACCCCAGGCGCCCAGCGTCGGCGATTCCCAGTTGTCTTCGACGAAACGTACGTCGTGCACCAGCGGATCGAGGCCGATGTGCTTGAGCGAACCCAGGTACAGTTCCTGGAAGTTGTCCGGGTTGGGCTTGAGAATCACCTGGAACTGATAGTAATGCTGCAGGCGGTTCGGGTTTTCGCCGTAGCGGCCGTCAGTCGGGCGACGGCTTGGCTGTACGTAAGCGGCGTTCCAGGTTTCCGGGCCTACGGCGCGCAGAAACGTGGCAGTGTGGAACGTGCCGGCGCCTACTTCCATATCGTAGGGCTGAAGTACCACGCAACCTTGTTCTGCCCAGTATTGCTGGAGGGCGAGGATCAAGTCTTGGAAGGTACGCACGGCTGGCGTAGGCTGGCTCACAAATTTCACCTGTGCTGGGCTGCGATTCAAAGAGCGGGAGTATACCCGATTCGGCCGCACGTCCACTCCTTGGGAGCCCTATGACACGCTGCTTTTGGTGCAACGAAGACCCCCTGTACATCGCTTATCACGATCAGGAGTGGGGAGTGCCGCTGCGCGATGCGCAGAAGCTCTTCGAGTTGCTTTTGCTCGAAGGGTTCCAGGCCGGGCTGTCGTGGATCACGATTCTCAAGCGGCGGGCGCGTTATCGCGAAGTGCTGCACGGCTTTGACGTCGAGCGCCTGGCGCAGTTGAGCGATGCCGAAATAGAGACGCTGATGCTCGATCCGAGCATCATCCGCAACCGCCTCAAGCTCAAGGCCGTGCGCACCAATGCGCGGGCCTGGCTGGCGCTGGAAGACCCGGTCGCGCTGCTCTGGTCGTTTGTCGGCGGTACACCGAAGATCAATCACTTCAAGGATCGCAGCGAAGTCCCGGCGATTACCGCCGAGGCCGAAGCAATGAGCAAGGAACTTAAAAAGGCCGGTTTCACCTTTGTCGGCCCGACCATCTGTTATGCGTATATGCAGGCCAGCGGTATGGTCATGGATCACACTGTAGATTGTGATCGGTATGCGATCCTGAGCCGCTGACGGTTACACTACCCGCCTCGAGAATCTGGGAGTCATCTGTGGATAAGTTCAAAGGCGCCGTAATGGTCGGGGCGTTGCGATTGTTTGCGCTGTTGCCGTGGCGCGCGGTGCAATGGGCAGGTACCGCGATTGGCTGGCTGATGTGGAAGCTGCCCAACCGTTCGCGGGAAGTGGCACGGATCAACCTGTCCAAGTGTTTCCCCGAGTTGAGCGAGCCGGAGCTGGAAAAGCTCGTTGGCCGCAGCCTGATGGACATCGGCAAGACCCTGACCGAAAGCGCCTGTGCGTGGATCTGGCCAGCACAGAAATCGATCGACCTGGTGCGTGAAGTCGAAGGGCTCGATGTGCTCAAGGATGCGCTGGCGTCCGGCAAGGGCGTAGTCGGCATCACCAGTCACCTGGGCAACTGGGAAGTGCTCAATCACTTCTATTGCAGCCAGTGCAAGCCGATCATTTTCTATCGTCCACCGAAGCTGAAGGCGGTCGACGACCTTTTGCGCAAGCAGCGTGTGCAGTTGGGCAACCGGGTTGCGGCGTCGACCAAGGAAGGCATTCTCAGTGTAATCAAGGAAGTGCGCAAAGGCGGCTCGGTGGGTATTCCGGCCGATCCGGAGCCGGCCGAATCAGCGGGCATCTTCGTGCCCTTCTGCGGCACCCAGGCGCTGACCAGCAAGTTCGTACCGAACATGCTGGCAGGCGGCAAGGCGGTCGGTGTATTCCTGCACGCCATGCGCCTGCCGGACGGCTCGGGTTACAAAGTGGTACTCGAAGCGGCCCCTGAAGCCATGTACAGCACCGACACCGAAACCTCGGCAGCGGCGATGAGCAAAGTGGTCGAGAAATACGTGCGGGCCTACCCGAGCCAGTACATGTGGACCATGAAACGCTTCAAGAAACGCCCGGCAGGCGAAGCGCGCTGGTACTAGGAAAGATCGGACGCGGAGCGCCGCACGATAGTCAGGTTATCGTTCCGCACGCTCCAGAGTGGGAATGCCGTGCGTGACGCTCCGCGTCACAGATCTGCGCCGCGCCGCGCATTCAAGATCGGACGCAGAGCGTCCAGAACTGCATGCGACGCGGAGCGCCGCACGATAGTCAGGTTATCGTTCCGCACGCTCCAGCGTGGGAATGCCGTGCGTGACGCTCCGCGTCACAGATTTGCGCCGCGCCGCGCATTCAAGATCTGACGCGGAGCGTCCAGAACTGCATGCGACGCGGAGCGCCGCACGATAGTGTTTCCCTCAACTGGCCGCAGCAATCAACCCGCGCCGTTCCAGTGCCACTTGCGTCCCCTCCGAACTCATCCGCACCAGGTTCACCGGGATGGATTTGGCCGCAGGGGTGTTGCCGTGCTTATCCCGGTTGGCCAGTGGCAGCAGCCCGTTGGTTTCCGGGTAGTAGGCTGCGCAGCAGCCTTGCGGCACGTCGTAGGGGATGACTTTGAAACCCGCTGCACGCCGCGTCGTAGTCGGGTCGAGCGCTGTCTGAAACTCAATGTAGTCCCCGGCCTTCAGCCCCAGGCGTTCGATGTCCTGTGGGTTGAGCATCACCACCATGCGGTCGCCGTAGATATCCCGATAACGGTCATCATTGGAATACACCGTGGTATTGAACTGGTCATGGCTGCGGATCGTCATCAACTGCAAATGCTCCGCGCCCGGCGGCGTGTCGTCTTCGTCGTAGACGCCTTCAGGAAAGAGAAAGTTGGCCTTGCCCGACTCGGTGTCCCACTTGCGCTCACTGGCGGCATTGGGCAATCGAAAACCTCCGGGTTCTAGGATGCGCTGATTGAAGTCATAAAACTGCTCGGGCAACACTTCTTCGATCTTGTCGCGAATCCTGGCGTAGTCGCCCACATAGCTGTCCCAGTCCACCTTGGGATTGGGCGCGAGCGTCGCTTTAGCGATACCGGCAATGATGGCGATTTCGGAAATCAGATGCTTCGACGCAGGCTCGAGCATGCCGGTCGAGCCGTGCACCATCGACATCGAGTCCTCCACCGTAATGGTCTGCGCCACGCCGTTCTGCAGGTCGCGTTCCGAACGCGCCACGCATGGCAGCAGAAAGGCCTTCTGTCCATGCACCGTCGCGCTGCGGTTGAGTTTGGTGTTGACCAGCACCGTCATTTTCAAACGGCTGACGGTCGGGCAGATCACATCGGTGTCCGGAATGGCGCGGAATAAATTACCGCCCATGGAAATAAGGGCTTCCACCTCGCCACGCAACAGGGCTTCGCAGGTCTGGGCCACGGCATGGCCTTTTTTTCTGGACGCCTCGAAACCGAACACCTTGCTCATGCTGGCCAGAAACGGTTCGCCGGCCTTTTCATAGATGCCCATCGTCCTGTCGCCCTGTACGTTGGAATGCCCACGCACCGGGCAAGCCCCCGCACCGAGCTTGCCGATGTTGCCGCGCAATAGCAGTAGGTTGATGATCTGCTGCATCGCATCGCCGCCACGCTTGTGCTGAGTGATGCCCATGCCCCAGCAGCAGATGACCCCCTTCGAGCGCTTATAAACCGCAGCCACCTCTTCGATGGCCTGGCGCGTCAGGCCCGAATGGCGCTCGATGATGTCCCAGGGCAACTGTCGGCAATAGTCGGCGTACTGCTCAAAGCCATGGGTGTGTTCTTCAATGAACGCCACATCAAGGACGCGCGGCAGGTTTTCACGCTGCGCCACGTCGTCGGCTTCGATCACGGCCTTGCAAACGCCTTGCAGGGCGATCATGTCGCCGCCGATTCTCACCTGATGGTACTGCGAGCTGATTTCCACCCCATGCAGACTGAGCATGTCGCGCGGGTCCTGCGGCGCCGCAAAACGTACCAGCGCCCTTTCCCGCAGCGGGTTGAACGAGATGATACTGGCACCCCGTTTTGCGGCCGCGTGCAGTTCGGACATCATGCGCGGGCTGTTGCTTCCGGGGTTCTGACCAATGATGAAAATCGCGTCGGCGTTCTCGAAATCTTCCAGCGTCGTGGTGCCCTTGCCGACCCCGATCGACTCGGGCAGCGCCGCAGTGGTGGTTTCATGGCACATGTTCGAGCAGTCAGGGAAGTTGGCCATGCCGTACAGCCGACCGAACAGCTGATACAGAAAGGCGGCTTCGTTCGACGTGCGCCCGGAGGTGTACAGCTCCAGCTTCCACGGATCGCTCAGGCCGCGCAGCTCTGCGCCGATCTCGGCGAACGCCTCGTCCCAGGTGACGGGCAGGTATTTGTCAGTGGCTGCGTCGTAGCGCATCGGCTCGGTAATACGGCCTTCTGCTTCCAGCTCGTGATCGCTCCAGGTCGCCAGTTCGCTGACCGTATGCCGGGCGAAAAACTCAGGCGTCACGCGTTTTTTAGTCGATTCCCAAGCCAGTGCCTTGGCACCGTTCTCGCAGTATTCAAAGGTATGCGGCTTCTTCGGGTCCGGCCAGGAGCAACTGGGGCAATCGAAGCCGCCAGGCTTGTTCATGCATAGGAGTTTCAAAATGCCTATGCATGAACCTGACGCTGTGAAGGAGGCGTCATGCCTTCATAGCGATGCGTAGGAAGACGCTGATGCGTTACTTATGCAGTGAAAATCCCTATCAATTCGCATTAACGCAGGTTATTTTACCGCTGAAACTAGGTGCGGACGCACCTTCCCCCTCTCAGGGCTTCACGTACCTCATCTGCGCGATCGCCTGAGCGTTGAGGACCAGTCCCTGCACCGTCAGCCCGCTGATTGCCGCCGTGTAGACCATCCGCGCGCCACACAGCACGCAGCGGAACGGATCGACGTTTAGAAAGGCTTTGGCCATCTGCACAAAATACAGCTTCGGTGTCGGTCCTGGCGTCGCCATCTTCAATGCTTCATAGACCTTCGGCAGGTATTTCCCACACACCCGATTGGCCAGAAAACCAAAATACCGGATCATCCGGAAATGCTTTTCCGGGATGTGCTGCACCACCCGGCGCAGCATGTCGGCCTGGCTCAGCGTTTCCTGCTGATAGGTCTGCGTGCGGTGATCCAGGTAGGTAAAGCTCAACGTGGCCCCGCAGGTGTAATGGGCCAGACGACTGCCCGAGATCGGCGGTTTTTTCAGGTAGCGGCCCAGGTAATTGACGGTCTTTCGGCCGTTTTCCGTCTTCTTCGACAAGTGGATGTGCCAGTGCTGGCCGCCAGCGGTCAGTATCAGACGGCGCCAGTCGCTTTCACAGAGGATGTGGGCCAGCTGCGGCGGCATCGTCAATTGCGAAAGCGGCTGTCCCAGCAGGTAATCGCGCACCAGCCACATCCAGCGCCGCCGCAGGGCCTCTTTGTGGAACGACAGATTTTTCCAGACGCCCTGCTCATCCAGGCCGCCCGCGGTCACCGACAGGTGGACGTGGGGATGCCAGTTGAGCCGCCGGCCATAGGTGTGCAGCGCACCGAAAATCCCGACGCGCAAACCGCGCCGCTTGGCGGTGTAGATCAGGTTATCGGCCGCCAGACGAAACAGCGCATCGAGCAGCCAGCGGTTGTAGAAGAACAGGGACCACAGCGTGTCGGGCAGCGTGAACACCAGATGCTGCCAGGGGCAGTCGGGCAGACGGTTGTTTTGCACGGCGATCCACTGGTCGGTGGCCTTTTTGCCGCAGGAAGGACAGGCCCGGCAATGGCAGGTGTTGCACAGGTATTTGACGTGCGGGCAATGCTCATTGCCACAGGTGTAGTGTTTGACGCCCAGTATCGAGGTGCCGCAGGCGAGCATTTTGCTGATCGACTCCACTTCGATTTGGCGCAGACCGCCGGTTTCCAGCAAACCTGCCCAGCAGCCGTTGGCCGTGAAGAGGTTTTTGAGCGGTCGAGGTGTGTAAGCAGGCGGTGCAGAGGCCACGTCAGCAGGGCGGCTCCTCATCGTGGTGAATGACGGCGGTGATGGCGAATCCGCCTGGCCCTTCTCTCATCTAAACGCTTACGCAAGAAGCGTCGGGAAACCTGTCGTTCAGATACGTTGTCTGGCAGCAACTACAAAGATCGACATCACCGAAAGGATCGATATCGAAGGAAAAGTCGGTATCGGGCACGAAGGTAGTATGCCCGGCGCGTTGGAGACGGGTCTGCTTTGCCTTGGCTTTTGCCCGGCTCGCCCGTTTACGTTTTTTGGTCTCTGACGCCATGTGTAAGCCTGTGCTGAGGAGGGATCGACTCGATTTCGGCTATGATAACCGATTTCAAAATCCCACAATTTGCAGCCGCAGGCTGCCCAGTTCATGGACAGCAGCGTGCGGTTGCCCTTGATCAGCACATGCTGGTGCAACAGGTGCTTGTTGACCGCACTGAGCGCAGGCCAGCCGCCCGCAGGTGTGCCGTCGGTTTGTGAGCCTTGAAGGGGGACTTTGGATTCAGGCATTGCTTATGTTCTCTCTGGTAACGCCCGTCAAAGGCATAGCGCGCGTATGTGTGATACGCGCGCTTAGAGAGAATTCGTCCGAGTCGACGAGCGTTGCCGACCAGACAGGTCGGCAAGAGGTTCAGTCAGGGAGCAGGCTGTTCAGGGCCTGTTCAGAAAAAGCTCAACCCCACCTGAAACAGCCGCTCCACTTCACGGATGCACTTTTTATCCACAAGGAACATGATCACATGGTCACCGGATTCGATAACGGTGATGTCGTGGGCGATGAGCACTTGTTCGTCGCGGATGATCGCACCGATTGCCGTACCGGTCGGCAGGTTGATGTCCTTGATGGCGCGGCCCACCACCTTGCTGGATTTCGGGTCGCCGTGCGCCACGATCTCGATGGCTTCGGCTGCACCGCGCCGTAACGAGTGCACGCTGACGATATCGCCCCGTCGCACATGAGCCAGCAGCGTGCCGATGGTTGCCAGTTGCGGGCTGACCGCCACATCAATCTCACCGCCCTGGACCAGATCGACGTAGGCCGGGTTATTGATCAGGGTCATTACCTTGCGTGCGCCCAGCCGTTTGGCCAGCAGCGACGACATGATGTTGGCTTCATCGTCGTTGGTCAGCGCCAGGAACAGGTCGGTATTGTTGATGTTTTCTTCCATCAGCAAATCACGGTCCGATGAGCTGCCCTGTAGCACCACCGTACTGTCCAGATGCTCCGACAGATAGCGGCAGCGCGCCGGGTTCACTTCGATGATCTTTACCTGATAGCGGCTTTCAATGGCTTCAGCCAGACGCTCGCCGATGTTGCCACCGCCTGCGATGACGATGCGCTTGTAGTTCTCGTCCAGACGCCTCAGCTCACCCATCACCGCACGAATATCGGCCTTGGCGGCGATGAAGAACACCTCGTCGTCGGCTTCGATGACCGTATCGCCGTGGGGCAGGATCGCCCGGTCGCGCCGATAGATCGCCGCGATACGGGTGTCGACATTGGGCATGTGCGCACGTAACTGGCGCAGCTGCTGGCCCACCAAGGCACCGCCGTAATAGGCTTTGACCGCGACCAGTTGTGCCTTGCCTTCAGCGAAATCGATGACCTGTAGCGCGCCGGGGTACTCGATCAGACGCTTGATGTAATTGGTAACCACCTGTTCCGGGCTGATCAACACGTCGACCGGGATCGCGTTTTTATCGAACAGGCCCGCGCGTGTCAGGTACGCCGCTTCGCGGATGCGCGCGATCTTGGTCGGCGTGTGGAACAGCGTGTGGGCCACCTGGCAGGCGATCATATTGGCTTCGTCGCTGCTGGTCACCGCGACCAGCATGTCGGCGTCGTCTGCGCCCGCCTGGCGCAGGACTGCGGGATAGGAGCCCTTGCCCTGCACGGTACGGATGTCCAGGCGGTCGCCCAGATCGCGTAACCGGTCGCCATCGGTGTCGACCACGGTAATGTCGTTGGCTTCGCCCGCCAGATGCTCGGCCAGCGTACCGCCTACCTGACCTGCACCCAGAATGATGATTTTCACGCGCTTACTCCCGCGCCGCCGCGATCTTGATCAGTTTGGCGTAGTAGAAACCATCGTGGCCGCCTTGCTGGGCCAGCAGCTGGCGACCATGGGCTTGCTTGATACCTGCGGGCGGCTGTCCTGCCTGCCCGGCGATGTCCAGCTCTCTGGCCCCGGAGGTGCGGGCCAGAAACGCCTCGATGACTTCGGTATTTTCGGTCGGCAGTGTCGAGCAGGTCGCGTACACCAGCATGCCGCCTACCTGCAGCGTAGGCCACAACGCATCGAGCAGCTCGCCCTGCAAGGCCGCCAGCGCGACGATGTCGTCTGCCTGACGAGTCAGTTTGATGTCCGGATGACGACGAATCACGCCGGTCGCCGAGCACGGCGCGTCGAGCAGGATGCGCTGGAACGGCTTGCCGTCCCACCACTGCGCCGTTTCGCGGGCGTCGGCAGCGATCAGCTCGGCGTCCAGCCCCAGACGATCAAGGTTTTCACGCACGCGGACCAAGCGCTTGGCTTCGAGGTCCACCGCCACTACGCCGCTCAATTGCGGCTGCACTTCCAGCAAATGGCAGGTCTTGCCACCTGGCGCGCAGCACGCGTCGAGTACGCGTTGCCCGGGTGCGAGCTCCAGCAGATCGGCGGCCAGTTGCGCGGCTTCGTCCTGAACGCTGATCCAGCCTTCGGCAAAACCGGGCAGTGAGCGCACATCGCACGGCTCGGCGAGCACGATGCCGTCCTGACTGAATGTGCACGCACTGGCTTGCAGGCCGGCAGTGTTGAGCAGTTCGAGGTATTGATCGCGACGGTGATGGCGTCGGTTGACGCGCAAAATCATCGGCGGGTGCGCATTGTTGGCCGCGCAGATGGCTTCCCAATGTTCCGGCCAGGCGGCTTTCAGGGCTTTCTGCAGCCAGCGCGGGTGGGCTGTACGCACCACCGGGTCGTGTTCCAGCTCGATCAGCAGCGCTTCGCCATCGCGTTGCGCGTTGCGTAGTACGGCGTTGAGCAAGCCTTTGGCCCACGGTTTTTTCAGCTTTTCAGCGCAGCCAACGGTTTCACCAATGGCCGCATGCGCAGGAATTCGGCTGTAAAACAGCTGGTAAAGACCCACCAGCAGCAACGCCTCGACGTCGGCATCGGCGGCCTTGAAGGGTTTTTGCAACAGTTTGGCCGCCATTGCCGACAGGCGTGGCTGCCAGCGTGCGGTGCCGAACGCCAGATCCTGAGTCAGGCCGCGATCACGCACCTCGACCTTGTCCAGTTGCGTGGGCAGCGAACTATTCAGCGATGCCTTGCCGCTGAGCACGGCAGCCAGTGCCTTGGCGGCGGCCAGACGCGGGTTCATTGACCCAGTACCGTGCCGATGGCGAATTTCTCGCGACGGCTGTTGAACAGATCAGCAAAATTCAGCGGCTTGCCACCCGGCAGTTGCAGACGGGTCAGGCGCAGGGCGTTCTGGCCGCAGGCGACGATCAGGCCGTCCTTGCTTGCGCTGAGGACAGTTCCCGGTACACCCTGCCCTTCGGCCAGATCGGCAGCCAGCACTTTCAGGGTTTCTTCGTTCAACGTGCTGTGGCAGATCGGCCACGGGTTGAAGGCGCGGATCAGACGTTCCAGCTCATCGGCCGGACGTGTCCAGTCGAGACGCGCCTCATCCTTGTTCAATTTATGAGCGTAATTGGCCAGGCTGTCGTCCTGAACCTCGCCGACCAGCGAACCATCCGCCAGCCCTGCAATGGCCTGCAACACCGCTGGTGGGCCGAGTTCGGCAAGACGGTCATGCAGCGTGCCACCGGTGTCCTGTGCGGTGATCGGGGTGACAGCCTTGAGCAGCATCGGCCCGGTGTCCAGACCAGCTTCCATTTGCATCACGGTCACGCCGCTTTCGGCGTCGCCGGCCTGCACCGCGCGCTGAATCGGCGCAGCTCCGCGCCAGCGTGGCAGCAGTGAGGCATGGCTGTTGATGCAGCCCAGACGCGGAATATCCAGCACCACTTGCGGCAGGATCAAGCCGTAGGCGACCACCACCATCAAATCAGGCTTGAGCGCGGCCAGTTCGGCCTGCGCGTCAGGGGCGCGTAGCGTGGGCGGCTGCATGACCGGGATGTCATGCTGCAGTGCCAATTGCTTGACCGGGCTGGGCATCAGCTTTTGTCCACGACCGGCCGGGCGATCAGGCTGGGTGTACACGGCGACGATCTGGTAAGGGCTGTCTAGCAGGGCCTTGAGGTGTTCGGCGGCAAATTCCGGGGTGCCGGCGAAGACGATGCGCAGTGGCTCAGTCATGGAGTTCTCATTATAAAAAAAAGGCCTGTTCAGGCCTTTTGGGGTAACGACGGATCAGGCGTTGAGCTTGTGCTGCTTTTCGAGCTTCTTCTTGATCCGGTCACGCTTGAGGTTGGAAAGGTAATCGACGAACAGCTTGCCGTTCAGGTGATCGCATTCATGCTGGATACAGATGGCGAGCAGGCCCTCGGCAACCAGTTCGTAAGGCTTGCCGTCACGGTCCAGCGCCTTGACGCGAACCTTTTGCGGGCGGTCGACGTTTTCGTAGAAACCGGGAACCGACAGGCAGCCTTCCTGATACTGATCCATTTCGTCGGTCAGCTTTTCGATTTCAGGATTGATGAAGACCCTCGGTTCGCTGCGGTCTTCGCTCAGGTCCATGACGACCACGCGCTTGTGGACGTTGACCTGAGTCGCGGCCAGGCCAATACCTGGCGCTTCGTACATGGTTTCAAACATGTCGTCGACCAACTGGCGAATGCCTTCGTCTACCATCGCCACAGGTTTGGCGATAGTGCGCAGGCGCGAATCGGGAAATTCGAGGATGTTTAGAATGGCCATATACGTAAGAGCTGCACTGTTAAGGTAAAGTCAATGTTGGGTGCCGGGCCCGGGAGTTCAAGGCAGGCAGCCCAGGACAGGACTCTAGGGTTCGCGTGAGGCAACATGATAAAGGGATTCACCGCATGAGGAAATCACTACTCGCCCTGCTGCTGTTGACCGCCAGCGGTCTTGCTCAGGCGCAAGTGCAACTCAGGGAAGGCTATCCGCAGAGTTACACCGTTGTCGCCGGGGACACACTCTGGGACATTTCCGGCAAGTTTTTGCGTGAACCATGGAAATGGCGCGAGATATGGCGGGCCAATCCGCAAGTCCATGATCCTGACCTGATCTACCCCGGTGACACCCTTGCGCTGACCTGGGTCGATGGTCAGCCGCGCGTGACGCTCAATCGGGGCGAGTCGCGCGGGACCATCAAATTGTCACCGCGTGTGCGCAGTACGCCGATGGTCGAGGCCATTCCGAGCATTCCGCTGGGGGCGATCAACGCATTCCTGATCAGCAATCGCATCGTCGACAATGCCGAGCAGTTCGAAAAGGCCCCCTACATCGTTGCGGGCAATGCCGAGCGCGTGCTCAGCGGTAGCGGTGACCGGGCCTATGCACGGGGCACGCTGGACCCGGCGCACACCGTCTACGGCATTTTCCGACAGGGCAAGACCTACACCGACCCACAGACCAAGGAAGTGCTGGGGATCAACGCGGATGACATCGGCAGCGCTGAGGTGGTTGCCTCCGAGGGCGACGTCTCGACCCTGGTTTTGCAGCGCTCTACGCAGGAAGTGCGCCTGGGCGACCGATTGTTCAGCAGCGAGGAGCGAGCGATCAACTCGACTTTCCTGCCCAGCGCCCCGCAAACGCCGATAGAAGGTTTGATTCTGGATGTGCCACGCGGCGTAACCCAGGTCAGCGTGCTGGATGTGGTCACTCTCAACAAAGGCAAACGTGACGGCCTGGCCGAGGGCAACGTGCTGGCGATATACAAAACCAGCGAGACAGTGCGTGACCGAATCACCGGTGAACAGGTGAAAATCCCTGACGAACGGTCTGGCCTGCTCATGGTTTTCCGTACGTACGACAAGCTTAGTTACGCCTTGGTCCTGCAAGCCAACCGATCTTTGGCCATCATGGACAAGGTTCGAAATCCTTAAAGGTATGTTTCAGTTCTGCTACGGATTTGTGTGACGAGCCAGACACTTATCAAATTGTTGTCAACAGAGTTATCCACAGGTTTGTGCATCGTCTGAGATGCACAATGGATCAGGGACGATCTCATGCCACTGTTCGAAAATGCCCTCTCTTCGCCAGCAGAGCTGGAAGCCCGTCTGCGCATGCATCGCTTGCCCGAGATCGGACCGAAACGCTTTTCCAGGCTGATCGAAGCCTTCGGTTCTGCGTCGTCTGCGCTGAGCGCACCGGCCAGTGCATGGCGTGCGCTGGGTATTCCAGGTGCCTGCGCCGAGGCGCGTCGAGCCCCTTCCGTCAGGGACGGTGCCAGTGCTGCATTGACCTGGCTGGAGCGTCCGGCCCAGCATTTGCTGATGTGGGACGACCCTTGCTACCCCGCACTGCTGGCCGAAATCGCCGACCCTCCGCCGCTGATCTTCATTGCCGGCGACCCTTCAATCCTCGAGCGTCCGCAGTTGGGAATGGTCGGCAGTCGTCGCGCTTCCAGACCCGGGCTGGACACCGCCAGAGCTTTTGCGCGCAGCCTGGCGGGTGCCGGTTTTGTGATCACCAGCGGTCTGGCGCGTGGCATTGACGGAGCCGCGCATCAGGGCGCACTGGATGTCGGTGGGCATACAATCGGTGTGCTGGGCACCGGGCTTGAAAAACTTTATCCACAGCAGCATCGTGCGCTCGCCGCGCAGATGGCGGCGCAAGGTGGCGCGGTGATTTCCGAGTTCCCGCTGGACGCTGAACCACAGCCCAGCAACTTCCCGCGGCGCAACCGAATCATCAGCGGCCTGTCGCTCGGCGTGCTGGTGGTCGAGGCCAGTGTTGCCAGCGGCTCGTTGATTACCGCGCGACTGGCCGCCGAGCATGGGCGAGAGGTGTATGCGATACCGGGTTCGATTCACCACCCGGGTGCCAAGGGCTGCCACCAGTTGATACGCGACGGCGCAACGCTGGTCGAGACCGTTGAGCACATTCTTGAAGGCTTGCAGCACTGGAGGAGCGTTGCGCCCGGTGCCCCGCCCGAGACACCTGCCAAACCTGTGCCTTGCGACCATCCACTTCTGGCGCTGTTGCACGCTGCGCCGCATACCAGCGAGGGGTTATCGGTCTCCAGCGGCTGGCCGTTGCCCAAGGTACTGGCGGGCCTGACCGAGCTGGAACTGGACGGCAGAATAAGCTGTGAAGCGGGACGATGGTTCGCCAGAGCGCCCTGAGGTTAAACTGCCGTCAGGATTTAGCGGAGAGACAAACAATGGCCAGCAGTTGGCGTGTGCAACAAGCCGCTCAGGATATTCGAGCCGGTGCGGTGATTGCTTACCCGACCGAGGCAGTCTGGGGCCTGGGGTGTGATCCATGGGATGAAGAAGCGGTTTATCGTTTGCTGGCGATCAAGTCACGGCCAGTGGAAAAAGGCCTGATCCTGATCGCCGACAACATTCGCCAGTTCGACTTTCTGTTCGAAGACTTCCCCCAATTGTGGCTCGACCGAATGGCCAGCACCTGGCCGGGGCCCAATACCTGGCTGGTGCCGCATCAGAACCTGCTGCCCGAGTGGATCACCGGCATTCATGAAACCGTGGCGCTGCGCGTCACCGACCACCCTACGGTGCGCGAACTGTGCGCGTTGGTCGGCCCGTTGATTTCCACATCGGCCAACCCGGCAGGTCGCCCGGCTGCCCGTTCGCGGCTGCGCGTCGAGCAGTACTTCCGGGGTCAGATCGACGGTGTGCTGGGCGGCAGCCTGGGCGGCCGCCGAAACCCCAGCGTGATCCGTGATATCGCGACCGGCCAGGTCATGCGCGCTGGCTGACGCTGGCGGGAGTGCTGGCTCAGGGAATCAGAATGGTCGAGCCAGTGGTGCGCCGAGCGGACAGCTCGGTTTGCGCCTTGGCGGCGTCCTTCAAGGCGTACTGCTGAATGTTGTCGACCTTGAGTTTGCCGCTGGCGAGCATGTCGAACAGCTCGTCAGCCATGGCTTGCAGGTTCTGCGCATTGTTTGCGTAGGTGCCCAGCGTCGGGCGGGTGACATACACCGAGCCTTTTTGCGCCAGAATCCCCAGATTCACACCTGAGACCGGTCCGGACGCATTGCCGAAGCTCACCACCAGCCCACGCGGTGCCACGCTGTCGAGCGATGTCAGCCAAGTGTCCTGCCCCACGCCGTCGTAGACCACCGGGCACTTCTTGCCGTCGGTGAGTTCCAGCACACGTTTGGCGACGTCTTCGTGGCTGTAGTCGATGGTTTCCCAGGCACCCAGCGCCTTGGCGTGAGCGGCCTTCTCCGGTGAGCTGACCGTGCCGATCAGCTTCGCGCCCAATGCCTTGGCCCACTGACAGGCCAACGAGCCGACACCACCCGCCGCCGCATGAAACAGAATGATCTCGCCCGGCTTCACCTGATAGGTCTGGCGCAGCAGGTATTGCACGGTCAGGCCCTTGAGCATCAACGCAGCGGCCTGCTCGAAACTGACCGAGTCCGCCAGCTTCACCAGATTCGCCTCAGGCAGCACATGCACGTCGCTGTACGCACCCAGAGGCCCGGTGCCATAGGCGACACGATCACCGACCTTGAAGCGCGTCACCTCATCACCCACCGCCTCGACCACACCCGCCCCTTCAGCACCGAGCCCTGAAGGCAACTCAGGCGCTGGATACAGCCCGCTACGGTAATAGGTATCAATGAAATTCAGGCCAATGGCCTTGTTGCGCACAACCACCGCCTGCGGCCCCGGAGCCTCTGGCTCGAAATCGACATATTCAAGAACCTCGGGTCCTCCGACAGTGCTGAACTGGATACGCTTTGCCATGTGCTCTCTCCTTGATGGTGACTAATATCTTATGCATCAGGCAGACAAAGGTAGCACGCTGCGCAGTCGCAAAAATGAAGCCCTATCTGGTTTTCATCTCTGGGAAAGGACAAGCAGAAAGCCTTCGATCAGCGCATCACCGTTGGTGCTTTTTGATTCCAGGCTCACCATCGACGGAAAGTCCTCATAGGACAGGAAAAAGGCTTCGCCTTTTATCTGCACGTCCCAGACGCGTACATCCACAGCGTAGGACTTTGACGTAACGATGCCTCCCAGCAGGCCTAGAACGAAGTCAGCATAGCGAGGGAAATCCTCCCAATCGACTTCCGCTGAAAGATTGAGGCATGAATTGCCGGAGCGCATTTTTTCGATAGCCAGCTCTTCGACATTGCAGACGGCCTTCACGTCAGGTTCTCCTCGCGTAAGTAGGAGTTCGATTAATCAGGCAGTTTTCCAAGTAATACAAACTGCGAAAGCACCTATCGGACTCCTTCCCCCGGCCTTCGTCAACTGCCAGCCCGCGCTGCCGATGGTATGCTACGCGCCAATTTGCCTGCGCCTCTTTTGCTGCGGAGGCTCAGCCGTTTGACGTCAGCCGTAAGGGATCCTCATGAGTACCCGTACCGAGGCCGTAAAAGCCTACCTGCTCGACCTGCAAGACCGGATCTGCACCGCGCTCGAGCAGGAAGATGGCAACGCACACTTTGTGGAAGATGCCTGGACGCGTCCGGCGGGCGGCGGTGGTCGCACGCGGGTGATCGAGAATGGCGCGGTCATCGAGAAAGGTGGTGTCAATTTTTCCCACGTGTTCGGCAGCAACCTGCCTCCGTCGGCCAGTGCCCACCGGCCTGAGCTGGCCGGGCGTGGTTTCGAGGCGCTGGGCGTGTCGCTGGTGATTCACCCGCACAACCCGCATGTGCCGACGTCTCACGCCAATGTGCGGTTCTTCATTGCCGAGAAAGAAGGCGAGGAGCCGGTCTGGTGGTTTGGTGGTGGTTTCGATTTGACGCCCTACTATGGCGTCGAGGAAGACTGCGTACACTGGCACCGGGTGGCCGAACGCGCCTGTGCGCCGTTCGGCGACGATGTCTACCCGCGCTACAAGGCGTGGTGCGACAGTTACTTCCACCTCAAGCATCGTGATGAGCCACGCGGTATCGGTGGTCTGTTTTTCGATGACGTGAACCAGTGGGATTTCGATACCAGCTTTGCCTTCATCCGCGCCATCGGTGATGCGTTTATCAATGCCTACCTGCCGATCGTGCGTCGTCGTAAGGCTGCGGCCTACACGGTGCAGCAGCGCGAATTTCAGGAATTCCGTCGGGGGCGCTACGTCGAGTTCAACCTGGTGTACGACCGCGGCACGCTGTTCGGTCTTCAATCGGGTGGCCGTACCGAATCGATCCTCATGTCGCTGCCGCCGCAAGTGCGCTGGGGTTATGACTGGAAAGCCGCTCCGGGCAGTGAAGAGGCGCGTCTGACCGAATACTTCCTGACTGATCGCGACTGGCTGGCGGACAACTGATGGACCGTTACGTCGTCTTCGGTAACCCCATTGGCCACAGCAAGTCGCCGTTGATTCATCGCCTGTTCGCCGAGCAAACCGGGCAGACGCTGGATTACCAGACGTCGCTGGCACCTTTGGATGATTTCACCGCATTTGCCCAGGCGTTTTTCCAGACCGGACGTGGTGCCAACGTGACTGTGCCGTTCAAGGAAGAAGCCTATCGCCTCGCTGATAGCCTGACCGAGCGCGGGCAGCGTGCGGGAGCCGTGAACACCTTGAGCAAGCTCGATGACTGTACGCTGCTGGGTGACAACACCGACGGTGCCGGGCTGGTGCGCGACCTGACAGTCAATTGCGGGCGCAGCCTGCGTGGTCAGCGCATTCTGTTGCTGGGTGCGGGTGGTGCTGTTCGTGGCGCGCTGGAGCCGTTGCTGGCGGAGCAACCCGCAGTGCTGGTGATTGCCAATCGCACCGTTGAAAAAGCCGAACGACTGGCTCAGGAATTTGCGGATCTTGGCCCTGTGTTTGCCAGCAGCTTCGATTGGCTTGAAGAACCGGTGGATGTGATCATCAATGCCACCTCTGCCAGTCTGGCCGGAGAGCTGCCACCGATTTCCCCGAGCCTTATCCAGCCCGGTGCGACCTTCTGCTACGACATGATGTACAGCAAAGAGCCCACCGCCTTTTGCCGCTGGGCCACTGAACAGGGTGCGGCACAGTCGGTTGATGGCTTGGGTATGCTGGTGGAGCAGGCGGCAGAAGCTTTCCTGCTATGGCGCGGCGTGCGGCCGGACTCGGCTCCGGTACTGGCCGAGTTGCGCAGGCTGCTGGCGGCTGGTTGACTGAGAGACTATCGTGCCAATGCTCCGCGTTGGCATGCCGTTCTGGACGCTCCGCGTCCTCTTGCGACGCGGAGCGTCAGGACGATGAGTTATGGCTCAATCCTCAAACAGAATCGGGCAGTTCTGCGGCCCTTCCAGCTTGTTCAATTCCTCGATCACTTGCGACCTGGCATTGCGCAGGATCAGTAATCGCCCCTGACGGCCCAGACGTCTCGCTTCCTGATGAAGCATTTCCACGCCTGAGTAATCGATGAAGTTGATCTGCTGCGCATCGATTACCACACGCAGCCCTTCAGTGCGTTGCAGGCGGGTTTGCAGGTAGTGGCTGGCACCGAAAAAGATTGAGCCGCCGACCCGCAGCACATCCTCATCGCCTTCGCGCCATTGCTGCACGCGCGGTTGTGAGGTGCGTTTGAGGTAGAAGAACAGCGAGGCCAGCACACCGGCATAAATCGCGGTTTGCAGCTCCAGCAGCAGGGTGGCCAGACAGGTCAGCGCCATCACGAAAAACTCGGCGCGGCTGACACGGAACAGTGCGCGAATGCCACGACGATCCACCAGGCCCCAGCAGATCAGCAGGATCGAGGCGGCCATGGCCGGGATTGGAATGTGCGAGATCAACGAGGCTCCGGCGACCGCGAACAATGCCACCCATAATGCCGAAAAAACGCCCGCCAACGGCGAACGCGCACCCGCCTCGTAACTCAGCGCCGCACGGGTGAACGATCCCGCTGACAGGTAGCCGGAAAACAGCGAGCCGACCATATTCGACAGACCTTGCGCACGGACTTCCTGATTGGCGTTGAGCATCTGCTGCGAACGTGCCGACAGCGAGCGGGCAATCGACAGGCTGTTGACCAGCCCCAGCATGCCCACCGCCACTGCTGTCGGCAGCAGCTTGAGGATCAGCTCAAGGTCCAGCGGTAGCGGGCTGAAAGGCGGTAGATGGCCAACGAAGGCACTGACCACACGGACATGGCCGAACATCGCCGGCCACAGCCACACCAACAGGCTGCTCGATACCAATGCAATCAATAAGGTTGGCCAGCGGGGCACCAGGAGTTTGAGCCCGATGCCCAGCGCCAGGGTCAACAGACCCAGTGTCAGTGAAGGTAGATCGACCTCTCCACGATGTTCTAACACGGCGGTCAGACTTCTAAGGGCGGTGGTCTGACTCGGCAGGTCAATGCCCAGCAGATTGGGCATCTGCCCGAGTGCAATGACTATTGCAGCGCCCAGTGTGAAACCGAGCACCACCGAGTGCGAAACGAAATTCACCAGCGCACCGAAGCGCATCATCCCAAGCAATAGCTGGAATACACCGGCGATGAACGTCAGCAGCAGGATCAACATTATGTAGTCCTGACTGGCCGGAACGGCGAGCGGACTGACACTGGCATACAGCACGATGGAAATAGCCGCGGTCGGCCCACAGATGAGGTGCCAGGACGAGCCCCACAGACAGGCGATCAGAACGGGAACAATGGCGGCGTACAGACCGTACTCCGGAGGCAGCCCGGCGATCAGTGCGTAAGCGATGGACTGCGGCAGGGCCAGAATGGCACCGCTCAAGCCCACCAGCGCATCACGCCCGACGCTGGCGCGACTCTGCTGCGGCAGCCAGGCTAGAAACGGTAGAATTTTATGGCGATTGAGCCAGCGCATCGGTCCCTCGAGTGAATTGAACGTAGAGGACGCAGAGCGTCCAAAACGGCATACCCACGCGGAGCATGGGCACGATAGTTGGACACCTATCGTTCCTCACGCTCCAGCGTGGGGATGCCTTGGGTGACGCCCCGCGTCACAGATCTGCGCCACGCCGCGTGCTCAAGACCTTACGCCTACAACCTGGCTTTCACCGCCGCCAGCCCATCCTTGCCATCAATCGTCTTCACGCCCTCCAGCCACGTGTCCAGTACTGCGGGATTGGCCTTGATCCAGGCCCTTGCCGCTGCGCTGTTGCTGACCTTGTTGTTCGCCACTTCGGCCATGATGCTGTTTTCCATGTCCAGGGTGAAGCTCAGATTGGTCAGCAGCTTGCCGACGTTTGGACAGGCTTGCGCATAACCCTTGCGAGTCAGGGTGAAGACCGAACCGGTATCGCCAAAGTATTTCTCGCCGCCCTTGAGGTAATGCATACCTTTGATCTGCACGTTCATCGGATGCGGGGTCCAGCCGAGGAAGACCACAAACGCCTTGCGCTTCACGTTGCGATTGACCTCGGCGAGCATCGCCGTCTCGCTCGACTCGACCAGCTTCCATTTGCCCAGATCGAATTCGTTCTTCTTGATGATCTCCTGCAGCGACAGGTTGGCAGGTGCGCCAGAGCCAATGCCATAGATCTTCTGGTCGAACTTGTCAGCGAATTTATTCAGGTCGGCAAAATCATGCACGCCGGCGTCCCACACATAGTCCGGCACGGCCAGAGTGAACTCGGTGCCTTCAAGGTTCCTGGCCAATTGCGTTACATCGCCGGTCGCCACGAACTTGTCGTAAAAGCCCTGCTGCGCCGGCATCCAGTTACCCAGAAAAACATCCAGCTTGCCGTCTTTCAGGCCGCCATAGGCAATCGGCACGGCCAGGGTGTCGACCTTGGCCTTGTAGCCCAGACCTTCAAGCGCCACGCTGGCGATAGCATTGGTGGCCCCAATGTCACTCCAGCCCGGATCGGCCATTTTCACGGTGCTGCAACTTGCGTCCTCTGCCTGCGCCGCAAGGCTGCCGAACGTCATGACCGCGACCGCAACGGCTGTGGATAACTTCTTCATTGATGTACCCCTTTTGATTTTTTTGGTGTGGGCAGGGTCAAGGTTGCGGAAAACGTGCCTTACGCTCCAGATCGTCCAGATCAATGTGGTTGCGCATGTACTGCTGACTGGCGTCGACCAGTGGCTGGTGATCCCAACTCTTCAGCTTGCCGGTTGCCAGCGATTTGGCGACGAAGCGCCTTCTGCGCTGGCTGGCGAGCACCTGTTGGTGTATCGCCGGGATATCCCACTTGGCTCGAGCTTCAGCCAGGAAGTCATTGAACAGCTTTTCATGGGCGGGTGACTGGCTCAGATCCTTCTGCTCTTTCGGGTCCTTCTTCACATCGAAGAGCAGGCACGGGTCCTGCTCCGAATAGATGAATTTGTAAGCGCCGCGACGGATCATCATCAACGGGCTGGTCGTGCCTTCGGCCATGTACTCGCCGAACACCTCATCGTGCCCGCCCTTGCGTTTCAGGTGCGGCATCAGCGAGCGTCCGTCCAGTGGCAACCCGGCGTCCAGTTTGCCGTTGGCCATTTCGACGAAGGTCGGCAGCAAGTCGGCAGTCGACACCGACGCACTGACCCGCCCTGGCTTGAACTGGCCCGGCGAATACACCACCAACGGCACGCGGGCGGCCATTTCGAACCAGTGCATTTTGTACCAGAGGCCCTTCTCGCCCAGCATGTCGCCGTGATCGCCGGAGAACACCACGATGGTGTCTTCCGCCAGCCCGACTTCATCCAGCGTCTGCATCAGCTTGCCGACGTTGAGGTCGATGTAGCTGCACGCGCCAAAGTAGGCGCGGCGCGCATCACGAATCTTGTCGGTCGGCATGGGCTTGTCCCACAGGTCATAGACCTTGAGCAGCCGTTGCGAATGCGGGTCCAGCGCGGCCTGATTGGCGTGCGGCGGCGGCATCGGGATCTCTTCGTCGGCGTACAGGTCCCAGAACGGCTTGGGAATGGTGTACGGATCATGAGGATGAGTCATGGAAACGGTCAGGCAGAAAGGCGCATCACCGTCCTGGCGTACGTAGTCGTACAGATACTGCTGGGACTTGAACAGCACTTCTTCATCGAAATCCAGCTGGTTGGTACGAATGCACGGGCCGGCCTGCAACACTGAGGACATGTTGTGATACCAGCTCGGACGCACGTCCGGCTCGTCCCAGTTGACCGACCAGCCATAGTCGGCCGGGTAAATGTCACTGGTCAGGCGCTCTTCGTAACCATGCAGTTGATCCGGCCCACAGAAATGCATCTTGCCTGCCAGAGCGGTCTTGTAGCCCAGCGCACGCAGATAGTGAGCGTAGGTTGGAATATCAGCGGGGAAATCGGCTGCGTTGTCGTACGCGCCGATCTTGCTTGGCAGCTGACCGCTGACCAGTGTGAAACGCGATGGTGCGCACAGAGGGCTGTTGCAATACGCTGAATCGAACACCACGCCGTCGGCAGCAAGGCGGCTCAGATTCGGCATCAGGATTGGAGACCGGGAGTAAAACGGCAACATTGGCGCGGCCATTTGATCGGCCATGATGAACAGAATATTTTTGCGCTTCATGTAATCGCTGCATCTCATTGTGAAAATTTATGCGAAAGTGCCGGGTACGAGGATGAAGTCGTCGTGTTTGATGGTAAAGCCCATGCGCAGCAATGCCTAGGATAAGCACCGCTTATGTTTGAAGCTTTTGGCGACATGTCCCTTGATCTGCTGCGTGCCTTTGAAGTCGCGGCTCGCTTGCGCAGCTTCACTGCGGCGGCTATCGAACTGGGCACTACTCAGCCTGCCGTCAGCCAGCAGATCAAGCGCCTTGAAGAACAGCTGGCCACCCGCCTGTTTGACCGGATCTATCGCGGCATCGAGCTTACTGAAGCCGGCGAAATATTGTTCAGCCATGTGCAGGCTGGCCTGCAATCCATCGACAGCGGACTGATAGCGATCACCGAACAGCACCAGCACGAAGTGCTTCAAGTGGCGACCGACTTTGCCTTCGCCGCCTACTGGCTGATGCCGCGTCTGCACCGTTTCCACAAGGTCAACCCGGACGTGGATGTCAGCCTGGTCACCAGCGAGCGTACCCACAGCATGTTACGCGCAGATATCGACGTTGCCGTACTGTTCGGCGACGGACGCTTCAAGCAAGGCGAAAGCCATTGGCTGTTCAGCGAAGAAGTCTTTCCAGTGTGCAGCCCGCAACTGATCACGGGTCGCCAGACGCCGCTGCCCAACGAGGCACTGCGCGACTTTCCGCTCTTGCACCTGCGCGGCGAAAGCAGCAACAACTGGTTCGACTGGGCAGGCGTATTCCGCGCCCTCGACATCCCCCAGGCCCCTACCCCCGGCCAGCTGCGTTTCGACAACTACACCCTGCTCATCCAGGCTGCGATTGGCGGACAAGGCATCGCCATCGGTTGGAAACACCTGGTCGACGACCTCCTCGATCAAGGCCTGCTCTGCCGCCCCATCGCCGGAGCCGCCATTTCCGGCCAAGGCTATTACGTGGTTTTGCCCCAGCGCAAACGGCGCGTGCAGATCGTCCAGCAGTTCATGGACTGGCTGGCGAGTGAGCAGGCGTTGAGCGGGGTTTCGCTGGCGGGCAGGCCGTTGCCGTCGATTGCGGTGTAAGCAGGCGTTCATTTTTTGGTCAGGAAGGACTCATACATGCAAGACACCCACGGCTACCACGCCCATATCTATTTCAACGCCCAAACCCTGAACCAGGCCCGAGCCCTGTGCGAAGCCGCGACCGAGAAATTTGCGCCGCAGATGGGCCGCGTTCACCAAAAGCTGGTTGGGCCGCATCCGGACTGGAGTTGCCAGTTGGCGTTCGGGCATGAGCAGTTGGCTGACGTCACTTTATGGCTCGCGTTGAATCGCGATGGGCTGGTCGTGTTTCTGCATCCGTTGACGGGCGATGAGCTGCGCGACCATACCGACCATGCCATCTGGATGGGCGCGGTTCGGCCTTTGAATCTGGGCGCTCTGGGTGGCTGATAGCCGGCTTCTCGGCCGTTTTCCTTCAGTGGTTACAAGCGCATTCCTCGTCGAAAAGATCGGTGTAAGATAGCTCCGCTGAAAAATGACCAATCGGTCCGTTGCAGCGCAAATTTCAACAAAATGGTCATGCATACGCGTCAACATCGATAAGCCGCCTTTCACGGGCTGCCTGAAATGAATGCTGAAAGACCAGACAGAGGATCATCAGAAATGCCGGATCTACTCATCGACGGTAAGACCCTTCACTACGCTGACCAAGGCACCGGGCCGGTTGTCTTGCTCGGTCACAGTTACCTTTGGGACAAGGCGATGTGGAGTGCGCAGATCGACACGCTGGCCAGCCGGTATCGGGTGATTGTGCCGGACCTTTGGGGGCATGGGGATTCCAGCGGTTTTCCGGAAGGCACCCGCAATCTCGATGATCTCGCCCGCCATGCGCTGGCGCTGCTGGATCATTTGAATATCGAGCGTTGCAGCATCGTCGGGCTGTCGGTGGGCGGCATGTGGGGTGCGATTGCTGCGCTGCTCGCGCCAGAGCGCATTACCGGGCTGGTGCTGATGGACACTTATCTGGGCAAAGAGTCGGAAGCCAAGAAAGCCTACTATTTCTCGTTGCTCGACAAGCTGGAAGAGGCCGGTGCCTTTCCTGAGCCGCTGTTGGACATTGTGGTGCCGATCTTCTTCCGGCCTGGCATTGACCCGCAGTCGCCGGTGTATCAGGCGTTCCGCTCCGCATTGGCGGGTATGAATGCAGAGCAGTTGCGCCAGACTGTAGTGCCTCTGGGGCGAATGATCTTTGGTCGTGACGATCGGCTTGGGTTGATAGAGCAACTGAATGCAGACACCACGCTGGTGATGTGTGGCGATGCTGACATCCCGCGTCCGCCTGAAGAAACCCGTGAGATGGCCAGCCTGATTGGCTGCTCTTACGTGCTGGTGCCTGAAGCGGGTCATATCGCCAATCTGGAAAACCCGGATTTTGTGTCAGGGGCGCTGATGACGTTTTTGGCGCGGGTTAATCAGCAGCAGGGTTGAGGCGGGCTGGTTTCTTTGCTGGGACCTCAAGATCGGACGCGGAGCGTCCAGAACGGCATGCGACGCGGAGCGTCGCACGATAGTTGAGATTATCGTTCCGCACGCTCCAGCGTGGGAATGCCGTTCGTGACGCTCCGCGTCACAAGTCTGTGTGTCACCGCGTATTCAAGGGCGTCAGCAGACCATCAATTCAACACACCATCCAGAATCGCATACACAATCCCCGAACCCACGGCGATCAGTACGACGTCGGTGCCCAGGCGTCGCCATTCGTAGCCGTCATAATGTGGCAGGTATTGCAGCGAGCGGCTGTCCAGGCGTTTACCGTAACCAGGTGGCAACGGACGGCCTTTGGCGATGTGTACACCAGGTGGCAGCGGCTGGCCTCGGCCGATGACGTCGCGGTGCTGCTGGAAGGTCTCGCGTACCGGGCCGAAATCCTGCGGTGGGCGGTTGCCGCCACGGTTGTCCTGATGGGCCTGTCTGCCTGGCTGAGTGGACGGGCCCTTGTCTGGACCCCGGCCGTTATCGTTGCCCGGACCACGGTCATTAGCGCGCTCGTTATGGCCGCCGTTGTTCTGCGGTCCCTGCTGCTGGCCGCCGCGGTTGTCGTCCGGGCCATCACCGCGCTGGTCAGGCGGCGCCGCTTGCAGTAGCGGGCTGGCGCTGATCATCAAGATACCCAGCCCGGTGATAAAACGGTTTGGCAGTTTCATGGTGCTTCCTCAGCTTCACTCAATGCAGCAAAAAGGGGTTCATGACATTGGTCATGAACCCCTTGTGTCGTGCTACATAGAACCGCTGATAGCGCTTTGATTCCTTTGTATCAGAAACTTTACCCTCAGCCGATGCGTGCGTTACGTACACCTTCGGCCAATGCGGCGCACAGAGTCAACACGCCATCGATTGCCTTTTCAGGCGACTCGGCAGTGGCGATCTTATCGACGAACGCCGAGCCCACTACAACGCCGTCTGCCAGGCGAGCAATGGCCGCTGCCTGCTCGGGTGTGCGGATACCGAAACCGACGCTGATCGGCAGGCTGGTGTGGCGACGCAGGCGTGCGATGGCTTCAGTAACGTGCTCGGTGGTCGCCGAGCCAGCACCAGTTACACCGGCAACCGACACGTAGTAGACAAACCCGGAGCTGCGCTCCAACACACGCGGCAAGCGCGCATCGTCGGTGGTTGGCGTGGTCAGGCGGATGAAGTCGATACCGGATGCCTGTGCAGGCGTTGCCAGTTCGGCGTCGTGCTCAGGAGGCAGGTCAACGATGATCAGACCGTCGACGCCCGCTTCTTTTGCCTGCGCCACGAAGGCTTCGACGCCAAAGCGGTGGATCGGGTTGTAGTAACCCATCAGCACAATCGGCGTGGTCTGATCGTTCACACGGAATTCGCTGACCATCTGCAGGGTTTTCTGCAGGGTCTGGCCCGCGTCCAGAGCGCGTAGCGTAGCGAGCTGAATCGCCACACCGTCTGCCATCGGATCAGTGAACGGCATGCCCAACTCGATCACGTCAGCACCCGCAGCAGGCAGGCCCTTCAGGACTTGCAGCGAGGTGTCGTAGCCTGGGTCGCCGGCGGTGATGAAAGTGACCAGCGCCGCACGACCTTCGGTTTTCAGCTGGGCGAAACGTTGTTCGAGACGGCTCATACCAGCTTCTCCTGAGTTTTTTCGGCGGCTGCCATATGGTTCATGACGGTTTGCATGTCTTTGTCACCGCGCCCGGAAAGGCACACGACCATCAGGTGGTCGTCGCGCAGGTTGGTTGCCCGCTTCATGGCTTCGGCCAGTGCGTGAGCGGTTTCCAGTGCCGGGATGATGCCTTCGAGCAGGCAGCATTGATGGAAGGCATCCAGCGCTTCGTCATCGGTGATGCTGACGTACTCGACGCGTTTCACTTCGTGCAGGAAGGCGTGCTCAGGGCCGATACCCGGATAGTCCAGGCCAGCAGAGATCGAATGCGCGTCAGTGATCTGCCCGTCGCCATCCTGGAGCAGGTAGGTACGGTTGCCGTGCAGCACGCCCGGTACGCCGCCATTGAGGCTGGCCGCGTGCTTGTCGGTATCCACGCCGTGACCGCCCGCTTCAACGCCGATGATTTCTACGCTGGCGTCATCGAGGAACGGATGGAACAGGCCCATGGCGTTGGAGCCGCCGCCCACGCAGGCGATCAGGCTGTCCGGCAGACGACCTTCCTTCTCCTGCATCTGCTCTTTGGTTTCCTTGCCGATGATGGCCTGGAAATCACGCACCATTGCCGGATACGGATGCGGACCTGCCACAGTGCCGATCAGGTAGAAGGTGTCATCGACGTTGGTCACCCAGTCACGCAGGGCTTCGTTCATCGCATCTTTCAGGGTGCCGGTGCCGGAAGTGACTGGTACGATTTCAGCGCCCAGCAGCTTCATGCGGAACACGTTGGCCTGCTGACGCTCGATGTCGGTCGCGCCCATGTAGATCACGCAAGGCAAGCCAAAGCGCGCCGCGACGGTAGCGGTAGCAACGCCGTGCATGCCCGCGCCGGTTTCCGCAATCAGGCGTTTTTTGCCCATGCGCTTGGCCAGCAATACCTGGCCGATGCAGTTGTTGATCTTGTGCGCGCCGGTGTGGTTCAGCTCTTCGCGCTTGAAGTAGATCTTCGCGCCGCCACAGAATTCGGTCAGGCGCTCGGCGAAGTACAGCGGGTTTGGACGGCCCACGTAATCGCGCTGGAAGTAGGCCATTTCCTTGGCGAACTCCGGGTCGGCCTTGGCGGCTTCGTACTCGCGGTTGAGGTCTAGCACCAGCGGCATCAGGGTTTCAGCCACGTAGCGGCCGCCGAATGAGCCGAACAGGCCGTTGGCGTCGGGGCCGCTGCGGAAGTTGGTCTGGGTCATGAAGTGCTCCAGTTGCAGTATTGGGCGAATGAATTGAGCCGGATCGGCAATGGGTCCACTTTAACCAGCGCACGGCTCGATGAAAACCGATAAGATCGCTGCAACCTGTCAGGAAAACTCACAGATCATGAGCCGCGACCTTCCTCCCCTCAACGCCCTGCGTGCCTTCGAAAGCACCGCCCGACTTGGCAGCGTCAGTCAGGCCGCCGAACAGCTGAACGTGACGCACGGTGCTGTCAGTCGCCAATTGAAAGTGCTTGAAGAGCACTTGGGTGTAAGCCTGTTCAGCAAGGACGGACGAGCCTTGAAACTCACAGATGCAGGCATTCGGTTACGCGATGTGAGTGGCGAAGCATTCGATCGATTGCGCGGCGTATGTGTCGAACTGAGCAAGGGCAGCGCAGACGCGCCATTCGTGTTGGGATGTTCCGGCAGCCTGCTGGCGCGCTGGTTCATACCGCGTTTGAGCCGTCTTAATGCCGAGTTGCCAGACCTGCGCCTGCACCTGTCGGCAGGTGAAGGCGACCTTGATCCGCGCCGGCCCGGCCTGGATGCATTGCTGGTATTCGCCGAGCCGCCGTGGCCTGCAGACATGCAGGTATTCGAACTGGCGAGCGAACGAATAGGGCCGGTCTTGAGCCCACGCTTCGCGCGATTCGAAAGTCTGCGCGATGCACCCGCCGCAGCGCTGCTCAAAGAATCACTGTTGCAAACCACCTCACGTCCGCAAGCCTGGCCGAGCTGGGCGCAGCAGAACGGCATCGATCCGCAGTCATTGCGTTACGGGCAGGGTTTCGAGCATTTGTATTATTTGCTGGAGGCGGCTGTGGCGGGCCTGGGCATTGCGATTGCGCCGGAGCCTTTGGTCATCGATGACCTTAAAGCCGGTCGCCTGGCTGCGCCATGGGGTTTCAGCGAAACCCCGGCGCAGCTGGCGCTTTGGGTACCCAGACGTGCGGCCGATGGACGGGCGCGACAGCTTGCTCAGTGGTTGAAAAATGAGCTGAAGCGGTCTGAGGACCCGATCAGAATCTGATCAGTTACCGCGCTTGAACAGCATGTAGGCAGTGATCAGGCCAATGGCACCTACCGCAACACCAGCGGTGGTCCAAGGGTGCTCCTGAGCATAGTCACGAGTTGCCAGTGCATTTTCGCGGGTTTTCTCTTTAACGTCTTCGTAGACATCGCTGAGCAGGCTGCGCGAATGGCTCAGTGCGCTTTCAGCGTTGGCTTTCAGATTTTTCAGTGTCTTGCGCGACTCGTCGGTAGCGTCGGCTTTCAGGCCCTCGAGGGACTTCAGGAGGCTCTCGATCTCAGCTTCCATACTCTGCAACGAGGCTTTGCGAAGTGACGTAGTAGCCATGGTGTTTCTCCTGCAATGATGAGTGGGCGTGTTGTTTCCGACTCCGGGCTTTTTGGAAAGTGCGATGGGATTTTTGCAAAGCGCTGAACTTTTGCGCGCGTTCTCCTGACAGAAGCAGGGAGCGCGGTCTATATCGCGTCTTTTCCAGACCTTCAGGAGAACTGCCATGACCGATCATCACACGTACAAAAAAGTTGAAATCGTAGGCTCTTCCACTACCACTATCGAAGACGCCATCAACAACGCCCTGGCCGAAGCCAGCAAAAGCCTCGACCTGATGGAATGGTTTGAAGTGACCGAAACCCGCGGCCATATCGAAAACGGCAAAGTCGCGCATTTCCAGGTCACCTTGAAAGTCGGCTTCCGCATTACCAATAGCTGATGCCCTTCTGAACCTTTCGGCTGGCCGATTGCCATAACCTGCGCTACACACTCAGATATGGCCACACGGTTGATGTGTGGGCGTGGGGGTTTTCAATGGGCGCCTGTTCCGATGGCGTCTTCATTTGGCCGGACGAGAGGGATTACCCATGAAGAAGTTTTTGTTGGCTGTAGGCTTGCTGAGCATTGCAGGCACTGCCCTCGCGGCAGGCAAGCCATGTGAAGAGTTGAAAAGTGAAATCGACGCCAGACTCCAGGCGAAGGGCGTAACGTCCTACACGCTGGAAGTGGTCGAGAAAGGCAGCGCGTCCGACAAGCAAGTCGTCGGCACCTGCGAAGGCGGCACCAAGGAAGTCGTTTACCAGCGCGGTTGATTGCCAGCCGGGCCTGACTCAGGTCGGTTCGCCCGGCTAATCCCGTTTGCAGGTTTCACGAACAGCATCGCCCCGGGCTGTCATCCAGTCCGGGGCGATGCTGTTTTTGAAGCCCGCGTTGTGACCCGAAAGGTTGCTATCAGCCTTGTGCGACCTGCGCCAGAATCTCGTAGGACCGCAGCCTGTCCTCGTGCTCATACATGTCGCACGTGAAGATCAGTTCATCGGCATCGGTCTGTTCAAGCAGCACATCCAGTTTGGCGCGGATCTTGTCCGGGCCACCCACCATCGCCAGCCCCAGGAAGCTTGCCACCGCTTCACGCTCGTGCGGCAGCCACAGGCCGTCCATGGACTCGACTGGCGGGCGCTGCATCAGACTGTGCCCGCGCATCAGCGCCAGGATGCGCTGGTAAACAGATGTCGCGAGGTATTCGGCCTGTTCGTCGGTATCGGCTGCCGACAGCGGAACGCCGAGCATCACGTAGGGTTTGTCGAGCACGGCCGATGGCTGGAAGTGATTGCGGTACACGCGAATCGCCTCATGCATGTAACGCGGCGCAAAATGCGACGCGAAGGCATATGGCAAACCGCGCATGCCTGCCAGTTGAGCACTGAACAGGCTCGAGCCCAGTAGCCAGATCGGCACGTTGGTGTCTGAGCCAGGAACAGCGATCACTTTTTGATCAGGCGTACGCGGCCCCAGATATTCCATCAGCTCGGTGACGTCATCCGGAAAATCTTCGGCGCTGCCGGAGCGTTCGCGGCGCAAGGCGCGAGCGGTCATCTGATCGGAACCCGGCGCGCGACCCAGCCCCAGATCAATCCGACCGGGATACAGGCTGGCCAGCGTGCCGAACTGCTCGGCAACCACCAGTGGTGCATGGTTGGGCAGCATGATCCCACCAGCCCCGACACGAATGGTCGACGTGCCGCCTGCCAGGTAGGCGAGCAGCACCGAGGTCGCTGAACTGGCGATGCCGTCCATGTTGTGGTGCTCGGCCACCCAGAAGCGGTTGTAACCCAGCTTTTCAACATGCTGGGCAAGGTTGAGCGAGTTGCGCAGGGAATCGGCGGGCCCTTTGTCGTGGCGCACCGGCACCAGATCAAGGGTGGAAATTTTTACATCTGCCAGACGTTTCATAGGCCGGGGTAGCTCCTCGAATTGTGATGGGCTGGCTGCTAGAGCTGCCCACGATGAAACAGCAGTGCGGGCGCAAGTCTGGCTTTTCAATGGCAGTCGGATAAAAACCTACTTAAACGCTTGGTCTTTCCGACGGTTGAACTTTCCAGAGCCGTCTATCCTCAGAACCTTGTAACAGCATTGATCCAAATTCATCCCAAGAAGGAGCCACCATGAGCATCGTCAAGAAAGCATCCGCCCACTGGGAAGGTGATCTGAAAAACGGTATCGGCAGCATTTCCACGGAAACCGGCGTGTTGAAAGAAGCGCCTTACGGCTTCAAGGCTCGTTTTGAAGGCGGTAAAGGCACCAACCCTGAAGAATTGATCGGCGCGGCCCACGCAGGCTGCTTCTCGATGGCATTGTCCATGATTCTGGGCGGTGCAGGCCTTACTGCTGAGAGCATCGACACTCAGGCTGACGTGACGCTTAACCAGATTGAAGGCGGTTTTGAAATCAGCGCTGTGCATTTGACCCTAAAGGCCAAAGTGCCAGGCGCAACGCAGGAGAAGTTCGACGAACTGACCAAGCAAGCCAAAGAAGGCTGCCCGGTTTCCAAGGTGCTGAACGCCAAGATCACTCTGGATGCTACGTTGTTGGGCTGATCCACAGCGAGCTTTGCGGGAGCGCCTTGTGCGCTCCTTCATCTCCTGTATAAAGCTGACTTGCTTCATCGGTCATGCGTTCATTGGCGCATGGTTTGATTTTGATCAGGAGTCGAGCATGAAACGTTTTATTCTGGCAGTAACCTGCACCCTGCTGGCAACCAGCGCCCTGGCGGCGCCGAAATCCTGTGAAGAACTCAAGGATGAAATCGAAGCCAAGATCCAGGCCAACAACGTCACGTCCTACACGCTGGAAATTGTTAGCAACGAAGAGGCTTCCGATCCCAGCATGATCGTCGGCAGCTGCGACAACGGTACGAAAAAAATCATCTACCAGCTCAACGGTCGCTGATCAGATGCAGTGCACCCCGCCCTCTTCTTCCTCCTCGGCCACCACCTTGCGCTCTGCATCGTAAAGCCAGGCGTCGACACTGTTCGCCAGTGAGCGTACCTCCAGCACATAACGCTGCCCGGCAGCGAAGTGGTCGTAACGAACACTGACGTAACACGTGATCTCGGTGTACTCGTCGCCGATCATCCCCATGCCGCCCGACCGGTACTCATAGTCATAACGCACCTGTAACTCATGGCTGCCCGGCGTCACCTGAAAATAGCGCCCGTCGTAGGTGTTCTCGCCATCCAGCTTGTCGCCCATGATCAACTGGCCGGTGATGGTGCGCATGTCGACCCACGCCATGTCCGGGCTGACCGCAGGCAAGGGACCTGCACATCCGGAGAGAGCTGTCAGGGCTAATGCGGTTATCGGGGCTGTGATGCGCATTTTGGCGGTTCCGGGATGTGTGAGTTGATTTAAGGCGGCAGGCCTGCCCTGCCATAAGCGTGACAGGCATCTTAAGATACTTCGACTGAAAATCAGCGTTCGCGAGCAAGCTCGCACACAAAGATGGCATTTCAAAGTGCGTGTGAATCAGCTTCATGCGTTGGCACCTTTGCGTGCAGCTATATAAGCCCGCTTGAATAGTCAGTCGCGAATTTTGATTTCTACAATCAATTGATAGAATAATTTTATTGAGGCCCTATAAAATTTTCTTGATTCCTGATTGTCGATTGTGCATTTTTATTAAGTGCCTTGTTACCTCAAAGCATGTGTCAAGGAATAGACAGCTTTTGTTGATGGCAGAAACTGTCTCAATCAAAAAAACATTAGGGATGTGAAAAATGTGGAGTAAACGGGGTGAAAAAAGCGAGTCGCTAGTTACCAATCTGGCGGGAACTTTGAATGATCAGCCATGGAATGACTATTCTTTCGGCTTGGGAATCAATGCCGAAAGCGGTGCGTTTGCTGTACAAGCAGTTAGCCCCATTACACCAGAACCTGGTAGGGCTAAAAATACCGTTCAGAAGTACGAAGTGATTGCGACCGCTGACGACTATAGCCGACTTTTCAAAGCGGAAGCTCAGGGCGAATACAATGTAGGTGCTGCCAGTGCATCGGCATCCGCGTCATATTTGTCCAATGTCACGTACTCTGAAACCTCGTTGACGATATTGGCTTTCTATGACGTGACGGACGCGGATTATGCCTCGCTGAGTCCAGCGCCAGCCTTCACCCCTCAGGCCAGTGAGTTGGCAAGCTCGAACCCGGCTGGCTTTCGGGACACGTATGGCGATTACTTCGTTGCCACCGCGAAATTCGGCTCGCGCTTCGTGGCTACTTATACGTGCAGCACAACGACGACTACTGAACTGCAGACTTTCAAAGCAGCCGTTGCCGGTAAGAAAGACATATTAAGCGCGTCCGGGGCTGCGGAATTCGAGTCGCTGGCAAGCTCAAGCGATGTCCATGTGAAGGTGGCGGTCACCATGAACGGGACGTCAGGAAAAGCGCCTCCTGTCGGGGCTGACGCTAACAGCATTCCCACTCTATTGACGTGGTTTACAGAAAACCTGCAGCCTGTTCCGCGTCGTGCCAGGCTGATTCATTATTCCCAGATCGATAACCGCATTCCCAATACGTTACCGCTAAACCCCGATAACTTTGCCAAGGTCAAGACCATCGCGTTTCAGTTGCAGGAACTGGAGTCACTCACGTCGGCCATTCCGGGCTATTACTCCACCCAGCCCTACAGCCTCACCCCGCCCGTTCAAGGCATCAATACTGTAGCGGACACGCAGCAATACTTAACGAATCAGTACAGCGCACGTATCGGAACGTTGCTTTACGAGCCTGACGCGGCAAGTCAGTTAAGTCAGCAAGTCTCTGAGCTGACCAGAAGCCTTCAACCTTCGCTCGCGTTGTTCTCTTTCTATCAGAGCCTGACGCTCTCACCGCCGAATGAGCCAGCGAGCGGTGTCTATTCGACGTCGGCCGGGATCAAATCCACCGAACTTACCAATGTTTCAATTCAGGAGGACAGTCAGCATTACAGCGCTGACTGGACAATCGGCCACCAAAGCCACACCTTCTCGTTCCCGTTCGACCCGTCTGAAGGGGGGGCTATTATTACCGGCTGGTACATTCAAAACGGCTGGAACAGTGAAACCAACGGCGACTGGAAGTCCAGCGGTGCGATGATTGGGAAAACATCAGGGTCCTTCTACGTTGAAAGCAACTATGATCGAGGCTGCAACTGGAGTCTCCACGTTTATTACCTGCCCCGGTCCACATTCCCGTGGCTGGCGAGAACAACGTCCTGATCCGACCATTCACGGATAGCACTCCCCTAACCTGGCAGCCCGGGCGCACTCTCCTGGTGAGCGTGCACCCGGGCTGACGTACTTTCTTCAGGCTCTGCTGTGCCCTCCGGTTCCAGCGTTCGCCGTAAGCGCTTCATAAGCCACACGTGCGACGCCCGGCTATCGGCGCAAGGTTCGATTTTGTCGAATCACTTTTTAATCGGCGAATCTCGACAGTTGCACATCTCCCTGCCCGTCCGGCATAACATCCCCCTGTCCAAATCACCAAAGCCCTCCCGCTCATGTCCACGCTGACCGCCCCACGCCTTTGTCGCGTCCTTTCACTGATGGCCGTTACGCTGCTCGCCGGCTGCTCCAGCGTTTCCTATTACGGCCAGTTGGCTCAAGGGCAGTGGCAATTGCTGCAGGCTCGCGAACCGGTGGCGAAGATCGTCGCAGACCCGAAGCGGGATGCCGGGTTGCGTGAGCGTCTGGCTCGTTCACAGTTGGCACGGACGTTTGCCAGTGAGCATTTGCATCTGCCGGATAACCAGAGCTATCGCCTGTATGCGGATCTGGGACGTCCTTATGTGGTGTGGAATGTGTTCGCCACCGACGAGTTTTCGCTGGAGCCTGTTACGCATTGTTTTCCGATTGCCGGCTGTGTCGCGTATCGCGGTTATTACAGCCCTGGCGGGGCGCGTGGTGAGGCGGCGTTGCAGCGTCAGGCGGGCAAGGATGTGTATTTGAGCGGTGTGGAAGCCTATTCGACACTGGGCTGGTTCAATGACCCGATTCTCAGTTCGATGATGGGCTGGGGAGATGAGCGTTTGGCGACGCTGATTTTTCATGAGTTGGCGCATCAGCGGTTTTATGTGAAAGACGACACCGAGTTCAACGAGTCCTACGCCAGCTTCGTCGAACAGGAAGGTACGCGGCAGTGGCGTGCGGCGCGGGGTTTGCCGCCGGAGAGTGTTTCGCAGTCCGCACGGCGTGACCAGTTTATCCGGTTGGTGCTCGACACTCGGGAGCGGCTCAAGGCGTTGTATCGTCAGCCGTTGTCGGCTGAGGTGATGCGCGCGCACAAGGCTGAAGAGTTCGAGCGGTTGCGCAGTGACTACCGCAAGTTACGCGATGAACAATGGGCAGGCGACAAGCGTTTTGATGCCTGGATCAACAGCCCTATGAACAACGCCAAGCTGCTGCCATTTGGTCTTTATGATCAGTGGGTGCCAGCGTTTGCAGCGTTGTTCAGGCAGGTGAATGGCGATTGGGTGGCGTTTTTCAATGCCGTGGAAAAGCTGGGAGGGCTGCCGGTCGAGGCGCGCAAGGCGGCGTTGCAGCGGTTGATGCCCTGAGTACGATCATCGTTACTACGCTCCGCGTGGTAATGCCTTTCTGGACGCTCTGCGTCCGGCCTCGAGTGAGCGGCGCTGTGCAGATTTGTGACGCAGAGCGTCACGGGATGCATTCCTACGCTGGAGCGCAGGAACGATAGTCAGGCCTTATCAAACCCCTCAGCCAGATGCTGATCCTTGAGCTTCACGTAGTTAGTGGCGCTGTACGGAAAAAAGGCGATTTCCTTGTCGGTTAATGCACGTACCTGTTTGACCGGACGACCAACGTACAGAAACCCGCTTTCCAGCACTTTGCCCGGTGGCACCAGGCTGCCTGCGCCGATGATGACCTCGTCTTCGACAACCGCGCCGTCCATGATGGTGGTGCCCATGCCGACCAGGATGCGGTTGCCGATTGTGCAGCCATGCAGCATGGCCTTGTGGCCGATGGTCACTTCGTCGCCGATCAGCAGCGGGAAACCGTCCGGGTTGAAGGGGCCTGCGTGGGTGATGTGCAGCACGCTGCCGTCCTGCACACTGGTGCGGGCACCGATGCGGATGCGGTGCATGTCGCCGCGTATCACCGTCAGCGGCCAGACGGAGCTGTCGGCTCCGATTTCAACATCGCCGATAACCACCGCTGAATGGTCGACAAAGGCCCGTTCGCCGAGGGCTGGGGTGTGGTCCTGAAACTTGCGAATGGCCACGTAGGCTCCTTCTTTGGCAGTGATAGGCGTGCAGAGCGGGTTTGGTTGCTGCGGTCGGCGTCGATTGTAATTAAGATGGCTGGGTGTTTCTTCCAGCCAAGGTGCAAAACCGTGAGCGCGAACAACCCTCTTCTGCAATCGTACGACCTGCCACCCTTTTCGGCGATTCGTGCCGAACATGTCAAACCTGCTATTGAAAAAATCCTGGCGGACAACCGTGCCGCGATTGCCGACATCCTCGCCAAACAGGGGTCGACACCGACCTGGGCCGGGCTGGTCCTGACGATGGACGAATTGAATGACCGCCTGGGCGCTGCCTGGAGCCCGGTCAGCCACCTGAACGCCGTGTGCAACAGCGCCGAGCTGCGCGAAGCGTATGAGTCGTGCCTGCCGGCGTTGAGCGCCTACTCCACCGAGATGGGCCAGAATCGCGCACTGTTTCAGGCCTATGAAGCGCTGGCCAACGGTCCTGAAGCCGCCACCTTCGACGTCGGTCAGAAGACCATTCTGGAGCAATCGCTGCGCGATTTCCGCCTGTCCGGCATCGATCTGCCGCCTGAACAGCAGAAGCGTTACGCTGAAGTGCAGAGCAAACTGTCGGAGCTGGGCAGCCAGTTTTCCAACCAGTTGCTCGATGCCACTCAGGCCTGGACCAAGCTGGTCGCCGATGAGTCCGCCCTCGCCGGCCTGACCGATTCTGCCAAACAGCAGATGGCTGCCGCCGCCAAGGCCAAGGATCTGGAAGGCTACCTGATCACGCTGGAATTCCCGAGCTACTACGCGGTGATGACCTACGCCGAAGACCGCGCACTGCGTGAAGAAGTCTATGCGGCTTACTGCACTCGCGCGTCGGATCAAGGCCCGAATGCGGGCAAGAACGACAATACCCCTGTCATGGAGCAGATCCTCGACCTGCGTCAGGAACTGGCGCAACTGCTTGGCTACGCGAACTTTGCCGAGCTGAGCCTGGCAACCAAGATGGCCGAGTCCAGCGATCAGGTGCTGAGCTTCCTGCGTGACCTGGCCAAGCGCAGCAAGCCGTTCGCGGCCCAGGACCTGGAGCAGCTCAAGGCCTACGCCGCCGAACAGGGTTGCCCGGATCTGCAAAGCTGGGACAGCGGTTTCTACGGCGAGAAGCTGCGCGAACAGCGCTATAGCGTTTCCCAGGAAATCCTGCGTGCCTACTTCCCCATCGATAAAGTGCTCGGCGGTCTGTTCGCTATCGTCCAGCGTCTGTACGGCATCGAGATTGCCGAGCAAAAAGGCTTCGACACCTGGCACCCGGATGTTCGTCTGTTCGAGATCAAGGAAAACGGCCAGCACGTCGGGCGTTTCTTCTTCGATCTGTATGCGCGCGCCAACAAGCGTGGCGGTGCCTGGATGGACGGCGCTCGTGATCGCCGTCGCACGGCTGAAGGCACACTGCAAAGCCCGGTGGCCAATCTGGTGTGCAACTTCACGCCTGCGGTCGCGGGCAAGCCTGCGCTGCTGACCCACGATGAAGTCACCACGCTGTTCCACGAATTCGGTCATGGCCTGCATCATCTGCTGACCCGTATCGATCATGCCGGCGTATCCGGTATCAACGGCGTGGCCTGGGACGCAGTCGAGTTGCCGAGCCAGTTCATGGAAAACTGGTGCTGGGAGCCCGAAGGCCTGGCGCTGATCTCCGGTCATTACGAAACCGGCGAGCCATTGCCGCAGGACCTGCTGGAGAAAATGCTCGCCGCCAAGAACTTCCAGTCCGGCCTGATGATGGTGCGTCAGCTGGAGTTCTCGCTGTTCGACTTTGAATTGCACGCCACCCACGGCGACGGCCGCAGCGTGCTGGAGGTGCTGGAAGGCATTCGTGACGAGGTGTCGGTGATGCGTCCGCCTGCTTACAACCGTTTCCCGAACAGCTTCGCGCACATCTTCGCAGGTGGTTATGCCGCCGGTTATTACAGCTACAAGTGGGCCGAAGTGCTGTCTGCCGATGCGTTCTCGAAATTCGAGGAAGACGGTGTGCTCAACGCCGAAACCGGCCGCGCCTTCCGCGAAGCCATTCTGGCCCGTGGCGGTTCACAGGCACCGATGGTGCTGTTCGTCGACTTCCGCGGACGCGAGCCGTCGATTGACGCACTCTTGCGTCACAGTGGCTTGAGTGAGGACGCGGCAGCATGACCGATACACCGGTAATCATTACCAAGAAACGCTTCATCGCCGGGGCTGTTTGCCCGGCGTGCAGCGAGCCTGACAAGCTCATGATGTGGAGCGAAAACGACGTGCCGCACCGCGAATGCGTGGGTTGCGGCTACAGCGATACGCTCAACGAACAAGGTATTTCGATACCGAAGGAGCTGGGTACACGGGTCAACAAGGTGGTGGTCAAACCGGCAGACCCGAAGGTGCAGGGTGTGCAGTTTTTTCCGAATCCGAAGTTGAAGAAGCCGGTGGATCCTGAGTGACGTGATCGGTCGGGTCAAAATGAAAGGTTCGTTCGTCTGAACGAACCTTTTTTATAGCTCGCCGCCTCAGGTTATCAGCGACAGAAATTACCAATCGGCCAATTCAGCCACCTTCTTCCTGAAGGCTAGCGCCAGAACCGTCAGCACTTCCTCATCCCTGCCCAGCTCGCCGAAAATCTTGTGATTTCCGTGCGGGTGCAGCCTGACCCAGGCTTGTTCTTGCAGGTCGTCGTCCTCATAAAACTGGATGGCTATTACAGGATGGTTATGTTGCTCGATATCTTCAGCCCACAACCGTATCTCATACTTTGCCATCACCCACCTCGTTCTCAGGTAAATGCGCCATTACCCGGCAGCCGAGTTGGTGTTTCCCTACAGTAGGGCGCGACTAAAAATGCGTCTACTGACAGAAATGGCAGGTGGTTGTTTGTACAGGAAGTTAAAACACGCGAGTAACAGGCTGGAACGGTATCGACTCGTTCATGCAGGCAAGCGGCGCGCACCGCTTGCCCATGAAGAAGCCGATGTCTCAGCCTGCTGCCTGAAGCCTGCGTTTCTCTGCCAGACGGCTTCTGCCGTACAGCACCGCAATGGCGATCAGGGCAATGGCCTGTGCGCTCAGCGAGTACAGGTCGGCGTGGATACCCAGCCAGTCGAACTCGAAGAACGGCACGGGCCTGGTACCGAATATGCCCGCTTCCTGTAGCGCCTTGACGCCGTGACCGGCAAACACCACTGACAGCGCGCACAGCAGCGCAGCGTTGATACCGAAGAACAGCGACAGCGGCAGCTTCGCCGAACCGCGCAGGATGACCCATGCCAGGCCCACGAGCAGCACCAGCGCCGTGGCACCACCCGCCAGCACGGCATCGTGCCCGGCGGGTCCTGCCTGCAACCACAGGGTTTCATAGAACAGGATGACTTCGAACAGCTCGCGATACACCGAGAAGAACGCCAGCACCGCGAAGCCGAAACGACCACCGCCGCCGACCAGACTGCTTTTGACATAGTCCTGCCATGCGGCGGCATGACGACGGTCGTGCATCCACACACCAAGCCAGAGCACCATTACGCTGGCAAACAGCGCGGTGGCACCTTCCAGCAATTCACGCTGTGCGCCGCTGACGTCGATGACATACGCCGCCAGCGCCCAGGTGCCCAGCCCGGCCAGCAAAGCCAGACCCCAGCCGATGTTGACGCTGCGCACCGCAGACTGCTGGCCGGTATTGCGCAGAAACGCCAGAATCGCCGCCAGTACCAGAATCGCTTCCAGTCCTTCACGCAGCAGAATCAACAGGCCCGAAACGTAGCTCAGCGACAGGCTCAGACCATCGCTGCCCAACAGCCCCGCCGATTCCTTGAGCTTGCCTTTGGCCGCTTCCAGCTTTTGGGCAACCTGCGCCAGCGGCAGGCTGTCCTGCAAGGACTGTCGGTAAGCCATCAGGCTTTTTTCAGTGTCCTTGCGCACATTGGCGTCTACGTTATCCAGCGAGCTTTCGACCAGTTCGAAACCTTCCAGATACGCTGCCACCGACAAGTCATAGGCCTGCTCGCGATCACCGGCCTTGTAGGCAGCCAGGCTTTTGTCCAGCGTTACACTGGTGTAATCCAGCAGTTGCGCCGGGCCGCGCTGCACCTGTGGCGGCTGCGCGCGCTGGACACGGAAGGTTGCGCTGGCATCCGCACCCTCGGCTGCCTGAACTTCGGCAGGTGTCTGACGAGCCAGGTCAGCGATGTTGAAGGTCTTGGCTGGGTTGGCAACCGGTTGTGCACTGAAACTGGCGATATAGGTCGCGATGTCCCAGCGCTGGCGGTCGTCCAGCTGGTCGGCAAATGCGGGCATATCGGTACCGGCGATGCCCAGCCCGGTCGCGTTGTAGAGATCATAAAGACTCAGGCGATCCAGCCGTGCCGTGTCACGCAGGTTCGAGGGAGGCGGTTCCAGGCCGATGCCTGCCGGGCCATCACCTGCGCCGCTATCGCCATGACAGACCGAGCAATGCTGAGCGTAAAGGGGCGCACCACGGGCCGGGTCCGGAGTAATGGCCGGGGCCTGGCTGACTTCGTAGGCAAGTGCGAGCTTCGCACTTAACTGCCGCGCCTGATGCGCAACCTGTACACCGTCCTGTCGACCCGCTACGGCGCTTTTCAGCTGCGTCACGGCCCGTTCCAGGTCAGCACGCTCTGCGCGTTGCGGCAGGGCCACGACGAGGCTTTGCAGCGCCGCCAGGTTGTCGACCTGCTGCTGATACTCGGCGCTATTCACGACCTTGCCATCCGCCACAGTGGCCGGATAGTCGGCACCCAGATAATCCAGCAGATGCAACGCCTGGGCTGCGCCCTCGACAGGATCAGCCAGCGTGACGCCGCTGCACAGCGCCAGTAGCGGTATCAGCAGCCAGGCAAGGAAACGAGAACGGAGGGGCATTGCAGAATCTCTACAGGAGTGCGATGCGGTGCATTGTTAACGCCGCAAGAGCACTACTCAAGAGTCGAGGTCTATTTTTGTTACTGAATCTTACATTCGGCTTTCAGATAACCTTTGAACAGGACGTTTGCCCGTTCAAAGGCTTGAAGAGGTTGGCAGATTTACGCCGTACCGCGATGCAGCGTGGCCAGAAACCCCGCGGCCCCTACGAACAGACTGGCAAACGTACGATTCAGGCGACGCTGCTGGCGAGGTGTCTTCAACATGCGCAGCACCTTCGACGCCAGCCCGGTGTAGCCGGCCATCACGATCAGATCGACCACGACCATGGTCGCCGCGATAATGGCGTACTGGATGAGCAGTGGAGCAGCCGGTTCGATGAATTGCGGCAAAATCGCCAGCATGAAGATCAGAGCCTTGGGGTTGCTGATATTGACCAGAAAACCGCGGATCACCAGCGTCATCGGTTTGCCGACAGGGCGCACGGCAGACTCGTCGCCAAGGTCAGCAGGCAATGCGCGCCATTGCTTGATGCCCAGATAGACCAGGTACGCCACGCCGAACCACTTGATCAACGTGAAGGCCATCTCGGAAGCTGCCAATACCGCGCCGAGCCCGGCAGCAACAATCGCGATCTGCGCCACCAACGCAATTTGCAGCCCCAGGGCATTCCAGTAGCCGCGCAGGAAACCGTATTGCAGGCCGCAGGACATGGAGGCGATAGCGCCTGCGCCAGGGGAAAGGCTGATAATCCAGCAGGCTGCAAAGAAGCCCAGCCACGTTTCAAGCGCCATCACACACCTCAAGCAAAGTCGAATGCCCGATAAATTAGTGGTTAACGCTTTGGAAGGCTAACTATTTTTAATCCTGCTCGTCAGGCTGCTTCGCAACCACCATCTGTGGAAACAGATCACTGCCGCGCCAGCGCCGGACCGACTTCTGGAAGAACTGGCTGTTGGGCACCTGAACCAACGCGCCACCGGCTTCCGGGGTCTCGATCAGGGTGGTGAACATCAGATTGATAGCGACCACGCGACCTTTTACCCCGGGCTTGTCCAGCGTATCGACCAGCTCGACCATGTCACCGATGCGGAACGGGCCGATGGTGAAGATCAAAATGGCGCAGAGCAGGTTCGACAGCACGCTCCACATGGCGAAGAACGCCACCGCCGCGACGGCTACAAAGCCGGACAGTGCCGTCCACAGCACCGTGGCCGAAACTCCGAGGCGGCCGAGGACGAGAACAAACGCGCTGCCCATGATCAACCAGCGCAAGCCGCCACGCACCGGCACCAGCAGCTCTGGCGGCAACGGATAACGCTCGCCCAGACCGGTCAGAAAACCGCCCACGATGCGTTGCAATACGTAACCGGCCAACAGGATCAGCAGAATCTGCGCACCCACCAGCAGCGGTTCAAGCCAGTACGCGGATACCGGCAGGCCCAACATGTCCATCACTTCCCTGCCTCGCTCACGACAATGCTTCCAGTTCGGCCTGCATGGACTCCAGCAGTTCCAGCGCTTGCATCCAGGCGTCTTCCAGCTCGGACTCACGCACTTTCAGCTTGGCCTGCTCGGCCAGCAGGTCGCGCAGTTTGTCCTTGTTGGCCGCCTCGTAGTTGGTGCTGTCCGCCAGCGCTTCCTCGACCTTGGCGAGTTTTTCATTCACCAGCCCAAGGTCACGCTCCAGCTTGTCGGCTTCACGCTTGTGTGGCGCCAGTTGCTGACGCAAGGCCGCTGCCTGCTGACGTTGGGCTTTCTTGTCAGTCTTGTCGGCGTTGACTGGCGTGGTGCTGACCGGCGCGTTGCGCAGGCGGTAATCGGCCAGCCAGCGCGTGTAGTCATCCAGATCGCCGTCGAACTCCTGTACGCGGCCGTCAGCCACCAGCAGGAAGTCATCGGTGGTGCTCTTGAGCAAGTGCCGATCGTGAGACACCACCAGTACCGCGCCACCGAACTCCTGCAAGGCCATGGTCAGCGCCAGACGCATCTCCAGATCGAGGTGGTTGGTCGGTTCATCGAGCAGCAACAGGTTGGGCTTTTCCCAGGCGATCAGTGCCAGCGCCAAGCGGGCTTTCTCGCCACCGGAGAAATTCAGCACGGGCTCATCCAGGCGCGCGCCACGGAAATCGAAGCCGCCGAGGAAGTCGCGCAGTGTCTGTTCACGTTCAGTAGGTGCCAGACGCTGCAAGTGCAGCAATGGCGTGGCCTTCGCATCCAGTGAGTCAAGCTGATGCTGGGCGAAGTAGCCGACGGTGAGGTTTTCACCTCGAACCAGTCGACCGCTCTGCGGCTCAAGCTCGCCAGCCAGATTTTTGATCAACGTCGACTTGCCCGCGCCGTTGGGGCCCAGCAGGCCGATGCGCGCGCCCGGCGTGAGTTGCAGCTTGACCTTCTCGAGGATGGTCTTGTCGCCGTAACCCAGACGCGCGTCTGACAGATCCAGCAACGGGCTGGAGATCTTGTCGGACTCGCGGAAAACGAAGTTGAACGGTGAGTCGACGTGCGCGGCCGACAGCTCTTCCATGCGCTCCAGCGCCTTGATCCGGCTTTGTGCCTGACGGGCCTTGGTAGCCTGGGCCTTGAAGCGCGCGATGTACTTTTCCATGTGCGCGCGTTGCGCCTGCTGCTTCTCGTAGGCCTGTTGCTGCTGGGCCAGACGTTCGGCACGAGCGCGCTCGAACGCGCTGTAGCCGCCACGATAGAGGGTGATCTTGCGTTGCTCGACGTGAGCGATGTGATCGACCACAGCGTCCAGAAAATCCCGGTCGTGAGAAATCAGCAGCAAGGTGCCGGGGTAGCTTTTGAGCCAGTCTTCAAGCCATAGAATGGCGTCGAGGTCCAAGTGGTTGGTCGGTTCGTCGAGCAGCAACAGGTCCGACGGGCACATCAGCGCCTGCGCGAGGTTCAGGCGCATACGCCAGCCGCCGGAGAAACTGCCGACCTGACGTTCCATCTGTTCGTTGGTGAAACCCAGCCCGGCCAGCAGCTTGCGCGCCCGCGCGTCTGCGGTATAACCGTCGGCGCTGTCGAGCTCCGAATGCAGACGCGCCTGAGCAGCGCCGTCCTGCGCGGCTTCCGCTTCGGCCAGCAGATGCTGAACCTCGCGCAGGCGCTCGTCGCCGTCGAGCACGTAGTCCACGCCCAGGCGCTCAAGGGTGTCGACCTCCTGACGCATATGCGCGATACGCCAGTCGGCGGGCAGCAGGCAGTCACCGGCGTCGGGCGTCAGCTCGCCACGCAGCAAGGCGAACAGGCTGGATTTACCGGCGCCATTGGCACCGATCAGGCCGGCTTTATGGCCGGCGTGCAGGGTCAGCTCGGCGTCTTCTAGCAGACGTTGCGGACCACGCTGTAAGGTAAGGCTTTGAAGTCGAATCATAATGGCGGCGGAGTCTACCAGCTTCGTCCTGAACAGGTGGATCACTATGCCTTCAGCGCTCTGGAGTTTCACCCTCGATTTCTACGCCCGTCCGGGTGTAGAGCAGGCTTGTCTGACGCTGCAAGCCAACGGGGCCAACGTGTGCATGGTGCTTTGCGGGGTCTGGCTCGGCACGCGCGAAGTGGCGTGCAATGCGCAGCGATTAACGCAAATAAGGCAATTGGCGACCCCCTGGCACGATGAAGTGGTGCGTCCGCTGCGGGATTTGCGTAACCAATGGCGCAATGCAGCGCTTGAGGACGCGGTGCTGATGACGTTGCGAATGAAGGTCAAGACGCTGGAGCTGGAGGCCGAACAGAGTCTGATGCTGAAGCTTGAGGCACTGACGGGAGACTGGCCAGCGGGTGAGGCGAGAAATGCAGAGGAATGGCTGATAGAGCTCGCTGACGGAGAGGCAGAAAAAAACCGCGATGCGCTGCAGGTGCTGCGCATCGCGGTTGATCTTGCCGTCGACCAGACTTAGGAAGCGCTGGTTGGCGTTGCGCCGTTGGCAGGTGTTGCCGGTGCGGCGGCTGGCGCAGCAGGTGCAGGCGTCGTCGGCTTTGCAGCGGCAGCAGGCGCTTGCGTAGCCGGTTTGGCGGCGGTCGGCTTCGCTGCTGGCTTGGCCGCAGGTTTTGCGACAGGCTTGGCTGCTGCTTTCACAGGTGCCTTGACTGGTGCTTTGGTCGCGGCCTTCGCGGGCGCTTTTACCGGGGCTTTGGCCGCTGGTTTGGCTACCGGAGTTTTTGCTGCTGCTGGTTTGGCAGCGCTGCTTGCCGTCGTTTTGGCGACAGGTGCCTTGGCCGCAGCCGCTTTGGCAGCCGGCCGGGTGGCGGCAGGTTTAGCCGTAACTGGCTTGGCGGCGGCTGTTTTTGCCGCGGCGGGCTTGGCTGCTGCCGCTGCCCGGGTGGCAGGTTTGGCGGCAGCTTTGACCGGGGCCTTGGTTGCCGCAGGTTTGGCTGCAGGCTTGGCGACCGACGAAGGTTTGGCTGCAGTTTTGGCGACTGGCTTGGCAGCGGCCGCTTTTACTGCGGTTTTTGCGGGTGCTTTTGCTGTAGCGGCAGTCGCTGCTTTGGCGGCGGCTTTAGGGGCAGCAGGCTTGGCATTGCGAGTGGTGAGGATCTTGCCGACCGCCTCTTTCACGCGACCGATACCCTGGGCCAGCTTCAGGCTCTCTTGGGCATCGCGCTTGAGGTGCAGAATGTAGGTGCGGGTTTCGGTCTGGCGATCCTTGAGAGCATCGAGCAACTCTTCCAGCTCGGAAACGGCGTCTTTGGCCTTGGCCTGTGCCTTGGATTTTCCGGCGGTGGCAGCGTCCTGCAGTTTGATGCGGGAGTTGTGCAGTTTTTCCTGCGCCTTGCCGCGTTGTTTCTCAAGCTTGGCGAGCAGTTTCTCGGCATCAGCCAAGGCTTGGGAACAGGCGTCTTCCAGATGTTCAAGCAAGCTGCCCGATAATTGTTGAAGCAAATGCAACGGAGTATTTACTGGCTTCTTTTTGGCCGACATGACTTACCTCCTGGGTGACGAAATTGCGGCTCATACTAGGCTTCTGCGCGCATCGCCGCTAGCGCATCTTGACAGCATCCAGGGGGCGCTGTTGCATACTGCAAAAAATGATTGCCTGACACGATGCACAGGCATTGTGAAATTCACTTGGCAAGACTCGTCACTACACGCGCTGGCGCTGGCATAATCGCTGCCTTCCCAGGCCGGAGAGCATTAATGTCGCGCTACCTGTTAACGTCGTTGTTCCTCTTGCTACCCCTGGCTCAAGCTGCCGAAGCACCACCTGCGGCGGCCGATGATGGTCATGATCTTGCCTACAGCCTGGGTGCAAGCCTGGGTGAACGCTTGCATCAGGAAGTGCCTGACCTTGATCTCAAGGCACTTGTCGACGGTCTGAAACAGGCTTATCAGGGCAAGCCGCTGGCGCTCAAGCAGGAGCGTATCGACCAGGTCCTGCGTGAGCATGACGCCGCAATCGCGCAGGCCGAGACCGCAGGCACAGACGCGCCTACCGAAGCAGCCCTGAAGGCAGAGCGCACGTTCATGGACAGCGAGAAGGCCAAGCCGGGTGTGAAGGTATTGGCGGACGGGATTCTCATGACCGAGCTGACACCTGGCACGGGCCCCAAACCTGATGCCAATGGCAGGGTTGAAGTGCGCTATGTGGGTCGTTTGCCGGACGGCACGATCTTCGATCAGAGCACCCAGCCGCAATGGTTCCGGCTCGACAGCGTGATCAGCGGCTGGACCAGCGCATTGCAGACGATGCCGACCGGCGCGAAATGGCGACTGGTGATTCCTTCGGATCAAGCCTACGGCGCTGAGGGTGCTGGCGACCTGATCGATCCGTTCACTCCGCTGGTATTTGAAATCGAGCTGATTGCCGTTTCACAGTAAGCGGATGTAAATCCGGAATCCAGAAACGCGAAAGGGTGCAAAAGCACCCTTGCGGTTTGTAGCCTATGCACGCGAGCGGTCACACCTGCGCGGCGATCTCTTCCTTGTGGGAGTTGTGCAGCACTTCAATCAGGCAGTCTTCCAGCTCGAAGCGCTCGTGCAGCAGTTGCCCCAGCTGGTTGAATTCCTTGGCCACCACCGTAGCGTCCGAGCAGTCGCCCTTGTCGCAACGATCATTGAACGTCAACGCAAACTTGGTAATGACGTCCAGGCGCGGGTAGATCGTGTCAGCCAGCTCGAGCCCACGCTCGTCGTTGAACGCACGGGCTTCATCACCCAGCTGTTCATAGACCTCAAAGTGGCCGGCCGAGACGTAATCGACAAGAACTCCACAGAAGTTCTGCAAGCCTTCACGGTCGGCTGCCAGAGCCTGGGGCGTGTCGCCCAGCGCATCGTAGGCTTCGACCAGTTCGAGGCGGCTTTGAAGCCAGCGATCAATCAGCTTATTGACTCCGCCCCAGCGTTCCTGAGCATTCTGACAACTTTCCAGCATGGTCTTCTCTCTTCCCTTCAGGGGCATGCAGTCCTGGGCCGGTCCTGGCGGTTAGCCTGTACCCGGCCTGATAGATGCGCCAGGACAGCATATTTCCAGTGACGCGTGCGGGCCAGATTATGCCCGCTCGACAAGGCCTTCAAGGTACGCAGGAGATAAAGTTCATACAAGCGTTTAATACCTGGCCCGATCTTTGGTCGCCAGCCAGTGGCTGAATTCGCTGAAAAGAGGATACAGGGGTAACAGCGCAAGGCCGGTAAATGCCAGCAGACTCCACTCTGGCAGGCTTATACCGAACAGGGTCCAGGTGATTTCTGCGCAAAACATTGCATCGCTTCGCAGCCGGTCAATGCACATGTCCAGTGAGAGCAGGCTTAACAGATGCTCCAGTCTGGTAATGAAAGGTATCAATTGATCTGCCGAGGCGGTTTGCAGCCATACCTGAGCGCCTGCCGTAACAAGCCCTGTCAGCGCGATCAGCAGAAAGCCCAGGCTGTAGCGCCGCATGCCTGTCGGGCCGGGAGCGTGGCAGGCAGCGCACAATGCCAACACACCGCAGGCGATGATTGCCGCGCGTTGTATCAGGCAAAGGACGCAAGGGTCGAGGCCGAAGGTTTGCTGCAGATAAAAGGCGGTGCCAATGATTGATGCACAGGCCAGCGATGCCAGGAAAAACAGGAAGCGTGTGCGAGCCAGATACATGGCAAATCCGTAACAAAGGACGAGGCGATTACGGTAGAGGAAAGGGTGCGGCGCATTCAAGGTGGCGGCGTGCGGATACGTCGCTGTTTACCTGCGAAAACAAACACACTACTACGTGGTTCTTTTACACATCGGCGTAGGAAGATTCTCACGCACTATTTTCTGATGGTCTTCGAGACAGCATGGAGAGCCCTCGCGCGGGGCTCTCCGGCAGCTTTATGCTTTGGTCAACACAGGCACAGGGCGCGACAGGAAGCGTTCGTCAAGCAGGCCCAGGCCTTCCTGAAACAGCGTATTGCTGCGATCCGTCTCACCCAGCTGGGCCAGCAGACGAGCCAGCTCTGCGCAGGTCTCGGGATTGCGTTCCAGACGCAGGCTGCTCTCCAGATAATCCCGCGCCTTGCCCCACAATCGGCCTTGCAGGCAGATACGCCCCAGGCTCAGCAACAGGCTTGGATCGGCAGGATGATGCTTGAGCCAGCCTTCTGCCGTTTGCAGTTGCTTCAGCGGATCGCCGCCGCGCACCAAGCCATACAGACGCGCCAGATGGCTGTTGTATTCGCGCTTGAGGGCGCTACGCAGCACCTCTTCAGCCTGAGCTTCGGCGCCCAGACGACGCAATTGATCGGCATACGCCAGCACCAGTTGCGGCTCCTGACGCTGTGCGGAGCCGAGTCCTTGCCAGGCGCTTTCCAGCGAAGGCAACCCGGTGGGTGAGCCTTCGATACCATCGCGGTAGGCCGCCAGGGTCAGGTTCTCGCCCCAGGCGCGGCGCTCCAGCTCGGCAAGCTCCTTGGCTGGCAGGACCTTGTCCTTGCGCAGTTCCGGCATCAGACGGACAACATCGGACCAGTCGCCACGTTGCTGATAGAGCCGCTGCAACTGGCGAAGCACTTGAGGGTTATGTGGATGACGCTCTTTCATTGCCAGCAGCGTGGTGAGCGCACCTTCGGTGTCGCCACGATCCTGTTGCAGTTGAGCGTGATTCAGGGCAATTGCCAGCTCGGCTTGCGGCTGACGCTCCAGCGCACGCTCCAGCAAGGCATCGCAGTCTTCGTAACGCCCCTGCTCATTGGCCGCGCGGGCGGCGCCAATGTAGTAAAGCAATGGATGGGCATCGGCTTCGGCCGCCCGTTGCAGATGACGTTGTGCACTGGCCCAGCGTCCTTCGGCAAGGTCCATCTGGCCATGCTCGATAGCCAGTTGCACACGGCGACGGCGGTTACGACGCGACCATGGGTTGACCACGCGGCCTGACGTCGTCAGCAGCGTGATGACCAGCCTGAGAAGGGCGATTACCAGCAGAACTGCGACCAGCAATGCCAGCGTTGCCCATAGACTCGATTCATAGCGGAAGTTCTGATAGGCGATCAGCACGTAGCCGGAATGCTCGGCGATGGCGACACCAATCAGCGCCGCAGCGGCGATAGCGATGAACAACAGCACATAAAAGCGCTTCATCGGCTGGTCCCCTGTTGCGCCTCGGCTGGCTGGCCCGCGGCATGACGGCGTTCAAGGTAGGCCTGCACCGAGCTCAGGCTCTGCGCCAGATCAGGGGTCTTGACCGATACGGGCTGTTTGGCCAGCGCCTCAAGCCCTTGGCCGAGCACTTTGCTTTGAGGGTCGTCCTGATCGAAGTTGGCCTTCAGAACGCTCTGCGCTTCGGTAATGGCCTTGGTGTAGACCTGCGGTTCGCCGTTGAGCGCCGCCCATTGCGCTTGCTCCAGCGCCAGGCTCAGGGCAAGGCGCACTTGGGAAAGGCTCTGGCCTGCCAATACCGGGCGTATATCCTTGTCGGCGTTGAAATCGATACGGAAATAGTGGGAAATTTCGTCCCACCACTGCGTCCACCGGCTTTGTTCAGTCTTGTCGGCGGTCAGGCCCAGAAGAGACTCGCCCTTGTCTTCGTATTCAGGTGCCAGCTTGTTGAGTTGCTCAGCCTGTTCGCGTAGGGCGGCCAGTTGCAGGAACAGTCCGGTGCGGTCTGGCTGCTCAACGCTGCGCAAGGCGGCAAGGCTCCTGGCCAGTTGCTCGCGGGCGGCAAAGGAGCCGGGATCGTCCTGCTCACGTAGAATTTCGTCGGCACCCTGAACCAGCGCCTGAGCACTGTTGATGTCCTGCAGCGCTGAAAGACGCAGGCTGGCCAGACGCAGCAAATGCTCGGCCTCGGCCAGGCGCCAGTCCTTGCGGCTCGCGCCCAGCACGGTTTCGAGTCGCTGGCTGAGACGCTGCTGATCGCCTTGCAATTGCGCGACCAGACGTCTGCTGTCTGCCAACTGATCGGCAGGCGGGAATTGCGCAAGGCGTGCGCTCAGCTGCTGATCATTCTGAGCCAGTACCAGCGTCTGCTCGGCGATGTCTTCAACCTGGCCGCGCTGCTGTTGGTGGCCGGCTTGCAGCATGCGCAGTTGCCAGACTCCCCAGCCTGCGACCGCGACACCAGCGATACCGAGCAGCAAGGCCAGGAATACCAAGCCACTGCTGCGGCTGCCGGTGCGCTCGGCACGTACTGGGTCAGGCTTGGGTGCAGGCGTTTTCAACACCGATTCTTCGTCTTTAGGCAAGGCTGTTTCGCTCACGTATCCCATCCTTTGCATTTTGGCGTAATAGCGTAAACGACAAGTGTCGATCATTACGCCTTGACGGCAGGCTGAGGTTGATCCCGCAACGCTGCCAGCAATGCCGTGGCGCTGGCACCACGACAATCAATAACGGTCCGGGCTCCAGCTGCCTGCGCAATGCTGGCCACCCGGGGGCTTGGTACGAACAGTGGCAAATCGGCCAGGTCTGGCCAAGAATCACCCGCCAGCTGAAGCAAATGTTCAAAACCCTGCCCACTGCTGACCACCAGCCCGTTCAAGCGTTCCACCGCAACACGTTGCGGCACGGCGTCGGGGGCATGCTGCGGCAGGTAGCGACGATACAACGGCAGGTAGTCAACTCCCACCCCCAATGCGCGCAATTGCTCGGCCAACAGTTCGCGTCCTTCGTCGCCGCGCATGATCAGCACACGGCTTCCCGGTACGGCAATCGCTTGTTTCAAGCGCGGCAACTCGAGCAAGGCTTCGCTATCATCGCCCTGCTCCGGCCAGCTCGCATCGAGCCCGTAATCAAGCAGTATCTGCCCGGTTGCTGAACCCACACTGAACCAGGGTTGCATGGGTGGCTGTGGCCACACTTCGTCGATCAGCTCGATAGCCAGCCGCGCCGCAGGTTTGCTGACCACGATCACTGCACAATAATTGAGCAGCTCGAAAATGATCGAACGCTGTGCAGGCGTCAAGGGCAATGGCTCGGTCTCGAGCAAAGGCAGGCTGCTGCTGAAGATACCGGCCTCGGCCAGCACTTTTGCCAGCGCTGCCGATTCTTCGGCCGGGCGGGTCAGCAACAGGCGCCAGGTGCTCATTCGTTGTTGGCCTCGCCATACACCGCTTTCAGAATGTCGGCGGCACCCTGCGCCAGCAGTGCTTCGGCCACCTGCACACCCAGCGCCTGGGCGGATGTCTGTGGCGCGCGGGCTTCGGCGTGCAGCAATACACTCCCGGCCGGGTCGCCCACCAGCCCGCGCAACCAGACGTCATCGCCCTCCAGCACGGCGTAACAGGCGATAGGCACCTGGCAGCCGCCGTTGAGGTGCTTGTTCAGCGAGCGTTCGGCAATCACGCGCACGGCGGTGTCTTCGTGATGCAGAGGTGCAAGCAAGGCATGAATTTCGGCATCGACGCTGCGGCATTCGATACCCACCGCGCCCTGCCCGCCCGCAGGCAGGCTGTCGTCGACGCTGATTGCCGAGGTGATACGATTTTCAAAGCCCAGGCGGATCAGGCCCGCAGCGGCAAGAATGATGGCGTCGTACTCGCCGGCATCGAGCTTGGCCAGGCGTGTATTGACGTTGCCACGCAGGAAGCGGATCTGCAGATCGGGGCGGCGTGCCAGCAATTGCGCCTGACGGCGCAGGCTGGAGGTGCCGACGATGCTGCCAGCTGGCAGTTCGTCCAGGCTGGCAAAGGTGTTGGACACGAACGCATCGCGTGGGTCTTCGCGCTCGCAGATGCAGAACAGGCCCAGGCCTTGTGGAAAGTCCATCGGCACGTCTTTCATCGAATGCACGGCGATATCGGCGTTGTCTTCCAGAAGCGCTGTTTCCAGCTCCTTGACGAACAGACCTTTGCCGCCGATTTTCGACAGTGGGGAGTCGAGCAGCTTGTCACCACGACTGACCATGGGCACCAGCGTCACGAGCAGGCCGGGATGAGCCTGTTCGAGACGGGCCTTTACGTATTCTGCCTGCCAGAGTGCCAGCGCACTTTTGCGCGTGGCGATGCGGATTTCGCGAGAGGACATTGAACAATCCGTACTGAGTGAATGCGACGGATAATAACAGCTCAATCCCGGTCAGGGCGGCTTCGGCGCTGATTGAAACTTGCGTCAGACACTGAGCCGATCAATCAATCGGCAGTGGCTGAGGGGCGCATGGGAAAGGCTGCGCGTAGGCCAGCCGAAAAGCACATGGAGCCGGAATTCTCTCCCGTTCCATGACTCGGTCTGGGCCCAGAGGCTCCAGAGCGGCGAGGCGCTAGAGCTGCTGCATCATCTTGCGTACACCGGCTACATGGCGGCGACTGACGATCAACGCATCGCCATTAAGCCCTCTGAGAAACAGCTGGAAATGCCCCAGCGGCGTGCGCTGCAACCGTTCTATTCGCTCGCGGGCCACCAGTGCATTGCGGTGAATACGCACGAAACGGTCGCCGAATTCGTCTTCCAGCGCCTTGAGCGGCTCGTCCAGCAGCACTTCGCCACCCTCATGACGCAAGGTCACGTATTTATGATCGGCGATGAAGTAGATCACCTGATCGAGTGGAATCAGTTCGATACCCTTGCGAGTCCGCGCGCTGATATGGCTGCGTGGGCCCGATCCGCTTTCAGCAGCCGGACGCGTCAACGCCGCCAGTTGCACGCGGTTTGGCCGCTCGGCTTTCCTCAATGCTTCGACGAGGTGCTCGGAACGCACAGGCTTGACCAGATAGCCGACTGCACTGACCTGAAAAGCTTCCAGGGCGAATTCATCGTGGGCAGTGCAAAACACCACCGCAGGCGGCGCTTCCCGCTCGCACAGTCGCGCTGCAACCTGCAGGCCATCGAGACCCGGCATGCGGATATCGAGCAGCACCACGTCCGGTTTGTGAGTTTCAATCAGCGCCAAGGCTTCTTCACCATTGGAGGCGCTGGGTTCCAGTACTCGATAACCCTCAATCTCATTGACCATGCGGCTCAATCGCTCGCGGGCCAGGGGTTCGTCATCAACGATCAGGACATTCATATAGCTCTGGCTTCCTGCGTGAGTCTCGCACAAGGATAGCGTAGACAGGTGTAGTGACGACCGTCACGGCGCTCCACGCTCAGACTGGCGTGCGGGCCAAAAAGTGCCGCAATACGTGCGCCTATATTCGTCAGAGCCTGCTGAGTACCGTTGGAAGTCTGCCGATTGGCAACTTCTTCATAGGGATTACTGACGCTCAATATGAACTCTCCCCCTTCATAGTTCGCTTCGACCGTTACAACGCCCCCCTCGACTCGCGGAGCAATGCCATAAATCAAAGCGTTTTCAAGTAATGGCTGCAAGGTTAGCTGGGGAATCGGCAAGTCATCGGGAATTGCACTCACCCTCCAGTCCAACTGTAGACGCTCGCCAAGACGATATTGCTCAATCGATAAATATCGTTTTGCCAATGCCAGCTCTTCGCCCCACGTTACCAGGCTGCCGGGCTTGGCCAGACTGGCGCGAAACAGGTCTGAAAGGTCGAGTACCGCCTGCTCTGCCTTGACCGGGTTGCTGGCAACCAGGCTGGCAATGCTGTTGAGGGTATTGAACAGAAAGTGCGGACGGATTCGCGCCTGCAGCGATTCGATCCTCGCGCGCAGCTCGCCTTGTTGCTGCTTGCGCCACTGACTCTGCAAATAGAAATAGCGCAGCATCAGTGCGGACATGATCAACGCAATTGTCGAGTAGCGCAGGTAGCGCTCGACCATCCCGCCGATTGAAATCCGTCCGGTGAGCTGACAGACATCGGTGACGGCTGTGCACAGCAACGTCAGGCCGACCACCAGCAGGCAACTGAGCATGCCTGCCAGCCCAGGCGTCAGGCGCGCCAGCCATGGCCGCAAACCACACAGCAGCGCTGCAGACAGCAGCACGATCCATTGCACGAACAGCGACATCAGCGCCAGACGTACCCAGTCGAAGCCGGTACGCATCGGTTCTACCAGCACCAGAACCAGCACCAGCAGCTCCGCCAGAACGACAAGCACCAGCAATGCCTGCGGCAGGCACAGTTCCGGGAGGAAAAAGTCTTTGCCGGGCACAGGCCGGGCTTCGTGTTTCACAGGTTCGATTCGCATGCCTCCAGTCTCTGCCCTGGCCTCGTCAGCGGCAAGCTGTCCGGGGATAAAAATGCATCAACCCTGTTATCATCGCAATCGCCCTTGTGCCAGGTAACGGGCACGCCACTTTCTGTTAGCAACGAGCGAATCCATGAGCACCGACAAGACCAATCAGTCCTGGGGCGGCCGCTTCAGTGAACCCGTCGACGCGTTTGTCGCGCGTTTCACTGCCTCCGTCACCTTCGATCAACGTCTGTATCGCCACGACATCATGGGCTCCATCGCCCACGCCACGATGCTGGCCAAGGTGGGCGTTCTGACCGACGCCGAGCGTGACACCATCGTTGACGGCCTGAACACCATCCAGGCCGAGATCGAGGCCGGCAATTTCGAGTGGCGCGTCGATCTGGAAGACGTGCACATGAACATTGAAGCACGCCTGACCGATCGCATTGGTATCACCGGCAAGAAGCTGCACACCGGTCGCAGCCGCAACGATCAGGTCGCCACCGATATCCGTCTGTGGCTGCGCGACGAAATCGACCTGATCCTGAGCGAAATCACGCGTCTGCAGCAAGGCCTGCTGGGCCAGGCCGAGCGCGAAGCTGAAACCATCATGCCCGGTTTCACCCATTTGCAGACTGCCCAGCCCGTTACATTCGGTCATCATATGCTGGCCTGGTTCGAAATGCTCAGCCGCGACTACGAGCGTCTGGTCGACTGCCGCAAGCGTCTCAACCGCATGCCTCTGGGCAGCGCTGCGCTGGCAGGCACCACCTACCCGATCGACCGCGAACTGACCTGCAAACTGCTGGGCTTCGATGTCGTGGGCGGTAATTCGCTGGACGGCGTATCGGATCGCGACTTCGCCATCGAATTCTGCTCGGCCGCGTCCATCGCGATGATGCACTTGTCGCGCTTCTCCGAAGAGCTGGTGCTCTGGACCAGTGCGCAGTTCCAGTTCATTGATCTGCCGGATCGCTTCTGTACTGGCAGCTCGATCATGCCGCAGAAGAAAAACCCTGATGTGCCTGAACTGGTACGCGGCAAGAGCGGCCGTGTGTTCGGTGCCCTGATGGGCCTGCTGACCCTGATGAAAGGCCAGCCTCTGGCCTACAACAAGGACAATCAGGAAGACAAGGAACCGCTGTTCGATGCTGCCGACACTCTGCGCGATTCGCTGCGTGCGTTTGCCGACATGATCCCGGCAATCAAACCCAGGCACGCGATCATGCGTGAAGCCGCGCTGCGCGGGTTCTCGACCGCGACCGATCTGGCCGACTATCTGGTGCGCCGTGGTCTGCCGTTCCGTGACTGCCACGAGATCGTTGGTCATGCCGTGAAATATGGCGTGGAAACCGGCAAGGACCTGGCAGAAATGAGCCTGGAAGAACTGCGTCAGTTCAGTAACCAGATTGAGCAGGACGTGTTTGCCGTGCTGACCCTGGAAGGCTCGGTCAACGCCCGTAACCACATCGGCGGCACCGCACCCGAACAGGTCCGCGCCGCCGTGGTCCGCGGTCAGGAACTGCTGGCCGGGCGCTGAATACAACCAAGGCATTCCTTTAGCCTGAGGAACGACCATTCAACTATCGTGCGACGCTCCGCGTCGCATGCCGTTCTGAACGCTCTGCGTCCGCTCTTGAGTGTGCGGCGCAGCGCAGACTTGTGACGCAGAGCGTCACCCACGGCATTCCCACGCTGGAGCGTGAGGAACGACCATTCAACTATCGTGCGACGCTCCGCGTCGAATGTCGTTCTGAACGCTCTGCGTCCGCTCTTGATTGCGCGGCGCAGCGCAGATTTGTGACGCAGAGCGTCACCCACGGCATTCCCACGCTGGAGCGTGAGGAACGATGACGCCTACTATCGTGCGACGCTCCGCGTCGCATGCCGTTCTGGACGCTTTGCGTCCGCTCTTGAGTGTGCGGCGCAGCGCAGATTTGTGACGCAGAGCGTCACCCACGGCATTCCCACGCTGGAGCGTGAGGAACGATGACGCCTACTATCGTGCGACGCTCCGCGTCGAATGTCGTTCTGAACGCTCTGCGTCCGCTCTTGATTGCGCCGTACGGCCTCCGCCGATTTCCCTCCAGCGCACCCCGCCGCTATCATCGCCGCATCTTGTGAGGGACTTATCCGATGCTTAATGGCCTGTGGCTTGGTTTTTTTGTCGTGGCGACGATTTCCGCGCTAGTGCAGTGGCTGGTGGGCGGCAACGCCGGCATTTTTGCGGCGATGGTCGAAAGTATATTCGCCATGGCCAAATTGTCGGTCGAGGTCATGGTGCTGCTGTTCGGCACACTGACGCTGTGGCTGGGCTTTTTGCGCATCGCCGAGAAGGCGGGCATCGTCGACTGGCTGGCCAAGGTTCTCGGCCCGCTGTTTCTGCGCCTGATGCCGGAAGTGCCGCCCGGCCACCCGGCACTGGGGCTGATTACCCTCAACTTCGCCGCCAATGCGCTGGGTCTCGACAACGCCGCCACGCCGATTGGCCTGAAAGCCATGCGCTCGCTACAGGAACTCAACCCGAGCAAGACCGCCGCCAGTAATGCGCAGATCCTTTTTCTGGTGCTCAACGCTTCCTCGCTGACACTGCTGCCGGTAACGATCTTCATGTACCGCGCCCAGCAGGGTGCTCCCGACCCCACCCTGGTATTTCTGCCGATTCTGCTGGCCACCAGCGTCTCGACCATCGTTGGCCTGTTGTCGGTGGCGTTCATGCAGCGCCTGCGGCTTTGGGACCCGGTGGTACTCGCTTACCTGATCCCCGGCGCCCTGCTGCTGGGTACTTTCATGGCCTTTCTCGGCACACTGTCGGCAGCTGCGCTGGCGGGACTGTCGTCCATTCTGGGCAACCTCACGCTGTTCGGCCTGATCATGATGTTTCTGATCATCGGCACGCTACGCAAGGTACTGGTCTACGAGGCCTTCGTCGAAGGTGCTAAGGAAGGCTTCGACGTCGCCAAGAGCCTGCTGCCTTATCTGGTCGCCATGCTCTGCGCAGTGGGCGTACTGCGCGCATCCGGCGCGCTGGACTTTGGCCTGGAAGGCATTCGCCATGTGGTGCAGTGGCTGGGGCTGGATACACGCTTCGTCGATGCGTTGCCGACCGCGATGGTCAAACCCTTCTCCGGTAGCGCCGCCCGTGCCCTGTTGATCGAAACCATGCAGACCCAAGGCGTCGACAGCTTCGCGGCATTGGCCGCCGCAACGATTCAGGGCAGCACCGAAACCACGTTCTACGTGCTCGCGGTGTACTTCGGCGCCGTGGGCATTCAGCGCGCTCGCCATGCGGTGGGTTGCGCACTGCTGGCCGAGTTTGCCGGTGTGGTGGCCGCGATCTTCGTCTGCTACTGGTTCTTCGGCACGACCGCTTCCTGATAGCTCACTGCGCCGGAGCCTGAGGTGCAGATTCCGCAGGTGCCGACTCGGCAGGCGCTGCCTCCTGCTTTTCCTGCTTCGGCTGATCGGCGGGTGCAGATTCAGGTGTGGCTTCCTCAGCCGAGTCGCCGCCCGGCTTGAGTTTGATTATCCGGCCTGTAGGTCGTTTCACGGCCGGTTGATCGTTGTCAGTGACCACAAAGCGCAGCACGCCGATCATCTGGCCGTCCTCGGTCAGCACCCTCACCTGCCAGCGCCCTGTCACGTCCTCCGGGAAGTTCTGTTTGCGTGTCCAGGCGCGATAGCCTTCCTTGCGTCCGCCGTGAATGTCCAGCGCGATCCGGTCCATCTCTTCGCCTTCATGCCACCACACATGGTAGATACGCTCGTCCAGACCGCGCGGCGCATTGATAGCGGTATACGCATACAGGCCGCCGTTGCGCAGCTGTTTGGCGCTGATCAGCGAAATACTGTCGCCTGGTGTGCGGTTCTTGTTATCGAAGTCCGGGCTGACCGCCACTTCGGTCAACCAGAGCGTCGCAGGCGGCACCCAGGAGCGCAGCAACCAGCCCGCCGCGCCGATGGCCAGGATGATGCTGATCACGGCCAGTGCGCTGCGCCAGGTGTTGAGCGGGAAGTTCGACATCAGGCTGGGTGCCGACAGCAGCATCGCCACGCCCAGCGCCAGTTTGTAACTCTCGGCGGTGGTCAGGTGCAGGATGATCGGCAGCGCGGTCAGCAGTGCCGCGAACAGTGTCAGAGTGTGCAACGTCATGAACAGCCAGCGTCTGGGCGCCAGCCACTTGTAGTAGAGAGGGTCGATGATCGAGATCAGCCCGGCGGCGCCAAGCACCGTAGTGAATACCGCCTGACCACTGTTCCAGGTGGTGGTGATGAAAAAGAACGGCAACACGAAAAACAGGCTTTCCTGATGGATCATCTGCGTGCCGTAGCGCAGCAAACCCTGCGGAATCTCGCGGCCCAGCGCCTTGTTGAGCAGCCCGACCATGGTGTTTTCGACCATCAGCCACAGCCAGCTGATCAGCATCACCACGGCGATCCAGGTGGCCAGCCCTGCCTGGCGGTCAACCAGGATAAAACTGGCGATACCTGAAACGAAACCAAACGCCGCAATGAGCCCCGGATAGCGCTGCATCAAGTTGAGCACGGGCGTCACATAGCGGTTCACGTCAAACATTCGGGGGTTCACTCGGTTCTGTTCATACAAAAAACCGCGCAGCGTAACAAGCGCGGCGCGCAGCCAACACCACCAATGCAGTTCGGCGTCAGCATTCTATTTATTGCGTACACGCCAGCGCCACACGGCCAACAAGGCTATCAGGCCCAGCACCCCACCAATCAGCCAATACAGGCCGTCATAACTGAACAGAGGCTTTTCAATTCGCATGTAGCCCGGCTGGGCGAGCAGCTGGCGCATGGCCTGACTGGCTGTCTCCAGTTTCACCGCCTTGATGCGTTTGGCCGGGTCTTCGAAGCGCCCGTTTTCGTAATCATTGAGCGCGCTCCAATAATAGTCGGCCAGCGCACTATTGCCTTGTGTGGCCCACGATTGCCGGTCGATGGCGAGCTGTTGCAACCGCGCAAATGTAGCGGGCTGCATGCCGTCTTTTTGCAGGCGCTCGACCAAACTGCGGATGTCCCGCTCGGCTTCATCGGCATCGTCACGTTCGACATCGGCATTCAGGCTCAAAAACCCGACATCGCCGAACACTTCCCGCTCGGCAGAAGGACCGTACGACAAGCTGTGTTTCAGACGCAGCTCAGTGTAGAGCGTCCAGTCAAGATAGGCTTTGACCAGCTCCCAGGTTTCGTCGTGCTGGTCGTCAAGTTGTGGCTCGGGGTAGATCAGGTGCAGCTTGGCACTCTCGCCCAGCCCGCCGCGCTCAAGCTCGCGTCGCGGCTCGGCTGAACCCGTGCTTTGCGCCAGCGGCGGGTGATCGATGGGGTCGGTGGGTGCCAGTTTGCCGTAGGTGCGCTCCAGATAGGCTGGCAGCAGCTTGTCCAGATCACCCACCACAATCAGCGTCATGTTGTTGGGGGCGTACCAGTTGGCGAAGACGTCTTCGATGTGCTCCAGCTGGATGCCGTCCACCTCGGGACGTTCAGCGCATTTGAGGCCCAGCTCCACCGCCAGCTGGCTGCTGGCGCTGCGCCCGGAATCACGCTGGTCAAGCAGGCGCTGCAAGTGCGAAAAATGCCCGCCGTCTTCTCGTTCTACGACTCGTTTGACGCCGTCCAGTCGTGCCTGGCTGAGTTCGGTTCTGGTCATGATCTCCAGCAGCAGGTCGAGCACCTTGCGCTGGTTGCGCGCAGGCGCTTCAATCACGAAGGTGGTATCGGCGTTGCTGGTGAAGGCGTTCCACTCGCCGCCCAGTGCCTGCATGCGCTCCTCCAGCCCCCCCTCACCGCTGTCATCCACGCCGCTGAACAGCAAGTGTTCCAGCAGGTGCGGCAGCTCCTTGTCCTGACAGGGGAAGTCATCGAAACCGATGCCTACCACCAGCCGGATGGCGACGTGACCCTTTTCGGAACCGGGCTTGAGAAGGACTTGCAAACCATTGGGCAGCAGATAGCCCTCGACCTGAAGGCGGTCAAGGGCAAACGAAGGGAGTGAACCGAGGAGCAGACAAGCGAACAGCAGGCAACGCATAAAACAGCTTTCCTGGCGGGCCGGTATGTTTAACAGACTTCACCTCGGCCCTTACGTTCATAGTGATCGTTCGGGCTCGCTCTCGCTCGACAAGGCCCCGGTGTCGGCCGTTTCCAGTACCACATAAGCGCTGCTGCAAAACAGCGAGTTCAGGCGTTTCATGTCGGCAATCAGTTCCAGGTGCAGCGAACTGGTCTCGATACTCTGCACAACCTTCTGCCGCAGGCGGCTGACGTGAGCATGCGCCAGACGGCGTTCCTGGGCTCGAAAACGGCGTTTTCACGCAGTAATTGACGCGCGCTTTCCTCGTCACCGCTGAGGAACACCGAGAGCCCCAGACGCAGGTTCGACTGCAACTGGATCTGCAGATCGGCGAGTTCTTCCAGGCCGACTTCCGAGAATGAGCGGCGGTGCGAGGTCTTCTGCTGCTGGATCTTGCGCAGCATGCGTTCGATCAGGCCACTGGCCAGTTCCAGATTGATGGTCAGCTCGATGATCTCGGCCCAGCGCCGGTTATCGTGCTCGCCGAGGTCCTCACGCGGCATCTGCGCCAGGTATAGCTTGATCGCGCTGTAGAGCGCTTCCACGTCATCGTTGAGGCGGCGCACTTCCTGAGTGACCGCCGTCTGCGTGCCGCGCAGCACCGCCAGCATCGAGCCCAGCATGCTCTCGATCAAGTCGCCCATGCGCAGGGTTTCGCGCACCGCGTTGGCCAGGGCCAGGCTGGGCGTCGACAATGCGGTCAGGTCCAGATGGCGAGGTTTGGCCAGGCCACCGACCTCGTTCTGCTGCGGCAGCCAAGGCCGCGCACAACCGCGCCATCGGGCCAACGGTAGGCAGCATGATCAGGCAGCGCAACGTGTTGTAGATCAGGTGAAAGCCAATCACCAACTCCTGCGGACGAAAGCCCAGCGTGTCGATCCAGGCAACCAGCGGGTCGAGCACCGGAAAGATCAGCAACAGGCCGAACAGCTTGTACAACAGACTGCCCAGCGCCACCTGCCGACCGGCGACGTTCTGCATGCTGGTACTGAGAAAGGCCAGCAGGCCGCTGCCGATGTTGGCCCCGATCACCAGGCCGATCGCCACCGGCAAGCCAATGACTTCCGTGCCCGCCAAGGTGGCTGTCAGCAGAACTGCCGCGAGGCTGGAATAGGAGATCAGCGCAAACATGGCACCGACCAGCGCATCCAGCAGAAGGTCGCCGGTCAACGAGGCAAACAGCACCTTGACCCCGGCCGCCTGGGTGATCGGTGCAGCCGCTGCGACGATCAATTGCAGCGCCAGCACGATCAGGCCCAGGCCGATACCGACCCGTCCCAGTTGACCGGCACGGGTCTGCTTGCGCGACAGGAAAAACACTACGCCAAGGAAGATCAGCAACGGCGACAGCCATGACAGATCGAACGTCAGCACGCGGGACATCAATGCGGTGCCGACATCGGCGCCAAGCATGATCACCAGCGCAGGCGTCAGCGTCATCAGCCCCTGGCCGACAAACGACGTCACCAGCATGGCGGTGGCGTTGCTGCTCTGCACCATGGCTGTCACCAGAATGCCGGCGATGAACGCCAGTGGTCGCTTGGACATGTTCTGGCTGAGTAAACGACGAAGTTGTGCACCGTAAACACGAAGGATGCCAGTGCGCACGATATGCGTGCCCCAGATCAGCAGGGCGACGGCAGATAGCAAATCGAGCAGGGTCAGCATGCTGAAAGCCCCCTGAGGTTTGCCCGTTCAGGCGATGAATTGAAAGATGTGCATGTAGCGAGCGGGGAAAGGGTGTAACGCTCTACTAAGCTTTTAGTCGGCTATTGGCCTTGGCGCCAGCATCGCACAGGGTGGGATTCATTGAAATAAAAGTGTCATAAATCCGCACCGCAAATGCAAGACCGGACGCGGGAGCGTCGCACGATGGCTGAAGAGCTTCGGCACGACAGTTGGATTATCGTTCCGCACGCTCCAGCATGGGAATGCCTTGGGTGACGCTCTGCGTCACAAGTCTGCGCCGCACCACAAACGCAAGACCGGACGCGGAGCGTCCAGAACGGCATGCGACGCGGAGCGTCGCACGATGGCTGAAGAACTTCGGCACGACAGTTGGGATTATCGTTCCGCACGCTCCAGCGTGGGAATGCCGTTCGTGACGCTCTGCGTCACAAGTCTGCGCCGCACCGCAAACGCAAGACCGGACGCGGAGCGTCCAGAACGGCATACCCACGCGGAGCATGGGTACGATGGTGTTCTTGAGAGCACTTATCGCTCTCCGACGCGGAGCATCGGCACGATAGTCGTGAGGCTTCCAGCAGCCATCAACGGAACCGGTCAACCTCGTTACGCAGTTCTGTCGCCAACCCATTCAGCTCCTGAGCGGTGACCGCCAGGTTGGACATCACCTGGCGCTGTTCGCTGTTGGCCATGGCGATGCTTTGCAGGTTGCTGCTGAGCATGGTGGCGGTGCTGCTTTGTTCCTGGGTGGCGGTGGTGATGGCGGCGAACTGGTGACCGGCCGAGCGGCTTTGTTCGTCGATCTGGGCCAGTGCCGAGGCCACTTTGGCGTTAAGCGACAGGCCTTCCTGCATCAGGGTGTTGCCCTGTTGCATGGTGCTGATGGCGTTGCCGGTTTCCTGCTGAATGCTGGCGATCATGCCGGAGATTTCGTCCGTCGCTTCACGGGTACGAGAAGCCAGGCTGCGCACTTCATCGGCCACCACGGCAAAGCCGCGGCCTTGTTCACCGGCACGTGCGGCCTCGATGGCGGCGTTGAGTGCCAGCAGGTTGGTCTGGTCGGCAATCGAGGTAATCACCCCGACAATGCTGCCGATCTCCTGCGAACGCTGGCCCAGTGTGTCGATGACCGTTGCTGTACTGCTCAGCGAGGTTGCGATCTGTTGCAGCGATGAAGACGCCTCGTCCATCGAGGTACGACCAATGCGCGTCTGCTGCGCATTTTCCTGTGCCAGACGCTCGGTATTGCTCATGTTGTCAGCGATGTTCATCGACGTGGCGCTGAACTCCTCGACGGCACCGGCCATGCTGGTGATCTCGCCGGACTGTTGCTCCATGCCCTCGAACGCGCCGCCGGACAGGCCGGACAATGCGTGGGCGCGCGTGCTGACTTCCTGCGCCGCGGTGCGGATATGCGACACCATTGATGACAGCGCTTCGCTCATCTTGTTGAAGCTGCCCGACAGTTGCCCGATCTCGTCGTTGCTGGTCACATTGAGGCGTACGCTCAGGTCGCCCGCACCCAATGCATCGGCCTGGCGTACCAGTTCGGACAGTGGACGCAGCTTGCTGCGCAGTAGCCAGATCGCGCTGATCACTGCGATCAGCATGGCCAGCACACTGCCGATGGCCAGCTGGGTGCCGACGTTCCAGGTCACTTCACTGATTTCGTCACGCGGCATGCTGGCGATGACGGTCCAGGGGCCGCCGGCGAACGGCTGGCCAACGCTGTAGTAGTCGTCATCGCCGTCATCCCAGAACTGCGCCTTGCCCGGTTTGCTGGCGAGGTCGGCAACGGACTTCGCTGCACCGTCCAGAGATTTGACGCCCGCCGGCGGAACCAGCCAGGCACCTTTTTCGTCCAGCAGTGCCAGCGAGCCGGTAGAGCCAATGCGAAAGCTCTTGAGGTTATCGAACTGGGTTTTCTGTGCGTCGGTGTAATCGAAGCCCACAAACAGCGCCGCAATGATCTTGCCGCTGCTGTCGCGAACCGGGCTGTACTGAGTCATGTAATAGCGATCAAACAACACCGCTTTGCCCACATAGCTCTGACCGGCGATCAAACGCTCGTAGGCTGCGCCCTTGCGATCCAGCACGGTACCGATGGCGCGCGTGCCATCCTGTTTGCTCAGAGAGGTGCTGATACGGACGAAGTCGTCGCCGCTGCGCACGAAAATCGTCGCCACGCCCGCGGTCATCGAGCGGAATTCATCAACCTCGGCAAAATCGTTGTTCAGTGCGGTATCACGCAGAAACAGGCCTGGCGTGGAAGTGCCCGCTACCGTGACCGGTTTGTCGGGTTGCAGGTTCAGGCCACCGGCAAAGCGCTTTTCGAACAGACCACTGAGGCGCTGAGTGCTATCGCGCAGGGTGCTGTGGAACGTGCTCAACTGGTCGGCGAGCAATCTGGCTTCGCTCGACATGTGCTCTTCGCGAATGACCAGGTTGGACGCGTCCAGAGACCTTAACGCGAACAGGGTGCTGCCGCTGATAACCACAGCCAGGATCACGGCCAGAGCAATACCGAGTTGCGAGGCAATTCGGGTACGGGGCTTGGACATAGAGACTCCATGCCGAATGATTGGAGTTGCCTGATCCGTGGCTTACCATTCAGCGAACAAATTAATGAGTGTTTTAAGCTGCCTGAACAGGCATTCGTTAAGCAGTGCTTCGGCCACCAGAGTCGTTACTTGAGTAACGGTCGCGACATTAACCAATGATGGCAGTTCAATACTAAACTAATTTTTAATGCAGTACTTCAACTAACGGCAACTCCATAGCGTTGACTTCCGTCTGCAGAAAATCGCTGAGGCGACGCAACCTCTCTGCGCCGGGCCTTGTGCGCGGCCAGACCAGATAATAATTTTCTCCGCTGAATACCGCGGTGCGCCACGGCAGGCTCAGACGGGCCTGCGCCACGTCTTCGGCGACCATAAGTAAGTCGCCCATCGATACGCCGTAACCGCGTGCTGCTGCAATCATTCCCAGCTCAAGCGTATCGAACACCTGCCCGCCTTTGAGCGACACCTGATCGGCCAGCCCCATGCGGTTCAGCCAGGTGCGCCAGTCACGCCGGTCAGGGGTGGGATGCAGCAACTCGGCCTTGGCCAGCCGCTTCACGTCCCATGGCGGGTCCTTCAACAACGTAGGTGCCCCCACCGGAATCAACAGCTCCGGGAACAGCAAAGTGGCTTCCCAGTCCGAGGGGAAATGCCCGTGACTGAGTAAAATCGCGCAGTCGAAAGGCTCCAGAGTAAAGTCCACGGCATCGATATCCATCCAGGCGCTGGTCAGCTGCACCTCGTTGCCTACTTGCAGATGACGGAAGCGACTGAGCCGCGCCAGCAACCAGCGCATGGTCAGCGTCGATGGCGCTTTCATGCGCAGAATGCCTTCGTCGGTCTGCAAGGTGCTGCAGGCTCGCTCAAGCGCCAGAAACCCATCACGCACGCCGGGCAACAGCGCACGCGCTGATTCAGTCAGTTGCAAGTTGCGCCCGTTGCGCTGAAACAAACGACAGGCAAAGTGCTCTTCCAGCGTGCGGATGTGACGGCTTACTGCACTTTGAGTGATCGAAAGCTCCTCGGCCGCTCGCGTGAACGACGTATGCCGCGCCGCAGCTTCAAACGCCCTTAGTGCATAAAGAGGGGGGAGACTGCGAGGCATATGGCGCTTCCTGCTGGCGATGAGTGGCTACTTTACTGCAAATCGTCTCAGATGAGTTTTACTCATGCAGCGCATCAGGTTTATCGTTTTGTGCTTGCGCGTCCAACCGCCCAGAATAGGCGCTCATCCGAACTCCGCCGTAGAGCACCGCCCACATGCAGCCCGCACTTAAAGAACTCTGGATCATCCTGCGCCTTGCCGGGCCGCTGATTGCATCGCAGATGGCGCACATGCTGATGGTGTTCACCGACACGGTGATGATGGGCAAGATCGGCCCGGAGGCGCTGGCAGGCGGTGGCCTGGGTGCGGCCACGTACAGCTTTGTTTCATTCTTTTGCGTGGGCGTGATGGCTGCGGTCGGCACGCTGGTCGCGATTCGCCATGGTGCAGGTGATACCGAAGGTGCGACGCGCCTGACCCAGGCCGGTCTGTGGCTGGCGTGGGGCATGGCGCTGGTTGCTGCGCTGCTGCTGTGGAACCTCGAGCCCATCCTGTTGCAGTTCGGTCAGGCCGAAGCCAACGTGCATATGGCTGCCCAGTTTCTGATCACCCTGCCCTTTGCCCTGCCTGGCTTGCTCAGCTTCATGGCACTGCGCGGCTTCACCAGTGCACTCGGGCGTGCGGGGCCGGTGATGACCATCAGTCTGGCCGGTGCGGGCGCAAACTTCGTGCTCAATTACGCGATGATTCATCAATGGCTCGGGCTGCCGAATCTGGGGCTGATGGGCATCGGGCTGGTGACCGCGATCGTGACCAACTGCATGGCCTTGGCGCTGGCACTGCATATCAAGCGCCATCCGGCCTACGCGGCGTACCCGATCAGCAAGGGGCTTTCGAAGCTGTCGCGCACCCACCTGAAAGAACTCTGGCGTCTCGGCCTGCCGATTGGCGGGACCTATGCGGTGGAAGTCGGCCTGTTTACCTTCGCAGCGTTCTGCATGGGGGCAATGGGCAGTACGCAAATGGCCGCGCACCAGATCGCCCTGCAGACAGTGTCCATGGCGTTCATGGTTCCGGTGGGAATGTCCTATGCGGTAACCATGCGTATCGGCCAGCATTATGGCGCGGGCAACCTGTTGATGGTGCGCGTGGCGGGCCGTCTGGGCATCGGTTTTGGCGGCTGCGTGATGCTGATGTTCGGGTTGCTGTTCTGGCTGGCGCCTAATGTGGTCATCGGCCTGTTTCTGGATATCAATGACCCGGCCTTTGCCGAGATTGTCGTGCTGGCCGCAAAACTGCTGGCCATTGCGGCCCTGTTCGAGTTCTTCGACGGTACTCAGACGATTGCGATGGGGGCGATTCGCGGGCTCAAGGATGCGCGCACCACGTTCCTGATCGGTCTGGGCTGTTACTGGCTGATTGCCGCGCCTGCCGCATGGTTGCTCGGCTTTTCTACCGATGCCGGTGCTTCAGGCGTCTGGTGGGGGCTGGCGCTGGGTCTGTTCTGCTCGGCCGTGGCGCTGACCTATGCGTTTGAATGGAAGACGGCTCGCCTGTTGCGTCGGGAGGCAGCCGGGTTGGCGGTGCCGGCCTGATCCGGCGCGCCGTCATCCGGAGTTTGATGCACCCGTATTGGCGGCTTCCGAGCGCAGGTAAGCCACCAGATCCGCTATCGGCAGCGGCCTGCTGATCAGATAACCCTGCACCTGGTCGCAGCCGAAATCGCGCAGCAACTCCAGTTGCCCGGCGGTTTCGACGCCCTCGGCGACTACTTCCAGGTTCAGGTTGTGGGCCAGCTTGATCATGGCGTTGACCAGCTTGCGGTTCTCTTCGCGTAGCTCCATCTGCCCGACAAAGCCCATGTCGATCTTGAGCAGCGCGATGGGCAGGCTGTTGAGGTGCATGAACGATGAATAGCCCGTACCGAAATCATCCAGCGAGAAGCGCACACCCAGCCGCCGCATTGCGTCCATGGTCTGCAGGACCTGATCGCTGCGGCGCATGACGGCAGTTTCGGTCAGTTCGAACTCCAGCCAGTGCGCGTCGACGCTGAGCTCCTCAATCAGGCGACTCAGTGTCGGCAACAACTGGCTGTCCTGAAATTGCCGGAACGACAGGTTGATCGCCATATGCAATGGCGCAAATCCTTGCTCGCGCAGGGCCTGCATGTCACGCAGGGCGCGGAAAATGACCCAGTAGCCGAGCGGCACGATCAGGCCGCTTTGCTCGGCCAATGGCACGAATTCACTGGGCGGCAGCAGCCCGCGCGCCTGGTGGCGCCAGCGTACCAGCGCTTCCAGGCCGACAACGCGCCCGGTCTCCAGGCACAGCCGTGGCTGATAATGCAGCTCCAGTTCATCGCGGCGCAGGGCTCGTCGCAGCTCGCCTTCCAGATCGGCCAGGCTGCGGGCGTTGCGGTTGATGCGCTCGTCGAACAGATGAAAGGTGCAGCCCTGCGTGCTCTTGGCCTGGCGCATGGCGATGTGGGCATGCCACATCAGCGGGTCTGCTTCGGGCCGGGCTTGTGAATGGGCAATGCCCAGGCTGCAACCCAGCAGCAGGCTTTCGCCATCGACCCAGTAGGGTTCGGACAGCACGTCAGTAATTCGCTCGGCCAGTTGCATGGCGCGTGCAGGTGTTGTGCGGGTGTCAATCAACAGGGCGAATTCGTCGCCGCCCAGGCGTGCAAGCTGATCGCCCGCAGCGAGCTGGTTTTTCAGGCGTGCCACGACTTGCAGAATCAGTCGGTCACCCGCCTGATGCCCCAGCGAGTCATTGGCGCGGCGGAAATTGTCCAGATCCAGATGCCCCAGCGCCAGGCTGCCACCCTCGGCCAGACGCTCCGTCAACAGTGCCTGAAAACCCTGACGATTGGCGATGCCGGTCAACGGGTCCTGACCGACCAGACGCCGCAGGCTGTCTTCCAGGCGACTGCGCTCGTGGACATAACGCAGGCAGCGCCGCAGCGCATCGCCGGTCAATGCATCGCGCACCAGCCAGTCACTGACGCCACTCGGTCCGACCAGCGGTTCCTTTTCGAGCAGAACCACGGTGGGTAGCAGGCAGGTTCCGGTTCTGGGCTGCAGGTCGGGCGTTGTCAGCAGCACGGTGCTGCGCTCGTTAGCGTACCCGGCGCTGAAAGCGTCCCAGTTCTCGCCATGCAGAAGTATTACGTTGCTGCCCGGCGCAGTGAGGCAATCGCGCAGCAGCGCGTACCAGAAAGGCTCGTGCGCCAATAACAGCAATCGCAAGGGTTCGACAGGTGTAGGCAATCTAACTTCCTAAGTGCAAAGGAAAACCGGTGGCCGCACTCCCGCTGGAGCGTGACAAATACACGTATCGTTGCGTCGCGGCGCAAATGTAACAAAAACAGAAGAATTAGATAGCGATCACTGTCTGGCTACGATGACCGCTGCACAAACCCGTGGGCCTGTTAAAATGCCCGACCTTTTTTACAGACGACTCTTCATACCGCCATGTCCCGACTCAATCCCCGGCAGCAGGAAGCCGTGAACTACGTCGGCGGCCCTCTTTTGGTGCTCGCCGGTGCCGGTTCCGGCAAGACCAGTGTGATCACCCGCAAGATTGCGCACCTGATCCAGAACTGCGGCATCCGCGCCCAGTACATTGTCGCCATGACCTTTACCAACAAGGCCGCGCGCGAGATGAAGGAGCGCGTCGGTACGCTGCTCCGAGGCGGCGAAGGACGCGGCCTGACGGTCTCGACCTTCCACAACCTGGGTCTGAACATCATCCGCAAGGAACACACGCGGCTAGGCTACAAACCGGGCTTCTCGATCTTCGACGAGACCGACGTCAAGGCCCTGATGACCGACATCATGCAGAAAGAGTATTCGGGCGACGACGGTGTCGACGAAATCAAGAACATGATCGGTTCGTGGAAAAACGACCTCATCCTGCCTGCCGACGCGCTGGAAAACGCCCGCAACCCCAAGGAACAGACCGCCGCCATCGTCTACACCCACTACCAGCGCACGCTCAAGGCGTATAACGCAGTGGACTTCGATGATCTCATTCTGCTGCCGGTCAAGCTGTTCCAGGAACACGCCGACATTCTGGAGAAATGGCAGAACAAGGTGCGCTACCTGCTGGTGGACGAATATCAGGACACCAACGCCAGCCAGTACCTGCTGGTTAAACTGCTGATCGGTTCGCGCCATCAGTTCACCGTGGTGGGCGACGACGACCAGTCGATCTACGCCTGGCGTGGTGCGCGACCGGAAAACCTGATGCTGCTCAAGGACGACTACCCGTCGTTGAAAGTGGTCATGCTGGAGCAGAACTACCGTTCCACCAGCCGTATTCTGCGTTGCGCCAACGTGCTGATCTCCAACAACCCGCACGCCTTCGAAAAACAACTGTGGTCCGAGATGGGCCACGGCGACGAAATCCGTGTCATCCGTTGCCGTAACGAAGATGCCGAAGCCGAGCGCGTGGCGATGGAAATCCTCACCCTGCACCTGCGCACCGACCGGCCCTACAGCGACTTCGCCATCCTGTATCGCGGCAACTACCAGGCCAAGCTGATCGAACTCAAATTGCAGCACCACCAGGTGCCGTATCGACTCTCCGGCGGCAACAGCTTCTTCGGTCGCCAGGAAGTGAAAGACCTGATGGCGTATTTCCGTTTGCTGGTGAACCCGGACGACGACAACGCCTTCCTGCGGGTCATCAACGTGCCGCGTCGAGAAATCGGCTCGACCACGCTGGAAAAACTCGGTAACTACGCCACCGAACGCAAGGTGTCGATGTACGCCGCCACCGAAGAAATCGGCCTGGGCGAGCACCTGGACAGCCGTTACACCGACCGTTTGCAGCGCTTCAAGCGCTGGATGGACGGCGTGCGCCAGCAATGCGCGCAGAACGACCCCATTGCCGCGCTACGCAGCATGGTCATGGACATCGACTACGAGAACTGGCTGCGGCAGAACAGCTCCAGCGAAAAGGCCGCTGATTACCGGATGAGTAACGTCTGGTTCCTGATCGAGGCGTTGAAAAACACGCTGGAAAAGGACGAAGAAGGCGGTATGACCATCGAGGAAGCCATCGGCAAGCTGGTCCTGCGCGACATGCTTGAACGTCAGCAGGAAGAGGAAGATGGTGCTGAAGGCGTGCAGATGATGACCTTGCACGCCTCCAAGGGGCTGGAGTTTCCTTACGTGTTCATCATGGGCATGGAAGAAGAGATCCTGCCGCACCGCTCCAGCATCGAAGCCGACACCATCGAAGAAGAGCGCCGTCTTGCCTATGTCGGCATTACGCGCGCGCGGCAGACTCTGGCCTTCACGTTCGCCGCCAAGCGCAAGCAGTACGGTGAAATCATCGACTGCGCGCCAAGCCGCTTTCTGGATGAGCTGCCCCCGGATGACCTGGCCTGGGAAGGCAATGACGACACTCCGACGGAAGTCAAAGCCGTTCGCGGCAATACCGCGCTTGCCGATATTCGCGCCATGCTGAAACGCTAGTCGACAAACGAAATTGATCATTTATTGCGCAATGGCGCAGTCTAGGAATTGAAGTGGAAGCACTGCACAAGAAGATTCGCGAAGAAGGCATCGTATTGTCCGATCAGGTGCTGAAAGTCGATGCGTTTCTCAACCATCAGATCGATCCGGCCTTGATGAAGGAAATTGGTGACGAATTCGCCCGTCTGTTCGCCGACGCTGGCGTGACCAAAATCGTGACCATCGAAGCTTCCGGCATTGCGCCGGCCGTCATGGCGGGTCTGAACATGGGCGTGCCGGTGATTTTCGCCCGCAAGCACCAGTCCCTGACCCTGACCGAAAACCTGCTGTCGGCGACCGTGTACTCATTCACCAAGCAGGTGGAGAGCACCGTGGCGATCTCGCCGCGTCATCTGAGCAGCGACGATCACGTGTTGATCATCGATGACTTCCTCGCCAACGGCAAAGCCTCGCAGGCGCTGATCTCGATCATCAAGCAGGCCGGTGCGACCGTGGCCGGGCTGGGGATCGTGATCGAGAAGTCCTTCCAGGGCGGCCGTGCCGAACTGGATGCACAGGGCTATAGAGTGGAATCGCTGGCGCGGGTTGAATCCCTGGCCGGTGGGGTTGTGACGTTCAAGTAACGTGTTCAAGGGAGGACGCAGAGCGTCCGGAAAGGCATGCGACGCGGAGCGCCGCACGATAGTTGCGATGATCGTTCCGCACGCTCCAGTGGGGGAGCGCCGTACGATAGTTGCGATGATCGTTCCGCACGCTCCAGTGGGGGAGCGCCGTACGATAGTTGCGATGATCGTTCCGCACGCTCCAGTGGGGGAGCGCCGCACGATAGTTGCGGTTATCGTTCCGCACGCTCCAGTGGGGGGGCGCCGTACGATAGTTACGATTATCGTTCCGCACGCTCCAGCGTGGGAATGCAGTTCTCGACGCTCTGCGTCGCCGTGTGCGTGCTTCAGCGCGGAATACCGAGGGCACGCAAACGTCGATACAGGGTGCGTTCGCTCAGCCCCAGTTCTCTGGCCAGTTCGCTGCGCGAGCCATTGAACACTCGCAGTGCATGGGCGAGTTTCTCCAGGCCGTCGTCCTGCTGGCGGTAAGTCACGCCACCCGCTTCTTCGCCCTGACCGCGCACTTCAGCGGGTAAATCCTGTACGCGAATAACGCCGTCATCGGTAAACAGGCGGGCACGCTCGAGTATGTTGCGCAGCTCGCGGATGTTGCCGGGGTAGCTGTACAGACTCAGCAGCTTCATGGCCTCGGCGTCGACACGCGGAGCAGCACCTGGCGCGATGCGTTGCAGCAGGCTGTCGATCAGCAACGGCAAGTCCTCGCTGCGTTCGCGCAGGGCGGGCAGACGGATCGGGAAGGCGCTGATGCGGTAAAACAAATCCTGGCGAAAACTGCCGTTGGTGACCATCTCCTTGAGCGGTTTGTGTGTGGCCACCACCAGCCGAAAATCCGAATGCACCGTTCGCAGACTGCCCACCGGGCGGAAGCTGCCTGATTCGATCAGCCGCAACAGCTTGACCTGCATGGCCAGCGGCACCTCGCCGATTTCATCAAGGAACAACGTGCCGCCATGAGCGGCTTCGGCCAGACCGGTCTTGCGCTGTAACGCGCCGGTGAACGCGCCCTTTTCATAGCCGAACAGCTCGCTCTCCAGCAGGGTTTCCGTAAGCCCGGTGCAATCGACCACCACCAGCGGCCCGGCGGACCTGGCGCTGCTGGCGTGCAGTGCGCGAGCGAACAATTCCTTGCCGGTACCCGACTCACCCTGCAGCAGCACCGGAATCTGCGCGGGTGCAGCGCGTTGCAAGGCACTCAGGACCTCTTTGAATGCTGCTGAACGACCGACCAGCCCATGCTGCTGCGGCTGAACCGACGCCACGGCCACCGAGCTCAGTCGCTCGACGTAGGCGATGACTTCACCCCCGTCATCGAGAATCGGCCGCAGCTCCACATCCACATGCTCAGGGCCGCGAGGTGTATGGTGAATATGCAGCAAACGCTCCGGAAGCCGCGTTTCGTGGGCCTTGCGCATCGGGCAATGTTCACCGGCCTGATCGCACGGCACCGCGAACTGATGCGACACCCGATAACACTTCTCGCCCACATGTGGCGTGCCTTCAACGCCGAACTGACGCTGATAGGCGGTGTTGGCCGCGATAATGTTGTAGTCGGTGTCCAGAACGATGGTCGGTCGCAGGTCATGTTCGAGGTATGACACCAGCGACTGCATGCGACTGCCGGGTAAATCAGTGGCGATGAGGGTCATGCTTGCTCCTGTGGATTGGCCGCAGCTTAACCCATCTCGCTGCCAGCTTATGCCACCGTCTGCCAAGCGACTGCCAGAATGTGGCAGTCAGCGCCTTGGCAACCATCACGCGGGTTTTCCGCAGAATCCCTCAACGCCTTGTATTTACTATGCTCAATGGGTTTTCCGGCCTTTGGCATGGTTATTGAGATGTCATAGCAACGACTGCCAACCGTCCGGCCTGACCAAACGGGCCTCAAGGCGATTTACAGCCATGGGAATTGCACATGATCATCGGTGAAAAACTTTATGTCGAAGCACTCTTCGACAGTCATACCTGGACCATCAGCTACCTGGTGATGGACCTGGACAGCAAGCAGTGCGCGCTGATCGACAGCGTGCTCGATTACGACCCCAAGTCGGGCCGCACCCGGACCGAGTCTGCCGACCGGATGATCGGCCGGGTACAGGCGCTGGGGGCTTCGGTACAGTGGATTTTCGAAACCCATGTGCATGCTGATCACCTCACGGCTGCGCCGTATCTGAAACAGCAGCTTGGCGGACAAATCGTCATCGGCAGCCATATCACCGCCGTGCAGGAAACCTTTGGCGCGCTGTTCAACGCGCCGTCTGACTTTGCCCGCAATGGCAGCCAGTTCGATGTGCTGTTGGAAGATAACGCCTCGTTCGCCCTTGGAACACTTCAGGTCAAGGCCATGCATACGCCCGGGCATACACCGGCGTGCATGAGTTACCTGGTGCAGGTCGACGACAAAACCATCGCGTTTGTGGGCGACACGTTGTTCATGCCCGATTACGGCACCGCGCGTTGCGACTTTCCCGGAGCCGATGCGCGCACACTGTACCGCTCCATTCACAAACTGCTGGCGTTGCCGCCTGACACCCTGCTGTTCATGTGCCACGACTACCTGCCCAACGGTCGTGAGCTGAAATACATGACCACCGTCGCCGAACAGCGCGCCAGCAACATCCATGTTCATGACGGCGTAGATGAAGATGCGTTCGTCAGCATGCGTGAAGCCCGTGACGTGACGCTGGATATGCCTGTGCTGATGCTGCCTTCGGTGCAGGTCAACATGCGCTGCGGGCACTTTCCTGAGCCGGAAGACAACGGCGTCGTCTACCTGAAGATCCCGCTCAATGCCTTTTGACTGCTGCCCGCCTTGGGAAACCCTGTGATGAATGCTTCGATAACTACCTGTCAGATTCTGATCGTTGGTGGTGGTGCTGCTGGTATCGCCACCGCCGCAAGCCTGCTCGCCCGTGATGCTGCCCTGCAGATCACCCTGGTCGACCCTGCCGATACCCACTATTACCAGCCGGGCTGGACCATGGTCGGCGCGGGCATTTTCACGCCGCAGTCGACGGCACGCAGCATGGCGTCGCTGATCCCCACGGGCGTGCAGTGGATCAAGGCTGCGGTGGCGACGTTCGAACCGCAGCACAATACCCTGACGCTCGCCGACGGGCGCACGCTTGGCTATCAGCAACTGGTGGTCTGCCCCGGCCTGAAGCTGGACTGGGCGGCCATCGATGGGTTGGTCGAGACGCTGGGTGCCAATGGCGTGACCTCCAACTATCGCTATGACCTGGCACCCTACACCTGGAAGCTGGTGCAGGGCTTGAAGCAAGGGCGCGCGCTGTTTACTCAGCCGCCCATGCCGATCAAATGCGCCGGAGCGCCACAGAAGGCCATGTACCTGTCTTGTGACCACTGGCTGAAAACCGGCCGTCTGGCGCAGATCAATACGCAGTTCTTCAACGCCGGTGGCGTGCTGTTTGGTGTGGCGGACTATGTACCGGCGCTGATGAAGTACATCGAGCGTTACGCCATCGACCTCAAGTTCAGCCATCGGCTGGTGGCCGTCGACGGGCCGGGCAAGCGTGCTACGTTTGTTTGCAAGCAGGCCGATGGCAGCAGCGAGACCGTCGAGCACAGCTTTGAAATGCTGCACGTGGTGCCACCGCAGATTGCCCCCGACTTCATTCGCAGCAGCCCGCTGGCCGATCCCGCAGGCTGGGTGGACGTGGACCCTGCCACGCTCCGGCACCGACAGTTCGCCAATGTTCATGCTCTCGGCGATGCCACCAATACCAGCAACGCCAAAACCGCCGCAGCCGCCCGCAAGCAGGCACCGGTGGTGGCCAATAATGTGCTGGTCGCGCTGGGTCGTCTGAGTGAGTCTGCCGTCTACGACGGTTATGGCTCATGCCCGCTGACCGTCGAGAAAGGCCGGATCGTACTGGCTGAATTCACCTATGGCGGCAAGGTTGCGCCGAGCTTCCCGCGTTGGCTGCTGGATGGCCGCCAACCGACCCGGCTGGCCTGGTGGCTGAAAGAACGCGTGCTGCCCGTACTTTACTGGCATGGCATGCTCAAGGGACGTGAATGGCTGGCCAAACCGGAAAAGGCTGACGCCAGGCATGGATGAGCATCAACTGCTGGGCGTTGGCCTGGGGGCGATCATTGGCGTGGTACTGGCGCTGACAGGCGCCGGCGGTGGCATTCTCGCGGTCCCGCTGCTGGTTTTTGGTCTTGGCCTGTCGATTGTCGAAGCGGCACCTGTCGGCCTGCTGGCCGTCGGGCTGGCGGCGGGAATCGGCGCGGTGCTGGGGCTGCGTCAGGGTATCGTTCGCTATCGCGCTGCCGGGTACATCGCGTCCATCGGTGTGCTGATGGCACCTCTTGGCCTGTGGCTCGCCCATCGGCTGCCCAGTACACCGCTGGCATTGGTCTTTTCGGTCGTGCTGCTGTACGCCTGCACGCGCATGTTCATCAGGGCCAGCCGCGAATTGCGCCACGGCCAACCGCCGCCGCGCGCAGAAATGCTGCCCTGCGTGCTCAACCCGCTGCAAGGCCGTTTGCGCTGGACCATGCCGTGCCTGCGCGCTTTGACGCTGACGGGCGTGGGTTCAGGGTTATTGTCAGGGCTATTGGGTGTGGGCGGCGGTTTCGTGATCATTCCGGCGCTGACCCGCTACAGCGATCTGGGCATGAAAAGCGTTGTGGCGACATCACTGGCGGTGATCGCGCTGGTCTCGACGGGCAGCGTCATCACCGCCTCCTTGAGCGGCGTGATGCACTGGACGGTGGGTGCGCCTTTTGCTCTGGGCGCAGTCATCGGCTTGATAGTCGGCAGGCAAGTCGCCCGCTACCTCGCCGGCCCACGCTTGCAACAGCTGTTCGCCGTATGCGGCATTGTTGCCGCATTCATGCTCGCGTTGTCAGTGCGCTAACCGCCCGAGGACGCAGAGCGTCCAGAAAGGCATTCCCACGCGGAGCATGGGAACGATGAAAATCCCGAGATCACTATCGTGCCAATGCGGGAACGATAGTCGGGGGGTTGGGCTTAAAGCTTCTGCCAGACCTTCGGTTTGAAGAACAGTGTCTCGCCCTTGGCCAGGCCTACCAGGCTGTCGTGGTCTTTTACCACTTCGGCCTCGATCAGTTCGCTCTGCCCTTCCACTTTCAGCGTGACCCGTGTTGTCGCGCCCAGCGGGCGGATGTCGCGGACTTCGGCGGCGTGGTGGTCTTCGATTTCCTGGCGGGACAGCGACACTTCATGCGGACGGAACAACAGATGACCTTCCTCGCCCAGGCTCAGGCGGTTGGAGTCACCCAGGAAGTGGTAGACGAAGTCGTTGGACGGGTTCTCGTAGACCTCGCCCGGCGAGCCGATCTGCTCGATCACACCCTTGTTCATCACCACGATGCGATCGGCCACTTCCATGGCCTCTTCCTGATCGTGGGTCACAAACACCGAGGTCAGGTTGATGTCTTCGTGCAGGCGCGCCAGCCAGCGACGCAGTTCCTTGCGCACCTTGGCGTCCAGTGCGCCGAATGGCTCGTCCAGCAGCAGCACTTTTGGCTCGACCGCCAGGGCGCGGGCCAGGGCGATGCGCTGGCGCTGTCCACCCGACAGTTGCTCCGGATAACGGTCGGCCAGCCAGTCCAGTTGCACCATGTTCAGCAGTTCGTGGACCTTTTCCGCGATGCGCGTTTCGTTCGGACGCTCACGCTTGGGCTTCATGCGCAGGCCGAACGCGACGTTGTCGAACACCGTCATGTGGCGGAACAGCGCGTAATGCTGGAACACAAAGCCGACGTTGCGATCACGCACGTCATGGCCGGACACATCTTCGCCATGGAACACGATACTGCCGTCATCCGGGGTTTCCAGGCCGGCAATAATGCGCAACAGGGTGGTCTTGCCGCAGCCTGACGGGCCGAGCAAAGCCACCAGCTCGCCACTCTGGATGTCCAGACTGATGTTGTTCAGGGCCTTGAAGGCGTTGAAATTCTTGCTGACGTTACGGACTTCGATCGACATGATTATTCCTCCGCCGCGTTATGGCGCAGACGGTTAATGCGGGATTCGCTCCACTGCTTGAGCAGCAGGATGAACAGCGCCAGGATCAGCAACAGGCTCGCCACGGCAAAGGCTGCAACGTGGTTGTACTCGTTGTAGAGAATTTCGACGTGCAGCGGCAGGGTATTGGTGACGCCGCGAATGTGCCCGGAAACCACCGACACCGCGCCAAACTCACCCATCGCCCGCGCAGTACACAGCACTACGCCGTAGATCAGGCCCCATTTGATGTTCGGCACCGTGACGTGCCAGAACATCTGCCAGCCGTTGGCACCCAGCAGCCGCGCCGCCTCTTCTTCCTGAGTACCCTGCTCCTGCATCAGCGGGATCAGTTCGCGCGCAACGAACGGCACAGTGACGAAAATGGTCGCCAGCACGATGCCCGGCAGGGCAAAGACGATCTGGATATCGTGGTCCTGTAACCACGGCCCGAACAGGCCCTGCGCACCGAACATCAATACGTAGACAAGACCGGCAATGACCGGCGATACCGAGAACGGCAAATCGATCAGCGTGACCAGAATGCTCTTGCCGCGGAACGAGTATTTACTCACGCACCATGCGGCGCTGACGCCGAATACCAGATTGAGCGGCACCGAGATCAGGACCGCAATGACCGTCAGCTTCAGCGCTGACAAGGCATCCGGTTCAAGGATTGCGGTAAAGAACGCGCCCAGACCGTTTTTCAGCCCCTGAGACACCACGATGAACAGCGGCAGGCCCAGAAACAGCACGAACACCAGCCAGCACAGGCCGATCAGAATACGTCGCGACACCGCGCTGCCACGACGGGCGGCGTTGGCAGAGGCGGCGGCTGAAACAGATGAATAAGACATGTTCTGCGCCTCCTCAGGATGGGGTTTCAATGCGCCGCTGCAGCAGGTTGATCAGCAGCAGCAGAATGAAGGAAACCACCAGCATCATCACGCCGATAGCGGTCGCGCCGGTGTAGTCGTACTGGTCGAGCTTGACCATGATCAGCAGCGGCAGGATCTCGGTTTTCATCGGCATGTTGCCGGCAATGAAAATCACCGAACCGTACTCGCCCACGCCTCTGGCAAACGCCAGAGCGAAGCCGGTCAGCCAGGCAGGCAACAAGGCCGGAACGAGGATGTGGCGAAACACCTGCAGCGGACGCGCGCCCAGGCAGGCAGCGGCTTCTTCGACTTCCTTGGGGATGTCGGCCAGCACAGGCTGCACGGTGCGCACCACGAATGGCAGGGTGACGAACGTCAGCGCCAGGGTAATACCCAGCGGCGTATAGGCGATCTTGAAGCCCAGGTCGGCGGCGAACTGCCCGACCCAGCCATTGGGCGCGTACAGCGCCGTCAGGGCGATACCGGCCACGGCAGTCGGCAGGGCGAACGGCAGATCGATCATGGCATCGATAATCTTGCGACCGGGGAAGGTGTAACGCACCAGCACCCAGGCCAGCAGCGTACCGATCACGCCATTGATCAGGGCCGCATAGAAAGCGGTGCCGAAACTCAGCTTGAGCGCCGCGATCACGCGTGGTGCCGTGATGATGGTCCAGAACTGATCCCAGGTCAGCTGCGCGGCATGCACGAACATGGCGGCCAGCGGTATTAGCACAATCAGACTGAGGTACACCAAGGTGTAGCCCAGCGTCAGCCCGAAGCCGGGTATGACGGGGGAGATACGACGCGACATAAAAGTCCCTGGTTTCACTTGCACGAAGCCCGGACGTTAATCCGGGCTGCTTGACCCAACCTGCGATGCCACTCGCGCGGCATCCTGATTCGGTTTATTGCGCTTGGTAAATCTGGTCGAAAACGCCGCCGTCATTGAAAAACTTCGGCTGCGCAGTTTTCCAGCCACCAAAGTCTTTGTCGATAGTCACCAGATCAAGTTTCGGGAATTGCTTCTCGTACTTGGCGGCCACTTCGGCATCACGTGGACGATAGAAGTTTTTCGCCGCAATTTCCTGACCTTCCTTGCTGTACAGGTGCTTCAGGTATTCAGTCGCGATTTCAGTGTTGCCTTTCTTCTCGGCGTTTTTGTCGACTACGGCTACCGGAGGTTCGGCGAGAATCGACAGCGACGGCACGACGATGTCGAACTTGTCCTTGCCGCCGTCTTCTTTCAGCGCCAGGAACGCTTCGTTTTCCCACGCCAGCAGCACGTCACCCTGACCGTTGTTGACGAAGGTGATGGTCGAACCGCGCGCACCGGTATCCAGAATCGGCACGTGCTTGAACAGCGTCTGCACGTATTCCTTGGCCTTGGCTTCGTCACCGCCGCCCGCCTTCAGGCCATAGGCCCAGGCCGCCAGGAAGTTCCAGCGCGCACCGCCTGAGGTTTTCGGGTTCGGCGTGATCACCGAGACGTCTTTCTTGATCAGGTCGCCCCAGTCCTTGATGCCTTTGGGGTTGCCCTTGCGCACCAGAAACACGATGGTCGAGGTGTAAGGCGTGCTCGCGTCCGGCAGACGGGTCTGCCAGTTTTCCGGCAGGGTCTTGCCCAGCTTGGCGATTTCGTCGATGTCACCGGCCAGTGCCAGGGTCACCACGTCAGCACGCAGACCGTCGATCACGCCACGGGCCTGCTTGCCCGAGCCACCGTGCGACTGTTTGATCTCGACCTTGTCGTCCGGATGGGATTTTTTCCAGAAGTTGACGAATTCTGCGTTGTAATCCTGATAAAGCTCGCGTGTCGGATCGTAAGACACGTTGAGCAGTTCGTAATCCTTGGCAACAGCCGAACCTGCAAAAACAGCACTGGCGAGAGCGGCCAGAGCGAAACGGCGAATGGACATAGATGAAGCTCCTGGAAATGCGGTGTGTTGGCTTTTTTAATTTCTTCTTGGCGCGTCAGAACGGCATCCGCACGGGCGCGCTGCTTTTTTCAGAGGAGGTATCAGGAGTCAGAATGAAACCCTCCGGTTGACCAGTCGGGTGATGCCGCTTCAGCTCTGCTTGGCAGCGGGGTTCTGCAAACGAAACTTTTCCTTGCGCTCGATCTGCACCACTTGTGCGTTGTGCACAGTGATTTCGACGGCACCAAAACGCAGGTCGCGCAACGCACTCTGAATTTCACGCAGAATTGCTGCTTCGTCCTGACCGTCAACACTACGTAGAGATGCGCTCATTGTCTTATTCCTTGAAAGATGAGAAGCCGGCCGTCGCGACTGGGGGCGATGGCGTATGGCGGTGAGGCAATAATAGTGAGGTGCGGATATTCTTAAAAAGACTATTTAAGAATGCAGATATAACCAAAAGAAATTTAGCGGTTAGAGATTTCGCCAAGATGCGTTGCACACCCTGGCAAGCCTTGCTCTGGCGGCTTCAGCCGGGCTGCTCGAAGACCGGTGCATGCGTCCAGTCGATAGCCTGCGCGACCATTGGCCGGGCAAACCAGTAGCCCTGGCCCAACTGGCAACCGTTGCCCAGCAGGAACGCAGCCTGATTCGCATGCTCGATGCCTTCAGCCAGAACCCGCATGCCCAGGCTGCCGGCCAGCGCGATGACCGCTCTGACAATCGCGATGTCGTCATCGTCGCCCGGCAGTCCAGCCACAAAACCCTGGTCGATTTTCAGCTTCTGAACCGGCATGCGCTTGAGCCGCAACAGCGAAGAATAACCCGTACCGAAGTCATCGATGGCCAGGCTCAGGCCCAGTTCGCGTAGGCGATGCAATTGTTCGATGGCCTGTTCGGGGTCTTCCATGACCGCGCTTTCAGTCACTTCCAACTCCAGAAAGGCAGGCTCAAGCCCGGTCTCATGCAGTGCCTGTGCTACCCGACGGTCGAGATCGCCATGATTGAACAGGCGGCTGGAGACGTTTACCGCGACAAACTCGACCGGTACACCTTCCGCCAGCCAGGCCTTCATTTGCAGACAGGCGGTTTTCAAGACCCAGGCATCAATATCGGCGATCAGCCCGCTTTGCTCGGCAATCGGAATGAATTCCCCCGGCGAAACCATCCCGCGCTCGGGGTGCTGCCAGCGCACCAGCGCCTCGACACCGCGAATACGGCGGGTGACAAGGTCATGAACCGGCTGATAGAAGACCCGCAGTTGTTCCAGTTCGACGGCCTGACGCAGCTCGTAGGCCAGTTGCACGCGCTGTTGGGCGTGAGCAGTCAATTCCTCGGTGTACAGCGCATAACACTCACGACCGTCGCCCTTGGCCTTGAACAGCGCCGAGTCTGCATTGCGCAACAGTTGCTCGGCGGTCAGCGCATCGCCGGGGAACAGGCTGATGCCAATGCTGGCAGTGACAAACAGCTGATGCGCGGCAATCGCGAACGGTGCCTTGAGCGCATCGATCACCTGCTGTGCCAGCGCGGCAGCCTGAACCAGCTGCGAGCAATTCTTGATCAACAGGGCGAACTCGTCGCCGCCCGGACGTGCCAGAGTCATTTCATTGCCGGACACGCTTTTGAGCCGCTCGGCGACGGCCCTGAGCACATCGTCGCCCACGTTGTGGCCAAGGCTGTCATTGATGTTCTTGAAGTGGTCCAGGTCGATCAGCAACAGTGCGCAGCCGCGTTTGCTGGCGCGCGCCGAAGTCAGCGCCTGGCTGATGCGATCAGTCAGCAGCAGGCGATTGGGCAAATCGGTCAGCCCATCGAAGTGGATCAACTGGGCCAGCTCCTGCTCGGAGCGTTTGATAGCTGTAATGTCGGAAAACACTGCTACAAAGTGCCTGGGTTGGCCGTCATCACCCATAACGCTGCGAATGGTCTGCCATTGCGGATAGATCTCGCCGCTTTTACGCCGATTCCAGATCTCGCCGCTCCACTGGCCCTCGCTAATGATCGAGTGATACATCTGTTTGTAGAACTCCGGGCCGTGTCGGCCGGACTTGAACTTGCTGGGGTTGAGGCCCAGTACTTCTTCGGCCTGATAACCAGTGATATCGACGAAAGCGCGGTTGACGTGAACGATGTGGCCCTGCGCATCGCTGACCAGCACCCCTTCGCGAGTGCTGTCGAACACCGCTTCGGCCAGCCGCAGCCGGTCGTAATCGGCTTGCTGGCGCTGAAAAAGCGCATCGCCGCCGATCAGGCTTCTCAATCTGTCACGTGCGATGAAGATCATGACCGCGCTGAGCAACACCCAGCTGTAACCGGCCATCAGTTGCCAGAACGCCAATCGAGCAGGTTCTTTTATGAAAAAGGGCAGCAACAGGTCGCACGTCACAAACCACAAAATGGACAGCAGCCCATACAGGACGGCCGTTCGCAGCGCGCCAAGGGAGTAATCTGACATCGGAAACGAAGAACCTCAGATAAAGCCGGAATTATAAAGCAAGAAACATCCTGCGACTCTTATCTGAAAGGGTGACTGGTTTTCTGTGGGATGTCAGTGATAATGCACGCGTAACTTTTTTCTTCATGAGTATCTTTACGAGGGCCAAACAGCCTATGTGGTACAACGGTTTGCTCGACCTTTCCGTCTGGCAGGTAATAGCAGTCACGCTGGCGATGACCCATGTGACTATTGTCGGCGTCACGGTCTATCTGCACCGCTACTCAGCCCACCGCTCGCTTGAGCTCAATGCGGGGCTGAAACACTTCTTCCGTTTCTGGCTGTGGCTGACCACTGCCCAGAACACCCGCGAGTGGACAGCCATCCACCGCAAACACCACGCAAAATGCGAAACCGTCGACGACCCGCACAGCCCGGTCGTCAAAGGCCTGTCCACCGTGCTGCGCAAAGGCGCCGAGCTGTACCGCGAAGAAGCTCAGAACCAGGACACCCTGCGTATCTACGGCAAGAACTGCCCGGAAGACTGGATCGAGCGCAACCTGTATTCGCGCTACAAGCTGCTGGGTATCGCTCTGATGGCAGTCATCGACGTGGCACTGCTCGGTGCCCTCGGTATCACCGTGTGGGCCGTCCAGATGATGTGGATTCCCTTCTGGGCTGCTGGCGTGGTCAACGGTCTGGGCCATGCCGTCGGCTATCGCAACTTCGAATGCCGTGACGCAGCCACCAATCTGGTGCCGTGGGGCATCGTGATCGGCGGTGAAGAGCTGCACAACAACCACCACACCTATCCCAACTCGGCCAAGCTGTCGGTCAAGCCCTGGGAATTCGACATGGGCTGGGCGTGGATCAAACTGTTCAGTTTCCTGGGGCTGGCCAAAGTCCAGCGGGTCGCGCCCATCGCCCATCGGGTCGAAGGCAAGGGCCACATGGACATGGACACCGCCATGGCGATCCTCAACAACCGTTTCCAGATCATGGCGCAGTATCGCAAGCTGGTCATTGCGCCGCTGGTTGCCCAGGAACTGGCCAAGGCCGACGAATCGGTGCGTCATCAGTTCAGTCGCGCCAAACGGCTGCTGTCACGTGAGACCAGTCTGCTCGATGACAAGCATCATTTGCGCATCCAGACCATGCTGGAACACAGCCATGCGCTGAAAGTGATCTACGAAAAGCGTCTGGCGTTGCAGCAGATCTGGGTCAAGACCAGCACCAATGGCCATGACATGCTTTCAGCCATCAAAGAGTGGATTCACGAGGCCGAAGCCAGTGGTATTCACTCGCTGCGTGAGTTCGCCGACCAGCTGAAAACCTACTCGCTACGCCCCGCCCACGCCTGATACCGTTGATCGGCGCGCCTCCCGCAGGTGCGCCGGTCCCGGAACTTATCCCCTGCCAATCTATCTCATCAACTTTCCCGCCAAACGGGATAGGGCACGGCACTGGCCGTAACGCTTGAGATGGATCTTATGGAAAAGCAGCCTCCGACCTCCCTACCCGGCACGCCGATCACTGATATGCCCGCAGCCGCAGAAACCCTGTTAGCCCTGATGCACGCCCAGGCAGAAGTTGCCCGCTTGAGCGAGCGTGAACAACTGTTCAGCTCATTGTTGGTGAGCGTGAATGCTGTTCTGTGGGCGTTTGACTGGGAAACCCAGCACATGATTTACGTCAGCCCGGCGTACGAGCGTATCTTCGGCCGCTCGGCGGGCTTGCTGCTGGCCGATTACAGCGAGTGGCGCGACAGTATCTACCCGGATGACTTGAACTACGCCGAGCGCAGCCTCAACGAGGTGATCGAGAAAGGCTCGATCGAGGACCGCGAGTACCGAATCATCCGTGCGGACGGTGAAGTACGCTGGCTCAGCGACAAATGCTTCGTCAGCCATCGCGCCGACGCCAGCCAGCGCCTGATCGTGGTCGGCATCGCCGAAGACATCACCGACAAGAAGCACCTCGAGGATGAGCTGCAGCGCCTGGCAACCACCGACGTACTGACCCAGAGCAGCAACCGTCGGCACTTTTTCGAATGCGCCCAGCGCGAGTTCGAACTGGCTCGCCTCAACGGCACGCCGCTGGCCTTTCTGCTGCTGGATATCGATGACTTCAAGCTGGTCAACGACACCTACGGCCATCAGGAAGGCGATACCGTGCTGCAACGCATCGCTGAAAGTGGCCGCTCGGCACTGAGACGTGGTGATTTGTTCGGGCGCATCGGTGGCGAAGAGTTCGCCGCGGTATTCCCAGGCTGCGCGCCGGATATGGCCATGCAGATCGCCGAGCGCCTGCAACGCGAGATCCAGCGCCAGAACTTCCAGTCAGGCGGCACCACCTTCAGCATCACCGCCAGCCAGGGCCTGACTAATCTGGGCCCGGAAGACTCAAGCCTGGAAACCCTCTACGGCCGCGCCGACGCTGCCATGTATCAGGCCAAGCGCCAGGGCAAGAATCAGATCGTGCTGGTCTGACATGCCTTCTCGACTGTAGAAAGCACGACTGGCCCCTTCGCGAGCAAGGCGGATCGCCGCCCGGTCGCTTTTTACAGGAGTTTGCGGTGCTTTGTGGGAGCGAGCTTGCTCGCGAAGAGGGCGGGGGCTGTCGCTGGATTTTCTGCGTCAGGAATATAGCCTTCGCGAGCAAGCTCGCTCCCACGAGTGTGCACTCGGCATGACGCCCTGAGGGAGCGACTGGGCGGCGATCCGTCTTGCTCGCGAAGGCCTCAGTCAGGTTCTACTTATCGAGCGGGCCCTGAATGGCGCTGGCCGGGTCCTCGATTACAGCAGCCTCTTCGGCAGGTGGTTCAGGTGTCAGGTCCAGCAAATCAGGCTCTTCCTCCCCCTCAACCGTCTCGGCAGCCACCTCAGGTTGGTCGGCAAGGGTTTCAACAGGCTAGGGTCAGTCACGCCGGTCAGTTTCTTGCGCAAACGCTGCAAGTCACCGACGCTCAGCTTCAACAGCTTCAACAGCTTCAACAGCTTCAACAGCTTGGCGGACTTGGTCTTGATCAGCGTGTTGACACTCTCTTCCTCGCCCAGACGTGCCATCTGCCCCGCCAGGTTCATTGCCAGCACTTCGCGAGTAAAGATGCCGGTGTTGTACTGATACACCGCAGCGATCAGCTCACGCAGTTCCAGCGGCAAACGCCAGCGGGTGCGCAGAGCGGAACCGAAGGCAGCGGAATACTGCTCCAGCGATTGCTTGATCACGTCTTCATTCAACTCGCCGCCAGCCAGCAGCCATTCCTGCAAACAACCCAGCACAGCAAGATCGCCCAGCGACTGCAGCAGACCGGCGCAGAAGCAACGCTCTACATCCAGCTCCAGCATGCCGCCCAGAATGCGCGCGTAATCAGCCGTGCGCTGCGACATGGTCCAAAGCTCACTGGCCTGGGCCAGCAACGCGTCGCTGGTCAGCACGGCCATACGTTTCTTGGCCAGGCCTGATGCGATATTTGCGCCCTGCACCGGCCCGAGAATGGCCAGCGCCCCGCCCATGGTCTGCACCGGCTTGCCCAAATGTTGCGCGGCACTGTTGGCGGCGGCGATCAACACAGCAGTGATGTGCGGATCGTTGCGCAGTTCCTGCTCCAGCAAGGCAGCGTCGATGCCGTTGGCGGTCTGGCTGAGTTTTATCGCCGTCGCGACATCGACGAACAGCGGCGCGCCGTCAGCCACGTCACGACGCTTGTCGAGAAACTTGGTCAGCGTCAAACCCGGCGTCAACGCGTGCACTGCGCCTGCAACCGGGGCCTGACGTTCCAGCAGCAGGCTTTCCAGGCGCTGGCGTAGCCCTTCGGTATTCAGGGGTTTGGTCAGATAGGCAGTCGGCGCCAGTGGCAAGACCTCACGCACGCTGGCGCTGTCGTTGCGATTGCTGATCAGAATGAAAGGGATGGCGGGCTGACGACGCAGGTTGCGTACGCCACGCAACAGGCTCAACCCGTCGATCCCCGGCAGCTCGCGTGCGGCGATGATCAGGTCAGGCAGTTGTTTCTTCATCCACTCGACGGCCTGCTTGCCATCGGTACACATTTCCAGGTCGACGTCCGCTCGCACACCCAACACCAGATCGCTGAGTGTTTCGCGAACCCACGGATCAGACTCAGCAATCAATACGCGAGGTACCGCGGGCAAATCTACAGCAGTCATCATGACTCTCCGACATCGATGCGTTCACCTTAGCCAAAGCCTTCGTCCGGATATAGCAAAAAGAGCGAAATACCCTGCTCCAGACCAAAAAAAACCCGTCGAAACGGGCTTTTTTTGTCTGTTTGGTCATAAATTAATCAATTTACGACTTCACACTTTTTACGCGATTTCAGCGAAGCATTCTTCCAGAATGGCCAGCCCGCGGGTCAGCAATTCGTCTTCAGCGGTCAACGGTACCAGTACGCGCAACACGTTGCCGTAAGTACCGCAGGACAGCAGGATCAGACCCTTGTCACGCGCCTTGGCAACCACCTGCGCCACTGCTGCGGCGTTAGGCTTGTGCGAATCGCCGTCTTCGAACAGCTCGACGGCAATCATCGCGCCCAGCGCACGTACTTCGCCGATGACCGGGTACTTGGCCTGAATGCCCTTGAGCGCAGTCACCAGACGCTCGCCGACTGCCTTGCAACGGTCCAGCAGGTGCTCTTCTTCGAAGATATTCAGCACCGCCAGCGCCGCAGCGCAAGCAACCGGGCTACCGGCATAAGTGCCGCCCAGACCGCCAGGTGCGATGGCATCCATGTATTCAGCCTTGCCGCACACGCCCGCCAGCGGGAAGCCACCGGCGATGGACTTGGCGAAGGTGGTCAGGTCGGCCGCAACGCCCATCTGTTCCATCGCGAAGAACGTGCCGGTACGGCCAGCGCCGGTCTGCACTTCGTCTGCGATCAGCAGAATGCCGTGCTTGTCGCACAGCTCGCGTAGACGCAACATGAACGCCTTCGGTGCCACGTAGAAACCACCTTCGCCCTGAACGGGTTCGATGATGATCGCAGCGATGTCCTTGGGTTCGGCGTCGTTCTTGAAGATGCGCTCGATGCTGGCGATGGAATCGTCAACGCTCACGCCATGCAGCTCGCAAGGGTACAGCGCGCGGAAGATACCGCCCGGCATCAGGCCCATGCCCGCCGAGTAAGGCACAACCTTACCGGTCAGGCCCAGGGTCATCATGGTGCGACCGTGGTAAGCGCCGGTGAAGGCGATTACGCCCGCACGGCCAGTGGCAGCACGCGCGATCTTCACCGCGTTTTCAACCGCTTCGGAACCGGTGGTCACCAGCAAGGTTTTCTTGTCGAAATCACCCGGCACTTTGGCGTTGATTTTCTCGCACAGCTCGACGTAAGGCTCGTAGGCCAGCACCTGGAAGCAGGTATGGCTCAGCTTGGTCAGTTGCTCTTGCACAGCGGCGATGATCTTCGGGTGCAGGTGACCGGTATTCAGAACGGCAATGCCGCCCGCGAAGTCGATGAATTCACGACCTTCCACGTCGGTAACGGTCGCGTTCTTCGCCGAAGCTGCGAAGATCGGGTGGATCTGACCAACGCCACGCGGGACGGCAGCATGGCGGCGTTGCATCAGGGATTCGTTAGTCTTGCTCATGTATTCCTCATTCGCCGCTCATCGGTCGGCGTGGGTCAAGGATCAAGCGGACCGGATCAACTGCGGCAGCATACGATGATCGACTGCTGCAGCCTTCAGGCCACCAGGAAACTGCGGTGCAACAAAAGCCGATGACACGTCGCTCTCGCGCGCCATCGGCTGCAATACCCGAGCGTCGGTCAGACCGACAGGCAGAGGTATTTGATTTCCAGATAATCTTCGATGCCGTACTTGGAGCCTTCACGGCCCAGGCCGGACGACTTGATACCACCAAACGGCGCCAGTTCGTTGGAGATCAGGCCGGTGTTGATACCTACCATGCCATATTCCAGCGCTTCGGCAACACGGAACACACGGCTCATGTTCTGCGCATAGAAGTACGAAGCCAGACCAAACTCGGTGTCGTTGGCCATCGCAATCACTTCAGCCTCATCCTTGAAGCGGAACAGCGGGGCCAGCGGACCAAAAGTTTCTTCCCTGGCCACGGCGGCATCTTTCGACACATTGACCAGAATAGTCGGTTCGAAGAACGAGCCTTCCAGGCTGTTGCCGCCAGTCAGCACGGTTGCGCCCTTGCTCACCGCGTCAGCGATGTGTTCCTTGACCTTGGCCACGGCCTTGTCGTCGATCAACGGGCCGGTGGTGACGCCGTCTTCCAGGCCGTTACCGATTTTCAGCTTGCCGACCGCTACCTTGAGCTTCTCGGCGAACGCGTCATACACCGCGTCCTGCACATAGATACGGTTGGCGCACACGCAGGTCTGACCATTGTTGCGGTACTTGGAGATCATCGCGCCTTCGACCGCCTTGTCGAGATCGGCGTCGTCGAACACGATGAAAGGCGCGTTACCGCCCAGCTCCAGGGAAACCTTCTTGATGTCCTTGGCGCACTCGGCCATCAACTGGCGACCAATGTCGGTCGAGCCGGTGAAGGACAGTTTGCGCACAATCGGGTTACCGGTCAGCTCGGCACCGATATCGCCCGCGCTACCGGTCACCACGCTGAACACACCAGCCGGGATACCCGCACGCTCGGCCAGTTCAGCCAGGGCCAGTGCCGAGAACGGCGTTTGCGACGCAGGCTTGAGCACCATGGTGCAGCCCGCCGCCAGCGCAGGACCGGCCTTACGGGTGATCATCGCTGCCGGGAAGTTCCACGGGGTGATCGCCGCCGTCACACCAATCGGTTGCTTGAGCACGATCAGACGCTTGTCTGGCTGGTGACCGGGGATCACATCGCCATAGACGCGCTTGGCTTCTTCAGCGAACCACTCGATAAACGACGCGGCGTAGGTGATCTCGCCCTTGGCCTCGGCCAGCGGTTTACCCTGCTCCAGGGTCATCAACAGGCCCAGGTCGTCCTGGTTCTCTATCATCAGCTCGAACCAGCGGCGCAGCTTGTTGCCGCGCTCTTTGGCGGTCAGTGCACGGTCAGCCGCCTCAATTGCCCGACGCGTCTCGGCTGCGCCCATTTTTGGCACAGTGCCGAGGATTTCGTTATTGGCAGGGTTGTTGACCTTGATCGACTGACCACCGTCCGCATCCAGCCACTGGCCGTTGATGTAGGCTTGCTGGCGGAACAGTGTGGAATCTTTGAGCTGCATGTCGGCCTCCTAAACAGCATCGCCCGACAGGCGACGCAAACAATTGATATCGATGCACCCCATTTGGAAGCCATCGCCAGGAAAACATTCCATCGGGTTCGAGCGCTGCGCAACGCATGAAAGCAGGAAGACCGAACAAGAGCGTTTGAAATCTCAAACGAATCCTAGGCATTGCGGGGGCAAAGGACAATAGCCCGTTCGAAAAAAAGAACGGGCGTAGGGAGGTGTGTGGTTTTCTGATCAGCGCCGAACCTGAATGCAAGGCTGCCGCAGTGTGATCATGCGGCGCATAAAAGCCGTGAGCGACCACGGAGCAACCGGCGAAGGTCACGATCAACCTCAAGGCATTGCCGAACGACCCGATCATCGTCCTGGCCGGGCCGTGGCTGATCGAGTTCGACAGCGCCATGACCACCGCAGGGCCCGGCGCAGCTTTTAACGCACGCCTGTAGCGCTATCGATAATCCGGAAGCGTGAAGGACTGAATCGCCGGGGTCAGCGCCTTGGCAGCACGCTTGCTGATGAAGGGTGTTGCGACCAAACGCTGCACGGTGCGAAGGATCTTCACCCCCGTGCGACTGCGAGGATGAACCAGACGCGGCACAAGCTTCGGCACATTCTGCGACTTTTTCACCACAGGCCGCAGCACATATTCGTACGCAGCAAGGGCCCCTGCAATGGTGTCGGTTCTGGTGAGTTCGCCCGCCAGCACATACGCACCGATCAGCGCCAGCGAAGCACCGACCCCGCCCAGCGGCGTGACACACCAGGCCGCATCGCCCAGCAACACCACATGGCCATTCGACCAGCGATCCATCTTCACCTGGCGCAGATCATCAAACCAGAAATCCTCCGCAGCCTCCATCCCCTCCAGCAAACGAGGCACCTCCCAGCCCGCGCCTGCAAACGATTTCCGCAGAAACGCTTTCTGCTCGGCAACACTGTTACCGACCGTCAGATGGCTTCGGCCATGCACATTAAAGAAAGCACGCGTTGTACCGCGATTGTCCGGACGAACGCCCGCACTGCGACCTCCCACCGCGTTATACCAACGCGCCGTCTGGCTATCGGTCGGCGCGCGGGGCACAGTGAAGAACGCGCTGGCCAGGTCCATCCGGCGCGGCTGATTCTCGCCGGGGAACACCAGCTCCCGCGTACGCGAGCCGACACCTTCAGCAATAATCAACAGATCAAAACGCTCCTCGCCACCGCTCTCGAACGTGACCGACACGCCCTCATCATCATGCTCGACCGAGACGATACGATCACCAAAGCGATAGAACGCATCAGCAGACGACGCCTCATAAAGCAGGCGCGCAAGATCCCCGCGCAACACCTCAAGCTCAGCCGTCGGACCATCGACCTCCAGACCGGACAGATCAATTTGCGCCGCCGTGCGGTTGTCCTCATCGACCCACGCAAGCCCGGTCTCGCCGGTGTTGAGATCCTTCACCGCCTGCTCAAGCCCCATCAGGCGCAAGACCTCCCGAGCCGCGCCCCGCACATCCACATTCTGCCCGCCATCGCGAAAGGCAGGCGCCTGCTCGACAACCGTGACATCACAGTCACGCTGCGCCAGCCACCAGGCCGCGGCACACCCCGCGATACTGGCCCCGGTAATAAGAACGCGGCACGGGCTGCGCTCGATGCTTTTGAACTGATTGATAAGATGCCCTCGGTGAGAACGATCTGGCTGAGTGGTATGGGGAGCATCATGCACCACCACGTAGCCGTGCCGAAAGCGCAGGTCTGTTCCTTTGTGGGCGGTAATGGGTGTGGGCTGATGAAAGGCTGTCGCGGGGCGCGCTGGGTGATTTGTATCGCACACCGCCCGCAACTGGACGCCCCGTACCCATGTGAGTATCATGGCGCCCGCGTCGCACCAGTAGCTCAGCTGGATAGAGTACTGCCCTCCGAAGGCAGGGGTCGTGGGTTCGAATCCCGCCTGGTGCACCACCTTCTATCCCTTGTATTACAAGGGGTTAGCTCCACTGCCAGAAACCTGTCCTAGTCCTGAAAGTCGTTTTTGCCACAAATTTGCCACACTCAAGTGTGGCGGGAATGGTCGAAATGGCAACAATCAGGAATCGCGGCGAGTATCAGTGGGAAGCGCAAATTCGTCGTAAGGGCTATCCAGCCCAGCGCAAAACCTTCGAAACCAAATCCGATGCCCAAGCCTGGGCACGCATGATCGAAAGCGAAATCGACCGAGGCATCTTTGTCTCTCGCGTCGAGGCTGAACGCACTGCCTTTCATCAACTCATTGATCGCTACATCTCCGAGATCGCTCCGAGGCACAAAGGCGCTTATTCGGAAATCAAACGCTTGGAAGCACTCAAGCGTCATCCGCTCTCTACGCGCATCGTTGCCACCCTGACCTCTTCAGATTTTGCACGCTACCGTGACGAGCGCCTGAAAATCCGCAAGGGTAATACCGTGAAGCGTGAGTTGGCTTTGTTCCAATGCGTGATCGAGGTCGCTCGCCGCGAGTGGGGAATTCATCTGGCCGAGAATCCGGTCAGGATGGTCAGCCGCCCCAGCTACAACGACGAGCGCTCGCGACGGCTCGATCCAATAGAAGAGCAATACATGCTCGGCGCGTTAGAGCTTTGTGAGCGACGTGCTGATGGGACCTACGCCGATGCATCACACAATCCTTGGATACGGCCCATCGTCCAACTGGCGATTGAGACAGCCATGCGCCGTGGCGAGATCTTCGAGCTGCGTTGGAAGCATGTGAACCTGGACCGCAGAACCGCACACCTTCCTGCGACCAAGAACGGACTGCCCAGAACCGTCCCGCTTTCACCGAAGGCTATTCAGTTGCTAAAGGATTTACCGCGCTCGCTGTGCGGGCGTGTCTTCCCCACCACGGCTGATGCGCTCAAGAAGGCCTTTGTGCGAGGCCTGGAGCGTGCGAGGCTGAAATACTTGGGAGATTGCGACGTAGCGCATGTCAGGCCTCAGGAAGACTTCCTGATCAATCTGCGCTTTCACGACCTGCGGCATGAAGCGACCTGTCGGCTGGCGACAAAACTGCCGAATTTGATCGAGCTGGCGAGCGTGACCGGGCATCGGGAGGTGAACATGCTTAAGCGGTACTACAACATTACTGCGGAGGAGTTGGCGGCAAAATTGGCGTGAGCGGAGTAACGACTTTGAGTCCTAGGTCATCAGTCCTTTTAACATGCCGAGTCATTTGAAGTCCGAGTTCACGGGAGGCCAACTAAAGTCATCAGCCGTGACACAACAGACCACTACACCGGACCCGAGACTGTCAGAAATTTTGTGTTCGGGCATAACATGTAGCTAGAGGTGCATGTATGCCGACCAAAAAGAAGTCCGCCAATGCAACAGCGAGGGAGTTGCCCTCGATTCCCCAAGAGCTGATCGAGCAGTTTGTTAAAGGCCCGATGAGCGCCGAAGCCATTCAAGACGCGTCCATGGCGTTCAAGAAGGCTCTGATCGAGCGTGCGCTAGGCGCCGAGCTGGGTCACCACCTTGGTTACCCTCAGGGCGCGGAGCGCCCTGAGGAGTCGACCAATCAGCGTAATGGCAAAAGCAGCAAGACGGTTCTGACCGACGACGGGCCGCTTCGCCTGGATATCCCCAGAGACCGCGATGGTAGCTTCGCCCCGATCCTGATTCCCAAGCACGAACGACGTTTTACAGGCTTCGACGACAAGATAATTGCCATGTACGCCCGGGGCATGACGGTGCGTGAGATCCGCGCTTTTCTATCTGAGCAGTATGGAACTAACGTGTCCCATGACTTCATCAGCTCAGTCACCGATGCGGTCATGGAAGAGGTGGGCACTTGGCAGCAACGACCCTTGGAACCGATGTATCCGGTGATCTTCTTCGATGCGTTACGGGTCAAAATCCGGGACGAGGGGTTAGTGTGCAACAAGGCTATTTATCTGGCGCTGGGGGTATTACCTGATGGCACGCGCGACATTCTGGGTATATGGATCGAGAGCACCGAGGGTGCCAAGTTTTGGATGAAGGTGTTCAACGACCTCAAGACTCGTGGCGTTGAAGATGTTCTGATCGCCGTCACGGATGGCCTCAAAGGAATACCGGAGGCGTTGGGGGCGGTTTTTCCTGCCACGACGCTGCAAACCTGCATCGTGCATCTGATCCGCAACAGCTTGGACTATGCCGCTTGGGATAAACGTCGGGCACTGGCCAAAGCACTCAAGCCGATCTACCAGGCGATCAATGCAGATGTGGCTGAGCAAGAGCTTAACGCCTTTGAAGCGGGCCCCTGGGGCAAGCAGTATCCGACTGTGGTTGCTGCATGGCGTCGCGCCTGGGATCGGGTTATACCGTTTTTTGTTTTCCCGGCGGGCATCCGCAAAGTGGTTTACACGACCAATGCCATCGAGAGCATCAATGCCCAGTTACGCAAGATCATCAAGACTCGAGGGCACTTCCCGACCGATGAGGCCGCGACGAAACTGATATGGCTTGGGTTGCGCAACATCACCGCCAACTGGGGTCATGCGGCACACGACTGGAAAGTGGCAATGAATCAATTTGCGATCCTGTACGGAGACCGATTTACCAGACCGAGCTGGTAAAACAAGGGCCTGCCTGACGGCAGGCCCTAACCAGCCCGAACACAAAAAAACTGATACTCCCCCGGACCCACGAGAAAGGTCCGGTGCGCCCCCAAGGCTTACTCCATATCACTAGCCGCCATGTCCAGATAGCGTTTCACCCAAGCTCTCTCATACGCCACGCTATGGATACCGTCTAGAACCAGCCAATAAAGAAATCCTCCGGCAATACCCACCATCAGAAATATCCAACTTTTATCGGGAGTAAAAAGCGGCGTAGATTTGATGACCTCGGTGCTGAGTGCAACCATAAAAGCAATAAACGAAGCAAACCCTAGATTTTGCGCTAGCCCTGGCCTCGCGGGCTTACCAGTCAGGTCAGCGTATCTCGACAGCTCTCGGAGCTTCGCAGCGGTGTAGCCGTCACCGCGAACGGCATCTAGAAAAAACGCATAGCAGAGGATGTTTTCCTTACCCAAGGAGGACTGACGATCGATGGCATGCTCCGCGAACTCCCTTGGGTAAACCATGCGAAGCGCTTTCATTCGCGTTATGTACAAAGCAATAGCCCAAGGGCCCATCGCTAGGTAAGCGTAAGGCACTAGGGCTGGATTCTTGATACCCCACCCTGCAATTACAACGAGCAGAAGCGTTGATGCTGCTGCGGCCCACATCGGCCATAGTTTCCGAGCATTTTCCCGCTTGAAAAGCAGCTTGTTGGGTTGCCTGCGGCTTCGTTTGTAGACGTCCTTCAGGTTTGCCCAATCCTCAAGTTTCATAGCTACTTTTTCTCCTTGTTGCATGTGTGGTGACGCGGGTAGCTACCCGCACTATCGCTAATCAACGCCATCCCTAATTCCATCCGAACGGCACAGGCATACCGGTGCGACGATTACTTGTGTAGATCAATGCCTGGCAAACTAATGAATGCGCGGACTTCCGAATCTGTTCGGATGCGGGTAGCCATGACCCGATCACGCTCCTGCTGATTGCGCAGGTAGATTTCAGAGAAGTGCTCGGCGATTTGCTGGTGGTTCAAATGAGTGGGCGTCGTACGACGCTTGAGGGTGTTCACTATTTTCCGTGCGCAAAGCTGGGCAGCTTCTCGCTCATACGACCGGAAAGCCAAATCGCGGAAAACCCAGGTGCTGATCCAGCCGCTTGATAACGCCCACAGCATCAAACGCTGGTAGGTCGACCACGCCATACGTGTATGGCCGCTCAAATACCGCCGCAGAATCCGACCATCTTCTTCTTTGAATCCGTAAACACCCAACTTCGTCAGCTGCAGCTCAAGCGAAACCCGCGACATCCCAGACTTGCGCAGGATTGCTGAGAAGAGGTACTCAAGCAGATCCACAGGAGCACGAACAACAAAGTTTCTCCGGCCCGTTTCCTCATGACGTTTCAGTTCACGAAAAACAAGCTGGAAGGCTTCATCTGGGTCGACATCTGCATCGGGAATGTGTGGCTGCATGGAGCCATTCTTTGGCTAAATCGCGCATCTGTCAAAAAGGTGTCCTAGTGAATCCGCAGTCGCATGGCGAAAGCTGGAGGCACTCCATAGCAGCCGAGCGACAGTCACTATGAGCATCGATTACGAAACCATTCAAAAGATTCAGAAGCTAGCAGATGACGTCCTGATTGGCGTAGCCGAGGTCGCTGCATTGACAGGCTTCAGCGCTCTAACAGTGCGTCAGCGCAAACTGCCGGGGCTTGAGCCCGTTCCCGGCCTCTCACGCTTGCGATGGCGGCTAGGTGATCTCAGACAGTGGATGCGTACCGGGGCAATCACATCGGCTCCTCTCCTCAAGCAAGCCTCGACCCGCAGGACCACATAAAGTCGGGCGCCCTACCAAGAAGTCTAAGGTGGAGGCTCGGAAATGAGTGAACTGGAATTATCGGTTGATGCCGCGACCGGGGAAGAACCACAGGATCAATTGAAATCCAACACCTATTGGTTTCACATTTTCCAGGCCATGGTGGATCACGAACTTGCAAAGCTGGGGCCGTATGCATTTGCGGTTTACTGTGTGATCAAATCCCACTGCGATCTCAGAACGGGACTGTCGATTCCTTCAATCCCCACTATCGCTCGCAAAGCCGGGATCAGTCCGCGCCAAGCTATGCGTGAGATCAAAACGCTTGAAACCCGAGGCTACATCAGCAGGACGCGGTCCCGTAAACATAACGAATACAAGCTCACGGAAAAAATCGCAATTAGCGACTCGCAAGGCAGACCCAGAGGCCAAGCACAGTGGGAGTACCGCCCAGCCCAGATCAAAAGCACGGTTGAGGAGCTGAAACGTATGCTCTTCAACAGAGAGGCAGTCGGCCAAGCTATTCACATCGAGAACCTACAGATCATCGAGAACCAGACCAACATTGGCTTCCAGATCAGCCAAGCTGACTTGGACCATTTGGCCGAGAGCAATCCGGACATCTACACCAAGCTGCTGTCTATCCGGAACTCGATCCGGGAGCGCAAGGCGACCAAAACATGAGTTATACACAGGACCGCCAGTCACGTGACAGGGTGGCATGCATGCTCTTACTTCAGGTGACTGTGTGACATGTGTAACCTGATTTGAGGTGACACAGAGTCACCCATACAAGAATAGAAAAAACCATATCAGTTGGAACGCCATTGCTGCTCGCGGCCTGACAGAATCTAGGAACGCGGCAGGCTATGACAACGATCCGCAGGAGGTGTCAACGATGATCCAACCATCAGATGCTCATAGACTGGAAATCGCCCAAGACGTTTTGGGTTGCTTGATAGCGTTCCTCTCCGAGTCGATTTTCTACGAGCGGAAGAAAGCCCAGCCGAATGTTGAAATCATCAGCCAGTGGAAAGCAGAGCGGAATACCCTCTTCGACCTGACCCGCAGTTTGAACTGTAACGACCGGGATACCATCGAGAATGTCATCGCGACCTACGGCCCCTCTGCCAGAGCTCTGTTTGATCAGGAAGGTAGTCTGAGCAGCTAGCCCTGCGTACCGGCTACCCAAGATGCGTATCAGTTAAGGCGTTCCACTTTTACTGAGAGGCGCTCAGCCACCCTGAGATGCTGTACTCAGTCTGAATCGGGCGGCGTGGAGCGTCTGGCAGGTTTTGACTTGGGAATGAGCTCAGGTATCAGCTTGAGCTCTCCCGCATAGACCATGAGGGTTCCGCACCTGGTAAACGGCTTACCACCGTTCATCGCGTCTACAGATTTTCGGCGCAGCGCAAGCGACCACATTTTCTTCAGCCAGCTTTCACTCATAGCGCTTACTCCAGATGAGGATGACGTACCCAGATTTGCCTACCGAATGCCTCCATCAGCATCACCAGATCTACCTTTCCCTGTGCTCCCAGATGTTGTTCTCTTCTTTACCCGAGTGATCCAGGCCCAGTCACCAACGGCAACTGCGCCCACTTCACAATACCGACACCATCACAGCCAACGCCCTGCTTTGTACAGCGTCGTGTTGCGGTGTTTTCTGAAAATTACCGCGCTCACCTCGCAAAATATTTTGATGATCAATTTTGTTAGGCCGATGGCGTCTGATTCTTGTGTTTATCGAGTCATTGGATAATTCCCCTGCGCCCTTCCCTACGATGCTTTTTTTCACCAAGGACCGAGAAAATCAGCACCTACGTACAGACAATTTTTCTGACCAAAATCGTCCACAACGGCTGCAACCATTTGGTGAATAAGAACTGGGACAGGGTAGGGTTTGTACTCCCGCCATGAATGGCGTACGCACAATCGGCAACGCGGCAGTCGTTTCACTTCTTTGCTTTGCCTACCGTCCCTGCTCAGGGCAAGCCCCGAGACCCCACTGCGGCCAATGGCCGGAAAGTTTTGGTAGAACGCGCTGCCGTCGATGGCTCACAACTCGGTAGAGATGCCTGACAGCGCAAGAACCTCATGCTCCGCAAGCCCTTGCCTCCGCTGCGCCAATCCGAGGGGCGAAATAAGCGCCTCATGCTCGACGACTTGCTGTTCAAGCAACCGCCCTAAAAGCAGCAGCTCTCCCTGCGCTTCGAGTGCGCGAAGCTGCTCGGGAGAATTAAACGCCCAGCGGTCAAGAATCTGCCAGCCGCAGGCATGATACGAAGTCGATCGGCGGACAGAATCGATGGTCGTAGCCGCCAGGACGCCGGACGCGATTCTCAATGGCGTGTGGTTAATCAGCATGGGCAGATTCCCTTTGTTTTAGGCAATTGATCATTCGTGTGTTCTGCGCAATGGAAGAGGTTCTGAACCCGCCTTTGCGTCTTAGCTCTCGAATGTGAGCGAGCGAAAAACCGAGAGCGGATAGGACGGCAACATCATCAGAGGCCAGCGCTTGATTGGCCAAACGCATGGTGGCGTTAGCGAGCTTCAGTTGAGCGATATCTACCTGCCAAACACTGCCTGCGGTTACGTCGGTCATCGGGCCACTCCGAAGTAAACGTCTGCTAATCACACCTTGCAACCTCAGGCCTGAGGCTGGGGCTACGCCTTGGATAAAAACCGTTCGGTGATCATCGCCACCGCCTGCGCAGGAGACGTCAAAGCTGTGTCTATCTTAAACGGAGCGTCTTCCCACGCCTCGTACTCATGATCCAGTACTGACTGCCAGGTTGGTGGAGTCAGCCCAGGAATATCGATCTTTCTGGTTTCTACCCGACGCTGGTGTTCATGTTTATCAGAGCAGATCACTTGGACGTTCACTAATGGAGCACCAGAGCGTGTGGCGATTTCGCTCCATGCCTTTCGGCTTTCGAATACTGGGTTAACACAGTCAACTATGACCGTGCTCCCAAAACGAAGATTGCTTAGAGCAAGCTCATTGGCGACCATGTATCCGCTCCGTCCTACGTCTTGTGCAAGAGCACCGGAGTCTCGAATAGCCTGCTCAATCGTGTCGATCCGCAGATACAAGGCACTTGTTCTGGCGGCAAGGTCGCATGCAATAGTCGTTTTTCCGGTACCTGGAAGACCGCTGAAAACAATGAGCATTCTATGTCCTTAGGTTAGTGAGTTAACCCAGTCTAGGTGGCTGCCAGTTATGCGGTAGCAACTGGTCGACTTGACTCGCCCGCTGTGTCGGCAGCCGCGTGAGAACATCCTTCAGAAAAGCATACGGATCATGCCCATTCAACCGCGCCGACTGGATCAAACTCATGATCGCTGCCGCTCGTTTGCCACTGCGCAGAGACCCGGCGAACAACCAATTGGAGCGCCCAAGCGCCCATGGCCGGATCGTGTTCTCCACCGGGTTGTTATCGATGGGCACAGCCCCATCATCTAGGTAGCGCGTCAGCGCTACCCAGCGTTTCAGGTTGTAATCCAGTGCCCTGGCCGTGGCCGACCCTTCGGGCACAAGTGCGCGCTGAGCCAGCATCCACTCATGCAACTTTTCAGCGATGGGCACCGCCATTTCTTGGCGTAATCGCCAGCGATCTTCATCGCTCATATCCTTGGCCTGCCGTTCGACTTCGTACAGCCCGCCGATGGAGTGCAGCGCCTGCTCCGCCAACTGGCTTTTGTTCGTCACATGCAGTTCGAAGAACTTGCGCCGGGCATGTGCCATGCAGCCGATTTCGGTGATGCCCTGCTCGAAGCCAGCTTTGTAGCCTGCGAAGTCATCGCACACCAGCTTGCCGTTCCAAGCGCCCAGGAAGTTACGCGCATGTTCGCCGGCACGGCTGGGGCTGAAGTCGTAGACCACCGCTTTCAGTGCCGAGAACGGTGTCGTGCAGTAGGCCCAGACGTATGCTCGATGGGTTTTCTTTTCGCCCGGTGCCAGCATCTGCACCGGTGTTTCGTCAGCATGGACGACTTGCTTAGCCAGCACGGCTTCGCGCAGTGCATCTACCAGCGGTTGCAGTTGTACGCCGGTTTGACCGACCCACTGAGCCAGCGTCGAACGTGGGATCGCCAGTCCCGCACGGCCGAAGATTTTTTCCTGCCGGTACAGCGGAAGATGGTCGGCGAACTTGGCCACCATTACGTGGGCCAACAAGCCGGCGGTGGGGATACCCTTATCGATCACCTGTGCCGGTACCGGTGCCTGGATCAGTGTTTCGCACTGACGGCAGGCCCACTTGCCACGTACATGTTGCTCAACCGTGAACACGCCGGGCGTGTAATCCAGCTTCTCGCTGACGTCTTCGCCGATGCGCTGAAGTTGGCAGCCGCAAGCACATTCAGTGCTCTCCGGCTCATGATGAATGACGGTACGAGGAAACTGCGGTGGCAACGCTGCACGCTTGGGTTGTTGGCGTGGCTCGTCCGGTGCCGGAGCGGGACGAAGTGCTTTCAACTCCGCGTCGATGGCTTCGAGGTCGGTGTTGAGCAAGTCATCCAGCAAGCTGCCTTGCGCCGGACTGATCTGCTCACTGCGCTTGGCAAACTTGTGGCGTTTAAGGATCGCGATTTCGTGAGAGAGCTGCTCGATGATCGTCTCGTCACGATGGATCTTTCGGCCCATGGTGTCGACCTTCGACAGCAACTGCGAAGCGAGTGCGCGCAGTTGATCGGGCTGTTGGCGCTGATTGAAAACTGACCCACCCTGCCGATTGAAAATTGACCCAGGACGGATTGCTGATTTTTGCCCCAGCAATTGTGGATAAGCTTAGCAGCAGTGTTCCGATTGAAGACGCATCAAGCCCCACCGCATGCAGCAGGGCATTTATGGTGCGGATCAAAATGGCTCATCGTCCTCGATATCATTTCCGTCCTTTCGCTTTCGTTCGCGTGTTTTGATCTTTGTCTGGGCAGCCAATGTGCTGTGTTGTAGGCGGTAGGACTCGTTGCCCGTTTCGACGATGTGGCAGTGGTGTGTCAGCCGATCCAGCAACGCGGTGGTCATCTTGGCGTCGCCAAACACACTCGACCATTCCGAGAAGCTCAGGTTGGTGGTGATGACCACGCTGGTGTGTTCGTACAGTTTGGACAGCAGGTGAAATAACAGGGCGCCACCGCTTTGGCTGAAGGGCAAATATCCGAGTTCATCCAGTATCACCAGGTCTGTGCGCAGCAGTGCCTGGGCGATTCGCCCTGCCTTGCCATCGTACTTCTCACGCTCCAGCAGATTCACCAGATCCACCGTGGAAAAGAAGCGCACGCGTTTGTTGTAGGCCGTGATTCCGGATACAGCCAAGGCACTGGCCAGGTGTGTTTTCCCGGTGCCAGGGCCGCCGATGAACACGACATTCTGCGCGGTTTCAGTGAACGCCAAGCTGGATAGATCGCTGACCAGCCGGGCATCAGCGCTGGAAGCGCTGAAGTCAAAGCCAGCTAAGTCACGGTGCATGGGGAGTTTTGCCATGTTCATCTGATGATTCACCGAGCGCACCGCGCGATCCGCATGTTCCTGCTGAAGCAGATGTTCCAGCAGCCATTTCGATGAAGCCGTCGACGCTGTTCCTTGAGAGACCAGTTCTTCCCAAGCACTGGCCATGCCGTGCAGGCGCAGTTCTTTGAGTTCAGTCATTAGGTCACGCATTGCGATTCTCCTCATCGGTCGTACGGAGCCGGTCGTAGCGTGCTGTATTGGCAACCGGCGCCACTTTGAGTTGCAGGCTGGTTTCTACACAGGGAGGTGGTGCGGTGGAGGTCAGGCGGGCAACGACATTGAGGATGTGATCGGCGCTCAGACTTCCCGATTCAAGTACCAGCTCCACCGCCACCAGCACTGGTTCGAGACCGGCGATGGGCACAGCAGCCAGTACCTGCATCATGATTCGATCACCGTTGGTGTGACGCCTCAGTCCGCGTTTAAGAAGCTGTAACGGTTTTGGCAGATCAGCAAATGGAGCGCCATTGCGCAGTGCACCAGGCTTGCGTTCGATGAGTGGGATGTAGTGCTGCCAGTCAAAACCGATCTGATCTCGATCAAAGAGGCGCTCGTGACTGGCGATCACCGTTTCGTCGGCAATGACCACGATTCGCGAAGGGTACAAACGGCTGCTGACCCATTGACCCACACGCTCGCAAGGCACCGAATAACGATTGCGCGCCACGCTGATCAGGCAGGTGCTAGAGACACGGACGGTGCGTTCCACGTAGCCATCAAAGGCCGTCGGCATCGGCATCATTTCAGCCTGCTCCAGCTCCAGGACTTCTGCCACCGTCAAACCGTTGTACTGCGGATGTACAAGTTCAGCCCAGAGCGTACGACAGCGTTGGCCGAGCCAGACGTTCAGCTCCTCGAAGGTATGGAACATGCAATTTTGAGCATCGAGCCAGATTCGCCTCCGGCTGTCTTGCACGTTCTTTTCGACGATGCCTTTCTCCCAGCCAGAGGCCACGTTGCAGAAGTCCGGATCGAACAGATAGTGCGCGCACATCACGGAAAACCGGGCATTGACCGTGCGGCCTTTGCCTTTGTTAACCTTGTCGACAGCCGTTTTCATGTTGTCGTAGATGCCGCGACGTGGCACGCCACCCAACGCTCCAAACGAACGTGTATGGGCATCAAACAGCATCTCGTGGCCTTGACTGGGGTACGCAACCAACCAGAACGCGCGACTTGCGCACAGCTTCATATGGGAGACCTGGATACGTCGAAACAGGCCACCGATCAGCAGGCCTTCTTCGCTCCAGTCAAACTGAAAGGCCTCACCGAGGGCAAAAGTCAGCGGTACAAAAGCGCGTACAGACTTGCCTTGCTCGCACCGCCAAGAGCGGACAAACGCCGTGAGCTGGCTGTAACCGCCGTCATAACCCTCGGCCTTGATCTGCTCAAAAAGTGCCTTGGCGCTCCTACGGTTGTGTTTTGGCCGGAACGAATCAGCCTTGAGCGCCTGCTCTAAGGTCTCGTGAAAAGGGTTGAGCTTATTGAAGGATGCGCACCGTTGGTACGCTGGTTGATTGGCTTCGGGCGCTCTGACCCATTTTCGGATGGTGTTTCTCGACAGCCCGGTACGCTTGGCTATCTGATGCAGCGAGAGCTTGTCGCGGAAGTACATCCGCCGGATTTTTCCCAACATTTCCATGCTGATCACCCTGTGTTCTCCTGCTCAAAAAGTGAGCAGAAGCAGTTGAACACCTGGGTCAGTTTTCAGTCGGCAGAACAGCCTCTACTGGGTCAGTTTTCGGTCAGCGGCAACACGCTTGCTGGCATATTCGAAATCGGAAAAGCTCATCTGGCTCATGGGAGGCTCGGATCAGGTGGTCAGGCGATTTTCGCATAACCGGGACTTGTTCGGAGATTCCCTAAAGAACCAAACCAAGTAATTTACCAGCAGCTAACTGCAGGGCTCGAAGGGATAAACAAGTCTGATGCTATTGAAGTTGTTGCACCATCAGCTGTAGAAATAGAAAAAATCAGAACAAAAATTAATTTCACAAGTCGCACAGTTTCATACTACGAATTTTTAAATGAAATATTCAATGAGCTTAATGTACTGCCAATATTTCGTGGCGACTTGACTGAAACTGTACGATATACGTTAGGCGATAGCTTTGACCGAGACGAAGTCGTAGAAGTCGTAGAATTCAATTATCGAAAAATGGCGGGACGATAATGAAGCGATTTGCATTTACTATAGCGCCTTGGAATTCAGAGCTAGTATTCAACCCTATCAGAGCAAGAAAAGATGTTATTACTTTGCTTATGAAGGTTATCAAGTTGATGGATGTCGGGCCAGCTTTGATAGGACAGCCTGGTGAAGAATACTTTGAACTTGTTATTTCTCACACTAGCAGGTTGTTTTTCTACTCTGAAGACAAACATTTTTCAATCGGCTTTCCATTCAATGCCGCACTAGAAAATGATCAGCTTGTATTTAAATCTATGACAGGCGTGATAATTGATAGCCAAATGACGTCTGACATCCTGGGTGTTATGTCCAGCGAAGAAATATTTTTCTATGACGACATTATCGACTTCGCAGCGCCTGTGTCAGACTACTTCCTTCATAATAAAGGAGGATGGGCTGTATTAAGAGATCTTCTAATGACCGAGGATGGATACATCAGATATGATCATGACCCCGTTCACGCAAAGGGAGACATACATCCTTTACACCACTTAGATGTTTTCTATGGCGCTAGACAGACATTTAAAATAGGTTTAGCAAAAAAAATCGACCGAGCCCATTTGCATGATGCTCTTGACTCTCAGACTCCTTGCCATTATTTAAATCCGAAATAGGTAAAGTGGAAATTTGAGGGGGCAAATTTATAATGAATTTCGTTATTTGCCCCATTCAACAACGTGATAGCCCGATCTTGATGCGAGCAGAGAAAATTCGAAGCTATCAGCGCTCAAACGCCATCCGCTGGCGACACGCATCGTTGCGACTCTTATCTCCTCAAATTTTGCCCGCTACCGTGACGAGCGCCTGAAGATCCGTAGGGGTAATACGGTGAGGCGGGAGCTTGCGTTGTTTCTGGCGATCTGTTTTTGCTGACCTGTGGTACCCCCAGATTCTTGGCGAGACCGTTCTACGGTACTTAGGTTTGGCACCAGCAGATGACCGTAAAACTGCCCATTTGGAAACATTGAGTCATTTCCCCGCAGACTTGGAATGCGGGGAAAATATGGCACAGAACCAAGCACTAATTATCAGATTTCATACCTGTAAAACCTCGTGCCACACGCTTGAAAGAGCAGCTCGTTCTATATGCAAGGCTGTACTTTCATAACGCATCTTCATGGTGAAGGTTGTGGCGGGAACATCGAAGTGCTCAAAAATCGCCATACCCACACCAATTTGACACACGTGCTTGTCGAATCTAATATATCTGTCATGCGCAAAACTCTGAAAATCAACGGATCTCATGGATACTAGTTTTATACTTGATATTTTTTGCGCAAGTGGTGGCGACATTCATAATGTATTTTGAAAAATAGTTTGAAACCTCCGTATGCATTTGACTGGATAACTCGTCACCATCCGAAAGAATGGTAATGTTGAACTTCTTTTCTATCGGCAAGAGCTCAATAAACTTGGCGATGCTTGTTTTGTAGCCTTTATCAAGATCTCTTAAAATACTCGAAAAAACAAACCTATCCGAAATAAATATTTTGCTATTGTATTTTGTAAGCCTTTCAAACTTTTCCAGCCAAATATCGTATATGTCCGCGCGAAGAGCTATATCCTTGGTAGAACTATCTTTAGATTTTCTAAAGTGAACTGACTCTGTTATTGCGCCAAGCCCTATTAATTCAAAAGAGCTCTCAGTACAGTATCTAATTATTTTTTATTATCGCATATTATAGCACTAAAAGTATCCTCCATTAACGCGACTTTAAAAAACTGACTGAGCGATCTCACTTTTTCAAAGGAAGAGAATGAGCTACACTCATTCCAAGTCCCCGCAGACTTAAATTTTGAATAATCAGTGAACGCTTGAATCCACCTTTGATGAAATTTTGGCGGTAGACTTTTGATTGATTCAAGATATTCATTTGCTGTATCACTCTGAATAACCAGAACCCCATAACGCTTCCAATAATCGATTATTATATCGTGCACGGTGCTAAAAGATTCATCCGTCAACACTGCGGCATCAAAAACGCTTTTATCTAGATGGAAGTCGGTTAGCATAGTTTATAATCCAAAAGTTTCTTTAAATCGCTCTTCAAAAAACCCTTCGGGCCACTCAACTAGAAAATCACCATCTTCATCCATGGGGATTTCGATAACTTGCGCCCCCAACGTAGCGGGATGAACGTAGATAATTGAAACATCACTTGGCTTGATCTTTTTTTCTTTGACCTTGTTTTGCATTCTCAACATTAAGGATTCGCTATGTGTTTCTATAATCCATTGATTCGTCTTGCATGTGTCTATGAAGAAATTCGCAAGATGCGCCTGAAGGCGAGGATGCAGATGAATTTCTGGTTGTTCAACACATATTGTACTTTCAACCCTTACTATCCCCTCAACGATAATTGGAAGCAATTGACCTATTCCAAACCCAACATCTGAAGGACCAACTACAACATTAGTTCTAAGGTCCTTCAGTTGAAGGCAAATTACAGACCCAGTAACCTCCGAGCCTATGCTTTCAGCTGTCAATGTGTATGGGATTTAGAAGTTATGAAACCATTCGTTAATCTTACCTGTAATCTCGGGGGATTTTTCATAAATAAACCTGGCTGTATTCTCTCCTTGCTTACCTACAGACCCACTCTGATCACCTTTAGGAGCGTAGAACCTGCTTGGATGGCTTCGTAAAGGACCGAGATAGGTTATCGAGTTAAAGGCCTCTTGTATATCCTTGGCAACTAAAGTTATTATATTATTTGTTAAAGCAGCACCAAAGCCACTTTCAATTTTATCTTGTATTGCCACCGAGGATGGTGTAGCGTAATTGAGGTCACTTGTAAATCTTATGTCATTCAAGTCCTTCACAATGTCTTTGTGGTGTTCTTTAGAAATAAATTTAAGCTTAGATAAATATGTGAAGACTGAGTCTCTGCTTTGCTCTGACGCGAAATTAAAGGAACGAGCATGTTTCAACCGTTGCGCCTTCTCGGCGCCTTCTCTTCTAGTTAGATCAGAAAGCAAATCAAGACTAAATGTTTCAATTTTTGCCGATGCATAAGTTGTTTTTATATTGCTTAAATATGTAAATTCTTCATTTCTATTCTGTCTATTCTTGCCAGAGAGTAAATAAGTTAGCTCATGCGTTCTTCTTTGCGTATTGGGCAGCGACATAAACCCAGTAGACCATTCATTTTTTGCGGCATTTTTTGAAGGTGAATAAGAACATGAAAATTTAATCTCGTTTCCGACATTGTGATTATGCGCCATTGCTGCATAATCGCCTAAATCTACAAATTCTCCATTGGAAACTAAACCACCCTGTTCGCTGGGTCTAGTAAGCGACTGTTTCAACAGCATTAAAGCTTGAATTAAAGAGCTTTTTCCGGATGAATTTGGCCCATATATTAAAGTTATCGGAGCCAGCTTTACGCTTTGTTTTTTGGCGAAACTTTTAAAATTTTCGACGCTAATCATATGAAACATATCACACCTATGATTCTTGACTTTAAAATTGGGCGAAGAAAATGCGAACGCCTACCCTTGATTTTCTGGTGGCGTCATTGATGAGCGTAGAAAAAAACAGCGAGAGACGAATGTTTCGGCAGTGCTTTCGCGGAAGCACTGCTCCCGGAGAGAGTGGCCAATCTTAATAGCGGGCAGAAAAATTGCTTGCATTTTGAAAAGTCCATTTTCACCAAAATCCTTACCGACATGGCCAATTGCCAATTTGATTGAACAGCAAGGCACTGTCAAGCAATAGTGATGTTGTCGAGCGAGTAGTGTGGGAGATCCGTCAGGGCGTGCGTCGTACAATGTTCACGTTCCCTTCCCTTCCCTTCCCTTGTCATCGTACGGGCTTAGATGGGTTGTTCAGCGAAACGACCTGCGCGGTACACATGCGGGCAAGCAACGTCATGCCTGCTCACGAGTTCTCTGCAGGCCGCCATAGTTTTCAACTCGCGCCCGTATCATCTCTTTGCATCAGGAAAGATGCTAATTAAAACTGTTTCTTTTATCGAGAGACGCACCATTCGAAAAACTGCGGCGGCCTAAGCGCAGTTGATGGGCCGTTGGGGATATGGCCAGCTGGGCCGCTCAGGGTGGGGATTGGGGCGCGGCCGTGATCACCGCCCTCGGGCAAGTGCGCCCACTCGGCCTGATCGTTGCTCACCTGAGCATGTTAATGTCCCGATCCACTGAGGCCTAAATCGCGCAGGCATCCCTAAAGAGCAGCGCATGTTGGCCGATGCACAACGCCACGAGCGAAAGCTTTCAGGTTACATGAGAGTGCAAAGCCCCCGGGCCTTGGTCAATCCCGCTATAACCATAAACAGCCACTCTCGGACTTTAGCGTACACGAAGCTGCGAGAGCACCTCCACACCACTATAAAAAATAACTAAACCAAGATCCCAACGAGTAAAGTACCGCCGCCCGAGACGTGGATCCGGGTTTTCCCATGGAGTTTCACCTTGAAGTCATTTAGCAAAGTCGTCGCCGCAGCAGTATGTGTTCTGGTTCTGGCGGGTTGCACCGGCACCCCTATGAAAACGCCGCAATACGACAGCAGCCAATACACCGTCGTCGGTCACAGTGAAGCAAGCGCCACCGGCCTTATGCTGTTCGGTCTGATCCCGATTCGTCAGAACGACCGTTTCGTTCGTGCGCAGAACAGCGCCATTCAGGCCAAGGGTGGCGATGCGCTGATCAATACCCAAGTGCAGGAGAAGTGGTTCTGGGCCTGGGTTCTGAACGGCTACACCACCACCGTTTCTGGTGACGTGATCAAGCTGAAAACGGCTAAATAAACGCCGCTCGGTTTCAGAAAGCCCGGTTCGCCGGGCTTTTCTGTTTCTGGCGATTGGCGGATGCACTGACGAGCGATGGAGTAAGCGCTGACATGCATCGTTACCAACCGCCAAAAGGTTTAGCATTCAGCCCTCCTTCGGATGTGAAGTTTTTCTGCATGACGGCCTTCTACCTCAAGTTACTCATTACCCCCGCGCTCATGCTGGCTATCTCGTTGGCGGCCAGGCGCTGGGGCACTGGTGTGGCGGGGCTTCTTTCTGGTCTGCCCATGACCTCGGCGCTGGTCATGCTGTTTCTCAGTCTTGAGCAAGGCACTGCATTCGCCTCGATGGCGGTGCCCGGCGCACTGGCCGGACTGGCGGCGATTCAGGCGACTTATCTGTTTTATTTTCTGGCCACTCGACGCGTTTCAGCGGTGGCTGGATGCACCTTGGCGCTTGCGGTGTATGGCGCAACGGCCTTTGCGATGAACCTGTCGGGCTCACTGGCGCTGTCGATCATCTTCACGCTGCTGATGGTTGCGTTGATCGTTGTTGCCACCTCGAAACAGGCACCACCGGATGTAGCGTCATACGTTGCAATGCCGCGCTGGGTCATCCCGATGCGAATGCTGACCGCCACCCTTCTGCTGCTGGCGATTACCGCAAGTGCCACCTGGCTCGGGCCTTTGGTCAGTGGGCTGCTGGCGCCTATCCCGGTGATCGCCTGGCCGCTTGCCGTGTTCGTCCACGTGCAAGGCGGGCGTTATGAACTGGCGGCGATAATCCGCGGCAATGCTATTGGCGCCGTCGGGGTGGTGAGTTTCTACCTGACCCTCAGGTACTCCATATTGCAATGGGGCGCGCTTGTGTCTATCGCGGCTGCCGTTTTGCTGGCTGTGGTGGTGACGGCTGGGTTGGCGCGGTTGTTGGCGAAGCGGTAGTGCCTATAGTTGCCTAACAGAAATTAAAAACACTTCAGCCATGCTCCTCAAGGTGCCTTATGAATTTGCTACCCGAACTGAACAGCGAGGCCAACGTGCTGATATGCGGGGCCAGCCGAGGTATTGGCTTGGCACTGTGCGCGGCGTTGCTTGCTCGCGATGATGTGGCTCAGGTATGGGCGGTCGCGCGACAAGCCAGTACTTCCACTGAGCTGGCAACGCTTGCAGAGCAATATGGCCAACGCATCAAACGAGTCGACTGCGACGCGCGCAATGAACAATCCCTTGAAGCACTCGTGAGCGAGACGCTTGAGGGATGTGAGCATCTGCACCTCGTCATCAGCACGCTAGGCATTCTTCATCAGGACGGTGCGAAAGCAGAAAAGGGCCTGGCACAACTGACACTTGCGAGCCTGCAAGCGAGTTTCGCGACCAACACTTTTGCACCGATCCTGCTGCTCAAACACCTGCTCCCGTTATTGCGTAAACAACCTTCTACCTTCGCGGCGCTCTCCGCGAGGGTGGGCTCTATTGGCGATAACCGACTGGGTGGCTGGTACAGCTACAGAGCCAGCAAAGCAGCGCTGAACCAGTTGCTGCACACGGCCAGTATCGAGTTGAAACGTCTTAACCCGGCCTCTACTGTCCTGGCAATACACCCAGGCACGACTGACACGGAGCTGTCTCAGCCATTCCAGGCGAACGTACCCGAAGGCCAACTGTTCGAACCGGCGTTCTCGGCGGATCGCATTATTGAAGTGATAGGCGCACATGGACCGGCCGACAGCGGGACCTTCTGGGCTTGGGACGATAAGCCGATTGTCTGGTGACTTGTTTCACTTGTGAGAATGAGATCGCTGTCCGTCCTCACTAGCGGGCTGTTTTGGTCGGAAAGTCCCCGCCGCTTATAACCCCTTCGTCGGATAAGGCCCATTGCTATCAACGAGACGGCATTACTGGCGTCATACCCCACTCCCAGTGGACCAACTGCAAGTAAGGAGCACGGCATGACCCAGCTATTCAACATCAAGGACGCCACCAACCCTACGGCGCTTGGGAATTTGCAGGTCAAAAGCGCCAGTAGCCAGGTCAGTAATAACCCGATCGAACTCATCGTGCAGGGTACTCCTGGCAACGACTACATACGTGGTGGGCTGGCTAATGAACTGCTGATGGGTGGGGGCGGCAACGACCAGCTAGTCAGCGGGGGTGGCAACGATGTGATGGTCTCTAGTGCCGGATACGACGGTATGGACGGCGGCGCCGGTAATGATGTATTCCGCTTCGACCGCATCGGCGACAGCTATATCAATGGCGGAGGCGAGCACACCGATTCCATCAGCCATTTTGACCCCGCCCACGATACCCTCGACGTGTCGGCCCTGGGCTATAGCCATTTAGGCGATGGCTATGGCGATACCTTGCACATCCGTAGCGAGCCTCTGCGCGGCATTTACTTTTTGGAAAGCTACGAGCGAGACGGTAATGGTAAACATTTTGCCGTGCAGTTCCTGGCCAATAGCGGCCTTATTACCGATGCCAACTTCCAGCCGCTGATCAACGGCACTTCGCACAACGATCTGCTCGAAGGCACAGACGCCAGCGAATCCCTGAAAGCCGGCGCTGGCCGCGACAACGTCGAAGCGGGTGCGGGCAATGATCGGCTGTTCGGTGGCACCGGCGGCGACACTCTGAGCGGCGGCGCGGGTGCCGACAGCTTCGTGTATACCCGGCTTAGCGACAGCTACCGCAACGATGCAAGTGGCAGCTACAGCAGCCGCGACCTGATCACCGACTTCAGTGGCAACGGCCATGACATGATCGACGTGTCCGCCTTGGGCTTCACCGGGCTGGGTAACGGCTACAACGGTACGCTGAAGGTGGTCCTCAACCTGGTCGGCGATGCCACCGCGCTTAAATCATTAGAGGCCGATGCCAACGGTAACCGCTTTGAAATTCTGCTCAGTGGCAACCATGTCAATGAGCTCAACGCCAGCACTGTGCTGTTCGCCCCGCCCAGTGATGCGACGGTTGTGACCACTCCGCAGCCGATCACCTCGGTGAGTCTGGTAGGCGGTGACAAGTCCGACACCCTTTATGGTTACTGGGGCAACGATACCCTCGCCGGCGGTGCCGGGAACGACACCCTCGAGGGTAACGCCGGTGACGATGTGCTGACCGGTGGGGTGGGCGCGGACAAGCTCACCGGCGGCACAGGCAACGACCGTTTCGTGTTCACTAGCAGCGCCGACAGCCATGCGGGCAGCAGCGACCTGATCACTGATTTCATCTGGGGCCAGGACAAGCTCGACGTCGCTGCGCTCGGCGTGACCGGTTTTGGCAACGGCCGCGACGGCACCTTGAGCATGACCTACGATGAAAACACCGACCGTACCTACCTGCGCAGTAGCGAGCCAGGCGCCGATGGGCATGCGTTCCAGGTCACGCTAGCAGGGTTCGACTACACGCGAGAGCTCACCAACGCCGACCTGGTGGTTGCCGATACGGCAGACGTGACGCTCGTGGGTCAAACCGCCGTCGACCTCGCGAGCTGATATCACCTGAACAGCTAGCGTGTGGGCACCCCTGCCCACCTTTAGTTGTCTGGACGCCTACAAGGCAGGAACAGTGAGCGGTATTGATGCTCACTGCTCCTGCATTTTCAACGCGACCAGGCCTGGTTCGCTGTCAAAGCGCTCGCCTTCCGCTCTTTCTTTTCGCTGGCGCGCAGTCAATAGGTAGAGTCGCCGTTTTATTGCGTCAGGAAATAGACCAATCAAAACTTTTCACTGGCTTGCAGAACAGATGGGCAAAAACCGCTGTTAATTTTGTGCGCGAAAAACCGCATTTTTGAAAATAACCGGAAGCCTGGGCAATCCGGCTTATGGCGTTACTCCGACGTATTTAAATCCAGCCGACCTGCGGAAAATAGGCTGAACTTGTAACGGGCGCTATCTCTCTCAATAACTACGCCCACCTGTTTATAAGGAAAACACCATGTCCAAACTCGCAGAATACCGTCAGCTGGAAAAACACCTCGCCGAGCAACTTCAGGCACTGGAGACCATGAAAGGCAACGAGGGCCTGAAGAAAGAGATCGAGTTCGAAACCAAGCTGCGCAAGCTGCTTGAGCACTACGGCTTCAGCCTCAAGCACATTGTCAATCTGCTGGACCCACAGAACTCGTCACGTCGCCAGGTCGCGGATAAACCTGCGGGCACGCGCAAGCCGCGTGAACTCAAGGTGTACAAGAATCCGAAGACCGGTGAAGTGATCGAAACCAAAGGTGGGAATCACAGAGCCTTGAAAGAGTGGAAAGCAGAGCACGGTGCTGATGTCGTCGAGAGCTGGCTGAAGAAATAAGCCTTGCGCCATGCAACGGTTGATTGACCGGGGTTAATCTGGAGCATCGGCTAATCACCGTTCGCGCGGTCGAACTGCCGATGTCGGGAACGACCCGCTTCGCCAGTACGTCAGACCTCTATCGACTCACTGAAAAGGTACAGCGCAATGGAAAAGACAATCACCGTGGACCAACTGGCTAAAACTGACCTCAGATCAGTTAAAGAGATATGGCTTGGTGATACCCATACTCAGCTATGTCTGTGGCGTGGCGAACAAGTCGTCACACACGACATGCTCAGCGAAGGTACCCACGATCAGAACAATAGTCGCCTGCACTTGCAACTGGTCAACCCTGACGACCGGGCTGCAGTGGCCAGCGTCGAGGCGCTCGTTCGTGAGCGGCTGGAAAGGATGGGAAGCAAGGGTGAGTTTTATCCAGCTGAGAATGCGGACACTCACCAGTAATCACGCTGATTACACGCGATTCTGTAGGGTCCTTGGGCTGCGTTGCCAGACTGTAGATGTGTGACGCAGAGCGTCACGAACGGCATGCCAACGCGGAGCATTGGCACGATAGTCATTTCAAGGCTTGCGTATAACCGTGAGAAGTCAGCGTGGTTATGGCTGGGTAACAGTCACCAACATCCAGCACATGCCCGCGAGCGGCGTAATGGTCAATGACGATAGCCTCACCCACCTTCCCTTTTTTTGGCGCTATTGCAATTAACTGAGACCAGAATTCAGGCACTTGGTAGTCGCTGTCGCCGTATTTGACTGTTTTCATCTGATCAATATGATCCGCAGCCACACGATTTCGGCACACTAGAATGTGCCGATTACGATATTGGCACTTTTCGTTCTCTGAACAGAACGTCTTCAAGAGTCCCCTCCGGTCGAACCGAGCCCCTGAAAAATCGAACGCTCAACGCACCACCGACTCGAAAGCCTATGACCCTGACAAATGCCCATCTCTCCACTGTCTGACGATGCCTTGTTTGAAGCATTGTTTAGCCTCGGCTGGCAGCTGATTGCTCGCTCCGGACCTCGCCAGATGGTCAACCCGAATTCAAAAAGAGTAACCCTATGAGACCGCAAACCTCCTTCATCTTCGACCTGGACGGCACGCTGACCGACAGCGTTTATCAAAACGTTGCTGCCTGGAAAGAAGCACTGGATGCAGAAAATATCCCGCTTGCGATGTGGCGTATTCACCGCAAGATCGGCATGAGCGGCGGGCTGATGTTGAAGTCGTTGTCGCGTGAAACCGGCTTGGATATCAGTGAAGAACAAGCCGAACGACTCAGCGAAAAACACGCTCAGGCGTATGAGCGGCTACAGGGGCAGATCATTGCGCTGCCGGGCGCTGTCGAGCTGCTTGAGACGCTCAATAAGGAAAACCTCAAGTGGTGCATCGCCACGAGCGGCGGGATTGATACGGCGACGATCAATCTCAAGGCTCTGAAACTGGACATCAATGAGATCAACATCGTTACGCGCGATGACGTGAGCTACGGCAAGCCAGACCCGGATCTATTCCTGGCAGCAGCGAAGAAGATAAACGCGCCTATCGACGAGTGCCTGGTGATTGGCGATGCGATCTGGGACATGCTGGCGGCGCGCCGCTGCAAGGCAACCGGCGTGGGCCTGCTTTCGGGTGGTTATGACATCGGCGAGCTTGAGCGCGCAGGTGCCTTGAGGGTCTATGAAGACCCGCTGGATCTGCTGAATCATCTGGACGAGATTGCTTCTCGCCCTTGAATGATCGGCTGGCGTGGCAAATGAGGTAATTATTTACCTACATGCCCGCGAAAATCGGGTTCATCATTCCCATATCACTCGCTGCCGTCATTGACCGTAGCATTGCGAGCCCATAGTGTACGTGCACGCGCTGTATTCTGCGGTGCTCGTCATAGCCAAGGAAAAGGCAATGCACAGTAGCCCGCGCTTGCACTGGCCCGACACACTCCTCTCTGATATTCCAGATTTGCCATGAGCCAAGCCGCGTTCGTTAACCCAAGCATCCTCACGTGGTCCCGCGAGCGGGCAGGCCTGTCTGCCGCCCAGGTCGCCAGAAAGCTGCCTGTGAAACCTGAGCGTATCAAGGAGTGGGAAGCAGGAAAGGCGAGACCAACCTTTTTGCAAGCCCAGAAGTGGGCGAGCGTTGCGCATGTTCCCTTTGGGTTTTTGTTCTTGCCTCAGCCTCCTGTCGAACAGCTGCCGCTACCAGACTTGCGCACAGTCGGTAACTCGGCACCCTTGCGGCCAAGTTTGGAGCTTGTGGACACAGTAACGCAATTCGCAAACAGGACTGGTATCTGGAATACCTTCACGTACAAGAGCACCAGCCTCTTCCGTTCGTCGGTCGCTTCGACAGCCGGACTCCGGTGAAGACGGTTGTGAGTGATATTCGGCAAACTCTCGGTGTCGATCCGGAAAAGTCCCGCCTTGATTACGATAAATACAGCCGCGCGCTGATTGATGCTGCCGAAGTGGCTGGTGTGCTTGTCATGCGCAGTGGCATCGCGCTGGGCAATACCCATCGCAAACTGGAGGTCAGTGAGTTTCGAGGCTTCGCCATCAGTAATTCGCTGGCTCCAGTGGTGTTTATCAACAGCTCGGATGCTCCGACAGCTCGGTTATTTACGTTGATGCACGAACTCGCTCATCTCTGGATTGGCAGCAGCGGCGTTTCTGACGCGGGTACTGCGAATGGTCGAGAGGAAGAGCGATTCTGCAACGCCGTGGCGGGTGAGTTTCTTGTACCCGAAGAGCTTTTTCGAGCTGTATGGAACGCTGGTATTGAATGGGAAAGTAATCTGGCCCCTCTCGCTACGAGGTTTCATGTCAGCAAGCTTGTTATTGGTCGACGCGCGATGGACCTGGGCTACGTTACGCAAGAGCAGTACGGCCTCTATTACCAGAAGGTCCTAAAGGCATTCCGGGAAGAGAAAGGCGGTGCCGGGGATTACTACCGCAATGCAACGGCCAAAAACAGTACGCGGCTGAGTAGGGCTGTACTGACCGAAACCCTGAGTGGGCGGATGCTGTTGCGTGAGGCAGGTAGTCTTCTCGGTGTACAGCCAGCCAAGTTAAGAACGCTGGCGGAGACACTGGCCCGGTGATGTTTCTGATGGACTCCAACACCCTGATTGAAGCCAAGAATCGCTATTACGGCATGACGATTTGTCCGGCTTATTGGCAATGGTTGCTGCTTCAAAACCAGACATTTTTCTTGGCCAGTATCGGTCCTGTTAAAGACGAACTTACCAAAGGCCATGATGAGCTGGCTGACTGGGCAAAAAATAATTCGACTTTTTTCCAAAGCATTTCGGATGAAAAGACTCAGGCCGAATTCGTGAAAGTCGCTACGTTGGTAGCGCAAGCGCAAGGCATGAAGACTGGAGCAATGGAGGAGTTTCTTAAGGGGGCCGATCCATGGCTGATCGCCAAGGCCCTGACATCCGGAGCAACCGTAGTTACGCATGAGGTGCGTAATCTGGACGCAAAGCGAAAGTTCATCATCCCCAACCTGTGTGAGCAGCTCAACGTCCCTTACATGAACACGTTTGAGCTGTTACACCACCTCAATGCCAGGTTTGTACTTCCTTAACCCGGCGAAACACCACCACCTTCATCTGCCACGATATCCGGGTCATCCGGATAGACTTCCAGCCCATCGTCCTCGTAGGCCTCGTCATTTTCCGTACGCTTCTTCACTTCATCGCCTCTGGCAGAACCGACGCCGGGCTTGTTTGAGTTCATGGCGAGTACCGGGTCGGCTTCGCGGTCGTATTGGCCGAGTTCCGGGCTGGCGGGGTCTTCTTTGGGCACGCTGTTTGTGAGTATGTGATCGGTTGTCATGTCAGCCACCTTTTTCGTTTGCCAAAGAAAGTGGACGTGGCATCGGGCTGAGGGTTCGATTCAATCGATGAGCGTGGCTGCGCTCAGCCGCCAAACGATGCGTATTGCAAGGGCAGGCCGGTGGTGAACTTGATCTGTTCCATGGCGAAGCTGGAGCTTACGTCGCTGATCCCGGGGATGCTGATCAGTTGTTTGTACACCGCGTCGTACCCTGCGATGTCAGCCACGACGATGCGCAGCATGTAGTCGGTGTCGCCTGCCATGCGGTAGCACTCGACCACTTCAGGCAGTTCGCCGACGGCAGCGTGGAACTGTTCGAGCCAGGCGGCGTTGTGCTGGTTGGTGCGAATGGCTGCAAAGACGCTGACCGACACGTTCAGACGTTGCGGATTGAGCAGGGCAACCCGGCGGTCGATGATGCCGGCCTCTTCCAGCTTCTGGATGCGTCGCCAGCACGCGGTGCTGCCCAGGCCGATGCGCTCGGCGATGTCCGCCACCGAGCGAGTGCAGTCGGTTTGCAGAATGTCGAGAATTGCCCGGTCGAATTTGTCCATTAGCGGTTTCCTGCGTTAGTCGCTCTACACTTATCGTGAGGAACGATGGGTGTCTGACTCCAATTCTGCGCCTCACACAGCATGACTATCGTGCCAATGCTCCGCGTTGGCATGCATTTCGTGACGCTCTGCGTCACCCAACGGTGCAGCCCCTTGCATCCCCGGATTGGACGCGGAGCGTCCAGAACTGCATTCCCACGCGGAGCGTGAGGAACGATGGTGTATGACTGCGATTCTGCGCCTGAAGCAGCATCCTAGAATTTTTAATCGTAAAAATCCAAGCAAAAGCGAATAATTTTTCGCTTTGGCTGCTGCTATACGTGCAAATATCAATAAATTTTCGCGTGCGCATCAGTAATCTTTCAAGCAATCGGCCTTGTACCGCCAGCCCTTGATTCTGACTCGATTACAAAAGTGAATTGCCCATGACCACCTCTGCGCTCTACCTGGATTACGCCGCTACCACGCCTGTTGATGAACAGGTCATCGAAGCTATGGTTGCCTGCATGGGGCGCGAAGGTCATTTCGGTAATCCGGCATCCAGCGGGCACGGTTATGGGCAGGTGGCGCGGCAGGCCGTTGAACAGGCACGCGCGCAGGTGGCCGATGCGGTGGGTGCGCCTGCCGACACCATCGTCTGGACCTCCGGCGCTACCGAGTCCAACAACCTGGCGATCAAGGGCATCGCCCATGACAGCAGCGCGCAGCGTCGGCACATCATTACCAGTGTTCTGGAGCACAAAGCAGTGCTCGATACCGTCAGCACGCTGGAGCGTCAGGGCTTTCCCGTCACCTGGCTGAAACCGGACGCCCAGGGCCTGATCCAGCCGCAGGCGGTTCAGGCTGCCCTGCGCGAAGACACGCTGCTGGTATCACTGATGCTGGTGAACAACGAGCTGGGCACGCTGACCGATATCGCCAGCATTGGCGCCTTGGTGCGCGAGCACGGCGCGCTGTTTCATGTGGACGCTGCGCAGGGAGTCGGTAAGGTGAAGGTCGATCTGGCGAGTCTGGCCGTCGACCTGATGTCGTTCTCGGCGCACAAGGCCTACGGCCCCAAGGGCATTGGCGCGCTGTACGTGGGCCCGCGTGCTCATTCGCTGCTGAAAGCGCAGATTCACGGCGGTGGACATGAAGGCGGCTTTCGGTCGGGCACACTGGCAACCCATCAGATCGTCGGCATGGGTACAGCCTTTGCGTTGGCGATCAGCCAGGCCGAAACTGAAAACCGCCGTATCGAAGAGCTGAGTCGCCACCTGCGCGAAGGCTTGTTGAGCCTGCCGGATGTGCAGCTCAACGGCTGTCCGCAACAACGCATCCCGCACACCCTGAACCTGTGCATCACCCGCAGTGGCTTCACCAGCTCGCAGCTATCCCACAGCCTGGCGTTGTCTTCTACATCCGCGTGCAACTCGGCCAGCAATGCACCCTCGCATGTGTTGCTCGCTCTGGGGATGGATTCAGCCAAGGCCCTGGCCAGCGTGCGTGTCAGCCTTGGCCGCTACACCACGCAGGCAGACGTCGAGCGTGCCATTGAGGTATTCAGCAAGGCGCTCAGCGCACCTGCTGCGTTCTGGTGACCAGTATTTTCGAGATCAGAAAAAGCAACAACAGAGCGATGTCGTTATAATGGCACAACCCGGCAGCTGCCAAGTGATGCTCACGGATCAGGTTTTAACCCTAAGGATGCTCCGATCAACTTGCCGCGCAGCGGTGGCAAGCCGTAATTTGCCAGGCACATAGCGCTATTTTTCTGAAAACGGTCTGATGCAGTGTGAGTCGAGCGCGTTTTTCGCTCGGTTTTCCGTGTTAAGCGCGCAACTCACCCAAACCCATTAGTCGCTTTCGAGCCATCCACAGGTTCGACAGGGCGAACAGCGTGGTCAGTTGGGCCGTGTTTTTCATCAGCCCACGAAAGCGTACTTTCACGTAACCAAACTGGCGCTTGATGACCCGAAACGGATGCTCGACCTTGGCGCGTGTCTGCGCTTTGCAGTACTCGATCTTGCGCTTGGCTTTGTACAACAGGCTGCGTTTGTTCAGCTTGGAATACGTGCTGCGCCGCGCCGCGATTTGCCAGATCACGTTACGATTTTCGTGCTCTTCACGCTTCTCGACACCGGTGTAGCCAGCGTCCGCATAGACCGCGTTTTCTTCCCCGTGGAGCAGTTCGGCGACTTGAGTGACATCGGCCACATTGGCCGCAGTGCCATGGACGTGATGAACCAGTCCAGACTCAACGTCAGCGCCGATGTGGGCCTTCATACCGAAGAAATACTGGTTACCCTTCTTTGTCTGATGCATCTCGGGATCACGCTCGCCGTCTTTGTTCTTGGTCGAGCTTGGGGCATGAATAATGGTGGCATCGACGATGGTGCCCTGGCGCAGCGACAGGCCTTTTTCCTGCAAATAACCGTTGATGACCGCGAGGATTGCAGGAGCCAGTTGATGTTTCTCCAGCAGGTGCCGGAAGTTCATGATCGTGGTGTCTTCCGGTATCGGCGCACTCAACGTCAGGCGTGCAAACTGGCGCATGGGGGTGATTTCGTAGAGCGCTTCTTCCATGGCCGGATCACTCAGGGAGAACCAGTTCTGCAGCAGGTGAATGCGCAGCATGGTTTCCAGCGGATAAGGTTTTCTGCCACCGCCGGCCTTGGGGTAGAACGGTTCGATCAGGCCCAGCAGACCTGTCCAGGGGACGACCTGATCCATCTCGGCGAGGAAGCGTTCGCGGCGTGTCTGCTTGCGCTTGCTGGCATATTCGAAATCGGAAAAGCTCATCTGGCTCATGGGAGGCTCGGATCAGGTGGTCAGGCGATTTTCGCATAACCGGGACTTGTTCGGAGATTCCCTAAAGGAATAAGTCATGACCTTTGCTCTTCCAATCAGGTGTATTTTCCTGGCGTTTGTGACGACCGCCATCAGCCCCCTGGTTTTTGCCAAGATGTATACCGACTCCGACAAAAATGACGCCTACTCTCCCTACACCCTCTACATGGAGCACTGCAACAAAACGCAAGAGCAAGTGGATTCTCTGGAGGCTCAACAAGGCCCGCTGGACCCAAAAGAAGTGATCAACTCGCTCACTATTACTTCCTACTCCCTCAGCGCTGACAACTACACCCCCAGCGAAATGGGTGTGAGCGCAGAGGAGCTTGCGCGATGCAATGCCACTTACGCTAAAGCGGGTAAGTTACGCAAGCAGGCCGAAGCTACTCTGGCGGCCGCTCAGGCCATTGAAGACAAGAAGCAAAAGAAAGCCGACTTGATCGCTCACCAGAATTTACCTGAATACAAACAGGCGAGATCGTTGGGGTTCAAGGACGTAGGCAATATCACGTTTCTGAAAATGTATGACGACATGGTCGGTGACGCTGAGCTGAAGTCAACACTGATTAACGTTGACCAGCAATGCGGAAAGTATCTGCGGGCCACGCAGTACGTGGAGCCGTACGTCATTTATACGACTGACCCCAGATTCAATGGCCCATGTGGGTCAGTAAAAAGATTCGCGATCAGAGGAACCCGCGGCGTGAACAGCGGTGACTGGATCAACCCCGACGCCCAATTCAGATACGTCGGTTGGCAGAAAATCCTCGCACCCAACGGGTTCAAGATCCGGATACAAGCGCTGGAGCAGCTCTGAGTATCGAAGCGGTCCCTGACGCTCTGAAAAGTAATGCCCTTCCCCAGAGCCAGCCATCGCTGGCTTTCATCTTCTCCCATGTCTTCAAGTCAAGGCCCCGAACATCACCCGGCGGGGGCCTTTAGCGAATGAAAGGGACTTCCCCGTCCAGAGGGCGCGGCGAAAGTCGCGAATCGGCATCGAAGTGCCATGATGAAGTGTCAAACCTGCATCAAAACCACAGGAGGGGAAGTCCATGCCAATTATTACCGTGGGAATCGATCTAGCCAAGGCCGTATTCGCCGTTCACGGCGTCGATGAGGCTGGTAAAGCCACCTTGGTGAAGCCCAAGGTTGCGCGGGATCAACTGGTGCCATTGATCGCCCAGTTGCCCCCGTGCTTGATTGGTATGGAGGCTTGCTCAGGCGCTCATCATTGGGCGAGGGTGTTCGCCGAGCACGGCCATACGGTCAAGTTGATGGCTCCTAAACTCGTTTCGCCTTATCGAATGTCGGGTAAGCGCGGCAAGAACGATGCCGCAGATGCTGCCGCGATCTGTGAGGCAGTGACCCGACCCAGCATGCGGTTTGTCCCTGTTAAAGACGAGCATCAGCAGGCCACTCTTTGCCTTCATCGAACCCGCCAGGGATTCATCGAAGAACGCACCTCTACGTACAACCGACTGCGCGGATTACTTTCTGAATTCGGCGTGGTCCTGCCACAAAGCCCAGAGCGATTGAGAAAAGAGATTGGTCCCTGTCTGGACACCTTGCCTGGCTGGGCAAGACGGTGCATGAGTGAACTGTTGGAGCACACCAGCCATATCGAGGATCGGCTGGTGGAACTTGATCGAGCCATCAATCAGATCGCTCGCGAAGATGATCGTAGCCGTAGGCTGCTGCAATTGCGTGGGGTTGGCTCGACCACTGCAAGTGCTTTAGTGGCCAGTATTGGAGATGGGCACGACTTCAGAAACGGACGCCAAGTGGCTGCCTGGCTCGGTTTGACGCCAGGCCAATACAGTAGCGGCGGCAAGCAGCGCCTGGGGAGTATCACCAAAGCCGGGGATGCCTATTTACGCAGTCTACTGGTGCTTGGAGCTCGATCTGTCATGGCCAACCTGGGCGATAAGCAAGACCCTCTCAGTCGCTGGATCCGCAACCTCATGGAGCGACGGGGTTACTGGCGTGCGGCCGTGGCGATTGCCGCCAAGAATGCGAGGATGGCCTGGGCCGTTCTGCATTACGGCGACACGTTCAAGCCTGAACAGGCAGAACCAACGGGCGCGTAAACACCAGAGGTCATGACTGATCACCTTGTAAGGCGTTAGGGCGAGGATCATGAGCGGATAAAAGGATCAATGTGCACTGCCGTCGTTGATGTGAAGCGGGTTGGACCTGCGTGGGGGATACCTGAAAAATCGTATGGGAAATTCAGTCCCGGTTAGCGAACGAGGCCCTCACGTGCGTCTTTCATCAGGGTCCGAGCGATCAGCTCAAGATGACCGTTTGTAGTACCGCAGTCCTTCACCTTCTTACGTCGATCCGGCATATGCAGCGGAGTCAAACAGAAACTATTGGGCTTGTGCTCAATGGGGAAGCCCTTGTAGTCGATTACATGAAAATGTACCCCTCCAGATACAAAAAGACACAAATTGGCACAGTTCTTTCAAGTGGAACGGTCGTGCCATAAACCATTGGTGCACGCTGCATTCAAGGGGTGCCTACACGCACCAAAGTGCAGTTAACGGACGCCAGAGCGTCCACAAACAGTGCAGGAGGGCAGACCACAAGTCTTCTCCTCACCAGGAAAGGAATCTAGCCGTGCTCTATCAGTATTGTGTCAGACCACCGTTACGCTGGCTGCTTACCCCTGAGGCATTGCCTGCCTTGGACGGTGCCTGCGCGTTATCCAGATCTGCTTGTTGTTTTCCGACGGTTCTGTACGTCTGGACGTAAGTCATTTTGCGTGTGCCCTTGAATGTTCTGACGATTAATCAGGGCCTTGCAGAACTGTGCGCGCAATAAGGATAAACCCCCTGTTTTTCAATTAACGCGCAACCCACATATAAAGATTGTCCGACACTTTATTTGAGGTGGTTTCATTTGGCCATCATTCGTGCGATGGCTTTTGTTTCTTTAACGGTTACTGATCATATAAACGCGGACCCACATGGAGCAGTCCTTTATGAAGTCTTGAGTAACTAACGCACCAACTTGATCCTCGTTACACAGTATTGGTGCATTCAGGAAAGTGACTAGCAGGTCACGAGTTTCGAACGCGTCTGGCACAGCAGAGGGTACGAATTTGTCTGCTGTTTTGTTTAAGGAGTCCTTCATTTGAATACCTTCGAAGTCCATGAGATCGGGATTCGATAAATAGTTATATGAATGCGACACCCGCTCTGAATCAACGGTCCCTGCGTGGGCTTTCTGGCACAGCGGTTGCAATGTAAGCATTCAGGAACATCGCTGTACGTCCCCGTACATGACGATAAGAAGCAAGGATCAGCAATGCCAGCGCCCTGATGTAAACCGCTTTTCCCTGTTTAAGCCTGCCGTGCGCAGGTGCCGCGGTGCGCTGCATATAAACAGTGTGCAGGCCGCCCTCAGTCGAATATTCACAAAAATATTCGAACGGATTTTTATTGCCCTTTAACTACCCGAGGGAGCGTTAATGAATGATGCGGTAATAATGAAAGCGGTTCCCTCTCCCTCGCCCGATGACACTTCGACGGCGTGGCAGGGCATTCCTTTCAGCGCCAATACGTCACGACCGGGTGGCCTTAACAAGCCACAAGTAATGGTGTTGATTGCTGCGTCAGTACTTATCCATGGTGTGATCTGGTGGTACATGCAAACTGCCCAGCCAGACCTGCCGGAAGTTGCACCACAAGTTCCGGAAATGACCATTGAACTGACCAGCCCTACGCCACCTGCCGCGGAACCGCCGCCGCCCGAGCCACCACCTCCGCCGCCGCCCCCACCGCCTCCCCCCGAACCGGAACAACCGGTCGAGGATCCGGACGCGGTCGAGCCGCCGCCCAAGCCAGTGGAAAAGCCCAAGGTCGAGAAGCCCAAGCCGGTCAAGAAAGTCGAGCCGGTGAAAAAGCCGACGCCGCCTGCGCCAACGCCTGCTGCCGCACCCAGCCCGCCTGCGCCGCCCGCACCTGCGCCCGCACCTCCGGCACCTGCTGCGCCACCTGCGCCAGCCAAGGAAAGCGCTGCCGTATCCGGGCTCGCCAGCCTGGGCAACCCGCCGCCGGAATACCCAGGGCTGGCCTTGCGCCGCAGTTGGGAAGGTCGCGTGATTCTGCGCATCAAGGTGCTGCCAAACGGCCGCGCTGGCGCTGTCGAGGTGACCAAATCCAGCGGCAAACCGGTACTGGACGAAGCGGCCGTGGAGGCTGTGCGCAACTGGAAGTTCATACCGGCCAAACGCGGTGACACGCCGATAGAAGGCTTCGCGACGCAGACCATCGACTTCAAGTTGCCGGAATGATCCGGCACCTGACAACCGACACTTCAATTATTAAAGCTGGTGAGGTTTAAACCATGAACGCATCGCTCTCTTCCATGATCGTCCCGGCCGTGCTCTGGGCACTGATTCTGTTTTCCGTATTGAGTTGGGCACTGTTGCTGATCAAGTCGGCGCAGTATGTCCGCCAGAAATCGCAGAACAAACAATTCACCAAAGCCTTCTGGAGCGCACCGGACCTGCTGACCGCCGCCGAGCACTCTGCACAATACCCCGGTGCGCTGGCGCGTATCGCCAATAGTGGCTTCGAAGCCATGGCGGTCGATGAGTCGCCGCGCACCACGCAACAACTGGCGCACACCATCAACCGCTCGGACCGTCTGGAGCGCAACCTGCGCCAGCAGATACAAAAAGAGCGTCGCGCACTGGAAAGTGGTCAGGCAATTCTCGCCAGTATCGGCAGCACCGCGCCCTTCATCGGCCTGTTCGGTACCGTCTGGGGGATCATGGAAGCACTGCAAAGCATCGGTGTGACCGGCTCGGCCAGCCTGGAAGCGGTCGCCGGGCCTATCGGCCATGCGCTGGTCGCCACCGGTGTGGGTATCGCCGTAGCCGTGCCAGCAGTGTTGATCTACAACTTCTTCCTGCGCCGCCTCAAGCTCGCCGTGGCCGACATGGATGACTTCGCCCACGATTTCGACGCCCTCGCCCAGCGCAGCGCCTTCGCGGTCACCCGTCAGCCCATCGCCAGCAAGAATGGCCATGCCGTTCGGGAGGCCAGCTAATGTCTTTCTCCACTCAGGACAGCGATGAAGTGCTCAGCGAAATGAACGTCACGCCGCTGGTGGACGTGATGCTCGTACTGCTGGTGGTGTTCATCGTCACCACGCCGCTGATGACCAACGCGATCAAGGTCAACTTGCCCAAGACTGATGCGGTCGCCCCTGCCGAGAAGAAAAACCCGGTGGTGGTCAGCGTCGATCAGGACGGCAAGTTCTACCTCGCCAAATCGGAAATCGCCCCGGAACTGCTGGAAAAAAGCCTGCAGGACGAAAAGGCCAAAGACCCGGAAATCCGCGTCCAGTTGCAGGCCGATACCGCCGTGAATTATGGCCAGGTGGCCAAGGCCATGGCGTCCATCGAGCGTTCGGGCATTACGAAGATATCCGTCATGACGGCGAAATGACCCTCAGGTGATTTGACGGCTTCGCCGCGCGAAGCCGTTTGACCCGCCCCCCGTAAATGCGGTTGTCCGTGGGCTGAAAAGCCTCTGGAGGGGAGCGGCTTGCTGGAAAAAGAAGAAGTGGAACTCCCGCTCGGCACAACCGCGTCGGGAACAGAGGGCTCACAAGGCCATTTCAATAACGTCTGGACCAAGTCGGAACTAACCATGCTGATGAATCTTCCCGGTTGCACCCTCAAACCACTGGCCCTCGCGGTCCGGCGTCATCCACGTGCCCTGCTTTGTGCATTGGCCATGGGCATGAGCGGTGCCCAGGCGGCAGACGCCGTCGATGCGGACACAAGCGGCTCGGCCGTGTCCACCAGCGCAGCGGTTGTGCCTGCCACGACCCAGCTGCAACGTGTAGAAGTGACCGGTTCGGCGATCCGCCGGGTCGATGCCGAAACCGCAGTGCCGATTACTATCCTGCGTGCCGACGACCTGAAGAAACAGGGCGTGACCACCACCCAGGAAATGGTCCAGCGCATTACCGGCAGCCAGTCGATCAACAACAGCGCAGGCTCGGTCGGTGCAGGAACAGGAGGTGCCTCGTTTGCCGATATGCGCGGCATCGGCGCCAACAAGACGCTGGTGCTGCTCAACGGCCGCCGTCTGGCCAATAACGCACTGTCGGGTGTGGGCACGCCCAACGGCAGCGCCATCGACCTGAACATGATCCCGTTTGCCGCCATCGACCGTGTGGAAGTATTGCGTGACGGCGCCTCGGCGCTATACGGCACTGACGCCATTGGCGGTGTGATCAACTTCATCACCAAAAAATCCCTGACCGACGGCAGCCTGACCCTGGGTGGAGAAACCCCGACCGCCAGCGGCGGCGGTGCCACCAAGGACATGAGCGCCAGTTGGGGCTTTGGTGATCTGGAGCAAGACCGCTTCAACGTCATGGGTGTCTTCAACTACAACAAGCAGCAAAACCTGGACGCCAACGACCGCTCGTTTGCCAGAGATTACGTGCCAGGACGCGGGCTCAATCAGACTTCCGGTACGGCCTATCCCGGCAATTACTTCCAGGGTGACAACTCTGCCAACCCGCTGGGCAGAAACTGCGGCGGCCCTAACCTGATCGCCAGCAACGGCATCTGCCGGTTCAGCACCCGTGAATACATCGACCTGATCCCGCAAACCGAAAAGACCTCGTTTTTTGGCAAGGCCACCGGCAAGCTGGCAGACGATCATAACGTCAGCCTCGAATACTTCTGGGCCCGTAACAACAACCATACCGATATCGGGCCTGCGCCTCTCACCGGCCTGTCTCTGGACTCATCGTCGCCTTTTTATCCCGGCAACGGCATCACTCCGGCACCGACCGACTTTACTCTCGACCCGACCCAACCGATCAGCACAGCCTGGCGAGAAACGGCGGCCGGGCCACGCGGGTCCAGCGACCAGAACACCAGCCAGCGTTTTCTGCTGAACTTCGACGGCCTGGTGGGCGGCTGGGACTACAACGTAGGTGCTTCTTACAACCAGAACAAAGTCCTGTCATCGCTCACCAACGGGTATGTCAGTGACGCTGCAATGCTCAACGGCCTGGCCAATGGCACCCTTAACCCGTTCGGCCCGCAAACCACTGCCGGTCAGGCGCTGATCGATGCCAGCGAATATCACGGCCAATACTCAAGCGCCGTGGGCAGGGTCGCCGGGCTCGATGCGCGCATCAGCCGGGAAATCGGTGACTGGTTCGGTGCAGGCCCTGCGGGTCTGGCGTTGGGCGGCGAATACCGCAAAGAGAAAATGCATCAGCAGTACGAAGCCTACGTCAACGACATCAGCAGCCTGGGCGCAGATGCCGCCGGTAGCGTCGAAGGTGACAGGAGCGTCAAGGCGGAATACGCCGAACTGAACGTGCCCGTGCTGGACAGCCTTGAACTGACCGCCGCCGTTCGTCATGACAAATACAGCGACTTCGGCAGCACCACCAATCCGAAATACTCGTTCCGCTACCAGCCGATCAAGCAACTGGTGGTCCGTGGTGCCTACAGCGAAGGTTTCCGCGCGCCGTCGCTCTACGAGCTGTATGCCCCGCGCAGTACGACTTTCACTCAGGGCTATTACAACGACCCGGTTCTGTGTGCCGGTGGCGTCGTTCAGCCGGGTGGTAACGCCGGTCGTGATTGCCAGCAGCAGTTTCTCAATAATGGTGGAGGCAACACCGAGCTGGCCCCGGAAAAAGCCCGCAACATGACGCTGGGCTTCGTCTATCAGCCGGTCAACAACCTGTCGATGGGCCTGGATTTCTGGTGGATTCACATTTCCAACCAGATCCAGGCGTTCCCTGAGTCGACTGTGTTTGATGATCCGAACACCTACGCCGACCGCTACGTGCGCGCTGCTGATGGTTCGATTGCCAATATCGTGACCGGCAACGCCAACCTGGGTATCGTCAAGACCAGCGGCGTCGACGTAACGCTCGACTATCGCTTCCCGAACACACCTTACGGCCAGTTCGGTCTGGGCATGACCGGCACCTATGTGACCCGTTATGACTTCCAGAACATCATCGACGGCCCGTACACCGACAAGGTCGGCGACTTCCAGGGCGACGGCGTGATCTCGCGCTGGAAACACGTTCTGACCGGCACCTGGGCACTGGGCGATACCCGCGCTTCCATCACCAACCGCTTCACCAGCGGCTACAACGACTACGACCGCACCACCAATGCGCGCGTCGCGTCGTATGCGCTGTGGGACATGTCGGTGGGTCATACCTTCGACAAGGTGCTGGATATCGACGCCGGGGTGCGCAACATGTTCGACCGCAACCCGCCGTTCTCCAACCAGGCCTACAACTTCCAGTCCGGCTACGACCCTCGTTACGCCGACCCGCTGGGCCGCACCCTGTTCGCACGCGCGACTTACCACTTCTGAGTGTGACGACGTGGCCCATACACGCTCCTTGGGCCACGTCAGATTGCGAGCTCGCCCCCTCCGGCCCAGGTTTCATCCACCTTCCCCGGCCGGGGGCTTTTTCGCGACTCATCGTCATTCAGTGCGTACGAGGAAAGCCCCATCATGTTGCGTCATACCCGTTTTCTGCGGCGCCTGATTCTGGGTGTTGCGCTGTGCAGTTGCTGGCAGGTCGCTCAGGCCGCCCCGACTCACGCCTTGACCGTCTATGGCGAGGCACCGAAATACCCGGCTGGCTTCCAGCACTTTGACTACGTCAACCCGAACGCCCCTAAAGGCGGTTCACTGACCCGTTCGGCGGAAGAAATCGGCCAGTTCAACTACCTCAACCCTTATGTCGATCAGGGCATCAATGTGGTGCAGGTCGATACCTGGGTGTACTCACCATTGGCCTATCGCTCGCTGGATGAGCCGTACACCGTTTATGGATTGATCGCGGAAAAGATGGAGATGGACCCGAACGGTCTGTGGATTCGTTTTTTCCTCAACCCCAAGGCGCGCTTCGAGGACGGCAAGCCCGTCACCGCCGAAGACGTGCGCTACACCTTCGAGCTGATAACCACCAAGGCCAGCTTCAGTTATCGACCCATGTTCGCCGACGTCAAAGAGGTGACCATCGAAGGGCCGCTGCAGATTCGCTTCGACTTCAAGAACAACCTCAACCGCATGCTGGCGCTGGACATCGCCAGCCTGCACATCCTCCCCGAACACTGGTGGAAGACCCGCGACTTCGCCAACGGCGGCGGTTTCGAGCCGCCTTTGGGCAACGGGCCGTACCGTGTCGCCAAGGTTGACGCCGGGCGCAGCGTCACCTTCGAACGGGTCAAGGACTGGTGGGGCAAGGACCTGTCGGTCAGCCGTGGCCTGTACAACTTCGACACGCTCACCGTGAACTACTACGGCGACACCGAAATCGCCCGCCAGTTGCTGCAGGCCGGGACGTTCGACTACAACCGCGAGTTCTCCTCTTCAGGCTTCGTGGTCGGCTACAGCGGCCCGGCGATTGACGACGGGCGCCTGCAAAAGCGCATCCTCGCACCGCAACGTCCGGTCGCCGCGCAGGGCTTTGTGTTCAATCTGGACAAACCCATGTTCAAGGACCGCCGCGTCCGCGAGGCGCTGTCGTTGCTGTGGGATTTCGACTGGATCAATCGTCGAGTCATGCGCAATTTCTACGTGCGCGAACAAAGCTATTTCCCGAAAAGCGACATGGCCGCCACCGAGCTGCCGACCCCGGCCGAGCTGAAAATTCTCGAGCCCTTGCGCGGCCAAGTGCCGGAAGAGGTGTTCAGCAAGGTCTATCAGCCACCGAAAACCGACGGCAGCGGCTACATCCGTGACAAGCAGTTGCAGGCCCTCAAGCTGCTGGCCGAAGCCGGTTGGCATCCGAAGGACAACAAGCTGGTCAACGCGGCGGGCGAGCCGATGGTGTTCAGCTTCATCGATGGTCAAGGCGGTTTCGACCGGCTGATTCTGCCGTTCAAGCGCACGCTGGCGCAGATCGGCATCACCCTGGATTTCCTGCGCATCGATTCGGCGCAGTACATCAACCGGCTCAATGCGCGGGACTACGACATGATCGTGGTCAACCTGCCGAAAAACGGTAATCCGATCATTTCCCCTGGCCGTGAGCTGTACAACCTGTACGGCTCGCAAAGCGCCACCGAAGTGGGCAGCTCCAACGCCATGGTGCTGCGCAATCCTGCGGTGGACACGCTGATCGACGGGCTGGTCAGCGCCAATACGCGCAATGACATGGTGCTCTACGCACGGTCGCTGGATCGGGTCCTGCAATGGGGTTACTACGTGATTCCCAACTACTACTCCAAGGGCACGCCACTGGTGTTCGCCAACCGTTTCGGCATGCCGGATGTGGCACCGACCTATGACGTTGGTCTGGAAACCTGGTGGCAGATCAGCCCGACGCCGCTGACCAATGCTCAGGCCGCTGCGCTGACCGGCAAGCCTGCCGCCGCCAAGGAGTACTGAGATGCTGGCTTATGTGATTCGACGCCTACTGCTGATCATTCCCACGCTGCTGGCCATTCTGATTGTGAATTTCCTGATCGTGCAGGCCGCTCCCGGCGGACCGGTCGAGCAGGCCATCGCGCGCATTCAGGGCTTCAGCCCCAACGGTGTGGGGGGCGAAGTAGCCGCAAGCGGCACCGCCAGCCGCAGTACGCGCGGGCTGGACCCGGCGCTGATCGAGCAGATCAAGGAACATTACGGTTTCGACAAACCGATGCACGAACGGCTGTGGCTGATGCTCAAGAACTACGCGCAACTGGACTTCGGCACCAGCTTCTTCCGTGGCGCGCCGGTCACCGAACTGATTACACAAAAGCTCCCGGTGTCGCTGTCCCTCGGGCTTTGGGCGACGCTGATCACCTACCTGATTTCCATCCCGCTGGGCATTCGCAAGGCGGTGCGGCACGGCAGCGCGTTCGATGTCTGGAGCAGCACGCTGGTGATCATCGGTTACGCCACGCCCGCGTTTCTGTTCGCCATTCTGCTGATCGTGGTGTTTGCCGGAGGCAGTTACCTGAGCTGGTTTCCGGCGCAAGGGCTGTTCTCGGACAACTTCGACAACCTGAGTACCTGGGGCAAGGTGAAGGACTATCTGTGGCACCTGGTGTTGCCAGTCAGCTCGCTGGTAATCGGCGGCTTCGCCACGCTGACCATCCTCACCAAGAACAGCTTTCTCAACGAGATCAGCCGCCAGTACGTGGTCACGGCGCGCGCCAAGGGCCTGACCGAGCATCGCGTGCTGTACGGCCACGTGTTTCGCAACGCCATGTTGCTGGTGATCGCCGGTATTCCGCAGGCCTTGATCGAGGTGTTCTTCGCCGGCTCGCTGCTGATCGAAACCATCTTCGGCCTCGATGGTTTGGGGCGCATGAGTTACGAAGCTGCCGTCTCGCGCGACTACCCCATCGTGTTCGGCACGCTGTTTCTGTTCACGCTGTTCGGCCTGCTGATCAAACTGATCGGTGACCTGTGTTACACGCTGGTCGACCCACGCATCGACTTTTCCGCGAGGAGCGCCTGATGTTCGAGTTCTCTCCCCAGACCCGGCGTCGCTTCGACCTGTTCAAGGCCAACCGTCGCGGTTGGTGGTCGCTGTGGATCTTCATCGGCCTGATGCTGGTGTGCCTGTGCGGCGAACTGATCGCCAACGACAAGCCGCTGCTGGTCAGCTACGACGGGCAGATGTATTACCCGGTGTTGCACACCTACATGGAAACTGATTTCGGCGGCGAGCTGCCTTTCGAGCCGGACTATGCCAGCGACTATGTGCGCAAGCTGATCGCGGCAAAAAACGGCTGGATGCTGTTCGCGCCGATCCCGTTCAGCTACGACACCATCAACTACGACCTGGACGCGCCATCGCCCAGCCCGCCGGACCACATCAACTGGCTGGGCACGGACGAACAGGCCCGTGATGTGCTGGCGCGGGTGCTGTTCGGCGCGCGGATTTCCATTCTGTTCGCGCTACTGCTGACCGCGATCAGCACGGTGATCGGCGTGTGTGCCGGGGCGATTCAGGGGTACTACGGCGGCATGACCGACCTGATCGGCCAGCGCATTCAGGAGATCTGGTCGGGGCTGCCGGTGCTGTACCTGCTGATCATTCTGTCCGGCTTCGTGTCCCCCAGTTTCTGGTGGCTGCTGGGGATCATGGCGCTGTTCTCCTGGCTGTCGCTGGTTGACGTGGTGCGTGCCGAGTTCCTGCGCGGGCGCAATCTGGAATACGTCAAAGCCGCCCGCGCACTGGGCCTGACCGATGCCGCGCTGATGTGGCGGCACATCCTGCCCAACGCGATGACCAGCACCCTGACGTACCTGCCGTTCATCATCACCGGTGCCATCGCTACTCTGACCGCGCTGGACTTTCTCGGCTTCGGCATGCCCGCTGGCAGCGCTTCGCTGGGCGAACTGATCGGCGAGGCCAAGCGCAACCTGCAAGCGCCCTGGCTGGGGCTGACCGCGTTCGTAGCGCTGGCTCTGATCCTTTCTCTGTTGGTGTTCATCGGCGAAGCCTGCCGCGACGCGTTTGATCCTCGGAGCTGACATGCAAGACAACCTGATTGAAATTCGCGACCTGCGGGTCGCCTTCAACGGCCATGAAGTGGTGCATGGCGTCAGCCTCGACATCCGACGCGGCGAATGCCTGGCGCTGGTCGGCGAATCCGGCTCGGGCAAGTCGGTCACTGCGCATTCGATTCTGCGTCTGTTGCCGGCCAAAACCGTCAGCACCCAGGGCTCGATTCGCTATGACGGGCTCGACTTGGTTACTACCAGCGACAAGCAATTGCGCAGCCTGCGTGGCAACCGTGTGGCGATGATTTTTCAGGAGCCCATGAGCTCGCTGAACCCGCTGCACACGGTCGAAAAGCAGATCGGCGAAATTCTCGTCACTCACAAGGGCCTGAAAGGCAAGGCCGCGCTGAGTCGCACCCTGGAGCTGCTGGAACTGGTCGGCATCCGCGACTCGCTGTCACGTCTCAAGGCATATCCGCATCAACTGTCGGGTGGGCAGCGCCAGCGCATCATGATTGCTATGGCACTGGCTAACGAGCCCGACTTGCTGATTGCCGACGAGCCGACCACCGCGCTGGACGTGACCGTGCAGGTGAAGATTCTGGAGTTGCTCAAGTCCCTGCAACAGCGGCTCAACATGTCGTTGTTGCTGATCAGCCACGACCTCAATCTTGTGCGGCGCATCGCTCAGCGGGTCTGCGTGATGCGTGAGGGCGAAATCGTGGAGCAGGCCGATTGCCAGGCCCTGTTCGACAATCCGCAGCATCCTTACAGTCGCTTGCTGATCAACGCCGAACCAGACGGCGAGCCGGTGCCGTCCACGCACAGCAACACGCTGTTGTCGGTGCAGGACCTGAAAGTCTGGTTCCCGCTGGGCAAAGCCTGGTTCAAGCGCGAGCCGCAGTATGTGAAGGCGGTGGATGGGGTGAGTTTTGAGCTGCTCAAGGGCAAGACACTCGGGATTGTCGGCGAGTCCGGTTCGGGCAAGTCGACTCTGGGCCAGGCGATTTTGCGTCTTGTCGATTCAGAGGGCAGCATCCGTTTTGGCACCAAGGAGCTGAGCCTGCACAGTCAGCACCTGATGCGCCCGTTGCGTCGTCAGTTACAGGTAGTGTTTCAGGACCCGTTCGGCAGCCTCAGCCCGCGCATGACCGTGGAACAGATCATCGCCGAGGGGTTGGTGACGCACAATATCGGCACGCCGAAAGAGCGTGAGCAGACGGTGATCCGGGTGTTGCAGGAAGTCGGGCTGGACCCGGCAACCCGGCATCGTTACCCGCACGAGTTTTCCGGTGGGCAACGCCAGCGCATTTCCATCGCCCGGGCATTGGTGCTTGAGCCGGATCTGATCCTGCTCGACGAGCCTACGTCAGCGCTCGACCGTACGGTGCAGAAACAGATCGTCGCCCTGCTGCGTGACCTGCAAATCCGTCATTGCCTGACGTACCTGTTCATCAGCCATGACCTGGCGGTTGTCCATGCGCTGGCGCATGACCTGATTGTGATCAAGGACGGTAAGGTGGTCGAACAAGGCCCGTCCCGCGAGATCTTCGCCGCGCCGCAGCAGGCCTATACTCAGGAACTGCTGCGTTCTTCCGGGCTGGTGTTTGCCTGAGCCTGAATTTTAAAGCCAGGTGCGAAAGCTAGTTGTGGAAGCTCTGGCCCAGCGCCTCCAGGCGTATGGCCAGCGGCGACAGGCTCTGGCTGCTGGTCGCGAGTACGCCGATATTGGCGGCGGTGTGCTCGGCGATGGTCTGCACCGAACGTAATTGATCGGCGATTTCCCGGCTGGCGGTGGACTGCTGTTCAGTGGTCGTGGCAATCAGGCCGTTAAGCTGGGTGATATGCCCGATACCTTCACCGACTGCGCGCAGGGATTCCGACGCGCGCTGGCTGTTTTCCACACAACGCCCGACGCCTTGCAGGCTGTCGTTCATGGCTGTAGCGGCCTGACGGCTGCCCCTTTGCAGATCCTCGATGATGGTCTGGATTTCCTTGGTCGACGACGCGGTGCGTTGCGCCAGATTGCGCACCTCGTCGGCCACCACGGCAAAGCCCCGGCCCTGCTCTCCGGCTCGTGCAGCTTCAATCGCTGCGTTCAGCGCCAGCAGGTTGGTCTGCTCGGCAATACTGCCGATCACGTCCAGCACCTTGCCGATCTGCTCTGACTGGTTGGCGAGTGCCTGCACGGTTTCATCGGTGGTGTTGATGCGCGCGGCAAGCTGAGTGATTTCGCTCTGCGCACGGTCGACGCTGTCGCGTCCGTGAGCCACCTGATCGCTTGCATCACCGGCACGCTGCACGGCTTGCGCAACATGGCTGGAGATATCGTTCATGGCATCACCCATGCGCTGCATTGCGCCGGTCATGCGGGCGATCTCGCTGAGTTGATGCTGCGCCCCGGTTTCCAGCGTACCGCTGGCCTTGGCAAGGTCATGACCCAGCTCGCCGAGCCCGCGTGTGTCGCGCACCACGCCGTCGACAAGGCTGGTGATCTGCTCCAGAAACTGCTCGAAACGTTGCGCCAGCGGCACGCGTTTGGCCGAACGCTCGCTGGCCTGGCTATTGGGCGAAAACTGATTGGTGGTGGCCAGCATTCGATCGAGCATGTCATGATTCTCGACCGCTTCAGCCTGATTCTGCACGGCCAGATAGACCAGAATCGCGCTTTCTACGACGACGTACACCGCATGCACCATCACCATGCTCCAGCCGCCGCCGTGGTGCATGACGTAAACCGGGAAGCCCGCATGCTGCAGGGCGTGGAAACCGACATGGTGGATGGCAATGGTGACGGCAGCGACCAGAATCGGCAGCCAGTCGCGGTAGAAGGTCAGCACGGCGAGGAAGACGAAGATGCCGAAATGTATTTCGATCAGCCCGTGCGCCTGATTGATATGCAGCGCGGCCATGACCATCAGGCCTACACCCACACAGCAGCGCATCAATCGGGTGCCGCCGATGGCACGATACAGCCCGGTCAGCACCACCGCGGTGCCGCCACCGACGATGACTGCCTGGGTGAAGGTGTCGAACCAGAACGCCAACCCGAGCGCGTAGATGAACAACAGCCAGATCAGACCCAGCATGATCCGGTCGGCCTTGCGGTAATGGTCCAGGAAACGAGGGGCTACGGGCATCGAACACATCCTTTTGAAATCCATGGCGACAGGGGGCCCCGTCGGTTTTCAGATCTGCACGAGCAAAACCCCGACCAACGTGCCATCTGAGTGGTGGCCTCGTGCCATAAATTCAGAAATGGATTATTTACCCGGTGTTGAGGCGCGATGATGGAGCGGGCTTCCGTTGGTAGCAGGCCGGACCTCTTCGCGGACAAGTCCGCTCCCACCACATCAATCGGTGATCCTGGTCCTGCACTCCTGTGACTCTGGGACCATGCACTCCTGGACTCCTGGACTCCTGGACTCCTGGACTCCTGGACTCCTGGACTCCTGCACTCCTGTAATCCTGTGACCATGCACCCATGCACCCATGCACTCCTGTGGGAGTGGACTTGTCCACGAAGGCTGATCATCAAACACCGAATGATTCATTGAAATTACATGCTGTAAAGCATTACTCAGCTGCTCCACGTGCCACACACTAAAGTTCACCGGTGAAGTGATTTTAGGAGCAAGGGAATGCACGTGTACTCTGCGTCAAAACGTTTACGTACAGGCCGATATTCCGCAATAGGCCAGATATATATGGTGACTTCAGTGACACGAGGACGCGAACCGGTATTCGCCGATGTTCGTCTCGGGCGCTTGCTGGTTCGAGAGCTGAGACGATGCGAAGAGCAGGAACTGGTCAAGTCGCTTGCCTGGGTCGTAATGCCTGACCACTTTCACTGGCTTTTTGAGCTCAAAAAGAATGATCTGCCCATGTTGATTCAACAACTTAAAGCACGCAGTTCAATAGCCATCGGAAAAATCAGAGCACATCCCGACACCTTATGGCAGTCCGGGTATCACGACCAGGCTGTGCGCAACGAACAGGACATGGTCGGTCTGGCTCGCTATATCGTCGCAAACCCGCTACGCGCAGGACTGGTCAAGAAGATAGGAGATTATCCACTGTGGGATGCGGTATGGGTTTGAACCACACATCCACGCAGTGAAATTTCTTTACGCCGTTTCAATGGCGCAACAGTTTGCGCAGTGGCACGCCGTCTTTCATGACCGGGGATTTGATGACGATGTAGCTGAAGTACTTGGAGATGCCAATGTTCTTGTCCAGCAGCTCTTCGATCACTTCCTGATAGTGCTGAATGCTGCGGGTCATGAAGCGCACCAGGTAGTCGTAGCCGCCGCTGATCAGGTGGCACTCCAGGACTTCGTCAACGTGGCGGATGTTGGCTTCGAATTTGGCGAAGTCTTCACGCTTGTGGTCGCTGAGGGAGATTTCCGTGAATACGGTTACCGATTCGGTGATTTTTGCCAGATTAAGGTGCGCCTTGTAACTGGAAATGTAACCTGCCGACTCAAGACGTTTGACGCGCTGCAGGCAAGGGCTCGCGGAAAGCCCGACGGCGTCGGCCAGGCTGACGTTGGTCATGCGCCCGTCTTTCTGGAGTTCTACCAGGATATTGATATCAATCCGATCCAGTTTGACCAAGCCTTCCATTACCTACCTCTTGTATTGCCATTCACGGTGCCTACCTTCTAGCAAAATCAGCGCCGTAAAGACAGCTGATGCTGAGCGACCAGATCGGCCATGCTGTTGATGCACAGGTCGGCAGTGCATGGCTGACAGTGTTGCTCACTGCTACGGCGGATCAGACACAGCCCACCGGTGCCTAACGCCGAGGCGGGCGGGCGAGACACAAGAAGCGTTTCACGTGGCTCCAGATCCATCCCGGCGAGCCAGTCCGGATTGTCCAGCGGGTGAGTGGTCAGGGACAGCAGGCTGTCAGGTTCAAGCCCCAGCCGTTCGCACAGGATGCCGCGATCCTGCAGGTCCCGGTCGGCGTACACCAGCAGCCGATAGAACTTGCGCAGGTAGAGCATCGCGCCGGGTGCATCCTCGAACAGCGTCCAGTTCGGCACGGAACGGGCGAAGGTCATACCTTCTTCCCAACTGGCCTTGATGCCAAGGCGCTCGGCCAGTTGCCGGTGCGCGAAGCACAGCAGGCCGCTGAATCCCAATTCGTCGAAGCGCGGATAGAGCGTGCGCACAACATCATTGAATTCGGTCAGGACCGAGTCTTTATCCGGTGTGTTCAGACCGTTTTCCAGCAACGGCTGCAACGCCACCCAGACACCCGAATCACGGTCCACCAGAACCTCATCACAATCGATCAGCAGTGCGCGGTAATCAATAAGCCCCATGGCAGGCAACGTCTCCATTCAACAATGATCCCCAGCGCTGGTGGTCGCAGCGTCTCGCGACAACCGCGACCACGTCTACGCTCAGCTGGACTTCAATACTCGTGCCAAGGCGGCATCGAGAATGGTCAGTGCTTCATCGATCTGCTGCTCTGTGGTGACCAGCGGTGCGAGGAAACGCAATACGTTGCGGTACACACCACACTTGATCACCAGCAGACCGCCGATGCGTGCCTGATCAATGACCTTCTGGTTGAGATCAGCGTCCGGGCTGCGTGCAGCATCGTTCTTGACCAGTTCCATGGCGAGCATGAAACCCGTACCGCGCACATCGCCAATGCAGTTGTAACGGTCTTTGAGCTTGAGCAGACCGGCACGCAAGTGTTCGCCCAGCTGTTCGCCACGCGCGAGCAGATTGTCCTGCTCGTACGTATCGATCACTGCCAGTGCCGCGGCGCAGGACAGCGCATTACCGCCGTAAGTGCCCCCCAGACCGCCCGGAAGCGGTGCATCCATGATCTCGGCACGACCGACCACGCCTGACAGCGGCATGCCGCCCGCGAGGCTCTTGGCAACCGTCACCAGATCAGGCTGGATACCCGAATGCTCGAAACCGAACCATTTGCCGGTACGCCCGAAACCGGACTGGATTTCATCGACAATCAGCACGATGCCATGTTGCTCGGTCAGCGCACGCAAGGCCTTCATAAACTCCACCGGCGCAGTCAGGAAGCCGCCATCGCCCTGCATCGGCTCGATCAGAATCGCCGCCACACGCTCCGGTGCGACCTGGGTGGCCAACAGCTCGTGCAACGCCGCCAGCGCTACTTCAGTGGTGACGCCGCGGAATTCGTTCGGGTACGGCGTGTGGAACACTTCGGGGGCCATCGGGCCGAAATTCTGTTTGTACGGCTGGCTCATGCCGGTCAGCGTGGTGCCAAGCAGTGTACGGCCATGAAAACCGCCGCGGAACGAGATAACTGCCGGGCGATTGGTGTGAGCGCGGGCGATTTTCACCGCGTTTTCGACCGCTTCGGCGCCAGAGGTGAAAAGCACGGCCTTGTGATCGATGCCGCTCTGGCCCGCGATGAGATGGCTCAGGCGTTTGGCCAGATCCAGATAGGGCTGATAGGACGCCACCTGGAAGCAGGCGTGGGTGACCTTGGTCAGTTGCGCCTGAATCGCCGCGACCACGTTGGGGTGGTTGTGGCCGATGTTCAACACGCCGATACCGCCGACGAAATCCAGATAGCGCTTGCCATCGACGTCCCACAGTTCAGAACCTTGCGCGCGGTCGATGACCAGCGGATGGGCCGTGACGATGCCTCGCGGCACGAACTGATCGCGCTGGCGGAGCAGATGAGGTGTTTCGTCGACTTTGCTGTTCATGGTTTTACCTGTCGTGGGCCTGGCAGCCGACGGGGTGGCTGCGATGCTGTTCAGGTTAAGCGTTCAGCGAAATGATCTACGCCGAACTTGCCCTCTCAGATGTCCAGATCGACTGTTTTTCGCCTCGCAAACGGCAGATTCCTTCATGCCTTGCGAGCACCACGCAATCTGCCGGGCAACGCTGCTTTTCAGTCATGCCGACGCTCTGCAAAAGGCTGTTTCGACAGATCCTGCTTTCGACTTGCGGCATGATGGGGCTCCACTTTCACACTCAGGAAATGCCCATGCCCGCCCTGCTCTACAAAGCCGATCCCGCACGCGCCGAACGCTGGCGTGTCCTGTTTGCCGAGCACGCGCCGGACATTGAATGGCGTGTGTGGCCGGATATCGGTGACCCGGCCGATATCCACTATTTGGGGGCCTGGCTGGCACCTGACGATCTGCAGGAGCTGCTGCCCAACCTGAAGGTGCTGTTCGCCTTGTCTGCGGGCGTCGATCAACTGGACCTGAGCCGTATTCCCGAGTCCTTGCCGGTGGTTCGTCTGCTGGACCCCGGCATCAGTCACGGGATGTGTCAGTACGCGTCTTTGGCGGTACTGAGCCTGCACCGGGAAATGCTGCGTTATCGGCAGCAGCAGGTCGAGGGCGTCTGGAAAGCTCATCCGCTGGTACCGGCGCACAAGCGTCGCGTGGGTGTGATGGGGCTGGGCTTGCAGGCGCAGCATATTCTGTCGACCCTAAAACCATTCGGTTTCGAGCTGTCGGGCTGGGCGCGTAGCGAGCATCAGGTAGAAGGCGTGACGTGTTATGCGGGTGAAGGACAGCTGAGTGCGTTTCTTGGTCAGTGCGACATTCTGCTGTGTGTGTTGCCGCTGACCGGGCAAACCGAAGGCATCCTCAATCGCCAGCTTTTCGAGCACCTGCCCCAGGGGGCAGCATTGATCAACATGGGCCGTGGCGGGCATCTGGTGGAAGCGGACCTGCTTGAAGCACTGGATAGCGGCCAGTTGAGCGCTGCGGTGCTGGATGTACTGCAACAGGAACCGGCACCGGCTGATCATCCGTTCTGGCAACACCCGAAGATCATGCTGACACCGCATGTCGCGGCCATGACCCAACCGGAAAGCGCCTTTCCTGGCCTGCTCGATAACATTCGCCGCTTTGAGCGTGGTGAAGCAATGCAGGGGCAGGTGGATCGCGGCCAGGGTTACTGATGCGTTGGATTATCGTTCCCCACGCTCCGCGTTGGTACGCCGTTCTGAACGCTACAACCCCCCCACATGAAACGCCTTCACTTCCAGGTATTCATCCAGGCCGTAGCTGGAGCCTTCGCGGCCCAGGCCGGATTGTTTGACGCCACCGAACGGGGCGACTTCCATGGAGATGATGCCGGTGTTGAGGCCGACCATGCCGAACTCCAGCGCCTCGCCGAAACGCCATGAGCGACGCAGGTCCTGGGTGAAGTAGTACGCGCCAAGGCCATAAGGCGTGGCGTTGGCCAGTGCCAGCGCTTCGGCTTCGTCGGTGAAGCGCATCAGTGGCGCAACAGGCCCGAAGGTTTCTTCGTTGGCCAGCAGCATGCCCGCATGGGTTTCGCCCAATACCGTTGGCTGGACGAATTGACTGGTGCCATCGGGACGGCCGCCATGCAGCAACTTCGCGCCCTGGCTCAGCGCATCATCAATGTGCCGGGTAACCTTGCTGACCGCCGCCGGGTTGATCAGCGGGCCAATGGTCACGCCCTCTTCCAGGCCGTTGCCGACCTTGAGTTTGCTCACTTCCTCTACCAGCCGTGCAGCAAAACGGTCGTAGATGCCGTCTTGCACCAGAATCCGGTTGGCGCACACGCAGGTCTGCCCGGCGTTGCGGAATTTGCTGAGCATGATGCCCGTCACCGCCTGTTCCAGGTCCGCGTCGTCAAACACGATGAAGGGCGCGTTGCCGCCCAGTTCAAGGCTCAGACGCTTGATGTGTTCGGCGCTCTGGCGCATCAGCAAACGGCCGACCGGGGTCGAGCCGGTAAAGGAAATCTTGCGCACCACCGGGTTGCCGGTGAGTTCTTCGCCAATGCCTGCGGGCATGCCGGTAATGACGTTGAACACACCGGCAGGGATACCCACACGCTCGGCCAATACCGCCAGCGCCAGCGCCGACAAAGGCGTGAGGTCCGAAGGTTTGACGATGATCGGGCACCCGGCAGCCAAGGCTGGCGCGCACTTGCGGGTGATCATGGCGTTGGGGAAATTCCACGGGGTGATTGCGGCGCACACACCCACCGGCTGCTTGAGGGTCATCAAACGACGGTCTGCGCTGGGCGCGGGGATGGTTTCGCCGTAGGAGCGGCGCGCCTCTTCAGCGAACCATTTGACGAAGCTCGCGCCATAGCGGATCTCGCCGCGAGATTCGTTCAGCGGCTTGCCCTGCTCAAGGGTCATGATCAGCGCCAGGTCTTCGACGTTGTCGAGCATCGCCTGATGCCAGCGCTCCAGCAGGGTCGCGCGCTCGGCAGCGGGACGTGCACGCCAGGCGGGCCAGGCACGATTCGCAGCTTCGATGGCGCGACGGGTTTCAGGGCCATTCAGGGCCGGAACCTGCGCGATCGTTTCGCCGGTCGCCGGGTCGCTGATGGTCAGCGTTGCACCATCGTCAGCGCTGATCCATTGCCCATCGACGTAGGCGCGGTCTACCAGCAGGCTGGGGTCTTTCAACTGATTCTTGAGCATGGTCGAGTCCTGTTTCGGGATACCTGCCAGTCTAGGCAGGCGCCGCAGTCCAGGATGCTGAAAGCAGGATAACGGCAGCGTCCGATGCTGAAATTTGCCCTCGGACGGCAGCCTCTACTGCTTCAACGAACCCAGCAGGCTTTGCAAAAAGCGCTCGCCCGCGTTCATCTGGCTCTCCTCGATAAACTCGTCCGGCTTGTGTGCCTGCTCGATGGAGCCTGGCCCGCACACCACCACCGGCACGTTGAGCCGCCCGGCGAACAGGCCGCCTTCAGTGCCATAGGAGACCTTGATGTGCTGTGTGCCCGGTTCGGCAAATGCATGCAGCATGCGCACTGCTTCAACGCTCGGATGAGTCTCCAGTGCCGGGTATTCGTTCATCACTTCGATTTCGATAGCGGCCACGCCCGACAATTGTTTCGCTTCGCGTACCAGCACTTCGGCGCGCTCGCGCAGTTGCTCCAGCAGCGCGTCGGGATTGTCGCCCGGCAGGTTGCGGTACTCGAATTCCATGGTGCAAAGGTTGGGCACAATGTTCAGCGCCTTGCCGCCATCGATACGGCCGATGTGCACGGTGCTGTAAGGGATGTCGTAACCCTCGTCACGCGCGCCTTGTTGCTCGATCCGTTTCTGGCTATTGCGCAGCTCGGCGATGAAATCGCTGGCCAGGTGAATCGCGTTGACCGCTCTTGGGGCCAGCGAGGAATGTGCCTCCTGGCCTCGACAGAAGGTGCGATAGGACGCCTTGCCCTTGTGACCGACAGCGAACTGCATCAGGGTCGGCTCGCCAACCACGCACAGGAACGGGCGCACCGGTGCCAGATGCAACACATCCAGCAGCCGTCTCACGCCGACACAGCCGATCTCTTCATCGTGGGACAGCGCCAGTTGCAGCGGACGGATCAGGGTCATGTCCGCGGCATCGAGCATCGCGTCGATGGCCAGGGCAATGAAACCCTTCATGTCGCAGGTGCCACGGCCGTAGATACGCCCGTCACGCAGGGTGGCCTGAAACGGCGGCATCGTCCACGCCTGACCGGCCGCAGGAACCACGTCGGTGTGGCCGGACAGCAGCACGCCGGGTACATCACGCGGGCCGGTGCTGGCGAACAGGTTGGCCTTCTTGCCGGTCTCGTCCTTGACGATCAACGACTCGATGCCCTTGCTGGCCAGCAGTTCACGGACGTATTCGATCAGTGCCATGTTCGGCTCCGACGACACGGTGTCGAAGGCGATCAGGCGTTTGAGAATTTCCAGGGCGCGGGGGCTCATGAGGCTTTACTCGCTTGTTCGGTAACGATTTCAAAACGGCGAATGTCGAACGGGCTGATCGAGGTGCTGGTCTTACCGGTGCTGATCAGTTCAGCCATCACGTCGCCCACGCCCGGACCGAGCTGGAAGCCGTGACCGCAGAAGGCAAATGCATAGAACAGGCCATCGACCTTACCGCTGCGGCCCATCACTGGCAGCGAGTCCGGCGTGTAGCCTTCAATGCCGCTCCACACGCGGATGATGTTCAGGTTGCCGACACCGGGCAACAGCCGACGCATCTGCTGCACCTGATTAATGATGCTGCGCGGCTCGACGTAGGCGCGGCGGTTGACCATGTCCGGCTTGCTGCGAAAACCACCGCCGATGACGATGTTGCCACGTGCGATCTGCCGAAAGTAGATCACTTCGTGAGGGATTTTGGTGAACACGCCGATGACGGTCGGCAGCGCATAAGGCACCGGTTCGGTCACAGCCATCTGCGGGCCATTGGTTTCCAGCGGTACGGGCTCGCCAAACTGCGCGGAGAGTTTTTGCCCCCAGGCACCTGCGGTGATCAATAATTGATCGGCAGTGAAAATGCGCCCGTCAGTGGTGGTGACTTCAAATTCGTTACCGACCTTTTCCACATGCGCCACTTCGGTACGCTCTTCGATGCGCGCCCCGGCACGAATCGCTGCGCGCGCAAAAGCCGGTGCAGCCAGACGTGGGTTGGCGTGGCCATCGTGCGGCGCGTAGGAGCCGCCCTTTACGTCCGGCCCGAGAAACCCGAAACGCTCGTGCAGTGCCTTGCCGCTATAGATTTTCAGGTCCAGCTCACGGGCCTCCGGGGCCGCTGCGTAAGCTTCCAGCTCAGCGATTTCATCCTCGCGATAGCAGACGCGCATGTGCCCGCTGGGCAGAAACTCCAGGTCTTCGCCGATCAGCTCAGGCAACCGCTGCCACAGTGCTCTGGAGCGGTTGGCCAGTTCCAGCTGACCGAGGTGCCGGCCTTGGCGCCGCACGTTGCCGAAGTTGACGCCGCTGGCGTACTGGCCGATCACGTCGCGCTCCAGCAGGGTCACCGACTTGCCGCGCTGACGCAGAAAGAACGCCGACGCCGAGCCCATGAAGCCGCCACCGACAATCAGCACATCCACTTTCGGTTGTTTCATGAGGCCACCTCGTCCACCAGCATCGACAGCGGTTTGACCGGTGCCTGCCCGCGCTGACGACCGACCTGCTCGACCGGCACACCGGCCTGGGCAGCGATTACTTCGGCACCGGCCTGCGAGCAATAACGTCCCTGGCAACGGCCCATGCCAACGCGACTGAAAGCCTTGGCGCGGTTGACTTCGCATGCGCCTTTTTCACGCACCACGCCGCGCAGTTCACCGGCGCTGATCATCTCGCAGCGGCAGACAATCGCTTCATCGGGCAACCCAGCTGCCTGGGCAGCAGGCCAGGGAAACGCTTCGGTCAGCCCGACACGGAAACGGTCCATGACCTGCAGATTCTTGCGCACCTCTTCGCGGCGCGAGTTATCCACAGGCCGGCCAAGATCGTCCAGCAACGCCATCGCCGCCAATCGCCCTGCCTGTTCGGCAGCATCGGCACCACGGATTTTTGCGCCGTCGCCCGCTGCATAAACGCCGTTCGCCGAGGTGCGACCGTCTTCGTCGACCGCCAGCACCCATTGCCCGGACGCGTCGTCGAAACGCAGTTGGCATCCGGCCAGGTCAGCCAGTTGAGTTTCCGGGCGCAGGTGATAACCCAGCGCCAATGCATCGCAATCGACGGTCAGCGAGTTACCGTTGGCGAGCTTCACGCGCACGCCGGTCACACCGTCCTGCTCGCTGCCGATAATTTCTTCGGGCTGCACGCCCAGGTGCACCGGCACTTTGGCGCTGTACAACTGGGCCAGCAGCTTCATGCCGTTGAACAGCAAGCCAGGGCGCGCGAGCAATTTGGGCATCGCGCCGATGCGCTTGCTGAATGGCGAGGTGTCGAGCACGGCGGCCACATCGGCACCGGCTTTGACGTACTGGCTGGCGACCAGGTAAAGCAACGGTCCGCTGCCCATGAACACCACGCGACTGCCGATGGACACCGACTGCGACTTGAGCGCGATCTGTGAGCCGCCCAGGCTGTAGGTGCCTGCCAGTTGCCAGCCCTTGATCGGCATCAGCCGGTCGGTGGCCCCGGCACACAGGATCAGTGCGTCGTATTCCACCACGGTATGCACGCCCTGGCTGGCACAGCACAGCTCGCCATGCGTGAGGTTCCAGGCCAGTGTGTCGGGGCGATAGTCGATTCGTGCGCGCAGGCGGTCAAAGCTTTCGTGCAGGTCACGCGCCTTGGCTGCTTCGGTGCCATACAACGCTGAATAATCGCGCTTGAAGCCTTCTGGCTGACGGCGATAGATCTGCCCGCCGTCGCGCCGGTTTTCGTCGATCAGAATCGGCTTGATGCCCGCCGCCAGCAAGGTTTCGGCGCAACGGGTGCCTGCCGGGCCAGCGCCAATGATGACGACTCTCGGGCTGGCAGGGTTCTGAACGTCTAACCGTGAAGAAGTGGCCATTTCGCCTCCGGTTGGGTGGTGACGATATCGAGTCCGTCGCGGACTTCGTTGGAGCAGGCGCGCAGGCGCTCGCCGTTGCGGGTCCAGACCCAGCAATCCTGACAGGCGCCCATCAGGCAAAAACCGGCACGACGTCCGGAGTCGAACTCGGACTGGCGCAGCGTGGCTTTGCGGGTCAGCAACGCCACCATCAAGGTGTCGCCTTGCAATGCTTCTATGGGCGCGCCATCGACCATCAGGCTCACAACCGGGCGATCACGTTCGCCCAGTCTCACAAAACGGCCACTCATGCGTAGGCTCCCACGGTCACAGGATTAAGGTTTTCTTGCACCGCCTGCAGCTCGTCGCTGTCGCGATGGCAGAGGATTTCGCTGCCGCCTGCGATCATGCGACGGCTCGGGGCAGTCTTGTTGCACAGGCCTTCGACACGGGCCGGGCAACGGTTGAGAAAGGTGCACAGCTCGGGGTTGTTGGCCGGGGCGCTGATGGGTGGCAGCTTGCCGCTGGTCACACCGCAGGTTTCCAGCCAGCCCTGACGCAGTTCTGGCACTGAGTGCACCAGCAGGTCGGTGTACGGATGGAATGGCACACGGCTGAACGCTTCGCGGCTGCCCTCTTCGACCTTGTGGCCGCTGTACATCACCACAATGTCGTCGCACAGCGCGCGGACGGTGGAAATGTCATGGCTGATGAACAGGTAGGAAACACCCAGCTTGCGGCGCAGTTCGCCGAGCAGTTCAAGGATGCACGCGCCCACCACGGTATCCAGCGCCGAGGTCACTTCATCACAGAGGATCAGGTCCGGCTTGGCCGCCAGCGCGCGGGCCAGGTTGACGCGTTGTTTCTGGCCACCCGACAGTTCGTTGGGGCGCCGCTCTGCCAGTTCACGGGGCAGGCGCACCAGGTCCATCAGTTCGTCGATGCGATCGCGCAGGGCTTTGCCCTTCAGGTCGAAATACATCTTCAGCGGGCGCGCCAGAATTGCGCTGATGCTGTGCATCGGGTTGAGCGCGGTGTCGGCGTTCTGGAACACCATCTGGATGCGCCGAAACTGCTCTTCGGTGCGTCCCGCGAGGGTACCGGACAATTCGGCACCGTCGAATGTCAGGCTGCCGTGCGCCGGGTCCAGAAGACCGGCGACCACACGGGCCAGGGTCGACTTGCCCGAACCGGACTCGCCGATCACGCCAATGGCCTGGCCACGGCGAATGGTCAGGTCGATGTCTTCCAGCACGCGAATCATCGGCATGCCTTGCAGGTTCTTTTTGCCGTAGCCAGCAGTCAGGCCCCTGATGGTCAGCAACGTGCTGTCCTTGACCACCTCGCTGGCCGGTTTCAGTACTTTGTCGGGCCGCGCCGCTGCCAGCAGGCTGCGGGTGTAGGCGTCTTCCGGGCCTTTGAGCAGCGCCGCAGTGCTGCTCTGCTCGATAATCCGCCCGCCATTGAGCACCACGATCTGATCAGCCATCTGCGCCACGACGGCAAGGTCGTGGGAGACATAGACCGCCGTCGCACCGCGCTCGCGCACCACCCGCTTGAAGGCGCGCAGCACGTCGATCTGCGTGGTGACGTCCAGCGCCGTGGTCGGCTCGTCGAGGATCACCAGCAACGGGTCGCTGATCAGCGCCATGGCCGCCATCACGCGCTGCAACTGACCGCCCGAAACCTGATGCGGGTAACGCTGGCCGATGCTTTCCGGGTTGGGCAAGGCCAGGTCGCGGAACAGTTCTACGGCCTTGGCTTGCAGCTCTGCACGACTGCCCAGACCATGAATCAGCGCGCCTTCGATAACCTGATCAATAAGTTTTTTGGCCGGGTTGAACGCCGCCGCGGCACTTTGCGCGATGTAGGAAACACGGTTGCCGCGCAGGCCCTGCAACTGGCTTTCGTGCAGGCTGAGCATGTCGTGCTCGCCCACCTGAACCACACCGCCGGCCAGTTTGCAGCCGCGTCGGGCATACCCCAACAGGGCCAGCGCAATAGTCGTCTTGCCCGAGCCGGACTCGCCGATCAACGCCAGCACTTCGCCTTTTTCCAGCGCGAAGCTGACGCCTTTGACGATTTCCAGCTCGCCCTGATCGCCATCGGCAACCACGCGCAGGTCTTGCACACGAATCAACTGGCTCATTTTCAATGCCCTCCCGAGCGGCGACCGCGCCGTGAGGCGAGTCGGTCGATGAACAGGTTGACACCGATGGTCAGCGTGCCGATGGCCAGCGCAGGGATCACGATGGCCGGCGCGCCTTGACTCAGTCCGCCGATGTTCTCGCGTACCAGCGAGCCAAGGTCGGCATCGGGCGGCTGCACACCAAGCCCCAGAAAGCTCATGCCGCTGAGCAGTAAGACGATGAAGCCAAAACGCAGCCCCAGGTCGGTCATGACCGGGTTGAGCATGTTCGGCAGAATTTCCCGGCAGGCAATGTAGATACGACCCTCACCCCGCGTGCGCGCCACTTGCACGTATTCCAGCGCCTCGATATTCACCGCCAGGCTGCGCGCGATACGAAACGCTCCCGGCGTGTAGCTCAATACCGCCGTACAGATCAGCAGCACCTCGGAGGAGCCGAACGCCGACACCATGATCAGCGCCAGCATTTTGCTGGGGATCGAGATGAACGCGTCCATCAGGCGGCTGATGATTTCGTCCAGCCATTTTGGCGCGACCACCGACAACAGCGCGCAAAGCGTGCCGATGCCGCTGGCCAGCACCGCCGAAATCAGCGCCAGGCCCACCGTGAAGCGCGCGCCGACCAGCACCCGGCTGAGCATGTCGCGTCCCAGGTAATCGGTGCCGAACGGATAAAGCGCGCTCATGTTTTCAAACATGTTGTCGGAAACCACTTCGCCAACAGCATGCGGCGCGAGCCAAGGGCCGAGCAGCGCAACCATCAGCCAGATGAAGCACACCGTTGCGCCCAGCAAGCCAAGCCATGAGGTGGGGCGGGACGCTTTTTTGCGTAGCACCGGTGCCGGCGCTTCAGGCGTCGATTTCGCAATGAATTGAGTCATTGGGTTCTCAGCCTCGGATTGGAAAGAATTGCACACAGGTCGGCCATCAGCACCAGACCCAGGTAAGCGGAGCAGAACAGCATGGTGCAGCCTTGAACCAACGCCATGTCACGGTTGGTTACAGCATCGACCATCAGGCTGGCGATGCCGGGGTAGTTGAAGATGGTCTCGACGATAACCACCCCGCCGAGCAGGTACGACAGGCTCAGTGCCACGGCGTTGACGATCGGCCCGATGGCATTGGGCAAGGCATGGCGCAAGACGATGCGCACCGGGCTGACGCCCTTGAGGCGCGCCATTTCCACATACGGGCTGTCCAGTTGGTCGATGACCGCAGCGCGGGTCATGCGCGCCATTTGCGCCACGATCACGCAGCACAGCGTCATCACCGGCAACGCGTAAGTGCGCATGAATTGCCACGGCGAGCTGACGTCACCGCCATACGACAACGCCGATAGCCAGCCCAGGTTGACGGCGAAAATCAGCACCGCCAGGGTTGCCACCAGAAATTCGGGCACCGCCACCAGTGTCAGCGTGATGAAACTCAGCGCACCATCAAGGCGGCTGCCGCGGTACATCGCTGCGCCAATGCCCAGTGCCAGCGCTAGCGGTACCGAGACCAGCGCGGTGGTTGCCGACAGCATCAGGGTTTTCGGAAAGCGCCCGGCAATCAGCTCGGACACCGGCATCGCGTTGGACACCGACTCACCGAAGTTGCCGCCGAGCAGGTTGGTCAACCAATGCAGATAACGCACCACACCTGGCTGATCCAGGCCCAGCTTTGTACGCAATGCGGCGACCTGTTCAGGCGTCGCGAATTGCCCAAGGGCCTGTTGTGCCGCGTCTCCAGGCAACACCGCCGTAATGGCGAAGACCACGATGGAAACGATCAACAACGTCACGATCGCCGCGCCGAAGCGCTGCACGATCAACCAGAGTGTGTTGCTATTCATCTGCATCCTCCTGCTCGGTTCAGCGTTGCATTTACACGTCCAGCCAAACCTGCTCGCTGAACATGTAGCCCATGAAGCCGCCCAGCGGGTTGCTGGAATAGCCCTGAACGCGCTTGTCCACGCCGTCGATGTTGCTGATGAACACGGGGATGCCGATGCCGCAGTTCTGGCTTACCAGGGTCTGCATGTCGCCGTACATTTTGGCGCGCTTGGCGTCGTCGGTTTCCCCGCGGGCCAGCAGCAGCAACTGGTCGAACTGATCGTTTTTCCAGCCGGATTCGTTCCACGGTGCCGAGGACTGGAAGAACTGCGAGAAGATCACGTCCGCGTTCGGTCGCGGGTTGATGTTGCCGAAGCTCAGCGGGTGTTTCATCCAGTGGTTGGACCAGTAACCATCGCTCGGCAGGCGGTTGACGTTGAGCGTCAGCCCGGCCTGTTTGGCCGACTGTTGCAGCAGCACGGCGATGTCCACCGAACCGGTCGCAGCAGGCGATGCCGCTACGGCCATGGTGATTTTTTCCATGCCGGCTTTCTTGAGCAGGAATTTGGCCTTTTCCGGGTCATAGGCGCGTTGCGGCAGGTCAGCGTTGAAGTAGCGCGAGCCGGGCGCAATCGGGTGGTCGTTACCGACGCGGGCATAGCCACGGAACACCGCCGATTTGACCTGTTCACGGTCCAACAGGTACTTCATGGCCTCGGTGAATTCCGGGCTCTTGCCGGGCATCTGGTCCTGGCGAATGATCAGGTCGGTGTAGTTGCCGGACGGCGCATCCACAACGCGGTGCTTGGCGCTGGCCGCGATGCGTGTGGTCGAACGCGGGTTGACCTCGTTGATCATGTGCACGTCGCCGGACAGCAGCGCGTTGACCCGCGACGGCTCGTCGGCAATGGCAATGAATTCGATCTCGTCCAGGTACGGCAGGCCTGGCTTCCAGTAGTTAGGGTTGCGCGCACTGACCGAGCGCACGCCAGGGTTGAATTCCTTGACGGTGAACGGGCCGGTACCGATGCCCTTGCTGAAATCAGTGGTGCCTTCGGGCACGATCAGCAGGTGCGAAACCGCGAGGATCGATGGCAATTCGGCGTTTGGCGAGCTGAGGGTGATCTGTACTTCCAGCGGGCCGGTGGCCTTGATCTCGGAAAACTGCGCCATCAGCGGCAGGACTTTCGAACCGGTGGCCGGGTCCTTGTGGCGCGACAGGGAGAACACCACGTCGCCAGCGGTCAATGCCTTGCCGTTGTGGAAGGTCACGCCCTGGCGCAGGGTGACGGTCCAGACCGTGGCGTTGTCGCTTTCGATCTTTTCGGCCAGCTCCATGTGCGGAACCAGATGGCTGTCGAAACGGGTCAGACCGTTGTAGAACATGAAATGGCGAACGTAGTCGGTAGACAGCGCGCCTTTGGCCGGATCAAGTGTGTCAGCGGTGGAGCTGGACATGCCCGCCACACGAATGCGCCCGCCTGGCTTGCCTTTGACAGGCGCATCGGCGTCATCGGCAAAAACCTTGCCCGCTGCACCGAACAGGCTGGTCGAGCCCGCCGCAACCACACCTGCAACACCCAGCATACGCAGCGCATCGCGCCGCGACAGACCACGATTGAGACCTTCGAAAACACGCAGGCTGTCTTGGCCTGTGATCAGCTGGGAGTCGGTTTTTTTGTCAGCCATATCAATTCTACCTGTCGAAAAGGGGAAATTCCGAGTTGCTCACGGTTGGCCGGAGCGTCCTTCAAGCACACACGACGGTTAAACAAAAACTCAGTGGCGACTGTCCTGATAGCGGTAATACGCGCCTACCAGCGGCAGAAACCACGGCTTGCCGAAGTGGCCGGGAATGGCTGGCCAGTTCAGGTCTTTCCAGGGATTGGCCAACGCCTTGCCTTCCATGACCTCAGCCATCACCCGCCCCATGTGCACCGACATCTGCACACCATGGCCGCTGTAGCCCATCGAGTAGAAGACGCCATTGTGTTCGCCTGCACGCGGCAGGCGGTCGGACGTCATGTCCACCAGTCCGCCCCAGCAGTAGTCGACCTTGACGTGCGCCAGTTGCGGAAACATCTGCACCATCGCCGCTTGCAGCACCTTGCCGCTCTTGGCATCGGAACTGCTATTGGACATGGCGAAGCGTGCCCGCCCGCCGAACAGCAGGCGGTTGTCCGGGGTAAGACGGAAATAGTTGCCGATCAAACGGCTGGTCACGTAAGCGCGCTGGTTGGGAAACAGCTGGTCAATCAGCGCCTGCGGCAACACTTCGGTAACGATGACGAAACTGCCGACCGGCACGATGCGTCGGCGATACCAGCCCAACCCGCCGTGCTGGCAGGCACCGGTCGCCAGTAACACCTGCCCGGCCTGAATAGAGCCTTTCGAGGTGTTGACCACGAAGCCGCCACGGTTGGCTTTCCAGTCCTTCACCGTGGCACCCTGATACACCTTTGCGCCGTGGCGCACAGCCGCATCGGCCAGGCCCAGGCCGAAACGGCCAACGTGCATCTGCACACCGTTGCGCTGCAAGAGGCCGCCGTGGAATTCGTTTGAATCGATTTCGCCGCGCACGTCCTCTGCGGACAGCAACTCTACGTCGGCATCCACCTCACGACGAATCAGCTCGCAGGTACGCGCCAGTCCTTCGTAATGTCCTGGCTTGGCCGCCAGCTTGAGCTTGCCGTTACGCTTGATGTCGCAGGCGATGTTTTCCTGCTCGACCACGGTGACGACGCTCTGCACCGCACTTTCATAAGCCTGGTAATACTCGCGCGCCTGATCGGCCCCCAGGGTCGCGCTCAATGACGCGTAGTCCTGAGCCACGCCGGTATTGCACTGTCCGCCGTTGCGGCCCGACGCTTCGCCGATCACCCGGCCAGCTTCCAGAACCACCACGCTGGCACCTTTCAAGGCCAATGCACGCGCCGCCGCAAGACCGGTGAAACCGCCACCGACCACCACAACGTCTGCCTGCCCCTCCACTGCGCCGTCCTGCGCGCCGGTAAAGTCTGGAGCCGTATCGAGCCAGTAAGACTCACTGCGCATTCTGTTCCCCTTGTCACTCATAGAAGAGCACCTTGAAAAATGCCGGTGTTGCGCGAGTTGTCCGGTTTAGAGGCCGACCAGCCCGGCCAGCCCGCCAATGTCCGGGATCTGGTGGTATTCGTAGAAACTGTTGGCTGGCTGTTCATGACCGCGAGCCACGAATGCCTTGTTCTTGATTTTCATGTCGTGTGCGGAAAACAGGTCGTAACGGAAGCTTGAAGACACATGCAAGATGTCTTCCGGGCCGCAACCCAGGTTGTCGAGCATGAACTCGAACGCAGCCAGACGTGGCTTGTAGACCTTGGCCTGGTCAGCGGTGAACACCTTGTGGAACGGCGCGCCGAGCTTTTCGACGTTGGACATGATCTGGCTGTCGCTGGCGTTGGAGAAAATCACCAACGGGATCTTGTCGGCGATTTTCGACAGACCGGCGGGCACATCGGCGTGTGGCCCCCAGGTCGGCACGGCGTCGTAATACAGCTGGCCTTCTTCGCGGTATTCAACGTTCCAGCGCTTGCAGGTGCGAGCCAGTGCAACCTTGAGAATTTCGTCGTACGGCATCCAGTCACCCATGACCTGATCCAGACGATACGCCGAAAAATCCTTGACGAATTGATCCATCTGTTCGGCCGGTACGCGGTCGGCGAAGAGCTCGCGCGTCATGGTGCCCATGTGGAAATTGGTCAACGTGCCGTAGCAGTCGAACGTAATGAATTTTGGTCGAAGAAAGCTCATTGTGTGCGGTCCTGAAAGTTCGTTGAGGTCATGGCATGACGAGCAATCCGGCCTCATTTCCAAGGGCGGTGATGCACGCTGCAGCACAACCTCATTACAACACCGTGAAATCAGCATATGGCGTTAAAAGTGATGGCTGCTTGATAGAAACCACCGTTTTGAGGTGCGCGCTCAGCAGACTTTGCGGGGCGCTCCAGCCTTGGGCAGCCCCCGGTTTTTGGCGCTTTTTTGACCCTTTTCAGGGCGCTCGGGCTCAAACACGCGGGTTTGCACCGCAGAAACTGCGCCGCGCCAGTGATCTGCGAGCAGCAAATTCCGGCGGCTATATAAAGAGCCTGAAACCGAAGAAAAACCACAAGCATTTGCTGCCGGGTGCCCACCCGATTTAAGCAGTAACTGTGGTCTGGAGAACGGCGGTTTGTGGAATCTGCCGAATGCTTGCAGGCCTCTTGTCAGCGCCCGCAGCAGATGGGATACAGCAAGCCTGCCGCAGCCTTTTATTTGCCGGTGCATCTTTCTGGACGGAGACACGTCATGCTCGCTCAGCAACGCCTCGACTTTGAATTTCGCCCCATGACCGCAGCCGATGTCGGTAACGCTCATGAGTTATCCATTGCCCTGAAGTGGCCGCATCGACTGGAAGACTGGGCCATGCTGCAACGGGTCGCCCAAGGCTTTGTTGCAGTACACAACGGTCGCTTGATCGGCAGTGCCTTCGCCTGCCATCAGGGCGAGTTTTCCACGATTGGTCTGGTGATTGTCAGCGACGACTATCAAGGCAAGGGCATTGGCCGCAGATTGATGGAGCTTGCTATCGGCTGCGTGCCGCCACGCACCGCCATCCTCAATGCAACACTTGCTGGCGCACCGCTGTACGAGAAAATGGGCTTCGTCAGTTTTGGTGAGGTTCAACAGCGTCAGGGGCAGGCACAACTGCCTGACACAACCGCATTGGAAGCACAGGAAAGCAGTCGTGCGCTGAGCGAGGCTGACCACGCTCGTGTGCTGGAACTGGCCAACGCCGGTTCGGGCATGGACCGTTCGGCAACGCTGGGCGATGTGCTGAATAACCTTGAGCACGCAGTCGGCATCGAACGCGATGGCCAGTTGCAGGCTTTTGCCCTGTTGCGTCCTTTCGGCCGTGGCCTGTGCATCGGCCCTGTCGTCGCCCAGACGGTGGAACAGGCCCGCCACATGATCAAGCAACTGCTGGCCAAAGTGCCCTACGCATTTGTACGCATCGACATCCCGACCGACTGCGGCCTGGCCGACTGGCTGGACGAAGCCGGCCTCAAGCGTGTCGACAGCGTGACCTGCATGAGCATGGGCGCAGTTCCGCAAGCCCGCCAGGGCGTGCGCCAGTTTGCGCTGATTACCCAGGCGATCGGCTGATCGCCCGGAAGAACATCATCGTGCCAATGCTCTGCGCTCAGCGTTACACAAAAGTGCGGATGAGCTCTAAAAGCGGGGCTGAAACCGCAGTGGCAGGCTGGGCAGAAACCTACAGTGGGAGCGAACTTGTTCGCGAAGACGGTAATTCAGGCGATATATTTTCGAAGAATGTACCGGCCCTTTCGCGAACGAGCGAAGCGTCGCCCGGTCCGCTCCCACAAGAGTTGGGTATAACGCCAAGCGCACCGCGTTGGAACGATCATCGATGAATCATAAATTCTCATCCAGGAGCCCAACCCAATGCCCCACCCCACAGTCCTGCTATTGGCCCGCGCTGACCTCAGCCCGGTAGATACCGAATTCACCACCGGCCCATTGATGCGCATGACCCGTTCGACAGTGGCCGCCGCACGGCATTTGTCGATGAACAGGGTATTGCGGCTGGCATCGTTGAATTGGGTACGGCACTCTCGATAGAGGCCTACCCCTACACCGAAATGCTGGTGATGCATCGCGGCAGCGTCACGCTGACCTCTGGCACCGGCAGCATCACCATCAGCACCGGCGAAAGTGCCGTGATCGGTCGTGGCACGCAAGTACGTATCGAAGCGCAACCGGACAGCCTCTGGGCGTTCTGCGGATCCACTCAGGCCAATGGCCCGACAAACCCGGTATTACCGCCCTGGACCGCCTCGCCATGCTCACACCGTCCTCGCCGCCAGCCCCGGCGATCATGATCAGCTCGCTGCCACAATGCCGCAGCAACAACCTGTTCGAAGACACCGCAAGCACTTTGCGCATCGGCGTCTGGGACTCCACACCCTACGAGCGTATCTCGCGCCCGCACAAAATCCATGAGCTGATGAACCTGATCGAAGGCAGCGTAGTGTTGAGCCTGGAAAACGGCCCGAGCCTGACTGTGAATACCGGCGATACCGTATTCGTCGCCCAGGGCGCGCCCTGCAAATGGACCAGCACGGGGTATGTGCGCAAGTTTTATGCAGTGACGTGAAGAAAGTTATTGCGCCCTTCAGCCTTGTAGGGCGCAACATACTTACACGCTTAGCTCTCGCCAGCGCAGTTAATCCAATGCAGCGCTAAAAGACAAGAATAAAAAATATCTTTTGCCAATGCGCCAAGAATCAGAAGTTTCCTACTTGCCTTTCGTGTCGCCTGTGTTAAAAAACAACAACGAATGTCAGCAAGTAAAATTTGCTCCTGATGGACACGGCAAGATAGCGATACGCTTCATGCATCGCTTTAACTCTTATTTATTATATTGACTGGAGGTACTTTATCTGACCGACGCATTCACTATGCGCACGCCCTGCCTATCCCTCCGTGACACTCTATAAGCTGAACGATCCATATGGGCACGAACGACCGTTGCCCCGTTTCGTCGCGCTTTTATCTTATTTAAAATGCTATGAAGTTACTCATTTACTCAAGGACTATTCCCTATGAAAAACGACAAGACCTTATTGGCCTCCCTTGCTTTTGCAACACTGTGCACCAGCGTTACGGCGCAAGCGGGACCAGCAGGACCAGCAGTTACTGTTACATTTAAAAACCTGGGCTCCGAGGTGGCGGAGTATAAACCCGTTACGCGTAATGAGATCTCTGCCCGGCTGAATGCTAAATCACCGATTAACTCTGCAGTCCCCCCGGGAGGTTCAGATACTTACTCGATGCAAAGCACTCTATCACCGGATACCAGCTACGCCAGTGTTCGCTACGTCATGGGTTCCAAGGTTTGCGTATTCTCGACCACCTTCATAAAGCTTCCCGGTGCAGGTGGGGCCAAGGTGCCGAAATGGAACAGGACTGCAAATTCTGAAGGCGGTGCTGTCTGCACGGCGACGTCTCGTGCTACCAATCTCTCCACCTACGCGTGGGCTGCTGAATTCACCATGAAATAAGCCCCGGAGCGTGCGTGTCGCATTTTGATACGCACGCTTTTCAGCGGAAAACTAAAGCGGTGTCTGGCTGGGCCGATACAAAGAGTGAATATAAAGCCACGGATTGGCCTCTGCCGCGAGGACGCAGCATGATTGATACAATATCCCTCAAACACCTCACCCATAAAACCGCACTAACAGCTGTCGAGAAAAGCACCTCCGCCACGCCTTTAAATTCCAGCCTTAAAGAACTTGTTTCTGGGCCTACCCCTGACGGCGCCATCTTCTCGACATTGTCCACTCAATTAAGTAGCAGCGCAGCACGAGCCCAAGCCCGCGACAGCAGTCTTGACTTCAAAAACCTGGGGGCCTTGGCAAAAAACATTAGTGATAAAGTTGCAGGCAACAGCTATTACGCCAATAGAAAACTGCACGACGCAGAGATTCCGGATACGGACGACCCTGCATTGCTCGAAAGAGCCATGCAAGCGACTTCGTTCAGCAACGGGGCAGGAAAAAACCCATTCGCGGGTTTATCTCAGGATCAACTGAGGTTGATTATTTATGACGAGGGTGGCGACTTCACAATAAACGAAAGAAATGCCGCGTACTCCGAAAACTACTCTCAAGAGCAAGTATGGAAAAGGGCCATATGCCAAAGGTATACCGACGAATACAACGAAACCGGCAAAAGCACTCAAACGCTGGTCATGCTTCTCGCCCACTACGACCAGCTGCCACCCATAGAAAAAGCACAATACCCCGCCAATTACGCCGCGCTCATCACATCGGACGACAGCTCGGCCATGGACATTTTCAACGCGCGGAAAAGCCAGTCAGATATTCAGGAGGCTTGATTGCAAGACATGAAGAATCGCCGTAACGCTTCCGAAAACTTGAGTGTCGACGAGGAAGACACAATTGCGCGTGCTCAGCGCCGCAAGTCAAGGAGTGCTCCGACGTTCCAGCACTATCTATTGATGGTGCTTTTACTGATGGGGCTGTGCGCTTACGGCCTGTTTCATTACCGGCATTTGCCGAAAACAATCGATGCCGCGCCTGCGCTATCTTCTGCTTTCGTCGATGCCGACGCTTCAGCCGTTGCTCCGCTACCACTACACGAGACGCCGGGCCGCCCCCAAACGCTGTCTGAGTGCATGGGACCGGATAATCTCATCGACGAAACAGTCGCTACCTGTCGATTTGGCAAAGGCCAAGAGACAGTTCGAAATTCAACCGCACAGGGCATGGTGTCTGCGAGCTACATGAGCCACTACAAGGCACAACAGCAAAGGCCGCAGCCAAGGCTCGCAGCGGCGCAATTCGTTGAGTCGGCCGTTGTGGGACAGGAAGCGCACCTATCACGCTGAATGGATCGTTACAGATGCTCAAATCGACGGCACCAGCGTGTGCCGTAACTGGCGTAGAGGCTCAATCGAATACCGGGAGTGTCGCAAGGGTGCCAAGGTGTATTTCAAGGAGCAGTGCAAGCGTCTCGCTGAATCCGCCACTCGCCAACGCTATTGCAGTGCGGCGAGCGGGTTTAATCCGTTGGGCTGAGCTGCGGCCACAGCTTTACTCAGGGTTCAGACCCAGCACGTAGAACTTGCTGTCCACCGCAATCAGCGGAAAGCTCGCAGGCAGATCCTCTTTTGCGATCTCCTGGAAACCGTGCTTCTCATAAAATCTATGTGCGGCGAGAAATTTGTCGGTTGTACCCAGAAACACTTCGGTCACGCCTTTGCGAGTCGACTCTTCGATCAAACGGTCCAGCAGCCTGGCTGCAATCGAGAACTCTTTGCCGCGAAACGGCGCGGCAACGAACATCTTGCGCAGCGCTGCCTGCCCTGAGCCGATGTCCTTGAGCGCGATGCTGCCGACGACGTGATCACCTTGCACCGCGACCCAGAAATCACCTGTGCCGATCTGGTAAAACGTGGGAATCGCCTTCAGATCAGGCTGATCCTCGGCGGTGATGGGGATACCGAATTCTTCACGCTGGATGGGCAGGATCAATGCCGACACACCTTGCTCATCGTTCGGCACAAAACGACGTACCTGAATTCCGGTCGCTGTCACAAACCACCTCCTTGCCATCGTCACAAATGGAAATGAGTATTCCAGACAAGCAAACGCCCCGACAAGTCGAGGCGTTTCCATGAGCATTTACGGGGTCCGTATGTGGGGACGGACACGGAGATGTTTAATTACAACATGGCTCCGGCGACCTCGCAGTTACGACGGTTGCCGTTGAATCAGGCATTCAGTCTTGCCCCTCCAACCCAGGCCGTGGACAACTCCCGACCGCCGCGATTGAGCTGATCACTGGCCTAATGCGCTGTGGCCGAAGCAATAGCCATATGAGCAGATTTTTCGACGCATGAACGGCACAGGCTAGGCCATCCATCATGTGGTCAAACGTCGCGGACGTGCGGGCTCACAATGTTAATCGAGTCACATGGAGAGAGAGAATCGATACTCCGGTGCGCAGCGAAATTGACGGTTTGGGTACACAGGCTAAACAATGCAGATCTGCATTACGTTGCTCCGGCAGTTCTGCCGCTGCGCGAGAGGTGCTGAGCGGATTTGGGATTTTATTGTTTTACCAAGGAACGGGTTTATGGCTGAAGTAAAGAAAATACCTTACTACACGATGAAACGGTCTATTTTTCGTGGCAAAGTATGGAAAGAAAATGATGGCCTAGAGGGGGCTGTCCCCATCAATACTCCGCAAAAAATCTCCTATAATCGTTGCGCGCCTGGTCAAGTAGTCTTAAAGCCCACAGAGCGCAGTAAAGAGCAACGTATGGCGCAACAAACAGAAGCGGGAGGTAAGAGATCGCTTACTGAAGTTAAAAATAATAAACCATCCTCCGGGGAAACCAAACCCTCAAAGCCCTATACGCTAGAGCGCGATGCGGAAGATAAGGAAAAGCTTCCAGAGTTTGATCTTCAGGATATTCCTTTGGCCATGGACAAAATAGGTTGGCCGACAGCTGCCAAGATCGCCAAACGGTGGTTCGCTAGCCCTAAGCATATCTACAATGATCAACCCAATTCAGTTCAACCCATTGATGACACAACAGTGACATTAAAATGGGCTTTTAAGTATGGAAGCGTAGCAGAAAAATTTAATGAATTAATTGAAGAAAAAATTCATTCTGAAAAAGCAATTGCAGGTGCTAAACAAAAAATCCTCAAGCATGTAAAAAATAAATTCGATGATTCTAGTTCGGCAGCAAATCTTTCCTTTGATACGTCTCCTTGGATAGGGGATATCAGGCAGTTTCATATTGACTGGCAAATTCAGTTTCAGGCAATATCAACAAGTAACACTCTTGACGGCATGAGTTTAACTGATCTCACTGCCACGCTAGGAAATTTTAATATCTATGCTGCTATTGGCAGGGTTGAAGTTGCTGTGGAAAAATTTTACAGATATGACGATACAGCCAGAACCAAAACTTTTTGCGCTGAAGCTACGGCGACCATTACTAGTGTATATACCTACCTGAAAGATAACTATTCCTTTAACGACAAAAATGATGGCAATAGTCAATATCTAGGGCACTGGAACAAAAATGAGATGATTCTTTCCTACTCTGCCGTTGTCAGTGATCTTGTTGACGGTAAGAAAATTCATACTAATATGGGTAGTACCCCTATAACTGAAACTAAAATCAATTGGGACTATTTGCCTGGCGGGCAGATTGACAAGCCAGTAGATAAAAGAACAGGTATTGTCAGAAAATTTATGGAGAAAGATGTTTACTGGCCTGTGTACAATAGCTCTTATAGTGAGTGGAGAGAGAAGCATGGTCGGGGTGGCGATTTTATGATTTACAGCAGACCTGAAATACATAAACTAAAAAAGCCTATTATCATAAAGCTGGATACATTATGCAAACCCTCAGAGCCCATGTAAGAAAAATGTACCTCTGGTCTTTTTTCTTCTTTGTTTTTATATTTATTGCTTTGGTTATTTACTCCACTGCATTTAACGTGCTAGACAATACTGACTGCCAGAGCTACAATCACACTAAAGAATTAAAAGGAGGCACAAAAAACTTCGACAATGAGAAATTTATAATAAATATTTGCGGAGCCGGACTCAATAACAGTCTTTTTAATGGCGATGGCATGGAGAGGGTCCGGCTGACTATCTTCGACGATCAAGGCGAGCTGTTAGCCAGGAGATACTATAGGATCTTTTGGGACGGCCAGCCCGGACATGAGCCGCTTAAGTTTTCTGAAAGCAGTATTACCTATCAAGACGACAAGGAGCAGAAAGATCACGCAATCACTATGCCTCCTACACGCTTGGAGTGGATTCGGGCAAGGCTTCCCCTATAATTTTGGTCCTCATACGAATGGGCTTATTACGGATATTAGAGAAGCCCTGATGCAGTGGAAGCGCTCATTGATAAGGATTTAGCCAGAGACTATACGAGCCCTCTGATTGACTCTGAAGTAAAGGGCGTAAAGTTTTATTTATTGAAGTGCCTTGATCTCTACCCCGGTAAAGAACTCAATGCTCTGGTAAAGAAGTTTGTAATAAAGCCGGGCCATACCTACAGGCAAGATAATAAATGACTGATGCCAACGCTTATATTTACACGGAGGTTGTGCGGACGCTATTCAATCGTCGAGTCGCAATCTGAACGGTTCTACATCAAGTACTCAATTCCAGGACCAAAAAAAACCGCCTGATAAAGGCGGTTTTTTTAGAGGACGCTAATTACAACTTCGGACCCGCAGCCTTGATGGCGTCGCTCACGTCGAACTTCTTGAAGTTCTCCACGAACAGGCCAGCCAGGGCCTTGGCGGCTTCGTCGTAGGCCGCTTTGTCAGCCCAGGTGTTGCGTGGGTTGAGCAGGCCGGTGTCGACGCCGGGTACCGATTTCGGTACGTCGAGGTTGATGGTGTCCAGGTGCTCGGTTTCTGCACCGATCAGTGCGCCGCTCTGGATGGCTGCGATCACGCCACGGGTAGTCGGGATGTTGAAGCGCTTGCCGACGCCGTAGCCACCGCCGGTCCAGCCGGTGTTGACCAGGTAGACCTTGGATTTGAAGCCGCGGATGCGCTTGATCAGCAGTTCAGCGTATTCGCCAGCCGGACGCGGGAAGAACGGGGCGCCGAAGCAGGTGGAGAAGGTGGACTTGATGCCCGAACCCGAACCCATTTCGGTCGAACCGACCAGTGCGGTGTAACCCGACAGGAAGTGGTAGGCAGCCTGTTCTTCACTGAGGATCGACACTGGTGGCAGGACGCCGGTCAGGTCGCAGGTCAGGAAGATCACGGCGTTTGGCTCGCCGCCGAGGTTTTTCGGTGCGCGTTTTTCGATCAGTTCACGCGGGTAGGCCGCACGGCTGTTCTGGGTCAGGCTGCTGTCGGCGTAGTCGGCTTTTTTGGTGACCGGGTCAAGTACGACGTTTTCCAGTACGGCGCCGTGCTGAATGGCTTTCCAGATGACCGGCTCGTTCTTCTCGGACAGGTCGATGCACTTGGCATAGCAACCGCCTTCGATGTTGAACACCACACCTTCGCCCCAGCCGTGCTCGTCGTCACCGATCAGGTAACGGCTTTCATCGGCGGACAGGGTGGTCTTGCCGGTGCCGGACAGGCCGAAGAACAGGGTTACATCGCCCTCTTCGCCCATGTTGGCGGCGCAGTGCATCGGCAGCACGTCCGAAGCTGGCAGCAGGAAGTTCTGTACCGAGAACATGGCTTTTTTCATTTCGCCGGCATAACGCATGCCTGCGATGAGTACCTTGCGCGCGGCGAAGTTGATGATGACGGTGCCATCGGAGTTGGTGCCGTCACGCTCAGGGTCGCAGACGAACCATGGCGCGTTCTGGATTTCCCACTCGTCCTTGCCAGCCGGGTTGTACTGTTCAGGGTTGATGAACAGGCAACGGCCGAACAGGTTGTGCCACGCAGTTTCGGTGGTCATCTTGACGGGCAGGTAGTGCGCAGGATCGGAGCCTACATGAACGTGGGAAACGAAGAGCTCGCGCTCGGCCAGGTATGCACCGACACGGTTCCACAAGGCGTCGAATTTCTCGGCCGGAAACTTGCGGTTGATCGGGCCCCAGGCGATGGCGTCCTGGGTGCTCGGCTCTTCAACAATGAAACGATCGACCGGCGAACGGCCAGTACGATGGCCTGTCTCCACAACCAGTGCGCCAGTGTCGGAAAGTACGCCTTCGTTACGGGCAAGGGCTTCCTTGACCAGTTCGTCGGTGCTCAGATCGGTGTGCACAGCGTTGTTGATTTGCGTCATGAGGTTCCCCGTCGGCCTGTAGCCGAGTGCTCCAAACGGTTTTGTAGTAAAAAACAACCACTACTACAGCGTAAAAGTGGGCCGGATTATGCCAGAAATGCCCAGAAATGGTAGGACCCTCCTGTCAGAACAGCATTACAAGGGCCCATACCGTATTCTGAGGGGCTTTACGCGTTGATCAATGGCGCGTGTCAGATGGCGAATCGACACCGCCGCCAGCAAACAGCTGTGCAACGTCAGTGGCATCGAACAGGTAGCGCTCGTTGCAGAACTGACAGTCGATCTCGATGCTGCCGTTGTGCTCGATGATCAGTTGCTGCGCGTCCTCCAGGCCAAGACTGACCAGTGCGTTGGCCGAGCGCTCGCGCGAGCAACTGCAGCGAAAACAGATTGGCTGGGCGTCGAACAGGCGCACTGGGTCTTCGTGATACAGGCGATGCAAAATGGTCTGGTTGTCCAGGCCGAGCATTTCTTCGGCAGTCAGGGTGCTGGCGAGGGTAATGACATGTTCCCAGCTGGCATCGCGCTCTTCCGGGTCGGTGATCTGTGCGGCAGGCAGTTGCTGCAGCAGCAGGCCGCGGGCGCGATGACCGTCAGCCTTGAGCCAGAAACGGGTGCCCAACTGCTCGGACATCACGAAGTAGTTAGAGAGGCTTTCCGACAGGTCGACGCCATCCAGCGCCACAATGCCCTGATAGCGCTTGCCCTTGTGCGGGTCGACAGTCAATGCCAGCGAACCGTCAGGCATCAGGTCCTGCAGGCCAGCGGCTGGCGTGATGAGCGTTTCGTCATAGCGGGCGATGCCGCGCAGCTCGCGTTCGCTGGAGCATTCGACCATCAGCAGCGGTACAGCGCCGCTGGAGCGCGCCTGCAAAATCAGCAGTCCGTCGAACTTGAGGGTGCCGACCAGCAGAGCGGCGGCAGCCATCAGTTCTCCCAGCAACTGCGCGACCGGCTCCGGGTACGGGTGCTTGGCGAGTACTTCGGCATAACTGCGTTCAAGGGCTACCAGCTCTCCACGAACGTCGCTTTCGTCGAAGATGAAGCGCTGGGTGAAATCGGTGTCCGGTAAATCATGCATAGGGAAGGTATCTGAAGTAATGACATTGGATGGCTCGCGGCTGAGCAAGCACCGTCCGGCACTCGAAAGCGCCGTGGCCATGCGGATTGACCGGCATTTTAGGAGCTATCCGGTGCGCTTCCAAGCGGGTTGGCCGTTCGGGCTGATCGCCGGAGCCGCCATGCGCTGTTTTCAGTCGTTGTTGTGGCTGGCACGGAAACCAAAAAGCTCCCGGCGTTGCTTCTTGGTGGGCTTTCCGTCGGTAGTTACACCCAGGTTGCCAGCCTTGCGCTGAGCGGCCGCGCTTTCTCTTTTGGCGATGCTGTCGGGTGTCTCGCTATACAGCGTCTGCGCCTCAGGCGCACCCCGGCGAACGGTGGACAACGCCTCGACCACTATCGTGCGCTCATCGAAGCCCATGCGAATCTGAAACTCGTCGCCTGGACGAGGCTCCTTGCCGGGCTTGCAACGTTCGCCGCGACAGTGCACCTTGCCGCTTTCGATAGCTGCTTTGGCCAATGCGCGTGTTTTGAAAAAACGTGCGGCCCACAGCCATTTATCCAGACGGACCTTGTCATCTTCTTCCGGCTTTTGCGCCATTTGAATTCCTCATCAGTGCAGCAGTCTGAACGTTATCGGGCTCATCAGGAAACGCGACTGCGTCGCTCGCCTGATGTGTACATACCCACACGAACATGAAGTAACCGATCCTTGCTTGTCAAAAACAGCTATTCCCCTTTTCATTGCCCGACCCCTACATGGAGCGCGACGTGACAGATTTTCCAACTTCGTTGACCGCCCCCAGAAAAGGGTGCGCGGGATGCACGGGCAGTCCGGAACTGGATTTCTCGTTTGACTACGCGTATCAACCGATCGTGAACCTTCACGACCAGTCGATTTTCGCTCACGAGGCGCTGGTTCGTGGCCCCAATGGCGAAGGTGCGATGTCCGTTCTGAGTCAGGTCAACGACCAGAACCGCTACCGCTTCGATCAGGCGTGTCGGACCACCGCCATCGCCGGTGCCGCGAAACTGGGCATGAACGAGCGTTTATCGATCAACTTTTTGCCCAACGCCGTGTATCGTCCCGAGCTGTGTATCCGCAGCACGCTGGAGGCCGCCAGGCAGCATGACTTTCCTGTCGAGCGTTTGATTTTCGAAACCATCGAAAGCGAGCATGTGGATAACAACGGGCACTTGAGCAATATTCTGCGCGAGTATCGCGAGTTCGGCTTCATGACCGCCATCGATGATTTCGGTGCCGGGTATTCCGGGCTGACGCTGCTCGCGGACTTTCAGCCAGACCTGATAAAGCTCGACATGAACCTGATTCGCGACATTCATCGTGATCGCGCGCGTCAGGCTATTGTTCGGGGTGTTGTCACAATGTGTTCGGACTTGGGGATTAAGCTCATTGCCGAAGGTATAGAGCAGGTTGAGGAACGGGACTTTCTCGCCGATTGCGGCATTTTCCTGATGCAGGGCTATCTGTTCGCCAAACCTGCATTCAAAGCCCTGGCGCAGATAGCACCTGACGTCTGGCAGAAGTCTTGAGACATACGGAATTGCATTGAAAACATTCGACCATCTGACAGTCATCGGCCTGCGCGAGTGGGTAGCGCTTCCCGACCTGGGGGTGGCGGGCCTGCGGGCAAAAATCGATACCGGTGCGAGCACGTCAAGCCTGCATGCCACCGAAATCGAACCTTTTGAGCGCGATGGCCAGAAATGGGTGCGCTTCAACGCGCATCTGGGCACTGTGGTTCAGTTGCGGCATCGCCGCTGCGAGGCGCAACTGGTCGCCATGAAAACCATTAAAAGCTCCAATGGCCACGCGCAGGTGCGTTACGTCATTCGCACTACGCTGGCCCTGGGTGATCGTATCTGGCCAGTGGAATTCACACTGGCTTGCCGCAAGTCGATGCGTTATCGACTGCTGCTGGGTTCCAAGGCGCTGATCGACGGCCAACTGGTGGTCAATCCGGGCATAACTTACGTACAAGACAAGCCGGTGTTCCCGGCCTCTACTTCCTCAGGTGTTGCATGAAGATCGCTGTGCTTTCGCGTAATCCGCGTCTGTATTCCACCCGTCGTCTGGTCGAAGCTGGCATCGAGCGTGGCCATGAGATGGTGGTGATCGACACCCTGCGCGCCTATATGAACATCGCCAGCCACAAGCCGCAGATCCACTACCGCGGCAAACCTCTGGAGGGCTTTGATGCGGTGATTCCGCGCATCGGTGCCTCGGTGACTTTCTATGGCTGTGCGGTGTTGCGTCAGTTTGAAATGATGGGCGTGTTTCCGCTCAATGAGTCGGTCGCCATTGCCCGCTCGCGCGACAAGTTGCGCTCGCTGCAACTGCTGTCACGTCGGGGCATCGGCTTGCCGGTGACAGGCTTTGCCCACTCGCCTGACGATATTCCCGACCTGATCCAGATGGTCAACGGCGCGCCGCTGGTCATCAAGGTGCTGGAGGGCACTCAGGGCATCGGCGTGGTGCTGTGCGAAACCGCTACGGCAGCCGAATCGGTGATTGAAGCCTTCATGGGGCTCAAGCAGGACATCATGGTGCAGGAGTACATCAAGGAAGCGGGCGGTGCCGATATTCGCTGCTTCGTTGTCGGTGACAAGGTCATCGCCTCGATGAAGCGTCAGGCCAAACCGGGCGAGTTTCGCTCCAACCTGCACCGTGGCGGCAGTGCCAGCCTGATCAAGATCACCCCGGAAGAACGCATGACTGCATTGCGTGCAGCCAGGGTCATGGGCTTGAGTGTGGCGGGTGTGGATATTCTGCGCTCCAATCACGGCCCGCTGGTGATGGAGGTCAACTCGTCACCTGGCCTGGAAGGCATTGAAGTCACCACCAGCAAGGATGTGGCCGGGATGATTATCGAGTATCTGGAGAAAAACAGCGGCCCGCACATGACCCGCACCAAAGGAAAAGGCTGACAGGGCGGCGACTCGACTCAATCGCTCAGGCCATGAGCTTGTCTGCGGATAAGCTGGCCTGAGCACTGCACTACCGTACATCTGTTAAATGCGCCGAGTAATCGATTCAGCACCGCTATGTTCTTTCTGCAAACCCGCTTCTCTCCATCAGGCCGAAGACGACGTTTTAGCCACCTTCGCGCCGAATCGCCCTCTCGCCTCGCGACATAAATCAACACATTTCTGCTTATTTGTATGCCGATTGAGCATGAGGTAGTCGTTTACGGCATTAGACGTATGCGCGTGCCATGGGAATAGTTGCGACTTTTTTCGCCTGCTACAGAGCCGGGATGCTCGTCTGCGGTGACCTTCTCGGGACATTTCCAAAGGGATCCCCTGCCCTGAAACTGCTTTGAAAAGCACGCTCGGCGCATCGGTCTTGGACTTGCCCAAGCCACTTTGAACAAGGGTAATAATATGAAGAAGGCAAAGCTGAGTCTGGCCTGGCAGATTCTGATCGGACTGGTACTGGGTATCGCGGTGGGGGCGCTGCTCAACCATTTCAGCGCCGAGAAGGCCTGGTGGATCACCAATCTCCTGCAGCCTGCGGGCGATATCTTCATTCGTCTGATCAAGATGATCGTTATCCCTATCGTTGTCGCATCGCTGATTGTAGGCATCGCGGGTGTGGGCGACGCCAAGAAACTGGGGCGCATCGGTCTGAAGACCATCCTCTATTTCGAAGTCGTGACCACCATCGCCATTCTGGTGGGCCTGGTGCTGGCCAATGTGTTCCATCCGGGCACGGGTATCGACATGAGCACGCTGGGTACGGTGGATATCTCCAAATACCAGCAGACAACGGCCGAAGTTCAGCATGATCACGCGTTTATCGCGACCATTCTCAACCTGATCCCGTCCAACATCTTTGCTGCCATGGCGCGTGGCGAGATGCTGCCGATCATCTTCTTTTCAGTGCTGTTCGGTCTCGGGCTTTCCAGCCTGCAGGCAGAGGTCCGTGAGCCTCTGGTGAAGCTGTTTCAGGGCGTCTCGGAAACCATGTTCAAGGTCACGCACATGATCATGAACTACGCGCCGATCGGCGTGTTCGCGCTGATTGCGGTGACCGTCGCCAACTTCGGTTTCGCCTCCCTGTTGCCGCTCGCCAAGCTGGTGATTCTGGTATATGTGGCCATCGCCTTCTTTGCCTTCGTGGTGCTGGGGCTGATCGCTCGGGCGTTCGGCTTCTCGGTGATCAGGCTGATGCGCATCTTCAAGGACGAGCTGATTCTGTCCTACTCCACCGCCAGCTCCGAAACCGTACTGCCACGCGTGATCCAGAAAATGGAAGCGTATGGCGCGCCGAAGGCGATCTGCAGCTTCGTGGTGCCGACGGGTTATTCGTTCAACCTCGATGGTTCTACGCTTTATCAGAGCATTGCGGCGATCTTCATTGCCCAGCTGTATGGCATTGACCTGTCGATTGGCGCGCAACTGATGCTGGTTCTGACCCTGATGGTCACGTCCAAAGGTATCGCGGGTGTGCCGGGTGTTTCCTTCGTGGTACTGCTGGCAACGTTGGGCAGCGCCGGTATCCCGCTGGAAGGCCTGGCGTTTATTGCCGGTGTCGACCGGATCATGGACATGGCGCGTACGGCCCTGAATGTGATCGGCAACGCGCTGGCCGTATTGGTCATCTCGCGCTGGGAAGGCATGTACGACGATGAAAAGGGCGAGCGCTACTGGAACTCCCTGCCGCACTGGCGCAGCAAGGAACCTGTACCGATGGGCCAGCCGACGGCTGACTGATCTTCGCCAATGTGCTGACAAACCCCGGACCTCCGGGGTTTGTTGTTTTCAGGTCGCCGGTTAGACTGCCTGCCTTACCAGAGGAATGAACATGAACGACGCACTCGACAATGACGAAGAAGAATTTGCCGCCTCGACCCTGATCGAAGCCATCGAGAACCAGATCGAATCCGGTAACCCGCCAGCGGCCAAGGCTGTTTTCAACATGCTTACCCTGGTTAACTACGAGCGTGAAGACATTCTCGAAATGATGGCGCACGTCCTGGCCATCGAAATCGACGCCTTGCTGGAGCAGGACCGTCCGTTCGATACGCAATGGTACGAAGCAGCGCTGCGCGCCCTGCGCGCCCTGCCCCCGGAAAAGTAACCTTGCGGTCAGGTCGTGCCAGCAAGATATATGCTGCAAACACTCCAGACGCTGACTACACTGCAAATGCCCCGCTGCCGCATGATCCTCCGGGGCTGCCACGCCAAACCGGCTTCAACGGTCATCCAGAACCGACGAGCGCAGATTGGACACGTCGATTCCAGAGCACACCCGCCAGCCGGCGAGGTCGTACTACTACAAAAAGTCTGGAGTACCTATGTCGTATACCCCTGAGTTGGTTGCCGAACTGGAAATCCTTGCACTGTTCAATCTGGGAAACACCCAGGAAGGCCTGAAAGTCCACCATGTAGCGGCACCCACTGCCGTTGCAGCAGCAAAAAGACTCTTCGATAAAGGACTGACGACCCAGGTCGATGGCGGTTATCTGACCAGCCTCGGGCTTGAGGCCGCTCAACATGCCCAATCACTGTTGACCATCCTCAACGTTTCCAAACAAGCTGCCTGACAGGCGCAGGGCCTGCGCACAAAAAAGCGTGGCAGGCCCTTCACTTATCTGAACGCCGGTCGATACAGGATTCTGGCGTCAGAATAACAACCCGACTGAATCCTCTTCTCTCGGCTGCAAAACTTCTCCGCCATCTTTGCTCAGTAATTCCACGCCTGCACAGGCTAGATGCCTTGAGTTGCGATGACGCGTAATCCTGAAATTCGCCCCGACCTGGATGAGGGCATCGACCGCAAGGTTCTCAGCCAGCTGCGCAACCGTTTCCTGTCCCTCAATGACGGGCGATATGCGCGTGCGCTGGAAGGTATGTCGACCCGCCAGCAAAGCGTTCTGACCCTGCTGCCGCTGTTCTTTCACGTCAACCACCCTCTGCTGCCCGGTTACGTTTCCGGTGGTACGCCTGCTGGCGTCTCGCAGTACGAACCGGACACGCTGGCGCTGGCCGAAGCGCAACGCCTGACACGCTCCTTCTCTTACAAGGTCCGGCGTGGTAACGCTCCTCAGCCGATTCACGGCCTGTTCCTGATGGGCAGCCTCGGTACGCTGGCCCAGGCTGAACAAAGCGACATGGACGTATGGGTCTGCCACGACAGCGAACTGGAGCCGGAGGCCATCGCCGAACTGCGCAGGAAATGCCATGCCCTTGAAGCCTGGGCCGCCACTATGGGGGCAGAAGCGCACTTTTTCCTGATTGACCCGCAACGTTTCAAGCGCGGGGACCGCGACTCGCAGCTCAGCTCTGACGACTGCGGCACTACCCAGCATTACCTGTTGCTCGATGAGTTTTATCGCACGGCGATCTGGCTCGCAGGGCGCACCCCGATGTGGTGGCTGGTGCCAGTCTATGAAGAGCAGAACTATGAGGATTACGCCCATACCCTGCTGAGCAAACGCTTCATTCGCGCCAGCGAAGTGCTCGACCTCGGGCCGATGTCGCACATTCCTGCGGCGGAATTTATTGGTGCCGGCTTGTGGCAGTTGTTCAAGGGTATCGAGTCGCCCTACAAGTCTGTTCTCAAGCTGCTGCTGATCGAGGTTTACTCCAGTGAACATCCCCGCGTGCAGTGCCTGAGCCTGCGTTTCAAGCAAGCGGTGTTTGCCAACCAACTGGACCTGGATGAGCTGGACCCGTACGTGGTTGTGTACCGGCGTATCGAAGAGCATTTGCAGGCACGCAACGAGCAAGAGCGCCTCGAACTGGTGCGGCGCAGCCTGTACCTGAAGGTCAACAAAAAGCTCACCGGCTCGAGCCGTCAGCGCAACACCGGTTGGCAACGCCTGCTGCTGGAGCGCCTGACCTCTGAGTGGGGCTGGGATGAACGACAACTGGCGCTGCTCGACAGCCGCAGCCAGTGGAAAGTGCGCCAGGTGGCCAGCGAGCGTCGTGCACTGGTTAACGAACTCAATTACAGCTATCGCTTTCAGACCCGGTTCGCCAGAACGCAAAGCACCGCCGACGCGCTCAATGCTCGTGACCTGACCATACTCGGTCGGCGCCTGTATGCCGCTTTCGAGCGCAAGGCGGGCAAGGTCGAGTTCATCAATCCGGGCATCGCTCCGGACCTTGCAGAAGATACGCTGACGCTGGTGCATTCCCCTGATAAACGCGAGCCAGGCAAGCATCAGTGGGCCCTGTACAACGGCAACCTGGGTATTCACGAGTGGCCGAACTTTTCGCCGATCAAGCGCAGCCGGGAATTGCTCGAGCTGCTGACCTGGTGCCACCGCAACAACGTGATCGACACCACGACCCGCGTGGCGCTGCATCCTGGCACCAGTGACTTGAGCGAGTTCGAGTTGTTCAACCTGCTCGGTGCCTTGCAGCAGAGTATTGAACTGCCGCTGCCCGAGGTCAGCGACGACGAGCTGCTCATGCCCAGTACATCCAGCGAGATACTGTTGCTGGTCAATGTCGGTGTCGACCCGCTCAGGCATCACCGCGACCTTAATATTCTGATGACCACCGAGCGCACCGACTCGCTCAGTTACGCGGGTGTCCGGGAGAATCTGGTGCTGACGCTGGACCAGATCACCCTCAATACCTGGAACGAAACGCTGGTCAGCCGCTATGACGGCCCGCATGCCCTGCTCGACTGCATGAGCGAACTGCTCGGCAGCCTGCCGCAGAGCGGTAAGCAGCCGCAGATTCGCGTGCGCTGCTTCTGTCATAACCGGGCACCTGCCATCGCTCAGCGGGTTGAAGAACTGATCAGCACGGCTCGGTTATTACTCGCCAGGCGGTTGAACCATCGTTATCTGATTCAAGTGCAGCAGCAGTATCACGTGCTGGAGATCAAACCCGGACAGGTCGGTCATGTAGTGGTCAACAGCCTGCCAGGCCTGTTCAAGTACCTGGGTGAAGAGCTGCCGTTGTACAGCCCTTTGCATCTGGACCCTCAGGCACTCGATGGCCACGATCTGGCGCTGATCCTGCCACTTGGTCAGCCTGAATGCATTCAGGTGTTCTACCGAATCAACGAGCCGGATGCCGACGTGTACGTGCTGGACGAACACAATTCGCTCTGGCACCAGCGCCTGCCGTATCACGACGAACAAAGCCTGCTGACGCCACTGCAGCGTTTTCTTCACTCGCTGGTTTATCGCCGAGGCGCGTCATTGCCGCTGGACGACCCGTCCGAGCCGGTTTCGCTGGAAACCCTTTATTACCAAGTGCTGCCTTCTGGCCCTGGGCTTGCCCGGCGTGTCGAACATCGGTTGGCACCGACTGCGGCGGACAAGGCGTTTTATGACGTGCAGGCAATCATCGAAGAAACCTCGCCCGGACAGCTGAGCGCCACGCTGTACTGCGATAACTGCGAGTTTTCCGAGCTGGAATATGGCGATCAGCTGTATGCCGCCGTTGCCCGGCAAATTCTCGGCAAGCGCCTGGAACCCCAGCGCTATCGCTGTTACATCACCGACCTGGACCTGTCCGGGCTGCTGGATGACCGGCATGGACAAAGCATCCTCTTCCTGCATCACAAGGCCGAGCTGGAAAAGCTGTTGAACGAGGCGATGGACCAGGCCTGACGTACGCTTGTTCTGCCCCTCGCGCCTAACGTTCCAACGCGGAGCATTGGCACGATAGGTGTTCTGCGGGCCGCCTCTCGTTCCGCACGCTCCAGCGTGGGAATGCCGTTCTGGACGCTCTGCGTCCGCTCTTGAATGCGGAGGCGCTTTACGGATGCAGCGCCTTCGATTACTCGTACTCGCCCGCTGCTTCCGGCTGATATTCCACCGCCAGCAAGGTCAGCTTGAGGGTCTTGCAGCCCGGTGCTGGCCAGTCGATGTGCTGGCCGACCTGCAAACCCAGCAACGCCGAGCCCATTGGCGCGAGGACCGAGACGGTGCCGTCTGCGCCTGCATCCTGGGGATAAACCAGCTTGAGGTGGTAATCCTTGCCGCTGACTTCTTCACGGCAATGCACACGCGAATTCATGGTCACAACGCCCGCAGGCACTTCATCGTGGCCCACTACCTGATCGGCGCGGTCCAGTTCGGCCTGCAACGCCTGGATGCCCGGCGTGTCTTCGTCCTGGCTGGCGATAAAACTCTCGAGACGCTGTACGTCGAGGCGGGTGAGGATGATCGAAGGTGCTGTGGTCATGGTCTGGGCAGACTCCTTTATTCTCCATGAATAAAACAAAACCCCGCCGGGGTGGGCGGGGTTCTACGGGCCTCTCAATCTGGAGAAGCAGGTTCCGACACTAACACAGCGCAGTAAATACACAACCCGACGCGGCATCAGCCTGCGGTCTGGCCCGCGCTGGCTCGACGCTGTTCCGCTTCATGGCGAATCTGTCGACGACGATGGTCATCGGCCGAGCGCCATTCGCGGATGTCTTCGACATGACGGAAGCACCCGAGGCAAACCTTCTGCTCATCGAGCCGGCACAGGCTGATACAGGGCGACGCTACAGCCGGGCTGACGTTGCTGAAAAGCGGTTTGGGCGGTCGAACGGGGGACTGGCTCACGATCAGATCTCGTCGAAATCCAGTTCGACACCGGCTTGCTCAAGGGTGATGCGCGCAAGCATTTCGCTGAGCAGCTCATCACTGGTGTCGCATGCCCAACGGCTGTTCTCTTCGTCATAATCGAAATGGAAACCGCCGGAGCGGGCTGCCAGCCAAAGCTGACGAAGCGGCTCCTGACGACTGAAGATCAGTTGCGAGCCGTTTTCGAACTTGACGGTGAGGACGCCGGCCGAGTTTTCCAGGTCGACATCCAGGCCGCTCTCGTCGAAAACATCTTCCAGCACCTGCTGCGTCGCATCGACGAGGTCGTGAAAACGGGCTTCGGTCAAACTCATTGCGGGAACCTCGATAAGTGTCTGCAAATAGCGCAGAGGGGCAAGATACGGACGCAGCCAGGCAAATGCAAAGCTTACTCATCATTGACGATGCACGAGCACTTTAATCCCGATCAACCACCGCTCTGCTGCGGCTTTCACGTCAAAGGCACGCCAGACGGGACGCCGCTCGCATAGGCAAGCTGCCGGGTGGTCGGTATACTCGGGCGCAATTAATGCTTTTACAAAGGATTTCGCCATGAAGCGCCTGATCTCTTCGCTTGCTGCGCTTGTCGCGGTCGCTTGTCTTGTTACAGCCTGCGGCCAGAAAGGCCCGCTGTATCTGCCGGATGACACCAAAACTCCGGATGAACAAGCCAAATCGCAATCGCACAAGCACCTTTAAGGGAATTCAATGGACGCCTTCAACTACCGCGACGGTGAGCTGTTCGCGGAAGGGGTAGCATTGTCTGCCATTGCCGAGCGCTTCGGCACGCCGACCTATGTCTACTCGCGCGCTCATATAGAGGCGCAATACCGTGCCTACGCCGATGCGCTGAGCGGCATGCCGCATATGGTCTGCTTCGCCGTAAAAGCCAACTCCAATCTGGGCGTGTTAAATGTCCTGGCGCGTCTTGGCGCCGGTTTCGACATTGTTTCGCGCGGCGAACTGGAGCGTGTGCTGGCCGCAGGCGGCAAAGCCGAGAAGATCGTGTTTTCCGGCGTCGGCAAGACCCGTGAAGACATGCGTCGCGCTCTTGAAGTCGGCGTGCATTGCTTCAACGTCGAATCCACCGACGAGCTTGAGCGTCTGCAGGAAGTGGCTGCCGAGCTCGACGTTCGTGCGCCGATATCGCTGCGGGTCAACCCGGATGTGGATGCAGGCACTCACCCTTACATCTCCACCGGCCTTAAAGAAAACAAATTCGGCATCGCCATTGCAAATGCCGAAGACGTTTACATTCGCGCCTCGCAACTGCCAAACCTGGAAGTGATCGGGGTCGACTGCCATATTGGCTCGCAACTGACCACGCTCGAGCCGTTCATTGATGCGCTGGATCGCCTGCTGGACCTGGTTGATCGCCTGGGCGATTGCGGCATTCACCTGCACCATATCGATCTGGGTGGCGGTCTTGGTGTGCGTTATCGCGACGAAGAGCCTCCGCTGGCGGCCGACTACATCAAAGCCGTGCGTGAGCGACTGGCTGGTCGTGATCTGGGGCTGTTGTTCGAGCCGGGGCGCTTCATCGTGGCCAACGCAGGCGCGCTGCTGACCCGCGTCGAATACCTCAAGCACACCGAGCACAAGGATTTCGCCATCGTCGATGCGGCGATGAACGATCTGATCCGCCCAGCGCTTTATCAGGCGTGGATGGACGTCACAGCGGTGCGCCCGCGCGACGGCGAACCTCGTGCGTACGACATCGTCGGGCCGATCTGCGAGACCGGCGACTTTCTCGCCAAAGGGCGCGAGCTGGCGCTGGCCGAAGGCGATCTGCTGGCGGTCCATTCGGCCGGTGCCTATGGCTTCGTCATGAGTTCGAACTACAACACCCGTGGCCGTGCTGCTGAGGTACTGGTCGACGGTTCCCAGGCTTTTGAAGTGCGTCGTCGCGAAACCGTGGCCGAGCTGTTCGCTGGCGAAAGCCTGCTGCCGGAGTAATCCCATGCTGCTGCGTTTTACCAAGATGCACGGGCTGGGTAACGACTTCATGGTCCTGGATCTTGTGAGTCAGCACGCGCACATCTTGCCCAAGCATGCCAAACAATGGGGCGACCGCCACACCGGTATCGGTTTCGATCAGCTTTTGCTGGTCGAGGCGCCGAACAATCCGGATGTGGACTTTCGCTACCGAATCTTCAACTCCGATGGTTCCGAAGTCGAACAGTGCGGCAACGGCGCGCGCTGCTTTGCCCGTTTCGTACTCGACAAGCGCCTGACGGCCAAGAAGCAGATACGCGTCGAGACCAAGAGCGGCATCATTGAGCTGGATATCCGCAGCGACGGGCAGATCAGCGTCGATATGGGGCCACCCAGGTTTGTCCCGGAAGAAATACCTTTCGAGGCCGCAGAGCAGGCCACCCGTTACAACGTCGAGGTAGACGGGCAGAATATCGAACTGGCTGCTGTGTCCATGGGCAACCCGCATGCCGTACTGCGTGTCGATGACATCAATAACGCGCCGGTCCACGAGCTGGGGCCGAAGATCGAGCATCACCCGCGCTTTCCGGCACGGGTCAATGTGGGCTTTCTTCACGTGGTGGATCGTCAGCGTGCGCAGTTGCGTGTCTGGGAGCGTAGTGCCGGGGAAACCCAGGCCTGTGGCACCGGCGCCTGTGCGGCGGCGGTTGCTGCCATCAGCCAGGGCTGGATGGATTCGCCGCTGCTGATCGACCTGCCCGGAGGTCGCCTGTCCATCGAATGGGCTGGCCCGGGACATTCTGTCATGATGACCGGCCCCGCCGTCAGGGTTTATGAAGGCCAAGTTCGTCTTTGAGTGAGTAACTGCCATGACCGATCAACCTCCCGCTTCAACAGGCACACCCTGCGAATCGCCTGTCGATAGCGCAGCGCCAGACCTTGAAGCAGAGGCGGTCATCGCCTTCCTGCTTGAGCACCCGGACTTTTTCGCCGAGCACGACGAGCTGCTGGTGTCGATGCGCATCCCGCACCAGCGTGGCAATACCGTTTCGCTGGTCGAGCGTCAGCTAAAGCTGCTGCGCGAGCGCAACATCGAAATGCGTCATCGCCTGTCGCAGCTGATGGACGTCGCTCGGGACAACGACCGCCTGTTCGAAAAGACCCGACGCCTGAACCTCGCCCTGATGGATGCCACCAGCCTGGACGAGCTGGTCATCGCTGTCGAAGACAGCCTGCGTCAGGATTTTCAGGTGCCCTTCGTCAGCCTGATCCTGTTCAGTGACAGCCCGATGCAAGTGGGGCGATGGGTCAGCAGCGCCGAAGCACAGAAAGCAATCGGCGGCCTGATTGGCGAGAAGATCATCTGCGGCGCGTTGCGTGAGCATGAACTGGCGTTCCTGTTTGGCGCAGAGCAAGGCAAGGAAGTGGGCTCTACCGCCATCGCCAGCCTCAATCACCTGGGCCTGCATGGCGTGCTGGCCATCGGCAGTCGTGATCCGCAGCATTACAAAAGCTCGGTCGGCACTCTGTTCCTCAGTTACATCGCCGACGTCCTGAGCCGCCTGCTGCCGCGTTTCGCTCACTCTTTACGCTCGGTTCGCTAGCCATGGAACAGCATCTGGACGCCTACTGCATGCACCTGCGCAGTGAGCGCCAGGTGTCGCCTCATACGCTTGAAGCCTACCGGCGCGATCTGGGCAAGGTTCTGGCATATTGCCAGAAGGCGCAACTGTCGAGCTGGAATGATCTGGATATCCAGCACCTGCGCAGCTTTACCGCCCGCCAGCACCAACAGGGCCAGTCTTCACGCAGTCTGGCGCGCATGCTGTCGGCGGTGCGCGGTTTCTACAAATACCTCAATCGCGAAGGCATCTGCCAGCACGACCCGGCAAACGGCCTGTCACCGCCCAAGGGTGAACGGCGTCTGCCCAAGACGCTGGACACCGACCGCACCGCGCAATTGCTGGATGGCGGCGTCGAAGATGATTTTCTGGCTCATCGCGATCAAGCCATTCTGGAGCTGCTTTACTCATCAGGGTTGCGACTGTCCGAACTGACGGGCCTGAACCTGGACCAGCTGGACCTGCGCGACGGGCTGGTGCAGGTCCTGGGCAAAGGCAGCAAGACCCGCGTACTGCCGGTCGGAAGCAAGGCTCGCCAGGCGCTGGAAATATGGTTGCCGCTGCGTGCCCTGACCAATCCGCAGGACGACGCCGTGTTCGTCAGCCAGCAAGGCAAGCGCCTCGGCCCGCGCACGATTCAAGTGCGGCTCAAGGCGGCTGGTGAGAGGGAGTTAGGGCAGAACCTGCATCCGCACATGCTGCGTCACTCGTTCGCCAGCCACCTGCTGGAGTCGTCACAGGACTTGCGCGCCGTGCAGGAGCTGCTGGGTCATGTGGACATCAAGACCACGCAGATATATACGCACCTGGACTTCCAGCATTTGGCTACTGTTTATGACAGCGCCCATCCCCGAGCCAAACGTAAAGGAGCTGCAGATGATTAAGCTGGTGACGTTTGATCTTGACGACACGCTCTGGGACACCGCCCCTGCCATTGCCGGTGCCGAAGTCACGCTACGTGACTGGCTGGGCGAAAACGCGCCCAGGCTGGGGGCGATTCCTGTCGAGCACCTGTGGGAAATTCGCTCGCGCCTTGTGGCTGAAGACCCATCCTTCAAGCACCGCATCAGCGCCTTGCGACGCCGCGTGCTGTTCCATGCGCTCGAAGATGCCTGCTACGACCCGGACGAGGCGCAGGACCTTGCCGACCGCGGCTTTGAAGTCTTCCTGCATGGCCGCCATCAGGTGCAGATTTTCCCTGAGGTGCAACCCATGCTGGAAATTCTCGCCAAGACCTTCACGCTTGGCGTGATTACCAATGGCAATGCCGATGTGCGTCGTTTGGGGCTGGCTGACTATTTTGCCTTCGCGCTGTGCGCCGAGGACCTGGGTATCGGTAAGCCCGACCCCGCACCGTTTGTGGAAGCGTTACGGCGCGCAAAAGTCGATGCCAGCGCAGCCGTGCACGTAGGCGATCACCCGAAGGACGATATCGCAGGTGCCCAACAGGCGGGCATGCGCGCCATCTGGTACAACCCGCAAGGCAAGGCCTGGGACGCAGACCGGCTGCCGGATGCCGAGATCCACAACCTGTCGCAGCTGCCGGAAGTCCTGGCACGCTGGGCCTGAAAACGGTCTGATGTTCGCTCAATAGAAAAAGCCCGCAGCGACGGCGGGCTTTTTCTCATACAGCGTCTGCAGCCTTAAATCGGGCGGCTACCGTATTTATTGTCAGGCTTCTTGGGCGGATCGGCGACCACGTTGGCCTCCACTTCCTGCACCTTGCCACCACGCGCCAGGAACTCTTCCATGGCACGCGCCAGAGCATCGCGCTCTTTGTTCTTGGCTTCTACGCTAGGCAGTTCATCGACCGAGACAGCGGCCTTGGCCTTGCCTTTTGCGGGTGCTGCCGGAACGTCGGAATCGTCTGGCTCGGCTGCGTCGTCTTCCGGGGAGGCTGCTGCAAGCTCCTCACCGTCTTCGCCTTCCAGGTCGTCTACCAGATCGTCGTTAGTATCGTCGTCGTCGCTCATGTTCTACCTCATGACTTGCGAAAGCTGATTAGTTATAGCCCAACCGCCCGGAAATGCTAAGGCGATCGGAAAAATTCCATAACCGCTGACTCCAGCGGTTATATCCACTCACCCTGAAGGGTGGCGAGGACGTTACGAGACCCACCAGCGTCTCGATGTTCGCCCAGATAAATACCTTGCCAGGTGCCCAGCGCCAGTCGCCCTGCCGTCACCGGCAGAACCAACTGGCAGCCCAGCAGACTGGCCTTGAAATGCGCTGGCAAGTCATCAGGGCCTTCGTCGTCATGTTCGTAGCCGTCCACGCCCTGGGGCACCAGACGGTTGAAAAAACGCTCAAAGTCACGACGTACCGCCGGATCGGCATTTTCGTTGATGGTCAACGAAGCCGAGGTATGTTGCAGCCACACATGCAGTAGCCCGACACGACAATCGCGCAACGGGGGCAAGCCCGCGACTATTTCGTCAGTCACCAGATGGAACCCGCGGGGCCTGGCCCGCAAGGCAATTCTGGATTGATGCCACATACCGTTCTCCGCACCTTCGGCGCGCATTCTAACTCGACTGAGAAAAAAGCAAAGCGCGCAATAAACCGGCTTCCCTGCAAGTTGACGAAGACTGTCGATACATCGTTACCTGCGCTGCGTCACGGTGCCGAAATCATTGACGCGGGCAAAGTCAATGACAGCAAAAATCCGCGGTATATCCGCAAACGTCAGACAAAAAGAATGCCCGGAGACCGGGCATTCTTTTTTGCATCTGCGGCTGCTTACAAGTTGTAGCCACGCTCGTTGTGTTGCGCAAGGTCCAGACCGACAGACTCTTCCTCGTCGGTAACCCGCAGACCCATTACAGCATCCAGGACTTTAAGGATGATGAAGGTCACGATTGCGGTGTAGACGACGGTGAACGCGACACCCTTGAACTGAATCCAGACCTGGGCACCGATGTCAGTCACGGTGCCGAAGCCGCCCAGTGCAGGTGCTGCGAACACGCCGGTCAGGATCGCGCCGACGATACCGCCGATACCGTGAACGCCGAACGCATCCAGGGAGTCATCGTAGCCAAGCTTGCGCTTGAGGCTGGTAGCGCAGAAGAAGCAGATCACGCCTGCCGCCAGACCGATGATCAGAGCGCCCATCGGGCCGACTGTACCGGCAGCCGGGGTAATGGCGACCAGACCGGCAACCACGCCCGACGCGATGCCCAGAGCGCTTGGCTTACCGTGAGTAAGCCACTCGGCAAACATCCAGCCCAGTGCGGCGGCCGCGGTAGCGATTTGAGTAACCAGCATGGCCATACCGGCAGTGCCGTTGGCTGCAGCCGCGGAGCCGGCGTTGAAGCCGAACCAGCCGACCCAGAGCATTGCTGCGCCGATCAGGGTGTAACCCAGGTTGTGCGGTGCCATCGGCGTGGTCGGGAAGCCTTTGCGCTTGCCCAGTACCAGGCAGGCCACCAGACCGGCTATACCGGCGTTGATGTGTACGACGGTGCCGCCAGCGAAGTCCAGAACGCCCCAGTCCCACAGCAAACCACCGACGCCGCCCCAGACCATGTGGGCGATTGGCGCGTAGACCAGAGTGAACCAGATACCCATGAACACCAGCATTGCGGAGAACTTCATGCGTTCTGCGAAAGCGCCGACAATCAGGGCGGGGGTGATGATTGCGAAGGTCATCTGGAAGGTGACGAACACCGCCTCAGGGAACAACGCAGCAGGACCGGTAATGCTTGCCGGCGTGATGCCTGCCAGGAACGCTTTACCCATACCGCCAAAGAAGGAATTGAAGTTGACGACGCCCGCTTCCATACCGGTTGTATCGAACGCAATGCTGTAGCCGTACACGACCCACAGGATGCTAATCAGACCGGTGATGGCGAAACACTGCATCATCACGGACAGAATATTCTTCGAGCGAACCATACCGCCGTAGAACAGCGCGAGACCGGGGATGGTCATGAACAGGACCAGAGCGGTCGAGGTCAGCATCCATGCAGTGTCGCCAGAGTTCAGCACCGGCTCGGCCACTGGGTCAGCCGCCAGGGCAAGACCAGGTAATGCGAGGGACAACAGGGCACCGAGCCCTGCGAGTTGACGCAGAGTCATATTGTTTTCTCCTGGGGCGTTGGGTTTGGCGGCTTAAATAGCGTCTGTATCGGTCTCGCCGGTACGGATGCGAATGGCCTGTTCCAGATTGACCACAAAAATCTTGCCGTCACCGATCTTGCCGGTGTTGGCGGCCTTGGTTATGGCTTCGATGACACGATCCAGATCCTTGTCATCAATGGCGACATCGATCTTCACTTTGGGAAGGAAGTCGACGACGTATTCAGCACCGCGATAAAGCTCAGTGTGACCCTTCTGACGCCCGAAGCCTTTGACTTCAGTGACGGTGATGCCCTGCACGCCGATTTCAGACAACGACTCGCGAACGTCATCCAGTTTGAACGGCTTGATGATGGCAGTGACTAGCTTCATGAAAACTTTCTCCCGAATTTGGTGGACTTGCCCCAGGAAAACAAACCCGACTCAAGTCTAAGCGCAGTGCCTGGCTTTGTAACGTGTCGGCCGCCTGATCAGGCCAGGCCAACTCCAGAAAACCGCTTCTGACGAAACACTTCCCCGCTCCGCCTGCCGCACTGCATTCGTCACAGCGACTGCATCAGTGCATGGGTCATAAGCCACTAAGCAGAAAGCTTGCCATCTCGTGAATATTCATTGAATACAGGCTCTTGGGCAGGTTTTGCCGGGTCAAACCGGCTTCGCGACCAAGGTAATGCACACTAATGGTGCTCATGTGCACGCCGCAGCGCTCCATAAGCGTGCGACTCGCCCCGTCAAATTGACTATAGACACTGCGTGTTACACTGCCGGCTTCTGATTCAGGAAAATCATCATGCTCGCGCCCAAAGCCTTTCTTGACGCCCTCAGCGGCCACGCTTCCCGTCTTTTCAACGGCGAAACGCCAGTACCCCGCAGCGAATTCGAAGCCCAGTTCAAGGCCCTGCTGCAAAGCGGCTTCAGCAAACTGGACCTGGTCAGCCGTGAAGAATTCGATAGCCAGATGGCCGTCCTCGCCCGCACCCGCGCCCGCCTGGAAGCGCTGGAGGCCAAGATGGCCGAGCTGGAAGAGAAGGCTGGCGGTGTTGAAAAGGCCGAGTAATTCCTGGCCTGATATCTTCGTCGGTCGTCAGGCCATTGTGATCAGGCGATCTCGCTTCTGATCGCTTGTACCACCATGCTCGACAATCGCTCGGTCAGAGGATTGGGATTCGCCTCGTGCCTGTGCAACGTCAGGGCTATCGAAGGCAGAGCCGGCAAACCCCGGTCTTCGATATTCAGAAGCTCAGTGCCCGATTGAAGACCAAGAGCCGTTCTGATGGTGTAGCCCAATCCAGCCTCGGTGGCCGCAGACAGACCATTGAGACTCGAGCTGGTAAAGGAAAGATGCCAAGGGATCCCGGCAAGGTTCAATGCGTCAGTGGCCTTTGAATGGAAGGGACAAGGCGCATCAAATGCAATCACAGGAAGTGGGTTGCCTGACTCGACACGCCAGTCCAGATACCGGTGTGACGATCCGATCCATTGCATGGGCAGCTCTACGATCGTTTCTTGGTACCCATTCTTTTTTACATCCCCCCACGCCACCGCAAGATCGAGAGAACCATTTTCGATGCGGTTCAACAGATCTGCATTACGTGCAATACGTGCCTCGACTCGAACATCGGGGTGGGCTCTGGCGAATCGTCCAAGCACTGTCGGCAAGAAACTGCCCAGGTCTTCCTGAAGCCCGAGGCGTACCCAGCCTTTGAGTTTGAGCTCCGACACTGCCGTTATGGTCTCGTCGTTAAGGCTCAAGAGGCGCTTGGAATAGTTAAGTAACACCTCCCCGGTGTCCGTCAACGCCAGCTTGCGTCCGGCTTTCTTGAAGAGTGGAGAGCCTGCCTGAGCTTCCAGTTTTTTCAATTGGGCACTAATGGCTGACGTAGAGCGGGCAAGTTTCTGCGCGGCCTTGGCAAAACTGCCCAATTCGACCCCTGTTACAAAACTGCGCATGACATCCAAATCGAAATTCACCGGTCTCATAACAATCCTGCTTTTTGGGACGAACACGCAAAATAATTTGATATTCGAGACGATACTCTCATGAGAATCTTGCGACCCACAACCAATTAAATAGTGGGATTCTTATGACTGTCGATAACGGTCACCGTTGGAAAGTGCTTGGCGTCGGCGTGGCCGCCAATGCGAGCTTTTCAAGCGTCGTAGGGGGGCTGCCCGCGACGGCGGTCTATATGCGTGCCACCTACCAGTTGGATAACAGCGAGCTGGGGCTTGTACTCGGCGTTTTAGGATTGGGTATCGCCATCAGCGAGATCCCGTGGGCGAGCGATCATGGCCTGGTTCAAAGAGGGTGAACGGGGGTTGGCCATGAGCATTCGCCAGACGGCCGTTCCGGGCGGTTACGCCTTGGGGGCCATCGTGCTGCCCTATCTCGCTTATACCTACGGGTTTGTAGAGGTCTTTACTGCATCAGCCTTGTTCTGCCTGATAGCGGCGTTGTTCGCCGGGTTCTGGCTCTATGAACCCGACTTCTCCAGCAGCGCTGCAAAAAAAACAGAGCATGGAGACAAGTGCTAGCCCGTTAAAGGATCTGAGGGTCTGGCGCATCGTATTAGCCATCGGTCTGTTATGCGCGCCTCAATTCGCGATCCTCACCTATGCGGCGGTGTTCTTCCATGATTTCAGCAAGATGGACATCACGCTGATTTCAACCACGTTGGCGATTATCCAGGTCGGCGCGATTGTCAGCAGAATATGGAGCGGACGCTGGACCGACAAAAACAAAAACCGACGTGCCTACCTCAAGACGTGTGCCTGGTTAAGCACCCTGACTTTTTTGGCGCTGGGCACCTTGGTGTCGGCAGCGGGCTTTTATGGCCTGAGTGAAACTGCGCTGGCCAGCGGTCTGATTATCGGCGTCATGATCATTGCTGGAATAAGCGTGTCCGCCTGGCACGGTGTCGCCTATACCGAACTTGCCACACTGGCGGGTGCGAGTCGGGTGGGTACAGCCTTGGCCATGGGCAATACCTGCGTGTTTGTGGTGCTGTTCGCAACGCCCATCGCTGCATCCTCTCTCATGACTCACTTTTCCTGGGGAGTGGTGTGGCTGGCAGCAGCCTTCTGCGCGCTGTTGACGGTGCCGTTGTTCCCGCGCGTTGAAAAAAGCTATGCACTGGCACCCCGTTCAACCTGAGACCGATTCCCCTGCTGACCGCTATCGTAAACCGTGTTGCCAACTAGTTTGAGCAGCACGCCCTCGCACTGACGATAGACGCCACCGGCCTGACGCTTTCTTAATTGAACTGAACTCTTTCCATGGAGGAGAGGCATGATCCCGCTATTTACCTTTGAGCCTGAAGAGAAAGCACACCTGCTGAATCTTCTGGAACCGCTACATTTATCCCCCTATAAAAGCTACACAGGTTTCTCGGAAGGAATACGGCGCTTGCACTCCGATGTGCCCGCTCGTTTCCTGAGTGCCTGTCAGATTATCCGCAGCGAAAGAGCGAATCATCAGCAAAAGATTCACGTTATTCGCAACTGCCCTATGGACAGGTTGATTCCCGAGCTTGATCCGGAGGATCCGGTAAGGATAAACACGTCAAGAAAACACCGTTTGTCAGTGAGGCCTTTCTTGAGCTGTTTGCGCAACTTACCGGCACACCGTTACTGTCTTATGAGACCAGAAATGAAGGTGATTTCTTCACCGATGTTATTGCCATCAAGAAGTACAGCGGGCAATTGACCGGCTTCAGTGACAGTGAACTGGTGTTCCACAATGATCGTACCGCGCATAAAGTCAGGGCCGACTACATCACGTTGCTGGGCATGCGTTGCCCGGAAGATGACTTGATCTATACCGGTTATATCGATGGTGTCGACATCGTCAGAAACCTGGAGCCCCGGCACATTGCCTGCTTACGTGAGCCGCATTTCTATACCGTGTTCGATATCTTTTCCCGTGACATGAACAAGCAACTCAGCACCTCTGAAAAACATGCCATTCTGAGCAACGACCATTCCATCCGCTTTCTCGACACCATGACCTGCGTTGCCGAACAAGCCCCTGTCGAAGCACGCGATGCCTTCATCGCATTCAAAAGTGCAATGAGTTCGCACTGCAAGCGCCACCGCATACTGACTGGCGACCTGTTGACCTTCGCCAATCAGGACGGTCTGCACAACCGGGAAAAGATCGACATTCTGAACCCTGAAAGTGCGGCGTCCCGCTGGCTGTTGAAAACCTACGCTTTCAAAGACCTGTGCACCGCCGAAAGCTTTCAGTCTTATTGGTCCCGTAACAGAGCGTGCTGTGTCATCGACTGATTTGCTGTTAACGCTACACAACCCTTATCAGCATGTGTAGGTTTTCGAATTAAATGCGAATTTTTCGAAATAGATGCGACTGAAACAGGCTGGTATTCGTAACCCGTCGCTCCTAGGGTTTGTCTGAAAAGTCGCTTTCGCCAGAATGATGCCCTCTGGTTGCCAGGAGAGCCGTCATGACAGACCGTTATGAAATTTCATCTGAGCGTTGGGCGATCATTGAAGCCATTATTTCCCCTCCTCAACACATGGGGCGGCCAAGGCGCGATGATCGTCAGATGCTTGATGGAATCTTCTGGATTTTGTGCTCTGGCGCCAAATGGCGGGATCTTCCAGAGCGTTTTGGGCCTTGGAGGACCGTTTACCAGCGCTTCAGGCAATGGCGTGACAACGGCAAGTTCGAGCAGGTTCTGCGCCACCTTCATCTTCGTTTGCGAGAGGACGGATTCATCGATCTGGATACCTGGATGGTCGATTCCACGTCAATCCGGGCCAGCCGGGCTGCCAGCGGTGCTGAAAAAAAGGGGCCCGCAGGAACCGCAACACCACTGTCTCGGCCGAAGCAGGGGCGGACTGACCACCAAAATACACCTCGCCTGCGACAGTCATGGCATCCCGCTGGCCATTATGCTGTCGCCCGGCGAGCAGGCTGACTCGCGCTACTTCATGCCGTTGCTGGATCAGATCAGCCTTCCTGGAAGCAGGGGTCGCCCGCGCAAGCGTTGCCGTTATGTGCTTGCCGACAAGGGTTATGACAGCCAGGTTATACGTCAGTACTGCGACCGCTACGGCATGCAGCCGGTGATTCCGCTGCGCAAGATGCATCGCAAGCCTCGACCCGGCCTGCCTCGGCTGTTTGACAGGCCTCAGTACAAAAAACGCAACGTTATTGAGCGGGTGTTCAGCTGGCTTAAGGAAAAACGTCGGATCTTTATGCGTTACGACAAACTGGCCAGCAGCTTTAAAGCCATGGTCACACTGGCCTGCATCGAAAAATGCTTGCGGGCTGACTTTTCAGAAAAACCCTAGCAGCCTGGCCAAGTGTATCGTAAAGATATCCCGGCCAGCCTCGATGATAAAGCAACGGTCTGAAGCTGTTTTGTGTTGGGGCTGTCCTGGGCCGGTACCGGCCTAGATGTAGCGGTTTGCAATCGAAAACGGCCGTGCTCGCAATCAGCGCACTTTTCGGCTCAGATTAACTGCGACTGACGCAGTCCTCTGGCTCACATTAGCTGCGAATGAAAATGAGCGAAGCAGATCGGCAAGTCAGCCGCGAGCATTTTTTCGTGCAGCTCAAGCGCAGGCGGATGAACACGTTAGTGAGCAGCGTTTTGACCTGATTGGCCTAGCGTCGAATTGCTCCACCAGATCGTTTATACGGAAGCAATGACAAATCAGGATGGCCATATGTCCACATCAGCGTGCAGCTTCTTGAGCGACATATCCGCCAGTTTTGAATCTTTCTTCGGAACCCACAAGCCCTGATGACCACCTATTATGCCCTGTACGAAACGTCCGGGAGTGGGGTTCATGCAAGGCAAAAAAAGCGAGGAAGCGGATTTTACGGATTGTAAATGAGTTCTGAGCTAGTTTTTAACGCAGCATCCCGGAGCGCAGCCACTTTTCATATAAAGCTTGAGGTGATGCAATGCCGTTGCTCATCTGGGATCAGTGAGAAGATAAGGATCAATGGTAGTTATCAAAGCAGTCTTCACCAGGGGTTCGGTGTTGCGGCATGTTGTGTTCATGACCAGCACCAGTGCGACCAGCCTGCTGTCGATCTTTCTGATCGAAGTGCTGACCGTGGTTTACATCGCGATGCTGCGTGACGACAGTTTGTTGGCTGCGTTCGCTATAGCCAAAACCCTGCTGTTCTTCCTCATTTCGATGATTCTTGGCATAGCCGTGGCGGTCTCGACAACCGTTTCGAGAAGCCTGGGCAGCGGCGTGCCGGATCAAGCCAGACGCCTCGCCAGTAGTGGTGTGCTGCTTGCCAGCATGGCTACTGTTTGTGGCGCTGCGCTTGAGCTAGTAGTTCTCGATCAAGCCATCCGCATGTTGGGCGGAGAGGGCAACAGTTTTACCGCGGCGCGTGAGTATCTGTGGCTAACCCTTCCGGCTTCGGTGCTGGTCGCTGTCGAGCAGCTATGCGTGCAGATCCTGCGCAGTGCAGGCTTCGGCAAACAGGCGATGTGGACCCTGCTGACGGCGACGGCCGCCGTTGCCATCGCAGATCCGCTGCTTATTGTGGTGTTCGATCTGGGCCTGGTGGGTGCCGGCATCGCCTACCTGATATCGAGCCTGGTATCGGCCTGTCTGGGGTTTTACTACGTTCACCGAGTCGCCCATCTGACCTGTCGGGTCAGCCTGAAGAACCTGTCAGGTGACATCAGAAATATCGGGCGAACCGCCTTGCCAGCGGTGATTGGCAACCTGGCAACTCCAGTGGGCATGGCCTACGTAATGGCTGCGATGGCGCCGTTCGGATCTCAGGCGCTGGCGACTATCGGGGTGATCGACAGGGTCATTCAGGTTGCTTTTTGTGTCGTGTTCGCCTTGCCCGGTGCGCTGATCCCGATACTGGGGCAAAACCTGGGCGCAATGAACACTGCTCGCGTGTCGCAAGCCATAAAGATGACGTACGGATTGTTGATCGGCTACGGCTCAGTGACCTCGCTGTTACTCATTCTGCTCGCTGAGCCATTAGCCAGCTTGTTTCATGTCGCCGGTGAAGGCCAAGTCGTGTTCTTCGCGTTCTGCCGATGGGGCGGCGCCCTCTGGACGCTCATCGGGCTGCAATTCATTGCCACCTCAGTCTTCCTCAGTATGGGGCGACCGGCGTACGTCACACTGTTCGGCTGGTTGCGCGCCAGCCTGGGAACCATGCCGTTCGTGTGGTATGGGGCACATAAATTTGGCAGCGTCGGGGTAATGCTCGGGCAGTTGCTGGGTAACACCATAGTGGCCTTTTGTGCCTGCTGGCTCGCGCATCTGCTCATGAAAAAGATGTTGGACATCGAGATCCATTCAATAGGGAACCGATCCCTCCACAGGAGTAACTCATAATCCACGTTTTGCCCACCCTTGGCTGTCGTCAGGTGGGCAGGATGTCCAGGAAATCAAAAAACGGACTATAGAGGACTCGCATGACTGCCTACGATATGGAAAAGGAATGGAGCAGAATTTCCAGCACTGCCGCTAAAATCCACCAGAACAACGATTTTGAAGGATTCACTTATCAGGACTTCAGAACCCACGTACCGATCATGGACAAAGACGGCTTCGCGGCACAGACTGAACGCTGTCTAGAGCGCAATGAGCGAAACTGCCTGATCGGCTTTACCAGTGGCACCAGCGGCAACATCAAACGCTGTTATTACTACTACGACTGCGAAGTCGATGAAGACAGCTCCCTCTCCAACGTCTTCCGCAGCAACGGCTTTATTCTGCCCGGTGATCGCTGCGCCAACCTGTTCACGATCAACCTGTTTTCTGCTCTGAACAACACGATTACCATGATGGCCGGTAACTGCGGTGCTCACGTCGTGTCCGTAGGTGACATCACCCTGGTGACCAAGAGCCATTTCGAAGCGCTTAACTCGATCAAGCTCAACGTACTGCTCGGCGTGCCATCCACTATCTTGCAGTTCATCAATGCCATGCAACATAACGGTGTGCACATCAATATCGAGAAGGTTGTCTTCACCGGCGAGAGCCTGAAAACTTTCCAGAAGAAAATCATCAGGCAAGCCTTTGGCGAACAAGTCTCCATCGTCGGTGTGTATGGCAGTTCCGAGGGCGGCATTCTCGGTTTCACCAACAGCCCTTGCCACACTGAATACGAGTTTCTGTCCGACAAGTATTTCATCGAAAAAGAAGGCGACAGCATCCTCATCACCTCGCTGACCCGAGAGAACTTCACGCCGCTGCTCAGGTACCGCCTGGGAGACACCGCAACCCTTTCGATGAAAGGCGACAAGCTCTACCTGACTGACATCCAGCGGGAGGACATGAGCTTTAACTTCATGGGCAACCTTATCGGTCTGGGCATCATCCAGCAGGCGATCAAACAGACACTGGGCCGCCCCCTGGAAATTCAGGTCCACCTGTCAGTGACCGAAGCACGCAAGGAACTGGTGACCGTTTTCGTTCAAGCCTCCGAAGTCGACGAAGAGGAACGCGCCAGAATCGAAACAGCCATCGCCGATATCCCCGACATCAACGAGGCGTATCAGAAAGACCAAGGCAGCGTGTCGGTCTTGCGCAAGGATGCCAGAGACTATGCCGTCTCGGAGCGAGGCAAAATGCTCTACATCATCGACCGCCGAAACTGAATGGTTGATGTGAACGAGTGAGCAACTGCACCGACGGGGCCTTTTGCTGTGTCGGTGCAGTTTTTTGGAGGATTCGGAAGCGTCAGAGGTCAGAGTCCACGAAACTGAAACGAACAGACTAATATTTACAGGCCTCTGTAGCATGATTATCCGTCAACCTGACAGGCCCCGCCTCGCATGACCTCAGTTAAAGACGTTGCACGATTGGCCGGTGTGTCCCTGATGACGGTGTCTCGGGCACTCAATAATCCGGCCCCGAGACTTATCAGCGAGTCCATAGCGCAATTGACGAGCTTCAATTCGTACCCAGCCTGTCGGCGCGCAGGATTCGGGGCAACAACTTGCAGACACGAACCATCGGAGTGTTCGCCCTGGACACCGCCACGACACCGTTCGCGGTCGAGCTGCTACTGTCCATCGAACAGACCGCACAGCAAGCAGGCTGGAACGTATTTATCCTCAACCTGCTAAGCAACCCTCCCACCGACCAGAATGTTGACCTGATGCTGTCGCATCGACCCGACGGGTAGATCTTCAGCGCCATGGGGTTGCGCAACGTGAGTATTCCCCAGCGTTTGAAGAGTAAACCGCTGGTGCTCGCCAATTGCATAGCCGATGACAGTAGCCTCGTCAGTTATGTGCCAGACGACGAAACAGGGCAGTACCGCGCCTTGCACTACGCGTTCAGCCAGGGCTATCGACGCCCGTTGTTTATCAATCATTGGGAATCCGCCGCCATTCTCGAACGGCCCATGATTGATGGCCGTCCGCAGTTCGACATTCTGATCTGCGGCAATGACCGGATTGCCTTCTGTGCCTACCAGTTGCTGCTGGGCCGAGGCCTGAAAATCCCCGGCGATGTCGCCGTGCTCGGTTACGACAACATGATCGGCATCTCCGAACTGTTCATTCCTGCGCTGACCACGGTGCAGTTGCCGTACTACGAGATCGGTCGTAATGCTGCCCGGCACTTGATAGAAAGCCTCGAAGTCTCGGGAGCCCAGCCGAGTCCAGCCAGTGGATTGTCCGCTGGTGGTCAGGGAATCGTTATGAGCGACTTGCAAGGGATCACGCATCAACGCTGAGCACTTACTGCTTGTATAGCGGTCGTTGAGATTCAACCAGACGAACGACGAACCACAACAAAAAAAGCGCCCCTCAGGTCGCTTCCTTTGTTGTTTCAGTGAGTAACGGAATTACTGCGGCATCTTATCGAGTTCACCCCACGTCATATCACGAACGGCATCGCTGAAGCTGCGCTCACCTTCGAGGGCAACACGGTTTGCCTGATCCAGGCGCTTGGCAGTAGCGTCCATCGCTTGCCGCTTGCCGCTCGCCGAGCAAGTCGGCGCGCAGCCTCTGCAGCAATGATATTGTCTGTTGAAGCTCCATCGCCATCTCTTCGCTGTTCGAACCGCCCTCCTGAGCACCTCGTTCAAGTTGCGTCAGCAACTCGTCGCGGCGAACGACCAGAGCGTTCACTTGCGATGAGACCCTGTTAAGTTCAAGTCCTGTTGCCGTGCCAGCTTCCACCCCTTTGCGAGCCAATATTTCCATGGCATGTCCGAGCGAACGCCGACTTTTTTCAACACTGAGCACATGGGCCAAAGCCGAAGTTTCCGTCTGCCTGGTCCGCTCGCCGGGTATCGAGTACACCATTTCGCTAGCCTGGCGCATGGCCTTTACATCTTCATCCAGTGCCTGATGATTTCGTTTGAGCGACGCAAATGCACCCCGCACACTTTCTCCATCGGCGTTGCGGTCATCAATTTCAGGCGCTGGCAATTCAGGAATGCGCAAAAGCAGTCTGTCTACATGCGCGGACGCCGTCCCATAAGCATGCTGGAACGAACCGATAGCATTCGCCTCACGTTCATGCGCCGAATTCATACGCTGAATTTTGCCGTCAAGTTGTCGCCATACGTCATTGGTTGTCAGGGCAGCAGCCTCCCCTGCGGTGCGCATCGTCGCCTCTTTACGCGGCGACGGAGGGCCATACGGAACATCCCCGGCCTGGGTTCTCTGCCCCAGAGCCTGAATACCGGATTGCTGTAATACCCGTAACGGCGACTGCAGCGCTCTGCTTCCGGCTTCCAGCACCTCAATACCTTGCAAACCGTCATAAAGACCGTATTGGAACTGGATTTCCGCTTCGAACAACTGATGCGATGTCGCGCCAGTGGCCGAAACGTTCAGCAGCGGCAGCCCTATTCTTGAAGTCACGGGGTTTTCATCGGTGTTATGTACGGCGATCGCCGCCAGCCGGTACAGGTCAGGTGTGTTTTTGATCTTGTCCAGAACGCCGCGCCAATTCAGTTCGCTTGCTGAGGAGCCCGGCAAACCCAGCGTACGTGCCGACGCCTGCTGCTCGCGCGCCAGTAGCGCGTCATTGATGGCGAACCTCGCCTGCGGACGCATCTCGAACACGTATCGCACCTGATTGATGTTGGGCAACGACTGGAAACAGCGCATGACCTGATCGAGGCCAGGTGTTTTGCGACGCAGTTCCGCCATGTCGTTCAGTTTGCTGCCAAGCCCTATATGGCCGATGGCGTGAAAGACTACGGTTTCCAGCGATTCACGCCCGAACAGGTTGAACTCCACCCGCGCTCCGGGAATTGCGCGGGCATGATGCTGGACGGCGCTTTGTTCCTGCTGACGCAATTGATGCAGCATCTCCACTACCGAGGCGCGATCAATTTCGGAGCTCGCCTGCCACACACTGTTGCCTGCGTTCGACATCTCTCGGGCCGCATCAAGGCGCTGACGGCGCAATGCATTTCCATCCAGGGCACCACCGGCTTCCACGTTACGCGCCTTCGAACCTTGTATACGGTCAATCACCTGATTGATTGTCGCGATACGCTCGCTGGGGCTGGTCGAATAAGCGAGCGCACCCAACTCCCCGATATTGTCAGGAAAGGCGCTGGCCAGGCGCTGACGCATCTGGCTCCACTCGTCGGCCGTAATGGGCTTGGCGACTTGCGTATCGAAGGTGCGTTTATAGCTGGCCGTCGACAGGAAGGGGCCGCGGCGCTTATCGTCCACCACGCTATCGGTCGGCAGTTGCACATCGCTTGACGCAACGCGGATGCCGGCGAGCTGCAGGTTACCGTTTCCAGTAGACGCATTTATCAACTTTTGAGGGCGATCGCCGAGCGCTGAAGAGAGCGCGCCTCCCAGATTCAAGTTGCTGTTGAATTCCAGATTGAAATCCGTGCGCCCCTGAAATTCCAGGCCGATAATCTCTGCCCAGGCGTGATCCAGGTGCAACTCCATTTGTCCCCAGTGCGCGCCAGCCTGCGCCGTCGCGCCTACCGACAGCGCCCCCGACGCGGTACTGCGTCGGTTGTCGGCGCCGGATGCAGCAGCATCTGCCGACGGTTTCTGTGGTCCATATTTCTGGCTCAGGCTAAACGGCGATACGCTGACGTTTGCCCCCACCGAGCCATTCAAATTGGTTTCGAACAGATCCAGACCAATCGAACCACCGTTCACGCCAGTGCGCAGGATCTGAGTGCTATCGGGGTGATTGACGTCGAATAACAGCCGCACGAAATCAGAGATCGTCGAAGGCGCGATAATCACGGCGGCGCCTTGACCATGCTGGTATGCCCCGGAAATACCCAGGTTGGCGGAGCCTCCCCACGTTGAGTTCATCGAGCGACCCGGCCGCGAATCAAGAACACGGCCACCAGTGCCAAGGCCTGGCTTGAAGTCGATTCCGACCCCTGACGTCGCTGATACGGAGGCCTTGGCGTGGCGCACAAAAAACGCGACCAACCCGGCATCGTCGTCCTTGCCGTCACCGATGCGCTCCACGCCGAGTACCTGAAGCGCCTCGCCAGTTATGCCGACGCTAAACGCATTAAGATGTTTCCAGTCGGCGCCCCCCAACGACCCGCGAATTTCCAGACCGCGCGACTGCGTCGAGAAAAAGGTACTCCTGTTGAACAGATCCAGGAGTAAATCGGACATACGCGCGGCCATTTCGTCCGGAGCGGCATCGGGCGGCAAGCCAAGATTTTTGAGCAACTGGGTGCGGCGTGCCGAGCCCGGCAACGATATCTGTTCGCGAAACGTCGTCACCACATCATCGAAGGCCGCTAATTGAACCCAAGAAGACAGGCCGAGTTTGCACAACCCCGGAAGCTTGGCATCTTGCTGAAGCCTCTCCGCCATTTCCAGCGCCTGCGTATCGGTGCTGGTCAACAGCGCATCATAGTCCACCAAACCCGCCATCAACCCTGATGTTCGCAAGCCGTGTGGCGCATGGCTGCTGGCACTGTCAGCGCTTCCATCATCCGCCGGCAAGCGTACGCCAGCACGCATCATTTTTTCGCTGACCTCGCACAAGACGCTCAACAGCTCAGCCTCACGTTCGCCCATACGATCAGCGTGCAGCGCCGCGCCACCCGCCAAGGCTTTAATACTCTGGTTCAGGTTCGGCAAAATATCTTCTGATCTGGACAAGCCGACCGAAGACAGCGCTTTATTCACTTGCGAATGCTGCCGCCGCCATAGCTCGGCCAGCCGGAACGTTGGCGTAGAGGTGGTAGACGTCAGATCGCCAGCACTCTCGCCGTCCCCCATATCGCCCATGATCACGCCTTCATGGAAGCCTATCTTGCGCAAGTCGCGTAACAGCGCTTCCAGCTTCTCTTCCCGCAGGTTCAACAAGCGTTGCGTTTGCTGATGTGACAGCCCGAACTTTTCTCCGTCGGACGGTCCTACGGCTGAAGCGACGCGTACTTGCGCGAGCGTCGGCAACTGTTCGAACAGCGTTTTACCTGACGTATACGCCTGCTTCGCCTCATAATGGAAACTGGCCAGACGCCTCTCCTGGGTTGTCGGCGGCAGTACGACGCCAAGCTTGTGCGCCATTGCCCGCATCGTGTTTTTCGTCACTCCGCCCAACACATCTCTCGCCAATGCGCCAACCTGAGCGCGCGTCGTATCAACCGCTGCCTGTACGCTCGACGTCATCGTCAACGGGTTGTTCGCTGCTGTCCCCATCAGCGTCGTAACCGCAGATGCATCATGATGCGGTGTGCTGATACGACTGGCTTGCTGCTGGTTGACGCGGGCGTTGGTGCCTGCAAGGAAGTTCTCCGGCGGCAGTTCGTCTGCCTCCGGTTCGGGCTTTACGCGTGCTGGCAAGGGACGATTGTCGTGCGACGTCATTGCAGGCAGCAACGTGTGCCAGTTATCACCCAGCTGCAATTGTATTTGCCCAGTTCGAGTGGCGCGAAGATTCGAAGGGTGATCAATCCCCGGCAGAATTATCGGCACCGGCTCCCAGTCATCTTTCGCGCTCAAACGTTTCAACTGAGGTCGCTGGTTACGAGGATGATGCAACACGAGCAACTGATCGTTGAGCCCTATGGCGAGGGCGATGGGGCGCTGCAACAGGGGAAGTCGGCGGGCTTTGCCATCCGCGTCGGCGGCGATCAGCAGACCTGATTCCATCAGCGCGACGCTCTGGCGATTGTTGTGAACCGCCAGCGCCTGCACTGGCTCGTCAAACTGCGCGATAAGCCTGGCGCGTAACTCCACTGTATCCGGGATAACCGCCAAAGGTCCCCCCGCAGGATGACGCGGCAGTTCGGCATCAGTCGGCAACCAAGAGGTACGGCCCTCCAGTTTCAGTTCGACGACCTGCCGTGCATCCCCCAATAAAGCAAAAACCGGTTTCCTGTCGATAAATCCCAACGCAGAGGAATAGAGAGCGGTCACACCCGTCAGCGGTTCGCCGCCCGGCTGTCTTAACCGCTCCCATGGCTGGTCAGGAGCCGGTTGATAATGCAGCACGCCGTCGATATGCCCCACCTGAGCATGACCATCAAGCTGAACGTGCGACTGCACAGCCGTCTCCGACGGAACATGCAGCCCCTCGGTGTAGAGCAGCAGCAACGGGCGATCCAGCAGATACGCCGGCCGAAACAGCACCTCGTTCTGCGCTCGCTGCAAGCTCATGCGCCGCCCGTTTTGATCCTGCAACATGAGATGAACAGTGTTGTCCCTGGACAACCCCATGGTGGTCACGGCCCAACCTTTGCCCTGCGCAAAATCGCCAGGTAATTTCAGCCGGTGGGCTTCAACAGGCCCGATGCCTTTCAGATCGGCCTGATAAATACGTCCTTTATCATCGAGGATCAGCGCAGCGTTGCCGCGCGGCAATGGTAGTAAATCAACGGGGCGGGCCGGACTCTGCTCGACCCCCAGGCCGCTGGCTTCTGGCCGCAAAAGCTCGACAGGACGGGAAATGCCATTTGAATGAACCGCGCCCTCATGCAGCCATTGCACCTCGCGACCGGCGCCAATGCGCACCGCCGCGCCTTCGGGAAGCCGTTCGGTCGACACGGACTCGGCAGACGTGTCGGTTGCGCGCCAGAGTTGCCTGCCGTTGTGTAGATAGACATCGCCATCGGCCTGCAAACCAATCATCCGCAGGGGCTCTCGGGGATCCGCGCCAGGCAGCGTCAATGACGTCCAGCGCTCTTCCATATTTGCGGTATGAACCACACCGCCGCGCTCTATGTATGCTCGATCATGGGAGGACTGCCAGAGTCCTGTTAATAATCCTATCGGCGGTTCGGCAAGCCGGGCAGCCACAGCATCGGCAGTTATTTCTCCGCTGATGCCGTATTCAATGTCAGGGTGGACCGTCAAAACGGCCATCAACATGCCTGGTACGGAGGTGAAAAACGCCTCATTACGCGGCGCTAGCGGCTCGTGATGCATGGCGGTATAGCGCACTAGCTTGCCATTGTTATCAAGGCTGGTTTCGCTTTGAACCGACGGTCGCTTTGCCAGCCAGTCATTAATGACGCTCACCCCATCTGTATGACTTCTGATACGAACATGCCTTCCGCGTTGCGACGGCACCGCTTGCAGTCCGAGCACCTGACTATTCAAACTTGCATGAGCCCGATTTCGCATGCCGCCCTTGTGAGACGACGGGCTTTCATCAACCAAGGGCAATGGTTCAGGTAGCTGAGGCGGGCTGTTAGCAGGCGAGACACTGTCTGCAGGATGAGGGAGAGGGTTGGCAGTAAATCCGGAAGAGGTAACCTTTACCATCGTTATTATTAAACTCCTGTATATAAAAAATATGTCCTGTTTATTACCCACGAAGAACCAACGGCATCATGCCGAATAGGACGTGGTCTACATCTCCATTACAAGCTTGTGACTGGAATACTATGGGGTCTACCGATTAGAGCCTTCTTCGTTGCGGTAATAAACAACAGTAACTGAGTGGCTGTGCAGCCAGATCGGTTCCCACGACCGTCATCAAAATGTCACAACGAGTCTGGCCTGACCACCACTCCGGCGTGTTCTCTTTGGCAAGGCAGGGCGAATCGCCCAAGGACTGCTTCGCACATATCTGGTGATACTTGATGAACTGGGGTATTTGCCTTTATGCCAAAGCGGTGGCGCACTGCTATTTCACCTGCTGTCCAAGCTGTGCGAACACACCAGCGTGGTCATCACCACTATGGACAGTGTTAGGCAAGCAGTGCCCGCAGTGATGGCCTTTAGGTATGGCTTGAAGGCTATTCAGACAAGGGAGTGAAAGCTTAATTTATTTTGTTTACACCATCTTATTTATACGAGACACCCCTTCAGATGCAATTATCTTAAGGAAACTCTGAAAAAGACTTCCTAATTTGGCAAAATCTCCGGACACCAGTCGCCGAGCTTTTCGATGATGAAACAGATGACCTTCGCCGACGCCGAGTATGCCGGCAAGCGCAAGCAGACCCGTAAGGAATTGTTCCTGATCGAGATGGATCAGGTGGTGCCCTGGAAAGGTTTGATTGCCCTGATTGAGCCCTATTATCCAAAAGGAGAAGGTGGCCGGCCCGCCTACCCACTGATGGCGATGCTGCGTGTTCATCTGATGCAGAACTGGTTCGGCTACAGCGATCCGGCGATGGAAGAAGCGCTGTATGAGACGACCATCCTGCGTCAGTTTTCAGGCCTGAGCCTGGAGCGAATTCCAGACGAAACCACCATTCTCAACTTCCGTCGTCTGCTGGAAAAGCACGAGTTGGCGACCGGGATTCTCGGCGTAATTAATGGTTATCTGGGCGACCGTGGCTTGTCGTTGCGTCAAGGCACCATCGTCGATGCCACGCTGATTCACGCGCCCAGTTCCCCCCGGTGTCAGGATAGTTGTCGCCTCTCCGATTTTTCCTAAAAAAGTATATCGGGGGCGGAAAGAGACTGGTCGTGCCGTACTATTCACCTGAACGCAGAGCCGCATTACTCAAAATGCTGCTTCCCCCGCTGAACCTGTCGATGGCCGAGGTTTCCCGGCGCGAAGGGGTCAGTGAAATGTCTTTGTCCAACTGGCGCAAGCAGCTCGGTGCCGAAGGAAGTGCAGTGTCTGAAAACAAGCCGTTGACCGAGAACTGGTCAGCCGAAACCAAGTTTGCTGTCGTGCTTGAAGCCGCCGGTTTGTCCGAGATCGACCTGGGTGAATACTGCCGCCGCAAAGGCCTTTACCCCGAGCAAATCACGGCCTGGCGACAAGCCTTCATCACCGGCCAGAAATCGGAAAAGGCCCTGCAAAAAGAAGAACGAGACCAGGCGCGCAAAGACAAGAAACGCATCCAGGAACTTGAGCGCGAACTGCGCCGCAAAGACAAGGCGCTCGCTGAAACAGCCGCGTTGTTGGTGCTGCGAAAAAAGCTCAACGACTATTGGGGGACGACCGACGACGAGGACAACTAACGTCTCTGCCAGAGCGGCAGTTACTCGTGGCCTGGCTGGGCGAAGCGGTCGCGGCGTGAGCCAGAAAAATCAGGGCCTGTCGGGAAGTTGTTCTGTCGCTGCGCACCTTGCAACGGTGGACTCAGACAGACGCTATCCAGACCGATGCGCAAACGACTGCCACAAGGCCAACGCCGCCAAATGCGCTGAACGAGGCAGAGCGACAGACCATTGTGACGCTGTGCAACAGCGCGGAGTACGCTCACCTGCCGCCGAGCCAGATCGTGCCGCGCCTGGCCGATCAAGGGCGCTATCTGGCGTCGGAAGCGACGTTTTATCGCGTTTTGCGAGCGACGGGTCAACAGCAACATCGAGGCCGTAGTTGTAGCGGCTTGCAATCGAAAACGACCGTGCTCGCAATCAGCACACTTTTAGGCTCAGATTAACTGCGACTGACGCAGCCCTCTGGCTCACATTAGTTGCGAGCGAGCTTGCATTCAGCTGCGTCTGCTTGCATTACATCGCTGGCAACTCACATTAGCTGCGAGTGAAAATGAACGGGGCAGATCGGCAAATCCGCCGCGAGCATTTCGTCGCGCAGTGTGTCCATGTCAGTGGTGTGCTTCCCGCTCGACGCATTCGCCGGTTTTGAGTCTGTCTTTGGAACCCAAGAGCTCTTGCGACCACACATTGGATCCGATTAATTCATCCGGGACAGCTGACAGCGCTATGAATCCTCTACAATCTATTCAACACAACATTACAACTCCCCCAATCAGTGGCGGTCAGCCATTAGACGCGGTGGGCCCTCAGGCCCAGAAATCCCATCCTAAAAGGATTTCACCTTCTCAATTGAGCCAAAGCGCTCACCAGGCTCTAGAACGCCTTTCAGCTAATGCCGAACACCAACGCCTTGCATCACTGGTACGCAAAGCTCTGCAGGATGGCACATTTCAATTTCAATCCAGTAACCACACGCAAGTAACCTATAAAGCGTCAATCTGTCTGCCAGCTGACACCGATACCGTGAGAACCGACCTCTTGATTAATAACGAGCTGACGGTTAAGGCCCGATTAAATGATCAATCAGAGTACGACATCGTCAGCGCACATTTGCATGGCTCTTCGAAAGCCATATCCTTCGACGTACCCAGCCCCCCGCCCGCACATGGTTCAGCATCTTCTGTCTTGAGTGAACGGACCCATCTAGTTATGAGTCGCGTTCTCTCACAAGATGCAGTAGATAGCAGTAGACTGGAAACTTCGTTACTGAGCTCGCCAGACCATTCTCGTCCGCCATCACAGCCAAAGCCCGTGCATCTAGGGTCGGTCCGCAGGGAATCTGGCAGCCTTGTTTCCGATAACCCGGTAGTGCAGGCCCTGCTATCGTTTGCGCAGGCCGACCAGGCATTTCCACCACAGGCCGCGAGCATTGCCGGGGTCCAGCTGGAAATGCGGCCACGTCGGGATATTGAGAAAGCACTTGAGGAATTCAAAGGCGCCTTTACGGTGGAGAAGGCGCAACTGATGTCCGGTGCCAACTCGTCGGAGCGGGTAGATGAGGATGTCAACGCAGACATCCATATCCCCTTATTGCTCAAGGCCATCGAGCGGGGGGCTGCGGCATTTGGTCCAAACGCATCAATCGGCCAGAATAGCGCGAAAGCGTTTCTCGCCTCATGTGCTCCCAAGATCACGTCCAATGACGATGTCCTCTCCGAGTTCATCAACCAGAAACTCAAGGGGGATGACGATCTTCAGGTTCGCCTGGGCGCACAGGAATTGTTGCATGTAGCCACCAAGAAGGAATTCCAGCTCGGCGGTCTAGCCGGCAGCATCGGGGTCAGCAGCATACTCGGCTCGGCATGGGAGCTTGGCGCTTCTGAGCTGTTGAAAAATGCCATCTTCGGCAAAAATTTCTCACCGAGCCAATATGCCCTGCAATTGGCTGGAATCGATTCAGTGCCTCCTTTGATTATCGAGTCCATGGACACCATGTGCGTACTCGCCATCATCAAGGGCATGAAAGGTGAGGAGTGGTCCATGAGCGATCTACTTCCCAAGGCGTTGAAGGCCGGTGCCATTTCCTCGGTGGTGTCATTCCCCAATAATGTTTTGCAGTATGCAGGTTTCAAATCCAGAGTCGGCGATCTTGCGGCAAACTCAGTGACAACTGAAGCGGCCATCTTTGGCGCCGCCTCCGGTATTCCACCCGAGGTCAAGGAAAGTGAAGAGCTGATGCGTGCTGGCTTATTCCAGAGCATGAAGGACGGCGTGATGGCTCATCCAGGCGAGGGGGTGGACACCAAAAAGACGATTGAGCGGATGACGCGCCATGCGCTGGATATCGCTCCGGGCGAAAGCACCGCTGTCAAGTCCATGGGGCTCGCATCGATTGTCGGGATGATTCCACTGATTGCCAGCAACAAGGCAACCGGGCTGCTGTCGGAACAGGTACTGCGTATTTTCCGGAGCGCCGTCTTCAATCCAATCGAAGCCATCGCTCTGAACGCGTTGGCGCTTGGCGGGCGTGTCAACGTTCCCGGGCTATTTGATTCCGACAATGCCAAGCATGCACGCGTGGTACAAACCATCCTTGCGCGGGCCAGCCAGCACATGGAAGCTGGAGACCGTGACATTTCCGCAGAGGAGCTACATCAAATGCTGGCTCCCCGGAGCGAGTTCCTGCGCCATGTGGGATCTGCGATTGTCAACGGCATGAATGCCAGCTTTGAGGCAATTCCCGCCCTGGTTCGGAAGCTTGGATATGGTGAGGCTCCATTGGCCGAACGTATTCCGTATCAAGACCTGGCTGTGCCCGACACGTCGCGGCAGCCCGCACCCTGAATCATAGTCGACGCGATCTACTGGACTTCACGAGCAGCAGTCAGGCGGGTAGCATGGTTTTTCACCGTGCTACCCTCGCCATCGCGGATGCTCCCACATTTGTCGGCACTACGGGTCAATCTGGGGCTACCGTCGACTGGGCAAGCGCAGATTTGGCTAAAGCGGACATCAATAACCTTGCTTTCTCTGGATGCGTCACATCATCTGGACCTACTTGCTCTACAACACCAAATCCTTCTGTGTGTATAGCTTTTGGTTTAAATAGCAGTTTTGCCGCCCCTGGCACTGAGGCCAGTAATGTCAGAGGATCATACAGGTTTAGCTTCGTCACCTTAGGCCAGATATCTTCAAACGAACTCTCTTTATTTTTATCCAGTTGTGCTGCTTCAATCTGTGCATTCGGCATGAACGTCCGAAAGAACCATGAGTCATCCAACCCGGGAAGCAATCCAGCTTGAATACCTTCCCAGAGGCCTTTCAACGCACTCTTCTGAACGTCTCTCAGGTAGTGGCCTACTGGATGTCCGCTCCCCGCTATCCCTTCGTAAAATGAAGGCGAAACCGCCGTTTTATAGGCCGCCTCCTTTGTCACTATACGAAGTGGAATGCCAAGCTCCTGCGCTTTCCGATAAAGACTGCGCGCAGCATCCATGTCGGTCGCATTGTTGTAAGCGCGTGCATCAGGCTGTACAAAACCATCTGCGTCCTTTAAAGGCTCGACGCCGCCCATGATGGTGATGCCATCAACCCGTTCGCGCACCATATCCGGGCAGGTAGTGATGAGAGCATTGATATCACTCATGCCTGCAATTACGACAATACCGACTCCATGTGGCGCACGGGCCAAGCGCCTGCTCATGTCCTGCAAGCTGTCGCGGTGTATTTCACCAGGTCCAGCCCTTAAAGCATGACCTTCCAGTAAAAATTTGGCATGTTCCTTCGACTGAAGCGAATTCATCGCGTAATCCCGACCACGCGACACATGCACGTCATGCAACCCAAGCTTGTTGAACACGCCTTTGGCCATCTCGGCACGTTGAGAGCGAACTTCAGCATCACCCAGTGTTGCCACTACGTCCGTGATGTGCACAAAGCCCTCAGCCTGCAATTGCTTGCCCAAGGTGTAGGTCACGACATCATCCGGGTCCTTGTTAGGATCAGTGAAAAACCACGTATCCTTAGGTAACCGGGGCTTGTGTAATCTCAGTTCATTGATGGCCATGTTTTCGTCTGAGGTCAGATGAGAGTTACAGGCTCCCACTTGTGCAAGCATCGTGCGCTGTGCCGCAGTCAATAAAGCTGGCGCACTTTTCGACCGCTCCAAAACTGGGCTGCTCATGCTTGCTTGCTGAGAAAGTGCTGATTGCGCGGTACTTTCCGATGGGGTACGTGATATTTGTTGTAACTGATCTAGGATGAGACGTGAGGTGGTATGGCCTGCGGTGATAGGACGATGCATTGAGTCGACCTCCTGGATAGATGAACCTGCTGTGTGGCAAGCAACGCCGTTTCGGTTTCATCACCAGGGTCAAGTGCAGCTCGCTCCGGGTTAGAACAGGGCAGCCTGCGGCTGCAAATCGCCCCGTTCTTGCGATCGCGTAGCAGCAGAAACATGGATTTGAGCTTTGTCATGAGGCCCGTTATTGATCATCATGAAGCCTGCTTACCCACCGCCGCTGCTTCAGATGAGTCCAGCCTACACACCTCGACCGCTCAAAAACCTCTTCACCGCCAATCAATGCTAGGCACACCTCCTCGAGGAGGGCGGCTTGCGCGACATCGAAGTCGAGTCCGTCAGCAAAATGCTGGCCTGCGGCACCTCGATCCTGGGCGTCAAACACTACACCTGCGGCAACGACAGCTGCCCGCACGTCAAATACCTCTGCAACACCTGCAGTTGCCGCGCCTGTCCATCCTGCGGCAAAAAGGCTACCGATCAGTGGATCGCCAATCAACAGCACCGCTTACCCGAGTGTACCTGGCAACACCTGGTGTTCACATTGCCTGACACCCTGTGGCCGCTGTTCTTTCATAACCGTCACTGGCTCGATGCCTTGTGTCGCCTGGCCGTCGACAACCTGCTCTATGCGGGCCGACGCCGGGGCGTGGAGGTGGGTGTTTTCTGCGCCATTCACACCTAAGGCCGGCGACTTAACTGGCACCCACACATCCATGTCTCGGTCACCTTGGGTGGAATCGATGACGCAGGTGTATGGAAAGATCTGTCGTTTCATCCATCAGCCTTGCGTCGACGCTGGATGTGGAATGTACGCCAGTACCTGCTCAGTCAGTGGGAGCACACCACCGTCCCACCTGAAAACGCTCATCTGCAGAGCGAAAATGACTGGCGTCACCTTGTGCTCAACGCTGGTGGTCAGCACTGGCACATCCACTTGTCGAAGAAGACGAAAAACGGGCGAAAGACCGTCAATTACCTGGGCCGCTACCTGAAAAAACCGCCGATCTCGGGCAGTCGTCTGGCGCATTACACCTGCGGGGCCACGTTGAGCTTCACCTACCTGGATCACCGCACGCAGACCTATCAGCAGGAAACGCTAAGCCAGGCCGACATCCTGCGCCGGGTGGTGCAGCACATCCCGGAGAAGCATTTCCGGATGATCCGGTATTTTGGTTTTCTGGCCAATCGGGTCTGCGGGCAGTACCTGCCAAAGGTCTATGAAGCACTGAAGATGGCGACGCCAGGACCAACACCGAAGCTGTATTTTGTGCAGATGGCCAAAGCCTTTCTAAACGTCGATCCGCTCCGTTGCGTGGCTGTGTGGCGCGCGGATGATATACACGGCGGCAATCAGCGGGCTGACGGTGCTGGGACTGATCCTCAACGCTCAGGCGATCGCGCAGATGAGGTACGTGAAGCCCTGACAGGGGGAAGGTGCGTCCGCACCTAAGCTTCGCGGTTAAATAACCTGCGTTAACGCTTATTTATAGGTATTTGCACTGCATAAGTAACGCATCAGCGTCTTACTACGCATCGCTATGAAGGCATGACGCCTCCTTCATAGCGTCAGCCTGATGCATAGGCATTTTGAAATTCCTATGCATCAAGCCCTTCATTTCGCCGCTCTGTGACCGCACGACCGAGATGTACCGTTGATGACCGCCGCAAGCAAATGCAGGTCGGCAATACGGTAATGTTGACCCTCAGTGGTCCGATCACGGATTTCGCCTTGGCGACCGATGCTCTCTTGAAAAACGCTGACGGTCATGGAACAATTTTAAAAGCGTACTTAGCGATATTTTTGGCATCAAGCCTTTGTCTGTTCAGCGGATGCTCGGGCTTGTCTGCCAGGTATTGGGCAAGTTTTTTCATATCCATGAATGTAAGAGCCTTGTTTACCTCTTGGCTGTAAGGCTGCGGCTTATCCGTCGGATTAACCGCTAGACCGATTACCTGCTGATCCGGATTACTCAGTGACAACTCTTCACCAAAAAGGCAGGACGTCGCGTTGTCGGGGTGATCTGCCGCATCTCTGAAACCCAACTCTTCAGATTCAGCATCTGCCTTCGAGATTGTACGCAATTGACTAAATTGTGGAGCTATATCCAAGGCTGCGCGGATATCATCCACAACTTGCTGTCGAGCCGCCGGGTCAGTTATAAAGGATGCAACTACCCTACTTACATCCGCACCCGGGTTCAGTCTACGCAAGCGTATTGCGTAAGCCACATTATCTTCATTTTCCTTCTGCGGTGGCATCACCGCCAATCTTACAGCCCTATTGAGGCGTGAGGATTGAGGCTCTGCTCCTTGCCGCATGTTCTGCTCAATCCATTCTCTTTGGCCAGACAACAACGGTGGGGAACGTAGCAGCCTCCGGCGTCCGGATTCCGCAGAAGATGCGAGCGGCGGCAATTCCGGACTGTTCGTAGTGGTCTGACGCGAAGCGAGCATGCGGTTCAGCGCAGCACTGAAGTTCAACACGGGGTGATCCACCAAGCTCAACTCCTCTGGTATAAAGGGATTAATGCCTACACTTTCTAACGCGCGCCTCAAATCTGGGGGTAGCGGTTCAAGCGACATTATATAGCGACCAAGAGAGGTGCGCAGGCGCTCCATGTCCACTCCCTCTTGAGTCAATCTGCGCAGTGCTTCGTTAGTCTGGTTGGCACTATGATTATGCCTCGCAGCACTGGCGAGGCGTGCTGATTCCAGGTCCAGGCCTTGAGGATGCCTGTCGACCGATGTTCTAGAAGCCGCCGCGCTCGAAGACGAGCTTCGGCCCGGTGTCATCAACATAGTGGACCGCCCAATTAACGAACGCTGGCTGCTTCCTGATGATGAGTCTGCGAGGCGGGCAGGCGTTGACGATTGTACCAAAGCTCTTTGTTGGCGGACCGTTTGACGAAGCCTCTGCCGGAGCTCGTTAGCGAGCACCGAGTCGCTGCTGATTCCAGTCATAGGCATGTTAGGAAAATGTTGAAGCAAGATATCCCGTTCGACTCGAGAAAAAGCTACGGCGTTGTTATCCATTACATTTCTGAGCATGGTGCGAACATTATTAAGATCAGCGCCTCCCCTGACCAACTCCTGAACGATGCGCTCTGCCTGTTGTGCCTCAGGCGACTGCCTGGCTTCTGCGGGCGGATTGGCGCCTTGGACACGGGCAGGCGTTGCCTCCAGCCATTCTCTGGTTTGCCGCGACAACGCGCTGGATCGTAGCAACCTCTGGCGTCCGGATTCCGCAGGAGATGCGGGCGGCGGCAACTCCGGACTGTTCGCCGAGCTGGCACTGCGACTGGAGTCATGTTCGCGCTCAGTTACTGGCTCGCCGTCTGTGCGCCACTGCCAAAAAAAATTTGATGGTCCTGCTCCGTTGATACCCGGCATATAGACTCTCCACTCCTGATCTCATGGTTGCGAACTGTTCCGGCTTCGGCAATTGGACATGAGTTGGCGATCGGACATAAATGGTTCCACTACTGATGCATATGGGGTCGATAGAGAAAACGGACAAAACGTACTACAAGGGCTTCCCCATTGAGCACAAGCCCAATAGTTTCTGTTTGACTCCGCTGCATGTGCCGGACCTTCGGAAAGAAGGTGAAGGACTGCGGTACTACAAACGGTCATCTTGAGCTGATCGCTCGGACCCTGATGAAAGACGCACGTGAGGGCCTCGTTCGCTAATTGGGACTGAATTTCCCATACGATTTTTCAGGTATCCCTCACGCAGGTCCAACCCGCTTCACATCAACGACGGCAGTGCACATTGATCCTTTTATCCGCTCATGATCCTCGCCCTAACGCCTTACAAGGTGATCAGTCATGACCTCTGGTGTTTACGGGGGGAGTAGAGAAAACGGACAAAATCGTACTACAAGGGCTTCCCCATTGAGCACAAGCCCAATAGTTTCTGTTTGACTCCGCTGCATGTGCCGGACCTTCGGAAAGAAGGTGAAGGACTGCGGTACTACAAACGGTCATCTTGAGCTGATCGCTCGGACCCTGATGAAAGACGCACGTGAGGGCCTCGTTCGCTAACCGGGACTGAATTTCCCATACGATTTTTCAGGTATCCCCCACGCAGGTCCAACCCGCTTCACATCAACGACGGCAGTGCACATTGATCCTTTTATCCGCTCATGATCCTCGCCCTAACGCCTTACAAGGTGATCAGTCATGACCTCTGGTGTTTACGCGCCCGTTGGTTCTGCCTGTTCAGGCTTGAACGTGTCGCCGTAATGCAGAACGGCCCAGGCCATCCTCGCATTCTTGGCGGCAATCGCCACGGCCGCACGCCAGTAACCCCGTCGCTCCATGAGGTTGCGGATCCAGCGACTGAGAGGGTCTTGCTTATCGCCCAGGTTGGCCATGACAGATCGAGCTCCAAGCACCAGTAGACTGCGTAAATAGGCATCCCCGGCTTTGGTGATACTCCCCAGGCGCTGCTTGCCGCCGCTACTGTATTGGCCTGGCGTCAAACCGAGCCAGGCAGCCACTTGGCGTCCGTTTCTGAAGTCGTGCCCATCTCCAATACTGGCCACTAAAGCACTTGCAGTGGTCGAGCCAACCCCACGCAATTGCAGCAGCCTACGGCTACGATCATCTTCGCGAGCGATCTGATTGATGGCTCGATCAAGTTCCACCAGCCGATCCTCGATATGGCTGGTGTGCTCCAACAGTTCACTCATGCACCGTCTTGCCCAGCCAGGCAAGGTGTCCAGACAGGGACCAATCTCTTTTCTCAATCGCTCTGGGCTTTGTGGCAGGACCACGCCGAATTCAGAAAGTAATCCGCGCAGTCGGTTGTACGTAGAGGTGCGTTCTTCGATGAATCCCTGGCGGGTTCGATGAAGGCAAAGAGTGGCCTGCTGATGCTCGTCTTTAACAGGGACAAACCGCATGCTGGGTCGGGTCACTGCCTCACAGATCGCGGCAGCATCTGCGGCATCGTTCTTGCCGCGCTTACCCGACATTCGATAAGGCGAAACGAGTTTAGGAGCCATCAACTTGACCGTATGGCCGTGCTCGGCGAACACCCTCGCCCAATGATGAGCGCCTGAGCAAGCCTCCATACCAATCAAGCACGGGGGCAACTGGGCGATCAATGGCACCAGTTGATCCCGCGCAACCTTGGGCTTCACCAAGGTGGCTTTACCAGCCTCATCGACGCCGTGAACGGCGAATACGGCCTTGGCTAGATCGATTCCCACGGTAATAATTGGCATGGACTTCCCCTCCTGTGGTTTTGATGCAGGTTTGACACTTCATCATGGCACTTCGATGCCGATTCGCGACTTTCGCCGCGCCCTCTGGACGGGGAAGTCCCTTTCATTCGTTAAGCACTGCCGACAGGAGGCATGCCTTCGCGCAACCTGGAATGTGTCCGATTGAAGCACACCTCAATCCGGCGTCAGGCTACTCACTGGCACCGCGTGAGACTAGGGCCGTTTTCTGCATTTTCTGACGCCGAGGCGTCTATCTTTATGGTTTCAACTGACAGGTAGAATGCTTAGCGAATGAAAGGGACTTCCCCGTCCAGAGGGCGCGGCGAAAGTCGCGAATCGGCATCGAAGTGCCATGATGAAGTGTCAAACCTGCATCAAAACCACAGGAGGGGAAGTCCATGCCAATTATTACCGTGGGAATCGATCTAGCCAAGGCCGTATTCGCCGTTCACGGCGTCGATGAGGCTGGTAAAGCCACCTTGGTGAAGCCCAAGGTTGCGCGGGATCAACTGGTGCCATTGATCGCCCAGTTGCCCCCGTGCTTGATTGGTATGGAGGCTTGCTCAGGCGCTCATCATTGGGCGAGGGTGTTCGCCGAGCACGGCCATACGGTCAAGTTGATGGCTCCTAAACTCGTTTCGCCTTATCGAATGTCGGGTAAGCGCGGCAAGAACGATGCCGCAGATGCTGCCGCGATCTGTGAGGCAGTGACCCGACCCAGCATGCGGTTTGTCCCTGTTAAAGACGAGCATCAGCAGGCCACTCTTTGCCTTCATCGAACCCGCCAGGGATTCATCGAAGAACGCACCTCTACGTACAACCGACTGCGCGGATTACTTTCTGAATTCGGCGTGGTCCTGCCACAAAGCCCAGAGCGATTGAGAAAAGAGATTGGTCCCTGTCTGGACACCTTGCCTGGCTGGGCAAGACGGTGCATGAGTGAACTGTTGGAGCACACCAGCCATATCGAGGATCGGCTGGTGGAACTTGATCGAGCCATCAATCAGATCGCTCGCGAAGATGATCGTAGCCGTAGGCTGCTGCAATTGCGTGGGGTTGGCTCGACCACTGCAAGTGCTTTAGTGGCCAGTATTGGAGATGGGCACGACTTCAGAAACGGACGCCAAGTGGCTGCCTGGCTCGGTTTGACGCCAGGCCAATACAGTAGCGGCGGCAAGCAGCGCCTGGGGAGTATCACCAAAGCCGGGGATGCCTATTTACGCAGTCTACTGGTGCTTGGAGCTCGATCTGTCATGGCCAACCTGGGCGATAAGCAAGACCCTCTCAGTCGCTGGATCCGCAACCTCATGGAGCGACGGGGTTACTGGCGTGCGGCCGTGGCGATTGCCGCCAAGAATGCGAGGATGGCCTGGGCCGTTCTGCATTACGGCGACACGTTCAAGCCTGAACAGGCAGAACCAACGGGCGCGTAAACACCAGAGGTCATGACTGATCACCTTGTAAGGCGTTAGGGCGAGGATCATGAGCGGATAAAAGGATCAATGTGCACTGCCGTCGTTGATGTGAAGCGGGTTGGACCTGCGTGGGGGATACCTGAAAAATCGTATGGGAAATTCAGTCCCGGTTAGCGAACGAGGCCCTCACGTGCGTCTTTCATCAGGGTCCGAGCGATCAGCTCAAGATGACCGTTTGTAGTACCGCAGTCCTTCACCTTCTTTCCGAAGGTCCGGCACATGCAGCGGAGTCAAACAGAAACTATTGGGCTTGTGCTCAATGGGGAAGCCCTTGTAGTACGATTTTTCCCGAATTCTGCGGGCTCCCCTTGTTGATCGCGTCGTTCAGCACCTTGGCTGGAACGAGCTTAACGACTTTCTTGGCAGCGATTTCGATAGCGGCGCTAGTCGAAGGGTGGCGGTTAGTGCGGGCTGGATGAATCGCCCCGGGTTTTGTAGACACCTCCATGCCTTAAACTGAGGCCAATCAGGAGGTGCCATGAGCAACCCACGTTATCCCGAAGAATTCAAAATCCAAGCGGTCAATCAAGTGACCGAAAAGAAGCTGCCTGTCGCTGATGTGGCGAGCGCGTCTTGGCGTGTCGACGCATAGCCTCTATGCCTGGATAAAGCGCTACAGCAAACCTCAGGCAGAACGGCAGCAAGACGATGATCAGCACGCTGAACTGCGTCGTCTGCGAGCGGAACTCAAGCGGGTCACTGAAGAGCGAGACATCTTAAAAAAGGCCGCCGCGTACTTTGCCAAGGAGTGCGGCTGAAGTACGCCTTTATCAAGCAGCGCGCGGGCGACTACTCCATTCGACGGCTTTGCCTGACGCTGAAAGTCCATCCCAGTGGTTATTACGCTTGGTTGTCTGAGCCGCAATCTGCACGCGCTAAAGACGACCAGCGATTGCTCGGTTTGATCAAGCACTCGTGGCTGGAGAGCGGCGCAGTTTATGGCTATCGCAAAATCCATGACGACCTGCGCGAGGTCGGTGAAGATTGTGGTCGGCATCGTGTGGCGAGGTTGATGCGTCTTGAAGGTCTGCGCTCTCAGACAGGGTATCGACGTCGCCCTGGAAAGTACGGCGGTAAGCCAGCGGTCGCCTCACCCAATTTACTGAAGCGCGAGTTCGATGTCGTGGAACCCAACAAGGTTTGGGTCACCGACATCACCTACGTTCGTACGTATGAAGGCTGGCTGTATTTGGCGGTGGTGCTGGATCTGTTTTCTCGTCAGGTCGTTGGCTGGTCAATGAAGTCGCAGATGACCAGTGATTTGGCCATTGATGCGTTATTGATGGCGGTTTGGAGGCGAAAACCGAAACAAGAGGTGATGGTTCACTCCGACCAGGGCAGCCAGTACAGCAGCTCCGATTGGCGCAGTTTTTTGAAGGCAAACAATTTGGTTGTCAGCATGAGCCGCCGAGGCAATTGTCATGACAACGCCGTGGCTGAGAGCTTTTTCCAGCTTCTGAAACGGGAACGAATCAAGCGGAAAATCTACACCTCACGGCAAGATGCTCGTAGTGATGTGTTCGATTACATCGAGATGTTCTACAACCCAAAACGCCGCCATGGTTTCAACAATCAGCTGTCACCGGTAGAGTTTGAAAAACGTTACGCAATGAGCTTGCAAGGTGTCTAGAGAATCCGGGGCGATTCAGATATAGATGGCCTGTATTTCTGCGACGCTGCGGTCTTCGGGATGTTCCCTGTCAATCCCCGTGGCCACCCAGCCCAAGACCCGATCTAACCTGTCGACTTTGACGTACAGGCCAGATTCGCCCGAAGCGATCACCTTGTTCCAGTGGGACAGCCTTGCCTCAAGCGTTATCCGATTGATATAGGCAGAGGGAATGATGCCCTCATAGGCACTTCTCCATGACTCCAGATGAATCGTCGCTATCTGCAACGAGTCCTCGGGAAGGGCAAGGCGGATGCTCATATCAATGCTCCTGCTCGGTGTGTTTGAGCATTTAAAGCAATGTTTATGGCATTTCTACGCAACCAAAACATATATCCGTCTTTCTTGTCCCACTCACACCCTGTATCCATTCCCCCCTCACCCCCATCCCGCAAATAAAGCACGATACCCGCCCATCGCTCATATCAAGGAATGATCCATGTCGCTGGCTATCGTCCATAGTCGTGCCCAGGTCGGGGTGGAAGCCCCGGCGGTTACTGTTGAAGCGCATCTGGCCAACGGCCTGCCGGCCCTGACGCTGGTGGGGTTGCCGGAGGGGGCGGTCAAGGAGAGCAAGGACCGGGTGCGCAGTGCCATTCTCAATTCCGGACTGGATTTTCCGGCGCGGCGGATCACGCTCAACCTTGCGCCGGCTGATTTGCCCAAGGATGGCGGGCGGTTCGATCTGGCGATTGCGCTGGGTTTGCTGGCCGCCAGCGGGCAGGTGCCGCTGGTTGCGTTGCAGGATGTTGAATGCCTGGGCGAGCTGGCGCTGTCGGGAGCGATTCGGCCGATTCAGGGCGTGCTGCCTGCTGCGCTGGCGGCACGTGCAGCGGAGCGGACGCTGATCATTCCGGAGGTGAACGCCGAAGAAGCCTGTCTGGCGTCGGGGCTGCGGGTGATTGCGGTGAATCACTTGCTGGAGCTGGTTGCGCATTTCAACGGGCGCACGGTGATTGCGCCGTATCAGTCCAGCGGCCTGCTGCATCAGCCCAAGCCGTATCCGGACCTTAGCGAAGTGCAGGGCCAGACCGCCGCGAAGCGTGCGTTGGTGATTGCCGCTGCGGGTGCGCACAACCTGCTGTTCAGTGGGCCACCCGGCACCGGCAAGACATTGCTCGCCAGCCGCCTGCCGGGTTTGTTGCCGCCGCTGGATGAGCACGAAGCGCTTGAAGTGGCGGCGATTCAGTCGGTTGCCAGCCAAGTGCCGCTGACCAGTTGGCCGCAGCGGCCGTTTCGACAGCCGCATCACTCGGCGTCCGGGCCGGCATTGGTGGGCGGTGGCAGTCGTCCGCAACCTGGCGAAATCACGTTGGCACATCACGGCGTGCTGTTTCTCGATGAGCTGCCGGAGTTCGATCGCCGAGTGCTGGAGGTTTTGCGTGAGCCGCTGGAGTCCGGGCATATCGTGATTTCCCGGGCGCGGGATCGCGTGCGCTTTCCGGCGCGGTTCCAACTGGTGGCAGCGATGAACCCATGCCCCTGTGGATATCTGGGTGAGCCGACCGGGCGCTGCCGTTGTTCCTCCGAGCAGGTGCAGCGTTATCGCAACAAGTTGTCCGGCCCGCTGCTGGACCGGATTGATCTGCACCTGACCGTCGCCCGCGAAGCCACAGCCCTCAACCCCGACCCGACCACCAGTGAGAACACTGCAAGCGCGGCAGCGGTGGTTGCGCAGGCCAGAGAACGGCAGCAACGTCGTCAGGGCTGTGCCAATGCCTTTCTCGACCTACCAGGGCTGCGCGAGCACTGCGCGCTGTCCAGCGTCGATGAACGCTGGCTGGAGACGGCCTGCGAGCGCCTGACTCTCTCATTACGTTCGGCGCATCGCCTGCTGAAAGTGGCGCGAACGCTGGCTGATCTGGAGCAGGTGGACGCGATCACTCGTAGCCATCTGGCCGAGGCGTTGCAGTACCGGCCTTCAACCAATTGACCGCCCAAACGCAAAAACTCGCCGTCAACGATCAAGTCAACGGCGAGCCTTTGTGACAGGTACTGCGTTTTACATGCTGCTATAGAACGGGAAGATCCCCATCAGCAGCGCGGCAACCAGAATGCACAGGCACACCAGAATCGCCCATTTCAGGGTGAAGCGCTGATGGTCGCCAAACTCGATACCGGCCAAGGCAACCAGCAGGTAGGTCGATGGCACCAGAGGGCTGAGCAAGTGGACCGGCTGACCGACGATCGAGGCGCGGGCCATTTCAACCGGGCTTATGCCGTAGTGGGCAGCGGCTTCGGACAGCACTGGCAGTACGCCGTAGTAGAACGCGTCGTTGGACATGAAGAAAGTGAACGGCATGCTCACCAGCGCGGTGATGACGGCGAGGTACGGGCCGAGCGCATCCGGGATCACTGCCAGCAGGCTTTTCGACATGGCGTCGACCATGCCGGTGCCGGACAGAATACCGGTGAAGATACCTGCGGCGAAGATCAGGCCGACCACTGCCAGAACGCTACCGGCGTGGGCTGATACGCGGTCCTTCTGGTCCTGCAGGTTCGGGTAGTTGATGATCATCGCGATACTGAACGCGATCATGAACAGTACCGGCAGCGGCAGCAGGCCCATGATCAGGGCAACCATCAGTGCGAAGGTCAGAGCGCCGTTGAACCAGATCAGCTTTGGACGACGTGCATCCGGGAATTGCGAGACGCTGATTTCGCTGTGATCGACTTCATCACCCTTAAGGTGCAGTTCACCCAGACGAGCGCGTTCGCGTTTGCCGTAGAAGTAGGCAATTGCGAGGATCGCAACCACGCCAGCCAGCATTGCCGGGATCATCGGTACGAAAATGTCGGATGCATCGACATGCAGGGCACTGGCCGCACGAGCGGTCGGGCCACCCCACGGGGTCATGTTCATCACGCCACCGGCCAGAATGATCAGGCCGGCCATGATGCGCGGGCTCATGCCGACGCGGCTGTACAGCGGCAGCATGGCGGCGACGCAGATCATGTAGGTGGTCGCGCCGTCACCGTCGAGGGACACCACCAGCGCCAGCACGGCGGTGCCGACCGAAATGCGCATCGGGTCGCCCTTGACCATTTTCAGGATCTTGCGCACGGCCGGGTCGAACAGGCCGGAGTCGATCATCAGCGCAAAATAAAGGATGGCGAACATCAGCATCACGCCGGTCGGCGCCAGCTTGGTGATACCTGCCAGCATCATCGGGCCGATCTGGGCCGCGAAGCCACCGAACAGGGCGAAGATGATTGGAACCAGAATCAGGGCGATCAGCGCAGTCAGGCGCTTGCTCATGATCAGGTACATGAACGCAATAACCATGGCAAAGCCAAGGAAAGTCAGCATGGGAATACTCCAGACGTAATACGGCTACAGAACGTGAAATGAACGAGTCAGCTCAGCAGATCGGTACGTGGAGTGGAGGCGCAAGGAGGGTGTGGAACGAGAAGTCAGCAAGCATCGGAATCACCATTATTGTTGTTAATTGGGCCTGAAACACGTTGGAATCCGTTCCTGGCTAGCCGGTCTTTTTGCCGGAAGTGAGGCGATGCTAATTGGCCAAGCTTTCACCGACCTTTCAATCAGCTATTGTGGAAATTTTATTGTCACACGGATTATGGGCATGAAGGAGAAGCATGGATGAGCGAGATACACTCGGGTGGCTGCCATTGCGGCGGGCTGCGTTACCAGTTCGATGCGCCGTTGCGGGACATCGCTCACTGTCATTGCTCCATCTGTCGACGCACCTCGGGTGCAACGGTTGTAACCTGGACAAGTGTGCCGCTGGCTTCGTTCACGTGGCTGACAGGCAGCCCCTGTGCGTATGACTCCTCACCCAGCTGCGTACGCTATTTCTGCGGCAAGTGCGGCGCTCACTTGGCGTTGTTCACGCGCAACAGCCCGGACGAGATCGACGTCACCATTGCGACACTTGACCAACCGGAGCTGGCAACGCCCTCACGACACATCTGGATAGAGAACCGGCTTCCCTGGCTACGCCTGGATGAGCACCTACCAGGGGTAGAAGGCGAGCCTTTCTGAGGTTTGAGGAGATAAATAGTGCCTGAGCCAGAGCCTTAGGCACTGTTCGCACATTACATCAGCGCATTACTTGCTGAACTGCGAAGCCAGTTCGCGCAGAAGTACCTCGGCCTCCAGCACTTTTTTCACTGACTCGTTGGCTTTTTCGCGGGACAGGCCCAAGCGTTCGAACAACTCGTCAGGAATCTCCTGCTCTGGCCCGGCACCGATGCCGTTCACCCGCAACAGACGTACGGCCAGATAAACCAGGTTGGCGTAGACGTGATGTTCGCCCTTGTAGTGGGGGTCGTGCTGGAAGCGCAGCGCGATGGCGAGTTCATCCGGCATGTCCCAATAGCGCATCAGCCAGGCCCCGATCTGCTCGCGGCTGATACCCAGCAAATGCTGCTCAATAAAGCTGTGGTGCAGGTGCGGGTTAACTTCCAGCTGGCGGCAAATCAGGGTGAAGTGTGGCGGAAACACATGGGCCAGCAGCAGGTAGCCGAAGTTGTGCAGCAAACCGGCGAGGTAGCTCAGGCCAGCTTCCGGGCGACTGGCGCGTGGAATGGCGCGGGTCAGACCTTCGATGACGGCAGCTGTATAGATGGATTGCTGCCAATACGGCGTGGTCTGTTGCGGCTGGTCCTTGGGCAGACTCAGGGTTTTGCCCAGAGCGAGGCCCAGTGCCAGGTTGATCACCAGATCAAAGCCCAGCACGCGGACGATTGCATCTTCTACCGAGCGGATCTTGCCGGTCGACGCGTAATAGGGCGATGCCGCCCAGCTCACGACCTGTGCCGCCAGCGCAGGGTCGGTTTCGACTACGCCGGTGATGTCATCGATGGTGGCATCGGGGTCGACCCGCAGCTTGATGATTTTCTGTGCAGTTCCGGCCAGTGGTGGTATTTCCAGGGTCGCTTCCAGACGCTGCTGGATGCGACGCGCCGTGAAAACATGCATGGCCTGGGTGATTTCTGCCGGATCGTCGTCAGGACGATCCAGGTTCGGACGGATGGCTGCGACCGACTGGCCGAAGTGCGCGGCACTGGCCTTGCTCAGCATGCCTTTGAAGTCGTCACTGCTGATTTCCAGCAACAGGCCCTTTTCGCCCGAGCCCACCAGCAGTGTCGGCTCTTGCAGCAGGCGATCATCGTAAAGGCACGGTGAGCTGGTCAGTGCCGGGAGCCCCGGCAGCACTTGCAGGTTGTGCTTGGTGAGCATGCGCTGCAAACGATCATGCGGCACAGCGGTCAACTGGCGCCCGGTCAGCTCGGTGATTCGGCTGAGGTCGAGCAACTGGCTCTGCGGGAACAGGATAAGCAGCGCACCGACAGCGTCCTCGACCAGCACAGCCTGAACCTTGCGCGCCGGGGGCAAGCTTTTGTTGTCCATGACTTCGTTGTAGCTGATAGCCAATTTTTCAAGCAACTGCCGGATTACCGACGGCGCATGCTGCGGATCATTGACGTGGGCGACTTCTGTCATGAGCTATGTCCAAATTCCTACATTTTTTGAAGTATAACCACGTTATTCGTTTTCGGTCGCACGTGGTGTTCAAAGCGTAGCCTGCATCACACCTGGCCATACTGCTGGCCATGACGCAGCCATCTGTCGAGCAGTGGGCTGACATGTTGGGGCCAGCGCTCCAACATGGCCTGAGCCGCGTCGCGTACGGCCGGTAGCAGGTCTGCGTCACGCATAAGGTCGGCGACCTTGAATTGCAGAAGGCCCGTTTGTCGGGTTCCCAGCATTTCACCGGGACCACGCAGTTCAAGGTCCTTTTCGGCGATGACAAAGCCGTCGTTGGTTTCGCGCATGATGCCCAGCCGCTGCCGTCCGATCTGTGAAAGCGGCGGGTGGTAGAGCAGCACACAATGGCTGACCGCACTGCCGCGACCGACGCGCCCGCGCAACTGGTGCAATTGAGCCAGACCGAGGCGCTCGGGGTTTTCGATGATCATCAGGCTGGAGTTCGGCACGTCGACCCCAACTTCGATCACTGTAGTTGCCACCAGCAATTGCAGCGCACCCTGCTTGAATTCGGCCATGATCGCGGCCTTTTCTGCGGGCTTCATGCGCCCGTGTATCAACCCGACGCGAACCTCACCCAGGGCACTGCTCAGTTCTTCGTAGGTGGTTTCAGCCGCTTTGCAGGTCAGCTCTTCGGATTCTACGATCAGCGTGCACACCCAATAGGCCTGGCGACCTTCGGCGCAAGCTGCGCGCACACGCTCCACGACTTCCAGGCGGCGGCTGTCGGCAACCAGCACGGTATTGACCGGTGTCCTTCCGGGCGGCAGTTCGTCCAGAATCGACGTGTCCAGATCGGCGTAGGCGCTCATCGCCAGCGTGCGTGGAATCGGTGTGGCGGTCATGATCAATTGATGCGGACACATCAGGCCGCCGACGCCCTTTTTACGCAGCGCCAAACGTTGCTGAACACCGAACCGGTGCTGCTCGTCGATGATCACCAGCGCGAGGTTCTTGAACTGCACTTCGTCCTGAAACAGCGCATGGGTGCCCACTACCATAGGGGTGCCACTGGCGATCTGCTCCAGGGACGTCGCGCGCGCCTTGCCCTTGAGCTTGCCCGCCAGCCAGGCCACGCCAACGCCCAGCGGCTCTAACCAGCGCTGGAAGTTGATGTAGTGCTGCTCGGCGAGAATCTCGGTGGGGGCCATCAGCGCCACTTGATAACCTGCTTCCAGCGCTTGCAAGGCAGCCAGAGCGGCGACCACGGTCTTGCCCGAACCAACGTCACCCTGGATCAACCGCAGCATCGGCTCAGGCTGGCTCAGGTCGTAGGCAACTTCCTTGCCGACCCGCTGCTGGGCACCCGTGGGCGCGAAGCCGAGGTTGGCGAGAAATTGTTTCGGCAGTTTTTTCGCAACAGGCAACGCCGGTGCGCGCTGTGAGCGCAGACTTTCGCGCAGGCGCTGCTGGGAAAGCTGGTGGGTAAGCAATTCTTCGAAAGCCAGCCGGTGCTGCGCCCAGTGATGCCCGAGGGCCAGCTCCTCCACATCGGCATCGGCGGGCGGGTGATGCAGATAGCGGATCGCATCATCCAGAGGGGCCAGCTGATAGTCGCGGGCCAGCTCATCCGGCAGCCAGTCCGGCAGGCTTTTGGGGCCGAGCATCGCCAGGCTTTGCTGACACAGCTGACGCAGGCGCTGCTGGGTAAGGCCTTCAGTCGTGGGATAGATCGGCGTGAGGGTCTGTTCGACGGGCGCGGGCTCATCACCGGTGATCGCCCGATATTCCGGGTGATAGATTTCCAGGCCGGAAGCACCGGGACGCGCTTCGCCGAAGCAGCGCAGGTGCGTGCCACGCTTCATGCTTTCTTTCTGCGCGTTGCTGAAGTGGTAGAAGCGCAGGCTGACGACACCTGTGCCGTCGCCAAGCCGTACCAGCAAGCTGCGGCGCTTGCCCATTACCACATCGGCGCCGCTGACCACGCCTTCGATCACGGCATCCTGGCCAGGGCGCAATGCGCCAATCGGTACGACGCGGGTCCGGTCCTGGTAACGCAACGGCAGATGGAACAGCACGTCCTGCAGGGTTTCCAGCCCGACCCTGGCCAGCTTTTCTGCCATCGCTTCACCGACGCCCTTGAGCGCCGTGACCGAGACCCTGGAAAGCTCGCTCATTTCTTTTCTGCCTAACTTGCGACTGTTTTCGGACGTGCCACCGAGCACAGGCGAGCAGAGTCAGCGAGAATTTCGATGGCTTTGGGTCTCGGGAAGCTTGCGCGCCAGGCGATGGCGACTGTGCGGAAAGGCACAGGCGGCGTCAGCGGGCGGACTTCGATCACGCCAGGCGCGTAGTGGTGGCTGTCAACGGCCGAAAGCGGCAGGATCGAAATACCCAGCCCGGAAGCGACCATGTGCCGAATGGTTTCCAGCGAGCTGGATTCTACTGTCGTGTGCTTGGCGCCTTCATTGCCTTTGCCCAGGGTAGGGCAGGCTTCCAGAACCTGATCACGGAAGCAGTGACCTTCGCCCAGCAGTAACAGACTCTTGTCGTTGAGTGCCGAGGCGTCGATGGTCTCTTTCTGAGTCCATGGGTGATCGGCCGGCATCAGGACGGAGAACGGCTCGTCGTAAAGTGGCAGGGTCAGCACGTCGGCTTCGTTGAACGGCAAGGCAATGATGACGGCATCCAGCTCACCGTTGCGCAGCTTGTCGCGCAGCACATGCGTAAAGTTTTCTTCGATGTACAACGGCATCTGCGGCGCAACCCGGTGCAGTTGTGGAATCAGGTGAGGGAACAGGTAAGGGCCGACGGTATAAATAGCGCCGACTTTCAGCGGCGCGGTCAGCTGATTCTTGCCTGCCTGGGCCAGCTCACGAATACCTTGAGCCTGCTCCAGCACTTTCTGCGCTTGCGCAACGATGCCTTCACCGACCGGTGTCAGGCGCACGGCGCTCTTGCTGCGCTCGAAAATGAGCACACCGAGTTCGTCTTCTAGTTTCTTGACGCCCACCGACAGCGTTGGCTGGCTGACGTGGCAGCGCTCAGCCGCATGGCCAAAGTGCTGCTCCTGGGCAAGCGTGACGATGTAGCGTAATTCTGTAAGAGTCATAACGTGCGTCCATGAAGTTGCGACCCCAGCATAGCGGGTGCGATCGATAGACGCACGTTATCAGAAGCACTCACAAGTAACAAAAGTACAATTCAGCGTTTATCCAGTGAATAAACGAACGGTGCGAGGATTTCAATGGTGCCGTTGTTGAGGATTTCCTTGGGCGGTTTGGGCAGCGGCTGAGCGCGACGGATCATTTCCATGGTCGCTCGATCCAGCGCCGGGCTGCCTGAACTGTTGGCAATCGAGTAAGACAGCACGTTGCCGTCAGCATCGACAACGAAGCGCAGGCGTGCAACACCCTGCATGCCACGACGACGCGCATCCTCGGGATACTTCTTGTACTTGCCCAGATGACTTAACAGGTCACCCTGCCAGCTTGGCAGCGCATTGCTGGGCGGCGCAGGCGCAGGAGCGGGCTTCGGAGCAGCTGCTTTTTCCGGTTTGGCAGTCGTAGGCGGCGTGTCGACCGGTTTTTCGTCAGCAGGTTTTTCCTGAGGCGGCTCAGGCTTCTTCTGCGGCTTTGGCGGCTGCGGTTTTGGCTTGGGCTTTTCAACCTTTTTGGTCACCACGATTTCCGGCTTCGGCGCTTGCGCGACTTCCGGCATAGGCTCTGGTTCTTCAGGGGCTGGCGGCAGAGGTGGCTGAACGACTTTTGGTGGTGGCGGCGGTGCGGGCTCAGGCAGAGGCGCAAGCTCGACCATCATGGCCGCTGGCGGTAGCTCGATCGCCTGAGAGGCGGGCCAGCGAACGGCGATGATGATCGCGATAGCGTGCACGGCCAGCACCAACAACAGACTACCGCTATAGCGCGTCAGTTTTTGGCGCGTACTGATCATTTCTTACCAGCCGTCTCAAGACCCACCAGACCAACCTTGAGGTAACCCGCACCCCTAAGCGTGTTCATGACTTCCATCAGATCGCCGTAATCCACGCCCTTGTCGGCCTGGAAGAAGATCGTGGTGTCCTTCTTGCCCTTGGTCCGGGCGTCCAGCACCTGACCGATCTGCTCGCGGGCAACCTTCTCTTCACCCAGATACAGGCTCTTGTCGGTCTTGACGCTGAGGAAGATCGGCTTCTCGGGCCTGGGCTGTGGCGTGGCAGTGGATGCCGGCAGGTCGACCTTGATGTCCACGGTCGCCAACGGTGCAGCCACCATGAAGATGATCAGCAACACCAGCATGACGTCGATGAACGGCGTCACGTTGATTTCATGGTTCTCGGCGAGATCATCGCCGCCTTCGTTAAGATGCAGGCCCACGTGTTAGCCCACCTTGACCATGTGCGGTTGTTGTTGATTGCGCTCGGTCGGTTCTGGCAGATGATCCAGGTCGCGGCTGACCAGCAGCAGAACCTGGGCCGAAGCATCAGAAACCTGAGCCTTGTAACCGGCGATGGAGCGGGCGAACACGTTGTAGATCACTACCGCAGGAATTGCGGCAACCAGACCCAGTGCCGTGGCCAGCAGGGCCTCGGCGATACCCGGTGCCACGACAGCGAGGTTGGTGGTCTGGGTCTTGGCGATGCCGATGAAGCTGTTCATGATGCCCCATACCGTACCGAACAAACCCACGAACGGTGCGGTAGAGCCGATGGTCGCCAGTACGCCGGTGCCCATGCTCATGTTGCGGCCGCAGGCTGCGACCAGGCGCTCGAGGCGGAAGCTGACACGCTCCTTGATCCCTTCGCGCTCACGGCTGTTGGCCGACAGGCGCATCTCTTCAAGAGCGTCATGCACCAGCAGGTGGGCGAGGGTGCCTTCCTTGCTGGCGGTCGAGCTCGCTTCGTTCAGGGAGCGGGCTTTTTTCAGGTTGACGATTTCACCACGCAACCGGCGCTTGGCACCCAGCAGTTCGAAACCCTTGGAGATCCAGATGGTCCACGTAATGATCGATGCGATGGCCAGACCGATCATGACCGCTTTGACCACGACGTCGGCGTTCTGGTACATGCCCCATGGCGACAGGTCATGTGCCATGCCCAGGCTGTTGTCTTCGGCTGCAGGCTCCAGAGCCTGCACGGGGGGGGCTGCATCAGGCGCGACAGGAGCTGTCGCCGCCGGTGCGGCAGAGGTTGCAGGGGCCGCAGTCGGTGCCGATTGATCTGCAAGGGCCATGGGTACGAACATCAGGCTCAAGACGAGGGCTGCGACACCGCGCCATGCACGAGGCAGGCGAGGCATCCCGGTAGGCGAAGCGATTGATTGAATGCGTGTCATGCTGGCCGGACCTGAGAGAAAAATAGGGGATGGTTCCAGTGCGTCGTTCAGTGCTCTCGACGCTCACAGGGAACAAATGGGCTGCCATTATTGCAAATCGTTCTTGTTAACAAAAGTAATACAGTATCTTTTTTACATATTCGCCCGAATTTTCGCCTGCCGATGATCATTTTGTACGGCGCTGACACCACCTGTTATGGAGATACCGAATGACTGCCCCTTCGCTTCTAATCGCCGGCTGCGGTGACATTGGTTCGCGACTTGCGACCCGCCTGCTGCCTCACGGCTGGACCGTGCATGGGCTGCGGCGTACTGTTTCCGAGCTGCCTGCCGGTGTTCACGGTGTGGCGGGCGATTTGTTCGATACCTGCAAGCCTGCCCTGTGGCCCACTGCGGCACTGGACTATGTGGTGTATTGCGCAACGCCTTCGCAGCGTGACGAAGCGGGTTACCGGATGGCTTATGTCGAGGGGCTGCGCAATGTATTGAGCTGGCTTGAGCAGACCGGGCAGCGTCCAAAGCGGTTGATCTTCGTCTCAAGCAGCGGTGTCTACGGTCAGCAGAACGGGGAGTGGGTTGATGAAGACTCCGTCACCGAACCGGCCAACTACACCGGCACTGTGATGCTGGAAGCCGAGCAGCTAGCGCTGAACAGCGGACTGCCAGCCACGGCGGTGAGGCTGACCGGTATCTACGGGCCCGGACGCAGTGATCTGTCGAACCGCGTGCGTCAGGGGCACAGTGTCAGAATTGATCCTCCGGTCTACGCCAATCGCATTCATGCGGACGATGCCGCCAGTTTGCTGGAGCATCTGCTTCAGGCGGATCAACGAGGTGTGGCACTGGAGAATTGCTATCTAGGCGTTGACGACGATCCGGCTGCGCTTGCCGATGTGGTGGCGTGGATACGTGAGTATCTGGGGGTGACCGAATGGTCGGAAGAGGTCAGCGTGCAGCGCGTGGGCAGCAAGCGTTGCAGCAATGCCAGGGCGCGCGCACTGGGATGGGTGCCGGTGTACCCGGATTATCGGGCTGGCTATGCGGCATTGCTGGGGTAAACAAGTCGCCGTCAGGAGCGCCTTGAAGGGCGCTCCTGAAGCGTGAGTCGCTTATTGCTGTTCGAGCAACCAGCGACGTGGGCCTGGACGCAGCTCGGGCATCTGGTCAGCACCGGCATTGTTCATAGCCTGGAATATCTCCAGTTGCTTGCCTTTGCGAGCAAAGATCCACGGGTTGCCTTTTTCGGATTTCTCCAGCCACATGCTGTCGTATTCGCCGCTCATGGCTGCGCAATCGCCCGCCAGGCATAGTGCGTAGCGATCGTTTTCGGGAAGCCCCTGCACACTGCCGTCAGGCATGAATTGCACGGTGCTGCCTTGGCCATCGCCTTCCACTACAGTCCATTTGCCGCCCATGTAGGCGCTATACAAGGCTTTCTCGAAGCTTGTGCCAGGCTGAGCGCCTTCCGGAGCCGGGTTTTCCGGCTTCTGGAAGTGCTGTTCAGGGCCTGACTCGCTGGCCGCTTGAACCAGTTCATCACCCTTTACGCTCAGGTCTTCGAAGAAGTTGCCGTAGAAGTCGATGTGCAGCTTGCCTTCAGCAGCGCTGACGATCTTGCCTTCACCCAGCTCGAAACCGTTGGAGTAAATGGCCTGATTGGCTTTGGAGTTTATTTTCCACTCCAGATTGGGGCCGTTGGCGAGCAGTGCCTGACGCAGGTTGCCTTGTTTGACGGCGGCGTCGATGGCGGTCTGGTTGATCCAGGTGCCGTCCGGATTGCGGTCGGCGTGGCTGGCGCAGCCGCCCAGAATGACGGCGAGCAGCGAGATGGCGAGCGCGGAGCGCATAACGGATTCCTTCCTTCAGGGAGAACGGAGCGCAAGGCACGCTCCGTCGGGGGATTATTCGATGACGAGAATCGCGTCCATTTCAACCTGGGCGCCACGCGGCAATGCCGCAACGCCGATGGCCGCACGGGCCGGATAAGGCTGAGTGAAATAGGTGCTCATGAGCTCGTTGACCTTGGCGAAGTGGCCCAGGTCGGTCAGAAAGATGTTCAATTTGACGATGTCCTTGAACGATCCGCCCGCCGCTTCGGCAACCGACTTGAGGTTTTCGAAAACCTGAGTGATCTGGGCTTCGATGCCTTCAACCAGTTCCATGCTGTTCGGGTCCAGCGGGATCTGTCCAGACATGTAGACGGTATTGCCAGCTTTGATGGCCTGTGAGTAAGGGCCGATGGCCGCAGGGGCTTTATCGCTGGTGATGACAGTCTTGGTCATGAGAACTCCTGATGATGGATGGCCTACGCGCGCATCCGGGTGATGCGTGTGACACCGGTCAGGGCGCGCAGTTTCTTGATTACACGAGCCAGATGCACACGGTCGTGCACGCTGACCACCAGTTGGACCACGCTGATGCGACCATCGCGTTCGTCCATACTGATTTTTTCGATATTGCCGTCGGCCGCGTTGACGCTGCTGGCCAGCAGAGCGATCAGGCCGCGCTGATGCTCGAGTTCGACACGCAATTCGACGTTGAATTCGCCGGTGACATCCTTGGCCCAGGACAACTGAATGCATTTTTCCGGGTTGTGACGGATTTCGCTGATGTTGCGGCAGTTGTCCAGGTGCACAACCATGCCCTTGCCTGCAGACAGGTGGCCGACAATCGGGTCGCCCGGGATCGGTGTGCAGCACTTGGCGTAGCTGAGCACCAGGCCTTCGGTGCCACGAATCGCCAGCGGACCTTCAGGGCTTGGCAACTGCTCGCCCTCGCCCAGCAGGCGGCGAGCGACGACATAGGCCATGCGATTGCCCAGCCCGATGTCTTCGAGCAGGTCTTCCAGCACTTCGACCCGGTACTCGTTGAGCACCAGCTGAATGCGTTCCTGAGTGATCTTGTCGAGACTGCATTCGAAGCCGTTGAGCACCTTGTTCAGCAGGCGCTCGCCGAGGTTGATCGACTCGGAGCGGCGTTGCAGCTTGAGCGCGTGGCGAATATGCGTACGCGCCTTGCCGGTCACGACGAAGTTCAGCCATGCCGGGTTCGGACGTGCGCCGGGCGCACTGACAATCTCGACGGTCGAGCCGCTTTGCAGCGGTTCGGACAGCGGCGCCAGCCGGCGGTTGATCCGGCAAGCAATGCAGCTGTTGCCGACGTCGGTGTGTACCGCATAGGCGAAATCCACCGCCGTGGAGCCTTTGGGCAGCTCCATGATCCGGCCTTTGGGCGTGAAAACGTAAACCTCGTCCGGGAACAGGTCGATCTTGACGCTTTCAATGAACTCCAGAGAGTTGCCCGCACGCTGCTGCATTTCCAGCACACCCTTGACCCACTGCCGGGCACGGGCATGAGTGCCTTTTGGCTGCTCGTCGTCGCTGGATTTGTACAGCCAGTGTGCAGCGATGCCGTTGTTGGCCATCTCTTCCATTTCGCGGGTGCGAATCTGGATTTCGATCGGTACGCCATGCATACCGAACAAGGTCGTATGCAGGGACTGGTAGCCGTTGGCCTTGGGGATCGCGATGTAGTCCTTGAAGCGGCCGGGCAGCGGCTTGTACAAATTATGTACAGCGCCCAGTACGCGATAACAGGTATCGACCTTGTCGACGATGATGCGGAATGCGTAGACATCCATGATCTCGTTGAAGGCGCGACGCTTGCCGCGCATCTTCTTGTAGATGCCATAAAGATGCTTTTGCCGCCCGCTCACGTCGCCTTCGATGCCGTCAACGGCCAGGCAATGACTGAGGGACTCTTCGATCTTGTTGACCAGTTCCTTGCGATTGCCCCTGGCGCGCTTGACCGCCTGGTTGATGCGCGAGGAGCGCATCGGGTACATCGCCTTGAAACCCAGGTCCTCGAATTCGATGCGCACACTGTGCATACCCAGTCGATTGGCGATGGGTGCATAGATTTCGAGGGTTTCCTTGGCGATGCGCCGACGCTTTTCGCCCGACAGCACTTCCAGCGTGCGCATGTTGTGCAGGCGATCGGCGAGCTTGACCAGGATCACGCGAATGTCGCGCGCCATGGCCATGGCCATTTTCTGGAAGTTTTCTGCCTGGGCTTCGGCCTTGGTCTCGAAATTCATCTGGGTCAGTTTGCTGACCCCGTCGACCAGTTCGGCGACGGTTTCGCCAAATTGGGCGCTGAGCGCTTCCTTGGCAATGCCGGTGTCTTCGATGACGTCATGCAGCATCGCAGCCATCAGGCTCTGATGGTCCATGTGCATGTCGGCAAGAATGTTCGCTACCGCAAGAGGGTGCGTAACGTAGGCTTCACCACTGCGACGGCGCTGGCCATCGTGGGCTTGTTCGGCATAGTAATACGCTCGGCGAACCAGGTTGACCTGGTCCTTGCCGAGGTAGGCCGACAGTCTTTCGGCGAGGGCGTCTATGCTCGGCAAGGCGCTACCCCTTGCCAATGGCTTTTACCCTGCGCCGTACTACGTCGACCTGGCATAGGCTTAGACGGCCTCGTTGGACTCGTCCTCGAACGCTGCGAACAATGGTTCATCTTCAACGATTTCGGCTTCTGCGATTACAGCGTAATCCATCAGGCCAGCCGCGATTTCACGCAGTGCCATAACGGTAGGCTTGTCGTTTTCCCAGGCCAGCTTTGGTTCTTTGCCGCCGGTTGCCAGTTGACGGGCACGCTTGGTAGAGAGCATGACCAGCTCAAAGCGGTTATCCACGTGTTCTAGGCAGTCTTCAACGGTTACGCGGGCCATGGGTATTCCTCGTAGCAAATGCGGATGCGCGATGCCCGGATGGGCGAGCGGACTCGATAGTTTACAAGCGGACAGCACCAGGCATCAAGCGGCAAGCCACCAACGGCATGCTTTTAACCTGTTGCCTGATGTCTGGAAACGACTCGATCAAGCCAGCAATTCCTGAAAAAGCTCGCTGTATTGCTCTTGCTGATGCTGCTGGGTCAGGCGATTGGCGCGGAATATCGCCTTGAGGTCTTCCAGCGCACCGGCAAAATCGTCATTGACCACAACGTATTCATACTCGTTGTAGTGGCTCATTTCGCTGACCGCTTCACGCATCCGCGCTTCAATGATCTCGTCACTGTCCTGGCCGCGATTGGTCAGGCGCTGACGCAATGCCTGCTGGGTAGGCGGCAGAATGAAGATCGACCGGGCCTGCGGCATTTGCGCGCGAACCTGCCGGGCACCCTGCCAGTCGATTTCCAGAATCAGGTCGTGGCCTTCGTCAAGGGTCTGCTGCAGGTGGCTCTGCGAGGTGCCGTACAGATTGCCGAAGACTTCGGCCTGCTCAAGAAAGTCGCCGTGCTCGATCATGCGCACGAACTCGGCACGATCGACGAAGTTGTAGTTCACGCCGTTCACTTCGCCGGGGCGCATGGCCCGGGTGGTGTGCGAGACCGAGACGCGGATCTTCGCCTGCGCGCCGTGCTGAGGCTCTTGCTGGGCGTCCATCAGGGCCTTGACCAGGCTGGTCTTGCCCGCGCCGGACGGGGCGGAAATGATATACAGGGTGCCAGTGATATGGGTCATGTCAGGTTCAGCCTTACTCAATATTCTGCACTTGCTCGCGCATCTGCTCGATCAACACTTTAAGGTTGACGGCAGCCTGCGTGCTGCGTGGGTCAAAGGCCTTGGAGCCCAGTGTATTCGCTTCGCGGTTAAGCTCTTGCATCAGGAAATCAAGGCGCCGGCCTGCCTGACCGCCAGCCTTGAGCACGCGACGGACCTCGGTGACGTGTGTGCTGAGGCGGTCCAGTTCTTCGGCAACATCGCTTTTCTGTGCCAACAGAACCATTTCCTGCTCCAGACGCTGCGGATCCAGTTCGGCTTTCATGTCGGCAAAGCGATCCAGTACTTTCTGGCGCTGAGTTGCCAGCATCTGCGGCACCAGGGTGCGCAGGGTAGCAACCTCCTCGACGATGGAAGAGAGTCGGTCATCAAGCAATCTGGCCAGGTCTGCACCTTCGCGCCCGCGCCCGCTCTTCAATTCAGTCAGCGCATCATTGAACAGCTTCAGTGCTTCGGTGTTCAACACCTGCGGATCGCTGGCATCAGCCACCAGTACGCCGGGCCATGCCAGAACTTCAAGGGGGTTCAGCGCGGCAGGCTGTTTGATCAGGCCGGCAACCGATTCGGCTGCGGCGATCAACTGGCCTGCACGCTCAAGATCCACTTGCAGCGGTTTGCCAGCGGTTTCCTCGACAAAACGCAATGTGCATTCGACCTTGCCACGCGAAAGCCCCTGACGTAGCGCTTCGCGAATCGCACCTTCCAGATCACGGAACGACTCCGGCAGGCGCAGGTGCGGCTCCAGATAGCGGTGATTGACCGAGCGCAGTTCCCAGCTCAGTGTGCCTTGGGCACCGGCTCGCTCTACGCGGGCAAAGGCAGTCATGCTGTGCACCATGGGAAGTACCTCTTATCGATTCAGGAGCGTGATTCAACCCATGAGTGCACAGGATCGGCGCTCATGGGTGTCGTGAAAGCCGACTGGCTGCAGAGGCGCAGGATTGTAGCGCAGTGCGGCGCAGGCTCCCAATCCGGCAGCGTTACAAGTGACACAAGGCATTCCTTGCGATCACGCCAGAGCGTCGAAAGTATTGATCCAGAGCCTTCTGTTCGTAGCAAATCGGCATTGGCGGCTTTTAGAGATGCCCAGCAGCAGCTGTGGCCTCTATAATGCCCAGCAGTTTTCCGTCTCAGTACAGGTATCCCAGATGAAACGTCCAAGTGGTCGCGCCGCCGATCAGCTCCGCTCGATCCGCATCACCCGCAACTACACCAAACACGCCGAGGGTTCTGTACTGGTCGAGTTTGGTGATACCAAGGTGATTTGCACCGTCAGCGTCGAAAACGGCGTACCACGCTTCCTCAAGGGACAGGGCCAGGGTTGGCTGACTGCCGAGTACGGCATGCTGCCGCGCGCTACCGGCGAGCGTAACCAGCGTGAAGCCAGTCGCGGCAAGCAGGGTGGTCGTACACTCGAAATCCAGCGCCTGATCGGTCGTTCGCTGCGCGCTGCGCTGGACATGTCCAAGCTGGGCGACGTGACCCTGTACGTCGATTGCGATGTCATTCAAGCGGACGGTGGCACTCGCACCGCGTCCATCACCGGCGCAATGGTTGCTCTGGCAGACGCCTTGAAAGTGATCAAGAAGCGTGGCGGCCTGAAGGGCGGTGACCCGCTCAAGCAGATGATCGCAGCCGTTTCGGTCGGCATGTATCAGGGCGAGCCGGTGCTTGACCTCGATTACCTGGAAGATTCCGCTGCGGAAACCGACCTGAACGTGGTCATGACCAGTGCAGGCGGCTTCATTGAAGTACAGGGCACTGCCGAAGGCGCGCCATTCCAGCCTGAAGAGCTGAACGCGATGCTGGCGCTGGCACAGAAGGGCATTACCGAGTTGTTTGAACTGCAGCGTGCCGCACTGGCCGATTGATAAATAAGGAGCGTTTGATGATGAATGACAGTCCGCAGCCCTTGTACAAACCCAGCCGGGAAGCCCGTCAGTGGGCGATGTTCTGTCATTTATCCGCTCTCATTGGACTGGTCTTCCCCTTCGGCAATCTCCTTGCGCCATTGATTCTCTGGCAAATGAAGAGGGAGACAGACCCGTTCATTGATTCGCAGGGCAAAGAAGCGCTGAACTTTCAGATCACTGCCGCGATTGCAGGCCTGATATGCATAATGCTGATGTTCGTGGTAATCGGCATCGCACTGTTCATGCTGGTGTGCCTCGGTGCTTTCATACTTACGGTTATCGCCGGGGTGAAGGCAAACAGCGGACTGGAATATCGTTACCCCTTCACCTGGCGCCTGTTGAAATAATGCATAGCGCGAGCAACGCAAAAAGCCGACTTGAAGTCGGCTTTTTCGTGTGCGCTGTTCGCCTGGCTATCAGATAGTCAGGGTCCAGTCGTAATCCACGATCAGCGGCGCGTGTTGCGAGAAGCGCGGCTGGCGTGGCAGACGGGCGCTGCGCACGAAGCGGCGCAGGCCTGGGGTCAGTATCTGATAATCGAAGCGCCAGCCCAGATTCAGCATCTCGGCCTGTTCGTTATCCGGCCACCAGCTGTACTGATCACCTTCGCGGCTGACTTCACGCAGGGCATCGACATAGCCCATGGTGCCGACAATCTCGTCCATCCAGGCGCGTTCAGGCGCCAGGAAGCCAGGAGACTGCTGGCTGTCACGCCAGTTTTTGATGTCGAGCTTCTGCTGCGCGACATAGAGCGATCCGCAATAGATGTATTCGCGACGCTTGCGGCGTTGCTTGTCCATGTACTTGCCGAAATCGTCCATGAGCTTGAATTTCTGATTCAGGTCTTCATCGCCATTCATCCCTGACGGAAAGAGCAGGGTAGCGATACTGACCTTGTCGAAATCTGCTTGCAGGTAGCGCCCGTAGCGGTCGGCTGTCTCGAAGCCGAGGCCGCTGATTACCGCCTTCGGCTGCAACCGCGAATACAGCGCCACACCACCCTGAGCGGGAACCTCGGCTTCGCAGGCATAGAGGAAGTAACCGTCCAGCTGAAAGGCTGGATCATCCAGTTCAAAGGTGGAGGCGCGGGTGTCCTGTAAGCAGATGACGTCGGCATTCTGAGCTTGCAGCCAGCTGAGCAAACCACGCTCGACCGCAGCCTGAATGCCATTTACGTTCACACTGATGATCCGCATAAATGGCCCCAAAAATCACGTGCGTGTATGATACCCGAGCTCTACCTAATTAGCTAAATCCGTGGTATTCGGAGCTTTTTTCATGCAAGCGTATCAACGCGATTTTATTCGTTTTGCCATCGATCGCGGTGTTCTGCGCTTCGGTGAGTTCACTCTCAAGTCCGGGCGCACCAGTCCGTACTTCTTCAATGCGGGGCTGTTCAACACCGGTTCCGCACTGGCACAGCTGGGGCGTTTCTACGCGGCAGCCGTGGTTGAAAGCGGTATTGCCTTCGACGTTCTTTTCGGTCCGGCCTACAAGGGCATTCCGCTCGCATCGGCCACTGCTGTGGCGCTGGCCGAGCATCATGACCGTGATCTGCCGTGGTGTTTCAACCGCAAGGAAGCCAAGGCGCACGGCGAAGGCGGCAGTCTGGTGGGGTCCCCGCTGACCGGTAACGTGCTGATCATCGACGACGTGATCACTGCGGGCACTGCGATCCGTGAGGTCATGCAGATCATCAAGGACCAGGACGCGACAGCTGCGGGCGTGCTGATCGCGCTCAATCGTCAGGAGCGTGGCAATGGCGAACTGTCGGCGATTCAGGAAGTCGAGCGTGACTTCGGGATTCCGGTGGTGAGTATCGTGTCGCTGAATCAGGTGCTCGAGTTCCTGGCCGACGATCCGCAACTCAAGCAGCATCTGCCTGCTGTCGAAGCCTATCGCGCGCAATTCGGAATCTGAGGACGTGCCTATGGCAGTCGGCGGCAGGTCTTGGCGATCGGTTTCAGGCGCGCTGAGCGGTTTTCGGGCCTTGCTGGCTGTGGTCATGCTTGCGCCCATGCTCGCCCAAGCGGCCGACGCACCTGAGCCACGGCTTTATCGCTACGTCGACAGCCGCGGGGTGACGGTGATCGACACGCAAGGCGTGCCGCCCGACTACGTTGCCAAAGGCTATGAAGTGCTCAACAGTCGTGGTCGGGTGGTTCAGGTCGTACCGCCTGCGCCGACTGCCGAGCAGATTCGTCAGTCCGAAGCAGACAAGCGCCAGGCCGCTGCGGATGCACAGCTGTTAAGCCTTTACAGCAGTGTCGATGAGGTGGACCGCGTCAAGGCCCGCAAACTGGCCGAGCTGGATGCGCTGATTGGCGTTGCTCAGGGCAACATTCAGGGGCTGGCGGCTCAGCAGCGCAATCTGCAAGGTCAGGCAGCCAACCTGGAGCGTGCGGGGCGTCCTGTTCAGCAGGGGCTGGTCGATCAGTTGAATGACTTGCGCGATCAGCAGCAGAAGCTGCAAACCGATATCGCCGGGTATCAGGCCGCACGGGTAAAGGCTGAAGCAGATTTCGCCGAAGATCGCCTGCGCGTACAGCGGCTGACTCAATGACAGGACGCAGAGCGTCCAGAAGCGCATGCCCACGCCTGTTTTTGATTCTGGCCGAAGGCCGTAGGAGCGAACTTGTTCGCGAAAGGGGTCGAAGCCAGACACCTATCGTTCCTCACGCTCCAGCGTGGGAATGCCTGTCGTGACGCTCTGCGTCACAAATCTGCGCCGCGCCACACATTCAGGACAGGACGCAGAGCGTCCAGAGCGGCGTTACCACGCTGGAGCGTGGGAACGATAATCAGCGATCATCATCAACCAACAAAAAGGCCCCGTCAGCGTCAGCTCACGGGGCCTTTGGGTGTTACGCCTGAATCAGTGCCGCTTGCGGTTGGTGATCTGAGTACCTACACCGCTGTCGGTGAAGATTTCCAGCAGGACCGCATTGGGCACTCGTCCATCGATGATGTGCGAGCTATTGACCCCACCCTGAACCGCTTCCAACGCGCAACGGATCTTCGGCAGCATGCCGCCGTAGATCGTGCCGTCGGCGATCAGGCCGTCGACCTGTTCGGTGGTCAGCCCAGTCAGGACTTCGCCCTGCTTGTTCATCAGGCCGGCGATGTTGGTCAGCAGAATCAGCTTCTCGGCCTTGAGGGCCTCGGCAACCTTGCCTGCGACCAGGTCGGCGTTGATGTTGTACGACTCGCCGTCCGGGCCCACGCCGATAGGCGCGATGACCGGAATGAAATCCCCTTTGACCAGCATGTTGAGCAGCCCGGTGTTGACCCCGACCACTTCACCGACCTGACCGATGTCGATGATTTCGGGCTTGGTCATTTCCGGCGTCTGGCGCGTGACGGTGAGTTTCTTCGCACGAATCAGCTCAGCGTCCTTGCCGGTCAGGCCGATCGCGCTGCCGCCATGCCGGTTGATCAGGTTGACTATGTCCTTGTTGACCTGGCCACCCAGCACCATCTCCACCACATCCATAGTCTGCGCATCGGTCACGCGCATGCCATCGATGAAGTGGCTCTCGATGGACAGGCGCTTGAGCAGATCACCGATCTGCGGCCCGCCGCCGTGAACCACCACCGGGTTGATGCCCACCGCCTTCATCAACACGATGTCGCGCGCAAAGCCGGTTTTCAGCTCTTCGCTCTCCATGGCGTTGCCGCCGTACTTGATAACCAGCGTCTTGCCGACAAAGCGGCGAATGTAAGGCAGCGCTTCGGAAAGGACCTTGGCTACATTAGAGGCGGCATCACGTTCGAGGGTCATTCAGGGCTCCAGTCAAAAGGAAAAACAATCAAAATGGCAGGTCGAGATCCGGTGCAACTTTTTTCAGCTCAGCGTGGAACACGTCCTTGATGCGCTGCAACTCAGCCTCGGTTTCGGCCTCGAAACGCAGCACCAGTACCGGCGTGGTATTGGACGCACGAACCAGACCCCAACCCTTCGGATAGTCCACGCGGACACCGTCGATGGTGGTCAGTTTGGCGTCGCCCCACTGCGCGTCGGTTTCAAGGGCCTTGATGATGCTGAACTTGGTGACATCCGTCACCTTGATGTTGATTTCAGGCGTCGAAATATCGTTCGGGAAGGTTTCGAACAGGTCTTCGGCATTGGCCGACTCCTGGCTGAGGATCTCCAGCAGACGTGCCGCGCTGTAGATACCGTCGTCGAAACCGAACCAGCGTTCCTTGAAGAAGATGTGGCCACTCATTTCACCTGCGAGCAGCGCGCCACTCTTTTTCATTTCTTTCTTGATCAGCGAGTGGCCGGTTTTCCACATCACCGGACGACCGCCATGTTCGCTGATCAGCGGAGTCAGGCGACGTGTGCATTTGACGTCGAAAATGATGTCGGCACCCGGGTTGCGCTTGAGCACGTCCAGCGCGAACAGCATCAACAGGCGATCCGGGTAAACCACATTACCCTTGTTGGTCACGACACCGACACGGTCGCCGTCACCGTCGAATGCCAGGCCCAGATCGGCACCGGTTTCCTTGACCTTGGCGATTAGATCCTGCAGGTTTTCCAGCTTGCCCGGGTCCGGGTGGTGATTGGGGAAGTTGCCGTCCACTTCCGCGAACAGCGAGATCACTTCACAACCCAGCGCTTCGATCAGCTGCGGCGCGATCACGCCTGCCGCGCCGTTGCCGCAGTCGACCACGACCTTCAGCTTGCGCGCCATGACGATGTCGTCCTTGATCTGCTTGAAGTAGCGATCGAGGATGTCGACTTTGGTGATGCTGCCTTTCTGCGAAGTCAGGTTGTTGGTCTTGATACGCTCGTGCAGCGCCTGGATCTGCTCGTTGGCGAGGGTGTCGCCGGCGATGACGATCTTGAAGCCGTTGTAGTCCTTGGGGTTGTGGCTGCCGGTCAGCATGACGCCGGTCTTGCCGGCCAGCACGTTGGCTGCGTAATACAGCGCAGGCGTTGGCACCAGGCCCACATCGCTGACGTGGCAGCCGCTGTCGTGCAGACCTTGAATCAGTTGCTCTACCAGTTCAGGGCCTGAAAGGCGACCGTCGCGGCCAACGCTGACGTTGGGTTCGTTCTGCGCCAGGCTTTCAGAGCCAATGGCGCGGCCGATCCAGTAAGCCGTTTCAGCGTTGAGGGTGTCCCCGACCACGCCACGAATGTCGTAGGCACGGAAAATAGTCTCGGGAAGGTTGGGTGCCACGGATGCTGGGCTGTTCATAGCGAGGTTATGCTCCGATCTCAGGAAGTCCTGGTTTTCGTCGAGAAGGTCGATATCAAGGATATCGGTATCTTGAAACAGCGGATCGGTCCAGTCGGTGCGTGATGCAGCCACGGTGGACGAAGCACTGCCTTTGGCAATATCTGCATCGCGCTGCTCGCCCGCCGCCAGGACAGGCACTGCCTGAGGCTGACTACGAAGCGAGACACGAGCAAGGGCCTGAGCCAGACCACTAAGGGCCGGGAGGCTCAAACCGAAGGGTTTGACGGCTTTTCCGCGTGAGAGTTCTTGGAGCAACTGATCCAGTTGCCGTGCGTCGGCGCAAATACGCTTCTGCAGGGCCCGTTCATTACGGTGCAAGCCAAGCAGCACGCCCGCTGCAGCGATAATCAATGCCAGCAGCAGAAGCATCACGGATGGAGAGGTTTTCAGCCCGGGACCGGGCGTGAACTCGAGTTTCCAGCCTGTATAACCGGTATCGAAGGCCTGTGCTTTGCCGTCAACGGCCTGACCGCGCTGCAGGAAAACCTGAGCGGGCCCGCTGCCGAATTGCTGGCTGAGCACCACTTGCCCGGCATCGGCAGGCAGCGTCGGCAAGGCATTGAGCAAGCGCTGCAGGTCAAAGGCCAGCAGCAGCGTACCCATCACCGGCTGAGTGGCAGTGGCACGCACCGGTGCTGCGCTGTAGATCAACCAGCGCTCGCCGACCTTGCGCGCTTCCGGGGCGACCGTCTCACCTTGTGCGGCCTTGTTTAGCATGTCCAGGGTGGCGAAACTGACGGGCAGTGCGCCTTGCGTGTCCACATCGGCCAGCCCCTTGGAGTACAGCCGAGCGCCTGCAAGGCCGTCCCAACGGGTAAATCGCTCCTGAGCGGCCAGCAGGGCAGCGGCGTCATTGCTCTGAAGCGTCTGCACAAGTGCTGCGCCGGAGGCCGCCGACTGGGTGTCCGCGTTGATCTGATGCAGCGCCAGACCCACCGCTGCTGCCTGACTGCCGCCCCAGGCCTGAACAAGCTGGTCCTGTTGCTGCGGACCGGTGGCCAGAGCTGTCCAGACCAGTGCCGCAGCAATCAGCAGGCCGATGGCGGCAGGCACCAGGCCAGGCGCGAGTCCTTTGAGGCTCGCAGCCGGAGGCGAGTTATCGGCGTGTATGGCGTGCTGTGAAGCGCTGTGCTGACTACCTTTCACCGACCTCTCCCTGAGTCTTGTCCCGAACCCGGATTATGTGCCGAATGGCGATCAATGACTGCCGGAATGACCGAAGCCGCCAGCGCCACGCTGACTTTCGTCGAACGCTTCAACCAGCTCGAAATGCGCCTGCACCACAGGCACCAACACCAGTTGCGCAATACGCTCGCCCACCGCGATGTTGAATGCAGTCTGGCCACGGTTCCAGCACGACACCATCAATTCTCCCTGATAATCGGAGTCGATCAGACCCACCAGGTTACCCAGCACGATGCCATGTTTGTGACCCAGGCCGGAGCGCGGCAGGATCAACGCGGCCAGGCCCGGATCGCCGATGTAAATCGACAGGCCGGTAGGGATCAGCAGGGTCTGGCCGGGCTCGAGGACGGTATCCTCCTTGAGCATGGCACGCAGGTCCAGGCCTGCCGAGCCAACAGTGGCGTAGGCCGGGAGTGGAAATTCGTTGCCAATGCGAGTGTCGAGGATCTTGGCTTGTAGAGCGTGCATTCGTAGTTAAACCTGATTCATGCGGTCGGCGATAAAAGTGACCAGCTGGCGAGCGATCTTGGCCTTGCTGGTCTGGGCGAAAAGTGTTGCGTGCAACCCTCGGTCAATCACGCTGCAGGCGTTTTCCTCGCTGTTGAAGCCGATGCTCGGGTTGGCGACATCGTTGGCGACAATCAGGTCGAGGTTCTTGTCCTTGAGCTTGCGGGCAGCGTAGTCGAGCAGGTGTTCGGTCTCGGCGGCGAAACCGACGCTGAAAGGGCGATCCGGGCGGGTTGCGATGGTCGCCAGAATATCCGGATTGCGGACCATCTGCAGCAGCAAGCCGTCACCGTTTGAAGGATCTTTCTTCAATTTGTGCGGGGCGACAACTTCCGGACGGTAGTCAGCCACCGCTGCCGAGGCGATGAACAGGTCACAGGGGATGGCAGCCTCGCACGCCGCCAGCATGTCGCGGGCACTGACCACATCGATGCGCGAGACGCGATCCGGCGTCGGCAGATTGACTGGCCCGGTGATCAGCGTGACGCGCGCACCGGCTTCCACAGCCGCTTCGGCCAGGGCAAAGCCCATTTTTCCGGAGCTGTGGTTGGTGATGTAGCGCACCGGATCGATGTTTTCCTGGGTCGGGCCAGCGGTGATCAGCACATGCTTGCCGGTCAGGCTCAGGCGCTGGAAACAGTCCGCTGCGCACTGGGCCAGATCGTCGGCCTCCAGCATGCGACCGAAGCCGACATCGCCGCAGGCCTGACTGCCGGACGCTGGCCCAAACACACGAAAGTCACGCTCTTCAAGCTGCCTGGTATTGGCTTGCACTGAGGCGTCACGCCACATTGCCTGATTCATCGCCGGTGCGATGGCGACGGTGGCATCGGTTGCCAGCACGATGGTGGTCAGCAAGTCGTTGGCGATGCCTTGCGCCAGGCGCGCGATCAGGTCGGCGGTGGCCGGAGCGATCAGGATCAGGTCGGCCCATTTGGCCAGTTCGATATGGCCCATCGCGGCCTCTGCGGCCGGGTCGAGAAGGTCCAGGTGCACAGGGTGCCCGGACAGGGCCTGCATGGTCAGCGGCGTAATGAACTCTGCTCCGCCTTTGGTCATGACGACACGCACTTCTGCGCCCTGATCGCGCAGGCGGCGGACCAGCTCGGCGCTCTTGTAGGCCGCGATGCCGCCGCCGACGCCAAGAACGATGCGTTTTCGATACAGCCGCTGCATAGACCTGCCTTTTTGGTCGAGTGAATACGCGACGTCCATGACGCCTCCCCAGGCCAGGCCGTCGCGCAAAAAAGATGGGCTAAGATAGCACAGCGACTGCACCGCAACAGCGGTGCCCAATCACATGGAGGTGCTATGAGTATTCGCAGTTGGCCCGCGGCCGAACGCCCGCGGGAACGCTTGTTGGAGTTGGGGGCGGGGAGCCTTTCCGACGCCGAGTTGCTGGCTATCTTTTTACGCACCGGGGTGGCCGGAAAAAGCGCCGTAGACCTTGCCCGTCATCTTCTGAATCAATTCGACGGGCTCAGATCATTACTGGATGCTGACCTGTCCACGTTTACCTCCCAACTCGGGCTGGGGCCTGCCAAATTTGCTCAGTTGCAGGCTGTCATGGAGATGGCGCGCCGGCACATGGCCGAGTCCTTGCGCCGTGACTCAGCGCTGGAAAACCCCACTCAGGTGCGCAACTACCTGAAGGCTCAGCTCAGACATGAACAGCATGAAGTTTTCGCCTGCCTGTTTCTGGACAACAAGCACCGGGTCATGACCTTCGAGATACTGTTTCGCGGGACGATCAACGCCTCCTATGTGCATCCGCGCCAGGTGGTGAAACGAGCGATGGCTCACAACGCCGCCAGCCTGATCCTCTGCCACAACCATCCTTCCGGCATCACCACGCCCAGCCGTTCCGACATTGACCTGACCAAGCGCCTCAAGGAAGCACTGATGCTGGTGGATGTTCATGTGCTGGACCACGTGATCGTGGGCGACGGCGAGCCACTGTCGATGGTTGAGCGCGGGTTGATGTAGCGCTCACGCGGAGCGATAGGGCGGGATTCGGCTTATCGTTCCCGCGCTCTGCGTGGTAATGCCGTTCTGGACGCTCTGCGTCCGGTCTTGAGGTGGGGCGTGCCAATGCAGGGCATTGGCACGCCAGTTACGCAGACAGGCCTAGGTCTGACGACTTACTTGACCTGCACCTTGTAGAAATCCTGCCTGCCAAACGGGCTGACCTGATAACCCGTGACGTCCTTGCGTACCAAGGCTGCTGCGGTCGGGTGGGCGAGGGGTATCCACAGTGCCTGCTGTTGGACCTGCTGCTGCGCCTGATGGTACAGCTTGCTGCGTTCGCCCTGATCGCTGACGGACTTACCATCGGTGATGAGCTTGTCCAGCGTCTTGTCGCAATAACGGGCGAAATTGGTGCCCGACTGCACGGCTGCACACGAGAACTGCGGGGTCAGGAAGTTATCCGGGTCGCCATTGTCGCCCGCCCAGCCCATGAACAGCAGGTCATGCTCGCCAGCCTTGGCGCGGCGAATCAGTTCGCCCCACTCAATGATCTTGATCTCGGCATCAATGCCGACCTGCTTCAAGTCAGCCTGCAACAATTGAGCGCCCAGGCTTGGGTTGGGGTTAAGCAGGCTGCCGGAAGGCCGGGTCCAGATAGTGGTCTTGAAACCATCCTTCAGACCGGCTTTGGCCAGTAAAGTCTTGGCCTTGGCGACATCGTGCTGATAGCCGGGCAGGTCTTTGGCGTAGCTCCAGGTGTTGGGCGGATAAGGGCCATTGGCTTTTTCAGCGGTGCCTTCGAACACGGCTTTCAGGTAATTGTCCTTGTCGAACGCCAGGTTGATGGCCTGGCGAACTTCCGGCTTGTCGAACGGCGGGTGCTGGCTGTTGATCGCGACAAACGCGGTCATGAACGCTTCAGTCTTCTCGACCTTGAGCGAGTCGTCCTTGCTGGCTGCCTGAATATCCAGAGGCTTGTGCGAGAGCGCTATCTGGCATTCGTCCTGACGGATTTTCTGCAGGCGCACATTGGCGTCCGGCGTGATGGCATACACCAGCGTGTCGATATCAGACTTGCCGGCGAAGTAATCGTCGAACGCCTCATAGCGCACCGCGGCGTCTTTCTGGAAGCGCTTGAACACGAACGGCCCGGTGCCGATCGGCTGGCTGTTGAGTTTTTCCGGCGTGCCCGCCTTCAACAGCTGCGCGGTATATTCGGCTGAATAGATCGAGGCGAAACCCATGCTCAGCGTGGCCAGGAAGGTCGAGTCCGCATGGTTGAGCGTAAAGCGCACGGTGTGTGCATTGGGCGCTTCGATACTCTTGATCAGCGCGGGCAACTGCATGGATTGCGCATGCGGAAAACCGCTCTGGGCGATCTTGTGCCACGGGTTCTGCGGGTCGAGCATGCGCTGGAAGCTGAACAGCACGTCATCCGCATTTAGCTCGCGAGTCGGCTTGAAATAGTCAGTGGTGTGGAATTTCACTCCGGCGCGCAGCTTGAAGTCGTAAGTCAGGCCGTCTTTGGACACGGTCCAGCTTTCTGCCAGACTCGGCACCAGCTTGCCGCTCTGGGCATCGAAGTCCACCAGACGGTTCATCAGCACGTCGGCCGATGCGTTGGTGGTGGTCAGGGAGTTGTACTGCACAACGTCGAAGCCTTCGGGACTGGCTTCGGTGCAGACCACAAGGTTCGATGCCTGGGCGGCAATCGGAAGCAGCAACGGAACAAGCAAAAAAGGGAGTGCAGCTAGGCGCATGGCGTTATTTCCTGTTCAGAAAGGGCCCCATCTGCCGGCGCAGTCTGGTGAGGGACTAACCCTAGACCATGTACTGGCGTAGAACAATCGTTACGGTGCGACGAGCGGTCGATTTGCCTGTGCCCCCGCATTGCTTGAGCATACCGCCGCGCAGAGCGGATTCATTCGGGTCAAAGTGCTTTGCCTGTTGTTGCGTCCAAGGGTTTCTGGTATAAAGCAGCGCTCTTTTCTAGGGGCCCGGTTCCTTCACTGTAGGTGTAGCCGGTAAGACCCTTAAAGAAACGCGGCGCCTGGCGCCAAATGACTGAGAGATTAAGCGGCCAACCCATGCCGGGTTGGGCATGTGGTTTTAGAGGGCTGAGGCATGTCGAGAGTATGTCAAGTTACCGGTAAGGGTCCGGTGACTGGGAATAACATTTCCCACGCAAACAACAAAACCCGTCGTCGTTTCCTGCCAAATCTGCAGCATCACCGCTTCTGGGTTGAAGGCGAGAAGCGTTTTGTTCGTCTGCGCGTATCTGCTAAAGGCATGCGTATCATCGACAAGCGTGGCATTGAAGTTGTGCTCGCTGAACTGCGTCGCGACGGCAAAATTTAAGGGAGAGAATCATGCGTGAATTGATCCGTTTGGTGTCGAGCGCTGGTACAGGCCATTTCTACACCACCGACAAGAACAAACGTACTACCCCGGATAAAATCGAAATCAAAAAATTCGATCCGGTTGTACGCAAGCACGTGATCTACAAAGAAGGCAAAATCAAGTAATTGATTCTGTCGGCTACAAAAAAACCCGCCTCGGCGGGTTTTTTTGTGTCTGCGCTCCTGGCATAGCTGCAAGGGCAGTACTTATTTATCCGCAGCGGCTTCAAACACCACATAAATCTTGCGGCATGTTTCCAGCACCTCCCAAGTGCCCTTGAAGCCGGCCGGAATCACGAAACGGTCGCCTGCGCGCAGGGTTTTCGCGTTGCCCTGCTCGTCGCGCAGGACTGAAACACCCTGCACAATCTCGCAATACTCATGCTCCGAGTAACTCACCTGCCACTGCCCGGGCTCGCCATTCCAGACCCCCGCGCTCATCTGTCCGCAGGGGCTGTTGTAGTGGTTGTAGAGGGTTTGTGCCGGATCGCCCTTAAAGACCTTTTCCGGTGCAGGGCGATAGTGCTCGGCGGCGGTGCTGGCTTCACTGAAGTCGACGATGCTTTCGATGCTCATGATGGGCCCCTTGTCCTGAATGCGTTGAGGGTTTGACGTGCGTGCTGTGCGTTAGTGCCCCGCGCGCGCGGAGCTGTTTAATAAAATCAACAAAAAAGCGCCTTGGCGGCTATTTATGTCAAATATATTGGTTTTGTCGGGCCGCTGGTTTAGGGTAACGGCCTTCCTGAAAAATTTCAGATTGTGTCTTTAATCAACCATGACACACCCACATTCAACAAGAGGAGGACATGCAAATGACCACCCTGACTCGTGCTGACTGGGAGCAACGCGCCCAGCATTTGAAGATCGAAGGCCGTGCCTTCATTCAAGGTGAATACACCGCAGCCTCCTCCGGCGAGACGTTTGATTGCATCAGCCCGGTCGATGGCCGGATGCTTGCCAAGGTCGCCAGTTGCGACACCGCTGACGCGCAACGCGCTGTCGACAGTGCGCGCAGCGCCTTCAACTCAGGTGCCTGGTCGCGACTGGCTCCGGCCAAACGCAAGGAAACCATGATCCGTTTCGCCGGGCTGCTCAAGCAAAATGCCGAAGAGCTGGCTTTGCTTGAAACCCTGGACATGGGCAAGCCGATTGGCGACTCGTTCGGCGTCGACATTCCTGGTGCTGCCAGAGCCCTGAGCTGGAGCGGTGAGGCCATCGACAAGCTGTATGACGAGGTCGCCGCAACGCCTCATGACCAATTGGGCCTGGTGACTCGCGAGCCGGTCGGTGTCGTCGCCGCCATCGTGCCGTGGAACTTCCCGTTGATGATGGCTTGCTGGAAGCTTGGTCCTGCACTGTCCACCGGCAATTCCGTGATCCTGAAGCCGTCGGAGAAGTCTCCGCTGACCGCCATTCGTATTGCGCAGTTGGCCATCGAGGCAGGCATTCCTGCGGGCGTGCTCAACGTATTGCCGGGTTACGGTCATACCGTCGGCAAGGCGCTGGCGCTGCATATGGACGTGGATACCGTGGTGTTTACCGGTTCGAGCAAAATCGCCAGACAACTGATGATTTACGCAGGCGAGTCGAACATGAAACGCGTCTGGCTGGAAGCCGGTGGCAAAAGCCCGAATATCGTCTTTGCCGACGCGCCGGATTTGCAGGCCGCCGCCGACGCAGCTGCCAGCGCAATTGCTTTCAATCAGGGCGAAGTCTGCACTGCCGGTTCTCGGCTGCTGGTCGAGCGCTCTATCAAGGAACGCTTCCTGCCGATGGTGCTTGAGGCATTGGCCACCTGGAAGCCCGGCAATCCGCTGGACCCTGCGACCAATGTGGGCGCGCTGGTCGACACCCAGCAGATGAACACAGTGCTGTCTTACATCGAAGCCGGTCACACCGAGGGTGCCAGACTGGTTGCGGGCGGTAAGCGCATTCTGCAGGAAACCGGCGGCACTTACGTCGAACCGACCATTTTCGACGGCGTGAACAACGCCATGAAGATCGCCCAAGAGGAGATCTTCGGCCCGGTACTTTCAGTGCTGACGTTCGACAGCGACGAAGAAGCGATACAGATAGCCAACGACACGCCTTATGGCCTGGCTGCTGCCGTGTGGACCGCCAATATCTCCAGAGCACACCTGACCGCCAAGGCACTGCGCACGGGCAGCGTATGGGTCAATCAGTACGACGGCGGCGATATGACTGCCCCGTTCGGTGGCTTCAAGCAGTCAGGCAACGGTCGTGATAAATCGCTGCATGCCTTCGACAAATACACCGAGCTGAAATCCACCTGGATCAAGCTGTAAGTCAGGAGCGCGACACCTATCGTGCCGACGCTCCAGCGTCGGTACGCCGTTCTGGACGCTCCGCGTCCGGTCTTGCGTCTGCGGCGCGGCGCAGATTTGTGACGCGGAGCGTCACGCAAGGCATTCCCACGCTGGAGCGTGAGGAACGATAACCTTAACTATCGTGCGACGCTCCGCGTCCTGGCTTGCGTTAGCGGCGCGGCGCAGATTCGTGACGCAGAGCGTCACGCACGGCATTCCCACGCTGGAGCGTGAGGAACGATAACCTTAACTATCGTGCGACGCTCCGCGTCGCATGCCGTTCTGGACGCTCTGCGTCCGGTCTTGATTGCGCCGTTAGGGCAGCAGGAGCTTGATAATGCGTTGGGGTACTTATTTTGCCGTGCTGGCGTCCGTGTTGGGCGTCGGGCTGGCAATGGGCGTCAGCATGCCGCTGGTTTCATTGCGTCTGGCAGGCTGGGGCTACGGCTCGTTTGCCATTGGCATCATGGCGGCGATGCCTGCGGTGGGTGTGCTGGTGGGTGCGGCGCTGGCCAGTCGTCTCGCCGCGCGCTTCGGTACCGCCAAGCTGATGCGCCTGTGCCTGTGGGGCGGCGCCGTTTCGGTCGGCGCACTGGCGCTGCTGCCGTATTACGGAGTCTGGCTGGTCTTGCGTCTGGCGCTCGGGGTGATTCTGACCATCGTCTTCGTGCTGGGTGAAAGCTGGATCAACCAACTGGTGATCGAGCGTCTGCGCGGACGGCTGGTAGCGCTGTATGGCAGCACTTACGCCTTGAGCCAACTGGCTGGCCCGCTGTTACTGGGCGTTATCGGCACTCAGGCCGACTACGGCTTCTGGATTGGTGTGCTGCTACTGGTTGGCTCCCCATTCCTGCTGCTGGGTCGCACGGGGGCGCCATCGACCGAATCCTGCAACGTGACCTTCACTGATCTGGCGGGCTTCTGTCGCGGCATGCCCGCTATCGCCTGGGCGGTGGCGCTGTTCGCTGCATTCGAAGCCTTGATCCTCACGCTGCTGCCGCTCTACTGCATACGCCACGGGTTCACCCCGGAAATCGCCCTGATCATGGTCAGTGTGGTGGTGATAGGTGACGCGTTACTGCAGCTGCCGATCGGCATGCTCGCTGATCGCATCTCGCGCCGCGCAATGTTTACCGGATGCGCCGTTTTGTTGCTGGCGTCCAGTCTGCTGGTGCCGTTACTGATCGATACCGTTCTGATCTGGCCGCTCTGGACAGTGTTCGGCGCCAGTGCTGGGGGGTTGTTTACCCTGTCGCTGATCCTGATCGGCGAGCGTTACCGAGATGATTCACTGGTCCGCGCCAATGCGCATGTCGCTCAACTGTGGGGCATCGGGTGTCTGATCGGGCCCCTGATAGCGGGCGCGGGAAGTCAGTGGGTCAGCGGTGAGGCCTTGCCGCTGCTGATGGCGGCAGGTGCCTTTGGCCTGCTGATTCTGATCAGGCGACGTGGAGCGTTCGGGGTTGCCCAGGCTGCGCCCGCCTAAAGCATTCTTTCTAGGCCAATGGCACGGCTCATCCATGCGTTGAAACGTCGCCACCAGTCACCGGGTTCGGTGTGCAGCGTGTGGATCTGGCCATTGTCTTCGCTCACCCACACCACTTTGCCATCCTCCAGCTTCGCCTGGTAAGTGAGCGACGGAGCCATGCCTTGCAGCGTCAGCTCGCGCAGCTCTTCGGCCAGTTGCGGACTGTCGACCAGCACGCCGACTTCGGTGTTCCACAGCACAGAACGCGGGTCGAAATTGAATGAGCCGACAAAGACTTTCTGCCGATCGAAGATCATCGCCTTGCTGTGCAGGCTTGATTCCGAACTGACCAACGAGCTGCTTTTCTTGAACAAGTGCGGACCGCTGCCGCGCATGGTTTCGGTATCGCCAGGCTGGCGGCGCAGTTCGAACAGCTTCACGCCATGCTCCAGCAGCGCCTTGCGGTAAGGCGCGTAGCCGCCATGCACGGCAGGCACGTCGGTGGCTTCCAGTGAATTGGTCAACAGGCTGACGTTGACACCGGCATCGGCACGGCCGGTCAGGTACAGCAAACCTTCCTGACCCGGTACAAAGTACGCCGAAATCAGCATCAGTTCCTTGCGAGTGTTCAGCAGCTCGGGGGCCAGTTGCGTAGTCAGTAGCAGGTGCGGATCCGGATCTCCCTGCGCCAGTACCTTGGTCGGCGCGTCCCACAATGCCTGGTTGTGCGCCCAGACCAGCTCGTTGAGCCAGGTCTTCATGCATGGCTGAGTCTTGTAGGCCATCAATCGCTCATACAGAGCCTTGTGTTGCTGATGCGCCTGCTCCAGTGAATCGTCCAGTCGCTGCCGCGCCTGGGCCAGATCCTCACCGTCGGGCAGGAAGTACATGAACGCATCGATGGGCTTGCTGAGCGTGCTGTTCCAGTATTGATCGAAGCTCTGGCCGAGCTGTTCGGCGACCGGTCCCACGCTTAGCATGTCGATATCGGTGAAGTTCAGGTTCGGCTCGGCGTCGAAGTATTCATCGCCCAGATTGCGCCCGCCAACGATGGCCACACTGCTGTCGGCCAGCCACAGTTTGTTGTGCATGCGCCGGTGCTGACGCGACAGGTTCATCAAACGCCCCAGGCTGCGCGTGATGCCGGTCTCGCGCCCCAGATTTTGCGGGTTGAACAGGCGAATCTGAATGTTCGGGTGCGCGGCGAGGGTGGCGATGGCCTGATCCAGCCCGTCGCTGGTGGTGTCGTCCAGCAGGATGCGCACCCGCACGCCACGGTCTGCCGCTTTGAGCAGTTCGTCGATCAGAGCGCGCGTGCTCAGGCCGTCATGGACGATGTAATACTGCAGGTCGAGGCTGCTTTTGGCGTTACGGATCAGTTCGGCGCGCGCCTTGAATGCATCGCTGCTGTCGGGCAGCAGGCGAAAGCCGGAACGCCCGTCGTGGGGCATCGCCATGGCTTGAATAGAGCGGCCGAAAGCAGAACTTGATGGCGGCATGGCCTGGCTCGGCTCGCTGGCAAGTTGCTGATGTGCGCAACCGCTGACGCACAGTGCAACCAGCAGGCAAAAGGGCAAGGCCCATGAGTTATTCAAATTGATCTTCCGCGTCTGTACATGGCTCGACTTGGCGTTATGACCCGAAAAACCGGGAAAGATTTGCCTGTGTCAGTCAGTTTGCGCATTCAGTAGTGCAATTGTCTCGCCCACGGTACGCACAGCGTTCTCGATTTCGCGGCTCGGTTTAGACGCGAAGTTCATGCGCATGCAGTTACGGTACTTGCCCGAGGCGGAAAAAATACTGCCCACCGCGATCTGTACACCCTTGCTCAGCAGGGCGCGGTTCAGACGCAACGTGTCGAAGCCTTCGGCCAGTTCCACCCACAGCATGAAACCGCCTTGCGGGCGGCTGGCGCGGGTGCCTTCGGGAAAGTAGCGCATCACCCAGTCGATCATCTGGTCGCGACTGCGCTGGTATTGGGTTCTCATGCGCCGCACATGCGGCTCGTAATGGCCGCCTTCGATGAAGTCGGCGATGGCCAACTGTGGCTGCGGTGCAGTCGAGCCAGTGCCGATGTATTTCATGTGCAGCACCTGCTCCAGATACCGCCCCGGCGCTACCCAGCCAATTCGCAGGCCGGGTGCCAGGGTCTTGGAAAACGAGCTGCACAGCAGGACACGACCGTCTTCATCGAAGGATTTGATGGTGCGCGGGCGAGGGTAGTTGTAAGCAAGATCGCCATACACATCGTCCTCGATGATCGCCACATCGAAACGTTGCGCCAGCGTCAGCAACGCACGTTTGCGGGCTTCGGGCATGACGTAACCCAGCGGGTTGTTGCAATTGGGCGTCAGCTGAATGACCTTGATCGGCCATTGCTCAAGGGCCAGTTCCAGCGCCTCGAGGCTAATGCCGGTCAATGGGTCGGTGGGAATTTCGAGGGCCTTCATGCCCACACCCTTGAGCGTCTGCATGGCGCCGAAGAAACTGGGCGAGTCCACCGCAACGATGTCACCCGGCGAGCAAATGGCCCGGACACTCGCTGACAGCGCTTCATGGCAGCCATTGGTGACGATCAGGTCATTGGCGGTCAGGTTGCAGCCCGAGTCGAGCATCAGTCGGGCGATTTGCTCACGCAGCCTGCGAACGCCGTAGATGTTGTCGTAATACAGCCCCGGCATGTCTTGGTGGCGACTCAACTGACTCAACGCACGCATCAACGGTTTCAGGGTAGGGCTGGTGACATCGGGCATGCCGCGTCCCAGTTGCGTGACCGCTTCGAGAGGTGCCACCCGAATCAGGTCCAGCACCTGATCCCATTGAGAGATATCCACAGGCCGCTGGACGGGTCGCCCGACAGCAGGCAGTGCAGGTGCCGCTCGACTGACCGATACGAAATAGCCGGATTTGGGTTTCGGCGCTGCCAGGCCGTTGTCCTCCAGCACCCTATACGCTTGCTGCACGGTGCTCAGGCTGACGCCATGTTCGACACTTAACGCACGCACCGATGGCAGGCGGTCGCCGGGGCGGTAGAAGCCGTTTTCGATCCGCGAGCCGAGCAGTTCGGCGAGGTTGACGTAAAGCGTCATGACGTACTCTCAGGCTGGTGAGCGTGGTATAGCAATACAGATTGGTCAAAAATATAGCATTCAGTGCTGTTTTCGTCTCATCTGTATGGAAAATATAACCTGTTTTTGAATCTGTAATGGTTTGGCCGTTCGTTTCATCATAGACCCACACCCACCCAGGATGAGGGAAACGGAAATGAACGGGTTCAGCGATGTACGCCTTGCGCTTCACAGCCAGGAATTGAATGACTATCGGCCAACTGCGGTCAGAACGGTCCGCTCAAACAAGGCCGATCTATTGGCCGGCATGGGTCGTTGGGCGCTGTATCGTCACCGCTGGACCTCTCGCCGCACTTTGCTGGAGCTGACGGACGATCAGCTGCGCGACATCGGGCTGGATTTCCAGCAGGCGCGGGTCGAAGCGATGAAACCGTTCTGGAGGTCCTGAGCCGTTCAGCGCAGCTCTTTGAGTCGGTGCCAGAGCATGCCCAATGCCAGTAACGGCGAGCGCAAGTGTTTACCGCCCGGAAAGGTCATGTGTGGCACTTTGGCGAATAGCTCGAAGCCATCGCTGTGTTGCCCGGCGATGGCTTCGGCTAGCAAGCGACCTGCAAGGTGTGTCGCGTTCAGACCATGCCCCGAATAAGCCTGCGCATAAAAAACGTTGGGGTGCTGCTTGAGCTGGCCAATTTGCGGCAGGCGATTGGCACCTATGCCGATCATCCCACCCCACTGGTAATCGATCTTCACTGAAGCCAGTTGCGCAAACACATCGAGCATCTTCGGCCGCATGTAAGCGGCGATGTCCCGTGGGTCGCGGCCCGAATAGTGACAGGCGCCCCCGAACAGCAAACGCCGATCCGCTGACAGCCGGTAGTAATCTACAGTCACGCGCTGATCACAGACCGCCATGTCCTGCGGCAACACTTCCCGGGCCTGAGCCTCGCTCAAGGGTTCGGTCGCGATGATGTAACTGCCCGCGGGCAATACCTTGCCGCTTATTTCCGGATTCAGATCGTTGAGGTAGGCATTGCAGCCCAGCACCAGAGTTTTCGCCAGCACCGCCCCCTGAGCCGTATGCACTTTGACCTGCGGGCCGTAGTCGATTCTCGTCACTGCAGAATGTTCGAACAACCGAACGCCCAATGACTGCGCTACGGCAGCTTCTCCCAAAGCCAGATTCAACGGGTGCAGATGTCCGGAACCCATGTCGATCAAACCGCCGACGTAACGGTCGGAGCCTACGACACTGCGCATCTGATCGGCTTGCAGCAACTTAAGCTCATGACGGTAACCCAGGCTGCGCAGTTCATCGGCATCTTCGGCAAGGCTGTGCAGGTCGCGCGGCTTGTTGGCCAGGTCGCAATAACCCCATTTCAGGTCGCAATCGATAGCGTGCCGCTCGATGCGCTGACGCACGATATCGACCGCCTCGATGCCCAGCAGCTTCAGCTGCCGCACACCCTCGCTGCCGATGACATTGGCGAACTGCTCGACACCGTGGCCGACCCCGCGAATCAGCTGGCCGCCATTGCGTCCGCTGGCACCCCAGCCAATCCTGCGTGCCTCAAGCAACGCGACACTCAGCCCGCGCTCGGCCAGCTCGATGGCAGTGTTGAGGCCGGAAAATCCGCCGCCCACCACGCACACATCAACCTTCACCTCGCCTTGCAGCGCAGGGTGATCCGGTTGCGGATGGCTGCTGGCGGCGTAGTAGGAGGCAACATGCTGGTCGTCGTGAAGAGTCGGGTGCTGAACGCGGGCGTTCATGAGCGGGTCCTGTCGGTGGCGGTTTGCGTGTGGGGAGGATAAGCCGCTGTCATGAGCCTGCCAACTGGGGCAAAATCAGCGCATTGTGTAGGAATGGTTGATTCAATGAGCTGCAACCGTCAGAAAATAAGTGATCTGCGCCGCCAGATTCCCTCGTTCGAGTGTGTGCCTGGCTGCCACGACTGCTGCGGCCCGGTTACCACGTCGCCCGAAGAAATGTCGCGCCTGCCGCGCAAGACTGCCGCCGAACAGGACGCCGCGCTCGATGAGCTCAATTGCGTGCACCTTGGCCCACAGGGCTGCACCGTGTATGACGAACGCCCGTTGATCTGCCGTCTGTTTGGCACCACCGAAAGCCTGCCATGCCCGAATGGCCGTCGCCCGGTCGAACTGATTCACCCGCGGGTAGAGAAGCAGATACACGAATATATGGCTTCCACCCGACAAGTGCTGGTCTAGCGCAATCAGTCGGCAATCGGCAGGTTCAGGCTCTCTTTCACTTCTTCCATCACGATATAGCTCTTGGACTCACGCACGTGCGGCAGCTTGAGCAGGATATCGCCCAGCAGTTTGCGGTAGGACGCCATCTCGGAAATGCGCGCCTTGACCAGATAGTCAAAGTCGCCTGATACCAAGTGGCACTCCAGCACATGCGGAAGCTTCAACACGGCACGGCGGAACTCCTCGAAGGTGTCGCCAGACTTGTAGTCCAGACTGATTTCCACAAACACCAGCAGGCTGGCCTTCAGGCTTTGCGGATTCAGGCGGGCGTTGTAGCCCATGATGATGCCCTCGCGTTCCAGCCTGCGAACCCGCTCGGTACACGGAGTGGTCGAGAGGCCGACGCGCTCGCCCAGTTCGGTAAACGAGATACGCCCATCTGCCTGGAGGATGCGCAGGATATTGCGGTCGATCTTGTCCAGTTCACGATTTGACTGGTGTTGAGTGCGCATGGGTTATTTCCCCTCTACCAAAGCGTTTATCGCCGGGAATAAACGCCAAATATAGATGTTTATACAGTGAGAAGCACTGCCCATTGCTCAATATACTGCGCACATTCTTGCTTAAAACTTCAAAACGTCAGCGGATATCCGCGATGAGGTCATCTACATGCGCGTTCTGGTCCTTGGAAGTGGTGTCATCGGTACAACCAGTGCTTATTATCTGGCGCGTGCCGGTTTTCAGGTGACCGTGGTAGACCGCCAGCCAGCCGCCGCCATGGAGACCAGCTTTGCCAATGCCGGCCAGGTCTCGCCAGGCTATGCCTCGCCATGGGCCGCGCCGGGTGTTCCGCTGAAGGCGATCAAGTGGTTGCTGCAGCGCCACGCGCCATTGGCGATCAAGGCCACGGCAGATATAGATCAATACCTGTGGATGGCGCAAATGCTGCGCAACTGCACCGCCAGCCGCTATGTCGTGAATAAAGAGCGCATGGTGCGCCTGTCCGAATACAGCCGTGATTGCCTGGATGAACTGCGCCTGGAAACAGGTATTGCCTACGAAGGGCGCAGCCTGGGTACTACTCAGCTGTTCCGCACTCAGGCGCAACTGGACAACGCCGCCAAGGATATTGCCGTGCTTGAGCAGTCCGGTGTTCCGTACGAGCTGCTCGATCGCGACGGCATCGCCCGTGTCGAGCCCGCGCTAGCCGGTGTGACCGGCATTCTCAGCGGTGCGCTGCGTTTGCCCAATGACCAGACCGGCGATTGCCAGTTGTTCACCACGCGCCTTGCAGAAATGGCCGTAGAGCTGGGTGTCGAGTTCCGCTACGGACAGAACATCGAGCGCCTCGACCACGCTGGCGACCGCATCAATGGTGTGTGGATCGACGGTAAGCTGGAAACAGCCGACCGCTACGTGCTGGCGCTGGGCAGCTATTCTCCGCAACTGCTCAAACCGCTGGGTATCAAGGCTCCGGTTTACCCGCTGAAGGGCTATTCGCTGACGGTGCCGATCACTGACCCGGCCATGGCTCCGACCTCGACCATTCTCGATGAAACCTACAAGGTCGCCATCACCCGCTTCGACAACCGCATCCGGGTCGGCGGCATGGCGGAAATCGCCGGTTTCGACCTGTCGCTCAACCCTCGTCGACGCGAAACACTGGAGATGATCGTCGGTGACCTCTATCCTCAGGGTGGCGACCTGAGCCAGGCCAGTTTCTGGACCGGGTTGCGTCCGACCACTCCCGATGGCACACCGATTGTGGGTGCAACACCGTTCCGTAACCTGTTCCTCAATACCGGCCATGGCACATTGGGCTGGACGATGGCGTGTGGTTCCGGTCGCTTGCTGGCAGACCTCATTGCCCGCAAGACACCCTGTATCAGTGCCGAAGGCCTCGATATCTCTCGTTACGGCAACACTCAGGAGAATGCACAGCATGTCAATCCAGCGCCAGCTCACCAATGAGCGCATGAGTCAGGTCGTTGTCCACAACGGCACCGTCTATCTGTCGGGCCAGGTCGGCGATGACATGACTGCAGGTGTCGAGCAACAGACCCGCGAGGTTCTGAACAGTATCGAGCGCTTGCTCGACCTGGCCGGTACTGACAAGACTCGCATTCTGTCGGTCACGATCTATCTGAAAGACATCGATGCTCATTTTGCCGGCATGAACAGCGTCTGGGACAAATGGCTGCCCAAGGGTGTCGCGCCTGCGCGTGCAACCGTCGAGGCCAAGTTGTGCGAGCCGGAAATCCTCGTCGAACTGTCGGTTGTCGCCGCGCTGCCTTGAGTCTGCTGTCTTTATACTGTTGTGCCCGACGCATCTCTGCGTCGGGGTTTTTCTGACCCTTTTCACCCTTCAGGCAAGAAACGTCATCATGCGTCCAGCCCGCGCCTTAATTGATCTTCAGGCACTGCGTCACAACTACCAACTGGCTCGTGAAAACAGCGGCGGCAAAGCGCTCGCGGTGATCAAGGCCGATGCCTATGGTCACGGTGCGGTACGTGTTGCCCAGGCACTGGAAGCCCAGGCCGACGGTTTCGCAGTGGCCTGCATCGAAGAAGCGCTCGAGCTACGCGCGGCAGGCATCCACGCACCTGTTCTGCTGCTTGAAGGTTTTTTCGAAGCCGATGAACTGGCGCTGATTGTCGAGCACGACTTCTGGACGGTCGTGCATTCGACCTGGCAGCTGGAGGCCATCGAACAGGCGCAGCTTGCCAAACCTTTAACGGTCTGGCTCAAGATTGACACGGGCATGCACCGCGTCGGCCTGTACCCGCATGAATATCAGGCCGCCTATCAACGCCTGCTGGTAACCGGCAAAGTGGCCAGAATCGTCCTGATGAGCCACTTCGCCCGCGCCGATGAACTGAACAGTGGATGCAGTGATGAACAGTTCGCTGTATTCGAGAGCTTTCGCAAAGGCCTGGTTGCAGAAACCAGCCTGAAAAACTCCCCGGCCGTTCTGGGCTGGCCGCATATTCCAAGCGACTGGTCGCGCCCCGGCATCATGCTCTACGGTGCCACGCCGTTTGGTCAGGCGCACCCGCTGGCTGACCGCCTGCAACCGGTCATGACCCTTGAATCGAAGATCATCAGTGTGCGTGAGCTGCCTGCCGGTGAAGCCGTGGGCTATGGCGCGACGTTTGTCTGTGATCGGCCATTACGTATTGGCGTGGTGGCGATGGGGTACGCCGACGGCTACCCGCGTCATGCGCCGACCGGCACGCCTGTGCAGATCGACGGTCAGCCCTCCCGGCTGCTCGGGCGAGTGTCCATGGACATGCTTTGCGTAGACTTGACCGGCGTTCCGCAGGCCGGGCTTGGCAGCCGGGTCGAGTTATGGGGCAAGCACGTGCTCGCCAGTGAAGTGGCCACACGGGCAGAAACGATTCCCTACGAAATCTTCTGCAATCTGCGTCGCGTTCCGCGTATCTATTCCCAAGACTGATCGAGCTCCTGTCCGTCAGGCCGCTGTATGTCTGGTGTCTGTCGAAGTGTTGTAAATATTGAACGCTGTTGCCATGATGGCGTTCATCTCGACTAGACCTGACAAAACCTGGGGGAATATCGCATTGGACGTGGGTGAACGACTGCAATCGATCCGCAAGCTCAAGGGCCTGTCCCAGCGTGAACTCGCCAAGCGCGCAGGCGTGACCAACAGCACCATCTCCATGATCGAAAAAAACAGCGTAAGCCCTTCGATCAGCTCGCTGCGCAAAGTGCTCGGCGGCATTCCCATGTCCATGGTCGAGTTTTTCTCGGAAGAAACCGTTCCGGAAAACGCAGCGCAGGTGGTGTACAAGGCCAGCGAGTTGATTGATATCTCGGACGGTGCCGTGACCATGAAGCTGGTCGGCAAGTCGCACCAGGGCCGTGCCATCGCCTTTCTTACCGAAACCTACCCGCCGGGTGCCGATACCGGTGAAGAAATGCTCGTCCACGACGGTGAAGAAACCGGAATCCTCGTCGAGGGGCGACTGGAGCTGGTGGTGGGTCTCGACACCTACGTACTGGAAGCCGGGGACAGCTATTATTTTGAAAGCACCCGGCCGCATCGCTTCCGCAACCCGTTCGACGTACCGGCACGATTGATCAGTGCGGCAACGCCAGCCAATTTCTGACCCGCCCCTTTCAGTGAGTGACGCGTGAAGCTGACCCGGAAGATTCTGAGCACCGCAGGCGTTCTGACGTTATGGGCGTTCAATGTGCAAGCCGCCGATACCGCCCGAGCCCCTGACGACATCATCGCCGCCCATTGCGTCGCGTGTCACAGCGTCGGCCTGCTCAACGCGCCGAAAACCGGTGACACGGCCGCCTGGGAAGAACGGGCCAGACAAAAAGGCGGCCTTGACGGCCTGCTGGCCAGCACCATCAAAGGCATTGGCATCATGCCGCCGAAAGGCACCTGCGGCGATTGCACTGACGACGAACTGAAGAGCGCTATCCAGAGCATGTCCGGGTTGAAGTGACGTGCACTCCGTTCTCACGCTGGAGCGTGGGAACGATAGTTGCGCAGCGAGCATGCAGCAATTTCAGATTGCCACCGGTCCAAGCTGCACCAATAACAATTCAGGAGAGCTGGGATGCCGTATTCCTGTTCCATCGAGCACGCTGTCGATCACGTTCTGGCGCAATTGCCCGAGCATATTCACCTCGGCATGCCGCTCGGGCTGGGTAAGCCCAATCGGTTCGTCAATGCGCTGTACCAGCGCATCAGCCAGTTGCCCGAGCGACGGCTGACGATCTACACCGCGCTGACACTCGGGCGGCCAACGCCGGGAGAGGGTTTGCAGGCGCGGTTTCTGGAACCGTTTCTGGAGCGGGTCTTCGGTGACTATCCGGAACTGGAGTTTCTAGCCGCGCTGCGTCGCGACAAACTTCCACACAACATTCGCGTGCAGCAATTCTTCATGCAGCCGGGCAGCCTGCTGAACAGCGAGTCAGCCCAGCAAGACTACGTCAGCAGCAATTACAGTCATGCCGCCCGCGATATCAATGCCAACGGCCTGAATCTGGTCGCGCAACTGGTGTCCCGTGACGATCAGTACCCGGGCAAGCTGAGCCTGAGTTGCAACCCTGATGTGACCCTCGACCTGCTGCCCATGATCGCCAAACGCCGCGCTGCCGGAGAAACCATCCTCATGCTGGGTCAGGTCCACGCCGACCTGCCTTACATGCCGGGCGACTCGGAGCTGGATGTCGATGCGTTTGACCTGCTGATCAACGAAGATGAGCGCAGTACGCTGTTTTCCACCCCGAACATGCCGGTGGGTTATCAAGACCATTTGATTGGTCTGCATGCCAGTACACTGGTGCGCGACGGCGGCACGCTACAGATCGGCATCGGCTCGATGGGCGATGCGCTGACCGGCGCACTGCTGGCCAGGCAAGCCGACAATGAAACCTGGCGCAGTCTGCTGGCCGAGTTGAACATGAGTAACTGGCAGACCCTGATCGACCGCGAAGGCGGCGTTCAGCCGTTCGCCAGCGGCCTTTACGGTTGCAGCGAAATGTTCGTTAACGGCCTGCTGGTACTGGCCGATGCCGGCATCGTGCGACGCAAGGTGTACGCCAACGTAGAGCTGCAACGGCTGGCCAACCTGGGCACGCTGGATGAAGACGCCCATCCTGATGGCGTGGTGGTGCACGGTGGTTTTTTCCTCGGCCCGCGCAGTTTCTATGAGCGATTGCGCGAGCTGCCCGCCGAGCGACTGGCGCAGTTCAACATGACTGCCATCAGCTATATCAACGAGCTTTACGGTCAGGAAGAACTCAAACGCCTGCAACGCCGCGATGCGCGCTTCATCAACAGTGCGTTCACCGTCACCCTGATGGGCGCAGCCGTGGCCGATCAATTGGAAGATGGCCGAGTGCTCAGCGGTGTGGGTGGCCAATACAACTTTGTGGCGCAGGCTCATGCCCTGGAGGGCGCTCGTTCGATCCTGATGCTGCGCAGCTGGCGTGAGTCAGGTGGCGAGGTCAGCTCCAATATCGTCTGGCAGTACGGCCACACCACGATCCCCCGGCACCTGCGCGATATTGTCGTGACCGAATACGGCATTGCCGATCTGCGCGGTCAGACCGACGCCACGGTGATCGAGCGCATCCTCAACATCACTGACTCGCGCTTTCAGCCCGGCTTGATCGAGCAGGCGCAAAAGGCCGGAAAGCTGCCCAAGGAATTCCGCCTTGATCCACGCTTCACAGAAAACACCCCGAAACGCCTCAAGGACACGGCATCGCGCTATCCGTCGCTGTTTACTGAATACCCGCTGGGATGCGATTTTACAGGTGAAGAGCGCGACCTGATGCGTGCGTTGAACTGGCTGAAGAGCAAGCTCAAACTCACCGAAATCCTCGAGTTGGGCAAGGCCACTCTGGACGCTCCCGACCCCGAAGCCTTCCCGGAGCACTTGCAACGAATGCAACTCGACCAGCCTCAGGGCTTGCGCGAAGAGTTGTATCAGCGACTGCTGCTGGCCGGGCTGCACCACACCAGCGGGACCAGCGGACTGACGGGCCAGAGCACGGAGACTGATCGTTAACAGTCGCTACATCGCAGCCTTACGGGTATTGCGCCCCACTGGGCCGGAGCGTTCTTCGATGGCGTATTGCAGCGGTTTGCGCAAGCCCATCAGGAACGCCAGCTCCGCAATCACGAACAGCGGGCCGATGATCAGGCCAGTCACGTCATCGATAAACGCCGGTTTGCGCCCTTCGTAGTAATGGCCGATGAACTGGATGATCCAGCCGATCACAAAGAGCCCGACGCCCGCGCTCAGCCAAACCATGGTCTTCTGTTGCGCAAGGTTGGCCCCGGCCCAGATGCACAGTGCCAGCAGCACTGCCATGACCACGCCCAGCGGACGGTCCAGGCGCAGATAGAAAATCGTCGAACCCAGGGCTAGCAGGGCCGCAGGCGAAACCCACACGCCGCTTACAGTCCAGCCCGGACGCGACAGAAGTACCGCCACGGCCAGTACAATCAATGGAATGCCCACGAAGTGCGTCACGATATTGCGTGAATCACGGTGATACGCAGCGTATTGGCTGAGATGATCGACAAGGGTTTTCATTATTATTCCTGCCTGAGACGATGATCGGTTTGAGCCAGGGTTGTTGTACAACACGCATGCCTGAAATAAAAGGGAGCAAAAATGACAAATGGAGTGTCGTGGCGGTCACGACTGCTATCCGATTACTGGTTTTCTCATTTACCTGCCGGTTTGCAGGATAGCCTGCTGGACGCTGCTCGCCAGCAGCGCAGGACGCCTGGCAGGACGCTGTTCGAGAAAGGCGATCTGCCTTGCGGTCTTTATGTGTTGCTGGAGGGCTGTGTGCGTATCGGCGCTGCCCATGAGCAGCGGCTTTCGGGTGTGGAGCCGATGCGTGCGCCTATGTGGTTTGGCGAAGTCTCGCTGTTCGACGGGTTGCCGCGCCGTTTCGAGGTCTGCTCACTGGAGCAAAGTATCTTTCTGCATGTCCCTCAGCAATTTCTGCTCGAGTTGCTCGACAGGCACCCGGAATATTGGCGCTGGTTTGCCGCGTTACTCAGCCAGAAAATCGGTTTGCCGCTGCAGAACCCCGAGAAAATGCGCCGACTGCCTCCCAGAGCGAGGGTCGCATGGCGTCTGTTGATGCTCAGTGAGGGTTATGGTCCGTTGAGCCATGCACGCCGCCTGATTGTGCTGGAGGACATTCAGGCCGTGGAGTGCCTCGCGCTATCCCCGCCGGCCTTGCTGGAAGTGCTTCAGGATCTGCATGAACGCAAGATCGTGCGCCTGGGAGAAGGGCAGCTGGAAGTGTTCGATGTGGACAAGCTGCGCAGGGTTGCGAACTTTTCCAAAGCCAGGACCGTTTGTTGATCAGGCTGTCAGCCAGAAACATCCGGTAACGGCTCCACTGCCTCTTCGATTGAGATAGCAAATGGGATTCACTACCATTTCGCCTCATTTGCGAACGCGAGATACCCCCGATGCAGGCAAGCAAGCGTCTTCTGGCTGCTCTGACACTGACTTTACTGGGCAGTACCGCTCAGGCTGCTGATGAAGTGGTGGTCTATTCGTCCCGGATCGACGAGTTGATCAAGCCGGTGTTCGATGCATATACGGCCAAGACCGGGGTGAAGATAAAGTTCATCACCGACAAGGAAGCGCCATTGATGCAGCGCATCAAGGCCGAGGGCGAGAATGCCACTGCCGACCTGTTGCTGACGGTCGATGCCGGTAACCTCTGGCAAGCCGAACAGATGGGCATTCTGCAGCCATTCACCTCACCGGTGATAGAAGCCAACATTCCGCCGCAATACCGCTCATCCACTCACGGCTGGACCGGCCTGAGCCTTCGCGCACGAACCATCGCCTACTCCACTGACCGGGTGAAACCTGTCGAGCTGACCACGTATGAAGCGCTGGCCGACAAGAACTGGGAAGGGCGCCTGTGCCTGCGCACCGCGAAGAAGGTCTACAACCAGTCGCTGACCGCTACATTGATCGAAACCCATGGCGCCGAAGCGTCCGAGAAAATCCTCAAGGGCTGGGTGAACAACCTGTCCACCGATGTTTTTTCCGACGACATCGCAGTGCTTGAGGCGATCAACGCCGGGCAGTGCGACGTGGGCATCGTCAATTCCTACTATTACGGTCGCCTGCACAAGGAAAAACCTGACCTGGCGGTGAAGCTGTTCTGGCCGAATCAGGCGGACCGGGGTGTAAACGTAAACCTGTCGGGTATCGGCCTGACCAAGTACGCACCGCACCCTGAGGCTGCCAAGGCGCTGGTCGAGTGGATGACCGGTCCCGATGCACAGAAGATCTTCTCAAGCGTCAATCAGGAGTTCCCGGCCAACCCGAACGTGGCGCCGTCAGAAGAAGTGGCGAGCTGGGGCCGGTTCAAGGCCGACACCATTCCGGTCGAAGTGGCAGGCAAGCGTCAGGCAGAAGCGATCCGCATGATGGATCGCGCGGGCTGGAATTGATTTAATACCCAGTGCCTGGCTCTCGTTGATACGCTTCGCGCTAATTACACAAATCTTGAATAGCCCGAAAAGCGTGGCTTTCAGGCTTCTGCCCGCAGGGCGTAGGAGCGGACTTGTCCGCGAAAGGGCCGGTACATTCTCAGAAAATGCACTATCTGAACTGACGGCTTCGCGGACAAGTCCGCTCCTACGGCTTTCAGCCAGAATCAGAAGCAGACCTGTGCGCACGCTCTGCTTACCCTCTTGAACCCCCTCATTTCGAGAACCTCCGTGGCCCATCCTGTCCAACGCCGCTGGTACCCACTGGTCTTCGCCATCGCTGCGCTGGTGTTATTGCCGCTGAGCGTGCTGCTGCTGTCGTGGGAGACCATTGACCAACAGATATGGTCACACCTGCTGGAAACCCAGATGTCCCGTCTGCTGGGTAACACGTTGATTCTGGTGCTGGGTGTCGGTGTGGGTGTAACGCTGCTGGGGGTGAGTCTGGCGTGGCTGACCAGCCTGTGTGAGTTTCCCGGGCGGCGCTGGCTGGACTGGGCGTTGATGCTGCCGTTCGCAATCCCTGCCTACGTACTGGCGTTTGTATTTGTCGGGCTGCTGGATTTTTCCGGCCCGGTGCAAACCCTGATGCGTGAATGGTTCGGCTCCGGCCTGCGCCTGCCTCGGGTGCGCTCCACCGGTGGGGTGATCATCGTGCTGGTGCTGGTCTTCTATCCCTATGTCTACCTGTTGGCGCGCACGGCGTTTCTGGCGCAGGGCAAGGGGCTGATGGAAGCTGCACGAGTGTTGGGCAACACGCCCTTGCAGGCGTTCTGGCGTGTGGCGCTGCCAATGGCGCGTCCAGCCATCGGTGCGGGCGTAGCTTTGGCGCTGATGGAGACCCTGGCCGATTTCGGTGCGGTATCAGTGTTCAATTTCGACACGTTCACCACCGCCATCTACAAGACCTGGTACGGCTTCTTCAGCCTGTCCAGCGCCGCGCAACTGGCCAGCCTGCTGCTGTTGGCAGTCCTGGTGCTGCTGTATGGCGAACGTCGTGCCCGCGGTGCAAGCCGACCGACCAATGAACGGCCGCGTGGCGCTGCGCTTTATCCGCTTAGCGGTATCAAGGCCTGGGGAGCCAGTTTATGGTGCGGGCTGGTTTTTCTCTGTGCCTTCGTCGTGCCGGTGCTGCAATTGATTGTCTGGGTCTGGCAGCGCGGCCGATTCGACCTCGACGAGCGCTATACCGGCCTGATTTTGCACACGCTCTATCTGGGCGGTATGGCGGCGTTGATCACTGTCAGCGTGGCGCTGATTCTGGCCTTCGCGCGGCGCATGGCACCCACACCTGCGATCCGCTCTGGCGTCAGCCTCGCCAACCTGGGTTACGCGCTGCCGGGTTCGGTACTGGCCGTTTCAATCATGCTGGCGTTCAGTTATCTGGACCGTGAGCTGGTCGTTCCGCTTTCCGGCTGGCTGGGCGGTGCAGGCAAGCCGTTGTTGCTGGGCAGCCTTTCGGCGCTGCTGCTGGCTTACCTTGTACGTTTCATCGCGGTCGCCTTCGGCCCGCTGGAGCACAGCCTGTCGCGTATCCGTCCCTCATTGCCTGAAGCCGCACGCAGTCTGGGGGTCAGCGGACCAAAGTTGTTTCTCAACGTGTATCTGCCGCTTTTGGTTCCGGGAGCCTTGAGTGCTGGGTTGCTGGTGTTCGTCGATGTACTCAAAGAGATGCCTGCGACCCTGCTGATGCGCCCGTTTGGCTGGGATACGCTGGCGGTACGCGTGTTTGAAATGACCAGCGAGGGTGAGTGGGCACGAGCGGCATTGCCAGCTTTGTCGCTGGTGCTTGTAGGATTATTACCCGTCATCGGGTTGATTCGTCGCTCTGCCCGTCAGATTGGCTAGGTGCGGGCCCTTCACCTTGCCGCTACAATGCGCCGCAATTGGTGCGGTCTGTCAGAAAATTCGGCCAGCTGTAAGTGCTGCAAACTCCGGTTTATTGGGGGCTTGCCGATCTTTTCTGCCCGCACCTTCGCCACGCCCGGAAGGAGAAACCCATGGGACAGCGTACCCCCCTGTTCGACCTGCACCTCGCCCTTGGCGCGAAAATGGTCGATTTTGGTGGCTGGGACATGCCGTTGCATTACGGATCGCAGGTCGAGGAACACCATCAGGTGCGTCGCGACTGTGGGGTCTTCGATGTCTCACACATGAACGTGATCGATGTGGTTGGCCGTCAAGCCAGAACCTGGCTGCGTTACCTGCTGGCCAACGATGTGGAAAAACTGAAGACCCCGGGTCGAGCCTTGTACAGCGCCATGCTGGACGAAAGAGGCGGGGTCATCGATGACATGATCGTCTACCTCACGCCCGAAGGTTATCGGCTGGTGGTCAATGCCGCGACCGGGGTCAAGGATCTAGCCTGGATGCAGTCGCAGCTGGGCGACTTCGATGTACAACTGATCGCGCGCAGCGAAATGGCGATGCTCGCGATTCAGGGGCCAAAGGCCAGAACCCGTATCGCCGAGCTGGTTTCAAGCGCCCGCGCCGAACTGATCCACCAGCTCAAGCCGTTTGAAGGTCTTGATGATGGCGACTGGTTCATCGCGCGCACCGGTTATACCGGTGAAGACGGCCTGGAAATCATGCTGCCTGCCGAAGAGGCCCAGCGTTTTTTCAATGAACTGGTCGGCGCGGGTATCTCCCCGATCGGTCTGGGCGCTCGCGATACGTTGCGCCTGGAGGCAGGCATGAACCTGTACGGTCAGGACATCGGCGAGCATGTTTCGCCGCTGGCATCGAATATGGCCTGGAGCATTGCCTGGGAACCTGCCGACCGTGATTTTATCGGTCGCGAGGCGCTGGAGAGCGAACGGGCTGAAGGAACCGCCTTCAAACTCGTGGGATTGGTGCTCGAAGAGCGCGGCGTTTTACGGGCGCATCAGGTGGTACGTGTCGCAGAAATTGGCGAAGGAGAGATCACCAGTGGTAGTTTCTCTCCTACGCTGAGCAAATCCATTGCTCTGGCGCGCGTTCCGATGGCAACCGCTGACCGGGCCGAGGTGGAAATCCGCGGCAAGTGGTATCCGGTGAGGGTGGTGCAGCCAGCGTTTGTGCGCCACGGCAAGGCCCTGATTTAACCTATGGCGGGTTTTCCGCTGACCCGATGTTGAGGATGACTAAATGAGCAATATTCCCGCCGAGCTGCGTTTCGCCGAAAGTCATGAATGGGCACGTGTTGAAGCAGATGGCACCGTGACCGTCGGCATCTCGGACCACGCACAGGAAGCGCTGGGCGATGTGGTCTTCGTCGAGCTGCCGGAAATCGGCAAAGTGTTTGCTGCCGCTGACACCGCTGGTGTTGTGGAGTCGGTCAAGGCTGCTTCGGATATCTACTCGCCGGTTGCTGGCGAGGTGATCGAAGTCAACGCAGCGCTGGGCGATTCGCCCGAGTCGCTCAACAGTGATCCGTACGACGCCTGGATCTTCAAGCTCAAGCCAACTGCCGCTGAAGCCGCGATCTGGCCAAATTGCTGGATGCTGCAGGTTACAAAAGCGCGATCGGCGAATAACCAATCGCCGGACAAAAAAATGCCGCTCATCGAGCGGCATTTTTTATGCGCAGTATTTGCCAGCAGGGCTTACTGGTTTTCAGCGACCAGATTCTTATCCAGGATCGCGTTGGCCAGTTCCATATCTGTGGCTTTCAGGCCTGGATTGTCTTTGCGTACCTGTTCGATGGCAGCTTCCAGGAACGGACCGCGGATGCCGCCGTCGCTGGCGACGAAGCTGCCTGCGTCGTCCTGGGCGGCAACGATCAGCTTGTGATCCTTGAAGGTCAGGTAAGTCGAGCCGGTGGTTGCACCGGAAGACAGCACATTACGCCAGAAGGTGTCAGCCATCGCTGAACCCATTGGGATGGAAAGCAAGGCTACGGTGGCGACAGCGAACTTGAGACGCATGATGAATTACTCCAGCTGTGGTGGTTCTGAGGGGTTGGATAGCCAAAGCTACGAACTAGTTCAATCAAGGTGTACCGCGTAGTTCACTTTAGCTGGCTCACCACGATGCACAGCCGTCTGGAACAACGCTTTCAACCCTGATCAGCGTTGCTCGCTCTGCGGTGTCACTCGCAGCACTTCCTCAAGTGTAGTCAGCCCTGCCGAGATTTTCTGGGCACCGGACAGACGCAAACTGCGCGTCCCTTCCTTGAAGGCCTGGCGACGCATGGCGGTCAGGTCCAGGTCCGCAGAAATCAATGCCTTGATGTTGTCGGACATGACCATGATCTCGTAAACCCCGGCCCGTCCCCGATAGCCGGTATCGCGACATTCCACACAACCGACCGCCTGATGTGCGCCGGGCGGTACGGGGGCCTGCCATGGGCGGGTCAGGGTTTGCCAGTCGGTTTCGTTCAGATTGATCGGTGCCTTGCAGTGCGGACACAGGGTCCGCACCAGACGCTGGGCCATGACGCCAAGGATGGTCGCCTTGAGCAGGTAATGCGGCACACCCAGCTCGAGCATACGGCTGATGGCGCTGGGTGCGTCGTTGGTGTGCAGCGTCGACAGCACCAAATGCCCGGTGAGTGCCGCCTGAATGGCCATTTCAGCGGTCTCCAGGTCGCGAATCTCGCCGATCATGATGATATCCGGGTCCTGTCGCATCAGCGCGCGCACGCCGGCGGCAAAGCTCAGTTCGATGTTGTGCTGCACCTGCATCTGGTTGAAGGCCGGCTCGACCATCTCGATGGGGTCTTCGATGGTGCACAGGTTGACCTCGGAGGTCGCCAGTTTCTTGAGGGTGGTGTACAGCGTGGTGGTCTTGCCCGAACCGGTCGGGCCGGTGACCAGAATGATGCCGTTGGGCTGACGGGTCATTTCCTGCCAGCGCCGCAGGTCGTCACTGGAGAAGCCCAGTTGGTCGAAGTCCTTGAGCAACACCTCGGGGTCGAAGATCCGCATGACCATTTTTTCGCCGAACGCGGTCGGCAGGGTCGACAGGCGCAACTCCACTTCGCGATTCTCGGGTGTGGTGGTCTTGACCCGCCCGTCCTGTGGTTTGCGTTTTTCGGCGACGTTCATCCGGCCAAGGCTTTTCAGGCGGCTGACAATCGCCATGATCACCTGCGCCGGAAACTGGTAAACGTTATGCAGCACGCCGTCGATGCGAAACCGCACGGTGCCCTGTTCGCGGCGCGGCTCGATATGAATATCGCTGGCGCGCTGCTGAAATGCGTACTGGAACAGCCAGTCGACGATATTGACGATGTGCGCGTCGTTGGCGTCCGGCTCCTGATCACTGGCGCCTAGCTTGAGCAACTGTTCGAAATTGCCCATGTTGCTCATTTTTTGCTCAGAGGCGCTGGCACCGCTGACCGACTTGGCCAGCCTGAAAAACTCCATCGCCATGCGTTGAATGTCTGTAGGGTTGGCGACCACACGCTTGATCTGCAGCTTGAGCACATGCGTAAGATCGCCTTCCCAGGAGCGCACGTAGGGTTGGGCGCTGGCGATGGTCACCGACTCGCGGTCAACCGCCACGGCCAGAATCTTGTGGCGCTGGGCAAAGGCGTAGGACATCAGTGGCGTGACCGCCGCGACGTTGATCTTCAGCGGATCGATACGCATGTAAGGCTGGCCACAGGTTTTGGCCAGCCAGGCGGTCAGGGTTTCCACGTCCAGCTTCTTGCCCGGCCGCTTGAGGTCGTCAAACTGCAGCGAAGCGAGAAACTCGAGGGGATGCAGCTGGATGTTCACCGCGCTGCGACGTTGGGTGAGTGCCGTTTCCGCGTCGTCCTGGCCGAGATAGCCTTCGGCAACCAGATCACGCAACACATCATTCAGATCGAGCCAGCGATCCTGTGAAGAGGGGGCCAGGGCTGCCATGTGGGCTCCTTGAGGCACTTCGTCATTGGACGATGAACAAGAGTAGACGCCAAGCGTGACAGCGTTACTCGTTCTATGCGACCGGGAATTGCCGAAGCGGCTAAATTGAGTCAGCCGGTCGCCAGGGCCACGTGCGTTTGTGGGCTGTTCTGCGCGTCGATCTGTTCGACTTCCACGGAGCATACATCGATCAGGTTACGCATTTTTTCGCCGATCACCTGCGCTCTGTGCCAGCTCAGGCTGGCAACTTGCAGGCCGATGAGCAGCGTCTTCTCTTGTCGCGCCACACTGAGCTGGTCGGGAATCAGGTACTGCATTGCAAACAGGTTCAGCACCTGACAAAGCAATGCAGGCTCGGCTGCAGCAACAATTTGGTAGCGCGCACAGCATGCCGCATTGCTGGATGACCAGTTGTCGGGACGCTGCAAGGGGGCGGTAACGGCTTCAAGGTCAGGCATGTGGATACTCCAGAACAGTGGGAAAATCTTTACATGCCAAAAAAGAAATTTCTGGTCCATCATCGTCTGGATTAGGCTTGATTGGACTTGTTAATGCGTAAAAAGCCAATGCGGAAAATTAATTATGCAAACCGAGCTGGACGTTTACGACCGCAAGATTCTGGCGCTGCTACAAGAGGACGCGTCGCTCTCCAGCGCGCAGATTGCCGAGCAGGTCGGCCTCTCGCAATCGCCTTGTTGGCGGCGCATTCAGCGGCTCAAGGATGAAGGGGTCATTCGTCGTCAGGTTGCGTTGCTGGATCGCAAGAAAATCGGCCTGAACACACAGATTTTCGCCGAGGTAAAACTCAACGCCCACGGGCGCTCCAACTTCACCGAGTTCACCGACTCGATTCGTGGCTTCCCGGAGGTGTTGGAGTGCTATGTACTGATGGGGTCGGTGGATTTTCTGCTGCGCATCGTGACGCCGGATATCGAGGCATACGAGCGGTTCTTCTTCGAAAAGCTGTCGCTGGTGCCCGGCATCCAGGAAGTGAACTCGACAGTGGCGCTGTCCGAGATCAAATCCACCACCAGCCTGCCGCTGCTGCGCCAGGGTGGCTGAACGTGCGCTTTTGACCATCCCGCATGCTCAAGATCGGACGCAGAGCGTCCAGAACGGCGTCCCCACGCGGAGTGGTATGCCCCCCGAAGGTTGGACAATTATCCACTTACGCTGCCTTGGCGGCCTGCATCCTGAATTCCACAGGACTCAGGCCGTTAAGCTTCAGTTTTATGCGTGAGTGATTGTAATACTCAATGTACTCTTCGATACCCGCTTGAAGCTCATCCAGATCGTTAAATTTGTTCAGGTAGAAAAATTCGGATTTCAGCGTGCTAAAAAAGCTCTCTATAGCCGCGTTGTCATAGCAGTTACCCTTGCGCGACATGCTGGCTGTGATCGAATTCTCATGGAGCAGTCGCTGGTAAATAGGCATCCGATATTGCCAGCCCTGGTCAGAATGCAAAATCGGCTTTTCATCCGGTCCAAGCCGCGTGAATGCTCCGTCAAGCATTTCGTCGACCATGGAGTACAGCGGGCGCCTGGCAATCGCATAGGAAATGATTTCGCCGTTGTACAAATCCATGATCGGCGACAGATAGAGTTTCTGGCCTCCTACTTTGAATTCGGTCACGTCGGTGGCCCATTTCTGGTTAAGGTATTGCGCTTTGAAATCACGCTTTAGCAGGTTAGGCGCGGCCTTACCTGTTTCGCCTTTGTAGAAACGGTATTTCTTCACGCGTATCAGGCTCTTCAGGCCTAGCTGCCCCATTAGTTTCTGCACCGTCTTGTGGTTCACAAGATGGCCCGCCCTGCGCAAGACTGCCGTGATGCGACGATAGCCATACCGGCCCTTATGCTCGTAGAACGTTGCCTGAATCAGGTCCTTCAGCCCTGCGTATTTGTCGTCTGCCAGCAGTACCTTTTGTTGATAGTAAAAAGTGCTGCGTGCCAGACCGGCAAACTTCAGCAGGCCGTCCAGAGAATGCAAAGGCCTCAGTTCTATTACGATTTGCGCTTTTTCTGCTGCGCTATTCGTTGCTTCTTCTGAACCAAGGCATCGAGCTTTTTTAGATAATCGACCTCCATCCGCAGTTGCTTCACCTCGGCAAGCAACTCGTCACGCGAACGCGATTCATCGTCGACTGGAGCGGAATTCACAGGGGGAAGGGTCGTCGTCATCTTTCTTGGGCGTCCAGCTTTCTCAGGGGGCTTTGAGGAGGCGTTAAGCGCACCTTCGTCAAAAAGGCGCTGCCATAGATTGATGATGCCGAACTGACGGATATCGAACAAGGCCGCTGTCTGGCGCAGTGATAATCGCTCATCATGCATGCGCTTCAAAACAGCTAGCTTGAACTCGTCACTGTAACGCTGCCGCTTTTTCTCTTTAAGAGCCGCTGGGCCGTGGATCTGATAAGCCGCGACCCACTGACGAAGACAGGAAAAGTCCACATCGTGGCGATGCGCAACATCCCTCAACCCTGCCTTGCCGGCACAATATTCTTTCACGGCTGCGAGTTTTGCCTGCACTGTATATTTACCCATGACGCCTCCAAAGGTTGCGTCCAACCTTCGGGGGTCATACCAGAGCGTGGGAACGATAGTTAACCTACGCATCAAGATGACTATCGTGCCAATGCTCCGCGTTGGCATGCAGTTCGTGACGCTCTGCGTCACAAATTTGCGCCGCACCACATGTTCAAGATCGGACGCGGAGCGTGGGGACGATAATCAACGCCACGAAATCCAGCCGTTACAAACGCAACAGGGTTTTCCACGCGCGGCTCTGGAATACGGTGATTGCCTGTTGCACGCGTGCATCAAGGACTTCATCGCTGATGTCCATATTGGCCAGTTCTTCCAGCTTGCGTAGTTCGCCGTACAGGCGGTCCAGCTCCGGCAGCTCAAGCGCGCCGCGTGCCCAGTGCAGCCAGGCCTGAATGCGCTCGATGCGCGGTAGTTGTTCGGCCAGGTCTTCTGGCTGCTGCTGATAGCGGCTCAGTTGCAGCGACGTCGCTTCTTCACCCAGCAGGCGTGGCAGCCAGCTGCTCAACAGCGCAGCGCCCTGACGATTGCCACGGGTATTGCGCTCTGTGGTCCAGCTGCGCGCCAGCAACCAACGCGAAGTGTTCAGCGAGAACTCGCCCCAGCGGGTGTCCTGCAACTCTTCCAGAAACTGCTCGTGGGCGGCACCGCGTACATCGGCATCTTCCTGCCCGGCCTGAACCAGCGGGCGCCAGTCTTCCAGCAAGGCGTCCAGCGAGGTACGCAGTTGCGCGGTCGAGGCCCGTGGGGCGGCCTGGCCAAGGCTGCTGGTCAGGGCACGCAACTCGGCGAGCATCTCGACCCAGTCCTGCAGCAGACGCCAGTGGCCGTTGAAACGGTATTGCTCGGCCAGACGCTGGCTGCTGCCCAGCAGGTGCCAGGCCAGCGCGGAGTAGGCTTCGTCGAGCGGAGTTTCTGCATTCAGTGCGGGTGCTGGCAGGCTCAGCGAGTAGCTGCCGGCATCAAGCAGACGATAACCGCGCTCTGCCTTGCTGATATCGCACGGCATCAACGGCATCAACGGCAGCGTTGCAGCCAGCTCGGCGGCCAGTTCCAGCAGCGCGGCAGGTTCGCCTTCGCGCAGTTCAAGCTCCAGCTCGCAGATTTCTTCCTTTTGCTTGCCTGCAACCACCTGGCCCAGGTCCAGCGCGGCTTCGATCACCACTTTGGCCTTGCCACGACCCCAGGCAATTTCGGCCTTTTCACGGATGAAATCGGTGGTGAACAACGGCTTGATGGTTTTCTTGTCCAGCCCGGCCAGTTGCTCGGGCCAGCAATCGCCTTCGAGCTTTTTCAGGTCGAGCTTGGCTTTGCTCAGGTCCCAGTTGTATTCATTGCGCTCGGACAGGCCGGCAACACTTTGCCCGCGCGTCTTCATGGTCTGGATGATCTGATCGCCATCGCGACGGATGCGCAGGGCGACTTTGGCCTGTGCCAGCTCGCCCTCTGGGGTATCGAAATACTGGTTCGACAGTTCAAGGCGCTCCCAGCCACTCTTGTTGCGCTTCTTGAGCAACGGGTGTTCGCGCAGTGCAGCGAGGGTCTCGCGGCTGACGCGGAGTTTGATTTCTGTTTCTTTTTGCATGGCCGGGGGAATCCAAACGCTGATACTGATAAACGGGAGCGCAGCCCATGACTGAACGGCTGCTAAGGCCGTCAGTGTACAGGACATGGCCCGAAACGGTTTATTCCTGGGTTGCTATGGCCCTATGATGGGCCGTGTTTCGTCTTGATTACAGGAAGCGCCCATGCCGTTGCCGTCCATGAAAGACCAGTTCGCCGCCTTGATCGCTGCGCCATCGGTGAGCTGCACGCAGCCTTCTCTGGACCAGACCAACCGGCCTGTCATCGATCTGCTCGCCGGATGGCTCGGGGATCTGGGTTTTGCCTGCGACATCCAGCAGGTTTCCCCCGGCAAGTTCAATCTGTTGGCAACTTATGGCACAGGTCCGGGCGGCCTGGTGCTGGCGGGCCACAGCGACACCGTACCTTTCGACGAGGCGCTGTGGAAAACCGACCCGTTGAAGCTCACCGAAGTCGATGGCCGCTGGGTCGGGCTGGGCAGCTGCGACATGAAGGGCTTCTTTGCGCTGATCATCGAGGCGGTGCGTGGGCTTATTGATCAACCGTTCAAACAGCCGCTGCTGATCCTCGCCACCTGCGATGAAGAAAGCTCGATGGCCGGGGCTCGCGCACTGGCAGAGGCCGGACGTCCGCTGGGCCGCGCAGCAGTTATCGGAGAGCCGACCGGGCTCAAGCCGATTCGCCTGCACAAAGGCGTAATGATGGAACGCATCCACATCCTTGGGCGCAGCGGCCATTCTTCAGACCCCAGCCTTGGCCACAGCGCGCTGGAGGCCATGCACGACGCGATCAGCGAACTCAAAGGCCTGCGTACGCAATGGCAAGCGCAATACCGCAACCCGCAGTTCACTGTGCCGCAACCGACCCTGAACCTGGGCTGCATTCATGGTGGCGATAACCCGAACCGGATTTGTGGCCAGTGCTCGCTGGAATTTGACCTGCGCCCATTGCCGGGCATGGACCCTGAGGTGCTGCGGGCAGCCATTCGCCACAAGCTTGAGCCGCTGGCCGAGCTGCACCAGGTAAAGATCGACTATGCTCCGCTGTTCCCCGAGTGTGCGCCCTTCGAACAGGCTGCTGACGTTGAACTTGTGCGCGTTGCTGAACGACTGACCGGTCATACGGCTGCAGCAGTAGCATTCGGCACCGAAGCGCCTTATCTTCAGCGCCTTGGCTGTGAAACGCTGGTGCTCGGCCCGGGCGATATCGCCTGTGCGCATCAGCCGGGGGAATACCTCGAAATGTCACGTCTGGACCCTACAGTGCGTCTGTTACGTCAATTGATCGAACATTACTGCCTGACTCCCCAGTGAGCCCGGTACTATCAACGTTGAATAAAAGGAGATTGCGCGTGTTGCCAAGCCTGTTCCGACGATAACCACCACACCGTTGTGCGTGCTTTTTCTCTTCGTCCATTTTCTCTACAGGCTCTTGTTGTCATGCCCGAATACGTCAACTGGCTTCGCCACGCGTCTCCGTACATCAATGCTCACCGTGATTGCACCTTCGTCGTCATGCTGCCCGGCGACGGCGTTGCGCACCCTAACTTCGGCAATATCGTCCATGACCTGGTGCTGCTGCACAGCCTGGGCGTGCGTCTGGTGCTGGTGCACGGCTCGCGTCCACAGATCGAAAGCCGCCTGGCCCAGCGCGGCATTACGCCGCGTTACCATCGCGACATGCGCATCACCGATACCGAGACGCTGGAGTGCGTGATCGATGCTGTGGGTCAGCTGCGCATCTCGATCGAGGCGCGCCTGTCGATGGACATGGCTGCTTCACCGATGCAGGGCTCGCGGCTGCGGGTGACCAGTGGCAATGTGGTGACTGCACGGCCTATCGGCGTGCTGGAAGGTGTCGATTATCAGCACACCGGCGAAGTGCGTCGGGTTGACCGCAAGGGCATCAATCGCCTGCTGGATGAGCGTCATATCGTGCTGCTGTCGCCGCTGGGTTATTCACCGACCGGCGAGATTTTCAATTTGGCCTGTGAAGACGTTGCCACGCGTGCGGCCATTGATCTGGCTGCCGACAAACTGCTGCTGTTCGGTGCCGAAACCGGGTTGCTGGACGAGCAGGGCCGACTGGTGCGCGAGCTGCGTCCGCAACAGGTACCTGCGCACTTGCAGCGTCTGGGTGCCAACTATCAGGCTGAATTGCTCGATGCAGCGGCCGAGGCCTGCCGCGGTGGTGTGGCGCGCAGCCATATCGTCAGCTATGCCGAGAATGGCGCACTGCTGACCGAGCTGTTCACCCGCGACGGTGGCGGTACGCTGGTTGCGCAGGAGCAGTTCGAGCTGGTGCGCGAAGCGGCCATTGAGGATGTCGGCGGCTTGATGGACCTGATCACGCCGCTGGAAGAGCAGGGCATTCTGGTACGTCGTTCCCGCGAAGTGCTGGAGCGCGAGATCACACAGTTCAGCGTGGTCGAGCGGGAAGGGCTGATCATTGCCTGCGCGGCGCTGTACCCGATTGCGGACTCGGAGTCAGGCGAATTGGCATGTCTGGCCGTCAATCCGGAATATCGCCACGGTGGGCGCGGGGACGAGTTGCTGGAGCGCATTGAAAACCGCGCCAGAGCGCTGGGTATCAAGACCCTGTTCGTCCTTACCACCCGTACCGCGCACTGGTTCCGTGAGCGTGGCTTCGAGCCCAGCAGCGTCGACCGCCTGCCAAGCGCCCGCGCGTCGCTGTACAACTACCAGCGTAATTCGAAGATCTTCGAAAAGGCGATTTAAGCCTGAGGGTGGACGTAGAGCATCCAGAACGGCATGCGACGCGGAGCGTCGCACGATAAGTATTTTGTGGGAGTGAGCTTGCTCACTCCCACAGTAATTGCGCGTATCAATTGCTGATCGACAGAATGCTCGCCTGATAAGACCCCACGAATGTGTCGAAATCCACCACTTCCTCGGTCGCTTCCAGCTCGGCCTGTTCTTCGATCGAGGTTTTGGCCTGGGCTTCGAAGTCTGCCTGTTCCTGAGCGCTCAGCGGGTGAGTGCGGAAGTATTCGGCGTGGACCTGACTCTGGCGCAGGGAGAACGCGGTAAAGCCCTCGTTATGCGCTTCCATGCTGGCCAGCACCTGAGCAGACGGTGTGAGCGCGGTATCGTCGATCTTTGCCTGTTGCACGGCAATCGACTTGATATGCTCATCGATGCCCTGGGCCTGATCCAGCAGTCGGGCAATCGGTGTGATTTTTTCCAGCAGCTCGGTTGCCCAGGTCTTGAGATCAACAGGGCTGTTGTTGCGCTGCAGGCTCAGGCCCGGACGGCGACCTTCCTTGACCACTGCCAGGAAGTTCGAGCTTGCATTGGAACACTCATGGCTTGCCAGTTGCTGGCTTTCCTCAAGCGCGCAGTACAGCACGAACGCATCGATGAAGCGTGATTGCTCCAGGCTGATACCGGTAGGCAGGAACGGGTTGATGTCCAGGCAGCGCACTTCAACGTACTGCACACCACGGGCCACAAGCGCCTGAATAGGGCGCTCGCCGCTATAGGTCACACGCTTGGGGCGAATGTTGGAGTAGTACTCGTTCTCGATCTGCAACACGTTGGTGTTCAACTGAACCCACTCGCCGTTCTGGTCATGAGTGCCGACATCGACGTAAGGCTTATAAGGCGTGGCCACGGCCTTGCGCAGGCTGTCGGTGTAGCTGACCAAGTCGTTATAGCAAGGGGTCAGGTCGGCCTGGGCGTCGCTTTGATAGCCCAGATCGCTCATACGCAGGCTGGTGGCGTACGGCAGATACAGTGTGTCGGCGTCGAAATGTTGTTCCAACTGATGTTTGCGGCCGCGCAGGAAGCCCGCATCCAGCGCTGGTGAAGCACCGAACAGGTACATCAGCAGCCAGCTGTAGCGGCGGAAGTTGCGGATCAGCGCGATGTAGGAATGCGATTGGTAGTCGCGCGCGTCGCCAGCGAAGTCTTCGGTCTGCTTGAGCAGCGCCCAGGCGTCCTCCGGCAACGAGAAATTGTAATGAATGCCAGCGATGCACTGCATGGTCTTGCCATAGCGCAGCGCCAGGCCTTTGCGGTACACGTATTTGAGCTTGCCGATGTTCGACGTGCCGTAATAGGCAATCGGTATGTGCTCTTCATCGGGCAGCGGGCATGGCATCGACGGGCTCCAGAGCAACTCGTCGCCCAGCTTGCTGTAGGCGAAGCGATGGATCTTGTCCAGGCTATCGATGGTCTCGGCCGGGTTCTTCAGCGCAGGCGTGATGAACTCCAGCAGCGATTCGGAATAGTCGGTCGTGACCTGACCGTTGGTCAGTGCAGCACCCAGAGCTTGCGGGTGAGGCGTCTGTGCCAGTTCTGCGGTTGCGGTAACGCGCAGGCACTCGCGCTCGATACCGTGCAGGCACTGCTCCAGCAGAGAGAGGTTGTTGCGCTCGCCGAGCAATGCAAGACGACGGTTTAAAAGTTCGCTCAAGGTGTAATCCTTCACGCATCGGTCGCCCCGATATGGGGGTGGACTTGACGGTCTACAAGGGTGAAGAAAGGAACTGGCGTAGTCGCCTGGTTGGTCTGTAGCGCCTGTTCACAATCACTGCTCTATGTCGTACCACCCAAATGGACTCGGCACCACGCTAATGGTGCCGAAATTAACCTAAATGATGTCGATACGGCTAGGTTCTGTTCACAGTGATTGCTTTCATCAGCCTTTATCGCAGTCTAGATGAGTGCGAATGTGCCCTGGGCTTTGGCGACGAGTTTGTCGCCCTGAACGACTTCAGCCTCGACCACCAGCGTGCGGCGACCCGCGTGCAGCACCTTGGCGATGCACAGGACTTCTCCCTCGGAGACGCCACGCACGTAGTTGATCTTGCACTCGATGGTGACACTGCGCTGGTCGAAACCGTGGGAGCTGGAGCAGGCCAGCCCCATGGCGATATCGACCAGACTGAAGATTGCCCCGCCGTGCATCACGTTGCCGCGATTGCGCAGATGCGCCTCCAGCGGCAACGCAACCTCCGCCACGCCCTCGTCCAGACGCCGCAGTTCGCAGCCGAGCATCTTGAAGTAGGCACTTTGGGTCAGATCTTCAGGAATATCCATCAGCGCTTCTTCAACTGCTTGGCATTGGCAAACAGCGAAGCCATTGCGTTGTTGATGGGCGCGGGTGCCGTGGTTTCCTTGCGTGGAGCGCTGTTCTGCTGGCGAGGCGAGGAGCCTGGGCGTGCACCGCGTGCACCGTCGACCTTCTCGCCGGGCGTGTCGCTCATGCGCATCGACAGGCCGACGCGTTTGCGCGGAATGTCGACTTCCATGACCTTCACTTTCACCACATCACCGGCCTTGACCGCCTCACGCGGGTCCTTGATGAACTTCTCGGACAATGCCGAGATGTGTACCAGACCGTCCTGATGCACGCCGATATCGACGAACGCACCGAAATTGGTGACGTTGGTGACCACGCCTTCGAGAATCATGCCCGGTTGCAGGTCCTTGAGTTCTTCGACACCGTCCTGAAACTCTGCCGTCTTGAACTCCGGACGCGGGTCGCGACCCGGTTTTTCGAGTTCCTGCAGAATGTCGGTCACGGTCGGCAGACCAAAGGTCTCGTCGGTGAATTTCTTCGGGTCCAGGCGTTTGAGAAAGCTCGCATCGCCAATCAACGAGCGAATATCGCGGTCGGTTTCTGCCGCAATACGCTGCACCAGTGGATAGGCTTCCGGGTGAACGGCAGAAGAGTCCAAGGGGTTGTCACCGGTCATCACGCGCAGGAAGCCTGCGGCCTGTTCAAAGGTCTTTTCGCCCAGACGGCTGACTTTCTTCAGCGCTGCACGCGTCTTGAACGCGCCGTTTTCATCGCGATGCGCAACGATGTTCTGCGCCAGTGTGGTGTTAAGGCCGGAAATCCGCGCCAGCAACGCCACCGAAGCGGTGTTCACGTCCACGCCAACAGCGTTCACGCAGTCTTCAACCACCGCGTCCAGGCCGCGCGCCAGTTTGAGCTGCGAGACGTCATGCTGATACTGACCGACACCGATGGACTTCGGATCGATTTTTACCAGCTCGGCGAGCGGGTCCTGCAAGCGACGGGCGATGGAGACCGCGCCACGGATCGATACGTCGAGGTCCGGGAATTCCTTGGCGGCCAGTTCCGACGCGGAATAAACCGATGCGCCTGCTTCGGAAACCATGACCTTGGTCATTTTCAGACCTGGGTATTTTTTGATCAGGTCAGCGGCGAGCTTGTCGGTTTCGCGGCTGGCGGTGCCGTTGCCGATAGCGATCAGATCGACCGAGTGCTTGGCGCACAGGGCAGCCAGCACGGCAATGGTCTGATCCCACTGGTTCTTCGGCACATGCGGGTAAACGGTCGCGTAGTCGAGCAGCTTGCCGGTTGCGTCCACCACAGCGACCTTGCAGCCGGTGCGCAGGCCCGGGTCCAGACCCAGTGTGGCGCGCTGGCCAGCCGGGGCGGCGAGCAGCAGGTCGTGCAGGTTATGGGCGAAAACGTTGATGGCTTCGGTCTCCGCGCCGTCGCGCAGCTCGCCCAGCAGGTCGGTTTCCAGGTGGCTGTACAACTTGACCTTCCAGGTCCAGCGCACCACCTCTGCCAGCCATTTGTCTGCAGGGCGGTTCTGGTTCTGGATGCCGAAGCGTTCACCGATCATCAGTTCGCAAGGGTGCATGGCACCCGGCAGTTCTTCACCGACTTTCAGTGCGGAGCTGAGAAAACCTTCGTTGCGGCCGCGGAAAATCGCCAGAGCACGGTGCGAAGGCATGCTCTTGAGCGGCTCGTCATGTTCGAAGTAATCGCGGAACTTGGCACCTTCCTCTTCCTTGCCCGGCACCACGCGTGCGCTGATTACTGCTTCCTGTTTGAGGAAGCTGCGCAGCTTGTCGAGCAACGATGCGTCTTCGGCGAAGCGCTCCATCAGGATGTACTTGGCGCCTTCCAGCGCAGCCTTGACATCGGCCACGCCTTTCTCGGCGTCGACAAAACGGGCTGCTTCGGCGTCCGGGGTCAGGCTCGGGTCGTTGAACAGGCCGTCGGCCAGCTCGCCCAGGCCGGCTTCAAGGGCGATCTGGCCCTTGGTGCGACGTTTCTGCTTATAAGGCAGGTACAAATCTTCAAGGCGGGTCTTGGTGTCGGCCAGCTTGATGTCGCGAGCCAGCTCCGGGGTCAGCTTGCCTTGCTCTTCAATGCTGGCAAGAATGCTGACACGCCGGTCATCCAGCTCACGCAGATAGCGCAGGCGTTCTTCCAGATGGCGCAATTGCGTGTCATCAAGACTGCCGGTCACTTCCTTGCGGTAGCGGGAAATGAAGGGCACGGTCGAGCCTTCATCCAGTAGCGCTACGGCCGCTGCGACCTGTTGTGGGCGTACGCCGAGTTCTTCGGCGATGCGGCTGTTGATGCTGTCCATAAAACCACCTGGAGTTGTGAGCAAAAAACTGGGCTATGTACGAATTGCCTTGCCTGAATATCGTCCGCCAGCATTTATTTTCAGCGCTGGCGAACCGCCACAAGGCCAGCGTTGCCTGACTTTGAGGGCGGCGCATTATACCCGGCGAAGGCGGATTAGGGGATCGGCCGACAAATGTGGTCTTTTTTCGGCGAAAAAGCCTGCACAAGTGCCGCCTTCAGTAAAATCTGCTAACAATGCACAAGGTGCGCATCACCGCAGCTACGCCATAATGCGCCCCGAGATCAGAGGAGCATCCGATGAGCAGCACCGCACAAAATGCTGAAGGCGAAAAAATCCTTATTGTCGATGACGATCCGGGGCTGAGCAGTCTCCTGGAGCGTTTTTTCACCAGCAAGGGCTACCGGGCCCGGGCCGTGGCAAACGTGGAGCAAATGGACCGACTATTGGCCCGCGAGGTGTTCAACCTTGTGGTGCTGGACTTGATGCTGCCCGGAGAAGACGGCCTTTCAGCCTGCCGTCGTCTGCGAGCCGCGAACAATCAGGTGCCGATCATCATGCTGACCGCCAAGGGCGATGAGCTGAGCCGCATCAAGGGGCTCGAACTGGGTGCTGACGATTACCTGGCCAAGCCGTTCAACCCGGACGAGTTGATGGCGCGGGTCAAGGCTGTTCTGCGTCGTCAGGCTGCGCCTGTACCCGGCGCGCCCGGCAGTGAAGACGAGTCGGTCAGTTTCGGCGACTACGAGCTGTCCCTGGCAACCCGCGAACTCAAGCGTGGTGACGTGGTGCACATGCTGACCACGGGTGAATTCGCGGTACTCAAGGCTCTGGTCATGCACGCTCGCGAGCCGCTGACCCGTGACAAGCTGATGAACCTGGCCCGCGGCCGGGAGTGGGATGCGCTGGAGCGATCCATCGACGTACAGATCTCCCGTCTGCGTCGCCTGATCGAGCCGGATCCTTCCAAGCCCCGCTATATCCAGACCGTCTGGGGCGTAGGCTATGTATTCGTTCCGGATGGTGCCGGTAATCGCTGATAAGCCGGTTGTCAGCACAGAAGTCCGTCATTCCCGCCAGTTACGTCGATAATCTCTTTCAAGGTTATCGGCGTACTGGTTTTTTGCGTTCGTCCATCGGGTCCGGCCCGCGTTCGGCAAACCTGCGAGCCTCGCTCGCCTTGCAAAGTGTATGGCTGCAGTTATGAAGACTCCGCTCTGGTTTCCGCAAAGCTTTTTCTCTCGCACGCTCTGGCTGGTGCTCATCGTCGTGCTGTTTTCCAAGGCCCTGACGCTGGTTTATCTGCTGATGAACGAAGACGTGCTGGTCGACAGGCAGTACAGCCACGGCGTTGCGCTGACGCTGCGCGCGTATTGGGCTGCCGATGAAAACGATCGTGAGGCGATTGCCGAGGCGGCCGGTCTGATTCGGGTCGTGGGCGGTGGCGTGCCGGAAGGTGAGCAGCACTGGCCATACAGTGAGATCTACCAGCGGCAGATGCAGGCCGAGCTGGGTGCCGACACGGAAGTGCGTCTGCGTGTGCACGCACCGCCCGCGCTCTGGGTCAGGGCGCCGAGCCTTGGGGATGGCTGGCTGAAAGTACCGCTTTATCCGCACCCGTTACGCGGCCAGAAAATCTGGAGTGTGCTGGGCTGGTTCCTGGCCATCGGGTTGCTCTCCACAGCGTCGGCGTGGATTTTTGTGCGTCAATTGAATCAGCCGCTCAAGCGTCTGGTCTTTGCGGCTCGACAGTTGGGGCAGGGGCGCAGCATACGCTTGCCGGTCAGTGACACACCCAGTGAGATGACCGAAGTCTATCGGGCCTTCAATCAGATGGCCGAAGACGTCGAGCAGGCAGGGCAGGAGCGCGAACTGATGCTGGCTGGCGTCTCCCATGACTTGCGTACACCACTGACGCGTCTGCGCCTGTCTCTGGAACTGATGAACGACAATGAGTTCTCCGAAGGCATGGTGCGGGATATCGAGGACATGGATGCCATTCTTGACCAGTTCCTGGCGTTCATTCGCGATGGGCGTGACGAAGAGATTGAAGAAGTCGATCTGGGGCATCTGGTGCGCGACGTGGTTGCACCCTTCAATAACGATGAAGACAGCATCCGTCTGTGTCTGGAACCGATCCCGCCCTTCCCGCTAAGGCGCGTATCGATGAAGCGTCTACTGACCAACCTTATCGGCAACGCCAGGCATCATGCCGGTAACGGTATCGAAGTAGCCGCTTATGTATCCGGTGACAGAAATGCGCCGTACGTAGTGTTGAGCGTACTGGACAGAGGCGCAGGTATCGATCCATCCGAGCTTGATACCATCTTCAACCCGTTCATTCGCGGTGATCGCGCACGCAGTGGCAAGGGGACCGGCCTGGGGCTGGCTATCGTCAAGCGCATCGCTGCCATGCACGGCGGCAACGTCGAGTTGAGGAATCGTTCGGGGGGTGGCCTGGAGGCGCGAGTGCGCTTGCCTTTAGGGCTGATGCTGCCGAGGGACGCTATCTAGAAAGAATCGTAAAGGTCATAAAGCGCCGTGCGGGTCATGGAGGATGTTCGACAGGTCGACGCATTCTTGAGGACTTGCACGGCAGCTTGCCTGACCCGGCCCTTGGCGGAGGTACTCCCTGTACCCCTAGGTCACGCCGATCCATTCGATCAACGCATCCCGGCCCCTTGGTCATGCGCGCACCTTCCTCAGGCCGCACAAACAAGAGAGGTATCGGCTTCTGAAGCCGATACCTTCTTCTGAATCAATACCAGTTCGGGTCTTTGCGCAGCTCTTCATTCAAGAGCTTTTGCATGCCCTCGTCAGGCTTACCCAGGTAGCGGTAAGTCGCGTGACGAGTTGGTGATTTATCCGCAGGCAAGCCCGCAGGTACTTCAACCAACATGGCGTAAGCATCTTCCTTGTCGAGGCTGAAAGCCACGATCAGGCGTTTGCTTTTGCACGTATCGGCAGTTTCGCAAAGCGGCCCGACAAGATACTTGTCACCGTCTTCGGTGGCCGCTGTCATCTGCTGCTCGGAAGCTCCGGACAGGTTAATCACCCAATCCGGCAACCGCTCTTCCTTCTTGACGACCTTCGCCCAGGTTGTGCGGTACTCGGGAGCGGAGCTTAAAAGCTCGTTGACCCGAGACTGTCCATCATTGGCTGCCATGACCATGGCGCTGCCGCCCATCAACAGGGCGGCGGCCATTGTGCGAAATGACGTGTGCATTATCAGCCTCGACCGCGACGACCGAAGAAGAACGACACAACGAACATCACCAGGAAGACGACGAACAGGATCTTGGCGATACCGGTAGCCGTGCCCGCGATACCACCGAAGCCCAGTACTGCAGCGACAATGGCGATGATCAGAAACGTGATTGCCCAACTCAACATGGTGATACTCCTTTTTGGTGCCGTTTTAATGTGAATGCTGCGATTTTTCAGGTCGGGTCAGAAAACCCATTTTTGCTGCGGTGCGACTTCATCTACAGACACCAGGCCATCGACAGGGCGAAGGCTCGAGGACGCATCCTTGACCGCTGGGGCGCTTACGCCGCGGTAAGAAATGCTGCTGGTCTGGATGAATTGCTGTCTGGCTTGAGTTGCTTCGTTGGCTTGATTCCAACGCTGGAACTGCTGAATGGCGATCAGAGTGACAAGCAGTGCAAGGAGTAGAAAAAGACCTTGCTGAATGTGCAGGGGAGAGATACGCAATTGTGCAATACGCTGGCTGTTCATCTGCAAACTCCCCTGGCCTGAGTGGGCATTCAATCTGATGGGTCGTTGTATATCGACCTTGTTGAATGGGTTATTGCAGACTGCATGCCAGTTTGTTGGTGTAATTTAAATCCTTTAAAATCAATGGCCTGCGGAGTTTTGCAGAGGCGTCCTACCAGCAAGCTGCACGATTACACCTTTGTAATCGTGCGTTCTGCACGAAGCGTTCAGCGTTGTGCGCCTGGGCGATCAGCCTGCGCTACGCGCCATGACCTTCAGAGCGTCGCCATTCACTCCCTTGACGCCACGAATGTTGCGCGCGATTTCCACAGCCAGTTCCTTCTCTGCAAAGTTGGCAACCACGCCGTTCAGGCTCACCACACCGGCTTTGGTATCCACTTTGATGTTGAGTCCGTCCAGCGTCCGGCTGTAAATCAGGCTCGCCTTCACCTTGCTGGTGATCCAGGCGTCGCTCATTTCCTCGGTCGGGGTCAATGTCTGGGGCTGGGTCTTGGCTGCGATCGAGTCGGCTGCGCTCAGGCTGATCAGGTTGTTGACGCTGATCACCCCGTCAGTATTGCTTGCCAGGCTGCCCGCCAGCTCTTTGGCCTCGGGGCTTTGCGCGCGACCTTTGAGGGTGACCACGCCATTTTTGCTATCAACATCGATGGTCAGCGCTTCAGTCACGCTGCTCCACAGCAATTTGGATTTCACCGTCGCGACCAGCGTGGCATCTTCGAAGCGCTGGGCCATGTTGGTTCGCGTACCAGGCTCGCTGGCAACGGCAGGGTCTACCTCCAGCTGGTTGTCGACCTTTTCGATTCCTTTGGTATCCAGCGCAATGCGTTCGGCCAGCTCACGATCAACCTCGTTTTCAACCTTGCCCTTCAGAGTCGCAGTGCCCTGGTCGACGTTTACATCGATCTTGAACGGGCTCAGATGTTTGTTCAGCGCGAAAGCTGTCCAGATCGAACCTTCCTGATGCGCCTCGGCGAGTTGGGTGGGCAAATCAGGTTGGGCGAGTACCGGGCCGCTGCCAAGCAGCGCAGCGGCGGCGGTGATCAGAGCGATCTTTTTCAGTGAAAACATATGAGCGTTCCTTTTGAGATGGGATTTCGTCTCCGAGTGGACGGCTTTAACGACATAAACGCGGATTAATCAGGCTGTTCGCCATTGGGCGTTCAGAAAGCTACCATGCATGCCGAAGAATCAATCAGAATTGACCATGCAACTTGCCCGATGATTCCGAGACTAACTGAGACAATTCATTAAGGAGCGTAGGAAAAATGGAAGCAGCCACTGAGAATCAGGGCCGTATTCTGCTTGTGGACGATGAGTCCGCCATCCTCCGCACTTTCCGGTACTGTCTGGAAGACGAAGGCTACAGTGTCGCCACTGCCAACAGCGCAGCCCAGGCTGACACGCTCATGCAGCGCCAGGTTTTCGACCTGTGCTTTCTCGATTTGCGTCTGGGTGAAGATAACGGCCTGGATGTACTGGCGCAGATGCGTATTCAGGCACCGTGGATGCGTGTGGTCATCGTGACTGCACACTCTGCGGTCGATACGGCTGTTGATGCCATTCAGGCGGGCGCAGCCGACTATCTGGTAAAGCCGTGCAGCCCCGATCAGCTGCGTCTTGCTACCGCCAAACAGCTTGAAGTGCGCCAACTGTCTGCTCGCCTTGAGGCACTGGAAGGCGAGGTTCGCAAGCCCAAAGACGGACTGGATTCCCACAGTCCTTCGATGATGGCCATTCTGGAAACTGCCCGCCAGGTTGCCGTGACCGATGCCAACATCCTGATTCTGGGTGAATCGGGGACCGGTAAGGGCGAGCTGGCACGGGCGATTCACGGCTGGAGCAAGCGGGCAAAGAAGTCCTGCGTCACGATCAACTGTCCATCGCTCACCGCAGAACTGATGGAAAGCGAACTGTTCGGCCACAGTCGCGGGGCCTTCACGGGTGCGAGTGAGAGCACTCTGGGCCGTGTGAATCAGGCGGACGGCGGCACACTGTTCCTCGACGAGATCGGCGATTTCCCGCTGACGCTGCAACCCAAGCTGCTGCGCTTCATTCAGGACAAGGAATACGAGCGTGTGGGTGACCCGGTTACCCGACGTGCCGATGTACGTATCCTGGCCGCCACCAACCTGAATCTGGAAGACATGGTGCGCAGCGGGCGCTTCCGTGAGGATTTGCTGTACCGCCTGAACGTGATCACTCTGCATCTGCCAGCCCTGCGTGAGCGCAGCGAAGACATCCTGACCCTGGCGGACCGGTTTTTGGCGCGCTTCGTCAAGGAGTACGCTCGCCCGGCTCGAGGGTTCAGTGAAGAGGCCCGTGCAGCGCTGCTCAACTACCGCTGGCCTGGCAACATTCGTGAACTGCGCAACGTCATCGAGCGTGCCAGCATCATTTGTCCGCAGGAGCGTGTGGAGATCAGCCACTTGGGTATGGCCGAGCAGCCGACGAACAATGCGCCGCGTGTCGGCGCCGCCTTGAGCCTGGACGAGCTTGAGAAAGCACACATCGGAGCCGTGCTGGCGACCAGCGAAACACTTGACCAGGCCGCCAAGACGCTGGGTATCGATGCGTCGACGCTTTACCGCAAACGTAAACAGTACAACCTGTGAAAGGCCTCAAATGAAGCTGGCCATGAAACTGCGCACCCGCCTCTTTCTGAGTATCTCGGCACTGATCACCGTTGCTTTGCTCGGACTGCTGCTGGGGCTCGTCAGCGTCATGCAAATGGCCCGGACTCAGGAATCACTGATCCAGCATAACTTTGCCATTCTGGATCTGGGTTTGAAGCTGCGCCAGAACCTGGGTGATCAACTGGTGTTGATGACGGGTGCCAACCGCGATCAGGCTGAGCTGGAAAGAATCCAGAGTCAGTTTGAAGAGCTGCTGGAGGAGGGCTCGGTACAGGATACCCAGCAAAACGTACGCAATGGTTTCGAAAAGACCAAGGGCGATTACCGGCAATTCATCGATACCTGGAAGCAATACGGTAACGATGTGCGAGGCATACGCGGCGTACCGCAGCTGAGTGACAGCTTCGACAACCTGCGTAACGGCTTGCTGGCTGTACATCGCAAGGCGTTGGAGAACATCAGCAGCGCCGAAATCAACTCCCGTGATCGTGCACTATGGATCGCGGGCTTGCTGGGGCTGGTCGGGCTGGCGGTGCTATGTATCGGCTTTGTGACTGCGCACGGTATCGCCCGGCGTTTCGGTGCGCCGATCGAGGCGCTGGCCAAGGCTGCCGATCGCATCGGAGAAGGGGACTACGAAGTCACGCTGCCCATTTCGTCGGCCGCCGAGATGAATCTGTTGACCCGGCGATTCGGCATCATGGCCGAAGCCCTGCGTCAGCATCAGGCGACCAATATTGATGAATTACTGGCTGGCCAGCAGCGTCTGCAAGCGGTTCTCGACAGTATCGACGATGGTCTGCTGATGATTGACCGCCAAGGGCATCTGGAGCACTTGAACCCTGTGGCTCAGCGTCAGCTCGGCTGGGACGAGAGTCGCCTCGGGCAGAGCCTTGGAGATGCGTTGGGCCGACCTGAGCTGGATGAGCAATTGCATCTGGTACTGCGTGGCGGGACGCTGGAGCGTGCTCCGGAAGACCTGGCCATCGAAATCGACGGTGAATCGCGCCTGCTGACCTACAGCATGACGCCGGTCAGTCATACCAAAGGCCATATCCTCGGCGCGGTGATGGTGCTGCATGACGTCACCGAACAGCGTGCTTTCGAGAGGGTGCGCAGTGAGTTCGTCCTGCGCGCGTCGCATGAGCTGCGTACGCCTGTCACGGGTATGCACATGGCATTCGGTCTTCTCCAGGAGCGCCTGCATTTCGCCCCCGAAACCCGTGAGGCCGATCTGCTCAATACGGTCACCGAAGAAATGCAGCGCCTTATGCAGCTCATCAATGACCTGCTGAATTTCTCGCGTTACCAGAACGGTCTGCAGAAACTCAAACTGGCACCGTGCTCCATCGAAACCTTGCTCGAAGAAGCCAGAGCGCGATTCGAGGACAAGGCCCTTGAGCAGGACATCGTACTGATGCTGGATATGCAGGAACCCATGCCGCGCCTGCATGCCGATCAGTCCCAGCTGGAGCGGGTGCTGGACAACCTGCTGGACAATGCGCTGCGGCACACGCCACAGAACGGTCTGATTCGCCTGCAGGCCAGGCGTCATGGCGAGCGGGCAATCATCAGCGTTGAAGACAACGGTGAGGGCATTGCCTACGGGCAGCAGGGACGAATCTTCGAACCCTTCGTGCAGGTCGGTCGCAAAAAAGGCGGTGCCGGACTCGGGCTGGCGCTGTGCAAGGAGATCGTTCAGCTGCACGGCGGGCGCATGGGGGTCTATTCAAGGCCCGGGCAGGGCACGCAGTTCTATATGGCGTTGCCGCTTTGACGGCACGGCCTTGAAGGCGCTGCCTGTATGCCCTTCATAAGAGCATCAAATATCAGGTTGTGCCCTGATTAATTGACGCGGTTAAGCACCTGCAGGATGGCTGCGCTCTGTGCATCGGGTTCGCCGTCGAAGCGCGCGGGGCGGTAGTGCATCTGGAATGCCGCCAGCACCTGACGCGTGGCGGTGTCGAGCTCTCCGGTCTGCGGGGTGCTGTAACCCAGACGTGCCAGTTGTTGCTGGAACCAGCTAATACTTGGCAGGTTGGTTGCCAGCAATGCCTGATGCTGGGCAACGAGACGTTCGTCAGGCCAGATGCCGAGCCCTTCGGCAGCAAGGCGCTTCCAGGGGAACAGCGGGCCAGGGTCCTGTTTGCGCGTCGGCGCTATGTCGCTGTGGCCGATGATGTGTTTTGGATCGATTTTGTTGCGTTTGACAATGTCTTTGAGCAGTACTGTGATCGACTGGATCTGTGCTTCAGTGTAGGCGTACCACAACCGGCCTGCCGGTGTGTCCTTGAAGCCGGGGTTGACGATCTCGATGCCGATCGAGCTGGAATTAAGCCAGGTACGGCCTTCCCATTCGCTTTCGCCAGCATGCCAGGCGCGGGCGCTTTCATCGACCAGCTTGTAGATAGTGGCCTTGCTGTCATCGCCAATCAGATAGTGGCTGCTGACCTCTCCATGGGTCAGAAGCTGGAGGGATTTTTCCATCGAGATCGAGGTGTAATGCATGACCACGTACTGAACCCGGCCATCGAAGTTCACCGATGGATGGCTGGTGTCCAGCCTGGGGCCGCTGGCGCAGGCAGTGAGGATGAGCAGCAGAAAGGCAGAGAAATACAGTTTCATGGGATCGGCAGCGTCAGCGGGAAATGCAATATCATAACAACATGCGTGCAAATAGCTTCGGCATTGACGTGCTCGTTCAGGTCAAAATGTTTCAGTCAGCCTTGTTCGACCCTGTTTCGGCCATTTTCCTTGGCCTTGTACAGCGCCTGATCGGCGCGCTTGATCGCAGTGTCACTGCGTTCAGCCGTTCGAAAAGCCGTCACTCCAATGGACACTGTAATCGTCACGCGTTCGCCCTTGAAGTGAAACGGACATGACTCCACCGCCGTGCGCAGTTCGTCGAGCAGTGTCAGACCGGTGCCGGGAGGTGTAGCAGGCAACAGCATGACAAATTCCTCACCGCCAAACCGGGCGAGGAAATCGTCGCTGCGCAGGCGTTTCCTGAAAACGTTGGCGACGATCTTCAGCACTTTATCGCCTGCCAGGTGGCCATATCCGTCATTGATTCGCTTGAAGTGGTCCAGGTCCAGAATGCACACCAGCAGGCTGTTTTTCTCGTGTTGCCACTTGCTCATCTCCTGTTCGAGGCGCTCGCCCCAGGCTGCGCGATTGGGCAGGCCGGTGAGCGGGTCGATCAAGGCCTTTTGGCGCTGTTCTTCCAGGTGAGTCCTGAAACCCAGCGCTTCCTGCTCCATGCTTGCAACGCGGGCCGAAAGGCCTTGCAGCCGCGAGGCAACTTCCCGCTCGCGTGCGTCACGCTTGAGCTGGTAGTGGTCCATGGTGCTGAGCAAGCCTTCAAAGCGGTTGTCGAGCACCTGCTTGAGACTGGTCAGGTCGGAAGCGTCCTGAACGCTGATTTGCAGGCCGCCTACCTGTTCGCGCAACTGCTCGTTCAGGTCGCGGGCTGTGGACTGATCCTCGGCATGATCTTCACTGGCAGCCTGCAAATGGCTCTGAAACGATTCGAGCCGCTCATTGAGTTGTTTGAGGTAGGTGCTGAATTCCTGTTGGCCGCCGTTGTTGATTGCCAGCATCAGAACTGCCAGATCGTCGAGGATCGGTAGCAGTTCGTACCAGTTGATCCCATGTTTCAAGCGTAACTGCATGTCCTCGACCTGCGGGCGGAAGTGCTCCGACAAGGTCAGGTCATCGAGCAGGCCCAGCAGGGTTTCCTCAATGTGTGCCGCCACCGAGCTGTAGCTGGGTTCTGGCGAGGAGGGCAGCGAATAACCCTCTTCGCCTTCTACCATTTCGGTTTCTGATTCGGCATCCTCTTGCGGCTGTTCCAGTGCCTGGATTATTGGCACAGGCCTTTGCTGGTAGGGCACTGACGGAACGGGGCCCAGCAGGTCAGTGAAATCGATAGGCTCGACAGGGACAACCGCAGGTTCGGTGACTGTTTCGGCCAGGGCTGGAGCAAGGGCTGCTGCGGCTGGCGATGGCACAGGTGTTTCAGGTGCCGTAACGATAGCGGTTTCGGCTTCTGAAACCTTTGGCGGCAGTGTGTGTGCGTCCTTTGTCTTCTGGTTGACGATGTCGGGGGCAATGGCAGCTTCTACTTCCGCTGCGGCAACGTCTATCGGCGCTTGAGCGTTCGCGGCCTCAGGTTGCACGTGCGTCTCATGCGTTTCCTGAGCAGAAGGGGCGTTTTCGGGGTGGGCAGCCTCGGGAGGGCGCTCATTGCCATGTTCGTCCCGTGAACCGAACAAACGCTGCAGAAGCCCTTGGCGTGGGCCCTCTTCGTGCTTTTCGAGCAGGGTCAGGGCCTGGCCCTGCAAACCACTCAACTCGCTGAGCAGCAAAGGCAGCTCGCGCGCCTGCGATGCACGTTCTTCAAGGTCCTTGGCAAAGCGCTTGAGTGGCTTGCGTACCTCTCGTGGCAACGGTAGCGCTTGCAGTTGTGCAACCAGTGCGGTCAGTGCCGAGCCAATTTGCCCGACCCGTACTTCACGGCGATGCTCGGAGTCCAGTACGGCTTTTTCGAGGCGCGGAATCAAGGCTGCCAGACCGGCGTCCATATCGTCCTTGCGGACAATTTCGCGCATTTCCTTCATGCATTCATCGACGGCGCGGTCAGAGCCTTCTGCTGCCAGGCTGCTGCGCACCAGACCGCGGCGCAGCAAGTCGAGCCGCGCATCCCAGCGCTTTTCGAGCTTATCCTGTTGCTCGATTCCCTTGAGGTACTTCTCTTTCCAACGCTCCGCGTCGTCGCTCATGCAAGGCTTCCACCGGAGGGCACAGGCAGTGAGTCCCCACGCAGTGAGTCTGGCAGGCGAATCTCGACAGCAACCGGCAGGTGGTCGGAAATGGGCTGCGCCAGTACCTGTACGCGTTCAAGCGTGAGGGTCGGGCTGAGCAGAATGTGGTCAAGGCAGCGTTGTGGTCGCCAGCTTGGAAAGGTCGCTTCGATTTGCGGTGCCAAAAGGCCCAGATCGCGTAGCGGCGAGTGCTCCAGCAGGTCATTGGCGTGGGTATTCATGTCGCCCATCAGAACCTGATGGCGATAACCGCCGATCAGGTCGCGAATGTAAGCCAGTTGCCGGGTTCTGGTACGAGTGCCCAGAGCCAGGTGCATCATGACCACCACCAGCGCATCTTCGCCTTCGCCGAAGCGGACAAGAATTGCCCCGCGCCCGGCCGGACCCGGCAGCGGATGATCCTCGATCTTGGTCGGGCGCAAGCGACTCAGCACACCATTGCTGTGCTGGGCGAGGCGACCGAGATTGCGATTGAGCTGTTGATACCAGTACGGAAAGCCACCCAGTTGAGCAAGGTGCTCGACCTGATTGACGAAGCCGGATCGCATGCTGCCGCCATCGACTTCCTGCAACGCCACCAGATCGAAATCGTTGATCAGATCGCCGATTTTCTGCAGGTTGCCTGCCCTGCCGCCATGTGGCAGCAGATGCTGCCAGCTGCGCGTCAGGTAGTGGTGGTAGCGTTGGGTACTGATACCCACCTGGATATTGAAACTGAGCAAACGCAGCCTGCCGTCTTCCGGCAGGCCGTTTTGCGTCAGATGATGTTCGTTGACCTGCGGATCATGCAGGCCAACGATACGGGTGCTGCCCTTGCCCCAGCGGCGCATGGCGGGCGCTTACTTGGCGGCTGTAGCAGCCGCTCGCTCTTTGGCAATCAATTGATCGGCAACTTCCAGAGTCTTTTCCGGACCTCCGGCAGAACCCAGGTCAAAGCGGTACTTGCCATTGACGATCATGGTCGGAACGCCAGTCACCTCATACTTCTTGGCCAGTTCCTTGTACTGGGCGATCTTGCCCTTGACTGCGAAAGAGTCGAACGTTTTCAGGAAGTCTTCCTTGTTCACGCCCTGTGTGGCGACGAAGTCAGCCATGTCATTCTTGTCGGTCAGACGCTTGCCGCCTTTCTGGATGGCTTCGAATACGGCCGCGTGAACCTTGTGCTCGACGCCCATGGTGTCGAGGGTGATGAACAGCTGGCCGTGTGCATCCCACGGGCCGCCGAACATGGCAGGGATGCGTACGAACTTGACGTCGGACGGCAGTTTTTCAATCCACGGATTGATCGTTGGCTCGAACGCGTAGCAGTGCGGGCAGCCATACCAGAACAGCTCGACGACTTCGATCTTGCCTGGCTCGGCAACAGGCACAGCGCTCGCCAGCTCGACGTATTGCTTGCCCGCCTCGATGGGCGTGGCAGCCTGGGCGGACATACCGAACAGACTGGCGGCAACCAGAGCGGCGCTGATGATCAGATTACGCATGCTTTACTCCTGAGCAGATTGAATCGCCTTCAAGCGACGGTGGTTTCGACCGAACGCGAAAGCCTGAGTTCGTTAGTGTAACGCTGAGGTTGTAAAAATGGGCGACCACGGACGGCCTTTTTGCATAAGGAGTGAAGCAGGTCATGTCTGAATGTTCCAGCCGCCAGCCAGAGCGGCCCGATACAGTGCCAGTGTGGGCCGGGGGGCAGGTGTGTCATTATATGCCTACGCATCCAAACGAAACCGACACCTCTTGCCGCTCGCTTTGCAGGCAGGGCCTTCACCGGAAATCACATGCAACTCAAAAACCCCATCCTCGGTCTGTGCCAACAGGCCACGTTCATGCTCAGCGCCGCCAAGGTCGACCAATGCCCCGACGACGAAGGGTTTGAAGTCGCTTTTGCCGGTCGTTCCAATGCAGGCAAATCGAGCGCGCTGAACACGCTGACCCATGCCAGCCTGGCGCGCACCTCCAAGACGCCGGGGCGCACTCAACTGCTGAACTTCTTCGGGCTGGATGAAAATCGACGTCTGGTCGACTTGCCGGGCTACGGCTACGCCAAAGTGCCTATCCCGCTCAAACTGCACTGGCAGCGCCACCTGGAAGCCTATCTGGGCAGCCGCGAAAGCCTGAAGGGTCTGATCCTGATGATGGATATCCGTCATCCAATGACCGACTTCGACCTGTTGATGCTGGACTGGGCCATCGCCAGCTACATGCCGATGCACATTCTGCTGACCAAGGCCGACAAGCTGACCTATGGCGCTGCGAAGAACACGCTGCTCAAGGTTCAGGCCGAAATTCGCAAAGGCTGGGGCGATGCAGTGAGCATCCAGTTGTTCTCGGCTCCCAAGCGCATGGGGCTGGAAGAGGCTTACACCGTGCTGGCCGACTGGATGGAACTGGAAGACAAGGCACCTGCGGAGTAAATCGCAGGCAAAAAAGACCCCGGACTTCGCATGGGGAGGGGGAAGTTCCGGGGCTTAAGGTCCAGACCTTAGGGTGGGATCTGGATAACTGCCAACACTTAACACAACTAGGAGCACGATCGATTTTTCAACCAATCGAGACCTCTGACTCCTGTCCAAACGGTTAAGTTCCAGCAATGAAGAAAAGTTCACATTTCCTACAATTTTTGACGAACCTGCTGACAGGTTCGCCCTTTCAGAGTCAGTGCGCCTCGTCCCAGTTGTTGCCGACCCCGACTTCCACCAGCAGCGGCACTGCCAATTCTGCTGCGCCACTCATGTGTGGGCGGATCTGTTCACTGATCTGATCGACCAGGTCTTCGCGCACCTCCAGCACCAGTTCGTCATGCACCTGCAGAATGACCCGCGCATCCAGACCGGATTCTTCCAGCCAGCCATTCACGGCCACCATGGCTTTCTTGATGATGTCCGCCGCAGTGCCTTGCATCGGCGCGTTGATCGCCATGCGTTCGGCACCTTTGCGCAGGGACTGGTTCTTGGCGTTGATGTCCGGCAAGTACAGGCGACGGCCGAAAATGGTCTCGACAAAACCCTGCTCGGCGGCCTGAGCACGTGTGCGCTCCATGTAATCCAGCACGCCGGGGTAGCGGGCGAAGTAACGGTCGACATAAGCCTGTGACTGCTTGCGGTCCACGCCAATCTGTTTGGCCAGGCCAAACGCGCTCATGCCGTAGATCAGGCCGAAGTTGATCGCTTTGGCGCTGCGGCGCATGTCCGTGGTGACGTTTTCCAGCTCGACGCCGAAGACTTCCGCTGCCGTCGCGCGGTGAACGTCCAGGTCGTTGCGGAAGGCATGCAGCAAGCCTTCGTCCTGTGCCAGATGCGCCATGATGCGCAGTTCGATCTGCGAATAGTCTGCCGCCAGCAGCTTGTAGCCCTTGGGGGCCACGAACGCCTGACGGATGCGTCGGCCTTCAGCAGTACGGATCGGGATGTTCTGCAGGTTCGGATCGCTGGATGACAAGCGCCCGGTCACCGCCACTGCCTGGTGATAGGAGGTGTGAATGCGTCCGGTGCGCGGGTTGATCTGCTCCGGCAGGCGGTCGGTGTAAGTGCTCTTGAGCTTGCTCATCGAGCGGTATTGCATCAGTACCTTGGGCAGCGGGAAGTCCTGCTCGGCGAGTTCGGCCAGCACGGCCTCGGCAGTCGATGCCTGGCCGGTGGCGGTCTTGCTGAGGATCGGCATACCGAGCTTTTCGTAGAGAATCACGCCGAGCTGCTTGGGCGAGCCCAGGTTGAACTCTTCACCGGCAATGGCAAAGGCTTCGCGCTCCAGCGCGGTCATCTTGTCGCCCAGTTCGACGCTCTGGATGCCCAGCAGGTTGGCATCGACCAGTGCGCCCTGGCGTTCGATGCCTGCAAGGACGGGCACCAGCGGCATCTCGATGTCGTTCAAGACCGGCTGCAAGGTTGGAATTGCGGCCAGACGCGCTTCGAATACTTCATGCAGGCGCAGGGTCAGGTCGGCTTCTTCGGCAGCATAATTACCAGCCTGCTCGATGGCGATCTGGTCGAAGGTCAGCTGCTTGGCACCTTTGCCGGCGATCTCCTGGAAGTTGATCGGCGTGTGCGTCAGGTACTTGGCCACCAGGCTGTCGCGGTCGTGGCGGGTGGCGGTGGAGTCCAGAACGTAGGACTCCAGAATGGTGTCGAACCTGACGCCCTGCAGGTCGATGCCTTGGGTCTGATCGCCGTCGAGCGCGCAGTTGGCAAGCAGGTTGATAGCGAACTTGGCGTGTTGACCGACCTTGGTTTTATCCGGGTCTTCAAGCAGCGGCTTGAGCGCCTTGAGTACTGTGTCGCGGTCCAGTTGCTGCGGCACCCCCATGTAGGAGTGGGTCAGCGGAATGTAGGCGGCTTCATGGGTTTGAATGGCAAAAGACAAACCTACCAGTTGCGCGCGCTGGGCGTCGGTGCCGTTGCTCTGGGTCACGAAGGCGAACAGCGGCGCGGCGTTGAGTTTCTTCAGCCACGCGTCGAACTGGCTCTGCTCGAGAATGACTTCATAGGCGGCTTCTTTTGCCTCGACGGTTGGCTCTTCGACGGCCAGTTCCTGCCCGGCGCGTTTGGCATCACGTTGCAGGTCTTCGATCCAGCTTTTGAATTCCAGCTCGGCGTACAGCTCCATCAATTTGTCGCGGTCCGGCTCGCCGCAATGCAGCTGGTCCAGTTCGATGTCCAGTGGCACGTCGATCTTGATAGTTGCCAGTTCATAGGACAGGAAGGCCATCGCACGATGCTCTTCAAGCTTGGCCGCCAGGGTCTTGGCCCCACGAATAGGCAGGGTCGCGACCGTTTCGAGGCGTTCGTAAAGCTCCTTGATTCCGCCGCCCACGCCAACCAGCAAGCCGACGGCAGTCTTTTCGCCGACGCCGGGGACGCCAGGTATGTTGTCGACCTTGTCGCCCATCAGTGCGAGGTAGTCGATGATGTGCTCCGGACCGACGCCGAACTTCTCTTTCACGCCAGCCACGTCCAGCACGCTGCCGGTCATGGTGTTGACCAGGGTGATGTGTCCGTCGACCAGTTGCGCCATGTCCTTGTCACCTGTGGAGATGATCACCGGACGGTCCGCCGCTGCGCTGCTGCGCGCCAGGGTGCCGATCACGTCGTCTGCTTCAACGCCTTCCACGCATAGCAGCGGATAGCCCATGCCCTTGACGCAAGCATGCAGCAGATCGACCTGCACGCGCAGGTCATCCGGCATGCTGGGCCGATTGGCTTTGTAATCGGTATACAGCGCGTCGCGGAAAGTCCCGCCCTTGGCATCGAAGACCACCGCAAACGGGCTGTCCGGGTACTGGCGACGCAGGCTTTTGAGCATGTTGAGCACGCCTTTGACGGCGCCCGTCGGCAATCCTTTGGACGTGGTCAGTGGTGGCAGTGCGTGGAAGGCGCGATAGAGGTAAGAGGAACCGTCTATCAGGACGAGCGGCGCTTGGGTCATGAGCAGAATCAACCTTTTCGGCGGGGCCGGCGCTAGAATGCGCGGACCATTGACGACAAAGGGACAAGGTTATCATGTGCAAGGTAAATCGACTGATATTGACCGGCCTGTTGGCATTTTGTCCTTTGCTCGCAGTTTCAGCAGGGGACCCACCTTCGGCTGCACCGGACGTTACTATCCGCACCGACGGGGACAAAACCATTCAGGAATACCGCCAGAACGGCTTTCTGTATGCTGTGAAGATTACCCCCAAACACGGCAAGCCCTATTTTCTGGTGCGATCCGATGGTACAAGTCCCAATTTTATCCGTTCGGACCAACCGGACATGCTGATCCCGGAGTGGAAAATATTCGAATGGTAGCCACCTACATTCACTTTAATTGCTGGCAGTTCTGACATGTCCGTTTTTACCCCGTTGGCCCGGCCCGAGCTGGAAGCATTTCTCGCCCCTTATGGGCTCGGCCGTTTGCTTGACTATCAGGGCATTGCCGCCGGTAGCGAAAACACCAACTACTTCATCAGTCTGGAGCAGGGCGAATTCGTTCTGACGCTGGTCGAACGCGGCCCGGTGCAGGAGATGCCATTCTTCATCGAGCTGCTCGACGTGCTGCACGATGCCGATTTGCCGGTGCCGTACGCATTGCGCACCACCGACGGTGAGGCCCTGCGGCAATTGGCGGACAAACCGGCGCTTCTGCAGCCACGTTTGCCAGGCAAGCACATCAGCGAGCCCAATACCCAGCACTGCGTGCAGATTGGCGAGCTATTGGCCAACCTGCATCTGGCGACCCGTGAGCAGGTGCTGGAGCGCAAGACCGATCGAGGTCTGGACTGGATGCTGAGTGAGGGGCGCAATTTTCTGTCGCATCTGGGCGAAACCCAGCGAGCCTTGCTGGAAAAGAGCCTTCAAGAGATCGAAGACTTCAAGCCACAGATCATGGCGTTGCCGCGCGCCAACCTGCACGCGGACCTGTTTCGTGACAACGTGTTGTTTGAAGGCACGCACCTGACCGGGCTGATCGACTTCTATAACGCCTGTTCCGGGCCGATGCTCTACGACCTGGCGATTGCCCTCAATGACTGGTGCTCGCGTGAAAACGGCCAGCTCGATGCCGTCCGTGCTCGTGCGCTGCTGGGGGCTTATGCAGGTTTGCGACCATTCACTGCGGCGGAGTCGAAGCTCTGGACGACTATGTTGCGCATCGCCTGCGTGCGTTTCTGGCTGTCACGTTTGATCGCCGCCGAAACCTTCGCCGGTCAGGACGTGCTGATTCATGACCCTGCGGAGTTCGAGCGCCGCCTGGCCGAGCGCCAGGAAGCGCACATTGCGTTGCCGTTTGCGCTCTGAGACCAGGCCTGTCTCCGCGCGTCTGAACCAGTCGGACGGTTGACTCTCGTTCCCATGCTCCGCGTGGGAATGCAGTGCGTGACGCTCTGCGTCACACAGCAGTGCTGCTATGTGGGCGGTGGCAGTCAGAGACTGCTCAGGCAACCTGCCAAATCATCCGCCAGCTTTTGCAGGACTTGCTCGTAACCCTGAGCGGTGGCCGGGGTGTAGCCGCCCAGTCCATCCAGCTCCGCCAGCTTGACCGGCAGGCCTGCGCTCAAGGTTTCAGCCAGACGCGGGCGCAGTGGTGGTTCACTGAATACGCAGGTCTTGCCGGCAGCTTTCAGGCGTTCGCGCATGGCGGCGACGTGCTGGGCGCCGGGCTGGATCTCGGCGGCGATGGCGAATACCCCGGCGTGTTTGAGCCCGTAAGCCTCTTCGAAATAATCGAACGCCTCGTGGAAGACGAAGTAAGGCTTGCCTGCCACTGCACTGACCCGACCCTTGATACGAGCATCCAGCGCGTCAAGGCGTTTGCTGAATGCGGCAGCGTTACTCGCATAACGAGCTGCATTGGCAGGGTCGGCGGCGCTCAGGTCTGTGGCCATTTTCGCGGCAATCACCCGAGCATTGACGGTCGACAGCCACAGGTGTGAATCCAGGCTGCCGGGCCGGTGATCATGATCATGTTCGTCTGAATCGTTGTCGTGATCATGTTCGTGGTCATCATGCGAGGCATTGTCCTGGCCAAAGTGACGCAAGTGCATGCCCGGCAGCGTCTGTACGGCAACTGCAGGCAGTTTGCGGCCCTGAAGGACGCGCGGCAGGAAAGCTTCCATGTCCGGGCCGATCCAGTAGAGCAACTCTACTTCCTGCACGCGCCGTACGTCGGATGGGCGCAGCGCGTAATTATGAGGTGAGGCACCCGGTGGCAACAGCACTTGCGGTGTACCAACGCCATCCTGCACAGCCGCTGCAATCAGCTGCAATGGCTTGATACTGGTCAGCACCCGGACCTCGGCCTGAACAGGGGAAATGACCAGCAGACTGACCCACAAAACAGCAACAAGATTTAAAAGACGGCGCACTCGAATCACTCATATAAGCCAGGAACAGGTAACATAATAACGTCTCTAGCCAATATCGTCGCTGCTCATGCCCAATACTCCCCTGGCCAGTCGCCCCCATGACCACTCTCACTGCGTGCATTCGGCACTCGCCGAAGCGGACGCCCTGTGCGCCAAACAGGGGCTGCGCCTGACCACCTTGCGCCGTCGCGTGCTGGAACTGGTCTGGCAAAGCCACAAGCCGCTGGGTGCCTACGACATCCTTGCAGTGCTGAGTGATGAAGACGGTCGCCGCGCTGCGCCGCCAACCGTTTATCGTGCACTGGATTTCCTGCTGGAAAACGGTCTGGTGCACCGCATCGCCTCACTCAACGCGTTCACCGGCTGCAATCACCCCACTCATGCGCATCAGGGGCAGTTTCTGATTTGCCGCCTGTGTCACGCGGCGATCGAGCTGCAGCACCCAGCCATCAGCAATGCCGTCATCGATGCCGCTGCAGGCGTTGGCTTCGCGGTCGAAGGCCAGACGGTCGAGATCGTGGGTGTATGCGCCGGCTGCAAGGCGGCTTGATGACGGATGCATTGATACGTCTGGAGCAGGTCGCTGTAACGCTGTCCGGGCAAAGCGTTCTGGACAACATCCAGTTGAGCGTCAAGCCCGGCGAAATCGTTACGCTGATCGGCCCTAACGGCGCTGGCAAGACCACGCTGGTGCGTGCAGTGCTGGGGCTGCTCAAGCCCGACTCCGGAACCGTCTGGCGCAAGCCGAAGCTGCGTGTCGGTTACATGCCGCAAAAACTGCATGTGGATCAGACGCTGCCGCTGTCGGTGCTGCGCTTTTTGCGTCTGGTGCCCGGTGTGGACCGCATGGCTGCAGAGTCGGCCCTGGAAGAAGTCGGGGCCGAGAAGGTCATCGATAGCCCGATTCAAGGTATTTCCGGTGGCGAGATGCAGCGCGTTCTGCTGGCCCGAGCCTTGTTGCGCAAGCCTGAATTGCTGGTGCTCGATGAGCCGGTGCAGGGTGTCGACGTGGCAGGTCAGGCCGAGCTGTACGGCCTTATTACCCGGTTGCGCGACCGCCACCAGTGCGGCGTGCTGATGGTGTCTCATGATTTGCATCTGGTCATGAGCACGACCGATCAGGTGGTCTGTCTGAACCGCCATGTTTGCTGCTCCGGGCATCCCGAGCAGGTCAGCCATGATCCGGCGTTTGTCGAGCTGTTCGGCAAAAATGCGCAAAGCCTGGCGATCTATCACCACCATCACGACCACGCCCACGATCTGCATGGCGCTGTGGTGAATGATGCCCCGGCGACTTCCTCACCTACCCACACTCATGTTCACGGAGACCACTGCAAGCATGGCTGATTTTTTACTGTATGCCTTGCTCGCAGGCGTTGCGCTGGCCGTGGTTGCTGGCCCGCTGGGGTCGTTCGTGGTCTGGCGGCGCATGGCGTACTTCGGCGATACGCTTTCCCACGCAGCATTGCTCGGTGTGGCGCTTGGCTTCCTGCTGGATATCAGCCCGACCATTGCAGTGACGGTCGGCTGCCTGCTGCTGGCGGTGCTGCTGGTCACGCTGCAACAGCGCCAGCCGCTGGCCTCGGACACACTGCTGGGGATCCTCGCGCCGAGCACGCTGTCGCTCGGCCTGGTGGTGCTCAGCTTCATGCATGAAGTGCGTATCGACCTGATGGCTTATCTGTTTGGTGACCTGCTTGCCATCAGCCCGGCTGATCTGACCTGGATCCTGGGCGGCAGCGCGCTGGTGCTGGTATTGATTGTTGCGCTGTGGCGCCCGCTGCTGGCAATCACCGTGCATGAAGAGCTGGCGCGGGTCGAAGGTCTGCCCGTCGCGGCATTGCGCATGGTGCTGATGCTGCTGATCGCCGTGGTGATCGCTGTGGCGATGAAGATCGTCGGCGTTCTGCTGATCACGTCGCTGCTGATCATTCCCGCCGCTGCGGCGCAGCGTCACGCCCGCTCGCCGGAGCAGATGGCGCTGGGTGCAAGCCTGTTAGGCGTGATAGCGGTGTGTGTCGGGCTATCATTGTCATGGTTCAAGGACACCCCGGCAGGACCGTCTATAGTGGTATCCGCTGCAGCGTTGTTTTTGCTCAGCTTTGTTCTACCCAGGCGAGCGGTGTAGACTTGCTCGTTTTTTGCGCAAACTAGAGAATCGCAGGAATGAAGCCGTTCGCCCCACGCTATCTGCTGCTTGTCGCATTTTCCATCCTGCTGGGTGCCTGCCAGAGTGCGCCCACTGCCGAGACGCCTGCCTCCGACGTTCAGCCTGACGCGTTCGCTCAGCTTGAGCAGAACATCGTCAGCAATGAGCTGGCGACGGCCGAGGATCAACTGGCCGCGTTGCAGGCCGCCAATCCTGCCGATATTCGCCTCGAGCCTTTTCAGCGTCGTCTGGCCGAAGCCTATCTGAGTCGCAGCCAGATCAGCCTGCAGAAGGGTGATATGAATGCGGCGGCCAACGCACTCACTCGTGCGCGCGCGCTGATGCCCAAGGCACCGGCACTGACCAGTGGCGTCAACGGCGCTATCGCTCATGCGCGCAAGGCCGAGCTGGAGAAAGCCGAAGCTGATTTGAAGGCGGCCGAAGCCAGAAGGGTTGCCAAGCTCATCGATCCGTCGGCAGAAAGCACGAAAATTGAACTCAAGATCGGCGATATGCGTGCATTGCGTCGTCAACTGGACGATATCGCAGCGGATACCGTAGCGTTCAACTGTGAAGTGCTGATGGTAGTGCCGCGCACCGAAGACTATCCGTGGCTGGCCACGTTGCTGACCAAACGGGTGGTCAAGGCCAATCCGGATTTCGAGCTGCAATTGCGTCGCCAGATCGAGCGCAATGAAAAAGCGCAGATCATTCTGACGCCAGCGAAGTCCTGAGTCGATTCTTCAAAGCGGACGCAGAGCGTCCAGAACTGCATTCCCACGCGGTGAACTGCCCCCCAAAAGTTGGACGGTTTTAGCTTGCCGCCTGAGCCCTGTATTTTACGGGGCTTTGGCCGTTGAGCTTCAGCTTGATGCGGTCATGGTTGTAGTAGTGGATGTACTCATCCAGACCTGCTTTCAACTCATCGATGCTTTCAAACTGTTTCAGGTAGAAAAACTCGGATTTCAGTGTACCGAAAAAGCTTTCCATTGCCGCATTGTCCAGGCAGTTGCCCTTACGGGACATGCTTTGTTTGACGCCTCGTACCGATAGCTTATGGCGATACTGCGCGTGTTGATACTGCCAGCCCTGGTCCGAGTGCATCACAAGCTTCGGCTCGTCCTGCAACTGCTGAAGCGCCTTGTCCAGCATGCTGGTGACCAGCTCAAAGCTCGGCCTTGTCGACACTTCATACGCCACGATTTCACCGTTGTACAAGTCCATCACGGGTGAGAGATACAGCTTTCGATTGCCTACCTTGAACTCAGTCACATCGGTCACCCACTTCTGGTTCGGGCGTTGCGCGCTGAAATTGCGCTCCAGCAAATTCGGCGCAATGGTTCCGATTACGCCCTTATAGGAGCGGTATTTTTTGGGGCGCACCACTGATCGCAGGCCCAGTTCTGCCATCAGTCGTTCTACAACCTTCTTGTTGACCAAAATACCTGCAGTGCGAATGACCGCCGTGATACGCCGAGCGCCATAAAGGCCTTTCTCCTCGTGGTAAATGCTTTCGACTAACTGTTTCAAAGCAGCATAGGGATCGGGTCTGGATTGCACCTGAACCTGATAGTAAAACGTGCTGCGTGCCAAGCCCGCCAGCCTCAGCAGAGCGCAAAGCGGGAACCGGCCCCTCAGTTGCTTGATGCTCAGGGCTTTTTCGGTTGCCGTCGTTTCTGCTCCTTCAGCTCTTCCAACTTTTTTAGGTAAGCGTTCTCCATGCGCAGATATTCAAGCTCGCTCATCAACTGGTCGCGCGTCTTCTGCGTATCGTCGGCGGTTACTGGTTTGGCGGGATAAGGCTTCTTTGGCATGGCGACAGGCTTTCTTCTGGCAGGAACATACGGGGCTGTACCGCTACTGTAATGCCGCTTTTCCCAAATGACTATTTGGCCGGGATCCCCGATACCAAAATGCGCAGCGGCCTGACGGAGCGATAGCTTGTGTTCACGCCTGTGCTCAAGCACTGAGCGCTTGAAAGCTTCGCTGTATCGAAGACCAGGCTTGCGATGGCCGGTGTGACCATGACTCTTGTAGTTAGCGACCCAGCGTCGAAGCAGGCTGAAATCGATCGAGAACTGGCGGGCTACCATACGAAAGCCCATGTTGTCTTCAAGATACGCTTTGACGACAGTGAGCTTGAACTGCTCTGAATACTTACCCATTTGAACACCCCCGTGAGGTCGGATTGGTGTCCAACTTCTTGGGGGCAGTTCACGGAGCGTGAGGGGCGAGAAGGTTCAGAAAGGCGCTCCCACGCCGGAGCGTGGGAGCGATCTAGCACGTCAGATCAAGCCGGAACAGCCTTGGCTTTCACTTCACGATCCCATACACGGTGCTGAGCAATCGCGTTGAAGAACGCTTTGAACGATTTGCTATCGGATACCTCCAGCAGGCCCGCATCTTCTTCCAGGCGTAGCAGGCTCAACAGCTCTTTGGCCTCCCCGGCAAAGGAGATGGCCTTGAGGTGCTTGTAGGCTTCCAGGATGAAGTGCAGTGCCACGCCGTCGCCTTTCAGCGCTTCGATCGAAGCCTTGCCACCCGGCACGAAGACTGCGTCGAACGCTACCGAAGGCAGGCCTTCAGCCGATGCGTCCACTGGCAGGCTCTGGCCGTCAGCGGTCTTGACCGGTGCGGAGGTCGGGCCCAATACCTTGGCGTGTGCGCCTTCGGCAGTCAGTGCAGCTTTCATGGCTTCGACCGCTTTGCCGTCCACGCCGTCTGCCACAAGAATGGCAACCTTGCGTGAAACGATATCGCCAGAAAGCAGGTTGACCTGGCTCAGCGCCGGCGACTCTTTTACCGAAGTCTGACGCACTGGCACGGTCCCGGCAGTCGGTGCTGGCAAGCCCAGATTGGCGGCTACGCGGCTGGCCAGTTCCAGGTCGATATTGGCCAGAATCTCGTTGACCTGACGGGCACGAATGTACTCGCGCTCGACCTTGCCCAACTCGAAGCTGTAGGCCGCGATGATGTGCTCTTTCTCGTGATGGCTCATGCTCTGGAAGAACAATGTAGCCTGCGAGAAGTGGTCGCCAAACGATTCGCTGCGCTCACGAACCTTGTGCGCTTCAACGCGCTCAGGGTAGGTCTCGAAGCCGCCATCTACAGGGCCGGCAGGGGTTTCTTTCGGCCAGCCGCCATCGATCGAGTTCGGCTCGTAGGAAGCGCGGCCCTTGTCGATAGTTGTGCGGTGCTGTGCGTCACGCTGACCGTTGTGGTTCGGCGCAATCGGACGGTTGATCGGGATTTCATGGAAGTTCGGCCCACCCAGACGGCTGATCTGCGTGTCGGTGTAGGAGAACAGGCGACCTTGCAGCAGCGGGTCATTGGAGAAGTCGATACCTGGCACGATGTGGCCCGGGCAGAAGGCAACCTGCTCGGTCTCGGCGAAATAGTTGTCCGGGTTACGGTTCAAGACCATCTTGCCCAGCGGAGTGACCGGTACCAGTTCTTCGGGAATGATCTTGGTCGGATCGAGCAGGTCGAAGTCGAACTTGTGCTCGTCTTCCTCGGCAACGATCTGCACGCCCAGTTCCCATTCCGGGTAGTCGCCCATCTCGATGGATTCCCACAGGTCGCGGCGGTGGAAATCGGTGTCCTTGCCAGCGAGCTTCTGCGCTTCGTCCCAGACCAGCGAGCACACGCCGAACTTGGGCTTCCAGTGAAACTTCACGAAGCTGGACTTACCTTCGGTGTTGATAAAGCGGAAGGTGTGGATACCAAAGCCCTGCATGGTGCGCAGGCTTTTCGGAATGGCACGGTCGGACATGGTCCACAGCACCATGTGTGCAGATTCCGGCACCAGCGAAACGAAGTCCCAGAAGGTGTCGTGAGCCGAGCCCCCGGTCGGGATTTCGTTATGCGGCTCTGGTTTTACCGCGTGCACGAAGTCAGGAAACTTGATGGCGTCCTGAATGAAAAAGATCGGCATGTTGTTGCCGACCAGATCGAAGTTGCCTTCTTCGGTGTAGAGCTTGACCGCAAAGCCACGCACGTCGCGCACGGTATCGCCCGAGCCGCGCGGGCCCTGAACGGTAGAGAAGCGCACGAACACCGGGGTCTTCTTGCCAGGATCACGCAGGAAGCCCGCTTTACTCAGCGCGCCATGGTCTTCATAGGTCTGGAAATAACCATGTGCCGCGGTGCCGCGGGCGTGAACGATACGCTCCGGAATGCGCTCATGGTCAAAGTGCGTGATTTTTTCACGCATGATGAAGTCTTCAAGCAGCGACGGGCCACGGCTGCCGACTTTCAGAGTGTTCTGGTTATCGGAAATCTTGACACCGTGATTGGTGCGCAGGGCCTGCTGGGTCGCGTCCGAGCGGAACTGCTCAAGGCTTTCCAGCTTCTCGTTGGTATTGCCACGGTCCAGGGTGTCGGTACCTGCCAATTCGCTCTTGGGCGTTGCGGTTACAGGTGGTGCGTTCTTGCTAGCCATCAGAGACTCCTTATCTCGCCCCAATCGTTGAGTTGGGTTCGCTGAATACGACTTCCCTGGCGTAAGCGGGAAATCACGGTATCCAAGAAGTGACCGAGGCCTAAAACAGCCGTTCCCTTTATTTGTCGCACATCTTTACCAACGGTCGCGTTATGCCCGTTGCGCAGGGCAGCCTGCAAATAAATGCTAAGCACAGCGGGCCGGACAGGCTAAAATGCGCGCCCGGCTTTATCCGGCCGAGGTAACGAAGCAGGTGGCGTCCTGCCACTGCGCTGATTTTTTAACGCGCCCCACAAGGTTCGCTCCGTGATCGAGTTTCATAACGTCCACAAAACCTATCGGGTGGCAGGCAAGGAAATACCGGCCCTGCACCCTACCAGCCTGCGCGTCGACGGCGGCCAGGTGTTCGGCATCATCGGCCATTCCGGCGCTGGCAAAAGTACCCTGCTGCGCCTGATCAACCGTCTGGAGACCCCGAGCGGTGGACAGATCGTGGTTGATGGTGAAGACGTCACGGCGCTTGATGCCAACGGCTTGCGCCGCTTCCGCCAACAAGTCGGGATGATCTTCCAGCACTTCAATCTGCTGGCCTCCAAAACCGTGGCCGATAATGTTGCGATGCCGCTGACGCTGGCCGGCGATATGCCCCGCAAGCAGATCGACCAGCGCGTGGCTGAGCTGCTGGAGCGGGTTGGATTGTCCGATCATGCGAAAAAATACCCGGCGCAATTGTCCGGCGGCCAGAAGCAGCGCGTCGGCATCGCCCGCGCCCTGGCCACCAAGCCGAAAATCCTGCTGTGCGATGAAGCCACCAGCGCGCTGGACCCGCAGACCACTGCGTCGGTTTTGCAATTGTTGGCCGAGATCAATCGCGAACTGAAGCTGACCATCGTGCTCATCACCCATGAAATGGACGTGATTCGTCGCGTCTGTGACCAGGTGGCGGTCATGGACGCTGGCGTGATTGTCGAGCAAGGCAAGGTCGCCGATGTGTTTCTGCATCCGCAGCACCCGACGACCAAGCGTTTTGTGCAGGAAGATGACCAGATCGATGAAAATGAACAGCGTGACGATTTCGCTCATGTTCAAGGCCGTATCGTGCGCCTGACCTTTCAGGGCGATGCGACGTATGCGCCTCTGCTGGGCACCGTGGCCCGCGAAACCGGCGTCGACTACAGCATCCTTGCCGGACGCATCGACCGCATCAAGGACACCCCTTATGGGCAGTTGACGCTGGCCATCACCGGCGGCGATATGGACGCTGCTTTTGCGCGCTTCACCGCCGCCGACGTTCATATGGAGGTGCTGCGCTGATGGACGCTTTTCTGAACCTGTTTTCCAATGTCGACTGGTACGAGATCTGGGGCGCCACCGGCGACACGTTGATCATGCTCGGTGTTTCGCTGGGCTTCACCATCCTGCTTGGCCTGCCGCTGGGTGTGCTGATGTTCCTCACTTCGCCGCGGCAGTTGCTGGAACACAAGCAGCTGTACGCCACGGTCGGGTTGATTGTGAACATGCTGCGTGCGTTGCCGTTCATCATCCTGCTGATCGTGATGATGCCGCTCACCGAAATCATTACCGGCACGTCACTGGGCATTCTCGGCACGTTGCCGCCGCTGATCGCTGGCGCCACGCCGTTCTTTGCGCGTCTGGTAGAGACAGCATTGCGCGAAGTGGATCGCGGCATCATCGAAGCCACGCAGGCCATGGGCGCGACGACTCGGCAGATCATCGTCAAGGCGCTGCTGCCTGAAGCGCGCCCCGGCATTCTGGCTGCAATCACTGTTACCGCCATTGCGCTGGTGTCGTTCACCGCCATGGCCGGTGCCGTGGGTGCTGGCGGGCTGGGCGATCTGGCCATCCGATATGGTTATCAACGCTTCCAGAACGATGTGATGTTCGTGACGGTCGTATTGTTGCTGGTGCTGGTGCAGATTCTGCAAACCATCGGCGACAGACTGGTCGCGCATTTCACACATCGTTGATCGAACCGTTGGTATCGGCCCGCCTGTGCGGGCCCAAAGGAGTTGTTGCATGAAAAAACTATTGGCCATATTCGCCGCTGTTACTGCCTTGTCCGCGCAGGCCAACGAAACCCTGACCGTCGCGGCCTCTGCCGTGCCGCACGCCGAGATTCTCGAGTTCGTCAAACCGACGCTGGCCAAAGAGGGCGTGGACTTGAACATCAAGGTGTTCAACGACTACATCCAGCCGAACGTACAGGTGTCGCAGAACCGTATGGACGCGAACTTCTTCCAGCACCAGCCGTATCTGGATGAGTTCAACAAGGGCAAGGGCACAGATCTGGTCGCAGTGGCCAAGGTTCACGTAGAGCCGTTCGGTGCGTACTCGGACAAGTTCAAGAAGCTGGAAGAACTGCCCAATGGTGCCAACGTTGCCCTGCCAAACGACGCCACCAATGAAGGCCGTGCCTTGCTGCTGCTGGCCAAGGCAGGTCTGATTACCTTGAAGGATCCGACCAATATCCTGTCCAAGCCTTCGGATGTCGTGAATAACCCGAAAGACCTCAAGTTCCGTGAGCTGGAAGCAGCTACGTTGCCGCGCGTACTGACTCAGGTCGATCTGGCGCTGATCAATACCAATTATGCCTTGAGCGCCAAGCTTGAGCCGACCAAGGACGCACTGATCATCGAAGGTGCCGATTCGCCCTACGCGAACATTCTGGTTGCCCGCCCGGACAACAAGGATTCAGACGCGATGAAAAAGCTGGTAGCGGCCCTGCAGAGTCCTGAAGTGAAAACCTTCCTGGCCGAGAAATACAAAGGCGCTGTGGTTCCGGCGTTCTGATCCGATTGTACCTTGCGGTTCTCGCGCCAGTGCTCTGCGTCCCTTGTGACGCAGAGCGTCGGGAACACCTTATCGCTCCCACGCTCTGTGCTCATAGTTATACAGGCGCGTCGTGGGAGCGAGCTTGCTCGCGAAGAGGCCGGTAAAGCCTTCAGAAAATAGAGCGTTTGGACCAAGTCGTCGTGAGCAATGCGGATCGCCGCCCCGGTTACTCCCGCAGGAATCTCACAGGCCCTAATCCCTTTCCAGCAGCCTCGGCAATTGCTTCACCAGCTTCTGATTGTTCAGCGGTGCGCGGATAAAGCCTCGCTGCGTACCATCCGGGCCGATCAAAGCCAGATTACCGCTGTGATCGACGAAGTAGTTCGCTTTGCTGGTGTCTGCGGGAATGAACGGAATGCTCACGGCATTGGCCAGTGTCTGGATATCAGCGACAGGCGCCGTCAGGCCGATGTACTGCGGGTCGAAGTAGCCCAGGTATTGCTTAAGCTGCTGCGGCGTGTCGCGTTCAGGGTCGACGCTGACCAGCACCACACGCATGCGCTCGACCACCTTTTCAGGCAGCTCGGTCCTGATCTGCTTTATCTGCGCCAGGGTAGTGGGGCAGATGTCCGGGCAGAAGGTGTAGCCGAAGAACATCAGCGTCCATTTGCCTTTCAAGTCATCAAGGGCCACCGCTGCGCCGTTCTGGTCCGACATGCTCAAGGCTGGCAACTGGCGACTTTTCGGTAGCAGCACAATACCTGCATCGTTAAGTGCCGCCTGACCCTCAGACCCGCTGCCCGGCAGCAACTGGCTGAGGATCAGGCCCAGAACGAGGGCAACAATGGCGGCAGCGATAAAAACGGTTTTCTGGATACGGGTCATGGCATCAACGCGGGTAGTGATCGGCATGCGGCCAGGGATGATGGCCTATATGGCTTCGAGCGCCTAGGGCGCAGTGACATCGAACAGCGTATAGGCCAGCGTCAGGCGTTTCACCTCTGCGGGTAGGTCGCGATCAACGATGAAGCGCACGGGCATCTCGATACGCTCACCCGGCTGTAAGGTCTGTTGGGTGAAGCAGAAACATTCGGTCTTGTGAAACCACTCTGCCGCCTTCCCCGGCGAAATGCCCGGTACAGCCTGGGCTTTCATCGGTTTGTCAGTAGGGTTCTGCGCCACGAAAATCATCTCGTTGACCGCACCAGGGTTGATTTGCATCTGGCTGGCGCGCGGGTAGAACGCCCAGACCATCCCGGCAGAGTTGGTAGCGGTGAACTGCACCTCGATCTGCCGCGAAGCGTCCTGGTCGCGGTTTCTGTCATGCCCGGTCAGCAAAGCATAGAGCGACGGCAATGCAAATCCGCAGATGAACATGATCACCAGCAAACAGATTAAACGCAGAGCAAGCCGCTTGGATAAAAGAGGCTGAGTCATGCCGGGCTCACTTTTTATGTCAGACAGCGTGTCGAAAGGGCTGCGGGCGGCTTCAGAGTAGCCTGCTTACATCAGCGCAAGGTGCCGTATTTATGCGCCAATGTAGGCAAATGGTCAGAAACTGAGCAAAAAACGCTTTGATATAGCCAATGCATATAAATGGGTTTCGGTTATAGCAAAAATGTCTTAGGCATTTAGTTAACCGAGCTAACGTATGACTCTCCATAACCGAACCACGGGGTTTAACGCCCTCAGGAGTCCCCACTGCCATGAACACCGCCGCATTGCGCGAGCAGATACAACTAGCCCATCAACATGAAGCCGAGACCGGCCACTTGCTGCAACAGTTGGAACAAAAGCTCCCACATCTTCATCCCGCCATTCACCTCCCGGATGTCGACGCGAAGGACGTGTTGACGCGTTTCGTCACTGCTTACATCGACTTGGTCCCCGACCTGCTGGACGCTGCTCACGAGGTCGCCGTAGAAGCCGGTATCGAAGGGCAGATTAAACCGGTACTGAAAATCGCGGAGCATTTTTTCGCAGCACCCCCTTCCATCATGGACGGACATGAAGGGCTGGAAAGCCTGTTGGACGAGGCCTATCTGGCACACAGACTGGTCGAGGAGGTGAACGATCTGTACATCAAGCATTTTGGTCAGCCGCTGATACCGTCAAATACCACGGTTGCCAGCGTGATTGCCCACCAGTTGATCGGCGAGCAATTTGCCAACCAGCTGGACGAGGCGGTTCACCATGCCGTCGACAAGCTGCTTGATGATGAAAGTTTCGCGCTGGACTCTGTCGAGGCCTACCGCGAAAAACTGACCAGTCCTGATACAGGGGCAGCGTGGAAGCGCTGGCCAAGCCTGTCACGACAATTGGGTATCGGCCTGGAGCTGGAACGCTCCGTCATCTGATTCAGAGGCCCGAATCAATGTCTTCGCCCGCAATGGAAGGAGCCGGATATCGCTCCGCTGCTACGCGAAGACCCATCCGGCTCCTATCGTCATTCCAGGCTTCAGCCCCAACGCTTTGACTATCAGGCGGCGCCCGAGCCTATACCCGTTGTTGTGTAGATCCGCCCTTCAAGACGACGCTTCAACCCATGCGGCTCAATGAGCAGTCGGGTGCCATGAGCGGCATTGGAACGTCCCCACTCTTCCAGCAGTTCCAGGCACGAGTGGTCTATGTAGGACAGATTGCCCAGCGGCACATGCACGGTACTGCCCTGCGGGATAGTGCCCAGAGCCTGAGTCAGCGCAGGCACCTTGAGGAACGTCGCGGCACCGACCAGACGCAGCTCGAATTCCTTCTCGCCCGCCAGTTCGACCACGTTGATCTTCAGGCGCGAAGCCTTGAACGCCAGCTTCACAAGGGTCAGACCGAAACCGACCAGTACACCGGTCAGCAGGTCGGTGAAGATGATCGCCACGGCAGTCGCCACATACGTGAACATCGGCATCCGGCCATAGCGGCCCAGACCACGAAATGCCTTCAGATCGACCAGCTTCAGGCCGGTGTAGACCAGCACACCAGCCAGACTCGCGACCGGAATGCTCTGCAGTACGCTCGACAGCAGCAACACGAACGCCAGCAGCCACAGACCGTGGAAGATCGTCGAGAAGCGCGTGGTGGCACCGGCCTGGACATTAGCCGAGCTGCGCACGATAACGCCGGTCATCGGCAATGCACCGAGCACTCCGCAGAGCATATTGCCCACGCCTTGCGCGCTGAGTTCCTTGTCGAAGTCCGAGCGCTGTCCACTGTGCATGCGGTCAACCGCCGAGGCGGAAAGCAGGGTTTCGGCACTGGCAATGAATGCTACGACGATAGCGGCAACCAGAATGGCTGGATCGGCCAGGTTCATCAGGTCCGCCGGACGCAGCCAGTCAATGGCATCGGCCAGGTTGTCCGGTACTTCGACACGCTTGACCTGCAAGGCCATGAACAGGCTGATGCCGGTTGCGATACCCACGCCCAGCAGCGCGCCGGGTACGAAGCGCAAAGACTGCGGACGAAGTTTTTCCCAGCCCCACATGATCAGCATGGTGCTCAGACCGAGCATACCGGCCTGCATGCCGGTGCCTGGTCCGAAGGCCTGGATCAGTGTGGAAGGGAAGGCGATCAGATTGTCCAGCCCGGAAGGTTTGGGACCGCTGTCGAACATCACGTGTGCCTGTGACAGTACGATCAACACGCCGATACCGGCGAGCATGCCATAGACCACCGCAGGTGCCGTGACCCGGAACCAGCAGCCAAGCTTGAATCGACCTGCCAGCAGCTGAAGCAACCCGGCGAGCACCAGAATAGGGCCCAGCATGGCCATGCCGTGCTCGCGTACCACTTCAAAAACCAGTACTGCCAGACCGGCTGCGGGACCGCTGACCTGCAACGGCGAACCGGCTATCCAGCCGACTATCAGCCCGCCCACGATGCCGGTGATCAGACCTTTGGCCGGAGGCATGCCGGATGCAATGGCGATCCCCATGCACAGCGGCAGTGCGACCAGGAACACGACCACGGAAGCGAGCAGCTCCCGTGGTAAAGCGGTTTTCAATGCTGTAATACCCATGACGCTTCTCCGGGATTCTTCAGACGAGGCAAGACGGGCGACGCGCATCCTGCGCAGCCGCCATCAGCTGATAAAGAAGGGCTTGCCGTCAGTCGGACTGGTGATCAGTCGGCTGAAAAGCGTGCTTTCGGTGAAGCCATCGGCGTCGGTCCCGAACCGTCGAGCGGTATGAAACGATCGAGCTCGGCGTCATAAGCCAGGATTTCGCTGGTTTCGATGCTGTAGACCCAGCCATGAATGAACAATTGGCCGCTGGCCATTTTCGCTGCGACCGAAGGGTGGGTACGCAGGTGTTGCAACTGGGAAATCACGTTTTCCTGAGTCAGGACCTGCATGGTTTCCAGCTCGCCGCTGCAACTGCAGTTCTGCTCGACCACTGTGCGGGCGACCTCGGCATGCCGCAACCAGGCTTTTACCGTAGGCATCTTGTCCAGGCTGTCAGGGTTGAGCACTGCACGCATGGCGCCGCAGTCAGAGTGTCCGCAAACGATGATGTGCTGCACGCCCAGTGCAACCACTGCGTATTCCAGAGCGGTGGACACGCCGCCGTTCATCTGGCCATACGGCGGGACGACGTTGCCGACGTTACGCGTGACGAACAGGTCGCCTGGCGAGCTTTGCGTAATCAGTTCAGGCACGATGCGCGAGTCGGCGCAGGTGATGAACATGGCCCGTGGCGACTGGGCGGTCGCCAGCTTCTTGAACAGTTCTTCCTGCTGGGGGAAGACCTCGTTACGAAAATGTACAAAGCCATCGACAATATGTTTCAACGCTACGTCGGCGCTGTCCGAATGGCTTGATGTGCTTGGCGACGTAGCCGAATGCTGTTTACCGATGTCTGTCATGTCTTCATCCTCTCTGACGGATTGATATGGATTCTTCATGCCTGTTTGACCAGAGCCGGATGTGATCCCTGTAAATGGCATCACGAACAAATCCCTTGAGCGCTATCGCTGGTGACACTCCGAGTTACAGACTAATCGCCCAAGCTTAAGCGAAACTGAATGCGATGGCTCTGGGACGCGGGTTTGCACGATAGTACCAAGTTCGTCACAGCAGTGACATTTGTCCTCCTGGCGGACAAAACGCATCGCAATCGAGTGCGAAACCGCCACGTTTGTTCAATCCAAGCCGTTTGATTGCCAGGGCATAGCGTTGAGCCAGTAGATCGGCAAACGGTCCTTCACCGCGCATCCTTGAGCCAAACTGACTGTCGTAAAGCGCTCCGCCGCGGCTTTGACGAATCAGGCTCATCACATGTTCGGCGCGTTGCGGGTAGTGCGTCTTCAGCCATTCGTCGAACAGCGGCGCGACCTCCAGCGGCAGGCGCAGCATCACGTAACTTGCGCTTAGCGCGCCTGCAGCTTTCGCCTCGCTCAGCAGCGCCTCCAGTTCGCTGTCATTAATCATCGGGATCATGGGCGCGCATAGCACCCCGACGGGTACGCCCGCCTGACGCAACACCCGAATGGCCCGCAAGCGAGCCTTGGGCGCTGCTGCTCTGGGTTCGAGGATGCATTTAAGCTCGTCATCCAGTGTAGTCAGGCTGATGAATACCGACACCAGCCGAAGTCTGGCCATCTCTGCGAGCAAGTCCAGGTCGCGGAGGATCAGTGAGCCCTTGGTAATGATGCTGACCGGGTGCCGATAGCGCAGCAACACCTCAAGCGTGGCGCGAGTGATGCGGTATTCACGTTCGATAGGCTGATACGGGTCGGTATTGGCCCCCAGCGTGATGGGCGCGCAGCGGTAGCCTGGCTTGGAGAGCTGTTGCTCCAACAGTGCTGCCGCGTTGGTCTTGGCGATAAGCTTTGTTTCGAAATCAAGGCCCGGCGACATGTCCCAGTAGGCATGGCTGGGCCTGGCGAAACAATAAATGCAGCCGTGCTCGCAGCCCCGGTAAGGGTTGATCGAGCGATCAAAGGGGATATCCGGCGAGCTGTTGCGGGTAATGATGCTTTTGGCGGTTTCGCTGGTGACCTGAGTGCCTTGGGTCAGTGGCACTTCCTGATACCAGCCGTCGTCCTCGGCCACGGACTGACTGGGGGCAAAGCGGTTATGCGGATTGCTGGCAGTACCGCGGCCACGAACCGGATAGGGGCTGGACATCTGGCTTTACTCAAATACTGTTTATGCATACAGTAAAGCATAAGGCCGTGATGGATCACTATGGCTGGCTTGTAAAACACCGCTCGTCTGACGGGCGGTGCATTGGGTTCGTCCCGCGACAGGTCAGGCATCGCCCTCGTGCGTCAGCTCCAGCACGCGGTCAACCAGCTTGTTGATGCCCGATGCAGCCTCACTGATGCTTTTGGCAACCATGTAGGCGGGCGTGCAGACCAGTTTTCGTGCTTCGTCTTCGACGATGTCATCGACAGCGCATGGCGCGTGGCTGCCGCCCATTTTGGTAATGGCCGCAGCGGTATCAGGGTCGTTGCCGATGGTGCAGGTAACGCCGGGACCGTAGATCTTCGATGCAAGTGCCGGGGTGATGCAGATCAGCCCGACCGGTTTGCCTGCTTCTGCGAACGCCTCTGCGAGTTCCAGCAGCCCGGCTTCCACCTGGCAGGCAGGGCCTTGCAGGGCAAGGTCGGAAAGGTTCTTCGCCGAGCCGAAACCGCCCGGGATGATCAGGGCATCAAAGTCTTCTGCATTTGCTTCGCGGATGTCCTTCACCTCACCTCGTGCAATGCGCGCAGACTCGATCAACACATTGCGCGACTCGGGCATTTCCTCGCCAGTCAGGTGATTGATGACGTGATGCTGGGCGATGTTCGGCGCAAAGCACTGGACCTGCGCACCACGTTGATCCAGACGAAGCAGGGTGAGGACGCTTTCATGGATTTCGGCACCGTCATAGACGCCGCAGCCGGACAGGATTACAGCCACTTTTTTCTGCATCGATTCGGCTCCTTGTACTTGAGCAATCTAAGGCTTCTTTTAATTCGTCCATTAATTGATCGCTTTACAGGCCGAGTGTTCAGTTCACGCTTTACAGGCTACGCAAAAATGCGTGGGGAAGGGCGGGGCTTGCGATGTCAGGTAGCGGCTGCGCGCTGCCGCCGAGTGAGGCCTGTCAGCCTGCACTCGGGGAAGGAAACGGAGAAATTACTCGTCTGATTTTTTCGTCAGGTCGACGGGCACGGTGACAGGTGTATCCAGATCGGACGCCGCTGCCGATGCACAGAACCGGCTCTTTTCTTCACGCTCTTCACGGGCAATGCGCGCGTTCTTGATGCGTCGGCGCAGCCACAGACCAAGGCCGAGCAGTATCAGCGCACCGAGCACCCAGAGTTCGTATTTCTTGACGTTGCCCAGCAAGCCCTCGAGAACCGCGCCGAAATGGTAGGCCGCCGAACCCAGCGCTGCCGCCCAGACAGCCGCACCGATACCGTTGAGCAGCAGGTAACGCCCCGGTGGGTAGCCTGACAGGCCGATGGCCACCGGCATGACCGTTCGCAGGCCATACACGAAGCGGAAGCTCAGTACCCATATGTCCGGGTGCTTGCGCACCAGCCGCAGGGCCTTGTCGCCCATGAGTTGCCAGCGGGGCTTGCGCGCCAGGAGCTTGCGGCCGTGTTTGCGCCCCATGAAATACCACAACTGGTCACCCGCATAACTGCCGCAGAAGGCAACGAGGATGACGATATTGAGGTCCATGTATCCGCGAAACGCCAGAAAGCCGGCGAGAACCAGAATGGTCTCGCCTTCAAAAAAGGTGCCGAGGAACAGGGCAAAGTAGCCGAATTCGTTCAAGAAATTCTGGAGCATTGTCTGGATGCTGGCGAAATGAACGCGCAGCCTAACGCGCCCAAGACAATGATGAAAGTGTCGATATGTGTCTCGACGTTAAAGATTCTTACAACCACAATGGTCGGATCCTCATAAGGGCCATGACCGCGACGTGCAGTCGCAGGTCGAACCATGACTGTCACACATTGGTCATAATGGCGGCTTATAACTGTCGCGCTTGCCCGCGTAAGCGGGCTCAGGAGTCTCGCCGTGAGCTTTACCCCCGCAAACCGCCTGTTTCCTCTCACTCGTCTGCGCCGTAATCGCCGCGACGACTTTTCCCGTAGGCTGGTGCGTGAAAACGTTGTCACCGTTGACGATCTGATTCTCCCCGTATTTGTCCTCGATGGTGAAAACCGTCGTGAATCCATCGCCTCGATGTCTGGCGTCGAGCGTCTCAGTGTCGATCTGTTGCTTGAGGAAGCCGAGCACTGGGTCGCACTGGGCATTCCAGCGCTGGTCTTGTTCCCGGTAACGCCGGCCGAGAAAAAATCTCTGGACGGCGCTGAAGCCTGGAACCCGGATGGCATTGCGCAACGCGCCACCCGCGCGTTGCGTGACCGTTTCCCGGAGTTGGGCGTCATCACTGATGTGGCGCTGGACCCGTTTACCACCCATGGTCAGGACGGCATCCTCGACGAAGAGGGCTATGTGCAGAACGACATCACTGTCGACGCACTGGTGAAGCAGGCCTTGTCGCACGCCGATGCGGGTGCTCAGGTGATCGCGCCGTCGGACATGATGGACGGTCGCATCCAGGCCATCCGTGAGTCGCTGGAACTGGCCGGGCACGTCAACGTGCGGATCATGGCCTACTCGGCCAAATACGCCAGTGCCTATTACGGCCCGTTCCGTGATGCGGTGGGTTCTTCGCTGAATCTGGGCAAGGCCAACAAGGCGTCCTATCAGATGGACCCGGCCAACAGCAACGAGGCACTGCACGAAGTCGCAGCTGACCTGGCTGAAGGTGCCGACATGGTGATGGTCAAGCCAGGTATGCCTTATCTGGACATCCTGCACAGGGTCAAGGATGAGTTCAAAGTGCCGACCTTTGTCTATCAGGTCAGTGGTGAATACGCGATGCACATGGCAGCAATCCAGAATGGTTGGCTGAGTGAAGGGGTTATTCTCGAGTCCCTCACAGCCTTCAAACGCGCCGGTGCCGACGGCATCCTTACCTACTTCGCTGTTCGCGCCGCTCAACTGTTGAAGGGGCAATAGCCTCACAGGATCATTCATGAATACCGAAGCACTCATCGAAGCCGCTGTTGAAGTCGATGTGCCGCAGGCGACGCCCGCGGTTGAACCTGACATCGAAGTAATCCCGGCCATTGAGGCGCCTGCCGCTGCGGTGCCCGCTATCGTCGCTCCGAACCTGGACGACAGCAGCCTGTATATCCACCGTGAACTGTCGCAATTGCAGTTCAACATCCGGGTACTGGAACAGGCGCTCGATGAGTCCTACCCGTTGCTGGAGCGGCTGAAGTTCCTGCTGATCTTCTCCAGCAACCTCGATGAGTTCTTCGAGATTCGTGTCGCAGGTCTGAAGAAACAGATCACCTTTGCCCGTGAACAGGCCGGTGCCGACGGTTTGCAGCCGCATCAGGCGTTGGCCAGAATCAGCGAGCTGGTGCATGGTCATGTTGATCGCCAGTACGCGATCCTCAACGACATTCTGCTCCCGGAGCTGGAAAAGCATCAGGTCCGCTTCATTCGTCGCCGTCACTGGACGGCCAAGCTCAAGGCCTGGGTACGTCGCTACTTCCGTGACGAGATCGCGCCTATCATCACCCCGATCGGTCTGGACCCGACGCACCCGTTCCCGTTGCTGGTCAACAAGAGCCTGAACTTCATTGTCGAGCTTGAAGGTATCGACGCCTTCGGTCGCGACTCGGGTCTTGCGATCATCCCGGCACCGCGTTTGCTGCCGCGTGTCATCAAGGTGCCGGAAGAGGTTTGTGGCCCAGGCGACAACTTCGTGTTCCTGTCGTCTATGATCCACGCTCACGCCGACGACCTGTTTCAGGGCATGAAGGTCAAGGGCTGCTACCAGTTCCGTCTGACCCGAAACGCCGATCTGGCGCTGGACTCGGAAGACGTGGAAGACCTGGCACGTGCCCTGCGCGGTGAGCTGTTCTCGCGTCGCTACGGCGATGCGGTACGTCTGGAAGTGGCGGATACCTGCCCCAAACATTTGTCGGACTACCTGCTCAAGCAGTTCAACCTGAACGAGTCCGAGCTGTATCAGGTCAACGGGCCGGTCAACCTGACGCGCCTGTTCAGCATTACTGGCCTGGACAGCCACCCTGAATTGCAATACCCGCCGTTCACGCCAGCGATCCCCAAACTGCTGCAGAACAGCGAAAATATTTTCAGCGTGATCAGCAAGCAGGACATTCTGCTGCTGCATCCTTTCGAGTCGTTCACGCCGGTTGTCGACCTGCTGCGTCAGGCGGCAAAGGATCCACACGTTCTGGCTGTGCGCCAGACGCTGTACCGCAGCGGAGCGAACTCGGAAATCGTCGATGCGCTGGTTGATGCGGCGCGTAACGGCAAAGAGGTCACCGCGGTGATCGAACTGCGCGCCCGTTTTGACGAAGAGTCCAACCTGCAACTGGCCAGCCGTCTTCAGGCTGCCGGTGCGGTGGTGATCTACGGTGTGGTCGGCTTCAAGACCCACGCCAAGATGATGCTGATCCTGCGTCGCGAAGCCGGCGAGATCGTACGTTATGCACACCTCGGTACCGGTAACTATCACGCCGGTAATGCGCGTCTTTACACCGATTACAGCCTGCTGACCTCTGACGACGCATTGTGCGAAGACGTCGGCAAACTGTTCAGTCAGCTGATCGGCATGGGCAAAACGCTGCGCATGAAGAAACTGCTGCATGCGCCGTTCACGCTCAAGAAAGGCATGCTCGACATGATCGCCCGCGAGACGCAATTTGCGCTCGACGGCAAGCCTGCGCACATCATCGCCAAGTTCAACTCGCTGACCGATCCGAAGATCATCCGGGCGTTGTACAAGGCCAGCCAGTCCGGTGTGCGCATCGATCTGGTGGTGCGCGGCATGTGCTGTTTGCGTCCGGGCATCGCCGGGGTTTCGCACAACATCCATGTGCGCTCGATCATCGGCCGATTCCTGGAGCACACGCGGGTGTTCTACTTCCTTAACGGCGGCGACGAGCAAATGTTCCTGTCGAGTGCCGACTGGATGGAGCGCAACCTCGACAAGCGTGTCGAGACCTGCTTCCCGGTGGAAGGCAAGAAGTTGATTCTGCGTGTGAAGAAGGAGCTGGAAAGCTACCTGACCGACAACACCCACAGCTGGCTGTTGCAGCCAGACGGGCGTTACGTGCGCAGCACGCCGACCGGCAATCAGAACGCCCGAAGCGCCCAGGCGACCCTGCTGGAGCGCCTGAGCAACCCGGTTCTCAGCGTACGCTGAAGACGATGCCGACTCGGGTCAGCCACTCCGCTTCCAGCGCGAAGTCGGCCTGAGTCAGCTGGTTGTTTTCCAGCCAGCCTGTGGGGAACTCGGCGTCCAGATTCGGGCCGTCGGCACGCAAGATCACACGCGGCATCTCCTGGGTGCCACGAATGTGGTGAAACAGAATCGCAAAGCGCAACAACACGCACAGGCGAATCAGCTTGATGCCTTCTGCGCCGAAATCGGCGAACTTGTCCTTGGGAATATTACGGCGATGACCGCGCACCAGCAGAGCGAGCATTTGCTGGTCTTCGCGGGAGAAACCGGCAAGGTCAGAGTGCTCGATCAGGTACGCGCCGTGCTTGTGGTAGTGATAGTGAGCAATGTCCAGGCCAATCTCATGCACCTTGGCGGCCCAGCTCAGCAGTTCGGCGTAGCTCTCGTGTTGCAATTCCCAGCTTTCGGCAACCTGCTCCAGCGCATGCAGCGCCTTGGCTTCGACGCGTGCGGCCTGTTCCAGATCAACATGGTAGCGCTCCATCAGCGAGCTGAGCGTGCGCTCACGCACGTCTTCGTGATGGTGGCGGCCCATCAGGTCGTACAGCACGCCTTCACGCAGGGCACCTTCGCAGTGATCCATGCGCTTGAGCTCAAGCGCATCGAAGATCGCTTCCAGAATCGCCAGGCCTGCGGGGAAAATCGCGCGGCGGTCGGGCTTGATGCCGTCGAAGTCGATCTTTTCGGCGTCACCCAGCTTGAACAGCTTGCGCTTGAGCCAGGCCAGCCCTTCGGCATTAACCTCGCCAGCGCCGTAACCGTTGGCCTTGAGCGCCAGGCCGATAGCGCGAATGGTGCCTGACGAACCAATCGCTTCATCCCACTTCAGGCGATGCAGCGCATGTTCGATGCTCATGATTTCCAGGCGGGCAGCGGTGTAGGCCTGTGCGTAACGCGCGGGTGTCACCTTGCCGTCGCGGAAGTAGCGCTGAGTAAAACTCACGCATCCCATCTGCAGGCTTTCACGCAGCAGCGGCTCAAAGCGCTGGCCGATGATGAATTCGGTACTGCCGCCGCCGATGTCGGCGACCAGTCGCTTGCCGGGGGTGTCGGCCAGCGTGTGCGAAACGCCCAGATAAATGAGGCGCGCTTCTTCGCGGCCGGAGATCACTTCCACCGGATGGCCGAGAATCTCTTCGGCGCGATGAATGAAGTCGTTGCGGTTGCGGGCTTCGCGCAGCGCGTTGGTCCCCACGATGCGTACGGCACCGGGCGGCAGGCCATTGATCAGCTGGGCAAAACGTTTCAGGCAGTCGAGACCGCGCTGCATGGATTCTTCAGTCAACTGGCGTTCTTCGTCGATGCCAGCGGCCAACTGCACCTTCTCGCCCAGGCGCTCAAGAATGCGAATTTCGCCCTGATTGGCTTTTGCCACAACCATATGAAAGCTGTTGGAGCCCAGGTCGATGGCGGCGATCAGTGAAAAATTCTTGGGTGTTGAGTGCGGCATGGTCAGGAAATCCAGTTCGATAACCGGACCATCGTGCCACGATCCATGCCTGCCGCCAACGCGAAGCTGTCCAGGCAGCGGAAATACCCGGTATTACTCTTGTGAGGTGGCGGATGGCTAGCTAATCAATGTGATAGTTATGTCATTGTCGTGCCGATGCTTTGCGTTCCCTCGTTGGAGTGCTCGGCGTGATACACAGTCCGGACAATTGAGCTTACAGGCTTCTGGCCGAAGGCCGTGGGAGCGAACTTGTTCGCGAAGACGGTGTGCCAGGCGACGCATCTTCGGCGGATGTACCGGCCCTTTAGCGAACAAGTTCGCTCCCACAGGGGCTTCCACTACTGCGTTCCTGCACTGGAGGAACGATGACCCCACCTATCGTGCGACGCTCTTGTCACGCGTGCTCTACGGTGCCGATGAAGTTCGCCAGTTCCGGGGTTTTCGGGTTGGCGAAGAGTACTTTCGGGTCGCCCACTTCATGCACCTTGCCCTGGTGCATGAACACCAGTTTGTCGCCAACTTCGCGGGCGAAGCGCATTTCGTGGGTCACCATGATCAGGGTCATGCCGTCGGCAGCCAGCTGGCGCACCACGCTGAGCACTTCGTTGACCAGCTCCGGGTCAAGCGCCGAGGTGATTTCGTCGCACAGCAACACCTTGGGCGACATCGCCAGTGCGCGGGCAATCGCCACGCGTTGCTGCTGGCCACCGGACAGGCGATCCGGGAAGGCGTCGAACTTCTCGCCCAGCCCGACGCGCTCCAGCATCTTTCTCGCCAACTTCGCGGCTTCGGCCTTGGGCACCTTCTGCACGACCTGCGGCGCGAGCATCACGTTCTCGCCCACGCTCAGATGCGGGAACAGGTTGAACTGCTGAAACACCATGCCGACCTTCTGACGCAGGGTGCGCAGATCGGCGCGTGCGGCGTCCAGATATTCGCCATCGACCTCGATCACACCATCGTTGATCGACTCCAGGCCGTTGAGCGCGCGCAACAGGGTGCTTTTGCCCGAGCCGCTGCGACCAATGATTGCCACGACCTGGCCCTCTTCGACCGACAGATCGATGCCTTTGAGTACGTGATGATCGCCATAGTATTTATGCAGGGCGGAAATTCTAAGCAGAGGCATGCAGTCTCCTTTCCAGATGGCGCGCGCACAGCGACAAGGGGTAGCACAGGATGAAGTAGCCCAGAGCAACGAAGCCATAGACCATGAAAGGTTCGAACGTAGCGTTGGCCAGCATACTGCCGGTCTTGGTCAATTCGGTGAAGCCGATGATCGACGTCACCGCAGTGCCTTTGACCACCTGCACGGAAAAGCCGACCGTTGGCGCAACTGCGATACGCAGCGCCTGAGGCAATATCACGTAGCGCATCTGCTCGAATGGGGTCATCGCCAGGCTGGCAGACGCTTCCCACTGGCCCTTGGAGATCGACTCCACGCAGCCGCGCCAGATCTCGGCGAGGTAGGCGCTGGTAAACAGCGTCAAGGCCAGCGCTGCCGCTGCCCAGGGCGAAATGTTCATGCCCATCAGGGCAACACCGAAGAACACCAGAAACAGTTGCATCAGCAATGGTGTGCCTTGAAACAATTCTATATAGAGCTTGGCGGTCACACGCGGGCCGGTTTTTTCCGAGGTACGCATGCCCATCACCAGCAAGCCGATCAAGCCACCGCCAATGAAGGCCACCAGCGACAGGGCAACGGTCCATTGCAGGCCGATCAGCAGATTGCGCAGGATGTCCCAGAGGGTGAAATCCATCAGCTGTTCCTCGATATGTAGCGACGCCCGATCCAGGCCAGCAGTTGCCGGATCAGCAGCGCCATGGCCAGGTAGATCAGCGTGGTCACAATGTAGGTTTCGAACGAGCGGAAGTTGCGTGACTGGATGAAGTTGGCAAAGAAGCTCAACTCTTCAGTGGCAATCTGCGAGCAGACCGCCGAGCCCAGCATCACAATGATGATCTGGCTGCTCAAGGCCGGCCAGACCTTGCTCAATGCCGGGACCAGGACCACGTAGCGAAACGCTTCATAACGATTCATCGCCAGCGCTGCCGACGCTTCAAGCTGTCCCTTGGGAATCGCCTGAATGCCTGCCCGCACGATTTCCGTCGAGTAGGCGCCCAGGTTGATGACCATCGCCAGCACCGCCGCCTGCCATTCCGTGATCTGCACGCCCAGCGATGGCAGACCGAAGAAAATGAAGAACAGCTGGACCAGAAACGGTGTGTTGCGGATCAGCTCGACATAGATCGCAAAGATCGTCGCAAAGGGCTGGATCTTCCAGGCCCTCACGACGGCACCGACAATGCCGAGGCTGACGCCCAGCAGGGTGCCAATGGCCGTCAGTTCCAGCGTGAACAAAGCCCCGCGCAACAGCACATCAATGTTCTGCAGGACCGGTGTAAAGTCGAAATGATAAGCCATTGGTGAATCCTGTTACCGGAAAGCAGTGATCAGAGATCGGCAGGCAGCGGTTGCTTCAGCCATTTCTGCGACGCTTTTTCCAGCGCGCCGTCAGCCTTGGCGGCGTTGAGGATCTCGTCGACCTTGCCCAGCAGTTCCGGCTGGCCTTTGTTTACGCCGACATAAACAGGCGAATCCTTGAGTTTCACTTTCAGCGCTGGAATGCGCTTGGGGTTGCGCTCGCTGATAGCGACCATCACCACGTTGCCGCTGGCGATCAGGTCGGTCTGGCCAGCCAGGTAGGCGGCGATGGTCGAGTTGTTATCTTCAAAGCGCTTGATGGTTGCGCCTTCAGGTGCAACTTTCGACAGCTCGATGTCTTCGATCGCGCCACGGGTAACACTGATGGTCTTGCCTTTCAGGTCAGCGATGTCCTTGACCGGAGAATCAGGTGGGCCGAATACCGCCAGGTAGAACGGCGCGTACGCGCGGGAGAAATCGATGACTTTCTCGCGATCCGGGTTCTTGCCCAGGCTGGAGATCACCAGATCAACCTTGCCGGTGGTCAGGAACGGGATGCGGTTGGTGCTGTTGACCGGCGTCAGTTCCAGCTTGACCTTCAATTGGTCGGCCAGCAGTTGCGCGGTGTCGATGTCCAGGCCGCGAGGCTTCATGTCCGGACCGACCGAACCGAATGGCGGGAAGTCCTGCGGAACGGCCACCTTCAAGGTGCCACGCGCTACAACGTCGTCCAGGCCGTTGGCGTGGGCGGGTGTCTGGCTCAGCATCAGGCTGGCAAACAGTGCAGCAAGCAGGGCGCTGTAACGCTTGGTCATAGAAATCTCCGGGCGAAACGTAGGATGTTGGTCCGTCTCCAGTGCACAGCGCATGCCATCAGGCGATGACGTGCCATAACTCAAGCTTTGCAGCGTGTTTATGGTCTTACTGGTCTGACCAGTAAAGGTGTGGCGCGCCCTGCTTTGACGCGTTGAAAAGCGCTGCCGCCCCAGCACTGGGCGTCGCTTGCCGAATCTTCGGGATGGCGATAAAAGGGATTTTTACTGGACTGACTGGCCTGAACAGTGATGCCGCACACTTCACTCGCAGTACCCGAATCAGCCCTCCGGGCCATTCGCAAGTTGATCGCCGAGCAAGGGTACAAGCCCGGCGAGAGCCTGCCGTCGCAACGCGATCTGGCGGTTTTGCTGGGAGTCAGTCGTGCTTCATTGCGTGAGGCCTTGTCATCGCTCAGCGCATTGGGAGTGGTCAGCGTCCAGCCGGGTAAAGGCGTGTTCGTGCAGTCCATTTCTGAACCAGAACAGCGCACGAGTGGTTTTTCCTGGCCTTTCGAGGCACAGGTTTCTCCGGCCGACACGTTTCAACTGCGCTACGCGCTGGAAGGCTTCGCCGCGGGCTTGGCAGCCGTCACCCTGACCGCTGATGAACGAGACGTGCTTGAAGACAATGTCGAGGCCATGCGTCTGGAATTGCGTGCCGGCGACTTCGAGGCCGCAGCCCGGCTGGACTTCGAGTTTCACCGGCATATTCTGGTCGCCAGTGGCAATCAGGCCATGCTGGGGATCGTGACCGCAGGTGCCGACATCTTCCTTGAGAGCCAGAAAATGCCGTTCATACGTGCGGCAAGGGTCATGGAAACCTGGCAGGAGCACCGCAAGATCCTTCGCGCGCTGGCCCGGCATGCGTCGGGGCCCGCGCAAAAGGCCATGCAGGATCACATCCGTGGCGCAGCGCTTCGTACTGGCATTGTGTTCGTTTCGCCTTCCAGCTGAGCCTCTGCCATAACTCCAGTCATGCACCACCATAGCCAGACTCAATGAACCTTCGCTTCCTGAAGGACTTGTGGCCCGCTATGATGAGCGTCGTTTTTCGCCTATGACCTCGGAGACTTCCATGAGCAACGAAAAGATCAAACACGTCACCGACGCTAACTTCGAAGCCGAAGTACTCAAGGCTGAGGGTGCTGTGCTTGTAGATTACTGGGCTGAGTGGTGCGGTCCGTGCAAGATGATTGCCCCGGTGCTGGACGAAATCGCCGACACCTATGCCGGCAAGCTGACAATTGCCAAGCTGAATATTGACAAGAATCAGGAAACCCCTGCCAAGCATGGCGTGCGCGGTATCCCGACGTTGATGCTGTTCAAGAATGGCAACGTCGAAGCTACCAAAGTGGGCGCTCTGTCGAAGTCGCAGTTGGCCGCGTTTCTCGACGCCAACATCTGAAGCACTTCAAAGCCCCGCAAATAGCGGGGTTTTTTTCGGGTGTCGTACTAGACGCCTGGAAAATCAGGTGGTACATTCGGCCCCGCAACGGCTTCTCCGTTGCCCCCTGCTAGCCGTCGCCGACGCTCTCCTTTCGATTTAGTACGCGATCCTGTCGCCTTTTCTGCGGCGCGGCCTCATTAAGCCAAAAGCTTAATTTCCCCCTCCATACATGATTACGTCATTCCCCATATGAACCTGACTGAACTCAAGCAAAAGCCGATTACCGAATTGCTCGAAATGGCCGAACAGGCTGGCATAGAAAATATGGCCCGTTCGCGCAAGCAGGACGTCATTTTTTCCCTGCTCAAACGGCACGCCAAAAGTGGCGAGGAAATATCCGGTGATGGCGTGCTGGAGATTCTCCAGGACGGCTTCGGTTTCCTGCGCTCTGCAGACGCTTCCTACCTGGCCGGCCCGGATGACATCTATGTCTCCCCTAGCCAGATCCGCCGCTTCAACCTGCGTACCGGCGACACCATCGTTGGCAAGATCCGTCCACCAAAGGAAGGTGAGCGTTATTTCGCTCTGCTCAAGGTCGACACGATCAACTACGACCGTCCGGAAAACGCCAAGAACAAGATTCTGTTCGAAAACCTGACGCCGTTGTTTCCGACTATTCGCATGAAGATGGAAGCCGGTAACGGTTCCACCGAAGACCTTACCGGTCGTGTGATCGATCTGTGCGCACCGATCGGTAAAGGTCAGCGTGGTCTGATCGTTGCTCCGCCGAAAGCGGGCAAGACCATCATGCTGCAGAACATCGCGTCGAACATCACGCGTAACAACCCGGAAGTGCACCTGATCGTTCTGCTGATCGATGAGCGTCCGGAAGAAGTAACCGAAATGCAGCGCACCGTGCGCGGCGAAGTGGTTGCCTCGACATTCGACGAACCGCCAACCCGTCACGTACAGGTTGCCGAAATGGTGATCGAGAAGGCCAAGCGCCTGGTCGAGCACAAGAAAGACGTCGTTATCCTGCTTGACTCCATCACCCGCCTGGCTCGCGCCTACAACACCGTCATCCCGAGCTCCGGCAAGGTACTGACCGGTGGTGTCGATGCTCATGCGCTCGAGAAGCCAAAGCGCTTCTTCGGTGCTGCGCGAAACATCGAAGAAGGCGGCTCGTTGACTATCATCGCCACCGCACTGGTTGAAACCGGTTCGAAGATGGATGAAGTCATCTACGAAGAGTTCAAGGGTACTGGCAACATGGAGCTGCCTCTGGATCGCAAGATCGCAGAGAAGCGTGTGTTCCCGGCCATCAACATCAACCGCTCCGGCACACGCCGTGAAGAGCTGTTGACCGCTGATGACGAGTTGCAGCGCATGTGGATCCTGCGCAAGCTGCTGCACCCGATGGACGAAGTCGCGGCTATCGAGTTCCTGATCGACAAGCTCAAGCAGACCAAGACCAACGATGAGTTCTTCCTGTCCATGAAACGCAAGTAACTGGCAGGCTGAAACAAAGAATGGTGTCCTTCGGGGCACCATTTTTTTTTGCCCGCGCGCCGCCGATTAGCTGCCTTGAAGGGCTGGAGCAGGTACGATGTGCGTCTATTTGGATAAATGGCCGGGTTAATGAAATTCAAAGATCTTAGGGATTTCGTGCAGCAGCTTGAGCAGCGCGGAGAGTTGAAACGCATCCAGATGCCGATCTCGCCTGTGCTGGAAATGACTGAAATCTGTGACCGTACCTTGCGTGCCAAGGGCCCGGCCCTGCTGTTCGAAAAACCGGTCGGTTTTGATATCCCGGTGCTGGGCAACCTGTTCGGCACGCCAGAGCGCGTAGCCATGGGCATGGGCGCCGAAGCGGTCAGTGAGCTGCGTGAAATCGGCAAGCTGCTGGCGTTTCTGAAAGAACCCGAGCCGCCCAAGGGACTGAAAGATGCCTGGTCCAAGCTGCCCATCTTCCGCAAAGTCATCGCCATGGCCCCCAAGGTGGTCAAGGATGCACCCTGCCAGGAGATTGTCATCGAAGGCGATGACGTCGATCTCGGCATGCTGCCCGTGCAAACCTGCTGGCCGGGCGACGTCGCACCGCTGATTACCTGGGGCCTGACGGTCACCAAGGGCCCGAACAAAGAGCGGCAGAACCTCGGCATTTACCGTCAGCAGGTCATTGGCCGCAACAAGATCATCATGCGTTGGCTCAGCCATCGTGGCGGCGCGCTGGATTTTCGCGACTGGTGCGCCAAGCATCCCGGCGAACCTTATCCGGTTGCCGTCGCGCTGGGCGCTGACCCGGCGACCATTCTCGGTGCCGTGACGCCAGTACCGGACAGCCTGTCCGAATATGCCTTCGCCGGGCTGTTGCGTGGCTCGCGCACTGAGCTGATCAAATGCCGTGGCAGCAATCTGCAAGTGCCGGCCAGCGCCGAGATCGTGCTGGAGGGTGTGATTCATCCGGGCGAGATGGCCGACGAAGGGCCTTATGGCGACCACACCGGCTATTACAACGAAGTCGACAGCTTTCCGGTGTTGACCGTCGAGCGCATCACGCACCGTATCAAGCCGATCTACCACAGCACCTACACCGGCCGTCCACCGGATGAGCCCGCCATTCTGGGCGTCGCGCTGAACGAGGTGTTCGTGCCGATTCTGCAAAAGCAGTTTCCGGAGATCGTCGATTTTTACCTGCCGCCTGAAGGTTGCTCCTATCGCATGGCGGTGGTGACCATCAAGAAACAGTACCCTGGTCATGCCAAGCGCGTGATGCTGGGGGTCTGGTCGTTCCTGCGCCAGTTCATGTACACCAAGTTCGTGATCGTCACCGACGATGACATCAATGCTCGTGACTGGAATGACGTGATCTGGGCCATCACCACCCGCATGGACCCCAAGCGCGACACGGTCATGATCGACAACACGCCTATCGATTACCTCGATTTTGCCTCTCCGGTGTCCGGGTTGGGATCGAAAATGGGCCTGGACGCCACTAACAAATGGCCAGGCGAAACCACGCGTGAATGGGGCAGGGCTATCGTCAAGGACGAAGCCACCACACGCCGCGTGGACGAGATCTGGACTCAGTTGGGAATAGACTGATGCGCGTAACCTTGCAGCCGTCAGGTGCGGTGCTGGACACCCTGCCGGGCGAGCGGATTCTCGATGCTGCGCAGCGTCTGGGCTATGAATGCCCGCAGAGCTGTCGCAACGGCAACTGTCATATCTGCTCGGCCTTGCTGGTCGAGGGGCGGGTGATGCAGTCGGGTCAGGAGCTTGATCACGGTGAGATTCATACGTGTGTAGCAGAGCCGCTTGAAGATTGTGTTGTGCTCTGGGATGGCGTGCTGGCCAAGGGTGAGCTGCCGGTGCGCAGCTTTGCCTGCCAGTTGAGCGAGTGTGTCGAAATCGGTGGTGATGTCTGGCGGGTAGGCTTGCGCGCCCCGGCAGGCAAACCACCGCGTTATCACGCTGGACAGTACCTGATGATCGAGCGGGAGAATGGCGAGAAGTCGGCATTCTCCATCGCATCGGCACCGCACAGTGGCCGTGATCTGGAGCTGCATGTACTGGCTCGTGAAGACAGTGCGCGCAGCCTGATCGAGCAACTGCAACGCAACAAAATGGCGCGGGTCGAGCTGCCGTTTGGCGATACCCACCTTGCCGAGCTGCCGGACGGGCCGTTGGTACTGATCGCTGCCGGTACAGGTATGGCGCAAATGAACAGTTTGCTTGAGCACTGTCGCTCAGCAGGCTTCAGTCATCCGGTGCATTTGTACTGGGGCGTGCGTCGGCCCGAGGATTTTTACCAGGTCAGCCACTGGGATGAGTGGACGGCACTGCCGAACCTGTTCCTGCACAAGGTCGTCAGTGACCTGTGTGGCTGGGAAGGGCGCTGTGGTCTGCTGCACGAGGCAGTTTGCGAAGACATCAAGGACCTGTCGGCGGTTTACGTCTACGCCAGCGGCTCGCCTGCCATGGTTTACGGAACGCTGGACGCTCTTGTCAGTGCCGGAATGGACGCTCACCAGATGCGCGCAGACGTATTCGCCTACGCACCGCGTCCGTAACGCCGGACTGACGGCTGCATAACTGGAGTGTAAATTGCTTCAGCTGCTTATAGCTTACGGCGATGTCAATTCGCCGCCAGACAACTTTTTGTAGAGGCAGGCCTTTGGTCTGTGGCAACAACCGAACCACGACACCCTGATGCCGCTCACCCACGAGCGAGTCAGCGGGGCTCGGTAAAAACTGACAGCCAGACTGTCAGGGGGGCAAATGGAGAATCCAATCAACGAGTTGGCCGCTGCAGTGCATGACGGCCTTGGGCTGACGTACCCGCCCGTTATCGATCTGGGTCCGCAGCTTACCCGCGAGCAACTGCTCGCATCCATGGACGCCACCATGCGTCTTCACAAAGGCGGCCCGGTCTGGCTGTTCGCCTACGGCTCGCTAATCTGGCGTCCCGAGTGCACTGCGGTAGAGAGCCAGCGCGGTCGAGTGCACGGTTATCACCGTGGGCTTTACCTGTGGTCGCACGAACATCGCGGTACGCCTGAGGTGCCAGGCCTGGTATTCGGGCTGGATCGCGGCGGTTCATGCACCGGCTTTGCCTATCGCCTGCCGGATGAATGCCTGGAGAAATCGCTGCTGGCCTTGTGGGAGCGTGAGATGCCGTATCCGTCGTATCGCCCGCACTGGCTCAATTGCCGCCTTGAAGACGGCAGGAAAGTACAGGCGCTGGGCTTCGTGCTGGAACGGCATTTGCCCAGCTACGCTGGCAACCTGCCCGACAGCGTGCTGAGCCAGGTGCTGGCCAGCGCCAGCGGGCGCTATGGAACCACTCGCGAGTACGTGGAACAGACGGCCAAGGCCCTGCGTAGCCACGCCATGCCAGACCTGAATCTGGAGGCGCGGCTCAAGCGCTGCAAGTCAGAGACCGCCTGACCGGCCTTTGGGTCAGTCCTTGGTATCGCGCGAGGTGCTGGCGACCTGTTTGTGCCGCAGCGTCGGCGCAAGGAATGCCATCGCCAGAATGCACGCGCCGATCAGCAGCACAAAGCCGCCGTCCCAGCCGAAGTGGTCGACCGTGTAGCCCATCGCAGCACTCGCCGCGACCGACCCGCCCAGGTAGCCGAACAGCCCGGTAAAGCCGGCTGCCGTACCCGCTGCCTTCTTCGGTGCCAGTTCCAGCGCCTGCAGGCCGATCAGCATGACCGGGCCGTAGATCAGGAAACCGATAGACACCAGCGCGATCATGTCGACGGTCGGGTTGCCTTCAGGGTTCAGCCAATACACCAGCGTGGCAATGGTCACCAGAAACATGAACACCATGCCGGTCAGGCCGCGATTACCCTTGAAGATCCTGTCCGACATCCAGCCGCACAGCAGCGTGCCCGGAATACCTGCCCACTCGTAAAGAAAATAGGCCCATGAGGTCTTGTCGACCGTGAAGTGCTTGGCTTCTTTCAGGTAGGTCGGGGCCCAGTCCAGCACGCCGTAGCGCAGCAGATAAACGAACACGTTGGCCATCGCGATGTACCACAGGAACTTGTTGCGCAGCACGTATTTGACGAAGATTTCCCGGGCGCTGAATTCCTCTTCGTGGCTGGCATCGTAGCCTTCCGGGTAATCGTTCTTGTAGTGCTCGATAGGCGGCAGGCCCACCGATTGCGGGGTGTCGCGCATGGTGGCGAAAGCAAAGACCGCCACCAGCAGCGCAACGGCCGCCGGCACATAGAATGCTGCGTGCCAGTCGTTGGTCCAGCCCATGCCGAGCAGGAACAGCGGGCCGATCAGGCCGCCGCCGACGTTGTGCGCCACGTTCCACACTGACACCACGCCGCCGCGCTCTTTCTGCGACCACCAGTGGACCATCGTCCGCCCGCTCGGCGGCCAGCCCATGCCTTGGGCCCAGCCATTGATGAACAGCAGCACGAACATGATCGTGACACTGGACGTCGCCCACGGCGCGAAGCCGAAGATGAACATGATCCCGGCAGATACCAGCAGGCCGAAGGGCAGGAAGTACCGCGGGTTGGAGCGGTCCGAAACGATCCCCATGAGGAATTTCGACAAGCCGTAGGCAATCGCGATGGCCGACATCGCCACGCCCAGCTGGCCACGCGTATAGCCTTCGTCGATCAGATACGGCATAGCCAGCGAGAAATTCTTGCGCAGCAGGTAGTAACCGGCATAACCGATAAAGATGCCTGCGAAGATCTGCCAGCGCAGACGCCGATAAGTGCTATCGACCTTTTCTTCGGGAAGGGGTGCCTGATGCCTGGCAGGGCGGAAAAACCCAAACATGGAGAAGCTCCTGATTATTGTTTTTTTGCGAATGCGAATATTACATTTTCATTACAGAAAAAAGCAGTGCCTTTGGACTGATTTTTTGTAGGAGATACCGACGTTTTCCTGTTCTTTTATGAACATTTGGCGAGCGTTTGTATGTGTTTCAAAAGTTTGGGATGGGTCCTACAGGCGTATCGGAAGCCGCGTGCTTACTGGTCTTTCGGCAGGCTTTTACCATCGTCGTCATTGCGCCGCAGCGGCGCACCACGACGATGAGCCCATACAACAATGAGAATTTTCGCCTTCATGATTGCCGTCGCACTGGCCCCGCACGTTGGCGCGACGGAGTCATTTCTGGTGCCGGTGTACACGCCAGCACCGGTGTTTCCTCCTGAACTGGTCAAGACCCGCTACGCAGGCAAGGTCCGGGCACAGCTGTGGATAAAGTCCGACGGTCAGGTCCGCGAAGTCAGGGCCGTAGAGAGCGGCCACCCGCAACTCGCCGAAGCGGTGGAGCAGGCGCTCCGCCAGTGGCGTTACAAACCCTGGGTCGGAACAGTCGGCGCGCCGCCCATGACCACGATCACCGTGCCGGTGATTTTCGGCTCCCATGGCTATAGGCGTTTCAATACCGAAGTCACCGTCGGCCTGGGCAACATCCGTTGCGGTTACCTCAACCACGAAGTGAAATCCGCCCGCCAGGACTATCCCAAAGAGCCGCTGAGTAAAGTCGACGTGTTCTGGTACACCGGGCAGGCGCTGTTCGGCAGTCATGTTGCCCACCAGCGCAGCGAGCCCCAGCGCAAGGCGTTGCTTGAATTGCTCGGAGCGTCGATACCTGCGGTAGTGAGCAACTGCAGAAGCAATCCGGATCATCTGTATGGGGATTACCTGCCTGGGCCGGTCAAGGTATTGATGGTCGGGTTGGCCGAGCAAGCGGAGGGCAGCGAATGAGCCGCGTGCTGAGTGTGATCGTGTTGGCGGGGTTACTCTCGGCGGGGACAGCACAGGCGTTGCCGTCGTATCCGGTACCGTTGTATATGCCGGAGCCGGACTATCCGGCGTCGATGCGTTATGCCTTGGTAAAAAACAGTGTCACCGTCAGGATTTTCATTCAGGCCGATGGCGGCGTGCGCTTTCTTGAAGTGCAGGGGGCAACTGATCCGAGGTTCATCAGCCTGACCCGAAGTGCTGTTGAACTATGGACCTTTGAACCCTGGGACCCACCGGCCTCTCATCCCGAGGGCGAAGCAGTTACGGTCACGTTTACCTTCACAGGGCGACCACACAGCAACCCGCCGCTGACAGCCAATGCCGAGCTGAAGCAGGAGTTGTGCTGGCAGTTGAACAGGGAAATGTTCGAGGGTCGCAACTGGCGCAAGGACGTCAAGCCGGATGCGCTAATGCGGACAGAGCTGTACCTGTCGAGCGGTCCGGTCATAGAGCAATTTCTCACCCTGGACGAACGTCAGGCATTGGTTGTTGAACTGCTGGAGGCGGCGCCGGGCATTATCGCCCAATGTCAAAAAAATCCGATGCGTAAGTATGTGGATTATTTGCCGGAGAATGTGAGGAAGGTGTTGTAGGGATGGGCGCATCAGCGAAGTGCCGGGACCAAAGCATTAATGCCTTGGTCTCGGACTTGTTGCGAGAGATTAGTGAGTAGTGCTCATATTTTGAATCACTTCAAGATGACGCTTAGTGAGTGCACTCTAAACGTTAGTATCCGTAGGTTAACTCAGACTCAACAGCTACGAGTCGAAAAGCTAAGTCTGTCGTTAATGCGGTCGGCGAGATAAGTTAGTTTTTTATTCTTTCTGTAGAGCCGCAGCCAGCTCACCCACAGTGTCTGCGTTTTTGAGCTCGGTATCAACGTCGGAAGTAAATTTTAGGTTATCTGATAAGCTGTATTTAAAGTGGGGATTATCAGTTTTTTTGTGTTCGGGCTGGTTAGGGCCTGCCGTCAGGCAGGCCCTTGTTTTACCAGCTCGGTCTGGTAAATCGGTCTCCGTACAGGATCGCAAATTGATTCATTGCCACTTTTCAGTCGTGTGCCGCATGACCCCAGTTGGCGGTGATGTTGCGCAACCCAAGCCATATCAGTTTCGTCGCGGCCTCATCGGTCGGGAAGTGCCCTCGAGTCTTGATGATCTTGCGTAACTGGGCATTGATGCTCTCGATGGCATTGGTCGTGTAAACCACTTTGCGGATGCCCGCCGGGAAAACAAAAAACGGTATAACCCGATCCCAGGCGCGACGCCATGCAGCAACCACAGTCGGATACTGCTTGCCCCAGGGGCCCGCTTCAAAGGCGTTAAGCTCTTGCTCAGCCACATCTGCATTGATCGCCTGGTAGATCGGCTTGAGTGCTTTGGCCAGTGCCCGACGTTTATCCCAAGCGGCATAGTCCAAGCTGTTGCGGATCAGATGCACGATGCAGGTTTGCAGCGTCGTGGCAGGAAAAACCGCCCCCAACGCCTCCGGTATTCCTTTGAGGCCATCCGTGACGGCGATCAGAACATCTTCAACGCCACGAGTCTTGAGGTCGTTGAACACCTTCATCCAAAACTTGGCACCCTCGGTGCTCTCGATCCATATACCCACAATGTCGCGCGTGCCATCAGGTAATACCCCCAGCGCCAGATAAATAGCCTTGTTGCACACTAACCCCTCGTCCCGGATTTTGACCCGTAACGCATCGAAGAAGATCACCGGATACATCGGTTCCAAGGGTCGTTGCTGCCAAGCGCTCACCTCTTCCATGACCGCATCGGTGACTGAGCTGATGAAGTCATGGGACACGTCAGTTCCATACTGCTCAGACAGAAAAGCGCGGATCTCACGCACCGTCATGCCCCGGGCGTACATGGCAATTATCTTGTCGTCGAAGCCTGTAAAACGGCGTTCGTGCTTGGGAATCAGGATCGGGGCGAAGCTACCATCGCGGTCTCTGGGGATATCCAGGCGAAGCGGCCCGTCGTCGGTCAGAACCGTCTTGCTGCTTTTGCCATTACGCTGATTGGTCGACTCCTCAGGGCGCTCCGCGCCCTGAGGGCAACCAAGGTGGTGACCCAGCTCGGCGCCTAGCGCACGCTCGATCAGAGCCTTCTTGAACGCCATGGACGCGTCTTGAATGGCTTCGGCGCTCATCGGGCCTTTAACAAACTGCTCGATCAGCTCTTGGGGAATCGAGGGCAACTCCCTCGCTGTTGCATTGGCGGACTTCTTTTTGGTCGGCATACATGCACCTCTAGCTACATGTTATGCCCGAACACAAAATTTCTGACAGTCTCTTTAAGCAGGTTTCAGGCAGTCTTGCCAACCAAAACCACCACCTTCCCCACAGCCCTGCGCTCACCCAACAAATCAATCGCCTCCCCAGCCTTTTCCAGCGGATAAACCGTCGACACCAGCGGCTTCAATTTCCCTTCTTCAAACCACGCAAACAGCTGCTTGAAGTTCGCCGCATTGTCCTGCGGTTGTCTCTGCGCAAACGAGCCCCAGAACACGCCGACCACCGATGCGCCTTTGAGCAGGGTCAGGTTGACGGGCAGGTCCGGGATGCGGCCGCTGGCGAAGCCGACGACCAGCAGGCGGCCGTTCCAGGCGATGGCGCGGATGGCCTGGTCGAAGAGGTCGCCGCCGACCGGGTCGTAGATGACGTCGGCGCCGTTGCCGTTGGTGAGGCGTTTTACTTCGTCCTTGAGGCTGGTTTCGCTGTAGTTGATCAGTTCGTCTGCGCCTGCGTTTTTGGCGACTTCAAGTTTTTCAGCGCTGCTGGCGGCGGCGATGACGCGTGCGCCGAGGGCTTTACCAATTTCCACGGCGGCCAGGCCCACGCCGCCGGATGCGCCGAGCACCAGCAGGGTTTCGCCGGCTTGCAGGTTGGCGCGTTGTTTGAGCGCGTGCATGGAGGTGCCGTAGGTCATGCTGAACGCCGCAGCGGTGGTGAAGTCCATGCTCGTCGGTATCGGCAGTACGTTGTAACCGGGTACAGCGACCTGCTCGGCAAAACTGCCCCAGCCGGTGAGCGCCATCACGCGGTCGCCGGGCTTGAGATGGGTTACTTTTTCCCCTACGGCTGATATCACGCCTGCTGCCTCGCCACCCGGCGAGAAAGGGAAGGTTGGCTTGAACTGGTATTTGCCCTCGATGATCAACGTGTCGGGAAAGTTGACCCCTGCGGCGTGCACGTCGAGGAGGATTTCGTTCTTTTTGATCTCGGGGCCTGGCACGTCTTCAAGCACCAGCGTGCTGGCCGGACCGAAGGCTTTGCATAACAGGGCTTTCATTAGGCTATTCCTTTTTCGGTAATGGCCGATAAAGTGAGTTAAGTGGGTTCTCGGGTCAACAAGCATGGCCCGGCCTGATAAGCACACATAAGCTGTAAGCTACGTGGCAAACCGTATTAAGGAGTGGACTGTGAAAGCGTGGATTCTGGTATTGCTGGCCTTGTCATTGCCTGTCATGGCGCAAGAGGAAGCCAAGGAAGAAGGCGGCCCGCCCAAAGCGGCCTATGTCTCGCTGACGCCGCCGTTCGTGGGCAACTACGCGCTGGATGGCGGCCCCAAGCTGCGCGTCTACAAGGCTGACATCGCGTTGCGTGTAACGGGTGCCGATGCCGAGGCGGCGGTGAAGCGCAATGACGCCTTGATCCGTAATCAACTGGTGTCGTTGTTCACTCAGCAGACGGTTGATTCCATGAGCAGTGCCGAGGCGAAGGAAAACATTCGTCAGGAAGCGCTCAAGCAAGTGCAGCGCGTCATGAACGATGAAGAAGGCAAGCCGATTGTTGAAGACTTGCTGTTCAATAACTTCATCGTTCAATAACGCTTGTCAGCGCAGTGCCAGGATCGCCGCCCATTGTTCGGCGGTAACGGGCATCACTGAAAGCCGACTGCCTTTTTGCACCAGAGGCAGTTGCTCCAGCTGGCTTTGTTGCTTCAGATAACCGAGCCCCAGCACGCTCTTGAAGATATCCACAAACTCGACGTCTATGGCACTCCACGGGTTTTTATCCGCGCTGGCCTTGGCGTCGTGATAGTGGCTGTCGGGGTCCAGCGCAGTGGGGTCCGGATAGGCGGCTTTGGCGATTTTGCCGATGCCGGCGATTCCCGGCTCCGGGCAACTGGAGTGGTAGAAAAAGAATTCGTCGCCCTCTGCCATGCTCCTTAGAAAATTACGCGCCTGATAGTTGCGCACCCCGTCCCAGCGAGCGTTACCCCGTTTTTGCAGGTCGCTGATCGAGAATTCGTCAGGCTCGGACTTCATCAGCCAATAGGCCATTGCTCTCTCTCCAGAGACAAAAGTTCACGGTATTACCGACAGTTTGATCACAAACCGACAGTCGGCTTGCGCCACTATTTGCGTACTGGTTCACGTTACCGCAAAATGCCGCCCTTTAAAGCTCCACGCTGTTGCACGGCCTATACAAAAACCGATGCTGACATCGTATTGATTTGCCTAAGGAGGGCAGTCAATGAAACGCAAGCCTGATTTACTCTGGATTCTGGTTATTCTGTTTGGCTTGGGTGTCGTGACAACCGGTTATGCGCAAAGCTTATGGACCAGCAAGGATGACGCTCCAGTCGAAATCACTCAACAACAGCAAAAAAACCCCGGCAGGCATTAAGCCCTGCTTCTGCTCTGATCGTTGATTGCCCTGTTGGCTGAACGATCAGAGTATCTGTGTCAGATACCAGCCTTTATCAGATACCGTGCCTTGCAGCGGTACATCCCAACTGGCCTGCGCCAGTCGATCCACTTTCTGACATTCGTGAGCCAGCCCGAGTAGAACCGGTTTGCGCCAGGCCTTTCTGCGCGCCAGATACGCCAGGCTGCGGTCATAAAACCCACCGCCCATGCCCAGGCGACCGCCTTCGTTATCGAACCCTACCAATGGCATAAGCACCAGATCGAGTGCCCACACCTGGCGTTGTTTCGCACGGTTGATGAGAGGCTCGGGAATGCGGAAGCGATTGGGGATGAATTTCTCGCCGGGACGCACGCGCTGAAAAACCATGCGCGTGCGCGGCCATGCATTGAGCACCGGCAGGTAAGTGGCCTTGCCGCGTCGTTGTGCTTCACGCAGTAACAGCCTAGGGTCGATCTCGCCATCCATCGGCAGGTATAGCGAAACATGCCGGGCACGTCGGAACAGCGGATGCTGCGCCAATTGGCGGTAAACATCGCGGGCGGCTGCGCGTTGCTGGCTGCGACTCAACGCCCTGCGTGCCTTGCGTAGCTGGCGGCGCAGTTGCGGACGTGTAAGCGATTGGGCGCTGATCATGAGCAGAAGGTCATGCAGGCTGATCCGGGAAGGGTGTTGAAACCAAGGCAGGATCGTCGTTGCCAGACAGCAGGGCTGGCAACGAACTGAATATGGACTCCCCGACGAACCGCTGTCGGTTTAGCCCTTGAACCCGAAAGTTCAAGGTGGAGATTGCAGGAGGTTTTAAGGCTTTCCGTCGAGCGGACATGCACACCAACCCCAACGTGCAACCCCCGTGGTTGTGCGTATCGGCTCAGGGACATGACCGACTGGCAAGCACTCCAGGGAGCAGCGCGAGTATACAGAAATGCCCCGCAATAATCAGCCCCGAGTTGAATCCGGTGTGCCGGGCGTGTCTGTGGCCAGCACCAGATCGACCTTGTCGAGCAGATCGCGGACCTGTTCGCGAGTCGAACCGCTGGTCTGTACGTCAGGCAAATGTTCTTTATGCAGCAGGTCGTGAGTGATGTTGAGCGCGGCCATCACGGCGATGCGATCGGCACCGATGACTTTGCCGCTGCTGCGGATTTCACGCATCTTGCCGTCCAGATAACGGGCGGCGCTGACCAGGTAGGTGCGCTCTTCCTGAGGGCAGATGATCGAGTATTCCTTGTCGAGGATCTGAACGGTAACGCTGTTGCCATTGCTCATGAGTCTTGCTCCAGGGCTTTGAGGCGCGAAATCATTGACTCGACCTTCTGCCGGGCGATTTCGTTTTTTTCAATGAGTTGGGCGCGTTCCTCGCGCCAGGTCTTTTCCTGAGCTAATAGGAGTGCATTTTGGCCTTTAAGTTGCTCGGCATACTTCAGGAGCAGCTCCACACGTTTCATCAGCGCTTGCAGGTCGGTGTCTTCCATTGTTTTCCACTGAATACTTTCTGATGAATGGCAGGGGAGGCGATGCTTGTGCTCAAGCTCGAACCGCCGTCCGGGTGATCTTGTCGCGCGGATAGTCTAGGATACAAGGCCTTCATTCTAGACATTGCGCCGTTTGGCGACTAGCTACCCATGCCCATTCAGAATTCTCCGTACAAAGCGTTCGCCACTCTGCTTAACAGTGGCGGTCACCATGTATCCCCTGCCGAGCTGCATGGCCTGCTGCTGGGGCGTAGTTGCGCGGGTGCCGGTTTCGACAACGAAGGCTGGTTTGCCGATGCTTCGGTGCTGCTGGAAACCGAGCCGCAAGACAATATCAGCCAGGCGCTCATCGGCTTGCAAGAGATGGTCAAGGGCGAACTCACCGGTGACGACATGACCGTCGTGCTGTTGCTGCCGGGCGACGATGAGCCGCTGACCGAGCGTGCTGCCGCGCTGGGCCAATGGTGTCAGGGGTTTCTGGCAGGCTTCGGTCTGGCCATTGGCGACAAGACGCTCGGCACTGAAGCCAAGGATGTTCTTGAGGATCTGGCGGCCATTGCCCAGGTGCAGGATGCACTGGACGAGTCCGAAGACGGCGAGACCGACTATATGGAAGTCATGGAATACATGCGCGTAGCGCCATTGTTGCTGTTCACCGAATTCAATGAGCCTGCTGCGCCGCAACCCAAGCCTTCTCTGCACTGATTGCCCATCACTGCGATACCGGCCCGCGCTGACGACAGTGCGGCCCGGTAGACTCCATCAGGACTCCTGCTGCCCATGATTCAGATCCCGAAGTCCGAATACGCCCGCCGCCGCAAGGCTCTGATGGCTCAGATGGAGCCGGACAGCATTGCCATCCTGCCTGCTGCGGCGGTTGCCATACGCAATCGTGATGTCGAGCATGTCTACCGGCAGGACAGTGACTTTCAGTACCTCAGCGGCTTTCCCGAGCCGGAAGCGGTGGTGGTGCTGATTCCCGGACGCGAATATGGCGAGTACGTTTTGTTCTGCCGTGAACGCAATCCCGAGCGCGAATTGTGGGAAGGTCTGCGCGCCGGACAGGAAGGCGCGATCCGCGATTTCGGTGCGGACGATGCATTCCCGATCAACGACATCGACGAAATTCTGCCGGGCCTCATCGAAGGCCGTGACCGGGTCTATTCGTCGATGGGCAGCAACCCTGAATTCGACCGGCACCTGATGGACTGGATCAACGTGATCCGCTCCAAGGCGCACCTCGGTGCCCAGCCGCCCAAGGAATTTGTCGCGCTGGATCATCTGTTGCACGACATGCGCCTGTACAAATCGGCGGCCGAAATCAAAGTCATGCGCAGCGCGGCGGACATCTCTGCGCGTGCCCATGTGCGAGCAATGCAGGCCTGTCGCGCAGGACTGCACGAGTTCAGCCTGGAAGCCGAGCTGGATTACGAATTTCGCAAGGGCGGTTCGAAGATGCCTGCCTACGGCTCGATCGTGGCCTCGGGGCGCAACGGTTGCATCCTGCATTACCAGCAGAACGATGCCGTTCTCAAGGATGGCGATTTGGTGCTGATCGATGCGGGCTGCGAAATCGACTGCTATGCCAGTGACATCACCCGGACGTTTCCGGTGAGCGGCAAGTTTTCTCCCGAGCAAAAAGCTATCTACGAGCTGGTGCTCAAGTCTCAGTATGCGGCTTTCGAGGCCATCGGCCCCGACAAGCACTGGAACCAGGCGCACGAAGCGACGGTCCAGGTTATTACCGCAGGGCTGGTCGAGCTGGGTTTGCTGCGAGGCGACGTCGATCAGTTGATCGAGAGCGAGGCCTACAAGATGTTTTACATGCACCGTGCCGGGCATTGGCTGGGCATGGATGTGCACGACGTCGGCGAATACAAGGTCGGCGGCGAGTGGCGTGTACTGGAGGTCGGCATGACGCTGACTGTTGAACCCGGGATCTACATATCCCCCGACAATCTGGACGTCGCGAAGAAATGGCGAGGTATTGGTGTGCGAATCGAAGACGACGTGGTTGTAACCAGGCAGGGCTGTGAAATCCTGTCCGGTGGCGTGCCCAAGACCGTCGCCGAGATCGAGGCGCTGATGGCGGCTGCAAAGGCACAGGTCGCATGAGCCGCTTTAATATTGCCATCGTCGGCGGCGGATTGGTGGGCGCAAGTCTCGCGCTTTCACTGCAGGCCGGTGCCAGGGCGCGCGGCTGGAAAATCGTGCTCATCGAACCTTTCGCGCCGGGTGAGGCCTGGCAGCCCAGCTACGATGCGCGTTCTTCGGCACTGTCGTTCGGCTCGCGACGCATCTATGAGCGGCTTGGCCTCTGGCAGCAGATATCCCGCCGCGCCGAGCCGATTCTGCAAATTCAGGTCTCGGACCGTGGCCGCTTCGGCGCTACCCGTTTGTCTGCGATCGAAGAGGGTGTTCCGGCGCTCGGCTACGTAGTCGAGAACGCCTGGCTCGGTCAGGCACTGTGGGCGGCGCTGGATCGTGATGTCGTCAGTTGGCGTGTGCCGGCCGAGGTCAGGCACATGCAGCCGCTGGCCGATGGTTATCGCCTGAGCCTCAGTGACGAAACCGAACTGGATTGTGATCTGGCCGTGCTGGCCGATGGCGGTCGCTCCAGCCTGCGCGAGCAGCTGGGTATTGGAGTGCGGCAACGGCCCTACGACCAGCATGCGCTGATTGCCAATATCACGCCGAGCGAAGCGCATTGCGGGCAGGCGTTCGAACGTTTTACCGAGGACGGGCCGATGGCGCTGCTGCCATTGCCGGAAAACCGCTGTGCGCTGGTCTGGACGCGTCCGGGCAACGATACCCAGCGCCTGGCCGAGCTGGACGACCGCAGTTTTCTGGAAGAGCTGCAGGGCGTGTTTGGCTATCGCCTGGGCACGCTGCGTCAGGTCGGTGCACGGCATGTCTACCCCCTGGCGCTGATCGAGGCCGAAGAGCAGGTGCGTTCGCATCTGGTGATTCTGGGTAATGCGGCGCACAGCCTGCATCCGGTTGCCGGGCAGGGGTTCAATCTGTCCTTGCGTGACGCCGATGCACTGGCCGGGACGCTGCTGGACAGCGCCGCGCCGCCCGGTGAGTTGTCTACTCTGCAGCTCTACCGTGAGCGTCAGCGTCATGATCAGCAATTGACCGTGGGCTTCTCCGACAAGGTGACACGCCTGTTCGGCAGCTCCCGGTCGGCGGTTGCCACCGGGCGTAACGTCGGGTTGCTGGGCCTGGACCTGTTGCCAGCCGCCAAGCGCTGGTTTGCCCGTCAGGCGATGGGCCTGGGGACTCGATCCGATGTGTGAATCACACACTTTAAACACACGGCTTCGGCCGCAAGCGAGAACGGTTTGACCATGGAAACGCGCGCAGATGTGCTGATTGTCGGAGCCGGAATGGTCGGCAGTGCCCTTGCTCTGGCGTTGCAGGGCAGCGGTCTTGATGTGCTGGTGGTCGACGGTGGGCCGCTGAGCGTCAAACCCTTTGACCAACACTCGGCTTTCGAGCCACGGGTCAGTGCCTTGTCGACAGCCAGTCAGCGAATTCTTCAGCGGCTGGGCGTATGGGAAGGCATCGCGGCCCGTCGCATCAGCCCGTACGCGCACATGCAGGTCTGGGATGGCAGCGGCACCGGGCAGATTCACTTCTCTGCCTCCAGCGTGCACGCTGATGTGCTGGGCCATATCGTCGAGAACCGCGTGGTGCAGGATGCGTTGCTCGATCGCCTGCATGAAAGCGACATCGGCTTGCTGGCCAATGCGCGGCTGGAGCAGATGCGCCACTCCGGAGATGACTGGCTGCTGACCATGGCCGACGGTCGCCAGTTGCGCGCACCGCTGGTGGTTGCCGCCGATGGTGCCAATTCGGCGGTGCGCCGCCTGACCGAAACGCCGACCCGTGAGTGGGATTACCTGCATCACGCTATCGTCACCAGTGTGCGCACCGCTGATTCCCACAGGAAAACTGCCTGGCAGCGTTTTACCGACGACGGTCCCTTGGCTTTTCTGCCACTGGAGCGCGAGGGCGAGCACTGGTGCTCTATTGTCTGGTCAGTCACACCGGCTGAAGCCGAGCGCCTGATGGTGCTGGAAGATGACCTGTTCTGTCGTGAACTGGAGCAGGCATTCGAGGGGCGTCTGGGTCAGGTAGTGTCTGCCGATGAGCGCGTTTGTGTGCCACTGCGTCAGCGTCACGCCAAGCGTTACGTTGCCAGGGGGTTGGCGTTGATTGGCGATGCGGCACATACCATTCACCCGCTGGCCGGGCAGGGCGTGAACCTGGGCTTTCTCGACGCAGCCGTGCTGGCGCAAGTCCTGACCCACGCTGCCGGGCGTGGCGAACGCTGGTCTGACCTGCGCGTGCTGGGCCGCTACGAGCGTCGTCGCATGCCGCACAACCTGGCGCTGATGGCCGCAATGGAAGGCTTCGAGCGGCTGTTTCAGGCTAACCAATTGCCACTGCGCTGGTTGCGTAATACCGGTTTGAAAATGGTCAACCGGATGCCCGAAGCCAAGGCTCTGTTCGTGCGCGAAGCGTTAGGGTTGTCGGGAGATTTGCCTGAGCTGGCGCGGATTGAGCCCGCCACTACTCTATAGGGTCGGACGCGGAGCGTCGCACGATAGTTGAAGATCGTTCCTCACGCTCCAGTGAACTGCCCCCCAAAAGTTGGACGGTTTTAGCTTGCCGCCTGAGCCCTGTATTTTACGGGGCTTTGGCCGTTGAGCTTCAGCTTGATGCGGTCATGGTTGTAGTAGTGGATGTACTCATCCAGACCTGCTTTCAACTCATCGATGCTTTCAAACTGTTTCAGGTAGAAAAACTCGGATTTCAGTGTACCGAAAAAGCTTTCCATTGCCGCATTGTCCAGGCAGTTGCCCTTACGGGACATGCTTTGTTTGACGCCTCGTACCGATAGCTTATGGCGATACTGCGCGTGTTGATACTGCCAGCCCTGGTCCGAGTGCATCACAAGCTTCGGCTCGTCCTGCAACTGCTGAAGCGCCTTGTCCAGCATGCTGGTGACCAGCTCAAAGCTCGGCCTTGTCGACACTTCATACGCCACGATTTCACCGTTGTACAAGTCCATCACGGGTGAGAGATACAGCTTTCGATTGCCTACCTTGAACTCAGTCACATCGGTCACCCACTTCTGGTTCGGGCGTTGCGCGCTGAAATTGCGCTCCAGCAAATTCGGCGCAATGGTTCCGATTACGCCCTTATAGGAGCGGTATTTTTTGGGGCGCACCACTGATCGCAGGCCCAGTTCTGCCATCAGTCGTTCTACAACCTTCTTGTTGACCAAAATACCTGCAGTGCGAATGACCGCCGTGATACGCCGAGCGCCATAAAGGCCTTTCTCCTCGTGGTAAATGCTTTCGACTAACTGTTTCAAAGCAGCATAGGGATCGGGTCTGGATTGCACCTGAACCTGATAGTAAAACGTGCTGCGTGCCAAGCCCGCCAGCCTCAGCAGAGCGCAAAGCGGGAACCGGCCCCTCAGTTGCTTGATGCTCAGGGCTTTTTCGGTTGCCGTCGTTTCTGCTCCTTCAGCTCTTCCAACTTTTTTAGGTAAGCGTTCTCCATGCGCAGATATTCAAGCTCGCTCATCAACTGGTCGCGCGTCTTCTGCGTATCGTCGGCGGTTACTGGTTTGGCGGGATAAGGCTTCTTTGGCATGGCGACAGGCTTTCTTCTGGCAGGAACATACGGGGCTGTACCGCTACTGTAATGCCGCTTTTCCCAAATGACTATTTGGCCGGGATCCCCGATACCAAAATGCGCAGCGGCCTGACGGAGCGATAGCTTGTGTTCACGCCTGTGCTCAAGCACTGAGCGCTTGAAAGCTTCGCTGTATCGAAGACCAGGCTTGCGATGGCCGGTGTGACCATGACTCTTGTAGTTAGCGACCCAGCGTCGAAGCAGGCTGAAATCGATCGAGAACTGGCGGGCTACCATACGAAAGCCCATGTTGTCTTCAAGATACGCTTTGACGACAGTGAGCTTGAACTGCTCTGAATACTTACCCATTTGAACACCCCCGTGAGGTCGGATTGGTGTCCAACTTCTTGGGGGCAGTTCACCAGCGTGGGAATGCCTTGCGTGACGCTCTGCGTCACAAATCTGCGCCGCGCCGCCTATTCAGGATAGGACGCAGAGCGTCCAGAAACGCAAGCCGACGCGGAGCGTCGCACGATAGTTGATGATCGTTCCTCATGCTCAGCGCACCAATCCGTTGCGATACTGCCCTGGTGTCAGTCCGGTCCAGCGTTTAAAGGCGCGGCTCAGGCTGGTGGTGTCGGTAAAGCCCAGCAGGTAGGCGATTTCGCTCAGCGAGCTTTGCGGATCGTTCATGTGCAGCAATGCCAGGTTCTGGCGGCATTGATTGAGCAGCAGGTCGTAACAGCAGCCCTCGTCGGCCAGATGACGTTGCAAACTGCGCGTGCTCAGGTGCAGGGCTTCGGCGATGGTTCTGACGGTGGGTTCGCCATCCGGCAGAAGGGTTTCGATGGCCGAGCGCACGCGCTGCTCCCAGATCAGCGAAGGTAACGGATCGCCCCTGGATTCCTGCCCGTTTACCTGTACCGGGCCGTCATCCAGGTGGCTGTCGAACTGATCACCGCCAAATTCCAGCAAGTTCTCCTGCGCCGCGAACATCACCGGCGAGCGGAACAGATCCTGCCAGGGCTGCGGATTATCAGGTGCGGGACGTTGCAGATGCACCGCCAGCGGCGCGTAGCCCCTGCCTAGCCGGTTGCGGCAGGTGCGCACATAAATGGCGGCGAATGCATCCAGCAACTCATGAGCGGGTAGCTGACACGATTTCGGCGTGCCGAAGCGGAATTCATAGCGCTCGCCCACCGTTCTGAAGTCCAGCTCCAGAGAGTCCTCAGCCATTGAGCGGTAACGTACGATGCGTTCGAAAACCTCGCGCAGTGAGCCGCTGGCCACCAGCGTATAGCCCAGCGCGTGGAACGACGTGGGGCTGACAAAGCGCGAGACACGCAAACCCAGGGTTGGATCGAGGCAGGCCTGTACCGCTCGCTCCCAGAGGTCGGCGGTGATGTCTGAGGGAAACTGTGCGCCGGGATCACCCAGCATACTCGGGTCTATGCCAGCGCTCTGGCACAACGTGTTGCTATCCACGCCCAAGGCATCGAGCTGCCTGCGCAATGCAGGGGTCCAGCTGGCGAGACTGCTTGGCTCAGGCATGTGGACGCCTCTCCCTGACATGAGGTGATTCAGCGTCGGGCTGTGCCGACATGGTTTCGCGGGGCATTTCCGTTGCCTGACGCCGTGACCAAGAATGAAAGCTTTTGTGACAGTTGTACAAGTCTTTAGACACGTTTCTTGCCATCGGGCGGCAATCGTCACGTGTCAGGGGCGTCGGGCAGCGCTGAATAGGTCAAAGCGGCCTATGAATACGCTTCGACCAAGCAGTTGTCGTATAACAAAAAAACCGAGCCTTTTCAGTAAACCTCCGCGGGCCCTTTTCCTGAGGAAGCCGAGCGTTGATGTCATTTGACACTGGCATGGCAAATGACTATAAATGCGCCATGTTGTACGACAACCTAAGACTTGCAGAAAATTACAACCACAAAAATAATTCAAAGAGTAACAAGTCCATGACCAGTCTGATTTCTCAGGCAATAAAAAAGTTTATATCCTCCGTTTTTTCGACTTTTTCGCACGATTATCGGCGAATTACCTCGATAACCCTGCCTGAACCGACCGTAATCTGAAGTTACATAAAACCAGCCGCCTCACGGTCATGGCCGCGGGACGCTCATCGCCAATCTAAAAATAAACAGGGTGAAGAGATGAAAATAAAAGGCATTCGGTGGTGGATGGTGGGGCTGGTAACAGCTGGCCTGGTCGTCAACTACCTTGCACGCAACACGCTGTCCGTCGCAGCGCCGACGCTCATGAGCGAACTGAGCATTTCCACCGAACAGTACGCGCACATCGTCGTCGCCTGGCAGCTGTGCTACGCCATCATGCAGCCGGTGGCGGGCTACATTATCGACGCCATCGGCACCAAAATGGGTTTTGCGATTTTTGCCATTGCCTGGTCGGCTGCCTGCGCTGCCGCAGCGTTCGCAACCGGCTGGCAGAGCCTGGCCATCTTCCGTGGCATGCTCGGGCTGACCGAAGCAGCGGGCCTGCCGGCAGGCGTCAAGGCCACGACCGAATGGTTTCCGGCCAAGGAGCGTTCGGTTGCCATCGGCTGGTTCAACATTGGCTCGTCGTTCGGCGCATTGCTTGCGCCCCCGCTGGTGGTCTGGGCCATCCTGCAAAGTGGCTGGGAGCTGGCGTTTCTGATTGTCGGTGGCCTGGGTATCGTGTGGAGCGGGCTATGGCTGCTGTTGTACAAGCACCCGCGTGACCAGAAGCGTCTGGGCGATGCTGAGCGTGACTATATTCTCAGCGGCCAGGAATCGCGCCTCAAGGATGCACCTGCCCAGAAAGGCAGTTGGAAACGCCTGTTCAAGAACCGCAATTTCTACGCTATCGCTTCGGCGCGCATCCTGTCCGAGCCCGCTTGGCAAACCTTCAACGCGTGGATCCCGCTGTACCTGATGACCGAGCGCCACATGAACATCAAGGAAGTCGCGATGTTCGCCTGGCTGCCGTTTCTGGCGGCTGACATCGGCTGTGTACTGGGCGGTTATCTGAGCCCGCTGTTTCACAAATACTGCAAGGTGTCGCTGTTCACATCTCGCAAGATGGTCATGCTGTTCGGCTGCTCATGCATGATCGGCCCGGCCTGTATCGGGCTGGTCGAAAGCCCTTACACCGCTATCGCATTGCTGTGCATCGGCGGTTTCGCGCACCAGACCCTGTCGGGCGCACTGTACTCGATCACCTCCGATTCGTTCGGCAAGAACGAGGTGGCCACAGCGACCGGGATGGGCGGAATGTTCGGCTTTTTCGGGGCGGCGGCGTTCACCATGGTGTTCGGCGTGCTGGTCACCAAAATCGGCTACAGCCCGCTGTTCGTGGTGCTGGCGATTTTCGATATCGTCGCCGCCATTGTGGTGTGGACCGTCGCCCGCGAAGTGCCGCAGAACGACGAGGCCGTGGCGCTGAGCGTTGATGAATCGGGTTCTCGAACTGTTCCCGCAACTTGAGGCCGTCGTAATCCTGTAACGAAGCGCGGATATTCTCTGCGCTGAAAGTGATTTTTTATTAGAGGCCGTTCCTCGAAGGCAGGGGACGGCTTCTTTTTTTGCCTGACAGCTGATATTCGTTTTAGGAATTAATAAATAGCTTCTTATTCCTTAGCGAATATAACTTCCATCCCTATACTCGTCTCATGAACGCATACATGCAGGAGGCGAATCCATGCATAACGAGTCGATCCGGTATCTGATCGTGCCAGGCTGGCAAGGGTCTCCTGATGATCATTGGCAGACCCACTGGCAAAACAGCCTGCCCAACAGCACGCGCGTGGAACAGGCCGACTGGCTCAAACCACGCCGTGAGGACTGGGTGGGCGAGTTGCAACGCACGATTGCAGCGCACAGCACGCCGGTGATCCTGATCGCTCACAGCCTGGGTTGCGTGACAGTCGCGCATTGGGCACAACTCGCACCGCTGGAGACTCTGCGTCAGGTGCAAGGTGCGTTGCTGGTAGCACCTGCTGACGTCGAACGTCCGAATTGCCCGCCTGCATTGCGTAATTTTGCGCCGATCCCTAATGATCTGCTGCCGTTTCCGACACAAATTGTCAGTTCTGACAACGACCCTGCGGTCAGCTCTCAGCGCGCTATGGAAATGGCCCGTCACTGGGGGGCGGAAGTCGGATTTCTGAGTCAGGCCGGGCATATCAACGTCAAGTCCGGACATCAGCGCTGGGAGCAGGGGTTCGCCTACCTGTACCGGCTGCAAAACCGTCTGGAGCAGCATGCGCGTCGTCGCGCATGAGCGGAGCTTGTTTATCGACCCAACGGGTCCTGTCTTTTAAACGCTTGAGCCGTCGCAAGGGCTCAGGTGGGAGTGTGTCATGAGCTTTCACGAAAATTTCGGTCAGCCGCTGCTGACTTTCCCCGATGCAGAAAAAAGCCCGCTGAGCATTCGTGCCAAGGCGCTGGTATTCATCGACCCGCGCTCGCGCCGTTTACGCGAAGAAATGGAACAGCTGGCGCCTCGTTCGCTGCCGGTCTTGATCCGTGGCGAGTCCGGGACCGGCAAGGAATTACTGGCGCGGCATATTCATCGCGGCAGTGATCGCTCGGGCTTGTTCGTTTCAGTCAACTGCGGTGCCATCAGCCCGACTTACGCCGATGCGGAGTTGTTCGGTTATGCCGCCGGAGCGCACAGCGGTTCGGTCAGCAGTCGGGCCGGCTGGTTTGGCTCGGCCAACGGCGGCACTTTGTATCTGGATGAAATCGGCGACCTGCCACTGCCCATTCAGGTCAAGCTGCTCGCCGCCCTGGAAAACCACGAAGTCACGCGAGTGGGCGCGCACCAGCCGAGCCCGGTCGATGTGCGTCTGGTAGCCGCCACCAGCATCGATCTGGCACAGGCGGTGGCTGCCGGAAAATTTCACGAGCGGCTTTATCACTACCTGAGCGAGGGGCGTCTTGACCTGCCGGCGTTGCGCGAGCAACCGGGCAATATCCTGCCGCTGGCCGAATATTTTGTCGGTATCTACAGCCAGCGCCTCAGCCTGCCTGTGCAACTGATCAGCGAAGACGCGCAGCGCACGCTTGAAGCCCACAGCTGGCCCGGCAACACCCGTGAGCTGGAGAACGTCATTCACTTTGCCTTGCTGGTCAGCAGTGGCGACGAAATTCGGGCTGAAGATATCAATCTGCCGGATATTGCCGCGCCGCTGACGCTGATCGAGCGTCAGGCCAGGTTGTTGGTGAGCAGCGGGGATCGCGAGCAGCTTTGCGCGCTGCGGCGATTGCTCGAAACGGTGACATCGCAGCTTGAGCAGAACCCTGCGTGAAGGCGTGAGACAAAAAGATATAAGTACTCGATTAAAAAGTCTTTTATCGGAATATAAAATCTCGGTAATGTCAGCATGATGTCGCAGGGTTTGGATCGCGCGACGGCAAACCATTGAGTAATAAAGCGTCATTTTCTGATGACGCTCCCGGATTTCGCTAAGGACATTGCATGAAAAAGACGTTTCTGATGACCGCTCTGGCGGCTGCGTTCTCGATTGGCCTGGCTCACGCAGGCGAAAAACTGGTGGTCGGTGCAACGCCCGTGCCGCATGCGGAAATCCTGAAGCTGATCCAGCCGACCCTGGCCAAAGAAGGCGTGGACCTGGAAATCAAGGTCTTCACTGACTACGTGCAGCCAAACGTTCAATTGAGCGAAAAGCGTCTGGATGCCAACTATTTTCAAACCAAGCCTTATCTGGATGGCTTCAACAAGGGCAAAGGCACCAATCTGGTGACTGGCGTGGGCGTACACGTTGAACCGTTCGGCGGCTATTCCAGCAAGTACAAGAAGCTGGCTGATTTGCCTGAAGGCGCAACCATCGCCATTCCAAATGAAGGCAGCAACGCAGGCCGCGCACTGCTGCTGTTGCAAAAAGGTGGCCTGATCACCCTGAAGGATCCGACCAACGCCCTGTCCACGCCAAAAGACATCGCGAGCAACCCGAAGAAATTCAAATTCCGCGAACTCGAATCGGCTGTACTACCACGTGCGTTGAGCCAGGTTGACCTTGCGCTGATCAACACCAATTACGCGCTGGAAGCCAAGCTCAATCCTAAGAAAGACGCGCTGATCATCGAAGGTGCCGATTCGCCGTACGTGAACTTCCTCGTCACCCGCAAAGACAACGCCCACACCGACGCCATCGAAAAGCTGTCGAAAGCGTTGACCAGCCAGGAAGTCAAAGACTTCATCAACAAGAAGTACGACGGCGCGGTACTGCCTGCGTTCTGACCCACTGAGTGTCGTGCGTAATCCAACTATCGTGCGACGCTCCGCGTCGCATGCCGTTCTGGAAGCTCCGCGTCCGGTCTTGAACAGGCGGCGCGGCGCAGACCTGTGACGCAGAGCGTCACGCAAGGCATTCCTGCGCTGGAGCGTGAGGAACGATAACATCACTATCGTGCGACGCTCCGCGTCGCATGCCGTTCTGGACGCTCTGCGTCCTCTTTCGAGCATGTGACGCGGCACGGATCTGTGACGCAGAGCGTCACCCAAGGCACTCCGACGCTGGAGCGTACCGAACGATAATCTCGTCTATCGTGCGTCGCTCCGCATCGCCCCACAATTCCCCGCCATAAAGGCCCCTGAAAACGCTTTCTCGACAAAGCGTGTCGAGTCCGGCAGAGAGCCATTCACTGCGCCGGAGTGATCCAGCTGCGGGTAGTAATGCCACTCGATGCGGTCGCCGACCTTGCACGCATCTTTCACCAGCGCGATCTGGCTGCGAACAGGTGAAATGACATCCTTGCCCCCGTGCCGATAAAAACCGGAATGTCCGACTTTAACGTCGGGTAGTCCGAATGGCGATTTACCTGATCGAGCGCCTTATCGGGTGAGCGTTTGAAACTGTTGTTGAATGTCAGTCCATCCGCGACCACCTTGCGCTCGATGGCTTGCAGGCATTCACGCTGACTGGTTTCGAACGCAGGCTTTGCGCGGTCGCTCAGGTAGTCGGCAGGATGCAGCGACGGGTCGATCAGTGCGGCAGTGCTCAGTCGCAACAGGTTATAGGCCAGCGACGGCGTGACCTGATCGCGGAAGGTGTCCGGTTCGGCATGTTTCTCACGCGATTGAGCCATCGGATACGGCGTCCCTGTCGCAACCACACCGACAATGTTCAATTCGGGCGCATAAGTCTTCTGGTAGACGGCCGTTGCGAAAGCGGCACGGCCACCTTGCGACTGCCCGAACACAACTACCCGCGAAGACAGATTGAAGTCCGCCTTCTGAACCGCACGAATGCTGTCGAGCACACCATACGCCAGCGGACTGCTCAGCCCGAACGAGTGCAGCCCCGGCGTGCCCAAACCCTGGTAATCAGTAGCCACAATCGCGTAGCCCCGCCCGAGCCATTCATTCAGATAGCGCGTGTCGCGATCACTGCGCCCGGCAAAGGAAGGCGCACAGATGTCCGCGCTGCCAACCGTGCCATGCGCCCACGCCATCAGCGGCCATCCGCCCTTTGGCGGCTCACCCTTGGGCATGAACAAGGCTCCTGACACTGCGACTGGCTGGTTGTTGAGCCCGTCTGTCGAGGTGTACAGGATGCGGACATTCTGTCCGGCATTCTCAAGGCTCTGTTTGGCCGTCAGCGGTTCCGAGCGCAGCAGTTGGCCCGGTGTCGACGGCACTTTATCCGGCCATGTGTAAAATGCGGGAACACCACCTTCGCCCGGGTCTGACTGGGCAACGGCGACGGTTTTCATGGAAGAGCCTGGCACTGCGCTGCAAGCTGCGAGCAGGACCATCAACAGGGTGGCCAGAACGGCCAAATACCTTGGCGATGAGTTCATCGGTATTTCTCTACAAGCTGACAGGAGAGGGCGCATCAGCATCGATGTATCAAGCCGATTATGACCTGAGCGATGATAACTGTCGCACGCGCTGCCAGTACTGAACGGAGTTCTTCATGCGCAAGGATTACCTCGCTTTTTTCATCTCGCTTTTCCTGTCCAGGCTGGCGGATCAGATCCTGTTGTTCATAGTGCCGCTGGTGGTGTTCCAGACCACCAACAGCGCTTCATGGGCCGGGCTGGCGTTTTTCGTCGAATCGTTCCTAGGTTTCTCGCGTTTCCGTTGTGCGGCGCGCTGTGCGACAAGTATTCGCCTATCAGAATTCTGCACATCAGCCAGGTCTACCGGGCATTGCTCTGCGTGCTGGCGATGGTGCTCTACGCACTCTTTGGTGGCATTGGGTGGCTCGTGGTGCTCTCGGCATTGTGCGGGGTGCTGACCACGCAAGGCATCATGGCGCGCGAAGTGCTCATGCCGCATATCTTTCAGCACTACAGCTACACCAAAACGTTGTCCTATTCCCAGATCGCCGACCAGTCAGGGCTGGTCCTCGGGCCGCTGGTGGCGGCACTGATACTTGAAGTGTGGGCCTGGCACTGGGTAGTGCTCTGGATCGCCGGACTATTCCTGCTGGCAGACCTCTGCATGTTGGCGTGGCAACGTCTTGGCCGTTTTAAGCTGGAAGTGTTCGAGCAGCATCAAGACATCTGGCTGCAGCCCTTACGGATTGCGTTCGGGCATATCCGTGGCCTAGCTGAATTGAAAAAGATCATCACGCTGGCGGTGGGCGTCAACCTGATCGTCGGCGTCACGCTGGCTACCTCGGCAGCCATGGTCATCGGCGAGTACAGCGCAGGCAAGGATAACTACGCAGGGCTGCAGGCGGCGGGGGCATTGACTACTATCGTGATCCTGTTCTTCCTGGCCCGTGTGGTGCTGCCTTTGCGGGTGCTGGGCGGTGTCGGGTATTCAATGATCGCGATCGGGGCATTTATCAGCGCCCTGAGCCCGAACCTGATGGGCTATGCGCTGGGTTTTCTGTTGATCGTCGGCTTCGACAAGATGTTCAACGTCTACATGCGCACCCTCCGGCAGCGTGTGATACCGCCCCAGGACTTCGGCAAGACGGTGGGCGTGATCACGTTGCTCAACAACCTGTCGCAGCCTCTGGCAGGTTTGCTGGTGGCCCTGCTCGCAGCGCCTTTGGGCATTCGCCAGGTCATCCTGATGCTGACCGTGCTGACGAGCGTTATCGGAGCGGGTGCCCTGTGGTGGTTTGCAAAGGCACGCAGCCCATTCCCGACCTCGATTGTTGAGGCTGATCGAGAGGCCGGGAAATGAAAATGGAGCTGAGTCCGTTTCGCTGAATCTGGATAGGGTCAGGGCTTTTGAGGAAAGGCATTGTGCTTGTCCACGATGCAATGCTAAGAGCGCGGTGAAGAATTGATTTCATTGCTGTATTCAAAGATCGGGAAACCCCCAATCCTGAAGTGGGGAGAGCTGAGACAGAAAAGTTAGATGCTCGATGGTTTTTAATTTTTGTAGATTTTTAAGTTCCATCGGACCGCCGAGTGCCAGGGCTGGGACGAAGCCGTACATTTCGTCACTTTTGAGTGGCCCGAGTTTTTCGAGAGCCGGTTTGAATAGATCATCTAAGTCGATTTCATTAGGTTTTTGTGACGAGAAAAAAACTTTTATTCCGAAATCGAGTTTTTCGCCTGTAAATTTAGAGGTACGAGGAGTGTATCTGGCTACATAGCTGTTAATAGTCAAGCAGCTACCTTTCCTTTCACCCCATACGTAAAGCTTTCCGAAAGCGCTGCGTGCGATAACATGGTAATTATCCAATCCATGGATATCTGTGTCAGTAAGCCAGTGTTCAAGTATTTCTTCATAATCTTGAGGGTTCACGGTCCAGAAAATCCCATCTGCATATCCGCACCAGCCATGATCTATCCAATACGTCAGTAGTTGGTCAGGCAGTTTGTTTTTATATCTCATGGTGCTTGACTTCAGAACTTCATCTCGCTCAATCGCAGAGCCAAATTTTTCTAGGAAGAAAGCAAAGTCTTCGTCCATCATGCAGTCCGAACTGACAGCGTCATGAAGAAGGCTAATCTCTGGTTTCCGGATTTAGACATCTGGAAACCCCCAGTCCTGAAGTGGCGAGAGCTGAGACAGGAATGTTAAGTGCTCGATAGTTTTCACTTTTTTCAAGTTTTTCAGTTCCATCGGTCCTCCCAGGGCAAGAGCAGGAACGAAGCCGTACATTTCATCCGCTTTAAGTAGGCCGAGAGTTTCAAGAGCGGGGAGGAATAGTTCTTCAAAACCATTGGTCTTCGGGCTTTTTGTAGAGAAAAATGCTCTTATTCCCAAATCGAGTGCGTCGCCTTTAAACTTAGATTCCCGTTCTACATAACGTGCCATAGAGCTGGTTATAGTTAAGCTAAATCCGTTTTTCTCACCCCATACGTAAAGTTTTCCAAACGCACTTCGAGCTATAACGTGGTAATTGTCTTGGCTGCAGAATTTGGTGTCTGAAAGCCATTGGTCAAGTATTTCTTCATAATCTTGAGGGTTTACCGTCCAGAAAAGTCCCTCCGCATACCCGCTCCAGCCGTGATCAGCCCAGTAATCAAGTAGCTGATCAGGGAGTCTGTGTTTATACTTGGCAATGCTTGATGCGGGTACTTCACGGCGTTCCATCGCCGGGCCGAACTTTTTGAGAAAAAAAGCATAGTGCTCGTCCATAATTTTCCCTCTATTCACATTTTTTAAGTTTGGCATTCATATTGGTAGACCTACGCAACGCCTCTGGCACCTCCTGTGCGGCACTATCCAAGCCTGTAATACGGCTTGGCCATTGTGCACCCAAGCTAGAGTTGATCCTCCGATCACCAAAACCACCAATTATGTCTTTCCCTCCAGCAAATAAATCAGGATTATGCAGTGCGGCCAGAGTTGCCATTTTTTCTGAGGCCATTTTTTTGGCTGTTGCTTCTGCCCACTCGGGCATAGCTCCGCCCGAGATTAGTTCGTCTTGCATTTTTTCCTCTAGTTCATTGCGAAATTCCTCGCGCGCCTTTGCAGCCAACTGAGGGTCTCGCACAACGTCCCCATCCGTAAAAGCTTTCCGCCCTTTCAGATAATCATTCACCGTCAAGTCATTCAACCCATTTTGCTGAGCTTCTAGCTGGTCATCAAACTCTTTAGCAAGGTTGCGGTGCTTTTCACTTAATCTAAAACATGGCACCTCATGCTCCGCCATGCCCGACGCTCTTTTCGGTTCGGGCTCGTCCGCACGTCGATTGGGCGGCGGAGGCGGCGGTTCCTGTTTGTCCAGTGCACTTTTACGAGGGCTGGCGTTTTGCAGGTCGGGGTGTCTTGTCAGGGCGTCTTCGTGCTGGAGCATCCATTGGCCCAGCTTCGCACCTTTTTTACTGGCTTGCATTTCATTGGCAAGCACGCTTGCGTTACCTCGGCCGCGCGTCAGGTAGGCGACGATGGCGCCCAGTAGCAGTATCACAACTTCTTCATGGCCTTGGGCGATGTGGTGCGCTGCACGGCTTACAACCTGCGGATCGTCGCCGCCGAAGGGGTTGAGGCCAGGCTCGCCACGGGTGCCTTGCCAGGCGATGGCGATGCCACGCGTGTAGTTGTCGACAATACGAGGAAGGCCGTCGACGAAGAATTCGGCAATGGATGCCAAGCCGAGAATGCCAAGGATCCAGGTGCTAAGTTCCAGGCCGATTGCGGCACCCGCCATGCCCATAGGCACGGCGCCTGCACCAAAGAAAAAGCTGCCGACTCCCGCACCTATTGCGCCACCGGCGAGCGTACTGCCCGCGACGATCATAGCCATTTGGCTAACCACGTCTATCAGGTCGTTGATGATGCTGGAGATGTCGATATCTGCGAAACGCCGCCCAAGCCGACGGGCCGCTTCCAATTCGCCGCGGTTGAACGCGCTTCTGATATTGCCGACGCGTCTGAGGTTGAGCTGTAGTGTTGAAACCGGCTCATTGTTGAGGCTGCGCTGGAAGCTGGCTCCAGGCTGGTAGCCCATGCTTTGGCTAAAGCGTCGTTCTATATCGAGCCACGACGGCACAATGCTCCATAGCGGCATTCGGTGTCTCCCTGACTGCCCCGTCTGGTAGATGCACCATAGAGAAGGCCGATAATGAAGTCAAAGTGGCCAGAGGTTTTCTGATTGGTCCTACACGTTGGAGCGCGAAGTCCCGCATGCTGCCCTCTGAACCTACAGAGAGCAGCACCATTACCTGCCTTTAAAACGCCAACGTCACCCGAGCATTCAGCGACTGATCCGAAGCATCGTTGCTCACTTGACCGTCGTAGCTCAGGCCTACGCTCAAGGTATCGCTCAACCCCAGGTCGACACCTGCGCCGAGCACTGCGGCGCTGCGGGCAATCGGTGCACCGGAGAGTTCGAAGGTGCTGCCGCCGCTGAAGGCTGAGCGGCTTTCCGGGGTGACGTCGCCGTAGGCGCGACGCCAGCCCAGTGTGGCGTTGGGTTTGATCGTCACGCTGTCGGCGTTCAAGCGAGTGGCAGCGCGCAGGCCCAGGGTGCTGAAGGTGATGTGGTTGTTCTGGGATTTGTTTTCCAGGCTGATGGCGTTGCTGTTCTCGTCGAAGGCGTCGGTGTCTAGGCGCACATGGGCGAGGTTGGCGAAGGGTTCGAGCAGCGCATTGCCCATTTCGATGGAGTAGCCCAGTTCGCCGAAGACCTGATTGGTCGCTGCTTTGTAGTCTTCCTTGAAGTGCTCGGACGAGCCCGGCAGGTCCAGCGTACGCTTGGCGGTCAGCTCATGCCAGGTGCGCACTGCGCCGAGACGCAGGCCCAGTTGGCCCCATTTCGCGCCGCCATAAACGCCCAGGTGGTAGTTGTCGCTGTCGGTGGAGCCGGACGCGTGGCGCAGGTCGAAGCTGCTGTTGCTGAAGCCTGCCAGTGCGCCTATGCGCCAGGTGTCGTCGAGGGGTACGTCGGCGCCGAACAGCAGGCCGCTGGTGCGGGTTTCGAGGCCTGAAGCGTCGCGGCTGCTGTCGGTCTGGCCGGTCGCGCCGATGGCTTGAGTCCACACCACGCCACGCGAGGCATCGCCGGCCAGGGTTTGCGTAGTGCTGCCGAATGACTGCGCGGACTGCGCCTGCTGCATGCGATCGTTCATGGCGTTGCGCACCAGACGGCTGTCTTCGATCAGCGCAGATTGAGTCGATGCGTGCAGCTCGTTGGACAACGCCTTGAAGGTCGCCTGTGCGGTTGCTGCGTCGTCCTGCACCACCTGACGCCACAGCGCATTGCCTGCGCCCGCGCTGTCGAGCCCCTGAGCGACGGCGCTGGCATTGCGCGTGGTCGCCAGGCTGGCGAAGGTTTGTGCATTGCGATCCAGCGTCAGACCGACGTCTGTCGCGGTGTAGTTCAGCGTCGGGGTAAGGAACGCGAAGTTGGTTTGCACGGCGGCAAATGCACCGCTGACGCCACCGGCTGCAGAGATAATCGAGTAACGGCTTGCCGCTACCCAGTTGCCGCCTTCAACCAATGACAGCGTGCTGTTATTGAGGGTCGCACGGCCGCTGGCGACGATGCGGTCGGCATTGCCATTGGCGTCCGATTCCACTTGATAAACCGAACCCTGAGCCAGGTTGACGTCACCATTGACGTTCAGCTGCCCGACCGAATTACCCGGTGCGACTACGCCGCCCTGAGCGACGTTGATGCCGCCGACGGTGCCGTTGCCACCCAGCGTCGCGCCTTGCTGCACGCTGACGATGGAGTTGCCGAGGTTGCCATTCACTGCCAGGCGACCGGCCTGCACGGTCGTCGCGCCGGACAGGCTGCTGTTGCCGGTCAGGTTCAGTGAACCGACGCCGCGTTTGATCAACGCGCCGTTGCCGGTCAGGGTGTTGGCGAGGGTGTCGTTGGTGGACTGATCGACCACCAGCGTTGCGTTGTCGGTGATCGTGCCGCTGCCGAAGGCCTGGGCATGACCGGTCAGGGTGCCGCCGTTGATCAGCGTGCCGCCCGAGTAGGTGTTGTTGCCGGTCAGGATCAGGTTGCCCGTGCCGTTCTTGATCAGCGCACCGCTGCCGCTGATGTCGTTGCGCCAGGCGTCGATGGCGTTATAGCCGCCGAGGCTGGCGTTCATGTTGACGGTGACGTTGGAATTGAACGCGCCGTAACCATCGCCTGCGGCATACAGGTTCAAGCGACCGTAGCCACCTGACTGATCGATCACTGCGTAGCCCGACGACAGCTCAGTGGTCGCCAGAATCTCGCGGCGCTGGCTTGCGTCCAGGTACGGGAAACGTGTTTCCAGCAGCACTTCAGCGTTGGTCGGCACGACCGGCGCGAGATTGGTCGGGCCGACCGGGTCGAAGCCGTAGGTCATGCGCGCGGTATACAGCGCCTTGTCCTGCGCATGCTGGGAAGTGCGATCGGTGGCCGGGTCGATGGCCGTCATGCAATTGTTGACGTCGCCGCCGCACTGAGCGGTGAAGTAGGCCAGCGCCTGTGCGCGAGCATCGGCGCGCAATTGCGTGTTGGCTGAATTGGACAGGTTGTCGATGGCGAAATAGGTCGCCGTGATACGCCCGCCGATCACGTCGAGGGGCGAGTGCATGCCTGCTTCGATGCGGTTGTCGCCAATCTCCGAAGCACGCAGCATCAACTCGCTGAACCGCTCTGGGATTGCGTAGGCCAAGGCGTAGGCAGACAGGTAGGCGGCGTTGGTATGGCCGCTGGGGAACCCCGAGTCACTGGCCGGCGTGGTGCTTTCGGCCGGGCGCAAAGACGGCGCGACGACGAATGCCAGGTTTTGTCCGTCCAGGCTCTGCCGCCATGGCCGTGGATACAGATAGTGGGACTTGGCCGGGGTCGTGGAGGCGTCTTTGCGCACGGCGCCGACCAGATCGACCACTTTGCCCAGCGCTGAAGACGAACTGCCTGCGCCATTGCCCTTGTCGTCGTACTTGACGGTTTTGTTGCTGTCGTCAAATTGCGTGATGGTAGTGAAGGCCCCCGCGCCTGCTTTATAGGCATCACTCAATGAGCCCAGACCGCTGATGGCGCTGTAGCTCTGATCGCGACGGTCATCGAAGTAAGCGGCGGTTTCCTGGGCAAGCGTGCGCGAGTTGGCACGGTCGACGACAATTTGCAGGTTGCGTCGGAGCAGGCTCTGCCCCAGCGCAGTCGGTGTGCCGGTATCCCAGGTTGCACCGGTCGTCCACAACGTGTTGAACCCGGAAAGCAGATCGACCCCGTTGATCCGGTCGTCATTTGCACGGCTCGCTGCCTGTACCGATACCGCAAGCAGTGAAAGTATCAACGACGACATCATTACGTGGGCAACCGGTTTATTACATCGCATGGCGAGCGCCTGTACTCAATCTTGATAAGGCGCCGACCCTAGCAAGGCGTTCTTACACTTGGATGTATCTGCCGTGACACATTTATGTTAGCGAGTGCGCTCAAAAAATCCTCAGGAAGCATTCAGAACTATCGATATTCCTCAACGGTATTTAAATTCTCTTTCTTATATCTATACAGTTCCGCCTTTCAGTCACACTGTTCTGGAGTCGGAGTTCTCATGCCAGCAGCCTCCCTCGCTTCATCGTCCGCTCAATCTGCTTCGCAATCGTTCGACGTGCGTCCATTCACCGGAAAGGTGGGCGCGGAAATCGTCGGGCTGGATCTGTCCAGGCCGTTGAATGACGCGGATTTCGCGCGAGTGCATCAGGCGCATCTGGATCACCACGTCGTGGTGTTCCGCGATCAGCAGATCACGCCGCAGCAGCAGGTCGATTTCAGCCGTCGTTTTGGTGTGTTGCAGATCCATGTGCTCAAGCAGTTTCTGCTGGCTAACCATCCGGAAATCCTGATCGTCTCCAACATTGTCGAGAACGAGAAGCCTGTGGGGCTGGGCGATGCCGGTAAATACTGGCATTCGGACCTGTCTTACAAAGAGCTGCCAAGCCTGGGTTCGATGCTTTACGCACAAGAGTTGCCGAGCGAAGGTGGCGACACGCTGTTCGCCGACATGCATCAGGCGTGGGACACCTTGCCGCAACACCTGCGTGATGCCGTCGAAGGGCGCTCGGCGGTTCACAGTTACACTGCGCGCTACGCCGAGGGCCATAACGCCGCCAACTGGCGTCCGACCCTGACCGCCGAGCAACTGGCCCAAGTGGTCGAAGTCAGCCACCCGATTGTTCGCACGCATCCTGAAACAGGCCGCAAGGCGTTGTTTGTCAGCGAGGGTTTCACCACCCGGATTCTTGACCTGCCGGAAGACGAGAGCCGCCAGATTCTCAACGAGATCTACGCCCACAGCGTGAAGCCCGAGCATATTTACCGGCACCAATGGCAAGCCAACGACATGGTGTTCTGGGACAACCGTTCCCTGATTCACCTGGCTGCCGGCTGCCCGGCCCATCTGCGACGCAAACTGCATCGCACGACCATTCAAGGCACCGCGCCATTTTGATTCAGGAGAGCCGTTCATGAATGCTGTCGCGCAAGGCCACACGGCCAGCACGAGCGCCCAACCGCAACCGACTGTTCAGCACATCACTGAAGCCTTGTTGCAAGTTCGCGGTGTAAGCCTTGAATACCGCACGCCAGAGCGCGTGGTGCGGGCGACGCATCAGGTCAGTTTCGAGGTCGACCCGGCCGATCGTTTTGTGCTGCTCGGCCCATCCGGTTGCGGCAAGTCCACATTGCTCAAAGCCGTAGCCGGGTTCATCCGGCCCAGCGAGGGCGAGATTCGTCTGGCAGGTCATCAGGTCACCGAACCTGGCCCGGACCGCATCGTGGTGTTTCAGGAATTCGACCAGTTACCGCCGTGGAAAACCGTGATCGAGAACGTCATGTTTCCGCTGCTGGCGTCACGCACCCTGAAGCGTCCCGAGGCGCTGGAGCGCGCTCGTTATTACTTGGAAAAAGTCGGCCTCAGCGCGTTTGCCGATGCCTATCCGCATACCTTGTCCGGTGGCATGAAAGCACGCGTGGCAATTGCCCGAGCCCTGGCCATGCAGCCGAAAATCCTCTTGATGGACGAGCCGTTCGCCGCGCTCGATGCACTGACCCGGCGCAAGATGCAGGAAGAACTGCTGGAGCTGTGGGACGAGGTGCGTTTCACGCTGCTGTTCGTTACCCATTCCATTGAAGAGGCGCTGGTGGTGGGCAACCGCATCCTGCTGCTGTCACCGCATCCCGGCCGCGTACGGGCGGAAATCAACAGCCATCAATACGACCTGAAAAGCCTGGGCGGCGTTGGCTTTCAGCAGACCGCGCAGCGTATTCATCGTTTGTTGTTCGATGAGGGCGAGGCCGGGCCAGTGGAGCAGGATCTGAATTTTCAGGACATCCGGATTGCTTACTAGGCGACTGCCTTGATCGTTCCCACGCTCCGCGTGGTAATGCCTTTCAGGACGCTCCGCGTCCTATCTACACGATTACCGGGAAACCCGAACCATGAGCCTCGCACCTCCCGCTCGCGAAGAATATGAAATCACGCTGGAGCCTTTCACTCAGGAAGACCTGGCCCGCGATCTGCCGCTGGCGCAGCGTATCTGGCAACTGAGCTGGGTGCGCAAATGCGTCATCATGATCGCTCTGGCGGTGATCTGGGAACTGGCTGCACGTTTGCAGAACAACGACCTGCTGTTGCCGAGCTTTCTGCAAACGGCGGCCGCCTTTTATGACGGGCTGATCTCCGGCGAGCTTCCAGGCAAGGTGTGGATTTCCCTGACCGTACTGATTCAGGGCTACCTGATCGGCATCGTGCTGGCGTTCGCCCTGACCACCCTGGCAGTGTCCACCCAACTGGGCCGCGACCTGCTCGGCACGCTGACTGCGATGTTCAATCCGCTGCCGGCCATTGCCCTGTTGCCGCTGGCGCTGCTGTGGTTCGGGCTGGGCCAGAACAGCCTGATCTTCGTGCTGGTGCATTCGGTACTGTGGGCGCTGGCGCTCAATACCTACGCAGGTTTTCTCGGCGTTTCGGAAACCCAGCGTATGGCCGGGCGCAACTATGGCCTCAAAGGCTTGCGCTTTGTCTGGCACATCCTGATTCCCGCTGCGCTGCCGTCGATCCTTGCCGGCTTGAAAATCGGCTGGGCTTTCGCCTGGCGCACGCTGATCGCCGCCGAGCTGGTGTTTGGTGCGTCGTCCGGCAAGGGCGGGTTGGGCTGGTACATCTTCCAGAATCGTAACGAGCTGTATACCGACAAGGTTTTTGCAGGTCTGGCGGCAGTCATTCTCATCGGCCTGCTGGTCGAGAACCTGCTGTTCGCCAATATCGAGCGCCTGACCGTCAAGCGCTGGGGCATGCAGCGTTGAAGCACCGTCTTTTTTAAAAAAATCAGGGTGAGAACCACATGACAACAACATTTCATCGTCCGGCGCTGACTGTATTGGCGGCGACACTTGGCCTGTTCGGTGCCCTGCTCAGCAGCGGCGTGCAGGCGGAAGGCAAGATCAGCATTGCTCAGCAATTCGGTATCGGCTACCTGATCCTCGACGTGGTGCGCGATCAGAAACTGATCGAGAAACATGGCAAGGAACAGGGGCTGGACATCAAGGTCGACTGGAACAGCATCTCCGGTGCCACGGCGATGAACGAAGCGCTGCTGGCCGGTGCGCTGGACGTGGTGTCGGCAGGTGTGCCACCGATGCTGACCGTCTGGGATCGCACCAAGGGCAAACAGAACGTCAAAGCCATTGCTTCGTTGGGTTCCATGCCCAACTACCTGCTGACCAACAATCCCAACGTGAAAACCATCAAGGACTTCACCGACAAGGACCGCATCGCTGTACCGGCTGCCGGTGTGGGCTTTCAGTCGCGTACTTTGCAGATCGAGACCGCCAAGGTATTCGGTAACGACAACTACAAGAAATTCGACAACATCTCGGTGAGCCTGGCGCACCCGGATGCCACCGCAGCGCTGCTGGCGGGCGGTTCGGAAATCAACTCGCACTTCTCCAGCCCGCCGTTCCAGTATCAGGCGCTGGAAAACCCCAACGTCCACAAAGTGCTCAGTTCCTATGACGTGCTGGGCGGTCAGGCGACGTTCAACGTGCTCTATACCACCGAGAAATTCCACGACGAAAACCCCAAAACCTACAAGGCGTTCTACGACGCGCTGGCCGAAGCCGAGAAGATCATCAAGGCCGACAAGCCCGCTGCCGCGCAGACCTACATCCGTGTCGAGCAATCGAAACTGCCGTTGCCGCTGGTAGAGAAAATCGTCGCTGACCCGGAAATCGACTTCACCGTCACCCCGCAGCGCACCTTCATCTACGCCGAAAAACTGCATGAACTGGGCGTACTTAAAAACAAGGCGGCGAGCTGGAAGGACTACTTCTTCGAAGAGGCGCCCGGCACAGAGGGCAGTTGATCGACGCGTTTTGAAGATGACGCGGAGCGTCATGAAGGGCATTCCCACGCGGAGCGTGAGGAACGATAGAAGATCTCCCGGGCGCCTATCGTTCCTCACGCTCTGGTATGCCCCCCGAAGGTTGGACAATTATCCACTTACGCTGCCTTGGCGGCCTGCATCCTGAATTCCACAGGACTCAGGCCGTTAAGCTTCAGTTTTATGCGTGAGTGATTGTAATACTCAATGTACTCTTCGATACCCGCTTGAAGCTCATCCAGATCGTTAAATTTGTTCAGGTAGAAAAATTCGGATTTCAGCGTGCTAAAAAAGCTCTCTATAGCCGCGTTGTCATAGCAGTTACCCTTGCGCGACATGCTGGCTGTGATCGAATTCTCATGGAGCAGTCGCTGGTAAATAGGCATCCGATATTGCCAGCCCTGGTCAGAATGCAAAATCGGCTTTTCATCCGGTCCAAGCCGCGTGAATGCTCCGTCAAGCATTTCGTCGACCATGGAGTACAGCGGGCGCCTGGCAATCGCATAGGAAATGATTTCGCCGTTGTACAAATCCATGATCGGCGACAGATAGAGTTTCTGGCCTCCTACTTTGAATTCGGTCACGTCGGTGGCCCATTTCTGGTTAAGGTATTGCGCTTTGAAATCACGCTTTAGCAGGTTAGGCGCGGCCTTACCTGTTTCGCCTTTGTAGAAACGGTATTTCTTCACGCGTATCAGGCTCTTCAGGCCTAGCTGCCCCATTAGTTTCTGCACCGTCTTGTGGTTCACAAGATGGCCCGCCCTGCGCAAGACTGCCGTGATGCGACGATAGCCATACCGGCCCTTATGCTCGTAGAACGTTGCCTGAATCAGGTCCTTCAGCCCTGCGTATTTGTCGTCTGCCAGCAGTACCTTTTGTTGATAGTAAAAAGTGCTGCGTGCCAGACCGGCAAACTTCAGCAGGCCGTCCAGAGAATGCAAAGGCCTCAGTTCTATTACGATTTGCGCTTTTTCTGCTGCGCTATTCGTTGCTTCTTCTGAACCAAGGCATCGAGCTTTTTTAGATAATCGACCTCCATCCGCAGTTGCTTCACCTCGGCAAGCAACTCGTCACGCGAACGCGATTCATCGTCGACTGGAGCGGAATTCACAGGGGGAAGGGTCGTCGTCATCTTTCTTGGGCGTCCAGCTTTCTCAGGGGGCTTTGAGGAGGCGTTAAGCGCACCTTCGTCAAAAAGGCGCTGCCATAGATTGATGATGCCGAACTGACGGATATCGAACAAGGCCGCTGTCTGGCGCAGTGATAATCGCTCATCATGCATGCGCTTCAAAACAGCTAGCTTGAACTCGTCACTGTAACGCTGCCGCTTTTTCTCTTTAAGAGCCGCTGGGCCGTGGATCTGATAAGCCGCGACCCACTGACGAAGACAGGAAAAGTCCACATCGTGGCGATGCGCAACATCCCTCAACCCTGCCTTGCCGGCACAATATTCTTTCACGGCTGCGAGTTTTGCCTGCACTGTATATTTACCCATGACGCCTCCAAAGGTTGCGTCCAACCTTCGGGGGTCATACCACTCCAGCGTGGGAATGCCATTCTGGACGCTCTGCGTCCTCTTCTGAACAAATCAGGTTACTTCCGCTCACGAAAAACCTGTCCTGCAGGACCTTTCCTTCAGTCTTTTCTCTTTCCTGCGTATGACCTTTCCTAGAAAATCCCGGGCCCTTGCGCCTGCCAAATCCGCACACTAGGCTGCGTCGGTCGCTGCGAGTCAGCGACCGGGTTTAGCAGCCTGTTTGTGGATTACAAGTGGCGCAAGTGCCGTTTATGGCGGCTTTGCGTGGGGCACCTTCGGGTGCGCCGGTTGCTTGCGCTTGTTCCACACCGGTCTGCTAACCCGCGTCAAAGTCGCCACCCTTGTTTGTTTAGCAGCAGGCATCTGGTGGTCTTGTCAGCTAAAGGAATAAGCGATGATCAACTCGACCCCGTCTCCACCGCTCCCCAACTCTCTCGAAGATTCCCTGATACAGGTCAGCGAAATACTGCGCTGTGCCTCTGCCACCGCTTCTGAAACCGGTGACAACCTCGAGGGCCTGAAACGTGATCTGGCGTTCTCGGTGGTGCATCTGATCAACATGGCCAAGGCCGAGCTGGAATGTGTTCAGAGCCACTGACAGCCCCTGACGCAACCTAGCAGTTCTACGAGTAGCCGCTGCGGTCCCCGCAATGCATTGTGTGCCTGAAGAGGCCTGCCTCGCCGATCAAGACCACTCCGGTTACTCACCATGCGCCAGCAAACTACCCTGTGCCGTTACCGCTACGACGCGCTTGACCGGCTTGCGGCTCGCACGCCTGTGGCAGGGACCATTGCCCGCTCGTTCTATCAGTCCGACACCCTGGTCAGCGAGATTCAGGGGGCAGAACAGGTTCGGTTCCTGCATCGCGACCGTCAGTTGCTGGCCACGCAGTCAGCGCTCGCTACGCTGTTGATCGGCTCGGACCAACAGCACAGCGTGCTCCACACCGTATCGGCCGGCTTGTCTGACCCTATCGCCTACACCCCCTACGGGCATCGGCAAGCGTTGAGCCAGCTGCCAGGCTTCAACGATGAGCGACCCGACCCATTGACCGGTCATTATCTGTTGGGCAATGGTTATCGCGCCTACAACCCCGTTCTGATGCGCTTCAACAGCCCGGACAGCCTGAGCCCGTTTGGCAAGGGCGGTATGAATGCCTATGCGTACTGCGCGGGTGATCCGGTTAATCGGTCTGATCCGACCGGGCATAAGATAGATGAGAGTCAGATACTTTCATTTGTGTGGGTAGGGCTCGGTTTGTTCGGTGCTTACCTGGGTGTAAAAGCGGCTGTTCCTGCGATAAAGGCTGTCGCCAAGGGCAATGCTCCGCTATCGACGAAACTGACAGCTTCCTCGGCACTCGGCCAGATCGCAGCGAGCACCGTGTTTACCGTAAGCCGTGTAATCAACGCGGTCGACCCTGACGGCCCTGCCAAGGATGTTTTGCTCGCGACTGCAATAGGCATGGTGATTCCAGTGCTGGCCGTTCGGACATTCAACCCGCGCATCAAGCGTTGGGAGGATGCAGGGGCAGATATAAAACTGCTCAATGATAGGCGTTCAAGTTTAAAAAGTGAGTTCGCTGATACCGCTAGCGCCATTCGAGAAACACGCCCTTGGGGTGATCCGGCAGACGAATTGAGTCGCATGATGTACTGATACGTTTATCTGTACATGATTTCTCCAGCCTGATTCACCTGAACGCTTACTCCATCATCAAGGATCGATCATGGCTCTCCTCTGCACGTACACCTACGACCCGCTGGACCGTGTCTCCACATTGAACCCGCTGGCTCAGGTCCTCTCCAGTCGGTTCTATAACGGCGAGCAACTGATGACAGAGTTGCAGGGCGACAGGCAACGAACCTGTATCCGCGCAGGCGGCCAGTTACTGGCGCAGCAGAGTCGCGAGGGCGAAGAGGTCGTGACGACGATGGTCGCCAGTGACCTGCACAACAGCGTTCTGCACGCGAGCGAAGACGGGAGGCAGGTTGATATCGCGTATACGCCGTTCGGGCATCGTCAAGCCGAGCAGGCTATTGCAGAACTACCCGGTTTCAACGGCGAGCAGCCTGACCTGGTAACCGGCCATTACCTGCTCGGCAATGGCTATCGCGCCTACAACCCGGTGCTGATGCGCTTTAACAGCCCGGACAGTTTTAGCCCGTTTGGTGACGGTGGGTTGAATGCGTATGCGTATGGGCTAAACAATCCGATCAAATACATAGACCCGGCCGGGCATTTTTCGTCTTTTTTAAGTGGGTTTTTGGCGGCTGGGCTATTGCTCACTGGAGGTGGGTCAATTTATGTGTCTACGCACGTAAAAGAATCGAATCCAACGCTCAGTGGGGTGCTTATGGGCGTGGGCAGTGTGTTAGCTGTTGCGGGCGTTGGTTTTGCTCTGAGTTCAATTGTAAAGAAGGCTGCTGGAGTGGGGCGTTCAACCTCCAGGCTGGAGAGTTTCGGGCTTGCTAGACAGAACCAGCGTCCGGCAGGCAGAAATTCGCTAATATTTCCAAATCAACGCCCTCCGCAATCCAGTGCTGATTTACCGGCCGCATCCTTTGCATTACCACGACCACGGCTATTACCATCAAGCGTCGCGCCGGCACGGTCGGCTACTATTCGCAGAACGGGCTATCCTAAATACCGAAATATAAGAAGGCCTGTTTTTCAAAAGTATTTGTATGAAGTAGATAGGATGCCAACTATATCTGAACAGCCCTCGCATTCAATCCGTGGGGGGCATGAATCGGTGGTTTGATATATACACTATGTTCAAGTTCGGCAGAGACATTCAAGACAGTGTCTCTGCAGGAGTTTGAACTGACCACATTCAAAAGAAAGCTGCTGCGGGCCTCTCCCGCGCAACCTCTGCCCAGTTAATGAACCCTCCCTCTCGCGCACAGTCGCATAGTCACGCTATTCTCTCGCCCTATCGCGCCCACATCCGGCAGCCGCACAAGGAGTCTGCATGCCCGTTCTTCCTTCTAGACTGGTTACATTCGGTCTCGCTGCTGCCTTGGCGATGTTAACGGGGTGTGGCGAGGAAAAACCGGCGGCGCCCGAACTGCCCAGGGTTTATGTGCAAACGGTAAAAAGTGCCGACTTCGCCGCCAGTGTCGCCCTGACCGGTGATGTTCAGGCGCGGGTGCAGACCCGGCTTTCATTCCGGGTCAATGGCAAGATCATTCAGCGTAATGTCGATGTCGGCGACCGGGTCACTGCCCGGCAGGTGCTGGCCCGGCTTGATCCGAAGGATTTGCAGATCAATGTCGATTCGGCCGCAGCCTCTGTGGCCGCCGAGCAGGCCCGCGTGAATCAGGCCCGCGCCGCTTTTGTCCGGCAACAAAAGCTGTTGCCCAAAGGCTATACCAGCCGTAGTGAATATGACTCGGCCCAGGCCGCCTTGCGCGGCAGCGAAAGCTCGTTGAAGGCTGCGCAAGCGCAACTGGCCAATGCCCGTGAACAATTGGGGTATACCGCACTGGTCGCGGATGCGCCGGGTGTGATCACCGCGCGTCAGGCTGAAGTCGGGCAGGTGGTGCAGGCCACGATGCCGATTTTCGATCTGGCACGCGACGGTGATCGGGATGCGGTGTTCAATGTCTACGAGTCCCTGTTCGTTCAGCCGCCGACCAATCAGCCTGTGCAGGTCACGCTGCTCGACAACCCGGACATCAAGGTCAGCGGCAAAGTACGCGAAGTGACCCCGGCAGTCTCGGCGCAAACCGGCACTTTACAGGTCAAGATCGCGCTCGATCCGCTGCCTGAAGGCATGGACCTGGGCTCGGTAGTCAGCGTGGCGCTGAGCGCACCGGCCAATGCCAGTGTCGAGCTGCCTTGGGCGGCGCTGACCAAGGACCTTGGCGAGCAGTTGGGCAAGCCTGCCGTGTGGGTGGTGGACGAGCAGGGCAAAGTCAATTTGCGCAGGGTCACAGTCACCCGTTACCTGACCGCCAAAGTCATCATCGGCGACGGGCTTAAAAGTGGGGAGAAAGTCGTGGTGGCAGGCGGACAGTTGTTACACCCGGACATGCAGGTCGAGATTGCCGAACAGCCCAAACAGCAGAGCGCGCAGGTGCAGCCATGAAGCGTCTGTCGTCATGCCTGTTGTTGGGCGGCCTTCTGTCCAGTGGCTTTCTGTTGAGTGGCTGCGGCAAGGACGAGGCCCCTCCGGAGCCGGTGCGTCCTGTCGTATTCGTCGAAGCCAGGCCTGAGTCAAATCAGGATTTCGGGCGTTTTGCCGGCAATATTCAGGCGCGTTATCAGAGCGTGTTGGGTTTTCGTGTGGCGGGACGTATTGCCCGGCGCAACGTCGACGTAGGCGCTGAAGTGAAGAAAGGCGATTTGCTCGCCACCCTTGATCCGACCGATCAGCAGAATACAGTGCGTGCCCGGCAGGGCGACCTGGCCAATGTGCAGGCGCAGTTGATCAACGCTCAGGCCAATGCTCGCCGCCAGCAGGAACTGTTTGATCGCGGTGTGGGTGCCCAGGCGCAACTGGACATCGCCCTGACTGATCTGAAGACCGCCCGCTCGTCGCAGGAGCAGGCTAAAGCCGCTGCACAACAGGCCCGCGATCAATTGAGCTACAGCGAGCTGCGCAGTGATCACGATGCTGTGGTCACCGAATGGAAAGTTGAAGCCGGTCAGGTTGTTACGGCCGGGCAGGAAGTCGTGACCCTGGCGCGGCCGGACATCAAGGAAGCGGTGATCGACCTCCCTGACACACTGGCCGACCAGCTGCCGTCCGACGTGGTATTCACGGTCGCCAGTCAGCTGAACCCGGAAGTGAACACCACCGCCACCATTCGTGAAATCGAACCTCAGGCCGACCGTACCACACGTACCCGCCGTGCACGTCTGACGCTGGCGCAAACGCCAGCGGCCTTCCGGCTGGGCACGGCCATCAGCGTGACGCTCAGCTCGACCATCACGCCGCGCATGCGTTTGCCGATCAATGCCTTGCAGCAGGCCGATGGCAAAAGCCAGATATGGATCGTCGACCCGCAAAACCAGACGGTCAACCCGAGGGCTGTGAACATTATCAGCCGTGACAGCAACAGTTTCGTGCTGGCCGACGGCGTCAAGGCAGGTGAAAAAGTGGTAAGCGCGGGCGTCAACAGCCTCAAGCCGGGCCAGAAAGTCAAAGTCGATGAGGAAAGCCCGCGATGAAAGGGAATTTCAATTTATCCGAGTGGGCCATCAAGCATCAGTCGTTCGTCTGGTACCTGATGTTTGTCGCGCTGCTGATGGGCGTGTTTTCCTACATGAAGCTTGGGCGCGAGGAAGACCCGTCCTTCACCATCAAGACCATGATTATCCAGACCCGCTGGCCGGGCGCGACGGTGGATGAGACCCTCAAGCAGGTCACCGACCGCATCGAGAAGAAGCTCGAAGAACTGGACTCGCTGGACTACGTGAAGAGCTACACACGACCGGGCGAGTCCACGGTCTTCGTGTACCTGCGTGACACCACCAGTGCCAAGGCGATACCGGAAATCTGGTATCAGGTGCGCAAGAAAGTCGATGACATCCGTGGCCAGTTCCCGCAGGGGCTGCAAGGCCCGTCGTTCAACGACGAGTTTGGCGATGTGTACGGCTCGATCTATGCGTTTACCGCAGACGGTTTCTCGATGCGTCAGTTGCGTGACTACGTCGAGAAGGTCCGCGCCGACATCCGCGACGTGCCCGGGCTGGGCAAGGTCGAGATGATCGGTCAGCAGGACGAGGTGGTGTACCTGAACTTCTCGACACGCAAGCTCGCAGCATTGGGCATCGACCAGAGCCAGGTGGTGCAAAGCCTGCAATCGCAGAACGCGGTGACGCCTGCCGGGGTGATAGAAGCCGGGCCGGAGCGGATCTCGGTGCGTACCTCCGGCCAGTTCGCTTCCGAGAAGGATCTGGCTGCAGTCAATCTGCGCATCAATGACCGTTTTTATCGTCTGAGCGACATTGCTGACATAACCCGTGGCTACACCGATCCGCCAAAGCCGCTGTTCCGCTTCGATGGCAAACCGGCGATCGGCCTGGCCATTGCGATGCAGAAGGGCGGCAATATCCAGTCGTTCGGCAAGGCGCTGCACGAACGTATGGACGCTACAACAGCGGAGCTGCCAGTCGGCATTGGCGTGCACAAGGTGTCGGATCAGGCCGAGGTGGTCAACAAGGCTGTGGGCGGCTTCACCAGCGCGTTGTTCGAGGCAGTGATTATCGTGCTGTTGGTCAGCTTCGTCAGCCTCGGGTTTCGCGCAGGGTTGGTGGTCGCGTGTTCGATTCCGCTGGTGTTGGCGATGGTGTTCGTGTTCATGGAATACAGCGGCATCACCATGCAACGGATTTCCCTCGGCGCGCTGATCATCGCCCTCGGCCTGCTGGTGGACGACGCTATGATTACCGTGGAAATGATGGTCACACGTTTGGAAATGGGTGAATCCAAGGAGCAGGCCGCGACTTACGCCTATACCTCGACAGCGTTCCCGATGCTCACCGGTACGCTGGTGACCGTGGCCGGCTTTGTGCCGATCGGCCTGAACAACAGCTCTGCGGGGGAATACACATTCACGCTGTTTGCCGTGATAGCCGTGGCGATGCTGGTGTCGTGGCTGGTCGCCGTTCTGTTCGCACCGGTGATCGGCGTGCACATTCTGAGCGCCAACATCAAACCGAAATCCGAAGAGCCGGGCCGCATCGGCCGGGCATTCAACGGCAGCATGCTCTGGGCCATGCGCCATCGCTGGCTGGCGATTGCCATCACGGTAGGGTTGTTCGCCGCGTCGCTGTTCTCCATGCAGTTCGTGCAGAACCAGTTCTTCCCGTCTTCGGACCGCCCGGAAATTCTGGTCGACCTGAACCTGCCGCAGAACGCCTCGATCAACGAAACGCGCAAGGTGGTGGATCGTTTTGAAGCGAGCCTCAAGGACGATCCGGACATCGAGCGCTGGAGCACCTACATCGGCCAGGGCGCGTTGCGTTTTTACCTGCCACTCGATCAGCAACTGGAAAACCCGTTCTACGCCCAGCTGGTGATTGTCAGCAAAGGCCTGGAGGAGCGGAGCGCGTTGACTGCCCGTCTGCAAAAACGCTTGCGTGATGACTTCGTCGGCATCGGTTCGTATGTGCAGGCGCTGGAGATGGGCCCTCCGGTGGGTCGTCCGTTGCAGTATCGCGTCAGCGGCGAGAACATCGACAAGGTGCGCCAGCACGCCATCGAGCTGGCCAAACTGCTCGATCACAACTCACATGTGGGCGAAGTGATCTACGACTGGAATGAGCCGGGCAAGGTGCTGCGCATCGATATCAATCAGGACAAGGCCCGGCAGTTGGGCCTGTCGTCGGAAGACGTCGCCAAGCTGATGAACAGCGTGGTCAGCGGTTCAACCGTGACCCAGGTGCGTGATGATATCTATCTGATCAATGTGATCGGACGTGCTGAAGACGCAGAACGCGGCACGCCGGAAACCCTGCAGAACCTGCAAATCGTGACCCAGACTGGAACATCCATTCCGCTGCTGGCGTTCGCCACCGTTGGTTACGAGCTGGAGCAGCCGTTGGTCTGGCGCCGCGATCGCATGCCGACCATCACCGTCAAGGGCGCGGTACGGGATGCGATTCAGCCAACCGATCTGGTCAAACAGCTGCAACCTGAAATCGACAAGTTCGCCGCTGGTCTGCCGGTCGGCTACAAGGTTGCAACGGGCGGCACGGTCGAAGAAAGCAGCAAGGCGCAGGGGCCGATTGCCAGCGTTGCGCCGCTGATGCTGTTCCTCATGGCGACGTTCCTGATGATTCAGTTGCACAGCATTCAGAAGATGTTTCTGGTGGCCAGTGTCGCGCCTCTGGGGCTAATCGGTGTGGTGCTGGCGCTGATCCCGACGGGGACGCCACTGGGGTTCGTGGCGATTCTCGGGGTGCTGGCGCTGATCGGCATCATCATCCGCAACTCGGTGATTCTGGTGACCCAGATCGATGCCTATGAGCGCAGTGGGTATCTGCCTTGGGACGCTGTGGTCGAAGCCACCGAGCATCGCCGTCGTCCGATTTTGCTGACCGCGGCCGCGGCGAGCCTGGGCATGATCCCCATTGCGCGGGAAGTGTTCTGGGGCCCGATGGCCTACGCCATGATCGGTGGCATCATCATCGCCACGTTGCTGACCCTGCTATTCCTGCCTGCGTTGTACGTGGCCTGGTACCGCATCAAGGAACCAACCGACGAACAGCGTCGCGAAGCGACTGACAAGGGTGACGATGAGCACGCGCAGCCAGCGCATTGAGGTCGGCGTGCCCTGCCGCCTGTAACGCGGGGCAGGGCTGACGACCCGGCAATCAGTCGGTCTCGCCTGCGTCTTTGACGTCGATCGTGGACAGGCTGAGGTTGGCGAACCGTACCGGGCCGAACGGCGAGGCCTTTGTCAGGCCTGAAGGCGAAAAGCTGGAGGTCTCCGCCGGGGCAGATATATTCAAGAAGCATTTCCTGAGCTGCACCTGGAAATCGAAGTCGCCAGAATAATGCACCCATTCCTGAGTTGCGAAGTTTACGACCTGCGTCAGATTAATCTCATCCTTAATGTTGTAGCCACCCACGACCACGACGAAGAACACGTCGTCTACATCCTCTGCGTTAAGAACGTCGAACTCGAGATGCAGACGCTGGGCGGGCAGTTCAATAATAGACTGGCTTACGGTCACTCCCGTATTCAGCTTGATGCTTTGACCTTCGCCTTTGGGCTTGAAGTCTGGCTCAAAGCCCACTGGGGCTGTCCAGTGAGTAAGATTGTCGCTGAAATCGCCATTTTCCAGATATTCGTTCGCCATGATCAGTTCCTTTGATCGATTCGGATGGATGCAAGCCGCCTGTTTAAGTGGCTGAATCTATCCTAAGACGCACAGGTTGCTGAACGATACTGTCAGAAGTACCAGCACACGAACTGCACAGCGCCGCACATCACTGACGCCGCCAGACACTTGCCAGCCAAGGCTGCTGCTCTCTCGGCAGCCCGGCGGGGCGGTAGTAGTGTTCCAGCTCGCTAAACCCGGCTTCGGTCAGCAGTTCGCGCCATGTTTCGAGGTCGTGGTACGCGCCGTAATGCTCGCCGTTCCAGCCTTCCTGATTCTCACCACGCGGGTTGGAGCTGAACAGCACGCCGCCCGGTTTGAGCGTGGCATACAGTTCGCGCAGCACGCGTGGCAGTTCCTGTCTGGGGATGTGGAACAGCACTGCGTTGGCGAAGAGGCCATCGAAGCGGCCTTGCGGCAGGTCGAGTTCGAGGAAGTTCTGCTGTAGCACTTCGCAACCGGTCTCGGCGCGTGCCATTTCGGCGAAACGTTCTGAGCCGTCTAGCCCGACCGCCACATGGCCCATCGCTGTGAACGTCTTCAAATCACGCCCCGGCCCGCAGCCGAAGTCGAGAATCTGCAACGGTGCCGGGCCTTCGATATGCCGCAACAGGGCATCGATATTCTGGCTGACGTCGTGGTCGCGTGTGCCTTCGCGAAATTCGTCGGCCACGCTGTTGTAATGGCTGACGGTGGTCGAGGTAATCTGCGCAAGCATCTGAGGGTCGAGTTTCATCAGGGGCGGTCCGGTAAAGGAAGACCGCCAATATACCCTCGCTGCGTTGCGGCTGCTCAGCGCCTGTCGAAGCTGCGCGCCAGCCGGTCACCGCCCAGTTGCACCAGCGCTACGACCGCCACCAGCAAGACGATCACGGTCAGCATCACCTGCGTATCGAAGCGCTGATAGCCGTAGCGATAGGCAATGTCGCCCAGCCCGCCTGCGCCGATGGCACCGGCCATGGCTGATGAGTTGATCATCGTCACCAGCGTGATGGTAAAGCCGCCGACGATGCCGGGGCGCGCTTCTGGCAGCAATACGTGCCAGATGATGTGCCAGCGCCGACAGCCCATCGCTTGCGCCGCTTCGACCAGGCCGTGATCGACCTCGCGCAGGCTCACTTCGGCGATCCGTGCAAAGAACGGCGTGGCAGCAATGGTCAGTGGCACAACGGCTGCCCAGACACCATACGTGGTGCCGACGATCATCCGCGTGAACGGGATCAGCGCGACCATCAGAATCAGGAAGGGAATAGAGCGAAACAGGTTCACGAAGGCACCCAGCACGCGGTTGATCCCCGGTGCCTCATAGATGCCGCCTTTGGAACTGGTGACCAGAATCACCGCCAGCGGGATGCCCAGCAGCAGTGCGATCAATGACGACACACCGACCATCAGAAACGTGTCGAGGGTGCCTTGCAGCAAACGATCAACCCACATAACCCAATACCTCCGCGCGTGGCGCCAGTTGACGGGCGCGTGCCAGCAACTCGTCGCGTGTATGCACTGAGCCGGCGACCGACAGAATCAAGTGGCCGATGGCCCGCTCCTGAATGCGCTCGACCCCGCCCTGCAGCAATTGCACCTTGCCGCCCAGCGCGGCAAACAGCGCGGCCAGATCAGGCCCCTGGTCACTGGCACCGGTAAAATGCACATCCAGTAACAGGGCTGCATCAGGCCGTTGCGGCTGATCGCTCAGACGCTCGGCCCACTCCTTCGGCAGCCCGGTTTGCAGCGGTGCCAGCAGGGTTTTGCTGACGTCGTGCTGCGGGTCGCCGAACACTTGCCAGACCGGCCCCTGCTCGACGACTCGGCCTTGATCCAGCACCACAACGCGGTGGCAGATATCACGAATAACCGCCATTTCATGGGTGATCAGCACGATGGTCAGGCCCAGGCGCTGATTGATTTCGCGCAACAGGCCCAAGATCGACTGAGTGGTTTCCGGGTCCAGTGCTGAAGTGGCCTCGTCGCACAACAGGATTGCGGGATCATGCACCAGTGCGCGGGCAATGCCGACGCGCTGTTTCTGCCCGCCGGACAGTTGCGCGGGGTATGCGTTGTGTTTGTCCTGCAAACCCACCAGTTCCAGCAACTGCGCGACCTTGCGCGCGCGTTGCTCCTTGGGCACGCCTGCGACCTTGAGCGGCAGCTCGACGTTCTGCCAGACGGTCTTGGCCGACATCAGGTTGAAGTGCTGGAAGATCATGCCAATGCGTCGGCGCAGCTCCACCAGTTTGTCTTCGTCGAACTCGCCGATGTCCACCTGATCGATCAGCACCCGGCCGCTGCTGGGTTGTTCCAGGCGATTGATGGTGCGGATCAGCGAGGACTTGCCTGCGCCGCTGCGGCCGATAATGCCGAAGATCTCGCCGCGCTGGACAGCCAGGTCGATATTGCCCAGCGCTTCAACGGGGCCTTGCTTGCCGTGATAGGTCTTGCCCAGGTTGATGAACCGCACATGGGCGCGATTCAGCTCCGGGTGCAGCTCGGCCTGTTGCGCCAGTGTGCTTGCGATCGGGGTATCGAGTGGCAGTTGGCGTTGCGCGGTTGCGGTCATTCTTTCCATCCCGCCTGGTAAAGCTTGCCGTTGACCTTGTCGAGCGAAGCGCGGACGACGGGCGAGTGCTGGTAGATATCGACGAATTTCGCCAGACGCGGATCATCTTTATGATCAGGTTTGATCACGAACTGAATGACGTATTCCGGGTGGTCCAGGCCATCGAACAGGATGGCCGAGTCGGCAGGATGGCCGAGTCGGCGGGAAAGGTTTTGGCCAGACGGATATAGGCAGGGTAGCCCTGCACCAGATCCGCGTCATCGTAGGCGCGCACCAGCTGCACGGCTTCAACCTGAATGATCTTGAGCTTTTTCGGGTTGGCGGTGATGTCTTCCTCGGTCGCCTTGTAGCCGACGCCTTGCCTGAGGGTGATCAGCCCGGCCTTGGCCAGCAGTTGCAGGCCGCGTCCACTGTTGATCGGGTCATTGGCGATGGCCACGGTTGCGCCAGTCGGCAGCTCATCGAAGCTTTTGTACTTTTTCGAGTACAGACCCACGTTGTTGATGATTCCCGGCGCGTAGGGCACCAGGCCGAAACCGGCGGCTTCATTGGCGTTGGTCAGGAAAGGGATGTGCTGGAAGTAGTTCACGTCGATATCGCCTGCGGCGAGGGTGACGTTGGGGGCGATCCAGTCGGTGAATTCGACCAGCTCGACTTTCAGGCCCTGCTTGCCAGCTTCTTCGACAGCGGCTTCAAGCGGTATGGCGAAGGCTGCCGTGGTGCCGACTTTCAAGGGCTTGTCGTCAGCGTAAGCGGTCAGGGTCAACAGCCCGAGGGCCAGTGCAGCGAGGGTTTTGCTCATGGTGCGGTCCTTTAAGAAATTATTGCTCCTGCGTTCTGCACAAAGTCCTGAGATTCCTTGAATATGGAGCTTTGTGGGAGCGGACTTGTCCGCGAAGACGGTATCTCAGTAGATGCATTTTCAGAGAATATACCGGCCCTTTCGCGGACAAGTCCGCTCCCACGGCCTTCGGCCAGAATCAAGAGCAGACTTATGTATAACGCCGAGCATTCTGCGTGGTAATGCCGTTCTGGACGCTCTGCGTCCGTTTGATAATCAAATACGCCGGTGTGCCGCTCCCGCGTGCCGTTCCGGCAATCGATCCGTGCCTTCCGGAAACAGCTTTCTGCGCAAGGTGCCGTCTTCGTAAGCGGTCTTGTAGGACCCGCGGCGTTGCAACTCCGGGATCACCAGATCGATGAAGTCCTCATAACTCTCTGGCGTGACGATGCGGGTCAGGTTGAAACCATCCAGGCCGGTTTCTGCAATCCACGATTCCAGCTCATCAGCGACCTGTTCAGGCGAGCCGACCAGGGTGATATAACGGCCGCCCAGCGCGTGCTGATCGAGTAGTTTCTGGCGGGTCCAGTCGTTGTTTTTCAGGTTTCTGGTCGCGGACTGAATGGCGTTGCTCTTCACGTATTGAATGGGTTCGTCCAGTTCGTATTCGGCAAAATCGATACCGGTCGACGCCGCAAAGTGCGCCACGCCTGCTTCGGCGCTGGCATGGTGGCGGTACTCGGCGTGTTTCTCCCGAGCCAGCGCCTCGGTCGCGGCGACAATGACGTTAAGGCCCATGAACACCTTGATGTCCTCCGGGTTGCGCCCGGCCTTCACTGCGCTGGCGCGCACCTTGTCTACCTGCTCGCGGGTCGCGGTCTTGTTCTGGCCGCTTATGAACACGCATTCTGCGTTTTGCCCGGCAAATTGCAGGCCGCGCTCCGAACTGCCGGCCTGAAACAGCACTGGCGTGCGTTGCGGTGACGGCTCGCACAGGTGGTAGCCCTCGACCTGATAGAACTCGCCCTGGTGCCGTACCTTGTGCACCTTGCCCGGCTGGGCATAGACGCGCTGCTCGCGGTCATTGATGACGGCATCGTCTTCCCAACTGCCTTCCCAGAGTTTGTAGAGCACCTCCAGGTATTCATCGGCCTGATCGTAACGGCGGTCGTGCTCGTTCTGCTCGGTGAGACCCATGGCGCGCGCCGCGCTGTCGAGGTAGCCGGTCACGATGTTCCTGCCCACCCGGCCACGGCTCAGATGATCGAGTGTCGACATGCGCCTGGCGAACAGATAGGGCGCGTCGTAGGTCAGGTTGGCCGTCAGGCCAAAGCCCAGGTGTCTGGTCACGCCAGCCATTGCCGAAACCAGCAGCAGCGGGTCGTTGACCGGTAACTGGATGGCTTCCTTGAGGGTGACGTCCACCGAGTTTTGATAGACGTCGTACACGCCCACGATGTCGGCGATGAACAAACCGTCAAACAGACCACGTTCCAGCAGTTTCGCCAGCTCGGTCCAGTATTCCAGGCTGTTGAATTGCGTTGAGGTATCACGCGGATGCGTCCACAGACCATGATTGATATGGCCGATGCAGTTCATGTTGAACGCGTTGAGGAGGATCTTTTTACGCGCCATCAGATCGTCCCCCGCAACGGAGGGTTGGTGTCGTTGAGGTAGTAATTGCCGATGGCGTGAAACTTCCAGCGCACCGGATCGTGCAGCGTATGAACGCGCGCATTGCGCCAGTGGCGATCCAGGCCGTGTTCAGCCAGTGTCGATTGACTGCCAGCCAGTTCGAACAACGTGCTGCCGGCCGCCAGGGAAATCTCTGTGCTGATGGCGCGGGCTTCGGCAACGGCTATCGAGGCGGCGGCCACGGTTTTGGCATTGCTGTCTGCCTGGGCAACGTCGAGAAACTCCCCGGCGCGCTCGAGCAGTGCTTCGGCAGCGTGCAGGCGAATACCGAGTTTGCCGAAGCTGTGCAGCGTCAGCGGGTCGTCCACGGCCTTTTCGATACCCGAGTCGATCCACGGCCGGGTGCGCGTCTGCACGAAGGTCAGGGCGTCCTCAAAGGCTGCGCGGGCGATGCCGGTGTCGATCGCGGCATGAAGAATCTGCGCCAGCGGCCCGACTGTAGTGGGGCGCTGGAAAGCGCTCTGGAACGGTACGACGTCGTTGGCGCGGACGTACACGTTGTCGAACAGCACCGAGCCGCTGCCCGTGGTGCGCTGCCCGAAACCGCTCCAGTCGTCGATGACGGTCAGGCCCTCGCTGTCATGCGCGACGAAAACCAGTTGCTGCACACCCTCGTCGTCGATCACCGAGGTGGGAATACGTTGCGCGTACAGCGCGCCGGTCGCGTAGAACTTGCGGCCATTGATGCGATAACCGTCGCCGTCACGGGTCAGGCGAGTGGTGCGGTCATGTGCCGTTTTGGTTCCCAGTTCGGCCAGCGCGTTGCCGAACCGCACGCCAGCCAGCGCCTCGGCATACAGTTGCGCCTGTTGCTGCGGGTTGCCGTTCACGCGCAACACTTCGAGGGCATAGAAATGGTTTTGCGGAATCTGGCCCAGCGAGCCATCGGCTTCGGAAATCAGCTGTATCACCTTGGCCAGCGTAACGTTTGAAACACCCGCGCCGCCAAAGGCCTTCGGGACACTGATGCCCCACAGACCGGACTGACTGAACAGGTCGAGTTCGGCATGAGGCAAACGACGCTCGCGGTCGCGTTGTGCGCTGTCGGTCTTGAAGTGCAGGGCCAGTTCGCGGGCTGTTTGCAGGGCCTGAGCGTCACTGGTAATCAGCGCTGCGTTGTCGCGCGCCTGAAGGTTGGAACTCATCAAAGGTGTTCTCCAGTGGTCTGGTTCAGATCCAGGAATGGCGAGCAGGCAGGGTGCCGTTCAAATGCCAGGTGCCGACTGCGTGGTATTTCCAGCGCACCGGGTCGTGGAGGGTATGGACGCGTGCGTTACGCCAGTGGCGGTCGAGATTGAACTCGGCCAGGGTCGCGCGGCTGCCCGCCAGTTCGAACAGCTTTTCGCTGGCCAACAAGGAGATTTCGGTGGTCATTACCTTGGCACGCGCCACGGCAATGGAAGCGCGCGCTGCCGAGTGCTCGTCTATGGGCGCAGCGTTGATTTCGTCGAGTTCCTGACCCGCCTTGCGCAGTAAGGCTTCGGCGGCGTGTAGCTCAAGTTTTAGCTTGCCGATGTCGGCAATCACGTAGAGGTCGTCGCTGGCGCGCTCGACGTTGGCGTCGATCCACGGACGGGATTTCTCGCGAACGAACGCAATCGCATCATCAATTGCACTGCGAGCAATGCCCGCGTCTATCGCGGCCTGGATCAACTGCGATACCGCACCCTGAATATTGGGCGTCAGGGCCAGACGCCAGTTGTCGACCACCTGCCCGGCGTCGACCGCAACGTTGTCGAGCAGCACGGTGCCGCTTGCGGTGGTGCGCTGGCCAAAGCCCGACCAGTCATCGACGATGCGCAGCCCCGGTGTGCCGCGTTTGACGAAGGCCATGATCTGCCGGCCCTGATCATCCAGCGCCTTGACCGCGACCCAATGCGCAAACAACGCGCCGGTGGAATAGAATTTTTGTCCGGTGATGGTCAGGCGCTCGCCATTGGCGGTGATCCGTGCCTTGAGTTCCAGCGTGTTTTTGGTGCCACGCTCCGGCCCGGCGTTGCCGATGCGCCAGCCGTCCAGCACGCTCTGAAACAGTGTTTTTTTCTGCTGTTCGGTGGCGCTGCCCTGCAGCAGGTGCAGGATGCCAAACTGATTTTGCGGAATTTGTCCCAATGCGGGGTCGGCAGCAGAAATAATCCTGAACACCTCGGCCACCGTGACGAACGATACTTGCGGCCCGCCGTACGCGCGCGGGATGGATATGCTGCCCAATCCGCTACGGGTGAATTGTTCGATTTCAGCCCACGGCAAAGCGCGTTGCCGGTCGCGGTTTGCAGCGTTGATCCTGGCTGCCGCTGCCAGTTCATGAGCGGCTGCAATGGCCTCGGCGTCGTTTTGCAACACCTTGGCCGCAAGCAGTCGGGGAGCTACGTCAGGCTCTTGTGAAGCCTCGACGTGGTGGGCTGCTACCGCCGCCGGATCAGACTCGCGTCGCTCACCGTCAGTAGGTACAGCCCTGGGTTTATCCACAGGGGTAGTTGTGAAAGGGACCATCGGAACCTCGTAGCAGTAGACCGCATCAAGTGCGGCTGGAAAACATCACGATGTCCGGTGGTCCGGTATATATACCCTAAGCGTGTATAAAATTTTTTAAAACGTGCTTTTTGGAATAAGCATAGACAGTAATTGTCAGTCGTCTGCGTCCGTTCAGCGCCTCAACCGACGTCACCCGAGGTGCCAGACCGAGGTGCAGAATCAAATGCGAAATGAACACCGCTGACGCCTGCGCGATTTCGCCGTTTATTGCATGCGCGGCATAGGTTTAAAAAGTAGCGGACATAAGTTGCCAATGTTTATTTTATGGATGACTGCTATCACCGTGCCGGCTATTTTGCAGGTGATTTTTTCAGGAGCCTCGATTATTCGATTCGTCGTATTCAATCAGTTGAATGGCCCAGTGGCTGAACCCGTATTACCCGTGGCGGAGCCCAGAGCGAGTTGTTACCCACTCGGTCTATAACACAGTAAGTCACTTCCAGTTGTTGTTCCTCTCCGCCTTCCAGTATCAGCGCGGGCGGCACGACCAGATCGACAGGCTCACCGACGTCTTCGGCAACAAGCGGCGGCAGGTCCATACGCAAATCGCCCCAGCGCACAGTGATCTCGTCGTGAACAGCCATGTTCAGGTACGGCTCGATGGTCATCGGTAAACCGCCTTCCAGGTGCCTGCGCGACAGTCCTCGACGTATTACCGATGGCACAACATACAGCGGTGCCAGCCCCTGGTTTTCTTCCGTGTTGGTGCTGACCAATTGCCCACCTGGTGCGTTCAGCTTCACCCACAGCTTGCGGCAGGGCGAGGTTATGGGCAAACCGCCTATTTTCATGACCCGGTAGTAAGTTCTTGCTTTGCCGTTCTGTAGAAAGCTTTCCGGCACGCGTAGGACAACGGGTTTGCCGACGTCGGATGCCTTCAATATTTTTGACGCGACGTAACAGCCGTCCCAGAACAGTTCGATCAGGTCTCCCTCGTCCATGCTGTCATAGGGGGCCACATGAACAAGCAGTTGAGAGGCACCTCTCACGCCTATGCCATGTCGGCTGGCCAGCGGTATGGACGGGGCGGACAGGTCCAGAGGGGTCGGTTTGCAAATTATTTGGCTCATGTACGGGTGCTCCTGATAATCAATAGTTCAAGTAACGATTCGTCATAAATTGTCATGTTGAAGTAATAAGAGGTGCGCTTGAGGCGGTGGGATAAGTACCTTAAATATCCAACTTATGGCAAGCATTACAAATGGTATGAAAAGAGGGCTTGAAACTTTAGTGTCTCACTAGCTGAGTGATGTGTATGAGCTAATGGGCTTTGCAGGCACTTGTCAATATGTGGGTGGCGTTTGCTAGTGTTTTACTTGAAAACCGGAGACTTCCTACACGGTTTATTTGGAACTGTTTACTTCGCGATAAACAACCGTCCTACCACAAAGTACCAATAGCAACAGGCAGTAACCGACGGAGGAGGGCTCAGAAGAGGGTGTTCGGCAAGGGACGTGTGTCTCAGGCCAGCCGACTACGAATCAGGTATGAGAGCTGACGTAGGCCGATTTTATTATTTCGATGATTTTTCGGAAAATTACGCTGGAATTGAGCAAGGATCTTGAACGATTAACGCCTTCTGAAATGTAAGAAAAAAGCAGCGCCGTTGATGGACGCTGCTTTTTTGGGGACCTACCGGCATGATCAGTGACGAGTGCGCTCAAGAAACTGCCGTGTGCGCTCTTCCTTAGGGTCGGCGAACAGTGCTTTGGCTTCGCCTTGCTCCACGATCACCCCCTTGTCGATGAAGATCACCCGGTTGGCGACCTCCCGTGCAAAGCTCATCTCGTGGGTGACGATCACCATCGTGCGCTTTTCTTCGGCCAGGGCGCGAATAGTGGTCAGCACCTCGCCAACCAGTTCCGGGTCCAGTGCCGAGGTTGGCTCGTCGAACAGAATCACTTGCGGCTCCATCGCCAGCGCCCGTGCAATCGCCACGCGCTGCTGCTGCCCGCCCGAGAGACGACGCGGGTAGGCGTCTTCCTTGCCGGTCAGACCGACCTTGGCGAGCAGTTTCCTGCCCAGCGCCTCGGCGGCTTCCCGCGCGACCTTCTTGACCACTACCGGGCCTTCAATGACGTTTTCCAGCGCTGTGCGATGCGGAAACAGATTGAAGTTCTGAAACACGAACCCTACCTGCTGGCGCAACTGGCGAACCAACCCCTGTTGCTGGTTCATGGAACGTGTTCCATCGATCTCGATGTCACCCATCTTGATCCTGCCGCTATCCGGCGTCTCCAGCAGGTTCAGGCAGCGCAGCAGGGTGGTCTTGCCCGAGCCACTGGGACCGATGATGGCGACGACTTCCCCGGCTTCGATACGCAGATCGATGCCCTTGAGCACCTGATTGCCCTTGAATTTCTTGGTGAGTTTTTCAACGACTATCATGCGTCAGGTCTCCAGATCATGCCGGTTGACCCTGGCTTCCAGCTTGTTTTGCAGGTGCGAGAGCGCCGTGGCAAGGATCCAGTAGATCAGTGCGGCGGCCAGGTACATGGTGAAAATTTCAAAGGTGCGTGCGGTGATCAACTGCGCCTGGCGAAACAGCTCCGGCACCTGAATGGTGGCGGCCAGCGCGGTGTCCTTGACCAGCGAAATGAAGCTGTTGCCCAGCGGCGGCAAGGCCGTGCGTGCTGCTTGCGGCAGTATGGCCCGGCGCATGGTCTGCCAGCGGGTCATGCCGATGCTTGCGGCAGCCTCCCACTGACCGCGTTCCACGGAGCTGATGGCCGCACGCAGAATTTCACAAGCATAAGCGGCCATGTTCAACGAAAAGCCGATCAGTGCCGCGCTCAGGGGTTCAAGCTGGATACCCAGTTCCGGCAGGCCGTAATAAATCACGAACAGCTGAACCAGCAAGGGCGTACCGCGAAAGAACGACACGTAGATGCGTGCAATCCAGTTCACCAGTTTGAGGCGCGACAGGCGCATCAATGCCAGGCCGAAGCCCAGCAGCAACCCGAAAAACATCCCGCCCAGGCTGAGGAAGACGGTGTAATACGCGCCCTTGAGCAGAAAGGGCGCGGAGTCCAGCGCGAGCTGAAGGCTCTCTTCGATCATTTGGTGACGTCAGCGTTGAAGTATTTCTTCGACAGTTTTTCCAGGGTGCCGTCGGCGCGCAGTTTGTCGATCGCCTTGTCGATAGCTGCCTGTAACTCGGGTTCGCCTTTGCGCAGGGCAATGCCGGACTCCTGACGGGAAAACGCGTCACCTGCGGGCACCAGTTTGTTTTTGGTCTTGGTGGCCATTTCCAGAGCTGCCAGACGGTCAACGAGAATCGCGTCGATACGGCCTACACTCAGGTCCTGGATTTTGCTCGGGTCATCGTCATAGGTTTTGACGATTGCGCCCGGGACGTTTTCCTTCAACCATTGTTCGTAGTTGGTGCCCAGCCCCACGCCAACCTTCTTGCCGGTCAGGTCCTTGGCTGTCTTGATGGTGTCTGCGTTCTTCTTCAGAACCAGCGCCTGAATGCCGGATACGGTGTAGGGCTCAGAGAAATCGTACTTCTTCTTGCGCTCCTCGGAGATGGTCACCTGATTGATCACCACATCCAGACGCTTGGAATCCAGAGCGGCCAGAATGCCGTCCCATTTCGATGGCTGGATCTTGGCTTTCACGCCCAGTTCCTTGGCCAGCGCTTCGGAAAACTCGACTTCGAAGCCGGTGAGCTTGCCGTTTTCATCGACGAAGCTGAACGGCGGGTAAGTGCCTTCAAGGCCCACATTAAGCGTGCCGCTATCCTTGATTTTCTGCAGTTGCTCGCCAGCCATGGCTTGCCCGGCGATACCGGTACCGAGCATCAAGCTCAGTGCCGAGAAAAGAAACGTGCGACGAATAGCGGAAATGTTCATGCGAGCCCCTTGTTGGTATGGAAGTGTCTGGCCTTTTTCTGACCCGACTCAAGCAACTTCGTGCTGATTATTCAGCTTTTTTCAGGCAGTTACGTCAGGTGTTCCGTCAGTGTTGTTGTCTGCCGGGCGCGACTATATAGCCATCTGCTTATGAGGAAAAATAACAAAAAAAGTTATTTCCCCTTCCAAAAGGCATAAACGCTGCACAGGCTGAAAAGTTACTGATCAAACGCATCCGGGTAGGCAAACAGCGCAGGAGCACCGCCAGTGTGCAGAAAGATCAGCGGGCCGTCGTTGAAGCGCTGACGGCCAATGCCATCCAGCAAGCCGGACATGGCCTTGCCGGTATAAACCGGGTCCAGCAACAGCCCTTCATGGCTGGCCACCAGCTTGATCGCTGCCAGCGTACCGGCGTTCGGTTCTCCATAACGCGGAGCGAAATATTCGTCCCACAGTTCAACCTTGAAGTGCTCCGGCAGGGCGATATCCAGTAATTCTGCCGTACGCTCGGCCAAGCCCTGCACTTTGGGCAGTTGTGCTTCTTCACTGCGCGAAACGGTCACGCCGATAACCGGCAATTGCGGCAACTCGTGAGCCAGTGCCAACGCCAGGCCGCTGTGGGTGCCCGCGCTGCCGGAGGCCAGAACAACCGCCGCAAAGTCGATGCCGGTCTGCTTGATCTGCTCAGCCAGTTCCAGCCCGGCGCGAACATAACCCAGCGCACCGACCGGGCTTGATCCACCGATGGGTACCAGATAAGGCTTCTTGCCGCTGGAGCGCAGACGCGCAGCCAGCGCGTGCAGTTGTTCGTCGGCGTTGTCGAGGTTTTCAACCAGCTCGACCTTGGCATCGAACAGCTCCAGCAGCAGGCGATTGCCGTTTTTCAGGTAACTCGGGTCTTCAGTGCCGATGGGGTTTTCCAGCAGCGCCACGCAGCCAAGGCCCAGGCGCGCCGCCAGGGCCGCGGTCTGGCGAACATGGTTGGACTGGATAGCGCCCGCAGTGATCAGCGTGTCGGCACCCTGGGCCAGCGCGTCTGCTGCGAGGTATTCGAGTTTGCGAACCTTGTTGCCGCCCAGCGCCAGGGTAGTGGTGTCATCACGCTTGATGTAGATATCGCGATCTGCCCAGATCGACAGGCGCTCAAGCTTTTCCAGAGCCGTCGGCGCGCTGATCAAGTCCAGGCGATTGAAACGGGCAAGCTGATTTTTGATCATGGTGGTCGGTAAGCCGTGTAGAGAGTCACCGGACTATAGGCAGACGTTTCCCGCACGGCAACTTATCTGTGCTCACTGCTCTGTTGGCGTATTCCTACAGAAATTGTTGTTTTTTTCGTCTGAATGTTTGCCGTAGAGTGGCAACAGCAGCGGCCAGCACTGTCGGTCGCCACCCTTCACATCAAGGAGAGTCAAGCGTGAGCGATATTCCAGAAGCATCCGCCGACGGCAGTTCCAGCCACTGGCAGTTGCAGCGGATCGTCAGCCAGTTGCGCGGCGCGAGAGAAGACTGGCGGGCGCGCAACCGTCGGGTAAGCGGCGAGCACGGCGGGCGCGAACTGCCTTCGCGTGCAGCCATGGGCGAAATTCTTGAAGCGCTGAGCGGGGCGTTGTTCCCGATGCGGCTTGGCCCGGTGGACCTGCGTGAAGAAAGCGAAGATTTTTACGTGGGGCATACGCTGGATGTGGCACTCAATGCGCTGCTGGCCCAGGCCCGCCTGGAGCTGCGCTACGTCGCCCATCAGCAGGGCGGTGACCTGAAGAGCATCGATGCGCGAGCGCTCGAGCTGATTCAGGGTTTCGCCATGGCCCTGCCGGGTATTCGTCTGTTACTGGACACTGACGTGCTGGCCGCCTACCACGGCGACCCGGCCGCACGCAGCGTCGATGAAGTGCTGCTGTGCTACCCCGGCATTCTGGCGGTGATCCACCATCGTCTGGCGCACCATTTGTATCGCGCCGGTTTGCCATTGCTGGCGCGCATCAGCTCGGAGATTGCCCATTCGGCGACCGGTATCGACATTCATCCGGGCGCGCAGATCGGCCCGAGCTTCTTTATCGACCATGGAACAGGCGTGGTAATTGGCGAAACCGCGATCATCGGCGAGCGGGTGCGGATCTATCAGGCCGTGACCCTGGGCGCCAAGCGCTTCCCGTCGGACGAGGACGGCCAGTTGCAGAAAGGCCATGCACGGCATCCAATCGTTGAAGACGACGTGGTGATCTACGCGGGTGCGACCATTCTGGGGCGCATCACTATCGGTAAGGGCTCGACCATCGGCGGCAATGTCTGGCTGACCCGCAGCGTACCGGCGGGCTGCAACCTGACCCAGGCCAATTTGCTGCAACAGGATGATTGCAGCAAGAAGTGAGATCGCTCCGTTATCAGATCACCTTCACTGCCCGGCCGATGAACTGGATCGGCCCGGTAGGCTTGCCTATTGGCGAACCGGTGGATTTCTCCAGGGTCAGTTCGAACAGCTGATTGGGTTGCAATGGCGGCAGTTTGTCCAGCGGAACATGCAGGCTCTGACCCGGCTTGACCAGCCCGAGTGAGACCGGGCCTTGCCAGTCGTCACCCTTGGTCCAGAACTCCAGCGCCTTGTCGTTCGGAACCTCGAACACGCCAAGCGGAATAAGCTGGATTTCCTGCGAGTTGCTGGCTTGCACAACCCAGCCGGGAGCCTTGTCCTGCGGCCCGACCAATACCACGAGGTAGGACGGTTGCGCCGGCGCGCGGGTCAGCAACGTCATGCCCAGCACCAGCGACGCCGCTAATCCGGCACCCGCCAGCCCGCGCCAGACCGACAGGTTGTCCCACCAGCGCACTCGCTGTCTGTGCAGCGCTTTGGCGGGTGCTGCCAGCTCCAGCAAGTTACGTTCGATGCGATCCCACAGGCCGGGCGATGGCGTAACCGGTTCGGCCAACTCTGTCAGGGGCAGCAGGCGCTGTTCCCAGGCATCGATGGCCGCCTGCAGATCAGGCTCGTGGGGCAGGCGACGTTGTACGTCGAGCCTTTCCTGTGGCGACAGGGTGCCGAGCACATACTCGCCCGCCAGGTCATGAATGTTGTCGTCTAAAGGCCGGTTCATCCCATGCACTCCCGCAAAGCCGTCAGGCTGCGCTTGATCCAGGCTTTGACCGTACCCAATGGCGCGCCGATCTTCTGCGCGATTTCCTGATGCGAATAGCCGTCTACGTAAGCGTGAAAGATACAGTTTCGGCGTACCGGCTCGAGTTGCTCCATGCATGAAGTCATCCGTCCTGGATTGACCCGCCAATCGAAAGCATCCCCGGTTTCCTGCCAGCCTTCCAGGGTTGCCTGTTCGTGATGATCGTCGCTGCCGTCATCCTCGACACGTACCTCGCGCGCCGTGTTGCGCAGCGTGTTCAGCGCAAGATGCCGGGTCACGCTGAATATCCAGCCACGCGCCGAACCGCGCGCCGCGTCGAAGCTGGCCGCGTGGCTCCAGATTTTCAGGAATGCGTCATGCACGATGTCTTCAGCCAGCGCCCGGTCACGCACCAGCCGCTGAGCGACGCCGAGCAGCCGCGCGCTTTCCTGTTGATAAAGACGCTGCAAGGCCTGCTTGTCACCGCGAGCGCAGGCCTGCAACGTTGCTTCGTAATCAAAGAGAGATTCGTGCGAGGACAAGATGATCCGCCATCGAAGGAAGACTACTGCCTCGCTGACATCACGAGGCTCCCGTGCAGCAGCATAGCCTACTGTTGCACGGTCACCTGATTAAGCGCATTGATCAGCTGGCGGTCCAGAACAGGTAGTCGGCCTGATACTTGACCACTTCCTTCGCGCCCTTGTTGCTCTCTGCACAGGCTTTGGCCGGGGCTACGCCGCCTTTCAAGGCCACGCGCTGAATGTAAGTGACGCCCGTCATTGCGCCCTTGCCTTCAGCCGGGTTGGCCTTGACCAGTTGGTACGGCAGGTTGCCTGCGCTCGACGGGGCCACAGCAACCTGAGTACCGGTCAGTTTCGAGCCGTCTTTGGCTTCCCAGGTGGCCGGTGGGCCGTAGTAGGTGCCGACCTGTTTGCCGCTCTTGTCATTGAGCGCGGCCTTGGGACCGACGAATGCCCACTCCATCTCATTGGGCATATTGGCCTTGGCGCGGCACTCGTAAGTGATCTCGCCGACCCCGGTGGTGGTCATGCTGACTTTGTTGCCGGCCGGTACCCTGACGCTTTCGGGCAGGTCAGTCTGAGCCATGGCAATGGATGACAGGCAAGTGAAAGCCAGGGTGCTACCAGCAAGGCAGAGCAAGCGTTTTGCGTTCATGCAGAAATCTCCAGAGGGTTTAACCGCGCTCAGCAACTCGAAGTGGCTGCTGAATGTACTACCCGCGAGAAACCCATCTGGATGCAGTGATTTGAAAATATTTTTTCAGTGCCGGCTGAAACGGCTGCGCAGCAGCAAAATACCGGCAATTGCCGCGAGGCCCGAGCCGATCAGCACACCGACTTTTACTTCATCGATCAGGTGCTGCGAACCAGGAAACGCCAGGTTGCCGATGAACAGGCTCATGGTAAAGCCGATGCCGCACAGAATAGCGACGCCGTACAACTGCACCCAATTGCTGCCTTCCGGCAATGTCGCCAGCCCGGCACGAATCGCCAGCACTGCGGCAAGGAACACTCCGATCTGCTTGCCGACGAACAGGCCCAACGCGACACCCAGCGGCACCGGGTCGATCAGGTTTGCCAGGGTGATGCCGGAAAGCGATACACCCGCATTGGCAAAGCCGAAGATCGGCACCACAGCGAACGCCACCCAGTAATGCATTTTTTCTTCAAGAAACAGCAGCGGCGAGCGTGCTTCCTCCTCGGGCTTGCCCATCGGTATGCACAGCGCCAGCGCCACGCCGGCCAGCGTGGCGTGTACGCCCGATTGCAGGACGAAGAACCATAGCAGTGCGCCGAGCAGCAAATAGGGCAGCAGACGGCGGACGTTCAGGCGATTCAGCGCGATCAGTACGGCGAGGGTCACGAATGCGGCGGCCAGCATCGGCAGGTTAAGCCCCGAGCTGTAGAAAAACGCGATGATGGTTACAGCACCCAAGTCATCGAGAATCGCCAGCGCGGCCAGAAAGACCTTCAGCGAGGTCGGCACCCGACTGCCCAGCAGCGACAGCACGCCGAGGGCGAAGGCGATGTCGGTGGCCGCTGGAATCGCCCAGCCGCTGAGGGTTTGCGGGTTGCCCCAGTTAATCGCGATGTAGATCAGCGCAGGCACCAGCATGCCGCCCGCCGCTGCAAAGCCGGGCAGGGCGCGTTGTCCCCAGGTTGCCAGGCCGCCGGCCAGCACTTCGCGTTTGATCTCCAGGCCGACCATCAGAAAAAAGATGGCCATCAGCCCGTCGTTGATCCACAGCTCCACCGACAGGCCCAGCCAGACGCTGTGCAGAATCGAGAAGTAGCTCGCTGAGAGAGGAGAGTTGGCGACGATAAGGGCGGCCAGCGCCGCCGCCATCAGGACGATGCCGCCTGCTGATTCGGAGGCGAGGAAACGGGTGAGGACGGCAACGCCTCTGGGCGTTTCCCGGTTGGAAACTTGAGTCATGGTCATCCTTGAGTGCAAGGCTATTTTTTTATGAGGTGCCAGGAATGCGTCTACAGGCCCGTGGCGGTGAGTTCGATCAGGCAGCAACGACTGGCGCGAGGTGATTGCAGTTCGATTTCCAGCAAACCGCCAGAATTATCCACTTGAGCGCAATCAAGTTTACCGAGAATTTCCCACGGCTGGCCGTTCACGCTTATCGCTACTTGTTCGGCCATGCTGAACAGCACGAAGGTGCTGGCTGAACTGAACAGCCGTTGCGGATGACGCACGTCTATCCAGTGCAGGCGTGCCGTGTAACGATGAGGAGCATAGATCAGATTGAAGTCGCGAATCGGCCCGTCCAGCAGTGTGCAACTGACTTCACTGTCGCCGCTGAACGCAAACGGGTCCGATGGCAGCAATGGGCGGCTGGACACACCGTCCACGTCCAGCGTCATGCCCGCGCCCTGCAAGACGGTAATGATGCGTTGATAACCGGCGAACACCGAGAAGCCGCCCGAGGTTTCAATGTCGGCAATCGACAGCCGCCAGCCGAAACCGTCGAGGTCCTGGCCTGCATCGCGAGCGATTTCTTCAGTGCTGCCACCGCCGTTTTTCCACGGCATGCGCGGGTAGTCGACGGCACGCAGGAGGCGAGTCTGGCTCATTTGGTAAAGCGTCCTTCCAGGCGATGGCGGGAGCCGGGGTGTATCAGGCGCGCAGCGGTGACGGGCTGGCGGCCTGACCAGGTACGGCGACGAATCAGCAGGCAGGGCTCTCCGGCATCGATCTGCAACAACGTGCATTCATCGGCTTCGGCGAGGATCGCCTCGACCACATGCTCGCCTTCGGTGAGCGGCGCAACCTGCGACAGATAGGCGTAAGGTGTCTGCAGGGTGAAGTCCTGCCTGAGGTAGTCCGGGGCGACCTGGGCGTTGACGAAGCGGTCTTCGATCTGTACCGGAATGTCGTTCTCGTAGTGCACGATCAGTGAATGGAACACCCGCTGGCCTTCGCGCATGTCCAGCGCCAGAGCGCGCTCCGAGCCTGCGGCTTCTTCCTTTAGCACCATGACCTTGCAGGTATGGCGATGGCCGCGCGCGGCGATCTCGTCAGCAATGTTATGCACTTCGAACAGCGCCGACTGGCTTTTGGGTTCGGCGACAAAAGTGCCAACACCCTGCATGCGCACCAGCAAACCTTCAACGGTCAGCTCACGCAGGGCGCGGTTGATCGTCATGCGGCTGAAACCCAGTTGCGTCACCAGCTCGCTTTCCGACGGTACGCGATGGTGCGGCGGCCAGGTGCCATTCTGGATCTGCAGGGCGATCATGTGTTTGACGCGGGCGTACAAGGGTGCGGGACTTTCGCCCATCTGGGCTGTCAGGGAAGAAGAGGCGGGCGGAGTCGACACGTGTGAGTCCTTGTTTTCAAAATGACGTTTTGACGATGATTCAGACGCCTGAGAGCGCCACGCTAACCATTAACCTGCTGCTCGGCAAGCGTGCCGAAGGTTTACCGGTCGCTTAAACGTCTGTATATGTATATACAAATTACAGTGATGAGGTGTGAAGTCAATGTCAGCCTTCTTTGCCGAGCGCGCGTTACTCCCCGACGGCTGGGCCAACAATGTGCGTCTGGAGGTCAGCCAGGAAGGCGTTTTGACCCGCGTCGAGGCCAATGCGGATCGGCAGGGTGCCGAAATCGTCAGTGGCCCGTTGCTGCCTGGCATGCCGAACCTGCACTCTCATGCGTTTCAGCGGGCGATGGCCGGGCTGGCGGAAGTGGCGGGCAACCCCAACGATAGTTTCTGGACCTGGCGCGACCTCATGTATCGCCTGGTGGGGCGCATCAGCCCGCAGCAGTTGGGCGTTATCGCTCGTCAGCTGTACATCGAAATGCTCAAGGGCGGTTACACCTCGGTTGCCGAATTTCATTACGTGCATCAGGACCTGGATGGCAAACCCTATGCAGATCCTGCCGAACTGGCCGTGCAGATCAGTCAGGCGGCAAGTTCGGTCGGCATCGGCCTGACCCTGCTGCCGGTGCTTTACAGCCACTCGGGGTTTGGCGGGCAGGCACCCAACGAAGGGCAGCGGCGGTTTATCCACAGCACTGACAGCTATCTGGATTTGCAGGCTCGTCTACGCCCGCTTCTGGCGGCTCAGCCCACGCAGCAGTTGGGTCTGTGCTTCCACTCGCTGCGTGCGGTGACGCCACAGCAGATCAGTGAAGCACTGGCGGCCAGCGACCAGCAGTGCCCTGTGCATATTCATATTGCGGAACAGCAGAAGGAAGTCGATGACTGCCTGAGCTGGAGCGGTCGGCGTCCGCTGCAATGGCTGTATGAAAATGCCCCTGTGGATAACCGCTGGTGCTTGGTGCATGCGACCCACGCCGAGGCAGATGAGGTGCAACTGATGGCGCAAAGTGGCGCGGTGGCCGGGTTATGCCTGACCACCGAGGCCAATCTGGGCGACGGTATCTTTCCGGCGGTGGACTACATTGCCCAGGGTGGCCGGTGGGGAATTGGCTCGGACAGTCACGTTTCGCTCAGCGTGGTCGAGGAGTTGCGCTGGCTGGAGTACGGCCAGCGTCTACGCGATCAGCGTCGTAACCGGCTGTATCGCAGTGATCAGCCGATGGTTGGCCGCACTTTGTACGACGCCGCGCTCGCGGGTGGCGCGCAGGCGTTGGGGCAGCAGGTTGGTACGCTGCAAGTGGGGCAACGCGCCGACTGGCTGGTGCTGGATGGCAACGACCCGTACATCGCCACGGCTTCGGGCGACGCCATCCTCAACCGCTGGCTGTTCGCCGGCAGCGACCGACAGATTCGCGACGTAGCCGTGAATGGGCGCTGGGTCATACGCGAAGGGCGACATGCCGCAGAAGAGCAAAGCAACCGCGAGTTCGCGCAGGTATTGAGGGAATTGCTCGGCTGATGCAAGAGAGGACGCAGAGCGTCAAGAACGGCATGCCCACGCGGAGCATGGGCACGATAGTGTCCTTGCGGACGCTTGGCGTTCCTCACTTTCCAGCCACGACGCTTATCGTTCCTCACGCTCCAGCGTGGGAATGCTGTGGGTGACGCTCCGCGTCACAAATCTGCGCCGCGCCGCCCATCGAAAATCGGACGCGGAGCGTCCAGAACGGCATACCCACGCGGAGCATGGGCGCGATAGTGTTCTTGCGGACGCTTGGCGTTCCTCACTTTCCAGCCACGACGCTTATCGTTCCTCACGCTCCAGCGTGGGAATGCTGTGGGTGACGCTCCGCGTCACAAATCTGCGCCGCGCCGCCCATCGAAAATCGGACGCGGAGCGTCCAGAACGGCATGCCCACGCGGAGTATGGGCACGATAGTGTTCTTGCGGACGCTTGGCGTTCCTCACTTTCCAGCCACGACGCTTATCGTTCCTCACGCTCCAGCGTGGGAATGCTGTGGGTGACGCTCCGCGTCACAAATCTGCGCCGCGCCGCCCATCGAAAATCGGACGCGGAGCGTCCAGAACGGCATGCCCACGCGGAGTATGGGCACGATAGTGTTCTTGCGGACGCTTGGCGTTCCTCACTTTCCAGCCACGACGCTCATCGTTCCTCACGCTCCAGCGTGGGAATGCCGTGGGTGACGCTCCGCGTCACAAATCTGCGTCGCGCCGCCAATCGAAAATCGGACGCGGAGCGTCCAGAAAGGCATGCGACGCAGAGCGTCGCACAATGATCAAGCGTGAGCACAATAAGCGGAGTCCGCTTACTTCTCGCCCTTGCCGATCTTCGAATCATCTTCGCGCCAGATCAGGCGGGAGGTGTCGTAGCCTTGCTGGCGAGCCTTGCTCAGCATGTTTTCCTTGACCGATGCAGACACTGTCGGCGTGCGCGACAGCAGCCACAGGTATTTGCGGTCCGGGTTGCCGACCACGGCGGTCCGGTAGCCTTCGCTGACGTCCAGAATCCAGTAGTCACCCTTGGCAACGCCCGGCAGCAGGCGCGAGAACCAGTTATCGAACACTACCCACAGCTTGTCGGTCTTGCCCGGTACTTGGGGCGAGGCAGTGCCCTTTGCTTCTTCCCACTTGCCCTCGATAGTGCGGCAACGGTTGGTCACTGCAATGTTGCCGTCGTCCTTGAGCGCGTAAAGCGCCTCGGACTGGGCGCACTTGCGCTGGAAAAACATTGGCAGGCGGGCGATCTCGTACCAGGTGCCCTGATACTGCTTGAGGTCGACGCTGTCGACTGTCCTTGGCTCGAGGTTGTCAGCCGAGTGGGCAAAACCGATGGCCAGAAAGCTGGCCATGACAAAAATTCCGAAACGTACCAGTACCTTGATCATGTTTTATTTCAGACCCTGACCCGAGAACAGGACAACCTTGTCTGCCGCATACTGCACGCTGATAAAGGTGTTCTGGTCACCCCATGTGCAACTGGACATGCCCAGTGCGCCGGAGCATTCCGTCGGGCTGCCCAGCAAGGATTCGACCTGTGCCTTGGGCATGCCGGCTGAAATTTTCGAGTAGTTTTCCTGGGTGATCTTGCTGCAGGCAGCCAGAAATACGCAGAACGAGAGTAACGCGACAGTGCGCAAGGACATGGGTGTAGCTCCTGAACGGAAGGGGGTCGCGTCGCAGTGCAAGCGGAGGCAGGCTGGCGCAGTACCGCAAGCTTAGAAGAGAAAAAGGGAATCTGGTTCCCGGACGGCGCAAGGATTTATGCCGTAGATCAGATGGTTGGCCCGCAGGCCTGTGCCGAACGCAACATCGAATGCTCGTTTGCCTGTCGCCGGGTGGTGATTCAGACGGGCCGAATCACCACTGGCGCACAGCAAGCCTTCTTACTCTTTGTGATACGCAGTAGCGCGCTCGACTTCTTCTTTCGAACCCAGGTACACCGCTACGCGCTGGTGCAGGCCTTCCGGCTGAATGTCGAGAATGCGCTGATGACCGTCGGTGGACGCGCCGCCAGCCTGCTCGACCAGGAAGGACATCGGGTTGGCTTCATACATCAGACGCAGTTTGCCCGGCTTGGAAGGCTCGCGGCTGTCGCGCGGATACATGAACAGACCGCCACGGGTCAGGATACGGTGCACGTCGGCCACCATCGCAGCGACCCAGCGCATGTTGTAGTTCTTTTTCAACGGGCCGTCTGCACCGGCCAGCAACTCGTTCACGTAGCGCTGTACCGGGGCTTCCCAGTGGCGCTGGTTGGACATGTTGATCGCGAATTCCTGGGTGGACTCCGGGATTTTGATGTCTTCGTGAGTGAGCACGAAGCTGCCCATTTCGCGGTCCAGGGTGAAGCCTTTCACTCCGTCGCCCAGGGTCAGCACCAGCATGGTCTGCGGGCCGTAGATGGCGTAACCGGCGGCGACCTGTTCGGTGCCCGGCTGCAGGAAGGCCTTTTCATTCAGCGCTTCGTTCTGGCTGAGGTATTCGTTCGGGCAACGCAGTACCGAAAAGATGGTGCCGACCGGAGCGTTGATGTCGATGTTCGACGAGCCGTCCAGCGGGTCGAAAACCAGCAGGTACGCGCCCTTCGGGTATTTGCCCGGGATCTGGTAGGCGTTGTCCATTTCTTCGGACGCCATGCCGGCCAGGTGACCGCCCCATTCGTTGGCCTCGAGCAGGATCTCGTTGGAGATCACATCGAGCTTTTTCTGCACTTCGCCCTGAACGTTTTCGGTGCCCATGCTGCCAAGTACGCCGCCCAGCGCGCCTTTGGAGACGGCGTGGCTGATTTCCTTGCATGCGCGCGCCACAACTTCGATCAGGAAGCGCAGATCGGCAGGGGTGTTGTTGCTGCGAGTCTGCTCAATGTTGCTGCGAGTCTGCTCAATCAAGTAACGACTTAGTGTAACGCGGGACATGGATAGCTCCGAAAATAGGGGGTATGAAAACCCGCGCAGTTTAACGCGAGTGGCGACGTAATACTGCTATCAGACTGGCTTATGACTGTTTCAGTTCAGATGTCGGGCAAAGCGCACCCGACAGCCTGTGTGTTTCAGCGTTTTGATGCGCGCAGCGTGCTGAACGCCATCCAGCCCAGAAACAGTACCCCGAGCAGCAGAACAGCCCAAAGCCCGAGGCGTTTGAAGTCCATGCTCTGCGGCACCGCTATCGGCGCAGCTGCCATGTTGGCAACAGATGCCGTAGCGGGTTCCGCTGTCCCGAGCGAGGCCAGTTTTTCCGGACTCAAGTCGGGGATCAGGGTGGCCAGCGACAGGTTCGCCGCTTTGACGTTCGGGTTGCCGATGGCCAGCGTGAAGGGCCCTTCACCGCGTGCCAGGAATACGATTTCCGTGGCAGGCACGGCCACGCTCAACTGCGGCGCTTCACTGCCCAGCCCGCCGCCGCGATCATCCACCACCAGTTTTAGCTGTTGAACGATGCGCCCGGACAATTGCAGCTGGTCCTGCAAGACATCGCTGTTGTTCTGCGATAACCGGTACAACAGGCCACTGCTGATCGGCTGCCAGGGTTGTTTCGCGTCCATCCGACCGTAAAGCGTCGCCGGTGCGAGGCTGTTTGGCTGGGCAATATCGACCTTGACGCGCCCTACCGGCAAGCCGCTCGGCAGTTGCCAGACATATTCGTTGGGGCTTTCGACGACGCCCTTGACCGGTGGCGACCAGGTCAGCGGCGGGGTCGGGCTTTCAGTGCTGGCGCTGAGCAGGTGGGCGGAGATCAACAGGGGGGCGCTGTGCGGGGCGCGCCACAACAGACGCAGGTAGCGGGCGCTCTGGCCGGGCAGGCCGACTTCAAGTTGCTCGATCACTTCGTCGGCAAATGACAGCCGGGCAACCTGCCCTTCGCCCCAGTTGCGCCAGTGCTGCAGGTCATCGCTGGCTTCGATGCTGAAGTTCTGGAAACCTTCACGCTCGGTGCTCCAGTCGATCACCAGCTGCTCCAGTGGCGCCTTGATCGCGCTGGTGTCCAGCAACCAGCCGCGCAGCACTTCTTCACCAGCCTCGATATCGCTTTGCGGCTGGACCTCGATCACGCTGCCGTTGCTTGAGCGCTCGATACGGATGACCGGCGCGGCATCGCCTGCTTCCTGCGTGCTGTAAAGGGCAAACCATTTGACCGGGATTGGCGTGGGTTCCTGCTCGCGTGCAGGCTGTCGCGGCGTGATCGAATAAGCCTGCGGCTGGCCTTCGGCATTGAACACGCGCAGATCACCCAGGTCGCTCTGCCGGGCATTCAACTGCACGGCAAGCGGTAACTCGATGCGATACCAAGGCCCGTCGCCGCTGAGGCTCAGTGGGGTCTGGCTGGCAAAGTCCGTCGGTTTGTCCTGGGCGACGGCAGTTATCGCCGTGCACAAGGCCAGGCCAAGCACGGCGATCTTCATGGCGGGATGACTCAAGAACGTTTTCCTCATAGCTTATCCGGCGCGGCGGTCGGGCCTGGGCCGGGTTCTTCGCCGACCTCTCTGGCAGAGTGTTTCGGCGGCAATGGTGCGAAATATCCCACCACCAGTAGCAGAATGCCAACACCGATGAACGAGACGATTCGCTCCATGCCGCCACGGTTGCTCAGCTCGACGAAGAACAGCTTGATCACCACCACGCCGATCAATGCTGCGCCGCCCAGCCAGAGCTCGCGGTTGCTGCGCATGTGACCGCCGATCATCAGGGCCAGTGCCATCAGCGTCCAGACGATCGATAACCCGGCCTGAACGCGCATCGACTCAAGCAGCGCCTCGGTGTGCCACGGCACTTGAGCCCAATGATGGGCCGTGCGCATGACCATTGCCGTGACGAGTGCAAACAGTGAAGCGCCTGCCACCAGCAAGGCAGCATTGCGAGGGCGTGTGAGGTACTTGCGCATCCACAGGCATACCCCGGCCAGAGCCAGCAGCAGGCCGATTTCCAGCGGGTTGAGCAGCGGGATATAGGGCAGCGGTTCCGCCGCACCGTCGCTGAACGTGTTCGCCAGCCAGAACCACGCCAGCATCAATGCCGCCAGTGGTGCCGCGGCCCCGACACGGTAGGCCTCGGGGCAAGCCTTCACCGGCCATGGCCACTGACGCTCTGAGCTCATCGCCAGCAGGAACAGGCTGGGCAGAATCGCCCAGCCCAGCCAGCGCCAGGCGTTGTAAGACTCGGACAGCTGCAACAGGCCGAAACGCAATTCCAGTGCCAGTACGCTGATGATCAACAGGCAGCCTGTGGTGTGAGCGATACGTTGCGCGAGGATCGGCAGCGTGTCTGCCAGATAGTGCAAGGTCAGCAGATGCATGGCGAACACGGCTGCCCAGGCCAGCCAGCCCCAGTTCGCGGCCGGGTGGTAATGCTCACTCAGCGAGCCCAGTAACAGAAGGGCGCTGACTGGGGTGAGTACGCTGCACAATACGGCGAGGTCTGGCCAGTGCAAACGCAGGGCCAGCACTGCCCAGATAGCTACGCTGAGCGCAGCCGCGATCAACAGCAGTGGCGTCTGCACGCTGTTCGGTGCGTACAGTTGCACGACGCTGATCAATGAAGCCGCCCACCAGATCGCGCCCCATATCGTCAGTACCGTTCTGGCGATTTTCTGATCGATGATCATCAGGGTGTTGAAACGGAACACGCTCCAGGCGCTGATCAGGGCCGCGATGGCCAGAATCATCGGTGTCCAGTAGTCGCCAGCCCAGCTGGAATTGTCTGAATCACTGATCAGCATTGCGCTGGCGCACACCTGCAACACCAGGCCGAAAACCTGGGCCAGTTTGCGATGCTGGCGCAGGCCCAGCCAGAAAACCGCTGCGCCTTCCACGGCCCACGCGCAGGTCGTCCATTGCGAACCGAGACTCAGCGGGATGGCCAGCGTGGCAAACACCACGCCCAGCGCCAGGCAGGTTTCCATCAACAAAACGGTTCGGCCGTTCGCACGTGCCGCCAGCCAGCGTGCCAGACCCATGTAGATCAGGCCCAGCGCGAGCGCGCTGAGCGCGGCACCGAACTCAAGGTGTTCGACCAGCGCGTATTGCAGGCCGAACCCGACGATTGGCGTGCCAAACAGCAGGGTGCCGTCGACGTAATCACCCTGACGTGCCGACCAGCGCAGCAGTGTTTCGCGACTGGCATCCGGTGGCGCGTCAGTGAGTTCCAGCAGCTTGCGACGCGCAAACAGCAGGCCGATGGCCAGGTACATCACAAAGAACAGAATCAGAAAGGGCTCGGTGCTCCAGAACAGCTCGGGGGTGTAAGCCCGTATGCCCCAGGCGAAACCGATGCCGAAAGTGCCGAAAAAGCCGATCAGGTTGAGAATACGCCAGGCCTTGAACCAGGCGATGGCAATGATGCCCGCGTTGAGCAGGGCAAAGTAACTGAACAGCGAGATGTGGCTGCCTTGCCCGGTCGAAGCAAGCAGTGGTGCTGCGAATCCACCCAGCGCACCGGCGCAGGCCAGGGCCAGAGCATTCTGTGTCAACGCCAGAATGGCCGAGAAAGCGGTGATCGCTACCAGCAGCACAAAGCCCGGTGCCGGATCGAGCAGGGCGTGCAATTTCATCGCCGCAAAGACGGTCAGGTATAGCACGCCTACGCCTGCGCCTTGCAACATCAGCGCGTAAGGACCGTTGCGCAAACGCAGCCACCAACCCAGACCGAGCAAGGCCAGCGCGCTGGCGGCGACTGCGGCGTAGCGTGCTTCAATCGGTACGACCATGCCTTCGGTGGCGTAGCGCAACAGAAAGGCCAGCCCGAGAAACAGCACCACTACGCCCACGCGCAGTACCGTATTGCCGCCCAGCAGCCAGTCTTTTGCGCGATTGATGGCGCTGTCCAGCAGATTGGGCTGAGCGGCCTTTGAAGGCTGGTGGATATCGGGAGCGGGTTCGACAGGCTTTGCTACCTGCGGCTCTTCGTCCGGCAAGTCCCAGATCAGCTCTGGGCCTTCAGTGGGTGTCTCGATAATGACCGCATCCACTGGGAGCGGTGCGGCGTCCTGCGCAGGTGGCACGCCGGGCGCGGACTGACGTTCGAGCACGCTCAGGCGCTGTTGAACGGCGTCGAGGGATTGGCGGGTTGCGAGCAGTTGTTGCAGTTGGTCGGCGGATTGCCTGCCAAGCAGGCGCATGCGAATGCCTGCCCAGACGGCCCAGCCCATGACTGCGCCGATCAGCGCACCTGCCCACTCGTCATAGCTCAGCGCGTAGCCCAGCGCTGCACCGCCCACCACCAGACAAATCCAAAGCACGCGACGACATCCTTTTCGATGTGTGAAGGTTCATCGAGCGCAGTATATAGGGGCGGGCGGACATCGTTTGTAATGTTTTATGCCGGGGGGCACCAGAGTCTCTGCAGGACTGAGACAGATCCTTGAGGCGCTTGTGGGAGTGAGCTTGCTCACGAAGGCGTCGTTTCGAGCGCCTTCTTTGCGGAGACCTTAATGGCCTCTTCGCGAGCAAGCTCGCTCCCACGGGGGTTGTGTAAGTATGTTCAGGCTCCGAGTCAGTCCAGCGCCTTCCAGATGTCGCCGGCGTACTCGCGAATAGTCCGGTCCGAAGAGAACCAGCCCATGCGTGCGGTGTTGAGCACCGCCGAGCGCCACCATTCCTTGGAATCGTGCCAGCGTTCCTCGACTTTGGCCTGTGCTGCCCAGTACGAATCGAAGTCGGCACAGACCAGGAAGCGGTCATAATCCAGCAGCTGATCGATCAGTCCCACGTAACGGTTCGGATCATCCGGCGAGAACACGCCACCACGAATCGCTTGTAGTACATCGTTCAAACGCCCCGATGCCGCCACGTCTCCATGTGCGTTGAATTCGCCTGCGCGCTTGCGGGCTTCGACCTGTTGCGAGGACATGCCGAAGATGAACATGTGCTCCAGCCCGACCTGCTCGCTCATTTCCACGTTGGCACCGTCCAGCGTGCCGATGGTCAGTGCGCCGTTGAGGCCGAACTTCATGTTACTGGTCCCTGAAGCTTCCAGGCCTGCCGTGGAAATCTGCTCGGACAGGTCGGCTGCCGGGATGATGCTCTCCGCCAGACTGACGTTGTAGTTGGGCATGAACACCACTTTCAGCAGGCCACGCACCGTCGGGTCGTTGTTCACGGTCCGGGCGATATCGTTGGTCAGCTTGATAATCAGCTTGGCCGAGTGATAACTGGCCGCCGCCTTGCCAGCGAAGATCTTCACCCGCGGAACCCAGTCTGTGCCTGGCTCGGCACGAATCGCCTGATACAGCGCGACGGTGTGGAACAGGTTCAGCAACTGGCGTTTGTATTCGTGAATCCGTTTGACCTGGACGTCGAACATCGCTGCAGGATTGACGGCAATACCCAAGCGTTCATGAATGATCGCTGCCAGTGCGCGCTTGCTGTGCAGGCGTTGGTCGGCCATCTGCTTGCGGAACGAAGACTTATCGGCGAACGGCTCAAGCTCTTTGAGGCGAGTCTCGGCATTATCCAGAACGTCCTCACCCAGCGCTTCGACGAGCATTTCGGTCAGCTTCGGGTTGGCCTGGAACAGCCAGCGGCGGAAGGTGATGCCGTTGGTCTTGTTGTTGATCCGCTCCGGATAGATCTTGTGCAGCTCGGCAAACACGGTCTTGCGCATCAGTTGGGTATGCAGCGCCGAAACGCCATTGACGCTGTGCGAGCCGAGGAACGCCAGGTTGCCCATGCGTACCCGACGACCATTGTCTTCTTCGATCAGCGATACCGCACGCAGCACGTTGACGTCGTCGACGCCTTTGGCGCGCAGTGTGTCGATGTGTTGTGCGTTGATCAGGTAGATGATCTGCATGTGGCGCGGCAGCATCCGCTCCATCAGGCCGACCGACCAGGTCTCCAGCGCTTCCGGCAGCAGCGTATGGTTGGTGTAGCCAAGGGTGCCGACGGTGATTTTCCAGGCGGTGTCCCACGGGATGTTGTGGTTGTCGATCAACTGACGCATCAGCTCGGCCACTGCAATGGACGGGTGCGTGTCGTTCATCTGAATCGCTGCATGGTCTGGCAGATCGGTCAGCGTGGCGTGCTGGTTCAGATGGCGGCGCAGCAAATCCTGCAGCGATGCGGAAACAAAGAAGTATTCCTGGCGCAGGCGCAGTTCCTGGCCCGCTTCGGTTGCATCGTTCGGGTACAGCACGCGGGAAATACTTTCGGCGCGCACTACTTCGGCGACGGCGCCAAAGTGGTCGCCAGCGTTGAAGCGTTCCAGATGCAGGTCTTCCACCGCACGGGCGCGCCACAAGCGCAGGGTGTTGACGCTTTTCCCGCGCCAGCCGACCACAGGGGTGTCGTAAGCAATGGCCCGAACGGTTTCGCCCGGACGCCAGACCTGACGCGAGTCGCCCGCTTCGGTCACCACAGTGTCGACGCTGCCACTGAAACCGATGGAGTAAACCACCTCAGGACGCTCGAATTCCCACGGGTTGCCGAAGTCCAGCCAGTTTTCGGTCTGTTCCTGCTGCCAGCCGTCGACGATGCCCTGACGAAACAGCCCGTGCTCGTAACGAATCCCATAACCGTGCCCGGCAATGCCCAGGGTCGACATGCTTTCCATGAAGCACGCTGCCAGACGACCCAGGCCGCCGTTGCCCAGCGCAGCATCCGGTTCAAGCAAGCGGATACGTTCGATATCCACACCCAGCTCGGTCAATGCTTCGCGAGCCACTTCCAGCAGGCCGAGGTTGCTCAGGCTGTCGTAGAGCAGTCGGCCAATGAGGAATTCCAGAGACAGGTAGTAAACGCGCTTCTGGACCTTGCGATAAATCTGTCGCGTGTGGTCCATCCAGTGTTCGACCATGTGGTCGCGGGCGGCAAGGGCAACAGCTTCAAACCAGTCATGCTCAAACGCATGGTCGGGGTCCTTGCCCACCGAATAGGTGAGTTTGGCGAGCACAGCGGCGCGGAAAGCAGCCACATCAGCGTCACGAACAAGTGGTTCCTGAGACATCGGTACAACCTCAAGTAGTCTGACGAATGGAAAACGGGATTCTTAGACTGTAGGCGTGTCGTCAGTTATTTCCTGAAAATAGTAGAAATAATTGAAGGCAGCGCCCTCGCTTCGACCCAGGGCAACGGCTCTGGTTCGCGCGCTGACCAAATTGGCAAAACGCTTGCATCGATCGTTCCATCCCGATCAATGACGTGCAGCATGCTGATTCTTCGTTTCGGGTTTATGATGCCAACGGCAGAATAATAGAAGCCTCTGAACTGGACTTATGGAGCACTTATGCAGACTTTGTACCCGCAGATCAAACCCTACGCTCGGCACGATCTGGCCGTGGAACAACCGCATGTGCTTTACGTCGATGAAAGTGGCTCGCCAGAAGGGTTGCCAGTGGTATTCATTCATGGCGGCCCTGGTTCCGGATGCGATGCGCACAGTCGCTGCTATTTCGATCCTAACCTGTACCGTATCGTAACGTTCGATCAGCGTGGCTGCGGTCGCTCCACACCGCATGCCAGTCTTGAGAACAATACCACCTGGAAACTGGTGGAGGACCTGGAGCGGATTCGCGAGCACCTCGGAATCGACAAATGGGTGCTGTTCGGCGGCTCGTGGGGCTCGACTCTGGCCCTGGCTTACGCGCAGACCCATCCAGACCGCGTACACGCGCTGATCCTGCGAGGCATATTCCTGGCCCGTCAGCAAGAAATCGACTGGTTCTATCAAGCGGGTGCCAGCCGTCTGTTCCCTGATTACTGGCAGGATTATGTAGCGCCGATCCCGCTGGATGAGCGCGATAACCTACTGGCTGCCTTCCACAAGCGCCTCACGGGGCCGGACCAGATCGCCCAGATGCACGCTGCCAAAGCCTGGTCGACCTGGGAAGGGCGTTGTGCAACCTTGCGCCCCAACCCGCAAGTGGTCGATCGCTTCGCCGAACCGCACCGTGCGCTGTCCATTGCGCGCATCGAATGCCATTACTTCATGAACAAGGCGTTCCTTGAGGAAAACCAGTTGATTCGCGACATGCCAAAGATCGCGCACCTGCCGGCAATCATCGTTCACGGTCGTTATGACGTCATCTGCCCGCTGGATAATGCCTGGGAGTTGCATCAGAACTGGCCCGGCAGCGAACTGCAGGTCATTCGTGAGGCTGGCCATTCGGCGTCGGAATCCGGTATCGCCGATGCGCTGGTGCGTGCCGCTGCAGAAATTGCGCGCAACCTGCTCGACCTCCCGCCCGAAGAAGCATGACAGCAGCCTGGTATTGGTTTTGAGTCTGGAAAGGCATTTATGAAAGGTTTGTTGCAGCGCGTGCGAAACGCACGCGTTGAGGTGGGCGGCGAAGTTGTCGGTGCTATCGATCAGGGCATATTGGTGCTGGTGGGCATAGAGCCTCAAGACACCCGCGCCAGTGCCGATAAGTTGCTGCACAAGCTGCTTAATTATCGAGTGTTCAGCGATGCCGACGGCAAGATGAATCTATCCTTGCGCGAGGTAGGCGGTGGCTTGTTGCTGGTTTCGCAGTTCACGCTGGCCGCGGATACCAAAAGCGGGTTGCGTGCGGGGTTCTCGAAAGCCGCTGCTCCAGCGCTGGGCGCCGAGCTGTTCGACTATCTATTGAGTCAGGCCAGAATCGCGCATACCACTGTGGCTGCGGGCCAATTTGGTGCGGACATGCAAGTGCATTTGATAAATGATGGCCCAGTGATATTTTTGTTCGATACATAAGCTACGATTTCATCGTTTCTCCCCTGAATTTTCCGGTCGCACGGGAAATAAATTTCTTTGTCATACCTGATGCGTTGTGGCGCGCGCTGCTGGATAATCGCGCGTTACGGGGATCGACACTGTTGGTCCATTTGGTATGACAAAAGCGGTTCTGGCACCGGGTTGGGGAATCATTAAGCCCATTCGGAGTCGGAACAATGCTCGCCAACCCGGCATTGATAGCTGGCCGTTGGTTTTTTCATCTGTTTTTCGGCGAGGGTTGCTCGTGATTGTTAGTCCCTGTGATGCTCCAAAGACACCTGTCAAGCGGTTGCGTAGTGCACTTCTGGCAAGCTCGGCCCTTGTATGCCTGTTCAGTGCAGGTCAGCTGTGGGCGTTCAATCTTGATGATGTAACGGCAAAAGCCAAAGAACTGGCCGGGCAGAAGTTCGAGGCTCCAAGGAGCAATCTGCCGAACGAGCTTCGCGATATGAAGTTTGCCGACTATCAGAAGATTCGCTTCCGTGATGACAAGGCCGAATGGGCGGGCGAGAAGACTCCGTTCAAAGTGTCTTTCTACCACCAGGGCATGCACTTCGACACGCCGGTCAAGATCAACGAAGTGACCGCTACCAGCGTCGACGAAATCAAGTACGACTCCAGTCGTTTCGATTTCGGCGATCTGAAGATCGACCCCAAATCCACCGAGAAACTGGGTTATGCCGGTTTCCGTGTCCTGTATCCGATCAACAAGGATGACAAGCAGGACGAAATCATGACCATGCTGGGCGCGAGCTACTTCCGCGTGATCGGCAAGGGTCAGGTCTATGGCCTGTCCGCACGCGGCATGGCAATCGACACTGCATCGCCGTCTGGTGAGGAGTTCCCGCGCTTCAAGGAATTCTGGATCGAGAAGCCGGGTCCGGATGACAATCATCTGGTGATCTTCGCGCTGCTCGACTCGCCGCGCGCTACCGGTGCTTATCAGTTGACCCTGCGTCCTGGCACCAACACTCTGGTTGACGTCAAGTCGCGCATGTTCCTGCGTGACAAGGTCAACAAGCTCGGTGTTGCGCCATTGACCAGTATGTTCCTGTTCGGTGCCAACCAGCCTTCGCGTGTACCTAACTATCGTCGCGAGCTGCACGACTCCAGCGGTCTGTCGATTCAGGCTGCCAACGGTGAGTGGTTGTGGCGTCCGCTGAACAACCCTAAACATCTGTCCATCAGCAGCTTCTCGGTCGAAAACCCGCGTGGTTTCGGTCTGCTGCAACGTGGCCGTGACTTCAGCCAGTACGAAGACTTGGATGACCGCTATGACAAGCGTCCAAGCGCCTGGATCGAGCCGAAAGGTGACTGGGGCAAGGGCACCGTCGAGCTGGTCGAAATTCCGACTGCCGACGAGACCAACGACAACATCGTGGCCTACTGGAAGCCTGAGACTCTCGCAGAGCCGGGCAAGGAAATGGCATTCGATTACCGTCTGCACTGGACCATGCAGGAAAACTCGATCCACTCGCCGGATCTGGGCTGGGTCAAGCAGACCCAACGCTCCATCGGTGATGTGCGTCAGTCCAACCTGATCCGTCAGCCGGATGGCAGCCTTGCCTTCCTGGTCGACTTCGTGGGCCCGGTACTGGCCGCATTGCCGGAAGACAAGACCATTCGCAGCCAGGTGACCACTGACGACAACGTCGAACTGGTGGAAAACAACCTGCGCTATAACCCGGTCACCAAAGGCTACCGCCTGACCCTGCGTGTGAAGGTCAAGGATTCCGGCAAGCCAACCGAAATGCGCGCTTACCTGCTGCGTGAGATCCCTACCGAACCGGGCAAGGAACCTGCGCTGCTCGTTGCAGACAAAGCTGAAGAGAAGAAGGCTGCTGCCAAGGAAGCTGCCAAACCGGCAGTTGCCAAGGAATCTGCCAACGACCAGGTAGAAATCGCCAAGGCCGACGCGCCGAAGCCTGAAGCCGCCAAACCCGAGACCGCCAAGCCTGAAGCTGGCAAGGCCGACGCTGCGAAAGGTAAAGGCGAAGTTGCCAAAACCGATGCAGCCAAGGACAAGGACGGTAAAGAGATTCAGCAGCCTGAAACCGAGGCAGCACCCACCCATCCGGAACCGGCCAAGACGTTGCAAGTCATGACCGAGACCTGGAGCTATCAGTTGCCGAGCGATGAGTAATTCTCTACCGGTGCCAGTGTCTCTGAACGAGTACCTGGCGCATTTACCGATGAGCGACGAGCAGCGGGCAGAACTTGCCGGCTGCAAGACCTTCGCCGAGTTGCATGAGCGTCTTTCTGCGCAGCCGGTCAATGACCCTGCCGAGGCCGCTCAGGCTTCGGTGGGTCGCCGCCTTACGCTGACCACCGCAGACCAGCTGGAGGACGCCGAGATGCTCGGCGTCGATGCCAGCGGTCGCCTGTGCCTCAAGGCCACACCGCCGATTCGCCGGACCAAGGTCGTGCCAGAGCCATGGCGCACCAACATTCTGGTACGCGGCTGGCGTCGCCTGACCGGCAAGACCAACCCGCCCAAGCCAGAGCCCGACGATCTGCCTCGTGATCTGCCCAAGGCGCGCTGGCGCACCGTCGGTTCGATCCGTCGTTACATCCTGCTGATCCTGATGCTGGGTCAAACGATCGTGGCTGGCTGGTATATGAAGGGCATTCTCCCGTATCAGGGCTGGTCGCTGGTTTCGCTCGACGAAATCACCCGTCAGACCTTCGTGCAGACTGCTTTGCAGGTCATGCCTTATGCCTTGCAGACCAGCATTCTGTTGCTATTCGGGATTCTCTTCTGCTGGGTGTCGGCCGGTTTCTGGACCGCACTGATGGGCTTCCTTGAGCTGCTCACCGGTCGCGACAAATACCGTATCTCGGGTGCCAGTGCTGGCAACGAGCCGATCGAAAAGGGCGCACGTACTGCGCTGGTCATGCCGATCTGCAACGAAGACGTGCCACGGGTTTTCGCCGGCCTGCGCGCTACGTTCGAGTCGGTCGCGGCTACGGGTGATCTGGATCGTTTCGATTTCTTCGTACTCAGCGACACCAACGAGACCGACATTGCCGTTGCCGAGCAACAGGCCTGGCTGGACGTATGCCGCGAGACCAAAGGTTTCGGCAAGATCTTCTATCGCCGTCGTCGTCGTCGCGTAAAACGCAAAAGCGGCAACCTGGACGACTTCTGCCGTCGTTGGGGTGGTGAATACCGCTACATGGTCGTGCTCGATGCCGATAGCGTCATGAGCGGAGAGTGTCTGACCAGTCTGGTTCGCCTGATGGAAGCCACGCCGGACGCCGGTATCATCCAGACCGCGCCACGTGCGTCGGGTATGGACACGCTGTATGCACGCATGCAGCAGTTCGCTACGCGGGTCTACGGTCCGCTGTTCACGGCCGGTCTGCACTTCTGGCAGTTGGGTGAATCCCACTATTGGGGTCACAACGCGATCATCCGCATGAAGCCGTTTATCGAGCATTGCGCCTTGGCGCCGCTGCCGGGTAAAGGTGCCTTTGCCGGTGCGATCCTGTCTCACGACTTCGTCGAAGCTGCGCTGATGCGCCGTGCCGGCTGGGGCGTGTGGATTGCTTACGACCTGCCGGGCAGTTATGAAGAATTGCCGCCCAACCTGCTGGACGAACTCAAGCGTGACCGCCGTTGGTGCCACGGCAACCTGATGAACTTCAGGCTGTTCCTGGTCAAGGGCATGCACCCGGTTCACCGTGCGGTGTTCCTGACCGGTGTGATGTCGTATCTGTCGGCACCGTTGTGGTTCTTCTTCCTCGTGCTGTCCACGGCCTTGCTGGCGGTGAACACACTGATGGAGCCGACCTACTTCCTTGAACCGCGTCAGTTGTATCCGCTGTGGCCACAATGGCACCCGGAAAAAGCTGTTGCGTTGTTCTCGACGACCATCGTCCTGCTGTTCCTGCCTAAACTGCTCAGCGTCATTCTGATCTGGGCCAAGGGCGCGAAAGGCTTCGGTGGCAAGTTCAAGGTCACCGTTTCGATGCTGCTGGAAATGCTCTTTTCGGTGCTGCTGGCACCGGTGCGCATGCTGTTCCACACCCGCTTCGTACTGGCCGCTTTCCTGGGCTGGGCCGCAACCTGGAACTCTCCGCAACGCGACGACGACTCCACGCCGTGGATCGAAGCCGTTAAGCGTCATGGTCCACAGACACTGCTGGGCGCGTGCTGGGCCTTGCTGGTGTTCTGGTTGAACCCGAGCTTCCTGTGGTGGCTTGCGCCGATTGTGGTCTCGTTGATGCTGTCGATTCCGGTATCGGTGATTTCCAGCCGTACCAATCTGGGCGTCAAGGCGCGTGACGAGAAGTTCTTCCTGATTCCTGAAGAGTTCGAACCGCCGCAAGAGTTGATCTCGACGGATCAGTACACCTACGAGAACCGCTGGCATGCGCTGAAACAAGGCTTCATTCGGGCTGTGGTGGATCCTCGCCAGAATGCTCTGGCCTGCGCCCTGGCAACCTCGCGTCACCGTCAGGCACAGCCGATCGAAGTGGTGCGCATGGAGCGTGTTGATCATGCTCTGAAGGTAGGTCCGGCCAAACTCGGCAATCAGGAACGTCTGATGCTGCTGAGCGACCCGGTCGCCCTTGGGCGCCTGCATGAGCGCGTCTGGAGCGAAGGTCACGAAGAGTGGCTGGCCGCCTGGAGAGCTTCCATCGAAGCTGATCCACATGCGCCGTTGCTGCCTTTGCAACCAGTAGGTAAAGCATCGGAGCCGGTCCCGGTCTAAAACCGCCCGGCTACGAAAAAAGCCCCTGACGCTTAGCGCGTCGGGGGCTTTTTATTGGGCTTTGCGGCACATAAATGCACAGGACATGGTCAAGACGGGTTCTCCAGAACCCCGATCGTTCCTCACGCTCCAGCGTGGGAATGCAGTTCACGACGCTCTGCGTCGCAAGAGGACGCAGAGCGTCCAGACCGGCATGCCCACGCGGAGCATGGGCACGATAGTGTTATCCCTGACGACGCTCGTTCCTCACGCTCCAGCGTGGGATTGCAGTTTACGACGCTCTGCGTCGCAAGAGGACGCGGAGCGTCCAGACCGGCATGCCCACGCGGAGCATGGGCGCGATAGTGTTATCCCTGACGACGCTCGTTCCTCACGCTCCAGCGTGGGATTGCAGTTTACGACGCTCTGCGTCGCAAGAGGACGCGGAGCGTCCAGACCGGCATGCCCACGCGGAGCATGGGCACGATAGTGTTATCCCTGACGACGCTCGTTCCTCACGCTCCAGCGTGGGAATGCAGTTCACGACGCTCTGCGTCGCAAGAGGATTCGGAGCGTCCAGACCGGCATGCCCGCGCGGAGCATGGGCACGATAGTGTTAGCCGGGCCGCCTGCTGGTGCAATGGTGGTTCAACTCACCCTGAATTTCCCCACCAGTGTCTGCAAGTGAGTTCCCAGTCTGGCGAGTTCGACGCTGGAGGCTGCGGTTTGCTCGCTGGCGGCGGCGGTCTGTTCGGAGATGTCGCGTACGCTGATGACGTTACGGTTGATCTGTTCGGCGACTACGCTCTGTTCCTCGCTGGCGGTAGCGATCTGTTTGTTCATGTGCTGGATCGTCGCCACGGTGCGGGTGATCTGCTCCAGTGCGCCACCCGCGCGACGGCTCAGCTCAACCGTGTTGTCGGTCAGGGTGCGGCTGTTATCCAGGGTGGTTGCGACTTGTTGGGTGCCGGTTTGCAGGGCGGCGATCAGCTCTTCGATTTCCTCGGTGGACTTTTGCGTGCGTTGCGCCAGACCACGGACTTCATCGGCAACCACCGCGAAGCCGCGCCCGGCCTCTCCCGCGCGGGCTGCCTCGATGGCCGCATTGAGGGCCAACAGGTTGGTCTGCTGTGAAACAGACTTGATCACATCCAGAACGCCAACGATCTTGTTGCTTTCCTGCTTGAGCGCGCTCATCGACTGCGTGGAGTTCAGCACCTCGAGAGCCAGCTGCTCGATCTGACTGATCGCCTGCCCGACCACTTCATCGCCACTGCGCGCCTGTTGATCCGCCTGAGCGGCCGCCTGCGACGCTTCCTGCGCATTGCGCGCGACTTCCTGCACGGTTGCGGCCATTTCATTCATGGCCGTGGCCACCTGATCGGTTTCGTCTTTCTGACTGGTGACCCCGATGCAGGTCTGCCTGGTCACTGCTGACAACTGCTCGGCTGCGCTGGCGATCTGCGATACGCCCTCGCTGATGCCGCCAACCAGTTCGCGCAGGCTGATGGTCATGGTCTGCATGCTGCGTTGCAACTGACCCATTTCGTCACGGCGTGTAACCGATATGTCCCGACTCAGGTCGCCCTGGGCGATGCGTGCTGCGGCCCCCAGAGTCTGCTGCAACGGCACGGTGATCTGCCGGGTCATGATCCAGGCGGCAAGCAATCCGATCAGCAATGCCAGGCCTGCAACACTGCTCAGCATGGCGCTGGAGTTGGCCGCCTCGCTGTCACGCTGGGCAGTCTGCAGGCGGTTCAGCGCCGCGACGGAGTCCAGCAGCGTTTCGCCAAGACCTTCCATGATTTCCTGATCCGCTTCGGCCTTGGTCTGTATCTGCTTGAACTCGCCAAGCCGTTCCCGATAACTCTGCAAGGCGGCGGTCGCCGGGGTCAGGCCCTGAAGGCTTTCATTGCCCTGATCCTGAGCGATCTGCCCGATCTCCTTGAGCGCTTCGTCGATGGCCGCAATGGCCGCGTGCTCATCCGCGTCGCGGGTGGTGAAGGTATACGCCTGCACCTGATAACGAGCGGTCTGCACCTGCTGCCTCAGTTGGGAAATGTTGGTGAACTCCTCCATCCGCTCGCTGCTGTCCTGTTCCTGGCTGACGCTTTTGAGTACCTCTACCTCAACCTGCGCGATGGCCTGCAAGGCCTGTTCGGACGTCTGCTCCAGGCGCGCGCGTATCTGGTTGCGGGTTTGTCGGTTGGTGCGAACGTCCGCGAAGGTCTTTTCCAGCCTGTTCAGCATCTCGAACTGGCCGTTTAGCAGCTTGATGGTTGCCTCCTCCTCACTCTGTGTGTGCAGCAGGGTGAGTTGGGCTTTCATTTCATTGAGCTTTTCTGTGACCAGCGCGGTGCTCTCCGGCGTTTTTTCGACGCGGTCGGTGATTCGCTCGGCGCGTAGGTCTTTGGTCAGACCGTTGAGCTGGGCGATGTCCGAGAGCGACTCGGAGCGGTCGATCATGGTGTACAGACCATGCCAGCCGGTCAGTGTGATGATCAGCGTCAATAACAGCACCAGGCCGAAACCCAGGGACAGCTTGAATCTGACGTTCATGTTGCCGAGCGCGTGATTGATCAGTCGGAACATAGGAATCTCCTGCAATGAGCGAACAAAAGCATGTTCCGGGCGAGTCAGAACATGCGTTGTGAGCGCATCGGCGTGGTGATTCATTGCGTGACCTGAGAAGGTCGTAGGATATTTCCGAGCACGAAGGAGGGGTGAACGGTGTCACGTTTTTACGGGAAAAGAAGCCCGCGCTCAGTGCTGGCGCGGGCTGGATGCTGCCAGGTCAGACAGTAAAGCGACTCACCAGCAATTGAAGATGGTTGCCAAGTCTTGCCAGTTCGACACTGGACGCCGCGGTCTCTTCGCTGGCCGCAGACGTCTGTTCGGACACATCGCGGACATTGATGATGCTGCGGTTGATCTCTTCGGCGGTGGCGCTCTGTTCTTCGGCGGCGGCGGCGATCTGCTGATTCATCGCCTGGATCGCCGAGACGGTTTTGGTGATGCTTTCCAGCGATCCTCCGGCCCGACGTGTCAGTTCCACGCTGCTGGTGCTCAGCTCGCGACTGCTGTCCATGACGTTTGTGGCCTGCTGTGTGCCGCTTTGCAGGCCGGCAATCAGTGCTTCGATCTCTTCGGTGGATTTCTGCGTGCGCTGCGCCAGACTGCGCACCTCATCGGCAACCACAGCAAAGCCCCGGCCGGCCTCACCGGCGCGGGCTGCCTCGATAGCGGCGTTCAAGGCCAGCAGGTTGGTCTGTTCGGCGACTGATTTGATGACGTCCAGCACGCTGCCGATCTTGTCGCTTTCCTGTTTCAGCGCGCCCATCGCTTCGCTGGAGTTGCCCACCGCGGAGGCAAGACGTTCGATTTGCGCAATGGCCTCGTTGACCACTCGTTCGCCATCACGGGCCTGACGGTCTGCCGCCACTGCTGCTTGCGAGGCTTCCTCGGCGTTGCGCGCAACCTCCTGAACCGTTGCCGTCATTTCATGCATGGCGGTGGCGACCTGATCGGTTTCGACCTTCTGGCTGTTGACTCCGGCGCTGGTCTGCTCTGTGACCGCTGACAGCTCTTCCGCCGCGCTGGCGATCTGGGTGACGCCATCGCGAATCCCGCCGACCAGCTCACGCAGGCTCACCGTCATACGTTGAATCGTGGCCTGCAGTTTGCCCAGTTCGTCCTTGCGATCAACCTTGAGGTTGCGACTCAGGTCGCCCGAAGCCACCCGCTCCACTACTTCGAGGGTCTCCTGCAACGGGGTGGTGATCTGGCGAGTGATGACCCACGCCGCGAGAATGCTCAGCACCAGCGCCAACGCCGTAGCGGCAGCGATCATCGTGACCGACTTGGCGCTGTCTGCGTCACGGCTCTTGTTCTGCCGGATGATCAGGTCGTTGCTGGTGTCGAGCATGCTGACGCCCAGTGTGGTCATTTTTTCCAGCGCGGCCTTGGAGGCGGCCTGGGCATCGCGGTATTTGCCTACAGCCGCGCGGTAGCCATTCAGCCCGGCAATGGCCTGCTGCAGCATGGGCGAATAATCGGAGGAAATATCGCCAGCCAGCGTATTGATTCCGGTCACTGCGTCATCGATGGCCTTATTGGCGTCCTTTTCGAAATCGGGACGGCCGCTGTAGGTGTAACCACGTACCTGAAAACGCGCCTGCTGAATCAGCTTGCTGACGCCGACGATGCCATTGAAGGCCAGAATGTTGTCTGCCTTGAGCAGCTCGGCTTCGATCCTGTCGGCCTGATCCACCGCCTTGTCGGCGTTTTCGCCCATCTGGCTGCGGCTCGCTTCGCGGGTTTCGATTGCCTTGCTCATGTCCTCAAACGACTGGCGATAGTCGCGGGTGGCCTGAGTCTGGGCATCCAGCAATTGCAGGTTCTCGGGGGATCGCAGCAGGTTCCTGGCGCTTTGCAGCGCGGCGTCCAGTTGATCGAGCGTACTTCTGACCTGCGCTGCGGTCTCTGCGTTGTACAGCGCCTCGTAGCTCATACGGTTGATGCGCAACTGAAGGGTCAGCTCATTGACCTGCGCAATCGCAGTAACACGGTCCCCTCGATCGATCAGAGCCTGATTGCTGAACCAGCCGGTGGCCGAAATCATCAGCGTCATCAACAGCACCAGGCCAAAGCCGATCGCCAATTTCAGGCTGACACTCGCATTGGCGAGGCTTTTGGATAACCCACGAGACATGATCACTCCTTGACGTCTTTTGCTCTAAGTATGCAATTGCATCGGCCAGTTATCGGTTAACTGAAGCGATTGAGTCGACACTGACAGCTTAGAACAAGCGGGCGAGAAGGGCCGTTACAGCGGTTTCGACGCGCAGGATACGTTCGCCCAATTGCACAGGCTGCAAACCCGACTGACGCAACAGATCGATTTCGTAGGGTATCCAGCCCCCTTCAGGGCCGATGGCCAGCGTGACTTGCTCTGTGACCGCACGAGGGCAGGCGGGGAAATCACCGGGATGGCCAACCAGGCCCAGTGTGTCGAGCGCGATCTGTGGCAAGCGATCTTCAACGAAAGGCTTGAAGCGCTTTTCGATCACAATCTCAGGCAGCACCGAATCGCGCGCCTGTTCCAGGCCCAGAATCAGTTGCTCGCGGATGGCTTCAGGCTCTAGAAACGGCGTCTGCCAGAAGCTTTTTTCTACCCGGTAGCTGTTCAGCAGGATGACTTTCGGCACGCCCATGGTCGCGACGGTCTGAAACACCCGGCGTAACATCTTGGGGCGTGGCAACGCCAGCAGCAGGGTAAGCGGCAGTTTTGTCGGCGGAGCACTCTGCAGTTCGACACGCAGCTCTGCCTCATGGGGTTCAAGGCGCAGCAGTTCGGCATTGCCCAGCAGGCCATTAATGCGGCCGACGCGCAGACTGTCGCCGACCTCTGCACGATGCACCTCCTGCATGTGCTTCAGACGGCGGTCACGCAGGACCACCCGGTCAGCCGCAATGAAATCGGCTTCCTCAAGCAACAGCAGGTTCACGGTGTGGTCGCGGGCGGCTGATCCTGCTTGTCAGCGTCCTCGGCCTGATCGTCCGGATGTTCACCACGCTTCTTGATCATCGAACTGCACAGCACGCCCAGCTCGAACAGCAGCCACATCGGTACTGCCAACAGCGTCTGCGAGAAGATGTCCGGCGGCGTCAGGATCATGCCGACCACGAAGCAGCCGATGATCACGTAAGGACGGATCTTCTTCAGGTACTTGACGTCGACAATACCGATCCACACCAGCAGCACCACGGCCACCGGGATTTCGAAGGCCACGCCAAAGGCGAAGAACAACGTCATCACGAAGTCCAGATAACTGGCGATGTCGGTCATCATCGACACGCCTTCCGGTGTAACGCTGGCGAAGAAGTGGAAAATCAGCGGGAAGACCAAAAAGTACGCGAAGGCCATGCCTGCGTAGAACAGGATGATGCTCGACACCAGCAGTGGCACTGCAACGCGCTTCTCGTGCTTATACAAGCCCGGCGCGATAAAGCCCCAGATCTGGTGCAGGATGACCGGCATGGACAGAAACAGCGCGACCATCATGGTCAGCTTGAACGGCGTGATGAACGGCGAGGCCACGTCGGTGGCGATCATTGTCGCGCCTTCAGGCAGATAGACGCGCAGCGGCGCCGAGACCAATGTGTAGATCTTCTGCGTGAAGTAGAACAGACCGGCAAAAATCAGGAACACTGCCGCAACACAACGCAACAGACGTGTACGCAACTCGGTGAGGTGCGAGATCAGCGGCATTTGCTGATCGTTTTCCGGGGTATCAGCGCTCATGGGGCTCGCGGTGGCAATGACGAATCGTGGACGGGAGGCGTCGGGACCGGTGTATCGGCATCGACTGGCTTCGCGGTTTTCTCCAGCGATAGCGCGGGTTTTGGTGCCGCAGGCTCCGCTGGGCCGAGGGTGTTGTGACCGGTGTTGGCGGCGTCGGGCTGCACCGAGGCCGGCTGCGGGCTAACCGGCTCGTAGGTGGTCTCGGGGTGCTGATTCTGCGCGAACATTTTGCGCGCTTCGTCTTCCAGCGAAATAATGTGCTCGTTGTGCAGCTGCCGACGAATTTCGTCGGCCCCGATTTCACGTTCAACTTCCTGTTTGATCGCATTGAAGCTGCGCTTCAACCGGCCGATCCATAAGCCTGCGGTGCGTGCCGCACCCGGCAGGCGCTCTGGGCCCAGTACCAGCAAGGCAACCAGGCCGACAAGCAGCAGTTCAGAGAAGCTGATACCGAACATGGGCTTAAACCTGGTCTTTGCGGATCGGCTCGTCGACTTTGTGCGCCTGCGCGTCGATGGTATGCGGCTGATTCAATGGCGAACCCTGAGGGGCAGCCTGTGCCTGCTGTGGCTGAGGTGCAGGCTGTTCTGCTGGCTTGTCATCGTCATTCATCGCCTTGCGAAAGCCCTTGATCGATTCGCCGACGTCGCTGCCCAGACCCTTGAGTTTCTTGGTCCCGAAAACCAGTACCACGACGATCAGGATGACGATCCAGTGTTTCCAGTCAAAAATACCCATGAAACAGTCCTCGTAAAAGATTTCAAGCTTGAAAGGGGTGAGCGTTATTCTGCCGTGCGAGCGGCTTTTTCCGCGTGGCCGGACAGGCCGAATCGGCGGTCCAGTTCATCGAGCACGGCTTGTGGGTGCTGACCCAGCGCCGCGAGCATCACCATGCTATGAAACCACAGGTCAGCGGTTTCATAGATCACGTCGCTGCAATCTCCGCTGACTGCAGCGTCCTTGGCAGCGATGATGGTCTCGATCGATTCTTCACCGAGCTTTTCCAGAATCTTGTTCAGGCCCTTGTGATACAGGCTGGCGACGTAGGAACTGTCGGCAGCGGCGTCCTTGCGTGATTCCAGCACCTCGGCCAGACGGGACAACGTATCAGTCATGTTCAGTGGCCTGCTGAGTAAATAGCGTCAGGATCTTTCAAAACCGGGTCGACGGTCTTCCAGCCTGAGTTTTCATACACTCGGTAAAAGCAACTTTCGCGGCCGGTGTGGCACGCGATACCGCCGATCTGCTCGACCATCAGGATAATGACATCGGCATCACAGTCCAGGCGCAGTTCGTGCAGCTTTTGCACATGACCTGATTCTTCACCTTTACGCCAGAGTTTGCCACGCGAACGCGACCAATAGATGGCACGATTCTCCGACGCCGTCAGGCTCAGGGCTTCGCGGTTCATCCAGGCCATCATCAATACTCGACCGGTCTTGTGATCCTGAGCAATTGCAGGCACCAGACCGTCGCTGTTCCAGTGAATCTCGTCCAGCCAGTCTTTCATATCTCCTCCGGCAGCCGGCGTTCATGCCCGGCGGATTGAACAGTGTGCCAGCGCCATCCGCTGCTGGCTATCGGCGAACGATCAGATACAGCCCGGCGATGAGCATGATCGCCGCCGGCCACGCGGTGAGCGTCAGCAACTGGGTAGCGGCCTCGCTCATCACCCAGTACTGTATCGCGCCGCCGACCAGCAATGCCGCGCCGATCAGCCGCAGGACCGGCTCGTCCTTGCGATCGTGCCACGGGCGCGGCGGATCCGAGGCGTGCGGGCGGGACATGCGCTCCAGCAGGTCACGGGTCATGCCCGCGATGTGCGGCAGTTGCTCGACCTGTGATTGCAGATTGCCCAGCAGGGTCTTCGGGCTGACCCGTTCACGCATCCAGCGCTCCAGATAAGGCTGCGCGGTGCTCCACAGGTCCAGATCAGGGTACAACTGACGACCCAAGCCTTCGATGTTGAGCAGGGTCTTTTGCAGCAGAACCAGTTGCGGCTGGACTTCCATATTGAAGCGGCGCGCGGTCTGGAACAGACGCATCAGCACCTGGCCGAAGGAAATATCCTTGAGCGGCTTCTCGAAAATCGGCTCACAGACCGTGCGGATGGCCGCTTCGAATTCATTGAGCTTGGTCTCTGCCGGCACCCAGCCCGAATCGATGTGCAGTTGCGCAACGCGACGATAATCTCGTTTGAAAAAGGCAAACAGGTTACGCGCCAGATAATCCTGATCTTCCGGGGTCAGACTGCCGACGATACCGCAGTCGATGGCAATGTACTTCGGCGCCCACGGGTTGACCGTGCTGACGAAAATGTTGCCGGGGTGCATGTCGGCGTGGAAGAAACTGTCGCGAAATATCTGCGTGAAGAAAATCTCCACACCGCGCTCGGCGAGCAGTTTCATATCGGTGCGCTGATCGGCCAGCGCGGCCAGATCGGTTACCTGAAGCCCGTAGATGCGCTCCATGACCAGCACTTTCGGGCGGCACCAGTCCCAGTAGACTTGTGGCACGTAAAGCAGGTCGGAGCCTTCGAAATTGCGCCGCAACTGGCTGGCGTTGGCCGCTTCACGCAGCAGGTCGAGTTCGTCGTAGATGGTCTTTTCATAATCCATCACCACCTGCACCGGGTGGAGCAGGCGGGCATCGGCGGAGACGCGCTCGGCGGTGCGGGCGAGAATGAACAGCCACGCCAGATCCTGGCCGATGATCGGCTTGAGGCCGGGGCGTACCACCTTGACCACGACTTCTTCGCCGGTCTTCAGGCAGGCGGCATGCACCTGAGCGACCGAAGCGGATGCCAAAGGCTTCTCGTCAAAGCGGCTGAACACGTCACAGATGCGCGCGCCGAGCTGTTCTTCGATCAGCTTGATCGCCAGTTGCTGATCGAACGGCGGCACGCGGTCCTGCAGCAGCATCAGTTCGTCGGCGATGTCTTCGGGCAGCAAGTCGCGCCGGGTAGACAGCAGTTGCCCGAACTTGATGAAAATCGGCCCCAGGTCCTGCAATGCCAGACGAAAGCGTACACCACGGCTCAGCTCGGATTTACGCCGCGGCAGCCAGCGCCAGGGCAGCACGAAACGCACCGCGAGCATCCACCAGGGCAGGGGCAGGGCGAACAACAGGTCATCAAGGCGATAGCGGATAACGACACGTTGAATGCGAAACAAACGGCGGACGGCAAGCAGCTTCATGCGTTATCGCTGGTATTGAGGGAGTGGGCGAGGCGGGCAAAGCGCGCCTCGAGACGGTCCAGATCGAGTTTGATCTGATCGAGTTCGGCGAATCGTGCTTCAGCTTCGTGCTTACCCACCAGCGTACGCGATTCTTCGCTGAGGTAGTCGGCAACGTTCTGGCTGAGGCTGGTGAAACTTTCACGTGTCCAGCGTCCACTGTTGCGCAGTCGGCTGCTGAACAACTGACTGGCCACCGGGCCGACCCAGTTGGACAGTTCGTGTTCCCAGTCCAGTTCCAGATCCTGAAGAATGCCGACCAGTTCCAGCAGTACGCCACTGTCACCGTCCAGCTCGACGTCGGGGCCATGCAGCACAGCGGTCTTGTCCTTGCTCAGGGCCAGACGCAGCAGGCTGGAGACTGGGGCACGCAAGGTGCAGTCGGCGTCGGCAGCCCAGTCTGCGGCCAGCAGCAGACCTTCGTCACTGGGCAGGATAAAGATTTTCAGGGACGGATCGCGACAGTCCACGGCAATGACATGCCCGGACAAGCGCGCCATACGCGGTAGCGCGGTGCTGTCCAGGCGCAACACGCGATTGATGCCGTGCTCGATACTGGCGAGCAGCCCCCGAAGCAACATCAGGGTTTGATACCGCGATGCAAGGCCACGACGCCCGCCGTCATGTTGTGGTAGGTCACGCGGTCAAAACCGGCTTCCACCATCATCGACTTGAGGGTTTCCTGGTTGGGGTGCATGCGGATCGATTCGGCCAGATAGCGATAGCTTTCCGAGTCATTGGTGACCAGCTTGCCCATCAGCGGCATGAACGCGAACGAGTAGGCGTCATAGGCCTTGGACATGAGCTTGTTGGTCGGCTTGGAAAACTCCAGCACCAGCAGGCGTCCACCGGGCTTGAGCACGCGCAGCATGGAACGCAGAGCGTCTTCCTTGTGCGTCACGTTGCGCAGACCGAAGGCGATGGTCACGCAGTCGAAATGGTTGTCCGGGAAGGGCAGTTTCTCGGCGTCGGCCTGGACAAACTCGACGTTGCCCGACACGCCAAGGTCCAGCAGGCGGTCACGGCCGACCTTGAGCATGGAGGCGTTGATGTCTGCCAGCACGACCTGCCCGGTCGGACCGACCAGATTAGAGAACTTGCGAGTCAGATCGCCCGTGCCGCCCGCAATGTCGAGCACACGATTGCCGGTACGGACGCCCGAAAGCTCGATTGCAAAACGCTTCCACAGACGATGCATGCCACCGGACAGCAGGTCGTTCATCAGGTCGTACTTGGCTGCAACCGAATGGAAAACCTCAGCGACTTTTTCTGCCTTCTGGCTTTCCGGTACATTTTTGTAACCGAAGTGAGTCGTAGGTTCGGCATCGCTGCCTTTGCGCTGATCGTTCATATCGCTTCACCGGAATAGAGTGCGGGTCATTCTAATCGCCAGGGCCGGCTTTGTCTTGACAAGGCTCACCGGCAACGCTTTCTTGGATGCAGGCGGCTGTATATAGTTGCGCCGCATTTCATCTGATCATCAAGGAAGCCTGCATGGCCAAGATAACCGTTGAACGCCCGCACGCACTGGGCCGGGAAAAGGCTCGCGAGAGGGCCGAGCAACTGGTCGAGAAGCTTTCCGACAAATACGGACTGGCCCACGAATGGGCAGGCGATACCGTAAAACTGGAAGGCAAGGGGGCCAAGGGCAAGGTTGAAGTCGAAGACGCGTTGATCCGTATCAACATCGAGCTGAACTTCATCCTGTCGGCCATGAGCGGCTCCATCAAGACTGAAGTCGAGCGCGTCCTGGATAAAGCACTGGCCGCCTGAGCATTCGCCCTAGGGTGAGCATTCTAATTTTTCTCCGTAACGTTGTGCTTATGCCCATAGCTGGGCGGTTCCTTCAACTTTCGAGCATGAGGTGCACCATGGCCAGAGCGAACACGAAGAAAAACATCCAAGACCAGCAATTCTCCACGCTTTCCGACGTCAGGCTGTATGCCCGCAAGATCTGGCTGGCCGGTCTGGGGGCCTATTCCAGGGTCAACGAGGAAGGCACACAGTACGTCAGGGACTTGATCAGGACTGGCGAGCAGGCCGAAAAGGAAGTCGTCAAAACGGTCGATGAAAAGCGTCTTGCGGCCAACAGCGAAATCGACTCGATCAAGGGCGAAGTGTCTTACGCCAAAGGTCGTGTCGAGGCGCAACTCGGCAGAATCGAGAGTGCTTTCGACCGTCGCGTCGCAAAAGCCTTGAACCGCATCGCAATCCCGTCTAAACATGATGTTGACACGCTATCTGCCAAGCTCGACGAGCTGACGGCATTGCTTGAACGTGTCGTGCCTAAAAAGCTTGAACGCTCCGGGTCGAAACGATTCGAACGTTCAGAGTCTGGACAATAAGGAGAGCAGGATGGCTGGCAAGAAAAAAACCGACAAAGACGGCAGCTCATGGATTGGTGAGGTCGAGAAATACTCTCGCCAGATCTGGCTGGCGGGCCTGGGCGCTTATTCCAAGATAAGCAATGACGGCAGCAAGCTTTTCGAGACACTGGTCAAAGACGGCGAGAAAGCCGAGAAGCAGACCAAGGTCGAGGCGCAGAAGCAGTTGGATGAGGTCAAGGACACCGCCAAGACCGCGAAATCGCGGGTCGGTGATGTGAAAGACCTTGCGGTGGGTAAATGGAATGAGCTGGAAGGGGCCTTCGACAAGCGCCTGAACAGTGCCATTTCGCGTTTGGGCGTGCCGAGCCGCAATGAAGTTCAGGCGCTGCACAGCAAGGTCGACCAACTGACCCGGCAGATCGAGCTGTTGACGGGTGAGAAAGCCAAACCGGTCGCTTCGCGTGCTGCTGCGGCTAAACCTGCACCGAAAACTGCGGCAAAACCTTTGGTCAAGGCTGCGGCTAAAACCGTCGCCAAAACAGCGGATAAAACGGCGCAGAAAACCGCAGCGGCCAAGCCAGCAGTCAAGAAAGCTGCGGCCAAACCGGTCGATGCAGCCAGCAAGGCCGCTGCTGTCACCGCCAGCAAGGCCAAGACGGTTGCCAAACCGGCCACGGCGAAGAAACCAGCAGCCAGAAAACCGGCTGCCAAGCCCGCTGCATCGGCGGCTCCGGCAACCGGTTCGGCCCCCGCTGCATCAGCACCGGCAACACCCGCCAGCCAGTCCTGACAGACAGCTGCAACATCGAAGCCCGGCCTGCCAAGCAGTCCGGGCTTTTTTGATATCCCGAACACCGCCTGTGCCAATGCTTCTGGCCGGAGGCCGTGGGAGCGAACTTGTTCGCGAAGGGGCCTGCACATTCCGCGAATATGTATCGCCTGAACCACCGACTTCGCGAACAAGCTCGCTCCCACAAGGGGTTGCGTTCAGCCTGCCGATGCGTTTTCTTATCGTGCCCAGGTTTACCTACCCAGATACTCCATCGCCAACTGTTCGGCAGCCTGCCTCGAGGTGGGCAGCAGGTGTGGGGTCACGAGCATCATGATCTGGTAGACCACCACCCGCACATCACCCTCGCGGCCCAGAATGCGTTGGTAATCCAGCGAAAACAGCAGGTTCATGGTGATCTGTTCCACAAGTTGCCCCAACGCTTGGGTTTCGCTGACCAGTTGCCCCCGCGATTTCAAACGGGCCAGCAGTGACGCGAGAGTTTTCTTGATCGAGTTGAGCAGGTTGCGAATGCCGCGGGCCAGCTTTGGCAACCTTCCGGCGAGGTTGGACAGGTCTTGAAACAGGAAACGATAGTGCGATAACCGCTCGACAATCAGGTGCAGAAACATCCAGTAGTCTTCGGCCTCAAGCCTGGCATCCGAAGGCGGATCGAGCAGGGGTGCCAGCTCTGCCTGGAACCGCTCGAAAAGACTCAGAATCAACGGCTCCTTGCCATGAAAGTGGTAATACAGATTGCCGGGGCTGATACCCATTTCATTGGCAATTTCCAGCGTAGAAACGTTCGGCTCGCCCTGCTGGTTGAACAACGTCAAGGCACATTCAAGGATACGGTCGCGGGTTTTCATCCAGTCTTCTTGTTCAAGAGTCAAAGGGCCGGCTTTGCCTGATCGGGCAGGGCGCAATCCAGCGTTTCAGCGCACATGCACATAAGTCCCGGGCGCAGCCTCCATTGGCGGGTAAGTGGCGTTGCCCATCTCCGTCCTGGTGTCGTGCTCGGCCCCGGAATGCTCCTGAATCCACTTCAACCAGTTCGGCCACCAGCTGCCATCATGATGCTGCGCGTCGTAGTACCAGGCGCGCGGGTCGCTGCTCAGCTTGCTGTTCTCGACATAGTTGGCTTTCGGGTTGCCCGGCGGGTTGAGAATGCTCTGCACATGGCCGCTGTTGGACAGCACGAAGCGCCGCTCGCCGCCCAATAGCAGCGTAGAGCGGTACACCGCGTCCCATGGCGTGATGTGGTCGTTGATGCCAGCGATGCTGAAACTGTCCACCGTGACTTTCTGCAGGTCGATGGGGGTCCCGCAGACCTCCAGGCCACCCGGATGGCTGAGCGGGTTGTGCTTGAAGAAGTCCAGCAGATCGCCGTGCAACGCAGCGGGTAGGCGTGTGGTGTCGTTGTTCCAGTAAAGAATGTCGAACGGCGGTGGCGATTTGCCCAGCAGGTAATTGTTGATCCAGTAAGTCCAGATCAGGTCATTGGGGCGCATCCAGGAAAACACCCGATTCATCTCGCTGCCCTCCAGCACGCCGCGCTGATAGGAGCGGCGCTTTGCAGCTTCAAGCGTTTGCTCGTCGATAAACAGCGTGGCGGGGCTTTCGATCTGGCTGTCCAGCAGGCTGACCATATAGGTTGCGCTGGCCACGCGGCGTGTCTGTCGCTTGGCCTGCAAGTGACCCAGCAACGCGGCAACGGTCAGACCGCCCGCGCAGGCGCCCACCAGATTGACCTCGCGTGCTGCGCTAATCGCCCGGCAGATATTCATCGCCTGCTCGGTCGCTTCGACATAACTGGACAGCCCCCACTCCCGATGGCGGATATCCGGGTTGCGCCAGCTGATGACAAAGGTCTGCAGGCCGTTCTTGAGGGCATATTGCACAAAGCTGTTGGTTGGGCTGAGGTCGAAGATGTAGAACTTGTTGATCTGCGGCGGCACGATCAGGACCGGTCGGCTGAACTGCTTTTCGCTCATCGGTCGATACTGGATCAGCTCGAACATTTCGTTGCGAAACACCACCGCACCGGGCGTGGTCGCTACGGTTCGGCCTACCTCAAAAGCGTCTTTGGTGGTCTGGCTGGGTAGCCCGCTGTTGTGCAACAGATCATCGGCCATGTGGCTCAGGCCCTTGATCAGGCTGGTACCACCCGAGTTGAACAGCTCTTTGACGGCCTGCGGGTTGAGCAGCGTATTGGAAGGGGCCAGCGCATCGTTGATCAGTGTGAACAGAAAGTGCGCGCGCGCCCGGTCTTCTGTGGACATATCGCTGTCATCGATCCACTGTCTGACCTGATGCTGGCAACTGAGATACACCTGCAGGCCCCGGCGATAAAGCGGGTTGAGGCTCCAGGTCGGGTCGGCGAAGCGGGGGTCTTTGGGGTTGTGCGGATAGGGTGTTTCGCCCAGCACCACCACCCGCCCCAACTGCTTGCCCAGCGCCAGAGCATGGCGAGCGCTACGAAACGGGTGCCGCAAACCCTGGGCTGCGACGTTGCGCAAGGTAGAAAACAGGTCTCGCCCGCGCAGGCCGGTGATGGCGCTCTGCGCGTTGATGAAGTTTGTGGGTGCAGCGCTGGCAACCTTCGCCGATTTTTCTTGCATGAGGGCAACACTCCTTCGTCAGGCAACTCATGGGTTGGCGCCAGTCCGCTTGCGAAGGGGCTGGCGTCGTTCTGCGCGGTTGAAACTCCAGTGTGTTGCGCAGTGGGTGACGTTGTTTCTCTCGGGCTGTTCACATTAACGGGCGTGCTGGCGCTATCAGCGCGTTCTGGGCGGCGTTGGCTGCGGGTGCATGACTGCGCGCTGCCGTTCCTGTTGCAGAAAACCCATGATGATCGGTGCCACGGCTTCGGCACGCGTGATCAGGAACAAATGCCCGTCATCGATGATGTGTAGCTGGGCATTGGGTATTCGCCAGGCCAACAGGCGCATATTCACCAGCGGAATCAGCGGGTCGTCATCACCGGCCAGAACCAGGGTCGGCTGGTGAACCTTGTGCAGCCAGTGAATGCTGGTCCAGCCCATGCCCGCGAACAATTGCCAGTAATAGCCCAGCTTGCCGGACGAGCGCACCTTGGCAGCATGATTGGCCGCCAGATTGGGGTCACGTCGAAACGCCCCGCCATAGATCTCCGGCGCGATACGGATCACATGCGACGGCTGAATGTAGCGACGCGGGCTGGCCATCAACCACAGCACCCGAGGCTTGCCCGGCACCATCGCCATGCCTGCCGACGTGGCGGCCAGCACCAGTTTCTTGCAGCGCTCCGGGTAGTCATGAGCGAACTGCTGGGCCAGCGCCCCGCCCCACGAAACACCGATCGCATTGACCTGCCCGTAGTTGAGGTAATCGAGCATGCGCGCTGCGAGCTTGGCCAGCCCCGGAAAGCGATAAGGCCGATTGGGTGTCGACGAACCACCGACCCCCGGCACATCGAACGCGATGACTTCCAGGTCCGGATCCAGTGCTTCGACAAACGGGAACACCAGCTCCAGGTTGGCCCCGATGCCGTTGAATATCAGCAGTGGTGTCAGGTGGCTCTTGCCTGGGCGCACGGCCGTACGAATTGTGTGTCCGTTCAGGTCGATGGAGCGAAAAACAAACGGTTGCGGCATGCGCTAAGCCCTGTTGATTTAACCGCCGGGAACGCACCCCGGTTTTTTTCAAGACTGACGGGTCTAACGCTCGTGAACATAGGTTCCAGGCGCTGCCTCGGCTGCCGGATAGGCTTTGTTGCCGAGCCCGGCAGGCGCATTTTTCAACTTGCCCGAGCGCGTGGCCAGCCATTCTTGCCAGTGTAGCCACCAGGAATCGGTGTGCTTGGTCGCGTTTTCCTGCCAGGCCGCCGGGTCTGCTGGCAACTCGTCGTGAGTCATGTAACGCGACTTGGGGTTGCCCGGCGGGTTGAGGATGCTCTGGATATGGCCGCTGCTGGACAGTACAAACTCGGTCTTGCCACCAAACAGCCGTGCTGATTTGTAGCATGAGGCCCACGGCGTGATGTGGTCATTGGTGCCAGCCAGGCAGAACACGTCGGCCGTTACCTGCTTGAGGTCGATCGGCGTGCCGCAGACTTCCAGCGCGTTGGCGCGGGTCAGCGGGTTGTTTTTGAACATTTCGATCAGGTCGCCGTGAAAGGCGGCGGGCAGGCGTGTGGTGTCGTTGTTCCAGAACAGAATGTCGAAGACGGGCGGCTCGTTGCCCAGCAGGTAATTGTTGACCCAGTAATTCCAGATCAGGTCGTTAGGGCGCATCCAGGCAAAAACCTTGGCCATGTCACGACCTTCCAGCACGCCCGCCTGATAGGAGTGGCGCTTGGCGGTTTCCAAAGTCTGCTCGTCGACGAACAGCGCGACCTCGGTATCCAGCGTTGTATCGAGCACGCTGACCAGCAGGGTCATGGCGTTGACTTTCTTTTCGCCCAAGGCTGCGTAGTGGCCCAGCAGCGCCGTGCAGGTAATGCCGCCGGAGCAGGCACCCAGCATGTTGAGGTCTTTGCTGCCGGTGATCGCCAGCACCACATCGACCGCTTCCTTGAGCGCCTCGATATAGGTCGACAGCCCCCATTCGCGTTGCGCCTTGGTCGGGTTGCGCCAACTGATGATGAAGGTCTGCACGTTACTGCGCAGGCAGAAGCGCGCCAGGCTTTTTTCCGGGCTCAGGTCGAAGACATAGAATTTGTTGATCTGCGGTGGGATCACCAACAGCGGTCGCTCGTGAACCTGCTCGGTAATCGGTTTGTACTGGATCAGTTCCAGTACGTCATTGCGAAACACCACGGCCCCCTCAGTGGTGCCCAGGTTTTTGCCAACCTCAAACGCGTCCATGTTGACCTGGCTAGGCATTCCGCCGTTGTTCACCAGGTCCTTGGCCAAGTGCGACAGACCATCGAGCAGGCTTTTACCGCCGGTTTCAAAGAACCGTTTCACGGCGGCCGGGTTAGCGGCAGAGTTGGTCGGTGACATGGCCTCGGTCATGAGGTTGATCACAAAGTGCGCGCGACTGATGTCTTGCGGGGTGAGATCGCTGCCACCGATCCAGTCATGCAGTTCCTTGCGCCAGGCGAGGTAAGTCTGCAGGTAACGGCGATACAGCGGGTTCTGGCTCCAGGCCGGATCAGCGAAGCGGCGGTCATCCGGTGTTGGCTGCAAGGCAGATTTGCCGAAGATCACGTTGCCGAGTTCGACGCTCAGGTGTGCGACGTGCTTGATGCTGTGGATCGGTTGTTTGAAAGCCTGACGCAAAACCATCCGTGCAGTGCTCAGTAAATCCTTGCGCCGCAGGCCAACGACCGGGTTGAGGCCCAGGGTGTGCTCGGAAGCCTGGCGCTGCAGGTCATCGTCTTTCGCGTTACTCATCTACGACGCTCCATTGTCTTGATGCGAACACTGACATTCCTTGCCCGTGAACCAGTGACACAGGCGGTTAGCCAGCACTACTGCTCGTGTAACTCATGCCTTGCAGGCTGTTTCTCGCATCGACTTCGATGCAGGGAACTTGCCAAGGTTATTGGTTACGCGAGATTTCAAAAAATCGCAAGCAGCGTCAGCCACTCATTGGCCGCTGCACGGAACATTGAAACAAAAACGATTAGAAAGCGCGTCCTAAAACGGCGAGCGGTGAGGCTGCACGGTTTTGAATGTTCTGTGAGGATCGCGCGGGCGGGCGGGATCAGAGCATCAGCTTGATGACTTGCTCGGAGGGATCGCGGGATTTGCCGGCTTTTTTCAGCTCTTGCAGATAGTCCTCCCAGAGGGACTCCTGGCGTCTTGCCAGCTCGTACAGGTACTCCCAGGTGAACAGTCCTGAGTCGTGGCCATCATCAAAGGTCAATTTCAGTGCATATTGCCCAGCCGGCTCGACCTTGCTCAGACCGACGCCCAGTTTGCCGAATTGCAGGATCGGCCTGCCATGGCCCTGAACCTCGGCAGAAGGGGAATGCACGCGCAGAAATTCGGCGGGCAGATGATATTCCTCATCCGGCGCGTACTTCAGCGTCAGGGTTTTGGAAGCTTTGTGCAGCTGGATGGCGGTGGGGAGCATTGAAAGCAGCCTCAAGGAATAGCAGCTACAAGCTACAGGCAGAAGCAAAAAAGCTGCAAGAGGAGAACCTCTTGCAGCTTGTAGCTAACCGCTTGCAGCTTTAAAGGATATACCGCGAGAGGTCCTCGTTTTCGGCCAGATCGCCCAAGTGGCTGTTGACGTATTCTGCATCGATTTCAATCGGTGCTGCGTCAGGGCTGATAGCCAGATCGCCAGCGCTGAACGAGACTTCCTCAAGCAGACGCTCAAGCAGCGTGTGCAGGCGACGGGCACCGATGTTCTCGGTTTTCTCGTTGACCTGCCAGGCAATCTCGGCAAGACGCTTGATGCCTTCAGGCTTGAACTCGATCTTCAGGCCTTCGGTCTTGAGCAGCTCGCGATACTGTTCGGTCAACGACGCATGTGGCTCGCTGAGAATGCGTTCGAAGTCCTGCGGCGACAGCGCCTTGAGTTCAACGCGGATCGGCAGACGACCTTGCAGCTCGGGGACCAGATCACTTGGCTTGCTCAAATGGAACGCACCAGATGCAATGAACAGGATGTGGTCAGTCTTGACCATGCCCAGTTTGGTATTCACGGTGCAGCCTTCAATCAGCGGCAGCAGGTCGCGCTGTACGCCTTCGCGGGACACATCGACACCGCCCGAATTACCGCGCTTGGCAACCTTGTCGATCTCGTCGATGAACACAATGCCGTGTTGCTCGACGGCTTCCAGCGCCTTGGCCTTCAACTCTTCGTCATTGACCAGACGGCCCGCTTCTTCTTCGCGTACCAGCTTGAGCGCGTCCTTGACCTTGAGTTTGCGGCTCTTGGTCTTGCCTTTGCCCATGTTGGCAAACAGGCTCTGCAGCTGATTGGTCATTTCTTCCATGCCGGGTGGCGCGGAGATATCCACACCTACGGCTTCGTTGATCTCGATCTCGATTTCCTTGTCGTCCAGCTGGCCTTCGCGCAAACGCTTGCGGAACAGCTGACGGGTGTTGGAATCATTGCTTTGCGCAGGGTCTTCATTGAAACCGACACGCGCAGGCGGCAACAGGGCATCGAGAATACGGTCTTCGGCCGCGTCTTCGGCGCGATGACGGACCTTGATGATCTCCTGTTCACGCAGAAGCTTGATAGCCGCATCGGCCAGGTCGCGGATGATCGACTCGACATCACGACCTACATAGCCCACTTCGGTGAACTTGGTCGCTTCAACCTTGATGAACGGCGCATTGGCAAGCTTGGCCAGGCGACGGGCGATTTCGGTCTTGCCGACACCGGTCGGGCCGATCATCAGAATGTTCTTGGGCGTCACTTCAACGCGCAGCTCTTCAGGCAGCTGCATGCGGCGCCAGCGATTGCGCAGGGCAATGGCGACGGCGCGCTTGGCATCGTCCTGGCCGATGATATGGCGGTTAAGTTCGTGGACGATTTCGCGGGGAGTCATGGACATGGTAATTCACGGTCCTCTGGTACGGTCAAGCCGAAGGGGCCGCAGACTGTGCGGCCCGGCAAGGGCTTAGCCGACGAGGTCCTGCTCCTCAATGGTGATGTTGTGGTTGGTGAACACGCAAATGTCGCCAGCGATATGCAACGAGGTCTCGGCGATTTCGCGTGCCGACAGGTCGGTCTTGAGCAGCAGGGCGCGTGCGGCGGCCTGAGCAAATGCGCCGCCGGAGCCCATGGCGATCAGGCCGTCCTCGGGCTCGACCACATCGCCGTTGCCGGTGATGATCAGCGAGGCGTCCTTGTTGGCGACGGCCAGCATTGCTTCAAGACGGCTCAGCGAGCGATCGGTACGCCAGTCCTTGGCCAGCTCGACAGCTGCACGAACCAGATGGCCCTGGTGTTTTTCCAGCTGGGCTTCAAAGCGTTCGAACAGCGTGAATGCATCGGCGGTTGCGCCAGCGAACCCGGCGATTACTTCGCCGTGATAAAGACGGCGCACCTTCTTGGCGTTGCCTTTCATGACGGTGTTGCCCAGAGAAACCTGGCCGTCGCCAGCCATGACGACTTTACCGTGGCGGCGCACTGAAACGATGGTGGTCAAGGTAGAGTCTCCACACTGCGGGGCGAAAATGCCCTGATGCAAACTCATATGGGGGTGTGGGTGAGTATTTCAACCTTGGGGGTAAATCGGGGGGAAATGATCGTATGATTCTTGTCCCAACCCTTTAAGCGGACCGGACGACGCTTCGTTTGTCCGCGATCTCCCTGCTTTTGTGGGAGCGGACTTGTCCGCGACGGGCTGCGAAGCGGCCCCAGAATAGGCTGCCTCGGCTGCGCCTGATAAACCGATGCGGCTGGTTTTGCTGCCGGTTCCCGGCAGATCGCGGACAAGTCCGCTCCTACGACGAGCGGGCAGAAGCTCCGTTCTTTGTACTCATCGAAACATCGCGATGAGCACGGAAACAGAGGGGCTTTGACTAACGGCTCTGACGCTGTTGCAACAACAGGTTACTAAATCCACCGCTTGCCAGTTGTTTCTGGGCGGTGGTCAGTTGTTCGCGGTTGCTGAACGGGCCGACCAGTACGCGGTACCAGGTTTCATCTTTCACAGTGCCTGACTCGACGGTAGACGTCTGGCCCAGCAGGATGATCTGCGCGCGGACTTTCTCGGCGTCAGCCTGTTTGCGGAACGAGCCCGCCTGCAGGAAGAACGTCGTGACTGCTGCCGGCTTGGTCGTGGCAACCGGTGGCGCTGGCGGAGGCGTCAAGCCGCTGAGGGCTGCCTGGGCACGTGCCGTGTCGATCTTGGCTGCCTGCTCCGGCGAGACCGGTGCTGTGGGTGCCACAGGCGGCGGGGTCTTCTCCGGCACGGCTTCGTTCGGCACGATCACTTCCGATTCCGGCAGCAATGTGTAGAAGTCGTACTTCGGCTTGACCGGAGCCGTCGGGCTCGGTGGTGTTTTATTCGCCTCGGCGATCTTCGCGGCCTTGGCGTCCGCCTTGACCCGCTTGACGTCTTCGCCGCCCGGTTCAAGCTTCATCAGAAAGACCACGAACGCGCCCACGGTCAAGCCAATCGCCAGCCACAACCATCCTGGAATCGGCTTCTTCGCGGGTGCCTGATAACGGCTGGCGCCCCGCTTGGGTGCCGGTTTCTTCTTCGCAACTGCCAACTTACATACGCTCCAGAGTTTCCAGACCCAACAGGTCCAGGCCTTGCTTGAGGGTGCGGCCGGTCAGGGCAGCCAGACGCAGACGGCTTTGCTGCTGATCGGGATTTTCCGCACCAAGGATCGGGCAGTTTTCGTAAAAGCTCGAAAACAGACCCGCAAGGTCATACAGGTAAGCACAAAGTACGTGCGGTGTGCCTTTTTCTGCGACGTTGTTCAGTGTTTCGGTGAATTGCGCCAGACGTGCGGCCAGTTCCTGTTCCTGCGGCGCTGCGAGGACAATCTGGCCCTTGCTGGCGTCAAACGCGCTGCCCAGCTTGCGGAACACGCCCGCCACACGGGTGTAGGCGTACAGCAGGTAGGGCGCGGTGTTGCCCTCGAAACTGAGCATCTGATCGAAGTTGAAGCTGTAATCGCTGGCGCGGTGCTTGGACAGGTCGGCGTATTTCACCGCACTGATGCCCACGGCCTTGGCAATGCTGCGCAATTCTGCTTCAGCGACTTCCGGATTCTTTTCCTTCACCAGCGTGTATGCACGTTCTTCGGCTTCATCGAGCAGGTCGATGAGTTTGACCGTGCCGCCGTCGCGGGTCTTGAACGGGCGGCCATCGGCGCCGTTCATGGTGCCAAAACCCATGTGTTCCAGCTGCATGCCGTCGTGGACGAAACCGGCGCGGCGAGCGACTTCGAACACCTGCTGGAAGTGCAGGGCCTGACGCTGGTCGACGAAATACAGCACGCGGTCAGCCTTGAGCACTTTGCTGCGGTAGCGGATGGCGGCCAGATCGGTGGTGGCGTACAGGTAGCCGCCACCGGCCTTCTGCACGATCACCGGCAGAGGCGTGTCATCGGCGGTACGGAATTCTTCGAGGAACACACATTGCGCGCCGTTGCTCTCGACCAGCAGGCCAGTGGCTTTCAGATCGTTGACCACGTTGGCCAGGTCATCGTTGTAGGCACTTTCGCCCATCACATCTGCCGGGGTCAGCTTGACGTTGAGGCGCTCGTAGGTTTCCTGGCAGTGCGACAGCGAGATGTCCTTGAAGCGTGTCCACAGGGCCAGACACTCGGCATCGCCTGCCTGCAACTTGACCACCAGGCCTCGCGCCCGCTCGGCGAACTCTTCGGATTCGTCAAAGCGCTGCTTGGCGGCGCGGTAGAAGTTTTCCAGGTCGGACAGCTCGTCGCTGGTCGCCGGTTTTTCCTGTAGATAGGCCAGCAGCATGCCGAACTGGGTGCCCCAGTCGCCCACATGGTTCTGGCGAATGACTGTGTCGCCTAAAAACGTCAGAACGTTCGCCACGCCGTCGCCAATAATGGTCGAGCGCAAATGGCCAACGTGCATTTCCTTGGCCAGATTCGGTGCCGACAGATCGACGACCACGCGCTGTACAGCGCCCGCCTTGCGGACTGACAGGTGCGCGTCGGCCAGTGCAGCGTCGAGGCGTGCGGCCAGCGCCGCAGTGTTCTGGAAGAAGTTCAGAAAGCCCGGGCCGGCAATTTCGACCTTGCTGACCTGCTCGTCGGCAGGCAGGGCGGCGATCAGCTTTTCAGCCAGGTCCCGCGGCTTCATCCCGGCAGGCTTGGCGAGCATCATCGCGATATTGCTGGCGAAGTCGCCGTGCGTCTTGTCGCGGGCGTTTTCCACCTGAATCGCCGGCGTCAGCCCTTCTGGCAAGACGCCCTCGGTGACGAGACGGGTCAGGGCTTGTTGAACCAGCTGGCGAATGGTGTCTTTCATTGTGCTCTCTTCGACCGCAAGCGCGGTGGCGCTTTGATGCGCGGGTGGAAAAACTCTGCATTATCCGTTGCTCAAGCCTGCTTGCCAACGGCGTGGCTTAATAAAGATCCACCGGGTCCACATCCAGCGACCATCTGACCTGTCGTCCGCTGGGCATTTGCTCCAGCGCGAGCAACCAAGTGGCAAGCAATTTGTGCAGTGGCGCGCGTGCGCTGGACTGCACCAGCAGTTGCGCACGATAACGCCCGGCGCGGCGTTCCATCGGTGCCGGAACCGGGCCCAGCAGCTCGATGCCGCCCAGGCCCATTTGCGCAACCAGTTGCTCGGCGTCACTGCAGGCTTGATCGAGAAAGGCCTCGGCCTGTCCCGGCTTGTGCGCTTCGGCGCGCAGCAGTGCGAGGTGTGAAAACGGTGGCAGACCCGCCGAACGGCGCTCGCTCAAGGCCTGTTCGGCAAAGGCGAAATAACCCTGCTCGGTCAGCTGGATCAGCAGTGGATGGTCGGCCAGGTGGGTCTGGATGATCACCTTGCCCGGCTCTTCCGCGCGGCCGGCACGACCTGCAACCTGCACGATCAACTGCGCCATGCGCTCGCTGGCCCGGAAGTCACCGGAAAACAGCCCGCCGTCGGCATCCAGGATCGACACCAGCGTTACCCGTGGGAAGTGATGCCCTTTGGCGAGCATTTGCGTACCCACCAGAATGCAGGGCTGGCCGCGCTGGATGGTCGCGAATAACTGATTCATGGCGTCCTTGCGCGAGGTGCTGTCGCGATCCACGCGCAGCACGGGAAAGTCCGGAAACAGGATCGCCAGGCGCTCTTCGGCACGTTCGGTGCCCGCGCCTACCGGGCGCAAATCCACCTTGCCGCAGGACGGGCACTGGCGCGGTACACGTTCGACATACCCGCAGTGATGGCAGCGTAGCTCGCCCGAGCGCTGGTGCACGGTCATGCGCGCATCACAGCGCTGGCAGCCAGACATCCAGCCGCAGTCGTGGCACAACAAGGTGGGTGCGAAGCCGCGACGGTTGAGGAAGACCAGCACCTGCTGACCTGCCGCAAGCGTCTGGCCGATAGCCTGCTGCATCGGCCCGGAAATGCCGCTGTCCAGTGGCCTGCTTTTGACGTCCAGGCGCATGAAACGCGGCTGTTGCGCACCGCCTGCACGCTGGTTCAGGCGTAACAGGCCGTAGCGGCCGGTGTAGGCGTTGTGCAGGCTTTCCAGGGACGGGGTGGCCGAGCCCAGGACAATCGGAATGTTTTCCTGACGCGCCCGCACCAGGGCCAGATCACGGGCGTGATAGCGCAGACCTTCCTGCTGTTTATAGGAGCCGTCGTGTTCTTCGTCGATGATGATCAGGCCGGGGTTCTTCATCGGCGTGAACAGTGCCGAGCGCGTGCCGATAATAATGTCGGCTTCGCCATCGCGAGCCGCCAGCCAGGCATCCAGTCGTTCGCGGTCGTTGACTGCCGAATGCAGCAGCGCGATGCGGGCATTGAAGCGCTGTTCGAAACGCGTCAGGGTTTGTGGCCCCAGGTTGATTTCCGGAATCAGCACCAGCGCCTGTTTGCCGGCCTCAAGCGTTTCGCGGATCAGTTGCAGATAGACTTCAGTCTTGCCACTGCCAGTGACGCCAGCCAGCAAAAACGCATGAAAGCTGTCGAACCCGGCACGGATGGCTTCGTAGGCAGCGCGTTGCTCGGTGTTGAGCGGCAATTCAGGCTGGGCCAGCCAGTGTTCATGGCGTGCGCTGGGTGCGTGGCTGCGAACCTCGACATACACCAGCTCCTTGGCCAGCAGCAGGTTGAGGCTGTCTTTATTAAGCATCAGCTTGCTCAGCAACTGATGCGCCACGCCATGCGGGTGCTGGGCGAGGGTGGTCAGCGCTTCGCGTTGCTTGGGCGCTCGCGCGATGCGCGGGTCGCCGACGCTGGCGCCCGGTGCAACGTGCCAGAAGCGTTCCTGGCGACTTTCGGCCAGTTCGCCCTGACGCAGCAACACCGGCAAGGCCCAGCTCAGCGTGTCGCCCAGGCTGTGCTGATAATACTGCGAGGTCCACAGGCACAGCTTGAACAGCGCGGGCGGCAATGGCGCTTCGCTGTCGAGCAGGGCGATGGCCGGTTTGAGCTTGTCGGCAGGCACTTCGCTGTGATCGACCACTTCCACCAGAATGCCGATCATTTCCCGTCGCCCGAATGGCACCCGCAGACGCATGCCAGGCTGCAAGGCGCTACGCGACACGCCCGCAGGAGCGCGGTAGTCGAACAGGCGGCGAAGCGGCGAGGGCAGGGCAAGGCGCAGGATGGCGTCGGGCACGCGGTGTTTCCCTGTGATGATGAGTGATGACGGAGGCGCGATCTTAGCAGACGACCGGTGTGAAGGTTCGCTTGCGTCGTTGCAATTGTCTGGTACTATCCGCAGCCTATTTCCGTGCGGTATTCAACAATAGTGTTGGATGGCGGCGCGTTAGACCGAGGAAGTACCGATGAAAGCTGATATCCATCCAGTTTACGAAGCCATTGACGCTACCTGCAGCTGCGGCAATGTCATCAAGACCCGTTCCACCCTGGCCGCTCCGCTGAGCCTGGACGTGTGCAACGAGTGCCACCCGTTCTACACCGGCAAGCAGAAGACGCTTGACGTTGGCGGCCGTGTCGACAAGTTCAAATCCCGTTTCGGTGCGTTCGGCGCTACCAAAGCGAAGTAAGACTGGCTGCCCCATGGGCATCTCCAGGCTGCTTGAAAAGGCGCTCCTTGTGGGCGTCTTTTTTGTGCCCGCGATTTGGGTGTCCGGCGCGCAGGCCTTCTGCCCGGCACCTGCTTCGTTGCCGGTTGCACAGGTGCAGCGCGTGGTTGATGGCGACACGCTGCGTCTGAGCGATGGCCGCAGCGTGCGGATGATTGGGCTCAACACGCCTGAAACCGGCAAGAAAGGCCAGTCTGCCGAGCCGTTTGCCGAGGCTGCGAAAAGACGTTTGCAGGCACTGGTGGATGAAAGCGGCGGTCAGGTCGGTTTGCGTGTCGGCCAGCAGGGCAAGGACCATTACGGTCGTACTCTGGCCAACGTTTACGATCGCAAGGGGGCAAACCTTGAGGCGCAGTTGCTCAGCGAAGGGCTGGGGTATCTGGTGGCCGTTGCGCCTAACGTTGCGCTGGTCGATTGCCAGCAAGTTGCCGAAGGTGCGGCGCGGCAGGCGCAATTGGGTGTGTGGCGCGACTCGCCGGTTCAGCCCTCGACCAGGCTGAGCAAAAGCGGCTTTGCGATTGTGTCCGGTCAGGTCAAGAGCGTGCAGCGCAATCGCGGCGGTATCTGGATCGAGTTGCAAGGCTCGCTGGTCCTGCGTGTTGCCCCGGCTAACGTGAACTCATTCGACACGGCAATGCTGGAGCGCCTCAAGGGCCGGCAGGTCGAGGCGCGCGGCTGGGTGGTCGATCGGTCCCGGCGCGGTGCTCTGAAATCAGGGCAGGCACGCTGGCTGCTGCCACTGACCCACCCCGCGATGCTGAGCCCGTCAGGTCGATAGATACTGCCTTTTGGCCAGTTGTCTGGTGATGGGTGGCCGGTTGTTCACGTTTCAGGCATCTAAGCGTAAAGTCTAATCCTGTGCCTATTGACAGCAGTGACTGGTCAGTCTTGTTAGGACTATGCATCTTGCGTATCCTCGGCGGTCCGTCTGTCCCACAGTAAAAAAGCGGAATCCAATACATGTCAGATTTGAAAACTGCCGCGCTCGAATACCATGCCAATCCTCGTCCGGGGAAGCTGAGCGTCGAACTCACCAAGCCGACTGCAACCGCTCGTGACCTGGCTCTGGCCTACAGCCCTGGCGTTGCTGAACCCGTGCGTGAAATTGCCCGTGACCCCGAGCTGGCTTACAAGTACACCGGCAAAGGCAACCTGGTAGCAGTTATTTCCGATGGCACCGCTATTCTCGGCCTCGGCGATCTGGGCCCATTGGCCTCCAAGCCGGTCATGGAAGGTAAAGGGGTTCTGTTCAAGCGTTTCGCCGGTATCGACGTTTTCGATATCGAAGTCGATTCCGAAAGCCCGCAGGCGTTCATCGACACCGTAAAGCGTATCTCCATCACCTTCGGTGGTATCAATCTGGAAGACATCAAGGCACCTGAATGCTTTGAAATCGAGAAGGCACTGATCGAACAGTGCGACATCCCGGTTTTCCACGATGACCAGCACGGCACCGCTATCGTGACTGCTGCCGGCATGATCAACGCACTGGAAATTGTCGGTAAAACCCTCGATTCCGCGAAGATCGTCTGCCTGGGCGCTGGCGCTGCAGCCATCTCCTGCATGAAGCTGCTGGTGAGCATGGGCGCGAAGATCGAAAACATCTTCATGGTCGACCGTACCGGCGTCATTCACTCTGGCCGTACCGACCTGAACCAGTACAAGGCTGTGTTCGCTCACGCGACCGAGAAACGCTCGCTGACCGATGCGCTGGATGGCGCTGACGTATTCGTGGGCCTGTCAGGTCCTAATCTGTTGAGCGCTGAAAACCTCAAGCTGATGGCCAAGGACCCGATCGTGTTCGCCTGCTCGAACCCGGACCCGGAGATCTCCCCGGAGCTGGCTCACGCCACCCGTAGCGATGTGATCATGGCGACCGGCCGTTCGGATTACCCGAACCAGGTCAACAACGTTCTGGGCTTCCCGTTCATCTTCCGCGGTGCTCTGGACGTTCGCGCCAAGCGTATCAACGAAGAAATGAAGATCGCTGCAGCCAACGCCCTGCGCGAACTGGCCAAACTGCCTGTTCCTCAGGAAGTCAGCGATGCCTACGGCGGCATCAAACTGGAATTCGGTCGTGAGTACATCATCCCGAAACCAATGGACACCCGCCTGCTCGGCTTGATCGCCGATGCAGTTGCCAAGGCAGCCATCGAGAGCGGTGTTGCCACCCTGCCGTATCCGAAGCACTACCCGCTGACCAGCGTGGACGATGTGTTCAAGGGCTGATCCTTGATGCAATAAAAAACCCCTGCAGCGATGCAGGGGTTTTTTTATGCCTGGAATTGAGATTATCGTTCCTCACGCGCCGGCGTGTGAATGCCCTGGGTGACGCTCTGCATCACAAATCTGCGCAGCGCCGCTGAATCAAAAGAGGACGCGGAGCGTCCAGAACGGCATGCGACGCGGAGCGTCGCACGATAGTGGGGATCATCGTTCCTCACGCTCCAGCGTGGGAATGCCTTGGGTGACGCTCTGCGTCACCTACCTGCGCAGTGCTATCAGAACAAATCGATCGGTGCTGACTCATCCGCTGGCAACGGGCTGCCCGGTGCGCTGCTGCCGCCCAGTTCGTTGACGCTTGGCGGTGTGTCTTCGCTTTTGAACAGTTCGAAGAACGCGTTCGGCGTGCTAGGTGTGGCAGCGCGCCCGCTCAACGGGTCTACACGCAGGCTGAGGATGCCCGGCGGTTCTGCCTGCTGATGCGGTGGCTTGTCCTTGAGTGCAGCGCTCATGTAGTCCATCCAGATCGGCAGGGAGACCGTACCGCCAAATTCATGACGACCAAGGCTTTCAGGCTGATCGAAGCCGCTCCAGACAGTTGTCACATAGTCCGCGTTGTAACCGGAGAACCACGCATCCTTGGAATCGTTGGTCGTACCGGTCTTGCCGGCGATATCCGGCCGGTTCATCGACAGAGCGCGCCGCCCGGTGCCGCGCTTGATTACGTCCTGCAGCATGCTGTTCAGAATGTAGGTCGTGCGGCCATCCACAACGCGCTCTGCAACGGCGGGCGCTTGCGGCTGGGCCGGTGTCCCTGGTGGGCCTGCGATCACGCTCGGGCTGTCATGCACGGCAAAGGTCGACGTGTTGGGCGCAGTATTGACGTCGTTGGCCGGAACGCTTGGCGGATTGGCCACAAACAGGGTCTGCCCGTCACGGTTCTCGATGGTCTGGATCAGATAAGGACTGACCTTGTAACCGCCATTGGCAAAGGTGGCCCAGCCAGTGGCGATTTCCATCGGGGTCAATGTAGCCGTGCCCAGTGCCAGCGACAGGTTGCGCGGCAAGTCTTGCTTGGAGAAGCCAAAGCGGGTGATGTAGTCGATGGTGCTGTCGATACCGAGGGCCTGGAGCAGGCGGATCGATACCAGGTTGCGAGACTTGTACAGCGCCTCGCGCAGGCGGATCGGGCCAAGGAAGGTGTTGGTGTCATTTTTCGGACGCCATACCTTGTCCAGATACTCGTCGACAAACACGATAGGTGCGTCGTTCACCAGACTGGAGGCGGTGTAACCGTTATCCAGTGCAGCGCTGTAGATGAACGGTTTGAAGCTTGAGCCCGGCTGACGCTTGGCCTGCATGGCGCGGTTGTAGTTGCTCTGCTCGAAAGCGAAGCCGCCGACCAGCGCACGAATGGCGCCGTTTTGCGGGTCAAGCGAGACCAGGGCGCTCTGCGCGACGGGAATTTGACTGAATTTCAGCGAGCCGTCGCCCTGGCGCAACAGGCGAACAAGGTCGCCCACCTTGGCAACATCGCCTGGCTGCTTCGGATTTGCCCCCAGACTGTTGGTATTCAGGTAAGGCCGCGCCCACTTCATGGTGGCCCAGTCGACGGTTTCTTCCTTCTCGCCGTTGCGGGTCAGCACGCGCAAGCCGGTCTTGTCGACCTGGGTCACGATGCCGGGCTCGAGGCCGTTGATCATGCGTTGTTTGGTCAGTTCCTGTACCCAGTTGGCGCGGGTCATGCCCGGGAAGCGGCTTTCCGGGCCGCGATAGCCGTGGCGCTGGTCGTAATCGATCAGGCCCTGCTGGATGGACTTGTTGGCGTGCTCCTGAAGGTCGCTCGGCACCGTGGTAGTGACGCGGAAGCCCTCTGTATAGGCCTCGCTGCCGTAACGGCCGACCATTTCGGCGCGTGCCATTTCAGCAATGTACGGCGCGTTCACTTCCGGGGTTGGCACGTGATAACTGGCGTTGAGTGGTTCGTTCAAGGCTGTCTGGTAAGCAGTCTGGTCAATCTTGCCCAGGCGATACATGCGGCCGAGGATCCAGTCGCGGCGTTCCTTGGCGCGGGTCGGGTTGGCCAGCGGGTTGAAGCGTGACGGCGCCTTGGGCAGACCGGCAATCATGGCCATTTGCGCAAGGCTTACATCGCGAATCGATTTGCCATAGTAGACTTGCGCCGCGGCTTCGATTCCGTAGGCGCGGTTACCCAGATAAATCTTGTTGACGTACAGCTCGAGAATCTCGTCTTTGGTAAGTTGGCGCTCGATTTGCAAGGCCAACAGAATCTCGGTGGTTTTGCGTGAAAAGCTTCTTTCGCTGGTCAGGAAGAAGTTTTTCGCGACCTGCATGGTGATGGTACTGCCGCCTGACTGAATATGGCCGCTTTTTACCAGTTGTGTGGCAGCGCGCATCAGGCTGCTCGGGTCGACGCCATAGTGGTTGGCGAAGTTGTCGTCTTCGGCCGATAGCAGGGCGTTGATGAAGTTGGGCGGAATTTCCGCGAAGCGAATCGGCGTGCGGCGCATTTCGCCAAACTCGGCAATCAGCTTGCCGTCGCTGCTGAATACGCGCAGGGGGATTTGCAGTTGAATGCTTCGCAGCGCTTCAACCGATGGCAGGGTCGGGCTCAGGTAGAGAAACGCGCCACTCAGGCCAAGCAACAGCGAGCAGAATACCGCGACGAGGGACCACCAGAAAAACTTCAGCAGGCGTATCAAGGCTTTTGGATTTCCAGAAAAAATAATGGGTTAAGCGCAGGCATTTACAAATGAACACGCCTTGAGGCTTTCTTAAATGAAAAAATCGCTGGGCATTATAAGCATTTTTCGTCTACGAGCGTGATTTGCGCTACTGTCAAGGCTGTCGACAGTGACGTTGGCCCGAAATAACTCCGTAAGTGGCGGAAACTCATAGGAATCAGGTTGTGTTCGAACTCTTCAGTAAGAAGGCCAACACCCTTCTAGGGATCGATATTAGCTCCACCTCGGTAAAACTCCTGGAATTGAGTCGTTCCGGCACTCGTTACAAGGTCGAGTCTTACGCAGTCGAGCCGTTGCCGGCCAACGCTGTCGTCGAAAAGAATATTGCCGAGCTCGAAGGGGTTGGTCAGGCGCTGTCTCGCGTGCTCGCCAAGGCCAAGACCAGCGTCAAGATCGTGGCGGTCGCCGTAGCCGGTTCCGCCGTGATCACCAAGACGATTGAAATGGACGCCGGTCTTTCCGACGACGACATGGAAAACCAGCTCAAGCTTGAGGCTGATCAGTACATCCCTTATCCGCTGGAAGAAGTCGCCATCGATTTCGAAGTGCAGGGCTACTCGGTGCGCAATCCCGAACGCGTCGAAGTATTGCTGGCTGCCTGCCGCAAAGAGAATGTCGAAGTGCGTGAGGCGGCGCTGGCTCTGGCCGGGCTGACCGCGCGCGTGGTGGACGTCGAGGCCTATGCCCTGGAGCGCTCGTTCGGCCTGCTGGCTGCGCAACTGGGTAACGGTCATGACGAGCTTACCGTGGCGGTGGTCGATATCGGTGCCACCATGACCACCCTCAGCGTGCTGCATCATGGCCGGATCATCTATACCCGCGAGCAACTGTTTGGTGGCCGCCAGCTGACTGACGAAATCCAGCGCCGCTATGGGCTTTCCATGGAGGAGGCCGGGCTTGCCAAGAAGCAGGGCGGGTTGCCCGACGACTATGTCAGCGAGGTGCTGGACCCCTTCAAGGATGCGTTGGTGCAGCAGGTCTCTCGTTCTTTGCAGTTCTTCTTTGCGGCCGGTCAATACAACTCCGTGGATCACATCATGCTGGCAGGCGGCACGGCTTCGATTTCAGGGCTGGAGCATTTGATTCAACGACGCATTGGCACCCCGACGATGGTCGCCAACCCGTTTGCCGACATGGCCCTGAGCTCCAAGGTCAATGCCGGGGCGCTGGCCAGTGACGCTCCCGCGTTGATGATCGCGTGCGGTCTGGCGTTGAGGAGCTTCGACTGATGGCGCGGATCAACTTATTACCGTGGCGCGAAGAGCTTCGCGAAGAACGAAAAAAACGCTTCCTGACCGCACTGGTCGGCGTGTTGGTGGTGTCAGTCGGTATTCTGTTTCTGATTGATCGTTACGTCAGCAACGCCATTGAGCATCAGATGGCGCGCAACGCGTTTGTGCAGACGCAGATCGCTCAGCTCGATATACGCATCAAGGAGATCAGCGACCTGAAGGCGCGTCGCAAACAGTTACTTGAGCGCATGAAGATCATTCAGGACCTGCAAGGCAACCGCCCGATCACGGGGCGTGTATTCGATCAACTGGCGCGCACTCTTCCGGATGGCGTTTATTTCTCGCAGGTCAAAATGACCGACAAGCTGATTGCCATCAGTGGCGTTGCCGAATCGAATAACCGGGTTTCCGACCTGATGCGCAACCTTGAAGCCTCTGACTGGCTGGAAGCGCCGAGCCTGACTGAAGTGAAGGCCACGACTGCAGGGGCTGTGGATCAGGCCAACGTCTTTCAGTTGACAGTGCGTCAGACCCAGCCGCCGGTTGCCGCGGCTGCACCTGCCGCAACCACGCCCGCTACAGGAGCCAAGCCATGAATATGTCTGAATGGCTGGAAGGGCTTCGCAAGGTTGACCTGAGCGAGCTGGACCTGAACAACCTGGGTTCCTGGCCCGCAGCGGTCAAGGCCATTGCCGGCGTGCTGGTCGCGGTACTGATTTTCGCACTGGGCTACTTCTTCTTTATCCAGGACCTGGAAACCCAGCTGGAAAGCGCACAGAACAGTGAAGTGACGCTCAAGGAGCAGTTTTCCAACAAGGCCTTCCAGGCTGCCAACCTTGAGCCTTACAAGAAGCAGATGGAAGAAATGGAAAACACCTTCGGTGCTCTGCTGCGGCAATTGCCCAGCGACACCGAAGTGCCTGGCTTGCTTGAGGATATAACCCGGACCGGGCTGGGAAGCGGGCTTGAGTTCGAGGAAATCAAGCTGCTGCCCGAGGCGGTCCAGCAGTTCTACATCGAGCTGCCGATACAGATCACGGTAGTCGGTGGTTATCACGACTTGGCGACCTTCGTCAGCGGTGTCGCCAGCCTGCCGCGCATCGTCACGCTGCATGATTTCGAGATCAAACCGGTCGACCCGAAGGTGCCGACCAAGTTGCGCATGAGCATTCTGGCCAAGACCTACCGCTACAACGATGAAGGGCTGAAGAAATGAGGGCGGCGCGATTGCTGTGCGTCAGTGTGGTTATGACAGGGTTGGCCGGTTGCGGTAATGACAATGATTTTGCCGACCTGTCGGCGTTCATGGATCAGGCCAGAGCGCGCCCGAGCGGCACTATCGAGGCCCTGCCGAAGTTTCGTCCGTATGAAGCGTTCACCTACAACGCCTCTACGCTGCGCAGTCCTTTTCAGCCTCCGGTCAAGATCGACCTGCTCAACCGCCAGAAGGGCTCGCGGCTGGTAGCACCGGACGAGCACCGGGTCAGGCAGTTCCTGGAAGGGTTCAATATCGAGTCGTTCGAGATGGTCGGCACGATTGGCAACGAGTCAGGGACATTTGCCCTGCTGCGCGGTGCGGGAGGCGTTCATCGCGTCAAGGTGGGAGATTACCTGGGCCGTAACAACGGCCGGGTAGTGTCAATCGGTGATGCGCAGGTAGATGTCATTGAAATTGTTCCTGATGGAGAGGGGGCCTGGCTGGAAAGGCCGCGCACTATCGCCCTCAAAGAACGCTCATGAAGTGGGCAAGACCAAGTATGCACAGTAGCGCTCAACGGAAATTGATCATGACCCGGATTTTCTCGATTATCGGCGTGTCGTTATGCATCGCGATGCTTTCGCCGGTTCTCCAGGCTGCCAACCTAAAGACTCTGGATGTCGCCGCCCTGCCGGGTGATCGCATCGAGCTCAAGCTGGCATTCGACTCGCCGGTGCCTGCGCCGCGCGGTTACACCACGGCGCAACCTGCGCGTATTGCGCTGGACCTGCCGGGCGTGACCAGTCAGTTGGCGACCAAAAGCCGAGAACTCGGTAACGGTAACGCACGCAGCGTGGTCGTTGTACAGGCTCAGGACCGCACGCGGGTAATCATCAACCTGACCACGCTTTCGCCCTACAGCTCCCGCGTCGACGGCAACAACCTTTACGTGGTTATCGGTCAGGGCGCAGCCGCTGCGCAGGCTTCCCAGCCAACCACCGCGATGGGCGCGCAACGGGTAGCGGTGCCGCCACCCACTCCGGCATCTGCCAGACCGTTTATCCCCGCGGGCGTCAAGGCCATCAGGAATGTCGATTTCCAGCGCGGCGAGCTGGGTGAAGGCAATGTGATCATAGATTTGAGCAACCCCGGCATTGCCCCGGATATTCAGGAGCAGGGCGGCAAGATTCGCGTCGACTTCGCCAAGACCCAACTGCCCGAACCGCTGCGCGTGCGGCTGGACGTCAAGGACTTCGCCACGCCGGTGCAGTTTGTCAGTGCGTCGGCTACGGGCGACAAGGCCAGTATCCTGATCGAACCGTCGGGTGCCTTCGACTACTCGGCGTTCCAGACCGAAAACAAGCTGACCATCAGTGTACGGCCGTTGACCAATGAGGATCTGGACCGCCGCGCCGCTGACAAACCGGTGTACACCGGTGAAAAGCTGTCGCTGAACTTCCAGGACATCGACGTACGCTCGGTGCTGCAACTGATTGCCGACTTCACCAACCTCAATCTGGTAGCCAGCGACACGGTTCAGGGCGGTATTACCCTGCGTCTGCAGAACGTGCCATGGGATCAGGCGCTGGACCTGGTGCTGAAAACCAAGGGCCTGGACAAGCGCAAGGTCGGCAGCGTTCTGCTGGTCGCGCCCGCCGATGAAATTGCTGCCCGCGAGCGTCAGGAGCTTGAATCGCTCAAGCAGATCGCCGAGCTGGCGCCCCTGCGTCGTGAATTGTTGCAGGTCAATTACGCCAAGGCTGCCGATATCGCCAAGCTGTTCCAGTCGGTGACCAGCGCCGAGTCCAAGACCGACGAGCGTGGCTCGATCACTGTGGACGACCGGACCAACAACATCATTGCCTATCAAACCCAGGACCGGCTCGACGAACTGCGTCGCATCGTCTCGCAACTGGACATTCCGGTGCGTCAGGTGATGATCGAGGCGCGCATCGTCGAGGCCAACGTCGATTACAACAAGCAACTGGGTGTGCGCTGGGGCGGCTCGACCAACACCAGCGGCAATGGAAAATGGACAACCTATGGCCTTGATAATAATGGCGATGAGGCAAGTAACACTGGCAGCAACGTGACCTCCAACGTGCCGTTTGTCGATATGGGCGCATCTGGCGCAACCTCCGGCATTGGCCTGGGCTTCGTCACCAACAATACGTTGCTGGACCTTGAGCTGAGCGCGATGGAGAAGACCGGTAACGGTGAAATCGTCTCCCAGCCCAAGGTAGTCACTTCCGACAAGGAAACCGCCAAGATCCTCAAGGGCACCGAGATTCCGTATCAGGAATCCAGCTCCAGCGGTGCAACCACTGTGAGCTTCAAGGAGGCCTCGCTGTCGCTTGAGGTAACGCCACAGATCACGCCGGATAACCGCATCATCATGGAGGTCAAGGTCACCAAGGATGAGCCGGACTACCTGAATGCGTTGCTTGGTGTACCACCGATCAAGAAAAACGAGGTCAACGCCAAAGTGCTGATTTCCGATGGCGAAACCATCGTCATTGGTGGTGTGTTCTCAAATACGCAAAGTAAAGTTGTCGATAAAGTGCCATTTCTTGGCGATGTACCGTATCTTGGCCGGCTTTTCAGGCGCGATGTGGTATCCGAGTCCAAATCCGAGCTGTTGGTATTTTTGACTCCGCGTATCATGAACAACCAGGCGATTTCTGTGAGTCGTTGATTTTGTGCGAAATTTAATACTTGTGGGGCCGATGGGTGCTGGCAAAAGCACCATCGGCCGTTTGCTTGCCAAAGAGTTGCGACTGCCGTTCAAGGATTCCGACAAGGAAATCGAGTTGCGCACGGGCGCCAATATCCCGTGGATCTTCGACAAGGAAGGCGAGCCGGGTTTCCGTGAGCGCGAGCAGGCCATGATTGCCGAGCTGTGCGAAGCCGATGGCCTGGTTCTGGCCACCGGTGGCGGTGCGGTCATGCGCGGTGAAAACCGTCAGGCGTTGCGTGCCGGTGGGCGCGTGGTGTATCTGCATGCTTCCATAGAACAGCAGGTCGGGCGCACCGCGCGTGACCGAAATCGTCCTTTGTTGCGTACCGCTGATCCGGCCCGGGTGCTCAGTGAATTGCTGGCTATCCGCGACCCGCTTTATCGGGAAATCGCCGACGTGGTGATTGAAACCGATGAGCGGCCACCCCGAATGGTGGTTCTCGAGATATTGGCGCGCCTTGCAGAGCTTCCTCCCCGTTAAAGCGCAGGCGAAAATGCGCTATTCTCGTCGACCAGCAAAACAGCGACGGTGCATGGCCTTGCGTCATGACCTGCTGAAGCACAAACCGTCCAACCGGTAATCAATGTGGGGACACATGCAGACACTTAAGGTCGAGCTTGGTGAGCGTAGCTACCCGATCCATATTGGCGAAGGCCTTCTGGATCAGCCAGAGCTCCTGACCCCGCATATCGTCGGGCGTCAGGTGGCTATCGTTTCCAACACGACAGTGGCACCTCTGTATCTGGAGCGTCTGACGCAGACCCTGGCCGGTTACAACGTTCTTCCGATTGTTCTGCCCGATGGCGAGGCGTTCAAGAACTGGGAAACCCTGCAGACCATTTTCGATGGCCTGCTGACCGCTCGTCATGGCCGCCGCACCACGGTCATCGCCCTGGGTGGCGGTGTGATTGGCGACATGGCCGGGTTTGCTGCCGCCTGTTATCAGCGCGGCGTGAATTTCATCCAGATCCCCACCACGTTGCTGTCCCAAGTGGACTCCTCGGTGGGCGGCAAGACCGGCATCAATCATCCGTTGGGCAAGAACATGGTGGGGGCCTTCTATCAGCCGAGCGTCGTGCTGATCGATACCACCTCGCTCAACACCCTGCCCGAGCGTGAACTGTCCGCCGGGCTGGCAGAGGTCATCAAGTACGGCCTGATCTGCGACGAGCCGTTTCTGACCTGGCTTGAAGAGCACGTCGACGCGCTGCGCGGGCTGGATCAGGCGGCGCTGACCGTGGCCATCGAACGCTCCTGTGCGGCCAAGGCGCTGGTGGTCGGCGCCGACGAGCGTGAGTCCGGTGTTCGCGCCACATTGAACCTGGGTCACACATTCGGTCACGCCATCGAGACGCATATGGGCTATGGTGTCTGGCTGCATGGCGAGGCGGTAGCTGCCGGTACGGTCATGGCGCTGGAAATGTCCTCGCGTCTGGGCTGGATCAGCACGCAGGATCGGGATCGCGGTATTCGCCTGTTTCAGCGCGCCGGGCTGCCGGTGGTGCCACCACAGGACATGACGGAAGACAATTTCCTCGAACACATGGCGATCGACAAGAAAGTCATCGACGGTCGCTTGCGTCTGGTGCTGTTGCGCCAGATGGGTGAAGCGGTTATCACGGACGATTATCCAAAAGAAGTATTACAGGCCACTCTGGTTGCGGACTATCGCGCCCTGGTGGATCAGCTTAGAGGTTAACGGAAAACCCATGACTAGTTTGCATGCCGACGAGGCCTTCCTCGGCCATTATCAGTTGAGTCATGACCCCTTTGCAGCGCGGGTACCTGGCTTCAAATTCTTTCCTGCCCAGCGCAAGCCTGTACTGGGTCAGCTTCATCATCTGGCGCGTTACAGCCAGTTGTTGCTGGCAGTGACCGGGCCGCAGGGCAGCGGCAAGACCCTGCTGCGTCAGGCGCTGGTAGCAAGCACCAACAAGCAGTCTGTGCAAAGCGTTGTGGTTTCTGCACGCGGCGCTGGCGATGCGGCAGGTGTGCTGCAGCAGGTTGCCCAGGCGCTGAGCGTTGCCCAGGCTGAAATGCAGGCGATCCTGTCGCAGGTCGTGCAGCTCGGGCTGACCGGCCAGGAAGTCTACTTGCTGGTTGACGACGCGGAACAACTGGGCGATTCGGCGCTCGAAGCGTTGCTGGGTCTTGCTGCGGGAACGCCTGAAGGGCGTCCGCATGTATTCCTGTTCGGAGAGCCATCGCTGCTCGATCGTCTCGATCAGATGTGTGCCGACCTGCAGGGCGATGTCGAAGGCGAACGCTTTCACGTCATCGAGCTGCAACCCTATACGGAAGAGGAAACCCGAGAGTATCTGGCTCAGCGTCTGGAGGGTGCAGGGCAAGGAATCGCGTTGTTCACTGCCGACCAGATCACCGATATTCATGAACAGTCCGATGGCTGGCCTGGGGCAATCAACCAGGTAGCCCGCGATTCAATGATCGAGGCGATGATCGCGAGTCGTTCCGCGGTCAAGCGTCCAAGTGTGGGGTTCAACATGCCGAAAAAACACGTATTGGCCTTGGGTGCCGTCGTCATAGTGGCCGTGGCAGCAGCAGTGCTGATCCCGGGTCGCGGTGACAAAACGGGCACACCAGCCAATGCCCCTGCTTCTGCTCAGGCGCAATTGCCGCTGGGCGAGGGCAAGCCAACTGCTCAGCAATCGAACAACGGTAGCCCGGCCATCGAGTTCGCGGGCAATTCCCAGCCGATGCCGCTGCCGATGAATGGCAACTCGCAACCGGTGATGCGCGGCCCGCTGGCTGAAGCGGCCGGGTCGAGTGATTCCGACGAAGACGCGGTGCCGACAGGTTCTCCTGCCCAGCCGCCGACCGTGACCACCACTGCGCCGCCTGCGGGCGTGCCTGCCGGTCAGGCTGCCGCCCAGACGCCACCCTCGTCTATTCCTGCCCCAGCCGCCAAGCCAGCGCCTGCACCTGCGCCTGCTCAGGTCGCCACAGCCAAGCCAGCTCCGGCCCCGGCTGCCAAGCCTGCGGAAAAACCTGCGCCAGCAGCCGCCAAACCGGCTGCCGGTAGCAATTGGTACAGCAGTCAGGCGCCAGGCCATTATGTGGTACAGATTCTGGGCACCAGCTCCGAAGCGACCGCTCAGGCCTACATCGCAGAGCAAGGTGGCGAGTACCGTTATTTCAAGAAAACCCTGCAGGGCAAGCCGCTGTACGTCATCACGTATGGCAACTTTCCTGACCGTGCTGCCGCCCTGGCAGCCATCAAAGTATTGCCAGCCAAGGTTCAGGCTGGTAAACCTTGGCCCCGTACTGTCGCCAGCGTCCAACAAGAGCTTGGTGCCAGTCGCTGAAGTCGCAGCGGCCTTATCCGGGCCGCTTCACCCAGCCAGCCTGACTTAACCCGCAAAGCGCGCCACCTGATTGGTGCGCGCCTTGCGGCGTCTGCGTTACAAGCGCTTTACAGTCTCCCGTCGCGTCAGTCAGATACTTGAAGAAATGCTTTGACTAGCACAGCGACCCGTTTTAAAACTTTCATAATTGCGACATTAATTATCAACCAGTCGTCGTTAAATTTGTTAGCCCTTGTGTCGCTGTGTACAATGACCTCCGTTTTGCCTGTCCGAAGCTGGCGTACGTTCGGCGTGACAGGTAATTGGTTGAATTAAAAGGAAATTTGCCTCGCATAGAGGCAGCCTGGTGAGAAAGTGTCTATGAAAGCAGGTCTGTACCAACCAGATGAATTCAAGGATAACTGCGGCTTCGGCCTGATCGCTCATATGCAGGGCGAGCCCAGTCATCACCTGTTGCAGACGGCCGTTCAGGCCCTGACCTGCATGACCCACCGTGGCGGCATCAACGCCGACGGCAAGACCGGTGACGGTTGCGGTCTGTTGATTCAGAAGCCCGATGGCTTCTTGCGTGCGATGGCCAAAGAGCACTTCGGTGCCGATCTGCCCCGCCAATATGCTGTGGGCATGGTGTTCCTTAATCAGGACGACGCCAAGGCGGACGCCGCACGCGAAAACATGAACCGCGAGATCCTCGCCGAGGGCCTGGAACTGGTCGGCTGGCGTCAGGTGCCGATCGATACCAGCGTCCTTGGCCGTCTGGCACTGGAGCGCCTGCCGAAAATCGAGCAGGTGTACATTGGTGGTGAAGGCCTGAGCGATCAGGAATTCGCCATCAAGCTGTTCAGCGCGCGCCGCCGTTCGTCAGTGTCCAACGCCGCAGATACCGATCATTACATCTGCAGCTTTTCGCACAAGACCATCATTTATAAAGGCCTGATGATGCCGGCCGATCTCACGGCCTTCTTCCCGGACCTGAGCGACGAGCGTCTGCAGACTGCCATTTGCGTGTTCCACCAGCGCTTTTCCACCAATACCCTGCCGAAATGGCCGCTGGCGCAGCCGTTCCGCTTTCTTGCCCACAACGGCGAGATCAACACCATCACCGGCAACCGCAACTGGGCACAGGCGCGTCGCACCAAGTTTACCAACGATCTGATGGATCTGGACGAGCTGGGCCCGCTGGTCAACCGCGTGGGTTCGGACTCATCGAGCATGGACAACATGCTTGAGCTGATGGTGACCGGCGGCATCGACCTGTTCCGTGGCGTGCGCATGATCATTCCGCCTGCGTGGCAGAACGTCGAGACCATGGACCCGGATCTACGCGCCTTCTATGAATACAACTCCATGCACATGGAGCCGTGGGACGGCCCGGCCGGCATCGTGATGACCGAAGGTCGTCATGCCGTCTGCCTGCTCGACCGCAATGGCCTGCGCCCGGCGCGCTGGGTCACGACCAAGAACGGCTACATCACCCTGGCGTCGGAAATCGGCGTGTGGGACTACAAGCCTGAAGACGTTATCGCCAAGGGCCGCGTCGGTCCTGGGCAGATCTTTGCCGTGGACACTGAAACCGGTCAGATCCTCGACACCGACGCCATCGACAACCGTCTCAAGTCGCGTCATCCGTACAAGCAATGGCTGCGCAAGAATGCCCTGCGCATTCAGGCCACCATGGAAGACAACGACCACGGCTCGGCTTTTTATGACAGCGAGCAGCTCAAGCAGTACATGAAGATGTATCAGGTCACGTTCGAAGAACGCGATCAGGTGCTGCGCCCGCTGGGTGAACAGGGACAGGAAGCTGTGGGCTCGATGGGTGACGACACGCCGATGGCGGTGCTGTCGCGTCGTGTGCGTTCGCCCTACGATTACTTCCGCCAGCAGTTCGCGCAGGTCACCAACCCGCCGATCGACCCGCTGCGTGAAGCCATCGTCATGTCGCTGGAAATCTGCCTCGGTGCCGAGCGCAATATCTTCCAGGAATCGCCAGAGCACGCCTCACGCGTAATCCTTAGTTCGCCGGTCATTTCGCCAGCCAAATGGCGTTCGCTGATGAACCTGGAGCGTCCGGGCTTCGAACGCCACATCATTGACCTGAACTACGATGAAAGCCTGGGTCTTGAAGCCGCTGTGCGCAGCGTTGCCGATCAGGCCGAAGAGGCCGTGCGTGCCGGTCGTACCCTGATCGTGCTGAGCGACCGACACATCGCACCGGGCAAACTGCCGGTGCATGCTTCGCTGGCGGTCGGCGCGGTTCACCACCGTCTGACCGAACAGGGCCTGCGCTGCGACAGCAACATCCTGGTCGAAACCGCAACCGCGCGTGACCCGCATCATTTCGCCGTATTGATCGGCTTCGGCGCGTCGGCGGTCTATCCGTTCCTGGCCTATGAAGTGCTGGGCGATCTGATCCGTACTGGCGAAGTGCTGGGCGATCTGTACGAAGTCTTCAAGAACTACCGCAAAGGCATCACCAAGGGCCTGCTCAAGATCCTGTCGAAGATGGGTATCTCGACCGTTGCGTCCTACCGTGGCGCGCAGTTGTTTGAAGCCATCGGTCTGTCCGAGGAGGTTTGCGACACCAGTTTCCGCGGTGTGCCGAGCCGCCTGAAAGGCGCGCGTTTCGTCGATATTGAAGCCGAACAGAAAGCGCTGGCAGCCGAAGCCTGGAGCACGCGCAAGCCGATCCAGCAAGGCGGTCTGCTCAAGTTCGTGTTTGGTGGCGAATACCATGCCTACAACCCGGACGTGGTCAGCACCCTGCAAGCCGCCGTGCAGCAGGGCGACTACAGCAAGTTCAAGGAATACACCTCGCTGGTAGACCAGCGTCCGGTGTCGATGATTCGCGACCTGCTACAGGTCAAAACGCTTGACCAGCCGCTGAGCATCGACGAAATCGAGCCGCTGAGCGAAATCCTCAAGCGCTTCGATTCGGCCGGTATTTCTCTGGGTGCCTTGTCGCCGGAGGCTCACGAAGCGCTGGCTGAGGCAATGAACCGCCTGGGCGCGCGTTCCAACTCCGGTGAAGGCGGCGAAGATCCTGCGCGTTACGGCACCATCCGCAGCTCCAAGATCAAGCAGATCGCCACGGGCCGCTTTGGTGTAACGCCCGAATACCTGGTCAATGCCGATGTGCTGCAAATCAAGGTTGCACAGGGTGCCAAGCCAGGCGAGGGCGGGCAGCTGCCGGGTGGCAAGGTCAATGGCCTGATCGCCAAGCTGCGCTATGCCGTACCGGGCGTGACGCTGATTTCGCCGCCTCCGCACCACGACATCTATTCCATCGAAGACTTGTCGCAGCTGATTTTTGACTTGAAACAGGTCAACCCGGCGGCGCTGGTTTCGGTCAAGCTGGTGGCAGAAGCGGGCGTTGGCACCATTGCCGCTGGCGTGGCCAAGGCCTATGCCGACCTGATCACCATTTCCGGTTACGACGGTGGCACCGGCGCATCGCCGCTGACCTCGATCAAGTACGCTGGCGCGCCGTGGGAGCTGGGTCTGGCCGAAACTCATCAGACCCTGCGCGGCAACGACCTGCGCGGCAAGGTCCGGGTGCAGACCGACGGTGGCCTGAAAACCGGACTGGACGTGATCAAGGCGGCCATTCTCGGTGCTGAAAGCTTCGGTTTCGGCACCGCGCCGATGATCGCGCTGGGCTGCAAATACCTGCGTATCTGCCACCTGAACAACTGCGCTACCGGCGTTGCCACTCAGAACGAAAAGCTGCGCAAGGACCACTACATCGGCACCGTCGACATGGTGATCAACTTCTTCACCTACGTGGCTGAAGAAACCCGTGAGTGGCTGGCCAGACTGGGTGTCCGTTCGCTGGAAGAACTGATCGGCCGTACCGACCTGCTGGATATCCTGCCGGGCGAAACCGAGAAGCAGCAGCATCTGGACCTGACACCGTTGCTGGGCAGCGACCACATTCCGGCTGACAAGCCTCAGTTCAGCCTGGTGGATCGCAACCCGCCGTTCGACAAGGGTCTGTTGGCCGAGCAGATGGTGGAGATGGCCAAGCCGGCCATTGAATCGCTCAGCGGTGGCGAGTATGAACTGGACATCTGCAACTGCGACCGTTCCATTGGCGCACGGATTTCCGGTGAAATCGCCCGATTGCACGGCAACCAGGGCATGAACAAGGCACCGATCACTTTCCGCTTCAAAGGCACTGCCGGTCAGAGCTTCGGAGTGTGGAACGCCGGTGGCCTGAACATGTATCTGGAAGGCGATGCCAACGACTACGTCGGCAAGGGCATGACCGCTGGCAAGCTGGTGATCGTGCCGCCAAAGGGCAGCCCGTTCAAGACCAACGAGAGCGCGATCATCGGCAACACCTGCCTGTACGGCGCAACCGGCGGCAAGCTGTTTGCGGCGGGCACGGCGGGCGAGCGTTTCGCGGTGCGTAACTCGGGTGCCCACACCGTTGTGGAAGGCACTGGTGATCACTGCTGCGAATACATGACCGGTGGTTTCGTCTGCGTACTGGGCAAGACCGGCTACAACTTCGGTTCCGGTATGACGGGCGGTTTCGCTTACGTGCTCGACCAGGACAACACCTTCGTTGACCTGGTCAACCATGAGCTGGTCGAGATCCAGCGCATCAGCGGCGAGTCGATGGAAGCCTATCGCACACACTTGCAGAGCGTTCTCAACGAGTACGTGGCTGAAACCGACAGCGAATGGGGCCGCAATCTTGCGGAAAACCTGGACGACTACCTGCGTCGTTTCTGGCTGGTCAAGCCCAAGGCTGCCAACCTGAAATCGCTGCTCTCCAGCACTCGGGCGAATCCGCAATAAAAGCAGCTGCTAGCGGTGAGCTTCAAACCGCAAGCCAACGGCAGTGCGCTAATTGCCTGCGATCACGATTTTTTGCAGCTTCAGGCTTGTAACCTGAAGCTGCCGTAAAGAGGCTCCAGAGAATGGCTGAACGTCTCAGTAACGACTTCCAGTTCATCGACGTCGGACGTAAAGACCCGAAGAAGAAACTGCTGCGTCAACGCAAGAAGGAGTTCGTGGAAATCTACGAACCGTTCAAGCCCCAGCAGTCCGCCGATCAGGCGCATCGCTGCCTGGGTTGCGGCAACCCGTATTGCGAGTGGAAGTGCCCGGTGCACAACTTCATTCCCAACTGGCTCAAGCTGGTCGCCGAGGGCAACATCCTCGCGGCGGCGGAGTTGTCTCATCAAACCAACACTCTGCCGGAAGTCTGCGGCCGCGTGTGCCCGCAGGATCGCCTGTGTGAAGGTGCCTGCACGCTGAACGACGGTTTCGGCGCGGTCACCATCGGTTCGGTCGAGAAGTACATCACCGACACCGCGTTTGCCATGGGCTGGCGTCCGGACATGTCCAGAGTCGTGCCAACCGGCAAACGCGTCGCCATCATTGGTGCAGGGCCTGCAGGCCTGGGCTGTGCCGACGTGTTGGTGCGTGGCGGCGTGACGCCGGTGGTGTTCGACAAGAATCCGGAAATCGGTGGTCTGCTGACCTTCGGCATCCCCGAGTTCAAGCTGGAAAAATCCGTACTCAGCCATCGCCGTGAAGTGTTCACCGGCATGGGCATCGAGTTCCGGCTCAACACCGAAGTCGGCAAGGACGTCACCATCGATCAACTGCTCGAAGAATACGATGCTGTATTCATGGGCATGGGCACCTACACCTACATGAAAGGCGGCTTCCCCGGTGAAGACCTGCCAGGCGTGCACGATGCGCTCGACTTCCTGATCGCCAACGTCAACCGCAACCTGGGCTTTGAAAAGGCCCCGGAAGATTTTGTCGACATGAAAGGCAAGCGTGTTGTGGTTCTGGGCGGTGGCGACACCGCGATGGACTGCAACCGCACCTCGATCCGTCAGGGTGCCAAGTCGGTGACGTGCGCTTATCGTCGCGACGAAGAGAACATGCCAGGCTCGCGCAAGGAAGTGAAGAACGCCAAGGAAGAAGGCGTGAAGTTTCTCTACAACCGTCAGCCTATCGCCATCGTGGGCGATGGCAAGGTTGAAGGCGTGAAGGTGGTCGAGACGCGTCTCGGCGAGCCCGATGCTCGTGGTCGTCGCAGCCCGGAGCCGATTCCGGGTTCCGAAGAGATTATCCCGGCAGAAGCCGTGGTCATCGCATTCGGCTTCCGCCCAAGCCCTGCGCCATGGTTCGAGCAGTTCACGATCAGTACTGACAGTCAGGGCCGTGTCGTGGCCCCGGAACAAGCACAGTACAAGCACCAGACCAGCAACCCGAAGATCTTCGCCGGTGGCGACATGGTGCGCGGCTCTGACCTGGTGGTGACCGCTATCTTCGAAGGCCGTAATGCGGCTGAAGGGATTCTGGATTATCTGGGCGTCTGAGCCTTGTGTTGCCAGAGCGCGCCGTTACTGAGGCGCGCTCTGACAACAGGCGTCTACCCACCACGGGTGATTTACCGACTTTTCTGACATCCCCTCTGCCACCTCCTTCCTAAGCTTGGTGTAACTCGATCAAGACGAGCGTTTTAGCAACCAGGGAAGGACATCATGAAAAATCAGTTTGGTTTCTGCCTCGCGCTCTCGATAGCGCTCTTTGCATTTGCCAGCCAGACACCCGCCAACTTCGATGGACCTGTTTTCGGTTCGATCATCGAAAACAAGGCTGTTTACTTTGAATCCGGTGTCGAGCTTCAGCGACGCATGAGTGCAGGCAACCTGACCTCTGTCGGGCTGGTGACAGACTTGCTTCAGCGCATCGAAGTGCTGAACAAAAATGGCCCGGCGCTCAACGCTGTCATTGAAATCAACCCCGACGCTCTGCAGATAGCCGCGCAAATGGACGGGGAGCGTTCTCGCGGGGAGAAACGTGGGCCGCTGCATGGCATCCCCATACTGGTAAAAGACAATCTTGATACGGGCGATCAGATGCAGACCACTGCGGGCGCTCTCTCAATGGTCGGATTGCCTGCTCCACGCGATGCTTTTGTGGTGCAGCGGCTTCGCGATGCCGGCGCGATCATTATCGGCAAGGCCAATCTCAGCGAATGGGCGCATTTCCGTGGGTACGAGGTACCTAGCGGCTGGAGCAGCCGAGGCGGACAGACGCGTCATCCCTATGACTTGAGCGCTGATCCGCTTGGCTCCAGCTCAGGTTCGGCAGTGGGTCTTGCAGCTGGATTTTCACCTTTGGCGGTAGGCACCGAGACCAATGGTTCGATCATTCAACCTGCCGCCACGAGTGGTGTCATAGGGCTTAGGCCTACGCTGGGTCTGCTTAGTCGTACCGGTATGATTCCGCTCTCCAGTCGTCAGGACACCCCCGGCCCAATGGCGCGAACGGTCACGGATACCGCGATCCTGCTGACGGCGATGAGCGGCAACGACCCTCTCGACGAAGCTACCGCCCGAGCCTCCACCGATGTAGTGAACTATGTCGACCACCTCAGAACGGACGCCTTGAGCGGCAAGCGCCTGGGCTATCCAAACCACACCCATGACGGCATGCCAATGGACGACGATCCTGAATTCCAAAAGGTGAAGAGTCGTCTGAGTGCTGCCGGGGCGATACTGGTTCCCGTCGATGTTCCGTCGATTGATAGCACTTCAGAGTTTTTAGTGCTGCTGCGTGATTTCAAGCGCGAGCTTAACGCTTACTTGAGCACACGCACCGGGCTGGGTGTCAGCACGCTGGATGAGATCATTGCATTCAACACCGCGTTTCCTGGGGCGCAAGCTTATGATCAGGATTTATTGATTGACTCCTCCAGCGTGTCTGTAGATCAGGAGGATTACCTGTCGATTGCAACCAGCTTGCGTGCTGCTCATCGACAATTGATCGATGGGCTCTTGCAGCAACACTCGCTCGACGTGCTCATTGACTGGTCAGAGGTTTCTTTCAAAGCGGTTGGCGCTATCGCCGGTTATCCGGGAATAACCGTGCCTGTCGGGCTCGAAGAGAATGGCCTGCCAAGAGGGTTGTATTTTCTTTCCACTGCCTGGGATGAAGGTGCTTTGCTGAGCTATGCCTACGCACTCGAACAGGCGCTTGCAACATCGGCAGCTTCGGTTCATTCGGGTATCAGCCAGGCTGATTGATTCCCTATCCCAGTCTGGTGCAGGCCAGGCCTGGATGGCGGGGACGGGGCTCGGGAAAAACGGTTTTGTGGCGTTTTGAAATAATCCGGTCCCGGAATTACAACCGCCTTTCATTAAGTTGCGTCGCCCCGCCAGAGGCGGCGCATCAAGGTTTCAACCCTCTTGTCCAGGTCCCGATCGAGGCCTGTTCCGGCGTCTGCGACAAGCGATTGTTTACAGCTGTTTTCCGCCCTCTGTACCTGCTCTTAAAAAGGTTTAGGCTCCTGATCCTTTTGGGGAGTTCATCGCCTTAGATACTCCCGCCATCCATGTCGCTATAAGGAAATAGCCATGTTGAAAGCAGCACCCATGGGCAAACTTGCTCGATCCAATGAGCAGAAATCTCTCGGGCCGGACAGGTTCACGCCCAGCACGGTTGCCGTGCGCGAACACCGGACCCGAGAACGCGCGGACCGGATAATCGACCAGTTCGTCGAGCGCTTTACAGAAAAGGATTTTTTTCCTGAGGACGGTGAAGACGCGCTGTTCTCCTTGCTGGTTCAGTTGCCAGACTGGCCAGCAGACCTGTCCATCAGGATTCACAACGAAAACGATGAAGTACTCGCGGTCTTTCTGAAAGGCAGTGATGAAAGCGTCGTTCAAGACAGCATTGTCCTGACGCAAAATGTCGACGCTTACATCGTCCCGGACAATGTTCAGGTCGCCGATGACGAGCCGTTACTGCGCTGGGTGTTCAGTCAGTTGCCGGCAGGTTCCAGCGTTGGAATGGGGGGTAACTTTCCGGGCAGTAGCAGTGATGCCGGACGAATCGTTACCCTGCGTGAGCAAATAGCGGGGCTGGCAAAAGACCAGAGACCGCTGTTGTTCGATGCGCTGGTGGCAGCTGATGAAGGCACCTCAAAGGGCCAGCTGGATATCCGCGCGCGCAATCCTTTCCTGCCTCTGTGGGTTCGTCAGCAGACGCCGCTGTCTCCGGCCCTTAGCGCGCTGTGCGCCTTATGCCCCGAGGTTCCGGCAGGACGTCTCGAAGAGCTGTTGCAGCAGATGCCGCTGACAGAACAGGAAGAGGCCGATTTCCTGAATAATCTTGTTCTGCCGGACGCTTTTGGCGAGGCAATGAACATTTCGCTGGATGAGTGGAGCAACAGTCTGGCTATCGATGGGCTGTCGCGAACGCGAAGCTTCAATTCGTACACGGATGAGCTGGCCCGCAGTATTGTCCGCAAATTACTGGCGGCCGAATCGGGCCGGGACGTGTTGATATTCGACGCTGGCGCGAGCAATTACGCCCCGGCAGATACTGACGATAACCGTATTATTCTGCTGCATGACAACTACGGAAATTACAGCGCAAAGGACACCGGCAACGGTGAGATAACTTCATTCAAACAGGGCGCCGACAGCTTCTATCTGGCAATCAGTTCGCAATTGAAGGCTGACGAGCGGTCATCGCTGGGTATGCAATTCGAGCAGGACGTACAGGGCTTTCGCGATGTTCTGACCCAGCACGCGATCGAGGAAAATCGCGGCTGGTTCGACCCCGGCAAACCAACCGAAATCGAAAGCGGGTTTCTGCCTGATTGGTTCGCGAACGCGACGGCTGCCGAAAAACAAAGCTGGAAAATGGCGGTGCAGGACTACAGCCAAGCCTTGCTCGAAGCTCAGGCACCTGACCTGCTGGATCCTTCCGGCTACGGACAGCCCGACCAATTGCGCAAATATGCGCGGCAAAAGCTGCAGGAACGGATTTTGCTCGACCACGGTATTGCAGTGGATCCTGACCATATCAGCGTGCATACCGTCAGCATCGAGATTGATCCAGGCATTATTATTGATACCGATTACGAATATATCGGCCCTTCAGAACTGGAGCCGCATTATGAAACGCATAAGCGCAGCCTTACAGATCTGTCGCTGGAAAACATTGCACTCACCAATATCAACTTTCTGCTCACCAGCCGCGCGTTTGACGATCAGGGGCAACTGGTCAGTTTCCTCAACGCCGGTTATCTGTTCGGCCTGATTCGTGATCTGAACATTGGCGAAGATTATTCAAGATACCTCCGCACAGTACTGTCCACGTCGGCGGCAGGGCAATGGCACCGTGAACGTTATGCGCGCGTCATGCGCGCGCAAATGCGCCTCGATGTGATAGAGGCGAAGATGGCGGGTGACTTTCTGGGCGATGGCGGACTTCCTCCCGAGCTGGCGAGCAGGGGCTACAAATGGGTTGCTGCCGTGCTTGATCACCCAATTGACAGTGATGACCGTGCAACGGTGGAGGGGCATCGCATTCAGGTCAGCCAGTTATCCATCAATGACGTGTCATTGAGCGGTGTACTGGTGATCGGCGCAGAGTCGCGCTCCAGCGTCGCCGCTTTTGTGGTTTTTACCCCGCAGGCTCCTGACGGAATATGCTTCCGGGAAATGAGCGATCCGCAGGAGTTTCAGCAGCGGATACTGCTTGAACCGGATTTGCTGGACTATCTGGTGGGCAGGGCGCCTTTGGCCTCCCAGGACGATGTCAGGCATATTCTGACCGTCCGCCGTGAAACGCTGTTCATGGAACTGCAGCCCTGCACTGGAAGTTTTCTTGAGGCCGTCTATGACTCTGAAGTCGGGAGGGTGATTTCTGCTGTCGATGAACAGACCAAAACCAACTGGGAAACCTATTGGGAAAGTGCCTGGGAAATCACCAAAGTCGTTGGCGACATCGTGCTCACCTTCGCGCCTTTCAAGGTAAGGCTGCCGATTGCAGCATTGCGCAGCTTTTATGCCATCTGGCAGGGCGTCGCAAAAGCTGGCGGTGAAGAGCAAGGTGCCCCTTGTATTTTGTCCAGGCGGCGTTGCTGCTGGCTGATGGTTTGACGCTGCCCAGAGCACGAAGGGTTCAGACATCGTCGACCACATCAATCGGCCGTTCTGTCCTTGATCCGAAAACAGCAGTGGCAAAAACACCCGGTGGATTGAAACAGCTCGACAACGGCGTTTATGAAAAGACCCAGGAAGGTGCGCCAAGCCGCTTTTATGCTGTGCAACAAGGTAAGACCTATGCCGTCAGATACGATGCCGATTTCGCAGCATGGAGGGTGATCGATCCCCGGCGGCCAGATGCGCATTATCAATTGCCGATTCAACTTGGTAGGCAAGGGGTCTGGGTACATGCGTCGGCAGGGTTGCGCGGCGGCAACAAACGATTAAAAGGCAGACCATCGAACGGCTCGGGGAGTGATGGCGATTCCTCGGATAGCAATCGGATAAAAAGATACAAAGTGGACATCGATGGCTTTTTTGAAAGTCGGCGTTTCAGGCATGCGGAAAATGACCTCCCTAACGATGACCTTGAAGCTGCTGTCAAAAAAGCAGTTGATAGATATGTGCTGGATGGCAATGGCAGTCTGCACAAGTATGGTAAAAGCCAGTTCTCGCTGGACCTTCCCGGTATTGGCAGGAGTACCGGCAGAGGTGCCTGGCGCCTGATACTTGCCCCGGCTGAAAAAGGCGTTATCAAGGCGTTTGACGTCATAGATCCCCACAAATAGCGCAGGCCCGCCATAGTCTTACGCCGGGCGCGGAGCTGTATTGGCACAGCAAATCGGCACGATAGACAAAAGGCACGGCTCTTGCCGTGCCTTTTGCGTCGCGCTCTGAGAAAATGCCGGCACTTTTATTGCGGATGCCGACATGACTGCCCTGAAGAACGACCGTTTCCTTCGCGCTTTGCTCAAGCAACCCGTAGACGTCACGCCGGTATGGATGATGCGCCAGGCAGGCCGTTACCTGCCTGAATACCGCGCCAGCCGCGCCAGTGCCGGGGACTTCATGAGCTTGTGCAAGAACCCGCAGTTCGCCTGTGAAGTCACGCTGCAGCCACTGGATCGCTACCCGCTGGATGCGGCGATTCTGTTCTCCGACATCCTGACCATTCCCGACGCGATGGGTCTGGGCCTGTACTTCGAGACCGGCGAAGGCCCGCGCTTCAAGAAAACCGTCAGCACGCTGGCTGATATCGAAGCACTGCCCATCCCGGATGCACAGAAGGACCTGGGCTATGTGATGGACGCGGTCAGCACCATCCGTCGCGAACTCAACGGCCGTGTGCCGCTGATCGGCTTTGCCGGCAGCCCTTGGACCCTGGCGACCTATATGGTCGAAGGCGGCTCCTCGAAGGACTTCCGCAAATCCAAGGCCATGCTCTACGACAACCCGCAAGCCATGCACCTGCTGCTCGAAAAGCTGGCGCAGTCGGTAACGTCGTATCTGAACGGTCAGATTTTGGCCGGTGCCCAAGCCGTGCAGATCTTCGACAGCTGGGGCGGTAGCCTGTCTTCGGCGGCGTATCAGGAATTCTCGCTGGCTTACATGCGCAAGATCGTCAACGGCCTGATTCGCGAGCACGACGGGCGCAAGGTGCCGGTCATCGTGTTCACCAAAGGCGGCGGGCTGTGGCTGGAAAGCATCGCCGACATCGGCGCCGATACTCTGGGCCTGGACTGGACCTGCGACATCGGCGAAGCACGTCAGCGTGTCGGCAGCAAGGTTTCGCTGCAGGGCAACATGGACCCGACCGTGCTTTACGCACGCCCGGAAGCCATCCGCCAGGAAGTTGCACGCATCCTCGCCAGCTACGGCAGCGGCACCGGCCACGTCTTCAACCTCGGCCACGGCATCACCCCTGAAGTCGACCCGGCCAATGCTGGTGCGTTCATCAACGCAGTACATGAGTTGTCGGCGCAGTATCACCAGTAATTGTCCGGCTGACGATGCGTCGATACATCAGGGCTCATCGGCTCTTTTCAGCGCCGACGCTTACGTCGGCGCTTTTCCATCCGTAAAGCCCTCCAGCAGCGAACCGCTGCGCGGCAGGAATCTACCCTGTCGCTCGCCCTGCGGCTTGCCTTCGGCATAGCTCAATCGGCCGTTTACCCAGACGCCGTCAATGCCCTGTGCCGCTCGCTGAGGGTCTTTGAAATCCGCCACATCGCGCACGGTTTGCGGGTTGAACAGCACCAGATCCGCCCAATAGCCCTCGCGAATAAAGCCGCGCTCGTGCAAGGCAAAGCGCGTTGCCGAAAGCCCGGTCATTTTGTGTACGGCGGTGTGCAACGCAAACAATCCTTTGTCGCGGCTGAAATGGCCGAGCACTCTGGGGAATGCGCCCCATAAGCGCGGATGCGGAAACGGATCTTCCGGAAGGCCATCGGAGCCGATCATCGACAGCGGGTGAGACATGATGCGCTCGACGTCGCCCTCATCCATGCCGTAATACACCGCGCCCGCAGGCTGCAACTTGCGTGCAGCGTCCAGCAATGACAACCCCCAGTCGGCGGCAATGTCCTTTAGATCCCGGCCGCCCTGATCCGGGTACGGCGTTGACCAGGTGATGGTGATACGGAATGCGTCGGTGACCTGTTTCAGGTCCAGCGTCGAAGAGCTGGCCGCATAAGGGTAACAATCGCAACCGACCGGATGGTCCTGCGCAGCTTTTTCCAGGGCCGCCAGCAGTTGCGGGCTGCGGCCCCAGTTACCCGCGCCAGCGCATTTCATGTGGGAAATCACCACTGGCGAGCGCGCATGGCGGCCTATGTCGAAGGCCTCCGCCATCGCCTCCAGCACCGGCTCGAATTCGCTGCGCAAGTGGGTGGTGTAGATCGCGCCAAAAGCGCTGAGCTCTTCAGCCAGCTGCTTGACTTCGCTGGTCTCGGCCGAGAAGGCCGAAGCGTAAGCAAGGCCGGTCGAAAAACCCAGCGCGCCGGCTTCGAGGCTGTCGCGCAACTGCTCGCGCATCGCGTCAATCTCTTCCGGGCTGGCGCTGCGAAACAAATCATCCATGTGATTGCTGCGCAGCGCCGTATGGCCAATCAAAGCGGCCACGTTCACGGCGGGCCGGGCGTTATCCACGGCTGCGCGATAGTCGGCGAAGCGCGGATAGACAAACGCTGCCGCGTCGCCCAGCAGGTTCATGGGGTCTGGCGGATTGCCGCGCAGCGAGACCGGTGATGCGCTGATCCCGCAATTGCCGACGATAACCGTGGTTACGCCCTGGCTGATCTTGGGCAGCATGTCGGGCTTGCGAATCACTACCGTGTCGTCATGGGTGTGGACGTCGATAAAGCCGGGGGCCAGCACACGACCGGCAGCATTGACCTCTTCCTGCGCAGTGGCATCGATCAGGTTGCCGATGCGCTGGATGCGCCCGTCGCTAATCGCTACATCGGCGCGCACTCCGGGCGTATCGCTGCCATCGATGACCAGCGCATCGCGGATGATCAGGTCGTAAATCATGCTTCAGTCTCCCAACGGCAGGCCGTCTTCGCCACCACGGTATTCATCCAGTGCAAGCTTGATCCGACGCAGCCGTTCCTGATTGTCTTCAGGGCTCAGCAGCGCCAGTTCAGTGGCCAGCACATCAATGGTCAGCAGCATGCCGTAGCGCGCGGCGGTGGGTTTATAAATGAAATTGGTCTCAGCAATTTGCAACGGCAACACCACCTCGGCCAGTTGCGCCAGAGGGGAGTCAGGCAAGGTAATGGCCAGCACGCGCGCGCCATAGCTACGCGCCAGGGTTACTGCGTCGAGCAGCTCCGGCGTGCGCCCGCTGAGCGAGCAGGCAATCAGGCTGTGTTGCGGACCAAGCGTGGCCGCAATCATGCGCATCATCACCGGGTCGCGGCAGGCCGCCACCGGGTAGCCCAAACGTACCAATCGGGTTTGCAGCTCCTCGCTGCACAGGCTGGAGCAACCGCCCATGCCGAACGCATGAATCATGCGTGCATCGCTAAGGCACGCTACGGCTGCGGCAAAGCGCGACTCATCAAACCCGGCCAGGTGCTGATGCAGAGTGGCTTCTATGTCACCGACAATCCGGATGAAAAAGGCCGACTGCTCCGGGGCCGGTTCAGGGTTGAGAAATCGGCTGCCCACGCCGCTCGCCTGAGCCAGTTGCAGGCGCAAGTCGCGCAGGTCCCGACAACCGATGCTGCGAGCGAAGCGTGACAGCGTCGCGCTGCTGACCCCGGCGCGGCTGGCCAGCTCGTCCAGACTGGCACTTGCGGCAAAGGCGATATCGCTGAGCACCAGCCTGGCGATCCGGCCTTCTCCCGCGCTGAGTGAATCCTGACGGGCACGTATCTGGTACAGAATGTCCACTCAGAGCACCTGCGCCAGGCCCAGCGTCAAGGCGAAAGCGACGATGGAAATCAGTGTCTCCAGTACCGTCCAGGTCTTGAAGGTTTGCGTTACAGTCATGTTGAAATATTCCTTGATAAGCCAGAAACCGCCGTCGTTGACGTGGGAAAAGATCACCGAGCCTGCGCCTGTCGCCAGCACCAGCAACTCGGGGTGCGGGTAACCCAGGCCCATCGCCACTGGTGCAACGATCCCCGATGCGGTGGTCATAGCCACCGTTGCCGAGCCTGTCGCAACACGCATCAGCGCCGCGAACAGCCAGCCCATCAGCAAAGGCGAGAGATGAAAGTCCTGCGCCAGACCAACGATCTGGTTGGTGACGCCGCTGTCGACCAGAATACGGTTCAAACCGCCACCGGCACCGACCAGCAACGTGATGCTGGCGGTCGGTGCCAGGCACTCATTGGTGAATTTCAGGATCGAGTCGCGATTGAAACCCTGAGCGATGCCCAGCGTCCAGAAACTCAGCAGGGTGGCCAGCAGCAGGGCGATCACCGAGTTGCCGATAAACAGCAAAAAGCCATTGAACGCACTGCCCGGCGTACTGATCAGGTTGGCCCAGCCACCCAGCAACATCAGCACCACCGGCAGCAGAATGGTCGCCATGGTCAGGCCGAAACTGGGCAGTTTTGCTCTTGGTTCGCGGTCGAGAAACTGTTTCGCCAACGGGTTTTCAGCCGGTAGATGGATACGCGGCACGATGAATTTGGCATACACCGGACCGGCGATAATGGCCGTAGGGATGCCGATCAGAATGGCATAGAACAGCGTTTGCCCTACCGACGCCTGATAAGCCTGAACGGCGAGCATTGCCGCAGGGTGTGGCGGCACCAACGCGTGCACCACCGACAGACCGGCGACCATCGGCAGGCCGACCATCAGGATCGACACCCCGACACGTCGGGCCACAGTAAAGGCAATCGGCACCAGCAGAACGAAACCCACTTCGAAAAACAGCGGCAAACCCACCAGAAACGCAATGCAGACCATGGCCCAGTGCGCGTTACGTTCGCCAAAGCGGTCAATCAAAGTGCGCGCCACCTGCTCGGCACCACCGGACTCGGCCATCATTTTGCCGAGCATGGTGCCCAGCGCGACGACCAGCGCGATATGCCCCAGCGTTTTGCCCACTCCCGCTTCGTAAGAGGCGACCACGCCACTGGCCGGCATCCCGGCAACCAGCGCCAGACCGACCGACACCAGCGTAATGACGATAAACGGATTGAGGCGATACCGCGCAATCAGAACGATCAAGGCAATGATTGCGACAGCGGCGTAGACCAACAGCGAAATACCGGGTGACGGCGACATAGCGGCGGTTCCTTGCAGAATGGGTAGGCGAGGGCGCAATACCGACGGCTGAAGCCGTCAGCCGGAAGGCGACTCGGGAGTACTCGGCAGGGATGACGCAGGAAAAGGAGTGAAGCAGGTTTCGAGGCGATCACAGGTTGAACCGCCCCGGGTTTCTCGGAGACTCCAACCTTTGAGAGGATGGAGCGATGAAAAAACTACCGAAGTATTCCCCAGAGGTCCGTGAGCGGGCCATCAGGATGGTTTTCGAACACCTTCCTGAGTACGAGTCGCAGTGGGCCACCATCAGTGCCATTGCCCCCAAGATCGGCTGCACGCCCGAGACATTACGGCTGTGGGTTCGCCAATCTGAGCGCAACAGCGGCCAGCGTGATGGGCTGAGCACAGTCGAACGTGAGCGAGTCAAGCTCTTGGAGCGTGAGAACCGTCAGTTGCGTCAAGCTAACGAGATCTTGCGTAAGGCCTCAGCCTATTTTGCCCAGGCGGAGCTCGACCGCCCATTCAAACGATGAAGACGTTTATTGATGAAAACCGCCAGTCTTACGGGGTCGAGCCGATTTGCAAGGTGTTGCCAATCGCCCCGTCGACGTACTACCGGTACGCTGCTCAGCAGGCTGACCCCAGCCAGCAGTCAGCGCGTGCGCAGCGTGACCAGGAACTGGGTGAGCACATCCAGCGAGTCTGGGATGAGCACTTCCAGGTATATGGCGTGCGCAAGGTCTGGCGACAATTGCTGCGTGACGGACTGCAAGTCGCCCGCTGTACGGTGCAACGTCTGATGGGAGAGCTGGGCCTGCAAGGCGTGGTACGCGGCAAGCCCGTCAAGACGACGGTCAGCGACCAAGCCAGGCCGTGCCCGCAGGATCATGTCAACCGTCAGTTTGTGGCTGAGTGCCCGAACGCCCTATGGGTATCGGACTTTACCTACGTCAGTACCTGGCAGGGTTTTGTTTACGTGGCCTTCATCATTGATGTCTTTGCCCGATTCATCGTCGGTTGGAAGGTGTCCAGTTCAGCGCGTACCGATTTTGTACTCGATGCACTGGAGCAAGCCCTTTACGCCCGTCGCCCAGTCAAGCAGGGTGGACTCATTCACCACAGTGACCGTGGCGTGCAGTACGTGTCCATTCGCTATACCGAGCGTCTTGTCGAAGCCGGTATTGAGCCATCGGTCGGGAGTGTCGGTGACTCTTACGACAATGCTTTGGCTGAGACCATCAATGGTCTTTACAAGGCTGAAGTGATTCATCGACGCTCTTGGCCCACACGGGGGGCGGTGGAGCTGGAAACCCTGAAATGGGTGGACTGGTTCAATCACCGCCGCCTGCTGGAGCCAATCGGTCATATTCCACCGGTCGAAGCAGAAGCAATCTATTATCAGCAACTCACCGAGTCTGCCCAGGTGGCATGACTCAAACAAAAGGGTCTCCGAGAAACCCGGGGCGGTTCAGGTATTCATTATTTTTATCTCTGTTTTCGTGATGAAAATAAATTATACGAATATGAAATATAAACAAATATATGAAAGTAATTTTCTTTCCGCGTACGTGCGCAGGACGACGCGTGTCACGTATTCTTGACCGAGCTTTTTTCGGGAGGAGGGTTTAAAGACGCCAGAAACTGCTCCGCATAGCGGGCGACAACGTGGCTAAAGGCGAGCTGTTTGTTGGCATCCCCAGAGCGGAGGCCTTGTACCAAAAGTGTCAACTCTGTGTCGCTGATGCTGGCTAAGATTTGCTCATCAAACACGCGCGTGATTGCCTCTTGGCGTCTTTTTGTCAGGTACGCGATATCGAGTGCGAGCTTTTCGATCATCGTCGTGGCGGGAAGATCTGTGTGGGACGTGCTTTGGATTTTCCCTGTTAGCAGATAACGGAAGCGCTGTTCGCAATCGTCCTCTGTCGGGGAAATGTGCAGGTCCTCATCGAACCAGTTGCCTTTATAGTGGCCGCAGTGCAACGGGTTTCCTGGTGTGGTCTCGCGCAGGCAAGACGCATGAAGATTGCTGTATTCCAGTGCCAATGGCAGATAATGATCCTGCGGTCTGAAATGTTCGATGTGGCTGCTATCAAGCTCTATTTCCCTGCCGCAATAGCAGCATGAGAAGTTCTGCTCTTGCAGCAAGCAATTATGCAAGTCGCGTTTTTGCGGGTTCTGCAGGGTTGGATAGGTGGGCGTCCAGTCTTCGTTTGCGCTGGCTTTCCATTCGGTGAGTGACGCAGGCTCAGTTCCCTTGATAACGCGTCTCATCGTCCAATGAGCTCCTTGCGTTTGAGCAACGCTTCGGCACCTGCGAACTCGGGCAGATCGGGCGCTTTCTGTTTTAACGCATCAAGCTGCAGTCTGGCTTTTTCAAGCTCGTCGTTTTCCAGTGTGCTGAATAGCTCGTCGAGCAGTTCTTCAATTTCAGGCTCGCGCTGCAGTACGCCCATGACTTCTTCCAGAATAGTGCTGGAGTCCAGGCCATAGGTTGCTCTTGGATGAGAGCCGTCATGGTTATTCAGCAGGATGACCTCGCCCGGTTGCAGGCTGCCGATGACCTGTGGCGAGTGGCTGGCGGCGATGAACTGGATGCTGGGAAATGCTTTTTTCAGTGCTGGAGCAATGGTGCGTTGCCAGCCGGGGTGAAGATGGATATCGAGCTCATCGATGACGATGATGCCGTTTGTCTTGCTTAGAACATCCTTCCCCATGTGCGGGTTGAGCAAGCAGATACGGCGAGCGATATCGGCGAAGAGTGCGACCATTCCGCGTTGTCCGTCGCTCAGGTCGTTGAACGGGATTTTTCGATCATACATATCGACTACCAACGCACGTAGCTCCATGTCGTACTCTATTCCCTTGGCGTCGGGTAGTGCGCATTGGATGGCTGAGTTTATCCAGGTCAGTTCGTCGTTGAAAACGCTGGAAGAACCTGCTCGGGATAGTCTTTGAAAGCGCTCCAGTGTTTTGCCGATGAACCAGGTCTCGAAGTTTTTCAAATTGGAGGCGGCATCGAACCAAGAGGTGTATGCATCCAGTCTTGATGGTTTGCTCTGTGCAGCAAGCTCAGCGGTTACACTCATCGTCAGCCAGCGTCGATTGGCTTGATAGACGGCGAATACAGGCAAATCCCCGTGGGTACTTACATCGATGCTAATCAGATTTTCCGAAAATACGAGACTGTTCAGCGCGCTGAAATTTGTCTGAAGACTGCTGCGTTCCAGCGATACGTGCCATTCCTGACGCTCAAACGCGCCACCTTGGGCAGTCAATACAAGAGGATAGCTGCGTTCGAAACGAATCCTGTCTTCGAACTTTACTAACGCGAACCGAACATCGGACTCAGCTATCGATGGCTGATGGACGCCAATGCTTCCAAGTAAATTCCCGAAGCATCCCGCGACACCCAGCAACAGCGACGTCTTCCCACTGCCATTAACCCCCACCACCAAATTGAACCCCGGCTGGAAATCAAAATGAGCATCTTCGTAACAACGAAAATTCTGCAGATGGAGGTGGTCGAGGCGCATGTCGGTTTCCTTTACCAGAACTGGCGGATGCGCCAGTGTACCTTGGCTCACTCTATCCGCCATCGCCCTATCTGTGACTAAACCTTCGCCCCCAGCGGCTGCAACCTCGCCAGCCGCAACGCTACCCCGAGGGCAATCAACAGCAACACCCCGATAAACAGCCCGATGCCGTTCCAGCCCGCGTAATGCCAGAACACTCCGCCACCGGTTCCGGCTACGCTTGAGCCCGCGTAATAGCAGAACAGGTAAAGCGAAGCAGCCTGACCTCTGGCCGTTGCCGCTCTGCGTCCCATCCAACTGCTGGCTACCGAATGCGCACCGAAAAAGCCGAAGGTGAATATCAGTACGCCTGTGATAACCAGTGGCAGCGGTGTGAACAGGGTCAGCAGCAGGCCAGCCAGCATCATCACGATCACGGCCCATAGCACCCGTCGGCGGCCAAGACGGTCGGCCAATGAGCCGATCTTTGCCGAGCTGTAAATTCCCGACAGATACACCACGGAAAACACCCCGACCACGGCCTGGCTCAGGTTGTAGGGGGCGCTCAAAAAGCGGTAGGCGATGTAGTTGAACAGCGTGACGAATGCGCCCATCAGCAGAAACCCGACCAGAAACAGCAGCGGCAACCCGGCGTCTTTGAACTGCACCACAAAGCCGTCCAGCAGGCTGCGAGGGTGCAGTGAGCGGGGGCGGAAGTTGCGCGATTCCGGGAGGATCTTCCAGAACACCACGGCTGCGATCAGGGCCAGCCCACCGACCACCAGCATCGCCGCGTGCCAGCTTACGTAATCGATCATGACCCCGACGATCAGCCGCCCGCTCATCCCGCCGACCGCGCTGCCGCCGATATACAGCCCCATTGCCAGGCCCAGATGCGTGGGGTGGATTTCCTCGCTCATGTAAGTCATCGCCACTGCCGCCAGACCGCTCAGCGACAGGCCCACCATTGCCCGTGTGATAAGTACGCCTTCCCAGCTGGGCATCAGCGCGCTGGCGATGGTGAACAGCGATGCACAGAATAGCGCCATGACCATCACCGATTTGCGCCCCAGCCGGTCGGATATCGGTCCAGTGATCAGTAGGCCGATGGCGAGCATCGCCGTGGCGACGGACAGAATCAGGCTGCTCTGGGCTGCCGAAAGGGAGAACTCGCCGGACAGCGTTGGCATCATCGGCTGGACGCAATACAGCAGGGTGAATGTCGAGAACCCGCCAGCGAAAAGCGCCAATGCGGTGCGTTTGAAAAGCGGCGTGTTTTTCTCGATGTAAGTGTCGCCAGACGGTTTAGCGGAGGCATTCAAGTCTGTGGTGGGCGGGGCGACGGCAGGATTCAAGGGAAACCTCGGAGCACGATTGGGCAGGCAATGAAAAAATCATATAGCCCGCCAATCATTCCATCCAATATATTGTTCGACCTGTTTGATAGGTAAAACGACTTAATGGAGGCCGCATGGAATTGCGCCATCTGCGTTACTTCATCGCGGTTGCCGAAGAGTTGCATTTCGGTCGTGCGGCACAGGCGCTAGGTATCTCCCAGCCGCCGCTGAGTCAGCAGATCCAGACGCTGGAGCAGGAGCTGGGCACGCGTCTGTTTGATCGCACCAACCGGCGTGTCGAGCTGAGTGAATCCGGCAGGTTGTTTCTGGATGAGGCGCGTCTGGTGCTGGCGCAGGTCGATAAAGCCACTGATGTTGCCCGGCGTGCGCAACTGGGTGAAATCGGCGAGCTGAAGATTGGCTTTACTTCGTCGGCACCGTTCACTTCCAGCATTCCACAGGCGATTTTTGCCTTCCGTCAGGCTTATCCGGATGTGCACCTGACCCTGACCGAAATCACCAGCCAGGAAGTGGCAGCAGGGCTTGAGGACAAGACCATTCAGGTCGGCATCATGCGCCCGTTGGCGTTACCCGATTCGTTGGTGGTGTTTGAACTGCTGAACGAGCCACTGGTGGCGATCATGCGTGCTGACCATCCACTGGCGGCAGAAAGCGAGAACGGGATCTATATGTCGGCCCTGGCCGCTGAGCCGTTCGTGTTCTTCCCGCGCACTTATGGCAGCGGCATTTACGCGCAGGTTCTGAGTCTGGCGCGCGCCGCGGGTTTCAGCCCGCTGATCACTCAGGAAGCGGGTGAAGTGATGACCATCATCGGCCTGGTGGCGGCTGGACTGGGCGTCACCGTGCTGCCAGCGTCCTACCGCCGAATGCGCATCGACGGCGTGGTCTATCGCAATGTCCTCGACCCCGGCGCTACAAGCGCGGTGTGGCTGGTACAGCGCAAGGACGAACAGTCACCGATGGCCAAGGCGTTTACCGAGCTTTTAACGCGCAATGTCGCACGATAGTTGAGGTTATCGTTCCGCACGCTCCGCGTGGGAATGCCTGTCGTGACGCTCTGCGTCACAAATCTGCGCCGCGCCGCAGACTCAAGACCGGACGCAGAGCGTTCAGAACGGCATGCGACGCGGAGCGACGTAAGAGAGTTGAGACGTGCGTGATCTCACCCCCAACGCTTGAATATCAATGACGTATTCACCCCGCCAAAGGCAAAGTTGTTGTTCATCACATATTCATTACTCATCCGCCGGGGTTCTCCGACGATGTAGTCCAGTTCGCCGCACTGTGAGTCGACGTCGACCAGGTTTAGCGTGTGGATATAGCGGTCGCTGTTGAGCATTTCGATGCTGAACCATGACTCCAGTGCGCCGCAGGCTCCCAGTGTGTGGCCGAGGAAGCTTTTCTGTGAGCTCAGTGGCATGCGTGAGCCGAACAGGCTGCTGGTGGCCAGGGTTTCGGCGATGTCGCCCTGTTCGGTGGCAGTGCCGTGACCGTTTACATAACCGATGGCGTCGGGCGACAGGTTGGCATCTTCCAGGGCCAGTTCCATGGCGCGACGCATGGTGGCCTGCTCGGGACGAGTGCTGTGGGCGCCGTCGGCATTGCTGCCGAAGCCGACGATTTCGGCATAGATGTGCGCGCCACGTGCCTGAGCGTGCTCAAGTTCTTCGAGTACCAGCATGCCGCCGCCTTCACCGATCACCAGTCCGTCTCGCCCGCTGTCGTAGGGGCGTGGCGTGCTGTGTGGCGCGTCATTCTTGAGGCTGGTGGCGTACAGCGCGTCGAACACCATGGCCTCGGTCGGGCACAGCTCTTCGGCCCCGCCCGCCAGCATCAGCGGCAGACGGCCAAACTTGATCGCCTCGTAGGCATAGCCAATGCCTTGGCTGCCACTGGTACAAGCGCTGGAAGTCGGAATCAGGCGTCCGGTCAGGCCGAAGAAAATGCTGATGTTGGCGGCGGTGGTGTGCGGCATCATCCGCACGTAGGAGTTGGCGTTCAGGCCTACTGCCACCGAGTTGATCAGCATGTTGCCGAAGGCCTTGATCTCGTCGGTGCTGCCGGTTGACGAGCCGCAGGCGGTGCCCATGCGCCCATCGCGAATGAGCGGATCATTCAGCAGCCCGGCGTCGATCAACGCCTGTTCCGCAGCAGCCACTGCCAGTCGCGATACGCGGCCCATGCTGCGCAGTTGCTTGCGTGTCCAGTGTGCGGGCACCGCGAAATCGTCGATGGGGCCAGCCAGTCGGGTATTCAGTTCGGCGAAACGGTTCCACTCGTCCATTCGGCGAATGCCGCTGCGATTGGCGGTGAAGCTCGCATCGATAGTCGGCCAGTCGCTGCCCACCGAGGTAATGCCGGACATCCCGGTGACGACCACACGCTTCATCAACACAGCCCTCCGTTGACGGCCAGCACCTGACGAGTGATGTAGCTCGCTTCGGCCGACATCAGAAAATTCACGGCACCCGCCACTTCCTCGGGCGTGCCCATGCGTTGCGCCGGGATCATCTTCATCAGTTCGTCGACTGGCACGTTCTCGTCCAGCATTGCGGTGTCGATCAGCCCCGGAGCGACGCAGTTGACAGTGATTTTGCGTTTGCCCAGTTCGATGGCCAAGGCCTTGGCGGCACCGATCAGGCCTGCCTTGGAGGCGCTGTAATTGACCTGGCCACGGTTGCCGATAAGGCCGGAAACCGAGGTGATGCAGACAATACGGCCCGCCGCACGACGACGAATCATCGGCATGGTCAGCGGGTGCAGCACGTTATAAAAACCGTCCAGATTGGTGCGCAGCACCTGATCCCAGTCATCATCGCTGAGTGCCGGAAACGCGCCGTCGCGGGTCAGCCCGGCGTTGAGTACCACGCCGTAATAGGCGCCATGCGTCTCCACATCCTGTTCCAGAATTGCCTTGCAGGCGGCACGGTCCGAGACATCGAATTGCAGAACGCGTGCCTGACGGCCCAGCGCAACGACTTCGGCCTGCACGGCTTCGGCTTCGCTGCGGCCGGTGCGGCAATGCAGGATCAGGTCGTATCCGGCCTGGGCCAGACGCAGAGCGATGGCGCGGCCGATGCCACGGCTGGAGCCGGTGACCAGTATCGATTCAGTCATGCCGGGGCTCCTTCAGCCAGATAGTCAGCAGTGTTGGGCGGGCAATATACATTGAGTCGGGCAAAAGCCTTGATATCCGGTCCGGTCAGGGTGCATTCGAACACGCCCATGCCGCTGTCGTCCTGCAAGGAGCGCACGGCATGGATATGCAGTTCGCTGCCCAGCGGGAAGCGCGCTACGTTGCATTCGAACTTGCGGCTGCCGAGCAGAAACCCGAGCTTGACCGCTTCACCCTTGGTGCGCGCCTGGCAACCGGCATAGGCCGCGACGCTCTGGGCCATCAGCTCTATGCCAAGCCAGGCGGGCAGGCTGCCGTCCGGCTGGTTGAACAGACCATCGGCGCGCACGGTCAGGCGGGTTTGAATCTGCTCTTGGTCAAAACTCAGCACCTGATCGATGAGAATCATGTCGCCAGCATGGGGTATGAGTTCGGCGAGCGACCACTCGGTCATGGGGCATCTCCGATAATCAGGCTGATGTTGTTGCCACCGAAGGCAAACGAATTGCTCATCATGTAACGAGCATTTGCAGGTGCCAGGCGCGAACCTGGCAGTGTCCATTGCAGTGCAGGCAATAGCGGGTCAGCTTCGCCGTCCCACAGGTGCGGGGGCAGGGCCTGTTCGCTGTTGTCCGGTGCCAGGCTCAACCAGCAAAACGCCACTTCCAGCGCTCCCGCGGCACCCAGCGTGTGGCCGCTGAGCGGCTTTGTCGACGAGCAAGGCACACCGTTCGGGAATACCGCCTGCACGGCCAGGCTTTCCATCGCATCGTTATGTGGCGTAGCGGTGCCATGCAGGTTCAGGTAACCGATCTGTGCGGCATCGAGTCGGGCACTGCCCAACGCTTGCAGCATGGCATCCTGCGCACCTCGGCCGGTAGGTTCCGGGGCCGAGATGTGGTGGGCGTCGCAACTGGCACCCGCGCCCAGCAGGGCAATCGAGTGGCTGTTGCCAGCTTCGCGGGTCATTAGAAACAGCGCTGCCGCCTCGCCGATGTTTATCCCGTTGCGGTGCGTGGAAAACGGATTGCACAGTTGTGGCGACATGGCTTCAAGCGCCGAGAACCCATTGAGGGTCAACCTGCACAGGCTGTCGACGCCGCCGCACAGCACCGCATCGCACAGGCCTATGTCCAGCGCCCGTCGTGCGCTGAGCAGCGCCCGCGCGCTGGACGTGCAGGCTGTGGAAATCACATAGGCCGGGCCGCTCAATTGCAGCCAGCCGGCCAGGAAGTTCGCCGGTGCGCCCAGTTCCTGTTGGCGATAATCGTAATCGTCGGGGAAGGTCTTATCACGCAGCCAGCTTGCCATGCTCTCGCTTGCTTCATCGATACCCGAGGTGCTGGTGCCGACGATCACGCCAATCCGCCCGGCTCCGTAGCGCGCGATAGCCTGACGAATGTCATCTTCGATCTGCAAGGCCGCGGCCAGCAGCAACTGGTTGTTGCGGCTGCGCTGCGATTGCATGGCGGGCGGAATGGGCGGCAATGCGGATTTTACCGCGCCGACCGGCAATGCGCGTTCCGGCACCCAGCCGCTTTCGAACACCATGCCCGAGCTGTCGCCTGCGAACAGTCTGCGCGACACCTCTTCACGGCTGTCGCCCAGCGAGCAGATCAGGCCCAGCGCATTGAGATAGGCAGTCATGGCATGCTCTCGTCGTTCAGCGGTGTAACCCTGTAGCTCAACCCGTCCTTGAGACGGATGGTGTAGGCGTTGGCTGACTGATATTCGACCAGCCAGCGATCATCCAGACGCCGCTGCATGCCCTGGCGGTACGCCGTGGGGTAGCGGCCATGCATTTCCAGATCCGAGGTCATGGCGAACATTATTGCCGCAAACAGCTCGCGTGCTTCGGGGTTGGGGGGCAGCAGACCGTCGGCTTGCCATTGTCCGTTGATCAGCAACTGGCGAGCCTGGGGGATACCCAGCGGGTCCATCATCGACCAGCGCAACCCGGCGTTTTCGCGCTGGATGACCAGCATCCAGTCTTGCCGCTGATCAGCCTGTCGGCGTTCGATGTGCAGCTGCATCGGCAATTGCATCGTCGGTGCGGTAGTCGGCAGCGGTGCCTGTGCAGCGCAGCCGCCCAGCAGCAGAAAGGCCAGAAATAATACCCGGATCATAATGCGCCACCTTGTAGCGGTTTGCGGGCCACGACATTGACCAGCGTTTCTTCCCGTTGCCCGAACGGCCTGGGTTTTTGCAGTTTCAAGGCTTCGAGCAGGCCGAAATCCCTGGCGCGGCTCCACCACAGGTAAGGGTACGAAACATGCTGTGCGCCGAACTCGAAACCCTGGTCGCGGATCATATGCAGATACTGCGCCGCGCTTTTCTGAACGTGCATCGGGTGGCGGAACAGCCAGCGAATCACCCAGGTGTCGATGTAGGCCTCGGTGGACTCGGCGAACAGCAGGTAACCGCCTGGCTTGAGTACGCGATAAAACTCGGTCAGCGCCTGTTCCTGCTCGACCAGATGATGAAAGGTCTGGTGACAGAACAGCAGATCGACGCTGGCGTCCGGCACTTGCAGCGCCGCGCAGTCACTGCCGATCAGCTCGACCTCTATGCCTCTGGCGCGCGCCTCCTGACGGCTCATCTCCAGGCTGTGCAGGTCGGCATCGACACCAATCAGCCTTGAAGGCTGAAAAACCCTGCTCAGGTGCTGAAACGACTTGCCCTGCCCGCAACCGGCGTCGAGCAAAACCGGTGCGGCCGGAAGCGCGCTATCGAACAGGCTGCGCAAATCGTCTATCGCCACACGCAATACGCGGTACTGCCAAGTATGGCTGCGCAGAAACCACAGGCCGAAGCGGGTTTCCTCGACATAGCTGTCACTCAGGAACGGTCGATTCATGAGTCACCGTCCGCGCAGATTTCCGAGAGCGTGCGCAAGCGGCGTTTGGGCTCGCTGACAAACGGATTGCGCTCGTCCCAGGCATAGCCAGCCAGAATGGCGCTGATCATGCGGCGGATATCCGGCGCGCTTCCCGGGTAGAAAATGACGCTCTGGAACGAGCCGTCGTACCAGCCTTCGACATAGGCCCGGAAGGTATCGACGCCACGCTTCAGCGGAACGGCGAACTCGGTTTCCCAGTCCACGCTCTCACCCTGCAATTGTCGATTCAGCACGCCAGCGGCCATGCTCGCCGAACGCATGGCGATGGTCACGCCTGACGAAAACACCGGATCGAGGAATTCCGCCGCATTGCCCAGCAGCGCAAAGCCCTTTCCATGCAGGGTTGTGACGTTCGCCGAGTAGCCGCCGATGGTCCTTGCCGGTGTATCCCAGACCGCATTTTTCAGCACGCTGGCCAGTTGCGGTGTTTCATCGATAAAGGCGCGCAGGCAGGCGTCCAGGTCATCGGGCTTGTCTTTGAAGCGCTCGGCCGAGGCCACGACGCCTATCGAACAGCGACCTTCGCTGAACGGGATCGACCAGAACCACACATCGCTGTGCTGCGGATGGATGCTGACCAGGATCTTCTGACGGTCAAAGGGCGGGCTTTCGATATGGTCTTCGATATGGGTAAACACCGCCTGACGCACCGGAAAGCCCGACGGCGCTTCCAGATCCAGCAGGCGCGGCAGTACGCGGCCATAGCCGCTGGCGTCGAGTACGAAGCTGGCCTGCACGCTGTATTCGCTGCCGTCCTCGCGTTTTACCCGCAATACCGGCTGCAGGCTGTCGAAGTCGGCGCTGATGATTTCCTGCTGATAGCGGATTTCCGCACCCTGCAGCTCGGCCTGATCAGCGAGCAGCTTATCGAACTCGCTGCGTTGCACCTGAAAGGTGGTCGGCTTGCCGTTGCTGAAGGTATCGCCAAAATCGAAATCGCTGTACTGCTCGCCGCGCGCAAAGGCAGCACCGTTCTTGAGCTGGAAACCGGCGGCCTGCACGGCGTCGAGCATCCCGGCTTCTTCGACGAAGTCCAGGCAATGGCACAGCAGGCTTTCGCCGATGGAGAAGCGCGGGAACAGCTGACGCTCGATAATCAGCACGTCGTGGCCCTGGCGTTTGAGCAGGGCTGCCGCAATGCAACCGGCCGGGCCGGCACCGATGACGACGACCTGACGAATTTCCCTATCAGTGATGGGCACAGGTATTCCTTTCCGATTGGGCGGTGGCAGGGAGTGACGACAACGCTGCAAGACTCATGCGTGTGGCCCTTCAGCATTGGCTGGCGAATGAAGCGCTTTACGCGGGCTGGCCCACGGTGCCAGAAGAAAGCTGAAGGCCAGCCCCAGGCTGACCGACAGGCCGAAATTGCTGATCGCCGGGGTGCCGGAAACAGCCAGCAGGCCGAACGACAGCCACGTGGTGACCGCTGCCAGCAGCGTGCCCAGCAGGCTGACCGCCGCGCCGCCTATCTGCTCGCGCATCAGGATGGCGTAATCGACGCTGATCGCCGTGACCAGCAACAGGCCGAACAGGCTGAACAGAGTCAGCGGCTGACCGAGCCAGCCCAGGCTGGCGAGGCTGCACAGGGCCGCCAGCAGGGGCAGGGCGACGATGCGCAACGCACCGCCGAAGCCAAACGGAGCGATCAGCAGCAGGACGATCAGTACGCACGATGCCAGTTTCAATTCCGCTGCGCTGATCTGCGTGTGGGCAAACACCTCGTTGAGCTCACCCAGGCGGTCGACCAGTTGCACGCCCTCCAGTCCGATGGCCTGCACGCGCAGCAACGCCATGCTGTTCATGCCACGCAGGCTGACGATGCTGGCTACCTGAGCGTCGCCTTCGGCATCTTCGCTGGCGCCTAGCCAGAGCGTGCGCCACGGTTCGCTGAGCGGGCCTTGAAGCGCCTGATCAATGTCTTGCGTTGGCAGTGCCTGCAATTGCGCGAGTTCGGTTTTCAGTGCGTTGGCCGGAACGCCAAGCTGTACCAGTGGCTCCCAGTGTTGCGGCAATTTGCCCAGTGCATCACGGGTCAGTTGCTGCTCGGCAGGCGAATCCAGCAACTGGTTGAGGGCCATGTAACCCTGCAGCTTGTCCATGCTGACCAGTTGGTCGAGCCGTTGGGTCAGTTCGGACTGCCGATCCAGCAACTGCTGTTGGTCCTTGCCGCGCACCAGAAAAAACTGGCTGGTGGGCTGATAACCGGTGATCCGTGCGATGGCCTGGGCTTCATCGGTCAACGCCTGAGGTGCTGCCACCCATTGGCGGATATCGTTCTTGGTGGTCAGGTGCCAGAGCCCGCCGCCGCAGAAGGCCAGCAGCAGCGCCAGCAGAATCGGCGTGCTGATGCGCTGCAACAGCGCTGCGCGGCAATCGAGCATCAGTTTCGCCAGTTTCAGCGGCCATTGCGCGGGGTTGATCTCGACCTTTGCAAGCAGCGCGGGCAGCAGACACACCGCAGTCAGGTAAGCGCCGATCAGGCCCGCAGCGGAGAACACGGCAATTTGTGTCAGTGCCGGGAACGGCGTCCAGGCCAGGGCGAGATAGCCGATACAACTGGTGATCAGGCTCAGCGTCAGGCCCGGCAGGGTCAGGCGCAAGGCGGGCCAACTGCGCCAGGGTTTCAGGCTCCAGCTCTTGGACAGGTAATGCAGTGGGTAATCCACCGCCACACCAATCAGGCTGGAACCCAGCACCAGCGTCATGACGTGCATGCTGCCAAACAGCGCCACGCAAGCCACTGCACCGAAGAGCATGCCGACTATCACCGGTACAAACGCCAGCAGCACGCTCCAGCGTCGGAATGCCAGCAACAGCAGCAACAGAATACCGAGTGTGGCGCCCCCGCCGACCCAGGTGATTTCCCGGCTGGCCTGCTTCTGCCCGTCGGCGGCGTACAGCAGGCCGCTGGCGGCGAGCAATTGCCCACCGGCCTGCTGCGCCTGCACCCGCGCTTGCGCCAGCAGGTCGGCGACCTGACCGGGCAGGTGCAGATCGAAAGCATCGGTTCGGGTTCGCGAACGCAGCAGTACCCAGCTTTTGCCCTCGGCGCTGGCGATCAGCGCGCCGCTGGCCAGATCCGCCTCGACCGAGCCCTGTTTCGGCAAGCTGTTCTGGATACGTCCGGTCAGCCCCAGCCAGTCATCCTGACCCGGCACCAGGCTGAACCCGGCAAACGGGTCGAAGAGAGTTTGTACACGCTGCTCGATGAAAGTCTTCGGCTCATCGATCAACAGAGCGCGATCCGCTGCCGGCAACATCGCGATTCGCCCTTGCAGCAACTGGGTGCGCAACGCGGGCAGATCGGCTTGCAGCGACCACTGAACCTTCTCGAACAGGCCGCTCGCTTGCCATTGCTCCGCCAGCGTGCGAGCCAGTTCCACAGCCTGCTGGCGGTCGGTGTGACCCACCAGCACGAGCATTTCGCGATTGAGCGGTTCCTGCATGCGCTTTTCGGCGCTCACCACCAGTTCGTCGTTGTCAGTGCCCGGCACCAGTTCCATGAGGTTGGCCGACAGCGGCGAGCGGTCGTGCCACTGCCAGCCGGCCAGCGCCAGCACGCTTGCCAGAATCAGCAGGAACAGTCGCGGCAATAGCCGCTCAGTCGTTGAAGTCATTGCGCTGCGCATCGGTCAGGGAGGAAGCACTGCTGCTGTCGAGCATTTTCAGGACGGTACTGTCGCCCTGGGTTTCCAGCAACTCGATACGCTGGACCAGTTCTCCGCCATCGATGTTGATCTGTTTGAACACTTGTTGCAGCAGCATCGAGCGCGGTGTGAGCGTGAGTTGCCAGGCGTTCGCGTCGCCCTTGAGCTGCAAGTCGAAATCCCGTTGCAGGCCGCTGCTGTCGCCCTGCAGTACAGCAAGGAACAAGCGGTTCTGCTCGGCCCCGGCATTTTTGTTTGGTACGGGCTTCCAGGTGCTGATGTCGCCCACGCTTTCGCGGCGGGAAATGCCGCTGGCATTGATGCGGTAATCCTGTTTCAGCGGTGTTTCCAGCAGCCAGAGCAGCCCGAAATCCCTGGCGAGCACGAAGCGGCCTTTGCTGAGCAGTGGTTGCGGCAGGGCGCGCAGGTGTTTTTCCTGAATGAAGCGCCCTTGCACCACCGCAGGTTTAGCGAGCTGATCACTCAGTTGTTGTAGATCGAAAGCCTGCGCCAGTGAAGACAGGCACAGCAACCCCAATAGCAGCAAGGCGCGAAACGGACGGTTCATGGCAAAGCTCTCTTCACGGCATCGATAAAGACCTGGGGCGATGCCAGTTGCATTTCCCGGCTCTGGCTGTCGACCGCAACCTGCACGGTGCTGGCGCGGGTCAAGCGTTCGCCGGTGTGTGCGTCGGTGATCAGGTAGTTGATCTTCAGACGGTTCTCCCACTCCACCAGACTGGCGCGTACGTTCAGTGTCTGGCCGAACACCGCGCTGCGCACGTAGCGCAGTTGCAGGTCGATCACCGGCCAACCATAACCGGATTCGAGCATCTGCATGTAGTTATGACCAATGTGGTCGAGCAATGCGCAGCGTGCGACTTCCAGGTATTTGACGTAATGCCCGTGCCAGACGATGTTCATCATGTCGACGTCGAAAAACGGCACCACGATTTCGGTGTCGACGTGCAGAAAACCCTTACTGCGCATGCAAGCTCCAGCGGCGGTTGGCAATATGTTTCAGGCGCAGGCGCAGTTCATTCTCCAGCGCCCGGTCTTCGATGACAGGGGCAAAGTCCTCGCCCAGCTGTTGGTGCATGGCCGCCAGTGCTGGTGGCAGCGGGAGCGCATCGGCAGCCTTGCTGCGCAGCCATATACCTTGGTTGGCGGCGATCAGCGTGGCGGCGGCAACCTGCTCGGTCAGCTCCAGCACCCGAATGGCGTCACGCGCAGCGATGGTGCCCATGCTCACCTTGTCCTGATTGTGGCATTCGGTGGAGCGCGAGAATACGCTGGCCGGCATGGTGTTTTTCAGTGCTTCGGCGGTCCATGCGCTGGTGCCTATCTGCACCGCCTTGAAACCGTGATTGAGCATGGCCCGCTCGGCGCTGGCCCCTGACAGATTGCTCGGCAAGCCGTGGTTGTAACGTTCGTCGATCAGCAGCGCCAATTGCCGGTCGAGCAGGTCTGCGACATTGGCCACCAGCGTTTTCAGGCTGTCCATGGCAAAAGCAATGTGCCCGCCGTAGAAATGCCCGCCGTGCAACACGCGCTCTGCTTCGGCCTCGATGATCGGGTTGTCGTTGGCGCTGTTCAGCTCGATCTCAATGAACGAGCGCAGCCAGTTCAGGCTGTCGGCCAGCACGCCCAGCACATGCGGTGCGCAGCGCAGCGAATAGCGGTCCTGCAAACGATGCAGTGGGGCGGTTGGCGCGTCGATGGCCAGGTCCTGACGCAACCACGCGGCTACCTGCATCTGGCCCGGATGCGGCTTGGCGGCGAACAGGCGCTCGTCGAAGTGCTCCGGGTTGCCTTGCAGCGCCACCACGTTCATGGCGGTGATACGGGTCGCCAGTTGCAACAGGTAATCGGCGCGGGCGAACGCCAGGCACGCGATGCCGGTCATGACGGCGGTGCCGCTCATCAGCGCCAGCGCTTCCTTGGGGCGCAGCACCAGCGGCGTCCAGCCCAGTTCGCGGTGCACGTCGCTGGCCGGACGGCGCTCGCCACGGAACATCACGTCGCGCTCGCCGGACAGGGTCGCGGCCACGTAAGACAGTGGGGTCAGATCACCGCTGGCACCCACCGAGCCCTCTTCCGGGATCAGCGGCAGCACGTCCTGATCGATAAACGCCTGCAAACGCTCAAGCAGTTCGACGCGCACCCCGGAAACGCCCTGACACAGTGACTGCAAACGTGCCGCCAGCACTGCGCGGGTGGCCTGGGCGTCCAGCAGCTTGCCCAGCCCGCAGCCGTGAAACGTGTACAAATGCTGCGGCAGCGCCTCGACATGTTCCAATGGCACGGCCACCACGCAGGAGTCGCCGTAGCCGGTGGTGACGCCGTAGATCACGCCTTCCTTGTTCAGTAACGAATCGAGAAACTGCGCGCCCCTGGCAATGCGTGCGCGAAATTCAGCGTCGCCTTGCAACGCACTCGGTGCCTGCCGATTGGCCAGGGCCAGCACGTCTTCGATACACAGGGCGCGCTCGCCGAAAATGATCGGGTCAGGAGCTTGAATCATCATCGGACTTCCAGAATGGGTAGAAATTGAACCACTGCTGCGGGGCTTCCAGGCAGTAGTGCCCAAGACGCTCGGCATAACGCGTGGCCCAGTGGGCGATGACCTGGGCTCGGTCGCTGCGTCGCCATTCGATGGCGTCGGAGAACGGTTCGAGAATCACCCGATAGCCGTTCGGGCCTTTAAGGCAGAAAAACAGATTGACCGGGCACTTGAGCAGACCGGCCAGCAGCCACGGGCCTTGCGGAAACGTCGCGGGCTTGCCCAGAAAGTCGACCCGCACATTGCGCCCGCCGTGCAGGGCAACGCGGTCACCGGCGATGGCCAGCCACTCGCCTTCGTCCAGACGCTGGCTGAGTTGCAGCATGATCGCCGGGTCCAGTTCGCTGACCTGAATCAGCCGCAGGTTGGTCGCTCCGGCTTCACCGAGCAGGCGATTGAAGCGTTCGGCGTGCTTGGTGTGCACCAGCACGTTCATGGTAACTTTTTCGCCGAGTTCGGCCAGTGCGCGGCACACCTCAAGGTTGCCCAGATGTGCCCCGACCAGCATTTGTCCGCGCTCGCCGCGCAGGTTGTGGCGCAGCAGGGCTGGGTCGATGATCTCGATCTGCTCGATGCCCAGCTTGCCGTTCCACACATCAAGCTTGTCGAGCAGTGCCTCGGCGAAGGCCATGAACTGGCCAAACACGCGCCGTTGGCTGGGGCGCAGTTCGGGTCTGGCGCTCCAGTCCGCCAGGCGCTGCTGGTATTCCCAGATGCTGTGTCGGGCACGGCGGCCGAAGGCGAAGAAATATAGAACGATGCCATACAGCACCGGGCTGAGCAGGCGACGACCGAGCACGCGCATGCCCCAGGCGGTAAGCTTCATGAGCAGGAAGCTGCCACGCTCTTCGTGACTGGCCCAATGTTCCTTGGGCGACTTTTCAATGGTCATGAGCGCCACCGCCGCCAGAGGATCACCGGCAGACGCATCAGCATGCCGAAGAACAGCTTGGCGTGCATTTTCGAGATCAGGGCGTTGTCGTGAAACAGGCGGAAATGCGACAGGCCGTCCTGCGGATAGTGAACGCGGGTCGGCAGCCAGCGCATCGCCTGGCCACGCCATGACAGGCGCACGAGAATTTCCGAGTCGAAGTCCATGCGCCTGCCGATCTGCACGCTGTCGATCAGCGCCAGAACCGGGGCCAGCGGGTAGAGCCGAAAGCCGCACATGGAATCGCGAATATGCAGTGACAGGGTGTTGATCCATACCCAGACGTGGGTGAGATAACGGGCGTACAGGCGGCCTTTGGGCACGCTTTCGTCGTACTGCGGATAGCCACAGATCAACGCTTGCGGGTACTGGCGTGACTGCTCCAGAAACACCGGAATATCGTTCAGGTCATGCTGACCATCGGCATCGACCTGCAACGCATGGCTGAAACCCAGGCGTGCCGCCTCGCGGAACCCGGCCATGACCGCGCCGCCCTTGCCTTGATTGACCGGCAGGCGCAACAGGTAAATACCCTCACCCTGCGCCAGCTGCTGTAACACTGCGGCGCAAGCCGGGCTGCTGGCATCGTCCACCAATATGCAGGGCAAGCCTGCGTTGCGGACGGCCTTGACCACGCTGGGCACGGCCAGTTCGTGGTCGAACACCGGAATGATCACGCAAGGCTTATGCATGATCTCCCTCCAGCACAATCCGGCCGCTGGAGCAGGGTGCGTTTTCGCTGTTGTGAAAGGCGAAATGCAGCTTTGAGCGAGCGGCATCGAAGCGCAGGGTCAGTTTCAGGCGGTCGCCGGGGCGCACCAGTTGCTGAAACTTGAGCACTTCCATGCCGGCAAAGTCGGTTGGCAGATTCAACAGGCGCTGCCCCAGACTGATCGCCCATTCGACCTGAACCACGCCTGGCAAGACCGGTGCCTTGGGAAAGTGGCCGCTGAAAAATGCCAGATCTGGCGGGACCATCAGTTGCAGGTGCAATTCGCCGTCGACCGTCTGTTGGTCAAGCACTTGCGGTTGCCTGGGGCGTGAGGCCATGAGCAGGTTCTGCACGTCCATCTGCGCCAGTTTGCCCTGGGCATTGAGGGGCATTTGCCGCAGCAGACGCCAGCGCCGCGGCAGAGCGATGGTTTCGCAGTGCGGTCGCAAATACTGGCGCAAGGCTTCGGTAAGCGCTCGACGGCCCTGATTACGCAGGGCCAGCAAGCCCGCATCGCTCAGCACCAGCAGCGCGCCAAGCGACGCACGGTTTTCCTGAACCACGCCAAGGCGCGCTTCATTTACCCACTCGTGAGTCGTAAGGGCCTGCTCGATCAGTGGCAACGACACGCGCTTTTCTTCGAGTTTGACGATGCGGTCCAGCCTGCCCAGCAGTTCGAATCGCCCATCATTGCCAATCTGCACGGCATCGGCGGTCTGCTCTACGTGACCGGGCGGCAGATAGGGCGAGCTGATGCGCAGCGCCCCTTCGTTGTTCTGACTCAGCTCTACGCCGTCGAAGGCTTGCCAGTGCTGTTCGCCCTGCCGCCAGGCGATGCCACCGGTTTCCGAACTGCCGAGAATTTCCGTCGGCCACTGGCCAAGACGTTGTTGCAGACTTTGCGCCGCTTCGGCTGGCAATGCGCCGCCGGATGAAAACACCCGGCGCACGGCACTGAGGCTGCTCCAGTCGAGGTTGTCGCCCATGCGCTTGAGCAGTGCCGGGCTGGCGACCCAGGCAAAGGACGGGTATTCGCGGCTGGCGCGTTGCAGGTCTTCGGCAAACGGCAACTGGCGGCGCACGAACGGGCGCGCGGCGCACAGCGGCCATAGCAAACGGAACAGCAGCCCATAAATATGTTGCGTCGCAACGCTGCCGATCATGCATGCCGAACCAATCTGCGCGCCCCACAGCTGTTCCAGCCCGCAGACTTCGTTGGCCAGCTGGCGCAGGCGTTTTTCAATCAGTTTGGGCTCGCCGCTGGAACCCGAGGTGCACAGGCTCAACCGGCACTGGTCAAGGTCAAGCGCTGCCGGAGCCAACTGCGCGGCGTGCAGATCGCTTAAATGCGTGTCTTGCGTCAGGTCGGTCAGCCACAGGTCGACCTGATTGGCCCAGCGCTCGCGGGTCTGGCCTTGCAAGTCCGCGGGCAGCAACACGTGCACACCGGCGCGCCAGGCACCGAACAAGGCGACAGCCAGGTCAGCGGCATCTTCAAGGTGTACCGCGAGGTTTTTGATACCGCGGGCTTGCAGTCCTGCGGCCACACTCAATGCCTGATCACGAAATTGCGCGTGATCCAGGGTCGGGGCCAGCGTCAGCAGCCGGTCGGGCAGGGCGTCGAGCAGCAGGTGTTCAAGGTTCAACCAGTTCATGCGATCCATTTCATTTGCCGCCCGCAGAGGGTGGGCGGACGATCCATTCAACAGCGAACAACAGGCCCATCAATCCGTAGGAAACCAGGCCGGTGTACAGCGTCCACCAGGACAACGGTGCCCAGAGCGTCAGTATGGCTGCCGTGAGGCCATTGGCGAGGAAGAACAGGCACCAGATCTGCGTGACTTTACGGGTGTAGCGGATGCCGGAATCGGGCAGTTCAGGGCGGTTTATGCGCGCCATTCTTTCTACGATAGGCGGGCCGTAGACCAGGCTTGAACCGAACAGGCCGAGCATGAACGCGCTGACCAGTACCGGATACCAGCGCAACATCAGGTGGCTGTCGATTACGCCCAGCGCCACGCAAAAAACCAGGGCGACGAGCGCCATCGCCAGGCTGCCGGGCTTGCGCTCGCCGGTCAGTGCGCGCGCCAGCCACAGGCTGCCCAGCAGCAGCGCGAACTGCCACGGGGCGAAGTGTTCGGTTCCCCAGTAGACGGCAAACGGATACAGCACACCGGCCAGCACCAGAATCAGGCCAATCAGCCGCTTCATTCGGCCGTGTTGACCAGTTTGTAGACGGCCTCTACCACGTCGTTCACGGTTCTGACTGACTTGAACTCTTCAGCGGCAATCTTCTTGCCGGTCTTGCGTTTGATGTGGTCGATCAGGTCCACGGCATCGATGCTGTCGATTTCCAGGTCCTGATACAGGTTGGCTTCAAGTGTGACCCTCTCAGGCTCCAGTTCGAACAGTTCCACCATTGCGGCGCGCAGGATTTCGAAGATGTCTTCACGGGTTTGCATGTTCAATTCTCAGGCCGGTTGTCTGGCGCTGACGAAGGCCGCAAGGCTGTCGACGCTGGCGAAATGGTTACGGGTGTCCTTTGCATCGGCATCGATCTTGATGCCATAGCGCTTCTGGATGGCCAGGCCCAGTTCGAGCGCATCCACCGAGTCCAGTCCCAGTCCTTCGCCGAATAGCGTCATATCGTTGCCGATATCTTCCGGAGTGATGTCTTCGAGGCCCAGGGCATCGATGATCAACAATTTAATGTCCTGGTGCAGATCGCTCATCTGAGGCGAGCTCCTTGGTGAAATAGTCATGCAGGTAATCGTTGAGCTTGCGGGACGCCACGGGCGGCGGACCCAGCGAACTGAAGGCGGTGGGGTCTATATCGGCACCGACGCGCAAACTGAAGTGCACGCGGCGTTGTGCAATGCGATACCAGGGCTCGGCCTTGGTCAGAGTGGTCGGCTGGACCTTGATGGTCACCGGAGTGATCATGCTCGCGCCACGCAGTGCAATGGCGGCCGCGCCCCGGTGAAAGACCGGCGGCTGACCCGGCTGGGTGCGGGTGCCTTCGGGGAAAATAATCAGTGTCTGGCCGCTTTGCAGGCGCTCCACGGCGGCATCGAGCATGTCCATGCTGCCGTCGTTGCTGATGTAACCTGCGGAGCGCACCGGGCCACGGGTGAACGAGTTTTCCCACAGGCTGCGCTTGACCACGCAATTGGCGTCACGCACCAGCCCGATCAGGAACACCACGTCGATCAATGACGGGTGGTTGGCAATGATCATCTGCCCGGGGCGGCCAAGCTTTTCGGCACCCTGTACCTCGTAGGTCAACACGCCCATGCGCGCCATGATGCGGATGAACAGCCAGAACAGGCGGCTGATGGTCCGCCTGGCGCGGCGCTGATGACTGGCTACACTGCCGGGCAGGCAACTCAGTACCGGAAAAACGAACAAGCGCAGGCACAGGCCGCTGAGCCCGAAGAGGGCAAAGCTGAAGGCGGTTGCCAGCAAACGCCAGTAATAAGCATCCTGACGTTTTTTCAGTTCTTGCGTTGCCAGTTCCATAACCGGTTATTCCAGGGGTGCAGGCAGACGGATTGATCAGTGTGCAAGGCTTGCAGCAGATTCAATGCGTGGGGCCATCGAGTCTGCGGGTTCCCTTGTGTGTCGCTGTGCAAAGACAATTCCCACTCGTTGCCGGGCGTCAGCAGCAAGCCGACCGCGTAGGGAAAGGGCACGTCATCAATCCATTGTGCATAAGCGTGTGGTGGCTGCTCTTCAGTCACCACAAGCAATACTGCTTCTGCACCCTCGGCCAACAACGCTGCGGCCTCGAACGCTCCATACTCCAGCCCGTCGCCTGCGGCGGCCAGGGCTGTCATCTCACTTGTTTCACCGCGCATGATCGACCACAGGCCAATCACTGCGTTATGCACTGAAAGGCTGAACTGGGTCGGTGAAACCGGCTCGTTCGCAGCCAGATCGCGCAGAATTTCAAACGTTCTCGGGGTTTCTCCGTGGCGCGAGACAAACACCAGCGGTACGCGCCCCAAGCCTTCAGTCAATGGCCAGCCGACGGCAAATGCCATTCTGGCCATGCGGCCCAGGCGGCGACGTTGCATGGCAGGCAGGAAAGACACGTCTGGCGCGGCATCACTGGTTTCCAGTAGCGTCGGATTGCGGCTCCATTGCAGCCAGTCGTCCGCGCTCGCCAGGCCCGGAGCCCAGGCATGCCATCGTGCAATGTTGAAGGTGATCAAAACTTCTCTTCCCGCCCCTGCGGGCTCGTTTCTCGCTACATCGATATCAGGTAGATATCAGCCTGGGTGCGGTAATTTGACCGAGTGCGCGCATTATCCCGATGGGGGTCATTACTAGCAAATTTGTTACATAAAAAATCGTTTACAGACGTGTATTTTAAAGTTCAAGTCTGGCTTTAGGATGACAGGCAGGTACGTGCCGTTTTGCGATAAGCTCGCTGTTGTCATATGTACTGCCTAGACTCTACACCTCTTAAGGTCGTTATCGGCCACACCTGCTGTTTCTTCATCTGTCAAGGAACCCAAAGCATGCGTCGCGTGGTATTCAATCAGAAGGGCGGTGTAGGCAAATCGAGCATCGCCTGCAATCTGGCTGCAGTCAGCGCTCACGAAGGCTATCGGACGTTGTTGATCGATCTCGATGCCCAAGCCAACTCGACTCAGTACCTCACCGGCCTTACCGGTCAGGATATTCCGATGGGTATTGCCGAGTTCTTCAAGAACACACTGTCAGCAGCACCGTTCGCCAAGAAAAACCACGTCGATATCTATGAAACACCGTTCGATAACCTGCATGTGGTCACGGCCACTGCCGAGCTTGCCGACTTGCAGCCCAAACTTGAGGCAAAGCACAAGATCAACAAGCTGCGCAAACTGCTCGACGAACTGAGTGAGGATTACGAGCGGATTTATCTGGATACGCCGCCAGCACTGAACTTTTATGCGGTTTCGGCGCTTATTGCGTCTGATCGTGTATTGATTCCGTTCGACTGCGACAGCTTTTCCCGACAGGCGCTGTACGGACTGATGCGCGAGATCGAGGAGCTGAAAGAGGATCACAACGAAGATCTTCAGGTTGAAGGCATCATCGTCAACCAGTTCCAGCCCCGAGCCAGCCTGCCGCAGCAGATGCTCGACGAGCTGATAGCCGAGGGGCTGCCGGTGTTGCCGGTCTACCTGGGCGCATCGGTGAAAATGCGTGAGTCGCATCAGGCCAGCCTGCTGCTGATCCACCTGGACCCCCGTCACAAGCTGACGCAGCAGTTCGTTGACCTGCATCACTTGCTGGAGACCAATGCCCATCCGTGATGGGTATGCACCGCGCGTAGCACTCAGCGTTATACACAAGTCCGCTTTTGATTCTGGCCGAAGGCCGTGGGAGTGAACTTGTTCACGAAAGGGCCGGTATAGTCACAGAAAATGTATCGTCTGAACTACCGTATTCGCGAACAAGTTCGCTCCCACGCCCTGCGGGCAGAAGCCAATCTGTGAGCATCTCAAGACTTATGCATAACGCTCAGACACAGAAATCATCGTGGCCGGAGCACCTCGGGCGTATAGCTGCCGTCTCTCAATGAGCAGGCCAGGTGCTCTGCATGCAGCCGCGCGGCCGAGGCCAGTTCGGTGGAGATGGTGACAGCAGCGTCCATGTCGGCCTGAACGTGTTCCTGCGAGGCGCTCAGGCGGTTGCTGCCGGGTTTGCAGCCGCACTCCACTGCATGTCCCTGCGTGGCAACCGCCACCAGATCGTCGACATATGTCGGGTTGCCCTGGGCAATGAAACCAATTTCCCCGCATGCCGGACACCACACCGGGTCGCCCATGCGGGCCACGCGACGCAGGTCAATGACCTCGCTTGCCGATGCGGCCAGCACAAAGCCGCCCGTGGTGGTGAGATCGCCTTCCCTGACTATGAACGACATGGCAGTGCTTCCTTTGAGTTCTGGAAGCCTGAAGGCTAGGCGTAAAACCGCTACTCAGGTGCGCAGAAGTTCTGTTAAAGACCGGTCCTACACAAAGATCAGCAGGGCGTTTCGCGGATGTTACGGGCACCAATAAAGGTGATCAAAAAACGAACACTTTTACTATCGTTACTCCAGCCGTAACGATTCGCCTCGCTGCTTGATTGATGCGTGCCCCTATCGCTCCTAAGGTGGCCCACGACAGCAAAATCGTGGAGCGATCATGACAACAACTTCCCCCGACGCACACTGGACACGTCGTCGCACCGAGAAGCAGCGGCGTCTGGAGCAGGTGCGGGCGCTGGCCGATGGCGTAGTGCTGCCGACCGACAAGATTGTCGCGGCGCTGGAGGCCTTGCTGGTTTCCGGTGATCGGGTGGTGCTTGAGGGCAACAACCAGAAGCAGGCGGACTTCCTGTCCCGCGCGCTGGCCAAAGTCGATCCGGGCAAGGTGCATGACCTGCACATGATCATGCCGAGCGTTGGCCGCGCCGAGCATCTGGACCTTTTCGAGCAAGGCATCGCACGCAAACTGGACTTCTCGTTTGCCGGCACACAAAGCCTGCGCATCAGCCAACTGCTGGAAGACGGCCTGTTGGAAATCGGTGCGATCCACACCTACATCGAACTGTATTCGCGGCTGGTGGTGGACCTGATCCCCAACGTGGTGCTGGCCGCAGGCTTCATGGCCGACCGGGCAGGCAACATCTACACCGGCCCGAGCACCGAAGACACCCCCGCGCTGATCGAGCCGGCTGCGTTCAGCGATGGCATCGTCATCGTTCAGGTCAATCAATTGGTGGATGACGTCAGCGAACTGCCTCGGGTGGACATTCCGGCCTCGTGGGTCGATTTTGTGGTGGTGGCCGACAAGCCGTTCTACATCGAGCCGCTGTTCACCCGCGACCCACGCCACATCAAGCCGGTGCACGTATTGATGGCGATGATGGCGATTCGCGGCATCTACGAAAAACACAACGTTCAGTCGCTGAACCACGGCATTGGCTTCAATACCGCAGCCATTGAACTGATTCTGCCGACTTACGGCGAGTCGCTGGGCCTCAAGGGCAAGATCTGCCGTAACTGGACGCTTAACCCGCATCCGACACTGATCCCGGCCATCGAAAGCGGTTGGGTCGAGAGCGTGCATTGCTTCGGCACCGAACTGGGCATGGAAAACTACATTGCTGCGCGCCCGGATGTGTTCTTCACCGGGCGCGATGGCTCGCTGCGTTCCAATCGCCAACTCTGTCAGCTGGCTGGCCAATATGCCGTTGACCTGTTTATCGGCGCGACTTTGCAGGTGGATGGAGACGGGCATTCCTCGACCGTCACCCGTGGCAGGCTGGCAGGTTTTGGCGGCGCACCGAACATGGGCCATGATCCGCGCGGCCGACGTCATGCCACCCCGGCATGGCTGGACATGCGCCAACAGAACGAGAGCGGCCCGGATGCCTATCTGGAGCGCGGCAAAAAGCTCGTGGTGCAGATGGTCGAGACGTTTCAGGAGGGCGGCAAGCCGACCTTCGTTGAAACGCTGGACGCTGTAGAAGTGGCGAAGAAAAGCGGCATGCCGCTGGCACCGATCATGATCTACGGCGACGACGTCACTCATTTGTTGACCGAAGAAGGCATCGCCTACCTCTACAAGGCGCGCAGCCTGGAAGAGCGTCAGGCGATGATTGCCGCCGTGGCGGGCGTGACCGTGATCGGCTTGCGCCATAACCCGAAAGACACCGCACGTATGCGTCGTGAAGGGTTGATCGCGCTGCCGGAAGACCTCGGCATCCGGCGCACCGATGCCAGCCGTGAACTGCTTGCGGCCAAGAGCATTGCCGATCTGGTTCAGTGGTCCGGTGGTTTGTACAGCCCGCCTGCCAAATTCAGGAGTTGGTGATGAGCGCACTTCAATTGACACCGCTAGCTGCTTCGCTTGCCGAGCGACTGGCCGATCTGGCCGTCGATGCCCTGATCGCCGAAGCCGACCTGTCGCCCAAACCTGCACTGGTGGACCGGCGTGGCAGCGGCGCACACACCGACCTGCACCTGGGCCTGATGCACTCCTCGGCGCTGTCACTGTGGCCGACCTTCAAGTTAATGGCTGACGCCGCTGGGCAATTCAACACAGTGGGCCAGCCATTACGTGAGGCGCTCGGCCGTCTCGGTCGCGAAGGTGAAGCGACGATGCTGCGCACCACCCTGGGCGTGAATACTCATCGAGGTGCGATCTGGGCGCTGGGCCTGCTGGTGACAGCTGCCGCGCTGGATGCCCGCAACTGCGCACCCGAAGCCGTCTTCGCGCGGGCTGCCAGCCTGGCGCAGATCAAGGACCGCCAGGTGCTCGTGCAAGGCAGTCACGGTAATGAAGTGGTTCGCCGTTACGGTGTAATGGGCGCCCGGGAACAGGCGCAGCAAGGCTTCCCGGCAGTCAGGGATTTCGCCTTGCCGCAACTGCAACGCAGTCGCGCGGCGGGCAGTGGCGAGCAGAACGCCCGGCTGGATGCGCTGCTGGCGATCATGACCACCCTGTCCGACACCTGCGTGCTGCATCGTGCCGGTATCGAAGGCTTGCACACCATGCAGCGCGGCGCTCAGCACGTGCTGGACGTTGGCGGCAGTGCCAGCCTTGCCGGGCGCCGCGCACTGAACCAACTGGATCAGCAACTGCTGGCGCTGAATGCTTCGCCTGGCGGCGCGGCTGATCTGCTGGCTGCCTGCCTGTTTATCGACGGCCTGGAGCCTGCGCTCGGCCGTGTTTCGAGGAGTGTCTGAAATGGAAACCCTGTCTTTTGAATTCCCTGCCGGACAGCCGCCCAAAGGCCGCGCGCTGGTAGGTGTGGTTGGCTCGGGCGATCTGGAAGTGCTGCTGGAGCCCGGTTCGCCAGGCAAGCTATCAATTCAGGTGGTGACCTCGGTCAACGGTGCCTCGCTGCGTTGGAAACATCTTTTCGAGCGCATGTTCGACGGCCAGACCCCGCCTGCGCTGAGCATCGACATCCACGACTTCGGGGCCACGCCCGGCGTGGTGCGCTTGCGTCTGGATCAGGGCTTCGAGGAGATCGGTCATGACTGATAACGCACGTTTGCTGAGCCAGCACAGTTTCATCGAGCTCGGTGCCCGGCAGCGCGCCCGCGCTCTGCTGGATGCCGACAGCTTCCGCGAATTGCTTGGCCCGTTTGATCGCGTCATGTCGCCCTGGCTTGCCAGACAAGGCGTTGTCCCTCAAGCCGACGATGGCGTGGTGGTTGCCAAGGGCACTGTTGACGGGCGGCCGGTAGTCATTGCGGCCATTGAAGGCTCGTTTCAGGGCGGCAGCATGGGCGAAGTCGGCGGTGCGAAAATGGCCGGTGCGCTTGAGCTGGCCGCCGAAGACAACCGCAACGGTATTCCCACCGCAGCCATCGTGCTGCTGGAAACCGGTGGTGTGCGTTTGCAGGAAGCCAATCTGGGTCTGGCGGCGATTGCCGAGATTCATGCCGCGATGGTCGACTTGCGTCAGTACCAGCCGGTAATCGGCGTAGTGGCGGGCAGCGTCGGCTGTTTTGGCGGGATGTCCATTGCTGCGGGCTTGTGCAGCTATTTGCTGGTGACCCAGGAAGCCCGCTTGGGCCTGAACGGCCCGCAGGTGATCGAGCAGGAAGCCGGCATAGAAGAATACGATTCCCGTGACCGCCCGTTTATCTGGAGCCTGACCGGTGGCGAGCAGCGGTTTGCCAGTGATCTGGTGGACGGTTTTGCCGCAGACGATGTGGCCGATATCCGGCAGCAGGTCAGCGGCTGGCTCAAGCAGGGCGTACCGGCAGCGCATCGCAGCAGCCAGTACGAACTGTTTTTGCAGCGCCTCACCAGCCTCCACACCGAAGCGCAAATCGATCCGCAGAGTGTACGTACCCTTTATCAAGGAGCCCGGTCATGAGCTATTCACAACGGGGTTTGCACTGGTTCAACGCGTTGAGCGCAGGTGCTACGCAAGTTGACGGTCTGCCTGCCTCGCTCAAGGTCGCCGATGGCTTGCTGGGCGACCAGCCAGTGCGCTTTGTGGCGGTGGTTGCCGATACCGGCAATCGTTTCCCTCGGGCGCGTCAGGGCGAGGTCGGTCTGCTGGAAGGCTGTGGCCTGGCCAAAGCTGTGGATGATGCCATCGAGCAGGACCGCGACCGCGCCGAAAAACGTGCACTGATTGCGATTGTCGATGTGCCGAGCCAGGCCTATGGTCGCCGCGAAGAAGCGCTGGGCATTCATCAGGCGCTGGCCGGTGCGGTGGACAGCTATGCGCGGGCGCGTCTTGCTGGGCATGCGGTGATTGGTCTGCTGGTCGGCAAGGCTATGTCCGGCGCATTTCTGGCCCACGGGTATCAGGCCAATCGGTTGATCGCACTGCGTGATCCCGGCGTGATGGTGCATGCGATGGGCAAGGCTTCCGCCGCTCGGGTAACGCTGCGCAGTGTCGAAGACCTGGAAAAGCTCGCCGCCAGCATCCCGCCAATGGCCTACGACATCGACAGCTATGCCAGCCTTGGTCTGCTGTGGGAAACCCTCTCGGTCAGCCAGATCGAGCAGCCCACTGCGGATGACCTGACTCAGGTTCGCAATGTCCTCAGCAGTGCGATCAGAGACGTACGGGCCAGCGGGGTCGACCTGAGCAGCCGCCTGGGCGCGAGCAATCGTGCGGCATCGGCCACCGTACGCCAGTTGCTGCGGGCGCAATGGTGATCGACAGCGCTTGCGCAGTACTGCCCCATGATTTGCTGTGGGGCATGCCACTGTCTGCCTTGCCGGACGATGCGCCCAAATGGGCGGTTGAAACGGTGTTGGCCGGGCAGCCGGTCGTGGTGCGTCGGCAGGCCATGCCAGCCGGTCAGGTGGCCGTAGGGTTGCGCGGCTACGGTCGTGAGCAGCGCTATGCCGCGAGCATGCTGCTGGCTGATGTCTATCGGCGGGTAATCCCCGAGCAACTGGTCTTGTGCCCGACCGAGAATACTCAGGACTGGCCCGCATTGCGTGCCTTGCGCCAGGTCCGCCCGGTGATGGATGCGCTGGAACTGGTCTGGGGTGTCGGTGGCAGCGCCGGGTTCGAATTGGCCAGTGGTATTGCGGCGTTGAATCAGGACAGCGATCTGGACCTGATTTTGCGTACGTCTGAGCCGTTAAGTCGCAGTTGCGCAGCCGAATTGGTCGAGGCGCTGGAAACATCGGTCTGCCGGGTCGATGTGCAGCTGCAACTCGATCATGGCGCTGTGGCGCTGCGTGAATGGGCGCGCCCGGCGGGGCGGGTGTTGCTCAAGACCGCAGCAGGGGCGCGGCTGGTTGCAGATCCGTGGCATCTGATCGGGGCGTGCGCATGAGCAGCCTGTGGGTGTTTCCCGGTCAGGGCGCGCAGCAGGCCGGCATGCTGCATCAATTACCCGACGCCCCTGTCGTCCACGATTGCCTGCAGGAAGCTGCCGATGCTCTGGGCGAAGACGTACTGGCGCTGGACAGCACTCAGGCGCTGCAAGCGACCCGCGCCGTCCAGCTTTGCCTGTTGATCGCCGGTGTCGCCTGCGCCCGTCTGTTGCAGGCGCGTGACTGTGTGCCGGATTACGTTGCAGGGTTGTCCATCGGCGCTTATCCGGCAGCGGTGATCTCCGGGGCGCTGGCCTTTGACGATGCCGTGCGCCTGGTCGCGTTGCGCGGCGAGTTGATGCAGAACGCCTGGCCCGAAGGTTATGGCATGACTGCGGTGATCGGTCTGGACCAGACACAGGTCGAGGCGCTGATCAGGCAAGTACACAGCCCGCAAATGCCGGTGTTTCTCGCCAATATCAACGCCGACAACCAGATGGTGATCTCGGGCAGCGTCGAGGCGATGCAGCAGGTCAGTCATTTGGCCAAGGCGTCGGGGGCCGCGGCGGTCAAGCGTCTTGCGGTCAGCGTGCCGTCGCATTGCGCCTTGCTGGAAGCTCCCGCGCAGCAACTGGCAGAAGCCTTTTCAAGGGTTGCGTTGCAGGCGCCGAAGATACGTTACCTCAGCGGCAGCACGGCGCGTCCGCTGCTGAATGCCGAAAAACTGCGTGATGACCTGGCCTTCAACATGTGCCGGGTCATCGACTGGCGCAGCACCGTGGAAACTGCCTGGGAGCGAGGCGTGCGCCTGCACATCGAATTGCCGCCCGGTGCCGTGTTGACCGGGCTGGCGCGCAAAGTCTTCCAGCAAGGAACAGCGCTGGCCTTTCAGGCTGCGCGTCTGGACAGCCTGATCGCGCTGTCGCACGAGGAGGTTCGCCGCACTCCATAGAGCCGCCGTGCAGCTGCTACGAAGGACAAAAACAACAACTTCAGCAATGCAAACAGAGGAATAACAACAATGATTATCTATGGTGTTGCACTACTGGCTATCTGCACGCTCGCGGGCGTGATTCTCGGTGACATGCTCGGCGTTCTGCTGGGCGTGAAATCCAATGTGGGCGGGGTCGGGATCGCCATGATCCTGTTGATCTGCGCACGTCTGTGGATGCAGAAACACGGCGGCATGACCAAGGACTGCGAAATGGGCGTGGGTTTCTGGGGCGCGCTGTACATACCGGTCGTGGTGGCGATGGCCGCGCAACAAAACGTTGTGACCGCACTCAAGGGCGGGCCGGTGGCGGTATTGGCCGCTGTCGGTTCTGTGGTGCTCTGCGCCTGCACCATCGCAGTGATCAGCCGCACCAATCGCGGCGAGCCTTTACCCAAGGAAGAGCCGCTGCTGACGCCTGTGATCAAGCCTGAAATAGCCCCGGCTGGAGGTCGCTGATATGTGGGACCTCATCGAGAAAGGACTTGAACACAACGGGCTGATCACCGCATTTGCCTTCGTCGGTATCATCATGTGGGTCTCGGTGGTGCTTTCAAAGCGCCTGACGTTCGGCCGGGTGCATGGCTCGGCCATCGCGATTGTCATCGGGCTGATTCTGGCCTGGGTCGGCGGCACGTTGACCGGCGGCCAGAAGGGGCTTGCCGATATGGCGCTGTTCTCAGGCATCGGCCTGATGGGCGGGGCGATGTTGCGTGACTTCGCCATCGTGGCGACTGCCTTTGAAGTGCAGGCAACCGAGGCACGCAAGGCCGGGCTGATCGGAGCAATTGCCTTGCTGTTGGGCACGATTCTGCCGTTTATCGTGGGCGCGAGCATTGCCTGGGTGTTTGGCTACCGCGATGCAATCAGCATGACCACCATTGGCGCGGGTGCTGTGACCTACATCGTCGGCCCGGTGACCGGTGCTGCGTTGGGTGCGACCTCCGACGTGATGGCCCTGTCGATTGCCACCGGCCTGATCAAGGCGATTCTGGTGATGGTCGGTACGCCCGTGGCGGCGCGCTGGATGGGGCTGGACAACCCGCGTTCGGCGATGGTTTTCGGTGGTCTGGCGGGTACTGTCAGCGGCGTTACCGCAGGGCTGGCGGCAACGGATCGGCGTCTGGTGCCTTATGGCGCGCTGACCGCCACTTTTCATACCGGACTGGGCTGTCTGTTGGGGCCGTCGGTGCTGTATTTCATCGTGCGCGCAATCGTCGGTTAGATCCCTTCGATCAGGTCGCCTGCTCCAGCAGGCGATTCGCATACATCCGACACTCGGCCAGCAGCGCCAGCAGGTTAGGGTCTCGCTCTCTGGACTTGAGAAAGACCATGCCGATGTGTTGCTGCATCCGGTAGCGGCTCTGCAATGGAATCAGCCGCACGCGGTTTTCATACACTGCGGCTATGCGCCCCGGCAGCAGCGCATAGCCGACGCCGGAACTGACCATGCTCAGCAGGGTGAAGATGTCATTGACCTGCATCGCTACTTTGGGCTCGAACCCGGCCTGCTGAAACACCCGTATGCCATCGCGATGAGTGGCAAAGCCTTGGGTGAGGGTGATAAATGTCGCTTCACGCAGGTCGCTGAGATCCACCTCGCTGTGCTCGGCAAACGGCGAATCGGTGGGCACAGCCAGGAAGATATCGTCGGAAAACAACGCCAGCTGCTCGCAGTCCGGGTCATGGGTGCTTTCATCAAGCGACACCAGCATGGCGTCGACTTCCATGTTCTTGAGCTTGTACAGCAGGTCCATGTTCGAACCCAGAATCAGATCGATATTCAGCTCGCTGCGGCGGATTTTCAGGCCCATGATCAGCTGCGGCACCGTCTTGACGGTCAGTGAATACAAAGCCCCAAGGCGGAAGCGTGCCGCCGAAAAGCCTGCCGCCTGACGGGTCAGCTCTACGGTGGCGAGCACATCCTGCACCAGCTTCTGCGCACGCTCTTCCAGCACATACGCGCTTTCCAGCGGCGTAAGGTTGCGGCCTTCGTGTTTGAACAGCGGGCAACGCAGGGCGCTTTCCAACGAGTGAATGGCGCGGTGCACGCTGACGTTGCTGGTCTGCAACTCCTCCGCCGCCCGCGCCAGATTGCCGGTGCGCATGAAGGCCAGGAATATTTCCAGTTTCTTGAGCGTCAGTTCGTCATCGATCTGCATGTCGTGGCGCTGGTTATTGATGTGCGCTGATTGTGCACAAGTCGTGCGCCGATAGCTGCTTAAAATATCCGTCACTGAAACAGGGTGTTGCGATTTGTTTCAATAACCGCGAGCCTCTGCTCCCAGTGTTTTGCCACAAGAGGGTATTGAGCGGATGTATTACGGAGAAAAATTCAACGCCTGGTCCCACCTGGTGGGCGCAGTACTGGCCGGTGTCGGCGCAATCTGGCTATTGGTGATGGCGAGTCTGCACGGCGATGTCTGGAAGGTGGTCAGCATTGCGATCTATGGCGCCTGTCTGGTCACGCTGTACAGCGTTTCGACGATCTACCACAGCGTCAAGGGCCGTTCGAAATCGATCATGCAGAAGGTCGATCACTTTTCGATCTACCTGATGATTGCGGGCAGTTACACGCCGTTCTGTCTAGTGACATTGCGCGGCGCATGGGGCTGGACCCTGTTCGGAATTGTCTGGGGGCTGGCGCTGATCGGCATTGTGCAGGAGATAAAACCCCGCTCTGAAGCGCGAATCATGTCCATCGTGATCTACGCCGTGATGGGCTGGATCGTCCTCGTGGCGGTCAAACCACTGATTGCTGCGCTCGGCCTGGCGGGCTTCATCTGGCTGGCCGGCGGCGGTGTGCTGTACACCGTCGGCATTCTGTTCTTCGCCTACGACCAGATCCGCCACTTTCACGGCATCTGGCACCTGTTCGTCATTGGCGGCAGTTTGATGCACTTCGTGGCGATTTGTTTTTATGTGCTGTGAAAATGGCCAGGTTCAGGCCTCAATGGCTGGGTAAATGCAAATCCTTGTGGGAGCGAGCCGGTGTCTGATTCTGAGCGTGCAGCGCGTTTGAGGACGCATCAAATGATCAAAAATCGCCCCACAGCTGTTGCGCCACGCTGAGCGCGACCACCGGGGCGGTTTCAGTGCGCAGAACGCGCGGGCCGAGGCGCGCGGCGTGGAAGCCAGCGGCTTGCGCCTGATCGACTTCTGCGTCGTTCAAGCCGCCTTCCGGACCAATCAGGAAGGCCAGGCTGGCTGGCTTGTCATGGCTGGTCAGCGGCTCGGCCACCGGGTGCAGGACCAGTTTCAGGTCGGCCTCGGTATGCTTGATCCACTCGGCCAGCGGCATCGGCGCATGAATTACCGGCACCACCGAGCGACCGCACTGCTCGCAGGCGCTGATTGCGATCTGTTGCCAATGCGCCTGGCGCTTCTCGGCGCGCTCGTCCTTGAGACGCACCTCACAGCGCTCGCTGACAATCGGGGTAATTTCGCCGACGCCCAGCTCGGTAGCCTTCTGAATAGCCCAGTCCATGCGTTCACCACGCGACAGGCCCTGGCCCAGATGAATGCGCAGCCCTGACTCGACTTGCCCGGCAAAGCTTTCGGTCAGTTGCACATGCACGCGCTTCTTGCCGACTTCCAGCAAGGTGCCGCGAAACTCCTGGCCCGATCCGTCGAACAGTTGCAGCGCGTCACCTTCGGTCATGCGCAGCACGCGGCTGATGTAATGCGCCTGGGCCTCAGGCAGTTCGTGCTCGCCCAGGCTAAGCGGCGCTTCAGTAAAAAAGCGGGAGAGTCTCATGGTGTGTCTCGGTTCCGGTGTTGTTTTGTGATGGCCCTTTCGCGGACAAGTCCGCTCCCACATTAATGCGGTGTTGCCCGGTCCGCTCGTGGGAGCGGACTTGTCCGCGAAGGCGTCAGTCGCGGCGCCGCAAATTCCAGCCCTAGCCCGGATCTCTGAAATCCGGATGAAAGTTCTCGCGCACGGCAACACTGACACTGCTGCGCGTAGCGATATCAATGCCCTCGGTGGCCACCTCGGCCAGAAAGTCGATCTGCTCCGGGGTAATCACGTACGGCGGCAGAAAATACACCACACTGCCCAGTGGTCGCAGCAATGCACCGCGCTCCAGCGCATGCTGAAAGACCTTCATGCCACGTCGTTCCTGCCACGGGTAGGCGGTCTTGGTGGCTTTGTCCTGAACCATTTCGATAGCGATGGCCATGCCGGTCTGACGCACTTCCGCGACGTGCGGATGATCGGCCAGATGCGCCGTGGCTGTCGCCATACGCTGCGCCAGGGCCTTGTTGTTCTCGATGACGTTGTCCTGCTCGAAGATATCCAGTGTCGCCAGCGCCGCAGCACAGGCCAGCGGGTTGCCGGTGTAACTGTGTGAGTGCAGAAACGCGCGCAGGGTCGGGTAGTCGTCGTAGAACGCGTCGTACACATCGTCGGTGGTCAGACAGGCTGCCAGCGGCAGGTAACCACCGGTCAGGGCCTTGGACAGGCAGAGGAAATCCGGGCGGATACCCGCTTGTTCACAGGCGAACATGGTGCCGGTGCGGCCGAAACCCACGGCGATTTCATCGTGGATCAGGTGCACGCCGTAGCGGTCGCAGGCTTCGCGCAGCAGCTTGAGGTAGACCGGGTGATACATGCGCATGCCGCCTGCGCCCTGAATCAGCGGTTCGACGATTACTGCTGCAACGCTGGCATGGTGTTCGGCGAGGGTCTGTTCCATGGCGGCGAACATGTTGCGCGAATGCTCTTCCCAGCTCATGCCGTCCGGGCGGTGATAGCAGTCGGGGCTCGGTACCTTGATGGTGTCGAGCAGCAGCGCCTTGTAGGTTTCGGTAAACAGCGGCACGTCGCCCACCGACATCGCCGCCATAGTCTCGCCGTGGTAGCTGTTGGTCAGGGTGACGAAGCGTTTCTTGTCCGGCTGGCCGCGATTGAGCCAGTAGTGAAAGCTCATCTTCAGCGCGACTTCAATGCACGATGAGCCATTGTCGGCGTAGAAGCAGCGGGTCAGGCCTTCGGGCGTGAGTTTAACCAGCCGCTCGGACAGCTCGATGACCGGCTGGTGACTGAAACCGGCAAGAATCACGTGCTCCAGCTGGTCGACCTGATCCTTGATGCGCTGGTTGATGCGCGGGTTGGCGTGCCCGAAAACGTTGACCCACCAGGAACTGACAGCGTCCAGATAACGCTTGCCTTCGAAGTCTTCAAGCCATACGCCTTCACCGCGCTTGATCGGTATCAACGGCAGATTTTCGTGGTCTTTCATCTGGGTGCAGGGGTGCCACAGGACCTTCAGGTCACGTTGCATCCACTGGTCATTGAGGCCCATTTTCAATCTCCGGGTAGCGACTCGCCTGATGCGAGGACGAACAATCGCGCAAGCCTATGCAATGCCCGGCTGCGGAACAACCTTTGATGCAGTTTTAACGGCTGATGGACATTGCTGGCGGCTATTTGATGGCTCGCGTATCCTGCGCAGCAAGTCGATGTGCCGGGCTGACTTGCCCAATCTTCCCTATGTTTTCTGGAGTTCGCCGAATGCTTTCTGGGTGGCTGCGCGCCTGTGCGCTGATAGTGGCAGGGTTGGTCAGCGTTTCGACGCTCGCCGATGAAAAACAACGAACCGCCATTGTCGTCGGTGGTGGTCTGGCAGGCTTGACCGCTGCCTATGAACTGCAGGCCAAAGGCTGGCAGGTGACGCTACTGGAAGCCAAGCCCAGCCTGGGCGGACGTTCCGGTCTGGCGCCCAGCGAGTGGATCGGCAACACCAAGGCTCAGCCGGTGCTGAACCGCTACCTGGACAGCTTCAAGCTGACGACCGTGCCCGCGCCTGAATTCGTGCGCACGCCCGGCTACCTGATCGACGGTGTGTACTTCACCCAGGCTGACCTGGCCATCAAACAGCCTGCGACCGCCGAAGCCATCAAGCGCTACAACGACACGCTGGATAACCTCGCGCGCTCGGTTGACGACCCGGAAAACCCGGCGTCCAACAGCACCTTGTTCGCGCTGGACCAGATCAACGTCGCCAACTGGCTGGACCGCCTGAACCTGCCGGCCACGGCGCGTCAGTTGATCAACCAGCAGATCCGTACCCGCTACGACGAGCCTTCGCGCCTGTCGTTGCTGTACCTCGCCCAGCAATCGCGGGTTTATCGCTCGGTCGACGAGCGTGACTTGCGTGCTGCGCGCCTGCCCGGTGGCAGTGCGGTGCTGACCCAGGCGTTCGTCAAGCAGCTCAAGACCGTCAAGACCAACTCGCCGGTGACGGCAGTCGTTCAGGAAAAGGACAAGGTCACCGTCAAGGCTGGCGCAACCAGCTACACCGCAGATTACGTGGTTATGGCCGTACCGCTGCGCTCGCTGGGCAAGATCCAGATGACACCTGCGCTGGACGCTCAGCACATGGGTGCGATCAAGAGCACCAACTACGGCTGGCGCGACCAGATCATGCTCAAGTTCAAGACTCCGGTCTGGGACAGCAAGGCACGCATGTCCGGTGAAGTGTTCAGCAACACCGGTCTGGGCATGCTGTGGGTAGAGCCCGCGCTCAAGGGCGGCGCCAACGTGGTGATCAACCTGTCCGGCGACAACGCACGCATCATGCAGGCCTTCGGCGACAAGCAGATGGTTGATCAGGTATTGATCCGTCTGCATGCGTTCTACCCTGAAGCACGTGGCGCCTACACCGGCTATGAAATTCGCCGTTACAGCGTCGACCCGTCCACGGGTGGTTCCTACCTGGCATTCGGTCCCGGCCAGATCAGTAAATACTGGCGTCTGTGGGAGCGGCCGATTCTGCGCGTAGCCTTCGCTGGCGAGCACACCGACACCTTGTACCCCGGCACTCTGGAAGGTGCCTTGCGCAGCGGTCAGCGTGCGGCTGGTCAAGTCCAGGATCTGGCGGCTGGCAAGTCGTTCGAACCGGTCAAGGTTGCACCGCCGAAAGCGCCGGCCCCGGCTTCGCAGAAGTCCGAAGGCAATTTCTTCAGCAACATGTTTGGCGGTTCGTCCGACAAACCGGCTGAACCTGCCAAGCCGCAGGCCGACAAGCCAGGCTTCTTCTCGCGCATGTTTGGTGGTGCTGAAGAACCGGCCCCGGCACCTGCTCCGGTAGAGAAGGCTGTAGAGCTTGCTCCAGCGCCTGCACCGGCTGTTGCTCCGGCGCCCGTGGTTGCACCGGTTGTTCAGCCTGCCAAGCCGCCGGTTAAAGCCGAGCCTGCGAAGAAACCGGCGACCAAGGCTGAACCTGCGAAAAAGCCGCAGAGCAAGGAAGCCGCCAAAAAAGAAGCGGCGAAGAAAGAAGCAGCAAAAAAGGAAGCTGCGAAAAAAGAGGCAGCGAAAAAGGCTCAGAGCAAGCCGGCTCCTGCCAAAACCCCTGCTGAAACAGCGCCCGCAGACGTTAACAACTGACCGGGCAATAGCTGAGCGAAAGAGGACGCGGTGTATACCGCGTCCTTTTTTTATGCGCGCTGAATTCGTTCTGTCTATGTGGGCTGGGGATATCTGAGCGGATCATGCCGTTCATCGGTATCGAACGGCCGATGGTCATTGCAAAGTATTACTGACAGCAAATTATCGAGATGCTGCCGCAGCGAGGACAGCCTGAGATGCTGTAAAGCCTGTCAGGTGTTGGTGTAACCAGCAGAACCGGCGTACGAAAGGTCAAGCAGACCTATCGTATTGTTCGATACGTCCGAGCGAAATTTTGCGCTTTCATTCGATAGATAAAAAGCTAGTCTGGTAACACTTCTGACAAGGTACTGGTAATGCAGCTACGTAATTCATCCTCTCGCTACGGTCTGGTCAGCATGGTGCTGCACTGGGGTGTGGCTGCTGTCGTGTTTGGAATGTTTGCGCTGGGGCTGTGGATGGTCGGGCTGGATTACTACGATACGTGGCGCAAGGCGGGCCCTGATCTGCACAAGAGCATCGGCATCACGCTGTTTGCGATCATGCTGATCCGCGTGGTCTGGCGTCTGCTCAGTCCGCCACCGCCGCCGTTGACCAGCTACAGTAAGTTGACGCGCATCGGTGCTGCATTCGGCCATCTGTTTTTGTACGTCGCACTGTTTGCCGTGATGTTCGCCGGGTATCTCATTTCCACCGCCGACGGCGTGGGGATTCCGGTATTCGGCCTGTTCGATGTGCCCGCGCTGGTTTCGGGCCTTCCTGATCAGGCAGAAACGGCGGGCTGGATTCACCTGTATCTGGCATGGGTCATCGTGATATTCGCGGGGCTCCATGGTCTTGCTGCATTGAAGCACCACTTCATCGATCGCGATGTGACCCTCAAGCGCATGCTGGGTCGTAATTGATTGTTCAACCAAAACGGGAATAAAAGCATGTTGAAGAAGTCTCTCGCCGCTCTGGCTCTGGGTACCGCACTGTTGTCTGCTGGCCAGGCCATGGCCGCCGACTACGTTATCGACAAGGAAGGTCAACACGCATTCGTTGACTTCAAGATCAGCCACCTGGGCTACAGCTTCATTCACGGTACCTTCAAGGACTGGGACGGCACGTTCAGCTTCGACGCTGCCAAGCCTGAAGCCAGCAAAATCAATGTCGAGCTGAAAACCGCCAGCCTGTTCACCAACCACGCCGAGCGCGACAAACACATCTCCAGCAAGGATTTCCTGGACGTTGCCAAATACCCGGAAGCCAAATTCGTTTCCACCGCAGTCAAATCGACTGGCGAGAAAACGGCTGACGTCACTGGCGACCTGACCCTGCACGGCGTGACCAAGCCAATCGTCATCAAGGCAACCTTCAACGGCGAAGGCAAGGATCCGTGGGGCGGCTACCGTGCCGGCTTCAACGGTACTTCGACGCTGAACCTGAACGACTTCGGCATCAAGGGCCCAGGCCCGACGTCGCAGACGCTGGATCTGGACATCAGCTTCGAAGGCGTACAGAAGAAGTAATTGCACGCTTGATCGACAGAACGCCGACCCTTGGGTCGGCGTTTTTGTGGGTGCGATGAAACTTCCTGAGATGACTATCGTGTCAATGCTCCGCGTTGACATGCAGTTCGTGACGCTTTGCGTCACAGATCGGCGCCGCGCTGCCGTCTCAAGATCGGACGCGGAGCGTCCAGGACTGCGCTACCACGCGGAGCGTGGGAGCGATGATCATCATCGACACAACGAACGACACGACAAACAAAAACGCCCCGAGCGAGTCGGGGCGTTTTTAGTGTTGCGTGGCTATCAGCTGTCGCGATTGCGGGTCAGCAGCGCCGGTTTTTCACCGCGTGGGCGTGTTGGCAACTGGTCCAGTTGCTCGGCAGACGGGAAACGGTCGATCTTGGATTCCTTGTGCACGATCTTCGGCTGAGGCTGACCGTCGCGCGGGGCACGCACGGCTGGCTCCTGACCTTCACGTGGCAAAGGCTGGTCTTCACGTGCCGGACGACGACCGCGCGGCTGGCCATCACGCGAACGCGGAGCCGACGAACCCGAACCGTTGCGCTTTGGCGCGCCAGTACCGGAGCCGTTACGAGCGCCGCCCGCAGGTCGACCCGAATTGGCTGGGCGAGCTGCGCCGCCAGCAGCCGGTGCTGCACCGGGCGCGGCCGCAGGGCGACGACCACGGTTCTGGCCTTTGCCCTGATAAGGACTGACGTAGTCAGCACGATTGCCGAAGTTGTCTACTTCGTCGTCGCGGAACTCGTCCGGCGCACGATCGGCTGCCGGGCGCGGTATGGATGGCTGCGATGCACGCTGTTCGCTGCGAGGCGTGCCCTCACGAGGTTTTTTTTCGCGTGGCTGCCTTGCAGGGCGTTCGCCAGTGGCGGCTGCAGCGGCAGGTTTTTCCTTGCCTTTGTCCTTGCCCTTGTCGCGACGACCGCCGTTGTTCTTGTCGCCGGCAGGACGTGCACCACGAGAGTTGCGAACATCCGGACGCTCACGCACTTCCGGTTTTTCAGCCTCGACTGCGGTGATGTCGAAGCCCATCAGGTCGCCATCGGCGATCTTCTGTTTAGTCATGCGCTCGATGCTTTTGAGCAGCTTCTCTTCGTCCGGCGCAACCAGGGAAATGGCTTCGCCCGAACGACCGGCCCGGCCGGTACGACCGATACGGTGAACGTAGTCTTCGTCGACGTTGGGCAGCTCGAAGTTGACGACATGCGGCAGCTGGTCGATATCCAGGCCGCGTGCGGCGATATCGGTCGCAACCATGATGCGTACATCACCTGCCTTGAAGTCGGCCAGAGCCTTGGTACGGGCGTTCTGGCTCTTGTTGCCGTGGATCGCGACAGCCGCGAGGCCGTGCTTGTCCAGGTACTCGGCCAGACGGTTGGCACCGTGCTTGGTGCGGGTGAAGACCAGCACCTGTTCCCAGGCACCGACGGTAATCAGGTGCGCCAGCAGTGAACGCTTGTGGTTGGCGGCAAGGCGGAAAACCCGTTGCTCGATACGTTCGACCGTGGTGTTCGGCGGCGTGACTTCGATGCGCTCTGGGTTGTGCAGCAGCTTGCCGGCCAACGACGTGATGTCATTGGAGAAGGTAGCCGAGAACAGCAGGTTCTGGCGCTTGGCCGGCAGCCGCGCGAGGACCTTCTTGACGTCATGGACGAAGCCCATGTCGAGCATCCGGTCTGCTTCATCGAGCACCAGGATTTCGACGTGGGACAAATCGACACTGCCTTGACCGGCCAGATCGAGCAGGCGGCCGGGGCAGGCCACCAGGACGTCCACGCCACGGGACATGGCCTGAACCTGAGGGTTCATGCCGACGCCGCCGAAGATGCAGGCGCTGACGAACTTCAGGTCGCGGGCATAGAGCTTGAAGCTCTCGTGCACTTGTGCGGCCAGTTCGCGGGTGGGGGTCAGGACCAGAACGCGCGGTTGGCGCGGGCCATGACGCTGGGATTTGTCCGGAACACCATTGGGAAACAGCCGCTCCAGAATAGGGAGGGCGAAACCGCCGGTTTTACCAGTACCGGTCTGTGCCGCAACCATCAGATCGCGACCTTGCAACACGGCGGGAATGGCCCGCTGTTGCACTGGGGTAGGCTGGGTATAGCCCGCTGCCTCGATGGCGCGGACTAAAGCCTCGGAGAGACCGAGGGAAGCAAAGGACATGAGTAATCCTGTTCTGTTGGAGCTTAAGCTCAAGGGATGTCTTGCCTGGCGCGAATGGCGTGTAAAGACAACGCGATCCCGTCCGGTCCTGCCGGGTCTTCAGTGCATCTCGTGACGTCTGCGCTTGATGAAAATTGCGCTGTTGGCGTGAACGAGTGACGATTGCAAGACCGGGCCTCCGGGCGTAAGCCTGGCGGGAAGGCTGGAGTATAACAGAGCGAACGCAATACGCCGCTTTCCTGCTGCCCAACGGTGTATCAGGCCGCGATCTCCGGGGATTCGCCCGACAGATCGCGGCTTTACAGCGGTATCAGCGTGGCAATTGCAGGTTATTCCACACGGCCAGGCTCGATTCTGCCTGGTTCAGGGTGTAGAAGTGCAGGCCAGGGGCGCCGCCTTGCAGCAGTCGTTCACACATCTGCGTGATGACTTCTTCGCCAAACGCCTGAATGCTTTGCACGTCATCGCCATAGGCTTCCAGCTGTTTGCGGATCCAGCGCGGGATTTCCGCACCGCACGCATCCGAAAAGCGTGCGAGCTTGCTGTAGTTGGTGATCGGCATGATGCCCGGCACGATCGGAATGCTTACGCCCATCTTCTCGACCCGCTCGACGAAGTTGAAATAGCTGTCGGCGTTGAAGAAGTATTGCGTGATCGCACTGTCGGCGCCGGCGTTGGCCTTGTTGACGAAGTGCTTGAGGTCGTCCTCGAAATTGCGCGCCTGCGGATGCATTTCCGGGTAGGCGGCGACTTCGATGTGGAAATGGCTGCCGCTTTCCTGGCGAATGAAGCTCACCAGGTCATTGGCGTGACGCAACTCACCGCTGGCCATGCCCATGCCGGAAGGCAGGTCGCCGCGCAGTGCCACGATGCGTTTGATGCCCGCATCCTTGTACTGCGCCAACAGGTTGCGCAGGTCGTCCTTGCTGTCGCCCACGCAGGACAAATGCGGCGCAGCAGGGACTTTGATCTCGTTTTCCAGCTGCAGCACGGTATTGAGCGTGCGGTCGCGGGTCGAGCCACCGGCACCATAGGTGCAGGAGAAAAAATCGGGGTTGTACGTAGCGAGCTGACGAGCAACGGTCAGCAGCTTTTCATGTCCAGCGTCGGTCTTGGTAGGAAAGAACTCGAAGCTGAAGCGGCGTTCTTGGCTCATGGAGGCCGATCTCGATATAGAAACGAACACATACTTTGTAGGAGCGGACTTGTCCGCGAAGGCTTTATTTCAGACGCTGCATCTTGATTGAATGCACAGGCCCCTTCGCGGACAAGTCCGCTCCCACAGATAATTGCCAACTGAGAGAGTGAGAGGCGTCAGGAACGCCGCGCACTCTTCACAGAATATCAATCAGTAGCGATACGCGTGCGGCTTGAACGGACCTTCGACGGTCACGCCGATGTAATCGGCCTGAGTCTTGGTCAGCTTGGTCACAACGCCGCCGAAGCCGCGGACCATTTCCAGGGCCACTTCTTCGTCGAGTTTCTTCGGCAGCACTTCAACGGTCAGACGCTCGGCCTTTTTGGCGGGAGCCAGGTCAGCGTATTTCTGCTCGAAGAGGAAGATCTGCGCCAGAACCTGGTTGGCGAACGAGCCATCCATGATGCGGCTTGGGTGGCCAGTGGCGTTACCCAGGTTGACCAGACGGCCTTCGGCCAGCAGGATCAGGTAGTCGTCGTTCTGTGCGTCGAACGAGCCTGGGCCGGTGCGATGGATCTTGTGAACCTGTGGCTTCACTTCTTCCCATGCCCAGTTCTTGCGCATGAAAGCGGTGTCGATTTCGTTGTCGAAGTGACCGATGTTGCACACCACAGCGCGTTTTTTCAGCGCTTTGAGCATGTTCGAATCACAAACGTTGACGTTACCGGTGGTGGTCACGATCAGGTCGATCTTGCCCAACAGAGCCTTGTCGATGCTTGCTTCGGTGCCGTCGTTTTCGCCGTCGATGAATGGCGAGACCAGCTCGAAACCGTCCATGCAGGCCTGCATGGCGCAGATCGGGTCGACTTCGGTCACTTTGACGATCATGCCTTCCTGATGCAGGGACTGGGCCGAGCCCTTGCCCACGTCACCGTAGCCGATCACCAGCGCCTGCTTGCCGGACAGCAAGTGGTCGGTGCCGCGCTTGATGGCGTCGTTCAGGCTGTGACGGCAGCCGTACTTGTTGTCGTTCTTGCTCTTGGTCACCGAGTCATTGACGTTGATGGCCGGGATTTTCAGCTCGCCCTTGGCCAGCATGTCCAGCAGGCGGTGAACACCCGTGGTGGTTTCTTCGGTGACGCCGTGGATCTTGTCCAGCATCGCCGGGTATTTCTTGTGGATGATCTCGGTCAGGTCGCCGCCGTCGTCGAGGATCATGTTGGCGTCCCATGGCTGGCCATCCTTGAGGATGGTCTGCTCGATGCACCACTCGTATTCTTCTTCGGTTTCGCCCTTCCAGGCGAACACAGGAATGCCGGCAGCGGCAATGGCCGCAGCAGCCTGGTCCTGAGTGGAGAAAATGTTGCACGACGACCAGCGAACTTCGGCACCCAGGGCAACCAGGGTTTCGATCAGCACGGCGGTCTGAATGGTCATGTGGATGCAGCCGAGAATTTTCGCGCCCTTGAGCGGCTGGTCACCGGCGTATTTGCGGCGCAGACCCATCAGGGCAGGCATTTCGGATTCGGCAATGATGGTTTCGCGACGACCCCAGGCGGCCAGGGAAATGTCGGCAACCTTGTAGTCATTAAATTCTGCGGGCGTGATTACAGCACTCATTGAGAGTCTCCATTCCATAAAAATGCGAATGGGCGCCGTTGTGCGTTTAAGGTTTGCCGGTCGAGGATCGTCCTGGCAAACAACGCCCCATCCGAGCCTGACAGGGAAAACCTGCTGCAGCGCCCCTCGGACAGGTGGCGGGAACGGTATCAAGCGTGGATGACCGTTTTGAAACGTTGGGCAGTATAGCTGCGCTCGCGATTCTTCCCAAGGCTTTCTGTCGGTTTAAGGGCCACACAATTGCCATCTGTCTGTAATCGAGTCGATGCACATTCGCTATGACACAGGCATGGGCGCGGGCCGTCGGCTCTGCCATCATGCACGTCTCTACCGGCCAGACGCTCAGGAGTGAACATGAATTTCCACACCCGCAAGTGGGTCAAGCCCGAAGACCTCAACCCCAACGGCACGTTGTTCGGCGGTAGCCTGCTGCGCTGGATCGATGAAGAAGCGGCGATCTACGCGATCGTTCAACTGGGTAATCAGCGGGTGGTAACCAAGTACATCTCTGAAATCAACTTTGTCAGCGCCTCGCGTCAGGGCGACATCATTGAGCTAGGCATCACCGCCACAGAATTCGGCCGCACCTCGATCACCCTCAAGTGCCAGGTGCGCAACAAGATCACCCGCAAAAGCATTTTGACTGTCGAGAAGATCGTCTTCGTCAACCTCGACGAAGACGGCCAGCCAGCGCCGCATGGCCGGACTGAAATCCGCTATATAAAGGACCAGTTCGACGTAGAGGATTGATACCTCTTCAAGATCGGACGCGGAGCGTCCAGAACGGCATGCGACGCGGAGCGTCGCACGATAGTGTTCCCCCGGGCACGACAGTTACAGAATGATCGTTCCTCACGCTCCGCGTGGGAATGCCGTTCACGACGCTCCGCGTCGTCTATCCCGAGTGTTTCAGCCCTTGGCTTGTAGCTCGCGCAACCACGCCAGACCAACGCTGGTGTCGCCTTTCGGACGGTATTCGCAGCCGATCCAGCCGCTGTAGCCCAACTCGTCGATCACATTGAACAGGTGTTCGTAGTTCAGCTCGCCAAGGTTCGGCTCATAGCGGTCCGGGACGCCTGCAATCTGAATATGGCCAATGCCCGCAAAGTCCCGGCGCAGTTTGCTGGTCAGGTCGCCTTCGACGATCTGGCAGTGGTAGCAGTCGAACTGCACCTTCAGATTGTCAGCGCCCACCAGTCTGCAGATTTCCTGTGCCTGATCCTGACGATTGAGGAAGAAGCCCGGCATGTCGCGGGTGTTGATCGGCTCGATCAGAATCGTGACGCCTGCGCCCTTGGCTTGCTCAGCCGCGAACGCGAGGTTTTCCAGATAGACCGCCTGATGACGCTCACGCAAGCTTTCATCGGCCAGCAAGCCAGCCATGACATGCACTCGGTCATTGCCCAGCACCTGTGCGTACTCCAGCGCCCGCTCGATACCGCTGCGAAATTCCGCTTCACGACCCGGCAGCGTGGCAATGCCTCGCTCGCCTGCTTCCCAGTCGCCTGGCGGGGCGTTGAACAGCGCCTGCACCAGACCGTTGTCGCTCAGGCGCTGCTTGAGTTCCTGAGGGCTATAGGCGTAGGGGAACAGGTACTCGACCGCGCCGAAACCATCGGCTGCGGCTGCGGCAAAGCGCTCAAGAAAATCATGCTGCGGGTACAGCATGCTGAGGTTGGCGGCAAAACGAGGCATGTTAACTCCAGTCTTCAAAGGGTCAGACGAATGGCCAAAGCAGCAGGGTGATCACGAAGCCCAGTGTGCCCAGCAGCGTGACCAGTACGGTCCAGGTGCGCAAGCCGTCGGCGACGTTGAGGCCTGCCAGCTTGGTGAACATCCAGTAACCGGCATCATTGATGTGCGACATGGCCAGACCGCCACCGCCCATCGCCAGGCACAATAGAGCCAGGTGGTTGGCGCTCAGGTCCAGCGTGGCGATCAGCGGGCTGAGAATGCCTGCAGTGGTCACCAGTGCAACGGTGGTCGAACCCTGAACAGCGCGCAGCAGCAGGGTCAGCAGGAAGCCCAGCGCGAGTACCGGCAGACCGGTGTTACGCAGCGCCTCGGAGACCACCGCACCAATGCCGGTGTCGACCAGCACCTTGCCAAACACGCCACCGGCACCGGCAATCAGAATCACCATCGCCACACCCGGCAAGGCCGAGCCGATCACATCGGACACCTGAGTGCGGCTCCAGCCACGACGCGAGCCCAACAACCAGGCGCACAGCAGGGTATCTATCAGCAATGCCACAAGCGGCGCACCGAGAACGGTCAGCACTGCACGCAGCGTGGACGTGGCTGGCAGCATGGTGGTGGCCAGGGTGCCCATCAGAATCAGCACGATCGGCAACAGAATGAGCGCGATGATCAGCCCGAAACCCGGTGCAGGTGCTGGCGGCAGTTTGCTCGCCAGGCTGCTGGCGGTCTCTTCTGCGCCCAGGGTTCTGGTTTCAGTGGCTTCACGCACAGCGGAATAATCGTTGCGCGCCCAGGCTTCCAGGTCTTCGTTGGTAACGTGCGGGCCGTAGACTTCGGCGCGAATATCGTCGGTCATCGGGTAGGTCTTGCGGGTCATGCGCCCCGCGACGAAATAGCCGATCATGCACAGTACAGCAACGATCGGAATGCCCAGCATCAGCACCCGGCCCAGGTCCGCGCCCAACTGGCTGGCAGCGGCTACCGCGCCGGGGTGCGGCGGCAGGAACGCGTGCACGGCAAGCAAGGCTGCGCACATTGGCAGCGCGAAAATCAGCAGCGGCTTGCGTGCCGCCCGTGCCACGCCGTATGCCAACGGCATGAGGATGATCACGCCGACCTCGAAGAACACCGGAATACCGACCATGAAACCCGCAACGGTCAGCGCCAGAGGCGTGCGCTTGTTGCCGAAGCGGTTGATCAGGGTTTTGGCCAGCGCCTCGGCCCCGCCCGACAGCTCGATGATGCGTCCGATCATCGCGCCCAAAGCGATGATGATCGCGATGTGGCCAAGGGTCTTGCCCATGCCGCCTTCAATGGTGGTAACCAGATCGGCCGGTTTAACACCGGCGACCAGCGCCACGATAATGCTGACCAGCATCAGGGCGACGAAGGGCTGGAATTTGTACTTGAGCACCAGAAACAACAGCAGTGCGATGCCCGCACCGGCCACGACCATCAACATGAGCGGCGTCATGCCCGTGCACTCCGGTCGATGGTGGTAAAGACTGACAACGAAACAGCGGGGGAGGGGTGAGTCATGCTCTCGATTCCTGTTGTTATTGTTTTTCGACCGGGAGGTGCAGCGCGCCCCCCGATCACCGTGTGCTCGTTACCACCTGGCGCCGAACACCTGACGCAGCTCTTCAAGCGCCGTCGGGTCCAGCGGTGCAGGTTTGGGGTTGCTCATCAGCCACAGACGCGCTGTTTCTTCCAGCTCTTCCAGGGCGTAGCAGGCCTTGGCCACCGAGCTTTCCCAGACCACCGGGCCGAGCCGCTCGAGCATCACGCCGCGCACACTGTTGGCCAGTTCCGCCACGCGCTCGGCGACTTTCGGCGAGCCCGGACGCTCGTAAGGGATCAGCGGGATATGCCCGACCTTCATGACCTGATACGGCGTCAGCGGCGGCAGAATGTCGTCTTCGCGCCATACGCCCGCCAGGGTCAGCGCCACCAGATGCGTCGAGTGGGTGTGCACCACGCCGCCGACCTCAGGGTTGCGGTCGTAGACTTCGCGGTGCAGGGCCAGGGTCTTGGACGGCTTGCTACCGGATACCCATTCACCGGCCAGATTGACCTTGGCGATATCGGCCGGGTCCATGCGGCCCAGGCAGGCATCGGTCGGGGTAATCAGCCAGCCGTCGTCGAGTCGTGCGCTGATGTTGCCGGCGCTGCCCACCGTATAGCCACGGCCATACAGCAGACGGCCGACGTCGCAGATTTCCTGACGCAATGCGTTTTCGTCGATCATCAGGCCGCCCCCGCCAGTTGCTTGAGGGCTTTGGCGAAGAAGTCGCGAGCGCCGAAATTACCGGACTTGAGCGCCAGTGCCAGCGGTTGCACGCCGCTGCTGACTGTGGCCGGAACGCCCGGATCGATCTGTGCGCCGATCTGCAACAGTTGCACGCCCAGCGCCTGAACCACGGCACCGGAGGTTTCGCCACCGGCGACCACAAAGCGGCGCACACCAGCGTTCAGCAGCCCTTTGGCGATCTCGCCCAACGCGGCTTCGACCATTGCACCGGAGCGTTCAACACCCAGCTCTTTCTGCACGGCTTTGACTTCATCCGGCGTACTGGTGGCGTAGATCAACACGGTTTGCCCGGCGTCTCTGGCAAAGGCCAGCGCCTGCTCGACCACCGGCTTGCCTGCGGCCAGATCCAGCGGATTGATGCGCAGTGCAGGGCGATTGTCTTCCAGCCAGGCCGCGACCTGGCCATTGGTGGCAACCGAAGCGCTGCCCGCCAACACCACTTCGCCGCCACTGATGGCGACCTGTTTGGCGGCATCGATATCGCGCAGCTTGCCTGCCTTGCGGAAGTTACCCGGCAGGCCCAGCGCCAGACCCGAGCCACCGGTCAGCAGCGGCAAGTCGGCGCAGGCTTCGCCCAGGGTGTACAAATCGGCATCCGACAGGGCATCGGCGATCGCCATGCTCACACCTTCGGCGCGCAGCTCGGCAATTCTGTTGCGCACGCCTTCGACGCCCTGGGCAATGCTGTCATAGCGCAATAGGCCGACCTTGTGGCGGGTCTGCGCTTGCAGCACACGCACCAGATTGGCGTCGGTCATGGGCGTCAGCGGGTGGTTCTGCATGCCCGATTCGCTGAGTAACTGGTCCTGTACGAACAGATGGCCACGGAAAATCGTGCGGCCATTTTCCGGGAAGGCCGGGCAGGCGAGGGTGAAGTCGCTGTCCAGTTGCTCCAGCAGTGCTTCGCTGACCTGGCCGATGTTACCCGCGGCGGTGGAATCGAAGGTCGAGCAGTATTTGAAGAAGATCTGCTCGCAGCCGCGCTCGCGCAGCCATTCCAGCGCAGCGAGGGATTCAGCCACCGCGTCGGCGCTTGGTGTGGTACGCGATTTCAGGGCGATGACAATCGCGTCGGCGTCCAGGCCGGCAGCCATTTCGGCGCTGGGGATGCCGATGCTCTGCACGGTGCGCATACCGCCGCGCACCAGCATGTTGGCCAGGTCGGTCGCGCCGGTGAAGTCATCGGCAATGCAGCCCAGCAGCGGGCGAGCGTTGTTCAGGCTCATCAGTCGCTCCTCAGGCTTTTTCTGGCTTGGCTTTCGGCAATTCGATGCCCGGGAAAATCTTGATCACCGCCGAGTCATCCTCGCGGCCGAAACCGGCGCTGGAGGCCTGCATGAACATCTGGTGCGCGGTGGCCGACAGCGGCAGCGGGAATTTGCTGCTGCGCGCGGTATCCAGCACCAGGCCGAGGTCCTTGACGAAGATATCCACAGCCGACAGCGGCGTGTAATCGGCGTTGAGGATGTGCGGCACGCGGTTCTCGAACATCCACGAGTTACCGGCACTGTTGGTGATCACTTCGTACAGCGCGTCAGCATCGACGCCTTCACGCAGGCCGAGGGCCATGGCTTCGGCGCTGGCTGCGATGTGTACGCCAGCGAGCAACTGATTGATGATTTTGACTTTCGAGCCCAGCCCGTGGACGTCGCCCAGGCGATAGACCTTGCCGGCCATGCCATTGAGGATGGCTTCGGCCTTGGCGTAAGTCTCGGCCGGGCCGGAGGTCATCATGGTCATCTGGCCAGCGGCGGCCTTGGCGGCGCCGCCGGAGATCGGTGCATCGAGGTACAGCAGGTTCTGTGCGGCCAGACGCTCGCCCAGTTCGACGGCGAAGGTTGGCGCGACAGTGGCGCAACCGATGACCAGACTGCCCGGACGCAGCGCCGCGACCGCGCCGTTTTCACCAAACAGGACGGTTTCGGTCTGCTCGGCATTGACCACGACGGTAATGATCACATCGCAGGCAGCGGCCATGCTGGCTGGGGATTGGCAGGCAACGCCGCCTTCCTGGGCAAACGCTTCGGTCACGCTGCTGCGCACATCGCAGGCATGCACAGTGAAGCCGCTACGCAGCAACGAGCGGGCAATGCCCAGACCCATCGCACCGAGGCCGATAACGCCAACGTTTTTGCTGGTCATGCAGTAATCCTCAAAGTCAGTGCCGATGCCTGTGTCGCTGGCATTCAAGCGTTATTGTTCTGATCTGTGAATCGGATAGTGAGTCAATGAGTAAATAATGTGAAGTATTTTTATTTTTCACAAAAATTAACATCGATAGGCTTTTTCCATCGCGCACAAAAAAGCCCCTGTGCGGGGCTTGATTGATGTGAGCCAATATTCTGCGCGTTGCGCAGCCCTTCAAGGGGTCAGAACTTCGGCACTGGCGCGCTGGTGGCGTTTCTCAAAGAACCGCTTTCCTGACGCACGACTTCTTTGGGCTTGTACGCGCAATAACCGGGACGCGGTCCGACTTTCGGGTGGTTGCGGCAGGTGTCCGGGCGCTTGTCATAGATGGTGCACAGGCGGCTTTTACGGTCCAGGTACAGGCAGTCGTTGTTGCTCATGCGCTGCAACGTGAAGATTTCCGACTTCTGGTTGTAACGCTCGACGATGCCTTCTTTCTGCAGACGTTTGGCGATGTTCTTCGCCGGATCGCCGCGCTCGAACTCATCGACGATGCCGATGCGGATCAGGTCCTTGATCTTCACTTCTACCGGCAACGTGCAGCAACTGGACACGCAGCCCCCGCACATGTGGCTGGAGTATTTGGCCCAGGTGTCGATGCGATCGAGTTCTGCGGCGGCGATCAAGGTGGGTTTCATTTTATTTCAGAATTCCGGGTGTATCGGGGCGCGCGATCATACCGGTCCGCGGCCATTTGCAGTAAGTAAAAATTGCCGAGGCGACTGTCGGTCAGTCAGGGCGGGGCGTAATCGGTGGGGATGCGCATGCCTGCCGAGCGCATTCGGTCAGCAGGCATGGCGTAAAGGGCGAACTCAGGACTTGAGCTTGTCGTCAGCCCTGAACATGCTGCGGATGCCGCGCACGGCCTGGCGGATACGGTCCTGGTTCTCGATCAGGGCGAAGCGCACATGATCGTCGCCGTACTCACCGAAACCGATGCCCGGCGAGACACACACCTTGGCTTCGGCCAGCAGCTTCTTGGCGAACTCCAGCGAGCCCAGATGCGCGTAGGCTTCTGGAATCTTCGCCCAGACGTACATCGACGCCTTGGGGTTTTCGACCATCCAACCCAATTCGTGCAAGCCTTTGACCAGCACGTTGCGGCGCTGGCGATACTGCTCGGCAATGTCGAGCACGCACTGCTGATCGCCTTCCAGCGCGGCAATCGCCGCCACCTGCAGTGGCGTGAAGGTACCGTAGTCGTGGTAACTCTTGATCCGCGCCAGTGCATTCACCAGTTCGGGGTTGCCGACCATGAAGCCAATCCGCCAGCCCGCCATGTTGTAGCTCTTGGACAGGGTGAAGAACTCGACTGCAATGTCCTTGGCGCCCGGCACCTGCATGATCGACGGGGCTTTCCAGCCGTCGTAGACGATGTCGGCGTACGCCAGATCGTGAACCACCAGCACGTCATACTGCTTGGCCAGCGCCACCACGCGCTCGAAGAAATCCAGCTCCACGCATTGCGCCGTCGGGTTGGACGGGAAGCCCAGAATCATCATCTTCGGCTTGGGAATCGAGCCGCGAATGGCTTTTTCCAGTTCGTCGAAGAAGTCCACGCCTGGCACCAGCGGCACTGATCGCACCTGGGCGCCGGCAATCACGGCACCGTAGATGTGAATCGGGTAACTGGGGTTGGGCACCAGCACCGTGTCGCCCTGATCCAGCGTGGCGAGCATCAGGTGGGCCAGGCCTTCCTTGGAACCAATGGTCACGATCGCTTCGCTTTCAGGGTCGATGTCGACCTCGTAGCGCTTCTTGTACCAGTTGGAAATGGCCCGGCGCAGGCGCGGAATGCCCCGCGAGGTGGAGTAGCCGTGGGTGTCTTCGCGCTGGGCGACGGTGATCAGTTTTTCGACAATGTGCGGCGGTGTGGCCCCGTCGGGGTTGCCCATGCTCAGGTCGATAATGTCCTCACCGCGACGACGAGCAGCCATTTTCAGCTCGGCGGTGATGTTGAACACATAAGGGGGGAGTCGATCGATGCGCGCAAAGCGGCGCGGCGAACCTTGGTCAGCCATGAGTATCTCGCAAACGTAAGCGCCCGGAACCGTCCGAGCGACGTGGCCACATGAGGCGGCCTGCCGAGGAAGATAGATGGGCTGACAGCCTTTTGTCCATCGGGATTTGCAACGCCGTGCCAAGACCGATATTCGGACCCCACCAAACCACCCGGCGGTGTAGAATCGGCGCTATTCATCGCCAGTCATCCCCGGCGGGTTTATGAGCTCAGGCCGAATACACGGTGATCCCGTGGTGTTCGGTTTCTTCGCTGCCTGCGGTCACTGCCGCTCGTTCGCGACGTCAATAGAAGCTCACTCCCTTCCTGATCAGCCTTATTTTTGCCGGAGTGTTTCAATGCCTGATTACCGCTCGAAAACGTCCACCCACGGCCGCAACATGGCCGGCGCCCGTGCCCTGTGGCGCGCCACGGGCATGAAGGACGAAGACTTCAAGAAACCGATCATCGCCATCGCCAACTCCTTCACCCAGTTCGTACCCGGCCACGTCCACCTCAAGGACATGGGCCAGCTGGTCGCGCGTGAAGTCGAGCGCGCCGGTGGCGTGGCCAAGGAATTCAACACCATTGCGGTCGATGACGGTATCGCCATGGGCCACGACGGTATGCTCTATTCGCTGCCGAGCCGCGAGATCATTGCCGACTCCGTCGAGTACATGGTCAATGCGCATTGCGCCGACGCCATCGTGTGCATTTCCAACTGCGACAAGATCACCCCGGGCATGCTGATGGCGTCGTTGCGCCTGAACATTCCGGTGATCTTCGTCTCCGGCGGGCCAATGGAAGCGGGCAAGACCAAACTGGCCAGCCACGGCCTGGATCTGGTCGATGCGATGGTCATCGCTGCTGACTCGACCGCCAGTGACGAAAAAGTCGCCGAGTACGAGCGCAGCGCCTGTCCGACCTGCGGGTCGTGTTCCGGCATGTTCACCGCCAACTCGATGAACTGCCTGACCGAAGCACTGGGTCTTGCACTGCCGGGCAACGGTTCCGCACTCGCCACCCACAGCGACCGCGAGCAACTGTTCCTGCAGGCTGGCCGCACCATCGTTGACCTGTGCCGTCAGTACTACAAGGAAAACGACGATTCGGTGTTGCCGCGCAACATCGCCAACTTCAAGGCGTTCGAAAACGCCATGACGCTGGACATCGCCATGGGCGGCTCGACCAACACCATCCTGCACTTGCTGGCCGCCGCTCAGGAAGCCGAGATCGATTTCGACCTGCGCCACATCGACCGTCTGTCGCGCAAGGTGCCGCAGCTGTGCAAGGTCGCGCCGAACATCCAGAAGTACCACATGGAAGACGTGCACCGCGCGGGCGGGATCTTCAGCATCCTTGGCGAGCTGGCCCGTGGCGGCCTGCTGCACACCGACCTGCCGACCGTGCACAGCAAGACCCTGGCCGAAGGCATCGCCAAATGGGACATCACCCAGACTGACGACGAAGCCGTGCACACCTTCTTCAAGGCGGGCCCGGCAGGCATCCCGACGCAGACCGCGTTCAGCCAGTCGACCCGTTGGGAAAGCCTGGATGACGACCGCGAAAACGGCTGCATCCGCAGCGTAGAGCACGCCTATTCGCAAGAAGGCGGCCTGGCCGTGCTGTACGGCAACATCGCGCTGGATGGCTGCGTAGTGAAAACTGCCGGTGTCGACGAGTCGATTCACGTCTTCGAAGGCAACGCCAAAATCTTCGAAAGCCAGGACAGCGCAGTACGCGGGATTCTTGCTGACGAAGTGAAGGCTGGCGACATCGTCATCATCCGTTACGAAGGCCCGAAAGGCGGTCCGGGCATGCAGGAAATGCTCTACCCGACGTCGTACCTGAAGTCCAAAGGGCTGGGCAAGGATTGTGCGTTGCTCACCGACGGTCGTTTCTCGGGCGGTACGTCAGGCCTGTCCATCGGTCACGCTTCCCCGGAAGCGGCGGCAGGCGGTGCAATCGGTCTGGTGCGCGATGGCGACAAAGTGCTGATCGACATCCCCAACCGCTCGATCAACCTGCTGATCGACGATGCCGAGATGGCCGAGCGCCGTACTGAACAGGACAAGAAAGGCTGGAAACCTGTCGAGTCGCGTCCACGCAAAGTGACCACCGCCCTCAAGGCCTACGCCCTGCTGGCGACCAGCGCTGACAAGGGCGCGGTGCGTGACAAGGCGTTGCTGGACAAACTGGTGCCTTGATCTGCATCGGCAACACTAAAAAGCCCGGCAGAGATGCCGGGCTTTTTGCTGCGTTTGAAAAAGCAGCGCTTACTTGCGGTCCGCAATTACCCCGATCAGCACCAGCACCACCAACAGCACCGGTGCCAAGCTGTAGTTGTTGAACTGGCTCAGGCCGCGCACTACCCAAGGCGTGGCATAGATCAGCGCCGCACCGCTGCCCACGGCGCACAGCAGGGCGATGAGCGGGATGCGCAGAGCGCCTGTGATGCCGCTGATTCGCTGTTCCAGCCAGCCTTTGATGTCCGAGCCGAACAGCACCAGCAGGCAGCCCACCAGCGCGAGCGCGATTTCCGAGAGATTGCTGCGGCTCCAGCGCGAGACGGTGGCGAGCAAATCGAGTACGAAATCCATGCAGGGTCCTTAGATCAGAAAGTATTGCAGCAGGTCGTTGAGGAACAGCTGGCCTTGTGGCGTGGCGATCAGGCGTGTCGGGTCCTGGTGCAGCAACCCTTTTTGTTCAGCCTGTCGACGCGCCTCGGCCAGCGAATCGAGGCTTAGACCGGTTCTTTCGCGAAATAACGCAGCGTCCACACCATTTGTCAGTCGCAGTGCGTTCATCAGGAATTCGAACGGCAATTCATCCAGCGGCAACAGCTTGGAACCGGCCTGAAACGGCTTGACCGGGTTCAGGTAATCCTTGGGCAGCCGGGTTTTCCAGGTGCGCATGATGCGCCCGTCCGGGTTGCTCAGCTTGCCGTGTGCGCCTGCGCCGATGCCGATGAAATCACCGAACGCCCAATAGTTGAGGTTATGCCGCGCCGGTTTTCCGGGCTGTGCATAAGCCGACACTTCGTATTGCGCGTAGCCATGAGTGGCCAGCAACTGCTGTCCGGTTTCCTGAATGTCCCAAAGAATGTCGTCTTCGGGCAGCACCGGTGGCTGATTCCAGAACACCGTGTTGGGCTCCAGGGTCAGTTGATACCAGGACAGGTGGGTCGGCGCGAGGGCAATGGCCTGGCGTAGATCGGCCAGCGCCTCGTCCTGGGACTGATCCGGCAGGCCGTGCATCAGGTCCAGGTTGAAGTTGTCGAAACCGGCCTGACGCGCCATATCGGCGGCACGAATTGCTTCGTCGCCGTTGTGAATGCGGCCCAGCGCCTTGAGTTTGGATTCCTGAAAGCTCTGAATGCCGATCGACAGTCGATTGATGCCCAGGCCGCGATAGGCGCTGAACTTGACCTGCTCGAAGGTGCCCGGGTTGGCTTCCAGCGTGATCTCGATATCGCTGGCAAAGCGGATGCGCTGTTCGACGCCCTGCAGCAGGCGCCCCAGCGCATCGGCGCTGAACAGGCTCGGCGTACCGCCACCAAAGAAGATCGATTGCAGCTCGCGGCCGTAGACGTGCGGCAGGTCCAGGTCCAGGTCGGCGAGCAGGGCGTCGACGTATTCCTGTTCCGGCAGCACCGGGCTGGCAGTGTGCGAGTTGAAGTCGCAGTACGGGCATTTGCGCACGCACCACGGAATATGGATGTACAGCGACAACGGCGGCAGGTGCGGCAGTGCAGGGCGCGGGCTCTCTGACGAGAAGCCGCTCTCGCCGAGAAACAGCGGCTGCGCAGGCGAATCGTGGGTCATTGCAGACCCAGGCGTTGCCGCAACAGGACCATGGCGCGGGCGCGGTGGCTGAGCTGGTTCTTCTCGGTCGGGCCCAGTTCGGCACTCGAGCAGTTGCGCTCCGGCACCCAGAACAGCGGGTCATAGCCGAAGCCGTGTTCACCGCTGGCGGCGTGCAGGATGCGCCCGTGCCACAGCCCTTCACAGAGGATCGGCAATGGATCGTCGGCGTGGCGTACCAGCGCCAATACGCAGACGAACTGTGCACCACGCTGCTCGTCCGGCACGTCTTTGAGCGCTTCCAGCAGCTTGGCGTTGTTGGCGGCATCGCCTTGGCCATCGGCGTAGCGCGCGGAATAGATACCCGGCGCACCGCCGAGAAAGTCCACCGCCAACGCAGAGTCGTCGGCCAGCGCCGGCAGCCCGGACAGACGCGCGGCGTTGCGTGCCTTGAGGATTGCATTCTCGACGAATGACAGGCCGGTTTCTTCCGGCTCTACCAGGCTGAACTCACTGACCGAGCGCAGCGTTACGCTGCCGCCGAGCATGGCCTGGAGTTCCTTGAGTTTGCCGCCATTGTGGCTGGCCAGTACGAGTTGTGTGAGGTTCATGGTTGGCCTGTCGTGGTGCTTGAAAACGGTCGGTTAAACGGCAATCCTGTGGTCCGTCAGCCCTGGGCTGGTGACGCGGTAGATGCCGATCTCGCCGAGCAGATTGGGCCAGAGTTTGCTGGCCCAGCCGTGGCGATGCTGTTGATCGACGGCCAGCCTGTCGAGCACCTTTGCATCGCGTTCACGGCACAGTTCTTCGAAATCGCCGAAGGTGCAGAAGTGGATGTTCGGCGTGTTGTACCAGGTATACGGCAGAAATTCGGACACCGGCATGCGGCCCTTGCTCGCCAGGTACCAGCGGCAGCGCCAGTGACCGAAGTTCGGGAAGGTGATGATGCACTGGCGCCCGACGCGCAGCATCTCGTCGAGGATTCGGTCCGGGTAATGCACCGCTTGCAGGGCCTGAGTCATGACCACGACATCGAAACTGTTGCTTGCAAAGTTACCCAGACCCTTGTCGAGGTCCTGCTCGATGACGTTGATGCCCTTGGCGACACACTCGGCGATGTTGGCAGCGTCGTTTTCCAGCCCGTAACCGGTGACCTGCTTGTGGTCACGCAGCCAGGTCAGCAATTCGCCGTCACCGCAGCCCAGGTCGAGCACGCGGCTGCCCGCGGGAATCCATTCCTGAATGATTTCCAGATCGGCTCTCATGACGTCCTCACAACGAAATTCGGTTCATGTAATTACCGAAAGCCTGCAAGTAGCGCGGAATCGGGATCAGAAAGGCGTCGTGGCCTTGAGGTGCGTCGATTTCCAGATAGCAGACGTCCTTGCGCGCGGCCATCAGTGCGTCAACCAGTTCCCGCGAGCGGGCCGGCGAGAAGCGCCAGTCGGTAGTAAACGACATCACGCAGAATTTGGCGGTGGCATTGGCGAAGGTCTTGGCCAGATCGTCGTTGAAGTTGGCGGCAGGGTCGAAGTAATCCAGTGCCTTGGTCATCAACAGGTAGGTATTGGCGTCGAAACGCCCGGAAAACTCTTCACCCTGATAGCGCAGATAGCTTTCGACCTGAAACTCGACGCTGTGGAAGTCGTAGTTGAGTTTTTCGCTCTTCAGACCACGGCCGAATTTCTCGCCCATCGAGTCATCCGACAGGTAGGTGATGTGCCCGACCATCCGTGCCAGCATCAGGCCGCGTTTGGGGATCACTCCGCGTTCCTGGAACGAACCACCGTGGAATTCGGGGTCGGTGAGAATGGCCTGACGTGCCACCTCGTTGAACGCGATGTTCTGTGCCGACAGCTTGGGGGCCGAGGCGATTGCCAGGCAATGGCGCACGCGATCCGGGTAGCTGATGGTCCATTGCAGTGCCTGCATGCCACCCAGACTGCCGCCAATCACCGCGGCCCACGTGTCGATGCCGAGCAGATCCGCCAGCCGGGCCTGACTGTTGACCCAGTCTTCCACGGTCACCACCGGGAAGTTGGCGCCGAACGGCTTTCCGGTGTCCGGGTCGATACTGCTCGGGCCGGTAGAGCCGTTGCAGCCGCCCAGGTTGTTGAGGCTGACGACGAAGAACGTGTTGGTGTCGATAGGCTTGCCAGGGCCGATGCAACTGTCCCACCAGCCCGGTTTGCGGTCATCGGCGCTGTGGAAGCCTGCGGCATGGTGATGCCCGGACAGCGCGTGGCAGATCAGCACGGCATTGCTGCGTGCGGCGTTGAGCTGACCGTAGGTTTCGTAAATCAGGTCATAGGCCGGCAACGAACGACCGCAGGCCAGCGCCAGAGGCTCGCTGAAGTGCGCCGTCTGTGGTGTGACCAGTCCGACAGAATCGTGAGGGAATACCGTGGGCATCGACCCTGCTCTCGCATAAATGAGGCGTAAGTCTAAAGACCGCGGGGTGCAGCGGCAATAAGCGATGTTGTGAGGCACAAATCAGCTGCACCTCGGGACAGGACGCAGAGCGTCCAGAACGGCATGCGACGCGGAGCGTCGCACGATAGTTGAGGTGATCGTTCCGCACGCTCCAGCGTGGAACAAGATTGCTTACATCAGCAACCGCAGCACATCCGGCATGTTGCTCATGGCGGCGAGGTTGTTGATGACCAGCATGTCCAGCAGCTTGAGCACCAGAAACGCCAGGATCGGCGAGATATCCAGCCCGCCCAGGTTCGGAACGATCTTGCGGAACGGTGCCAGGGCGGGTTCACAGATCTGGTTGACCAGCTCTGCGCCGGGGTTGCTGCTACCCGGTGCTACCCACGACAGAATCACGCTGATGATCAGGGCAAAGAAGAATATCTTCAGAAACAGTGCGGTTACGCCGATGATCGACCAGAGCAGCAGGTGCAGCGGATCGCCCGTGGTGCCGAACATCAGCAGCAGGGTCAGGGCCATCAGCACCATCTGCACGATGATCGCCAGTACCAGCGAAGACATGTCCAGCCCGCCCAGGCTCGGGATGATGCGCCGCAGCGGCTTGAGCAACGGCTGGGTGGCGCGCACGATGAACTGGCACAGCGGGTTGTAGAAATTGGCCCGCACCAGTTGCAGCACAAAGCGCAACAGCACGATCAGCAGGTAAAGACTGCCAAGCGTTTGCAGGACGTAAATTGCAGCGGTGTTCAATCCGATCATCGATCTGCTCCAGAAAACCCGAAAATTATTTGCCCAGTTGCTCAGCCAGCTCGGCTGCACGATGATCTGCGGCAGTCAGTGCCGTTTCCACCAGTGCTTCGAAGCCGCCTGCCTGAAATGCCTTGATGGCCGCCTCGGTGGTCCCGCCTGGCGAGGCGACACGACGACGCAGCTCGCCCGCGCCCACATCACTGCCGGTGGCGATCAGTGCCGAGCCCAGTGCGGTTTGCAGAGTCAGCTTTTTCGCGATGTCTTCCGGCAGGCCCAGTTTTACACCTGCCGCGGTCATCGCTTCCATCATCAAAAAGAAGTACGCAGGGCCACTGCCAGACACGGCCGTTACAGCGTCCATGTGTTTTTCCTGCTCGACCCAGACTGCCACACCGACGGCCGACAGCAGTTGCTCGGCCTGCTCGCGTTGTTCGGCAGTGACCTTGTCGGTCGCATACAGCCCGCTGGCACCCTGACGCAGCAGTGATGGGGTATTGGGCATGCAGCGCACCACCGGCTGATCGCCAAGCCATTGAGTCAGGCTGGCGCAGGTAATGCCGGCTGCGACCGAAACAATCAACTGATTGGCTTCAAGGCTGGACTTCAACGCCTGGCAGACGTTTTTCATCATCTGCGGCTTGACCGCCAGCACCACGACATCTGCGCCCTTGATCGCCTCGGCGTTGTCGGCAAATACCTGGATGCCATGATCGTTGGCGATGCGTTCGCGGGTTTCGGCACCTGGCGCGCTGGCACAGATCAGTGCCGCGTCCACGCCTTGGGCGCGCAGGCCGCCGATCAGGCTGGCAGCCATGTTTCCGGCACCGACGAAGGCAATACGAGTCTTGCTCATGAAGGGGTCCTTGTGGGGAAGGTTATGGCTGGCCATAGTCGCGGGCGCCAAAAAGAGCTGTGCCGATACGCACCCAGGTTGCGCCTTGTGCAATGGCGGCTTCCAGGTCGTGGCTCATGCCCATGGAAAGTGTGTCGAGCGCCAGGTTCAATTGCTCCTGCAACGTGCGCACAGCGGCGAACGAGGCATGCTGAGCCGCAGGATCGTCTGTGGGCTCGGGGATCGCCATGAGGCCACGCAGCTTCAGTCGCGGCAGGGCGATGATGGCGGCGGCCAGCTCCGGCAGGTCCTGAGGCGTGCAGCCCGACTTGCTGGCTTCGCCACTGACGTTTACCTGAATGCAGATGTTCAGTGGCTCAAGCGCCTCGGGGCGTTGCTCGGACAGGCGTTGGGCGATTTTCAGGCGGTCCACGGAATGTACCCAGGCGAAGTTCTCGGCGATAGCGCGCGTCTTGTTCGATTGAATGGGGCCGATGAAGTGCCAGCACAAGGGCAGGTCGCTCAGTTCGAGTTGTTTGCCCAGTGCTTCCTGTAAATAATTTTCGCCAAAGTTGCGCAAGCCTGCGGTGTAAGCTTCACGCAGGTCGCCGGCGGGCTTGGTTTTGCTCACCGCCAGCAGGCCGACGGACGCCGGTTCGCGGTTGGCGGCGAGGGCTGCGTCGCGAATTCGTTGTTCGAGCGTTGAAATGTTCGCTGCTATCGTGGACATTGATTTGCGCCAGCAGGGCTAAAGTCTGCGGCATTCTATGTGATTGAGGAGCTGTATGGATATTACCGAGCTGCTGGCCTTCAGTGCCAAACAGGGCGCGTCGGACTTGCACCTCTCTGCAGGTCTGCCACCGATGATCCGCGTCGACGGCGATGTGCGGCGTATCAACCTGCCCCCGCTGGACGCCAAAGAGGTCAAGGCGCTGATCTACGACATCATGAACGACAAGCAGCGGCAGGATTTCGAGGAGCGTCTGGAAACCGACTTTTCCTTTGAAGTGCCGGGCGTGGCGCGGTTTCGGGTCAACGCTTTCAACCAGAACCGCGGCGCAGGCGCGGTGTTTCGTACCATTCCCTCGAAAATCCTGAGCATGGAAGACTTGGGGATGGGCAGTGTGTTTCGGAAGATTACGGATGTGGCGCGCGGCCTGATTCTGGTCACCGGGCCGACCGGCTCAGGCAAGTCGACTACTCTGGCGGCGATGATTGACTACCTCAATTGCAACAAGCATCACCACATCCTGACCATCGAGGACCCGATCGAATTCGTTCACGAGTCGAAGAAGTGCCTGGTCAACCAGCGCGAAGTTCATCGCGACACGCTGGGCTTCTCGGAAGCACTGCGCTCGGCCCTGCGCGAAGACCCGGATGTGATTCTGGTCGGCGAGATGCGTGACCTGGAGACCATCCGCCTGGCGCTCACCGCGGCTGAAACCGGCCACCTGGTATTCGGCACGCTGCACACCACGTCAGCAGCCAAGACCATCGACCGGATCGTCGATGTGTTTCCGGCTCAGGAAAAATCGATGATTCGCTCGATGCTCTCCGAATCGCTGCACGCCGTGGTTTCGCAGGCGTTGCTCAAGAAGGTCGGCGGCGGACGTGTGGCCGCGCATGAAATCATGATGGGCACGCCAGCCATCCGTAACCTGATTCGCGAGGACAAGGTGGCGCAGATGTATTCGTCGATCCAGACCGGCGGTTCGTTGGGTATGCAGACGCTGGATATGTGCCTGGCTGATCTGGTGAAGAAAGGCCTGATCACCCGCGAAAGCGCTCGTGAGCGGGCCAAGGTGCCAGATAACTTCTGATCGCAGGGATGCTGCAGGAACGAAAAAGGGGTCTTGAACGCGTTCAAGACCCCTTTTTTCAGATGCGGCTTGCGGACCGCAGATTCACGCCAGGATCAGCGCTGAACCACGCGCATCTGGCCGGGCTGTTTTGGCAGAACGCGCTTGGCGATCTTGTAGTGACTGTTCCAATACGGTTTGTTCAGCGTATCGACAGTTACCGCCTTGCCACGGCGCGGCGCATGAACGAACTTGTTGTCGCCCAGGTAAATGGCGACGTGGTTGATGTTGCGGCTCTTGATATTGAAGAACAGCAGGTCACCGGGTTTCAGATCCTTGCGATCCACCGTCTGACCATGACCCTGGGCCATGGCATTGGAGGTGCGTGGCAGGTCGACCTCACGCACATCCGTGTAGGCATATTTGACCAGCCCGCTGCAGTCCAGGCCCTTGCCGGGCGTGGTGCCGCCCCAGCGGTAAGGCGTACCGACAGCCTGCAGGGCGCGTTTTACGACGGCATTGCCCTGTTTGGCAGGGACAGCAGCCGACGCCTGCAAGGTGGCCTTGCTGGCGTTCTTGCGTGAAACAGGCTTGGAGGCGCGGGCGTTTTTGGGGTGAACGGATACTGGTGTGGCTTCCTGAGGTGCATTGCGAGTCGCGAGTGCCGGTGAAGAGTGACTTTTGGCGGTGTAGCCCGTGAAGCTCGCAGGAAGTTGTTGCTCACGATTGGTGGCGTGGGCGGCCAGTGGCATAAAAAGGCAAATGGTTAGCCATGTCTTGAAAAAAGGACGCATTCGGCAGGGCTCGTAGTGGTCAGCGCGCAACTTTATAACAGCTTTTTCGGAAAATCTGACCCCATTTGTCGAGCGCATCACACTGGTATCATTGCGTTTTATGCGACAGACTCTTTCTTTTTTCTTGCTAATCCCTTTAACGACAAGGGCTTGGCGGCATAAAACCGCCTCGTGTGCCATACGTCGGAAGAGGGAAACCAAGTCACAAATTTGTTATGTATTTTTTTCTATCAGCGCAAAGAGGGTAAAAATGAACGCCTATCGTTCGGACACGCACAGCAAGGTCATGGGCTACCTGATGTGGATTTTCGGGTTCCTGGGGGCGCATCGCTTTTACTACGGCAAGCCGGTGACCGGGACCATCTGGTTCTTCACCTTCGGTCTGTTTGGTATCGGCTGGCTGATCGACCTGTTTCTGATCCCTTCGATGGACCGCGAAGCCGACCTGCGCTTTACCTCAGGTTCCACCGATTACAGCCTGGCGTGGATCCTGCTGACCTTCCTGGGCCTGTTTGGTGTGCACCGCATGTTCAGGGCAAGTGGATCACCGGCATTATCTACCTGTGCACGGGCGGGTTGTTTCTCTTGGGGATTCTGTATGACTTCTGGACCCTGAATGACCAGATCTCGATGAAGAACGCCCAGCGCGGGTGAGGCTTGCTCAGCGGCGGACGCAGAGCGTCAGGGCTTCTGCCCGCAGGGCGTGGGAGCGAACGTGTTCGCGAAAGGGTCGTTACATTCACCGAAAGTTCATCGATTGAATCACAGTCTTCGCGGACAAGTCCGCTCCTACAGAAGCCCCATCATTAAAGCCTCTGGCCGAAGGGCGTGGGAGCGAACTTGTTCGCGAAAGGGCCGTTACATTCACCGAAAGTTCACCGATTGAATTACAGTCTTCGCGGACAAGTCCGCTCCTGCAGAAGCCCCCTCATTAAAGCCTCTGGCCGAAAGGCGTGGGAGCGAACTTGTTCGCGAAAGGGCCGTTACATTCACCGAAAGTTCATCGATTGAATTACAGTCTTCGCGGACAAGTCTGCTCCTACAGAAGGCCCATCATTAAAGCCTCTGGCCGAAGGGCGTGGGAGCGAACTTGTTCGCGAAGGGGGCTTTATGATCGCCGAGAATACATCGACTGACACACTGTCTTCGCGGACAAGCGAAGCGTCGCCCGGTCCGCTTCTACAGAGGTCTCGCTCTCCTTCGCTGGTCTGAGCGTAGTGCCTCAACGGCTGTAGCTGATCCGTCCATCCACCAGCGTATAGCGTACCGAGCCGGGCAGGCAGTGGCCGATGAAGGGGCAGTTCTCGCCTTTTGACAGCCAGGTCTCGCCCGCAACCGTCGAGGCGGCAGGGTCGAACAGCACGATATCCGCTGGCGCACCGGCACTTAGCTTGCCGGCTGGCAGGCGCAAGGCGGCGGCAGGGCCGCTGCTCAGGCGGGCGATCAGGGTCGGCAGGTCGAGCAGGCCGTCATCCACCAGCGTCATGGCCAGCGGCAGCAGCAGCTCAACGCTGCTGATTCCCGGTTCCGTGGCACCGAACGGCGCCAGCTTGGCGTCACGCTCATGTGGCTGGTGATGGCTGGAAATCGCCTGAATGACACCGCTCTTCACCGCTTCACGCAGACCATCGCGGTCTGCGCGAGTGCGCAGTGGCGGCTGGACGTGATAGAGGCTGGAGAAGTCGATCAGCGCCTCGTCAGTCAGAATCAACTGATACAACGCCACATCCGCTGTCACTGGCAGACCACGTGCCTGCGCCTGGGCAATCAGCGCCGCACCACGCGCACTGGTCAACTGGCTGAAGTGCGCGCGCGCACCGCTTTGCTCGACCAGCAACAGGTCGCGAGCCAGCGCCACTGTCTCGGCCGTCTCGGGAATGCCCGCCAGGCCCAGAAACGCCGCCGTCGCGCCATCGTGCGCCAGACCGCCTTCGGCCAGATCACGATCCTGTGAATTGAAAATCACCGTCAGGTCGAATGTGGCCGCATATTCCAGCGCCCGGCACAGCGTACGGGTGTTGCTGAAGCTGCTCAGGCCGTTGCCGAACGCCACGCAGCCTGCGTCGCGCAGGGCGATCAGCTCCGCCAGTTGTTCGCCTTCCAGGCCCTTGCTCAGTGCGCCGACAGGAAACACCTTGCTGAAACCGGCTTCACGGGCCCGGTCCAGAATCAGTTCGGCCACCGCCGAGGTGTCGAGCACCGGTTTGGTCTGCGGCGGGCAGCACAGGCTGGTCACGCCGCCTGCCACCGCCGCGCGGGTTTCGCTGGCGATGCTGCCTTTGCGGCTGTAGCCCGGCTCGCGCAGGGACACGTTGAGGTCGACCAGACCGGGTGCTGCGACCAGTCCGGCAGCATCGATGATCTGGGTGGGCTCGAAACCCTCCGGGGCGGCACCGATAGCGGTGAGCTTGCCTGCTTCAACATGCAGGTCGGTAACCTGATCCATCCCGCTGACCGGGTCGATGACGCGAGCGCCGAGGATGCTGAGCTTCACTGGGCGTTCTCCTGTTCGAATTGACGTTGTGCGTTTTGCCCGCTCATGGCCATGGACAGCACTGCCATGCGGATTGCGATGCCGTAGGTCACTTGATTGAGAATCACCGAATGCGCGCCGTCGGCCACTGCCGATTCGATCTCCACGCCGCGGTTGATCGGGCCGGGGTGCATGACAATCGCATCCGGCTTCGCGGCCGCAAGGCGCGCGGTGGTCAGGCCGAACAGACGGTAGAACTCGCCTTCGCTGGGCAGCAGTCCACCGGTCATGCGTTCGCGTTGCAGGCGCAGCATGATCACCACGTCCACGTCCTTCAAACCTTCGTTGAGGTCGGTGTAGACCTTCACCCCGTATTGTTCGACGCCGACCGGCAGCAGGGTTTTCGGCCCTATCACGCGGATGTCCGGGCAGCCCAGCGCCTTGAGCGCAAGCATATTGGAGCGTGCGACCCGGGAATGCAGGATGTCACCGACGATGGCCACCGACAGGTTCTCGAAACCGCCCTTGTGACGGCGGATGGTCAGCATGTCGAGCATGCCCTGGGTCGGGTGGGCATGGCGTCCGTCGCCGCCGTTGATGATCGCGACGTCCGGGCATACGTGCTCGGCAATGAAGTGCGCCGCACCCGAGTCGGCGTGGCGCACAACGAACATGTCGGCGGCCATCGCCTCAAGGTTGCGCAAGGTATCGAACAGCGTTTCGCCTTTGCTGGTGGACGAGGTCGAAACGTTCAGCGTGATCACGTCGGCCGACAGCCGCTGCGCAGCCAGTTCAAAGGTGGTGCGGGTACGGGTGGAGTTCTCGAAGAACACGTTGCACACCGTTTTGCCGCGCAACAGCGGGACCTTCTTCACCGCCCGGGCGCCGACTTCAAGGAACGAGTCGGCGGTGTCGAGAATTTCGGTAAGCAGCTCGCGGGGCAAGCCGTCCAGAGACAGAAAATGGCGCAGCTGGCCCTGGTGGTTGAGCTGCAGCGGGCGCTTGGCGTCGAGAGGCGTCATCGCAATGGACTCTTAAAGGGCGGTGGAGAGGTCTTGAAGCTCGAGCGCCAGCGGCTCAGGGCCGGACAGCTTGATGCGTTCATCGGGTGCCAGCGACAGAGTCGCGCCAACCACATTCGGGCGGATCGGCAGTTCACCGGCGTCCAGGTCCAGCAGGCAGACCAGCGTGACGCTGGCCGGGCGGCCGTAGTCGAACAGTTCATTGAGGGCGGCGCGGACAGTACGACCACTCATCAGCACGTCATCGATCAGCACCAGATGCTGCCCTTCTATTTCGAACGGCAGGTCCGAAGGTCGCACTTGAGGGTGCAGGCCGTTCTGGCTGAAGTCATCGCGATAGAACGAAACGTCCAGGGTGCCGAGCGGAGCGGGGTTGTTCAGTGCCTTTAGCAGCGCCTGGGCAACCCATACACCGCCAGTGCGGATACCAATGAAACGAGGGTCGCTGATGCCGCGCTTGCTCAGGTGAGCGTTCAGGTCAGTGGCCATCTGACGAATCAGTTCGGCGGGATCGGGCAGGCTCATGGTTGCTCCTTAGAGGCTCGGGCAGCGTCGGTCCGTGGCGCGATGCTCAAGCGATAACGTGGAATCCGGGTATCTCGAAGCGATAAAGGCAGAAAAAGTCACACATTCAACAGTTCGGGGTGCTCATCCAGCCAGCCTTGCAGCAATAGCGCAGCGGCAATGGCATCCACCGGATTGTCGCGATAGCTGCCCTTCTGGCCGCCGCGCGCCATGCGCTCGCCCTTGGCTTCGAAGGTGGTCAGGCGTTCATCATGGGTGTAGACCGTTACACCAAAGCGTCCGTTGAGCTTGCGCGAAAACTTTTCCGCGCGCGCGCTCATGTCGCTGGGCGTGCCGTCCATGTTCAACGGCAGACCCACCACGATCGCATCAGGTTTCCACTCGTTGATCAGCGCCTGGACCTTGTCCCAGTCCGGCACGCCATTCTGCGCCTTGAGCGTGCAGAGTTCACGTGCCTGGCCGGTAATCGCCTGGCCGACTGCAACGCCGATCTGTTTGGTGCCGTAATCAATCCCCAGCAGCAGCCGTAAAGCGGCCATCAAGCATGTCCTGCCTGGGTCGATATGAGGTTGAGATTGATGCCCAGGCGTCTGGCTGCCGCATCCAGGCGTTGCTCGCTGTCGACATCGAACAGGATGGCCGGGTCAAACGAGCAGGTCAGCCAGGCGTTGTCAGCCATTTCCGCATCCAGTTGGCCGGCGTCCCACCCCGCGTAGCCGAGGGTGATCACATTTTGATCAGGCCCGTAGCCATCGGCGATTGAAAACAGCACGTCCTGCGAGGTCGACAGCGAAATCCCGCCGGGAAGATTGACTGTGGCCTGAAACGTCTGGCCACTGGGATGCAGGACAAAGCCGCGATCGGTCTGCACCGGGCCGCCCGAATGTATGGCGATTTCCTGGCAGCGTTTGGGCGCAGGAAGCTCCGGTCGCAGTTGTTCGAGTACATCTGCCAGGGTCAGGCTTTGCGGGCGGTTGATCACCAGCCCCATTGCGCCATTGGCGTTGTGCTCGACAACGTAGGTCAAGGTCTGAGCAAAGTTCTCGTCGTGCATGTGGGGCATGGCGATCAGGAACTGGTGCTTTAGATAACTCGGGGAGACTTTTTTCATGAGTCCTAGTTTGGCGTTGCCTTGCGCGCCTGACAACTGACACTTGTACGTGTCGAGTGTCAGTTTGCAAAAAATTCAATTACTCGACAGCTTGTCGCCGCGTGCAAATTTCCAGGTGCGGATGATCTCCAGCCTGTCGATGTCGGCCAGATCGCCGGTGAACGGCGCAAAAGGTGCCGCCAGACGCACGATTCGTTGTGCTGCCTGATCCAGCAAAGGTTGCCCTGATGATTCAAGCACCAGCACTTCATACAACGAGCCGTCGCGATTGATTGACACAAGAAGTCGCAAATTGCCGTAGATCTGCTTGCGTCGTGCTTCTTCAGGATAGTTCAGGTTTCCGACCCGCTCGACCTTCTTGCGCCAGTCGTCCTTGTACCAGGCACCTTTGTCGCGCATGGTCGAGGCCGCATTGAGGCGGTGGATCTTCGGACGCTTGGCGTAAAGCTGCTGCTCGGTCGACAGTTCGGCTTCCAGGCTGGCAATTTCATTGCTCAGCTCCGAGCTGTCAAAGGTCGGTGCGGCCTTGGTGGTTGGCTCGGGCTTGACTTCATCGCGCTTGGCGACGGTTTTCTGCTGGCTGGGCGCGGTGGTCGCGACGGCAGTCTTTGGCGCTTCCTGCTTGACCACCGGCTTGCTGGCCGGAGGCGGGGTGACTTTGTTGACCTTGGTGTCCTGATACGGCGCCAGTTCGGTGGTCTTGAGCGTTTCGGCCTTGTCCAGCGTGCCACTGCCCTGCTGATCGTCCTGTGCCAGGAAATCCGCCTGTTTAGGCTTTTCTTCACTTTTGAACGTAGCGAGGGTGATTTCCAGGGTCTGCGAGATCTGCTCCGGCTTTACATAGGTGAAACCCACGCCAAGGATCACCGCGAGGTGGATCAGCGCCGCGATCATCATGGTGAAGCCCAGGCGATCGGCAGGACGCACACCATTGGCGAGTTCCAGGGGAAGGTCGTTTCTGGCCATGGATGTCATTGGCGGTTCAGCATCTCGTCAGCCTGCATGTCAAAATCCGTGTCGTGTTACAGGTGGCGCATGATAACGCAATGTACGGCGAAGCTCTGTTGCGGATCAGACGAAGGGACGCCGCGGCGCACGGTGTGAACCGTGGCCAGCGGCGTCAGTCGTTGATCAGCCCTTGCGCGCCTGCAGCTTCTTATCGATCGCATCCATTAAAAGGCCACCAATATTGGTGCCGAAAGCATTGTCGATTTCGCGGATGCAGGTCGGGCTGGTGACGTTGATTTCGGTCAGGTGCTCACCGATCACGTCGAGGCCGACGAACAACAAGCCTTTTTCGCGCAGGGTGGGGCCGATCTGCTCGGCGATCCAGCGGTCCTTGTCGCTCAGCGGACGGGCTTCGCCACGCCCGCCTGCGGCCAGGTTGCCACGTGTTTCACCTGCGGCAGGGATGCGCGCCAGGCAATACGGGACTGGTTCGCCATCGACCATCAGGATGCGCTTGTCGCCGTCCTTGATGGCGGGCAGGTAGCCCTGCGCCATGATTTGCTGTGTGCCGTGGGCGGTCAGGGTTTCAAGGATCACCGACAGGTTCGGATCGCCCGCCCGATGGCGGAAGATCGACGCGCCGCCCATGCCGTCCAACGGCTTGAGGATGACGTCGCCGTGCTTTTCGGCGAATTCACGAATGATATCTGCGCGGCGACTGACCAGGGTCGGCGGGGTGCATTGGGGGAACAGCGTGGCGAACAGCTTCTCGTTGCAGTCACGCAGGCTCTGCGGCTTGTTGACGACCAGCACGCCTGCACGCTCGGCCTGTTCCAGCAAATAGGTGGCGTAGACGAATTCCATGTCGAACGGCGGGTCCTTGCGCATCAGAATCACGTCCAGGTCGTCGAGACCTGCGTCGACTTCGGCTTCGAACTCGAACCATTTGGCCGGATCGGCAAACACCTTGAGCGGCTTCATGCGCGCGCGGGCCTGGCCAGCGTCCTGATACAGGTCTTTCTGTTCCATATAGAACAGCGACCAGCCGCGTTCCTGTGCGGCAAGGAGCATGGCCAGCGAGCTGTCCTTTTTATAGGAAATGCGCTCAATGGGGTCCATGACAATCCCTAGGCGAACGCTCATGGGCAATATCCTCTGATCGGTAAGGGCCGCAACGGCCGTAAAATTGGCATCAGGGTGGCGTTCCGTTTGCTCCGGGTCAAGGGGCAGGCCCGCCACGGTGCGCTTTATGGATTGAGTCTGGAGAGTATGCTAAAAAGGCTCGGCATCCGGTTTTCGATCCTTGGGGATCAATGAAGCGATACCGTCAGGCTCCCAGTGCCTCGCAGAATGCGCAAAAATTCGCTGCGGCGATGGAAGAGCAGCTATGGAACAACACGCCTCCGCCTTGAAAGTCATGGTCATCGATGACTCGAAGACCATTCGCCGCACCGCCGAAACACTGCTTAAAAACGCAGGTTGTGAAGTCATCACTGCGATAGACGGTTTCGACGCGCTGGCCAAGATTGCCGATAACCACCCACGAATCATATTCGTAGATATCATGATGCCGCGTCTGGACGGTTATCAGACGTGTGCGCTGATCAAGAACAACCGCGCATTCAAGTCCACGCCGGTCATCATGCTGTCCTCCAAGGATGGTCTGTTCGACAAGGCCAAGGGGCGGATTGTCGGTTCCGATCAGTTTTTGACAAAGCCTTTCAGCAAGGAAGAACTGCTCAGCGCGATCAAGGCTCATGTGCCGGGCTTCGTTGCAGCAGAACAACACATATCATGACGCCCACGCCCGATGTGGCGCGCTCGTAATCTGACGGGGAACACCCATGGCTCGAATATTGATCGTCGATGACTCGCCGACTGAAATGTACAAACTCACCGGCATGCTGGAAAAGCACGGTCATGAAGTGCTCAAGGCCGAAAATGGCGCTGATGGCGTGGCTCTGGCCCGTCAGGAAAAACCCGATGCAGTGCTGATGGACATCGTCATGCCCGGGCTCAACGGCTTTCAGGCCACGCGTCAGCTGACCAAGGATGCCGACACCAACATGATCCCGGTGATCATGATCACCACCAAGGATCAGGAGACCGACAAGGTCTGGGGCAAACGCCAGGGCGCGCGGGATTACCTGACCAAACCGGTGGATGAAGAAACCCTGATGAAAACCCTGAATGCGGTGCTGGCCGGCTGATTGCCGGAATCGCCATGGCCGAGCCACGTACTGCCTTTGAACTGCTTCTTGATATGGATCGACGCTGTCGTTCGCTGGCGGCGGGCCTGCCGCTGCAGGAAGCTCATCAGCAGGATTGGGTCGGCATCGGTTTCCGGATGGGTGAGCAGCGCTTCGTGGCACCTATCGGCGAAATCGCCGAAATCCTTCACGAGCCTCATCATGCGGTGATGCCGGGCGTGAAGTTCTGGGTGGCGGGTATCGCCAATCTGCGCGGCCGACTGTTGCCACTCATGGATTTATGCGGGTTTTTCGGCCACGAACTGACCCCCGCGCGCAAACAGCGCCGGGTGCTGGTTGTCGAGCACAACGATGTGTTCGCCGGTCTGCTGGTCGATGAGGTGTTCGGCATGCAACGTTTCAGTCAGTTGAGCCTCATACCCCAGACATCACAAGACATCGATCAAGGTATCGCGCCGTTCTTGCGCGGGCAGTTCATTCGCGAGCAGGCGTGGCAGATATTCAGTCCGTGGGCGCTGGTGCAGTCTGCAGACTTCATGGACCTGGCATCTTAGGCTCTGGTTTGTTTTGTTTCACAATTGATCCAGGCGGGGGCCTGATTAATGAGTAATACAGGCAGATCAAGGGAAGGCGCGCGCAGCCGGACGCAGATTATTCTGCTGTTTGTCGCGCTTATCGTTTTCATCATGTTGCTGTTCGCCAACTTCGCCTATCTCAACACTCAATCGAACTACGACAAACAGTACATCGGGCATGCTGGTGAGCTACGCGTGTTATCCCAGCGCATCGCGAAAAACGCCACCGAAGCGGCCGCCGGTAAAACCCAGGCGTTCAAGCTGCTGGCCGATGCGCGCAACGATTTCGACGTGCGCTGGGGCTACCTGAGAAAAGGCGATCCGGCCACCGGGCTGCCTGCGGCTCCTGATCTGATACGCGACGAATTGCGCACCGTTCAGCGCGACTGGGAAGGGCTGCGCAAAAGTACCGATGTGATTCTGGCCAGCGAACAGACGGTTTTGTCTCTGCATCAGGTGGCTGCGACACTGGCCGAAACCATCCCGCAGTTGCAGGCCGAATACGAAAAAGTCGTGGAAAGCCTTCTGCAAAGCCGTGCGCCGGCTGCGCAGGTGGTGGTTGCGCAGCGTCAGGCGCTGCTCGCAGAACGAATCCTCGGCTCGGTCAATACCGTGCTGGCCGGTGACGAAACAGCGGTGCAGGCAGCCGATGCGTTTGGCCGCGACGCCAGCCAGTTTGGTCGTGTGCTCAACGGCATGCTGGAGGGCAACGCCACGCTGCGAATCTCCCAGGTCGAAGACCGCGATGCCCGTGCACGGCTGGCGGAAATTGCCGAGCTATTCGAGTTTGTGTCCGGCTCGGTAGACGAGATTCTTGAAACCTCGCCCGAGCTGTATCAGGTGCGTGAGGCGTCCGGAAACATTTTCAACACCTCACAGACCCTGCTGGATGAAACCTCGGTACTCACCAACAGCCTGGAAAACATGGCCAAGCGCCGTACCGTGAATACCATCGGTGGCTATGTACTGGGCTTGCTGGCGCTGATGTCGATCATCCTTATCGGTCTGGTCATGGTCCGCGAGACCAACCGCCAGTTGCGCGAAACCGCACAGAAGAGCGAGCGTAACCAGACGGCGATCATGCGTTTGCTGGACGAGATCGAGAACCTCGCTGACGGTGATCTGACGGTGACGGCCTCGGTGACCGAAGATTTCACCGGCGCGATTGCCGATTCCATTAATTATTCCATCGACCAGTTGCGCGAGCTGGTGGTGACCATCAACCTGACGGCCGAACAGGTTGCTGCTGCCGTTACCGAAACTCAGGCCACGGCCATGCAGTTGTCTGCCGCCTCCGAGCATCAGGCGCTGCAGATCAGCGCGGCTTCGACGGCAATCAACGACATGGCAGCGTCCATCGATCAGGTGTCGACCAATGCATCGGAATCCTCGGCGGTGGCAGAGCGCTCCGTAGCGATTGCCAACAAGGGCAACGAGGTCGTACACAACACCATCCACGGCATGGACAACATTCGCGAACAGATTCAGGACACGTCCAAGCGTATTAAGCGCCTGGGTGAGTCTTCTCAGGAAATCGGCGATATTGTCAGTCTGATCGACGATATTGCCGATCAGACCAATATTCTGGCCCTCAACGCGGCCATTCAGGCTTCGATGGCCGGTGATGCCGGACGTGGCTTTGCCGTGGTGGCTGACGAAGTACAGCGGCTGGCCGAGCGCTCGTCGTCTGCCACCAAGCAGATCGAAACGCTAGTGCGGGCCATTCAGAACGACACCAACGAGGCGGTCATCTCCATGGAGCAGACCACCAGCGAGGTGGTACGCGGCGCACGACTGGCGCAGGACGCCGGGGTAGCGCTGGGGGAAATCGAAGGGGTTTCCCGAGTGCTGGCCGAACTGATCGAAAGTATCACCGATGCCGCTCACCAGCAGGCCGAGTCGGCCGGTCAGATTTCACAGATCATGACTGTCATTCAGCAGACCACCTCGCAGACCACCTCGGGCACCTCGGCCACGGCCGAAAGCATCGGCAATCTGGCAAAAATGGCCAGCGAAATGCGTCGTTCGGTATCGGGTTTTGCCCTGCCGTCATCGAAGAAAGCCGGATGATGTACAACCAATGAACAACCTTGATTGGGTAACAGGCGGTACTCGTCATGGCTGATCGTCACGATTACGTGGCCCTTGAATGGCTTAAGGGCGAAATCGCCGAAACGCTGCGCCAGGCCCGCAACGAGCTGGATGCCTTCATCGAAGACCCGGCCAACAGCGCGGCGATGGCCGAATGTCTGAACCTGGTGCATCAGGTTCACGGCAGCCTGCAGATGATCGAGTTTTACGGCGCGGCGTTGCTGGCCGAGGAAATCGAGCAACTGGCGCTGGCGGTCCAGCAGAACCGTGTTAGCCATCCGGCGGAGTCCGAGCAACTGCTGATTCAGGCCATGAGTCAGTTGCCGGTTTATCTGGAACGTATCCACTCTGCGCGCCGGGACCTGCCGTTGGTGGTGTTGCCGTTGCTCAATGACCTGCGCAGTGCGCGGGGCGAAAGTCTGCTCTCGGAAACCAGCCTGTTCGCCCCGCAACTGGTCGTCGTTCCTGCGCTCGATGACCAGGAACTGGCGCGGCGCAATACCCCTGAATTGCCCAACCTGCTGCGCAAGCTGCGTCAGACCTTGCAGGCGGCGCTGGCGGGCCTGATGCGCGAGCAGGGCGTTCAGACCCAGCTCGGTTACATGGCCAAGGTGTTTGCCCGGCTGGAGCAGTTATGCGAGGACGCGCCGCTCGGTCCGCTCTGGCGAATCGCCTCGGCGCTGGTCGAAACCATGCTCAACGGCAACTTCACCAACAGCCCGGCCCTGCGCAGCCTGCTGAAGGATGCCGACAAGGAACTCAAGCGGCTGGCCGAGCAGGGCGTGACCGGCATCAATCAGCCGGCCCCCGAAGAGCTGCTGAAAAGCCTGCTGTTCTACATCGCCAAGTCCGACAGCCTGGCTCCGAAGATGCTCGACCTCAAAGACCAGTACGCGCTGGCCGATGCCTTGCCCGGCAACGATGTGGTCAACGAAGAGCGCGCACGCATGGCCGGGCCGGACCGCGACGCCATGCGCTCGGTAATCGTAGCCCTGTGCGAAGGGCTGGTCCGGGTCAAGGAACGGCTCGATGTGTTCGTGCGCGGTGACCGCCAGCATGTCAGTGAACTCAACGCGCTGCTGCCGCCGCTGCGGCAGATCGCCGATACCCTTGCAGTGCTTGGCTTCGGCCAGCCGCGCAAGGTGATCATCGATCAGCTTTCTGTCGTTCTGGGGCTGGCGCAGGGGCAGCGCGAGCCCAGCGACGGCGCGCTGATGGATGTTGCGGGCGCCTTGCTCTACGTCGAATCGACCCTTGCGGGCATGGCCGGGAGCAACGAACAGGCCAGTCGTGAAGAAAGCCGCCTGCCGACCACTGACCTGACGCAAATTCATCAACTGGTGATTCGCGAAGCCCGCACGGTGTTGCAGCAGGCCAAGGACGTGATCCTCGATTACATCGACGGTGAGTGGGACCGCCAGCGGCTCGACCCGCTTTGCGCGCTGATCGTGCAGGTTCGCGGTGCGCTGGCGATGATCCCGCTGGCCCGTGCTGCCAGCCTGCTGGCCGCCTGCAACGAATACATTCAGGAACACCTGCTGGTGGACGAAACCCGTCCCAGCTGGGTTCAGCTCGATTGCCTGGCCGATACAATTACTGGCATCGAGTATTACCTGGAGCGCATGCTCGAAGACCATGAAGCGCCGGGTGATCAGGTCCTCGACATGGCTCAGCAAAGCCTGGCGCGGCTGGGCTATACGCCCGCTGCCGACACACTTGAAGTGCCGCTGCTGGAAGAAATCATCACCCAGGATGAGTTGCTGGAACTGGATGATCGCAAGGCGCTGGTCAGCCCTGCGCAAACCATTGCTCAGGTCCTTGCCAGCCCGGTGTCGGCAGTCAATCCGCCTGCCCGCAACGTACCCACCAGCCTGTTGCCGCCCTCGGCAGACGAAGAGGCGGTGGACGACGAGTTGCGCGAAGTCTTTCTGGAAGAGGCAGACGAGGTGCTCGACGCATTGCGCGAGTATCTGCCGCGCTGGTTTGCTTCACTGGGCAGCGGCGGCCATTGGGACAGCACCGCACTGACCGAAGTGCGCCGGGCGTTTCATACCCTCAAGGGCAGCGGCCGGATGGTGCGTGCGCTGATTCTCAGCGAACTGGCCTGGTCGGTGGAGAACCTGCTCAACCGGGTGCTGGAAGGCGATGTGCTGCCGGGCCTTGAAGTTCAGCAATTGATGAGCGAAGTGCTGACGCTGCTGCCGTCGGTGATTCGCGATTTCGCCGAGGATGCGCAGCGCCAGCGTAACGATGTCGACCTGCTGGCGGCCCGTGCCCATGCGCTGGCCAATGGGCTTGAGCTGCCGGTACTGCCTGCAGCCCCTGACCCAGTACCAGGCGAAGCGCTTGATCCACAATTGCTGGAAATTTTCCGTCAGGAAGCGCTCGGGCATCTGAATACCCTGGGTCGCTTCCTCGACAACGCGGAACAATCGGCATCGCCTTCGATCAGCGACGCTGTGCTGCGTGCGCTGCACACCCTCAAAGGCAGCGCACACATGGCCGGCGTGTTGCCGATTGCCGAGCTGGCCAGCCCGCTCGACCAGTTGGTGCGTGAATACAAAGCCAACCTTATCGACATCGGCGCGCCCGAACTCGCCCTGCTGCGCAGCGCAGAACCGTTGTTGCACAGCGGGCTCAAGCAACTCGACACAACCCCGCTGGCAGCCATTGCGGGTGCTGCGCAGCTGATCGAAGCGGCTCTGGCGCTGCTCAACGAGCGCCTCACCGTGGTGCTGCGCGAGTCGGACAGTGGCCTGCGGATCAAGCGCAATCCCACGCTGCTTGCCGGCTTTCTGGCCGAAGGCATGGACATCGTCCTGGACGCGGAAAACCTGTTGCGGCGCTGGCGTCAGCACCCCGGCGAACGTCAGGAACTGAGCGCGTTGCTCGATGAACTGACCACGCTGGGGCATGGCGCGCATCTGGCCGATCTGCCGCAGGTCGATGAGCTCTGCGAAGCCTTGCTCGACCTATACGGGGCGGTCGAGGAAAGCAGCCTGGCGGTCAGCGAACGCTTTTTCGATGCAGCAGAGAGCGCCCACGAAGCGTTGATCAATATGCTTGATCAGGTGGCTGCCGGTCAGGACGTCGAACCACGTCCCGAGTGCGTGCGAGCCTTGAACCAGTTGCTGGATCAGGCGCTGGACCCTTCAGCGACCGGACTGGTCAAGAGCGATGGCCACCGGACCCTGAGCGTTACCGAGCTCAACGCGGCCACCGAGCAATTGGCCAGTGAGGCCGAGCACACTGAAACTGCCGGCCCGGACGACGAGATCGTCGAGATATTTCTGGAAGAGGCCGTCGATATCCTCGACAGCGCCGGTCAGGCCTTACAGCGCTGGCTGGCTGATCCGGAAAACTCTGCGCCGCTGGCCTCACTGCAGCGCGACCTGCACACCCTCAAGGGCGGCGCGCGGATGGCCGAGGTGGCCGAGGTGGGCGACCTTGCCCACGAACTGGAAAACCTCTACGAAGGCTTGATCGACCGGCGCTTCAACCATTCGCCAGCGCTGGCCGAACTGCTGCACGAGAGTCACGACCATCTGGCGATTCTGCTGGAGCAGTTGTATCGGCAGGAAGCGCTCAGTGATCCCTCGGCCTTGATCGAAGCGCTGGGTCGCTGTCGTACGCTCGAGAGCTCAGGGTCTGATGTGCAGGCACCGCCAGCGGCCAGCGAAGATCTTCCCGAACATGACACCGAGCTGCGTGAAGTCTTCCTTGAGGAGGGTTTCGATATCATCGAAAGCTCGGGCGCTGCGCTGGCCCGCTGGCAGGCCGATCCGCACAACCTGCTGGAAGTCGAAAACCTGTTGCGCGACCTGCACACCCTCAAGGGCGGTGCGCGGATGGTCGAAATCGCCCCGATAGGCGACCTCGCCCACGAGCTGGAAACGCTTTACGAAGGGCTTTCTGCCGGCAACCTGCAGCCTGCGCCATTGACGATCAGCCTGTTGCAGAGCGGTCACGATGTGCTGGCCGATATGCTCGACGCAGTGCGTAACGAAAAGCCGCTGCCTGATGCCTCGCTGCTGATTGAAAGCATCCGCAGACTGGCCAGCGATGAACCGGTGGGCGAGCCGGTGGTTGCGCAAGCCTTTGAAACCGGCCCGGAATCGGTGGTGGCCGTCGCGCCTGCTGCTGACGGCGAGGTCGAGCGCAGTGGGCCGGAAATGGTCAAGGTGCCCGCCGAGCAACTGGAAGACCTGGTCAACCTGGCCGGTGAAACGTCTATTTTCCGTGGGCGGATCGAACAGCAGATTCTGGATTCGCAGGTCGCGCTGCTGGAAGTTGAAACCACTATCGAGCGGATGCGCGATCAATTGCGTCGCCTGGATATGGAAACCCAAGGCCGTATTCTCAGTCGCGAGCAGGTTCAGGCCGAGCGGCTGGGTTATGAGGAATTCGACCCGCTGGAAATGGACCGTCATTCGCAGTTGCAACAGTTGTCGCGTGCGCTTTTCGAGTCTGCCTCCGACCTGATGGACCTCAAGGAAACCCTCGGTGCGCGGGCCCGCGACGCTGAAACGCTGCTGTCGCAACAGGCCAGGGTCAACACCCAGTTGCAGGAAGGCCTGATGCGTACGCGCATGGTGCCGTTCGAGCGCCTGGTGCCGCGTTTGCGTCGCGTGGTACGCCAGGTTGCCTCGGAGCTGCACAAGAAGGTCCATTTCGAGGTCGGTAATGCCGACGGTGAAATGGACCGCAATGTGTTGGAAAGGATGGTCGCGCCGCTGGAACACATGCTGCGCAACGCTGTTGATCATGGCTTGGAAAGCACCGAAAAACGCATCGCTGCCGGTAAGCCGGAGCAGGGCCATATCAGCCTTGAGCTGATGTACGAAGGCGGCGATATGGTGATCGAGTTGAGCGATGACGGCTCGGGTGTCGACCTGGCAGCGGTGCGCCGCAAGGCCATCAAACGCGGCATGATCCATCCGGATGCCGATCTGTCCGACCATGAGGTTTTGCCGTTCATTCTGCAGGCGGGGTTTTCCACCAGCGAGATCATCACCCAGATTTCCGGACGTGGCGTCGGCATGGATGTGGTGCATGCCGAGGTCAAACAACTGGGCGGCTCGATGGTCATCGACTCGGTGCCTGGCAAGGGCACGCGCTTCCGTATTCGCCTGCCTATTTCGGTGTCGGTTAACCGTGCGTTGATGGTGACCTGCGGCGAAGAGCAATACGCCGTGCCGCTCAATACCGTTGATGGCATCGTGCGCGTCATGGCCAATGAGCTGGACGGCTATTACCAGACCAGCCCGCCGCGCTATCAATACGGCGGACGCAGCTACGAGCTGCGTTATCTGGGCGAGTTGCTGGGCAGCAGTCCACCCAGGCTTGCCGGGCAATTGCAGCCGCTGCCGGTATTGCTGGTGCATTTGCAGGATCAGTGGGTGGCGGTGCAGGTCGATGCGCTGGCAGGTTCACGCGAAATTGTGGTCAAGAGCCTTGGTACGCAGTTCTCAAGGGTGCAGGGCATTTCCGGTGCGACCATTCTGGGTGATGGGCGTGTGGTGCTGATTCTCGACTTGATGGCGCAGATTCGTACCTTGCAGGGCTTGCCTTTCAGAGGGTTGGCGCCTGTCTACCACGAAGCCGAGCACGCCAGGCCGTTGCTGGTGATGGTGGTGGACGATTCGGTGACGGTACGCAAAGTCACCAGCCGGTTGCTTGAGCGCCACGGCATGCATGTGCTGACCGCCAAGGACGGGATTGACGCCATGACCCTGTTGCAGGAGCACACGCCTGACATCATGCTGCTGGATATCGAAATGCCGCGCATGGACGGCTTTGAAGTGGCCAGCCAGATCCGCCAGGACGAACAGCTCAAGGAACTGCCGATCATCATGATCACTTCCCGCTCGGGCCAGAAGCACCGGGATCGGGCCATGGCGGTGGGCGTCAACGAGTACCTGAGCAAGCCTTATCAGGAAACCGTGTTGCTGGAGAGTATTGCTTACTGGAGCCAGATCCATGTCTGAAGGTACGTTCCAGACCAGTCGCCTGACCGGCCTGCTGCTGCCGTTGAGTGACCGGCATTTGCTGCTGCCCAACGTCGCGGTCGCCGAGTTGATCGACTACCAGGACTGCAGCGCGGAGCCGGGCGCTCCCGAGTGGTATCTGGGACCGATCAGCTGGCGCGAGCTGACCTTGCCGCTGCTCAGTTTCGAAGCCGCCTGCGGAGGCCGCACCCGCGTGGGTGGCCGGGCCCGGATTGTAGTGCTCAATGCACTGGGCGGGCGTAACGACGTCAGGTTCATCGCGTTGCTCACCCAAGGCATTCCGCGCTCGTGCAAAGTCGACAGCCAGTTGAGCTACGTCGACGTCCCACTGGCCGAACTGGAGCTGGCTGCCGTACAGATCGGCGAAACCGTCGCGCGCATCCCCGACCTGGAAGGGCTGGAGCAGTGGCTGGTGGATGCAGGGCTGTCATAGGTAAAGAGGACGCAGAGCGTCCAGAACGGCATGCGACGCGGAGCGTCGCACGATAGTCATAGTTGAGGTTATCGTTCCGCACGCTCCAGCGTGGGAATGCCGGGTGTGATGCTCCGCGTCACAAATCTGCGCCGCGCCGCGTAGCACGATAGTTGAGGTTATCGCCCACGCTGAGGATGGGCACGATAGGGGACCAAAAGCCTCACGACGAACAGCTGATTTCCAGATGCTTGCCCCAGTCCGGTGGTCGCTGGGCGTAGCCTTCCATTCCGGGTTGTTCGGTGAAGGGCGTGCAGAGCACTTGGTGCAGGCGGCGGACTTCTGCGTAGTCACCTTTTTCCGCTGCGGCGATGGCGTTCTGGGCCAGGTAGTTGCGCAGGATGTACAGCGGATTGACCGCGTGCATGCGGGTTTGACGCTCCTGCTCGGTGCCTTTGTCCTCGCCGGCAATACGCGCCAGATACGCTTCTGCCCAGCCATCGAAGCCCTTGATGTCGACAAAGTCGTCGCGCAATGTGCGCAGCGCTTCTACGGCGGGCTGATCGCCCAGACGACGGAAAAACAGGGTGTAATCCACGCCGCTGTTCTGCATCAGCTTCAGCAATTGGCTGACCAGTTGTTCGTCCTGATCTTCGGCAATGGTCAGGCCCAGTCGACGACGCATCAGGTCAAGGTAGTGCGCTTGATAAAGCGGCAGGAACAAGCCGATAGTCTCGCGTAACGCTTCCACGCTGATGAACGGCGTCAGCGCCTGCGCCAGTGCGCTCAGGTTCCATTGCGCGATGGGCACCTGATTGCTGAAGGAGTAGCGTCCCTCGTGATCGGAGTGATTGCAGATGAAGTGCTCGTCGAAATCATCCAGAAACGCAAACGGACCGAAATCGAAGGTAATGCCCAGAATCGACATGTTGTCGGTGTTCATCACGCCGTGGCAGAAACCGTAGGCCTGCCACTTGGCAATCAGCTCGGCGTTGCGCTCGACGATTTCGCGGAACATCGCCAGATACGGCTCTGGCTGCTCCTGACAATGCGGGTAATGCATCGTCAGTACATGTTCGGCCAGTGTCTTCAATTGCTCTGGCTGTTTGGTGTAGAAGAAGTATTCAAGACTGCCGAAGCGCACATGGCTCTGCGCCAGACGCAGCACCATCGCTGCGTGTTCCTGGGTTTCGCGCCATACCGGCGTGCTGGAGCTGACTACGCACCCTGCACGGCTGCTGGGGATACCCAGCGCGTGCAACGCTTCGGAAGCCAGAAACTCGCGGATCGACGAACGCAGCACGGCGCGCCCGTCACCCATCCGCGAGTACGGCGTGCGGCCCGCGCCCTTGAGGTGCAGGTCCCAGTGTTCGCCTGTGTCGTTATACACCTCGCCCAGCAACAGCCCGCGGCCGTCGCCCAGGCGCGGGTTGTAGGAACCAAACTGATGGCCGGAATAAACCATCGCTCGCGGCTCGGCCTCTGACCACAGCTTGTGGCCGCTGAAGATTTCCGCGAACAGCGGCAGATCGGCTTGTTCAGGGGCCAGGTCCAGCAGCGCCAGCGCGGATTCGCTGGCAACCACAAGCCGCGGCGCATCGATGGGCTCAGGCAGCACGGAAGTGGAGAACGCATCGCCCAGTCGGGCAAAGCGGTTGTCGAAAGTGAGTTCGTCGAGTGCTTTCAAAGCGTATCGCCTCCAGAGGGGAATTTCAGGCTTTCAACGAAGCGGCGGCCTGCCTGGCTCGTCGGGCGTGTTACAACGGTCAGAACCCGTAGACCGGGTCCCTGGGTGGTAGTTCTGGTGATCGGGGCTGCGCCCGGACTATCGGTTCCGGCTTCGCTCGAAGGCGGCCAGAATCGTTCGTTCCGATTGCACCAGATAATCCTCGAGCATGCGCGTCGCCTCATCGGTCTTGCCCGCGTCAAGGCGCCCGAGTACCGCTGCATTCATGTCCAGATAGGGCGAATGCAGAAGCTCCGGGTCGTTGAGCAGCCCGAAGGCCAGGCGCAACTCTGCTGATATCTGCGCATAAAACGCCGCCAGTCGCGGGCTGTCGGACAGCTCGACGATGGCCTTGTGAAACATCATGTTGGCGGTGCCCACGGCAATCCAGTCCTTGGCCTCACGCGCCTGCACGCCGGCCTCGACCGCATTGCGCATGTGCAGCACACCGGGATGCTGTGGATAAGCCTGGGCAATCGCCCTGCATTCGATAAAGCGCCGGATGCGATAAATATCGATGATCGAAGCCATGTCAGGCTTGGCCACAGTCACGCCGCGGTTGGGTTCATGAGTGAGCAAACCCTCGCGGGTCAGAATTCTGAAAGCTTCTCTCAAGGTATTGCGGGAAATCTGCAGGCTTTCGGCCAGCGCCGCTTCCGAAAGGCGTTGACCGGGAACCAGCTCACCCTCGACCAGCATTCTGCGAAGCTCTGTGGTGATGGATTCTCCAAGCGTACGAGGGAGGAGAGAAGCAGCGTCGTTCATAAAGGGTCCGGATAAGGAAAAGCCGAGTCGATATTCCACGACAGCTCATTGGCTGGCAAGGACGAAGGCCATCCGATGCTTCATCAGGTAGCACACTTGAGTTCAAGCGTAACAATATGGTGCGCATTGTTGATCCATAACATATGGATTGTTCAACAATATTATCTTTATGTATCTACAGCTTGGCGCTGTTTAATGCCCTTTGGCATGCTCATTGCTCTGGCAGGTTACCTCTCATCTCAGGAATGCCGCCGTGACACAGACTGCCAATGAGTTCACCAAGGCGCGTCGCGCCTCATTGATCGCCGCGATCTTCATGATGGCGACCTCTGCCATCGGCCCAGGATTTCTGACCCAGACAGCCACGTTCACCGCGACCCTGGGGGCGGCGTTTGCCTTCGGCATTCTGGCGTCGATCCTGATCGACTTCGTGGTGCAGTTGAATGTCTGGCGCATCGTGACGCTGACCAGAATGCGCGCGGCCGATCTGGCCAACGCAGCGATCCCGGGCAGTGGTTATCTGCTCGCGGTACTGGTCATCTTCGGCGGCCTGGTGTTCAGTCTGGGCAACATCGCCGGTGCGGGCCTGGGCTTGAATGCGTTGACCGGTCTTGACCCCAAATGGGGGGGCGCCTTGAGTGCGCTGATCGCCATTGCGATCTTCTCGTCGCACCGTGCGGGTATTGCGATGGATCGCATCATGATGGTGCTGGGCACCTTGAAGGTCTGCCTGATTCTCTTCGCCGCCTTTGCCTCGCACCCGCCGCTGGGCGAGGCTCTGCGCCAGACCATCCTGCCGGACATGGTCGATTTCGCCGCCATCACCACCATCGTCGGCGGCACGGTCGGTGGCTATATCACTTACGCCGGTGCTCACCGCTTGCTGGATCGCGGCACCGTCGGGGTCGAGAACATCGATGTAGTGTCCAAGGCGGCGCTGACCGGTATTCTGGTCACAGGGGTTGTCCGTTACATACTTTTTCTGGCAATCCTCGGCGTGGTCGCCAGCGGCGTTGTCATCGATGTATCCGGCCAGGGCGCAAACCCTGCGGCCCAGGCGTTCACCGCTGCCGCTGGCAACTTCGGCCTGATCATGTTCGGCCTGGTGCTCTGGGCGGCTGGCATCAGCAGCGTGATCGGCGCGTCCTATACTTCGATGTCGTTCATCACGGTATTTTCCAAACGCATCACCGAGCGCGTGCGTAACCTGGCAACTGTCGGCTTTATCCTGATCACCGTGGTCGTATACGTCATGTGGGGCAAACCACCGGCTGCGCTGCTGGTGTTTGCCGGTGGCTTCAACGGCTTGATTCTGCCACTGGGCCTGAGCATTTTCATGTACGTGGGCTGGCGTCGGTCCGACATGATGGACGGCTACCACTACCCGCGCTGGCTATTGGTGCTGGGCGTGCTGACCTGTCTGCTGTCGTGGTACATGGCGTTCAAATCGGCGGGAGCCATCTTTGCCTTCATCAATGCAGCCTGATTTCGGAGAATAAAAATGCCTGCAATAGACCTCAACAGTGATCTCGGTGAAAGCTTCGGCGCCTGGAGCATGGGCGACGACGAGGCGATTCTCGATGTGGTCAGCAGCGCCAATGTGGCCTGCGGTTTTCATGCTGGTGATCCAGCCGGCATCCTGCGCACCCTCGAGGCCGCTGCGGCCCGGGGCGTGGCCATTGGTGCGCATGTGGCTTACCCGGACCTCGTCGGGTTTGGTCGCCGCAACATGGACATCCCAAGCGACCAACTGACGGCCGACGTCATTTACCAGATCGGCGCGCTTCAGGGGCTGGCGCGCAGCGCTGGTACCAGCGTGACATACGTCAAACCCCACGGCGCGCTGTACAACACCATCGCTGGCGATCAGCGCCAGGCAGCGGCGGTCATTCAGGCGCTGCTGCGCATCGACCCTGCGCTGAAGCTGGTGTGTCTGGCCAATTCGCCACTGCTCGGCTGGGCGCGGGAAGCCGGACTGGCGTGCGTTGCCGAAGCGTTCGCCGACCGCGCCTATACCGCTGAAGGCACGCTGGTCTCACGCTCGCGGCCCGGTGCCGTGCTGCACGACGCCGAGCTGATCGCCGAACGCATGCTGCGTCTGGTGCGCGACGGGGTTATCGAGGCTGAAGACGGCCGCGAAATCAGCCTGCAAGCCGATTCTATCTGCGTACACGGCGACAGCCCGGGCGCGGTGAACATCGCCCGCATCCTGAAAGACCGTTTGCACGACGCAGGCGTTACCGTCCGCGCATTCAATAGGGGCTGATCATGAACAACACCTTGCAACACGCCCGTCAGGCGGCTATCGACGCACGTGCCCGCTATCGACAAGGGTTTGTTTCGCCAACCGCAGGTCAGGCTCCCGGTCTGACCCAGTGCAACATGATCACGCTGCCGCGCGACTGGGCCTATGACTTTCTGCTGTTCGCCCAGCGCAACCCGCAAGCCTGCCCGGTGCTGGATGTGACCGAGCCCGGCAGTTACACCACGTTGCTGGCCGAGCAGGCCGACCTGCGCACCGACCTGCCGTTGTATCGGGTCTGGCGTGATGGGCAACTGGCTGAAGAAGTCAGCGACGCCAGCGAAATCTGGGCGCAGCACGGCGATCTGGTCAGTTTTCTGATCGGCTGCAGCTTCACCTTCGAAACCGACCTGATGAACGCCGGGATCGACGTGCGCCATATCAGCGAAGGCTGCAACGTACCGATGTACCGCAGCAATCGTGTCTGTCGACCTGCCGGGCGCTTGCAGGGAAACATGGTGGTTTCTATGCGGCCCATCGCTGCGGACCGGGTTGCCGAGGCAGCAAGGATCACCGGGCGCTACCCCGGCGTGCACGGCGCCCCGGTGCATGTCGGCGAACCTGAGCTGCTTGGCATCAAGGACTTGGCGCATCCGGACTTCGGCGATGCAGTGAGCATCAAGCCCGGCGAGATTCCTGTGTTCTGGGCCTGCGGCGTGACCCCGCAGGCGGTTGTGATGGCGTCTCGTGTGCCGTTCGCGATTTCCCATGCGCCGGGGCACATGTTCATTACCGATATTCCGGACAGCTACTACCACGTATAGGAGAGGCTCATGCGTTTCTACCCGGCCAACCTGGACGCGCTCCTGGTTGAACTGTCGAACCTGGACGAGACTCTGGCCCTGTTCGAATCGTTACAGCAGATGCCCATTTTCGGCGTGGAGGAAATCGTTCCGGCGGCCCGGACGCTGCTGGTGCATTTTCGCCCGTCCGCCATCGGTTTCGAGGCGCTGGCGGCGCAGATTGCCTCGCGTGACATTCGCGGCAGCGCTCGCGAGCCCGGCAAGCTGATTGAAATACCCGTGCATTACAACGGTGAAGACCTGGCTGATGTGGCACGCGAGCTGGACATCAGCGTTGACGAAGTGATCAAGCGCCACACCGGTAGCGACTACAACGTTGCCTTCTGCGGCTTTGCGCCCGGTTTTGCCTACCTCAGTGGCGGTGCCGGCTTTGTCGTGCCGCGGCGCAGCACACCGCGCACGCGCATTCCGGCTGGTGCAGTGGCGTTGGCCGGTGGTTTCAGCGGCATTTATCCACAGGCCAGCCCCGGTGGCTGGCAGATCATCGGCGTGACCCACTCAAAAATGTGGGATCTGGGCCGCGACGAGCCAGCCTTGCTTCAGCCTGGCTATCGCGTGCGCTTTCAAGACGCCGGTCCGCTGCCCGTGACCAGCGTTTCGGTTGCTGCGCCCGTTCGTCAGCAGGCGTCGACAATCACCGAAGACTATCTGCAAGTCGTTATGCCGGGTTTGCAGACCCTGTTTCAGGACCTGGGTCGTCCTGGTCGGGCAGGGCAGGGTGTTTCCGCATCGGGTGCACTGGATCGCGGCGCATTGCGTGCGGCCAATCGCGCAGTAGGCAACGAGCCGGGCACTGCTTGTCTGGAAATTCTCATGGGTGGCCTGACGTTTACCTGTCAGGGCCAGGCCGTGGTAGCGGTTACCGGTGCTCAGGCGCCTGTCGAGGTGCTGACGGCTGATGGCCAACGCATGCAGCCGCCGCTTTACGCGCCGTTTTCGTTGCAGAGCGGCGATCAGGTGAGCATCGGTTCGCCCACCGCAGGCTTGCGCAGTTATCTGGCCGTGCGCGGCGGTTTTGTCCACGAGCCGGTGCTGGGTAGTCTGTCCACCGACACGCTGGCCCAGGTGGGGCCCGCAGCGCTGGCGGCGGGTGACCGGCTGGGCTTCAGGCGCAGAACCGGTGGTGCTGCGGTGTCGACTGGCGAACAACCGGCCTTCGATATGCCGCGTAATGATCAGGTCATTACGCTGGATGTGGTCATGGGGCCGCGCAGCGACTGGTTCACCGCCGAGGCGCAGGCGTTGCTTACGCAGCAGACCTGGCTGGTCACACCGCAATCCAACCGGATCGGTATCCGCCTGGCGGGCGAGCAGTCGCTTGCGCGCGCCGTCAGTGGCGAACTGCCCAGCGAGGGCACCACGGTCGGTGCCATTCAGGTGCCGCCCAGTGGCCAGCCGGTACTGTTTCTGGCGGACCACCCGTTGACGGGCGGTTACCCGGTCATCGGCGCAGTCGCTACCTATCACCTGGACAAGGCCGGGCAGATTCCGGTCAATGCCCGCATTCGTTTCAACCCGCTGAGCGCCTTCGAGCCAGTGCGCTCCGCCACTTCAGACGAGACCAATAACAGATGAAAAAGGTTCTGATTGCCAACCGTGGCGAAATTGCCGTGCGTATTGCCCGCGCCTGCCGTGACTATGGGGTTGCCTCGGTGGCCGTGTATGCCGATGCCGATATCGACGCGCTGCATGTGTGTCAGGCCGATGAAGCCTACGGGCTGCAAGGTGAGCGCCCGACCGACACCTATCTGAACATCGAAAAGCTGCTGGCAGTCGCTGCTCGTGCCGGTGCCGACGCGGTTCACCCAGGTTATGGCTTCCTCTCGGAACGCGCCGACTTTGCCCGCGCCGTAATCGACGCCGGCCTGACCTGGATCGGCCCGGACCCTGCAACCATCGACGCGCTGGGCGACAAGGTGCAAGCCCGGCGCATCGCTTTGAAAGTCGGTGCGCCGCTGGTAGCTGGCACTGAAAGCCCGGTGAAAGATGCTTCTGAAGTGCTTGCGTTCGCCGAGCAGTACGGCCTGCCGATTGCCATCAAGGCGGCATTTGGCGGCGGTGGTCGCGGCCTGAAAGTCGCCTGGAAGCTCGATGAAGTCAGCGAGCTGTACGAGTCTGCGGTGCGTGAAGCGGTGACCGCGTTCGGTCGTGGCGAGTGCTTCGTCGAACGCTTTCTGGATCGCCCACGGCACATTGAAGCGCAGATCATCGCCGACCGGCATGGCCGGGTAGTTGTGGTCGGCACCCGGGATTGCTCGTTGCAGCGTCGCAACCAGAAGCTGATCGAGGAAGCCCCGGCCCCTTACCTGACCGACGAGCTGCGCCAGCGCATTCACGAGTCGGCCCGTGCGGTTTGTGCCGAGGCAGGCTATGTCGGTGCCGGTACGGTGGAATTCCTGCTCAGTGGCGACGGCACCCTGTCATTCCTGGAGGTCAATACGCGCTTGCAGGTGGAACACCCGGTGACTGAAGAAACCAGCGGTGTGGATCTGGTCATCGAACAACTGCGCGTGGCCGACGGCCTGCCGCTGTCGTTCGACGGTACGCCGGTACCGCGCGGCCATAGCTTCGAATTCCGCATCAACGCCGAAGATGCAGGCAACGGCTTCCTGCCGACCCCGGGCACCATCGACGTGTTTCAGCCACCGTCCGGACCGGGCGTGCGGCTGGACACCGGCGTGACAGAAGGCTCGCGAGTGTCAGCGAACTTCGATTCGATGATCGCCAAACTGATCGTCACCGGCGCAACCCGCGAACAGGCCATCAGCCGCGCCCGCCGTGCGTTGGCCGAGTTCAAGGTGGAAGGCGTGGCCACCGTGCTGCCGTTCCATCGGGCGGTCATGGACCATGATGACTTCACGGCGTCCAATACCTTTGCCGTCCACACCCGCTGGATCGAAACCGACTTCGCCGAACACGTCACCCTCGCACCGCGCAGCGCTGCGCCAGTTGATGCAGGTGTGCTGCGCACCTTCGTCGAAATCGACGGAAAACGCCACGAACTGGGCCTGCCCGCTGCGCTGCTGCGTGGCATGAGCCTGAATTCGGCTGCACCGGCTGACGCCAGCCAGCCAGCTGCCGACGCCCCTGACCCGCACGCAGTACTGACGCCGGTCGCGGGCAACCTGCATGCCTGGGCGGTTGAAGACGGTGCGACGGTAGAGAAGGGACAGGTGATCGCCATCATGGAGGCGATGAAGATGGAAACATCGATACTGGCGCCGTGTGCCGGAACCGTGCAGATCAGCAAGGAGCCTGGCGGGTATCTGGAGGCGAAGGTGGTGATTGGGCGGGTTGAGGCTGCCGACTGATCGGGTTGTTAGGTGCTCCGCACAACCGGGTGTTGCCGCTCGGTTGATGCGTGTTTTTCAAGGTAAGTCAGAGATCACCTGCGGCACGGCAACAGACAGATACCACCTCCAAAAAGCACGCCGCAATTCCGGGTTGCCATCATCTGACAACCCACCTGCAAACGCGGATGCGACTAAATAATCAGGCTCAAATGCTTCAGGATCCAGGTCTTGATCGCGTTGGTCGGCGCCAAACTGAACATCGGAAACCGCCGTTACGATTGAATTTGCAGCCGCGTGCGCGACGAACATCGCAGGCCACTCATCGGGTTCATAGCATTCATTCTCGACCAAAGATACATAAAAACCATCTCGTACGGCCATCGCGTCGGCCTCATTAAAAGCGCCACTGGCAGCCTGAAGCGCAACAGTCAGAACAGGTTCAATGCGTCGATCATTACCAAACTTCTTTGTCCAGAATCCAATGCCGTGTTGCACGCAGACGATATTCAGCTTTGTCAGTATCTGTTTTTGTTCGTTGGTATTTTTGTTTTCAGTGATCATCGCCCATAGACGCGTTCGTAGAGGACGTTCTAATTCACCTTTGGGCGAGCTTTGGATTTCAGTCAGGAGTTTTATGATGAGGGTTCGTGTTCTTTTTTCATTTGAGCTTCTTAATCGGGTGGGCAGTATTCTCGTGTGAAGTCATGTGCAAGGTGCTCGGGCTTCAGTATGAGTTTCCTGAACGATTCCGGCAGCAATTCCTGCTCGGGGTTGGCGAGGTTCTTGAGCTTGAAAAAGCGGCTGTTTTGCAGCAAATGCGCCGCGGGAGAGATCCATCGATATTTGTGCCTCCTTAGAAGCAGAGGGACCAGCCTCTCAGCATTGGCGAGAACTGACAAGTCGTGGTGTGATTCTGGTGCGTAGAGCCTTGAGACTATCAGTGTGTTTGTGACATATGGAACTGACAACCACCAACCGTAAAATTCTGAAAATCCCGTAGGAGTTGAGCTACAGACGCATTCGACATCTTGCAGTTGCTGGATCCGCTAAGAAAAAATACGCCTCCGGCCCAATGAAAACAGTCAGTGCATCTGTCAAAGCCGTTACAGCTACTTGAGGCGGAAAAGGAGGCCCGCCAGGTCGTTGCGTCGTGTCAACCACAGAGATAGCCCCGCATTTTTGGGCGGATACGATGGAGTCTAAGCGTTTTAGATAGAGTGACTACAGGAGCCCTCAGTTATAGTAAATTTCCAGACGTTATGTCACGTTAAGCGTGAACTCGTTATGGTGATGGCCTATTGTCTCTATTGCGGTCTGTTTCGTAGATGAGAAAAATGAGTCTGTCTTGAGATCTGACTCAAGAACTCAGGTTCGATCAAGCTACGTGCACATGGGGCAGGCTGCGTCAATTTTGGGCCCGTCACGCGAGCCTCCTTCAACCCAGGGACAGTGATGTGTAAATGGACCTATTAGCCAACATTCCTAGCTGGGATGACATCGAGCGGAACCTCGATGATAAGTTCAACACGCTGAATCAAGCCTACAGCGATGGGCAGCAGAGCACCTATGACAGCTGGAATGGCTTCACGCGACGCGTCAATACCACCGCGACTCAAGCCTACGGATACATGGGCGGCAACCGCATTGACTATGTGAAAGCGGCGATGAGGCTTTCCTATCCCATCATCGAGTCAAACCTCAAGCGCAAGTGGGCATCCATCGAGATCGAACAGATCCTCCCGGTGCTGCTGCAGCTGGTTAAAGAAGTGGCGATGATTCTCGGCGGCAGCGTTGCGGTCGGTACGGTCGCTGGCGGCGTTGCTGGAGCGTTTTTCTTTGGTGTCGGCGCTGTGCCGGTAGCGGCAGCTGGAGCGGGTATCGGTTTACAGGTTGGCAACCTGATCCTGATGGCGCTGGGTCTCTCATCTATAGCTGAGTATTTCTATAAAGGTCTGCCTGCTTGCCTCTCTACCTTGCAGGAAGGCTTCGCCACTGCCTGGCACGCTGACGAAGGGCTGAAACCCGAGGGCCTCGACCCCACTGGTGGTTCGGCATACGAAATCCAGGAGCGGATTGATCGTGCTGCCCGCCAAATTGCAAAGGGCCAGGAGCAACTGGTGCTGCTGCTCTTTACTGCCATCGTGACTTACATGACACGTGGGCAGGTCAAGGCAGGCATCATAGGGAGCATGGATAGCATCGCAGTGCGCAGTGCCAAGCTTCAGGCAGAGATTTCGAACAAGCAGTTTGCGAACTGGTTGGCGCGTAATGAGCGGAGGCTATTGGCTGAGCCTGCGTTGCGGGTTAATGAGCCTGCTCCGTTGGTTAAGGCTGAATCCGAGACCATGCGTGAGTATTACGCTAAGCAAGATCCAGAGTTTGTGTCGGTAGAACAGCAGATTAAAGAATTTAGTACATTCAAAACAATGGGGGTTAAAAAGGCGGAGATAGATGCTTACCTTGCTACACCAGAAGGGCAGTCTTATTATGATGCTCTCGCAAGGTCTTCGCCCAATGCTTCCAATGAGACTCTTTATAACCGAGCATTAGGGCAACTTGCCTCTGGCAAGACGCTTCCGACCGCAAAGATTGTAGATGAACCTTTGGTGAAAATAGTTGTTGAAGGGGGAGATTATCCCGAGTACTCACCTTATTTTACAACGCGCAAGGAATTAATGAAGGCCTCAGAGTCCGATAAGACTCTCGCTGATTTTTTTGGGCTGCCTTTGGAAAGTGAAGGTTTAACGTATGGCATATACGAGATAAAACCTCTGAGCTCCACTAAAGTTTATGTAAGCGAAATAGCCCCGACAAGTGAATTAGGAGGTCTAGTTGAGCGATCTTCTGAAGCATTACAATATCTAGTTCCTAACCGTGGGGATTGGGATTCGGCTGTTAAGATTGGCACTATAGGTAACTAAAGATGAATGTGGATAAAATTGAAATTTCAGCAAAAAATTTGGAGGATAAACTAAAGGAGTACGTGGATAGAGACGTTCAGGTTGCGCGACTTTATGATGATTTAAGGCCCTTGTTGGAATTGGCAAAGTCGAGAAATATATTATCCCCTTTGGAGGTGGGAGAGGTTCCGGGGCGCTATCGATTTACTGAGAAAGGGCTTCAAAGATATAGTGATTTAGAGCATGCTTATGCTGTGTTTTCAATTGAAATTACAGGCGGGGAACCTCCGATCCTCAAGATGCTTAATGCAAGGAGGAATTTGAGTTAGGGCGGCCGCGAAAACTGAGTGCAACACCCCTACCTCAGGTAAGGTGCTGCGATATCTTATACCGAACTCTGCATGGAAGAACGCATCACCATTCAAATCGGACAATACCGAGATCTCAGTCTGCGAGAGATTGCTCGTCTGCTGGGGCGTAGTCCTCCCACGATCAGTCTGCGAAGAAATCCCCTTCCCACTGGAGGCTATGCGGCGTGCGAAGCACAAGCCCTTACTCGCGAGCGTCGAAAAGTCTGTTGCCCCGCCAGAAAACTGGTGCCGGGCAATGAACTGTTCGAGCTGATTACCCACTTGCTTCGAGAGTGCTTTTCTCCCGAGCAAATCGCGGGCAAGCTGCGCGTTATGAAAATGAATTTCGCAGAAGCCTACGTTTGCCGAGAAACGATCTACAACGCCATATACGCCTTGCCCGCCGGCGAGTTGCGTAAATGTGTCTGCGGCAAGGCAAAAGTACCCGCAGGCCGCGCAGTGGCGGTGTTGATCGACGCGGCCAGATTACTGACATGGTGAGTATTCACGTGCGTCCGCCCGAGATTGACGACTGGCAAATGCCCGGCCACTGGGAAGGCGATCTGATTAAAGGCAAGGACAATGCCTCGGCGGTGGGCACGCTTGTTGGGCGCACCAGTGGTTATCTGATTCTGGTCAAAATGCGCGACGCCACCGCGACCTCGGCGGTCTAAGGTTTTAGTGCGGCGCTGAACAGCATGCCGTTGGACTTGAGTAAAAGCATGACGTATGACCAAGGGCGTGAGATGGCCAAACACGTCGAATTGACCCAGAAGACGGGTGTGGCGATTTACTTTTGCGATCCGCAGAGTCCGTGGCAGCGCGGCAGTAACGAGAACATCAACGGCTTGATTCGCCAATACTTGCCCAAGGGCACGGACTTGTCGAAGCACAGCAGGAAGAATTGGACGCTATTTGTTATCAGATGAACATTCGGCCTCGTAAGCGCTTAGAGTTTAAATGCCCGATTGAAGTCATTACAGAGGTGATGGGCATGTATCATGAGGCTCCCACTTCAATTCAATGACCGTGTTGTACTCGGTTCCTGCAACCGTCGTTTTTAATATAAAAATTCCAGCGGGGACTGAGGTATACATAGATGAAATTGGCTCCCAGAGTGGTTTCTATGTGGGGGCGCGGAACAGATAGTTTTTGTCAAGCCGTGGGCAACTAAAGGTATAGAAGTCATGAGCTTACGTTCTTTGAAATGAAAAAATAAAGAAATAAATCTTCTTGTCAAAAAAGCATCGACTTTGCTAGGAACGTATAGTGTGTCAAGGTGAACTTATAAGCTTGATGAGTGCGTCGATGCACTTTTGATGATTCAGCTTATGCATTGTCAGAAATAATGTTGTTATAGGATGGGGTGGATCAATAAGTTGAAGCTGAACAGGCCTTCAAAGCGCTATAGCTTCCAGCTTGCAGACCGTGAACAACCGACAGCCGCCCTGCCGGTCATTCCACACCCAACCTCAGTCCAGCCTCAACTCCGGCGGCTCTGGCGCGTCTTTGGTCGCCGGGGTGACTTGAGTGTTCACGGGCTGCAACGTCGTCTGTCCGGTGGGTGCGCCGGATTTTTCGCTCGGCTCGGCGGGCACCAGCTTGTATTCCAGGCCCTGGGTGTTCTTGAGGTAAATCTCCATCTGGCGGAACGAGATGTTGATGTGCTGCTTCTTGAACTCGCGATTGATGAAGCGGTTGATCTCGTCCAGCACCGGGTTGCGGTCGCCCAGGTCGCGGACGTGCATGCGCAGTTCGTGGTCGAGGGTGCTTTCGCCGAAGTTCAGGAAGTAGACGATCGGCTCTGGTTCCTTGAGCACCCGAGGGTTTTCCCGGGCGGCTTGCAGCAGCAGGGAGCGCACCAGGTCCAGGTCCGAGCCGTAATCGACGCCCAGCTTGAGCGTTACGCGGGTGACGGTGTCGGTCAGCGACCAGTTGATGAGCTGGCCGGTGATGAAGGTCTTGTTCGGGACGATGATGTCCTTGCGATCGAAGTCGGTGATGGTCGTGGCGCGGATGCGGATCTTGCTGACCGTTCCCGAGAGTGCGCCGATGGTGATGGTGTCACCGATCCGCACCGGACGTTCGAAGAGGATCATGATGCCGGAGATGAAGTTGGCGAAGATCTCCTGCATGCCGAACCCGAGCCCTACCGACAGCGCTGCGACCAGCCACTGCAATTTGTCCCAGCTCACGCCCAGCGTTGACAGCGTGGTCACGAAGCCGACACCGGCGATGGTGTACGACAGCAGCGTGGTCGTCGCGTAGGCACTGCCTTGCGCGAGGTTCATGCGTGACAGCACCAGCACTTCCAGCAGGCCGGGCAGGTTGCCGGCGAGCACGAAGGTGATGACGATGATCACCCCTGCACCGAGGAAGTCGCTCAGGCTGATCGGCACCATGCTCATGTTGGCACCGGTGCCGCTGGTGTATTCGTAGAGAATGATGTTGTCGAGATATGCGAACACGGTGATCAGCTCGGCCCAGACCAGGTACAGCGCACCGACGAAACCGGCCAGCAGGGCCAGACGAATCAGGCGCAGCGACTGCTGGTTGACCTGTTCGATGTCCAGTTTCGGCTCTTCGACCGGAATTTCGCTGTCGCCGTTTTCCCGGGCTGCCTGACGCTTGGCCAGTGCACGCTGGTAGGCCAGGCGGCGGGCGGCGACGCTCAGGCCGCGAACGAAGGTCGCCTCGACCATCAGCCAGATCATCATCAGGTACAGGGTGTCGATCAGGCGGTCGCTGAGCTTGAGCGCCGTGTAGTAGTAGCCAAAGCACACGGCCAGAAAGAGTGCGACGGGCAATGCTGTGAACACCACACCGACAGTCTTGCGGAACAGTGAGGCATTGTGATGCGTGGGGCTCGAGATCAGCAGGCGAGCGAGCAGCCAGGTCATCAGCGCGTAGCAGGTCAGGACCACGCCGATCCCCAGTACATCGTCGGCCAGTGCGGCAGGTTGGTGCTCGGCGACGGCCACCACGGCCACCAGGGCCAGAACGACCAGCCCGAGGCGACGCACCCAGCCACGCAGGAACTCGACCTGCGCCGTTTCCCAGCGGAAATGCAGTTGGGCAACGCCAGATGGGGCGAGTACGCGGTAGGCGGTGTAGAACACCAGCCAGGCGAGGGCGATCTGCAACAAGGCCTCGCCCAGGTTGGCGTTTTGCCCGCGTGCATCGATTTGCAGGGCATAGCCGCACAGCGCCAGGCCCAGCGCCACAGGCATTGCCAGCAGCACGTTGATCAGCAGCGCCAGTGGCGTTTTCCATTGGCTGTCACGTTTGAAGTGGCCGATGTCGGCATGCAGGCGATTCAGCTTCTGATACAGCGCCTTGCGCCGCCAGGTCAGTACGCCGATCAACAGCAGCAGGGGCAGGAACAGCAGCGGTCGCTGAGTCAGGCCGTCTGACAGCTCGCTCAGGCTGGATGTCCAGGGCAGGGTGGCGATCTGCTTTTGCAGGCGCGGCCAGATATTCTGAAACCATTCCAGGTCCAGCGGCTTGTTGCTGGGGATCCAGAACATCTGCTCGTCGAGTGTGGCGCGCAGTCCCTGAGCGGTGCTGGTCAGCTGCTTCTGGTTCAGTTGCAGCGTGATGGACTCGTTGAGCAACGCGCTCAGCTCGCGATTGAGACGCTCCAGCAAGTCGCTGCGAGTGATTGCCAGGTCCAGCAGCGTACGGCGCAGTTGCGGGGTAATGTTTTCAGGCGGTTGAGTGGCGAGCAGCTTTTCGACATAGGCGGTCGGCGTGCTCATCTGCTCGCGTTGCTGGTTGATGTCGAACTGATACAGGCGGATGTTGGCGATTTCGTCGGCCAGGCCCTTGTCCAGCTCCAGGTGCGGCAACGCCTGCTTCTGCTTGTAGAGAATCTTGGACAGCAGCAGGCTACCGCTCAGCACGTTGATCTGCTCGCTGAGGGCTTGATCGGTCTGGGTCAGGTTGTCCAGTTGCTGCTTGGTCTTGAGGTTCTGCTGGGTCAGCTCGTTGAGGCGGTCGGTGCCGCGCAGCAGGTAGTCGGAAAGCTTGAGGTTGGCGGCGCTTTCGGTCGCCAGCAGGCTGCTGCCACCGGACTTTTGCGCTTCCAGGGACAGGTCGGCGACCGTTTTCTGCGATTGGGCGCGACGCTTGTCGTTGATCAGGGTCTGCAGGTCCTGAATTTCCTGTTCCTGGCGCGCGACCTTTTCGGTCAGCAAGTCATGCTGGCTATTGCCCAGGTCCTGCAACTGGCTGTTACCGGCCAGTTCCTGACGGCGCAGCAGGTTGAGGGCGTTGATCGAGGCCAGTTCTGCATTGAGCAGATTGCGCTGGTCGGCGCTCAGGGTCTTGCCGTTGTCCTTGCCGCTCTTGAGGATGGCGTTGATCTGCTGGATACGCGTCTGATTGGCGCTGATTTCAGTCTGCGCCCGCTCAGGCCGGGTCTGCGCGGTGATGGCCAGGCTGTTGGCGTCGTTGAGTTCACTTTGCAGGTCGCTTTGCTGGGTACTGCGCTGGCTGAGAAGCTGCTCCAGTTGTGGCACATCAAGGCCGCCGTAGCGCTGGGCGACGGGTACCACTTTGCTTTCTTTCAGGCGGGCCAGCTCGCGCTGGTTTTCCGAGGTCTGTTTTGGCGCCTGGGCCAGTTGTTGCTTGAGCGCTTCGAGTTTCTGCTCGCTGTCCTTCTTGCTGGCGAGAAAAGCCAACGTTTGCTCGAGTACTTGTTGCAGCGCTTTCTGCTCGGCATCAGGCAGCTTGCGATCAGCAATCTTGTCGAGGCTTTGCTGCACGGCATCGCTGCTGGGCGGGTCGGCGGCGAGCGCCGGGAAGGTGGACAGGCAAAGCGCAAACAGTGCGGCAGCACAAATGGAACGCAGGGAAAACATAGACACCGGTCGCATGATGATACGTGTGGATTGGCAGTTTAAAGGAACAGTCCGGGGCCCGGGCGGGTTCCTTCGGGGAATTTGACGCCCACTTTCTGGATCTTGTTCCCGTCCATGACGGCAACTGTCCAAATAGTTCCATTCCATTCAATCTGGTCGCCCACCACTGGCTCGCCGCGGTTCTTCTGCACGATGAACTGGCTGAGTGGCATTCCGGGGTCAATGCCATCGAGTTTCAGGCCATACAGGGCCGCGACTTCACCCAGCCGTGCATCGCCTTCAAGAACGAAGTCGCCGAAGAAGCGCAGATCCAGGCCACGTTGCGGTGCCTGGCTGAACAGTTTGCCCAGTGCCGGAAGATCATGTTCGTGACCGATCACACAGAGCAGGTCGCCCACTTCCAGCGTCGTACTGCCGGACGGGTGGAGCAACTGCTGGCCCCGGAACAGTGCGGCAATACGCGTGCCTTCAGGCATTTTCAGCTCACGCAGCGCCGCACCGATGCACCACTTTTCAGCGCCCAGACGGTAGACGAACAGCTCCCATTCACTGGTGACGTGCACCTCCAGCGCGGCCCGGGAAATAGGCGCAGGGTCAGGCGGAACCGTCACTTTCAACAGTTTGGCCACCCACGGCAGGCTGGTGCCTTGCAGCAACAGCGAGACCAGTACGATAAAGAACGCCAGGTTGAAGTACAGCTGCGCATTGGGCAGCCCGGCCATCAGCGGGAACACGGCGAGGATGATCGGCACCGCGCCGCGCAGGCCGACCCAGGCGATAAAGGCTTTTTCGCGGCCATGGAAGGCCTTGAACGGCAGCAGGCCGACCATCACCGACAGCGGGCGTGCCACCAGAATCATCCACAGCGCCAGGCCCAGTGCCGGTATTGCAATCGGCAGCAGGTCGTGGGGCGTGACCAGCAGGCCCAGCACCAGAAACATGCCGATCTGTGCCAGCCAGGCCATGCCGTCGAGCATGTGCAGGATGCCGTGGCGGCTGCGGATCGGCCGGTTACCCAGCACCAGACCGCACAGGTAGACCGCGAGAAAGCCGCTGCCGTGAATGGCGTTGGTCAGGGCAAAGATCGCAAGCCCCCCGGCAATCACCAGAATAGGGTACAGGCCGGCCGCCAGATTGATGCGGTTGACCAGCTGAAGCAGGATCCAGCCGCCGCCCAGGCCGATGAAACTGCCGATACCGAATTCCTGGATCAAATGTCCCAGCAGCCCCCAGTGCAAGCCGGTCTGACCGCTGGCCAGCATGCCGATCAGGGTGACGGTCAGGAACACGGCCATAGGGTCGTTGCTGCCCGATTCTATCTCAAGGCTGGCGGTGACCCGCTCGTTCAGGCCTTTGCCGCCCAGCAGGGAGAACACCGCAGCAGCGTCTGTCGAACCGACGATTGCACCGATCAGCAGCCCCTGGATAACGCTCAGATTGAACAGCCAGGCAGCCACCATGCCGGTCAGTACGGTGGTGATCAGCACGCCCACCGTTGCCAGCGACAAGGCAGGCCACAGCGCAACCCGGAAACTGGCCACCCGCGTTCGCAGCCCGCCATCGAGCAGGATCACCGCCAGCGCAAGGTTGCCGACCAGGTAGGCGGTAGCGTAGTTGTCGAAGATGATCCCGCCGCCATCCACGCCCGCCACCATGCCCACGGCCAGGATGATGACCAGGATCGGAATACCCAGGCGTGATGAAAGAGAGCTGACCAGGATGCTTGCGGCTACCAGCAACGCGCCGATCAGGAACAGGCTGTTGATGGTGGTGGCGTCCAAGGGCGGTACTCCGTAGAAAAACTGAATTGAAGCGAGAGGGGCGAAAACTGACCAAGCAGTCCGCGTGCCAAGCGATTTAACCTGTTGAATTGCTTGGCTGTCAAAGATCAATTTTCGGCGGATCACGCAGATTCGGCGTTCCAGAGCACGTGACTCGTCGCAATCTTGCGGTCGACACAGACGTATATGCCGCAAGCCAAGCCTTCTTGCGGCCTGTTGTCGAGCTTCAGCTATAGAAGGTTTTCATCATGGACGATGAAATTGCAGAAATAAGAGGGGCGGAAATCCGTTCGGCGATAAGCGGGATCCGCATGCAGAGTTCTGGAGGCGGGCGAGCAAATACTTTCGGTCGCGATTACTTCCGGCTGAACCCGATCAATCTGCAGTCACCCGCCGCCTTTGCTGTTCGGGCCTCTGACTGAATCAGTTCACGTGCCTGCCTGCGCAGGGTCGCGTTATAAATAGTTAGTGCCACGTATGCCGTAAAGAGTGATTACGTGCAGGACTTCTCTCATACAGGAAGAAGTCATGACGACCCAATCTCTGAAAACACCTAAAACCGATCAGCAACTGCTGCGTGAACGCGCGAAGCAATTTGTTTTCGACTACCCCGATCTGCACGATCTGGCCTATAGCGTAGTCAGCAAGATCATGCTTCAGCACACGCAAAAGGTGTTTAACCCTGACAAGGTCTATTGGCATCGTTTCGGCAGCGCAAGCAGCAGTCCGCGTACATTCACCGGCTGGCAACATTCCGGCAAACCGCTGCAATCGATGACGTTGATCGAACTGCTCATGCAGAACTTCAACGCCCACGACGAAGAGGCCAGTGATGAGCTTTCCCTTTACGGCGGTTTTTATACCGACGGTCCGGATCATGAGGTGTTCGACGAGCGCAACGAGGTGCCCATGCTGCCGCAGACTTTGCTGGCAGAAATGTGGACGCTGGATTTCAGCTCGCTGTACACCCGCCGCATGGAGCGTTTCTGGAGTTCGCACAGTGAGAATTTTTGCATTCTGGCCAAAGCGCACTATTTGGTTGCGGCCGGTAATTGCCTGCGCAAAGGTCAGCTTTCGCCAGACGACTTCAAGCAAGTCACTCGATTCGTCGTCACTGATCCCTCGCAGCCTGCGACGCTGAAGGCCTTGCGGGACTCGCCCTTGGTAACGCCTGGCCTTTCGGTGCATACGCTGGATATCAACGGCGTCAAGACTTACGACATGCTGCGTATCGTTATCGCTGATGGCCGGGAAGTGATTTACCGGCCTGATGCCGAGCAGCCTTTTCAGGTGTTCGAAAACGAACGCGCGCTGTACAACTGGCTCAAGGGGCAGTTCGCGAGCGAGCAGGCGGGTAAGGCACTGACAGGCAATTTCCTGCGCGGCGAGGCGGCACGAACACAGGACAGCGTCAGGTTTGCGCGCGGGGTCAGTGAATTGCTCGCGCATGACTGGCGTGCCGATGTCCGACTTATCAATCAATCCCGGGCACCCATCGTGGGTGATCCCTTTATTTATCTGCGTGATATCGCGCGTCAGGTCATGACCACCGACGCGCATCAGTTGCTGACGTCCAACGCCGATCTGCGCAAGCAGATATGGATCGGTTATCTAAGTGCCTTCATGCAGGCTTTTGGCGGGCTAGCCGCGTTGGGGTGGCCCGTTGCTCTGACGCTGGTTGGCGCAGGCCTCGCCAATACCGGGTTGAACATTGATCAGGCGGTCAATGGCAAGACCCCGGCGCAACGTCGCGCTGGTGTATTGGGTGCCATTATCAACACCCTTTACCTGCTTTTTAATCTGCCGCTACTGATGTCCATTCGTGCCATGCCTGAGCCTGTGCCATTAGTGCGGGCGGATGTCGTGTCGCTCCCCAGTGAAGTTGTGGAGAATGGCGTGATTGTCGATCCGCTGGAAAACATGGAAGGCAACCTGCTGCTGGACAGCCTCACGCCCTCAGCCGAGGAAGGCAGGTTTCGTGGCGTTTATTCGTTGGGCAATGGCGAAACCTGGATCAAGCTTGCGCGGTTGCCGTATCGCGTGATGTTCAGTGAGCAACAGCAGTGCTGGTTTATCGTTGACCCTGACAATCCTTTTGCGTTCGTTGGCAGTAAGCCGGTTCGCTTGGGGCTCGACGGAGAATGGACGCTGATTCAATCACCTGGCTTGCAGGGTGGCTCGCCTATGGATCCGCAGGTTCCGTCTACCAGCTCATCAGTCCCGCCAGGAAAACCTTATGCAACAGTGCATTCAACGTTCTGGGACAGGTACCTGCAAACGGACATATTCAATGAGCAATATTATGCAGAAAGAGCCCTGGCTCGTCAGAAAGAGGTCATGGATATCTGGGAGCCAACCACGGACGATGTTCTGGAGTCTGACTCTTCACCCGAAGGCGATGAAGTGTACCGGGACCCGTGGCACGGTAAACACAGGGTATTCAAGCTGGGCGAGGACGACTATTACGGCGCTAACATCATGCTCTATACCCAGGAGGATACGGTGTTCAATCGATTCCTGCGTACAGGCGAACGTAGGGGCCCCAACCAGGTAAGGTTCATCGAGCGTCTTGCCGATGACATCCAGGTGGTGGGCTATAGCAATGATGTCGAGTTGTATCGGGGTGGCAGCGGTGATCGGGGCACCTCGGGTGCCGTGTTCCGCAGCGGGCAGATCAAGGTTGGCGATGTGCTGGTCAATACCGATATCACTTCGTTCAGTGAAAACCCCTATGTGGTCAGCGCGTTCGCCAGCAGTCGAGCCGGTGCTCCTACTAATGCGGTGATTGGGCCGATAACGTTCGATGATACTTCGGTGGTCTTTGTTTTACCCAAAGGACGGTATTTGAGGGCCACGCCGATCGCGCCATTTTCAGCCTCGCCCGATGAGGCCGAATCGATCTTTTTGCCTGGTTGTTATTTTCAGATCGAGAGTATCCAAGAAGTGGTCGGCGATTTTTATCGTCTCATGAAAGTCCAGATGCAGGAGGTCGATCGCCCGGTTCAGGGAAGGGCGCTTTACGATATGCGCACGGGCGAGCCATTCAGTCGAGAGCAATACGCGCTCAAGTTGGGGGCAGATGCGAAAGTATTGGTCGACCGGTTCTTTCCACAGAACCCGATGACTGACCTGTTCAGCCCTCACTGATCAAGCGCCGCCCGGTTTTATTTAAAACCAGTCATCGCGCATGGCGAGGCAGGTGTCATCGCGGTTTTCCAGAATGCTCAGCTCGTGATGGCAGCCCGGTAATTCCCATGTCAGGAAGTAGCGGGCAGCTTGCAGCTTGCCCTTGTAGAAGTCGCTGTCGGCCGAATCACCTTTGCCCAGACCTTCCTCGGCGCGGATCGCCTGTTCCAGCCAGCGCCAGCCGATAATGGTGTGGCCGAATACCTTGAGGTACAGCGCCGAATTGGCCAGCGTACTGGTGATTCTGCCTTGCGCCAGATCGGTCAGCAGGCCGAGGGTGACAGCCTGCACATGAGCGACCAATTGCTCCAGAGGTTGGCGCAGCTCATGAAGTGAATCGTAGCCCTGCGCCCGCTCGCAGGTATCGGATATCAGGCGCAGCAGTTGCTTGAGGCCGGTGCCGCCGTTCTGCGCCAGCTTGCGGCCAAGCAGGTCCAGCGACTGAATGCCGTGAGTACCTTCATGAATCGGATTAAGCCGGTTGTCGCGGTAGTACTGCTCAACAGGGTATTCGCGGGTATAGCCATGACCGCCTAGAACCTGAATCGCCAGCTCGTTAGCCTTCAGGCAGAACTCCGAGGGCCATGACTTGACCACCGGAGTCAGCAGGTCCAACAGTTCATGGGCATGCTTGCGGGCGTCTTCGGCTTCTCCGGTCTGTGTGTCGTCGAACAGTCGCGAGGCATACAGGCACAGGTCGAACGCGCCTTCTACATACGCTTTCTGGGTCAGCAGCATGCGTCGCACGTCGGCGTGCTGAATGATCGGAACAGGCGTGCTCTCGGGGCTCTTGCTGTCGGGCAGCCGACCTTGAGGTCGGTCGCGGGCATAATCCAGAGAATACAGATACCCCGAATAGCCGAGCATGACCGCGCCCAGGCCGACGCCGATGCGTGCTTCGTTCATCATCTGGAACATGTAACTCAAACCGTGATGAGGCTTGCCGACCAGATAGCCAACACACTCACCGTTATCGCCGAAATTCAGCGCGGTAGAGGTCGTGCCTTTCCAGCCCATCTTGTGAAACAGGCCAGCCAGCAGCACATCGTTATGCTTGCCGAGGCTGCCGTCGTCGTTGACCAGAAACTTGGGCACGATGAACAGCGAGATACCTTTGACCCCGCCAGGCGCATCCGGCAGCTTTGCCAATACCATGTGCACGATATTTTCCGAAAGTGCGTGATCACCACCCGAGATGAAAATCTTGTTGCCGCGCAGCCGATAGGTGCCGTCTTCTGCCGGTTCGGCGCGGGTGCGGATGTCTGACAGCGACGAGCCTGCGTGTGGCTCGGTCAGCGCCATGGTGCCGAAAAAGCGCCCCTCGATCATCGATTGCAGAAAGCGCTGTTTTTGTTCGTCGTTGCCAAAACTCTCAATCAGGTTCGCCGCGCCCATGGTCAGGAACGGGTAGGCCGTGGTTCCGACATTGGCTGCCTGAAAGTGGGCAAAGCAGGCCTGTGACAGCAAGGTCGGCAACTGCATGCCGCCCGCTTCAAAATCACGCGATGCATTGAGAAAACCAGCGGCGAGAAACGCATCCACCGCAGGCTTGACCTCGGGGATCAGAATCGCTTCGCCATTTTCATAGCGCGGCTCGTTTTCGTCAGCCTTGCGGTTGTGCGGCGCAAAATATTTTTCCGCGATAGTACGCGCCGTCCCCAGCGCTGCATCGAAGGTTTCCCGCGAATGCTCGGCAAACCGCTCACGCCGCGTCAGCCCTTCGGCGTCCAGCACTTCATACAGCTCGAAAGCCAGGTTTCGTGAACTGAGCAGCGACTCGGACATGATGGCGTACCTATTCTTGGAATGACCCAAGTCTAGGTCGGGTTGAGGGGGGGAGGGTAGCAAGATTGATTCGGGTGATGGTCGAGCGTGTGCGGGGGGGTATCGAGAGCGGACGCGGAGCGTCCAGAGCATGGGAACGGTCGGTGTCTTTCGGACACCTCTCGTTCCGCACGCTCCAGCGTGGGAATGCCTTTCTTGACGCTCTGCGTCATCTGTTACCTAGCGGCATCAGCCGATCGTCATCAGGCTCGCATTGCCACCCGCCGCCGCGGTGTTGACGCTCAATGCCCGCTCTATCACCAGACGTTCCAGCGGCACGTTGGTTTCGCCGTGGGACAGGCCATTGACGCCGACGATTGCACCGCTGCGTTGTGCGATCTGCTGGCAGATGGCGCGTAGCTGATCGGAATCGCCGTGGTGCAGGACGGCGTCGATAGCGACTTCGTCCTTGGTCCAGTCAGGGATCAGCTTGATGCGTGCCTGAACGTCCTTTGGCAGACGAGCGCGCAATGGCTTGCTGATGTCTGTTTCCGGCCACACGGCAGAGCTGCCGACAGCCAGCACGGCCGCCAGTTGAATCAGCAGGTCGTTCTCGTCATCCGCCAGGCAAAGCACGTGTTCACGCGGCAGAATCGCATAGCTGTTGCGCTCGCCGGTCGGCCCCGCCAGCTGGCGAGTGATGCCGCTTTGCGATTGCTCGGCGTATTGGCTGCACAGGGCATCCAGATCGCTTTGCTGATTACTGGCTGCCCAGGCCTTCAAGGCTTGCAACGGTTTGTTGAGGATGTCACGCAGGCGGGTGTCCGGAGCAGACAGTGCATCACTGCGCACGAACGATTTCTCGATGGCATCCTGCGGACGCGTCGACAGCAGGCGGTACAGGTACAGCGGGCCACCGGCTTTAGGGCCGGTACCGGACAAGCCTTCGCCGCCAAATGGCTGGACGCCCACCACAGCACCGACGATGTTACGGTTTACATAGACGTTGCCTGCGTTGACGTTGTCGATGACCTTGGCGATGGTCTCGTCGATGCGGGTATGAACACCAAGGGTCAGGCCGTAGCCGGATGCATTGATCTGGTCGATCAGCAGGCCCAGTTCCTTGCGCTTGTAGCGCACCACATGCAGCACCGGGCCGAAGATTTCGCGTTGCAGCTCATCGAAGCTTTCCAGCTCGATCAGGGTCGGCATCACGTAGGTGCCACGCTTAAGCTCCGTGCTGTCGGCAATGGCCACCTGATAAACCGTACGGCCTTTGTCGCGCATGGCCTGGATGTGTTTTTCGATACCCGCCTTGGCCTCGGCATCGATCACCGGGCCGATGTCCACGGACAGGCGCTCCGGGTTGCCGAGGCGGCTCTCGGCCATCGCCCCCTTGAGCATTTCGATGACGCGGTCGGCAGAGTCTTCCTGCAGGCACAGCACGCGCAGTGCCGAGCAGCGTTGCCCGGCGCTGTCGAACGCCGAAGAAACCACGTCGATGACAACCTGTTCGGTCAGCGCCGAAGAGTCGACGATCATCGCGTTCTGACCGCCGGTTTCGGCGATCAACGGGATGGGGCGGCCCTGCGAGTCCAGGCGACCCGCCACGTTGCGTTGCAGCAGGCGGGCGACTTCAGTGGAACCGGTGAACATCACGCCTTTGACGCGTTCGTCGCCGACCAGCCCGGCACCTACGGTTTCACCGCGCCCCGGTAACAATTGCACCACGCCTTCCGGGATGCCGGCTTCAAGCAGCAGGCGCACGGCCTGGGCGGCAATCAACGGTGTTTGCTCGGCCGGTTTGGCCAGCACCGGGTTGCCCGCAGCCAGTGCAGCAGCGACCTGACCGCTGAAAATTGCCAGCGGGAAGTTCCACGGGCTGATGCAGACCACCGGCCCCAGCGGACGATGGGCGTCGTTGGTGAAATCATTGCGCGCCTGTACGGCGTAGTAACGCAGGAAGTCGACGGCTTCGCGCACCTCGGCGATGGCGTTGGCGAAGGTCTTGCCCGCCTCGCGGACCAGCAGGCCCATCAAGGGCTGGATGTCGCTTTCCATCAAATCGGCAGCACGTTCCAGAATTGCGGCGCGTTCGGCAGGCGGTGTTGCCTGCCAGATCGGGCCAGCGCTCAAGGCGCACTGGATGGCGTTCTCGACATCCTGCAGCGAGGCTTCCTGAATATGACCGACCACATCACGCAGGTCCGATGGGTTCAACGCGGCAGTCAGTGTGCCTGCGCTGGCCGGGCAGCCGAGCATGGGGGCAGCTTTCCAGTCATTGTGCGCTGTGGCGAGCAGGGCCGATGACAGCGAAGCCAGACGATGCTCGTTGGCCATGTCGATGCCGCTGGAGTTGGCGCGCTCGGTGCCATACAGGTCGCGCGGCAGCGGAATGCGCGGGTGCGGCAAGCCGAAACCGCCTTCCTGTGTTGCCATGCGTTCGATCTGGCTGACCGGGTCGGCCACCAGTTCCTGAATGGAGATCGAATGGTCGGCAATCCGGTTGACGAACGACGTGTTGGCACCGTTTTCCAGCAGACGACGGACCAGATAGGCCAACAGCGTTTCATGCGTGCCGACCGGAGCGTACACGCGGCATGGACGGTTCAGCTTGCCGTCTGCGACCTTGCCTACGACCTGCTCGTACAAAGGCTCGCCCATGCCGTGCAGGCACTGGAACTCATACTGACCTGGGTAATAATTCTGCCCGGCGATCTGGTAAATAGCCGCCAGGGTGTGGGCGTTGTGTGTGGCGAATTGTGGATAAATGACTTCTGGTGCCGCCAGCAGCTTGCGGGCACAGGCGATGTACGAGACGTCGGTGTACACCTTGCGCGTGTACACCGGATAGCCTTCCAGACCTTCGACCTGGGCGCGCTTGATCTCGCTGTCCCAGTACGCGCCCTTGACCAGACGGATCATCAGGCGGTGACGGCTGCGCCGAGCCAGATCGATCACGTAATCGATCAAATAAGGGCAGCGCTTCTGGTAAGCCTGAATCACGAAGCCAATGCCGTTCCAGCCAGTGAGCTGCGGTTCGAAGCACAGGCGCTCGAGCAGATCCAGTGACAGCTCCAGACGATCAGCCTCTTCGGCATCGATGTTCAGGCCGATGTCGTACTGCTTGGCCAGCAGGGTCAGCGACAGCAGGCGCGGGTACAGTTCTTCCATCACGCGCTCGTACTGGGCGCGGCTATAGCGCGGGTGCAGTGCCGACAGCTTGATGGAAATGCCCGGGCCTTCGTAGATACCGCGGCCGTGGGAGGCCTTGCCGATGGAGTGTATGGCCTGCTCGTAGGACGCGAGATACTTCTGCGCATCATGCTCGGTAAGCGCCGCTTCACCCAGCATGTCGTAGGAATAGCGGAAGCTCTTGGCTTCAAAACGGCTGGCATTGGCCAGGGCTTCGCCGATGGTTTCGCCGGTGACGAACTGCTCGCCCATCAGGCGCATGGCCATGTCGACGCCCTTGCGGATCATCGGTTCGCCGCTCTTGCCGATGATGCGGCTCAGTGAAGAAGTGAGGCCTGCCTCATTGTGAGTGGCGACCAGCTTGCCGGTCAGCAGCAGGCCCCAGGTGGCAGCGTTGACGAACAGCGAGGGGCTGTTGCCCAAGTGCGGCTGCCAGTTGCCGTTGCTGATCTTGTCGCGAATCAGGGCATCGCGCGTGCCCTTGTCCGGAATGCGCAGCAACGCCTCGGCCAGGCACATGAGTGCAACGCCTTCCTGCGAGGACAGCGAAAATTCCTGCAACAGGCCTTGAACAATGCCAGCGCGGCCGCCAGCGCTTTTTTGGTTGCGCAGCTTTTCGGCAATAGACGCGGCCACCTTGTTGGTGGCTTCGGCAACAGGTGCAGTCAGGCGCGCCTGCTCCAGCAGCATCGGCACCACTTCCTGCTCGGGGCGGCGGTAGGCGGAGGTGATGGCCGCCCGCAGTACCGACTGCGGTTGAATGCTCTCGGCAAAATACAGGAAGCATTGCAGGCCTGTGTCTTCCGCCACTTCGCCTCGGTCTTCGCTGTCTTTGCCAGTCGCGCCATTGAGCTCCAGCAAGGTTGCACCACTCTCCAGTTTTTCCAGGTAATTGAAAATCGCCTGCTTGATCAACCAGTGCGGTGTGCGGTCGATCGAATGGGCGGCGGCTTTCAATCGCTCGCGGGTCGGGTCGTCAAGTTTGACGCCCAGAGTAGTGGTGGCCATGTGTTGTCCTCATTATAGCCACGCAACGGTGGCATCGGCTTTGGCGAAGATTAGCGCTGTGACGGGGTCAGGTGCAACCGAGTGCAACCCTGTTTCGATAATATTTTGTGACATTCCCGGCAAGTGACCCGCAAAAGTGCTGCTTTGCTCAGAGCTGGTGCGCGATTGTTTGTAGAGAGGGTCGAAAGCGCCCTAAAATGGAGCAGAAAAACGCCTTTATTGGTTTTTTTGTAACAGGTGCAACTTGCACGGTGAAATGGGTTGCACCTTGTTTGGTTTGTTTAATAGGATTCATTCCCGCGGTGCGACCGCCAGTCATTGATTGCCGATCCTTGCGGAGCGATCAGTCAACGCGGTGTCGGGTGCAAAAGCACGGATGCGCCGTATATCGGTCGCTATTCCCTTTGGCATCGGGTGCCAACATAAAAACAATGCCAAGGCAGAACTCATGAGTGTCAGTAACCCTACCTTGATCACGTTTGTGATCTATATAGCGGCAATGGTCTTGATCGGCTTGATGGCCTATCGCTCTACCAACAACCTTTCGGATTACATCCTCGGCGGGCGCAGCCTGGGCAGCGTGGTAACAGCGCTTTCAGCAGGGGCCTCGGACATGAGCGGCTGGCTGTTGATGGGGTTGCCGGGGGCTATCTATATGTCCGGCCTGTCGGAAAGCTGGATCGCCATTGGTCTGATCATCGGCGCCTACCTGAACTGGCTGTTCGTGGCCGGTCGTCTGCGTGTGCAGACCGAGCACAACGGTGACGCGCTGACCCTGCCGGATTACTTCAGCAGCCGCTTCGAAGACAGCAGCGGCCTGCTGCGCATCATCTCGGCCGTCGTGATTCTGGTGTTCTTCACCATCTATTGCGCCTCGGGCATCGTTGCGGGCGCGCGTCTGTTTGAAAGCACCTTCGGCATGTCCTACGAAACCGCCCTGTGGGCCGGCGCTGCGGCTACCATTGCGTACACCTTCGTCGGTGGTTTTCTGGCCGTGAGCTGGACCGACACCGTACAAGCCACGCTGATGATCTTCGCCCTCATCCTGACGCCGATCATCGTCCTGCTGGCAACAGGCGGGGTCGATACCACCTTCCTGGCCATTGAAGCGAAAGATCCGACCAGCTTCGACATGTTCAAGAACACGACTTTCATCGGCATCATTTCCCTGCTTGGCTGGGGACTGGGTTATTTCGGTCAGCCGCATATCCTGGCGCGCTTCATGGCGGCTGATTCGGTCAAGTCGATTGCCAGCGCCCGACGCATCTCCATGGCCTGGATGATCCTGTGCCTTGGCGGTACTGTGGCGGTAGGCTTCTTTGGTATCGCTTACTTCTCCGCGCACCCGGATGTGGCCGGGCCGGTGACCGAGAACCCGGAGCGGGTCTTCATCGAACTGGCCAAGCTGCTGTTCAATCCATGGATCGCCGGTGTATTGCTGTCGGCCATTCTGGCTGCGGTGATGAGTACGCTGAGTTGCCAGTTGCTGGTGTGCTCCAGCGCGCTGACCGAAGACTTCTACAAGGCTTACCTGCGCAAGGGGGCTTCGCAGCTTGAGTTGGTGTGGGTCGGGCGTGCGATGGTGTTGCTGATCGCTGTCATTGCCATTCTGCTGGCCGCCAATCCCGAGAATCGCGTACTGGGGCTGGTGAGCTATGCCTGGGCAGGGTTTGGCGCTGCATTCGGCCCTGTGGTGCTGATATCTGTGCTGTGGAAAGGCATGACGCGCAATGGTGCGCTGGCTGGGGTAATAGTCGGCGCTGCGACTGTCGTACTCTGGAAGCAGTTCAGTACCCTTGGCCTGTATGAAATCATCCCGGGTTTCATCCTTGCCAGCATTGCCATCGTGGTATTCAGTCTGATCGGCAAGCCTGCGTCTGCGTCCATGCAGACACGTTTCCTGGCGGCTGAGCAGGAGTTCAAAGCCAACCGCTGATAATGCTGCTTGAATAACCGATGAAATGAAAAGCGGCCCGCACTTTCTGCAAGTGCGGGCCGTTTTTTTGATCGTTTGATTCAAGGCCTGCGTGCGACTCAGCTCTTGTTGTGATCAATATCCAGATTATAGAACGTGGCCTTGCCGCCTTCCGAGGTATACCCGGTGTTGTCCTGGGTATAAACACCGGCTTTGAAATACAAAGGCTTGTCGCGCCAGGTCTCGCTGATGCGCTTGCTCCAGTCGGTGTCGTTGACACTGACAGTCAATTTTCCACCCTTGCTCAGGTGAATGACGTAACTGAATGTCTGATTGAGCTTCACACCTTCGACTATCTTATAGACCTTGCTTTCGTCGTCATCGAAACGATTGCGAACTTTCGCAACGATGTCTCCGGTCTTGGTGTCTTCCTTGTATTGATACTCGACTTTCAGAAGAGGCTCGGTGCTCTCGTAGGCATGTATCTGGCCGATCACGATCTTGCCGGAAGAGGGCACCTGATCGACTTCCAGTTTAGCGTTCAGATAGTTGTCCGCGTCGGGATATACCCAATTGTGCAGTGATCCATCTGACCATGTTTCCCGTAACTCGCTGCGCGAATATTTAGCGTTTTCGGTTTTGGTCCCGGTCACCGGAGACCAGAACACAATGGAGTCCGATTTTGATTTGAAGTATTTGCCGTCATAACCCTTAACAAGCTGAGCGGTGGTAATGGTTTGGGGGGGGGAGCCCACTGGAATGCTGAGTTGGTACGATCCGAGATCGATCATGTTCAATCCTTCCGCGCATGTCTGTTTGCTACCAAGGGGTGGCCTCTAGCAAGAGGGTTTGAGCGCGTTTTATACGGATTGTAGGGCGATTTGTTAATTAAAAGTTGTCGAACCAATGACGTCAAAGTGCTGTCACTTTTCCTGCAGAGCAGAGTGTGCACGGCGTACAGGGAATGACCGTTAGTCGGGTAGATCGAACTTTGATGGTAGGGAAGGGGTGCCTTGCTTCTGCTTTTTGCGAGACGGGGCTAGAGTTATTCCAAAGTATGACGGTCGTCCTGAAACCCAGGCGTCATGCCCACATAGAGAAGCAGCATGGAACGCGTGCCAACACAGCCACATGATGGCTCTTCGGTTTTACTGGTTGTAGACGATTACCCGGAAAATCTGGTGACGATGTGCGCTGTTCTGCAAAGAACGGACTGGCACATTGTGACTGCGAGTTCAGGCATCGAAGCATTGACGGTACTTCTTGAGCAGGAAGTCGACCTGGTTCTGCTGGATGTGCAGATGCCGGGCATGGACGGCTTCGAAGTCGCTCGGCTAATGCGAGGCAGTCAGCGCACCCGTCTGACGCCGATTATCTTTCTCACGGCCAATGAGCAGACTCAGGATGCCGTGCAGAAGGGGTATGCGAATGGCGCGACGGATTACCTGTTCAAACCCTTCGACCCGAACGTTCTCAAGCCCAAGGTGCAGACCCTGCTTGAGCAGCAGCGTAACCGTCGTGCGCTGCAACAGCTCTCGCTGGAGCTTGAATCGGCCCGAGCGTTCAACGCGTCAGTGCTGGCCAACGTCGCCGAAGGCATTCTGGTCGTTGATGAGGCGGGCACCATCAGTTTTGCCAATCCCGCCATCTGCCAGTTGTTGAGCGCTTCGGTCGATCAACTGCGCGGTACGCAAGTGCTGGATTACATTATCGAACCGCAAGTGGGCGACTGGCTGGAGTCTGGCTTCTACAAGCACTATCGCAAGGCCGACACCTACCGGGTGCACGATGCCGTTCTGCGTACCGCACAAGGTACACAGTTGCCGGTTGCCTTGTCTTGCGCGGCGCTGCCTGCGGAGCAGAAGGCGATGGTGATGACGGTTCTGGATATGTCGGTAGTCCGTGATCTTTATCAGCAACTTGAAAAACAGGCCGTTACCGACGCTTTGACAGGCCTGCTCAATCGCCGCGGGCTTTATCAGGCCGTTGAAGGCATGCTCCTGCGAAAGGAGCAGACAGACAAATACCTGGTTGTGCTGTTCATGGACCTGGACGGCTTCAAGCAGATCAATGATGCGCTGGGTCATGACGCCGGTGATCAGGTATTGCTCTGGGTCGCCGAGCAGTTCAAGGACAGCATGCGCCCCTATGATGTTCTGGCGCGCATTGGCGGCGACGAATTCACGGTCGTGATCGATGGGCTTGATTACCCCGAACAGGCGGCCAAAATCGCCGAAAAGCTCATTGAACGGGTGTCGGGAAGACGCCAGGGTCGACGGTGTCGATATCACCTTGGGTGCCAGTGTCGGTATTGCGACCTTTCCGGACTGCGGCTCGAATCTGGACGGTTTGCTGCGTGCGGCAGATATCGCCATGTACGAGGCCAAGCGTGCAGGGCGTCAGCAATACCGGTTCTACGACCAGAACATGAACGGACGCGCCCGCTCACGGCTGATGCTTGAGGAAAGCGTGCGCACGGCCATCGATGGCAAGGATTTTTCGGTGGTGTACCAGCCCCAGGTCCACGTTGCGGATGGCCGCCTGCGTGGTTTCGAAGCGTTGTTGCGCTGGCAGCATCCGGCGGTCGGCGAGGTACCTCCTGCACTGTTCATTCCCTTGCTTGAGGAGACCAGGTTGATCAACCGGCTAGGCAGCTGGATTTTCGATCAGGGTGCCGAACAGCGTCAGGCGTGGAGTCGGGTGTTTGCTGCCGATGTGGTACTGAGTGTCTGTGTCAGCCCCACGCAATTCTGCATGCCCAACCTGGCTTCGGAGCTGAAGCGTGCCATGGATCGCTTCGAGCTCAAACCAGGGCAGATCGAGGTGGAAATCACTGAAAGCTCTCTGGTGCATAACCTTACGCATAGCCATAAACAGCTGAAGTTGCTGCATGACGTCGGCGTGCGTATTGCGCTGGACGATTTCGGGACCGGCGAATGCTCGCTGTCGCACTTGCGCAATCTTCAGCTAGACACCTTGAAGCTGGACAGGCGTTTTGTCGCCAACATTGTCGAGTCCAGGCGCGAGGCGGCGATGGCCAGCAGCATCATCGACCTGAGTCGCAACCTCGATATGCTGGTTATTGCCGAAGGGGTCGAGACCCCCGAGCAATACCAGTGGCTGGCGGACAACGGCTGTCAGGTCATGCAGGGCTTTCTGATCGCGCATCCGATGGTGCCCGAAGACGCGCTGCGCTTCCCCGGGCACTTTGAGGTGGCAGGCTTGAGATCGAGTGGATTGCTGTAGAATGGCGTCTTTCGTCATCATGCAAAAGGCCCCATGACTGCCGCCAGCCATGCTCCGCTCAAATACCTGCAGGCCTATCCGCAGACCCTGCAGGATCAAGTGCATCAGCTGATTGCCCAGAACCGTCTGGCGGACTATCTGGAGCAGCGCTACCCTGAGCGTCATCAGATACAAAGCGACAAGGCTCTTTACGCCTACGCGCTGGCGCTCAAGCAGGATTACCTGCGCAACGCGCCGGCCATCAGGAAGGTGCTCTTCGATAGTCGCCTGGACCTGACCCATCGCGCGCTCGGGTTGCACACTAAAATATCCAGAGTGCAGGGCGGCAAGCTCAAGGCAAGCAATGAAATTAGGGTAGCCGCCTTGTTCAAGGAAGCCCCTGCACAATTCCTGAAGATGATCGTGGTTCATGAGCTCGCACATTTTCGCGAGTCAGACCACAACAAGGCGTTCTACCAGTTATGCGAGCACATGCTGCCCGGGTATCACCAGCTGGAATTCGACCTGCGCGTCTACCTGACCTATAACGAGCTGCAGGCTTCGAACGGCAAGCTTTAAGCTCGCAACTGCCCTGCTAGGGATACCCGAGCACGGCCTTGATGCTGTTCAGGTTGCGGGCGATCCATGTTTTGTCGATGGCGCCCCAGTTGCGAATACGGTAATTGCCTGCGTGATTGCGGGCACCTTCCTGCTGTTCGAATTCACACACGATGTCCAGATCGGAGAGCGCGCTGATGGTGTCCTGCGCGGTGCGGCGTGGCATGCCGGTTACGGCGGTCAGTTCGGGTACGCTGCTGGCGAGCTTCGAATCAATCAGGTACGCCACGTACAGGCGGCGATAGAAACTGCTTTTGGTCTTGCTGACCTCCATCGACGAATCCCTTTTCAATGCTTTCAATGTGCAGCTTGCAGCTCAAGGCGTGCAACTGCTCTTAGTCCAGATCGCGGCGCATGCCGATGTGGGGGATGTCGTCTTCCAGGTAGACCTCGCCCACCGGGTTGAAACCGTAGCGGCTGTAATAGCCTTGCAGGTGGGCTTGTGCCGACAGATAGATGGGCTGGTCAGGCCATTTGCGTTCGGCGTTTTCCAGAGCCTGTTCCATCAGTTCATGGCCAATGCCCCGGCTGCGAATCGAAGGGGCTGTCACGACTCGCCCAATAGTGACGTCGCCGCCCTGCTGGATAGGGTCCAGCAAGCGCAGGTAGGCGACCAGCTTGTCTTCCTGCCAGGCCATCAGGTGGCAGGTATCGCCCGTCAGGTCCTGCCCGTCCACGTCCAGATACACACATTGCTGCTCGACCACAAACACCTCGGCGCGCAGTTGCAGCACGGCATACAGCTGCTGGATGCTCAACTCGGTGTGATGTTTGCAGATCCATTTGATAGACATGTCGCAGACTCGCAGGGAAACCAGAAGAGAAGTCTAAACGTATCCGCCGACATTCCCAATAAACGCTGTCAACGATGTGCGTACAGCTTTACTGAGCATGTTCTTCTTCCGGCTTGTCTACTGACCGCTTCAGGTCTTCAATTAAAAGCTGCTGGCACTCTCATGAGTGATGGTTTTGCTGCCGATAGGATTAAATCGGGTATACCGCCCTTTTCAGGAACCTGAGCATGTCGCAGTGGCTTCGAGCGGTTGGGTTGCTGGTCTTTTTGCTGATGGCGCATGCCAGTGCAGCCGAGAAACTGCGCCTCGTCGCTGACCCTTGGCCACCTTTTACCGATGCGCTGCTGCTCAACGGCGGACTTGCGACCGATATCGTCAATACGGCGTTGCGCCGCGCCGGATACACCACTCTGTATGAGCAAGTGCCTTGGGCGCGGGCAATGCTGGGGTTGAGTGAAGGGCGGCACGATGTTCTGATCAACGCATGGTTCAGCGAAGATCGCACAAAAATTGGTCAGTTTTCAGCCGAATACCTGCTTAATAGGGTGCGCTTCATCAAACGCAAGGAATCGGCTATCGAGGTTCGGAGCCATGAACAACTGCACAATTACATGATTGCGGTTGTACGCGGTTATGCCTATTCCCCTGCGTTTGACAGCGACAGTCTGCTCAAGAAGGTTCCCGTACAAAACTTCTCCACAGCCGTACGCATGCTCGCTGCCGAACGTGTGGACCTGACACTGGAGGACGAATACGTCGCTCGCTATAACCTGGCGATGGAGCCCGACGAGGTTCGCGACCGTGTCGAGTTTCTACCCGGCTCGTTGAGCGAGAACAGTCTGCATATTCTGGTCAGCCTGAAAAACCCTCAGCACGCAAAAATCGTCGCCGATTTTGATCGTGAAATTGCCGCCATGAAGGCCGACGGCACCTACGACGAGCTGTTCAGACTGCATGGGCTGCAACAGCCTCCGGAGCTTTGATCAGGTGGGCGGCAAGGGTGCGTAGCGGTGCCAGCTGGCGGCAGATCAAGGCTAGCTGAGCCTGTACCAGACGCTGGCTTTCGTCCATCTCTTCCGGTAGCTGTTCCAGTTGCGCGGCCAGTGCTTCCTCTGCGTCACTCTGTACGGCGACAGGTTTCTTCTCGGCCAGCCCTGCGGCGATTTCGTCGATACTGGCTGCCAGCGTAGCGCCGACGTTATCGATCAGGTGTTCGCGGACATCGCCAGGCAACTGTGTATCACGGTGCGCGCCGAGGCCGGAAAGGTAGCTCAGCAGCGTATGTGACAGGACCAGAAAGCGGAAACCGACATCGGCCTCCTTGCGGAAGTGACCGGGCTCCATAAGCATGTTTGCCAATGTGGTCGACAGCGCAGCGTCGGCATTGTGTGCGTTGCGTCGCGCCAGTCGATAGGCAAGGTCGTCACTCTTGCCCTTGGCGTACTGCTGCATGATCTGCCGCAGGTAAATGCTGTTGCAGGTCAGGGTGTTGGCCAGCACCTTGTTCAGGCGTCGTCCTTGCCAGTCCGGCAGGAACAGGAACACCGCGAGCCCGGCGATCAAGCTGCCCAGCAGCGTATCGAACAGCCGTGGCAGGAACAGCCCGTAACCGTCGCCGACCTGATTGAAACAGAACAGCACCATGACTGTGATGGCGGCGGTCGACAGGGTGTAGCGCGTGGTGCGATTGACGAAGAACACCACACCGGCCAACACCGCGCACATCGATTGCAGAATCGGACTGGTAACCAGATCGAACAGTACCCAGCCGACCGTCAGACCTATTGCCGTACCAATGATCCGCTGGCCGAGTTTGCGCCGGGTGGCGCCGTAGCTCGGCTGGCAGACAAACACCGTGGTCAGGATGATCCAGTAGCCCTGTGACGGGTGAATCAGGTGCACCATCGCATAACCGATGGTCAGCGCCAGCGGCAGGCGCAGGGCGTGGCGGAACAGCAGTGAGGTCGGGGTCATCTGCAGGCGCAGGCGGGTCCAGACATCCTTGAGGTTGCGCGGCGAGCGGTCCAGCAGGCTGCTGTCGGTGGCATCGGCCACGGCGTCCGGGTTGCTGGCGTCGCTGATCAGGCGATCCAGTGTGCCGAGGTTGGCAGCCAGCGCACGCAGCGAACGCAACAGGCCACGCCACGCAGGGTTGCTCTGGATGCGCAGGTGTTCCAGAGAGGCGTGCAGGTCTTCCATGGCTTCGGCGAAGCTGGGGTCATACACGAACGGCTGCCGCAGCTGGATGGATTCTGACAGCGCCTGGCAGGCAACGCCCTGTTGACGCAGCAGGCGCTGGCAGCGGAACAGCACATCGCTGTGGAAAAAGGCGTCGGCCAGTGAGTTGTAGGGGTAGTGCGACGAGCTGGCGCGCTCGTGGATGTCCTGGGCGATGAAATACAGCTTCAGGTAGCGGCTGACTTTCGAACCGGGGCGGCCGCTGCCAACGCGGTGCAGGATGATTTCCTTGGTGGAGTTCAGCGCGGCGACCACTTTGCCATTCTGCTGCGCCAGTTCCAGACGACGGGCCTCTACATTGAGTGTGCGGATCGGCTCAAACAGCGTCGACTTGAGTTTCAGGTACTGCCCCAGCTCACGGAACAGCCGGGCCAGCGCCTGTTGCACCGGCTGGTTGGAAAACAGCATCTGCCACAGCACTGACAGCAGGCCATACCAGGTTGCACCCGCCACCAGCAGCATCGGCTCATGCCAGAAGTCCAGTACCTCACCGCCGCGCTGATCGACGCCGATCATGGTGTAGACCGAGAGGATCAGCGTGCCGTAGGCGATTGCGCCATACCGCTCACCCAGCGCGCCGAGCATGGTCAGGCAGAAGCTGGCCAGCGCCAGCGAGCAGACAAACAGGATGGGGTAGGGGAAGAGCAATTCGACGGCGAGGGCGGCGATGCTGAAACACACCAGTGTCACGGCCAGGGCATTGAGTCGGCCTTGCCAGCTATCGTCAGTCTCTGCCAGTGCGCAGGCAATAATCCCCAGAAACAGCGGGATCAGCAATGCCATCTCGTTTTGGTACCAGCACAGCGCCATGCTGCCGGTCAGTGCGATAAAGACTCGAACGCTATAGCTGAATTTATCCAGCGCCCACAATCGACGGAATGTATGACGGAGAGATTTCGATGCCATGGGTAAGCTGACGGCCCTGTTCGCAATTGATCAATTCTGCAGGAGGATATGTACAGACCAAACGACTGGCTGTACATCCGCTTGGCAAAATTTATACCGATTTGCAGTGTCGTGATGTTACGCCACGCGCACTACGTCACACGTACTGCGCCGCTGCGTACGCCGAGGCCCACGCCCACTGAAAGTTGAAGCCGCCCAGATGACCGCTCACATCGAGCACTTCGCCGACGAAATAGAGGCCGGGGGATTTCAGTGACTCCATGGTCTTGGACGACACTTCACGGGTATCAATACCGCCCAGCGTCACTTCAGCGGTGCGATAACCCTCGGTGCCTGCCGGGACCACCTGCCAGCTCGCCAGCTTTTCGGCGATGTCGGCCAGTTCGGCATGGGTGTACTGCTTCATGGGTTTGGACACGAACCAGTGTTCGGCGATCAGATTGGCCATCTTCTTGGTGAAAATCTCGCCCAGCAGGGTTTTCAATTCGCTGTTGGGACGCTCGGCCTGTTGCTGACTGAGCCAGGTGGGCACATCGTGATCGGGCAGCAGGTTGATTTCCACGGTGTCACCGGGCTGCCAGAACGAAGAGATCTGCAGGATCGCCGGACCACTGAGGCCGCGATGCGTGAACAGGATGTTTTCGCGGAAGCTGGTGTCATTGCAACTGACCAGGCAATCCACCGATGTGCCTGAAAGCTCTGTGCACAGCTCCTTGAGCTGATCGGTGATGGTGAACGGCACCAGGCCTGCGCGGGTGGGCAGCAGCGTGTGGCCGAACTGCTTGCCGACCTGATAGCCGAAACCGGTTGCGCCCAGCGTCGGAATCGACAGCCCGCCCGTGGCGATGACCAGTGCCTCGCAGCTCAACGTGCCCAGCGTGGTTTGCAGGCTGTAGCCGGATTCGGTCTTTTCGATCTGCTGCACGGAGGTATCCATGTGCAGGCTGACACCGGCCTGTCGACATTCCTCCAGGAGCATTTCCAGAATGTCGCTGGACTTGTTGTCACAGAAAAGCTGACCAAGCTTCTTCTCGTTATAAGGCACGCCATGTTTGGCGACCATCGCGATGAAATCCCACTGGGTGTAGCGCGCCAGGGCCGATTTGCAGAAGTGCGGGTTCTGCGACAGGAAGTTGGCCGGCTCGGTGTACATGTTGGTGAAGTTGCAGCGCCCGCCACCGGACATGAGGATCTTCTTGCCGGGTTTGTTGGCGTGATCGATCAACATCACCCGGCGCCCGCGAGCGGCAGCGGTGAACGCACACATCAGACCAGCGGCGCCAGCGCCAATGATTACAACGTCGGTAACGGGCACAGCGTGTTTCCTCGATCTGTAGGTCACGATCGTTCCCATGCTCCGCGCTAAGCTATATACAAGCCTGTTTTTGATTCTGGCCGAAGGCCGTGGGAGCGGACCGGGCGACGCTTCGCTTGTTCGCGAAAGGGCCGGTATGTTCTCCGAAGATTTATCGTCTGAACTACCGTCTTCGCGAACAAGTTCGCTCCCACGCCCTACGGGCAGAGGCCTGAAAACCGCGTTTTCAGGACCTTCGGGGCCTGTATATGATGCTCGGCGCGGAGTGTAGGGACTATCAGGGTCAACTATAAACTTTACAAAATCCGCACGCGCAGCGACTTGCCTTTGATCTTGCCGTTGTTCAAACGCTCCAGAGCCTGTTTGGCCATGCTGCGCTCGACGGCGACGTACGCCTGGAAATCGAAGATCGCGATCTTGCCCACCTGAGTGCCTGCAATACCCGCTTCGCCGGTCAGCGCGCCAAGAATGTCGCCCGGGCGCAGTTTGTCCTTGCGACCCGAACCGATGCACAGCGTCGTCATGGTCGGCAGCAGTTTGCCGCCTTCCTTAACGCTTAGCTGATCGTACTGCTGCCAGTTCAACGGGGCTTTCTGCAATTCTTCGATAGCGCGGGCGCGCTGGCTTTCCGACGGTGCCACAAGGCTGACCGCGATGCCTTTTTCGCCTGCGCGACCGGTACGGCCTACGCGGTGAATGTGGATTTCCGAATCGCGCGCCAGCTCGACGTTGATCACCATGTCCAGTGCGTCGATGTCCAGACCGCGCGCGGCCACGTCGGTGGCGACCAGTACCGAGGTGCTGCGGTTGGCGAACATCGCCAGTACCTGATCGCGGTCGCGCTGTTCCAGATCACCATGCAGACCGACGGCAGACATGCCTTTGGCGGTCAGGTGGTCGACCACTTCCTGAACCTGCTGCTTGGTGAAGCAGAACGCCACACAGGACGCCGGACGGAAATGACCGAGTACCTTGACCACCGCTTCCAGACGCTGCTCCGGAGAGATTTCATAGAAAATCTGCTCGATCTGGCTGTCGGCGTGCAGCGCTTCGACTTTTACGGTCTGTGGGTCACGCATGAATTTCGACGACAGCTGCTTGATGCCGACCGGGTAGGTCGCGGAGAACAGCAGGGTCTGACGGCGCTGCGGGGTCTGCTCGATGATGTCGGCGATGGCGTCGTAGAAGCCCATGTCCAGCATGCGGTCGGCTTCATCGAGGATCAGCGTGTTCAGGCCGTCCAGCACCAGCGAACCCTTGCGCAAATGTTGCTGAATACGCCCCGGCGTACCGACGATGATGTGCGCGCCGTGCTCCAGCGAGCCGATCTGCGGGCCGAAAGACACGCCGCCGCAGAGGGTCAGCACCTTGATGTTGTCTTCCGAGCGCGCCAGACGGCGGATTTCCTTGGCGACCTGATCCGCCAGTTCGCGGGTCGGGCACATGACCAGTGCCTGGCAACCGAAGAACCGCGGGTTGATCGGGTTGAGCAGGCCGATACCGAAGGCAGCGGTCTTGCCGCTGCCGGTCTTGGCTTGCGCGATCAGGTCCATGCCCTTGAGGATCACCGGCAGGCTCTGCGCCTGAATCGGTGTCATCTCGGCGTAACCAAGCGACTCCAGGTTAGCCAGCATGGCAGCGGACAGAGGCAGAGAATTGAAAGCGGTGTTAGTCACGACGGTGGACCTGCAAAACAAAAATGTCGCGTAGTGTATCACCCGCCAGTCAGACCTGGCACCGCGATAAAGGTCGTGGGAGCGAGCTTGCTCGCGAAGGGGTCCGTACAACCCCAGAAGATGGTCGTGAGCAATGCGGATCGCCGCCCCGGTCACTCCCACAGAATCCAGCAATGAGCGCGGAGCATGGGCGCGATAGCCAGGCAAAAAAATCCCCGCTGGAGGGCGGGGTTGAGGTTCGAGCGTGGCAGCTCGCAAAGGTGTATAGCAAGGCCCGTCCGGGAACGGGCCTGCAGGGCTTACAGCAGGATTGTGCGGATGTCCGCCAGCAATTCGCTCAAGCGCTTGGTGAAGCGGGCAGCAGCTGCGCCGTTGATCACGCGGTGATCGTAGGACAGCGACAGCGGCAGCATCAGTTTCGGCTGGAAGGCTTTACCGTCCCAGACGGGCTGGATGGTTGCCTTGGAAACACCGAGGATCGCCACTTCCGGCGCGTTGACGATCGGCGTGAAGCCGGTGCCGCCAATGTGGCCGAGGCTGGAGATGGTGAAGCACGCGCCCTGCATGTCGTTTGCAGTCAGCTTTTTGTTACGTGCCTTTTCAGCCAGTGCTGCGGCTTCGGCGGCCAGCTGCAACAGGCTCTTCTGATCGACGTCGCGGATAACCGGTACCAACAGGCCATCCGGGGTGTCCACGGCAAAGCCGATGTGCACGTACTTCTTGCGAATCACGGCCTTGCCGCTAGGTGCCAGCGAAGCGTTGAAGTCCGGCAGCTCCTTGAGCAAGTGGGCGCAGGACTTGAGCAGCAGTGGCAGAACGGTCAGCTTGACGCCAGCCTTCTCTGCAGCACCTTTCTGCGCAACACGGAAAGCTTCCAGGTCGGTAATGTCGGCCTGGTCGAATTGCGTGACGTGCGGAATGTTCAGCCAGCTGCGGTGCAGACCCGAAGCGCCGAGTTGCATCAGGCGCGTCATCGGTACTTCTTCGATCTCGCCGAAACGGCTGAAATCGACTTCCGGGATCGGCGGAATGCCCGAGCCGCCGCTTGCGCCGCCAGCCGGAGCGTCCTTGGCCTTCTGCATCATGGTCTTGACGTAAACCTGAACGTCTTCTTTCAGCACGCGGCCGTGTGGGCCGGTGGCGCTGACCGCGCTCAGCTCGACGCCGAACTCGCGTGCCAGCTGACGAACAGCCGGGCCTGCGTGAACCTTGGCGCCGTCTTTGGCCGGTGCAGCCGGAGCAGGTGCTGCTTCGGCTTTCGGCGCTGGAGCAGCGGCCGGTGCAGCCGCTTCAGCCTTGGCAGGAGCGGCAGCCGGTGCGCTGGCAGCAGGTGCCGGAGCTGCGGCGGGCGCTGCGCCTTCGACTTTCAGTTTGAGGATCAGGTCGCCGGTACCGACTTCCTGGTCCAGCTTGACTTCGATGCTCTCGACAACGCCTGCTGCCGGAGATGGGATCTCCATGCTGGCCTTGTCGGATTCCAGGGTGATCAACGACTGATCAGCCTGAATGGAGTCACCGACCTTGACCATCAGCTCGATGATTTTGGCCTTGCCCGACGAGCCGATGTCCGGCACGTGGATGTCCTGAACGCTGGCGCTGGCTGCCGGAGCAGGCGCAGCAGCGGCAGGTGCCGGTGCAGCTTCAGCCGGTTTTTCGGCAGCAGCAGGTGCCGCGGCAGGTTCGGCTGCGGGGGCAGGTGCGGCAGCCGCTTCGCCTTCCACTTCCAGCTCGAACAGCTCGTCGCCTTCTTTCAGGCGGTCGCCCAGCTTGACCTTCATGGCCTTGATGACGCCAGCCTTGGGAGCAGGGATTTCCATGCTCGCCTTGTCTGATTCCAGCGTCAGAATGCTCTGGTCGGCTTCGATGCGATCACCGACCTTGACCATCAATTCAATGACTTCGCCTTCACCGTTGCCGATGTAGGGTACACGAATTAACTCACTCACTATGTCTCTCCTTAGGAGAACCTGTTCACTCACCAATACGCTGGTTCAGTTACAACGAAACAGCGTTGGATGCTCATTTACGGTAGGTAAATTCCGCATCCTCGGCTGTTTACGCTCTGATCAGCGCTCTTGAAGCAGACTCTTAGCAGTCCAGTGGATTGCGTTTTTCAGGATCGATGCCGAACTTGGCGATGGCTTCCGCCACCACTTTAGGTTCGATATCGCCACGATCCGCCAAAGCTTCCAGGGCTGCCAGCACAACGAAGTGACGATCGACTTCAAAGAAGTGACGCAGCTTCTTGCGGCTGTCGCTACGGCCGAAACCGTCGGTGCCCAGGACTTTATACTCCTTGGTTGGAACCCACTGACGAATCTGGTCAGCGAACAGCTTCATGTAATCCGTCGATGCAATGACCGGGCCTTTGCGACCGTTGAGGCACTGCTCAACATAGCTCAGTTCCGGCTTCTGGCCAGGGTGCAGGCGGTTGTTACGCTCTACAGCCAGACCGTCGCGACGCAGTTCGTTGAAGCTGGTAACGCTCCAGACGTCAGCGCCGATGTTGAACTCGTCACGGAGAATCTTCGCCGCTTCGCGAACTTCACGCAGGATGGTGCCCGAGCCCAGCAACTGGACGTGGTGCGCCGCTTCCCTTGTGTCTTCTTCGAGCAGGTACATGCCCTTGACGATGCCTTCTTCCGCACCGGCCGGCATGGCTGGCTGGGTGTAGGACTCGTTCATCACGGTCAGGTAGTAGAAAACGTCCTGCTGCTCTTCGAACATCCGGCGCATACCGTCCTGGATGATCACTGCCAGTTCGTAACCGTAAGTCGGGTCGAAGGTGCGGCAGTTCGGGATGGTCGACGCCAGAATGTGGCTGTGACCGTCTTCGTGCTGCAGGCCTTCGCCGTTCAGCGTGGTACGGCCGGCGGTGCCGCCGATCAGGAAACCACGGGTGCGGCTGTCGCCAGCAGCCCATGCCAGATCGCCGATACGCTGGAAACCGAACATCGAGTAGAAGATGTAGAACGGAATCATCGGCTGGTTGTGGCTGGAATACGAAGTACCGGCAGCGATGAAGGAGGACATGGCGCCCGCTTCGTTGATGCCTTCTTCGAGAATCTGGCCTTTCTTGTCTTCGCGATAGAACATTACCTGTTCTTTATCGACTGGCTCGTAGAGCTGGCCGACCGACGAGTAGATGCCCAGCTGGCGGAACATGCCTTCCATACCGAAGGTACGGGCTTCGTCCGGGATGATCGGCACGATGCGCTGACCGACTTCCTTGTCCTTGACCAGCTGCGCCAGGATGCGCACGAAAGCCATGGTGGTGGAAATTTCACGGTCGCCCGAACCGTCAAGGATGGCCTTGAGGGTATCGAGTGGCGGCGTCGGCAGGCTGAAGCTCTGCGCGCGGCGCTGAGGTACGAAGCCACCCAGCGCAGCACGACGCTCGCTCAGGTAACGGGCTTCGGCGCTGCCTTCTTCCGGCTTGTAGAACGGCAGGGCTTCGAGTTCGGAGTCCTTGACCGGGATGTCGAAACGGTCACGGAAGTGACGCAGGCTGTCGACATCGACCTTCTTGGTGTTGTGTGCAGTGTTTTTCGCTTCGCCGGCGCCGGTGCCATAACCTTTGATGGTCTTGGCCAGAACCACGGTCGGTTGACCCTTGTGGTTGACGGCTTCGTGGTAGGCCGCATAAACCTTGTACGGATCGTGGCCACCACGGTTGAGTTTCCAGATCTCGTCGTCGGACAGATCGGCAACCATTGCCTTGAGTTCAGGCGAGTTGAAGAAGTGCTCGCGGACGAACGCGCCGTCCTTGGCCTTGTAGTTCTGGTATTCGCCGTCGATGACTTCGTCCATACGACGTTGCAGGATACCGTCGACGTCCTTGGCCAGCAGCGGGTCCCAGAAACGGCCCCAGATGACTTTGGTGACGTTCCACTGAGCACCACGGAACACGCCTTCCAGTTCCTGGATGATCTTGGCGTTGCCGCGAACCGGGCCGTCGAGGCGCTGCAGGTTGCAGTTGACGACGAAGATCAGGTTGTCGAGCTTCTCGCGACCGGCCAGAGCGATGGCGCCCAGGGATTCTGGCTCGTCGGTCTCGCCGTCACCCAGGAAGCACCAGACTTTCTGCTTGCCTTCCGGGATGTAACCGCGGTGCTCCAGGTACTTCATGAAGCGCGCCTGGTAGATCGCCTGGATCGGGCCAAGGCCCATCGATACAGTCGGGAACTGCCAGAAATCCTTCATCAGCCACGGGTGTGGGTAAGACGACAGGCCATTGCCGTCGACTTCCTGGCGGAAGTTGTTCATCTGGTCTTCGGTGATACGGCCTTCGAGGAACGCACGGGCATAGACGCCTGGCGATGCGTGACCCTGGAAGTAGATCAGGTCGCCGCCGTGTTCGTCGGTCGGGGCCTGGAAGAAGTAGTTGAAGCCGATGTCGTACAGCGTGGCGCTGGAGGCGAAGCTGGAGATGTGGCCGCCCAGATCCGGGTCGTTCAGGTTGGTTTTGACGACCATTGCCAATGCGTTCCAGCGCACCAGCGAGCGAATGCGGCGTTCCATGAACAGGTCGCCAGGCATGCGTGCTTCGTGGGTGACAGGAATCGTGTTGCGGTATGGCGTAGTGATGGCGTACGGCAGCTGCGAACCACTACGGGTGGCCAGCTCGCCCAAACGGGTCATCAGGTAGTGAGCGCGGTCTTCGCCTTCTTTGTCGAGAACCGATTCCAGGGCGTCCAGCCATTCCTGGGTTTCGACGGGATCGAGGTCTTGCATGGCTTGCTCCAGGGCGGAAAGGCTTCCAGAATCGGTTGCCTGAGTTTGCGACTGGCCTTGTGGGCAGACGACATAAATTCTTGGATTACCGGAGGGTGGGATCCGGCGGCGTGTAGTTTTACTACAAATCGACGACGATTTCAGCCCTCCGAGTATCGGACCCAGTAGTAAAACTACAGAGAAGCGACTCAATCGCTCCTGTTGTCTTGTAACTTAAAACGTTACTGTTGATTGCTATTGAATATCTTGCAGGGAAAAAGCGGATTTTTATGCTTCTAATTTGATTTTTCCAGCAATTTATAACCTTTGTTCGACAAGCGGTGCTGGCAGACGCGTCTTGCCGTCATGACAGACGGGCGTTTGCACGCCGATCAAGGATAGACCATGAGCCTACCTTTACTGGCTGAATTTCCGGCCATTCTGCTGCCATTGATTACCCGTGCCCGCCAGACTTTCCAGGCCGCGCTCACTGCTTTGTCAGAGGACGCGCTGGCGTCTTTCGAGGCCTGGCCCGAAGCGCGCCGCAAGGCGTTCGACCGGGTTTGCGCCGCCAGTGATTTTGTCACCGAGCAAGTTTGCCGTGACCCACAGATGCTCCTGCAACTGGCCGATTCGGGCGAGCTGGAGCGTAGCCTCTCTGCCGGCCAATTGCGCGGTCAGATTGCCGATGCCCTGTCGAGCGCCACCAGTGATGACGAGTTGGGGCGTAATCTACGTCGGCAGCGCGCACGCCAGCAAGTGCGAATCATCTGGCGCGATCTGACCCGTCAGGCAGATCTGATCGAAACCTGCCGTGATCTATCGGAAATGGCCGATGCTTCGATCGACCTGGCCTACCAATGGCTGTATCCACGGCACTGCGAGCAGTTCGGCACACCGACCGGTCGTCACTCTGGGCAGCCGCAGCACATGGTCATTCTGGGCATGGGCAAACTAGGCGCGGTCGAACTGAACCTTTCGTCGGACATTGACCTGATCTTTGCCTACCCGGAGGGTGGCGAGACGCTGGGCACCAAGCGTGCGCTGGATAACCAGGAGTTTTTCATTCGCCTGGGGCAGCGGCTGATCAAGGCTCTGGACCCGGTAACCGTCGATGGTTTCGTGTTCAGGGTCGACATGCGCCTGCGGCCCTACGGTTCTTCCGGGGCGCTGGTGCTCAGTTTCAACGCGCTGGAGCAGTATTACCAGGATCAGGGCCGGGACTGGGAACGTTACGCGATGATCAAGGCACGAGTGGTCGGCGGCGATCAGGCCGCAGGTGCCGAGCTGCTGGATATGTTGCGCCCGTTCGTGTATCGCCGTTACCTGGACTTCTCGGCCATTGAAGCGCTGCGCACCATGAAGCAGCTGATTCAGCAGGAAGTGAAGCGCAAGGGCATGGCGGAAAACATCAAGCTCGGTGCGGGGGGGATTCGCGAAGTCGAGTTTATCGCCCAGGCGTTCCAGCTGATCCACGGCGGCCGCGACCTGAGCCTGCAACAGCGCCCGCTGTTCAAAGTGCTGAAAACCCTTGAAGGGCAGGGTTATCTGCCTTCGGCGGTGACTGAAGAGCTGCGCGAGGGTTACGAATTTTTGCGTTACACCGAGCACGCCATTCAGGCGATTGCCGACCGTCAGACGCAAATGTTGCCGGACAACGATCAGGATCAGGCACGCATTGCCCTGATCATGGGCTTTGCCGACTGGGTCAGTTTTCACGAGCGCCTTATGTACTGGCGCAGTCGGGTGTCCTGGCATTTCCGTCAGGTCATCGCCGACCCCGATTCGGATCCCGACGACGAGCAGCAGGACGACAGTGAAGTCGCGGTGGGTGGCGAGTGGCTGCCCCTGTGGGAAGAGTCCCAGGACGAGGACGCCGCGGGTCGCCAGCTGTTGCAGGCCGGTTTCGTCGATGCGGAAAAGGCACTGAAGAATCTGGCCAGCCTGCGCAGCAGTCCCAACCTGCGTTCGATGCAGCGTCTGAGTCGTGAGCGGCTGGATGCGTTCATCCCTCGGTTGCTGGCTCAGGCGGTAGAGCATGAGAAGCCCGACCTGGTGCTGGAGCGTGTGCTGCCGCTGGTAGAAGCGGTCGCCCGGCGCTCGGCGTATCTGGTGTTGCTGACCGAAAACCCCGATGCGTTGCGACAACTGCTGACCCTGTGCGCTGCCAGCCCATGGATTGCGGAGCAGATCGCACGCTTCCCGCTGCTGCTCGATGAGCTGCTCAATGAAGGTCGCCTGTTCAATCCGCCGTTGGCACCAGAGTTGGCGGCCGAGCTTCGTGAGCGACTGATTCGTATCCCGGAGGACGACCTCGAGCAGCAGATGGAAGCCCTGCGGCATTTCAAGCTGGCCCACAGCCTGCGGGTTGCGGCGTCCGAGATATCCGGCAGCCTGCCGTTGATGAAAGTCAGTGATTACCTGACCTGGCTGGCCGAGGCGATTCTCGATCAGGTGCTCGCTCTGGCTTGGCGCTACAGCGTGGCCCGGCACGGTACGCCTTTACGTCCGGACGGCACGTTGTGCGACCCAGGTTTCGTGATTGTCGGCTACGGCAAGGTCGGCGGCATCGAGCTGGGGCACGGCTCCGATCTGGATCTGGTGTTCATTCATGATGGCGATCTGGAGGCCGAGACCGACGGTGCCAAACCGATCGACACCGCGCAGTTCTTCACTCGTCTGGGGCAGCGGGTGATCCATTTGCTGACCACGCAAACCAACTCCGGTCAGCTGTATGACGTCGACATGCGCCTGCGGCCGTCGGGTGCATCCGGGTTGCTGGTCAGTTCGCTGGGGGCCTTCGCCCGTTATCAGGCCAATGAAGCCTGGACCTGGGAGCATCAGGCGCTGGTGCGTGCGCGGGTGATGACCGGCAGTCGCGATGTTGGCGAGCAGTTCGAAAAAGTCCGTGCCGATGTGCTGGGGCGCGAGCGTGATCTGGACAAGCTGCGCGCCGAAGTCAGAGAGATGCGCGGCAAGATGCGCGACAACCTCGGCACCCGCGTGACAGCAGCCGGAAGGGCGGCCAGTGCCTTCGAGGCGTCGGTGCCGTTCGACCTCAAGCAGGACGCCGGAGGTATCGTCGATATCGAATTTATGGTGCAATACGCCGCCTTGGCGTGGTCCAGAGAGCATCCAGCGCTGCTGCAATACACCGACAACATTCGGATTCTCGAAGGGCTTGAGGACGCCGGGCTGTTGCCTGACACGGACGCCGGCCTGTTGCGCGAAGCCTACAAGGCGTACCGCTCGGCAGCGCATCGTCAGGCTTTACAGAAGCAGGCGGGCGTGGTCAGCGGCGATCAGTTTCATGCCCAGCGGCGTGAGGTGATGCGGATCTGGACGCAGATGGGTTTGAGCTGAGCCGCGCGGCAACGCCATATTCCGCTGCAACACTATATAAAGCTATGACAGGGAGGCGACAGGTTGTGTGGGAATGTCACGCAGTCTGATCGGCCTCCCTGATCGTTTCTGGTCGTTTTTGGATAGAACATGAAAATTCTGATCGTTGGGCCTAGCTGGGTCGGTGACATGGTGATGGCACAAACGCTGTTCCAGTGTCTGAAACAGCGTCATCCCGAGTGCGAAATCGACGTGCTGGCCCCTGAATGGAGCCGTCCGATACTGGAACGCATGCCGCAGGTTCGTGCTGCGCTCAGTTTCCCGCTGGGTCACGGCGCCCTCGAGCTGGCGACCCGTCGCCGGATCGGCAAGTCCCTGGCTGGCCAATACGATCAGGCTATCCTGCTGCCCAACTCGCTGAAATCCGCTTTGGTGCCCTTTTTTGCCGGTATACCGAAGCGTACCGGCTGGCGCGGTGAATTCCGCTATGGCCTGCTCAATGACGTGCGCACCCTCGACAAACAGCGCTATCCGCTGATGATCGAGCGTTTCATGGCTTTGGCATTCGACAAGAGCACCGAGTTGCCGCGTCCTTATCCCAAGCCCAGCCTGCGCATCGACACCGCGACTCGCGATGCGGCATTGAGCAAGTTCGGGCTGACCCTCGATCGTCCGGTGCTGGCACTATGCCCAGGTGCAGAGTTCGGCGAGTCCAAGCGCTGGCCTGCCGAGCATTACGCACAAGTCGCCGACGCCAGCATTCGCGAAGGCTGGCAAGTCTGGCTGTTCGGCTCGAAAAAGGATCACCCGGTCGGCGAGAGTATTCGCCAGGAACTGATTCCCGGTCTGCGTGAGGAGTCGGTCAACCTCAGTGGTGAAACCTCGCTGGCCGAAGCCATCGACCTGCTCTCGTGTGCTGACGCGGTGGTGTCCAACGATTCCGGCCTGATGCATGTGGCCGCAGCGCTGAACCGCCCGCTGGTGGCCGTCTACGGTTCGACCTCGCCGGGCTTCACGCCACCGCTGGCCGACGCAGTGGAAGTGGTGCGCCTGGGTATAGAGTGCAGCCCGTGCTTTGAGCGCACCTGCCGTTTCGGCCATTACAACTGTATGCGTCTGCTTGAACCGGACGCCGTGATTCAGGCGCTGAGCCGCCTGAACAGCACGCCGGTGGAGGTCGCCTGATTTTGCGGGTACTGCTGATCAAGACTTCTTCGCTGGGCGATGTGATCCATGCCTTGCCCGCACTGACCGATGCGCAGCGAGCGCTGCCCGGCATCCGCTTTGACTGGGTAGTGGAAGAGGGTTTCGCCGAAATTCCCGCCTGGCACCCAGCGGTCGACAGGGTGATCCCGGTGGCGATCCGCCGCTGGCGCAAGCACCTCTGGCAGACCTTCAGGTCGGGGGAGTGGCGGCGCTTCAAACAGCAGGTGCGCGAACAGCGCTACGATCTGGTGATTGACGCTCAGGGCTTGTTCAAAAGTGCCTGGCTGACACGTTATGTCGATGCGCCGGTGGCGGGGCTGGACCGCGACTCGGCACGCGAACCGGTCGCCAGTCGCTTTTATGACCGCGCTTTTGCAGTGCCACGCGGGCAGCATGCGGTCGAACGACTGCGTCAGTTGTTCGCTCAGGCATTGGGTTATTCACAGCCGTCCGGTATGGGCGACTACGGCCTCAAGCCGCTGGCGACTCTGGATGACACGTTGCAGGCTCCGTTCGTGCTGTTTCTGCATGGCACAACCTGGGACACCAAGCACTGGCCCGAGTTGTACTGGCGACAACTGGCCGAACTGATGGCGGCTCGCGGTTTGCAGGTGCAATTGCCATGGGGCAACCCGGCAGAAAAGGCACGCGCCGAGCGCATTGCCGACGGTCTGGACAGCGCACACGTGCTGCCGAAATTGAATCTGGCGGGTGTAGCGCGGGTATTGGCCAGCGCACAGGCCTGCGTTGCGGTGGATACCGGAATCGGACACCTGGCCGCCGCACTGGACGTGCCGACCATTTCCCTGTTCGGCCCGACCAACCCGGGCCTGACCGGAGCGTATGGCAAGTCGCAGGTGCATCTGGCCAGCGACTATCCGGGCTGCACACCTTGCCTGCAAAAGAAATGCACGTACCAACCGACCGCCGATGATCAGCGCCGGTTCGACCTTAAACGCGAGTGGCCGATGTGCTTCACTCGCCTGAATCCCGAGCGAGTAGCGAGCCAACTGGGCGCGCTGTTGCTGGCAAAGGAACCTGGCTGATGCAACTGGCTTTTGTACTCTACAAATACTTTCCGTTCGGCGGTCTGCAACGCGATTTCATGCGCATTGCTCTGGAGTGCCAGCAGCGCGGCCACCAGATCCGCGTCTACACCCTGATCTGGGAAGGCGATGTGCCGCCCGGTTTTGAAGTGCTGGTAGCGCCGGTCAAGGCTTTCTTCAATCATCGACGCAATGAAAAGCTCACGGCGTGGATGGAAGCAGACCTGGCCAGGCGCCCGGTGGACCGTCTGATCGGTTTCAACAAGATGCCCGGTCTGGATGTGTATTACGCCGCCGACGGCTGCTTCGAGGACAAGGCGCAGAACCTGCGCAGCCCGCTGTATCGCAAGTGGGGCCGTTATCGCCACTTTGCTGACTACGAGCGCGCGGTGTTTGCTAAAGACTCGAAAACTCAGGTGTTGATGATTTCCGAAGTACAGCAGCCGCTGTTCATCAAGCATTACGACACCCCGCCGTCGCGCTTTCATTTGTTGCCACCGGGCATTTCCCAGGATCGCCGCGCACCGCCGGACGCACCAGACATCCGTGCTGGCTTTCGCAAGGAATTCGGGCTTGCCGACGAAGACCTGTTATTGGTGCAGATCGGCTCCGGTTTCAAGACAAAGGGCGTCGATCGCAGCCTGAAGGCGCTAGCGGCGTTGCCTGCCGAGCTCAAAAAGCGTACCCGCCTGTTTGTAATCGGCCAGGACGACCCCAAAGTATTCCAGTTGCAAAGCGCGGCGCTGGGCCTGGGCGACCAGGTGACGTTCATGAAAGGGCGCAGCGATATTCCGCGTTTTCTGCTGGGCGCCGACCTGCTGATTCATCCGGCTTACAACGAGAATACTGGCACCGTATTGCTTGAAGCACTGGTCGCCGGTTTGCCGGTTCTGGTCAGTGCAGTCTGCGGGTACGCCCATTACATAGCCGAAGCTGACTGCGGGCGGGTGCTGGACGAGCCGTTCGATCAGGTACAACTCAATCGCTACCTGTCGGACATGCTTGAGGATGATGACGCGCGCAGCGCCTGGGGTCGTAATGGCCTGGCCTTTGCTGACACAGCGGACCTTTACAGCATGCCGCAACACGCTGCGGATGTGATTCTGGCGGAGCACTATTGATGAAGCTGTTCCTGGCTGAACCGTTCAAGAGCCTGTGGGCCGGACGCGATGCGTTCGTCGAGGTCGAGGGCCTGAGCGGCGAGGTCTACCGCGAGCTGGAAGGACGCCGCACGCTGCGCACCGAGGTCAACGGGCGTGGTTATTTCGTCAAGATCCACCGTGGTATCGGCTGGGGTGAAATCGCCAAGAACCTGGCAACTGCCAAGTTGCCAGTGCTGGGCGCTGGCAAGGAGTGGGACGCCATCGAGCGTCTGCATGAAGTCGGCGTCCCGACCATGACGGCCGTGGCCTATGGTGAACGTGGCAGCAACCCTGCCGCGCAGCATTCGTTTATTGTCACTGAAGAGCTGGCCCCGACTACCAGCCTGGAAGACGTCAGTATCAACTGGCGCAACGAGCCGCCGGAGCCCCGTCTGAAAAGAGCGTTTATCGCCGAAGTTGCCCGTTTGGTCGGTATGATGCATCGCGCCGGCGTGAACCATCGCGACTGTTACATCTGTCATTTTTTGTTGCACACCGACACACCGGTCACCGCTGACGATTTCAGATTGTCAGTCATCGACCTGCACCGTGCCCAGACGCGTCGAGCAATAACACCACGCTGGCGCAACAAGGACCTGGCCGCGTTGTATTTTTCAGCGCTGGACATTGGTCTCACGCGACGCGACAAGCTGCGTTTTCTCAAGGGTTATTTCCAGAAACCGCTGCGCGAAATACTGCTTAAGGAAGCGCCGCTGCTGAGCTGGCTGGAGAAGAAGGCCGACAAGCTGTATCAGCGCAAAGTGCGCTACGGGGATGCGCTCTGATGGCGGGCTGGAAGCTTGAGCCCGAGTACGCTTTTCTGCAGCAGGATTTCGGCAGTCTGGATTCCGTGTTTGCCTTGCAAGGCCAGCAGTTGACCCGAGACCCGCTGTCCGACGTCATCCGCGTCGAGCGCGCCGGGGTTTACTACTACGTCAAACGCTACGTAGGTGCGGGCAAAGGCCTGCGCCGTTACATCGGCAAGCCCAGGGTCAAGTCCGAGTGGCAGAACCTCAAACGTTTTGCCAAATGGGGCATTCCCACGGCAGAAGTGGTGGCCTGGGGGCTGGAGCGCAACGGCGCAGCGTATGATCGCGGCGCACTGATCACTCGCGGCTTGCCCAATACCGAAGACTTGTCTGCGCTGGCGCAACGCAAGGATCCGCGACTGGCCGACCGGCAATGGGTCGACGCTGTAAGTCATCAGCTGGCTGCCTGTACCCGGACCATGCACGACAACCATTTCACACATAATGATTTGAAATGGCGCAACCTGTTGGTCGATGACGAAGGCAAGCTGTTTTTCATCGATTGCCCCAATGGCGCATTCTGGTGGAGCTTCATGCTGCGCTATCGGATCACCAAGGATCTGGCGTGCCTGGACAAGGTCGCCAAGTATCACTTGTCAGCTACCCAGCGTCTGCGCTTCTACCTGCAGTACCGTCAGCGAACGCGGTTGAACGCCTCCGACAAGAAACGTATTCGACATATCGTCAGCTTTTTCGAGGGCCGTGAATGAGCGTTTTTATTGCCAGTGCTGACCAGCCGTTACTGGCGCGTCACAACCTGGCTGATTTTGAATCGCTTTGGAACATCAGGCTTGATGCGGTCGACGAGCCCAATACCGGGCGCGGCGGCTGGAGCAGTGTGTTCCGTCTCGACCTGGACGGTCAGGGGTTTTACCTCAAGCGCCAGAGCAATTACCTGACCCACACGTTGCATCATCCGTTTGGCGAGCCGTCCTTCTCTCGTGAGTTTCGTAACATCAGTCGCTACCGCAAGCTGGGCATTCCAGCGCTGCAAGCGGTGTTTTATGGCGAGCGCAAGGTCGACGGGGAATACCGGGCGATCCTCATGACGCGTGCGCTGGACGGCTGGACCGATCTTGACGAACTGTTGCAGCAGTGGAACCAGATGGAGAGCGTCCAGCGTCTGGCGGTACTTCACGCCTGCGGCCAGTTGGCGCGCACGCTGCACGGCGCCGGACAGGTTCATGGCTGCTTTTATCCCAAGCATATTTTTCTGCAGGCGGTGGGAAAGGGCTACCAGGCGCAACTGATCGACCTGGAGAAAACCCGTCCGGTGATCTTCGGCAAGCGTGACCTTGCCCGGGACCTCGAACCGCTGCTGCGCCGCGCGCCGATGTGGAATGAGGCCGATCGCCGCGAACTGTTGGCGGCTTATCTGCAAGCCACTCCGGACAGCTTGCTGGTCGATGCCTGGAATGCGCGTTTGGGCAAGCGCAGCGCTCACAAACGAGACCTTCAACACCGCGATGATAAAGAGACCCGTTGATGCGCTTGTCTGAACTCAAGAATGCCGGACGTACCCCCGAGTTGCCGATGAGTCTGACGCTGGCCGATGCTGCCGGTTCGGCTGAACTGCAATTATTGACCCTGCTGCGGGTATTGCCGGGGCAGCGCTATGTGGGCGCAGGCGTTTGGCGAGGCCGAACGGTGCTGGCAAAACTGCTGGTGGGCGACAAGGCGGCCCGGCACTTTCAGCGTGAACTGGCCGGGGTGCGTCTGCTTGCCGAACAGGGGCTGACCACTCCGCTGCTGCTTGCCGACGGTTTGCAGGATGGCGAGGGTGGCTGGCTGCTGTTCGAGTTTCTGGAGCAGGCGTCAAGCCTGGGCGATGCCTGGAATGCTGTCCAGCACCTGCCACCGCTGGCGGATGAGCAGCAAGCCGTGCTCGGCGAGGCGCTGAGCGCCATCGCTCAACAGCACGCCAAAGGCTTGTGGCAGGAAGATCTGCATCTGGACAATCTGCTGCGCCACCAAGGCCGGCTGTACCTGATTGATGGTGCTGGCATTCGCGCCGAGCAGGCCGGCAAACCGTTGTCCCGGCAAAAGGTGCTGGAAAACCTCGGCGTGTTCTTCGCCCAGTTGCCCAGGTCTTTCGAGCCCTTCACTGAAGAGTTGCTGGTGCATTACCTGTTGAGCAACGCCGAACATGGTTTGCCGATGGAGGCGCTGCAAAAGCAGATCGACAAGGTTCGCAGCTGGCGGCTCAAGGACTTCATGAGCAAGACCGTGCGCGATTGCAGTCTGTTCAGCGTCGAGGACAGCGCTTCGGTGTTCCGTGCTGTTCGTCGCGAGGAAGAACCCGCGATGCTACCGGTGCTGGCTCAGGCTGATGCCCTGCTCGGCAAGGGGCATCTGTACAAGACCGGTGGCGCTGCGAGCGTCGGCCGTGTCGAAATCAGTGGTCGTACGCTGGTCATCAAGCGTTACAACATCAAGAATTTCAGTCACTGGCTCAAGCGCTTCTGGCGTCCCAGCCGGGCCTGGCATTCATGGCGCGAAGGTAACCGCCTGATGTTTCTCGGCATCGCCACGCCAAAACCGCTGGCAGTTCAGGAAAAGCGTTTTCTCGGCTTGCGCAGCAAAGCCTGGCTGGTGACCGAGTTTATCGAGGGACCGGACATCATCGAGCGCTTCGCTCCCCATGTGGCAACCGGTGATGCACCAGAGGCCGAACTGCTGGCGCTGGACACGCTGTTCGCACAGCTTATCCAGGCGCGTATCAGTCATGGTGATTTCAAGGGGCATAACCTGTTCTGGCGCACCGATCGCTGGGCGATGATCGACCTGGATGCCATGCAGCAGCACAGTTCTCAATCGTCCTTTGCAGCAGCCTACGCGCGTGACCGGGCGCGGTTTATGCGCAACTGGCCGGTGCAGAGTGCGCTGCACCAGATACTGGAGCAGCGCTTGCCGAAGATCACGCCAGACTGAGCCTGGCCTCTCAGGCAATGCGGGTGAGGTTCATCGCCTCGAGGGCCGTCACCAGCGCGTCCATGTCGTCGAAGGGTTTGAGGTGGATACGCGGCCAACGCACACGCTCCAGATACAGTTTGCCCTCGGCATTGCGCTGCACCGGTGTGCGATGAATCCATGTGTCACGAGCACGATGGACGATGGTCTGCAAATCGCCTTCGCCCTGTTGCACCAGAAACATTCCCGGCTTGAAGAGGCGTTGGTCAATGCTCAAGAGCCTGGCTGACTCTGGGCGCGACACTTCCATAGCCACTCGGTAATCGCCCTTGATGTAGACCTGTTCATTGGTTATGCCTCCCGTAACAAGCTCTCCCGGATCCGGTACTACGCCGGTCGATTTCCCTGGTGCCACATCGATAACCCGCAGACCGATCCCTCCTTGCAGTTCTGCAATACCGGGTACAACGCCCTGGTAGGTATTGGAATGGCTGTTGCCAACCAGCGCGATCCATTTGTGGGAACCCATCACGTCCTGATGCCTGCGGATTGTGCGCGACGCAAAGTAATTCATCATCTGCTGGCGGGTGATGGACTCTTCCCTGGCAATGCCTTTGAGGTGATAGCTGCTTGCGCAGTCGATAGCGCGGACCTCCAGGCCGTACTGCCGCGCCTTGATGATCAGTTGTTCGAAGTTATAGACCTTGTCCGGATCGGTGTGATGCCCACGGTCCAGGATTTTCAGGTCATGCAACAACGTTTTGCTCATCTGGCCGGTTTCGAAGAAACGATCCAGGTCCGCCTGATGCAGGTCGGTCAGCAGGTGCTCCATGTACAGCGTCTTGACGTTTTGCCGCGCCAGCAATGGCAGGTTGTCGATAATCAGTTTTTTGCTCGAAACAGAAAAATGCGACTCGCCGATAACGATGCCTTCCGTGTGACGGTACAGGGTTTCAAGCAGCCCCGCCGTGCTCGTCTGTGGCTCGATGGCTGGCAATGTCGGGCGAGGTGGCAGTTGGGCTGATCTGATCGTGGCGGCGTCCTTTTGCAGATTTTTGCGGCGCTGGGCGAACGTATTGCGAACAGTGTCGAGTTTTGTGTCTTCAAAAAAATACTCCATGTCGAGCCCTTTCCTTTCGAAGTTCGCCAATGTATGAAGCGTCGTTCTGGTATCAAGCGGCATCTCATAGGTCGCGTCGGCCAAGGATTGCTGGATCGCTGTCATCGGGCTGTCGGCAGTCCACTCTTCGGGTGGTACGCGTAGCCAGGTAGTGTTTTCGCCGTGGACAAACCCGTACTGGCCCGCCCAATGCTCGCCCTCGGCAACGGAGACCCTCAGCTCGCGGATCAGCATGTCATCCACAGGGGTGGCGGGGGGCAGCGGAACGCCCGGCAGCGCAGGGTCGGCAAACGCGATGGTGAAGTCACAGCGAGTCGGCGTGCTTTGATGCGACCCGTTGGTACCTTCACTTATGCGGGTCTCGGCTATGCCGGGCACCTGATCATGCGTCGTGGCAAGTTTCTGGTCGAGCAGTGCGACCCAGCGCTTGGAAGAGCCGGGTGCGATGTCCTGGCTGATGAGCCTGTGCCCGAAGAAGTTGCTCATTTTGCTGGCCGCTGCCGGATCATCAGCGGCGGCCAGCACCGAATGGCCGAAAAACGGGTAGCTTATCGACGAGCTGAACGGGCGCACTTCGATGCCGTGACGGTGGGCTTCCTTGATCAGGTGGTAGTAGTCGTATTCGCTGCTCGAGTTGTTCAAGGCGCCGCGATTGACGTCGTGCAGGTAGTACTTGAGCTCATGAGAGCCAGAGCGACTCTTTTTGCCCAACTGGCGATATCTGGCCAGTTTGCGCAGGTGTTTGTCGGTGAGCAGGTGTTCGATGTACAGGACCTCGACACGCTGTTCTGCCAGCAATGGCATGTTGAGCAGGAGCAGGCGCTTGCTGGCTACCGACTTTGGGGCCTCGCTGAAAACCAACCCGTTGCTGTGCGTGAAGATGTGCTCGATCAGCGTCTCGACTCTACCGGGCAGGCCATAAGCGGGCAGTGTCGGCCTGGGCGGCGGAGAAAATCGGGCAAAAAATGCCTGAGCGTCCTGGTAGAGCTTTTCCCGAAACGCTGTAAAGGTCTGGCGTATTTCCGTGAAATAGGTCTCGAAATAGATTTCCAGACCTGCGCCGGTCGGGTCAAAGACTTCCTTGCTGATGACGATGTCCAGATGCGCTCTCATGGTGCTTGGCATCTCATAGTCGATCAACGTGTTGAGCGAGCCTGCGGCGGCATCTTCAGGCAGTGGCCTATAGCTCCCCGGACCGTCCAGCCCGCCGCCGCGCAAGCGCCGGTCGACGACCAGCCACTGGCCCTGTTCATTCAGGCGAACCGGCTGTTTGCCGAAGAATGCGAATGGATTGGCCGGATCGATGATCTGCCAGCAGCGCAGATGCGCATCGTATTGAACCTGAAAGGTGTGATCTGACAACCTGATGTAATTTTTTCCGTTGAGTGCGTACACGCCTTTCGCGTGGCCGTCGGTGATACGTGGCACGTTATCCAGCGAAACGTCGACTGCCAGGTCGGTGCGCAACCCCGAAGGCACGCGCGCCACGGCGTTGGGCGGTGGCAGGAGCGGCTGCCAGGCACCAGCGGCCTCTCGCAGGGCGAACTGACCGGTTGCCATCGGGGGCGCCGAGGCGACGTGGGGTGCATGGAAAACTGCGGCGTGATCATGGGCGTTGGGCTTGCCGATCAGAAAAACCTGCTCCTGCAGTTCAACCGGGTACAGGTCCTCGTAACGCGGCAGCGAGGACTGGCGCTGGAACGAGCGCAGGACCGGCGGTGATTGATGACCGTGCTCAAGCTGATGCAATACGCCGCCGAAGCCCTTAATGCCAACCAACAAGTCGCTGCCTGCGCCGATGCCGTTGAAGAGTGCCGAGAGCATGTATGTTGCAGCGCGTTGCTGGTCGCCTTCAGTCAAGGCGGCAACTGCCTGCCCGCTGTCATGCAATGAAAGCAGGCTGCCAACCGCAAAGCTTGCCGGTGGGAACGGCAGGGTCAAGGCGGTAGCAATTATCTCGACGCTGACCCAGATCAGCCGGACGAGCATGTCGTTGCGGCCGGTGGTGGTCTCTTCCACATCACGCAACCTGCGCTCCAGCGGCCTGTTGAAACAGGTGTCGGCGAAGTCTGCAATGAATGCCTTGGGAATGACCGGAGGTTTGTTGGCCTTGCCCTGCTGCATGTCGCGGAGCAAGAACGACAAGGTTCGACGCGCCTTGATCCGGCAGCGATCCTTGTAGTAATCGATCATGCCTTCGCTAACGAGCGAGCGCACAAAGTCGCTGAACAGACGAAACTCGATACCGTCAGGCGCCTGCGGCGTGTAGAGCAGCGCAGCATGGCGAGTCTGTGTCGGCAGGATCACCACGCAGCCCTGCACGGTTTCGACGTGGGTGAGCAGCGTACTGGGAATGACCAGTTGATCGACGCCGGTCAGCCCCGAGGCGATAAACGGTTTGTCCACATGCACTTGCAGCGGGTAGAGGGGATATCGCTCGCGGGAGGCGGTGTCGTCAAGGTGGGCGTTATCCAGAGATTGTTTCAACCACGCATAGTGCGCTGCTTCGATATGACCTTTCAGCACGCTGCGCAATGCCGCTGCCTGCATCTGCAGTTGCGTGATTATCACGCTGAACTGGCGACGGTAGGCGTAGCCTTCGCTTTCGCTGTTCAGCAGGGTGTTTCTGATCAAGGCAATGTACTCGTCCGCCAGCCACTGACCGCGCACCGAACCTGCAACGGCAGCAGCTGACAGCGCGCTCACGTCGATGCCTTCCGGGCCGCTGAACGTCGCGTTGGTTGCTGCGGAAGCACGCAAGGGGTCAATGCTGTCGTCATAGCCATTGAGCAGCATGTCGGTGTAGGTCAGTGTTTCGCGCTCGGTGGTAATTACGATCAGGTCGGGGTCTACCGTGCCGGCTGGTACGTTCAGCAGCTTGCCGATTTGCTGGCTGGCACGTTGGTGTACGTAATCCTTGAATGGCTTGACTCCGGTGTGTGGCTGCGCCTGATAGTTGTCGAGCGCTCCGCCAATGGCCTGTTCAAGGGCCAGCAGTTCCCGGCGCTGGGCGCGACTGGCGCGCAGGTACCAGTCCGGCGTATGCCTGGCCTGTTCGGAAAGCAATATGCGGGTCTGTTCGTCGGTAAAGCGGCGCAAGGCCGACTCGCAGTCCGCATGATCAATAAACTGAATGAAGTCTTTCGAAGGCTGGGGTTTGAGTGCCAGTGCCGTCAGTTGCTCTGCCAGTGCCGCACGGGCATCCACTTCCACCTGATCGAGCAGGTAGTTGACCATTGATGGCGAAGCAGTCCAGCCGACCACCTCGTGCAGCAGTTGGGTTTCAGTGTCGAAGGCTTTGAAGTACTGCTGCCCGGGTGCATCGGTGGCGACCATGATCAGCCGCTGCGTACGCCCCTCGGCACCCTGCTTGCGAAACACCAGCAATCTGGCCATCACGTTGCGGTTGTTGAGTTTGATCTGTTGTACACGCAGTGCTGGATCGGATGCGCGCGCTGCCGGGCCGGTCAGTGCCGCGACCATGGCGAAATCACCGGGCTGGATATGCCCCTGCATCTTCGCCGCCCAACCCTGCGCGGTCAGTCGGGTTCGCGCCAGTGCGCAGAGCATTTGCCGGTTGTGCTCTTGCTGGTAAGCCTTGCGTTGAAACTCGCCAAACTCCGCCCGCAGATCGAGCTCATCGATAACTCCGGCAAGGTAAGCCGGATTCAATGCCGAGCAGGCTGCATCAAGCGGTTTGCCATCAAGAGTGATAACGGTGTGATCGAGAAAGTCCGAGCCTGCACTCTCGTCTTCCGGGTGCAGGCCATAGAGTGCCAGCTCGACCAGTGAACATGTCACGCGGTAGGTCTCGCTCGTGGATGGCAGCGTGCGCCGCGTGTCGATGGTCAATGCGCGTGGGTCCAGATCATGGCCCAGGTCATCGGCCAGCCGGGTGCGCAAACGTGCTTCGGCAAAATGTTCTGGAGAGGCCGCGCTGCCCAGTACACTGAGCATCGCTGCATGCGCCTCATCGTAGTGTCGCAAGTGCCAGGCATAGGTCTGCAGGTCGGCTTCGCTGGCAATCTTCATCCAGTCCGGCAGGCTTCGATGATACTGACGTTGCCTGTTGGTCAGTTCGCGCAGTTCGAGCATGTAGGCAGGGCCAAGCAGGCCGCGCATGTCGATGGCTGCCTGAATCAGCGCCTGACGTGTTGCCCGGTCTTCAGTATCAGGTCGTTCGCACGCATGGCGAATGTCATTGCGCTGCTTGTTCAGCAGGCGATCCAGGACATGCATGAAGGGGGTGGTGGTGACCGGCTGTAGTTGCAGGTCTTCAGCCTTGAATGGCTCAAGGTAAAGGTCGGCGTCCTGGATGATCTTGAAAAGCTGATCTTGATGACGCCTTTCCATCGTGTTCAGAAGAGCATCCTGCAACGTCGCTGTGTTGAGCCAGCGCGCCAGGGTTGCGAGCATCAGTGCCTGCGTGGCAAAGCCCATGATACCGAGCCCGGGTAACATCAGCAGCGTGCGTCCCTGTTCCTCGGATATCGCCAGCGCGCCTGCCATTTCAACGTGTTCGTCATCGTGCAGTTGCACATGCAGCGAGGCGTAAGTGAGCGCCGGGCTTTGATCGGGCGAGTCCGGCAGGCAGACAAGATAGCCACTCTCCAGATCACGCTCGTGAATCCTGACGCTGGCTTCATCACGCAAGGCTCGCTGCAAGGCAGGTACAAGCCGGTCGCGGCGGCTTTCAGCGTTTTTGCCAGGGTCTGTCCAGTAGTCATCGGTCTGTTGCAGCAGGCTGAATATTTCCAGTTCCCTTTCAGAAACATCGGCACCGCCAAGCGCAGTCAACAGCGCTTCGCCCGGGCCAGGCTGGGCCTTCAGCTCGATGGCCAGAAGTGTGCGCAGTTCATCGAGCCTTTTCAGTGCGGCGGAGGCGGCAGGCCAGGTATCGGCAGGTTTCAGTGGTGTAGGCGTTATAGCCAAAGAGGACAGTGTTTGTGTCATGACAGGCGTTCCATTGCGCGCTTGAGGCGCTGAGGTTTGAGCGACGGCCTTAGGGCCGGCGACGATGGACCTCAATTAATCAGAAGCAACGGGCGTCAGGTCGTAGATAGTTATTGATGCTGAGAAAGAGATGTTTCCTACGCCGTCTGGCGGGCATCCCCGATGACATTTCAGCGCGTCGAGCCAATCCTTGGTCATTACGTTATAATCCCGCCCTTTAGCTGCCCTCAGCCCGCTGTGCGGGGGCACACCTTTTCTCGGGCGCAATGCGCCTGCATGCAGACTAAAGAGGCTAGACCCTAGTGGCATTGACGATCCTTGGCCTGTCCGGCGCCCTTAGCCATGATCCTTCCGCAGCGCTTTATATCGACGGCAAGCTGATAGCAGCGGCTGAAGAAGAGCGCTTCGTTCGTGACAAACACGCGAAGAACCGCATGCCCTACGAGTCGGCGAAGTTCTGTCTGGAACAGGCAGGCATCAAGCCTTCGGACGTCGACGTGGTTGCAATTCCGTTCGCCCCCATCAGCCTGTTCGGCAAGGCCCGCTGGCACTACGCCAAGCGCTACTGGTACGCGCCGGATCGCGCCCTTGATGCGTTGCTGATGGGCAACCGCCGCTATAAGCGCTACCGCAACAAGATCGTCTGGTGCCTCGAGCAACTGGGCTTCGATCCGAAAAAGATCAAGATCGAGCCGGTCGAGCATCACCTGGCCCACGCATCCAGCGCCTACCACTGCTCCGGTTTCACCGAGAAAACCGCGATCATGGGCATCGACGGCAAGGGTGAGTACGCCACGACCTTCTTCGGCTATGGCGAAAACGGCAAGATCCACAAGATCAAGGAATTCTTCGATCCGGACTCGCTGGGCGGCCTGTATGGCGCTATCACCGAATTCCTCGGTTTCGAGATGCTCGACGGCGAATTCAAGGTGATGGGCATGGCACCGTACGGCGATGCCAGCAAGTATGATTTTTCGCGTCTGGCCACGTTCGAGAACGGCGAGCTGATCATCAATACCGAGCTGGCCAATGTCATTGGCCTGCGTCGCTATAAAGAGAACGGCAAGGGCTTCTACTTCTCGCCGAAGCTGATCGAGTGGCTCGGCCCGAAACGCGTTGGCGACGTAGCCGACGAGCCCTACATTCACTATGCCGCGAGCATGCAGGCACTGTTCGAAAAGCTCGCGTTGCAGATGATGGATCACTACCTGGGTGACATCCTCAAGGAGACCGGCAAGATCGCTTTCGCCGGTGGCTGTGCGCTGAACGTCAAGCTCAACCAGCGCATCATTGCCCGTCCTGAAGTCAAGGAACTGTTCGTGCAGCCTGCGTCCGGCGATGCTGGTACGGCGGTCGGTGCCGCGGCTTATGTGTCCCACGCTCGCGGTGTGCCGGTCGAGAAGATGGAACACGTCTACCTTGGCCCGGCGTACAGCAACGAAGACGTGATCGCAGCCTGTGCCCGTCACCCGAGCAAGCCGGTCTGGCGTCAGATCGACAATACGCCACAGCGGATTGCCGAAATCATGGTCAAGGGCAACCCGGTCGCCTGGTTCCAGGGACGCATGGAGTTCGGTCCGCGTGCGCTGGGTGGTCGCTCGATCATCGGTTGCCCGAGCGTTACCGGGGTAGCCGACCGTATCAACCATCAGATCAAGTTCCGCGAGCGCTGGAGGCCTTTCTGCCCGTCGATGCTCGACACCGTCGCGCCGCAGATGATCAAGATCGATCACCCGGCACCGTTCATGACCTTCACTTTCGAAGTGGCGGAAGAGTGGAAAACCCGTGTTCCGGAAGTCGTCCATGAAGACGGCACTTCCCGTGCCCAGGTGCTCAAGCGCGAATACAACCCGCGCTACTACGACATGATGAAGGCGCTGGAAGAACTGACCGGCAATGGCGTTTCCCTGAACACCTCGCTCAACCGCCGTGGCGAACCGATGATCTGTTCGCCGACCGATGCGCTGAACATGTTCTTCGGCTCGGACCTCGAGTACCTGATCATGGAAGACATTCTGGTGGTCAAAGAGGGCGTCGAGGCTTATGACACGCTCGGCTGATCGTCACGTACTGCAGTTCTGTCACGGCTATGATGGGCCGTTTCTGGACTGCGCACGGCAATACGCCAGCCTGTTCGCCGGCAAGGGTTATCGGGTGACGACGGTGTTTCTGACCGGTGCCGCCGATCCGGATGTCGTCGCTGACTGCGGTTCGGACGAAGTGCTGTTCATGGAATACAGCTCCAGCGCCATTCGTGGCCTGAAGCTGGGTGCCATCCGTGACCTGCGCAAAATTGCCGCGACGCGCTCGTTCAGCTTTTGCATCGCGCACCGCTTCAAGCCGGTGTACATCGCCCTGTTGGCGACGAAGCTGCCGGTGATCGGTGTGCATCATGCGTTCGGCGATTATCACCGGCGCAGTCGCAAGCTGTTCGCCAACCTGTTTCGCAAGCGCCTGAGCCTGCTCGGTGTTTCCGATGCGGTCCGCGACGACATGCGCAGCAGCCTGCCCAAGTGGCCGGCCGACCGCATTCAGACGTTGTACAACCGGATCGACGTCGAGCAACTGCAGGGCAGTCAGTTTTCCGCTGAAGATGCCCGCGCAGAGCTGGGCCTGTCTGCCTCGGCGTGGATCGTCGCCAACGTCGGTCGCCTGCATCCGGACAAGGATCAGGCCACGCTGTTGCGCGGTTTTGCCGAGGCTCTGCCCAATCTTCCCGAGAACAGCCAGCTGGTGATTCTCGGCAAGGGCCGCCTGGAAGAAAACCTCAAGGCGCTTGCGCTGGAGCTGGGCATTGGTCCGCACGTGCTGTTTCTTGGGCAGGTGCCTGACGCCCGCCGCTACTTCAAGGCGTTCGATGTATTCGCCCTGAGCTCTGACCACGAGCCGTTCGGCATGGTCCTGCTGGAGGCGATGGTGGCTGGTGTGCCATTGGTTGCAACGTCCTGCGGCGGCGCGAAGGAAGTGGTCGAAGACGTGGGTCTGCTGTTCCCGCTGGGTGATGTTCACAGCCTGGCGCACGGCCTGGTACACATGGCCGGTCTTGACGCCGAGCAGCGTCAGGACTGCGCCGAGCGCATGTTGCTGCGTTTGCGCGAACGCTTTTCCGATCATGCTGTGCGCGATGTCTTCTGGCGGCTGCCGCAAGTCTCCAGCCTGACGGCGGGGGCCTGATGCTCAATCGATTCAAAGGCTGGCGCGAGCGTGGCTGGGTGCAGATCGACGCGGCTGCTTACGAGCAGGCATGGCAACGGTTGGGTGGCAGCGTAGCCACTCATCCGCTGGTCGTTGCGCGCCTGTCGGCGTTTTCCGGTATTGCTGTGCGTTATCTGGCCTGGGAGCAGGGCGGCGAAGTAAAGGCAGCGATTGCCACCTGGGGGCGTTCGCTGGCGCTGTCCAAGGACGAACTCAAGCGTCACGGCAAGAAAGGCCTGTTCGACCTGGGCAACGCCGAGCTGATTTTGCCGGTGGCCGATGACATTCAGGTCCCGGTCCGCCATCGTGCCCGCTATGTGTCTGCGCTCAACGAGGGCCGCATCAGCACCTTCAGGCCGCAGACCGAATCGCTGGCGATGGCGCGTACGCCCGAAGAACTGTCCAAGAAATTTCGTTACAACCAGCGTCGTGAACTTCGCTTGCTGGAGGAGGCTGGCGGCACGGTAAGACCTGTCAGCGAGTTCAGCAGCGCCGAGCTGGCGAGTATGTATTGCGATCTGTTTCAGCGTCGCTGGGGCTTTGAGGCCACCGGTGCCCGGCACAAGGCCGAGGTCATCGAATTGCTGCGTGAACTGCTGATCGGTTCGGTGGTGTTTCTCAACGATGCGCCGATTGCCATTCAACTGGTGTATCGCGTCGAAGCGCCGCAGTGGGTCAGCATCGAGTACGTCAACGGCGGTGTCGATCCCGAAACCCGGGACTTCAGCCCCGGCAGCGTGCTGAGTTTCGTCAATACCCAGTCCGCCTGGGAGAACGCCCGCGCCTTGGGCAAATCACTGCGTTTTTCCTTTGGTCGTGCCGACCGCGAGTACAAGGACCGATGGTGCAACCCCGTTCCGGTGTTCCAGATTTGAGTCGCAAGCAACAGTTGCTCAAGCGCCATCGCCGTAACAAGCGGCTGGCGTTACTGGGTGGCCTGCTGCTGTTGATTGCCATCGGCTTGTTGACGTTCTGGTGGCTGGTGCCGCTCGTGGCTGTTTGCGCATGGGTCGCCCATGAAGCCTGGTTTGCCGATCATCTGTTTTATTCACCCGCCGACGACTATCAGTACAGTTTTCCGGCCGACAGCGAAGTACCAAGCGTCCGCCTGGACGGTGGCACGTTGCTGATCGACCCCGCCGTGCAACTGAACGGCGACGAAACATTGATACTGGCACTGACAGTAAAAAGCACTTGGCTGGGACGTTTTCTCGACCCGGTGGTGGAGTTGCAGGGGCAGGCCTTGAGTGACCGGCAGGCCTTCGAGCGTGGCGTTTGCGGCGTGCGTTATCTGAACCTGACCGGGCTTGGCGAGCCGCTTGCTGCGGGTGCCCTGCAACTGCGCGGACGTTTCTGTTGTCTTGCTGGTACGCCGCGCCTCTGGCTGTTTCGTCAGGCGGATGCGCGAAAGCAGCGTGTCATGGTCATCGCACCGCATGCCGACGATGCCGAGCTCGCCGCGTTCGGGCTTTACAGCCAGGCCGAGGAAGCCTGGATTGTCACGCTGACCGCCGGTGAGATCGAGGCTGAACATTATCGCCAGATGGGCATGCAGCGCGCCGAAGCTGCGCGCATGAAAGGCCGGTTGCGGGCCTGGGACAGCATCGCCGTCGCACGTTGGGGCGGTGTGCCTGAGTCTCAGTGTGTGCAGTTGGGTTATTTCTGCCTGCAGTTACCCGCCATGCAGGCCGCGCCGGATACGCCGGTCGCTTCGCGTGAGGCGGATCTGACCGATACGCGGTTGTTTCGCCAGTTCAATACGCTACCATTGCCCGGCGATGACGGCCTGCCGACCTGGAATAACCTGCTCGCCGACCTGCGTGCACTGGTCCTCAAGGCCAGGCCGCAGGTTATTGTCATGCCGCACCCGGCCATCGATCCGCATCCCGACCATATCTGTGCCCAGGCAGCCGTGCGTGAAGCGCTGGCCGGTCTTGAATGGCAGCCAGACGTGGTGCTCGGTTACGCCAACCACTTGCACGACAACGACCGTTGGCCAATGGGCGATGCCTACAGTGGCATCAGCCTGCCGCCGGTATTCGATGCCAGTCTGCCGCTGGTACCGTACAGCCTGCACTTATCGGTTGCGGCCCAACGCGACAAGGCAATGGCGCTGGGTATGATGCATGACCTGTTGCCGCCGATGCCGTTCAAACGCCGTGTGCGCCGTACGTTGCAACGCGTTCTGGCCGGTCGCCACTGGCCGGCAGAAGGCGAAAACGAATTCTTCCGCAAAGCTGTGCGACGACACGAGTTGTTCTGGCGCAGCCGTGACATCTGATTCAGCAGGCGCAGTACTGCAAGGAAAACCATGAAAGTTCTACTTCTGGTCCAGAAAGAGCAGCGTGCGATTCTGGACCGTCTCTATGACGGCATCGCGGCACACTGCGAATGCGATGTGCGCTGGCTGAGTTCCGCGGAGCAACGCAACCTGCGTGGCTATTTCCGCCGCGAAGTGGACGTCAGCCGTTATGACCGGATCGTGTTTTTCCTGCGCTTCAAGCAGGAAGTGCGTCAGGTCGGGTTCATCCGCACGATTCCCAACCTGGTCATCCTTGAACACGATGCCTACCAGAACTACATTCCTTGCAAATACACCGGCAAGTTCAGTGCGCACTATCGCAAGCTGCCTTGGGCGCGGGTGATCTGCTCGGGGTTCATGGTCAGCGAGCGCCTGCGCCAGGAAGGCTTCGACGCGGTGTTCGTGCCCAAGGGCTATGACCAGAGCCTGCTGCAATTGCAGGCGCGTGAGCGTGACATCGAACTGGCGTTCGTGGGCAGCACCAACAGTGTGGCCTACAGCGGCCGCAAGGCGTTGCTGGATGAGTTGGGGCAGGTCGAGAATCTGCTCGTCACGCGTACCAAGTCCGGGGAAGAGTATTGCGACACCCTTAACCGCATCCGCTTTTTCGTCAGTGCCGATGTCGGCATGGGCGAGTACATGATCAAGAATTTCGAGGCCATGGCCTGCGGTTGCGTGCTGCTGGCCTTTGATCAGGGCGCTGAAGAAAACCGCGCGCTGGGCTTTGTCGACATGCACAACATCGTGCTCTATCGCGACATTCCCCAGCTTCGTGAAAAGCTGGCGATGTTGCGCGAGAACACCCTGCTGGCCAGCGAAATATCCTGTAATGGGCAGACTTTGGTCGAAGAACGCTTTACATTCCATGCCCTTGGAAAAGCCATCGTGGACGCAATGCATTCGCCGCTGCGCAGCATGCCGGCGATGAGCTGGCTCGATCGTCTGCGGTCACGGTTGGGATGGTAAGGAATTATGAATATTCAATGATTGGGAACGAATGATGGTATTCAGCGAAAACAGCGACATTACGCTGGTTGTCACCAGTTGTGGTCGGTTCGACCTGTTGAAGCGCACTCTGGAAACGTTCGACCATTTCAACACTGCGCCCATACGCCATGTGCTGATTACCGAAGACTCCGGCGATGCCCGGGTCCAGGCGTGCATTCCCGAGCACTGGCACCCGCATACGCGCTTCATCATCAACAACCCCAAGCTGGGGCAGATGCGCTCTGTCGATGCGGCCTATTCGCTGATCGAAACGTCCTGGGTGTTCCATTGCGAAGACGACTGGGATTTCTACCGCCCGCACTTCATCGAAGAGTCGATGACGCTGCTGGAACACGACCCTCAGGCCTTGCAGGTCTGGTTGCGCAGCTACAATCATGATCTGCGTATCCACAGCCCTTACGTTTACCTGAACGAGCGTGAAGTGTTCGAAGGTATCCCGTTTTACAAGCTGGGCTCGCACAAGCCGGAGTGGCAGGGTTTTTCCTTCAATCCCGGGCTGCGCCGCCTGGCTGATTACCAGCAGCATGCGCCGTATGCCGAGCATGGTGGCGAGAAGAAACTTTCACAATTATTCGCGTCGCAAAACCGTTACGCTCTGATTCTGGAAAATGATGCCGTATTGCACACCGGGTTCGGTGAGCATGTGGTGGTGCCGCAGGAGCGGCTCGACAAACAGCGTCGCAAGCGTCGTGATCGCGTCAAGCTGATCATCGCTGTGCTTGCTGGTCTGGTAACAGGTTGGTTGCTCAATAATGTCAGTTGACCGAATCACAATCCCCAGCAACAAAGTACAGACGTATTTCACCGTAGCGATTGTTGTCTTCCTGCTGAGTTTCATTCTTAACCCGTCAGCCAAGATCACCAACAATCTGTTTTACGCATTCACCGCCTTGCCGGGCTTGTTCTTCTTGATCAAGTACCGCGGCGCCGGGGTGTTTGCAGAGCCGCTGGGCATAGCCTGGGCTGTATTCATGGCGTGTTTTCTGGTGCCGGCGCTGCAAGCGCAGGAGTTCCAGTATTACAAGCATATTGTCTACGTCAGCCTGTTTGTCTTTGTCGTGGCCGGTATTACGGAAAACGGTTTCTTCCGGCGCGGTTTGTTCGTGCGCGGCATGTTCTGGGCCATCTGCCTGTACATTCTGCTCAGCAGCATTTACAGCTGGGTAACCGGGAAATTCGAGTTCGGTCAGCGTGTGGCCATTCTTCCGGGGCGTATGGAGAATGTGATCTACACCAGCGCATGGCTGGTTTGCAGCCTTGCCCTGGCACTGCCGCTATGGGCCAGAGAGCGGCGCTGGATTGAAGCGGTGTCTGCAGTTCTTGTTACCCTGGTGTTAACGGCTTTCGTCGTCCAGACCCGCACCGCGCTGGTGGGCGCAGCCTTCCTGTTTGCCATGTGCGCAGCGTATTCGCTTTACCGCTTTCCGCTGCGCACAGCAGTGGCCTTGGTGGTGACAGGCGTTGTGGCTGCCATAGGCTTCTGGCTTGTGAAAGATGAGCAGTGGGTCGCTCTGCTGATGGTCAGAGGCGACTCCTATCGCGTCGAGCTGTTTGAAATCATGACCGGTGAATGGCGTCGCTGCGGCTGGGTGCTGGGTTGTGGTGTCGATTTTTATACCACCCAGACTCTAACGGGCGGTATGCCCATCCAGCATCCACACAACATTTTCGTGTCGCTGGGGCTGTACACCGGCGCGGCTTCGCTGGTGATGTTTCTGGTCGTGATGGCGATGACGCTGTGGAACACCTTGCGCAACGGTGATGCCTGGGGCCTTTACCTGGCCTGTGCGCTGTTGATGCTCAACTTTGACGGTGGCCAGCTGGTCGGTAACCCGGATGAGCTTTGGGTGCTGGTATTGTTACCGGCAACGATGGTGCTGGGCCGTATTGTGCAGGCGCATCGGCTCCGGCAGCAGCAGTAAGATAAAAAATGGCCGCTTTGAAAGCGGCCATTTTTTATGAAAGTGTTACTGAATAGCCTGAACCAGTTCGCTCGTGTCGCACAGGCTCTGAGCGCTCATGTAGCCATCGAGGAAGGCCGGGTTGCCGTTGTCCAGCAGCCATTGGCGATCTTCCTGATAGCGCAACATGTGCTTGAAGTTGCGCAGGCGCAGGCTTTTACGCAATGCGCGGCGGTAGGTTTTCATGTCGGCAATGTCGATCAGGCCGAGGGTGCCTTCCGGTGTGAGGATAACGTTGCCCAGATGGGCCGAGCGAAAGTAGATGCCCTTTTCATGCAGGTGGGCAATGAAGCTTCCCAGTTGCCTGCGCAGCTTGTCGTCGGCCACCGCACTGCCCAATAGCTGGCGCAGGGTGAAGCCTGCCAGCGGATCATAATGCACGGCATCGCGCTCGATTTCGGCGATGCGGCTTACCGAGCGTATGCGCGGGCAGGGAATGCCGCGTTTGATCAGCGTTTCACAGTTGTCTGCGAAGCGTTGGGCATAGGGATACCAGGCTGCCGAGCTGACAAGGCGTTTGCGTCGAAACAATTTCAACATGGAGCCGTCACGCAGACGTAGTACTTTGTCGCCCGTGCCATCGGCTTCAAGCACTTCGGCACCTTGAACCAGATCAAGGTAATGGGCGTGGTCAAGCGCTTGCATCGATACTCCGGTTTTTACGCCCCAAGGGCTACTGGTCGTCATACAGAAGCCGGATTTGCAGGCTTCAAGCAGCGGTCAGAAACCCTTGGGAATGGACGAGCCGCCTATGTTACCGCAGCAGGCAGCCGCGAAAACTGCTGTGATACAATTCGGCCTCTTTTTAATACGACGGATTCTCATGACAACCTCCGAATCGTCCTCGACTTCCAGCGTGAAAATCTATTTCCGTCTGTTGTCTTATGTGCGTCCGTATGTGGGCATCTTCCTGCTCAGCATCATTGGTTTCGTGATCTTCGCCTCGACCCAGCCAATGCTTGCCGGCATCCTGAAATACTTCGTCGATGGCCTGACCAATCCTGAAGCCGTGCTGTTCCCCAATGTGCCTTATCTGCGTGAGCTGCAACTGTTGCAGGCAGTGCCGTTGCTGATCGTTCTGATCGCCGCATGGCAGGGGCTTGGCTCTTTCCTGGGTAACTACTTCCTGGCCAAGGTGTCTCTCGGGTTGGTCCATGACCTGCGGGTGGAGCTGTTCAACAAGTTGCTGGTACTGCCCAATCGTTACTTCGATACGACCAACTCCGGCCACCTGATTTCGCGTATCACATTCAACGTCACGATGGTCACCGGTGCCGCCACCGATGCCATCAAAGTGGTGATTCGTGAAGGTCTGACCGTGGTTTTCCTGTTCATCTATCTGTTGATGATGAACTGGAAGCTGACCCTGGTCATGCTCGCCATCCTGCCGCTGATTGCCGTCATGGTCGGCAGTGCGAGCAAGAAATTCCGCAAGCAGAGCAAGAAGATTCAGGTAGCGATGGGCGATGTTACGCACGTTGCCTCGGAAACCATTCAGGGCTATCGCGTGGTACGCAGCTTCGGTGGCGAGTCCTACGAACAGAACCGCTTCGCTCAGGCCAGTGACAGCAATACGCGCAAACAACTGCGCATGACCAAAACCGGTGCCATCTACACACCGATGCTGCAACTGGTGATCTACAGCGCCATGGCGGTGTTGATGTTTCTGGTGCTGTTCCTGCGAGGCGATGCTACCGCGGGCGATCTGGTTGCCTATATCACTGCTGCCGGTCTGCTGCCCAAGCCGATTCGCCAGCTGTCGGAAGTCAGTTCGACGATCCAGAAAGGCGTCGCTGGGGCCGAGAGCATCTTCGAACAACTGGACGTGGAAGAAGAAGTCGATACCGGCACGATCGAGCGTGATCGCGTGGCCGGCCACCTGGAGGTGAAGAACCTCAGCTTCTTCTACCCGCAGACCGAGCGTCAGGTGTTGAACGACATCAGTTTCTCCGCAGCGCCTGGGCAGATGATTGCGCTGGTAGGCCGTTCCGGCAGCGGTAAATCGACCCTGGCCAATCTGATACCGCGTTTTTACGGGCACGAGATGGGCAACATCCTGCTCGATGGCGTTGAAGTCAATGATTACCGCCTGCGCAACCTGCGCAGGCACATCGCCCAGGTCAACCAGAACGTCACGCTGTTCAACGACACGATCGCCAACAACATTGCCTATGGCGATCTGGCAGGTGCTCCACGTGCCGACATCGAAGCGGCCGCCGCCGATGCCTATGCCAAAGAGTTCATCGACCAGTTGCCGCAGGGGTTCGATACTCAGGTGGGCGAAAACGGCGTGCTGCTGTCCGGTGGTCAGCGGCAGCGTCTGGCCATTGCTCGCGCACTGCTTAAAAACGCACCGCTGCTGATCCTCGACGAAGCTACGTCGGCGCTCGACACCGAGTCCGAACGCCACATCCAGGCGGCCCTGGATCACGTCATGAAGGGCCGAACCACGCTAGTCATCGCTCACCGCCTTTCGACCATCGAAAAGGCCGACATGATTCTGGTCATGGACGCCGGGCAGATCGTCGAGCGCGGCACGCATACCGAGCTGTTGGCACAGAACGGCTATTACGCCCGTCTGCATGCCATGGGTCTGGACGAGCCGGCACCTGTCGGGGCAGTCTGACCTCGCTCTCACCGGGCGGGCCCCTGCGGCCTGCCTGCCTTCGGGCGGTGTGATTCAACAGCCTGTCGGTTATAAACCCCTGTGCTAAGATTCCGCCCCTGTCTATTTTTAAAGTACGGGTAGTTCCATGAAGTTATCCATGCCGCGCTTTGATCAGGCCCCTGTCCTGGTGGTTGGCGATGTGATGCTCGACAGATACTGGCATGGCGGCACCTCGCGTATTTCCCCTGAAGCGCCGGTGCCTGTGGTCAAGGTCGATCAAATCGAAGACCGTCCGGGCGGCGCTGCCAACGTGGCCTTGAACATCGCTGCACTGGGCGCACCGGCTTCGCTGGTCGGTGTGACGGGTGACGACGAGGCCGCAGAAAGTCTGGCCAACAGCCTGAAAGCAGCGGGTGTGCTGGCGCGTTTTCAGCGCATTGCCAATCAGCCCACTATCGTCAAGCTGCGTGTTATCAGTCGCCATCAGCAGCTACTGCGTATCGACTTCGAAGAGGCGTTCAATACTGACCCGCTGGCACTGAGTGCAGAGGTCTACAGCCTGCTGGATGGCATCAAGGTGCTGGTCCTGTCCGATTACGGCAAGGGCGCGCTGAGAAACCATCAGGCACTGATTCAGGCTGCCCGCAAACGCGGAATCCCGGTGTTGGCTGATCCCAAGGGCAAGGATTTCACGATTTATCGCGGTGCCAGCCTGATTACGCCGAACCTCAGCGAATTCGAAGCCATCGTAGGGCATTGTGAAGACGAGGCACAGCTGGTCACCAAAGGCGCGCAGCTGATGCAGGAGCTTGACCTGGGCGCTCTGCTGGTGACCCGTGGTGAACATGGCATGACCCTGCTGCGTCCTGATCAGCAGGCGCTGCATCTGCCAGCCCGCGCTCGCGAAGTGTTCGATGTGACCGGCGCCGGTGACACGGTAATTTCCACTCTCGCAGCAGCGATTGCTGCGGGCGAGGAACTGCCGCATGCGGTGGCGCTGGCCAATCTGGCAGCAGGCATTGTGGTCGGCAAGCTGGGTACAGCAGCCATCAGCGCCCCGGAACTGCGCCGCGCCATTCAGCGTGAAGAAGGTTCCGAGCGCGGCGTGCTGGGGCTGGAGCAACTATTGCTGGCGGTCGATGATGCGCGCGCGCACAAAGAGAAAATCGTCTTCACCAATGGCTGCTTCGACATCCTCCACGCGGGTCATGTGACCTACCTGGAGCAGGCGCGCGCGCAGGGTGATCGTCTGATCGTTGCCGTCAACGATGATGCGTCTGTCAGCCGCCTGAAAGGGCCGGGCCGTCCGATCAACAGTGTCGACCGGCGTATGGCCGTGCTGGCAGGGTTGGGTGCAGTGGACTGGGTGATCAGCTTCCCTGAAGGCACCCCTGAAAATCTGCTGAGTCACGTCAAACCGGACGTACTGGTAAAGGGCGGTGATTACGGCGTTGACCAGGTGGTCGGTGCCGATATCGTCCAGGCGTACGGTGGCGATGTGCGTGTGTTGGGGCTGGTGGAAAACAGCTCGACTACGGCAATTGTCGAGAAGATCCGCGGGCAGGGATAGTTTTTAGCTGCAAGCCGTAAGCCAAGGCAAATCAAAAGGCTTGAGGCTCATAGCTTGCCGCTCATGGCGTGCAGCAGCTCACGGGCTTTTCCGGTCAGGCGTTTCAGTCCTGACTTCTTCGCCGGTGGGGCCATGCCCTGCTGGCGTAGCCAGTCTTTCCAGCGAATTCGTTCCTCACGCACGATCCAGCCATCCTGCGCGGCGAAACTTTCGGCCAGGTACAGCCCTCGGGTGCCAGCCGGAATCAGTTTGTCGCGCTTGAGCGTGTACAGCTCGGGCAGCGGCACTCCATTTTCCAGCGGCATCAGGTACAGGTCGGGTTTGCTGCGGTTGAGGCGGGCGACCAGTTGATCGTTTTCAAGCACTTCATCGACATGGAAAAGGCTGACCGGGCGCGCTTCCTTGGGGATTTCCAGGCGCATGTCGTAAATCAGCTGCAAGGACGCGGTGGGTAAATGCACATAAGCCCGTGGGCGTTCCAGCAGTGTCAGGCTGCCGCTTCGCACCGGCCGCGCTGCGCCGGAGAGCGGGCTCAGACGAAAGGGCATGGCCTCGCGATAATGCAGCGCAGCGGCATATGGCGCAGGCAGCCAGGTCTCTTTGAACAGTCCACTCAGCCAGCCCTGAGGCGTTTCGATCATGCACTCTTCGGCCACTTCCTGAATGGCGGTATGCAGTGGCAGGGTCAGTTCGTGGGCCGGCACATAACCCGAGATCAGCTTGAGTACGACGTCGCCACGGTCCTGGCGACGCTGGCGAACCAGCACCCAGTAATCGCGATTCTGCCAGCTGACGGTAAGGCGAACGGACACCCCCAGATTGGCAAGCTCGGTGGAGAAACGTTCGGTGTCTGGCACGTCGATCTTGCGCCGCCGCTGCAAGGTCTGCGCGAAGTTCATCGGCATGCCGATGCTCTGGTAGCTCAGGCCTTCCGGCGTGGCCTCGACAAACAGCGGCAGGGTCTTGAAGTTGCTGGGGTTCTTGCGGATCAGTGTTCGCGGCATAACGGCTCCTTCTTGCGTTGGGGTCGGCCGCCTCAATCAGGCTTGACGGCAAATCACGGCAGCGGCAGTTGCAACGTTGTGCGCCAGGTGCAACGGATTGATGGTGCCGACAATAGCACTGGCTACCGCCGGATGTTTAAACAGTAGCTGAAAACTGGCCTGCACCGGGTCTGTGCCCGGCGTCAGACAGACATGACCGCTGGCCAGCGCTTTCTTCACCAGGATGCCTTTGCCGTGGGCGGCAGCGTAATCCAGCACCGGTTTCTCGCCTTGCTCGTTGAGGTTGTAGGTGACCATCGCACAATCCCCCTCGCGCAATGCCAACAGGCCGCCTTCGACCGTCTTGCCGGAAAAGCCGAAGCCGCGAACCTTGCCTTCGCGCTTGAGGTCGGCGAGGGTCTGATACACCTCGGCCTCGTTGAGGATCGCCAGGTCGTTGCCGTCCGAATGCACCAGCACCAGATCGAGAAAATCGGTTTCAAGTCGTTTCAGGCTACGCTCGACCGATTTGCGGGTGTGCTCAGCGCTGAAGTCATGGCTCGACTGACCGTTGTCGAATTCTTCGCCGACCTTGCTGACAATCACCCAGTCCTGGCGCTGACCGCGCAGCAGCGGTCCCAGGCGCTCTTCGCTGGTGCCATAGGCGGGTGCAGTGTCGATCAGGTTGATGCCCATGTCGCGGGCCATGCGCAGCAGCATCTGCGCCTGCTGGTCATCGGGAATCTTGAAGCCGCTGGGGTATTTGACGCCTTGGTCGCGGCCCAGCTTGACGGTGCCCAGGCCAAGGGGCGATACGCTCAGGCCGCTATTGCCCAGCGGGCGATGCAGGTCGTGCAGGGTTTTCAGGCTCATGGCAGCAGCTCATCCCAGACAGGTATGGCCATCGGCGGCCTTGGTACATCAACCAGTGGTGACTGCGGTGTCGGATGGATGCCATCTCTCGAAAGCTGCGACAGAACCCGGTCAGCGAAGTCCGGAGCCAGTGCCAGTTTGGTCGGCCAGCCAACCATCAGGCGACGCTGGCTGTCGAGAAAGGCGTTGTCTGGCCGCACCAGCCCCGACTGGGCAGGCTCGGCGCGGTCCACGCGCAGGGTCGCCCATTGTGCCTGACTCAGGTCGACCCACGGCAGCAGGGCTTCAAGCTCCTTGCGGGCGACGGCGATCTGCGCGTCCGGCTCGCGCACCACGCCCTCGGCCTCAGCCAGATCGCCACCCAGGTACCACACGCACTGGCCGTCAGCCGCAGGGTGGGTGGTAACCGTGATGCGCGGCTTGGGACCGCCACCCAGGCAGTGGGCGAACAGCGGTTTCAGGGTCGGGCCCTTGACCAGCACCATGTGCAACGGGCGGCGCTGCATCTGCGGTTGCGATACGCCAAGTGCATTGAGCAGGTCGGCGTTGCCACCGCCAGCACTGAGTACGATGCGCTGGGCATGAATATCGCGCCCATCGACGCGCAGCCCGACCAGCTCATCGCCCTCGTACAGCGGCTCAACATTCTGACCGGCCAGCAGGCTGTCACCGGCCAGCTCGGCGAGTCGCTCGATCAGGCTCGGCACATCGACCACCAGTTCCGCGAGACGATAGACCTTGCCCTTGAATTTGGGGTTTTGCAGTGCGGGCGGTAATTGCTCGCCCTTGACCTGATCCACACGGCCGCGCACCGCCTTGCTGGCGAAGAAGCTGGTGAGATTGCCGGCGATGGTGCCTGGCGACCACAAGTAGTGGGCCTCGGACAGCAGGCGTACACCGGACAGGTCCAGCTCGCCTTTGCCATCGAGAGCTTCACGCCAGCGGCGCGGCATATCGGCGATGGCCTCGGAGGCACCGGAAAGCGCGCCGTGCAGCGCGTACTTGGCACCGCCGTGGATGATCCCCTGAGACTTGAGGCTTTGCCCGCCACCCAGGCTGGCGCTTTCTACCAGCACTGTCGAGAACCCTTGACGACGCAACCGGGCGTTGAGCCATAGACCGGCTACGCCAGCCCCGACAATCAGCACGTCAGTGGAAATAACCGATGGCATGAGCACCTCAGTGAGCAAAAAGTACAAGCATTATAAAGGATCGGCTTTTCAATGCCCGGCGGTTTTCGAGAACAGCTGGATGACGGCTACGCCAGCCACAATCATGCCCATGCCCAACAACGCGGGCAGGTCGAGTTTCTGGCCGTAGATGAAGAACGCCGCAATGCTCACCATGACAATGCCCATGCCCGACCAGATGGCGTAGGTGATGCCGACCGGGATCGTGCGCATCACCAGAATCAGCATCCAGAATGCAATCGCATAACCAGTGATCAGCAGCAACAACGGCAGGGGAGTGCTGAACCCTTTCACGGCTTTCATGGAGGTGGTGGCGATGACTTCCGCGCAAACGGCGATAGCCAGCAGGTAATAAGCGTTCATGGTGCATTCCTTTTTGTCAGGCTGCGCATTCTAGCGACTTGTGATGGCGGGCTGATAAACTCCGCGCCCATGAATAGAACCCTTTATACCCTACTGTTTCATCTCGGCCTGCCACTGGTTGCCCTGCGCCTGTGGTTACGTGCGCGCAAGGCTCCGGCATATCGCCAACGTATCGGCGAGCGGTTCGCCAGCGGCCTGCCTGCCATGCAGCGCGGTGGTATCTGGGTGCATGCGGTGTCAGTGGGCGAAAGCATCGCGGCCGCGCCGATGATTCGCGCGCTGCTGCTGCAATACCCCCAACTGCCGATCACTGTGACTTGCATGACGCCCACAGGTTCGGAACGAATCATGGCGCTGTTCGCCAGCGAACCGCGCATTCAGCATTGCTACCTGCCGTATGACTTGCCTTGGGCGGCAGGGCGTTTTCTCGATCATGTGCAGCCCCGGCTGGGCATCATCATGGAAACCGAGCTGTGGCCCAACCACATCCACCAATGCGCCCTGCGCGGGATCCCCGTGGTGCTCGCCAATGCGCGGCTTTCGGAGCGCTCGGCGAGGGGCTACGCACGTTTTGCCAAGCTTGCCCGGCCGATGCTGGCGCAAATGGCCTGGTTCGCGGTGCAGACAGAAGTCGAGGCGCAGCGCTTTCGTGATCTGGGCGCGCGTCCCGAGTGCGTTGCAGTGACCGGTTCGATCAAGTTCGACCTGAGTATTGACCCGCAATTGCTGGAACGTGCCGCGCACTTGCGTGAGCAATGGCAGGCGACGCAGCGTCCGGTATGGATCGCCGCCAGCACCCATGCAGGCGAGGATGAAAGCGTTCTTTCAGCTCATCGCACGTTATTGACGAGCCATCCTGATGCGCTGCTGATCCTGGTGCCGCGTCATCCCGAGCGTTTCGACAGCGTGCATGCGCTGTGTCAGCAGCAGGGTTTTGCGACGGTTCGGCGCTCATCCGCGCAGGCTGTCACGCCGGACGTCTCGGTGCTGATGGGCGATACCATGGGCGAATTGCTGTTTCTCTATGCGCTGGCGGATATCGCTTTTGTGGGCGGCAGCCTGGTGCCTAACGGCGGCCACAACCTGCTGGAGCCTGCTGCGCTGGCCAAACCGGTGCTCAGCGGCCCGCACCTGTTCAACTTCCTCGAGATTGCCGCCATGCTGCGCACTGCCGGTGCGTTGCAAGAGGTCAGCGATGCGACCACGCTGGCCGCCGCCGTGCAGGGGCTTTTCGACCAGCCACAGCAGGCTCGCAGCATGGCCGATGCAGGGCTGGCTGTGATGAAGGCCAATCAGGGCGCGCTGCAACGCCTGCTCGACGGGATCGGGCGGTTGATGGGCAGGCGCTGAGTCGGAGGACGCGGAGCGTCCAGAACTGCATGCCGACGCAGAGCGTCGGCACGATAGTTGAGCTCGTCCAGACGCCTATCGTTCCTCACGCTCCAGCGTGGGAATGCCTTGGGTGACGCTCCGCGTCACAAATCTGCGTCGCGCTGCATGACTTGAAGTCGGGCGCAGAGCATCCAGATCGGTCAGCAATCTCAGCGCTTTGCAGGTCGCTCGAAGTTCTTCTGCGCGGCGGTTGCCAGGTCGGGCGGAAGGAAGTCCTTGTCCGGGTTGTAGTCAGCCTTCAGGTAGCGTGACAGATCCTGCAGGTCGCCCGGGCTCAGGGTGCCGGCTGCCTGCTTGAGGCGCAGGTTGTCGAGGATGTAGTCATAGCGCGTGTTGTTGTAGTCACGCACCGAGGCATACAACTGGCGCTGCGCATCCAGCACGTCGACGATGTTGCGGGTGCCCACCTGATAACCGATTTCGGTGGCTTCCAGCGCGCTCTGGTTGGAGATGATCGACTGTTTGCGGGCCTGGACCTGCTCGACATCGGTATTCACCGCCCGGTGCAGATTACGCGTGTTTTCCACCACCTGACGACGCAGGCTTTCACGGCGTTGCTCGCTCTGGCTCAGGCGCGCATAGGCTTCGCGTACCTGTGAACTGGTCAGGCCACCGCTGTAGATCGGGATATTCAACTGCACACCAATACTGCGCTGCTCGACGTCGCCGCCATAATTGCGCCCGGTGTAGTTAGGGTTGCTGAAACCCAGTGCGTCGTTGTCGCCACGCTGATAAGTCGCCACGGCATCGAGTGTCGGGGCATGCCCGGCCTTGCGCTGACGCAGGGTCTCCTCGGCAGCGTTGACGGCGTAGTTACTGGCCAGCAGGTTGAGGTTCTGTTGTGCTGCGGTGTCGACCCAGGCCTTGGCATCGTTCGGCGTTGGCGCCAGCACAGGCAAGGTATGCACGATGCCTTCGATGGAGTTGTATTCCCGATTGGTCAGCGTCACCAGGGCTTGAAACGCATCATCCACCTGGCGCTTGGCGAGAATCCTGCTGGCACGCGAGGTGTCGTAGCTGGCCTGCGCCTGCAACACGTCGGTCTTGTCCGACAGGCCGACATCGAAACGCTCGTTGGCCTGATCGAGCTGGCGTTTGAACGCTGCCTCCTCGGCCTTGGTCGAGGCCAGATTGTCCTGGGCGCGCAGCACGCTGAAATAGCTTTGTGCCGCTTGCAGGATCAGGTTCTGCTCGGTAGCCGACAGCTCGAGTGCCGCCTGCTCGTTGCTCGCCTCGGCGGCCTGCAACTGGAACCAGCGGTCGGCACGGAAGATCGGCTGGCTCAGGGTGGCTTGATAGACGTTACCGCTACGGGTGGCCACGGCTCTTGGCTGGTCGATACTGGTGCGGGTATTGTTGCTTTGTGCGCTGCCGGAAATGTTCGGCAGCAAACCGGCGCGGGCCTGCGGTACGGCTTCCTTGCGGGCATCGTAATCGGCGCGGGATGCCGCAAGGTCGGCATTGTTGTCCACCGCCTGCTGATAGACATTCAGCAGACCTGTCTGGGTCGGCAGTGGCACATCGGCTGCCCACGTCAGGCCGCTGGACGCAAACGAAACGGCCACAACCAACGAAAGTTTGCGCAGCATGAGGCATTCCCTGTTCATGAAGAAAGTAATCACGGTTTTAAGCGAAACCGGGTTAGCGAGTGTAGAGCCAGACTCTTTTAGCAACAATCGGCGATTTGCGCCATTTATCGAGCCCTGTGCAAATAGGCTGGCATTGCGACCGCGCCCCGGCATAGACTGATCGCGTTCTTGTCGGGGTGCCTTGCTATGAGGCTGAGATCGGTTAAACCGGATCCCGTTGAACCTGATCAGGTTAGCGCCTGCGTAGGGAACAAGATTTCTCGTCTCCCGGCGAGTCCTCTTGAGTATCGTCCGGGGTCGATTGTTCAAAAAATGAACAGCGTACGTCTCCTTTCGATACTCAGCACCAGCACTGGTGCACCCGTCCGTCACGTCAGGTCACTCCGACAATAAATCCGCAACCGGATGTCTGGAGAGCCCGTGATGAGTACAACACTAAAAAACGCAGCCCATTTGAGCGAGTCGGCACAAGTCGATTCCGGATCGGTACAGCCGTTTACCCGTTCGCAGAAAATCTACGTTCAGGGCTCACGCCCGGACATCCGCGTGCCGATGCGCGAAATCACTCTGGACGTCACACCGACTGACTTCGGCGGCGAGATCAACGCGCCGGTCACGGTCTATGACACCTCCGGCCCGTACACCGACCCCAACGTGATCATCGACGTGCGTAAAGGCCTGGCGGATGTTCGCTCGCCGTGGATCGACTCGCGCAATGACACCGAGCGTCTGCCCGGCCTGAGTTCCAACTTCGGCCAGCAACGCCTGAGCGACGCCGAACTGACTGCGCTGCGCTTTGCTCATGTGCGCAACCCGCGCCGGGCCAAGGCGGGGGCCAACGTCAGCCAGATGCACTATGCGCGTCAGGGCATCATTACCGCCGAGATGGAATACGTTGCCATCCGCGAAAACATGAAGCTTCAGGAAGCCCGTGCCGCTGGCCTGCTGACCCAGCAGCATGCGGGGCACAGCTTCGGCGCGAGCATCCCGAAGGAAATTACTGCCGAGTTCGTGCGCGAAGAGATCGCCCGTGGTCGCGCGATCATCCCGGCCAACATCAACCACGTCGAACTGGAACCGATGATTATCGGCCGTAACTTTCTGGTGAAGATCAACGGCAACATCGGTAACAGCGCGCTGGGATCTTCCATCGAAGAAGAAGTCGCCAAGCTGACCTGGGGCATTCGCTGGGGTTCTGACACGGTCATGGACCTGTCTACCGGCAAGCATATTCATGAAACCCGTGAATGGATCATCCGCAACTCGCCGGTGCCGATCGGCACTGTGCCGATCTATCAGGCTCTGGAAAAAGTCGGCGGTGCGGCCGAGGACCTGACCTGGGAGCTGTTCCGCGACACACTGATCGAGCAGGCCGAGCAGGGCGTTGATTACTTCACCATCCACGCCGGTGTGTTGCTGCGTTATGTACCGCTGACCGCCAAACGTGTGACCGGGATTGTCAGCCGTGGTGGTTCAATCATGGCCAAGTGGTGCCTGGCGCATCATCAGGAAAACTTCCTGTACACCCATTTCGAAGACATTTGCGAAATCATGAAGGCTTATGACGTCAGCTTCTCGCTGGGCGATGGTTTGCGTCCTGGCTCGATTGCCGACGCCAACGATGCGGCGCAGTTCGGTGAGCTGGAAACCTTGGGTGAACTGACCAAGATCGCCTGGAAGCACGACGTGCAGACCATGATCGAAGGCCCCGGTCATGTGCCGATGCAGTTGATCAAGGAAAACATGGACAAGCAGCTGGAATGCTGCGACGAAGCGCCGTTTTACACTCTGGGCCCGCTGACCACCGATATTGCGCCGGGGTATGACCACATCACGTCGGGCATCGGTGCCGCGATGATTGGCTGGTTCGGTTGCGCCATGCTGTGCTACGTCACGCCCAAAGAGCACCTGGGGCTGCCGAATAAGGATGACGTGAAGACCGGGATCATCACCTACAAGATCGCTGCCCACGCAGCGGACCTTGCCAAAGGCCATCCAGGGGCGCAGATCCGTGATAACGCCTTGAGCAAGGCGCGTTTCGAGTTCCGCTGGGAAGACCAGTTCAACCTTGGCCTGGACCCGGACACCGCACGCTCTTATCACGACGAAACCCTGCCCAAGGACTCGGCCAAGGTCGCGCATTTCTGTTCCATGTGCGGGCCGAAATTCTGCTCGATGAAAATCACTCAGGAAGTACGCGAGTACGCCGCCAACCAGCGGATCGAAGCAGTCGACGTCGATGTCGCCAAAGGCCTGGCCGAGCAGGCCGAGCGCTTCAAGCAGGAAGGCAGCCAGTTGTACAAGAAGGTGTAGAAAGCGGTACGTGCACGACAGAACACCGCTAGCGGTTATCGCTACGCTCCAGCATTGGGCTTTACGACTCGGAGCGTCGCACGATAGTTGCGATTATCGTTCCGCACGCTCCAGCGTGGGAATGCAGGTCTCGACGCTCTGCGTCGTCAAGAGGACGCAGAGCGTCCAGAACGGCATGCGACGCAGAGCGCCGCACGATAATTGCGATGATCCCACGCTCTGCGTGGTAGCGCTGTTCTGGAAGCTCCGCGTCCGATCCCGAATCACCGATCAACACCCCACACGAGACACCAACGTGAACACACCTGGCACCTATTCTCCCGACACCCCCATCCCTGCCAGCCAGCGGGTATTCGGTGGGCGGGATCTGTTCTCCCTGTGGTTTTCCCTCGGCATCGGTTTGATGGTGCTGCAAACCGGGGCCTTGCTGGCGCCGGGGCTGGGCATGTCCGGCTCGATGCTGGCGATTTTCCTCGGCACGCTGGTGGGCGTTTTACTGCTCGCCAGTGTCGGCGTGATCGGCAGTGACACCGGTTTGTCTTCCATGGCAGCCCTCAAACTCAGCCTGGGCAGCAAAGGCGCATCGCTGCCCACAGTGTTGAACCTGCTGCAACTGATCGGTTGGGGTTCGTTCGAGATCATCGTCATGCGCGACGCCGCCAGTCTGTTGGGCGATCGGGCTTTTTCGCAGGGCAGTCTGTGGACCAGCCCGCTGCTCTGGACGCTGTTTTTTGGAGCGCTGGCCACTCTGCTGGCGGTCAGCGGACCATTGACCTTCGTGCGCCGATTCTTGCGCAAGTGGGGGATCTGGATACTGCTGGCCGCGTGTTCATGGCTGACCTGGAACCTGCTGACCAAGGCTGATCTGGCAGCGCTGTGGGCGACATCCGGGGACGGTTCACTGCCGTTTGCTTCGGGGTTCGACATTGCCATCGCCATGCCGCTGTCCTGGCTGCCGCTCATTGCCGACTACTCGCGCTTCGGCCAACGTGCGAAAAGTGTCTTCGGCGGCACGGCTGCAGGCTTTTTCATCGGTAACTTCTGGCTGATGAGTCTGGGCGTTGCCTATACGTTGGCGTTCGCGCCGAGCGGTGAGGTCAATGCCTTGCTGCTGGCGCTGGCCGGCGCAGGTCTGGGTATCCCGTTGCTGCTGATTCTGCTGGATGAGACGGAAAATGCGTTCGCCGATATTCATTCGGCGGCGGTATCGAGTGCTTTGCTGTCACGTATCAAGGTCGAGCACCTGGCATTGACCATCGGCGTGATCTGCACGCTGATCGCCTGTCTGGCACCGCTGGCCCAGTACCAGAACTTTCTGCTGCTGATCGGCTCGGTGTTTGCGCCGCTGTTCGGCGTGGTGCTGGTCGACCATTTCATCCTGCGTCGTCGCAGTGGTCAGGTAGTAGAGGGCGGTTTGCGCTGGATGAGTCTGCTGGCGTGGCTGGGCGGGCTCAGCACCTATCACCTGCTGGCTGGCTTTTACCCGAATGTCGGTGCAACACTGCCAGCGCTCGTTGTCGCTGGCGTGTTGCAGCTGTTGATCGGCGGTGCGATCAACCGCGACCGGGGAACAGTTCCGGCTTGAGGATGCCGTTGAGCTGAGGGTAAGGAATCTTCAGCTCGATGTGACCCATCGAATATGGCGCAATGGTATCCACCGAGTACTTGAGGATCACCGCGCCGTAGGTCAGCGCGATGTGTGGCGTGCGCTTGAACGGCCAAGTCTTCATGAACTCGCTGTCTTCATTCATCTTGGTCGAGACCAGCCAGCCCTGGTGGGCCAGTTGGGCCTTCTGCCAGAATTCGCTTTCCTTGCCCGGAATGATCATGTCGGCCAGCGTCAGAACTTTCTGCTGCTGACGCGAATAGTTGATGAACGCCCGGCCAGGGTTGCCGTGGGCACCACCGGTATCCAGGTAGCTGGACAGTTCGACAACCACGATACCGTCATGCTGCTCGCGTACCTTGGCTTGCAGATAACTGCTGTTGCGGCCCTGGGCCTGGCTCAGGAACTGTTCCTGATAGGCTTTGATAGACGCAGGCGGCGAGGCGCTGCTGTCAGCAACGGTCAGTTGCAGCAAGGTCTTCTGGACGATGGCGTCCAATCGCGGCTCATCGGGAAAATGCACGGTATCGATGTTCACCAGCGGGCAGTCCGCCGTGGTGCAGCCTGGCTTGATCAGCTCGGAGGCATCGCGCTGGACCTGCAGCGGTGTGCGCATGTTGGGCGTGAAGAGGCTTTGGCAGGCGCCGAGCAACAGGGCCAGGCAAGCCAGTGAAGTGATCCTCAATAACGACATGTTGATCCTTGGCAGTGTCAGTAAAGGCGGTTGCGTTGTGCGTATGCAGGCTGGTTGGACTGTAAACAACGTCTTCGGTTCGATCATGGCAGATTAGAATTGTTTTAAGTCCCGGCCGTCTACCCTGCATCTTCAAGGGGGCTGCATCTTAACGTCGATGCGCGTTAGGATGGCCCGATGTCAAAAACGGCGGCAAGCGAGAAACCCATGACCCAGACCACACGATCTGCACCAAGCGCTTTTGAAACCATACAGCGTGAAAACTGCTTCAAGGGCTTCTATAGGCTGGACAAGCTGCATGTGCGCCACGAGCTGTTCGCAGGTGGCATGAGCAAGGAAATCAGCCGCGAGCTTTTCGTTCGCCACGATGCGGTTTGTGTACTTCCTTACGATGCCAAGCGTGACGAAGTGGTGCTCATCGAGCAGTTCCGCGTGGGTGCCATGGAAAAGACCAGCAACCCGTGGCTGATCGAACTGGTCGCCGGGCTGATCGACAAGGATGAACAGCCGGAAGAAGTTGCTCATCGCGAGGCAGAGGAGGAAGCTGGACTGGTGTTCCGCTCGCTTTGGCCCATCACCAAATACTTTCCTTCTCCAGGTGGCAGTAATGAGTTTGTTCACTTGTACCTGGGGCAGTGCAGCAGTGAAGGGGCAGGCGGAATTCACGGGCTTGAGTCCGAAGGCGAAGACATCCGGGTCACAGTCTGGTCATTCGATGACGCAATGCAGGCGATGAAAGACGGAACAATCAAAAACGCGTCGACGATCATCGCCTTGCAATGGCTGGCGCTGAATCGTGCGGAGATAAGGGGTTTATGGTCGTGAATCTATTACGCGAGCGCTATCGTGTCGACCTTGCCGGGCTGCAGGCTGCGTGTGAGGCCAACTACGCGCGCCTGATGCGCCTGCTGCCCGACATGCGTAACGAACAGCGCTCACGCCGCGTCGCCGTCACCCAGGGCGACCAGATGCTGGGCGTACTGGCCGTCGAAGTATTGCTCGACTGCCCGTACACCACCACCCTGCAAGTCCGCCAGGAACACAGCCTGCCATGGCTGCCGGTGCCGGTGCTCGAGGTTCAGGTATACCACGACGCACGCATGGCCGAAGTCATCGGCGCCGAGCATGCGCGGCGCTTTCGCGGCATTTATCCCTACCCCAACGCCGACATGCACCAGCCAGACGAAAAGGCCCAGCTCAATTTGTTTCTGGGCGAGTGGCTGAGTCATTGCCTGGCGTGTGGGCATGAGTTTGAGGCAGTGCGTTAACGCCTCATCAATTGTCATTGCACTACTGCTCCTTGGCTTCGCCCTGTATTTATCCCACACCGGATTGACCGATAAGTGACGGCAGCTGACAGCGGGCAGGCTCCAGTCTTGTAGGTGGTTTCTGAAAATCCCCCGGCACCTTGGATTTGAAACCACATGCCTTACATTCGACCTGAATTTATTTGCAGGTATAACGAATGAGTGACTTAGGCACCCCACGATGTCTGTTAGCGTGCTTCTCGGGAATCACCCTCAGCCTTTTCAGCTATCTCGGGTTGATAACCCTGACAGGCAGCGCTCTGCGTTGGGAACACTTCCTATATACGGCCATTACCGGAGTGGTCATCGGTATTCTGTCTTTGAGGCTCATGCCGTGGATCGTTCATCTGGCTGGACTGGCAGGAATGATTCTTGGCGTTGTCCTGGAGCTTTTGTTGGCGGGATATCTCTGGCCTGGAATGCCTTATGAGCGGGTGCTGAGCTATCTCTTGGGTGCGGGACTGGCGGGCATGGTGTCTGCCGGACTTATTGCTTTAATTGTGCTCAAGCACCGAGCAAATCAGCAAATGTGACCAAATGCTCGTCTGCGCTCACATTCCCGGTTTACCCGCCCGCTGCCACGTCACATAATCGCGCTGAATCCTCTCTGGGAGACGGTCTTGCCAAGCGCAGCCCCTTCATCGTCAGTTTTGCTGGTACAGATATCCGACAGCCACCTGTTCGCCGAGGCGGACGGGGCGTTGTTGGGTATGAGTACCCGCGACAGTCTGGAAAAAGTCGTTGATCTGGTCCTCGCCGAGCAGCCGCAGGTTGATCTTGTGGTTGCAAGCGGGGATATCTCCCAGGATGGCAGTGTCGAGTCTTACGAAGCGTTTCGCCGGATAAGTACGCAGATCGCCGCGCCCGCGCGCTGGTTTGCCGGTAATCATGATGAATTGCCGCAGATGGAGCATGTCGCACAGGCTGAAGGGCTGCTTGAGCCGATCATCAACATCGGCCGGTGGCGGGTGACACTGCTGGATTCGGCAGTGCCCGGTTCGGTGCCAGGTTTTCTGGCCGCTGGGCAATTGCAGTTGCTGGAGCAGTCCCTGAGCGAAGCGCCTGACCGGCATCATCTGGTTTGCCTGCATCACCACCCGGTGGCCATCGGCTGTGAATGGATGGCACCCATCGGTCTGCGCAATGCTGACGCGTTGTTTGCGGTGCTGGATCGATTCCCGCAGGTTCGGGCCGTATTGTGGGGGCATGTACATCAGGAGTTCGACCAGATGCGTAACGGCGTGCGCCTGCTGGCGTCGCCCTCGACCTGCATTCAGTTCGCGCCGGGCAGTGCCGATTTCAAGGTGGACACCACGGCACCGGGCTATCGCTGGCTGCGACTGCATGACGACGGACGGCTGGAAACCGCTGTTTCCCGAGTGGTCGGCATGGAGTTCGAAGTCGATTACGGCGGCACCGGCTACTGAATGAGCGGGCGGACACGTTTCCAGTGAGGTGTTGTAGCGTAAGTCCCTGTAAACTACACGGCTTTGCCTTGCACTCGGGAGCGACAGCGTGACGAGCGACACACCTTCACTGCTATACATCCATGGCTTGAACAGCTCGGCCCTGTCGAGAAAGGCCTGTCAGTTGGCCGCGCTGATGAAGTCATTGGGTCTGGCTGATCGTCTGCAAGTCCCTGAACTGCATCACCATCCGCGTCAGGCTATGGGGCAGCTTGAAACCGCTATAAAGGAGCTGGGACGGCCATTACTGGTCGGCAGCTCGCTCGGCGGCTACTATGCGACTCATTTGGCGCAGCAGCATGGCCTCAAGGCGGTGCTGATCAACCCGGCAGTCAACCCGCATCAGCTGTTTGACGGGTTTCTCGGCGTGCAGCAGAACCTGTACACCGGCGAGCAGTGGCAGTTGACCGAAGACCATATTCAGGCACTGGCCGAGCTGGAGGTTCCTGCTCCCCAGGACCCGCAGCAGTTTCAGGTGTGGTTGCAGACCGGTGACGAGACCCTTGATTATCGTCGCGCCGAGAAGTTTTACCGGGCCTGTGCCTTGCGCATTCAGGCGGGCGGCGACCACAGTTTTCAGGGTTTTGCCGAGCAAATGCCAGCGTTGTTGAGCTTTGCCGGGTTTGCCCCCGATCTGTTGCAGAAGATCGACCTGTCGGCGCTATAGGCGATCGATGCCCGGCCTACTGAATGCAAGAACATTGAACCCCCGAAATTCCATGAAAGATTGATAACGAGAACCCATGGCCAATCCCAGCGCTAGCTCTTATAACGCAGACGCCATCGAAGTCCTCTCGGGCCTCGATCCGGTTCGCAAACGTCCGGGCATGTACACCGACACCTCGCGGCCCAACCACCTGGCTCAGGAAGTCATCGACAACAGTGTCGACGAAGCTCTGGCTGGTCACGCGCGCTCGGTACAGGTCATCCTTCATGCCGACAACTCGCTTGAGGTGTCCGACGACGGCCGCGGCATGCCGGTGGACATTCACCCGGAAGAAGGTGTGTCCGGCGTCGAGCTGATCCTCACCAAGCTGCATGCGGGTGGCAAGTTCTCCAACAAGAACTACCAGTTCTCCGGCGGCCTGCACGGCGTAGGGATTTCCGTGGTCAACGCGCTTTCCACTCAGGTTCGGGTGCGGGTCAAGCGCGATGGCAACGAATATGAAATGACCTTCGCCGACGGCTACAAGGCCACAGAGCTGGCGGTTATCGGCACTGTCGGCAAGCGCAACACCGGGACCAGCGTCTATTTCGCGCCCGATCCGAAGTATTTCGATACCCCGAAGTTCTCCGTCAGTCGTCTCAAGCACGTACTCAAGGCCAAGGCGGTTCTGTGCCCGGGCCTGCTGGTCAGCTTTGAAGACAAGTCCACTAACGAAAAAGTCGAGTGGCATTACGAAGACGGCTTGCGCTCGTATCTACAGGATTCGGTCAGCGACTTCCTGCGACTGCCGGACGAACCGTTCTGCGGCAGCTTCGCCGGTAACAAGGAAGCGGTCGACTGGGCGCTGCTCTGGCTGCCCGAAGGTGGCGACAGCGTTCAGGAAAGCTACGTCAACCTGATCCCTACGGCGCAGGGTGGCACCCATGTGAACGGCTTGCGCCAGGGATTGCTGGATGCGATGCGCGAGTTCTGCGAGTTCCGCAACCTGTTGCCGCGTGGCGTCAAGCTGGCACCTGAAGATGTCTGGGAGCGAATTGCCTTCGTCCTGTCGATGAAAATGCAGGAGCCGCAGTTCTCCGGGCAGACCAAGGAACGTCTGTCGTCCCGTGAGGCGGCGGCGTTCGTTTCCGGCGTGGTCAAGGACGCGTTCAGTCTGTGGCTCAATACCCACTCGGAGCTGGGCCTGCAACTGGCTGACCTGGCGATCAACAACGCCGGTCGCCGCCTCAAGGCCAGCAAGAAGGTTGAACGCAAGCGCATTACCCAAGGCCCCGCGTTGCCGGGCAAGCTGGCTGACTGTGCCGGACAGGATCCGGCGCGCTCCGAGCTGTTTCTGGTCGAAGGTGATTCCGCCGGTGGTTCGGCCAAGCAGGCGCGGGACAAGGAATTCCAGGCCATCCTGCCCCTGCGCGGCAAGATTCTGAATACCTGGGAAGTGGACGGCGGCGAAGTGCTCGCCAGCCAGGAAGTGCACAACATCGCGGTTGCCATCGGGGTTGATCCGGGCGCGGCGGACATCAGCCAGTTGCGTTACGGCAAAATCTGTATTCTCGCCGACGCCGACTCGGATGGTTTGCACATCGCCACCTTGCTGTGTGCGTTGTTCGTCCAGCACTTCCGCCCGCTGGTCGACGCCGGGCATGTGTATGTGGCCATGCCGCCGCTGTACCGGATCGACCTTGGCAAGGAAATCTACTACGCGCTGGACGAAAGCGAGCGCGACGGAATCCTTGACCGTCTGGTGGCTGAAAAGAAACGGGGCAAACCACAGGTCACCCGATTCAAGGGCCTGGGTGAAATGAACCCGCCGCAATTGCGCGAAACCACCATGGACCCGAACACACGGCGTCTGGTGCAGCTCACGCTGGATGATTTCGCTGCTACGTCGGAAATGATGGACATGTTGCTGGCGAAGAAACGTGCAGGTGATCGCAAGTCCTGGCTTGAATCGAAGGGCAACCTCGCCGAGGTCCTGACTTGATACGAGCCTGGCTCGCCGCCCTGACCCTGGTTGCCGCGCCGGTTTTCGCCGCGCCGCTTGAGGTCCTGAAACTGCAATCCGAGCACCCGGTAGACGACATGGTCGGCGGCAATCTGTCGGGTCTGGCCATGTGCAATGGCCAGCTGTGGACCGTTTCCGACCGTGACGACAATGTGCTGTACAGCCTTGATGTGTCGCAAAATACCTGGAAGGCAGAAGCACACCGCATTGACGCACCTGCGCCGCACAGCTATCTGCCGCTCAAGCTGCGTTCGCTGGCAGGCCTTTCCGCGTTGGTGCGTGGTGGTGATCTGGATTTCGAAGGCGTGAGTTGTGATGCAGCCGGTAACCGTTATCTGGTCAGCGAGGCCTATGGCACGGTGCTCAAGGTTCCGGTCAGTGGTGCACCGTTCTGGCTGGACTTGCCGCAGGTACTGATAGAACAGGCGCGCGGCCAGGGCATGTTGCAACACTTCAATGCGATTTTCGAAGGGATTGCCGTGAACGCCTCTGGCGACCGCATCTGGCTGGCCGCCGAGCGCGAGAAGCGCGGGCTGCTGGTTGTGCAGCGCGACAAGGAACAATGGAGCTGCGGGCAAAGCTGCGTGCTGCTGTCCGAAGATGGTAAAGACCTGCTGCCCGCAGAACAGGGGCACAAGACCGTGTCTACGGACTTTTCCGATCTGTCGCTCTACAACGGCAAGCTGTTCACGCTCGAACGTGCGGCCTATCGCATCTGTCGGCGTGGGCTTGAGACCGGGCAGATCGAACGTTGCTGGTCGTTCGCCAAGGAAGCGATGGTGCCTTCGCGTCGCTATGATCAGCCCTACGGCCTGACCGAGGCGCTGGTCGTGGACGAGAAGGGCGCGTGGATCGGCATCGACAATAACTTCGGTGCGCGCGCCGATGGTGAAAAACGCCCGATTGTCTGGCGGTTCGCTGCGCCTGAAGCGGGCTGGAGCGCCGGTCAGTGAGCCAGCCCGCGAATCAACCGCAACCCGGCAAGCGCGCTGGCAAGATATTAATGATCGTGGCCTGGGCTGCTGGCCTGTTTCTGGCGACGCGCTTTTTCGGCAGTTGGGAAGACAAGCAGCAGAACCCTAATACGGTGGTTGCTTCGCAACACGGTGACGGATACATCGAAGTGCAACTGGCGGGTAATCGTCAGGGGCACTTTGTCAGTACCGGCCAGATCAACGGCCGGACGGTAGAGTTCATGATCGACACCGGGGCGACCGACGTGGCCGTACCCGGTGATATGGCTGACAGCCTGGGCCTGAAACGCGGCTTTGCGGTCACGCTCAGCACGGCCAATGGCAACAGTCAGGGTTTTCGGACCACGCTCGACTGCTTGCAACTGGGCGATATAGTCCTGACCAATGTGCGTGCTCTGGTGGCACCCGGTCTGGACGGTGAGCAGGTGCTGCTGGGCATGAGCGCCATGAAACAACTTGAATTCACACAGCGTGGCGGCAACTTGCTGCTGCGCCAGTCAACGAAATAATGAGGCCCGCATGAGCGACTCCCTTGACCTCAGCCTGGATGGTGTAGAACGCCGATCACTGGCTGACTTCACCGAACAGGCCTACCTCAACTACTCCATGTACGTGATCATGGACCGTGCCTTGCCGCATATCGGGGACGGCCTGAAGCCTGTTCAGCGGCGCATCATCTACGCGATGAGCGAACTGGGCCTGGGGGCTGACGCCAAGCACAAGAAATCGGCGCGTACCGTCGGCGACGTACTCGGTAAATTCCACCCACACGGCGACTCGGCCTGCTACGAAGCGATGGTGCTGATGGCCCAGCCGTTCAGCTACCGCTACACGCTGGTAGACGGGCAGGGTAACTGGGGTGCGCCGGATGATCCCAAATCCTTCGCGGCCATGCGTTACACCGAGGCGCGTCTGTCGCGCTATTCCGAAGTCCTGCTCAGTGAACTGGGCCAGGGCACGGCTGACTGGGTGCCGAACTTTGACGGCACACTGGAGGAACCGGCCGTGCTGCCGGCGCGTTTGCCGAACATTCTGCTCAATGGCACCACCGGCATTGCCGTCGGTATGGCCACCGACGTGCCGCCGCACAATCTGCGCGAAGTCGCCAGCGCCTGCGTTCATCTGCTGGACGACCCCAAGGCCACGGTTCCGGAACTGTGCGAGCACATTCTGGGGCCGGACTATCCGACCGAAGCGGAAATCATCACGCCGCGTGCCGACCTGCTGAAAATCTACGAGACCGGGCGCGGTTCGGTGCGCATGCGGGCCGTGTACCGCATTGAAGATGGCGACATTGTCGTTACTTCACTGCCGCATCAGGTTTCCGGCGCCAAGGTGCTGGAGCAGATCGCCGCGCAGATGCAGGCCAAGAAGCTGCCGATGGTTGCCGACCTGCGTGACGAGTCTGACCACGAAAATCCTTGTCGTATCGTGATCATTCCGCGCTCCAACCGGGTTGAACTGGACGAGCTGATGCAGCATTTGTTCGCGACCACCGAGCTGGAATCCAGCTATCGGGTGAACATCAACATCATTGGTCTGGACGGCAAGCCGCAGCTCAAGAATCTCAAGACACTGCTCGGCGAATGGCTGACGTTCCGCATCGGTACTGTGCGTCGTCGTCTGCAGTTTCGTCTGGACAAGGTCGAGCATCGTCTGCACCTGTTGGACGGTCTGCTCACGGCTTACCTGAACCTGGATGAAGTGATCCACATCATCCGCACCGCCGAACATCCCAAGGCGGAACTGATTGCACGCTTTGGCCTGTCGGAAATCCAGGCGGACTACATCCTCGATACCCGTCTGCGTCAGTTGGCGCGTCTGGAAGAGATGAAGCTGCGCAGCGAGCAGGAGGCCCTGCGCAAAGAGCAGGCCAAGCTTCTGGCGCTGCTGGGCAGTGAGTCCAAACTGCGCAAGCTGGTCCGTGCCGAACTGATCGCCGACGCTGAAACCTATGGCGATAATCGTCGTTCGCCGATTGTTGCCCGTGCCGAAGCCAAGGCGCTGTCTGAAAACGAATTGATGCCCACCGAGCCGGTAACTGTCGTGCTTTCGGAAAAAGGCTGGGTGCGTTGCGCCAAAGGCCACGATATTGATGCCACCGGGCTTTCCTACAAAGCAGGGGATGGTTTCAAGACGTCGTCCATCGGCCGCTCAAATCAGTTCGCCGTGTTCATCGACTCGACCGGGCGCAGCTATTCGGTGGCAGCACACACCCTGCCATCTGCACGAGGCCAGGGCGAGCCGTTGACCGGTAAACTGCAACCGCCACCGGGTGCGACGTTCGAGTGCGTATTGATGCCCGAAGATGACGCGCTGTATGTGATCGCTTCGGATGCCGGTTATGGGTTTGTCGTCAAAGGCGAAGACCTGCAGGCCAAGAACAAGGCGGGCAAGGCGTTGCTGAGCTTGCCGAACGGGGCAAAAGTCATCTTGCCTCGGCCGGTGCCCGACCGTGAACAGAACTGGCTGGCAGCGGTGACCACCGAAGGCCGCCTGCTGGTGTTCAAGATCAGCGATTTGCCGCAGTTGGGCAAAGGCAAAGGCAAAGGCAACAAGATCATCGGTATTCCGGGTGAGCGGGTAGCCAGCCGAGAAGAATATGTGACCGATCTGGCGGTGATTGCGCAGGGCGCGACGCTGGTACTCCAGGCAGGCAAGCGAACGCTGTCGCTTAAACCTGAAGACCTTGAACATTACAAGGGGGAGCGGGGCCGACGTGGCAATAAATTGCCAAGAGGCTTCCAGCGCGTAGACGCGTTATTGGTGGAAAATAGCTAAAAACATTGATCTGGCACCAGCGTTCTTCGTTTTGCCATGAAGTACGATGCATAATCGCTGGAGTCATGATGCATATTCACGGATGATATGGGGTCTTGGGGTGCATGCGTGGCTCAGTGCCTGCATGGGTCTTGAAAGTACTTATACTGTGGCCTGCCTCGGGGCGGCCACCTGGATGGGATGATGAATTTTCTACGCCTTCCCCTGATCTTGCTGATGACTGGCGTTTTGGGTCTGGCTGGTTGCAGTGTGCGCCAGCCGACCGCGCTTTATCAGCTCGATAGCGGTGAGCCTGGTCAGCCGAAACAGAGTAGTGGTCTGGCAGTATTGCTGGGTCCTGTTTCGGTGGCCGACTATCTGCAACGCGAAACCCTGCTGCAACGCCAGCCTGACGGCACTTTGACCGCATCGCCAGACGGGCGCTGGGCGGGCAATCTGTCTTCGGATATCGACCAGTTGCTCTTGCGTCAGCTGGCCTGGAAGCTGGACAGCCAGCGTGTCGTCATGGCGCCTGCGGTTGCCAACTTCACACCGGACGTTCAGGTCGTACTGTCGATCACCCGTCTGGACTCCGGTGCCAAACAGCCTGCCGTTCTGGATGCGCAATGGCGTCTTCTGGACCGTAAAGGTCATGTTCGTGACAGCCGACTGGTGCACCTTGAACAGGTCCATGCCGGCAGCTCCGCCGACCAGGTCAAGGCCCAGGGCATGCTGTTGCAACGCCTGGCCGATCAGGTCAGTACGGCGATCAAGCCGATTTCCTGGCAGCCGATCGAAGAACCGAAAAAGCCCCCGGTCGCCAAGGCCAAAGAGCCTGACAAACCAAGAATTCCAATGGCCTCGCCCATACGTACCGATCTTGAAGTGTTCCGCTTCTAGGGTTGGCCCAACAAAAAAGCCCGCAGCGATGCGGGCTTTTTGTTGGACGCGAATCTTCGCTTCTCACACCTCGACGTTCCTGACGCACAACGCAGTCAGGAGGACGCAGAGCGTCCAGAACGGCATGCCCACGCGGAGCATGGGCACGATGGTGATCTTGCGGACGCCTATCGTTCCAAATGCTCCAGTGAGGTCAGGATCGGACGCGGAGCGTCCAGAACGGCATGCCCACGCGGAGCATGGGCACGATGGTGATCTTGCGGGCACCTATCGTTCCGCACGCTCCAGCGTGGGAATGCCTTGAGTGACGCTCTGCGTCACAGATCTGTGCCGCGCTGCACCGTCAGGATCGGACGCGGAGCGTTCAGAACGGCATGCCCACGCGGAGCATGGGCACGATGGTGATCTTGTAGACACCTATCGTTCCGCACGCTCCAGCGTGGGAATGCCTTGGGTGACGCTCTGCGTCACAGATCTGCGCCGCGCTGCCACAGTCAAGGTCGGGCGCCTCTCGTCCTGTGCTTACGCATGTGAACGAGAGGCGGTGGTCAGGCCTTGTTGGATTCGTGCATGCGCGCCAGCTGGCGTTCGAGCATCGAAGGGTAGGGCTCCATCAGGCGTTCCACACAGCATGCGCCTTCAGGGCTGGCGATAGGACGGATACGGGCGCGCTGGCGTATCAACGGGTCGTCGTTGATACGGCGTTCAACCAGCAGCAGGTTGCGGCTGTGCTGAGACAGCGCCAACGCATCCTGCGCCGTTTCAGTCAGCAGCAGGTCGATCTGGCTCAGACCGCTCAGGCCCTCACCCAGCGTCAGGCCCAGTTGCAGTTGCAAGGTGATGCCGCTGTCGGCCACCTCGATCTGCAAGGCATGGCTCAGGGCACGCAATAGCTCGCCGCAGCAGATTGCGTTGGTGAGGTAGTCATCACCGCTTTCGTGGCTGTGAAACAGCATCAGGGTGCTGCCATCGTTCAGGGTATGCAGCTCGCTTTCATACAGCGAGGCGGCCTGATCGAGGCAGTCGCGATAACGTTGCAGCAATTCGGTCAGTCGTGCGCGCGGCAGGCGGCGCAATTGGTCCTGCGCGCCCAATTGTACGGCCAGCACGGCGCTGTTGTGCGGCTCGACGGGCGCTACCGGCGCAGCCACAGGGCGTGCAACTGGTGCGGTATTCGAATTGTCACGCAGGTCCGCAAACGGATCTTCGTCGTCGTCTTCATCTTCTTCGGCAACAATGCGACGCTGGACTGGCGGTGCCGGCAGGCGCGGCTTCGGTTCGCTGCTGCGTGCCGAGACCGGTGGTGCAGGTCGCTCTTCTGGCTCCAGGTACGGATCGTCACCGTCGTCCTCGTCGCCGTCATACTCGGGTTCGGGCAGCGGCTCCGGCTCTGGAACCGGTGGTGCGAACGAGGTGCGCAGTTGCCGGGCCAGATCGCCTATTTCATCCTGGCGGTCGGTAGCCGGGGTGTATGGGTCGATGTCGCGCAGCCAGATGCGCATCTGCATCAATGGCGTGGAGATATGGCGACCGAGGCGCAGGCTCAGGGCCAGCGCCAGGGCCAGCAGAATGCCCGCCAGAATGCCCATGCTCTGCAGGCTGATGGTCATCGGCTGCTGGAACTGTGACATGTCGAGGCTGATGCGCAGATGACCCGCCATCACGTCCTGAAACGTGATCTTGATTTCATACAGGCCCTGAGCCTCACCCAGAAGCCCGTTTTTCGGGCGCTGGCCAGCTTCCGCAAGAATGCGGTTATCCACACTGTAGATAGCGGCATGCGCTACCAGCGGGTTCTTGACCAGATTGCCCAGCAGCACGTTGAGACTGAGGATGTCGTTGGACACCAACAGCTCGGTGGCCGAGGTGGCGGTCTGGGTCGTCAGGGCCTGCCCCAGCGCATCCGCCTGTTCATGCATGGCCTGCTTGAATTGCAGACCCATGACACCGGCGTAGATCACCAGCGCCAAAGCGATCAGGATCACGTTATGGCTGGCAATGCGCAAAGCGATCGGTACACGGCGATGACGCAGGGCACGAAAGATGAGCAGGAAGAAATTATCGGTTTTAACGGGCGTGGGCCGGTTCACAGAGCACGGCTCTTTCGGTGAAGTTGTCGCGCAGTATAACGAGCGACCCAGTAGCGGCAAAGCGCTGCCTGTGCCCGGTGGTCACTGAATGTGGTTAGAATGCGGTTTTTTTCCACTATGGGGGTGCGCCTTGCGCGAAATCGTCCTGATTAACATCACAGGTGTCGACCGTCCAGGTCTCACTGCTGCCATCACCGGCGTCCTCGCCCAGGGTGGCGTGAACATTCTCGATATTGGTCAGGCGGTTATCCACGACACCCTGTCGTTCGGCATCCTGGTTGAAATTCCGGATACCGTGCAGGGTTCTTCCGTGCTCAAGGACATCCTGTTCACCGCCTACAAACTCGATCAGCAGGTCCGTTTCACGGCGGTGTCCGAAGCGGATTATCAGCACTGGGTTGAAGGTCAGGGCAAGGCCCGTCATATCGTCACACTGCTGACCCGCAAGGTTACGGCCGAGCAATTGCAGTGCGTCAGCGCCATTACGGCTAAATACGGGCTGAATATCGATCAGATCGATCGTCTGTCCGGGCGTATGCCGCTCGACACGCCGGCCGACAAGGGCAAGGGTTGCATCGAGTTCACCGTGCGCGGCGAGCCAGCCGACCCGAAAGCCATGCAGGCGGAGTTCCTCGCAGTTGCCCAGGATCTCAACGTAGATATCGCGTTCCAGCAGGATTCGCTGTTTCGCCGCAACCGGCGTCTGGCTGTGTTCGACATGGATTCGACCCTCATCGAGGCCGAAGTGATCGACGAGTTGGCCAAGGCTGCCGGTGTGGGCGAGCAGGTTTCCGAGATTACCGAGCGTGCGATGCGCGGCGAACTGGATTTCAGCGAAAGCTTCAAGGAGCGTCTGGCTCTGCTCAAGGGGCTGGATGTCAGTGTGCTGGATGAAATCGGCGCTTCTCTGCGCTTGACCGAAGGCGCCGAAACGCTGTTCTCCGAGCTCAAGCGTCTGGGTTACAAGACCGCTATTCTTTCGGGTGGCTTCACCTACTTCGCCAGGCAGCTGCAAGCAAAGCTGGGCATCGATTATGTGTACGCCAACGAGCTGGAAGTGGTCGATGGCAAGGTAACCGGCGTCGCTGTAGAGCCGATCGTCAATGCGCAGCGCAAGGCAGACCTGTTGCGCGAGCTGGCGCATAAGGAAGGCTTGAGTCTGGAGCAGACCATCGCGGTCGGCGACGGTGCCAATGACTTGCCGATGCTGGCGATTGCCGGGCTGGGTGTCGCATTTCGCGCCAAGCCGCTGGTCAAGCAATCAGCAAAGCAGGCGATCTCGACGCTGGGACTCGATGGCGTGCTATATCTGTTGGGTTTTCGCGACCGCGAAGGAAAGCGCTGACGCTCAGGCCGTGGTGGTTTGCCCCTGATGGCGAGGGGCCAATCGCGACGGCTGTCGCAGTGATCGCTACAGCGTGCCCCACAAGGAATCGAATTCCTGATCCGGCCTGGCCTTTTCGGTTTCGGTCGCTTTCGGGGCGTCGTACATCTGATACTCGAACTGATTGTAACTGGCGCTGCTGACCTGCCGGTTGCTCAGTGACGCGCGGCGTTCTTCACCGGCGACGTTGATCATCACCTTGTTGCCCTCCTGAAAAGGCAGACGCGGTGCGAGCACGGTGGGCGGTTTTTCCATGGCGCGTACTTCCGGCAGCATCAGGGTTCGCAGGTACTGGCTATTCTGCTGTTCGCGAATCAGCTGCATGCCGCACGGTTGGGCAAACGGGGCGATCAGTTCGATCCCCATCTGTGTACCGCCGCTGCGTACCTGGCGGATCCAGCGCACGATGGCAATGCTCCAGCCCTGGCCGGAGTCGTCCTGAATACCCACCAGTTCGCCAGCCTGTAATTGCTGAGGCACTTCCCTCTGCCACGCCAGGCAGTAACCGCCCGGGCTGTGGTTGACGATATTCAGGTCGAAGGTCGGAAACGTGTGCTGACCGTTGGAAAGCGAGTCGTTATCGCCATCGTTCTTCGGGTATTCGATTTCTTCATAGGGCAGCAGGTGCGATGAGGTCTTGCCGCGCTGTGTATCGAAGGCTGAAGCCCAAGGGTCGTCTTCGTCATCATTGGCGATCTTCAGCGAAAAACTCGCAGCACTGCCTGCGCTGTTGAGTTGCAGGAGTTCGCTGAACGACTTCTGACCGGCTACATAAAAATGCAGGGCGCTCATGCCTATGCACAGCTTCAGGGTGCCCTGGCCTGCCGTGCGCTGAAAGGTGCGTTCGGCCACATCACCCCAGGCGACCGCCAGATGTTGCAGCAGGTCGGTGTTGATACCGGTTGGAATAAGCAACGGCGAAGGGGTGCGCTGGTCATCCGGCAGGGCCAGGTACTGATTGATCGCTTCAGCCAGCGCGTAGGTGTTGATACCCAGCAGCCGAGGAGATTGTTCGTCGCTGAACAGGGTGCGATACAGCGGTGGTTTGTCGACCGTCGGGTCCAGAGCGAAGAGGCTGCTTTCAGTGACCGGCAATTGCAGCTTTACCAGAGGGCTCCAGGCCTCCAGCGCATCGGCCAGTTTGCCGATGTTCAACTGACGCATCTGGTTGCAGCGTGAGCAACCCATCAGCAGCGCGATCACGTAGGTTTGCTCCACGCTCAGCACTTTGCTGTGATGGGCCAGGGGCTCTTCGACCGGCGTGTTGTGCAACTGGTACTGACGGGCAATCTGGTAGATCTGATGCAGCTCGAGCCACAGGCCATCCTGAACGGGACAGTAAAGCTGGTTGGCGCGTATCAGTGGCCCGTTGAGACCATGCAGTGCGCGTTGCAGCGCAGTGCTGAACAGCCCGGCCTGGTCTCGGGTGTAGCGCGGGGCGACCTGCTGAATGATCTGCTTGTAACCGGTTGCGAGATGGTTTTGCAGCGCCTGGCAGAGGTTGGCCACCTTGCGTGGTCGCTCGTCCAGCACAATGGCCTGATTGAGAAAGTGACGTTCAAGGTGCTTGCAGACGAAGTACACCTCGGGCCGCAGCAATTCAAGCAATTGCAGGCGGTTCTCGCTCGGGGTGATCAACTGGTTGAGCTCGGTCAGCCCTTGATAGAGCTGGCGCGCCATTTCTCCGAGGTTCGCCTTGGGCAATCTGGAAATCCAGCGTTTGAGGTCGCGGGGGTTGGCTTCACTGAATGTCAGGCTCGACTGCGTCGGCGTAGGGGCACGCAATAGCAGAGGGAGGCTAAAATTACTCATGTGACAGGCGAACTCCAACAACTCATTGGCCCGGACGGAGGCTTTAGATGGGTGGCTGACGTCATCGCGGAGCGGGGACATGTCGAGCATACGCCCATGAAAGTGCGAAGTATCCTACAGCACCGATCGGGCGACTTTACCAGTATCGGCATCACTACGCAGTAAGTATGGCCTGGAGCCATTACTGTCCGGTTTTAAACTGCATGAGCGCCCCTGTTAATGGGGCGCCCATGCCGGGCACTGTGACTTCAAGTCACGATCATGCCTGTGTCGGAACTGCCAATGCCTGGCCCATCTGTACCTTGGAGCCCGCGGTCAGTTGCTCGGCCCATTTCACCTGATTTGGCCCGAACAGCACAATGGCCGTGGAGCCCAGTTTGAAGCGGCCCATCTCGGCACCTTTTTCCAGATGGATTGGCGCACGCGCTGCTTCGTCGTAGCTGAACGTCTTCAATTCACGCTTGGGCGGCGTGACCAGCCCGGCCCATACCGTCTCGACCGACGCCACGATCATCGCGCCGACCAGCACCACTGCCATTGGTCCGCGCTCGGTGTCGAACAGGCAGACCACTCGCTCGTTACGGGCGAACAGCTCGGGTACGTTTTCAGCCGTGGTCTGGTTGACCGAGAAGATGCGGCCCGGCACGTAGACCATTTCACGCAGCGTGCCAGCCAGTGGCATGTGGACGCGGTGATAGTCCTTTGGCGACAGGTAGACGGTTGCGAACTCGCCGCCCATGAAGGGCGCTGACAGCTTGGGATCACCGCCGAGCAGTTCCAGTACGCTGAAGCTGTGGCCCTTGGCCTGGAAGATCCGGCCGTGGTCGATAGGGCCCAACTGGCTGATGGCGCCGTCGGCTGGCGAAAGAATCGCGCTCGGCGTGGTATCGAGCGGGCGGGCGTCGGCTTTCAATGCGCGGGTGAAGAACGCATTGAAGTGCTCGTAGGACGTCAGGTCTTCGACCAGGGCCTGCGACATGTCCACTTGATAACGGCGGGCAAACCACGCGGTGAAAGCGTTTTTGAACCAGCGTACGCGGCATTCGGCAACGCAGCCTGCCAGTCGGGACAGCAGGTGGTGCGGCAGCAGGTACTGGCTGATGATGAACAAGCGGTCTTTCATTGAAGGTCCTGAGGATGAGTGTCCTGAATATTTCTGCGAGGCCTGTCGCGGTTCGCTAGAGCGGACAGGTTCGACGGTTTCGGCTGGTGCTGGCTGCGCAGGCGCGACGGGTTGCGCAACCTCGACTGCCTGGGCGGGCGCGGCGGCCACTTCCGGAAGTTCTACCGGTGTCTCCGGGTGATTGCCCCATTCACCCCACGAGCCGGCATAGGCCTTGACCCTTGGGTAGCCCAGCGCTTTCGCCACCAGATAGGTGAAGCCCGAGCGGTGGTGAGTCTGGCAATGGGTGATCACTTCCTTGTCGGGCGTTATGCCCAGGTCGCGAAGAATCTCTGGCATGTCCTGACGAATACGCAGGTTGCGTGCCTTGTCCATGCCCGCAGTCCATTCGAAATTGACTGCGCCGGGTATGTGTCCGCCCTTGGCCGCGACTACTTTTTCGCCCGAATACTCGGTAGGGCCGCGAGCGTCCCAGATTGCCAGGTCGGCGGCACCCAGACGGCTTTGCAGGTATTCGCGTGTGGCGGTAGGTTCGTCGTGCAGCGTCAGCGTGACCGGGCCGCCTGCAACGGGCGCAACCTCTGTGCTCAACGGCAGCGATTGCGCTTCCCAGGCCAGCACGCCGCCATCCAGATAGTGATAACGGTGATGGCCGATGACATCCAGCAGCCAGATAAAACGCCCGGCCCAGCCACCGCCTTCGTCATCGTAGACGACATAGACTGCATCAGGGTTGTGGCCCAGCTCGCCGAACAGCTGCTGCAGATCGGCAGTGTCGGGCAGTAGGCCAGGCGCAGGAGGCTTGCCCAGTTGCGTACGTTTCGGATCGACAAAGCGTGCGCCGCGAATGTGCCCGGCTTCGTAGCGAGCGCTGCTGGTCAGATCCACGAGGATCAGTTCCGGGGCGTCTAGACGCTCAAGCAGATCGTTGGGTTCGATGACCAGCGACAAGCCAGTGAATGCGGACATTTGCAGCCTCCGATGAAAGGAAAGAGGCGAATTGTACGCCAGGCCTCACGCTTTGCGATGACTAAAGATGCCAAGTGCCCTTTCAATACATTGCGCGGTTTTTCCGAATGCCTGGACGGAAATTTCCGACAAGGCCCCACCACCCTGGTCGGCGACCACCAGCAGCATGACTTTACCGTTGTTGCTCAGCGAGCGAATAAGCCAGTGCTGGCCACTGAACAGGGTTTTCAGTGGCGCGGGCAGCAGGACGGCAAACTGCGCGTTGTTCGCGGGGGTCATGCGCAACTGCGTCGGCTGGGTCAGCAAGCGTTGCAACACGGTGCTTTCCTTGATGAACAGCTGCAAGGAGGCGGTTTCGGCCGGCAGTCCGGCCATCTGATTGACGCGCAGTACGGTCGAGGTCTTGTCCAGCATCAGCAGCATGACCCGCTCCATACCGCACGACATGAACGCGTCGCGGGCCGAGGTGGTCAAGTGCATGGCGTTGATGAACGGGCTGGGGTCCTGCAGCAGCTCGGCGCAGTGCTTGCGCCATAGCTGCAGGGCGTCGGCCGATGGCGGTGGCGCTGGTTCGTTGTCGCGCCTTACACGGCGCGCATCCCAAGGCCAGATCAGCGATTCGGCCGGGTGCCAGAGGTCTTTTTCCGCATGAATACGCGCGCTGCTGGCAGCGTTTTGATGCGCCTGCTGCTGCACTTCGCTGATCGACTGTTGCAGGTAAAGGCTGGTCAGCCGTTCCCAGCGCAGGCAATGCGGGCTGTTCCAGGCATGTTGCGCCGCCAGCGCCAGGCCGTTACCCAGCAAAACAGTATTGGCTGGCTGGTTCAGCCAGCGCCGCAGGTTGGGGTCGGCGTCCATGAGTTGTTGCTGTTGCAGCGGGCTGTGTTCTTCGCGGGCGATGCGCAGCACCTTGGCCAGATCGCGTCGCTCGTTGATCAGCAACTTATAACCGCGCGTGACCCAGATCGGCAGGCGCCAGAATTCGGCGAGTGCCAGGCACAGCTCCAGCAGATTGACGCCGAACAGCTCTTTTTCCACTGCAAGGCTGGAATGGCCCTTGTGGATAACCCGCAACTCCAGCTCTTCGAGCAGCTTCGGATAGGCCAGCGCCATCGGCCAAAGGGGGGAGAGGAAAAGCAGGCTGCCCATATGGATGTCTTGCCAGAGTCGTGCAAGGCGACTGGCAAACAACCCGTTGGCCTGTTGTGTGGCGTGCTGGCTGACCAGAATCAATTGGCGATAGACCGCGGGAATTTCCTCGGGCGGCTTGGCTGGCAAGCGGCCCAGAAGGATTTCAGTACGCGCCAGCCCCAGACGGTTGATCGCAATCTCGAGGCTCTCGGCCTGCTCGGTCAAACCGTGGGTGTGATGGTTGGCCTCGCGCATCACACTCAATACCAGTGCGGGGCTTTCCTGCATCATTTCAGCGATTTCACGCAGTGAGCGGCGACTGTCGTTCAATGCTGCGCGAACGTGCCCATGATTGACGGCAGGGACCGGTAACGCGATGCCGTCAAGCAGCTTGACCCAGGCATCCAGCGTTTTCGGAACGAGATGATGTGCTGCGTGTGCTGTCGACATTCGATGGCCTGTGCGGCTGATTATCTGAGCTGGGAAACCGCCAGCGTACGGGACGCTGAGGCCATTTTCCTCCTTTTATGGAGGCGGATAAATGGGTTTTTCAAAAGAACCGGCTATAGTCTGGCCCAGTTAGGCCGATAAGGAGAAGAAGAGATTCAAGAACTTCCGGACTGTCCCTGAACCCGACTCAGTAAAGTATTTTTTCCTATGGCTAAAATTATCGGCATCATTGTCGTTATCGCGAGTGTCCTCGGCGGATATGTGCTGTCCCATGGCAAGATCATGGCGCTATTCCAGCCCTACGAGGTCTTGATCATCGGCGGTGCTGCACTGGGCGCGTTCCTCCAGGCCAACCCTGGCTACATGACCATGCACGTGTTCAAGAAGTCGCTGAAGATGTTCGGTTCGCGCTTCACACACGCCTATTACCTTGAGGTGCTGGGGCTGGTGTACGAAATCCTCAACAAGAGCCGCCGTGAAGGCATGATGGCGATTGAAGGGGATATCGAAGACGCCGCCTCCAGCCCGATCTTCGCCAAATACCCTGGTGTGCTGAAAGATGAGCGCATGACCGCGTACATCTGCGACTACCTGCGCATCATGTCGTCCGGCAACATGGCTCCTCACGAGCTGGAAGGCTTGTTCGACATGGAACTGCTGAGCATGAAAGAAGAGCTCGAGCATCCATCCCATGCCATTACCGGTATCGCCGACGGTATGCCTGGCTTCGGTATCGTGGCGGCGGTACTCGGTATCGTGGTGACCATGGCGTCGCTGGGGTCGGGCGACAAGGCTGCAATCGGCATGCACGTAGGTGCGGCGCTGGTAGGTACCTTCTTCGGTATTCTTGCGGCATACGGTTTCTTCGGTCCGTTGGCCACCTGCCTTGCCCATGATGCCAAGGAAGAAATGAACGTCTATGAGAGCATCAAGGCGTCGCTGGTGGCGTCGGCCTCCGGCATGCCGCCTTCGCTGGCCGTCGAATTTGGCCGCAAGGTTCTCTACCCGCTGCATCGCCCCAGCTTCAGCGAGCTGGAACAAGCGGTTCGCGGTCGCTAAGTCATGGAAAATAATCAGCCGATTATCATCAAGCGCGTAAAGCGCTTTGGTGGCGGACATCACGGCGGTGCCTGGAAAATCGCGTTTGCCGACTTCGCGACGGCGATGATGGCGTTCTTTCTGGTGCTGTGGCTGATGTCTTCTGCCACGCCCGAACAGTTGCTCGCGGTGGCCGGTTACTTCAAGGACCCGGTCGGTTTTTCGGACAGCGGTTCGCCGTATGTGATCGACCTGGGCGGCTCGCCCGAGATGTCGCCGAATCAGACGCTGAACCCTGAGGTCAAGACCACGCCGTCACCTGACACCGTGCCCCTTGAGGCCGAGACTTCCGAGACCAAAGCTGAAGAGGTCGAGCAGGAGCGTCTGGAGATGCTGTTGCAAGAGCTGCAGAACAAGGTCGAGGAAAACCCGCAACTGCAGAAATTCAAGGACCAGATTCTGTTCGAGATCACCCAGGACGGTTTGCGTATCCAGATCATGGACGCTGACAACCGGCCGATGTTCGACTCGGGCAGCGCACGTCTCAAGCCTTATTTCGAAGACATCCTGCTGGCAATGGCTGACACCATCAAAAGCGTGCCGAACAAGATCAGCATCAGCGGTCATACCGACGCGACACCTTTTGTAGGCAACGGCGGATTCGGTAACTGGGAACTGTCGGCCAACCGCGCCAATGCTGCACGTCGTGCGCTAGTGGCCGGTACCTATCCGGACTCACAGGTGGCCAGGGTGGTGGGTTATGCCTCGTCAGCTCTTTATGATCACGAGAACCCGACCAATCCGGTCAACCGCCGCATCGACATTGTGGTTTTGACCAAAAAGGCTCAGCAGCGTATCGAAGGCGACCAGAACTCCGGTGGTGCGCCTCAGTCCAAACCTGCGCCCGCCGCTCCTGCTACTCCTGCTACTCCTGCTACTCCCGCTGCTCCGGGTGCTTCGGTCGGGGCACCGCCAGACCCACGGGCATACGCCCAGCCTCACGAGATCCGGCAGAAGCTGAATATCTTTGACGATGGCAAGTTGCGGGTCGAGCCAGCCCAGAACTGAGCTGCAACCGATACAGAAACGCCGCGATCATCGCGGCGTTTTTGTGTGCGGCGTTCGGTGCTCAGTAACTGTCTTGCGGCAGGCTGGCAATGATCGAACGGTAGCTGTTCATGCGCTGTTGCTGCACGCGGCCATCTTCAAGCCCCTTGAGCAGGGCGCAGCCCGGTTCGCGGTCATGCTTGCAGTCGCGAAAGCGGCACGTGCCGATCAGGTCGTTGAATTCGATGAAGCCAGCTTCTACGTCTGCACGGCTGACATGCCCCAGGCCGAATTCGCGGATACCCGGTGAGTCGATCAGATCGCCGCCACGCGGAAAGTGGAACAGGCGGGCGGTTGTGGTGGTGTGTGTGCCCTGGCCGGAGACTTCGGACAACGGCCCGACCCGGGTATCCGTTTCCGGCAGCAGGCTGTTGACCAACGAAGACTTGCCGACGCCGGACTGGCCAACGAACACACTGATGTGGCCATCAAGCTGGCTTTGCAGTGTCTGCATGCCATCGCCATGATGCGCCGACACTTCCAGCACCGGGTAACCCAGTGTGCGGTAGACCGCCAGCAACGCATTGAGCGCGGGCGCGTTCTGTTCGTCGATCAGGTCAGCCTTGTTGAGCAGCAGCAGCGGACGAATCCCGGCATGCTCGGCGGCCACCAGATAGCGGTCAATCAGGTTGGCATGTGGCTCGGGCATGGGCGCGAACACGATCACGATCAGATCGACGTTGGCAGCCACAGGCTTGAGCTGGCCACGTGAGTCCGGGCGGCGCAGTTCGGTGGTGCGGGGCAGTTGCGCAACGATGACGCCAATGCCCTGATTGCCGGCGCGCCATACAACGCGATCACCCGTGACCAGTGCCGGCAGGTTGGCGCGCAGGTGGCAGCGGAAGACCTGACCGCTTGCTTCGCCTTCCTGAGCCTCGACTTCGACCTGTACACCGAAGTGAGCAATCACAAGGCCGGTCTGTTCGGGGCCGAGGTCGCCGCCTTCCAGTGTTTCAAGCGTAGCGGACTCGCGTTTTGCAGCGCGGGCAGCACGCTCGCCCTGAATTTTTTCGATGCGCCAGTTCTGACGACGATTGAGTTGGCGTTTGGCCATGGGTGTTCCGATGTGATGTAACCGATGAATTAGGCAGTACGATTGATCGGCAGGAGTCTAGCACGGCAGGGTGAGCTAAACTGCGCGCCTACGCTGAGGAGTCGACACATGCAGAACAAGCAGAACCTGATCTGGATCGATCTGGAAATGACCGGTCTGGACCCTGATACCGATGTCATCATCGAAATGGCCACGATCATCACTGATAGCGAGCTGAACACCCTGGCCGAAGGCCCGGTGATCGCTGTGCACCAGAGTGACGAAACGCTGGCGAAAATGGACGAGTGGAACACCCGCCAGCACGGTGGCTCGGGCCTGACCCAGCGAGTACGCGAAAGCACCATCAGCATGGCTGAAGCCGAGGCGCAGACCCTTGAGTTCATCAAGCTGTGGGTGCCGGAGCGCAGTTCGCCGATCTGCGGCAACAGCATCTGCCAGGATCGCCGCTTCCTGTATCGCCACATGCCGACGCTGGAAAACTGGTTCCACTACCGCAATCTGGATGTCTCGACCCTCAAGGAACTGGCTGCGCGCTGGTCCCCCGAGCTGAAATTCAAGAAAGGCAGCACCCACCTGGCGCTGGATGACATCCGCGAGTCGATTGCCGAGCTGCGCTTTTATCGTGAGCACTTCATCAAGCCTTGATCAAGACTCGCGCGTGCAGTGAATAATCTTCGCTGCACTCTTTCAGTGCGCTGGTCGGCTGGTTAGACTGCGCGCCTTTGTCGCAGAGTCCCCGCCATGTTGCTGATGCTTTATCTGATTGCCATCACTGCTGAAGCCATGACTGGCGCGCTGTCTGCGGGCCGTCGAGGAATGGACTGGTTCGGCGTGGTGCTGATCGCTTGCGTCACAGCGCTGGGCGGCGGCTCGGTGCGCGATGTGCTGATCGGCCATTACCCGCTGACCTGGGTCAAGCACCCGGAATACCTCATATTGACCAGTGTGGCAGCGTTGGTGACGATCTTTATCGCGCCATTGATGCGCCACCTGCGCTCGTTGTTTCTGGTGCTGGATGCACTGGGGCTGGTGGCCTTCACCCTGATCGGCTGCATGACTGCGCTGGAAGCCGGGCATGGTCTGGTGATCGCGTCAGTGTGCGGTGTCATCACTGGGGTCTTCGGTGGCATCCTGCGCGACATCTTCTGCAACGACATCCCGCTGATCTTCCGTCGCGAACTGTATGCCAGCGTTTCATTTCTGGTCGCGTGGTGTTTTTTGCTGTGCCAGTACCTGCAACTGCCGGATGAACAGGCCGTGCTCATCACCTTGTTCGGCGGCCTGCTGCTGCGCCTGCTGGCGATCCGATTCCGCTGGGAAATGCCCAAGTTCGTCTATAAAGACGAGCCCTGAAGAGGGCGCAGAACGCCCGGAGCTGCATGCCCATACGCAGCACTCTGCTTCATTCGCATCCTGAGATGCCCGCAGAGTGGTCTTCTGCCCGGAGGGCGTGGGAGCTTCAGGAGGTCACGACGGCTGCGATGGGCTGCGAAGCGGCCCTGAAACCTGCTGACTCTGTTGTGTCTGATGCACCAAGGCGACCGTTTTTGCTGCAGGTTCCCGACAGTTCGCGGACAAGTCCGCTCCCACGCAAGTTAAGCGTCGCCCGGCCCGCTCAGACGCGTTAGCCCCCTGCGTCTGCCACCCCATGCCTCTGCAGCGCCCATTCCACATGCTCCCTGACCAGTTCCGAGGGATAGTCGCGCCGTGCGTGCAGGGCTTCGATCACCGGGATGGTGGAGGGCGCGTTGCCCAGTCCGACAGCCAGATTGCGTAGCCAGCGTTCGTACCCGGCGCGGCGCAGGGGCGAGCCCTCTGTACTGCTGAGGAATTTGTCTTCATCCCATAAAAACAGCTCGGCCAGCCCTGCGTTGTCCAGGTTGTGGCGCGGCTGGAAATCGCTCTGCTCGGTTGGCCGTGCAAAGCGGTTCCACGGGCAGACAATCTGGCAATCGTCGCAACCGAACACCCGATTGCCGATCAAGGGCCGCAGCTCTTCGGGGATCGCAGTCTTGAGCTCGATGGTCAGGTAGGAAATACAGCGCCGTGCGTCCAGCACATAAGGCCCGACAAAGGCCGCCGTCGGGCAGATGTCCAGGCAGGCCGTGCAGCGCCCGCAATGTTCAGTCGCATGCGGCGCATCGACCGGCAGCGGGATGTCGACAAACAGCTCGCCGAGAAAGAAAAAGCTTCCCGCCTTGCGGTTGAGCACCAGCGTATTCTTGCCGATCCAGCCGAGCCCGGCCTGTTCGGCAATCGCCTTTTCCAGCACTGGCGCGCTGTCCACGAACGCCCGAAAACCAAACGGCCCGATGGCCTGCTGAATGCGCTCGGCCAGTTGCTGCAAGCGCTTGCGGATCAGCTTGTGATAGTCACGGCCCAGGGCATAGCGTGACACATAGGCTTTTTCCGGTTCTGTCAGGCGCTGGGCCATCTCGGTGTCGCCGGGCAGATAGTCCATGCGCAGCGACACCACGCGCAACGTTCCCGGCACCAGCTCTTCCGGATGGGAACGTTTACTGCCGTGGGCTACCATATAGTCCATTTCGCCGTGATAGCCTGCATCGAGCCAGCGTTGCAGGTGCTGCTCGTGCTCTGCCAGGTCCAGGCCGCTGATCCCCACTTCCTGAAAGCCCAGCTCACGCCCCCATGCCTTGATTGAGACGGCAAGGGCGGCGAGATCATCGGAAGTGGGAAGTACAGCAGTAATAGCGGACATGCGCAGAGAGAAACCGGGGCCAAGGTGCGTATAATTCTGCCAGACATCGGAGCCTATAGACGCATGTTCGACACGAAACCTCATTTACCCGACGCGCTGTACAGCGCCGCGCAGGTCCGCGACCTTGATGCACGGCTGATTGCTGCCGGTACGCCAGGCCTGGAATTGATGCTGCGCGCTGCCCAGGCGCTATGGCGGACGATACCCCGACGCTGGCCGCAGGCCAATGAACTGACCGTGCTGGCCGGGCGTGGCAACAATGCCGGTGACGGGTATCTGGTGGCCGCGCTGGCGCACAAGGCAGGCTGGCAAGTCAGGGTGCTGGCTGTCGGCGACCCGGCTGCATTGAGCGGTGATGCCGCTTCGGCGCACGCGGCGGCTTCCGGCATCGACACTCAGGTATGGGCCGGACAGCCGCTGACCGGCGTGGTGCTGGATGCCTTGCTCGGTACCGGGCTCAATGGCGAAGTGCGCGAGCCCTACGTTTCGGCCATCAAGGCGATCAATGCCAGCGGCATGCCGGTCGCCGCCGTGGACATCCCGTCGGGCTTGAGTGCAGACACCGGCCAAGCGCTGGGCGTGGCGGTGCGTGCCGATGTGACCGTTACCTTCATAGGCCTCAAACTGGGCTTGTTGACGGGCGATGCGGCGGACCTGGTGGGCGAGCTGGTGTTTGATGATTTACGCGCCGACCCTGCGCTGGTTGCGCAGGTGCCGGTCAGCGCGAAGCGTCTGAGCGCATCCAGTCTGCCGACGCTGGCATCGCGTCCGCGTACTGCACATAAAGGCATGTTCGGCCGGGTGCTTGTCATTGGTGGCGATCACGGTTTCGGCGGTGCTGCCTTGCTCAGCGCCGAAAGCGCCCTGCGCAGCGGGGCAGGCATGCTGACGCTGGCGACCCGCGCCGAACATATTCCGGCCGCCTTGACGCGCATGCCGGAAATCATGAGTGCGGCCATTCGCTCGGCGAACCAGTTGATGGCGTTGATCGAGCCGGCCAGCGTATTGGTGGTCGGTCCGGGGCTGGGGCAGGCCGCCTGGGGGCGTAGTTTGCTGTCGGCTGCCGCCAACGCCGAGCGGCCTCAGGTTTGGGATGCCGATGCTCTGAATATGCTGGCCGCCGGGGCGGTGAGCCTGCCCAAAGGCTGCGTCATCACTCCGCATCCGGGAGAGGCCGCGCGTTTGCTGGGCGTCGGCATCAAAGACATTCAGGCTGACCGGGCCGCTGCTGTGCGGGCGCTGGCGCGCAAGTTCGATACAGTTTGCGTGCTCAAGGGCTCTGGCAGCCTGATCGCCGATGCGAGCGGACAACTGGCGTTGTGCGACCGCGGTCATCCGGCCATGGCCACCGCCGGACTGGGGGACGTGCTGGCCGGGTTGATCGGTGCGCTGCTGGCGCAGCATCTGACGCCATTCGATGCGGCCTGTCTGGCGGTGTGGCTGCATGCAAGCGCCGGTCAGAAAGTCGGTGAATACGGTCGCGGGCTGGCGGCCAGCGATATTATTCCTGCCATTCGTCAGTTATTGGAGGAGCTGCAACCGTGTCTGATTTAACGCTGCATGTGGTTGGCGAAGAGGCCATGATGAATTTTGGTGCACGCCTGGCCGCAGTTACCGAAGGCGTGGGCGTCATCTTTCTCGATGGCGATCTGGGCGCTGGAAAAACCACTCTTTCGCGGGGAATGATTCGCGGGTTCGGGCATGCCGGGGCTGTCAAGAGTCCTACTTTCACGCTGGTCGAGCCCTACGAAATAGGTGCCATACGGGTCTTTCACTTTGACCTTTATCGTCTGGTCGATCCCGAAGAGCTTGAGTACATGGGGGTGCGTGATTACTTCGACGGCGATGCACTTTGTCTGATTGAATGGCCCCAGCGTGGTGCAGGCTTTTTGCCAAAGCCTGACCTGACCATTACCATTGGCCCGCACGGAGAAGGTCGGTCCGTGATATTGAGCCCGCTGGGCTCGCGTGGCGAACGCTGGTGTGCCACTTTGGCTTTGGAATTCAAATAGATATGGGGTTAGGTATGCGCATGCGCGCGCTGGTTACTGTAGTTGGTCTGCTGCTGATGGCCCTGGCTGTCGAGGCGGTTGCCGCTACGCAAGTAAAAAGTGTCCGCTTATGGCGAGCACCGGACAACACACGTCTGGTATTCGACCTGTCCGGGCCTGTCCAGCACAGCGTATTCACCCTGACTTCGCCTGATCGTCTGGTGATCGATATCAATGGCGCGACACTCGGTGGCCCGTTGAATGTCTCGACAGCCAATACGCCGATCAACAGCATGCGCTCTGCCCAGCGCACGCCGACGGATCTGCGCGTGGTCATCGATCTGAAAAAGGCGGTGACGCCCAAAAGCTTCACGCTTGCGCCGAACCAGCAGTACGGCAACCGTCTGGTGGTCGACCTGTTCGATAACGCCGCCGATGCCAACCCGACACCGGTGATCCCGGATACCGCGGCCAATACCGCGCCCGCTGTCCCGGTCAGCCCGGCCAAGCCTGAAATCAAGCTGACCCCGGTGCCCAATGGCAAGCGCGACATTGTCGTGGTGATCGATGCCGGGCACGGCGGTGAAGACCCGGGTGCCTCCGGCGGTGCCGGGCAGAAAGAGAAAAACGTGGTGCTGTCGATCGCCAAGGAGCTGCAGCGCCAGGTCAATGCCGAGAAAGGCTATCGCGCCGAACTGACGCGGACCGGTGACTACTTTATTCCGTTGCGCAAACGTACCGAGATCGCCCGCGCCAAGGGGGCCGACCTGTTTGTGTCCATTCACGCTGACGCTGCGCCGTCCACGGCGGCGTTTGGCGCTTCGGTGTTCGCCTTGTCTGATCGCGGTGCGACCTCCGAAACCGCACGCTGGCTGGCGGACAGTGAAAACCGTTCCGACCTGATCGGTGGTGCCGGTGCGGTAAGCCTTGATGACAAGGACCGCATGCTCGCCGGGGTGTTGCTGGACTTGTCCATGACCGCTTCGCTGTCTTCTAGCCTGAACGTCGGCCAGAAGGTGCTGAGCAATATTGGCCGCGTCACCTCGCTGCACAAATCGCGCGTCGAGCAGGCGGGCTTCATGGTGCTCAAGTCGCCGGATATCCCGTCGATTCTGGTAGAAACCGGCTTTATCTCCAACGCCAACGAAGCCAACAAGCTCAGTTCTGCGTCGCACCAGCAGGCGTTGGCGCGTTCGATCAATTCCGGGGTGAAGCAGTTCTTCCAGCAGAACCCGCCACAGGGCACTTATATTGCCTGGCTGCGTGACAACGGCAAGCTGGCCCAAGGGCCACGCAACCATGTGGTCCGCTCCGGCGAAACCCTGGCCATGCTCGCAGCGCGCTATGACATGAACATTGCCACGCTGCGCAGCGCCAACAATCTGAAAAGCGATGAACTGAAGATTGGCCAGGATCTGCGCATTCCAAGTTCCGAGGTGGCGACTCAGCAATGACCGATCTTCTGCTCGACGGCACCGAAGCCGATAACGCTCAGACTGTCCTGAACGCTGCGCGCATCGAATTGCTCAGTCCGCGTCTGGCCAACCAGATTGCGGCCGGCGAAGTCGTCGAGCGTCCAGCGTCGGTTATCAAGGAGCTGCTGGAAAACAGCCTTGACTCCGGCGCGCGGCGCATTGATGTCGATGTCGAGCAGGCCGGTATCAAGTTGTTGAAAGTGCGTGACGATGGCGGCGGTATTTCCTCGGATGACCTGCCGCTGGCGCTGGCGCGACATGCCACCAGCAAGATTCGCGATCTGGAGGACCTCGAGCGCGTCATGAGCCTCGGTTTTCGCGGCGAAGCGCTGGCTTCGATCAGCTCCGTGGCGCGCCTGACGCTGACCTCGCGCACCCGCGACGCCGATCAGGCCTGGCAGGTGGAAACCGAAGGCCGTGACATGGCACCGCGCGTTCAGCCGGCAGCGCATCCGGTAGGCACATCCGTTGAAGTGCGCGACCTGTTCTTCAACACGCCTGCCCGACGCAAGTTTCTCAAGGCCGAAAAAACCGAATTCGATCACCTGCAGGAAGTCATCAAACGTATGGCGCTGGCGCGTTTCGACGTGGCCTTCCATTTGCGTCACAACGGCAAGACCATGTTGAGCCTGCATGAAGCGCATGACGATACCGCCCGAGCGCGGCGTGTCTCGGCCATTTGCGGGCCGGGCTTCCTGGAGCAGGCGTTACCCATTGAGATCGAGCGCAATGGCCTTCATCTGTGGGGCTGGGTAGGGCTGCCGACATTTTCGCGCAGCCAGGCAGACCTGCAATATTTCTTCGTAAACGGGCGTGCGGTGCGCGACAAACTGGTCGCTCATGCGGTGCGTCAGGCGTATCGCGACGTGCTGTTCAACGGCCGTCACCCCACGTTCGTGCTGTTTTTCGAGGTCGACCCGGCCGCTGTGGACGTCAACGTTCACCCGACCAAGCATGAAGTACGCTTCCGCGACGGGCGCATGGTGCACGACTTTCTTTACGGCACCCTGCACCGTGCATTGGGTGATGTGCGTCCGGAAAACCAGCTGGGTGGCAGCGTACCGGTCGCCGCCGAGCCTCGGCCTACCGGACCTGAGGCCGGTGAGTTCGGGCCGCAGGGTGAAATGCGTCTGGCCAACAACGTGCTGGAACAGCCGCAGGGCGAGCCTTTTGCCCGGCCTGCTGCCGGTGGCGGCGCTGGCAGCGGTTATCAGTATCAATATACGCCTCGGCCCACCTCTGGCGTGCCGGTGGCCGAAGCGCAAAGCGCCTACCGTGAATTCTTCGCACCGCTGCCCAGTGCAGCGTCCTCGTCGCTGCCGGAGTCGCCCGGCGATATTCCGCCGCTGGGTTATGCGCTGGCGCAGCTCAAAGGTATCTACATCCTCGCTGAAAACGCTCACGGGCTGGTGCTGGTGGACATGCACGCCGCCCACGAGCGAATCATGTATGAGCGCCTGAAAATAGCGATGGCCAATGAAGGCCTGAGTGGCCAGCCGTTGCTGGTGCCCGAATCTCTCGCGGTCAGCCAGCGTGAAGCGGACTGCGCTGAAGAACATATCGCGACGTTTCAGCGCCTGGGCTTCGAGCTGCAGCGGCTTGGCCCGGAAACCCTGGCGATCCGCCAGATCCCTGCGTTGCTCAAGCAGGCCGAGGCCAATCGGCTGGTCAGCGATGTGCTGGCGGATCTGATGGAGTACGGCACCAGCGACCGGGTGCAGGCACACATGAACGAGTTGCTCGGGACCATGGCCTGTCATGGCGCGATTCGCGCCAATCGGCGTCTGGCCATCCCGGAAATGAACGGCCTGTTGCGTGACATGGAAAACACCGAACGCAGCGGGCAATGCAACCACGGTCGTCCTACCTGGACCCAGATGGGTCTCAATGACCTGGATAAATTATTCCTGCGCGGTCAATGAATGAATGCTTTACCTCCGGCCATCTTTCTCATGGGGCCTACCGCCGCAGGCAAGACCGACCTTGCGATAGAACTGAGCAAAGTGCTGCCTTGTGAGCTGATCAGCGTCGATTCGGCGTTGGTCTATCGCGGCATGGACATCGGCACCGCCAAGCCTTCGAAAGCACAGCTGGCTGAATATCCACACCGTCTGATCGACATCCTCGACCCGGCGCAAAGCTACTCCGCAGCCGATTTTCGCAGTGACGCCCTGGCGGCCATGGCGGAAATTACCGCGCGCGGAAATATTCCTTTGCTGGTCGGCGGCACTATGTTGTATTTCAAGGCTCTATTGCACGGGTTGGCGGATATGCCGGCTGCCGATGCGCAGGTAAGGGCACAGCTTGAAGCTGATGCACAGGCCTATGGCTGGCAGTCATTGCACGATCAATTGGCGGTGGTCGACCCCGTTTCGGCGGCGCGCATTCACCCCAATGATCCGCAACGACTGATCAGGGCGCTCGAGGTGTATCGGGTCAGCGGAATGAGCATGACGGCACACCGCGAGCAACAAACTGCGCAAAGTACCGAAGCGGCGGCATCAGGGCGTCAGCAATTGCCCTATACTGTCGCGAACCTTGCCATCGCTCCGGCTGATCGCAAGGTGCTGCACCAACGCATCGCGCTACGTTTTGAGCAAATGCTGGATCAGGGGTTTCTGGACGAAGTACTGGCATTGCGCTCAAGAGGCGACCTGCATTCCGGGTTGCCCTCGATAAGAGCCGTCGGTTATCGCCAGGTCTGGGATCACCTGGATGGGAAGCTGACGCGGGATGAAATGCAGGAACGCGTCATTATTGCAACGCGCCAGTTGGCCAAAAGGCAGTTCACCTGGCTACGCAGCTGGGAGGATTTGCACTGGCTGGACAGTCTGGCCAGCGACAATCTGTCGCGCGCCTTGAAATACCTGGGATCGGTCTCCATATTGAGCTGAGTCCCTGCAATAGCCGTCTATCCTTGGGGGGTGGCCGGTAAGCCAATCGAATTCGATTTATTATTTATTGATCCTTAAAGGAGTGCGGCACATGTCAAAAGGGCATTCGCTACAAGACCCTTACTTGAATACCTTGCGAAAAGAGAAGGTCGGGGTATCGATCTACCTGGTCAACGGTATCAAGCTGCAGGGCACGATCGAGTCTTTCGACCAGTTCGTCATTTTGCTGAAGAATACTGTCAGCCAGATGGTCTACAAACACGCCATTTCCACCGTCGTACCGGTTCGCCCGATTCGCCTTCCCAGCGCTACCGACGCTGACGGCGCAGACGCCGAGCCAGGTAACGCCTGATAGGAGTCTGCCTTGTTCTTTGAGCGCCACAGTGGTGGTGAACGTGCAATTCTCGTTCATCTGGATGGTCAGGACCCTGAGGCGCGCGAAGATCCGCAGGAGTTTCAGGAGCTGGCCATATCGGCCGGTGCCGATACCGTTGCGTTTATCAACGTGCCGCGTCATCGGCCATCGGCCAAATACCTGATTGGCTCTGGCAAGGTCGAGGAGCTTCGCGACCAGGTCAAGGCCGAACAGGCTGATCTCGTTATCTTCAATCACACCCTCACGCCCAGTCAGGAACGTAACCTCGAACGCGTTTTCGAGTGTCGCGTGCTTGATCGTACGGGGTTGATCCTCGATATTTTTGCGCAGCGCGCACGTACCCACGAAGGCAAGCTTCAGGTCGAACTGGCCCAGCTTGAGCATATGAGTACGCGTCTGGTCCGTGGCTGGACTCACCTTGAGCGTCAGAAAGGTGGTATCGGCCTGCGCGGTCCTGGGGAAACCCAGCTCGAAACCGACCGACGTCTTCTGCGGGTTCGCCTGCGGCAGATCAAAGGGCGGCTGGAGAAGGTTCGCAGCCAGCGCGATCAGGCACGTCGTGGACGCCGCCGCGCCGACATCCCTTCGGTTTCACTGGTGGGCTATACCAACGCCGGCAAATCGACCCTTTTCAACTCGGTGACCGATTCGGATGTGTTTGCGGCGGACCAGCTGTTCGCCACGCTCGATCCGACCTTGCGTCGTCTGCAGCTCGATGACCTGGGGCCTATCGTGCTGGCCGATACCGTAGGCTTCATTCGCCATCTGCCGCACAAACTGGTAGAAGCGTTTCGAGCGACGCTTGAAGAGTCGAGCAACTCCGATTTACTGCTGCATGTGATCGACTCCCACGAGCCTGACCGCATGTCGCAGATCGAACAGGTCATGGCTGTGCTCGGTGAGATCGGTGCCGAGGGCTTGCCGATCCTTGAGGTCTATAACAAACTCGATCTGCTTGAAGGCGTGGAGCCTCAGATACAGCGGGATGCCGATGGCAAGCCGCAGCGTGTCTGGGTGTCTGCCCGTGATGGTCGAGGGCTTGATCTGCTCAAGCAGGCTATCGCCGAACTGCTCGGCGACGACCTGTTTGTAGGCACGCTGCTTTTGCCTCAGAGTCTTGCCCGGCTGCGCGCCCAGTTTTTCGAATTGGGTGCGGTGCAGAGCGAAACGCATGACGAGGAAGGTGCCAGCGTGTTGGCCGTACGACTGCCGCGCGTTGAACTCAATCGACTGGTGAGTCGCGAAGGATTGCAGCCGCTGGAGTTCATCGAGCAACACACTTTGCAATAAAAGCACGAGAAAGCCGTTGTACGGCTTTCGCGAGCATTCTGTAGCATTGGTCGGCGCGCCGCGGGCGCGTCTTTGCTTTATCAGATGGAGAGCGCTATGGCTTGGAATGAGCCGGGTGGCAACTCGAATAATCAAGATCCCTGGGGTGGCAAACGCCGTGGCGGCGACCGCAAGGGACCACCTGATCTCGACGAGGCCTTCCGTAAGCTGCAGGAAAGCCTGAAGGGGTTGTTCGGCGGCGGTAACAAACGCGGCAGCGATGGCGGCGGCAGTGGTGGCGGTTCAGGCAAGGGCGGTGGCTTTGGCTTGCTCGGTATCGGCCTGGTCGTGCTCGTCGCTTTCTGGCTCTACAGCGCTATCTATGTTGTTGACGAGCAGGAGCAGGCTGTCGTGCTGCGTTTCGGTCAATACCACGAAACCGTAGGGCCGGGTCTCAACATCTACTTCCCGCCGTTCGATCGCAAGTACATGGAAAACGTGACTCGCGAGCGAGCCTACAGCAAGCAGGGCCAGATGCTCACCGAAGACGAGAACATCGTCGAAGTGCCACTGACCGTGCAATACAAGATCAGCAACCTGCAAGACTTCGTCCTGAACGTCGACCAGCCTGAGATCAGCCTGCAGCACGCCACTGAAAGTGCGCTGCGCCATGTCGTGGGTTCCACGGCAATGGATCAGGTGCTGACTGAAGGTCGTGAACTGATGGCCAGCGAAATCAAGGAGCGTCTGCAACGCTTCCTCGATACCTACCGTACCGGCATCACCGTCACTCAGGTCAACGTACAGAGCGCCGCGGCACCGCGTGAAGTTCAGGAAGCCTTCGATGACGTGATCCGCGCCCGTGAAGACGAGCAGCGTGCGCGTAACCAGGCTGAAAGCTATGCCAATGGCGTGATTCCGGAAGCCCGTGGTCAGGCTCAGCGCATCCTTGAAGATGCCAACGGCTACCGCGATGAAGTCGTTTCCCGCGCCAAGGGTGAGGCGGATCGCTTTACCAAACTGGTTGCCGAGTACCGCAAGGCTCCTGAAGTTACCCGCCAGCGTCTGTATCTGGACACCATGCAGGAAGTCTTCAGCAATACCAGCAAGGTTCTCGTGACCGGCGACAAGGGGCAGAACAATCTGCTTTATCTGCCGCTCGACAAGATGATCGAGAGCAGCCGCAGCAGTAACGGCAATGGCTCCAATTCAGGTACGCCATCGCAGTCGGCTAATGATGCTGCCGCTGCTGCCGCTGCTGCCGCTGCTGCCGCCGCTGCCCGGGCGAATGAGGCTCAGCAGCGTGGTGAAGTACGTACCAGGGAGACTCGCTGATGAGTAACAAATCACTGATCACCCTTATTGTCGGCGTGGTACTGGCAGTCATCGCCTGGAACAGCTTCTACATAGTGTCCCAGACCGAGCGCGCGGTTCTGCTGCAATTCGGTCGTGTGGTCCAGGCGGACGTTCAGCCAGGTCTGCATGTGAAGGTTCCTTATGTGAACCAGGTGCGCAAGTTCGACGGTCGTTTGCTGACCCTCGATGCACCGACCCAGCGTTTCCTGACGCTGGAAAAGAAAGCGGTCATGGTCGATGCCTACGCCAAGTGGCGTGTGAAGGACGCGGAGCGTTTCTACACCGCGACTTCCGGCCTCAAGCAGATCGCCGACGAGCGTCTTTCGCGTCGTCTGGAATCCGGCCTGCGTGACCAGTTCGGCAAGCGCACCCTGCACGAAGTCGTGTCGGGTGAGCGTGATGCGCTGATGGCTGATATCACCGGTTCGCTGAACCGCATGGCCGAGAAAGAGCTGGGTATCGAAGTTGTCGATGTCCGGGTCAAGGCCATCGATCTGCCGAAGGAAGTGAATCGCAGCGTTTTCGAGCGTATGAGCACCGAGCGTGAGCGTGAAGCCCGCGAGCATCGTGCCAAGGGTAACGAGCTGGCTGAAGGCATTCGTGCCGACGCCGATCGTCAGCGTCGTGTGTTGCTGGCAGAAGCCTATCGCGAGTCGGAAGAAGCGCGTGGTGATGGTGATGCCCAGGCTGCCGCGATCTACTCCAAGGCGTATGGTCAGGATCAGGAGTTCTACGCGTTTTATCGTAGCCTGCGTGCCTACCGTGAAAGCTTTGCGAACAAGAGCGACGTGATGGTGCTTGATCCGAACAGCGAATTCTTTCGCTATCTGGAAAAAGCCAAGCCGTAATTAATCACCCGCCGGGCGGCAAAACCGCCCGGTGGGGTGAACGTACGGTGAAACGTGTGTATCATGCGGCAGCCGGGAAATTCCCGGCTTTTTTGCGTCTGCACGATTGATTGGCCGTATCTGAATCAGAACGCGGCAAGATTTTTCGAGGAAAGTGGTCTGCAAGACCTGTCTCGGGCATTTGTCGTGCCCGTCATACAGCGCACCACTTTCTGCTTCACTCAAGGCTGGCCTGTAGGCTGGCCGCCTGGATCACAGGGGAATGGCGTAATGGCAACGGTCGACCGCTGGCTGCTACCAGATGGCATCGAAGAAGTACTGCCACCGGAAGCGGCGCGCATTGAAGTAGCGCGCCGTCAGGTGTTGGATCTGTTTCAGAGCTGGGGCTATGAGTTCGTCGTCACCCCGCATATCGAGTATCTCGAATCCCTGCTGACTGGCGCGGGTTCGGATCTGGACCTGCGCACCTTCAAGGTTATCGACCCGCAATCGGGCCGGCAGATGGGCTTTCGCGCCGACATCACGCCGCAGGTTGCACGCATCGATGCTCACACCCTCAAGCGTGAAGGTCCGAGCCGTCTGTGCTATGCGGGCAGCGTTCTGCACGCCCAGCCGCGCGCACTGTCCTCCTCGCGCAGCCCCATTCAACTGGGCGCCGAGCTGTACGGCGATGCCAGCCCGAGCAGTGACGTTGAAGTCATCAGCCTGATGCTGGCCATGTTGCAACTGGCCGATGTGCCGGACGTGCACATGGACCTTGGGCATGTCGGCATCTACCGTGGTCTGGCGCGTGCCGCTGGCCTGTCGGGAGAAGTCGAGCAGCAGTTGTTCGATGCACTGCAGCGCAAGGCTATTGATGAAGTGGTTGCCCTGACCGCCGATCTGCCGCAAGAGCTGGCTTCAATGCTGCGCGCGCTGGTTGATCTGTGTGGTGGTCGTGAGGTGCTGGATGCGGCGCGCGACCGTCTGGCTGGCGCACCTGCGCCGGTATTGGCTGCGCTGAATGATCTGCTGGCGATCGCCGAGCGTCTGGCTGCGCGTTTCCCGCAGTTGCCGCTGTACTTCGATCTCGGCGAGCTGCGTGGCTATCACTACCACACCGGTGTGGTTTTTGCGGTGTTCGTGCCTGGCGTGGGCCAGTCGATCGCGCAGGGCGGTCGTTACGATGACATCGGCGCCGACTTCGGCCGCGCCCGTCCGGCGACCGGCTTTTCTACCGACCTGAAAACCCTGGTTACCCTGGGGCAGGCAGAAATCGTCTTACCGTCTGGTGGCATCTGGGTGCCGGACAGTACGGATGCGGCACTCTGGCAGCAGGTTTGCCAGTTGCGCAGTGAAGGTCAGCGTGTGGTTCAGGCATTGCCTGGGCAGCAGGCGAGCGCCGCGCGTGAAGCCGACTGTGACCGGCAATTGATTCAGCATGGCGAGCACTGGCAGGTAATGCCGCTGGCTTCTTGAGTATTCCTGCCGGCCGCCGCCGGCACCAAGTTTGCGTGAATGAGGACAAGTGTTATGGGTAAGAATGTCGTAGTCCTGGGCACTCAATGGGGTGATGAGGGCAAAGGCAAGATCGTTGATCTGCTGACCGAACATGCTACCGCCGTAGTTCGCTATCAGGGTGGCCACAACGCTGGTCACACACTGGTGATCGACGGTGAGAAAACCGTATTGCACCTGATTCCGTCCGGTGTACTGCGCGAAGGCGTGCAGTGCCTGATCGGTAACGGTGTAGTGGTTGCTCCAGACGCGCTCCTGCGCGAAATCATCAAGCTGGAAGAGAAAGGCATTCCAGTGCGTGAGCGTCTGCGCATCAGCCCGTCCTGCCCGCTGATCCTGTCGTACCATGTTGCACTGGACCAGGCGCGTGAAAAAGCCCGCGGCGAATTCAAGATCGGCACCACCGGTCGTGGTATCGGCCCGGCTTACGAAGACAAGGTTGCGCGTCGCGGTCTGCGCATTGGCGACCTGTTCCATCGCGAACGCTTCGCGGCCAAGCTGGGCGAGCTGCTCGACTACCACAACTTCGTGCTGGTCAATTACTACAAAGAGCCTGCCATCGACTTCCAGAAGACACTCGACGAGTGCATGGAATACGCCGATCTGCTCAAGCCGCTGATGCTCGACGTCACCGCTGCGCTGCATGAGATGCGTCGCGACGGCAAGGACATTATGTTCGAAGGTGCCCAGGGTTCGTTGCTGGACATCGACCACGGTACTTATCCGTACGTCACCAGCTCCAACACCACTGCTGGCGGTATCGCTACCGGTTCGGGTTTTGGTCCGATGTACCTGGATTACATTCTGGGCATTACCAAGGCTTACACCACGCGTGTGGGTTCGGGTCCGTTCCCGACCGAGCTGTTCGACGATGTCGGTGCTTTCCTGGCCAAGCGTGGTCATGAGTTCGGCGCTACCACCGGTCGCGCTCGTCGTTGCGGCTGGTTCGATGCCGTCATCCTGCGTCGCGCCATCGAAATCAACAGCATCTCGGGCCTGTGCCTGACCAAGCTGGACGTGCTTGACGGTCTTGAGACCATCAACATCTGCGTCGGCTACGAGAACGAAGAAGGCGCGGTCATCGACGCACCTACTGACGCCGACAGCTACCTGGGTCTGCGTCCGGTCTACGAGCAAATGCCTGGCTGGAGCGAATCCACGCTGGGTGCCAAGACCCTGGAAGAGTTGCCTGCAGCCGCTCGCGCCTACATCAAGCGCGTCGAAGAGCTGGTTGGCGCGCCTATCGATATCATTTCGACCGGTCCTGACCGTAACGAAACCATCGTGCTGCGTCACCCGTTCGGCTAATACTTCGCCGCGCTGTATCAAGAGGGCCGCGTTTGCGGCCCTTTTTGTTTTCAGCGTCCGCAGGATTCAATCGCGGCAAAAGTGAGACTTGTGTCACGGCACGGCGCTTGCTACAAAGATGACAGAAAAGTGCCATCATTTTAATGGCGCTGAGGGTGGAGGGATTCTCCTGTGTCTGCTGTCTTATCTCTATTGCAAAGCCGTCTGCTGCGCCCGGTCTTCATTGCCCTGGGCATTGCCCTTTTGGTGCAGGTCATCGTGGCGGTTGCTCTTACCCGGAGCACGGTCACGGCGCTTGAGGCTGACCTTGCCAATCGCCTTGGGGTAGATTCGCAACATCTTTCCTCCGAGCTGGAGCTGGCGAGTAGCGAAGTGACGTCGAGCCTCGACTCGCTTTCAGCCAGTACGCGTCAGCGCTTGAGCGTCGGACTTTCTACCCGCCTGAAGGAAGAGCAGGCCCAACTGCGTGCCACGCTGGAAAAAGACCTGAGAGAGTCCGCCACTGACATGGCCGAGCTACTGGCTGCGGTTGCCCCGCGCGCCATGTGGGACAACGACACGCCAACCCTTTCCGAATTTGCCCGACGCGCTCAGCGCAATCCCAACGTGTTGTTTGTGGTCTATGACGACGCCGCAGGTGAGCACCTTACGCGGTACATGAACCGCGATAACCCGCTGGTCAAGGCGCTGCTGGCCAAGGGTGAAGGCGAGCGGGCGATGGACAAGATCCTCAATGCCGCGAAAAACGACCCGTCGGTGTATTACGTCGAGGCCTCTATCAGCCCTAACGGTGTCGAGATCGGCAAGGTGCGCATGGGGGTGTCCACGGCAACGGTCGAGGAAAATCTCGCTGCGCTGGACAAGCGTTTCGCCACCCTGATAACCAGTGGTGAGCAACTGGTTTCCGACAGCCTTGCCAGTGCCTCCAAAGACAGTTCGACCGCCTTGCGCACGCGCTTGCAATCCGCTCAGACGGCGGGTGCTGCAATGACCACCAATACACGTGTGGCGGTTCAGCAAGCCGCCGAAACGTTGCGCTGGCGGATCGGCATGGGGCTGGCGCTGGTCGGCCTGGGCGTACTGCTGTTACTCGCGGTAGTGCTCGGACGTCGTGTGGTCAGCAAGTTGCACCTGCTGATCGCGGCACTGAATGATTTGGCTGCGGGTGAGGGCGACCTGACCAAGCGCGTCAAGCTGGACAGCAATGACGAGATCGGCGACATGTCGGCGGCGGTCAATCGCTTCATCGACAAGTTGCAGCCTATCGTTCGTGAGGCGGGCGAGGTGGCGCAGCGCACCGGGCAGGAAATCGGTGTCATGAGCCAGCGTAACGCCGGAGCTGATGCGGCGGCCGAGCTGCAGCGTGATGAAGTGGCGGCCAGCCTCAAGGCGCTGGAGCAGATGGCTGATGAGGCGCAGTCGGAAAGCCAGGCGATGCAGGCGGCCTTGCGTCAGGTGGTCGATATCAAACAAGCGACCGATGAAAACACCCGCACGTCCAATCAGGTCGGCGGTTTGATCGAGGCGCTGGCCGGGCAGGTTGAAACCGGTGCGCAGGTCATAGAGCGTCTGGCGCAGCAAAGCCAGCAGATCGAGGTCGTGCTGGAAGTTATCCACGGTATTGCCGAGCAAACCAACTTGCTCGCACTCAACGCAGCCATTGAAGCCGCACGCGCGGGTGAAACGGGCAGGGGCTTTGCCGTGGTGGCTGACGAGGTGCGTGCGCTGGCCAGCAAGACACAAAGCTCGACGGGCGATATTCAGGAACACATCATCGCCTTGCAGCGCGGCGCGAAAGAGGCGGTCGCTGCCATCGGCATCGCTGGCCGACAGGCCAAGGAAGGGCTGGAAGTATTACGTGACAGCGCCAAACGCCAGCAGACCGTGCAGGCGTCCGTCGAGCAAGTGCATGCTGCCATCGGTCTGGCAACCAAGGCGGCTGTACATCAGGCTGAAGGCGCGCAGGCCGTTCGCGGTCGGGTCGAGGTGATTCATGCTCAGGCCGAGCGTGCTGCCGAGGCGGTGGTCGAGACGACTGCTAGCGGCAAGGTACTCAGCGGGCTGGCTGCGCAGTTGAAGGCGAGCCTGGGGCAGTTTCGGGCTTGAGCATCATGCAGCGCTGCAAATGTGGCGCTGCCATGCCTGCGGAAGGGGGGGGGCTTTTCTGAAGTCGGAAAGCAAAAAACCGAGCCATTGGCTCGGTTTTTTTGAATTGGTGCCCAGAAGAAGACTCGAACTTCCACGACCTTGCGGTCACCAGCACCTGAAGCTGGCGTGTCTACCAATTTCACCATCTGGGCAGCATCAGCAGCGTCTCCGCCGTTGATGGGGCGCACTATACGGCGATCATTTTGCTCTGTAAACCCCTGTTTTGATTTAATAATCAAAACCTGAAAATGCAAAAACCCGCTTTCGCGGGTTTTTGTGAGGCTTGAGACTGTTGTAGTCTGCTGCCTGAATTGGTGCCCAGAAGAAGACTCGAACTTCCACGACCTTGCGGTCACCAGCACCTGAAGCTGGCGTGTCTACCAATTTCACCATCTGGGCAGTATCGGAAGGCATCAACCTGCCGATGGCGCGCACTATACGGAGCGCTTTTTAGGCTGTAAACCCCGGCGATGAAAAAAAGTCGAAAAAAATCGCGAGCGGTGTGTTTCGGGTCTTGCAGCGTGGTCAGGGAGGCTTTTTGTCGAGTGGTTTGAGCGTGAAATTTCCCGTTTCATGAGGTCTATGCCAAACTAACCCCTATATATACAAGGTGAAAACTATCTAATGGCCGATTGGCAGTCCCTCGATCCCGAGGCCGCTCGTGAAGCGGAAAAATACGAAAACCCTATTCCCAGCCGTGAGCTGATCTTGCAGCACCTTGCCGAGCGCGGTTCGCCGGCCAGTCGCGAGCAACTGGTCGAAGAATTCGGCCTGACCACCGAAGATCAATTCGAGGCTCTGCGCCGCCGCCTTCGGGCAATGGAGCGTGACGCCCAGTTGATCTATACCCGTCGTGGCACGTATGCACCGGTAGACAAGCTTGACCTTATTCTGGGTCGCATCTCCGGGCACCGTGACGGTTTCGGCTTTCTGGTGCCGGACGACGGTTCCGATGACCTGTTCATGAGCCCGGCGCAGATGCGTCTGGTGTTCGACGGTGACCGGGCGCTGGCGCGTGTTTCCGGCCTTGACCGTCGCGGTCGTCGCGAAGGCGTTATTGTCGAAGTGATCTCGCGTGCTCACGAAACCATTGTTGGTCGCTACTTCGAAGAGAGTGGCATTGGTTTTGTTGTACCCGATAACCCGAAAATCCAGCAGGAAGTGCTGGTAACACCGGGCCGCAACAATAATGCGAAGATCGGCCAGTTCGTCGAGGTGAAAATCACCCACTGGCCAACGCCGCGCTTCCAGCCGCAGGGTGATGTGGTCGAAGTGGTCGGCAACTACATGGCGCCGGGCATGGAAATCGATGTTGCGCTACGCACTTACGATATTCCGCACGTGTGGCCTGAGGCTGTACTCAAGGAAGCAGCGAAGCTCAAGCCGGAAGTCGAAGAGAAGGACAAGGAAAATCGCGTAGACCTGCGCCACCTGCCTTTTGTGACCATCGACGGCGAAGACGCTCGCGATTTCGACGACGCGGTTTATTGCGAAGCCAAGCCGGGCAAACTGCGCTTGTTCTCCGGTGGCTGGAAGCTCTACGTGGCCATTGCCGACGTATCGAGCTACGTGAAAATCGGCTCGGCGCTGGATGCTGAATCCCAGGTTCGCGGCAACTCGGTGTACTTCCCCGAGCGCGTCGTGCCCATGCTGCCTGAGCAATTGTCCAACGGCCTGTGCTCGCTGAACCCGCACGTTGATCGTCTGGCCATGGTTTGCGAGATGACCATCTCCAAGACCGGCGAGATGACTGACTACGTATTCTACGAAGGTATCATCCACTCCCACGCTCGCCTGACCTACAACAAGGTCAGCACGATCCTGGAACAGCCGAAAACAGCTGAAGCCAAAAGCCTTCGTGGCGAATACGGCGACGTGGTTCCGCACCTCAAGCAGCTTTACGCCATGTACAAGGTGTTGCTGGGTGCGCGTCATGTGCGCGGTGCGATCGATTTCGAAACTCAGGAAACCCGGATCATCTTCGGTTCCGAGCGCAAGATTGCCGAAATCCGTCCGACCACTCGCAACGATGCTCACAAGCTGATCGAAGAGTGCATGCTGGCCGCCAACGTGGCCACCGCGCAGTTCTTGAAGAAGCACGAAATTCCCGCGTTGTACCGCGTCCATGATGGTCCGCCGCCAGAGCGTCTGGAAAAACTGCGTGCATTCCTGGGTGAGCTGGGTCTGACGCTGCACAAAGGCAAGGAAGGTCCGACACCGAAGGATTATCAGGCGCTGCTTGAAACCGTTCGTGACCGCCCGGATTACCACCTGATTCAGACCGTCATGCTGCGTTCGTTGAGCCAGGCCGTTTACAGCTCGGACAACAACGGCCACTTCGGTCTCAATTATGAAGCGTATACGCACTTCACCTCGCCGATCCGTCGTTATCCGGATCTGCTGACGCACCGTGCGATTCGCAGCGTTATCCGCTCCAAGCAGGATACTCCACACGTACGTCGTGCCGGTGCTGCAACGATTCCGAAGGCGCGTATCTACCCGTACGACGACGCGCTGCTCGATCAGTTGGGCGAACAATGCTCGATGAGCGAGCGCCGTGCCGACGAGGCTACGCGCGACGTGGTCAACTGGCTCAAGTGCGAGTACATGAAAGATCGCGTGGGCGAGTCATTCCCGGGCGTGATTACGGCGGTAACCGGCTTTGGCCTGTTCGTCGAGCTGACTGACATCTACGTCGAAGGGCTGGTTCACGTTACGGCTCTGCCGGGTGATTACTACCATTTCGACCCCCTGCATCACCGCCTTGCCGGCGAGCGTACCGGACGTAATTTCCGTCTGGGCGACAGCGTCGAAGTGCGTGTCATGCGTGTTGATCTGGATGAGCGCAAGATCGACTTCGAGATTTCCGAAACCGCAGCGGCTGCAACGCCGGCTGGTCGCAAGCGTCGTGGTCATGACACTGCGCCGCCTGCCGCCACTACAACGACGGAAAAGGAAAAGGCGCCTGCCAAGTCCGGTCGCCGTAGCGCTTCTGCCAAGGAGAGCAGTACCGAAGCGTATCGCCCGAGCGATGCGGCGGCGAAAAACGCAGAAGTGCGTAAAAGCCGCGAGCTGAAAAAAGCCCTTCTGGCAGACGCGAAGGGTGGTAGCAAGGCGTCGTCGGGAAAGTCTGACAGGTCGGGCTCTGCTCCTTCGTCGAGCAAGCCGGCCAGTAAACACCGTAAAGGTCCGTCAAAATCGGGCTCCGCGCCAACCGCGAAAAGCGGTGGCGCTCGTAAACCCAAGGCCAAGTCATGAGTCAGCTGGAAAAAATCTACGGCGTTCACGCCGTAGAAGCGTTACTTCGTCATCACCCGAAACGCGTCAAGCACATCTGGCTGGCCGAGGGTCGTAACGACCCTCGCGTACAGACGCTGGTGGCGCTGGCGGGTGAGAATCGCGTGACCATTGGTCAGGCGGAGCGTCGCGAAATGGATGCCTGGGTCGAAGGCGTGCATCAGGGTGTGGTTGCCGATGTGAGCCCGAGTCAGGTCTGGGGCGAGGCAATGCTCGACGAGCTACTCGACCGCAGCGAAGGTTCGCCGTTGCTGCTGGTGCTTGATGGCGTGACCGATCCGCACAACCTCGGCGCCTGCCTGCGTACCGCCGATGCGGCAGGTGCGCTGGCCGTGATCGTGCCCAAGGACAAGTCTGCGACCTTGACGCCAGCTGTGCGAAAAGTCGCCTGCGGTGCGGCCGAAGTCATTCCGCTGGTGGCTGTGACCAATCTGGCGCGCGCGCTGGAAAAGCTTCAGCAGCGCGGCTTGTGGGTTGTCGGTACGGCAGGCGAGGCCGAGGTCGAGTTGTATCAACAGGATCTGACCGGCCCGACCATCATCATCATGGGCGCGGAAGGCAAGGGCATGCGTCGCCTGACCCGCGAGCACTGCGATTATCTGGTGCGTCTGCCGATGGCGGGCAGTGTCAGCAGTCTGAACGTGTCGGTCGCGACCGGCGTGTGTCTGTTTGAAGCGCTGCGTCAGCGCAGCGTCAAGGCTGCCGGCAAAAAGGCCTGATTTCGGCGCCTGGCCAGAGTGAGCAGGTCGCGCCATGCGATCTGCTCATTAATTCACCAATTGCCTTGCGCCTCCCTCGACCCTTCTCTACAATTGCGCCCCTTGCTGTCACGGCAGGCGCGCATGTGCCTGTCCCTGAGCAAGACCAACAGTGTCATTCACTCCTTGTCTGACCGCTTTTGAGCGGCAGGCTACAACCCGTAAGGAGCATTCATGCGTCATTACGAAATTATCTTTTTGGTCCACCCGGATCAAAGCGAGCAAGTCGGCGGCATGGTAGAGCGTTACACCAAGCTGATCGAAGAAGACGGCGGCAAAATCCACCGTCTGGAAGATTGGGGCCGTCGTCAACTGGCTTACGCAATCAACAATGTTCACAAGGCTCACTACGTGATGCTGAACGTTGAGTGCACTGGCAAGGCTCTGGCCGAGCTGGAAGACAACTTCCGTTACAACGATGCTGTGATCCGTAACCTGGTCATCCGTCGCGACGAAGCCGTAACTGGCCAGTCCGAGATGCTCAAGGCTGAAGAGAACCGCAGTGAGCGCCGTGAGCGTCGTGACCGTCCTGAGCACTCCGACAGCGCCGATGGCGATGACGGCGACAACAGCGACGTTAGCGATAACGCTGACGAGTAATCCACGGACCTTTTGAGGAGCCAATTACATGGCACGTTTCTTCCGTCGTCGTAAATTCTGCCGCTTCACCGCTGAAGACGTCAAAGAGATCGATTACAAAGATCTCAACACTCTGAAAGCCTACGTATCCGAGACCGGCAAAATCGTTCCAAGCCGTATCACTGGTACCAAAGCACGTTATCAGCGTCAGCTGGCCACCGCTATCAAGCGTGCCCGCTTCCTGGCCCTGCTGGCCTACACCGACAGCCACGGCCGCTGAGACCAGGTAGTCGACAAAACGTAACAAAGGATAGAAAGCATGCGTGCCCTGGCTGAATTCATCATGCGCGGCCGTATGCAGGCCACTCTTGTAGTGGCTGGATGTGCGGCATTGCCGCTGTTGTTCTGGTTGAGTGCTGCCGCAGGGTGCCTTGTGCTCCTGCGACGCGGGTTCAGTGATGCCGTTGATGTCCTGTCCTGGGCTCTGCTGCCGGCTTTGGTCTGGTGGTATTTCGGCGAACCTCGTACAGCCATGGTGCTGGCCGGTTCGCTGAGTTTGGCAATGGTTTTGCGTGCCAGCGAGTCCTGGGTCCGCGTGCTGCTGGTCAGCGTGGCGTTGGGTGTGGTGTATGCAGTAATTCTGGGCACGGTTTTTCGCGAACCTCTGGAAGCAATGTCGCAGGAGCTGCAAAAGCATCTGCCGACAATGCTGGCCGGGCTCTACGAGCAGTTGAACGTAGAAGAGCGAGCGCGTCTGGGGGCACTGATTGCACCCGTCCTGAATGGCCTGATAGCGGCTGTGCTGCAAATTGTCAGTGTGTTGTGCCTGATTCTTGGGCGGTACTGGCAAGCGATGTTGTACAACCCTGGTGGTTTCGGGCGTGAATTTCGCGCTGTGAAACTCCCGCTGGTGTCTGCGTTGGCGCTGTTGGTGTGCATGCTGGTGGGGCCGAATTTCGGTCCGCAGATAGCAATGCTTACACCGCTTTGCAGCGTACCGCTGGTGTTTGCGGGGCTGGCTCTGATCCACGGTCTGGTTGCTGAAAAGCGGCTTTCCCGGTTCTGGCTGGTAGGGATGTACATAACGCTGCTGGTGTTTATGCAACTGATCTATCCGTTGCTCGTGGTAATTGCCATTGTCGACAGCCTGATTGATTTTCGCGGTCGCCGGAGTTCGAAAGATTCCGGCAATGGTCCTGCGAACGGTGAAGGTTAAAAGTTAAGAGGATTTCCACATGCAACTGATCCTTCTGGAAAAAGTCGCCAACCTGGGCAACCTGGGCGACAAAGTAAACGTTAAGGCCGGCTACGGTCGTAACTACCTGCTGCCTTACGGCAAAGCAACCGCTGCAACCGCTGCCAACGTGGCTGCGTTTGAAGAGCGTCGTGCAGAGCTGGAAAAACTGGCTGCAGACAAGAAAGCATCTGCCGAAACTCGCGCTGCCCAACTGGCTGAGCTGGAAGTGACTATCACTGCCACCGCTGGTGACGAAGGCAAGCTGTTCGGTTCGATCGGTACGCACGACATCGCTGATGCACTGACCGCCTCCGGCGTTGAAGTTGCAAAAAGCGAAGTTCGTCTGCCGAACGGCACTATCCGCAACGTTGGCGAATACGACGTAGCCGTGCACCTGCACAGCGACGTAGAAGCGACCGTACGCGTTGTCGTAGTGGCTGCTTAAGCAATACGTAATCGTCTGGCGGCATTGCTGCCAGAGGATTAACATCGGGCACGATCCTGTTCACAGGTCGTGCCCTTTGTCTTTGTGCCATCCCCATTCTGCAAACCTCGAATTGAAGTGGCCATGAACGATATTTCCACCCCCGAACAATACGATCTGCAAACCGCTGCCCTGAAGGTGCCGCCACATTCCATCGAGGCCGAACAGGCCGTGCTCGGTGGTTTGATGCTGGATAACAACGCCTGGGAGCGGGTGCTCGATCAAGTTTCCGATGGTGATTTCTATCGACATGACCACCGCCTGATATTCCGCGCCATCGCCCGTTTGGCCGACCAGAACAGCCCGATTGACGTGGTCACCCTGGCTGAACAGCTGGACAAGGAAGGACAGACCTCGCAAGTAGGCGGCCTGGGCTACCTCAGTGAGCTGGCGAAAAACACGCCTTCTGTCGCCAACATCAAGGCCTACGCGCAGATTGTCCGGGCCCGTGCCACATTGCGGCAATTGATCGGCATCAGCACCGAAATTGCCGACAGTGCGTTCAACCCGGAAGGCCGTACCGCCGAAGAAATTCTTGACGAGGCTGAACGGCAGATCTTCCAGATCGCCGAAGCGCGCCCCAAGACGGGCGGTCCGGTCAGCGTCAACGACCTGCTGACCAAGGCCATCGACCGTATCGATACCCTGTTCAACAGTGATAACGCCATCACCGGCCTGTCCACCGGGTATACCGACCTCGACGAAAAGACCAGCGGAATGCAGCCCGCCGACCTGATTATCGTTGCCGGACGTCCGTCGATGGGTAAAACCACGTTTGCCATGAACCTTGTCGAGAACGCGGTGCTGCGCAGTGACAAGGTGGTTCTGGTCTACTCGCTGGAGATGCCAGGTGAGTCGCTGATCATGCGTATGTTGTCGTCGCTTGGGCGCATCGACCAGACCAAGGTGCGCGCGGGTCAGCTCGACGACGATGACTGGCCGCGGCTGACGTCTGCGGTCAACCTGCTCAATGATCGCAAGCTGTTCATCGATGACACTGCCGGTATCAGCCCGTCCGAAATGCGTGCGCGTACCCGGCGGATCGTACGTGAGCACGGCGATATCGCCATGATCATGATCGACTACCTGCAGTTGATGCAGATTCCCGGCTCGAGCGGTGACAACCGGACCAACGAAATTTCCGAGATTTCGCGCTCGCTGAAAGCGCTGGCCAAGGAATTCAACTGCCCGGTCATTGCCCTGTCGCAGCTCAACCGCTCCCTGGAGCAGCGGCCGAACAAGCGTCCGATCAACTCCGACCTTCGGGAATCCGGAGCGATCGAGCAGGATGCCGACGTGATCATGTTCGTCTACCGGGACGAGGTGTATCACCCGGAAACCGAGCATAAAGGCATTGCCGAGATCATCATCGGCAAGCAGCGTAACGGGCCGATCGGCACCACGCGCCTCGCATTCATCGGCAAATACACGCGTTTCGAGAACCTGGCACCGGGCAGTTACAACTTCGACGACGATTGACCCGGGGTAAGGCCCATCAAATCCGACCACTGTCGTCGGGTTTGATCAAAAAATGTGCTATATTCCGCGCCCGCGATTTTTCCAACGTGCAAACGTAGGTCCTGAACATGCAAGCAGCCAAGCCGTTATTTGACTATCCCAAGTACTGGGCCGAATGTTTCGGACCAGCACCTTTCCTGCCCATGAGCCGGGAAGAGATGGATCTGCTTGGCTGGGATTCCTGCGACATCATCATCGTTACCGGTGATGCGTACGTCGATCACCCGTCTTTCGGCATGGCGATCATCGGCCGTCTGCTTGAGTCCCAGGGCTTTCGGGTCGGGATCATTGCGCAGCCAAACTGGCAGTCCAAAGACGATTTCATGAAGCTCGGCGAGCCGAACCTGTTCTTCGGTGTCGCTGCAGGCAACATGGACTCGATGATCAACCGCTATACCGCGGACAAGAAAATTCGCTCCGATGACGCTTATACCCCTGGCGGCATGGCCGGCAAGCGTCCGGATCGCGCAAGTCTGGTCTACAGCCAGCGCTGCAAGGAAGCTTACAAGCATGTGCCTATCGTGCTGGGCGGCATCGAAGCTTCCCTGCGTCGTATTGCCCACTATGACTATTGGCAGGACAAGGTTCGCAACTCGATCCTGATCGATGCCTGCGCCGACATCCTGCTGTACGGCAACGCCGAGCGTGCGATTGTCGAAGTCGCTCAGCGCCTGTCCTACGGCCACAAGATCGAAGACATCACCGATGTGCGCGGCACCGCGTTCATTCGTCGCGACACGCCGCAGGGCTGGTACGAAGTCGATTCGACGCGTATTGACCGTCCGGGCAAGGTCGACAAGATCATCAACCCGTACGTCAACACCCAGGACACGCAGGCCTGCGCCATCGAGCAGGAAAAAGGCAACGTCGAGGACCCTAACGAAGCCAAGGTGGTGCAGATTCTTGCCAGCCCGCGCATGACCCGGGACAAGACGGTCATCCGCCTGCCATCGGTGGAAAAGGTCCGTAATGACGCTGTGCTGTATGCCCATGCCAACCGCGTCTTGCACCTTGAAACCAACCCGGGCAACGCCCGTGCGCTGGTGCAGAAGCATGGAGAGGTCGACGTCTGGTTCAACCCGCCGCCCATTCCGATGACCACTGAAGAAATGGACTACGTGTTTGGCATGCCTTACGCGCGCGTCCCGCATCCTGCGTACGGCAAGGAAAAGATCCCTGCCTACGACATGATTCGTTTCTCCGTGAACATCATGCGTGGCTGCTTCGGCGGCTGCACCTTCTGCTCGATCACCGAGCATGAAGGCCGGATCATTCAGAACCGCTCCGAAGAGTCGATCATTCGCGAAATCGAAGAGATTCGCGACAAGGTGCCGGGCTTTACGGGCGTGATTTCCGACTTGGGCGGGCCGACCGCGAACATGTACCGCATCGCCTGCAAAAGCCCGGAGATCGAATCGGCTTGCCGTAAGCCGTCCTGCGTATTCCCCGGCATCTGCCCGAACCTGAACACCGATCACTCATCGCTGATTCAGCTGTATCGCAGCGCCCGCGCCCTGCCGGGCGTGAAGAAAATCTTGATCGCCTCTGGCCTGCGCTACGACCTTGCGGTCGAGTCGCCGGAGTATGTCAAAGAGCTGGTAACGCACCACGTGGGTGGTTACCTGAAGATCGCCCCGGAACACACCGAGGAAGGTCCGCTCAACCAGATGATGAAGCCGGGCATTGGCAGCTATGACAAGTTCAAGCGCATGTTCGAGAAGTACACCAAGGAAGCCGGCAAGGAGCAGTACCTGATTCCTTACTTCATCGCCGCCCACCCCGGCACCACCGATGAAGACATGATGAACCTGGCGCTGTGGCTCAAGGGCAACGGCTTCCGCGCGGATCAGGTGCAGGCGTTTTACCCGTCGCCTATGGCAACCGCCACGGCCATGTACCACTCCGGCAAGAACCCGTTGCGCAAGGTCACCTACAAGAGCGACGCAGTCACGATTGTGAAGAGTGAAGCGCAGCGTCGTCTGCACAAGGCCTTCCTGCGCTATCACGACCCGAAAGGCTGGCCGATGTTGCGCGAGGCCCTTGAACGCATGGGCCGTGCCGATCTGATCGGGCCGGGCAAGGATCAACTGATCCCGTTGCATCAGCCGGCGACCGACAGCTATCAAAGTGCGCGCCGCAAGAACTCGACGCCAGCTGGCAGCCACAAGGTTGCCAAGAACGCGAAGACTACGCTGATCCAGACCCAGCATACTGGCCTGCCACCGCGTGGCAGCGATGGCAGCAAGCCGTGGGACAAACGCGAAGAGGCCAAGGCCGCCGCAATGGCGCGCAACAAGCAGGCCGCCAAGGAGCGCATGGATGCAGCCAAGGGTGGCAAGGGCAAAGGCGGCAAGCCAGCCCGCAAGCCTGTAGTGCCTCGCTGATAGCTATGGGCCGCAGGTACGCTTGTACCTGCGGCCCGGCTGTTCTTCAGGTCAGGTAGCCTTTTGCTCTTCAGCTTGAGGCTCCTGCGTGCCCATACTGGCGAGAAGTCTGCGACTGTAACCCTTACCTACGTTTATCGCCAAAAATTTCCAGGTGACGTGCTTCACGACGAATTGCGAGACGCCAGTCAATACTTTTCCCGTCACGTCAGGGGCTGGCCTGATATTGATCGAGGTGGTACCTCTGAGTGTAATGCGCGTCTTCATGAGCAATTTCGAAACATGAACTTTGCCACCTCGGGCTATCAGATTTCTGCCTAAACGCGTGGCGACCTTTGCAGTACCTGCAAGCAGCTTTCCGGCGAAGCCACCGTACGGAATCATGTAGACCGTCAGCCCTAGTGCTCCTGCCCTCATGCGGTTTTTCTCTCCGGACAGGAGGCTTTTGAATTCGGGCCAGGGCGTCAGAGATATCAGGATATTGGTTATCTCTTCGATAGCCCCGGGCGCGCTTTTGTCCTTTTCTATTTTGGTAATGCCTTTGCATTGTGCATAAAGGTCATCCTCATTAACGTAGAACAACTGGCTGCAGACAATACTGGCAATGCCGGTACAGCGTTTTGAAAACGTGGTTATGGGCATATGCAGGGCTGTCTCAGTGTTCGATGGGCCGAATGGTTCGCCAACAATTTCTGCAATCATGGTGGCGGTCGCGCCATCACGCGGTTCATCGCCGCGCAGGTAGGCGTTTTGATCAAACGGCAATGTTCTTCCCTTATTGACAACCACCGGCGTCGGGATTGTGGATGTAATCGTCCAGAACTCGATCCCGGGTACACCATTCTCGATAAGCGCCTTCAGATCAGGGCGATAACGCACCATCATCAACAGCGGGAAAACTTCGTAGAACCTTGTTTTGCCTTCGTAGACAGCCTGAATGATAAAACCGGCGCGGCCTCGCAGTGGTTCTCGATGCTTCTCGCTTTCTGCAACAGCCATCAGGTCTTGGGTCGGTAGTCTGAGCGAGTAGAGTGATACGGCACCATTTTCGATGGCCAGGCGATGCTTGAAAGGCAGTTGAGTCAGCAACTTTTTAATGATTGTCGCGTAAGCCTTGCGGGCATCAGCCAGATAAGCCTGAAACTCATGCTCGAATTGTTGATTGATGTCTGGCAGCGCCTTGTACAGCAACTGCATTTCACGGTTTATGGGAAGTAGGCCTTCCGTGCTGTCGCGCCCCGGCAGTCTCCAGTCATCAATGTTTTCACCGGCCATGTAGACCTCCAGCAACGACGACGAATCGTGTTTTATGCCGTAAGCGTTATAGGGCAGATTGGATGCTGAGAGGGTGCCTTTATGATCGCGATAGACAGGCGTATGGCTTTTCCGTAGCACCGCCAGCCTGGGGCGTAGATCAATGGGCGGGAATGGATAATCTTCCTGCTCAAGTATCTGTTGAATTGCAGGCGTCCTTCGCGCTTCTGTCATGGCGACGATGGCCATCGCCTTGCGTTCTGGCGCTGTGCGAACCAGTGCATTCACAGCTTCAAGTGATTCGGTTTCGGATTCTTCGAACGCGCTGACTGCCTGTGCTATCTCTTGTTCGGAATAAGGCAGGTTGCCCTGAATACGGATATAACCGTTGGCCTGCGCCCATGCCAGAAGGATGGGCAGGCGGGTTGTGAGATAGGCTGCCTGCTGTTCATCGGTGTCCATCTTTTTGTTGAAGATCACTGGCAGTTCGATCAGGTCGTCAAAGCTCATCCAGCGTGAAGAACCAAACTCGATGGCTTCCGCAAGGGTGACCCCATGCTGAAAATTGACCCACACTTCAGTACAACCATATGGCAGATCGTCGGGAACACCGTTGACCAGCCATTCAGGGCAGTTCTCCAGTGCCAGTATGAAGCGTGCGAGTATTGCTTCGTTGATCGACGCCGCCTTGCCCGTGTTGATCAGGTGGCTGTGCATATCGTTCAGGATGTCAGCGTGGCTACGCCCCAGGTTTTCTGTTCTGGAGAATGTGTAGTCGGCAATTTCTCCAGGCTTTCGATCCTCAGGTTGCTGAAGATCGCTGCTGATGGCATGCCATAAAATCCGGTCCATGAGTGTCATCAGGGACGCGGACGTTTCTCCCTCAGGCCGATCAAGTTGTGCCAGCAGCGTTTGTCCCAATGCCCTTGCCGGTCCGGATCTGAGAACCCGGGCCATAACCGCCACTGGGGAGTCCTGAACATGTGCCAGTGGACAGGAGGCAATGATTTCAGCACCCAGCTTGCTTAGCAGCGTGCCACCTTCGTTGCCCAAGTACTCGGTGCGGGCTCGTTTCAGGTCCTGCAGATTTTTCGGTGTCAGCATGGCCTTGATGTCGAACTGATCAATAAGCCCCAATTCCTGACTGGCGCGAAGTTCTGCCAGCGTATTGAGCAGGTTTTTGATTGCCGTTGTGTCAGGCGATGGTGGAAGCGACAACCCGTAGTTGTAGCTCAGCATCAATGCCAGGCTGACGCGGCCATCGCTGTCTATCTGAAACGGCAACTCCTGCTTTTCGGCTTGAAGCGGTGCAGGCAGAGCCGCTTTCTCAGCGCAGTATTCGCCGAATCCGGACGCTGGATCTGGCTTGATCCGAATGTCTTCAAGGCTGATAGGGGCATTGCTGCTCTGCATTACCGCAAGCAATGCTTTTCGTGTCGTCTCGTAGTCAGCACGTTCGGCCGGATCCATGAGGTCGATGTGAGCGTCGACAGCTTCGGTCGGTTCTGAAAGCGGTTGTTGCGCGGGATTTAGCTGTGTCATTACAAGTGCTCCGATAATGGTTAATCATTGGAGGACGATGTAATCAGGCATCAATCTGGCTGTGGCACTAAGTAAATATTGCGTGCGGGTCCAACCTTATTGCCCTGTGCGCCCCGTTTCCGTGCGACCCTTGCACCTTCAGTTCAGGCGAGCACAATTATGGTGCTGCGCCTGATCGGGCGGGGAATGTCACTCTCGTTGGCGCACGACTTTGACCGGATGGCATAAGTCTTGCGCGGCTCAATTACCGTTCAGGCTCGCAGGAGGCACGCCGTGTCGATTCATATTGCCTTGCACCATGTCACGCACTATCGCTACGAACGCGCGGTCGAACTGGGTCCTCAGATCGTTCGCCTGCGCCCGGCCGCTCACAGCCGCACGCGCGTACTGTCGTATTCGCTGAAAGTCCTGCCTGAAAACCACTTCATCAACTGGCAGCAGGACCCTCAAGGTAATTACCTGGCGCGTCTGGTCTTCCCGGAAAAGACCAGGGAATTTCGCGTCGAGGTCGATCTGGTCGCCGAGATGGCGGTGTTCAATCCGTTCGACTTCTTTCTGGAGCCTTACGCCGAAAACATCCCCTTCACCTATGCCAGCGAAGAACAGCGCGAGCTGGCGCCGTACCTGGAAAAACTGCCGCTGACCCCAAGATTTCAGGCGTATCTGGACAGCATCAGTCGCGAGCCGATACCCGCCATCGACTTTCTGGTGGGTCTCAACCAGCGCCTGAGTCAGGATGTCGCTTACCTGATCCGTATGGAACCGGGTGTGCAGACCCCGGAATTCACCCTGGAAAACGCTTCAGGTTCTTGCCGTGACTCCGCGTGGCTGCTGGTGCAGCTGTTGCGCCATCTGGGTATGGCGGCGCGATTTGTATCGGGCTATCTCATCCAGCTCAAGGCCGATGTCGAGGCGCTGGACGGGCCGTCGGGCACTGATGTCGACTTCACCGACCTGCATGCCTGGTGCGAGGTCTATCTGCCGGGTGCTGGCTGGGTCGGTCTGGATGCTACTTCCGGCCTCTTTGCAGGCGAAGGGCATATTCCGCTGGCGTGCAGCCCGGAACCGTCTTCCGCAGCGCCGATCAGCGGTCTGGTCGAGCCGTGCGAAACCGATTTCAGCCACGAAATGTCGGTCGAGCGCATCTGGGAGGCCCCGCGGGTCACCAAGCCGTACACCGAAGAGCAATGGCAGGACATTCAGTCCCTCGGCCGACAGATCGACGCGGACCTGACGCGTGACGACGTGCGCCTGACCATGGGCGGCGAACCGACGTTCGTGTCCCTCGATGATCGCGACGGTGCCGAATGGAACACGGCTGCGCTGGGGCCTCGCAAGCGCGAGCTGTCTGCCGAGCTGTTTCAGCGCATGCGCGCGCATTACGCGCCACTGGGGATCGTGCATTTTGGCCAGGGCAAATGGTATCCGGGCGAACAGTTGCCACGCTGGTCACTGAACTGTTTCTGGCGCAAGGATGGCAAACCGGTCTGGCGCAACAATGCGCTGATAGCCGATGAAACCCAGGATTACGGCGCTACCGGCGAGCTGGCCGGGCGCTTTCTGGCCAGCGTTGCCGAGCGTCTGAAACTACCGGCCCGTTTCGTTTTTCCGGCTTACGAAGACAATTTCTACTACCTGTGGCGCGAAGGCGCATTGCCAGTCAACGTGACTGCCGAAGACTCGCGGCTGGGTGATGAGCTGGAGCGCGCGCGTCTGCGCAAGGTCTTCGCTCAGGGGCTGGACAAGATGATTGGTCAGGTCCTGCCGTTGGCCCGTAATGCAGGCGGCGATAGCTGGCAGAGTGGCCGCTGGTACTTGCGTGACGAACACTGCCGTCTGGTGCCGGGTGATTCCGCGCTGGGCTATCGCCTGCCATTGGCCTCGCAACCCTGGGTCAAGGCGGCGGAGTACCCGTTCATTCATCCGACCGATCATAACCAGGACTTCCCGGAGCTTGCCGACAGCGACTCGCTGACCTCGGCGCTCAAGTCCACAGATATCGACGCCGAACGCTCGCCGAAAATCGATGAGTCGGCCGACTGGCTGACCCGTACGGCGCTGTGCGCCGAAGCGCGCGACGGGCGTCTGTATCTGTTTATGCCGCCACTGCAAAAGCTTGAGGAGTACCTTGAGCTGGTGGCCGTGATCGAAGCGACTGCTGAAGAACTGCAATGCCCGATTCTGCTGGAAGGCTACGAGCCGCCGAGCGATCCGCGGCTGTGCAACTTCCGCATTACCCCGGACCCTGGTGTGATCGAGGTCAACGTGCAGCCGTCCGCCAGTTGGGACGAGTTGGTCGAGCGCACCGAGTTTCTTTACGAGCAGGCGCGTCTCACACGCCTGACCACAGAGAAATTCATGATCGACGGGCGTCACACCGGCACTGGCGGCGGCAACCACTTCGTGCTGGGTGGCGCGACACCGGCGGACTCGCCGTTTCTGCGTCGCCCAGACCTGCTGCGCAGCCTGATCAGCTATTGGCACAACCATCCTTCGCTGTCGTACCTGTTTTCCGGTCTGTTCATCGGCCCGACGTCCCAGGCACCACGTATCGATGAGGCGCGCAACGACTCGCTTTATGAAATGGAAATCGCCTTCGCACAGATGCCGGAGCCGGGTGAAGAAGTCGCGCCGTGGATCGTCGATCGTCTGCTGCGCAACCTGTTGATCGACGTCACCGGCAACACCCATCGCGCCGAATTCTGCATCGACAAGCTGTACTCGCCCGATGGTGCAACCGGGCGTCTTGGCCTGCTGGAGCTGCGTGCCTTCGAGATGCCGCCGCATGCGCGCATGAGCCTGGCGCAGCAGTTGCTGCTACGGGCGCTGGTGGCGCGTTTCTGGCGTGAACCCTATGCGCCGGCCAAGCTGGCACGCTGGGGCACGCAACTGCATGATCGCTTCATGTTGCCGCACTTCATCGAGCAGGATTTCGCCGATGTGGTCGCCGACCTCAACGCGGCAGGCTACCCGGTGCAGGCCGACTGGTTCTCTGCGCATTTGGAATTCCGCTTTCCGAAAGTGGGTGATTACGCCGTCAACGGCCTCGAGCTGGAGCTGCGGCAGGCGCTGGAGCCTTGGCACGTTCTGGGTGAAGAGGGCTCGGCCGGTGGCGCGGTGCGCTACGTCGATTCGTCGCTGGAGCGCTTGCAGGTGCATCTCAGCGGGCTACCACCGCAGCGCTACGTATTGACCTGCAACGGTGTCGCGGTGCCTTTGCAGCCCACCGGACGGGCTGGCGAGTTCGTCGCGGGTGTGCGTTATCGCGCCTGGCAGCCGGCCAACTGCCTGCAACCGACCATCGGCGTCCATGCGCCACTGGTTTTTGATCTGGTCGACACCTGGATGCACCGCTCGCTGGGCGGCTGCGCGTATCATGTCGCCCACCCGGGCGGCCGCAACTATGAAACCTTGCCGGTCAACGCCAACGAAGCGGAAAGCCGTCGCCTGTCACGTTTCTTCCGCATCGGTCACACCCCGGGCAAACTGGACGTTCCGTCGCTCAACATTAACGACGAGCTGCCGATGACGCTGGATATGCGTCTGCATTAGAAAAACAGTGGCTCTGTGCGTCAGATGCACACGGACGTGACATCTGACTGCACTAATCTGAAGTCCTTACGTTGCCTGCCGAGCCTTCCATGCCCGACCTGCTTGACCATTACCCGCTGTCCGAGGGTACTTACCACGAAATGCTCGATGCCGACGGTGCCGTCCGCCCGCACTGGCGTCGTCTGTACGAACACATGCAACGCAGCACCTCGGCGCAACTGATCCAGCGCCAGGCCTTGCTGACCCGGCAGATCCAGGAAAACGGTGTCACCTATAACGTTTATGCCGACCCCAAAGGCGCGGATCGCCCATGGGAGCTGGACCTGTTGCCGCACATCATTGCGGCGGATGAGTGGCAGCACGTAGCGGCAGGGATTGCCCAGCGTGCACGACTGCTCAACGCGGTGCTGGCGGACCTTTACGGCCCGCAGACGCTGATTGCCAATGGCTTGCTGCCCGCTGAACTGGTATTTGGCCATAACAACTTTCTGTGGCCGTGTCAGGGCGTAAAACCTCCAGAAGGCACGTTCCTGCATATGTACGCGGTCGATCTGGCACGCACCCCGGACGGGCGCTGGTGGGTGACTGCCGACCGCACCCAGGCGCCTTCGGGTGCCGGTTATGCGCTGGAAAATCGCCAGAGCGTCGCGCGTGCCTTGCCGGAAACCTATCGTGACCTGCAAGTCCGGCACCTCTCGGGTTTCTTCGACGCATTGCAACAGACGCTTGCCCGGCAGGCACCGACCAGCAGCGAGGCGCCTCTGGTGGTGCTGCTGACGCCGGGGCGTTTCAACGAAAGTTACTTCGAGCATTTGTATTTAGCGCGGCAGTTGGGTTATCCGCTGGTCGAGGGCGGCGATCTGACCGTACGCGATGCCACTGTTTACCTGAAAACCCTCAGCGGTCTGCGTCGGGTTCACGCGATCATGCGCCGTCTGGACGACGACTTCTGCGATCCTCTGGAATTACGTACCGATTCCGCGCTTGGTGTGCCGGGGCTGCTGGAGGCGGTGCGTCAGGGCAATGTGCTGGTCGCCAACGCATTGGGCAGTGGTGTTCTGGAGTCGCCTGGCCTGCTGGGCTTTTTGCCGAAAATCAGTCAGTACCTGTTTGGCGAAGATCTGATCCTGCCATCGGTCGCAACCTGGTGGTGCGGAGAACCGCCCGTGCTGGCGCAAGCGCTGGAGAAACTGCCTGATCTGTTGATCAAACCTGCATTTCCTTCGCAGCACTTCGCCCCGGTGTTCGGTCGCGATTTGAATGAGGAGCAGCGCAACGCGCTTGCCCTGCGCATGCAGTCGCGCCCCTATGCCTACGTCGCCCAGGAGCTGGCGCAGTTGTCTCATGCACCGGTGCTGCAGGCCGATGGTACCGGTTTGCAGCCGCGCGCCATCGGCATGCGTGTCTACGCAGTGGCCAGCCTCGACGGCTATCGCGTGCTACCGGGCGGCCTGACCCGAGTGGCCGCCGAAGCCGATGCCGACGTGGTGTCGATGCAGCGCGGCGGTGCGAGCAAGGACACCTGGGTGCTGGGCGAACGCTCGCACCTTGGCGAGCCCTGGAAGGGGCAGCGCACGCTGGGTGTCTATGACCTGATTCGCCGTGACCCTTACCTGCCGTCGCGGGTGGTGGAGAACCTGTTCTGGTTCGGGCGTTACTGCGAACGTTGCGACGACAGTGCTCGCCTGCTGCGCATCATGTTGACGCGCTATGTCGATGACGACGATCCCCTCGCGTTGCAGGCGGCTGTCGCGCTGGCCGAGAGCCTGGGCATGCTGCCCGAAGCCGAGGAGGGCGAAGAGTTGAAGGACCGCCTGCTGGTTGCTCTGCTGGGCGACGAGTGGCCGTTCAGCCTGCGCGCCAATTTGCAGCGCTGCAGTGGGCCGCTTCGCAAGTGCGCGGCAAGCTCTCACGGGAAAACTGGCAGGCGCTGGTCGAATTGCAGCGCGAAGCCTCGAGCCTGGAAACCGACGAGCCGGATTTTGGCGAATTGCTGGATTTCCTCAACCGGCTGGTGATGTCTCTGGCAGCGCTTTCCGGTTTTGCGCTGGACGACATGACCCGCGACGAAGGCTGGAGCTTTTTGATGATCGGGCGACGTATCGAGCGTCTGAAGTTTCTCAGCACCAGTCTGGCGGCGTTTTTGCGTGGCTCGGCAGTCTCGGAGAAAGCCGGGCTGGAGTGGTTGCTGGAGCTGGGCAACAGCAGCATCACTTATCGTTCGCGGTACATGGCCGTGCCGCACCTGATTCCGGTGCTGGACCTGTTGCTGCTTGATGAGCAGAACCCGCATGCGGTGCTGTTTCAGCTCAAGCTGGTGCAACGCTCGCTGCGCCGCCTGAACGACGAGTTTGATGCGCCGCGTGACAGCAGCCTGGCGGTGCTGGCTCAGCGTCTCGCCGCATTTGACCTTGGCAGCCTGGAGAACCCGCTGTTCGGTCAGAGCAGCATCGACGCTGTCCTCGACGGGCTGGCCGATCTGCTGCAGAGCATTGGTGACAGCAGTGAGCAGGCCTCCGACCGCCTGGCGCTGCGCCATTTTGCTCACGTCGATGACGTCAGCCAACGCACGGTATCTGTCTGATGAGCGCCTTCTACCAGATTTTTCATGACACGCATTACAAGTACGACAGCCCGGTTTCGCTGGCTCAGCAACTGGCGCATCTCTGGCCGCGCAGCAGCCCGTGGCAGCGTTGCACCGAGCAGACACTCGAGATTTTCCCGGAGCCTACCACGCGCCGTGACGAGCTGGATGTGTTCGGCAACCCGCTGACCCGACTGGCGTTCGAGCGTCCGCACGACGAGTTGCAAGTCAATGCGCGGTTGCGTATCGAGGTCATGGAGAAGCCGTTTCTGGACTTCAATCTGTCGCCGGAATGGGGAGTGACCCGCAGTGCGCTGACTTACAGCGCCAAGCCGATGACTGCTGATATTCTGGAGGCCTGCCGCTATCGCTTCGAATCCCCCTATGTTCACCTGAAGCGTTCGTTCGTCGAATTTTCGCAGGTCTGTTTCCCGCCGGGCCGCCCGTTGTTGCTGTGCGTACAGGCCCTGATGGAAAAGATTTTCGACGAATTCACCTTCGATGACGAGGCGACTCAGGTCGCCACGCCCCTGGTGGAAGTGCTGGAGCGGCGACGGGGTGTGTGTCAGGACTTCGCCCACTTGATGCTGGCGTGTCTGCGCTCCCGTGGCCTGGCGGCGCGCTACGTCAGTGGCTATCTGCTGACCCAGCCACCACCGGGCCAGCCCCGCTTGATCGGTGCCGATGCCTCGCATGCCTGGGTATCGGTGTTCTGTCCGGCCTCTGGCTGGGTTGACTTCGATCCCACCAACAATGTGCAACCTGCGCTGGAGCACATCAGCCTGGCCTGGGGGCGTGATTTCTCCGACGTATCGCCTTTGCGCGGCGTGATTCTGGGCGGTGGCACGCATGATCCCGATGTCCGGGTGACGGTAATGCCGGTCAGCGCCTAATTACCTGCTCCCGTGAATCGTTATTCAGTGGGGCGCTCCGTCGCGAGCGCCCGAGGGACCATTTGACGCACGTCCTTGGAACCCCGGCCCTGATCGGGCACTCTCTTCTTACGTCAGTTATCACGTTAATCAAGTCCTGCCCTGGAGATTCAAATGATTCGCAAGCTTGTAGCGATTTCGCTGTTGTCGTTGGCCAGTAGCCAGTTGCTGGCTGCCGAGTGTTCGGCCACAGTCGATTCGACCGATCAAATGATGTACGACACCAAAGCCATTGAGATCGACAAGAGCTGCAAGGAATTCACCGTCAACCTGACTCACTCCGGCAGCCTGCCGAAGAATGTCATGGGCCATAACTGGGTGCTGAGCAAGAAGTCCGACACCCAGGCAATCGTTACCGACGGCATGGCTGTAGGCATCGACAAGGATTACCTGAAGCCCGACGACAGCCGCGTCATCGCCCACACCAAAGTCATCGGCGCTGGTGAAAAAGACTCGGTGACCTTTGATGTATCGAAGCTGGACCCGGCACAGGAATACCAGTTCTTCTGCACATTCCCCGGGCACATCAGCATGATGAAAGGCGCTGTGACCCTGAAGTAACCACACGCCCCCGAACGAGGACGCGGAGCGTCGCACGATAGTTGAGATTATCGTTCCGCACGCCGCAGCGTGGGGATGCCTTGGTTGACGCTCCGCGTCGCAGAACTGTGCCGCGCCGCACATTCAGGAACGGACGCAGAGCGTCCAGAAAGGCGTACCCACGCGGAGCATGGGCACGATGGTGTTGCTGCTCTCTCGTTCCGCACGTACCCACTCAAGGCGCGTACGGCAATTCGCGTTTGTGCTGGGTCTTGGCGTAGGTTTCGCAGATGATCTTGAAGGCTTCCTCACGCACCGGTTCATCGTGCAGGAAAGCGTCGATCTCGGCGTAGGTCACGCCGTGCGAGGCTTCGTCCGGTTTGCCGGGGGACAGGTCTTCCAGATCCGCCGTCGGTACTTTCTCGACCAGTGATTCCGGTGCGCCGAAATGGCGGGCAATAGCGCGTACCTGGTTTTTTACCAGACCGCTCAACGGTGCCAGATCGCATGCGCCGTCGCCGAACTTGGTGAAGAAGCCCATGACCGCTTCGGCAGCGTGGTCAGTACCGATCACCAGCCCCTGATAAGCGCCGGCGACGGTGTACTGCGCGACCATGCGCATGCGCGCCTTGGTGTTGCCGAGAACGAAATCCACCGAGCTGGCTGGAAGACCGTCAAACGCCTTCACCTCGGCAGCCAGCGCCTTGACGCTGCTACCGATGTTGATGGTATGGCGCTCGTCCGGCTCGATGAAGTCGACCGAGGCCTGGGCTTCGTGCTCATCGGCCTGCACGACATAGGGCAGACGCACGGCGATAAAGCGGTAGCTGTTATCGCCTGTGCTCGCGCGCAATTCCTTCACCGCACGCTGAGCGAGCAAGCCGGCCGTCAGTGAGTCGACCCCGCCGCTGATGCCGAGCACCAGGGTCTTGAGCCGTGCGTTCTGCAGGCATTCCTTGATGAAACTGACGCGGCGGGCGACTTCGGCCTGTAGCGCGTTCTGGTCCGCGAAAGGTGGCTGGACCTTGAGCTGTTCAGCAATCTGGCGCTGTACGGCGTGCATGATTCACTCCTCGTAAATAGGACAATTCAAGCTGGTTTTTCAGGGCTCGGCAAATCCGGCACCTTGAACACATGTCGCAGGTAGGCGACAAAGTTCGGGTCCTTGCACTGCGTCTTGCCGGGCTCGTCGGAAATCTTTGCCACAGCCTGACCGGCGCATGCGGTCATTTTCAGCACCATGTTCATGGGCGCGATGCCGGGTATGTCGGCGGTCAGGTTGGTGCCGATCCCGAAGCTGACATTGATGCGTCCGCGCAACGCCCGGAAGATGTCGAGTGCCTTGGGCAGGTTCAGCCCGTCGGAAAACACCAGCGTCTTGCTCATCGGGTCGATACCGAGCTTCTGGTAATGCGAGATGCATTTTTCGGCCCACTTCACCGGGTCGCCCGAATCATGGCGCAAACCGTCGAACAGTTTGGCGAAGTACAGATCGAAGTCATTCAGGAATGCGTCAGTGGTGATGCAGTCTGTCAGCGCGATACCCAGCAGGCCGCGGTACTCGCGAACCCAGCAATCAAGCGCGGCGATCTGGCTGTCGATCAGGCGCGGTCCCAGTTGCTGGTGGGCCATGATCCATTCATGAGCCATTGTGCCCAGTGGTTTCAGGTCAAGCTGACGGGCCAGATGAACGTTGCTGGTGCCGACAAACTGGCCTGGGAAGTCATTTTTCAGGACGCCAAGCATTTCTTCCTGCACGCGATAGGAAAAACGCCTGCGCGTGCCGAAGTCTGCCACTTTCAGCTCGGCCAGTTCATCGGCCGTGGCATGAGTGGTCAGCCATTCGAACTTGTCATACAGACGATCCCGCGCCTGACTGAGCAGGGTGTCAGGATAGCGGTGCCGGTTACGCACCTCACTGACGATCGCCAGCAGTGGCACTTCGAACAGAATGACGTGCAACCAGGGGCCGTGCAGGCGAATGCACAGCTCATCGTTTTCGATGCTGGTTTTCACATAGCGGGTGTTAAAGCGGAACAGTCCCAGAAACCTCAGAAAGTCCGGTTTTATGAACGTGATGCGCTCCAGAAAAGCCAGGTGTTCCGGGCTCAGGGACAGCTCGCACAGCAACTCGATCTGGTGTCTGATCTCGTCCAGATAGGGGCGAAGATCCTCCCCGTTGCGGCACCGAAACTCCCACTCAACGTCGACGTTGGGGTAGTTGTGCAGCACTGCCTGCATCATGGTCAGCTTGTAGAAATCGGTGTCGAGCAGGCTTTGCACGATACGATTTGAAAAGGCGCTCTCGCTCATTGAATCGGGCTCTCCAGAGCAGCCGGATAATGTCGGACCCGCGACTTCCTGTCTGTCACCACGGAAAGCTCACGGCCGGATGGGTGGGCATTGTCGCCCTTAACGGGCCGGTTGATCCAACTGTTCCAGCATCCACTGCAGAAAAACCCGGATTTTGGGCACGTCGGCAGTGTGTTCCGGATAGGACAGGTAGTACGCACTGTTAGTGCTGGGCAATGCGTAATCCCAGGCAATCACCAGTTTGCCCTCGGCCAGTTCCTCCTCGACCAAAAAGCGTGGCAGCAGCGCAACGCCGCAGCCAACCTGTGCGGCGCGGATGCACATATAGAACGTCTCAAAACGCGGCCCGTGATAGCTATGGTCGGTGTGATACCCCTGGCTTTCGAACCATTCGTGCCAGGCCTCGGGGCGGAAGGCATTCTGCAGCAGGACCAGTTCGCTCAACTGAGTCGGGTCGCTGAGGGTTTCAACCGGCAGGCTCTCGGGTGAACACACCGCTACCAGTTCTTCGCCAAACAGCTTCACGCTTTCCGCGCCCGGTATGGCGGCCTGACCGAAGTAGAACGACACGTCGCAACGTCCCTTGATCAGGTCGTCGGACTCCTGTTCGTTGATCAGGTCCAGGTGAATATGCGGATGACGCAAGCGCCAGCCCTTCAGGCGTGGCACCAGCCACCGGGCACCGAACGTCGAGGGCGTGGACACCCGCAGTACCTCGGTTTCTCCGCCGTAAGAGCGCAGGAAGTGAGTGGACATCTCTATCTGGGTCAGGATCTTGCGCACTTCGGCCAGATACAGCGCCCCGGCTGGCGTCAACTGCAAACGGCGGCGGACGCGCTGAAACAGCAGGTGCTGAACCAGCTCCTCAAGCTGCGCAACCTGTTTGCTGACGGCGCTCTGGGTCAGGTTGAGTTCTTCGGCCGCGCGGGTGAAGCTCAGGTGCCGGGTCACCGCCTCAAAGCATTGCAATGCGGCTATCGAGGGCAGATGACGTTTGTTCAGCATGATGGTTTCTCTGTTCAGGCGCGAGGGTGCAGACACGGTCACTATGAATAATCGGAATGATATCTCGCTTAAAGGTCGTTTGTCGGTCGCATGCGGGAAGGTTATTACTGCGGTTACGTGACGTGTTTTTCAGATTAAGGCGTTGATTCCGGCAGTTGCGGCTGAATCCGCTAGCCTCAAATGGTGCGTCTCGTAGCGTTCGCGCACCGGGCGTGTGCAATTCGGTGACGCGTGTTGTTACAGGTGGGTTGTCCAAAGGTATTGGGCTGGGTTGCTATTTGACCTGGCTTGGGTTGCCCTTTTTATGGGTAGGGTTGCACCTTTGGCGTCTCAAGCGGTTGTACGGCCAGCGACTTGAGCAGTCGTGTTATTGAATGGCTGGAAACGCATGACATTTTCAATAAGAAAAAAGTGATGGCACGGGCCTTGCTCTAAGCAAACGCGTATCCGGGCAATCATGTAACCGCACTGCTAATTAAAAAAATATCCTCAGGAGCACCACTCATGTCGCATACGTTTTACAGGAAAGGTTTTCTGGCAATCGCAGTGGCAACTGCATTGGGCGTGTCTTCGTTTGCACAGGCGGACGTGAAAATCGGCGTTGCGGGTCCGATGACCGGCGCGAACGCATCATTTGGGCAGCAGTACATGAAAGGTGCGCAGGCTGCGGCCGACGCGATCAACGCTGCGGGCGGTGTGAACGGGGAAAAAATCGTGCTGGTCGCAGGCGATGACGCCTGTGAGCCGAAACAGGCCGTGGCGGTGGCCAACCGTCTGGTCGATAACGACAAGGTGATCGGGGTGGTCGGCCACTTCTGCTCGTCATCGACCATTCCTGCTTCAGAGGTTTACAGCGATGCGGGAGTAATTGCCATCACGCCGGGTTCGACCAACCCGACGGTGACCGAGCGTGGCCTGAAGGAAATGTTCCGCATGTGTGGCCGTGACGATCAGCAAGGTGTGGTCGCCGGTGATTACATCGTTGATGTGCTCAAGGGCAAGAAAGTCGCGGTCATCAATGACAAGGACACGTACGGCAAAGGGCTTGCTGATGCCACTGCCAAACAACTGGTAGCGCGTGGCGTGAAGCCGGTACTTGAGGAGGGGCTGACCCGAGGCGAAAAGGATTTCAGTGCGCTGGTAACGAAAATCCGTTCGACCGGTGCCGACGTTGTGTATTTCGGTGGCCTGCATCCGGAGGCCGGTCCACTGGTTCGCCAGATGCGCGAGCAGGGCCTCAAGGACGTCAAGTTCATGTCTGATGACGGTATCGTGACTGACGAACTGGTCACCACTGCCGGTGGTGCGCAATACGTAGACGGCGTGTACATGACCTTCGGTGCCGACCCGCGCGTACTGCCGGACAGCAAGGCAGTCGTGGACCAATTCCGCAAGTCCGGTTACGAGCCTGAAGGCTATACCCTCTACGCGTACGCTTCGATACAGGCCCTGGCTGCCGGTTTCAATGGTGCCAAATCCAACAAGGGCGACAAAGCCGCAGAGTGGCTTAAAGCGCACCCGGTCAAGACCGTCATGGGTGAAAAAGCCTGGGATGCCAAGGGCGACCTGAAAGTTTCCGACTACGTTGTTTACCAGTGGGACGCCGCCGGCAAATACAAGCAACTCGAAAAACAGAAGTGATATAGACCTCGTGTCAGTTCTGCCCAGCAGACGTTGACCCGGTGATGGGCTCGCCCATGAGCGAGCCTGCATCTCTTTTATTGTTTTCGGACCTGTCGGTCGCACCTCACGAGGGTGTGATCGGCGGGGTGCTGAGCTGCCTTTCAGTGTGAGCGTGCGTGATGGATGGGATCTTCCTGCAACAAATGGTCAACGGACTCACCCTCGGGTCTGTCTATGGCCTCATCGCCATCGGCTATACGATGGTCTACGGCATCATCGGCATGATCAACTTCGCCCACGGCGACGTTTATATGATTTCCGCCTACCTGGCCGCTATCGGTCTGGCGGTTCTGTCTTTCTTCGGACTGGAGTCCTTTCCATTCCTGATTCTCGGCACACTGGTCTTCACCATCGTGGTGACGGGGGTATACGGGTTTGTCATCGAGCGCGTGGCCTACAAGCCGCTGCGCAACTCGACCCGGCTGGCACCGCTGATCAGCGCCATCGGTATTTCCCTGATTCTGCAAAACTACGCGCAGATCAGTCAGGGCGCTCGCCAGCAGGGCGTGCCCACGTTGCTTGAAGGTGCGTGGCGCTTCGAGATTGGCAGCGGCTTTGTGCAAATTACCTACACCAAGATCTTCATTCTCATCGCCGCTTTTGTCGGCATGGGCGTGCTGACCTACATCATCAAATACACAAAGCTGGGCCGCATGTGCCGCGCCACGCAGCAGGACCGCAAGATGGCGTCGATTCTGGGCATCAACACTGATCGGGTCATCTCCTACGTGTTCATCATCGGTGCTGCCATGGCGGCGCTGGCCGGTGTGCTGATCACCATGAATTACGGCACGTTCGACTTCTATGCTGGCTTCATCATCGGCATCAAGGCGTTCACTGCCGCAGTGCTGGGCGGGATCGGCTCGCTGCCGGGTGCCATGTTGGGCGGCTTGATCCTGGGGGTTGCCGAGTCGCAGTTCTCCGGCCTGATCAACTCCGATTACAAAGACGTGTTCAGTTTCGGCCTGTTGGTGCTGATCCTGATTTTCCGTCCTCAAGGCCTGCTGGGTCGCCCACTCGTGGCGAAGGTATAAGTATGTCCGCTCCTGTTGCTGCTCCTGTCGTCAAACCTGTTGAAATCAAGAAAAGCCTGATAGATGCCGTGGTCGCGGGGCTGCTGGCGCTGATCGTGTTCGGTCCCATCGTCGGGATAGTGCTCGATGGCTACAGTTTCAACCTGCAACCCACTCGCGTGGCCTGGCTGGTGGCCGTGGTCATGGTCGGTCGTTTTCTGATCAGCCTGTTTCTGCAAACACCCAAAGGCATACGTGTTTCCCAGAGCTTCGAAAGCTCCGACTCCGGCGTGCATGTGCTCAAGCCTGATCACAAATCCCGCCTGTACTGGATCATTCCGCTACTGATCGTGATTGCCATCGTGTTTCCGATCTTCGCCAACAAGTACATTCTGACCGTGGTTATTCTCGGGCTGATCTACGTATTGCTGGGGCTTGGCCTGAATATCGTGGTCGGCCTGGCCGGCCTGCTCGATCTGGGCTACGTGGCGTTCTATGCCATCGGAGCCTATGGTCTGGCGCTTGGCTATCAGTACCTTGGCCTGGGCTTCTGGTCGGCGCTGCCGCTGGCGGCAATTGCGGCAGCGCTGGCCGGATGTATTTTGGGCTTTCCGGTGTTACGCATGCATGGCGATTATCTGGCCATCGTGACGTTGGGGTTCGGGGAAATCATCCGTCTGGTGCTGAACAACTGGCTGTCGTTCACCGGCGGCCCGAATGGTGTTCCGGTGCCGTCACCGACCTTTTTCGGCCTGGAGTTCGGGCGTCGTGCCAAGGATGGTGGCATTCCGATTCATGAATATTTCGGCTTCGATTACAACCCGGACCTGAAATTCCTGTTCATCTACACCGTGCTGTTTCTCGTCGTGCTGGCCGTGTTGTTCATCAAGCATCGTCTGACTCGCATGCCGATCGGCCGCGCTTGGGAAGCCCTGCGCGAGGACGAGATCGCCTGCCGTTCGATGGGCCTCAATCATGTTCTGGTCAAGCTCTCGGCGTTCACCATTGGTGCTTCGACGGCGGGACTGGCCGGGGTGTTTTTTGCCAGCTATCAGGGCTTCGTCAACCCGACGTCGTTCACCTTCTTCGAGTCTGCACTGATTCTGGCGATTGTGGTGCTGGGTGGTATGGGGTCGACCGTAGGGGTGGTTATCGCTGCGTTCGTGCTGACCGTTGCGCCTGAACTGTTGCGCAGCTTCTCCGAGTACCGCGTGCTGCTGTTCGGCATCCTGATGGTGTTGATGATGATCTGGCGCCCACGCGGGCTGATCCGCATCAGCCGTACCGGCGTGAAACCGCGCAAGGGTGCGCTGGTGACAGAAGGAGGTGCGCGATGAGTAATGAAGTGATTCTTTCCGTCGAGCACCTGATGATGCACTTCGGCGGCATCAAGGCTCTCAGCGATGTCAGCCTCAAAGTCCGCCGCAACTCTATCTTCGCTCTGATCGGCCCCAACGGCGCAGGCAAGACCACCGTGTTCAACTGCCTGACCGGCTTCTACAAGGCCACAGGCGGACGCATCGAGCTGCATACTCGTGGCAAGACCACCAATGTGATCAGGCTGCTGGGCGAGCCGTTCAAGGCGACCGACTTTGTTTCGCCGAAAAGCTTCTTCAGCCGGGTGTACTACAAAATGTTCGGCGGTACCCATCTGGTCAACAGGGCAGGGCTGGCGCGTACGTTTCAGAACATTCGTCTGTTCAAGGAAATGTCGGTCGTTGAAAACCTGCTGGTTGCCCAGCACATGTGGGTCAACCGCAGCCTGATCAGCGGGATCCTCAACACCAAAGGCTATCGCAAGGCTGAAGAGGATGCGCTCAATACGGCGTTCTACTGGCTGGAAGTCGTGGACCTGGTGGACTGCGCCAATCGTCTGGCCGGAGAGCTGTCCTACGGGCAGCAACGTCGTCTGGAAATCGCCCGGGCCATGTGCACGCGTCCGCAGGTGATCTGCCTGGATGAACCGGCTGCCGGTCTCAACCCGCAGGAAACCGAGGCGCTCAGCGGCATGATCCGACTGCTGCGCGATGAACACGACATGACCATTGTGCTGATCGAGCACGACATGGGCATGGTGATGGGGATTTCCGACGATATTGTGGTGCTCGACCATGGCAACGTGATTGCCGCGGGCGGGCCGGAACAGATCCGCAACGATCCGAAAGTGATTGCTGCGTACCTGGGCGCTGATGAAGAGGAGCTGGTATGAGCAAGCCGATCCTCGAACTGAAAGAGATCGATGTGTTTTACGGGCCGATTCAGGCTTTGAAGAAGGTCTCGCTGCACATAAACGAGGGCGAAACAGTCAGCCTGATCGGCTCCAACGGTGCAGGCAAGTCGACGCTGTTGATGTCGATCTTCGGCCAGCCGCGCGCCGCCAGCGGGCAGATCATCTATCAGGGCACCGACATCACCCAGAAGTCCTCGCATTACATCGCCTCCAACGGCATTGCGCAGTCGCCGGAAGGGCGGCGGGTGTTTCCCGACATGTCGGTCGAGGAGAACCTGATGATGGGCACCATACCGATTGGCTACGAGCATTCGGCCGAAGACATGCAGCGCATGTTCGAACTGTTCCCCAGGCTCAAGGAACGCCGCAACCAGCGCGCCATGACCATGTCCGGAGGCGAGCAGCAAATGCTCGCCATCGCCCGTGCGCTGATGAGTCGTCCCAGGCTGTTGTTGCTTGATGAGCCGAGCCTTGGGCTGGCGCCGATCATCGTCAAACAGATCTTCTCGACCCTGCGGGAACTGGCAGCGACTGGCATGACAATCTTTCTGGTCGAGCAGAACGCCAACCATGCGCTGAAGCTGTCTGATCGCGCCTACGTGATGGTTAATGGCGAGATCCGGCTGTCCGGCACCGGGCAGGAATTGCTGGTAAATGAAGAGGTAAGGAACGCTTATCTGGGCGGGCATTGAGTTCGTCAAAACCCTGCCGTTTTCTTCGCGCGGCCCGGATGCTCAAACATCCGGGGCGCGGTCGTATGCAATTGTGGAAAACAATTTTGGCGCGTCTGATAAGTGCGACATAAAACCGCTGCAAATGGTTGTTTTGTCACCGTTTTGACTTGTTCAGGTTTGCAGTGGAACCGGCTGTTAATAACTTGGGAGTATTTGCCTGCAGCCTTTTATGCATAAGGCCTGTAGAAGAGTGGTTAAATTTCGCACAGTGGTTTTCGACCGGCCTGATGGGCCGTTTGTCAACAGCATGGGGGCTGGTCGTTCATACAGGGTTTCCAGGTGGGCAGCCTGTGGATAAGTCTGTTAACAAGCCTTGGAAAGACTGCCCCGGACGTTATAGGGTCTGGGCTACAGGCCACCACCGTTTTCTGACGCTTTCCGGCCTCTTGCCAGTGTCGGGCAAAGTCAAGGAAAAAACTTCGCCTGATACGCTGCAGGCCCCGAAACACGTGATGTCCAGCGCCACTGACTTGCCCCCAGAGATTGTGGGTCTGACTGTGGATAAGGTGGGCAAAAGTACCTGCGAGGCCCGTGGCGCAAGGCTTGCTCCGGGTTGGTTGTTTTTTGTACAAATGCACTCGGTTGTTGCATCGATGTCCCGCTGACGGGCATTCTGCTGCCCTTGCCAGAAACTTATTAACAGGCAGCGCTGTTTTTGCGCCATGTCAGGAGAATGAAATGACTTCCACTGTATTCATCACGGGCGCCACTTCCGGTTTTGGCGAGGCGTGTGCCCGCCGTTTCGCCGAGGCGGGCTGGTCGCTGGTGCTGACCGGTCGACGCAAGGACCGTCTGGATGCCTTGAGCGCCGAGCTGTCGAAGCAGACCAAGGTGCATACGCTGGTGCTGGATGTGCGTGACCGCAAGGCGATGGAGAGTGCTATCGCAGATTTGCCTGAAGAGTTCGGCAGCATTCGCGGGCTGATCAACAACGCCGGTCTGGCGCTGGGGATCGACCCTGCGCCCAAGTGCGATCTGGATGACTGGGACACCATGATCGACACCAACGTCAAAGGTCTGGTCTACACCACACGCCTGTTGCTTCCACGTCTGATTGCGCATGGTCGCGGGGCAAGTATCGTCAACCTGGGCTCGGTAGCCGGCAACTATCCTTATCCGGGTGGTAACGTCTACGGTGGCACCAAGGCGTTTGTCGGGCAGTTCTCGCTGAACCTGCGCAACGATCTGATCGGCACTGGCGTACGCGTCACCAACCTGGAACCCGGGCTGTGCGAGAGTGAGTTTTCGCTGGTACGTTTCGGCGGTGATCAGGCCAAGTACGATGCGACCTACGCAGGTGCCGAGCCGATTCAGCCGCAGGACATCGCCGATACCATCTTCTGGATCATGAACACGCCAGCGCACGTCAACATCAACAGCCTGGAACTGATGCCCGTCAGCCAGACCTGGGCCGGTTTTGCGATTGATCGTAACCGCGGTTGATTGCTTGCTGATCGGGCCGCACAGGTGGTGCGGTTCGATCGATCAGTCTTCTACAGGCGTCGGCGGCGGGAAAGCGTTCACGAAGCGGTTCTCGACAAAGTCAGCCAGCCCGATGTAACAGGTTGCCAAGTGGTAAGGCGTGGTCGACGGCATGTCACTGCGGCTGACCGCGCCATCGGGCTCTACGCACTCGTTCCAGCCTTTGGCATGCAGGAAGCGCTGCGAAAAGGCTGACATTTGCGCAGCCAGGTTCGCCTCGCACTCTGGCCGCATGGCCATGGCTCGCAGGTATTCCGCCTGAGCCCAGATACGCTGGGTGGCGTCGCGTACCGTGCCATCAAGTGTCAGCATTGCAGTCACCGCGCCGCTCTGCGGCTCGACACCCTGTGCCTGAGCGTAGGCAAACGCGCGGGTCATGGATTCGTGCAGCTCACGTCCATGCAGCTCTGGCGACGATTGCAGCAGGAAGAACCATTCGAACTGATGACCTGGCTCGTACCAGTTATCCACAGCGCCCAAGGGTTTCTCCAGCATCACGCCGGTGGCGGTGTCGACAAAGCGACGCTGCATGTGGATAACCAGGGCGTCCAGCGCTGACTGGGTTGCAGGGTCGGCGCGCACTGACAGCGTTGCCAGAAAGGCCTCTGCCAGATGCATCAAGGGGTTCTGGAGCGGGCCGCTGCCCAGCGTCGACCAGTCCTCATCGAGTTGCGCTTCGTACAGCCCGTCATCGTCGGCAAAGCGCTCCGCTACAACGCTGAGCGCCGCATTGAGCACTGACTCTGCCAGCGGGTCCTGCACCTTCGCCCAGTAATGTGCGCAGGCGAAAATAATGAAGGCGTGAGTGTAGAGGTCCTTGCGGCGATCCAGAGGTTTGCCCTGTGGATCGATGCTATAGAACCAGCCGCCATGCTCGGCATCGTGGAAGTGCTGTTGCAGGGAGCGAAACAGCTCACCGGCCCGCGCCCGAGCGTTCGGCACTTCGACGTTATCGATAAGGCTGGAAAACAGAAACAGCTGACGTGCGCAGGCCATGGCTCGATAGCGTTGCGGCGGTAGAGGCTGATCGTTGGCGTCGAGCGCTTCGTAAGGCAATGCCAATTGTGCGTTCCAGCCAGGGCCCTGCCAGAGCGGAACGACGACCTGCAGAAAATGCTGCTGCAAGGCAGCGAACACCGAGGTCAATTCAGGCGTGGGGGCGGAACGGGTCACATGAGGCATCGGCTGGCATCGCGGCAGTGTCGAAGTGCGCAGCATGTTATCAGGATTGCTGCGTGCGGGGTCGTGGTGATGATTCCTCACGCTCGGCGCGTGAGGAACCTCTGCCACTCAGCCAATCAACGCCAACCGCGCATTGATCGCCGCTTCGATCCCTTGGGCGTCCAGCCCGCACTCAGCCAGCATCTGCGCAGGCTTGGCATGCTCGACGTAGGTGTCCGGCAGGCCCAGGTGGAGTACCGACTTGAGGATATTGGCGCGTGCCAGAAACTCACTGACCGCAGCACCGGCACCGCCCATCACTGCGTTTTCTTCCAGTGTGACCAGTAACTCGTGGTTGGCGGCCGCTTCGCTCACCAAGGCTTCGTCCAGTGGCTTGACGAAGCGCATATCGATCACCGTCGCGTCGAGCTTCTCGGCCACCACCAGCGCATCGGCCAGTTGCACGCCAAACACCAGAATCGCAACGCCCTGGCCCTGACGACGCACAACGCCCTTGCCGATTTCGACCGGGTCAAGGCCTGTCTCGATCAACGCGTCCGGACCGGTACCGCGTGGGTAACGCACTGCCGCGGGGCCGGTGTGCAGGTAACCGGTGTTGAGCAGCTTGCGCAGTTCGTTTTCGTCACTCGGCGTCATGACCACCATGCCGGGGATGCAGCGCAGGTAGGACAGGTCGAAGCTGCCTGCGTGGGTCGGGCCGTCTTCGCCCACAAGCCCGGCGCGGTCGATGGCAAACAGTACGTCGAGGTTCTGCACCGCGACGTCATGCACCAGTTGATCGTAGCCGCGTTGCAGGAAGGTCGAGTAGATAGCCACGACCGGCTTGCTGCCTTCGCAGGCCATACCGGCCGCCAGTGTTACAGCGTGTTGTTCGGCGATGGCAACATCGAAGTAGCGTTCTGGAAAGCGTTCGCTGAATGCCACCAGGTCCGAGCCTTCCTTCATGGCTGGCGTGATGCCCACCAGCCGTGAGTCAGCCTCGGCCATGTCACATATCCACTGGCCAAACACTGCGGAATACTTCGGCGCGCTGATTTTTTTCGGGACGACAGGCGCATTCAGCGGCTCAAGCTTGGTAATGGCGTGATAACCGATCGGGTCGACTTCGGCTGGCGCAAAACCTTTGCCCTTCTTGGTGACCACGTGCAGAAACTGCGGGCCTTTCAGATCACGCATGTTGCGCAGAGTGGCGATCAGAGTCGGCAGGTCGTGGCCATCGATAGGGCCGATGTAGTTCCAGCCCAGCTCTTCGAAAAGTGTGCCCGGGACCAGCATGCCTTTGGCATATTCTTCGGTGCGACGTGCGATTTCCCAGGCGCCGGGCAGGCGCGAAAGCACCTTTTTGCTGCCTTCGCGCATGCTGCTGTACGTGCGGCTGGAAAGAATCTTGGCCAGGTAATTCGACAGACCGCCGACATTGCGCGAGATCGACATGTCGTTGTCGTTGAGAATTACCAGCATGTTGGCTGCCACTTCCGGCGCGTGGTTCAACGCTTCGAAGGCCATGCCGGCAGTCAGCGCACCGTCGCCGATCACGGCAATGGATTTACGCTCGCTGCCTTGCAGGCGCGAGGCAATCGCCATGCCGAGTGCGGCGCTGATCGAGGTGCTGGAATGCCCGACGCCGAAGGTGTCGTACTCGCTCTCGCTACGACGCGGAAAGGCCGCCACCCCATCCTTCTGGCGCAGGGTGGACATGCGCGCGCGACGGCCGGTGAGGATCTTGTGCGGATAGGCTTGATGACCCACGTCCCACACAAGGCGATCGTCCGGAGTGTCGAAAACGTAATGCAGCGCGATGGTCAGCTCGATGACCCCAAGACCGGCACCAAAATGCCCTCCGGTCTGGCCAACGGAATACAGCAATTCCAGGCGCAGCTCATCGGCCAGGGTTTCCAGCTCGGCTTCGCCCAGACGGCGCAGGCCGTGCGGGGTATCGGCTCGGTCGAGCAGCGGCGTGACCGGGCGCTCGCGGGGGATCTCTTTGAACGTCGTGGGCATCAGGCGAATCGTTATAAGTAAAAGAGGCGGCAGTTTACCTTATGCATCGCAAGCTGCCCATGAAGTGAGTCGGCGGATAGTCCGCCGACTGACACGCTTAATGACTGAGACCTGACGAACCGTGGTTGATTCAGCAGATTTCCGGCTTCGGTGACGGTGATCAGTGGCGACGTTCGACGATATAGCGTGCCAGCTCGCGCAACGGTTCTGCGGCGGCATCGAATGTGCTCAGCGCCGTCAGCGCCTGATCACGCAGTTCCAGTGCATAGCGCTTGGCCGCTTCCAGGCCCAGCAACGCAGGGTAGGTCGGCTTGTCGCGGGCGATATCGGCACCCTGACGCTTGCCGAGGGTCGCAGTATCGCTTTCGACATCGAGAATGTCGTCCTGAACCTGAAAGGCCAGACCGACCGCGCGCGCATAAATCTGCAAGGCGTCAAGACGCGGCTGATCGGCTTGACCACTGGCCAGTGCGCCAAGCCGGACGCTGGCTTCGATCAACGCACCGGTCTTGTGCCGATGCATGTATTCCAGCGCTGCCTGATCAAGCTTCAGCCCCACAGAGCCCAGATCGATCGCCTGCCCGCCCACCATACCTGCCGGGCCGGCAGCGGCTGCGAGGGTATTGACCATCTGCAGACGCGTTTCAGCATCGCGTGAGGTCAGGTGCGGCGCGAGCAGTGCAGTAAACGCCAGGCTTTGCAGACCGTCACCTGCGAGGATCGCGCAGGCCTCATCGAAAGCCTTGTGCGTGGTCGGCTGGCCGCGACGCAGGTCGTCATCGTCCATCGCCGGTAAATCGTCGTGCACCAGCGAGTAAGCGTGAATCAGTTCAACCGCACAGGCGGCACCGTTGGCATCCTCGGCTACGCCGCCCAGCGCTTCGCAGGCCGCGTAGGCCAGCAGCGGGCGCACGCGCTTGCCGCCGTTCATCACGCTGTAGCGCATGGCTTCGTAAAGCCGGTTCAGCTCAGGGCTCGGTGCCTGAAACAGTTTTTCGAGTGCTGCGTTGACGCGAGTCTGGCTTTGCGCTTGATAGCTCGCGATCATTCGGGAAGTTCCGCATCGTCGAACGGCTCTTCGCTCAGTTCGCCATCGCGCTCCAGCAGCACCTGGACCTTCTGTTCGGCCTGGGTAAGGGCGCTTTGGCAGTCGCGGGTCAGGCGTACACCTTGCTCGAAGGCGGTCAGGGAGTCTTCCAGAGACAACTCGCCATTCTCCAGCCGCTCTACCAGCGCTTGCAGGTCAGCGAGTGACTGTTCGAAATCCAGTGCAGCTTTCTTGCGGGCCATGGGGGCATTTCCGGTAGAGGTTGAACCGCGCGACACTAGCAGAGCGAGGGCTTCTGGGCAAATAACGGCGACGGAGCAATGCAAGGGCAGCAACTATCAGGATTAACCCGCAGCGAACCCGTTCTGCAGGTCTGCAATCAGGTCTTCCGGGCTTTCCAGGCCAACCTGCAGCCGCAGCATCGGGCCGGTGCCGCGCTCAGGACCATATTGCTCGACTTCAGTGATCAGGCTTTCAAAACCGCCCCAGGAGTAACCAATCCCGAACAGTTTCAACGCGCCGGTAAATCGGTCCAGCACCTGCCGGTCAACGGCATGGAATTCGAAACTGAGCAAGCCGTTGCAGCCATGGAAATCGCGCTTCCAGATGGTATGGCCCGGATCGTCCGGCAATGCGGGATACAGCACGCGGGCAACCTGAGGCTGGTCCTGCAGCCATTGTGCAATTTGCATCGCGTGGCGTTCATGCATGGCCATGCGTGCCGCCAGACTGCGGGCACCGCGCAGCACCAGATACGCATCGTCGGGGCTGACGGTATTGCCCACGGCGGTGTTCATGGTCTTGAGGGTTTTCCAGTGCGCTTCGGTGGTGCTGACGCTGCCCATCATGACGTCGGAATGCCCGGCCACGTACTTGGTCAGGGCCATCAGGGAAATGTCCGCGCCCAGTTCCAGCGGCTTGAACAGAATTCCCGAGCCCCACGAGTTATCCACAGCCAGCAGTAGATCCCTGGCCTTGCACACCTGTGACAGTGCAGGCAGGTCGCACATGCCGAACGTCAGCGAGCCGGGCACTTCAGCGTAGATCATCCGTGTGTTGGTCTTGATCAGCGATTCCACATCACTACCGTCAGCCGCGTAGAAATCGAACTGGATGTCGAAGGCCGTCAGCATCGTTTTCGCCAGGCGCCGAACGGGGCCATACACCGATTCAGTAATCAGCACATGGTCGCCTGGGCGCAGAAACGATTGAAACATCTGCGCCACTGCCGCCAGCCCGGTCGGGTACAGGCAAGTACCGTGTGCGCCCTCAAGCCCGGAAATCAGATCCTGCAAGGCAAACGCCGTCGGGTTGCCGTTGGCACCGTAAGTCAGCGAGCGCTCAGGCCCCGTGGTGCGAATTTCCGCCTCGCGCAAACTCTCCAGACTGTCGAACAGCACCGTACTCAGACGCACGACCGGCGGGTTGACCGCCAGCCCTGGCCCGCTGCTGGCGCTACGGCCGCGTTGCGACAGGGCGGTGTGGGCGCGAGGGTCCTTATCGTGCGGCATTGGAGGCTCCAGTCAGGGAAAGGGCAAGCAGGCAGACTGCCGCTCAGGCATGCACAAGCGTAATGCATCGTGCGTCTGGCAGGTATCACTGATCGCTCAGCACAGCACTCGCATAGAACTCATGCAGCTTCGCCTGCAATAGCTGCCTGTCCGGCAAGCGGGTCTGGTACTCGGCAATCAGCGCGGGTGAAAGCGAGCGGTTCAGGGCGTACTCGACCACTTCATCGTTTTTGCTGGCGCAGAGTAAAACGCCGATGGCCGGGTTTTCATGGGGTTTGCGTACATTCCGGTCCAGCGCTTCAAGATAAAAGTCCAGCTTGCCCAGGTATTCGGGTTCAAAGCGGCCGACCTTGAGTTCGATGGCAACAAGGCAGTTGAGGCCGCGATGGAAAAACAGCAGATCCAGCGCAAAATCCTGGCCGCCGACCTGCAACGCGTACTCGGAGCCGACAAAACAGAAGTCGCGGCCCAGCTCGATCAGAAAATCCCTCAGGCGTTGCAGCAAACCGCGGTGCAGGTCAGCTTCGGCGTGTCCCGATGGCAGCTCGAGAAACTCCACCATGTAGGCATCACGGAACACATCCAGTGCTGCCGGTCGGGTTTCCTTGAGCATCGCCGAGGCCTTGGCTGGCTGGGTGATACTGCGCTCGAACAAGGCTGTCTTGAACTGGCGCTCCAGCTCTCGGCTGGACCTGATTGCCACGCGCAGATAAAACTCACGCTCTTCGGGGCGCTTGCTTTGGCTGAAGATGATCAGGTGATGAGTCCATGGCAATTGTGTCAGCACTGCTGACACTTTCTCATCGTCGCGGTAAACCTCGAAGAACTGGCGCATACGAAATAGGTTTCGACGCGTAAACCCGCGCAACCCTGGCTGGGTTACAGCCAGATGCTCGGCAAGCTGGCTGACCACCGCGTCACCCCATTCGGCGTTTTCAATCTTGCGGCTGATGTAAGCGCCTACCTGCCAGTAAAGCTCGATCAGGCGAGTGTTGACCGCCTGTGCAGCTTGCTGAATCATTGCGAGCACTTCATCAAAGCGATCATTTACAGGCGTATGCGGTGCATTGGGAGTACTCATGCTGCAAGTACTCCACTGCATGGAAAACCGGTGTCGAGTTGCAAGTGAAAATCTGGATGGGCAGTTGTCCGGCTCATAGGGCGCGTCCTTGGGCAGTGGCTAAGGACGCTACTTTACGTTCAGATCACGACTGTCCGACCCAGAATCTCTTTTGAGTGTGTAGCAACAGGTTTCTGTTTGCGCAGGCCTTGACTTGCGTCTTATTTATCCAGGTCGGATGCCTGATGCCGCTCCGGCACCTGATCCGCCTCTTCGCCCCAGGTGCGGTTGACCTTCTGGCCTTTGATGACGGCAGGGCGCGCGGCGATTTCTTCCGTCCAGCGAATCAGGTTCGGGTATTCGTGCACCGACAGGAACTCGGCGGCCGAATAAACCTTGTTCCTTACCAGCGCGCCATACCATGGCCAGACCGCGATATCGGCAATCGTGTAGGTATCGCCAGCCAGGTAGCGGTGCTCGCCCAGTCGGCGGTTCAGCACATCGAGTTGGCGCTTGGCCTCCATCGCGAAGCGATTGATGGGGTATTCGAGTTTCTCCGGCGCGTAGGCGTAGAAGTGCCCGAACCCGCCACCCAGGTAGGGCGCCGCGCCCATCTGCCAGAACAGCCAGTTCAGCGTTTCGGTACGGCCTGCCGTGTCGGCGGGCAGGAAACTGGAAAACTTCTCAGCCAGGTACAGCAGAATCGAACCGGACTCGAATACCCGAACAGGTGTTTCATGGCTTCGGTCCAGCAATGCAGGGATCTTGGAGTTGGGATTGATCTCGACAAAGCCGCTGGAGAACTGATCGCCCTCGGAAATGCGGATCAGCCAGGCATCGTATTCCGCGCCGCTATGCCCCAGCGCCAGCAGCTCTTCGAGCATGATCGTGACCTTCACCCCGTTGGGTGTGGCCAGAGAATAAAGCTGCAGTGGGTGCTTGCCGACGGGCAGTACCTTGTCATGCGTGGGACCGGCTACGGGCCGGTTGATGCTGGCGAACGTACCGCCTGCTTTTGTTTCCTGCTGCCATACCTTCGGCGGGGTGTAAGGGGTTTGGGTCATGAGTAGCCTCGCTTGTTCAAGGGTGATCGCTGGACCGGTCGTATTGCGAATGACCATTGACGTTATAGATCAACGTGCGCGGATGGAAGTGCCTTGCGATTCTGATCGAGCGTGGCGAGGCCTCGAAAGGGCCATTTAGCTGCCGCCGGTAGTTTGTGGAATATTCCTACAGTAACTAAGGCGTCGTCCTATAGCTGTAACTCTATGAAAGAAGAGAGCATGTGCCCGCAGCATGAGGCCATAAGGTTATCCATTTATGATCTTGATTGTCAAAATCGTTCTCTGATCTACCTGTCAATAGCTGGATACCGTATGTCGTCATCTCGCAGCACAAGCTTTATAAAATGGCGTGACCTGATCATCAATCTCGTGTCCAAGGAAATTAAAATCCGTTACATGGGTGCGACGCTAGGCTTCGTTTGGTCATTGGGAAATCCGCTGGTTGTTACACTTACGTATTACACGGTTTTTACCTATATCCTGCCCAGCAGTCAGGACCGTTTTGCACTTCATCTGGTAACGGGTGTTGTCCACTGGATGCTTTTGGCGCAAATAGTTTCACAGAGCGGGGAATGGCTCATCAATAACGGCAATCTCATTCGAAAGTTACGGTTCCCGCGTATATTGCTACCCCTCTCCGGAGCATTGTCGATTGCTGTGTTCTGGGCGGGCTGCATGATCGTGTATGCATCGTTATTTCCCATGCTGGGTGGCGTGTTTTCACGCGCTCTGTTTTTTATCCCATTGTACTGATTGCGTTCATGGCGCTGATTATGGGGTTCGGTCTGGCGCTTAGCGTCATTCAGGTAACTGTGAGGGATGCAAAACACTTCATCGATGTGTTTCTGCCCTTGCTGTTCTGGTTGACGCCAATTGTGTGGGTCACCTCCGCGCTGCCCGAGGGTGTCGCCAGCATAGCGGCCTACAACCCGGTAGCTCTATATTTCGATAGTTTCAGCAGCATTTTGCATGCTGGTGTGGTTCCAGACACCCGTGATCTGCTGCTTTGCGTGTTGATGGGGGCCGCCTCGTTGCTCATCGGCCTGCTGATATTCAGAAAGGTCGACGACGTGGTGGAGTATTTATGAGCCGCGTCGTCATCAAGGCGGAAAACCTTACCAAGCAGTTCACTCTTCGCCACAACAGGGGCGGTTTGAAAAGCAAGTTTCTAGGCCTGTTCGATGCTCGATACCGTGAGCATGCCGAAACGTTCATGGCAGTCAGCGACGTGTCGTTCACCTTGCATAAAGGGGAGTCGCTTGCACTTGTGGGACATAACGGTTCAGGTAAAAGCACGCTCTTACAGCTGGTTTCACGCATCCTTGTTCCCGCCAGCGGACGTTTGACTACGGTGGGTCGTGTAGCCCCTTTAATAGAAATCGGTGTGGGCTTTCACCCTGATCTGACAGGGGAGGAGAATATCTATCTCAACGCCAGCCTGTTCGGGTTAAGTAACAGGGAAGTGCGTTCGCGTTTCAACGAGATCGTGGATTTTTCCGGGCTGGGAAACTTCATTGATACCCCGGTCAAGAACTATTCGTCGGGTATGTATATGAGGCTGGGTTTTTCGGTGGCGGTTCATGTTGAGCCACAGGTTTTGCTGGCTGACGAAGTGCTCGCTGTGGGGGACGAAGAGTTCAAGCGCAAATGCCACGAGCGAATTCGCAATTTGCAGGATGACGGCATGGCCCTGATTCTTGTTACCCACGCGGTAGAAGAGGGTAAAGAGTTTTGTCAGCGCTATTTGACGCTTGAGCGTGGCCGGATGATTGAACACGGTTGTTATTGATTCATTGCAGTCAATGCCGCTTCGTCAACTTCAAATCACCCATTCAAAAGGGATTTTCATGCTGCAAATTATCGTTCCGATGGCGGGTGCCGGGAGTCGCTTTGCGGTCGCGGGCTACACCGATCCCAAGCCGTTGATCCCTGTACATGGCGTACCGATGATCAAGGTCGTGATTGACAACCTGACGCCGAATTGTCCGCACCGATTCATCTTCATCTTCATCTGTCAGGCGGATCAGGTCGCAACCTATTCGCTGAGGGAAAAGCTGAATGCCTGGGCACCTGGATGCGACATCGTCGAGCTTGGTGGGCTGACGGGGGGCGCCGCGTGCTCCGTTTATGCCGCCAGGCACCTGCTCGACTATAGCCAGCAAGTGATGATTGCCAACAGCGACCAGTATGTCGATGTGGACATAAACGCTTATCTGCAGGCAATTAACGAGAGTGACGCAGCGGGCTTGATCATGACGATGAAAGCCAGTGATCCGAAGTGGTCGTTTGTGGGCTTCAGCGCAGAAGGCCTCATCACCCGCGTAGTGGAAAAAGAGGTCATCTCTGATGAAGCCACTGTCGGCATCTACAACTTTCGCAATGCAGGTCAGTTGATATCGGCCATCGAGACAATGGTCATGAAAGATCTTCGCGTCAATGGCGAGTTCTATGTTGCCCCGGCGTACAACGAGATCATCGGACGCGGCGCCAAAGTGATTCATTACAGTATTGGCGCAGAGGGTCATGGCATGTACGGACTGGGTATACCGGCAGACCTGAACCAATTCCTGTCGTTGCCGCTAAGCAGGCAGGCAGCCTCGGGAAGGCAGGCCTGACATGCAGATCATCAGCCATCGCGGCTATTGGCTGCAAAAGCCGGAGCGCAATTTGCCCGAAGCATTTCACCGATCATTCGACCTTGGTTTCGGTACAGAAACCGATGTCCGCGACGTGGCGGGTCAACTGGTTATTTCTCACGACATGCCCGTTGGTGGCGAGCTGACGCTTGAGGAGCTGCTCGCCATCATGGCAGGTCGTAACTTGCCACTGGCCATCAACATCAAAGCTGATGGAATGGCGCAGGCGCTCGCCAAAACCTTCGCTCGATATGGTCATACCAACTGGTTTGCCTTCGATATGGCGGTACCGGACATGCGCAGTTACTTTCACGCGAACGTTATTACTTACACCCGGCTCAGCGAAGTTGAACCGTCCCCAGCCTGGATCGAAAAGGCAGCAGGTGTCTGGCTTGACGGTTTTGAGGGGGAATGGTTTTCCAGTCAGGTTATTGGCGATCTTCTATCTCAGGGCAAGCAGGTGTGTGTGGTATCTCCCGAGTTGCATGGGCGTGACCATCGCAGCCTGTGGCAGCAATTGCTTGAACTCGACGCGCACGACGGTTTAACGATTTGCACTGATATTCCCGCAGACGCAGCCACTTTCTTCAAGTGAGGCAATCATGATCAAGGCAGTGATATTCGATATGGATGGCGTCCTCATTGAAGCCAAGGAATGGCATTACGATGCACTGAACAAAGCCCTCAGCCTGTTCGGTTACAACATCAGTCGCCATGAACACCTCACCGCCTACGACGGTCTGCCCACCTCGCGCAAACTCGACATGCTGAGCGTAGAGCGCGACCTGCCGGTTGCGTTGCACGCATTCATCAACGAAATGAAGCAGCAGTACACCATGGAAATCGTGTACGCCCAGTGCAAACCGACGTTTGTGCATCAGTACGCGCTGTCATCGTTGAAAACAATGGGCTACAAGCTGGCGGTTGCATCCAACTCCATTCGCAACACCGTGGAGGTCATGATGAACAGGGCAGACCTGGAGCGATACCTCGATTTGCAGCTCTCCAACGAGGATGTCAAACATGCCAAGCCAGCTCCCGATATCTACACCAAAGCCATCAGGCAACTGGGCCTGATGCCCGAAGAGTGTCTGATCGTCGAAGACAACGAAAATGGTATCAAAGCCGCCAGAGATTCCGGTGCCCATGTTCTGGTCGTGGCTGAAACCTGCGATGTAAACCTCAATAACATCCTCGGCAAGGTCGATGAGATCAACGTCGACAAGGTGGCTAGCCTGTGAGCGCATTGAACATCATTCTTCTGTCGGGAAAGAAGGGAGATACGTCGCTCGACGACGGCGAGTACCCCGAATATCTGTGCGAATGCAATGGCAAGCCACTGATCCATACGCTGATCGACAACTGTGCTGCGCTTGAGCCGCGCAGGATCATCTGCACATTCTCGAATGACGATGTCACTCGGCTGCACCTTCGCAACATGGTCCAGCAAATGCACCCTGCGGCCAGTGTTCTGCCCATTAACAAAGTCACCCGGGGTGCCGCCTGCACGGCACTTCTGGCGAGCGGGCAAATCGACAACGATGATGAGTTGTTGATTCTCAGTGTCAGTGATTTTCTGGATATAGAGCTGCGTGACGCCGTGCGTGCGTTTCGGAACAACGATGAAGATGCCGGCGTGGTTATCTTCAATTCACTGCACCCTCGCTATTCATTCGCACGTCTGGATAGCAACTGCCGGGTCATTGAAGCTGCCGAAAAAAATCCGATCAGTCCCCACGCCATTGCAGGTGTGTACTGGTTCAAATCCGGCTCGCTGTTCGTGGCGGCGGCGAAAGAGATGATTCGCAAGGATGCCAGGGTCAATGACAACTTCTACATAGCACCCGCCCTCAATGAACTGGTGCTGTTACAGAAAAGGATCGGTGCCTACCGAATCGAACCCAGTCAGTACCGGCCACTGAAAACCAATAGTCAGCTTCACGCTTTCGAAGCAGGAGAAATGCGATGAAAACGGCAAGACTGCAAGACATGGTCAAAGGCTGGTTTGTGGGCGGCTTCGAGCCTGCTGCTTTCAATACCGAGTCCTGTGAGGTCGGGGTCAAGATTTACCAGGCAGGCGAAAAGGAAGCTGCCCATTATCATAAGGTTGCCACAGAGATAACCGTGCTCATTTCCGGGTCCGTCAACATGCGCGATCAGGTCTGGCATGCAGGCGACATCATCGTTCTGGAGCCGGGCGACATCACTGCGTTCGAAGCGCTCACTGATGCAACCACCGTTGTCGTTAAGGTGCCCGGCGCGCTTGCCGACAAGTACGTCGTCTGAGCCATGAAAACGACCCATCTCCAGCACCATCCAAGCCTTGGTTACCTGGCGGCGGACAGCCTGCATAAGCTCCCGGTTGGCCTGCTGCTGCCCCATGAATGTTCGGGTTTTGTTTCGTTCCGCGCCCATCCGTTTCGCAAGCCGGAGCGGGTAATCAAAAACCTGCATGCCGCACTGCGTCCGTTATCCATGTACGACTCGGGTAGTTACTGCTTTTATGGTGTCCAGAGTGATTCACCGCTGGCGCCACTGCTGCTGTGGGACGGTGCCCATTTTCTGAATGTTGGCCAGAAGATTACAGTTATCGAAGACACTGAGTTTGAGTGCTATCTGGACCGTGAGTATTTTGCCGGATCACTCAAGGTAATCGAACGCTCGGCCACCTCTGTCACCTACAAAAAGGTAGCAAGGCTGGCGGCGGAATCCGATGACGATCTTGATGGCTGGAGCTTTTGCCTTCCTGTAGGGCCAGGAGACGCCACGGTCCTGAATGCGGTAGTGAAGCGTATTCTGGAAATTGACGTCCCGCGCAAGGAGATACTTCTGTGTGGCACACCGGGAAGCAACTTCGCCTATTTCGACAAGGTCCGCATCGTGGGGCAGGACATTACCGCTCCGCCAGTGCAGATCTGCAAGAAGAAAAATCGTCTCGCTCTGGAGGCCGGATTCAGCAATCTCGTGATCCTGCATGACCGCGTATTTCTGCCCAGGAATTTTGGAGAAATCGTACGTCGCTTTGGTCCGCGCTATCCGTTGATGACACTGCAAAGCATGTTTTTCGACAATCGGCTCAGTATGCACCCTCGCCGCTATTCGGATTACGGCATGGCTTTGGGCGCGATAGCCAACGGTCTTCAGGGGGTGAGCCGAAACTGCAGCGATGCAGCGAGTATCGCCCCGTCGATTTTTCCAGAGATCGAGCGGACCGGTTTCAGTTATGCCAGTGCCATGCGTTACAACAGCGACTCCTGCTACGCGACCGGCAGTCTCTACATCTGCCGGAAGGAAGTGTGGAATGCCTTCCCGTTGGACGAGTCTTTGTATTGGGTTGAATTTGAAGACATTGAACACGGTATGCGCCTGTCAAAAGCTGGCGTACCTTGCAGGGTCAATCCATTCGGCATTACGCAATCAATCACCTCCCGTGCGCTATTGGGATCAGAGACTTTGGTGCAATCAGCAAGTGGCAAACTCGGACGCATAGGCCCGCGTTACTTCTCGGTTCTGAACAAGAAGCCTCTGATCAACATCTCCAGCAAAACGGCTCTCGCCAGGCTGCACCAGTTCGCAAGTAAGTACCTCGTCAGCCGGGCAGCAGTGAGTATACCGACCGGGGTTTGTCATATAAGTGTTCGAGCCTGGATCGAGCTGATCAATCATGTCGTTCAGCAGTCCACGTTCAAAACGATATTGGAACGGTCAGAGAATTTATCAGCGACTTTGAGAGGCTGGTGTTGTTTGACCAGCTCCCAAGTACGCGGCAAGAGTTTCTGGTCAATCGCTTCCTTGCAGACCCTGTGCTGGCCAAACAGACGCTGATCACCCAGAGCTGTGAAGTGCGCAATATGTTGCGTCAACGCAGTACGCAGACATGGTTTGTTCGTCAGCAGGATGATTACTTTCATCACCTCCTCCTGTCGCTCCCGGGTATTTTGATTTCCGCGGTTCGTGCTTGCAGAAACAACGGGAAAATCTTCTATTTTGAAAGCGTGTGGGCTGCGGTGAAGGCTATCTATAACTCCACTCCCTTCGAGTCCTATGCCAGAGGTTCAAAATGAAGATATTCGTCGTGTCTCATTTGAGCCCCAGGCCGGCCAGTCATGAGCTGATCTGTCAGCTGTCCCACATCCAGCACGCGTATAGAAAGACAATCCCGGTGCTTGTCATCGATGACCGCTACAACCTGACCGAACTGCCCATCAGCGATCTACCGACGGACCACGTCCAGTTCAGTCTGGAAGACTTCCTTCACGAAAATGGCCTGAGCGGCATCGTGGCGAACAGCGTTGCGCGTCATATGGATAAGGTCGAGAGCGTATGGGTGCTGATTGATTTTGGTCAGCATGACTCGGCTACCTGCATGGACTTCATCCAGAAAATGGCTCGCTACAACTATTTGAGCCCAAGGCTTCGAAACCGAAACATCGTGATCATGGTGCCTGCCATGCACCTGGGTATCTATTCGCGAACCCTCAATGCCTCGTTCAATAACCTGCCTTCAATCACAACAGCTGCAGCTCGTTCGGCTCAAATCGGGAGGTTATTCATGGTCACTCGTCTTGAGACGGTGCTGATCAGCCTGCCAATGCTGGCTGGAGTCCTGCGTCGCATGCATCGTCTTTTTTTGCGCGTCTTTCGGCGTGCTGCGAGATTTATCTGAATGATCTGTTCTCGTCGTCATTCCTCATTAAAGGTTAAGAACATGCCTCATCTTGTGGCCGTTGATTCCAGAAAAATCAGCGTGGTTATCCAGGGACCTCTTTATCGCAACCTGAGCCCCCAGCGGAATATCTTCGCCTGTATCGCATCGGTCAGGACACACCTGCCACATGCCGAAGTTATCGTCTCTACCTGGTGTCATGAAGATACTTCTGCGGTTGAAGCGGATCAGCTCATCATGTCGGATGATCCGGGTGCCTTCGTCGACGATGCCGGTAATCAGATCAACATCAATCGCATGCTGCGATCGACGTTGTGCGGTATTCAGGCCGCCTCAAGACCGTATGTCATGAAGACGCGCGCCGACCACAACCTGACCAGCCCTGCACTGGCTGTCATAGGCCAGCCAGATGATGCCAACCCTGGCGAAACGCGCTTGTTCGAGACGCCCATTACCACCACGACGCTCTACATTCGTGACCCTGAACGGTTACCGATGTTGTTCCACATATCGGACCTTGTTCAGTTCGGCACACGCGATGCGATGCTCGCCATGTGGGAGCAACCACTGTTTGAAAGGCGCGCGCTTTTCAATGACAAGCCGTCTCGCAACCCGTTTGGCAACTTCATTGGCTACACGTCTGCGCGCATGGTGACCGAGCAGGCGCTGATGCTGGGTGTCATGCGCAGGAAGGGCATTGACGCCCGGCTTGGACGTCCCTGCGAGGTAGGGCTGAGCAATCTGAAGTTATGGGACAACGTCTTGAGGCGCAACTTCAGAGTCCTGAATCACTCCGAGGCTGGCGTAGACTTCCCGGAACGCTTTCTAACCAGCCGCCGCGTATTGAGCACACTCTACAAAGCTTCTGCGATAGAGCAATTGCGGGGTATTGATCCGAAGCGCTACAGGCTGAGAATCGCGCGCATCTGGCTCAATCAGTACCTGCTGACCTGCCTGCGCCCCGGCTGGTGGGTGTCCTTTGCGACCATCGTATTGTTCAGCAGTTCGCCGACCTTTGCCAAGCGCGTTCGCTCGTACTGGCGCACGCTCAGGAAGGTAGCGCATGCAGAGTCATATCGGATCTAGTCATCCCGACCCTGAGCACTTGCTCGACTTTAGCGAAGTGCGATTGCGCCGATAATAGTTGATGTTATTTCAAGTCGGTTACTTTATTCTCGCCGCGCTCTTCTGTGTGGCCAATGGCCACTTTTCGCTGCGACAGGTTCTCGACAAGCATGGCAGCGCCCCCAACATAAGGAATGAATCTTGAACTCTGTGATGTTTCGCAAGACCCTTCTCGCCATGGCTGTGGCTGCAACTGCCGTTCCGGCTTTTGCTGAAACAGTCCAACTGACCAACGCTGGCTACAAAAGCGAGCGTCAGACCCATACCGGCAATCTTGAGATCAACGGTGCCTATTCGGGGAGTGCGGTTAAAGATGCGATTCAGCTAAGTGGTTCGACCGTTGAAAAGAACCTTATCCTCAACGGGAACATCAGTGGCTCCGGCACCTTTGCTAGTGGTGAAGGAGCCAAAGGCATCAGCCTGGAGGGCGGTAGGATCAACGGCAACGTCATCAACCACGGTCTGGTTGAAGTTTCCGGTCAAGGCGCGACGGCCCTGGACGTCGCCACGAGCCTGAAATTCTTCGAAAACCATGGCAGCCTCTCCGCTAGCGGCGCGGGGTCTCAAGGTCTTCGAATCGACGGGGCCACTATGATAGGCAATAGTGCGGACATAACCAACACCGGGACGATCCGCGGCGAGAGCGCTGCTATCGTGATGGGCACTACTAAATTCTCTATGATCGGCGCTCAGCCTTGGTACATCGAACGGGGCGACTTCAATATCTATAACGAAGGTTCGATCATTTCCGCTGACAGGGCTATCGACGCTTCTGGAAGCAATCGTCCGATCGAGCTGATCCTGAGAAAGGGCAGCGTCGTTGTCGGTAACCTGATCGACGTAAGCAATATCGAGCTGGAGGGGGATACTTCCTTCACAGGTACTGACAGCCGTAAAGATGGCTACAACATTCGCCTCAAGAGCGGCGGATCGGTTTATGTTGGTGGCACCTCCGACAGTCCTACTACCATGACTTTCGAGTCCGCACACAGCAGCATTGGCGGCGATCTGTATGTCGACGGCAATTCGGCACTCGGCCTGAATCTGAGTAAGGCCACTGATACTAAAACCGCGGTGCTGAAAGTTACCGGCACTACTCAGTTCGAACCGGGAGCGCAAGTAAAGCTCGCGGCCAAGGGTGACGACTTCAATGCCAACGGCACTGCTTACACGCTCATCGAATCAGGCAAGATCGAACTGCTGACCAAGGATGGGCGCGCGGTCGACCCTGCTGGCAAACTGGATGTAGTCAGTACCTCGGCGCTACTTAAAATCGACAGCTATACCGTTGACGGCAAAGACGTTGTAGCTGTGGTCACCGCCAAGGGCAAGGAAGAGGTCGCTCAGGTAGTTGCCAACAACGGCGGCTCAGTTAATGAACAGACCACACTGGTCAACCTGACCGGCGACAGCATCATCAGCAAGCTGAACGACAGCGATGCGTTCAAACAGCTTTTGCTGAACGCTGACGGAGGGCAGCTTGCCAAGCTGGCCTCGCAGCTGTCGCCGGAGGTCAACGGCGGGGCCAGAAGCGCCGCTACTACCAGCCAGGGTCTGATCAGCAACGTAACGGGCAGCCGCACCAGCTCGATACGCGGCGCGTCTTCTGGCGAAGGTTTCAAGAATGCCGGGGTTTGGGTCCAGTCGCTCTACAGCGATGCCACTCAAGGCCAGCGTGACGGAATTGCTGGCTATAACGCGTACAGCAGCGGAGTCGCGGTGGGCGCTGACGGCAAGCTCAACGACAACCTGACGCTGGGGTTGGCGTACAGCTTCATCAATACCGACGTGAATGGCAAAAGTGGCAACAAGACCGAAGTCGATAGCCATGCATTCACGCTGTACAGCGGCTTCGAACAAGGCAATTACTTTGTCGATACAAGCCTGACTTACGGCCTCAACGACAACCAGGGCAAACGCAGCATTGCAGGTACGCGTGCCAAGGCAGATTACGACAGTGACCTGCTGGGCCTGAATCTGGTGGGTGGCTACACCTATCACGTCAACCCGCAAGTATTGGTCGAACCACGCCTGGCGGCGCGTTACAGCCAAGTGAACATCGACGGCTATCGTGAGAAAGGCTCGTCGACTGCGTTAAAGGTTGAAGACCAGCGTTATGAAACCATTGAGCTGGGCGCAGGCATGCGCGTGGCTGGCAGCTTCCTCTTGGGCGCCGGAACACTGGAGCCACAAGCCAAACTGATGGCCTACCACGACTTCGCCGCCGACGAAGCGCAGAGCACGTCCACCTTTTTGCTCGGCAGTACACCGTTTGTAACCAGCGGTGCCAAGGCTGTGCGTGACAGTTACGAAGCGGGTGTGGGTGCCGATTACAAACTGGGTGCCGTCACACTGGGCGTCAACTATGACTACATCGGTAAATCAGGCTTCGATGCCGATGTGTTCTCTGCAAAAGTGCGTTACGACTTTTGATGTGGAGTTACCGCCTCGGTCGAAAACGCTTGGGCGGTACCCTTGCAGTCGTGATGGCGCTGCTGTTGAGCGGAGCCATCGCCGGTTGTCAGTCTCCGCGCGCTGATCTACAGCAATTGGCCAACCAGCATGGCCGACAGATGCAGATTCTGTCGGCACAGCCCTTTCCACTTGCGGCGCTGTTACCGCCAGAGACCTTCAGAGCGAACCGTCTGCGGGTCTATCTGGAAGGCGACGGTCATGCCTGGGCCACCGCCACTCAACCCAGTCTCGACCCGAGCCCACGTAAGCTCCTCGTGCCGCAGCTGGCAGTCAACGACCCGACGCCCAGCGCCTATCTGGCACGACCTTGCCAATTCATCACGGCCCCGGCTTGCAACGCTGCCCTCTGGACCAATCGCCGTTTCTCCCAGGCAGTGGTCACCAGCCTCAGCAGTGCGCTGGACCATATGAAACAACGTTACGGTAATAACGAGTTCGAGCTGATTGGTTATTCAGGCGGCGCAACCCTCGCGTTGCTACTGGCTGGACAACGAAACGACATCACCCGGATCCAGACCATCGCTGGCAATCTGGCCCCGAATCAGTGGACAGCACTAAAAGGACTTTCGCCTCTCAATGGATCGTTGGACCCACTCGATTACATTCAGCGCCTGGCATTGATACCTCAGCGTCACTTGTCGGGCACGCGTGACGAAATGATCCCGACTGAACTTGCAAAGGGTTACAGCAGGCAACTGGGCAACGGTGCGTGCAGCCAACTGATTGTCGTCTCGGGGCCGAGTCACGAAGACGGTTGGGAACAGGTCTGGAAGCTGTGGAGAGGGCGGGGCGTAGATGTGTGTCCGTGATCGTCCTATATCTGACCAAAACGCACTGCATTGAATCGCTATGAGTCGTTTTTCACGCAAGCGCTCATCCAGCAAAGCTTCGCGATTGTCGATTACAGGCGAGCCATAGAGTCCAGCTTGCTGAGCAGCGCATACGGGTCAGTCCCGATCCCCCGACAGACATCCATGAACTCAATGACATCGAGCCTGCGCTCGGCGTTCTCCGTCTTTGAGACAAATGACTGCGGCCGCCCTAGCCTGACGGCCAATTCTTTTTGCGTCATACCGGCTGCGCTGCGCGCTTCCAGCAAAAGATCAAGCAACGCTTGGTAGCGGGCGTTATGGATGGTTTTCACGTGGCAAACCCTCTAATAGTCCGGTTACCTGAATAAACCTGACTTGGGATTATCCTAAAGTGGGTTTCGACCGGGACAACCAGCAAAGTACTGTCAACGGCTGATTTGGCGGGAAGCTTCTCAAGTAGATGATATCCACTGCCCAGCCGCGAGAAGAACGCGGGAGGCATTAAAAAGCCGGCTTGTGGCCGGCTTCTCGTAGGCGGTTCCGATCTATTTTTGATAGACCGCAATCGCCTTCAACAGATGCGCCTCTTGAAGAAGCGCGAATAGGCAACAGGGCAAACGGATCACATGCCCCATTCAAACACCGCATCGCATGACTGCGTCAGGTGCTCTGGATGGCGCACAGAATACTGAAATTCTCCGCCAATGCCCAGCCCGAATGCCTTTCAACCCCAAACGCCTCACAACAGCAGCATCGCATTGCGCCGACTGTTGAGTGTCGACCACCAGAATATCCAGCCCAGAATCCGTATTTTCTCCCGGTCGATGTCTTCGGCACTGAACAGTTCGTCCGGGTATTCGGCGTCGTTATGGCTGCGCAGGCGCAGACCGCCATTGGGCATGCGGTAGAGGTAGCGCACGCGCAGGATGCCGCCGTGCTCGAGGGCGTAGATTTCGCCGTCGATGACCTGGGTCAGTTCGCGGTCGACGCCGAGAATCGAGCCGTCCTGGATCTTGTCGGCCATGCTGTTGCCGACCATGGCGACACACATGCAGTTTTTTGGGTCGATGCCCATGGTTTGCAGAACTTGCACGGGCAGGCGGATTTTTTGCCCAGGGGCTTCGGAAAGGACGGTTTTGCCGACGCCATGAGTGGATTCAACCTCCGTGTAGATCTGAATTTCCACATCGCCGCGCAGGACGTTTCTGGTCTGCTGGATGACCATGCGTGTGTCTTCACCAGTGTTTTCATTGGCCGATTCATTGGGATGTTTGGGCCCGTCGCCCGTGCGCAGCCAGCGTGCGTTTACGGTTAACAGTTCAGCCACCTCATCGATCCGCGCCATGGGCACGCCACGCTTGAACCAGTTATTGACGTGTTGCGGCGTGATTTTGCGGTTGGCCGCAAAGTCAGTCGCTGTGAGATGGCACTCCCGAAGGAGGATGCGGAGTCGATCGCCTGATGTATTCATAGGGCGAAGTCTACGGACGTCGCTTGGGCGTTTAAATGAACGAGGTGTTGAGATCGACGTTATCCCAAGGGGGTGGCGGCTATTCGGACTACGGATGGAATGAACATCGTGTAGGCAGATTCCGTAATAGCGCTTTTTTGGCTAAACGACTTATCGGGCGTTTACCCTTGCTATACGGGAGTTAACGAACTGTTTATCGAGCGCCTAAAAGTCGAACGCATTTTTAAACGTGTGCGCTGCAAAAAAATGGATAGGTGTGTTTCAAGGAACGGTATTAGCGGGGAGCAGCGGCAGGGAAGGGGTCAAGCGTGTTTCAGGGCACGTGTGTGGCGTGCCCTGAAACGCCAGATCAGTGATCAGCCTTTGAACGCTGCAACCGATTTGGTGATCTCGGCGCGGGCAGCGTCAGCATTGCCCCAACCTTCGATTTTTACCCATTTGCCTTTTTCGAGATCCTTGTAGTTCTCGAAGAAGTGCTTGATCTGTTCAAGCAGCAGGGCTGGCAGGTCGGTGTACTCTTTGACGTCGACATACAGCTGGGACAGCTTGTCGTGTGGCACTGCGATAACCTTGGCATCGCCACCGCCGTCGTCAGTCATGTGCAGAATGCCGACCGGGCGGGCACGGATGACCGAACCTGGGGACACCGGGTAAGGCGTCACCACCAGCACGTCCAGCGGGTCGCCGTCGTCAGCCAGCGTGTTAGGGATGAAACCGTAGTTGGCCGGGTAGAACATCGGGGTGGCCATGAAACGGTCAACGAACAGGCAATCGGTTTCTTTGTCGATTTCGTACTTGATCGGCGCATGGTTGGCCGGGATTTCGATCGCGACGTAGATGTCGTTCGGAAGGTCTTTGCCTGCCGGAATCTTGCTGTAGCTCATTGGGCATTGCCCCCATAGTTGACCAGACAGATTTTGGCGCGAACCGCCAAAAAGTGGTCCGGATTATAGGCATATTCTGTTTTGGTTGCCACGCATGGCCTTGGCGGCTGTCAGTTGTCCCGGTAAGCCGGGTCCTGCTGACGCAGCAGGTTCAGTCTGGCGAGAGTGTCTTGCCGGTAAAACGCCTTCAGTTGTTCGTAGACTGCCGGGTAACTGTCGTGCAGCAGGTCGGGTGCGCTGAAGAAGTATTCGCTGGTCACGGCGAAAAACTCGGCAGGGTCTTCTGCGGCATAGGGATCGATGGCGGGCTCGGCGTCGGGGTTGTGGTCCAGTTGCCGGTTGAGATCATCGAACGCGCTTTGCATGACGCGAGCCCATTCGGTCACCTGCATATCGCTGTGCAGCGGCGGCAGCCCATTGGCGTCGCCGTTGAGCATGTCGAGCTTGTGCGCCAGTTCATGGATCACCAGGTTGTAGCCATCCCAGTCGCCGCTGCTCAACACGCCCGGCCAGGCCAGAATCACCGGGCCCTGCAGCCAGGCTTCGCCGCTGTGTTCGCCATCCCACTCGTGCTCCACGCCACTGGCATCGCGATGGCGCTGCGGGCTGACGAAGTCGTCGGGGTACAGCACGATCTCGTGAAAGCCCTGATACCAGTTCAGTTCGCCCAGATTCAGCAGAGGCAGTTGCGCCTGGGCGGCGAGAAACAATCGCTGCTCGTCATCCAGATCAACGCCCGGCAGTGCACTGAGGTGTTTGTCATTTAGAAACAGTACGCAGGCGTCACGCAATTGCGCATGCTGCCCGCTGCTCAGCCCATCGAGGATCGGCAGACGTCCACGCACCTTCTGCCACAGCTCGTCAGCAACCGGGTGTCTGGCGAGCGTGCGCTGCCTGCGCCAGTTGCTGAACGACCACATGATTCAGCGTGCGTCTGCCGGAGGCGCGCTACGGCTGCGAACCACACCAATGATCATCGGCACCAGCGACAGCAGGATGATTGCCAGCACCAGCAAGGTCAGGTTGTGCTTGATGAACGGCACGTTGCCGAAGAAGAAGCCCAGTGTCACCAGGCTGCCGACCCACAGCACTGAGCCCAATACGCTGAAACCCACGAAGCGCGGATAGGACATTTTGCCCACACCGGCCACGAATGGAGCGAACGTGCGGATGATCGGCAGGAAACGCGCGAGTGTTACGGTTTTGCCGCCGTGGCGCTCATAGAAGTCCTGGGTGCGCAGCAGGTAGTCGCGGCGGAAGATGCGCGATTTGGGGTTGCTGAACAGTTTTTCGCCCGCAGTGCGGCCAATGACGTAGTTGGTACTGTCGCCCAGAATCGCCGCCAGCATCAGCAGCCCGGCCAGCAGGACCGGGTCCATGCCGCCGCCGGCAGCCACGGCTCCGGCGATGAACAGCAGCGAGTCGCCTGGCAGGAAGGGCATGATCACCAGCCCGGTTTCGCAGAAAATCACCAGAAACAGAATCGCGTAGACCCACGTACCGTAGTTGGTCACCAACAGGTCAAGGTAGACGTCGAGATGCAGAATAAGGTCAAGCGGGTTGAAATCCATTAAGGCACCTGAGGCGAGAACCCTGTACGGGGTCGCATGCGGAAGAAACGACTGTTCAGTATGCGCGGCATTATAGGAGCAGAATGCGCAGAAGGGGTTTGGGAATAAACGCTGGGTTTTTGATGTGTGACGACTGGAGCGGTATGTTGCGCTGACGCGGCTTTGCTGCCGCGTGCTGGCGAGGGGGTGATCAGTCCTGGTTGATGGGCAGCACGTAGTTTTTGAACTGCGTGTCTTCCTTGAAACCGATGGACTCATAGACTTTTTGCGCCACCTCGTTATTGCTGCTGGTCGACACGCGCAGTCGCACCGCATGTGTTTCCTTGGCCATCTTCTTCGCCTGTTTCATCAAGTGATCGGCGACCAGTTGGCGGCGCGCGTCCTCGGCAACATAGATGTCGTTGAGAATCCATACCCGCTTGAGCGACAGCGATGAGTAGCTGGGATACAGCTGGCAGAAGCCCAGCAGTCTGCTCTCGTCATCCTTGGCCAGCGCCAGATAGATCACTGACTCGTCACGACGCAGACGTTTTTCGAGAAAGTCCCGTGAGGAGTCCGGGAACGGTGACTCACCGTAGAACTCGCGGTATTTGATGAACAATGGGCAGAGCAGGTCCAGGTGTTCGAGAGTCGCTTTGATGATCCGCATGGTTGGCCTCAACTTCCCTATGGGCTGATGCAGTGCGCCGGGATGATTACGCGATCCTGCCCGGCGACTTTAGAAAGCACAATCTAATGTGGTGCGGCCGGGCCGTCGAGCAGGAAATTGCCGATCGGCTTGCCTGAATGCTCGGCAGATCCGTCTGACTCAAGGGTCTGCAGTTGCGCTTCGTCTTTAAGATTGACCCCCGAGATCTGCCGCCTGCAGGCCTCGCGCATCAGGTACAGCAGCCGATGGGCTGCCATGCCATAGCTCAAGCCCTCCAGGCGCACGTTGGAAATACAGTTGCGGTGCGCATCATTCAGCCCGACCTTCGGCGCGTAGGTGAAATACAGCCCCAGACTGTCCGGTGAGCTTAGGCCCGGGCGCTCGCCGATAAGGATAACCACCATTTTCGCGCCGAGCAGTTCACCCACCTCGTCAGCCACGGCGACGCGGCCCTGCTCGACCATTATCACTGGCGACAGGGACCAGCCTTCGGCGTTTGCCTGCTCTTCAAGGCGAATGAGAAAAGGCACGGCATGTCGATGCACGGCCAGGGCTGACAGACCGTCGGCGACCACTACCGCCAGATCGAGGCCGCCCGGATGAGCCGCCGCGTACTCGCGCAGTGCCTGCGCAGACTCTTCATTCAGGCGTCGGCCCAGGTCCGGGCGTTGCAGGTAGCTGTCGCGGTCGGCAGCAGCGCTGTGCAGCAAAATGGTTTCACGACCTTTCTCGGTCAGTTGCGCGCTGATCGCGGCATGATCGAAGGCCAGATGCACGGCATCGCGCGCCTGGGCATGCGCCGCTTGAAAGTCGAGCTGCGCGGAGGTGGGCAGGCTGGTGCCGGTTCGCCCCAGCGCGATGCGTGCGGAGGTCAGGCGGCGTAGCTCCAGCCAGGGATTGGCTGGTGCGGCGTTGTCTTGTATTTCGTTCATTGGCTGATCACTCATGCGAGGTGCGCCAGTGCCTGGCGGAACGCAGGCGGCAGGCTGTCACCGAAGCGGACGCGGCCGTCGGTCTGGGTAAAGATGCCCATTTTCTCCAGCCAGGCCTCGTATTCCGGTGCGGGACGCAGGCCCAGGCTTTGCCGGGCATACAGCGCATCGTGGAACGAGGTGGTTTGATAATTGAGCATGATGTCGTCCGAGCCGGGGATGCCCATGATGAAGTTGATCCCGGCAACTCCCAGCAGCGTCAGCAGGGTATCCATGTCGTCCTGATCGGCTTCTGCGTGGTTGGTGTAGCAGATGTCACAGCCCATCGGCACACCCAGCAGCTTGCCGCAGAAGTGATCCTCCAGACCGGCACGGATGATCTGCTTGCCGTTGTAGAGGTACTCGGGGCCGATGAAACCGACCACGGTGTTGACCAGAAACGGATTGAAATGCCGGGCGACGGCATAGGCTCGGGTTTCGCAGGTCTGCTGGTCGACGCCGTGATGTGCGTTGGCCGACAGCGCGCTGCCTTGCCCGGTCTCGAAATACATCAGGTTTTTTCCGAGGGTGCCGCGGTTCAGGCTCAGGCCCGCTTCGTAGCCTTCCTGTAACAGCTTGAGACTGATGCCGAAGCTTGCGTTGGCGGCCTCGGTGCCGGTGATCGACTGGAACACCAGGTCCACCGGTACGCCACGGTTTATCACTTCGATGGACGTAGTGACATGGGTCAGCACGCAGGATTGGGTCGGGATTTCATAGCGCTGGACGATGGCGTCGAGCATTTCCAGCAAGGCGACGATGGACGAGGTGCTGTCGGTTGCCGGGTTGATACCGATCATGGCATCGCCATTGCCGTACAGCAGGCCGTCGAGCACGCTGGCGGCAATGCCGGACGGGTCGTCGGTGGGATGATTGGGTTGCAGGCGTGTCGACAGCCGCCCGCGCAGGCCCATGGTGTTACGAAAGCGCGTCACCACCCGGATCTTCTGTGCCACCAGAACCAGGTCCTGCACGCGCATGATTTTCGACACGGCAGCGGCCATTTCCGGTGTCAGGCCGGGAGCCAAGGCGCGCAGGCTGGTTTCATCGGCCTGCTCGCTGAGCAGCCAGTCACGAAAGCCGCCGACCGTCAGATGGCTGACCGGGGCAAACGCCAGTTTGTCGTGGGTGTCGATGATCAGCCGGGTGACTTCGTCCTGTTCGTACGGGATCAGGGCTTCTTCAAGAAAGTGCTTGAGCGGAATATTCGCCAGCGTCATTTGCGCTGCAACGCGCTCGCCGTCGCTTTGCGCCGCAACCTCGGCCAGATAATCACCGGAGCGCGCGGGGCTGGCCTTGGCCATGACTTCTTTGAGGCTGTCGAAGCGGTACGTCTGCGCACCGACAGAATGGGAAAAGCTCGCCATACAGATTCTCCATGACGCCGCGCTGCTTGCGTCGGACGTAGTCTTTCGGGTGAACCGGTGACGTCCCGGTTCAAACGACTGAGGGAAGCGATGCAAGCAATTAATACTCCATCCCGGCCGGGAGTGCGAGTTTGCAACCATGAACAGAGGATTCAGAGCAAAGATGCATCACGCCAAGGCAGTATGCCAAGGCGCCATGCACAGGGTTGGTGCGCGATGCTTTTTGAGATGACTATTGTGCTGACACCGCGCATTTGAGATCGGACGCAGAGCGTCCAGAAAGGCATTCCCACGCGGAGCATGGGAACGATGAACATCCTGAGGCGACTATCGTGCCGATGCTCCGCGTCGGCATGCAGTTCGTGACGCTCTGCGTCACAAGCTCGTGCTGACACCGCGTATTTGAGATCGGACGCAGAGCGTCCAGAAAGGCATTCCCATGCGGAGCATGGGAACGATGAACATTTTGAGACGACTATCGTGCCGATGCTCCGCGTCGGCATGCAGTTCGTGACGCTCTGCGTCACAAGCTCGTGCTGCCAGCGCGCATTCAGGATTGGACGCAGAGCGTCCAGAAAGGCATTCCCACGCGGAGCATGGGAACGATGAGCATTTTGAGACGACTATCGTGCCGATGCTCCGCGTCGGCATGCAGTTCGTGACGCTTTGCGTCACAAGCTCGTGCTGCCAGCGCGCATTCAGGATTGGACGCAGAGCGTCCAGAAAGGCATTCCCACGCGGAGCATGGGAACGATGAACATTTTGAGACGACTATCGTGCCGATGCTCCGCGTCGGCATGCAGTTCGTGACGCCCTGCGTCACAAGCTCGTGCTGACACCGCGCATTTGAGATCGGACGCAGAGCGTCCAGAAAGGCATTCCCACGCGGAGCATGGGAACGATGAACATTTTTAGACGACTATCGTGCCGATGCTCCGCGTCGGCATGCAGTTCGTGACGCTCTGCGTCACAAGCTCGTACTGACCCCGCGCATTCAGGATCGGACGCGGAGCGTCCAGAACGGCGTTACCACGCTGGAGCGTGGTAACGATGAACATCCTGAGGCGACTATCGTGCCGATGCTCCGCGTCGGCATGCAGTTCGTGACGCCCTGCGTCACAAGCTCGTGCTGCCAGCGCGCATTCAGGATTGGATGAACTGCCCCCCAAAAGTTGGACGGTTTTAGCTTGCCGCCTGAGCCCTGTATTTTACGGGGCTTTGGCCGTTGAGCTTCAGCTTGATGCGGTCATGGTTGTAGTAGTGGATGTACTCATCCAGACCTGCTTTCAACTCATCGATGCTTTCAAACTGTTTCAGGTAGAAAAACTCGGATTTCAGTGTACCGAAAAAGCTTTCCATTGCCGCATTGTCCAGGCAGTTGCCCTTACGGGACATGCTTTGTTTGACGCCTCGTACCGATAGCTTATGGCGATACTGCGCGTGTTGATACTGCCAGCCCTGGTCCGAGTGCATCACAAGCTTCGGCTCGTCCTGCAACTGCTGAAGCGCCTTGTCCAGCATGCTGGTGACCAGCTCAAAGCTCGGCCTTGTCGACACTTCATACGCCACGATTTCACCGTTGTACAAGTCCATCACGGGTGAGAGATACAGCTTTCGATTGCCTACCTTGAACTCAGTCACATCGGTCACCCACTTCTGGTTCGGGCGTTGCGCGCTGAAATTGCGCTCCAGCAAATTCGGCGCAATGGTTCCGATTACGCCCTTATAGGAGCGGTATTTTTTGGGGCGCACCACTGATCGCAGGCCCAGTTCTGCCATCAGTCGTTCTACAACCTTCTTGTTGACCAAAATACCTGCAGTGCGAATGACCGCCGTGATACGCCGAGCGCCATAAAGGCCTTTCTCCTCGTGGTAAATGCTTTCGACTAACTGTTTCAAAGCAGCATAGGGATCGGGTCTGGATTGCACCTGAACCTGATAGTAAAACGTGCTGCGTGCCAAGCCCGCCAGCCTCAGCAGAGCGCAAAGCGGGAACCGGCCCCTCAGTTGCTTGATGCTCAGGGCTTTTTCGGTTGCCGTCGTTTCTGCTCCTTCAGCTCTTCCAACTTTTTTAGGTAAGCGTTCTCCATGCGCAGATATTCAAGCTCGCTCATCAACTGGTCGCGCGTCTTCTGCGTATCGTCGGCGGTTACTGGTTTGGCGGGATAAGGCTTCTTTGGCATGGCGACAGGCTTTCTTCTGGCAGGAACATACGGGGCTGTACCGCTACTGTAATGCCGCTTTTCCCAAATGACTATTTGGCCGGGATCCCCGATACCAAAATGCGCAGCGGCCTGACGGAGCGATAGCTTGTGTTCACGCCTGTGCTCAAGCACTGAGCGCTTGAAAGCTTCGCTGTATCGAAGACCAGGCTTGCGATGGCCGGTGTGACCATGACTCTTGTAGTTAGCGACCCAGCGTCGAAGCAGGCTGAAATCGATCGAGAACTGGCGGGCTACCATACGAAAGCCCATGTTGTCTTCAAGATACGCTTTGACGACAGTGAGCTTGAACTGCTCTGAATACTTACCCATTTGAACACCCCCGTGAGGTCGGATTGGTGTCCAACTTCTTGGGGGCAGTTCAGCTGGAGCGTGGTAACGATCGTCGGACAATCAACTGGCCTAGAAAAAACCCAACGGGTTGGTGTCGTAGCTCACCAGCAGGTTTTTGGTCTGTTGATAGTGCTCAAGCGCGATTTTGTGGGTTTCGCGGCCGACGCCGGACTTCTTGTAGCCACCGAATGCGGCGTGGGCCGGGTACAGGTGGTAGCAGTTGGTCCAGACTCGCCCGGCCTTGATCGCCCGGCCCACGCGGTAGGCGCGGTTGATGTCGCGGGTCCACAAGCCTGCGCCCAGACCGAACTCGGTGTCGTTGGCGATGGCCACAGCTTCTGCTTCGTCCTTGAAGGTGGTGACGCTGACCACCGGGCCGAAGATTTCTTCCTGGAACACACGCATCTTGTTGTTGCCTTTGAGCAGCGTCGGCTGGATGTAGTAGCCAGTGGACAGGCTGCCCTCAAGCTTCTCGACCTTGCCGCCGGTCAGCAGCTCGGCGCCTTCGCCCTTGGCGATGTCCAGATACGAAAGAATCTTGTCGAATTGTTGCTCGGATGCCTGAGCGCCGACCATGGTGTCGGTGTCCAGCGGGTCGCCGCGCTTGATCTTCTCGACCTTGCGCATCACCGCTTCCATGAACTGCGGATAGATCGACTCCTGCACCAGCGCGCGGGACGGGCAGGTGCAGACTTCGCCCTGATTGAAGAACGCCAGCACCAGGCCTTCGGCGGCCTTGTCGATGAACTCCGGCTCGGCGCTCATGATGTCTTCGAAGAAGATGTTCGGCGACTTGCCGCCCAGTTCCACGGTGGACGGGATGATGTTGTCCGCCGCCAGTTTCATGATGTGCGAGCCGACCGGTGTCGAGCCGGTAAAGGCGATTTTGGCGATGCGTTTGCTGCTGGCCAGCGCTTCACCCGCTTCGCGGCCATAACCCTGCACGATGTTCAGCACGCCGGGAGGCAGCAGGTCGCCGATCAGTTCGATCAGCACGCTGATGCCCAGCGGCGTCTGCTCGGCAGGTTTGAGCACGATGCAATTACCGGCAGCCAGCGCAGGGGCGAGTTTCCAGGCGGCCATCAGGAGCGGGAAGTTCCACGGGATGATCTGCCCGACCACGCCCAGCGGCTCATGAATGTGATAGGCCACGGTATTGCCGTCGATTTCGGCGGCGCTGCCTTCCTGCGCACGCAGCACGCCGGCGAAGTAGCGGAAATGGTCGGCGGCCAGCGGAATATCGGCGTTGAGGGTTTCGCGGATTGCCTTGCCGTTATCCCAGGTTTCGGTGATGGCCAGGACTTCCAGATTGGCTTCGATGCGATCGGCAATCTTCAGCAGGACCAGCGAGCGTGCCTGCACCGAGGTCGAGCCCCAGGCCGCAGCGGCAGCGTGCGCAGCGTCGAGGGCCTTGTCGATGTCTTCGGCGGTGGAGCGCGGAAACTCTGCAATGGCCTTGCCGGTGACCGGCGAGGTGTTGGTGAAATACTGGCCTTTCACCGGTGCGACGAACTCGCCGCCGATATAGTTACCGTAGCGTTCCTTGAAATTGACGATAGCGCCTTCGGTACCGGGATGAGCGTAACGCATGATATGTCTCCTGGTTCTTGTTGTGAGGGAGTCTGTGTCGATTCTGCTTTCGGGCATATGGCAATAAGCGTTCAAGAATAGGCCAATTGCATCCGGCCGTGGTTAGGACTTTAGGCTTATCTGCCGGTCATTGAAATGGCCTGTGCAGGCAATGCAGCGGACAAACTCAGGGTGCCATTTCACCGTCCCTACGTTAACCTGCGCAGATGTTCTGAGAGGTTGGTCATGCATATTCATATCCTTGGTATCTGCGGCACGTTCATGGGTTCTCTGGCGGTGCTCGCCAAAGAGTCGGGGCACCGGGTCACCGGCTCCGACGCCAACGTCTATCCGCCGATGAGCACCCAACTGCAAGCCCAGGGCATCGAGCTGACCCAGGGTTACGATTCTGCGCAACTGGACCCCGCACCTGATCTGGTTGTGATCGGCAATGCGCTGTCGCGTGGCAACCCGGCGGTTGAATATGTCCTGAATAAAGGTTTGCCGTATGTGTCCGGCCCGCAATGGCTGGCCGACCATGTGCTGCAAGACCGCTGGGTATTGGCGGTGGCCGGTACGCACGGCAAGACCACCAGCAGCAGCATGCTGGCCTGGGTGCTGGAACATGCCGGCATGAGCCCCGGCTTCCTGATCGGTGGCATCCCGCAGAACTTCGCCGTGTCGGCGCGTCTGGGTGACACACCGTTCTTCGTAGTCGAGGCCGATGAATACGACAGTGCGTTTTTCGACAAGCGCTCCAAGTTCGTTCATTACCGCCCGCGCACTGCGATCCTCAATAACCTTGAGTTCGATCATGCCGACATCTTCCCGGATCTGCCCGCTATCGAACGCCAGTTTCACCATCTGGTGCGTACCATTCCGAGTGAAGGCCTGGTGATCCATCCGACCACCGAGCCTGCGTTGTCGCGGGTCATCGAAATGGGATGCTGGACGCCGGTGCAAACCACTGGCGAAGGCGGTCAGTGGCAGGCTCGACTGTTGAGTGAAGACGGTTCGCGTTTTGAAGTGTTGTTCGAAGGCCAGCTTCAAGGTTGCGTCGAGTGGGACATGACCGGTCAGCACAACGTGGCCAATGCCCTGGCAACGCTGGCGGCTGCTCGCCACGTGGGCGTTGTGCCTTCGCTGGGCGTGCAGGCACTCAGCGCCTTCAAGAGCGTCAAGCGGCGCATGGAAAAGGTCGCCGAAGTGCGCGGCATCACTATTTATGATGACTTCGCTCACCACCCGACGGCCATTGCCACCACGCTGGATGGCCTGCGCAAGAAAATCGGTGATGCGCCGATCATTGCCGTCATCGAACCGCGTTCCAATTCCATGAAGCTTGGCGCGCACCGCGATGGTCTGCCGGAAAGCGTGAGTCAGGCAGATCAGGTGGTCTGGTATGCCCCGCCCAATCTTGGCTGGGACCTGGCGGCTACGGTCGCAGGAGGCAGCGTACCCTCGACGGTATGTGATTCGCTTGAAGCAATCATCGCGCGAGTCCATAGCCAGGCGCGGCCCGGCACGCATATCGTCATCATGAGCAACGGCGGCTTTGGCGGCCTGCACGGCAAACTGGCCGAGGCGCTGAAATGAGCGGTCCGGAGCGCGTTACGGTTGCGATGACCGGCGCTTCTGGCGCGCAATATGGCCTGCGCTTGCTGGATTGTCTGGTGCGTGAGGACCGGGAGGTGCACTTCCTGATTTCCAAGGCCGCGCAGTTGGTAATGGCCACCGAGACCGACGTACGCCTGCCACCCAAACCGATGATGATGCAGGCGTTTCTGACGGAATACACCGGCGCGTCTGCCGGGCAGATTCGCGTTTATGGTCGTGACGACTGGATGTCGCCAGTGGCGTCAGGTTCTGGTTCGCCCAGCGCAATGGTGGTGGTGCCATGCTCCACCGGTTCGCTGTCGGCAATTGCTACCGGGGCCTGCAACAATTTGATCGAACGCGCTGCCGACGTCACGCTCAAGGAGCGTCGCCAGTTGATTCTGGTGCCCCGCGAGGCTCCGTTTTCCAGTATTCATCTGGAGAACATGCTCAAGCTGTCGAACATGGGTGCGGTGATTCTGCCCGCATCTCCGGGCTTTTATCATCAGCCGCAGACCATCGACGACCTGGTGGACTTTGTCGTCGCGCGGATTCTCAATCTGCTGAATATTCCTCAGGACATGCTGCCGCGTTGGGGCGAGCACCACATTGGCGGCGATGAATAAGCTGATATTGATATCACTTGCGCTGGCACTGACCGGCTGCGCCACCGCGCGCACGCTCGATGCGGCCAAACCCGGCGCGCCGGTGGTGTATGCAGGCACGCGGTTGAATATGTATGCGCTGCAGGGTGGTTGCTGTGCGGCTGACCGTTTCGGTGCCGAAGCACCGAGCTATCCGGGCCTGGACCTGCCGGGCAGCGCGCTGCTCGACACCTTGTTGCTGCCGCTGTCATTGCTGACGGCAGCGGGACTAGGGGTTCAGGCTACGGGCGGGCTTTAGGGTTACCGGTGCAACACCTGCGCTATCAGGTAATGCTCCCTTGGGTGACGCAGAGCGTCACGAATTGCATTCCCACGCGGAGCATGGGAACGATCATGCGATGGGCTAGGAAACGATCATCGTCCGGCCGCAGCGACCGTCATCTACTTGCCCAGCTTGCGCAGTTCATCCGACTCGACGATACGCTCGCCATTCTGCTCTTCCAGCGCCAGGCGCCACATGGCGCGGGCCAGCTGGCAGGCTTCGATAGCGCCATACTTACCGGGGATCAGTTTGGCGATGGGGGCTGCCAGTTGCTCGACCCAGCGGGTTTCGGTGCGGCTGCCTACCAGCAATGAAGGGCGGGCGATGGTCAGTTGCGGCCAGTCCTGCGCGCGCAATGCCTGTTCCGTCTCGCCTTTGATACGGTTGTAGAAGGTGCTGGACTTGGGGTCTGCACCAATCGCACTGATTACCAGCAAGTGGCGCGCGCCCAGCTCACGCGCTCGTTTGGCGAACGCTGTAGGTCCAGATCAACCGCCTTGAACGCATCCTGTGAGCCCGCTTGCTTGATCGTGGTGCCCAGGCAGCAGAACGCGATATCCACACGGCCAGCCAATGTTGGCAGCAGAGTGGTCAGCTCGCCGACCGGGTTTTCAAGGTGCGGGTGTTCTGCCAAGGGCCTGCGCGTTGGTGCCAGCACGCGGCTGACTGTCGGTTCGTTGAGCAGGCGGTCAAGCAAGTGCTCGCCCGTCAGGCCGGTGGCCCCTGCAAGCAGGATGTGTTGCGGCGTCAGATACATAACTGTTCTCCCTTCATACACTGATAGCCTAGTGGCTAGTCGAGGTCTTCGCTTCCGTGCGGTTCAACGCCGTATTCAAAGCGCGTTCGGCCTGGCTTTTGCGCAACTGCTGCCAGCGCGCCAGAACTCCTTTCGGTGCCCATATCTGCGGTTCGGAGGCGTCGAAATTGTCTTCGCTCTCTCGTTGGGCAACATAGGCTTTTGCTTCGTTGAAAGCGTGTTGCAGGTCATCGGTTTCGACCAGTGCCCTGGCGAATAGTGCATCGCCAAAGTAAGTGAAATCAGCCTCTTCCGAGCAGCCGAACGACACCCGGTCGGCGCGTGAGGCGGTCATGATCAACGTGCGTTCATCTTTCAGGTCTGGAATGAAACCACCGGAATAACAGGCCGAAATCACCACGATCTTGTCACGATTCTTTAGTGGCGCAAGGGCCGCGGCGAGGGCATCGGCGGGCAGGTCGGCCAGCGACAGACGCGGCTGGTCCAGCACCAGCTCATGGTCCTGGGTGCCGTGGCTGGTCAGGTAAATGAAGATCAGGTCTTCCGGGCCGGTACGTTGCGCGAGTGTCTGGGCTGCGCGGGAGATGGTCTCGCGGGTTGCCATTGGCCGGTCATCCATGTGGTCGCGATGATTGACCAGACTGACCTGCCCGACGGCTCCAAAACGCGACTTCAGCAGGTTGCTGACATAGTCTGCCTCGCGCATGAACACGCTCTGCTTGCCGTCGCCGCCCACGACCAGAGTGTAAAGCTCGGTGGCGGGCGTTGACGCAGGGACTGCGGCCAGCGCTTTTTCCAGCAGGGTGCCTTGTACCAGCAGCCCTGCTTCAAGTGCGTCGGGCAGCAGTTTGCCTTTGGCGTCGCGCACCCGTTGGCCATTGGCCCAGATACCGCGCTGCTCCTTGCCGTCCGGGGAGATCAGCACGCCATCGCCCTGATAGGTGTCATCGGCGAACTGGCCGACATAGCGGCTGCCGTCGGCCAGTTGCAGCTGGCCTTGCCCCATGAAGCGCCAGTTGTCGAAGTCGCCTTGATAACGGCTGCCGTCAGCACCGATCAATTCGCCTTTGCCGGTCAGCGCGCCTTCCTTGAAATCACCGCTCCAGACGTCGCCGTCGCTATTTTCATAGCGACCTTTGCCGTCGAGCTGGCTGTTGCGAAAGTTGCCGACGTATTGATCGCCATCAGCGCTGGTGAAGCTGCCGGTGCCCTGCAATTGACCGTCGACAAAATTACCGCTGTATTGATTGCCGCTGGCGTCACTGCGCGAACCTTCGCCGTTGGCCTTGCCATTGGCGAACATGCCCTGGTGCTGGCTGCCGTCTTCAAGCTCCAGACGTCCGGGGCCGTCGTACAGGCCTGCCTTGAACTGACCGCGATAAAGCGCGCCCTTGTCTTTCTGAGTGCCTTCGCCGTCGCGCAGCCCGAGCTTGAAGTTACCGACATAACTCGCGCCATTGCGAGTCGTTAATCTGCCCTGACCGTTGAACAGGCCTTGCTCGAAACCACCCTTGTAGACGTCGCCGTTGCTGGCGTGCCATTCACCCTGGCCTTGGCGCAGGCCGTTTTCGAACTGGCCTGAGTACCAGCTGCCGTTGGGGTAGTCGATACGGCCCTGGCCCTGCAATACGCCGTTGACCAGATCGCCGCGATAGCGCCCGCCGTCGGAGAGGCGGCCGTCGGGCGGCAAAATTGATTCGCCATCACCGCAGCCTGCGATCAAGAGTGTCAAAGCCAATGGAGCGAGCGCGCGCATGTGAGATCCCGGAAGAATGATTCAGGGGCGGGCCCGGCTCTGCTTGAGCAGATGTTATGGGGCACGACCGCAGGGGAGTATGCCGCAGCGAGTAAGCGGGATGAAACAGTCTGTTACGACTGTTTCATGTTTTAAACGTGTTACACGAAACACAGGGTTAAAGGTTCGGCCACAAAAGCGGGTTTTTCCTGACCTTCGATCTCCAGCGTGGCGATTGCCTTGAGCAGCCATTGACCGGGTTTTTTCTCGGTCACTTCAGTCAACTGGACCTTGAGACGCACGCGAGAGTTGACCAGCACAGGCTGAACGAAGCGCACGCTGTCCATCCCGTAGTTGACCGCCATCTTCAAGCCTTCGGGCAGCACCATGATGCCCTCCATCAGCTTGGGGATCAGTGATAACGACAGGAAACCATGCGCAATAGTCGCGCCGAACGGGGTCTGCGCCGCTTTGACCGGGTCGACATGAATGAACTGGAAATCCCCTGTGGCTTCGGCGAACAGGTTGATGCGCTCCTGGTCGATGGTCAGCCAGTCTGAACATTCTGCATCCTTGCCAATGTAATGCTTGAGCTCTGTGACGGGTACAGAAGGCATGCCGCTCTCCTTGTCTGATGTGGTTTTGTGTCGAGGTGCCACCGCCCGCATCAGCTAACGCCTGCGGGCGAATCACAAGATCAGCAGAGTGTTGCCGGTTGGTCAAGCAACTGCCTCAATACGAATACCCGCTCATGACCTGCAACGCAGCGTGTTTATAATGACGCCGATAATTTGCTGGATTCGTTTATTTGCCGGGGTCCTCATGTTGTTACGGGGTTTGACATGGCTGGTGCTGTTCCAATTGTTGGGAACCGCGCTGAACCATCTGTTTCTATCGATATTGCCGGGGCCGATCATCGGTCTTGTGCTGTTGATGGCCTATCTGGTGCTGCGCGGTGAAGTGAGCGAGCCGATCAGCATGGCCGCCAGCAGTCTGCTGCGTTATCTGCCGCTGCTGCTGGTACCGCCTGCCGTTGGCGTTATGGTGTATGCGTCGGCCATCGCCAAGGACTTCTGGGCGATCTTCGGTACGCTGACCCTGTCGTTGATGATTTCCGTGACCTTTGTCGGCTGGCTGATGCAGACACTCATCAGGCGCCAGGCCCGACGCCAGGAGGGGTCATGAATATGGACTGGCACGGTGCATGGCTGTCGGTGATTCACCATCCGCTTTTTGGCATCGCGATCACCCTGGGTGCCTATCAACTGGCGATGGCTGTGTACGAGCGAACCCGTTGGCTGTTTCTGCAGCCGGTGCTGGTCTCGATGGTGGTGGTAATCAGTGTTGTGCTGTTCTGCGATCTTGAATACACCGAGTACCGCAAGAGCACTGAAATTCTCAGCACGCTGCTGGGGCCTGCGACCGTGGCGCTGGCGGTGCCGCTTTACCTGAATATGCGCCGAATCCGGCAGCTGTTCTGGCCTGTCTTGACTACGCTGGTAGTCGGCGGGGTTTTTGCCACCGGGTTGTGTGTCGGGTTCGGGGTGCTGTTCGGTGCCGACCATATGATTCTGATGACCATGGCACCCAAGTCGGTCACCTCGCCCATCGCCATGCTGGTTGCCGAGCAGATCGGCGGCGTCGCAGCCCTGGCGGCGGTTTTTGTGTTGATTACTGGCGTATTCGGTGCCATTTTCGGCCCCGGTCTGCTGTCGCTGGCCGGGGTTGATAACCCTGCGGCTCGCGGCATGGCACTGGGTCTTACCGCTCATGCGGTGGGGACTTCCGTGGCATTGCAGGAGGGAGAGGAATCGGGGGCTTTTGCTGCGTTGGCAATGAGTCTGATGGGCGTTGCGACGGCACTGTTCCTGCCGCTGGCAATGTCGCTGGCCATTTAAAGGAGGCTTTTCCATGACGTTGCCATTGTTTCCGTTGAACGCTGTGCTGTTTCCAGGTTGCGTGCTTGATCTGCAGTTGTTTGAAGCGCGCTATCTGGACATGATCGGCCGCTGCATGAAGCAGGGTGAAGGGTTTGGTGTGGTGTGCATCACCGAAGGAAGTGAGGTGGGCACCGTGCCGGGCGGCTACTCGCCGATTGGCTGCGAAGCACTGGTCACGGATTTCCAGCAGCAGGACAACGGCTTGCTGGGCATCCGTGTCGTCGGTGGGCGGCGCTTCCGGGTGGTCGCCGCTGAAGTTCAGCGCGATCAACTGCTGATGGCCGAGGTTGAATGGCTGCAAGAGCCAGTGGAGCGTCCGTTGCAGGAAGAAGACGCCGACCTCGTTGCACTGCTGGAAGCGCTGGCCGAGCACCCGATGGTGGCGTCCTTGAACATGGGCGTGTCGGCCGGTGGGCAGTATTCATTGTCCAACCAGCTTGCCTATCTGCTGCCGTTCACCGAAAAGGACAAGGTGGAGCTTCTGGAAATCGACGACCCCGAAGAACGCCTCGACGCGATTCAGGAGCTACTCGATGAAATGCAGGGCGATCTGCAGGCCTGAGCCTCGATCGCGCTGCTCATTGCGCAACACGTCAGGCGAGGTTAGCGCGGCGGATATTGCTCCAGAATTTTTGCCACCGTGGTGCGGATGGCCTGCTCCCGTTCAGCCGGGTTGCCAGCGTTGTCGTTAAGGATGCGCTCGGTGCTGCCGCGCCAGACCAGTTTGCCGTCCTTACCGTCGAACATATCAATCTGCAAGGTGCCGACCTTGTAGTCCACGCTGCGGGTTTCGGTGTTCATCGGCCCGTTCCAGTAGCCATAACCACCCCAGGGATTCCAGCCCCCGCCATAGTTGGTGCTGACCGTCTGCTGACGGTTTTCGACAATCAGCCAGGCCTGCACTTTCAAATCCGGCCGGGCACCGGCTGTTGCCATGCGCAGACCGCGCTGGTCCAGCTGTTCGCCGATCGATTGGCGAAGACGCTGCTCGGTCAGGTCGCTCTTGAGCCGCGGATCATTGTCAGGCTGATACTGAACGGCGGGCTCCTTCCAGCTCCAGCTGCGATAGCCGCCGAAATCCTGCTGGGCATCGAAGTCGCGATTGATCGAGTTGCTCTGACAGGCCGTCAGCAGCACGGCACAGGTCAGCAGAACGATACGGCGAAACATGGCAGTTCTCCGAAAGGGTTAAGAAGGCGGGTAGGCCGCCAGAGCCTGTTGCACGGCCTGGCGCAACGCACTGCTGCGGTCGGCCAGATTATTGCTGGCGCGCGCATCGGCGCTGGCGCTCCATACCGGCTGGTTGCTGCGCGCGTCGATCAGGTTGATCTGCACCACCATGACCTTTTCCTGATAGGTGCGTACCACCGGCACGCTGGCGTAGCCGCCGTAACCGGGCCGGTAGCCATCGTAGCGGCCATAGCCCATGCCGCCCCCATAGTAGGGATCGTAATCTTCACGCACCTGACGCAGCCGGGTTTCCTGGCGGGTCGTGGCAGTGACGTACAAGTCTGCCGGCTGATTGCCGCGAGCCGGTCGCAAACCACGCTGGTCCAGACCGTTGCTCACGGCTTCGACCACCTGCGCCGAATCCACCCACGCCGTACCGGGCGGCAGCTGGCCGTTTAGCCAGCCCCAGGACCGATAACGCCCATAGTCCCGCGGCGGCGCAGGGTAGGCGCTCATGTCCAGCGTCCTTGCCGCCTGCGCAGGAGCGGGCGGCATGGGCAGAGAGCTGGCGACATACGGGTTGTCGCTCTGGCAGGCGCTGATCCCGAACAGACTGGTCCCCAGCAGCACGGCAAACAAGGCAGAACGGTGTTTCATGGTGGGCTCCGCAGTGATGTCAGACCGGACGGCACATCCAGTGAAGATATCGACCCAGCCCGGCAAAGGCTGGATGACGCCGATGCGCCAGTTCCATTTCCAGCAGATCCGTCAGCTCGGCCCGAGCCTGGAATTCAACCGGCATGTAATCGTGAAATACCCGCACCCCGCTACGGGTTTCGACTTGCCACAGGCCTTCAAGTTGCGTCGCCAGTTCCCGAGGGTCGAGCGGTTGTTGTGGCGTCAGGCTCTGCTTTTCCCCGGCCATGTCATTTTTGCGCATCTTGCGGAAATGACCTTTCAACAAGTTGCGATAGATCAGCGCATCACGGTTGTAAAAAGCCAGTGACAGCCAGCCATCGTCGCGGGTCAAGCGGCGCAGTACTGGAAGGATGGCGTGCGGCTCGGCCAGCCATTCCAGCACGGCGTGGCACAGCACCAGATCGTAAGTGTCGCTCAGTAAACCGGGCAGCGCCTGCCAAGGAGCCTTAATGAAGGACGCCGTCTGTCCGGCCTCGACAAAGCGCTGACGTGCGCCTTCGAGCATGGGTTCGGCGGGCTCGGCCAGGGTCACTTCATGTCCTTGTTCGGCCAGCCACAGTGACATGTGGCCCAGCCCCGCGCCGATATCCAGCACGCGAAGCGGTCGTGCGGGCAGCGTCTCGGTCAAATCGGCCTGCAGCACCGCCAGACGAATGGCTCCCTTGGCACCGCCGTAGATCTTTTCTGCAAAGCGGGTCGCCAGCTGGTCGAAATGCCGATCACTCACTTGGCAAATCTCCGCTCGCTGTCTGCCAGCTTGTTGCGCACCACGGTTTCCATGTCCAGCCCCAGCTCGCTGCACAGCAACAACAGATAAAGAACGATATCGCCGACTTCCTGACCGGCATGTTCCAGTTGGTCGGCAGGCAGCTCGCGGGACTGGTCTTCACGCAGCCACTGGAATATCTCCACCAGCTCGGCCATTTCCACGCTGGCAGCCATGGCCAGATTTTTCGGGCTGTGAAATTGCTTCCAGTCATTCTGGTCGCGGATGCGGTGCAGGCGTTGGGTCAACTCGTCGAGGTTCATCGTGCTCTCCTGAAGGTGCATAGCTTCAGGGGGAACGGGTCGCCAGGCAAGTGGGCGTTGCGGTTTGTTCAGCCATTGAAGGGAGCGGTGCTCCCGTCAGAGGGTTTTATCAGGGATGCATCACTCGGTTGCAGGCTGCCAGCTACCGATCATATGCACGATGCCCTCCTGGCCTTCGACACGGAACTGACCATGAGAGCCAGCGGCGCTGGCCGAGAGTGTGACGTCGGCGGGCAGGCGTACCGGCTTCTGGAACTGCACGCTGATCTCGACATTCGAGGCTGGCAAGTGCTCGCCAAGGGCCGCGAGCGTACGTGCCTTGAGCCACATGCCGTGGGCGATGGCGCGCGGTAAGCCGAACAGCTTGGCGCTGGGTGCGCTGAGGTGAATAGGGTTGTAGTCGCCCGATACTTTGGCGTAGTCACGACCGATTTGTGCCGACGCACGCCAGTTGTCCAGCTCGATCAAAGGCAGCGGCGCAAGCTCGGGATGCTCTACAGGCGCGTCTTCCAGATGCACGGCGGTGCACAGCATGGTGCTTTCTTCTTCCCAAAGCAGGCCCATGCCGTCCTCGGCCTGAGTCACCATGGTGAAGGTGGCGCCTTTGGCGTGCGGGCGCAGGTCGGTGGCCTGAACGCTGATATACAGCTGGCTTACGCCGCCGAGCGGGCGATGAGTGCGAATGCGATTGGCAAGGTGAATAAGCCCCAGCAACGGAAACGGGAATTCCTGAGAGGTCATCAGCTGCATTTGTAACGGAAAGGCCAGCACATGCGGATACGTCGGCGGCAGCAGGCTGCTTTCTTCGAATCCACAGACCTTGCGGTAGGCATCAAGCTTGTCGGTATCGACCGCGATCCAGCTTCGCAATCCCAGATCGGGTAACTGCGACCCTGTGACCTTGCGCCTGAGCGCTGCCTGGATGAACAGGTTGGACAGGGGCTGCAGAGAATTGAGGTAGCGCCAGTGAGCCGTCATCATCCATCTCCTTGAATTCGATGCTGGGGCTTATGCCCCGATCACGTTTTGACCACATACACGTAGAACCTGACCGCTCACCGCGCCGCTGCCCGGCTGGCTGAACCACGCCACAGCTTCAGCAACATCCTGTGGCGAACCGCCCTGACCGAGCGAACTCATGCGCCGTCCTGCCTCACGCAGGGTGAACGGCATGTGCGCGGTCATTTTCGTTTCGATGAAGCCTGGCGCGACGGCATTGATGCTGATGCCGCGCGACTTGAGCCCGGGAGCCATCGCCTTGGCAAAACCGATCAGACCGGCCTTACTGGTGGTGTAGTTGGTTTGCCCGCGATTACCGGCAATGCCGCTGATCGACGCCATGAGCACAATCCGCGCGTTATCCCTCAGCGCACCGGCGTCGAGAAGCACCTGAGTCAGCACTTGCGGAGCGTTGAGGTTGACCGCCAGTACCGAGTCCCAGAAGTCCTCCGGCATGTTGACCAGCGTCTTGTCACGCGTGATGCCAGCGTTATGCACCAGTATGTCGACGCCGTCCGGCAGGTGCTCAAGCAACTGGGCTGGAGCATCCGCCGCGCAGATGTCCAGCGCCAGTGCCTGGCCGCCGAGCCGTGAGGCCAGTGCTTCCAGTTCGTTTTTGGTCTGTGGCACGTCCAGCAGGATGACCTGCGCGCCATCACGGGTCAGGGTCTCGGCAATCGACGCACCGATACCGCGCGCCGCGCCCGTCACCACTGCCTTGCGTCCGGCCAGCGGGCGAGTCCAGTCCTGCACTTTGCCCGGACAGGCACTCAGGTGGACAAACTGACCGGAGATGAACGCAGCCTTGGGCGTCAGGAAGAAGCGCAAGGCGCCCTCCAGTTGATCCTGCGCGTCGTCATCCACTTGCAGCAGCTTGACCGTTGCGCCGTTGCGCACTTCCTTGGCCAGCGAGCGGCTGAAACCTACGATGGCCTGTTGAGTGCTGGCCGCCAGCGGATCAGCGAGTGTTTCGGGGGATTTGCCGAGGATGACCACATGTGCGCAGTGGTCAAGATTGCGCAGCAGCGGCTGAAAGAAGTCCCGCAACTGCCTGAGCTGCTCGGTGCGCAGGATCTGGCTGGCGTCGAACACCACCGCTTTCAGGCGAGGCCCCTGGTTGGACACCCAGGTGGTGGCGCCAGGCATGTCACTGGCGAAACTGTAAAGCGAGTCGGTCAGACGACTGGCGAACTGACGGACCTGATCACCCAGCGGCCCGGCACTGATCAGCAGTGTGCCTTCTACAGGACGAAGCCGGCCGGCCTGCCAGCGCTCCAGGTGCGTGGGGGCGGGCAGACCGACGGCATTCACCAGGCGCCGACCCATGTCGGAATTGGCGAAATCAATATAGCGATCTGACGGCATGGAACACTCTCCTGAAGTCGGGGTTCAAAGGAATGGACCACGGTGGCATGACGTTTGTTCTTGCGATCGACACGGCTCATCCATTCGCTTGAAGAAAGGGAGTTTTCCATGACGCATCCTCGTCGGGTCGCCATCGTTGGCGGTAACCGCATTCCGTTCGCCCGCTCCAATGGTCCTTACGCCACTGCCAGCAATCAGGACATGCTCACTGCCGCTCTGGAGGGGCTGATCGAGCGCTTCAATCTGCACGGGTTGCGCATGGGCGAGGTAGTGACAGGCGCGGTGCTCAAGCACTCCAGAGACTTCAACCTGACCCGCGAATGCGTGCTCGGCTCGCGACTGTCGGCGCAGACCCCGGCGTATGACATTCAGCAAGCCTGCGGCACGGGGCTGGAAGCCGCGTTGCTGGTGGCCAACAAAATCGCGCTGGGGCAGATCGAGTGCGGCATTGCCGGGGGCGTGGACACCACGTCGGATGCGCCGATAGGTGTCAATGAAGGGCTGCGCAAGATTCTGTTACAGGTTAACCGCAGCAAGACGCCGGGCGACAAGATCAAGGCCCTGATGCAGTTGCGTCCGCATCACCTCAAACCGGAGCTGCCCCGTAACGGCGAGCCACGTACGCGGTTGTCCATGGGCCAGCATTGTGAGCTGATGGCGCAGAACTGGGGCATAGAACGCGGGGCGCAGGATCAACTGGCGCTCGAGAGCCATCTGAAAATGGCCGCAGCCTACGCTGAGGGCTGGCAGGATGACTTGATAACGCCGTACCTTGGGCTGATCCGTGACAACAACCTGCGCCCGGACCTGACCCTCGAAAAGCTGGCTGGCCTCAAGCCCGCATTCGAGCGAAGTGCCAAGGGCACGCTGTCGGCCGGCAACTCGACGCCGCTGACCGACGGCGCGTCGGTGGTGTTGCTGGCCAGTGAAGAGTGGGCGCACGAGCGCGGCCTGCCGGTGCTGGCCTATTGGCGGGATGGCGAGGCCGCGGCGGTGGATTTCGTCAACGGCGCAGAAGGGCTGCTGATGGCCCCGGCCTACGCCGTTCCACGCCTGCTGGCGCGCAATGGCCTGACCCTTCAGGATTTTGATTACTACGAAATTCACGAAGCCTTCGCTGCACAGGTGCTGTGCACGCTCAAAGCCTGGGAGGACGCTGATTACTGCAAGATCCGTCTGGGACTGGACGCGCCATTGGGGGCTATTGACCGCAGCAAACTGAACGTCAAGGGCAGCTCGCTGGCAGCCGGGCATCCGTTTGCCGCAACCGGAGGCCGGATAGTCGCCAACCTGGCCAAACTGCTCGATGCAGCAGGCAGCGGGCGTGGATTGATTTCGATCTGCGCAGCTGGCGGGCAGGGTGTTACGGCGATTCTGGAGCGTTAGGCAAATACTGGGGGCATGGGCATAATCCACAGCGGAAAAGGACGGTACGTCTGAAGAGATATGACGCGGAGCGTCATGAACGGCATGCCGACGCGGAGCATTGGCACGATAAGGTTCTTCTGGACACCTCTCGTTCCTCACGCTCCAGTGAACTGCCCCCAAGAAGTTGGACACCAATCCGACCTCACGGGGGTGTTCAAATGGGTAAGTATTCAGAGCAGTTCAAGCTCACTGTCGTCAAAGCGTATCTTGAAGACAACATGGGCTTTCGTATGGTAGCCCGCCAGTTCTCGATCGATTTCAGCCTGCTTCGACGCTGGGTCGCTAACTACAAGAGTCATGGTCACACCGGCCATCGCAAGCCTGGTCTTCGATACAGCGAAGCTTTCAAGCGCTCAGTGCTTGAGCACAGGCGTGAACACAAGCTATCGCTCCGTCAGGCCGCTGCGCATTTTGGTATCGGGGATCCCGGCCAAATAGTCATTTGGGAAAAGCGGCATTACAGTAGCGGTACAGCCCCGTATGTTCCTGCCAGAAGAAAGCCTGTCGCCATGCCAAAGAAGCCTTATCCCGCCAAACCAGTAACCGCCGACGATACGCAGAAGACGCGCGACCAGTTGATGAGCGAGCTTGAATATCTGCGCATGGAGAACGCTTACCTAAAAAAGTTGGAAGAGCTGAAGGAGCAGAAACGACGGCAACCGAAAAAGCCCTGAGCATCAAGCAACTGAGGGGCCGGTTCCCGCTTTGCGCTCTGCTGAGGCTGGCGGGCTTGGCACGCAGCACGTTTTACTATCAGGTTCAGGTGCAATCCAGACCCGATCCCTATGCTGCTTTGAAACAGTTAGTCGAAAGCATTTACCACGAGGAGAAAGGCCTTTATGGCGCTCGGCGTATCACGGCGGTCATTCGCACTGCAGGTATTTTGGTCAACAAGAAGGTTGTAGAACGACTGATGGCAGAACTGGGCCTGCGATCAGTGGTGCGCCCCAAAAAATACCGCTCCTATAAGGGCGTAATCGGAACCATTGCGCCGAATTTGCTGGAGCGCAATTTCAGCGCGCAACGCCCGAACCAGAAGTGGGTGACCGATGTGACTGAGTTCAAGGTAGGCAATCGAAAGCTGTATCTCTCACCCGTGATGGACTTGTACAACGGTGAAATCGTGGCGTATGAAGTGTCGACAAGGCCGAGCTTTGAGCTGGTCACCAGCATGCTGGACAAGGCGCTTCAGCAGTTGCAGGACGAGCCGAAGCTTGTGATGCACTCGGACCAGGGCTGGCAGTATCAACACGCGCAGTATCGCCATAAGCTATCGGTACGAGGCGTCAAACAAAGCATGTCCCGTAAGGGCAACTGCCTGGACAATGCGGCAATGGAAAGCTTTTTCGGTACACTGAAATCCGAGTTTTTCTACCTGAAACAGTTTGAAAGCATCGATGAGTTGAAAGCAGGTCTGGATGAGTACATCCACTACTACAACCATGACCGCATCAAGCTGAAGCTCAACGGCCAAAGCCCCGTAAAATACAGGGCTCAGGCGGCAAGCTAAAACCGTCCAACTTTTGGGGGGCAGTTCACCAGCGTGGGAATGCATTTCGTGACGCTCCGCGTCACACCCGTGCGCGGGATGAACAGTCAGCATTATTGGCCTGTAACGTTGAGGTAAGGCATGGGGTTCATCATTTGGGTATCGGTACTTCTGATTCTGATCGGCACGGTGTTCTATCTGTTCGACAAAGGCGCGCGGACCCGCTGGCTGAGGCCCTATATCGGCCTGGCGCTGATTGGGTTGCTGATCGGCGGGATGGGCTTGCTGGTGGGGCTGGTTTCCGATGAAATCGAAAGTTATTTCCTGCTGGTTGCCAAATGGGTGATCGCTGTGACCGGTATCATGTTTTGCCTGCGGCTGATCATACTGATCGCCAGGCGCTTCATCGTCAGAAATTGAGCGTGCAACCCGCCCATGTGTGACAGGACAACGTGGAAAATCACTTCAAGTTTCTGACCTTGCCCAGGACATCGGGCGAGGTCGCCAACGTCTTCATTCACGGCTATTCGTCAGGGCATGATCTGGACGACCGGCGCATGCTGGCCAACAGTATTCCTGGTGCCTTGCGCCAAAGCGTGAATATTCTGGCGTTCTGGCCATCCAGCCATTTTACCCAGATGGACAACCGTTCCCGTGGCCTGTTGATGGCCGCCGCCCGAGTGCATCCGCTGGCGGGCGCAGCCGCGCTGGCGGGAGACCGCGTCGTTCATTTTGCGCGTATCCGCAACCGGGCTCGCGATATGGGCAAAGTGTTGCTGGCACAACTGGACCGTTACCTGTTCGAACATCATCCGGACGTAAAACAGGTCAACCTGATTGGCCACTCACTGGGCGGACGACTACTGGTCAGCGCGCTCAAGAACCTGCAACAGACGCCCGAACACGGGCTGGTGGTGGGCGATGTGTTGCTGATGGCTGCTGCGGTGCGCATTGACGCGGCCGAGGCCGAAGTGTTGAAGCAGAAAATCAGCGGACGACTGATCAACGCTTACTCCAGCGAAGACCACGTGCTGTTGTTGAATCTGGGCGAGAAGAGCCTGGGACGCACACCGGTCGAGCATTTCGAGAATGTGCGGATGCCGGGTTATCGCCATCACCATTACTGGAGACGCTTGCAGGAAGTGCTGATCGCAACTCGCTTCAGCGGCTGTGAAGGGCTGGAAACCGGCGTTGCCGTTTTACCGACAGTCACCCGCGACCCGGTCTTGCAGGACATCTGGCTGCACAGCGTTCTGGCCCGCTCCCCAGACTACGTGCTGGAGGCGGCCATCAAGCATTTGTGCAGCAGTCGATGGACACGCCTCAAGGCCACCGAAGCGGATCGCACCTACGCATTTGTGCGCGAATTCCAGCTGGTCGCCGGACACTTTCTGATCAATGCCGCCCGGCGTCGAGGCGTGCCCTACACGCGAGTGCTGGGCATGCTGGCGCGGCAATACGGCCTGAGCGATTCGCTGCACAACTGTGCGACGGTGGTTGAAGTGGAGGAACTGCTGCTGCGGACGTTTTTCCGGCAGGCGTTCAGCAACGATCACCCGCTGGTACAAATGCCTCGCGCCAGTGTCAGCGCGATGAGCTGGGAGGTGTATGCCGCACATGTCGATGCACTGGCCGAGCGTTTGACCGTAGCTGCATTCTTCAAGCCCGCGCAGGCCGAGAAAGCTCCCGGCACGATCAAAGGGTTGCTGGGCGCAATTCGCCAGGCACCGGTGCAGCGCCTGCTGACGCACTTTGGCACGGCGCTCAGGCCGGGTTATTCAGCGTTGATCCCGACAGTGGCAATCGTCTTTTACGCGCGCGTCACGCTGGGCGATGACGCGCTGATGTAACGGCGGTCATGCGGCCTGGGCTTCTTCCAGCGCGGCCTGCGAAAGCTGCTGGCGATGACGACTGGCGTAGCTCTCGGCGATGATCGAACAGACGATCAACTGCATCGGGTGGTAGATCATGATCGGCAACAGGATCAGGCCCAGCCCCGGATTACTGCCGAAGATCAGCGCTGCCATCGGCGCCCCTGCTGCAAGCGATTTCTTGGTGGCGCAGAACACCGCCGCGACCTTATCGGCATGATCGAACTTGAGCGCCCGTGCGGTGCGCGTGGTCATCAACAGGATCACCGCCAGCAGCAGCGCGGTGCCGACGAACGCCGTCAGGATCACACTGTTGCCCTGGCTCTGCCACATGCCGGAAATCATCGAGTTGCAGAACGCAGCGTAAACCAGCAGGAGGATCACCAGCTTGTCGATCAGGTTGGTGTACTTCTTGTGCCGCGCGAAGAACTTGCCCAGCAGCGGCCGCAGTAACTGGCCCAGTATCAGCGGCAGTAGAAGCATCGCGCACAGGTTGAGCAGCGTGTCGCCCAGATCAATCCCCCCGGCACCGGTGCCGACCAGCAGGCTCACCAGCCACGGCGTGATGAAAATCCCGATGACGCTGGACATGCTGGCGTTGAGAATCGCTGCCGGAACATTGCCGCCTGCGCTGCCGGTCAGCGCCACCGAGGACGAAATGGTCGAGGGCAGGGCACACAGATAGAAAAAGCCCAGCATCAGCAGCGCAGGTACATGCGAGCCGAGCAGTTTGTCGCACACCAGCCAGATCAGCGGAAACACCACAAACGTGAAGACCTGAATCATCACGTGCAGCCGCCAGTTGGTCAGCCCTCGTTTGATCTGCTCGCTGGACAGGTTCACGCCGTGCAGAAAGAACACCACGAACACGCCGATGTTGATGACGTATTCAGCGTGCATGCTGCCGCCAGTAGCACCGAAACGCGGGAAAAAGTAGGCGAGCACCGTCGCCAAAACCATGCCCAGAGGAACCAGTCGGTGGCGACGCGCTTGAAATGTTTGAGTGATTGCATGACGGACCCGGACAACTTTTGTAAACAAGGATGTGCGCAGGCTACTCTGTTGCATAACAGCCGTCTTGCGACATAAGGCCATAAGATGCCGACTAACGGACAGATCGATCAGCGACATCCCACTGGCGAGCGGCAGATACCGGCACTGTCCGGTCTGCCGCGGCCGCTGTATGCCCGCGCTGAAAGCCTCAGTGCCGGTTCGTGGACGCCGCCCCATCGTCACGACTGGGTGCAGTTTTCCTACGCGATCAGCGGGGTATTGGGTGTGCACACCGCCGAGGGCAGTTTTTTTGCACCGCCACAGTGGGGCGTCTGGGTGCCGGCCGGGCTTGAACACGAGGTCGTGACCTCCATGCGTGCCGAAATGCGCAGCCTGTACATTCGCACGGCTGATTCCGGCTGGGCACCACAGCGTTGCCGGGTGCTGGAAGTCACGCCGCTGGCCCGCGAACTGATCAAGAGCTTCTGTCTGTTGCCCGTGGACTATCCCGAGCAGGACAGCCATGAGGCGCGGCTGGTGCAGGTATTGCTGGACCAGTTGGCGCACCTGCCGGAAGTCGGTTTTTCGCTGCCGTTGCCGCGTCACCCGCGTTTGCTGAGCCTGTGCAACGAGTTGATCGAAGAACCTGGCCAGTTGATTACCCTGCACGACTGGGCGGCACGTCTCGGCACATCCGAGAAAACCCTGATGCGCCTGTTTCAGCGGGAAACCGGGTTGAGCTTTCGTGGCTGGCGTCAGCGGGCACGATTGCTGTCTTCACTTTCTGCACTGGAAGAGGGCGCCAGTGTGACCCATACCGCGCTGGCCTGTGGTTATGACTCGACGTCGGCTTTCATCGCTGCGTTCAAGGGCTTGTTCGGCTATACGCCCGGTGATTTGTTCAAGTAACGCCAGGTTGTATTGCGCACTAACGAGTGCATTTAACGAAGAATTTTCGGGCTTTACACGTTTTGTCCCGGAATATCTTTTATCGCCTGAACGGCACGAAAGGTGCTTTAAACCAGGGGATTGCGTGGTTTTTGCTTAAAAAACCTTTCAATCCCAAGGCCACTACCCCTACTCGCTGGCGGAGGATTGCCGTATAACGGCAACAATCGCGTATCTGGCAACAAAGGACCCACAATAAAAGCTGATGAAAACTCCTAAACGCATTGAACCCCTGATCGAAGACGGTCTGGTCGACGAGGTGCTGCGCCCGCTCATGAGTGGTAAAGAGGCAGCTGTTTATGTGGTGCGCTGTGGCAATGAGCTGCGGTGTGCCAAGGTTTACAAGGAGGCTAACAAACGCAGTTTCCGTCAGGCGGCCGAGTATCAGGAAGGCCGCAAGGTACGCAACAGTCGCCAGGCCCGGGCCATGGCCAAGGGCTCGAAGTTCGGGCGCAAGGAAACCGAAGACGCCTGGCAGAACGCCGAAGTGGCTGCACTGTTTCGTCTGGCCAGCGCGGGTGTCCGGGTGCCCAAGCCGTACGACTTCCTGGAAGGCGTACTGCTCATGGAACTGGTGGCCGACGAGTATGGCGACGCTGCGCCGCGTCTGAACGATGTGGTGCTGGAGCCGGATCAGGCACGCGAGTATCACGCGTTCCTGATCGAGCAGATCGTGCTGATGCTGTGTTCCGGTCTGGTGCACGGTGACCTTTCCGAGTTCAACGTGCTGCTGGCACCGTCCGGCCCGGTCATCATCGACTTGCCGCAAGCAGTCGACGCCGCGGGCAACAACCACGCGTTCAGCATGCTGGAGCGTGACGTTGGCAACATGGCGCTGTACTTCGGCCGCTTCGCGCCGGAACTCAGAAAGACCAAATACGCCAAGGAAATGTGGTCGTACTACGAGGCAGGCACTTTGTCGCCCGCCACGGTGCTGACCGGTGAATTCGACGAGCCGGAGGACGAAGCCGATGTGGGCGGCGTACTGCGCGAAATCGAAGCCGCCCGTCTCGACGAGGCTCGCCGTCAGGCAGCTCGTGCGGCAGACGATGCGCCACCGAGCAAATCCACCGAAGAACCACCGCCGCCGTGGATGCAGTAAAGCTTTTGTGGGAGCGAGCTTGCTCGCGAAGACGATGGATCAGGCTCGCTGTTTTCGGAGTTTGCACCGGCCCTTTCGCGAGCAAGCTCGCTCCCACGGGCGTGTTGGACTAGCTCTAACTTAGGTGGTGGCTAGCAACCCCTCCCGACGCCAGGTCCTTGAGGATCGGGCAGTCCGGGCGGTCGTCGCCGTGGCAGTGTTCTACCAGTTCCTGAAGCGTATCGCGCAGGCTGGCCAGTTCGTCGATCTTCTGATTCAGCTGCACGATGTGCTGACGGGCCAGCGCCTTGACGTCGGCGCTGGCGCGTTGGCGGTCTTGCCAGAGGGTCAGCAGTTTGCCGACTTCCTCCAGCGAGAACCCCAGGTCTCTCGAACGTTTGATGAACGCCAGCGTGTGTAAATCGTCGGCGCTGTACAGGCGATAGCCACTGTCGCTGCGATGTGCCGCTTGCAGCAGACCGATGGATTCGTAGTAGCGGATCATCTTCGCGCTCAAGCCACTGCTTTTCGCCGCCTGACCGATGTTCATGGCGTGTCCTCCAGATAATGTGGTTTCCAGGTTTTCAGCAGCAGCGCATTGCTCACCACGCTGACACTGGACAGCGCCATGGCCGCGCCAGCCAGTACCGGGTTGAGGTAGCCCAGCGCCGCGAGGGGAATACCAATCAGGTTGTAGACGAATGCCCAGAACAGGTTCTGACGGATCTTTGCGTAGGTCCGTCGGCTGATGTCCAGCGCCGCTGGAACCAGTCGCGGGTCGCCGCGCATCAGGGTGATGCCTGCTGCATGCATCGCGACGTCCGTTCCGCCGCCCATCGCAATACCCACATCCGCAGCCGCCAGCGCCGGTGCATCGTTGATGCCGTCACCGACCATGGCAACCACATGATGGTTTTTCAGCTGGGTGACGGTGGCCGTCTTGTCGGCAGGCAGCACTTCGGCATGTACATCGTGTATCCCCAAGGCCTTGGCGACTACTTGAGCGCTGCCACGGTTATCGCCGGTCAGCAGATGGCTGGTAATGCCGCGTGCGTTCAGCGCCCTGATCGCCTGATCCGTTCCGGGCTTGAGTGTGTCACCAAAGGCAAACATGCCGATGACCTTCGGCTCCGGGGCCTGCTCGATCAGCCAGGACAGCGTTCGCCCTTCGGCTTCCCAGATACGCGCAGATTCGGCCAGTTCGCCGATGGGCAGGCCGCGTTCATCCAGTAGGCGTCGATTGCCCAGCGCCAGCTCCCGGCCCTGAACGGTGCCCGCTATGCCCCGGCCGCTGAGGGCATGGCTGTTTTCGGCTGCATCGAGCTTGAGTTGCCATTCATGACACACATCGAGCACCGCCCTGGCCAACGGGTGTTCACTGCCGCGTTGCAGTGCGCCCGCCAGTTGCAACAGGTGTTCTTCATTGCCCGACACCGCACTCATGTTGGTGATGCGCGGCGTGCCTACGGTCAGCGTGCCGGTCTTGTCGAATACCACGGCATCCACAGCGTGGGCGCGCTCCAGTGCCTCTGCATCCTTGATCAGAATGCCATAGCGCGCCGCCACGCCGGTTCCGGCCATGATCGCTGTGGGTGTCGCAAGGCCCAGAGAGCAGGGGCAGGCAATCACCAATACAGCGACCGCATTGATCAGCGCCACTTCAAGCGTGGCTCCAGCCAGCAGCCAGCCTGCCAGCGTGAAAAAGGCAATGGCCAGTACAGTGGGTACAAACACCTGGCTGACTTTATCCACCAGTTTCTGGATCGGGGCCTTGCCCGCCTGAGCGTCTTCGACCAGCCGAATGATGCGTGCCAGAACGGTTTCCGCGCCCAGCGCTGTAGTTCTCACCAGCAACTGGCCCTCGCCGTTGATGGCCCCGCCCGTGATCTTGTCTCCCGCCTGCTTGGCCACCGGCAGGCTTTCACCGGTAATCAGCGCTTCGTCGGCATGGCTGCTGCCTTCGACCACTTCGCCGTCCACAGGAAACCGTTCGCCAGGTTTGACCAGCACTTGATCGCCAAGCTGCAGTGAGCTGATCGCGACGTCCTGTTCGAGGCCGTCGACCACGCGCAGCGCGCGTTCCGGGCGTAGTGCCTCGAGGGCACGAATGGCGCTGGCCGTCTGACGCTTGGCGCGGCTTTCCAGGTATTTGCCCAACAGCACCAGCGCGATAACCACCGCCGATGCTTCGAAATATAGATGCGGCGTGGTGCCGGGTGCAGCACTCAGCCATTGATAGACGCTCAAGCCGTAGCCCGCGCTGGTGCCGATGGCGACCAGCAGGTCCATATTGCCTGCGCCCGCGCGTACGGCCTTCCAGGCAGCCACATAAAAACGCGCGCCCAGAACGAATTGCACCGGTGTCGCCAGTGCGAATTGCGCCCAGGCGGGCAGCATCCAGTGCACGCCCAGCAGCGTCAGTAACATTGGCGCGATCAACGGCAGTGCCAGCGCGATGGCCAACAGCAGGGCCCATCGTTCGTTGTGCAGGTGGCGTGCTTTCTGGTCAGCTTCGGCGTGGCGATCCTCAACCAGCGTCGCGCTGTAACCGGCACGGCTGACAGCATCGATCAGCGTTTGCGGATCGGTCTGTGCTGCGGTGTCTACATGGGCGCGCTCATTGGCGAGGTTGACTGTCACGCTGTTGACCCCCGGCACTTTGGCCAGAGCACGCTCGACCCGACCCGCACAACTGGCGCAGGTCATGCCGCTGATCGGCAGGTCGAAGGTGGTGGTTTGTTGCATGTGAATCACTCCCTGAGGCTGGATACCTGCAAGGATCAACCTTGCCACATGGGCAAGGTCAAGCGCGAATCAATAGTTGAGGTCGGCTTTCTTGAGGTACATGCCGTTCAGGTCCGCGGCGATACGGTATTTGAGGATATCGCCCGAGCGTAGCTGGATCTTGGTACTGCGCGGCGCTTCCATTCCCGGTTCGCAGCCCACCACGGTGCCCCGCAGGGTGCTCAGTCTTATCGACACTTCACCGGGAGGCAGGTTGAAAGACACCGAGTCCTCCTGAAAAAGCCTTCCGGCCAGACGGTCCTGCACATAGATGCCGATCTCACAGGAGGTCGCGACTTCCAGGCGCTCTCGGGAAATGATCAGGATGCCGTAATCCTGATCGGCCTGAGTGGCGGGTGCGATAGCCAAGAAACCGAGAATGCTGAAGAGGCTCACTGCTGACCAGCGCATCGCTGATACTCCTGATGTAAACGTTGATGAGTCAGCTTGGCTCACGATCAGCTCGAATACCAGCCCGGCAGCGATAACAGAAACTTGACCTTGCCACGATGACAAGGTTGAAGATGCTCGCTATCCATCAATGAGGGAGTGACACCATGCAGTTATTCAATGTTCAAGGCATGACCTGCGGGCACTGTGTTCGCGCGGTGACTCAAGCGATCAAGAACGATGACCCAGGCGCTGATGTTCAGATTGAACTGGCCAGCAAGCAGGTGAAGGTGCAAAGCAGTCTGTCACCCGAGCAGATCGTCAGGTTGATCAGCGAAGAGGGTTATCAGGCGCAGCCGGCATGACGCGGGTCAGGGAGACCGGAGCGGTCTCCCTGTCTGTAAACTTTGAAAAGTTTTGAATTAATTACCCTGTCCTTCGTTCTCTGCAAGGTAAGCCGGTTAGACTAACCCGTTGCCCTGGACCCGTTAATGGACACCCGATGAATCTACGCACAATCCTTATCCTTGGCTCATTGAGTGCCTTCGGCCCTCTGGCCATCGACTTCTATCTTCCTGGGTTTCCTGCCATGGCCTCGTATTTCGGGACCGACGATAAACATATTCAGTTGACCCTCGCGGCTTACTTTCTTGGGCTTTCCCTGGGACAACTGGCCTATGGTCCGGTGGCTGACCGGTTCGGTCGGCGCATTCCGCTGTTGTTCGGCGTTACCATGTTCATGCTCGCCTCGATAGCCTGCGCCTTTGCGCCAAGCCTTGAATGGCTGATTGGTGCGCGCTTCGTTCAGGCGTTGGGCGGCTGTGCCGGGATAGTGTTGTCGCGGGCAATCGTCAGTGACAAGTGCAATGCCGTCGAGTCGGCCAAGGTCTTTTCGCAACTGATGCTGGTCATGGGCCTGGCTCCGATTCTGGCACCCATGCTTGGCGGAGTACTGGTCAGCACCTTTGGCTGGCAATCGATCTTTGTCAGCCTGGCGCTTTTCAGTGGTGCCTGCCTGGCGGCGGTTGCACTGGGGCTGCCGGAAAGCATGCCCGCCAGCACGCCTCGTCAGCCGTTGAGTGGCGCATTTCGCCAGTACGTCAACCTGCTGCAGGACCGCGTCTTCATCGGCCATGCCCGGAATGTTCGCTTACGTCGCCGGGTCGCCGTTCGTGTTCATCAAGCTGTACGGGGTACCTGCCGAGCATTACGGCTGGCTGTTCGGGATGAACGCGGCGGGTTTCATTCTGGTCGCGCAGATCAATGCGCGTCTGCTGCGCAAGACGGGGCCGGCATTTTTGTTGTCACGAACGGTCTGGATCTATCTGACCGCGGCGCTGGTGTTGCTGGCGATCAGCTTGCTGCGCACCGAAGCGCTTTGGCCGCTGCTGGTGCCATTGTTCATTTGCGTGGCAAGCCTTGGGTGCATCATCCCCAATGCGTCAGCCTGCGCCATGAGCGGCCAGTGGGCGCGTGCGGGCAGTGCCTCGGCGCTGCTGGGTTGTCTGCAATTCAGTGTTGCCGCCATCGCCGCCAGCCTGGTGGGCTTGTTGCATGATGGCACGGCCACACCCATGGCGTTGGTTATCAGCCTTTGCGGTGTGCTGACGGTCGGCCTTTCGGTACTGACACGCCGTGCGCAAGGCACGCGGGATGCACAGGCGAAGCCTGTCTGATTCGGCGCAACGGTTGTGTCAGTCACGCGATGCGACACAACCATATCGCGTTCAGAACCCTTCCAGTACAACCTTGCCCTTGGCCTTGCCACTTTCCAGCAGGGCATGAGCGCGGCGCAGATTCTCTGCGTTGATGCTGCCGAAGTGCTCACCAAAGGTGGTTTTCAGCGTTCCCGCGTCGATCAGATCGGCCACCCGGTTGAGCAGGTTGTGCTGTTCTATCATGTCCTCGGTTTCGAACATCGACCGCGTGTACATGAACTCCCAGTGCAGCGACAGGCTCTTGCGCTTGAGCTTCGATACATCCAGTGACTTGGGATCGTCGATCAGCGCCAGCTTGCCCTGTGGCTTGAGCGCCTCGACCAACTGGTCCAGATGCTGTTCGGTCTGGGTCAGGCTAGCCACATGGGTCACCTGGTTCAGGCCGACGCGCTTCAGTTCTTCGCTCAACGGCTTGCTGTGGTTCAGCACTTCGTGTGCGCCCAGTTCGCGGACCCAGCTTTCGGTCTCAGGCCGGGAAGCGGTGCCGATGACCTTCAGGGTGGTCAGATGACGTGCCAACTGGGTAAGGATCGAACCTACACCGCCCGCTGCACCGACGATCAGCAGGCTGTGCGAGCCTTCGCCTTTTTGCTGAGCGATCTGCAGGCGCTCGAACAACAGCTCCCAGGCAGTGATCGCCGTCAACGGCAACGCGGCCGCATGGGCAAAGCTCAGGGTTTTCGGCATATGCCCGACAATACGCTCATCGACCACATGCAGTTCGCTGTTGCCACCCGGCCGGGTCAGGGAGCCGGCATAGAACACCTTGTCACCCGGCTTGAACAGCGTGACCTGGCTACCCACCGCTTTCACGACACCTGTCACATCCCAGCCCAGTACCTTCGGAGCGCCGTCCTCGGGCTGGACGTTCTGGCGGATTTTGGTGTCCACCGGGTTGACGGAGATGGCCTTGACCTCGACCAGCAGATCACGAGCGCCAGCCACCGGTTCAGGCAGTTCGATGTCCTGCAATGACAGTGCGTCGCTGATCGGCAGCGAGTGGTAATACGCGATTGCTTTCATGACGGGCCTCTTCGGGAAAAATGATGAAGAGATCATTGGCTATTTCCAGTAAAGATAAAACCCGCTAAAACGGCAGGCTCTTTCAATTTTATTTTGATAATACGAGGCATTGATGTTGCGTTTTGACGACTTGCAGTTGTTCGTTCGTGCAGCGGACCTGGGCAGCCTTTCTGCCGCAGCGCGGGTGATGGACATGTCTGCGGCGGTTGCCAGCGCGGCGCTCAAACGTATTGAACGGCAATTGGGTGCGCGCTTGCTGGCACGTTCGACCCGCAGCCTTCGTCTGACTGCCGAAGGCGAGGGGTTTCTGGAGTATGCCCGCGCCGCACTGGGCAGTCTGGAAGAGGGGCGGCGCCTGCTGGCCAGCAGTCAGGACCGTTGTGAAGGCGTGTTGCAACTCTCGGCACCGTCGGATCTGGGACGTAACGTACTCTTGCCCTGGCTCGACGAATTTCAACAGCAACATCCGCAACTGACCGTGCGCCTGTTGCTGGGTGATCGTATTGCCGACCTGTTCCGCCAGCCGGTCGATGTGGCGCTGCGTTACGGCGAGCCGGAGGATTCAAGCCTGGTCGCATTGCCGGTGTTGCCTGACAACCGGCGGGTGTTGTGTGCCGCGCCGAGTTACCTGCAGCGTCATGGCGAACCGCAGCAGGTTGAGCAACTGGCGCAGCATAACTGCCTGTTGTTCATGCTCGGGGACCGTGTGCATGACCGCTGGACGCTGAATGATGGCAAGCGCGAAATCAGCCTGACGGTCAGCGGCAACCGGTTCAGTGACGACGCAGATGTAGTGCGCCGCTGGGCAGTAGCGGGCGAAGGTGTGGCGTACAAATCCTGGCTGGACGTCGCCGCAGATGTACGGGCCGGGCACCTGAAAGTATTGATGCCAGATTTGATCGGCGAGCGAGCGCCGCTGAACCTGTTATGCGCGCACCGGGCGCAGCTCAGCAAGCCGGTCATTCTGTTGCTGGAAATGCTCAGGTCACGTTGTAAGCAACAGGCTGTAGGTCCGTCGCCCGTTGGTTTGTTTTAATAGCCACGTCCGGGTAGGAAATAACCTTCGGAAGTGTCGGAAAATATAATATTTGAAAGTGTTTCAATGGTGCAAAGTTTCAACTCTCAGGCGAAGTTAAAACTGACTGTTGTTGAGTGGTTTTGGCGTTTTTGTCATGGGTATTACGCTTGTTTTTTCAATCTCTTTTTGAAGTAATGGTCGAAACCCCTTTGCTAGAGGGGGTCGCCGTTAAGGCAGGAAGATCTTCCTGCCGATCGGGCGAGAGAGAAACGTGGGTTTTTTCGAGCTGTTGTACAACAACAGTTTGTACGAATCGTTTTTCGCCCACTGGGGCCGAAGGGCATAGAGTTTATACTTGTCATTTCATATAAGAACCACGTTCAACTCTACCGAGGCGTGATTGCTTTCACCCAGTCATCACGATAGATGAATGTTTCAACAGGGAGTGAACACATGGAATACGGACCTTGCATCAGCCAGATCGCAACATTGCTGGCCGACCCCAAGCGCAGCGCAATGATCTGGGCACTGATGGATGGTACTGCTCGTCCTGCCGATGAGTTGGCGATTTTGGCGGGACTCTCGACTTCTTCTGCAGGCGCGCACCTGGCGCGTCTGACCAGCGGCGGTTTGTTGAAACAGGAGGCGCGGGGTCGCAAGCGCTTCTTTCGCCTCGCCGCGCCGGAAGTGGGGGCCGCTGTAGAAGCTCTGGCCTGTGCCTCGCTGGCCAGTGCCGAACAGATCAGCCGCAGGTTTGCTCAGCCTATGCCGCCGTTGCCGCTACGCCGTGCAAGAATCTGCTCCGATCATCTGGGCGGCGAAATGGCCGCCGAGCTTTATCAGCGCCTTCTGGAAGCGGGCTGGATAGAACAGCAAGAGAAGCGTGTCGAGGTCACGAGCAAGGGTGTGGCCAGTTTTGCCGAGCGCGGTATTTACATACCGGCGCTGGCACAGCGCAAGCGTGAAACGGTATGTGCCTGCCCGAAATGGAATGATCGCAACCCGCACCTGGGCGGCGCGCTGGGGGCGGGGCTACTGCAGTTATTCTTTCAAATGGGCTGGCTGCGCACCACCGAGGAGCCCAGCACCTTGCAGGTCTCCTCCAGTGGGCAGCGGGAAATCAGCAAGATCGCCGCGGCGGCCTGACGGGAACCGCAGGTGTGGCTTGCTCCACCACTATCGTGTCACCGCTCCGCTTTTGCATGCCGTTCCGGACGCTTCGCGTCCTGTTGCGACGCGGAGCGTGAGGAACGATGGGGTAGCCGCTCAATCACTCCCTAGGGCTTGACCAGTCGTGCATCCAGGCTGTTTTGTGCCAAGCGTTTTGCCTGATCTTCGGTCATGCCCAGGTGGGTGTACAGCGCATGGAAGTTTTCGGTCACGTAGCCACCGAAATAGGCCGGGTCATCCGAGTTGACGGTGACTTTCACGCCGCGCTCGAGCATGTCGAGGATGTTGTGCTGGGCCATGTCGTCGAACACGCAGAGCTTGGTGTTGGACAGCGGGCAGACGGTCAGCGGGATTTGTTCGTCGATGATGCGCTGCATCAGTCGCTCGTCTTCAATGGCGCGTACACCGTGGTCGATGCGCTCGATCTTCAGCAGGTCCAGTGCTTCCCAGATGTATTCCGGCGGGCCTTCTTCTCCGGCGTGGGCGACGGTCAGGAAGCCCTCGCTGCGGGCGCGATCAAATACGCGCTGGAACTTGCTTGGCGGGTGGCCCATCTCGGAGCTATCGAGGCCCACGGCGACGAACGCATCACGGAACGGCAGCGCCTGATCGAGGGTTTTTTCGGCTTCTTCCTGGGACAGGTGACGCAGGAAGCTCAGGATCAGACCGCTGTCGACGCCCAGCTTCGACTTGCCGTCTTTCAGCGCACCGGTAATCCCGGCCAGCACCACTTCAAACGGGATACCACGGTCGGTGTGGGTTTGCGGATCGAAGAACGGTTCGGTGTGGATAACGTTCTGTTCCTTGCAGCGCAGCAGGTAAGCCCAGGTCAGGTCGTAGAAGTCCTGCTCTGTGCGCAAAACGTCCGCACCGCGGTAATACAGATCAAGGAATTCCTGCAGGTTGTTGAAGGCATAGGCCTTGCGCAGGGTTTCGACGTCATTCCACGGCAGGGCAATTTTGTTGCGCTCTGCCAGGGCGAACAGCAACTCGGGTTCCAGTGAACCTTCGAGGTGCAAGTGCAGTTCTGCCTTGGGCAGGGCGTTCAACCAGTCGTACATATTCTTTTCTCATCAGGTGCAGATCGCGGGCATTCTACAGATGCACGTCGCTGCGCAGGGTAAAACCTGACCGAACGTTCAACTTGCCTCCTGATCGCGGCGGTAAGCATAGGTATCAGCAAAGCGCGACAGCAGAAACTCGGCGCAGGTGGTAACAGGATAGCGCGCTGGCTGGCTTTCGCTCTGGCAACCGGGCAGGCATTCAATACGCGTGTCGGGATGCGGTTCGGCGAAAAACGGCATCGAATAGCGGTCGACGCCAAGCGGGCTGATAACCCGGTGCGGCGTGGACAGATAACGGTCGTTGCTCCAGCGCGCCATCATGTCGCCGAGATTGACCACGAACGTACCGTCAATCGGCGGTGCGTCGATCCATTCGCCCCGCACGTCGCGTACCTGCAAGCCGCCCGCCGTGTCCTGATACAACAGGGTGATGCAGCCATAATCGGTATGCGCGCCTGCGCCTTGTTGCTCGGCCGAGGTCGCCGTATCACGCGGTGGGTAATGAATCATGCGCAGCACGCTGACCGGGTCCTTGAAGCGCTGATCGAAGAAATCGCGTTCGATGCCCAGCGCGAGGGTCATGGCGCGCAGCAGGGTTTGCGCCAATGCCTGCATGTCCAGGTAATGCTGTTCCATCAGGCTTTCCCAGCCGGGAATGTCCGGGTGCCGATTGGGCCCGCGCAATGGTTTGCCAGCCAGCACGTCGGGATGGCCTGCCTCCAGATGCAGGCCCATGTCGAAGGTTTCCTTCAGGTCGCTCGGCAGGCTGGGGTCCAGTTGCTCTGTAGCGATGGCACCGTAGCCGCGATGATGGGTGCTTTGCGTGATGTCGATGATGAGCTTTTCGGCTGCCGGACGAGCGAAAAAGTCTTTGGCTGCCGATTGCACCTGCTCGATGCGTTGCGCGCTGATCGGGTGGCCCTTGATATAAAAGAAACCCCATTGCCGACAGGCACTGTCGATCTGCCGGGCGACATTCTGCCAGGCCTCAAGGTCGGTGCCGTAGAGCGGGGCTATGTCGATGACGGGAAGCTGGTCCATTAACGGTCCTGGAAATCATGTGGTGTTCGCTGTCGATGAGCGTGCCCGCCGAAGCAGGCACGAGACGCCAGGCGGTTATTTAGGCAGTTCGGCCTTGATCCCTTCGACGTAATAGTTCATCGACGCCAGCTCAGCGTTGGTTGCAACCACGCCGTCAGCAATTTTCACGGTACCGTTCTGGTCCTTGATCGGCCCGGTGAACGGATGGAATTCGCCGCTTTCGATGCTGGCGATGATCTTCTGCGCCTCAGCCTTCACATCAGCAGGTACCACGTCGCTGATTGGCAACTCGACCGTACCCTCTTTCAGGCCGCCCCAGTAATCCTGTGGTTTCCAGGTGCCTGCGATGGCACCCTCGGCGGCCTGAATGTAATGCGGGCCCCAGTTGTTGACGATGGAAGCCAGTACCGCTTTCGGCCCGAAGTGCGCCATGTCCGAAGCGTAGCCGACTGCATAGACGCCACGACGCTCGGCGGTCTGGATCGGCGCAGGGCTGTCGGTGTGCTGGAAGACCACATCAACGCCCTGATCGATGAGTGCGTTGGCAGCATCGGCTTCCTTGCCCGGATCGAACCAGGAGTTGACCCACACCACTTTGATCTCGGTGCCCGGGTTGTATTTGTTCAGCGCCAGCTGGATGGCGTCGATGTCACGCAGCACTTCAGGGATCGGGAATGAAGCGACATAACCGATTTTCTTGGTCTTGGTCATTTTCGCGGCGATGTAACCGCTCACGTAACGACCCTCATAGGTGCGGGCCAGATACGTGCCCATGTTCTTGTCCTGCTTGTAGCCGGTCGCGTGCTCGAATTTCACCTTGGGGAATTGCTTGGCGACTTTCAGCGTGGGGTTCATGTAGCCGAACGAGGTACTGAAAATCAGGTCGTAACCGCCCTTGGCCATGTTGCGGATAACCCGCTCGGCGTCCGCGCCCTCCGGCACGTTTTCCACGTAGCTGCTGGTCACCTTGTCACCCAGCGCCTTGACCATCGCCTGGCGGCCCTGCTCGTGCTGATAGGTCCAGCCGTGGTCGCCAATGGGGCCGATGTAGACAAATCCGACTTTCAGCGGATCGGCTGCCGAGGCGAGCAGGCTGGAGCCAATGCCGACAACGGCGGCCATGGCACACAGCAGTTTTTTCAGAGGACGACGTGGGTTGGTCAGGTGCATCGGGTCTAGCTCCTTGCGGTCTTGTTGGAGTGCATACCCCGACAATGCAAATAACTGACCAACAGGACAACTTACGATGCTAGCGTGCTTCACCCTATAGCAATAGTGCGTGTGTAGGAGCGGACTTGTCCGCGAAGGAGGTCGTTCAGACGATGCATTTTCGGAGAATATGCCGACCCTTTCGCGAACAAGTTCGCTCCCACGGCCTTCGGCCAGAATCTAAAACAGACTTGTGTGTAACGCGTAGTGCAGCGAGAAGGTGCAGGTGCGGTGGGCTGCGCCGCTAACTGGTGCAGCGCGTGCTGCGCTCGACAATGCACATTGGCGTACCGGCCACGGGTTCGCGCATGATCTGCACCTGCACATCGAACACCTGGCAGACCAGCTCGGCTGTCAGCACCTCGCCCGGCGCGCCGCAGGTCACCAGACGTCCACCCTGCATGACCGCCAGATGGTCGGCATAGCGACAGGCCTGATTGATGTCGTGCAGCACGGTAATCACGGTTTTGCCTTCGGCGCTGAGTTCGCGCATCAGGTCCAGCAGTTCGACCTGATGGCTGATGTCCAGATAGGTGGTCGGCTCGTCGAGCAGGACGATGGCCGCGTCCTGCGCAAGGATCATCGCCAGCCACGCTCGTTGGCGCTGCCCGCCGGAAAGGTCGGACAGCGGCCGGTCGGCCAGGGTTTCCAGCTCCATGCGTTGCAGCGCCTGTTCGACACTGTGCTGATCGGCCCCGCTCAAGCGTCCCCACAGACTGTTGTGCGGGCTGCGACCGTAAGCCACCAGTTGACGCACACTGACGCCTTCTGGAATGGGCAGCACTTGCGGCAGAAAAGCCACCTTGCGGGCCAGCTCTTTGGCGGAGAGCTGGCTATAGGCTTTGCCGTCCAGGCTGAGGCTGCCCGATTGCGGGGTGAGAATCCGTGCAAACGCTTTGAGCAGTGTGGATTTGCCGCAACCGTTGGGGCCGATCAGCGCGGTGACCTGCGCAGGCGGCGGGCTGAATGACAGGTCTTGCACGATCCGCGTTGCGCCATAGCCGATGTCGAGTTGCTGCGCCTTCAGAATACTCATGGGATCAACCTTTGAATCGGGCCAGCAGCCAGAGGAAATACGGAGCGCCAATCACCGCCGTGAGAATACCGGCGGGGATCTCGCTGGGTGCGATCAATGTGCGCCCCAGCGTATCGGCCAGCACCAGCAATAACGCGCCCAATACCATGGAGGCGGGCAGCAGGTATTGATGATGACCGCCGACCAGACGGCGTGCCATGTGTGGCGCGACCAGCCCGACAAAACTCACCGGTCCGATGATGCCCACGCCCAGGCTGGTCAACAGCACGGCACTGCTCATCGCCAGCCAGCGCGTACGTTTGAGGCCGGTACCCAGGCTCTGCGCTGCTTCATCGCCCAGGCCGATCAGGTTCAGCGGTTTGGCCAGCAGCAAGCTGAGCGGGATCAGCAGCAGAAGCGGCGAGGCCAGCAACACATGGTGCCAGTTACGGCTCCACAAACTGCCGGTCAGGGCCAGCAGGGCGGTATTGATATCCAGCGGGTTGGACAGAATCAGAAATTCGGTGATGCTCGACAGCGTCACGGCAATCGCTACCCCGGAGAGCGCGAAACGCACGCCGGAAAACTGCACGCCGGTGTTGTACAACGCCAGCAGCAATGCCCCCGCTGCACCGCCCAGACACGCCACAAACGGCAGCGCGGCCACCGGCAATTGCGGCAGGCCGATAATCGCGATGGTCAGCGCCAGCCCTGCGCCCTGGGTCACGCCAAGAATTTCCGGCGAGGCCAGCGGGTTGCGAATCACACCTTGCACGATGGCACCCGCCAGGCCGAACGCGCAGCCGGTCATGATTGCGATCAGTCCGCGTGGCAGGCGGTGATTCCAGACTTCGAAGTCCTTGCTGTCGTGGGCGATCAGATGATCAAGCACCGCGCCGGGCGTCAGCCAGACGGTGCCCGCGCTGAGGCTCAACAGCAGGGCCAGTACCAGTAACACAATCAGCAACAACAGCCGTGAGCGGGACTGGTTCATAGCGCGCGCCTCGCCAGAAACAGAAAGAACGGCGCGCCAATCAACGCCGTGACCACGCCGGCCGGCGTTTCCACGGGGAATGCCACGGCGCGGCTGATCAGGTCCGAGGCCAGCACGATGGCCGCGCCCAGGCCGGCGCTGATCGGGATCAGCCAGCGGTAGTCATTGCCCAGCCACTGGCGAGCAATGTTCGGCGCGATCAGGCCGACAAATGCTATCGGCCCCACCGCACAGACGCTGGCGCCGACCAGCAGCAAGCTGACCACGAACACCAGCAGGCGCAAGGCACCGATGCGTACGCCCAGTGAGCGGGCAGCGTCTTCGCCGAGGTTGATCAGGTTCAGGCGCGGCGCACAGGCAATCGCCAGCACCAGACCGATCAGCGTGCACGGCCAGAGCAGTTGCAACTGCGCCGCGCCGACGTTGGCCAGTGAACCGGCCAGCCAGTTGAGGACACTTTGCGCCTGTGCTTCGACAAGAATCACAGTGAGGCGGGTCAAGGCTGCGCACAGCGCGGCGACGGCGACACCCGCCAGCACCAGTCGCCCCTGAGCGGTGGCAGGCGACCATGCGCCGCCAAGACTGAACACTGTGATCCATGCCAACGCACCACCGAGGCAGGTCATCAGCAGCGCGCCGCCGGGGAAGGGCAGGGCGACCAGCCCGGTGGAAAACAGCGCCAGCCCCAGCGCCGCGCCCGCCGTAACGCCAAACAATGAGGGGGAGGCCAGACGGTTGCGCGTGATGCCCTGCATCAAGGCCCCGGCCACGCCGAGGCAGGCACCGACCAGCGCCGCGCACAAGGCGCGTGGCACGCGCAATTGCGCAACGATATAAGCGATGTTGCCGCCCTCGCGACCCTGCGTGAACAGTCCGTTCCAGGCATCTACCTGACGAATGCTGAACGAAGACAGGGCGAACAGCGACACCCAGAACAGTCCCAGGCAGGTCGCGGTGATCACGCCCGCCATCAGCCAGCGGCGCATTTACGGGTTCAGCACGGCCTTGCCGCCCTTGAGTACGGCAAGCGCATCGTCGGCGATCTGCTCGGACGCCATGATCCCGCGATTGCGCGCCCAGCTGTCGCCATCCACTTCAGCTACCTGCTTGTTACGTACTGCGCCAAGCACCTGCCACAGCGGCTGCTTGCTCCAGCTGTCGACGATGCTCGGGCGACGATAATGACCGACCAGCAACCAGTTCGGGTCCAATGCCAGCAACTGCTCCAGGCTGACGAATTCGGTGGGCGCGGCGTCTTTGCGTACTTCCGGGACCTTCAGACCGATCGCCTGCAACACGCTGCCCGCATAAGAGTGCGGGCCATGTATCGAGAAGCTGTCTTCGCGGGCGACGCCGAACAGCACGTTGGTGTTGGCCGGAATCTGATCGGCAACAGTCTTCAGGTGCTGGCGGTTCTCCGCGATCCGCGCCTGCATCTCTGGGCCTTTGCCGAGCGCCACGCCGATCAGCTCGGCAGATTTCAGACTGCCCTGATAATCCTCGCCGCGCGACGGCAGCATCAGTGTGGGTGCCAGGCTGGCCAGATCGTTGTAAAGCGCCTGATGGCGGCCGAGGTCGGCAATGATCAGGTCCGGCTTGAGCCGCGCGATCACTTCTATATTGGGTTGCGAGCGCAGCCCCACGGACTGCCATTCGCCTACCGCCTTACGCACTTTGGGCAGTACCCGGTTGGCATCGCCATCGTCCGCGGCACCGACGGGTGTTACGCCGACCGACGCCAGGCCGTCGAGAAACGAGAACTCCATCACCACCACGCGCTTGGGAGTGTCAGGCAGGTGGACTTTGTGTTGGCCGTCATCGATGTCGATAGGTGCGGCCTGGGCGGCGCTCGCCAGCAGAGTGAGCAGGCCGCAAGCCAATAAATGCGGAAGTCGAAAAGCACGCACGGCGAATGTCCTTTCTAACAGAAGCTGAATCGTGAAAAACAGACGCGCCAGAAAAGGCGCCTGGAAAACGGCGGGCACTATTTCACATCGTGACGACGGGATCAAAAGTCATTTACGTGTGGGTGCAGTTCTCATTCGGGTCATTTGTTGAAACCTTTTGTCACACACCGCACTCTGAACGGCTTCAATGACAGACACGTTCATGACTATCCGCGGCGATCTGTCGCAAGGGTTTGGAGAAAGTAATGGGCGCTTTGCTCAAGCAAGAAAAGTTTCTACTGCTAGCAATCATTGCCATGTTTGTCGCCTATCCGCTGGAGCATGTGCTGCTGGGCAACGGACAGGTCGTCGCACTGGTTTCCGGGTTGGCGCTGGTCGGCTTCATCGTCTGCGCCTCGATGCGCGTCGCGCACCACGCCGAAATGCTCGCGGAAAAGGTCGGTGATCCCTACGGGACGATGATCCTCACGCTCTCGGCGGTGCTGGTCGAAGTGGTGATTCTGGCGATCATGATGAGCAACGAACCATCGCCGACGCTGGTGCGAGACACGATTTACTCGGCGGTCATGCTCGACATCAACGGCATCCTTGGCCTGGCCGCGCTGATGGGCGGTATCAAGCACGGCGAGCAGTCCTATAACGATGACTCGGCGCGCACCTATAGCGTGATGATCCTCACCGCCATGGGCGTGTCGATGGTGGTGCCCGAGTTCATCCCCAAAGGCGACTGGAAGATCTATTCGGCGTTCACCATTGGCGCGATGATTCTGCTCTACACGCTGTTCCTGCGCATGCAGGTCGGCCCGCACAGCTACTTTTTCAGCTACAGCTACCCGGAAAAGAAAAAGCGCCAGGGCTCGGATCAGGCTGAACAGCATGCAGAGCCGGTCAACCTGACCCGCTCAATTGTCACATTGGTCATCGGTGTGGTGGTGATTGGCGCGCTGGCTGAAGTGATGTCCAAGACGGTCGACCTGGGCCTGGAAGGGACGGGGGCACCGCCAGTGATGACCGCCATTCTGGTGGCCGCCATTTCCGCTGCACCGGAGATTCTGACCGCCCTGCGCGCGGCACTCGCCAACCGCATGCAGTCAGTGGTCAACATTGCTTTGGGTGCATCGTTGTCCACCGTGATTCTGACGGTTCCGGTCATGGAAGCGATGGCGCTTTACAGTGGCCAGCCGTTCCAGATGGCCATGACGCCGGTGCAGACCGTGATGATCTTCATCACCCTGCTGGTGTCCGCCATCAACCTCAACGACGGCGAAACCAACGCCATCGAAGGCATGACCCACTTCGTGCTGTTCGCGACGTTCATCATGCTCTCGTGTCTGGGGCTTTAGGGCCTATTGCCTATCGCTCCCACGCTCTGCGTCGCAAGAGGACGCAGAGCGTCCTGAACGGCATGCCGACGCGGAGCGTCGCACGATAGTTGAGATTATCGCCCCGCACGTTCAGCCCCGAATCAACTCCCGCGCGGCCTGGCTGTGATCGGCAATCAACTGCTTGATGTCCAGGCCTTCGACCTGGCCGTCGATCACTCGCCATTGTCCTGCGATCATCACCCGATCGGCACGGTCCGCGCCACACAGTAGCAGCGCTGACAGCGGGTCGTGGCTGCCGGAAAAGCGCAGTTCGTCCAGCTTGAACAACGCTATATCAGCCTGTTTGCCTACCGCCAGTTCACCGAGGTCTGTGCGTCCCAGCAAGTGCGCTGACCCCTTGGTGGCCCAGCCCAGCACAAGTTGCGGGGTGATTTTCTCTGCGCCGTAGCGCAGGCGCTGCAGGTAAAGCGCCTGGCGGGTTTCGAGGATCATGTTCGATGCATCGTTGGACGCCGAACCATCGACCCCGAGCCCCAGCGGCGCGCCGGCAGCGATCAGCTCCAGCGTCGGGCAGATGCCAGAAGCCAGGCGCATGTTCGAGCTTGGGCAGTGACAGACGCCGGTGCCTGCTGCGCCGAGACGGGCGATTTCGTCGGGGTTGAAGTGGATGCCATGGGCCAGCCAGGTACGCGGTCCCAACCAGCCGACACTGTCCAGATAATCCACGGTGCGCAGGCCGAAGCGTTGCAGGCAGAAGTCCTCTTCGTCGAGGGTTTCAGCCAGGTGGGTGTGCAGGCGCACGTCGAGCTTTTCGGCCATGGCGGCACTCTCGGACATGATCTGCGGCGTGACCGAAAACGGCGAGCAGGGTGCCAGCGCGATCTGGATCTGCGCACCATCGCCGCGCTCGTGATAGGTCTCGATCAGGCGCTGACTGTCGGCCAGAATCACCTCGCCCTGCTGCACGGTTTGCTGCGGCGGCAAGCCTCCATCCGCTTCGCCAAGGCTCATCGAACCACGCGTCAACATTGCGCGCATACCCAACTCGCGGACGCTTTGCACCTGAACATCGATGGCGTGTTCAAGCCCGTCGGGAAACAGATAGTGGTGGTCGGCAGCGGTTGTGCACCCGGACAGTAACAGCTCGGCCAGCGCCACCTTGCTGGCGACCGCGAGCTTCTCTGGCGTCAGGCGCGCCCACACCGGGTACAGGGTTTTCAGCCACGGGAATAATGGCTGGTTGACCACCGGTGCCCAAGCGCGGGTGAGGGTTTGATAGAAGTGATGGTGCGTGTTGATCAGCCCCGGCAGCAGCACATGCTCGCGGGCATCGAATGTCTGTGTGCAGGGCGTCGACGGTTGTTGTCCGGCGGCCAGCACTTCAGTGATGACGCCGCCTTCGATCACCAGACCGCCACGGGCGTCCAGGTCATTGGCAGTGAACACGGCAAGGGGATTTTTCAACCAGATACGGATCGCAGGCATGGGCCGGCTCCTCTGAAAGACAGGTTCAGGTTAGCCAGCTCAGTGTTGCCCTGTCTGCTGATCCAGGGTCGCCGGGGTCAGGTGCGCCCCGGCGAAGGACGGCGATTCTAGTCGAGCAGCCGATTACCAGGCAATCGTCTTGCCCTGATAATCGATGAAGTGATGGCCGCCCTTGCCTGCGTAGGCATTGAGCTGTTCGACAAGCCCGGTGGTGCTGGTCATGACGTCGATGGCGGCATTTTCGCCGCCCATGTCGGTCTTCACCCAACCCGGATGCATCGACAGCACGGTAGGACGGTTCTCGCCCAGCTCGGTGACAAAGGTATTGGTCATCGAATTGAGTGCAGCCTTGCTGGCCTTGTACAGCGCAAGGTTTGCGCCGTCCGGGCAAGTGACGCTGCCCAGCCACGAACTCATGAACGCCAGGACGCCCGTGCCGGGACGGATTTGCTCAACGAAGCGCTCGGCCAGACGAATCGGCGCTACAGCGTTGGTCAGGAACAACTGCCCGAGTTCGGCAGCGGTCGACTTCGCAGCGCTCTGGTGTGCCGCGCCACTGATGCCGGCATTGACGAACAGCACGTCGAACACTTCACCGCGCAGCTTCTGGACCAGCACTTCCAGCGAAGCAGGTTCGTCCAGATCCACCGCTTCGATGCGCACGCCTTCTACCGCTTTGAGGTTTTCGGCGTTCTGCGGATCACGCACCGTGGCGGTGACCTGCCAGCCCTGTTCGGTCAAGCGCTGCACCAGCCCGAGCCCGAGGCCACGCGAAGCACCGATAATGAGGGCGGTTTTCTTGGTAGTGGTCATGAATGATTCCTTGGCAAATTGAGAGACAGACTCCATGGCAGCGCAAGCAGGACCTCTCGAAAGTTTCGACCCCGCAGCGTACTACTGCCTATGCAGTGTTGGAATCTCCGTGAGCCGGAAACGTTCAAGGTAGATGTCTGACGCTGAGCATCGGCGCGATAGTCGGGATTATCGTTCCGCACGCTCCAGCGTGGGAATGCCGTTCATGACGCTCTGCGTCAACCATCTGCGCCGCGAGCTCCCTCAATGCCCCGCCCGCCACGGCTGGCCCAGCGATACCGGCGCATACAGTCGGGTGCGCAGGGCGTCGCGGGAGAGCAGGACGAGGACGATGATGGTGGCGAGGTAAGGCAGCATCGCCAGCAGGTTGGACGGGATGGCCAGGCCGATGCCTTGCGCGACCAGGTGCAGGATGCTGGCGAGGCCGAACAGGTACGCACCGAGCAGTAGGCGCCACACGCGCCAGCTGGCGAACACCACCAGCGCCAAGGCTATCCAGCCGCGTCCGGCGCTCATGTTTTCCGCCCACATCGGCGTATAGGCCAGCGACAGGTAAGCCCCGGCCAGCCCAGCCATTGCGCCGCCGAACAGCACGGCCAACGTGCGTACACGCAACACTGGCAAGCCCATGGCGCTGGCCGCATCGGGATTTTCGCCGACCGCCTGGATAATCAGCCCGACGCGGCTTTTCAGCAGCGCCCAGGCGACCAAAGCGAACAAGGCGAAGGACAGGTAGACCAGCAAGTCCTGGGCAAACAGCATGCGGCCGATCAGCGGAATGTCACTCAGCAGCGGGATGACCACCGGTTCGAAACCGCTCAATGGCTTGCCGACCCAGGCGGCGCCGACGAAGCTGGAAAGGCCGACACCGAAAATGGTCAGCGCCAGCCCGGTCGCGACCTGATTGGCGTTGAACACCAGTGCCACCAGCGCAAACAGTGCCGACAGCAGCATGCCAGCGAGCATCGCCAGCAGCACGCCCAGCCATAGATTGCCGGTACTCAGGGCGATGATGAAACCGATCACCGCGCCAAACAGCATCATGCCTTCCTGACCCAGGTTGATGACGCCGCTTTTTTCGCAGATCAGTTCGCCCAGCGCCACCAGCAGCAAGGGGGTTCCGCAGCGGACCATGGCATAGAAAATGTTGCTCAGCAGGTCGATATCCATCATGCGGCTCCTGTGACGGCTGTCATCTGGCGCTTGGTCCAGTGCAGTTTCAAACTTGGGCGATAGAGAATCAGCACATCACAGGCCAGCAGGAAGAACAGCATCATCCCCTGAAACAACTGCGTGATTGCCAAGGGCAGGTTCAAGGTCATTTGCGCGCTTTCTCCGCCCAGATACAGCAGGGCGATCAACAGGCTGGAGAACAGAATGCCGATGGGGTTGAGGCGGCCGAGAAAGGCCACGGTGATCGCGGCATAGCCGTAACCTGGCGAGACCTGCGGCACCAGTTGACCGATCGGCCCGGTCACTTCCGATACGCCGGCCAGCCCGGCCAGCGCGCCACTGATCAACAGTGCGAGCCAGACCAGGCGTTTTTCTCGAAAGCCGACAAACCCGGCAGCACGCTTGTCCAGGCCCAGCACCTTGATCTGAAAACCGACGAAACTGCGTTGCAGCAGCACCCACACCGCGACCAGCGCAAACAGGGCGAAGTACACGCCGATGTGCGCGCGGCCATCTTCCATCAGCAGCGGCAGGCGGCTGGCGTCGCCAAAAGTCGCTGACTCCGGGAAATTCATGCCCGCCGGGTCTTTGAGCGGCCCGTGCACGAAGTACAGCAGCAAGTTGAGGGCGATATAGTTGAGCATGATGCTGGTAAGGATCTCATTGGCATTGAAGCGCGTGCGCAGCCAGGCGGTCACGCCCGCCCAGGCCGCGCCTGCCAGGGTGCCGGCCAGCAGCACCATGACCAAGGCCCAGCGACTTTCCATCTCAATGATATTTACCGCTACGGCACTGCCTGCCAGCGCGCCGAGCAGCAGCTGGCCTTCTGCGCCGATGTTCCAGATGCGCGCTTGATACGCGACCGCCAGGCCCAGCGCGCAGAGCAGAATCGGCAAGGTTTTGACCATCAATTCCGACACGCCATACCAGTCGCTGACCGGTGCGATCAGCAAGGTGTGCAGCGTCACCCAAGGGTTGAGCCCAAGGCCGATGAACAGCAGCGAGCCGCAGACCAGTGTCAGGACGGCAGCCAGTAAAGGGGAACACCACAACATGGCGCGCGATTGCTGGCCGCGCGGTTCCAGAGAAAGCAGCATCTTTTGCTCCGTTAACCCGCCGTATGGGCCTGGGTGTGAGAATGATCGAACTGTCCCGCCATCCAGCCGCCGATTTGCACGGTGCTGGTCTGTTCAGTGGGGATCAGGTCGGAAAGCTGGCCGCCGCTCAGGGCGGCGAGTCGGTCGCTGATCTGGAACAACTCGTCCAGGTCTTCGGAAATCACCAGAATGGCCGCCCCCGCGTCACGCAAGGCAATCAATGCCCGGTGAATCGCTGCGGCAGCACCGACATCCACGCCCCAGGTCGGGTGCGCGGCAATCAGCAGTTTGGGGTTTTGCAGTATTTCCCGGCCGAGAATGAATTTCTGCAGGTTGCCGCCCGACAGGCTGCGCGCCGCGGCCTGTGCGTCCGTCGTCTTGACTGCAAAGCGACGGATGATTTCGTCGGCCAGTGCGCGAACCTTGCCGCGCTGGATCAAGCCGTGGCTCACCAGTCCTTGCTGGAAAGCGGTTAGCAGAGCGTTGTCGGCCAGGCTCAGTTCCGGCACTGCGCCATGCCCCAGACGCTCTGCCGGAACGAACGCCAGCCCGTGTTTGCGGCGGGCGTCGGGGCGCAGGTCGCCGACCGGGGTGTCTTGGAAACGCAGGGTTGTCGCCTGGGCATGAGGCAGGGTCTGTTCGCCACTCAGCAGCGCCAGCAATTCATCCTGACCATTGCCGGCAACGCCCGCGATGCCGACGATTTCGCCGCTGCGTACTTCCAGGCTCAGGTCTTTCAGTGAGCAACCGAACGGGTCCGGGTTGTGCCAGGACAGCTTGTCGACGCGCAGAAAGGCTTCGCTGCCGCTGACTTTGTCGTAGTGCGCGGTCAACCCTTCGGCATCACCGACCATCAAGCGCGCCAGCTCCAGATCGGAGCATTCAGCCGGGATACAGTGCCCGGATACCTTACCGTTGCGCAGGACGGTTGCGCTGTGACACAAGGCACGAACCTCGCCCAGCTTGTGACTGATAAACAGAATGCTGCAGCCTTCTGCGGCCAGATGCCTGAGGGTCACGAACAGCTCTTCGGCTTCCTGGGGTGTGAGCACAGAGGTGGGCTCGTCGAGGATCAACAGACGAATGTCCTGCATCAGGCAGCGAATGATTTCGACTTTCTGCCGCTCGCCAATCGACAGGCTATGGACCAGGCGCTGGGGCTCCACTGCCATGCCGTAGCGTTGCGAAACCTCGCGAATGCGCGGTTCCAGTTGCTTGGGCGTGCCTGCCGCCGCGCCCATCGCCAGGGCGATGTTTTGCGCGACACTGAGGGTTTCGAACAGCGAGAAATGCTGGAACACCATGCCGATCCCCAGGCTTCTGGCCTGTGCCGGATTGCGCATGGTCTGCGCCTGGCCTTGCCAGATGATCGACCCGGCGTCGGGCTGCGTCACGCCATAGATGATCTTCATCAGCGTGCTTTTGCCGGCACCGTTCTCTCCCAGCAGGGCATGAATCTCGCCGGGCTGAATCGTCAGGTCGACAGCGTCGTTGGCCAGGCAGCCGGGATACCGTTTAGTGATGTGGCGCAGTTGTAGACGCGCAGGTATCGCGTGGTTTGACATGAAAGGCTCGAAGGCAGAAGTGGGTCGCTTGTGGATAAAGCAAAATCCTGGCCAAGGAGTCAGGATTCCTGTCCTGTGCGTTCAATCAAGGTTGAGTAAGGTGTTTTCGACATTCATGGCCGTGCAGTGACAACCTGACGCGATCATTTCGGCACCAGTTCGGGGCGCGCTGGCGGAGCGAGGGGCAAAGGTGGCTCTTTGATTTGAGTGAAAAATGTACAGCAGGCGTCAAGCGAGGTGCGTTATACGGATGCGCGACCCTTGCACCTGTTATCCACAGGTTCTTCCACAGATACTGTGCGCAAGCGCGTCAGCGGAGAATAATACGTCGGTGGTTAGCATCCAAAGGGACTAACGAGCGCTAACAGACTGTTTTTGCACCGTTTATGGATCCATGACAGGCGATTGCTCAAAAAACGATCATTCGCCTGAAACGCAAGCCCGGCAAGGCCCGCAGTGGAGTGTACTCAGCTTATCCACAGCCGGATGCACAGTAGATGTGGGCAATTGCTGACGCGTTGCCTACTCTGTTGTGGCCTTGTGCAAAACAATTCTGCCGCGACTCAGATCAGCCAGTTGTCGTTGCAGCGTGTCGGCATGCTCGGGGCCTATCGCGATTGCCATCTGCACGCCAGTGGCAGTGAAGTTTTCACTTTCCAGCAGGCCGTTGACTTCCGCGAGACGCAACTTGACCAGCGCCAGTTCACTGAAGCTGCATTCAAGCTGGAATGACGAACGCTGAATCAGCGGCAGACGCTCGGCCTGCTGCAAACATTTGTTGGCACCACCGCCATAGGCGCGGGCCAGGCCGCCAGTCCCCAGTTGAATGCCGCCGTACCAGCGGATCACCAGCACCACGACTTGATCGAATTCCTGCGCCTCGATGGCTGCCAGGATTGGCCTGCCTGCAGTACCGCCCGGTTCCCCGTCATCGTTGCTGCGATACTGACCACCCAGCTTCCAGGCCCAGCAATTGTGGGTGGCGTTGAGGTCGCTGTGCTGCTCGATGAACGCCTGGGCGTCGGCCGGGCTGGCGATGGGGGCGGCGAGGGTCATGAAGCGGCTCTTGCGGATTTCTTCACGAGACTCGCAAGGGCCGACCAGGGTAAAAGGCATGCGTGTATCCAGCTGACGTCAAGGCGTCGATTCTACAAGGCTGGCGGCGTGAGCCCACAACCTTTGAGGATGATCCGGATCAGATTATTGCTGGCCTGATCCATGTCTTGCCGGGTCAGGCGGGAGCGACCGGTGACTCGGCAGATCTGCGAGGCGAAATCAGCGTAGTGCTGGGTGCTTCCCCACAGCAGGAAGATCAGGTGTACAGGGTCGACCGGGTCCATCTTGCCTGCATCGATCCAGGCTTGAAAAACCGCTGCCCGGCCCTGGAACCACAGGCGGTAGTCCTGGCTGAAATACTCGCTCATGCATTCGCCACCGCTGATGATCTCCATGGCGAAGATCCGTGAAGCCTGAGGCTGGCGGCGCGAAAACTCCATCTTGGCGCGAATGTAGCGGGCCAGTGCCTCAGCTGGATCATCTTCGACGCTCAGGTGGTTGAACGTGCTGTCCCACAAATCAATGATGTTGCTCAGTACCGCGACATACAGGCCCAGCTTGTTGGTGAAGTAGTAATGCAGGTTGGCTTTGGGCAGCCCGGCTTTCAGTGCAATGGTGTTCATGCTGGTGCCCTTGAAGCCGTGGCGGGCAAATTCATCTTCGGCTGCCTGGATGATTGCTTGTTCGTTCTTCTGACGAATACGGCTTGCGGGCTTGGTGACGTGAGCGCTGTGTGCGGGGACTTCAAGGGTCATGAGCAATTCCGGACAGGTCGTAGGGCGCAACTAATGAACAGATAGCGCACCGGCGATTATCTCGCAAGCACCGGCGCAAGTGCGGCTATGGAAGCCTATCGTGGTTGTTCAAGGGGATTGGGTTCCGTCGCTGAATCATTCCGGGTCACGGCGACCTTTCCTTCCGGAGTCAGCAGGCACATTACGATGGCTGTGATGCCGCCGCTGGTGATGGCCGAATCGAACAGGTTCTGTACCAGTTTGGGCATCTGATGCAGCAGCGCAGGCTGCGCGGCGATACCCAGACCGACACCCAGTGACGTGGCGATGATCAGCATGCTGCGTCGGTCCAGCGGAGACTGGGCCAGAATGCGCACACCGGCTGCCGCGACGCTGCCGAACATCACCAGCGTTGCGCCGCCGAGTACCGGTTTGGGAATCTGCTGGACGATGGCACCGATATGCGGGAACAGCCCGAGCACGAACAGCACCGCGCCGATGTACAGCCCGACATAGCGACTGGCAACGCCGGTCAGCTGAATCACACCGTTGTTCTGCGCAAAGGTGGTGTTGGGGAATGCACTGAACGTTGCGGCAATCATGCAGCTCACGCCGTCACCCAGCACGCCACCCTTGAGGCGCGCCACGTAGCTCGGGCCACTGATCGGCTGGCTGGCGAGCATGCAGTTGGCGGTCAGGTCGCCGACCGTTTCGATACTGCTGATCAGATAAATCAGCGCGACCGGCAGGAAAGCGGTCCAGTCAAAGCTGAAACCAAAACGGAACGGCACCGGCACGCTGATCAAGGGCAGGTCGTGGATCGGCTGTGGAATCAGCTTGCCGCTGAACCAGGCGGCGAGACTGCCGACCGCCAGGCCGATGATGATCGCCGACAAGCGCACCCAAGGCGTATTCGAACGATTAAGTACGATGATCACTGCCAGAACGAAGGCGCCCAGCGCCAGGTTCAACGGCGCGCCGAAGTCAGGTGCGTTGAAGCCGCCGCCCAGGTCCGTCACACCTACCTTGATCAGGCTTACACCAATCAGCGTGATGACAATGCCGGTCACCAGCGGCGTGATGACACGTCGCAACTGGCCAATACAGCGACTGAGCACGATTTGCACAAGCGCGCCGAAAAAGCACACGCCGAAGATCATCGCCATGATGTCCTCCGGGCTGCCGCCGCGTTGCTTGACCAGAAAACCCGCGGACAACACCGCGCCCAGGAAAGCGAAGCTGGTGCCTTGCAGGCAGATCATGCCTGCGCCGATACCAAACGGGCGGCGCGCCTGAATGAAAGTACCTGTGCCCGACACCATCAGGGCCATGCTGATCAGATACGGCAGGTATTGAGTCAGGCCGAGCGTCGATCCGATGATCAACGGCGGGGTGATGATCCCGACGAAGCTGGCGAGGACATGCTGGAACGCTGCCAATATGGCCGTTAAAGGTCTTGGGCGATCATTCAGGCCGTAAATCAGGTCATCGTTGTCGAGTGTTTCAGGCTGCATGGCAAGGTCTCGGACGGGGAACTGCCATGTACTGGCGTGTCGTTATCTGGGATCACTGCAAAAAACTGTCCAGTTGCTCAGGTTATTTTTATTTGAGTCCAACTATTTCAATAAATATCAGCCTGATAGCGTTTTCGAGCCGCTCTGCAACGTTGGCTGACTGGAAGGGTGTCCTGCAGGAGTGTGTCATCGGGTAGCGGCCAGTGTTTCCAGAAAGCTCTCCAGCACCAAATGAGGGCGTCGGCCTTTTCGGGTAACGGTCACCAGGTTGAGGTCGTAGAACTTTGAGTCCGGTTTCAGCGCGCGCAATCGACCTTCCTGCACCCAGGCGTTGGCGTAATGATCTGGCAGGTAGCCAATGTAGCGTCCAGTCAGAATCAGGAACGCGATGCCCTCGCGGTCTGAAGCACTGGCGGTGCAAGTCAGTGCCTGATAATGCTCCTGAATATCGTTGGGCAGGCGAAAGGTCGGGGCAATGGCTTCCTGCTGTGCGAGGCGTTCATCATCCAGCGTTGAGTTGTCCGCGTAGAAGAGCGGGTGGCCCACCGCGCAATAAAGCAGCGAACGCTCACTGTATAACGGGTGATATTCAAGGCCGGGCAGGGCGCTGGCCTGTGGCACGACACCGACATGCAGGCCGCCGTCCAATACGCCTCGCTCGACTTCGGCGGGAGCAATCATGCGGATATTGATGTGCACGCCCGGGCCACGCTCTTTCAGGCGGGCCAGTGCATGGGTGATGCGCATGTGGGGAAGGGTGACCAGGTTGTCGGTCAGGCCGATGTTCAACTCGCCGCGCAGGTTCTGATGCAGGCCGTTGACCTCAGTTCTGAAACTTTCCAGAGCGCTGAGCAGTTGCAACGACGATTGATAAACCTCACGTCCTTCGTCGGTCAGTGAAAAACCGGCCCGCCCTCGCTGGCAAAGCCGCAAGCCGAGACGCTGTTCCAGATCGCTCATTTGCTGACTGATCGCCGACCGGCCAATGCCGAGCACGCTTTCGGCCGCGGAAAAACCGCCTGCCTCGACGACACTTTTGAAAATGCGCAGCAAGCGGATATCAAAATCGCTCACCTGCGACAGTGGATCGGGGCGACGGACACTCATTGTTTAGTCCTTACCAAACCAAAGATTATGAAAATCGGGTTTTATGAACTTTAGCCGCGTGACACCTTGGCTGCAATGACCGTTCGTTTAGCGCCTGCGAGGCTTGCCCCCATGAATATGTTCGAAGCGTCAGATGTGCCTGTAGCCAGTCAGTTGAAGCTTGATGCCCACTGGATGCCTTACACGGCGAATCGAAATTTCCAGCGTGACCCGCGCATGGTCGTGGCTGCGCACGGTAGCTATCTGACAGACGACAAGGGCCGCAAGATCTACGATGGGCTTTCCGGGCTATGGACATGCGGGGCCGGGCACACCCGCAAGGAAATTCAGGAAGCCGTTTCCCGGCAACTGGGCATTCTGGATTACTCGCCGGGCTTTCAGTTCGGGCATCCGCTGTCGTTCCAGTTGGCGGAAAAGATTACCGAACTGACGCCGGGCAATCTCAATCACGTCTTTTATACCAACTCCGGTTCCGAATGCGCGGACACGGCAGTGAAGATGGTGCGTGCCTACTGGCGGCTGAAGGGGCAGGCGACCAAGACCAAGATGATCGGGCGCGCGCGTGGCTATCACGGCGTGAACGTGGCGGGCACCAGCCTGGGCGGAGTGAATGGTAACCGCAAGATGTTCGGCCAGTTGATGGATGTCGACCATCTGCCGCACACGCTGCTGGCCAGCAACGCCTATTCGAAGGGGATGCCCGAAGCGGGCGGTATTGCGCTGGCCGACGAGATGCTCAAGCTGATCGAGCTGCACGATGCGTCGAACATCGCGGCGGTAATCGTCGAACCCATGGCGGGCTCTGCCGGCGTGATCGTTCCGCCGCAAGGCTATCTCAAGCGTCTGCGCGAGATTTGTGATCAGCACAATATCCTGCTGATATTCGACGAAGTCATTACCGGCTTCGGCCGTACAGGCTCGATGTTTGGTGCGGACAGTTTCGGTGTCACGCCTGACCTGATGTGTATCGCCAAGCAGATCACCAATGGCGCGATCCCCATGGGCGCAGTGATCGCCAGCAGCGAGATCTATCAGACCTTCATGAATCAGCCAACGCCGGAATACGCCGTCGAATTCCCCCACGGCTATACCTATTCGGCACATCCGGTGGCCTGCGCGGCCGGGCTCGCGGCGCTGGAGTTGTTGCAGCGTGAAAACCTGGTACAGCAGGCAGCAGAAATCGCTCCGCATTTTGAAAGCGTGCTGCACGGTATCAAGGGCGCGAAAAACGTGGTGGATATCCGCAACTACGGCCTTGCAGGCGCCATCCAGATCGCACCTCGTGACGGCGATGCAATCGTGCGGCCTTTCGAGGCAGGCATGAAACTGTGGAAAGCCGGGTTCTATGTGCGTTTTGGCGGTGACACCTTGCAGTTTGGCCCGACCTTCAACAGTCAGGCGCAGGACCTGGACCGGTTGTTCGATGCCGTCGGCGAGACGCTGAACCTGATCGACTGACCACGCTGACAGGCTCTCTTCTTATATAGGTACTTTTATACAGGTGCTTTTGTCGCATGGGCCGCGAAGCCATTCGCGCCCGATGCAATTATCCGGAGTTTTCCATGAGCAGCATTCAACACCTGATCCACGGCGAGTTCATTTCTGAAGATGGCCGCACCGCAGATGTGTTCAATCCGTCGATCGGCCAGGTTATCCACACAGTAGCGCTTGCCACTCGGGACACTGTCCAGAAGGCGATCGATTCGGCCAAGGCTGCGTTTCCGGCCTGGCGTAATACACCGCCAGCCAAGCGCGCTCAGGTGATGTTCCGCTTCAAGCAATTGCTGGAGCAGAACGAAGCGCGCATTGCTCAGTTGATCAGTGAAGAGCACGGCAAGACCCTGGAAGATGCGGCGGGCGAGCTGAAGCGCGGTATTGAAAACGTGGAGTACGCCTGCGCTGCGCCTGAAGTGCTCAAGGGTGAATACAGTCGTAATGTCGGGCCGAACATCGATGCGTGGTCTGATTTCCAGCCGCTGGGTATCGTTGCCGGTATCACTCCGTTCAACTTCCCGGCCATGGTGCCGCTGTGGATGTACCCGCTGGCCATCGCGTGTGGCAATTGCTTCATCCTCAAACCCTCCGAACGCGATCCCAGTTCCACGCTGCTGATAGCCGAGCTGCTGCACGAGGCCGGGCTGCCGAAGGGTGTGCTGAATGTGGTTCATGGTGACAAGGTTGCCGTCGATGCACTGATCGAAGCGCCTGAGGTCAAGGCGCTGAGCTTTGTCGGTTCGACCCCGATTGCCGAGTACATCTACAAAGAGGGCGCAGCGCGTGGCAAGCGGGTTCAGGCTCTCGGTGGCGCCAAGAACCATGCGGTACTGATGCCGGATGCCGACCTGGACAACGCAGTGAGTGCCTTGATGGGCGCTGCCTATGGATCCTGCGGTGAGCGCTGCATGGCTATTTCGGTTGCGGTATGCGTCGGGGATCAGATCGCCGATGCGTTGGTGGCCAAACTGGTTCCGCAAATTCAGAGCCTGAAAATCGGTGCAGGTACGACTTGCGGCCTGGATATGGGGCCACTGGTTACCGGTCAGCATCGCGACAAGGTCGGCGGCTATATAGCAGATGGTGTGCAGTCGGGCGCTACTCTGGTGGTAGACGGTCGCAATCTCCAGGTTGCCGGGCACGAACATGGCTTCTTCATGGGCGGCTGTCTGTTCGATCGCGTAACGCCAGAAATGCGCATCTATAAAGAAGAGATCTTCGGGCCGGTGCTGTGCATCGTGCGCGTGGACAGCCTTGAACAGGCCATGCAACTGATCAACGACCATGAATACGGCAACGGTACCTGCATCTTTACCCGTGATGGCGAAGCTGCGCGGTTGTTCTGCGATGAGATTGAAGTGGGAATGGTCGGGGTCAACGTTCCGCTGCCGGTACCGGTTGCCTATCACAGCTTTGGTGGCTGGAAGCGTTCCCTGTTCGGCGACTTGCATGCGTACGGTCCCGATGGTGTGCGCTTCTATACGCGTCGCAAGGCGATTACGCAGCGCTGGCCGCAACGTGCGAGCCATGAAGCGTCGCAATTCGCATTTCCCAGCTTGTAAATTCCCGTAGCGGGAGATCGTCTTTAAAGAGGATCTCCCGTGTTTGTTGGGGCACAGCAGTTGAATTGCAGATTTTTGAAATTAACGGTTGACGCCCTCTGTGATCTGTCTATAATTCGCCCCACTTCCGGCGCAGACGGAAACGAAAAAGCCTTGTAGATCAATGGTTTACAAG
>NZ_CM176704.1:797500-3765000 GCF_058129925.1 Pseudomonas sp. Pme6b
GGTCAAGTGAAGAAGCGCATACGGTGGATGCCTTGGCAGTCAGAGGCGATGAAAGACGTGGTAGCCTGCGAAAAGCTTCGGGGAGTCGGCAAACAGACTGTGATCCGGAGATGTCTGAATGGGGGAACCCAGCCATCATAAGATGGTTATCTTGTACTGAATACATAGGTGCAAGAAGCGAACCAGGGGAACTGAAACATCTAAGTACCCTGAGGAAAAGAAATCAACCGAGATTCCCTTAGTAGTGGCGAGCGAACGGGGACCAGCCCTTAAGTTGTATTGAGATTAGCGGAACGTTCTGGAAAGGACGGCCATAGTGGGTGATAGCCCTGTACGCGAAAATCCCTTTGCAATGAAATCGAGTAGGACGGGGCACGAGAAACCTTGTCTGAATATGGGGGGACCATCCTCCAAGGCTAAATACTACTGACTGACCGATAGTGAACCAGTACCGTGAGGGAAAGGCGAAAAGAACCGCGGAGAGCGGAGTGAAATAGATCCTGAAACCGTATGCGTACAAGCAGTGGGAGCCCACTTTGTTGGGTGACTGCGTACCTTTTGTATAATGGGTCAGCGACTTATTTTCAGTGGCGAGCTTAACCGAATAGGGGAGGCGTAGCGAAAGCGAGTCTTAATAGGGCGTCTAGTCGCTGGGAATAGACCCGAAACCGGGCGATCTATCCATGGGCAGGTTGAAGGTTGGGTAACACTAACTGGAGGACCGAACCGACTACCGTTGAAAAGTTAGCGGATGACCTGTGGATCGGAGTGAAAGGCTAATCAAGCTCGGAGATAGCTGGTTCTCCTCGAAAGCTATTTAGGTAGCGCCTCATGTATCACTGTAGGGGGTAGAGCACTGTTTCGGCTAGGGGGTCATCCCGACTTACCAAACCGATGCAAACTCCGAATACCTACAAGTGCCGAGCATGGGAGACACACGGCGGGTGCTAACGTCCGTCGTGAAAAGGGAAACAACCCAGACCGTCAGCTAAGGTCCCAAAGTCATGGTTAAGTGGGAAACGATGTGGGAAGGCTTAGACAGCTAGGAGGTTGGCTTAGAAGCAGCCACCCTTTAAAGAAAGCGTAATAGCTCACTAGTCGAGTCGGCCTGCGCGGAAGATGTAACGGGGCTCAAACCATGCACCGAAGCTACGGGTATCATCTTTTGATGATGCGGTAGAGGAGCGTTCTGTAAGCCTGTGAAGGTGAGTTGAGAAGCTTGCTGGAGGTATCAGAAGTGCGAATGCTGACATGAGTAACGACAATGGGTGTGAAAAACACCCACGCCGAAAGACCAAGGTTTCCTGCGCAACGTTAATCGACGCAGGGTTAGTCGGTCCCTAAGGCGAGGCTGAAAAGCGTAGTCGATGGAAAACAGGTTAATATTCCTGTACTTCTGGTTATTGCGATGGAGGGACGGAGAAGGCTAGGCCAGCCTGGCGTTGGTTGTCCAGGTTTAAGGTGGTAGGCTGAGATCTTAGGTAAATCCGGGATCTCAAGGCCGAGAGCTGATGACGAGTGTTCTTTAGAACACGAAGTGGTTGATGCCATGCTTCCAAGAAAAGCTTCTAAGCTTCAGGTAACCAGGAACCGTACCCCAAACCGACACAGGTGGTTGGGTAGAGAATACCAAGGCGCTTGAGAGAACTCGGGTGAAGGAACTAGGCAAAATGGCACCGTAACTTCGGGAGAAGGTGCGCCGGTGAGGGTGAAGCATTTACTGCGTAAGCCCACGCCGGTCGAAGATACCAGGCCGCTGCGACTGTTTATTAAAAACACAGCACTCTGCAAACACGAAAGTGGACGTATAGGGTGTGACGCCTGCCCGGTGCCGGAAGGTTAATTGATGGGGTTAGCGCAAGCGAAGCTCTTGATCGAAGCCCCGGTAAACGGCGGCCGTAACTATAACGGTCCTAAGGTAGCGAAATTCCTTGTCGGGTAAGTTCCGACCTGCACGAATGGCGTAACGATGGCGGCGCTGTCTCCACCCGAGACTCAGTGAAATTGAAATCGCTGTGAAGATGCAGTGTATCCGCGGCTAGACGGAAAGACCCCGTGAACCTTTACTATAGCTTTGCACTGGACTTTGAATTTGCTTGTGTAGGATAGGTGGGAGGCTTTGAAGCGTGGACGCCAGTCTGCGTGGAGCCAACCTTGAAATACCACCCTGGCAACTTTGAGGTTCTAACTCAGGTCCGTTATCCGGATCGAGGACAGTGTATGGTGGGTAGTTTGACTGGGGCGGTCTCCTCCTAAAGAGTAACGGAGGAGTACGAAGGTGCGCTCAGACCGGTCGGAAATCGGTCGTAGAGTATAAAGGCAAAAGCGCGCTTGACTGCGAGACAGACACGTCGAGCAGGTACGAAAGTAGGTCTTAGTGATCCGGTGGTTCTGTATGGAAGGGCCATCGCTCAACGGATAAAAGGTACTCCGGGGATAACAGGCTGATACCGCCCAAGAGTTCATATCGACGGCGGTGTTTGGCACCTCGATGTCGGCTCATCACATCCTGGGGCTGAAGCCGGTCCCAAGGGTATGGCTGTTCGCCATTTAAAGTGGTACGCGAGCTGGGTTTAGAACGTCGTGAGACAGTTCGGTCCCTATCTGCCGTGGACGTTTGAGATTTGAGAGGGGCTGCTCCTAGTACGAGAGGACCGGAGTGGACGAACCTCTGGTGTTCCGGTTGTCACGCCAGTGGCATTGCCGGGTAGCTATGTTCGGAAAAGATAACCGCTGAAAGCATCTAAGCGGGAAACTTGCCTCAAGATGAGATCTCACTGGAACCTTGAGTTCCCTAAAGGGCCGTCGAAGACTACGACGTTGATAGGTTGGGTGTGTAAGCGCTGTGAGGCGTTGAGCTAACCAATACTAATTGCCCGTGAGGCTTGACCATATAACACCCAAGCAATTTGAGTGGACTTCCTGACAGGAGCATCAGATTGCGGTGACTGTGAAGATGACATGAACCGAAGGTTTGCGTCACAACCGCACCGAGCTATCACATACCCGATTTGCTGAAGCGCGCCGCATGGCACGATTCGGTACCCGAATTTCTTGACGACCATAGAACATTGGAACCACCTGATCCCATCCCGAACTCAGCAGTGAAACGATGTATCGCCGATGGTAGTGTGGGGTTTCCCCATGTGAGAGTAGGTCATCGTCAAGATTAAATTCCAGAAACCCTCATCGCTTATGCGTTGAGGGTTTTTGTTTGTCTGGGGTTCCACAAACCTCTGCATTCTCCTGAACTCATAACCATACCTCTCCGGCAGTCATTCAGACCAACATGCTTATGGCAATCCAGCGCGCTTGCCCTTATGGTTCGGCATCAGGTTCTACGCACCGGTCAAGGAAACAAGCATGTCCGTTACAACCTCTCTGAGTGCAGGTTTCATGGTGGTTCAAGGCAACCGCCCGGATGAGCTGCGCAGTCTGGTTGTGTCGTGGATGCGACGTTATCCATTGGCCCCCCTGGAAAACGAGATTGCGCTGGTCCAGAGCAACGGCATTGCGCAGTGGTTGAAACTGGCGTTGGCCGAGGACGCTCAGGATGAAGATAGCGGTGGCTGTGGCATTGCCGCAGCCATAGACGTCCAATTGCCCGGTAGTTTCATGTGGACGCTGTACCGCATGGTTCTCGGAAGCGATGAAATACCGTCGACTTCCTTGCTCGACAAGACCCCGCTGACCTGGCGCTTGATGCGCTTGCTCCCTGAACTCATCAATCAGCCACACTTCGAGCCCCTGCAGCGTTTCCTGACCGACGACACTGATCTACGCAAGCGCTATCAATTGTCCGAGCGCCTGTCAGATCTGTTCGACCAATATCAGGTTTACCGCGCCGACTGGCTGGAAGACTGGGCCGCTGGCCGTCATCAATTGCGCGATGGGCGAGGTCAGGCCAGACCGCTGTCAGCCGCTAATTGCTGGCAAGCCGAGCTGTGGCGCGCGCTGCTGGATGATGTCGGTGCCAAAGGTATGTCGCAGAGTCGAGCGGGTGTACATCAGCGCTTCATCGAGCGCATCGGCAGCATGACCGAAGCGCCTCCGGGTTTGCCGGCACGTGTCATCGTTTTTGGCATTTCCTCGCTGCCCGCACAAGCGCTCGAGGCATTGGCGGGCCTGGCGAAGTTCAGCCAGGTTCTGCTCTGCGTTCACAACCCGTGTCGCCATCACTGGGCTGATATCGTCGCCGACAAAGACCTGTTGCGTCACCAGTACAAACGCCAGGCGCGCAAGACCGGAATGCCGATGGTCCTCGATCCGCAAGCGCTGCATCAGCATGCTCACCCGCTGCTCGCTGCCTGGGGCAAGCAGGGTCGCGATTACATCAATTTGCTGGACAGCCATGATGATCCGCGCAGCTACCGCTCTTCGTTCAAGGATGAGCGGATTGACCTGTTCAGTGAAGTCGAGCCCACCAATCTACTGAATCAGTTGCAGGACGATATTCTCGAGCTACGCCCGCTGGATGAAACCCGTGAGCTCTGGCCGGCAGTCGATCCGCTGGAAGATCGCTCGGTCCGTTTCCATGTTGCGCACAGTGCGCAGCGCGAAGTGGAAGTGCTGCATGACCAGCTATTGGCACGGTTCAGCAAAGACCCGGGCCTGCGCCCGCGTGACGTGATTGTCATGGTCCCGGATATCGACAGCTACGCCCCACACATACGAGCGGTATTCGGGCAAATCGAACGCGAAGATCGTCGCTTCATTCCCTTTACGCTGGCCGACCAAGGGCAACGTGGCCGCGAACCCTTGCTGATTGCCGTTGAACACCTCCTCAAACTCCCGGACAGCCGCTTCCCGGTCAGCGAAATCCTTGACCTGCTCGATGTTCCTGCCTTGCGCGCGCGCTTCAGGATTCAGGAGCGCGATCTGCCAACGCTGCACCGCTGGATAGAAGGCGCCGGCATTCGCTGGGGCCTCAACGCACAGCAGCGTGCCGGTCTGGGGTTGCCGGATGCGCTGGAGCAGAACAGCTGGCATTTTGGTCTGCGGCGCATGCTGCTTGGTTACGCCGTGGGTGCAGGTGACGCTTACGACGGCATTGAGCCGTACGATGAGATTGGCGGGCTTGATGCCGCATTGATCGGCCCACTGGTAGCGCTGATTGACGCGCTTCAGGTGGCCCATACGGAATTATCGACACCCGCAACTCCGTACACGTGGGGAACGCGCCTGCAATCGCTGTTGCAGTTGTTCTTCCTCGCCGACAGCGAACACGATGACTACCTGCTCGCTCAGCTTGAAACACTGCGCGAAAACTGGCTGGAAACCTGTGAAGCGGTAAGGCTGACCGATGAGCTGCCGTTGACCGTTGTGCGTGAGGCCTGGCTGGCCGGGCTTGATCAGGGGCGCCTGTCCCAACGCTTTCTGGCGGGCTCGGTCAACTTCTGCACCCTGATGCCCATGCGCGCCATTCCATTCAAAGTGGTCTGCCTGCTGGGCATGAACGACGGCGATTACCCGCGCGCGCAACCGCCGCTGGATTTCGACCTGATGGGCAGCGACTACCGTCCCGGCGACCGTTCGCGGCGTGAAGACGATCGCTACCTGTTGCTGGAAGCGCTGCTCTCGGCCAGAGACCAGCTCTATATCAGCTGGGTTGGCCACAGCATTCGGGACAACAGCGAGCGTCCTGCATCGGTGCTGATTGGCCAATTGCGCGATCACCTGGCCAGTGGCTGGAAGCTGGCTGGCGAGACCGAACCGGACGGCAAGCAGGACGATGGTGAGCGTTTGCTGAACGCGCTGACTGTGGATCACCCGCTGCAGCCTTTCAGTGCCAGTTACTTCCATGCAGGCACGGGGTATTTCAGCTTCGCCCGCGAGTGGCGCCTGCTGCATGAAACCGACCTTCAGGTGCCCGTACCTCAAGCGCTTCCCCCCCATGAGCAGGAAGAACCCCTGTCCATTGCACAGTTACAGGACTTCCTGAGAAACCCGGTGAAGCATTTCTTCAGCCAGCGCCTGAAGATCTATTTCGAAGTCGCCGAAGCGCCGCTCGCCGATGAGGAACCGTTCGTGCTCGACGCGCTTGAGCGTTACGGCCTCAGTGAAAGCCTGCTCAGCGCAGCGATGGCTTCCCCTGACGATATGGATGTCGCCCTGAAAGCCCAGGCACTGAAACTGCAAGCCAGTGGCCTGCTGCCGCTCGCGGGGTTCGGCACCTTGATGCAGAGCGAGCTGATCGAGCCGTTGCCAGACGTCCTCAAGCGTTACCACGACCTGTTGACCCTCTGGCCCGAAACGTTGAGCAGCGCATTACCGATCAGTTTCAGCCATGGCAGTGTGAGTATCGATGGCTGGTTTGGCGGGCTGCACCGTAACGCTCGTGGTGAGCTGTTGCTGGTCACGGCGATTCCCAACAGCATCGGCTTGAAAAAGACTCGCAAATGGCACCGGCTGATTCGGCCGTGGTTCAATCACCTGGTTGCCTGCGCCTGCGAGCTGCCGTTGCACACGGCACTGGTCGCCAGTGACGAAACCCTCATGCTCGAACCGTTGGACAAGGACGCGGCCATTACCACGCTGAATCACTTGCTTATGGCTTGGCTACGCGGCATGCAAGAGCCTTTACCAGTCGCCGTCAAAACCGCATTTGCCTGGCTGGGCCAGCCCGCCGACAAAGCCGAAGCAGCAGCCCGCAAGGCCTACGAGGGTGACGGGCAGACCACTGATGGTGAGCGCCGCGAAAGCACCGCGCTGGCCCGACAGTTTCCGGACTTTGACGCGCTGGTCGACAGTGAAGAGTTTGCAGGCTGGTGCGAGACGCTCTACAAACCGGTTTACGATGCGCCCTGGCAGTCGTTGTCTGGCGGGGAGGGTGGCGCATGAACGAAAAGTCCCTTCCTCTGGCGCTGCTCTTTCCACTACGCGGCAGTCAACTGATCGAGGCCAGCGCCGGGACGGGCAAGACCTTCACCATCTCCGCCCTGTACTTGCGCCTGGTGCTTGGGCACGGCACCGAACGGTCAGGCTTTGGTCGTGAATTGCTGCCGCCGCAGATCCTCGTGGTGACCTTTACCGACGCCGCTACCAAGGAGCTGCGTGACAGAATTCGTACCCGATTGGCGGAAGCTGCGCGGTTCTTTCGTGACGAGATTGCCGCACCTGACGGTTTGATTGCCGAGCTGCGCGAGCAGTTCGAGGCCGAGCAGTGGCCGGCCTGTGCCAGCCGTCTGGACATCGCCGCACAATGGATGGACGAAGCCGCCGTCTCGACGATCCACAGCTGGTGCCAGCGCATGTTGCGCGAACACGCATTCGACAGCGGCAGCCTGTTCACCCAAACCCTGGAAACCGACCACAGCGATTTGCTCGGTGAAGTGCTGCGCGACTACTGGCGCCGCTTCTGCTACCCCATGAGCGGCGACGCGTTGACTTGGGTGCGGGAAAATCTGAGCGGTCCGGCGGCGTTGTTGCCGCGTGTGCGAGGTTTGTTTGGTCGTGATCGCAGCCCGCCCACTCAAGAGCCCGCCGAACTGATCGAGGCGTCATTGCAGGAGCGCCGAGCAGCGCTCGCTGCCCTGAAAGCACCTTGGGCCGCCTGGGCTGAAGAGCTGTATGCGCTCTGTCAGGACGCCGTAGCCCGCAAAGTGGTCGATGGCCGCAAGATGCAGGAGCGCTACTTCAAGCCCTGGTTTGAAAAGCTTGCCGCATGGGCCGCTGACGACACACAGGAAACGCTGGACCTGGGAACCGGTTTCACTCGCCTGACTCCGGAAGGTGTTGCCGAAGCCTGGAAAAGTGATCCGCCTTCACATCCTGCTTTCGAGGCCATGGCACAGCTGAAAGCTGCGCTGGACAGCCTGCCCAAGCCGGATGCCGCGGTGTTGCAGCATGCGGCGCAGTGGGTAAGTGCCCGCTTTGAGGAAGAGAGGCGGCGTCGCGCCGAGATGGGGTTTGACGACATGCTGCTCAGGCTCGACGCGGCCCTGCATGGCGCGGGCGGCGAGCGTCTGGCCACCCTGATTCGCGAGCAGTTTCCGGTGGCGTTGATCGACGAATTCCAGGACACCGACCCTGTCCAGTACCGGATCTTCGACAGCATCTATCGTCTTGAGGCCAACGATGAGCAGACCGGGCTGTTCCTGATTGGCGACCCGAAGCAGGCGATCTATGCGTTTCGCGGTGCCGATATCTATACGTACCTGCGCGCCCGGCAGGCCACCGATGGCCGTTGGCACACGCTGGACACCAACTACCGCTCCAGCCATGCAATGGTCGCGTCGGTCAACCATGTCTTCACGCGCGCAGAGCAACGTCCGCAAGGTCGCGGAGCGTTTCTGTTTCGTGATGATCAAGGCAATCAGGTGCCGTTCTCCGATGCGCTGGCCCAAGGGCGCAAAGAGACCCTGGAAGTCGACGGCGCGCCACTGACTGCACTCACGGTCTGGCATCTTGAAAGCGAACAGCCGGTGTCCGGGGTTATTTATCGCCAACAGTTGGCGGCCAGTTGCGCCAGCGAGATCGTGCGCCTGCTCAACGCCGGTCAACAGGGCCGTGCCGGTTTCGCCATGCTTGATAAACCGCTGCGCGGGCTGCGTCCGGCCGACATTGCGATTCTGGTCCGCGATGGAAAGGAAGCGCAGGCGGTGCGTCAGCAACTCAGCGCGCGTGGCGTGCGCAGTGTTTATCTGTCGGACAAGGACTCAGTGTTCGCCGCTCAGGAGGCCCACGACCTTCTGTCCTGGCTCAAAGCCTGTGCCGAGCCCGATTCAGAACGTACGCTGCGTGCCGCACTGGCATGTATCACGCTTGACCTGCCACTGGCCGAGTTGGAGCGTCTGAATCAGGACGAGCTGGCGTGGGAACGGCGCGTCATGCAGTTCCGTGGCTATCGTGCCGTGTGGCGCAGCCAGGGCGTCCTGCCAATGCTGCGCCGCCTGCTGCACGACTTCGCCCTGCCGCAGACATTGATGACGCGCACCGACGGTGAGCGAGTACTGACCAACCTGTTGCACTTGTCTGAACTGCTGCAGCAGGCCGCCGCCGAACTGGACGGCGAACAGGCCTTGGTTCGGCATCTGGGCGACCACCTGGCACTGTCCGGTCAGGCTGGCGAAGAACAGATCCTGCGTCTGGAAAGCGACGAGCAACTGGTCAAGGTGGTGACCATCCACAAGTCCAAGGGCCTGCAATATCCGCTGGTGTTCCTGCCATTCATTTGCTCCTCGAAACCCGTGGACGGCAGTCGCCTGCCACTGCAGTTTCATGACGCCGACGGCAACTCGCAGATCAGCCTGCAACCCACCGAAGCGCTGATTCAGCAAGCCGATGACGAACGTCTGGCCGAAGACCTGCGCTTGCTCTACGTGGCGCTGACCCGTTCCGAACACGCTTGCTGGCTGGGCGTTGCCGACCTCAAACGCGGCAATGCCAGCAACTCGATGCTGCACCGTTCGGCGTTGGGTTATTTGCTGGGTGGCGGTGTTGCGCTGGCCGAGTCGGTAGAGCTGAAAGTCTGGCTGCGTGATCTCGCGCAAGGCTGTGATGCGATTGCCTTGCAGCCTGTTCCCGAGCCCACTGACGAACGCTTCAGTGCGCCGCGCAACGAAGCCGCGCTGGTCCAACTGCTGGTACCCAAACGTCGCGCTGCCGAGAACTGGTGGATCGCCTCCTACAGCGCCCTGCGTATCGGCGACACCGTAACCACCGGTGCCGATGAATCGCCTGACAGCCCGCAGGCACAGAAGCTGTTCGACGACGAGCGCCTGGACCCTGAAGCGCCGCGTGACATTTTGACCAGCGGCGGCGATATCCACCGCTTTCCGCGTGGCCCCAATCCCGGCACCTTTCTGCATGGACTGCTCGAATGGGCTGGCAACGAAGGTTTTGCGCTAACGGCGCACACGCCTGAACTGCTGAGAGACGCCGTTGCACGTCGCTGCAGCCGTCGCGGCTGGGCGGGCTGGATCGACACGCTGAGCGATTGGCTACAGCAGATGCTGAACATACCGTTGCGTCTGTCGCCGGATGCCACGCCGGTCGCGCTGGGTGAGCTGAATCAGCCCAATCAGTACCGCATAGAGATGGAGTTCTGGTTCGCCAGCAACAACGTCAATGTGGCGCAGATGGATGCCCTGGTACGCCGCTTCACCCACAACAACGCGCCGCGTGCTGCGACCGAGACGGTCTCGCTCAACGGCATGTTCAAAGGCTTTATCGACCTGACGTTCGAACACGAAGGCCGGTATTACGTGGCTGACTACAAGTCCAACTGGCTGGGCACCGACGACACTGCGTACACCGAACTGGCGATGGAAACCGCCATTCTCGACAACCGCTACGACCTGCAATACGTCCTGTACCTGCTGGCGTTGCATCGTCAGCTCAAGGCACGGATGGCCGACTATGATTACGACCAGCACATGGGCGGCGCGCTTTACCTGTTTCTGCGCGGCAGTCGTTCGGCCTCTCAGGGAGCGTATTTTACACGTCCGCCACGTGAACTGATCGAGAGTCTGGACCTGCTGTTTCAGGGCAAACCGATAGCGCATGACCTGCCGGGAGCATTGGCATGAGCCGCTCGTTCGATGATCTGTTGCCTACCGCGCTGGACGACATCAGCCTCGCTGAGTTGAGCCCGCTGACGCGTGTCAGCGATCTGCTGATCCTGCTCGAACGTTGGGTCGAGCGCGGCTGGTTGCGTGCTCTGGACAAAGCGTTCGTCGCGTTCCTCAGTGACCTCGATCCGCACGCCGATCCGTTGGTGCTGGTGGCTGCGGCGCTTACCAGCCATCAGCTCGGCCACGGTCACGTCTGCCTTGACCTCTACGAGACCCTCAAAGAACCGGACTTCGCCCTGTCACTGCCACCCGAAGGCGATCAGCAGAGCGCGCCGATGCTGCTGCCCTCACAACTGCTGGCAGCACTGGATGGCGCCGCCTGGTGCCAGGCGCTGGCCGGCAGCATGCTGGTTGCCGAGGTGGGCGATTCAAGTGCCGAAGCGCGACAAAAACCGCTGGTGCTGGCCGAGCGGCGTCTGTACCTGCGTCGCTACTGGACTTACGAACGACGTATCGCTGCAGCCTTGCGTCAGCGCCTGGCACAGCGTGAAACGTCGCCGGAGGATCTGCCGCAGCAGCTCGACGCATTGTTCGGCCCGGCCAATTCTTCGTCACAAGCTGTCATCGACTGGCAGAAACTTGCCTGCGCACTGGCGACCCGCAAGGGCTTCAGCATCATCACCGGCGGCCCCGGCACCGGCAAAACCACCACGGTGGTGCGCCTGCTGGCCTTGTTGCAGGCCCCGGCGGTACAGAATGGCCAACCGCTGCGTATCCGTCTGGCGGCACCTACCGGCAAGGCGGCGGCCCGACTGACCGAGTCCATCAGCCAGCAGGTGCAGAGCCTGGACGTCAGCGACGACGTACGGCAGAAAATCCCCAGCGAAGTCACCACCGTCCACCGCCTGCTTGGCAGTCGCCCCGGTACCCGGCACTTCCGCCATCACGCAGGCAACTTACTGCCACTGGACGTGCTGGTGGTTGATGAAGCATCCATGATCGACCTGGAAATGATGGCCAATCTGCTCGACGCATTACCGCCGCATGCGCGCATGGTGCTGCTCGGCGACAAGGACCAGTTGGCCTCCGTTGAGGCGGGTGCCGTTCTGGGCGATTTGTGTCGCGACGCCGAAGAAGGTTTTTACAGCCCTGAAACTCAGGCCTGGCTTGAAGCTGTCAGCGGCGAAGACCTCAGCAAAGGTGCCTTGCGCCAAGGCGATGCGCAGCACCATCCATTGGCCCAGCAAGTGGTGATGCTGCGCCATTCGCGTCGTTTTGGCCAAGGCAGCGGTATCGGCCAGTTGGCCCGACTGGTCAACCAGCAGCAGGACCAACAGGCCCGCGCGCTGCTTGCGGCGGGCAGTCACGACGACCTGTTTGCCCTGGCGTTGAAGGGCGAACAGGATCTGAAGTTCGAACGCCTTGTGCTCGACGGGCTTGGCAGAGGCGAGCAAGGTCCGCAGGGTTACCGCCATTACCTCAACGTACTTGCCGCCGGGCGGCCCGCCGATGATTCGGCCCTCGACGACCATTGCTGGACTCGATGGGCGCGCTTGGTGCTCAGCGCCTTCGACGCCTTCCAACTGCTGTGCGCTGTACGCAAAGGCCCGTGGGGCGTGGAAGGCCTGAACCAGCGCATCACTCATGCGCTGTTCAACGCGAAGCTGATTGAAAGCGAACAGCAATGGTACGAAGGCCGCCCGGTGTTGATGACCCATAACGACTATGGCCTGGGCTTGATGAACGGCGACATTGGCATCACCTTACGCCTGCCCGAGCGCGACGGCGACGGCAAGCAAGTGCTACGTGTCGCGTTCCCGCGCAACGACGGCAGCGATGGCGTACGCTTCGTCCTGCCCAGCCGCCTCAACGAGGTCGAGACCGTGTACGCCATGACCGTACACAAATCCCAAGGCTCGGAATTCGCCCACACCGCCCTGATCCTGCCCGAAGCGCTCAACCCTGTACTGACCAAGGAGCTCATCTACACCGGCATCACCCGCGCCAAGCACTGGTTCAGCCTGATCGAACCGCGCCAGGGCATCTTCGAGGAGGCTCTGCGCCGCAAGGTCAAACGTCTGAGTGGTTTGATGTTGGGGCTTTGATCATGTCCGTGCTGTCTGGCGATTTGCAGGTACGAAGTCGAGCTTCATAATCCCTATGCTCTTCAACCGGGTTCAAGGGGCAATTGAAAAGGCCAGGGTGTAACTGCATGACGGCGGATAAAGCGTGTGCTGTGGTTCTGCGAGACCGGGGAGTGCTGGAGATTCTGGCATTTGAGCATCCGTTGGCGGGCCTGCAATTGGTGAAGGGCAGTGTGGAACCAGGCGAGTCAACTTGCGCGGCTGCTGTGCGGGAGTTAATGGAGGAGGCCGGGATTCAAGCGACAGCAAAGCGAAACCTGGGTGAGTGGCACTCCACCATAACGGGACATATCTGGGCATTTCATGAATGTGAGGTGGCTCAAGACCTTCCCGATAGCTGGGTGCATTTTGCAGAGGATGATGGAGGACACGATTTCAGATTCTTCTGGCATCCGCTGATGAGTGAGCCGTCTGACAGATGGCACCATATTTTCAAGGATGCCTTGAGCTTTCTCAGGGAGACCGTTACTTGAATCTGGGTATGGGTCAGCTCTTCTTTAGGTGCCGGGAGTGTCTTCTGTGTTTACTCATTGGCTGTGCCGAGTTTGACGTGGCGCGGGTAGCACGCCTCAGGGCTGGAAGGGGTCTGCTCGCCCAGGACACTGTTTCAGACGAGCAATGACCTCAGGCGCCGTTTTCGCCGTGTCGATCCTGCCGATATCATCAAGATAGATGTCTATCGTACTTCCCCATTTAGGCGTGATGTCGATGCACTGCTTGAAACCCTTATCGGTCCACCAATCGAACCTCATGAAGAAATCTTTATCAGGGAAGATTTGGCCCCACTCGACCGCTGAGCCGCCACCTGCGGGCATGTCACCCTTATAGATTTGATGCTGAGTGTTCCAGATGTATCGAAACTCTTCCTTTCCTTCATGAGAAAAATTTACTGCCACGACTGGAGAAGCTAAGTACCAAAAAGCGATAGGGCCGACCAATAGGCCAACAAGCAGCCAACGGCCATACCCGGTTTTAGTTTTGCTTGCATTTGTGTTCACGGATGCCTTTTCCCCATGCTCCAGGTGCTACTGCAAGAACTTCCTTCATTACCATTTGTGCCGTAATTCCACCGGTGGGGTTTTGGCTGAACAGCTTGATCCCAATGCTAATCGAAATCCGGTCTGGGGCGTCGTCCCATGCATGGAGTCCATCAATGTCGGCCGAGCGATTAGGCCCCGGAAGTTTTCTTTCCTCTTTCGGTTTCTGTAGGACCTCGACTGCTTTCCTGAGTGTGTCTGAAACGATCTGCTCAGCACCTGCGCCATCCAAAAGGATGCTTTCGGAAAGCCCACCAACTCGCCCGACGTATCCATAGTGAATGTTCGACCAGATGTCATAGAAGTAATCGTAATCGCCCTGTTTGTGGTAGACGACGCCATCGTATTTCGCGGCGAGTATCGGTTTGTGGTCCCACGGGCGATTCTGACCAACACGTTCTGCCCAGATAGCAAAAGCCTTTGCTTGCATACCGGCCGCCATGCTGTAGAAATCCGGGCCGGGACCAAGGCGCAGGTAAAATGGAAGCGCCTCATACTCCTTCATCTTTGCCGCCGCATCGAAGCTATTGAGGTCTCTCATCTGACGAACTTCTGGACTATTGATGTTGGCGTTCATCTCTCCAGCAATATAAGTCGCCAGCTCTTCCATCCTGTCAGGGTGTTTGCTAACAACAGGTTCCGCTTTTGGCTAAGGCTTCGCCTCTGACTCCCTAGCGGCAGCCTTAGGTTCTAAGGGCACCTTAGTGCCGGAAAGGATCAGGTTCGCCCTCACATTTTTTCAAGCGTTCAATAATGGCGGGAGATGTTTTGTTAATGTCGACTCTACCCGACTCCGTTAGGTATATATCTAACGTAGCCCAGCGCTTGGGCGTTATGTCGATACATCTCATATGGCCCTTGATGGGGCCCCAAAAGAAAACCATAAAAAAATCTTCATCGGGGAATAGATGACCAACATCAGATGACGCTTCTCCCGGAAGCATCCTCTCTCTATGAATTTGGTGTTGCGTATCCCATACTAAACGAAGTTCATCCGTAGCTTCTTTGGGGTAATGAATAACTACGCTGGGGGTAGCAGCATACCAAGCCGTTAGCAGAACTATAAGCGCGAACAAAACTGCATGACGCAACTTAAGTTTTCTCACATTGATGATCAATGACACCTGCTCCCCATGCTTGTGGTGCAACCGAAAGAACCTCTTTCATTATCATTTTCGCTGTTATGCCACCATGAGGGCGCAGGTTAAAGAGTTTAATCCCGATCCCGACAGATATTCGGTCGGGATCGTCGTCCCAAGCGCGGAGTCCCTCTACGTTCTCGGCACGTTGAGGCCCCCGGTGTTTTCTGCTTACCTGTGGTTTTGTTATGTCACTGATCGCCCCGACAGAGTCTGAGACTATCTGCTCTAACCCCGCACCGTCGGCAAGCACGCTTTCTGAAAGGCCGCCTGCGCGGCCAACATAACCGTAGTGGATGTTAGACCAAATATCATAAAAATACTCGTACTCTCCTTGCTTGTGGTAATACCCACCGAACTTCTTATGGATTTTCGGCTTGTGGTCCCAATCCCTATACTGCCCTACACGCTCAGTCCAAATCACCAACGCAGCAGCGCCATTTGCTGCGCCAACAGTTTGGGGGCTCGTCGCGCCAACTTGAGCATACCAAGGCAGGTCCATTTGCTTGCGAGTCTCTTCGGCAACGTCATAACTGAGCAGTTTTTTCATTTTCAAAACAGAAGGGTGATGAATATTGCGATTCATCTCGTCCGCAATGTATGTCGCCAGCTCTTCCATCCTGTCAGGGTATTTGCAAACAACAGATTCCGCCCTTGGCTCAGGCTCCGCATCTGACTTCTCACCAGCGGCCTCAGGGCCTACCAAAGCGTTCGCCGCCAAGGCTTTCTCCGTGAGCTTCGGATCAGCCAGCAAGGTCGCCATCTTCTCATTGTCCACGGAACCGTCTGGCCGGAAGGCTCCCAGCGCCATGAAGTTGATAATGGCCGCGCCAGCAGCGCCGCCCATGACGAAGCCGCCACCAACATCACTTGAGCTCGTGATGATTGTCCCGCCGTGACTGGTGAGGCTTCCCAAGTGGGCCATGGGGCGGCCATTCACCAGAATGGAAGGAAAGCCTGTAGTGATGACCGCACCACACCCGCAGGTATCACCCACACGTGCCGCACCCCTGCCGTTGATGTTGACGTCACCGGACGCCGAAGCGATAGGTGTTGTACCGTGACCCGGTAATGGGCAGGCGTGCTTGTCGCCCAATCGGGCTGAAGAAATCATTGCATGCCGTCCCTGCGTTTTTGATCCGTAGACAACAACCAGCGTTTAGTTGACGCGTGGGAGGCTACCGGAAGTGCAAAAGGCGGTATGTAGGGGAAATCTTAGTTTTGCGAAGGACCTTGAGAACCTGATCTAAAAGTCGGGGTCACCTCAATGGGAGCGGACCAGCATCCGTGTGACAAACCGCCAATTCCGGTCTGCCCCGCTACTAAAGGCCACCTGATCCCTTGAAAATCTGTCACTGAAGGAAGCGGACAGCGCAATTTTCCCCCAACAAAAACCCCTTGTTCAACTCCGTCACTTCCCGAATGTAATCCCACAGCAACGTGATCCGCTTCAACTTGCGCAGGTCCTCGCGGCAATACATCCAGAATTGTCGAGTAATGTTCACTTCTTCCGCCAGCACCGGCAGCAGTCGCGGGTCCTGGGCGGCCAGAAAGCACGGCAGGATCGCCAGTGCGCGGCCTTGTAGCGCGGCGGTGTATTGGGCGATGACGCTGGTGCTGCGCAGTTGTGCCTGGGCGTTGGGCAGCAGGTTGCTCAGGTACAGCAGCTCGGAGCTGAACGCCAGATCGTCGACGTAGCTGATGAAGACGTGTCCGCTCAGGTCGGCTTTTTGCTCGATGGCCGTGTGGCTATCCAGATACGCCTGGGTCGCATACAGGCGCAGGCTGTAGTCGCAGAGTTTGCAACACACGTAGGGGCCGTGTTCCGGGCGCTCCAGGGCGATGACGATGTCAGCCTCGCGTTTCGAGAGGCTGATGAAGTGCGGCAGCGGCAGGATATCCAGCGAAATGCTCGGGTAGCTGTCGAGAAAGTGGCTCAGTTGCGGGGTGATGAAAAAGCTACCGAAGCCTTCGGTGCAGCCCATGCGGATATGCCCGGATAACGCGACGCTGGACCCGGAAACCTGTTCGCAGGCCATGTGCAGCGTGCTTTCGATGGACTCGGCGTAACCCAGCAGGCGCTGACCTTCGGCGGTCATGATGAAGCCGTTGTTGCGCGACTTTTCGAACAGCAATGTGCCGAGCGAGGTTTCCAGCGAGTTGATGCGTCGTGACACGGTGGTGTAGTCAACGGCCAGGCGCCGGGCTGCGCTGCTGACTTTACGGGTGCGTGCCACTTCGAGGAAAAACTTCAGGTCATCCCAGTTCAACAGCCCCAGGGAGGTGATGTTTTTTTGCATGTTGACCCTGCTTTTATCTGCATTCTTGTTAGAAGTTTGCACATCTATACTCCAAAGCACGCCCCCTGACCAACTCAAAAACAAGACTGCCGGGAGACCACGGCGATCCATCTGCACATGCGCTGGATGCGTGGTTTGCTGAAGGGAGAACCGCTGAAATGAACGTCTCGTTGAACGACACCACAACCACCATTGCTCGCGTAAAACTGCTGATCAACGGCGAGTGGATAGACTCGCAAAGCAGTGAATGGCAAGACATCGTCAACCCTGCGACTCAGGAAGTCCTCGCCCGGGTGCCATTTGCCACGGCCAGTGAAGTGGACGCTGCTGTCGCTGCGGCTCACGCGGCCTATCGCACCTGGCGCGAAACGCCTGTCGGTGTGCGTATGCGCATCATGCTCAAATTGCAGGCGCTGATCCGCGAACACTCCAAACGCATTGCGGCAGTATTGAGTGCCGAGCAAGGCAAGACCCTGGCCGATGCCGAGGGCGATATTTTTCGCGGCCTTGAGGTGGTCGAGCACGCGTGTTCGATCGGCACGCTGCAAATGGGCGAGTTTGCCGAAAACGTTGCCAATGGCGTGGATACCTACACCTTGCGCCAGCCCATCGGCGTCTGCGCGGGCATCACTCCGTTCAACTTCCCGGCGATGATTCCGCTGTGGATGTTTCCGATGGCGATTGCCTGTGGCAATACCTTTGTCCTCAAACCTTCTGAGCAGGACCCGCTGTCGACGCTGTTGCTGGTTGAACTGGCGATTGAGGCCGGAGTGCCGGCCGGCGTGCTGAATGTGGTGCATGGCGGCAAGGACGTGGTGGACGCGATCTGCACGCACAAGGACATCAAGGCTGTTTCCTTTGTCGGTTCGACCGCCGTTGGCACGCATGTTTACGATCTGGCCGGTCGGCACGGCAAGCGTGTGCAGGCGATGATGGGCGCGAAGAATCATGCGGTCGTGCTGCCGGATGCCAACCGTGAGCAAACGCTGAATGCACTGGTGGGCGCAGGTTTCGGTGCCGCGGGCCAGCGTTGCATGGCGACCTCCGTGGTGGTGCTGGTCGGTGCGTCGAAACAGTGGCTGCCGGACCTCAAGGCGCGGGCGCAGAAACTCAAGGTCAATGCCGGCCAGGAGGCAGGGACGGACATCGGGCCGGTGATTTCCAGAAAGGCAAAGCAGCGCATTCTGGACCTCATCGAGAGCGGTGTGCGTGAAGGCGCGACGCTTGAACTGGATGGTCGGGAGGTTTCGGTGCCGGGTTACGAGGGCGGCAACTTCGTAGGGCCGACGCTGTTCTCGGGTGTCACCACCGACATGCAGATCTACACCCAGGAGATTTTCGGTCCGGTTCTGGTTGTTCTGGAGGTCGATACCCTCGATGAGGCTATCGCGCTGGTCAACGCCAACCCGTTCGGCAACGGCACTGGCTTGTTCACCCAGAGCGGCGCGGCGGCGCGCAAGTTTCAAAGCGAGATCGATGTCGGGCAGGTCGGGATCAACATTCCGATTCCTGTACCGGTACCGTTTTTCAGCTTCACTGGCTCGCGGGGTTCCAAGCTGGGCGATCTGGGACCGTATGGCAAACAGGTGGTGCAGTTCTACACTCAGACCAAGACCGTTACCAGCCGCTGGTTCGATGACGACAGCGTGAACGACGGCGTGAACACCACGATCAATTTGCGTTGAGCACAGCCTGTCAGTCAGGCCGGGAGAACAATAATGAACATCGCATTTATCGGTCTGGGCAACATGGGCGCGCCCATGGCCCGCAACCTGATCAAGGCCGGACACACCTTGCAGGTGTTCGACCTCAACAAGAGCGTGCTGGCTGAATTCGCCGGGCTGGGCGCACAGGTCAGCGACTCACCCCGGCAGGCCGCCGAAGGCAGCGAGCTGGTCATCACCATGCTGCCTGCTGCGGCGCATGTGCGTAGTGTGTACCTGAACGACGACGGCGTGCTGAAAGGCATCTCACCCGGCGTTCCGGCGGTTGATTGCAGCACCATCGACCCGCAGACCATCCGTGACATCGCCGCTGTCGCCGCACAGCAAGGCGTGGTGTTGGGCGACGCGCCGGTGTCAGGCGGCACCGGTGGCGCGCAGGCCGGGACGTTGACGTTCATGGTCGGCGGATCTGCCGAGCATTTTGCCGTGCTCAAACCGGTGCTGGAGCAGATGGGCCGTAACATCGTGCATTGTGGCGACGTGGGCACCGGCCAGATTGCCAAGATCTGCAACAACATGCTGCTGGCGATTTCCATGATCGGCGTGTCCGAGTCCATGGCATTGGGCAATGCGCTGGGCATCGATACTCATGTGCTGGCCGGCATCATCAATACCTCGACTGGCCGTTGCTGGAGTTCCGAGGCGTACAACCCGTGGCTTGGCATTGTCGAAACCGCTCCAGCGTCACGCGGTTACAGCGGCGGCTTTGGCGCTGAGTTGATGCTCAAGGACCTGGGCTTGGCAACCGAGGCTGCGCGCGCTGCGCATCAACCGGTCATCCTCGGCGCAGTGGCGCAACAGCTGTACCAGGCCATGAGCCTGCGCGGTGATGGCGGCAAGGACTTCTCGGCGATCATTGAGGGGTATCGCCCGAAAGCCTAGGCGTCACCCGTATCGGGAATCAGTGGGGCGTAGCTTTGTATCCGGTTTTTACATTAGGAAAACGTGGCAGAACCGGCTACTTTGGACCTCGTCAGATCAGCGCAGGGATGCTCGGTACGCTTCGACGAGAAGCGCCGCATCCTCGCCTGGAGGCTGGCGCTCCACTCATCAAACGTCCCTGACTCAGAAAAAGAAGAGATCGACCATGAAGTTCGAACCCCTCGCCAGATCGCTGATAGCGACGGCATTGATCGTCGCTTATTCCCCCTCATTTGCTGCATCACAAGCCCCGGTTGCCGCCGAAAACGGCATGGTCGTGACGGCTCAGCACCTGGCTACCCATGTGGGTGTCGATGTGCTCAAGGCTGGCGGCAACGCTGTCGATGCGGCTGTAGCGGTCGGTTACGCGCTGGCGGTGGTCTACCCTGCGGCCGGTAACCTCGGTGGCGGCGGCTTCATGACCATTCAGCTGGCCGACGGGCGCAAGACTTTCCTCGACTTCCGCGAAAAGGCACCTCTGGCCGCGACGGCCAACATGTACCTGGACAAGGACGGCAAGGTCATTCCTGATCTGAGTGCCAAAGGTCATCTGGCCGTTGGCGTGCCGGGCACCGTGTCCGGCATGGAAATGGCTCTGAGCAAGTACGGCACCCGCAAACGCGAAGAAGTCATCGCCCCGGCGATCAAGCTGGCCGAGGAAGGTTTTGTGCTGGGCCAGGGCGACGTCGACATGCTGTCGAGCGCCACGGATGTGTTCAAGGCAGACATGGCTGATTCCGGGTCGATCTTCCTCGACAAGGGCGAGCCGATGCAGGTCGGTCAGAAGCTGGTGCAGAAAGACCTGGCCAAGACCCTTAAAGAAATCTCCGATAAGGGCAGCGATGGTTTCTACAAGGGCTGGGTCGCCAAGGCGCTGGTCGATTCAAGCCAGGCTGGCAAGGGCATCATCACCCAGGCCGACCTTGACCATTACAAGACCCGCGAGTTGGCTCCAGTCGAATGCGACTACCGTGGCTACCACGTCGTGTCAGCGCCACCTCCAAGTTCCGGTGGCGTGGTCATCTGCCAGATTCTGAACATCCTCGAGGGCTACCCGATGAAAGAGCTGGGCTTCCGCTCGGCGCAGGGTATGCATTATCAGATCGAAGCCATGCGTCATGCATACGTAGACCGCAACAGCTATCTGGGCGACCCCGATTTCGTCAAGAACCCGGTCGAGCACCTGCTGGACGTGAAGTACGCGGCCAAGCTGCGTGAGGCCATCGAGCCGCAAAAGGCTGGCGACTCGAACAAGATCAAACCGGGCGTCGCGCCGCACGAAGGCAGCAACACCACCCATTATTCGATCGTCGACAAATGGGGCAATGCGGTCTCGGTGACCTACACCCTGAACAACTGGTTCGGCGCGGGCGTCATGGCCAGCAAGACCGGTGTGATTCTCAACGACGAAATGGATGACTTCACCGTCAAGGTCGGCGTGCCCAACATGTATGGTCTGGTGCAGGGCGAAGCCAACGCCATCGCGCCGGGCAAGACGCCGCTGTCTTCGATGAGCCCGACCATCGTCACCAAGGATGGCAAGGCCGTAATGGTTGTCGGCACGCCGGGCGGCAGTCGCATCATTACCGCGACCTTGTTGACCATGCTCAACGTCATCGACTATGGCATGAACATTCAGGAAGCCGTGGACGCGCCGCGTTTCCACCAGCAATGGCAGCCTGAGGCGACCAACATCGATACCTTCGCGGTCAGCCCCGACACGCTGAAGATTCTTGAGAGCTGGGGCCACAAGTTTGCCGGTCCGCAGCCACTCAATCATGTGGCAGCGATTCTGGTAGGCGCGCCTTCGCTGGGCGGCAAACCGGTCGGTAACAACCGCTTCTACGGTGCCAACGACCCGCGTCGCAACACCGGGTTGTCACTGGGCTACTGAGTCACTCTGTGATCACGCCACGGTTCCGAGCTTCAGGACCGTGGCGTTTTCGTTTCTGGTGCTGGGTCAGTTGCTTACCCAACGCTGTCTGCTCCAGCCGCTCAATGCGTCAACGGCGAACACCAGGATCAGCATCGCCAGAATCACGGTGCTGGCCTGCGCTTCCTGAAACAGGCTGAGACTTATGTAAAGCATCTGGCCCAACCCACCCGCGCCAACAAAACCCAGCACGCTGGCCATGCGAATGTTGTTCTCCCAGCGATACAGCGTATACGCCAGCAGCTGTGGCCAGAGGTTGGGCAGGGTGCCGTAGCTGAACGCCTGCCAGGCGCTGCCGCCCTGCAGACGAATCGCTGCAGCGGGTTGCTGCGCGGTATTTTCCAGCGCCTCGGCAAACAGTCGGCCCAGAACGCCCGTGGTGTGCAGTGCCAGCGCCAGCGTGCCTGCATTGGGGCCGAGCCCGGCAGCCAGCACCATCAACACGGCCCACACCAGTTCCGGAATGGCACGCAGTGCATTGAGCAGCAGACGACTCACGCTGCGCAACGGCCAGCCCAGGCGACCGGCAGCGGGCAATGCCAGCAGCAAACCTGCGATGGCAGCCAGCAAGGTGCCAAGTGCCGACATGGCCAGCGTTTCCAGAGCGCCCTGGCCGATTGCCTGCAAATGCTCACTGCTGAGGTCCGGGCTCATGAAGCGCAATGCATAACGGCCCATCTGCGTCAGGTTGTCATGACTGCCCAGGGTGAAGAGGTCGAGGCCGAGGTACATAAACGATGCGATCACTGCCGTAATCATCGCCAGCACCAGCAGCAGATTGCCTGCGCGCTTCATGTGAACTGCCTGCGCAGCAGGCGGCTGAGCTGGTCGGCGAGCAGCACCAGCAGCAGGAACGTCAGCAGCATGCTCGCCACTTCGTCACCGGCGAACATGCGCATCGACAGGTCGATCTGCTGACCCAGTCCGCCTGCGCCGACGAAACCCATGACCACCGAAGCGCGCACGGCGCACTCCCAGCGGTACACAGTGTAGGACGTCAATTCGGCTGCCGCGTTGGGCAGGATGCCGTAAGCCAGCGCGGCGAGGCGTCCGCTGCCCGATTGAAGCAGGGCGTGGGCCGGGCGTTGGTCCACCGATTCGAAAATCTCGGCGTATACCTTACCGAGCATGCCTGCGTAAGTGATGGCGATTGCAAGTACGCCCGCGGTCGGACCCAGGCCGACCGCGCGCACGAACAACAGCGCCCAGACGATTTCCGGCACGCTGCGCAGGAAGATCAACACGCCGCGTACCTGCCAGCGCAGGCATTGGCCGAGCCAGCCGGGACGCCCGCCGTGTGAGGCGGCCGACAGGGACAGCGCCTTGCTGGCGAGCAGGCTTGCCGGTACAGCCAGCAGCAGAGCAAGGGCGATGCCAGCCGTGGCGATAGCCAGCGTTTGCAATGTCGCCTCCAGCAACAGCCCGAGGAATTCTGCAGAGTGCGCCACAGGCCAGAACCCAGCGAGAAAGCTGCCCATCGTCCGCGCATTATCGGCTTGCAGCAGTACCAGCGGATTCAGTTCGGCCAGACGAATGCCCGGCCAGAGCAGGGCGACCGCCAGCAGCGTCAGCAACAGGCGTGGCGTTGCCGCCGGGTCGCGCTGATCCTGAGTCAGCATCGCGGCGTCCAGGGTGTTTCAGACACATCCGGGGCAGGCTGAGGGCTCAGTTGTTCATTGGCATACAGGGTGTCGAGATGCTGCCGGTCGACCTCGTTTGCGGCGAGGTCGAAGTGAATTTGCCCGTCGCGCACCCCGATGATTCGCGGAAAGTGCGCCAGCGCCAGCTCCACCGCATGCAGGCTGGCGACCAGCGTCACGTGGTGCTCGATGGCGTGCTGGCATAACAGCGCAAGGGTGTGATCGGCCAGACGCGGGTCCATCGCCGAAACCGGCTCGTCGGCCAGCAGCAGTTCAGGTGCCTGATACAAGGCGCGGGCGATGCCAACGCGTTGCAGCTGCCCGCCAGACAACTGCTGGCAGCGCTCGAACAGTTTGTCCGCGAGGTCCAGACGTGCCAGCACTTCGCGGGTGCCAGAAACGTCCAGTGGGTGCAGCAGGTTCAGCAGACTTTTGCCCAGCCCCCATTGACCAAGTTTGCCCGCCGACACCGCAGTGATGACCCGCTGGCGCGCGGGTAACGGCGGTGCCTGATGGATCAGCGCAATGCGGCTACGCAGGCGCTGGCGGCGTTTGCTGGAAAGCTGCCAGGGATCAGCCCCCAGCACTTCCAGTTGTCCGGCACTGGGCGGCAACGCGCTGGCCAGCAGATTGAGCAGCGTTGTCTTGCCCGCACCCGACGGCCCGATGATCGCGACCCGCTCGCCACCAGCGATGTTCAGATCAAGACCGCGCAACGCCAGTGTGCCGTCGCTGTGGCGCAGCTCGATGCCGGACAGACGCAAGGTCATTTCAGCAGGTCGGCAGCGCGTGCGGCTTCTTCGATGCCTTTGTAGTTCTCGGGCTTGGTCTCGATGAAGCGGCTGGCAGCCTGAAGATCAAGGATTGCCTTCTGCTCCGGGTTGGCCGGGTCAAGGTCAAGGAAGGCCTGTTTGATCTTCGCCGCCAGCGCCGGGTCGAGGCTGCCGCGTACAGTCCAGTTGTAGTCGAAATACGTTGGCGTGGTTTCGAAGACGTGAACCTTGCTGGTGTCGACCTTAACGCTGGCGACCAGTTTGTCCCACACGCTGGCGTTGAGCACGCCCGCATCGACCTTGCCCGCCTGAACCCAGGCAGCGGTTGCGTCATGCGCTCCGGAATAGGCGACGCGGCTGAAGAACGTTTCCGGCTTGATGTTTTCCTTGAGCATGAAATAACGCGGCATCAGGCTGCCGGATGTCGACGACACCGAGCCGAAGGCAAACGTCTTGCCCTTGAGGTCCGCCAGGGTTTTCACGTTCGGGTCGGAGGTGATGAATTTGCTGGTGAATTTCGCATCCTGCTCGCGTTGTACCAGCGGCACCGCATTACCGGTCTTGAGGTTGACCTGAACGAAGGTGAAGCCGCCCAGCCAGGCCATGTCGAGCCGGTCAGTGGTCAGTGCTTCGACCACTGCCGGGTAATCGGCGACCGGAACGAACTCGACTTTCATGCCCAGGCGTTGTTCCAGATAGGCACCCAGCGGCTTGAACTTGCGTAGCAGTTCGGTGGGCGCTTCATCAGGAATGGCCGAGACGCGAAGGGTGTCGGCAGCGTGGCTGGTCAGGGCGGAGAAGGACAGGGCAAGGCCGGCGGCGAGCGCCAGGGTACGCTTGAGCATGGAGGTTCTCCGGTTCAATAGCGGAAGAAGGATAAGGCAAAGCCCGCGTGCATCAGCAGGCGGCGCTTCACAGAATTCGGTGGTGATGCGCGGGGATTATAAGAGGCATGGCGAGAAAGGCCAGTTCAGCAGGTTCTCGGCCCTGAGGCACAACCGATGGGCGATGCGGTTTGCGCTGATGCTGATAAGGGAACAGCCCCTAGACTCCGCAGCCTGTTTCCCGGTAACCGAGAGTGTCGCGATGAACGAGCCAATCCGCCTGACCCAGTACAGTCACGGAGCAGGGTGTGGCTGCAAGATTTCCCCCAGGGTGCTGGACGTGATCCTCGCGGGCAGCGGCGCGCAGAACCTCGACCCCAAGCTCTGGGTCGGCAATGCCTCGCGCGATGACGCGGCGGTCTATGCACTGGATGACGAGCGCGGCGTGGTCTCGACCACTGACTTCTTTATGCCCATCGTCGATGACCCGTTCGACTTCGGCCGTATCGCCGCGACCAATGCCATCAGCGATATCTACGCGATGGGCGGCGACCCGCTGATGGCCATCGCCATTCTCGGCTGGCCGGTCAACGTGCTGCCGCCCGAGGTTGCTCGTGAAGTCATTCGCGGTGGTCGTGCCGTCTGCGACGCTGCCGGTATTCCGCTGGCGGGCGGGCACTCCATCGACGCGCCTGAGCCGATCTTCGGTCTGGCTGTAACTGGCGTGGTGCAGAAAAAGCACATGAAACGCAACGACACCGCCCAGGCGGGGTGCACGCTGTACCTGACCAAGCCGTTGGGCATTGGCATTCTCACTACTGCCGAGAAAAAGTCGAAATTGCGCGATGAAGACATCGGTCTGGCGCGCGACTGGATGTGCACCTTGAACAAGCCGGGCAGTCGCTTCGGCAAGCTGGCCGGGGTGCTGGCAATGACCGATGTCACCGGCTTCGGTCTGCTCGGGCATCTGGTTGAAATGGCTGATGGTGCAGGCCTGACCGCTCGTCTGGATTACGCCGCGGTCCCGCGCCTGCCCGGCGTCGAGCATTACATTGCCGAGGGCTGTGTGCCGGGCGGCACGTTGCGCAATTTTGAAAGCTATGGCGACAGGATCGCTGCGCTGAGCGAGGCCCAGCGCGACCTGCTGTGCGACCCACAGACCAGCGGCGGTCTGCTGGTCGCGGTCAGCCCTGAAGGGGAGGCGGAGTTTCTGACGGTGGCTGCCGAACTGGGCCTGCTGCTCAACCCTATCGGCACCCTGCGTGAGCGACAGACCCACGCCGTCGAGGTGTTCTGATGGCCGACAACAGCAGCGACTACCGCACACTTTTTCTCAATGACGTGCCGATGATGGACGCGCGCGCTCCGGTCGAGTTCTCCAAGGGCGCGTTTCCGGGCGTGATCAACCTGCCGCTGATGAACGACATCGAGCGGCAGAAGGTCGGCACCTGCTACAAGCAACACGGCCAGGACGCCGCTATCCAGCTTGGGCATCAATTGGTCTGTGGTCAGGTCAAGGATGAACGCGTCAATGCGTGGGTCGAGTTCGCCAGGGCCAATCCGGATGGCTACCTGTATTGCTTTCGCGGCGGGCTGCGCTCGCAGACGGTACAGCGCTGGCTGAAGGATGCCGGGGTCGACTACCCACGGGTTCTTGGCGGCTACAAGGCGATGCGCACGTTCCTGCTGGATACCCTGCACGAGGCAGTGAGCGAGTGCGATATCGTCGTGCTCGGCGGAATGACCGGCACGGGCAAGACCGAAGTATTGACGCAACTGCGCAACAGTCTGGACCTCGAGCGCATCGCCAATCACCGCGGCTCCAGCTTCGGCAAGCGAGCCACCGGACAACCGGCGCAGATCGACTTCGAGAACCGTCTGGCCATCGATTTGCTCAAGAAGCGCGCAGCCGGTATCGAACAATTCGTCGTGGAAGATGAAAGCCGTCTGGTCGGCAGTTGCAACGTGCCGCTGGAGCTTCATCAAGCAATGCAAGGCTGCCCGATGGTCTGGCTGGAAGACAGCTTCGAGAACCGCGTCGAGCGCATTCTGGCGGATTATGTGGTCAACCTCTGCGCAGAGTTCATCAGCGTCAAAGGCGAATCGCAGGGCTTTGGCCTGTTCGCCGAGCGTCTGTTGCAAAGCCTGAACAACATTCACAAGCGCCTCGGCGGCGAGCGTCATCAACGCTTGTCCAGCCTTATGCAGGCAGCGCTGGAAGAGCAACAGCGCAGCGGTAAGGTCGATCTGCACCGAGGCTGGATCGAAGGGCTGCTCGGCGAATATTACGACCCTATGTACGCTTACCAGCGCGAACACAAGGCGGCGCGTATCGAATTCGCAGGTGATCAAGCGCAAGTGCTGGCCTACCTGCGCGAGCGCTCAGTAAAAGGTTAAGCCTCGACCTCTATCCATCTGGCAAGGGACGCCATGCACTCGATTCTCGATTTCTATCAAACGCTGGGCTGGGGCCTTTCGGCTCTGGTGATCGGCACCTTTCTGCTGGCCGGAACGGTCAAGGGTGTCATCGGCCTGGGCTTGCCTACGGTGGCAATGGGGTTGCTGGGGCTGGCCATGCTGCCGGCGCAGGCTGCCGCGTTACTGATCATCCCGTCGACGTTCACCAATGTCTGGCAACTGGCGACGGGTGGCAATCTGCGGCCTTTGCTGAAGCGGCTATGGCCGATGCTGAGCATGATTTTCATCGGCACTCTGGCCGGGGCTTTCTGGCTTGGCATGAGCGGCAGTCATTCGATGACGCGAGCATTGGGCGGTGCGCTGTTTCTTTATGCATTGAGCGGGCTGTTGCTGCCGACCTTCAGGGTCGCGGCCGCCAAAGAGCGCTGGCTGGGGCCGTTGTGCGGCCTTATTACCGGGGTTATCGCTTCGGCCACCGGCGTGTTCGTGATTCCCGTGGTGCCTTATTTGCAGGCTTTGGGGCTTGAACGCAATCAACTGGTGCAGGCGCTGGGGTTGTCCTTCACTGTTTCCACGCTGGCGTTGGCAGCGGGCTTGTCGTGGAACGGTGCGCTGGGCGGCGCGGAACTGGGCGCATCCACGTTTGCGCTGATGCCAGCCCTGTTGGGCATGCTGCTGGGGCAGTGGCTGCGTCAGCGAATCAGCGCGGCGCTGTTCAAGCGCGTGTTCTTCATCGGCATGGGGCTGTTGGGGCTGCAACTGCTGATAAAGGGTTGAGCCTGATGGGGTAAACCTGTCTTCATCCGCTCAGGCATTTCGCTCAATAGTCTTAACGCCATTCGTGACTGTGAAGCAAGAGTATTTTGCCCTTCGCTGTCTTACTCATGGGCGCACATCTCTTTACTCTCGGCTCATCCATTAATCACCTCCACCTCAGCCTCAGCCTCAGCCTCAAGACTGGCCGGGGTTGGGTAGCGAGAGATCAGCCATGAAAAAAGTATTGTTCCTCAACGGCGGCAAGCAGTTCGCGCACTCCGATGGTCGCTACAACGCGACCCTGCACGAGGCGGGCGTAGTGTTCATGGACCGCGCCGGTTTTGATGTGAAGGAAACCTTCATCGACGGCGGTTACAACGTGGCCGAGGAAGTGCAGAAGTTTCTCTGGGCCGATGTCATCGTCTGGCAAATGCCTGGCTGGTGGATGGGTGCGCCATGGACAGTGAAAAAATACATTGATGAAGTGTTCACCGAAGGGCACGGCAGCCTGTACGCCAATGACGGCCGCACCCGTTCGGATGCGTCGCAGACGTATGGCAGCGGTGGCTTGCTGCAGGGCAAGCAATACATGATTTCCGCGACCTGGAATGCGCCACAGAAAGCCTTCGATGACGCTTCTGATTTCTTCGAGGCCAAGGGCGTCGACGCGGTGTACTTCCCGTTTCACAAGGCCAACGAGTTTCTGGGTATGACCGGGCTGCCGACGTTTCTGGCAGTGGACGTGATGAAAATGCCGAATATCGAAGCGGATGTGCAGCGTTACGAGGCTCACCTGGGCAAAGTGTTTGGTGTGCAGTAAGCACAACCTTTGCACTGAACAGCGCTAATATCCTCTGAGTGTTGAGCAGGGGACAACAGTGAAAGCCAGATCTGATGAATTGCAGGTGTTTGTCTCGGTCATCGAAAGCGGTTCGATTTCCGCGGCGGCAGAGAAAATGGGCCAGACGCCCTCCGGTGTCAGCCGTACCCTGTCACGTCTGGAAGCCAAGCTTGAAACCACGCTGATCAACCGCACGACGCGGCGCATGGACCTGACCGAGGAGGGCAAGTTCTTTCTGGAACGGGCCCGCCATATTCTCGAGCAGATGGAAAGCCTGGAAGAAAGGCTCTCTTCCTCCCGGCAGACGCCCGCCGGCCGCTTGCGTATCAATGCCGCGTCACCGTTCATGCTGCATTGCATCGTGCCGCATGTGGCGGAGTTTCGTCAGCGTTACCCGGACATCGAACTGGAACTCAACAGTGATGACTGGTTCATCGACCTGCTTGAGCAGAGCACCGATATCGCCATTCGAATCGGCGCGCTGCCTGACTCGACCCTGCATGCCCGCTCTCTGGGCAGTTGCCCGCTGAATATCGTCGCCAGCCCGGCCTACCTGCAACGCCACGGCACCCCGAAAACCGCAGAAGACCTGGCGCAACACGTATTGGTGGGTTTCACACACGTGGAATCTCTCAATCAATGGCCCTTGCGCCACGCTGAGGGCGATCGCCTGTCCATCAAGCCTGCCATCTCGGCATCCAGCGGTGACACCTTGCGCTATCTGGTGCTGGAGGGCGTGGGAATCGCCTGTCTTTCCGACTTCATGACTAATGATGACCTGCGCGAGGGGCGGCTGGTCTGTCTGTTGAAGGGCGCCAACAGTGGCTATCGTCAGCCGATTCATGCCGTGTACTACCGCAATTCGCGACTGGCGTTGAGGATTCAGTGTTTTCTGGATTTCATGCAGGAGAAACTTGCTGGCTACACACACTGAAGGTGCTTGAGCGCGATGGGCGTTGTGCGCAGGTAATAAAAAGCCCGTCACGCTGCACGGGCTTTTCGGTTGCGATGGCTGTCAGTGTGTGCGGGCGACCGCAAACTCGCTCAGCTCGACCAGTGCATCCCGGTACTCGCTGGGCGGCAGGGTGTCCAGACAGGCAATCGCGCGGGCGGCATAGTCACGGGCCAGTTGTGCGGTGTAGTCCAGCGCTCCAGCGCTTTCCACAGCATTGCGGATGCTTTCCAGATCTTCCAGACCACCTTTCTGGATCGCCTGACGAACCAGCGCGGCCTGCTCCGGGCTGCCTTCACGCATGGTGTAGATCAGCGGCAGGGTAGGCTTGCCTTCGGCAAGGTCGTCGCCGACGTTCTTGCCCAGGGTTTCGGCATCGCCACGGTAGTCCAGCAAGTCATCGACCAGCTGGAAAGCTACGCCCAGATGGTCGCCGAAGGTGCGTAGCGCTTCGCTCTGTACCTCTGGTGCGTTGCACAGGGCTGCGGCACTGTGAGTCGAGGCTTCGAACAGCATGGCTGTCTTGCCGCGAATCACTTCCATGTAGGTTTCTTCAGTGGTGCTGGCGTCGCGAATCTTCGACAACTGCAGCACTTCGCCTTCGGCAATGATACGGGTCGCCTTGGACAGGATTCTCATGACTTCCATCGAGCCCAGTTCGACCATCATTTCGAACGAGCGCGAATACAGGAAGTCGCCGACCAGCACGCTGGGCGCATTGCCCCACAGCGCGTTGGCGGTGGATCGACCACGACGCATGCCGGACATGTCGACGACGTCGTCATGCAGCAGGGTTGCGGTGTGGAGGAATTCGATGGTGGCGGCCAGCAGGCGAAGGTCATCGCCTTCGCGGCCCAGCGCCTTGCCACACAGCAGTACCAGCAACGGACGCAGACGCTTGCCGCCTGCCGACGTAATGTAATCACCGATTTTCGAGACCAGCGGTACGCGCGACGTCAGTTGCTTTTTGATGATAAGGTCAACGGCACTAAAGTCGTCCGCCACCGCGCGATAGAAGGCTTGGGGTTGCATCAGCGACACGTGCTCCGGATAGGTTGCGCCGCATGCTAGGTCGCGGGGTAGAGCGTGTCAAGGTATGACGACCCGCCTCTTGCAACACACGAATGCCTTGCGTACAATCGCGCACCCTAACTTTCCTGGGCAGCACCTGCCTTACGCAATGCAAACGGGCCGTTCCAGCCCCATGCAGCCATGCCAGCCGATACTCTTCTTATAAAGAGCTGGGTGAGCAGGATTTTCGGAGAAATACCATGTACGCAGTAATTGTTACCGGTGGCAAGCAGTACAAAGTCGCCCCAGGTGAATACCTGAAAATTGAAAAACTGGAAATCGCTACTGGCGAATCCGTCACTTTCGACCGCGTTCTGCTGGTTGGCAATGGCGACGACGTCAACATCGGTGCTCCAGTTGTTGCTGGCGCTACCGTTGTGGCTGAAGTGGTTTCGCAAGGTCGTCACGATAAGGTTCGTATCATCAAGTTCCGTCGTCGTAAGCACCACATGAAGCGTATGGGCCACCGCCAGTGGTACACCGAGATCAAAATCACAGGTATTCAGGCTTAATTCAGCCTAATCCTCATTTGGAGAATTGACTCATGGCACACAAAAAAGCTGGTGGTAGTACCCGTAACGGGCGCGACTCAGAAGCCAAACGCCTTGGCGTGAAGATGTATGGCGGCCAGGCTATCATTCCTGGCAACATCATCGTGCGTCAGCGCGGTACCCAATTCCACGCTGGCTACGGCGTTGGCATGGGTAAGGATCACACCCTGTTCGCGAAAGTGGAAGGCGTGATCAAGTTTCAGGTCAAGGGCGCCTTCGGTCGCCGCTACGTGAGCATCGTTCCGAAGACTGAAGTCTCCGCAGCGTAATCACGCAGTTGCTTAAAAGCCCTGTCTTGCGACGGGGCTTTTTTGTTTGTAGAGGTAGAGAGGCAGGTGAGTCTCTTGCAAAACTGTTTGTGCGGGCTGTTGTGATGTTGACCCCTGGGGTCGCTGGTTTCTGATCGGTATCGCAACGCTCATTTTTGCAAGAGTCTTATGTAATTTATGTGGTTCTGCTCGTCCCTGTGGCGGGAGGCGTGCGTTATGAAATTTGTAGATGAAGTATCCATTCGAGTAAAAGCCGGTGACGGTGGCAACGGTTGCATGAGCTTCCGTCGCGAAAAATTCATTGAAAACGGTGGTCCGAATGGTGGTGATGGTGGTGATGGTGGTTCGATCTTCATGGTCGCCGACGTCAACCTGAATACGCTGGTCGACTACCGTTACACCCGTCACTTCGATGCCGAGCGCGGCTCCAATGGCGGCAGCGCAGACTGCACGGGTCGCAAGGGTGAGGAGCTGGTACTGCGTGTGCCGGTCGGGACCACCATCATCGACGCCACTACCCAGGAAATCATCGGTGACCTGACTAAAGATGGTCAGCGCCTGATGGTCGCCCAGGGCGGCTGGCACGGCCTGGGTAACACTCGGTTCAAATCCAGTACCAACCGTGCTCCGCGTCAGACCACGCCGGGCAAGCCGGGTGATCAGCGTGATCTCAAGCTTGAGCTGAAAGTGCTGGCCGATGTTGGTTTGCTGGGCTTGCCAAACGCTGGCAAGAGCACCTTCATTCGCTCGGTATCCGCTGCCAAGCCAAAAGTCGCCGACTATCCATTTACCACGCTGGTGCCAAACCTGGGCGTTGTCAGTGTCGATCGCTGGAAGAGCTTTGTGGTGGCCGACATTCCAGGTCTGATCGAAGGTGCATCCGATGGTGCCGGTCTGGGGATTCGCTTCCTCAAGCATCTGGCGCGTACCCGCCTGCTGTTGCACCTCGTCGATATGGCGCCGCTGGATGAAAGCAGTGCTCCGGATGCCGCCGAAGTGATCGTCAACGAGCTGGAAAAATTCAGCCCGTCGCTGGCCGAGCGTGATCGCTGGCTGGTGCTGAACAAGTGTGACCAGATCCTCGAAGAGGAGCAGGAAGCGCGCAAGCAGGAGATCGTTGATCGTCTGGAGTGGACCGGCCCTGTTTACGTGATCTCTGCGATTGCCAAAGAAGGCACCGAGCAGTTGACCCGCGACATCATGCGTTACCTCGAAGAGCGCAGCCAGCGTATCGCCGAGGAGCCTGGTTATGCTGAAGAGCTGGCCGAGCTGGATCAGCGCATCGAAGACGAAGCCCGTGCTCAGTTGCAGGCGCTGGATGATCAGCGTGCACTGCGTCGCAGCGGCGTGAAGAGCGTGCATGACATCGGTGACGATGACTGGGACGAAGAAGATGTGGACGATGAAGACGGTCCGGAAATCATTTACGTCCGTGACTGATCGCTTGAAGTAAACTTGAACGCCGCTACGATTGTCAGCGGCGTTTTTGTATCCCGAATTTGAAAATCTCTGGCTAAGGTTGGAAGAAGATGCGCAGCAAAGTGACGGGCGCCCAGCGCTGGGTTGTGAAGATTGGCAGTGCCTTGCTGACCGCGGATGGCAAGGGGCTGGATCGCAACGCCATGGGTGTTTGGGTGGAGCAGATGGTGGCGCTGCATGAGGCGGGTGTCGAGCTGGTGCTGGTGTCTTCCGGGGCAGTGGCTGCCGGTATGAGCCGTCTTGGCTGGACGGCTCGACCCAGCGCCATGCATGAGCTCCAGGCTGCTGCGGCCATCGGTCAGATGGGCTTGGTACAGGCGTGGGAATCAAGTTTTGCCGAGCATGGCCGGCATACCGCGCAAATTCTGCTGACCCATGACGACCTGTCGGACCGCAAGCGCTACCTCAATGCCCGCAGTACCCTGCGCACGCTGGTCGAGCTTGGGGTTGTGCCGGTCATCAACGAAAACGACACAGTGGTCACCGACGAAATCCGTTTTGGCGATAACGACACGCTGGCGGCGCTGGTTGCCAATCTGGTCGAGGCCGATCTGCTGGTCATCCTGACTGACCGCGACGGCATGTTCGACGCTGATCCGCGCAACAACCCGGATGCGCAACTCATTTACGAAGCGCGCGCCGATGATCCGGCGCTTGATGCTGTTGCTGGTGGTACAGGCGGCGCACTGGGGCGCGGCGGTATGCAGACCAAGTTGCGTGCTGCGCGACTGGCGGCGCGTTCCGGTGCGCATACCGTCATTGTCGGCGGGCGTATAGAGCGCGTGCTGGCGCGGCTCAAGGGTGGCGAACGTTTGGGGACATTGCTGTCTCCCGAGCGCGGCATGCTCGCGGCGCGCAAGCAGTGGCTGGCAGGGCACCTGCAAACTCGCGGCACGCTGGTGCTGGATGATGGCGCTGTTGCGGCGCTGGCCAAGGATCAGAAAAGCCTGCTACCGGTGGGTGTCAAGCTGGTGCAGGGCAGCTTCCGGCGTGGCGAGATGGTGGTATGCGTCGCCCCGGACGGTCGCGAGATCGCTCGTGGGCTGAGCAACTACAGTGCCATCGAAGCCCAGAAAATCATTGGTCACTCTTCCGAAGCCATCGTGCGTGAGCTGGGCTATATGGCCGAGCCTGAGCTGATTCATCGGGACAATCTGATCCTCGTCTGACTCGAGGCTGCAAAAAAGGACTATTTGATGCGCTTTATGAAAGGTTTGTTGGCGGCCGCGTTGCTGATGCCGGTGTTGGTCTCGGCTGAAGAGATCGGTCAGGTGTCGACGGTGTTCAAGATGGTCGGGCCAAACGACCGCATCGTGGTCGAGGCGTTTGACGATCCCAAGGTCGACGGTGTGACGTGCTATCTGTCGCGCGCCAAGACCGGTGGCGTGAGGGGTGGTCTGGGGTTGGCCGAAGACCGTGCCGAGGCGTCCATTGCCTGTCGTCAGGTCGGGCCTATCCGCTTCAAGGAAACCCTCAAGGATGGCGATGAGGTCTTCAAGGAGCGTACGTCGCTGGTCTTCAAGACCATGCAGGTGGTGCGCTTCTTCGACAAGAAGCGCAATGCGCTGGTGTACCTGGTCTATAGCGACCGTGTCATCGAAGGCAGCCCGCAGAATGCCGTGACCGCCATTCCTATCCTGCCATGGACAGCCGCGCCCGCGCCTTGATGTGGCTCAGGGGTGGACGCAGAGCGTCCAGAACGGCATGCCGACGCGGAGCGTCGCACGATAGTTGAATTACCGTTCCTCACGCTCCAGCGTGGGAATGTCTGTCGTGACGCTCTGCGTCACAAGTTCCGTTGCACCGGCTACTTTCCAGCAGGCAATAAAAAACCGACCCTGAGGTCGGTTTTTTAACAAGCGGGTCGCTTAGGCTGCAGCAGCAAGGCTCAGAGCCTTGATGTGACCGTTCAGACGACCTTTATGGCGAGCAGCCTTGTTCTTGTGGATGATGCCTTTATCGGCCATACGGTCGATAACAGGAACAGCCAGAACATAAGCGGCTTGCGCTTTTTCTGCGTCTTTTGCGTCGATGGCTTTAACTACATTCTTGATGTAGGTACGAACCATGGAACGCAGGCTGGCGTTGTGGCTGCGACGCTTCTCAGCCTGTTTTGCACGTTTTTTGGCGGAAGGTGTGTTGGCCACCGTCGAGCTCCTCGAAAGACTTTGTGAAATAGCAAACAAAATAGGCCGCGAATCATGCCGATGAGTTGAAGTCTTGTCAAGGGCAGTTAAGGTGTTCCGCTGAGTGGTTGCTACATTTGACCGGAGGATTTATTTCCGGCCTGTGACCTGTAAACTCGCGGCCTTTGCTTCGGGCGTTTTTGCGGCGCGAAGTATCGCATAAATGGCGGGCTTAATCGCCCATCCTTTGCCAAGGCGCACAACTCTTTCAATGAATCTACTCAAGTCACTCGCCGCCGTAAGCTCTATAACCATGGTTTCCCGGGTTCTGGGCTTTGTTCGCGACACCATCATCGCGCGCACTTTCGGAGCCGGAATGGCCACCGATGCGTTCTTCATCGCCTTCAAACTGCCCAACCTGCTGCGCCGGATTTTCGCAGAGGGCGCTTTTTCCCAGGCGTTCGTGCCTATCCTGGCGGAATACAAGAGCCAGCAAGGGGAGGAGGCGACCCGCACCTTTGTCGCTTACGTCACGGGGTTGCTGACCCTGGCGCTGGCGCTGGTGACGCTGCTCGGAGTGATCTTTGCACCCTGGGTGATCTGGGCCACCGCGCCCGGCTTTGTCGACACCCCGGAGAAGTTTGCGCTGACCTCGGACCTGCTGCGGGTGACCTTTCCTTATATATTGCTGATCTCCCTGTCATCGATGGCCGGGGCGATCCTCAATACCTGGAACCGTTTCTCGGTGCCTGCGTTCGTGCCGACGCTGCTCAATGTCAGCATGATCTTCTTCGCGCTTTTTCTGACCCCGTACTTCGATCCCCCTGTCATGGCGCTGGGCTGGGCGGTGCTGGTCGGCGGCCTGCTACAGCTGCTCTACCAACTGCCACACCTGAAAAAGATCGGCATGCTGGTACTGCCGCGCCTGAATCTGCGTGATACCGGCGTCTGGCGCGTAATGAAACAGATGCTGCCCGCCATCCTTGGCGTTTCTGTCAGTCAGATTTCTCTGATCATCAATACGATATTTGCCTCGTTCCTTGTCGCCGGTTCGGTGTCATGGATGTACTACGCCGACCGTCTGATGGAATTACCCTCCGGCGTACTGGGTGTTGCGCTGGGTACGATCCTGCTGCCGATCCTGTCGAAAACCTACGCGCAGCGCGATCGTCAGGAATATTCGCGGATTCTCGACTGGGGGCTGCGACTGTGTTTCGTGCTGGTCCTGCCTTGCACATTGGCGCTGGGGTTGCTCGCCGAGCCGTTGACCGTTTCGTTGTTCCAGTATGGTAGATTCGATGCGCTTGATTCAGCCATGACCCAGCGTGCTCTGGTTGCCTATTCAGTCGGGTTGCTGGGGATCATCCTGATCAAGGTGCTGGCTCCCGGCTTTTATGCCCAACAAAATATCCGCACCCCGGTGAAAATCGCGATCTTCACCCTCATAGTGACTCAGTTGCTCAACCTGGCCTTCATCGTGCCCTTGCAGCATGCCGGTCTGGCGCTGGCCATTAGTGTGGGGGCGTGTATCAACGCCGGGTTGCTGTTCTGGCAGCTGCGCAAACAGGACCTGTTTCAGCCGCAACCTGGCTGGACTGTGTTTCTGTTGAAGCTGTTAGTCGCTGTTGCGGTGATGTCGGCTGTGCTGCTCGGGCTCATGCACGTCATGCCGGCGTGGGACGAAGGTCATATGCTGGAGCGCTTTCTGCGTCTGGGTGCGCTGGTTGCGACGGGTGTCGTGACTTACTTCGCCATGCTTCTGTTGCTGGGCTTTCGCCTGAGGGATTTCGCCCGCAAGGCCATTATGTAGGCCCGGTTTGATCGTTGTTTTCTGGGGCCACGCCAAGAACCTTCATCCGGTCTTGGAGTGTTGCCTGTCGCCCACGGCCGTGTGTGGTTATAATCGGCCACTTTATGAGCAAGAAGTGCGTTATGCAGCTGGTTAGAGGCCTTCACAACCTGCGCCCCGAACATCGGGGCTGCGTCGCCACGATTGGCAATTTCGACGGCGTTCACCGCGGCCACCAGGCTATCCTGGCGCGTCTGCGCGAGCGTGCCGTCGAATTGGGTGTGCTCAGCTGTGTGGTGATTTTCGAGCCGCAGCCGCGTGAGTTCTTCGCTCCCGGGATCGCTCCGGCACGTCTGGCCCGACTGCGTGACAAACTCGAGCTGCTGAGTGCCGAAGGCGTTGACCGGGTACTTTGCCTGTCCTTCAATCAGCGACTGTGCAAGCTGAGTGCCGCGAGTTTCGTCGAAACCGTGCTGATCGACGGCCTCGGCGTTCAGCACCTCGAAGTGGGCGACGATTTTCGCTTCGGTTTTGACCGGGTCGGCGATTTTGACTTCCTGCAACAGGCCGGCACGACGTATGGATTTACTGTAGAAGCGGCGCAGACCGTTGAAATAGATGGCATCCGGGTCAGCAGTACTAAGGTACGCAAGGCCTTGGCTGCGTCGGATTTTGCCCTGGCCGAACGCATGCTTGGTCGTCCGTTCCAGATCACTGGACGGGTATTGCATGGTCAGAAGCTGGCGCGTCAATTGGGTACGCCCACCGCCAATGTGCAACTCAAGCGTCGTCGTGTGCCGTTGAGCGGGGTTTACCTGGTCAGCACGGAAATCGATGGCAAAACCTGGCCGGGGGTCGCCAACATCGGTGTGCGCCCGACGGTAGCGGGTGATGGCAGTGCCCACCTTGAAGTGCACCTTCTGGATTTTGCCGGCGACCTTTACGACCGGCGTTTGACGGTGGCTTTCCACCACAAGCTGCGTGATGAGCAGCTTTTCGCCTCACTGGAGGCGCTCAAGACGGCGATCAATGCGGACGTCGCCGCCGCCCGTGCCCATTGGCATGGTTAACCGCTAAACAAGAGCCTGAAATGACTGACTATAAAGCCACGCTAAATCTTCCGGACACCGCCTTCCCTATGAAGGCCGGCCTGCCCCAGCGCGAGCCGCAAACTCTGCAGCGCTGGGACAGCATTGGCCTGTACCAGAAGCTGCGCGAGATTGGCAAGGATCGTCCCAAGTTCGTCCTGCACGACGGTCCTCCGTACGCCAACGGCAATATTCACATCGGTCATGCGGTCAACAAGATTCTCAAGGACATGATCCTGCGTTCCAAGACCCTGGCGGGCTTCGATGCCCCGTACGTGCCGGGTTGGGACTGTCACGGTCTGCCGATCGAGCACAAGGTTGAAGTGACCCACGGCAAGAACCTCTCCGCAGACCGTACGCGTGAGCTGTGCCGCGCCTATGCGTCCGAGCAGATCGAAGGCCAGAAGTCAGAATTCATCCGCCTGGGTGTGCTGGGCGACTGGAGCAATCCATACCTGACCATGAACTTCGCCAACGAAGCCGGGGAAATCCGCGCGCTGGCCGAGATGGTCAAGGGCGGGTTCGTCTTCAAGGGCCTCAAGCCGGTCAACTGGTGTTTCGATTGCGGCTCGGCACTGGCTGAAGCCGAAGTCGAGTATCAGGACAAGAAGTCCTCGACCATCGACGTCGCGTTCCCGATCGCCGATGAGGCAAAACTTGCGGCGGCGTTCGGCTTGCCCGCGCTGGGCAAGCCTGCCTCCATCGTGATCTGGACCACCACACCGTGGACGATCCCTGCCAACCAGGCGCTGAACGTTCATCCCGAGTTCGAATACGCGCTGGTCGATGTCGGCGACAAACTGCTGGTACTGGCCGCCGAACTGGTCGAAAGCTGTCTGGCCCGTTACAAGCTGGAAGGCACGGTCATCGCGACCACCACCGGTCAGGCGCTGGAGCTGATCAACTTCCGCCACCCGTTCTACGACCGCCTGTCGCCAGTCTATCTGGCTGACTATGTCGAGCTGGGTGCCGGCACCGGTATCGTTCACTCCTCGCCTGCCTATGGCGTAGACGACTTCAATATCTGCAAGCAGTACGGCCTGAGCAACGACGACATCATCAGCCCGGTGCAGAGCAACGGCGTGTATGTCGAATCGCTGGAGTTCTTCGGTGGCCAGTTCATCTTCAAGGCCAACCAGAACATCATCGACAAGCTGGTCGAAGTCGGCAGCCTGATGGACACCGAAACCATCAGCCACAGCTACATGCACTGCTGGCGCCACAAATCGCCATTGATCTACCGCGCCACCGCGCAGTGGTTCGTAGGCATGGACAAACAGCCTGAGAGCGGCGAGACCCTGCGCAAGCGTGCGGTCAAGGCCATCGAAGACACTGAGTTCGTTCCGGCATGGGGCCAGGCGCGTCTGCATTCAATGATCGCCAACCGTCCTGACTGGTGCATCTCGCGTCAGCGCAACTGGGGCGTGCCGATTCCGTTCTTCCTGCACAAGGAAAGCGGCGACCTGCACCCACGCACCGTCGAGCTGATGGAAGAAGTGGCGCAGCGTGTCGAGAAAGAGGGCATCGAAGCCTGGTTCAAGCTGGACGCCAGCGAGCTGCTGGGTGACGAGGCTGCCAAGTACGACAAGATCTCCGACACCCTGGACGTCTGGTTCGACTCGGGCACCACGCACTGGCACGTATTGCGCGGTTCGCATCCGATGGGCCATGAAAGCGGTCCACGTGCCGATCTGTACCTGGAAGGTTCCGACCAGCACCGTGGCTGGTTCCACTCGTCGCTGCTGACCGGTTGCATGCTGGACGATCACGCACCGTATCGCGAGCTGCTGACCCACGGCTTTGTGGTCGACGAGAACGGCCGCAAGATGTCCAAGTCGCTAAACAACGTGGTAGCACCGCAGAAGGTCAACGACTCGCTGGGTGCGGACATCATGCGCCTGTGGGTATCGGCGACTGACTATTCGGGCGAAATGGCCGTTTCCGACCAGATCCTGCAGCGCAGCGCCGATGCTTACCGTCGTATCCGCAACACTGCGCGCTTCCTGCTCTCCAACCTGTCGGGCTTCAACCCGGCAACCGACATCCTGCCGGCTGAAGAAATGCTCGCGCTGGACCGTTGGGCCGTGGATCGCACGCTGCTGCTGCAACGCGAGCTGCAAGAGCATTACGGCGAATACCGCTTCTGGAACGTGTACTCGAAGATCCACAACTTCTGCGTGCAGGAGCTGGGTGGGTTCTATCTGGACATCATCAAGGATCGCCAGTACACCACGGCTGCCGACAGCACCGCGCGTCGTTCCTGCCAGACCGCACTGTTCCACATCTCCGAAGCGCTGGTGCGCTGGATCGCGCCGATCCTGGCGTTCACCGCCGACGAGCTGTGGCAGTTCCTGCCAGGCGAGCGCAACGAATCGGTGATGCTCAACACCTGGTATGAAGGCCTGACTGAAATGCCTGCCGACTTCGAAATGGACCGCGCCTACTGGGAACGGATCATGGCGGTGAAGACGTCGGTCAACAAGGAAATGGAAAACCTGCGCGCGGCCAAGGCCATTGGTGGCAACCTGCAGGCCGAAGTGACCCTGTACGCTGAAGATTCGCTGGTCGCCGATCTGTCGAAGCTGAGCAACGAACTACGCTTCGTGCTGATCACTTCGACTGCCAGCGTTGCTCCATTGGTGTCTGCTCCGGCTGATGCGGTGGTTACCGAGGTCGCGGGCCTGAAACTCAAAGTGCTCAAGTCCAGCCACGCCAAGTGTGCCCGTTGCTGGCACCATCGCGAGGATGTGGGGGTAAACCCTGAGCATCCGGAAATCTGCGGCCGTTGTGTAGACAACATCAGCGGTGCAGGCGAGGTCCGTCACTATGCCTAACGCCTCGTTTGGCCGTCTGGCCTGGCTGTGGTTGAGCGTGCTGGTTCTGGTCATTGACCAGGCCAGCAAGTATTACTTCGAGAACGCCTTGAGCCTGTACCAACAGATCATTGTGATTCCGGACTTCTTCAGCTGGACCCTGGCCTATAACACCGGTGCTGCCTTCAGTTTTCTGGCAGACGGTGCCGGCTGGCAGCGCTGGTTGTTTGCCCTGATCGCCATTGTGGTCAGTGCCGTGCTGGTCGTCTGGCTCAAGCGTCTGGGGCGCGACGATACATGGTTGGCTGTTGCACTGGCGTTGGTACTTGGCGGCGCACTGGGCAACCTATACGACCGTATTGTGCTGGGCCATGTGATCGACTTCATTCTGGTCCATTGGCAGAACCGCTGGTACTTCCCGGCGTTCAATGTCGCTGACAGCGCGATCACTGTCGGCGCAATCATGCTGGCGCTGGATATGTTCAAGAGCAAGAAAACCGGAGAAACCGTCAATGACTGAGCAGTCTTCGACTCAAGGCTCGTCTGGTGAGCTGCGCATCGGTCAGAATACGCAGGTCACCTTGCACTTCGCCCTGCGTCTGGAAAACGGCGATACCGTCGATAGCACCTTCGAAAAGGCTCCGGCCACGTTCAAGGTTGGTGACGGCAACCTGTTGCCCGGTTTCGAAATGGCGATTTTCGGCTTCAAGGCGGGCGATCGTAAGACCGTGGAAATTCCGCCGGAAAACGCCTTTGGTCAGCCCAACCCACAAAACGTGCAGATCATGCCACGCTCGCAGTTTGTGGGAATGGAACTGTCCGAAGGGTTGCTGGTGATCTTCAACGACGCCGCCAATACCGAATTGCCCGGCGTGGTGAAGGCTTTCGATGATGATCAGGTCACCATCGACTTCAATCACCCGCTGGCAGGCAAGACACTGAGCTTTGAAGTGGAAATCTTCGAAGTGAAGGCGATTCTGGCTTCCTGACCTTCGCCATCAAGCCCGGCCCAGGCCGGGCTGCCCGTACCAACCATGAGGCACAGCATGCAAATCAAACTCGCCAACCCCCGCGGCTTTTGTGCCGGAGTGGACCGCGCGATCGAAATCGTCAATCGCGCTCTGGAAGTGTTTGGTCCGCCGATTTATGTGCGCCATGAAGTCGTTCACAACAAATTTGTCGTCGAAGACCTGCGCTCTCGTGGTGCGATTTTCGTCGAAGAGCTGGACCAGGTGCCGGATGATGTCATTGTCATCTTCAGCGCCCACGGTGTTTCCCAGGCGGTGCGTACCGAAGCAGCTGGCCGTGGCCTGAAAGTATTCGATGCCACCTGTCCGCTGGTGACCAAGGTGCATATCGAGGTCGCCCGTTACAGCCGTGACGGCCGCGAGTGCATCCTGATCGGCCACGCCGGTCACCCGGAAGTCGAAGGCACCATGGGCCAGTACGACGCCAGCAATGGCGGCGCGATCTATCTGGTCGAAGACGAAGAGGACGTCGCCAGCCTGCAGGTGCGCAACCCCCATTCCCTGGCGTTCGTGACCCAGACCACCTTGTCGATGGAAGACACCAGCCGGGTGATCGACGCGTTGCGCAAGCGCTTCCCGGCCATTGGCGGGCCGCGCAAGGACGACATCTGCTACGCCACGCAAAACCGTCAGGACGCGGTAAAGCAACTGGCCGACGAGTGTGATGTGGTGTTGGTAGTGGGCAGTCCGAACAGCTCCAATTCCAACCGCCTGCGCGAACTGGCCGAGCGCATGGCGACTCCGGCGTACCTCATCGACGGTGCCGAGGACATGCAACAGGGCTGGTTCAACGGTGTAGAGCGTATCGGCATTACTGCGGGCGCTTCGGCCCCCGAAGTGCTGGTGCGCGGCGTGATCCAGCAATTGCAGGCCTGGGGCGCGACCGGTGCGGATGAGCTTGCCGGCCGCGAGGAGAACATCACCTTCTCCATGCCCAAGGAATTGCGCGTCAAGTCGCTGCTCTGAGGCTATTCAGCCACATAGCGCTGCATCGATTTTCGTGTCCTCGACCCTCACGCGGCCGGCCGGTGCGACTATCACTCGATAGTTGCTCACCGGCTGGTCTGCAGAGCAAATGTGCAGCGTCCTGGCGGTTCTGCGCCGTAACGTCCCCAACCCGTTGAAACTGATTTCCTCTACACGCTTGCGGTTATCGACCACTCGCGTTGTGCCGCCATTGGCGCGTTCGATCAGCACCGGATCGTTTTCGTCGGGACCTTTGCCATCTGCGTCGAGTATGATCCGCCAGCCGTTGCTCCAGTCGTTCTCGATGGCATGAAGCGTAACGATCTGGTTGCGTGTGATTGCGGCCGCTCTCGCCGAACGAATGCCGCTGGCCAGCTCCCGGGCGGTCGCAAGGCCTCGGCTGGAATCGATGAGTTCCTTGAAAGAGGGGGTTGCGACGTTGGCCAGGATGGCCACCAGTGCAACGACGATCAATAATTCGATCAGTGTGAACCCTGCATGCCTCATATGCTTTCCTCCCTGGAAACCGCGGTTTCAGAACCTTGCGGGCGTTCGTCGTCACAAAACAACCGTACGTCCCGCTATGGATTTTCCTGCGGCATTGCTGCCTTATAGTCGTAACGTCTAGGAGACACTCAATGCGTCATATAGCCAAGGGATTCAGCCTCATCGAATTGTTAGTCACTGTGTCCCTGGTGGGCATCCTGGCGGCTATCGCTATCCCGAATTTCACCAGCTCCATCCAGAGCAACAAGGCCGATACCGAACTCAGCGATTTGCAGCGGGCGCTCAACTATGCGCGACTCGAGGCGATAAACAGGGGAGTGGCGGTGCGTATAGCGCCGACCAGCGGGACGGCGTGGACCAACGAATTGCAGGTGTATCTGGTTTCCGATACTCAGACGACGCCCACTGCGCTGCGAAAAATAGCGGCCATGAGCAGCGGCGCCACGCTGGTGGCCGATAACAATGCCACAGCAATTGATTTCAACAACCTGGGCGTGCTCATTGCCCCGGCTGCGGCGGTGACCATGACTTACACCCGAGGCACCATTAGCAAAACCATAAAGGTCTGTCTGACCGGTCGTATCACCTTGGGTGGAGGCTGCTAATGGCTGGTGAAACCCGATATCGCCAGACCGGTATGACCTTGATCGAGGTACTGGTCTCGGTATTGATTCTGGCCATCGGCCTGCTGGGCGCCGCGGCCATTCAGCTCAACGCGCTCAAGTACACCGACAGCGCGACCATGAGCAGTCAGGCGAGCTTCATTGCTTACGACATGATGGACCGCATCCGCGCCAATGTTGATGGTAATGCCAGTGCCAATGGGTCGACCAATGTACTGGCGACTTATGCCTTGGCGAATCTGGATGCGGCGCCAGCGGCCAATCCGAACGATGCCAGAGCGCAGGATCTCTCTGATTTCAGAGGCAACATCATCAACTTTGCAGGCTCGAGCGGTACTGGCAGCATTGATATCACCGGAGCTCCTGAAGTGACCATTAACATCGGCTGGAGCGACACAAGGGCTGCGGGATCGAGCAATCAGGCAACCGGGAACACGACCGGCAGCCCGAGCAACCGGAGTTTTACGCTGACCTCGCGGATCGGGGTCAACCCATGAGAAAGCTTTCCAGAGGCTTCGGTCTGGTCGAAATCATGGTGGCGCTGGTCCTGGGGCTGGTGGTCAGCCTGGGTATCGTGCAGATATTCACGGCTGCCAGAGGCACTTACCAGAGCCAGAATGCCGCAGCGCGGATGCAGGAGGATGCGCGTTTCCTGCTGAGCAAACTGATTCAGGAAATCAGGATGACCGGCATGTATGGCTGCCTGAGCTTCAAAAACTACACGCCTGTATCTCCTGCTATCCAGTGGCCGATCGCACTGGATACTCCAATTCTCTGGGATAATCCGAGCAGGACGCTGACGCTGGTGACTGCCGACGTGGGGACCACAGGCAGTACGCCCACCTGGACCATCGTTTCAGACTGTCAGTCCAAGACGCAGCTTTACGCCAGTACTCGTGCGCCAGATACGGGGCAGACGGCCTTTCCGTTGCGGCAGTTGGTCTACACGCTCAGCGGAACAGACTTGACCATAAAATATGGCACGGATGGCACTCCGCAGCCGCTGTTGCAGAACGTCGCGGACTTCAGTGTTTCTTTCGGCATGACGGGTAACCCGATGTCCTATACCACGGCTGTTACCAAGGCCAACGCCGACGCTGTGCGCAGTGTGCGTATCAGCCTGACGCTGCAGGATGGGCAGAACGGCATCGTCAAGCCTCAGCAGTACAACGTTGTCGCTTACTTGCGTAATCGCTTTTGAACGGGCCGGGCATGAACAGGATCGTGCGATTCAAATCGATACAGGCTTTCCCTGCACGGCAGGGCGGTATGGTGTTGCTGGTCAGTCTGGTGTTTCTGCTGCTGCTCACTCTGCTGGGTATCTCTTCCATGCAGAACGCCACGCTGCAGGAAAAGATGGCGGGAAGCGTCACCCTGCGCAATCAATCCTTCCAGAAGGCCGAAGCGGCATTAAGGCTGGGTGAGTCTTCGATCAAGGTGGCCGGATACACGCTGGCCAAGTGTACAAACTGCGCCCCACCCGCTGAATCAACCACGCTGACCGCCGCGGGAGTGGGGGCGTCCGGGGTGAGCTGGCTGGCAGCAGCAGGTGGTGGCTTTTACGGTGTACAGAATCTGGGGACCACTGCGACACCTGTGAATCGGCCACCGATCTGTACCGGGACAGTAACGCTCTATCGCGTGACATCAGTCGCTATTCAAGGCACGTCGCGCACGGTGCTGGAGAGTATTTATGCCAATTGCTGAGAAACTCCGTCGCAGCCTGAAGTATCTCGGCGGTGCGCTTTTGGCTTTTTATGCCCTTACGCCCGTGTATGCGTTTACGCCAGCACAAGTACCGTTGCTCAGTGCGTCGGCCGTGCCGCCTAACCTGATGCTGCTGGTGGATAACTCCGGGAGTATGTACAACATCATCTGGGCCGCCGGCTTTGATCCGACGGTGACCAATCGTCCGTCGATTATCTATGCGCAGCCAGGGTCATGCGGTGTTTTTAACTGCAGAGGCGTCTCCATTCAGGGCGACGACACGCTCTCGCTGGACTCTGCCGGGCCTTACACGTGCAGAAGCGACTACACCTACGTTGCGCGTGACAACGTGGGTTACTGCCTGAAATTGCCCGATCCGGCCGGCAACGAGAGCACCACTCGCTACACTGCAGATTACCTCTCTTATCTGGTTGACTTGACGCGGGCCGCCAACACAACTACCAAAGACTTCACCGTCAATAACATCATTCCCAACGATTACCGTATCAATGTCGCGCGCAACGTTTCATTGAACCTTGTTGCCAACAACAAATCCCTGAGAATCGGTCTGGCCGGGTTCAACCCGCCGACCAACGCTGATCCCGGGCGTGGAGGGAAGATTTCCAGACCTGTTGCAGACCTGTCCCCTGTCGCCAGTAACGCTTACAACAACGGCGGTGTCAGCCAGGCTGATGCAAACGATAATGTCACTGCCCTCAATGCGGCCATCAATGCACTGCGAGGCGACTCCAATACGCCGTTGGCCGAAACGTATTATGAGATAACCCGCTACTTTCGGGGCATGACCCCGTATTACGGTTATAGCGGGGCACCGACGATCTACACCAGCCCTATACAGTACCGGTGCCAGAAAAACTTTGGCGTGGTGATCACTGACGGCTTGCCGACATACGATCGGACGTTCCCGACCAACGATCCGGAGGATGTACTCAATACCTCACGCTCACTGCCCAATTGGGACTTGAATGCGGCCAATGACGGGGCCAATCTTAATGGTGATGGTGAGGGCGATACGCTTTATCTGGACGACCTCGCCAAGTTCGCCTATGACATCGACATGCGAAGAGCGAGCAGTACACCTGCCACTGACCTGACCAAGAAAAGTTGGGACACAGACGGCTTCTCTCAACAGAACATGACTACCTACACCATTGGTTTCACAGCCGCCAACCAGATGCTGATAGACGCTGCTGACAATAACCATGGGCACGGCAAGTATTTCCAGACCAATGACAGCGCCGGTTTGAACAACGCCTTGAACCTCGCATTGAGCGATATCTATGCCAAGGCCGGTTCGGGCGGCGGTGGCGTGGCAAACTCGTCCACCCTTCAGGCGGGCAGCCGCTTCTACCAGACGCTTTATGACCCGACGGACTGGCATGGCACGATCAAGGCTTACAATCTGGACGCTACGACAGGAGCGCTGAGCGCCCCTGTCTGGTCCACCGATACCACGATCACCAGCAGCACCAAGGCGCCTGTGTTCGAGTCATGGAGCACAGCGGCGACACCGACGAAAATCACTCTGGATTTTCTGAATTTCACGCAGGCTCAGCGTGATGCTTTCACGGCAACATTGCCGACCGGAGTGACCGGCGCGGAAGTTATTGCCTGGGCCAAGGGCACGGCCAATGCCAAGCTTCGTACCCGTACCATGCTCCTGGGCGATATCGTCAATTCATCACTGGGCGCAGGGCTGCCGACAGAGAAAACGGCTTCTGACCTGCTCGGAGACACCACGTACACCACTTACCTGTCTGGCAAGTCCAGCAACATGAGTTCCAGTCTGCTGGCCAACGCCAACGATGGCTTCTTCAATGTGATCGACGCCAGCTCCGGTGCGCGTAAATACGCGTATATGCCGTCCACGTCTCTGAGTTCATTGGCGACCATTTCATCCTCTTCCTACGGTTCCGGCGTTCACCGTTTCACGGTGGATGGTCAGATTGCAGTCTTCGATACGCAGGCATCCGCAGGGAGTGTATGGCGCACGGTGGCGTATTCCGGGCTGGGCGCTGGCGGCAAGGCTTTTTTTGCGATCAAGCTTTTCGAAGGTTCGGCAGACAGCATCGGGGCATTGTGGGAAGTCAAGGCTCCCGACACTTCAGACACCAACAACAAGTTCAACAACCTTGGATACACCTACTCCAAGCCGGATGTAGCACGTATGGCCGACGGCACGGGGATCGTTGTTGTTGGCAACGGTTATGGCAGCTTTACCGGCAGGGCGTCTCTGTTTGTACTGAACGCCAACACCGGACAGTTCATTGCCGAAATCCCTACTCCAGTCATTGGCAGTGAAACGGATAACGGGCTGTCTTCGGTGAAACTTCGGGTCAATTCGCAGAACGTCGTTCAAGCGGCTTACGCTGGCGATCTCAAAGGCCGCCTATGGAAGTTCGACATGAGCGGGGCCGCAGCTTCCAGCTGGAAAGTCGCGTTCAATGGCTCACCGCTGTTCACTGCGCCTCAAGGGGCCAGTCAGTCGATTACCGTTCAGCCGTTGTTGCTGGACCATCCCCTCAACGGCAAGATTGTGTATTTCGGCACCGGTAAATTCAGCGAAACCACGGACAAGCAAACCAGCGCGTTGCAAGATTTCTATGCCATCTGGGATGGCGATAATGGATCAGGCAACATCGTTGAGGCCAATCTGCAGCCCCAGGCCATCAATGGGACGGTGGTCGGAAGTGGCAATACGTATTACACCACGACTTCCAATGATGTGGATTGGGGCACTAAGAAAGGCTGGTACCTGCCGTTGGCAACCACGGCTCCTTATGTCGGCGAACGGATTATCTATCCGGCACAAACCTCACGCGGTCGTATCATCTTCACCACGGCGGCAGTCAACTCTACCGATCCCTGCGAAAGTACCGGGACCGGGCGCCTGTTCGAGCTGAATGCCGCGACTGGCAGCATGCTTAATTACCAGGTACTGGATACCAACAATGACGGCGATATCAACTCTTCGGATTTGATCATTGGCGGTCTCGGTATCGGTACCGGTATCCCGGTAGTGGCTTCTATCGTTGCCGGTACCAATGGGGCCAACGATAACAAGTACGTGATTGACTCCAGCGGCGGCGAGCCCACCAAGCTTAATGAGAAGGGCGGCAGTGCCAACGTCTTCCAACGCATCATGTGGCGACAAATCCAATAGGGAAACTAGACATGCGAGCGACATCCAGGGGCTTTACGTTGATCGAACTCATGATCGTCGTGGCGATTGTCGGTATTCTGGCGGCCATCGCGTATCCCAGCTACACCGAGTACGTGAAGCGTACCCAGCGGTCGGCGATTGCCAGCCTGCTGTCCGAGCAGACCCAGGCGCTGGAGCGCTTCTATTCGCAAAAGGGAACTTATGCTGATTACAAGGGTGTGGTTGCCAGCAATGCGTACTACACGATTAATCCGGTCCTCAACGCCACCGACTTCACCCTGACGGCTACACCCATAGCCGGCACGCTGATGGCCGGTGACAAGTGCGGCAGTTTCGTGATCACCAACACCGGTGCGCGCAGCAACACTGGCGCTACCTCGGGCGTGACCACCAAAGACTGCTGGGGCCGCTAAAACCGTTTTTCTTGTCCCGAGACCAAGATGTCCAAGCAAAAAACAGTCATTGTCGGCGGTGGCGTCATAGGTCTGCTGACCGCCTTCAATCTCGCCTCCGAGCAGGTCAGCGTCGTTTTGCTTGATCGCTCGGGTGTCGGGCAAGAGTCTTCCTGGGCGGGCGGCGGGATTGTTTCGCCGCTTTACCCGTGGCGCTACAGCCCGGCAGTCACCGCGCTGGCGCACTGGTCGCAGGACTTCTACCCGCATCTCGCCGAGCGGTTGCTCGCACAGACCGGCATCGATCCCGAGGTTCACAAGACAGGCCTGTACTGGCTCGACCTTGACGACGAACAGGCCGCGCTTGAATGGGCGGTGCGCGAGAAACGCTCGTTGACCAGTGTCGATATCTCGGCGGTGAATGATGCCGTACCGGTTCTGGGGGAGGGCTATTCGCGGGCCATCCACATGGCCGATGTGGCCAACGTGCGCAATCCCCGGCTGGTCAAGTCGCTCAAGGCTGCCTTGCTGGCGATGCCCAATGTCGAGATTCGCGAGCAGTGCGAAGTCAGCGGTTTTGTGCGCGAGGGCAGCAGGGTTTCGGGCGTGAGCACGCCTTCAGGCGATGTAACCGGGGATCGGGTGATTCTGGCAGCGGGCGCGTGGAGCGGTGAACTGCTCAAGACCCTTGGTCTGGACCTGCCAGTCGAGCCGGTAAAAGGCCAGATGATTCTCTACAAGTGTGCGTCGGACTTTCTGTCGAGCATGGTGCTGGCCAAAGGGCGCTACGCGATCCCGCGCCGTGACGGCCACATACTCATCGGTAGCACCCTGGAGCATGAAGGTTTCGACAAGACCGCCACGCATGCCGCGCTGGAAAGCCTCAAAGCGTCGGCCATCGAATTGCTTCCGGAGCTGGCCAACGCTGAGCCTGTCGCCCAATGGGCAGGCCTGCGTCCCGGCTCGCCCGAGGGCATTCCGTTCATCGGGCCCTTGGCCGGGTTTGATGGCCTGTGGCTCAACTGCGGTCATTACCGCAACGGCCTGGTGCTGGCCCCGGCTTCCTGCCAGTTGATCACTGACCTGCTGCTGAACCGCGAGCCCATTATTGATCCTGCGCCTTATACACCTTTAGGGCGTCTGCATTTTCCGACTGACTGAATTCAGGCAGGCTGTGTCTCCAGTCGTCGCTCGCTGCCATCCTGCCTGATCCTGAACCAGATCGAGTACATGGCTGGCAGAAACACCAGGGTCAGCACCGTGCCCGCAAAGGTGCCGCCGATCAGCGTGTAGGCCAGCGTGCCCCAGAATACCGAATGGGTGAGCGGGATAAAGGCCAGAATGGCGGCCAGCGCCGTCAGTATCACGGGGCGCGCACGTTGTACGGTAGCCTCGACCACCGCTTGAAACGGGTCGAGCCCCGCCTGCTCGTTGTGGTGTATCTGGCCAATCAGAATCAGCGTATTGCGCATCAGAATGCCGGACAGTGCGATCAGCCCGACCAGTGCATTGATGCCGAATGGCTGCTGAAAGAGAATCAACGTAGGCACCACACCGATCAGCCCCAGCGGACTGGTCAGGAAGACCATGACCATGGCGGATATCGAACGCACCTGAAGAATCAGAATGATCAGCGTGACCGCCAGCATGATCGGAAACAATGGCAACATCGCTGTCATGGCCTTGCCGGACTCCTCGATTGAACCTGCCTGCTCGATCCGGTAACCGCTGGGCAGCTTGTCGATAATTGGCTGTAACTGTCGGGTTATGGCTGCCGACACATCCGGTGGTTGCAGGCCGTCGGCTATGTCGCCCCGCACAGTGATGGTCGGCGTGCGGTCGCGCCGTCGCATCACCGGTTCCTCCATACGCACATCAACGGTACCAATCTGCGACAGCGGAACACGTTGCCCGTCGACGCCGGTGAGGGTGAAGTCCATTATCCTTGCCGGATCAAGTCGGGTGTCGCCAGCGGAGCGTACAACCACCTGCACGGTGCGAATATCCTCGCGCACTGCCGTAACGGGCAGACCTGTCAGGAGAAACTGCAGTTGCTGAGCCACCTGACTGGAACTCAGCCCCATGGCCTGCATACGGTCCTGTTGCAAAGTGAAATGCAGCGCCGGAGTACGTGTGCCCCAGTCGGTATTGACGGTGCGCATCATCGGGCTGGCGTTCAGAACCTGTTGCACCTGCGCCGCAATGCTGCGCAGTGTTTCCGGGTCGCGTCCGGCAATACGGTAAGCGACGGGGTAGGGCGAATAGGGGCCGAAGACCAGTTGCGTGACCCTTACCCGCGCTTCTGCAGCCAGTCCCTCGGAAATAGCCTGGCGCAATCGGTGTTTCAGCGTTTCACGCTGTTCCTGGCTGTCGGTGCGCACTACGATCTTGGCGAATGACGGGTCAGGCAATTCCGGCCCCATCGCCATGTAGAAGCGTGGCGCACCCTGACCAATGTAGGCGGTGACGATCCCGGCTTCCGCCTGTTCAGCCAGCCAGCTTTCCACTTTTGCAGCGGCTGCACTGGTTTGAGAAATCGAGGTGCCATAAGGCATCTGCAGTTCGATCAATACTTCAGGACGATCGGACACTGGAAAGAACTGTTTCTTGACCAGTCCCATGCCCAGCACGGCCAGCACAAAGAGCCCGATGACCGAGCCTGCTACCAGCCATTTGCCTGCAATGACGCGCGCCAGAATCCGACGGAAGCGGTTGTAGCGCGGCGTGTTGTAAAGCGCCTGATGTCCACCTTCGATCTGCTTCACATCAGGCAACAATTTGACGCCCAGATACGGGGTGAAAAACACAGCGACCACCCACGAGGCAATCAGCGCGATACCGACGATCCAGAACATGTTGCTGGTGTATTCGCCTGCCGTGGAGCGCGCGAAGCCGTTGGGCATGAAGCCGACGGCGGTGACCAGCGTGCCGGATAACATCGGCGCGGCGGTGTGGCTCCAGGCATACGCAGAGGCAGCGACGCGGTCGTATCCTTCTTCCATCTTCACCACCATCATTTCGATGGCGATGATCGCATCATCTACCAGCAGCCCGAGTGCCAGGATCAGCGAGCCCAGCGTGATCCGGTCGAAATTCTTGCCGCTCATGGCCATGATCACGAAGACCACCGCCAGGGTCAGCGGGACGGCGGCAGCAACCACCACACCCACACGCCAGCCCATGCTGATAAAACAGACCAGCATGACCACCAGCAGTGCGACGAAGAACTTGATCATGAACTCATCGACCGCCGAACTGATATTGACGGCCTGATCCGTGACCTTGCTCAGGCTCATGCCCAGTGGCAGTTCGGCGTTGATCGCGCCCACTTCCTGGTCCAGTGCCTTTCCCAGGTCCAGCCCGTTCCAGCCATCGCGCATGACAATCCCCAGCAGCAGCGCAGGCTCGCCGCCGTTGCGAATCATGAACGTCGCCGGATCTTCGTAACCGCGTTTTACTGTGGCAATGTCCGCCAGCTTCAATGTCCGGCCCTGTGCCACAACAGGCGTATCGCGAATTTTCTGCAGCTCATCGAAAGCGCCGTCGAGCCTGATAAATACCTGCGGTCCTCGGGTTTCGACCGAACCCGCGGCGGTCAGCGCGTTCTGGTCGTTCAGCGCGGCAAATACCGTTTGAGGGCTGATACCCAGCGTTGCCAGTCGCTCGTGAGAGAACTCGACGTAGACTCGCTCGGGCTGCTCGCCCACTATATTGACCTTCTTCACTCCCGGCACATGCAGCAAGCGCTGGCGCAGCGATTCGGCGTCACGCGCCAGTACGCGTTGCGGCTCGCCTTTGGCCTTCAGCGCGAACAGCGCGAAGGTGACGTCCGAATACTCGTCGTTGACCATCGGCCCGATAACCCCGGACGGAAGGGTCATGGCCTCGTCACCGATTTTCTTGCGCGCCTGGTAAAACTCATCCGGCACTTGCGACGGCGGCGTGCTGTCGAGCAGAGTCAGGGTTGTGAATGCCATGCCCGGTCTGGTGTAGGTTTCAGCGCGGTCGTACCAGCGCAGCTCCTGAAGGCGTTTTTCGATCTTCTCCGCCACCTGATCCTGCATCTCCTGGGCGGTTGCTCCCGGCCAGACGGACACCACGGTCATTACCTTGACTGTAAATGCCGGGTCTTCGGCCCGGCCCAGTTTGAAAAAGGCAATGATCCCGGCCAGCGAAATCAGGCAAACAAGGAACAGGGTAATCGAGCGCTCGCGGACGGCCAGCGCTGACAGATTGAAACGATCATTACTCATGGGCGCGCGCTCTGTGCCAAGGCCGCTTGAGCGGTCACTCTTACTTGCTGGCCTTCGTGCAGAAGGTGCGCGCCAAGTGCGACTATTCGTGTGCCTGGCTTGAGCTGCGTACTGATGCGGGCTTGCTCGTCATCAAGCTGCTGAACCACTACTGGCGTCCAGTAAACCTGTGCTGGCTCCCCTTGAATGACCCAGATGCCCGGTCCCTTGCCTGCGTCATACAGCGCGCCGATTGGCACCCGCAACGTGCTTTGCCCGGCGCTATCTGCGCTGGGGATTTTCACGGTGATGGTGGTGCCCAGTGGGGCATTTGCCATCTCGCCCTCGAGTATCCAGCGAGCTTCAAAGGTGCGGGTCTGACGGTCCGCAACGTCCGACAGCTGTCGCAACCGTGTTGTGGCGTTGAGGTCCTGATTGCCGAACAGCGTGGCCTGGGCGGTAGAACCGATACGGGGGCGCAGGTTTTCCGGAAGTTGAATAACCGCTTCACGCGGTCCGGCGTGTGCCACCCGTACCACGGCTTGCCCTGCACTGACGACCTGTCCGGGCTCAACGAGGGTTTCCATGACAATGCCGTCGGCATCCGCCACAAGGTCTGCGTAGCGAGTTGCATTGAGAGCAACTTCTGCCTGCGCTTCGGCTGCACTGAGTCGAGCCTTGCCGAATCCGCCGTCGACTTGATCTGGTCGTAGCTTGACGCTGAAATGGCGCCACTGCTGCGCAGGCTTCGGTAACGTATCTCTTCGTCTGCGGCCTGCTTTGCCTGGGCTCTGGCCGCATTCACTGCTTCGCGTTGGGCGTTGGCAGCGAGCTTCAGGTCGGCTGGGTCGATACGCATCAACGGTTGACCGCGCTTGACGGCCTGTCCGGTATCGACAAACCGCTCCAGCACCTTGCCGGACACCCGAAAACCAAGATCGCTTTGCACCCGCGCCGCCACGGTTCCGGTGAAGGAACGGGGCTCCAGGCCGGCCTCCTGGAGGCTCGCAACGCGCACCAGTGGCGCGTCTGTGCGCGGGTCCGCTGGCGTTTTTTCGTTGCAGCCGGTCAGGACAGCCGGCAGAACACTGGCGAGAGCAAGCAAAACGAATCGGTGCCGGAGCATGGGAATCTCAATGTGCAGTGATCAGTGTCTGCACTTTGATTCCAGTGACCAATTTAGTCAATAGTCACAAGTGTTGTTTTGTTAAGGCGACAGACTGCGCAGCACCAGGCTGGATAACTGACTCGGCCCTTCGTCGGTGTGCTCGAAGCTGTATTGCAGCAGCAGCGGGTTGATGTAGGGGCGCATGACCAAATAGATCGCCATGACCGTTTCATCAAGAGGCGTCTTGCGCTCAAAGTCGCCGGTCTGTCGGCCTTCCTGCAGAATGTCCCGGAGAGTTGCCTTGAGGTGTTCCTCGTAAACCAATGTTGCCTGCCAGCGTTCGGTAGCTGCCGATGTGGCTATTTCGTACAGCTTACGGTCCTGCGAAAACAGGCGAATGCTGGCCTCAACGACTGATTTGAACATGCGTCGCAGCTTTTCCGGTGGCTGGTCCGTTTGGCTGATTGCGGCGCTGACTTCGGCCTCGATTTCACTCAGGCAGTGGGCGCAGATCATCTCGCCGATGGCCTGTTTGGACTCGAAGAACTTGTAAATGTACGCCTTGGAAAAGCCGATCGCCCTGGCGAGATCGGACACGGTGGTCTTGCCGTAACCGTACTGGCTGAAATGTTCGGTGGCCGCAATCACGATCTGATCACGAATCTCATGGTCCACCGGACCACGACCTGCTGCGGGATTGCTGATGTTTTTGCTCATGGGGCGGAGCTTACTGACATTGGAGTAAGTGGACAATAAGTGACATTGTTGGGGGTTGGTCACGAACATTACGGTCTCAACGCACGCGACATCCAACCGGGGCCGGACGCAGAGCGTCCAGAAATGGCATGCCGACGCGGAGCGTCGCACGATAGTGGAGATTATCGTTGCCCAGACACTTATCGTTCCTCACGCTCCAGCGTGGGAATGCCTGGGGTCACGCTCCGCGTCACAAATCTGCGCTGCGCCGCCTATTCAGGATAGGACGCAGAGCGTCCAGAAATGCATGCCGACGCGGAGCGTCGCACGATAGTGGAGATCATCGTTGCCCAGACACTTATCGTTCCTCACGCTCTGGTATGACCCCCGAAGGTTGGACGCAACCTTTGGAGGCGTCATGGGTAAATATACAGTGCAGGCAAAACTCGCAGCCGTGAAAGAATATTGTGCCGGCAAGGCAGGGTTGAGGGATGTTGCGCATCGCCACGATGTGAACTGCCCCCCAAAAGTTGGACGGTTTTAGCTTGCCGCCTGAGCCCTGTATTTTACGGGGCTTTGGCCGTTGAGCTTCAGCTTGATGCGGTCATGGTTGTAGTAGTGGATGTACTCATCCAGACCTGCTTTCAACTCATCGATGCTTTCAAACTGTTTCAGGTAGAAAAACTCGGATTTCAGTGTACCGAAAAAGCTTTCCATTGCCGCATTGTCCAGGCAGTTGCCCTTACGGGACATGCTTTGTTTGACGCCTCGTACCGATAGCTTATGGCGATACTGCGCGTGTTGATACTGCCAGCCCTGGTCCGAGTGCATCACAAGCTTCGGCTCGTCCTGCAACTGCTGAAGCGCCTTGTCCAGCATGCTGGTGACCAGCTCAAAGCTCGGCCTTGTCGACACTTCATACGCCACGATTTCACCGTTGTACAAGTCCATCACGGGTGAGAGATACAGCTTTCGATTGCCTACCTTGAACTCAGTCACATCGGTCACCCACTTCTGGTTCGGGCGTTGCGCGCTGAAATTGCGCTCCAGCAAATTCGGCGCAATGGTTCCGATTACGCCCTTATAGGAGCGGTATTTTTTGGGGCGCACCACTGATCGCAGGCCCAGTTCTGCCATCAGTCGTTCTACAACCTTCTTGTTGACCAAAATACCTGCAGTGCGAATGACCGCCGTGATACGCCGAGCGCCATAAAGGCCTTTCTCCTCGTGGTAAATGCTTTCGACTAACTGTTTCAAAGCAGCATAGGGATCGGGTCTGGATTGCACCTGAACCTGATAGTAAAACGTGCTGCGTGCCAAGCCCGCCAGCCTCAGCAGAGCGCAAAGCGGGAACCGGCCCCTCAGTTGCTTGATGCTCAGGGCTTTTTCGGTTGCCGTCGTTTCTGCTCCTTCAGCTCTTCCAACTTTTTTAGGTAAGCGTTCTCCATGCGCAGATATTCAAGCTCGCTCATCAACTGGTCGCGCGTCTTCTGCGTATCGTCGGCGGTTACTGGTTTGGCGGGATAAGGCTTCTTTGGCATGGCGACAGGCTTTCTTCTGGCAGGAACATACGGGGCTGTACCGCTACTGTAATGCCGCTTTTCCCAAATGACTATTTGGCCGGGATCCCCGATACCAAAATGCGCAGCGGCCTGACGGAGCGATAGCTTGTGTTCACGCCTGTGCTCAAGCACTGAGCGCTTGAAAGCTTCGCTGTATCGAAGACCAGGCTTGCGATGGCCGGTGTGACCATGACTCTTGTAGTTAGCGACCCAGCGTCGAAGCAGGCTGAAATCGATCGAGAACTGGCGGGCTACCATACGAAAGCCCATGTTGTCTTCAAGATACGCTTTGACGACAGTGAGCTTGAACTGCTCTGAATACTTACCCATTTGAACACCCCCGTGAGGTCGGATTGGTGTCCAACTTCTTGGGGGCAGTTCACCAGCGTGGGAATGCCTTGCGTGACGCTCTGCGTCACAAATCTGCGCCGCGCCGCCTATTCAGGATAGGACGCAGAGCGTCCAGAAACGCAAGCCGACGCGGAGCGTCGCACGATAGTCGGTCAGGCTGTGCCGTACGGAGCGCTCAATCCAGGCCCAGTTTCTTCAGCCGGTAACGCAGCGATCTGAAGGACAAGCTGAGCCTTTCTGCCGCTGCGGTACGGTTCCAGCGGGTTTCTTCCAGGGCCTGCAGAATCAGCTTGCGCTCGATGCTTTCGAGGTAGTCTTCAAGGTTGTCGATGTCGGCCAGGCTAGGACCGCTGTGCTCCTGGGGGCTGGCGGACTCTGCAAGGCGCAGGTCGCTGGCATGGATTTCATCGTTTTCACAGAGCGTGTAGGCGCGCTCCAGCATGTTTTCCAGTTCGCGCACGTTACCGGGGAATCGGTAGCTCTTCAGCGTGTCCAGCGCCTGCGCATTCAGGCGCGCCACCGGTTGCGTGCCATTGCCAGCAAGTCGCTTTAGAACACTGGCTGCCAGTTGATCGATGTCCTCGCGCCGCTCGCGCAATGAGGGGACGCGCACTTCGATCACGTTCAACCGGTAATACAGATCCTGACGGAAACGGCCTGCCGCAACCTCTGCATTAAGGTTCTTGTGCGTGGCGCACAGAATGCGTACGTCCACAATCTGCTCTTGCTGGCTGCCTACACTGCGGATTGATTTTTCCTGGATGGCTCGCAACAGTTTTACCTGCATGGCCAGCGGCAGGTCGGCCACTTCGTCGAGAAACAGCGTTCCGGTATGTGCCGCCTGAAACAGACCAAGCTTGTCTTCGTGGGCACCGCTGAAACTGCCCTTGCGATGGCCAAAGAATTCACTCTCCATCAGCTCGGAAGGAATGGCCCCGCAATTCACCGGTATGAACGGTTTATCGATGCGCGGACCCTGCTCGTGGATCAGCCGCGCTACAAGCTCCTTGCCGCTGCCCGATTCGCCGCTGATGTAGATCGGCGCCTGGCTGCGGGCCAGCTTGCCGATCTGGTTGCGCAAGGTACGCATCGCCAGCGAGTCGCCCAGCAGGCGGCTGTCGATGCTGCGGGCTGGCTGGGCGCAAGGCAGGCTCAGCGCACTATTGACCAGTTCGCGCAGCCTGCCGAGGTCGACCGGCTTGGTCACAAAATCGAAAGCCCCGGCTTGAGCGCATTAATCGCGGTGTCCAGGTTGCCGTGGGCAGTGATCATCGCCACCGGCACATGAGGGTAGCCGTGCTGGATATGCTGCACCAGCTCAAGGCCATTGCCGTCGGGCAGACGCATGTCGGTCAGGCACATATCGAACGGCTCGCGGGCCAGCCAGTCGTGGGCCTCGGCAACATTGCGGGCGCATCGGGTGTCGAGTTTCATGCGCCCCAGAGTGATCTCCAGCAGTTCGCGGATATCCGGCTCGTCATCGACTATCAGGATTTTTTGCCGTTGGCTCATGCTCAGCTCGTTTTGAACGGGTGGGCGAAGGTTATGCGCAGGCAACTCCCGCCACCTTGCCGCGGGACGTATTCCAGGTGCGCCTGATTGCTTTCGCAAAGCTCGCGTGACAGATATAGACCAAGACCGGTGCCTTTGCTTTCCGTGGTGAAAAACGGCTCGAACAGCTTGGCCAAATGTTGCTCGCTGACCCCTGGCCCGTCGTCCTGTACTTCCAGAATGGGCAAATCGCTTTGTCGGTCGTGATGCAGCTTCAGCCAGACCTGCGCTGACGAATGATTTCTGCCGCTGTAGCGCAGGCCGTTCTGTAGCAGGTTGGTCATGATCTGGGTCAGTTGCCCGGAATCCATGCGGGTTGTCAGCGTGCCGGGGCTTATGTCGACATGAATCGACTGATTGGGCGCAGAGGAACTGCGAAATTCAGTGACAAAGTGTTCCAGCCAGGTTTTCAGATCGAGCAGTTCGGGCTGCGCTTCGCGTCTGCGCGACAATTGCAGAACATTTTCGATGACCCGATCAATACGCCCCGACTGGTCATGAATGATCTGCCCCAGGCGTCGGTCCGCTGCGCTGAGTTCTTCAGATTCGTTGAGTAACTGTGCGGCATGGCTGACTGCGCCCAGCGGGTTGCGTATCTCGTGGGCAATCCCGGCGGTCAGGCGTCCCAGCGCGGCGAGCTTGAGCTGCTGCGCCTGATGGGTAATCTGCGACAGGTCTTCAAGAAAGATCAGCGTCTGGCGCTGATCGCCACGATTGAGTGCGGCAAAGCTCGGTTGCAGCACCGGCCCGATGGGTGAAGTCGTGACGCTGCGCGGCACCATGATCGGGTTGACGAGCCACTGGCGCAGGCGTTCCACCAACTGCGGCGAGTAAGCGTCGATAACCTGGCCGACCAGTCGCTCGTGGCCCAGTAGGGTAAGGGCACCTTGATTGGCCAGCAGCACCTGACGGTTGGCATCCAGTACCAGAATGCCGGTACGCATGCGTTGCAGGATCAGCGCGTTGAGTTCTTCAAGGCTGTCGACATCCGCTGCACGCTGTTCGGCCAGCACTTCGCTGACCTGCATGCGCGCTGTCAGCGCCTGCACCAGCATTGCGGCGGCGAAGCACAGGGCACCCAGAGAGCCAGCCTGCACGTAGTCGTTGGAAACCGACGGTGTACCGAAGCTGATATAGAACGTCAGGTAGATGATGCCGATGGCAGAAACGGCGGCGATCAGCAAACCGATACGGCCCCGCAGCAATACATTGCTGATTGCTACGGAAGCAATCAACAGATTGCCGATGCCGCTGGAAGGGCCACCCGCCGCGTAGAACAGCGCAGAGAGCATGATTGCGTCAGTCATTGCCAGACTGAACAGCTGCGCCTGACGGCTGGGACGCTCCAGCAGCACGACGACCAGAATGTTGAACACCAGATACAGCCAGCAACCCGAGCGGAACAGGTTTGGATTGGCCAGTTGCAACAGTTCGGTTTCCAGACTGCTGGAAATCAGCAGGACCAGTACCACGCCGATGGTCAGTCGATAAAGGTGGTAAAGCCGCAGAATCCTTTGCGCCTGTGGGCTGGCAAGCGAGGGCGTGTCAGCGGTCACGTGCCGCAGGGCCTTCCAGGCGGTGTGCCTCGCTGCAATACCATTGCTGTGCCTGGCTCAGCGCGCGATCCTGAGGGAGATGAACGCCACAGTGTGCGCAGCGCACCATCGGGGTGGCCGCTATTTCAGGCGGCTCGGCACGGGACTTCGGCTTGGGGGGATTGATCAGGCGCTTGACGAACCAGATCACCGCCGCGATCAACGCGGCCCACATGAGTAAGCGAACCATGACTACCAGCTTAGTGATTGACGATGGCGCAGTGTAGCCAAGGTACAGTCAGGCGCACAGTGGCTGCGGCGCATAAATGTGCTGCATAAAAAAAGAGGCCCGAAGGCCTCTTTCTTAATGCCGTGAAGATCAGTCGAACAGACCCAGGGTCATGTAGCTGAACCACGAACGGCTCTTGGTGCCGTTCGCTTCGGCATCTTTTTCCGCCTGCTCGTCCAGCTCTGCCTGATTTTCCGGCAACAGCTCTTTCGGAATGGCGTCCTTGGCGTCCTGATACTGCTTCTTGATGTCCTGATCGGCACGTGTCTGGCCCGGTGGCAGCGGTGCGCTACCGTCGATCAGACCAAGGGTCGCTTTCGACAGCCACGAGCGGTTGTCGGCTTCGGCCTGACGCGGGGTGAACTTGCCGTCAGCCAATTGCGGGTGGTTCGGGTAGTTGGTTTTGAGCACTTCAAGGCTGGTGGCTGCCAGATCGTCGAGGTGCAGACGCTGATAGGACTCGACCATCACGGCCAGACCGTCACCTACCGATGGCGTCTCCTGGAAGTTTTCCACGACATAGCGGCCACGGTTGGCGGCGGCGACATAGGCCTGACGGGTCAGGTAGTAGTCGGCTACGTGAATTTCGTAGGAGGCCAGCAGGTTGCGCAGGTAGATCATGCGCTGCTTGGCATCCGGCGAATAGCGGCTGTTCGGGAAGCGGCTGGTCAGCTGAGCGAACTCGTTGAACGAGTCGCGGGCAGCGCCCGGGTCACGTTTGGTCTGGTCCAGCGGCAGGAAGCGCGCCAGCAGGCCGACGTCCTGATCGAAGGAGGTCAGGCCCTTCATGTAATACGCGTAATCGACGTTCGGGTGTTGCGGATGCAGACGGATGAAACGCTCGGCAGCGGATTTGGCTGCTTCGGGTTCACCGTTCTTGTAGTTCGAGTAGATCAACTCGAGCTGGGCCTGATCAGCGTAGCGACCGAACGGATAGCGTGATTCCAGCGCCTTGAGTTTCTCAGTGGCACTGTTATAGCTGTTATTTCCCAGGTCGGCCTGCGCCTGCTGGTACAGCTCGACTTCGCTGAGGTTTTCGTCGATGACTTCCTTCGACGAACAGGCCGCAGTCAATGCGAGGATGGCGATCAGCAGCAGGTGTTTCACTTGCATGGCGGCTTGCGTCCCTATAACGGCCTGCTGTCTTGGGCGGGGCCGTCCTGTTATGATGAGCGCCCCGCGATACCGGCGGGACAAAAGACGCCGTATTTAACCACAAGCGCGCTGCCGAAACCAAAGGCTAGCCGCCACCTAGTCTGGTCATGTCCGAAAATATAGAACTCCGCGCAGAGGTGCCGTCCGAATTGGGCGGTCAACGCCTCGATCAAGTCGCCGCACAATTATTCGCTGAGCACTCGCGCTCGCGCCTTTCCGCCTGGATCAAGGACGGCCGCCTGACTGTGGACGGAGGCGTATTGCGCCCCCGCGACATCGTGCATGGTGGCGCTGTTCTCGAGCTGATTGCCGAGCAGGAGGCCCAGGGTGAATGGGTTGCTCAGGACATCGAGCTCGACATCATCTATGAAGACGACCAGATCCTCGTCATCAACAAGCCGGCGGGTCTGGTGGTGCATCCGGCTGCCGGTCATGCCGACGGCACGCTGCTCAATGCCTTGCTGCACCATGTGCCGGACATCATCAATGTTCCGCGCGCCGGCATCGTGCATCGTCTGGACAAGGACACCACTGGTCTGATGGTTGTCGCCAAGACCATTCAGGCACAGACCCAACTGGTTACCCAGTTGCAGAGTCGCAGTGTCAGCCGTATCTACGAGTGCATCGTGATTGGCGTGGTGACCGCAGGCGGCAAGATCGACGCACCGATCGGCCGTCACGGCCAGCAGCGCCAGCGCATGGCGGTGATGGAGGGCGGCAAGCAGGCGGTCAGTCATTACCGCGTGCTGGAGCGCTTCCGTTCGCACACCCATGTACGGGTCAAGCTGGAAACCGGGCGTACCCACCAGATTCGCGTGCACATGGCGCATATCAACTATCCGTTGGTCGGCGACCCTGCCTACGGCGGTCGTTTCCGTATTCCGCCAGCGGCCAGCCTGACCATGGTCGATTCGCTCAAGACCTTCCCGCGGCAGGCGTTGCATGCCCGCTTCCTGGAGCTGGATCATCCGACCACCGGTAAACGCATGAGCTGGGAATCGCCATTGCCGGACGATTTCGTCTGGTTGCTGTCCCTGCTCAAGCAGGATCGCGAGGCGTTCATCGGGTGAATGACTGGCTGATACCTGACTGGCCTGCGCCAGCACAGATCAAGTCCTGCGTTACCACTCGCTCGGGTGGGGTCAGCCTGGCCCCGTTCGACAGCTTCAATCTGGGCGATCACGTCGATGACAGCCCGCAGGCCGTGGCGAGCAATCGCCAGCGCCTGACCGCCAGTCTCAAGGCTCAGCCCGCCTGGTTGAAGCAGGTGCATGGCGTAGACGTTGTACCTGCCGATCCATCCCGTGTCGTCGAGGCCGATGCCAGCTGGACGAGCACGCCAGGCGTGGCCTGCACCATCATGACCGCCGACTGCCTGCCCGCGCTGTTCTGTCGTCGTGACGGTACGCGTGTGGCTGCCGCGCATGCCGGCTGGCGCGGGCTGGCGGCCGGGGTGCTGGAAGCGACGGCCGACAGCCTGCAGAGTGCTCCCGAAGACATTATGGTCTGGCTGGGGCCGGCCATCGGCCAGCCGTCGTTCGAAGTCGGCCCCGAGGTGCGCGAGGCCTTTACCGCCAGCCACCCGCAGATAGCCGCTGCGTTTGTCCCAAGTTCGAATCCTGATCGTTTCATGGCCGACATCTATGCGCTCGCCCGGTTACGACTGGCAGCCCAAGGTATCTCTGCCGTGTACGGCGGCGGGCTGGATACCTTCACCGACCCGCGCTTCTTTTCCTACAGGCGTGCCACGCGCACTGGCCGCTTCGCTTCGCTGATATGGACCGAACACGCCTGATTGCCGGGCTGTTTTGCACATTCCAGCTAGACTTGCCTGAACACTCGTCTGATCTGTATCAACCCCGGCCCGCTTGAAACGCGCAGAATCGTCCGCATCTAACTGGCTATTCAGCAGGTTTTCTTTATAGGTGTGTTCATTGCTCCGGCCTGCATTAAAGGAAGGTGACTAATGCGTATCGACAGATTGACCAGTAAATTACAGTTAGCGTTATCCGATTCCCAGTCGCTGGCCGTTGGCCTCGACCATCCCGCCATCGAACCTGCGCACTTGATGCAGGCGCTGCTTGAGCAGCAGGGCGGTTCCATCAAGCCTCTGCTGTTGCAGGTAGGCTTCGACATCAACAGCCTGCGCAAGGAACTGAGTGCAGAGCTGGACCGCCTGCCAAAAATCCAGAACCCCACTGGCGACGTCAACATGTCGCAGGATCTTGCGCGCCTGCTTAACCAGGCCGACCGTCTGGCACAGCAGAAAGGCGATCAATTCATTTCCAGCGAGCTGGTGCTGCTCGCGGCAATGGACGAGAACAGCAAGCTCGGCAAATTGTTGCTGGGGCAGGGCGTCAGCAAGAAAGCCCTGGAAAACGCCATCAACAACCTGCGCGGCGAAGGTGCCGTGAATGACCCTAACGTCGAAGAGTCGCGTCAGGCGCTGGACAAGTACACCGTCGACCTGACCAAGCGCGCCGAAGAGGGCAAGCTCGACCCGGTGATCGGTCGTGATGACGAGATTCGTCGCACCATTCAGGTCCTGCAACGCCGTACCAAGAATAACCCGGTGCTGATCGGTGAGCCTGGCGTGGGTAAAACCGCTATCGCCGAAGGCCTGGCGCAACGCATCATCAACGGCGAAGTGCCGGATGGCCTGCGCGGCAAACGCTTGCTGTCGCTGGACATGGGCGCATTGATTGCCGGTGCCAAGTACCGTGGTGAGTTCGAAGAGCGCCTGAAATCGCTGCTCAACGAACTGTCCAAGCAGGAAGGCCAGATCATCCTGTTCATCGACGAACTGCACACCATGGTCGGCGCCGGCAAAGGCGAAGGCTCGATGGACGCTGGCAATATGCTCAAGCCTGCGTTGGCTCGCGGCGAGCTGCATTGTGTCGGTGCCACCACGCTCAACGAGTACCGCCAATATATAGAGAAGGACGCTGCACTTGAGCGTCGCTTCCAGAAAGTGCTGGTGGACGAGCCAAGTGAAGAAGACACCATCGCAATCCTGCGCGGCCTGAAAGAGCGCTATGAAGTGCACCATAAGGTCGCCATTACTGACGGTGCGATCATCGCCGCGGCCAAGCTGAGCCATCGCTATATCACCGATCGCCAGTTGCCCGACAAGGCCATCGACCTGATCGACGAAGCCGCCAGCCGCATTCGTATGGAGATCGATTCCAAGCCTGAAGTGCTTGATCGTCTTGAGCGTCGCCTGATCCAGCTGAAAGTGGAAGCTCAGGCGCTCAAGAAGGAAAAGGATGAAGCGGCTATCAAGCGTCTGGAAAAACTCCAGGAAGAAGTGGTGCGCCTTGAGAAGGAATATGCCGACCTCGAAGAAATCTGGACCTCGGAAAAAGCTGAAGTAACGGGTTCTGCACAGATCCAGCAGAAAATAGAGCAGTCCCGTCAGGAACTGGAAGCGGCGCGTCGTCGTGGCGACCTGAACCGCATGGCCGAGTTGCAGTACGGGATCATTCCGGACCTGGAACGCAGCCTGCAAATGGTCGATCAGCACGGCAAACCCGAGAACCAATTGCTGCGCAGCAAAGTGACCGAGGAAGAAATTGCCGAAGTCGTGTCAAAGTGGACCGGTATTCCCGTGTCGAAAATGCTGGAAGGCGAGCGCGAGAAGCTGTTGCGCATGGAAACCCTGCTGCACAACCGGGTAATCGGTCAGGAAGAAGCGGTGGTCGCGGTCTCCAATGCCGTACGTCGTTCGCGTGCAGGGCTTTCCGACCCGAATCGTCCAAGCGGTTCGTTCATGTTCCTCGGTCCGACCGGTGTGGGTAAGACCGAACTCTGCAAGGCGCTTGCCGAATTCCTGTTCGATACCGAAGAGGCGATGGTGCGTATCGATATGTCCGAGTTCATGGAGAAACATTCCGTGGCTCGTCTGATCGGCGCACCACCGGGCTATGTCGGTTACGAAGAGGGCGGCTACCTGACCGAAGCTGTGCGTCGCAAGCCGTACTCGCTGATCCTGCTCGATGAGGTCGAGAAGGCACATTCCGACGTGTTCAACATCCTGTTGCAGGTGCTTGAAGACGGGCGCCTGACTGACAGCCACGGGCGGACGGTGGACTTCCGCAATACCGTGATCGTCATGACCTCCAACCTGGGCTCGGCCCAGATCCAGGAACTGGTCGGTGATCGTGAGGCGCAACGTGCTGCGGTGATGGATGCGGTGGGTACGCACTTCCGTCCGGAATTTGTGAACCGGATTGACGAAGTGGTGATCTTCGAACCGCTGGCGCGTGACCAGATCGCCGGTATCACTGATATCCAGCTGGGCCGCCTACGCAAGCGTCTGGCCGAGCGCGAGCTGGCGCTGACCCTGAGCCCCGAGGCGCTGGACAAGCTGATTGCCGTCGGTTACGACCCGGTCTATGGAGCACGGCCGCTGAAGCGGGCGATCCAGCGCTGGATCGAGAACCCGCTGGCTCAGATGATCCTCTCGGGCAGCTTCATGCCCGGCAGCACCATCACTGGCAAGGTCGTCGACGACGAGATCGTGTTTGCCTGATAGCGCTCGCCAGCTCTATATAGAGGGCCCTCTCGCCGAGGGCCTTTTTTCTGAGGATGCTGCCAGCAGTAAAATCGGGCCTGAAAGGGGCTCTGGGAAAAAATCGCAAATCATTGTCTTAAAAAGCAATTTATAGGGTTGACAGGTGTTTTTAAAATTGTAGAATAGCGCGCCTCAGAGACGTGAACGCAACGATACAAACGAAGCGCAAAGGTCGATGAGATTGAAATCAACGAGTTAACAGCACGCTGGTTTCAAGGCAACAGGTTGTAAAGTTGAATCTGAAATCGATAGTTCCGCGATAGCTCAGTTGGTAGAGCAAGTGACTGTTAATCACTGGGTCCCTGGTTCGAGTCCAGGTCGTGGAGCCAGATTTCGCAAGGTTCAATGAAGTTTCAGTCGGGGTATAGCGCAGTCCGGTAGCGCGCCTGCTTTGGGAGCAGGATGTCAGGAGTTCGAATCCCCTTACCCCGACCATATTTGGGTCGTTAGCTCAGTTGGTAGAGCAGTTGGCTTTTAACCAATTGGTCGTAGGTTCGAATCCCACACGACCCACCATTTTTGGTTCCAAGGTTCACCTTGGAGCCGAATCTTAAAGATCTGATGGATCTGATGCCACTCGTATCAGGTCGCAGGCAGCTGGTTGAGGTGCCTTGATTTACCGGGGTATAGCGCAGTCCGGTAGCGCGCCTGCTTTGGGAGCAGGATGTCAGGAGTTCGAATCCCCTTACCCCGACCAAATACTGTTGCTACAGAGCTCGATCTTTAGATTTTTAGGTAGTCGGTCATTGCAAAAAAGCGGACAAGCGTCTTGGTGCGTTTAACCAGGCAAGCAGCCGTCTGGAGCGAAAGATAGCGCCAGCATCTGGTGATGTCAAATTAGAGCGCCCCGTTCCAAGCGAAAGCTTGTGATCGGGGCATTTTTTTTGGAAAAAATTGCTGTGCTGTGCTGTGCTGGCGTAGGCCCGCCTGAGGCAGTCATTAGGCCTCATAACTAAATAATCTGCAGTGCGAAGCATCTGCTGATAATGGCAGATTGAGTATTTTTACAACTGTCTCTATGGCAGCTGGATCACCATGACCTGCCTATCCTTCCGGTCATTTCCAGCATTTCAGGGCGTAGATGCCGAGCATCCTGGCTTGGTACAGGTCTGTCCTCAATCACTGGTTCAGTACCAGTTCCTCCGCCGGCAATGTTGTGTTGTACCCACTTGGTAAGTTCGCCCAAGCTTCTCAACAGATCTTCCGGGCTGGAGCAGCCTAACGGTAGTTGCCTAACAGCAGGGTCGCCTTCATTCAAGGGGGACGGTATGTACTCGTGACTTCCTGACGTGATATCTGGTGCAGCCTGTATTGTCGTACCCGAGTGCGAATTCAAAGGGGCACTTTGTTTTTTGCGCTTTAACTGCACGGTCTGGGCGGGCGTTTTGCCCAAGACGTGCCCCGATGCTCTGTCGGCAACTGCTGTCCTTTCGTGTATCGACGATCCCGAAGTCAAGTCCCTCACTGGAGCAGCTACAGAGTAATGTTTTTCAGCTCGCTGCGCCGCATCTGCTTTTGCCAGGTAGCTGATCTTGGCCGGTCGCTTGCCTCGCTCATTCATCACCGCTCGCATCATCTCGTAGTCAGGCTCTATGTAATCCATCGTCGTTGCGATATTCGAGTGGTTCAGCAGTTTCTTGGTCAAATAGATATTGCGCTCTGGCAGCGTCATCAGCTCGCTGGCGATCGTGTGACGAAACCGGTGAGGAGTCATGCGTACCCCGGTCATCGCGGTGAGCTTTTTGTACATAGCCTCCACCTGATTAGAGTTCATCTCTTGACGACGGTAGTGACCAGAAAATCTGTTTACGTTGAACAGTTGCTCTTCGGGCTGAAAACCCACTGCTTTAGCAGCGTTCATGATGGTTTCCAACTGTGCCATGAGCCCATCCGGGATCGGAATCAGGAACTCACGGTGAGTTTTCTCTGTTTCACCTCTGACTCGGATCAGCCGGTCGCCCAGGTACACATCCGCATAACGCAGGCACAGCAGCGCGTTGAGCCTTAGCCCCGTGTAGTAGAAGGTTTCGAACACGGTGAGCCAGAACCAGGCCGGAGTAATTTCTGTCCGTTTTCCAGTGGCACGTTCTTCTGCTGCCAACACCTTGAGCCAGTTACGAGCGCGGACGCTAGCGTCGTTAGCAACTGTCTTTTTTGGGCGCTTGGGTGGCACCACACTCGTGTTTTTAAATGGGTTAGCAACCATGTCTACCAGACCGTGTTCGATTGCGTAGCCGTAGATGGTGCGCAAATGGCTGGAGTACGTATTCCAACTGCGCTTTGAGATTCTCTCCAGTTCGGATCTGCGCCAGTCGAGCATGTCCCGGTGCGTCGTCTCGCTTGCCAGACGGTCACCGAAGAATCTGACATAGGACTTTGTGGCAGCCCAGTAGATCTTGACCGTGTCCGGCCGTAAATCATGGGTGAGAATGTATTCCTGGGTCAGCTCAGGCAGTGTCATTGTGTTCATTCAGATGCTTCCTTATCTGCCAAGTCCGCCAAGCTGATGACCGGGTTGTCATAGGGCACTTCGCTGAAAACGTCGGTGGGCTCAGTGAGCAGGTAGCCCCGCAGTTGCTTGCTTTTGCGCGGTCCTTTGACCAGGCATGTCCAGATGTTCAGGCCTGCGGGCGTCTTCCGATGTTTTTTCAGCTTCTCAAAAGATCGCTGGACCAATTGCCAGGCTTCGAGATCGCGCTCTTTCGCCTCGTGCTCAATCGCCGGATGCTCAAGCGCGTAACGTTTGAAGATATCCGGACTGACCAGAAACGCCGTGCTGTCCACGGTATGTACACGCGCTTTGGCGTCATTGATGATGATCCGGTGAGAGATCACACCGCCCTTCAGCCAGGTGAGGAAGTTGGTGCCATGATTCGGGGCCGAGTCAGTCGAGTTCTTGGCAGTGTCTGTTGCTGGAGTTGTCTCAAAAACGGGGATGTCAGCCTCAGCCTGCTTGGGCTGACTGAGCCGTGCAGGTGGTTTGGTTGGAAGAGAAAAGGGGATCTGGTCGTCGTCAGTGCTCTCCGGGCTACTTTGCACTGGTGCAGTTGGAGCAGCAGGTACTGGATCGGGAAATAGATCGAGTAGCTCATCCAGCGCATCAAAATCTTTTACTGGTGCCGGTGCTTGTTTCTGCGAGGATTGCTGCGCCGTCTGATTGACCGCGGCAGTTATCTTCTTGTTGTTATCTACCGATAGTGGTTCGGCGGCTCCCACAAGCGCTTGCTCGACTTCTTCCACCGGTCCTGCGGCTTCCACCGTAAGGGTGCCGGTATACGCCTCTGGTCTTTCGGTAGCGTTCGGCCAGATCAATGCCGGCGCGATTTTCAGTACCGTGAGCGTGTTCTTCCAGCCTCGACCATTGTCGATGCTGGCCTTCCAAATGGCTTTTCCCTCTCCATTAGGCTGAATGATTGCCTGATCCTGGAGCAGATTGAACATGGGGGCATTGGACGTCGGAATGTGCTCAATGCCCTGTGACAGCAGATGAGCCCTGAGCTGGTCTACCGCAGGCTTGCTGACAAGCCACAAGCCGTCCTGCGTCAGCCAGCCGTCTGAAGGACCATCGGGCTGGTTCAGCTTGAATTTCTCAGAGATGAGCATCCTCAAGCCTTCGGCCAGCTGCCGCTGAATGGATTGTTTAGGCGCTGACATTGCCCGACCCGGATTGCCGCCGAGCTCTTGCGCCACCGATGCCTGATCCGCCTGTGAGACAATTTCTCCCAGGATGTCGGCATGCTCATATTGCCCTGCGAACGCGAACACCAGTTGGGTCCAGAGCTCGGGAAACCCGCTGAGCCAGTCCAGTGCCTTCGCCGGAATGACATTCGCGTAGATCAGCGACGAAGCAGCTCCATGCAACCGGTAGTCCCGACCTTTCACGTACTTGAATCGGTATGGCTGATCCAGTGGCCCATGCCATGGATGCCAAGTCGTGCCGTCTGCCAGTTCCACCTTGACGTCTACAGCAATCTTGCCCAGGTCATGGACGAGCGCACCATAAGCCGATGCGGCAGACCACGCTTCGGACTGGGCAGCCTGTGACTCGGGCGGAGCTCCGATTGGCAGCAGATACATTTGCCGAATCTTCAGTGCGTAGGCGACGATTTCAAGACCGTGATCCAGCATGCCACCATGATAGGCATGGTGATGATTCTCCGAGGCAGGGAGATGCTGCACCAAGGCTGCGTAGCTCTTGAATGCCTGCACGTATAGCGTATCGAACTGCGCGCGGGGCAGGGACGTTCTCTGCCATATGTTTTCAATGAGCTGACGCCGTCGGGGAGTAGACAGTAACGTGTCGGAAGACTCGGGTTTGATAAACCCTGCAGCAGCATTAGAGGGCGTGGTTGGCGATGTTTTTCTTCGCTGAAAGAAACTAAGCATTGAGGCACCCATGATGAAGTCATGGTGGGCCTTTTGCTCTAAAGGGCTCAGCGTGACAAGTCGAAACCCATATCCATCCTGGAAAGGTTATTACATGAGCCGCCACCTGAATGGTTGGGATCCAAACAGTGTCAGCGAACCGATGTTGCCATGCTTGCCGAAGAAAGTGTAGTCTCCAACTGCTTGTTTAGGTTAGTTTTTTTGTAAATCCAATTTTCATGGAGGACCGCCTTTCGAACCCTTTCGGCGTCCATTTCCGGCGGAATCGCCGGCCTTTTCAGGTAAGGCACTTACCCTTATTCCCCATTCCATTCAAACCCTTCGCTTTGCCCTTTTGCTTCAGCCCATTTTCCCCTTTGGTGCCGACAATCCGGGGCAGGCAAAGATTGAAATCCAGTGAAAGGCCCATGGCAGCGCTTCATGTCTCCAGGTGAAGCGCACGATGGCTGGGACAGCTTTTCAGTCGAAGCACTGTCGACTCGGGCCTCTCAACGGTCGGTATCTGTTGCGCAACTGCTCGTCGAGGGCTTGATTTTCAAGGGGGATTGAGCTGAAGATACCCACTAATGGGTTATCAATTGATATCAATACGACATGCTCTAATCGACCGGCGAGGTGACACATGACCCCAGATGCCAATACGGATTTAAGCGGTGCAGCGCGTTTTGGTCACGTGCTCGGTCGTGGTCTGCGTCGAATACTCAATGTTGAGCGCGCGTTCTGGTTGTTGCTCAGCCGAGCTGGCGTGCCTGGCCTGATCGTGACACCAGTTAAGTGGGCTGCCCGTGTGGCAGTGATCGGCACGTGTGCATTCTTCGCCGCTTGGGGGCTGTTGTACGTACTGTCCTTCACTGTCCTTTTGGCTATTGGGCTCGGTATCGTGAATAGTCCTTCTGTTGAAAATGGTCTATACACACCGCAACTGGATATCTTCGGTGACGCTTTGGAAGATGAACACATTGGTGGTGATTCAGGGTGGATGACTGGTAATCAAGGCTATGGCTATTACCAAAATGGTTTGAAACAGTCGTAAGGGTATTGGTTTGTGGGTGCCGAGATGCATTTGTCTCGGCACCTGCAGCGTATAGCCTATTTTTTCATGTTTCCTTTTACCTCTGACATGATTATATTTGCGCCGCCTCCTCCCGCTGATTTGGCATCTCTCGTACCGTCAGTCAATCCTTGCATTAAACCGCCAATCGTTGCGCCGCCCCATCCCAAGGCGAGCACCCAGAAACTTGGTAGCACAATGAACATCGCGCCAATTACGAAGTCTAGCAGCAAGTCTCCTTGAGCATTGCTGGCTCCAAACACGGGGTCAAAATTGGAGTGGGGAACATTGCTTCCTATCCCGTTACCGTAAAGTGCATCTAAAATCGTGCTGTCGACCCAGCGTGCCAGTTGGAACCAGAAGTCGACAAAGATCAATGCGAACGCAGCAAAAGTGATCGTCATAACGACCTTCAGATCAAACATTCCTACGACTAGCACAAACGGGATGCAGATGATCAGGGCCATCTTTAGGAAGGCCATTGCCATTGGTGCAGCCTGCCGGACGCTGTCCATGGCGGGGTACATCATGAGAGCCCCAGCAGCCTGACCGACGGTAGCAGTCAAGCGCGTCACATCGTTCGCCACTGAGCCACCCACTTGGCCACCGTAGTCGGCGTACACCTGTCCTTGGGTCAGTTGCTGCTTCCGCGGAGAAACGAGATCGCGTATGACTGAATCATTCACCTCGGTCTGAGTCATAAATTTTGCCCATTGAGCAAGTTTGCTCAACAGATCTGGGCTAACTTGTTCCAGCAGCCTGGCTCTCAGGCCGATGTTTGCGTCCGACCACCACTGCGTGCAGGTAGGGAAGCCACCGCCTCCGGTGGTTTGGGGCAGGCCTGCATCGCGAGTTGCGTCATAAGGCCATTTGGTTCGAGGCGTGTGTGACCTAAATCCAGAGAAACCATCATCATAATAGCCTGGCGTCTGCAGGAAGAACCGCGAGCCGATCCAGTTGACGTCGTTCAATTGCTCTTTGGTGAGCGTTGGTTGAGTCATGAATAGTCGCGACCGTGCCAGTGCGTAGCAGTCGTTGGTAAAGTCGGCGACTTCCTGTGCCAGTAGTGGGTCGTTGATACGTGCCCTGTTCACATCCATTCGAACTTGTTGCAGGTCTACACCACAAGGGATCGCCGCGATGGAGGCTGCGGTTGCGGCTTTTGACATCGCATGCACGAATAGCCACCACACAGGAACAACGGCGCTTTTTCCATTCAACGTACTGAATGAGGTATTCCAACCCGTATCGGCAGGGTTGGGGACCGAGTACTGACACTGTTCCGAGCGGCTCCGATCAAACTGCAACGTGTCGATGCTGACCGTCACCAAAGGCATACAGCAGACAATGATGACCAGAATCGCGGTGTAGAAGCGGTTCTCCACTCGAGCCAGCGAGAGTACGCCTTTGTTACCTTCGTCGGCACCCTCAGCACGTGCTTTGAGCCATTCGCTGATGATGATGGCGGCAAACGGCGCGGCCACCAAGCCGCTGTCCTCAATCATGTTCCAGACGCCGCTGTTGATGATCCAGCCCACCAGCGTGAGGTAATACTCCAGGTAATCATTGGTGTGTAACATCATAGTGTACTGACTCCCTCGAGTAGGCCGGCACGCCGTAGCTCCATCAATGCCATCAACAGCAGGGCGATCACCTCACATCGCATTAGACCTGCGGGAATATCGGAGGATGCCTGTTGAGCCAGTTGCTTCCTGATCTTGAACCATCCGAAGGCCAGCGTTGCGTAGACCAACAGCCGCCAGGCCAGCATGTACCCGTAGTGCGTCCTCTGCCATTCGCTGAATTGCTCCAGATCCCCAAACACCTTGTCGACGAACGTCAGAAACGTCACGACCAGTAGCGCCATCAGTAATGACATCAATAGAAAAGTCAGCGCAGCTTTACCCGCTTTTCTCCATCGTCCAGTTTTTGTTGTGGTTGACGTCATCGTCAGTCCTCCTTCTTGGGGCTTTGCAATTGGTCAAGACGATCAGGCGTCGGGTCGCCTTGGAAGATGCCTTTTGAACCGTCCCTCCTGATTTGAGCCCGTTGCAGAATGGCTGTCGGAGAGTTGCTGGCCAGATTGCGCCGCATGTCCAGCTCGGTCTTCAGGTTGTCAATTTCCTGTTGCAGGTTGTTGTTCTACTGACTGACCGCCTGCTGGGCCACATCATTGGCGGCGATGTTCGGTTCCTTGCTCCCGGTAAACAGGGTGCGTTGAAGCAGCAACGCTTTACCCAGCACATCTGATAAAGCGAGCTCTGAAGCAAGGCGTTTGGCCAATATGTCTTGGTCGTGTTCGGAACGAAGGGCCTCGACCACGCCACGCGTCACAGGCAGAGAGCTACTGCTGGCTTGCGACAGGTTCTCCTGCGTGAGGGATTTGTTGCCTGAAATGAGCTCCTGCAGCGCCTTGAGTTTTGAGTCGTAGGACTCTTGAATGAGGGGCGTGAGTCCAACGCCAGCAGTGGAGGTGGTTTTGGTGCAACCCTCACACGTGCGCTGTTGCTGCTCTCCCAGAACACGGTTGGCGAATGTGGTTGCTTCCTGCGGCGAAGACCAAGTGGAGCACACCATGCCGTTGTTGCAGCTCGATGGGCTGATAGACGCTGTATCAGCGGCATTACGTCCGTTCAGCAGGTTGTATCCTGCCCGAGTGACATCGCCTACGACCTTGATCGGTTGCTGGCCCGATCCGCCGGCCTTGCTTCCACCCACCCAGGTGATACCGTCATTCCCACCTTGCTTTTCGACCTGAGCAACGGCTGAGACCGCGTCTGTGTTTCCGGTTTTCACTGCCTGACTCATGGCCTGGCCTTCGGCGATCTTGTCCCAGCCCATTTGTCCGCCCGCGACATCGAGCATCTTGTCCGCTATGGCGCGGCACGTGCCTTTGGAGCGGTCGAAATCAAGACGGCCTTGCAGGATGCCGTTGGTGAGCAGGTTGTAAAGCGCTGGATTGGCGCGCTGGATAATCAGCCCTGGCAATGAGGCCACTGCGCTGGTGGCGTTGGAGATCATCGAGCCCATGATCGTCTGAAAGCCGGAAGTGGCACCGTTCAACTGATTCTCCAGTGTATTGTTCAGGCTCATGTTTCCGCAGACCAGGTTGCTGTTCCAGCCACCGCCAATGCTGATGCTGTCCATGTTCCCGGCGCTTCCCATGGTCACGGCGTTGCCGCCACCGACGCTGTACAAGACATCGTCACCGATGACGCTGCCGGACGAGCTGGCACTGATCCCTGGCGTCTCGGCAAGGGCGCTGTGTACCGTCAGGGCGCTCATGATTGCGATAGTCAATATGGCAGCGTGGCGCATAATTGAAGTCCTCTTGATCATCATTGAAAGTCCGTACTGCCAAGAAAGGTTTGACCTGCCCGCTTGCAGCAGGAGTAGGGTCGCCATAGCGCCCAGGCGTACGCGCCATCGGTCGCCTGCACACGGGGCTGCGAGTTCGGGAATACCGCACAGCTTTGACTGAGGGTCGGCTTGAGCTCTTGCCATTTGCCAGTGGTGGCATCGGTCTCGATCAATTCTCCGGCAGGCCAGTAGCCTGGCTGAGGCTTTGCCAGAAGGGGTTGATAGACGTGAACCTGACCGCGGCGAGTGACCACGTCACCTGCACGCTGCGCCATCACGGCCGCTGCCTTGTAATCGTCGGCTTGATGGATAAAGCCGCTCCGGGGGTAGACGCTTCCCCACATGTCTCCAGACAAAAGGCCACCCACTTCTCTGCGGCCAGGGATGAGCGCCTCCGGGTACACCGATTCAGGAACGCCGTGGCGCCAGGCAACCGTATCCAGTGTGCTCAAAAGGTAAGGCATGTATGGAGTAGCAGCACCTGGGCAGGCGTAGCCAGAAGCACTCGCAAACCGGCTGAACGTCGCTCCCCCGGGGTGGCCAATGACGTCAGCATTTTTGAATTTAGCCAGGCTATCTTCGTTATTGTGATTGGTGGTCCCGTCGCCGCCATCCTGGGCGAATGAAGTTGATGAGCTCAACGAAGAGACCTCCATCCACGGGTTTTCACCGGTATTCGAGTAGCTTGAGACCACGGCGTCTGGAACGAAGTGACGAACCTTGGTCGATGTCTTCACCTTGCAGCCAAACGGGGTGCAAAGCAGCCAGTAGCAGATTCCGACCACCTTGTATTCCAGGCAGTCGGGCGACAGGGTTGAGGCGGCGAGGGTGGCCGATGTCACTGTAGCGGCGGCGGCTGGCCAGGTTGAGATCGACAGCGCCAATGTCGCCCACGCCGAAGGCTTGCGTAGGTTCATTGCGGCCTATCTCCCTGACCAGCGTCGTTTTGATGTTGGGCTGCAGTACGCCACTGGGCAATGCGATGTTCCGCCGCCAGGACATTGGTTTCGCCATACACAACAAACGTGCGGTCGACCACCACAGCAGGCACCTTCGTGACCCCGATGCTCCAGGCGTCTACGAGGTTTTGTTGAGCTAAGGCCAGGTCGCGTTGCAAGCGCTGTGCATCGGCGCTCTTGAGGCGCTGCTGCATGATGGTGATGGCTTGTTGCTGATTCGCTGGTAGCCCTTCCGAAAGCTTGGTCTCAAGCCGCTCTTGCTCGTCCAGGAGAATCAGCCGGACATGTGCCGGTGTCTGAACGGGATGGTTACGGTCCGTAATGACCCACGTCTCCGCGTGTGCGAGGGTGATCTGGGCGGCCATGACCAGGCTCAGGAAGCCTAAAAGGCTACGTTTGGATCTGAAGCGATAGGTTCTGGAGGGAAGCATGTGGCAGTACCTGCAGGTGGTGTCAGGTACAGGAAACGCGATTGATGAAGAGCCGTCAGTAGGAAACCGTTATCGGGACGGTTGGGGTTTGGTGGCGCCTGTCTGGGCCGTGCGCCTGCCATTGAGCAGCAGGCGCGGTAGCATTTTCTTATAACGGCGCATAAACACTGGTGGTAGGCTTTCCCGGAGGCCTGCTGCTGACTCTCTTTGGAACGACAGCGAATTTCCGCCAATCCTGATAGAGAGTTCCACTACAGCCAAGATCCGTCGTGCAACATATCTTCGACGTGGTCAAATCAAACACCTCATAAGAGTGGCTTCGATGACGGGCCGCATGCCAGAGCGGGCGTGCTGCTGCTTTGGCTCACTCACACAGCTTGCCTGCGCGTCACAGAGCTGGCCCAGCTTGAAACGTCGCCTTTACCGCCAAGCAATCAATCCCGGTCGGAAAACGCGATGGTCGCAGGTTGAGGCCATTTCGATTGCAGGCCGTTACAGCTAACCAGGGCCGGGCGACCAACGTTGCTGCAGATCGCGACGTATGACTTCGATCACCCATATCCATAGCAAGTGTCCAAAGGTTTCAGATGCCCATTCCGCTGGAGGAAGCTCCCAGAGCGGAGGAGCCCAGTTAAACATCGGTAAAATTACCCCGTGAAAAGCCAGGGTGACAAGCATGCCAAAGCCAAAACCTTGCCATACGGCAACACGCGGATATCTAAGGGCAGTCAGGCAATAGAAGATGGCGAAAAAAATGGAAAAGCTTTGGTGAATCAAGGCGCTGCCATAATTCACCATGTGCTCGGAGTACACGTAGGTAAGCTGATTAGCGTTGATACCGAGCGAATCAAGCATCTCTAAAGGCGGGATTGGACGATCTGGTGTGCGAGGCGGAAATGGGATTTCCGTCCCCCACTTGACAAAGCTAGAAACGTTACCTCCAATTAAACCGGCCGCTGCCGCTACACAATATTCACGAGTTTTCAAGTCAACATCCTTTCTTTCGATAGACCAGGCTTGAGAGATCCAGATCCGCGCCCAGAGCGCTTCCTAAAAATAGAAGTGCCCGACGGCTATTCGTATCACTATGATTTTAATAGGTAAATTATAAATATCGAAGCGATCTTATTCTGGGGCTGCACACGATCATACAAATTTTTTCGCTTTCTTTCTGGGGGGTGTAACCCGGCGACCCCCCCCAAAAAAAATATAGCGAGCTAAACCTATGAAGTGAGTACACCTATCGGCGCAGACTCTCCAGTAGTACAGTGCTAGCGTAACCGTCGGGTGGCAAATGCTGATCCTTCTGGTAAGCCCGGATGGCCGCCCGGGTCATCGCCCCTATCACACCGTCAGCAGCACCCAGGGAGTAGCCCTTAGCAGTCAGCAGTTTCTGCAAATCGGTTACCTGCGCAATGCTGCCCAAGGGAGGATTATCAGTCGGCCACGGGTGAGACACGCCTGTCCCGCCAGCATAACTGTCGGCTAGTAGCCCGATCGTTAGCGCATAGGCAGTGGAGTTGTTATAGCGCAGGATGCTACGGAAATTACTTAGGACCATAAATGCTGGCCCGCGATAACCAGCAGGCAGCAGGACCGATGCTTGCTCCTGTGCGAGCTCGCCCGGAATCGCGTGCGTCGTTCCCATCACCCCGAGCCGTTGCCATTCTGCAACGGGTTTCTTGATCGACATGTCAGCCTGAGCGTAATCGAAATTCTCGGGCAACTGCACCTCCTGTCCCCAAGAGATGCGCGAGTTCCAAGCACTGCGTTTTAAATAAGAGGCAGTGGAGGCCAGCGCATCGGCACGGGAACTCCAAACGTCGCGCCGATTGTCGTGGTTAAAATCAACTGCATAGTCAAGATAGGTTGTCGGGATGAATTGCGTCTGCCCCATCGCGCCAGCCCACGAGCCAATCAATTGCGCGCGAGCAATGTCTTTGTTTTGCAGGATATGAAGGGCGGCCATCAACTGTGTAGCCCCGTAATCCATCCGCCGGCCCTTGTAAGCAAGCGTGGCCAAGGAACGAATCACATCGCGACTACCAATATCCTTCCCGTAGCCGCTCTCAATACACCAGATGGCCGCGATAATCTTCGCATTCACACCGTAGTGACGCTCTACCTCGTTCAGAACTGGCTCTTTTTGCAGAAGCTCCTGCCCTTGCTGGGTATTCTTCGGAGTCAGACGCTCAGACAAATAATCCCAGATGGCTGTCGTGAACTCTGGTTGCGCCATGTCCAACTGGTGCACAGTCGGGTCAAGAGTGATGTTTTGGAAGGCAAGATCGAGTGTGGCTGTGTCGATGCCCTTAGTAGTTGCATTGCTGCGGAAAGTAGCCAGCCATTGCTGAAAATCCGCCTCTGACGTGCTCTCGTTCTGCACGCCGGGAGTCATGTCTGTGGCGAAGCAAGCTGGCGCGGCTGATGCACATGCAAGCATAATGACTACCAGCGATGGAGTTATAACCCTGGAACGCATAGCTTTTACTCTCCTGTAAAGATTCCAATACGGTGCTTGTGAAGTGAAAGTGGCCTATGTGGTGCTTCTAACTTGGCGAGGTGTCGAGGTATTCTGCGCCAGCCTTATCAATGAAGAAGTGTGGACATTCCTGATTTGCATAATCTACATATCCTGTGTGCTGGGCCATTTGTTCATGTCGCGGGGCTATGCGTGGTCATCACTAAGCGTGAGGTTCCATCGGAAATTTCTATCAGCAATGCAAGTCCTGCACTATCACGCTATGTCGACAACGCGGAGCCCGCAGCATTCGGGGACAAACCTTACGGTCAGCACTTCCTGTAGGAAACAGGCCCTCTTACTCCTCTGTCTCCACTGCTTGGTAGTCACTCCGTCATGTCTGCCGGCTGAGCCGGTGACGGAGCATCTGTTTTTTCTAGCCGCCGTCTCAATCTCGATGTGTAGGATTTTGAATTCCTACACGCGAACCTTTGCCGTCTTATCCTTCTTGCCGTTTGTTAAGTTCAAATCCCTGCGCATAAACAAGGTTGAACGTGTCTACCAAATTCATTATTTCTTGGTCAGGCAGGCTGGCGGGAACTGTCAGTACCGGTTCGCCACCCGTACCTCGCACTGTAGCAGTACGGGGACTCGACTTCCGATCAATCCGAATATCATTGGGGTTTACGAGGTAAAAAAAATTGGTCATGTGCTTCTTCCGTGATTGCTGATAGAGTTTGAAAACTGAGTAGTTGACGCTGAGAGGAAGGTGATTTCTATTCAAATTCCGCACCGAAGATCCAGAAGCGTTTAAGCATAAGCCTGTTTGTTTCAGTTTTCGCGAACTGTTATCTCTGGCGTTTCCGAACGCACGTGCTGTGGGTGGGGCCCGTATTCCTGTTTGCAGCAAGATCTCGGCCAAGGCGTTCCTCTTGTGTAATAAAGTAGCGATGGTTGTGATGCTCCGGTGGCGCCATGTTTTCATGTCTGAACTGGGAAAGTCGTAACAAAGTGAGGAAGCACCGCAGTAAAGTTTTGCGTTTCTTGGAGTATCCTGTAGGCATCCAGATTGCCGTTCCAATTATTAGCCCTTTTAATTGATCTTCTCCTTAAATAAAAAGTGTTAGTGATCCGCTAAGGTTAAGTCATTGCATTCCATTGAGGATCACAAAGCACTGTAACTGGATTACGGTCTTCTGTAAACCCACCATCTACAAATCGTCTCTTTTTCGCAATTTTTCCGTAACACAGGCCTTGGTTAGCGTAGCCAGCGATTTGGTTCCATCAGCAATAGGTCCAGAGGGTCTTTATTGATCTGGATCAAAAAAAACATGAAATTTGAGGCTCGAGGGTACCAATGACATTGCTTATCAGCGATAACGACCGAACGTAAAGTCGCACTGTTGCTGCATCGTGTTTTGCTGCGTGCTTTAATCGGAATGCTACATCCACCGCTGTTGAGGGCGATGACCCGTTCATGCATTTTGGTATTAGGTTTACGCCCAGCGTATCGACCGGCACCCTTTGTCAGGTCGGTGCCTTGGTACAGCTGCCATGATTTTGTTCGTCAGTTGGGCGAGGTCTATCGTCTGACTTGAACATCCTGGCAGCGGTGGTGGCTGTCCTTTGGTTGCTCGATACAGCGTTGGTGTATGCCAGAGGCAGAGCGCTGATCCAGTTTTCTAGGTAAAGAGGAAAATCGTATGCTCCTTCTGACTCGCCGCGAAGGTGAAAATATTATAATTGGCGATGGAATTCAGATCCAAGTCCTAAGCGTTTCAGAGGATAGTGGGGATGTACGTATCCAGATTGAAGCCCCAGATGTCGTCGAGGCGCAGCGCAGAACCGTTGGGAACGAAGTGACCGATCACAAGCCTGGCCCTGTTATTACTCATAAGCGGCGGTGGCGTTCGTTGGTCACTCAGTAGGAAGTTTGGATGACCAACCAGACCAGGAGCACAAGATGGCATTGATGAGTGTCGAGCAACTGCTGAATCAAGCAGAGGACGAGTACATGAGCGTAGACCAGCTGGTCTTTTTCAAAGATAGGTTGGAGGTCAAAGCCGCAGAGCTTCGTGATCGCTTGCTCAGCGGTCAGGCCAGTTGCGAAATCAGCGTCACCCGGACGAAGCCGACTTCGCTTCCGATGAGGAAAACAGAGCGGTGGCAGCAAGCATGATAGACATGATAGAAAGGGACAGACAGACGTTGAGCCATGTGCTTAAGGCCCTGGAAATTCTCGCTCTGGGTGACTACGGTTTTTGCCAGGAAACTGGCGAGGCCATAGGCATAAAACGCCTGCTACTGGTCCCCGAGTCGTTGTACTCGGTCGAATCGATGCGGGCGCTGGAGGCCAAGGGGATGCACCAGCGCCAAGTGGCCCAGTAAAGTCGCCGCAGCGAAGTGATCCGGGAAAATTGCGATGACTACAAAAAGTGTCGAGCGCGATGTGGCTATCTCAGAGCTTGCCGACCATTTGGAGAGCGATCTGATGCCTTGTCCAGCAGGACGTACCGCACTGTTGACGTGGATAGAAAAAAATCTTGCTCAAATAGCGCTCAATCCTGTAACCACAGCAGCTGATGCAACGTGGTTGATCGAAAGTGCTTATATCCAATGGGCCGCTGCACAGCCAAAGTGCTAAGGGACATTCTATGAACGCGATTTCTACCCCTGTCATGGGGTTCATAGCGTTTACCGTGCCGCTTAAGGCCAAAGGCGATGGGTATGACTATCCTATCCTGGTTCGGATCGAATTCAGCGACAGTCAGATGATTCAGTCCAATTGTTTCCCGTGGAGGGCACACAGGAACCCTTGATCACAAATGCTAGAAGGGTGAACATCTCAAACAACGAGCCGGACAACCGCCCGTATGGCCCCCTTGATGGCATCGTCCTGAGCCGGTGGGCTTTTTCAAAAGCGGGCTGGGTGCTTCGCGACGATGAGTAGGTCAGTGTCTATTGGCCTTAACCGACTATTGCTCCCCAACCCCGAACACGCATCCTGCGGCGGTTCGATGGAAAGCGCTGTGCAAACAGTCCTGCGTTGTTGGGCAACATGGTTTGCAGAGTTGTTTAGTGTAGGTTCAGCGGTTGACATCGGTAGAGTTCAAAGCGGAATACCGTCGCCGGCGCCGGGTCAGTAGAAAAACACCTCTTTTGCACCGAAAAGGCACTGGGAACGTCGTATGAAATTAGCATTGGCTCAAATATTTGCGGTTTTAATTTCAATAGGTCTTGAGGCGGCAGGGCAGTGCACAGCAGATCTGGCGTACACCGAGGCCGGTATGTTTGCTCTTCTATTTGGAGTGGTTCTGATGATGCCAATCTTTGGACTCGAGATATTTGAATGGCTACGTGAAAAGACTCTGACCTGATAGGCAGAGATGCCTATTTAGCGTGTCTGGGCCGTTCTTGACTGTGTAGAATGCAACATCAGAGCATCTTCAGAGCTGAGTAGGTCGAGGTCTTGCCACCATAGTTGATTGATGTCGCCATGGTGGAGACATGTGAAAAGACTGAGTACCGCTTGGCGCATCTGTTTGACGACACTGAGGCGCACTGATTAGTCTGCGACATGCGCGCCTTGCGCATCGAGCAATGGTCTGACTTCACCCTGGTGGTGAAGTCGTAGCAATAGGAGTGAGTCATCATGAAAAACGAAAGTAAGCCGCCGATGTTCGGTCCCTCGGGAATCTTCGATACCACGACCTACAGGCCGCGCTCATTCAAAACCTTCTGGATGCCTTTGAAAGACGGGATATTTAAGATGAAAGCTGGCCAAGCTGAAATAGCTTGTGCCTAAGTAGAAATTTCGCTGTACCGCCCAAGCTCTGCCATGTGCTATTAGGCTCATTAGGCTCATTAGGCTCATTAGGCTCATTAGGCTCATTAGGCTCATTAGGCTCATTAGGCTCGAACGGTAGTGAACCTTCAAATACTGCGAAATGTGGATACTTAAAATGATTAAAGTTCAAATTTTAGACAAGTTTTTAACTTTTATTGTCTCTCTGCTTGTTACTTATCCAATCATCTGCTTGGTACTCGCCGCAACGATTTACAGCTTTGTGCCGGATAACAACCATGGCATCAAAACTATCCCCCTTGCGGTGTATGGCTGGACTGAAGGGCAGAAGCACAAAGACTCAGCAGATGGATATTTGAGCTTCAAAAAATGCCTTGACGCGCCAGATTTCCAAGGTACGAGCCCTAAAGAAATTAAGGACTGTCAAAGTTGGGGCAGCGACCAGGTATCAGTTGATGATGCTGCTAACATGGTAGTTAATGTCGTCTTCCTCTTTTACGTTGCGTTCGTGGGGTGTGGCGCCTTTCTGATGTTTGCGGTGAAGGTTTCGACTGATGGTCTGAAGAGCATGCTCCTGCCAACGTATAATCTCTTTAAAGAGCTTTTTGTTACGCTTTATGGACTGATCAGAAAGAAACGTTATTAATGCCAACGAAGTTCCTGGACCTTGCCGACTTCAAGGTTCAGCAGGTTAAGGATTCTCGGCCAGCCAGTCGATTGCGGAAAGCAGCACGTTACCGTCAGGTGCTCCCTGCAGTTTGATCGAGCGCCCGGAGTGCTTGTCCTTGATGACCAACGTCGGTGTGGCGGTGATGCCGCCTAGGCTGGCCTTGTGTGCCTGGCTAACAACAGCCTGTCGGGCAGTCGGGTTGCTCGACGCGCAGTTATCGATGAAGTGCTGGCGATCCTCAAGCCCCGGGATCTGCGGGTTGCCATCAGTTCCAGCACCGTTTGACCGAGTACGTTGATAAATGAGCTCGACGGCGAGCCAGAACACGTCATTGCCTCGCTCGATCCCTGCGCACTCAGCCCAGCGAGCTTCATAGCTGGCTGCAGGCTCATGCATCGGCAGGGGCAAATGGTGCCACTGAAGATTCACGTCTGGATGCTGATCAACCCATGCTTTGAGCTGTGGGAAGTAATCCTTGCAGTACGGGCATTCCAGATCTGCATATTCGACAATGGTGAAACGGGCACCACGGCTGCCGTAAATCCATCCGCCACTTGGCCTCTGTTGACTCTCTGCTGACGCCTGGGTGCCACCTGTGACTCCAAGCGTGTTCTGCCTCAGTTCTGTCAGCAGAAAAGCCAGGATTGCCAAGGCGACCGCACCGATGCCGTACAGCATCTGGCGATGTGTGGGGCGCTTCATGCGGAGGCCTCTTTATCGAGAAATTGTTTGGCCAGCAACTCCTGATCCAGCAACGTCAGAAGAGCCTTCTGCGCGCTTTCAGGCTGTGGGTGATGCTCAAGCCACTGGTCCAGCGCTTTGTGCAGTTGGGACTGGATCTCTCGACGATCAACCGCTACATGTTTCACGACTTCCAGGTGTTCGATTAGGACCGGTGCGCAAATTTTCAAGGCCAGCAGAGCATCTTCCTGTGGGTTTTTGAGCAGTTGAGTCAGGCTGTCGATCAGATTTTGAGTCAGGGCATCCATGGCTCTCATGCCAGGTTCTCCAAGGGTGAAGAGGGGAATGTAATGGTTGTCGGTTCAATCCCGCGAATGCGGTCGAGGTCGTGTGCGATCGCCATTGCGGCTCCCAGCTCGTCTACCCCTAACGACTGCATTAGATCGTACCGCTGTTTTTTTTCCTCCGGCTCAGTCATGGCCAATGCCAGGAGCAGGCTTGGGGGCACGGCTCGAAACAAAACCTCCATAGATTTGGAAAGCACAACCCCTTCAGTATATTTTCCGCTTTCTTTACGGGCTGACAGCATCAGTGACTTTTGCGCGGGCGTCAGCTTACGGAACGTGGTGATTTTCTCCACTTCATCCGGTGGCATGTTCAGGCAGATCCACCACTCGATCATGTTAAGCATCGGTGCTGCTGCTGACGGAAGGTCGTCGATGTTCTGAGTGGCAAGCCAGAACCAGGCACCGAGTTTTCGCCACATCTTGGTGATCTTGATGACGTAGGGCGAGAGAAGGGGGTTTTTCGTAATGATGTGACCCTCGTCAGTGAAGTTGACGATCGGACGCCCCTTGAATTGGTCCCGTTCTGCAATGTTGTTCACGGTGTTGATCAGCGAGATGTAGGCGACCGACAGGTGTTGGCGCTGATTGAAAACTGACCCACCCTGCCGATTGAAAATTGACCCAGGACGGATTGCTGATTTTTGCCCCAGCAATTGTGGATAAGCTTAGCAGCAGTGTTCCGATTGAAGACGCATCAAGCCCCACCGCATGCAGCAGGGCATTTATGGTGCGGATCAAAATGGCTCATCGTCCTCGATATCATTTCCGTCCTTTCGCTTTCGTTCGCGTGTTTTGATCTTTGTCTGGGCAGCCAATGTGCTGTGTTGTAGGCGGTAGGACTCGTTGCCCGTTTCGACGATGTGGCAGTGGTGTGTCAGCCGATCCAGCAACGCGGTGGTCATCTTGGCGTCGCCAAACACACTCGACCATTCCGAGAAGCTCAGGTTGGTGGTGATGACCACGCTGGTGTGTTCGTACAGTTTGGACAGCAGGTGAAATAACAGGGCGCCACCGCTTTGGCTGAAGGGCAAATATCCGAGTTCATCCAGTATCACCAGGTCTGTGCGCAGCAGTGCCTGGGCGATTCGCCCTGCCTTGCCATCGTACTTCTCACGCTCCAGCAGATTCACCAGATCCACCGTGGAAAAGAAGCGCACGCGTTTGTTGTAGGCCGTGATTCCGGATACAGCCAAGGCACTGGCCAGGTGTGTTTTCCCGGTGCCAGGGCCGCCGATGAACACGACATTCTGCGCGGTTTCAGTGAACGCCAAGCTGGATAGATCGCTGACCAGCCGGGCATCAGCGCTGGAAGCGCTGAAGTCAAAGCCAGCTAAGTCACGGTGCATGGGGAGTTTTGCCATGTTCATCTGATGATTCACCGAGCGCACCGCGCGATCCGCATGTTCCTGCTGAAGCAGATGTTCCAGCAGCCATTTCGATGAAGCCGTCGACGCTGTTCCTTGAGAGACCAGTTCTTCCCAAGCACTGGCCATGCCGTGCAGGCGCAGTTCTTTGAGTTCAGTCATTAGGTCACGCATTGCGATTCTCCTCATCGGTCGTACGGAGCCGGTCGTAGCGTGCTGTATTGGCAACCGGCGCCACTTTGAGTTGCAGGCTGGTTTCTACACAGGGAGGTGGTGCGGTGGAGGTCAGGCGGGCAACGACATTGAGGATGTGATCGGCGCTCAGACTTCCCGATTCAAGTACCAGCTCCACCGCCACCAGCACTGGTTCGAGACCGGCGATGGGCACAGCAGCCAGTACCTGCATCATGATTCGATCACCGTTGGTGTGACGCCTCAGTCCGCGTTTAAGAAGCTGTAACGGTTTTGGCAGATCAGCAAATGGAGCGCCATTGCGCAGTGCACCAGGCTTGCGTTCGATGAGTGGGATGTAGTGCTGCCAGTCAAAACCGATCTGATCTCGATCAAAGAGGCGCTCGTGACTGGCGATCACCGTTTCGTCGGCAATGACCACGATTCGCGAAGGGTACAAACGGCTGCTGACCCATTGACCCACACGCTCGCAAGGCACCGAATAACGATTGCGCGCCACGCTGATCAGGCAGGTGCTAGAGACACGGACGGTGCGTTCCACGTAGCCATCAAAGGCCGTCGGCATCGGCATCATTTCAGCCTGCTCCAGCTCCAGGACTTCTGCCACCGTCAAACCGTTGTACTGCGGATGTACAAGTTCAGCCCAGAGCGTACGACAGCGTTGGCCGAGCCAGACGTTCAGCTCCTCGAAGGTATGGAACATGCAATTTTGAGCATCGAGCCAGATTCGCCTCCGGCTGTCTTGCACGTTCTTTTCGACGATGCCTTTCTCCCAGCCAGAGGCCACGTTGCAGAAGTCCGGATCGAACAGATAGTGCGCGCACATCACGGAAAACCGGGCATTGACCGTGCGGCCTTTGCCTTTGTTAACCTTGTCGACAGCCGTTTTCATGTTGTCGTAGATGCCGCGACGTGGCACGCCACCCAACGCTCCAAACGAACGTGTATGGGCATCAAACAGCATCTCGTGGCCTTGACTGGGGTACGCAACCAACCAGAACGCGCGACTTGCGCACAGCTTCATATGGGAGACCTGGATACGTCGAAACAGGCCACCGATCAGCAGGCCTTCTTCGCTCCAGTCAAACTGAAAGGCCTCACCGAGGGCAAAAGTCAGCGGTACAAAAGCGCGTACAGACTTGCCTTGCTCGCACCGCCAAGAGCGGACAAACGCCGTGAGCTGGCTGTAACCGCCGTCATAACCCTCGGCCTTGATCTGCTCAAAAAGTGCCTTGGCGCTCCTACGGTTGTGTTTTGGCCGGAACGAATCAGCCTTGAGCGCCTGCTCTAAGGTCTCGTGAAAAGGGTTGAGCTTATTGAAGGATGCGCACCGTTGGTACGCTGGTTGATTGGCTTCGGGCGCTCTGACCCATTTTCGGATGGTGTTTCTCGACAGCCCGGTACGCTTGGCTATCTGATGCAGCGAGAGCTTGTCGCGGAAGTACATCCGCCGGATTTTTCCCAACATTTCCATGCTGATCACCCTGTGTTCTCCTGCTCAAAAAGTGAGCAGAAGCAGTTGAGCACCTGGGTCAGTTTTCAGTCGGCAGAACAGCCTCTACTGGGTCAGTTTTCGGTCAGCGGCAACACCCGCGGCACCGCCATTGCCGAATGTGGTGTCCAGAGTGCCATCCACGTTGAAACGTTCTACCTTCAAACCGCCAAGCCCTGGCTGTGCTGATAGCACTTTACCGTCGGCCTGCACCGCCATTACGTAGTAAGCATAATCTTCCGGGTCCAGGTTGCCGGGCACGAGGGCAATTCCCTCTTGGCCGAAGCTGTTGTCCAGGCTGCCGTCAGCGTTGAGGCGCACCGCCGTGTAGCTGCCGCGCGTACCATAGCTTTCATCGCCCGGCGAGCCAGGATAGCCAATGGCAGTCTGGAAGCTTTCGCCACCGACAAGGATTTTGCCGTCAGGCTGAAGGATGATGCTCCAGTTTGAATCGCTACCCGTGGAAGGGTCGACCTGCACTGTCCCCGGGCCTGTTCGCACGGTGTAGTTGATGGTGGCCTTGCTATCGATTGACGCCATGACATTGTCCTTTAGGCATGGAACCCGAACGGATTGGGAAGGGGCTTGCACGGATCCTCTGGATCTGACCTTGGCAGGATGGATAAATGCGAACGTTTTGTGTTCCGCCGACAGCACACCGGGTCAACTGGCCCTCGCGTTAGTACTCCGGTATTGAACAAACGGCCAAAAGCGTTAGTTGACCGGGGTCGGTCGTCCTTGCCTCCATTCATCAGAGATGAGCGTGAGTGGTCGCGTGCTCGCCGGTCGAAATACACTGAACGCCTCCGCCCAGTCTGACTCCAAATCTTGCCCCGGCGCTCAAAGCCAACGTATCACGTCGATGGGTGCTTGAATCCTCTGCCCAATCAAGGAATTCCCATGACCGACCCACGTAACGTCGCCCACGACAAAAAAGTTCAGCAAGAGAAAAAGAACCACGGCGAAGAAATCGCGCCCAACGCTGAACACGCGCCTCAGCCAGGCATGAAGCCAGCACTCAAGCACGACGACGATGACAAACAAGACGAGCAAGCTTGAGCCAGGTATCAGCCCGACTTGAAGATTGAGCTCAACAGAAAAGGCGTCCCCAGGGACGCTTTTTTTGTTCAAGGATAAATTTTCAGTCGAGACCGCTTTGAACATAGGGCACCTCGCTGAAGACGTCGTCGCTGGTAGCTTCGCCGAAATGCGCTCGCTTGGCGGCCAGAAATCCGCCGATCCGTTTCCGGCTGGCATAGTCGGAGTAGCCGCCGAACAGGCAGAGATCCGTCGATGACAGGTCGCTGATGGGCGCCAGTTCGCTGAGGATTGCCTGCGTCAGCTCGAAGGCGCCGGGGTAGTTGTCACTGGTGATCGATGGCGCGAGGGTACCCGGCAGGTCGAGATTGAGATGCCGCACGCCGGCACGCGCGCAGGCGCTGTGGATGCTGTCCGGATCGGTAGCGTCGACGATGAGTAGCTCGTCGATGGAGTAGGCCAGCAGCGACTCCACGGTACTAAGCTCCAACTGCGGATCGCGGCAGCATCAGCCCGACCAGGCCGGAACGAGACTGTCGCAGGCCACGGGCCTGCAGATTGGTGCTGTAGCCGTGTTCGTCAGAGAGAGACTGGATGAGCTACGCCGTCGCCTCCTTGATCCGTCGTTTTCGCCAGGAGCCGTTGAGCACCGCACTGATCGACGCCCATGCGGGCTGGGGCGGCTCCCTCGGCAGCGCGGCGCGGCGCGGCGCTGAGCCTGGCCGACGGTCTGCACGTGGTGCCCGAATTTCCGTTGCTGCTGAAGCGGGTCTGCGTCTGCTTGATGTCATGGAACGCATGGCGAGCCTGGACCGCGTATTTACACCGGTACAGGGAGCGCTCGCAGACCAGCATCGCAGGCGCTACGCTGCGTTCAAGGTTCTTCAGGCAGCTGAACGAGAAGTGCGATCTATCTTCATTCGAGAGTGAGTTCGACCCTGAAGTCCGTGATGAGCCTGCTCAACAAAAAAGGGTCCAGACGCCCCGTTTTCGGTGCTGTACTGGACCCTTGGCGATCAAGCTTGCTCCCACGGCCTGCGGCCAGAATCGAGAACAGACTTGTGTATAGCGCCGAGCGCTACAACTACGGTCAGAAACGAACCGTCACGCCTGCATTAACCGAATGGAAGCGCGTGTCGGTGCCGAACTGCCCCTGGTAGGACAGGTCCAGATCGGTCTGCCTGTTCAAGCGCAGTTTCGCGCCCACTTCAGTCAAGGCGGTGTCGCGCGTTTGAGCGACGCCCTGCACTTCGAAGTTTGGCCCGCCAGCGAAAGACTGGACGTTGCGCGGGTCCAGGTCACCGTAGGCACGTCGCCAGCCGACTGAGCCGTAAACCTGCGTATTGACGTTCGCCACATTGATGCTCGACGACGCGCGCAGACCCAGTGTCGAGAAGAAGGTGTCCTGTTTATCGCTGGACACGTCCAGTGCGGCTGGTCCGCCTTTTTCGTGCAGGTCTTTGGCGTCGTAGCGCACGTAGGAAAGACCGGCGAAAGGCTCCAGAGCCATGCTGCCGACCGGTATGCGGTAGGCCGCTTCACCACTTGCCTGCAGCGACTGGGCATTGCGTTTGCCGGTCAAGTGATCACTGAATCCGGCAAACGCCACGTTCCGCTCACTTTCCAGCTTGTGCCAGGTGTAACCGACGTCAGCACTGAGGCGCAGGGCATCGATCTGACCACCGGTGTAGAGGCCCAGATGATAGTTGTCGCTGTGACCGTCAGCATCGCTGTCATCGGCGTCGAACTTCGAACGGCTGTAGCCAGCGTAGACGCCACCGCGCCAATCCGGTGTGAAGCTACCATCGGCCCCGAACAGCAGGCCGCCAGTGCTTTGGTGCAGACCACCGGCACCGTTATTGCCGCTTGTCTTGGTCCAGTTGCCGAATGGCTGCACCCAGGCACCGTTTTGCGTGGTCGGTGTGCTTGGCATCAGATTGAGTGCCATGGCTGGCATGCGCAATGTTCCCGTATCCAGAAGATTACGCATACGAGTGCCCAGCACTCCCGATACCACCTGACTATTGGCGATCAGGGCCGTCGAGGTACTGCCGAGGTAGTCGCCAGACAGTTGATCGGCTGCGTTGCGAGCGCTTTCGGCATCCAGAACCAGCAGGTTGTTGTAGAGGCGCAGCGGCTCACCGCTTTGCTCGAGTACGCTCAGCGCGCCAGCGGTATTGAACTGGTTTTGAGTCAGCATGACCGTCTGAAAGATGCCTGGTGCGGGTTCTGGAGTGGGCGTAGGTGTAGGCTCTGGTGTTGGTGTTGGTGTCGGCTCAGGAGTTGGAGTTGGCTCCGGTGTTGGAGTTGGAGTCGGGGTTGGCGTAGGTGTCGGCTCTACGCTTTTTTGCTCGATGGTGAGGTTCAGATCATTGGCGGTACGCTGCAGTCCGACATTCAGGAACGCCGAGTTGGTCAGCGCCTGGGCATAGGCGGTGCCTGCGGCGGCACCGTCGACCACACCGCCCTGAGCAGAGAGCAGGGTGTAAGTCCTGCCGCTCTGATAGCTCTGCGCAGGATCCAGCGCAGTCACGTTGACCTGCGTACCGCGCAGTGTGGCTGTGCCGCTTACGTTGATCTTGTCTGCTCTACCGTCGCCTGCGATGTCCGCGGCGTAACGTGAGCCTGCGGCCATGTCGAGGTCGCCTTGTATGGCCAGCGCACCTATGGCGTTTTCTCCGGGCGACAGAGTACCGCCGGAAGCTACCTGCGTCGTACCCACCTGACCGACGCCGGCCAGAACGCCGCCGTCCAGTACCTGTGCGCTGTTGGTATACGTCCCGAACTCGGTGCGCCCGGCAATACCGTTGACCACCAGGGTGCCGTTGCCTACGTTAAACCGCGAAAGGCTTTGGGTGGTGGCTGTATTGCCGCGCTGATTGACCTGGTCGACGTTCCCCGACAGCACCAGTCGCCCGCCGCGCACAACGACGCTGCCAGCCAGCCCGGTAAGGTCGCCGCTCAATGTGGTATTGCCGTTGAACGCATACACTCGGCCCGTTCCGTTCAGCGTGTTGGCAACCTGCAGATCAGTATCGGTATGGTTGAACGCCAAATGCCCCCCGTTGCCGGTGCCGAAATTAATGGCGGTTTGCGGGTCCAGTCGGCCGGCCGCCTGAGCTGTTCCGGCAGTCGTCGAATCGATATCGGTACGGTTGGGGTCGGTCACGACCGGACCGCCCACAGCAAGCGTGCCGCGTGTCGGATTGTTGATGCTGCTGATGGTGCTGATGAGAATACCGTTGGTAGAACTCAGCTCGGCACCGTCGGACAGCGTCAGGTAAGTGCGAGAGTCACTGGTGCCGAGCGTCATGCTTTGCGCTGCCAGGCGGGTGCCTTGTCCGGAAATACTCACCTGATTGCTGCGGCCGATGATGGCCGAACCCAGTAAGAGCGAGTCGGTGGTCAGTACTGCGCCGTTATCGAGAGTAAGGTTGTTTCTGTTTCTGAACGCGCCACTGTTGTCCCAGCGGGTTCCGGCGCCGGAAAGATTGACGACGGAGTCGATGTCTACCTGCTGGCTGTTGATCTTGCCGCCATCATTGGCCGTTATGCTCGACCTGTAGACAAACACCCCACCGGCTTCGATATTGACCGCGTCGACCAGGGAGTTCTGGCCACTGACCAGCAACTGCGCGTTTGAAAATTCGTTGGAGCGATAGCCGTTGACTTCACCCAGATCCAGATCCAGATCCCGCACCGACACCTGACCCCCGTTGCGCACGTTCAGGTCGCCTTGACCGACCCCACCGACAACGATCGTGTTACCCAGTACAAATGAGGTACGCGGTACTACCCAGCGCGAACCGGCCCCTTCGACTATGACGCTGGCCTGGGCCGGGTTGACGCCCGTACTGCTGGCTTGGCCAACAATGTTGCCGCCTTCGCTGGTCACGGTTGCGCCACTGTTGATGGTGAGGCTGGAAGAGTTGCCGTCAGTTGACCGCACCTCGATCGAGCCATCAATGACGCGGTCGCTGTTAAAGGTTTCCTGACCATTGGTAAGAACATAATCCGCTGCCTGAGCATCTGGAAGCAGTGCAAGAGTAACCGCAAAAGCAAGCGGGGATAGTTTGAATAAGGGGTTCATAGCGACTCCAGATACTCCATAAAGACCACAAGGGGTGGCTGCCAGCCCTGAGGGCTTAGGCGTTTCCGTTCGGCGGGGTGCCAACAACGGGAGTATTGAGAGGCGAAGGTTGAATGGAAATAGCACGCATGTACTAGTGGCACGTACGCGTATGTACTAGTGGCACATATTAATGCCTGGGTTAATCAGTTAGTCAGGGATGACGTAGTGCATCTGTGCTATTGATATTCTGTTACGCCGTGACTACGGTTGCGTGCGAAGTTATTCGACGTTAATTATTTAAATAATGAGTGGCAGCGTTAGGTGCCTGGTGTGCCAGTCAGTGGAGTGTATGAATGAAAAGTGTAGCCTTGTTTCCGTTGATTCTGGCATTGTCGGGGTGTGCGGGTCTTGATCATGCCATGTCAATGACCAATGGCGTTCTTGATCAAACGGGTGATGTACTGAGCGGGGATTTCAGAGGGCTGGCTGAGGCCAGAGAAACAACCTTGACAGAAATATGGCGCGATTGGCAGACCAATGAGGTTACCGCGAAAGAAAAATGGGACGCTCAAACACTGATCATTCCTGGCGTCGTACAGCGCATTACTAAAACAGGGACGGCGGTCGGTCAGAATCAGATTGCGGTCATCTTCAGCGATCCGTCCAATCCCAAATGCACGGGCCAGGGCTTGACCCGCGATGACCTGTTGGTCAACAAGAAAAAAATAAGCAGCTTCAAGAAGGGCGACAGGGTTCTTGTGAAAGGTGTGTTGGGCACCAGTGAATCAAAGTGGACCGACAATGATGCTTGCTGGCTGTCTTTTGACAAAGCCGAATTCACACTTCAGAAATAGAAGCCGTCAGCATAAAACCCGGAAAATGTCCGGGTTCTGTAAGTTGCGCATTGATAACGCTGTCAGTTCTGCCAGGTTGTGTAATAAACCGGAATACCCCGCGAGTTGGTGATGGATGCATAATTGAAACCTGGCGCAAACGACTCTCCGCCTGCGAAGGTGTAACCAAATGCGCTGAATTCAATACCACCGCCGACCTGGCTCAACTCGGTCTCGTTCAGCACTCGAAGTGCTGGTCCGGCAGGAAGCGCATTATGTGCCTGTAGTGGGTTCACTGCTTGAGTCATGGCGTTGTTTCCTCTGAAAGTGTCATTGATAAATCAGGGCTTCCGTACCGTTGAACGACGGAAGACAACACCATTAAAGTCACCGCTTACAAACACCTCAATAGCACAAATGAGCTACTTGCTAGTGTGTCTTTTGGCTATTAGTTCATGTGTGCTATTGAGGTTAATTGTCGTCAGGACTGTAATGCGTGGTCCGTTTGCGGTGCCTGTTTTATGGAACATTCCTGATGATTGAAGCGATGGTCATTCATGCTCTTTCGACCTGAAGCGCTTGATGCGCAAAAGCGCAGTACGTTGGGGACGGTTTTGCTGGTCAGTCCATTGTCGATGAGGCTGGCCGCTGCGATGGCGTTGCTGTTTTGCATCAGCATGGGCCTGTTCCTGACCTTCGCCACCTACACCAAACGTACAGCCGCAAGCGGCGTACTGCTGCCTGAAACCGGCCTGATCAGGATCTACTCACCACAAGCTGGCGTGATCACCCGGCTCGACATCGTCGAGGGGCAACACGTTACATACGGCGCCGTGCTGATGGCCTTGTCCAGCGACACACAAAGCGGTGAGGCGGGTGGCGCGCAACGGGCGATCAGCCTGTCGATCAAACGTCGTCAGGAAAGCCTCTCTCAGGAAATCGACGAGACGCTCGCTCTGCATCTTCAGGAGCTGGAGGGCAAGAAACGTCAGGTCGCGGCGCTTGAAACCGAGCAGCAGAAAATACTCGCGCAAATCGACCTGACGCGTCAGCGGCTGGCTTTGACCAAGGGCCTTGCCGAGCGCTACGCCAACCTGCAACGTCAGGACTACGTGTCCCGTGACCAGCTTCAGGAAAAGCAGGATGCAGTTCTGGACATGCGCTTGCGGGGCGAAGAGCTGAATCGCTCGCTGCTCACGGTGCGTGCCGAAAGCGCCAGGCTGCGGGCGGAACTGGTCGAGCTGCCGTTCAACCAGAGCAAGCAGCTTGCCGATCTGCGACGCAGGCTGGCCGAGAATCAGGACCGCTTGATCGAAAGTGAAACCAAACGAGAGATTTTCATCACCGCACCGACGCTGGGTGAGGCCACGGCGATCGCGGTCTCCAATGGATCACGAGTCGACAGTACGCGACCGTTACTGAGCATTGTGCCTGCCGACGCAAAACTGCACGCCGAACTGTATCTGCCCAGCCGCTCCGTGGGGTTCGTGCGCACTGGTGACACGGTGATGTTGCGTTACCAGGCCTATCCCTATCAACGCTTCGGATTGCAGCCGGGCACCGTGTCATCGATCTCGCGTACCGCGTTGCCGGCCGATGAAGTCATGACCCTGGGCAACGTCTCTGAGCCGATGCGTGAGCAGGGACCTTTCTACCGGGTCACGGTTGCCCTGGCGTCTCAAACCATCGATGGCCAGGGCATGCACGAGCGCTTGCGTTCCGGCATGCAACTGGACGCCGACATCATGCAGGAAAGGCTGCCGCTCTATGAATGGATGCTGGAGCCTTTGCGCGGAATAGGAAAGCGGCTTTGAACCTGAGAAATACCTTCGCTTTTGGTGTGGGGAGAAAGCTGCCGGTTGTGCTCCAGGCCGAAGCCACTGAATGTGGCCTGGCGTGCATGGCCATGATCACCAGTTATCACGGCCAGCACAGTGACCTCTTGTCGTTGCGGCAACGTCTCTCGCCCTCAATGAAAGGGGTCAACCTCAAGCAACTGACCCACATGGCTGCGCGGCTCGGGTTGGGCAGCCGTGCGTTGCGGGTCGAGCTGAATGCGCTCGGTCAGTTGCAGTTGCCCTGCGTGCTGCACTGGAACTTCAACCATTTCGTAGTGCTCAAGGAGGTCAACGCACGCGGTGTGGTGGTGCATGATCCGGGGCGTGGCGTGTGCAAGCTGACGCTTGACGAGGTGTCGGCAGCATTTACCGGCGTGGCACTGGAGTTGTGGCCGGAAAGTGATTTTCAGCCCGCCGCTGCACAGCCGCCGATCCCGCTGCGCAAACTGCTGGGGCGAGTACAGGGCTTTGGCCGGGTGCTGACGCAGGTGCTGCTTCTGGCCCTGGCGCTGGAGCTGTGTACCATCCTCAGTCCGTTTTTCATGCAGACCGTTATCGACAAGGTGCTGGTCAGCGCAGACCTGGACCTGCTGACGGTGCTGGCGGTCGGCTTTGGCCTACTGCTGATCATTCAGCACACCGTCGCGCTGGCCCGTGCATGGGCGCTGATGTACCTGGGCACGATGCTCGGGTCACAGTGGCAGATCAATGTCTTTACCCATCTGCTGCGCCTGCCGGTGGCATTTTTCGAGCGTCGTCATCTGGGCGATATCGTCTCGCGCTTCGGTTCTCTGAAGGCCATCCAGCAGACCGTTACCACATCGTTCATTGAGGCCCTGCTGGATGGGCTGATGACGGTCGTCACGCTGGGGCTGATGATTGCCTATAGCCCGAAGCTGGCGCTTGTTGCAGTGGTGGCGATGATTATCTACGGCCTGGCGCGCTGGATCTGGTTCGGGCCGTTGCGGCGTGCCAGCGAGAACCAGCTGGTCCATGCTGCTCGTCAGCAGTCGCACTTTCTGGAAAGCGCGCGCGGCGTGCGCACCATCAAGCTGTTCAATCGGCATGAGCAGCGTTGCAGTGCCTGGAGCGCTTTACTGGTCGAGGAAATCAATGCCGGTCTGCACCCGCAAAAACTGCAACTGGCCTATCGGGCCTTCAACGGCGTGCTGTTCGGGCTGGTCACGATCATTGTTATCTGGATGGGTGCCAGACTGGTTCTGGAAGGGCAATTCAGCGCCGGTATGCTGATTGCGTTCAACGCGTACAAGGAGCAGTTCAACGGTCGGGTGGCTGGTCTGATCGACAAGATTGTCGACGTGATCATGTTGCGCCTGCACGGTGAGCGGCTCGCCGACATCGTGCTGCACGATGCCGAGCCGATTGCCGGTCCGGATACGTTCGATGACGCGTGCAACGACAGGGTGCCCAGCCTTGAAGTACGGCAATTGCGCTTTCGCTATTCCGAGCATGAACCGTATGTGCTGGACGACGTGTCGATTCATATCCGCGCAGGCGAATCGGTAGCCATCGTCGGTCCCTCGGGTGGCGGTAAAAGTACCTTGCTCAATGTCATGCTGGGCATTCTGGCGCCCTGCGCAGGCAGTGTCCTGCTGGATGGCTTGCCGGTCGGGCCGGAAAACATCGGCAGGCTGCGCCGTATCACCGGTACGGTGCTTCAGGACGATGTGCTGTTCGCCGGTTCCATCGGCGACAACATCAGTTTTTTCGAGACCGGTGCCGATCAGAAATGGATCGAGCAATGCGCGCATCTCGCTGCAGTCCACGATGATATAGCGCAGATGCCGATGGGCTATAACACGCTGGTGGGCGACATGGGCACGGTACTGTCCGGTGGGCAGAAGCAAAGGGTGCTACTGGCCCGCGCCCTCTACAAGCGCCCTCAACTCCTGTTTCTCGATGAAGCGACCAGCCACCTGGACATCAACAGGGAAGCCGCAGTCAATCAGGCGCTGCAAACGTTGAACATCACCCGCATCATCGTTGCCCACCGCCCGGAAACCATCCGCACGGCGGATCGGGTCGTGGCACTTGCGCAAGGCCGGGTTGCCTACGATGGCCCGGTGCTCAATGAGGCTCCTTCAGCGTGAGGCGGCGGGGCATGATTCGTTGCGCTGGCTGGCGGTGCCTGTTGAGCGCGTTCGGCCTGTTAATGGCGTCGTTGTGCCTGGCCGATGCTCGTGTGGACGCGTGCCCCGGCTCCAGTCGTCTGCCAGACGCATTGAGTCTGGCAACGGCCGTGTCTGTTGCGCTGTGTGCCGACCCGAAATTGCGTGAGGTTTGGCTGACCGAGCTGGCACGGCAGGCTGACCTGGATGCCGAGCATTCGGCTTACTATCCGACCGTGCAGGGGCAGTTTCAAAAGGGGCGGGCTGGCAAGACCACGCGCTACCCGGGTTTTCCCGAAGCTGACTCCAGGCTGAACTCCAACACCAGCGTCTACGGCCTCAACCTGAGCTGGGTATTGTTCGACTTTGGCCTGCGCGCCGCCAAAGTAGAAAGCGCCCGGCAGTTATTGAATGTCGCCAGTAGCAGCCGGATCGAAGAGGTGCAGAAGTCGATGCTTGCCACCGCCCGGGTGTTCTATCAAGTACAGGCGAACATGGCGTTGTTACACGCCAGAATCAGCGCCGAGCGTCTGGCGGCCAACAGTCTGAAAGCCGCTGACGCAAAGTATCGCGAGGGTGCCGGCGAGCAGACGGATCGTCTCCAGGCTCAATCCAGTTATGCCGAAGCACAATTGAACAGGGTCATGGCGGAGGGCGATCTGGCGGCGGTACAAGGCGAGTTGGCCAGCCAACTGGGGCTGTCGCCATCAGCACCGCTCAAGCTGGTTGAACTGGATGAACCCGGGGCTGATGAAGGGGTGTTTCTGGGCAACGTCAATAGTTTGATGGAGCAGGCCAGAGCGTCCCATCCGGCTATCGAAAAGGCCCGCGCCGACTGGGCGGCAAGCCAGGCCAAGGCCGATGCGGCAAAAGCCCAGGGGCTGCCGACGGTGTCGCTGTTCAGCAATTACAGCCGTCAGGACACGCCTATCGAGCAGGTTTCAACCCGTCAGGAGGTGAACACCTGGACTATCGGTGTGCAAATCACCGTGCCGATTTTCGATGGCTTTCTCAATCGGCGCAGAGCGCGGGCCGCCCGTTACGAAAGCGCCGCCCGCGAACAGGCCCTGCACGAGGTTGAAAACAGTATTGCGCTCAGTGTCTGGAAGAGTCGACAGACCCTGGAGTCCAGAACAAGGGCGCTGGCAATCAGTCGTCTTTTTGTCGAGAGTGCCAGCAAGTCTTACGAAATTGCCCAGGGTCGTTACAAAGCAGGCGTTGGCAGTATTCTTGAGCTTCTGCGCTCGCAAAATGATCTGAGCGCGGCGACCCAGAAACGCGTGGAGTCTCTGGTCAACTGGCATAACGCCAAGCTGCAATTGGCATCTGACCTTGGCAGCCTGAACATCGGCGACTGATGCCGTCACAGGCCCCGGGTGATCGACTGCATGGACACAAGAATGTACTGCGCTCGCTGCACAACGAGGTGCATCCATGAAAGACCGAAAGAAAAACGCTGAACTGGATCAGGCTACCTTGCGGTTGATCGTGGCGACGTTCGCCATCAGCTATGTATCGTTGATTGGCCTTCTGCCGGGGCTCAAGGTTGCCACCTATCAGCCCATCATTTTCTATTATGCGGGCTTTCTGGTGGTTTCTCTGGTCTTGCGCCAGCACATCATCAGCTATCCAGGTGTATTTGCGTTGCGCCGTGTATTCGGGATGGTGCATGACTACACTGCCATTTCCGTCGGACTGATCGTTGGCGGGGAGGCAACACTGCCGGTTTTCAGCGTGATGGTCTGGGTCACTCTAGGCAACGGCATGCGCTTTGGTTCGCGATATCTTGCAATTGCGGCGTCCCTGGCCTTGTTGGCGATACTGGTCATCTATCAATTGACGCCGTACTGGCAGGCGCAGCCATTTATGGTCCTGATGCTCGTCGCCGTCACTATTCTGGTGCCTGGCTATGCGCACATTCTGTTGGTGAGGGCTCGCGAGGCGTCAGAGCAGGCGACCGTGGCCAATCGCGAGAAAGAGCGGTTTCTGGCTCAGGCCAGCCATGACCTGCGCCAGCCCATCCACTCCATCGGCATGTTTACCGCTTGCCTGCGGTCCAGCCCGCTGGGCGATTATGAGCGTCAACTGGTCGATAATATCGATCGCTCCCTGCACAACGTGTCGCAGCTGTTTCGCTCGATTCTGGATATTTACACGCTGGACAGCGGCAAGGTTTCAGCCAAGTCGGATGTGGTCAATCTGAGTGACATGCTCAATGAAGTCGCTCATCAGAACACTGCCGCTGCTCGCTGGGCCGGTGTAGAGCTTCGGGTGCGACCTTGTCGACGCTGGGTCAGGGTCGATGCCACGTTGCTCGCCACGATGGTGCAGAACATCATTTCCAATGCGCCCAAATATGCCCCTGATCACCCGGTGCTGATCGGTGTGCGCAGCCATGCGGGGCGTCTGTCGATCAGTGTGTATGACCGGGGCCGGGGTATTGCTGCCGAACATCTGCCCAGGGTCTGTGACGAGTTCTACCGCATCCGCCATGTGCGCGACAAAGACGTGGAGGGCGTCGGGTTGGGGTTGTCAATCGTCAAAAGGCTCAGCCAGATTCTCAATGTGCAAATCGCGATTGCCTCGCGAATAGACCGCGGGACTACGGTCACCATTCATGGGCTTGAAGAGGTGAGCGCGCCTGTTCGGGTGGTACCCAAGAAGGCATTGGGCGAGAGCCTGCTCAAAGGGGTCAGGGTGTGTCTGGTGGAGGACGACCAGAACGTTCTGATGGCCACCGCAGCGCTGCTTGAAAGGTGGGGATGCGAAGTGCAGACCGCCCGATCGGCGGAGGGGCTCACCACTCATTGCGACATTATCGTCGCTGATTACGATCTGGGCACAGTGGCCAATGGTCTGGACTGCATCGAGAGTATACGAGCTGCCCGTGGCTGGGATGTGCCTGCGCTGATTGTTACCGGGAGGGAAGTGGAAGTCGTGCTTGAGTCAATGCAGGGCGCGGAAGTGTCAGTGTTGTCCAAGCCGTTGCGGCCTTCGGAACTGCGTCTGAACCTGCTCTCGATTCGCGAGCGGCGGATGAGTACTCCCTGACCTGCGTGCACACGGGCCAGGGAATAACGGGGCATCAGGCAGTAATGAATGGCCCGCGAATATCCGACGGCGGGGGCACGTCAGGGAATGGATACACGCAGATCGGGTCCGGTTTGATCACACCAATGCCAGGCACCGGCATGATGGTGAAATCGGCACCACCGGAGACGCTGTACATCTCGGCGTCGGTCAGTACATGAGCATGAACCGAATAATTGTCGACGGTGGTTCCAGTGGTTTTCTGATTGCGGATAATCATGTCAAACCTCGTGGTCGTTATTGAAAAATACTATAAACCAAGTGGGCGGTCGGGTGGCTTGATCCTCGTGTGCAATCAGTTGTATCCAGGCGTTGGCGTCCTGTGAGTTTTGCAGCCGGATCAACCGTTGCAAGAGGTTAGATGATCAAGTCATTCATCATGAGTCTGGGCTGGTCAGGTTTCCTGCCGACGCCGAGCGGTGGCGGCCAGCGCTGTAAACATGCCGGCAAGGCCAATGTAATGCCATTGAAAATCAAGACTGGCGGCAATAAGAAATGCGAGCGCTGCCAGCCAGAACAGTCTCGACGAATTGACGGTTTTCCCAAAGAGCTTATGACGATCGGGCATCATAATGTTCTCCTGTTTTCCCGGTAGGTGCCTGCACTGCGCTGCCCACCCGAAATGGCAAGGCGTGTTACTGCGCCATCTGGTAGGTCTGAAAGGCGTCAATCGCGCTGGCACCTGCCACGCCGGCCAATATGACACCAGCACCGACCGCAGTCACCGGAGCCACCGCCACAGCAGCGGCTACTACACCGATGGCTGTCAAGCCTTCTGTTACTGTCATACCGCCACCGATCTGTGCCAGTTCTTCATTGTCGAGTTCGCGCATCATTAATTCCTTATTCATCTGAAATCACCTGTTTGTCGTGTTATTTCAAAGTTTCTGGTCAGTAAGCCATTAGCGCATTACAGGCATTTCAGTCATTGCCTGATAAGTGTTAGTGGCCGTTACAATACTTAACCAGTGCGCAGGCTAAAGAAATAGTACAGGTGTGCTAAGACAGTGGCTTAATATTAAAAGGCTATTATTGTGAGGGGTTAGTGTGTTGCGCTGCTGCAGTGGATTGAATGTTTGCCCAGTCTTCGATCAAACCGGCATACAGCTCGACGCACTGTTGAAGTTTGCTGACCTCACAATACTCATCCACCTTGTGGGCCATGCTCGGCTCTCCCGGGCCGAGAATAAGAGTGGGCGGGTGACCGACGGCGGGTAGCAGCACAGCGGCATCGGTAAAGTAGGGCACTGTCTGTGCCTGCAAAGGGGCGTCATGCAAAGCCTGGCAGCGGGCAAAAACCTGTCGGACCCAAGGCTCGTCGGGATCGGCGCAAACACCAGGCAAATCAATCAGGGTACTCAACTCTGCACCGTTGCCCAGATGCGCCGCTAATCGCGTGCGGATCTCATCATGGTCCAGATTCGGCGCTGTACGCAGGTCGAGGGTGAACTCTGCGTAGTCCGGGACCGAGTTGATGTTCAGGCCTCCACTGATGGTGCCGACGTTCAGGGTGGGCTTGCGCATAAGGTGATGGGCCGGGCCCACCTCAAAGGTCTGTGCGCGGTCGATATGTCGGGCGGCCAGATAGATGGCATTCACGCCTTCTTCCGGCATTGCTCCATGCGCCGTAAGACCGTGGCTGGCGCAGCGTAGCCACAATGCGCCCTTGTGCCCGAGTATCGGATAGTTGGCAGTCGGTTCGCCGACCAGCAGTGCGCCGAGTTCGCCAAGCAAATGGGGAGCGTCCGTGCACAGTGCGCGGGCGCCATCACAGCCGGTTTCTTCTCCGCCGGTGAGCAACAAGCGAACGCCCGGGCCGCGCTGAATGGCGGCACGGCTGCGCTGGCAGGCCACGATGAAGGCAGCAATGCCCGCTTTCATGTCGCTGGATCCTCGCCCGTACAGCCGGCCGTCGGCAATCTCACCGGCAAACGGCGAGTGACTCCAGGTGGCATTGCCGAGCGGTACGGTATCCAGGTGGCCGGTGAACCCCAGCGGTTTGCCGGGGCCGTCGCCCTCAAGCCAGGCGACCAGATTGAAACGGCGCTCACCGAAACGCTGCAGCTCGCAGCGATATCCGTGGCGGATCAGCTGTTCAGCGAGAAAGGCAGCACAGGCCTCTTCATCGCCCGGTGGGTTGAGGGTCTGGAACGCCAGCAGGGCGCGGGTCAGGGCTATCGGGTCATCGAGCATCGGAGCCTCCGGTCAGGTACGGCGGGTCAGCCAGTCGAGGCTGTTGATCCAGAAGCGGCGATAGCCTTCCCAGTCGAGAAAAGCTTCCGGCAGCCAGTGTTCGGAAAGGTCGCTGGTCCAGGCCAGCGTGCGACCTGCACCGACTTCACGCGCGGCAAGCAGCGGGTGCCGAGAGCCTTCGACGGTGGCCAGCAATTGAGCTTCGGGATGCAACTCAACTTCGTTGTAGCCAAGCAGGTACGGCCATTCGCCGCCCAGGCCTTGCAGTATCGGGTGATCGCTGTTGATCTGCGGCAGAAAGCCTTCCGGCACTTCGACACGATCGTCGTAAGGCAGGCAGCGCACAGGCAAGACTTCCTCGACAGGCGTTCCGCGGTAGCGCGCGCCGCCATTGATGCCTTGAAAGCTGAAGCAGCCGCCGACCATCATCAATGCACCGCCCTGCAAGACGTATTCGCGAAGGGCTTTGAGGCGGTTGGGCGTACGCTTGCCACGCAGCCAGGTGTCCGGGTGCAGCAGCAGGGTATTGGCTCCGATGTCGGAGAGGATCACCGCTTGATACTGGCTCAGGGCTTCGACCGTAGCCGGAAAGTCGGTCTGGGCCTGATCGGCGCACATCTGAGTGATCTGGTAATCGCTGTCGGTCATGGCCGCGAGCAGGCGTCGGGCACCGTTGTGCGCCGTGACGCTGTCGAACTGATCAAAGCCTTTGATATGGGTTGACGTGCTGACCCATGATTCGCCAGCCAGCAATACGGACTGTTTCATGACGTTGCTTTCCTCTGCAGTGAAGAAGGGACTTTAAAACCACGCTGAAAGACCCGGCGTGGGTTGTCGATCAAAAGGGTTTCAAGTTGTTCACCGGTGACACCATGACGGCGCAGGCGCGGGACGAAATGCTTCAACAGATAGCCGTAACCATGCCCGCCGTAACCGGTCAGCATGGTTTTCAGAAAGACGTCCTGAGACAACAGCACTTGCGAGCCGAAACCGTGCTCGATCAGGGCGACGATGGCCCGCGCGTTTTCTTCATCGCTGGGCGACTGTGCGTGCTCGTCGGCGAAGTAGTAACCCATGCCGATCATGTCGTATTCCAGAAACGCGCCGCGTGCCGCCAGCGCATGCTGATACGCAGGGTCGCTGTGGCTAGGGTTCATGTGGCACAGCACCGTATGGCGCAGGTCGGCACCTTCAGCCTCAACGATGTCCAGTACCCGGTGGCCGAGGCGCTCCCAGCCAGGCAGGTGCACCGAGAGCGGCACGCCGGTCGCGGCGCTTGCACGGGCTGCGGCGCGCAGGGATTTCTCTTCGTCAGCCGTGAACGCGGCAGAAACACCAATCTCGCCGATCAGGCCGGCAATCACCTCGGGCTTCTCTTCACCGCCGCCCACGTCATGAATGATCTGCTCCGCCAGTTGTTCAACCGAGCGTTCGTGCACGTAATGCGGGTGCGAGGGTTCCAGATAGAAACCGGCACCCATGATGATATTCAGGCCGGTCAGACGGGAAATCCGCTGCAAGGCCTGCGGGTCGCGGCCGATGCCCAGATTGGTCGGATCGACCACCGTTTCCCCGCCCAGCGCCCGGTACTTCAGCAGTTCTTCGCACGCGAGGTCGACATCGAACAATTGGCAGTTGTCACGGCTGACCAATGGGTTCATGTACAGCTCGCCCAGCAGTTCCATGCTGACCGGACGCTCGGCCAGATGGCGTTCGCCGCAGCAGCTGGGTGGTACCCATTTGCCTGAGGCATCGAGCAGGATATGTTCGTGCATCAAGGTCACGCCCAGACGCTCGACGGGCACAGGCCCCAGCACACTCATGGCATGACCGCTGTCGACGCCGATGGGCAGGGGCGAGGGATGACGGAACAGGCTCATGCTCCAGCCCTCCCGAGTGGACGACCGGTGCGCAGAATGCGTGTGTTAAGCCAGATTGCCAGCAGCACGATCAGCCCGGTGGCAATTTGCGTGTAGAACGGTGAAATGTGGGCCAGAATCAGCCCGTTCTTGATCGCGGCCATGGTCAGGACTCCCAGCAGCGTGCCGACGATCGTGCCGAAACCACCAAACAGACTGGTGCTGCCAAGCACCACGGCGGCGATCACTTCCAGTTCGAAACCTTCACCCTGATTCGAAGAGCCGCTGCCTAAACGCGCCGTGACAATCATGCCCGCCAGCGCCGCTGCCATGCCGCTGAGCATGTACACCCGCAGCAGTACGCCCCTGTGGTTTACCCCCGCCCGGCGTACACTTTCGGCGTTGGCACCAATGCCGGTGAGGTAGCGTCCGAAACGCATTTTGCCGAGCATCAACGCCCCGCCGAGCGCCGTCAGGAGGGCCAGCCAGGCGGCCAGCGGCACACCTAGAAACCATCCGCGCCCGAGGTCCAGAAACACGGTCTCTTCGCGTGGTACGGGAATTGAGTAGCCTTGTGTCAGCAACATTGCCAGGCCGCGAATGATGGTCAGGGTAGCGAGGGTGACGATAAACGCCGGGATGCCCGCATAGGCAATGAAATAGCCGTTCAACGCGCCGATCATAGCCCCCACACCAAGCCCGCCGACAAGTACCAGCGGCCATGGCAGGTGCCAGGCATTGAGCGCCATGGCGGCCAGCGCCCCAACCAGGGCCAGCGTCGAGCCCACGGACAGGTCAATGCCGCCGGTGGTGACTACAAGCGTCATTGCCACGGCGACGATCAGTAACGGGGCGTTCTGGCGAATGACATTAAGCAGGTTTGCACTGCTCAGGAAGTTGTCGGTCACCAGTGTGAACAGCACCAGGCACAGGGCGAAAAACATGCCGATGCTGACCACGCCGGGGAAATCGTGCAGCACGCGCTTGAGCCGGGACTGAGGCAGGATACGTTGGCGTGTCAGGTCGAGAGTGTTCATGAAGTCGTGTCCTCTCAGGCACAAGCGGAGCGGGCAGTGAATTTGTGCCCGACGATAAGTTCGACGACCTCGTTGAGGTCGGTGTCGGCGATCCTTCGCTCGGCCAGATTGGCGCCGTCATACATCACCATGAGGCGGTCACAGACCAGAAACAGGTCCTGCAACCTGTGGGTGATCAGAATCACGCTGACGCCTTTGCGGCTGATGGTGCGAATCAGCTCCAGCACCGCCTCGACTTCGGCTACCGCAAGCGCTGCGGTGGGTTCGTCCATGATCAGAACCTTGGGGCCGAAGGCAGCCGCGCGGGCAATCGCAACGGCCTGGCGCTGGCCACCGGAAAGGTGTCGTACCTGCGCGCGGGTATCCGGAATGGTGATGCCCAATGCTTCAAGAATCTGCCGTGCTTCGCGGTGCATGCGCGTCTCATCGAGCAACGGCACGCCGAGCACGCGGCGCATCGGTTCGCGGCCCATGAAGAGGTTTCCGGCCACATCGACGGTGTCACACAGCGACAGGTCCTGATACACCATCTGGATATGGCAGCGCTGTGCATCTGCCGGACCGCTGAAACTGACTTCCTCGCCATCGATGGCGATTCGTCCGCTGGTGGGTAACTCCGCACCTGACAGAATCTTGGTCGGGGTGGATTTGCCTGCGCCGTTGTCGCCCACCAGCCCCAGCACTTCACCGGGCTGCAGCAGCAGGTCCACACCGCGCAACGACGCTATCGAGCCATAGTGTTTGGTGATCGCGCTCATCTGTACCCGAGGCACTTCGCCAGGCGTTTGCATACTGAGCCCTCTTATTTGAACTCGGCGCGATAAGCGGCCAGGTTGGCTTTGGTCACCAGCGTGACGGGAATACTCTGTTCGCGAGCCACGGTTTTTCCGGACAACAGCGCCAGTGCCGACTCCACCGCCGTCTTGCCCATGGCTTGAGTGTTCTGTTGCACCACCACGGCAACCGAGCCGTCATCGAGCCCTTGCACCGCTTGAGACGACAGGTCCCAACCGAAAATCTTCACCCGTTCGCCCGCACCCTGCGACATGCTGGCTGCTACCGAGCCAATCAAGGCGGGTTCGCCAGTGGCATAAATGATCTGTAATTCAGGGTTGGCGGTCAGCAGGTTCTCCGCGGCAGCCTGGGCGGTGTCCTGTACGTTGTTGCCGTCTACGGTGTTGACGATCTTCGCCTGGCTGGCGGTCTTTGCCAGGCCTTCGCGGAAACCGTCCAGACGCAGATTCTGTACATAAGAGCCGAGGGCTCCGACCACGCCGATACTGGCCTTGCCCGCCAGTTCGCGGTTGATGTATTCGCCGGTGTACTGGCCGATCTGTCGGGCTGCCTCGCGGTTATCCACGCCGACCTGTACGGCATTGTCGCCATTAATCACAGCGTCGATTGCCACCACCGGGATTCCCGCCTGCGCAGCTGCGGTGACCGCAGGTTTGATACCGTTGACGTCGATGGCGCAGACCAGAATGGCGTCGACCTTGTCCTGAATATAGGCCTCGATGGCGTCGTTCTGGGCTGACGGATTGTCGTTGGCGTTGAACACCACCAGCTCTGCTCCGGCAGCTTTCGCCGCAGCCTGTGCGCCCTGGGTAATCTGGGTGAAATACAGCGCCTGCTGGTTGACCTGTACCAGAGCCAGACGTTTGCCGGTCTGGGCCTGAATGATGGGTGACAACGCCAAGGCCAGAACAGCGCCGAGGGTCAGGGTGAAACGCTTGCTAAAACGCAGCATTGCCATCCTCCTAGTCTGTTTGCCGGTGCGGCAAATCAGATCGGTAAACCGGTTTACCAATCGTTTCAAAAAAAAGACAAATGAGCTTTGTCTTCAGGTTTGAGAACTGGAGAAAGCAGATTGTGTGCCATTTTTTTCACGATGTCGGCCAGTCACCGTACGTCCTTGATGCGCCAAAGTTTTCCGCAATCATCGGCTTTTCAGGATGCCGATGGCAGTGCACCGATTTAAGGCCGGGTGTTACTGGTTGCCCCGCAATCAGTCACTGCGAGTTGCTACCGTGCCCCGGCAGACCAACTCTACGGGTACGCGCACGACGTCCTGTGTACAGTCGCCGCCCGCCATGCGCTGCAGCAATTGCGCTACGCCGAGACGGCCAAGCTCCCTGGAGGACTGGCGGATGGTACACAGCGGTGGGGTCAGCAGACTGGCATACACGGCGTCGTCGAACCCCACCAGCGACATGGCGCCGGGCACGCTGATATTGCGCTCACGCAGGACATCGAGCACGCCCAGAGCGATGAAGTCACTGGCGGCGAAAATCGCCTCCGGAGGGTGGGGCAGGGTGAGCAACTGAGCGGTTGCGATACGCCCGAACTCACGGCTGTAATCTCCAAAGCACAGGCATTCCGGCACCTCTGCGATGCCCGCCAGCGTCAGCGCTTCCCGGTAGCCGGCATAGCGCTCGCGGGCACTCATCAAGGCCGACGGCCCGGACACATGAGCGATGCGTCGATGGCCATGGCGGATCAGATACTCAGTCGCCAGGCGACCACCCTGATGGTTGTCGGCGAACACTTTGGGCTGCGACGTGCCGGGAACGTCTTCGTCGAGCAGAATGATATTGCGGTAGCTCGCCAACTGACTGGCCAGCGTGCCGTCGTCCGGACGGTTGCTGACCAGTAGCAAGCCATCGACGTTACGTGAATCCAGCCAGCGCACAAAGGTGCTTTCACGTTCAAGCAGGTTGCGGGTGACACACAGCACCAGGTTATACCCGTTGGCGGACGCCTCTTCCTCGGCCGCGTCTGCCAGCTCGGCAAAAAACGGGTTGGCAATGTCCGGCAGCACCAGACCGATGGTTTCACTGCCGCCTTTGCTCAGGCGTCGGGCCAGACTGTTGCCCCGGTAGTCCAGCGCCTTGATCGCCGTGTCGATACGTTTCGCGGTTTCCGGCGGCAGGCTGATGCTCTGGTTCAGATAGCGCGACACCGCAGCCTTGGAAAGGCCTGCATGGTTGGCGACGTCCTGAAGCGTTACGGGTCTGGTCATGGCGATCGGATTTGTGGCCTGAAAAACGAAGTAGTGAATGGGCAGGCAGGTATCTTCTCACGCGTGCTTGAACAGCCCGGCGATTTTTTCCGGTAGGGGGGTCGACGAAATCAAGACCAGGCGCTGACCTGCGCGGGTCATGGCCATGTAGAGCTTTCGCGCATTCTGCTCAATCTCGTCTTCGGTGATGCTGCCGCTTTGAACGGTACGCCCCAGCAGCTTTTCCAGACCGACCAGAAACACGACGTTGGCTTCAAGCCCGGTAGCACTCTCCACAGTGGCAATGCGCAGGCTTTCATCATGGGTGGGCATTGAGTTCTTGTCGTTCATGTCCCAGATCCGGTCTGTGCCAAAACGCGCCTTCAGCGTTTTTATCAATAATGTTTTGTCAGCTCCCTTGCCGTACAAGAGCAACATTCCCGACAGCGCCAATTCGAAGCGTTGCTGATGATCCGCAATCTCATTGCTGGCCTGTGCAACCGCATCCTGGGATGAAGGTGACAAGACAAAAAGCGGAGGTGTGCCTGCGTCCATGCCTTCGAAATCGGGCTGTAGATAATCGTCCGGATCGGTCTGGGTAATGCCAGCCAGCATCTGATTGGCTGCGCTCAGAATGGCCTGAGTCGTACGATAGGACTTGCGCAGCTTTTTGGTCTTGCCTGCCACATCAAGACCGACCCGTTTCCAGCTAAGACGACTCTTCAGAAAACCCTGATTAGGGTCGGCACACAGAAACAGTGTGCCCTCGGTTTTTTCCAGTGTGAGTTTGATCAACTGAAACCACGACGGCGCGAAGAACTGAGCCTCGTCCACCAGAATGTGCTGATAAGGGGCGAGCTTGTCTGGACGATTGGCCAGGCACAAATCACGGGGCAGAGCGCTCCATAACCGCAGGCCTGACTGTTTCAGCAACGCAGCGGTTACACGCTCGTACAGCGCCCAGACCTGTTGCCGTTCCTCTTTGCGCAACGCAAAGCCCTGACCTGCGCGTTCGACCTTCAGGTAATCAGCCTCATCGGCTACCACAGAGTCATTGATGAAGTTGAACTCATCGAGCAATAACGCGTTATCCGGCTTCAGGTCGGGGTGTTCAAGGGCTCTAAAATACTGGATGAGGCCTGTGACTTCCTTGTTGTAATCAGGCATTTTCGGGTTCGTTTTGAACAGTGTGCGCCACTGCTTTGAGATCCAGCCCAGTGCGGTGATGATGGTGAGATTCGCCGGGATCTCACCATGTACGCGTTGCAGGCGATGCTTGAGATCTTTGACCACGGGCACGTTATGAATAAGCATGAGCACGTGTTGATCGGGGTATTTTCTTGCGAGGATAAAAGCTCGGTTTGCAGCGATAAGTGTTTTGCCACTGCCCGCTACGCCATTTATCAGCCGCACAGAAAAATCACCTGCCAGTTCTGTCTGCTCGTCAGGAAGCTCCAGATCAAGCTTGCTCGCCCATTCCTGCTGAGTGTCCAGAAAATAGCGTGAGGTCCGGGCGCTATTGTCGCGGACGAACTGCCGGCGCGTGGTGCGGATCCCGGCTACTTCGGCCTCGGGAAAGTAATAGCCCATAATGGCTTGTCTGTCGTTCTGGGAAAGGGCTTTGAGCAGCTTCGGCAACTGCTCTGCACCGGACTCGATGAAGGTCTTCTTCGACATCAGCCATATTCCACGGCCTTCGCAATGCCGTGTCCACAAGGCTTTGCTCTGATCCGAATCGCACCCCCACATTACGACCAGCTTACGGAGGGCAGGGATATTCGCCCGAGCCTCAAACGCTGACAGTTTTTCCAGCATCTGACTGAAAACTGTCTGCTCTGCAGTCACAAATAGCTGGCCTGGATCCAGTGTGTCGAACGGGAGCTCGCAGATCATCAATGCCAGCCATTCCAGCTCGCCGCGTTGCAGGAAGAAGTCCGGGGACCAAGTGTCTTGTGCGATACATTTGCGAACGACGTAATCACCGTCGAGTTTCTTGAGCACCCGTTTGCACTGAAGCTGCGAGCCGCTGCTGCGTTGCCATTCAGGTATGAACAGGGTCATTGCGCAAACTCGACCTTGTGGCATTGGCTGATCAGCTGTCGGTATTGTTCGGCCCACACCTGCGCAGCTTCGCTTGCGCAGACAATTCCGTGCTTCAGCTGCGGGCCGATAATGATCAGCTTGGTCATGGCGCGAGTAATAGAAACGTTCAGCCGCTGGGGCTGGAAAAAGAACTCTCCAATGGCACTGATAAATGTCTCGTCGCCGCTGGCCAGGGACAGGATGACCAGCTCGCGCTCCTGGCCCTGCATGCGCTCGACGGTGTCAGCAACTATTGTGTCCGCGGCTGGACGACCGAACTGCTTTGCGAGCGCCTGGCGAATCGTCCGCCCCTGAGCGCGGTAAGGCGTCACGATGCCGATTTCGTGCAGCGGCAGACCCAGCCTGTGCGCTTCAATGCACAGTTGAACGACGCACTGTGCGTCTGCCGGGTTGCGGTTTCGAGCCTTTGAGTCCTGCGTTGCGATAAAAACAGCGCAGGCTTGCGGATCAAGCGCTTCGCTGACCGCCCCATCAGGACTGGCCCGCAATCGACGGTCTGTATTTCGACCTGCGGCCCGTAATTGCCCGTCGTAGTACATCTGGCTGGGCCATTCGGTCAGCCAGCGATTCATCCGGTAAGTTTCTTCCAGCATCACCGTATGATCAGTGTCTTGAGCTGTCAGACGTGCGAACACCGACATGGATTCCTTGGACAGAATCGAGCGTGAAAGCAGTACAGGAGGCAGCTGTTTCTGGTCGCCGATAAAAATGAATCGTTTGCCCTTGCGCATTGCCATCAGGGCGAGAGGCACGGTGATCTGACTGGCCTCATCGAAGATGACCGTATCGAAACTGTACCTGGACAACGAGCTGCATGTGGCGAAAGGCGTGGCACCTATCACATAACCCTGACCCGATTCAGGAAAGCCCTCCCAGTTGGCGGGGTCGGTTTTCAGGTCTACATGCTCGTCGAGGTCTTCACGGCGGCCGCCCACCTTGAGCGTCGGCACATTGCGCGCAGCTATCTTGCTCAAGGCATTGTTGATCGCCATATGAGTATGCGAAGTGACGAACACCCGTTCGCCCCTGGCAACCAGCAACTGAGCGATCAATGCCAGCGCTCGGGTCTTGCCGGTACCCGGTGGCCCTTGAATACAGGCAATCTGCTCCGCGCCCAAGGCAAGGCCAACGGCTTCAGCCTGTTTATCGTTGCAGCCTTCCTGGCGTGCGATCTGTTCGCCGTACTCGACGTCCGGGTCGTTGAAACCGATATCGGGCGCATCGCCGAGCAAAGGCAATATTGTATTGTGTCCCTGTGCGTCGATCTCGATGTCTTGCAAGGCCTGAATGTATTTCGGAGTCAGGTCCATACCATCAGGGTCTGCGTAACAGACACCTTCCTGATAGCTCTCCCAGATGAGCATCGCCCTGTCCGAGCTGAGCAGCCAGCGGTCGTCCTCTTCCTTCTCAAACTTCATGCCCTGACACAACAGCGGACCCTGAGCATTACCCAGATGCACGCGCAGCAAGTCCCCAGCACGAAAGCGTGACTCGTTTTCGCCCAGGTAGGCCCATATTTGCCCGGGTTTTTCGCTGCGCTCCAGCCGGGCGAAGCCCTGTGTCCAGCCTTGCAGCAGTTTCTCTGGCAGCGGGCGCTCCCATACCTCGTTCAGTTTCTGCAGGTTGGCAGCCTGCTCTGCATAAACGAACTCATACAGTTTTTGAATCAGCGGATGCTGTCCAGGCATGGCGGTGAAAATCCTTATCGACCGGGGCGTGGGCAGGCAGTGTTACATAATATGTGTGGCGGATGGGAGTCAGGCGCTGCACATCCCTTGCCGGTATCGAACCGCCTGGCAGAGGCGCCGGCGAAGCGCGGCCTGTCTTCACGATGATGCGGGCGAACCTGACCTTGATATGTTCCCAAGCCAGGGCGCTCCTCCAATCTCATCGGTGCAATATCGCCTGATGAATTTCCTGCAGCGGCATGATCCTCTGCGCAGCATTCAGTTTGATGGCTTCCTTGGGCATGCCGAATACGACGCAACTGGCTTCATCCTGAGCCACTGTCGAGCTTCCGGCATCAAGCATCTCCTTTAAACCGCGTGCGCCGTCGTCGCCCATGCCGGTCATGATGATGCCGGTGGCGTTCTTGCCGGCGAATTTGGCCACCGAACGAAACAGCACGTCCACCGAAGGACGATGGCGGTTGACCAGCGGGCCGTCGATGACCTGGACGTGGTAGTAGGCGCCGCTGCGCGTGACCATCATGTGTTTGCCGCCGGGGGCGATCAACGCGAGGCCGGGCAGGATGCGGTCGTTGTTTCTGGCCTCGCGCACCTCGATCTGACTCAGACTGTTCAGGCGTTCGGCGAACGATGCGGTGAATTTTTCCGGCATGTGCTGGACGATGACCATGCCGGGACAGACGCGGGGCAGGGCCGTCAGCACCGCTTCCAGTGCCTGGGTGCCACCGGTCGAGGTGCCGATGGCCACAATGCGTTCAGTGGTATGCGCCATGGCATGGCCGTTGGCAGCAGGCAAAATGGCGTCTGCGGTGAGTTTGCTTGCCGGGGCCAGAACGGGCGGAGCCGTGCGCTTGCCAAGGTTTTTAACGTTGGAGTTCGCCGCTGCGCGGACTGCCGCGACCAGCTCGGCGGCTGAATCAATGAGGAAGTTCTTCAGGCCGGTGGTAGGTTTGGTGATGATTTCCACCGCCCCGGCAGACAGCGCCTGCAACGAAGTTTCTGCGCCTTTCTGGGTCAGCGACGAGCAGATCACCACTGGCGTCGGCCGTTCGCTCATGATCTTCTTGAGAAAGGTGATGCCGTCCATGCGGGGCATTTCCACGTCCAGCACGATGACGTCCGGCCATTCCTGAGCCAGCTTGGCCATGGCGAATATCGGGTCCGACGCCGCGCCCATGACATGAATATCGGGGGTGTCGTTGAGAATGGCCACGAGTACCTGGCGAACGACGGCCGAATCATCGACCAGCAATACGCTGATTTTTTTGTTTGGCATCTTTTTCGATTGCTTCCATTGGTTGGTGCCTGACCCATACGTTTCCGTTCCACAGGTCGAAGATGATGTTGCGATGACCGGTGCTGCCCAGGTCCTGAGCCATCAGCTTCAGGCGATGCCGGTCGGCCAGCTTCAGCGCCGCATTGATGTTGCGATCTGCGACGTTGTGCATCTGCTGGTCGTGGCGCTGCGCCGGAAACATCTCGCCGCCGCCAAACAGCTTGACCTGATATTCCTCCGGAAGCGTCCCGCTGGCCAGCGCATGGCTAATCAGCATCTCCATCGCTTCATCAGCGTATTTGCCGTCCAGTGGCTGACCCTTGCGAATACGTCCTGGCAGCATGAAGTGGCACATACCACCGATACGCCGCCACGGGTGCCAGAACGTGATTGCTACGCACGAGCCCAACAATGTGCGCAAGCGCGCAGGCCGGGTCTCGAAGACCACTTCGCCGGGAGCCAGGACTATTTCGGCCACGCCGACGGGCTTGATCATGGCTTGCGGTATATCGAAGGGGAGACAAGTTTCAGCGTGTCGTTTATGCCGTTGAGGCTTTCCGAATGACTGATGATGAAATACCCCCCGGACTTGAGGCGCGGTAATAAACGCGCCACGACTTTGCTCTTGGTTTCCTGATCGAAATAGATCATCACGTTGCGCAGAAAGATCACGTCGAACTCACCCAGATCGGGCAGGGTCTCGTTGAGGTTGACCTGCACGAAGCTGACCCGGCTGCGCAGCGATTTGTCGATCAGAAACGTGCCTTCCTGACGGCCAACGCCCTTCAGGCAATATTTGAACAACAACGGTTGGGGCAGGGTTTCGGTGCGTTCCATGGGGTAATGCCCACTGCGCGCCTTGCTTAGCACGCGGGTGCTGATGTCCGAGCCGATCACTTCCCAGGGCGTGGTGCCCAGTTGTTCCGCCAGCGTCATTGCCAGGCTGTAAGGCTCTTCGCCAGATGAACTGGCGGCGCTCCAGACCCTGAATACCTTGCCCGGCGCTACCTTGGGCAGCACCTGCTGGCGCAGAAAATCAAAATGCTTGGGTTCGCGAAAGAAGTACGTTTCGTTGGTGGTCAGCAGGTCCAGCGCCACTTGCAGCTCGCCGTTGCGCTGATCGTTCATGATCAGCTTGAAATACTCGCCATAGTTGTCCAGCTCGTAATGCTTGAGACGCTTGAACAGACGGCCGGCGACCAGCGCTTTCTTGGCCAGCGTCAGTTTGATGCCCGCAGCGCTGTACAGCCAGTTCTGGAACTGGCCGAATTCGCGATCGGTGAGCGACGCTGTATCAGGCATGTGCAGGCCTCACGTCGCGTCGGCGTCGGAAGGCAGCGACTGACTTGCTTCGGCGAGGCTGGACATTTCATCGATAGACAACACCCGATCGACCTCAAGGACAATGACGAACTTGCCGTCGACCTTGGCCATGCCGCTGATAAAGTCGGCACGAATGCGCGCACCGAAGTTCGGTGGCGGTTCGATCTGCGAGGCCGGTATTTCCAGCACCGCCGAGACGTTATCGACCAGCAGGCCGATGTCCTGCGGTTGGCCGTCCTCGCTGCTGGCCTCGATGATGATGACGCACGAGCGCCGGGTGATGTCCGAGTTCTGTCGCCCGAAGCGCGCCGACAGATCAACCACGGGCACTACAGCACCGCGCAGGTTGATCACCCCGCGCACGAAGGCGGGCATCATCGGCACCACCGTCAGGCTGCCGTATTCGATGATTTCCTTGATGCCCAGAATGCCGATGGCGAACATCTCGCCACCGAGCATGAAAGTCAGGTACTGCGCCTCTTCCTCGACCGCCGTGGCAGTCTGTCGAGTCGTGACCAATGAGCCCATGTCGTTCTCCCTGTGAATCGCTATCGAGGCCGGCAATCAGCAGCCAGTCATCAGAAACGAGTGAATTCCGATTCGTCCGGGGCGCCCGCCATGCTTTGCGCAAACGCCTTGCGCGGAGCCTGTTGCGGTGGGCGCGGGGGCTGGCGGTTCGGGCTGCTGCGGCCGTCGACAGGGCTGCCTTGTGCGACGGCCCTTGGCGATGCATCGAGGGTGAAGAAGCTCATGGCCTGTTGCAGCTGTTCGGCCTGACTGCTCATCTCTTCAGCGGTGGCGGCCAGTTCTTCGCTGCTTGAAGCGTTCTGCTGGGTGACCTGATTGAGCTGGGTCATGGCGGTGTTGATTTGCGCCACACCGGCAGCCTGTTCCTCTGACGCCGCGCTGATTTCCTGCACAAGGTCTGACGTCTTGTTGATCGACGGCACCATTTCGTCCAGCAGCTTGCCAGCCTTTTCGGCCATTTCCACACTGCTTGACGACAGCTCGCCAATCTCCTGAGCCGCGACCTGGCTGCGTTCAGCCAGCTTGCGCACCTCGGCGGCCACTACCGCGAAGCCCTTGCCATGTTCGCCCGCACGGGCTGCTTCGATGGCCGCGTTGAGGGCAAGCAGATTGGTCTGGTAAGCGATGTCGTCGATGATGCTGATGCGTTGGGCGATTTTCTTCATCGCCACGACGGTCTGCTGCACCGATTCGCCGCCGTCAGTCGCTTCCTTGGCAGCCTTGCTGGCCATGCCATCGGTGACTTTGGCGTTCTCGGTGTTCTGGTTGATGCTGGCGCTCATCTGCTCGACCGACGCGCTGGTCTCTTCGACGCTGGCCGCCTGTTCGCTGGTGGCCTGGCTCATTGATTGCGCAGTGGCGCTGACTTCTTCCGAAGCGCTGGCCAGGTTGTCGGCGGCGTTACGCACTTCGCCGATAATGTGTGACAGCTTGCCGACCATGTTGCGCATGGCGTTCAGCACCATACCGGTTTCGTCCTTGGAACCGTGCCCGATGTGGGCGTTCAGGTTGCCCTCGGCCAGTTGCTCGGCGGCAGTCGCTGCCTCTTTCAATGGGCGAGAAATAATCCGTGCAATGAACAGCGCCAGACCCAGACCGACCAGCAAGGCTGCAACCAGCACGGCAATGATCGAGATACGCGCGCTTTCGTACAGGCTCGTGCCTTTGTCGCCAGCGGCAGTCGCCCCGGCGTCATTGAGCTCGACCATCTTTTGCAACTGGTTGGTGACTTCGTCGAAGTGCAGTTTGGACTCGCCGCGCAGCAAGGCACGCGCTTCGGCCTCCTGGCCCTGCCGGGAGAGAGCGAACAGATTGTCGCTGACTTTCAGATAGGCGGACCAAGAGGTACTCACGGCACTGAACATCTGCCGGTCCTGATCGCTGACGATCAGCTTGTCGTAAGTGGCCAGCCGCGTTTCAAACTGTTTGCGCGCTTCTGCTGCTTCAAGCTCCATCTGCGCCTTTTCCTGGGCAGAGTCGGCGGCAATGTGGCGGTTTTCCTTCAGCCGGAAGTTGGCTGCGTAAAAGCGCATGCCCGACGCCGCGCGAATGGACGGCATCCAGTTTTCCTTGATGTCCTGGGCGGCCTGGTTGACCTGGCCCAGCTGGATAATGGCAAAGACTCCCATGGCCGCGGTCAACGCCAGAACCACCAGGAACGAGGTAATCAGCTTGGTGGAAATCTTCAGATCGTAAAACCATTTCATTGAAGTAACTCCTTGGGAATTGCGAATCCGTCAGCGAGAGGTGGGCAATAGGGCTTGAGGTACCTGGGTCGAGCGGGCTTCCATTTGGACGATCTGGTTGAGCAAGGCCGGTATGTCGAGAATCAACGCCACCGCACCGCTGCCCAGAATCGTCGAGCCGCTGATGCCGCGCAGTGCGCCGAACAGCTTGCCCAGCGGTTTGATAACGGTCTGGAACTCGCCGAGCAGGTCATCTACCACCAACCCGGCCTTGTGTTCGGCGTAGCGCACCACCACCACGTTCTGGCGCCGTGCAGCCGGGCCTTCATGATTGAAGTGATCACGCAGGTAGACCAGCGGCAACACTTCGCCACGCAGGTCGAGGTAACCGCTGTCGCGGGTCAGGTGACGATTCTGTTCGTCCAGCTCGATGCATTCCTGAACCATGTCCAGCGGGATGACGTAAGTCGACTGATCGATACCGACCAGAAAACCGTTGATGATCGCCAGCGTCAGCGGCAGGCGGATACGCACGATGGTGCCCTGACCGGGCTGGCTGTCCAGGTCCACAGTGCCGCGCAGCAAGGTGATATTGCGTTTCACCACATCCATGCCGACACCACGCCCTGACAGGTTGGTGACGGCCTCGGCGGTAGAAAAGCCGGGCTCGAAGATCAGGTTGTAGATCTCCTGATCGGTGAGGCTTGCGCCAGCTGCCACCAGCCCGCGCTGCTGGGCCTTGTCGAGGATCCGCTCGCGGTTCAGGCCCGCACCGTCGTCGGCAATTTCAATGACGATGCTGCCGGAGTCGTGGTACGCATTAAGGCTCAAATGACCTTTTGCCGGTTTGCCTGCCGCGCGACGCGCTTCGGCGCTTTCGATGCCGTGGTCCATGGAATTGCGCAGCAGGTGCATGAGCGGGTCGCCGATCTTCTCGACAACGGTTTTGTCCAGTTCGGTTTCCGCACCGTTTATAATCAGGTCGATGTCCTTGCCCAGTTCCTGACTGACATCACGTACTACGCGGCGAAAACGATTGAAGGTATCGCCGATGGGGATCATGCGCAGGTGCAGCGCGCCATCCAGAATTTGCTCGACCAGCCCCGACACGGTCGAGCTGGCTTCCTGAAGCGGGTCGTTGTCGCACGAACGGGCCAGCAGGCTGGCCCCGGCGCTAGCGATGACCAGTTCGCCGACCAGATTGATCAGCTCATCAAGCTTGTCGGCATTGACGCGCACATAACGACCGTCCTTGTTTTTCTGCTCGCTGGCCGAAGAAGGGCGCTCTACAGCTGTTGCCGCAGCAGGCGCACGCGGCACGGCACGCTGGTCACCCAGCAGTTCGCCGCTGGCAACCGCTGGGCTGTGTTCGGTTTGCGAGACCAGTTCGGTGCCGGTAGGCTCGACGTGGTCTGGCGTCTCGTTCACCGGGGTGATTTCAACAGCGCAGTCTTCCCGCACGAAGTCGAACACTTCGTTTATCGCGGCATGCCCGGCAGCCGAGCGAAAATCTATCTCGAAGCCCAGGTGGCAGGATTCCGGGTCCCACGCTTCCAACGCCGGGATGCTGTCGGTGACGGTGGTGACCTGAACCATTTGCCCCAGGGTATTGAGGTAACGCAGGAACGATAGCGGGTCCATGCCGTTGCGAAACACATCCACGCCAAAGCGCAGCGAGATATGCCATAGCACTTCGGCAGGCTGTTCATCGATCACACTCGGCGCTCGCGCCTCGTCAGCAGGTTGGGCATTGCCTGGTGCCTGATAGACCTGTAACGCCTGACGCAGCGCCGCTTCGCGTTCCAGAGCGGGCGGCTGCAATGGCTGGCCACGGCTGGCTACTACATCGATCAATTCAAGCATGTGATCGCCGGACTTGAGCAACACCGCGATCAGCCCGGCGTCCACCGACACGCTGCCTTCACGCAGGCGGTCGAGCACGTCTTCAACGATGTGGGTAAAGCTGACGATAGGCGTCAGCCCGAATAGCCCGGCAGACCCCTTGATGGTGTGCGCTGCGCGGAACACTGCGCCAATCGCGTCCTGATCGCCGGGTTCGCTTTCGAGTTGCAGGAGGGATTCCTCCATGGCCTGCAAAAGCTCACACGCTTCAACAATGAACGTCTGCTGTGCCTGATCGAGATTAATACTCACGATGACTTCCTTGATCGATCACTCGGCAATAATGCAAATGGACGCGCTACAGCACGACACCGGGATTACATAACTCGAAGGTTTCGGTGACTGCCTTGCTTTGCCCGGTCATGCGCAGCGAGGTCCCGGTCTTGCCGGCTTCGCGCTGGATGACTGCCAGCAATTGCAGGCCGGCACCGTCCATCTCGGTAACTTGCGACAAGTCGACTTCCACTCGCGCCGCACCAGTGATCTTTGGCAGCAAACGGGCGGCGAGTTCGGTCACGGTGTAGATCGTCAGCTCGCCGTCGATCTGCACGCGGGTGGCGTCAGCCTGATTGTCGTCTGGGGTTGGCATGCTGGCCTCCATGGCCCTTGATCTCAGGGCAGGATCAGCTTGGAAACCGCTGCGAGCATTTGCGCTGGCTGGAACGGTTTGACGACCCACGCCTTGGCACCTGCCGCCTGACCTTCAGCCTTTTTCGATTCCTGGGACTCGGTGGTCAGCATGATGATCGGCGTGAACTTGTAACTGGCCAGCTTCTTCACTTCCTTGACGAACGTGATGCCATCCATGTTTGGCATGTTCACGTCGCTGATGATCAGGTGCACTTTCTGCCCGGTCAGCTTGCCCAGTGCATCTTTGCCATCGCAGGCCTCGATAACGTCGTATCCGGCACTTTTCAGCGCGATGCCGACAACCTGCCGGACACTGCTTGAATCGTCGACCACCAATACACTCTTAGCCATGATCTACTCCTAGAAAAACGTGATTTCCTGCGAATTCTGCTGTGCTGCCGATTCGCCGCGGTGAGTGCGGCGTTGCTCGTCGGTCGCGTAGGTGGACTCCATGCGCGCCAGCCATTGCCGGGCGTCGATGACGACGGCCTCATCGGGAGACTGGCTGGCTTGCAACAGATGCGCGTGCAAAGAGTCGATGTTGTCGCGTACGTGAGCGAGAATCTGGCTGACCCGGTCCTGAAACTGCAGGTTCACAAGGACTTCGGTCATTTCGTCGCGAATACCGTAGCTTTCCTGCTTGAGCAGGTCGGCGGATTCGGCCAGGCGACCGGTAATGCTCTGGAAACGCTCCAGGACGTTCTGGATGCTTTGCTCGGAAGCTGCCACCGAATGGCTGTCCTGATCAGCACCGCTGGAGGCGGCCTGCACCAGTTGCGTGATGGCATTGTTGATGATGTCGACCTTGGCCGACATCTGCTGACCGGTTTCGCTGGACTTGCTCGACAGGCTGCGCACCGCGTCGGCGACCACGGCAAAACCACGGCCGGCTTCACCTGCGCGCGCCGCTTCAATCGCGGCGTTAAGGGCCAGCAGGTTGGTCTGTGCAGCAATCGCTGCGACGTCCGCGGCCATGGTGCGCAACTCGCCTGTGTAGGCGGTCAGGCTGCGAACCTGAGAGAGCGTCTGGTCGCGGCTGGCTTGGGTGGCTTTAAGGGAGTCAATCACCTGGCTCAGCTCGCTGTCACTCTGGGACAGGACTTTCAGAGCGCCATCGGCATTCTGACCGTCCAGCTCACCGGCAGCGTGTTGCGAGGCCTGCACGGTTTCCTGCAGGCGTTCGGAAATTCCCATGAAGCGGCTGCTCAGCTCGACAATGGCGGTTTCGGTTTGCTGGCGCGAGCTTTCGACCTGCTTGGCCCAGATCGGCATGGCACCGAGAAAGACTTCGTTGAGCTGGGCATGGGAGGCCATGGCGCTGGTTTGAGCGTTATGTGCCTGGTGATGGTCCAGAGCTTGAGCAACAGCCCGATGCACGTCGTTCTGTTGGGTGCGGGCAGCCAGTGCACAGGCACCCAGACCGATAGCGAGCAGTGCTGCGCAAGCGACCAGATTGGTCGTACTCGTCCCGGATTGCGTGAGGATCCAGGCAGCGGCAGGTATGACGGGAATCAGAGAAAACCAGATGAAACGTGGACGGTTTTGCGCAGGATTACTGCTGGAATGATTCGACATCATGGGTTCGATCCCTGAACAGTGCAGCGTTGTACACGACTCAATGGTTATCTGCGCGGTGCAGACGAACTTGATACCTGTACGAGCGCCTTCCGTCCGATCGCATCGCGCAGAGCCCGGTCAGATTAAAAATAGCGGGTATTCAGGGCACTGCAAGTCAGCGTAGAGCGAGATGCACTCAAGAGCGTCCAGAGCGGCATGACGATAGTGTTCTCCCCGCACGCCTCTCGTTCCTCACGCTCCAGCGTGGGAATGAATTTCATGACGCTCTGCGTCGCAAGTTCTGCGCTGCACAGGTCACTTCAAGAGAGGACGCAGAGCGTCCAGAAGGGCATGCCCACGCGAAGCATGGGCACGATGGTGTGTTCCCGCACGCCTCTCGGCTGGCGGGCCTTAGTGCAGCTTCATCCGTGGCTCGGTGCCTTTGCCGATCTTGCTGCCCAGCATCAGCATCAGGGTGCGGAAGGTGCCGTACAGCGCCATCTGGTGCATGCGATACAGCGACACATAGAACATCCGCGCCAGCCAGCCTTCAAGCATTACGCTGCCCATCAGGTTACCCATCAGATTGCCGACTGCCGAGAAGCTCGACAGCGAGATCAGCGATCCGTAGTCCTTGTAGGTGTACTCCGGCAAGGTCTTGCCTTCGATCCGCAGGCGCAGCGATTTTGCCAGCAACGACGCCTGCTGATGAGCAGCCTGAGCGCGTGGCGGGACGTTGCGGTCGGTGCCTTTTTGCGGGCAGGCGGCGCAGTCACCGAAGGCGAAAATATTCTCGTCACGGGTGGTTTGCAGCGTCGGCAGCACTTGCAACTGATTGATCCGGTTGCTCTCCAGCCCATCCAGCTCATGCAGAAACGCCGGGGCACGAATACCTGCCGCCCAGACTTTCAAACTGGCCGGAATGACCTGCCCGCTGGCCGTGATCAAGCCGTCGGCGGTCACTTCGCTCACCGCGGCATTGGTCAGCACCGTCACGCCAAGTTTTTCCAGTGTCTTGTGCACCGGCGCGCCGATACGCTCTGGTAATGCAGGCAGCACCCGAGGCCCGGCTTCGATCACGGTAATGCGCAGGTTTTCCGGCTTGATCTGGCCCAGCCCGTAAGCCGCCAACTCGTGCGCCGCGTTGTGCAGTTCTGCCGCCAGTTCAACACCCGTCGCACCTGCGCCAACGATGGCCACGGTGATTTCCTGAGCACTGTCAGCCTGACCTGCGTGAGCACGCAGATAGTGGTTGAGCAGTTGCTGATGGAAACGCTCGGCCTGTTTGCGGCTGTCGAGAAACAGGCAATGTTCCGCCGCGCCCGTGGTGCCGAAGTCGTTGGTGGTGCTGCCCACGGCGATGACCAGCGAGTCGTAACCCAGGCTGCGTGCCGGAACCAGTTCGGCACCGTTTTCATCCAGCGTCTCGGCCAGGTGAATCTGGCGACTGGCGCGATCCAGCCCGGTCATACGCCCGAGCTGGAACTGAAAGTGGTTCCACTTGGCCTGAGCCACGTAGTTCAGCTCGTCTTCATACGAGTTGAGAGAACCCGCCGCGACCTCGTGCAACAGCGGTTTCCAGATATGCGTCAGGTTGGCGTCGACCAGCGTGACACTGGCCGTGCCTTTCTTGCCCAGGGTTTTACCCAGGCTGGTCGCCAGCTCCAGACCGCCTGCGCCGCCGCCAACGATAACAATACGATGCGTCATAAGGATTACTCGGAAGGTTTAAGGAATTCGCGGGGAGCCTGATCTTCGCGAGCGCAAGGCAGCTCATAGCGTCAGAAGGCTCGATAAATGGGTTCATCACGGCAACACCGGGATCAGGAGCGACCTGCGCTCGACTGGATGCCGGTTTGCCTGAAGGTACTCTTCGACACACCTTTGCGGTTCCGGGTTCAGGTGGCTGCTCAATTTATGCGTTGTCTCAAGCGTGCTGACGGGCAGGGGGCCAGGGATCAGTGATTTCCAGCGGCTCGACCTGCAACACATCGTCCAGGCGGATGATGCCGCTTTGTAACACTCGCGCAGTGATTCCGCCATGCCCACGCACCGCCTGAAAGGTTCCGCGACCAAGGCGCTGTTCCAGCCGCGCACAAGGCTGGCACCAGCCAGTGGTTTCAAAAATCGCCTGGCCGATGCGAAAGCGTCGGTTTTTCAGGCTGAACAGATTGATGCCGCTGATCACCAGATTGCGCCGCAAGTCCTGCGGCACGATGGGGTTATCCGCAGAGCGGTTCAGCAATGAGCCGACCACCGCCAGATGCTCCCACTGGATCAACGTCACCTGCCGTGCATTGCGCGGGCCAGGTCGCGAATGATCGCCGGTCAGCCCCGCTTCGCGCCGCGCTTCCACCGCGTCCAGTTCGATCATCTCGACCCGCGACTCCGGACGCACACCAATCCAGCGCACACGGCCTTGTTGAGGCACATCGGCCAGCAGTTCCTGCAAGGGGCTCATAAACTGATTCCAACATCGAAAACGACACTGCGCCCCAGGTTGGTACGCAGAAAATCCGGAGCGCCCGGATGCGCGAACAATACCCGAGCAAAGGTCGGCCCCACCAGCGACAACGAACGCCAGCCCTGACGCAGGTACTCGGTCGGTGGCGGAAAGTGACTGTTGAGGTCCAGCACCTCGCGCTTGAGGCTGGCGAAGGCGATGATATCCAGCCCGCCCAGGTCAATGCCGCGTTCGCGATAATTGGTGGATTTCTTGCGCAGGGTAGGGGCGAGTCGGTGCAGCAGTTCAGAGGCAGGAATCCGTTTAGGCTTGGCTTCCCGACGTACCAGTTGGCTCAACGAAAAAGCGCTACGTCGTCGCGCCAGCTCCTCGCGCCACTCATCATTGAGACGACGGCCCTCATCGAGCACAAAAAACACCTCGAAACGCCCGTCACGAAACAGCACATCCGGCGGCTCCTCAGTGGCCGGCGTGAAGTCCTCATTGCGATGCGCAATGTTCAGCCCCTGCAACAGGCGCTGACAAACCCAACGCTCACGCTCCCACTTCCGCGCATTGGAAAGAAAGGCGTTGGCTTGTTCGGCCTGGATCGTCAACAGGCGCAGGTAGTCTGAGTCATCCATAGGGCACTAGCTTACCGCCCAAATGTGAAGGTGATAAACAAAGACTGAGGTGTTTTCGGGAGTTTTTCGCTCGGACCTCGAGCGTCAGCGAAAAAACCTTTCAGCCGACTAAAGCTTTCTTCGTTTGCGCCGAACTCATGACAAGCCAATTTAATGGCACTCAGGAGTTCTTTTCGCATGGAACCTAGATGAATCCTTTTTCCCCGCTCGTTCTGGTGATCCTGACCTGCGCCTGTGCGTGCGGCGAACTGTGTTCGCTCGAGAGCAAGCTAAGCAGCATGCTGATTTACTGAGTGTTTATCAGGCAGCATCACTTAACGATGCGCAATTGTCTGCCGCGCGTCATGCCTACAACGCGCAACGCGAAGCAGTGCCTCAGGCTCGGGCAGGCCTGCTGCCGAATCTCACCGCCGGGGCAACGTCTGAAGTCACCCGTCTGGAGCGGGACGAGCCTTCCTTAAGCCGTGAGCGAAGCGGCACAACGTTTCGTGCGAATCTCAGTCAGCCGTTGTTCCGCATAGATCGCTGGTTTCAATTGAAGGCTGCGCAATCGAGCGTGGATCAGGCGGAGCTTGAACTCTCCGCCAAAGAGCAGAACCTGCTGCTGACCGCTGCTCAAGCCTACTTTGAAACGCTGCGCCAATTGGACGCGTTCGCAGCCGCCCAGGCAGAAGAGGCTGCGCTGTTACGCCAGCGCGATCAGGCTCAGGGCCGACTGGACGACGGTGCTTCAAGCATCACGGACGTGTATGACGCCCAAGCGGCTTATGACAATGCTCGCGCCAACCGCCAATTGGTTCAGCGAAAAGTGGATGATGCCTATGAAGCGCTGGAGCGCCTGACCAAGCACAGCTACACGTCAATTGCAGGCATGAGGCACCAGATGCCGGTTGAGGCTCCCGTACCCAATGACCCCCGAGCCTGGGTCGACGTTGCCGTGCGACAGAATCTTGAGCTGCAAGCCAGCGAGCGTGCAGTCAGTGCTGCCGAGCAAACGCTTAATCAGCGTAAGGCCGGGCATGCCCCCACGGTTGACGCTGTTGCTTCTTATCGCAAAGGTGATAACGACAGCTTTGGCTACAGCAACCCGACTGACTTCGGTGCTAACGGCTATCGCGACAATGTTGCCCAAAGTAGCATCGGCATTGAACTCAATATCCCTCTTTACTCGGGCGGAATGACCAACTCCCAGATCAAGGAGTCCACCGAGCGTCTTTATCAGAGCCAGGACGAACAGGAAGACCGCCGCCGCGAAGTGGTGCTGAATACGCGTAATGCGTTTCGCGGCATCAATACGGGCATAGAGCAGATTGCAGCCCGACGCCAAAGCATCGTTTCCGGTCAGAAATCCGTGGAAGCCAATCAGGTCGGCGTTGATGTGGGATCGCGCAACATCGCTGACGTGCTCAATGCCCAGCGTCAGTTGTATGCCGCAGTTCGTGATTACAACAATGCCCGGTATGACTACATTCTCGACAACCTCAAGCTTAAACAGGCAGCGGGTACGCTGAGCCCTGATGATCTTAGGGCGCTGGCGATCTATCTAAAGCAGGACTACGACCCGGCCAAGGACTTTTTACCGCCGGGTCTTTAGATGCATTTTTTGAGTGCGTAGCTGAATAGTTGCAATCCGGGTACATTAAATTCTAAAAGTGTGACGCGCGTCACGGATGGCTTGTTGCCATTATTTAGCAAATTGATCAGATTTGCCTACCAGTGGCATGTCGGCAGGGAAGCGCTATGAATGATTCGGAAATTGGCGCTCGGACGCCTGACAATGCCCCTCGCCTCGACACCGGACTGGCCTCGCTGGTCATGCTTGCGCGCTTCCATCAGGTGGCCGCTTCGCCAGAACAACTTGCCCATGAGTTTGGCAGCCCCGACCAGTGCCTGTCGCAAGACAGTCTGTTACTTGCGGCCCGCAAGCTTGGTTTGAAAGCCAAGGCTGCGAAGACCACCACGGAGCGTCTGGACCGAACACCCCTTCCTGCCATCGCCGCGGACAATAACGGTGGGTTCTTTATCATTGCGCGCCTTGATCAAGGCAAGGCATTGATTCACGACCCACTGGCTCAGCGCCCTGAAGTGGTGACTTTCGAGGCGTTACAGGCGCGCTGGACTGGCCAGTTGTTGCTCATTCGTTCTGAAGCTGGCACCCCTGGCGAGTCCTCTAGTTTCGATTTCACCTGGTTCATTCCCGCTATTGTCAAATACCGGAAGTTGCTGGGCGAAGTGATGCTGGTCTCCTTCGTTCTGCAGATTTTCTCGCTGATCACCCCTCTGTTCTTTCAAGTAGTGATGGACAAAGTGTTGGTTCATCACGGCCTGACAACGCTTGATGTCATTGCAATTGGTCTTGCCGGGGTCATGCTCTTTGAGTCGGCCTTGTCGGGCCTGCGCACTTACGTATTTGCACACACCGCCAGCCGGATTGACGTAGAGCTAGGCTCAAAATTGTTCCGTCATCTGATCACCTTGCCCTTATCGTACTTTCAGGCCCGCCGCGTGGGTGATTCAGTGGCGCGTGTGCGTGAGCTGGAAAACATCCGCAACTTCCTGACTGGTAACGCCATTACCTTGCTGCTGGATGTGCTGTTCTCGGTGGTGTTCATTGCGGTGATGTTCTACTACAGCGGCTGGCTGACCTTGATCGTGCTGTTGTCGCTGCCGCTGTACATTCTGGTGTCGGTGCTCATTACCCCGGTTCTGCGCAAACGCCTCAACGACAGTTTTGCTCGTGGTGCAGAGAATCAGGCTTTCCTGGTCGAGACTGTCAACGGCATCGATACCCTCAAGTCCATGGCAGTGGAACCTCAAGCCATTCGCAAGTGGGACAACCAGTTGGCGGGTTATGTCGCTGCCGGTTTCAAGACCCAGAACCTGTCGACCATTGCCAACGAAAGTGTCTCTCTGATTGGCAAACTGGTGACTGTTGCAACCCTGTGGTTTGGCGCGCGCCTGGTGATTGACGGCCAACTTTCGGTCGGCCAGTTGATTGCATTCAACATGCTCGCCGGGCGTGTTGCCCAACCGATCATGCGCCTTGCGCAACTGTGGACCAACTTCCAGCAGACCGGTGTGTCAGTTCAGCGTCTGGGCGACATCCTCAATACCCGTAACGAACTCTCGCAAGTCAACCGCAGCGCATTGCCACCGATCAAGGGGCGCATAGAGTTCGATCAGGTGCATTTTCGCTATCGTCCGGATGGCTCGGAGATCCTGCGTGGTATCAATCTGGTTATCACGCCTGGTCAGGTCATCGGTGTGGTGGGGCGCTCCGGTTCTGGCAAAAGCACACTGACGCGTCTGTTACAGCGCCTCTATGTACCAGAGCGCGGTCGGGTGCTGGTCGACGGCATGGATCTGGCGCTGGCAGACGTCTCTTCCCTGCGCCGCCAGATCGGGGTGGTACTGCAGGACAACATGCTGTTCAACCGTAGCATTCGCGAAAACATCGCCTTGAGTGATGCCGGAGCGCCGTTGGAAGCTGTGATGCAAATGGCCAAACTGGCAGGTGCCCACGACTTCATCCTTGAGCTGCCGGAAGGCTACGACACCATGGTCGGCGAGCACGGCGCGTCGTTATCCGGTGGTCAGCGCCAACGTATCGCCATTGCCCGCGCCCTGATGGGCAACCCGCGCATCCTGATTTTCGACGAGGCCACCAGTGCGCTGGACTATGAGTCCGAGCGCATTGTTCAGCAGAACATGCAGGCCATTTGCAAGGGGCGCACGGTAATCATCATCGCGCATCGGCTGTCTGCCGTTCGCGATGCCAACCGCATCGTCGTCGTGGATCGCGGGCAAATCGTGGAGCAGGGCACGCATGCCGAATTGCTGACGCATCAAGCCGGTCACTACTCGCGCCTCCATCGCCTGCAGCAAGGAGGCAGCCATGTCTAACGCCGAATCCAGCGGACTGTTACAACGCTATCGCCGTGTCTGGCGGCAATCCTGGCGACAGCGTCGAGAAATGGACGCGCCCAAGCGCCTGGCGCATGAAGTGCAGTTTCTGCCCGCCGCGCTGGAGTTGCAGGACAAACCCAGCCACCCCGCACCGCGCATTTTCATGTGGGCGATCATGGCGTTCGCGGCACTGGCGCTGCTGTGGGCCTGTCTGGGCAAGATTGATGTAGTCGCCACCGCCAGCGGCAAGATCATCCCCAGCGGCAAGACCAAAACCATTCAGTCCAGTGAAACGGCCGTGGTCAAGGCGATTCATGTACGTGACGGGCAATCGGTCAAGGCGGGTCAGTTGCTTCTGGAACTGGACTCCACATCAGCCGATGCTGATGTCGGGCGCGTTCGCAGTGACCTGCTGGCTGCGCGTATCGACAGTGCCCGAGCGGCTGCCATGCTCGACGCAATCAACCAGCGCAAACCGCCCCGGGATCTGACCGGTACCATACTGGATGCCGACCCGATGCATGTGCTGGCGGCTGAGCGCTGGTTGCAGGGCAAGTATCAGGAGTACCGCAGCAGCCTTGACCTGGTCGATGCCGAGATTCAGCAACGTCAGGCAGACATTCAGGCGGCGCGTATTCAAGTGACGAGCCTGCAGAAAACCCTGCCTATCGCTACCAAACTGGCCAGTGACTATGAAAACCTCCTGAAAAAGCAGTACATCGCCCGCCACGCTTATCTGGAAAAGGAGCAGGCGCGCCTGGACCTGGAACGCCAACTGAGCGTACAGCAAGCCAGCGTTCTGCAATCCACCGCCGCCCGCCAGGAAGCAGAACGCCGTCGCGAAGGCGTAGTCGCCCAGACCCGCCGCGCCATGCTCGACTTGCTGCAACAGGCCGACCAGAAAATTGCGTCTTTCAATCAGGACCTGACCAAGGCTCGCTATCAGGAAGACCCCACAACCCTTGAAGCGCCGGTAGACGGCACCGTCCAGCAACTGGCCGTGCACACCGTCGGCGGCGTCGTCACCCCCGCACAACCACTGATGGTCCTGGTCCCCGACGGCCAGCCCGTGGAAGTGGAAGCCATGCTGGAGAACAAGGACGTCGGTTTCGTCCGTGCTGGTCAGCCCGTTACCGTTAAGGTCGAGACTTTCACCTTCACCAAGTACGGCACGATCGAAGGCGAAGTCATCAGCGTCTCCAACGACGCCATCGAAGATGAAAAGCGCGGGTTGATCTACAGCAGCAAGATTCGCCTTAACAGCGATACGTTGAACGTGAATGGTGTGGACATCAAGTTGTCACCGGGCATGGCGGTGACGGCGGAAGTGAAGACCAACAAGCGGCGGGTAATCGAGTATTTCCTGAGTCCGTTGCAGCAGCATGCATCGGAGAGTTTGAGGGAACGGTAGCGGCCGTTTATACATAGCGCTAGACGTGCGCAACTTTAATTGCTGTGTTTTGGAGATAATAATGACTTTTAAAGCTGCAGATGGAACGAGATGTTTGAAAGTTAAGATTTTGTTTTTTTGTGTTTTTGTTTTTGGTTTTTCCAAAGGTGCGCTTGCTTCGGTAGATGATGGGGTTGATGCATACAATAGAGGGCTGTATGAGCAGGCTTTTTCGATATTTCAAAGCGAGGGTGCAAAAGGTGATGTAACTGCTAGCTATTATTTGGGGCGGCAGTATGAAGAAGGTAAGGGTGTTCGCAAAAATCCAGTAAAAGCTTTTGAGTCTATGTTGGCAGCTGCAAGCCGCGGTATGGCACTTGCTCAATATAAAGTAGGTGTTTTTTTTGAGGAGGGTTTTGGCGTATCTGTAGACTTATCCAAGGCTGCTCAATATTATAAGGCCGCAGCTGAACAAGGGTTGCATGCTGCTCAATCCAGTTACGCACTTATGCTCAGAGATGGACTGGGTGTAAAAAAGGATGAAGTGTCAGCTATTGTTTTTATGCAGAGTGCAGCGAATGGCGGTGATGCTACGGCGCTGAATAGCTTGGGTGTGGCGTATATAATTGGTAGTGGTGTGAGCCGTGATGCAGTTAAAGGCGTTCAGCTTCTTAAACTGGCTGCTGAGAAGGGCGATGCCATAGCACAACGTAACTTGGCAAAATCTTTCAGTGACGGAACAGGCGTTGAAAAAGATGAGCGTGAAGCGTTCAAGTGGTATCGGAAATCAGCTGTAGGCAACGATAAGGTTGCTCAGTTGGCTTTGGGGCAGTCCTATGAATATGGCTCTGGTGTAGAGCAGGATTATAAAAATGCGCTTGTCTGGTATAAGCGTAGTGCCTCAACTGGTTATGCGCCTGCACAGTACAAGATTGGATATTTTTATAATTTTGGTAAGGGGGTCGCTGCGGACTATAAAGAAGCGCGTTATTGGCTTAGGCTCGCTGCCACTCAAGGACTTGCCGTTGCTCAAGCGGATTTAGCAAGTCTTTTTGAACTCGGCCAGGGTGGTGCTGTTGATAACGCAGCAGCTGCAAAATGGTATCGGTTGGCGGCTGCTCAGAATATGCCCCGTGCTCAGTATCAGCTCGCGGTCATGCTTAAAGAAGGGCGTGGTGTAGAGATTGATTATGCAGAAGCATTGCTTTATCTGCGGTCACTTGCATCTAATAATGTTTCATATGCTGAAAATGAATTAGGTAATATGTATAAGAATGGGTTGGGTGTTTCTCAAGACTATTTGGCCGCCGTGGACTGGTATTGGAAGGCAGCCAATCAAAATAACGATGTCGCTTTCGCGAATCTGAGCTTCATCTATGAGAAAGGCTTGGGTGTTTCAAAAAATCTGGTAGTTAGCTATGCTTTGATGAAGTGTGCGTCCAGCATAAATTCTGAGAGTGAAGTCTACAAAGATGCATTAAATAGAGTGATGGAAGGGCTGGGCCGCGTGGAAGCTATGGAGGGCGAAAAACTTTCATATGAGGTATGTAGACGTAAGCGTATCGCTGTTAGTGAGTATTTGGAGTAGATATTTCGCATATGGAATATTAATGGTCGGAGTCGGCAGGTAGATTGTTGTCTTAAAAAATATTTCGACTTTTATTTGTTTGAGGTTTCTAGTTGTTGGGCAGGTGTTTGGGGTTTTGTTTTAAGTTGTTTAATGGTCTTTCGTGACCGTTCCAAAAAATAATTGCCAGTATTAGGAGTTGCTCATGAGTGATTGGAAAATTAACTATACTTTCAAGTATGATTTCGGATCTGGTGCCGTCACTCATGAGGCGACTGCTACCGATGGGCATGGATTTACAGGGACTATGTCGACCAACGGTTTAGGGAAGTACTCTACTTCGCTTAGCGGTCCTATGGGGGAGAGTCAAACATATTCAATTGGTAAAACATCTGATGCTACTTATCCATCTATTGGTGTGACACAGAAAAATCCAGAGGGTACGCTTAATTTAAACTATAATAATGGTGAGTTTTCATCGGCATATAACTCAGTCTCCGGCGATGGTTCTACCAAGCATGTCGGCTATAATTCAAAGGATAATACATTTGGACTTAGCAATCATTGGGTTGCGGGCGACGGCAGCAATTTAGGTATAGGTTACGATCCTGTGAATAAAGGGAAAGTGACGTTTGATAAAACTTCGCAGGATGGAACTAAGTACGGCGTCTCACTAGACAAGGATAGCGTAAAGACAGAGGTTAGTGGTAAGAGTGCTGACGGAAAAAGTGAAGGTGGCTTGGGTTTCGATATAGGCTATGACGGAAATGTAACTTTTACTGGAAAGCTGGACGGTGCTTCGGGCGAGTGGTCAACGTTTCCCTCATTCGGCGTGCCAGACTTTAAAAAAATCGGCGAGGATATGAAGTCCGAAATGGAGAAATCGTTTGAGAAGGCTGAAGACGCGCGCAGCCCTCTTATACTCGATCTTGATGGCGATGGAGTTGAAACTATTTCTGCTAAAAGCAATATTTACTTTGATCACGACGGAAACGGGTTTTCTGAAAGCAGTGGTTGGGTGGGGAAAGATGATGGCTTACTGGTTTGGGACAAAAACAAGGACGGTAAAATCAATCAGGGTGCTGAACTTTTCGGGAATAATACTGTAAGTTCTTCGGGGTATAAAGCAGCTAACGGTTTCTTGGCGCTTGCAGATCTTGATGAAAATCAGGACGGTGTTTTTGATATCAAAGATTTTGCGTACGCTGAGTTAAACGTTTGGGTAGATAAAAATTCCGATGGCATCGTCGATACCGGTGAGCTTTTAACTCTAGAGCAAGCTGGCGTGAAATCTATCAGCACGAGTTATGCTGAGCCAGGCAAGGTGGATGCGAATGGTGATGTACCGTCGGGTGTCATAGACGCTAACGGTAATGAGCATCGTCAGTTAGGCTCATATACTCGTACAGATGGCAGTGCCGCAGCGATAGAGGATGTATGGTTTGATGTGAACGGCAGGGACACGATTGACACGTCAGCGGTAGTAGTGAGCGCTGATATTTTGGCGCTTCCTGATATAGAGGGTTTTGGCAATGTTCATAGCCTCCAACGCTCGATGGCCTCAGATCCTGTATTGAAATCTTTGGTTGAGTCTTTCAAGCGCGAAAATGACCCCTCTGTTCGCCAAACTATAATTATTGATCTTATTTATCACTGGGCTGGTGTTCAAGATATCGACCCGGCTAGTCGAGCAGCCACACAAATTTATGGCAATGTTATTGGGGACGCTCGTAAACTAGCTACGCTTGAAGCTTTTTTAGGTACAGATTACTTGGGTACCTGGTGCTGGGGGACTCGGGATCCCAATCCGCACGGTCCTGCGGCTGGCATATTACTCCAGGCGTTCGACAACTTTGCTGCCGCAATTTATGACAAGCTTATGCTCCAGACTCATCTGCTGGGGGTATTTGATGGCTTGAGCGTCACAATTGATGAGGCAGGGTATCACTGGGACATATCCTCTGTTCTTGAGAAGCTACAAGCTCAGTATGATGCGGATTTGGAAAAAGGTACTATATTTATTTCTGAGTACGGCAGAAGCCTTAAAGATATCGGTAGCTTCGGTGAACAACTACTGGAGGTGATTCGCGCAGAGGGACAAAAAGGTAATTCTGGTTTTTCATCTCTGCTAAGCGGGCTAGGCTTCAATAATTCCGTCGGTGGTCTAGGGAATCTCCGAACAAGTCCCGGTTATGCGAAAATCGCCTGACCACCTGATCCGAGCCTCCCATGAGCCAGATGAGCTTTTCCGATTTCGAATATGCCAGCAAGCGCAAGCAGACACGCCGCGAACGCTTCCTCGCCGAGATGGATCAGGTCGTCCCCTGGACAGGTCTGCTGGGCCTGATCGAACCGTTCTACCCCAAGGCCGGCGGTGGCAGAAAACCTTATCCGCTGGAAACCATGCTGCGCATTCACCTGCTGCAGAACTGGTTCTCCCTGAGTGATCCGGCCATGGAAGAAGCGCTCTACGAAATCACCCCCATGCGCCAGTTTGCACGCCTGACGTTGAGTGCGCCGATACCGGAAGACACCACGATCATGAACTTCCGGCACCTGCTGGAGAAACATCAACTGGCTCCTGCAATCCTCGCGGTCATCAACGGTTATTTGCAGGAAAAAGGCCTGTCGCTGCGCCAGGGCACCATCGTCGATGCCACCATTATTCATGCCCCAAGCTCGACCAAGAACAAAGACGGCGAGCGTGATCCCGAGATGCATCAGACAAAGAAGGGTAACCAGTATTTCTTCGGTATGAAGGCCCACATCGGCGCTGACGTTGAGTCTGGACTGGTTCATCACGTCCATGGCACTGCGGCCAATGTGGCCGATGTCACTCAAGTCGCCGAACTGCTCCACGGGGAAGAAAACGCGGTCTATGCGGACGCTGGCTACACCGGTGTCGAGAAGCGTGAAGAGCACGAAAATCGTAACGTGATCTGGCAAATCGCGGCGCGGCGCAGCACGTATTCCAAGCTGAACAAACGCAGCCTGTTGTACAAAGCCAAGCGCAAGATCGAGTACTGCAAAGCGCAGACACGCGCCAAGGTCGAGCATCCGTTTCGGGTCATCAAGCGCCAGTTTGGTTACGTGAAAGTACGCTTTCGTGGGCTGATGAAAAACACGGCCCAACTGACCACGCTGTTCGCCCTGTCGAACCTGTGGATGGCTCGAAAGCGACTAATGGGTTTGGGTGAGTTGCGCGCTTAACACGGAAAACCGAGCGAAAAACGCGCTCGACTCACACTGCATCAGACCGTTTTCAGAAAAATAGCGCTATGTGCCTGGCAAATTACGGCTTGCCACCGCTGCGCGGCAAGTTGATCGGAGCATCCCTAGGTAATGATGTACTGAACGGTAACGCTTCAGATGACTATTTACTAGGGTTGTCTGGTAACGATCGTCTATACGGCGGGCAAGGAAATGATGTTCTTACCGGAGGGGGTGGGAATGATTATCTTGCAGGTGGCGATGGTTCAGATACATATGATTTTAATGCGGGTGATGGCCAGGATACTATATTTAACGCAGACACTGATGCCGAAGGCAGTAAGGTAGACGTTATTCGGTTTGGTTCGGGTATAGCAGTAAGCGATGTAGTTGTTACCCGTAACTATTACGATTTAGTCCTCAAAATTAAAGGCAGCTCCGACAGTGTTACTGTTCAAAGCTATTTTGATGATGTTACGGTTGCTAATCATGGGTATGCTGTCGATCAAATTAATTTTGCCGATGGAACCATCTGGTCAGTCGAAAATATTTATTCCATGGCAATAAAAAATACGGAGGGAAATGATCAGATTTGGGGATATGCAGGCAGCGATAAACTTGAAGGAGCGGCAGGTGACGATATATTGTTTGGTCAGGAAGGTGATGACTATTTAGAAGGCGGCGCTGGTAAGGATACTTTGTACGGGGGCGCGGGTGGTGATCAGCTATTCGGTGGGGAGGGCGGCGATTATGTTGCTGGCGGAGAGGGTAATGACTTCCTGTCAGGCGATGCAGACAACGACACTCTTTACGGCGATTCGGGTAACGATCAATTGGATGGCGGTACTGGAAACGATTATCTTATGGGTGGCGAGGGCAATGACGCTCTCACCGGCGATACAGGCAACGACACCCTGTACGGCGATTCGGGTAATGATCAACTGGATGGCGGTACTGGAAACGATTACCTCACGGGTGGCGAAGGCTCCGACGTCTATCGTTTCAGTCGTGGCTGGGGTCAGGACTCGATCAATAACTACGATTCGAGTGCTGGAAAGACAGATGCTATTGAGTTCGCGGCAGATATCCTTCCGGCCGATATCTTGGTCACCCGCTCATACACTGACCTGATCCTGTCGCTGAAAAACTCTGCCGACAGAATCACGATTTCTGGCTATTTCCAGAATGATGGTGTTACCCCATATGCGTTTGAACAGATCCGTTTTGCTGACGGTACCACCTGGACTCTCGATCAGATCAAAACTGCGGCCGTCATTACTACAGATGGCAATGACAATGTGTGGGGCTACGCGACTGATGACACCCTGAGCGGTGGCCAGGGCGATGACAGCCTGTATGGTCAGGCAGGCAATGACACCCTTCAGGGCGGAGCCGGTGACGACAGCCTTTCGGGTGAGAGCGGCGACGATACGCTGCTCGGTGATGCTGGAAATGACTATCTCTCCGGCGGTTCCGGCATCGACCAGTTGTCTGGCGGTGATGGCGGGGACTACCTGGCTGGCGGCGAGGGCAATGACGCCCTTGCCGGCGATGCAGGTAACGACACGCTGTATGGCGATTCAGGCAACGACCAACTGGATGGCGGTACTGGCAACGACTACCTCACGGGTGGCGATGGCTCCGACGTCTATCGTTTCAGCCGTGGCTGGGGTCAGGACTCGATCAATAACTACGATTCGAGCGCAGGGAAGACGGATGCTATTGAGTTCGCGGCAGACATCTTTCCGGCCGATATCATTGTCACGCGGTCAGGCTCTGACCTGGTCCTGTCGCTTAAAAACGCTACTGACAGAATCACGATTTCTGGCTATTTCCAGAATGATGGTGTTACTCCCTATGCGTTGGAGAAGGTTCGCTTTGCCGATGGCACTGAATGGAATCTTGATCAGATCAAAGCCCTGTCCACTGTCACCACCGACGGTAATGACAACCTCTGGGATTACGCCACCGATGACGCCCTGAACGGCGGTTTAGGCGATGACAGTCTTTATGGTCAGGCGGGTAATGACACCCTTCAAGGCGGAGCGGGTGCTGACAGTCTTTCGGGCGAAGCCGGAAATGATGCGCTGTTCGGTGAGGAGGGGAACGACTACCTGTACGGCGGCGCTGGCATTGACCAGTTATCCGGTGGCGATGGCTCGGACTACCTGACCGGTGGCGAGGGCAATGACACGCTAACTGGCGATGCAGGCAACGACACTCTGTACGGCGACTCAGGCAACGACCAACTGGAGGGCGGTACTGGTAATGATTACCTCTCGGGTGGCGAGGGCTCCGACGTCTATCGCTTCAACCGTGGCTGGGGTCAGGACTCGATCAATAACTACGATTCGAGTGTCGGAAAGACAGATGTTATCGAGTTCGCGGCGGACATTCTTCCGACCGATATCATGGTCACCCGTTCGTACAATGATCTGGTCTTGTCCCTTAAAAACTTCACGGACAAGGTAACGATTTCCGGCTACTTCCAGAATGACGGCGACACGCCTTATACCGTAGAGCAGATTCGATTTGCTGACGGCACTCAGTGGGACGTTGAGCAAATCAAGAGCATGGCGGCCTTTACCTTCACTGACGGTAATGATGCTCTCACCGGCTATGCATCCGATGACCGTATTGTTGGTGGTATGGGGGATGACGTCCTCAATGGCCTTGCCGGTAACGACGTTCTGAATGGCGATGAAGGCAGCGACACCTTGTATGGCGGTATTGGCCAGGACACATTGAGCGGTGGTTCCGGCTCAGACTACCTGTATGGCGAGGAAGGGAACGATTTGCTGGCTGGCAACGCCGGTAGCGATACTCTCTATGGCGCTGATGGTAACGACATCCTTGATGGTGGCACTGGCAACGATACGCTTGATGGCGGTCGCGGTTCTGACACTTACCGCTTTGCAAAAGGGTATGGTCAGGACAGCATCAACAACAACTCTTACGGCGAAACAGCTGCCGATAAGGTTGATGTCATTCAGCTGGATGGCTTGAATTCGGCCGACCTGCGCTTTTCTCGGTCGGGTGACGATCTTGTCATTCAGATCAAGGCAACAGGTGACACCCTGACTGTGCGTTCGCATTTCAGCCAGGATGGCGTCACCGCCTACGCGATTGATCAACTGAAATTCGCCGACGGCTCCGTGTGGGATGGTGCACAGATCAAAGCTGCCGTTGTTCTGCCATCGGAAGAGGCCGACACTCTCACTGGTTATGCCACAGCAGATAGCCTCTTTGGCCAGGATGGAAACGATTCGCTGAGTGGTCGTGCAGGCGATGATGTGCTCGACGGGGGCAATGGCTCGGACACTTTATACGGCGAGGATGGCAATGACACATTGCTGGGGCGCGCAGGTAATGACTCGCTCAGTGGCGGCTATGGCGATGACGTGCTGGATGGTGGTTCTGGCAACGACAGCCTTGACGGTGGTTATGGTTCTGACACCTACGTTTTCCGTAAAGGCTCTGGCCAGGACAGCATCAGCAACGGCGTGTACAACGAGGGCACGGTTGGCAAGCAAGACGTCATTCGTCTTGAAGGGCTTAACCTGAGCGATATCAGCCTGCGTCGGGAATACAATGATCTGCTTATCCAGATCAAGGAAACCGGCGATACCCTGCGTGTTTCCTCGCATTTCTCTCCTTCCAGCAGTTACTACAACTACGCCATCGATCAACTGCAGTTTGCTGACGGTACTGTCTGGGGCGTAGATCAGATCAAGACTTCGTTGCTGACGGGGGGCGAGTTCAATGACACGCTCACCGGTTACGACACTGACGATACTCTTGAAGGATTGGCAGGCAACGACACGCTTTCTGGCGGCCTTGGTAGTGACACCCTTCGCGGAGGTGCAGGGCGCGACACTTTATATGGCGAAGACGGTGCAGATACGTTGCTCGGCGGTGCCGACAACGACCACCTGGCCGGTGGTAACGGGGACGACCTGCTGGATGGCGGTACTGGAAACGACACACTGGAAGGTGGTAAAGGGTCGGACACCTATATCTTTGCTAAAGGCTCTGGCTCCGACGCAATTGATAACTCCAGTTACAACGATACAACCGCCAACAAACTCGACATTGTACGTCTCGATGGCCTGAACGGTGATGACGTCAGCCTGCGCCGGGAGTCCGACGACCTGATTGTGCAGATTCGTCAGACCGGCGAGTCTTTGCGAATCCGTTCGCATTTCACCTCTGAATCCGGCAGTTGGAGTTATGCCATCGATCAGTTGAAGTTTGCCGATGGCACTGTCTGGGATCGCGCAAGCATCACTGCTGCGCTTCTTGATGGCACCGACGGCAACGACACTATCACGGGCTACGACACTGCCGACACGCTCTTGGGGCTGGCGGGCAATGACACACTCAACGGCCGCAATGGCAATGATCTGCTTGATGGTGGCGACGGCAAGGACAGTCTCAACGGAGAGGCTGGCGATGATTCGCTTCTGGGTGGCGCGGGCAATGACACTCTCTCCGGTGGCGAAGGTAACGACATTCTCGACGGTGGCACGGGCAACGATTCGCTTGAGGGCGGTAAAGGCTCGGACACTTATATCTTCCGAAAGGGGTCGGGGCAGGACATTGTCTACAACTATGCCTACAACGAGAACATGCCGAACAAACTGGATGTGGTGCGCCTGGAAGGGTTGACCGCTGAAGACGTCAGTATTCGCCGCGAGTCCGATGACCTTGTCATTCAGATTCGTCAGACGGGCGAAATTCTGCGGGTCAGTTCACATTTCGCAGTTGATCAAACGTATGGTTATGCAATCAATCAGTTGCAGTTTGCTGACGGTACAGTCTGGGACCAGGCCAAAATCACTTCGGCGCTTTTGATAGGCACGGAAGGCAGCGACAGTATTATCGGTTATGCCACTGCCGATGAACTGGCAGGGCTTGAGGGTGACGATGTGCTCAATGGTCGTGCTGGCGATGATCTTCTCAGTGGTGGTGAAGGCCGCGATACGCTCAACGGTGAGGACGGTGATGACACCCTGCTCGGTGGTCTCGGCAACGATACCCTGAACGGTGGCGCGGGCAACGATACCCTCGATGGAGGTGCTGGTAATGATTCGTTGGAGGGTGGCAAGGGCTCGGATACTTATATTTACCGAAAGGGTTCTGGGCAGGACACCATCAGCAACTACTCCTATAACGACCTCACAGCCAACAAGCTGGACATCGTTCGTCTGGAGGGACTGAATACCGGCGATGTGAGTATTCGTCGTGAATCCGATGACTTGCTTATTCAGATTCGTCAGACGGGCGAGACGCTGCGTATCAGTTCGCATTTTACCGTGGATCAGTCCTACGGTTATGCAATCAACCAGCTGCAATTTGCCGATGGCACCCTTTGGGACGAGGCGCAGATTACGGCTGCCTTGTTGATCGGTACTGAAAGTGACGACAGCATCACGGGTTATGCCAGCGACGATAAACTGGCAGGCTTGGCCGGCAATGACATTTTAAGCGGTCGCGGCGGCGATGACGTACTAGACGGGGGCGATGGCAAGGATACGCTCAACGGTGAGGACGGAAACGACACGCTGCTGGGCGGCGCAGGAAACGATTCGCTTAGTGGCGGCGCTGGCAACGATGTTCTTGATGGGGGGACCGGTAACGATACGCTCGATGGCGGAAAAGGCTCCGACACGTATGTGTTCGGCAAGGGCTATGGCCGAGATACCATCAGTAACTATGCCTACAACGACACCACTGTCGACAAATTCGATGTTATTCGGCTTGAGGGGCTGACCTCAGAGGATGTCAGTATTCGCCGCGAGTCTGATGACCTGGTTATTCAGATCAATCAGACGGGCGAAACAATAAGGGTCAATTCGCACTTCTACGCAGACCAGAGCTATGGATATGCGATCAATCAGTTGCAGTTCGCCAATGGCATCGTTTGGGACCAAGCGCAGATCACAGCGGCATTGCTGATAGGCGCAGAGAGCGACGACAGCATCATAGGCTACGCGAGCGAAGACCGCTTGTCCGGCGGAGACGGTAATGACACCCTCGCTGGTCGGGCTGGCAACGACCTGCTTGAAGGTGGCCGCGGCAAGGACACTCTTAATGGAGAGGAAGGCGACGACACGTTGTTGGGCGGTGCAGGTAATGACACGCTGAGTGGCGGTTATGGCAGCGACACTCTGGACGGCGGCAGTGGCAACGACTCGCTGGATGGTGGATTCGGCTCAGACACTTACGTATTCCGCAGGGGCGCGGGCCAGGACACTATCAGCAACTATGCCTACAACGACACAACGGTCGATAAGCTGGATGTGATCCGCCTTGAAGGGCTGAACGCTTCGGATGTTCTGATACGGCGTGAGTCCGATGATCTGGTTATCCAGATCAAAGGCACAGACGAAACCCTTCGCGCCAGCTCGCACTTCTCAACCAACGTTCTTTATGGCTATGGCATTGATCAGGTGCAGTTTGCAGATGGCTCGGTGCTGACCAGTGCGCAAATCAAGACAACTTTGCTGACAGGCACTGAAGTCGATGAAACGATAGTGGGCTACGACTCGGCGGACTGAACCGCCCCGGGTTTCTCGGAGACTCCAACCTTTGAGAGGATGGAGCGATGAAAAAACTACCGAAGTATTCCCCAGAGGTCCGTGAGCGGGCCATCAGGATGGTTTTCGAACACCTTCCTGAGTACGAGTCGCAGTGGGCCACCATCAGTGCCATTGCCCCCAAGATCGGCTGCACGCCCGAGACATTACGGCTGTGGGTTCGCCAATCTGAGCGCAACAGCGGCCAGCGTGATGGGCTGAGCACAGTCGAACGTGAGCGAGTCAAGCTCTTGGAGCGTGAGAACCGTCAGTTGCGTCAAGCTAACGAGATCTTGCGTAAGGCCTCAGCCTATTTTGCCCAGGCGGAGCTCGACCGCCCATTCAAACGATGAAGACGTTTATTGATGAAAACCGCCAGTCTTACGGGGTCGAGCCGATTTGCAAGGTGTTGCCAATCGCCCCGTCGACGTACTACCGGTACGCTGCTCAGCAGGCTGACCCCAGCCAGCAGTCAGCGCGTGCGCAGCGTGACCAGGAACTGGGTGAGCACATCCAGCGAGTCTGGGATGAGCACTTCCAGGTATATGGCGTGCGCAAGGTCTGGCGACAATTGCTGCGTGACGGACTGCAAGTCGCCCGCTGTACGGTGCAACGTCTGATGGGAGAGCTGGGCCTGCAAGGCGTGGTACGCGGCAAGCCCGTCAAGACGACGGTCAGCGACCAAGCCAGGCCGTGCCCGCAGGATCATGTCAACCGTCAGTTTGTGGCTGAGTGCCCGAACGCCCTATGGGTATCGGACTTTACCTACGTCAGTACCTGGCAGGGTTTTGTTTACGTGGCCTTCATCATTGATGTCTTTGCCCGATTCATCGTCGGTTGGAAGGTGTCCAGTTCAGCGCGTACCGATTTTGTACTCGATGCACTGGAGCAAGCCCTTTACGCCCGTCGCCCAGTCAAGCAGGGTGGACTCATTCACCACAGTGACCGTGGCGTGCAGTACGTGTCCATTCGCTATACCGAGCGTCTTGTCGAAGCCGGTATTGAGCCATCGGTCGGGAGTGTCGGTGACTCTTACGACAATGCTTTGGCTGAGACCATCAATGGTCTTTACAAGGCTGAAGTGATTCATCGACGCTCTTGGCCCACACGGGGGGCGGTGGAGCTGGAAACCCTGAAATGGGTGGACTGGTTCAATCACCGCCGCCTGCTGGAGCCAATCGGTCATATTCCACCGGTCGAAGCAGAAGCAATCTATTATCAGCAACTCACCGAGTCTGCCCAGGTGGCATGACTCAAACAAAAGGGTCTCCGAGAAACCCGGGGCGGTTCACACCCTTAACGGTGGCGCGGGCAACGATGTGCTTGATGGCGGAACGGGTAACGACATCCTGAACGGTGGCGCAGGCAATGATTTGCTAGACGGTGGGGCTGGTAACGATCGTCTGGATGGTGGTGCGGGTGACGATACTTACCTGTTTGGCAAAGGATCAGGCCAGGACACCATCTACTATGCCAATGAAACCCGCGCAGGCAAGGTTGATACGATCCAGCTTGTTGGCTTGGGCGCAGCAGATATAAGTGTTTCACGAGATGGCAGTGATCTGGTTATTCGGGTCAACGGTACTACCGACAGTTTGCGCGTGGTTTATCACTTTGCAGGTGATGCAACATCGGGCTATCAGATTGACCGCATCCAGTTTGCCGACGGTAGCGCCTGGGATCAGGAAGCGATCAAGTCTCAAGTATTGCAAGGCAGTGACGCCGACCAGTATCTGGCGGGTTACGCCACTGACGACCTAATCGACGGCGGTGCCGGGGACGATACGATCGTGGGTGGCGCTGGCAACGACAAGCTTGCAGGGGGGGGCAGGTGCCGATACCCTGAGCGGTGATGAGGGTAACGATTTGCTGCAAGGCGGATCGGGTAATGACACCCTCACCGGCGGTGCAGGTGATGATGTGCTCGATGGTGGTGCCGGTAATGACCGACTTGATGGCGGAGCCGGTGACGATACCTACCTGTTCGGTAAAGGATCTGGGCAAGACACCCTTTACTACGTCAATGAAGCCCGTGCAGGCAAGGTCGATACGATTCAGTTGGTCGGTCTCGGCGTTTCGGACGTCAGTGTTTCGCGAGATGGCTATGACCTAGTGGTTCGGGTCAATGGCACGACCGATACGCTGCGGGTCATGTATCACTTCATGGGCGATGCCACTTCCGGTTATCAGATTGATCGCATCCAGTTTGCCGATGGCAACATTTGGGGGCAGGACACAATCAAGATCCAAGCCTTGCTGGGCAATGACGCGGACCAATATCTGGCAGGGTACGCTACCGATGACTTGATCGACGCAGGTGGCGGGGACGACACAATAAACGGCGCTGCTGGCAATGACACCCTGATCGGCGGCTCTGGAGCTGATACGTTGAGCGGTGAAGAGGGTAACGATCTGCTGCAAGGCGGGGCGGGCAATGACATCCTCAACGGCGGTGCTGGCAACGATGTGCTTGATGGCGGTGCCGGGAACGACCGTCTGGATGGCGGAGCCGGTGATGATACCTATCTGTTCGGCAAGGGCTCGGGCCAGGACACCATTTACTACGCGAACGAAACCCGTGCGGGCAAGGTTGATCAGGTCAAGCTGGTTGGCCTCAATGCTGCCGATGTCAGTGTGGTGCGTGAGGGCTATGACCTCGTAATCCGTATCAACGGCACGACCGATACACTACGTGTGATGTATCACTTCATGAGTGACGCCACCGCCGGCTATCAGATCGACCGGATCGAATTCGCCGATGGCAGCAATTGGGATCAGTCTGCCATCAAGGCGCAGGTGCTAACAAGCAGTGATGCTGCTCAGGTTCTGACGGGGTTCGCGAGCGACGATCTGATCGATGGTGGCGCCGATGACGATACGTTGTATGGCGGCGCCGGGCAGGACCGGTTGTTGGGTGGCGACGGTGCCGACTCGCTCAATGGCGATGAAGGTGATGATTACCTCAATGGCGGCGCTGGAAATGACAGCCTCGCAGGCGGCAGTGGTAATGACGTACTTGATGGCGGTGCCGGCAATGATCGTCTCGATGGCGGTGCGGGTGACGATACCTACCTGTTCGGCAAGGGCTCGGGTCAGGACACCATCTACTACGCCAACGAAAGTCGTGCGGGCAAGGTTGATCAAGTCAAACTGGTTGATCTCAATGCTGCTGATGTAAGTGTTGCTCGTGACGGCTATGACCTGGTCATCCGCATTCTTGGCACGACCGATACTCTGCGAGTTGTTTATCACTTTATGGGCGATGCAACAGCTGGCTATCAGATAGACAGAATTGCGTTCGCGGACGGCGGCTTCTGGGATCAGACCGCAATCAAGGCGCAGGTGTTGCAAGGTACTGAGGCTGACGAAACGCTGTCGGGCACCGGCAGTGATGACGTCATCTATGCGGCAGCGGGCGACGATTCGGTCAATGGGGGAAGCGGCAACGATACTCTCTCCGGTGGCAGCGGTGCCGACACGTTGAATGGCGAGGATGGCAACGATGTATTGAATGGCGGCGACGGTAAAGACTCTCTCTACGGCGGTAACGGTAACGACCAACTGGACGGCGGTGCTGGTAATGACATGCTGGACGGCGGCAACGGTGACGATACTTACCTGTTCGGTAAAGGTTCGGGCCAGGACAGTATTTACTACGCCTACGAAGGTCGTGCCGACAAGCTCGATACGGTGAAGTTGATCGACTTGAATGCTGCGGACGTAAGTGTGCGCCGTGACGGTAATGATTTGCTCATTCGTGTACTGGGTACCACCGATAGCCTGCGAGTGGTAGCTCACTTCACCAATGATGCGACTTATGGTTACCAGGTTGATCGAATCCAGTTTGCCGACGGCAATAGCTGGAATCAGGCGTCGATCAAATCTGCGGTTCTACAGGGAACGGATGCCGACGAGACGTTGGCGGGCACAGCCATTAGCGACAGTATTGACGCAGGTGCGGGAGACGATACCGTCAATGGTGGCAGTGGCGACGATACGTTGTCAGGCAGCAAAGGTGCAGACACTCTCAATGGCGAGGCCGGTGACGATCTGTTGCTAGGTGGTATGGGCAATGACACCCTGAACGGTGGCCTCGGTAACGACATCCTTGATGGCGGTGCCGGTAACGACCGTCTTGATGGCGGTGATGGTGATGACACCTATCTCTTTGCCAGAGGCGCTGGTCAGGATACGGTCTACTACGCCTACGAAAGCCGTATCGGCAAGCTCGATACCGTGAAGCTTACTGACCTTAATGCAGTAGACGTCAGTGTGCGCCGCGACGGAAGTGACCTACTCATTCTCGTATTAGGCAGTACTGACAGCCTCCGTGTGATGAGCCACTTCACCAATGATGCGACTTATGGCTATCAGATTGATCGCATTCAGTTCGCCGATGGAAGTTTCTGGGATCAGTCCGCCATCAAGAACCAGGTTCTGCAGGGTAGCGATGCGGACGAAACATTGTCGGGCACCAGCGGCAACGATGTTATCGATGCGGGAGCAGGTGATGACGTCATCAATGGCGCTGCTGGTAATGACACTCTGACAGGCAATGCCGGAGCCGATACGTTGAACGGTGGCGAGGGCAATGATGTGTTGCTCGGCGGCGCAGGGAATGACAGCCTCAGCGGTGGTGTGGGTAACGACTCCCTGGACGGCGGCGCTGGCAACGATCAACTGGACGGTGGCGAGGGTGACGACACTTATCTGTTCGGTAAGGGCGCCGGGCAAGACACGATTTACTACGCCTATGAAAATCGCGAAGGCAAGCTGGACACGATCAAACTTACCGATCTGAATGCTTCCGATGTCAGCGTGCGCCGTGACGGTAATGATCTCATCATCCGTGTGTTAGGCAGTACCGATAGCTTGCGAGTGGTTTATCACTTCCAGAGCGACGCGGCTGGAGGTTATCAGATCGACCGTCTCGTTTTTGCCGATGGCAGCGTCTGGGACCAGACGCAAATCAAATCTCAGGTACTTCAAGGCTCGGATAGTGATGAAACGTTATCGGGTACCTCTGGCAATGACGTTATCAGCGCCGGTGCTGGCGACGATACTGTGAACGGTGGTAGCGGCAACGATACTTTGTCCGGCGGTGCGGGTGCTGACACGCTTAACGGTGACGCTGGTAACGACTTGCTGCAAGGTGGGGCCGGCAATGACACGCTCTACGGCGGAGATGGCAATGATGTTCTGGATGGCGGTGCCGGTAATGATCAACTGAACGGTGGTGACGGAGATGATACATATCTGTTTGGCAAAGGCGCTGGCCAGGACACGATCTACTATGCCAATGAAGCCCGTGTCGGAAAACTTGATACCGTAAAACTTGCCGACCTGAATGTCAGTGATGTCAGTATCACTCGGGACAGCAGTGATCTGCTCATTCGCGTTAACGGTACAACCGATAATCTGCGCGTGATGAATCACTTCGCTGAGGACGCAACCAGCGGATATCAGATCGATCAACTGCAGTTCGCTGATGGCACCCTATGGAGTCAGTCGACCATCAAATCACAAGTACTGCTTGGAAACTCATCTGACCAGACACTTCGCGGTTACGCGAGTGACGATGTCATCAACGCTGGCGACGGCGACGATACTGTTTCCGGTGGCGCTGGCAAGGACAGCCTCTACGGCGGCAAAGGGATCGATATGCTGTATGGCGAAGAGGGGAACGACAGGTTGTATGGAGAAGCGGGCAACGACACTCTCTATGGCGGGTCGGGCAATGATGTACTTAACGGCGGTACTGGCAACGATAGCCTTATCGGGGGCGATGGCAGTGACATCTACGAGATCAGCATCGGCTCAGGGCGAGACGTTATCAACAACTACGACGTCAGCAGTGGCACCGACGTGCTGCAATTCGGTACTGATGTAAGCCTTGAAGACCTCTGGTTCCGTCGCAGTGGCAGCGACCTGGAAGTCAGTATCATCGATACCAACGATAAGGTGCTGGTGAGCAATTGGTACGCAGCTAATGACTATCAGGTGGATCAGTTCAAAACTGCCGACGGCAAAACGCTGCTGGATAGCCAAGTGCAAAGCCTGGTCGACAAAATGGCGTCTTTCGGAGTTGATGCAGGGGCCGAGCGGAATCTGACTGCCGCACAGCAAACTCAGTTAGATGCTGTGCTGGCTGCAAACTGGCAGTAAGGTAGGTGGGAAAGAGGTGTATCGGTTATCGATGCATCTCTTTTTCTGACTGATTTAGTGGTAGTCGTACTCAGATCGATCTGGGTAATAGAGTTGCGCAATGCGCTGACTTATTCGGTTTTTGGAAATCAAGGAGGGATTTATGCAAGTGGGAAACGTTAATGGATACGATGTTGTGTCTGAGATCTGGTGTGACAAGTGCGCAACAGAAGGCGCGCGTCGAGGGGACTTTACGGTTACAGGGGCAGATCCCGTGCCGGCTCAGCCCTGTCAACGGTCGAGTTGTGGCGATCCACTGGCGGAACTGAACAAGGTCAAGAAAAAATAGTGTCTCTGGTGGTGGGGCATCACAGCCGCTTGGAATCAGGCGGCTGTGTGATCGCCTTTTGTGAGCAATGCGGATCTCCGCCCCGGTCACTCCGGCGCCCGTTTGGCAGAAGCAGAGTTGCCTTCGCATTGAGGGCATCAATGCCCCCGGTGCGGAGCCTCCAGATCACCCGAGAACAATTCATCCTCAGCATCCGGGCTCACCGGAATCGCATGCTCTTCAGAAGCCCAGGCTCCCAGGTCGATCAGTTTGCAGCGCTCTGAGCAAAACGGGCGGCTCGGGCTGGCGGCGCTCCATTCCACCGGGGCATCGCAGGTTGGGCATTGGACGGTCATTGGTTGGCTCATGATTGGCCTCCACGCAAAGTAAGGTAAAAGTGGTGCAGCCGCTCGACTTCGCTGTTCAGCCAGGCGTGATCGCGGTCGTTGACCAGCACATCGTTGGCATGGCGCAAACGGTCTTCACGCTGGATCTGCACTTTGAGAATGGCTTCGACCTGCTCCTGGCTGGAACTGTCGCGCAGCATCGTGCGCTCTATTTGCAGGTGTGCCGGAGTATCAATAACCAGCAGGCGCTGCACCATGCGGTATTGCCCGGATTCGATCAGCAGCGGCGAAACCAGAATGGCATACGGCGATTTGGCCTTGGCCAGATGGCTGACGATTTCCTGATTGATCAACGGATGCAGCAGCGCTTCCAGCCAGCGTCGCTGCTCCGGGTTTTCAAAAATCAGCTTGCGCATCGCGCCACGGTCTAGCTCGCCGCTGGCCTGCAACACGTCTTTACCGAAGTGCGCGGCTATCTGCTCCAGCGCTGGACGCCCTGGCTCGACTACCCAGCGGGCGGCATGGTCGGCATCCACGGTGTCGATGCCAAGGTTGGTAAAGCACTGCGCTGCTGCACTTTTACCGCTACCAATGCCGCCAGTCAGGCCAAGAATCCAGGGTTTTTGATCAGGGTGAGTCATCTGAAACCGGCAAACTGCATGTAAGAGTCGGTTATTTGACCACCCCAGAGCAAAGCGATCCACCCCGCAATGGCCAGATAAGGACCAAAGGGGATCGGCGTACCGCTTTCAACCCTGCGCACGCGCATCATGATCACCCCAAGCACCGCGCCCACCAGCGATGACAGCAGGATGGTCAACGGCAGAATCTGCCAGCCGCCCCATGCGCCAAGCATGGCCAGCAACTTGAAGTCGCCATAACCCATGCCTTCCTTGCCTGTCACCAGCTTGAACAGCCAGAACACCGACCACAGCGCCAGATAACCGGCCACTGCGCCCCAAAGCGCATCGTTCAGCGAGGTGAACAGCCCGAACGCGTTGACGATGAGGCCCAGCCACAGCAGTGGAAGTACCAGAGAGTCAGGCAACAGCTGATTATCGGCATCGATCAGACTCATCGTCAGCAGGCCCCAGCTCAACACCAGCATCGCCGCCGTTTGCCAGCCGAAACCGAAATGCCAGGCGACGTAGGCCGATAACACTGCGCAGGTCAGCTCGACCATTGGGTAGCGCATGCTAATGGGGGCTTTGCACTGCGAGCATTTACCGCGCAGCAGCAGATAGCTGATGACCGGCAGGTTCTCCCACGGGCGGATCTTGTGCGCGCAGTGCGGGCAACTGGAGCGGGGGCGGTTCAGATTGAAGGCAGGCTGATCAGGTTCGGCGGGCAGGCCGAGCATTTCACGGGATTGGGCTTTCCAGTCGCGCTCCATCATTTTGGGGAGGCGGTAGACGACTACGTTGAGGAAGCTTCCGACGATGAGGCCGAGTAGGCAGCAGGTGGTGACGAAGGCCAGGGGAGAGCTGGCCAGGAGGTCGAGGAGGGGCATTTCAGACAACGCTTCCGAGTTTGAAGATGGGGAGGTACATGGCAATAACCAGGCCGCCGACGATGACACCCAGTATCGCCATGATCATCGGTTCCATCAGGCTGGTCATATTGTCGACCATGTTGTCGACTTCTTCTTCATAGTAGGTCGCGACTTTATCGAGCATGGCATCAAGCGCACCGGACTCTTCGCCGATTGCTGTCATTTGTATCGCCAGACTTGGAAATACACCCGTTGAACGCATCGAGAAATTCAATTGCATACCCGTGGAGACATCCTGTTTGACCTGGTTGACTGCGTTCCTGAATACGACGTTACCGGTGGCGCCGGCGACCGAGTCAAGTGCCTCCACCAGCGGGACACCTGCGGCAAAGGTTGTCGCAAGGGTCCGCGCATAGCGCGCGACGGATGACTTGAAAATCAGTGGTCCGATAATGGGGACTTTCAGAAGAAAGCGGTCGAGGCTGTCACGAAACTTTTGAGACTGTTTGTAAGCCCGCTTGAACATGAAAAAACTGACAGGAAATAACGCAACTATTGCCAGCCACCACTGTTGAACGACTTCTGAAAGGGCGATGACCATCAGCGTGAACGCTGGTAATTCTGCGTTAAAGCCTGCGAAAACAGACTGGAACTGCGGCACAACTTTAATCAGCAAAATACCTGACACAATAAAGGCGACAATTAATACGGCGGTAGGATAAGTCATCGCCTTCTTGATTTTGGCCTTTAGCCTTTCCGTCTTTTCCTTGTAGCTCGCCACGCGGTCCAGCAGGCTTTCGAGCGCCCCCGCTTGCTCTCCGGCATCGACTAGGTTGCAGAACAGGTCGTCGAAGTATTCCGGTTTCTTTCGCAGAGCCGTCGCAAAGCTGTTCCCTGCTGAAACCTCCTGCTTTAGAGAGCCGACCAGCGCACGCATGTTCGGGTTTTCTGCACCTTCGGCAATGATGTCAAATGACTGCAGCAGCGGCACGCCTGCCTTCATCATGGTAGCCATCTGCCGGGAAAAGAACGCGATGTCCAGCGGCTTGATCTTCTTACCTTTGCCAAAAATCGATACGGGCTTTTTACGTACTTTGGTGAAATTGATTCCTTGTTTGCGTAACTGAGCCTTCACGAGCGCGAGGTTGTGCCCGCTCACTTCTCCACTGAGTTTGCCGCCTTTCTTGTCCACACCTTCCCATGTGTAAATACTGACTTTAACTGCCTTGCTGGCCATGCTTAATCCTTGGTCACGCGGTTGACTTCTTCAAGGCTGGTAATACCTTGCATGGCCTTCGACAGCCCGGAGGTCCTCAAATCATTGAAGCCGTCCTTGCGCATCTGCCTGGAAATCTCCAGCGAATTGCCTTCTTCCATGATGATGCGTTCCAGTTCTGGTGTTTTCTTTACTACTTCGTAAATACCAACCCTGCCCCTGTAACCGCCGTTGCAATGCTCACAACCTACTGGGCCATAGATTTTAAACGTACCGATCTTCTCCTCTGGAAAACCCTCCTGGATGAGCGTTTCCCGGGGTATATCGAGCTCTTTCTTGCAATGGCTGCATAGCTTGCGCGCCAGCCGCTGGGCAATGATGAGGTTAATAGCCGTAGCGATGTTGAACGCTGCGACGCCCATATGATGCAAGCGAGTGAGGGTTTCTGCGGCACTGTTAGTATGCAGAGTAGATAACACCATGTGGCCAGTTTGCGATGCTTTAATGGCGATTTCGGCGGTTTCCAGGTCGCGTATCTCGCCGACCATGATTACGTCGGGATCTTGACGCAGGAATGCGCGCAATGCCTGAGAAAAGTCGAGTCCCTGACGCGGGTTGACGTTGACCTGATTGATGCCTTCCAGGTTGATTTCTACCGGGTCTTCAGCTGTGGAAATGTTGATGTCCACAGTATTAAGAATGTTCAGGCCAGTGTACAGCGAAACGGTTTTACCCGAGCCAGTGGGACCGGTTACAAGAATCATGCCTTGTGGTTGTTTCAAGGCCTCCATATACAGAGCTTTTTGGTCTGGCTCATAGCCCAGCGCGTCAATGCCCATCTGTGCGCTGGTCGGATCGAGAATCCGCATCACGATCTTCTCGCCCCACAGTGTCGGCAGCGTATTCATACGGAAGTCGATAGCTTTGTTTTTTGACACTCGCAGCTTGACCCGGCCGTCCTGCGGTTTACGCCGCTCAGAGATATCGAGGCTGGCCATGACCTTCAGGCGCGCAGCAATACGGTTGGCCAGATGGATCGGTGGTCTGGCCACCTCATGCAAAATGCCGTCGGTACGCAACCGCACTCGGAAGATCTTTTCGTAAGGTTCAAAATGCAGGTCGGACGAGCCGAGCCGTATCGCGTCCATCAGCATCTTGTTAACGAAGCGCACGACCGGGGCATCATCGGCATCACTCTGAGTGGCCAGTGAGGTTTCCTTGTCACTCGCAGGCTCGATGTCCAGGCCCAAATCAATGTCTGCCAACTCGCCAAGGCCGCTTTCAGTGTCAAAAAAACGGTCTATGGCAATGGTCAGCTTGTCATCTTCAACCAGAATCGCTTCAGTGTTCAGGCCGGTACTGAATTGTATGTCAGTGACTGCCTGGTGGTTGGTAGGGTCTGAGATGCCTATAAACAGCTTATTACCACGACGCCACAGCGGCAGTGCATGGTGCTGACGAATCAGCTTTTCACTCACAAGGCCTTTGGGCTGGCTTTCCTTGTCCAGGCTGGCAAGGTCCATGAAAGGAACGCCGAACTGATCAGAAGCCATTTCTGCCAGCGTCAGGCTTTTGACCAGTTTGTTCTGGACCAGATAACTTACCAATGAAATCTTGTCGCGGCGCGCCTGCTGATAAGCTTGCTGCGCAGCAGTTTCGGTAAGCAGCTCGGCCAGGACCAGTTGTTTGGCCAAACCGGTGAGGACAGCATCAGACATATAACCACCAGACACAGACAGTGTGAGGGTTATAGCTTAGTCGGGCGATGCTGCCAATTGGCAGTGAGGGATATGACAAAAATTGTCAGTTTCTGCTGATTTCTGAGGGCGCCCGCTCGTAAAAGACCCGAGTTGAAGTGGTGGGTAGCGCCTTGCTCAATATTGGCACGGGCTATGCTTGCCCAGAGTCAAGGCACTACCTTATTGACGCCTGGAGAAGTAAGCATGCAAACACAAAAAGGTTTCACGTTGATCGAGCTGATGATCGTTGTTGCGATCATCGGGATTCTGGCTGCTGTGGCCATTCCTTCCTATCAAAACTACACGTTGCGCGCGCAGGCCTCTGCTCTGCTCGCTAGCTTGGATTCCGCCAAGTTGGCGGTAGCAGAGAACTACTCCAACGGCTCGGCTCAAGCAGATGTGTGCGGTACTGGTGCTAGTGCTATTGCAAACTGCACTGGGTCTGGTGTGCTTTCAGTTAGCCGAACTGGTCCGGCTGTTACAGTTAGGCTCACACCATCCTTTCCTGCTGCAACAACCGTTGGTGGTAGTGTGACATGGGGATGCGTCGTAGTCCCGGTCTCGGCTGCACCTAGTGGCTGTACAGGGGCAGCCTCTTAATAACCAGTATGCTGCAACGAGAAAGGCGCTTGTGGCGCCTTTTTTAAATGCGTTTTAGTGGAATTTCATGATTTTCTTTCTCTACTGTTGTGCTGTTTTGATAATTAGTTCATGTTTTCATGATTTTTCTGGGCATGATTATCAGAGGGTTGCACAATTTTTGATTGGTTTTTCATCGCTTGTTTTGTGGTTAAAATATTCGGCTAAACAGTTAAGTTTTTGCACTATATCATCCGAAGTAAAATTATTTTTTTTTAGTGTTGTGGTGATGGGGTTGAGACTGTCAGAAATTTTGTGTTCGGGCATAACATGTAGCTAGAGGTGCATGTATGCCGACCAAAAAGAAGTCCGCCAATGCAACAGCGAGGGAGTTGCCCTCGATTCCCCAAGAGCTGATCGAGCAGTTTGTTAAAGGCCCGATGAGCGCCGAAGCCATTCAAGACGCGTCCATGGCGTTCAAGAAGGCTCTGATCGAGCGTGCGCTAGGCGCCGAGCTGGGTCACCACCTTGGTTACCCTCAGGGCGCGGAGCGCCCTGAGGAGTCGACCAATCAGCGTAATGGCAAAAGCAGCAAGACGGTTCTGACCGACGACGGGCCGCTTCGCCTGGATATCCCCAGAGACCGCGATGGTAGCTTCGCCCCGATCCTGATTCCCAAGCACGAACGACGTTTTACAGGCTTCGACGACAAGATAATTGCCATGTACGCCCGGGGCATGACGGTGCGTGAGATCCGCGCTTTTCTATCTGAGCAGTATGGAACTAACGTGTCCCATGACTTCATCAGCTCAGTCACCGATGCGGTCATGGAAGAGGTGGGCACTTGGCAGCAACGACCCTTGGAACCGATGTATCCGGTGATCTTCTTCGATGCGTTACGGGTCAAAATCCGGGACGAGGGGTTAGTGTGCAACAAGGCTATTTATCTGGCGCTGGGGGTATTACCTGATGGCACGCGCGACATTCTGGGTATATGGATCGAGAGCACCGAGGGTGCCAAGTTTTGGATGAAGGTGTTCAACGACCTCAAGACTCGTGGCGTTGAAGATGTTCTGATCGCCGTCACGGATGGCCTCAAAGGAATACCGGAGGCGTTGGGGGCGGTTTTTCCTGCCACGACGCTGCAAACCTGCATCGTGCATCTGATCCGCAACAGCTTGGACTATGCCGCTTGGGATAAACGTCGGGCACTGGCCAAAGCACTCAAGCCGATCTACCAGGCGATCAATGCAGATGTGGCTGAGCAAGAGCTTAACGCCTTTGAAGCGGGCCCCTGGGGCAAGCAGTATCCGACTGTGGTTGCTGCATGGCGTCGCGCCTGGGATCGGGTTATACCGTTTTTTGTTTTCCCGGCGGGCATCCGCAAAGTGGTTTACACGACCAATGCCATCGAGAGCATCAATGCCCAGTTACGCAAGATCATCAAGACTCGAGGGCACTTCCCGACCGATGAGGCCGCGACGAAACTGATATGGCTTGGGTTGCGCAACATCACCGCCAACTGGGGTCATGCGGCACACGACTGGAAAGTGGCAATGAATCAATTTGCGATCCTGTACGGAGACCGATTTACCAGACCGAGCTGGTAAAACAAGGGCCTGCCTGACGGCAGGCCCTAACCAGCCCGAACACAAAAAAACTGATACTCCCATGGGGTTCGTCTCCAGTTTCATGTCCCACCGTCCCCTTTGGGCGTTAACTGAACTGTCCGTCCTGCTGCTTTCTTGCGGTATCGGCTGCGCATTCGCTTTGCAAAGAAACGTTTACGGTACTGAACCGCCCCGGGTTTCTCGGAGACTCCAACCTTTGAGAGGATGGAGCGATGAAAAAACTACCGAAGTATTCCCCAGAGGTCCGTGAGCGGGCCATCAGGATGGTTTTCGAACACCTTCCTGAGTACGAGTCGCAGTGGGCCACCATCAGTGCCATTGCCCCCAAGATCGGCTGCACGCCCGAGACATTACGGCTGTGGGTTCGCCAATCTGAGCGCAACAGCGGCCAGCGTGATGGGCTGAGCACAGTCGAACGTGAGCGAGTCAAGCTCTTGGAGCGTGAGAACCGTCAGTTGCGTCAAGCTAACGAGATCTTGCGTAAGGCCTCAGCCTATTTTGCCCAGGCGGAGCTCGACCGCCCATTCAAACGATGAAGACGTTTATTGATGAAAACCGCCAGTCTTACGGGGTCGAGCCGATTTGCAAGGTGTTGCCAATCGCCCCGTCGACGTACTACCGGTACGCTGCTCAGCAGGCTGACCCCAGCCAGCAGTCAGCGCGTGCGCAGCGTGACCAGGAACTGGGTGAGCACATCCAGCGAGTCTGGGATGAGCACTTCCAGGTATATGGCGTGCGCAAGGTCTGGCGACAATTGCTGCGTGACGGACTGCAAGTCGCCCGCTGTACGGTGCAACGTCTGATGGGAGAGCTGGGCCTGCAAGGCGTGGTACGCGGCAAGCCCGTCAAGACGACGGTCAGCGACCAAGCCAGGCCGTGCCCGCAGGATCATGTCAACCGTCAGTTTGTGGCTGAGTGCCCGAACGCCCTATGGGTATCGGACTTTACCTACGTCAGTACCTGGCAGGGTTTTGTTTACGTGGCCTTCATCATTGATGTCTTTGCCCGATTCATCGTCGGTTGGAAGGTGTCCAGTTCAGCGCGTACCGATTTTGTACTCGATGCACTGGAGCAAGCCCTTTACGCCCGTCGCCCAGTCAAGCAGGGTGGACTCATTCACCACAGTGACCGTGGCGTGCAGTACGTGTCCATTCGCTATACCGAGCGTCTTGTCGAAGCCGGTATTGAGCCATCGGTCGGGAGTGTCGGTGACTCTTACGACAATGCTTTGGCTGAGACCATCAATGGTCTTTACAAGGCTGAAGTGATTCATCGACGCTCTTGGCCCACACGGGGGGCGGTGGAGCTGGAAACCCTGAAATGGGTGGACTGGTTCAATCACCGCCGCCTGCTGGAGCCAATCGGTCATATTCCACCGGTCGAAGCAGAAGCAATCTATTATCAGCAACTCACCGAGTCTGCCCAGGTGGCATGACTCAAACAAAAGGGTCTCCGAGAAACCCGGGGCGGTTCAGTACCCAACTGGATCGCGCCTTCATAGGCTTCGTCATCCTTATCTGCACTGTTAAAACAATGCAGTTTCTATCCGCCTCCACAGCAGCATTCCTCAGCTCCGCCCCAACCCTCGACACCGACCTCCTACTCGACGGCTTTTCCAACAAACGTTTCTACGGCCAATTCCAGACCTTCACTCTGCCCTTACTGGTGCTGCCACTACTATTGCCCTCCACACGACGCTCAATCAAGATCGGTTTGTTCTGCCTGACCAGCCTCTGGTGGATGATCGCGATCAGTGGGGGGACTCGCGGTACATGGCTGGGCATGGCCGCCGCAGTTGCAGTTGTGTTCTGCCTCGGACGTGCCGGACGCCGTTGGGCTGGTTGGCAGATGGGTGCGGCCTCGACGGGGCTTCTGCTGTTTACCCTGCTATTCAGCGTGCTACCAGGCCTGCTGGGTATCGAAGTCAGCAATTTCGCAGGCGACCGCTTGACGACCTCACTGTCCGCACGTGAAATCCTCTGGCAGCAAGCATGGGAAATGATCAAAGAGCGCCCGCTCCTTGGATTTGGTCCCATGCATTTCGCTGATATATGGAATGCCGTGGCGGCGCACCCACATCAGGCCATTCTGCAATGGGCCTGCGAGTGGGGGGTTCCATCGACGTTATGCGTGGCGGGTCTTGCGTTATATGGGCTGAGCACCACCGCGGTGCTATTGCACAAGCGTGCGCTGTCTCTTGAGCCTGTTGACCTGATGCGCTTGTGCCTATTCGCCAGTCTTGTTGGTGCCCTGACCCAGTCGATGGTCGACGGCGTGATCGTGATGCCCTATTCGCAACTGTGGCTGGCGATCATTGTGGGCTGGCTGCTGGCGTTACATAAGTGGCAAACGCCCCCTCGTCCTGCCAGTGTTGCGTTCAGTAGTGCATGGCTGGTTTGTCTGACGCTTGCCACGGGCATGATCCTCTATACCATCGTTCGAGATTTTCCGGACATGGATGCACGTAAACAGCAATTTGGTGAAGATTTCGGTGGTAGGTACCTTCCACGTTTCTGGATGCAGGGTGTCATCGCACATCCACCTGGGAGCTGATCCCGACGCTGTGCTAGCATTTTTCATATGACCAATAGCTTGATCCGGTGATGAATGAGCCTTTGAATTGGTACAGTGTCGCATTCAGGCGCATGTCATTCGTGGCAGCCAGGTCTCTTGTGCCGAATAAATAAAGCGTTTTTTTCGGAAGTATTCAATGTCTTCAAAGGTGCCTCTTCAAGGTACGGAAATTCCGTCGGGCTTCTCGTTATTTTCTTTATTGAGGAAAGGCAGCCCTCTGATCGTTCAGTGGATGTCGACGATTTACGGCGCTGCGGTGTCACTTGGGCTTTCAATTTTCCTGGCACGTAGCATGGGGCCAGATGCGTTTGGCGCTTACACCTACATTTATGTTCTGGCGATGTTTTTGGCATTGATCCAGGACGCAGGCATCAAGACCCTGCTGCTGCGCGAGAGAACATCCCCTACTGCTGCGCTGAAGACCTCGAATCAAACCCTGCCAAGCCAGGCGTTGCTGCACCTTGTAATCAGTAGCATTGTGCTGATGCTCGGCTCTTATCTGGCGTCTCGCTGGCTGGATGGCCTGTCATTAGCGGCCGCAGTATTTTGTTTTGGCGCAATGACGCTGGTGACCTGGTTATCATCATGGTTCAAAGGCGTCGGCGATTTTGGCAAGGACGCATTTTTTCTGATTTGCGCGCGGAGTCTGAGCGTGCTGATGATCCTGTCCAGCATCGCTATCTTCGGCCTGACACCCGTCGCGATCTTCTCTTCCTGGGGGCTCGGCCTGCTGCTGACGTTCGTTTGGTTTCGGCGAGATTTGCCCCCGCTGATCAAAGCACCCCTGATTTTGCCCGTATGGGCTTACCGCAGTGCGTTCGTCTTTCTGTTGCTAGACCTGCTTACAACGATCTACCACCGCGTAGACATCGTCATTTTGCATAGCGTGCTGGGTTATGTCCCGCAGGTAGGTTCCTATGCCGTTGCTTGCCGGTTGATCGACGGTGTCATGCTCCTTGCTACTCCTATCGCGTTAGTGATGTTCCGACGCATGCGACATCTAGCGGAAACGCCCGACGGTAGCGTTGATTTCAGCCGTAAGGCGATTCTGATTGCTTTTGCGATTGGTGCGTTGCTGGCAGGTATTGGCTGGATGTCAGGAGGGTGGGGAGTTGGCTTGCTTTTTGGTAGTGTTTATGTGGACGAAACGCAGCCGATCATGGGCTGGTTGTCGATTTCATTGTTGTTCGCTCTGCCAAACTTTGTTCTTACGCAATGCGCAGTTGCAACTCATCAAGAGCGTTTTTTCCTGGTCAGCGCTGCATTTTCGTTACTCGTTAATGTATGCCTTAATGCGTGGCTTGTTCCATTGCACGGGGCGCTGGGGGCTGCATGGGCAACTGTCTGTTCAGAGGCCATATTGACTCTCTGCCTGTTGCTTGGCGGTATGCTCGCAGTAAAGCACGACACGTCTGCTCAATAAGGCCCTCGGGGATTATCAGTTTTTTTGTGTTCGGGCTGGTAAATCGGTCTCCGTACAGGATCGCAAATTGATTCATTGCCACTTTCCAGTCGTGTGCCGCATGACCCCAGTTGGCGGTGATGTTGCGCAACCCAAGCCATATCAGTTTCGTCGCGGCCTCATCGGTCGGGAAGTGCCCTCGAGTCTTGATGATCTTGCGTAACTGGGCATTGATGCTCTCGATGGCATTGGTCGTGTAAACCACTTTGCGGATGCCCGCCGGGAAAACAAAAAACGGTATAACCCGATCCCAGGCGCGACGCCATGCAGCAACCACAGTCGGATACTGCTTGCCCCAGGGGCCCGCTTCAAAGGCGTTAAGCTCTTGCTCAGCCTGATCGCCTGGTAGATCGGCTTGAGTGCTTTGGCCAGTGCCCGACGTTTATCCCAAGCGGCATAGTCCAAGCTGTTGCGGATCAGATGCACGATGCAGGTTTGCAGCGTCGTGGCAGGAAAAACCGCCCCCAACGCCTCCGGTATTCCTTTGAGGCCATCCGTGACGGCGATCAGAACATCTTCAACGCCACGAGTCTTGAGGTCGTTGAACACCTTCATCCAAAACTTGGCACCCTCGGTGCTCTCGATCCATATACCCACAATGTCGCGCGTGCCATCAGGTAATACCCCCAGCGCCAGATAAATAGCCTTGTTGCACACTAACCCCTCGTCCCGGATTTTGACCCGTAACGCATCGAAGAAGATCACCGGATACATCGGTTCCAAGGGTCGTTGCTGCCAAGCGCTCACCTCTTCCATGACCGCATCGGTGACTGAGCTGATGAAGTCATGGGACACGTCAGTTCCATACTGCTCAGACAGAAAAGCGCGGATCTCACGCACCATCATGCCCCGGGCGTACATGGCAATTATCTTGTCGTCGAAGCCTGTAAAACGGCGTTCGTGCTTGGGAATCAGGATCGGGGCGAAGCTACCATCGCGGTCTCTGGGGGTATCCAGGCGAAGCGGCCCGTCGTCGGTCAGAACCGTCTTGCTGCTTTTGCCATTACGCTGATTGGTCGACTCCTCAGGGCGCTCCGCGCCCTGAGGGTAACCAAGGTGGTGACCCAGCTCGGCGCCTAGCGCACGCTCGATCAGAGCCTTCTTGAACGCCATGGACGCGTCTTGAATGGCTTCGGCGCTCATCGGGCCTTTAACAAACTGCTCAATCAGCTCTTGGGGAATCGAGGGCAACTCCCTCGCTGTTGCATTGGCGGACTTCTTTTTGGTCGGCATACATGCACCTTAAGGATGCTCCGATCAACTTGCCGCGCAGCGGTGGCAAGCCGTAATTTGCCAGGCACATAGCGCTATTTTTCTGAAAACGGTCTGATGCAGTGTGAGTCGAGCGCGTTTTTCGCTCGGTTTTCCGTGTTAAGCGCGCAACTCACCCAAACCCATTAGTCGCTTTCGAGCCATCCACAGGTTCGACAGGGCGAACAGCGTGGTCAGTTGGGCCGTGTTTTTCATCAGCCCACGAAAGCGTACTTTCACGTAACCAAACTGGCGCTTGATGACCCGAAACGGATGCTCGACCTTGGCGCGTGTCTGCGCTTTGCAGTACTCGATCTTGCGCTTGGCTTTGTACAACAGGCTGCGTTTGTTCAGCTTGGAATACGTGCTGCGCCGCGCCGCGATTTGCCAGATCACGTTACGATTTTCGTGCTCTTCACGCTTCTCGACACCGGTGTAGCCAGCGTCCGCATAGACCGCGTTTTCTTCCCCGTGGAGCAGTTCGGCGACTTGAGTGACATCGGCCACATTGGCCGCAGTGCCATGGACGTGATGAACCAGTCCAGACTCAACGTCAGCGCCGATGTGGGCCTTCATACCGAAGAAATACTGGTTACCCTTCTTTGTCTGATGCATCTCGGGATCACGCTCGCCGTCTTTGTTCTTGGTCGAGCTTGGGGCATGAATAATGGTGGCATCGACGATGGTGCCCTGGCGCAGCGACAGGCCTTTTTCCTGCAAATAACCGTTGATGACCGCGAGGATTGCAGGAGCCAGTTGATGTTTCTCCAGCAGGTGCCGGAAGTTCATGATCGTGGTGTCTTCCGGTATCGGCGCACTCAACGTCAGGCGTGCAAACTGGCGCATGGGGGTGATTTCGTAGAGCGCTTCTTCCATGGCCGGATCACTCAGGGAGAACCAGTTCTGCAGCAGGTGAATGCGCAGCATGGTTTCCAGCGGATAAGGTTTTCTGCCACCGCCGGCCTTGGGGTAGAACGGTTCGATCAGGCCCAGCAGACCTGTCCAGGGGACGACCTGATCCATCTCGGCGAGGAAGCGTTCGCGGCGTGTCTGCTTGCGCTTGCTGGCATATTCGAAATCGGAAAAGCTCATCTGGCTCATGGGAGGCTCGGATCAGGTGGTCAGGCGATTTTCGCATAACCGGGACTTGTTCGGAGATTCCTTAGAATTCGAATTGACCGAGTCAATGCTGATGATCGATCCCGAGTCGGCGGTTAACATACTTCGAGATATAAAATCGTATGGTATAAGCCTTTCGGTCGATGATTTCGGAACGGGCTATTCGAGTTTGGCTTACTTGAAACGATTCCCTCTTGACGCCCTCAAAATTGACAGGGCGTTCATAAAAGATATAACGAGCAATCATGAGGACGCCGCTATCACCAGAGCGGTCATCGTGTTGGCGCACGAATTGGGTCTTAAAGTCATTGCAGAAGGCGTCGAAACAGTCGACCAGTTAGCGCTGCTTGTGACGTATGGCTGCGATCAAATGCAGGGTTATCTTTTTAGTAAGCCTGTCATCATTGAAGAGTGTGCTTCTATGATTAAATCGTCACGTAGTCTGAAACTGTTGGACATACCTGCTTGAGAACCGCGAGCATGAGAGTTATTCGTAGCAAAGACTTCACCGCACTCAAGCTTGGGCAAGCAACGCCACCAATACTAGATTTCCTTTCACTGCATTTCCTTGCCTGAGTTATTTGAGGGCGTGATTATCAGGAACCTCAGATTCAAGGGCAATGCTTGATAGCCAGCGGGTCCTACATCCTCAGCGCTATAGCCTCTGCCACAAGACACTCCAGTGCAAACTGCTCGGTATAGGTCATCTGAATCGGCGTGGTTTCGCCTTTGACGGTCCTTTCCCCATCCAGAATGTAGCGAATGCGCTTGTCAGTCACACCAATGCGTTTTGCGATCCACGAAGGTGTTTGTCCGATGCGCGAAATCAGCTTGTCGGCATATTCGGTGGACGGGTTATAGAGTTCTGCGTTGGGTGTCATGGGGTGTCCAGATGAAGGTCAGGCGCTGTATGTCAGGGGAGTATGCAGCACGATGGGGTATTCGTCGCCATTGAGGTTGGCAACCCACGCGGTCTTGCAGAGACAGGTACATTGCCTTCGCGAGCAAGCTCGCTCCCACAAGAGCCTGTCTCCAAGAGCAAGCCGGGCGACGTAATTCAATGTAAGTGGCAGATGGGGCGATCCTTCGCCCGCTTTCAGTCAGCATCAATCAAAGTTTCACGCCCAGTGTTACAAACGCGCTGCGTGGCGTGCCCACCTGCAGAATCTGCAAATTGCCCGCCGGGTCGGTCGCTGCGCTGGCGTCGGTGTTGAGGGTGGAGATGTAACGCTTGTCGAACAGGTTGACCATGTTCAGCGAGACGGTGGTGTCTTTGACGGCGCCGAGTTTGCCGAAGTCGTAACCGAGGTTGGCGTTCGCTACCCAGTAGCCGCTGACACTGGAGTCGTTGGTGTAAGTGTAATAGCGCTTGCTGATGTAGTTGCCCTGCATGCCGGCATTCCAGTGCTCCCAATTCCAGTCCAGGTTGCTGGAATACATCAGCTTGGGCGTATCGACGACGGTTTTGCCTTTCACATGAACGGTGCTGCCGCCGCTGGCATAGTCGTCGTCATAAGTGCTGTGGTTGTAGGACATGGAGTTGGACCAGCGCCAGTGCTCGTCGGGCGTCAGGCCGAATGACAGTTCCAGGCCCCGACTGGTGACAGAGCCGACGTTGGCAACGCCGTTCTGGCAGATGACGATGCCGGTACAGTTGGTGATGGCCACCAGGCGATTGTCGAATTTGGTGTTGTAGACCGCCGCGGATGCCGAATACAGCTTTGTGCTGCGGCGCACGCCCAGTTCAGCGGTTTTCGAGGTTTCGGGTTTGAGGTCCTTGAAGCCGTTCTGCGCATCCACTGCGGTCTGCGTGGTGAAGAACGGGCTGTAACCGCCACTCGGAAAGGCCGCCATGTTTTCCGAATAAGACGTGAACACTTCATCGCTGTCATTGAGTGTGTAGGTTGCGCCCACTTGCGGCAAAAACCTGTCCCGCGCTTCCAGCGAACCGCTGGCATAACCGCCGCCTTTACCTTCGGCAGTGGAGGTGGTGACAGTGTTCTTTGCGCCGAACTCAAGCTTGAGACGGTCATCGAGCAGGGTATAGGTGTCGCGCAGGAAAAACTGTCGGGTCAGGTCGTTGTAGCTCTGGTCCAGTACTGTCGCCGCCTGCCTCAGGCCATTGGTTTTGACGATATGGTTTTGCGGAGTCGCATTGGTGGTATCGAACAGGTAACGGGCGATGTCGTTCTTGTTCGATTGAATCCAGAACCCGCCCTGAATTTCATGCTGGCTCAGGAAGTAGGTCAGCGAACTCTGGAAGCCGGTTCGATCAATGCCATACACCGTGCTGCGAATCGAGTTGCTGGGGACAGTGGTCGAGCCGCTGGTAAAGATGAACGGATAGTACGAATTGCCCCGGCCCGAGTCATGGTGGTGATAGACCGTCGCGTCCAGCACCAGATCATCGGTGAGCGAGAAATTGCCGAGTTCGTCGTCGCGCAGGCTACTGGCGTTGTAGGTCGCATCGCCTGCGCTGGTTACGCCGCCGGTGTAGATGCCGTTGGCCGCATTGACCGCGCGGGTCCAGTCCGGCGTGTAGTAACTCCAGTTGTAGCCCAGGCGCTGGATGATGCTCTTCGACAGACTGGGCAGATTGGCTTCGTCGTGAGACGAGGTGCTGTGGAAAAAGCTCACGCGGTTTTCGCCGAAGTTGTAATTGACCTTGGCGTTCACAGCGTCGGATTTTTGCGGGTTGTCGTGACCTTTCCAGGCATCGGCGTCGTACTTTTCTCCCGACACATAAGCGGACAGACCGTTGTATTCGCCTGTGTCGACGCGCATGAAAGTGCGCGAGGTGTCGTAACTGCCCAGGGTCTGTGACAGTCGCGCGCCGAATTCCTTGTCCGGATTGGAACTGGTGAACTGGATGGTGCCGCCCAAGTCACTGTTCGATGCCGTGCCCAGCGAACCGATGCCTGGAGCCACTTCGCTGGCGGCGATGTTTTCCGCGATGATCGCCCGGGTGATGCTCAGACCGTTGAAGTTGCCGAAGCTCATGTTGCCAAGCGTGACGCCGTCCAGGGTGTAGCCTAGGTGGTGCATGTCAAAACCGCGCAGGCTGATGCGCTGGCTGCCTTCTTCACGACCCAGCGGGTCGCCGGACTGGAAGTTGACACCCGGTAGTCGTTGCAGAACTTTCAACGGGCTGGTGCCTGCGGAATAAGCGCTTACGTCCTTTTGCGTGACGCGTTGCACCTGCCGGGTTTCGCCCTGGCCAATCACTGACACCGTGCCCAGTGTCACGGCAGCGGTGTCGTCGCTGGCGGGCGCCGTCACTGAGGTGGGCACATCGTCATCGGCCTGAATGAACGGGCTGATCAGGCACAGTGAATTCAATGAAACCAGCAACGCAAGGCCCGTTATCGGGAATCGAGAAGCACGCGGTATCGATCGATTGTTCATGAAAAGGTTTTCCTGGGGCGTCAGGGCGCCGCGCTTGCGACGGGGAATCTGCAGGACGGTGTTAGCGTTGACATGAGTCCAGTTCGCCCTTCAAGACGTACGAGTCCGTCGTGTTTTCGAGGGGCTCGTTTCAACGAAAGGGCTCGTTTGAACTGGGGGTGATATTAATACTCACTGTGTGTATTAATTATGACCAGTGGCGCGTTATCCCGATTTTTCTGCCGGTCAATGCCGACTCGGCGCGTTGGCAGTTGGTCGTAAATTTCATTAGGCAAGGCGTCCGTTGCGATGCTATCTGTCCAGACTCAGTGGGTTCAGCCCAATCGTGAATACGTATTTCCGAAGGCCGGGCAACAGGGCATCACCCTCTGAATCCGCGGTTTGCACCTTGGACTGAAACGGGAGAACTCGATGAAATTGCTTCGTTACGGTGAAAAGGGCCAGGAAAAGCCAGGCCTGCTTGATGCTGCCTACCAGATCCGCGATCTGTCCGCGCATGTCACGGACATCGCTGGCGAGGTGTTGAGCCCGGCAGGCCTTGCCAGCCTGGCCGCGCTTGATCCCGAAAGCCTGCCTTTGGTGGCGGGCCGACCGCGCATCGGGGCGTGCGTCGGGCAGGTCGGCAAGTTTATCTGCATAGGCCTGAACTACGCCGACCACGCAGCCGAATCGCGGATGGAAGTGCCCAAGGAACCCATCATATTCAACAAGTGGACCAGCGCAATTTGCGGCCCGGACGATAACGTCGAAATTCCTCGCGGTTCGCTCAAGACTGACTGGGAGGTCGAGCTGGGCGTGATCATCGGCAAGGGCGGGCGTTATATCGACGAAGCCGTTGCCATGGAGCACGTTGCCGGATATTGCGTAGTCAATGATGTGTCGGAGCGCGAGTGGCAGCTTGAGCGCGGCGGAACCTGGGACAAGGGTAAAGGCTTCGATACCTTTGGTCCGATAGGCCCTTGGCTGGTGACCCGCGACGAGGTTACCGACCCTCACTCACTCGACCTGTGGCTGGAGGTTGACGGTCATCGTTATCAGAATGGCAATACGCGCACGCTGATTTTCAACGTGCCGCAACTGATCGCCTACCTGAGCCGTTGCATGAGCCTGCAACCGGGTGATGTCATCTCCACGGGTACGCCGCCGGGTGTGGGCCTGGGCGTCAAGCCAGAGCCTGTCTTCCTGCGCGCAGGGCAACGCATGCGCCTGGGGATTGCGGGGCTGGGCGAGCAGAATCAGTTGACCGTTCAGGCCGACTGATTCGCTGCCTGCGGGGAGTCGGCAACCGACTCCCTGTTACATAAAAATATCAGCCCTGCACAAACGCCAGCAGGTCTTTGTTGAGTGCCTCGGCATGGGTCACGGCAAAGCCGTGCGGCGCGCCGGGATAGACCTTCAACTCTGCACCCTTGATCAGCTCGGCGGCGCGCTTGCCTGATGCTTCGAACGGCACAACCTGATCACCATCGCCATGAATCACCAGGGTCGGCACATCGATTTTCGCCATGTCCGCACGGAAGTCGGTTGCGGAGAACGCCGTCACGCAATCCAGCGTGCCTTTGAGCGAGGCGAGCAGGGCGATATTCAAGGTCTGGGCCTGTACGCCCTCGGAAACCTTCTGTCCTTTGTTCAGGCCGTAGAACGGCGTGGCGAAATCACTGATGAATTGCGCGCGGTCTTTGAGCAGACCCTCCTTGATGCCATCGAACACTGATTTGTCGACGCCTTCCGGATTGTCGTCAGTCTTGAGGAAAAACGGTGTGACCGAGCCCAGCAAGGCCAGTTTGGCAACTCGCTCGCTACCATATTTTGCGATATAGCGCGTCACATCTCCGCCGCCCATGGAAAAGCCCACCAGCGTCACGTCGTGCAGATCAAGATGCTCGATCAGCTCGGCGATATCGTCAGCGAAGGTGTCGTAGTCATAACCGGTCCACGGCTGGCTGGAACGACCGAAGCCTCGGCGGTCGAAGGCAATGGTGCGATAGCCCCGGCTGCTGAGGTATTCCATCTGGTATTCCCACATATCCGCATCCAGCGGCCAGCCGTGGCTGAACAGTACCGGCTTACCCTCGCCCCAGTCCTTGTAATAGATCTCGGTGCCATCTTTTGCGTTGAACGTGCTCATGCAGATTCCTCTCGATGTCGGGTTGATCGGGCAAGCGCTCTGGTGCACAGGCTCATGCATGCCTTCGGCAGCCGCCGATAATTCCGGCAGTTGGCGCTTTGCATAGTTCAGTCGGGAAGAATGAGCGTACTGTTCTGGCGCAATTTTTTGAAACATCGGCTCATCGTATTTCCCTGCCGGAACCGAACTTGCCGGGCATAAGGGAATCAGTTCCTTGGGATCAAAGCGCGCTTTGGCCTGTGCATGGTTGTATTTGTCCATTGAAGGAGAGAACTGCGTGGCGTCTCAGCTGAAAATCTTGATCCTGTCGGGTCTGCTGCTATTCGCAGGCAGTTTCAATCTCCAGGCAGCCGATGTACCTGCTTTGCCAATGGGCGCTGCGGTGCCGACCGACGACAAGGCGGCCGAAAAGGCCGATGGCAAAGCAGCTGACAAACCTGCAGCGAAAGCGGATGACAAGGCCGCTGAAAAGGCGGATGCGAAACCGGCAGACGGCGGCGAGCCAGCGGCGGCAGAGGCCCCGGAGCTTCTGGTGCAGGGCGGGTTGCTCGGTGCCATCAGTTCCAGCATTGATGACGTCCAGGAAAAGCTCAATCTTGACGACAACCTCTTCGACGCCTGGCAGCTGCGCGCCGACCGTGCAGCCGACGAGCTGGAGAAGCTGGTCAACAAGCGCACTACACGTTCTCCGTGGAGTGTTGCCGGGGACTTCCTCGCCTTGTCGTTTGTCTGGATCGGCTCGTTTGCCGTTCTGACCTCGTTGGGTCGTTTTCTGGCGGTGCGCTTGTGCCGGACGCCGTTCATGCGGGTGCGCGAGCGCAGTCAGGCGCTGCTCAAATACGTGTTGCCGTTCACCTTGCCAGCCATCGTCTGTCTGCCATTGACTCTCTACGTCAGCCACTTCATGCCGTCTTCAGTGGGCCGTGCGCTGGCGCTGTGCTTCGCCTATGCGACCAGCAGTGGCATCGTGTCGACCTCGGTGCTGCTCTGCGTGATTGTGATGTTCAACTCCGGGCACAAGCGCGCCGCGGTACGCATGATTCGCCGCTACGCGCCGAGGCCACTGTTTGTGGTCGGTTTTCTGGCGGCGCTGAGCGATGCACTGACCAGCCCGCAGATCGCCCGCCAACTGGGCAGCAACGTCACCACCAGCGTTGCGGTGTTCACCGGGCTGTTTGCGTCGGTGGTGTTCTGCATGCTGATCATCAAGGTGCGCCGCCCGGTGGCGCACCTGATTCGTAACCGTTCCTTGAGCAGCCGCCTGCAACGGCCAGCACTGCAGCAGTCGCTGAAAATCTTCTCCAACCTGTGGCACTTGCCAATCCTGCTGATGATTCTGGTCTCGGCGATCAACCTGATCGGAGCCGGTGAAGACAGTCAGGAAGCGCTGCGTTGTGCGTTGTTCACCACCATTCTGCTGATCGCCACGGTATTTTTGAGCACAGTGTTCCAGCACCTGTTCAAACCGACCGAGTCCCTGGGGCGCGGCGGGCATGTGTACAAGGCGCGTCTGCTGAGCCTGGTGTACGCGGTGCTGCGCATTGCGCTTGCCATCGGGTTCATCGAGATACTGGGGCGTATCTGGGGCTTCTCGATGTTCGAGTTTGCCCAGCGCAACACGCTGGGTCGCGTGATCAGCGATTCGCTGAGCAGTATCGGCCTGATCTTTGTGGTCACCTGGCTGCTGTGGGTGGTGCTCGACACGGCCATTCAGGAAGCTCTCAAACCACCAGCGAACCATCGCAGTGGCCGCCAGCCGAGCACGCGAATCAAGACCATTCTGCCGCTGCTGCGCAACGCGGTGAAAATCATTCTGGTGGTGATCTGCGCGATCACCACCATGGCCAACCTGGGCATCAACGTTGCACCGCTGCTGGCGGGTGCCGGGGTTGTCGGTCTGGCCATCGGTTTCGGTTCGCAACAACTGGTGCAGGACGTGATCACCGGTCTGTTCATCATCATCGAAGACACTTTCTCGGTGGGCGATTGGGTAGTGCTCAGTACTGGCCACTCCGGATCGGTGGAAAGCCTGACCATCCGTACCGTGCGCCTGCGTGACGGCAAGGGTTTTGTCCATTCCGTGCCGTTCGGGCAGATCAAGGCGGTCACCAACCAGTCGCGGCAGTTCGCTTATGCGTTCTTCTCGGTGCAGTTCACTTATGACTCGGATATTGATGATGCGCTGGCGCTGATCCGCGAAACCGGGCAGTCGATCAGCGATGACATTCTGCTCAAGCACAACCTGCAAGGACCGCTGGAGGTGTTCGGCGTCGACAGCATGAACCTGAACGGCATGGTGTTGACCGCGCAATTCCGCACCTCTTCCGGTGGTCAGTACGCAGTGGGGCGCGCCTTCAACGAGCGCCTCAAGCGTCTTGTGGATAAAAACCCGAACGTGCGTTTCGCGCAGACTTATCCACAGATGGTCATGGGGCCGGGCTTCAACAACCCGCAGGCTGGTGTCGAAGCCGAGGGGCCTCCTGCGCCCTCGGACCCTGCCGCTGCGACACCTTCTGCGCCGACACCTGCACCGCTTGGTTTGCCCAAGGGCAACAGCCCGCCGGGTCCGGCAGCTCAGTAATCAATCGGGCGGCATGAGACGCTGCAACGCATTGTGGCGGCGTCATTGTCCCGCCAGGCTGCGCAACTGTTGGGGGTTGGCAGGCAACGTGTTATGTTTGCAGGCGTTTTTCAATTGTTCGTTTGATTATCTGATACCGAGCCTGCTGACTCTATGCGAATGCGCCTTATGCTGTTGGGCGGCGGGAATGCCCTCGGGCAGGCGCTGATTCGTCTGGGTGCCGAGGAAGACATTGGTTTCCTCGCACCACGTCCACCGCAAGACGGCTGGGACGTGGCGAGCCTCACGCAACTGCTTGATGACACCCGCCCCGATGCCCTGATAAACCTTGCTTACTACTTCGACTGGTTTCAGGCGGAGACCGTGAGCGCAGCGCGCCTGACCCACCAGGAGCGCTCTGTCGAGCGTCTGGCCGAACTGTGTCAGCACCACAACATCACGCTGGTCCAGCCTTCCAGTTATCGTGTGTTCGATGGCTCGCGCGCGACTGCCTACAGCGAAAAAGACGAGCCAGTGCCCTTGGGTCTGCGCGGTCAGGCGCTGTGGCGTATCGAGCAAAGCGTGCGCGCCACCTGTCCGCAACATGTGCTTGTGCGTTTTGGCTGGTTGCTGGATGACAGCGCTGATGGCGTGCTTGGCCGCTTTCTTTCGCGCGCCAAAGAACCCGGAGAGCTGCTGCTGGCCGATGATCGACGCGGCAACCCGACGCCGGTCGATGATGCGGCGCGGGTGATTATTTCAATCGTCAAGCAACTCGATTGCGAAGCGCCGCTGTGGGGCACGTACCACTACGCCGGGCACGAAGCGACCACGCCACTGGCGCTGGGTCAGGCGGTGCTCACCGAAGCACGTCTGCTGCACCCGCTGGCCATTGAATCGCCCACCGCACAGGCTCACGCCGCGCGTCCCGATGCAGCCGAGGAACCGCAGCACGCGGTGCTGGCCTGCAAGAAAATTCTCCACACTTTCGGCATCAAGCCCCGCGCCTGGCGGGCCGGCTTGCCAAGCCTGCTGGACCGGTATTATCGACATGTCTGACGCCCCTGTTCTGATTACGGGAGGTGCGGGTTTCATTGGCTCGCACCTGACCGATGCATTGCTTGCCGACGGGCATTGCGTGCGTATCCTCGACAACCTCTCGGCGGGCAAGCGCAGCAATCTGCCGCTCGACAACCCGCGGGTTGAACTGATCGAAGGCGACGTAGCCGATGCCGAGCTGGTCAAGCGCGCTGCGCAAGGCTGTAAGGCCGTGGTGCACCTGGCAGCGGTGGCCTCGGTTCAGGCGTCAGTTGACGACCCGGTACGCACCCATCAAAGCAACTTCATCGGCACACTGAATGTCTGTGAGGCCATGCGCGAAGCGGGCATCAAACGCGTGATCTTCGCGTCCAGCGCGGCGGTATACGGCAACAACGGCGAAGGCGAAGCGATCACCGAAGACACCACCAAAGCACCGCTGACTCCGTACGCATCGGACAAGCTGGCCAGCGAGTTCTACCTGGATTTCTACCGCCGTCAGCATGGTTTGGAGCCGGTGATCTTTCGCTTCTTCAACATCTTCGGCCCGCGCCAGGATCCGTCGTCGCCGTATTCGGGCGTGATCAGCATCTTTGCCGAACGCATCCAGAAACGCCTGCCGATCAGCGTGTTTGGCGACGGCGAGCAAACGCGCGATTTCTTCTACGTGGGCGACCTGCTCAAGCTGCTGCTGCAGGCCCTGTCACGGGAAAACGCCATCGAAGGTGCGATAAACGTCGGCCTGAACAAGACCACTTCGCTTAACGAGCTGCTGTCGGCGCTCTCGCAAGTGGTCGGGAAACAGCCGGAAGTGAGCTATCAGGCACCGCGCTCGGGCGACATCAAGCATTCACGGGCCAGTAACCAGCGTCTGCTGGAGCACTTCAGCATTGATGAGCCGACACCACTGGTTCGTGGGCTTGAGTTGCTGATGGGGCAATGAGCCCCGCATCGACTGTAAGTGCTGATCGTCCCCAAGCTCTGCGTGGTGATGCATTTCTGGACGCTCTGCGTCCGCTCTTGAGCGTGCGGTGCAGCGCCTATTTGTGACGCAGAGCGTCACGAACTGCATGCCGACGCGGAGCATCGGCACGATAGCCAGGAGTCCGGGCGCGGGTTAAATAACGGCACGATAATCAGGAATCCAGCACGCAGAGTTCAAACCACAAAACACAAAGGCACCCGATAAGGGTGCCTTTGTGTGTGTGGCGCTTGAAGGTGTGCAGGTCAGAACTTGTAACCCACGCCCACCATGTATACCCACGGGTCGATATTCACGTCGACCTTGGTCTTGCCGACGGCCAGGGCAGAAGGGCCGTCCACAGTCGCTTTGGTATCGATGTCGACGTACCAGACCGAGGCGTTGACCAGTACGTTGTCAGTGATCATATAGTCCATGCCCAACTGAGCAGCCAGACCAACCGAGTCCTTGAGCTTGAGGTTGCTGAAACCCTGATCCTTGCGATTGCCGGTCAGGTCGGTATCGAAGAAGGTGGTGTAGTTGATACCCACGCCCGCATACGGTTGAAATTTCGACGAAGGTTCCATCGGGTAGTACTGCAACGACAGCGTCGGCGGCAGTTGCTTGATATCAGCCAGCTTGCCGTCCAGGCCTGGCCCCAGGCCTTTTACTGAAACGGTGTGGCTGAACGGTGTAGCAGCCAGCAGCTCGATGCCGACATGCTGGGTCAGCATGTAAGCGAAGGTCAGACCGAGCTGGTTTTCGCCATCGACAGTGGCTTTGGTGCCGGAGACCTTGGCACCGTCCAGACGGACTTCGCCGCTGTCTTCATTGGGCTGGACGTGCGCAACACCGGCGCGAACGATGAAGTCGCCAGGCTCGTAGGCATGTGCCGCGACCGGGGCGGCGATGGCAAGCGCGACAACAGACGCGCGTAGCAAGTGCTTGTTCATGGAGGCTCCAGAGATCAGTCAAAATTTATGGGCATAATGTTAAAGCGCTGTCGAGCGGCGACTTTGACTCAGCTCAATGAAATCGCTGGGAACCTCGTCATCCTTATGAATCCGGCAACTCGTAGACAAGTATCTTGTCTGCCTGCATCTGATAACCCGCTTCTGCCAGTTCGCTGGTAGACGATTTGGCCTGCATCGGTCCTTCGATCCAGTACGGCTGATACAGCTCATCGACCTTCACACCCAGCTCACTCGTGACATGCACGATCTGGTTCGCTGGCGGCGGCGGCACATGGATGCAGGCACCGAAATACGGCACCAGCAAAAACTCCGTCACTCTGCCTTCCTCACTGACCTCAAGTGGCACGATGTAGCCCGGTAAACGCACCAGCTTTCCATCCAGTGCCTTGACCACTGGCGCATGCGGAGCCAGTTGATGGGCCGCAGGCGCTGCCTCCATGGCCAGTGCATCGGACAGCTTGGACATATCGTGTATCGGAGCCGTTACCGGCTTCACCACGGGTGCATCGGGTGGAATCATGTCATTCCAGGTCAGTTCACGCGGCTCGGCGGCCCACAGTTGAGTGGAAACCGAAAGCAGCAGAGTGAGTAGCATGCGCCGCATCATGAAGGTCCTCATAAACGAATCGACAGTCCATCGGCCAGTGACTGCCTGTAGGCTCGCCAGGCTGGCACGGTTCCCATCAACAGCGCGCAACCGAGAATGGCACCGAGCAGGGTCCATTCATATTGGCCAGGTGGCATAGACGACAGGTACAGACCGTAGTTGTCGAGCACGTAGTCTCTGGCCACGAAGATGCCGATATAGAGCAGTGCGAGGCCGCTGATGACACCCGCAAGTGCCAGGGCGAAGGCTTCAAGTATAAGCAGACTTGCGATATGCCAGGGCCGTGCGCCGACCGAGCGCAGGATGGCCATCTCCCGGCGTCGTTCATTGAGGCTGGTGAGAATCGCGGTCAGCATGCCGATCAGACCGGTCAGCACCACGAACAGCGAAATTACGAACAGTGCCTTTTCAGCGGTGCCCATCAGGCTCCACAGCTCTTGCAGCGCCACGCCGGGCAGAATCGCCAGCATGGGTTCGCCACGGTATTCGTTGATTTCGCGTTGCAGGCTGAAGGTTGAGATCTTGCTGTTCAAACCCAGCATGAAGGCGGTGATCGCAGTCGGCGTCAGATCCATATTGCGTGCCTGATCGGCAGAGATACGCTCGTTGCCTCGCGCCGGTGCGCCGTTGTGCCAGTCGATATGAATGGCTTCCATGCCGCCCAGGCTGATATGCAGCGTGCGGTCCACCGGTGTACCGGTCGGCTTGAGTATGCCGACCACGGTGAACGGCTTGTCGTCATGCTTGACCAGACTGATCGCTGCCACACCGTGCGCCAGTACAAGCTTGTCGCCCAATTTATAATGCAGCGCCTTGGCGACCTCCGAGCCCAGCACTACCTCAAAGGGATCGGTCTTGAATTCGCGTCCTTCGGCCATTTCCAGATGTTGTTGGCGACCGAACTGATAATGCTCGAAATACGCTTCGTTGGTGCCCATTACCCGATAGCCACGATGGGAGTCGCCCAGCGAAATCGGGATCGCCCATTTCACCTGTTTGCTCTGGGCAAAATGCTCAAAGCTGTCCCAGCGAATGTTGTTGGTGGCATTACCGATGCGGAACACCGAGTACAGCAACAGGTTGATCGAGCCGGAGCGCGCACCGACGATCAGGTCGGTACCGCTGATGGTGCTGGCGAAGCTGGAGCGGGCTTCGGTGCGCACCCGCTCTACGGCCAGTAGCAGGCACACCGACAGCGCAATGGCGAAGGCAGTGAGAAACGCGGTGAAACGGCGGTTGGCCAGGCTGGCCATGGCCAGACGAAACAGATACATCTCAAATCTCCACGGCGACGGCGGCGCGATTCAGGTCGCTGAGCGACAGGTTGCGATCAAACAGCGGTGCCAGGCTCTGGTCATGACTGACAAACAGCAGGCTGGCCCCGGCCTCGCGGCATTCGGCGAACAGCAGGCGAATGAACGCTTCGCGAGAGTCGGCGTCCAGCGCCGAAGTGGGTTCGTCGGCGATCACCAGTTCAGGTTGACCGATCAGCGCACGGGCCGCGGCCACGCGTTGTTGCTGGCCGATGGACAGTGAGTCGGCACGTCGTGTCAGCATCGCCGGGTCTTTCAGGCCCAGGTGGGCGAGCAGGGTGGTGGTCGCTTTTTCGACGCTGCCGTGGCGTTGCTTCGCACGCTCGGCGCGGACGCTGGAAAAATGGCAGGGCAGCTCGATGTTTTCTCGCACCGACAGAAACGGCAACAAATTGAACTGCTGAAAGATGTAGCCGGTGTGATCGACTCGGAAGCGATCACGTGCTGCCGCCGACAGTGTCGACAGGTCCTGATTCAACAGGCGAATGCTGCCGCTGACAGGTTTTTGCACGCCGCCCAGCAGGCCCAGCAAAGTGGTTTTGCCGCTGCCGCTGGGGCCTTTGAGGAACAGGGTTTCGCCGGTTTGCAGGCGAAATTCGGGGATGTCCAGTAACTGCGGATGGCCTGGCCAGTTGAAGCTCAGGTTCGATAGCTCGATCAGTGCTTGGGTCATGGGCTGACTCACGCTAGGTTGGAAATTAAAAGACCGGGCCAGGCCCGGTCGTTGTACCGCAGAGTGCGATCAGAATTTCAGCGTTGGGTTGGCTGCGATCACTTCTGCGCCCGATTGGCCGCCTGGCGAGATCAGTTGTACCTGAAGCTTCTTGGTGTCGGGAAAGGTTTTGAAGATTTGTGACAGGTCGAGCCTCTTCAGAACGGCCGGTGCGTCACAGACGAACTTGTAGTGGCCGTGAATTTCGCTGTGCTCATGATGATCGGCATCGCCGCCCTTGGCGTGCTCATCGTGATCGTCATCCTTGTCGCCGAACAGCGGGCTTTCCAGTTTCACCGAGGTGGCCGAGCAATTGGCAGCATCGGCGATGCTGAACAGCGCGTTGGGCTTGAGTAGCAACTCGCGCGCCTTGGCGACTTTGGCCTTGTCTTCATCCGAAGTTGCAACGTGCTCGAAACCGACGATATTCATGGCCGGGCTGTCGAATTCAAATTCCAGCGTCTTGCCTTCCAGCACCACATCCAGACGTCCTACGCCATGCTCGTGGGCTCCCAGACTGCCGTGTTCATCGCCGTGATCATGGTCATGTACTTCGGCTGCGTGGGCAGCAACGAGTGGCAACAGGGCGAAAGGCAAGGCGAGTAGCAAACGGCGCATAGCGGACTCCGGGGACAATATTGATGAAATTTGTTATGTGATCTTATAACAAGTGCCGGTGTGCGTGGACGTGTTTTTGTTCAAGCACTGGACTATCCGGTCTTCATGGACCGTTATCTGGCGGCGTTATCTGGAATACCCTGGCCCGTGCTTATGCTGAAGTAGTCTCAGCCTTTGCGTCATCAGGTCCTACTCTGAAAAATGAAAATCGCTGTACCTGCGCCGGATGCGCCGGGAGGGTTTTCATCGCCAGCCGAGTGTGACATCAGGGAAGATACTCATGAACAAGCTCCATCCGAATAGAGAAATCCTGCGTGCGGTGTACAAGGATCCAACTCGAATTACCGAATTCGCCGACGCTGACATTGTGCTGCACAAAGCCGATCAGGGCGCTGGTGTTGGCTTGTCCATAGCCATTGGCAAGGACGCAGTGCTTTCCCACGAAATCAATCTGATCAGGCGCACACGTCAGACCCTCTACATGGATGTCCACGACATCATTGCCAACGAGCACTATGGCTCGGTGCTGGGAGAGATGCGCGCCAGTTGCGAGGGCCGGAAGATCATCATGCCGTTTTGCGGCCTGTGGCGGTTTCGTGATGGCAAAATTGTCGAGCATTGGGAAAATGTCTATGACGTGCGGGCGCTTGGCAACTTCATGAACGGCAAAGAGCCGGTCATCAGCCAGTGGCGTTACGGTTGATCATGGGCATGCGCGCCAGCCTGTGGGAGCATGTATGCCTGACTGTCAGCAGGTACACATCATGTTGCGTATTCGTGGAACCGTAGGCCAGTGGCCGGTGGATTTGACTCTTGAGCTGGACGAAGGCGACTGGGCGCAACTGGGCGCGCAGCTCAAGGCGGCAGCTCCCGACTTATCGGCCGCCGTGGTCGAGAGCAAGCCGCTCAACCAGGACGACAGGCTGTGGCAGGTCGCACAGGAGTTGTTGCAAAAGGCCGGGCAGATGAGTGGGCCGGATCTGCTGGGGCAACTGGAAGGGCTGGCCAGCAGTACCGCGGCAGGCAAGCATTTGCTGGTGCGCCTGCGTCACTCTGCGAACGTGAAGGTCGAGAGCGGCGGGGATGCGCCGCTGTACAGCTGGGTCGACGCGACGTGATCTGACCTGGTTGTTCAGTCACCGGCACCCGTGCGGTGCCGGTGGCAAGCTGGCTTAATACAGCGCGGCGAACAGCTTGCGACGGTATGCGGTCACCAGTGGATGCTCATTGCCCAGCAGGTCGAACACTTGCAGCAGCGTCTTGTGCGGCAGGCCCTCGGCGTAATTGCGATTGCGAATGAACAGTTTGAGCAGGCCATCCAGCGCGGCTTCGTACTGTTGACGCGACAATTGCTGAATCGCCAGTTGATGCACCGCTTCGTCATCCTGAGGGTTTTGCGCCAGACGACTTTTCAGTTCGGCCACATCCGGCAGGGTGGCCGCTTGTGCCAGGAACGTCAGTTGCGCCTTGGCACCCGCCAGCTCGGCTTTGTGTGCATCACCGGTAACGGCGTCCAGCACTGCCTTTGCCTCGCTCAGTTCGCCACGTTCTGCCAGGCAGCGCGCATACAGAATCAGTGCTGCGGCATTGGTGTTGTCTTCGCCCAACAGCACCTTGAGCAGTGCTTCGGCTTCGGCAAAACGGCTTTCGGCAAACAGCTCTTGCGCTTGCTTGAGTGGATCGGCGGCCGGCGGAGGCGGCATGACGACATGCTGTTCGAGAATCTTGCGGATTTCCGATTCAGGCTGGGCTCCGGCAAAACCATCCACCGGCTGGCCGTCCTTGAACAGCACCACGGTCGGCAGGCTACGAATACCGAAGCGCGCAACAATGTCCTGCTCGATGTCGCAATTGACCTTGGCCAGCAGCAATTCGCCCTGATAACTCTCGGTGATTTGCTGCAGCAGGGGCATCAAGACCTTGCAGGGCGCACACCACTCGGCCCAGAAATCGACCAGTACGGGCTGGTCGAACGATTTGTCGATCACCAGTTGATCAAAGTTCGCGGCGGTTGCGTCGAAGATGTAAGCAGTTTCCTGGCTCATTGCACGTCTCGAAGAATCTGAATGCCGCCAACTATAAAGCCCGCAGGGCAATGCTGAAAGCGGCGTCGGCGGTGGGGCATCGTCCTTGCCCCGCACGCTCAGCGCTATCCACACATCTGCTTGTGATTCTCGCCGAAGGCCGTGGGAGCGAACATGTTCGCGAAAGGGACGGAAAACGCTCTGGAAAGTTATCGTTCGAACGACCTCCTTCGCGAACAAGTTCGCTCCTACAGAGACCGTTTAGCTGAGCGCTCCCGAGCTGTTATTTAGCGCTCACCGCGCCGCATGATACAGACTCACATCCCGAAACTCGTGGGGTTCAGCCAGGTCCGGCAGGGTGTGCGCATGCAGCATCGTCAGGCGCTGGTAAGCAGCGTGCTTGAAGTCGCGCACGCGGGAGTCTGCCACCAGTGCTTCGCGGCCCCGGGACAGAAATTGATCCAGCAGCGGCAGGTTGGCGCGGTCGTACAGCACGTCGGTAACCAGAATCAGATCAAAGCGATCCGCTTCGGCGAAAAAATCCGTCGAGTAGCTTAACTGCACCTGGTTGAGTTCGGCATTGGCCCGGCAGGCAGCGACCGCCAACGGGTCGAGATCACAGGCCACCACCTCAAGTGCCCCGGCCCTCAGCGCGGCAATACCTGCCACGCCCGAACCAGCACCGAAATCCAGTACCCGCTTGCCTTCTACCCAGTACGGGTTTTCGGCCAGAAAGCGCGCCAGAGCCAGGCCGCTGGCCCAGCAGAAGCTCCAGTACGGTGGCTCTTCCAGAATGCGGCGCGTTTCATCCGGGCTGAAGGCACGGTCCATGTTGGCATCGTCGATCAGCCACAGTTTCAGCTCAGTGCCCGGCAACGTTGTGACAACCAGCCGGGCGTCGCCGAGCAGTTCGCTCAGCGCGTCCTGAAGGTGTCGCGGAGCAGTCATGGCGCCTTGACGAATTGCAATTGCCCCAGTGCCTGAGTGGTGGGCTGGTCGATGCGCATCGACGGCAGGTGCAGTATCAATTGCCCCGACTGACTGGCACGGCCGCGCAGTTCGACACGCCCGCCTACCGGAAAGGCTTCCGGGTTGAAGCGTAACTGGAACGGCAATGACTGGCCGTTGCCCTTCAGCAAGGTGTTGGTCAGCAGCTTCTGTGGACGACCGCGCTCGTCGATCACCAGCATCGCCAGTTCGACCTCGGCCCCGGCAGGTACGCCGAGCAGTTGCCCGCTGAGTTCACGTTGGTACGGTTGCAGCGGGCCGGGCCCGGCAGGCACTTTGATTGCCGGGGCGACGGGCGGTGCCGCAGCCGGTTTTGGCGCGTCATTGCTGCTGCACGCGGCCAGCAAGCCAATGAGGCCGAGTAGAATAACGGGGCGTAACGTCATCAAGAGCTCCACAAGACAAAAATCGAAAGGCTGAGTGACGCCATGCATGCAGTATTACCGAGCGCAGGCAATTTCACATCGCTTTAATGCGCGTCTATATACCGTAAACCCTCAGCCTTGTCTTGCCAGCAGGATGCGCTAACATGGCGCTCCTCATTCTTTCGTTGCCAGCCACCATGCACTGTCCCTTCTGCGGTGCCAATGACACCAAAGTCATCGACTCCCGCCTCGTCGCCGAAGGCGAGCAAGTACGCCGCCGACGCGAGTGTCTGGCCTGCGGCGAGCGCTTCACGACGTTCGAAACTGCCGAGCTGGTTTTGCCGCGTCTGATCAAACAGGATGGCAGTCGTCAGCCTTTCGATGAAGAAAAACTGCGCGCCGGTATGCAACGTGCGCTTGAAAAGCGTCCGGTGAGTGTCGAGCGCCTTGAGGCGGCACTGGTGCACATCAAGCACAAGCTGCGAGCGACCGGCGAGCGCGAAGTCAAATCGCTGGTGGTTGGCGAACTGGTCATGGCCGAGCTGCAAAAGCTCGATGAAGTGGCCTACATCCGCTTCGCCTCGGTGTACCGCCGCTTTCAGGACCTCAACGAATTTCGTGAAGAAATCGACCGTCTGGCCCGCGAGCCGGGTAAGGAATAAGTGCATTGCTGACTGAACAGGCGGCTCTCGACGTTCATTACATGGCGCGTGCGCTGGAGCTGGCGCGTAACGGGCTCTACTCCACGCACCCCAACCCGCGCGTCGGCTGCGTTATTGTGCGTGACGGCCAGATCGTCGGTGAGGGCTGGCATGTACGGGCTGGCGAGCCGCATGCCGAAGTGCATGCCCTGCGCCAGGCCGGCGAACTTGCCAGAGGCGCGACCGCCTACGTCACCCTTGAACCGTGCAGCCACCAGGGGCGCACGCCGCCCTGTGCCGATGCGCTGGTCAACGCCGGGCTGGCGCGGGTCGTCGCGGCCATGCAGGACCCCAACCCTGACGTGTCCGGTCGTGGCCTGTTGCGCCTGATGAATGCTGGTATCGGCGTTCAATGCGGCGTGCTGGAAAGCGAAGCGCGAGCGCTGAACAAAGGCTTTCTCAAGCGCATGGAAACCGGACAGCCCTACATACGCGTGAAGATGGCCATGAGCCTGGATGGCCGAACCGCTATGGCCAGCGGCGAAAGCCAGTGGATCACCGGTCCCGAGGCGCGTTCCGCCGTTCAGCGTCTGCGCGCGCAGTCGAGCGTAGTGCTGACCGGAGCCGATACGGTGCTGGCCGACAAGGCCCGCCTCACCGTGCGCCCCGATGAGTTGGGTCTCAATGCAGAATTGACCGCGCTGGCCGCTGCGCGTCCGCCCCTGCGGGTATTGATTGACGGTCGTCTGCGCGTGCCGCTGGACGCGCCGTTCTTTCAGGCGGGCAGTGCGCTGGTCGTGACCTGTGCTGCGGCGTCGGCGCGAGGTCGCTATCAGGAAGAAGGCCACGAAATGCTGGCACTGGCTGACAGCGCCGGTCATGTGGACCTGCGCAAGTTGATGGGCGAACTGGCCACGCGTGGCGTCAATGAAGTGCTGGTCGAAGCCGGTCCGCGGCTGGCGGGTGCCTTTGCGCGTCTCGGGCTGGTCGACGAGTTTCAGATATTCATTGCCGGCAAGTTTCTCGGCTCATCGGCCCGGCCGCTGCTCGACCTGCCGCTGGCGCAGATGAGCGAAGCGCTGGAGCTGAACATCGTGCAAATGCGTGCCGTCGGTAATGACTGGCGAGTCATCGCTCTCCCTGTGCGCGCACCCGGCGTATAATTCCCGGCTTTCGCCTTGCGCGCAGCCCTTGTTCTCCCGGAGGACCCATGTTTACCGGCATTATCGAATCCATCGGCAGCATCCGCGCCCTGACTCCCAAGGGCGGCGACGTCCGCGTTCACGTGGAGACCGGCAAGCTCGACCTGAGCGACGTCAAGCTTGGCGACAGCATTGCCGTCAATGGCGTATGCCTGACCGCCGTCGAATTGCCCGGCGACGGCTTCTGGGCTGACGTCAGTCGTGAAACCCTGACCGTAACTGCCTTCGTCGATCTGAAGAGCGGCAGCCGGGTCAACCTGGAAAAGGCCCTGACCCCGACTACGCGTCTGGGCGGCCATCTGGTCAGCGGCCATGTCGACGGCGTGGGCGAAATTGTTTCCCGTGCCGATAACGCCCGCGCCATTCAGTTTACGGTGCGTGCTCCGCGCGAGCTGGCCAAATACATCGCCCATAAAGGCTCGATCACGGTCGACGGCACCAGCCTGACGGTCAACTCGGTCAATGGTGCCGAGTTCGAACTGACCATCGTGCCGCACACCCTCAGCGAAACCATCATGGCCGACTACCAGCCTGGCCGTAAGGTCAACCTGGAAGTAGACCTGCTGGCACGTTACCTGGAGCGCCTGCTGCTGGGCGACAAGGCCGCCGAGCCGGGCCACGGCACGATCACCGAAAGCTTTCTGGCCGAGAACGGCTACCTCAAATCCTGAATCAAGGGGGTGCCGCGTGGCGCTCAATACTATCGAAGAACTGGTTGAAGACATTCGCCAGGGCAAGATGGTCATCCTCATGGATGACGAAGACCGTGAGAACGAAGGCGACCTGATCATGGCCGCCGAATGTGTGCAGCCCGAGCACATCAACTTCATGGCGCGTTTCGCCCGTGGCCTGATCTGCATGCCGATGACCCGCGAGCGCTGCGAAACTCTCAAACTGCCGCTGATGGCACCGCGTAACGGCTCCGGCTTCGGCACCAAGTTCACCGTCTCCATTGAAGCCGCGGAAGGCGTGACCACCGGTATCTCCGCAGCCGACAGGGCACGCACCGTTCAGGCCGCCGCTGCCAAAGAAGCCAAAGCAGAAGACATCGTCAGTCCTGGGCACATCTTCCCGCTGATGGCTCAGGCTGGCGGCACCCTGGCTCGCGCCGGTCATACCGAAGCGGCCTGCGACCTGGCGCGCATGGCAGGCTTCGAACCGACGGGGCTGATCTGCGAAGTCATGAACGACGACGGCACCATGTCGCGTCGCGTCGAACTTGAAGAATTTGCCCGGCAACACGACATCAAGATCGGCACCATTGCCGACCTGATTCACTACCGGATGATCCATGAACGTACCGTTCAGCGGATTGCCGAGCAGCCGATGGACAGCGAACTGGGCAGTTTCAACCTGGTGACCTACCGCGATTCGGTCGAGGGCGACGTGCATCTGGCGCTGACCCTGGGCAAGATCTGCGCAGAAGAACCCACGCTGGTTCGCGTGCACAACATGGACCCGCTGCGCGACCTGCTGATGGTCAAACAGCCCGGCCGCTGGAGCCTGCGCGCCGCCATGCGAGCGGTTTCCGAGGCGGGCAGCGGTGTTGTGCTGTTGCTTGGTCACCCCTTGGATGGCGATGTATTGCTGGCACATATCCGCGAAACCGCAGGGCAGCAACCGATCAAGACGCCGACCACTTACAGCACGGTGGGTGCCGGTTCGCAGATCCTTCGTGACCTCGGCGTGCGCAAAATGCGCCTGATGAGTTCACCGATGAAGTTCAATGCGATATCCGGTTTCGATCTGGAAGTTGTAGAATACGTGTCCTCCGAATAAATACCGGCAGGTCGGGGCGTGCGAAAGACGGTTTTTCGCAGCTTTTGGCCTGACAGTTGCGATTCGTGGCCTAATATCCCTCAAAGTCCGCCCCAAGGCGGGCTTGCTCTTTAATACGAGACTCACCGAATGACCTTGAAGACCATCGAAGGTACCTTCATCGCCCCACAAGGCCGCTACGCCTTGGTAGTGGGCCGTTTCAACAGCTTCGTCGTGGAAAGCCTGGTTAGCGGTGCCGTTGATGCGCTGGTACGCCACGGTGTCAGCGAAAGCGACATCACCATCATCCGTGCGCCGGGTGCGTTCGAAATTCCGCTGGTCGTGCAGAAAGTTGCCCAGCGCAGCGAATTTGCGGCCATCGTCGCGCTGGGTGCGGTGATCCGTGGCGGTACTCCGCACTTTGAATACGTTGCAGGCGAGTGCGTCAAAGGCTTGTCTCAGGTGTCCATGGAGTTCGGCGTTCCGGTCGCTTTCGGCGTACTGACCGTCGACTCCATCGAGCAGGCCATCGAGCGTTCCGGCACCAAGGCCGGTAACAAGGGCGCTGAAGCTGCTCTGTCCGCCATTGAAATGGTAAGCCTGCTGTCGCAGCTGGAGGCCAAGTGATTTCCGACGATACCGACCAGTTCAACCCGCGCGACGCCAAATCGCCGGAAGCTGCCAAGGGCAAAAGTGCCAAACGTCGCGAAGCGCGGCAGATGGCTACTCAGGCCCTTTATCAGTGGCACATGGCTGGCCATGCGTTGAACGAGATCGAAGCACAGTTTCGTGTAGACAACGATTTCAGCAATGTCGACGGCGCCTACTTCCGTGAACTGCTGCACGGTGTGGCCACCAACAAGACCGAGATCGACACCGCGCTCTCGCCTTGCCTCGACCTGACCATCGAAGAACTCGACCCGGTTGAACTGGCCGTCCTGCGCCTGTCGACCTTCGAGCTGCTCAAGCGCATCGACGTGCCTTACCGCGTTGTAATCAACGAAGGCATCGAGCTGGCCAAAGTCTACGGTTCTACTGACGGCCACAAGTTCGTCAATGGTGTGCTGGACAAGCTGGCGCCGCGCCTGCGTGAAGTCGAAGTGAAGGCCCACAAGCGCTGATTCGCGCCTGACCTTTATGGGAGAGTTCGAGCTGATCCGCAATTACTTCGCCGCCGCGCCCTGTGCGCAGGTGGGCGAGGAAGTTGCCCTGGGGATCGGCGACGACTGCGCGCTGCTGGCGTTAGCGCCCGGCGAGCAGTTGGCGATCTCGACCGATACCCTGGTTGCCGGGGTGCATTTTCCTGATGTCTGCGACCCCTTTCTGCTTGGCCAGCGCGCGCTGGCGGTATCTGCCAGCGATCTGGCGGCCATGGGCGCTCGTCCTGTCGCGTTTACCCTTGCCTTGACCCTCCCGCAGGTCGATGCCGACTGGCTGCAGGCATTTGCCCGCGGCCTCAATCACATGGCGCTGGGCTGTTCGCTGCGTTTGATCGGCGGCGATACCACACGCGGGCCCTTGAGCCTTACGCTGACGGTGTTCGGCGCTGTTCCAGCCGGCTCGGCCCTGACGCGCAGCGGCGCTTGCGCCGGCGATTTGCTCTGCGTTGGCGGCGCGCTGGGTGATGGTGCAGGCGCGTTGCCGCTGGTATTGAAGCAACGCAGCGCCGAGGCTTCGATTGCCGAGGCGTTGCTGGCCCGCTACTGGTCGCCGCAACCTCAGCTAGCGCTGGGGCAGGCATTGCGGGGCAGGGCGACGTCGGCGCTGGACATCTCCGATGGGCTGCTGGCTGATTGCGGACACATTGCCCGTGCATCAGGCGTCCGGCTGGTCGTCGAGCGTGACAGGCTGCCGATGTCTGATCAGTTGCTGACGTTGTTCGATCTGCCGTCTGCCCGGCAGGCTGCGCTCAGCGGTGGCGACGATTACATCCTGGCTTTCACGCTGCCGTCCGGACACCTTGCCAGCTTGCTGGATGAAGGCTGGCCGGTGCATGTGATTGGCCGGGTAGAAAAGGGCCAAGGTGTCGTTGTTGTCGACGGCGCAGGGCTGGATGTCACGCCCGATACGCGTGGCTACCAGCATTTCGACAGCGCGCAGTGAAGCGATGCACTGCGTCTATCTATCGAACTTTATGATCTAAATGCCCGAGAATTCAGCCTGAGCGTCCGCAGGAACCTGCTGTTACAATGCGAATCTTGCGAATTTCCAGTCTTCATACTGATCAGGAGCACACGGTGCCCGTCGTATTTGTCGCCGCTTCCAAACTGCCCACCCCCTTTGCAGAGTTTGCCATGCACGGCTTTATCGAGTCGGCAACCGGCCGTGAACATGTCGTCCTGAGTCTGGGCGATGTGGCGGACGGTGCGCCGGTTCTTGGCCGCGTGCATTCCGAATGCCTGACAGGCGACGCCCTGTTCAGTCAGCGTTGCGATTGCGGTTCACAACTTGAAGCCGCCCTGCGCGCCATTGCTACCGAAGGGCGCGGCGTATTGCTGTATCTGCGTCAGGAAGGGCGCGGTATCGGCCTGATGAACAAGATCCGCGCCTACGAGCTGCAGGATGGCGGCGCTGACACAGTAGAGGCCAATGAGCGTCTGGGCTTTGCTGCCGACCAGCGCGATTACGCGATCTGCCTGCCGATGCTTCAGCACTTGGGCGTTCAATCGTTGCGTCTGATGACCAATAACCCGCGCAAGGTCAAGGCCTTGACCGACATGGGCATCACGGTCGCCGAGCGTGTGCCGTTGCACACCGGACAAAACCCGCACAACCGCCTTTATCTGGCGACCAAGGCGGGCAAGTTGGGACACATGATGGGTAACGAGCATCAAAGCGAGGTCGGCCCCGCGTGACACGCAGCGAGGTGCGTCAAAAGCTGGAAATGGCGTGGTGGCGTCAACTGGGTCTGACCCTGGCACCATTGCTGGTGGTCTGTGTGTTTTTCGGTGCCAGCGAGCCGCTCATTCCTGTGTTGGCGATACCGCTGTTCATTGCCGGGATAGGCTCGATGTTCGTCAGCCTGAAGCCGTTCGGGGCTTACAAGCGTGCGCTGACGGCTACCCAGGCTGCACTCGACACGCCGGAAGAGCCGGCAGCATGGCTCAAACTCGCTGCTGTCCGCCGTATGGCCTTTCTCGCTGCCGGGCTGCCCGCGTGGATCGCCGCCATCGCAGTGCTGTTCGGCTTGCACCCTTTGCCGGTCTGCCTGCTGGCGTTTGCCAGCGCAGTCCTGCTCTACCTATACCGCATTCCTGCGCTTTCCCGCTGATCGACCCTGGCTGATTTTTCCAGACGAAGTGGGTACGACCAGCCGGAAATCCGATCAGCCCGCCAGCAACCACACACCCGTTGCCGCAGAAGCTGCACCTGCGATGCGCACCAGCGGTGCTGCCGCCTGAGGCAATACGCGAACCACGGCATAACCTGCCGCATGCAAGGCTGCAGTCGCTGCCACGAAGCCTGCTGCGTAAGCCCATGGGCTGGACATGTCCGGAAGCTCAAGGCCATGCGCCACACCGTGGAACAACGCAAACAGTGCTGTCGCTGCAACGGCCAGTGCCAAGGGCGGACGCACTGCCAGTGCCACAGCCAGACCCAGCGCCAGTACCGACGCGGCAATGCCGCTTTCCAGTGCTGGCAGGTTCAGACCTTCAAAGCCCAGCACGCCGCCGATCAGCATGGTGCCGACGAAAGTGCAGGGCAGCGCCCAGCGTGCGGAACCTTGCTGTTGTGCGGCCCACAAGCCGACGGCAAGCATTGCCAGCAAATGATCCAGACCGCCAATCGGGTGGCTGATACCCGCTATCAGACCGTTATCGCCATGACCGGGGTGGGCCAGCGCCAGGGTCGGGATCAGCAGCAGCGCGAGGGCGCCAAGGGCTTTTTTGTAGTTCATCGACGGGTTCCTTTTGGTTGTGAATTCAGGCGCCTGCAGTGAGCAGACCCTGGCGTTCAATGAAGGCAATGATCTGTTCCAGACCCTGACCGGTTTTCTGGTTGCTGAACACGAACGGCTTTTCGCCACGCATCCTGCGCGTGTCGCTGTCCATCATTTCCAGTGACGCGCCCACCAGCGGTGCGAGGTCTATCTTGTTGATTACCAGCAGATCGGACTTGCAGATACCCGGGCCACCTTTGCGAGGCAGTTTGTCGCCTGCCGATACGTCGATCACGTAAATCGTCAGGTCGGAAAGCTCCGGGCTGAACGTTGCGGAAAGGTTATCGCCACCGGATTCGACAATGATCAGGTCCAGGCCCTCAAAGCGGCGATTGAGCTGGTCAACCGCCTCCAGGTTGATCGACGCGTCTTCACGAATTGCGGTATGCGGGCAACCACCGGTTTCAACGCCGATGATGCGCTCAGGGGCCAGTGCCTCGTTGCGCACCAGAAAGTCAGCGTCTTCGCGGGTATAGATATCGTTGGTCACGACCGCCAGGTTATAGCGGTCGCGCAATGCCAGGCACAGCGCCAGGGTCAGGGCTGTCTTGCCGGACCCTACCGGGCCACCGATGCCGACGCGCAGAGGTTTGCTGTTCATTGAGTTCTCCATAAATACTGATCAGGACCGGAATAACCGGCTGTATTGACGTTCATGCGCCATGCTCGCCAGGGACAGGCCGAAGGCTGCGCTGCCGGCATGGTGGGTATCTTGTCGGGTGGCATTGACCTGCGCTTGCTGCAGTAACGGCAACAGCTCGCTGGTCAGGCGTTGCGCAGCTTGCTGGCCGAGTGGCAGGGTTTTCATCAGCACGGCCAGCTGGTTTTCCAGCCAGCTCCACAGCCATGCGGCCAGCGCGTCTTGCGGGCTGATCTGCCAGGCACGTGCGGCCAGCGCCCAGCCCAGGGCCAGGTGCGGCTCTGCAGTCTGTTCAAGAAAGTGGCGCGCATCGCGATCCAGCTCAGGCAGGCCATTGAGCAGTTGTTGCAAGGAATAACCCATCTGCCGGCTTTCCTGATGCAGCTCGCGCGTTTCGCGGCTGGCGCGGTGTTGCTCGCTGACTTGCAGCAGTTGGCCCCAGTCACCGGCTGACGCTGCTTCACAATGGGCCAGCAGCAAGGGTGCCTCAAAGCGAGCGAGATTGAGCAACAGCTGATCGCTTATCCAGCGCCCTGCAGTCTGCGGGTCCACCACGATGGACTGCTCCACGGCCATTTCCAGCCCTTGTGAATAGCTGTAGCCGCCAATCGGCAGCTGCGGGCTGGCCAGACGCAAAAGCGCCCAGGCGCTGTTCACTTGCGCACGCCGAACTGGTGCATGCGCGGCGGATAGTTGAAATCCTCTTCGCCTGCACGCGAGTGGTGATGCCCGCCGCCATAGGCACCATGTTCCGGCTGGAACGGCGCTTCGATGGTTTCGACGGTGGCACCGAGTTGATCGAGCATAGCCTTGAGCACGTAGTCATCGAGCAGGCGCAACCAGCCGTCGCCGACCTGCAGGGCTACGTGACGATTGCCGAGATGATAGGCCGCGCGGGTCAGTTCGAAGGTGCTGCTGCAAGTAACGTGCATCAGCTTTTCCGGGCGAGCGCAGACACGTACCACGCGGCCATCTTCGGCCTGTAGAAACTCGCCATCGCGCAGGGGCGATTGACCGCGTTGCAGAAACAGGCCGACGTCTTCGTTTTCCGCACTGAAGCAGCGCAGGCGACTCTTGCTGCGTGCCTCGAAATTCAAATGCAGCTCGGCGGCCCATTCGGCCTGAGGTTCGATTCGGTTGTGAATCACCAGCATTAGATAGCTTCCAGCCAATTGCGATGCTTCAAATCAGAGCAAGGGGCTTGCCAACAGGGCAGGCTGTAGGAAATCGCTGGCGGAAATGCCTTACTTTTTAATTGTGCACGGCCTTGCCTTGATCACTAATGGTGCGCAACGAAAAAAGCGACCTGTTTTGGTGCTCTAGCTGGCTTCAACTGACGCTCAATCGTGACTACCGAGCCCACGCCAGTGCCGTGCGCCGATAAAGATGAAGCGCAGTTGCTGGGTAATCTTGGCCTGAGGTGTCAGGTGCGGTGCAAGCGAAGCGGGTGGAGGGTCGATCAGTTCCGGCAGCATGGCGAACACGCTTTTGACCACAAGGTCGGCGATGATCGACAGCGCGTCAGCGTTCAGGTGCTGCCATTTGGGCATTTTTGCCAGGTCGGCCGTCAGGTCGGCGCTGATGCCCTCGCGCAAAGCCCCCAGCGCCTGACGCACTTTAAGAGAGCCGCCATACTGTTCACGGGCCAGAAACAGAAACTGCGAGCGATTGGCCGCTACACGCTCTAGAAATATCTTCACCGACGCGCGAATCAGCCCGCCCATGGCGAATTCATTGTGGCGCACCAGCCGGATGGTTTCGCGGAAGGTCTGGCCGACCTCACTCACCAGCGCCAGGCCCAACTGGTCCATGTCTTCGAAGTGGCGATAAAACCCGGTCGGCACGATGCCCGCCGTGCGCGCCACTTCCCGCAGGCTCAGGCTGCCGAAGCCGCGCCCGCTTTCCATCAACTGATGGGCAGCATCAAGCAAGGCTCTTCGGGTCTGTTGTTTCTGTTCGGCGCGGGGCAGCATGGCTCAAACGATTCTTGGATTAGGCTGGGCTGCACTTTAGCAAATGCGCTTTACCTGCGTCGAAAGGGTTTTCATTCAGACTCTTTTACGTGCGCTGCAGCGCGGGTGCTGGCCTTTGGTGCGATTTCGTATTCAAATCAAACCCTCGGCGCGTTTGTCAGTCGAACATTCATGTCGTATTCAGCGCGCCAGGGTCGGGGCGCTGTTTTCTGGAGAGTCACGCATGACGCGCAGCCGCAAGATTTTCGCCTGGACAGGTGCCACGTTATTGGTGGTGCTGGCCATACTGGTCATTGTGCTTGTCACGTTCGACTGGAACCGCATCAAACCCACCCTCAATGAGAAAGTCAGCGAAGCGCTGCATCGCCCGTTCGCCATCAATGGTGACCTGGATGTGCGCTGGACGCGCGAGCCCGAACTCGGCGGCTGGCGTGCCTGGGTGCCGTCGCCGCACTTCGTGGCCGATGACCTGACACTGGGTAATCCCGAGTGGTCGAAAACTCCGCAGATGGTCACTCTCAAGCACGTTGAGTTTCGTCTTTCGCTGTTGCCGCTGCTGGCTCAGCAAGTGGTCATCCCGCGTATCGATTTGACCGGTCCAGAGGCAAAGCTTGAGCGGCTGGCCGATGGTCGCGCCAACTGGGTGTTCGATCTGCCCAAATCCGACCCGAACGCTGAACCTTCCAAGTGGGTGGTGGATATCGGGGCCATCAAGTTCGACAAGGGGCTGGTGAGTTTCAATGACCAGACACTGAATGCCAATCTGGATGTGGTGATTGACCTGCTCGGCAAGCCGATCCCGTTCAGCGAAATCGTTGGCAGCAAGGAAGCGCAAAAGGCCCAGAAAAAGGGCGCAGTACCTCAGGACTATGCGTTTGGTCTGGCTGTAACAGGCCAGTACCATGGTCAGAAACTGAGCGGTACCGGCAAGGTGGGTGGCCTTCTCGCACTCAAGGATGCCAGTCAGCCTTTCCCGGTGCAGGCCGATGTGAAGGTCGGTGATACCCACGCGGTCATCGCCGGGACCCTGACCGACCCACAGAACCTGGGTGCGCTGGATCTGCGCCTCAAACTTTCCGGCGCGAGCCTGAGCAATCTGTACCCGCTGACCGGCGTGACCCTGCCGGACTCTCCGGCTTACTCCACCGATGGCCGCCTGATCGCCAAACTGCATGACCCGGCAGGAGCCAACTTTCGTTACGAAGGCTTCAACGGCAAGATCGGCAACAGCGATATCCACGGCGATCTGGGTTACGTCGCCAGCCAGCCACGGCCGAAGCTGAGCGGCGTGCTGGTGTCCAATCAGTTGTTGTTCAGCGACCTCGCGCCGCTGATTGGTGCGGACTCGAATGCCGCTCAGAAAAAGCGCGGTGGCGAGAGCAAGCAGCCATCGGGCAAAGTCCTGCCCGTAGAAGAATTTCAGACCGACCGCTGGCGCGCGATGGATGCCGACGTGGAGTTCACCGGCAAGCGCATTGTGCAAAGCCCGGACTTACCGTTCACCGACCTGTATACCCATCTGATTCTCAACGATGGTCAATTGAGCCTGGAGCCGCTGCGCTTTGGAGTGGCAGGCGGCAAGCTGGATGCGGATATCCGCCTCGACGGCCGCAACAAGCCGTTGCAGGGCAGGGCGAAGCTGTCGGCGCGCAACTTCAAGCTCAAGCAGCTGTTCCCGACCTTTGAACCGATGAAAACCAGCTTCGGTGAGCTGAATGGCGATGCCGACATCAGTGGCGGAGGCAACTCGATTGCCGCTTTGCTCGGCACCGCCAACGGTGAAATGAAAATGCTGGTCAACGACGGCGCGATCAGCCGTGGCCTGATGGAAATTGCCGGGCTCAACGTGGGCAACTACGTGGTGGGCAAGCTGTTTGGCGACAAGGACGTGAAGATCAATTGCGCGGCTTCTGATTTCGGCATCAAGGACGGCTTGGCGACCAGTCGGCTGTTCGTCTTCGATACCGAGAACGCCATCATCTACATCAATGGCACCGCAAACATGAAGACTGAGCAACTGGACCTGCAGATCAACCCGGAGTCCAAGGGCTTCCGCGTGTTCTCGTTACGCTCGCCACTGTACGTCAACGGCCCGTTCGCCAAGCCCAATGCAGGCGTGCAGTCTGGCCCGTTACTGCTACGCGGCGCCGGTATGGTTCTGCTCGGTGCAACCGTAGGCCCGGTGGCCGGTCTGCTGGCGCTGGTCGCGACCGGCGATAGCGCACCGAACCAATGCGGCCCGCTACTGGAGCAGATGCGCACCGGCAAGGCGCCGAAGACGGTGAAGTGATTGCACACTCAAGGATCAGCGGTGCGATGCAGATCTGTGACGCAGAGCGTCACGCAATGCATTCCGACGCTGGAGCGAGCGGAACGATAATCTCAACTATCGTGCGACGCTCCGCGTCGCATGCCGCTCTGGACGCTCCGCGTCCGGTCTTGATGCGCGGTGCGATGCAGGCTTGTGACGCAGAGCGTCACGATCGGCATGCAAAGGGAGCACAGGGAACGATAGTCGTGCGTCGATCACGCATTCCAGTTGTCCACAAAAAAGCCAGGACACAGGTCCTGGCTTTTCACTTGTCGCCGCTTGTTACAGGCCTTCGAGGATGTCCGACATGTCGTCGGCGTGTTCTTCTTCCTGAGCAAGGATCTCTTCAAAGATGCGGCGGGTGGTCGGATCGCTGTCACCGATGTACTGAATGATCTCGCGATAGCTGTCGACCGCGATGCGCTCGGCAACCAGATCTTCGTACACCATTTCCTTCAGCGTGTTGCCCGCAACGTATTGTGCGTGGGAGTTCTTCGACAGGAGGTCCGGGTTGAATTCCGGCTCGCCGCCCAGCTGCACGATGCGCTCGGCCAGCTTGTCGGCGTGCTGTGCTTTCTGTTCAGCGTGCTCCAGAAACTCGGCTGCCGCCACGCTCGCCTTGAGGCCGGACGCCATGTAGTAGTGGCGTTTGTAGCGCAGCACACAGACCAGCTCGGTCGCCAGTGACTCATTGAGCAGGCGCAGCACGGTTTCGCGGTCAGCGCTGTAACCTTCAGTCACAGCACCATTCTCAACGTTCTGGCGCGCACGCTGGCGCAGAGTATTTACATCGGAAAGCTGTGATTGCGGTGCAGAAATCATCATTTATCTCCAGGGTTCATCAGGTTTTGCTGTCCCGCTCTGTGTGTTGCCCGGCAGGATCAGCAAAGGTTGTGAGTGCTGGAGGAGGGGAAAAGTTTTATCGGATTTTCGCCGGTGCGGACGGTTGTGACTGAATGTAAAAATATAAGAAACGAGTGCAGAACGCTGCGGTCCCAACCATGAGACCCAAATAAATCGTGGAGATACACAATGCTTAAGTTTCTCGGAAGCACCGTCGGCATCATCTTTCTGATCGGCCTGGTCGTGGTCATCGCCCTGTTCAAGCTGGTTTTCTAAGCGTCAACCTGCTGGTTGGCGTGGTCACTGCGCTCTGAAGGATTCTTTGGGGCGCGGTAATGATTTTTTAGAAATGGACTGGGCGTCAGACGCTGCTCGTTAGAGGTATTTGGTCCAGAAATAAAATATCACGGATGCCGTCATGGCTAGCATGCCGATCATCCACGCCGCCAGAATGCGCACTTTGAGCTCCGCAGGAAAGTTTTTAAGATCCTGAGGATCGACGAGTTTCCTTCTGATAAGCAGGCCCGGCGTCGATAAAACCAATGCAGCCATCCAAAGGCGCTGTACTTTGCTGCGTAAATCATCACCTGCATACAGTCGCTTATAATCATTTACAAACTGACAGTTCGATAGGTGTGACTCGACAGTGTCGATGTACCGATGTGCTGTATATGCCATTGTAATCAAATTTAGAAATACTGAAGCCATGATGATGCCGGCTATGATGCCAGGCTCTACAGTGTTCAATACGTTGGCTCCCTGTTTGAGCTGATTTTTTGCGACTCTGAACTTTAGATGATGTGAGAATTACAATGCCCTGAAGCTTAATCAGTGCGCTAGAAGATGACTCGGCGCTGCGGCGCACGCCAATGGAATTGTCCGGGTATTAGTAATCTCCTCTTGAGATGGCCAGTGAATTTGTTCAACTCATCTGCATCAGTCAGCCTTTAAGTTTGCCGGGTAAGCCACCTGCGTACAGTACTTTTCGGTTTGATGAGACGAATGAGGATTTTGGTAGCTGTGATTCGATTCCACCTGTGTAAATGTGCGCTACATAAATAATAGAGGGCAAGCTGAGCGCCATAATTGTAAAGATAATAATGTCTGCTAATCCTGACTCGATACTGGTCAATTTTTGATCTCGTCTAGTACCTTAAAGTCCTAGGTAGTGTCCGGCGATTCTGAGCGCCATCATCGCTGTGAATAAAATAAAGGTTATGGTTGTCGGAATGATCAAGAGGTTTTTGTAACGTGCTGGAAGGCGTTCAACCTCCGAGGCATCAATGATTCCTCTTCTGGCGCTTAGTTTTGGTAACATTAGCACTACTGAAATAACGCCGCCGCGCATAACCTTTCCGAGCAGGCCTCCACCCGACCATGCCTCTCTAATGGTCTGTACGGAAGAGCAGTTTGGTAGCTGCTCCTCAATGATCTCAACGTACTTATGCGCAATGATAGCGGTGGCGAAAAGGTTGAGTATCATAGGTACCATTATGAGTATACCGATCAAGCCTACTGGGATATTTGTCATTTTGAAACTGCCTCATAAATGTACTCTCCAATTCGCTCGCCGACCCATTGGCCTCCTTCTCCGCCTACCCATCCTCCAGCTGCACCCCCGATTATAGTGCAAGCCAGTGCCCCAGGCCCTGTTGTGATACCTAGCGCCACAAGACATATACCGCCAGCTATGTACCCACCCCCAGCCCCGCTAACAGTGGAGCCTCCGATACTAAACAGTAATGAGCTCCCCTCCACATATTTCGCCCTTTGACATTGCTCCTCGCGGCCTACCGTACAGGCCTTATGAATCGAAAGCCCTGTGGCGCCCACCTCAAGCGCAGTCCCTATATACGTTCCTCTCTTGATCCATTTGGAGGCTTTGGCCACGCCAGATACCTTGTCAGCGTATCCCGCGATTTCTCCTGTGTGCATGTAGCTATTAGTCGAAAGTCCAAGCAGTCGTTTGATCGAGCCTTCGTTGCGCAGTCCGGATCCATACGCCAGAAAATTGTTCAGCAGCTTATCAAGCTTCATGAACAACTCAGTTCGTTTGGCGTAGAAAGCGTCTCGTTGGGTCATCGTGCCGGAGCCCATGTGTTCCCGATAAAGTTTTTCGATCTGTTGAAGGGCTTTCTTGATCTCGTCCATATGCTTGGCCCAGCCATCACTCGTGGCGCCTATCCCCATGGACGTATAAGAAATCGTCTGCTTGAGCAACTCAAAATTCTCAAGAAAAAAGTCATCTCCCTCCACGCCATTCACCAGCAACGCTGTATGCACTTCCGCAGCCTTGGCCATCAGGAAGGCTTCCTGGGCGGTAGACGAGGACGTGGACGCGTCGCCGACGATGACCAGCTCACCGGCCAGTACGACGCCGCCCGAGATGTGGGAATTGAGGGCGACGAATTTGGCTTTGGCATTCTTTGGCAGCGCAAGGTTGGCGTTCAAAGAATCGAAGGTCTGTGTTCTGGAGTTGATGAAGGATCGTGCTTCGGCCATGGTCGTGCCTCACGAGTACTTTTTATTGTTGATCCGGTCCCAGCCGCCAGTCACGTTACCGCCTGCTGTGCCATCGACACGTTTCTGCAGGGTGTAGGTGGTTTTGATGCGGCCGTAATTGAGCTGTACGATTTCGATGGGGATGCCCGCGCTTGCGCTCTGGGTGTAGTCGGCGATGATGACTTCCTCGAGAACCACTTCGTAGTATTTGAGCTTGTCGGTGCCTGCGCGGCAGAGTACCAGCTTCACTTCCTTGAGGTGCTGGCCTGCGCAGCTGGCTTCCATGAGCTTGCAACTGGCGCTGTCGAGGTATTTGGTAAACGTGAAGTTGGTCATGGTGGTGCGACCGGATGAAGCGCCGCCCGAGGAACTGGCGGTGGCAGAGGTGCTTTGGTTGACGCCAAAGTTATAGCCGGTGATTTCGATCCACTTGCTGTACTTCTCGTCCAGCGCCTCGCCCGGGATGTCTGCGATCTGAATAAAAGCGTCGAAAGCCATATGAACCTTTCCTTGGTCATTAGTGATGCGGTGTAGTGATTTTAAGATGAGTGGCTATGACAGCAAATTTGTACATGGGTTTCAAGGCGCAAGCGGTGGTTTGAAACGCAATGTCTAATGACGGGTTTAATACTTAAACATCAAAATAGAAATGCCCGGCGCATTGCGCGTCGGGCGTCTGTAAGTTATTTCCGTTACATCGCTTTTTCGTTTTTCTCGCGTTGTTCGCAGGTCATGAAACCTTTGTTGGTCACGCGACCGTCGCTGTTGAAGCTGACGTGGTAAACCTGTTTGTGGCCATCTTTGGCCAGGACGTAATTGTTGCAGGTGCCTGGGTTGACCTTACGCTCGATGGTGCTCGACGGCTCGCCGCCGATGGTCAGGACCTGCTGGCGCGTCATGCCGTTCTCAACCTGCTTGACCAGCGGTTCGTTGCGATAAGTGACGTAATCCACCGGGTTCTGCACGGTTGTGTTACTGCAGCCGGCCATCGTCGCCAATACAAAAGTCGCCGCGAAGATTTTCTTGTACATCGTCATTGCTCCACATGTCAGAGCCGGTCTTGGCCCGGTAGCGCTTTGAGCAGGAAACCGGGCTAAGAGTTCGAAAAAAAGATGGCGATACGGCAGTACCTCTCGCGACAATCCCTGACCGCGAGGTGGCCCTTTGAATATTCGCCAGCACGTTCCCGAAACCGCGAGGTCAATCTGATGGCACGGTCGGACATTAGGGTCCGGCCCTGGGCTCGGTCATCGGTTGTCGGACCGTAGTTCGTTAATCAGCCGCTCCTCAGTGACGGCCAGGAAGATGCGATGAGCGATAAAGAACTGTATGAAATCGAGTACACCTTGCTGGGCGAGCACCACGTAGACGTCATCGAGAATCTGGATGTGCCCATCATCGAAGTGGTACACGAGCTGGCGCTCAAGCACCATGTCGAGCTGGACGATCTTTCAGTCGGTGAAGCCGGCATGGCTCACGCCGCCGGAATCACCGATGTGTCGATTCATAGTGTGGAGGGCAGTGAGGGCAGCGCGACTGCCTAACTCGTCTTTGACCGCAGCGGGGTCGTCCAGCGTTCTGCAAGGATGACGCCGCACAGGGTCAGCGCTCCGCCGAACAGGTGATAGAGCGCAAGTTGTTCGCCCAGCGTCGCCGCGGCGATCAATGCCGTGGCGATCGGCATCAGGTTGAAGAACAGCGTTGTGCGGCTGGGCCCCAGACGCATGATCGAGGTCATCCACAACCATGGCGCAAGCATGGAAGTCGGAATGGCTGCATACAGCACCATCGGAATGTTGCTGGCATTCAAGCCGGTTTTTGCCGACAGGATAAAAGGCGGCAGCAACACGATAAGCGCCAGCAGAATCTGTACGTAAAGCAATTGCAGGGGCGGCAGGCACAATTGCCACTTCTTCAGCAGCGTGCTGTAGACCGCGTACGACGCTGCGGCCACCAGCACCATCGCATCGCCCCGATTGACGCCATGATCGATCAGCCCAGCGGGATTGCCCGCCGACACCACCACTACCACTCCCACGAATGACAGCACAGCGCCCAGCAGTGCGCCACGGGTCAGGCGATTGCCCAGGCAGGCTATCGACAGCCCCAGCGCCATCATGGGCACCAGCGACTGAATGATCCCCATGTTGGTGGCGGTCGTCAGGCTTGCAGCGAAATACGCCAGGCTTTGATACATCGCAGTGCCGAGCACGGCAAGAATGAAAATTTTACCCAGCACCGGTTTGATCGCGGCGCGATTTGCCCAGACAGGCCTGAGCATGAAGGGTGTGAACAGCAAGCCTGCCAGCGCCCAGCGATAAAAGCCTATTTCAGCCGGAAAGATCACTCCGGCAGACGCCTTGGTGACGGCCGTATTGATCGCCCAGATAAGGACTGTAATCAGTGGAAAAGCGTATTGCATGAGGGAATCATCGTTAAAGCGAGGCGTAATTATCCGCCTGTTGGTCGAGAGTGCCAGCGGCGATGCAGTGTGCCCCGTCATGGGTCGGAACATCTGACTACACTGAATCACAGCCTGCGCCGTCCGGTGCGGTGGTTCTGGAGAGTGGATCGATGAAGAAGCTCGGTATTCCTTTATTGCTCGTTGGCTTGATGCTGTCTGCTCAGGGGTTCGCGGCGACTGCGCAGCAGAACAAAATGACCACTTGTAATGCCGACGCCAGCGCCAAATCGCTTAAGGGCGATGAGCGCAAGGCGTTCATGAGCACTTGCCTGAAAGCGGCACCAACGCCGGCAGCTACCCAGCAGGACAAGATGAAGACCTGCAATGCGACCGCCAGTACTCAGGCACTCAAGGGCGACGCTCGCAAGAGTTTCATGAGCGATTGTCTCAAGAAGAAATAATTTTCCAGCCAGAGCCATCGCTACAGACAAGGCGCGCGGGTGCAGTAAACACTGCACTTTGGCGCCGTTATCGAGCCGATCATCGGGCAGATGATTGCGCCGCACTTTTTCCGGCTTTCGGATCACTGGTTCTCGACTGAGAAGGCTGGCAGACTGCCCACCTTCCTTGTGTTGCCCGTTGAGGGTCTATGCCAACGTTTTCTGCGCGTCAGGTGTTAATAGCCAGCTGGATTCTTGTATTTGGCGGTCTGTTATTGGTGTTGCCATTCAAGTTGCTGCCCAGCCTGCTGGCCGGACTGTTGGTGTTCGAACTGGTCAACATGCTGACCCCCAAGTTGCAGCGTCTGATCTCTGGCGAACGCGCCCGCTGGCTGGCGGTAGCGCTACTGGGTACTGTGGTGGTCAGCCTGCTGACACTGATTTTTGCCGGTGTCATCAGCTTTGTGCTGCACGAAGCCGAAAACCCCGGGGCCTCGCTGGACAAGTTCATGACCCTGGTGGATCGCGCGCGCGGTCAGCTGCCGCCGTTCATTGATGCCTATCTGCCTGCCAGTGCGGCGGAGTTTCAGGTCTCTCTTGGGCAGTGGCTGCAGAAGCACGTCGGCGAGTTGCAGTTGATCGGCAAGGGCGCAGCACACATGTTCGTTACCATGCTGATCGGCATGGTGCTGGGGGCAATCATCGCCTTGCAGCGTATTTCCGATGTCCATGCGCGCAAGCCGCTGGCGGCCGCACTGTTCGATCGTCTGTATCTGGTCAGTCGCGCATTTCGCAACATCGTTTTCGCCCAGATCAAGATTTCCCTGCTCAATACGGCGTTTACTTCGGTATTCCTGGCCATCGTCCTCCCGTTGTGCGGGATTCACCTGCCGCTGACCAAGACCCTGATCATCATGACCTTCCTGCTCGGCCTGTTGCCGGTGGTGGGTAACCTGATGTCGAATACGCTCATTTTCATTGTCGGCATGTCGATCTCGATCTGGGTAGCGCTGGCTGCGCTGGGTTACCTGATCGTGATTCACAAGGTCGAGTATTTCCTCAATGCACGCATCGTCGGCGGACAGATCAATGCCAAGTCGTGGGAGTTGCTGCTGGCGATGCTGCTGTTCGAAGCCGCATTCGGCCTGCCGGGTGTGGTGGCAGGGCCGATTTACTATGCGTATTTGAAGAGCGAACTGCAGAAGGAAGGGTTGGTCTAGGGCGCGTGGATATCTGACTGGCTAGAGTCTGCGTTGCGGCTGGAATCTGTGACGCAGGGCGTCACGAACGGCATTCCCACGCTGCAGCGTGAGGAACGATAGTTCTTTAACTACCGTGCCTGCGCTCCGAGTCATACCACTAGCCGTAGCGCTTCTTCGCTTCAATCGCCAGGCCGCTGCCGATGCTGCCGAAGATGTTGCCTTCGACGTGGCGGGCGTTGGGCAGCATGGCCGAGACGCTGTTGCGCAGGGCGGGGATGCCGCTGGAGCCGCCGGTGAAGAACACCGTGTTGACCTGTTCGACACTCACGCCCGCGTCGCTGAGCAAGTTCGTCACGCTGTTGCGCACGCGCTCAAGCTGAGCGTCGATTGCCGCCTCGAACATCACCCGGCTCAGGTCCACACTCAATCCTGCTTCCACCCGGTCCATTGGCAGATGGCGGTTTTCAGCGTGGGTCAGCTGGATTTTGGTTTCTTCCACTTCCATGGCCAGCCAGTGCCCGGCGCGCTGTTCGATCAGCTTGAACAGGCGGTCGATGCCACCCGTGTCTTCAATGTCATAACGCATGCTGCCCAGCGCCAGCTGCGACTTTTGCGAGTACACCGCATTGATGGTGTGCCAGGTCGCCAGGTTCATATGGTGGCTGGTCGGCATGTAGGCACCGCTTTTCATACGGCTGCCGTAACCGAACAGCGGCATCACGCCTTGCAGGCTCAGCTGCTTGTCGAAGTCGGTGCCGCCAATGTGCACGCCGCCCGTGGCAAGAATGTCCTGTTGGCGATCATCGTGCTGGCGTCGCTCGGGTGACAGGCGCACCAGCGAGAAGTCCGACGTACCGCCGCCGATGTCGACAATCAGTACCAGCTCTTCGTCTTTGATGGTGGATTCGTAGTCGAATGCCGCAGCAATAGGTTCGAACTGGAACGATACGTCCTTGAAGCCGATCTTGCGGGCCACTTCGGCCAGAGTGTCTTCGGCTTCCTGATCGGCCTGTGCATCGTCATCGACGAAATGCACCGGGCGGCCCAGTACCACTTGCTCGAACTCGCGTCCGGCCGTGTGCTCGGCGCGTTTTTTCAGCTCGCCGATAAACAGCGCCAGCAAATCCTTGAACGGCATCGCCGTGCCCAGCACGCTGGTGTCATGCTTGATCAGCTTTGAGCCCAGCAGGCTCTTGAGCGAGCGCATCAGGCGGCCTTCATAACCTTCCAGATACTCGTGCAGCGCCAAACGGCCATACACCGGGCGGCGCTCCTCCATATTGAAGAACACCACCGACGGTAGAGTAATCTTGTCGTCCTCCAGCGCGATCAACGATTCCACGCCGGGTCGTTGCCAGCCGACTGTGGAGTTGGACGTGCCGAAATCGATGCCGCAGGCACGGGCCGGGGATTGGTCATTCATGTCTTTTACGTTCCAGTCAAAAAACGGCCGCGCAGTTTATGTCAGCGCGCGCCAATTGCGTAGCGCGACACGTCGCTTATATTTACCTGACTGTATTTACCGTCAAGGCTTGAACTGAAGCCCGTTACCCCCAATCTTGAAGGGATTCTCGGTAGACCTGGCTGTCGAACACGATGTTGTCGAGTGATCGACCCGTCTGCAAAGACGGCCGGCTATCTATAAATTTTCGACGTTAGGTAATCCAGATACCTCGTAAATAGAGGGAGCTGGGCGCGTGACGCCAGCGTATCTGGCTTTGCCGGATAATTCGGATGGGTGATCGTTACATGGATTTCAAAGACTACTACAAGATACTTGACGTTGAGCCGACTGCGGACGACAAGGCGATCAAGACCGCCTATCGCAAACTGGCGCGCAAGTATCACCCTGACGTCAGCAAGGAAGCAGGCGCTGAAGACAAATTCAAGGAAGCGTCCGAAGCCTATGAAGTGCTCAGCAGCCCTGACAAGCGCGCCGAGTACGATGAGCTGCGCAAGTACGGTCGGCAGGGTCGTCCGTTCCAGACTCCGCCAGGCTGGCAAAGCCGGGCTGGCGCAGGCGCTGGAGGATTCGAGGAAACGGCAGACTTTTCAGAGTTTTTCAGCTCCATTTTCGGCGGCCGGCCACAGCAGGGCGGCCGTACCCGCAACCCCGGGCGTACCGGGCAGGACGTTGAGATGGAGCTGGCAGTCTTCCTTGAGGAGACCTTGTCGGGTGAATCCAAGCAGGTCAGTTTCAAGGTGCCGCAGCACAGCCCCAACGGGCAGCGCATGAGCGATATCACCAAGACCCTGAATGTGAAGATTCCAGCGGGCGTCGTTGACGGCGAGCGCATTCGTCTCAAGGGCCAGGGCGCGCCTGGAGTGGGCGGGGGTGCCAATGGCGATCTGTACCTGATCATTCGCCTTGCACCGCACCCTCTGTTCGAGGTCGAGGGCCATGATCTGGTCATCACCGTTCCACTGGCACCCTGGGAAGCAGTGCTGGGCACCAAGGTGGCGGTACCGACGCTGAACAGCAGGATCAACCTGACCATCCGCCCGGACAGTCAGAACGGTCAGCGTCTGCGGATCAAGGGTAACGGCTTGATGAACAAGAGTGGCGAGCGGGGCGACCTTTACGCCCAGCTGAAAATCGTCGTGCCCAAGCACACCGACGAGGCAACCCGGGCACTCTGGCAGAAACTGGCAGACAGTTCGTCGTTCGATCCTCGCGCGCAGTGGAAGGGTTGAGCATAGCGGTCTTGCGATTCTGTCTTTTCTGAATGGGCTGATGCGCCACCCGCATCAGCAGGCAATCAGCCTCGCTCAGTTTTTCGGCAGCACCACATTGAAGGTCGTGCCCTCACCAATGGTCGAGGTCACAGTGATGCTGCCACCGTGGGCGTTGACCACTTCCTTGACGATGAACAGGCCAAGACCCAGGCTGGTCGATGTACCGCGTGTTTCGCTGTTTTCCTCGGTGCTGCGCACCAGCGGATCGAAGATCGTCCCGATAGCGTCTTCGGCAATCGGCTTGCCTTCGTTGTGTACCACCAATATCACCGCTTTCTCGGCACCCGTAACACTGACCGTTATCTCGTGACTGGCCGCACCGTGCTGCAGGGCGTTGCCGATCAGGTTCTGTAGCATCTGGCTGATCCGCCCGGCGTCCCAGTGCCCCTTGGTGTTGCCTTCGATGTTCAGCACCGGAACAGAGTCCGGTCGCCCGGCGCAGGCTTCCTCGATGGCTTCACGGCAAGCACTGGCCAAATCCATGTATTTGCGTTCAACCGGTAGCCCGGCGCCCAAGCGACTGCGCACGAATTCCAGCAGATCGCTGACCATCGAGCCCATATGGCGGGTGCTGGTCTGGATACGTGAAACATAGGACTGGGTCTTTTCGTCCAGCGCTATCTTGCGTGCCAGCAATTCCGTCGACATGCTGACGGCCTGCAGCGGCGCGCGCAGATCGTGACCCAGAATGGCAAGAAATATATCCCGTGAACGGCCAACCCGTTCCGCATAGGCAGCGGTGGATTCGGCAAGCGCCTCGTCGATGGCTTCGTTGAAACGAATCACGTCCTGAAAATCGGCCAGTTGCGGCGCTGCCAGGCTTTCTACCCAGAGGCGGATGACGCTGGCGCGCAGATGGCGAAATTCCGACGTCATCTGCACCAGATCAAAGCCGACCTCATGACGCAACTCGCCATGGCTGCTGGCTGCTTCGTCCAGGCTTGGCGTCTTGTTCAGCTCTTCGCCTCTGGCCTTGGCAATCTCCTCGCTTTTGCTCTGCACAGTTTTCATGTCCCGTGCAGCTGCGAGCAGAATCGATTTGGCGTGATCGCGCAGCTCCAGCTTGCTCATCGAGTCGGCGGCAGGTTTCAGAGTCCTGGCGAAGTCTTCCCATTCATCGACAATGCGATCCACATGAACAACGATGAACTCGGAAAGGCGCATGGCCGACTACCTTGTTGGAGGAGCGTGACGGAAGATGGCGCATATTATCGCTTTTACATGACACGACAAACAGGGCGTTTACTGTCATTTCTGTCAGTAGACTCCCTTTTTTTGCAGGCCTATGTTCAATCAGCGATTAATTGAATGAGGGGCCTGAACATGAGTGTCATCACTGCTACCGATTCAACCTTCCAGAAAGAGGTTGTCGATGCCAGCTGCCACAGGCTTGTGGCGGTGGAGTTCTCGACGAAAGGAAAAGTCAGTAAACGAGGTGATCAAAACGCCAGCGCCAGAATGGATGCCATTTTTGATGCGCTGGAAGAGAAATACGCCGAAAAGGTAAGCCTGATCAGAGTAGAGATCGAGCTGGATTCGGATCTCAAAGACTCTTTGAACCCCGTGACTTCGAACGAGTACGAGATAAATCACGGTCCGACGATGGTTTTTTTCAAGGATGGCAAAAGAGTACGGGAAGACCTTGTAGGGCAGCAAACCAGGGAGCGGATGGTGCAAGTGCTGGATGAGTTGCTACTCACCTCATAACCGGAGATTCAGCATGTTGAAGACAGAGTTTGCAGCGTTCGTCGAAGAGCAGATCGCGCTGGCGGGGGAGATACTGGCAGATGCAAAAGTAAGCAAACGGAACTATATGTCGGGAGGCAAACTCAGCGTTTTTCTTGCTCTGCATCGGGTGTTGCAGGGTAAACCGACTGAACAGGATCTGGGCATGTTCGACGCCATCAACGACTCGCTGCAGTCGTTGCAGATACTGAACTCTAAAGAGACATTCCTGGAGCGTCTTGAGCCTTAGGGCTTTAATCCAGTTTGTACGTCAATCCAGTTTGTACGTCGAGCAGCAGGGGCTCAACAAGAGCCCCCACTTTCGAGCGCTTTGCTAGAACAGAAAATACCGTTGTGCCATCGGCAGCACATCGGCCGGTTCGCACCATAGCAACACGCCGTCGGCCTTGACCTGATAGGTCTGTGGGTCAACTTCGATGTCCGGCAGGTAGTCGTTGTGGATCAGGTCTTTCTTCTGCACGGTGCGACAGCCTTTGACTACGCCGATCTGCTTCTTCAGGCCCAGTGACTCCGGTACGCCTGCGTCGAATGCCGCCTGGCTGATAAAGGTCAGGCTGGTGGCATGCAGCGAGCTGCCGTAGCTGGCGAACATGGGGCGGTAGTGAACCGGTTGCGGTGTCGGGATCGAAGCGTTGGCGTCGCCCATCAGGCTGGCGGCAATGGCGCCGCCCTTGAGGATCAGGGTCGGTTTGACGCCGAAGAATGCCGGACGCCACAGCACCAGGTCCGCCCACTTGCCGACTTCGATGGAGCCCACCTCATGGCTGATGCCGTGGGTGATCGCCGGGTTGATGGTGTATTTGGCGATGTAGCGCTTGGCGCGGAAGTTGTCGTTGCCGGGACCGTCCTGCGGCAGGGGGCCCCGCTGCTTCTTCATCTTGTCGGCGGTTTGCCAGGTGCGCATGATCACCTCACCAACCCGGCCCATGGCCTGGCTGTCGGAACTGAGCATCGAAAAGGCACCCAGGTCGTGAAGAATGTCCTCGGCGGCGATGGTTTCCCGGCGTATACGGCTTTCCGCGAATGCCACGTCTTCGGCGATGCTCGGGTCCAGGTGGTGGCAGACCATGAGCATGTCCAGGTGTTCGTCGATGGTGTTACGGGTAAAAGGCCGGGTCGGGTTGGTCGAGCTGGGCAGCACGTTCGGAGAACCACAGGCCTTGATGATATCCGGCGCGTGGCCGCCACCTGCACCTTCAGTGTGGTAGGTGTGGATGGTGCGGTTCTTGAACGCGGCGAGGGTGGTTTCGACGAAACCTGACTCATTCAGCGTGTCGCTGTGAATCGCGACCTGCACGTCGTATTCATCGGCAACGCTCAGGCAGTTGTCGATGGCTGCGGGTGTGGTGCCCCAGTCCTCGTGCAGCTTCAGACCGATAGCGCCCGCCTTGACCTGCTCGATCAGCGGGCCGGGCAGGCTGACGTTGCCCTTGCCGGTGAAGCCAATGTTCATCGGAAACGAATCCGAAGCCTGGAGCATGCGCGCCATGTGCCACGGACCGGGCGTGACCGTGGTGGCGTTAGTGCCAGTGGCAGGGCCGGTGCCGCCGCCGATCATGGTAGTCACGCCGCTCATCAGCGCTTCTTCGATCTGTTGTGGGCAGATGAAGTGGATGTGCGTGTCGACGCCGCCAGCGGTGAGGATCATGCCTTCACCGGCAATGACTTCGGTGGCCGCGCCGACCGCAATGGTCACGTCTGGCTGGATGTCCGGGTTACCGGCCTTGCCGATGGCTGCGATGCGTCCATTCTTGATGCCGACGTCAGCCTTGACGATGCCCCAATGGTCGATGATCAGGGCGTTGGTGATCAGCGTGTCGACCACATCGGCGGCCATTAGCTGGCCTTGGCCCATGCCGTCACGGATGACCTTGCCACCGCCGAACTTCACTTCTTCGCCATAGGTGGTGAAGTCCTTCTCGACCTCGATCCACAGCTCGGTGTCGGCCAGGCGAACCTTGTCGCCGACGGTGGGGCCGAACATGTCTGCGTAGGCTTGTCGGCTTATCTTCATCTTTCGTACCTCGGATTCAGAGCGGCAAGCTGCAGGCCGCAAACTGTAAGTTTTTCAAAGCGACCAGCGGCGGGCTGCAAGTCGTTAGTCGTCAAAGCTTTTGATCCTCGTGCCGAGTGCCCATCGTCATACACACGTCCCGATTGGATGCCTGCATGACCGTTGCGGCGATCCGCATTGCTCACGAAGACGTTAGTCTGAACGCCCTGTTTCTGGAGGCTGTACCGGCCTCTTCGCGAACAAGTTCGCTCCTACGGCCTTCGGCCAGAATCAAAAGCAGACTTGTATGTAACGATGAACGCGGAGCGTAGGAACGGTATTCAAAAAGGCTTCAATCCAGATCGCCCATTACCCGTCCGGCAAAGCCGTAGACCTTGCGCAATCCGGCCAGGTCCACCAGCTCGACTTCACGGGACTGGCCCGGCTCGAAGCGCACGGCGGTGCCGGCCGGGATATTCAGGCGCATGCCGCGGCTGGCGGCGCGATCAAAGGTCAGTGCGTCATTGGTTTCGAAAAAGTGGAAATGCGAGCCCACCTGAATCGGCCGGTCGCCGCTGTTGGCAACCGTCAGGCTGAGGGTACGGCGTCCGGCGTTGAGTTCGATATCGCCGGGCTGGATCTGGTATTGACCAGGGATCATGTCGGTTGCCCCAAGGTTTTGAAATAAATGGCGGTCGGATGAAGGCGACCGTCCGGTGTGGCGCAGTAGCCTGGCAGTTCGCCGACGCGGGTGTAGGCCAGCGCGCTATAGAACGCTTCAGCCACCGAGCCCGCTTCGGTGTCCAGGTGCAGCAGCCCGCGTTTGTGTTTTACTGCAACCTGCTCGACTTCGTCCATCAGTTGCCTGCCCAGACCACGACCTCGGGCGCTGGGCAGCACCATCAGTTTCTGCACTTCGGCGCGGTTCAGGCCATTGGGCTTCTGGCACAGTGACAACTGCGCGCTGGCCAGCACATTATCGTCTTCGGCCACCACCCACAGCAGCAGACTGCCTGCGGCGATATCGGCCTTCAGGCCATCGCACCAAGCGTACGCCTGCTGCATATCCAGATCAGCCATGAACCCCACCGATGCGCCGCCGTGAACCGTTTCAAACAGCAACTGCGCCAGACCATGGCGATAATGGGCGAAGCTTTCAGCGGTAACACGTCGCAGTTGTGCATGGTTCATGGCGTGCTCTCTAGAAGGGCTTGGGTGCTTGTGACGCGGGTGCCGGAACACCGGGCGACAAATCCAGTTGCATGAAGGTCAGGTCCAGCCAGCGGCCGAACTTGGTGCCGACTTGCGGCATCTGTCCGGTAGTCTTGAAGCCGAGGCGTTCATGCAGGGCGATGGAGGCCGCGTTGCCGCTTTCGATGGCGGCTACCATCATGTGTTTCTCACAGTCTCTGGCTCGTTCGATCAGCGATGCCATCAGGCGCGGCCCCAGCCCCTTGCCGCGCTGGTCTGCGCGAACATAGACCGAATGCTCCACCGTATGGCGAAACCCTTCGAAGGGGCGCCAGTCGCCAAACGATGAGTAGCCCAGCACCTCGCCTGCGTGGTCGACGGCCACCAGAATTGGATACGCCTGACTCTGGCGAGCTGCGTACCAGACCTGGCGGTTGGCCAGGTCGACCGGTTGTTCATTCCAGATAGCCGTGGTGTTGAGCACTGCGTCGTTGTAGATGGCCAGAATGCCTGGCAGATCGACCGGCAGGGCATCGCGAATCACGTCTTGCATGATCACTCCCTCAGGCAATCGGCTGATGCACGGTGACCAGTTTGGTGCCGTCCGGGAAGGTGGCTTCCACCTGAATCTCCGGGATCATCTCCGCAATGCCTTCCATGACCTGATCGCGGGTCAGCAGGGTCGTGCCGTAGTGCATGAGGTCAGCGACGGTCTGCCCGTCACGCGCACCTTCAAGCAGCGCCGCAGAGATGTAGGCCATGGCTTCCGGGTAATTGAGCTTCACGCCGCGCGCCAGACGCCGTTCGGCAACCAGTCCGGCAGTGAATATCAGCAGCTTGTCTTTTTCGCGTGGTGTCAGGTCCATGGGGCTTCCGTTTGTTCAAATTCGGTGGTTGATCGTTCCCAGGCTTGAGCCCTCATCGTTATGTATAAGTCTGTTTTGGGGTCTGGCCGAAGGCCGTGGGAGCGAACTTGTTCGAGAAGGGGCCGGTGTAGTCGCCGAAAATGCAGCGCCTAAAACATTGTCTTCGCGAACACGTTCGCTCCCACGCCCTGCGGGCAGAAGCGCTAAAAGCCCCCGATTTTCGGGCTTTTCAGGACTTATGTATCACGCTGAGTGTATCAGCGCCGAGGGTGTAGCCTGGAATGCAGAGCGTCCAGTCATCAATCAGGTGTTCCAGATTCTTGGCGTTACCGCCTCGCGTCCCAGCAGGGCAGGGCGCAGGTATTTCCAGATTTGTATCAGCCAGGCGCGCGCGTGCAATGCTTCGTCTGCCAAGCAGCGAGCCACTACAAGGCCCGGCAATTGGGTCAGATCACCGCGTACCGGGTTGGGCATCGACAGCGAGCGACAGGCCTCAAGCAGATCGCTGCTCACTTCACCGGTCAGCAGCAGGGTGGCGAATACCGTTTTGCCGTCCAGGCCGATGGGCGAGTCCAGCAGCCCGTCGCCACCGATAATGCGTTGCCGTTCGTGCCAGAGCAATGTGCCGTCGCGGCGGATATCCAGATGCGACTGAAAATGTCCCTGCTCGAAACGCTCGCCGCTGGCCGGACGGCCCAGTGCTACTACATCCCAGTAGCATAGCTTCGCGTCACCGTGTAGTTCTATGCGGGTGGTAAGTTCTGCCTGGGCATTGCTGAAGACGATGGTTTCCTGCGGCAGCCATTCCAGTGTCGCGCCGGGGTGGACGTGCAGTTCAAGTTGCTGAAAGGCCGGGCTGGCGGCGCGATACCATTTCGCTGCGCCGGGGCTGGTCAGTTGTGCCCAGGCATCGGCACCGACCGTGGCTGAAATGTCCAGCCGGTCTCCCCCGGCGATACCGCCCGGTGGGTGAACGATGATGTGCTGGCACACCTGCGGTCCTTCGGCATACAGATGCTTTTGCACCCGCAGCGGCCCTTTGTGGCGACGTTGGGTCGGGCGTGTGCAGTCATCGAAACGGCCATAACCCAATTCCAGCTCGGCATGCCAGCTGGGGGTAAAAAGGGCGGTGTTGGCAGGCAGATTCATGGTGTCTTCATTGGCTTGTCGAGTGCAGCACGATAACGGATTGGCGCATTAATTAAATAGTCACCAGACCGCGAACCCCTTCGGTCTCCATGTTCTCGCCACGGCCCTGCTGGACGATTTCTCCCCGCGACATCACCAGGTATTGATCGGCCAGTTCCGCCGCGAAGTCGTAGAACTGCTCGACCAGCAGAATCGCCATGTCGCCGCGCTCGGCCAGTTTTTTGATCACTGCGCCGATTTCCTTGATCACCGAGGGCTGAATACCTTCGGTGGGTTCGTCGAGAATCAGTAAGCGTGGACGACTCGCCAATGCCCGGCCTATCGCCAATTGCTGCTGCTGACCACCGGACAGATCGCCGCCACGCCGATGTTTCATCTGCAGCAGCACCGGGAACAGCTCGTAGATAAATGCCGGCACTTCCTTGGCTTCGGAGCCCGGAAAGCGTGACAGGCCCATCAACAGGTTTTCCTCGACCGTCAGCCGGCCGAATATTTCCCGGCCTTGCGGCACATAAGCAATCCCGGCATGCACCCGCTGATGCGTCTTGAACTGGGTGATGGCCTTGCCTTCCCATTGCACCGAGCCTTCCTTCGACGGCAACAAGCCCATCAGCACACGCAACAGCGTGGTCTTGCCTACGCCATTGCGGCCCAGCAGGCAGGTGACTTCACCGACCTTCACATCAAACGACAGACCACGAAGAATGTGGCTGCCACCGTAATACTGATGAAGCTTTTCGACCTGGAGCATGGTGAATGTTCTCGTCGGTTGCAGCGTAATCGTAATGTTGGGACGCGGGGCGTCTGGATAGGTATTTCCGTGCCGCGCGCCGATCAGTTCGTTGCGTCAGCGCCCTAAATACACTTCGATTACGCGTTCGTCGGCCTGCACGTCGTTCAGCGAGCCTTCGCCCAATACGCTGCCTTGGTGCAGCACGGTGACGTGGTCGGCAATCGAGCCGACGAAGCCCATGTCATGCTCGACCACCATCAGTGAGTGTTTGCCGGCCAGGCCCTTGAACAGCTCGGCGGTGAATTCGGTTTCGGCGTCGGTCATGCCCGCCACCGGCTCGTCGAGCAGCAGCAATTGCGGGTCCTGAACCAGCAGCATACCGATCTCCAGAAACTGCTTCTGGCCGTGAGACAGCAAGCCCGCCGGGCGGTGCATGGAGGTGGTCAGGCGAATGGTTTCCAGGACTTCGCGTATCCGGTCCTGCTGTTCGCCGCTCAACCGCGCACGCAAACTGGCCCATACCGATTTGTCGGTCTTTTGAGCCAGTTCAAGGTTCTCGAACACGCTCAAGGCTTCGAACACCGTCGGCTTCTGGAACTTTCGGCCAATTCCGGCCTGAGCAATCTGCACTTCGCTCATCTGCGTCAGGTCCAGCGTTTCGCCGAACCAGGCCTTGCCGTGGCTGGGGCGGGTCTTGCCGGTGATGACGTCCATCAGCGTGGTCTTGCCAGCGCCGTTGGGGCCGATGATGCAGCGCAGCTCGCCCACGCCGATGTACAGATTCAGATCGTTCAGTGCCTTGAAACCGTCGAAGCTGACGCTGATGTCTTCCAGCGTCAGGATCGTGCCGTGTCGTGTGTTCAGCCCTTTACCAGCGCTTTTGCCAAGGCCTACGCATCGCGGCTGGTGCCTGCATCAGAGTTGGGTGCCAGAACCGGTTCAAGCATGAACGACGGGGTAGGAGTGGTTTTCATTGCTCGCTCCTTTTCTTCAGCAAGCCGATCACGCCTTTGGGCAGGTACAGCGTGACGATGATGAACAGCGCGCCGAGAAAGAACAGCCAGTATTCCGGGAAAGCCACGGTGAACCAGCTTTTCATGCCGTTCACCAGACCCGCGCCCAGCAATGGGCCGATCAACGTGCCACGGCCGCCCAATGCTACCCACACTGCTGCTTCGATAGAGTTGGTCGGCGACATTTCGCTGGGGTTGATGATGCCGACCTGCGGCACATACAGGGCCCCGGCCAGGCCGCACAGTATGGCACTCAAGACCCAGACAAACAGCTTGAAGCCGCGCGGATCGTAACCGCAGAACATCAGGCGGTTTTCCGCATCACGCAACGCCGTCAGAACCCGGCCGAACTTGCTCTGCGCCAGGCGCCAGCCGATGTACAGGCTGGCAATCAGCAATAAGACTGTCGCTAGGAACAGCGTTGCTCTGGTTCCTTGGGAACTGATGCTGAAACCCAGAATGCTGCGAAAGTTGGTAAACCCGTTGTTGCCGCCAAAGCCGGTCTCGTTGCGAAAGAACAGCAGCATGCCGGCAAACGTCAGGGCCTGGGTCATGATCGAGAAATACACGCCTTTGATCCGCGAGCGGAAGGCGAAGAAGCCGAACACCAGCGCCAGCAGCCCAGGTGCGAGGACCACCAGACACAGCGCCCAGAGGAAATTGTCGGTGCCTGCCCAGTACCACGGCAGTTCGGTCCACGACAGGAACGTCATGAACGCAGGCAAACCATCACCTGCGGCCTGGCGCATCAGGTACATGCCCATGGCATAGCCGCCCAGTGCGAAGAACAGGCCGTGGCCCAGCGACAATAGCCCGGCGTAGCCCCAGACCAGATCCAGCGCCAGGGCGACAATGGCGTAGCAGAGGATTTTGCCCACCAGGGTCAAGGTGTAGGCCGAGACCTGAAAGCTGTTATCGGCAGGCAACAACGACAGCAACGGCAGTGCCAGCAGCACAGCCAGTATCACAATGCCTGCGGTCAACGTGCCTTTGGGGCCGACTTTTTGTGCGGCAGTTACCATCAATGGCTGGCTCATCAGTCGATCACCCGTCCTTTCAATGCGAAGAGGCCTTGCGGACGTTTCTGGATAAACAGAATGATCAGCGCCAGTATCAGGATCTTGCCCAATACAGCGCCGATTTGCGGTTCGAGAATCTTGTTGGCAATGCCCAGCCCGAAGGCCGCCATCACGCTACCGGCCAGTTGTCCGACACCGCCGAGCACCACCACCAGGAATGAGTCGATGATGTAGCTTTGGCCAAGGTCGGGGCCGACGTTGCCGATCTGGCTCAGGGCGACGCCGCCCAGACCTGCAATGCCCGAGCCCAGACCGAATGCCATCATGTCGATGCGCCCGGTCGGCACACCGCAGCAGGCAGCCATGTTGCGGTTCTGGGTGACGGCGCGCACGTTCAGACCCAGTCGGGTCTTGTTCAACAGCAGCCAGGTCAACACGACCACGAACAGGGCGAAGGCGATGATCACGATGCGGTTGTAAGGCAATACCAGGTTAGGCAACACCTGAATGCCGCCTGACAGCCATTGCGGGTTGGCGACTTCAACGTTCTGCGCGCCGAAGGCCAGACGTACGGCTTGAATCAGCATCAGGCTAATGCCCCAGGTGGCGAGCAGGGTTTCCAGTGGACGGCCATACAAGTGACGGATGACCGTACGTTCCAGGGCCATGCCGATCACGGCGGTGACAAAGAACGCCACCGGCAGTGCGATCAGCGGATAGTATTCGATGGCGCCCGGCGCATAGCGCTGCAGCATCAGTTGCACGACATAGGTTGAATAGGCGCCCAGCATCAGCATCTCGCCATGGGCCATGTTGATCACCCCAAGCAGGCCGAAGGTGATCGCCAGGCCCAGCGCCGCCAGCAGCAGGATCGACCCCAGCGACATGCCGCTGAACGCCTGACCGAGGATTTCGCCGATCATCAGCTTGCGCTTCACCTGTGCCAGGCTGGTTTCAGCCGCCACGCGTACCGAAGCGTCGGTTTCCACGCCGGGCGCCAGCAATGATTCAAGACGGGTACGCGCCAGCGGGTCACCGGTTTCACCCAGCAGTCGCACGGCAGCCAGACGTACTGTCGGGATGGAGTCGACCATTTGCAGGTTGGCCAGCGCCAGGGCCAGCGCGCTTTTGACGCTGGAATCGGTTTCGCTGGCGACACGTTCGGTCAGCAGCTCCAGTTGTGCAGGGCGAGCGCTTTTTTGCAATTGCAGGGCTGCTGCCATGCGCAGTTGCGTATCGGCTGCCAGCAGTTGGTGGCTGGCCAGCGCTGTTTCAATCAGACCACGCAGCCGGTTGTTCAGGCGCAGTTTGCGCGGTTCGTCAGGAGTTGGGGCGTCGGCTGCTGCAGGGGCTTGTGCATCGGCCGGCACGTATTGATCGTTGTTTTCGATCCAGGCGCGCTTGCTGCTGTCGGCGGCAACACGGCCATCGCGCAGAGCTTCAAGCAGTTCAACGCGTTCCGCTGTCGGCTTGGCTGCCCAGGCCTCCAGCAGCTCGGCCTGTTGTGCAGAACTGGCTGCGACAAAATCACTGGCATCGCTGGCCTGAGCTGCAAGGGGCAGCAGCAGGCTGATAGCGAGGATGAAACGGTAGAAGTAGGAAGGCATATCAATATGGCCTTGATTGAGTGTGGCGCCGTCTGCTCTTGATTCTGGCCGAAGGCCGTGGGAGTGAACTTGTTCACGAAAGGGCCGTTACATTCACTGAAGATGTATCGTTTGAACAGCCGCCTTCGCGGACAAGTCCGCTCCTACAAAAAATGCTTTCCACCCTGAGGCCGAGCGAACGTGTGCGTACGACTAGCGCTGGAGCGTAGGGGCGAGAGTTGTTGTGCTCTCAGCCCCGTCACATCAGTTGCTCTTCACGGGATGATCAGGCTTTTTGTCGTTGCCAGGAATGTAGGGGCTCCATGGCTGGGCGCGGATCGGCTCTTTGGTCTGCCAGACGACGTTGAACTGACCGTTGTCCTCCACTTCGCCAATCATTACCGGCTTGTGCAAGTGGTGGTTGGTTTTGTCCATGGTCAGGGTGAATCCCGACGGTGCTGCGAAGGTTTGTCCGGCCATTGCCTCGCGTACCTTGTCCACGTCAGTGGTTTTGGCTTTCTCGACTGCCTGTGCCCACATGTGAATACCGACGTAGGTAGCTTCCATCGGGTCGTTGGTCACCGCTTTGTCAGCGCCTGGCAGGTTTTTCTTTTTGGCGTAGGCAGTCCAGTCAGCGACGAACTTCTTGTTGACCGGGTTTTCCACCGACTGGAAGTAGTTCCAGGCGGCGAGGTGGCCTACCAGTGGTTTGGTGTCGATGCCGCGTAGTTCTTCTTCGCCTACCGAAAACGCTACAACCGGTACGTCGGTGGCTTTCAGGCCCTGGTTGGCCAGTTCTTTGTAGAACGGCACATTGGAGTCGCCGTTAACGGTGGAGATAACCGCTGTCTTGCCACCTGCAGAGAACTTCTTGATGTTGGCCACGATGGTTTGATAGTCGGAGTGACCGAACGGGGTGTAGACCTCTTCGATGTCTTTATCCGCTACACCCTTGGAGTGCAGGAATGCACGCAGAATCTTGTTGGTGGTACGTGGGTAGACATAGTCGGTGCCGAGCAGGAAGAAGCGCTTGGCCGAACCGCCTTCTTCACTCATTACATACTCGACCGCAGGGATCGCCTGTTGGTTAGGCGCGGCACCGGTGTAGAACACGTTGGGCGACATCTCTTCGCCTTCGTACTGCACGGGGTAGAACAGCAAGCCGTTGAGTTCCTCAAAGACCGGCAGTACCGATTTGCGCGATACCGATGTCCAGCAACCAAAGACCACCGCCACCTTGTCCTGGGTCAGCAATTGGCGGCCTTTTTCGGCGAACAGTGGCCAGTTGGAAGCCGGGTCGACAACCACTGCTTCGAGCATCTTGCCGTTGACGCCGCCTTTGGCGTTGATCTCGTCAATGGTCATCAAGGCCATGTCTTTGAGCGAGGTCTCGGAGATCGCCATGGTCCCGGACAACGAATGCAGAATACCGACCTTGATGGTTTCGGCAGCCTGAACGGTCCAGGTCAACCCCATGGCGGCGATCGATGCGGACAGGGTAAAGGCTTTGATCAGGCTGCGACGCTTCATTGACTAGCTCCCTTGGTTCATTTTTTTGATAGGTCTGCGGCGGTGCATTACGTTGCTCTTTCAACCGTTAGCAAGGTCTGGGCCAACCTAAGCGCGTCGCAAAATGGAACGAATGTGTCGCGCAGTAAAGGGTATGCGCACCAACCTGGAACGGGGCAGGAAGAGGGCGTGCGCTATGCGCTGCAATGGTGCGGACCATGAAATACCAGCATTGTCTCTACTGCCGTTGTGTTCAAACGGCCAAGCGCCTCATACCCAGAACTCCTGTGCTCCGGTGTAAAGATCGTAGGTCTGGTCAACGAGTCGCTCGGGAGCATCGAACCAGGCGAACAGCTGGCCGTTGACCCGTGTTGTCGCACCCAGTTGCACGCGAGTTCCAGGCGGGATGGCGACGTGATCACCGAGAAAGCCGGTAAACATGTTCTTCTTGGGCACATTAGGCGCGAAGATAAAGAATACCGGGTGATTTTCCGAGTTAGCGTTACTGCTCACAAATCCATCCTGGCTCCATCTGGAGGCATTGGCTCGCGATACCGATGCGGACTGCACGCCATTATCTGTAAACACCGCACCTATCTCGCGTTCCAGACATGCCACTCCTTCGCTGGATACATACGTGGAGCGAAAGGCAGTGCCATGCCATGGCTTGAGTTTGTAGAACTGGCGGAGAAACCTGCTTGTGGTGGCGTTGCGCATACCGTTTCGCAATACAGGATTGATGGCTGCCGAACCTCCCTCTGTATAAGCTGCTATTTCCGAAAAGCTTTCTGCGTTGGACGCTTTACTCAGGGCGAGGTAATCGGCCTCGAACTTCAAACGTTCAGCGCTGCTTGCTTCTTCCAGGGACGCAGGCCAGGCAGTTGTCAGGCTGGTCAGGTGTGCTTGGGCATTGCGGATGGCTGGCTGACTCAGCCGCGGTATTTGTTTTCCCACGGTTTTCCAGGCACCGCTGGTAGTACGCAAGGCAAATTCCTGCTCATGCACCAACTGCGTTGCATCCATGGGGTTCGGCCGATAAAGGCGCGAGTGGCCGAACATGTTGGCACGACGGCTTATGAAGCAGGTCTGGCCCTCTATCTCGATGGCAGTGAAGCGGTGAGGGTCCATAGCGAATGAAAGGGACTTCCCCGTCCAGAGGGCGCGGCGAAAGTCGCGAATCGGCATCGAAGTGCCATGATGAAGTGTCAAACCTGCATCAAAACCACAGGAGGGGAAGTCCATGCCAATTATTACCGTGGGAATCGATCTAGCCAAGGCCGTATTCGCCGTTCACGGCGTCGATGAGGCTGGTAAAGCCACCTTGGTGAAGCCCAAGGTTGCGCGGGATCAACTGGTGCCATTGATCGCCCAGTTGCCCCCGTGCTTGATTGGTATGGAGGCTTGCTCAGGCGCTCATCATTGGGCGAGGGTGTTCGCCGAGCACGGCCATACGGTCAAGTTGATGGCTCCTAAACTCGTTTCGCCTTATCGAATGTCGGGTAAGCGCGGCAAGAACGATGCCGCAGATGCTGCCGCGATCTGTGAGGCAGTGCCCCGACCCAGCATGCGGTTTGTCCCTGTTAAAGACGAGCATCAGCAGGCCACTCTTTGCCTTCACCGAACCCGCCAGGGATTCATCGAAGAACGCACCTCTACGTACAACCGACTGCGCGGATTACTTTCTGAATTCGGCGTGGTCCTGCCACAAAGCCCAGAGCGATTGAGAAAAGAGATTGGTCCCTGTCTGGACACCTTGCCTGGCTGGGCAAGACGGTGCATGAGTGAACTGTTGGAGCACACCAGCCATATCGAGGATCGGCTGGTGGAACTTGATCGAGCCATCAATCAGATCGCTCGCGAAGACGACCGCAGCCGTAGGCTGCTGCAATTGCGTGGGGTTGGCTCGACCACAGCAAGTGCTTTAGTGGCCAGTATTGGAGATGGGCACGACTTCAGAAACGGTCGCCAAGTGGCTGCCTGGCACGGTCTGACGCCAAGCCAGTACAGTAGCGGCGGCAAGCAGCGCCTGGGAAGTATCACCAAAGCCGGGGATGCCTATTTACGCAGTCTACTGGTGCTTGGAGCTCGATCTGTCATGGCCAACCTGGGCAATAAGCAAGACCCTCTCAGTCGCTGGATCCGCAACCTCATGGAGCGACGGGGTTACTGGCGTGCGGCCGTGGCGATTGCCGCCAAGAATGCGAGGATGGCCTGGGCCGTTCTGCATTACGGCGACACGTTCAAGCCTGAACAGGCAGAACCAACGGGCGCGTAAACACCAGAGGTCATGACTGATCACCTTGTAAGGCGTTAGGGCGAGGATCATGAGCGGATAAAAGGATCAATGTGCACTGCCGTCGTTGATGTGAAGCGGGTTGGACCTGCGTGGGGGATACCTGAAAAATCGTATGGGAAATTCAGTCCCGGTTAGCGAACGAGGCCCTCACGTGCGTCTTTCATCAGGGTCCGAGCGATCAGCTCAAGATGACCGTTTGTAGTACCGCAGTCCTTCACCTTCTTACGTCGATCCGGCATATGCAGCGGAGTCAAACAGAAACTATTGGGCTTGTGCTCAATGGGGAAGCCCTTGTAGACGATTAATTTAGAGTCTGCAAAACGTGGGGCTTTGGAATGCGACAGGAGATAGCCAATCTGCATCTGCCCATCGCGACCCACCCTGCGAATCAGGTGCGGACTTCTTGCTGCTCCGGAGGCATGCGTTACCGGTTTAAGGGCTAGCGCCACATGGCCAATGAGAGCAGTGGCAAGATAGCCAATGGCGCTCAGAAACTCCTCGGCGGCTCCTTCGTGGTCGCCTTCGTCTATTTTCGAAAAGGCGTTCCAGGTTTTATACAGGCCCACGCCCAGCGCAACAGGCATCATGATCGGTTCAGGCAGAAACAGAATTGCGATACCGGCGATCAGATCGAAGCTTCGGCCGGCTTGCCCCTGATTGGTTTCCTGGCTCATATGCCGCTTGGCTTCGCTGATCAACTGAGTGATCCTGGTCTCGTGAATTTCCTCGTAAATATCTTTGCTCTGGCGGATAAAAACGACTGGATGCAGCAGCCTTGAAGGGATCGGTATCAGCGAAAATTGAGTAAGTACCTGTGGCGGGCGCCAGTGCTTTGCCTCTTTCTCGTACTGCATGGCACGCAGCGTCTCCAGACGCCTGGACAGCGGTATTTGCTTAAGCAGGTACTGCTGAAACGAGACTTCTTCCAGAAAGGTGGTGGTGAGATGAAACATGCTGTTGAACCAGCGGAAAACGATGCCGTCGGAAGCATTCAGTGTGCACAGTACAAGCGGTCCCTTATCGAATTTCCCCGCGGGAGCGATCAGCATGACATTGGTCATCTTGAATTGATTGACAGTGAAAAACCTGACTTCGATGGCTTCATCTTTGATGGTTCGGCGCCCTTGCGGTGCTGGCGAATCCAGCACTGCTTTGATCCACTCTCGACCCGCTGGCGCAAACGCCAGTTGTTCGATCTCCAGCAGCATCATCTTCATCTGAGCTTCCAGCATGACTTTTCGTGACTGCTTGAGTTGTTGCGCATACGCCGATGTTTTCAGATTTAGGTCGAGGTACTCGCTGAGGTGTTGGGGGGCCTCAATGGTTGTAACCAATTCCTTGATGGTGGCTTTGTCCAGTTTCCTGATGACTGCGCCTTCACTATCCATAGCCTGGATCAGCAATGCATCCTTAGCTTTGGCCCGGTAGGCATGGGTGTGTGCCAACTGCCATAGCGAAGTCTTCGCGGTCTCGGTTGCGGGCATCATAGGCGCGCCGGGAATATCCAGCACTTCAGTGCCGGTTGTATAGGTCAGTGAAACAATAATGTGCTGCGCTGCTACCTCCACTGAGGCTCGTTTCAATACGTCCTCGAGCTGCTTGTCGATATAGCGCGTGAAGTAAGTGCGGCTGTCGTTATCCGGCTGACCGAAGTGGTCCTTGCTGTTTTTGCGAATATTCACAACCGATTGGCCAAACCGCTGCGCCTGCTCATGCCATTCAATGCGCTGCGACTGCTTCATGGTTTTCCACCATGCAGGCATCTGGCTTTCCACCAGATCGTTATCGAGCCGGTCCAGGCGCCAATGGTGGTCGAAGTAAACTTCTGATCCCAGCAGTTGCACTATCGATTGCTCGAAACAAACCGCATCCATTCGTTGGGTGCGGGCAAGCTGTACGGCCTGAGCGAACATAGATTGCTGTCTGGTGATCTGGCGTGTATGCAACAGGCTTAGAAAGTTGCCTTCCAGCAAAGTGTATTGCCACTGCAAGATGTTGCTGTCAGGTGCAGCCTGGACTGGTTGGTCAGCCTCGGAATCAGCCAGCAGACGTCGTCTGTAATCAGGTTCAGCCCCTCGTCGAGCAAGGGCTTCGTTCATTTGTGTCAAGGATGCAAATGCTTCCAGCCCGTCATGCGGGGTGAACAGCAGCACATCTTCAAGCTCCTCCTGATCGATCTGCACAGGTTCATCACGAAGACGTCTTGCGATTACAAACGCCCCGTAAAGCGAAAGCGGAGGGCTATCACCAGCGCTTGCCGAAAGTCCATAAACGCTGTGTGGCTGCAGCTCGGCAGTATTTCCGTCGGGGTCAGGGGCGCAGGCTGCCAATGCTGCCGACAGCAGGCTGTAGTGCCCGGTCGTCATTTTTTCGAGGGCAATCTGCACCGCGCATTCAGATTTCATGCACTCGATCTGCTCGGCGACAAACTGGTGTCCCTTGGTTTCGCCATCCGATGTTGCAATGCTCCAGTAGTCCGCAAGTTTCTGGCTATAGAACTGTTCCAGTTGCTGGCTGACCTGGGTATAGAAAGTCGCGATAGCTGCGCGGCCCAGCGGTTGGATGGCTGGTGTTTGCGAAGTGGACGACGGAGTCGGGTAAAGGCCTTGCACATCATGGTCGGTCCAGTTCAGAAGGCCGGTGAAGTGCTCGATCAGACTGGGGATCAGCGGAACACTGTGAATATTGGCTCCCTTGTCCGGTATTTCTTTGCTGTCAAGGTAGGTCAGCCATGTTGTCTGCACATCCAGCTCGGGTTTGAGGGGGGAGAGCAGGGTACTGGCCAGCTCCTGGGTTGCTTTGCTGAAACCAGGTGGATACGTGTCGCTGGCAAGCGAACGTTGTGGAGGTGGTGCTGATGTTATGAGCGGTAGGTTCATGGTGCCGATTCGCCTGCATGATGGATGATCCGCTTAAGGCATTGGCCGGGCGGTTCATTTCATGTAGTCAGGGCTGACGGCGCACGGCTATCGGCCAGCGCAGGTCGGTGAAGGCAGCATTGGCGATCTGGTCGGTAGGAAGTTTCGGGGGCATGGAAGGTTCAAAGCAGGGCGGGACCTGAAACCGGGTATGAGGAGGAATTCATCACAACGCCACTCAATGGTTTCAGGCCCCGCAGCGAGCAATCTAAGCTGTTGCCGCTGTTTTGGCAAAGCGTGAAAGCACTATTCGATCAAGCACCCAGACAATCAGCATCGAAATACCCACCAGAGGGAATATGACGCCCAGGGCAATCATGACCACTGTCGCGGTTTTCCAGCGTGGCAGGTCGTGGCGCAATGGCGGTACACCCAGCCCGCTCCGAGGTCGGCGCTTCCACCAGATCACCAACCCACTGACCGAGCTGAGCAGTACCATCAGGCAGACCAGCAGGATCAGCAACTGATTGATCCAGCCGAAAAATTTACCTTCATGCAGCATCACGCCCAGCTCGGTGGCCTTGGACACTGCGCTGTAATCAACGTAGCGCACGTCGGCCAGCACCTTGCCGGTGTATTGATCGATATGCAGCGTCGCGTCATCGCGCGGGTCGTCGGCGAACACCGACACGGTGAACACGCCATCAGCTGTTTTAGGCTGGGTGATGCTGTAGCCCGGTACGATCTCTCTGGCGCGTGCAATGTCGACAACTCGCTGCAATGACACGGTTGGCGCTGCCGGTGCGCTGGACATATGCATGTGGTCCATGTGCTCGGCGTGCTCGCCGGTTGAAACCGGCATCGGCGTATTTTCCATGGCCCATGGCACGGTCTGCACGCTGGCATTGTTCAACTCGCCAGCCTGCTTGTCGGACTTGGGCACGTCAGTCCACATGGCTGCCGGGAAGGTGTTCCATACCGCAGCGTATTGTTTGCCCCATAGCCCGGTCCAGGTCATGCCGCTCAACAGCATGAACAACAGCAAAAACGCGCCCCAGAAACCGGTCACCGCGTGCAGATCACGCCACAGCACGCGCCCCTTGGCGGTCAGGCGTGGCCAGAACACGCCGGCGGCCGAGCGGCCTCGGGGCCACCATAGATAAAGGCCGGAGACCACCAGCACAATCCCCCAGCCAGCCGCCAGCTCGACAAGCCGGTCACCCAGCGTACCGATCATCAGCTCGCCATGCAGTGCGCGGGCAATCGCCTGCAGGTTCTTTTTGGCGTCCTGGGTGCCAAGAACCTCGCCGCGATAGGGGTCAATGAAGACATTCACCTCGCGGCCCTGCTCGCTGATCACAAACTGCGCACTGCCCTCGGCGTTTAACGGCGGGAAATACTTGCCAATGGCTGCCTGTGGGTAAGCACTCTTTACCCGCTGTTGCAGCTCGTCGGCAGTGAGGCGGTGCTCGGCCGGTGCCACGCTGAGCAGGTCGTGGTACATCAGGTTGTCCAGTTGCGGCTTGAACAGGTAAATGATGCCGGTCAGCGATAACAGGATCATGAACGGCGCGACGAACAGCCCTGCATAGAAATGCCATCGCCAGGCAAGGTTGTAAAAAGAGACATCAGGTTTGGACACGTTCAACGCTCCCCAATAGGGATAACACAGCACGAATGGCGCGCAGCCTTGAGCTGCGCGCCGTCGTGGAATCTTTTTTTCGGGTTATGCCGTGGTGAGCGCTGGCGGTGCCCGGCTTCGGGCATTGGGGAATATAGCCTTGTGTGCATGCCCCGGCAGCGGCTGCGAGGCAAAGAAATCACCCGGCCTTGGCGGCGGGGCTGCGACCAGTTCCAGCACATGGGGCAGCGCCGGGCAACTGAATAGCAGTGTGCAATAGCCGCATTTTGCCCACAGCGCGTGATCGCTCATGCCCGCATCGGCAGGCATGGAATGCTCGCCGCCGTGATGGGCGTGGCTGTCTGCCGACATATCCATACTGGCTGGCATGGACATCGACATGCCGACGTGATGATCCATCGGCATCGACTGGGAAACCAGTGGACCGATAAAGATCATCAACATGGCGAACAGACTCAGCCATGCGCCCCGTTTGTTACGGGTGGCTGATCTGTCGCGAACGCGGCGCAATGTGCTCACTTTGTAAAACGACTCAGTGCTGGTGTTCCGGAGCCTGCTTTTGTACCACGACCTGCACCTCGACATCTCCCGCCTTTTCAAAATGCAGGGTCATCGGGAAGCGTTGGCCGGTGACCAGCTTCGAACGGTCTTTCAGGTCCAGCAGCATCACGTGCCAGGCCATCGGCGCGAAACTCACCTTCGCACCGGCCGGGATGTCGACCGCCTGAACGTGCTGCATCTTCATCAGCCCGTCGGCGTGTATATGTTCATGCAACTGCGCTTGCCCGGCGATGGGGCTGTCGACGCTGATCAGACGATCTGCGCTGTCGCCCTTGTTCTCGACAGTGAAATACGCCGCGACCGTCGGCGCATTGGGCGGCAGCTCCATTGACCAGGGATGGCCAATCAGCAACGGCCCAGCCTTGTACTCATGGGCCTGGGCAAAGCAGGCTGGCAGCAGTAATGCGGCCAGCAGGAGTGCGTTTTTGAGCATTGAGGGGGTTCTCCGGAGGTTTTAGAAAAAGAGTGAAGGGCAGCTCGACTGGACATACGAAACACTCAGGTAAACCTTTAAGCACACGCTAAGTGTGCGCGCTTTGTAGAGTCGCTCCCAAGCACGCAGCCATAAGGTGATGGGATGAGTGAGAGGGCAAAGTCGCATCGTTTGCGCATCGGACGGATCTCCGGTACAGGCCAGATTTATCTGGTCACCGCGAAAACACTCCAGAGAAAACCTGCTTTTTCTGACTGGCGCATGGGGCGTCTCTTCGTCGATGAGCTTCGGCAAGTCCAGGAGCAGCAACTGGCCGATTCATTAGCGTGGGTCGTCATGCCGGACCATATTCACTGGCTGCTGCAGTTGAATAGCCACTCGTTATCCAGAGTTGTACAGCGCGTCAAATCGAAAAGCGCGATCACCATAAACAGAGCCAGCGGCTGCAGTGGACCTTTTTGGCAAAGCGGATACCACGACGTAGGCATCCGCACTGAAGAAAGCCTTTTAAATTTCGCCCGTTATATTGTTGCCAATCCTGTTCGAGCCGGCTTGGTCAAAAGCGTGCGTGATTATCCCTTATGGGACGCAATTTGGCTTTGAAAATAACGACCCTGTGGGAGCGAGCTTGCTCGCGAAGGCGGATTAACGGATCAATTGATTTTCAGCGGCTATACCGGCCTCTTCGTGAGCAAGCTCACTCCCACTGGCCGGCTTGTTTCACGATTTTCATGAGGACTGAAGACGGTTCATTCACTCCAGCCCCAACGCCTCCAGCACCTCATCCACACTCCACAAAATCCGATCCACCTCAGGCAACTCCGGGCGTTTCAGGATCAGGACGGGCAGGCCGCGCTCGCGGGCGACTTCAAGCTTGGGTTCGGTGGAGCTGCTGCCACTGTTTTTGCTGATCAGCACATCAATATCGCGTTGTTCAAACAGCTGACGTTCGTCTTCCAGGGCAAACGGGCCGCGCGCGCCGATCACTTCGCAGTGGTCATTGCCGGGGTAGCTGTCCAATGCCCGAAGCGTCCAGAATTGATGCTCCGGAATCTCGTGCAGATGCTGCAAAGGCTCGCGCCCCAAGGTGAACAGTGGGCGCTTGAAGGGCGCCAGTGCCGTGACCAGTTCTGACCAGTCGGCCACTTCGCCCCAGTCATCACCCGCACCAGCCTGCCAGGCAGTGCGGCGCAAGGCCCAGCAGGGAATTCCAGTCAGCCGGGCCGCACAAGCAGCGTTGCGGCTGATTTGCGCAGCATACGGATGGGTTGCGTCCAGCAGCAAATCGACGCCCTGGTCACGAATGTACTGCGCCATGCCCTCTGCGCCGCCATAGCCGCCAACTTTCAACTGACAGGCCAGATCTGCCGGCACTCGACCCACACCTGCCAGGCTATAGATATGCTCAGGCCCGAGCCTGCGTGCAATCGCCAGCGCTTCGGTAATGCCGCCCAACAGCAGAATTCGTTTCATGTGTGTTCCTTCGATAACGCAACGCCCGCCTGACCGACGATACCGCCCTGACGGTCTATGGCGAACACTTCGACCTGAACCTGTGCAGGCACCACGCTGCGGGCAAAAGCCAGCGCATGACGACACACCTCATCGCCCAGCGGCACGCCCGCCGTTGCGCACATCGCCAGCGCCTGCTGGCTGGTATTGGCATCGCGAACACGTTGTTGCAGGTCTGCGTCCGCGCCGACATCCGCCGCCCACAGCGCCAGTTGCGGCAGGTCGATGCTCGAATGGCGGCTGTGCAGATCCATGTGGCCTGCGGCCAGTTTGCTGATCTTGCCGAAGCCACCGCACAGGCTCAACTTATCCACAGGCACCTTGCGCAGGTGCTTGAGCACTGCACCGACGAAATCGCCCATTTCGATCAGGGCGATATCCGGGATGTTGTACACGCGGCGCATGGTGTCTTCGCTGGCGTTGCCGGTGCAGGCGGCAATATGCCGATAGCCGTTGGTGGTGGCGACGTCGATGCCCTGATGGATCGACGCGATGTAAGCCGCGCAGGAGAAGGGCCGGACAATCCCGCTGGTGCCGAGAATCGACAGTCCGCCGAGAATACCGAGGCGCGGATTCATGGTTTTGAGCGCCAGCGCTTCGCCGCCCTCGACGCCAATCGTAACCTCGAAACCACCGCTGTAGCCGAGTTCTTCCGCCAGCTGCAGCAAGTGTTCGGTCATCATGCGTCGAGGCACCGGGTTGATGGCGGGCTCGCCCACCGCCAACACCAGGCCGGGGCGGGTCACGCTGCCTACACCTGCGCCTGCCACGAAGCGCACGCCGGGTGCCATTTCCAGCCTGACGCGCGCAAACACTAGCGCGCCGTGAGTAACGTCGGGATCGTCCCCGGCATCCTTGAGTGTTCCGGCTTCGGCGAAGTTATCCACAAGGCGGCAGAATTCCAGGCGCATCTGCACCTGTTTGCCCTTGGGCAACACAATCTCTACCGCATCGCTGATTTGCCCGCTGAGCAACAGCCGCGCTGCCGCGAGGCTGGTTGCTGTGGCGCAGCTGCCGGTGGTCAGGCCACTGCGCAGCGGAGCAGGCTGTTCGGCGGTTTCTTCGCGCATCAGGGTTTGACTACATCCAGCAGAGTGATCGGCAAGGCCTGACGCCACGTATCGAACTCGCCAAGAGGCTGAGCATGGGCGACGTGAATACGCGTCAGTTCGCCGCCATGCCGCTCGCGCCAGGCCATGAGTGCAGCCTCGCTTTGCAGGGTTACTGCATTGGCGACCAGCCGCCCGCCGGAGCGCAACTGCTCCCAGCAGGTTTCCAGCACGCCGATACGGGTCACGCCACCGCCGATGAAAATCGCATCCGGACGCTCCAGACCGCTCAGCGCCTGTGGCGCGCTGCCACGGACCAATTGCAGGCCCGGCACGCCCAACGCATCGCGATTGAATTCGATCAGTTGCTGACGGCCTTCGTCCGCTTCTATGGCCATCGCCCGGCAGGTTGGGTGCGCGCGCATCCATTCGATGCCGATGGAGCCGCAGCCCGCGCCGACGTCCCAAAGCAGTTCACCCGGCACCGGAGCAAGGCGGGCAAGGGTGATCGCCCGCACGTCGCGTTTGGTCAACTGGCCGTCATGCTCGAAAGCGCTGTCTGGCAAACCGGCCACTGTACTCAGGCGAATGGCGCTGGCGTCGGCGCGACAATCGACGGCAACCAGGTTCAGCGCAGCGATCTCGGGATTGCCCCATTCACTGGCCAGCCCCTCGACGCGCCGTTCGGCTTCACCTCCCAGGTGCTCCAGGACCGTCATGCGGCTAGGGCCAAAGCCTCGTTCGCGCAGCAAACCGGCAATCACTGCGGGGCTGCTGCCATCATTGCTCAGCACCAGCAGACGTACGCCATGATGGAAATGAGCGTTCAATGCGGCTACCGGACGGGCAACCACTGACAAGGTAACGACTTCCTGCAACGGCCAGCCCAGACGAGCGGCGGCCAGAGAGTAAGAAGAAGGGGCGGGCAGAATACGCATTTCGTCGATGGCGACTACGCGTGCCAGGCTGGCGCCGACGCCGAACAGCATCGGATCGCCACTGGCCAGTACGCAGATTTCGGCACCGCGCTGTTCCAACACCGGGTTCAGCGAAAATGGACTCGGCCATGCACGCCGCTCGGCGCGAATGCACGGCGGCAGCAATGCCAGCTGGCGCGGACCGCCGAACACCTGATCAGCGTGCAGCAGAGCGTGCCGGGCGTTCTTGCCCAGGCCCTTGTAACCGTCTTCTCCGATTCCCACGACTGTCAGCCACGGCGACATGTACCTACCTCAATCCGAACTTCCGACAGAGCGCCTTTTCATGCCTGCGGACAAAGCAGGCATAATACCGCGCCCGACGGGGTACAAGTGCTCTAATCCACGTCCAGTTCATACCGGGTGATCCATTGAACGAGCCGCAGTCCGCTCGCACATCCTCTGCAACGCTACGCCCCTCGGCCTGTCCGGGGTTGCTGCGTATCGTCCCGGCACTGGACGGCGGGATCTGCCGGATCAAGCTGGCGGGCGGGGTCATCAGCAGTGTGCAGGCAATAGCGGTTGCAGAGGCTGCGCAGACTTATGCACAGGGCGTTATCGAAGCCACCAACCGCGCCAACCTGCAAATTCGCGGCATCGGCGCTGATCACGATGGGTTGATCAAGGCATTGATGGCGGCAGGACTCGGCCCGGCCAACCCTGCCAGTGACGATGTGCGCAACCTGATGCTCAGCCCGACCGCGGGGCTGGATTCGCGCATGCTGTTCGATGCCCGACCGTTGGCGGCGCAGGTTCTCGATGCGCTGGAAAATCACCCGCGCTTCCATGAGCTGTCACCCAAATTTGCGTTGTCGCTGGATGCTGGTGAAGCGCTGGTGATGCTCGAACACGCGCATGATGTGTGGCTGTCGGCGCTGAACCTCGACGGCGAAGTGCTGCTGGCGTTCGGGCTGGCCGGTTGCCCGGCCAATGATCGACCGCTGGCCGCTGTGCCGCTGGCGGCTGGAGAAACGCTGGTTGTCGGGTTGCTGGAATTGTTCCTCGATCTGGCCCGCCCGGAGCACACCCGGATGCGGCATCTGCTGGCCGAGGTGTCGACCGACGATGTGTTGCGCGAGCTTTCTACCCGGCTGGACTGCGCGTTGCGGGTGGATCAAGCCGTCACCGGCTGGCAGCGCCCGGCCATTCAGGGCAATCGGCATATCGGTATTTATCCACAGGCCGAGCCTGCGCGGGTTGCGGTGGGGGCGGTGGTTCCGCTGGGGCGTCTTGATGCCGCCACGCTCGCCATCGTCGCGCAACTGGCAGAAGAGCAGGGCGACGGTACTTTGCGCCTGACGCCCTGGCAGAGCCTGCTGTTGCCCAATGTGCCGGTCGAGCGCGCTGCAACAGTGATGACGGCGTTGCAGGCCGCGGGTCTGATCTGTTCGGCCGAACAGCCACTGGCGCAGATGGTGGCGTGTACCGGTTCTGCCGGCTGTGCAAAAGGGCTGGCCGATACCAAGGCTGATGCGCTGCAACTGGCTACCGGCCTTGTTGCCAGTCAGGCCGTTCATTTAAGCGGTTGCACGCGTTCCTGCGCTGCTGCTCACGTAGCGCCGGTAACCTTGCTGGCCGTTTCGCCCGGCCGTTACGACCTTTATTTTCGCGACGCAGCGCATGCCGGTTTCGGTGTGCTGCGCGCGCGTGACCTTACTATTGAAGCAGTCGGTGCGCAGTTGAACGCCGACTCACGGAGCAACATTGCATGATTGATTACATCCGCGATGGTCAGGAGATATATCGCAACTCCTTCTCGATCATTCGCGCCGAAGCGCGCCTGGACACGATCCCCGCCGACCTGGAAAAACTCGCCGTGCGCGTGATCCATGCCTGCGGGATGGTCGAAGTCATTGAAGACCTGCGCTTCTCGCCGGGTGCCGGTACGGCCGGGCGCAATGCCCTGGCCGCCGGTGCACCGATCCTCTGCGACGCACGCATGGTCTCAGAAGGCATCACCCGTACCCGGCTGCCCGCCAACAACCAGATCATCTGCACATTGCACGATGAAGGCGTGCGGGAAATGGCGCTCGAACTGGGCAATACGCGCTCTGCGGTGGCGCTGGAGCTGTGGCGTCCGTACCTGGAAGGCAGCGTAGTGGTCATCGGCAATGCGCCGACTGCGCTGTTCTATCTGCTCGAAATGCTCGATGCAGGCGCGCCGAAACCAGCGCTGATTCTCGGCTTTCCGGTTGGCTTTGTCGGCGCTGCCGAGTCCAAGGCCATGCTTGCCGCAGACAGCCGTGGCGTGCCATTTGTGATCATGCAGGGTCGTCGTGGCGGCAGCGCCATGGCCGTGGCCGCTGTCAATGCACTGGCCACGGAGATCGAATGATGCAGGCACGCGGTCGATTGATTGGCCTGGGCGTCGGCCCCGGCGACCCGGAGCTGATTACCGTCAAGGCGCTGCGCCTGCTGCGGGAGTCGCCTGTGGTGGCGTACTTCGTGGCCAAGGGTAAAAAGGGCAACGCATTCGGCATTATCGAAGCGCACTTGCAGGACGTTCAAACGTTGATGCCACTGGTCTACCCGGTCACCACCGAAGCCTTGCCAGCGCCGCTGTCCTACGAAAAAGTCATCAGCGACTTCTACGACGAGTCCAGCCTGCACATTGCGGCGCACCTGAACGCCGGGCGCGATGTCGCGGTGATCTGCGAAGGCGACCCGTTCTTCTACGGTTCCTACATGTACCTGCACGACCGCCTGGCCGAGCGCTACGAGGCGCAAGTGATTCCGGGTGTGTGTTCGATGCTCGGTGGCGCTTCGGTACTGGGCGCGCCGCTGGTGTATCGCAACCAGAGCCTGTCGGTGCTGTCCGGCGTGCTGTCCCACGAGGACCTGAAACGCAAGCTGGCTGATGCCGATGCAGCAGTGATCATGAAACTGGGACGCAACTTCCACAAGGTCCGTGAAGTGCTGACCGAACTGGGCATGGCCGGGCGTGCGCTGTATGTCGAGCGCGCAACCATGGCCAACCAGAAAATCGTCCCGCTGGATCAGGTAGACCCGATGTCTTCGCCGTATTTTTCGCTGATTATCGTTCCGGGTGACAGGTGGCAAGGCTGATGACTCTCAACATTCCAGCCATCGTCATTCTCGGCAATGGCAGCCTGGCTACCGCGCGGCGCATTCAGCAGCTGTTTCCCGATGCGCAGATTCATGGCCTGGCCGAGCGTGTGCAGAACGCTGACATTACCTACAGCGAATTCGGTAGCACGCTGCGTCAGTTGTATCAGCAAAACACCCCTATTATCGCCCTGTGTGCCGCTGGCATAGTGATTCGCACCCTGGCCCCGCTGCTGTTGGAGAAGGGCGTCGAGCCGCCGGTACTCGCCGTAGCTGAGGACGGTAGTGCAGTGGTGCCACTGCTTGGTGGCCTGGGCGGGGTCAATGTCATGGCGCGCAGCATTGCCAACGGGCTTGGCGTTGCACCGGCAATCACCACCAGCGGCGAATTGCGCTTCGGCACCTGCCTGCTCAACCCGCCCAGCGGCTATGCACTGGGCGACCTGGAGCTGGGCAAGCGTTTTGTTTCCGACTTGCTCTCCGGCGAACCGGTGCGCATTGAAGGCGAGGCTCCCTGGCTGGAGCGAGCGCAACTGCCCGAAGACCCGCAGGCTGAGCTGACGATTCATGTCGGCTGCGCCCTACGTGAGCCCGCTCCCCATGAATTACTGATCTACCCGCGCAGTGTACTGGTCGCCGTCAGCGAAATAACCGCTGAACTGGCTATGCGGGTCCGCTCGGCGTTGCACGACGCAAGCATTGCCGAGCAATCCCTGGCTTGCCTGCTGGCCAGCGAAGAGCAGATGGCCAATGCGCAGTTGCATCAGGCAGCCAGCGAGCTGGGCGTCCCGGTGCGCTTCGACAAGGCTGGGGCGGCCAGCGAAATGGCCTCCCGCTGCGTGCCGCAACGGTTGCCGCCACTCAGCGTCGACGACATGGCGATTGCCGTCGCGACTCAACCGCTGGATGTGCAGAACATCGGCCGTGGGCGTGGCCGGCTTGCAGTCATCGGCCTGGGCCCCGGCGCAGAGGACCTTATGGTGCCTGCCGTCAAGGCTGAACTGGCACGCGCCAATGATGTGCTGGGTTACGAAACCTACGTGCGCATGGCCGGGCCGTTTCGTGCCGATCAGGTACTGCATTGCACCGACAATCGCGAAGAAATGCTGCGTGCCCGGCATGCCTTCGAACTGGCCGCGCAAGGTCGTTCGGTGGTTGTGGTGTCGTCCGGTGATCCGGGCGTGTTCGCCATGGCCTCGGCAGTGCTTGAAGCGCTGCACGAGTCCGGCAACCCGCACTGGCACTCGGTCGAGCTGGAGATTCTCCCGGGTGTCTCGGCTTCTCTGGCAACCGCCGCTCAGGCTGGTGCGCCGTTGGGGCATGATTTCTGTGTGTTGTCGCTGTCCGATAACCTCAAGCCTTGGGAGATCATCGAAAAGCGTCTGGACCTTGCCTGTCAGGCAGACCTTGCGCTGGCCTTCTACAACCCGATTTCCCGTTCACGACCCTGGCAACTGGGGCGTGCGCTGGAGATAGTTCGCCAGCACCGCACTCCTGAAACGCCCGTCACGCTTGGGCGCGACATCGGTCGTCCTGGCCAGACACTGCGCGTCATTACGCTGGGTGAGCTGACGCCGGAGCAGGTGGACATGCGAACCATGGTGCTGATCGGCTCTTCCCTGACCTGCACCTTTCCTCGCAACGAAGGCGGCAATTGGGTCTACACGCCCCGCTGGTATGGCGCGAAACCTACAGCCTGAGCCCATAGGCTTGTCGTACCTGTATCGAATTTACTGTGGGAAAGTGCTGAAACCTCTGCGTATCAACAGGCAGTCAGGCCGAGTTTTCGGCCTGGCTGCTTGCGCGAACGGATGTTCTTCAAGTTGCCAGGCTTGTGGCTTTTTTCTCTGTCCTGCCACGGATTTTTCTTTCGCCCGCTGTTTACCGAGGGCTGAGCACAGCTTGAGTTTTGCGCGCGCCATCGAGTGTTGCCGCGGCAGTTGAAAAAGCCATCAATAGACCGCTCGAAAGTGCCGGAAAAACGGCCTGATTTATTTGATTAGTCTCGTATCTGTCCACAAGGACTCACGAATTAAAGGACTAAATGAAATGAAACAGGACAATACGATGAGCATGACCGACAACCTTGATTACATTGCCGCTTGTGAGCTGGCTGAATGCCCTGCTTCGTCCATCGCCCACGCAGCAGCCATAAAGCCTGAATTGCTTCTGGCCAGTGACGAGACTGACTTTGACCCAGGCGATGAAGCTGCCAAGGGTGCTGTGGTTGCAAGCAGTCTGCTGGCATTTGCCGAGGGCGTTTCGCGGCAGAGCAAGCAAGACGTCATGGACTCCTTTCTGTTTGCCACCCTTGTGGCCAACAAGGCGTTCAGCCCTGAAACCCAGGGTGATCAGTGGTACGACAAATTCAACGAAGTACTCTCGAAGGTTGGCTGGCTTTCCACCCATTGGAACTATGCCCGCTATCGTGCTACCCAGCAGCGTTTCACCATGGACGAAGTCGGCCTTGAGATCCTTGGCTCGGCTGTTGCGGCTGCCGCTTTGCCTGGGCCTGCATCGCTGCTGATGCTCAAGGTCGCTGCGGGTGCCATCGCTGCACTGAAAGCTAAAAAAGAGCCTCTGCGCCTGTTTGAAGGCCAGACAAAAACCCACCGCGGAGGCAGTTTCCGTATTGCCTCGTGCATCGAGTCCGATGACAAGACCGTGACTCTGTCCATGGGCGCGGTCAGCTTCCAGACCGACAGTGATGTCACCAATGTCCTGTTCTGGGAGTGGCAGGACACAAACGTTGAAACCTGGAAAGGCGAGGACAACCTGGTGCTCAACACGAGCCTGTATTCGCGCCATCGCGACCTGATCCAGCAAAAGCTGAGCGACAACGCCAAGAGCGCGATCGAAGAGTTTGAAATCTGATCGGGTTATTTGCGGAGGCACGGGTTGCCTCCGCTTTCGGGATAAAAAGGAATTTCTCCCATGAAGCAGGAATTGGATGCCGCAGTCGTCAATGCCGGCTGTTTGCTGTTTTTCCCCACGTCGCAGCAGGTCGCGCCGAAAAACGATGTGCTGGACTCGATGCTGTATGTGCAGTTGGCAGCATCGAAGCAGCACCCCAGGTTCGCCGAGTTCGGAAAATGTAATGAAAGCCGCCTTGCTGCGGCTCTGCGTTTCGGCTGGGTGCTGAATGCCAGCGAACACGTCAGCGAGCCTTTGCCGGTAGATGCTGTCCGAACCGTATGGAGTTGCCTCGAGCGTGCCCTTGCACCGTCAGTGTCAGCGCAGACCCTGCAGGACGCAGAAACATTGATGCGTAAAGTGTGCAAGCAATCGGCTCATAACACGGCGCTTCAGTTGCTGCGTAGCCAGACGGTACAGAGCGGTTTGAATCATGCGGGAAAATTGCAGGTCGGCGTAGTCCTGCAACTGGGGTTCTTCGACGATCAGCACAACCTGACGCTGGCGCAGCTTCAGTTCGCCACACGTCAGCCGTTGCCATCCGGTTTTCTTTTCGAAGTACTCGAACCGCAAAGTGTCTACGGCAACATCGCTGTGACCGTTTATAAAATGCAATTGATTGAACAGGTCTATTCGCAGTTTCGCGATGACATCGACAAGGCGTTGTCGAGCAGGCGTCCCGGCATGATCATGTCGCTTGGGGAAACGCCTTATGTCTGATCTGGATGAGACCCTGCTGGCAGGGGCCAATCTCCTGTCGTTCGCCCGTAACGTCGAGCCCGGTTTGCGTCAGGACGTACAGGACTGTCTGCATCACGCGAAACTTGTCGCCGATGACCAGCATTCCCCGCGCATGGCCTGGCGTTCATGGCTGGACGCTTACCAGCAAGCCATTCTTGCAACGGGTGGACGGCGCAGTGCGGTGATTAACGACGTGCGCTTGAGAATTCACAGTTTCAGGGACATTGGCAAATTGCAGCTTCCAATGGTCAATAACTCCGTCGAGCTTCGCCGGCTCTATCGCAGCTCACTCGACAGGCTGCTGAGCAGTAACCATGCGAAGACATTTTTCAGCAGCTGGTTTACGTCTGGACGTTCTGAAAGCTTTCAACTCATGCCTTGTGCAATGCACAGCGAAGACGAGGTGATGATCCTGTTGTGCAGCCTGCAGATGACCACCGTTGCGTCGAGGGCAGCGCTTTATTTCTGGCAGATTCTTGGCGGAGAAATGCAAGTACATGCTGTTGGTACTGCGTTTCGGTTCAGTCGCAAGAGCTTCGAACCTTTTCGCCAGACTGTTCAGGACATGCTGGCTGATCGTGCTGCCGCTGAAATCATCAATTTATAACGACGGTCAAGTTCCCATGGAAGGGAGTTACTCAAATGAAAGCAGGCACAGGCAATGCGGCGTATCTGGGCGATATCCCCAGTATGGTGACGTTTCTTCCGGGGCTTACAAGTGAGGAGCGCACGGACATTCAGGATGTACTTCTGGATGCGCAGTTGTTCGCAGGTAAGCAGTTTGATTTCAAGACGCAGTGGAGCAGTTGGATGCATTACTACTGCAGCCGGCTCAAGACACGTGGCATACAGCAAAAAGGCGTGGTTCTGGGCGACTCACTGGTCGTAAGCAATGTCGATGATTTGTTACAGGCGACCTTCAAGGTCAGCAGTCCAGCGGACCGCAAGCGCCTTGGCGGCATGGTGCAGCGCGCTGTCGCAGCATTGGGAGTGAATCAGGCGGCAGAGTCTTACTTTAAAAACGGCTTTGAACAAGGCCGTCTGGGCAGCTTCCAGGTAGTGCCCTGCGAGAAGTATGAACCTGATCGGGTACTTCTGTTGCTGTGCAGTCTGCATCTGAGCGTGGACGAGCACGCGGCAGGTAGCCGACGGCTGCTGTTTCACGTCAAGGGCGGCAGTTACACCTTTGACCGCAAGATTTACGCCGCACATCGTAATGATGTAACGCGGTATCTGGACGGCAGGGCGCAAGGGCTGGTGCGGGCTGCACGTATCTGAGTTGTATCAGGGCAGCAGATAGCCCCTTATACCGGTAAAGATGATTTGTGCCGCCAACGCACAGACGAACAACCCCATCAGGCGGCTGACAATCTGCAAACCCTGATCGCCCAGGATACGTTCGATACGGTTGGAGAGGTAAAGCACCACGCCAACCGTGAGGCTGGCCAGTGCAATACTCAGGATGGCAGTGAGTTTGTCATCCCAATGAGGCTGACTGACGCCCATGACCAGTAGCGCACCAATGGTGCCGGGGCCGACGGTAAGGGGAATGGTCAGCGGAACAATGGTCACATCCTGCTGGATATTATCGGTCTGGACGGCCGATTTGCCTTGGGCCATACCCAGCGCGGATATGAACAGCACGCTGCCAGCCCCAATCCTGAAGGCATCGACCGTGATTCCGAATACATCGAAAATCACTCTACCGAACAGATACAGCAAGATGCTGGAAATCAGTGTCGCCAGCGCTACCTTCCAGGCCAGACGCCGCTGTTCCTTGCGCGAGTGACCGCGGGTCAGGCTGATGAAGCAGGAAAGAACGAAAAACGGGCTGTAAAGCACCAGCATTTTCAGATAGACGCTGAACAACACGTGAAGCATGGCTTCGACTCACAGCAGCAGGTGGATGGCAGCGCCAGTCTATCAGGCCACTGTGTGCCTTTCCCGTTGCTGTCAGTTTCTTCGATACTGCTCACCGTCCGAAGGCAGTCCGCGAGCCTTGTCGCGGTGTGCTACCCAGTGTTCGACCAGTTCGCGCAGTTGCGACAGCTCGATAGGTTTGGCCATGTGACCATCCATACCTGCCTGGCGTGCACGATCCTTGTGCTCAGTGAGAATGTGCGCAGTCAGTGCAACGACCGGTGTGCGCACCCGCTGATTGCCGACTTCCCAGGCACGCAATTGCTCGGTTGCCGAGAAACCGTCGAGTATCGGCATTTCACAGTCCATCAGTACCAGGTCATAACGCTGCGCCTTCATGGCACGCAGCGCTTCTTCGCCGTTGCTCGCCGTATCGGGATTCAGGTTGAGCTTGCCGAGCATGCCGCGGATCACTTTGGTCGAAATGCTGTTGTCTTCGGCTACCAGAATCCGGAAGTCGCCCGGTACGCTGACCGGCGTATTGATGACCGGGCCAGGCTTTTGTGCAGCAACTCCCTTGTTCAACTGGGTCAGTTCATCTGCCAGCGTCGTCTTGAGCGTGTAGCCCGCCACCGGTTTGGCCAGAATGCGCTTGATACCGGAGTTGCGAGCAATGATCTTGCTTGGGGCATTGCTGATACCGGTAAGCATGATCAACAGAATGTCATGATTCAGACTTGGGTCTTCCTTGATCTTGGCGGCCAGTTGCATGCCGGTCATGCCGGGCATGTTCTGGTCGAGCAGGACCACATCGAAATAGTCGCGCAGATGCGCCTTGGTCCGCAGCAAGGCCAGTGCCTCCTTGCCGGACGCCACTGCACTGACATTCAGACCCCAGGCGCTGCATTGCTGGACCAGCACCTTGCGGCAGGTATCGTTGTCGTCAACCACCAGCACTCTGGCATCTTTCAGCGGGCTGTCCAGATCGATGGTCGGCTGCTCCAGCAGCTTTGCGTCCAGCGGCAGGTTCAGCCATAACGTGTTGCCCTGGGTGCCGCTGTTCTGAATACCGAATTCACCGTCCATCAGGATGATCAACTGGCGGGCGATGACCAGCCCCAGGTGACCACCGAGCCTGCTGCTGGCCAGGAAGTTCCGGCTGTGCAGTTCGGCGTGCAGCAACTCTTCACGTTCTTCGTCGGAAAGCGATTCACCGCTGTCCTGCACCGAAATACGCAAACGCGTCTTTCCGTTTTTCGAAGACTCAAGGGCGACGGCCAGAAGAATTTCACCTTCGTCAGTCTTCTTCAGGGCATTTTCCAGAAGGCTCAACAGCGTCTGGCGCAGGCGAGTCGGGTCACCATTGATAACCCGTGGCACCTGGGGCTGGATCTGGCTGATCAGCTCGACCTGCTGCTGCTCGGCCTTGGCGCGGAAGATGTTCAGGCAGTCCTCGACCAGCGCGCCGATGTCGAACTGCACATCGTCCAGTTCTATCTGCCCTGACTCGAGCTTGGTGATGTCCAGAATCTCGTTGATCAGCGTCAGCAGTTCGTTACCGGCACTGTGAATGGTCTGCACATAGTCGCGCTGCTTGACTGACAGCGGCGTACCGAGCAGCAGTTCGGTCATGCCCAGCACGCCATTCATGGGGGTGCGAATCTCGTGACTGATCTTGGCCAGAAATTCGGCTTTGGCGTTGATTTCGGCGGTACTCGCAGCCTGATCACGGCTGAGGCTGAAACGGTCTTCGGTGATGCTGCGATGGCGTTCGCTAAGGGCCAGGCTCATCGACAGACCGCTGATGCAGAACACGCTGAGCAGCGCGAGTATCAGCCACTGTGGCGGCACCAGACTCAGCCACAGCAGGCCCGGAAGAACCACCATGTAACCAATGTTGAAAATGATCATCCCGAGGACAAACAGACGCGCCGAACGATAGCCTTTCTGCCAGTGCCACATCGACACCGCCAGAATGCTCAACGTCGTCAACGAGACCAGGCCGAAAGTCAGAATATTGATCGGCAGTCTGTCGTCCAGCAGTACCAGCACAGTACCGATGCCCATGAGCACGGCGTTGCCCAGCAATAGACGATCCAGTTTGCGGGCGTTGCGATGGACGAAGAAGCAGTAGGTGTAGATCAGGCCTGCGACAGCCGCCAGCAACAGCGCAATGTGCGCACTGGGAGTCTGTGCGATATTCCACGGGTCAATCGGTCGCAGCAGGTTAAGCAGCAACAGGGCACTGAGCCCGAGCAGTGCTTCACAGGCGGCGAGCCATAGATTGCTACGCGAACGTGTATGCCCGTAGCGCGTCAGGTTCTGCACAATGAGCATCGACAGCGCACCGAAAAGCAGCCCGAACAGGAACGGCTCGGTCTCGTCGGCGGCGCTTTTGATGGCCGGCTCCAGGGTAATGCTGGGGCGCATTTTCTGGGTGGAGACCAGCTTCAGGTAGATATCCAGCGTGTTCGAACTCTGCGGGATCGGCAGCAGGAAATCGTTCGAAGGCAGACGCTGATCTTCCTTGGGCACCTCGTTGCCGGTGCGCAGGTGATCAATCTGTTGATCGCCATCCATGACATACATGTCCGCGCTGGCGAGGTCCGGAGCGAAGATGCGCAGAAGCTGCTCGTGCTGGGTAGGCAGCATGCGGTAATGCAGCCATACCGCACTGTCACGTTCCGCTGCAGTGACTCGTTCCAGCTCGGTAGGACTGAATTGATTCTGATAGCGCGCCGAACGAATTTCATCCAGCGTCAGGTGAGCCTTTTCGTCGAGCAGCGTCGACCAACCTGCGCCATGCTCGGCCTGTGCCGAAAGCATGAACAGCAGGGTCAGCAGTCCAGCGATTGAGGCTATGGCAATCCTGAGCCAGCGCACAATGAAATCCCTTCGTGAGTGAATGCCTGGTAAACCGCGAATGCCGGTTCAATCGGCCTGCCTCTGATTGAAGAGGCAGGCCTGATCGATTATTCCAGCTCTTCGCCACGCTCTCGGGCAATGGCACGGTAGCCAATGTCCTTGCGATAGAAACATCCTTGGCAATCAACCTTGGCAGCCAACGCATAGGCATTTTGCTGCGCATTGCCAACACTGTCACCCAGTGCCGTAGCACACAGTACACGACCGCCGCTGGTCACGACACGATCATCCTGCAAGGCAGTGCCTGCGTGGAATATCTTGCCTTCCAACTGTGCAGCAGCCTCCAGGCCTTCGATAACTGCGCCTTTGGCGTAATCGCCGGGGTAGCCACCAGTGGCCAGGACGATCCCCAGGCTTGGACGGGGGTCCCACTGTGCTTCGATCTTGTCCAGCGCCTGCGCCAGCGCTGCTTCAACCAGCAGTACCAGACTTGATTGCAGGCGCAGCATGACCGGCTGGGTTTCCGGGTCGCCGAAGCGGCAATTGAATTCGATGACCTTCGGGTTGCCAGCTTTGTCGATCATCAGACCAGCATAGAGGAATCCGGTGTAAACATTGCCTTCATCAGCCATCCCCCTGACGGTCGGCCAGATAACCAGATCCATGACACGTTGATGAACTTCGGCGGTGACCACCGGGGCAGGGGAGTAGGCCCCCATGCCACCGGTGTTCGGGCCGGTGTCGCCGTCGCCGACGCGCTTGTGATCCTGGCTGGTGGCCATGGGCAGCACATTCTTGCCGTCGACCATGACAATGAAGCTGGCTTCTTCGCCATCGAGAAACTCTTCGATAACGACGCGGGAGCCGGCTTCGCCAAAGGCGTTGCCAGCGAGCATGTCACGCACGGCATCTTCGGCTTCTGCCAGGGTCATGGCGACGATCACGCCCTTGCCTGCTGCAAGGCCGTCGGCCTTGATGACTATCGGAGCGCCTTTTTCACGCAGATAGGCCAGGGCAGGCTCGATCTCGGTGAAGTTCTGATAGTCGGCAGTAGGGATCTTGTGGCGCGCCAGGAAGTCCTTGGTAAATGCCTTGGAACCCTCAAGCTGCGCAGCGCCGGCGGTCGGACCGAAGCAGTCCAGACCACGGCTGCGGAACAGGTCGACAACGCCTGCAACCAGCGGCACTTCAGGACCGACGATGGTCAGTGAAACGTTCTTTTCAGCGAAATCCGCCAGTTGCTCCAGTGCCAGAACGTCGATAGCCACGTTCTCGCATTTGGCTTCGATGGCCGTGCCCGCGTTGCCGGGTGCGACAAACACCTTCTGCACACGTGGGTCCTGAGCGACTTTCCATGCCAGGGCGTGTTCACGACCGCCGCTGCCAATGATCAAAACATTCATTTCAAAAACCTCGATGACGCTGATTCTGGAGTACGCGGTGTGCCTGAGGCGACCCAACCTCCGTACGAGACCGCACTGGCGCAGCAGACGCCTGCGCCAGTGCGGCCGTTTTTCTGATTAGTGCCTGAAATGGCGCATGCCGGTGAAGACCATCGCGATGCCTGCTTCATCTGCTGTTGCAATCACTTCGTTGTCACGCATCGAGCCGCCGGGCTGGATGACGGCAGTGATGCCGACCTTGGCCGCGTTGTCGATACCGTCACGGAACGGGAAGAACGCATCGGAGGCCATGACTGCGCCCTGTACCTGCAGCCCAGCATGTTCGGCCTTGATGGCGGCGATGCGTGCCGAGTTCACGCGGCTCATCTGGCCTGCGCCGACGCCGACGGTCTGGCGGTTGCGGGCGTAGACGATGGCGTTGGACTTGACGTACTTGGCGACTTTCCAGGCAAAGATCAGGTCGTGCATTTCGTGTTCGGTAGGGGCACGCTGGGTAACGACCTTGAGGTCTGCCTGAGTGATCATGCCGATATCGCGGCTCTGTACCAGCAAGCCGCCATTGACGCGTTTGTAGTCCCAGGCAGGCAGACGCTCGCTCCACTGGCCGCTGGTCAGCAGGCGCACATTGGCTTTGCTGGCCACGATGGCACGCGCTTCGGCGCTGACGCTTGGCGCGATGATCACTTCGACGAACTGGCGCTCGACGATGGCCTTGGCCGTTGCTGCGTCCAGCTCGCGGTTGAAGGCGATGATGCCGCCAAATGCCGATTCGGAGTCGGTGGCATAGGCCAGCTCGTACGCCTGACGAATGCCGCCTTCATCATCCGGGCAGACCGCGACACCGCATGGGTTGGCGTGTTTGACGATCACGCAGGCCGGTTTGACGAAGCTCTTGACGCATTCCAGCGCGGCGTCGGTATCGGCGACGTTGTTGAACGACAGTTCCTTGCCTTGCAACTGGGTGGCCGTGGCAATGCCGACCTCGGCAGGTTTGGCTTCAACGTAAAACGCCGCGCTCTGGTGCGGGTTCTCGCCGTAGCGCATTTCCTGGGCCTTGACGAACTGGGTGTTGAAGGTGCGCGGGAACTGACTGCGGCCTTCGGTGCTCAGGGTTTCGGCAGTCTGGTCGACGCCGCCCACGTAGTTGGCGATCATACCGTCGTAGGCGGCGGTGTGCTCGAACGCCTTGAGCATCAGGTCGAAGCGCTGTGCGTAGGTCAGGCCGCCAGCCTTGAGGCTTTCCAATACCTGACCGTAGTCACTGGCGTTGACCACGATTGCAACATCTTTATGGTTCTTCGCAGCGGAACGGACCATGGTCGGGCCGCCGATATCGATGTTTTCGATGGCGGTCGGCAGGTCGCAGCCCGGCTTGGATACAGTGGCTTCAAACGGATACAGGTTGACTGCAACCAGATCGATCGGCTTGATGCCGTGCTCGGTCATGATGGCGTCGTCGATGCCGCGACGACCCAGAATGCCGCCGTGGATCATGGGGTGCAGAGTCTTGACCCGGCCATCCATCATTTCAGCGAAGCCGGTATAGTCAGCCACTTCGACTGCCGCGACACCGTTGTCCTTGAGCAGTTTGAATGTACCGCCAGTGGAAAGAATCTCGACGCCCAGCGCTTCAAGCTCGCGGGCAAACTCAAGGATTCCTGTCTTGTCGGATACGCTGATCAGGGCGCGACGGATAGGCAGGCGGGTAGTCTGGTCGGTCATCTCGATTTCCATCAAAAGCAAAAGAAGTCAGCAAAAAAAAGCGACCGCGGTGCAAGGTCGCCTTTTCTGTTTTGAATGCTTTAAAGCAGATCGTACTGTTTGAGTTTCTTGCGCAGCGTGCCGCGGTTCAGTCCCAGCAGCTCGGAAGCCTTCGTCTGGTTGCCCTTGACGTAGTTCATCACGCTTTCCAGAAGCGGAGCCTCGACTTCCGACAACACCAGGTTGTAGACGTCAGTGACGGATGCGCCTTCGAGGTGGGCGAAATAATTGTGCAGCGCCTTCTCGACACTTCCGCGCAGGGTCTGACCCTCTTCGCTCGGCGTGTTGAGGTGCTGTTTCAAATTGACGTTGTCGCTCACGGGTGTTGTTCCACTCACTAAAGTCTCGGTCATCATCGTCATGCGGCCACCTCTTTATCATTCTCGTTATCCGGGCCCTTGCAGCCTTGGCTGAAGAACTCCCGGACGTTGGCGCACTGTGCTTCCGTATCTTCCAAACGATTGAAGTGGGCGCGAAACTCTCTGGCGCCCGGCAGGGTTGCGAGATACCAACTGACGTGTTTGCGTGCAATACGCACGCCCATCACATCTCCATAGAAAACGTGGAGCGCTGCCAGATGCTCAAGCAGAATACGTTCCACTTCACTCGACTGCGGAGCCGGGAGTTTTTCTCCGGTACGCAGGAAGTGTTCTATCTCGCGAAAAATCCAGGGACGCCCTTGGGCGGCCCTGCCAATCAGTAACCCGTCTGCGCCGGTGGCCTGTAGCACGCGCCGGGCTTTTTCGGGTGAATCGATGTCGCCGTTGGCAAACACCGGTATCGACACTGCCTGTTTGATCATGGCAATGGTGTCGTACTCGGCTTCGCCGGTGTAAAGGTCGGCACGGGTTCGCCCGTGTACCGCCAGTGCCTGAATACCGGCCTGCTCGGCGATTTTCGCCACTGTCAGGCCGTTCCGGTTGTCGCGATCCCATCCGGTGCGGATCTTCAGCGTAACCGGCACATCGACCGCAGCCACGACGGCTTGCAGGATGTCGTTCACCAGTTGCTCGTCTTTCAACAGCGCCGAACCTGCTGCCTTGTTACAGACCTTCTTGGCCGGGCAACCCATGTTGATGTCGATGATCTGGGCACCCAGTTCGACATTGGCACGTGCTGCGTCTGCCAGCATCTGCGGATCACCGCCGGCGATCTGTACCGAGCGCGGCTCGGGATCACCTTCGTGGATCATGCGCAGACGCGATTTGCGGCTGTTCCACAGGCTCATGTCACTGGTGACCATCTCCGAAACCACCAGGCCGGCACCGAGTTGTCGGCACAGCTGACGGAAAGGCTGGTCGGTGACGCCCGCCATCGGGGCTAGGACCAAGCCGTTTTGCACTGTATATGGGCCGATGCGTACTGCCGACATAGCCTTACCTGTTGTGGAGGCCAAATCATCCGCAGGCCGTGTAAAAAACCGTTTCACCCGGTCTGCAACGGCCCGTCCCGCCAGCCGCTTGCGCCACCGTCAGATCGAACCGAGAGTTTGAAAAAGGGTTGGCATGATACCCGCTCTCGATGACTGGATAAAGGCTGAATTGGATAAAATCTGAACAGCTGGTTGTAGCGCTTGCAGAGAACGATTACACGGCATCTGGCGCTGTAAATTCTGCGATCATGCAGCGTTCCCTGGCCTAACGAGCCTGTATTGGATCAAGTAAAGCCGACGTTATGGCAGTAGGCCTGTCATTCCGGCGAACGGAAGTTCAGGCTGTAATTCACGGCCTTGGCGCCTGGATCAAGGATATCCAGCGCGATATGGATCGGCGTTTGCGGTGGCATCTCTTCCTTGCCGGCCATTTCGCCGCTCAGGTATTCACCGGGCTTGAACCGACGACTGGCAATCAACTGACCGCCGGTATCGGAAAAACGCAGCTCCAGCAGCGGGAACGGCTGGGAAAACGAGGCACGGTTGTAGATGATCGCGTCTACCACCAGAGCCCCCTGAAACTCAGGATGGCTGCGTACCACCAGGTTGCTGCTCTTGAGCTGGGATATGTCCACCTTGGTCGGCACCTTGCAGCCAATTTGCGGGCAAATCTGCTGGAACCACGGGCGATACTGATCCTGGCGCGCCAGTTGATCGAAATGGTACCAGACGTATTGACCTACCAGACCCGCCAAAGCCAGTACGATCAACAGGCCCCACGCAAAGCGTCGGCCCCAGCGCGGTTTGGGCGGCTGCCAGTCCAGTTGCAAAGGGTCGTCAGTCAGGTCAAGCAGTGCCTGCTCGCGCACTGCAGGTTCGTTACGGCTGCGTCTGCCACGTGGTTCAGGTTCTGGTTCGTCGTCGTCATGATCTTCGTCGTCATCCACGGCTGACCAGCGTTGCACTTTTTCGGCAGGCAGGGCCTTGCGCGGTGTGGTAACAAGCACGACGGGTTCGTCATCGTCCAGGTGCTTGTCCAGTGACAGCGAGGGCTCGGTCCTTTTGTCGTCGGGCAAAGCCTCCGGGTCTTCGGGCGGATCCGGGGCGGGGATGACCTCGGCGTGCAGCTCGGGCAGACGTTCGACATCGTCGTTGTGCAGCGTGCCGACCCAGGCAGCCTCGTCGGTCTGGCGATTGTCACGCTTCGCCGTCAGGTTCTCATCGTCAGTGCCGTTGTCGCTGGCCGGGCGGGCGAAGGTGTCGGGTCGTCGGGTCTCGCGCTGTTCGAGGCGAGCCAGTTCTTCGTCCAGGTTCAGATTGTCCAGATCCAGCTCGCTGACCTGCCAGGGGTCATCGTCTTCATGGGCCTTTTCCGGTTCAGGCTTCAATTCGGGTTCAGGCGTCGACGCAGGCTCTGGTTGGGGCGGCGCTATGACCACCGGTGCGGCGCTCAGGGCCTCCTTTTCGGAGTCGACTATGGCGCGCTGCTCCAGCAACTGCCGGGCTGCGTTGAAAACCTGCAGGCAGGCGCCACATCGCACCACGCCGCGGGCCACGCTCAGTTGAGCGTGGCTGACTCTGAAACTGGTCTGGCAGTGCGGGCACTGGGTGACAAAACTGTCGGTCATGCGGCTGTCCGGTTGAAGCGGCGGTTAACGGCGGCGTCCCGTGATGCGTACCCAGCCATCTCGGTTTGCGATCGGGTCCAGATCAAAGCTGTCAGCATAGGCCGCAGCGACTTCCTCACCCTGTTCGGCCAGGATGCCTGACAGCGCCAGGCGACCGCCGGTCCTGACCAGCGATGCCAGTTGCGGTGCCAGGGAAACCAGCGGGCCAGCCAGAATGTTGGCGACCAGCACATCGGCTTGCTGATGTGGCAAGTCCTCGGGCAGGTACAGCGGGAAGCGCTCGGCAGCGATGTTATTGCGTACGGCATTGTCACGAGAGGCTTCCAGTGCCTGCACGTCGATGTCAGTGCCCACGGCCTGTTCGGCACCCAGCAGCAGAGCGGCGATGGCCAGAATGCCCGAGCCGCAACCGAAATCCAGCACGTTGCAGCCTTTGAGGTCCTGGCCGTCCAGCCATTCAAGGCACAGTGCGGTGGTCGGATGGGTGCCGGTGCCGAATGCCAGGCCAGGATCAAGCAGCAGGTTCACGGCATCCGGTTGCGGTGCAGCATGCCAGCTTGGCACGATCCACAGGCGCTTGCCGAAACACATTGGCTGGAAGTTATCCATCCAGCTGCGCTCCCAGTCCTGATCTTCGATGACTTCGGCGCTGTGCTCGGGCAGTTCTTCGCCGGTCAGCAGGCTCAGGTGTGCCAAGGCCATTTCGGCATTGGTGTCGGCTTCGAACAGCGCCAGCAAATGGGTGTGTGTCCATAGCGGCGTGGTGTTGAGTTCAGGCTCGAAAATCGGCTGGTCTTCGGCGTCCATGAATGTCACGGACACGGCGCCGACTTCAAGAAGGGCGTCTTCGTAGGTTTCGGCTTGTTCTGGGCTGATGGCGAGACGGACTTGCAGCCAAGGCATGGCGGATTACCTTCGATTCGGAAATTAAGTGCGGCTTGCACGGCCGGCACGGCCGCAGGAAGCGGGCAAGTTTACTGCTATGCGCTGCAAACAACAAAGCCGCATCGCTGCGGCTTTGTCGTTCTGAAACACACTGGCTTATTGATTGGCCAGTTTGTGCTCCAGGTAGTGGATGTTGACTCCGCCTTCGCAGAAGCCTTCATCACGGGTCAGATCACGGTGCAGCGGGATATTGGTCTTGATTCCGTCGACCACGATTTCGTCCAGGGCATTGCGCATGCGTGCCATGGCTTCTTCGCGGGTCGCGCCCCAGGTGATCACTTTGCCGATCAGCGAGTCGTAGTTGGACGGAACCTTGTAGCCGCTGTACAGGTGCGAATCGACCCGCACACCGTTGCCGCCCGGTGCGTGGAAGTGCTTGACCAGACCTGGGCTTGGAACGAAGGTTTTCGGGTCTTCGGCGTTGATCCGGCATTCCAGCGCATGCCCTTTGATGACCACGTCATCCTGGGTGTACGACAGTTTGTTGCCGGCGGCGATGCTGAGCATCTCCTTGACGATGTCGATACCGGTGACCATTTCGGATACCGGGTGCTCCACCTGAACACGGGTGTTCATCTCGATGAAGTAGAAACGACCGTTCTCGTACAGGAACTCGAAAGTACCCGCGCCGCGATAGCCGATATCGATACACGCCTTGACGCAGGCAGCCAGAACATCCGCACGCGCCTGTTCGTCGATGAACGGTGCCGGTGCTTCTTCCAGAACCTTCTGGTGACGGCGCTGCAGCGAGCAGTCGCGGTCGCCCAGATGAATCGCCTGGCCCTGGCCGTCGGAAATGACCTGGACTTCCACGTGACGCGGGTTAGTCAGGTATTTTTCCAGGTAGACCATCGGGTTGCTGAACCAGGCCGCAGCTTCGGCGCGGGTCTGGGAGGCGGCTTCGATCAGGTCTTCTTCGCGATGAACCACACGCATGCCGCGACCACCACCGCCACCGGCGGCCTTGATGATCACCGGGTAACCCACTTCACGACCAATGCGCAGAGCGGTTGCTTCGTCTTCCGGCAGCGGGCCGTCGGAGCCCGGAACGGTTGGCACGTTGGCCAGCTTCATGGCGTCCTTGGCAGAAACCTTGTCGCCCATCAGGCGGATGGTGTCTGCTTTCGGGCCGATGAAGGCAAAACCCGATTTTTCGACCTGTTCGGCGAAATCGGCGTTTTCAGCGAGGAAGCCGTAGCCAGGGTGGATCGCCGTGGCACCGGTCACTTCGGCAGCCGAGATGATCGCCGGAATGTTCAGGTAGGACAGATTGGCCGGTGCCGGACCAATGCAGACGGTTTCGTCTGCCAGGCCCAGGTGCATCAACTCGCGATCTGCCGTGGAGTGTACAGCGACGGTCTTGATGCCCAGTTCTTTACAGGCACGCAAGATGCGCAAGGCAATTTCGCCGCGGTTGGCGATTAGAACTTTTTCCAACATCGCAGGCTCTCCCCGGGTCAAACGATTGTGAACAGCGGCTGGTCAAACTCAACCGGCTGACCGTTTTCTACCAGGATGGATTCGATCACGCCGCTGGCTTCTGCCTGGATGTGGTTCATCATTTTCATCGCTTCAACGATGCAGATGGTGTCGCCTTTCTTGACGGTCTGACCCACTTCGACGAATGCAGGCGAAGTAGGTGCCGGGGTGCGGTAGAACGTACCGACCATTGGCGACTTGACCACAAAGCCGTTCAGTTTCGGAGCCGATGGTGCTTCTGCTGCGGCCGGAGCGGCTGCTGGAGCCGGTGCGGCGACAGGCGCAGCAACCGGGGCTGGCGCGTAGTAAGGCTGCGCTGGAGTCTTGCTGTGACGGCTGATCCGTACGGATTCTTCGCCTTCACGAATTTCCAGCTCGTCGATGCCGGACTCTTCCAGCAATTCGATCAGCTTCTTGACTTTGCGAATATCCATTAATCAACTCCCAAGGTTCTGTAAGGGCAATTTGTCGGCCGTTTCAAGCGATGTGGTCAGCGTCAGGCTGGACTCGTCATGGCTTGGCACTGGCGGCCAGTTGTTCCAGGGCGGCTTCCAGGGCCAGGCGGTATCCGCTGGCTCCCAGGCCGCAGATCACTCCTACAGCGACATCTGAAAAGTAGGAGTGATGGCGGAAAGGTTCGCGTTTGTGCACGTTTGATAAATGCACTTCGATGAATGGGATGCTCACTCCCATCAGCGCGTCACGTATTGCAACGCTTGTGTGCGTAAAAGCAGCCGGATTGATCAAAATAAAGTCCACACCCTCACCGCGCGCGGCGTGAATACGGTCGATCAGTTCATACTCGGCATTGCTTTGCAGATACATCAGGTGGTGACCGGCATCGCGCGCGCGTTGCTCCAGGTCCTGATTGATCTGGGGCAGGGTGATGGTGCCGTAGACCCCGGGTTCCCGAGTGCCCAGCAGGTTCAGGTTGGGCCCGTGAAGGACCAGGATAGTCGCCATTGCGTGTTCCTTTTATTGTCTGCGAGCGGTTTACGCCCGGCGACTATGCCGGAAGGGCAGTGGACTGTCCAGTTAACAACAGTAGCCAGCACGATGAGCGATATTCGCGCAAAGTTTGTGACTCACCGTTTAGTTTTGGTCATTTGCCCTGTTCAAGCGTTCAATCAGGCCTGCGGCGTCGATTTCGCCGACGACTCGCACATTTTGCAGCTCTTCGCCGTTTTTAGCGAAAAACAGCAGCGCGGGAGGACCGAACAGCTTGTAGCGGTCGAGCAGGGCGCGTTGCTCTGCATTGCTGTCTGTCATGTCGAAGCGAACCAGGCTGTAACCCGATAATCCGGCAACGACCCCAGGATCGGGCAGAACTTCGTGCTCGATGACCTTGCAACTGATGCACCAGTCAGCGTACCAGTCGAGCAACAGCGGTTTGCCTGCGTTTCGCGCTTCCTGCATCACGCGGTCCAGTTCGGCTGAGGTGGTGATGTTTTGCCACTGGTTCGAGCTTGATGTGACTGTTGGGTTGTTTGCCGTGGCGTATTCGCGCCCCAGCGGACGCAGCGGGTCGGTTTGTCCGGACAGCGCGCCATACCAGCTGGCCAGCGCATAAACCAACAGCGCCAGACCGAGCAGTTGAGCGAGCTTTTGCCGAGTGGTCTTTTCAGTGAACTCCAGTGCGCCGAGAAACAGCGCAACACCCGCAGACAGCAGGCCGACCAGCAACAAGGTGATCTGGCCCGGCAAAACGCGGCTCAGCAAACCGATGGCCAGCGCCAGCAGCAGTACACCGATTGCATTTTTCACCGTGACCAGCCAAGGCCCGCTTTTCGGCAGCCATGCAGCACCACCGGTGGCTATCAACAGCAATGGCGCGCCCATGCCCAGGCCCAGCGCAAATAGTTTCAGCCCGCCACCAACGGCGTCGCCGCTGGCGCTGATATACAGCAGCGCACCGGCCAGAGGGGCGGAAACACAGGGGGAGACCAGCAGGCTGGAAACCACGCCCAGCACGGCTGCGCCCCATAGTGATCCGCCTTCGGTCTTGCCGGCGATACGGTCCAGACGAGAACTGATCGACTGCGGCAGACGCAGTTCGAAAGCGCCAAACATGGCGATGGCAAAGATCACGAAAAACGCTGAAAACGGCACCAGAACCCAGGCCGATTGCAGGCGTGCCTGCAGGTTCAGGCTCGCGCCAAACATACCCATCAGCGCGCCAAGCAAGGCAAAACAGGCCGCCATCGGCAGTACGTAAGCCAGTGACAGGCTCAGGCCGCGCAGGCCGCCAACCTTGCCGCGCAGCACCACGCCGGACAGAATCGGCAGCATCGGCAGTACACAGGGGGTAAAGGTCAGACCTACGCCTGCGAGGAAAAACAGCGCCAGTTCTTTCCAGCTCCAGGCGGCTGAGGTGGCTGCTGTAGTGGCGGATGCCGAGACGGCAGGGCTGGTGGCCACATCGCCAATGTTCAAACGCTCGGTTTCAGGCGGGTAGCACAGGCCCTTGTCGGCGCAGCCCTGATAGGTGACAGCGAGCCTGAAGGGGCGTTGTTCACCGGGTTTGCGTGGCAGGTCGATGTCGAGAATGCCGTGATAGACCTCGACATCGCCAAAGTATTCGTCGTGTTTCTGTTCGCCCTTGGGCAGTTGTGCTTCACCCAGGCCTATATCAGCAGGCTCGGTGCGAAACTGGAAACGATGGCGATACAGATAATAGCCATCGGTGGCGACCAGCCTTAGCTTGATCGATTCTGGCGTGGTTTCGATCAGGCTCAACTGAAAAGCCTGCCGCACGGGTAGGAAGTCCTTGCTGTTATCCAGCGAGCCGCCGCCCAGGGTTGACGATGGGCGGCTGTCCAGTAGACCGGCACCGAAGGCGGGCAGGGCCAGGATCAATAACATCAGGTATAACAAACGGCGCATGGCAGTCTCGAATCTCGAAAGTCCGCGCATGATAGCGGAGTGTTTCGCGGCCTGCTGACAGGAGGTTTGTAAGGTGCAGTGTCATTCAGGTGACAGAACCACCCCGCGAGGCTACTTGCTACCCGCTGAAAACTTGCCGCTAGCCTCCTGTTCGTAGTACTCGGGGATTTTGTACTTATAGGTTTCCAGCCAGCGTTGCAGGCTCAGGTCACGCTCGGCGGCGGTATTGATTTGTAGCGTCGGCGATGCAGCCTTGCCGCTGGCTTGCAGTTGCAGCCAGGTTTCAGTCTGTTTCTGCGCGTAAGGTGATTGCTCGTCGCTCGCAGCCCAGGCGCTGCTGACGATAAAAAGGGTGAAAATGCTGCCGACGAGTGCGCCTTTCATGGTTGTGCTCCTGTTGTACTGGCGGACGCGAGTGGCGTGGCGCGGGTTTTTCCGATTTTTTCGGCACGCGCCTGAGCCTCGGTGATCTGCTCGGGCGTCAGTCCGGCTCGAGAGGCCAGTTCGGCTGCTTGCTTCCATTTGTTCTGGTAGATCAGCAAGGTGGCCAGATTGATTGCCGCCAGCGGATCGGACTGTTTGAGCTCCATGGCGGTGAGGAACTGGAAGCGCGCCTGTTCCAGTTTCAACTGATTGAGATAGACAACCCCCAGGTCGTTGCGGATTTTTTCGTCAGTCGGTTGCAGTTTGCTGGCCATGAGCAGATGTTGCTGAGCCAGCGCATTGTCGCCACGCGCCGCAGCCAGTTGTCCCAGCCCATGCTCACCCTCGGCTGCCCGACAGGTGCCCAGCAGGCTGCGATACAGCGGCTCGGCTTCGTTGCTGCCCAACAGCCGCAATACCCGTGCCTTGCGCAGGCGAACCTCGCCCAGGCTGTCCGGCAGGCTTTCCAGATTGGCGAGGCTGGCATGCAAGCGTCCCTCATCTGCCATGCTCTGAGCCAGATTCAGGGAGAACTCCTGATCCGATGTCAGTTTGGGGCATTGGCCGGACTGAGCCGTGGCTTGTGTCCAGAGCGCGCTGCCATCACTGGTACATCCGTTCAGCAACAGCAGCCCGAGTAGTGCGATCACTGGTTTCATTGCAATGCGTCCTTTCGTGCACGGGTAACACTGGATTCAACTGCCCAGTGCGCGACTTATGGCGATAAATCCAGGGCCCGCCAACACGATCAGCAGGGCTGGAAACAGAAACACCATCATGACCACCGACATCTTTGCCGACAGTTTGGAAATATATTCCTGCAGGCGGGTCAGGCGTCGGTCGTCAATCAGTTGCTTGAGCGTGAGCAGAGACTTCAATGCGCCGCCGCCCTGATGAATCAACTGATTGAGGATCACACATGTGTCACTCAATTCGTCGACGGCCAGCAAGGCCGCGGTTTTTCGCAGTTCTTCGCCCAGTTCCAGGCCGGAGTCGACCCGCACCAGCACCACACGAATTTCCTCGGAGAGCACCGGCAGCAAGTCTTTACCTTCAAGACTCAGCACGCGTAGCGCCTGCTCGACGGCCATGCCGGACTCGAACAGGATGCGCAGCAACGGGATAAACGTAGAAATTTCCACCACCACCTGTTTCTGGCGGCGCTGAGCGACGGCCGCGAGAATTCGTTTGGGCAGCAGATAACCGATTCCCAAGGCAAATACCGGCGCTATGAGCGGCTGCTCGACGCCTTTGAAAAGCAGCAGTTGGGCCACAATGACCACGACCATCAGGCCGACCGGAACGCCGACCTGGCATGCGGCAAACAATGAGCGTTTGCTGGCGCGCCGCCAGCCGATTCGATTGAGCAACATCTGGGTTTCCGAGTCCAGGCTGATGCTGCGCTGGCCAATGCGGGTATCGCCGAGCAACCGCAACAGGCTGCCGATGCGGCTTTCGCGAATCACCTGGCCCCTCAATCGTCTTGCCACCAAGCGTTCGTTACGGCGTTGCCGAGCCATGCCGGACAGCAGCAGAAATGCGGCAGCGGCGAGCATCACGGCAGCGAGTAACAGTTCCATCTAAATGCTCCTCAACATGCGCCACAGCACCACACACCCTGTTGCCTGCAGGACGAAGGCCATGCTCAACATGATCTTCCCGCTGTCATCGTTCCACATATGCAACATATAGCTGGGGTTCACGGTCAGAAAGTAGCCGGCCATGCCGACTGGCAGCAGCGCCAGCACTAGCGCTGTCATGCGGGTTTCACCGGTCATTGCGCGCAATTGGCGACCGGCCTGTTCCCGGTCACGAATCAGCTTGATCAGGTTTTCCATCAGCTCGCTGGCATTGCCGCCATATCGATGATTGACCCGCAAGCCAAGGGCAAACAGATGAAACTCGTCGCGTTCATACAGCTCGGCGAAATCCCTCGCGGCATCCGGCAGGCTGACGCCCAGTTGCACGTTCCGCTCGATACGGCTCATGCCGTCCTTGAGTGGCTGATCCGTTGCTTCGATGCCGTGCAGCACCGCGTCGGCGAGGGTTCTGCCTGATTTGAGGCTGCGTACGGTATGGTCGAGCAGTTGCGGCAATTGCTGGATCATGCGGCGCACACGCACCTCATAGCGCCACGACACAAACAGGCGCAGGGTCAGCGGCACCGCCAGCAGCGCGCTGACCGCGCCGATGCCGCCGCCCAGTCCGTAGCCGATCAGAATCAACAAGGCATAGAGCGACAAAGCCAGGCCCATGCGCTCGGTCGGTCGACCCAACCCTGCACGCAAAAAGGCCCGATCCAGGTAGGTCCATCCAGCCTTTTCAACCACAGGCTGAACCTGTCCGGCGGTCAGACGCTGCCTGACCCGTTCACTGGCGCCCTGATTGAGCGCGAGGTAGAACATGCGAATGGACGCAGTCAGCAGCAGCAAGGAGATCAGGCCGAGTACCAGTGATGCATTCATTGCGCCGCCTCCCTGAGCACGTCAGTAGCCTGGCCGCAGCTTGTCGCCTGCGGCGTGTGCAGCTTCGCGCATGAAGCCGACCCCGGTGCGGCGATCAAGGCGGAACAATGTATTGGTGACATAGATGTCATCGCGTATGCCGACTACCTCCACCACTTCGCTGACACAGCGTCGGCCATCAGGCAGGCGCGCCAGCTGGATAATCACATCCAGCGCCGCGCAGACCATCTGGCGCAGGGTTTTTTCCGGTATCAGTCGCCCGGTCAGGCCAACCAGCGTTTCCAGACGCAGCAGAGCATCCTGAGCATTGTTGGCGTGAACGGTACTCATGGAACCGTCGTGGCCGGTGTTCATCGCCGTCAATACATCGAGCACTTCGACACCACGGATCTCGCCGAGGATGATGCGGTCCGGGCGCATCCGCAGCGAGTTGCGAATCAGGTCGCTGGCGCGCACCTCGCCATGCCCCTCGGCATTGGGCGGGCGGGTTTCCAGACGCACCACGTGCGGGTGGCTGAGCTGCAGCTCGGCAACGTCCTCGATAGTGACCAGGCGCTGGTTGCTGTCGATCAACTGGCTCAGCACGTTGAGCATGGTGGTCTTGCCTGTGCCGGTACCGCCGCTGACGAGGATGTTGCAGCGTTTGCCGACCGCTTCCTGAAAAAATTCGAAAATGGACTGATCGATGGTTTGCATGGCCACCAGATCTGCGCTCTTGAGCATGTCCTTGCGAAATTTCCGGATCGACAGGCAAGGGCCATCCAGCGCAATCGGCGGGATGATGGCATTGACCCGGCTGCCGTCGGGCAGACGCGCATCGACCATAGGCGAAGATTCATCCAGGCGCCGCCCGAGTGGCGCGAGGATGCGCTGCATCACGCGCTCGACGTGGTGCGAGTCGATAAAGCGCAGGTCGGTGTGGTGCAGCACGCCATCACGTTCGACAAATACCTTGCCCGGCCCGTTGACCAGAATTTCCGTGACCGACGTGTCGCGCAGCAACACTTCAAGCGGGCCGAAACCGGTCAGCTCATCGACCAGCTCTTCGGCCAGTCGCTCCATTTCATAGCGCGAAATAGCCAGCCGCAGTCGCGCAACGTATTCGGCCACCTTGTCGATGACAAATTGCGCCAGTGCCGGTCGTGAGCCTTCGAGCAGGTTTTTGCCGCTTTCTTCGATGCCGTCGATGATGTAACGGTGCAACACCAGTTTCAGGCCTTGGCCGTCATCGGCTTGCCCGCTGCCACGGGACGAGACGCCAAACAGTTTTTCCGCCATTACCTGTTCCCCCACAGTCGAGCGAGCCAGCCCTGATCGGGTTTATCGTGAGCCTCGGCATTGCGTGCCAGATGCTCGCCAAGCCGACGCAGCCCGGAACACAACGCGTCGCGTGAGGCCAGCTCGAACAGCGTCACTCCCTGGTTTTTGGCGTTGAGGCGCAGCTCTGGTGCCAGCGGCAATACGGCCTGCACCGGCAGGCCGAAGGTCTTGGCCACGGTTTCCGAATTGGGTGCGACCGAGCGCTGATAGCGATCAATCAGCAGGCTGGCGTGTTGCATTCTCATGCCTTTCTCACGCCAGTTATTAAGCACCGTCAGGTTGCGTCGACAGCCCAGTACGCTCTGGTCGGCGTACCACAGCAACTGATCGCAATGGCTGACCAGCGAGCGCAGTGCCTCGCTGTCCGGCTGGCCCACGAGGTTCACGACCACATGTTGAAAATGCTGGCGCAGGGCGCTGAGCAGCATATAAAGCTCCGCTGCGCTGGACTGCTCCAGATGATCGTCGGCTTCGCTGTACGCCAGAATGCGCAGACCGCTTTCACTGGTGGTGAACGCACTGTCGATCAGCGTTGCATCGAGCCTGCGCAAGTGGCGCAGGGCATCGCCAAAGCTGAATGTGGATTCAAGGCCGAGCATCAGCAGGCTGTCGCCGCGCGGCAGGCCGAGGTCCAGCAGCAGCGTGCGTTGCCCGGTCTTGTGCACCACCATCGCCAGGTGCGTCGCGATCAAGGCTCCGTCGTCATCGCCTTGCGCGCCATACAGCACTGACAGGCCGCTCATGTTCGGGTTGGGCGTCACGGCAGGCAAGCGCTTGCTCAAGCGTCTGACCAGGCCGGCGACCTCACTCGAACGAGAGCCGTAAGCGACGAAATCCCGCGCCCCGGCACGCATGGCGTTGAGCACCAGCTGGTTATCCATACCATCGCCAAGCGCGACGATGGCCAGCATCGGCTTGGCTTCCAGCGCGCTCTCGATCAGGGCGCTCTGGGTCATCAGATGCTCACGGTCCAGCCCGACGAACACCACACTGGCAAAGGTCACGTCCACCAGCGCGAGCAGATCGTCGAGGCTGCCGGTGCCTGCGCTGACCACTTGGCCCAGTGAGCCCAAGGCACTTTGCAGCCATTCCAGATCAGTGTTGTTACGGGTGATTGCCAGGAAGGTCTGGCTCAGGCTCTGGCTCATTTGGATAACCCGTCGCGACGGTCAAAGTCGCCGTTTTCCAGAAAATACAGGCGCGGAAAGCTTGGATCGTAGGTGCGCAGCCCCTCACCCGGCAGCGAGGGCAATTGCGCGTTGGCGGCCAGCGGTTGAACCAGGTGCGGGGTGACGATCATCAGCAGTTCGCGTTCATCGCGCTGGATTTGCGAATTGCGGAAAAACGCGCCGAGAATGGGAATGTCACCCAAGCCGGGAAACTTGCCTACGGAGCCGACGTTACTGGAGCTGATCAGCCCACTGACCACAAAGCTTTCTCCGTCGGCAAGCGCGATACTGGTGTCGGTACGCCGTATGTTAAGCGCCGGCACGTTTGTGCCGGCGATGGTGATACCGGCAGAGAAATCCAGTTCGCTGACTTCGGGGGCAACTTTTAGCAGGATTCGGTCACGGCCCACTACTGTCGGCGTCAGGGTCAGGCGTACGCCAAACTCCTTGTACTCGATGGAAATACCATTGCCCTCGCCATTGGGCACAGGCACCGGGAACTCGCCCCCTGCCAGAAAGCTTGCACTTTGCCCATTGAGCGCAACAAGGCTGGGGCGGGCCAGGGTGTAGGCGTAGCCGCTGTTTTCCATGGCGTTGAGCATGGCCAGCACTTTGCTGCTGCCGCCGCCCCAGACAATATTGAAATTGCTGTTGTTCAGCGGAATGCTCGGCCTTGTGCCACTCACCGTACCGGGGGTGACGTTTACGCCGGGAACCGTGCCAGGCGCGCCGAACAGAAAGTTGTTCGAGCCCTTGCCGAATATCGAGGTACTGGCCTCCTTGAGTTTGGTGCGGCTGACTTCGATAAAGCGGATGTCGGTCTGCACCTGGCTGGGTAACTCCGCATCAGCAGATGGCGCAGTGACGCTCTCTATCATCGATGCCGTGGCCCGGCCGCGTACGAATACCATGCTCTGGCGCGGGGCGGTGGCGCAGGCGGTCCAGACCATCAGGCTGGTCGTGCCCTGCGCAACGCCCGTCAACAGAAAACCATCCGTACCGTTGACATGCACATCGGCAATTTTCGGGGCGCCGACGGCAATGCGGGTGATGGCCACAGGTGAGCGCACTTCCTGCTGAATGCCCTGATCGATTTCCACCGCCGCTGGCATTGCAGCAAGTCCTGCACAACTGCCGGAAGCGGCCCAGGCTGATTGTGCAGACAGCGCCGCGAAGGCTAACGCCAGCAGCCGGGGTTTTGTTACTGGCACGGAACAACAGCTCATCAAATGCAATCCTTGCTCAATCAGGGAGTTTGTTGCGTGATCTGGTTACCGCGTATGACCTCGACTGCGCGAGGCGTGCGAGTGGCTGCGCCCTGTGTCGGCGAGTTGGCCGGGCCCAGGCTCAATTGTCTGAAGCTGACCAGTTGGCGGTTGGCAGAGTCCAGTCGTTCGGCGGCATCACGGCTACCGGCTTCGCTCGCCCAGTAATTCTGAAGGTTGCCCTCGTCGGCGCTGCGCACGGCCAGACGCAGGACACCGGTTTGCGACGCAAGCATCAGCCGTGCCAGCAACGCTTCCGGTACCGCGACGGTGACGGTTCGCGCGTTGATCCGCAGCTGTTCCTGTTTAAGGCGTTCGTCAGCGTTGATGTCCTGCACCGGCTTGCCGTTGCGATCCGGGCCGAGCAGCCCGCCAACCCCGAGAACTCGCAGGGCGGGTACGACAACCTGGCTAGAGCGATTCAGGTTGCTGGTGTCCTCGGGCAGGTAAAGCAGCACATCCACATAGTCGCCTGGGCTGAGCTGCCCGGATGCGCCAATCACCTCGTCAACCTGCAACGCCAGCGCTCGTTCATGAGGGCGAATCATCCGCGCCAGTGTGCCGCCTGCTTCAAAACTGTTCTCGCTAAGCCAGGTTCCGGCCGTCAGTGTTCGCCAAGTGCTGCGGCCCACCAGTTTGTCGATGTGCTCGAAACTTCCAGGCGGCGCGACCTTGAGGCGCTCTACGGTCAGGTCTTCAGCCGTGATGGGGGTATAGGCCGGTACGTCCCGGGCCAAAACCACTACGTTGTGGCGCAGCGCATCCTCGACGGGCGGAGTCGGGGGCGTCTGGGTCGATATTTCGGTGGCGTCAGGCACCGTGGGCGGCGTGACAACTGCAGGTGCCTCGGCCGGTTTGCTGACGGCGATTCCCAGATAACCGGCAATCAACGCTCCCAGCAAAAACAGGACAGCAAGCACCGTGGTAATGCGACTGCTCATGGCAACGTTCCCTTTGTCATTGCAGGACAACTTCAAACCGGTGCGACAACTTCGCAATGTGGCGCGGCGGACGACGTTCCCGTCCGTTATGTGACGTTAGCTCATGGCACTCAGAATGCCATTGTGCTTTGGTATAAAAATGCTGTTGCGTGAACAACATAGCGTTTGACCACGCCAGACGCAGGGGATGGCCAGTCTTATAACTTTCCGGTTAATGCTTTGTTGAGATTGTGGGTTTACGGATTGGAGACAATGCTGTGCAGGCAGACAGTTTCGCATGTGACACGCATGTTCGCGCCTAGAAGGCACAAGGAGAAATGAGATGTCCCTTACACGGCTATACGTAGGTACCTATATCCGGGTTAAATCCTTTATCAAAGACCGTGAAGCCGCTTCGGGTATAGAGTACGCCTTGATCGCAGCGATGGTTGCAGTGGCTATCGTTGCTTTTGTTCCCACGATAAGCGGCAGGATCACTGCAATGTTTACAACTATTCAGAATGCGTTGTGAGTTGAGCACAGATGGAGATATGTCAGTAGATAGCCTTTTTCAACAGGAGTAATCTGGATATCCTGATCGCATTTATTCACGTTTAAAGGTGTCAAAATGGCTGTCCATCCTACCCGCCAACAGCTGCTGTTGGTTGATGACGAAGAGGACGCGAACGAGGAGCTTGCAGAACTGCTCGAAGGCGAGGGGTTCTGCTGTTTCACGGCGTCGTCCGTGAAAATGGCCCTGCACCAGCTGACAGCCCATCCGGACATCGCGCTGGTGATTACCGATCTGCGGATGCCGGAGGAAAGCGGTATCCAGTTGATCCGCCACCTGCGCGAGCACACGTCGCGTCAACACCTGCCTGTCATCGTGACCTCTGGGCACGCCGACATGGACGACGTCAGCGATCTGTTGCGCCTGCACGTGCTGGACCTGTTCCGCAAACCCATCTACCACGTTCGTTTGCTGGAAACGCTCAACAACCTGTTCCCCGAGCCGAAAATCTTTCAGGTTCAGTGACCACAGCGTTTTCGTAACCTTCACTCCACCACGCTGAATTCAACCCTCGCGGTCTGGCCGCTTTCGTCCAGCACGCTTAATTGATAACGGCCCGGTTTGCTAAGGGTCGGGGTGAAGTCTTGCCGGGTGTCGGTGTCCGCCAGTGGCACGCCGTCAATGAACCACCAGCGATGTCCGCTGCCGCCCAGGGCCGAGAGTCTCAGGCGCAGCGCCTGACGGCTGCTCGCTGGCAGGCGCAGGTTGTCGCCTTCGCGCACGCCGACGATGCTAAGCGGCGGTGCCTGGTTGAGGTTCTGTGGTGGACAGTCCGGGTCGGCGGGTGGCAGGCGGGCTTCGCGTCGTTCGGCCCTGGGCAGCCAGGGTTCCAGAGGGGCAGGCCAAAGCGCGATGTCCTGCGCTTGAGCGTCGGGGCAACCGGCCGCCACGCGTAACCCCTTGGCGTTGATCCAGACACGTTCCTGCAAGCCCAGGCCGAGCGGTTGATCGGCCGCCTGCAAGGTTGGCGGCGTGGTGCCGTCCAGTGTCCAGGCGAAGCGCTGTCGACGGCAGTTCGGGTCGCTTTTGCTCATCGGTTGCCCCAGCGGCCAGCAGATCGCTGCCACGCCGACATTCAGCGGCACCGGTTGCACCGGCGCAGCGATCCCGCGCTGGCTGTCGCGATTGACCAGCACATCATGAACCTGAAGCATCAGTGGCGCTGCCGACGCCAGCCCGAACTGCCCCGGCACCGGTGTGCCGTCCGGGCGACCGATCCATACACCGACCAGAAAACGCGGCCCCACACCAATCGCCCACGCATCGCGGAAGCCATAGCTGGTGCCGGTCTTCCAGGCCAGTTGCGGGCGCTGCACCAGCTCGGCGCGCGGGTCTATGTCCGGACGCGACTGGCCGCTGAGGATGCGCCGGATGATCCACGCGGCCCCTGGCGACATCATCTGCCGTTCGCGCAATCGGTCCTGCGGTTGCAATCGAACATCGGCGCTTCGCCCGCCACGAGCGAAGGCGCTGTATCCCGTCACCAAATCCTCCAGCCGACTGCCCGCACTTCCCAGAATCAGCGCCAGATTCGGCTCGGCCAGCGGCGGCAGGGTCAGCGGTACGCCGCCATTGCGCAGTTCGGCGGCGAAGCGTTTCGGCCCATAAACCTCCAGTAACTGCACGGCAGGCAGGTTGAGCGACATCGACAGCGCCGAACTGGCCGCCACAGGTCCGCCGAAACCGGTTGAGAAGTTGCCCGGCCGGTAGTCACCGTAGCGACGCGGTACGTCCTGCATCAGTGATTCGGAGTGAATCAGTCCGGCATCCAATGCCATGCCGTACAGGAATGGCTTGAGGGTGGAGCCGGGCGAACGCAGCGCCGTCACCATGTCCACATGCCCGAAACGTTTGGCGTCGTTGATGTCCACTGAACCCACATAAGCGCGCACGGCCATGTTTTCTGCCTCGACCACCAGAATCGCTGCCGAGGTCCGTTCCGGAAGGCGCGCGCGCCAGCCCATCAGCAGGTCTTCCATGCGCCGTTGCAGTGAGGCATCCAGCGTGGTGCGGATCAGCGGCGGGCTGTTGGGGCGATTAAGGCGTCGGGCCAGCAGCGGCGCAAGGCTGGGCTCCTGTCGCGGTGCCAGCCATAACGGCTCTTCCAGAGCCTCGTCCACGCTGGCTTGCGGCCATACCTGAAACTCGGCGAGACGCCTTAGGACCTTGTCGCGGGCACCTTGCGCCCGTTGTGGATGACGGTCCGGCCGCAGCCGACTGGGCGCCTGTGGCAGCACCGCGAGCAATGCAGCCTCGGCGCGAGTCAGATTGTGTGGGGATTTGCCCAGATATGCCCAACTGGCGGCCGCCACCCCTTGCAACGTGCCGCCAAATGGCGCGCGATTGAGGTACAGGCTGAGGATTTCATCCTTGGACAGGTGCCACTCAAGCTGCAAGGTGCGCCACAACTGGCGAAACTTGCCGGATAAGGTTCGCGAGTGCGGGTCGAGTAGCCGCGCCACCTGCATTGACAGCGTACTGCCACCGGAGACCACGCGCGCGCCACTGAGGTTTTGCCAGGTGGCGCGCACCAGCGCCAGCGGGTTCACGCCAGGATGGCTGTAGAACCAGCGGTCTTCGTAGGTCTGAACCGCCCCGGGTTTCTCGGAGACTCCAACCTTTGAGAGGATGGAGCGATGAAAAAACTACCGAAGTATTCCCCAGAGGTCCGTGAGCGGGCCATCAGGATGGTTTTCGAACACCTTCCTGAGTACGAGTCGCAGTGGGCCACCATCAGTGCCATTGCCCCCAAGATCGGCTGCACGCCCGAGACATTACGGCTGTGGGTTCGCCAATCTGAGCGCAACAGCGGCCAGCGTGATGGGCTGAGCACAGTCGAACGTGAGCGAGTCAAGCTCTTGGAGCGTGAGAACCGTCAGTTGCGTCAAGCTAACGAGATCTTGCGTAAGGCCTCAGCCTATTTTGCCCAGGCGGAGCTCGACCGCCCATTCAAACGATGAAGACGTTTATTGATGAAAACCGCCAGTCTTACGGGGTCGAGCCGATTTGCAAGGTGTTGCCAATCGCCCCGTCGACGTACTACCGGTACGCTGCTCAGCAGGCTGACCCCAGCCAGCAGTCAGCGCGTGCGCAGCGTGACCAGGAACTGGGTGAGCACATCCAGCGAGTCTGGGATGAGCACTTCCAGGTATATGGCGTGCGCAAGGTCTGGCGACAATTGCTGCGTGACGGACTGCAAGTCGCCCGCTGTACGGTGCAACGTCTGATGGGAGAGCTGGGCCTGCAAGGCGTGGTACGCGGCAAGCCCGTCAAGACGACGGTCAGCGACCAAGCCAGGCCGTGCCCGCAGGATCATGTCAACCGTCAGTTTGTGGCTGAGTGCCCGAACGCCCTATGGGTATCGGACTTTACCTACGTCAGTACCTGGCAGGGTTTTGTTTACGTGGCCTTCATCATTGATGTCTTTGCCCGATTCATCGTCGGTTGGAAGGTGTCCAGTTCAGCGCGTACCGATTTTGTACTCGATGCACTGGAGCAAGCCCTTTACGCCCGTCGCCCAGTCAAGCAGGGTGGACTCATTCACCACAGTGACCGTGGCGTGCAGTACGTGTCCATTCGCTATACCGAGCGTCTTGTCGAAGCCGGTATTGAGCCATCGGTCGGGAGTGTCGGTGACTCTTACGACAATGCTTTGGCTGAGACCATCAATGGTCTTTACAAGGCTGAAGTGATTCATCGACGCTCTTGGCCCACACGGGGGGCGGTGGAGCTGGAAACCCTGAAATGGGTGGACTGGTTCAATCACCGCCGCCTGCTGGAGCCAATCGGTCATATTCCACCGGTCGAAGCAGAAGCAATCTATTATCAGCAACTCACCGAGTCTGCCCAGGTGGCATGACTCAAACAAAAGGGTCTCCGAGAAACCCGGGGCGGTTCAGTCAGCAGGGCTTCAAGGTAATAAGGCGAAACCTGCTCGTTGCTGACCGGATAGCGCCACACGCCATTGGCATCGGCAAAGCGCCACAGCGGTGTGCCGTCCTCGGCCAGCACGACGCGGGCCAGATCGTCTTTGGCAGTGGCAACGGCCACAGGCGATCCGCCAGCCAAAGCAGGGCGATCAGCAGCATGATCGCGCCTGCCAGCCACTTGAGTTTTTGCCGCAGACGCAGAAGAAATTCAGGTTTCAACACAAAGAGCCTTTATGATCCACGGAACCTGACACGCCTTGCGACGGCCAAAGCGGACAGATCATTTTCTTCACGACCCCAATCAGGACGTACATATGCAGGTAGAAGGCTTTTTTGAATGGCTCGGGCAGGCCATCGGCGCGGTGATTCGCTTCTTCGTCGACGGTCTGGCGTGGTTGTTCAACGGGTTTACCCATGCTGGAGGAAATTTTGTCGATGGCCTGTCCCGCACGCTGGGCATGGACACTTCACTGATCAGCATCGTCGCACTGATCATCGGCCTGATGCTGCTTTACTCGGCTGTCCGGGCATTCATGCGCGCCTCGATCATCCTCGGGATCATCTGGCTGGCGCTGGGCCTGTGGTTGCTGAGCTGGATCATTCATTGATGCGCTAACTCCGCCTCCACGCCGTAAGCGCGTGCCCTTGTGGGAGCGAACTTGTTCGCGAAGGCTCTATTCCTGAAGATACATCCTCAGTGGATGTATCGTCCCCTTCGCGAACAATGCGGATCGCCGCCCCGGTCGCTCCCACGGGTACGCATTCCAGTCAAGCATTTGCCCTTCACCACCACTGCGCATCCATATTTGGGAGCGACCGGAATCTTTTGAGATAACGCGCACTCCTTGTGGGAGCGAACTTGTTCGCGAAGGCTCTATTCCTGACGATACATCCTCAGTGGATGTATCGTCCCCTTCGCGAACAATGCGGATCGCCGCCCCGATCGCTCCCACGGGTACGCATTCCAGTCAAGCATTTGCCCTTCACCACCACTGCGCATCCATATTTGGGAGCGACCGGAATCTTTTGAGATAACGCGCACTCCTTGTGGGAGCGAACTTGTTCGCGAAGGCTTTATTCCTGACGATACATCCTCAGTGGATGTATCGTCCCCTTCGCGAACAATGCGGATCGCCGCCCCGGTCGCTCCACGGGTATGCATTCCAGTCAAGCATTTGCCCTTCACCACCACTGCGCATCCATATTTGGGAGCGACCGGAATCTTTTGAGATAACGCGCACTCCTTGTGGGAGCGAACTTGTTCGCGAAGGCTTTATTCCTGACGATACATCCTCAGTGGATGTATCGTCCCCTTCGCGAACAATGCGGATCGCCGCCCCGGTCGCTCCACGGGTATGCATTCCAGTCAAGCATTTGCCCTTCACCACCACTGCGCATCCATATTTGGGAGCGACCGGAATCTTTTGAGATAACGCGCACTCCTTGTGGGAGCGAACTTGTTCGCGAAGGCTTTATTCCTGAAGATACATCTTCAGCGGATGTACCGGCCCTTTCGCGAACAATGCGGATCGCCGCCCCGGTCGCTCCCACGGGTACGCATTCCAGTCAAGCATTTGCCCTTCACCACCACTGCGCATCCATATTTGGGAGCGACCGGAATCTTTTGAGATAACGCGCACTCCTTGTGGGAGCGAACTTGTTCGCGAAGGCTTTATTCCTGAAGATACATCTTCAGCGGATGTACCGGCCCTTTCGCGAACAATGCGGATCGCCGCCCCGGTCGCTCCCACAGGTACGCATTCCAACCAACCAAACAATCAGTCAGCGATCATTTGCCCTTTACCACCATCTGCGCGGGTGCATCACCCAGTGCCTGCCAGTTCGGGCGGTACATCGATTCGACCTGCGGCGGCGGCACGCGGTATGTTCCCGGCGTGACTGCGCGGGCCAGGTAGAGCAGGTGCACGGTGCTGCTGCCGTCGATATCCAGCGCCGCCACGTAACGATCACCGCGGTATTCCTGATGCTTGATCCCGGCGTTTTCCATCGACTCGCGGATCGTCTTCACTTCTTCACTGGCGTCTTCCAGGCTTGCCGAGCTTTGCGCCAGGTTCTGGTTTTCCAGCTCCAGGCCCGCAGGCAGCAAGTCCACCACCAACGCATCAGGTACGCGCTGTTTGGCACCAATCTCCAGATGCACCAGCACCAGTTGCCCGGTTTTCAGGGCTCCGACGTTCAGTGGCGCGCCGCTCAGGCTCAGGTATTCGCGACGAATGCTCAGGTTTTCGCCACCGGCTGCAGGCGTCTGGGTTGGATAACCGGAAACGGTCAGTTGCTGATAGAGCGGTTCGCTGCCTTGATTGTGTACTGAAAGCGGCGAAGCCAGCAGCCCACCGTCCAGCTTGAGGCCCGGCTGTTTGTTGCTTAGCTCGCGGGTTTGAGTGCCGCTGGCGAGGCTGGCGGTCCAGTCCTTCTCCGCTTTACCCAGCAGGTTACGACCGGCAAGGAACAGCGAGTTGCTTTCCTGAGTGGACAGGTAGCGATTGGCGGCCACTTCATCGGCCAAGGCAAACAGGCGCTCGTCACGCCTTTCCCTGGCGAGATCATTTTCTTCCAGCAAGGCCAGAATCAGCGCCTGATCACGCAGCGAGCTGCCGTAGTCGGCCAGCCATTCATTTTTGCGGCTGACTGCCAGGCCGGCGCTCAGGGCCAGATCGGCACGCGGTTTGTCGCCCATCTTTTCCAGCGCGACCGCCAGTTGCACCAGCGGCAGCCCGGAGCGGGCGTCACTGCGTCGGTCGAACAGGCTGCGCAAGGCCGCCAGCGGAGCCTGTTGGCTGCGTGACAGCACCAGCCCCGCATAGGCTTGCACGGCGAAGCGCGTATGTTCGGCGTTCTGGCTGTAATTGACCTGAATCTGCCCGGCATCCTGCAAATAGCGCAGCAGGCGTTCACTGGCTTTCTTCAGCGCGTCCGGTGGTACGGCAAAGCCCTGATCGTGGGCGCGCAGCAGGAAGTCGGTGACATAGGCAGTCAGCCAGTATTCCTCGTCGCTGTCCGAACCCCAAAGGCCAAAGCTGCCGTTGTAACGTTGCATGCCCAGCAGGCGCTCGATGCCGATTTCGACCTTGCGCTTGCGTTCGGCATCCGGTTCGCCGGTCAGGCCCAGACGCTTGAGGGTCGCCGCGTCGGCATACAGCGATGGATACAGGCCGCTGGCGGTCTGCTCCAGACAACCGTAAGGGTAGGCTTTCAGTGCCCGAATCTGCTCACCGATGTTCAGCGGTGGGCGGCTCGACAGCGACAGCATGGCTTCGCGACCGGCAGGCTCGAAGGCTTCAAGTGCACCGTCCGGCAGGCTCCAGCTTTGCTCGTTGAGAGTGGCGCGATAATGCCTGAGCATCGCCGGGTAGGCTGGGCGTACACCGATGTTCCACTCGCGAGTGAAGGCGGGCAGGGTTTCACCGGGCAGGTCCAGACCTTCGATCAGCACTTTGATTTTGCCCTGACCCAGTCCACCCCGCGCCAGTACCGGCACTTTAAGGGGGACGCGCTGACCCTCTTTGAGTTGCAAGGGCTTGATCTGATCGCCGCCAGGAATGCTCAACTGGCCTTCAGCGCTGATCTTCACGTCCAGCTTTTGCGCTTTGCCCGACAGGTTGGAGACGTCAAGCGCGACGCTGGTCTGGTCGCCACCTGCGAGGAAGCGCGGCGTCGACAGCTCGGCGATGATCGGCGCAGCCACCACGGTTTTCGCCTCGGCCATGCCGTAGCGGTCGTCGGTCCAGGCCTGAGCCATGACCCGCAGTTCGCCGTTGAAGTCTGGAATGTCGACACTCGCTTCACCTTCACCCGCGTCGTTCAGGGTAACCGGCGCGCTTTGCAGTGCCACGATGGTCACGCTGGTGTCCGGACGCTTGCCGCCTTTGGCCAGCGCATCGCCACCGAACGCCATGCTGGCCAGACGTCCCTGACCGGCTTCGATCAACTGGCCGTAGATGTCCAGTTGGTCCGCGCCATACTGCTTGCGGCCAAACAGGCTGGCAAACGGGTCGGGCGTGGCGTAGCGGGTGATATTGAGAATGCCGACGTCCACTGCCGACACCAGCACTTGCACCTGCCTTGGCACGCTGCCATCGGCATTTTTGGCGACAATCTTGAGTTTAAGCGGCTGTTTGGGGCGCATTTTCTCCGGTGCGGTGACCGTCAGCGCCAGTTTGCGTTGCGCACGGTCCAGCGGCAGGTGCAGCACACCTACAGCGCGCTTCGGTGTAACGTTGGCCTTGCGCTCGCCGGGGCGTATGACCAGAGCGGTGACGTACAGATCGTGGCGCGCCCACTTTTTGTCCAGCGGGATTTCATACGATTTGCCCTCGGCCGGCACGTCGATTTCCTTCCACCACAATGGACCTTCGCTGGACTCGACCAGCAGGTAGCCCTTGCCCGCAGCGGGTGGCGTGACGGTCACCGTGGCGGTGTCGCCGTCGTTGTAGGCCGGTTTGTCCAGCGCCAGCTTGACCTGATCCGGCCTGACCGCGCCGCCATCGGTGTTGTCCTGCCAACGATAGCCCGCCCAGAAGCGCAGGCTGCTGACCATACCGGTGGACGGGTCTTCCACTTCGACACGGTAAGGGCCCCACTCGACCGGGAAGCTGATTTTGGCTGTCGAGTCCTTGGTGATGTTGAGGGTCTCCTCGTTCAGGTTGAGGAATTTCTCGTTGAAGTGGTAGCTCCAGCCATCGTTGGCCGAATAATTCCAGTAGTAGTCGCGGCGCTCACGAATCAACCTGACTTTTACATTATCAGCGGCCAGTTTGTTGCCAGCGGCATCGGCCATCACGATTTCAAATTCGGCCGGGCCGTCGCCGTTGGTCTGCGCCTCGCCCTTGTCGGCTTCGTCGTCGTAGTCATCGCTGCCTGTACTGCTGCCGAACAACGCACGCACGCCGGGCAAGTGCTCGGCAGGCCAGATCGGCTGCACCAGACGACGGGTGATCGGACGCCCGCCGGACTCTTGCAGGCTGGCTTGCAGAATCAGTTGCAGTGGCGATTTGGCTTGCGCCCATTCGCTCTGCACGGCAAGCGTCGAGTGGCCTTCGGCGTCAAGCGTAACCGGCTCCAGCTCCAGGTCATGCTTGAGGTCTTCTTCGGTGATCGAACCGAACTGATAGCCCGGCAGTTTCGGCACGGCTTCGCGCAGCGGACGTACGTAGACCTGACCGGTCAGGGTATTGCCCGAGGCGGGCGCGCCGTACAGGTAGCGACCAGTGATATCGAACTCGGGGTTGTCAGCAGGCGCAACCGGCGTGTCGCTGCCCTTGAGTTCCAGAGCCAGGCGCTCGGGCAGGAAGTCTTCAACCTTGAATTCGTAAAGCTGCGGTTTGCCGTCGCCCAGGTCGAACACCAGTTGCCAGCGACCGGTCGGCGCTTCATCGGCGAGTTGCAATTGATACTGGTAGAACCCACTGCTGTCGGCTTCCCAGACGAACTTGCGGCTGACCTGATCATCAGGGCGGCGCACTTCGACGGTGATGGGTTGTGGCTTGACGTTCTTGCCGTCGCTGTCACGCAGCAGGCCGTTGAGCAGCACGGTTTCACCGGGGCGATACAGGTCACGCGGGCCGAAAATAAAGAATTGCAGCGGGTGAGCCTGCGGGCCGGAGATGTCGAACTCGGCCAGGTCCAGCGCCGAACTGTTCAAACGCAGCATGCTGGTCTGTTCGTCCTTGTGCGCCAGTACCACCGCCGCCTTGGCTGGCAGCGGCAGTTGAGTGTGGCCGTCGCTGTCGGTCTTGCCCTGGGCGACAACCTTGCCGCTGTCGTCGTACACATCGACGCTCACATCGCTCAGGGCCTTGCCGCCCTCGATCGCTTGAGTGAAGACGTCCAGACGGTTGCTGTAACGGTGTATCGACAGACCGATATCACTGAGGGTGAACAGGGTAGCCGGCTGCGAGTAGCTGTAGGTCCCCGACGCGCGCATGACTGCCAGATAAACACCCGGCTGTTGCAGAGGTTTGATACCGGCAATCGGTAGCAGCAGGGTTTCACGGGTATTGCGCGCAGGCTTGAGGTCGAAACGACCGCTGTAGACCAGTTCGGCCATAGGCAACAGCTCTTCGGAGCTGTAGCTGGACAGGCTCGACGCGCCGTCCCACTGGGCGAGGAAGTTGGGCATCGAGTCGGGTTTGACGCGAAAGAATTCGACATCCACCTTGTCGACGTTCAGGGCGATGACCGGCAAGCCCTCGGCCAGCCGCGTCGGCAACAGGCTACCACGGCTGGCGAAGCCGACGGTGGCTTGCAGGTCACGGGTTTCCAGACGGCTGATGTATTCGGCCGCGAGCGTGGCCTTGTTGACGGCCTGCAGACCGGCATCGACGGTCAGCACCAGTTTGCGCTGCAGCTCAAGGTGGCGCAGGCGCAGTTCCATGAGGTTGTCCGACAGCTCCCAGGCACCGTCGACCTTGCCGTTCTTGCTGTCCACCAGATGAAGTTTTTCGCCGAACTTCTGCTCCGGGTCGAGCGGCACGGAAAAGCTCACCGACAGGGCGCTTGCGCCGTCGATCTGGATTTCCGACACGTCGATGACGGTCAGTTCGCGCCCTGCGTAGCGCTTGCTCAGCGCGGCGAGGTCGACTGCGGGTTTGGGCTTTGTATCGGTAACCGCTGCCTGGGTCGTTGCTGCCGCGGCTGGCGCCGGTTTATCCGGGGAGGAGGAATCACAGGCGCTCAGCAACGCAAGCGCGCAAGCCAGAAACAATCCTTTGTTGAACATGGTGGCACTCATCGGCAACGGTAGAGAGGGTGCGACTATATAACAGTCGTGATGACAAGTATTACTGTCAGATTGAACAGGTAGTCCCTGGCATTCCTCACACGCCAGCGCAGGACGTAGAGCCTGGCTATCGTTCCTCACGCTCCAGTGAACTGCCCCCCAAAAGTTGGACGGTTTTAGCTTGCCGCCTGAGCCCTGTATTTTACGGGGCTTTGGCCGTTGAGCTTCAGCTTGATGCGGTCATGGTTGTAGTAGTGGATGTACTCATCCAGACCTGCTTTCAACTCATCGATGCTTTCAAACTGTTTCAGGTAGAAAAACTCGGATTTCAGTGTACCGAAAAAGCTTTCCATTGCCGCATTGTCCAGGCAGTTGCCCTTACGGGACATGCTTTGTTTGACGCCTCGTACCGATAGCTTATGGCGATACTGCGCGTGTTGATACTGCCAGCCCTGGTCCGAGTGCATCACAAGCTTCGGCTCGTCCTGCAACTGCTGAAGCGCCTTGTCCAGCATGCTGGTGACCAGCTCAAAGCTCGGCCTTGTCGACACTTCATACGCCACGATTTCACCGTTGTACAAGTCCATCACGGGTGAGAGATACAGCTTTCGATTGCCTACCTTGAACTCAGTCACATCGGTCACCCACTTCTGGTTCGGGCGTTGCGCGCTGAAATTGCGCTCCAGCAAATTCGGCGCAATGGTTCCGATTACGCCCTTATAGGAGCGGTATTTTTTGGGGCGCACCACTGATCGCAGGCCCAGTTCTGCCATCAGTCGTTCTACAACCTTCTTGTTGACCAAAATACCTGCAGTGCGAATGACCGCCGTGATACGCCGAGCGCCATAAAGGCCTTTCTCCTCGTGGTAAATGCTTTCGACTAACTGTTTCAAAGCAGCATAGGGATCGGGTCTGGATTGCACCTGAACCTGATAGTAAAACGTGCTGCGTGCCAAGCCCGCCAGCCTCAGCAGAGCGCAAAGCGGGAACCGGCCCCTCAGTTGCTTGATGCTCAGGGCTTTTTCGGTTGCCGTCGTTTCTGCTCCTTCAGCTCTTCCAACTTTTTTAGGTAAGCGTTCTCCATGCGCAGATATTCAAGCTCGCTCATCAACTGGTCGCGCGTCTTCTGCGTATCGTCGGCGGTTACTGGTTTGGCGGGATAAGGCTTCTTTGGCATGGCGACAGGCTTTCTTCTGGCAGGAACATACGGGGCTGTACCGCTACTGTAATGCCGCTTTTCCCAAATGACTATTTGGCCGGGATCCCCGATACCAAAATGCGCAGCGGCCTGACGGAGCGATAGCTTGTGTTCACGCCTGTGCTCAAGCACTGAGCGCTTGAAAGCTTCGCTGTATCGAAGACCAGGCTTGCGATGGCCGGTGTGACCATGACTCTTGTAGTTAGCGACCCAGCGTCGAAGCAGGCTGAAATCGATCGAGAACTGGCGGGCTACCATACGAAAGCCCATGTTGTCTTCAAGATACGCTTTGACGACAGTGAGCTTGAACTGCTCTGAATACTTACCCATTTGAACACCCCCGTGAGGTCGGATTGGTGTCCAACTTCTTGGGGGCAGTTCACCAGCGTGGGAATGCCTTGGGTGACGCTCCGCGTCACAAATGTTCGCCGCGCCGCACATTCACGACCGGGCCACCATCATCTGCACAGCAAAGCCTTGGCGCTCTGGCTACAATGCTCGCCTTGCCGGGAGTTCTCATGTCCACGTTGCTCAACGATTGGCGTCATCGCTCAACCCATCGTCGTGTCTGGGCGCTGGCTGCGCCGATGATTCTGTCGAATATTTCCGTTCCGCTGGTAGCGCTGGTCGACAGCGCAGTGATCGGTCATCTGCCGCACGCACATCAGTTGGGTTCCGTCGCGGTCGGGTCGACGCTTTACACTTTCCTTGCCTGGGCCATGGGTTTTCTACGCATGGGCACCACCGGTTTTGCCGCGCAGGCGGCAGGGCGCAATGACAGTGCTGCGCTGCGCCGGATCCTGTTGCAGGGGCTGTTGCTGGCCGTCGGGCTGGCGTTGTTGCTGGGTGTGATCGCCTTGCCGTTCAGCCATCTGGCGCTGGCGATGATGCAGCCGTCTGCCGATCTGCAGCAAATGACCCTGGATTTCTTCCACACCCGGCTGTTCGGCCTGCCTGCGGCGCTGGCCAGTTATGCGCTGGTCGGCTGGTTTCTCGGCGCGCAGAACGCCAGAGCGCCACTGGCCATTCTGCTCATCACCAATCTGGTCAATATCGCGCTCAACCTGTGGTTCGTCATCGGCCTGGACTGGGGCGTGGTCGGTTCGGCGCGTGCCTCGGTGCTGGCAGAGTGGACCGGCGTAGTGCTCGGTCTGCTGCTGGCCCGCAAGACCTTGCGCGCCTGGCCGGGGCAGATCGTCTGGTCAGCCCTGAGGCTGTGGAGCAAATGGAGGCCCTTGCTGGCGGTCAATCGAGACATCTTTCTGCGCACACTGGCGCTGCAATCGGTGATGTTCCTGATCACCGTGCAGGGCGCTCGTCTGGGTGACGCAACGGTTGCCGCCAACGCATTGTTGCTCAACGGCCTGCTGTTGACTGCCCATGCACTGGACGGGCTGGCGCATGCAGTCGAGGCTCTGTGCGGCCATGCCATTGGTGCGCGTGACCGGGATACGCTGCGGCGCTCGCTGGTGGTCGCGGGAGGCTGGTCACTGATTGCCAGCGTGGCATTTGCGCTGTTGTTTCTGGTGGGCGGGCATGGGTTCGTCAGCGTGCAGACCGATATTCCTGAGGTTCGCGCCACGGCCATGACCTATCTGCCATATCTGGCGCTGATGCCACTGCTGGCCGTCTGGAGTTACCTGCTGGACGGGCTGTTCATCGGTGCCACCCGTGCGCGTGAAATGCGCAACGCGATGCTGTTCAGCGCAGCAGGCATCGCGCCGCTGGCTTATCTGGCTTCCAGCCACGGCAATCACGCGCTATGGCTGACGTTTCTGGCTTTTACCCTGCTGCGCGGCCTGAGCCTTGGCGCCATTGCCTGGCGATTGACGCGCCGGGACGGCTGGTTCGTTCACTGAGTCTTCAAGACCGCACGGTTCTTTTCCGCGAGCCTTTGCGGGGTGTGATTGACGAACATGTCGACCTCGTCGACCACCGGTGCCAGGCCGCTTAACAGCTTGGCAAATGCGCCGACCAGCGTGCCGTGATTGGTGCGCGAGAAATACAGGTCGCGTACCGGCACACCCGCCTTGCGCAATGCCCGCGCCAGGCCACCGGTGTTGCGTTTGGGGTTGACCAGCGAGTCCGTATTCGAGGCCATCAGCAACGCAGGGGGCGCGCTGGAACTGACGTGGTTGATGGGTTGCGAGTCAGGCGGTGAGTCGGGGAAAAAGAACACCGGTTTCACATCGGCGTTCTCGATAGGCAGAAAGTCGTACGGCCCGGCCAGCCCGATCCAGCCGCTGAGAATGGACGGCGACAAGCCTTCACGGGCCAGCCAGCGGGGGTCGAGCGCCAGCATCGCAGCGTTATAGGCACCTGCACTGTGGCCCATCACGTACAAGCGGTCAGGATCGCCACCGTAGGTTTTTGCATGCTTGTGCGCCCAGGCCAGCGCCTTGGCTGAATCTTCCAGAAAGCTTGGGTAGCGCACCTGCGGATAGAGCCTGTAGTCGGCAATCACGACGACCATGCCACGCGCAGCCAATGCTTCGCCGACGAAGGCGTAATTGGCTTTCGAACCGGTGTTCCAGCTGCCGCCATAGAAAAACACCACGACTGGCGCATTGGCCGGTTTAGTCTGTGGGGTGTAAACGTCCAGCGTGTTGCGTGGATCCTGCCCGTAGGCCACCCCGTAGACATGATCGACAGGGCCGGTCGGATTCAACGTGTTGAGCAGCTTCAAGGGCGAGCAACCGGACAATGCTGCCAGTACGGCACCCGTCATCAGTGTCAGGAAAATCACTCGTATCATAAGGGAAGGGCTCTGGCAGATAAGTCGGATATGCCTGAGACCGTCGCGCTTCGCCCCAGTGCCGCATAGTTACTGCTACGTCATTCAATAGCGTCCGGATCACCCGAAGAACGGCCATTCGCCTTGCTGGCAAAGCTGATGCGCGGGCTGCTCAGTGTCAGGCCATCATCGTCGATCTGCACCGTGCTGGACCCCGCATCCAGTGTGACTTTGCTGCCTTCACCAAGGTATAGGCAGACCCCGTCTGCCAGTTGCAGCAGTCGGTCAGCGCCAATGAACATTTGCCGGTCGAGGTGCATTTGAACGTTTTCGACAGGCGCTGGATCATTCTCGCGACGCGCCTCCTGCGCCGGCAGACCGCCGATGATCAGTGGTGGGTGTGTGTCATCCTCAGAAAAGCTCACCGCCACTGACATACCGGCGCGACATTCGATATCCAGCCCCGGCGCCAGATGCAGCCAGCAGCCACTGCCTGGATCATTCGGGTGCTGCCACTCCCATTCCAGCCAGACGCGCACCCGGCCTGCCGCATCAAGCCTTGCCGGTTCGCCGCTGATGCCGATGATCCAGCCTCGCTGAAGATGCGCAATGGGCGCGCACGGTGCCGGGGCAGGCGTTCTGAAGCCGACTTCCCATGGTATGGCCTTGAACTGGTTCGAGTAGCGTTCCGATGCCCCGCGGTCATTGCCATCAACGATGCCAAAGCGATGCCGGACTTCGGTGATCAGCCACATGTGGTTCCAGTTCTTCTCGGGATGGTCGGCCAGCGGCAGCAGTTCTGCGCAAGTCACGAACGGCAAGGTACTCTCGCCTGTCGCGTGCTGGGCTGCGCGGCTGCCGGGCAGATCCGTTGCATGCTCGGTGACGGCAAACCGGGTCACCCCGGACTGTTGCGCGAATTGACGCCAGCGTGCGACAGGGCTGCGCGCAAACCCGTGCAGGTTGGCGCCGAATACCAGTTCGTGGCGATGCCGTGAATGGACAAAGTGGTAGTGAATGCCTTCTTCTGCGCACAGGCGCTGGACCAGTTGCAGGTCGGATTCCTGATACTGCACGCAACAGTCGCGTTCGCGGCACTCGGTCGGCAGGTCAAAACGGAAACAGTTCTTCAGGCCATGTTCTTCGAGCACATGGGTGATGATCCGGGTGGCGGTCATGTGCTGAAAGATGCGCGACTGGTGGCGTAACCCGAGACAGGCCAGTCGAGGCCCCATTATCAGCGTGTAACACGCCGGGCCGGGTTGGTAATGCTTGCGTGTCGCGCCTTGAATCTGACCGTGAAAGTTCTTCCGGCTTCCGAAGCTCAGCGAGGCAGGTTTGTACATCAGGCCGGTCAGGTCCAGATCCAGGCCGTCGCCAAGAATGTCCAGTTCAAATGTAAAAGGCTGGCTGATCGCCTCGCTTGCGCTGAACGATATGACAGTGAAGCAGCGCTGCAGGCGGGCAATTTCCAGACGAAAGAGCGGCGCGCTGGTGGGGTCGGGCATGATGGAGTGCTTCTCTACCGGGAATGCGACCGCGAATTCTGGCGTAGAAAACGGGCAGGGTAGAGGGCTGCAGGTAGAACAGGACGTTGCCTACAGGGAATGTTGGTAGCGGCTTACGATGTGCGCATGACCATCGCGCCAACGCATAAGTCTCGTAGGAGCGAGCTTGCTCGCGAAGAGGCCGGAACGCACCCCGAAACAAGGCGTTTGGCCTCGTTCTCCTGGCTTATCAGAACTTGCCTGTAACGATGAGTGCACAGCATTGGCACCACAGTCACAGTAGATGGGGCCCCAATTGCAGGCCCCATCGCAAATCCTGGAATCAGGACGACAGGTACGAAGAGCGTGTCAGCCCCAGGCGCAGGGCGTCGAGGAAGTAGGTACGCTCGCGCGGGGTAATCTTGGCGCTGGCGACCTTGTCCCGGTAATGGGTCATCAGTTCTTCCGGCGACAAATGCACGTAGCGCAGCATGTCTTCGATGGTGTCGTGGGTTTCGATGCCCGCGTGGTAAACGCTGCCGTCCGGGTTCTGGTAGATGTTCACCGAGTCGGTATCACCGAACAGGTTGTGCATGTCCCCCAGAATTTCCTGATAGGCGCCTACCAGGAAGATCCCCAGCAGATAGTCTTCGCCTCCGTTCAACGAGTGCACCGGCATGCTGGTCTCGATGCTCTGCTCATCGACGTACTGCTTGATCTTGCCGTCGGAATCGCAGGTCAGGTCCTGAAGCACGGCGCGGCGCACCGGCTCTTCGTCCAGACGGTGCAAGGGCAGAATCGGCAGCACCTGGCCGATGGCCCAGGTATCGGGCAGGCTCTGGAACACCGAGAAGTTGCAGATGTACTTGTCGGCCAGCTTGTCGTTGAGTTCGTCGAGCACCTGACGGTGTGAGCGTTGACGTGCCTTCAGCGAGTTGTACAGGCGGCGGCAGACGGCGAAGTAGCATTGTTCGCCGAGTGCTTTCTCCGCCAGGCTGATTTTGCCATCGGCGTACTGGGTAGCGATGTCGCTCATGTAGTGCGTGGCACGCCAGTAGGTTTCGGTGACCATTTCTATGTCGGTCGGACCCAGCAGGTCCACCAGCCACTGCACGGTTTCCGGCAGGCTTTCCTTGTCGGAGATTTCCGGCACTTCGTCGTTATGCTTCTCGACGTCGGTCACCTGGACCACCAGCATGGCGTGGTGGGCGGTCAGCGAGCGGCCGCTTTCCGAGAAGATATGCGGGTGCGGCAGGCTTTGCGCATCGCAGAACTCCTTGAGCATGCCGACCACCACACCTGCGTAATCGTCCATGTCGTAGTTGATCGAGCTGGCGTTGCGTGAGTGGGTGCCGTCGTAGTCGACGCCCAGACCGCCGCCGACATCGATGTAATCCACCGGCAGGCCGAGTTTGCGCAGTTCGCCGTAATAGCGGATAGCCTCTTTGAAGCCGTGCTGGTAATCAGCCAGGTTGGCGATCTGCGAGCCCATGTGGAAGTGCAGCAGGCGGATGCCCTGATCGAGCCCGGCCTTGCGGAAGCGCTCGACCACCGACAGCAATTGTGCGGCCGACAGACCGAACTTGGATTTCTCGCCGCCGGTGTCCGCCCATTTGCTCGACGCCAGGGAAGACAGACGCACGCGCAGGCCTACCTGAGGGGCGACTTTCAGCTCGGCGGCTTCTTCGATCACCAGCTCGACTTCGGATTCTTTCTCGATGACGATGAATACGTTGTGGCCCAGCTTCTGGCCCATCAGCGCCAGACGTATGAACTCACGGTCCTTGTAACCGTTGCAGACGATGGTGCCGCCTTTGGGCGCCAATGCCAGCACGGCCATCAGCTCCGGTTTGGAACCCGCTTCCAGACCGATGGAGACGTTCTGCGTGGCGATGATGTTTTCCACCACCGCTTCCTGCTGGTTGACCTTGATCGGGTACAGCGCGGTGTATTGGCTCTGGTATTCCAGGCGCGCGATGTTGCTGTCGAATGCACCGGTCAGTTGACGCACACGGTCTTGCAGAATGTCGGGGAAGCGCACCAGCAAGGGCAGCGACAGGCCGCTCTTGCGCAGGTTGTCGACCTGTTCGTAAAGGTCGATGGGCGAGCTGTCCGGCCCATTGGGACGGACTTCAACGCGACCTGCTTCGTTGATTGCAAAATAACCCGCGCCCCAATGGCGAATACCATAAACGCTGCGGCTGTCCGCAACTGTCCATTGGCTGCCATCGTCTTTGCGTGTGCGTCGTACGGACATCGAAGTCCCCTATAAAGAAGTCGTTGCGCCAGCCAATAGCCAGCTGGGCGCAGTGTAATGAGTTGAAATGACGATTTGATTCGCTGCCCGCTACGCGGATTCAGCCGCCGGACTTTTTAGCCTTGAAGCCTTTTTTGATCAGCTCTGCCAATAGCAGTTCGACGTGATCGCCCTGAATCTCGATTACGCCGTCCTTGAGCGATCCGCCTGTGCCACAGCGCTGCTTGAGGGCCTTGGCGAGTTCTTTGAGCGGCTCTTCTGCCAGCGGGACACCACTGATGGTAGTCACGGTCTTGCCGCCGCGGCCTTTGCTTTCCCGGCGCACGCGGGCAATACCGTCCCCTTCGGGGATGGCGGTCTGTTTGCAGGTGCAGTCGGCAACGGGCTGACGACAATCCGGGCAGTGACGCCCTGCGTCGGTTGAAAACACCAGGCCACCAAGGGCGGCGAGAGAAGCGGCTTTTTTAGCCACGCAAAAATCCTCTTGTTGAGGACTGAAGATGGGTCGGGCTCACACGAACCATCGACCGCGAAGCCCCACTCTGGCAGGGGCAGCGCTACTGAAACGGCAGGGCCGGTCCAGTTTGAAAAGGTCGCGCAGTGTAACGGCAAACAGACCGGTTGCTAAGGGGCTGGATACGCCAATTTCTGAACACTGGCTTACTGAGCATTCTCTATCTGCTGCAGGTAGCGTTTCAGCGCCGCGAGCGAGTCCGGGCAGTAAGGGATTTTTTCAGCCTGATGCAGAACGTCGGCGATGGGCATGAAGCGCGCTTCCAGCACTTCTTCGGGCTGCAATCTCAAGGGCCCGTCCCACACGGCTGAAAACACGGCGCACCAGAGCCGGTTGCCCGGCTGATCGAAGAAAAACCGTTCGTGGGCCTGCAACGGTACGCCACTGACGCCCAGCTCCTCTTCCAGTTCCCGGGCAGCGGACTCGTCATAGCTTTCATCCGCCTGCACCATTCCGCCTGCGGCGACATCCCAATAACCGGGATAAATCGCTTTGCTCAGTGTGCGCCGATGCACGCAAAGCTCACCGGCACTGTTGAACAGCAGGATATAAGTGCCGCGCCCGATCAGTCCGCGCTCGCGCAAGTCGGCGCGGACCCGCGAGCCGAGCAGTCGGTCCTGCTCGTCGACCCAGGCGATCTGCTCGGCATCCGAGGCGGCACGGTGCGCGGCCTCGTTGGCGGGAATAGACATCAGCCTTGATTCAGCAACTGGCGCAGGTCGATGACCGCGGCGTTGGCACGCGAGATGTAGTTGGCCATGACCAGCGAGTGGTTGGCGAACACACCGAACGGGCTGCCATTCAGAATCATCGGGCTCCACAGCGGTTCCTGGGACGCTTCCAGCTCACGAATGATCTGACGCACGCTGACGGTCGCATTCTTCTTGGCCAGTACATCGGCGAAGTCGACCTCGATGGCGCGCAGCAGATGCGACAGAGCCCAGGCCTGACCGCGCGCTTCATAGAACACGTTGTCCACTTCCAGCCACGGGGTCTCGACGATTTCCTCGTCTACCTGCGGTACTTCGCCAGGCTTGACCGAAACAGCGGCCTCGGTTTTCAGCGTGCTGTTGAGTTTGACCCGACCGACACTGGCCGAAAGGCGTTGCGACAGCGAGCCCAGGCGGGTGCCGACATCACCCAGCCAGTTGTTCAGGTTGTCGGCGCGGGCATAGAACAGCGCGCCTTTCTGGTTCGGGTCGGACAAACGTGCCTGGTAGCGACTCAGAGAGTTGATACCTTCGGCGTATTGCGACTCGCTGGAAGGCAGGATCCAGCTGCGATTGTTGAAGTTGAACAGCGGCTCGGCGCGAGCCAGATCGCCATCTTCGGCAGATTGAGACTGGGAACGGGCAAAGTCTTTGCGCAGCGCACGACTCAAGTCACGCACCTGCACCAGTACGCCGTATTCCCAGCTTGGAATGTTGTCCAGCCACAAGCCCGGTGGCATGCGGTCGTTGGACAGATATCCACCGCGCTTGTTGAGCAGGGTGCCAGCCACGGTCTTGAGCGTTTCAACCGTCGTGTAGCCGATAACCATTGGCTTGCCTTCGCGCTCGGCGGCGGCTTGAGCGTTCTGTTGTACAGGGAACAGTGCAGGCTCTTTGCTCCAGTACCAGCCGACTACCAGTGCAACCAGCAGGTAAATCAAGATCAAGGCGCCCAGAGCGCGGCTATAGAACAGGTTACCCAGGTAACCGCGGCGTTTGACCGATGAAGTGTCAGCGGTGCGCTCACCCGCGCTGCCTGCGCGGTTCTTCCAATCCAGCATGGTAGGGTCCTTTCGATCTTGAGTTGAATGCTTCACGTGGGGTTCGACCGCAACCTTACCCTAAGGTGCGATCGGGGCAGCTGCAAGCTTCGAGCTTCAAGCCAAAAGCGAATTGCTTTCAACTTCCAGGTTGCAACTCAAGGCCTATAGCCAGGCTTTATCAGTCGATTGATTTTGAGTAATGGCTAAGCGCCATCAAAATGTTGTCAAATAAGTGACTTACGGCACTGTTCTGTTGTAACGGAGGTGCTAGCATAGCGCCATCAGCCGTATCGCTCAGTAAAACCACAGTAGTCTCAATATGACCGAGCCAGAAGACCCTAGCCGAGATCGCCTGAAGCATCATTTTGCCCAAAGGGTCATCCACCAGGCACGCCAGATTCTGGAGACGTGGCAACGTCTGCAGAAAGCCGAGTGGTCGGCTGGCGACATGGCTGAGCTCAAGGAGTCGACGTTGCGTTTACTGCGCTTTGCCGAGCGCTTCGAGCAGGTTGAACACATTTCACTGGCGCATGACATCAACCAGGCACTTGAGGCTGTCGAAGCCAATCGCGGTCGCCTCAACAGCCGCGTCATCACTGACCTCAATCGTCTGATGCAACGTCTCTCCCGCACCGGGCTGCGGCATGGCGACCAGCTTGAGCAAACGTCGCTGCCTCCGCTGCGCAAGCCGGTCTATGTGGTGCTTCAGGACCATGAGCGGGCCGAGCGTCTGGCCAAGCAGCTGGAGTTTTTCGGTCTGGCAGCTCTGTCGTTGCACAGTGTTGCCGAGTTTCAGCGCGCAATGGCGCAACGGCATCCGGCGGCGATTGTCATGGATGTCGATTTCAGCGGGGCCGGTCAGGGTCTGAAGCTGGCTTCACAGGCTCAGGAAGGCCTGGAGCAGAAGCTTCCGCTGTTGTTTTTCAGCCTTAACGAAACCGATACGCCCACCCGCCTCGCAGCAGTGCGGGCCGGTGGCGAAGAGTTTTTGACCGGCGCGCTGGAAGCGTCGAGTCTGCTGGAAAAAATCGAAGTCTTGACCTGCGTCGCTCAATACGAACCCTATAAAGTGCTGATCATCGACGATTCCCGCGCTCAGGCAATGCACACCGAACGCATTCTGAATGCAGCCGGAATTGTTACGCGGGTTCTGCTCGACCCGATTCAGGCAATGTCCGAACTGGCGGAGTTTCAGCCGGACCTGATCATTCTCGACATGTACATGCCTGGTTGCACCGGGACTGAGCTGGCCAAGGTCATTCGCCATAATGACCGCTATGTCAGCGTGCCGATCATTTACCTGTCGGCCGAGGATGATCAGGACAAGCAGCTTGACGCCATGAGCGAGGGCGGCGATGACTTCCTCACCAAGCCGATCAAGCCACGCCACCTGATCACCACGGTTCGCAATCGCGCCGCCAGAGCCCGCAGCCTCAAGGCGCGCATGGTTCGTGACAGCCTGACCGGGCTCTACAATCACACGCACATCCTGCAACTGCTGGAAGATTGCAGCTTTCGCTCGCGACGCGAGGGTAAGCCGCTGTGTTTTGCCATGCTCGATATCGACCACTTCAAGAAGGTCAACGACAGCCACGGTCACCCTATGGGAGATCGCGTCATCAAAAGCCTGGCGCTGTTTCTCAAGCAGCGCCTGCGCAAGACCGACTTCATCGGTCGTTACGGTGGTGAGGAGTTTGCCATCGTCATGCCCGATACCGACATTCAAAGTGCCCATAAAGTGCTTGATGAGATCCGCCATCGCTTTGCGGAGATCCATTACCCCGCGCAGCCGACCGATCTGTTTTGCACTTTCAGCGCCGGGGTCGTTTCTCTGGGGGCTAATGACGACAGTCTGAGCCTTGCGTCACAGGCGGATACTGCGTTGTACTGCGCCAAGCACGCGGGCCGCAATCAGGTGCATTCGGCCCTGGTGGATGTGCCCTATAACGTCGTGTTGACGGAAATCGAGGCCTGATTCGGTTTCAGTCCTGGCTTTCGATCAGCTTTTGCCGCTCTGCCGATTTGCCGGGTGAAAATGCCAAGGCCAGTTGGGTGCGGTTATGCATGTGGGTCAAGCGCAGCACTTGGGACACGTAGAGTTTGACAGTGTTTTCGGTAATGCCCAGTTCGCAGGCAATCTGGTAATTGGTCAGCCCCTTGCTGACCAGGCGCGCGACGTCAAGCTGGCGGGGTGACAATTTGGCCAGCGATACGGGCATCTGTGCATCACTCTCGAGGCTGGTTTTGCGCTCGGACTGCGCCCTGTTCTGAACGTTATCCAGATTTTGATAGAGGTCGTCTATGGATGCGGCCAGAAACTGAAGTTTCTCGTTGAGCAGGCCCAATTGCTGACGGTTTTTCTGCCGTTCGTGCAGCGCTTCCACCTGCAACTGGACACCCTCAAGCAACTCTTCAAGGTTGACCGGCTTCTGGTAGTAATCGGCGATGCCGGCTCGCAGAGCCTTGATGACGTCCTTTTTCTCGGCTTGTCCGGTCAGCATGATGGCCTCGAACAGATGCGTCTTGCCGCCAGCCATCTTCATGGCTTCGACCATCTCGATCCCATTCATGCCTGGCATTTCCAGGTCGCAAAGTACGATGCCAATAGCGCTGTCGCTGCTGAAATGCTCGATGGCCTCAAGGCTTGAATGACAGCGCACGCACGCATAGCCGTTGCTCTCCAGAAACTCACAGAGTTCTTCAACAATAAGAGGCTGGTCGTCGACCACCAGAACTTTCGTGACCGGGTAGTTATCCACATGCAACTCCATGCTGTTAAGGCCGGCAGACCGGAACCTTTATCCATTCAGCAAAACATGATTAAGCGTTGTATGACCCGTTTCGGGTAGTTCAATGACAGTACGCCACAGCGATGTGTTAACCGTAGTCGTACTTTCCGACTATGTACATAGCATTAAACTTTCAATTGGCCGAGAGTCGACTAATGGAGCAACGCTACTGTCAGCAGCAAGCCCGCCAATAAAAAAGGTGAAAAAGGATATTTATCTGGCGCGTCAGGGAACATATAGGCGTAACGCCGCGCAACTCGTTGGTTTATATGATGCTGCACTTTCCTGGCGAGCAACACCCAGGTCAGCGCGGCGATGCCTGCGCCGATAAACGTGCACAGTAAATAGACGCTGTCGGAGGCGAGCGCGAGTGCGGCCATCAGCTTGACGTCTCCGGCGCCCAGCTTGCCGAGCGCATAACCAGGCAACGTCAAGCCCAGTGCCAGCGCCAGTGCCAGCGCGGCTTCCAGTGGCGGGGCGCCTAGCCAGCTCGTTCCGGTGCCTGCCAGCCAGGCGGCCGCCAGTGCTGTTGCGCCCAGTGTCAGCCCGTTTGAAATGTGCTTGCGTCGCGCATCCTGTTCGGCGCAAATTACAAACCAGACAAGCAGAAGAAATAATTTCATCAAGCAAAAAACATCCTGTTTTCCTGAAAGAATCTATGCTCTGTTGAAGCCGTAAATGTCAGGGTAGACGTTGATATGAAAACCGTTCTGCAGCATGCCTTGCCTCATCGGCAGCAAGGTGCCGCCGCCATTGAGTTCGCTGCGGTGTTCGTTGTTTTCTTTGCCGTGTTCTATGGCGTGGTGAGTTATAGCCTGCCGTTGCTTATGATGCAGTCTTTCAATGCGGCGGCCAGTGAAGCCGTGCGCCGAAGTGTCGCCCTTAGCCCGACAGTGAGTGGCTATAACACTCTGTTGGTCAGCCAAGCGCAGAGTGTCGTCATGAATCAGCTGTCATGGATGCCGCCTGCGCTGGGTTTCAACGCCAGTTATACCAACGTGACCTACACCGCCGGTGTTCTGACGGTGACCATCCAGTACCCCAAGACCCGATTGACCCAGGTACTCCCTTTATTGACGATCCCTGGCATCGGCGAGGTTCCGCGCTTGCCGACCAACCTTACTGCACAAGCGAGTCTGCAACTTGCCCCTTGAAAAAAATCGTCTGAGCCGTTGGCTGGGCCGTGGTGAAGCGCCGCCGGTATCCCAGGCTGTGCCCGTGTCACGCGAGCCGGGCCCGGTCGGGGTCGACCTTTATGTGCTGCTCGATGACGAAGGACGGATACAGAGCATCAGCCCGCAGTTGCTTGCGCGGTTGGGCATTGCCGCTCCGCTGTCAGCTGCGCAGCGGTTGATGAATCTGTTGCTGCCAAACAGCGCGCTGGTCATTGAAGGCGTGCCGCATGACTGGCTGGGGCACATGCTGGACCTGGACTTCAAGAGTGCCGATGCGCATACCTTGCACGCCCGTGGCTGGGTGCAGGCGCATGGCAAGGGCTGGCTGTTGCAGCTGCTGGATATCAGCGACTTGATGGAGGAGGCCAGTGCCGCCCGCAGCCGCCAGCAATGCCTGCGCTTTGCCGGGCAAATGGCCGAACGTGTGCGCGTGTGCAACGTAGACCGGCTGACTGCCGTGGTGACCGAGCAACTCGAGGAACTGGCGCAGCTATGGCGCGTTCCCTGTCTGGCGCTGGTATTGCCGGAAGTCAGCGGCGCTGGCTGGCGTGTCTACTGCCAGTACAGCGCCCACACCGCACCGGAGTTATGGCAGGTTGGGCAGCGACTGGGCAATGCGCTGGATCGATTCGATGCCAATATCACCCATCAACTCAGGTTTGGCGGCGGCGTCGACCAAGGGCCGTTGCAGAGTGCCTTCGGCAACGCGGACGGTTTTCTGATCCCCCACAGCCGTGACAACGTTGCTAAAGCATGGCTGATGTTCGGTTTCTATAACCCGCAACAGCAGGCTCCGGATCTTGGTGAGCGCGAGTGGCTCAACCTGTGTTCGGCGCTGGCCGGGCCGGTGCTTTTTCGCTTGTCCGAGCAGCACAACCGTCACCATGTAGAGCGCCTGGCGGTGCTTCAGGATCTGCTGGGCACCGGTTGGTGGGAGCTGATGCCTGCTCGTGACGAAATCCTGCTGGCACCGCAACTGGCGCGCAGTCTGCGTCTGGGTGACCGGGTCGAAAGTCTGTCGCGTCAAGACTGGCTGGCGTTGATTCATCCGGCTGATCGACAAGAGCTTTCCAGTCGTCTGGCGCAGTTACGTGACAAAGGCACGCCGCTGCTGATTTGCGTGCGTCTGGCACAGAGCGATTCCGCCCAGGAAACCCTCTGGTACCGTATTCAGGGCCAGGCGCTGATCAGTGGTCAGGTTCAGCGAGTGTTGGGTTTCATGCTCGATGTCAGTGATATCAAGAATCAGGAAACCGAAGCAGCGGCCGCTCACGCCCGGCTGGATAACCTCATTGCCAGCTCGCCGGCCGTGATTTACGTGCAGCGCTACGATCACGGCAACCTTGAGCCAACCTTTTTCAGTGACAGTCTCACGCCCTTGCTGGGCTGGACGCTGGCTGACTGCGTAGATGGCCAGCTGGCGGAATACATTCACCCCGAAGACCGCGACATCTGGTTCGAGCGTAACCGGCAGCTGTTGCGCGGAGGCGTTGTCAGTCGGCGTTACAGGTTGCGCAACAAGAACGGCCACTACCATTGGTTGCTGGACGAAGCGCGATTGTTGCGTGACGACCTCGGCATGCCCGTGGAGGCGGTCGGCCTGTGGCTGGACGTGACCGAAGCCACTCTGGCGGCCGAGCACGTGCGCCAGAGCGAAGAGCGATACCGCATTCTGGTCGAAGACTCACCGGCCATGATCTGCCGCTATTCTCCGGATCTGGTACTGAGTTTCGGCAACCGTCCACTGGCCAATTACATGGAATGCACGCCGGAACAACTGACCGGGATCAATCTGGGGGACTGGCTTTCGGACGAGCAGCGCGAGGCGTTCATTCGGCGCATTGGTCAGCTCACCCCGCAAGCGCCGGTGAGCACCGAAGAAATCTGTATCGAGCTGCCCGGCCGTGAGTATGCCTGGTGGGTCTGGGCCGACCGGGGAATATTCGACGAGCACGGCACGCTGGTCGAGGTTCAGGCCGTCGGCCGTGATAACACGGATGTGCGCCGCTCCAGGATGCAATTGAACCAGAGCGCGAAAATGGCCACGCTTGGCGAAATGTCCACAGGCCTCGCCCATGAGATAAATCAGCCCCTCAATGTCATGCGCATGGCGGTGGTCAACGTCCTCAAGCGTCTTGGGCGCGGGGACGTGGACATCGAATACCTCACCGAAAAGCTCAACCGTATCGACGCGCAGGTACAGCGTGCTGCCCGCGTGGTGGACCATATGAGGGTATTCGGTCGGCGCTCTGAAGTGGAGGAGCAGCTGTTCGATCCGGCGCAGGCGGTGGAAGGCACCCTCTCGATGCTGGCCGAAGGCATGAAAGGCAAGGGTGTGCAGTTGCGGGTCGGCACCATGATCGAAGACGTGCAGGTTCGCGGGCATGTCGATCAGCTTGAGCAGGTGCTGATCAACCTGATGGTCAACGCCCGTGATGCGTTGTTGTCACGTCGGGAAAAAGACCGGGATTTCGAACCGTGGATCAGCGTCGAGGCCGAGCGGGACGAAAATATCATCCGGCTGGCGGTTCAGGACAACGGCGGGGGGATTGATCCGCGTTTGCTGGAGCGCATTTTCGAGCCGTTCTTCACCACCAAGCCTGTCGGTGTCGGCACCGGACTGGGCTTGTCTGTCAGCTACGGCATCGTCGACCAGATGGGCGGCCAGCTCAGCGTCGGCAACGTCGGGGAGGGCGCTCGTTTCCAGATCGAGCTGCCGATATTCAACGCCGGTTAGATAATCAGTGTCGCCTGACCGATGTTGCAGCTTAAATTGGCACCCACATCGGTGGCACCCAGATTCAGGCCAAGTGACTCGAACAGCGGGTCGACGACTGATGTCAGCAAGCCGGTCAGCGTGTTCTCCACAATAGCGTCCAGCGCAACGGTCAGGCTGTTCAGCGTTGCAGCTGCTCCAGTAATGACGTTGCCTAGCACATTGCTGGTCGCAGGTTTATAGACATTCACCTTTACGCTGGAAACCGTGCCGTTCAGCAACGTACTGGGTTTGGTGTGCGCAACGCTTGTCAGGAAATAGGGCGCGCTGTTGATTTCCGGCAGATTGGGCGAGCTGAAGGTTGTACTGACGACCGTTGAGCTGCCCAGCGGCGACTGGCTTACCGTGTCGAACGTGAGACCTATGCCGCCACCGCCGAAGGGGGTGCGGGCGGTGCAGTTGCCCAACAGTCCCGCTATCTTCTGGCAGGTCTTGGTGCCTATATCCAGCACCGGTAGAGGCAGTACGGTGATTGCCGAGGGGTCAGTGCTGGCAGGAAACGCTGCCGTGCTGTCAATCCAGCCAACCTTGGCGCTGAGCAATCCTGCATCTGTTTTGACACTCAAGGTTTTGCTGGTGTTGCTGGTACAGGTGTAGCCGGTGACATAGGTGTCGGCGCTGGCCAGCGACAGGCTCAGATCTATCCTGGGGCCGGCGCTGGCAGAAGAGTCCGAGGTCAGAAACTTGAAATCGGTGACCATACAACTGTTTAGCCCTGCGGCGCAGGTGGCTGATGTCACCAGGCCCGCGATGTTCAGGCTCAACGCGCTATTGAGGATCGGTGTCAGGCTGCCGACCACAGAGCCCGCAGTGTTGGCCAATGACGTGATGGTGCCCAGCACCGGCAGATTGATCGACACCAGCGCGCGCATCTGCGCGGTGCGCACGTAGATCCGGTTGGCACCGATTTTGGGATTGAGCGGGTCGATCTTGCTCGGGTCGCCGATGGCCGATAACTGAGGCGGCTCAACGACCTGAAATCGTGTGGTGACCTGTGCCAGGGTGCCTACATTTATCTGCGCAGCTGTCGATATGCCGGTCTTGTCGTTGGCCAGTTGCGCAAGGCCTTGAACCAGGTCCAGAAGGCGCAGGTTGGTATTCAATGCAGCGAGGTCCGAACTGCCCTGTATCGACAGCACGTCGCCGAGCAACACAGTGGTTGCGCCAGCCGCCAGTTTCAAGGCCTGCAGGCCCGCAATGGTGGCCGTACCGTTCAAGGTCGCGCCGGGGTCGAGCACATGGATAGCACTCTGGATCAACTGGCTGACAGAAACCGATGTGTTGAGCACCTCGCTGTAACCGACCGCAGTCAGGTTAAGGTCGGTCTTGAGTCGGTTCAGATAGCTCAACAGGCTGAGGTCGGTGCTGGCGAGGCCCTGCCAGTTCGCTACGCTCAGGTTGAGTGTGCCACCGAGCAGGCTGCCGATGAGTGGGTTCAGAATGGCCGCCCGAGTGCTGTCCATTGTTACGGCCGCACTGCGAATGGTGAGTGCCGCCAGTGGCGCGGCACTGGCAGCCACGGCTGTGGCGCTGATCGTGATGTTCGCAGGGGAGGGAGTTTTTTCGAACAGGGCAACAATACCGGCAGCAATACTTCGTGGCACCGGATGCGCCGCGACCACTTGAATGGCCAGTGCCTGGGTGGAGTCCGCGACAAATACGCGCTGGCTCTGCAGGCCCACTGTAAGGGTGCCGCAGAGGATGGTTAGCGTTCGACCTCCGGTATTCGGGGTAAAGCCGTTACGCGTGGCACTTTGTGTGGCGAAACCGGGGGCGGTGGCCGCCCCGCTGCACGTTCCCCTGCGCCCCGCAGCTTCCAGGGCGGCGATGTCCGCAACCCGCTGCAACGAGCGTTTCTCCAGATACAGCCTGCCGCTGTCGACCACTATCAGTGTGCACAGCAGCGCCAATCCCAATGTGAGCGCGGCCATCATGCCTATGGCGCCGCGTTGCCGGGCGGGCATTGCCGTATAACCATCCAGTGGGGACATCAGCACTCCTTCGGCCACGCCGTTGCTCACTCACCTGCTTCAGGGGAGTGTAGTCAACGCCTCGAAAGAGCACTGGCAAGGTGCCAGATTTGAGAAGTGTCGCACCCGATTTGTACGGGCGCGATCAGGTATGCCGATCAGTACTGGTAACGCAGTACTGCGTGCGAGAGGGCGCGCACCGCAAAAATGCCGAGCAGCGCGGTCATTGCCGGGACGATGAGCCACCATACCCGGACCGACATGGCGGGCAAGGGGGCGTTGCGCTGAATGAACGCCAGGCTGGCGGCGCAGACACAGAACGCCAGGAGCATTCCAGCGAGGATGTCGGTTGGCCAGTGAACGCCGAGGTAAACCCTGGAAAGCGCGATGGCCAGTGCCGGAATGCCACCGACCAGCATCCAGCTCAGGAGCAGGCGCACGGGCTGGCCGCGTCCGGCCAGCACCGCCAGCGTCATGAACAGCGCAAAGGCCGCAGAACTATGGCCACTGGGCATGCTGTAAGTGGTCAGCGGCTCTACCAGAACGTCCGGGCGAGCGCGGGCGAAGAACGTTTTCAGGGTGCCATTGGCAATCGCGGTACCCAGTGTTGCGGTCAGGGCAAAAGCTGCGTGACGCCATTGTCTGGCAACGGCCAGCACGATGATCAGCAGGGAGGCCGCCAGCAACTGGGCCTTGAAGTCGCCGATGCTGGTGACGAAGATCACGATGTTCTGTGCGGCCTCGCTGCGATGCTCCTGAATGAGCGTCATCAGGCCGTTGTCGAAGTCCGCCAGATAGGGCCAGCCGATGAACAGCGCCGCGACCAGCGTCAGGCTGAGCACGGAAATAAGTTTGGTTGCATAGCGCTTCTGGCGAATGCTGCTCTGAATACTCAGCCCGAACAGAATCGCCAGACCGGCACCGACCACTGCCGCCTCAGGCCAGAAGCCTTCCGGCAGCGGCAGGCGAATGGCCGCGCCCGCCGCCCAGCCCGGCATCAGGTAGGCAATCGACCAGCCTGCCGCGGCCAGTACACTGACGGCCGCAAAGCGCGGGAGCGGCATGTCGCACATGCCGGCAATCATTGGCAGCATCGGGCGTAGCGGTCCGATGAAGCGCCCGACCAGCAAACTGGCGATGCCGTAACGGTGGAAGTATTTTTCCGCACCTTCCATCCACTCCGGGTGCGTGCGCAAGCCGGGCAACTGACGGATATTCTGATGAAAGCGCCGGCCTATGAAGTACGACACTGCGTCCCCCAACAGCCCGCCGAGAAAACCCAGTAACAGCACTTCGCTCAACGGCAGTATGCCGCTGCCCGCCAAGGCGGCGATGGCAAACATGATGACCGTGCCCGGCACGACGATCCCGACGATCGCGACGCATTCAGTGAAGGCCACCAAAAAAATCGCGACAGCCACCCAGGAAGGATTCGCTGTCAGCCAGCCGGTCATGCCATTGAGCAGATCGCCCATCGGTCAGTTTCCTTGATCGAGAAATAAGTAGTCGCGGCCTTCGACCTGACCGCGTCTGAGAGGGTTCCGTGTGCAGAAACGGGCGTAACCGGCATCCACGAAGCGATACATCAAGTGCTCATCGCGCCCGGCAGGAATGCCCAGACGGGTGGTCTGGATAATGCGCTCGGGTGCCTGGCCGATGTCTTCGACCAGCAACCTCTGTGGGTCGAAGCGTCTGGCGTCCCACTCCGGTACTTTCAGGCCAAGTGCCTTGCACAGTAGCGTCTGGCCAGCGCAGAGCCGTTGCGGCGGGCGGATTGCCCCGCTGGCGTCGGGGTTGTTCAACTGCATCTGCGCCAGGGCGTTTTCGTCGCTGGTTGCGTCGGTCCAGGGAAATGCCGATTTGATCAGCACTGCATTGCCCGGCCCCTCGGCGCTGAAATTCAGCGAGTCACCGCCGCGCGCGTAGTACATATAGATGTGCCCGCCGTCGAGGAACAGCGCTTTGCGCTTTTCGGTATAGCCCAGCGAAGCATGGCTGCCTTTTTCAGCGCAGTAGTACGCTTCTGTTTCGATGATGCGGGCGGCCAGCCACAGCTCGCCCACTTTATGCCGAATGATCTTGCCCAGCAGATCGCGGGCCAGCAACTGGGCATCGCGATGGAAGAAATGATCCGGAAGAGCAGCAGGCATAGTCAGGCAGGTACGTTGAGAAGGTGCCCGATAATAACAAGCGCAACTTTAATTGCAGCTGAATGTGTCTGGATTAGCGGCTTTGTTGTTTCTGAAAGTGACTGAGGCATGACAAACCGGTTAACCCATAAGAGCGTTTTGTGCGTGCGTCTCATTGCGACGCTGGTCGAGAGGGCGCGCAGGCTGAGCGCTCATCGTTATGCACGAGTCCTGACGAGCCCGGAAAATGGGGGTGTTCAGGCTTCTGCCCACAGGGCGTGGGAGCGAACTTGTTCGCGAAAGCTTTATTTCGGGCGATACATCTCTTGCGGATGTCACGGCCCTTTCGCGGACAAGTCCGCTCCTACGGCTTTCGGCCAGAATCAAAAGCGGACTTTGTATGTAACGATGAGGGCTGAGGGGGATAGGCATCGGTCTGCGCAATAAATCTGCGCACTGATATCGACCATCCGCCTGTCTGCGCTGTCGTTCGTGCGGCACGACAGCTATAATCAGCCGCTTTCCTCTTTGCCAAGACCTCTGAGACCATGACTGAGTCCGTTCTTGACTACATGACCCGCCTGGGTCGCGCCGCCCGCGAAGCCTCGCGAGTGATCGGTCGTGCCAGCACTGCGCAGAAGAACCGCGCCCTGCAAGCCACTGCCGCTGCTCTGGATGAAGCGCGCGCCGAGCTGTCTGCCGCCAATGCGCTGGACCTGGCCAATGGTCAGGCCAATGGCCTTGAGCCGGCAATGCTGGAACGACTGGCCCTGACCCCCGCGCGTATCGACAGCATGATCGTCGGGTTGCGTCAGGTAGCAGGTCTGGCAGACCCGGTCGGTGCGATCCGCGACATGAGCTATCGGCCTTCGGGTATTCAGGTCGGCAAGATGCGTGTGCCGCTGGGTGTTGTGGGAATCATCTACGAGTCGCGTCCGAATGTGACCATCGATGCGGCCAGTCTGTGCCTGAAGTCCGGTAACGCGACTATCCTGCGCGGCGGTTCCGAAGCCATTCATTCCAATCGTGCCATTGCCGCCTGCATCGAGCGTGGTCTGGCCGAGGCCGGGCTGCCTGCTGCTGTGGTGCAGGTGGTTGAAACCACCGACCGTGCAGCGGTTGGCGCATTGATCACCATGCCCGAGTACGTTGACGTCATCGTTCCGCGTGGCGGCAAGGGCCTGATCGAGCGGGTCAGCCGCGATGCGCGCGTGCCGGTCATCAAGCATCTGGACGGCATCTGCCATGTGTATGTCAGTGCCCACGCCGATCTGGCCAAGGCGCAGAAGATTGCCTTCAATGCCAAGACGTACCGCTACGGTATCTGCGGCGCGATGGAAACCCTGCTGGTCGATCAAACCATCGCCGCCGATTTCCTGCCTGCCATGGCCGCGCAGTTTCGCGAGAAGGGCGTCGAGTTGCGCGGTTGCGAGCGCACCCGTGACCTGATCGACGTAATTCCGGCCACCGAAGACGACTGGCACACCGAATACCTGGCTACAATCCTGTCGATTCGCGTCGTTTCAGGGCTGGACGAAGCCATCGAGCACATCAACCATTATGGTTCGCATCACAGCGATGCCATCGTTTCCGACCATCAAAGTCAGATTCGCCGGTTCATGGCCGAGGTCGATTCCAGTTCGGTCATGGTCAATGCACCGACCAGCTTTGCGGACGGGTTCGAATACGGATTGGGTGCCGAGATCGGCATTTCTACTGATAAGCTGCACGCCCGCGGTCCAGTCGGGCTTGAAGGGTTGACCTGCGAGAAGTACATCGTGATCGGTGATGGTCAATTGCGCGGACAAGCCTGACTTGAACAACCCCACGACAGCGCTGCCCAGACGTATCGGTATGCTTGGGGGTACGTTTGACCCGGTTCATATCGGTCACTTGCGCGGTGCGCTCGAAGTGGCCGAACTGCTGGAACTCGATGAGTTGCGCCTGACGCCCAGCGCCAGGCCTCCGCATCGTGACATGCCAAGTGTCACCGCCGAGGACCGTCTGGCGATGGTTCAGAGCGCGGTTGCGGGTGTGTCGCCCTTGACGGTGGATGACCGTGAACTGAAGCGGGACAAACCGTCGTATACCCTCGACACACTGGAATCGATGCGCGCCGAACTGGCGCCTCAGGACCAGCTGTTCCTGTTGCTGGGTTGGGATGCCTTTTGTGGGCTGCCGACCTGGCACAGGTGGGAAGAACTGCTGGAGCACTGCCATATCGTGGTGCTGCAACGCCCGGACGCGGACAGCGAGTCGCCGGATGCCATGCGCAATCTGCTGGCGGCACGCGCGGTCAGCGACCCCAAGGCCCTGAAAGGGCCGGGTGGACACATTACATTCGTCTGGCAGACGCCTTTATCGGTGTCTGCCACCCAGATCCGTCAACTGCTGGCCAGCGGTAAGTCGGTACGTTTTCTGGTGCCAGACGCGGTACTGGCCTATATCGACGCACGCGGACTTTACCGCGCGCCGAACACTGATGGGTCGTCCTGAAACTGCTTTGATCGATAAGCGTTTGAACGGTCCCACACATACGAGCTGAATGAGTTTTATATGACAAAGCAAAAAATGAGCAGTGAAGAAGTCATCAATGTTGCGATTGCAGCCCTTGAAGAAGTCAAGGGTGCAGACATCCTGACCATCGATGTGCGTGACAAGACCAGCATCGCTGACTACATGCTGATCTGCACCGGTACGTCCAACCGTCAGTTGAATGCACTGGTCGATAACGTCCGTGACAAGGTCAAGGCAGCCGGCCTGAAGTCCCTGAGCGAAGAAGGCAAGGGCGACAGCGACTGGGTTCTGTTGGACCTGGGCGATGTGATCGTTCACGTAATGACCGCTGCGGCACGCCAGTTCTACGACCTGGAACGCTTGTGGCAGGGCGCTGAACAAAGCCGTGCCGCCAGCGCTGCGCACCACACTCCAGGCAACGAATAAGGCCTTGATGTGCGTTTGCGTCTGATTGCTGTGGGGTCGCGCATGCCCAAGTGGGTGGAAGAAGGTTGGCACGAGTACGCCAAGCGGATGCCCTCCGAGCTTGCGCTTGAACTGGTGGAAATCCCGCTCAATACCCGGGGCAAGAACGCTGATGTTGCGCGCTTTATCCGTCAGGAAGGCGAGGCGATGCTGGCGAAAGTGCAGCCGGGCGAGCGGATTGTCACGCTTGAAGTGCATGGCAAACCGTGGAGCACCGAACAGCTGGCGGTCGAACTCGATCGCTGGCGTCTCGATGCACGCACGGTCAACCTGATGGTCGGCGGCCCCGAGGGGCTGGCACCTGAAGTCTGTGCCCGCAGTGAACAACGCTGGTCCCTGTCGCCGCTGACCCTGCCGCATCCACTGGTGCGCATTCTGATCGGCGAACAGATGTATCGCGCCTGGACAGTCCTGTCCGGGCACCCTTATCACAAGTAGCATCGTCTTTACTGTGAATACGGCCTAAATGTCTCAACCGATCCGCCTCAAAGACCACGAAAAGGACGCACGCCTGGTGCGCGGCAGGGTCGTGTTCGGTGCCGTGGCGGTGGTGTTGCTGGTGTGCGTGCTGATTGCCCGGTTGTATTACCTGCAGGTCATCCAGTACGAGTATCACTCCACACTTTCCGAAAACAACCGCGTTCACGTTCAGCCGATTCCGCCCAGCCGTGGGCTGATATACGACCGTAATGGCGTGGTGGTTGCGGACAACCGGCCCAGTTTCAGTCTCAGCATGACCCGTGAGCGTGCCGGCGAGTGGTCCAGTGTGCTCGACACCATTGTCGAGATCCTCCAGCTCACCCCGGATGATCGCATCATCTTCGAAAAGCGTATGAAGCAGGGGCGTCGGCCGTTCGAGCCGGTGCCTATCCTGTTCGAGCTGAGCGAAGAGCAGATCGCCCTGATTGCGGTCAACCAGTTCCGCCTGCCGGGTGTCGAAGTGGTTGCGCAACTGGTCAGGCACTACCCGCAAGGGCCGCATTTTGCTCACTCGGTCGGTTACATGGGGCGGATCAACGAAAAAGAGCTCAAGAGCCTCGATCCGATCAATTACAGCGGCACGCACCATATCGGCAAGACCGGTATCGAGCGATTTTACGAACCCGATCTGCATGGTCAGGTCGGCTACGAAGAGGTCGAGACCAACGCCCGTGGCCGCGTGCTGCGCGTGCTCAAACGCACCGACCCGATCCCTGGAAAGGACATCGTTCTTAGTCTGGACATCAACCTTCAGGAAGCTGCCGAGGCCGCACTGGGTGGGCGTCGTGGCGCGGTAGTCGCGCTGGACCCGGCCACCGGAGAAGTGCTGGCGATGGTCAGCGCGCCGAGTTTCGATCCGAACCTGTTTGTCACCGGTATCAGCTTCAAGGCCTACGCCGAGCTGCGCGATTCCATCGACCGGCCGCTGTTCAACCGCATTCTGCGCGGCCTTTACCCGCCCGGTTCGACCATCAAGCCTGCCGTGGCGATTGCCGGGCTGGACGCCGGTGCGGTAACGCCCGGCTCAAGAGTGTTCGACCCAGGGTATTACCAGCTGCCCAATTACGATCACAAGTACCGTAACTGGAACCGCACCGGCGATGGCTGGGTGGATCTGGACACCGCGATCATGCGTTCCAATGACACGTACTTCTACGATCTGGCGCACAAATTGGGCATTGATCGGCTTTCCACCTACATGAACAAGTTCGGCATCGGGCAGAAAGTGTCGCTGGATATGTTCGAGGAATCCCCCGGTCTGATGCCGTCCCGTGAATGGAAGCGTGCGACCCGTCGCCAGGCCTGGTTCCCTGGCGAAACCCTGATTCTCGGCATTGGGCAGGGCTACATGCAGGCAACGCCGTTGCAACTGGCCCAGGCGACCGCACTGGTGGCCAACAAAGGTGTGTGGAACCGTCCGCATCTGGCAAGAACCATCGAAGGCAAGGCACCTGTGGATGAAAACCCGATGCCGAACATCGTACTGCGTGATCCGGCCAACTGGGGGCGAGTCAACCACGGTATGCAGGAAGTGATGCATGGCGCGCGTGGTACGGCGCGCAAGGCTGCCATCGGTGCGCAATACCGGATCGCGGGCAAGAGCGGTACGGCTCAGGTTGTCGCCATCAAGCAGGGCGAGAAATACGACCGCACCAAGGTTCAGGAGCGTCACCGTGACCACGCTCTGTTTGTCGGCTTTGCACCGGCCGACAATCCAAAAATCGTTGTTGCAGTGATGGTCGAGAACGGCGAGTCCGGTTCCGGCGTTGCTGCACCCGTTGTGCGTCAGGTGATGGACGCCTGGCTGCTCGACGAAAACGGCCATCTCAAGCCTGAGTATGCCGGTTCCCTGAATCTGGAGGCTGCGGCCCGTGAAGAGTAATTTCGACCGCATCCTGTCCAGCGAAGACGTGATGCGCCGCCGTGCCACGTTTCTGCAGCGCATTCATATCGATGGCCCGTTGTTGATCCTGTTGCTGACCCTGGCGGCTGGCAGCCTGTTTGTCCTGTACTCGGCCAGCGGCAAGAACTGGGACCTGCTCATCAAGCAGGCCAGCTCGTTTGGTATCGGTCTGGTGGCGATGGTGGTGATCGCCCAGTTGGAGCCGCGCTTCATGGCGCGCTGGGTGCCGGTACTGTATGTCATCGGCGTCCTGCTGCTGGTAGTGGTGGATGTCATGGGTCACAACGCCATGGGGGCGACGCGCTGGATTAACATTCCCGGGGTGATCCGCTTCCAGCCTTCGGAGTTTCTCAAGATCATCATGCCGGCGACCATCGCCTGGTATCTGTCCAAGCGCACGCTGCCCCCGCATTTGAAGCATGTAGCGGTCAGTCTCGCCCTGGTCGGTGTGCCGTTCATTCTGATCGTTCGCCAGCCTGACCTGGGGACGTCACTGCTGATTCTGGCCTCAGGTGCCTTTGTGCTGTTCATGGCCGGCCTGCGCTGGCGCTGGATTATCAGTGTGCTGGCGGCCGCTGTGCCTGCGGCGGTGGCCATGTGGTTCTTCTTTATGCACGACTACCAGAAACAGCGCGTGCTGACCTTCCTTGACCCGGAAAGCGATCCGCTGGGCACCGGCTGGAACATCATTCAGTCAAAGGCAGCCATCGGTTCGGGCGGCGTTTTCGGCAAAGGCTGGCTGCTGGGCACTCAGTCTCACCTGGACTTTCTGCCGGAAAGCCACACCGACTTCATCATCGCGGTGCTGGGTGAAGAGTTCGGTCTGGTAGGCATCTGCGCGCTGCTGATCATCTATATGCTGCTGATCGGCCGCGGGCTTGTGATCACTGCACAGGCGCAGACATTATTCGGCAAACTGCTGGCCGGAGCGTTGACCATGACGTTTTTTGTTTACGTTTTCGTCAACATCGGTATGGTCAGTGGCCTGCTGCCAGTGGTGGGGGTGCCATTGCCCTTCATTAGCTACGGCGGAACTTCGCTGGTGACCCTACTGTCAGCGTTTGGGGTTTTGATGTCGATCCATACACACCGTAAATGGATTGCTCAAGTTTGATTAAGGTGAACTATTCAATGCAAGCAATGCGTAACTGGGCTCGATATGCTCCGGTGGTCGGTCTGGTAGGCATCCTTGGATCGGTGCAAGAGGCGCTGGCCGGCGACTATGAGGGTTCGCCCCAGGTAGCGGAATTCGTCGGTGAGCTGACCCGCGATCACGGTTTTGCCGGTGAGCAGTTGATGAGCCTGTTTCGTGAGGTGGAGCGCAAGCAGGCCATTCTCGATGCCATTTCCCGCCCGGCCGAACGGGTCAAGCAGTGGAAAGAGTATCGGCCGATGTTCATCACCGATACGCGCATCGCCCGCGGTGTCGATTTCTGGCGTCAGCACGAGGCCGCATTGGCCCGCGCCGAGCAGGAATATGGTGTACCGGCGCAGATCATCGTTTCGATCATTGGCGTGGAAACCTTTTTCGGCCGCAACACCGGCAATTACCGGGTGATCGATGCATTGTCGACGCTCGGTTTCGATTACCCGCCACGCGCACAGTTCTTCCGCAAGGAATTGCGTGAGTTTCTGCTGCTGGCTCGCGAACAACAGGTTGACCCCTTGACTCTCAAAGGCTCGTACGCCGGAGCAATGGGCCTGCCGCAGTTCATGCCGAGCAGTTTCCGCGCATATGCAGTGGATTTCGACGGCGACGGCCATATCAACATCTGGACCGACCCGGACGATGCCATCGGCAGCGTTGCCAGTTATTTCAAGCGTCATGGCTGGGTAGCCGGTCAGCCGGTAGTCAGCCGCGCGACCGCACGTGGCGACCGGGTTGACGAAGGGTTGAGCCCTGCGCTTGATCCGGTAATGTCGGTCGGGGAGTTGCGACAGCTGGGCTGGGCGAGTCATGATGCGCTGCGCGACGATATGCCGGTAACGGCGTTCCGTCTTGAAGGCGACAATGGTCCTGAATACTGGCTGGGTTTGAACAATTTTTATGCTATCACCCGTTATAACCGCAGTGTGATGTACGCCATGGCCGTGTATCAGCTGTCTGAATCGTTGGTTCAAGCTCGAGGCGTCAAGTAATGCGGGCATTGCCGATTCTGCAAACATTCAAGCTTCTGGCGCTGACCGGCCTGGCAGTGCTGGTTGCCAGTTGCTCGTCGCCGTCACGCACAACCTCGTCGCAGTCGCCAAAAGGCGGTGCCGCTGTGCGCTCGATGCCGGGGCTGGACATTAACCGTGCCCACAAGGACGGCGCGCCGTGGTGGGACGTGGATGTCTCGCGCATCCCCGATGCAACGCCGACCCTGCATACCGGTGCCTACAAGGCGAACCCGTATACGGTGCTGGGCAAGACCTATTTCCCGATGAGCGATTCAAAGCGTTACGTCGCTTCGGGCACCGCTTCCTGGTATGGCACCAAGTTTCATGGCCAGAACACCGCCAACGGCGAGGTGTATGACCTGTATGGCATGAGCGCCGCGCACAAGACCCTGCCGCTGCCCAGCTATGTCAAAGTGACCAACCTGGACAACAACCGCACGGTGATTCTGCGCGTCAACGACCGCGGGCCGTTCTATTCGGACCGCATTATCGACTTGTCCTACGCCGCCGCCAAAAAGCTGGGCTATGCCGAAACCGGCACCGCCCGGGTGAAGGTCGAAGGTATCGACCCGCAGGAATGGTGGGCGCAACGTGGCCGTCCGGCACCGCTGATGCTCAATCAGCCGCAAGTGATGGCTCAGGCCACGCCGCCCGCGCTGTCGACATCGACCGGAACCGTCGAGCAATACACGCCGCCACCGCAGCAACATGCCGCACCTGTCGTGCCGTTGCAGGTTGACGCAAAAAAAAACGCTTCAGGACAAGCCGCTGGGCTGTTTCTCCAGGTGGGAGCCTTCGCCAACCCGGACGCTGCGGAGCTCCTGAGGTCGAAACTGAGCGGGATGGTTCGAGCGCCGGTGTTCGTCAGCTCGATAGCTCGCAATCAGCAAACGCTCTATCGGGTCCGGATGGGACCGATCGACACGCCGGGTGAAGCCCAGCAACTGCAAAACAGCGTCAGGTCGGCCAATCTGGGTCAGCCAAGCGTAGTGACATCGGATCAATAAGTTTTTCGACAATCGTTTTCCAGCAACAACGGAGGACGATATGCAGTCGCAGGCAGCGCAGCTTTGCCATCAGGGCCAGCGTTGCAGGTAACTGCCCACAAGGTCGTGTGTCGAACAGGCGACTTTGTCAGCCAGGGTTACAGCCTGGCGCCACGAGCCGTACCGAGGCGTTTTCGCCTCGCCGGTCTGTTCAGTTTTGCCCGCAAGGGCATGTTTGCCCATTAGGATTCTCGAGAGACGGATGAACATCACCACCTTTGCAAAACGTTTGTGCCTGCTTGTTCCACTGATTATCACCCCGACCGTCTGGGCGGCAGAGCAGATGACGCCTGCTGCGCCGCAACTGGCAGCCAAGTCCTACGTACTGATGGATGCCACCAGCGGCAACGTTCTGGTCGAGAACAACGGTGACCAGCGTCTGGCACCTGCCAGTCTGACCAAGCTGATGACTGCCTACATCGCGACCCTGGAAATTCGTCGCGGCCAGATCGGCGAGAACGATCCGGTGACCATCAGTGAAAATGCCTGGCGCACAGGCGGTTCGCGGATGTTCATCAAGGTGGGCAGCCAGGTGACGGTCAGCGACCTGCTGCACGGCATCATTATTCAATCGGGTAACGACGCCAGCGTCGCGATCTCCGAGCACATTGCCGGCAGCGAAGATGCATTTGCCGACATGATGAACAAGACCGCCGGCGATCTGGGCATGACCAACAGCCACTTCATGAACCCGACCGGTCTGCCGAACCCCGAGCACTACTCGTCGGCTCACGACATGGCGATCCTGGCGCGTGCAATCATTCACGAAGACCCGGCTCACTATGCGATCTACTCGCAGAAAGAGTTCTTCTGGAACGGCATCAAGCAGCCTAACCGCAACCTGCTGCTGTGGCGCGACAAGACCGTTGACGGTCTGAAGACCGGCCACACCGACGAGGCCGGCTACTGCATGGTGTCTTCGGCTGTACGTGACGGCATGCGTCTGATCGCAGTAGTGTTCGGCACCAACAGCGAGCAGGCCCGTGCGGCTGAAACCCAGAAGCTGCTGACCTATGGCTTCCGTTTCTTCGAAACCCAGAACTTCTATCAGAAGGGCACCGAGCTGGCTCAGGCAACCGTCTGGAAAGGCACTGAGCGTCAGGTCAAGGCCGGTCTGGCTGAAGATCTGAGCATGACCATGCCAAAAGGCGACATGAAGAAGCTGTCCGCCAGCATGACCATGAACCCGCAACTGGTTGCGCCAATCGCCAAGGGCGACGTGATCGGTAAGGTCGAGGTCAAGAAAGACGATCAGGTGGTTCATACCGCTAACCTGATTGCGCTTGATGCAGTTGAGGAAGGTGGCATTTTCCGCCGCGTGTGGGATAGCATCCGCCTGTTCTTCTACGGCTTGTTCAACTGACCCTCCAGTAACTACTGCCGACCTTCTTGCGGCCTGCTCATGATCTGAGCGGGCCGCGTGTCCGTCGTCACGGCTTGTGAGACCTTTACTGCCATGACTGATACCGACATCAAGTCGCACAAAATCGAATTCCCCTGCGATGACTATCCGATCAAGGTGATCGGTGACACCAGCGTGGGCTTTACTGCTGCTGTTATGGAAGTCCTGCACAAGTACGCTCAGGTCGACCTCAAGACACTCGCCGAGCGTCAGAGCAGCAACGGCAAATACACCACCGTCCAGTTGCACATCGTCGCTACAGGCGAAGATCAATTGCGCGATATCAATAGTGCCCTTCGCGCTACGGGTTTCGTGCACATGGTGCTCTGATGACGGTTGCGCTGGGTTTTCGTGATCTGGGCCTGATCGATTACGAAACCGCCTGGCACGCCATGCAGCGCTTTACCGATGGGCGTGGCCGCGAGGCTGCCGATGAGGTCTGGCTGGTCCAGCACCCCCCGGTTTTCACCCAGGGACAGTCCGGCAAGGCCGAACATTTGCTGCTGCCGGGCAATATTCCTGTCGTACAGGTCGATCGTGGCGGCCAAGTGACTTATCATGGCCCGGGCCAACTGGTGGCTTACCTGATGCTGGACGTCAGGCGCCTTGGTTTCGGTGTTCGCGATCTGGTAACACGGATCGAGAATACCCTTATCGCCTTGCTCGCCGACTACGGCGTCAAGGCAGCCGCCAAGGCCGATGCACCGGGTGTATACGTCGACGGCGCGAAAATCGCGTCGCTCGGTCTGCGCATTCGCAACGGCTGCTCGTTTCATGGTCTGGCGTTGAACGTCGACATGGACCTGGAGCCGTTCCGCCGCATCAACCCTTGCGGATACGCCGGGTTGGCCATGACCCAACTGAGCGATCAGGCAGGGCAGATAGAATTTTCCGAGGTAAGTGCCCGACTGCGTGCGCAGCTCGTCAAACACCTCGACTACGCTGAGCAGGCGACCCTTACGGGCGGAATAAACCATTATGACTGACACCGTGCAAACCCTGATCCCGACGCTGGATGTTTCCGAGCGAGTGGCCCGTCCGAAAGTCGAAGCGGGCGTTAAGCTTCGCGGAGCGGAAAAGGTTGCGCGCATCCCGGTCAAGATCATTCCAACGGTAGATCTGCCGAAGAAACCCGACTGGATTCGTGTGCGCATCCCGGTTTCTCCGGAAGTCGACCGTATCAAGCAATTGCTGCGCAAGCACAAGCTGCACAGTGTCTGTGAAGAGGCGTCCTGCCCGAACCTGGGCGAATGCTTCTCCGGTGGCACCGCAACGTTCATGATCATGGGCGACATCTGCACCCGTCGCTGCCCATTCTGCGACGTGGGCCATGGTCGTCCGAAGCCGCTCGACGTCAACGAACCGAAGAGCCTCGCCATCGCAATTGCCGACCTGCGTCTGAAGTACGTAGTGATCACCTCGGTGGACCGTGACGACTTGCGTGACGGCGGTGCTCAGCACTTTGCCGACTGCATCCGCGAAATCCGCCTGCTGTCGCCGGGCGTACAGCTTGAAACACTGGTGCCCGACTACCGTGGCCGCATGGACGTAGCGCTGGAAATCACCGCTGCCGAGCCACCGGATGTGTTCAACCACAATCTGGAAACCGTTCCGCGTCTGTACAAGGCTGCGCGTCCGGGTTCGGACTACCAGTGGTCGTTGACCCTGCTGCAGCGCTTCAAACAGATGGTCCCGCATGTACCGACCAAATCAGGGCTGATGCTGGGCCTGGGCGAGACCGACGAAGAGGTTATCGAAGTCATGCAGCGCATGCGCGAGCACGACATCGACATGCTGACGCTGGGTCAGTACCTGCAGCCATCGCGCAACCACCTTCCGGTGCAGCGCTTTGTCCACCCTGACACCTTTGCCTGGTTTGCCGAGGAAGGTTACAAGATGGGCTTCAAGAACGTCGCATCCGGGCCGCTGGTACGCTCTTCGTATCATGCCGACGAGCAAGCCAAGATCGCCAAGGCAATGCTCTGACAGCACGCCGCAAAAACAAGAAGGGCCAGGTAGCGATACCTGGCCCTTTTTGTTTGCGGTTGATTATCGTGCCAACGCTCCGCGTGGGCATGCTGTTCTGGACGCTCTGCGTCCTCCCGATTATTGCCCTACAGGCTTGCGCAGGGCCTCCAGCAATTCATGCGTCGGGTAACCATCTGCCGGCCAGCCGAATGACTGCTGCGCGCTACGAATGGCCTTGCGCGTATTTGCACCGATAATGCCGTCTGGTGCGCCTGCGTCATATTGACGTGCCGAGAGCAGGGTTTGCAGTTCAATGCGTTCAGAGCGGCTCAGCGGAGTGTCCCCGCGTGGCCATGCACCTACTACGTACCCGGCCCCTTTGAACCGGTCAGAAAGCAGGCTGATCGCCAGTGCGTACGAGGTGGAGTTGTTGTACTTGAGAATGGCTCGGAAGTTATCCAGCACCAGAAAGGCTGGCCCGCGATAACCGGCTGGCAACAACAAGGCGGCTTGCTGCTGGCTGGCTGCGACTGGAATCGCCGAGCCGTCCGGCTGTTTCAGGCCCAGTTGTTGCCATTCAGCGAGGCTCTTGCGAGTGGTCGAATCTGCCAGCGAGTAATCAAACCCGGAGCCGAGTACCACTTCAAAGCCCCAGGGCTGACCGCGTTGCCAGCCAGAGCTTTGCAGGTAATGCGCAGTGGAGGCCAGGGCATCGGCGGGAGTGTTCCAGATGTCACGGCGGCCATCGCCGTCAAAGTCGACGGCATGAGTGTTATAGGTGGTCGGAATGAACTGGGTCTGGCCCATCGCACCGGCCCACGAACCCAGCATCTTGTCCGGTGTGATGTCGCCATGCTGGATGATTTCCAGCGCGGCCAGCAACTGGCTCTGTGCAAAACCGGGACGGCGACCTTCATAGGCCAGCGTAGCCAGCGAGCGAATGACGGATTGCGTGCCCTGGAACGACCCGAAATTACTTTCCATGCCCCATACCGCGACCAGCGCCTGACGATCCACACCATACTGCTGCTCGATCTTCTGCAGGTCGTCAGCGTACTGCGAAAGCAGCGCCTGCCCCTTGCGCACGCGTGCGGCGGAGATGGCACCGTCCAGATATTCCCAGATCGGACGGGTGAACTCAGGCTGGCTGCGGTCGGCCTTGACCACGCTCATGTCGGGAGTGACACCGGCGAATGCCTGATCGAATACATCCGCCCGGATACCTGCCTTTAACGCCTGAACACGAAAACCGGCCTGCCATTCGCTGAAGCTGACGGCGGGTTGAATCGTGAGGCTGTCATCAACGACCAGCGCAGGCGTAGGGGCTACGGCAGGAGCGTTTGTCTGTGCTTTGCTGGATTGAAGAGGCGTGGCATCGGCTGCAGTGGGTTTTTCTGCGCAGGCTACCAAGGCAACAAGGCTGGAGGCAGCGATGAGTTGGCGCAGCTGCGGGCGATGGGTAAAACGAGAAGGCATGCTTGAGTCCAAGGGTATTACCGTTAGGTGCAGACCATAACACGGCTAAGCGGTTGAAAGCGCCCCGGAGATGTTGCTCGATATCATGCCGCCATAAAGCAGGAAGCCTCCCAGCTTTTAGACTGGAAGGCTTCGCGGCGGTAGCTGCCTTTGCCCTTGGCGGGTTGTTCCTGACGACTGCGGAACAATGGCTGGGCGATGATGGATTTGGCCTTGTTCGGCCGCTTTGGCTTGCTCATGGCGGGGTGCTCCTGATGGGTGTTGTAAAGCGATGCAAATAATCGGGCAGAACGGCGCTTGTGTCTAATAGTCGTGTGCTATGACGCGGGAGGCGGACTTGAATGCAATACCTGTGGGAGCGAGCTTGCTCACGAAGGCAATCGTCCGAACGCTCGAGTTTCAGGGGCTGCACTGACCTCTTCGCGAGCAAGCTCGCTCCCACGAGATATGTGTATGGTGCTGAAAAGCGCGCTTGGCCGCTGTGTAATAACGAGGGTGTGAAATGCAGGCCGATCAGGGCATATCGAATTGATGAAGCAACGCCATCATGGTGATCACCAGAATTGCGAGCCCTGTTGCTACCGTCCAGTTTGCTTCTGCGGTGTTTGAAAACCACGACCCTCTGGATGGATATCTACCGCGTGACAACAGTCGCACGATGGGCCAGCCAACGGGATAGCAGATCGCACGAAGGATTACTTCGAGTAACTCTTGAACAAGCTCGGACATGACAGCTCACTCCGCAGGCAGTGCCAGCCGTTGACCTGCCATCAATAGCGCCAGTCGGCTGAGGCTGCTCCACGGCGAGCCTGGCGCCTGCCCCTTGATCTGTGCGTCGATGCGCTGTGCGTCCATCAGCAACTGGCTCCAGCGTTTTGCCGAATGGCGTTGCAGGGCTTTGCTCATCAGTGGCTTGCGCTTGTCCCAGATCGGCGGGCGGGCCGAGCTGAACACTTTGTCGAGTGGCACGCCCTGACTGAACTGCTGGGACATGTTGGCCAGTGCACGCAGTTCGCGAGTCAGCGCCCAAAGGATCACTGGGGTTTCGACCCCTTCGCCGCGCAGGCCTTCCAGCATGCGCAACGCATGGGCTGCTTCGCCGTTGAGCACTGCATCGGTCAGACCGAATACATCGAAGCGTGCACTGTCGGCCACGGCCGCCTGTACTGTCTCGACGGTGATCTGGCCTTCTTCGGCCATCAACTTGAGCTTTTCGATTTCCTGCGCGGCTGCCAGCAGGTTGCCTTCGACCCGGGCAGCGATCAATTCGACAGCGTCCTGGGTCGCAGCAAGCCCTGCCTGAGAGAGGCGCTGGCGAATCCATTGCGGCAGTTGGCCAATGTCTACCGGCCAGATCTGCACGAACTGGGTTTGCGCACCCTCGACCAGTGCCTTACCCCATTTGGTTTTCTGCGCACTGCCATCGAGCTTGGGCAGGCTGATCAGTAGCAGGGTGTCTTCGGCCGGCCTTGCGCAGTATTCCATGAGCGCCGCAGCGCCTTTGTCACCGGGTTTGCCGGAGGGCAAACGCAGTTCCAGAAGACGGCGCTCGGCGAACAGTGACATGCTGGCGCCGGCCTGAAGCAACGTACCCCAGTCGAAACTGGCGTCAGCGCTGAATACCTGCCGCTCATCGAAGCCTTGCTGGCGCGCAGCGGCGCGCACGGCGTCAGCAGCTTCCTGGCAGAGCAGCGGGTCATCACCGCTGATCACGTAGACAGGCGCAAGAGCACCTTGCAGGTGTTTACCCAGTTGGGCGGGGGCGAGTTTCATGAGTCAGAGCATGTCGGGGCCAGATGACTGGCCCCGGACACTTACCTGGCCGGTACTTCGACGGGCGACTGCTGAGGCGTCTCGTCACGGATCCGCTGAGCGGCTTCCTGTGCGTCGGCTTCAGCCTTGGCAACTGCGTCAGCCTTGGCCTGCAGCTGTTCCAGGCGTGCCGGCGTCATCTGCTGCAAGCGCGCCATCAATTTCTGGATCAGGTCGTTGCGCATTTCCTGACGAACCTGGGCGGCTTCCTGATCGGAACCGGTCAGATTGTTGCCATCGTGAACGTAGGAGCGGTCCGTGCTGACCTTGTCGCCGAGCAGGAAGCGATCTCTGTCGCCATGCACTTCATAGGTCAGGGTGGTGGTCAGCTGGTATTCAGCCGAGCGGCCCGAGCCCGAGTAGCTGACGGTGCGCTGGGTTTCGGCTTCGTTGGTCAGCATGAGCTTGTAAGGCGCGCCGGTGTAGACCTTGACGCCGGAACTGGTCAGCAGGCGAGTAAGTTGAGTCACGGTTTCGCCATAGGCGTTACGCGCGCTGACATCCAGCTCCTTGATCGCCAGCTCGGTGGTGCCGGTGCCACGCAGCTGGAAGCCACAGGCACTCAACAGAACAGCCAGGCCCATCACCAGCAAATTGCGTTTGATCATCTTGATGCTCCCCTTGAATCCGTTTGGGCCGCCAGTGCGTACCCTGGAAATATGTTCGGCGCCCGGCGTTTGCCTGGCGCCCGATCCAATCAGCTTGCGACGATGTTGACCAGCTTGCCAGGCACGACGATCACCTTGCGAATGGTCAGGCCATCAGTGAAGCGCAATACGTTCTCGTTGATACGTGCGGCCGCTTCGACTTCTTCGCGGCTGGCGCTGGCGGGCATTTCGATATGGCCGCGCAGCTTGCCGTTGACCTGAATCACCAGTTGCAGGCTGTCCTGAACCAGCGCATTTGCATCGAATGCAGGCCAGCCAGCGTCGATGACCGGCTCATTGTGGCCCAGTTGCGTCCACAGCTCGTGGCTGATGTGCGGCGTGATCGGTGCCAGCAGCAGGGTGACCGTTTCCAAACCCTCCTGCAGCAGCGCGCGATCCTGCGGGGTGACCTGCGGGGCCTTTTCCAGGACGTTCATCAGCGTCATCACTTGTGCGACGGCGGTATTGAATTTCTGGTTCTGGCCAATATCCTGGCTCGCCTGTCTGATCGCCTGGTGAATCGAGCGGCGGATGGTTTTCTGGTCATCCGTCAGTGCCGCAATGTCCAGACCGGTCGATGCGCCTTGAGCGACATGCGCCTGAGCCAGACGCCACACGCGGCGCAGGAAGCGATGCGAGCCTTCGACGCCCGAGTCGGACCACTCCAGGCTCATGTCGGGCGGGGAGGCGAACATCATGAACAGACGGCAGGTATCGGCACCGTACTGATCGATCATGGTTTGCGGGTCGATGCCGTTTTTCTTCGACTTCGACATCTTTTCAGTGCCGCCGATTTCCACCGGCAGGCCATCGCTGGTCAGCTTCGCGCTGATAACCTTGGCCTTGGCGTCTCTTTCGAGAGTCACGTCGGCCGGGTTGATCCAGGTCTTCTTGCCGCTGGTTTCCATGCGGAAGTAGGTTTCGGCGTTGACCATGCCCTGGGTCAGCAGGTTCTTGAACGGCTCGTTCGAGGTCACCAGGCCTTCGTCACGCATCAACTTGTGGAAGAAGCGCGCATAGAGCAGGTGCAAAATGGCGTGTTCGATGCCGCCGATGTACTGGTCCACCGGCAACCAGTGGTTGGCAGCATTCGGCTCGACCAGACCACCCTCGTAATGCGGCGACGCATAGCGAGCGTAGTACCACGAGGACTCGACGAAGGTGTCCATGGTGTCGGTTTCACGCTTGGCCGGTGCGCCGCATTTCGGGCAACTGCATTCGTAGAACTCGGGCATGCGCGCCAGTGGCGAGCCAGCACCATCAGGCACTACGTCTTCAGGCAGGACAACCGGCAACTGGTCTTCAGGAACCGGCACGTCGCCACAGGTATCGCAATGCACGATAGGGATCGGGCAACCCCAATAACGCTGGCGGCTGATGCCCCAGTCACGCAGGCGGAACTGGGTGCGCGACTGACCGAGGGATTTTTTCACCAGTGCCGCTTCGATGGCATCGAATGCGGCCTGGAAATTCAGGCCGGTGAACTCGCCGGAATTGATCAGCTCGCCATGCTCGCCGTAGGCCGGCTGCCATGGGGCAGGCGTCTGGTCGCCGGCGCTGGTGCGTACTACGGGCTTGATCGGCAGACCGTACTGGGTGGCAAACTCGAAATCACGCTCATCGTGTGCCGGCACGGCCATGACTGCGCCATCGCCATAATGCATCAACACGTAATTGGCGACCCACACCGGCAGTTTTTCGCCGGTCAGCGGGTGCTCGACGAACAGCGAAGTCGGCTGGCCTTTCTTTTCCTGAGTGGCAACGTCAGCTTCGGCAACGCTGCCGCCTTTGCACTCATCGATGAACGCTTGCAGCCTAGGGTTGCCTTGCGCGGCCAGGGTCGCCAGCGGGTGTTCAGCGGCAACGGCGACGTAGGTCGCGCCCATCAGGGTGTCAGGGCGAGTGGTGAAGACTTTCAGTGCACCGGCTTCGCCGATCGAGGCCTGATCGTACGGAAATTGCACTTCCATGCCGCGCGACCTGCCGATCCAGTTGCGCTGCATGGTCTTGACCTGTTCAGGCCAGCCCGGCAGCTCGTCGAGGCTTTCCAGCAGCTCGTCTGCGTAGGCGGTGATCTTGAAGTAGTACATCGGGATTTCGCGCTTTTCGATCAGCGCGCCGGAACGCCAGCCGCGGCCGTCGATGACCTGCTCGTTGGCCAGTACGGTCTGGTCGACAGGGTCCCAGTTGACGGTGCCGTTCTTGCGGTAGATCACGCCTTTTTCGAACAGGCGAGTGAACAGCCATTGTTCCCAGCGGTAGTAATCAGGCTTGCAGGTGGTGACTTCGCGCGACCAGTCGACCGCCAGACCCAGGCTCTTGAGCTGGTTCTTCATGTAGGCGATGTTTTCGTAGGTCCACTTGGCCGGCGCAACGTTGTTGTCGATGGCGGCGTTTTCGGCCGGCATGCCGAACGCGTCCCAGCCCAGTGGCTGCAGGACATTCTTGCCCAGCATGCGCTGGTAACGGGAGATCACGTCACCAATGGTGTAGTTGCGCACATGACCCATGTGCAGCTTGCCGCTCGGGTAAGGAAACATCGACAGGCAATAGAAAGTGTCCTTGCCTGGCTGTTCACTGACTTCAAAAGACTTTTGCTCATCCCAGAATGTCTGGGCAGCGGCTTCGATTTCGCGGGGCTGATAGAGTTCGTGCATGGCTACTTTTTACTAAAGATTAGTGACCCTTGACCTCTTCATTGCTTCGCCGAGTCAGGTCGGCACCGCGTGGCGGACAATTGCAACTGTCTGTGCGGTGCGTTCGGGCTCAAGAGCACGGAAGTGGAATTACAGGAAGCGCAGTAGCATACATGAGGGCTGTCTATCGAGGGAAACCCTGATTGCGCCTCGCAGGGCTCAAAGCCCGGCTGAAAGCCCTATCTGCCCGTTGGTCGCAGTTCCATGCCGGTTTGCACAGCAGCGCTAAGCTCAATTTCGAGGGTGATGATTATCTTCGATGAGGTGAGCGGATGACCGAGTTGCAGCATGTAGTAAGCCTGTCCGAACTGTATGAGCGTCTGATCGACCGCCTCGGGCTTGCGCTCGAGACGGCGAGTACCTCGGTCCGGCTCCGAAACGAGTCGCCAGCCGAGCTTGAACTCAAGGGCTTGAGCAGTGCCGAACTCCAGCTGATCGAAGCCTATCTGGAAAAAGGCCTGAGGGCTGCGGACGTCGCTGTCAGGGAGCAGCTGGTCTTCCAGCCGGATCTCGGCAGGCCGTCCAGAGCGTCAGCGACTATCATCTGGCTGAAAGACAGGCGACGAGGCAAGGGCCTGGCACGGTTGGGTCGCAACAGTTAAGTATTTAAAATCTCGCTTCTGCGCGCAGGCGAAGGGCCTGCTTACTTCAGGCGTTGTCGCCTGGCTTCAAACATTCTAGGCTGCGGACATCCATGGAGATGTCCCGATGCCTTTGCGCTACCTGCTCAAAACCCTCCTGTTGCCGCCCGGTATCCTGTTTGTTCTGCTCATTCTTGGCTGGTGGTTGCGTCGTTCCCGTCCGAGCCTGGCAGCGGCATTTTTTGCGGTCGGTCTTGGCGGGCTGTGGTTGATGAGCCTGCCGGTAGCGGTGGAATTCGCTGCCCGTAAAATGGAGCGGGTCCCGCCCTTGCCGCAGCAGCAGTGGGCGACACTGGCGCAGCAGGCGGACGCCATCGTGGTACTGGGCAATGGCCGTGAGCGCAATTCTCCGACGTGGGGCACAGATACACCGACTGGTCTGGGGCTGGAGCGATTGCGTCTGGCGGCGCGGTTGTCGAAAACGTCCGGGCTGCCAATACTGACCACCGGCGGCTTGCACTTTGATCAGCCGCCCAGCGAGGCGTCGATCATTGCGCAGTCGCTGCACGATGATTTTGGTGTGACGGCACGCTGGCAGGAAGGGCTGAGCCGAACGACATGGGAAAACGCGACAATGACCGCTGCGGTTCTTCAACCGCTAGGCATCAAGCGCGTGGTGCTGGTCACGCAAGCCTGGCATATGCAACGAGCGCGCTGGAGTTTCGAGAAGGCTGGTTTTATCGTGGTGAGTGCGCCGGTCGGCTTTCTCGGTGTCGACAACGCTCGCCCCTTTGGAGGCTGGCTGCCTGAAAGTCGTGTGTTCACGCAAAGCGGCGTGTTGCTTAATGAAGCGGCAGGCTTGCTGGTTTATCCGTGGATTTATCCGCCCAGCCACTGACTCTTTAGCCGGTATCGCCTGAAAACAGGCGATACCGGTTTCGTGCACTCAGACGGTTTTGGCAATCCGTGCCGCCATCAACGCCCAGCCAAACAGCAGCAGGCAGACAATTGCCAGTGGCCATGAGCGCCAGCGCAGGTAGGGCGTGAGTTCGTGCATCGGTACCACTTCGCCGTACAACACGCCGCGTTCGAACTGCGGAATCTGTACCGTAATCCTGCCAAACGGGTCGATCAGCGCGGTCACGCCGTTGTTGGTGGCGCGGATCATCCAGCGGCCCGCTTCAAGGGCGCGCATCTGGGCCATCTGCAAGTGTTGCAGCGGACCGATCGAGGTACCGAACCAAGTGTCATTGCTGACCGTCAGCAACAGGTCGCTTTGCGCCGACAGGCCTGCGGCGAACTCTGGATAAACCACTTCGTAGCAGATGAACGGCGCGATGTGATAACCCTTGGCCTGCAACAGCGCCTGGTCGTTCGGGCCGCGGGCGAAGTCCGACATCGGCAGGTCGAAGAAGGAAATCAACCCGCGCAACAGGTCCTGCAGCGGCACGTATTCACCGAACGGCACGAGCTTTTGCTTGTAGTAGGTGCCATCGCCTTGGCCGGTAACCGTGATGCCGTTGTAATAGCGATACTCGCCGCGCCCGGTCGGCTCACGCACTGGCACGCCGGTGATCAGCGCTGCGCCGCGGTCCGAAGCGAACTTGCCCATCATCGCCAGGTAGCCTTCTGCGCTTTCCTTGAGCACCGGCACGGCGGTTTCCGGCCAGACGATCAGGTCAGCCTGCTGTGAACGGAAGGTCATGTCCCGGTACAGTGCGAGCTGATCATTGAGCTTTTGCGGGTCCCACTTCATGCTTTGTTCAATGTTGCCCTGCATCGCCGCGACTTTCAGCGGCGGGCCGGACGGTGATGTCCAGGCATGGTCCTTGAGTGCCAGGCCTGCGATCCAGGGTGCCAGCAACAGCACCACACCCGTCGCCAGGAACGATTTGCGTGCCCGCAAGCGGTGCAGGTTGCACAACAGTGCGGCAGTCAGGCCCAGCGAGAACGAGATTAGCCATACACCACCGACCGGGGCGAGCCCGGCAAGTGGTCCGTCAAGCTGGATGTAACCGGAATAAAGCCACGGGAAGCCGGTAAGGAACCAGCCGCGAAATGCCTCCTGCCACAGCCATAGTGCTGCAAACGCAAGTGCATCGGCCAGCGGCGCTTCGTTGCGCCGTAGCCAGCGCGCCCAGACCCAGGCGGGCAGGGCGAAAAACAGGGCAATTGCGGCGATGAACAGCAGCATCAGCAGCCCGGCCAGCAGTACCGAAGCACCACCGTAGGTATGGATGCTGACGTAGATCCAGCTGGTGCCCGCGCCGTACAGGCCAAAGCCGTAACACCAGCCACGAGCCAGCGCCTGGCGCGGATTCAGCTCGCGCAGCCCCAGATAGAAGAGGGCCACTGACACCAGCACCAGCGGCCAGAAGTCGAAGGGCGCCAGGGCCAGGGTCGTGAGCCCGCCAGCCGCCAGGGCCAGCAGGTTACCGGGCCAGCCGGGGCGGGTTATCCAGCGCATGTAGATTCCTTAAAACAGCATCAAGTGGTTACGGACGTGAAATGGGAGTCACGCGCAGCAAATGAATGCGACGGCTGTCAGCGCTCAGGATGCGGAAACGATACGCACCGATTTCAGTGATTTCGTTGCGCTTGGGCAGATGGCCGAAGGCATTCATCACCAGACCGCCCACGGTGTCGAACTCGTCATCGGAGAACGCACTGTCGAAGAATTCGTTGAAATTCTCGACCGGCGTGAGGGCCTTGACCAGAAAGTCACCGCTGGGCAGTGGCTTGATATAGCTGTCTTCCTCGACGTCATGCTCATCTTCGATATCGCCGACGATCTGTTCCAGCACGTCTTCGATAGTCACCAAACCTGCCACACCACCGTATTCGTCAATGACGATGGCCATGTGATTGTGGTTGGCGCGAAACTCGCGCAACAGCACGTTGAGGCGCTTGGATTCGGGCACGAACGTAGCGGGACGCAGCAGCTTCTTGACGTCGTCGCTGTCGCCGTCGGCTTTAAGGATCAGAGGCAGCAGATCCTTGGCCAGCAGCACACCGAGCACGTCATCGTGGCTCTCGCCGATCACCGGGTAGCGCGAGTGCGCAGCATCGATGACCGCAGGCAGGAACTCACGGGGTGTCTGGGTCGCCTTGATGCTGATCATCTGCGAGCGCGGCACCATGATGTCGCGCACTTGCAGGTCAGCCACTTGAATGGCGCCCTCGACGATGGCCAGCGCTTCGCTGTCCAGCAGTTTGTTCTGGTGGGCTTCGCGCAGCAGCTCAAGCAGCTCCTGGCGGTTTTTCGGCTCATGGACAAAGGCCTGGGTCAGTTTACCCAACCATGACTTTTGCCCGTTGCTCGATCGGTCTTCGCTCATAGCCCTTACTCGTGGTCCTTGCTTGGTGTGTCTGAATGGGGGTGGTCGGCACTTTCATCTTCTGCGTAAGGGTCGGGGTAGCCCAGCTCCTCAAGCAACGTTCGTTCCAGTGCTTCCATTTCTTCGGCTTCTTCATCATCGATGTGGTCGTAACCCAGCAGATGAAGGCAGCCATGAATGACCATATGTGCCCAGTGCGCGTCGACGGACTTGCCTTGTTCAGCAGCTTCGCGGTTGACCACCGGGACGCAGATGACCAGGTCGCCCAGCAACGGGATGTCCAGCATGTCGTCTGGAACATCCGCCGGGAATGAAAGCACATTTGTAGCGTAATTTTTATGTCGCCAAGTGTGATTGAGCTCGCGCCCTTCGTTTTCGTCGACGAGGCGGATGGTCAGCTCGGAATCGGCACTGCGCTGGCGCAGGCCCATTTCACACCAGAGGCGGAATCGGGCTTCGTCGGGGGCGCTTGTTTCGCTTGCAATCTGCAGGTCCAGCTCAAGCATCGCGGTTCTTGTCCCGTGGGTAACTGTTGTTGCCCGACGAACCGTCGCTGAGCTGATCGTCGAAGCGCTCATAGGCCTCGACAATGCGCTGCACCAGCGGGTGGCGAACCACATCCTTGGGTTTGAAATGCGTGAAGCTGATGCCCGGCACGTCCTTGAGCACATCAATGACATGCGTCAGCCCCGACCGGGTGCCCTTGGGCAGGTCGACCTGGGTGATGTCGCCGGTGATCACGGCGGTAGAGCCGAAGCCGATACGGGTCAGGAACATCTTCATCTGCTCGACAGTGGTGTTCTGACTTTCGTCGAGAATGATGAAGCTGTTATTAAGGGTACGTCCGCGCATGTAAGCCAGCGGTGCCACTTCAATGACCTGCTTCTCGATCAGCTTGGCGACGTATTCGAAACCGAGCATCTCGTACAGCGCGTCATACAGCGGGCGCAGGTACGGGTCGATCTTCTGGGCCAGATCGCCGGGCAAGAAGCCCAGTTTCTCGCCCGCTTCGACCGCCGGACGCACCAGCAGGATGCGACGAATCTGCTCGCGTTCCAGCGCATCGACTGCGCAGGCAACCGCCAGGTACGTCTTGCCAGTACCCGCAGGGCCGATGCCGAAGTTGATGTCGTTGCTGAGGACTTCCTTGACGTAACGCTGCTGATTCAGGCCGCGCGGGCGAATCATGCCCTTTTTGGTGCGCAGCGAGACGCCGACTTCGGCGGCAGGGTGGTTGTCGAGGCCGTCCACGCCTGATTCCTGAAGGAACAGGTGGACCATGTCCGGCGTCAGCTCGGTACCCTTGGTTTCCCGGTACAGGCGGCGCAGAAGATTCTCGGCGGAGTGATTTTGTTTTGAATCGCCAATGAGCTCGAATTGATTGCCGCGATTGCGGATCTCGATGTCCAGGCGTTGCTCGATCAGGCGCAAGTGCTCGTCGAGTTGCCCGCACAGGTTGGCGAAACGATGGGCCTCGAAAGACTCGAGGGTGAAACGATGAGGTTCTATGGGTGCGTTCAAGGTCGTTTAATGGCCGTCCGGCGGCAATTGAGATGTATTGAAGAATACCCCTGGCGCTGATTGTGTGAAAGCTTTGCCTTGTTAAAGGCCGCGCCAGGGATTCACCGTGCTCAATGGTAGGGACCGCGCAGAACCGAATTCATTCGGCGATTCGTTTCTGCGGCGACATTCAAGGTTTACTGTAGCAGCGAGCCACGCAGAGAGTGAGGCTGCGCATCATCAATGTGTACGTCGGCAAACTGCCCGATCAGTTTCGGATTGTTGCAGCGAAAATTCACAATCCGGTTGTTCTCGGTGCGGCCCTGCAGTTCGCCAGGGTCTTTCTTCGAATAGTCGGTTACCAGAATGCGCTGGATGCTGCCCACCATCTGCCGGCTGATCTCGAAACCCTGCTGGTTCAGGCGGTGTTGCAGCGCGGCCAGGCGCTCTTTCTTGAGCGCTTCTGGCGTGTCGTCTTTCAGATCTGCGGCAGGCGTACCCGGGCGCGGGCTGTAGACGAACGAGAACGAGAAGTCGAAACCCACGTCTTCAATCAGCTTCATGGTGTTGTCGAAATCTTTTTCGGTCTCGCCGGGGAAGCCAACGATGAAGTCGGAACTGATACTGATGCCCGGCACGGCCGCCCTGAGCTTGCGCAAGCGGGACTTGTATTCCAGCGTGGTGTGGTTGCGCTTCATGGCCGCCAGAATGCGGTCGGAACCCGACTGCACCGGCAAGTGCAGGTGTTTGACCAGCTCCGGCACCTCCGCATGGGCCTGAATCAGGCTGTCGGAAAACTCCAGCGGGTGCGAGGTGGTGTAGCGAATGCGGTCGATGCCATCGACCGCGGCAACCACCCTGATCAGGTCCGCCAGATCTGCAACCCGCCCGTCGTGGGTGGTTCCGCGATAGCCGTTGACGTTCTGCCCCAGCAGGGTGACTTCACGCACGCCGTTTTCGGCGAGGTGGATGACTTCGCTCAGCACATCGTCAAATGGCCGGCTGACTTCCTCGCCACGGGTATAGGGCACCACGCAGAACGTGCAGTATTTGCTGCAGCCTTCCATCACCGACACATAAGCGCTCGGGCCATCGACGCGCGGCTCTGGCAAATGGTCGAATTTTTCGATTTCCGGGAACGAGACATCGACCTGCGGCAAGCGGGTGATACGCGCTGCGTCGATCATTTCCGGCAGGCGATGTAAGGTCTGGGGGCCGAACACCACGTCCACATAGGGCGCGCGATCACGAATGGCTGCGCCTTCCTGGCTGGCTACGCAGCCACCGACAGCGATCACCATCTCGGGATTGGCCAGCTTCAATTCACGCCAGCGGCCAAGCTGGGAGTACACCCGGTCCTGGGCGCGCTCGCGAATCGAGCAGGTATTGAGCAGGATCACGTCGGCGTCTTCCGCGCGAGCGGTGACTTCCAGGGCCTGATGTTCGCCCAGCAGATCGACCATGCGCGAGCTGTCGTACTCGTTCATCTGGCAACCGTGGGTTTCGATATAAAGCTTCTTGGTCATGCGTGATCATCAACCGTATCAGTGAACCGAGCATTATAAGGATGAAGGGCTTGGGTTCCTAGCGTTGGCTGTCCGATGGACATGCTATAGTCCGTGCCCCTTTTTCCATCTCCGATCGTTACCCGCCCGTTATGACCAAACGCGAAGCTCCAATCTACAAGGTGATTTTCCTCAACCAGGGACAGGTGTTCGAGATGTACGCCAAGCAGATCTATCAAAGTGATCTGTGGGGCTTTCTGGAAGTTGAAGAATTCGTTTTCGGCGAACGCACGACGGTTGTGGTGGACCCGAGCGAAGAGAAACTCAAGGCTCAGTTTGAAGGCGTGGTGCGCAGTTTCGTGCCGATGCATTCGATTGTGCGCATCGACGAAGTCGAGCGCATGGGCGTGCCGAAGATCAGCGAAGCGCGCGGCAGCAGCAACGTAATGCCGTTTCCCATGCCGATGCCGGAAAAGTAAGTCTGAATCGCAAGTGCCCTGAGCTATTGCTGGTCAGGGCAGCGGAGAGAATGGGCTGCGCCCTTCGGCGGTTTGCAGTTCAAGCAGGTATTTGCGGAAGATCTGCCCCAGCACCTGGGTGGCAACTTCCAGTTCGTCGCGCTGCATCTTTGCCGATACCTCGTCGGCGGCATCCAGCGCCTCTTCCGAGCCATTGACTGCTGCCATCTTCAGCACGATATAAGCCTGAATATTATTGGCCTGCACCCCTTCACCACGGCTGAACATCAAGCCCAGTTGATACTGCGCCTGGGCATGGCCCTGCAAGGAGGCCTGCTCGAAGTAATTCAGCGCCTGCGGCAAATCGCGAGGTGCATTTCTGCCCTCGTAATAGAACTCACCCAACTCGTACTGCGCCTGCGCATCCCCACCCTTGGCGGCCTGCTGGCACGCTTCAAGCGCAGCGGGCAGGTTCTCTGGCTGGGTATTGAGGGTGCAACGACCCATCGCCGGGATTAACAACGAGTTGCCGCCAGCAGTCGCCAGCAGGGGATAGACAAGCAACAGGCAGCCCAATACAAGGGTGCGGCCGGTGCGGTTCATGGGAGTCGACTTACCTCTGAAAAAGGTGCGGGCATGCCCGACCAGCTAAACGTGCTGGCTGCGCATTATGAAATAAGCAGAGCCAACCTTACAAAGTCTTTACGGATTTTCTGCTGCACGGCGTTGAAAACGCCCTTCTTTAGGGGGCATTACCTGAAACAACACTTCCAGTGACCTGTGTTTGCAGCATCCGCACTGCATTGTAGAAGCAAAATACGTACTTAGCGTTCCGTTTCATTCACAGGCATCACTCGCGCCGGTTCAATGACACCCGGCGCGGGTGAGTCTGACGAGCTTATTTCAGCGCAGCAAACGCTTTTTCCGCGGCATCTAGTGTCAGTTTCAACTCGGCATCGCCGTGGGCGATGGAGGTGAAGCCGGCTTCGAATGCGCTCGGCGCGAGGTACACGCCGCCCTCCAGCATCAAGTGGAAGAAACGTTTGAAACGCTCGGCATCGCTGGTCATCACGTCTTCAAACGTTACGATTTCACGCGCTTCACTGAAGTACAGGCCGAACATGCCACCCGCCTGGGTTGTCACGAACGCAATACCTGCTGCATCGGCGCGCTGTTGCAGGCCTTCAAGCAGGCGACGGGTGTAGTCGCTCAATTCATCGTGAAAGCCCGGGCGGCTGATCAGGCGCAGGGTAGTCAGGCCAGCGGCCATCGCCAACGGGTTACCCGACAGGGTGCCCGCCTGATAGACCGGACCAAGCGGTGCGATGTGCGACATGATTTCGCGTTTGCCGCCAAAGCAGCCGACCGGCATACCGCCACCGATGATCTTGCCGAAGGTGCTCAGGTCGGGCGTCACGCCGTAGTAAGCCTGTGCGCCACCGAGGGCTACGCGGAAACCGGTCATCACTTCATCGAAAATCAGCACCACGCCGTGCTCGTCGCACAGGTCGCGCAGACCTTGCAGGTAGCCAGGCGCAGGCGGCACGCAGTTCATGTTGCCAGCAACGGGCTCGACGATGATGCACGCCACTTCCTGACCCACTTCAGCCAACAGGTCACGCACGGCGTCGAGGTTGTTGAAGGGCACGGTCAGAGTGTGTTTCGCAAACGCTGCCGGTACGCCAGGCGAACTGGGTACGCCCAGGGTAAGGGCACCGGAGCCGGCCTTGACCAGCAGGCTGTCGGAGTGACCGTGGTAGCAGCCCTCGAACTTGATGATGCTGTCGCGGCCGGTAAAGCCTCGGGCCAGACGGATCGCGCTCATGGTCGCTTCAGTGCCGGAGCTCACCATGCGGACCATTTCCATGGACGGCACCAGTGCGCAGACCAGATCGGCCATTTCGGTTTCCATGGCCGTCGGTGCGCCGTAAGACAGGCCGTGTTCCAGCTGGCTGCGCACGGCATCGAGCACTTCCGGGTGGCTATGGCCAAGAATCATCGGCCCCCAGGAGCCAACGTAATCAACATAGCGTTTGTCGTCTTCGTCAGTCACGTAAGCGCCCGCAGCGTGCTTGAAGAACAGCGGCGTGCCACCCACGCTTTTGAAAGCACGAACCGGCGAATTGACGCCACCGGGGATGTGTTTTTGGGCGTTGGCGAACAGTGTTTCGGAACGGGACATGATCGGGTCTCTGCTTTGAAACGGGGAATTCGTGTCTACGCTGGGGTCAGCCGAGGCGGGCAGCTTTAGAGCAGGCTGCTTTATTGAGTGGCATGAGCCAGAGAAGGCGCAGGAACGCGCACTATATCAAATGAAGAAGGATCCACGTACTCGTGGGAGCGAGCTTGCTCGCGAAGGGGGCGGTGCAGGCCCCGAAAACAGAGCATTTTGAACCATCGCCTTCGCGAGCAATGCGGATTGCCGCCCCGGTCACTCCCACAGCAATTCTGCTTTACAACAACGCCATGAAGGCTTTTGCCCGGCGAGTGACTTCCTGGGCGTTTTCAGCGCCGAACAGGCCGTGTACCACGGCGAGCAGGTCTGCTCCATGTTCGACCAGTTGCGGGGCGTTTTCCAGGGTGATGCCGCCGATCACGGCAATCGGCAAGTGAACCCTGGCACGCACCTGAGCAATCAGGTCCAGCGGTACTGCGGGGGCGCCGGGCTTGGTCAGGGAGTTGAAGAACCTGCCAAATGCTACGTACGTCGCGCCATCAGCCTTTGCCTGCTCGGCCAGTTCCAGGCTGCCGTGACAGGTGGCACCGACAATCGCCTTGTGCCCCAGCAGGGCACGCGCATCCGGCAACGAGCCGTCGGTCTGGCCCAAATGCACACCCACGCCCAGACGCGCCGCCAGTTCGGCGTCGTCGTTGATGATAAGTCGCGTCTTGTAGCGCTCGCAGAGTTTGAGCAGCTCGGTCGCTTCGCGCAGACGGCGGGACTCGTCACTGGTCTTGTCGCGGTATTGCAGCAGCGTCACGCCGCCATCCAGCGCAGCTTCGACGTACGAGAGAAATTTGCCGGACAGCAACTGGCTGTCGGTAATGGCATACAGGCCACGTAGTTTCATGAATCGAGCCTCATGGCGATGTGTTACGAGCAAAAATCCAGCGGCAACCGACGAGGCACAAATTGCCCGCGGCCCAGCTGTTCGGCGTCCCTGAGCGTTCGCCAGGTGTAGTCCAGCGCCGATCTTACCGCGCTGACCAGTTCTTCTCCCTGGGCAATACGCCCGGCCAGTGCGCTGGCCAGTGTGCAGCCTGAACCGTGGTAGCTGCCGGGCAGGCGTTCGCAAATGAAAGTGTGGGTCTGGCCGCCACGCACATAAAGACGATTATGGATTTGCTGTTCGTCACCATGACCGCCAGTGATTAACAGGTATTCACAAAACAGCAGTAGCTTGTCGGCGCACTCGTCCGCAGTACCCTCAGGCAGCTCGGCAAGAATGCGTGCTTCCGGAAGATTGGGGGTCGCGATGGTCGACAAAGGCAGCAGCCGTTCGCGCATGGCGTAGCCGACTTCGTCCTTGCCCAGCCGTCCGCCGCCGCCAGCACGCAGCACCGGGTCGCAGACCATTGGCAAATGCGGGTGAGCAAGGAGCAGGTCGACGACAGTGTCGACCATCCCCAGCGAACCGAGCATGCCCAGCTTGACGGCGGCTACGTTCGAATCGTTGAGGACGGCATTGGCCTGTGCCATGACCCATTCGCGATCGAGCACGCGAAAATCACTGACATCTACAGTGTCTTGCACGGTGAGCGCAGTAATCGCCGGAGCGGCGTGACAGCCCTGGGCGAGCAGGGCTTCTATATCGGCCTGCATACCGGCACCGCCACTAGGGTCGTGGCCGGAGAGGCAAAGGACAACGGGGCGGGAGCTATAGATATTCATGGTGCGCGAGCTTATCACTAAACCTTTCGCGGGCCGCTCGGGGTGCCAGGTTTTTCTTGCTGGTGATGGTCCGTCGGCGACTGTCGCAGATTCGACAAACCTGCAAAAAATACTCATGTTTGGCCTGAAATAGCCGATGTAGAGCTATTGCCTTGATTTTTATCGCGATACTGTCTTTACGCTATTAGCGGCTATGCTTGTGTGGTCAGACCGATTACCGACGGTTTGCATCGTTTTTTATACCGATGCCAGCCAGGTCATCCCAACGTTCAATGGTCTGTTTGAATCATTAGCCTGTTTCAAGGACAGAAAATTGCGGGACGTCGTAATCAATGGATGGATTGAACGCGACGACCTACCTTGGGGCTTCAATGCGCTATCTGTTGATCATTCTGGCTCTTTGGCTGCCGTTGCAGAGTCATGCAGTCGAGTTTGATGAAAACACTCGTTTTCTGCCGTTGGGTCGTGCCATTCAGGTATTCGAAGACCCGACCGGCGATGCGACCATTGAAAGCGTCAGCGCCGCCGCTCACGCCGGTGCCTTTCAGTCCGTGCCTGCCGGGACCTTCAACGCCGGGTATTCGCGTTCCGCCTTCTGGCTGAAAGTCGAGCTGACCTATCGCCCGATAGACGCCAGCATCCATAACGACTGGTTGCTGGAACTGGCCTATCCGCCAATGGACCACGTTGATTTCTATGTCCCGGATGCCGACGGGAATCCCGGGCGGGTCTGGCAGACCGGCGACATGTTGCCGTTCTCCAGCCGTCAGTTCGCTCAGAACAACTACCTTTTCCAGCTGGACCTGCCAGCGGGTCAGACGCGAACCCTGTATATGCGCATACGCAGCGAAGGGTCGGTTCAGGCTCCGCTCAATCTCTGGTCTACTCACGCCTACCTCGAGGCGCAGCCCACCAAGGTTTACGTTTTCGGGCTGATCTACGGCGTGCTGCTGGGCATGCTGGTCTACAACCTGTTCATCTACCTCAGCGTCCGTGAGGTGGATTACCTGTACTACCTGCTGTATGTCGCCTCGTTCGGGCTTTACCAGATGTCGATCAACGGCGTCGCAATTGAATACCTGTGGCCTGACAGCCCCTGGTGGGCAAATGCGTCGACGCCCTTTCTGATGGCGCTGGCCACGCTGTTCGCGTGCCAGTTTTCCCGCAGTTTTCTGGGTACGGCACAGTTGGCGCGCTGGCTGGACCGCTTGCTGCTGATAGTCATCGGCGCTGCTGTGCTGGTGATGGGCATGGCCTTGTTCCTGGGCTACGGGCCAGCCCTGCGCGGGGCCACTCAACTGGTCATGACAGGGGCCGTGACGATCTACCTGGCGGGCATTGTCGCCATCATGAAAGGCGAGCGGGTAGGGCGCTATTTTGTGCTGGCCTGGTCGGTCTTCATGGTCAGCGGGTTGATCTTCGGGCTGATGCTGCTGGGCTATTTGCCCAACACCTTCCTGACCATGTACGCCTCGCACATCGGCACGGTGCTGGAAATGGCATTCCTCTCCATGGCGCTTGCCGACCGTATCAACCATGCCCGATGCCAGCAGGCGCGAACGCTGCTGGCGGCAGGTCAGGATCTGGAGCGTCTCAACCAGCAACTGGCCAACAGCAACCGGCTGAAAGATGAGTTCCTTGCCACGCTTACCCATGAGCTGCGCACGCCGATGAACGGTGTGATCGGGTCGCTGGAAGTGATGCAGACACTCGATATGGATGACGAGCTGGAGATGTATCAGCAAACGGCTGCCAGTTCCGCGCGGGACATGATGAGTATGATCAACGGCATTCTGACCCTCACCGAACTTCAGGCCGGTGTGCTGTATGCCGACTGCAATGCCTTTTCGCCCGAAGACCTCGCCGACAGGCTACGCAATCGCTTCCTGGGCGCCGCTCAGTCCAAGGGGCTGATTTTGACGCTTGATCTGGACGATAAGCTGCCGCCGTGCCTGCGTGGCGACATCGACAAGCTCTACCAGTGCATTGAGTGCCTGGTGGACAACGCGATCAAATTCACCCGTAAGGGCGCGGTGCAAGTGCGCTTCAGCGGGCACCCGCAGGATCTGGAGCGCATGCACCTGCGGGTTGAAGTGATGGACAGCGGCATCGGTTTCAGCCGACTGGACGAAGCCCAACTGTATCAACACTTCTTTCAGGTCGACGGCTCCATGACCCGCGAATACGGCGGGCTGGGCATCGGTCTGGCGATTTGCCGGAAACTGGTCGAGTTGCAGGGTGGCGAGCTGAGTCATCGTTCCGAGCCAGGCAAGGGCAGTTGCTTTACCTTGAACGTCCCGATGCTGATGGCCGTACCGGGCGCGGTGCGCAGAGCCCCAGAACTCAAGGCCCAGTGGGGTATATAAAGCGTCATTTGATACGCGCATCAGGTAAAAGCGCCGAGATTTCGGCGGCTACGGCACTTTTGCAAGTGTCGGGCGCGTGATTCACTGTCTGCATGTTGCGCGTGCACACAGGCAGGAGATGACTCATGAACCTGAATCAATTCGCCGAAACCCACGAAGTCACCAATCAACCGCCACCGCTGGACGGGGCGAACCTCTACCGTATCGACGTGCCGCTTCAGGAGTGGAGCAGCCGCTTCGGTGCGGGCTGGGCGCAACCGCGCATAGACGCTTACGGTGCCCTTGCAGGCGGCCCGCTGATGGAGGCTGGCTTTCTGGCCAATCAGAACAAGCCTGCATTCGCCAGCCATGACCGTTACGGGCACCGCATCGATCTGATCGAATTTCACCCGGCGTACCATCAGTTGATGAGCACGGCCATCGAGCATGGCATCCCGTCGTTGCCATGGACCGATCCGCAACCCGGTGCTCATGTGGCGCGCGCTGCCATGAGCTATCTGCATACGCAGGCAGAACCGGGCAGCGGCTGCCCGCTGACCATGACGTTCGCCAGTGTTCCTGCGCTCAGGCTGCAACCGGATCTGGCTGAAATATGGCTGCCCAAGGTGCTGTCGACTGAGTACGACTCACGTAACGTGGGCATTGCGCACAAGCGTGGCGCAACCATCGGCATGGCCATGACCGAAAAACAGGGCGGCACCGACGTGCGCGCCAATACCACGCGCGCGTTCCCGGTAGGCGCGGGTGGCCCCGGCCAGGCTTATGAGCTGGTCGGACACAAGTGGTTCTGCTCGGCACCGATGTGCGACGCGTTTCTGACCCTGGCGCAGACCGATAAGGGCCTCAGCTGTTTTCTGCTGCCGCGCCACCGACCGGACGACACCCGCAACGAGTTCTATATCCAGCGCCTGAAAAACAAGCTCGGCAACTGGTCCAACGCATCGAGCGAAGTCGAGTTTCGCGGCGCGTTGGCGTGGATGATCGGTGAGGAAGGGCGCGGCGTACCGACCATCATTGAAATGGTCGCCATGACCCGTTTCGACTGCATGATTGGCTCCAGCGCCTTGATGCGTCAGGCGCTGACGCAGGCCGCGCATCATTGCGCGTATCGTGCGGTCAGCGGCCGGCTGCTGGCCGAGCAACCGTTGATGCAGAACGTTCTGGCGGACCTGGCGCTGGAAAGCGAGGCTGCGCTGGCCCTGACCCTGCGCATGGGCCGTGCGCTGGACCATCTCGATGATGATCACGAAAAACGCTTTGTCCGTCTGGTCACGGCAGTGGGTAAATACTGGATCTGCAAGCGGGCTCCGGCCATGATCAACGAAGCCGCCGAATGCCTGGGCGGTGCCGGTTATGTTGAGGACAGCATTCTGCCCCGGCTTTACCGCGAAGCCCCGGTCAACTCCACGTGGGAAGGCTCGGGCAATGTGCAATGCCTGGATGTGCTGCGAACCCTGTCCAAAGAACCAGGCGCGCTCGATGCGCTGTTCGACGAACTGGGCGACGGGCACGGCGATCGGCATCTGGCGGCGCATATAGCTGCATTGAAAGGTGCGTTTCAGGACACGAGCGATATTCAGTACCGCGCCCGCCAACTGACCGAGAACATTGCCGTCGCCTTGCAGGGCAAGCTATTGCTGGAAGCGGGCAATGCCGCTGTCAGCGATGGCTTTATCGCGGGGCGAATAGCCTCTGGCGGGCGGGTGTATGGCACATTGCCGCGTGGTGTCGATGTCGAAACATTGCTGCTCAGGTCCTCGCCACAGGTGGCATGAGCACGCGAACCCGTTACGATGCACGTCTGCAAGATCAGACAGGACATGAATCGTGACCCAAGCCTTTGTTGTTGTCGACACCGCCGAGCAGGCCGTAGAGCGGCTCGCCGAGCTGCATGAGCGCGCGACCAGCGCGCTGAGCCAGGCGCTCAAGCGCTATTTGAAAGACCGCGTCGAGCCCACTGCCGAGGAGCGAGCGCAATTCAGCTACCCGGAACTGCGCCTGGTCTACCAATGCAAGGGCGAAGTGCCGGTAACCACTCGTGCCTACGCCAAGGTGCAGTTGCCGGGTACTTACAGCGTTACCGTCACGCAGCCCAAGGCCTTCAAGAAGTACCTGCTCGAACAACTTGTCCCGCTGATGAAAGATTTCACCGTGACGGTTGAAGTCGGCATGAGCGAGCAGAGCATTCCTTATCCTTACGTGGTCGAGCAGGGCGATGAGCTGGCCGGCACTGGTGTTACCGCAGCGGCGCTGGCGCGGGTATTCCCCAGCACCGACCTGTCGGCTGCCACCGATGGTATTGCCGACGGCCTTTATGACTGGGCCAATGTCGACCCGCTGCCATTGGCGCTGTTCGACGCTGCACGGGTGGATTTCTCGTTGCGCCGTCTGGTGCATTACACCGGCAGCGACTGGCGTCATGTGCAGCCGTGGATTCTGCTGACCAACTACCACCGCTATGTCGACCAGTTCATCCTGCACGGGCTGGAAAAACTCCGCGAAGACCCGCGTTTCGTGCGTATGGTTCTACCGGGCAATGTGGTGGTCGACAAGAGCATGAGCCTGGATGAAGCCCAGGCCATCGTCGCCAGCGTGGTCTGGCACCGCTATCAGATGCCGGCCTACCATCTGATCGCCGAAGACGGCCATGGCGTGACACTGGTCAACATCGGCGTCGGCCCGTCCAACGCCAAGAACATCACCGATCACCTGGCAGTCCTGCGTCCGCATTGCTGGCTGATGATTGGTCACTGCGGCGGCCTGCGTCAGTCGCAGACCATCGGCGATTACGTACTGGCCCACGCCTATATGCGTCGCGACGGCATTCTCGACCGCGTGTTGCCGCCGCATATCCCGATTCCGGCGCTCGCCGAAGTGCAACTGGCCTTACAGGAATCGGCGGCGCAGATCACCGGCGAACGCGGCGAAGAGCTCAAGAAGCGCCTGCGCACCGGCACGGTGTTGACCTATGACGACCGTAACTGGGAGCTGCGCTGGGCTCAGGAACGTCCATTGATCAACCTGTCGCGTGCCGTGGCGGTCGACATGGAAAGTGGCACCATCGCCGCTCAGGGTTATCGCCTGCGGGTGCCTTACGGCACGTTGCTGTGCGTATCCGACAAGCCGTTGCACAGTGAAATCAAGCTGCCGGGTTCGGCCAATGCGTTCTACGAACGTGCGGTCAGCCAGCACCTGAAGATCGGTATCGCCGCGCTGGACCTGCTGCGCACCGAGCTGAACTCGCTGCACTCGCGCAAACTGCGCAGCTTCGACGAGCCGCCATTCCGTTAATAGCATTCCGTTAATAGATTGGTATTTGCACGAAGGGCCACTAAAGTGGCCCTTTCTGTTTTTTGATTGCCTAATTCCCATGTCCCGCACCCAACGCCCCGTTTCCCGCCGTCCTGCCTCCAACCCGGCAGGCGCTGCCCGGCGTGTCGCCAAAGCGCCAACGGCCGAGCCGAAGCTGTTCCTCTTCAACAAGCCATTCGATGTGCTAACTCAATTCAGTGACGAAGGAGGGCGCGCCACGCTCAAGGACTTCATCAAGATCCCCGGCATTTATCCGGCCGGACGACTGGATCGCGACAGTGAAGGCTTGTTGCTGCTGACCAACGACGGCCAGTTGCAGGCGCGCATCGCCGACCCGAAACACAAACTGGCCAAGACCTACTGGGTGCAGGTCGAGGGTGAGCCGACCGATGAGCAGTTGCAGCAGTTGCGCGACGGTGTCCAGCTCAACGACGGCCCGACCTTGCCCGCCGAGGCGCGGCAGCTCGATGAACCGCAACTGTGGCCGCGCAACCCGCCTGTGCGCTTTCGCAAGAGCGTGCCGACCAGCTGGCTGGAACTGGTGATCAAGGAAGGGCGTAATCGGCAGGTGCGGCGCATGACTGCTGCCGTCGGCTTGCCGACCCTGCGGCTGGTGCGGGTCAGAATTGGCGACTGGACGCTGGATGGGCTGGATCAGGGCCAATACCGGGAAGTCGCCGCAAAGCTGTGAGGTCGAGCGGGCTTAGTTGCGCAAGTGAGTCAGCGGCATTTCGGTGCTGGCCAGCACCTGATTGAGCACAAAGCTGGACTTGACGCTGGTCACGCCCTCGATCCGCGTCAGATGGCCCAGTAGCAGTTTCTGGTAGTGATCCATGTCCGGCACCACCACTTTCAGTTGGTAGTCTGCGTCCATGCCGGTCACCAGGCTGCATTCCAGAACCTGAGGCAGGTTACGGATTTGCTGCTCGAAATTCTCGAATCGCTCGGGCGTATGCCGGTCCATGCCGATCAGCACGTAGGCGGTGAGGTTCAGGCCAAGTTTCTTGCGATCCAGCAGGGCCACCTGGCGCACGATGTAACCGTCGTCCTCCAGTTGCTTGACCCGGCGCGAGCAGGGTGAGGGTGACAGACCGATGCGTTCGGCCAATTCCTGGTTGGATATGCGTGCGTCACGTTGCAATTCAGCCAAAATGCTCAGGTCGTATCTGTCGAGCTTGCTCACGATGCACCCCTTTATCAATTCAATTGCGCTGGATTATTCATCTGAAGTCAAAAATTGCGCAAGTAATGTTTTAATCCGCAATATTAGCAATCCTCTGCCTTAGCCTCAGGCCTATTCTTTTAACCAGAATCACTGCCCGGACACAGCGTCCAGCGCGACTCGCCGAATCAGGCCAGTCGCGGCCTCCCACCCAACAGGGTGTGCCAGGCCCCCGGGCTACATACTGTCCAGAAGACGGCATGAGGTGAGCCAACGTCAAAAGCGTTGCGCCAGGGCGAAGTATCTCAAGGGGGCCATTTGGTCCCCTTTTCTTTGTCTGCTGATAAAGTGCGCAGAACGGCGCTACGCTTAAACAGTCTTAATGACGTCAACCCGCGCTCTAGTGAGGAAAGCATGAAATCTGGCATCTGGCAGTTTGCGGGTGTGAGTCTGTTGTGTCTGAGCATCAGCGCTCAGGCATTGGCCGACGAACGTGATGATTCGCCGCGCAATCAGTTGTACAACAGCTCTGGCGAAAACGGGCAGCAGCGTCAGCAACAACAGCAGCGCTTCCAGGAACAGAATAATCAGCAGCGTCAGATCCAACAGCAGCAGAATCAGCAGCGCCAGGTCGAGCGTCAGCAGCAACAACAGATCAACCAGCAGCAGATCAATCAGCAACGTCAGATTCAGGAACAGCAGAACCAGCAGCGTCAGGTTGAGCGCCAGCAACAGCAGCAGATCCAGCAACAGCAGATCCAGCAGCGCAACGTCGAGCGTCAGCAGCAACAGCAGATCGATCAGCAACAACGTGATCAGCAGCGTCAGATTCAGCAGCAGCAAAACCAGCAGCGCCAGCAGTTGCGCCAAAGCCAGAACAACCTGCCGATCCAGGGTGGTCCTGGAGAGGTGTGGCAAACCCAGCAGCCGCGTCAGGGCTACTATCAGGACATCCCGCGTGGCAACAACCGCAACTGGCAGGCCGGTAACGGTCGCCTCAATGACCGTTGGGAAGGGCGTCCCGACGGGCGTGGCAATGGCTGGGGGCCAGGCCCGCAATATCGGCCTGGCTATGCGATAGATCGCGTACCGGGTGGCTACTCGCGTATTCCCTATCGTGGTCAGGACTATTACTACTCGGGTGGTTACTGGTATCGCCCGCAAGGCCCGCGTTATGTCGTGGTGACACCGCCTTACGGGGTACGTGTCAGCAGACTACCGTCCTACTCGCAGGAAGTGTGGATCGGCAGCAGTCTGCTGTTTCTGGCAGCCGGTACTTATTATGCCTACCAGCCTGACAGTCAGGACTACGTAGTGGTCAACCCGCCGCAGAACGAGGCGGTGTATCAGGCCCCTGCTGGACAGCAGGTCAATGGCTACGACCCGGTTGCCTACCCTGCCAATGGCCAGAGTCCGCAACAGGTCGAACTGGATCACTATCAGTGCTATTTGCAGGCCGCGCAGCAGAGCGGCTTCGACCCGGCCAATGTCAGCGGCCAGCCGCCGCCGGACTTGGTGGATGCCTATCGTCGCTCGATGGGTGACTGTCTGGCAGGGCGTGGCTACAACGTCAGCGTCAATTGACGCTGATCAGACATTGGCCTGCTTGACGACTTCCTGAGGGTCGGCGTGCACCAGCACTTCGGCCTTCGGGAATTGCTCGTGAATAGCATCGGCGACCTTGTCGCAGAGCGCATGGGCGACCGACAGGGTCAGTGTGCCCGGCAACTCCAGATGTAGCTGCACAAACCAGTGATTGCCGGATATCCGTGTACGCAGATCATGCGCCCCAAGCACGCCAGGCACGTCGCACGCCAGCGCCAGCATGCGCGTGCTGACATCGGCGGGCAATTCTTCATCCATCAACACCGACACTGTCTCGCGGGCGATCTGCAAAGCGCTCCACAAGATGTACAGCGCGATGCCCAGACCAAAATACGCGTCCAGCTGTTGCCAGCCGAAATAGGCAAGGGTCAGCGCCACCAGAATACTGGCGTTCAGCAGCAAGTCGGAACGGTAGTGCAGCGAGTCGGCACGGATGGCCGCCGAGCCTGTCGCCTTGATCACCCGGTATTGCAAGGTGAGCAGTGCGAGCGTCAGTGCGATGGAAATCACCATCACCACCATACCCAACAGCGGCGCGCCCAGCGGCTCCGGGTTCTGGATGCGTTCGACCGCCTGAACAGCGATCAGCACGCCACTGACGGTGATGAACAGCGCCTGCGCCATACCCGACAGCGCTTCCGCCTTGCCATGACCATAGCGATGATCCTCATCGGCTGGGCGCAACGCGTAATGCACCGCCAGCAGATTGAGGAACGAGGCCGCGCCATCAAGCAACGAATCGGTAAGGCCGGCCAACAGGCTCACTGAACCACTGAGCCACCAGGCAACGCCCTTGGCCAGGATCAGCGTCACGGCAACCGCCAGCGAGGCCCGCGTCGCCAGACGCAGCAGTCGGGAATGTTCGGCAGTGGTGCTCATGACGCTTCCTTGAACCGTATCGATATCAGGCTGCCGGGACCAGGCCCAAGGCTGCCAGTTGTTCCACGCTGCCTTTGTGCTGAATCAGGCGTGGGTCGTTCAGTGGCAGGGAACGGCCCAGCTCGGTTTCAATGATGGCTTGCAGCTTGGTGTTGTCGACGCTGCCGTCAGCCTTGATCGCCTTTTGCAGCTTCTGCGGATCGATCTGCGCATGCTCGCCGGGTGCGTAATAGATCGCGCCCGTCGCGAAGTCCACTGCAAACGCAATCACCCCGGGAACGATATAGAACAGCAGCGCAAAAGCATCCAGCGCCGCAATGGCCGGGTCAACCTTGCCATCAATCTGACCGCGACGGTCAGGATAGAAAATACTGCCGCAGGCAGAAATCTGAGTCAGCAACGTGGCGACCAGAACGCCACCGATCAAGCGAGAAGGAATGCGCATGGAAAGCTCCTGAGATGAAGAGGGCAACTATACAAGGCAATGGCTGCAAGGCTAAGACTATTGAGTGATGGCGTGGTTCTGCGGTTGATGAATGTTGATTTCGTGCTGCAGCTCTGCGTTACCACGCGTAGTAACGGTCATCATATTGGCTTGAGCCACGTTTCCCGGCGTCATGGGGACTTGTGTATGAATATGAGCTAGGTGGCATGGGAACGAGAGGTGTCCGGGAGAGCGCCTTTCGTCGTGCCAAGGCTCGGCATCCGCAAGCAACCCATACTGTATAAGGACGCAGGTTGCCGGGTTTTGATCTCAAATATTTTAACCGGTGTATCTTCGGTACGACCGTAAGTAGGCATTGAGCTAAACGTCATTTCCTCTAGCGTCTGGCAATTCCATACCTTCATTCTGGTCGCTTCGTACAGAATTCCCAGTGTCAGAGGCGTTTTGGCGCGCCTGTCTTTGGCTCGGAACAGCATAAAAATATCTGTACCTTCCGGTTTGAAGTATCGACAGTGGTCGTAATCGCCCTGACCCACATTGAAGTGATCAAAGAAGTCCTCCATGAAATGTCATCATTCCGTTTGGTAACATCTACCAAGCGATTTTCAGATCAGCTGCTGGATAAGCACTTCTTGGAATGCCGCTTACACTCTGCTTATTCGTTGCTGCCGATAATGCTCTCAGCTTGAGCTGGCTCCGGTGAGTCTCGCCACTTTATCCAGTCGCCGAGTGTGGCAGGTACTCGATCGTGGATCTTTATCCATGCATGTAATCCAGGTTCGATCCACTTGATGACTTCAGATACATCTCTATGCAGTTCATAGAGCGGTTGCCACAAAAGCGGCTCATGGTGGAAGCAACGGTTCCGCAGGTCACGTCCCTTGTTCAGGCGAGTGCGAATGTTGTCGGGTTGTCGCATGCTTTTAGGGCAGAAATAGAAAACCCGCATTAGCGGTTTTGACAGGTTGATGATGGTCGCCTGGTTGAATAGAGACGTCCAGAAGCCGAAGCTTAGCTCGGCTACGATGTTGTCTGGCGTAAGCTCAACCCTTCGATTACGAAGCTCATTCTTGGCCTCTGAAATCTTGTCATAAAGTTTCTGGAAATTTGCATTGCCAGTACCATTCCATTCTTCGTACCAGTCATCCCGGCCGTACTCCAAGGCCATTTCTTTCTGAATTCCGTTACGCACAGCTACCTCAAGAACATGAAAAACTGAAACGAGAGACTCGGCAATTTTCATATTGTGGACGTAAGCCTCTGCGGCTCGGTCCTTGCCTCGGTTGCCTTTCAGGTAGCGGGACATCCTTGGCGTAGAAAGCTTCGCCTCCAGCGTTTGCCAAACCATAGCGACTCACTGCTCCTGAGTGTAATGATGGCCGGTAGGCATTCCTTGGGCCAAAACCGAAAGGGTACACGTCAAGGATTTCTCTTAGAAGCCCATAGCTGTATCTGGATGGCTTTAAGACAAATTATCGAGGCGCGAGCGAGAAAGCGAAGTGAGCCCTGTCTTGGCGTGTGCTGGAGTTGGGCAAGCAGCCTAAGGTGCTCGTTCTGATCGCGATAGGTAGGTCAGGCGCTTTCAAATCCTATCTTGGGAGTTGACGTTGTCTCGTAGTGTGGTAAATTTACGTCGCTGCCCTGGAAACTCCACTCCCGTGCCACAAGAAACGGTGATGAGACTAGGTTAAGTTGTGGCCCCGCTTGCGGGGCCTCCTCGTTTTCGCAGTTTGGTAACGGCGGGTATCGTTTCCGACGCTCGGCTCTGGTTCTTGCCTGCTCACAATCACCTGTACTGCGCGGCTATTCAGGTATGGGCAAATGCAGGACTGTGAGTGAATCTCGACTCACCGCTTTCACCAACCAAATCCCGTTATCTGCCTGAAAAAACCGTACCCCGGCTTCAAACATACCCTTCGCGTCAACGGCAAGAAGCACCGGTTGCCCGTATCGTTTGCCGACGCTCATTGCGGTCATCTGGATCCTCAGTCAGATGAACATGATGCCGACTGCCTGCGATCAGCCCCTGTGTCTCGATGGAGGTCATGAAGCGACTTGCGGTGCCATGATAAAGCGTAGCTGGCGGTTCCTTTTCGGCGTGCTGCACTTGAACCTGAACGGTGCTGTGGCCCTGTGCTGCACGAATGCGCTGGTCATCTTCGGATAGCGTGAAGCGTTTTTTCTCGTTGGTCTCAACCACTTCATTCAATGCCTGGCGGTCGAAAGCATGGCCATGCGCGTTTGCTTTCCGGATCAGATCATCGACATCACTCCAGCCGTCGCGGTCCAAGGTCAGGCCCATTGATTCGGGGGCGTGGCGCAGCAGGTAGCTGAGCAATTTGCTGATTTCGTCACGTTGCTTTTTGTTCAAGGACGTGCACTTTTTCATTTGGGTGTGCGCCAAGTCTAAAGACAAACGTTAAACGGCTTCCATGCTCTCATCAGACGGTCTTTGACCGAAAACACTCCCGCTTTGCCAGTGTCCCCTTACCGCCCACTATTAACATCTGGTTTACTGTGCCCACGATAATTACAAAAACTCAGGAGTCATGTATGCAACCGATTCGTCTCGGTCTGGTGGGCTACGGCAAGATTGCGCAGGATCAACACGTCCCTGCCATCCACGCCAACCCCGCATTTGAGCTGGTGGCTGTCGCTACGCAAGGGCAGCCGTGTGCCGGGGTGGAGAACTTCAAGTCGCTGGGCGAGTTGCTCGAGAGTGGAGTGCAGGTTGACGCTATTGCGTTCTGTACGCCCCCGCAAGGCCGCTTTGCTCTGGTGCAAGAGGCGTTGGCGGCAGGCAAACACGTGCTGGTCGAGAAACCGCCATGTGCGACGCTGGGTGAGGCGATGGCGTTGGTGGAGCACGTGTCGGAGCAGGGCGTCAGTGGTCTGTTCGCCTGGCATTCGCGTTACGCGCAGGGTATCGAAGCGGCGCGTGAGTGGTTGTCCACCCGTACTCTGCAAAGTGTCCAGATCGACTGGAGGGAAGATGTGCGCAAATGGCACCCTGGGCAGGCGTGGATCTGGCAGCCCGGTGGCCTGGGTGTGTTCGATCCGGGTATCAACGCCCTGTCGATAGTGACTCACCTGCTGCCACTTCCATTGTTCGTCGAATCTGCCGAACTGCGCGTGCCGAGCAACTGCCAGTCGCCAATTGCCGCTTCTATCAAGATGTCCGACACGCGCCACCTCGATATTCATGCCGAGTTCGACTTCGATCACGGTCATGACGAACTCTGGAGCATCGAGATTCGTTGCGCCGAAGGCACCTTGCGCCTGGATAACGGCGGCGCACTGTTGAGTATCGATGGCGTGCGCCAGACGGTTTCGGAGGAAGGCGAGTACGCGGCGGTGTATCAACACTTCCAACAGTTGATCGGCAACAAGGCCAGTGATTTGGACCTGCAACCGTTGCGGCTGGTCGCGGACAGTTTTTTCGTGGGCAGTCGGGCATCCGTTGAACCGTTCTACGACTAAGAGCCTCTCAGGTACAGGTGGGGACAAGCGCTTTGTCGGCCCCCGCACACGTCAGCCTGACAAGAGAGCAGAAATTGGACAAAAAACAGCCTTGGCCTTGCAGTGAGCAGGAGTTGTCAGAAGTGCGACGGTTTAATAAAACCCTCGCGCGAATGCCGCGTTTCCAGATTCGCAATCGTGTTACACCCCGGTTGATTCAGGCGTTATTGCGTGCGGCTCAGATTGGCAGCGCTTTCAAACCGGGAGGGCATGGGCTGCAGATTGAAAAAAGAACGGTCAGCACGGATAACGTACCGGTCCCCGTGCGTATCATCAGGCCCAAAGGCAAACCCAGAGGCGTGGTGTTCGATATTCACGGTGGCGGATGGGTGATTGGCAACGCCCAGATGAACGATGAGCTCAACGTCGGCATGGTCAACGCCTGCAATGTTGCAGTGGTTTCGGTCGATTACCGGCTGGCGGTGACAACCCCCATTGAAGGCCTGATGGAAGATTGCTTTTCTGCCGCCTGCTGGCTGTTGGGCAAAGACTGCGAGGAGTTTGCCGGCCTGCCGGTTATCGTGGTCGGCGAATCCGCTGGCGGGCATCTTGCCGCAGCCACGCTTCTGAAATTGAAAAGCCGACCTGATCTGCTCGAGCGAATAGTGGGTACGGTCCTGTACTACGGCGTCTACGACCTGACGGGCACCAAGAGCGTGCGTACCGCAGGGCCGGAGACGCTGGTGCTGGACGGGCCGGGCATGGTCGGTGCAATGCGTTTGCTTACCCCCGACCGAAGCGACGATAAACGCCGCGAGCCGCCACTATCGCCTTTGTATGGCGATTTGACTGGCCTTCCGCCTGCACTGATGTTCGTTGGAGAGATCGACCCGCTGCTGGATGACACACTGCAAATGGCCGAGCGCTGGGCCGACTCGGCAGAGGTCGAAATGCACCTCATGCCCGAGTCGCCGCACGGCTTCATCCACTTCCCGACTACCTTGGCGCGCAAGGCTCTGGTGCGCAGCCGTGAATGGATCAATGAGCGGATCGACGCGCTGGGTTGAGCTCGCCTCTCAGCCTATCTCCGTGACCCACTTCGATACTGGGTCGCCACTGCTCAAGCCCGGCTGCACAAGACCGTCGATCATGAAGGTCGGCGACACGTGTATGCCGTTCTGGCGGGCGTATTTAGCGTGCCATTTCACGGCGTGCTCAAGCTCGGGATTGGCGAATGCGTCAGCCAGCGCAAGGCCGCTGTAACGCTCGATACGCACGATGATGTCATTGGGCGTCGCGTCCATGTTCGGGCCGCTTGCGTGATGTTCAAACTCGAACTCTTCACGGTGCGAGGCAACCGCTGTCATGACGGCCTTGGCGCTTTCCTTGCCGCCTTCCAGCGTTGCAGCCGCGAGTATGCAGCGCACGATAACGCCCGAAAACATGTGCCAGGGCTGGGATTGCAGGCGGATTTTGACAGTGATTTTGTCTTCTCCGGCCTGAGCCAGCAGTTCATCGAGCTTGAAGAATGCCTTCACTGAAAAAGGGCAGGTTGGCTCAAGGAAGACTTCGAACAGACGAGGCCCGTGGCCCCAGGAAAGTACGTCTGAATACATGGTCGTGTTGCTCCCGTCGATGGTTGTGCAGAAAACGCGCCGGGCTGATTGCATTGCGCCGAGCATGGTCACCAGAAGCGTTCTCGCGAACACCTCTCGTTCCTCACGCTCCGCGTGGGAATGCAGTTCGTGACGCTCCGCGTCACATTGCAACTTTGACGCCACCAGATGAAGGCGCCATAAAGCCTGAACTGTGGATCATGCGGATTTGAGAGCAAGTTCGTGCACGAGTTCGATTTTCAGGCCAGCAATGCGCTGATCCAGCGAATCTGCTGCGCAACCTCCCGCCATTTTTCTTCGCTCACGCCTTTCTGTGCCCTTTCGAAGTTGTTCAGCGTTTTCTGTTTTTTGCCCAATAAACGCTGCCACTTGAGCAGAAATGCCGGGCTGCGCGCCTGCATCTGCAGCGGGCCGAAATACAGTTCCTCGGCGGTGTAGGTCACGGGCCCGGTGCGCTCGGCGACGATGATTTCGTAGTCGAAACGGTTTTCCCGCAGCACTTCTTCGCTGACGATGCGGTAATCATGCTCCATCAGCCAAAGGCGCAACGGCTGCTCACCACCATTGGGTTGCAGGATCAGACGTTCCTGACCGCTCAGGCGCGCTTTGCCACGTTCAAGGATGTCGCGGATCGTCTCGCCACCCATGCCGCACATGCTGACCGCCGTTATCCCGTCTTCCGCCTCAATCGCCGCCAGACCATCGGCCAGACGCACGCAGACCTGTTGCTCCAGTTCGTTCTCGCGCACGGTGCGTTCGGCTGCGTGGAACGGCGTCAACGCCACCTCGCCAGCCACCGCCGCCGAGATGGCACCACGGTTCAGCAGCGCCACCGGCAGATAACCGTGATCCGAGCCGATATCAGCCAGCCGCGCACCGGCGGGTACGTGCGTCGCCACACGCTCCAGGCGCATGGACAATCTCTGTTCGTTCAACGGCAACCCCTTTCAGCACAAGCGTCCGGCAGCACGGCCGGGTCCGGGCGCGATTCTGTAGAGCAATGCAGCGTATTTCAACTTTCCGCGACATAGCCCGCGACTCGACCCCTAACTGACGCTCGCGTAGGCTTGGCGTTTTCCGTCCTTTGCAAAACAGAGATCTTATGGCAAACGCAGACATCATCTTCACCCCCGATCCCGATGCGGACTCCATCTCCTCGGACGTCGCCGACTTCAACGGCGTGCTGGTCAGCACCCAGATCCCGACCCATCCGGACGGCAGCCTGGAGCTGGGCGGCATCACCGAGCAGAGCGAATGCACCCTGCGGGCCCTGAAAGATGCATTGGAACGAGCCGGCAGCTCGATGGACCGCGTCATGCACCTGACCATCTACCTGACCGACATGGCAGATCGCGCCGCTTTCAACGAAGTGTACAAACGCTTCTTCAAAAAACCGTGGCCAGTGCGCGCAGCAGTGGGCGTGGCATCGCTGGCGGTTGAAGGTATGCGCGTGGAAGTAACGGCGATGGCGGCCAAGGCGGGCTGACCATAAGGAGATGGAATGCTACAGATACTGGGCAAAGCCTCATCGATCAATGTCCGCAAAGTGCTCTGGACCTGTGCAGAGTTGGACATCCCGTTCAAACGGCAGGACTGGGGCTCTGGTTTCAGGGAAACCAACACGCCTGAATTCATGGCACTCAACCCTAATGCGATGGTTCCAGTCATTGAGGACGATGGCTTCGTTCTGTGGGAGTCGAACACGATCATCAGGTACCTGGCGAACCGCAGCAACGCCGTGCATCTCTATCCAGCGGACGCAATAGCCAGAGCCAGAGTGGATCAATGGATCGACTGGCAGGCCACAGATCTCAACAAATCCTGGGGTTATGCCTTCATGTCGCTGGTCAGGCACAGCGTCGCCCATCAAGACCCTGACGCGCTGGCTGCCGGATGCCGTCAATGGACCCGACACATGGCGATCCTGGATCGACAGCTTGATGCTACCGGGGCGTACGTTAGCGGCAGCGAGTTTTCGCTGGCAGACATCCCGATGGGCCTTTCAGTAAATCGCTGGTTTGAAACCCCGTTAAGTCATCCGGACTTCCCGGCAGTGAAGGCCTATTACGAACGACTGAGCGAACGTCCCGGCTACCGCTTGCACGGCCGAAACGGAACGCCGTGAGCCTTATACCCGAGCCCTGCATCGAATATTGACTCGCCCGTGGAACCAGATCCTGTTGCTTGCCACCAAGACGACAATGAGTTTCCGGGAAAGCATATGATCAACCTCACCAGCATTGCATCTTCGTTGGCGCGTGTAGCGCTCAGCGATTCGACAAAGCCAACGATAGATCGCGCGATGAACGTCGTTAGCCATATCGCTGGCAAAGTGGCGTTGCAGGTCAACAGCTCATTGCTGGAGCAGAAAGGCCGGCTCAACGAGCGTCAGCAGAAAGGCCTCGCGGTAATCCTGGACGCATTGCGCGGCAAGGAACCGGTGACCAATGTCGAGACTCACGAAGGCGGAGGCCGATTCAATCTGGCACGAGCTGCCTTCGACGTAGCCAGCGTTGTCTGGGAGCGCGACAAGTCGATGCATAACGTGATGAGCTTTTTGGGCGTCAGCGACAGCCAAGGCAAGATGTTGTTCTCTCTGGGCAAGAAGCTGGCCGACGCGATGGCCAAGCCTGAGCCCGCGCAGGGCAAGGACAACTGTGAGGCGCACCACGCGTTCTTCTCCAGCAACCTGAAGCTGAACAAGCTGATGAACGACATCGCTGACCAGTTGATCAACGAGATTCGTCAGTCGAACACCGATCGCGTACGACGACCCACACCGGGCCCATCCTGGAGACCTGAAAGCGCCCAACAGCAAGCACATCCGCAAACGCCTCCACGCACTCGCCCGCAGGCCAACAGCACACCGCCGCCACCGAAAGCAAAGCCCAATGCAGGCGCTGAGCGGCCGTCAACGCAACGGCCCCACAACACACCAGCCGCTGACGCTTCCTCGAAGGTGGGCGATTCCGTCCCCGCCAAGCCACCCGTCAAGCCGTTGTACGAACACTTGGGCCTCTCGGACATGACGGCAGACCTCTCCGCAGTCAAAACGGCCTACAGGAAAGCCTCGCTGAAGAATCATCCTGATAAGAATGTCGGTAAGGAGGCTGAGGCGACTGAGCGTTTCAAAGTGATTTCAAATGCGTTCAAGATTTTGTCCGATCCAGAATTGCGCAAGAAATACGACAATGGCCTTATTGATGAGAAAGGTGACGAAGTCCAGGTCTGATTTTTCGACGTCTGGCATGCTTGCGGCAGTCTTTCTGGCGACTGCCGTTCAGCTAAAACACGCCGCCTGATTCCCCAACCCCACCCCGGTATACTCCCCGCATCTCTCCGGGAGCCCCCATGATCTCGTTACCCATCGATGCCGTCCTGCCAGCCCTGCGCCAGGCCCTGACCACGCGCCATGAAGCCGTACTCGAAGCCCCTCCCGGCGCGGGCAAGACCACGCGTGTGCCGCTCGCGCTGCTTGAGGAAACCTGGCTGGCCGGGCAGACCATTCTGATGCTGGAGCCTCGGCGACTGGCGGCAAGAGCAGCCGCCGAGCGGTTGGCCAGTGAGCTGGGCGAGAAGGTCGGCGAGACGGTGGGTTATCGGATTCGTCTGGAAAGCCGGGTCGGTCCGAAGACGCGTATTGAAGTGGTGACTGAGGGGATTCTCACGCGTCGTTTGCAGGACGACCCTGCGCTGGAAGGCGTTGAACCGCCCCGGGTTTCTCGGAGACCCTTTTGTTTGAGTCATGCCACCTGGGCAGACTCGGTGAGTTGCTGATAATAGATTGCTTCTGCTTCGACCGGTGGAATATGACCGATTGGCTCCAGCAGGCGGCGGTGATTGAACCAGTCCACCCATTTCAGGGTTTCCAGCTCCACCGCCCCCCGTGTGGGCCAAGAGCGTCGATGAATCACTTCAGCCTTGTAAAGACCATTGATGGTCTCAGCCAAAGCATTGTCGTAAGAGTCACCGACACTCCCGACCGATGGCTCAATACCGGCTTCGACAAGACGCTCGGTATAGCGAATGGACACGTACTGCACGCCACGGTCACTGTGGTGAATGAGTCCACCCTGCTTGACTGGGCGACGGGCGTAAAGGGCTTGCTCCAGTGCATCGAGTACAAAATCGGTACGCGCTGAACTGGACACCTTCCAACCGACGATGAATCGGGCAAAGACATCAATGATGAAGGCCACGTAAACAAAACCCTGCCAGGTACTGACGTAGGTAAAGTCCGATACCCATAGGGCGTTCGGGCACTCAGCCACAAACTGACGGTTGACATGATCCTGCGGGCACGGCCTGGCTTGGTCGCTGACCGTCGTCTTGACGGGCTTGCCGCGTACCACGCCTTGCAGGCCCAGCTCTCCCATCAGACGTTGCACCGTACAGCGGGCGACTTGCAGTCCGTCACGCAGCAATTGTCGCCAGACCTTGCGCACGCCATATACCTGGAAGTGCTCATCCCAGACTCGCTGGATGTGCTCACCCAGTTCCTGGTCACGCTGCGCACGCGCTGACTGCTGGCTGGGGTCAGCCTGCTGAGCAGCGTACCGGTAGTACGTCGACGGGGCGATTGGCAACACCTTGCAAATCGGCTCGACCCCGTAAGACTGGCGGTTTTCATCAATAAACGTCTTCATCGTTTGAATGGGCGGTCGAGCTCCGCCTGGGCAAAATAGGCTGAGGCCTTACGCAAGATCTCGTTAGCTTGACGCAACTGACGGTTCTCACGCTCCAAGAGCTTGACTCGCTCACGTTCGACTGTGCTCAGCCCATCACGCTGGCCGCTGTTGCGCTCAGATTGGCGAACCCACAGCCGTAATGTCTCGGGCGTGCAGCCGATCTTGGGGGCAATGGCACTGATGGTGGCCCACTGCGACTCGTACTCAGGAAGGTGTTCGAAAACCATCCTGATGGCCCGCTCACGGACCTCTGGGGAATACTTCGGTAGTTTTTTCATCGCTCCATCCTCTCAAAGGTTGGAGTCTCCGAGAAACCCGGGGCGGTTCACGTCGGGTTGCTGATTTTCGATGAGTTTCACGTTTTGTCACCTGCACCGAAAAAACCTGTATTTTGTCAAATCGTACAGCCCCGTGCCTTTGCCTAATTCCATCAGCCAACCGAGAAGCTAACCCTCCTGTCCGACCATTCTGGTAGTTAGCCCCACCCCCGGTAGGTGCCACGTCCCCGAAACCGCCGCCGAGCCAAAGTGAGCGGAAGGTTCCAAGTGGGCATTTGCGTCAGCAGCTCCAAGAAAGCCAAAGACCACATGTATGGTGCGTTCACAATCCGAGATCAATGGAGAACTTAGTATCAATCTCGCCTTTCGGAAATGCGTGGGCAGGAACCTTGGACAACAGGTGACGTGCTAGCTGCAGTAGCGCACAGCCATTGATAGGTACGATCTGATCTTTATGCTCCCCTGGCCCCCGCATGCCAGGAAAGCCGAAACCTATTCCTTGAACTTCATCCGCGTTCTCCAAAGCCCGATAAAGCGTTACTCGGTGTAGCGTTGGGATTTGTGAAAAATCAATGGCAGCGCGTTCGTCACAGTGATCTTCAAAGAAGCTGAATGTTAATGGCTCAATTGCTTGCTCCAAATGTTGTGGAGTCACATAGGCGCACGCCAGTGAAATGTGTTTTGTACTGGCATAACCTGCAGCGATCATCCTTTTTCGTTCTGCTTCTGTTATAAAATCAATATCCATTGCGTGTATATCTTAAAGCTTATTGAATTGTAATTAAGCAAGGGCTTGTGTAGGTTTGCTTCCACCCACTTACTTGTATAGATGCCGGGTCAGATTTCGGCTCACAGGCAGTGCTCACATCGCACGATCTTGTTGATATAGGTGGGTACATAATGGTGGAAGTCTCTGATCCTCGCTGGGTGGTAATGTGCCTTGATGCATTCGCTTGGAATATCCGAGCGCACCACGTAGCAGGGGGTAGATGACATCCCGAGTGGTGTCTTTGTCCGAAGCTGCCCCCATTCGGACAATAGCATTCTTGCTACCTCTAACTGCTGCAGGGGCGGAACCAAGTCAATCGGGATGTCCACTTCCAGGATGGTCGGAATTCCAATGGTACGTAACCGCAGCCGGTAGTCTTCTCCGCCACGGCCACCGGTTCCTAGTTTTGCTGCCAAGGCCAAAAGATATTCGCTACCGTTGATAACGTAGTGGCCGAAGTCTTCGAGCATCTCGCGATCATCTCCCGAGAGCCATATTCTACCCTTTTCGCTAGACTCGCGATGAGCCATGTCCAGAATGGCTTGTTCAAGGTCGACCAGAGGAACGTCAGAAAATAGCAATCGGAACCTTTCAATGATTGCGTCGGCGTTTTGGCCCTTCAGCCCATCTGAGTAATAGGACGACAGTGATTCCGGCCGACACCCGTGAAAACCTTTGAAGTGGGAATAGAACGAGGACATGCGACTACTAAACTTTGCAACGACCTCTTCGTGATCGGGTAGCCAGTCCATGACGTCAGACCAACATTTGGGGCGAGTGCGCTCCAGGGTGGCAGTCAGCTTCGGGGTCAATAAGCCTTTTGAGTATGAACGAATGTCGCCCAACCATTTCCGGCGGGCACGCCAATCTGAGAATTTTCTCAGTCATATTTTCCTTATGATTCCTGTCCTGTGAGCCGAGGACTAGTCGGTACCACAGGTCACGCTTTACGCCTGGGCTGACGACTGGCCTTTGGGAAGCTAATCCCGAGAAGCCCATCCCGTTAATAAAAGCTTACCCCTAGATGAGCCTTATGACGGACAGCACATGGTTCCGCTCAGGAATAACGGATAAGCAGTTTTTTTATGGCTAACAGCTAGGTAACAGTAAAGCGGCTTGGTCATGAGCGCCTACGCCGCTTGAGCCTGCCCAAAAGCTGTCACGGTTTGCGAGAGCCCCAAGTCCAGACAACGCGTGTCCGCTGTGGTTGGCGCAACGCGTCAGTGCCAAACAGCGTTTAGCCGTGTAAAGACGGAGGCCTGTGCACAACGAGTGCTGGCCAGATTGCTGATGGCTCATTTCCCAACTGCAGCCGTCTTCTAGAACTGAGTTTGAGCAAAATGCGCAAGCTATTGAACCCCTTCGATGCGGCGGACGAGGATCATCTGCTCCGATTAAAAGGAAGCACCACACCGCTGTCGGCAGATTTGATCGACGAGTCCCCGCTGACCATAGACTTCAGCTTGGCCAGATGGAAGACCGAAGCTTTCCCCGACAGATAACGCTCCGGCAACCCAGCAAGCTTTTCGACATCGTTTGCAGCCAAACCGATATAGCTCGATACCGACTCAATCGGCATGACCCCAGAAGAGGACAACAACTCGATCGTACGCTTGAGAAGGCGAGGTTGTTCAGGAGCGCGCGCATCATCACCTGGCTCAGATTTAGCTCCCCACCGGGCTGACCTGCGTTTGAACAGAACCAGCTTCGCATCAGCATCGATGATCTTGAGCGCTTCAAGACGCATGATCATGGCGGCGACCGAGACGCCCCAGCGCTGTTTGAGCAACAGGAGGCTGTCCAGTGTGACCGGAGTCCTGACATCAGCAGCAAACGTTTCTGCCGGCAGCAGAAAGGCTCCCGCGAACCGGTGAGCCTGCGACTCCATCAACTTGTAGCGCTCGGGGTCGGTTGAGCGGTCAATACCCTTGTGCAGAATGAGGTGACCGAGTTCATGCGCAAGGTCAAATCGACTGCGAAAGCCATTACCCTTGTCGGCGGAAAGCAGGATCAGCGGCCTTTGAAGCTCGTGGCTCCAAGCTGAAAGTCCTTCGATCGGTGCGATACCGGTTTCTTCGCGAACCACGATGACGCCAGCTCCCTCCACAGCCAATGCCAAATCAGGAATTGCGCGACGGCCGAGACTCCAGAGGTCTCTGCACTCGCTGGCCGCTTCCTCGATATCGGAATTGGCAATTTGCTGAGGATCCGTGAACGTCCTTACGGGTAGGTTAACGTCCGGAAAATCGACAAATTCGCTCATCGCCAGGACGATGTCCTGCGTCCATTCAAGCCGAGCTTCCAGCATCGCCCTTGCGGAGACATGCGCGGACGCATTGCTTCTGAAAAGAGGCAGCGATCCTTTCTTGGGAAGAGGGCGAGTGAACCATTCAGGGCTGACATTGATGACCTTTGAGAGGCTCTCCAGCGCCTCCGCTTCGGGTGCCTGCTGACCCGATTTCCACTTGCTGATCGTGGCGGGCGACACGCCGACCATGGCAGCAAGCTGTACCTGAGAAAGGGCGCGGGCAGCCAATGCTTGCATCAATCGACCTGGCTGGAAATCTGTAATGCCCCGGCTCATGTTTCTTCCTGTCCTCCGAGCTCGATGAGGCCCGATTTGAGTTTAACTTTTGCGTTGTCGGCCTGTTTAGGAGCCGCTTCATAGCGATCTAGGAACTGGCTTAAAGGTTCCCGAAACAGCCAGCCATCCATTTTCGGAGTGGGCACCGCGATATAGACCTGCAGCGGCGTCTCGGGATGATGATGCAGTGAACCGCTGAAACGTGCGACGAAGAAAAAGGCCCCGGAGGTCACATCCTGAGGCCCAAGAAGGGATGGCTGCACCAGTTGGCTCATGGCCTCATTTGCTTCGGCCAGCTCACGTCGGATGATGCTACGAGTGGGTCGATTCCAGTTCGCAGTGCTCATGTTCAAGCGCGCAAACTTAAGAATTCCAGCCTGGCCCACGATCACGCGGTTACCTTGGGGGGAGATCAATTCAGCGTTGGATGCCTCCAGCAAGTCGCTGAAGCGCTCGTTCATCAGGATGTGCCGCATTTGTCCCAGAGCAGTTTTGCGCTGCTTACTCACCTCCTTCGTCACCCCGTAAGCCTGTAGCGCACCGGCAGCAAAGGCGTCTTCGACACCCATCACGAGGTCGCGCGAGACGTTGGCGATTAGCAAGGCGGCAATAGCTTCAGGGGTTAGGGTCATTGAGTCATGCTCTGGTTTCGGGTGACGAGATTATATACCTTAAAAATTTCGTGTGGGAAGGGTTTTTGCTAATATGATGTGGCCTGACATATTTTCTTAGGGTATAAGCCTGTCGACGCCATCGAGCGGGATATGCGTTTTTTGCGTGGGCTTGGAACCTCGCTTAGGTGCTGGTAGCGCTATCGGGGGTAAAGCTTGCACATTAGGTGGGTAGCCGAGCTGGCGAAACATGTCCCCCACCTGACTGTTGTCACGCAGAATTTGGAGGACTTACATGAGCGCGCCGGCAGTCAGGATGTCGTCCATCTCCACGGCAGTCTTCATTCCCCACGTTGCATTGCTTGCTCAGCACCTTACCTGGATGATTTACCGTCACTGCCAATACCTGAGGAAGGGCTTAGGATTGATCCACCACGTTGCGGGACTTGTGGTGGATTGATACGGCCTGGTGTTGTCTGGTTCGGCGAGATGCTGCCTCAGGCCGAATGGGCCATGGCACTCGCGGCGTCGGAGGAATGCGACGTCTTCATTTCAGTTAGAACGTCTGGTGTTGTATATCCTGCCGCCGAGCTGCCTTTGCGGGCACTTGGCAAAGGGGCGACCGTTGTGCGCGTGAACCCGATCCAGTTCGATATCAGCTGCCGAGAATTCTTTATGCACGGGACGGCATCGGAACAGCTACATCTGCTAGTGGCTTCGGCTTTCAGTTAGGTTCTTTTTCAAGCCCCGCATGTTCATCAGCGCCAGGATAATTTCCAGCGTGATAAGGCCATAGGCTTCGTGACTGGCACCCCATATTACCCAGAGCGCATTCCCGGCGGTGAAACACCAGAATGCAATCACACGTCGACGGGCTCGGACGGATCCCATGAACCACGCCGCAAGTACGGTGATGGCCATCGCAGGCCATTGGAGAAACTCAATGAGCGACATGTAGATCCTTGGGGTTGGCGAAAATCATTTCGATGGCCCATGAGCGCTTGAACCGATCCTCACGAGGCCAATGAGTCGGCACTGCGCCATCTCACATCTGTGATTCCAAACTGTTCCGCCCTAGGTTTGGATGTCCTTCGAGTTTGATCGCGATTGCTGCGCGGTATATGGCCAAAACCGGCATCGCAACTAGCCCAGTGCCAAGCTTCCGCGTTGCCCATTTTGTCAGCGCGTATCACGAAGCTCCTGGCTTCGCCATGAAGGACATAGTCGATTGTATAAAGTCCGCTGTTCATCGATATCGCTCCCAGACCGTGATCGAGATAACAGATTTCGCCCGAAAAAAATAATTCAATTTTGAGCGTAAACGGCAGGATAGAGGGGTTTTGCACTCGAAGGGATGGGCAAATTGCTAGTACACCGATGTGAAAGCTCAGCCACCAAGCGAGGCCTTTTCAAGGTGCTCAACTCGTATTAAAGTCCTCAGTTGCGGGTTTTTCCGCACCACGACTCCACCACTGACACCTACCCATAGGGGGGCTTGTGTCGTTGCCCATCACCGCTCGCCAGCTCAACGCCCTGCGGGCACTACGCCATGTCAATCCTGATCTGGGGGACTTGGCCAGCGCGGTTGCATTAGCGTTTGACGCCTCGAAAGTCGACAATCCTGAGCTGGCTCGGTTAATCCTTGAGAAGACATGTCGGCGGATCGTTGCCGGGCAAGCTGGTAGTCACGAGGCCATGATCCGGCATCTGGAGCAATTCGGCAGCCTAGAATGCCTATCGCCCCAGCAAGTCCGAGAGTTCTGTGAACGTATCCGCAAGCTCGCGTAGCCTAAGAGCCTCCTTTTCGAAAAAGCAGGGCGAGCCTGCTTAAGCGATCAGGACAACCAGGACTACACAGTGTCCGAACCGTACTCAGCTTTCCATTCCTTCAAAACCTTATGGTTCCCGCCTGTGGTTTCAACGACCTCGCCCGAATGCGGGTTCTTGTACAGCTTCATAGCACGAGGCTTACGAGTGCCCTTCACCTGCGGGGCGGCGACAGTTCTGCCGGGCTTGAAACCACCTTGAGGATCTAGGATCGAGACGGATGATGTGCCGCTCTTCGGATTTGGTGGTTTGCATGTTTTTACCCTGGATTTAGACGAACCGTTGGCTGGCGCGAAATGAACGATTCACGTCCGGCCATTCGACATACAGCGCCAGATTTGCCAAGTGATTTACTCGGAGCGCGTTTCGAATATTCCTTTGGCGATTTCCGCCGCCGACATTGCGTTCGGCCAACCGGCGTAGAAGGCCAGATGCGTAATGATTTCGGCAGCCTGAATTTGGGTCAGACCGTTGTCCATGGCTTTGTTCACATGGAAGGGGATTTGAGGGGCTTGCCCCACTGCAACCAGAGCCGCGACCGTGACCAGGCTGCGGTCACGGGGAGTCAGTGCCGGGCGCAGCCACAGGTCATGGAACAGTACCGAAGTTGTATAGCCTGCGAGCGCGTCGAATGCAGGGCCGATCATCTGTTCTACCGCCGCCACGCGCATCTGCTCAAAGGCTTCATCGACTGGGAGCAGGTTGTCCTTTACATCCGACGATGCGGTTGGTGCGATACCGCGAGTCTCAAAGATGTCTTTGGCAATGGACGCCGCCAATGTCGCATTGCCCCAGCCTGAATAGAATGCCAAATGAGTGATGACTTCAGCCAGTTCGATGGGCGTAACGCCATTGTCCAACGCCAAGTTGAATTGGCGAGCCATTTCGGCTGGCTGATGCCGCGCAATCAAGGCGGCAACAGTCACGATGCTGCGATCCCGGGGCGGCAGTTGCGGTCGCTGCCATATTTCTTCCAGAAGCACGTCTTGGGTGTAGCGCGCAAATGCCGGTAGGGCGAAGTTAGCTTCGTCTGACTTCATAGTGGTCGCTCGCTCTTGCAGGTGGATAGAGGGAAACGAGAGTGTGACGGTGCCCCCGAAGAAACACCGTCAGGCGCTGAAGAACGATTAACGGTTGATGGTTTTCATCATCTGCGCGGTGTAACGCTCACCTTGTACAGGCACCTTGGCCAGAACCTCACCAAGTTCGCGAAGGTCTTCTACGGTCAATTCCACGGTTGCTCCGCCTACGTTCTCTTCAAGGCGATGCAGCTTGGTTGTACCTGGTATAGGCGCAATCCACGGCTTTTGCGCCAGCAGCCAGGCCAGCGCAATCTGGGCGGGGGTGGCTTGCTTGCGTTGGGCGATTTCACCGATCAGGGTGACGAGATGGTGGTTGGCCTCGCGGGCACCGTCAGCAAAACGAGGCAGATTGTTCCGGACATCACCGTTGGAGAAAGTCGTGCCGGCATCAATTTTCCCGGTCAAAAAACCCTTGCCCAATGGACTGAAGGGAATGAAGCCAATCCCGAGCGCTTCGAGGGTTGGAATAATTTCCTGTTCAGGCTCACGGGTGAACATCGAATACTCACTTTGAAGTGCCGACAGCGGCTGCACCGCATGGGCGCGACGGATAGCGTCCACGCCGGCTTCACACATGCCAAAGTATTTGACCTTGCCTTCGGTGATGAGGTCGCGCACGGCGCCGGCAACATCTTCCATAGGAACATTTGGATCGACGCGGTGTTGGTAAAACAGGTCAATGCAATCGGTCTTCAGGCGCTTGAGTGATTCTTCCGCCACCTGGCGGATGCGCTCAGGTCGACTGTCCAGCCCTGCGGCGGGAGTGCCGTCCTTAAAACCGAATTTTGTCGCAATGACGATCTGCTCGCGAAATGGTTGAACGGCTTCGCCAACCATTTCTTCGTTGACTTGCCCATAAGCTTCTGCCGAATCGAAGTGGGTGACGCCACGCTCAAAGGCCGCCCGGATGAGTTTGATTGCGTCCGCTTTGTCAGTGGCGGTGCCATAGCCGAATGTCAGGCCCATGCAGCCCAGGCCAATGGCTGAAACTTCGAGGCCGTTGCTGCCGATTTTGCGCTTATGCATCATCCATCTCCTTTGTGGGTGTTGGAAACCAAGCCACAAATTGTTTGGTTATTGGGGATGCAGCGACTTTATAAACATCTCACCCATTCAAGAAGTGGCATACTGCGATAACCGGTATGAGGTTAATTCATAATGCCACAGAACGATTTCAACAGCCTTGCGGTGTTCATCACCGTTGCGCGCGAGCGCAGTTTCACCAAGGCTGCGGCCCATTTGGGGGTGTCCCAATCCGCTATTAGCCATAGCATTCGCAGTCTTGAGGAACGTCTTGGTATCCGATTGCTGGCCCGCACCACGCGCGGCGCGTCGCCCACCGAAGCCAGCGAGCGATTGCTTGTGAGCCTTGTGCCCTACTACGAGGGGATAGAAACTGAAATTGCTGCGTTAGGAGAGCTGCGTGACAAGCCGGCTGGAACTATCCGGATCACCTCGCCCGACCATGCGGCATCTACCATTCTCTGGCCGAAACTCTCTAGGTTGCTGCCGGAGTATCCCGATCTGACTCTAGAGATCAACATCGGCTACAGGTTAATCGATATCGTGGCTGAACGCTTCGACGCCGGAGTGCGTATAGGCGATCAAGTGGCAAAGGACATGATCGCAGTCAGGATTTCCCCTGACTTTCGAATGGCTGTGGTGGGAGCGCCGAGTTACTTTGCTCATCGTGCAAAACCACAGATCCCCCAAGATCTGACCACTCATAACTGTGCGAACCTGCGTTTGCCCACTCATGGTGGTTTGTATGCCTGGGAGTTTTCCAAGGCCGGTAAGGCGCTACATGTTCAGGTGTCTGGCCAGATGATCTTTAGCAACTCACCCCAAATAATGGCCGCCGCTCTGCAAGGATACGGGTTGGCATATGCACCGGAGGATCTTGTCCAGGCATATGTCGAGGATGGTCAGTTGATCCGTGTTCTTGAAGACTGGTCGCCAACTTTTCCCGGATATCACCTTTACTACCCGAGCCGGAGGCAGTCTTTGCCAGCCTTTGCACTGATGGTCAATGCTCTGCGCTACAAGGTTTAGGGGACTCTGCGGTCAAATCCAGTATTGGTTGCGATTTTCTCATTGGTGACCGACAACCTCCAGCAGTTGATCCACACCCTTATCAATGTCTGCTTTTGGCCGTGGATTCAACCGGTAGACGCATCGGTCTAAAGGTAACCCAGCAAGAGGAGTGTTTCTTATGCAGCAACGGCTTCGGATCTACTACACCGACACGTGGAGGGCCCTGCTGGGGTTTGGAACGTGAGTGCGCCGGACGCTTACTCTTGTACTCGCCCAGAAGCGTGCGCAATTTGCTCTCAAACTCGATCTCTTGCCCACGGCTTTATCGCCCTTCATTACCTCCAAGGCAGTGAGTTGCTCAGCCAGATGGCGTTCGTGTTGACGGAATTCAGCGAGTTTTGACATTGGAGCTCCAAACATTGGGTTGGCGAAATGCATCTGATATAGCATTGGCTATCCATTCGGCGCCTATCTGAATATCGAAACTGGATGTTGAGACAGGTTCTCGGCTGAGTCGTAAATAGACCTGCGTTGTTTCCACGTCAAAAAACGGTAGTTTCCAATCATCGAGCTCGCAGCGCATCTAATACAACCCTGAACGCGGCAGTGTGCTGTCGGCGGCTCGGATAATAGAGATGGTAGCCTTGAAAAGGCTCAGACCATGCAGCCAATATTTCGATGAGCTCACCATTCTCAAGGTACCTATCCACAAGACCATTGGGTAACTGGGCCGCACCAATACCCTCTAGGCATCCATCCAATATTTGGTACACGCTGTTCATAATCAGTGGCCCACCGACCCGGACGCGGAACTCCCGCCCTTGACTGCTGAATTCCCAAGGATACAAGCCTCCATGGGTTGGCAGCCGCAGATTGATGCACTTATGGGATGTCAGTTCTTCCGGAGCTTGGGGGGCGGGATGACGGGAGAGATATTCTGGGGATGCCACCGTCACCATTCGCATCTCACCCGAGATGGGTGAGGCGATCATGTCAGCTGCGATGGTGCCACCCAGGCGTACCCCAGCATCGAATCGCTCCGCCACGATGTCGGTCATACCGTAGTCGGTGATCAGCTCAATGGTGATTTCAGGATAATGGGCCATGACTGACTTCAGCCTGGGCCATAGTATGGCTCTGGCGGCGAACTCATCTGCTGAAATTCGAACGGTTCCGGAGGGTCTCTCGCTGTATTCCAGAGCAGCGTCGACCTGAGCGTTGATCTCGTCTAGCAATGGAACCAGGCCGCGCAGGAGCTTATCGCCTGCTTCAGTGGGAGTGACGCTTCGGGTTGTACGCGTGAGCAGTCGCACACCTAACCGCTCTTCAAGGCCACGTATTGTTTGACCAACCGCTGAAGCAGATACCCCTAACCTGGCAGCTGCTCTCGTGAAGTTGCCTTCCTGTCCCACGGTGGCAAATACAGCCAGATCGTCGAGCTTATACGTGGCCATTGAGAAGCTGCCCTTCATTTTGATCGAAGCATTCTACCCATATTCTTCAGTATGTCGCCCTGTTAGATTTCCCAATTATTCACGAATTGGAGATCGTTATGAGCGCGTCCGACACAGCTTCAGAAGATATGCAGATCCACCGCGCCGGCTCGGCCAAGGCGATCAAAGGCCCCGCCGACTGGTTCACTGGCAGTGTTCGCATAGATCACATTTTCAACGCTCCTGCACCCTCGCGAGTTGGCTTGGCTGTCGTGAATTTTGAGCCTGGCGCCCGCACTAACTGGCATACCCACCCGCTCGGCCAGACTCTTTTGGTTACAGATGGCGTAGGTTGGACTCAATGCGAAAACGGCCCAAAGTTTGAAATCCGTGCAGGAGATTTGATCTGGTGCAACTGTGGCCGGCGTCATTGGCATGGTGCTACCGATCTGACATCGATGCAGCATGTTGCGGTTACTGAGGCACTCGATGGAAAGCCAGTGGATTGGATGGAGCCCGTATCGGACGAAGCCTACCTCTCGGTGCCGGTACAGAAAGACTGATTCCATTGTTTCAAGTTGTTGCAGATGGCCTAGTTCTCTCCGGGGTTATAGGCGCTCCTAGTTCGCGCCTTCCCACGGTTGGCCTGCCTCTGAGCTGATTAGCAATTTTTGGCCAAAGCATTGGTGAATTCAGCTCATTAGGGTATGTGGGATTTGGATACTAATCAGAAGTATCACCGGTAGATACATTCGGGTGCTGTCCATACCCAGCCATCTTTCCGCCGAGGACTACCCCGTGCCTGATGCCACGCTTGGTGCCGCCTTGAGAAACTGGTCACTCAGCAATTTTTCGGCTGCACTTATCGTTACCGCATTTTTTCTGGCGGCACCCGTAGTCCAAGCCAAAGATGACTCATCGATCACAGTCCAGCCGTCCGGGGCTCAGCCGTCGACTGTAGGCCCTCCCGATTTCTTTACCGGAACAGCGCGCGTCGACGCACGATTTCAAGGAACGGGTGGGGCTCGAGTGAGTGGCGGCACTGTGACCTTCGAGCCGGGTGCACGCACCGCATGGCATACCCATCCTCTAGGCCAGACACTCATCGTCACCAGTGGGATCGGCTTGGTGCAGCAGGCAGGCCACCCCATTCAAATCATTCGTCCTGGTGACACCGTATGGATACCTCCAGGTGTTAAGCACTGGCATGGCGCAACTCGCACCAATGGCATGAGCCACATCGCAATAGCCGAGCTGCTGGATGGCAGCGCGGTTCAATGGCTGGAGCAGGTGTCCGAAGAAGACTACGCCAAAGCCCCTTGATTGATTAAATCCGCAAAGACCGTAGCGGTGCCCGTGGAAGGTAGACCTGATGACCGACACCAAGAACGTGCAAAAACCTGATGATATAGACGCCACACTTGAAGTTGGCGTGAAACCTTCTCGACGTAACTTTCTCAAATTTGGCGTATCAGGCATCGCCGCTGCGACAGTGTCTACCTGGATTCCCGAAAGCGTTGTCGCCGCCCAGATGACCCCGCAGGTAATCGAAGATAAAGATGCTCCAAAAGTGGGTGAGCAGCGCATCCAACTCACAGTGAATGGCCAGCTTCACACACTCAACGTCCCGGCTAACGCGATATTGCTGGATGTCCTGCGCGACCGGTTGCAACTCACCGGTACCAAGAAAGGCTGCGATCATGGCCAATGCGGTGCCTGCACCCTGCTGGTCAATGGTGTCGCCATCAATTCGTGCCTATCGATTGCTCTTCAGCATGACGGTGACAGCATCACTACCATTGAAGGGCTCGCCAAAGGGGACGACCTGCATCCTGTCCAGGAGGCATTCTGGGATCACGACGCCTATCAATGTGGCTACTGCACGTCGGGCCAGATCATGAGCGCGGTGGCGATCCTCAACGATCCCAACATCGGTACCGATGATCACAGTGTGAAAGAAGCCATGAGCGGCAATATTTGCCGTTGTGGCGCCTACAAGAACATCCTCGCGGCGATCCAGTCGGCGCGCGGAAAAATGGGAGGGGCGGTCTAATGCGTACTTTCGACTACGCGCGCGCCCAATCACCCGCCCAGGCAGTCAGCAGTCACGCAGCGCCTGGTCAACCTTACTACCTCGCCGGAGGCACCACGCTGCTCGACTTGGTGAAACTGGACATCATGCAGCCTGATCGCCTGGTGGACATCAATCACCTCATGCTTAAACAGATCGAGCCATTGGCTGATGGCCGAGTGCGTGTTGGCGCCTTGGTGACCAATACACAGCTCGCCAGCCATCCACTGATTCGTGAGCGCTACGCAGTGCTCTCGCAAGCAATCCTGGCAGGAGCTTCGACCCAATTGCGCAACAAGGCCACCACTGCTGGTAATGTCATGCAGCGGGTGCGGTGTAACTATTTTCGCGATGGCGTTTCGGCCTGCAACAAGCGCCAGCCTGGCTCCGGCTGCGCGGCAATAGGCGGGCACAATCGAAGTGTTCATGCCGTTATAGGCACCAGCGATCAGTGCATTGCTACGCATCCATCAGACATGTGTGTGGCGATGGCTGCCATCGGCGCGCAGGTGACAGTGCAAGGGCCGAATGGCGTACGCGAAATTCCCTTCGGTGATTTCCATCTACTGCCTGGCAGTACGCCATGGCTTGAGCATGCCCTGCAGCCGCACGAACTTATCACCCACGTCATTTTAGATGCGCCATTGGCTAACAGCAGGTCGGCCTATCTGAAACTGCGTGATCGTGACTCCTATCAGTTTGCCTTGGCATCCAGCGCCGTCATCCTGGTCATGGAGGGGGAGCGAATCGCAGACGCCCGTATAGCGATGGGTGGCGTTGGCACTAAGCCTTGGCGCTCTCTGGACGCAGAGCGAGTCCTAATCGGCCAAAGGGCAACAGCCGAGCTGTTCACTCAAGTGGGTGAGCGGGCCATGCAGGGTGCCCGCGCCTATGAGCACAACGCGTTCAAGATTCCGTTGGGCGTACAGGTAGTGACGCGCAATCTTCGTGATCTCGTGGCACAGGAGTCAAACGCATGAGCCAGTCCATCATCGGCACTCCATACAAACGCATCGATGGTCGCCTCAAGGTGACTGGCGCCGCTCGATATGCAGCTGACCATCCGCTTCCTGACATGGCCTATGCCTATGGCGTCTACAGCACCATAGCCAACGGTCGTATCCTCTCTATTGATGATGCCCAAGCACGGGCGATGCCCGGCGTCGTCGCGGTATTGCATCATGGCAACTTTCCGGCGCTGCATCGCACACCTGATGTCGCCATGAATTTCAAGGACATCCTCAGCGCCGCCAAGGTTGATGAGCGCCGATTACCGTTCGAGGACGATCAGGTTGCCTATCCAGGGCAATTTGTTGCTTTGGTTGTGGCGGATACCTTTGAGCAGGCACGGGCTGCTTCGTTTCATGTAAAGGTTGAATACGCTGAGGCTCCAGCGATTAAAAGCCTTGTCGAGGCTCTAGGCATCAAAGGTGCCAGCGAAGGCGGACATGGTCACAGCCGTGGCGACCCTGACGCGGCCTGGACAACGGCGGCCACACGGCTTGATCAGACTTACACCACTCCAGTTGAAACCCATAGCCCGATGGAGATGCACGCCACCACCGCCTACTGGCGCGATGGCAAGCTGTACGTCTACGAAGGTACTCAGGGCGTGGTCAATCACCGTAACGTGCTGGCCAATGTCTTCGATCTGCCGCCCGACCGGGTCGAAGTACATGCGCCCTTCATAGGCTCCGGATTTGGCGGCAAGCTATGGCCCTGGCCCCACTCCATAGCAACCTGCGCTGCTGCGAAAGTGGTAGGTCGGCCTGTCCAATTGATGCTGCCAAGGGCGCAGATGTTCACGACTGTAGGCCACCGTCCAGAAACCATTCAGCGTATGCGGCTGGCCACGGACGCGAATGGCAAGCTGGTATCGATCCGACACGAGTCTTTCAATAGCACTTCAACCACCGATGCCTATACCGAAGCTTGCGGTGGCGTTACTCGCAGCCTTTATTCTTGCCCGAACGTGCTTGTAAATCACAAGAACAGTCCGCTCAACCGGGGTACCCCGACATCAATGCGAGCGCCGGGTGCGGCTCCTGGTTTGTTTGCTTTGGAGTCAGCCATTGATGAGCTCGCGCTGATGCGCGGTGTTGACCCGTTGGCATTTCGAAAAGCAAACTTTTCCACTAGGGATGAGAGCCTCAATCTCGAATGGTCGAGCAATCATCTACCAGAGGCTATCGATACGGCAGCCGAACGCTTTGGCTGGCATTCCCGTAATCCCGCAGTCGGCTCGATGCGAGAAGGTGATGAGCTGATTGGCTACGGTATGGGCGCCTGCAATTGGGAGGCATACCAAGTACCGACCGACGCGCGAGTGATCATCCGCGCCGATGGCAGTGTGCTCGTTCAGTGCGGTCAGCAGGACATTGGCACCGGCACCTATACCGTCGTGGCGCAGGCGGTTGCGCAACTGACCGGCCTGCCATTCGACCGTATCGAAGTCGAGCTGGGCAGCTCGACTTTCCCGCCAGGCGCATTAGCGGGTGGCTCCTGGGCTACAGCAAGTATCTTGCCGGCCATTGCCGGGGCGACTCGAGCGGCATTGACCAAGTTACGACAATACGCGGTGATGAAAGGTGGCCTGTTGGCCGGCGCGGAACCCGATAGCCTATCGGTCGAAGGCGGCCAATTGGTCGGCGCCGATCAGCGCGCAAGTTTCGCCGATGTGCTACGCCATCAACGCCTAGGCCGTGCCGAAGGTCACTTCGAAAGCGGTGCCAAGGGTGCGGATTTTTCCTACCGTTCCTTTGGCGCCCACTTCGTTGAAGTTCGCTGGGATGCCGGCGTTTCGCGGCTTCGCGTAGCACGGGTGGTCAGTGCTATTGATGTTGGCAAAGTGGTCAATCCACTAGCAGCGCGCAACCAGGTTGAAGGGGCAATTATCATGGGCTTGGGTATGGCGCTGTTCGAGGCCTCGGAAAACGATCTGCGAACCGGTCTACCTATCAACAACAACTACGCCGAATACGTTGTGCCAGTGCATGGTGATCTGCCTGACATCGATGTGACCTTGCTCGATTACCCGGACTACAACCTTAGTGAATTCGGCGCGCGCGGGATTGGCGAAATTGGCGTGACTGGCCTTGCGGCGGCTGTCGCTAATGCGGTGTACCACGCTACCGGGAAACGCATTCGCAGTCTGCCAATTACCAAGGAAAAGCTGATGACGGTTTGAGGATCGATGCGATGCAACAGCTTGATCTTCAGGTCATTCAACAGGCCCGTACTTGGGTTGAACAGGGTCGACCCGTATGGCTTTGTACGGTGCTGGCGACTTTCGGTTCGGCGCCACGTGCGCCAGGGGCGATGCTGGCGTGCCTAGAGTCAGGCGGGCACTGCGGATCGCTATCCGGAGGTTGTGTCGAGGATGATTTTCTCGAGCGTGTAGGCAACCGTTTCTTTGCTCCAGTGAGCCAAGTGGTTCGTTACGGAGACGGCGGCCTGGTACCCAACGTCGCCTTGCCGTGTGGCGGAGTGCTGGATGTGCTTGTGGAGTATCTCGCCCCTGGCAAAGAAACAGCAGCGCACCTGGAGTCCATCGAAAACGCGTTTGCCGGCTCAGCTTTGATCACTCGCCAGGTGTTGCTGGGTTCCCAGCAGCGTTGTATTGGCGCAGGCAGCATGCACGCGCCGAGAGTTCAAGTCGACGAAGAAAGGGTGACGATTCGCGTCGGTGCAGTCCAACGACTTCTGTTGGCCGGGCTCTCTCCAGTTGCTGAGTTTTGTGCCAGCTTTGCGCTCGCGATGGGATATGAGGTGATCTTGTGTGACCCCCGAAAAGAGGTCATCACGGGGTTCTCGCTTCCTGGGGTGCAGGTGCTCGAAATCTTGCCAGCGGTCTATATCGCCAACGGTGGATGCCATGTCGCAACAGCGGTAGTGGCATTGACTCACGACCCGCGTCTGGACGACCTCACCTTGCTTGAGGCAGTACGTACCCAAGCGTTCTACATCGGGGCCATGGGCTCAGCGCGTACCAGCAGCAAGCGCTTTGAGCGTCTGTCACGAATTGGTGGGCTCGACGATGCCAGTCTCGAAAGAATTCATGCACCCATTGGATTGCGGCTCGGAAGTAAAACGCCCGCAGAGATCGCGATGGCAGTGATGGCCGACATCCTTCGAGTGTCCAACGGCATACAGCGGCACGCGCTGTAGACGGATCCGGAACCTTAACCATCTGTATGGATACCGCCCGATGAAATTGCTCACTGCTACGACGTTTGCAACGCTCCTTTTCTCCTCCCTAGTGGATGCCGAACAAGGTCTTCCACGACCTGACCCTAAACCGTCTCCAGATGTGCTGCAGGTCACCCCGCAACTTTACAAATACACCACCGATCTTCTGTTCGGTGAGGTCTGGAAGCGTCAAGAGTTATCGCCTCGTGATCGCAGCCTCATCACGTTGTCCGCACTCATCGCCAGCGGCCAGGCTGCCCAACTCACAGGCCATTTAAAGCTGGGGTTGGACAATGGCCTCAAGCCAAGCGAGATCAGTGCCTTGATCACACATCTGGCGTTTTACGCGGGTTGGCCCAACGCAATGTCGGCGGCGGGTGTCGCCAAGAAGATATTCGATGAGCGCCATATCCCCACCGAGCAGATTTCACCGCCCGATGGAGAACCCTTGCAGTTTGATCCCGACGCTGAAGAAAAACGCCAAGCTGCGGTCGAGGCCGTCGTGGGCGGGGTGGCCCCGCAACTCGGTCGCTACACCAACGAGGTATTGTTCGGTGACCTTTGGCGACAAACCAACTTGACGGCCCGCGACCGTAGCCTGGTGACCGTGGCCGCCCTTATCGCCCAGGGCCAAGCGGCGCAACTGCCGTTTCATCTGAACCGTGCAATGGATAATGGGCTGACTAACGAGCAGGCTGCTGAAGTGGTCACGCATCTGGCGTTCTATGTGGGATGGCCGAAGGCAATGTCCGCTGTGCCAGTGTTAAAGGATGTACTGGCGGCACGTCAGTAGCGTGTCCTCGATCAGCTCCTGGCCAGATCCATTTTTATCTCGATGACAAACCAGGCACATACCATGCTCGCTAGGCCAAAGAGGGCAATCACCCACGCCATAGGCTTCGGAGTGCCGTCTGCCATAGCCCCCACAAGGCCTGATCCGAGAATGCCGGTTCCGTACTGGAGCGCGCCAATTAATGCCGAGACGGATCCGGCCGCTTGAGGAAAGCTGTTCAGCGCACCGACGATTGAATTGGCGATGATCAAACCTGCCGCTGATACGAACACAAATAGCGGCACTACGAGCCCTGCCAGGCCTGCCCATTCTCCCCATGCATCTGCCGCGAGCCAGACACTGGATAGACCCGCCAATAGCGTACCGAGCCGCAAGAGTCTGTCGCTGCCCAGTTTCCTGACCAGCCTGGCATTTACCTGGTTGGCAATCATGATGCCCACAATGCCGGCTCCGAACAGTAGTCCGTAGGCCTGGGGTGAGACATGGTAGAAATCAATGTACGCGAACGGTGTACCCGCGATGTAGGCGTACATACCCCCGTAGAAAAACCCTCCCGCAGACGCATATCCCAGCAAACGGCGATCCGCGAGCAACTGTTTATACCGCCGAAATGCGCCGCTCAGGGGGGCGTGGTTTCGGCGGTTTTTTGGAAGTGTCTCAGGGATCGTGTAGAGAGCCGCCAATGTCGCTAGGCCGAATGCTGCCAGTGCCCAGAAGATCAAGTGCCAGGAGCCAAACTTGAGAATCAGTCCGCCAATGGTAGGGCCTAGTAATGGGGCCACGGCCATGACCGTCATCAACGTAGAAAGCATTTGTGCTGCTCTGTGGCCCTCATATAAATCGCGGATCATCGCTCGGGCAAGAACCACACTCGCGCAGGCACCCACGGCTTGCACTGCTCGCCAAGTAATCATCGCCTGAGCCGTATCGGAGAGGGCACATCCTGCGGAGCCGGCGATAAACAGCAGCAGTCCGAGCGCTACAGGTAACCGCCGCCCATAACGGTCGCCAACGGGGCCCCACAGGAGCTGGCCAAGGCTGAATCCAACAAGATATCCAGAAATAGTGAGCTCGAGTTGCCCAGCGTTGGCGTGGAGTGAAAGCGCCATAGCGGGCATCGCGGGCAAATAAAGGTCAGTAGAAATCGACGCAAATGCCATCAGTGCGCTCAGTACCACCAGTATCCAAATATTTTGTTGGTCTGATGGCTCGGCTTGCGCGCCTGTAGGATCTATTTGAGGCATGTGGCATTGCTCTTGAGAAGATGGCATAAAAAAAACCGGCCCTTTTAGGAGGGCCGGCTTTGGTCGGAGAGATCAGCGATTAACAATTTTCTGCATTTGAGCGGAGTATCGATCACCCACGACCTTGATGTTTTTCAGTGCTGCTTCAATAGCTGACAGGTCAGAACTGTCGAGAGAAAGGGCCGCTGCGCCAATGTTTTCTTCAAGGCGATGTAGCTTGGTCGTTCCAGGAATGGGAGCGATCCAAGGTTTCTGTGCGAGAAGCCACGCGAGAGCCACCTGAGCCCGCTTTGCGCCCTTGCTCTGCGCAATCTGCCCGAGAGCTTCTACCAGCTGGGCATTCGCTTTCCGATTTTCTTCAGAAAAGCGTGGCACCGTGCTACGGAAATCATCGTCGCCAAATTTTGTATTGGCATCCACCGCTCCGGTCAGGAAACCTTTGCCCAGTGGAGAGAACGGGACAAAGCCGATCCCAAGCTCCTCCAGTACCGGGAGGATTGCTTCTTCAGGCTCGCGCCACCATAGCGAGTATTCGCTCTGCAGGGCGGCGACTGGAAGCACCGCGTGAGCACGGCGGATGGCGCCGACACCGGCTTCGGACATACCGAAGTGCAGAACCTTGCCTTCTTCTACTAATGCCTTAACCGCGCCAGCGACGTCCTCGATAGGAACCTGAGGATCAAAGCGGTGTTGATATAGTAGGTCGATGCGGTCGGTTTTCAGCCGCTTGAGGGATGCTTCAACCACTGCTTTGATTGTCTCGGGTCGGCTGTCCAGTCCGTCCGCTGGCACGCCATTCACGAAGCCGAATTTGGTTGCTATGACGACTTGGTCGCGGATCGGTGCCAGAGCTTCGCCCAACAGCTCTTCGTTGGTAAATGGCCCGTAGGCCTCCGCGCTGTCGAAGAACGTGATGCCTTTGTCGAACGCATCACGGATCAATGTGATCGCCGCCTTTTGTTCCATGGCCGGGCCATAGGCAAAACTCAGCCCCATGCAACCCAGACCAAGGGCAGATACTTCTAGCCCGCTTTTACCTAGCGTTCGTTTCTGCATGTTTCGTCTCCTTCGCAAAGATGTAGCCGATAGGTACACTCTAAATTCCTGTGCCGACTTCAACAATCGGCACATTGCTTCATGAGGAATTGAGGAGAATTCACTAATGATTCGTGCTGGCCTACCAGAGCTGACAGCCTTCGTGGCCATCGCTGAACAGCGCAGTTTTAGCGGTGCGGCCCGATTGCTCGGGGTCTCGCCCTCTGCTCTTAGTCACTCGATGAGGGGGCTCGAGGCGCGTCTGGAGTTACGCTTGTTCAATCGCACTACCCGCTCGGTGGCTCTGACCGAGGCCGGTGAGCAACTTTTCCTGCGCGTTCAGCCGCTCCTTGGCGATTTGGAATGCGCGGTGAATGATGTCACCTCAGAGCGCAACGCACCTTCGGGCTCGATCCGTCTCAGCGCTTCAGAATCTTCCTTCAAACTCCTGATCCGACATGTGATGCCAAAGTTTTTGGAGGACAACCCGCAGATCCACATTGAATGCATTGCCGATAGCCGCTTGGTCGATATCGTCGCCGACGGGTTTGATGCGGGCATCCGGCTGTTTGATGATGTGCCCCGTGACATGATCGCGATACGCTTCGGCCCTGATGTCCGATTTGCTGCAGTAGCCTCACCCGACTACCTTGATATCCATCCGGCGCCTAAAGCGCCGCATGATCTCAAGGCTCATCGCTGCATTCGGTTCCGATTCGCGAGTGGCACATTGTTCCGTTGGGATCTTGGCCATTTGGGCAGAACCGCTAGCATAGACGTCGATGGGCCTATGACCATGGACAATATCAACCTGATGACAGAGGCGGCGCTGGCAGGTATTGGTATCGCATGGCTCCCGGAGCACCAGGTAGAGGAGCACCTGAAGGACGGGCGCTTAGTGCATCTGCTGCCGGAATGGGGCCCATATTATCCAGGCGCCTGTCTCTATTACCCGGCAAACCGCCATCCGCCCATGGCGCTACGCATGTTTGCAGAGGCCGTTCGCGACTGGGTTCGACAACAGGAGTGAAATTACGGGGGGCGTGCGCGCTTGTAGTAGTGGTCAGATCGGGAAGCCATGCCAAAGCATGATATGTACCCCCGTAATGACTATTGCGCCTCCAATACCACGGGTGTCGAGTGAGCATCGCACCAGGTAGATGAGAACGGATGTTGCCGAAAAAATGAACGGCATAATGAGCAATAATCCTTCCCCATTGGAGAGGTAGGAATAAATAATTGTGCCCGCCCAAACCACGCATGACATGAGCATGGCTATCCCATCCGCTCTGCTCTTGGCTTCCTCGAAAAACGATGCTTCCTTAGCGTGACTCTCATATCCATGCACTCGGACATCCTCAATTGCGCATTCCGCCGCCATCACATATTAGGTCGAATTCTCACCTCATGGCCTAGGGGCAGATTCAACTCCAGAGTAAACGAGAACCGAGTCTGGCAGGCGCTGCCCTTGAATACTGATGGCTGCGACGGAGTTACCGAGCTCGCTCAGTTCCGGGGAGGTCAGCTGTATCGAAGCCGCACCAATGTTCTCGAGCATATGGGCCATTTGTGTCGTACCGGGGATAGGCACAATCCATGGTTTTTGTGCCATCAGCCAAGCCAAGGCTATTTGGCCAGGACTTGCTTGTTTGCGGTCTGCCCAAGATTTCAGCAAGGCAACAAGCTGCAAATTCTGAGCGAGGTTTTCCGGGGAAAACCGGCCCTCAATTTTTCTGATATCGCCGTCCGCAAAGCGCGTCTTGGCGTCGATGGCGCCGGTCAGAAAACCAACGCCTAGCGGGCTCCAGGGAACAAATCCAATACCGAGCTCTTGGCAGGTCGAGAGCACTTCATCCTCTGGCCCCCGCCATAACATCGAGTATTCACTTTGTACCGCAGTGAGGGGGTTTTCAAGGTGAGCGCGACGTAGGGTTTTCAAGCCCATTTCACACAGCCCCCAATGCAACACCTTCCCTTCGACCATGAGATCTTTGACTGCACCTGCGACATCTTCAATCGGTATCTGAGGGTCGACACGGTGCTGGTAGAGAAGATCGATGCGGTCTGTTCTGAGCCGCTGGAGCATGGCTTCAACGGCTAGTTTGATATGCTCCGGACGGCTATTGAGGCCCGGATGGCGCTCGCCGGTGAGGGTATCAATGTTCCAGCCAAACTTGGTAGCAATCACAACCTTGTCACGAAATGGGGCGACAGCTTCAGCAAGGATTCGCTCGACCTCAAGAGGGCCATAAGCCTCAGCAGAGTCGAAGAAAGTGACATCGTGGTCAAAGGCAGTTCGGATGATGTTGATCATCTCTGGGCGGTTGGGAATGGTCGTTTGATAGGTACGACTCATGTTCTGAACCCCAAGCCCTACGCTTGATACCTCCAAGCCCCCCAGGCGCCTTCTACCAATAGATTGCCCTGGGAGTGATCTGCCCTGGGCCGAGGCACCGTTTGGTTTCACATCAGCGGCAAACGCTGTTGCGCTTGCAAGCAATGGCGCGACGGCCATACCGCCAGCGGCAGCGAGCATTAGGCGGCGACTACGGTCAATCGGTGGCAGGTCGGTCATGGTCGTTCATCCCTTGATGGAAATGGAATCGGCTTATTGACCGACCATTTTCATGGCTGCCTCTGGCAGGCGATCACCCTGAATTTGAACGCTGGAAAGCTCGCGATTGATTGCATCCAGTTCGTCTGTGCTCAGAACCACCTCCGCGCCTTTCAAATTCTCCTCAAGGCGATGCTGCTTGGTGGTGCCAGGGATTGGCACGATCCATGGCTTTTGGGCCAGAAGCCAAGCCAGAGCTACCTGCGCTGGTGTTACGTCTTTGCGTTCCGCTACCTGCTTGATCAAGTTGACCAGTGCGGCATTGGCCTTGCGTGCCTCGACTGAGAAGCGTGGTACCGAATTGCGAAAGTCAGTGGAGTCGAACGTCGTGTTCTCGTCGATCTTGCCGGTCAGGAAGCCAGCACCGAGGGGACTGAACGGTACGAAGCCAATCCCCAACTCTTCCAGCACAGGTAACAAGTCCTGTTCCGGCCCGCGCCAAAACAGGGAATACTCGCTTTGCACCGCCGTCACTATTTGCACAGCGTGAGCACGGCGTATTGTTTGAGTGCCCGCTTCGGAAAGCCCAAAATGGCCGACCTTGCCTTCCGCAATCAACTGTTTCACAGCACCTGCCACATCTTCAATTGGCACTGCAGGGTCAACACGATGCTGGTACAACAGATCGATCCGGTCGGTGCGCAGCCGCTTCAACGAGGCCTCCACAACTGCCTTGATGTGTTCAGGGCGGCTATTGGTACCGCCGCGCCTTGCACCAGTCTCCAAGTCGATGTCGAAACCGAACTTGGTGGCAATGACAACTTTGTCGCGGATAGGAGCCAAGGCCTCACCTAACAGCAGCTCATTGGCGAAAGGGCCATAGGCCTCGGCTGTATCGAACAAGGTCACGCCCTGGTCATGGGCGGTACGGATGAGCTTGATCATATCCTGGGTGTCGGCAGCGGGGCCGTAGGCAGAGCTCATACCCATGCATCCGAGCCCTAAGGCGGAAACCTCAAGTTCGTTACCCAATAGTCGAGTTTTCATAGCGTAAATCCTCATAAAGAATGTGAGTGGCGACAGTGCTGTGCCTCAGCCGTGGACATTGGCAGAGCTCAACCAACGCTCAACCTGCTCCATGGTTTTGCGCTCCTGATCGGCCTCCATCGAGAAACCATCTATCAAATGCGCTTTCGGGGCGTGGCTTGCCAACACGGAGTAGCTGTCGCCCAGTCCGTAGCCGCCGTGAGTGATGAATGGCACAACCATTTTTCCGCTGAGGTCATGATTCGAAAGAAACGTGCGAATAGCTGGCGGCGTTGTTGTTCCCCATATGGGGAAGCCCAGAAATATCGAATCGTAGTCCGCAACGTTCGCCACATTGCTATCCAGTGGCGGCTCGAAACCGCTATCCCGTTCCTGTTGTGCCTGCGCTACCGTAGCGAGGTATTCCTCTGGGTACGGTTTAGCGGATCGGATTTCAAAAACATCTGCGTGAGTGGCGCGCTGGATCAAACCGGCAACAACCCGCGTGTTACCAGATCGCGAAAAGTAAGCAACCAGCGTTCGCGAGCCGGACTTCGACTTGGTGCTATCCCCCACAGAAGGAGACGACATACCCAGTAATGGGAGAGCGGCCAATGTGGCCATGACCTTGCGGCGAAGGGGATCATCGGGAGGATTCATCAGCTCACGTACTCCTTCCAGCGTACTGATCGATATGATCAGGATATGGGTGTGGTTTCCGATCGGCTAAGAACTGAAACAGGACGTGGTCGCCGTCGTCATGTCAGCCAGAACGTCTAACCCGAGAGCAATTTACTAAGGCGAGATAGTCAGCACTAGCCAGGTAGCGTGGCATGGGCCTGTGAGGGAGATTCATCAGTGCAGGGGAAAGGGTGGTAGATCGCCATAAACGGAAGGGCAAATTTCCGAAATCAACAGGCGGGCCGCATGCGCTGAGCAGCCCGTGCAAGTTTGGGCGCCTACATGATCCTGACTTCCGCAGCAGGGGTGAGACAGGACAATCCGGCAAGCAGGCTCTTACCTGCGAGGTTTCATAGGCGCGCATCATGGGTTCGTTCGTTTGCTCTGCACTCGCCAACCTGGGATGCCGCCACTCGCATTCACGAACGGTAGTTAAGTGGCTACCGTGGCATCAACCACCTCCACAAGCCAATCGCCGAACAGACGCACCCGCTGCGGTACGTTTCGGCGGTGAGGATACAGCAGGTTGATCGGCATGGTGGCCGGCAGATAATCCGGTAGAACCTTCACCAGAAGACCGGATGCGAGATAAGAAGCAACTCCCAGCAGCGGCAACTGTGAGATACCGAAACCGGCGCGACATGCGGCCCCACACGCAGGACTGTTGTTGACAGTGACCTTGTGCGGCACGGTGACGGTGCGCGCGACAGTGCCGTCCATGTATTCGAATTTGGCGGCCGAATCCGATGGGTTAGGTGCGTAGTTCACTAGGTAATGCAACGCCAGATCGGCCGGAGTGGCAGGCATGCCATACGCTTCGATGTAGGCAGGACTGGCGACGTTCACCAGCGGCAGGGCGCCTAACGGACGACACACCAGCGACACATCGGTCGCCGCGCCCACCCGCACGACGCAGTCAAAGCCATCGGCAATCACGTCGACCCGGCGATCCGTGCTGAAAATATCGAGCTGTATGTCCGGGTGCCGCGCATGGAATTCTGGCAGCCGCTGCATCACCAGACCAGCCGCCATCCCCAGTGGCAAATCGACACGGAGTCTCCCCGTCAAGTGGTTACCAGGCTGGCGGAACAGGCTGGTCACTTCATCGAAGTCCTCCAGCAGGCGCTCACTACGCGATAGTAAGGTGAGGCCTTCATCGGTCAATACCATCTTGCGCGTGGTGCGCTGGAACAAACGCGCCCCGAGCTGCGCTTCCAAACGGCTGACCGCCATCGAGATCGACGAAGGTGCTAGGTCTATCTGTTCGGCAACCCGGCTAAAGTTTTTGAGCTGAGCGACCAAGTTGAAGATGCGCAGGTCGTCGAGTGAAGGTAAGGGCTTGCTCATGGATTCATTTCGTCAAATAGTTTGATGAGTGTAATGCATGGCCAGACATTTGTTGCGGGTTGCCACATAAATAGAATGCCTCCCTCAACCACCATCTTGGGAAGCACTATCGTGGACGCACCATCAATCCGCACAACCCGAATCGCCCTTATTACCGGCGGCGGCCGGGGTCTTGGGCGATCGGCCGCTCTGCAACTGGCGAAAGATGGCTGGGATATCGTCATCACTTACAAGGAACGGCAAGAGGATGCGGCGGAAACCGTCGCCGCGATCCAGGCGTCTGGGCGTAGAGCGGCGGCGCTGCAGCTCGACACCGGAGAGGTCGCCAGCTTTGCGGCATTCCGCGCCGAGTTGGTTCAGATCCTGCGCCGTGACTGGGGCAGTGAGTGCTTTGATGCTTTGATCAACAACGCTGGCAATAGCGCTAATGTGTCGTTCATGGAAACCAACGAACAGCAGTTCGATGAGTTGATGAACGTGCATCTCAAAGGAGTGTTCTTTTTAACGCAGGCGCTGATTCCTCTGCTAAACGACCACGGTCATATCCTCAACGTATCAAGCGGGCTAGCCCGCTTTTGCACGCCAGGAAAAGCCGCCTATGCCAGCATGAAAGGCGCAGTGGAGGTGTTAACCCGGTATCTGGCCAAGGAACTGGGGACACGTGGTATTCGAGTCAATGCTATCGCTCCCGGGGCAATCGCCACCGACTTTAGCGGTGGCGCCGTGCGCGACAACCCGCAGGTGAACGCGTTTGTCGCGAACAACACTGCGCTAGGCCGCACCGGTCAGCCCGACGATATCGGCGGTGCAGTGGCAGCTCTGGTGTCTGAGCGTATGGGGTGGATCAATGGCGTGACGGTCGAAGCGTCCGGCGGGATGTTCCTGTAAGAATAGGCCTGCGTCGATGAGCGGCGGTTGTAACAACTTTTTGGGGACGGCGGCTGCGCTTCTTGGCACGCCGCAATCGGCCATAGATTGAGATTGCTCATCAATAAGTGGCGACGCTGTTGGATATCTCCGCAATTTCCTGCAACCCGGATGACGGAGGCTCGTCACCTGCGGCTCGGACAACGATTGTGAGATTGGTAGCCACTTCGGCTCATGTTGGAGCTAATGCCCTGACGGATGGCTACGATAGAAATCGTCGCTTCTGGCTGCGGATTCCACGCCATCCGGACACTCAGCCCACCAACATCCGGACACCCGTTCCACGATCATCCGGACAGGCAGTCGGAGCGCAGCGACGCAGGTTCGCATTGTTAGTCTGAAGTCCCTGCTGTCGTCAATTTCGTTGCGCGTCTGCGCATCGACTCGCCCTTCAGTTCGATCCGATAAGCGTTGTGCACCAGCCGGTCGAGGATCGCGTCGCCCAAGGTCGGATCGCCGATCAGCGCATGCCATTTGTCCACCGGCATCTGGCTGGTGACCAGCGTCGAGCGGTTGCCGTAGCGGTCGTCCAGCAGCTCAAGCATGTCGCGTCGTTGCGCGGCAGTAAACGGTGCCAGGCCCCAGTCGTCCAGGATCAGCAGGTCGGTCTTGGCGTAGCTGGCCATCAGTTTGGCGAAGCGGCCGTCGCCATGGGCCAGGCCCAGCTCCTCCATCAAGCGCGGCAGGCGCAGGTAACGCACGCTGTAGCCGTCGCGGCAGGCCTTGTGGGCTAGCGCGCAGGCGAGCCAGGTTTTGCCTACGCCAGTTGGCCCGCCGATGATCAAGTTCAGGCCATCACGCAGCCACTGGCCACCTCCCAGTTGCAGGATCATGGCCTTGTCCAGGCCACGCGGGCTGCGGTAGTCGATGTCTTCCAGGCAGGCGTTGTGGCGCAACCGCGCCGCTTTGAGGCGAGTAGTCAGGCGGGCGTCTTCGCGCTCGGTCACCTCACGGTCGACCATCAGGCCGAGGCGTTCATCGAAGCTCAAATCATTGATATCGGGCGTTGCGTGTTGCTCGCCCAGCGACTTGATCATGCCGTGCAGGCGCAGGGTTTGTAGCTTGTCGAGCGTTGGATTCGGTAGCATTTCGAAGCTCCTTTCTCAGGTCAGTGGTAGTAGCCCGGGCCACGCAGGTTGATGTGCTCGTCGGGCAGTAGCGGCAGGTTTTGCTGAGCCAGCGGCAGGCGCTCCAGCCCTTGGCGCAGGATCGATTCGAGGCTTTTGTAGCTGCATGCGCCCAGTGCCAGCGCCCGCTGGCACGCGGCTTCCAGCCGCGCTTCGCCGTGCTGTTTACTCAGGCGCAGGATGCCCAGGCAGGCGCGGAAGCCGTGCTGAGGGTGGATTCGGCGTTCGAGGATGTAGGCGATGACGCCAGCGGTGTTTGGCCCGGTCTGCTCTGCCCAGCGGATCAGCCGTTGCGGTGTCCACTCGGCGTGTTCGCGGTGGCTCTTGGGCATGTGCTCGGTTTGGGTGGTGTGGCGGCCTTTGTGCAGCGAGCGCAAGTGGCTGGCCACGCGCTGGTTGGCGTGGAAGCACTCGACGGTCTGGGCGGTGAGCCGCACTTCGAGTTGATGTTTCACTAACTGGTACGGCACCGAGTAAAAGTGGCCATCGACCTCGACGTGATAGTCGATATGGACGCGTACCTTTCTCCATTCGGCATAGACGTAGGGGTGTTCCGGCAGCCCTTGCAGCGCCGGTTGGTCGATGGCCTCGAAGGCTGATCGGCGTGAGCCGGGCAGCTTTTTGAAGGGCTTGTGATTGAGGCGATCCAGCAGCAATGCGATGGCGGTATTGAGTTCGCCAAGCGAGAAGAACTGGCGGTTGCGCAGCACCGCCAGGATCCAGCGTTCGACCACTTGCACGCCGACTTCGACCTTGGCTTTGTCCTTGGGCTTGCGCGAGCGAGCAGGCAAGACGGCGACGCCATAATGCTCGGCCAGATCGCGGTAGCTGGGGTTGATATCCGGCTCGTAACGGTGCGCTTGAGTCACGCCACTGCGCAGATTATCGGGCACCAGGATCTGCGTTGTGCCGCCGAAAAAAGCAAAGCAGCGGACGTGCGAGCCCAGCCAGTCGGGCAGTTTCTGCGACCAGGTGGCCTCGGCAAAGGTGTAGCTGGACGCGCCGAGAACGGCGACGAAGATCTGAGCCTGGCGGATCTCGCCGGTTTGCCGGTCGATGACCGGCGCTGTTTGCCCGGCGTAATCGACGAACAGCTTTTCGCCAGCTCGATGCTCCTGGCGCATGACCACGTCGACCTTGGCGGCCCAAAGGCGGTAGTGCTCGCAGAACCAGCTGTATTGGAAGCCTTGCGGGTGAGCGAGTCTATATTCCTGCCAGAGCAAGGCCAGAGTGACGCCGGGGCGGCGCAACTCCGCGTGTACCCACGCCCAGTCAGGCATTGGGCGCTGGTCGGTCGGCACCGGCACTGCCGGTGGAAACAGCCGTCGATTCAACTCCGCATCAGAAATATCGATGGGCCACTGAAGCCCACTGGCGGCGAACCGGCAAAGGTAATCCCCTGCACTCGAATGGCCGATGGATAAGCTGGCGGCGATCTTGCGCACGGACAGGCCGGCGTCGAACTTTAGGCGTAGTACCTCTCGGATTTTACGCATGGATAAACGCTCCACGACGACCTCTTCGCTTCGAAAAAAGAGGTCGATAGTAGTGAATAGTCCTGCGTTGCTGCCTGCCTGAAAGTGTCCGGATGGCCGTGGAATCGGTGTCCGGATGCTTGTGGAATGAGTGTCCGGATCAGGGTGGAATCAGTGTCCGGATGTCGGTGGAATGGGTGTCCGGATGGTCATGGAATCCCCACTTCTGGCTGCTGGCATTGCTGGACGACAGGGCTTTGAGGGGTTTTGGGTACCCAAACGGAATCTACCAATCATTGACCTAGCCCGCGAGATACTGGACGCATTGGAGCCATGACGCCCGGGATATGCATGGCATCACTCTAGAAGAACTGCTTGCGAATGGCGCCAGCCCATTGGCTGTCGCTGAAAGCATGAAAGAGCTGTTTGTAGGCAAATCTCTATGCGCTGACAACCCTGCGGATTGGTTCTGGCTTGACGTACTGTCCGAAGCCGCCGGTATCGAGCCGCACTTCACTGTACTGCCCCTCGAGTCGTTCGTAGGGCGTGAAGCCGCCGCTATCCTGCGCCATCTGCCGGTACGAAAAGGCCATCGCGCAGGTGCTGATGTAGTCGCACTCAAGCTCGTCGTCGATGGCTTCTGGTGATTCAGCCAGTTTCACCAAGCCTGTACCTTCGGGCGAGGCCAAATGAGCGCACTGAGCTGTTGCCGCTGACCGAAAACTGACCCATTAAAGGCTGTTCTGCCGACTGAAAACTGACCCAGGTGTTCAACTGCTTCTGCTCACTTTTCGAGCAGGAGAACACCAGGTGATCAGCATGGAAATGATGGGAAAAATTCGGCGGATGTATTTCCGCGACAAGCTGTAGCTTCACCAAATAGCCAAGCGTACCGGGCTGTCCAGGAACACCATCCGTAAGTGGATCAGAGCCCCCGAAACCAAACAGCCGGTGTACCAGCGGCAAGCCGCTTTCAACAAGCTCAGTCCTTTCCACGAAATACTGGAGCAGGCACTCAAAGCCGATTCGCTTCGGGCCAAACACAACCGCAGAACCGCCAAGGCTCTCTTCGAGCAGATCAAAGCCGAGGGCTACGACGGCGGCTACAGCCAACTGACCGCCTTCATCCGCGCGTGGCGCGGCGAGCAAGGAAAATCCTTGCGAGCCTTTGTGCCGTTGACGTTCGCGTTGGGCGAGGCTTTCCAGTTCGACTGGAGTGAAGAAGGTCTGCTGATCGGTGGGCTGTTCAGGCGGATCCAGGTCTCCCACATGAAGCTCTGTGCCAGCCGCGCATTTTGGCTGGTGGCCTATCCCAGCCAAGGTCACGAGATGCTGTTTGACGCCCATACTCGCTCGTTTGGGGCATTGGGCGGCGTTCCTCGTCGCGGCATTTACGACAGCATGAAAACGGCTGTCGACAAGGTCAGCAAAGGCAAAGGGCGGACGGTCAACGCCCGTTTTGCCGTGATGTGCTCGCATTATTTGTTCGATCCAGACTTCTGCAACGTAGCCTCAGGTTGGGAAAAAGGGATCGTCGAGAAGAACGTCCAAGACAGTCGGCGACGTATCTGGCTCGATGCTCAAGATTGCCTGTTTCATACCTTCGATGAGCTGAATGTCTGGCTCGGCCAGCGCTGCCTGACTCTCTGGAGCGAGCTGCCGCACCCGCAATATAAGGGGCTTACGGTGGCAGATGTTCTGGAGCTGGAGCGGGTGGAAATGATGCCGATGCCCAACATCGAGCGACGCAAAGAGATCAAGGGCAACGAAGTCCTTCTGTCGAACGAAAAAGCCAAGCGCGTACTGGGCTTTAAGCCGGCGTATTCCTGGACGGCGGAGGTAGCCGTACGAAGTGACGGTTTTGCGCCCGCAAGCTGGAAGGTAGCCGTTCTGGCCCCCTGTCAATGAAGTTGATAGGGGGCTTTTTGGGTTAGCGCCCCCATGACCACATCTGGTCGAGCCACTTGGCAAGCAAAGGCCGGGATTAATCGATAGCAAAGGATCAGAAACGGTGACGCTTCCTTATTCTGTATCTGCGTCGCTAGCCCTTTCGCGGTGCCAATAGCGCTGGACGCTGGACTGCGAAAGTCCAAGTAAACGAACTGCTTCTGCTTGGGTCTTGCCTTGGGCTTTGAGCTCAAGCACCGCCTGCATGTTTTTCTTATTGGCCGGCTTGCCTGCAGGCCGAAGGGCAAGCTTGGTTCCATCCATCTGGGCGTGTAGCAATTCGAGACCACCCTCCTCAGTAAACTTCTTCAGTTCTAGATTGGCTGAGACGAGGGCGTCTTGAGCAGGCAGGCCCCGTTCCAAGGCCACACACAGCGCCACCAGCGCAGTAAGGTCGAAATCAAGCGCCAGTGCCAGATCAGCGAGCTTGGAAAAGCTTATGCCTGTCTTCCCTCGCTCGATGAGGCTCAGAGTTGTGCGGAATGTTGCCTCGTTGAGCTCGCTATAGCTCAAAGCTCGTTGCTCGCGGATTGCCCGCAGCGCGGCGGCTAGCTCATTTTTAAGGGCCATGGGCGTCCAAAAAGAGAGGATAAAGCCACACGTGCATCAACCCAATAAACAGCTAATATTGTGTAATATGGGTTCTTTAGGTTATGATTGGGCTCAGTGCTTGCACCCGACGTCCCAAGACCCAAGCCCATAAGGTGCATAGCTAGATGTCCTCTCAGCAGAGATGAATTATCAATTTACGCTTAAATCGTATTTATTGGAGGCCGCTGGTGAAGGTGCATGTCCTGTCTGACCTCCATCTCGAATTTGAAGATTTCGCAGTGCCCGTCCTCGATGTCGACCTTGTCGTCCTGGCTGGTGACATCCATACGCTCACGAGAGGCGTGGAGTGGGCTAGCGATACCTTCGAATGCGACGTTTGCTATGTCTTAGGTAATCATGAGTTCTATCGAGGGCACCTCGATCGAACTCTTCAAAAAGCCAAGACCAAGGCGGCACCGCACGTTCACGTACTGGAAAATGAAGCATTTATTTTCCAGGATGTACGATTTCTCGGTGCGACGGCATGGACGGATTTCACTTCCAGCGGGGATATTAGCGCTGCGATGTCCGTAGCTCGTGACGAAATGACGGATTTCAAGCTGATACGAACCGGGCCCAACTATCGTCGGATCAGGCCGGACGACATTGCCGAGAGGAATCGCTTTTCCAAACAGTGGCTCGCTGCTGAATTGGGAAAACCGTTTGCAGGACTTTCAGTAGTAATCACCCACCATTCGCCTCTTGTCGAAGTTGGGGGAGAGGAGCATGAGGGCCACCTGACGGCGGCTTATTGCAACGCATGGCACACGTTAGTGATGCAAGCGGATACCTGGTTTTTCGGGCACACCCATCATGCAGTGGATGTTCACCTGGGCGGCTGTCACCTCGTCAGTAATCCCAGAGGTTATCCGAAGGAAACGACTGGTTTTGACGCTACCAAAATCGTGGAATTTTAGAAAATGAAGATGCTGGCGACTCCGACCGAAGATGTGGATATTCCCCCGCAGGTGGCAGCCGCTAGACTCATCGACTGGGGTGTTTCAATCGACGCATTTCTCGTCAACGCGGCGAGGGTCAGTACCCGATTTGCTGCCTCAGTGTACTTGGATCGATCGGGAGCCTTGGCCAATGGCATGACCATAGCAACACCGCCTGTATATCAAATCATGACGATCCAGGGATTTGAATTAGTGCGCAGCGTTTGCGGTAGCGACAACTATGTAATCGTGTCGAGACTGAGACCTCAAACCCCATGACTACCCCGCCCACGGTTCCGAATGCAGTTCATGAAGCCGCCAAGACTCAGTTCCGGCTGGCCATTACCGGTTACCTTTTCGAGCCTGAGCTATGTGGTTTCTGTCTCACAGGAAGGGTTTTCCTCGATCAAAAAGAGCGCTTCAGACCCGGCCGGCTGATTCGTACATCGGCGGTGGAGGAGTTTGTCGAGCAGTGCGGTTACACGCTTGCCGCGACATGGTCGGGCAGCGTGTATGTCCTCGTCGCTGAGGATGGCCCGTGGGTCTTTGCGTTTCCCGAGGGGAGGTGGAATGGAGCTTCTACGGATTGCTGAGATGACGAGCCTTGTAGGTGTGCCTACGGCCGGCGCAACGCTATCGAGCGCCCAAGCCATCGAAGAAAAGCTGTCGCGCACAACTAAGCCGCATTGCATCGTTCAGGCGTGGGTGGTGATAGACGTACAAGGTGCTGATCATTTGGTGCCCATCGGCAGCCATTTGCTGCCCATAGTGGTGTACAGCCACCATGTCGTCTCCCATAGCAGCGGCCAGTTGGCACAGGGCGAGACAGTGCTGACCGGGTTTGCAACCTACTATGATCCCCGGGGGATCTTCGAAACCGCTGACGCCGTCTACATCCTGCTTCATCAAGGTTTTCGAAAGACAGCTCATATAGACACAGTTCGTGCTGCGCGGTGATCTTGACACTGAACCAAGGCATGGTTTCCACATGCGCATCTGAGAGCACCGGCCGATCGACCGATGCTACAGTAACTGGAATTGAGCATCTTTCAGGAAGGGACACATGCCGTACGAGCTAGACGGGCGACTGGTTATCGGTGTGGCCTCCAGTGCAGTTTTCAACTTGCTCGAATCCGATGCGGTTTTCAAAAGTGAAGGCGAGGAAAAATACCGCCGGTTTCAGGAAGTGAACCTGCATACCCCATTGCCCAAAGGCATTGCTTACCCGTTCATAAAACGCCTGCTGTCCCTCAACGACCTTTCTTCGGATGCGTCTGATCCTCTGGTTGAAGTAGTGCTTCTTTCAAAGAATGACCCCGATACGGGGCTGCGCGTGATGAAGACTATCGAGCACTATGGGCTGCCCATGACCAGGGCTATCTTCATGCAGGGCCATTCTCCGTATGAGTACATTCCAGCCCTGAACATCGCCCTGTTTTTGTCTGGAGATAAAGCTGATGTCGAATCGGCAATCAAGGCCGGCTTCCCGGCCGGCCAGATGCTCGACTCCCAGTTTGACGACGATGAGTCTGACCAGACGCTGCGCATTGCTTTTGACTTCGATGGGGTTTTGGCCGGGGATGAGTCTGAAACGGTCATGCAGACCGCCGGGCTTACCGAGTTCCATGCCCATGAAGTCAAAAATGTCATGCAGCCTCACCACCCAGGCCCTCTGAAGGAATTTATGGTGCGTATTGCGAAGATTCAGTCCGTTGAGGAGGAGCACAAAAAACTCAACCCCAGCTACAAGAATCGGATTCGGGTTTCAATCGTCACTGCGCGCAATGCCCCGTCCCATGAGCGAGCAATGAACACCCTCAAGAGCTGGGGCGTCATGGCGAACGATGCTTTCTTTCTGGGTGGCATTGAGAAGGGCAGGGTGCTAGGTGTCCTGAAACCCCATATTTTCTTCGACGATCAATCAGGGCATCTCAAATCGGCCAGCGCAGTCGTTCCATCGGTGCACGTTCCGTTTGGTATAACCAATCAAGCCGCCGTTAAGCCTCAGGTTCATGTCGAGGACGTGGTGTAAATCGCTCGGCGCAACCGATCTGCAGCATGGCATAGCATCGTAAGGAGTACATGGATGTCTGGTTAGGGCCTTTTGAATATCGATCCAAGCAAGAGCTCCTGGAGCGACTGAAGCACTTCGTCCGAACAGCTGATATTGGAGAAGTTATCCATCCTGTCGCCATCCAGAAATTGCGCTTACTGCTGGCGTTACACCCCGACGCTGATAGGAAAATCGGCGTTGGCGTTGACCATTTTCGCATTGATAGAAATGACCTGGCCGGCCAAGGACTGCGTGTGGTGCGCCTCGATGGTTCCACCGACAATTTTTCCTACAAGCGTTGCGTCACTGGCGTGGCCCAATCGCATCATGGGAAGGTTTGCGAGGCGCTGAGGTTCGTCGTGAGGCCACAGCTAGATGCCTTTCGAGCGGGTCTGGTATGGCCAGTGAGATGCGGTATCACCGGGAGCATAATCGCTCACGCCAACGATTTGCACATTGACCATAAGGTGGCGTTCTGGCGTCTACTGGAACAGTTTTGCCATGCGTATCAAATTGACCTGCCCTCCTTGGAGGTATCAGGCAGTGGTATGGAACTGGTGCTTGTAGATCATGATGTAGCCCATGCATTCTCGGCCTTTCACCTCGCGCATGCGCAGCTCCAACCTGCCAGTAGGTTAGCCAATGTCGTGAAAGGTGGCAGGTCGTCCGCTGCTGTGTACGACGGCCGGAGTGCATTGCACGCCCGGTCGTTTTCGGGCGTGAAACTTGGGACGACGTCGGACAAACTTATGTAAAAGCGACAAAAAATTCGAATATGCGACAATTTCCTGTATTGCCCCCTTTAAAATTTTAAAGCGCGACGGAGTTCTATATTTGAAGACAAGAGAAAAGCAGCTGTGTCCCGGCAGCGGCATTCTCCGAGGTGAACGTCGGTTTCTCTTTGTGGGCTTTTGCTTTTCGATTTCCGAGTTTGAAGATCGAAACGATGCTTCGGTCGATATGCTAGCAGGGGGTGTTAGGGAGATCGCTTCCTTTGCGGCCGCAAGGCTGCTGCTTATATTTTGAGCACAAACCACAGGCGCATTTTTTCAAAAAAACCGCAAATAGTGGTTTTTTCGGGTTTTTATAGGTTTTTTGTCTATATGTTGTGTTTGGTTGGTGTTGGCCTGATCTATGAATGTGGGGTCTGATTTAGAAGCGAGTGTTTGGAGAACTGCGGCCAAGGTCTACGGAGGTTCCCTTCCTCGGTTGGTAGCTCAAGCCGTCAGCCTCTACCGGCAACGTCCTGGTTTGGATGACCTCACTCGCATGCATCTGCCCGCGATGGGCTCGGAGGCTTTCCATGCGCTAAAATCAGGCCTAGGTCATACAGCGGCGAAGCAAGCCGATGATGGCTACATCACGCTCCGGCATGGCATGAGATGGCACATCGTGAGTCATCTGCAGCGTCTACTCATTGACGATGGTTATGCTACCCCGATGATGCGCGACGATTTTTTTGCGGCAAATCTCGGCCTATGATCTCGCGGGCGAGCACCTGATGCAGTTGGAGGTTCTCTAGCAAGAGGAGCTTCGGAGCTGGGTGTATGGGTCTGACCTGTGTAAACCCTTTTTTTGATGTGTAAACCAAGAGGTTTACACATCAATTTTCAGCTTTACAGTGCTGGTGCCAGTGGCATGGTGCTGCCTGGGCATGAGAGTCGAAATGATGATTGAAAATCTAAGCGAAGACGAGATGCGCCAGGCCCTGTTCGGCAGTGCTGTCCAATCGTCTGAGGAACTGGCAGGTCGTGATCCGCAACCCGCCTTGGCGTTAGTTCGCGTTAAGAGAGCTCCTACCTCCAAGCCCTTGTCGCCCAAACTGCGTGTGACATTGCACGTTACGAAAACATACGAAGGGCCGCAGGAAGTATTTGTTCATGACGCCAACACGCTCAGCTCCCTCGTGGCCGAAGCCGAAGCTAAGGCGGCTGCGAAGAGGAAGAAATTTCGCTACTTCGAGGTGATGTCGATTGAGTCAGTCTGATACCCAGCACACTCTGTATTGCATGTTCCTGGAATGCCTATGACGCCCGGTAACATGCCCCGGCCATCAACAGCCGAAGAGTTTGAAAAAATGATGACCGAGTTTGACCTGGCGGGCGAATGGATGCGCGAGCAGCTTGCACTGGGGCATGGTGCAATGACTTCACTACCGCTGGCGTCCGCAGAGGACGAAACTGGGTTGGTCGCGGACGGTGAGGAAAACTAGCCATTTTTTGGACGCATGCTTGGAACCGTTGAATCGATCATCTGCTACTCCACGGGCTTCTTTCCGAAAGATCCCATGGGGCTCGGCGCGCGTAGCTACGCTGATCTTGCTCAAGTCACTTCTTGCAGAGGGCTGGCTTCACGACACCTTTCGGTGCGTGTAACGGCTGTTAAACTCGCTCCTCGAAATTATCTAATCGTCAGTTGACGTCACTTGGATACCCAGGTTCATGCCAATCGTAGCTGCCATTTTTGATGCATTCGGTACCGTTGTTCATATCGGACGCAAGCATCACCCATTTCGTCAGCTTCTACGCATGGGCACTGAGCAAGGTCGTAGGCCGAGCACTGCCGACATTCAAACACTGATGACGTCAAGCTTTTCGCTGGGCCAAGCTGCTGAGCGTTTTGGCATCGACGTCAGTCCTGAGCAAATGCTGTCACTGCAGCGTGATCTCGATGATGAGCTGGCATCAATCACAGTCTTCCCGGATGCCGTTGACGCAATGCTGCTGCTCAAATCTAAAGGCATACTGCTCGGGATCTGCTCGAACTTGGCCCAACCATACGGGCCAATACTTCGGAATTTGCTACCTGAAGTGGACGGTTTTGCCCTGAGTTTTGAACTGGGGGTGATGAAGCCGGACGCGGGGATCTACCACGATATCTGCCACCAACTGGGCGTCCGACCGCTCTGGGACATGGGCGCTTCAAGTGACCGGGTCGTGATGATCGGGGACTCATTAAAATGTGACCAAGATGGCCCGAGGAGGATTGGGATTTCTGGCTATCATTTGGATAGGAAGGGCGCTGGGCGATTTGGCAACCTACTTCACTTTGCAAAGTCAGTCACCGGCGACGAGGCAAACTGACAGTCAAGTGATACGCCAGCCATTTTGGCTGAAATCTGCAATGGATTTCGAGCAGTGTGGGCTAGTGCAAGGAAGCGAGACCACGCTCAGAAGGGCGCGACTCGTTCAAATCAGCCGGGTATTTCGGTCACCTGGGACATAGGCCATAGATTTTCACCTGAGGAACCAAGGATGGCATCTGCAGCGCACGACTATCAGCATTTTGTACCGTGGATTCATATACCCGAAACTGGAGCATCAGAAGATGCACGCCGCATGTGCAACTTGGTTCTTCGCAATTTCGATGCGGTTACCGCAACGACCCGCCACCTCAGTAGGCGTGCCACTCGTAGTGTTGAGCTTGCTCGTGATCAGTTTGCAGGCATGGACAGCGCATCACCTCCGCTAAATGCTATCGCGGTTGGTGAGGGGTGGCGGTGGCGGCGTTTGTTCGCGACCCGTATCTACCAGAAACGCCAAGAACTCGTCCCCGCCGATACGTCCGAAGAGATCATGGCCCCTGAGGCAATGGCGTGTCTTCTTTGAGAATGCCATCACGACTCGCCCCCTAACCGGATGGATCGTTGAGATCAAGGACGGGAATAGCAAACAGTTTGGCGCTTGGAAAAAGCGCTATTCGGTCATGACGAAGTCGAAAGCTGGGTTGAGGCCTGAAGCTTTCCAGCAAAGGCGGGTGCCCCGTTTGTGAGCTTGGGTTTGGAGTGGAACGCTCGAAATTTTTCGCATTAGAGATTTCCCGAGTTCGCGCTGCGCGATACCTGGTTGCGCCGTATGGATTTCAGGTAAATAGAGCCCAGAAACGGCTGAAATTCACCACAGCAAGAGCTAGGCCGCTCAAAACGATCACTGTCGTGTAGACCGGGTGGTCTTTCACAATTTCTACCAAAACCACCGGGTGTACCCCGTTTCTCTCATACCATTTGGCTTTAGTTTTCAGCGACTTATCGTGGGTTCGCTCGAAGAAATTTGCAAACAAGTCCAGCTTTCTCAATGTCGATTGGTGCATCTTGATGTACTCGGCATTCACGAAAGCTGCGGCCTCATCAGCTCCCGGCAGCGCGTCTTGGTCACTGGCATGGTTGAGTTCAGCTAATGACATAATTCGGCCCTTCCTGCCCTTGCTATCGGCATGAGGGGCATAGTTTCTTCCGTAGAGCGCCACGAGCTCCCGGGCGAGATCCACTTTCTTATCGTCAGCCAACTCAACCGGCTTGCCCCCGAGCACCCGGAAGCGATGCTCAAGAGCGAAAAACCCGAAATTCTCGTCACGCATGTTCCAATGAAGAAAACGACAGTCTTTGTGCTTGTCCAACCATTGGAAGAAGCCTTTCAGCATGGACTTCTCAAACTTATCTAACACCGTTTGCATGCTTGCGAGCTGCTTGCTCAACTCCGCTTCCTTGTGGATAGACCATGACTTGGTCTGCCCAGTTTTCAGATTGCGTGTGGCGATAGATGTCACCCGCTTTGATTCCCCGGTGGCGTTCTCGTAGAAAGACTCACATGAATAATGGATCACATAAACTCGGTTGGCGTCGAGGTAGAGATCCTCGATCAACTGCCTACTTCTTTTCCGATCCTTGACTCGATCTAGCTCCGCTCCCACGCCTTTCCCCTTGATCTATCGAGGCAAATCAGTAGTTTGCGCTCAAATACAACTGCCCGCCAGATCGAATTTATGCTTCGCTTGTAGCCGTTGAAGGTGGGGCAGGGGGATATTGGCGTGACGGCTGAGGCGGGATCGAGGCGGCGCCTCGTCCAGCTGACCAGCGCTGAATAATGCTGCGTAGGATGACTTCGGGTTGATCAGCGCCGAGGTCAGCCAGGCATTGCATAGACGGATTAGCAAAATATTGCTGAGTGCCAGTGTAAGGCCATCATTTGATGGTAGGATCCGACTTTTACCATGGAAGGATTAGACGGATGAAGGCCCTCATCGACGTTGTACCTACTGCAGAACAGCTTGCCCTTTTTTCTCGGGTCACTTCTGGTGTGGATGTCATCCGAGGGGCGGCAGGGAGCGGAAAGACGACTACCGCCTTGCTGAAGCTGCGCACCAGCGTTGCCTTTTATCTTAACCGTGCCCGGCGCCAAACTGAACCTCGCCCCGTGAAAGTCCTGGTGCTGACGTTCAATCGAACGCTTCGGGGCTACATCAACGAGCTGACCGAAAGGCAGCTTGGCCAAGAGCCGTTGATTTCGCTCGAAATTGCTACCTTTAACAAGTGGGCACAGAACTTGACGGGCGCGCGCAACATCCTGGATCTCGATGAAGCGTCAGCGCATCTTGGTCGGCTTGCTACGCTCTCAGGCCTTAATACAGAGTTCGCAGTCGAAGAAGCCCAATACGTTCTAGGTCGATTTGCCATTGATGACCTTGATGATTATCTGTCAGCACGTCGGGATGGGCGTGGTGTGACGCCGCGCATGGAGCGGCCGGCTAGACAGCTGCTTCTTGATCGCGTCATTCGCCCATACCTGAATTTCAAGCGGGAAAACGGCAGGTTGGATTGGGGCGATTTGGCATGCCAGCTATCCAGTACTCAAGCTGAGCAGTATGACGTGATCGTTGTTGACGAGACCCAGGATTTCTCCGCCAACGAGGTACGAGCAGTGCTCAATCAGCGCTCAGCAGATGCTTCCGTGACCTTCGTTCTGGATAGCGCCCAACGTATCTATCCCCGAAATTTCTCCTGGGTCGAGGTAGGTGTAAACCTGCGCCCGGAGAAGAGCCACACGCTGCAGACCAATTATCGTAACACTCGTCAGATTGCGCGCTTCGCCAGCGCCATGCTGTCGGGTCTTCCGATTGATGACAATGGGACGATGCCGAACTATGCCAGTGCTCGATCCGACGGCCCCAAACCGATCGTGTTGAGAGGTTCGTATCTCAACCAGGTTCGTGGCGCCATTCAGTTCCTTCGCGGGATTGATCTGAATGAGCAGTCCGTGGCCTTCTTGCACTACAAAGGCTGGTTTAGGGATCTAATCCCTGCATTAAACCGCGCAGGCTTTCCATTCGTTAATCTGACAGGTTCACCAATCTGGCCGGAGGGCTCGGAAAACATAGCCTTGTGCACCCTTCACTCCAGCAAAGGACTAGAGTTCGATCACGTCATCATGATTGGTCTAGACGGATCCGTTCTTCGTGTAGAAGTGCCTGATGATGAGGATCAAGTCGACGTCGCCGAGCACGAGCCATCCGCGCGTCTTCGCCGCTTGGTCGCTATGGGGGTAGGGCGTGCGAGAGAGAGCGTGTTGATTGGATTCAAACCCTCTGATACGCCGGACATCATGCATTTTGTGGACGATGATTTGTACGAAGGAAGAGACGTATGACCATTGAGCGTCTGACGGAAGAGCGAGGCATCGAGTCCGTCCTCCATTTCACTACCAATAGGGGCGCTCTTGGGGTATTCGCCTCTCGGGCCCTCAAATCCCGTCAGCGCTTGAATGCTGATCAGCAGCTCAAGCACATTTTTCAGCCAAATGCCCGTTTCCGAGATAAGGATCTCGCCTGGTTGGATTATGCAAACCTTTCCATCAGCCAGATCAATACCGCTTTCTTCAAGACCTGCGCAGGCAGTTGGCACAAGGAAAAAGATTTTTTTTGGTGCATTCTCGATTTCTCACCGAGCATCATGCTCCATGATGATGTCTGGTTCACAACGACCAACAATATTTATACGGGGGTCAAACGTGCGCGCGGAGTCGAGGGGCTGGAGGCTGTTTTCCAACCGACGACGCATCAGTTTCTAGGGAATTATGCACGTCGACCTGCTGACCATCCGAGTAACCTCCCAACGTGCTACCAAGCCGAGATCCTGTACCCACTAGAGCTTTCAACAGATCATTTGCAACGTATATACGTGCATTGCGACAATGACACTGATGAGCTTGCAGGCCAGATGGCTGCAACGGGACACCCCCAGGTTGAAGTCGTGGTTAGACCAGAGCTGTTTGAAGGAATCAGGTGAGCAAAGCAATGTCTGAAAATAGGCTGAAACGCACAATTTCCTCGGCGCTATGGGCCGCCTATGGTGACGCTCTAGGATTCCCGACGGAGCTTGCTTCCGAAAACCTTGTCAGGGAACGGTTGGGTCAACCACGCGCCACGCGTACAGAACAATGGAAACGTCTTGTCGGTGGGAGATTCGGTGCGCAGGTCTCACTACCGGCCGGGGCCTATTCCGACGATACCCAGCTTCGCCTATCAACGAGCCGCGCGATATCTGGACAGGGTTATTTCGACGTTGAAGCCTTCGCCAAGATCGAGTTACCGATCTGGCTAGTTTATGCGCTGGGAGCTGGGCGAGGCAGCAAGGCTGCGGCGAGTTCACTTTGCAATCGTGGCACAAACTGGTTCAGCAATTTCTTCAACGGATATGAACACGGCGGCGGTAACGGCGCGGCAATGCGTGTTCAACCTCACGTGTGGGCTGCGTCAGATCTTGGTAACAAGCCGTCGTACCTGCTTGATGTCATTCGAAACGCTATCTGTACTCACGGACATATGCGTGGCATCGCAGGGGCCGTGGTGCACGCGGTTTCCCTGGCCTATGTTCTGGAATTCGGTCGAGTTCCGGGTGAAACCGAGTGGCTACAGTTCGCCGACGATATCAAAAGCATTCCTTCCCTGATCAGAAGTGATTCGGAGTTGGCAACCTTCTGGGCACCTACTTGGGAGAAGTCCAGTAAGCAATCGCTCCAGAGTGCGGTCGATGAGGTGGCTGCGGAGTGGGAAGCGTCCGTGCGCAACGCAGTGGACTGGCTGGCGAACAGGTCATTGTCGCCGGCGGAGTTGTATGCCTCAGTCGTCTCAAGTGACAAAGGCCTGAGCAACGAGGAGCGAGGCTCAGGACTGAAATGTGCCCTTTTTGCCAACGTTGCAGCACTTCTAGGACAGCGTGTAGGTTCTCAGGAGATCATTGAACAGGTTGTGAATCTGTTCAACAGCGATACTGATACGATCGCCACGATGGCAGGGGCGCTGATCGGAGCGGCACATCCAGAATCTCAGTACTTGGGTGAAATCCAGGATGAAGCGTACATTCAATTTGAAGCGAAGCGTCTCTACGCAATAAGCCAAGGTACGCGCGCTGAAAGCTTCACCTACCCCGACATGCTTTATTGGCAGGCCCCAAGGGCTGTAATTGATTCACTTACTGAAACCACTGCTGGCCTAGAGCTGCAGGGCCTGGGCAAAGTAGCCCCAATTGGTAACGTTTACTCCGGCAAGCAGAAAGCTGCAGCTTGGCAATGGTTCTCTGGTAATTGGGGCCAGACAGTTCTGATTCGCCATCGCCGTGGCCTCACAGGCGGCCAGGATGAGCCAGCGGGAGATACCCGGCGTGTGGCCCACCCGGTAAGCAATACCGTCGATATGTTCGACGAGCCTCATTCAGCAGAGCCTGTGGTGCCTGTAGTGCAGGTAGCGGAGAAAAAGGAACGCGTAGTCCCTGCGCGACATAGCCACTCAGAGGATGCCGTCAGTAGCCCTGCATTGCGGCAGGCAGATCATCCTAGAGACGCCAGGGTGCATGATGAGTCCGAGTCTCATACGCAGGCTGACGAACTCGACATTTGGGAAAGAGCAGATGTTCAGGCTCCCGACTTGGATGCGCTGACAAATGAAGCCATCAAGACATTTGACCCGACCGTAATTGGTCAGCACCTGCTTGACCTTGCCGAGCGTCCCAATGGTGTGTATCTCACCGTTGCTTACTCTTCGATCATTGCCAAAGCCAGAATCGCGCGTCTTCGCCATAAACGTAGGGAGCATTCGTAGCAGCTGATGTGGGGCATGTCCCGCATTTTCATGTGTCGGATGCCTCCACGACGCCGGCAGGCTCGGACTCTAGGTGTGGATAGACATCAGCGCCCCATCCGGCGTCCCAGTTGGATCTGTCGTGAGCCGGTTTCGTTTAACGGGTGCTGATCTATCCGACTAGGGGCGCTGGGGTGATCCAGTAGCAGTCTGCTTAGTAATCGGGGTGTGGTTCCAGACACTGTGGTTTGCGCTGCAGCTAGGTTGACGTACTTGGCCTGCATAGCCTGCTCATGTGGTCTACCTGATTAAACACCGCAGCGGCTGGGCACCAGGTTATAGATTTATGGCGTCGCTGTTTTCAACACAAATGGCTTTGGTCGAGAATGAACCAGGATTGGCAATGGTTTTAACTCATAGGATTTCAGCAGTCGCTTGGCGGACTTGCGGGTGAGATGCTGGAGCCTAAAACTATTCAATACGTCAGTGAGCGGCGCCCAGGATCGCATCAGCAACAGGTTGAAAGCCTCATGACGCAAATGATCACCGGCAAATTCTACCTCCTCAATTGTCAGATAGGCTTTGGTAATGTGCTCCCATATCAAAATTTCCTGTTCCGGGTAAGTGTCGCGGCTGAAGCCGCTAAGCATTTCCATTATCTTGTCCGGGTACACCTGAGCAAGCTGCATTTTTAGAATTTCGATGCGATCCAGTTGGTCTGAGCTGAGAGTGCTTGTTCCCATTGGGCTTTCACGCAACGTGAAGGGGTCAGCAAAAAAAGGTACCGCTTCAGCAGTGTACCCAGCCCTGTCGGGCCTCGTTTCCTTTTTACGGCTATTGGTATTTTGGGTGGAGGCTTTGCTGATCTTAAAAAGTTCGGGAGGCGGCAATCCGAGCTCCTGATTAATCCTTGCGCACGAATCTAGCGCAACGGCTGCGGCAACCTTCGGTGACGTCCGGAAAAACTCTCGCCGCTTGTTAAGTCTATATGCTGCTAGGCGCTTATGCGTCAGCTTCTCGGCTAGCCCGCAATCGCCTACAGAATAAGCGATGGCAACATCAAACGGTGCGGGAACACCAGACGATCCTGTGTAAAGCTCTTTAGCTCTTACGTCAGGTTCTCTCGTAGTGAGACCGATTTTCACAACGTACGCACCATAGAGCGGGTTTTGCAGAATATAGACGTAACCAGGAGTCGCCACTATGGATCCAAATTGAGTAAATAATGAGTTAGGGCCTGGTGAATCACGGCCGCCAGTTTTGGATGAAGGTATTTTTAGCGCATCCGCTGTGCTCGGCGCTACCTATGCATTTGAAGCGAATCAGCCATCGGTGAATGGTTGCCCATCGAACACCTCAAGGATCCGGGGGCATTACCCCAAGACGAAAAGGTCAGTCAGGCGCAATCGCCATTTTGCGTGGAGCTAGCGCCACCATCGGGTACCACGCTCCCGTAACCCAAGAGATATCAATGATGTCCTAGCGGTCGCTTCCGCCCAGATTATGCCGCTCCTTGATCGGGGCGAGAACACCCGAGATATCGATAGCCTTAGCAGCCTTAGGTAGTACTCTGGAGATAGATGGGCGGAGGAGGTGTCGAACCCTCAAAGCCACGCAGCTTGTATAATTCTGGCATTACTGCCGGAGACACCATGAACTCGTTGCCGATCGACGCCGCTCTGCCGGCCCTTATCGAAGCCCTTCACCATCGCAATGAAGTTGTGCTCCAAGCTCCCCCGGGAGCCGGGAAAACCACGCGAGTTCCACTGTCCTTACTCGATGAGCAATGGCTGGCCGGCCAGACCATTGTGATGCTTGAGCCACGCCGCCTGGCTGCTCGTGCGGCAGCTGAACGGATGGCTAAGGAGCTTGGGGAGCAAGTTGGCGAAACCGTCGGCTATCGAATCCGTCTGGAAAGCAGGGTCGGCCCCAAGACCCGCATCGAGGTCGTGACGGAGGGAATTCTCGCTCGCCGACTCCAAGACGATCCTTCGTTGGATGGTGTAGGCCTGATTATTTTCGACGAATTCCACCTGAGAAATCTTGACGCAGATTTAGCTCTGGCGCTCGCTCTTAATGGCCGAGAGCTATTCCGAGAGAAGTCACCGCTAAAGATTCTGCTGATGTCCGCTACGTTGGATGGCGAACGTCTTTCCACTCTGCTCGACGATGCGCCCATCGTGACCAGCGAGGGCAGGATGCACCCCGTGGATATTGTCTGGGGCAAGCCCATTCAGCCCGGAGATTATGTAGAGCCCCATGTGGTGGCGACCTGCATTGATGCGCTCCAAGAGCAAACGGGCAGCGTGCTTGTGTTTCTTCCTGGCCAGGCCGAGATTCGCCGGGTCTCCAGGGATTTGGAAGACTGGCTCGGAAGACAGCCACGCGAATCCGCGTCCCGCATTTTGCTCTGCCCACTTTATGGGGAGCTTTCACTAAACGAACAACGCACCGCCATTGAGCCTGCGCCTTCTGGCAAGCGCAAGGTCGTACTAGCCACGAATTTGGCAGAGACCAGCATTACCATCGAGGGAGTACGAATTGTGATCGACGCAGGGCTGGAGCGCGTACCGCGTTTCGATCCGCGTAGTTCGATGACTCGTCTCGCGACTCAGCGCATCTCCAAAGCTAGCGCAACTCAGCGCGCTGGACGGGCAGGGCGTCTTGAACCAGGGATGTGCTATCGACTGTGGTCTCAAACGGAGCATGAGCAGCTTTCCAGCTTTAGTTCCCCAGAAATTCTACAGGCCGATCTCGCAGGGCTGGCTCTGCAGCTGGCGCGCTGGGGCGTTTCACCCGACGAGTTGAAATGGCTCGATGCGCCACCCCCTGCCGCCTTCGCACAAGCTTGTGATCTGTTACATCGGTTAGGTGCGCTGGATACCAACGGTCAACTTACCCACCACGGGCAGGCCATGGCCCAATTGCCCGCTCATCCCCGCATCGCCCATTTGCTACTCCGTGGTCATAATCTGGGTTTGTCTGAACAAGCCTGTGATCTCGCAGCGCTTTTGGGGGAAAGAGACATCCTGCGCGGTGGAGGCGCTGACGTTCACAGCAGGATGGCCATGCTTTCAGGGCAGCGGTTACACCGGGATGCGCAAAGGGCCAAACAATTAGCCAAGCAGTACCGCTCACACTTGCAGGGCCCTGCACTGGAGCCTGTGGTTGATCCCAACGACCCGAAATGGGTAGGCTGCCTACTTGCACTGGCGTATCCCGATCGTGTTGCGCACCAACGGCGTCCAGGCGGTGCGGAATACCGCTTAAGTAACGGCCGGGCAGCAATGTTCACCGACGTCGATGCGCTGATGAAGCATCCTTGGCTTGTCGTTGCTGATCTTGGGAGCCGACAAGGCCAGCGCGAGGAGCGGATTTACCTTGCTGCTGAACTTGACCCTAATCTCTTCGAAAATGTTCTGCAAGATCTGGTTCGCCAGGTTGATGAGCTGGATTGGGATGAGCGTGAGGGTGCCCTTCGCGCTGAAAGGCAACGGCGCGTTGGGGAACTCGTAATCTCCACAGCCCCGCTGACAGACCTCACTGACGAGGCCCGTGGCCGAGCCTTATTGAGCTACGTACGTCGTAAGGGGCTAGAGCTTCTGGCTTGGACGCCAGAGCTTCGTCAGTGGCAGGCACGTGTAGGGCTTATGCGTACGCTCGAATTGGATGTCCAAAGCTCTAGCCAATGGCCAGATGTTAGTGATGCCTCGCTTCTGGCCACTCTCGAAGAGTGGCTTTTGCCTTATTTGGAGGGAGTGACCCGGATTAGCCATTTCGCCCGGCTCGATCTAGCATCTGTGCTTGTGACACTGCTGCCGTGGCCTCTACCTAACCACCTCGAAGCGATGGCCCCTCAGACTTTCAAGGTTCCGTCCGGCTCCAACATCCGCATCGATTATAGCGAGCATCCGCCCGTTCTTGCTGTTCGATTACAGGAACTCTTCGGGCTTTCAGATACACCGCGTATAGCTCAGGGACGACAGGTACTGAAGCTCCACCTGTTGTCCCCCGCTCGCCGTCCGGTGCAGGTTACTCAGGATCTGGCGAGTTTCTGGAGTTCGACCTACAGCGATGTAAGGAAAGATCTGCGGGGTAGATACCCTAAGCACTATTGGCCCGAAGACCCGTTAGTTGCAGAAGCGACAGCGCGCGCGAAGCCTCGTGGGACGTGAAGAAAGATCGAGGGCCGCTGCCTGAATGCTTAGCCTACGATAACGGCTGGCCGACTAGCTGGGTGTGACTGGGGCGGCTACATCCTCCGTTCCTCAGATGCCGGCAGACGCAGATTATTCCGCCCTTGACTCAGCTACCTTAAGATCATCTTTGTACATCGATTGGATGAGGTCGAGCTCCACCAGATACTCATCGACGGTCATCCCTTCCTGCAGGCGCTGACGCAGTTCCTTCTCACGCCTGAAGTATCCATCCATGGCGCGCTTGACGTAAATAGACGTTACCGTGGTGGAATACTCGCTCAGTGCTTCCAGAGCTAGGTGCAGGTATGTGTCGATGGAGGCTGGAGTGAGGTGGCCGGTAAATTTCATGACCTTTTCTTTGAATATTGTAATGTCAAGAAGCAAAGTCCGGCGAAAGTCATCAGCATTGTTGATTTGATGCTGTTTGATAAAGTCGATAAAGTATTCAGTGACGTATCTGTGTCGAAACATGTGCGGACATGTTTGAGATTCGATTCCGGCGAGGTCTCTAAGGTTTGCTATCTCGTTGTACAACGTTTTACTGGTCAGTGGTTTTCCGGTTGTTTCCGATACGAAGAGGAAACGATGATCTTTTTTGCCCGTGAGAAATTTTTTCATAATATTCCGACGCTGCTTCTGAATAAATGTATCCAGAAGTTGAAGCATGGAAGGATGTACAGGTACTTCTCTTATGAATACTTCGCCTCCTCTTTTCAATGTGGTCATTGACAAAGTCGGAGTTGGCATCGCCTTTGCCCTTTCTATGTCGTCAATAGTCAGGTTGGGAATTTCCGAGCGGCGGGCACCAGTATCCGTCAGGACGTCAATCAGTAATGAGCGTCTAGTTTTAACAAAGTTAGTGTCGTTGGACTTCCTAGAGGTTTCCTTAAGAAGTATAATTTGCTCATTGGTGATAGGGTTTCTGGATTTTTTTCTTGAAGGGGGGCCAAAGGAGTGGTGAGTCAAAAAATTACGGTTCGATTTGTTGCCTGCGTGGTCTACAAACACAAATGTTTTCTGCTCGGCGCGGATTCGACCTTCCGGGGAGACAAAATCCTCGTAGCCGTGGATGCGCCCTACGAATCCTAAAAAATCTAGCCATACCCGGCCAACTTCAGAGATTGAATCTTCAGTACGCTTTTTCCTTGATGGGTTCGTAGGGGAAGGCTCTGTTCTTAGTTCCTCTATATAGTCTGCAAAATCGCCGTCGTTCATTCTTATCGGATCGCGTGCATCCCGGTAGCAACGACGGAGGAGCTGACTGAGCTTAGCGGCATAGTCGCCCATTGTCCCGCCGCCTTGGCCCGATCGGGACAGGCCATGTCCACCGCCTCGCCCCTTCCTATTGAATAGGGTGAGCATATACAGATTTCCAATGATGCATGGGGAGCCATTAGGCCAACTCATAAAGGAAATGTTGGTGGCGTCACGCATCAATATCCGGTCAACCGAGAAGCTTCCGAAGGTTTTATGCTCGCCTAAAAGCGTGTACATCTTTTTAGAATAACGATCTGATTGCTTACTTTCGGTAGTCATTGATGTCCGCCACCGTGGAAGGTCTATGCTTTTGTTGTTGTGGGGTGTCAGCAAGATTAAAAGGGGGGATGGCGAGGCTTGTGATCGCCAAAAGGGTAGCGATGGCATCTGATGCCCATTTTTCGCGGGTTAACGGATCACTCGCTGTGCTGATGCTTTTGATTTGACCCATAGACTCTTGCAGCGCTCGCAGGAGCAAGAAGTTGGTCTGGCGAAGCATATCAAGCTCTTGTTCATGGTCGGCGACTGTTAACTTTAGGCCCTCCTTCGTACGCTTATTACTCTTGGTTTTCTGGCGGTCATGGCGCTCGATGGCTTCCAGGGCTTTTGCCCGAAGCGCGTTGAGGGATTTGAATCCGCCTATGAGCACCTCATCACTGTATTTTTTGAGGGTGTTAAGGCTTGTGGGGAAGCAATTAAGTGTATCCCCATTATCGGCCTGGACAGTTAGATCAAGGTTTGCAAGGCCAGCTTGGGAATTCAGAGCGGCAATCAGCGGTTTGTCCGCAGCAAAGGCGTGCGGAGTTGTGATGACCTGGCTCAGAAGGCGTTGCAAAGCCACAGCGCCCGCACGGGCACTGTCAGCCCGAGAAGGCTTGTTGTCTATCACGCTGCCTCCTTGTATTTCAAACGAGAAACGATCTTCATGTGGGTGCCGTCAGCATCGGTGAAGAACTCGGGTTCGATCTCAACCATGCCTTCGCTCATAAGGTCGCTGATGTAATCTTCAAGCTCGGAAGTTGCAATGAGAGTATAGTTTTCAGTCTGGTAATGCTCTTTGATGAGCTCTACGAGTTCCTTGAAGTTTTCTGTGTTCCCGATGTGGATGTTTTCGGCTGCATGCTGCGCAGCGGCCGAGGCCAGGATGGCGCCCTCCGTACTTTCAGTGAGGTAGTTCCAAACATGCTTGATGTCAGTATGGCCGAGCATCCATCTCAGCGTATCAAGGCTTGAAAAACTGCCGCAATAGAAGAAGAGCATTGCGAAGAAGCGTCGCATCTGGTGTTGGCGCAGGTACCAACGCTGCCCCAGTGCATTGACCGGCATTTCGAAGTAATCACAAAAAATATCGAGATTGCGGTTGTAAGCGGCATTGCCCGAATCTACCAAGCCCCGATTGCCCCGCATCTGCGGAAGCGCAAAAAGGGTGTGGTAGGATTTAATGTAGCCGATACGCAAAAGGATCTTTTGCATTTTTATTAAATTTTTGATCATATCCCTAGCGATAGGTTCGATAGGGCGAGCTTCGGAGCGGCGATGGCCGAACAGGTGCTTGCTACTCTTGGCATTGCGGAAATAAAGCCAATCTCCACATTCACTTAGGCATTTGTTAGCCTTAAGTGTATAAAGCTCGCTAACCCGCCTGGCCATTAGCACGCCGACCGTGAGCTGGATTCCGCCCACATAGGCGGCTAGCAGATCGTATAGTCCTACATTATTCCTTAGCTTGATAAAATATTCTTCTTTATTGCCTTTGATTGACTCGCGCAGCGTCTTTGTGTCGATGATCCGCGAACTCAGAGACAGCTGTGATACACCCAGATTGACCAGGTACGGGCCAACAATACTCTTGACTTCAGCTTCCGAAAGCGTTGATGGGGCGACGCCCCGCTTTTGGCATTCCAGGGCAATTCGACAAAACCCTTTGATAATCTCTTCGCCGTGTTCAATGTGGAATTCGATTGCGTGTCGAATCGATTTGAATACAGTATCGGAGGGTACGGTTCTAAACCTTCCCTTTACCCCGAGTTTTGGGGTATAGGCGTCAGCCTCCACAAGTGCTGAAATTTGAGGGGCCGGTAGTCCGATTTCCAAGAGCGTCCCAAGATTGTACAAGCTCGATCGATAATCGAAGTATGTTTGGTCACGCATTATTGTGTTCGTGCCCGTATGCGCCGGCACACCAGCGTATTCACGAGTGAACATCGATGTATCATCATTGAAGCCTAATACAGAATGTACGGTCTTAGGCTGCGTCCTGCCCCATAGGCACTGTGGATAAAGAACCTGGGAGAGACGTATCGTATTGGGTTGAATACCATAATCAACTTGAGGTGAGCCGTACATGTCATTTAGGTATAAACAAGCCCTAATTGGCGGGATCAGGTCGAACGGGATGCCCAGCTCATCTTCATCCTTCTGTTCGTTCGTAAGGATCATAAGCTGGGGACGTGCCTTGAGGGTCTCAAAAATCCTGCTATCGTCCGTTTCTTTAAGAAGGGTGTAGCAATACTCCCGCAGAGTCGGAGTCCAACTGTAGGCTGATTCGGAAATAGACGTATTTTTTGAGAGGGTGTCCAGCAACTCAATCAGATTGCCTCCCGTCAGCCCTGCCAGGCCGTACTTGAAAATTTGGTAGCGAGAGTCGTTGATGAGCAAGAAATCAATAATATGACAGGCGCGCCAGAATTGCCTAGCCTGTTGCCCTTTGAGATCATTAGTTTCGCCAGTATCACTTTCGTTGCGAGTGCTACAGGTAAGGAAGTACTTAAACCCCAACAGCGTGTCTCTGTTTTTTTCGTCGAGAAGCGAGCTGCCATCGGACAAAGGGACATTCCAGTCCAGCTCCTTTGGGGCCTTTTTGTACTCAAAAGAGTACTGCCATATTGTGCTGTCGAAGTCACTGATCAGCCAAGCTGCTGACTTATACTCCTCACGAGGTGATCGGAGCAGGGGGGCCAAGAAAGCGAGTTCAGGCGGCAGTAGCATAAATGATGGCCTCCATTTGTGCTGCGTCGACTTGACCGCGCGCGGTTGCCAAGTAGTCCTGCAGGTCAAACTCGTTCCCGTCTGCGATATCGTTGACAAGAAGGCTGGTCAGTTTTGCCCAGTACAGCGCCTTAGCATTGATCTCATCGCGGCGGGTAGACATCCGAACGGCTTCCTCAATGGAGAGCAACGCGGTCAAGATCCCGACGTCGAGCGAGATGACGACCCGATCTGCTGCTTCTTTGTCCTGGGGGGACGATCTTGAGAGCTTTGGATTCTTCAGGGCCTCTGGGTCACGCATGCTTTCTGGAATGTCCTTCAATGCATTGTTCTCCAGAAAGGTATGAAGCTCATCGAAGGTTTGAAAATTCGAGACTTTGAACCGCCCCGGGTTTCTCGGAGACCCTTTTGTTTGAGTCATGCCACCTGGGCAGACTCGGTGAGTTGCTGATAATAGATTGCTTCTGCTTCGACCGGTGGAATATGACCGATTGGCTCCAGCAGGCGGCGGTGATTGAACCAGTCCACCCATTTCAGGGTTTCCAGCTCCACCGCCCCCGTGTGGGCCAAGAGCGTCGATGAATCACTTCAGCCTTGTAAAGACCATTGATGGTCTCAGCCAAAGCATTGTCGTAAGAGTCACCGACACTCCCGACCGATGGCTCAATACCGGCTTCGACAAGACGCTCGGTATAGCGAATGGACACGTACTGCACGCCACGGTCACTGTGGTGAATGAGTCCACCCTGCTTGACTGGGCGACGGGCGTAAAGGGCTTGCTCCAGTGCATCGAGTACAAAATCGGTACGCGCTGAACTGGACACCTTCCAACCGACGATGAATCGGGCAAAGACATCAATGATGAAGGCCACGTAAACAAAACCCTGCCAGGTACTGACGTAGGTAAAGTCCGATACCCATAGGGCGTTCGGGCACTCAGCCACAAACTGACGGTTGACATGATCCTGCGGGCACGGCCTGGCTTGGTCGCTGACCGTCGTCTTGACGGGCTTGCCGCGTACCACGCCTTGCAGGCCCAGCTCTCCCATCAGACGTTGCACCGTACAGCGGGCGACTTGCAGTCCGTCACGCAGCAATTGTCGCCAGACCTTGCGCACGCCATATACCTGGAAGTGCTCATCCCAGACTCGCTGGATGTGCTCACCCAGTTCCTGGTCACGCTGCGCACGCGCTGACTGCTGGCTGGGGTCAGCCTGCTGAGCAGCGTACCGGTAGTACGTCGACGGGGCGATTGGCAACACCTTGCAAATCGGCTCGACCCCGTAAGACTGGCGGTTTTCATCAATAAACGTCTTCATCGTTTGAATGGGCGGTCGAGCTCCGCCTGGGCAAAATAGGCTGAGGCCTTACGCAAGATCTCGTTAGCTTGACGCAACTGACGGTTCTCACGCTCCAAGAGCTTGACTCGCTCACGTTCGACTGTGCTCAGCCCATCACGCTGGCCGCTGTTGCGCTCAGATTGGCGAACCCACAGCCGTAATGTCTCGGGCGTGCAGCCGATCTTGGGGGCAATGGCACTGATGGTGGCCCACTGCGACTCGTACTCAGGAAGGTGTTCGAAAACCATCCTGATGGCCCGCTCACGGACCTCTGGGGAATACTTCGGTAGTTTTTTCATCGCTCCATCCTCTCAAAGGTTGGAGTCTCCGAGAAACCCGGGGCGGTTCAGGGCGCAACGCCCTGGCAGGCAGCAAACATCACTTTTTCTTTTTAACCGGCTTTTCCGCCTTGTCTGACTTCTTGGCTTTGTCTGGCTTGCTATCAGCTTTTTTGGCAGCTTTCTTTGGCTCGGCGTCTTTTTTCTTGTCCTTCTTTTCGGAAGACTTGGAAAGCGTCGAGGCCGCTTCAGATTTCTTGGCCGGTGATGCTTTCTTGTCTTTCAGATCCTTGCTGGCTTTTGAGGCTTCGCCTTTGCTTTTCTTGTCGTCTTTAGCCACGTTGATCACCCTTTGGGTATGCCGGTATTGGCACGTAGCCTGTGGGAGTATCCACAGGCTAATCATTAGGCGAGCGCGTCTGAAAACGGTTCAAACTGTTTTGACCCTTTCAGTTGCTGAAGGACGACATTCAGATGCTCGGCGACTCGCCAGCTTATTGCGGGCTATAGGGCTGCCATTCGCACTCGGCTCAGGTATTTTCAATCACGCGAATACTCAGGAATCGATCACGGAAAGTTTCCGAGCAACCGGGTAACCAGGGAAGGACATTGAACACTGCCAGATTTGTTTTCAAATCCCTTATCAAGCGCTGGATGAAAAACATCTTTTCACGTGAGTACCACCGTGACGGCGAGCTCAAACCCGAGTGGACATCCCAAGGCCCGGGTTCAATCCGCATGGAGCGGTATCACCATATCGACGCCAGCGAGCAGGATAAGGACGGCTTCTACGACTATTACTATGAGTACGACATGTACTACTTCACGGAGGGCACTCTGTCCCTCGCCGCGCGCTGCTACACGGATGATGCTGATGAAGCCAACTTTATGGGTATCGAGTTTGACGGATATGACCGAGCGCTTGAGCCTGACGATAGGTCTCTCCCGTTGGTGAGCGCAGCTCTGGCCCAGTTGAAGGCTGATGGAAAAACGAAATTCTTTACGTTCACCGGGAAAGGTTATGAGCCCATATTTGCCAGCTCCGAGCATGAAGGCGACACCATGCGCGGAGAGCGCATTGAAGTGATCGCCCTGTCCCCAAGTGCTCGCTATCGTGTCCAGACGACGCCTTACGAGGCACTTGCCACGCAATGGATTTACCCACCCGAGATAATCGACATCAGGCGCGACATCCGCGTGTTTGCTTTCGAAGACAATGGCTGGTCAGCCGATCAGGCACGCTGGCTGGATTGCTCATGTGTTGAGTTGACCCTGCGCAAATACCCCGGACGGCTCACCGGTGCTGGAATCACGGTGATTATCGACTGCGCTCGTGGCACGGCGGCGTACGGCGATGGCATCGAGATCAAGACACCTACGCTTGAGCGGGCGCTTGATGCGATGTGGAGCGGCGCGGACTGACGTAGCGGGGGATACGCTTCAATTATCAGGTGCGTGCTATAACGCAGGCCCATATCTACAACCCGACGCTCATGAGCGTCCTGTCTTTTTTCAGGGCGAGCACAAAGACGCACCTGTTGCTTTACTCGCAGTCTTTGCGTGAAAGCGTGATCGATGTAATGAACTCGCCTGTCGAGCTGGAGTACGAATAAGTGATTTTGTTACCCAGCTCCAGCACCAATAGATAGGCTGTCTGCTTACACAAGCTGCCTTGGATTTGCTGAGTCAGGTAGCTGTCGTAGTAGACTTTTTCGCCAGGCCTTCCGTTGTAACCATTGATCGTGAGGTTGTAGAGGACGGTGTGATCAGCATAGGCAATCGTGTCTATTCGGGTCATAAGGTCCAGCATGATGGGAAGCTGTGTCTTTTGCTGATCGATTACCGCCGCCAGTGCTTCGTTTCCATCTTTAGCCCAGAGGGGAGTTATGAAGCAAAGTGCTGCAGCGCCCCCCAAAATAGTTTTAGCAACGTTAAGTTTTTTCAACTCAATATCCTTATTTTAGAAAACTATCTGATTACAGAGCAGGAACCCCTCAAGGCAAAACCGGCAACAAAAACCGCCCAATCACCGGCAAATGATCAGAGATCAACAAAGTATCGTCCCGCCGTACCCTCGCACTGACCCGATTCAAACTCGGGCTGTAAAACAGGTAATCCACCGTCCGGTCCGGCCCGTTGATGCGGCTGTCGTTGGGGAAGTGCGTCAGCCATTTGCCGCGGTCTATGCCGCTGGATTCGGCGTTGTCGGGGATCATCGGGTATTTCTCCCACAGCTCGTGCAGCTCGCTGTCGGCGGCGTAGCCGAGGCGCTGTTCTTCGGGGAGGCGCTGGTATTGGCCCAGCGGCAGCAGGTTGAAGTCGCCGCCGATCAGCCATGGTGTGCCGCCGCTTTCCAGTTTGTCCAACTGCTTTTCAGTGGCGACGATCTGTTTTTGTGCGGTGTCGCCGGTGTGTCTGGCGGTGGTCAGGCTGGTGTTGATGACGGCCAGTTTGCCGCCGTCACGCAGGGGCAGGTAGCTGACCAGCAAGGCATCCTTGGGCTGGAACTGACGGCTGATGATGTTGGCGTCTGGCACCGGCAGTTGCACGCGTTCGGCACTGTCGATGTGGAAGCGGCTGAGGGTCGCCAGTTTTCTGCCGACGCTGCCCCAGATATGCGGGTTGGGTACAAACTCCGATTTCCAGTAGAACGCCTGCGTGCTGCAGGGGTAGAGGTCCGCCACTCGCTCTTTGATCAATGCCAGTTGGTCTTCGTAATCGGAGTTTTTGGCACCATCGTCGACCCCTTGCAGCAGCACGATGTCAGGCTGTTCGTCACGGATGACCCGCGCCACTTCATCCAGGTTATAGGAAAGGTCTTCATGGGTCGGGCGTTCGTCCGGGCCGCTGCCGTCGGCCATGTCGTACCAGAACACATAGCGCTTGCCCGCCAGGTACTGGATGTTCCAGGTCATGACTTTGAGGGCTTGCCCCGGCACCAGCTTGGGCGCTTGAACCGCAGGATTGCAGCTGGCCGGGAGTAACTCGCGAGCTGGAGGGCGCCACGTCAGTTGGTAAACCATTACCAGCAATACGGCGACCAGCAGCAGGCTGTACAGGGTCAGACGTAGCAGTAGACGTGGCATCGGCTCGACTTGGAGCGCCTGGCGCTCGGTGAGGGATTCGGTATTTAGCATACCGAATCGGTGCGTCTGGCGTCAGCTGTTGGTTCAGGCCCTGTGCGCGGGCTCGCTGATCAGCATGAACAGGCGGAACGTCACAATGGTGGTGAACAGTTGCAGGAAGCTGCCGATGCTGTCGGTGATCACGGAAACCGCTGCGCTTTGCGGTTCCGGAAACAGGTACAGGCTGGCGCCCTCAAGCAGCCACAGGGGAATGTAGACGCTCAGTACGCACACCAGAATGCGGGTGAAGTGCCCGGTGGTCATCAGCATGCTTTCGCGCATGGCCATGAACGGCGTGAGCTTGCGCAGGACCAGCAGGTATTCACAGAACGCCAGCTTGATCATGACCCAGAGGCCGGGGACCACGAACAGCGAAAGGCCGAACATGATCAGGAGAGTGCTCATTGCCGAGAGCACGGCGAAGGTGGGCCACAGGCGCAACGCCATGGCCAGCAGGTCGCGGGTGTAGACGTCTTCGCCACGGCTGCGTGCGTCGAGAAACAGGATCAGTGCCGCTGTATAGATAGGGTAGAAAAACAGCCCGATGACCAATTCGTAGGCAGGCGACGTGTCGGCGGGCATGGCGTTGCTCAGCGCTTGTTTGGCCAGCACCTCGAGTATCACGACAGGCAGGCACAGCAGCATAATGCTGCCCAGATTGCGCCGAAAGAAATAGAGCGAATCCTGGATGACGGTCAACGGGTTCATGTAGATAGATCGCAGGCTAAAAGCAGGCGCACACTTTAGCCCATGGCCCCTGCCGAACCAAGCGCAGTGGTGGTGGGCCGAGATCTTCTTATCTTTTTCTTCATGTCATTGAAGCGGGTGGATGAGGCCCCATTTTCTGAGCATGGTCCTGCCGGTGCGGCAGGAAAGAATTCCAGTGGCAACTCAGTGAGGTGGTCATGAACAGCGAAGAGCAAACCCTGATTGATGGTCTTTTCTCGAAACTGAAAGACGCCGAGACGGCATCCGCTCCGCGAGATGCTGCGGCCGAGGCGCGCATCAAGGAGCATCTGACTCGCCAGCCCGCTGCGCCGTATTACATGACGCAGGCGATTCTGGTGCAGGAAGCTGCGGTCAATCAGCTCAATCAGCAGGTGAAACAGCGCGACGAGCAGATCCAGCAGTTGCAGGCTGAGCTTCAGCAGGCCAAGGGGCAATCTTCGTCAGCGCCGGCCAGCGGCGGGTTTCTGTCGAGTATTTTCGGCAGCAGCGTCTCGCGAGCGCCTCAGGCTCAGCCGGGCCAGACGTCGGGTGGTGGCTGGCGCGACGGTGCCGGTTTCAATCCAGCCCCTGCGCCCGCAGCGCCGCAGGGCGGTTATGCCGCGCCTGCTCCGGCTGCGGGCAGTGGCTTTCTCGGCGGTGCGTTGAAGACCGCTGCCGGTGTGGTGGGCGGTGTGCTGCTGGCAGAGGGCATCAGCAGCATGTTCAGCCACCACAGCCAGCCGCAGGAGATCGTCGAGGTCATTCACGACGCGCCACAGGCTCAGGACACCGGCTCGTTCAATGATCAGGGCGGTTGGGGACAGCCGGATCAGCAGTACACGGCCGATGACAGCTTTGACGATGGCGGCGACATGTTTTCTGATGATGATTCGTTTGTTTGAGGACGCAGTGAGCGCTTCTCGCGCTCCAGAACAGACAATTATCGTTCCGCACTCTCCTGTGAGGGAATGCCTTGGGTGACGCTCCGCGTCACAGGTCTGCGCCGCGCCGCCCATTCAAGATCGGGCGTGGAGCGTCCAGAAATGCGTGCGACGCGGAGCGTCGCACGATAGTTGAAGCTCAATTCCGTTCCCAAGCTGGCATACTGGGCGCCGATTCACATTCCGGATCGCTGTAACCAGTGGGCGTGTTGCCCGCCATGAGGAATTGCGGTGAAGAAGATCGCGGTGTTCGCCGACGTGCAGAACCTGTATTACACCGTGCGCCAGGCGCATGGCTGTCATTTCAATTACGCCGCCTTGTGGGCGGATATCAGCAAGCGCGGCGAGATTGTTCACGCGTTTGCCTACGCCATCGATCGTGGCGACAGCAAACAACAGCAGTTCCAGCAGATCCTGCGCAATCTGGGGTTTACCGTCAGGCTCAAGCCGTACATCCAGCGCAGCGACGGTTCGGCGAAAGGGGACTGGGATGTCGGCATCACCATCGATATCATGGATTTCGCGCCGCAAGTGGACGAAGTCGTGCTGGCGTCGGGTGATGGCGATTTCGACATGTTGCTCGAACGTGTGATCAGCAAACATGGTGTTGAGGCGGTGGCCTATGGCGTGCCGGGGCTGACTGCGAACTCGTTGATCCGCGCCGCCAGCCGTTACGTGCCGATCGAAGGCGCGTTGTTGTTGAAATGAATTTACAGGGCCAGGCCAGTGTTGGAACGTATTGCAGTCATCGACTTTGAAACCACCGGCATCTCCCCGGGCCATAGCTGCCGGGCAACCGAGATTGCCGTGGTCATCATGGAGCAGGGGCGTATCGTCGAGCGCTTTCAGAGCCTGATGAATGCCGGGGTGCGTATTCCTGCGTTTATCGAAGGGTTGACCGGCATCAGCAACAACATGATTCGTACCGCCCCCAGCGCCGAGCGGGTGATGGGCGATGTAGCGGATTTCGTCGGCGCCACGCCGCTGGTCGCGCACAACGCCTCGTTCGACCAGAAGTTCTGGGACTACGAACTGTCGCGCATTCAGCGCAAGCGCGAACAGAGCTTCGCCTGTTCGATGCTGCTGGCCCGACGCCTGATGCCTGGCGCACCGAATCACAAGCTTGGCACGCTGACCAGCTACGCGCGCCTGCCCAATACCGGCAAGGCTCACCGGGCGATGGCGGATGCGGAAATGGCCGCTAACCTCACGGCGTATCTGACCAACGAACTGCGCAACACCCACGGTATCGCCGCAATCTCCCACCAGATGCTCTGCTCGCTGCAGAAAGTCCCCGCCGCCAAGATCGGCGAAACACTCAAGCGTCAGCGCGGCTTCTGATCTTTTAGTGTTCCTGCTTGCCGTTGCTGGTCAGATAATCGGCCGGCAGGCTGCGCTCCACTGCTGTCGACAGCACGATTGAGGTTTTGCTGAAGCCAAACCTGGCGATCCGATTGATCAGGTCTTCCAGGTGCGGCATCGAATCCACCGCAGCCCTCATGATCACGCACGGGTCGCCCGTCACCCGGTAACACTGGATCAGTTCAGGGACCTGCCACAGCTCCTTGTACGCCTGCTGATTGCCGTGACTGCCCATGCGCAACTCGATCAGGCATTGAATCGGCAAGCCGACCTTTGACAGATCGACCTTCGCCTCATAACCAGTGATCACGCCGCTGGCCTCAAGCTTGGCGACCCGCTCGGCCACGGCGGGCGCGGACAGGTTGACCAGTTTCGCCAGCTGCGCAAAAGACGCCCGGCCATTTTTCAGCAGCTCATCGAGCAGAATCCGATCGTATTTATCCAGCGTCATGACGTGCCTCGTGCTGTGCGATGGGTCATTTTAAAATAAAAGGAAAGCAGACCTTACAAGCATTGAATCGTAAGTTTCAGTGCGGTTTAAACAGGTTTGTCTGCTTAATATCCGCATCTGGCCTTCATACAATAGGTCCACCATAACAATGATCCCAGAGCCTTGCCATGCCTCAGTCCGTTCGTGTTTCGCCGTTGCTCATTGGTGCTTTTCTGGCCTTGTACCTGATCTGGGGCTCTACCTATCTGGTCATCCGTATTGGCGTAGAGTCATGGCCGCCGCTGATGATGGCTGGCGTGCGTTTTCTGATTGCCGGGTGCCTGATGTACGGTTTCCTGCGTTATCGCGGCGTGCCAGCACCGACCTGGCGCGAGTGGAAGGCGGCGTTTGTGATTGGCTTCCTGCTATTGGCATGCGGTAACGGCGGTGTGACGCTGGCCGAGCACGCAGGCGTTGCATCAGGCGTCGCGGCGCTGGCGGTGGCGACCATGCCGCTGTTTACCTTGCTGTTCGGCCTGTTCTGGGGCAATCGCACCACTAATCTGGAGTGGGCGGGCATCGTGCTGGGCCTGATCGGTATCGGCCTGCTGAATCTCGGCTCCAATCTGCAAGCCAGCCCTTATGGCGCTGCGCTGGTGCTCTTTGCCGCTGCGTCGTGGGCGTTCGGCTCTGTATTGAGCAAGCATATGCCGTTGCCCAAAGGACCGATGGCCAGTGCGGCGGAAATGATCACTGCCGGAGCGACGCTGCTGATCGGTAGCGCTTTGAGCGGCGAGCGTCTTGCGCATATGCCGACTGCGGCGGGCTGGGGCGCGCTGCTGTATCTGGTGGTGTTTGGCTCTATCGTCGCGTTCAGCGCGTATATGTACCTGCTCAAGAACGTGCGCCCGGCAGCCGCAACCAGCTATGCCTACGTCAACCCGGCAGTGGCGGTGATGCTTGGCGTGGTGTTTGCGGGAGAGACTATCGGTATTGAAGAGTGCCTGGCCATGGTGGTGATTATCAGCGCTGTCGTGCTGATTGGCCTGCCGCAATGGCGCAGGTCGGCGGTACGAAAGGTCGGATCGACACGCACAAGCTAACCGAGGCGGGCCGGACAGGTTAAACTGCGCGCCTTGCGTTGAATTTTTCCTACGGTATTTCCATGACATTCGCCTCTCTCGGCCTGATCGAACCCTTGCTGCGCGCTCTTGAAGCGCTCGGTTACCAGACTCCGACGCCTGTACAGACCCAGGCAATTCCTCCGGTACTGGCAGGCCGCGATCTGATGGCAGCTGCCCAGACCGGCACCGGCAAGACCGCAGGTTTTGCCTTGCCGCTGTTGCAGCGCCTGACCATGGAAGGGCCGAAAGTCGCGCCTAATTGCGTTCGCGCGCTGGTATTGGCCCCGACCCGCGAACTGGCCGATCAGGTTCACGAAAGCATTCGTCAGTATGCCGAGCACCTGCCGTTGAGCACTTACGCAGCCTACGGTGGCGTGAGCATCAACCCGCAAATGATGAAGCTGCGCAAGGGCGTGGACGTGCTGGTTGCGACACCGGGACGTCTGCTCGACCTGCATCGTCAGAATGCAGTCAAGTTCTCGCAGTTGCAGACTCTTATCCTTGATGAAGCCGACCGCATGCTTGATCTGGGCTTCGCCGAGGAATTGCGTGGCATCTACGCGGTACTGCCCAAGCAGCGCCAGACCTTGCTGTTCTCCGCGACCTTTTCCGACGAAATTCGTCTGCTGGCCGCGCAGATGCTCAATGACCCGCTGACCATCGAGGTCAGCCCGCGCAACGTGGCGGCGTCATCGGTCAAGCAATGGGTTGTGACCGTGGACAAGAAGCGCAAGGCTGATCTGTTCATCCATCTGATGAAAAAGCATCGCTGGGGCCAGGTGCTGGTGTTCGCCAAGACCCGGGTTGGCGTTGATCAACTAGTGGACCGTTTGCAGGGTCTGGGTCTGAACGCTGATGGCATTCACGGCGACAAGCCGCAGGCTACTCGCCAGCGTGCGCTGGATCGTTTCAAGAGCAATGAAGTGAAGATTCTGGTTGCCACCGACGTGGCGGCTCGTGGTCTGGATATCGATGATCTGCCGACGGTCGTCAATCTGGACCTGCCGATTGTGGCCGAGGATTACATCCACCGTATTGGCCGCACCGGCCGGGCGGGCCTGACGGGCGAGGCGATCTCGCTGGTGTGTGCCGATGAAGTCGAACTGCTGTCGGCCATCGAAGTGCTGACCCGCCAGACGCTTGAGCGCAAGGAAGAACAGGACTTTGAGCCTGAGCACCGGGTGCCGACTACAGATGCCAGCGGCCAGATCCTGAAAAAACCCAAGAAACCGAAAAAGCCCAAGGTCTCGGGCAGCAAACGTAACCTGGGCAAATGGGTCGACAGCGGCGAGTCAGAGCCTGCGCCAGCGGTCAAACCCATACGTAAAGTGCCGGTCTTCAACACCGGCCCGCGCAAGAAGAAGCCTTGATATACGCATGTGGGCGCGAGCCGGGCGACGCTCCCACAGAAGGATTTATGTATAACGTGAGCAAGCTCCCACAGGTTATCCGTGGGCTTTGTGGGAGCGAACTTGTTCGCGAAGAGGGCAGCGCAGTCGACGAATTTGCTGCGTTTGGAATATAGCCTTCGCGAACAAATTCCCACAGAAAGGGTTTATGTATAACGCTGAGTGCAGAGCATACGCACAGGAATCACTGTGAGTTCAGCCACTCCACCATCCCCAGCCCCGCAGCGCGGCCACTGGCGAAGCAGGCGGTCAGCAGGTAGCCGCCTGTAGGGGCTTCCCAGTCGAGCATTTCGCCTGCGCAGAACACGCCGGGCAATTGCCTGAGCATCAGACGCTCGTCCATGGCTTCGAAGGTCACGCCACCGGCGGTGCTGATGGCCTCATCGATGGGGCGTGGTTTGATCAGGGGCAGTGGCAACGCCTTGATGGCTTCACTCAACAACAGCGGATCGGCAAACGCTTCACGAGGCGCAAGCTCGCGTAAAAGCGCTGCCTTTGCGCCGTCCAGGCCCAATTGGCTGTGCAGGTGCTTGGACATCGAGCGCGAGCCACGTGGTTTGCTCAGGGCTTTTTGAATGTCTGTCAGCGTTTTGCCGGGCAGCAGGTCAATGTCCACTGTCGCCGAGCCGCGAAGGTTGATCTGTTCACGAATCTGCGCCGACAGTGCATACACCAGACTGCCTTCCACGCCCGTCCCGGTCAGCACGCATTCGCCCAGGCGCAGGGCATGGCCATGCAGACCCATGGCGATATTTTTCAATGGTGCACCGGCAAACTTGTCGCGCAGCAGGTCGCTCCAGGCGCTCACTTCGAAACCACAGTTGGCGGCCTGCAGAGGTGCAACCTCGACCTGCCTTGCTTGCAGCCATGGCAGCCAGGCCCCGTCAGACCCCAGCCGGGCCCAACTGGCACCGCCCAGTGCCAACAACGTGGCCGCAGGGTTGAGCGCCTTTTCTCCATCAGCGCAGGCAATGCGCAGGCTGCCATCGGGGTTCCATCCCAGCCAGCGGTGACGGGTATGGATCGTGACGCCCGCATCACGCAGCCGCTTGAGCCAGGCGCGTAGTAGCGGGGCGGCTTTCATGTCAGTGGGGAAAACACGGCCCGAGCTGCCGACAAACGTCTCGATACCCAGCGCATGAATCCACTGGCACAGCTGATCGGCACTAAAACTACGCAAAAAAGGCGCGATCATCGGCGAACGTTCAGCGTAGCGCGACAAAAAAGCCGGGTAGGGCTCGGAGTGCGTTATGTTCATGCCGCCAACCCCGGCCAGCAGAAACTTGCGCCCTACTGAGGGCATGGTGTCATACAGATCGACGTTCAGCCCTGCCTGGCTCAACACCTCTGCTGCCATCAACCCCGCAGGGCCGCCTCCGATAATGGCGACGGTTCGGGAAGCAGGAGAGGCGAGGTCGGTCATGGTCAGTGAAGTATTGATAGCAGAAGATGCGGGCATTCTACCCGAGCGTTGTTTTCAGATGTGGTGCAACTCATTGGCTGCAATTGCGATGAGGCGCAACGCGTTGTCATAAGCCCATGTCGTCCCAGACCCGTTGCGCACTGTGATGCAGGATCCCGTGGCGTCTTGCCAGCGCCTGACGGTCCTTGCTGTAGCCGCCGCCGATCACGCCCATGACCGGAATGTCGCGGCTCAGGCAATGACGCAACACGGCTTCGTCGCGATTGGCCACGCCCTGATCGGTCAGTTGCAGATAGCCCAGCGCATCATCCTTGTGAACGTCCACTCCTGCGTCATACAGCACAAGATCCGGCTTGTAGAACGGCAAGAGGTAGTTGAGCAGATCGTCGACCACGTTGAGGTAATCGGCGTCGCCCATCCCCATCGGCAGCGGGATATCCCAGTCGCTCTGCGCCTTGCGTGCCGGGAAATTCTTTTCGCAGTGCAGCGAGACGGTAATGGCGTCTTCGGTATCGGCCAGAATACGTGCGGTACCGTCGCCTTGATGCACATCGCAGTCGAAGATCAGCACCTTGTCCACGCGGCCGCTTTGCAACAGGTACTGACTGATCACTGCCAGGTCGTTGAAAATGCAGAAACCGGCCGGGTAATCATAGTGCGCATGATGGGTGCCGCCCGCCAAGTGGCAAGCCATACCGTGCTTCAAGGCCTGCTCGGCAGTCAGTAACGAACCACCCACGGCACGAACCGTGCGACGTGCCAGCGCCTCGCTCCAGGGCAGGCCCAGACGCCGCTGGTCTTCACGGGACAGGTCGCCATTAAGGTAGCGGCTGATGTAGGACGGGTCATGAGCCAGCGCCAGAATGTCCGCCGGGCATAACTCGGGACGCATTAATTGAACGTCACTGGTCAGGCCGCTGTCGACCAGGTAGTCACGTAACAGACGGAACTTGTCCATCGGGAAGCGGTGATCTGCCGGGAAGTCCGGGCTGTAGTCTTCATGGTAGATAAGCGGTAGGGACATTTTGCGTCCGTTGACAGGTCGAAGCCCGATAGTGCCAGCAAAGCATGCGCACGCCCAGTTGTCTGGCGTAGTGGATAACTACACTGACGCCCACTCATGTCTCGTTACACGGGGGAATCGATGGAACCGATACTCAAGCTAGACAGCGCCCGGCTGCTGATGCGGCAGTGGCGCGACGATGACTTGCCAGCATTCGCCGAGATGTGCGCGGACCCGCGCGTGATGCGTTATTTCCCCGAACCGCTGAGCCGTCTTGAAAGCGCCGCCATGATCGGACGGTTACGTGGTCATTTTGCCGAATTGGGCTTCGGGTTTTGGGCGCTGGAGCGTAAGGATACCGGCGAATTCATCGGTTTTACCGGTCTGCATGTTGTGGGTTTCAAGGCACCTTTTACGCCGGCCGTGGAAATCGGCTGGCGGCTGGCTTATGACCACTGGGGCCTGGGCTTTGCCAGCGAGGCGGCATGGACCGCGCTGGGCTGTGGTTTCGAGCGCCTGAATTTGAAGGAGATCGTGTCGTTTACCGCGGTCAATAATCAGCCGTCGCAAAAAGTTATGCAGGCAATCGGTATGCAGCAGGATGAGTCCGGCAACTTCGATCATCCCAATCTGGATGACGGCCATCCGCTCAAGCCGCACGTGCTGTACCGGATCAGCCATGAGCAGTGGCTCAGGACGCTGAAGCCTTGATCAGGGTGTAGATTGAATTAAGCCAACCATCTTAAATCTGTATCATTCCATTCCAGTGGGATGGGCCAGAGGCCTGTCGGAAAATGCAGCGACTGCCGTTGCCGTAAAAGTGCAGAGTCGATGTGCAAGAGGAGTGAGAATGAGCCAAGTGCTGGATGATCTGGTTGAGTTGCTGACGCTGGAAGCCATTGAAGAGAATCTTTTTCGCGGCCGCAGCCAGGACCTGGGTTTTCGCCAGCTGTTTGGCGGTCAGGTGCTGGGGCAGTTGTTGTCTGCCGCCAGTCAGACCGTCGAAGAGGATCGCCACGTTCACTCGCTGCACGGCTATTTTCTGCGCCCTGGCGATGCAGGCCTGCCGGTGGTCTATCAAGTGGACCGCGTGCGCGACGGCGGCAGTTTCAGCACGCGCCGTGTGACTGCCATTCAGAAGGGCAAGCCGATTTTCACGTGCAGCGCCTCTTTTCAGTACGACGAAGAGGGCTTTGAGCACCAGGCGTCGATGCCGCAGATTGTCGGTCCGGAAAACCTGCCGTCCGAGCTAGAGCTGCTGACGGGCCGAGCACACCTGATCCCCGAAGCGATGCACGACAAGTTTCTGCGCCCCAAACCGATTCAGTTCCGCCCCGTGACATCCGAAGACCCGTACGATCCCAAGCCAGGCGAGCCGGTGAAGTACGTGTGGTTTCGCGCCGATGGCAGCCTGTCGGACATGCAGGCGCTGCATCGTTACATGCTGGCTTATGCCTCCGACTTCAACCTGCTGACCACTTCGTTACGGCCGCATGGCAAGACGGTCTGGCAGCGCGATATGCAGGTCGCCAGCCTCGATCACTCGCTGTGGTTCCACAACGACCTGCGCACCGATGACTGGCTGCTCTATGCAATGGACAGTCCCTGGGCAGGCAACTCCCGCGGTTTCTCACGCGGCAGTATCTTCAACCGCGCCGGGCAACTGGTTGCATCGGTCAGCCAGGAAGGGCTGATCCGCCATCGCAAGGATTGGGCATGACACTCGACGGCATACAGCACTGGGTGTTTGACATGGATGGCACCCTGACCATCCCGGTCCACGACTTCCCGGCAATCAAGCGTGAACTGGGCATCCTTCAGGACGACGACATTCTGTGGCATCTTGCCGCGTTGCCCGCTGAGGAATCGGCGGCCAAACACGCCTGGCTGCTTGAGCACGAGCGCGATCTGGCGCTGGCTTCGCAGCCTGCCGAGGGCGCGGTCGAGCTGGTTCGTGAGTTGTCGGCGCGCGGCTATCGGTTGGGAATACTGACCCGCAACGCTCAAGAGCTCGCGTACATCACCTTGAAAGCCATCGGCCTCGCTGACTGCTTTGCTGTCGAGGATGTACTGGGCCGCGACGAAGCGACCCCCAAGCCGGATCCGGCGGGTTTGCTGACGCTGGCCGCTCGCTGGAGTGTCGAGCCGGAGAAGATGGTCATGATCGGCGACTACATGCATGACCTGAACTGCGGCCGTGCGGCGGGCGCCAAGACTGTTCTGGTCAACCTGAAGGACAACCCCTGGCCGGAGCTGACTGACTGGCATGCGGAGGATTGCACAGTGCTGCGCGGGATGTTGGGGTGATCTGGGCTGCCTACCGTGCCAATGCGGAGCGCTCACCGTTATCCACAAGTGTTTGTGGGAGCGACCGGGGCGGCGATCCGCATTGCTCGCGAAGACGGTATTTCAGTCGATGCATTTTCGACGATTATGTTGACCCTTTCGCGAACAAGTTCGCTCCCACGGCCTCCGGCCAGAATCAAAAGCGGACTTGTATGTAGCGTTGAACGCGGAGCGTGGGGACGATAGTTATATCCCTATCACTCAAAACGGCTTGAACAGCACCGCCTGGCCTTCCGGTGAAGTGAAGATCCCGTCGCCGTTGTGGCCGACTTTCGGCACGATCACCAGACGCTGGTTCAGCCCTTCCGGGTGACGCTTCTGCAGATAGTTGAAGTAGTTCTGTCCGCGAATCAGGCGGTAGGGACCTTGCGCTTCGGCGGCACAGGTCTTGTCCAGCGCCGGGTGGTTGCGGTCGGTGTCCAGCTCGCCCATCAGGTAAGTGATGTCGCGCTTCACGTAATTCTTCTCGATGTCAGCCGGCTTTTCCTTTCCCGAATAGAACGGCATCTTGTTCAGACCGTATTTCCACTCGTCGAAATCAGGGCAGCTCTGCGCCGTTACCGGTTCAGGCCGCTCTGCGTCGAAATAGGCATAGGACGACGGGTTGGCAATCACATAACGCAGCTTCACGCCTTCCCGCTGCAGCAGAGCATCTTCCTTGCCGCCGATCATCGCGTAGCGCTGCACCACCTGGGCACCACCGGAATGCCCGGCAATGACCACTTCTTTGAGATTCGGGAACAGCTTGCTGTCGCTCAGACGCTTGAGGATATGGTCCAGGACCAGAAACGAACTGACGGGCTTGGGATTGGTGGCGGTTGCGCCTTCCATCCAGCTGTTCTGGCGCCAGCGCAGAATCGACTCCGGCAGGTGATGCGCGACAATGTCCTTCTCATCCAGAAATTGCGGGGCGATCAGCAAGGTCTTGCTGCGCTCTTTGGATTGATTGGCAGCACGTTCGATGCTGCGCAGGTAGGTTTGCGCATTACGCAGGCGGCCGTGCAGCACGATCACCGCGCGCTCGATCTTCGGCTTGGGGTGTACCCATTCCTGGCTAAGCCCCAGTGTCGCCTCTGCACCATTGATGGCCAGGCGATCCGGACTGATAGACGTAACCGCTTGATCCTCGGCATGCGCCCCGAGGCTCGCGAAGGCAGTGCTCAACAACAGGACCAGAAGCGGTTTAATCATGTGTTCAGAGACTCTTGGCGGCGAATGTATCGCATTGATTGATTTGGCCTTGGGCAAAGCCTGCCTTGAACCAGCGTACACGCTGGGCAGACGTCCCATGAGTAAAGGAGTCCGGAGCGACTCGACCACTGCTTTGCTGTTGCAAGCGATCATCGCCGATAGCGTTGGCCGCATTCAATGCCTCTTCAATATCACCCGGCTCAAGCCAGTTCAAACGATTTTGTGCGTTGTACGCCCAAACACCTGCAAAGCAGTCCGCCTGAAGCTCCTGGCGGACCAGTAAACCGTTGGCACCTTCCATTTTTTGCCCGGCCTGACGAGCCTTGTCGACCTTGGCAGAAATGCCCAGCAGGGTCTGCACATGGTGCCCGACTTCGTGGGCAATCACGTAAGCCTGGGCGAAGTCTCCAGCGGCGGAAAAGCGTTGGGCCATTTCGCGGAAGAAGTCCATGTCCAGATAGACCTGCTGGTCAGCCGGGCAGTAGAACGGGCCGGTCGCCGAGGTGGCGCGACCGCAAGCCGAGTTGACCTGGCCGCTGAACAGCACCAGCGTCGGGTCCTTGTACTCGCGACCGTTCTGAGCAAACACAGCACGCCAGGTGTCTTCGGTATCGCCGAGGATGCTGCGCACGAATTCGGCTTGCTGGTCGTTGGCCGGTGGCGCCTGACGCGTTTGCGCGCTGGGTGGAGCGCTTTGCTCGGTGCCTTGCCCGGTCAGTTGCCCGAGAATCTGCATCGGGTCCTGACCGGTCAGCAGGCCGATGGCAACGATGATCACAATGCCGCCCAGGCCCAGCCCCTTGCCACCGATGCGCATGCCACCGCCGCCGCCACTGCTGTCGCCATCGCGCGCATCGACTACGTTGTCGCTACGTCGGCCTTTTTTCCAGAGCATGTCGGATCCCTCTTCTTTTCGTGCAATGAGTGTCGCTGCTGATACAGGTCTGCGCCAGTCTGGCGGTCCGGCCAGCGTGTGCAGGATGCGAGGGTATAGAGGTGCGAGAGAGCCGATTGGTTCGGGAAGTCCGTGTCTAGCTTTTCACGGGCTGCGCCTGCAACATGTCAGGCGGCGACGCATCGGCAAAACGGTCGACCTGCCGCAGTGATTTGAAGCACGTCATCCATGCGCCGACCACGCCCAATGTGCAGACGCCACCCATGATTGCCGCAGGTATGGCGCCGACCAGCGAGGCGCTGGTGCCTGCGCGAAACTCGCCCAGCTCATTGGATGAACCGATAAACAGCATGTTCACGGCATTGACCCGGCCGCGCATGTTGTCCGGCGTCGAAAACTGCACCAGCGCAGAGCGAATGAACACGCTGACCATGTCCGCCGCGCCCGCGACCAGCAGGGCCGGGCACGACAGCCAGAACAGTGTCGACAGTGCAAACACCAGATTCGCTACGCCGAACAGGCCGACGGCAATAAACATGGTCATGCCGACGTTGCGCTGCAGCGGGTGCATGCTCAGGTAAATACCGACGCCCAGCTCGCCCAGGCTCATCGACGCACGCAGCATGCCCAGCCCTTGGGGGCCCAGATTCAGCACTTCATGGGCGTAAATCGGCAGCAGCGCCACCACGCCGCCGAGCAGCACGGCGAACAGGTCCAGCGAAATGGTGCCGAGGATGATCGGTCGCGAGCGGATGAAGGCAATTCCCGCGGTGAACCGGCCCCAGGCGCTGGAGCCAAGTTCCACTGGCTTGCCGGCAAAGGGCGTCGCTACAGGGGCCAGAAACAGGATGCCAGCTATGAATGCTGCCACGCAGACTGAATACGTCAGTTCTGCGCCGCCCAGCCAATACAGATAGCCGCCGATCAGCGGGCCGCCAACGGTCGAACAGCGCATGATCACACTGTTGGTGGCAATGGCCGAAGGCAGTTGGTCACGCGGGACAATCTGTGGCAGCAGGCTTTGCAGGGCCGGGCCGGTGAAGGCGCGGGCGCAGCCGTATAGCATCAGCGCGGCGTAGATAAGCCGCAGGTCTTGCAGCTTGAGGGCCGAAAACACAAACAGAATGGTGCCGCAGAACGCCTGCACGCCCCAACTGATCATCAGGATGACCTTGCGGTTGTAGCGGTCGATCAGGTCCCCGGCAGGCATCAACAGCAGCAACATGGGAATAAACTGAGCAAGGCCGACATACGCCAGTGCCATTGGCTCGCGGGTCATGTCATAGACCTGCCAGGCGACCACCACTGCCTGAATCTGCATGGCAAACACAGCCATCAGGCGCGAGAGGATAAAACTGACGAAACCGGGCTGGCTGGACAACTTGACCGGGGCAGGGGAGGCGGAAGACTCAGAGCTCAAGAAAGGGATCCCATTGAAGCGGCTAATTCACGTTTTCGGTTTATACCTTAGCGTATCGATAGGAAGCTAATAAATATTCTGACAGTTTCGCCGTGACGGGTATGAAAGAATCTGCGCCGCGCCGCATGTACAGGATAGGACGCGGAGCGTCCGGAACGGCATGCGACGCAGAGCGCCGCACGATAGTCGAGATTATCGTTCCTCACGCTCCAGCGTGGGAATGCCTTGGGTGACGCTCCGCGTCGCACGATAGTGGCGTCCGGGGAGCTTCAACGGCGAACCAGCAGTACACCCGATTCCATGTGGTGGGTGTACGGAAACTGGTCGAACAGGGCGCAGCGCTCGACCCGGTGGGTGTCGTGCAACTGGGCGATGTTGGCGGCCAGGGTTTCCGGGTTGCAGGAGATGTACAAAATGCGCTCGAAGCGGCGCGTCAGTTCGCAGGTGTCCGGGTCCATGCCGGCGCGTGGCGGGTCGACGAAGACGCTGCCGAAGTCGTAGCTCTTCAGGTCCACACCGTGCAGACGGCGGAACGGGCGCACTTCATTAAGGGCTTCGGTCAGTTCTTCGGCTGACAGGCGCACCAGCGTGACGTTGTCCACGCCGTTGTCATCCAGGTTGCTCAGCGCCGCGTTGACCGAGGTCTTGCTGATTTCGGTCGCCAGCACCTTGCGCACGCGGGTGGCCAGCGGCAGGGTGAAGTTGCCATTGCCGCAGTACAACTCCAGCAGGTCGTCTTGCCGCTCGCCCAGCGCATCAAAGGCCCAGTTGAGCATCTTGCCGTTCACCGTGCCGTTGGGCTGGGTGAAAGCGCCTTCCGGTTGGCGGTAGCTGAAGGTGTGGCCAGCCACGTCGAGCTTCTCGGTCACGTAGTCCTGGCCGATGATCAGCTTCTGGCCCTTGGAACGACCGATCAGGCTCACGTTCAGCTCAGCCGCCAATTGCTCGGCAGCGGCTTGCCATTCAGCGTCCAGCGGGCGGTGATAGCACATGGTGATCATCGCATCACCCGCCAGCGTGGTCAGGAAGTCCACCTGAAACAGCTTGTGATTCAACGTCGGGCTGGCTTCCCAGCGCTCGCGCAGCACCGGCATCAGCGCGTTGATGCGCTCGCTGGCGATCGGCAGGCCTTCCAGCAGGATCGGTGTCCTGTTGTCGCCCGGCGCGAACATCGCGTAATAACGCTTTTGGTCTTCGCGCCACAGGCGAAATTCGGCGCGCAGCCGATAGTACTCGCGCGGTGAATCAAACACCTGCGGCTCAGGTGCATCGAACGGCGCCAGCAACTCGCGCAGGCGAACGGTTTTTTCTTCGAGCTGACGGTCGTAGCTCGCAGGGTCGAAAGGAACACTCATGCGTTGAGCCAGCCCAGCTTGATCACGAACAGGATCGACAGGATCACCAGCGCGGAATTCAGCTCGCGCCAGCGTCCTGACAACAGCTTGATCGCTGTCCAGGAAATGAAACCAAAGGCAATGCCGTTGGCAATGGAGTAGGTGAACGGCATCGCCAGAGCGGTAATCACCACCGGCGCTGCGACGGTGATGTCGTCCCAGTCGATTTCAGCCATGCCGGACGCCATCAGCACGGCGACGAACAGCAGCGCCGGTGCGGTGGCAAAGGCGGGCACGCTGCCGGCCAGCGGGGCGAAGAACAGCGCCAGCAGGAACAGCACGGCGACCACTACGGCGGTAAGACCGGTGCGGCCACCCGCGCTGACGCCCGCAGCCGACTCGATGTAGCTGGTGGTGGTCGAGGTGCCCAGCAGGGAACCGGCCATCGCGGCAGTACTGTCGGCGATCAGCGCACGGCCCATTTTCGGCATGTGCCCGTCCTTGCCCATCAGCCCGGCGCGTTTGGCCACGCCGATCAGGGTGCCGGAGTTATCGAAAATATCGACGAACAGGAAGGCGAAGATGATGCTCACCAGACCAACGTCCAGCGCGCCCATGATGTCCAGCTGCATGAAGGTCGGGCCAGCGAAGGCGGCATCGACACCACACCTCCAAACGGCGTGAAGCCCAGCACGATGGACACCAGGGTGACCGCGAGGATGCCGATCAGCACCGCGCCGCGCACTTTGAGGTGGTCCAGCGCCACGATCAGAAAGAAGCCCAGGGTAGCCAGCACCGGAGCAGGCTGCTTGAGGTCGCCCATGCCAATGATGGTGGCCGGGTTGCTGACCACGATTCCGGCGTTATGCAGGGCGATCAGTGCCAGAAACAGGCCGATACCAGCGGCAATGGCCGAACGCAGGGGCAGAGGGATGCTGTTGATGATCCATTCACGGATGCGAAAGATCGACAGAATGAAGAACATCACCGCCGAGATGAACACTGCACCCAGCGCGACCTGCCAGCTGTGACCCATGTGCAGGACCACGGTGTAGGTAAAGAAGGCGTTCAGGCCCATGCCCGGTGCGAGGGCGATCGGGTAGTTGGCGATCAGCCCCATCACCGTCGAGCCGATGGCGGCTGCCAGGCAGGTGGCGACGAATACCGCGCCCTTGTCCATGCCGGTTTCGCCGAGGATGCTCGGGTTGACGAACAGGATGTAGGCCATCGCCAGGAAAGTCGTGACGCCCGCGAGAATCTCGGTCCGCACGTTGGTGTTGTGTGCCTTGAGTTGAAACAGCCTTTCCAGCATGTCTGGCTCTCCGTGACGCGGCGCGCGTCGTGAATGATCGACTCCAACAGCAAAGCACAGACTGCGAGGCAGCCCGTTTGATTTCTGCGGGTCGGAAAAAGCCGCGCATCATACCAGCAGCGGGTCAGGATGGCTGCCTGTGGATAAGGGCCTTTCGATGACAAGTGCGCTCATCAAGAAAGCCTGAACGTTGCAAACCTCACGAAGTCCGACCCCTTAAGACGCATAAAAATGCGCTAAGCGAACGCCTACCGTGAGGTTTCCATGAGTGCAACGACCCCGAACCCGAAGGATTTCGCGACCCACGCGATTTCTCTTACCCTGAACGGGCAGCAGCGCCAGCTGGACGTGCTGCCCTGGACCACCCTGCTGGATCTGCTGCGTGATCAGCTCGACCTGGTCGGCACCAAGAAAGGCTGCGACCACGGCCAGTGTGGTGCATGTACCGTACTGCGTGACGGTACGCGCATCAATGCCTGCCTGACGTTGGCGATCATGTGCGACGGCGCCGAACTGACCACCATTGAAGGTCTTGCCGACGGCGATCAGTTGCATCCAATGCAGCAGGCGTTCATCAAGAACGATGCGTTCCAGTGTGGCTATTGCACGCCCGGGCAGATCTGCTCGGCTGTCGGGCTGGCCAACGAGGGGCGCGCCAGCACGCGTGCCGAGATCCAGGAACTGATGAGCGGTAACCTGTGCCGCTGCGGTGCGTACAGCAATATTCTTGCGGCGGTCGAAGAGGCCTTGCCACAGTTTCACAATGCAGCGCCGAAGCCGGAGGTGAACGCATGAATCCGTTTACCTACAGCAAGCCGACCGACATCACCGCAGCGGTCAACCTGAGCGGGCCTGCCACGCGTTTCATTGCTGGCGGCACCAACCTGCTCGACCTGATGAAAGAAAACGTCGCAACGCCTGAACATTTGATCGATATCACCGGCCTGCCATTAAGGAAGGTCAGCGAAACGGCTTCTGGCGGACTGATGATCGGCGCCCTGGTGAGTAATGCCGACCTGGCGTATCACCCGTTGATCGAGGCACGGTACCCGTTGCTGAGCAAAGCCGTCCTGGCCGGTGCCTCGCCACAGTTGCGCAATATGGCCAGCACTGGCGGCAACCTGTTGCAACGGACCCGTTGCTATTACTTCTATGACACCGGTGTGCCGTGCAACAAGCGTGAACCGGGCAGCGGCTGCCCGGCGCGTGAAGGTCTGAACCGTATTCACGCAATCCTCGGTGCCAGTGACGAATGTGTCGCCACGCATCCATCCGACATGTGCGTGGCCCTTGCTGCGCTGGAGGCTGTGGTGCATGTCGAAGGACGTGCCGGTCGCCGCACCATCGAGTTCGCGGATTTCCACCGCCTGCCGGGTGATGCGCCGCAACGCGACAACCAATTGGCCGATGATGAGTTGATCATCGCGGTCGAGCTGCCTGCACAGGGCTTTGCCAGTCACAACGCTTATCTGAAGATTCGTGATCGCGCATCCTATGCGTTTGCCCTGATATCGGTCGCTGCTGCCATTGATCTGGACGGTGACGTGGTACGCGACGTGCGTCTGGCGCTGGGTGGCGTCGCGCACAAGCCGTGGCGCGACAAAGCGGTCGAGGCATTGTTGATCGGTAAACCGGTCACTCGCGAGCACTTCGCCGCTGTGGCAGACGCCATGCTTGAAGATGCCAGGCCTCTGGAGCACAACGGTTTCAAAGTCAGGCTGGCCCGCCGCGCGATCATTCGCGCCTTGAGCGATGCCGCAACAGGAGGAAGCGCCCGATGAACCAGCCATTTTCGCCAATGGGCAAGCCGGTAGACCGCGTCGACGGCCGACTGAAAGTGACAGGCGGCGCGCGCTACGCCGGTGAGTACCCTGAAGAAGGGCTGCTGTATGCCAGCGTGGTCTCCAGCACCATCGCCAACGGTCGCGTCGTCAGCATCGATACCAGCGAGGCGTTGAAAGTCGCGGGTGTCGTCGCCGTCATCGACCATACCAATCGTCCTTCAGTGGCCAGCTACGACGAAAACTACGAAGACGCTGACTCGGCCGACGGTTCGCCGTTTCGGCCTTTTTACAACGACAACGTTATGTACAGCGGCCAGCCGCTTGCGCTGGTCGTTGCCGATACGCTGGAGCTGGCACGGCACGCCGGTTCGCTGGTGCGTATCGAATATGAACAGCAGGCTCACGAGACCGATTTGCAGGTCATGCTCGACACTGCCCATGACGCGCCTGCCGAACTGCCGCCGCCGCGTGGCAACTTCGAGGGTGAGCTGGCCAGTTCTGCGCTCAGCGTTGACGTGACCTACAGCACGCCCAGCGAATACCACAACCCGATGGAACCGCATGCTTCCACCGTCCTGTATCAGGCTGACGGCAGCCTGCAGATTCACGACAAGACCCAGGGCACGCAGAACTGTCAGGACTACCTGCATAAGGTCTTCGGTCTGGAAAAGGACAAGATCCGCGTGCTGGCAGCCTTCGTCGGCGGTGCCTTCGGTTCAGGCCTGCGCCCGCAATATCAGCTGCCATTGGCGGTGATGGCGGCGTTGCATCTGAAGCGCTCGGTGCGCCTGACCCTGACCCGACAACAGATGTTCACCTTCGGCTATCGCCCGCGCACCGTGCAGCGCTTGCGTCTGGGGGCGGCTGCCAACGGTCGTCTGCTGGCCATTGGGCATGAAGCCATCGGCCAGACTTCGCGATTCGAGGACTTCAGCGAGCATGTTGTTGAGTGGAGCGGCATGCTCTATCACTGCGATAACGTGCAACTGACCTACAAGCTGGTGCCGCTGGACGTGTTTACGCCGTTGGATATGCGTGCGCCGGGCGCTGCATTGGGCATGATCGGTCTGGAGTGCGCCATGGACGAGCTGGCCTGTGCGCTGGCCATCGACCCTGTGCGCCTGCGCCTGACCAATTACGCCGAACGCAACGGTAATGAAGACAAACCTTACTCCAGCAAAGAGCTGCGCGAGTGCTATCGCCAGGGCGCCGAGCGTTTTGGTTGGGAAAGTCGCAACCCCGAGCCGCGCAGCATGCGTCAAGGTCGCCAACTGGTCGGCTGGGGCATGGCGGGCGGTGTCTGGGAAGCCATGCAGATGAAAGCCAGCGCCAAGGCGCGTCTTGAGGCTGATGGCAGTTTAGTAGTCAGCAGTGCCACGACTGACATCGGTACGGGTACGTACACTGTGATGACGCAGATCGCTGCTGAAGCCTCGGGCATCGATGTGCAGAATGTCACCTTTCTACTGGGTGACTCTTCGTTGCCGACCGCGCCTTTGCAGGGCGGCTCGTTTACTGTGTCTTCAGTGGGTACAGCGGTGCAGCAGGCGTGTCAGGCCCTGCAGCGTCAGGTGCTGGAAGTTGCCAAAGGGCTTCATCCGCAGTTCGCATCTGCCACGCCGGATGAGGTGCGTTTCGAAGCGGGCAAGCTGTATGTGGGCGAGCAGGCGCTGTCGATGGCAGAGCTGGCTGCCTTTCAAGCCAGTGGTGCGATTGAAGTGCAAGTTGATGCCGAGCCGGACAAGAAGCGTGAAGCCTACGCAGCGGCGACGCACTCGGCGGTATTCGTCGAAGTGCTGGTCGACGAGGACCTGGGTACGATCAAGGTCAATCGCGTGGTCAGTGCCGTGGCAGCGGGCCGGGTGGTTAACCCGAAGATGGCGCGTAGCCAGATTCTGGGCGGTGTTGTTTGGGGGATGGGCATGGCGCTTCAGGAAGAGGCGATGCTTGATCACACCTTGGGTCGCCCGATGAACCACAGCCTGGCCGAGTACCATATTCCGGTTAACGCTGATATCGGCGACATTGACGTGCTTTTTGTCGAAGAACACGACGAGATCGTCAACGCGCTGGGTTCCAAAGGCGTCGGCGAGATCGGCATCGTGGGCGTACCGGCAGCGATTGCCAACGCGATCTACCACGCCACCGGCAAGCGGATCCGCGAGTTTCCGATCACGCTGGACAAGTTGTTGTAATCGCGCGCGCAAATCCAACTGCTTATCGTGCCAACGCCCTGCGTTGGCATGCGGTTCTGGACGCTCTGCGTCCTCTTGCGTAGGTGGTGCGGCGCAGGTGTGACGCGGAGCTTTACGAACGGCATTCTCACGCTAGAGCGTGAGGAGCGGTGGGCGTCTGCAAGTGCTCTACCGGTGAGACAACTCGCCACGCGACAATAGACCACACGACTTTAGCGGCTGAACAGGACTACTCTTTCATGGTCGATTGATCTGCATCATTGCGTTCAGGCAGTGATCAGTGCTTCGGCCAGCGTTTTCGCCATCGGAAACGCCAGAATAAAGAAACATAAGCACTCATTACCGTGGGAGCAATCGTTGTTGGCTCACAGCCAGCAGCAGGTTTCATCTGAGAGAGGAACATATTATGTTCGGTTTAGAGGCTATAGATCTCGCCCGAATTCAGTTCGCATTCACCATTTCGTTTCACATCCTGTTTCCTGCCATCACTATTGGTCTGGCAAGTTACCTGGCTGTGCTCGAAGGTCTGTGGCTGAAGACCCGCGATGACATCTACCGTGACCTGTACCACTTCTGGTCGAAGATCTTTGCCGTCAACTTCGGCATGGGCGTGGTCTCCGGGCTGGTCATGGCCTATCAATTCGGCACCAACTGGAGCCGCTTCTCCGATTTTGCAGGTGCTGTTACCGGCCCGCTGCTGACCTACGAGGTACTGACCGCCTTCTTCCTTGAAGCGGGTTTCCTCGGCGTCATGCTGTTCGGCTGGAACCGTGTCGGCCGTAAGCTGCACTTCTTTTCCACGGTGATGGTTGCCATTGGTACGCTGATCTCCACGTTCTGGATTCTGTCGTCCAACAGCTGGATGCAGACGCCGCAAGGTTTCGAGATCATCGACGGCCGTGTCATTCCGACCGACTGGTTCGCAGTGGTGTTCAACCCCTCGTTCCCGTACCGCCTGACGCACATGGCGATTGCCGCATTCGTGGCCACTGCGTTCTTCGTCGGTTCATCGGCTGCCTGGCACCTGTTGCGCGGTCGCGATACACCCGCCGTACGCAAAATGCTTTCGATGGCCATGTGGATGGCCTTGCTGGTTGCACCTATTCAGGCAGTGGTCGGTGACTTCCACGGTCTGAATACGCTCAAGCATCAGCCGGCGAAGATCGCCGCCATTGAAGGCCACTGGGAAAACGTCGGTGACGAACCGACCCCGCTGATCCTGTTCGGCATTCCCGACATGAAGGAAGAGCGTACCAAGTACGCGGTGGAAATTCCGTACCTGGGCAGCCTGATCCTGACCCACAGCCTCGACAAGCAGGTGCCGGCGCTCAAGGAGTTCAAGCCTGAGGATCGCCCTAATTCGACAATCGTATTCTGGTCGTTCCGGGTCATGGTCGCCCTCGGCATGCTGATGATCTTCACCGGCCTGTGGAGCCTGTGGCTGCGCAAGCGCGGCACGCTGTATAACTCGCGTCCGTTCCTGTACCTGGCGCTGTGGATGGGGCCGTCTGGCCTTATCGCGATTCTCGCCGGCTGGTTTACTACCGAAATCGGTCGTCAGCCGTGGGTCGTGTATGGCCTGATGCGCACCGCCGATGCATCGTCCGGCCACAGCGTGGCGCAGATGAGCATCACTCTGGTGCTGTTCGTGGTCGTGTATTTCGTGCTGTTCGGTGCAGGTCTTGGCTACATGATGCGCCTGGTTCGCAAGGGGCCAAAAGCCTATGTCGAACATGTGCCTCACGGTGGTCCCGGCCAACAACGCACTCCGGCCCGTCCGCTCTCCGCTGCTGTTGAAGGCGAAGAAGATGGCGACCATCCTGACCGTCTCGGCAAGGGGATTTAAGCCATGGGTATCGATCTTCCGCTGATCTGGGCCATCATCATCGTCTTCGGCATCATGATGTACGTGGTGATGGACGGCTTCGATCTGGGCATCGGGATTCTCTTCCCGTTCATGAAAGACAGTTCCGACCGTGACGTGATGATGAATACCGTCGCGCCGGTCTGGGACGGCAACGAGACCTGGCTGGTGCTGGGCGGTGCGGCACTGTTCGGTGCATTCCCGCTGGCCTACTCGGTGGTCTTGTCTGCGCTGTACCTGCCGCTGATGTTCATGCTCATGGGCCTGATCTTTCGCGGCGTGGCGTTCGAGTTTCGCTTCAAGGCGACCGAACAGAAACGCCACCTCTGGGACAAGGCGTTCATTGGCGGTTCGCTGGCTGCAACCTTCTTTCAGGGCGTGGCGCTGGGCGCCTACATCGAAGGAATTCCGGTGGTCAATCGTCAGTTCGCTGGCGGTTCACTGGACTGGCTCGCGCCGTTTCCGATGTTCTGCGGCCTGGCCCTGATTGTCGCCTATGCGCTGCTGGGCTGTACCTGGCTGATCATGAAAACCGAAGGTTCGCTGCAGAAGGCGATGCATGATCTGGCCCGCCCTCTGGCACTGGCTGTGCTGGCGGTCATGGCGGTGGTCAGCCTGTGGACGCCGCTGGCTCACGCGGACATTGCCCATCGCTGGTTCAGCATGCCCAATCTACTGTGGTTCATGCCCGTGCCGGTTCTGGTGCTGGTGACCATGTACGGTTTGTTCAAGGCTGTCGCCCGCAATGCCCACTACACGCCGTTCCTGCTGACCCTGTTGCTGATATTTCTGGGTTACAGCGGGCTTGGCATCAGCCTGTGGCCAAACATCATTCCGCCTTCGGTATCGATCTGGGCAGCCGCCGCGCCGCCGCAGAGCCAGGGCTTCATGCTGGTGGGCACACTGTTCATCATTCCGTTCATCCTGGGCTACACCTTCTGGAGCTACTACGTGTTCCGCGGCAAGGTGACGGCTGCAGACGGTTATCACTAGTTCGAACCGAGGAGATTGACGATGTCTGGTAAAAATTCCATGCACGATCCTGATCCGGCACTGAGCAAACCGCTCTGGCAACGCCTGGCCTGGCTGGTCGGGATCTGGGCGGGCAGCGTATTTGCGCTGTTTATCGTAGCCAGCCTGATGCGCATGCTCATGAGCGCAGCGGGCCTGACGACACACTGATTGCTAATTCCCGTTCGTGTCTGCGGACACGTTTTGCGACCCTCTTGCCACCCGCTGGCAAGAGGGTCTTTTTTTGCGCCGTGGATTACTTGCGTGCTTTCAGGATCACGAATTTCGGCGTGGCCGCCACTTGCTCGACACCGCGGAACAGGCGCGACAGCTTGGTGTGATAACCCAGGTGACGGTTGCCGACGATATACAGCGCGCCGCCGTTAACCAGTGCGGCACGCGCCTGGAGGAACATGCGCCAGGCAAGAAAATCTCCCACCACCTGTTGCTGATGGAAGGGCGGGTTGCACAGCACCACATCCAGCGAGTCGGGCTCCTGAGTGTCCAGCCCGTCGGCTGCCCGAACTGCCACCGCACGTTCGCCCAGCGTTGCGCGCCAGTTCTCGGTGGCCGATTGCACGGCCATGAACGACTCGTCGACCAGCGTGTAGTGCGCCTGCGGGTTGTCCAGCGCGCTGGCAATAGCCAGCACGCCGTTGCCGCATCCCAGGTCGGCGACCCTTGCGGTGCCGAGGTTTTTCGGCAGATAAGGCAGGAATGCCCGGGTACCGATGTCCAGCCCGTCGCGGCAAAATACATTGGCGTGGTTGAGCAGTTCGATGGCCGGCTCGTCCAGACGGTAACGGGTCGGGTAGGGCGAAGTCCGCACTTCCATGGGCTGCGGCGTGGCGAACAGCAGCCGGGCTTTTTTCACCGCCAGTGAGGCCTGCACCGGCCCTACGTATTCCTCCAGCAGGTCGCCAGCCGAACGTGGCAAATGCTTGACCATGGCTGCCGCGACCACGCGAGCCCCCGGTGCCAGTTGACCCTGCAGGCGTATCAGTTGTTCTTCCAGCAGCGCCAGGGTCTTCGGCACCCGGATCAGCACCCAGTCGAATGGCCCGTTCAAGGGCTCGCTGGCCGGGATGTGTGGTACCGCGTCATAGCTCATGCCATTGCGTGCCAGGTTCTTTTCCAGACCTTTTGCAGCCAGGAAAGAGTCGGTGCTGCTGACCACCGTGGCATGAGACGCCAGACTCGCCGCCAGTGCGCCGAAACTGTCATTGAGCACCAGCACCCGGCTTTGCAGGCTCAGTCCGGTTTCTGCAACATGATTGAGCAGGTACTCGTCAGCAGCATCGAATGCCTGCAACGGCTCATCCTGTTGCTCGGGTTGGCGAATGAGATCAAGTTCAGCGAAAGGACTGATGAGCAGGGGCATTGGCGGGAGAACTCTGTGCAATCGAAAGTATGTCAGTGAGCCCGAAGACAGGTGGGCTCGCCGAGGCAGACGATTTTACGTATTTTTTCGTTTTCATACCTGTTTGATTGCGGTTCGGCTGCGTGCTTTATCAGAACATCCCGCTCAGTGCGGCCTGTACGGCAGCAGCCGTCTTGTTGCAAACGCCCATTTTCTGAATGGCGCTGGCAATGTGAAAGTGGATGGTGCGCTCTGAACCGCCCCGGGTTTCTCGGAGACCCTTTTGTTTGAGTCATGCCACCTGGGCAGACTCGGTGAGTTGCTGATAATAGATTGCTTCTGCTTCGACCGGTGGAATATGACCGATTGGCTCCAGCAGGCGGCGGTGATTGAACCAGTCCACCCATTTCAGGGTTTCCAGCTCCACCGCCCCCCGTGTGGGCCAAGAGCGTCGATGAATCACTTCAGCCTTGTAAAGACCATTGATGGTCTCAGCCAAAGCATTGTCGTAAGAGTCACCGACACTCCCGACCGATGGCTCAATACCGGCTTCGACAAGACGCTCGGTATAGCGAATGGACACGTACTGCACGCCACGGTCACTGTGGTGAATGAGTCCACCCTGCTTGACTGGGCGACGGGCGTAAAGGGCTTGCTCCAGTGCATCGAGTACAAAATCGGTACGCGCTGAACTGGACACCTTCCAACCGACGATGAATCGGGCAAAGACATCAATGATGAAGGCCACGTAAACAAAACCCTGCCAGGTACTGACGTAGGTAAAGTCCGATACCCATAGGGCGTTCGGGCACTCAGCCACAAACTGACGGTTGACATGATCCTGCGGGCACGGCCTGGCTTGGTCGCTGACCGTCGTCTTGACGGGCTTGCCGCGTACCACGCCTTGCAGGCCCAGCTCTCCCATCAGACGTTGCACCGTACAGCGGGCGACTTGCAGTCCGTCACGCAGCAATTGTCGCCAGACCTTGCGCACGCCATATACCTGGAAGTGCTCATCCCAGACTCGCTGGATGTGCTCACCCAGTTCCTGGTCACGCTGCGCACGCGCTGACTGCTGGCTGGGGTCAGCCTGCTGAGCAGCGTACCGGTAGTACGTCGACGGGGCGATTGGCAACACCTTGCAAATCGGCTCGACCCCGTAAGACTGGCGGTTTTCATCAATAAACGTCTTCATCGTTTGAATGGGCGGTCGAGCTCCGCCTGGGCAAAATAGGCTGAGGCCTTACGCAAGATCTCGTTAGCTTGACGCAACTGACGGTTCTCACGCTCCAAGAGCTTGACTCGCTCACGTTCGACTGTGCTCAGCCCATCACGCTGGCCGCTGTTGCGCTCAGATTGGCGAACCCACAGCCGTAATGTCTCGGGCGTGCAGCCGATCTTGGGGGCAATGGCACTGATGGTGGCCCACTGCGACTCGTACTCAGGAAGGTGTTCGAAAACCATCCTGATGGCCCGCTCACGGACCTCTGGGGAATACTTCGGTAGTTTTTTCATCGCTCCATCCTCTCAAAGGTTGGAGTCTCCGAGAAACCCGGGGCGGTTCACTCCTTCAGGCAGAGAATCATTGCGATATCGCCAGCTGTCTTGCCTTCGGCGGACCACTTGAGGACTTCAATTTCTCTCTGAGTCAGGTTTTTTGCTGGCGAGGGCTGTGAAAATTTTATTTCCATTGTGTTCATGTAGCCTCCTTGCAGTACGTGTCCAGACCTTGCTGTTCGTTTATCCAGTCTAGGAACAAAAACACCGCAAACTGCGCCTGCGCGCATTACCCGGACGGATGGGCTGATGGCACTTGGCAGCGTGTTATCGGCCTTTTGGCTGGAACCCCTGTGCAAGAGAGGTCGCGGCAATTTGCCCTGTAGAGGTTCGGTCAGGTATTTGCGGACTCAAGAACCAAATACTCTAAGCCGCAGCGCTGCTGACCGGGTAATTCACCACAAACAGCCGGTGTTTATCGGACCCGCTTTGCGGGACACTGGGTTCTGCTTTTCATATTCAGGAGTTCAAAGCACACCATGACCGTCAGTGACGACAAATTCACCCGACAGACACTGCAGCGTGTCACGCCGCTGACCAGCAACCTGTTCACCCTGCGCACCACGCGCGACCCTGGTTTTCGCTTTCGGGCAGGACAGTTTGCGCGCCTCGGTGTGACCAAGGCCGACGGCACCACCGTATGGCGGGCCTACTCGATGGTGTCTTCACCGCACGACGAGTTTCTGGAGTTTTTTTCCATCGTGGTGCCGGATGGCGAATTCACCAGCGAACTGAGTCGTCTGCGCGAAGGCGACGAATTGATGGTGGAAAAACTGGCGTTTGGTTATTTGACCCTGGACCGTTTTGTCGATGGCCGTGACCTCTGGCTGTTATCCACAGGTACAGGTGTCGCGCCGTTTCTGTCGATCCTTCAGGATTTCGAGGTCTGGGAGAAGTTCGAGCGGGTGATTCTGGTGTACAGCGTTCGTGAGTCCCGCGAACTGGCCTATCAGCAGTTGATTGGCGAACTGATGCAGCGTGAATATCTGGCTGAATACGCAGACAAGTTCCTGTTTCTACCGACTGTGACCCGCGAACAGCATCCGGGCGCACTAAGTGGCCGCATTACGCAGTTGATTGAAAACGGCGAGCTTGAGCGCGCGGCAGGCATCGCACTGACACCTGAGCATTCCCGGGTAATGCTGTGCGGCAACCCGCAGATGATCGACGACACACGTGCACTGCTCAAACAGCGTGACATGCGCCTGAGCCTGTCACGCAAGCCGGGGCAGGTTGCGGTGGAGACGTATTGGTAAGTGGGGAAGGCAGAACGCTCTGCGTCATACCTCATTGATGCGGCACGATGTTATGTCTTGCACGTATTCAGTGCTTATAGACGCGCTTTTTTATCACGATGGCACTGACGACGCAGAGTGCGACGTTAGTGACGGCTGAGTCCTGGCGCTGATCCGGGGGTAGCCTGGCAGGACGCCAGGCTAGCCGCACCGGGCCATGGATGGCCCGTTGCGGCGACCCCCGGATTAGTGACAGGGCGAAGGAACCCGACGAAGTCGGGCCGGAAACAGGAGCGAGGGGCTTTGGTTACTTTGGCCCCATCAAAGTAACTCGCCGAGGGGCGAAAAGGTGACTCGAGTCGAGCCTGAATCTCACTGAATCGCAGAACTGTGTGACGCGGAGCGTCACGAAATGCATTACCACGCGGAGCGTGGGAACGAGAATCAAGTAATGACTCTCCCCGCGCTAAAGGCTGGACGCAGAGCGTCTGGAAATGCATCCCCACGCGGAGCGTGGGGACGATAGTCAGCAGGTCCAGGCCTTATTCGATCAAAGCGGACGCGTAGGGTCTACAGTGACTGGCGCGGCCGGTTTGTTCTGTTCCTTGAGCAGGTCACGAATCTCGCTCAGCAGCACTTCCTGCTTGGAAGGCGTTGGTGGCAGGGTCGGTGCCTTGGCTTCTTCGCGCTTGAGGCGGTTGATGGCCTTGACGCCCATGAAGATCGCGAACGCGACGATAATAAAGTCGATAACCGTCTGGATGAACTTGCCATAAGCCAGCAGCACTGCCGGTGCCGTACCTTGCGCAGGGCGCAGGGTGATGGCCAGGTCACTGAAGTCCACGCCGCCGATCAGCAAGCCTAACGGTGGCATGATCACATCGCCGACGAACGACGAAACGATCTTGCCGAATGCCGCGCCAATGATGATACCGACGGCCATATCGACCACGTTACCTTTGACCGCGAAGGCCTTGAACTCGCTAAGTACGCTCATGGGTAATTCCTTGTTACAGATAAAAGTGATCCGGGAGAGTGTAGTCCAGCCTTACAGTTGTCGTCCGTTCTACGTTCAATCGACCGGAGCGGCTTGTGTAAGTTTTATCCGGTTTTGAAAGTCATGGTTCGCTGCGCAGGTAACTGCTGGCGCAACCTGCGTTATCATGGGCGTTTTTTACGACTGGGGTTGTCATGGCCAAGGCCAAACGCTTGTACGGCTGCACCGAGTGCGGCGCGACATTTCCCAAGTGGGCGGGCCAGTGCAGCGAATGCGGTGCCTGGAACACACTGGTCGAAACGATGATTGAGAGTGGCGCTGCTGCGCCGCCCACCGGGCGTACCGGCTGGACCGGTTCACAGGCGCAAATCAGAACCCTGGCAGAAGTCAGTGTCGAAGAGATTCCGCGCTTCTCCACCAACTCCACCGAGCTCGACCGAGTGCTGGGCGGCGGGCTGGTTGACGGCTCGGTGGTGCTGATTGGCGGCGACCCCGGCATCGGCAAGTCGACAATTCTGTTGCAGACACTGTGCAATATCGCCCAGCGCATGCCCGCGCTGTATGTCACCGGCGAGGAATCCCAGCAGCAGGTGGCCATGCGTGCCCGACGCCTAGGGCTGCCGCAGGACAAGCTGCGCGTCATGACTGAAACCTGTATCGAAACCATCATTGCCACTGCCAAGGTCGAGAAGCCCAAGGTCATGGTGATCGATTCGATCCAGACGATTTTCACCGAACAGTTGCAGTCAGCACCGGGCGGCGTGTCGCAGGTTCGCGAAAGCGCGGCCTTGCTGGTGCGCTACGCCAAACAGAGCGGCACGGCGATCTTTCTGGTTGGTCACGTCACTAAAGAGGGCGCGCTTGCCGGCCCGCGTGTGCTTGAGCACATGGTCGACACCGTATTGTATTTCGAGGGCGAGTCGGATGGCCGTCTGCGTCTGCTGCGGGCGGTGAAGAATCGCTTCGGCGCGGTGAACGAACTGGGCGTGTTCGGCATGACCGACAAGGGCCTGAAAGAAGTCTCCAACCCGTCGGCGATTTTTCTCACCCGTGCTCAGGAAGAAGTGCCGGGCAGTGTGGTCATGGCCACCTGGGAAGGCACGCGGCCGATGCTGGTGGAGGTTCAGGCGCTGGTGGACGACAGCCACATGTCCAACCCGCGTCGTGTAACGCTGGGTCTGGACCAGAACCGTCTGGCCATGCTCCTGGCGGTCCTGCATCGACATGGCGGTATTCCGACTCACGATCAGGACGTGTTTCTCAACGTAGTGGGCGGTGTGAAAGTGCTGGAAACCGCATCCGACCTGGCCTTGATGGCTGCGGTGATGTCCAGCCTGCGCAATCGTCCGCTGCCGCATGACTTGCTGGTGTTTGGCGAAGTGGGGCTGTCGGGTGAGGTCAGGCCGGTGCCCAGCGGCCAGGAGCGCCTCAAGGAAGCCGCCAAGCATGGCTTCAAGCGGGCCATCGTACCTAAAGGCAATGCGCCGAAGGAAGCGCCACCCGGTTTGCAGATCATTGCCGTCACGCGTCTGGAGCAGGCACTGGATGCGTTGTTCGAATAACCTCGCCCCGAGGATTATCCCTGCAGTTCGATCAAGGCTGCCAGTTCCCGATCCAGTTCCTCGGGGTCTGCGAGGTTCAATTCGACCAGCCGCTTCAGGTGGCTGATTGACTCCAGCCCTATGTGCCGGCAAACGAATCCCAATTGGCGGCTGTTGTCATGGGTGATTTTGACACCCATTTTTACGTGGGCGTCGTTGCTTAGAATGATGTCGACTTCAAAGGGCTGCGTCTGATCACTGTTCCACGGATCAGGCCGCTCGATGAGCAACCCTTTCAGGGAAAGATCGACCAGTTGAACCTTCCAGGTCTGATCGCCTTGCTTCAAATCGGTTTTGGCGTCGAAGGCAATGCGCTTGAAACGACGGCGATCTGCAGGTGAGTCGGTCATCGAATGAACTCTCTTGTTGACCGCCACCGGAGGTCAGCGGGCAGGTCGTTATCTGATCAATTCTGTTGTTCCTGCACGATAGACCTGAAAGCCATTACAGAACAGTTCCGCATCACTGTTTTGTGATCCGGCAACCATCTGTCGAGGCCATTCCAGCCCTCTATGCCGGGTATCTGCCGCAATTGATCAAATTTCGCTCTAGACCATGGTTGGGGGTGGTCTTTCGCTGATCCGGCGCTAAACTCGGACTGCTTGCCTTCTAGTCAACTCTGCTGGAATAAAAAATGAAAAATAATAATAGTCTGATGCGCCATGTTCCCTGGCTCATCGTTGCAATTGTCGGGGCATGTGCCCTTGGGGTCGTGGCCTTGCGTCGCGGAGAAGCGATCAACGCTTTGTGGATAGTGGTCGCTGCGGTGGCTATCTATCTGGTTGCCTATCGTTACTACAGTCTGTTCATTGCCACCCATGTCATGCAGCTCGATCCGCTGCGCGCGACACCGGCGGTGGTCAACAACGATGGTCTGGACTACGTGCCGACCAACAAACACATCCTTTTCGGTCATCACTTTGCTGCCATCGCCGGTGCAGGCCCGCTGGTCGGCCCGGTACTGGCCGCGCAAATGGGTTATCTGCCCGGTACGCTCTGGCTGATCGCCGGTGTGGTGCTGGCCGGTGCGGTACAGGATTTCATGATCCTGTTCCTCTCCACGCGCCGTAACGGTCGCTCGCTGGGCGACATGGTTCGCGAGGAAATGGGCCGTATTCCCGGCACCATCGCCCTGTTCGGCTGTTTCCTGATCATGATCATCATCCTGGCGGTGCTGGCGCTGATCGTGGTCAAGGCCTTGGCCGAGAGCCCGTGGGGCATGTTCACGGTCATGGCGACGATCCCGATCGCGATGTTCATGGGCATCTATATGCGCTACATCCGCCCGGGTCGTATCGGTGAAATCTCCATTATCGGTGTCATTCTGCTACTCGGTTCGATCTGGGTCGGCGGCATGGTAGCGGCCGATCCGACCTGGGGGCCGATGTTCACCTTCACCGGCGTGCAGATCACCTGGATGTTGGTGGGCTATGGTTTTGTAGCAGCAATGCTGCCGGTCTGGCTGCTGCTTGCGCCACGTGACTACCTGTCGACCTTCCTGAAAATCGGCACCATTCTGGCACTGGCAATCGGCATCCTGATTCTGGCTCCCGAGCTGAAAATGCCGGCCCTGACCCAGTTCACCAACGGCACAGGCCCGGTCTGGAAGGGCGCACTGTTCCCGTTCCTGTTCATCACTATCGCTTGCGGTGCGGTATCGGGTTTCCACGCGCTGATCTCTTCGGGCACCACGCCCAAGCTGCTGGATAACGAAAAGAACGCTCGTTACATCGGTTACGGCGGCATGCTGATGGAGTCGTTCGTGGCCATCATGGCAATGGTTGCCGCCTCGGTGATCGAGCCAGGCGTGTACTTCGCTATGAACAGCCCGGCTGCGGTGGTTGGCAGTGACGTGGTGACTGTCGCGCAGACTGTCTCCAGCTGGGGCTTTGCCATCACGCCGGAGCAATTGACTGCTGTTGCGAAAGACATCGGTGAAAACACTGTGCTGGCGCGTGCCGGTGGTGCGCCGACGCTGGCGGTTGGTATCGCGCAGATCCTCCATCAGGTGCTGCCGGGTGAAAACACCATGGCGTTCTGGTACCACTTCGCGATTCTGTTCGAGGCGCTGTTCATTCTGACCGCAGTCGACGCCGGTACACGAGCCGGACGCTTCATGCTGCAGGATCTGCTGGGCAGTTTCGTTCCGGCTTTGAAACGCACCGAGTCGTGGACGGCCAACGCCATCGGCACCGGTGGTTGCGTGGCGCTGTGGGGCTATCTTCTGTACCAAGGCGTAATCGACCCGCTGGGCGGCATCAATACCCTGTGGCCGCTGTTCGGCATCTCCAACCAGATGCTCGCCGGTATTGCCCTGATGCTGGCCAGCGTCGTGCTGATCAAGATGAAGCGTCAGCGCTATGTGTGGGTGACCATGCTGCCTGCCACCTGGCTGCTGATCTGCACCGTGACGGCTGGTCTGATCAAGCTGTTCGACGCCAATCCTGCGGTGGGCTTTCTGGCCCTGGCCAAGAAATACAGCGCGGCGGCGGATGCCGGCCAGATCCTGGCCCCGGCCAAGACCATGGACCAGATGCAGCATGTGATCTTCAACGCTTACACCAATGCCGGGCTGACCGTGCTGTTCCTGTTCGTGGTGTTCAGCATTCTGTTCTACGCCCTTAAAGTAGGCCGTGCGGCGTGGACCACCAAGGCGCGTACCGACAAGGAAGCTCCTTACCAGGCCATGCCGCCAGCGTCGCAGGTGTGATGATGGTTACCCACAGAGGATTTGCCCATGTTCAATGACCTGAGTCGCCTCGGGAAATACCTCGGTCAGGCCGCGCGTCTGATGGTGGGCATGCCTGACTACGACACGTACGTAGAGCACATGCAGAACACCCACCCGGACAAGCCGATGATGACCTACGAGCAGTTCTTCCGGGAGCGGCAAGAGGCACGTTACGGCGGCAAGGGCGGTCCGAAGTGCTGCTGATCCTCTGAACTGCGTTATTGTTTGATCCGACGCGCCGCAGGCCATCACCTGTGGCGCGTTTTCATTTCAGCTGAATGCATCACGCCAGGAGCCTTATGACTGAGTTGCAACCCATCCCCGTGACCGTGCTGACCGGTTTTCTGGGGGCAGGCAAAACCACTTTGCTGCGCCACCTGCTCAAGGCCGAGCACGGCCTGAAAATCGCCGTGATTGAAAACGAATTCAGCGATGCAGGTATCGACAGCCAGTTGCTCGGCACTGATCCCGTACAGATCATGACCCTGTCCAATGGCTGCGTGTGCTGCACCATCCACACCGACCTGACCAAGGCGCTCTACCTGTTGCTGGAGCGCCTGGACAGTGGCGAAATCGCTTTCGACCGGCTGGTGATCGAGTGCACCGGCCTGGCCGATCCTGCACCCGTCGCGCAGACCTTCTTCATCGATGAAGAGCTGCGCGAGCGCTATATCCTCGATGGCATCATCACCCTGGTCGATGCTGCACACGCCGATACCCACTTGGCGCAAACCATCGCCCAGGCGCAAATCGGCTTTGCCGACCGATTGCTGGTGAGCAAGCGTGATCTGGTCGACGACGCAACCTTCGATGCCCTCAGCGCACGGCTGACCCGCATCAACCGCCGCGCCCCGATCCGCATCGTCGAACATGGCAACATCGACCTTGCCGAACTGCTCGATGTGCGCGGCTTCAACCTCAACGCCGACCTCGGCGGCGGTATGATCCTGCGCCCACTGGCCCCTGTCGGCAATTCAGGCGACCGCATCACCAGCCTCGTCCTGCGCAGCGAAAAACCGCTAAACCTGGACCGCCTCAGCGAGTTCATGAACGAACTGCTGGAGGACCACGGCAAGCAACTGCTGCGCTACAAGGGCGTGCTCAACATCGAAGACGAACCGCGCAAGATGGTGTTTCAAGGGGTGCTTAAACTGTATGGCTTCGACTGGGATACCGAGTGGGCCGAAGGCGAGCAGCGTGAGAGTGTGATTGTGTTTATTGCCGATGAATTGCCGGAGGAGAAGATCCGGGCGGGGTTCGAGAGGGTATGCGGCTGAGAGGTCAGGCAGCGGCTGAGCTTCTGCCCATAGAGTGATCTGCCCAACAAAAAGCCCCGGCTCTCACGAACCGGGGCTTTTGGTACTGCGTTTAAACCAGGCTTATCAAGCGCCGTAAACTGGCAGCTTCGCGCAGATGGCCTTGACCTTCTCGCGAACGGCTTCGATCACGGCTTCGTTGTTCAGGTCAGCCAGGATGTCGCAGATCCAGCCCGCGAGTTCCTTGCACTCAGCTTCCTTGAAGCCGCGAGTGGTCACTGCCGGGGTGCCGAAGCGCAGGCCGGAGGTGACGAACGGGGAGCGTGGGTCGTTCGGTACGGAGTTCTTGTTGACGGTGATGAAGGCGCGACCCAGGGCGGCGTCGGCGTCTTTACCGGAGATGTCCTGCTTGATCAGCGACAGCAGGAACAGGTGGTTTTCAGTACCACCGGAAACCACGTCGAAGCCGCGCTCGATGAACACACCGGCCATTGCCTTGGCGTTCTTGACCACTTGTTGCTGGTAGGTCTTGAACTCAGGCTGCAGCGCTTCCTTGAAGCACACGGCCTTGGCTGCGATGACGTGCTCCAGCGGACCGCCCTGAGAGCCAGGGAATACCGCGGAGTTCAGCTTCTTCTCGATTTCGGCGTTGGCGCGCGCCAGGATCAGGCCGCCACGTGGACCGCGCAGGGTCTTGTGTGTGGTGGTGGTCACGACGTCGGCGAATGGCACCGGGTTCGGGTAGACGCCTGCGGCGACCAGACCGGCTACGTGAGCCATGTCGACGAACAGGTAGGCACCGACCTTGTCAGCGATTGCACGGAAGCGCGGGAAGTCGAGGATCTGCGAGTAGGCAGAGAAACCGGCGACGATCATTTTTGGCTTGTGCTCGACAGCCAGGCGCTCGACTTCGTCGTAGTCGATCATGCCGTTGGCATCGATACCGTACTGAACGGCGTTGTACAGCTTGCCCGAGGACGAAACACTGGCGCCGTGGGTCAGGTGACCACCGTGAGCCAGGCTCATGCCCAGAATGGTGTCGCCGCCTTGCAGCAGGGCCAGGTAGACCGCCGAGTTGGCTTGCGAACCCGCATGTGGCTGGACGTTGGCGTAATCAGCGCCGAACAGCTCCTTGGCGCGGTCGATGGCCAGTTGTTCGATAACGTCGACGTACTCGCAACCACCGTAGTAGCGCTTGCCTGGATAGCCTTCGGCGTACTTGTTGGTCAGGGCCGAGCCCTGAGCTTCCATGACGGCCGGACTGGTGTAGTTTTCCGAGGCAATCAGCTCGATGTGTTCTTCCTGACGCAGAGCTTCTTGCTCCATGGCGGCAAACAGATCGGCGTCGTACTTGGCGATAGTCAAATCACGGCTGAACATGGCAGTCCTCAAGGGGGCATGGCGGAAAAGGCGGGTATTCTACCCCATCGGGTTTTATCTGGCATATGAAAGGCAGTCATCTTGACCAGTGACGCCGTTCACGCGGGTTTCGACAAGGCCTGAAATCATGGACATGCCGCAGGCGCAAGGCTCTTTCTGTGGGGTGCTCGCCCACATGAGAGGGTCGAGATCGATTTAGTCATCGGCGGCGTGAACCGGGCACATCCACTCGAATTTTCAGCGATCACGCATCTATTTCCCTTCAACTGCCGGAACCGTTCCGGGCCGGACGACACTCAGTCGGTCTGTTGCCCATATCCACCGACAGTAGGTAAAAACGCCATGATGCCCTCTCAGATCACGCGCTCCTCTCATTCCTCATTGCCGGAGGTTGCTCCTGCGTCCGGCGATGCAACCGGCGTTAGTGAGCAAACTCCGCAGCAGGCTCGTACCGTAGCGTTTTTTGCCTCCGGCGAGCTGGCCGTGGCATTTGGTCGCACCTCGGCTGCGCCAGAGCAGGACTCTGTGCGTCTGTTGTCTGCTCTTCAGCGTGAGCTGGATAAACAGCATCCGTCCTGGCACACCGTTGCTCAACTCTGTCAGAGCGTCGCCGAGGTCGGCACGACCGAGCAGGGCTGGCATCAACTGGCAAGCGAGGATCAGGTGTCGGCGCTGAGAGAACTGCTTGACCGTTGTACTCACCGGCTGGCCGATATGCCGGCTGCTCACGCATCTCACGACTCGCTGTCGCAGGCCTGTGAAGGGCTCAGGACGGCGCGGCTGCACCAATCCGTCGCTCATTTGGCTGCCCGACCGTCCGCCCTGGCCCGGGCGATTCCGGATCTGCTGACGTTGACTCATCTGGATCCCGAGACGCTGGGCGCAGAGCCCCCCGTTGTTTCGTCTTACACGCTCTTCAGTCATTTCGTTCGCACGGCCAAGCAGCGTACGGCGGATTTGAATGACAGCCTCCAGCGTCAACCCGACGCGGTCGTCAGTCTGCTGCGCTCACATGCCGACACGCTCAATGATCTGGAGATGTTGCCGGGCGCATTGCAGGCATTGACCGAAAATTGCCAGGACGCGCCAGCCTGCAATGAATTGCGCGAGCTGGCGGAAGTAGCGGGGGCGCTGCTGCAGCTATTGCGCGAACACGATCTTTTGCCGAGGCTGGAGGAAATCTCCATCGAGCCAGGCGAGGCACCTGCACCTGGCCACGAGCCTGCCGAGCCCAGGCTGACCACACGCCAGGCCTTGCTCAAGGCCGGCGGCAATCTGGTGCGCAAGTTTGATGCCTACGGGGCGCTCGCGCCGATGGATGACAAGGCGTTGCTGGCTTTGATGCGCACCCCGGCGCCACACCTGTCGCCCGATCAGATGCATGCCTTCCTGAACAAGCATGTGCTGCATCTCACGCAAGAACAACGCGATATCGTCAGCAATACCCCGCTGCCCTTCGCCCCTGAAGAAGACATTGAGGCCAGGTGCGGCATGGGTTTCGATGAAAAACTGCGGTTGGCGCTGGCCAACGGTTCGCTGGTGTTGAGCGAGGAGCAACTGGCCCGTCTTGGTGATTTGCCAAGTGCCGCTACCACGACGTCCGACGTTGTGCAGACGCTGCTTGAAAAGCCATCGTCTGCGCTGAGCGAAGCCGAGCGTGACATGTTGGGCGCAATCGTTCAGGCCAATGCTCAGGGGCAACTCGACGCCTGGCGCGCTCACAACGAACAGTTGCCAGCAGTGTTGAGCCGCTCGGGGCTGCCCTCTGATGTGAAAGACGAGTTGCTCAGCCTCAACAAAAGCATGAATGCCGAACTGGGCACGCTCAAAAACGGCGCCTCGCTCAAGAGTCGCGTCCTTGCAAGCCCGGCGATGCTGCTCGCGCTGGCACCCTTGCCACTGGCCGTGGCGTTCGTCAGCAAGGACAACTCCTACAGCTCATCGCTGGTTGCCCACTTCACCAAGAACGCGGTGTTCATGGCTGGCCTGATGATGAACGAGCTGACCAACGCGCGGACCAATGTCGATCATGGCCTGAACCGCTACTTCGTCACCGTGCTGGCCAACGCCATCGTGGCGCAGCCCACCTTTGCCAGGAACGAACACCTGCTGGAGCAGGTCGGCTTCGGTATCGCAACGGCCGTGGCATCGGGCGCAGCCACGCTGGGCGTATTCAACCGTGAATCGATCGTCGCTGCCTTCAAGCTCGCCAAGAGCAAGCTTGCCAGGCAAGACACCGGGAACGCCCGCATCCCGGAGGAAGACCATCTGGCCGTGGTCAAGCATTTCGACGTCAGCGAGCATTTTGCCCAGCAGATGAAAGTGGCGACCGAATTGTACAAGCAAGACAAAAGCATCACCGACATCATGAACTCGAGCCTGACATACCTGGGCACCAAAAGCAGCGAGTTCCAGGCCAGGTTCGAAGTCGCCGATGCCCTGCGCGCAGGGCTGCAACTGGCCGAGGGGGAGCGCAAGGCGGACCCTGACTTCTACACCAAGCTGGGCCTGGTGGCCTTGACGGCGAGTATCGGTGCGGCGCTGGTGATGTTGATGAAAAGCATGGTCGGCAAAGCCGATTACGCGGCGGATGGCGTCTGGTGCGTATCGGAGATGCTCAAACTGGCCATGAACCCTGAAGTCGATATGCAAAAGGCGGTTCAGGTCTTCAAGGAAATCGTCGGTCTGAATCTGGTGATGACGGGGTTTCTGGGCGTCAACAAAGTCTGGAATTTTCTCGACAAGGGGATCAAAGGCTACGCCTCCGGTGCTGCGGTCCTGACCGCAGCCAACCTCACACTTCCCGGTATGGTTGGAGAAGTGGCTGGCGCAGCAGCCGGCAAGGGGTTGAGCTACCTGACTGACAAAGGCAAGGCGGCGCATCAGGCTGGCAGGGCGGCAGCGTCCTGGGCCGGAGATTACGTCAGCACCTCGCGTTTGGGGAGCGCGATCGGCACCCTGCAAACGGCAATTCCGGGCAGGATTGCAGGCGGGCAGGTAGTGGCGGGTCTCTACGACCGCTTCCGGTACCTGACCTGGTCGCACCCGGCGCCTGCACCGCAAGCGGCTGGCGAGCCATAAGCCTGGAGCCGGTAGACCGCCGCCAGCAACGCAGGCGGTGGTCTTGCCTGGCTTACCACCATCACCGCCAATAATCCCTTCGCATCAACCGCGTAAGCGTTTAACTGCGGCCTGCGTGCGGCCCACGGCTGGGCGCGCTCCAGTTGCCCGGCAAGGCTCAGCAAGGTCAGTTCGTCGCCAAACCGCGCGGCAAAGTGAGAACCCAGCGGCAGCGAATCGGCTGTCCAATATGCCCGAGCGCCTCCAGCAAGGCCGCAGTGTGTTGCAGTGCAGCCAGGGCCTCTGGTTCTGCCGGCCATGGTGATATTCCCCATCAGGCCTTGTCGAACTGCACCAGTGCGCGCACCCGCTCAAGCGCCTGTTGATGGAATGTAGAGATCGACGCGCTGCTGACCTCGGTCTGAAGCTCGAGAATCACCTTGTTCAAGACTTCGACGACCTGACAGGAAACACTGTCCAGGGACGTTGTATCGCTGATCATGCTACCCCCTTGTGTTCTTTGTTATGGGTAGAGCGCTCGCTGTCATTGAAGCTGTGCGAGGCAGTGGCTCAAGTCTACTCATGTTCAAGGGTTCGGCTATCGTTCAAATGGACGATGGCCGGGTCGCAAGGCTGGCCCTCAATCCAGCATGAACAGCGCATCATTGCTGAATTGCGCTTCGAACTGGCTTGCTGGCATCGGGCGGCCGAACAGGTAGCCCTGGACTTCGTCGCAGTCGTGTTCGCGAAGAAACTCCAGTTGCTCGTGGGTTTCTACGCCTTCGGCGATGACCGAGAGGTTCAGGCTGTGGGCCATGGCGATGATGGCGCGGGCGATCTGGGCGTCCTGTTCGCCTGAGGGCAGGCCATCAACGAAGGTGCGGTCGATCTTCAGCACGTCAATCGGGAACTGTTTGAGGTAGTTCAGCGACGAGTAACCGGTGCCGAAGTCATCGACGGCGATGCTCAAGCCAAGGTTTTTCAGGCCGTCGAGGATCTGCATGGCCTCGTTGACCTCGCGCATCAGGATGCTTTCGGTCAGTTCCAGCTCAAGACAGGCAGGCGACAGGCCGGTCTGCTCCAGTATGTGGGCGATGCGTTTACCCAGCTGGCCGTCCGAGAATTGCCGCGCCGAGATGTTCACCGACACTTTGGGTACGCGAACTTTCGCCTGATGCCAGTGCTTGAGCTGGCGACAGGCTTCGGTGAGCACCCAGTCGCCGACTTCCACCACCAGCCCAAGCTCTTCGAGCACCGGGATGAAGTCGTTCGGCGGCACCAGCCCTCGACGTGGATGGCGCCAGCGCAGCAGGGCCTCCGCGCCCGTCAGGCGTTTGCCGTCACCACTGAACTGCGGCTGGTAATAGAGGGTGAACTCCTGCTGTTCCAGGGCGTGCCGCAAGTCGCTTTCCAGCTCCAGACGCTCCAGAGCGGTCGCGTTCATGTCCGCCTGATAGAACTGGAAGTTGTTCTTGCCACGTTCTTTGGCGTGGTACATCGCCGTGTCGGCGTTCTTCATCAACTGGCTCAGTTCCTTGCCGTCCTGCGGACTGAGTGCGATGCCGATGCTGGCAGTGACAAAGAACTCGCGGCCTTCAAGCACAAACGGCGTAACCAGACTGGTCAGAATCCGCTCGGCCACGTGAATGGCGCGAGTCAGTGCGGCTTCGCGCGAGGTGTCCGGCTGCAGCAACAGGGTGAACTCATCCCCGCCCATACGCGCCACGGTGTCATCGGAAGACACGCAGGCGAGTAGCCGCGTGGCCATTTCCTGAAGCATCCGGTCGCCAGCGGCATGGCCCAGAGAGTCATTGATCGGTTTGAAGCGGTCCAGGTCGAGAAACATCAGCACCACCCAGGCCTGTTGGCGCTCGGCGTGTTGCAGCGCCGAATGCAGGCGGTCCTGAAACAGGGTGCGATTGGGCAGGTGAGTCAGGGCGTCGTAGTAGGCCAGACGGTGGATACGGTCTTCACTGGCCTTGCGCTCGCTGATATCGCTGAAAAAGCACACATAACTCGCCAGATCGCCTTCATCGTCGAGCACTGCGGTAATGCCGACCCAGGCCGGGTAGTGTTCGCCGTTACGGCGCTTGAGCCTGATTTCACCTTCCCAGGTGCCTTGGCCGTTCAATTGTTTGAGGATGTAGCGCAGGTGGTTTTCCTGTTCCGATTCCACCGTGAGCATGCCCGGTAGCTGGTCGAGCACCTGGGCAACTTCATAGCCGCTGACGCGGGTGAACGCCTCGTTGGCCTGAACGATGTAGCCGGCAGGGTCGGTAATGAGGATCGCCGATGTCGAGTGTTCAAATACGGTGGCGGCCATGCGCAGGTCTTTTTCTGCCCGACGCTGCTGGCTGATGTCCCGGCCGACCCCGAAGATGCCCTCGAAATTGCCGTTTTCGTCCCACACCAGAACCACCCGCAATTCCACCGGGATCTTGCGACCGTCTGCACGCAGGCAGTCGAACAGAAACATTCTGGTCGTCACTTCTTCGCGCAATCTGGCGAGTTCCTGAGGTTTGTGCAGCACCTTGCCGATGCGGCTGATGAGCGCATCGAAACCGATCACTTGTTGAGGGTTGGCAATGACGGCGGACCAGCCGTTCTGGAGAATCCACTCGGCGCTGTATCCCAGTGCGCGTTCCACCGAGGGGCTGACGTAATTGACTGCCAACTGGCCATCCGTGGAAAAGATCACATCGCTGATGCTTTCAGCGAGCATCCGGTAACGCTGTTCGCTGTCACGCAGCGACTGGCTGGACGCGACCTGCTCGGTAATGTCCTTGGCGATGCCGATGATGCGGGTGACCAGGTTTTCTGCGTCCCAGGCCAGCGCCTGTTCGCGCACATCGAAGCAGCGCCAGTTGTTCTCGCGATCCCGAAAGCGCAGCACGCATTGCAGTAACTCGTTATGGCCGTGATGGCGCTGGCGCAGGCGCATGTCCTGATAGCTTCTGGCGTCGTCAGGGTGCAGCAGGATTTCCCAGAAGAACTCGCCCATGGCGCGCAGCTCGGATTTGCTGTAGCCCAGCGTGTAGCCGAAATGGTGGTTGCTGTAGATCACTCGCTGGCTGAGTACGTCCTGAACGTACAGGTGGTCCGGCACGGTTCGCACCACGTCGGACCAAAAGCTCTCGCGGTCCAGCAAGGACAGCTCGATCTGTTTGCGGCTGGTGATATCGCCGATGCTGAGAATAACGGCATCGAAGTCGCTACGTGACTCGGGCAGGCGCATGACCAGCCATAGATGCTGGTCCTGGCCGCTCGCGCGTGTCAGGCATATTTCCAGTTCCAGCCTGGGCAGCCCGGCGAGAACAGCCTGAATAACCTGAACGCCGATGCCGGGGCGCGAGCGCGATTCGCCCTCGATCAACGGCTGCCACGCCTGTTCACTGTGTTCGATTTCCAGCAGGCCCAGAGCAACTTCGTTGAGTTCGTTGATTCGCAACTGCTGCAACAGTCTTTTCAGCGAGGCTGGCTGGCTTTTGAGCAGAAGTTCGAAGTCTTCGTCCGTTCTGACTTCGAGTGCTTCCAGTTGCTCTTGCAGACCCGACATGTCCATGACGCAGATCGCAACGCCCGCACCCTCGAAGATATCGCGATAGCGGCGGCGGCTTTGCAGCATCTGGCGCTGGCGTTTGCGCAGGCTCATCAGCGCGATCAATGGCAGGATCGACAGCAGCAGGCCGATCAGACACTTGCCGATCAGAGGCGCAAGCAGCTCGCTGCGGGCCTTGTAGGTATCGAACAGGCCACGCAGTTGCCAGTCGCTGTTACTCAGTGGCTGAAGCAGAACGGTATCGGAAAGACCGCTGTCCGCCTCGTTGGAGGGCGCCGGTTCACGGAGGAGAACCCGCTGGGTCTTGCGTTGCTCCAGGCGCCAGATATGTTGAAAGTCCTGAGTTGGCTGGCTTGCCAGGTCCTTCAAGGCGTCGGGTGCCATGCGTAGCGCCCAGTAATCGCCGCTAACGCCACCGCCTTGGCGAATCAGTATATAAATCTGTTTGACGTCTTCGGTGACGGTGTAGAAATAGGGGTGGCCTTGGGCCTTTTTCATGGCCTGTCGGAGAAACTCTCCGTCGCGGGATGCCTCGGCGCTGTCACCGACAATGTCACCCGTCGGGTTCAGCCGCGCGGCGCTGCGCAGCGCGGGCAGGGCAGTACGGAGGCTTGCCAGTGCCGTCGGCTGCTCCAGCCGGTCTCCGGAGGATTGCGCCTCGTCCAGCAGGTTCATGGCGATTTGCGCCTTGAGTGCCATGTTCAGACTCATCCGGTCGGAAAGCTGGATGCTGTACTCCAGGCTGCGCTGACGCTGGCGTTCCTGAGTCTGATGAAACTGCTCGATCAATTGCCAGAACAGCAGTGCAAGCACCACCAACACCAGCGCGGCCAATATACCTTTCACTGAGCCGCGCAAAGGCCTGGTCGCACTGTCTGTAGCGACACTGGATGACGGCAGAGGCGTTGAAGTGGGCAAATCGTTGTTCCTGACTGCTGGACTGAAGCAGCGATGCTTTATGTAAAATGAGCGGGCCGCCCAAAGAGGGCGGCTAGCATGCCTTTACTTGTGGCAGAGTGCCAGCCCCATTGGGCCGGATCGTTTGCCCTGCACGCTGCATTCGGGTAGCTTTGCGCAACGCGTGGTATCCACCGACTCCTGCATGAGTGACTCCACTTTTTGCAATATCGACCAGGCTTTATATGTGTCAGCACGGCCCCGATCTGTTTCTGCCTGGGTTCATTCAAGGCTCGGAACGGTCTCGCGGCAAGTCTTGCGGACAAATAAAAGCTTTTTTCCGGCCGGAGCTTTAAGCTCGCGTTCTAAATCGGTCCTCATCACAGACGCTAGGTTTTCATTTCATGGCTCAATAGAGCTATCTACCTTATTAGTTTTTAGTCATGTTTTGCGATTTGCAGTTGAGCCCTCATGGTTACTGGGTTTCCAGCCTATACAGTATGTTTTTCCTCTCAATCCTGTGTCAGGGCAGAGCTTTTCGTTAGCTTTTGCTGATTTTGGGTCAAATTTAGGCATCAAAACTTAACTTTTTCGAAGTCTTCCTTTGATCACTTCTTGCCAGGTACCGCCCGCAGATGTCCTGTGATGAAGCAGCAAATAAAATTCTTCTTATAGAAGAGGCTCATTACTTCTCAGGGCATCCACAAGCCCGCGACGCTATAGAGAAAATTCTAGCGGTGCAGGTGAAGTGATGACGGACGTCTAGGTTAGACTCATGGCCGCAGCCACCCTACGGCCTTCCTCCATTATTCCCGCCTGAAGCCATTTGCAGATAAGTCCAAGCAGGCGCCGATCTGCAATTCGGTGTCACAGAAACATAAGCATCCATTCATGGTCGATCTCATCAAAAAACGACGTGATATCCGCATCCAATACGTGGCAACACCTCCCGGTGTCGAGAAACGAATTCGGTCTCCTGAACCTCGGAGGCGCAGGTTATCACTAGTCAGGCACTGTAAAACGCAGTACATTTGCGTTACATCATTCTCAGGGGCGCCACCATGTCACGCCTGAAAGACGAAACACTTTCTATACGAACCTCTGCCGAGATCAAGCAACTGCTACGAATGGCTGCTGAGCGTGAGAGACGCTCGGTTGCTTCCATGATCGAAATTCTTGTATTGGATTACGCGAAGGAACATGAGGTAAGGCTAGAGCGCCCCGTGGATGATAGACGCAAGGAAGTCGATTGAGATGGCAGTTGCTACCGAAGTAACAGCCCTATCAAAAATGCAAGACCCCATGACATTGATGATAGGAATAATGCATGAGCGCCACTGAGAACCAGATCGAGCAGGATTTAATCGTCAAGCTGGCCGATCTCAAGTACACACTACGTCCCGACATACGTGACCGCTCTGCGCTTGAAAAAAACTTCCGAGAAAAGTTCGAAACACTCAACCGGGTGCATTTGACCGACAGCGAGTTTCAGCGCCTGCTCGACAGCGTCATCACGCCCGACGTCTACGGCGCCGCCCAGACGCTGCGAAACATCAACAGCTTCGAACGCGACGATGGCACGCCGCTAAACTACACCCTCGTCAACATTCGCGATTGGTGTAAGAACGACTTCGAGGTAGTCAACCAGTTGCGGATGAACACCGATAACAGCCATCATCGTTATGACGTGATCCTGCTTATCAACGGTGTGCCCGTGGTGCAAATCGAGCTGAAAACCTTAGCCGTTAGCCCGCGGCGGGCTATGCAGCAGATCGTAAGTTACAAGAGCGACCTTGGCAACGGCTATGGTAAGACGCTGCTGTGCTTCATTCAGCTGTTCATTGTCAGCAATCGCACTGACACCTGGTACTTCGCCAACAACAATGCGCGTCACTTCAGCTTCAACGCTGACGAGCGCTTCTTGCCCGTTTACCAGTTCGCCAGCGATAACAACAAAAAAATCACGCAACTGGACCACTTTGCTGAGAAGTTCTTGGCCAAGTGTATCTTGGGCCAAATGGTCAGCCGTTACATGGTGTTGGTGGCCAGTGAGCAGAAGCTGTTGATGATGCGGCCTTACCAAATTTACGCCGTCAAGGCTATTGTGGACTGCATTAACCAGAACTGCGGCAATGGCTACATCTGGCACACCACCGGGAGTGGTAAGACGCTTACCTCGTTCAAAGCAGCCACTCTATTGAAGGACAACCCGGACATCGACAAATGCGTTTTCGTGGTGGATCGCAAAGACCTAGATCGTCAAACTCGCGAGGAGTTCAACCGTTTCCAGGAAGGCTGCGTCGAAGAGAACACCAACACTGAATCGTTGGTGCGTCGCCTAATATCTGACGATTACGCCGATAAGGTGATAGTCACCACCATTCAGAAGCTGGGGCTCGCTCTGGATGAAAATAGCAAGCGCAATAGGCAAAAAGAAAAACAGGGAAAAGAGACTTACAAGCAGCGCTTAGAACCGCTACGCGAACAACGTGTAGCGTTCATCTTCGACGAATGCCACCGCTCACAGTTTGGCGAGAACCACAAGTCGATCAAGGAATTCTTCCCTAAGGCCCAACTATTTGGCTTCACGGGAACGCCCATCTTTGATAAGAACGCCAGCTACCAGCAAATCGAGGGTCAACAGGCCAGCCTTCGTACAACAGACGACCTGTTCGAGCGCTGCCTGCATCAGTACACCATCACCCACGCCATCGACGACCGGAACGTCCTCAAGTTTCACATTGATTATTTCAAGCCTGAGGGCAAGAACCCGCCCAAGCCGGGCGAAGGTCTACCCAAGTCAAAAGTCATTGAAACCATCCTTGCCAAGCACGACGCGGCCACAAATGGGCGCAAGTTCAACGCTCTATTAGCCACGGCCAACATCAACGACGCCATCGAATACTTCGAAGCATTCAAGACCCTCCAAGCCCAGAAACAGGAAGAGGACGATTCCTTCGTGCCACTGAACATCGCCTGCGTATTCTCGCCGCCAGCGCAAGCGTTGTCCAAGGACGGCGACAGCCCAAGCCAGAAAAATGCCGCCGACGTCAAGCAACTGCAGGAAGATTTGGCGCAGGAAAAAGTCGACAACCAGCAAGACCCGGAAGGTAAAAAGGCGGCGCTCAAGGTTATCATTGATGACTACAACATGCTCTTCGGCACTAACCACCGCATCGGTGAGTTCGACCTGTATTATCAGGATGTGCAAAAGCGTATCAAAGATCAGCAATACACTAACGCCGATCTTCCCCACAACCAGAAGATCGATATCACTCTTGTTGTGGATATGCTGCTCACCGGGTTTGACTCCAAATACCTGAACAGCTTGTATGTGGACAAGAACCTCAAGTACCACGGACTGATCCAAGCCTTCTCACGCACTAATCGCGTATTAAATGACAGCAAGCCCTACGGCAACATCCTCGACTTCCGCCAGCAGCAAGATCCGGTGAACCAAGCCATCGCGATGTTCTCAGGTGAGAAGATCGACAACCCGCGCGAGATTTGGCTGGTAGATCCGGCGCCTAAGGATGCTCCGATCAACTTGCCGCGCAGCGGTGGCAAGCCGTAATTTGCCAGGCACATAGCGCTATTTTTCTGAAAACGGTCTGATGCAGTGTGAGTCGAGCGCGTTTTTCGCTCGGTTTTCCGTGTTAAGCGCGCAACTCACCCAAACCCATTAGTCGCTTTCGAGCCATCCACAGGTTCGACAGGGCGAACAGCGTGGTCAGTTGGGCCGTGTTTTTCATCAGCCCACGAAAGCGTACTTTCACGTAACCAAACTGGCGCTTGATGACCCGAAACGGATGCTCGACCTTGGCGCGTGTCTGCGCTTTGCAGTACTCGATCTTGCGCTTGGCTTTGTACAACAGGCTGCGTTTGTTCAGCTTGGAATACGTGCTGCGCCGCGCCGCGATTTGCCAGATCACGTTACGATTTTCGTGCTCTTCACGCTTCTCGACACCGGTGTAGCCAGCGTCCGCATAGACCGCGTTTTCTTCCCCGTGGAGCAGTTCGGCGACTTGAGTGACATCGGCCACATTGGCCGCAGTGCCATGGACGTGATGAACCAGTCCAGACTCAACGTCAGCGCCGATGTGGGCCTTCATACCGAAGAAATACTGGTTACCCTTCTTTGTCTGATGCATCTCGGGATCACGCTCGCCGTCTTTGTTCTTGGTCGAGCTTGGGGCATGAATAATGGTGGCATCGACGATGGTGCCCTGGCGCAGCGACAGGCCTTTTTCCTGCAAATAACCGTTGATGACCGCGAGGATTGCAGGAGCCAGTTGATGTTTCTCCAGCAGGTGCCGGAAGTTCATGATCGTGGTGTCTTCCGGTATCGGCGCACTCAACGTCAGGCGTGCAAACTGGCGCATGGGGGTGATTTCGTAGAGCGCTTCTTCCATGGCCGGATCACTCAGGGAGAACCAGTTCTGCAGCAGGTGAATGCGCAGCATGGTTTCCAGCGGATAAGGTTTTCTGCCACCGCCGGCCTTGGGGTAGAACGGTTCGATCAGGCCCAGCAGACCTGTCCAGGGGACGACCTGATCCATCTCGGCGAGGAAGCGTTCGCGGCGTGTCTGCTTGCGCTTGCTGGCATATTCGAAATCGGAAAAGCTCATCTGGCTCATGGGAGGCTCGGATCAGGTGGTCAGGCGATTTTCGCATAACCGGGACTTGTTCGGAGATTCCCTAAGGTCATCGAAAGCTTACAAGACGCCAACCAAAAGCTGGCCGACTTCATGCAATCGCAGGGCCTATCCCACGCACCGGAGGAAGTGGTCAACCTCAAAGGCGATGCTGCACGTAGCCAATTCGTCAACCTTTTTAAGGAATTGCAGCGCCTAAAGACCCAGCTTGATCAGTACACTGACCTAAGCGAAGAGCAAAAACAGGAGATCGCCCAGGTCTTACCGCCCGACAAAATGCAGGGGTTCAAAGGCGTATACCTGGAAACTGCCAAACGATTGAAGGAACAGCAGGACAAGTCAGGCGACCAGATCCCACCAGAGGTGCAGCAGCTCGATTTCGAGTTTGTGCTGTTTGCGTCCGCCGTTATCGACTACGACTACATCATGAGCTTGATTGCCCGCATGACGCAGCAAGTGCCCGGCAAACTCACAATGAATCGAGAGCAGCTTATCGGTCTCATCCAATCGGACTCTAAGTTCATCGATGAGCGTGAGGACATTTGAACCGCCCCGGGTTTCTCGGAGACTCCAACCTTTGAGAGGATGGAGCGATGAAAAAACTACCGAAGTATTCCCCAGAGGTCCGTGAGCGGGCCATCAGGATGGTTTTCGAACACCTTCCTGAGTACGAGTCGCAGTGGGCCACCATCAGTGCCATTGCCCCCAAGATCGGCTGCACGCCCGAGACATTACGGCTGTGGGTTCGCCAATCTGAGCGCAACAGCGGCCAGCGTGATGGGCTGAGCACAGTCGAACGTGAGCGAGTCAAGCTCTTGGAGCGTGAGAACCGTCAGTTGCGTCAAGCTAACGAGATCTTGCGTAAGGCCTCAGCCTATTTTGCCCAGGCGGAGCTCGACCGCCCATTCAAACGATGAAGACGTTTATTGATGAAAACCGCCAGTCTTACGGGGTCGAGCCGATTTGCAAGGTGTTGCCAATCGCCCCGTCGACGTACTACCGGTACGCTGCTCAGCAGGCTGACCCCAGCCAGCAGTCAGCGCGTGCGCAGCGTGACCAGGAACTGGGTGAGCACATCCAGCGAGTCTGGGATGAGCACTTCCAGGTATATGGCGTGCGCAAGGTCTGGCGACAATTGCTGCGTGACGGACTGCAAGTCGCCCGCTGTACGGTGCAACGTCTGATGGGAGAGCTGGGCCTGCAAGGCGTGGTACGCGGCAAGCCCGTCAAGACGACGGTCAGCGACCAAGCCAGGCCGTGCCCGCAGGATCATGTCAACCGTCAGTTTGTGGCTGAGTGCCCGAACGCCCTATGGGTATCGGACTTTACCTACGTCAGTACCTGGCAGGGTTTTGTTTACGTGGCCTTCATCATTGATGTCTTTGCCCGATTCATCGTCGGTTGGAAGGTGTCCAGTTCAGCGCGTACCGATTTTGTACTCGATGCACTGGAGCAAGCCCTTTACGCCCGTCGCCCAGTCAAGCAGGGTGGACTCATTCACCACAGTGACCGTGGCGTGCAGTACGTGTCCATTCGCTATACCGAGCGTCTTGTCGAAGCCGGTATTGAGCCATCGGTCGGGAGTGTCGGTGACTCTTACGACAATGCTTTGGCTGAGACCATCAATGGTCTTTACAAGGCTGAAGTGATTCATCGACGCTCTTGGCCCACACGGGGGGCGGTGGAGCTGGAAACCCTGAAATGGGTGGACTGGTTCAATCACCGCCGCCTGCTGGAGCCAATCGGTCATATTCCACCGGTCGAAGCAGAAGCAATCTATTATCAGCAACTCACCGAGTCTGCCCAGGTGGCATGACTCAAACAAAAGGGTCTCCGAGAAACCCGGGGCGGTTCAAAAGCAGGCAAAACAGGCTCTTACGTCTACACCATGCATCGGCTGAGCAAAGTTGTGCCGCCGAAGCGTGAAATCCTGAAAAACATCTCTCTGTCTTTCTTCCCCGGCGCCAAGATCGGCGTGTTGGGTCTCAACGGTTCGGGCAAGTCCACGCTGTTGAAAATCATGGCTGGCGTCGACACCGAGTTTGACGGCGAAGCACGTCCGATGCCCGAGCTTAATGTGGGTTATCTGCCGCAAGAGCCACAACTTGACCCGAACAAGACGGTCCGTGAAGTGGTTGAAGAGGCGGTCAGCGTCATCAAGGACGCCCAGGCGCGTCTTGATCAGGTTTACGCCGAATATGCCGAGCCGGACGCTGATTTCGACAAGCTGGCAGCCGAGCAGGCCAAGCTTGAAGCGATCCTGCAGGCCAGCGACGGTCATAACCTGGAACGCCAGCTGGAAGTAGCCGCCGACGCACTGCGTCTGCCCGCCTGGGATGCGAAGGTTTCGGTCCTGTCGGGTGGTGAAAAACGCCGTGTTGCGCTGTGCCGCCTGTTGCTCTCGGCACCAGACATGCTGCTGCTCGACGAACCGACCAACCACCTGGATGCCGACTCTGTCGCCTGGCTGGAGCATTTCCTGCACGACTTCCCGGGCACCGTGGTTGCGATCACGCACGACCGTTACTTCCTGGATAACGTAGCCGGCTGGATTCTGGAACTCGACCGCGGTGCGGGTATTCCTTACGAGGGTAATTATTCCGGCTGGCTTGAAGCCAAGTCCGACCGTCTGGCTCAGGAGTCCAAGCAACAGACCGCCCACGAAAAGGCCATGAAAGACGAGCTGGAATGGGTCCGCAAGGGCGCCAAGGCGCGTCAGTCCAAATCCAAGGCGCGTCTGCAACGCTTCGAAGAAATGCAGTCGCAGGAATTCCAGAAGCGCAGCGAGACCAACGAGATCTATATCCCGGCCGGTCCGCGTCTGGGCGACAAGGTCATCGAGTTCAAGAACGTTACCAAGGGCTACGGCGACCGTGTGTTGATCGACAACCTGTCGTTCTCCATGCCTAAAGGCGCCATCGTTGGCGTGATCGGTGGTAACGGTGCCGGTAAATCGACCCTGTTCCGTATGCTGATGGGCAAGGAACAGCCGGATTCGGGCAGCATCGAAGTCGGTGAAACCGTACAGCTGGCCTGCGTGGACCAGAGCCGTGATGACCTGGACGGCAGCAAATCGGTGTTTCAGGCGGTGTCCGATGGTTCCGATGTGATCCGTATCGGCAACTATGAGATCCCGTCGCGCACCTACGTTGGCCGCTTCAACTTCAAGGGTGGCGATCAGCAGAAGTTCGTCAAGGACCTGTCCGGTGGTGAGCGTGGCCGTCTGCATCTGGCGCTGACCCTGAAAGAGGGCGGCAACGTGCTGCTGCTCGACGAACCGTCAAACGACCTTGACGTTGAAACCCTTCGTTCGCTGGAGGAAGCGCTGCTGGACTTCCCGGGTGCCGCCATTGTGATCTCCCACGATCGGTGGTTCCTTGACCGTGTGGCGACGCATATCCTGGCGTACGAAGACGATTCGCAAGCGATCTTCTTCGAGGGTAACTACACCGAGTATGAAGCGGATCGCAAGAAACGTCTGGGCGAAGCCGCTGCCCAGCCGCATCGTGTGCGTCACAAGAAGCTGGCCTGATCAGCGTTTAGGCACGCGCCGTTCCTGATCGGGAACGGCGCTGCCGTTATTGTTCATCAGCACGCTTTAAGCATCCGGCTCGATCAGCAGTATTTCAATCGACTGATTTCCCGCCGGCCGCTCCCACACCACTTCATCGCCTTTCTGCGCACCGATCAATGCACGTCCCAGTGGCGAGCCCCAGTTGATCAGCCCTTTGGCGGCATCCGCCTGATCCTCCCCGACCAGATGCACGCGCTGGCGGTTGTCTTCTTCATCCGCGAACGTGACCCAACTGCCAATTTGTACCTTTTCGGTCGACACGGCCGTCGTTACAACCTGCGCACTTTGCAGGCGCTGGGTGTAGTAACGCAGGTCGCGTTCAAGGTCAGCCTGGCGCTGTTTATCGGCGGCGTCTCCCAATGCAGTTTGCGCACTGTGCTGCGCCTGCAGGCTGCTGACGTGCTTCTTGAGCAACTTCAGGCCCTCGGCGGTGACGTAATTGGTCTGTGCGCTGACCAGCCGCTCTACCGGTTGCTCGGCATCGGCGGCAGCGTTGTCTTCGTTTACAAATGCGCGGCTCATGAGGTGTCCTCCCTAATGAGCTTTGGGCCACAAGAGGGCATCATTGGTTTCGTCGATCTTCCCGCGTGCGTCAGTTTGGGCGATAGGCCTTGGCTGCACTGCGGGTCTTTTCCCGCTCCCAGGCACGATCACGATCGTTGAAGACCTGGCCGGGGTCGAGTCGGTCGCGGTTATCCTGCGAGGCCTGACACTGGCGAAAACCGTCAGTCCAGCCTTGGGCGTAGAGCTTGTCCTTCAGATAGCGGGGTACGTTTTTTCTGAATTGACCGGTGCTGGCACCTGCTGCGTCCCTGCCACTGCTGCAACCATCCTGATAACCGTCTGCAAAACCCGGCGGATAACCCTCGGCCAACATCTGGTCACGGGTGGACTGACAACCTGCCAGCACGATGGCCAGCGACAACAACACCCAATACCGCTTCATGGTGGTTCCCTCTACTTATGAGAGGAGTCTAGAAGGTAATTTGTGAGTTATTTGTAAAAGCGATGTAGGGAATAAGTGATGGCAGCGTGCCTTTATTTTGAGCCAGCGCCGCCCGCAGTTTTTGCACTCATCCTGTCAGTAGTGATACCATTTCACCTCAAGCATCACTTCGTTCTGCGGCGAGCTCATCTGGCTGAACTCGCGTTGGGCACTCAGGCGCAGGCCGAGGTTGCGCGACAGCTCCCACTGCTGATTGAGGCTGACGCTGCGGCGTACTTCGCCGTTGGTGAAGTAGTCGCCCTTGGCTTCCAGGCTCAGGTTGCCCAGCGGGTTGCGCCACAGTAAGCCAGTGTTGAAACCAGCAGCGGGAGAGATGAATTCGGCGAAGTCGTTGTTGTGCTCGACGCGCACGGTGCCCAGCGCAAAGCCCAGCACTTCGTCGCCCAATTGCCAGGTACCGCCACCACCACCGTTGACGTGGCTGACAAGGTTTTCATCGCCATGTTTGCCAAGTACCCGTTCCAGCCCGCCGGTGACTTGCCATGACCAGGGTTTCAGCAGCTCGGTACGCGGGGTCAGGGAGCGAATGGTGGCCAGGTCCAACTGCTGAACTTGCCAGTCGTTACCTTCGTATTGGCGCACCTTGAGCTGAAGAATCTCGATCTGCGCACCCAGCGGAAAGCCGTAAGCGTTGTCGTTCAGGTCGTGATAGGCCATGCGCAGGCCATATTCGGCGAACGCTTTGTCACCGCGTGTGCCCGCACCCAGTTGCCAGGTACGTGATTCGTGGCCTTCTTCCGGCAGGCCGGGGCGCGGGATGTCCAGCTGTGGCGGCGGGTTCTGATTGATCGCCTGCAGCAACTCGAAACTGCGTTGCGAGCGCTGCGTGTCGCGTTCAAGCCCGTTGGCGCGGTAGCGCTCCAGACGGTAGGCCGCGTCCTGAATCAACGCGCGTCGTTCTTTCGGCTGGGCGAGGTACTCGCTGTTTTGCAGTTGTTTCTGATCGGCGCTGACTTTCAGCACCCACTGTTGTTCGTCGGCATCAAGGGGCTCGGCGCGGCTCAGCAATTCCCGCTCGCGAGAAGGGCGATAGTCGATCTTTTCAACCAGCCCTGCGGCTTTGATCGCCTTGACCGTATCGGTCGGGATCGCAGTCAGGCCGAATTGCTCGGTGAGATTCAGCCCGGGTCGTGCGACCTGCAGCAATTCCAGCAGACGGTACGAGCAGTTTTCGTCGAAGAAGAAATAGCTGAAGCGAATCTGTTTCAATTCCCAGACATGTTCAACCATGCGCCCGGTTTCTTCCGGGGTAAGGTTCAGACGGTATTCCCACAGGTCACGGTTTTCCAGGCTGCGGTATTCCGAGAGCTTTTCCTGATAGGGCACCAGCGCAAACAATCCAGGGTAGCCGCCAGCCAAGCCTTTCCAGGCATACAGAATGCTGTTGTCCATGCCTTCAATGTAGGCACCGAAGTTGATCGCATAGCTGAGTAACGTGGTGTTGTTGGTTTTCGCGCTGGCCGGATCGATGCGCAGTAACGTGTGGCCGAACATCGACGAGGGGCTATTGAGGTACGCGGCCGGAAAAATCAGTACGGTGCTGTCCGGTGCCACATCCTTGTACCAAGCCTTGAACTCTTTGCAGTCCGGCGTCGGCAGGTCAGTCAGTTGCAACTGGTCGCGCAGCCAGCGGGTGCGTGCTGGGTATATACACTGGGCGTGGGTCTGTTCGTTGGTTACGGGGGCGTATATGGCGTCAAGTGTCGCGCTCAATTCCGCCTTCGGGTCGTGTGCACCGTCCGCAGCGAGAAAGAATTTCGGGTCTGTCACATAGCTGCGCCAACCGCCGAGCTTGCCTGCCTCGTAGTGACCCAGTGAAATCCAGAACGGCTCATTGGCCAATTGCTGCAAACGGTCAGCGGTAGCATGAGGTGCCGCAGACAAGGGGGCACAGACAAACAGCGCCAGCGAGACAAGACGTTTGAGCATAGAGGGCAACTAGTCAAGAGAAGTCAGGAAAGGTGATCCCGCCTTTTGCGATGAAAAGGCGGGCGAACGACTTTAAGCCTGGGTAGCGTACTTGGCCAGAGTCGGATCGTTTTTCAGAACGTTGACGGTGTTGGTGTGAACGTCTTCAGCGGTGGCGTCGGCCTTGCTGAAGATTTGCGAGAAGTGCTCGTGAGTGACCGCAGCGAAGTGCTCACGATCTTCTGGTGCAACGCCCAATACCACAGCGTAGGTAGTCAGTGCTTCGCCCTGACCCATCGCCATGTCCTTGGAAAGTTCATCCATCATGCCGTTCATGGCAAGCCAGGATTTACCGCCGTAAGTCAGTGCGCCGTTGGTCGAGCAGCCGTTGGTACCGGAGGTCATGCCGAAGGTGGCGTTACCCGAGGTGCCGTTGGTGGTTGAGGCCAGGAAGTGAGCTGGAGTGCCGCGTTGACCTTCAAACAGCATGTTGCCCCAGCCGCAGTCCGGACCGCCTGGCGCTTGAGCCATAGCGTTGATGGATACAGCGGCGAAGAGCGTTCCAAGAAGAATCCGTTTCATAGCTTTTTCTCTTTTTAGTTCAGCCAAGGGTCGAGTTTCTTGAGTAGTCACATCAAGACAGACGGCCAACCAGCAACCACCTGTGCAGTTTGGAGCTTAGGCGGGTTCCAAGGGTTCCGTGAGCTATTACAGATTATTGCCGAAAATAGAAATTTTCCGGGCCGCGGGCAATTGCTTTGAGCCTGTAGCCGCCTTTCGGTTTTTCCTGCCTTGCAAGTCTTGTACGGCGAGCGCCAGAATGCCGACATCTGCCCCGCCTGATGTAAGGATTACTGATGCCCGATTCTGTCGCAGCCAACCTACGCCTGGCGCCACATGCGCTGACCCGTCCGTTTTCCGCTGAGCAGTTCAGCTTTGCGACCACTAACGAGCTTGAACCCTTTCGCGGTGTACTAGGCCAGGAGCGTGCCGTAGAGGCCTTGCAGTTCGGCGTTGCCATGCCGCGCCCCGGTTACAACGTATTTGTCATGGGTGAACCCGGCACTGGCCGCTTTTCGTTCGTCAAACGCTACCTCAAGGCTGAAGGCAAGCGGATGAAGACGCCTTCGGACTGGGTTTACGTCAATAATTTCGATGAGCCCCGCGAGCCCAAGGCGCTGGAACTGCCACCGGGCACTGCGCATGAATTCACGGCCGACATCGGTGGCCTGATCGATAACCTGTTGGTGACCTTTCCGGCGGTTTTCGAGCACCCGTCCTATCAGCAGAAGAAAAGCTCGATCGACCGTGCGTTCAATCAGCGCTACGACCGCGCACTGGATGTGATCGAGCGCCTGTCGCTGGAAAAGGACATCGCGCTGTATCGCGACAGCTCCAACATCGCCTTCACGCCGATGGCCGATGGCAAGGCGCTGGACGAGGCCGAGTTTTCGCAGTTGCCCGAGGCTGATCGGGAGCGTTTTCACGAAGATATCTCCGCCCTTGAGGAACGCCTCAACGAAGAGCTGGCCAGCCTGCCGCAGTGGAAGCGTGAGTCGAACAACCAGCTTCGTCAGTTGAACGAAGAAACCATCACGCTGACCTTGCAGCCACTGTTGGCACCGCTCTCGGAAAAATACGCCGAGAACGCTGCGGTCTGTGCGTACCTTCAAGCGATGCAGGTGTACCTGCTCAAGACCTTGGTCGAGCAACTGGTCGACGATGCCAAGACCGACGCTCAGGCACGCAAGTTACTGGAAGAGCAGTACAGCCCGAGCCTGGTGGTCGGCAATACCCGCGACGGCGGCGCGCCGGTGGTTTTCGAGCAGCATCCTACGTATGACAACCTGTTCGGGCGTATTGAATACAGCACTGATCAGGGCGCGCTGTACACCACGTATCGCCAGTTGCGGCCCGGTGCGCTGCATCGCGCCAATGGCGGCTTTCTGATTCTGGAAGCCGAAAAAATGCTCGGCGAGCCGTTCGTCTGGGACGCGCTGAAGCGCACCTTGCAGTCGCGCAAGCTGAAGATGGAATCACCGCTGGGCGAGCTGGGGCGCGTGGCAACCGTGAGCCTGACGCCGCAGGTTATTCCGTGGAACGTCAAGATCATCATCATTGGTTCGCGCTCGCTGTATTACACCCTGCAAGACCTCGATCCTGACTTTCAGGAAATGTTTCGGGTACTGGTCGATTTCGACGAAGAAATTCCGATGGTCGATGAAACGCTCGAGCAATTCGCTCAGTTGCTGAAAACCCGAACGTCAGAAGAGGGCATGGCACCTTTGACCGCCGATGCGGTGGCGCGACTGGCAACCTACAGCGCTCGACTGGCTGAACACCAGGGGCGTTTGTCGGCGCGTATCGGCGATCTGTTCCAGTTGGTCAGCGAGGCAGACTTCATCCGCCAGCTGGCCAGTGACGACAAGACCGACGCCGGGCATATCGAGCGAGCGTTGAAGGCCAAGGCCACGCGCACTGGGCGGGTTTCCGCGCGGATTCTCGATGACATGATGGCGGGTGTGATCCTCATCGACACTGACGGTGCCGCGGTCGGCAAATGCAACGGCTTGACGGTTCTGGAAGTCGGTGATTCGGCGTTTGGCGTGCCTGCGCGTATTTCCGCCACGGTCTATCCGGGTGGCAGCGGGATTGTCGACATCGAGCGCGAGGTCAATCTTGGCCAGCCGATCCACTCCAAGGGCGTGATGATTCTCACCGGTTACCTGGGTAGCCGTTACGCTCAGGAATTCCCGCTGGCGATATCAGCCAGTATTGCGCTTGAGCAATCCTACGGTTACGTGGACGGCGACAGTGCGTCGCTGGGCGAGGCCTGTACGCTGATTTCAGCGTTGTCGCGCACACCGCTCAAGCAGTGCTTCGCAATCACCGGTTCCATCAACCAGTTCGGCGAAGTGCAGGCGGTGGGCGGGGTCAACGAGAAAATCGAAGGCTTCTTCCGTCTTTGTGAGGCTCGTGGGCTGACGGGCGAGCAGGGCGCTATCATTCCGCACGCCAACGTCACCACGCTGATGCTGGATGAGCGTGTGGTACAGGCCGTGCGTGACGGGCAATTCCATATCTATGCGGTACGTCAGGCCGATGAGGCCTTGAGCCTGCTGGTCGGCGAGCCTGCCGGTGCGCCTGACGAGAATGGCGAGTTTCCGGAAGGCAGCGTGAATGCACGTGTGGTCGAGCGCTTGCGCGACATCGCGGAAATGCTCAGCGACGAAGACCTCAAGGAAGAGCTGGAGAAGGAGCCAGCCCAGTTACAACCTGAACTGAAGGTCTGACAACGGCGCTAGCCGGGCGGTGCTGACGCCGCCCGGTATTGCGTTCACCAGCGATCCGTTCATCAGGGATATTTCCCGCGGGACGGTTTTCTTCTAATCTTGATCATGACCGCAGTGGCCAATCGGATTGGCGCACATCCTGCTTTGCCAGACGGATGAATACTGTTGCTGATCAGGAGCGCATCATGCAGCGTAGCCTTTGCCTTACCCGAGAATGCATGGGGCTGATGACCCGCATCGAATGTGTCATTCGGCCTCTTCCCCACGATGGTGGACAATGGATGGTGCTCTTCGCAGCCGGCATGGCTGAAGAACAGCCCTCTGCGATCAAATCCCAAGGACCGTTCAACGGCCTGCCAGCGGCGCAGGCGGTATTGACGAGCATTATCGAGAGCCTATCGCTGCATGGTTATCAATGCGCCGATGATGTACCGATATGGACCTTGCATATTCAAGCCGAACTGCGACGCATCAACAGTGGCATGATGGTGTGTGAGCGCTCATCGCTTTTCTAGCCAGTCTGCGCTACGCATGCCGGTCTCCTGACAGTGCATATATGTGCGCTGTGCGATATTTTGTCGCATCTCCAGAGCAGCGCGTTACCGCTGATATACTCGCCCGCTCCTTCAAAACACCTTGCGAGTATCAATGGAACGTTTTTTTGAAAATGCCATGTACGCATCGCGCTGGCTGCTGGCGCCGATCTATTTCGGTCTTTCCCTTGGGCTGCTGGCGTTGTGTGTGAAATTCTTCCAGGAAATCTTTCACGTCATCCCCAACATTTTCTCGCTGGCCGAAGCTGATCTGATTCTGGTGCTGCTGTCGCTGATCGACATGGCGCTGGTGGGTGGTTTGCTGGTGATGGTGATGATTTCCGGCTACGAGAACTTCGTATCGCAGCTGGACATCGATGAGGACAAGGAAAAGCTCAACTGGCTGGGCACCATGGATTCGTCTTCGCTGAAGATGAAAGTGGCGGCCTCCATTGTGGCAATCTCCTCCATCCACCTGCTGCGGGTATTCATGGATGCCACCAACATCAAGCCTGAATACCTGATGTGGTACGTGATTATCCACATGACCTTCGTGATATCCGCGTTTGCGATGGGCTATCTGGACAAGGTCACCAAGCACTAAGGCGACGCGCGATGAAAGGGGCGGGCGTTATCGTTTCTGGCATGTCGGCGCTGTGTGTTGTAAAACGTCCGTTCCGATGCATCAGGCATTTGCGCAGGAGGTTCGATCATGAATTATCAGGAATTTATCGAACACGCCCAGGCCGGGCGGGTCGATGAGCTGAACCTGATCTCCATCGAAGGCGGCATCTATCTGCTGGATGTGCGCATGAATGGCACTTCGGTGATGCTCAAGGACCCGGCAGGCAAGACCCTGCATCTTCGCTCGGTGGAGCATGCGCGGGATTTGCTCAAGGACATACCGGTGGTGCCTTTTTACCTGGTCCATTGTGTGGTCCATGACGAGCTGTGCGGCATGCCGGTCCATGACCGCTCTGAAATGCGCCTGCCGATCTCGTTTCATTCCTCCTGGTCCTGATCGCCAGCCGCGTATTGCTGCTGCGGTAGGGGCTGTAGCGGCAATTGTGCTAGGCTGCTCGGCCTTTTGGTTCGGGGCGCATCAGCGTATAGCGTGATTGCCGTTCAGGTTTTGCGCGATACCGACTGCGTGCCCCTCTGCGGAGCAGTGTCATGTCCGAAGTCAATCTGTCCACCGACGAAACCCGCGTCAGCTACGGCATTGGCCGTCAGTTGGGCGATCAGTTGCGCGACAACCCGCCACCGGGTGTCAACCTGGAAGCCATCGTGGCAGGCCTGCGTGATGCATTTGGCGGTCAGCCAAGCCGTGTGGGTCAGGAAGAGATGTCCGCCAGCTTCAAGGTCATCCGTGAAATCATGCAGGCCGAAGCGGCCGCCAAGGCTGAACAGGCTGCGGGTGCCGGCAAGGCTTACCTGGCTGAAAATGCCAAGCGCGAAGGCGTGACCACGCTGGCCTCGGGTCTGCAATTCGAAGTGCTGACCGCTGGCGCTGGGGCCAAGCCAACCCGTGAAGATCAGGTGCGCGTGCACTATCACGGTACGCTGATCGACGGTAACGTCTTTGACAGCTCCTATGATCGTGGCGAGCCTGCGGAATTTCCGGTCAGCGGCGTGATTGCTGGCTGGACCGAGGCGCTGCAACTGATGAACGCTGGCAGCAAATGGCGTCTGCACGTACCGAGCGAGCTGGCTTACGGCGCTCAGGGCGTAGGCAGCATCGCACCGCACAGCGTGCTGGTGTTTGACGTGGAACTGCTCGACGTTCTGTAATCGACCCAGTCGATCCAGAGGGTCGCTGAACGAATCGCGCTGATTCGTTCAGCGGCGGGGTTGTGCTGATGCTCCATGCTCAGTGCAACTCACCCATCGGGCGCAACGCCCGCGCATAGCAGAACAGAAACAGGTTTCTCACCAGTTCCTTGAGCACCAATGGCTCGCTGGAACTCAAACTGCACACATCCAGATCGCCCTGATCGCGTAACTCCTCCAGCGCTTCCTCTTCCAGTACGGCACACACTTCCCCCGTCTCGCGGTGGAGAATTCTCAGGTAAGGGTGGGGCCTGTCCAGCCATGCATCGATCAAATAGGTCATGTCTCATCTCCTGTGCAAGTCAGATGAGAATAATTCTTATTGGGATAATAGCAAGGCTCTATTGAGATTAATTCTCATTTTGCGCTGAATGGTTGATCCAGGTCAGTGGATGTTCAGGAAGGGTTGGACGCAGAGCGTCCAGAACGGCATGCGACGCAGAGCGTCGCACGATAGTCGCCATTAAGCTTATCGTCCCTCACGCTCCAGCGTGGGAATGCCGTTCCCCACGCTCTGCGTCGCACGATAGTCTGGATTATCAGTGATGCTCGCGGGTGGCGCGGAATTTCACGTCGGGCCAGCGTTCTTCCATCAGTGCCAGGTTCACGCGGGTAGGGGCGAGGTAGGTCAGGTGACCGCCGCCGTCCACTGCCAGGTTTTCCACAGCCTTGTTCTCAAACTCTTCGAGCTTCTTCTTGTCGGCGCAGTCGATCCAGCGGGCAGACCACACGGTGATCGGCTCGTAGGCGCACTCGACCTTGTATTCTTCCTTCAGACGGCTGGCGACCACATCGAACTGCAGCACACCGACGGCGCCGAGGATGATGTCGTTGCTGCGCTGCGGGAAGAACACCTGCGTGGCGCCTTCTTCGGCCAGCTGCTGAAGGCCCTGACGCAGTTGCTTGGATTTGAGCGGGTCCTTCAGGCGCACGCGGCGGAACAACTCCGGTGCGAAGTGCGGAATACCGGTGAAGCCCAGTGCTTCGCCTTCGGTGAAGGTGTCGCCGATCTGGATGGTGCCGTGGTTGTGCAAACCGATGATGTCACCGGCATAGGCTTCTTCCAGTTGCTCACGCTCCGACGAGAAGAACGTCAGCGCATCACCGATCCGCACGTCCTTGCCCAGGCGCACGTGGCGCATTTTCATTCCCTTGTCGTAACGGCCAGAACAGATACGCATGAACGCGATACGGTCGCGGTGCTTGGGGTCCATGTTCGCCTGGATCTTGAACACGAAACCGCTGAATTTCTCTTCGGCCGGTTCGACGGTGCGCTCGTTGGCCACGCGTGCCAGTGGCTTGGGAGCCCAGTTCACCACGGCATCGAGTACATGGTCGACGCCGAAGTTGCCCAGCGCGGTGCCGAAAAACACCGGGGTCAGCTGGCCGTCGATGAATTCCTGCTGGTTGAACTCGTGGCAGGCACCCTGCACCAGTTCCAGTTGCTCGACAAAGCGGTCGTACTCGTCACCCAGATGGGCGCGGGCTTCGTCCGAATCGAGCTTCTCGATGATTTTGGTTTCCGTACGCTCGTGGCCATGACCTGCTGTATACACAATGATGTAGTCGTCGGCCAGGTGATAGACACCCTTGAAGTCCCGGTAGCAACCAATCGGCCAGGTGATCGGCGCAGCCTTGATCTTGAGTACGGCTTCGATTTCATCAAGCAGCTCGATAGGGTCGCGGATGTCGCGGTCGAGCTTGTTGATGAAACTGACGATAGGCGTGTCGCGCAGGCGGCAGACATCCATCAGCGCAATGGTGCGTGGCTCGACGCCTTTACCGCCGTCGAGGACCATCAGCGCCGAGTCAACGGCTGTCAAGGTGCGGTAGGTGTCTTCGGAGAAGTCTTCGTGACCCGGTGTGTCGAGCAGGTTGATCATGTGCTCGCGATACGGAAACTGCATCACGGATGTGGTGATGGAAATACCGCGTTGTTTCTCCATTTCCATCCAGTCGGATGTGGCATGACGGTCGGATTTACGCGACTTGACCGTACCGGCGATAGAAATGGCCTTGCCCATCAGCAGGAGTTTTTCCGTGATGGTGGTTTTACCCGCATCCGGGTGGGAAATAATGGCGAAAGTGCGGCGTTTCGCGACTTCGGCGGCCTGTTGGGTCATGGGAAATCGCCTGAGACGGTATTGAAAAAGGGCGCAGATTATAGCTCAACTCGCGGCAATAACCGAACCGTTCAGACAATAAACGATGGCCAGATAATGTCTCGTGTGGGAACCTTTCAGGTCGTGGAGACGTCCACTCCCCCGTCAAGGCTCGCAACGAAGCCAACGCAAGGGGCTGATTCATCAGCATGTTGGCTTGACGAAGCTGCGCTTATGGCTTGTGTTTTCGCCGAGGTTAAACCCTTACCGGCGACCCACCCGCTGCTCTTCGCGAACGTTATTGCCGGTGTCCTTTGCGGACGCCCTGGTCAACGCGTTCGCCGACTGAAATAAGGAGTCCGCCTGTGGCTAATCGCTATGGCAAGGGGCTATTGGGAGGTGCGGTTGTGATCGCACTCCTGGCCCTGCTGATCCACTGGATCGGCATCAGTACTATCAAGCAATACCAGGATGACCTGCTGTTCTACCTTCAGGCTCACCTGATTCTGGTTCTGGTTTCAATGTTGGCGGCCCTGGTGGTCGGTATCCCCGCAGGCATCGCCCTCAGCCGACCGAGCATGGTTGGCCGCGCCGAACGTTTCATGCAGATCTTCAACATTGGCAACACCGTTCCTCCTCTCGCCGTTCTGGCCATTGCCCTCGGGATACTCGGGATCGGCAGCGGGCCTGCGATCTTCGCGCTGTTCCTCGCCTCTTTGCTGCCCATCGTGCGTAACACCTATGAAGGCCTGAAAAACGTTCAGGGTTCACTCAAGGAAGCTGCGGTCGGCATCGGCATGACCCCGCGTCAGGTGCTGTGGCGTGTCGAGTTGCCTAACGCCGTGCCGATCATCATCGGTGGTGTGCGTGTCGCGCTGGCGATCAATGTCGGGACCGCGCCATTGGCGTTCCTCATCGGTGCCAACAGCCTGGGCAGCCTGATTTTCCCCGGCATCGCCTTGAACAACCAGCCGCAACTGGTGCTGGGTGCGGCGTGTACCGCTCTGCTGGCGCTGCTGCTTGACGGGCTGGTGATACTGGCGAGTCGTCTATGGCTGGAACGCGGTCTGGCTCGCTGAGCGAAGGAATTATCATGAAAAGAATATGCTTGTTTTTAGGCTTTGCCTTGCTGTTTCCGGCATTTGCCCAGGCAGCGGAAAAGCCGTTGTTGCGCGTCGGCGCTCGTGTGTTCACCGAGCAAACCATCCTGTCTGAACTCACTGCGCAATACCTGCGTACAAAGGGTTATGACGTTCAAGTCACCGGCGGCCTGGGCAGCAGCCTGGCGCGTAGCGCGCAGGAAAGTGCTCAACTGGATCTGATCTGGGAGTACACCGGCGTATCGCTGGTGAATTACAACCACGTTGATGAAAAGCTCGACAGCGAACAAACCTACGCTCGGGTGAAAGAACTCGACGCGAAAAAAGGCTTGGTCTGGCTTTCCCCGTCGAAATTTAGCAACACCTATGCCTTGGCGTTGCCGCAGAAAATCGCTGACAAGTACCCACAGGTCAACACCATGACCGACCTGACCAAAGTCCTCAAAGACGAAGCCAAAGAGGGGCATCTCGTAGCGCTGGACACTGAGTTCGCCAACCGTTCCGACGGTCTGCTCGGCATGGTCAAGCATTACGACATGAATCTCGGTCGTGAGAACACCCGCCAGATGGACGCGGGGCTGGTTTACACCGCGCTTCGGAACGGCCAGGTGTTTGCGGGCCTGGTGTACACCACTGACGGTCGCTTGAACGCCTTCAAGCTCAAGGTGCTGGAAGACGACAAACGTTACTTCCCGGACTACACCGCCGCGCCGGTGATCCGTCAGGATTACTTGGACAAGCACCCGGATATTGCCCCGTTGCTCAAGCCTTTGGCTGATCTGCTGGACACCCAGACCATGATCGACCTCAACGCCCGCATTGATGTTGGTCACGAGAGTCCATCCAAAGTTGCCGCAGATTTCCTGCGTCAGCACCCACTTAACTAAGGACGGAGACGACATGAGTTTTTTCAACGTTTTCTCCCAGATCGACTGGGCTCAGGTGCTGCATCTGACCACGCAGCACATCACCCTGGTCGGCATTGCCGTGACCCTGGCCATTCTGGTCGGCGTCCCGCTGGGCGTACTGATGACCCGTTTTCCGGCACTTGCCGGCCCGCTGCAAGCCAGCGCCACCGTGCTGCTGACCGTGCCATCGATTGCCTTGTTCGGCCTGTTGCTGCCGTTCTACTCCAAATTCGGCCAGGGCCTTGGCCCGATGCCGGCTATTACCGCAGTGTTTCTCTATTCGCTGCTGCCGATCATGCGTAACACCTACCTGGCCCTGACTGGCGTAGAACCGGGTATCCGCGAGGCCGCCAAAGGCATCGGCATGACCTTCGGCCAGCGCCTGCGCATGGTTGAACTGCCTATCGCCGTACCCGTAATCCTCGCCGGTGTGCGCACCGCCGTGGTGATGAATATCGGTGTCATGACCATCGCCGCGACCATCGGTGCCGGTGGTCTGGGTGTACTCATTCTCGCTTCAATCAGCCGCAGCAATATGTCGATGCTGATCGTCGGCGCGGTACTGGTCAGCATTCTGGCCATCATCGCCGACCTTCTCCTGCAATGGCTGCAACGCACGCTGACTCCAAAAGGATTACTGAAATGATCGAACTCCAGAACCTCTCCAAGACTTTCCAGAGCAACGGCAAAGAAGTGAAGGCTGTCGATTCGGTCAGCCTCACGGTCAACGAAGGCGAAATCTGCGTCTTCCTTGGCCCTTCGGGCTGCGGCAAGAGCACCACGCTGAAAATGATCAACCGCCTGATCATGCCGACCTCCGGCAAAGTGCTGATCAATGGTGAAGACACCACTGATCTGGACGAAGTGACCCTGCGTCGCAACATCGGCTACGTGATTCAGCAGATCGGTCTGTTCCCGAACATGACCATCGAAGAAAACATCGTGGTGGTGCCCAAGCTGCTCGGCTGGGACAAGCAGCGTTGCCATGACCGTGCCCGTGAACTGATGAGCATGATCAAGCTGGAGCCCAAGCAGTACCTGCATCGCTACCCGCGTGAATTGTCCGGTGGTCAGCAACAGCGTATCGGCGTGATCCGTGCACTGGCTGCAGAAGCACCCTTGCTGTTGATGGACGAACCGTTCGGTGCGGTCGACCCGATCAACCGCGAGATGATCCAGAACGAGTTCTTCGAGATGCAGCGCGCGCTGAACAAGACCGTGATCATGGTCAGCCACGACATTGATGAAGCCATCAAGCTGGGCGACAAGATCGCCATCTTCCGTGGCGGTAAACTGCTGCAGATCGATCACCCGGACACCTTGCTCGCACATCCGGCTGACGACTTCGTCAGCAGCTTCGTCGGCCAGGACAGCACCCTCAAGCGCCTGCTGCTGGTCAAGGCCGAAGATGCAGCCGACAACGCGCCGTCGGTCAGCCCGGAAACCCCGGTGGCCGATGCGCTGGACGTGATGGACGAAAATGACCGTCGCTACATCGTTGTCACAGACAGCGAGAACAAGGCAATGGGCTACGTACGTCGCCGTGACCTGCATCGCCAGCAGGGCACGTGCGCGCAGTTCCTGCGTGAGTTCAACGCAACCGCCGCTTACGACGAGCACTTGCGCATCCTGCTGTCGCGCATGTACGAGTTCAACCGCGCCTGGCTGCCGGTGCTGGACGCCGAGAACGTGTTCCTGGGTGAAGTGACGCAAGAGTCCATTGCGGCTTACCTGAGCTCGGGCCGTTCGCGTGGTATGAAGACCAGTATTGTTTCGCCGGCTGAAACGGCTGCGGCAGACGCACAGGTTTAATTTGAAAAAAGCTAGTCCAGTGCTGCAATGGCCTGGGCTAGCTTGATTGGACAGTGTCATCCCTTCAGGCCTCACCGGTAATGTCAACTATCAGGTCTGTCAGTAGTCGTGCAGTGGCTGTGAGCGTATCGTTGCTTGACGCAGTAAGTTTTCAATGATGTTGCTGCATGTGCTAATTCATGTTGATTGGAGGAATGGGCAATGACTAAGCTGACGGAAAAGCAGTTAGCGCGCGCGAAGACTTTGACAGGTACGATACGAATGGCGACAAAAAGGTAACAGTGGCAGAGTTTAGTTCAACGATGGAGAAATACCTTACCCCAGAAGACTTTAAGGCCTTACTTGCCAAGATCAACTCAGATGGTAACGATGAAATAAGCTGGGACGAATTTTTAACCGACTACGAGAACGATTTGGGTAATTAAAGGCACGGCATTTTCTTCGCTGGCCGTAGGCGTCATAAACGGCTTCATTTCAAGCCCTTTCTTAATCAGGTCAGGGCTTTTTTATGTGGGCTGTTCAGGCAATCTGAAGAGTGAAGATTCGCGCTGTTGTCGCGCATGTACGAGTTCAACCGCGCCTGGCTGCCTGTGCTGGACGCCGAGAACGTGTTCCTGGGTGAAGTGACGCAAGAGTCCATTGCGGCTTACCTGAGTTCGGGCCGTTCGCGTGGGATGAAGACCAGTATTGTTTCGCCTGCGGATCAGGTTGCTTCCTGATTTTTGGCATTACCGCCAGTCTTCGTGACTGGCGGTAGCCGTTGCCACCCGTTTCTCCACGTTGCAGTGGCCGTCTTCATCAAATTTCTTGCTACTGATCCTGCCTCTCCGTTTGTTCAAGCTGGAAGGGCACGCCTTACCGTCAGTGATCCCGGATGAATGGAGGTCGTTGACGTAAAGTTCGTGCTGCTCTCGCTGCGTTTCTGCCTGTGCAGGCTACTGGCATTTCTGTCAGTAGCACTTTGGGCAGCGGTTGATTTAGTTTCTTCTGGCCGAAGCGCAGCGAGGTACTGATGATGAACGAGCTTTGTCGATACAGGTATGACCCTTTGGATCGCCTTGCGAGTCTGACTCCTCTGGCTCAGGCGATGAGGCAGCGGTTCTATGGCGGCCAGCAGTTGACAACCGAAGTGCTTGATGGCGAGCAGCGCACACTTTTTCGCGTGAGAGGAATGCCTCTGGCGCAGCAGACCCTTGCCAATGGAAAGCGCCTTGTTGTTTTGGATGCTGCAGATCAGCAACAAAATGTATTGCATGCGGGCGGTATCGAGCAGAGAACGGCTATTGCCTACACACCTTATGGTTACAGTGAAAAAGCTGCGAGAAACCCAGAGGTACCGGGCTTCAATGGAGAGCAGATTGACACAGTTACCGGTCACTACCTGTTTGGCAACGGTTACCGGGCCTACAATCCGGTCTTGATGCGCTTCAACAGCCCCGATAGCTTCAGCCCTTTTGGCGAAGGCGGGCTTAATGCCTATGGCTATTGTGCGGGTGACCCGGTGAACCGGAGCGACCCTGGCGGGCATATGTTTGTCGCCATTAGTAAGTTACTCCACCGGGCACCAGGTACGCGGCTGATGAGAAGTATAGCGAGCCAAGCGTTAGGAGGTTCCAGAAAGCGCGGAGTGCCTGCGATCAGAAATAAGCCGTCCAAGGGCATTTTTCGCAAACCAGATGCCGTTCTTGCCGACATGCCACCGCACATAAAAGAAACGATTGCGGGTGCTTTGCCCGGTTCTGACGCCGCAAACCTGGCACGCACTTCCAAGGACTTCGAAAGCGTGGTGATGGCTGCTTCAGCGCGTCAGTTCAATGGACTGAATATCCCCGACCTGGCTTTTCAACCGTGGTTGAAAAAGCTCGACGAAATCCATCACGGTGAGGTGACGGGTATTGCGCCGATGTTCCTAAGTCGCCAAGGTATTCCGTTTTCCTATGTGCAGGCCAATCTGATAAGAGAGCCTCGATTTGTATGGACCACAAGTCGGATATGGTCCGGGAAATCGCCTCTTCAGAGAGTCGGCTATCAAACACCTCCAGAAAACGCTGAAATTCGGCTTCAGGTTGCGCAAGTTCTGGCGATGAGTGGCGGTGGAGTCTGAGCGCTACTGATTTCTTGATAGACCCTTGCAAGCGAAAAGGCTTTACCGGTTTATCGCGCCGTGAGGAACATCTGCCTGTCATGCAGGTCGGTTAAACAGGTCCTTGGGAAGGCAACTCAAGCGCTCTGTGCAAAAACGCGACATTTTTTGTTGATATCCGGCCCCTCAGGTCCTAAAGTTCGCGCCGAACGTCCATGCTGGAAACGATCCATCCGGCTCAAGTACTGACGACGAGACAGCAAGGCCAGGAAGGCAGCCCTTCAGGGCCTTTTTGCTTTCGGCGACATGCCTTGGGAAGTAGGCGAACCAAAGTGGGGATACGGAGGGCGTTCATTTGCACCCATTTACCAATACCGCTTGCCATCAGGAGTTCCAGCAGCATGTCGATCAATGTCGAAGACTACTATTCAGCCGAAACCTTCAAGAAAATGAAGGCGTTCGCTGACAAGCAAGAAACTCCGTTCGTGGTCATTGATACCGCCATCATCAGTAAAGCCTACGACGACCTGCGTGCGGGCTTCGAGTTTGCCAAGGTCTATTACGCTGTCAAAGCCAACCCGGCCGTCGAAGTCATCAATCTGCTCAAGGACAAGGGTTCCAGTTTCGACATCGCGTCGATCTACGAGCTGGACAAGGTCATGAGCTGTGGCGTTGGTCCGGAGCGCATCAGCTACGGCAACACCATCAAGAAATCCAAGGACATTCGCTATTTCTACGAGAAGGGCGTGCGTCTGTTTGCCACCGACTCGGAAGCGGATCTGCGCAACATTGCCAAGGCTGCGCCGGGTGCGAAAGTCTACGTGCGTATTCTGACCGAAGGCTCGACCACCGCCGACTGGCCGCTGTCGCGCAAGTTCGGCTGCCAGACCGACATGGCCATGGACCTGCTGATCCTCGCTCGCGACCTGGGTCTGGTGCCTTACGGCATCTCGTTCCACGTCGGCTCGCAGCAGCGCGACATCAGCGTCTGGGACGCTGCCATCGCCAAGGTCAAAGTGATCTTCGAGCGTTTGAAAGAAGAAGACGGCATCGTTCTGAAGCTGATCAACATGGGCGGCGGCTTCCCGGCCAACTACATCACCCGCACCAACAGCCTGGAAACCTACGCTGAAGAGATCATCCGCTTCCTGAAGGAAGACTTCGGCGATGACCTGCCGGAAATCATTCTCGAGCCAGGCCGTTCGTTGATCTCCAATGCCGGTATTCTGGTCAGCGAAGTCGTGCTGGTCGCGCGCAAGTCGCGCACCGCTGTCGAGCGCTGGGTGTACACCGATGTGGGTAAATTCTCCGGCCTGATCGAAACCATGGACGAAGCTATCAAGTTTCCGATCTGGACCGAGAAGAAGGGCGAAATGGAAGAAGTGGTCATTGCCGGTCCGACCTGCGACAGCGCCGACATCATGTACGAGAACTACAAGTACGGTCTGCCACTCAACCTGGCCATCGGTGACCGTATGTACTGGTTGTCGACTGGTGCCTACACCACCAGCTACAGCGCAGTGGAATTCAACGGCTTTCCGCCATTGAAGTCGTTCTATCTGTAAGCGTTGTCCTGATATGAAAACCCGCGAGTGATCGCGGGTTTTTTTTGCGTTTCATCCAGGGTTCAGACAGCCAGATCCTGCCCAGTGTCGAACGCTTTTGAAAGGCGTTGGATTTCCCGCACGTTGACCAGTAGCAGTCCCGTCTCCAGGCGGCGACGCAAAGGTGTTTCAGCTTTGCGTACGCCGATAATGCTGCCTACACAGGCCCAGAGCAGTGCCCACATTCGCAACAGGTAGGCTCCCAGATTTCTGGCGGCCGTGTAAGCGCGGATGTACCAGCCCAACGCTCTGTACGCATAACCTTGTGCACGAAACAGTCGCTCTTGCGCGTCGATCGCATCCTGCGTACCGAATGACAGGGGCAGGGCGTTTGCCAGGTTTTCCCGGTGAGGGTCGCCCGGCTTCAGACCGAACTTGCGGCTATAACGCGAGATGGCGTCGTTCAGGAAGTCGATAAGTCGCGGCAGAATGGTGCAGATACCCAGGGTCAGTTTCTGTACTGTCTGTTCCTCATTATCGAACTCGCTCTCGAACGCTATCAGCCGATCGCCTGCGGAGCCCCTCAGGTGCTCGGCCAGCTTGTAGTCCTGCGTTGCACTTCCGGAAAACTGTGTGAGCTCTGCCGTCATGGCGTCGAGTCGTCTGTGCATCGCCATCAGCTTGGGCAGAAGCGCCGACCAGCCAGACCAATCCCTATTGGCCCTTTCAAGCACATTGCGTAGTTCGGGAATGGGATAGGTGCTGTGTCTGGCCAACGGCACCTGATCAAGATGGACCTTGAACGAGCGGGTCAATGCCGGAAGCCTCTGCAAAACCTGCAGGTAAGTGGTGAGGTCCTTGAAGTCGCTCTGGTACAAGAGTTGTCCTGTCATGCTGGGCCCTTGAGAATTGATAGCTGTTTGGCTGCCGTTTAACGGCAGCTGCATAAACGCAGGTTGCAAGGGCGTACAGGCCATTACCCTTGCAACGTGGCCTGCGGTGGCGTCAGCGAATGCGGTTCAAGTAGCCGATCAACTGTTGGCCGGATTCGATCAGGCGCATGCTGCGTTGCCTGTCATCGGATGCACCCTTGGTGTTGACGACCAGAAAGCTGTCCAGAGTGTTTTTGATTTTCTGGTATTGCTCGACATAAGCGGCGCGCTGTTCGTCAAAAGCGTTGAAGCATTCAATCAGCTCAATGCGCTGTGCGAGCGCCATTTTTTCCTTGTCCATGCCTGCCAGTTGCTGGGACAGGGCATTGATGCGCTCGCGAAAACCATCACGGCGTTTGATCATCGCGATGAGGTTGATTCCCGCCTCACCCTTTTCCAGGGTCGCCTTCATTTGCTCGAGCGCCAGCATGATCACTGCGAGTTCAGGGGGCTGCATTCCCAGGCTAAGCACCTTGTCTGCAGTGATCAACGTGTCCTTGGCAATACTCGTCGCGCCCTTGCTTTCCAAGGCGTCAATAGCGGTACTCAGCACTTGACGCTCTTCGTTCAACTTCGCCAGGGTGGTGTGTAAAACGTCGAGTCTGGTGCCTGCGTTTGCCATGTCACCTTGCAGACTCTGCCCAAACTCAGCGGTCTGCTGTCGATCAATACCTTGTGTCATGCCACTCAGAGCACTGGCCAGTTGCTGGGCTGTGGCAGTGGCATTGTTCACGAGGCGCTGACACTGAACGTCGATATCTTTCAGCTCTTCGGCATCGATGGGAGTGGCGGAGGGTTGAGCGTACTGCCTCAGCAGGGCGGTCTTCGACTCGATATCGATGATCAGCCGTTCAGCGTGTTCTCCGAGGTGATGTTGTTCAGTGACGGCCAGGGTGTTCAGGCGTGTGAGCTTTTCATAAAGGTTGGGCAGGTATTGGGTCTTGGCAAACAGAAGGTCTGCCTTTATCAGGCTGTTACGCATGAGGTGAAGACTGCGAGTCATGATATCGCGGTCGGGTACTTGACCAGTGAAGGCTGTGTCATTGGGCGTGAACGTATTTTTCATTGTCGAGTTATCCATAAATCCGTTTATATTCTTCATCCGCTTCCTTAAACACATTAAGCAAGGCGTCCGAGTCGACTTCGATGGTCTTCCAGGGGTGAACGACTTGTCTGAAGTGATTCATAAATTGCCGTAAGGACAAGGCATCGTTTATCTCGGACGCCGATACCGCAGACGCCTCAATAAACAAAAACAGTTTGTTCCATACGGTAATCAGGTTTTTAGTCGCCACGTCGGCATCGACCACAATCGTTGCCAGGTTCTGCAAGTTAAACTTTACCCTGCTCAATGAGCCCAGAATAGTGTTCTTGTCTTGCAAGGTGTCTATGTCGGCGGTTTGTTGCGCCATTAATTCATTGCGTGCGGCCCTGACATTTTCAGCTTCTACGCCGAAATAAATGCCCAATGCCAAGCCCACAATGTTCAAGCTACTGACCGAATTCAACGATTGTTGTACCACCGCCTTGTATTCTTTGTTCTTTTCATCGATATCCTTTGCGCGCTGTTCGATATCCAGGTTCAGCTTCGCCACGTCGGCCGGCAGTGAACTGTTGTCGATGGCAACCATTTTGCGCTGTATCTCGGGCCCGACATGCAGCGACAGGTCCAGGCCAAACTGATCCAGTTCCTTCTTGATGGTTTGGGCATCGGCCAGATTGGCTGCAATCAAGTCCAGTATATCGGTGAGGTGGGAGCCGATTTCCTGGGTGATCTCCTTATCGTTTTCATCCAGCTCGATGCCCGGGAAGTCCTTGCCCAGTTCAAGACTCAAGCGTGTTACATCCTCCAGTGTCTTGATCTGATGATGGTCAACGATTTTCCCGGCCCTGACGTCGCCGTTGATCTCCTCCATGCTCTGGCCGTACACCAGCATCTTGCCTGCGAAGACCTTCAGTTTGCTGCCGATGCCCAGAAGGTCGGTGCGCAGAGGACTCCAGCGACGCGCATGCCGGTGGATAAGGTTGAAACTTTTCATGAAGTCTTCAGGTTCAAGCCCTGCACCGGCGCCTTTTGAATAGCCGAGATAAACAATGACGTCCTCCAGCTCAACGGGCAGGGCGAGGCCCGCCAATTCATATTTCTTGAGATTGATAATCTGCTCTTTGGTCAGAATCAAACCGGGTGCACGGGTGACGTGCTTATCATTGGCAGACGACATCGTACTGAACAGTTCGGCCGTTTTTATCGCCTCATCCGCCTTCAGGTCTCCGGATAAAGGTAACGCCTGCATGACGTTGTAAAACATTGGGTTCATGGGTATGTCCTTATTTCCACTGGGAGAACAGATGTTGATCTCCTCAACACGTTAATGTTCTCGTGTTGAAAAAGGTTAGTGTTTAAGGGTGAGGGCGTCAAAGCATAAACATGGATTAAAGATGTAAGATAAATGACTCTTTACAGCCAGTCTGCCGTGGGCGGCTGCCCTTTTTTACAGAGGTGGTACATGTATAAATTCAATGCTTTTAATAAAGATGTTTTGTTCCCGTCAGCGGCACGAATGAACAGGGAAACCCACGTTACCTCGATTTTAAGATGAGAATGCGTCGCGGTTGGAGCATACTGCGCGCCGCAGCCTGCAGAGGGGAGAGCGTCGGCGTTGAAGAAAGTTCTGTTTCAACTGCACTGGTTCTTTGGGGTCACGGCAGGTCTGGTGCTGACCCTCATGGGGATTACCGGCGCGCTGTATTCGTTCGAAGACGAAATTCTTGATGTTCTGAACCCAGACGTTCTGCTCGTGCATGAGCGTACGGCTACCTTGCCGCCTATTGAGCTTGTTCACAGGCTGGAGGCAGCGACCGGGCTGACCGTCGCTATGCTGCGTGTCGATACGCTGGGCAATCGTGCCGCTCAGGTGTATTTCACCCCGAAGCCGGGCGAACGGCGCGGTCCCAAACGCAATTTCGATCCCTATACAGGCGAGCTGAAAGGCGAGGCGATGGGTGAGGGCTTTTTCGACTTTGTCCTGCAACTGCATCGTTATCTGGCTGCCGGTGAGGTGGGTAAGCAGATCACTGCGGCCTGCACGCTGGTTCTGGTGTTCTTCTGCCTGTCCGGGCTCTACCTGCGTTGGCCTCGCAACGCGCTGAACTGGCGTGTCTGGCTGATGATGGACTGGGCTAAAAAGGGCCGCAGTTTCAACTGGGACCTGCATTCGGTGTTTGGTACCTGGTGCCTGTTGTTCTACCTGCTGTTCGCGATCACGGGCCTTAACTGGTCTTATGACTGGGTGAGCAATGGTCTGAACAGGCTGCTGGGAGATTCGCTGCCTGTTCAGCGCAAAGCCCCTGTGGCCCCTTCCAGCCAATCCGCGCCGTTGCTGGTTGATTATGCTGCCATCTGGGACAGTGTGCAGAAAACCGCCGGGCCTGAACTACGTGCTTATAACTTGCGTTTGCCTGCTTCTGGCGGCCAACCGGCCACGGTGTTCTACCTGCTCAAGGACTCACCTCATCCACGGGCTTTGAGCAGCATCACGCTTGACCCGGCCAACGGTCAGGTCAGCTCGGTTTCACGCTATGCAGAGCGCAGTTTCGGCGCGCAATTGCTGGCCAGCAACTATGCGCTGCATGTTGGTAGCTATTTCGGCCTCGTCGGCCGGCTCATCATGACGGCAGCATCGTTGATGATGCCGCTGTTCTTTATCACTGGCTGGTTGTTGTACCTGGATCGACGTCGCAAGCAGCGTGCTGTAAGAAGTGCGCGCGGCGAGGTTCAGAGTGAAGGGGCAGATGATGCTGCTTCCTGGCTGATTGGTTTCGCCAGCCAGAGCGGTTTTGCCGAGCAGTTGGCCTGGCAGGCTGCTGGCCAGTTGCAGGCTTCAGGAGTGTCTGTGCGCGTGAAGCGGCTGGGCGATTTGACCGAAGAGGATTTCAGTCAGAGTCGTAAGGCGCTGTTCGTCGTCAGCACCTTTGGTGAGGGCGAGGCGCCCGATAGCGCGCGGGGTTTCGAGCGTAAGTTGCTGGGTCGTCCGTTGGAACTGAAGCAGCTCGATTACGCCGTTCTGGCCCTGGGCGATCGTCAATACCCGCATTTCTGCGGTTTTGCCCATCGTTTGCATGGCTGGTTGGCTGAGCGTGGCGGGCGCACGTTGTTCCCGCCTGTTGAAGTGGACAGCGCTGATCCAGCAGCCCTGCAACACTGGCAGCAGCAGTTGGGACAATTGACTGGCTCCGTGCCTTCAACGCACTGGCAGGCACCGGTGTTCGAGAACTGGACGCTGGCGCGGCGCGAGCATTTGAACCCGGGCAGCAGTGGTTCGAAGGTTTACCTGCTGGACCTGACAGCGTCGACGTCAGCGAGCTGGCAGGCGGGGGATCTGGTCGAGGTGATGCCGCGCAATGCGGCGCAGGTCATTGAACCCTTTCTCGCCGGGCTGGGTGTCGATCCTGCCACGCCGGTAACCGTGAATGGCTTGCAGGAGCCGCTCAGTCAGGCGCTGGCAACCCGCCAACTGCCGCACAATCGTGCGCATCTGGTGGGCCTGCACGCGCAGGCGCTGATCGACGCGCTGGCGCCGGTATCTGCTCGTGAATATTCGATCGCTTCGATTCCGGAAGACGGACGTCTGCAACTCATCGTGCGTCAGGAGGTTCATCCTGACGGCAGTCTGGGGCTGGGCTCCGGCTGGCTGACCACTCATGCCGACCTCGACAGCGCGATCAGTCTGCGTTTGCGCCGCAACAGCAGTTTTCATTTGCCTGTCGATTCCGTCCCGCTGATCTTGCTGGGCAATGGTACGGGGCTGGCCGGTTTGCGCAGTCTGCTCAAGTCTCGCATCGCTCAAGGGCAGATGCGCAACTGGCTGCTATTCGGCGAACGTAACCGCGCCCACGATTTTCATTGTGGTAACGAACTGGAGGACTGGCTGGAGGCTGGTCATCTGAATCGACTGGATCTTGCCTTCTCACGTGACCAGGCTGAGAAAATCTACGTGCAGGATCGCTTGCGTGATGCGGCTGATGAACTGCAAAAATGGCTGGACGACGGTGCCGCGATCTATATTTGTGGCAGCCTGATCGGTATGGCGGCGGGGGTGGATCAGGTTTTGAAGGATGTGCTGGGAGAGCAGAGAGTCAGTGAGCTGATCGAGCAAGGACGTTATCGGCGGGATGTGTATTGATCGGCGTGCCGATACGGAAGTCTTTGAGAAAGATCGGACGCGGAGCGTCCAGAACTGCGTGCCCACGCTGGAGCGTGGGCACGATAGTCTTCTAGCTTCTAGCTTCAGCCTATGCCGCTACAAATTGCTCGGCATAGTGGCAGGCCACCTGACGGTTATCTACCAGACGAAGCTCCGGTACGTCTGTTGCGCAACGTTCCGTCGCGTAAGGGCAGCGCTTGTGGAAGGCGCAGCCGCTTGGCGGGTTGAGCGGGTTGGGCAGCTCGCCGACGATCTTGATCTTCGGTTTGAGCGGGTCCGGGTGGATGGTCGGGGTCGCTGACAACAGTGCCTGAGTGTAAGGGTGCAGCGGACGGTTGTAGATCTCTTCCTTGGGACCCATTTCCGCTGGCCGCCCCAGGTACATCACCAATACCGTATCGGCGACATGACGCACCACCGAAAGGTTGTGGGAGATGAACACGTAGGCGGTGTTGAATTTCTGCTGCAAATCCATGAACAGGTTCAGCACCTGTGCCTGAATCGACACGTCCAGCGCCGAAGTCGGTTCGTCCGCGACCAGCACTTTGGGCTGTAGCATCATCGCCCGGGCCAGCGCGATACGCTGACGCTGACCGCCGGAAAACATATGCGGGTAGCGCTGATAGTGCTCGGGGCGCAAACCGACCTGAGCCATCATCGCCTGCACTTTTTCCCGACGTTCTGCCGCCGACAGTTTGGTGTTGATCAACAGCGGCTCGCCGAGCTGGTCACCGACTTTCTGGCGTGGGTTGAGCGACGCGTAAGGGCTCTGGAATACCATCTGCACGTCTTTGCGCAACTGCTTGCGCTCGGACTTGCTGGCACCGGCCACTTCCTGGCCAGCGATTTTCAGCGAACCCGATGAAGGTTCTTCAATCAGTGTCAGCGCGCGGGCCAGTGTCGACTTGCCACAGCCGGACTCGCCGACCACAGCCAGGGTCTTGCCGGCTTCCAGTTCGAAGGACACACCGTTAAGCGCGCGCACCAGCGCTGTGCCTTTGAACAGGCCTCGGGAGACTTCGTAGTGACGGGTAAGGTCGCGGGCGGTAAGTACGACGCTCATTACGCCACCTCCTGATTCAAGGGATAGAAGCAGCGCGCCAGACTATGGGCCTTGGGGTCCAGGCCAGGACGTTCGGTCCGGCAGTTGTCGCGCACATACGGGCAGCGCGGTGAAAGCAGGCAACCCTGTGGCCGGTCATAGCGACCCGGAACCATGCCCGGCAGCGTGGCGAGGCGTTCGGCGCCCATGCTGTGCTCGGGAATAGCAGCCAGCAAGGCTTCGCTGTACGGGTGGGCAGGGACCTCGAACAGACCAGGCACCTGACCGACTTCGACGGCCTGACCGGCATACATCACACAGACGCGCTGGGCGGTTTCAGCCACTACCGCCAGGTCGTGAGTGATCAGCACCAGCGCCATGTCCTGCTCTTTTTGCAGGCTCAGCAACAGCTCCATGATCTGCGCCTGAATGGTCACGTCCAGCGCGGTGGTCGGTTCGTCGGCGATCAGCAGTTTCGGTTCGCCGGCGATGGCCATGGCAATTGCTACACGCTGACTCATGCCGCCCGACAGTTGATGCGGGTAGGCATTCAGGCGTGCAGCCGCACCAGGGATTTCGACCTTTTCCAGCAGTTCCAGCGCGCGCTGGCGTGCCGCCTTGCCCGACATGTTCAGGTGCTGGCGCAGCACTTCCTCGATCTGGAAGCCCACGGTGTAACTGGGGTTCAGCGCGGTCATCGGGTCCTGGAAAACCATCGCCAGGTCTTTGCCGATGATGCGACGACGCTGCCGTGCGTTCAGCTTGAGCAGGTCCTTGCCGTCGAAGTTGAGCGCGTCGGCGGTGATGATGCCGGGTGAATCGATCAGCCCCATCAGCGCCATCATGGTCACGGATTTACCGGACCCCGATTCGCCAACGATGGCCAATACTTCGCCTTTTTCGACGCTCAGGGACAGGCCGTCCACAACAGGTACGGCCTTGGCGTCGCCGAAGCGGACGTTGAGATTCTTGATTTCAAGAAGTGACATGCGAATCTCCTCAGGCGGCGTTCTTGAGTTTCGGGTCCAGCGCATCGCGCAGACCGTCGCCCATCAGGTTGATTGCCAGCACGCTGAGCAAAATGGTCAGACCGGGCAGGCTTACGACCCACCAGGCACGTTCGATGTAGTCGCGCGCCGAGGCGAGCATGGTGCCCCACTCAGGCGTCGGTGGCTGTACGCCAAGGCCCAGGAAGCCCAGCGCTGCGGCGTCGAGAATGGCCGAGGAAAAACTCAGCGTTGCCTGAACGATCAGCGGTGCCATGCAGTTGGGCAGCACGGTGATGAACATCAGGCGTGGCAGGGTGGCACCGGCCAGACGCGCAGCCGTCACGTAGTCACGGTTCAGCTCGCCCATTACCGCAGCGCGGGTCAGACGTACGTAGGACGGCAGCGACACGATGGCGATGGCGATCACGGTGTTGATCAGGCCAGGGCCGAGAATTGCCACGATGGCTACAGCCAGCAGCAGCGATGGCAGGGCCAGCATGATGTCCATCAGGCGCATGACCGAAGGGCCCAGCACGCGCGGGAAGAAGCCCGCCAGCAAGCCCAGCAGGATGCCCGGGATCAGCGACATGACCACCGATGCCAGACCGATCAGCAGCGACAGGCGCGAACCCTGGATCAGACGCGACAGCAGATCGCGGCCCAGTTCGTCGGTGCCGAGGATGAATTGCCATTGACCGCCTTCAAGCCACACCGGAGGTGTCAGCAGGAAGTCACGGTATTGCTCGCTCGGGTCATGGGGCGCAACCCATGGGGCGAACAGGGCGCAGAACACGATCAGGATCATGAACAGCAGGCCGGCAACCGCGCCTTTGTTTTTCGAGAACGCTTGCCAGAATTCTTTGTACGGGGATGGGTAAAGCAGGCTTTGATCGACTGCTACCGCAGGAGTAGGGGTGCTCATATCGATGATCTCAGCGCTGATGACGGATGCGTGGGTTGGCAAAGCCGTAGAGGATATCCACCACGAAGTTGACCAGGATCACCAGACAGGCGATCAGCAGAATGCCGTTTTGCACGACCGGATAATCCCGGGCACCGATGGCTTCGATCAGCCACTTGCCGATACCGGGCCAAGAGAAGATCGTTTCGGTCAGTACCGCACCGGCCAGCAATGTGCCGATTTGCAGGCCGAATACGGTCAGCACTGGAATCAGCGCATTGCGCAGGCCGTGAACGAATACCACGCGTGCTGGCGACAGGCCTTTGGCCCGTGCAGTACGCACGTAGTCTTCACGCAGTACTTCGAGCATCGAAGAGCGGGTCATCCGGGCGATTACCGCCAGCGGGATGGTGCCCAGCACGATGGCCGGAAGAATCAGGTGATGCAAAGCATCGAGAAACGCGCCTTGTTCGTCACTGAGCAAGGTGTCGATCAGCATGAAGCCGGTGACCGGCGGAATGTCGTACAGCAGGTCGATCCGCCCGGATACCGGCGTCCAGCCCAGTGATACCGAGAAGAACATGATAAGGATCAGGCCCCACCAGAAGATCGGCATGGAGTAGCCCGCCAGGGAAATCCCCATGACCCCATGGTCGAACAGGGACCCTCGCTTGAGTGCGGCGATGACCCCGGCCAGCAACCCGAGAATACCCGCAAAAATCAGTGCCGCCAGCGACAACTCAAGGGTTGCCGGGAACAGCGAGGTGAATTCGCTCCAGACACTGGTGCGCGTACGCAGCGATTCACCGAGGTCGCCGTGGGCGAGCTTGCCGATGTAATCGATGTACTGGGCATACAGTGGCTTATTCAGACCAAGACGTTCCATGGCCTGAGCGTGCATTTCCGGATCGACCCGGCGCTCACCCATCATGACTTCGACCGGGTCGCCCGGAATCAGGCGAATCAGGGCGAAGGTCAATAAGGTGATGCCGAAGAAAGTGGGTATCAGCAACCCCACTCGGCGGGCGATAAAACTAAACATCTTGGTGTGTACCTCATCAGCCGGTTAGGCGTGCTCCGGCGAGTCTCGGGTTATGAGCTCGCCGGATTATTTTTCTACTTCACCTGGGTAGTGGCGAAGTTGTTGGTTGTGAGCGGGCTGATTTGGTAGCCCTCCACATTTTTACGCATGGCCGTGAACATTCTGGTGTGAGCCATACTGATCCACGGCTGGTCCTTGTTGAATATTGCCTGAGCTTGCTCATAGAGCGTCGCACGCTCCTGCGGGTTCACTGTTTCGCGGGCCTTGTCGATCAGCGTCTGGAATTCGGCATTGCACCAGCGTGCATAGTTCTCGCCGTTTTTCGCCGCTTCACAACTAAGCATCGGGGTCAGGAAGTTGTCCGGGTCGCCATTGTCGCCTGCCCAGCCGGCAGACACCATGTCATGTTCGCCGTTCTTGGCGCGTTTGAGCATTTCGCCCCATTCCATGACACGAATGTCGATCTTGATGCCGATCTTTGCCAGGTCGGACTGCATCATTTGCGCGCCGAGCATCGGGTTAGGGTTGGTCGGGCCACCGCCGTTGCGGGTGAACAGGGTAAACGTGGTGCCTTCCGGCACGCCTGCTTCCTTCAGCAAGGCGCGTGCCTTGTCGAGGTCGACCGGCGGATTCTTCAGGCTGTTGTTGTAACCCAGCAGGGTCGGCGGATACGGGTTGACTGCTACCAGCGCATTACCCTTGCCGAACACCGCGTTGACATAAGCGTTCTTGTCGAACGTCATGTCAATGGCTTTGCGTACCCGCACATCGCTCAAATATTTGTGCGTGGTGTTGATCGCAATATAGCCGGTGGTCATGGCCTCCATTTCATCGATTTTCAGATTCGGGTCTTTCTTGATGCTCGGCACGTCGTCCGGCTTTGGGTACAGCGCGATCTGACATTCGTTGGCCTTGAGTTTCTGCAGGCGCACGTTGTTGTCGGTGGCGATGGCCAGAATCAATGCTTCGGCAGGCGGTTTGCCGCGGAAGTAGTCCGGATTGGCCTTGAAGCGTACCTGCGCATCCTTGGCATAGCGCTGGAAGATGAATGGGCCGGTGCCGATTGGCTTGCTGTTTAGATCGTTGGTCTTGTCGGCTTTCAACAACTGGTCGGCATATTCTGCCGGGTAGATAGAGGCGAACGCCATGGCCAGGTCGGCCAGGAATGGTGCTTCGCGGCGGGTCAGGGTGAATTTGACGGTGTAGTCGTCAGTTTTCTCGACGCTTTTCAGCAGCTCTTTGAAGCCCATGCTTTCAAAGTAGGGGAAGCCAACGCTCGACTTGTCATGCCACGGGTGTTTCGGGTCCAGCTGACGCTGGAAACTCCAGAGCACATCGTCGGCGTTCATGTCGCGGGTCGGTTTGAAATAGTCTGTGGTGTGGAACTTGACGCCTTTGCGCAGGTGGAAAGTGTAGGTCAGACCGTCTTCGCTGATGTCCCAGGATTCAGCCAGCGCAGGAATCACTTCCGTGGTACCGGGTTTGAAATCCGCCAGGCGATTGAATACGGTTTCAGCCACGGCGTCGGCCGTCACGGCTGTTGTGTATTGCACCATGTCGAAGCCTTCGGGGCTGGCTTCGGTGCAGACCACCAGGGGTTTTGCCGAAACACTGACGGCGACGCTGAGCAGGGCCAGGGCGATCGAGTTGCGTAGCGATAACAGTTTCATTGTGAACCCTCCATAGAGTTGACGCCGATGGTGATGTTCTGGCGCAAGGCTGTTGCCTTGCACCAGAACGGTTTTCAGCGAATCAAAGAATGTTGAACGGAACGGTGGTCACCAGACGGAATTCGTTGATGTTGCCATCAGCCTGATTCTCGCTGGCGCGGTGCGTGGTGTAAGTGGCGCGGATGGCAGTGGCCTTGAGCGGGCCGGACTGCACGGAGTACGACGTACCGATACCGTATTCGTAGTGAGTCTCGCCGTCCATTGCGTTTACGCCGCTCGCTGTCCGAACGCCATTGATTGTCTGGACGTCGCCGTAGACGTTGCCTTTATATTTGGTACCGTCGATGTCCCAGCCGCGCGCCTGGTAAATGTTGAACTTCAGGCCCGGCACGCCATATTCGGCCATGTTCAGTACGTAGGCGATCTGCAGGGATTTCTCGTTCGGGCCGTTGAAGTCCGAGAGCAGGGAGTTGGCCAGGAAGATTGCGTTGGTGTCGTGCGCATAGTCGAAATACTCATCGCCAGACACTTGCTGATAGGCAAGGCTGATGCTGTGAGCGTTATGCGTACCGGTGAACGACAGGCTGTAGGTATCGTTGTCGATAGGGCCCTGTTTGCTTTGACCGGAGTCCTTGGTCTTGTAGTAGTTCAGGTTGGTGCTGAGCGCCAGTGCCTTGCTGTCACCCAGTTCGTGGGTGAAGCCGAAGTAGTACTGGTGCCAGAAATCTTCCAGATTCGATGCATAAAAGCTGGTAGTCAGGCTGTCGGTCGGCTTGTAGTCAGCGCCGAACATGTCCAGGCGGTCGGCGGTCTGGCTGCGATCACCGTACTCGGAGCGGAACTTGTCCAGACTCTGTTCCATACGTGGCGATACGCGGTCGAAGCTACCGGCTTGAAACGACAGGTTGTTGAGCTCGTCGCTCTGTACGGCAACACCCTGGAAGCTGGAAGGCAGTGCGCGGTTGCCAATGAAGGCGATGACCGGGGTGTTCACCGATTGGCGACCCATGGTCAGGACGGTGTTGGAAACCCGCGCCTTCACGTTGCCCAGGCCCATCTTGCTCCACTGACCCACTGCATCACCGTCACTGTGTGCCAGGGTACGGTTGGAGTTGCCGGCAAAGTCATCGGTGTCACGGTCCAGCGCAATGGCGTTGTACAGTGCCAGCTCGGTGGCGAAACCTACAACACCCTGCGTGTAGCCCGAGGTGTAGTTGACGATGGTGCCCTGCTGCCAGTTGATACGACGCGAGGTCTGCTCAGCGACGCCGTTGTCGTTGTAGCGGAAAACCTCGCCACGACGCTTCAGTTCGTTGGCGTACCAGTTGCGGGTCGTGCCGGTCAGGTGTTGATCTTCGATAAAGCCGTTGGCGTCAGCCTGTGCGTTCTTGGAGCTCAGCTCGGTCGGTATGAACGTCTGGCTGGCTGGTTCTGCCTGAACCAATGCGCCGAACGACGAGAGAGATAAGGCCAATAACGCAGTACTTGTTGTTTTCACGATGTGCAGCTCCCTTTATCACTTTTTTATATGCCAGTTCTTAAGCCTGGCTTTTGGTGGTGCAGGGCCTTGGGCCCTGCGTTGTTATCGGTATAAACGCGCAAGTGCTGGCTCTCGCCGTTACACAAGACGGCGAGGGCATGCGTGGTTGCTGATCAGTCGGCGATGCTGACGCCTGAAAAGTTGTTGCGACCAAACGGGCTGACGTGGAAGTCTCTGACCTCGGCGCGCAACGGCTGATTGACCGTCGAGTGGGCAATCGGGGTGATCGGCACCTGTTCCTTGAGGTAGCGTTGCGCCTGTTTGTACAGGTCGGTGCGCTGCTCGCGGTCGGTGACAGCGACGGCGGCCTTGACCAGCTGGTCGTATTTTTCGTCGCACCACATCGAGTAGTTGTTACCGCCAATGGCGGCGCAGCTGTACAGCCAGTTGTCCGGGTCACCGTTGTCGCCGGTCCAGCCGATCAGCGAGATATCGTGTTCGCCATTCTTGGTGCGCTTGAGGTATTCACCCCATTCGTAACTGACGATCCGGACTTTGATGCCGACCTTGGCCCAGTCGGCCTGCAGCATCTCGGCCATCAGCTTGGCGTTGGGGTTGTAAGGACGCTGGACCGGCATGGCCCAGAGGGTCAGTTCGGTGCCTTCCTTGACGCCAGCCGCGCGGAGCAGGGTTTTCGCTTTTTCCGGGTCGTAAGGCGCGTCCTTGATACTGTCATCGTAGGACCACTGGGTTGGCGGCATGGCATTGACTGCCAGTTGTCCTGCGCCCTGATATACCGCGTTGATGATTGCTTGCTTGTTGACGGCCATGTCCAGCGCCTGGCGCACTTCCAGCTTGCCTAGCGGCTCGTGGCGTACGTTGTAGGAGATGTAACCGAGGTTGAAGCCTGGCTTCTCGATGATCTGCAGGCTTTTGTCTTCCTTGAGGCTGGCAAGGTCTGCCGGACGCGGGTTGACCGAGACCTGGCACTCGTTGGCCTTGAGCTTCTGCATGCGGGCAGAGGCGTCGGTCACGATGGCGAAAATCAACTGGTCGATCTTCACCCGGCTCGGGTCCCAGAACTCCTTGTTGCCCTTGTAACGAATCTGCGAGTCTTTCTGATAGCGCTGGAACACGAAAGGCCCCGTGCCAATCGGTTGCTGGTTGATGTCGCGCACATCACCCTTGGCCATCAGTTGTTCGGCGTATTCGGCGGAGAGGATCCCGGCGAAGTTCATCGCGATGTTCTGGATGAACGCTGCATCGACCGTATTGAGGGTGAACACCACGGTCAGCGGGTCGGTCTTGTCGATGGATTTGATCTTTTTGTTCAGGCCCATACTGGTGAAGTAGGGGAACTCGGTCGGGTAGGCTTTGCGAAACGGATGGTCGGGGTTGAGCATGCGGTTGAAGGTGAACAGCACGTCGTCGGCATTGAAATCACGGCTGGGCTTGAAGTTCTTGTTGCTGTGAAACTTCACGCCTTCGCGCAGATGAAACGTGTAGGTCAGACCGTCTTGCGAAACATCCCATGAAGTAGCCAGCCCCGGAACCACGCTGGTATCGCCCTGCTTGAATTCGGTGAGTCGATTATAGATCGGCTCGGATGCATCGTTATCGGTGGATGAGGTGTATTGAGCACCGTCGAAGCCAGCCGGACTCGCTTCGGAGCAAAACACCAGATTGCTTGCCGCCTGGGCAAACGGGGCCAGTGCCAACAGTCCCAGGCACGACGTCATCGCAAGAGTTTTACGCATGATGATCCCTATCCTTCAAAGGACGAGCCGAGGCTCGAATGTCTAACTGGCCCGAAGGCGCTGACCCGAAAAAGATTTCCGAACAACCTGTCCGCACACATTGGGTTACAACGGCCACGAAGCGGCTGGCTTCCTGCCAGTTGCCGCGACCTCAGGACGGTAATTCGCCAAAGACGCGCGGTATATAGGCTCGCAGGCAGCAAAGTGCGTAGGAAATATCTTAGTGATAGTCGAAGAGTGCCAATATCGACACTTTTTCAACCAACTGCTCGGGGCTCATGTTCAGGTAGAACGGCAGGCTGCGCCGGTTGGGCGGCGCAGCCTGCCGCCGGTTTTATTTCCCGGTTACGCTCACGCCGTAGAAGGAATTCAAGCCAAACGGGCTGATCTTGAAGTCCTGTACGCTAGTGCGCATGGGCTGGTAGACAGTCGAGTGCGCAATAGGCGTCATCGGCACTGCGTCTTTCAGGAGGTGTTGCGCCTGTTTGTACAGCTCGGTGCGCTTGGCCTGATCGGACGTTTCCTTGGCCTGATGGATCAGCGTGTCGAACGGCTTGTCACACCATTTGGCAAAGTTGTTGCCGTTCAGGGCGTCACAGCCGAACAGGGTGCCGAGCCAGTTGTCGGGGTCACCGTTGTCGCCGCTCCAGCCAATCAGCATGGCGCCGTTCTCGCCATTCTTGGCCCGCTTGATGTACTCGCCCCATTCATAGCTGACGATCTTGGCGTTGATACCGATCTTCTTCCAGTCGTTCTGGAGCATTTCGGCCATCAGTTTGGCGTTGGGGTTGTAAGGACGCTGAACCGGCATCGCCCACAGGGTGATTTCGGTGCCTTCCTTGATGCCCGCTTCCTTGAGCAGCTCGCGAGCTTTCTCGGGATCGTACTTGGCATCCTTGATGGTGGTGTCATAGGACCACTGGGTCGGCGGCATGGCGTTGACCGCCAATTGACCTGCACCCTGGTAAACCGAGTCGATGATCTGCTGCTTGTTGACCGCCATGTCCAGCGCTTGGCGCACTTTCAACTGAGCCAGGGGATTTGGATGGTCTTCGCCCTTGATCTCAGGCATCACGTTGTAGGCGATGTAACCCAGGTTGAAGCCAGCCTGATCAGGCATCTTCAGGTTTTTGTCGGCCTTGAGTGGCTCAAGGTCGGCAGGACGTGGGTAAGCGGTGATCTGGCATTCGTTTTTCTTGAGCTTCTGCATGCGCACCGAGGCATCGGTGGTGATGGCGAAGATCAGGTTGTCGACCTTGACGTCTTCAGGCTTCCAATAGTCCTTGTTGCCGGTGTAACGAATATTGGAGTCTTTCTGGTAGCTCTTGAACACAAACGGACCGGTGCCGATAGGCTGCTGGTTGATCAGCTCCGGCTTGCCTTCCTTGAGCAGCTTGGCGGCGTACTCTGCGGACTGGATGGACGCGAAGCTCATTGCCATGTTCTGGATGAACGCAGCGTCGACTTTGCCAAGAGTGAACTTGACGGTGTGGTCGTCGACTTTTTCGATCTTGGTGATGTTGGTGTCCATACCCATATCAGTGAAGTACGGGAATTCGGTCGGATACGCTTTGCGGTAAGGCATGTCCTTGTCGATCATGCGATTGAACGTGAACAGCACGTCATCGGCATTGAATTCACGGGTCGGCTTGAAGTAGGGCGTGGTGTGAAACTTGACGCCTTCGCGAAGGTGGAAGGTGTACATCAGGCCATCATCAGAGATGTCCCACTTGGTTGCCAGGCCGGGCACCACGGAGGTGCCGCCGCGTTCAAACTGGCTCAGGCGGTTGAAAATGGTCTCTGCTGCGGCGTCGAAGTCAGTACCTGTGGTGTATTGACCCGGATCGAATCCGGCAGGGCTGCCCTCGGAGCAGAACACCAGATTCGAAGCTGCGTGAGCGAAAGGAGCACTGGCGAGCAGGCTGGCGCCGACCAGAAACGGAATGACCGCGTGTTTGAGCATGGTTGCCTCAGTTGTTGTCATTTTGATTAGAGGGAACGACCTCGTGAGCCGATCCATCCGATACTTATGCAGGGGCCATACCCAAAGCAAGACAGTGACGCCAAAGAAGCGACAAAGAGTGGCACGATCGTACAGGAATGTCGCGAAAGTGTAATTTTCGACCCTGTTGATCGTTTGCGTGTCGTTTTTTGAAACGTTTTACGCACCGTTAAGGCGCAACCGGGTGAGAAAAATGCACCCGGTTGGAGCCATGTTGTTACTTCACTGTTCCCAGGCTGACACCATAGAAGGGTGTCAGACCGAATGGGCTGATCTTGAAGTCCTGCACTTCCTGGCGCATCGGCTGAAACACCTTCGAGTTGGCAATAGGTGTGATCGGTACCTGCTGCTTGAGAATGTGCTGGGCCTGCTGATAGAGCTTGATGCGCTCGTCGCGGTTACTGGTCAGCTTGGCCTGCTGCACCAGCTTGTCGTAGGCCGGGTCACACCACTTGGCGTAGTTGCTGCCTTTGACGGCTGCACAGCTGTACAGCACACCTAGCCAGTTGTCAGGGTCGCCGTTGTCACCGGTCCAGCCGTAGATCATCGCGTCATGCTCGCCTGCCTTGGCGCGCTTGATGTATTCGCCCCACTCGTAGCTGACGATGTTGGCCTTGATGCCGATCTTTTCCCAGTCGGACTGAATCATCTGTGCAGACATGCGCGCATTGGGGTTCGAGGCGCGCTGTACGGTCATGGCCCACAGGTCGATTTTCGTGCCCGGTGCCACGCCTGCTTCCTTGAGCAGTTGCTTTGCCTTGGTCAGATCGTGAGGGGCATCCTTGATCGTCGGGTCATAGCTCCACTGACCCGGCGGCAAGGCGTTTTCGGCCAGTTGACCGGCGCTCTGGTAAACCGCTTTGATAATCGCCGGTTTATCGATAGCCATGTCCAGCGCCTGGCGCACCTTGAGCTGATCAAGCGGCGCATGGGTGACGTTGTAGGCGAGGAACCCCAGGTTGAAGCCCGGCTGGCTGAGGACCTTGAGTTTCGGGTCCTTTTTCATTTCTTCGATGTCCTGCGGACGCGGATAGCCGCTGACCTGACATTCGCCAGCCTTGAGCTTCTGCATGCGCACTGCGGCATCGCTGCTGATCGAGAAGATCAGATTGTCGATCTTCACGTCCTCGGGCTTCCAGTACTCGGTGTTGCCCGCGTAACGGATCTGCGAGTCTTTCTGGTAGCGTTTGAAGACGAACGGGCCAGTGCCGATCGGCTTCTGGTTCAACTCCTCGGCCTTGCCTTCCTTGAGCAATTTGTCTGCGTACTCGGCGGACTGGATCGACGCGAAGCTCATGGCCAGGTTCTGCACGAACGCAGCGTCAATGTTGTTCAGGGTGAACTTGACGGTCAGTGGGTCGACTTTCTCGACGCTCTTGATCGTTGTGTTCAGGCCCATGTCAGTGAAGTAGGGCGATTCGGACGGGTAGGCCTTGCGGAACGGATGGTTGGCGTCGAGCAGGCGGTTGAACGTGAACAGCACGTCGTCCGCGTTGAATGCGCGAGTAGGAGTGAAATAGTCCGTGGTGTGGAACTTCACGCCGTCGCGCAGGTGAAACGTGTAGGTCAGGCCATCCGGCGAGACGTCCCAGCGAGTAGCCAGGCCTGGCTCCACTTCCGTGCCGCCACGCTTGAATTGGGTCAGGCGGTTGAAGACGGTTTCGGCCGAGGCATCGAAGTCGGTGCCGCTGGTGTACTGACTGGGGTCGAAACCGGCCGGGCTGGCTTCAGAGCAATACACCAGTGTGCTGGCCGCCTGGGCCAGAGGTGCGCAGGCCAGCAGAGCGGAGGTCAGCAGCAGCGGTTTGAAGAGTGTGTGTCCCATGGATCCCTCGCGTAGTGCTGCGTTCTCAATATTGGACGCAGAGCGTCGGTAACTGCATTCCCACGCAGAGCATGGGAGCGATAGTTGTGCTGATTGAGCTCCGGTTTCCGGGCTCGGAATAAATGATGACCGTTTCTCAGGGAATCGCGACTTCAATCACGCCATCGGCTGCAACGCTGACCTGGCTGGTGCCCGCTTCGACATCGGGTGTTGGCGCTGAGTCTTCCCGCGAGGATTTTGCCATCATCATCACCGGTGCGCGCAGATACGGCTGCGGGTAGCCCGAGGTGTTCAGGTTCAGGTTAACCAGCTTGTAACCCGTGCCGCCCAAGGCTTCTGTGACCAGTTGCGCTCGGGCCTTGAACGCAGTCACGGCGTCCTTGAGCAGGGCGTCTTCGCTGGCCTTGCGGGTCGATGGCGAGATCGAGAAGTCCATGCCGCCCATTTTCAGATCCGTCAGCAGCTCGCCGGTCAGCTTCGAAAGTATCGCAAAGTCCGCACTTTCCAGACGCAGCTCGGCGCGTTCACGCCAGCCGGTGATCTTCTGCCCTTTGTCGTCGTAAACCGGATAGCTGTTGCGGCTGCCCTGACGGATCTTCACATCCTTGACCTGCCGCGCCTGGCCCAGAGCCTTGTTCAGGGTTTCAGTGATCTGAGCTGCCAGTTTGGCCGGGTCGCTGTCCTGTGCTTCGGTATAAAGGGTAACCAGCATCAGGTCGCGCTGGACTTCCTGATTGACCTCGGCGCGCAAGGAAATCTGGTTGTACCGGGCTTCTTCAGCCAGGGCCGGCAGGCTGGACAGGGCGGCGGCCAGCGCGACGAGCGTGGCAGCAGGGCGAAGATTGAACATGAGAGCTCCTTGTTATCAAACGGCCTGCGACACGTGTCGCTCGGCGCAAAGTGTTCTGACTGTAGCGCTTTGGCCCGGTTCCTGCGATGCCGGACTGCTCTGGTGTGCGGTGCGTTGACGCACTTTTCCAGTTTTGCCTCTCGCTTGGTTATACTCGCTGCGATCCGCCTGGAGCACTCATCAGGAGAGCTCATGCTCGCCCCCGTTCAAATGCTTTCGGCCACACGTCAAAACCTGTGGCGCCTGACATTCATCCGTATTCTGGTGCTGGCCGCGCAAGCCGGCTCGGTAGGTATGGCCTGGCTGTTCGACTTTCTGCCACTGCCGTGGCTGCAACTGTCGATCACCCTGGGCTGTTCGCTGGTGCTCTGCGGGCTGACCGTCATTCGTCTGCGCACCTCGCTGCCGCTCACCGAGCTTGAATATGCGCTGCAACTGGCGCTGGACCTGCTGATTCACAGCGCGCTGCTGTATTACTCGGGCGGCTCGGCCAACCCGTTCGTGTCTTATTATCTGGTGCCGCTGACCATTGCCGCCGCCACGCTGCCGTGGCGTTACTCGCTGATTCTGTCCGGCTTTGCGCTGAGCATGTACACCTTGCTGATGGTGCGTTCCTACCCGCTGGAAACCGATTCCATTGCCCGGGAAAACATGCAGGTCTACGGCATGTGGCTGAGTTTTGCGCTGGCGGCTTCCGTCATCACCTTTTTCGCGGCAAAGATGGCCGAAGAGCTGCGTCGCCAGGAGCAGTTGCGCGCCGAGCGCCGGGAGGAGGGCTTGCGCGATCAACAGCTGCTTGCCGTCGCGACTCAGGCCGCAGGCGCGGCCCATGAACTGGGCACTCCACTGGCGACCATGAGCGTGCTGCTCAAGGAAATGCGCCAGGACCACGGTGACCCTGCTTTGCAGGACGACCTGTCGGTGTTGCAGGAGCAGGTCAAGCAGTGCAAACAGACCCTTCAGCAACTGGTGCGTGCCGCCGAAGCCAACCGGCGCATGGCCGTTGAACAGCAGCCTGCCACCCGCTGGCTGGACGAATCCCTCAACCGTTGGCATTTGATGCGCCCGGAAGTGAGCTACCGCTTTTACCAGTTGGGCAAGGGCGAGGTGCCGATGCTGGCCCCGCCACCGGACCTTACCCAGGCGCTGCTCAACCTGCTCAACAACGCGGCCGACGCCTGCCCCGATGGCCTTGAAGTCAACCTGAACTGGGACAGCACAGAAGTCTGTATCAGTATTCGCGACCACGGCGCAGGTGTGCCGCTGGCAATTGCCGAACAGATCGGCAAGCCGTTCTTTACTACCAAGGGCAAAGGTTTCGGCCTGGGTCTGTTTCTGAGCAAGGCCAGCGTCACCCGTGCGGGTGGCTCGGTAAAGCTCTACAGTCATGAAGAAGGCGGTACGCTCACCGAGCTGCGCCTGCCCCGAGATACGCGAGGAGAAGAAGCATGAGTGACGAAGACATCCAGGTTGAAGGCGAAGAGCTGCCGCACCTGTTGCTGGTCGATGACGACGCGACGTTCACCCGTGTAATGGCGAGGGCCATGAGCCGTCGTGGTTTTCGCGTGAGCACCGCAGGTTCAGCCGAGGAAGGCCTGGCGCTGGCGCAGCAGGACATTCCTGAATACGCCGCGCTGGACCTGAAAATGGATGGCGATTCAGGTCTGGTGCTGCTGCCCAAGCTGCTGGAAATGGACCCGGACATGCGTGTGGTGATCCTCACCGGTTATTCGAGCATTGCCACGGCGGTCGAAGCCATCAAGCGCGGCGCGTGCAATTACCTGTGCAAACCGGCTGATGCCGATGATGTGCTGGCGGCTCTGCTGTCCGAACACGCCAACCTCGACACGCTGGTCCCCGAGAATCCGATGTCGGTGGATCGCTTGCAGTGGGAGCACATCCAGCGCGTGCTGACCGAGCACGAGGGCAATATTTCCGCCACAGCCCGGGCGCTGGGCATGCATCGCCGGACCTTGCAACGCAAGTTGCAGAAGCGCCCTGTGCGGCGTTAATGAAGGTTTTTTCATAGTGGTCGTATAGGCGTTTTTTTGCTTCATTGTGATCAGGCATCGTACTTTCAAAGAGAGCGAGCCTGACCTACATGAATCGCAATGCTGAATATTCTGCCGTCAACGACACTGTGAAAGGGGCGTTTCTACACCGCGTCTGGAAGCTGATAACGCCGTATTGGCGCAGTGAGGAAAAGGTCACCGCCTGGCTGTTGCTGGTTTCGGTGATTGCGCTGTCGCTGTTCAGCGTACAAGTGTCGGTCTTCTTCAACAGCTGGTATCGGGATTTTTACAACGCGCTGGAGAATAAGGACCTGGCTGCCTTCACCCACCTGATCCTGTACTTCAGCGGTATCGCCGCGATCGCCATTCTGGCAGCGGTTTATCGTCTGTACCTGACCCAGTTGCTGACTATCCGCTGGCGTCGCTGGCTGACTGAACAGCACTTCGCCCGCTGGCTGGCAGACAAGAACTACTACCACCTGGAGCAGGGCGGGTATACCGACAACCCCGACCAGCGTCTGTCCGAAGACCTCAACGAGTTCACCACCAGCACCCTCAGTCTGGGGCTTGGCTTGATGAGTGCGGTCGTCAGTCTTGTCTCGTTCTCGGTCATTCTCTGGGGCGTGTCGGGCAGCATCGAACTGTTCGGGGTCACCATACCCGGCTATATGTTCTGGGCGGCCCTGCTTTACGCGCTTATCGGCAGCCTGTTAACGCACTGGATCGGCAAGCGGCTGATCCCATTGAACAACCAACAGGAGCGCTTTGAGGCGGACCTGCGTTTTGCTCTGGTGCGTGTACGGGAAAACGCCGAAAGTATTGCCTTGTCCGAGGGCGAGCGTAATGAAAACCAGCGCCTCAGCGGGCGCTTCATGATGATCTGGAATAACTTCCGGGCATCCATGAAAGTCCAGAAGCGACTGACGTTCTTCACATCGGGTTATTCGCAGATTGCCCTGATCTTTCCTTTCATCGTGGCTGCGCCGCGGTATTTTTCGGGCAAGATCGAGTTGGGTGATCTGATGCAGATCAATTCGGCATTCGGTAATGTGCAGGAGAACTTCAGTTGGTTCATCAGCGCCTACAGCACGCTGGCCTCATGGCGCGCCACCTGTGACCGCCTGCTGAGCTTCCTTCAGGCCATGACTGATCATGAAGCGCAGCAACCGGCCATTGAAAGGGTTCACGCTAACGACACACTGGACCTGCGTGGCCTGGAATTGAGCCTCGCAGGGGGGCGTCAACTGTTGAGCGATGCCAATCTGCATATCGGTCCGGGAGAGCGAGTGATGCTCAGTGGTCGCTCGGGCAGTGGCAAAAGCTCGTTGCTGAAGGCTTTCGGTGGTCTATGGCCGCACGGTTCGGGCCAGATTTGCTTGCCCACAGGGACGGCGCTGTTCCTGCCGCAACGGCCTTATCTGCCCATCGGCACCTTGCGTGAGGCAATGAGTTATCCACAACCTGCGCAACGCTACCCGGCAGAACGCTTTGCAGAGGTGCTGAACCAGTGTCGTCTGGAGCGCCTGATACCGCGACTGGATGAAAGCAATCACTGGCAACGCTTTCTGTCGCCCGGCGAGCAGCAGCGAGTGGCGTTTGCTCGCGCCTTGCTGGTCGCGCCAAGCTGGCTGTATATGGATGAGGCCACCTCGGCCATGGATGAGGATGACGAGGCTGCCATGCACCGCGCAATCATTGATGGCCTGCCCGGTTTGACGCTGGTCAGTATCGGACATCGCAGCAGCCTCAAACGCTTTCATGGTCGGCATGTGCGTATCGAGGGCGCAAAACTGCTCGAGCAACCGACACCAGCAGCGGTTTGAGGTTAGTGCTGTTGGGCGGGTGGCGTTTTTGAGGGTGTGATCATACAACCGCTGAGCTATGATTAGCCCATGTTTAGCAGTCCAGAGATCGATGTTGGATGGAAAATCAAAGCGCTCCGCCCCGCGCCCGTAGAAAACACCGCAGCCTCGCGCAGGAGTTGGTGACTGAGCTGTCCGAGCGAATTCGCAGCGGTCAGCTCAAGCGTGGCGACAAACTGCCTACCGAATCCGCAATCATGGAAGAGCAGGGCGTTAGCCGCACCGTGGTACGCGAGGCGATTTCGCGCCTGCAAGCGTCCGGTCTGGTCGAGACCCGCCACGGCATCGGCACCTTCGTTCTCGATACGCCAAGCCCCAGTGGGTTCCGTATCGATCCGGCCACCATTGTCACTCTGCGTGATGTGCTGGCTATTCTCGAATTGCGTATCAGCCTGGAAGTCGAGTCGGCCGGGCTGGCAGCCCAGCGGCGCAGTGACGAGCAGTTGGCGGCGATGCGTTCGGCGCTGGACGCGCTCAATGAAAGTGCCGCACACGCCACGGATGCGGTGGCGTCTGACTTCCAGTTCCACCTGCAGATTGCGCTATCGACCGGCAATCGCTATTTCACGGACATCATGACCCACTTGGGCACCAGCATCATCCCGCGCACACGGTTGAACTCTGCGCGTCTGGCCCATGATGATCAGCAGCACTACATGGACCGCCTGAGCCGCGAGCACGAAGAAATTTTCGACGCCATCGCCCGTCAGGACTCCGATGCGGCTCGCGCCGCCATGCGCCTGCATCTGACCAACAGCCGCGAACGCCTGCGCCACGCCCACGAAGAAGCCGAGTCGCAGCGGGCCTGACGATTAAAGAGGACGCAGAGCGTCCAGAACGGCATGCGACGCAGAGCGTCGCACGATAGGTTAGGTGGATTGAGGTTATCCGCACGCTCTCGCACAATAGTCAGGCTTATCGTTCCTCACGCTCCAGCGTGGGAAGGCCTGCCGTGACGCTCTGCGTCACAAATCTACGCGGCATCGCGTGAGCCAAAAACGGCCCCGGTGCTCTCCCTCTGAAAAAACCCGAAAATCCCTGTTGAGTGATTTTATTATCAGTTGTACGATGACTTACGACATCGGCGCTGACCCGGTGATCCTCTAACAATTATGTCCTCCATGGTGTTCGAATAATGAATCCACAAGAACTGAAGTCCATCCTCTCATCCGGTCTGCTGTCTTTCCCGGTTACCGATTTCAACGCTCAGGGCGACTTCCATCGCGCGGGCTACATCAAACGCCTCGAGTGGCTGGCTCCGTACGGCGCCAGCGCTCTGTTCGCTGCGGGCGGCACAGGTGAGTTTTTCTCCCTGGCTGCCAGCGAATATTCCGAAATCATCAAGACTGCCGTCGACACCTGCGCCACCAGCGTGCCAATTCTGGCCGGTGTAGGCGGTCCGACCCGTCAGGCCATCGAGTACGCTCAGGAAGCCGAGCGTCTGGGCGCCAAAGGTCTGCTGCTGCTGCCGCATTACCTGACCGAAGCCAGTCAGGACGGCGTTGCCGCCCACGTTGAAGCGGTGTGCAAGGCGGTGAAGATCGGTGTGGTGGTCTACAACCGTAACGTCTGCCGCCTGACCCCAACCCTGCTGGAGCAACTGGCCGAGCGTTGCCCGAACCTGATCGGTTACAAGGACGGTCTGGGTGATATCGAGCTGATGGTTTCGATCCGCCGCCGTCTCGGCGACCGCTTCTCGTACCTGGGCGGCCTGCCGACCGCTGAAGTCTATGCCGCTGCCTACAAGGCGCTGGGCGTGCCGGTCTACTCGTCTGCGGTCTTCAACTTCGTGCCGAAGCTGGCGATGGACTTCTACCACGCCATTGCCCGTGACGATCACGAGGCGGTCGGCAAGTACATCGACGATTTCTTCCTGCCGTATCTGGAAATCCGCAATCGCAAGGCCGGTTACGCCGTGAGTATCGTCAAGGCGGGCGCAAAAATCGCCGGCTACGACGCAGGCCCGGTGCGTGCGCCATTGACTGACCTGACTCCGGACGAGTGCGACATGCTCGCCGCGCTGATGGACAAACAAGGCAAGCAGTAACACCCCCAGGACAAAACCGCTGAGCGATCAGCGGTTTTGTCGTTGGAATGCATGACCCTTACAGGTGGTAGCTGTCGTCGCCGCGACACTGCCAAGGGGCCTGTAATGCAACACCCAAAAACAGCTTTACCCGCGTAAAAAAATAATCAGTGGGAGCTCTACCATGCAAAAGTCCAAGCCGACGCACGTCCGCTATTTGATTCTGTTGATGCTGTTTCTGGTCACCACGATCAACTACGCCGACCGTGCCACCATCGCTATCGCTGGTTCCAGCATCCAGAAAGACCTTGGCATTACTCCGGTCACTCTGGGCTATATCTTTTCTGCATTTGGCTGGGCCTACGTGGCCGGTCAGATCCCCGGTGGCTGGCTGCTCGACCGTTTCGGGTCGAAGAAAGTCTACGCCATGAGCATTTTCACCTGGTCGCTATTCACCCTGCTGCAAGGCTATGTGGGTGAGTTCGGTATTTCCACCGCCATCGTCGCGCTGTTCTTCTGGTCGGGTTGGCTGAAGCGCCTTCCTTCCCGGGCAACGCCCGCATCGTCGCCGCCTGGTTCCCGACCGCCGAGCGCGGCACGGCCTCGGCGATCTTCAACTCGGCGCAATACTTCGCCACCGTTCTGTTCGCTCCGCTGATGGGCTGGATCGTCTACACCTACGGCTGGCAGCACGTATTCGTGGTCATGGGCGCAGTCGGTATCCTGTTCTCGATGATCTGGATGAAGGTCATCTACGGCCCGCGCAACCACCCGATGATCAACGAGGCCGAACTGGAGCACATTTCCAGCAATGGCGCGCTGGTCGATCTGGATCAGGACAAGGGTAAAGGCGCGCAAAAAACAGCCAGCAGCGGCCCCAAGTGGGATTACATTCGCCAGTTGCTGACCAACCGCATGATGCTGGGTATCTACCTCAGCCAATACTGCATCAACGGCATCACCTACTTCTTCCTGACCTGGTTCCCGGTGTACCTGGTTCAGGAGCGCGGCATGACCATCCTCAAGGCGGGCATCATTGCCTCGTTGCCGGCTATCTGCGGCTTCATCGGCGGGGTATTGGGCGGCATCATTTCCGACTACCTGCTGCGCAAGGGCCACTCGCTGACCTTCGCCCGCAAGGCGCCGATCATCGGTGGCCTGCTGCTGTCCACCTCGATCGTGACCTGCAACTACGTTGATATCGAATGGGTGGTGGTAGGCTTCATGGCCCTGGCATTCTTCGGCAAAGGCGTCGGTGCACTGGGCTGGGCTGTTATGTCCGATGTTTCACCCAAGCAGATTGCCGGTTTGAGCGGTGGTCTGTTCAACACCTTCGGTAACATTGCATCGATCACCACTCCGATCGTGATTGGTTACATCATCAGCAGCACCGGCTCGTTCAAATGGGCACTGGTGTTCGTGGGCGCCAACGCGCTGCTGGCGGTAATCAGTTACATTTTCATCGTGGGTGAAATCAAGCGTGTGGAATTGAAAGAGCCGCCTGCCAAGGGGCCATTGCTGAACGACTCGGTCAGCGACCTTTCCGAAGCGAAATCCTGAGGAAACCGTGATGAACCTGATTCAACATGCCGATTCGCCGCGCTATATCCGGCTGCATCCGCTGGATAACGTCGTGGTCGTGGTCAACGACAAGGGCGTGCCGGCCGGAACCGAATTCGACAACGGCCTGGTGACTGTCGATAACGTCCCGCAGAGCCACAAGGTCAGTACTGTTGACCTCGCCGTGGGCGAGGCCGTGATTCGTTACGGCCACACCATTGGCTATGCGCTGCAACCGATACCGCGTGGCAGCTGGGTCAGGGAAGACCAACTGCGCATGCCCTCGGCACCTGCGCTCGACAGCCTGCCGATGTCCGACGCGGTGCCCGAGAAACAGGCCCCGCTGGAGGGTTATACCTTCGAAGGCTATCGCAACGCTGACGGCACCGTGGGTACCCGCAACATTCTGGGTATCACCACCACCGTGCAGTGCGTGACCGGTGTGCTCGACCACGCGGTCAAGCGCATCCGCGACGAGCTGTTGCCCAGATACCCGAACGTCGATGACGTCGTGGCCCTGACTCACAGCTACGGCTGCGGCGTGGCAATCACTGCCACCGATGCCTATATTCCGATTCGTACTGTGCGCAATCTGGCACGCAACCCGAACCTGGGTGGCGAGGCGCTGGTGATCAGCCTGGGCTGCGAGAAGTTGCAGGCCGGGCAGGTCATGCATGAGGGCGACAGCTCGGTGGACCTCAGCGAGCCCTGGCTGTATCGGCTTCAGGACTCCAGTCACGGCTTCAACGAAATGATCGAACAGATCATGGAGCTGGCCGAGACGCGTCTACAGAAGCTGAACCTGCGTCGTCGTGAAACAGTACCTGCCTCGGAGTTGATCCTTGGCATGCAGTGCGGCGGCAGTGATGCGTTTTCCGGCATCACCGCCAACCCTGCGCTGGGCTACGCCTCGGATCTGTTGCTGCGTGCTGGTGCGACGGTGATGTTTTCCGAAGTAACCGAAGTGCGCGACGCCATCTATTTGCTGACATCCCGCGCGCAGGATCAGGAGGTCGCGCAGGCTCTGGTGCGGGAAATGGACTGGTACGACCGTTACCTGGCCAAAGGCGAGGCAGATCGCAGCGCCAACACTACGCCGGGCAACAAGAAAGGCGGGTTGTCGAACATTGTCGAGAAGTCTCTAGGGTCTATCGTCAAATCAGGCAGCAGCGCCATCAATGGCGTGCTCGGCCCTGGTGAGCGGGTCAACGGCAAGGGGCTGATCTTCTGCGCTACGCCTGCCAGTGACTTCGTCTGCGGTACGTTGCAATTGGCGGCCGGCATGAACCTGCATGTGTTCACTACCGGACGCGGTACGCCGTATGGTTTGGCGATGGCACCGGTGGTGAAGGTCTCGACCCGCACCGAACTGGCTCAGCGCTGGCCTGACCTGATCGACATAGACGCCGGACGCATTGCGACTGGACGCGCAAGCATCGAGGACCTGGGCTGGGAGCTTTTCCACTTCTATCTGGAGGTGGCCAGCGGCAAGAAAAAGACCTGGACCGAGCACTACCGGCTGCACAACGACATCACGCTGTTCAACCCGGCACCGATTACCTGACGGGAGTGTGACGCGGAGCGTCACGAACGGCATTCCCACGCTGGAGCGTGAGGAACGATGTGCAGAGGAATACGCCTATCGTGCTCATGCTCTGCTTGTGTGTGCCGTTCTGGACGCTCTTGCCTCTGAGCTGAGCACCCGGGCACAATCCGAAAGATTCTCTGAACTTTAGGCCGCTTTCCGGCCTCTTCTACAGTAGGGCAGCCGGTCTGGCTGCCTTCGTTGATGGTGCAGGAGATTTCAAATGGGTTGGATATCGGAAAATCATTTGTGGCTGTTTGCAGCGCTGACTGCTCTGATCGTGATTTCGGACATTTGGGCAGTCATGCGTATTCGCAAGAGCAAGACACAATCCAGCAACAAGCTGATGTGGATCATCGTTGTTGTTGCCGTGCCGATTGCTGGCGTATTGGCCCTGCTGGTCGCTGGTCCGCGCCATGTGGACACGCCTGCCAGGCCTGAGCAGCAAAGCACCAAGTACTGACCCCGCCTTTCGGAAATACCCCACCTGCGGGTGTGGGTATTTCTCTTGCAGACCGCTCATTCCCGTTTCGCAAACATTCTTTTCACAAAGACGGGCTTGTGGCTGGCAAAAATAAAAATCTCTGCAATTCTTCTGTCATGGTGGGGTGTTTACATGCTCGCCATCCAGACCCGAACAAGGAGAGAGCACATGTCGATCATTACCAGGTGGGCGTTGCAGGCGGTTGCATTGTTTGTGCTGGGCTGGGTGGCAACGACGACAGCGAATTGGAGCAACAACATGGCCAACGGTACAGGCAATGATCGCTTGGCGGAGCTGAGTGCTGGTGTCCTGAGCAGTCCGGTACTGACTGCTTCTTCGTCGCAAACAGTGCGAAGCGAATAACCCGGCCTGATCCATGGAGGAGTGCTGGTACTTTTCTACAGGCAAAAAAATGGCCCACAACGGGGTGGGCCAAATGGGATTCATCAAAGGAGTAGGGTCAATTTACGCAGGCGGACGTGAAGAGGATGTGAAACGGATGTCATGGAAACGAGAAGTAGTTCGATAATTCAAGCGGCGTCGTGACGGGGTGAAACAGCGTCGCCGGTTGCGTGGCAACGCTGTGTCGAGTGATTCGCGGGGATGGAGTCGGTCTAGCGGGCGGCCGCCTGAACGCTTATTTCGGCGGCTGCGCGGCGTGTCATGTGCGGCAGCGAATGAGGCGCGTCGATTCTGGATTTCATGCGGTCGGCAAATTCTCTGGCTTCCTGCCAGCTCCGGCATTTGACCGGATAGTCGTCCAGTATTACAACCCAAGCGTCGCCATATACACCTTCTTCAATTCGGATGAGCATTGTTGGCATCTCCTTTCAAGTGAGGGTAAGTCTGTGCCGGGTCATCGGCGCTGAAGCTGACGCACGAAATCCTGCGCCGAAAATCGGTGTCTCGCTACAAAAAATTACAATTCCCGATGAGTGCGCACGGCCTGCAGGCAAACCGGCTCTGCGGCTTTCGAGACTGTGTTCGTGGGCAAGCCTGACTCAGAAATGTGACAGGCTGATGGATAGGCGCCGATCAGAACACCAGCTTGAAGCCGATCATGCCCAGCATGATGGCCAGGAAAGGCCGCAGCAGGTCGTCGGAAACGCGGCCCGCCATGTGGCTGCCCAGGTAAATGCCCGGCAATGAGCCCATCAGCAGCCAGCCCAGCAATTCCCAGTTCATGTTGCCCATGCTCGCGTGGCCCAGACCTGCAACCAGCGTGAGAGGGACGGCGTGGGCGATTTCCGTACCCACCAGACGCCGGGTCGGCAGCAATGGATAGAGGATGAACAACGCCACGGTACCCAGCGCGCCCGCACCAATGGAGGTCAGTGCGACCATGGTGCCGAGGATCAAACCGGTGATGACCGTTAATACAGTCAGGCTCGTACCGCTGAAAAACGAATGCCCGTCCCAGCGACCATGAGCGAAGGCCAGCAGCTTTTTCTTGAGCAGAACGGCCAGGGCAGTGAGCAGCAGCACAAAGCCCAGCGCCTGCTTGATGATCGCGTTCAGGGCCTCAGGTGCGGTGTGCAGCGTGCTCAGGAACCACAGCGTCAGGAGCACGGCAGGGACGCTGCCCAGGGTCAGCAGACCGGTGACTTTCCAGTCGATGTTGTCATTCTTGCGATGTACCAGAACCCCGCCGGATTTGGTAATCGCCGCATACAGAAGGTCCGTGCCGACCGCTGTGGCTGGGTTGATGCCGAACCACAACAGAATGGGCGTCATCAGCGAGCCGCCGCCGACCCCGGTCATGCCAACGATAAAACCGACTACCAACCCTGCAACTACAAACCCCAGACCACCCGCTTCCATAACCAACCCATTCAAGCAAACGCATCAGGCAAAAAGTGGCGGGCAGCATAACGGCTTGTGTTGCAAACGGTTATGAAGAAGTGTTCTAAGGTTATAACCGTTTGTCGCGGATGACGGCGGCTTCGGCGGCTTCAGTGACCGTTTGCAGGCGGCGGTCAGGGCCTAGCCAGTTCAGTACGGCTTCGGCTTCCATAGGCTTGGAAATCAGATAGCCCTGACCCTCGTCACAACCCCATTGCTTGACCAGACGGCGAATGTCGTCTGTTTCGATGCCTTCGGCCACCACGCAATAACCCAGCTTCTTGGCAAGACCGATCAGTGCCTTGACCAGACGCTGATCGGTCTTGTCGGAAGCCAGATTGCGAATCAGCGACTGATCGAGCTTGACGGTGGTCGCGGGCAATTGCCGCAGGTAGTTCCAGTTGCTGTAGCCCGTACCAAAGTCATCGATCGCCACATCCATGCCCATCTGACGCATGCGTTCCAGTTGGTGACGCACTTCGGCCGGGTTGTGCATCAACGCGCCCTCGGTGAACTCCAGCTCAAAGCGTGTGGGGTCGATCTTGTGCTGACCCAGCAGGCGAATCATCCGGTCAGTGAAAGCCGGACCGGTAAGGTCTTCCGGGGTGACGTTGATCGCAATACGGAAATCGAAGCCTTGTTGCTGCCAGCGCGCGGCCTGCTCGATTGCGCTTGTCAGCACCCACAGACTCAGCGGACGCATGAGTGCGGTTTTCTCGGCCAGCGGCACGAATTCGGCAGGTCCGATGGGACCGAGCGTCGGGTGGTTCCAGCGCAGCAAGGCTTCTACCGAGGTGCACAAGCCAGAGGCGAGGTCGATGCGCGGCTGGTAGACCAGGCGCAGTTGATCATGCGAGTGGACTGCGCTGGTCAACGAACTGAGCAGTTTGAAAGCACGTTGCTGGGCGGCATCGAAGTGCGGCTCATACATCGCCCAGCCCAGATTCCGGTCGCGGGCATCATCGGCAGCGCTGATGACCATGCGCATCCAGTCCTGCTCTTCGGTCGGGTCGCGGTTCAGGGTGACAACCCCCAGACCCACCTGCATCTGCACCGGGATGCCCCGGCATTCTACCGGTGTCTCGAAGTCTTCGAGAATGGTACGAAACAGATGATCAGGCGCTCTTTCTCCGGGCAGCAGAAAGCCGAAGCGGGTAGGGCTGACCTTGTACAGCGAACAGGTTGGCGGCAGCAGATGCTCCAGGCGGCTCTTGATTTCTGTCACCAGGTCCTGAGAGAAGCTGTAGCCCAGAGCCTTGACAATGTCGTTCAGGAACGCGGAGGTGATCATGTCCACCACGACCAACTGATAATCAACGCTCGATGCCAGTGCCTGATGGATGTCTTCCTGCAGACGTGAGCGGTTATACAAGCCGGTCGGCTGGTCAATGAAGCAACTGAGACGCAAGCCGACTATGCGTTTCATGACCAATGAGGCGAAACGCTTGAGCATCTGCGTCTGATGCTCGCTCATCGGTTCACGCGGCTTGGTGTCGATCACGCACAGGCTGCCCAGAGCGATGCCGTCATCGGTAATCAGCGGGGCACCCGCGTAGTAGCGAATATCGGGGTGGCCGGTCACCAGGCTATTGTTCATGAACCGGTCGTCGAGGGTCGCATCCGGAATTTCAAACAGCGAGTCGGAAAGGATCGTGTAAGCACAGAAGGAGACGTTGCGTGGCGTTTCCTGGGCATTCAAACCCACTCTGGCGCGAAACCACTGACGGTGTTCATCGACAATCGAGATCAACGCAATCGGCGTCTGGAAGAAATCGGCGGTCATCGCCACGATTTCATCGAACACGTCGTCAGAGGTGTTTTCAAGTACGCACAGCTCCCTGATGCGCAACAGACGTTGCGTTTCATTCAGCGGAATGGGGGCACTGGCGTTCATAAAATTCTCGATGGGTGTTCGGTGATGACTATATGACATCACGGAGCCGACTTTAACAGATGAAAAAAATTCAATTACAGGCGAAGTACAGGTTAATCGGCCGCAGACGGCTACTTTTTAAGCGTTATCGGTCGCGCAGCCCCATAAGATAAAGGGCCTGCTCGTTTGTATGCAGAGTGTTACAAAAAATGCCATTCGTCGTTTGGTTGCACATCAGCAAAACGGTCATGGCTCGGTATCAACGAAGCCGGCTTTCACTGTGCTCTTCATGTGCGGTTTATCTGCCCAGGTACGAAAAATGGACATCAAGGTTCGACCCGCACGGAGAGCAGACGCTGACGCCATCAGTCGAGTGGTGCTGGCTGCCTTGCGCACCAGCAATGCCAGGGATTACCCGGTCAGGGTGATCGAGCGCGTGCAATTGAGTTTCAGCCCGTCTGCCATTGAGCGGCTCATGCAGCAACGTCGGATGTTTGTGGCGGTGGCGGGGGAGGTGGTTGTCGGAACTGTCAGCCTGGAGGGTCAGGTTGTGCGCTCGGTGTTTGTCGACCCTGACTGGCATCGTCGGGGCGTCGGGCGTTTGTTGATGGCAAAGCTGGAACGTGTCGCCCTGGAGATTGATATAGGGCTGCTGATTGTGCCGTCATCCTTGACTGCGCAGGAGTTTTACAAGGCGCTGGGTTTCAGGTTGGTGCGAGAGCATCAGGAAGGGGAGGAGCGCACATTGATCATGGAACGGCAATTGCGCACCTGAGGCATTCCATGCCTTAAGCAGTGACTTCCTGCATTTCCTGCAGTTGGTAGTGCGCGTACAGCGTGCTGGCGATCAACGTGCAGAAGACTTTCAGGGTATCTAGCGTATCGGCGTCGTCGAGTGGCGTCGGCAGGTTGTCCAGACCGCACAGCGTGCCGAAAAAGTCTCCGTTGGGGAAAATGATCGGCAACGAGAAATAGCTCTGAAAACCGTAGAGTTTCGGGATGGGGTGCTCTGCGTAGACCGCATCCGTGGCAACTTCGTTGATTACGATAGGACGCTTGTGCTGGCGTAACTCATTGCACAGCGTGGTTTCCAGTTTGAGCTCGTGACCGGCCTCCAGTCCGAACTTGATCTCGTCGTACACGGCACATGCCGTCCAGCTGGTTTCGGTTACTTTGGCAATTGCCGCGAATCTCAGGCCGGTCAGCCGGGTCACCAGCCTTAACAGGCTGGAAGTGGCCTCGATCTCACTGATGACTGCCAGCTCTGCTGAAGTCAATTTGTTGTTCAAAATGCGTCACCCTGGTCATAAAAGCACTGATGCAGCCTTGGCAGTACGCCTGGCGCTGCCGATCTTGTGCAGGAAGTGATCGTGCCATACCTGATCGTGGCTTACATAAAATATTGTGTTCCTCGCCTCCAACTATTTAACGAGTTTAATGCCCTTGTCAACGTTAAGGACTTATCCAGGAGGTGTGTACTAGTACATGTGTACTATAGGGATCCTATTTTTGCGTTGATAAAATCGCAGGTTTGCCAGCGCATGGAATGCCTGAAAACACTTTGCAGGTGTATGCAGGCAGTTTCCCCTTCAAACGGGTTGACCGGACCCCCTTTACTGCGAGCATTGAACACCATGCACAAGACGACCCTGGGCTTCACGGTTGCCATGATTTCCACGCACTTGTATGCAGGTGGCTTTGCGCTTAACGAGCAAGGTATAAGCGGCATGGGCACAGCGTTTGCGGGCCGGGCCTCTGCCGCCGAAGATGCCGGCACGGTATACGGCAACCCTGCAGGCATGGCGCGTCTGGCCGGCCAGCAGGTCACCGGTGGCGCTACCTTTATCGATGCATCGACGGATATCAGCCACGCGAGTGGACGTTCGAGCGGCAGCAACGATGGCGACATGGTGCCATTCAAGGCCATCCCGTTCGGTTTTTATACTCGCAGGCTGAATGAACACTGGGCCATCGGCCTTGGCGCGTACGTGCCGTTCGGCCTGGCGACGGATTACGAACGCGGTTTTCAAGGGCGCGCCTTTGCCAGCAAGAGCGATGCAAAAGTTCTGACCCTGCAACCGACATTGAGTTATGCCTTCAATGACAGGGTATCGGTGGGCTTCGGGCCGACCATCAATCAGTTTTCCGGCTCGCTGGAGTCGGACCTGACGCTTAACCCGGCCATCGCCGACAGTAATGTGAAGGTGAAGGGCAAGGATGTCGCGCTGGGCTTCAATATCGGCGTTCTGGCCAGCCTGACTGATACCACGCAGGCTGGTTTGACCTACCACTCCAAAGTGCGCTACGACCTGGATTGCCACACCGAGGTTGCCACAGGTGCCGGTACGCCAGCCCAGTTGCTGAGCAGCAATCGCTATGACTGCTCGCTACAGGTCGATACTCCTGAATCCTACGAGCTGTCAGTCACCCAGAAGCTCACCGATGCCTGGACACTTTATGCGGGGACGACCTGGACGCGCTGGAGCCGCATGAAGGACCTGAGTTTCAGCACCGAGAACATCAGCCCTGCGCGTGGAGGGATACTTGCTGCGTCCTTGTCTGGCGCTATCGCTGGCGGGCTGGACTGGCACGATACCTGGGCCTATGCGCTCGGCACATCGTATCGACTGGATTCACACTGGTCGTTGCGTACCGGCATCCGTCTGGATCAGTCACCGACCAGCAATACCAATCGCTCGCCACGCACACCGACCGGCGACCGTACGATCTTCAGTGTGGGGGCGGGTTATGACGTCAGCAAAGAACTGACCCTTGATGTTGCCTACGCCTATCTTAAAGAAGAAAGCGTTGATGTCAGCCGTGCCAATGCGCTGGCCAGTTACAGCGCGCGCTATCAGAACCGCGCCAGCTTTTTGGGCGTGGGGGCGACTTACCGTTTCTGAGAAAGTTGTAAATCTGCAGAGGCAGTACATCCGTACTGTTACTAGTACATCCGTACTATGGCTGGCCCTGGGTCGGCCACTTAAGCTAACGCGCTGAATAACACCCTGACTTGTCGATGGCAGACGACGTTTTTATAACGTCGCCGGCCGCGCGTGCGCGACCGTAACAGGTCTTGCAGTGGTGTAAACGGATCACTCACAACAGACTTTGTTTTCAGAGGGAGCGCGCATGGGTATTTCTCGCCATTTGGCAAACATAAGGGGGTTGGCGGCGATTACGCTGGTCACAGCAACCATGACGGCCTGTTCGACCGGTGGCGGCAACCCGCTCGATACCCTGACCGGTTATTACAAATATGCGCCTGACTATATAAAAGCCAACATCATTGCCCGCAAGTCGACCAAGGAACAGATTCGCCAGGCGTTTGGTGCGCCTTATTCGGCGCAGGACAATGTGTCCGATAACAGCTCTGAGTGGTACTACGACCGTAACGAATCAGGTCTTAACTCATTGACCAAGATGGCGGTCAAGTACTCTAACCGATATGGTTCTGGAGACGCAGCATCCACCTTGCTTCAAGGGCAATCGCGTATGGGCGATGCACAGGAAATAATGGGCGACGCAAGCACACTGAGCGGCACGCAAGCTACCGGAAGAAAAGCGTCGATTACGCGTATCTTCATCAAGTTCAAGGGCAATGTGGTTGAGCGCTTCACAACTGATTGACCACAGCTCGCTGCCCAACGTCTGCAAGCAACACATTCCAACGACTGTCAGTACACCGCCGAACCGGCCTTGAAACTCAGCAGCAGCGAGCGCAGTTCGACCGGCCTCACCGGTTTTGAAAGAACGGGGATATCCGGATCGTTCAGCGTCTGCCGGACGTGCTAAAGCTCATGGCCGGTAATCACGATGGCGGGTATGCGTCTTCCCTGCAGCCCGCTCAGGTAGGCAATGCAGTCGGCGCCCGAGGCCGTACGATCCAGATCGAAGTCAGTGACTACCAGATCACAGTCGACACTGATCTCGGGGATGCTGCTGAAGGTCTGTACCTCGCAGCCCCATCTGCGTAGCAACATGGCGGTGGCTTCAAGCACGTTGCGATTGTCTTCGATCAGCATGACGCGCAGACCGGAAAGCAGGCGGGTATTCCAGTTGATTTCGATGTTGTTCACCGGCTGGCTGGCGGCCACGGCTTTCAGGCCGCTGACGGTTACCGCAGTGCCGCGCTCGGGCACTGAACTGATATTGACCCGCAGATTCATGAGCCTGGCGATACGGCTGACGATACTCAGCCCCAGGCCAACACCTTCAATGTCGCGGTCACGCTTCTCGCGGACGCGATAGAACTCGTTGCACAAGTGCGGCAAGTGCTCTGCGGGTATGCCGCGACCCCGATCATAAACACCAATGCTGACTGTGCTTTTTTGCCGGCGACAGCCAATCAGAATCGGTTTGCCCGGCGCGTATTTGAAAGCATTGGAGACAAGGTTCTGCAACAGCGTGCGCAGCAATGCCGGGTCGGTCCAGACGTGATGGTTGCCGCTGTGTACGCGAATATCCACGCCAGCCCAGGTAGCAGCCTCGCTGTTCTGCGCGGCCAGCCCGTTGAGCAGTGCATCCAGGTCGACTGATTCGGGGCGCGGTGCGACTTCGCCCTGGTTGAGGGTGTAGATGTCCAGCAACGAACGAAACAGTTGTTCTACCGCACTCAATGCCCGGTCGATGTTATTTACCAGACGTTGTTCGTTATCGCCCAAAGGCGCATCGCGCAGGCAGGCGGTAAACAGGCTGATGGAGTGGATCGGCTGGCGCAGGTCGTGGCTGGCCTGTGCCAGAAACCTTGACTTGGCCTGATTGGCCGCCTGGGTTTCTTCAAGGGCCATGTGCAGTCGGCCAAGCAGAAAATAGACAAACAGCGGCAGGACCAGCATGGTCAGGATCATCATGACGGCCACAGCATGGTGTTCACGCAGAAACGGCGTGAGCACGATGATGATCATCAACGAAATCATGGAAAAGCCGGTTGCCAGCAGCAGGTAGTTGCGCCCATAGCGCATGCCGTAGCCGACCGTCATGCTCAGCATTACCGAGTACACCGGCAACATGGCCTCGCCGCCAACCGAGATCGTTACGATTCCCGCCAGATTATCGGTCACCAGGGCAAACAGACGTCGTCTGCCGGAGGCACCCGGGCGCTGGGCAATGCGTATGATCAGCCCCACCGTGACGACGCCGAAGCCCATGCAATAAGCCAGGATCACAAATAGCTTGTTCTCTGACATTTCACCCATCCCATACGCGATCAGTGCGTAAAGGATCGATGTGGCAATGACCGCCATGCGCAGCAGCGCCTGAGTCATTTCCAGATCTATTCGTGGGGGCAGTAATGACATGACGGCTACCGTCTCAGTGCTGTTTGCCGGCCAGGCTGGAAAACTGTGCAGCGACAGCCGATCGGGTGGGCACACCAAGCGCCTTGAGCAGGCTGGAGACATGAATACGCACGGTAAAGGGTGAAATACCCAGATCCCTGGCGATTTCCTTGTTGGTTTTTCCCGACGCCACAAGCCCCAGTACTTCTCTTTGACGCACGGTCAGATGGCTGATTGCGCCAGAGTCCAGATCGCTCAGTAACGAACCTTCGGGCTTGTACTTGACCACCACTTCGCCATCGCGGATGGCGATGATGGATTCGGCAATTTCCAGGGGGTCTATATTTTTGCCAATGAAGCCATCCGCACCCTGAGACATGACCTGTGAAATGGTGTCCAGATCATCGACCATCGAGACGACAATGATTGAAGTGCGTTTGAACTCGCTGCGCAGGCTGCCGATGGTCTGCATCGAAGTGAGCCCCGGAAAGCGCAGGTCTAGCACCAGTGTGTCGACCTCATCACCCCGGCGTGCGAGGGTGAGTACTTCATCCAGATTGGCTGCTTCTTCAATAATCGCTTCGGGTATCAGCCGCTCGATAGTACGCAGCATGCCCTCACGAAACAGCGGGTGATCGTCGGCCACAATGATTCTGCACGGCATACCTCATACTTCCCGTATTAAAGTAGCGCGCATCATACCTGATAGAAGGTATTTGTATCGTTAATGAAACACATGAAATGCAACTTTAATGGCAGTCGAGTGCTGGCATTTTGTTATTGTTTTTTTTGCCAGAAATGGCACTAGCGCTATGAAAAGGTGCAACAGACGAATCCGCTGTCCTGTCGCCATGCCTGATAGTTATGGATCCCGTTTCGCATCATGTCTTGAAGCGCAGTACAAGATCATTCAAGTTGACTGCCAACTGCGAAAGTTCGGTACTGGCAATCAGTGTTTGCCGGGTGCCTTCGCTGCTCTGTACGGCCAGATCACGGATGCTGATCAGACTTCTGTCTACATCACGTGCTACATGCGCCTGTTGTTCCGATGCCGCAGCGATCTGCAGGTTACGATTATTGATCTCCAGTACCGAGTCGGTGATCTGGCGCAGCGATTGCCCGGCGTCTTCTGCTGTCTTGCGAGTACTGTGGACTTCCTGAGTGCTCTTCTGCATGGACTCGACTGTGGCCGAAGAACCGGCCTGAATCGCCGAGATCATCTGTTCGACTTCCTGAGTGGACGTTTGTGTGCGGTGCGCCAGCGCGCGTACTTCATCAGCCACCACGGCAAACCCCCGGCCTTGTTCACCGGCACGCGCGGCTTCGATGGCTGCGTTCAATGCCAGCAGGTTGGTCTGCTCGGCAATTCCGCGAATCACGCCCAACACTTTGCTGATGTCCTGTGCCTGGCCGGCCAGGGCAGTGACTTGTGCAGAGGAGCCCTCGACCAGGCCGGTCAGGTTGTGCATGGCGGTCAGGGTTTCGGTCACGCGCTGGTTGCCCAGATCGGCAGAGAGGCTGGATTGTTGGGCGGCCTGGGAGGTAGACGTAGCATTACGAGCGACCTCTTCTACGGCAGCACTCATTTCGTTTACAGCAGTGGCGGCCTGTTCGATTTCGCTGTTCTGTTGCTGCAGTGTACGGTCGGCGCTTTCGGTGATTGACGTCATCTCGACGGCAGCGGTACTTAATTGGGCGGATGCGCCGGAAATCTCATGAATGGTGGTACGCAGGTTCCCCGACATGGTGTTGAGGGCCGTCATCAAGCGTGATGCTTCGTCGCTGCCGGTAATGCCCAGTTGCCGGGTCAGGTCGCCTGCGGCGATGTCTTCTGCCAGTTTGAGGGAAGCGTTGAGCGGATCGACAATACTGCGTGTCAGGGTAATCGCCAGAACCACAGTCAGAAGGGACGCTGCAATAACAACGGTCAGCAATACATTGACGCTGTGGTTGTACACGTCGGTTGCATCTTTTCCGGAGCTCACGGCTTCTTCAGCGTTGTGCCCACGCAGGGTGGTGAGTTTTTCCTGATAGGCATTGGCGCGCTGAACCTGTTCTGCGTTAGCAAAGGAAACAGCTTTTTCATGATCGGAGCTGTCCATGGCGATGATCTGTTTCACGCCGTCGATGTAGGCCCCCATCTTGCTGTTGGCGTCTTCGAATTGCGCACGGTCGGCTTCGCCCGAAATCAGATTTTTCCGATAAAACTCGCTGTTCGACCGGAGCGCCGCTATCGCTTCCCGGGCTTTGGCTTCTGCTGTGCTATGCACGGCAGGATCCGTACTGGCGAGCATCCTGATGCTTTCCAGACGAGCGTGAAGCAGGGCGATCTGAATGTCGTCGACGACCTGAATGCTGGGCAACGAGTTTTCTTCGATGTTCTGCTCGGCCGTGCGCAGATGGTCGATCTGCACGTAGGAGAATCCTCCGAGGCCAATCAGCAGCAAGGTAATCACGCCAAAAAACAGGGATGCCCTGCGTGAAATATTCAGCGATCTGATGTTCATGGTTGCCTCCAGCGGCAAAACAGGCGGAAGGGCAATACGTTCCTTTCCGATATCTGTTTTTCTGCTGACGCCTGAGGAGCTTTAATTAATCGCGATGAAAGTTATTTCATGATGGACATAATGCCATGTGGGTTCTGTTAAGCATCAGGCGCTAAAAGTCCCCGTCACAGAGTGAATAATGTTAACGGTTTACACAGTTCACTATTTCTAAAGTATTAACTCTAGTTGTAGGGGGTTGAGGTCTGTGTTCAGTCGGGACTGCAGGACTAAGCCGCTGACACGGTAGCGGCCACAGATAACTTATCCAGAAAACCTGCTACGCAGCCCATGCACGCCATTCTTTCTTCCACATGGGGCATGTGGCTGGACTCTCTGAACACCGACCAGCGAACGTCAGGGATGTTCTCCACGTAGGGTTTCACCACGAGTGGGGTGGCTTCGTCGTAAAACCCCGAAATCACCAATGTCGGGACCTTGATGTGTTCCAGCCTGTCGACAATGGTCCAGTTTTTCAGGGTGCCGATAACGTGAAACTCGGTAGGGCCATTCATGGCGTGATACACGGTCGGGTCCGCGTCGATCTGGTCAAAGGTGCGTTTCACCTCGTCCGGCCAGGGTGTGATGCGGCATACATGACGGTCATAAAATGCCCGCGATGCTTCAAGGTACTCAGGGTCAGTCAACGTTCCTGCCTGTTCGTGCTTGAGCAACGCAGCTTGCACAGCTTCAGGCAAGTCCTCGCGCAGTCGGTTGGCCTCGCTTACCCAGGTCTGCATATCTGCCGGGGAGTTGGCGACAATCAGCGCTTTCAGCCCTTTGGGCTGGAGCACCGAATGCTCCGAAGCCAGCATGCCGCCCCACGACTGGCCCAATAACGCGTAATTGCCTTCGATGCCCAAGTGGGCAAGCAGGTTGTTCAGCTCTCTCAGGAACAGATCGACTGTCCAGAATTCGCGACTCTCATGGGGCAGGCGAGTCGACTTTCCGTTACCCAACTGGTCGTAATGGATCACCGCCTGACTGGTACTGGCGAGGTCCTTGAACGAGTCCACGTAATCATGGGTACAGCCGGGGCCGCCGTGCAGAATGACCAACGGTGTACGCGGGCCTTGCAAGTTGCCGGTGACGCGATACCACGTCTGATAGTCGCCGAACGGCGCAAAACCTTCCTTGATCGTCATGTCTGCCATGTCGCCTGTCCCTGCTGGATAGTTCGGGGCACCATAGCGCTGCGCGTGGCATCTTAAAACTATAGAAAATGATAGGTTTTGGCTGATGAACCGGTCATTGGTCGAGTAAACGGTAGTGAACGGCACGCACGACTGCCTGCACACGGTTTTTGGCACCCAGTTTCTGCATGGCCGAATTCAGATGCAGCGTCACCGTGGCGACCGAACGGTTGAGCTGATCGGCGATTTCCCTGGCCGTCAGCCCTTCGGCAGACCAGCTCAGGCATTCACGCTCACGGCGGGTGAGCTTGATCGCATTACAGGAGCGCATCTTCTGGTCAAACAGCGGGTAGGCGACTTCCTGAAAGGCCTGAGCCAGCAGACCGAACTCGGCCAGGCTCTGCCGGGCATCTTCCAGTGCAGCGTCGCTGCTGTCGGAACACAGGCCTGTCAGGGTGGCAAAACCGCCCTTGGGCATGTGGATAGGCACTGTCACGCCACACGTCATGTGTGAGTCATGCAGATAGCGCACCACCGGCTTGTGCATGTCGGTGATAAAGGTTTGCAGCACCGTTTCAGCCTTGGGCTGGTATGACCATACAAAAGGCGAAACGCTGGCCACGGCCAGGTGTTGCACCGGGTCGATCTGGTAGTACCCCTGGCTGCACCAGAGTGCGTGCCAATCTGCCGGGGTGTTGCGCAATGAAAGCAACGAAGGTGTGATCAGTGCTCCATCATGGGACACAGGCACCGGGCTGTAATCGTAAATCACTGCATCGAATCCTAGATCCGAGGCCAGTAACAGTGCGCAATCCATTTGCTGATCCACTGTAGATGCCGATTGCAGACGCGAATTGAAATCCGACAACCTGATATGCATGGCTTGACCTCCTTTGTCATAGAGCCGGTGTAGGGGGCTTAATATAGCAATTAGCAAGGACAGTGCCACGCCTGCGTCCAACCGGCTGTCAGTCGTGTAAAACCTATAAGAATTGCTAGCTGTTTGCCATGGCGCTGCGCGATAGGGTTGAGGCCATGAGCGACGTCCGCAAAGGTGAGGTGCGATGGGGTATGCGAGCAAGGCGGATGAGCGCAAAACAATCAAAGTCGACGGATGGTCAATGTTCGACTACAACTTCGCTCTGCCCTTTTGCGTGAAAGGGGTGGCGGCGTACTTTCCGGTCCTGCTGAATTCTCTGTCACAGCATCGGGGCGTCTGATGAATCTGGGTCGTTATCGTTTTATTCTCCAGCGTCCGTTGCAGTTGCTGCCGGTGCTGTTCGGCATCAGTCTGGTGACCTTTATTCTGGTGCGCTCGATCCCCGGTGACCCGGCGCGCATTCTGCTGGGCGCACGTTCCACACCGCAGGCACTGGCCAACATCCGCGCCCAATACGGGCTGGATGAACCCTTGTGGACGCAGTATGTGTACTTCATGAAAAACCTCTTGCAGGGCGATATGGGTAAATCGCTGCTGTACAAGATCGATGTGCTCAAACTGATCGTTACCCGGCTGGAGCCTACCGTATTTCTGGTGTGTGGCAGCGTCCTGCTGGCTCTGCTGATCGCCGTGCCTTTGGCCACGGTCGCTGCACGCAACAAGGGCAGTTGGGGCGATAACCTGATTCGTGTCTTCACCACCACGGGGTTGGGCATGCCGGCATTCTGGCTGGGCATCATGCTGATTCTGCTGTTCAGTGTGCAGCTTGGCTGGTTTCCGGTGTCAGGTTACGGCAGTGACTGGCTGGACAAGGCCCACCACATGGTGCTGCCATGCCTGACCATTGCCCTGGCTCTGTCCGCAGTGCTGATTCGCAACCTGCGCGCCAGCATGCTCATGGAACTGCTGGCTGATCATGTCACTGCGGCGCGGGCACGTGGCGTCAGTGAGGGCGCAGTGTTTCGCCGTCACGTATTGCCCAACTCGCTGGTGCCGTCAATCAACCTGCTGGCAGTGAACATCGGCTGGCTGATCAGCGGCACTGTCGTTATCGAAAGCCTGTTTGCCATCCCCGGCATCGGCCAGCTGCTGGTGCGCGGCATCTTCAGTCGCGATTACATGGTGGTGCAGGGGGTAGCCATGGTGCTCGCCTGTGCCACGGTAATCGTCAACTTTCTCGCTGATGTGGCCACTGTCGCGATAGACCCGCGGGTGAACATCAAATGACCATCGCCCACGTCCATCTGCGCCCACACTGGCGTTCGCGGCTTCGCCTGCGCTTGCGCAACGGCCGACTGGCGATGCTGCTGGGTGCCTCATTGCTTGGCGTGTGGCTGCTGCTGGCACTCTTCGCGCCGTGGCTGGCACCCTATGACCCGATTTACCAGAACACCGAACTGCGCATGCTCGCGCCGCACCTCGCGCATCCGTTCGGCACCGACAATTTTGGTCGCGACATTCTGTCCAGAGTCATCTGGTCGGCACGCATCGACCTGCAGATCTGTGTGCTCGGGGTGGTTTTCCCGTTCATCATCGGCACGTTTGTAGGCGCATTGTCGGGCTATATAGGCGGTCGCTTCGACAACCTGTGCATGCGCGTGATCGATATCGTTCTGGCCTTTCCGTTTCTGGTGCTGATGCTGGCGATCATTGCGATTCTCGGCCCTGGCCTGAGCAGTTTCTACATCGCCATGGCGCTGGTGGGCTGGGTGTCTTATGCGCGGCTGATCCGTTCACAGATTCTGGTCCTCAAGGAAAGCGATTTCGCCCTGGCGGCCAAGAGCCTGGGGTTTGGTCACCTGCGTATTCTGTTTCGCCATCTGCTGCCCAACGCGATGTTCGGCTCGATTGTGTTTTCCATGTCCGATGCGGTGCTGGTGTTGCTCAGTGGCGCTTCGGTCAGCTACCTGGGCCTGGGCGTGCAACCACCGTTGGCTGAGTGGGGCACGATGGTCGCCGAGGGGCAGGCGTTTCTGACGTCTGCGTGGTGGATCTGCACCTTTCCGGGGCTGGCCATCGTGACGCTGGCCATGGGTTTCAGCCTGCTGGCGGACGGCGTTGCCGAAACCCTCGGAGAGCGGCAATGAGTACGCCGGTGCTGAAAGTCAGCGAGATGAGCGTGATTGCGAACAGTCGGGGGCGCGAGGTAACGCTGGTCGACCGGTTGTCGTTCGATCTGCAGCAGGGCGAGATTCTCGGGCTGGTCGGCGAAAGTGGCTCTGGCAAGACCATGGCTTGCCGGGCATTGATGCAACTGATGCCATCGCCGGACCTGCACGTGCGCGGTGGTTCGGTGCTGCTCAATGATGTCGACCTGCTGAAACTCGATGCAGCCGGCATGCGTGCCATGCGCGGGCGGCGGATCGGCATGATCTTCCAGAACCCCAGCAGTCATCTGGACCCGCTGATGCGTATCGGCGAGCAGATTGCCGAAGGCTTTCGTCTGCACCAAGGGGCTTCGAAACGTGAGGCTCGGGCGCAGGCGATTGATCTGCTGCGTCAGGTCGGCATTCCCGACCCGGCTTCGCGTGTGGATAACTTTCCCCATGAGTTTTCCGGCGGCATGCGCCAGCGCGCCATGATTGCCGTGGCGCTGGGCTGCGGGCCGCAGGTGCTGATCGCTGACGAACCGACCACCGCGCTGGACGTGACGGTGCAGGCGCAAATCCTGCGGCTGTTACTGGACCTGCGTGACCGTCACGGGCTGTCGTTGATCATGATTACCCACGACCTGGGCGTTGTAGCGCAAACCTGCGACTCCATCGCGGTGATGTACGCCGGTCGCTTGTGTGAACACGGCAGCAAGCGCGACGTGCTGGCCCGCGCCCGTCATCCTTACACCCGCGGCCTGATCGACTGCCAGCCTGCCAGCAGCGCGGGCAGTGGCCTGCTGCGCACCATTCCCGGACAGCCGCCATTGCTCGATGCGCTGCCCGCTGGCTGCCGTTTTCATGCGCGCTGCGGTCATGCGGGCGCAGGCTGCGTCGAGACGCTCCCCCTGATGCGGTCGATGGGGGTTGCCCATGAAGCGGCCTGTCACTATCCGCTGGCAGATTCCCGAGGGGCCGTATCATGAGCGGCTACAGGCTGTTGAGCGTCAACGATCTGGTGGTGCGCTTCCCGGCCCCCGGATCAGGCTTCATGGGTCTCAATAAGCGTTGGGTGCATGCCGTCAACGGTGTGTCGCTGAGCATTTGTGAGGGTGAAACGCTGGGGCTGGTGGGTGAGTCTGGCAGCGGCAAGAGCACGCTGGGGCGCGCCATTCTGCGTCTGAACGACATTACTTCCGGGCAGATCGTCTTCGATGACGTCGACATGGCCCAGGGTAGCGGTATCAGTCTGCAGCGTTTGCGCAGTGAAACAGCAATGATCTTTCAGGACCCGTCTTCCTCGCTCAACCCGCGCATGACCGTCGGTGCCACATTGGCCGAGGTGCTGAAAGTGCAACGCAAGGTCAGCGCATCCGAGATTCCGGCGCGGGTCATCGAGTTGCTCGACATGGTCGGTCTGCGCCCCGAATTTGCCGAACGCAAACCGGGTGCCTTGAGCGGCGGGCAATGTCAGCGTGTCGGCATTGCCCGCGCACTGGCCATCGAGCCGCGGCTGATCATCGCCGACGAGTGTGTGGCGGCGCTGGACGTGTCGATTCAGGGGCAGATCATTAACCTGCTGCTGGAACTACGCCAGCGCATGAACCTGGCAATTCTGTTCATTGCTCACGATCTCGCCATCGTGCGCCGCCTGTGTGACCGGGTGGCGGTGATGTACCTGGGCAAAATCGTTGAAGAGGGCCCGGTCGAAGAGGTCTTTCTCAAACCGCGTCATCCGTATACCGCGGCGCTGATCCAGGCTATTCCGGAGATTGATCCGGATCGTCCGCTGCCCGGTGAACCCTTGCAGGGCGAGCCCCCCAGCCCCCTGAATTTACCCGCTGGCTGCGCCTTTCATCCGCGTTGCCGGTTTGCCAGACCGACCTGCTCCAGCGTCGCGCCACCCACCCGGCATGTCGGCGAGCAGCGCTACGACTGTGTACTTGATGCACCCGTTTTTTGATCCAGACCTACAACAAACATCTGTCCCGACACCGGCAAGGAGTTCATTTGTATGAAAGCTCGACCAATGAAAATGCTGACCGTCGCCATGCTGGCGGCCTGTTCCCTGGCAGCGGGAGTGGCGGAAGCCGCGGGCGTGCTGACCATCGGCCGTCGTGAGGACGGCACTACCTTCGACCCGATCAAAAGCGCGCAAAACATCGACAACTGGGTATTTTCCAACGTCTACGATGTGCTGATCCGGGTTGACGACAAGGGTACAAAGCTGGTGCCAGGACTGGCCGAAAGCTGGTCGATTTCGCCTGACGGGCTGACCTATACACTCAAGATACGCCCGGCCAAATTCTCTGATGGCTCGGAGCTGACCGCCAGCGACGCTGTATTCAGCCTGCTGCGAATTCGCGACGACAAGGGCTCGCTGTGGAGCGATTCCTACAAGATTATCGACAAAGCCGTCGCAACAGATCCGCGTACGCTGGTCATCACCCTGAAGAATCCATCGGCCTCGTTTCTCTCGCAACTGGCGCTGCCCAACGTGTCGATTCTCTCCGAGAAGGCCATGAAGACCCTGGGCGAAGAGGCTTACGCCGAAAAGCCTGTCGGTTCGGGAGCCTTCACAGTGAAAGAATGGCGGCGCGGTGATCGGGTGATCCTGGCGAAGAACCCCGACTTCTGGGAAGCGCCGAGCGTCAGCCTGGATGGTGTCGAGTGGATCTCGGTGCCGGATGACAACACCCGTATGCTGATGGTCCAGAAGGGCGAACTGGATGCAGCGATCTATGTGCCGTTCTCCCGTGTCGAAAACCTGAAAAAGAACCCTGATCTGGTGGTTCACCTTGACCCGTCCACCCGTGAAGATCATTTGTTGCTCAACCATGAGCACGGCGCATTGGCCAAGCCTGAGGTACGCCAGGCACTGGACATGGCTATCGACAAGAAATCGCTGGTCGAGGCCGCCACCTTCGGGCTGGGCACAGTAGCCAATTCCTACATTCCCAAGGGCGCGCTGTATCACTACGCCGATAACCTGCAACGCCCGTATGACCCGGTCAAGGCCAAACAGATGCTGGCGGATGCCGGTGCGTCAGACCTGAAGCTCAACTATGTAGTCAATGCTGGCAACGAAGTCGACGAGCAAATTGCGGTCATGCTGCAACAGCAGCTGGCCAAGGTTGGCGTAACCACCACGCTACAGAAAGTCGACCCGAGCCAGAGCTGGGACATGCTGATTGCCGGTGACTACGACATCTCCGTGATGTATTGGACCAACGACATCCTCGACCCGGATCAGAAAACCACCTTCGTGCTTGGCCATGACACCAACAACAACTACATGACCCGTTACAAGAACGAGAAGGTCAAGGAGCTGGTTGCTGCTGCACGGGTTGAAATGGACCCCAAAAAGCGTGAGCAGATGTACATCGACCTGCAGAAAATGGCCAAAGCCGACGTCAACTGGATCGACCTGTACTACAGCCCTTACATCAGTGTTTCACGCAAGAACATCGAGCACTTCGGCCAGAACCCGTTGGGCCGGTTCACGCTTGAAGAAACCGTCAAGAAGTGAAGCGGGCAGGGCTGTTGTCTGGCAGACAGGAGCCCTGATTCCTCAAGCCATGATGGGCATGCGCGTTAATTTGTATCCTCAGGTTTACCTGCGCTGTGGCAGGCTCTGCGAGTGGTAAGGTTGCGGCCTTTTTGCGCTGTACCCTGCGGAGCCCTGCATGCACAACCCCACCCCCCGTACCGAATCCCCGAGCGCGCTGGCGTTCATCAAGCGCTTTTTCGCCGCTGAGGCCGCTGGCGGTCTGATCCTGATGGCAGCTGCGCTTGCAGCTCTGATCGTCGCCAACTCGCCGCTGGCCGACAGCTACTTTGCAGCGCTGCATACCGTGCTCGCCGGGATGTCGGTAGCGCACTGGATCAACGATGGCCTTATGGCAATCTTCTTCATGCTGGTGGGCCTGGAGATCAAGCGCGAAATGCTGGCCGGCCAGCTGGCGTCCTGGAGCCAGCGCGCCTTGCCGGGCTTCGCGGCGCTGGGCGGCATGGTGGTTCCGGCGTTGATCTACGTGGCATTCAATTGGGGCCAGTCAGACACCATTGGCGGCTGGGCCATTCCGGCAGCGACCGACATCGCATTCGCCCTGGGTGTGCTGTCATTGCTGGGCAAGCGTGTGCCGTTGTCGCTGAAGATATTCCTGTCGGCACTGGCAATTCTCGATGACCTCGGCGCTGTGCTGATCATCGCGCTGTTCTACACCAGCGATCTGTCCATTCCCATGCTGCTGGCCGCACTTGGCTCCATCGCCGTGCTCGTTGCGCTGAACCGCTTGGGCGTTAAAAAGCTGCTGCCTTACCTGATTGTCGGCGCGCTGCTGTGGTTCTTCATGCTCCAGTCCGGTATTCACGCCACCTTGGCGGGCGTAGCGCTGGCACTGTGCATTCCGCTCGGCAAACCCGATGAAGAAGCCAGCTCGCCGCTGCTGCATCTGGAAGAAAAACTGCACCCGTGGGTGGCCTTTGCCGTCGTACCGGTTTTTGGATTCGCCAATGCCGGCGTTTCACTGTCAGGCATCACTGTCGACAAACTGCTGGACCCGGTGCCGTTGGGCGTCGCGCTGGGGCTGCTGATCGGCAAACAGGTCGGCATCTTCGCCCTCGCTGCACTGGCCATCCGCGCGGGCCTGGCCCGCTTGCCGGACGGCAGCAACTGGGGCCAGCTTTATGGCGTTGCGGCGCTGTGCGGTATTGGTTTCACCATGAGCCTGTTCATCGGCGCACTGGCCTTCCCGGGCGCACCGGAGCTGGTGGATGAGGTCAAGGTGGGCGTACTGATCGGGTCGGTGTTATCGGCGCTGCTTGGGGTTGTGGTGTTGCGCAGGTTTGGAGCGAGGGGGTGAGCGTAGGGGACGATAATCTCAACTATCGTGCGACGCTCCGCGTCGGCATGCCGGTCTGGACGCTCTGCGTCCTCTTCGCGACGTAAACCGTCGCGAACTGCATTCCCGAAGTAATGGACGTCACAGTCAATCATATAGCCAGGAGTAGATTGAAAAATGTTGAAGCTGATCAGTCAGCTCAATTGCGCGCCTTCGCTTGAGGACCCGAAACACGATGTGTACCTATTCAGTGTCGACACATCCGGAGCCGATAAACCGTTCTGTTTTGAACAGTCAATTACCGGCGGGCATGCTGAGCGGGGTGGCTGTATATTTCTGAACCTGGCCGGGCTTGAGAACTGGCCCGGTGATTGGCGAGTTCATCTGGAGAAGTCCGGTTGCGGCTGGGTAGCGGAGTTGATGGCCGGGGCGCAAACCTATCAGCAAGCCGTGAAGTTGATTCTGGAACAAGTGACCATTACCTGATTGCAATCTGACGATTCAGAAACCGCACGGCATGTCGATAAAGAAGTGACATGCCAGGGACTCGGCAAATCTGACTTTATTTTGAGAGCCCTGTGCATGTTTCACTTATTCCGACCACGTCGTGACAGAAAAGCCCTTCAACAACTTATTGCCTCTCTCAAGGGGGCTGGCGAGCCGGTGGTAAGAGGCTGCGCTGAAGAGAACAGCGTACTTGAGTGCTGGAGTTCGCTGAGTGCCCAGCGTGGTCTCGACGAGCAACGTATCGCCGATCTTGAGCAGGAACTGGAAACCGCCCGCCACCTTCTGGGTGAAGCCTCTGCCTCGGCCGCCGCTTATGAGACCCGCTTTGATCTGGTCAACCGTGCGTCGAGCGAGGGCCTCTGGGATATGGAGGTCGTAGCAGGCGATCCGGTCAACCCGAACAATCGATTCTGGTGGTCGCAGCAACTTCGCACGCTTCTCGGTTTTAACGACGAGCGAGATTTCCCTAACGTACTGGCGAGCTGGGCAGACCGGCTTCATCCGCAGGATAAACAAGCCACGCTCGACGCATTTGCCAAGCATCTGAATGATCGCTCGGGTAACACGCCGTACCGAGTCAAGAATCGTCTGGCGATGAAGAACGGCACTTATCGCTGGTTCTATGCCCAAGGCGAAACGTTAAGAGACGCACGCGGAACGCCGCTGCGTGTCGCCGGCTCGCTTCGTGATATTCACGATGAGCTTGAACGTGATCTGGAACACGATGTGATCATTACCCGATTCGAACTGGCCCGGGAGATGCTCTCCGACGGGCTCTGGGACATGGAGGTCATTGCTGGCGACCCGGTCAATGCGAGAAACCCGTTCTGGTGGTCTCCACAGTTCAGGCGGCTTTTGGGTTTCGAAACAGTCGAAGAGTTTCCTGACGTACTGGATAGCTGGGCATCACGGCTGCACCCTGACGACAAGGAGCGCAGTCTGACGGCATTCGGTGCGCACTTGAATGACCGGACTGGCAAGACGCCGTTCGATATCGAGTACCGCCTGAAGATGAAAACCGGCGAGTACCGCTGGTTCCGTGCACGCGGCCAGACTCGTCGCAATCCCGAAGGTATTCCGCTGAGGGTGGTCGGTGCGTTGGTGGATGTGCATTTGAAGCATGAGCAGGATGCTCTTCGCGACACCGAAGCACAGCATCAGAAAAACCTGGAAGAGAACATCACTCAACTGACCCAGATAGTCGGCACTATCCAGAGCATTGCCAGCCAAACCAACCTTCTGGCGCTCAATGCCGCGATTGAAGCTGCACGTGCCGGGGAAGCTGGACGGGGCTTTGCGGTGGTAGCTGACGAAGTGCGCAAGCTGGCGACTCGAACGACTGAAGCGACGGAGCAGGCGGCAAGCATGATGAGTCGCTGATAAAACCAGCCTTCGCTTTTTGATAGCCGTAAAAAAAACGCCTCCGCAAGGGAGGCGTTTTTTCAACTCAGCACATCAAACACATCAAGCCAGGTCGAAGCGGTCCAGGTTCATCACCTTGGTCCATGCGGCCACGAAGTCTTTGACGAACTTCTCGTTAGCGTCCGAACTGCCGTACACCTCGGAAATCGCACGCAGTTGGGCATGTGAGCCAAATACCAGATCGACACGGGTGCCGGTCCATTTGACTGCGCCGGTTTTGCGGTCACGTGCTTCAAAGGTGTCGTTGGCACCTGAAGTCGCTCTCCACTCAACGGCCATGTCCAGCAGGTTCTTGAAGAAGTCGTTGCTCAGGGTTTCAGGCTTGTCGGTGAAGACGCCGTGCTTGCTCTGTCCAACGTTAATATTCAAGACCCGCAGGCCGCCCAACAGCACAGCCATTTCCGGTGCCGTCAGGGTCAGCAGTTGCGCCTTGTCGACCAGCAGCGATTCTGCCGAGACCTTGTAGTGCGCCTTCTGATAGTTGCGGAAGCCATCGGCGATCGGCTCAAGGAAGCTGAACGACTCGACATCCGTCTGCTCCTGCGATGCATCGGCACGGCCTGGTGTGAACGGCACCGTGACGTGATGACCAGCGTTCTTCGCAGCCTGCTCGACACCTGCACTACCGGCCAGGACGATCAGGTCCGCAATGGAAACCTGCTTGCCACTCGACTGAGCGGCGTTGAACTCGCTCTGAATCCCCTCAAGCGTCTTCAGTACGCCCGCCAGTTGTGCGGGCTGGTTAACCGCCCAGTCCTTTTGCGGAGCAAGACGCAGACGGCCGCCATTGGCACCGCCGCGCTTGTCAGAGCCACGGAAAGTAGAAGCGGCTGCCCATGCGGTTGAAACCAGCTGCGAGACAGAAAGCCCCGAAGCCAGAATCTTGCCTTTGAGCGCGGCAACATCCTGATCATCCACCAACGCATGATCAACATTCGGAATAGGGTCTTGCCACAGCAGCTCTTCGGCCGGTGTTTCCGGGCCGAGGTAGCGCGCGAGCGGGCCCATGTCACGGTGAGTCAGCTTGAACCAGGCGCGGGCGAACGCGTCGGCCAGTTGCTCAGGGTTGTTCAGGAAGCGACGGGAGATCTGCTCGTAAGCTGGATCGAAGCGCAGCGCCAGGTCAGAGGTCAGCATGCTTGGCGCATGACGTTTGGATGGATCGTGGGCATCCGGAATCTTGCCCGCGCCTGCGCCGTTCTTCGGCGTCCACTGATGCGCGCCTGCCGGGCTCTTGGTCAGCTCCCACTCGAAGCCAAAGAGGTTTTCCAGGTACTCGTTGCTCCATTTGGTCGGAGTCGAAGTCCAGGTCACTTCCAGGCCGCTGGTGATGGTGTCGCCACCCTTGCCGCTGCCGAATTTGTTTCTCCAGCCAAGCCCCTGCTCTTCAAGACCGGCTGCTTCCGGCTCCGGACCGACGTTGTCGGCAGGGCCTGCGCCATGGGTCTTGCCGAAGGCGTGACCACCGGCGATCAGCGCTACGGTTTCTTCATCGTTCATCGCCATGCGACCGAAGGTTTCACGGATATCCTTCGCCGAAGCGACCGGGTCCGGCACGCCTTCAGGCCCTTCCGGGTTCACGTAGATCAAGCCCATCTGCACAGCGGCAAGCGGGTTTTCCAGATTGCGCTCACCGCTCGCGGTGCGGCTTTCTTCGTTGGCATGGTTCTCCGGCTCGGCGACCAGCGTGCCGTCGCCCGGCTGCTGCATTTTCTTCTGTGCGCCGTAGCGTTCTTCGCCACCCAGCCAGGTGGTCTCGGAGCCCCAGTACACATCTTCTTCCGGTTCCCAGACATCCGGGCGACCACCGGAAAAACCGAACGTCTTGAAGCCCATCGACTCCAGCGCGACGTTGCCGGTAAGCACAATCAGGTCGGCCCAGGAGATCTTGCGGCCATACTTCTGCTTGACTGGCCAGATCAGGCGACGTGCCTTGTCCAGGCTGACGTTGTCAGGCCAGCTGTTGAGCGGCGCAAAACGTTGCTGACCAGCACCTGCACCGCCACGGCCATCGCCTGTACGGTAAGTACCGGCGCTGTGCCAGGCCATGCGAACGAACAGCGGACCATAATGGCCAAAGTCGGCCGGCCACCAGTCCTGCGACCGGGTCATGACGTCGCGCAGGTCTTGTTTGACCGCTTCGAAGTCAAGGCTCTTGAACTCCTTGGCATAATCAAAGCTCTCGCCCATCGGGTCGGAGAGTGAGGAATGCTGATGCAGAATCTTCAGATTCAGCTGCTTGGGCCACCAGTCACGGTTGGTGGTGCCGCCGCCAGCAGCGTGGTTGAAGGGGCATTTCGATTCAGTTGACATGCTTGATACACCTTTTTGTCATTTGCATCCGGCCATCCAGCCCACTCGCGGGGCTTCAGACAGTGATGACGGAACTCCATAGCACTGGGTTCGTACCGGCCGCTCGATCAACGATCAGGCCAGTAGCGATCATTGGATTGCTGCGATACGAGCCCACAACGTGCACAGAAAACTTGAGCTCATTCTTATCTCCTTATCAGGGTAAAGCCGCACGGCCTTCGCCGATGCTCTTGCAGATTAGCCTTCTTTGTGGATATTTCTAATAGAAAGAACGTTATGGGTTGATAGGCAAACTCTGGCAGCGCTGTCATCTGATCAGCGAAATGCCCTGTTAATCTGCTCCGCCATTGGAATAACAGGCCGGGCATAGCCAGTGATCACGATTCGCCGCATGACAATCAAGGATTACGAATCGGTCATCGAACTGATGCGCAATACACCGGGCATCTCTCTGCGAGATGCCGATTCGCGTGAATCGACGGCACGCTACCTCGACAGAAACCCCGATATGAGCTTCGTTGCCGAGGCGGAGGGGGCTGTGTGCGGCTGTGTCATGTGTGGGCATGACGGCCGCCGGGGTTATCTACACCATTTGATTGTGCTGCCGGAGTATCGTCGACAGGGGATAGCTCACGAGTTGGTCGAGCGCTGCCTTCAGTGTCTGGAAGCGCTGGGAATTTATAAGTGTCATCTGGATGTGCTGAAGGTTAACGAGGCGGCTGGCCGATATTGGTCGGGGCAGGGGTGGACATTGCGAGAAGATATTGACCGCTATTCGATGGTTCGGCAGGGCGGCGAGAATGCTTGAGAGAACCGAGCGCTATGCATGGGTATTAACCGATTTCACCCCTTGGTTCTGCTTTTCCACACTTCCAGCGGTCGCGGAAACTATCCTGCCTTCAAAGGCAATACATTGTCTGCCGCTCCGTTTGGCGAGATACAAATTTTCATCGGCTTCTTTTAACAGGTCATTGACGTTTTTTGCCCGAGCCAAACTCGCAATACCTGCACTGAATGAATAGGGCATTTTCGCTGCTTGGTCTTTTTGGGCGTGCATCAATAAATGATCCATTGCCGCTATGGCGTCTGCTGCGTTTGCTGCGGATAACATCACGCCAAACTCTTCTCCCCCCAGGCGACCAAAGCTGACCAGCCCCGTTGTGCTTTTTATGAGTGTTGCGAAACATATAAGGACATTGTCACCCACGTCGTGGCCATGGTTGTCGTTGATGCTTTTAAAGTTATCCAGATCCAGCATGGCGAACCACAGCGAGGACTTATCATCTGACGTCAGTGCGTTGTCCAGGCTGGTGACCAGAGCACGGCGATTTGGGGCGTTCGTCAGCGTGTCGGTTTCGGACAGCTTCTGGTAGCGATCACTCGCCGCCATGGTCTGCATGACCAGGCTCAGGAAGGTTGCATTCAGGGAGCCGCCCAACAAGGTCGAGCTGATCAGGAAAACATAAGACAAAGGCGCATGGTCGACGCCGACTGCCGTCAGGTCCGTTTGCCACATGATCAACCAGATCAGAGCAGCCGCAGCGACGTAGTCAATAAACTTGACGAAGAATACGCTCATTCCCGTGATGAGCAGGGAAGTGACAACCAATCCCCACATCGACGCCTCTACGCCCATGCGTTCGATCTGTACCTTGAACAGAACGGTAAGTGAGGTCATGTAGATAATGCCGAACAGGCGCCACGTCGTCATGCTTCTGCTGTTGGAAGTGACAATGATTGACAGCGTCGCCCCCGCCAGAGCGCAATAAATAAATATATCCAGTAATTGCTCAATAGACGGATTCACATACCAGCTGATAATCCAACTGAAAAGGCCGATCAGCTGAGACAGCTTCAAGGGTATGAAAATAGAGTCTTTCAGGTTTCTTCTTTGTGGCATGTGCTGTTTTCCATACTTATGCCAGCTGAAGCGTAATCGACGGCACATGCCTTGGTCGAGATGCGTGATGATATATTGCCAGTATACGTGATCAGTACTCGAGAGCGATGGCCGCTTGTCTTGCTGTGACAGCGAGTGGGCCTACACCATGACTCAACGGGACGCTTTCTATTTGAAGCGAGTATAGTTTTTATTAAGCTTGAAAGCAGTTTGGTAGCTTCGCTGTATTAATCACCCAAACTCCTTGCTGCCGGAATGAAACTTGCCTTCACTTAGCCGAATGACCTTGAGACGTATTAAGGGGCAAGGCCGATGAGTAGTCGTTATGTGGAGACAAACAAGGCTTCGATTGACGCGGCACCGCCACCTCACCTGCGGCGTTTTCAAACTGTGACATCGACGAGCACGGTCGCAACCTCAGCGGCTGGCAGGTTCGTTACGACCAAGTGACGCCCGGTGGCTTTGAAGGCGAGCTGACGGAATTCCGTTCGGACTGGCTGCAACTGGTCCGCGACCGCTCTAATCAGGCCTTGGTCAAGAGTGGTACAGCCTGGAAGGGGGCGATTATTTTCGCCTTGCCGTTGAGTGCCAACGGTCCTGCGTTCTGTGCCGGGCACACGCTTCCAGAGTCGAGCATGATCGTCGCGCACGGCGAGAATCTTCCGGAATTGAGTACGCCGCTGCAATTGGATGCACTGGGCATTGCGATTGAAGAGAGTGCCCTGGCTCACGCACTGGAACGTCAGGGCAGCCGTTTTGAAATTACCGATCTTCCCAAGTGTTACCGTTTGACCGATTCAATGGTCCGAACGAGGTTCACTGCGCTGTTCGATAACCTGTTGAATGGAGAGCAGGCGTGCCTGCAGAAGCTTGAGTACGAGTCGATCCGGCGTGGCATTCGGGATGCCGTAATGTTGCAGGTGCTGGAACTTGTGGCACCTGATCAGGCGCCGCCGCTAAATCCCACGGCGCGCAAGAGAATGGTCGATCGGGCCCGCGATTATGCCTTGGCGCATCTGGATGAACCGCTGTCGATTCTGGATGTGTGCAACCACATTGGCACCAGTCGCCGCAAACTTCAGTACTGTTTTCAGGAGACGCTGGGCATCAACCCGGTGGCTTTTCTGCGCACGTTGCGCCTCAACGCAGCGCGGCGCGAGTTGCGCGAAAGCAGCCGGATCGAACTCGTGCAGACGGTCGCCGCGCGCTGGGGGTTCTGGCACCTGAGCCGGTTTTCCAGTGACTACCGGACACTGTTCGGGGAAACACCCTCGCAGACCTTGCAGCGCAAACATCTTTGCTGAAAACGGATAACGGCATAAAGCATGACTCAATAGCATGACCCCATCACCTTCGTGGTCAGGGGCATGCGATGAGTCATAACAATAATTCCAATATCAGACGCTTCACTTTCTTGACGCTCGGCTTGATGAGCCTTGCTGCCACGGTTCAGGCAACTGAAAACGGAGCACCGACTACCTCCTTCGGTGTTTACGATTTCGGTGCAGGCATCCTGCCTCCGTCGACCCCCGTGGGTACGCTGGGAATGCGCGTGGCGTTCTATTCGACCAATGTGCAGAAAGACCGCCACGGTCGCTCGCTGGACAACAATTTTTCCCTGGACGTTCTGTCCATCGGCGTTGCGTACTTTCGCATGACCGATTACAGAATACTGGGTGCGCGCTATGGCTACAGCGTGGCGGTGCCTTTCTTCCAGATGGATGCCTCGTTCCGGGTCCAGACGCCTGGCGGCCCGCTGGACCTGAAGGCGGATCCGTTCAGGATGGCCGACATTTCGGTGTCACCGCTCATACTGCAATGGGACCTTTCCCCCAACCTGTTCGTGAACGCACAGATGCAGATTCAGACACCTACCGGCGACTACGACAAGAATCGTCCTATTTCGCCGGGGCTGAATCACTGGACGTTTTCTCCCACCGTCAACGCGACCTACATCAGCGACAGCGGTTTTGAAGTGTCCAGCAGCTTTCAGACTGACATCAACACCCGCAACCCGGCGACCGACTACAAGAGCGGCGTCGAATACCGTCACGAGTTTGCCGTGGGCCAGCACGCAGGTCCTTTCACGCTGGGGCTGGGCGGGTTCTATTATCGGCAATTCTCCGATGACGATGCGCCAGGACTGGAAGCCGGCAACCGCGCCCGAGTGGTCGCAGCCGGCCCAGCGATCAGTTACTTCACGCCCGGCATGCCTGCGGCGTGGTTTCACATTTACAAGGAATTCGGCGCACGCAACCGCACCGAGGGTTACACCGTGGCGTTACGGGTAGGCCACAGTTTCTAAAATGGTTGCAAGCTCGGCGATCTTGTTTCAATTCGAATTCAGGCCATCAGGAACCTTCCTATGAAAGACATTCAAACGTTGTTGAACGATGAAGACGCCACCGGCCTGGCCGAGTGGGTCCGGCGCGGCGAGGTCCAGCCGATCGATTTGCTGGAGGGGGTGATTCAACGCATCGAGCACGTTGAACCGCAACTCAACGCCGTCGCCGAGCGACTGTATGACTCAGCCCGCAGCGCGGCGCTGGATGCGGCAAAAAGCCAAGGCGTTTTCGCAGGTGTGCCAACGCTGATCAAGGACCTGTTTACCCCGGTCAATGGCGCGGGGATGAGCAATGGCTCCCTGGCCATGGGCGAGTTCCGTGCCCCCTTTGAAGCCGAAGTTGTCAGCCGCCTGAGGCGTGCCGGTTGCGTGCTTGCCGGGACGACCACTGCACCGGAGTTCGGCACATCCTATTCCACCGAGTCCACACGCTTCGGCGCGACCCGCAACCCGTGGAGCCTCGAGCACAGCGCCGGAGGTTCAAGTGGCGGAGCTGCCGCGCTGGTGGCCGCGCGGGTAGTGCCCTTTGCCCACGGCAACGACGGCGGTGGTTCGTTGAGAGTGCCTGCATCCTGCTGCGGCGTATTCGGCTTCAAGCCCAGCCGCGGCCTCATGCCTTCCGGCCCGATGGTCGGCGAGGGCTGGGCAGGCCTGAGCACCGCGCACGCCATCACCCTGACCGTACGCGACAGCGCAGCCTTGCTCGACGCCACAGCAGGCATGGACCTCGGCGCGCCTTACGCAGGCCCGGTTCAGAGCCTGCCTTACGTAAGCGCCGTCCACCGCGACCCCGGAACCCTGCGCATCGCGCTCATCGAACAATCAGGCACCTGGCCAACCTCCGCCGAGAGCCTGGCCGCCGTACGAGATGTCGCGCAGTTATGCGAGTCACTCGGGCACCGCATCGAACCCGTCAGCCTGCCAGTGGTGTTGCCGGAATTCCTCGACCACGTCTTCACCATCATCGGCGCGAACACCCGCAACCACGTCGATATGCTGGGCCGCATGCGTGGCTTTGACGTGCAAGACTCCGAGCTGGAAGCGCGCACACGCATCATCCTGCGCGACAAAGGCGGCGTCAGCGGCGCGCAATACGCCGCCGCCGTCGAATGGATACACGCCCTGGGCCGCCAACTGGCGACATTCATGCAGGATTACGACGTGATCCTCTCGCCAGTACTGACACGCGAGCCGGCACGCATTGGTGAGCTTGTCGTGCCCGACGAGAGCCTGAGTCTTGAGGACATGATCGAGCGGTCGCATCGGTATTCGCCTTTTGCAGCGTTGTTTAATGCGAGCGGCCAACCGGCGATGTCGGTGCCGTTGTCCTGGAGTGCGGCGGGGCTACCGATGGGGGCGCATTTTGCTGGGCGGTTTGGGGAGGAGGGGGTGTTGTTGGGGTTGGCTGGGCAGTTGGAGCGGGTGAGGCCTTGGCGGGGGCGGGTGCCGGGGGTTAGTGGGTGTGGGGTTTGAGGTGGGGGTGGTTGGGCTGTGTGGCGTGCGCGCTCTGGAGTCGGCGGCGGAGCGATCCGCAATGCTGGCCGGTTTCAGGAGGGCACGGGGCGCCGGATCAAGGAGCATAGGACAAGACGTCCCTAGGCGATTTCATCTGCAATTTGGGCCGGGGTAATTTGAAACCAGTCGGTATCTACCTGTTTTGGCTAGTAAATAATTTTTTGATCAACTTGCTTGGAATACCAGTTGGAACGCTGCGTGGCCTGGATTCCGATGGACGGTGCTTTTTTGAGAACCGCGCCCAAAAACGAATCGTGGCCGAATCTATAAAGCAGATGGTCGCACTGTTGGTCGTTGCCCCTGCGCTCGCCGGTACAGGGGCTCCTAGCAAACGATACCGTCAATGATTGCTGTGTTGGCTAAGCCGACTCTCGAAGTATTGCGCCGTCTCTTTGTCAGTGCAGTACAGGTAGCAACCCTTCATTCCCCTTGTCATCAGGGTTCGGTACGTATTTTTGATGATCAGGTCTGTTTGGGAGTATCAGTTTTTTTGTGTTCGGGCTGGTTAGGGCCTGCCGTCAGGCAGGCCCTTGTTTTACCAGCTCGGTCTGGTAAATCGGTCTCCGTACAGGATCGCAAATTGATTCATTGCCACTTTCCAGTCGTGTGCCGCATGACCCCAGTTGGCGGTGATGTTGCGCAACCCAAGCCATATCAGTTTCGTCGCGGCCTCATCGGTCGGGAAGTGCCCTCGAGTCTTGATGATCTTGCGTAACTGGGCATTGATGCTCTCGATGGCATTGGTCGTGTAAACCACTTTGCGGATGCCCGCCGGGAAAACAAAAAACGGTATAACCCGATCCCAGGCGCGACGCCATGCAGCAACCACAGTCGGATACTGCTTGCCCCAGGGGCCCGCTTCAAAGGCGTTAAGCTCTTGCTCAGCCACATCTGCATTGATCGCCTGGTAGATCGGCTTGAGTGCTTTGGCCAGTGCCCGACGTTTATCCCAAGCGGCATAGTCCAAGCTGTTGCGGATCAGATGCACGATGCAGGTTTGCAGCGTCGTGGCAGGAAAAACCGCCCCCAACGCCTCCGGTATTCCTTTGAGGCCATCCGTGACGGCGATCAGAACATCTTCAACGCCACGAGTCTTGAGGTCGTTGAACACCTTCATCCAAAACTTGGCACCCTCGGTGCTCTCGATCCATATACCCAGAATGTCGCGCGTGCCATCAGGTAATACCCCCAGCGCCAGATAAATAGCCTTGTTGCACACTAACCCCTCGTCCCGGATTTTGACCCGTAACGCATCGAAGAAGATCACCGGATACATCGGTTCCAAGGGTCGTTGCTGCCAAGTGCCCACCTCTTCCATGACCGCATCGGTGACTGAGCTGATGAAGTCATGGGACACGTTAGTTCCATACTGCTCAGATAGAAAAGCGCGGATCTCACGCACCGTCATGCCCCGGGCGTACATGGCAATTATCTTGTCGTCGAAGCCTGTAAAACGTCGTTCGTGCTTGGGAATCAGGATCGGGGCGAAGCTACCATCGCGGTCTCTGGGGATATCCAGGCGAAGCGGCCCGTCGTCGGTCAGAACCGTCTTGCTGCTTTTGCCATTACGCTGATTGGTCGACTCCTCAGGGCGCTCCGCGCCCTGAGGGTAACCAAGGTGGTGACCCAGCTCGGCGCCTAGCGCACGCTCGATCAGAGCCTTCTTGAACGCCATGGACGCGTCTTGAATGGCTTCGGCGCTCATCGGGCCTTTAACAAACTGCTCGATCAGCTCTTGGGGAATCGAGGGCAACTCCCTCGCTGTTGCATTGGCGGACTTCTTTTTGGTCGGCATACATGCACCTCTAGCTACATGTTATGCCCGAACACAAAATTTCTGACAGTCTCGTCTGTTTCACTTTTCGCGAGGGCAGGTTGCTCTTTCATCATTTTTTTCCAGCCGCGAATCGATTTATCGTGCTTGTCGCGCTCATCCGGGGATGTCACTACCTGACCGTCACGTACGACCAGATCTGGTCCGATAATCACCCCGATGTAGTCGACTTCCAAACCTTGGCAGGTATGAATGCAGCCAACCTGCTCGATGGAGTTTTCAGCGATGATCCATAGGCTGCCATCCTGATCCAGGTTCCATTGGCGTTTGTATTTACCAATCACGATATCACCAGCGGTGGGGTCTTTTTTGCTCAACCAAGGCCAGCAATAGCCCGCGACCACACGAGCTTTGTTCCCGTGGTTTTTCTCGTTGATTGCGTCATGCATCGCCTGAGGTGAGTCGAACACCTTAAACTCGTACTCTTGGGTCTCAAGCGTCGGATTTGCCGTCGAGCGAATGCCTAGCGTGTCATCCAGCCATGCCAGGTAACCGTCAGAACCACTGCAGCGGAACTGCGAAGACAGCACGTGTTCTTCAACCACAGCACCCTTGGCGTTCGCAAAGGCGCGAATCGCCTGCTTGCTGCCGATATCGCTCAAGGTTACACGCTGGTCCTCATCAATAAAGAAAATGGAGCATTTTGCTGAGTCAATCAGCTCCTTGATCTGGTTCTCCCCAAGGTTTCCATAAAGCCCGCTTTTCTCATTCAGCCGGTGAGCTTCGTCCACGATAAGCGCATCGAATGTGTTGGGCTCAGTGTCAATGAATGCCCCAGAGCCTGAAAAGAAATTCGAGAAATGGCTGCGCTTGATGGTGCCAACCAGTTTGCTTTCGTAGACCTTGCGTGGGGCAGCATTCTTGGAGACGTATTTGCTCATCAGCTTCAATTCGGTGAGCTTCACCAGCAGATTGATAGCGAGAACAGTTTTCCCGGTGCCCGGTCCACCTTCGATGATCATCACCTTGGGTGCTTGGTCCGAGGCCTCGCTTGCGGCCGCCAGCGCCGACTCAAAAATTGCTTTCTGATCGTCAATCAATACGAACTCGGGTTTGCCTTTCATCAACCCCCCGAGTGCTTCGGCTAGCGCCTTGGACGGGCGAATTTTTCCTTCGGACAGCTCGTAAAGAACCTCTTTGTTGTCGCCATGACTTATATGCTTTTTCAGAAAGCTTCTGAGTTTACTGAGCTCTTCCGGGCCTTTCAGAAACAGGGGAGCCTTGCTGATGTGGGGCTCGTAGTGAGCCGAATCTATGATGCCGTCGCTGACGTAGTTATGGAGGTAGGCACACGGACGGATTTCGATGCTTTTGTCATACACCGCCTCGTTGAAGCCTTCCAACAGCGCTGCATATGACCACACCTGATAGGACGGGTGAATGGTCTCAATGAGGCCGCCACCCAATGCCGTTTTGACGATGGCATCCTTGGTTGTGGCGTTGGCCTTACTCCATTGCTTCAGCTCGATAAGTACGGCCTTTTTTGCCTGGTTTTCGTCGCGACCGGTGAGTAGAAAGTCGATTCGCTTCGACGACTGCGGAATGTGCAATTCAATGGCCAGGCCTGCATCGCTCGGCAGGCCCTCATCTCTAAGGACCTTGGCCATATATGTTAGGGATCCTTGCCACGACCTGATTTCCGAGGTGCCAACGTTCTTGCCGGTAGCTTCCTTGTAATGCTTGAGGATCACCTCCTCGATGTCATCGTTATCGTTGTCTTTAAGAAATTGCTGTTTGGTCGCAGCGTAAACGATCACGGGTTGTCCTTAGATGCGTGTTGGTCAGAGTCGGTCGTACTTTTTGCTGTTGCTTTTGGCTTTATCTACGGGGTACTTCTGGCCGTTCGAGGCGAGTTTCCGTGTCACAGCCTCGTTGAGGTCGATGCCGAGCACGCTGCTCAGGCGAACCAGGTACATCAGTACGTCCGCCAGTTCATCCTTTACGGCTTGGCCGATTTCGGGATCTGTTGCGGCGGAGATCGAATCGGCATCGCTCATCCATTGGAAAATCTCGCACAGCTCTCCTACCTCGCCAGTGAGAGCCAGGATGAGATTTTTGGGGGAGTGGAATTGCTGCCAGTCACGATCATCTGTGAAACGCTGAAGGGCGGCGGCTAGCTGCGTTGTGTCGACCAGCGGCGCGGCTGGGCAATCTGAGTCACTCACGGGGCTATCTCTTGGGTATCAGTGAAGGGCATACAGTCTGTAGGAATTTATACCTCGGATTGTAAGACTTTTTCATGGCTGAGCGGGCTTTATTTTACAAAATACCATTTGCTAATCGAGTTTCTGGTATGCAATCAGTTCTTTATCAACTTATATTCTGGGTTCGCGCGCTCGGGCGAGTTTTAGAAGATGAGGAGGATAGTTGTTTGAGCTTAAACTAAAATTAATTGTATTTTCATGGTTGTTAGCTGCTGATTATGAGGTCGGGCGATTAGTGCGACTTTTAGCGTATGGCCTTTATGTGCTAACTTGTTGGGGTGGCTAACATGTTTTGTAGGCGTATGCGTGCCCTTGGATAGATAAGTCGTTTCGTAAAATTCTGTCTGTCGTGTACTATGATTTGTTCTATCTTGTGTGTGCCTGTTTTATAATGTTTATGGCTTCCATAAGCGGCTTTGGAATTTCTCATTCGTTGGTTATGGGTGTTTTTGAGAGGGGCTTAAATGCTTGAGATTTTTTTAAGTGTGATATAGAATAATTCTTTGAGTTTCTAAGATTGTTTACTGTGGGGCTTTGGCTCTTTTTAGGGGAGGTGTTGGTGGGGGAGAAGGAAATAAAATCGCTGGTGCTTAGTCATTTGATTTCTAGCGGAAGTTTAACCAGAGATGGGCTGGTTTTTAGTGAGATGAATTTGGCGAAAAAAGTTAGGAGGCTAGATCTTGGATATGTGTGCGAAGGGAAAATGATTGCAGTAGAAATCAAAAGCGAAAAGGATACTTTGGCTCGTTTGATCGGGCAGGTTGATGAGTACTGTAAGTATTTTGACAAAGTTGTCGTTGCGGTCGCTCCGAAGTTTGTGAAGAAGGTGGAGGAGCTATTGGTTGATAAAAGCGTAGGGGTGTGGGAGGTTTCGAAGGATAGTCTGAGGGTAGTGAGAAAGGGAAAGATAATAAAAGGAGCCTGCAAAGGAAATTATCTTGATCTCATGACGCGGCGGGAACTTTCAATCTTAGCTAAGAAGGTTGGCGTCGTACCAGGTGAGTTAGGGATCTACGACCTGAAGATTGCTGTTAGGGGGGGGATTTCACGGCTATCGAAGTCGGATATTAAGTCTGTTTTAGTAGACGGGCTGCATAGGAGGTTTATGATGGCGTCCGAGCGATTTATGAAAAAGGCCTTCTTGGAAGGAAGAGTGTCCCCATCAGACGTAGACTTGTTAAGTCCTTACAGAGTAGTTGTCTAGTTGGGGACTTGGGATCTCAGTCTGTCCATTCTTCGTCAGTGTCGATCTCTGAAGTTTCCATGTCATAGTGAAGTTGGTTGAATAGGTGGATGTTTATCCTAACAGCAGTTGAACGCATTGGGCTGCTTATTCCAAATTCGCTTCCTTCCGCAGTTATTTCAATCTGCTGAGTTCCCCATAGTCTGAGCTCAGGAATCCAGTATGTATTGGAGGTTATTTCCTTGGCTATCTCTATGTAAGCTGCGCGACGTCTCTCTTGGGCGTTCGGAGCGTCATCATCTACCTCTCGCCGAACAAATTTCCAGTCCTTTTTCAACGGGTAATCAATTCTTGGAGGTGGGGTTCCTGCACCACCATCCTGTTTGTCTGCCCTAGTGCTTCCTCTATCCGAATAAATGATCGGCTTTAAGTCAGCGCGCTCGGATACTTGGTTATAAAGCATTCGTTCGTATATTGAGTTTTCTCCTTGTTGTTGCCCCGCAAAACCATAAGGGAAAGATGAGGCGCTTACGGCTATTTCTAGGCTGCTGGTATAAGCCCGAGCTGATGTTATGAACGAAATTAAAGTGTTGATTCTTTCGCCGAATTTTGCATCTATTTGGCCTAGATCGTATATCACAAGAGTTCTTTCTAGAACCTCAGCGTCCAGTGATTTAAATATTAACTCTTGCCTTTCGTAGTTTTCTGGTGTTGGATTTATTCTAATAACCAGTCCGCGAGCTAATGAGCATAGCTTGGTGGCCTGCTTGCGGAGGTCCTCTAGGTCCTCTAGGTCCTCTAGGTTTTCAAGGCGGAGACAGGGGATAGCCTCTTCATGATCTTTAATAAATTCATACCAGTTATTAAAGGCGTTGTAGGGGTCGAGAAGTTTCTCTAGCTCATGAAACACAGGACGCTCAGGAAATGAGCCAGTAAATAAGAAGGTTTTATTGGAGTAAAGGAATTTGGTGTCGATGTCGGCAATCCAAGGCCTAGAACCAGTAGCTTCCCTGATTTTTTTGATAGAGCTCGAAAGTTTGTGAGCGCTTGCCCATCCTTTTAGCGGGAAAAGTGGAAGTATCATGTCTCTGTCTTTATCTGGGAGCTGTTCCATCGCAGTTATTTCTGCGATACTGATAGCCAGTAAAGGGATGTATTTCCAGTCGGCAAAGTTTTTATGCATGACAGTTACTTTCCAAGCCTTATTCTAACCGCTGCCAAGGAGACTTGCGCAAGCTCTGATATGGTTTTAAGTTTGTCTTCAGTTTTTAAGGAGTTTAAACTTGATAGTGCGATTTGTATGAGGTTGTACGGCATTATTATGTCTGCAGCTAATCGATTAGCTTGTCTTTCCAGATCATCGGTTAGGCCCGAGCGATAAAGAACGTCGTCAGTAATTCCGTTAGCCAAGCGGTCGCGATGCAATAAAAAGTGGGCAATTTCATGAGCGATTGTGAAACGCTGGCGCTCCTTGACATCATGCCTGTTGACTTTTATTGTTACTCTCCCTTCGGTCTCTCTTATCTCGCCTGAAATTGAGCCGGGCATTGTTGACTTCATTACAGTTATTCCGAAGTCTTTAGCAATTGCACCTACGGCCACAGGTAAGGAGGCTTGGTGTTGAAGAATGATCTGACGTTGATGATCGTTCAGAGAGTTCCATTCAAAAGAATATTTCAATTGGTGTCACCATTTTCTGAAGCTTCATCTGCAATGGAAATGCCCCTGTAGATCACATTTTCAACGGCATTTTGAATGACTTTATCAAAGCGCTTATCTTCCATCAGTGCTATGATATTTTTTTCTGTTTCGGCAGGCAGCTCATCTTTTGTTATTTTTTCAACAGTTTCTTTTGCAGCTGTTTTTGCGCTTCTGGTGGCTTCTTCGCGAATGTTTGTATATCCAAAAATAGAAAGTATTGCGAATACAACTCCAAGTATGGTTATCAATACAGATACGCATGTGAGCACAATGGTTATAGTGTTGATGTCGCCAGGTTTTTCAAAGTTTTCTATCTGTTTGCGGAGTGCTTTAATTTCTTCTTGTTGGCTACTGATTTTTACTGCCAGTCTGCTAATCTCTTTTGTCGTTTTTAGCGCATTTTCTGCGACTGCAGTGCGTACTACCATTTCTGTTTCTGAATCGCTAGCTGTTGTCGCGCTTAATGTTTTTTTACCTGCGTATTTGCCTGAGGTTTCAGGTGTTGAAGCATCGGCTGGGCGAACAAAAACAAATATGGTCAGTAATATTAGCGCGACACCTAATAGCAACGATTTTGAAGCGTATCTTTGGGTGGTAAGAATGTGTTTTCTTGAAAATATCCCTATTATCATATTCTAATCCAAATCTCACAGCCGAAAGCTTTAAGAAGTCATGGAGATACGTCGCTCTTTAGCCGAACCGTTACAGCTGATGGCGAGTCCATAGTGCTCTGTCAGTGTGCCATCATCAGGTGAGGATTTTCAATGCCTAAATCGCGAATGCTTGTGCAAAACGCCTAACTGCTAGCTCACATTCTCGCGTGATCGCTAGGTTTTACAAAATACGTAGAGCGCTGCCGATAGTGCTGGCTCGCCGTTTTCCGTGTAAAACGATCGCAGCCAGTATCACTGGTCGACGTATCAACGGGAAAAGACGCGGTTCAGTCCTCAAAATCCCAGCCTTTACCCAACCTCACGGTTAAGAGCTGGACCGTCAGACGGTAGTAATAGCGCGTTGCGTGACTATGGTGATTGAGGCGATGGCGTAGAAACCAAGACAAATGCTTCCTCTGCCATTTCCAGGGGGTATCCCGCCCCCACCGCTCTTCGATGGTGGATTGAATAAACTTAGCTTGGCGTACATGGCGTTGCCGCGTCGCATACGATCCACTCAACACGCCAGCTATGAAAAGCTCCATATCGAATGGTTTGCTCATCCTCGGCCCCCGATATACGCAGAGATAATATCAATTCGACCATGTCCCAGCTCGTAGGCAATTTGTATTCTGGCTTTAGCGTCTAAATAGCGACATGGTCGGTAAAAAGCTCCACCGTTAATTGGTGCCATATTTCGAGTGACCTGCTCGTAACGTTCACACGCGTACGCTGCACGTAGTTCATGGAACCCTTTGATGTGATGAGCGTGCAAGATCTTTCGAGCGGGCCGCGCAATTTTTTGCAGGACACTCTTATAGTTTTGATCCGGAGCAATCATGTTGCAGCTACCTGCCGGCGACGCTTGCATTGCAAATGCCAATGCATTCAGGACATGCTCATCGACTCCAATCCAACGTGGCGTCGACGCCCCAGCCCGGCCGCCCTTGGTGCCGTCCTGTATATTGATTCTTCCGAGGTTGCTCGCCTCACGGCATAATCTTGGAAGATTAGCCAAAATCGCCTCACGCAATCTCATGCCCGTAGCCCGCGCCAACAGAACAATAGCTGCCGCCCGAAACTGGCCACTACGACACAGTGCATCAATGATCTGATTAACCTGCTCGCGATCTTGCCCCTGCGGAACCGATTGCCGAACTCGGCTGCGCTGCATACCCAATGCCTTGCTCGGACTGGGCAACTTCACGTACTGATCACCGCGAAGCGCCGCCATGGTCCTGTTAACGCTGGATAGTCGGTTTTGTGCGGTACTGACGGCGAGGTCGCCGCGCCTAACCATGTCGCGCAGATACGCTGCGTAGTCGGCCAACACCTTTCGATCAACCTGCCGCGCATCATTGATACTGGGCCCCTGTTCGGAACGGCACCACTTCACGAATGCCTGCCACCGATCACAGTGCGCCTTGACCGTGCCGTAGTGGCCACCGCCGAACATGTCTTTCAGCGCTTGCAGCCCTGCGTAGCTCAATTGCCTGCCGTAGCCAAAATTGCGGCCATCGCGTCTGCCTACCAATGCCATGTCGGTCACCTCATCTCTTGCTCTCCAATCCTCGCCCCACGTCATCCCGCCAAGAATGCTGAGTGTTATCAGGGATCAAGGCCCCTGCGACCTGTGGGGATGTCCTTTAACGCAGGACTGGCGGCTCCTTACGACCGGGAGCAAGGGCATCTCATGATCTGGCCCCCTGAGCACCGTTACCGGTGGGCGGGTGGAGGCTGCATTGGCTGACGAGACCATTGCCCCGAGATCCTGAGCCGGGTGAACGCAGCAATGCGATGACCGGGGCATGCCTGACTGTCAGTCAGGTGCAGTCCATTCCGTGGTCTGCGGCACCATCATCTACATCGCTGTTGCTGGTGACATCGGCGTTTGTCACGCCGATTGTCACGAGTGGAGTTGCCGCAAAGCCAAGTGCGATGAGGGCTGCAGCATTGTTAGAAGCGCCCGTCTCTTTCCAGGAGAAAGAGACGGGCGCAGGTTGGCGCAAGATTCGGCCAAGCGGATTGGTTGCTGCAGGGCAGCGAAGTAGGAGGTGTTGCCTGGCGCACGAGGGCCATGATCTGAAGTAGGCATCCATCACCGGGGAGGTGACCGGGCGAGCTGCCGGATGCGAATCGCCATTTGGGAGAGAACCACCGCGAGAGCGGCGTGACCTTCAAGGTTCGGGCCACCTGGGTTGCTGTCATCGACAGCGTTTGCACGGCCAGTTCTACGCCTGTGGACAAACGCGGTCAAGGTTCGAAATTCAGCGCCACTTTGGACTTTTAGAGCGGTTATCCACCGCTGGAACTCCGTGGTAAATCCTGGACAACGTGGTCGCCTTTAGCTCTTCAACGTGAGGTCCTTCCAAACAGGGCGGCTTTGCAGCCCTGTTTGGAAGGACCCGTGCTGAGGAGCGGGTGAGCGAGGCTGCTTGCCCCGAATCTTGAACGTTCAGTTGTTGCTGCTGCCGTTCTTGCGCCGTACAGAGCTAGCGAATCGGTACCACGTTCTTGTCTCTGACTTGGCCGTACGCTGAGGCGAGCAGGCTGCCGGTCGCGGCTTTATGGATGTAGTCACTCCACCAAGCCATCATCGGACGCCGGCGCTCGATGTAGTCGGCCCGGTTGTAAGCGCTGCGCACCTCATCCTTGTCGACATGTGCCAGTGCCACTTCGATGAGCTCCGGGTCCCACCCATGTTCATTCAAGATGGTGCTGGCCATCGAGCGCATGCCGTGGCTGACCAAGCGGTCCTGGAAGCCCATGCGTTTCAACGCCATGTTGGCCGTTTGGCTATTAGCGTGGGTGCGCGGATTTCTGTCTGCCGGGAAGACGTATTCGCGGTGGCCGCTGTGAGTCTGCAGTGACTCCAACAGCGCGACAGCGTGATCACTCAACGGGATGCTATGTGGGCGGCGCTTCTTCATCCGCTCCGTAGGGATAGTCCAGACACGCCTTTCAAAGTCGATGTCTGCCCAGCGAGTAGTCGCTGCTTCTGCGGGGCGCGTCATGGTGTGCAACTGCCATTCGATCAGGCAACGGGTGGTCCGTTTGATACTGGCGTTCGCGATCTCCAGCATGAGCCCGGGGAGTTCTTCGGGCGGAAGCGCAGCCATGTTATCTTTCTTGGGCTTCTTGAATACAGCCCTGATGCCGCTGAGCGGGTTGGCGAAGATCAGGCCGGAGTTTACGCCGTAGGTCATGATCTCGTTAAGCCGCTGGCTAAGACGCTTGACCGTCTCCAGGCTGCCTTTCGCTTCGATTGGGCGAAGCAGTCCGATCACCATCGGCGCGGTGATTTTGGTGAGTGGTGTCGTCTTCAAATCGGGGAACACGTGCAGCGTGAGCGACCGCCAGATGTCCTCGGCGTAGGCTGGGGTCACCGAGTCCTTCTTGAGCTCGAACCAGGCGGTGGCCACATTCTCGAAGGTGTGTTCCGTTTCTGCGCGCTTGGCTTCATTCAACGTATTGCGCTGCACCTTCGGATCGATGCCTTGGGCGAGCAGCTCGCGCGCATCGACCGCCATCTTTCGAGCATTCGCCAGTGATAGTTCGGGATAGGTCCCAAAGCCGATGTTGATGCGCTTTTTGGTCACCGGCTCGCGGTAGTTGAAATTCCACAGCAACGAGCCGTTGCTGCGTACTCGGAGCTGCAAACCGTCACCGTCAGTAAGGACGTAATCCTTGGACGCCGGTTTGACTCCCTTGAGCTGTCGATCGGAGAGGCGGAGGTTTTGAGCAGGCATGAGATTGTCCTCAAGCACTGATTCGGTATTCCAAAGATTAGCACCGGATGAGCTGGAATACCGCCTGGAATACCAGAATGGCTGGAACTCAAAAACTCTCAAAAGACCGTAAAAGCGCTGGAGGCCGCGTATTTACTGGGCTTCAGGCACAAAAAAAGACGTCCGTGGACGTCTTTTTTTGATCATTTGGTGGAGCCGGGGGGATTTGAACCCCCGTCCGCCAGTACTCCGCTGTCGGTACTACATGCGTAGCCGTGTCTATTAAGTTAACCCTCAGCGACCCGACGGGCAGGGTGCTTTGGGCGAGCTGTGTAAGTTTTAGCCGATTCGTCCACAGCGTACTGCACGGCGATTCTGTTCTATATGACAATCATTTTGGGTTTACAGACATCCCCTGATGATTGCTGGAGCCGAAGCTACCAGAAGTGCGGCTAGGCTGCTTACGCAGCTAGTTGAGCACCGTAGTTTTCGTCATTGGCAACTATAGAAAGTTGCAACAGTGGATTTACGAGTTCTGTTACCAACTCGGCATGCACCTAAAGTTTCATCACCGGCGTCGAATCCAAATCGGCCCCGAGACTGCTTTCGCAATCGCTGGGCCGCAGTGTACGCCGATTGGCGTGTCACGTCGACCCGTTTGCTGCAATCGATCAGGCTAGCCGGGTGGCGGGCCTGATCGAGGGGGGTTACTTGGTGCCTTCGCTGCCTGAGCCGGTGTTTTTCAGCGAGGTGATCACCTTGGTGGTGATTTCGACGCATTTTTTCTCGTCGTTCTGAGCTTGAGCCGCTTTGGCGTTTTTCTCAGTGGTTTCTAGCATTGTCTTGTTTTCCGGGCTCAGGTTGGTGCCGGAAGAAACCTGAGCATTTTCGATCGTTTTGATGTTTGCAGCGCACAAATCATCGGCGGCAAAAACCGGCGAAGCCAACAGGGCGGCGCTGAGGAACAATCCAGTGAGGGCGGTACGCATCATGTGTCTCTCCTTATAACCTGTGGACTCGGTATGGCCGGTCGTTGAGGCCGTCGCCCGAGGGTTTGAAAGCCCGTTCATGTTCAGGGCCTAAAGGATTGACTGTGCTGTAGCGCAGGCGTTCTATTTTATTTTCAGACAGATGCGAAAAAGCCACATTGGGCGGTTAAGGCACCAAAGTGGGGCGATCTTCGCGTTGGGGTTGTGACTGTGCGGGGTGGATGAGAGGCGGATGGATTGAAGGTGCGCGGTGCCAAATGCCCGTTCAAGGCATTCGGCACAGGCAAGGAGTTAGTCGTCCTTGCCCTTGGAACGCACGGCACGCTGCAGCTCACGGTCCGAGTCGCGTTCACGCTCGGTGTGGCGCTTGTCGTATTCCTTTTTACCTTTACCCAGCGCGATTTCGCACTTGATCAAGTGCTCCTTCCAGTAAACGGAAAGGGCCACGCAGGCATAGCCTTTCTGTTGAACCGAGCTGGTGAGCTTTTCGAGCTCGCGCTTGTTCAGCAGCAGTTTTCGGGTGCGTGTCGGGTCAGCGATGACGTGCGTGCTGGCAGTCTTGAGAGGCGTGATGTGGCAACCCATCAGCCAGGCCTCGCCATCCTTGAGCAGCACGTAACTGTCGACCAGCTGTACCTTGGTGGCACGCAGGCTTTTTACTTCCCAGCCAGCCAGGACCAGACCGGCCTCGAACTTGTGTTCGATGAAGTAATCGTGACGCGCCTTTTTATTTTGCGCGATGGTCCCTGTAGGGTTTTTCTTGAGCTTAGCCATAGGGGGCGCATTATAGGGAGTTGCATCAATGTCGGCTATGGGAAAGCGCGTGCTTGAGCACAAAGGTTGAATCCCGGACAATGCGCGATCTTTTTTGGCTGGGCGTTTCGATAATGTCGACGGACAAGGTTTCAGTCCACGGTAGCTGGGCAAGCCGCTGGGTGTTCATCCTGGCTGCCACAGGTTCTGCCGTGGGGCTGGGCAGCATATGGAAATTTCCGTACATGGTCGGTGCCTATGGCGGCGGTGCATTTGTACTGGTGTTTCTGGCGTGCATCGCGCTGATCGGCATTCCGGTGATGATCGCCGAGACGCTGATTGGCCGTCGTTCCCGACTCAGTCCTGCGAATGCGCTCAAGACGCTGGCGCTGGAGGCGGGGCATTCGGCGCGGTGGTCATGGGGGGCTTTTGCCGGAATGATCACGGCTTTGCTGATTCTCTCCTTTTATAGTGTGGTGGGCGGCTGGTCGCTGGATTACATCATCGACATGGGGCGCGGCGATTTTCAGGGTGTTTCGCCGGATCAGGTCGGTGCCTATTTCGGCGCGGTGATTGCCGACCCATGGCGTCTTATTCTGTGGCACACCATTTTCATGCTGCTTTCGGCGGTGGTGATCGGCAAGGGTGTCGAGGCCGGTCTGGAGAAGAGCCTGCGCATCATGATGCCGATGCTGTTCCTGCTGATGCTGGCGCTGTTGGGCTATAGCCTGACCACCGGGCACTTCATGGAAGGCGTGCATTTCATGTTCGACTTCAATCCCGACAAGGTGTTGGACGGCTTGCTGCCCGCGATGGGGCATGCGTTCTTTTCCCTGAGCGTCGGTGTCGGCTCGATCATGGTCTACGGCGCTTACATGACCAAGGGCGCGTCTATCAGCACCACGGTCGTCGGTATCGCGTTGCTCGACACCTTTGTTTCGCTGCTGGCGGGCCTTGCGCTGTTCCCTATCGTTTTTGCTGCTGGCCTGAACCCGAGTGAGGGGCCGGGCCTGATGTTTGTAACGTTGCCATACGCGTTCGGCAACGTGGCATTCGGGCAGTTGATGGGCGTCGTGTTCTTCGTGCTGGTGGCTGTAGCGGCCTGGAGCTCGGCGATTTCGCTGCTTGAACCCATGGTTGCCTATCTGGTTGAGCGCACCCGTATTCGCCGCGCCTGGGTGACGTTCTGGCTGGCATTTACCTGCTGGTTTGTAGGGCTGGGAACGGTGTTCTCGTTCAATATCTGGCAAAAAGCCAAGTTTTTCGTGAACGATGGAGGTGTATTCCACCTCTACCAGTGGGGCGCATCGACTGGCCTGGACTTCTTTGGAGTCATTGATTTCTTCACTTCGCGGATCATGTTGCCGTTGGGTGGGTTGTGTTTTGTGGTATTCGCTGGTTGGGTGATGAGCCGTGAGACGGTGCGTGACGAGTTGTCGATTCGCAGTCCGTTGCTCTTCAACCTGACGTTTTTTTTGATGCGCTACGTGGCGCCGCTCGGCATTCTTGTGGTGTTTGCCGCTCAGCTCTGGAAATGACGCTCACATGACTACGCATATACAACGCTCTGCTTTACTGCCGTACCCGGCCGGGTTCCTTTATGACCTGGTCAATGATGTGGCTCGTTATCCCGAGTTTCTGCCGTGGTGCTCTTCCGCTACCGTGCTGGAGTCCAGCGAAGCGCAGATGCGCGCCAGCCTGGAAATTGCCAAGGGCGGTCTGAGCCAGAAGTTCATGACGCGCAACACGCTTACCCCAGGCGAGTCGATCGTGATGGACCTGGTTGAGGGGCCATTCGAGCAGTTTCATGGCGTCTGGACATTCAAGCCGCTGGGCGAGAAGGCCTGCAAGATCAGCCTGGATCTGTCCTTCGATTATGCCGGCTCTATCGTTCGCGCCACCCTCGGGCCGCTGTTCAATCAGGCGGCCAATACGCTGGTGGATGCGTTCTGTCAGCGAGCGAAAGAGCTGCATGGCTGAAGCAGTGATTCAGATTGAGGTGGTGTACGCCTCTGTGCAGCGTCAGGTGTTAATGACGCTGGATGTTCCGGCAGGCTCTTCGGTGCGTCAGGCACTGGCTCTCAGTGGCATGGACAGGGAGTTTCCCGAGCTTGATCTGGCGCAGTGTGCCGTTGGCATCTTCGGCAAGGTTGTGGCTGATCCTTCCACGCGGGTGCTGGAGGCGGGTGAGCGAATCGAGATCTATCGTCCGCTGTTGGCCGATCCCATGGAGATCAGGCGTCTGCGTGCCGCCAGGGCACGGGAGAAACGGACGCTTCCCGGCTGAACGCTGACTGAACGAAAGGCACAAAAAAGCCCGGCATGCCGGGCTTTTTGTTGAGCGCTGAGGACTAACGAGAGTTGGTGTCCAGAGGCTCTTGGGTCGGGACAGGTACGGTCTCGACGCTGTCCACGTCTTTCTGGATCTTGTCCAGCAACGAACCTGGCTTGGCCGGCTCTTCAGGCTTCTGCACCGGCTGATTCTCTGCCGGGACAGTGGTATCGCTGCCTTTGCCGAGAATGGCTTCATCGCGGCTGACACCGGGCATGAAGTCGCCAGACAGGCTTACAAGCTGGTCATTGCCGTTGAATATAAGGCTGACACGCTCCTGCTGGCGTTCACCGCCACCTGGCTGCAGGCTGTACAGGTAATCCCACCGATCGGAGTGGAAAGTGTCGGTCAACAGGGGGTTGCCCATGATAAACCGTACTTGCCGTCGGGTCATTCCGGGGCGTAACTGGTCTATCATGTCCTGCGTGACGACATTACCCTGCTGGATGTCGATTTTGTAAACCCCGGGGAATGAACAACCGGCGAGTGCGAGCAGTCCCACGAAGGTGAAACTGGTTAGCAAGAGCTTGGTGTTTTGCATCGGTGGGCGACTTCCACTATCTTGGCTGGGACAACGTAAACCCCGATCATACCTGCATTAAGAGAAGCTGCGAAGCAGCGTCTGCGAGAAAGCTGACCATGGTTGAAAATAGCGAACTACGTAAAGCAGGACTAAAGGTAACCCTACCAAGGGTTAAAATACTCCAAATGCTCGATTCTGCCGAGCAGCGCCACATGAGTGCCGAGGATGTCTACAAGGCGCTTATGGAGGCAAGCGAGGACGTCGGCCTGGCCACGGTTTACCGTGTTCTGACCCAGTTTGAAGCCGCTGGATTAGTGGTGCGCCACAATTTCGACGGCGGTCATGCTGTGTTTGAGCTGGCTGATGGCGGCCATCACGACCACATGGTCAACGTGGAATCAGGTGAGGTAATCGAGTTCTTCGACGAAGAAATCGAGAAGCTTCAAAAGGCTATTGTCGAAAGACACGGCTTTGACCTGGTTGACCACAATCTGGTGCTCTACGTCCGCAACAAGAAGGCGTAAGCCAGACGGCGTAAAAACCAGCACCAAAGGCGACCCCGGGTCGCCTTTGTGCTTTCTGCGGTTCAGCTTTTAGCGGTAACGACCATCTTTTTGGCGTGCGCCAGAGACTCCTTGGTCAGGTCGATGCCCCCCAGCATTCGGGCCACTTCTTCTATGCGCTCGGTCTTGCTGAGTTTGGAAACCGCCGTACGCGTGGCGTCGTTGTCGCGGACCTTGTGCACAAACAGATGCTGATGGCCCTGCGCGGCAACCTGCGGCAGGTGGGTGACGGTCATGACTTGCCCGCGCTCGCCCAGACGACGCAGCAATTGCCCCACGATCTCGGCGGTCGGCCCGCCAATGCCCACATCGACTTCGTCGAATACCAGCGTCGGCACCCGCGAGGTTTGTGCAGTAATGACCTGAATCGCAAGGCTGATACGCGACAGCTCGCCACCCGACGCGACTTTGGCCAGCGCTTTCAGTGGTTGGCCGGGGTTGGCGCTGACCAGTAGCTCTACCTGCTCAAGCCCATGAGGCGACGGTTCTACGTTGGCGTTAGCTTTGAGGTCGATCTGGAAACGACCGCCGGGCATGCCCAGTCGATGAATTTCCTGCTCTACGGCGCTGGCCAGTGTAGTTGCCGAATTGCGGCGCAGGTCGCTCAGTTCGCGGGCCTTCTCCTGATAGTGCCGGGCAAATGCCTGCACTTCGTGCTCCAGGCGTTCGATGGATTCATCATTGGCATTCAGTGTTTCTATTTCATCCAGCAGCTTTTGCTGCAGCGTGGCCACTTCACCTGGCTGAATGCGGTGCTTGCGCGCCAGTGTATAGATTGCATCAAGACGCTCTTCAAGCTGTTGCAGTCTGGCCGGGTCGGCATCGAAGTGATCCAGAAAACGGTTCAGTTCGCCTACCGCTTCTTCTACCTGTATCTGCGCGCTGGACAGCAAACCAGTGGCCTCGCTCAGTGCGGACGGCGAATGGTCGACGCTGCCCAGCCGATGCAGGCTGGCAGTCAGGGCATTGAGCACGTTGCCGGAATCGCTTTCACTGCACTGCTCGACCACTTGTCGGCAAATGCTCAGCAGGCTTTCGGCGTTGGTCAGGTCTTTGTGTTCCTGCTCGAGCTGTTCAAGCTCGTTTTCGCCCAGGCTCAGGCTTTCCAGCTCTTCGAGCTGATAGCTGAGCAGTTGATGGCGTGCGCGCTGCTCGTCCCCTGAATTGGAAAGGCGCTCCAGCTCTTGTCGCGTCTGCCGCCAGCGCTGTGCGGCGAGATGGACCTGACGGGCCAGCTCGGTAGCGCCAGCGTATTCGTCCAGCAGGCGTCGGTGGGTGTCGGTCTTGAGCAGCGACTGGTGCTCATGCTGGCTGTGGATATCAATGAGCAGTTCACCCAGTGCCTTCAAATCTCCCTGAGGGCAGGGCGAGCCATTGATGTACGAGCGTGACCGACCTTCGGCGGTAATGACCCGGCGCAGGATGCAGGGGCCGTCGTTGTCCAGGTCGCGCTCTTTGAGCCAGGTCTGTGCCTCGGGAATGTCGCCCAGGTCGAATGTGGCCAGGATATCGGCCTTGTCGGCACCCGGCCGGACCACGCCGCTGTCGGCACGGTCGCCCAGGGTCAGACCCAGGGCGTCGAGCATGATCGACTTGCCAGCGCCGGTTTCGCCGGTGATGACGCTCATGCCTCGATCCAGTTCAAGGTCTAGGTGTTCGACAATGGCGTAATTGTGTACGGAAAGGTGCACCAGCATTGAGCGGCTCCCGGGCTGTTTGTCTGGTTATTTATACAGTGTTTTATTTGTTGCTGACAATGCCTTCGCTTAGCTCGATTTGATCGGTTTGCAGTGGTTTTTAGTCGCTCTTGTGTCGACCCGCAATTTTTCGCTCGTCCGGAATCCGCATTATTTGTCAGGGAATGCGTATCTCGATCACATGAAACCCTTGAAGCCGGAAAATCCGATCCCATATAGATGGGCAGAAGCGCGAATCGGGATCGCGGACGTTTTTAGAGGAGAACATGTATGGCTGACGAACAGAATCTGGATGCGCAGGCTCAGGATCAGGCTGCCGAGGCGGGCGCGGGTGAAGAACTGACAACCCGTGTGCAGGTGCTCGAAGAGCAACTGGCTGCTGCGCAGGACCAATCCCTTCGCGTGGCTGCGGATCTGCAGAATGTCCGCCGCCGTGCCGAGCAGGATGTTGAAAAGGCGCACAAGTTTGCGCTGGAAAAATTTGCCGGTGATCTGTTGCCGATCATCGACAGTCTGGAGCGAGGCCTTGATCTGTCCAATCCGGACGATGAAAGCATTCGCCCGATGCGTGAAGGCATCGAGCTGACCTTGAAGATGTTTCAGGACACCCTCAAGCGTTATCAGCTGGAAGCCATTGATCCACATGGTCAACCGTTCAGTGCCGACCAGCACCAGGCGATGGCCATGCAGGAAAGTGCCGACGTCGAGCCTAATACTGTGCTCAAGGTATTCCAGAAGGGTTATCAGCTTAATGGTCGCCTGTTGCGCCCGGCCATGGTCGTGGTCAGCAAGGCACCGTCGCCTGCAACGCCGTCAATCAACGAGCAGGCTTGAAATCAGCTGTAAGGCCCCCATTTAAAGGTCAAGCGTTTAAGAGCTACCGCACGGTGTAAACGCACTGGCGGCAACCAAATCCAAGTTTTGCAAGTTTCGGGAGAGTCAAGATGGGCAGAATTATCGGTATCGACCTGGGGACTACCAACTCCTGCGTCTCCATTCTGGAAAACGGTAACGTCAAGGTTATCGAGAACGCAGAAGGTACTCGTACTACACCTTCGATCATTGCTTATGCCAATGACGGTGAGATCCTGGTTGGTCAGTCCGCCAAGCGTCAGGCCGTTACCAATCCGCACAACACGCTGTATGCGGTAAAGCGTCTGATTGGTCGTAAGTTCGAAGAGGATGTCGTTCAGAAAGACATCCAGATGGTCCCTTACAAGATCGTCAAGGCTGACAACGGTGATGCCTGGGTTGAAGTGAATGGCCAGAAAATGGCGCCTCCTCAGATTTCCGCTGAAATCCTGAAGAAAATGAAAAAGACCGCCGAAGACTACCTCGGTGAAGCGGTTACCGAAGCGGTCATCACCGTTCCGGCCTACTTCAACGACAGTCAGCGTCAGGCAACCAAGGACGCCGGCCGTATTGCCGGTCTGGACGTCAAGCGCATCATCAACGAACCAACCGCGGCCGCTCTGGCTTACGGTATGGACAAGGCCAAGGGCGATCACACTGTCATCGTTTATGACCTGGGTGGCGGTACGTTCGACGTCTCGGTCATCGAGATTGCCGAAGTTGATGGCGAGCACCAGTTCGAAGTGTTGGCCACCAACGGCGACACGTTCCTGGGCGGTGAAGACTTTGACATTCGTCTGATCGACTACTTCGTCGACGAATTCAAGAAAGAAAGCGGCATGAACCTCAAGGGTGACCCGCTGGCCATGCAGCGTCTGAAAGAAGCTGCCGAGAAAGCCAAGATCGAGCTTTCTTCCAGCACGCAGACCGAAGTCAACCTGCCGTACATCACTGCAGATGCAACCGGTCCAAAGCACCTGGTCGTGAAAATTTCGCGCTCCAAGCTGGAATCGCTGGTTGAGGACTTGGTTCAGCGCACCATCGCTCCTTGCGAAATGGCGCTTAAAGATGCTGGCATCGACAGAAGCAAGATCAACGACGTGATTCTGGTCGGTGGTCAGACCCGTATGCCGCTGGTGCAGAAGCTGGTAACCGAGTTCTTCGGTAAAGAAGCACGTAAAGACGTCAACCCTGACGAAGCCGTTGCAATGGGTGCTGCTATCCAGGGCGCTGTATTGGCCGGTGATGTCAAAGACGTTCTGCTGCTCGACGTCAGCCCGCTGACTCTGGGTATCGAAACCATGGGCGGCGTGATGACTGCGCTGATCGAGAAAAACACCACGATTCCTACCAAGAAATCCCAGGTGTTCTCGACTGCCGATGACAACCAGAACGCGGTAACCATCCACGTACTGCAGGGTGAGCGCAAGCAAGCCGGTCAGAACAAGTCCTTGGGCAAGTTCGACCTGGCCGAGATTCCACCTGCTCCACGTGGCGTGCCACAGATCGAAGTAACCTTCGACATCGACGCAAACGGCATTCTGCATGTTGGCGCGAAAGACAAGGCGACCGGCAAGCAGCAGTCCATCGTGATCAAGGCCAACTCCGGTCTGTCCGAGGAAGAAATTCAGCAAATGGTCCGCGATGCTGAAGTCAACTCCGAAGAAGATCGCAAGTTCGAAGAGCTGGCCTCTGCCCGTAACCAGGGTGATGCGCTGGTCCACTCGACTCGCAAGATGATCGCTGATGCAGGAGACAAGGTCACTGCTGAAGAGAAAACGGCTGTCGAGGCTGCACTGGTTGCTCTGGAAGCCGCTATCAAGGGCGACGACAAGGCTGCTATCGAAGCCAAGGTTGAAGAGCTGTCGAAGGTTTCCGCGCCAATCGCTCAGAAGATGTACGCCGAGCAGGCCGAAAACCCTGAAGCAGCGGCCAAGCCTGCTGAAGAAAATGCCAAGGCTGATGACGTTGTCGATGCCGAGTTCGAAGAAGTGAAAGACCACAAGTAAGCGCAGGCTCACTTGAACGCCGGTTGACCTCTTTCGAGCGCTGACTGGTAGGATGTCGCCGCGCGGGAGCTTGCTCCCGCGTTGGCGTGTCTGGAACAAGCAAAATTTCGGCGTGCGGATTTGCTCCGCAAGCCATGTGGCAAGATCGCTACGCTCCTGCGTAGCGAATCATTCTGCCGCTTTCTCGGCCAGACCTATCTGGTTGTTGAACGAAGACCAGGATCGTTGAATTGACGTGAGTTGGGTCCAGGGCCTGTATGGGGCTCAACGAGTTTGGCAGGGTTCAGGAGGGTCTTGCCGAACGTCCTCAAGAGTGCGGAAGAACTATGGCAAAGCGTGATTATTACGAAGTGTTGGGAGTGGAGCGAGGCTCCAGCGAGGCGGACCTGAAAAAGGCTTATCGCCGTCTGGCGATGAAGCATCACCCCGACCGTAACCCTGATGACAAAGCCTCGGAAGAGCTGTTCAAAGAGGCCAACGAGGCCTACGAAGTGCTGTCCGATGCCAGCAAGCGCGCTGCGTACGATCAGTATGGCCATGCTGGTGTCGACCCGAGCATGGGTGGCGGCGGCGGTTTTGGTGGTGGTGCCGGTGGTGCCAATTTCTCCGACATCTTCGGTGATGTGTTCAGTGATTTCTTTGGCGGTGGCCGCGGCGGTGGCGGCGGTGGGCGTGGCGGTGCCCAGAGCGGCAGCGATCTGCGCTATACGCTGGAGCTGAATCTGGAAGAAGCGGTTCGCGGTACTAACGTGAATATCCGCGTTCCGACACTGGTCAACTGCAAGCCGTGCGATGGCAGCGGTGCCAAGAAAGGCTCGTCGCCCGTTACCTGCCCTACCTGCGGTGGTATCGGTCAGGTTCGCATGCAGCAGGGTTTCTTCTCTGTGCAGCAAACCTGCCCACGCTGCCATGGCCACGGCAAGATTATTTCCGACCCGTGCGATTCGTGCCACGGTGAAGGTCGTGTCGAAGAGTCCAAGACGCTTTCGGTCAAGGTGCCGCCAGGTGTCGATACCGGTGACCGCATTCGTCTGTCTGGCGAAGGCGAAGCGGGTACTCAGGGTGGGCCGACCGGCGACCTGTATGTCGTGATCAATGTGCGCGAACACGCGATCTTCCAGCGTGACGGCAAGCACCTGTTCTGCGAAGTGCCGATCAGCTTTACCGATGCCGCGCTGGGTGGCGAGCTTGAAGTACCGACCCTTGATGGTCGCGTCAAACTGAAAATCCCCGAAGGTACCCAGACCGGCAAGCAGTTCCGCTTGCGTGGCAAGGGTGTCGCTCCGGTACGTGGCGGCGGTGCTGGTGACTTGATGTGCCGTGTAGCGGTCGAAACTCCGGTCAACCTGAGCAAGCGTCAGCGCGAGCTGCTTGAAGAGTTCCGCACTTCGCTTGAAAACGACGAGTCCCACTCTCCCAAGGCCAGTGGCTGGTTCGAGGGTGTGAAGCGTTTCTTCGGCGATCTGTAAGGCTTATCAACGGGAGCAGGGCATGCGACGTATTGCTGTAGTGGGCGCCGCCGGGCGCATGGGCAAGACTTTGATCGAGGCGGTTCAGCAGGCACCGGGTGCCGGGTTGACCGCCGCTATCGATCGTCCTGACAGCACGCTGGTGGGTGCGGATGCAGGCGAGCTGGCTGCGCTGGGGCGTATCGGTGTGCCGTTGTCGGGCGACCTGGCAAAAGTGGCGGATGAGTTCGACGTGTTGATCGACTTCACCCACCCTTCGGTAACGCTGAAAAATCTAGCGTTCTGCCGTAAGGCCGGCAAGGCCATGATTATCGGCACGACTGGCTTCAGTGCCGAAGAGAAGCAGCGTCTGGTCGAAGCGGGTAAAGACATCCCGATTGTGTTCGCTGCCAACTTCAGCGTTGGTGTAAACCTTTGCTTGAAGTTGCTGGACACCGCCGCGCGTGTTCTGGGTGATGAGGTCGATATCGAAATCACCGAGGCGCACCACCGGCACAAGGTCGATGCGCCGTCCGGCACCGCCTTGCGCATGGGTGAAGTGGTTGCCAGTGCGCTGGGTCGCGACCTGGAAAAAGTCGCTGTCTACGGCCGTGAAGGCCAGACCGGCGCGCGTGATCGTCAGACCATCGGGTTTGCGACCATTCGTGCCGGTGACGTTGTCGGCGACCATACCGTGCTGTTCGCAGCAGACGGCGAGCGGGTCGAGATCACCCACAAGGCATCCAGTCGCATGACCTTTGCCAAGGGTGCCGTGCGGGCTGCAATGTGGCTCGACGGCAAGGCGCCAGGGCTTTACGACATGCAGGATGTACTGGGTCTGCATTGATTTCATACAGTGCCATTCGTGGCCCTGTCGCATTTTCCCGCATTTCAGGCTCATTGGTGGTAGACCAAAAAGGGCCTTTTCTGTAAGCTACAGCTTTAGTGTGTCCACTAAAAAAAGCAAAGCGCGCAGATGATTCCATAAGAAAGCGGGGTGACGTAACTACGTCATTCCGCTTTTTTGCAGCCTGCGATCGCCCTTTCAGGTTTTATTTACGGGAGGTCTTCTTGACTAAGCCAGCCATACTCGCCCTTGCTGATGGCAGCATTTTTCGCGGCGAAGCCATTGGAGCCGACGGTCAGACCGTTGGTGAGGTGGTGTTCAACACCGCAATGACAGGCTATCAGGAAATTCTTACCGATCCTTCCTACGCCCAGCAAATCGTTACCCTGACTTACCCGCACATCGGCAATACCGGTACCACGCCTGAAGACGCAGAGTCCGATCGTGTCTGGTCCGCTGGCCTGGTCATCCGTGACCTGCCGCTGGTCGCCAGCAACTGGCGTAACAAGCTGTCCCTCGGTGATTACCTGAAAGCCAATAATGTCGTTGCCATCGCCGGCATCGATACGCGTCGCCTGACCCGCATCCTGCGTGAGAAAGGCGCCCAGAACGGCTGCATCATGGCTGGCGACAACATTTCCGAAGAAGCAGCCATCGCTGCTGCTCGCGGGTTCCCCGGCCTCAAGGGCATGGACCTGGCAAAGGAAGTCAGTAACAAGGACACCTACGAGTGGCGTTCCAGCGTCTGGAACCTGAAGACCGACAGCCACCCTGAAATCGCCGCTTCCGAGCTGCCCTATCATGTGGTCGCTTACGACTACGGCGTCAAGGTCAACATTCTGCGCATGCTGGTCGAGCGCGGTTGCCGGGTGACTGTGGTGCCTGCGCAAACGCCTGCCAGCGATGTGCTTGCCTACAAACCCGACGGTGTTTTCCTGTCCAACGGCCCTGGCGACCCCGAGCCGTGCGACTACGCCATCAAGGCGATCAGGGAAGTGCTGCAAACCGAAGTGCCGGTATTCGGTATCTGCCTGGGTCACCAGCTTCTGGCCTTGGCTGCCGGTGCCAAGACCGTGAAAATGGGCCATGGCCACCACGGTGCAAACCACCCTGTTCAGGATCTGGACACCGGTGTGGTCATGATCACCAGCCAGAACCACGGTTTTGCTGTTGATGAGGCCACGCTGCCGGGCAATGTTCGCGCCATTCACAAGTCGTTGTTCGACGGCACCCTTCAGGGTATCGAGCTGACCGACAAGAGCGCATTCAGCTTCCAGGGTCACCCTGAGGCGAGCCCGGGCCCGAATGACGTCGCGCCTCTGTTTGATCGCTTTATCGAAGCCATGGCCAAGCGACGCTGACCGGTTGCCTTGAGACTGTAATACGCAGGTGCCCTGGGCGGCCCCGGATCAAGTGTCCGGTTGCTGCCGCCCAGGCCACCTCAAAGAAATGTTCAAGACGGCTTGCCGACTGACCTGCGGATTTGAGTGACAACCCATGCCAAAACGTACAGATATTAAAAGCATCCTGATTCTCGGCGCCGGCCCTATCGTGATCGGCCAGGCCTGTGAATTCGACTACTCCGGCGCCCAGGCCTGCAAGGCACTGCGCGAAGAGGGTTACCGCGTCATCCTGGTGAACTCCAACCCGGCCACCATCATGACCGACCCGGCCATGGCCGACGCGACCTACATCGAGCCGATCAAGTGGCAGACCGTTGCCAAGATCATCGAAAAAGAGCGTCCTGACGCACTGCTGCCGACCATGGGCGGCCAGACAGCTCTGAACTGCGCACTGGATCTGGAGCGCGAAGGCGTTCTGGAGAAGTTCGGCGTGGAGATGATCGGTGCCAACGCCGATACCATCGACAAGGCTGAAGACCGCTCGCGTTTCGACAAGGCCATGAAGTCTATCGGCCTGGCGTGCCCGCGTTCCGGTATCGCGCACAGCATGGAAGAAGCCAACGCGGTTCTCGAAAAGCTCGGCTTCCCGTGCATCATTCGTCCATCGTTCACCATGGGCGGCACGGGCGGCGGTATCGCGTACAACCGTGAAGAGTTCGAAGAAATCTGCGCTCGCGGTCTGGACCTGTCGCCGACCAAAGAGCTGCTGATCGACGAATCGCTGATCGGCTGGAAAGAGTACGAAATGGAAGTTGTCCGCGACAAAAAGGACAACTGCATCATCGTCTGCTCGATTGAAAACTTCGACCCGATGGGCGTGCACACCGGCGACTCCATCACCGTTGCTCCGGCACAGACCCTGACCGACAAGGAATACCAGATCCTGCGTAACGCCTCGCTGGCAGTGCTGCGCGAGATCGGCGTTGAAACCGGTGGTTCCAACGTTCAGTTCGGCATCTGCCCGGACACCGGCCGTATGGTCGTGATCGAGATGAACCCGCGCGTATCGCGTTCCTCGGCGCTGGCCTCCAAGGCGACCGGCTTCCCGATTGCACGCGTTGCCGCCAAGCTGGCAGTGGGCTACACCCTTGACGAGTTGTCGAACGAAATCACCGGCGGCAAGACCCCGGCTTCGTTCGAACCGTCGATCGACTACGTCGTCACCAAGCTACCGCGCTTTGCCTTCGAGAAGTTCGCCAAGGCGGATGCGCGTCTGACCACTCAGATGAAGTCGGTCGGTGAAGTCATGGCCATCGGCCGCACTTTCCAGGAGTCCCTGCAGAAAGCCTTGCGCGGCCTGGAAGTCGGCGTTTGCGGTCTCGATCCGAAGCTGGATCTGAGCCACCCTGAAAGCATGAGCACGCTCAAGCGCGAGCTGACTGTGCCGGGTGCAGAGCGTATCTGGTACGTCGCCGACGCCTTCCGCGCAGGCATGACGGTTGAAGAAATCTTCGCCATGAACATGATTGACTCTTGGTTCCTGGTGCAGATCGAAGATCTGGTCAAGGACGAAGAGAAGGTCAAGACGCTGGGCCTGTCGGCAATCGATCGTGACTTGATGTTCCGCCTCAAGCGCAAGGGCTTCTCCGATGCGCGCCTGGCCAAGCTGGTCGGCGTCACCGAAAAGAACCTGCGTACGCATCGTCACAAGCTGGACGTGTTCCCGGTCTACAAGCGCGTCGACACCTGCGCTGCCGAGTTCGCAACCGACACCGCGTATCTGTACTCGACGTACGAAGAAGAGTGCGAAGCCAACCCTTCGACGCGCGACAAGATCATGATCCTCGGCGGTGGCCCTAACCGTATCGGCCAGGGTATCGAGTTCGACTACTGCTGTGTACACGCCGCCCTGGCGCTGCGTGAAGACGGGTACGAGACCATCATGGTCAACTGCAACCCGGAAACCGTTTCCACCGATTACGACACCTCTGACCGCCTGTACTTCGAGCCTGTCACCCTGGAAGACGTGCTGGAAATCGTGCGGGTCGAGAAGCCGAAAGGTGTGATCGTCCAGTACGGTGGCCAGACGCCGCTGAAACTGGCACGTGCCCTTGAAGCAGCCGGTGTGCCGATTATCGGCACCAGCCCTGACGCCATTGACCGTGCCGAAGACCGTGAGCGCTTCCAGCAGATGGTCGAGCGCCTCAACCTGCGTCAGCCGCCAAACGCTACTGTGCGTAGCGAAGACGAAGCCATTCGTGCTGCGGCGAAGATCGGTTATCCGCTGGTGGTGCGCCCGTCCTATGTACTGGGCGGCCGCGCGATGGAAATCGTTTATCAGGAAGACGAACTCAAGCGTTACCTGCGCGAAGCAGTTCAGGTGTCCAACGACAGCCCGGTGCTGCTGGACCATTTCCTGAACTGTGCCATCGAGATGGACGTCGATGCGGTCTGCGACGGGACTGACGTGGTGATCGGCGCGATCATGCAGCACATCGAGCAGGCGGGCGTTCACTCCGGTGACTCCGCATGCTCGCTGCCGCCGTACTCGCTGCCTGCACACATCCAGGACGAGATGCGCGAACAGGTCAAGAAAATGGCTCTGGAGCTGGGCGTTGTCGGCCTGATGAACGTGCAGCTGGCGCTTCAGGGCGAAGACATCTACGTCATTGAAGTCAACCCGCGCGCATCGCGTACCGTGCCGTTCGTTTCCAAGTGCATCGGTGTTTCCCTGGCGATGGTCGCTGCCCGCGTGATGGCAGGTAAAACCCTGAAAGAGCTGAACTTCACCAAGGAAATTATCCCGAACTTCTACAGCGTGAAGGAGGCAGTGTTCCCGTTTGCCAAATTCCCTGGCGTTGACCCGATCCTCGGCCCGGAAATGAAATCGACCGGCGAAGTGATGGGCGTGGGCGATACCTTCGGTGAAGCGTTCGCCAAGGCTCAGATGGGCGCGAGCGAAGTGCTGCCGACTGGCGGTACTGCTTTCATCAGTGTGCGTGACGATGACAAGCCTCTGGTTGAAGCAGTCGCCCGTGACCTGATCAATCTGGGTTTCGAAATCGTTGCTACCGCAGGTACTGCCAAGCTGATCGAAGCGGCAGGCCTGAAAGTACGTCGTGTGAACAAGGTGACCGAAGGGCGTCCACACGTGGTCGATATGATCAAGAATGACGAAGTCACCCTGATCATCAACACCACCGAAGGTCGTCAGTCGATCGCAGATTCCTACTCCATCCGTCGCAACGCCTTGCAGCACAAGATCTACTGCACCACTACCATTGCAGCAGGCGAAGCGATCTGTGAAGCGCTCAAATTCGGTCCCGAGAAGACCGTACGTCGCTTGCAGGATCTCCATGCAGGATTGAAGGCATGATCAAATACCCAATGACCGTTCAGGGCGCTCGCGCCCTGGAAGAAGAGCTGACTCACCTGACCAAGGTGATCCGTCCCAAGTTGAGCCAGGACATCGGTACTGCGCGCGAACTGGGCGACCTCAAGGAAAACGCTGAATACCACGCTGCCCGCGAGCAGCAAGGTATGGTCGAGGCGCGTATTCGTGATATTGAAGGCCGCATGCAGAACGCTGTGGTGATCGACGTTACGACTATTCCGCACACTGGCAAGGTGATTTTCGGCACGACAGTCGAAATCGCCAACGTCGAAACCGACGAAAGCGTTGTCTACCAGATCGTTGGTGAGGACGAGGCGGATATCAAGAAGGGCAAGATTTCAGTGGGTTCGCCCATTGCTCGCGCCTTGATTGCCAAGGAAGAGGGCGATGTCGTCGTCGTGAAAACGCCTAGCGGCGTTATCGAATACGAAATCATCGAAGTGCGTCACATCTGATGCCTGTCGCCCGCTTTGGCGGGCGCAGTCAGCAGCAAAAAAGAGTCAGGGCACGCCTTTTGGCGGCCCTGACTTCTGTTTTTATCCGTGCGCGCGGTGGACGTTGGAGAGCTGCTTGTTTACCTTTGGGTTCTTGCGGTAGATCAGCGCCATTTTGCCGATGACCTGTACAAGATCCGCCGAACCGGCCTTGCACAGTTCTGCAACGGCGCCCAGGCGGCTCTCGCGATCAAGGATGTTGAGCTTGATCTTGATCAGCTCGTGATCGCTCAATGCGCGTTCAAGCTCTGCAAGTACACCTTCAGTCAAACCATTGTCAGCCACGATCAACACCGGTTTCAGATGGTGGCCAATGGATTTGTATTGTTTCTTCTGCTCTGGAGTGAGCGGCATAATCTGACCTCTGCGTCTGATCTTTTAAAAGCGGCGGCCAGTTTACCCGAGCGAGTCCGGGACCGCCCAGTTAATCACGACTCGTTTATTTTTGAGGTGCCCCGTGGCCCGTTCCAAGACAAGCCATAACTGGCTCAAAGAACACTTCGACGACAAGTACGTCAAAATGGCGCAGAAGGACGGCTACCGTTCGCGTGCCAGCTACAAGCTGCTCGAGATTCAGGAAAAGGACAAGCTCATCCGTCCGGGCATGACCGTTATCGACCTCGGTGCTGCGCCGGGAGGCTGGTCGCAGGTGACCAGTCGTCTGATCGGCGGTCAAGGTCGTCTGATTGCTTCCGACATTCTTGAAATGGACAGCATCCCGGATGTGACCTTCATTCAGGGGGATTTTACCGAGGACAAGATTCTCGAGCAGATCCTTGAGGCAGTCGGTAATACGCAGGTAGACCTTGTGATTTCCGATATGGCCCCCAATATGAGTGGATTGAGCGCTGTAGATATGCCGCGTGCGATGTTTCTCTGTGAATTGGCGCTCGATCTGGCCGGTCGGGTACTACGTCCCGGTGGCGATTTTCTGATCAAGGTCTTCCAGGGTGAAGGCTTCGATATCTACCACAAGGATATTCGCAAGCTGTTTGACAAGGTGCAGATGCGCAAACCTTCGTCATCCCGCGACAGGTCACGCGAGCAATACCTGCTGGCTCGCGGCTTTCGTGGAATCGACGGGGCAGCCAGCATCGAGCGTTTTTGAAGGGGCACGATAGCTTTTTTCAAATGGCGTTACCGATGCAGCATGACTGAACATTGTGTTGTCAAAGTTTCACAAAGGGTTACAGACGGTGTCTGCCGTATCTGTAGGTTCTGTAGTAAGTTAGGCCGGTGAATATCATGCGAGGCACGCTTGCTGCGTGGAGCTTGCTTCAGAGGGTAGCTAATTGAACGATATGGCAAAGAATTTGATCCTGTGGTTGATCATCGCGGCTGTCCTGGTGACGGTGATGAACAACTTCTCCAGCCCTAACGAGCCGCAGAACCTCAACTATTCCGAGTTCATCCAGCAGGTCAAGGATGGCAAGGTCGAGAAGGTCTCTGTCGACGGCTACGTCATTACGGGCAAGCGCAGTGATGGCGACACCTTCAAGACCATCCGCCCGAACATCCCGGACAACGGTCTGATCGGTGATCTGGTCAGCAACAACGTCGTGATTGAAGGCAAGCAGCCTGAGCAGCAGAGCATCTGGACTCAGTTACTGGTGGCCAGCTTCCCCATCCTGGTGATCATTGCGGTGTTCATGTTCTTCATGCGCCAGATGCAGGGCGGGGCGGGCGGCAAGGGCGGCCCGATGAGCTTCGGCAAGAGCAAGGCGCGTCTGCTGTCCGAAGATCAGGTCAAGACCACCCTGGCCGATGTTGCCGGTTGTGACGAAGCCAAGGAAGAAGTCGGCGAGCTTGTCGAGTTTCTTCGTGATCCGGGCAAGTTCCAGCGTCTGGGTGGCCGTATCCCGCGTGGCGTTCTGATGGTCGGTCCTCCGGGTACCGGTAAGACGCTGATCGCCAAGGCCATTGCCGGCGAGGCGAAAGTGCCGTTCTTCACCATTTCCGGTTCTGATTTCGTCGAGATGTTCGTGGGCGTCGGTGCAAGCCGCGTCCGTGATATGTTCGAACAGGCCAAAAAACATGCTCCTTGCATCATCTTCATCGACGAAATCGATGCGGTCGGTCGCCATCGTGGCGCTGGCATGGGTGGTGGTCACGACGAGCGAGAGCAAACTCTCAACCAGTTGCTGGTCGAGATGGACGGTTTTGAAATGAATGACGGCATCATCGTCATTGCCGCTACCAACCGTCCTGACGTGCTCGACCCGGCGCTGCTGCGTCCGGGCCGTTTCGACCGTCAGGTGGTTGTAGGTCTGCCGGACATTCGTGGCCGCGAGCAGATCCTCAAGGTTCACATGCGCAAGGTTCCAATGGGCGAAGACGTCAATGCAGGCGTTATCGCTCGCGGTACACCGGGCTTCTCCGGTGCCGATCTGGCTAACCTGGTCAACGAAGCGTCGCTGTTCGCTGCTCGCTCCGGCAAGCGCGTCGTAGAGATGAAAGAGTTCGAACTGGCCAAGGACAAGATCATGATGGGCGCCGAGCGCAAATCGATGGTCATGTCCGAAAAGGAAAAGCGCAACACGGCTTACCACGAGGCGGGTCACGCTATCGTAGGGCGCCTGGTGCCTGAGCATGATCCGGTCTACAAGGTCTCGATCATTCCTCGCGGTCGCGCCCTGGGTGTAACCATGTTTCTTCCTGAAGAAGACCGTTACAGCCTGTCCAAGCGCGCGCTGATCAGCCAGATCTGCTCGCTTTACGGTGGTCGTATCGCGGAAGAAATGACCCTGGGCTTCGATGGCGTTACGACCGGTGCATCCAATGACATCATGCGTGCCAGTCAGATTGCCCGGAACATGGTCACCAAATGGGGCTTGTCTGAAAAGCTCGGCCCGCTGATGTATTCGGAAGACGAAGATGCGGGTTACCTGGGGCGCGGCAGCAGCCAGAACTCCAGTGTTTCCGGCGATACTGCCAAGCTCATCGACTCCGAAGTGCGCAGCATCATCGATCACTGCTACGGCACTGCCAAGCAGTTGCTCACGGACAATCGTGACAAGCTTGAAGCGATGGCCGATGCGCTGATGAAGTATGAAACCATTGATGCCGATCAGATCGACGACATCATGACCGGTCGCGTGCCTCGTGAACCGCGTGACTGGGGCGGTGGTTCGGGTACCAACGGTACTCCGATCACACCTGACCCTCGTCCGGAAACTCCGATTGGCGGCCCTGCTGCCGAGCACTAAGGTCTGACATGACATCTGCGCTGTACCCAACCCGGTTGCCTTGCGGCAACCGGGTTCTTGATTTGGCCCATACACACGTGATGGGTATCCTCAACGCAACCCCGGACTCCTTTTCCGATGGCGGCCGCTACAGCCAGCTTGATGCTGCCTTGCGTCATGCCGAAGCAATGGTGCAGGCCGGTGCCACACTGATCGACGTCGGCGGCGAGTCGACGCGCCCGGGTGCGCGTCCGGTGTCTGCGTCAGAAGAGGTCGAGCGTGTGGCGCCGGTGGTTGAGGTCATCGCGCGCGAGCTGGATGTGATCATCTCTGTGGACACCTCCACGCCTGAGGTCATGCTGGCGACGGCTGGCCTGGGTGCCGGGCTTATCAATGACGTCCGCTCGCTTCAGCGGCCAGGCGCGCTTGAGGCGGCTGCAAGCACTGGTTTGCCGGTGTGTCTCATGCACATGCTGGGTGAGCCCGGAACCATGCAGGATGATCCGCATTACGACGACCTTGTGGGCGAAGTGGGCGCTTTCCTGCTCGAGCGCATGAATCAGTGTGCTACGGCGGGGATCGATCAGCAAAAGATCATTCTTGATCCGGGCTTTGGCTTTGCCAAGACACTGGAGCACAATCTGAGCCTGTTCAAGCACATGGAAGCGCTGCATGCGCTCGGTCAACCTTTGCTGGTGGGCGTTTCGCGCAAGAGTATGATCGGTGCTGTGCTGGGGCGACCCGTAGATCAGCGTCTATCCGGCGGGCTGGCCCTGGCTGCTTTGGCTATGACCAAGGGGGCCCGAATTCTACGTGTGCACGATGTCGCCGAAACGGCTGACGTGGTGCGCATGATCGCAGCTGTCCAGGCAGCTGAATAACAACAGTGGGGCATCCATGACTACCAGAAAATATTTCGGAACCGACGGCATTCGTGGTCGTGTAGGGCAATTTCCGATTACGCCCGAGTTCATGCTGAAACTGGGTTGGGCTGCAGGCATGGCCTTTCGCAGGATGGGCGCCTGCCGGATTCTCGTCGGCAAGGACACGCGCATCTCTGGCTACATGTTCGAATCCGCCCTTGAAGCCGGGCTCTCTGCGGCCGGTGCTGACGTGCTACTGCTGGGGCCTATGCCGACACCAGCCATTGCCTACCTGACGCGTACGTTTCATGCCGAAGCAGGCATCGTGATCAGTGCTTCGCATAATCCGCACTATGACAACGGCATCAAGTTCTTCTCTGGTCAGGGCACCAAACTGCCTGACGAGATCGAAATGATGATCGAAGAGCTGCTCGATGCGCCGATGACCGTGGCGGAGTCCGAGAATCTTGGCAAGGTTTCGCGAATCAACGATGCCGCAGGGCGTTACATCGAATTCTGCAAAAGCAGCGTGCCGACCAGCACCGATTTCGCCGGCCTCAAGGTGGTTATCGACTGCGCGCATGGTGCGACCTACAAGGTAGCGCCCAACGTCTTTCGTGAGCTCGGAGCGCAGGTTGTCGTACTTTCTGCGCAGCCTGACGGGCTCAATATCAACAAGAATTGCGGCTCCACTCACATGGAAGCCTTGCAGGCGGCAGTGGTCGCAGAGCATGCCGACATGGGCATCGGCTTCGACGGTGACGGCGATCGCGTGTTGATGGTTGACCATACCGGGACCATCGTCGATGGCGACGAGCTGCTTTACATCATTGCCCGTGATCTGCATGAACGTGGACGCTTGCAGGGTGGTGTCGTCGGCACGTTGATGAGTAATCTCGGGCTTGAACTGGCCCTGGCCGAACAGAACATCCCGTTTGTTCGCGCCAACGTCGGTGACCGTTATGTGATCGCCGAGTTGCTTGAGCGCAACTGGCAGATCGGCGGTGAAAACTCTGGCCACATCGTGTGCTTCCAGCACGCCACCACCGGTGATGCGATCATTGCTTCGTTGCAGGTAATACTGGCCCTGCGTCGCAGCGGCATCAGTCTCGCCGAAGCGCGCTTGAAGCTGCGCAAATGCCCGCAGATCCTGATCAATGTGCGCTTTGCAGGTTCAGGTGTAGATCCCGTTTCGCACCCGTCGGTCCAGCAAGCCTGTGCGCGTGTTACCGAGCAGATGGCCGGACGGGGCAGGGTACTGCTGCGCAAGTCGGGCACAGAGCCTTTGGTGCGTGTGATGGTCGAAGGTGAGGATGAAACCCAGGTCAGATCGTACGCCGAAGAGCTCGCAAAACTGGTTGCTGAAGTTTGCGCCTGATTTCGGCTTGCCAGTGTCGGAAGTGTTGGGTAACATCTGCGCCCACTTTGACCCACGAGGTGTAGCATGCGTCGCCCAATGGTAGCTGGTAACTGGAAAATGCACGGTACCCGCGCCAGCGTCGCTGAGCTGATCGAGGGTCTGGGCAAGCAGGTGTTGCCAGGCAGCGTCGATATCGCCGTAATGCCTGCAAGTCTGTTTACCAATCAGGTGATCGAAGGGCTTCAGGCAACATCGATCATTGTCGGTGCGCAGGATGCAGCCATTCAGGCTGAGCAGGGCGCGCTGACCGGTGAGATCGCGTCGAGTCAGCTGGCTGATGCAGGTTGCAAACTGGTACTTGTCGGGCACTCCGAACGTCGTCAGCTGATTGGCGAGCAGGATGATGTGCTTAACAAGAAGTTTGCGGCGATCCAGGCAAGCGGGCTGACACCTGTGCTTTGCATAGGCGAAACGCTTGAAGAGCGCAAGGCAGGGCAGACGCTTGAAGTTGTCGGGCGTCAGCTGGACAGTGTCATCGCCGAGTTTGGCGTCAGCGCACTGATCAATGCCGTAATTGCCTACGAGCCGGTCTGGGCCATTGGCACCGGATTGACTGCTTCGCCTCAAGAGGCGCAGGAAGTGCACGCAGCAATCCGTGCGCAGCTGGCAAAAGAGAATGCCGAAGTCGCACAAGGCGTGCGACTTCTCTATGGCGGCAGCGTGAAGGCGGCCAATGCGGTCGAGCTCTTCAGCATGCCGGATATCGATGGGGGGCTCATTGGTGGAGCTTCCCTGAATGCAGATGAGTTCGGTGCGATCTGTCGCGCCGCGGGAAACTGAAAAAATGCTGGAAACAGTCGTAATCGTTTTTCACCTGTTGGGCGCTCTGGGCGTTGTTGCTCTGGTATTGCTGCAACAGGGTAAAGGTGCTGACGCCGGTGCGTCGTTCGGAGCAGGTGCATCAAATACTGTCTTCGGAGGTCAAGGAACCTCTACCTTTCTCAGTAAGTTTACTGCTATACTTGCAGCATGTTTTTTCATAACCAGCTTGGGGTTAGGTTACTTTGCTAAAGAGAAAGCTCAACAGCTGACTCAAGTAGGTTTGCCAGATCCCGCAGCACTGGAAGTGAAGCAAAAGCCGGCAGCAGATGATGTACCGGTTCTCGAAGGGCAAAAGCCAGCCGTTGTTCCAGCTGACGTACCTCAAGCCCCAGAGAAGAAGTAAAAAAGAATTCGGCGATGTTTCGTGAGGTCGCCAAAGAGTTGTAATGCCGAGGTGGTGGAATTGGTAGACACGCAACCTTGAGGTGGTTGTGCCCAATGGGTGTAGGGGTTCGAGTCCCCTTCTCGGTACCAATTAACAAGGGAGCCCGCATTAGCGGGCTTTCTTGTAGGTGGATGTTGGATTGACCCAGCAATGGATCGGTCGTATACTTCCGCCCCAGCTTTGTCGCGGGGTGGAGCAGTTTGGTAGCTCGTCGGGCTCATAACCCGAAGGTCGTTGGTTCAAATCCAGCCCCCGCAACCAGTTTTAGCGGAGCCCCTTTTAAGGGGCTTTTTGTTAGCTGGACAGTACATGACGTCGATGTTCAGCGGCGTTTTCAGGGATGGGCTTTTGCCCATTTTTTTATTTCTAAAGCATGCACGAGGGGGTTCAGGTGTCGAGCAAGCTAGAACAGTTGCAGGACTTGTTGGCCCCGGTGGTCGTGGCCCTTGGCTATCAATGCTGGGGGATCGATTTCAGTTCCCAGGGCAAGCATTCGGTGCTGCGCATTTATATTGACAAGGAAGGTGGTGTGCTGGTCGACGACTGCGCAATCGTAAGTCGCCAGATCAGCGGTGTATTGGACGTAGAAGATCCGATCAGCACTGAATACACCCTTGAAGTATCGTCTCCTGGCATGGAGCGCCCGCTGTTCACTATTGAGCAGTTTGCTTCGTACGCCGGGGAACAAGTGAAAATAAAGCTGCGTTCACCTTTCGAAGGGCGACGCAACTTTCAAGGCCTTCTCCGCGGGGTGGAGGAGCAGGATGTCGTGGTGCAGGTTGAAGACCATGAATTCCTGTTGCCGATCGACATGATCGACAAGGCCAACATTATTCCCACGTTTGACTGAGACGTGCCGGTTACTGCGGATCCCGCGGATCCAATGGCTTGCGAAAGGCGAGGCGTACGATGAGCAAAGAAGTACTGCTGGTTGTTGAGTCGGTGTCCAATGAAAAGGGCGTTCCGGCAAGTGTAATTTTTGAAGCGCTGGAGCTGGCTCTTGCCACCGCTACCAAGAAACGTTTTGAAGATGAAGTAGAACTGCGTGTAGAGATCAATCGCCAGACAGGCAACTACGAGACTTTCCGTCGCTGGACAGTTGTCGAAGACGAAGATCTGGACGATCCTGCGTACGAATTGGCCGTAGACCAGGCTCAAGTCAAGAAGCCAGGTGCCGTTGCGGGCGACCTGATCGAAGAGAAAATCGATTCCATCGAATTCGGTCGTATCGCCGCACAGACCGCCAAGCAAGTCATTGTGCAGAAAGTTCGTGAAGCCGAGCGTGCTCAGGTAGTCGATGCCTACCGTGAGCGTCTGGGTGAAATCATTTCTGGTACTGTTAAAAAGGTTACACGTGACAATGTCATCGTTGACCTGGGTAACAATGCCGAAGCCTTGCTGGCTCGTGAAGACATCATTTCCCGGGAAACTTTCCGTGTCGGTGTTCGCGTCCGTGCTTTGCTGAAGGAAATTCGTACCGAAAACCGTGGTCCTCAGCTGATCCTGTCGCGTACTGCGCCAGAAATGCTGATCGAGCTTTTCCGCATTGAAGTGCCGGAAATTGCCGAAGGTCTCATCGAGGTGATGGCTGCCTCCCGTGACCCGGGTTCTCGTGCGAAAATCGCTGTTCGCTCCAAGGATAAACGAATCGATCCGCAAGGTGCCTGTATCGGCATGCGCGGTTCGCGAGTTCAGGCTGTTTCCGGCGAGCTGGGTGGCGAGCGTGTGGATATCGTTCTTTGGGACGATAACCCGGCGCAGTTCGTGATCAATGCAATGTCTCCTGCAGAAGTAGCGGCAATCATCGTAGATGAAGACGCGCATGCAATGGACATCGCAGTGGGAGCGGACAACCTGGCCCAGGCTATTGGTCGTGGCGGTCAGAACGTGCGTCTGGCAAGTCAGCTGACTGGCTGGACCCTGAACGTAATGACCGAATCGGACATCCAGGCCAAGCAGCAAGCTGAAACCGGTGACATCCTGCGCAATTTCATCGAAGAACTCGAAGTCGATGAAGAATTGGCACAGGTGCTGGTTGATGAAGGCTTCACCAGCCTGGAAGAGATTGCCTACGTACCGTTGGAAGAAATGCTCAACATCGACGGCTTTGACGAAGAAATCGTCAACGAGCTTCGCGCTCGTGCCAAGGATCGTTTGTTGACTAAAGCCATCGCTACAGAGGAAAAGCTGGCAGACGCCCATCCGGCCGAAGACCTGCTCTCGCTTGAGGGTATGGACAAGGATTTGGCGATGGAACTGGCGGTGCGCGGCGTAATTACCCGCGAAGACCTGGCCGAGCAGTCTATAGATGACCTGCTCGACATCGACGGCATTGACGATGATCGTGCCGGCAAGTTGATCATGGCCGCCCGAGCCCACTGGTTCGAGTAATTGGGCGCGGCCTGAGGAGAGAAGTGCATGACGCAAGTCACGGTGAAAGAACTGGCCAAAGTGGTCGACACACCGGTAGAGCGCCTGTTACAGCAGATGCGTGAGGCAGGTCTGCCGCACACCGCCGCCGAGCAAGTTGTGACCGATAACGAAAAACAAGCCTTGTTGACGCACCTGAAAAGCGGTCACAAGACCAAGGTGGAAGAGCCTCGCAAGATTACCTTGCAGCGCAAGACCACCAGCACCCTGCGCGTTGCTGGCAGCAAAAGCATCAGCGTTGAAGTGCGCAAAAAGAAAGTCTTTGTGCAGCGTAGCCCGGAAGAGATCGAAGCCGAGCGCAAGCGCGAGATGGACGAACGCCGTGCGGTAGAAAATGCCGCTCGTCAAAAGGCTGAAGAAGAAGCCAAGCGTCGCGCTGAAGAAGATGCGCGCAATCAGCCTGCCGCCGGCCAGCCTGCTTCGGCACCCGCGCAACCTGTTGCTGCAGCTGAGCCTGTGCGTGAAGCGCCAGCACCAGCAGCGGCTGCTCCGGCACCTGCCAGCGCAGCGCCGTCTGCTGACGCTCGCAAGCGTGACGAACAGCGTCGCCCTGACAAGCCTCGTGCTGACGACCGCAATGCCCGCGGCGGCGACGGGGAGCGTAAAAACGCTCCGCATCGCGCTTCGGTCAAGGAGAAGGCTCCGGCCCCTCGCGTTGCTCCTCGTACTACCGACGAAGAAAGCGACAGCTTCCGTCGTGGTGGTCGCGGCAAGTCCAAGCTGAAGAAGCGCAATGCACATGGTTTCCAGAGCCCTACCGGCCCTGTGATCCGTGACGTTGCCATCGGCGAGACCATCACTGTCGGCGAATTGTCGGCACAGATGTCGGTCAAGGCTGCTGAAGTCATCAAGTTCATGTTCAAGATGGGCACTCCGGTGACCATCAACCAGGTACTGGATCAGGAAACTGCCCAGTTGATCGCCGAAGAGCTGGGCCACAAGGTCACGCTGGTCAGCGACAACGCCCTGGAAGATTCCCTGGCCGAATCGCTGAAGTTCGAAGGTGAGTCGTTCTCCCGTGCACCGGTTGTGACCGTAATGGGCCACGTCGACCACGGTAAGACCTCGCTGCTCGACTACATCCGTCGTGCCAAGGTTGCAGCTGGCGAAGCTGGCGGCATCACCCAGCACATCGGTGCCTACCACGTTGAAACCGAACGCGGCATGGTCACGTTCCTCGACACCCCTGGTCACGCCGCGTTTACCGCCATGCGTGCTCGTGGTGCCAAGGCAACGGATATCGTGATTCTGGTGGTTGCAGCTGACGACGGCGTTATGCCGCAGACCATCGAAGCTGTTCAGCATGCTGTTGCGGCTGGCGTTCCGCTGGTTGTTGCGGTGAACAAGATCGACAAGCCTGGTGCTGACCTCGATCGTATCCGCAGCGAGCTGTCGGTCCATGGCGTGACGTCCGAAGAGTGGGGCGGTGATACGCCTTTCGTTTCGGTATCCGCGAAAATGGGTACTGGCGTCGACGAGCTGTTGGAAGCTGTTCTGCTGCAAGCCGAAGTTCTGGAACTCAAGGCAACTCCTTCGGCCCCGGGTCGTGGCGTTGTTGTCGAGTCCCGTCTGGACAAGGGCCGTGGTCCGGTCGCTACTGTTCTGGTTCAGGACGGTACGCTGCGTCAGGGCGACATGGTTCTGGTCGGTTCGAACTTCGGCCGCATCCGCGCCATGCTTGACGAGAACGGCAAGCCGGTCAAAGAAGCAGGTCCTTCGATCCCGGTCGAAATCCTGGGTCTTGACGGTACTCCGGATGCTGGCGACGAGATGTCGGTGCTGGCTGACGAGAAGAAAGCCCGCGAAGTCGCTCTGTTCCGCCAAGGCAAGTTCCGCGAGGTCAAACTGGCTCGCGCTCATGCCGGCAAGCTGGAGAACATCTTCGAGAACATGGGTCAGGAAGAGAAGAAGACGCTTAACATCGTCCTCAAATCCGACGTCCGCGGTTCTCTGGAAGCATTGCAGGGCGCCCTGGGCGGCCTGGGTAACGACGAAGTGCAAGTGCGCGTAGTCGGTGGCGGTGTCGGTGGTATCACCGAGAGCGACGCCAACCTGGCACTGGCCTCCAACGCTGTACTGTTTGGCTTCAACGTGCGTGCCGATGCTGGCGCGCGCAAGATTGTCGAGCAGGAAGGTCTGGATATGCGTTACTACAACGTGATCTACGACATCATCGAAGACGTCAAGAAAGCCCTCACCGGTATGCTTGGCAGCGACGTTCGGGAGAATATCCTGGGTATCGCCGAAGTCCGCGATGTGTTCCGTTCGCCGAAATTCGGCGCGATCGCAGGCTGTATGGTTCTGGAAGGCACTGTCTACCGTAACCGTCCGATTCGTGTTCTGCGCGAAGACATCGTTATCTTTGAAGGCGAGCTGGAATCCCTGCGCCGCTTCAAGGACGACGCTGCCGAAGTACGTGCAGGCATGGAATGCGGTATCGGCGTCAAGAGCTACAACGACGTCAAGGTCGGTGACAAGATCGAAGTCTTCGAGAAGGTCCAAGTGGCTCGCAGCCTCTAAATCGCGAGCTTCAGGAGTCATGGTGGGAGCTTCGCATGCAAATGCCCTGCTTCCCCCATGGGCTCTAAACGCAACGCCCGGTCTGGCAATTGTCAGGCCGGGCGTTTGCCGCTTTCAGACTGTCAGGGTTTGGTCCCGGATCAGTAACAGGTAACAAGCATGGCAAAAGAATACAGCCGTACCCAACGTATTGGCGATCAGATGCAGCGCGAACTGGCGCAACTGATCCGTCGCGAAATCAAGGACCCACGCGTGGGTCTGGTCACTATCACCGCCGTAGACGTCAGCCGTGACGTGGGTCATGCGAAGATTTTCATGACCGTCATGGGCCAGGACAGCGCGGAAGAGATCGCACAGACCATCAAGGTGCTCAACTCTGCCGCAGGCTTCCTGCGCATGCAGCTGGCACGCGAAATGAAGCTGCGCAGCGTGCCTCAACTGCATTTCCACTACGACGAAAGCGTCGTGCGTGGTGCGCATCTCTCGGCACTGATCGAGCGTGCGGTAGCGCAAGACGGTCAGCATCAGGAAGGCTCGGCATCGCCAGATGCAAAGCCTGAAAGTACCGAGGAATAAAGGGTGGCTCAGGTCAAGCGTATACGCCGCAATGTCAGCGGGATCATCCTGCTCGACAAGCCACTGGGTTTCACTTCCAACGCCGCTTTGCAAAAGGTTCGCTGGCTGCTCAATGCCGAGAAAGCCGGGCATACGGGCAGTCTTGATCCTCTGGCAACGGGTGTTTTGCCGTTGTGCTTTGGCGAAGCGACCAAGTTTTCCCAGTACCTGCTCGATTCGGACAAGTCCTACGAGACTCTGGCGCAGTTGGGCAAGACCACCACGACCGCCGACTCTGAGGGCGAGGTTTTGCTCACGCGTCCGGTGACCGTTGGTCGCGACGATATTGAAGCAGTGTTGCCGCATTTTCGTGGGCAAATCAGCCAGATACCTCCCATGTACTCGGCCCTCAAGCGTGATGGCCAGCCACTTTACAAGCTGGCACGTGCAGGGGAAGTAGTGGAGCGCGAGCCCCGTTCTGTTACTATTGCGCGCCTGGAATTACTTGCTTGCGAAGGCGACACAGCACGTCTGTCCGTCGATTGCAGTAAAGGCACCTATATCCGTACGCTGGTCGAGGATATTGGTGAAAAGCTCGGTTGTGGTGCTTACGTCGCAGAGCTGCGCCGTACCCAGGCGGGGCCTTTCACGCTGGCTCAGACGGTTACGCTGGAAGAGCTGGAGCAAGTGCATGCCGACGGCGGCAATGAGGCGGTTGACCGCTTCCTGATGCCATCGGACAGCGGTCTGCTGGACTGGCCGCTGCTGAAGTTTTCGGAGCACAGTTCGTTTTACTGGTTGCACGGGCAGCCAGTGCGCGCGCCGGACGCACCGAAATTCGGTATGGTTCGCGTGCAGGATCACGAAGGTCGCTTCATCGGTATCGGTGAAGTCGCCGAAGACGGGCGTATTGCGCCGCGTCGATTGATTCGGTCAGAGTGACCGGAACCAGTCCGTCCGCAGGCTAGCCTGCGAGCGGGGTGGAACGAGGATGGCTGTCAACAGGCACGGTCATACCTCCTTTTTTAATACGAGGATCTGTCCTCGGCCTGTTGGAAACGTTTCTCCGGAAGCGCTTCCTTGAACAAAAGGATTGCCCACATGGCACTCAGCGTTGAAGAAAAAGCTCAGATCGTAACCGACTACCAGCAAGCTGTTGGTGATACTGGTTCGCCAGAAGTGCAAGTTGCACTGCTGACCGCCAACATCAACAAACTGCAAGGCCACTTCAAGGCCAACGGTAAGGACCATCACTCGCGTCGTGGTCTGATCCGTATGGTAAACCAGCGTCGCAAGCTGCTGGATTACCTGAAAGGTAAGGACGTTAGCCGTTACAGCGCCCTGATCGGTCGTCTGGGTCTGCGTCGCTAATAACGACGTTGCTAGAGGTTGGTTGTCTGTCACGATCCGTCGGGTTTTCCCGGTGGTTCTGGCAGGCTCCCAGCCTCAAGTTTTATCTGGACTGTGGAAGGGGCCGATTCCCCACGCTGCCCAAGAATTCGCAAGAAACCAGTTCCCCAAGAGCCACAAAGAAAGGTAGGAAACCGTGAACCCGGTAATCAAAAAGTTTCAGTTCGGTCAATCGACCGTAACCCTCGAGACAGGCCGTATCGCCCGTCAAGCCTCTGGCGCAGTATTGGTCACCGTTGACGACGACGTCAGCGTACTCGTGACTGTGGTCGGCGCCAAACAGGCTGACGCTGGCAAAGGCTTCTTCCCTCTGTCCGTGCACTATCAGGAAAAAACCTACGCTGCCGGCAAGATTCCTGGTGGTTTCTTCAAGCGTGAAGGCCGTCCTTCCGAGAAAGAAACCCTGACCTCGCGCCTGATCGACCGTCCGATCCGCCCGTTGTTTCCAGAAGGCTTCATGAACGAAGTGCAGGTTGTCTGCACCGTCGTCTCCACCAGCAAGAAAATCGATCCGGACATCGCTGCGATGATCGGTACTTCGGCTGCACTGGCCATCTCCGGTATTCCGTTCGACGGTCCGGTCGGTGCTGCGCGCGTTGCTTTCCACGAAAGCACCGGCTACCTGCTGAACCCGACTTACGAGCAACTGCAGGCTTCGAGCCTGGACATGGTCGTAGCCGGTACTTCCGAAGCCGTTCTGATGGTTGAATCCGAAGCCAAAGAGCTGACCGAAGACCAGATGCTGGGCGCTGTGCTGTTCGCCCATGACGAATTCCAGGTGGTGATCAACGCCATCAAGGAACTGGCTGCAGAAGCCGCCAAGCCTGTCTGGGACTGGCAGCCAAAGCCTGAAGCCACCGCACTGCTGGGCGCTATCCGTGCCGAGTTCGGCGACGCGATCTCCCAGGCTTACACCATCACTGTCAAAGCCGACCGCTATGCGCGTCTGGGCGAGCTGAAAGATCAGGTCGTTGCCAAGCTGGCTGTTGAAGAAGGCAGCCCGTCTGCCAGCGAAGTCAAAGCTGCTTTCGGTGAAATCGAATACCGCACCGTTCGCGAAAACATCGTCAACGGCAAGCCGCGTATCGATGGTCGCGATACTCGTACCGTTCGCCCTCTGAATATCGAAGTCGGCGTTCTGCCGAAGACTCACGGTTCGGCACTGTTCACCCGTGGCGAAACTCAGGCGCTGGTTGTTGCAACGCTGGGTACCGCGCGCGACGCACAGCTGCTCGACACCCTTGAAGGCGAGAAAAAAGACCCCTTCATGCTGCACTACAACTTCCCTCCGTTCTCTGTGGGCGAGTGTGGTCGCATGGGCGGCGCGGGCCGTCGTGAAATCGGTCACGGCCGTCTGGCCCGTCGCAGCGTTCAGGCCATGCTGCCAGGCGCCGACGTGTTCCCGTACACCATCCGTGTCGTGTCGGAAATCACCGAGTCCAACGGTTCCAGCTCCATGGCTTCGGTCTGCGGCGCTTCCCTGGCACTGATGGACGCTGGTGTTCCGATGAAGGCACCGGTTGCCGGTATCGCCATGGGTCTGGTCAAGGAAGGCGAGAAGTTCGCCATTCTGACCGACATCCTGGGTGACGAAGATCACCTGGGCGACATGGACTTCAAGGTAGCCGGTACCTCCAAAGGTGTTACCGCGCTGCAGATGGACATCAAGATCAAAGGCATCACCGAAGAAATCATGGAGATCGCCTTGGGTCAGGCCCTGGAAGCTCGCCTGAACATCCTCGGTCAGATGAACCAGATCATCGGTCAGTCGCGTAACGAACTGTCGGCCAACGCTCCGACCATGATCGCGATGAAGATCGACACCGACAAGATCCGTGACGTGATTGGCAAGGGTGGTGCAACCATCCGTGCTATCTGCGAAGAGACCAAGGCTTCGATCGACATCGAAGACGACGGCTCGATCAAGATCTTCGGCGAGTCCAAGGAAGCGGCTGAGGCAGCACGTCAGCGCGTTCTGAGCATTACCGCAGAAGCCGAGATCGGCAAGATCTACGTCGGTAAGGTTGAGCGCATCGTCGATTTCGGTGCATTCGTCAACATCCTGCCGGGCAAGGACGGTCTGGTTCACATCTCGATGCTGAGCGATGCTCGCGTAGAGAAAGTGACCGATATCCTCAAGGAAGGTCAGGAAGTCGAAGTGCTGGTACTGGACGTGGACAACCGCGGTCGTATCAAGCTGTCGATCAAAGACGTAGCGGCAGCGAAAGCGTCGGGCGTCTGATTGATCTGAGCGGCATGTGAAAAGGGACTCTTCGGAGTCCTTTTTTTATGAGCGCAATTAGAGGGTTACAAGCGGGGCATGCAAACTGCTCGGTATAAACATGCATCTTGCAAGCACAATAAGTGAGGAACGGGCAAACTGCACGACCCGGCTAAAAATGAAAAAACTCAACTATATGATTTTAAAGGATTTTTAGTATATTTGGTTTTTGGCACACCGCTTGCGATATACCTGTTAACCCTGCCACCACACGCTGGTGCAGATTTCGAGAAAAACAGGAGTTATCGTATGAAGAAGTTCGCTATTGCCGCTGCTACCGCTACTGCCCTGACTCTGACCATGGCCAACGCTGCTTTCGCACAGACCTCGGCCCAAGCGCCAATGGTTCTGGCAGCCAACACCACTACTCAAGAAGTCAAAGAAGATACTTCTGACACTTGGATCACCACCAAGGTCAAAGCTGACCTGCTGACCGAGAAAGGCATCCCAGGTTCGGACATCAAGGTTGAGACCAACAAAGGTGTGGTTTCCCTGTCCTCCATGGTAAAAGTTACCGAAGCTCAGAAAAACACCGCCGTCGCTATCACCAAGAAAATCAAAGGTGTTAAAGACGTATCGGCTGCTGGCCTGAAAGCCGAGTAATCGAATACTGCCCATGAACAGCCGCAGTCATTGATTGATGGAAAGTTCATGCGAGGCTGCAAGGATGTAGCCATTAAAGGCCCCGACTGAAGAGTCGGGGCCTTTTCTATGGCGGTGACAAACAGACGCTTGGGAGAGTCAGGTGCGACGCTTGCTTTCAATCCTCACCAGGCGACCCCCTTCGAAGCGCAGGTACTGATACATGCCGTTATCAGGTCCGTAGATCCATTTATCAGGTCCGTAGATCCATTCCTCGATTCTCACGGCTTCGGACCTTCGGTAGTTACTATTGAAGGTCTCCTGAGTGCCCAGCACTTCCTGGCTTACGGACTCTCCGCATTTCTGCTGCACTTCGAATGCCCGGTCCCCCGTGCTGACCAGCTGGTTGCCGCAGCGCAGCGTTGACGTGGCATATGAAGAGGCAGTAACTGACCCGGCCATAGCGGCAAGGGTCAGGTTGATCAGCAGTTTGATTCGGGTACGTGCCAAGGCTTCATTCACTGTCGAGGTGGAGGGGGCTGATGACTTTACCATCTGGCTGGGCCTGACCCAGGCGGGCATCGACGAAGTACACACGAGCGTCTTCCAGCTTGCCCTTGTCTACCAGGTAGTCCTTGATGCTGCTGGCTCTGCCCTGGCCCAGCTCACGCAGCAATACCTCATTGCTGCTCCAGAACTTGAGCACGGCGGCACGCATCTGGTTTGCACGTTGTTCCTTGCCCAGGTTTGCCCATTCGGCAGGCGGTTGCTGTTTCAGGCGTGTGCGGTAGATACCTTCAAGCATAGGAGCTTTTTCATCCTCAGGGACCTGTATCAAACCGGCTCTGGCTGGAACCTTGTCGCCGCGTCGCTGGAGGATCTTGTAATAGGTGTACTGGTATTCCCGCTCCAGCCGCTGTTGGGCAATCAGAGGACCGTCACTGCTTGCAGCGCTGGTGCCTTCGATCTCCAGCTTCAGGTCCGGGCGCTCCTTGAGCGCCACCGAGAGCTTGTCCAGGGCGCTTTGCGCCTCGGCCGACAAATCACTGGAGCCCGGCGCGAAACTCACGCTGCCGAGATCCTCGGAGCTTCCACCGGCGACCAGCCCGCCGAGCATCTTGAACGGAGCCTGCGCAGCACGCAGCACAAGATTGCGCAGGGTTTGCCAGACAATTGGCATCACGCTGAACTGCGGGTTGTTCAGATCGCCCTCGATCGGCAGCTCCAGGGAAATTCGTCCCTGCGTATCCTTGAGCAGCGCGACCGCCAGACGGATAGGCAGGTCCAGCGCATCCGGGCTGTCGACACGCTCACCCAGTTGCAACTGTTCAACCAGCACCTTGTTCTGCGCCTTGAGCTGACCTTTGGTGATCAAGTAGTGCAGATCGAGATTGAGCCTGCCCTTGCGGATTCTGAAACCGGCGAACTTGCCGGAATAAGGGGTCAGATTGGTCAGCTCGACACGCTTGAAGCTGGTGGTGATATCCAGGCTGGCCATCGGGTCGAAAGGGTTGAGGCTGCCTTTGATGGTCACAGGCGCGTAGCGATCGACCTTGCCCTGGATGTCCACGGGTGCCGGTGTCGCCTTGCGGTTGTCGATGGTGCCGATACGACCATTGAGCTGCTGCACGGCGGTGGCAAAGTTGGGGGTCAGGGTCATGTCGGCAAAGTTTGCCGAGCCATCCATGATATTCACTTCGCCGACGTAAATCGCCAGAGGGTTATCTGCCTTGGCCTTGGGCTGTGTTCTGGCTGTTTTTGGCTGCGATGCGGTCTTGTCATCAGGCTGCGGAATCAGCAGATCGTCGACATTGGTGGTCCGGTCTTCATTTATCATGAAGCGTGCGTAAGGCTGATCCATGTTGACTTTGGCAATCGAAAGGCCCGTGCCGTGCTGGTAGTCCAGCCCTTCGAGTTGCAGTTGCTGCCACTTCAGGAAGTCGCGCTGTTTGAGCGTGTCGAGTGTGTGAAGCTGATTGACCTGTGCTTTGCCGGTAACGCTGAACGCCAGCGGTTCGGTGCTTTTCAGGTTGACCGCCAGATCGCTGCCCAGCATGCCGCTGCGCATTTCCAGACGAATGAACGGGCTGATGTAGGCTTGGGCGAGGCGCAGGTCGATGTCGCGGGTAGTTACGTTAAGTTGTGCACTGACCGGGTTGAGGTTCACATCGCCGGCTGCAGTGAGGTTGCCCTGTTTGCCCAGCCCGGTATCAAGCTTGAGCGTGAAGGGGGATTTGTTAAGGCTGTCGAAATTCTGGATGTCCAGATTCAGCGGGCCAACATCCAGAGCAACAGGCTCTTGAGGTACGCGATCTGCCAGATGGACCATGTAATTGCGCAACTGCACATCTCGCAGCAGCACCTGCCATGGTGTGCTTTGCGTGGCGGGCTTGGCGCTGGCTTTGGCAGAGGCGTCGGTCGTGGGTGCCGGTTCAGCCGCCTTGTCGTCCACGGCCGGTGTTTGCGGTGCCGCTGGCTTGCCCAGCTGGCTGGCAAACAGCTTTTGCCAGTCCAGTTGCCCGTCGGCTTCGCGCGCTGCCCAGGTTTCCAGTTTCTGGCTGCGGATCTTGCCTACGGTCACCAGCTGCTTTGCCAGATCGACTGATGTTTCGCTCACGTCCAGGCGTTGCAGGCGTACCAGAGGGCGACCGTCTGGCGTGTTCAACGCGAAGGGCGCGACACTGGCCGACACATTGGTCAACTTCAGCTCGGTTTCCTTGGCCAGATTGAGTGTGTATGCCGTGCTGAAATTCAGCACGCCGTCCTCAAGCGCCAGCGGCAACGCATCACGCACGTAAGGCCACCACAGCTTCATCTTGCTGTCGGTGACTTTCAGCGTCCCTTCCGAGGTGATCGGTATCAGGCTGATACGCCCGACCCAGTCGATCTGCCCGCCATCCGGACCTGCCGCGACCAGCGTCATGTCGGCATTGTCTTCGGGTAATGTGCTGAGGTTCTTGAGTTCGAAATTGAGTGTGTCGTAGAGAAATTCGATGGGCTGGCTTGGGCGCATATCCTGAAAGTGAACATAGCCATCGGCCAGTTTTATTTCGTCGATACGCAGCGGGAACGGCTTGCCGGGTGGTTCGTCCTTGGCAGGTTCGCTGGCTGGCAGCTTGAACAGTTGCGCCAGATTGAGCTTGCCTTGCTTGTCGAACAACAGCTCGGTCTTGGGTTTGATCAGCTCGATGCGTTGCAGGTGCAGGGCCCGTGTCCACAGGCTGTCGATTTGCAGGTTGGCATAAAGCTTTTCAAACGCGACCTGTTCCTTGCCCGGTGTGCCGATGTTCAGGCCCCAGAGCGTCAGCTCCAGCGTGTAGGGATTGAATTCCAGGCGTTCAAGCTTCGCCGGCACGGTGGCGTAATTGGCCAATTGCTGATTGGCGATCCGCAGAGCGACACCGGGAAGAATGAAGAACCCCAGCAAGCTGTAGAGCACGATCACAGTCAGCAAGGAGCCAAGTGTGCGTTTCAATCCTCTGGACATGGGCAGCGGCGTCTCTCTCTTTTGGAAGCCCTTGGAGTATGGCATGCCTGTTCGGTTCCCAAGGCACTGCCGTCGCCGCTCGTAGGAACTTTCCGATAGTGCTTTGCGATACCAGCCGCCGGATCAGAGTTGCAGGATCAGCGTTTTCAGGGGTGGCTGATTATCCAGAGACGGGAAGTCCTTGGCAGGAAGCATCTCCTGGCAGTCGCGTACCGGGCGTCCAGCCTTGGTGGCACAGCGTAATACCTGCTCACGCCAGTCCTGCATGCTGACCTTCGCAAGGTTGTTGCAGCAGATCAGCACGCCGCCGTCTGCCGTCGTCAACAGCGCCGGCTTGAGCAGGCTTTGATAGTCGCGCAACAGGTCAACGGTGCCGAACGCACTTTTGGCCCAGGCAGGTGGGTCAAGCAGGACCAGATCATACTGGCGCTGTTGCAGCTTCATGTAGCTGGGCAATTGTTGGCTACGCCGCGCTGCAATCGGCAGCCCCGCCAGTTGGCGGATTGCCGGAAAATAATCCGACTGGATGAACTGCATGGGTGGCAGTTGCGGGTTAAGCGCACCATTCTCTCGACCCACGGCCAGATTACCCTCGGCGAAGTCCAGATTGCACACCTCGCTCGCGCCACCGGCCGCAGCGCTGAGACCGACGCCGCAAGTATAGGCGAACAGGTTCAGCACGCTTTTGTCGGCGCTGTGCTGTTTGACCCAGCCACGCGTGTTGCGCAGGTCCAGAAACAACAACGGGTCCTGGCCTGCATGTCGGCCACGGACCCGATAGTTGAGCCCCCACTCATGCCCGATATGGTCGGCCAGCGCCGCTTCGTCAGCCTTGTAGACCGTATCCTGGCGATCCACGCGTGAGTTGCCTTGCGAGCGATCGTTATAGACCAGCAGCGTTTCCAGGCCCAGTCGTGTGTTGACTTGCTCGTGCAGCGCAAGCAATGCATCGCGATCCAGGCGGGTGTGGAAGCTTTGTACCAGCAACTGCGGGCCGTAGCGGTCGATGGTCAGCCCGCTGGCGCCTTCCTGACTTCCGTGAAACAGCCGATAGCAGTCCGTGCCCTGCTGATGCAGTTCGCCCAGCAACGATTGACGATTATCGAGGGCGACGCTGAGCGCCTGATTCAAGGAAGACATGCTAAGCGCCTCGGGCTGGAATAAGGCGCGGGAGTTTAACAGCTAGCGGGCGCTGAAGGTTTTTGGCGTCAGGTGCGTTATTCCGGCCCTGTGTTGTCATACAGCGCCAACATTCCCCTGCTACGGTACTTTTTTGCCTGTCAGCGAGGGGATAACCGTGAGCCAGTTCGATCTCAAGCGTCGCCGTGTCATCCAGGCCGTGGGGGCCGGTTTGCTGTTGCCGGGGCTTGCGCCTGCGGTGATCGCTTCGGTGCAGGACCGCCCGAAAATGGTCGATGGTGTGCAGTCCGGAGATGTGCTCGGCGACAAGGCCATGGTCTGGAGCCGCAGCGACCGGCCTTCACGGATGGTGGTCGAATGGGACACACGCAGTATGTTTACTCAGCCACGGCGCGTGGTCTCGGCGCTCGCCGATCCGCGTACCGACTTCACCGCGCGGGTCGAGTTGAGCGGGCTGCCGGTCGATCAGGCGATTTTCTACCGCGTCTCGTTCGAGGATGCTCAGAGCGGTGTCGCCAGCGAGCCCTGGTTCGGCCATCTGCGCAGCACGCCCCAACAGCGTCGTGACATCCGCTTCGTCTGGAGTGGCGACACGGTGGGGCAGGGCTTCGGTATCAACCCTGACGTTGGTGGCATGCGTATCTATGAGGCGATGCGCTTGCGCTTGCCGGACTTTTTTATCCACAGCGGTGACACCATTTACGCCGACGGGCCAGTGCCCGAGCAGATCACCACGGAAGGCGGGCGGATCTGGCGCAACCTGACCACCGAAGCGAAAAGCAAGGTGGCGGAGACCCTCGACGAGTACCGAGGCAATTACCGCTATAACCTGATGGATGAAAATCTGCGCCGCTTCAACGCAGAAGTGCCGCAGATCTGGCAATGGGATGACCACGAAGTCACCAACAACTGGTCGCCCAGCAAGCAGCTTGATGAGCGTTACAAGGTCAAGGATATCCAGCTGCTGTCCTCGCGTGCCCGCCAGGCTTATCTGGAGTACGCGCCGCTGCGCTTGCAGCAAGCCGAAAATGGCGGACGCATTTATCGCAAGATTCCCTACGGTCCGATGCTCGACGTTTTTGTCCTCGATATGCGCAGCTACCGCGACGGCAATGATGCCAATCTGGCCGAAAAACCGGGTCCGACCACCGCATTTCTTGGTCGTGAGCAACTTGACTGGCTCAAGCGCGAACTCAATGCGTCGCGCGCGCAATGGAAGGTCATTGCTGCTGACATGCCCATCGGCCTTGGCGTACCGGATGGCGAGGTGAGCCCCGGTGTGGCGCGCTGGGAAGCCATCGCCAACGGCAATGACGGACCGGCGCTTGGCCGCGAGCTGGAGGTTGCCGAATTGCTGGCGTACCTGCGCGCGCAGAAGATTCGCGACTGTGTCTGGCTGACGGCCGATGTCCATTATTGCGCCGCGCATCATTACCAGCCGGATCGTGCCGTGTTTCAGGACTTCGACCCGTTCTGGGAATTCGTCGCCGGGCCGCTGAATGCGGGCAGCTTCGGTCCCAATGTACTGGACAAGACGTTCGGTCCGGAACTGGTGTTCCAGAAGGCGCCCCCTGCACAGAACACCTCGCCTTTTGCGGGTTATCAGTTCTTTGGCGAAGTGAATATCGACGGGCAGACCGGCGAGATGTCTGTTGCCCTGCGCGATCTTGATGGCGTTTCAGTGTTCGAGCGCAAATTGCAGCCGACCGTGGAGATTAGCCGCATTGTCTGACAGAGAATCGGGGTTGTTCAGGTAACCCTTTCGGAAATTCCTTGCAACATGCTTGTCATGTGTGGCCTATCATGAGCTACCTAACGACGGGACCGGGTGTGTTGCATGCTGGCTATTTTTCTCCAAACCCTGAACATCACCGCCCCGGTGTTTGCCATGCTGTTTCTGGGCGTATTGCTCAAACGCATCGGTGCTATCAACGACGGGTTTATCGTCGCGGCTTCCGGGCTGGTGTTCAACGTCACGATGCCTGCGCTGCTGTTTCTGGGCATCATTCACGCTGATTTGCGCGCGGCTCTGCAACCCGGACTGCTCATCTTTTTCAGTGTCGCGACGCTACTGAGTTTCGCATTCGCCTGGGGCTGGGCGATCTGGCGCTGCCCGCAAGAAGAGCGTGGCGTTTACGTTCAGGGCGCGTTCCGTGGCAACAACGGGGTAATCGGCCTGGCGCTGGCGGCGAGCATGTACGGCCCTTATGGCATTTCGTTGGGGGCGATTCTGGCCGCGCTGGTCATCGTCTTCTACAACACGTTGTCGACAATTGTGCTGGCGGTTTACAGCCCGGTGATCAAGTCCGACCCCTGGAGCGTGTTCAAAAGTGTGCTGGCCAACCCGCTGATCATCAGCGTCATCATCGCATCGCCTTTCGCTTACTTCAGCATAGGCCTGCCCAGGTGGCTGGAGACGTCCGGCAGTTATCTGGCGCAAATGACCCTGCCGCTGGCGCTGATCTGCATCGGCGGCACGCTGTCGCTGGCCTCGCTGCGTAAAAGTGGCAGTCTGGCGATCAGTGCCAGCGTCATGAAAATGATCACGCTGCCGCTGCTCTGCACGCTGGCCGCCTGGCTGGTCGGTTTTCGCGGCGCGGAACTGGGCATTCTGTTCCTTTACTTCGCGAGCCCGACGGCCGCTGCCAGCTACATCATGGCGCGCACCGCCAACGGCAACTACGAACTGGCCGCCGCGATCATCGTCATCACCACACTGGCCGCAGCGGTCACCACCAACGTGGGAATTTTCATTCTGCAATGGGGCGGCTGGATCTAGTCCGGCTTGACGTAGCTGTCGATGACTTCCTGTGCTGCACGGAACGCGTCGATGGCTGCTGGCACGCCGGCATAGACCGCGCAGTGCAGCAGCGCCTCGCGAATTTCCTCCACCGTGCAACCGTTGTTCAGTGCTCCACGAACATGGCCCTTTAGCTCTTGCGGGCATTTCAGGGCGGTGAGGGTGGCCAGGGTGATCAGGCTGCGGGTTTTCAGCGGCAAACCCTCACGACTCCAGACGCTGCCCCAGGCGTGCTCGTTGACGAAGTCCTGCAGCGGCTGGCTGAACTCGGTTGCGTTACCCAGCGCACGGTCGACGTAGACATCGCCCATTACCTGACGACGGATCTGCTCGCCTTCGCTGATTGTCTTGTCTGTCATGGCATTCCCCTTGTATCGATGCGGATTGAGGTCAGTGCTGGCGTCGCCAGGCGCGGATCGTGCCCCAGGCAACAACAACGCCGAGCACAGGCAGAACCAGAGTAAGCATTTTTGTCTCGAGCCTTTCGGCCAGTGCCATTCCAGTGCTGATCGCCAGAATATGCAGCCCGTACGTTAGGTACAGCGACAGCAGAAACACCCCTTCCATGCGGTCTATCCGGTAGCCGGAATAGAACAGCGGCACACAAAGCAGCGAAACACCGAGCATGATCGGCAGGTCGAACACCATTGCATTCGGCGAGATCGTCAGCGGCACCGGGGCGAACAGTGCAGTCACTCCCAATACCCCCAGCAGGTTGAACAGATTGCTGCCGATCACATTCCCCACTGCAATATCCCGTTCGCCACGAAACGCCGCGATCAGCGAGGTCATCAGGGCCGGCAGTGAGGTGCCGATGGCGATGATGGTCAGGCCGACGATGCGCTCGGAAAGCCCCAGATGGATGGCGATCACGACCGACGCGTCAACCAGCAAGTGCCCGCCAGCGGTCAGCAGCAGCAAGCCTGCGGCAAGCATGAGGATGCGCGTGAAGGTGCGTGGTTTCTCTGTTGTTTCGGCATGGCCGTGGCGCGGCGTGTGACCGCCCTGGCGGATGATGACAATCAGGCAGACCAGCAAACCTGCAAGCAGCAGTGCACCGTCAAATTTGCTGAATTCGCCGTTCCATGACAGGCCGATGGCCAGCAGGCAGGCACCGATCATCAGCGGAATATCGATGTGCAGCACCTGGCGGGCAACGCGTAACGGGATGATCAGCGCGCATAGGCCAAGAATCACCAGGACATTGAAGATGTTGCCACCGATGACGCTGCCTACGGCGATGTCGGTGTTATCGGCAAACGCAGCTTGCAGGCTTACCGCCATTTGCGGCGCGCTGGTGCCCATCGCCACCACGGTCAGGCCAATGAGCAATGGCCTGACCTTGAAAATCGCCGCCAGATGCACTGCCGCACGCACTGAAAGTTCTGCCCCTATCAGCAGCAATAGCAGGCCGCTGAACATTTGAATGAGCGCGGGGGCGGGCAGGGCCGATAGCTGGAGAATACGAATGTCCTTGTTAGTGTTGAACGGGATTAAGGCTAATCAAGGGCCTGAACACGCACTGGCGCGGTGCCGCTACGTAGCATACCCAGTTGTTCGGCTGCTTCGCGAGAGACATCGATCAATCGACCACGCGTGTGAGGGCCGCGATCATTGATGCGTACGACCACTGACCTGTCGTTGTCCAGGTTAGTGACCTTGACGCGCGTGCCGAATGGCAACTGCCTGTGTGCGGCAGTCAGCGCGTTCTGATTGAAGGGTTCGCCACTGGCTGTGCGATTGCCATGATGGCGGGCACCGTAATAAGCGGCTGTGCCGGTCTCGTCATAACCGTGAGGGTCGATGATGTGATTGGCGCAGCCTGCCAGTAACGTCAGCAGGCTGCAGGCAAAAATAAGGCGGCGCATGGGTTGGGTTCCTGAGTGTCGGAGTAGGTGTGGTTGACTCTCATGCCAATCCTCCATGCTGGCATGCATTTCCTGACGCTCCGCGTCGCAACTCGGTGTCGCAGCGCGCACGCAACAGCGGACGCAGAGCGTCCAGAACTGCATTCCCACGCGGAGCGTGAGGAACGATAGGTGCGCGCGAGAACACCTATCGTGCCAATGCTCCGCGTTGGCATGCATTTCGTGACGCTCCGCGTCACAACTTGGTGTTGCACCGCGTGCTCGGTATCAGCCCTCCAGCTTGGCCTTCAGCAACTCGTTGACCTGCTGCGGGTTGGCCTTGCCTTTGGAGGCTTTCATTGCCTGACCGACGAAGAAACCGAACATCTTGCCGCGCTTGGCTTCATCGGCGGCGCGATATTGTTCGACCTGCTCCGCATTGGCAGCCAGCATCTCGTCGAGCATCGATTCGATGGCACCGCTGTCGGTTACCTGCTTCAGGCCGCGCTTGTCGATGACTTCATCGGCACTGCCTTCGCCATTGGCCATCGCCTCGAAAACCATTTTCGCGATCTTGCCGGAAATGGTGTTGTCGGTGATGCGCTTGAGCATGCCGCCCAGTTGCTCGGCACTGACCGGCGACTGTTCGATTTCCAGGCCCTGTTTGTTCAGCAGGCTGCCCAGTTCGACCATGACCCAGTTGGCGGCCAGCTTGGCGTCACCGCTGATGCTGACCACCTGCTCGAAGTAGTCGGCCTGCTCGCGGCTGGAGGCCAGCACACTGGCATCGTAGGTCGACAGGCCGAACTGGCTCTGGAAACGTTCGCGCTTCTGCGGCGGCAGTTCCGGCAATGTGGCGCGGGTTTCTTCGAGGAACGAATCCTCGATGATCACCGGCAACAGGTCCGGGTCGGGGAAGTAACGGTAGTCGTTGGCTTCCTCCTTGCTGCGCATGGCGCGGGTTTCGTTGGTGTTCGGATCGTACAGGCGGGTCTGCTGGATAACCTTGCCACCGTCTTCGATCAGATCGATCTGGCGCTGGATCTCGCTGTTGATCGCCTTCTCGATGAAGCGGAACGAGTTGACGTTCTTGATCTCGCAACGTGTGCCGAACTCGACCTGGCCCTTCGGGCGAATCGACACGTTGCAGTCGCAACGCAACGAGCCTTCGGCCATATTGCCGTCACAGATGCCCAGATAACGGACAATCGCATGAATGGCTTTTACATAGGCCACGGCTTCCTTGGCACTGCGCATGTCCGGCTCGGAAACGATTTCCAGCAGCGGCGTGCCGGCACGGTTCAGGTCGATACCGGTCATGCCCTGGAAGTCTTCGTGCAGGCTTTTGCCTGCATCTTCCTCAAGGTGCGCGCGGGTGATGCCGATGCGCTTGACTGTGCCGTCTTCCAGAGTGATGTCCAGGTGGCCCTTGCCGACAATCGGCAGCTCCATCTGGCTGATCTGGTAGCCCTTGGGCAGGTCGGGGTAGAAGTAGTTCTTGCGGGCAAACACGTTGTGCTGGCCGATTTCGGCATCCACCGCCAGGCCGAACTTGACGGCCATGCGCACGGCTTCCTTGTTCAGCACCGGCAGAACGCCGGGCATGCCCAGATCGACGAGGCTGGCCTGGGTGTTGGGCTCGGAGCCGAACGTGGTGGCGCTACCGGAAAAAATCTTTGATTGGGTCGAAAGCTGGGTATGAATCTCCAGCCCGATGACGACTTCCCATTGCATGTGTTTCTCCTCAGAAGCCTTCAGGTGCGCGAGTGTGCCAGTCGGTGACTTGCTGATACTGATGCGCCACATTCAAGAGACGGCCTTCCTGGAAATACGGAGCGAGCAACTGCACGCCGACCGGCAGGCCATCGACAAAGCCTGCGGGCATGGACAAGCCGGGCAGGCCCGCCAGGTTGGCGGTGATGGTGTAGAAGTCTTCCAGGTATTCGGCAATCGGATCGTTGGTCTTGGCGCCGATTTTCCAGGCCGGGTTGGGCGTGGTCGGGCCGAGGATTACGTCGACTTCGGCAAATGCACTCATGAAATCGTTCTTGATCAGGCGACGGATCTTCTGCGCTTGCAGGTAATAAGCGTCGTAGTAGCCCGCCGACAGCGCATAGGCGCCCACCATGATGCGGCGCTGGACTTCCGGGCCAAAGCCTTCAGCGCGGGAACGCTTGTAAAGGTCGGTCAGGTCTTTCGGGTCTTCGCAGCGGTAGCCGAAACGCACGCCGTCGAAGCGCGACAGGTTGGACGAGGCCTCAGCCGGCGCGATGACGTAGTAGGCCGGGATTGCGTGTTGCAGGTTTGGCAGGCTGACTTCCTTGACGACCGCACCGAGTTTTTCCAGCTCCTTGACGCTTTCATGCACCAATTGCGCGATACGCGGGTCCAGGCCTGCGCTGAAATACTCTTTCGGTACGCCAATACGCAGCCCCTTGAGCGAGGTATTGAGGCTGGCGGAGTAGTCCGGAACCGGCTCGTCGATGCTGGTCGAGTCCTGCGGGTCGAAGCCGGCCATGCCTTGCAGCAGCAGTGCGCAATCTTCGGCGGTGCGCGCCATTGGCCCTGCCTGATCGAGGCTTGAAGCGTAGGCGATCATGCCCCAGCGCGAAACACGGCCGTAGGTAGGCTTGAGGCCGGTGAGGTTGGTCAGTGCCGCAGGCTGGCGAATCGAGCCGCCGGTGTCGGTGCCGGTTGCGGCAGGCAGCAGGCGTGCAGCAACCGCCGCTGCCGAACCACCGGAAGAGCCACCGGGCACGCATTGCAGATTCCACGGGTTTTTCACCGCGCCGTAATGGCTGGATTCGTTGGCCGAACCCATGGCGAATTCGTCCATGTTGGTCTTGCCCAGCGTTACCGTGCCTGCCGAAGCCAGTTTCGACACAACCGTGGCGTCGTACGGCGCCTTGAAGTTGTCGAGCATCCGGGAGCCGCAACTGGTACGAATGCCCTGGGTGCAGAACAGGTCCTTGTGCGCCAGCGGGGCGCCGAGCAGCGGGCCGTTCTCACCGGCGGCGCGCCGAGCGTCTGCCGCCTGGGCCTGAGTGATGGCCAGGTCTTCGGTGAGGCTGATGAAGCTGTTGAGCTGCGGGTCGAGCGTCGCGATACGCGACAGCAGAACGCGGGTCAGCTCTTCAGAAGAAAACTTTTTTTCGGCGAGTCCGCGAGCGATCTCGGCCAGAGTCATTTGATGCATGCAGGCGCTTTCCCTTACTCGATGACTTTCGGAACCAGATAGAGGCCGTCTTGGACCGCTGGTGCGATGGCTTGGTAAGTGTCACGACGATTTCGCTCGGTGACGGCGTCTTCGCGCAGGCGCTGGGTGGCTTCCAGCGGATGGGCCAGAGGTTCGATGCCAGTGGTGTCGACCGCTTGCATCTGATCGACCAGTCCGAGAATGCTGTTAAGTGCTTCGGTGGTACGCGGGATATCGGCGTCATTGAGACCCAGTCGGGCCAGATGAGCGATCTTTTCCACGTCGGAGCGTTCAAGCGCCATGGGGTATCTCCAGTGGAATGCTTATGGATTTGCTTTGTTGCCAATTGCGGAACACTATCGCGTTATTACTGTCTCAAGCCGCTAACGTCGAGGGTCATGTTCGGAAAACCGCCAATTTAGCATATTGGCTCCTTGCCCAAAATCCCTGTCGTTGTTAGAGTTTGCCGCACTTTTTTTACCACGCGTTCCCTAGGGTCCCTTTCCCATGTTCAAGAAACTGCGTGGCATGTTTTCCAGTGATCTATCCATCGACCTGGGCACTGCCAACACCCTTATCTACGTGCGTGAGCGCGGTATCGTTCTGAATGAACCCTCTGTCGTTGCAATTCGTACTCACGGCAACCAGAAGAGTGTCGTGGCCGTCGGTACCGAAGCCAAGCGCATGCTGGGCCGTACTCCAGGCAACATCGCAGCCATTCGTCCAATGAAAGACGGCGTTATCGCCGACTTCAGCGTCTGCGAAAAAATGTTGCAGTACTTCATCAACAAGGTCCACGAAAACAGCTTTCTGCAGCCCAGTCCTCGTGTGCTGATCTGCGTTCCGTGCAAATCCACCCAGGTTGAGCGTCGTGCCATTCGCGAATCTGCCCTGGGTGCAGGTGCACGCGAAGTATTCCTAATCGAAGAGCCAATGGCCGCTGCAATCGGTGCCGGTCTGCCGGTGGAAGAAGCTCGCGGTTCGATGGTTGTCGACATCGGCGGCGGCACCACCGAGATCGCGCTGATTTCCCTGAACGGTGTGGTGTATGCCGAATCCGTACGTGTAGGCGGCGACCGTTTCGATGAAGCGATCATCACCTATGTGCGTCGTAACTACGGCAGCCTGATCGGCGAATCCACCGCCGAGCGCATCAAGCAGGAAATCGGTACGGCCTACCCGGGCGGTGAAGTGCGTGAAGTCGACGTCCGCGGCCGCAACCTGGCTGAAGGCGTGCCACGTGCGTTCACCCTGAACTCCAACGAAGTGCTTGAAGCGCTTCAAGAGTCATTGGCGACCATCGTTCAGGCGGTCAAGAGCGCTCTGGAGCAGTCGCCTCCGGAACTGGCCTCGGACATCGCCGAGCGTGGTCTGGTCCTGACCGGTGGCGGTGCATTGCTGCGTGATCTGGACAAATTGCTGGCTCAGGAAACAGGTCTGCCGGTGATCGTTGCCGAAGACCCGCTGACCTGCGTAGCCCGCGGCGGTGGCCGTGCGCTGGAAATGATGGATAAGCACACCATGGATCTGCTCTCCAGCGAGTAATTCGCCGGAGTGCCTTTCACGGAGTCTTTTGTATGCAGGTGGCGTATGTGCTACCTGTATGCATCGTGCTGACACCGAAACAGGGTGCCTATCTCTTTCATTTGTCCAGGCCGGTTACATACCGCATGAATAATTGCCAATCGAAGTTCGATCCAACGATCGCATGCCCCGGAGGAGCGGCCTATTAAACCGCTTTTCGCAAAAGGCCCTTCGCTGGGCGTACGTCTGCTGGTGCTGGCCGTTCTGTCGGTTGCGTTGATGGTTGTCGACGCCCGCTTTACGATCCTCAAGCCCGTGCGCAGCCAGATGTCGATGGTGCTCATGCAGTCCTACTGGATCGTTGATCTGCCACAACGTTTGTATCAAGGCGTTGCCAGTCAGTTCGGCAGCCGCACAGAGCTGATCGCCGAAAACGAAAAACTCAAGACCGAAGCGTTGCTCCTGCAAGGTCGCTTGCAAAAGCTGGCGGCACTGACCGAGCAGAACGTTCGTTTGCGTGAGTTGCTGAACTCTTCTGCGCTGGTCAACGAAAAGGTCGAGGTCGCCGAGTTGATCGGCATGGACCCGAACCCCTTCACCCATCGCATCATCATCAACAAGGGCGAGCGCGACGGCGTTGTGCTGGGCCAGCCGGTGCTCGATGCGCGTGGCCTGATGGGCCAGGTTGTCGAGCTGATGCCGTACACCTCGCGGGTCCTGCTGCTGACTGATACGACCCACAGCATTCCGGTGCAGGTGAATCGCAACGGCCTGCGTGCTATCGCCAGCGGCACCGGCAACCCTGAACGGCTTGAGCTTCGGCATGTGGCAGATACTGCCGACATCAAAGAGGGTGATCTGCTGGTCAGTTCCGGCCTGGGGCAGCGCTTCCCGGCTGGCTACCCGGTGGCTACGGTCAAGGAAGTGATTCACGACTCCGGCCAGCCGTTCGCAATCGTGCGTGCCGTGCCAACCGCCGCATTGAATCGCAGCCGTTATCTGCTGCTGGTGTTCTCGGACGGTCGTTCGCCGGAAGAGCGGGCTGCCGACGCGGCGCAAGCGCAGGAATCCATCGACAAGGGTATCGAGCCTTCAGTGATGGCGACCCTGCCGCCGCCGACACCTGCTTTCCCGATGTGGCCGCAAGCAACTGTTCCGGTATTCCCGGGCAGCACTGCAACGCACAAGCCTGCTGCGCAATCGACAACGCCTGCGCCGGCTGCAGCGCCTGTGACACCGGCAAGGCCTGCCGCCCGGCCTGCTGCTTCACAGCCGCCTGCTTCAAGACCTTCCACTGCTCGGGAGCCTATCGATGGTTAGTCATGTTTCCGGGCGCAATGGCTGGGTGGTCTGGCTGACGTTTGCGATCGGTCTGTTGCTGAGCGTTTCGCCGCTGCCGCAATTCATGGAAATCTTCCGGCCCTTGTGGCTGGCCCTGTTGCTGACCTTCTGGGTTCTGGCGCTGCCGCACAAATATGGTATGACCACTGCGTGGATACTGGGGCTGATGGAAGATGTGCTGTATGGCACATTGCTTGGCCAGAATGCGCTGATCCTCAGCCTGATCACGTTTCTGGTGATGTCCCTGCAGCAGCGTATGCGTATGTTCCCCATGTGGCAGCAATGTCTGGTGCTGTTGGTCGTATTCGGTCTGGCGCAGCTTGCGCAGCTCTGGCTGAGTGCATTGACCGGCAACCGTCAGCCTACGCTGGCGCTGGTTCTACCCGCGCTGGTCAGTGCCCTGTTGTGGCCCTGGATCAGCTATGGCCTGCGTGGATTGCGCAAACGTTTGAAAATCAATTAAGCGCAAGGTGAGCGCGACGCCCCGCTGCGTCCCTGGCGCTCACCCGAACAGACACGGAGATGTCCTTATGCCCTCGCTTTATCTGGCTTCTGGCTCGCCGCGCCGCCGCGAACTTCTGACTCAGATCGGTGTGTCCTTTACCGTACTGAACGCTCAGATTGACGAAACTCCCTTCGACCACGAAACCCCGGCTGCCTATGTCGAGCGTCTTGCGCTCGGCAAGGCCCAGGCCGGGCTGTCTGTGCTGGCGGCCGAACAACAGGCCTGCGTGATGGGCGCTGACACGGCGGTGGTGCTTGATGGGCGCATTCTCGGCAAGCCGGCCGATGAGGCGGATGCTCTGGCCATGCTGACGGCCCTGTCCGGGCGCGAGCACGAAGTGATGACCGCCGTCGCGCTGAGTGATCGGCATCGCAGTGAAACCCGTATTGTGACCAGTCGCGTGCGCTTTCGCCCGATTCAACCCCACGAGGCCCAAGCCTACTGGGCCAGTGGCGAGCCTGCCGACAAGGCCGGAGGCTATGCCATTCAAGGGCTGGCGGCGATTTTCGTCGAGGGCCTGCAAGGCAGCTATTCTGGGGTGGTTGGTCTGCCTCTGTGTGAAACCGCAGAACTGCTTGGCCATTTCGGCATACCCTGCTGGCAATGCCTGGAAGGTGACGAGTCATGAGTGAAGAGATCCTGATCAACATCACCCCGATGGAATCACGGGTGGCAGTGGTAGAAAACGGTGTTCTGCAAGAGGTGCACGTCGAGCGTACCCAGCGCCGCGGCATCGTCGGCAATATCTACAAAGGCAAGGTAGTGCGGGTGCTTCCCGGCATGCAGGCGGCGTTCATCGATATCGGTCTGGACCGCGCTGCATTCATTCATGCCTCGGAAATATCCATGCGTGAAGGGCCTGCCGTCGAGAGCATTGCGTCGCTGGTGCATGACGGCCAGAGCCTTGTGGTGCAAGTCACCAAGGACCCCATCGGCAGCAAAGGCGCGCGGCTGACTACCCAGCTCTCCATTCCGTCACGGTATCTGGTGTACATGCCGCGCACTGCGCATGTAGGCATTTCCCTGAAAATCGAGGACGAGGCAGAGCGTGAACGACTGAAAAAAGTTGTCAGCGATTGTGTCGCCCTGGAAGGTATCAAAGAGGCCGGAGGCTTTATTCTGCGTACCGCGGCCGAGGGTGCCGGTGCTGATGAAATCCTCATGGATATCCGCTATCTGCGCAGGCTCTGGGATCAGCTCGGCGAGCAGATCAAGACCGTCAGCCCGCCCACGGTGATTTACGAGGACCTGGGCCTGGCCCTGCGTACCTTGCGTGACCTGGTCAGCCCGCGTATCGAAAAAATCCGCATCGACTCGCGGGAAACCTTTCAGAAGACCACCCAGTTCGTGGCCGAATTGATGCCGGAGATTGCCGACAGGCTGGAGCATTATCCGGGCGAACGGCCGATCTTCGACCTCTATGGGGTCGAGGATGAAATCCAGAAAGCTCTCGAACGCAAGGTGCCGCTCAAGTCCGGTGGTTATCTGGTGGTCGATCCGGCCGAGGCGATGAGCACCATCGACGTCAATACCGGCGCGTTTGTGGGGCATCGCAACCTTGAAGAAACCATCTTCAAAACCAACCTGGAAGCCGCTACAGCCATTGCCCGGCAGCTGCGCCTGCGCAATCTGGGCGGCATCATCATTATCGATTTCATCGACATGGAAGACGGTGAGCATCAGCGTCAGGTGTTACGCACGCTGGAGAAACAGCTGGAACGCGATCACGCCAAGACCAATATCATCGGTATCACCGAGCTTGGCCTGGTGCAGATGACCCGCAAGCGCACCCGTGAAAGTCTTGAGCAAGTGCTCTGCGAGCCCTGCCATTGCTGCGCGGGTCGGGGCAAGCTGAAAACCCCCGAGACCATTTGCTATGAAATCTTTCGCGAGATCCTGCGAGAAGCCCGAGCCTATCAGGCGGTGGGTTATCGGGTTCTGGCCAATCAGCGCGTGGTCGATCGCTTGCTCGACGAGGAGTCGGGCAACGTGGCTGAACTGGAGAGCTTCATTGGCCGGACCATCCGTTTTCAGGTAGAAACCATGTACTCGCAGGAACAATACGACGTGGTGCTGCTCTGAGGGTGCTGATCGTTTGAAATATGATGACAAGTGCCCTTCGGGTTTCCGGCAGGTATGCCGTTTTATCGAGAATGATGCGTGGGAAATGAGCAAAACCTGTACCTGAACGCACCTGCACACCTGAGCCGGAATCGATTCGCCGATTCCGCTGCTTGTATCCCGCAGCGGAGGGCATCCTGATATGGGTCGTCTTCCTCGCCTTGTTGCAACCCTGACTCGTTGGGGTTTGAGCCTGTGCGCACTGGTTTTGGTGCTCGCGGCGTTGTACGTAAGCCTCGGGCGTCAGCTCACGCCGCTGGTTGCCGAATACCGTGTGGATGTGGAAACCAGGGCCAGCAGCGCGCTTGGCATGCCGTTGAGCATTGGCAGTCTGGAAGGTAGCTGGAGCCGGTTTGCCCCGGTTTTTCTGGCTCACGACGTCATGGTCGGAGAGGGTTCCAGTGCTGTGCGTCTTGATCGTGTAAGGGTTGTTCCCGACCTCTGGGAAAGCCTGCTGGCGCGTCAAGTGCGCATCGCTCATCTCGAGGTGGACGGCCTGCAGTTCATGCTCAGGCAGGACAAGGAGGGCAACTGGTCGGTACAGGGCTTGCCAGTGCGCAACGACAGCCCGTTCGACCCCGGGCAAGTGCTTGAGCAGATGCAGATGGTCTCGCACTTGTCGCTGCTCGACAGCCAGGTCACTGTGCAACCGTTTGACGCCGCGCCGCTGACCCTGACCTATGTAAACCTCAGTCTGGCCACAGGCAGTTATCACCAGCGCCTTGATGCACGCCTGACGCTGCCGGATGGCCAGCCGTTTGCCCTGAATGTGCGTTCACGTATCCAGGCCAGTCAGTGGAAGGACGGCGAGGCAGATGTCTACGCCAGCCTGCCGCAAAGCGACTGGGCCAGGTGGTTGCCAAAAAGCCTCACCCGGGAATGGACACTGTCGAAGCTGCAGGCCGGTGGCGAGCTGTGGATGAGCTGGGGCAAGGGCACTGTGCAAAGCGCGACTGCGCGGCTTAATGCGCCGCATGTCAAAGGCGTTTATGCCGGTCGCAAACCCTCGACTGTCGACAACCTCGCGCTCAACGCCTGGTTTGCGCGCACTGACACAGGTTTCGACCTGAACCTCGATTCACTGGCGATGAGCCTGGGCGACAAGCGCTGGGAAAGCCGCCTACAACTCACGCAAACCGCTGCGACGCCCGACAGCGAAGAACTCTGGCATGTGCAGGCCGATCGCCTGGACCTGACGCCGCTCACGCCGCTTATTGATTCCCTCGCACCGTTGCCGGAGAAAGCCATGGCAGTGGTCGACGGTCTCAAGGTGACAGGCGGGCTGCGTAACGTGTTGCTGGATTACCGGCCACAGGCAGCCGGCGACAAGCGCCTGAGCTTTGCCGCCAATCTGGACAAAGTGGGGTTCAACGCCTATCGCGGGGCCCCGGCGGCCGGAAATGTCACCGGGGCCATCAGCGGCGATCTGGGCCAGGGCGAACTGCGGCTCGACACCAATGACTTTATGCTTCATCTGGACCCTATCTTCGCCAAGCCCTGGCGCTACCAGAAGGCCAATGCCCGTCTGACCTGGAAGCTCGATGATCAGGCATTCACCCTGATCGCGCCGTATATCAAAGTGCTCGGCGACGAAGGCAAGATCGCGGCAGACTTTCTGATCAGGATTCATCTCAGCCATGAGCAGGAAGACTACATGGACCTGCGGGTCGGCATGGTCGACGGCGATGGTCGTTACACCAGCAAGTATTTGCCTACAGCCCTCAGTCCCGAGCTTGATCACTGGCTGCGCACCGCCGTGGTGAGTGGTGCGGTCAAGCAGGGTTTCTTTCAGTATCAAGGGTCGCTGAACAAGAGTTCGCCCGACACCGCACGCGTCATCAGCCTGTTTTTCGATGTCAGCAACGCAACGCTGGCGTTCCAGCCGGGCTGGCCTTCGTTGACCGGAGTCGACGGCAAGGTTTACGTCGAAAACAGCGGCGTGCGAGTCAAGGCAAGCAAAGGGCAGTTGCTCGATACCAAAATAAGCAACGTGCTGGTCAATATTCCCCACGTCCCGGCAGGTCAGGACAGCCACCTGCTGGTCGATGGCAGTTTCTCCGGCAATCTGATCGATGGCCTTAAGATTCTCCAGCAAGCGCCTATCGGCACGGCCAGCACGTTTGCCGGCTGGACCGGCGATGGTCCGCTGGATGGCAAGCTGAAGCTGGATATTCCGCTGGCCAAGGGCGTCGAGCCAAAGGTTGTGGTGGATTTCAGTACCGACAATGCGCGTTTGAAACTGGCTGACCCGGTGCTGGAATTGACTCGCCTCAAGGGCGATTTCCGCTTTGACAGCGCCAAAGGGCTGAGCGGCAAGGGCATCAAGGCGCAGGCATTTGATCGTCCCGTGACCGCAGAAATCGCTGCCGAAGGCAAGCCAGGCGACAACGTGACACGCATTGTGGCAAACGGGCAGATCACCGTGAAGCGGCTGACCGACTGGCTGAGCGTTACCCAGCCACTGCCGGTGTCGGGTGACTTGCCGTATCAGCTGCAATTGACTCTGGACAGCAAGGACAGCCCGCTGGTGATCAATTCCACGCTCAAAGGCGTGGCAATCGATCTGCCTGCACCGTTTGGCAAGATTGCCGAGGAGGAGCGTCTCAGCGAGTTCCGCATGACCCTGCAAGGCGCGGAGCGCAGGCTTGGCGCGGCGTATAACGATCAGGCCAACTTTGCTTTTGCCGCACCGAATGGCAAGTTTGCCGACGGTCGCGGCGAGCTTTATCTCGGGCGCGGCGGGGCGATAGTGCCGGACGCCAAAGGGCTGCGGATTCGTGGCGAATTGTCTGAGCTGGACGTAGCGCCCTGGCAGGAGCTGGCTGGACGATATACCGGCAATGATCCGGGCGGCAGCGCAAAACAACTGCTCAACAGCGTCGACCTGCAGATCGGCAAGCTGACGGCGATGGGCACCACGCTGGATAACGTACGTGTTCAATTGCAGCGCAATGCTGCGGCTTGGGCCTTGTCGCTGGACAGCGCGCTGGCCAAGGGCACTGCCGTGCTGCCCGACGCGAAGTCCGCGCCGATCGGTATTAACATGCTCTACGTGCGACTGCCTGCCTCTGATCCGAATGCGGCGGTCGTCGAGAACGCGCCTGACCCTCTGGCGGATATCGACCCGCACAATATTCCTGCGCTGGACGTGAAGATTGCCCAGCTGTTTCAGGGCGACCAGTTACTGGGTGCCTGGTCGCTGAAAACCCGCCCGACGGCGACCGGTATGCGCATGTCCGACCTGAGTCTGGGGCTCAAAGGTATTTTGCTCGAGGGCGATGGTGCCTGGGAGGGCACTCCGGGGTCCAGCAGCAGCTCGTTCAAGGGGCGTGTGGCAGGCAAGAATCTGGCAGACGTGCTCAAGGCCTGGAACTTCGCGCCGACGGTCACCAGTGAAAGTTTCGAAATGAATGTCGACGGACGCTGGCCGGGTTCGCCTGCCTGGGTGGGCCTCAAGCGCTATTCCGGCAGCCTGGATGCGACGTTGAACAGAGGCCAGTTTGTCGAGGTAGAAGGCGGTGCTCAGGCGCTGCGGGTGTTTGGATTGTTGAATTTCAACTCCATCGGCCGTCGCTTGCGCCTGGACTTCTCCGACCTGCTGGGCAAAGGGCTCAGTTACGACCGGGTCAAAGGGCTGCTGGTCGCCAGCGACGGTGTTTATGTGACGCGCAACCCGATTACCCTGACCGGGCCGTCGAGTAATCTTGAGCTCAACGGTACGCTGGACATGGTCCGCGACCGCGTTGATGCGAAGCTGCTGGTGACCTTGCCGGTGACCAACAACCTGCCGATCGCGGCACTGATTGTCGGTGCGCCCGCCATTGGCGGCGCGCTGTTCCTGGTCGACAAGCTGCTGGGCGACAGGGTTGCCCGCTTCGCCAGCGTGCAATACAAGGTCGAAGGGCCCTGGAAAGAGCCGAAGATCACGTTCGACAAGCCATTTGAAAAGCCCCAATAGCGCCGCATGGAGTACAGTGGTGGCCAGGTCATCAAGGAGCGGGTCGCCATGTCCTTTGCTGTGATTCAGATGGTCAGCCAAAGCGATGTCCAGGCTAATCTGGTCAGCGCTCGCCGCTTGCTGGAGCAGGCAGCCGAAGGTGGCGCGCGGCTCGCGGTGCTGCCCGAAAACTTTGTTGCCATGGGGCGGCGTGACGTGGCCGACATCGGTCGTGCCGAAGCTCATGGGCACGGGCCGATCCTGCCATGGTTGAAACTGGCCGCTCGCGACCTCAAGTTATGGATTGTTGCCGGAACCTTGCCACTGCCGCCGGATGAGCGACCCGATGGCAAGGTGACGGCGTGTTCGTTGCTGATCGATGAACACGGTGAGCAGGTGGCCCGGTATGACAAGCTGCATCTGTTTGATGTGGATGTTGCTGACAATCGGGGCCGCTACCGTGAATCCGATGACTATGCTCACGGAAACAATGTGGTGGTGGCCGATACACCTGTAGGGCGCGTGGGGCTGACAGTCTGTTATGACTTGCGCTTCCCCGAGCTGTACACCGCGCTGCGGGAGGCCGGTGCTGAACTGATTACCGCGCCGTCAGCTTTTACTGCGGTAACGGGTGCTGCGCACTGGGACATTCTGATCCGGGCGCGCGCCATCGAAACCCAGTGTTACGTGCTGGCGGCGGCACAGGGCGGGGTCCATCCGGGGCCTCGCGAGACTTACGGGCACGCGGCCATCGTTGATCCATGGGGCCGCGTACTGGCCGAGCAGGCACAGGGTGAAGCCGTGCTGCTGGCCAGGCGCGACAGTGAAGAACAGGCGTCCATACGGGCGCGGATGCCGGTGTCCAGTCACCGGCGCTTTTTTTCGCAGGACGCCATGCGGCCTGCTTCGGAGTGAATATGAGTGATCTGTCCTCAGTCAGCGAACACCTTCTGGCCCCTGGTGGCCTGAGCCTCGACAGCCTGCAATCGGTGCTCGGAGAGCTTGCCGGGCCGGGTATCGACGCGGCTGATCTGTATTTTCAGGGCATGATCTCCGAGTCCTGGTCGCTCGAAGACGGCATCGTCAAGGAAGGCAGTTTCAATCTCGATCAAGGCGTGGGCGTGCGCGCTCAATCGGGCGAAAAGACTGGTTTCGCTTACAGCAATGCCATCACTGAGGACGCACTGCGCACCGCTGCCCGTGCTGCCCGTTCCATCTCCCGCGCTGGGCAGAATGGCCGGGTGCAGGCTTTTACCTCGCAGGATGTGGCCCAGTTGTACGCCCCGGATAATCCTCTGGAAGTGCTGAGCCGCGCCGAGAAGGTCGAACTGCTCAAACGCATTGACGTCGCGACGCGCGCGCTGGACTCGCGTATCCAGCAGGTGTCTGTGAGCATGGCCGGTGTCTGGGAGCGCATTCTGGTGGCCGCAGCCGATGGCAGTCTGGCCGCCGATGTGCGTCCGCTGGTGCGCTTCAACGTCAGTGTCATCGTCGAGCAGAACGGCCGCCGCGAGCGGGGCGGGCATGGCGGTGGCGGGCGTACGGACTACCGTTATTTTCTGACCGATGATCGTGCCATGGGCTACGCGCGTGAAGCGCTGCGTCAGGCGCTGGTCAACCTGGAAGCGATTCCTGCTCCGGCAGGCACATTGCCGGTGGTGCTGGGTTCCGGTTGGTCAGGCGTGCTGCTGCACGAGGCGGTTGGTCACGGCCTTGAAGGTGACTTCAATCGCAAGGGCAGTTCGGCTTACAGCGGGCGCATGGGCGAGATGGTTGCATCGAAACTTTGCACGATTGTTGACGACGGTACCCTTGCAGGGCGTCGCGGCTCGCTGAGTGTCGATGACGAAGGCACACCGACCGAGTGCACCACACTGATTGAGAACGGCGTGCTCAAGGGCTACATGCAGGACAAGCTCAATGCCCGCTTGATGGGTGTCGCACGGACTGGTAACGGTCGTCGAGAGTCCTACGCTCACCTGCCGATGCCACGTATGACCAATACCTACATGCTGGGCGGGCAGAGCGACCCGCAGGAAATCATCGCCTCGGTGAAGCGCGGTATTTACTGCGCCAATCTGGGTGGCGGTCAGGTGGATATCACCAGCGGCAAATTCGTGTTTTCGACCAGCGAGGCTTATTTGATCGAGGACGGCAAAATCACTGCGCCGGTCAAGGGTGCGACCTTGATCGGTAACGGGCCGGAAGCCATGAGCAGGGTATCGATGGTGGGCAACGACCTGTCGCTCGATAGCGGCGTGGGGACGTGCGGGAAGGACGGCCAGTCTCTGCCGGTCGGTGTGGGTCAGCCCACGCTGAAAATCGATGCGATCACAGTGGGTGGTACGGGTAGCTGAAGGTGAGTCGGGGCTGGCCGCTTGCTGCTGCCGGCCCCGCGGTTGAAATCAACGCAGACCGCGTTGAAGTTCGTCCAGCTCACGGATGTATTTGAAGATTTTGCGGCTGGTGGCCGGCGGTTTGTTACGTGCAACTTCGTGTTGCGCCTGACGAATCAGCGAGCGCAGCTGCTGACGGTCGGCATCGGGGTATTCGACAACGAATTTCTCGAGGTCGGCGTCATCACCCGCGATCAGGCGATCACGCCAGCGCTCCAGATTGTGAAAACGTTCGTTGTATTGGCGAGTGGAGGCATCGAGTTGGTCCAGCAACACCAGAATGGCTTCCTGGTCCTGATCGCGCATCAGCTTGCCAATGAACAGAATATGCCGCTTTCGCGCGATGTTCGCCGTGTGCTTGGGCGCTTCGGCCAGGGCCTTGCGCAAAGCGTCGGTCAGCGGCAACTTGGCCAGCACATCGGCTTTGAGTGTTGTCAGTCGCTCGCCGAGGTCGACCAGAGCATGCAGCTCTCGTTTGACCTGGGTTTTGCTTTTCTCCCCGTCGAGGGAGTCGTCGTAAGAATCAACCATGGGGGCAGTCCGCAAAGAAACGCCGCCATGATAACCAGTCGTGGGCCGCTTGTCCGGCCCGGTCGGTATTCGGCCTGTGCTGAAAGAAGAATTTGATGGAGAAAGTCATGAGTGCAACCCAAAGCGTCGGTCCGCAAGCCTTGCCCGAACTGCAGGAACAGGTCGAGCAGATTATCGCCGAAGCCCGGCGTCAGGGCGCCAGCGCCTGCGAAGTCGCAGTGTCGGTGGATCAGGGACTGTCGACATCGGTCCGTCAGCGTGAAGTTGAAACCGTAGAGTTCAACCGCGACCAGGGTTTCGGTATCACCCTGTATGTCGGGCAGCGCAAGGGCTCGGCCAGCACCTCGGCCACAGGTGCCGATGCCATTCGTGAAACCGTTGCCGCTGCATTGGCGATTGCCGAGCACACCTCCGAAGACGAAAGCTCCGGGCTGGCTGATGCTGCGCTGATGGCCAAAGAGATCATGGATTTCGATCTTTATCACACCTGGGATATAACGCCCGAGCAGGCCATCGAGAAAGCGCTGATCTGCGAAGCCGCGGCCTTCGACGCCGACAGCCGGATCAAGAACGCCGATGGCACCACGCTCAATACCCATCAGGGCTGCCGTGTGTATGGCAACAGCAACGGCTTCATCGGCGGTTATGCATCAACGCGGCACAGCCTCAGTTGCGTGATGATCGCCGAGGGCGAAGGCCAGATGCAGCGTGATTACTGGTACGACGTCAATCGCCAGGGTGAGCTGCTGGCTGATGCCCAGAGCATTGGTCGCAAGGCTGCGTTGCGTGCGGCGAGCCGTCTGGGTGCGCGTCCTGTGCCGACCTGTGAAGTGCCGGTGCTGTTTGCCGCAGAACTGGCAGGTGGCCTGTTCGGCAGCTTTCTCGGTGCCATTTCCGGTGGCAACCTGTACCGTAAATCGTCATTTCTGGAGGGGGCCCTGGGTCAGCGGCTGTTCCCGGAGTGGATGACCATTGATGAGCGTCCGCACTTGAAGCACGCAATGGGCAGTTCGGCGTTCGACAGCGACGGTCTGGCGACGTTTGCCAAACCGTTCGTGGAAGGCGGCGATCTGGTTTCCTATGTGCTGAGCACTTATTCCGGTCGCAAGCTGGGCATGCCGAGCACTGCCAATGCGGGCGGGGTGCATAACCTGTTCGTCACCCATGGTTCGGAAGATCAGGCCGCGCTGATTCGACGTATGGGCCGTGGCTTGCTGGTAACCGAATTGATGGGCAGCGGCCTGAACATGGTTACCGGTGACTATTCGCGGGGCGCAGCAGGTTTCTGGGTCGAGAACGGGGAAATACAATTTCCGGTTCAGGAAGTGACGATTGCCGGCAACATGCGTGACATGTTCAAGCAGATCGTCGCCGTTGGTAGCGATCTTGAACTGCGCAGCAACATCCGCACCGGCTCGGTGCTGATCGAGCGTATGACCGTAGCGGGTAGCTGAGCCTAGCGACGCTTCACTGGTCCGTGATATCCAGGTTTTGTAGGAGCGGGCTCGTCCGCGAACTGCCGGGAACCGGCAGCAAAACCAAGCGCCTCGGTGCACCAGATACAGCCAAGGTAGCCTGTTTTAGGGCCGCTTTGCAGCCCATCCACGCCCTCCGGGCCGAAGCAGCCCTACGCTGGTCCGCGATATCCAGGTTTTGTAGGAGCGGACTCGTCCGAACTGCCGGGAACCGGCAGCAAAACCAAGCGCCTCGGTGCACCAGATACAGCCAAGGTGGCCTGTTTTAGGGCCGCTTTGCAGCCCTTCGCGGACAAGTCCGCTCCCACGCCCTCCGGGCCGAAGCGACGCTTCGCTGGTTCGCGATATCCAGGTTTTGTAGGAGCGGACTCGTCCGCGAACTGCCGGGAACCGGCAGCAAAACCAAGCGCCTCGGTGCACCAGATACAGCCAAGGTGGCCTGTTTTAGGGCCGCTTTGCAGCCCTTCGCGGACAAGTCCGTTCCCACGCCCTCCGGGCCGAAGTAGCCCTACGCTGGTCCGCGATATTCAGGTTTTGTAGGAGCGGACTCGTCCGCGAACTGCCGGGAACCGGCAGCAAAACCAAGCGCCTCGGTTGCGGATTCCACGACTATCCGGACACCCATTCCACCAACATCCGGACACTGATTCCATGCTGATCCGGACACTCATTCCACAAGCATCTGGACACCGATTCCACGGCCATCCGGACACTTTCAGGCAGGCAGCAACGCAGGACTATTCACTACTATCGACCTCTTTTTTCGAAGCGAAGAGGTCGTCGTGGAGCGTTTATCCATGCGTAAAATCCGAGAGGTACTACGCCTAAAGTTCGACGCTGGCCTGTCCGTGCGCAAGATCGCCGCCAGCTTATCCATCGGCCATTCGAGTGCAGGGGATTACCTTTGCCGGTTCGCCGCCAGTGGGCTTCAGTGGCCCATCGATATTTCTGACGCGGAGTTGAATCGACGGCTGTTTCCACCGGCAGTGCCAGTGCCGACCGACCAGCGCCCAATGCCTGACTGGGCATGGGTACACGCGGAGTTGCGCCGCCCCGGCGTCACTTTGGCCTTGCTCTGGCAGGAATATCGACTCGCTCACCCGCAAGGCTTCCAATACAGCTGGTTCTGCGAGCACTACCGCCTTTGGACCGCCAAGGTCGACGTGGTCATGCGCCAGGAGCATCGTGCTGGCGAAAAGCTGTTCGTCGATTACGCCGGGCAAACAGCGCCGGTCATCGACCGACAAACCGGCGAGATCCGTCAGGCTCAGATCTTCGTCGCCGTTCTCGGCGCGTCCAGCTACACCTTTGCCGAGGCCACCTGGTCGCAGAAACTGCCCGACTGGCTGGGCTCGCACGTCCGATGCTTTGCTTTTTTCGGCGGCACAACGCAGATCCTGGTGCCCGATAATCTGCGCAGTGGCGTGACTAAAGCGCACCGTTACGAGCCGGATATCAACCCCAGCTACCGCGATCTGGCCGAGCATTACGGCGTCGCCGTCTTGCCTGCTCGCTCGCGCAAGCCCAAGGACAAAGCCAAGGTCGAAGTCGGCGTGCAAGTGGTCGAACGCTGGATCCTGGCGGTGCTGCGCAACCGCCAGTTCTTCTCGCTTGGCGAACTCAACACAGCCATCGCGCTACTGCTGGATCGCCTCAACCACAAGCCCTTCAAAAAGCTGCCCGGCTCACGCCGGTCAGCCTTCGAGGCCATCGACCAACCGGCCCTGGAAGGCCTGCCGGAACACCCGTACGTCTATGCCGAATGGAAAAAGGTACGCGTCCATATCGACTATCACGTTGAGGTCGATGGCCACTTTTACTCGGTGCCGTACCAGCTGGTGAAGCACCAAGTCGAAGTGCGGCTCACGGCCCAGACCGTCGAGTGCTTCCACGCCAACCAGCGCGTGGCCAGCCACCTTCGCTCGCAGCACAAAGGCCGCCACACCACCCAAACCGAGCACATGCCCAAGAGCCACCGCGAGCACGCCGAATGGACACCGCAACGGCTGATCCGCTGGGCAGAGCAGACCGGGCCTAACACCGCCGGCGTCATCACCTACATCCTCGAACGCCGAATCCATCCGCAACACGGCTTCCGCGCCTGCCTGGGCATCCTGCGCCTGAGCAAACAGCACGGCGAAGCGCGGCTGGAAGCCGCGTGCCAGCGTGCGCTGGCACTGGGCGCATGCAGCTACAAAAGCCTCGAGTCGATCCTGCGCCAAGGGCTGGAGCGCCTGCCGCTGGCCCAGCAAAACCTGCCGCTGCTGCCTGACGAGCACATCAACCTGCGTGGCCCGGGCTACTACCACTGACCTGAGAAAGGAGCTTCGAAATGCTACCGAATCCAACGCTCGACAAGCTACAAACCTTGCGCCTGCACGGCATGATCAAGTCGCTGGGCGAACAACACGCAACGCCTGATATCAATGATCTGAGCTTCGACGAACGCTTCGGTCTGATGGTCGATCGCGAGCTGACCGAGCGCGAAGACGCCCGCCTGACCACCCGCCTCAAAGCCGCGCGGTTGCGCCACAACGCCTGCCTGGAAGACATCGACTACCGCAGCCCGCGTGGCCTGGATAAGGCCTTGATCCTGCAACTGGGCAGCGGCCAATGGCTGCGCGATGGCCTGAACCTGATCATCGGCGGGCCGACGGGCGTAGGTAAAACCTGGCTTGCCTGCGCGCTGGCTCACAAAGCCTGCCGCGACGGTTACAGCGTGCGCTATCTGCGTCTGCCGCGCTTGATGGAAGAACTAGGCCTGGCCCACGGCGATGGCCGCTTCGCCAAATTGATGGCCGGCTACGCCAAGACTGACCTGCTGATCCTGGACGACTGGGGCCTGGCACCGTTTACCGCCGCGCAACGGCGCGACATGCTTGAGCTGCTGGACGACCGCTACGGCAACCGCTCGACGCTGGTGACCAGCCAAATGCCAGTGGACAAATGGCATGCGTTGATCGGCGATCCGACCTTGGGCGATGCGATCCTCGACCGGCTGGTGCATAACGCTTATCGAATTGAACTGAAGGGTGAATCGATGCGCAGGCGCGCAACGAAATTGACGGCGGCAGGGGCTTCAGACTAACAATGCAAACCTGCGTCGCTGCGCTCCGACTGCCTGTCCGGATAAGCGTGGAACGAGTGTCCGGATGTTGGTGGGCTGAGTGTCCGGATGACGTGGAATTCGCACGCCTCGGTGCACCAGATACAGCCAAGGTGGCCTGTTTTAGGGCCGCTTTGCAGCCCATCGCGGACAAGTCCGCTCCCACGCCCTCCGGGCCGAAGCAGCCCTACGCTGGTCCGCGATATCCAGGTTTTGTAGGAGCGGACTCGTCCGCGAACTGCCGGGAACCGGCAGCAAAACCAAGCGCCTCGGTGCACCAGATACAGCCAAGGTGGCCTGTTTTAAGGCCGCTTTGCAGCCTATCGCGGACAAGTCCGCTCCCACGCCCTCCGGGCCGAAGCAGCCCTACGCTGGTCCGCGATATCCAGGTTTTGTAGGAGCGGACTCGTCCGCGAACTGCCGGGAACCGGCAGCAAAGCGGGCATCTCAGCACCTGTGTATGACGCACTCGCTCAAGATCGCGCTTGTAATGATTCTTTATATCATTTAATAATGAATATCATTATTAAGATGAGCTGTGGTCATGGGGTCCGTTCTGCACGAGCTGTCTTATCTGGAAAACTGGCGTGGATTGAGTCTGCGGATTCGTTGCGCCCTTGAGCCCGACGAGCCTCGGCTGATCGAGCATTACCTCGCCGAAGGGCGCTATCTGGCGCGTTTTACCGCCGCGCCCCAGCCCATGATTGCCGAAACCACTTTCCGTCTTTTGATAGACACCGCACGCGATACGGCATTGCCGTGGCACTGGCGCTGCCTGTGTCTGGATCAGGCCTGGCGTCCGCTGCGTGATTTACAGGCAATCGCCTCCACGCCTCCACGCCTGCGCGGCGTCAGCGCTGGCAAGCCTGTGTTCATCAACTGGCGACCTGCGTGCTACAGCCCTCGATTTCCCTCTCTGAACTGGTGCAAGGACATTGCGATGAGTAATACCCGTATCGAACGCGACAGCATGGGCCAGCTACAGGTCCCGGTCGAGGCCCTTTACGGCGCGCAGACTCAGCGTGCGGTGGAAAACTTTCCGATCAGCCATCAACGCATGCCCCGCCAATTCATTCGTGCCCTGTTGCTGGCCAAGGCGGCTGCAGCGCAGGCGAACCTGGAGCTGGAGCAGATCAGCGAGGGGCAGAGCAGGGCGATTGTCAGTGCCGTGAAAGACCTGCTGGCCAGTGACTACATGGCGCATTTTCCGGTGGATATCTTTCAGACCGGTTCCGGCACCAGTACCAACATGAACGCCAACGAGGTGATCGCCACGCTGGCCACGCGTGTGCTGGGCGAAGAGGTCAACCCCAATGACCACGTCAACTGCGGGCAGAGCAGCAACGACATTATCCCGACCACGATTCATGTGAGCGCTGCACTGGCTCTGCACGAACAACTGCTGCCTGCGCTGGCCCATCTGGTGCAAGTGACCGAACACAAAGCCGAGCAGGTCCATGCCTTCGTCAAGACTGGTCGTACGCATCTGATGGACGCCATGCCCGTGCGCATGAGCCAGGTGCTCAACGGTTGGTCACAGCAGATTCGCGCCAACGTCGAGCATCTGCAAGGTCTCCAGCCGAGCCTTCAGTCACTAGCACAGGGCGGCACCGCAGTCGGTACCGGGATCAACGCGCATCCTGAGTTTTCGGCTCGTTTCAGTCGTCAGTTGAGCACGTTGACCGGTGTGCAATTCGCACCTGGCAAGAACCTGTTCGCGTTGATCGGTTCGCAGGACACCGCGGTCGCGGTATCCGGCCAGCTCAAGGCCACGGCGGTATCGCTGATGAAAATTGCCAACGACCTGCGCTGGATGAATTCGGGGCCACTGGCAGGGCTGGGTGAGATCGAGCTGGAGGCATTGCAGCCGGGCTCATCGATCATGCCGGGTAAGGTCAACCCGGTCATTCCGGAAGCCACCGCCATGGTTGCCGCGCAAGTGATCGGCAACGACGCGACGATTACCGTGGCGGGGCAGTCCGGCAACTTCGAACTTAACGTGATGCTACCGATCATCGCCCAGAACCTGCTCAGCAGCATCGAGCTGCTGGCCAATTCCAGTCGGCTGCTGGCTGACAAAGCGATTGCGAGCTTCAAGGTCAATGAATCCAAGCTCAAGGAAGCGCTGTCGCGTAATCCGATTCTGGTGACGGCCCTCAACCCGATCATTGGCTATCAGAAAGCCGCCGAAATCGCCAAGACCGCTTACAAGCAGGGCCGTCCGGTCATTGACGTCGCCCTTGAGCACACTGATTTGCAACGTAGCGAACTGGAAGTGTTGCTCAACCCTGAAAAACTCACCGCTGGCGGTATTTGATTCCAGCCAGCCAACGTCCCCTGGAGGTATGACCATGCAGCATTGGAAACGCACTATCGAGCAGGCCAATCGCTGTTTCAATCTGGGCGAGTGGGTCGAAGCCCGCGAGCTTTACCTTCAGGCGCTGGCGTTGGCGCAAGTGTTGTTCGAGCGTTGGGCGGATGTCGACGAGGCCGTCGCGGCCTGTGTGATTTCTCACCACAACCTGGCGGACCTGCACCTGAGCCTCGATCAGCCTGAGGAAAGCGCTGAATACCTGTGTGCCATTCATCAACATCTGTTGCGGACCATGCAGGATCAGCGTCTTCCTCCGGCGCTCCGTGAGGCAGCCTTGCGCCACAGCAGCAAAACCTACGCCGAGTTGCTGAGCTTTATCAGTGAACACGGCGAATACCCGCGCACTCATCGGTTGTTGAACAGCAGCAGCGAGCACACGCGCTCATCGTTGCAGCGCCACTCGGCAGCCACTTCCGGACTTTTCTACGGAGCACATTGAAATGCCTTATACCTTGCCTGCACTGCCTTACGCATACGATGCCCTGGAGCCGCACATCGATGCGCAAACCATGGAGATCCATTACACCAAGCATCACCAGACCTACATCAACAACCTTAATGCTGCGATCGAAGGCACCGAGTTTGCTGACTGGTCCATCGAGAAGCTGGTGGCCAGCATCAAGCAGTTGCCTGAAAACCTGCGTCCGGCGGTCATCAACCAGGGTGGCGGTCACGCGAATCATTCGTTGTTCTGGGAGGTGATGGTGCCAGGCGGAGGCGGTTTGCCCAAAGGCCCTGTCGCTTTGGCCATCGACGAGCAGCTGGGTGGCTACGACAGATTCAAGGAAGCGTTTACCAAAGCCGCATTGACCCGTTTCGGCAGCGGCTGGGCATGGCTGAGCGTCACCCCCGACAAAAAGCTGGTGGTTGAAAGCAGCGGTAATCAGGACAGCCCGTTGATGAATGGCAATACGCCGATTCTGGGTCTGGATGTATGGGAGCACGCTTACTACCTGCGCTATCAGAACCGTCGCCCCGAATACATCAACGCGTTCTACAACGTGATCAATTGGGATGAAGTGTCTCGACGTTATCAGGCCGCTCTGGCCTGACTCCCGTAACCGGGCTCAAGGCAGCTTATGCGCTCAGGAATATTCGCTCTCAGCGGTGTGCGGTTGTTGCGGCTCGTCGTAGGCACCGGGCTGCTGTTGGCAGGTATGTCGTTACTGATTGCTCACGGTTTGAGCTGGTTGCGGATGCACTGCTGGTGACCTTGGAAGGGGCGTATTTGAGGGCTTACTCGCCCTCATCAAACTTGTTGTTGATCAGTTCAACCAGGCCATCGAGCGCTTCCTGCTCGAATTCGCCTTCGGTTTTCAGATGGATTTCGGTGCCTTTGCCTGCCGCCAGCATCATCACGGCCATGATGCTTTTACCATCGACCATGGTCTGCTCAGAGCGGCCAACCCTGATCGTGCAAGGGAACTTGCCTGCGACGCCGACGAATTTGGCGGCAGCGCGGGCATGCAGGCCCAATTTGTTGATGATGGTGATTTGACGAGCGGGCATCGCAGTGAAAATCCTTTCAGCTAAGGTCGCGGTGGCGAACCTGAACGTTCTTGAGTGATTGTTGCAAGACCTGGCCGAGCCGTTCGGTCAGGTAGACGGAGCGGTGATGTCCGCCGGTGCAGCCAATGGCAATGGTAACGTAAGAACGGTTGCTGGCTGCAAACCGGGGCAACCATTTGTTCAGATAAGCGAAGATGTCCTGAAACATCTCTTCAACATCGGGTTGCACCGACAGGTAGTCGATAACCGGTTGTTCAAGCCCGGAATGGTCGCGCAGTTCAGGCTTCCAGTACGGGTTGGGCAGGCAGCGCACATCGAATACCAGATCTGCGTCGACGGGCATGCCACGCTTGAAACCAAAGGATTCGATCAGAAACGCAGTGCCTGGCTCGGGCTTGTTCAGCAGGCGAAGCTTGAGTGCGTCGCGCAACTGATAGAGGTTCAGGTGGGTGGTGTTGATTTTCAGGTCGGCCAGATCGATGATCGGGCCCAGCAGCGTTGTCTCGTCGCGTATCGCCTCGGCAAGCGAACGATCTGCCGTGCTCAAAGGATGACGACGCCTGGTTTCCGAGAAGCGTTTGAGAAGGGTTGCTTCATCCGCATCAAGGTAAAGCACGTCGCACTGGATGTTGCGTGAGCGGACTTCATCCAGCATTTGCGGAAAGCGGGTCAGGTGACTGGGCAGGTTTCGCGCATCGATGGACACCGCCAGCAAGGGCTCGGCCAGTTCAGTATTGATCAGCGCTCGCTCGGCCAGTTCCGGCAGCAGTCCGGCAGGCAGGTTGTCGACACAGTAAAAACCGTTGTCTTCCAGCACGTCGAGGGCTGTACTTTTACCCGAGCCGGAACGGCCGCTGACGATGATCATGCGCATGTTCAGTTTCCGTTCTGCACGTCCAGCACCACTTGATAAAGCGCTTCGGCACTTTTGGCACTGCGCAGGCGCTTACGCACATCTTTGTCATCAAGCATGCTGGCGATCTGGCGCAATAACTCCAGGTGCTCATCAGTAGCGGCTTGCGGGACCAGCAATACAAACAGCAGGTCAACCGGCGCGCCATCGATGGCGTCGAAATCCACGGGGGTAGCGAGGTGAATGACTGCACTGACAGGCTCGCTGCAGTCAGCAAGGCGGCAATGAGGGATGGCAATACCGTTGCCGAAACCGGTTGAACCCAGTTTTTCGCGGGCAACAAGACTTGCGAATACTGTGTCCGGAACCATGCCCGGTACTTCACGACCGATCAGGTTGGCAATTTCTTCGAGTACACGCTTTTTACTGCCACCCGGCACGTTCACAAGGGAGCGGCCGGGGGTCAGGATATTTTCGATTCGGATCATTTAAATGGGCGTTAGCGAGCGGCCGCACCTTTGAGGATGCTTTGCTGCTTTTCCTTATGCTTGAGCAATTGTCGGTCTAGCTTGTCAGTGAGCAGGTCGATGGCAGCATACATGTCGTCATGTTCAGCATTGGCAACGACCTCTCCACCATGGATGTGCAACGTGGCTTCGATCTTCTGCTTGAGCTTTTCGACCGTCATCGTGACCTGCACGTTGGTAATCTTGTCAAAATGCCCCTCGAGCTTTTTGAGCTTGAGCTCAACGTATTCACGAAGGGGTTTGGTCACTTCCAGTTGGTGTCCACTGATGTTGACTTGCATACAGCTTTCTCCTTTGCCAGTGCATAAAGAGGCAGGCATGGCGCCTGTCTCTGGGACGCTGTGGCTGGGCCTGCATCACATCAGCCGCTTACGCTCACTGGAAGGCGCTATCCCGAGTGACTCGCGGTACTTGGCGACTGTGCGACGGGCTACTTGAATGCCTTGTGCCTCCAGTAAACCAGCGATCTTGCTATCACTCAACGGCTTTTTCTGATTTTCCGCCGCAACCAGTTTTTTGATGATTGCGCGAATTGCCGTGGACGAGCATTCACCGCCCTCGGAAGTGCTCACATGGCTCGAGAAGAAGTATTTCAGCTCGTAAATGCCGCGTGGCGTGTGCATGAACTTCTGGGTGGTCACGCGCGAGATGGTCGATTCATGCATGCCCACTGCCTCGGCAATGTCGTGCAGGACAAGCGGCTTCATCGCCTCGTCGCCGTACTCAAGAAAGCCGCGCTGATGTTCGACGATCTGGGTGGCGACCTTCATCAGTGTCTCGTTGCGGCTTTGCAGGCTCTTGATGAACCAGCGCGCCTCTTGCAACTGATTGCGCATGAAGGTGTTGTCTGCGCTGGTATCGGCCCGGCGTACAAAACCTGCGTATTGCGGATTGACGCGCAGGCGCGGTACGGACTCCTGATTGAGCTCGACCAGCCAGCGCTCGTTGTCCTTGCGCACGATTACATCGGGAATGACGTACTCGGCTTCTGTGGATTCGATTTGTGAGCCAGGGCGCGGGTTGAGGCTCTGGACCAGCTCGATGACCTGGCGCAGCTCGTCTTCCTTGAGCTTCATGCGCCGCATCAACTGGCCGTAATCGCGACTTCCCAGCAGGTCGATGTAGTCGGTGACCAACCGTTGCGCTTCCATCAGCCAAGGTGTTTTGGCTGGCAACTGGCGAAGCTGCAGGAGCAGGCATTCGCTCAGGTTTCGGGCGCCGATGCCTGCCGGCTCAAACTGCTGGATGCGGTGCAGTACGGCTTCGATTTCGTCGAGTTCGATGTCCAGCTCGGGATCGAAAGACTCGAGAATCTCCTCGAGGGTTTCGTCCAGATAGCCCTGGTTGTTGATGCAGTCGATCAGCGTAACCGCCACCAGGCGGTCCTTGTCGGACATCGGGGCGACGTTCAATTGCCACAGCAGGTGGCTTTGCAGGCTTTCGCCTGCAGATGTGCGTGTGGTGAAGTCCCACTCGTCATCATCGTTGCTTGGCAGGCTGCTGGCGCTGGTCTGGTAGATGTCTTCCCATGCGGTATCGACGGGCAGTTCGTTGGGAATGCGCTCGTTCCATTCGCCGTCTTCAAGGTTATCCACGGTAGGCGCGGATTCCTGGTAGGTCGGTTCCTGAACGTCGGGGTTGGGCTTTTGTTCGATGTTGTCGGCAAGCGGGTCGGAGTTGTCGAAGTCGTCGCCTTCTTCCTGCCGTTCCAGCATGGGGTTCGATTCCAGCGCCTCCTGGATCTCCTGCTGGAGGTCCAGTGTGGAAAGCTGGAGTAAGCGGATTGCCTGTTGCAGCTGCGGTGTCATCGTCAGCTGCTGGCCCATTCTCAAGACTAGCGATGGTTTCATGGCAGGGGCTAAACACCTTATTCGCCGGCGCTCATGCGCCATCTACTACAGGCGCCGGAGCGCCAACTTAAGCAAATTATATGCCTGAAACCTGTACCTTTGCCTAGAGTGGTATGACAAATAAAATATTGTCAACACACTGCACTGGCATCAATCGGCCGCTAAGCGCAAAGGGCAGTCGATTAAAGGCGGAATTCGTGGCCGAGGTAGACCTCTTTCACCAGTTGATTCGCCAGAATGGTCTCGGAATCGCCTTCTGCGATCAGCTGTCCATCGTTGACGATGTAGGCAGTTTCGCAGATGTCCAGCGTTTCACGGACGTTGTGGTCGGTGATCAGTACGCCGATACCCTTGGCCTTGAGGTGGTGAATGATCTGCTTGATATCACCTACCGAAATAGGGTCTACGCCTGCGAAAGGTTCATCCAGCAGGATGAATTTCGGCGCAGTGGCCAGGGCGCGGGCAATTTCCACGCGGCGGCGCTCGCCGCCCGACAGGCTCATGCCCAGGTTGTCGCGAATGTGGGTGATGTGAAACTCCTGCAAGAGGCTTTCGAGCTCCTTGCGGCGTGCTCCGGCATCGAGTTCCTTGCGGGTCTCGAGAATCGCCATGATGTTGTCGGACACTGAAAGCTTGCGGAAAATCGAGGCTTCCTGCGGCAGGTAGCCGATGCCGGCTCGGGCGCGACCGTGCATGGGTTGATGGCTGACATCCAGATCGTCAATCAGCACGCGACCCTGATCAGCCTGGACCAGACCTACGATCATGTAGAAGCAGGTGGTCTTGCCGGCACCGTTGGGGCCCAGCAGGCCGACGATCTGGCCGCTGTCGATGGAAATGCTCACATCGCGCACGACCTGCCGGCTTTTGTAGCTTTTAGCCAGATGCTGGGCTTTGAGCGTCGCCATTTACTGGGCCTTCTGAGGTTGGTCGGTTTTCTTTTTCGGCTGGATGACCATGTCGATACGCGGACGTGGTGTGGTCACCTTGGCACCGCCATTGGCCCGACCGGCGCTGACGACCTGTCTGACCGTGTCATAAACGATTTTCTCGCCTTCGGAAGTATTGCCATCATTGATGACCTTGGCCTTGTCGATGAGGACGATACGGTCCTGCCCGGCGTAGTACTGAATAGTGACGGCATAGGCCTGCACAATCGGTTTGTCTACGGCAGGCTTCTGCTCGTAATAGGCCAGATTGCCGACAGAGGTGAACACATCCACTTCGCCCTGGGCATTACGCGTGATCGTCACAGTGTTACCGGTGATCTTCATCGAGCCCTGGGTGATGATGACGTTGCCCTTGTAGGTTGCTACGCCTTTCTTGTCATCGAGCTGAGCATCGTCAGACTGGATGTGGATCGGCTGATCGCGGTCGGTTGGCAGGGACCAGGCGCTCGCGCTTCCCAGTGCTGCGCCCAGGCCGAGCAATAAAGGAAGAGTTTTAACGAGCCTCATACTGTCCTCTTACGTTGGACAGCAGGTCCATCCTGCTGTCTTTCAAATATGCTTTCATTCCCTTGGCCGTAGTCACACCGCCGGCGCCGTCGATTCTAACGTCTTGCTCGGTCTGCGCATATTGCTTCTGAGGGAATACGGTCATTCGACTGGTAGTGATAATAGTCGTACGTTGTTTTTCATCGGTACGCTCGACACGAACGGAATCGATCAGCTCGACCTGGTCGCCGCCGGACGAAACTTCGCCTTTCTTGCTCTGTACGTGCCATGGAAACTCGCCACCGCGGTACATGTGCAGGTCGGGCGTGGTCAACAGGGTCACGTCAGTGGCTTTCACGTGCTCGACCTTGTCGGAGGTCATGTCGTACTGAAGCGTGCCATCGGGCAGGTACTGCACGCTGTGGGCATTGATCGCATAGTAGTCGATGACCGTGTCGTCAACGGTCGACACCGGCTGATCCATAAAACTTTCCGGGCTGATGTTCCAGTAACCGACCGCTGCCAGCAGCAGCGCCAGTACCCCGAGCAGCAGGAACTTGCGAATTTTTTTAGTGAACATAATGGCTTCTATAAATAGACGGAGTGAGCCGCTTCAAGGTTGCCTTGCGCACTCAGAATCAGTTCGCAGAATTCGCGTGCCGCACCTTCGCCGCCCCGCGCTCTGGTTATTCCATGTGCATGCTCGCGTACAAAACTCGCGGCATTGGCAACCGCCATGCCCAGACCGACGCGCCTGATGACTGGCAAGTCTGGCAGATCATCACCCAGATAGGCGACTTGTTCGTAACCAAGCTGGAGTTCTGCGAGCAGTTTGTCCAGTACTACCAACTTGTCTTCACGTCCCTGAAACAGGTGTTCAATGCCCAGGCTCTTTGCCCGGCGCTCGACTATCGCAGTCTTGCGGCCGCTGATAATGGCTGTTGTGACGCCTGAGGCTATCAGCATTTTTATGCCTTGGCCGTCGAGAGTGTTGAATGTCTTGATCTCGCGGCCATCTTCCATGAAGTAAAGGCGGCCGTCGGTCAGTACGCCATCGACGTCGAAAACGGCCAGCTTGATAGCCTTGCCGCGTTGCATGAGGTCCTGGGTCATCGTTTCGGTTTCCATTACATGACGCCTGCGCGCAAAAGATCCTGCAAGTTGAACGCGCCAACCGGCCGGTCGTACTGGTCTACGACAACAAGCGCACTGATTTTGTTGTCCTCCATGATTTTCAGCGCTTCGGCGGCCAGCATTTCTGCATGGGCCGTCTTGCCGTGAAGGGTCATGACTTCATCAATGATGGTCTGGCGAATATCGACGGGGCGGTCCAGCGTTCTGCGCAAATCGCCGTCGGTGAAGATACCGGCCAGTGTGCCGTCAGCTTCGACAATCGCGGTCATGCCCAGGCCCTTGCGGGTCATTTCCAGCAGCGCATCCCTGAGCAGCGTGCCGCGTTGAACGCTGGGCAGTGCGTCGCCGGAGTGCATGACATTCTCGACCTTGAGCAACAGGCGACGGCCCAGCGCGCCACCCGGATGGGAGAATGCAAAGTCTTCAGCGGTGAAACCCCGTGCGTCCAGCAGCGCCACGGCCAGCGCGTCGCCCATGACCAGTGCGGCGGTGGTCGAAGAGGTCGGTGCCAGATTGAGCGGGCAGGCCTCGTGCACGACATGAGCGTTGAGATTGATGTCGGCAGCCTTGGCCAGAATGGACTCGGGGTCGCCGGTCAGGCTGATCATCTTTATGCCCAGACGCTTGATCAGTGGCAGCAGGGTCACGATCTCGTGGGTGCTGCCGGAGTTCGACAGGGCCAGGATAATGTCATCGCGGGTGATCATGCCCATGTCGCCATGACTGGCTTCAGCTGGATGCACGAAAAAAGAGGTAGTGCCCGTGCTCGCCAGTGTGGCGGCAATCTTGTTGCCGATGTGTCCGGACTTGCCCATGCCGACCACAACAACTCGGCCCTTGCTGGCGAGGATCATTTCGCACGCGCGCACGAAATCGCCGTCAAGACGTTCAAGCAAGCCTTGTATGGCTTCTATCTCAAGGCGAATGGTGCGTTGCGCCGATTGGATCAGGTCACTGGATTGGTTCATGTCTGGAAAGGGTCAGCCTGCTGAAAGGCGGCGATTATAGCGGTAATGAACGATTCCCTCACGTCTGATCGTCGTTGTGTTGTTTTTAAACGAATTTCCTACGCACTTGAGGGTCTGTATCCACGCCTGATGCCATAACATTGTGGTACAGAATAATTCAACGATTACCTGAACCGCTCGGTTCTCTTCTTGGGGGCGGGTGGCGGCGGTGGTATAGTTCGCGGCCTGTTCGGCGCGCCTGGACAGCTGGTCGGCCTCCAAGAACCGACGGCTGAGGGCGGAGGCTGTATCGCAAGGAGTTTAGATGAGTCCTGATGACGCCTATGCGGTCGAGTTGAAAGGTGTGTCTTTCAAACGCGGTACGCGCAGCATTTTCAATAACGTTGATATTCGTATTCCGCGGGGCAAGGTCACCGGGATCATGGGGCCGTCCGGTTGTGGCAAGACTACCTTGCTGCGCTTGATGGGGGCTCAGTTGCGTCCAAGCGAAGGGCAGGTGTGGGTCAATGGTCAGAACCTGCCTGAGCTGTCGCGCAGTGATCTGTTCGATGCTCGCAAGCAGATGGGCGTGTTGTTTCAGAGCGGAGCACTGTTTACCGATCTGGACGTTTTCGAAAACGTCGCTTTTCCCTTGCGCGTGCACACTGAACTGCCGGAAGAAATGATCCGCGACATCGTGCTGCTCAAGCTTCAGGCTGTGGGCCTGCGCGGTGCGGTCGAACTGATGCCCGACGAACTGTCGGGTGGTATGAAGCGTCGTGTCGCGCTGGCCCGGGCCATCGCTCTCGATCCGCAGATTCTCATGTATGACGAGCCCTTCGTAGGGCAGGACCCGATTGCGATGGGCGTGCTGGTACGCCTGATCCGCTTGCTCAACGACGCATTGGGCATCACCAGTATCGTGGTGTCCCATGACCTCAGCGAGACAGCGAGCATTGCCGACTATCTCTATGTAGTGGGTGACGGGCAGGTGCTGGGGCAGGGCACGCCTGAAGAACTGATGTCCTCGGACAACCCACGCATTCGTCAATTCATGACCGGCGAGCCTGATGGCCCTGTACCGTTCCACTATCCGGCGCTGGATTTTCGCGAAGATCTATTGGGGAAGCGCTGATGCGCAATAAGTCACTGATGGACCGGGTACGCCTGTTAGGGCGTTCGGCCATTGATATTGTTACTGTTCTGGGCCGTTCCGGTCTGTTTCTGGTAAACGCCCTGCTTGGCCGCGGCGGTGCGGGCAGCAGTTTTCAACTGCTGGTAAGGCAGCTGTATTCGGTCGGTGTCATGTCGCTGGTCATCATCGTGGTGTCCGGCATGTTCATCGGCATGGTGCTGGCGCTGCAGGGCTTCAGCATTCTGACCAAGTACGGCTCCGAGCAGGCCGTTGGCCAGATGGTCGCACTGACCCTGCTGCGTGAGCTGGGGCCTGTGGTTACAGCCCTGCTGTTCGCCGGGCGTGCAGGTTCTGCGCTGACCGCCGAGATCGGCAACATGAAATCCACCGAGCAGTTGTCGAGCCTTGAGATGATCGGTGTCGATCCACTCAAGTACATCGTTGCGCCACGCCTGTGGGCAGGTTTCATCTCGATGCCGATTCTGGCGATGATTTTCAGTGTGGTCGGTATCTGGGGCGCTTCCTGGGTAGCGATCGATTGGCTGGGCGTCTATGACGGTTCTTTCTGGTCGAACATGCAGAACAGCGTTTCTTTCACGAACGATGTGCTCAATGGGGTGATCAAAAGCGTCGTATTTGCCTTCGTGGTGACATGGATTGCCGTTTTCCAGGGGTACGATTGCGATCCTACTTCCGAGGGGATCAGCCGCGCGACGACCAGAACCGTCGTTTACGCCTCGTTGGCCGTGCTGGGACTGGACTTTATTTTGACCGCATTGATGTTTGGAGATTTCTGATGCAAAACCGTGCCATCGAAACCGGAGTCGGTCTGTTCCTGCTGGCGGGGATACTGGCTCTGCTCCTGCTGGCCCTGCGAGTCAGTGGTCTGAGCACGAGCGCGAGCACCGACACTTATAAACTTTATGCCTACTTCGACAATATTGCCGGTTTGACTGTCAGAGCCAAGGTAAGCATGGCTGGCGTCACGATCGGCAAGGTGACGGCGATCGATCTGGATCACGACACCTTCACCGGTCGCGTCACGCTGGAGATTCAAAAGAAGGTCGATAACCTGCCTTCCGATTCCACGGCGTCGATCCTGACTGCTGGCCTGCTGGGTGAGAAGTACATTGGTCTCAGCGTCGGTGGCGATGACAAGCTGCTCAAAGACGGTGCAACCATTCATGACACGCAGTCGTCGCTTGTGCTGGAAGACCTGATCGGGAAATTCCTGCTCAATACCGTAAGCAAAGACGCCAAGTAAGCCAAGTAAGGAGCTTTAAATGATCTCTATCCTGCGCCGTGGTCTGTTGATATTGCTGGCCACCTTGCCGATGCTGGCCAACGCTGCGGCAACGCCCTCAGCTCACGATCTGGTGGAACGTACCACCAAGGAGCTGTTGAGTGACCTGGCGACCAACCGTGAGCAGTACAAGTCGAATCCGAGTGCCTTCTACGATGCACTGAACCGCATTGTCGGTCCTGTCGTGGATGCCGATGGCATTTCCAAAAGCATCATGACCGTGAAGTACTCCCGCAAGGCGAGCCCTGAACAGGTGAAGCGTTTCGAGGAAAACTTCAAGCGCAGCCTGATGCAGTTCTACGGCAATGCCTTGCTTGAATTCAACAACCAGGGCATCACCGTCGCACCTGCCAAGGACGAAGGCGATGACCGCACCAGCGTTGACATGCAGGTCAAAGGCAATAACGGCGCGATCTATCCGGTTTCCTACACGCTGGTCAAGCTGAACGGCGAGTGGAAAGTGCGTAACGTTGTCATCAACGGTATCAATATCGGCAAGCTGTTCCGTGATCAGTTCGCCGATGCCATGCAGCGCAACGGCAACAACCTGGATACCACCATCAACAACTGGGCTGGCGAAGTGGCCAAGACCAAGTCCACCGTAGACGCTGCGCAGAAGCCTGCACAATGACAGAGTCCGCCGTCCGCCTCGTCGGGCCTGGCGAGCTCAGGCTGATTGGTGTGCTGGATTACCGCACCGGGCCACAGCTGCGCAAGCAGGGTGCGGCGCTGATCAAGTCGGGTGATCTGGCCGATCTGACACTTGATTGCTCGGGCGTCGAGAAATCCAGCAGTGTAGGCCTCGCCTTGCTGCTGGCTTTCATGCGTGATGCACAGGAGGCAGGCAAGTCGATCACTGTCCGCTCGATGCCTGAAGACATGCGTCAGATAGCCCGTGTATCAGGTCTGACCGAGCTACTGGACACCCACTGACAGGCGTCATCGAAAAAGCCCTTTATCCGGGACCTGCTTGTCGGGCTTCGCATAACATGGGCTTTTTTGTATGATGGCCGACCCGCGCGCGTACAGCGCCGATCGAGGTTAAGCATGCAGGCCGTAGAAGTTAAAAGCTTCCTTGAAGGAAAGCTGCCGGAAATCAAAGTGGAAGTCGAAGGCGAAGGCTGCAACTTCCAGCTGAATATTATCAGCGACGAGTTGGCCGGCCTGAGTCCGGTCAAGCGTCAGCAACAGATTTATACCCATCTGAACCCCTGGATTGCCGATGGCAGCATCCACGCGGTGACCATGAAATTTTTCAGCCGCGCTGCATGGGCCGAGCGTTCCTGAGCCAATTGGTGTCGAGACTCTAATGGATAAATTGATTATTACCGGCGGCGTTCGTCTTGATGGCGAAATTCGCATCTCCGGGGCAAAGAACTCTGCCTTGCCGATCCTTGCCGCCACATTGCTGGCTGACGGGCCGGTTACTGTTCAGAACCTGCCCCACCTGCACGACATCACCACCATGATCGAGCTGTTCGGTCGCATGGGCATCGAGCCTGTGATCGATGAAAAGCTCAGCGTCGAGATCGACCCGCGCACCATCAAGACTCTGGTCGCCCCGTACGAACTGGTGAAAACCATGCGTGCGTCGATTCTGGTATTGGGCCCGATGGTCGCTCGCTTCGGCGAGGCCGAAGTGGCGCTGCCAGGCGGCTGCGCCATTGGTTCGCGTCCGGTTGATCTGCATATCCGCGGTCTTGAGGCCATGGGCGCGATCATCGATGTCGAGGGTGGCTACATCAAGGCCAAGGCACCCGAGGGTGGCCTGCGTGGTGCCAACTTCTTCTTCGATACCGTGAGTGTGACCGGTACTGAAAACATCATGATGGCCGCCAGCCTCGCCAACGGCCGCAGCGTTCTGCAGAACGCTGCTCGCGAGCCCGAGGTTGTCGATCTGGCCAACTTCCTGATCGCGATGGGCGCAAAAATTCACGGCGCAGGCACCGACACCATCACTATCGATGGCGTCAAGCGTCTGGGCCCGGCCACCTACAAGGTCATGCCTGACCGTATCGAGACCGGCACCTATCTGGTAGCCGCTGCCGTTACCGGTGGTCGCGTCAAGGTCAAGGACACTGATCCGACCATCCTTGAAGCGGTGCTGCTCAAGCTTCAGGAAGCCGGTGCCGAAGTCACGACCGGTGAAGACTGGATCGAGCTGAACATGCACGGCAAGCGTCCAAAGGCTGTCAACGTGCGTACCGCGCCGTATCCTGCGTTTCCGACCGACATGCAGGCGCAGTTCATCTCGCTCAATGCGATTGCCGAAGGTACGGGTGCGGTCATCGAGACCATCTTTGAAAACCGCTTCATGCACGTGTATGAAATGCACCGCATGGGCGCTCAGATCCAGGTTGAAGGCAACACTGCCATTGTCACCGGCACCGAAGTGCTCAAGGGCGCGCCAGTCATGGCGACCGACCTGCGTGCATCGGCCAGTCTGGTGATCTCTGCGCTGGTTGCCCAGGGCGACACGCTGATCGACCGCATCTACCACATCGATCGTGGTTACGAGTGCATCGAAGAGAAGCTGCAAATGCTGGGCGCCAAGATCCGCCGCGTTCCGGGCTAGTAGCGCGTGGCCCTGATGCCACTGGCATCGGGGCCGCCTGTTCTGTCGCGGGTGTGATTTCTGATTCGTTTCACTTCAGGCCGAACACGCTTGAGGGTTGTCATGCGCCGCTTGCGTCGTGACAAAAGTTTCCTGATAAGGACTTACGTTTCCCATGTTGACCATCGCACTGTCCAAGGGCCGCATTCTTGACGACACCCTGCCGCTTCTCGCTGAAGCGGGCATCGTGCCGACCGAGAATCCGGACAAGAGCCGCAAGCTCATCATCCCCACGACTCAGGCCGATGTGCGCCTGCTGATCGTGCGTGCCACCGATGTGCCGACCTATGTCGAGCATGGTGCCGCCGATCTGGGCGTCGCGGGCAAGGATGTGTTGATGGAATATACCGGCCAGGGCCTTTACGAGCCTCTGGACCTGCAGATTGCCAAGTGCAAGCTGATGACTGCCGGTGCCATCGGTGCGGTCGAGCCCAAGGGCCGTCTGCGCGTGGCGACCAAGTTCGTCAACGTTGCCAAGCGTTACTACGCCGAACAGGGTCGTCAGGTCGATATCATCAAGCTGTACGGTTCCATGGAGCTGGCACCGCTGATCGGTCTGGCAGACAAGATCATCGACGTAGTCGACACCGGTAATACCTTGCGAGCCAATGGCCTTGAGCCTCAGGAACTGATCGCTACCATCAGCTCGCGTCTGGTAGTCAACAAGGCTTCCATGAAGATGCAGCACGCACGCATTCAGGCCCTCATCGACACCCTGCGCAAGGCAGTGGAGTCGCGACACCGTAGCTGATTCATTCACGCAACGTTGAGTTGCGTCCAGCTATCCGTGTCATAGCCAAATTTCTCAGGTGCCTGCGCGGATAGCTTGGTAGCTTTAGGCTCCTGAGCATCCGCCAATTATTGAGGCCCCCGCTATGACCACGCCCACTGCAATTCGCCGACTCGACGCTGCTGACCCGGATTTCGCACGACATCTGGATCACCTGCTGAGCTGGGAAAGCGTGTCTGACGACTCGGTCAACCAGCGCGTGCTCGACATCATCAAGGCGGTACGTGAGCGCGGCGACGAGGCGTTGGTCGAGTTCACCCAGAAGTTTGACGGGCTGCAGGTCGCGTCGATGGCCGACCTGATTCTGCCTCGCGAGCGCTTGGAACTGGCATTGACCCGCATCACGCCGGTCCAGCGCGAGGCGCTGGAAAAAGCCGCCGAGCGTGTGCGCAGCTACCACGAGAAACAGAAACAGGATTCCTGGAGCTATACCGAGGCCGATGGCACGGTGCTGGGCCAGAAGGTTACGCCGCTGGACCGCGCAGGCCTGTATGTGCCCGGTGGCAAAGCCTCGTACCCGTCTTCGGTATTGATGAATGCCATTCCGGCCAAAGTGGCGGGCGTGACCGAGGTGGTCATGGTCGTGCCGACACCGCGTGGTGAAATCAACGAACTGGTGCTGGCCGCTGCCTGTATTGCGGGTGTCGACCGGGTGTTCACCATCGGCGGTGCGCAAGCTGTGGCAGCGCTGGCCTACGGCACTGAAAGCGTGCCAAAGGTCGATAAGGTTGTCGGCCCCGGGAATATTTATGTGGCCACCGCCAAGCGCCACGTATTCGGTCAGGTCGGGATCGACATGATCGCCGGTCCTTCCGAGATTCTTGTGGCGTGTGACGGCCAGACCGATCCTGACTGGATTGCCATGGACCTGTTCTCCCAGGCCGAGCACGATGAAGATGCCCAGGCCATTCTGGTCAGCCCGGATGCCGATTTTCTCGACAAGGTTGCCGCCAGTATCACGCGTCTGCTGCCAACCATGGAGCGCGCGGCTATCGTCGAAACGTCGATCAACGGTCGCGGCGCATTGATAAAAGTGGCAGACATGGCGCAAGCCATCGAAGTTGCCAATCGCATTGCGCCTGAGCACCTTGAATTGTCCGTCGCCGATCCGGAAGCCTGGCTGCCACAGATCCGCCATGCGGGTGCGATCTTCATGGGGCGCCACACCTCCGAAGCACTGGGCGACTATTGCGCAGGTCCCAACCACGTACTGCCGACCTCCGGCACGGCACGTTTTTCCTCGCCGCTGGGCGTGTACGATTTTCAGAAGCGCTCGTCTATCATCTACTGCTCGCCGCAGGGTGCGTCCGAGCTGGGTAAGACAGCGTCGGTGCTGGCTCGTGGCGAATCCCTTAGCGGCCATGCCCGCAGTGCTGAATATCGAATTACTGATCCCGACTGGAAAGCAGGCAATACAGAGGACGGCAAATAATGAGCAAATTCTGGAGTCCTTTCGTCAGCGATCTGGTGCCTTATGTGCCGGGCGAGCAGCCGAAGTTGACCCGGCTGGTCAAGCTCAATACCAATGAAAACCCGTATGGCCCGTCGCCCAAGGCTGTCGAGGCCATGCGTGCCGCGCTGACCGACGACTTGCGTCTGTACCCGGACCCCAACAGCGACCTGCTCAAGCACGCTGTCGCCGATTACTACAAGGTGCAGCCCAATCAGGTGTTCCTGGGCAATGGCTCGGATGAAGTGCTGGCGCACATTTTCCACGCTTTGTTTCAGCACGATGCTCCGCTGCTGTTTCCGGACATCAGCTACAGCTTCTATCCGGTCTACTGCGGTCTGTACGGGATCGATTACGAACTGATCGCGCTGGACGATCAGTTCCAGATTCGTGCCGAAGACTACGCCAGACCCAATGCCGGGATCATTTTCCCTAACCCGAATGCACCGACCGGTTGCCTGCTCGGTCTGGACAAGGTCGAGCAGATTATCAAGGCCAGCCCGGATTCAGTGGTCGTCGTTGACGAAGCGTACATCGACTTTGGTGGCGAGACCGCGATCACGCTGGTTGATCGCTACCCGAACCTGCTGGTCACTCAGACCTTGTCAAAGTCGCGCTCGCTGGCCGGTCTGCGTGTCGGCCTGGCGGTGGGGCATCCTGATCTGATCGAAGCGCTGGAGAGGGTCAAGAACAGCTTCAACTCCTATCCGCTGGACCGTATGGCCAATGTGGGTGGTGCGGCAGCTTTCGAGGATCGCGAGCACTTCGAGTCGACGCGCAACAAGGTCATCGAAAGCCGCGAGGCGCTGGTCGAACAGTTGCAGGGCAAAGGCTTTGAAGTGCTGCCATCGGCAGCCAACTTCATCTTCGCCCGCCACCCGCAACACGATGCTGCAGCCCTGGCTGCGAAACTGCGCGAGCAGGGCGTCATCGTTCGCCACTTCAAACAGCAGCGAATCGCCCAGTTCCTGCGCATCAGCATCGGCACGCCAGAGCAGCATCAGGCGTTGCTGGAAGGGTTGAGCGATATCTGAGACGCGGATCGGTCAGCCCGAAAACGGGCTGACCTTGCGCTGCCACAGGATCATCGATGCCGCAGAGCATCCGCATGGCCTGGAAACACCGCCGACCTATGTGAGTAATCCAAATGGCTCGAAAACATTCCGGGTCTGCGGGAGCGAGCTTGCTCGCGAAGAAGCCCGTGCAGCCGCTGAAACTCCATTGATCAGGTAATCCGCCTTCGCGAGCAAGCTCGCTCCCACAAGATCATCGCTGCCGCAGAGCATCCACATGGCTTGAAACACCCCTGACCTGTGTAAGTGTTTCACATGGCTTGAAAACACCCAGGACCTGTGTGAGTGTCTCGCATGGTTTGAAAACACTCCGGATCTGTGGGAGCGAGCTTGCTCGCGAAAGGGCCTGCACAAGCGCCGAAAATGCATCGACTGAAACACCGTATTCGCGAGCAAGCTCGCTCCCACAAGATCATCGCTGCCGCAGAGCATCCACATGGCTTGAAACACCCCTGACCTGTGTAAGTGTTTCACATGGCTTGAAAACACCCAGGACCTGTGTGAGTGTCTCGCATGGTTTGAAAACACTCCGGATCTGTGGGAGCGAGCTTGCTCGCGAAAGGGCCTGCACAAGCGCCGAAAATGCATCGACTGAAACACCGTATTCGCGAGCAAGCTCGCTCCCACCAGATCATCGCTGCCGCAGAGCATCCACATGGCTTGAAACACCCCTGACCCGTGTAAGTGTTTCACATGGCTTGAAAACACCCAGGACCTGTGTGAGTGTCTCGCATGGTTTGAAAACACTCCGGATCTGTGGGAGCGAGCTTGCTCGCGAAAGGGCCTGCACTAGCGCCGAAAATGCATCGATTGAAACACTTTCTTCGCGAGCAAGCTCGCTCCCACCAGATCATCGCTGCCGCAGAGCATCCACATGGCTTGAAACACCCCTGACCTGTGTAAGTGTTTCACATGGCTTGAAAACACCCAGGACCTGTGTGAGTGTCTCGCATGGTTTGAAAACACTCGGATCTGTGGGAGCGAGCTTGCTCGCGAAAGGGCCTGCACTAGCGCCGAAAATGCATCGATTGAAACACTTTCTTCGCGAGCAAGCTCGCCCCCCCACGCCCTTCGGGCAGAAGCCCGGATGCCCTTTATTCCCGGCGTCACAGATCTGTGCTGTACCGCACTTTCAGGTAATGGCGCATCACTCCGGCGCTGCGGCGGGTGTCGGGGCGGGTGGTGGGCGCAGGCCGACCTCGGCGCTCAGGCGCATCTCCTTGCCGTTGCGCATCACGTCGATAGCAATCTTGTCCTTGGGTTTGGTGCGCGCCACCTGGTTCATCGAGCGACGACCGTCGCCGGCAGGTTCGCCATTGATGCTCAGGATCACGTCGCCCAGTTGCAGGCCGGCTTTCTGCGCCGGTCCGTCGCGGAAGATGCCGGCCACAACGATACCTGGACGATCCTTCAGCCCGAAGGATTCGGCCAGTTCCTGGGTCAGCGGTTGAACTTCGATGCCCAGCCAGCCACGAATGACCTGACCGTGCTCGATGATCGACTTCATGACATCCATTGCCAATTTGGTCGGAATAGCGAAGCCGATGCCCTGGGAGCCGCCGGACTTGGAAAAAATCGCGGTATTGATACCGATCAGATTGCCGCTGGCGTCTACCAGCGCACCGCCCGAGTTACCCGGGTTGATGGCCGCATCGGTCTGAATGAAGTCTTCATAAGTGTTGAGGCCCAATTGATTGCGCCCGGTGGCACTGATGATCCCCATGGTCACGGTCTGACCGACCCCGAACGGGTTGCCGATCGCCAGTGCAACGTCGCCGATGCGAATGCTGTCAGAGCGCGCGATGGTAATCGCGGGCAGGTTTTTCAAATCGATCTTGAGCACCGCCAGGTCGGTTTCCGGGTCATTGCCGATGACCCGGGCAATGGTTTCGCGGCCGTCTTTTAGCGCCACCACGATCTGGTCCGCGCCTGTGGTGACGTGGTTATTGGTCAGTATGTAGCCTTCGGGGCTCATCATGACGCCAGAGCCAAGGCTCGACTCCATGCGCTTCTGCTTGGGCGTGTTGTCGCCGAAGAAGCGCCGGAACTGCGGGTCTTCGAAAAGCGGGTTGTTGCCCTTGTTGACCATCTTGGTGGTGTAGAGGTTGACCACCGCGGGCGCTGCGGCAATGACCGCATCGGCATAGGACGACGGACCTTGCATGACGTTGGTGGTCTGCGGAGCCTGTTGCAGATTGACATCCAGGCTCGGCAGGCCGACCCACTGCGGATAGCGCTGAATAATCAGCATGGCGATAAGCACGCCAGCCAGCAATGGCCAGCCGAAAAAACGCAGTGCCTTGAACATTTAACAAGTCCTGATGGTTGCAGGCGCAGAAAGTTTTGCCACGGGTGCGCCATAATGGCGGGCATTATACGAGTACAACGCAGCTCTGAACTGCATATTTAGGAGTCTTTTATGGCTGTTGCCCTGAGCACCCTGGTCGAAGAAGCCGACCGCTATCTGAACAGTGCCCGGATTCAGGATTATTGCCCTAATGGCCTTCAGGTCGAGGGTCGGCCTCAAGTGATGCGCATCGTCAGCGGCGTGACGGCCAGCCAGGCATTGCTGGACGCTGCCGTAGAGGCTCAGGCTGATCTGATTCTGGTCCATCACGGTTATTTCTGGAAAGGCGAAAACCCCTGTGTTGTCGGCATGAAGCAGCGTCGCCTGAAAACTCTGCTCAAGCACGACATCAGCCTGCTTGCCTACCACCTGCCGCTGGACGTGCACCCTGAAGTGGGCAATAACGTGCAGCTGGCACGTCAGTTGGACATCACTGTCGAAGGCCCGCTGGACCCCGAAAATTCGCGAGTGGTCGGCTTGATCGGTTCGTTGTCCGAACCCATGACGCCGCGGGATTTTGCCCGTCGCGTGCAGGATGCGCTGGGGCGTGAGCCATTGCTTATCGAAGGCAGTCAGATGATTCGCCGTGTCGGCTGGTGCACGGGCGGTGGTCAGAACTACATTGATCAGGCAGTGCTGGAAGGCGTCGATCTGTTCCTGAGTGGCGAAGCGTCGGAGCAGACATTCCACAGCGCACGGGAGAACGACATCAGCTTCATCGCGGCCGGTCATCACGCCACCGAGCGATATGGCGTTCAGGCCCTGGGTGACTACCTGGCCCGACGCTTTGCACTCGAGCATATCTTCATCGACTGCCCGAACCCGATTTGAACGATCAAACAGCAGGGCATATGCATAGATCGTTTCGATCTAGCTGCATCGCTGATTAGCGATATCACGCATGTTAAAGTGCTCGGCTCGAATACGGCCCGCAGGCCGCCCCGGGGTTTCCCGGTCCATAACGAACGCAATCCGTGAGTAGCCATGGTTGACAAACTGACGCATCTGAAACAGCTGGAGGCGGAAAGCATCCACATTATCCGCGAGGTCGCCGCCGAGTTCGATAACCCGGTGATGCTGTACTCGATCGGCAAGGATTCGGCCGTGATGCTGCACCTGGCGCGCAAGGCATTCTTCCCCGGTAAATTGCCATTCCCGGTCATGCACGTCGATACTCGCTGGAAATTCCAGGAGATGTATCGTTTTCGCGACAAGATGGTCGAGGAAATGGGCCTGGACCTGATCACTCACATCAACCCCGATGGTGTGGCGCAGGGCATCAACCCCTTCACCCACGGAAGCGCCAAACATACCGACATCATGAAGACCGAGGGCCTGAAGCAGGCGCTCGACAAGCATGGTTTCGATGCCGCTTTCGGCGGTGCCCGGCGCGACGAAGAAAAGTCCCGGGCCAAGGAACGCGTCTATTCGTTCCGCGACAGCAAACATCGCTGGGACCCTAAAAACCAGCGCCCCGAGCTGTGGAATGTCTATAACGGCAACGTCAACAAAGGCGAGTCTATCCGGGTGTTCCCGCTCTCCAACTGGACCGAGCTGGACATCTGGCAGTACATCTACCTTGAAGGCATCCCTATCGTGCCGCTGTACTTCGCCGCCGAGCGCGACGTGATCGAGAAGAACGGTACGCTGATCATGATCGACGACGAGCGCATCCTCGAGCATCTCACCGATGAAGAGAAGTCGCGCATCGTCAAGAAAAAGGTCCGTTTCCGCACCCTCGGCTGCTACCCGCTGACCGGTGCTGTCGAGTCCGAAGCGACCAGCCTGACCGACATCATTCAGGAAATGTTGCTGACGCGAACTTCCGAGCGCCAGGGCCGGGTCATTGACCATGACGGCGCTGGCTCGATGGAAGAAAAGAAACGTCAGGGTTATTTCTAAGGGGTGTCACATGTCGCATCAATCTGATTTGATCAGCGAGGACATCCTCGCCTACCTGGGCCAGCACGAACGCAAGGAAATGCTGCGCTTTCTTACCTGTGGCAACGTCGATGACGGCAAGAGCACGCTGATCGGGCGTCTGCTGCATGACTCGAAGATGATCTATGAAGATCACCTTGAAGCCATCACCCGGGACTCGAAGAAGTCCGGCACCACTGGCGATGACGTCGATCTGGCGTTGCTGGTGGATGGTCTGCAGGCCGAGCGGGAGCAGGGCATCACTATCGATGTTGCCTATCGCTATTTCTCCACGGCCAAGCGAAAGTTCATCATTGCCGATACACCGGGCCATGAGCAGTACACCCGTAACATGGCCACCGGCGCTTCGACCTGTGACCTGGCGATCATTCTGGTGGACGCGCGCTATGGCGTGCAGACCCAGACCCGTCGTCACAGCTATATCGCCTCTCTGCTGGGTATCAAGCACATCGTCGTCGCCATCAACAAGATGGACCTCAACGGCTTCGATGAGGGCGTGTTCGAGTCGATCAAGGCCGATTACCTGAAGTTCGCCGAGGGTATCGCGTTCAAGCCGACCACCATGGCGTTTGTTCCAATGTCAGCGCTCAAGGGCGACAACGTGGTGAACAAGAGCGAGCGTTCGCCCTGGTACACCGGCCAGTCGCTGATGGAAATTCTCGAGACCGTCGAAATCGCCAGCGACCGCAACTATGCGGACCTGCGTTTCCCGGTGCAGTACGTCAACCGTCCAAACCTGAACTTCCGCGGTTTCGCCGGTACGCTGGCCAGCGGTATCGTGCACAAGGGCGACGAGATCGTCGTGCTGCCGTCGGGCAAGAGCAGCCGTGTGAAGTCCATCGTCACTTTTGAAGGCGAGCTGGAGCAGGCCGGTCCGGGGCAGGCCGTGACGCTGACCATGGAAGACGAGATCGACATTTCCCGCGGTGATCTGCTGGTGCATGCCGACAACGTCCCACAGGTCAGCGATGCGTTCGACGCGATGCTGGTGTGGATGGCCGAAGAGCCCATGCTGCCGGGCAAGAAGTACGACATCAAGCGCGCTACCAGCTATGTGCCTGGCTCTATTGCCAGCATTACTCATCGGGTCGATGTGAACACGCTGCAGGAAGGCCCTGCCAGCTCGTTGCAGTTGAACGAGATCGGACGCGTCAAAGTCAGCCTCGATGCGCCCATCGCGCTGGACGGCTATGACAGAAACCCCACCACTGGCTCGTTCATCGTCATCGATCGTCTGACCAATGGCACTGTGGCAGCGGGCATGATCATTGCCAAGCCGGTTTCAGGCGGTGGCTCGCAGCATCATGGCGAGCTGGCCCACGTCTCGACTGAAGAGCGTGCGCAGCGTTTCGGCCAGCAGCCGGCTACCGTATTGTTCAGCGGCCTGTCCGGCGCAGGCAAAAGTACGTTGGCGTATGCGGTCGAGCGTAAGTTGTTCGACATGGGCCGTGCGGTCTATGTGCTGGACGGTCAGAACCTGCGTCATGACCTGAACAAGGGCTTGCCACAGGACCGTGCCGGGCGTACCGAGAACTGGAGCCGTGCCGCCCACGTGGCGCGCCAGTTCAACGAAGCGGGCCTGCTGACCCTGGCTGCCTTTGTGGCGCCGGATGCCGAGGGCCGTGAGCGCGCCAAGGCGCTGATCGGCAAGGATCGTCTGCTGACCGTCTATGTTCAGGCGTCGCCAGCAGTCTGCCGCGAGCGTGACCCGCAAGGCCTGTATGCCGCTGATGGCGACAACATTCCTGGCGAGTCCTTTCCGTATGACGTGCCGCTGAATGCCGATCTGGTGATCGATACGCAGACACTCAACCTGGAAGAAAGCGTTAAACAGGTGCTGGATCTGCTGCGCAGCCGCAGCGTGATCTGATACGCATGCAGGCGTGAAAGCCCAATGGTTTTCAGCGCCTGCATTGGCCTCTTCGCGAGCAAGCTCGCTCCCACAATGGTGCGCACGCACGATCTTGTGGGAGCGACCGGCGTGGCAATCCGCATTGCTCGCGAAGGGGTAGGGCACAAAAAAGCCCGCTGCAGATGTTCTCTGTAGCGGGCTTTTGTGTGGCTGTGAATCCTTACCTTTTCAGGCCGTAATGCTCATCCAGCATTCCAGGCGTGTTGGGCGACTTGGGGGCGTAGTCCTTGGGTGTCTCGGTGTCGCGCGGAGGGGTCAGGCGGTCGCGATGATCGCGGTGCGCATGATTGGCCTCAGGGTGCAGGGCGGCCAGCAAGCGTTGGCGGGTCAGCTCGTCGAGAGCCAGACGGTTGGCGCCCTCGGCAAGGTGTTCCTGAACATCCTGATAGCTCTGCGAAAGCTTCTGTACCAGATTGGCCGTGCTGTTGAAGTGCGTGACTACCTCGTTCTGATAGGTGTCGAAACGCTCCTGAATGTCATCCAGCTGGCGCTGGGTGCTGTTCGGAACGGTGTTGGGCAGCAGGCGTGCTACCAGAAAACCAATGACGACACCGGCCACCAGGGCGAGCGTCGGCAACAACCAGACTAAGAGCGAGTGTTCCACGAGTCCTTCCTCTATAAACGGCTTTGCTTTACGTTAACGGCTGGAACCTGCGCTGTATACCCGCGACGTATCGTTGATATGCAAGCCGCAGACAATCAGCTAGACGAGTCGACCCATTTCGAGGTCACGGAGTTCTGTTTTGCTCATGCGTGAAACCCCATTATTTATCGATGGCCCAGAAGGCCAGCTCGAAGCGCTGTATCAGGATGTACCTGACGCCCGAGGCCTTGCACTGATCTGCCATCCTAACCCGATACAGGGCGGAACGATGCTCAATAAAGTCGTCTCGACGTTGCAGCGTACCGCAAGGGATCAAGGTCTGATCACCTTACGCTTCAATTATCGCGGTGTCGGTGCCAGTGCCGGTACGTCGGTCGCCGGGCCAGGTGAGATCGATGATGCCCAGGCTGCCGCCAAGTGGCTGCGTGCGCAACATCCTGATCTGCCCATGACGCTGTTCGGTTTTTCTTTCGGTGGCTACGTTGCCGCCAACCTGGGTGGTCGCCTTGAAGGGCAGGGCGAAAAACTGACGCATTTGTTTCTGATTGCTGCAGCGGCCTCGCGGCTCAAGGATCAAAGCGTCTTGCCGCAAGGTTGTCCGCTGACGATCATTCAGCCAGAAGACGATGAAGTGATCGATCCTGAAACGGTCTATGCGTGGTCGGTCGCGCTGCAACGCCCCCATGAGCTGCTGAAAGTGGCAGAATGCGGACACTTTTTTCACGGCAAGCTGACCGATCTGAAAGATCTGCTTCTGCCGCGACTTTCCAACTGATTGCAGCCCGTATTGCATCCTTTAGATAAGCGACCTGCCATGACCACTCGTATCCTGACCGGTATCACGACCACCGGCACTCCCCATCTGGGTAACTACGCGGGCGCGATTCGCCCGGCCATTGTCGCCAGCCGTCAGAGCGATTTCGACTCGTTCTACTTTCTGGCCGACTACCACGCGTTGATCAAATGCGATGACCCGCTGCGCATTCAGCGCTCGCGTCTGGAAATCGCTGCGACCTGGCTGGCAGCTGGCCTGGACGTTGATCGTGTGACCTTCTATCGCCAGTCGGACATTCCAGAGATCCCGGAACTGACCTGGCTGCTTACCTGCGTGGCGGCCAAGGGCCTGCTTAACCGCGCGCACGCCTACAAGGCATCAGTGGACAAGAACGTCGAAGGTGGCGAGGACCCGGATGCGGGCATCACCATGGGGCTGTACAGCTATCCGGTACTGATGGCCGCTGACATTCTGATGTTCAATGCGCATCAGGTTCCTGTGGGGCGCGACCAGATCCAGCACGTTGAAATGGCCCGCGACATCGGCCAGCGGTTCAACCACCTGTTTGGCAATGGCAAGGAATTCTTTGTCATGCCCGAGGCCTTGATCGAAGAGAGCGTCGCCACGCTACCCGGTCTGGACGGGCGCAAGATGTCGAAAAGCTACGACAACACCATTCCGTTGTTCAGCAGCGCCAAGGAGATGAAAAGCGCCATATCGCGCATCGTCACCGACTCGCGCGCGCCGGGTGAAGCGAAGGATCCGGACACCTCGCACCTGTTCACCCTGTATCAAGCGTTTTCGACGGCAGAGCAGTGCGCTGAATTCCGTTCCGATCTATTGCAGGGGCTGGGCTGGGGCGAAGCGAAGAATCGTCTGTTCACCTTGCTGGATGCGCAATTGAGTGAGCCCCGTGAAAAATATCTGAGGCTGATCGAGCGTCCTGCCGATCTCGAAGATATCCTGCTCGCCGGCGCGCAGAAGGCACGCCGGGTTGCCACGCCGTTTCTGGAGGAACTGCGTGAGGCGGTGGGCCTGCGCTCGTTCCGCGCCACGGTGCAAAACGCCGATACCGGCAAGAAAAAGGCCACCAAGGGCGCGCGTTTCGTCAGTTTCCGTGAAGACGACGGCAGCTTCCGTTTCCGCCTGCTGGCCGCCGATGGCGAGCAGCTGCTGTTGTCGCGCAATTTTGCCGACGGCAAGGCGGCCGGCATCGCCAGCAAGCAGTTGCAGCAGGGCGGTGAGCTGGATCTGCGCAGTGAAGCCAATGGTTTCACGCTGTGGCTGGACGGCGAGTGTGTAGCCGATAGCCCGGAGTTCGCCGATGCCATTGCGCGCGACAACGCGATTCAAACCCTTAAGCTGGCACTTGCTCCTCAACAGGACTGATTGCCAATCCCCGGGGTCGTCGCTACAGTGACGACCCGTTTTTGTTGCCTTGCTAACGAATTATGACGCCCCTAGAACGATATCAATCTGATCTGAAACGCCCGGACTTCTTTCACGATGCCGCGCAGGAAAACGCTGTGCGCCATTTGCAGCGCCTGTATGACGATCTGGTTGCCGCTCACGACAGCAAGCCCGGCCTGTTCGGCAAGCTGTTCGGCAAGAAAGAGCCGACCCTGGTCAAGGGGTTGTACTTCTGGGGTGGCGTGGGCCGTGGCAAGACCTACCTGGTCGACACGTTCTTTGACGCGCTGCCGTTTCAGGACAAGGTCCGTACGCACTTCCACCGCTTCATGAAGCGCGTGCACGAAGAGATGAAGACCCTCAAGGGCGAGCGAAATCCGCTGACGATCATCGCCAAGCGTTTTTCCGACGAGGCACGGGTTATCTGTTTCGACGAGTTCTTTGTTTCCGACATCACCGATGCCATGATTCTGGGCACGCTGATGGAAGAACTGTTCAAAAATGGCGTAACGCTGGTGGCAACCTCCAATATCGTTCCGGACGGTTTGTACAAGGACGGCCTGCAACGCGCGCGTTTCCTGCCTGCAATTGCGCTGATCAAACAGAACACCGACATCGTCAACGTCGACAGCGGCGTCGATTACCGTCTGCGTCACCTGGAACAGGCTGAGCTGTTTCACTTCCCGCTTAACGAAGTTGCGCAGGAAAGCCTGCGCAAAAGCTTCAAGGCCCTGACCCCGGATTGCGCCGAAACCATCGAAAACGATGTGTTGATGATCGAAAACCGCGAGATCCGTGCTCTGCGTACCTGTGATGATGTGGCCTGGTTCGACTTCCGCGAGCTGTGCGACGGGCCACGCAGCCAGAACGACTACATCGAGCTGGGCAAGATCTTTCATGCTGTGCTGATCAGTGGCGTCGAGCAGATGGACGTTTCTACCGATGACATCGCCCGACGTTTTATCAACATGGTCGACGAGTTCTACGATCGCAACGTCAAGCTGATCATTTCAGCCGAGGTTGAGTTGAAGGACCTGTACACCGGTGGCCGGTTGATGTTCGAGTTTCAACGCACCCTGAGCCGTCTGCTGGAAATGCAATCCCACGAATTCCTCTCGCGGGCGCACAAGCCCTAGCAGCGACTGCAAGCGGCAAGTTTCAAGCTGCACGCTTGAAGCTCGCCCATGCTGCAGCTCACAGCTTTTCCTTCTGGCTCTCGAACTGCTGCCGGTACTGGTTGGGTGACAGCTCGGTGTGTTGGCGAAACAGCCGGGCGAAGAAGCTGGCGTCGTCATAGCCCACCTCGTAGCTGATGGTCTTGATGCTTTTGCGAGACCCTGACAGCAATCCCTTTGCCGTTTCGATCCGCAGCCGTTGCAGGTAATGCAGCGGCTTGTCACCGGTTGCGGTCTGAAAGCGGCGCATGAAATTGCGAATGCTCATACCGTGCTCTCGGGCCACATCTTCAAAGCGGAACTTGTCGGCAAAGTGCTCTTCCAGCCAGTGCTGAATCTGCAGAATCACCACGTCCTGATGCAGTTTCTGCCCGCCAAAGCCTATGCGGCCCGGTGAGTAGGTGCGGCGTACCTCGTAAAGAATATCGCGGGCCACGGCCTGCGCGACGTTGGCACCGCAGAACCGCTCGATCAGGTAGATGTAGAGGTCGCACGCTGACGTCGTGCCCCCTGCGCAGTACACGTTATCGGCGTCAGTCAGGTGCTTTTCCTGGTTGAGCAGCACCTTGGGGTAGCGTTCGGCAAATGCACCGAAGAAGCGCCAGTAGGTAGTCGCTTCCTTGCCGTCGAGCAATCCTGCCTCGGCAAGCCAGTAGACCCCGGTGGCTTCGGCGCAGAGTACGGCACCGTTGGCGTGTTGCTCACGCAGCCAGGGCAGGATCTGCGGGTAGCGTTCGCACAGGGTTTCAAAATCATCCCAAAAGGCCGGGATAACGATGATGTCGCTTTGGCACAGCACGCCGTCGACTGGCAATGTGACGTCGCTGAAGCTGCTGACGGAGAGTCCGTCCGGGCTGACGAGGCGGGTTTCGAAAGCGGGCACCAGGCCCTGGCCCAGTTGTTTGCTGTAGCGCAGGCTGGCTAAGTGGAAGAAGTCTTTGGCCTGCATGACCGTCGAGGCAAACATCTTGTCGGTGGTCAGAATGCTTACGCGGCGCAGCAGAGTAGCGTGTTGGATCGGCATAATCGTTATTCTTATTATGGGTAAATGGTCAAGCAACGGCTGGATCGTCTTATTTTTTGTCGGGTGTGTCCAGCCTCCTCATGCCAGGATCTCTGCGAGAGGTGCGCATGATGGCTTTGTGCTAAGCGGGTAAATATCCGCCAATCCACGCCTCGCAGGCAATAAACAGAATGTGAACAAAAAATCCGGTTGAGGTTATTTTTACAGTCTGTATAATCCGCCAGCTCTTTGCAGTGGAAGTGATGCGCCGTCTGCCGAAGAATCTTGCCGTATAACGGACGCGCTGACCCGAGCCCCCGATAGCGTCTGTTTCCGGCTGCCTTTGACTTGTCAAAGTACGCACTATTCAGTAAGATCCGCCGTCTAATTTTCAGGGCGGCCCCTGAGGCTATAAAGAATGAAAACTTTTACTGCTAAACCGGAAACAGTTAAGCGCGACTGGTTCGTCGTCGACGCTGCTGGTCAGACCCTGGGTCGTCTGGCCACCGAAATCGCGAGCCGTCTGCGTGGCAAGCACAAACCGGAATACACTCCGCACGTTGATACCGGCGACTACATCGTCGTGATCAATGCCGAGCAGATCCGCGTTACTGGTGCCAAAACTACCGACAAGATCTACTACTCACACTCCGGTTTTCCGGGCGGGATCAAGTCGATCAACTTCGAAAAGCTGATCGCCAAAGCTCCTGAGCGCGTGATCGAGACCGCGGTCAAAGGCATGCTGCCTAAGAACCCGCTGGGTCGCGACATGTATCGTAAGCTGAAAGTCTATGCGGGCGCTGTACACCCTCATACTGCTCAGCAGCCCCAAGAACTGAAGTTTTAACGGAATAGTTCATTATGTCGGCGACTCAAAATTACGGCACTGGCCGTCGCAAGACCGCAACCGCTCGCGTTTTCCTGCGTCCGGGTACTGGTAACATCTCGATCAACAACCGCTCCCTGGACAATTTCTTCGGCCGCGAAACTGCCCGCATGGTAGTTCGTCAGCCGCTGGAACTGACCGAGACAGTTGAAAAGTTCGACATCTACGTCACCGTTATCGGTGGCGGTGTAAGTGGTCAGGCTGGCGCAATCCGCCACGGTATCACTCGCGCTCTGATGCAATACGACGAGACTCTGCGTGGCGCTCTGCGTAAAGCAGGCTTCGTGACTCGCGATGCTCGTGAAGTTGAACGTAAGAAAGTCGGTCTGCGTAAAGCGCGTAAGCGTCCGCAGTACTCGAAGCGTTAATTCGTTCTTCGTTCAAAGAAAGAACGTCCATCCCCTCGCGGGGCTGGGCGTTTTTTTATGGGTGTGATTTTTGCGATCGAGGTGTTTTCAAGCTTGGCGTGTCACGTCGATATTGCGAGATTTATAAGCCTGTCGGCGAAGATTACAGAATTTACATCGCGTAAATGAGCTATCTTGTGGCCCGCGACGAACACCTGTCCTGTTGCGTTCATTATCGGATGCGCCCTTAAGGCGTATTCGTTCGTCTGTCCGATAAATTTTAACAAGCGAGGAGGATCGCCATGGGCGTGACCAACCGGTTGGCCTGCTACTCCGACCCCGCCGACCACTATTCTCATCGTGTGCGTATTGTGCTCGCCGAGAAGGGTGTCAGCGCCGAAATCATTGAGGTTGTGGCAGGTCGTCATCCGCCGCAGCTGATTGAAGTAAATCCGTATGGCAGCTTGCCGACTCTTGTTGATCGTGACCTGGCGTTGTACGAGTCGACGGTGGTGATGGAATACCTGGATGAGCGCTATCCGCATCCGCCCTTGCTGCCTGTCTATCCCGTGGCCCGCGCCAACAGCCGTCTGCTGATCCATCGCATCCAGCGAGACTGGTGTGGCCTTGTGGACCTGATCCTTGATACGCGCAGCAAAGAGCCTGCTCGTGTTCAGGCGCGCAAGGAGCTTCGTGAAAGTCTGACCGGGGTTTCACCGTTGTTCGCGGAAAAAGCTTTTTTCATGAGCGACGAGCTAAGTCTTGTTGACTGCTGTCTACTCCCCATACTCTGGCGTTTGCCAATTTTGGGTATTGAATTGCCGCGGCCTGCCAAGCCGTTGCTTGATTATATGGAGCGCCAATTTGCGCGTGAGGCTTTTCAGGCGAGTCTGTCTGCTGCCGAACGTGAAATGCGCTAAGGCTTAAGGAGCCGTTAATGAACTCCAGTCGCCCTTATCTTGTTCGCGCTCTCTATGAGTGGATCGTCGATAACGATTGCACCCCGCACGTGCTGGTCAATGCGGATTACCCCTCGGTGCAGGTCCCGCAAGGGTTTGCCAATGACGGGCAGATTGTCCTGAATGTTTCGCCAAGTGCGGTGCGTCATCTGCATATGGATAACGAGGCCGTCAGCTTCGAAGGCCGCTTCGGCGGTGTGCCACACACGCTTTATGTGCCTGTAGCTGCCATCCTGGGCATTTATGCCCTTGAGAACGGTCAGGGTATGGTTTTCGATCTGGAGCCTTCCATGGACGATGGTGAGGAAATCGAGATCGAAGATGATACTCCGCCCGACAGCGAGCCACCGCGCCCGAGTGGCCGGCCGAGTCTGAAGGTCGTGAAGTAAAAAATGCGCAATAAAAAAGGCGATCTCCGGATCGCCTTTTTTTCGCCTGCCAGTTACCCGTCAGTCGATGTACTCAAACAGTTTGACGATCTTCTGCACGCCGGAAACGCCCTGTACCAGGTTGGTGGCGCGATTGGCTTCATCCTGAGTCACCAGACCCAGCAGGAACACAATACCGTTCTCGGTCACCACCTTGATGCGCGAGCCGGGGATGGATGCGTCGGCAATCATCTGGCTCTTGATCTTGGTGGTCAGCCAGGCATCGTTGTTACGCGCCAGCAGCGAAGAGGGCGCCATGACCTGCAACTCGTTGTTGACCTTCTTGACGCGCTGGACCGAGCTGGCGGCCTGTTCGGCAATTGCCTTGAGGTCGGCGCGGGGTGTCTGGCCAGCCAGCAGCACGATGCCGTTGAAGCTGGTCACAACGATGTGCGAGCCTTCTGCGAGATCAGGGTTGGCTTTGGAAATGTTGACGGCTGCCTTGGTCTCGATCAGCGAGTCATCGATCTTGCTGCCGAAGGTGCGGGTGCCGCGATCATCTTCGATCGGCTTGTCGCGAGTGGCCGTGATCACCGAGCTGCATCCGGTGACGCTCAGGCACAGTGTCAGAACCAATAGGCTGAGACGATTAGGGGTCATTCTTCACTCCCGAACAGTTGGCTGTCGATCAAATCGCAAAGGCAATGGATCGCCAGCAGATGGACTTCTTGTATGCGTGCCGTGACATTGGCAGGTACGCGGATCTCCACGTCCTCGGGCAATAGCAGGGAAGCCATGCCGCCACCGTCGCGTCCCGTCAATGCTACGACAATCATTTCGCGATCATGTGCGGCCTGGATGGCCTGAATAATATTTGCCGAGTTACCGCTGGTGGAAATGGCCAGCAGCACATCACCTGGCTGGCCCAGTGCGCGGATCTGCTTGGAAAAGATTTCGTTGTAGCTGTAATCGTTGGCGATCGAGGTGATCGTCGAGCTGTCGGTTGTCAGGGCGATGGCTGGAAGGCTCGGCCGCTCGCGCTCGAAACGGTTGAGCAGTTCCGAGGAAAAGTGCTGTGCATCGCCAGCCGACCCGCCGTTGCCACACGCGAGCATCTTGCCCTCGTTGAGCAGGGCATTGACCATGACCTGACTGGCTTGCTCGATATAGGGTGCAAGGACTTCCATCGACTGTTGCTTGGTTTCGATGCTGGCCTGGAACAGCCGGCGAATTCGGGATTGCATGTCCATCAATGTGACCTTAATTAGAGCGTACGGCGGCGGGACGGATGCGCCGGGTTCTCCCGGGAGCTATCCGGCACACAAGGTGTGCAGCCGGCAAAACAAATAGCGAAATCGGTGAGCGTAGAAGCTATTGCAGATCATCAGCACGGCGGAGCTGCTTTGCTCGAGCGCAAGGTCAGCTGTCAAAAGCACTCTTGATCCAGTTCAGCGGTGCAGCGTTGCCAGGCTGGCCTTCAATGGCGATCACGTCGAAACGGCAGGGGTGACTGGCCCAGTCTGTTGCTTGCTGCAGAAAAAGCTGTGCGGCAGTGACAAGTTTTGCCTGCTTGCGAAAATCAACGCTTTCCGTGGCTCCACCCCAGCCTGAATGGCGCCGGTAGCGAACTTCGACGAATACTACTGTATCGCCGTCAAGCATGACTAGATCAAGCTCGCCGCGTTTGCATAACCAGTTTTGTTCAATCAGGTGCAGCCCCTGTTGTTGCAAAAACTGCAGGGCGAAGGCTTCAGCCTCGCGCCCTGCTTGTTGGCGGCTGCTGCGTGGCATCAAGGCGCTGTGTCCGGCAGGCGTTGGATCTTGCCGTCGACGAACTCCGCCCATGGCAGCTGGCGCTCGACGCGACGGCCAGGGTTGATGCTCAGGCTGCCCGACAGGCCATCGATACGGCTGTCAGGCATCGCCTTGAGTTGCGCAAGGCGTGGGGCCAGGCGGTAGGCGTCGATGCCCATTGCGTACAGGCGGCCAAGGCTGCCAGCAGCTTGTGGCCATTGCGCGGTGACTTGCTGGCGCAGTGGGTCTTCAGCGTTCAACAGCCACGGCGTCTCGCAGAAGCGCACACCGTTGAGGTCCATGTACTGCGCATGATCGTTGCTGTTGGTGAACAGGTGCGAGGTGGCGTAGACCGGAACATCGCCTGCGTACTGGAAAACCATGGTTGGCTTGATCTGCTGCGCTTGTTGCGGCGTCGCGGCGAGGAACATGAAGTCAATGTCCTGGCGACGGCTTGGCTGCGCGGCTACCTGAGTACCGGCAGTGCTCTGCAGGCGCTGGGCGCGGCCTTCACTGTTGCGTAACTGGAACAGATCGGCGACCTGTTGTGCCAGTTCTACGGGCTGGTCAACGTGCTCGGCTGCGATCAGCGTACCGCCCTTGGCCTGCCAGCTCTTGCGGAAGGCATCCAGTACGCGGTCGCCCCATTCGCCTTTCGGCACCATTGCTACGGCGCTGCGCTTGCCATCGGCCCAGGCGCGACGGGCAACTTCGCGGGCTTCGTCTTCGGCAGCCAGACCAAACTGATACAGCTGAGCGGGGCCTTCGTTGCTGGTGTCGCTGTAGTTCAGCGCCAGGGTAGTGATCGGAAGCTGCTGGCGGCTGTTCAGTTGTTTGACGAGGTTCTTTTCCAGCGGACCTACGACCAGCTGTACGCCAGCGGCCTGGGCCTGACGGTAGAACTCATCCATCGAGGTAACGCGCGAGCTGTCGAACACCTGGATGGCGGGTGGATTCTGTCCTGCTTGTTGTGCCTGGAAGTGCGCGGCCATGAAACCTTCGCGCAACGCTTTGGCAACTGCGGCCAGTTGACCGTCCTGCGGCAGCAGCAGAGCGATTTTGGTAATCGGCTCGCTGGTCAGGGCGCGCAGTTGGGCGAGGGCGGTAGGCAGTTGCAGCGCTGCCGGGTGTTTCGGGTTCTGGGCTTTCCAGTTGTCGATGGCCGCCTGTTGCTGCTCAAGTGTGCCTGCGCCTTTGATCGAGCGGGCCAGATTCAGCCAGCCGCCCATATCGCCGCTGGCGGTACTTTGCAGCTGCTCGGCCGGCAGAGCGGAGACCAGCGTCCAGATTGCATCATTGTTGGCGCTGGCCTCTGCGCCTTGCAGCAGAGGGCCGGCGAATACTCGCTCATTGACGGCCGCCAGGGCCTGGCCATCGGCCTCCAGGGCGCGCGCCTTGACCATGTGGGTGCGAACCTGCTGCTCGACCGACAGTTCGCCCAGGCGTTGCATGCTTGGGTGGTTCAGTGCGGTCAGTGCTGCCTTGGGCTGATTGCGGCCCATCGCCAGCTCTGCGGACAATGTGCTGGCGAAAACCTGCAGTCCGGGTTTGAGTTGATCGATTTGCACCTGTCCGAGGATCTGCGCAGCGCGTCCTGCGTCATTCTGGCGGGCGGCCAGGTCGGCTGCACTCAAGCGCAGCGTTGCAGCCTGCTCGGGTGTTTTGGCTGTGGCGGCCTGATCAAGCAACTGCTCGATGCTGGCGTCAGGGGTTTGAGGCAGCTCGCCAAGGCTGGACGAGGGCGAGCTGGCACAGGCTGCGAGAAGGGCAGCGAGGCAGAGGGCAGAGAGCAGCCGCAGACAAGCGATCATTGGTATGTTCCTGAAACTCGAGCGAATTAACGGGGAATTGTACCCAAGCGCTGGCCGGGGTGCGATGTCGAAGGTGTTTAAAGCCGTGATATTGGTCGCGTTAGGGGCATCTGGCGGCCAAATCGTTCAATTCGAGGGGGCTGCGTTGTGTTGTGTCCGGCCTTGATCATGTATTTATTCCTTTTTTATCGGCATCCCTGATGCGCGAACCGCTCGGCCGTGCTTCAGCCTGTACAATGCATTCTTTCCAAGTATCAGCTTTAACCTGTGAGGTTTGCGTTTTGACTGTTCCGGTTGTTTCGAATTCCACTCCGGGCTCGCTTTATGTAGTGGCGACTCCTATCGGCAATCTGGACGACATGAGCGTGCGGGCATTGAAGGTGTTGCGTGAAGTCGCGCTGATTGCGGCTGAAGACACGCGCCATTCTGCACGGCTGATGCAGCACTTCGGGATATCCACTCCGTTGGCCGCCTGTCACGAGCATAACGAACGTGATGAGGGTAGTCGGTTCATAACGCGTCTGCTGGCTGGCGATGATGTGGCGCTGATTTCCGACGCGGGCACGCCGCTGATTTCTGATCCCGGTTATCACCTTGTACGTCAGGCGCGTGCTGTAGGTGTACCGGTTGTGCCCGTGCCGGGCGCTTGCGCCCTGATCGCCGCTCTTTCTGCGGCCGGGCTGCCTTCGGACCGATTCATTTTCGAGGGCTTTCTTCCCGCCAAGGCTGCAGGGCGCAAGGCAAAGCTTGAGCGAGTAAAGGAAGAGCCGCGCACGCTTATTTATTATGAAGCGCCGCACCGGATTCTTGAGTGTCTGCAAGACATGGAGCAAGTCTTCGGTGCCGACCGTCAGGCCTTGCTGGCACGTGAAATAACCAAAACCTTTGAAACGCTCAAGGGTCTGCCTTTGGGTGAGCTGCGGGCTTTTGTCGAGGCTGACAGTAATCAGCAGCGTGGCGAATGCGTGGTGCTGATAGCCGGCTGGACGCCACCCGAGGACGAGGATGTCATTGGTGAGGAGGCGCGCCGCATACTGGATTTACTGCTTGCAGAGATGCCTCTCAAGCGCGCCGCAACCTTGGCAGCCGAAATAACCGGCGTGCGCAAGAACCTGCTTTATCAGGTGGCACTGGAGAAACAGAAGGAATGATGGGTTGCCTTTAAAGGGGGGGGTAACGGGGACAAGTGCGCCCCACGTGCTATTAAAGCTTGTTCTTGAAGGCATGTGCCGCTAACCTTGGCGGCGGAGAGTCGATTGGACAGTCGCTGCCTCTTGTTGTTCCGCAACAGGGGGGGGAGGAAAGTCCGGGCTCCATAGGGCGGAGTGCCAGGTAACGCCTGGGAGGCGTGAGCCTACGGAAAGTGCCACAGAAAATAACCGCCTAAGCACTTCGGTGCCGGTAAGGGTGAAAAGGTGCGGTAAGAGCGCACCGCACGTCTGGTAACAGTTCGTGGCAAGGTAAACCCCACTCGGAGCAAGACCAAATAGGGTTCCTAGGCGTGGCCCGCGCTGGAACCGGGTAGGTTGCTAAAGACGTCCAGTGATGGCCGTCGTAGAGGAATGACTGTTCTCGACAGAACCCGGCTTACAGATCGACTCTCCACCTTTATTTCTCACCCTTCGTTTCAAGCAGCAAAACCCTCTCGTAATACCAAAAAAATCTTACAGCTCATAAATCACATTAACTTTGAATCGCAACGATTTGAGTTGTGTGGGATTTATCTGTCAGATCGTTCGTAAAATTACCCTTTTATACCCAATGCCTCTCCTAAATCTCCGAAATGTAAGGGTTTTCCTTAAGACCGTGCCTTGACGGTGTGGTGGGCGCGTTCCTATAGTGTGCACAAGTGGCAGAAAGTGGCACGAAGTGGGTTTTTTCAGCGCAAAAAGCTAAAATTCGGAGAATGCGCCTGTGTTCCGTGGTGCCAACGCGATCAATCTCGATGCCAAGGGCCGTCTCGCTATGCCGAGCCGGTACCGTGACGAGTTGGATTCGCGTAGTGCCGGGCAACTTATCGTGACCATTGATGCCGTTGATCCCTGTCTTTGCCTGTACCCGCTTTCCGAATGGGAGCTGATAGAGGCAAAACTTCGTGATCTGGCGACGTTTCGTGAAGAGAACCGTCGTCTGCAAAGGCTTTTGATTGGTAATGCTGTCGATCTGGAACTCGATGGCAGCGGGCGTTTTCTGGTGCCGCCACGCTTGCGCGAATACGCCAGGCTGGATAAGCGCGTAATGCTGGTGGGCCAGCTCAACAAGTTTCAACTGTGGGACGAGGACGCCTGGAACGCTCTTGCTGATGCTGACCTGGCTGCCATTCAAAAACCTGGCGCTATGCCCGACGAATTACGTGATTTGATCCTGTGACTATGAACAGCGGCTTTACCCACATCACCGTGCTGCTTGAAGAAGCCGTGGAGGCTCTCGCGGTGCGTGCCGATGGCTGCTATCTGGACGGCACGTTCGGACGTGGCGGGCATAGTCGTCTGATATTGAGCCAGCTTGGCCCTGATGGTCGGCTTCTTGGGTTCGACAAGGACCCTCAAGCGATTGCCACAGGGCAAGCGCTAGCGGCCGAAGACGGCCGCTTTGTCATTGTGCAGCGCAGCTTTGCCGAATTGGGATCCGAGGCTCAGGAACGCGGTTTGGCGGGCAAGGTCAGCGGTATTCTGCTGGATCTGGGCGTTTCGTCCCCGCAGCTGGATGACCCCGAGCGCGGCTTCAGTTTCATGAACGACGGCCCGCTGGACATGCGCATGGACCCAACCCGTGGCGTGAGCGCTGCCGAGTTCATCGCGACTGCACCCGCTGAAGAAATTGCCCGCGTATTCAAGGAATACGGCGAAGAGCGGTTTGCCAAGCGCATGGCTAATGCCGTCGTCGCGCGCCGTGAAGTCCAGCCTTTCGAGCGTACCGCTGATCTGGCAGAAGTGCTCAAGGTCGCCAACCCTGCCTGGGAGAAGGGCAAGAATCCTGCAACGCGAGCCTTTCAAGGGCTGCGTATTCACGTGAACAACGAGCTGGGTGATCTGGAAGCCGGTCTTGAAGCCGCACTGGATGCCCTTGAAGTCGGTGGTCGCCTCGTCGTCATCAGTTTTCACTCGCTGGAAGACCGTATCGTCAAATTGTTCATGCGCAAGCTCGCCAAGGGCGAAGCCGACAACATGCCACGCAATCTGCCGATCCAGTTCAAACCGTTCGAACCGAAAATCAAAATTCACGGCAAGGCTCAATTCGCCTCGGATACCGAAACCAAAGCCAACCCGCGTTCGCGCAGCGCTGTCATGCGCGTAGCGGAGAAGCTCAGGTGAGCCGTCTGTTTCTGAAACCTTTGCCCGGCGGCAGCTTCATTATGCTGCTGCTGTTCATTGCTGTCCTGATTTCAGCGATTGGCGTTTCCTATAGCGCACATTGGAATCGTCAACTGCTCAACTCGCTGTACTCGGAAATGAGCGTGCGCGACAAGGCGCAGGCAGAGTGGGGCCGGCTGATCCTTGAGCAGAGCACCTGGACTGCACACAGCCGCATCGAGAATCTGGCCACCGAACAGCTGAAAATGCGCATTCCAAGCGCTGCCGAAGTGCGGATGGTGGCGCCATGATGAAACTTGAAGGCGCGCTTTATCCGTGGCGTTTTCGCGTGGTCGTGGGGCTGCTGGTGTCCCTTGTGCTCGCCATTTGCTGGCGCATCGTTGACCTGCAGGTTATCGACCACACCTTTCTCAAGGAGCAGGGCGATGCCCGCAGCCTGCGGCATATCCCGATTCCGGCTCACCGTGGCCTGATCACCGACCGCAACGGCGAGCCGCTTGCCGTGAGTACTCCGGTGACGACGCTGTGGGCCAACCCGCGCGAAATGCAGCAGGATAAGTCCAAGTGGCCGATGCTCGCAGCGGCTACCGGGCAGGATCTGAAAGCGTTGACTGATCGCCTGGAATCGCAATCCACCAAGGAATTTATCTACCTTGTTCGTGGCATGACGCCGGAGCAGGGCCAGGCAGCACTGGATCTGAAAGTCCCTGGCGTTTACGGCATCGAAGAATTCCGCCGTTTCTACCCGGCAGGGGATGTTACCGCGCACATGGTTGGTTTTACCGACCTTGATGACCACGGTCGCGAAGGTGTCGAGTTGGCTTATGACGACTGGCTTGCGGGAGTGCCCGGCAAGCGTCAGGTTATCAAGGACCGGCGCGGCCGACTGATCAAGGATGTTCAGGTGAGCAAGAATGCCAAGGCCGGAAAGACCTTGGCTTTGTCTATTGACCTGCGTCTGCAATACCTGGCAACCCGTGAACTGCGCAACGCCATCGTGGAAAACGAGGCCAAGGCAGGCAGCATGGTGATCATGGACGTCAAGACCGGTGAAGTTCTGGCGATGGTCAATCAGCCGACCTATAACCCGAACAATCGCCGCACTATGGTGCCTGCTGCCATGCGCAACCGGGCAATCATTGACGTGTTCGAGCCGGGCTCGACCATGAAACCGATCTCCATGACTGCAGCGCTGGACAGTGGCCGCTGGAAGCCCACCGATAAGGTCGAGGTTTATCCAGGCACACTGCAGATCGGTAAGTACACGATTCGTGACGTGACCAAGACCGAGGGCCCGATCCTCGATCTGACCGGCATCCTGATCAACTCCAGTAACGTTGGCATGAGCAAGGTCGCGTTCGATGTGGGCGGCGAAGCGATCTTCCGTGCCATGCAACGCGTTGGTTTTGGTCAGTACACCGGCCTCGGCTTCCCTGGCGAGCGCGTTGGCAACCTGCCCAACTATCGCGAGTGGCGCAAGGCCGAGACCGCCACGCTGTCCTATGGCTACGGTCTGTCAGTTACCGCTTTGCAATTGGTACACGCCTATGGCGCGCTGGCCAATAACGGCCGCATCGTGCCACTGACCATTTTGAAAACGGATAAAGAGCCGGAATCGACCCAGGCCATTCCCGAGAAAACCGCCAAGACTTTGCAGGGCATGTTGCAGCAGGTTATCGAAGACCCGCGCGGTGTGTATCGCGCCCGTGTGCCGTCCTATCACGTCGGCGGCAAGAGTGGTACGGCGCGTAAGACGTCCATCGGCACCAAGGGCTACGCAGAGAACTCCTATCGTTCCCTGTTCGCCGGTTTCGGCCCGATGAGTAACCCACGTTATGCCATCGTCGTGGTCATCGACGAGCCGAGCAAGGGCGGTTACTACGGTGGTCTGGTTTCGGCTCCGGTATTCAGCAAGGTCATGTCCGGTACGTTGCGTCTGATGAACGTCACGCCTGACAACCTTGCCCCACCGGAACAAGTCAATGCAGCACCGGCAGCCAAAGGAGGGCGTGGTTGATGGCCTTTAATCTGAGCAAGATTTTCGCTCACACCGATCGCGACCCCTTGATTCGCGAGTTGACTCTCGACAGCCGCAATGTCCGTCCGGGTGATCTGTTTCTGGCCGTGCCGGGTATCAAGGTCGATGGCCGTGCGCATATTGCCGACGCGCTCAAGCGTGGCGCTGCGGCTGTGGCTTACGAAGTAGAAGGCTCGACCGTTCTGCCGATCACCGACGTGCCGCTGATCCCGGTCAAGGGGCTCGCCGCGCAGTTGTCCGATATTGCCGGCCGCTTCTACGGCGATCCGAGCCGCAGCCTGAATCTGGTAGGCGTTACCGGCACCAACGGCAAGACCAGCGTCACTCAACTGGTTGCCCAGGCGCTTGATGCACTGGGTCAGCACTGCGGCATCGTCGGCACGCTGGGCACAGGCTTCTACGGCGCGTTGCAAAGCGGCCGTCATACCACGCCCGACCCGATAGCCGTTCAGGCGACGCTGACCGACCTGAAAAAGGCCGGTGCGCGCGCAGTGGCAATGGAAGTGTCGTCTCATGGGCTGGATCAAGGGCGGGCGACGGCGCTGGCGTTTGATGTGGCGGTGCTGACCAATCTGTCCCGTGATCATCTGGATTATCACGGCACCATGGAAGCGTACGCTGCCGCCAAGGCCAAGCTGTTTGCGTGGTCCAACCTGAAATGCCGGGTAATCAATCTGGATGATGCTTTCGGTCGTGAACTGGCCGGTATCAAGCAAGAGTCGCGGTTGATCACCTATAGCCAGCTGGACAGCTCGGCCTACCTGTATTGCCGCGATGCGAAATTCGATGACGATGGCGTGCGCGCTACGCTGGTCACGCCTCAGGGCGAGCACTTCCTGCGCAGCAGCCTGCTGGGTCGCTTCAACCTGAGCAACGTGCTGTCTGCGGTCGGCGCTTTGCTGGGCCTGGATTACGCGCTGGACGAAATTCTCAAGGTGTTGCCGAAACTCGAAGGCCCGGTCGGGCGCATGCAACGTCTGGGCGGTGCCGACAAGCCGCTGGTGGTCGTCGACTACGCGCATACTCCGGATGCGCTGGAAAAAGTCCTCGAGGCACTGCGCCCGCACGCCAAAGGCCGCCTGTTGTGCCTGTTCGGCTGCGGCGGTGATCGTGATCGCGGCAAGCGTTCGCTGATGGCTGAAGTGGTCGAACGCCTGGCCGACGGTGTGTGGGTCACCGACGACAACCCGCGCTCCGAATCGCCAGCCATTATTTTTGACGATATCCGCCCTGGCTTCGCTGCTGCTGACAAGGTGCGCTTCATCGAAGGTCGCGGCCAGGCCATTGCCGAGTTGATCGCCAGCGCCAATGCCGATGATGTCGTAGTCCTGGCCGGTAAAGGGCATGAGGATTATCAGGAGATCGACGGTCAGCGCCATCCGTTCTCTGACCTGCAAGAAGCTGCCAAGGCGCTTGCTGCGTGGGGGCCTGCGAATGATTAAGTCAATGACATTCAGCGAACTGGTCGTGCCACTTGACGCCCGTCTGGTCGCTGGCGACTGCAGCTTTGACGGTGTGAGCACCGACAGCCGTGGTATCCAGCCGGGCCAGCTGTTCGTGGCCCTGACCGGGCCGCGCTTCGACGGCCATGAGTACCTTGAGCAGGTGGCTGCCAAAGGTGCGGTCGGTGCTCTGGTCGAGCGCGAAGTGCAGGGCGCAAGCCTGCCGCAACTGGTCGTGCTCGATACCCGCAAGGCGCTCGCGCAATTGGGCGCAATGAACCGCAATGCGTTCATCGACAAGCCGGTTGCAGCGATGACCGGTTCCAGCGGCAAGACCACGGTCAAGGAAATGCTCGCGAGCATCCTGCGTACGCGCGGCACTGTGCTGGCCACTCGTGGCAATCTGAACAACGAGCTGGGCGTGCCATTGACGTTACTGGAGCTGGCTCCCGAGCACAGTGCGGCGGTCATCGAACTGGGCGCATCGCGGGTGGGCGAAATTGCCTTCACCGTGAGCCTGACCAAGCCACACGTTGCCATCATTACCAACGCTGGAACCGCCCATGTCGGCGAGTTTGGCGGGCCGGACAAAATTGTCGAGGCCAAGGGCGAGATTCTGGAAGGACTCAATGCCAGCGGCACCGCGGTGCTGAATCTGGAGGACAAGGCTTTCCCTGTCTGGCGCAAGCGTGCCGGCAATCGCAACATTCTGACCTTCGCACTGGCTGACCCTGCGGCGGATCTGCACGCCAGCGACCTTAGTAATGATGCCCGCGGCTGCCCGGGCTTCACCATCAACAGCCCGCTCGGCGTCGCCCAGGTTCAGTTGAATCTGTTGGGCGCGCTTAACGTGACCAACGCCCTGGCGGCCGCGGCTGCAGCCTGCGCACTGGGCGTGACGCTGGAAGGCATTGTCGCGGGCTTGAACAACGTGCAGCCGGTCAAGGGCCGTGCGGTTGTGCAAATCGCCAGCAACGGCACGCGCGTCATTGATGACACCTATAACGCCAACCCTGCCTCGATCAACGCAGCCGTCGACATCCTTACCGGTTTTACCGGTCGTACCGTGCTGGTGCTGGGCGATATCGGCGAGCTGGGCGAGTGGGCCGAACAAGGCCATCGCGACGTAGGGGCCTATGCCGCTGGCAAGGTCTCGGCGCTGTATGCCGTCGGCCCGTTGATGACTCATGCCGTCAGCGCCTTTGGTGAACATGCGTACCACTTTGCCAGTCAGGCAGAGCTGATCGCGGCGCTGGGCGCCGAGCAGGACCCTAATACCACTTTACTGATCAAGGGCTCGCGTAGCGCTGCGATGGAAAACGTCGTGGCTGCCTTGTGCGGTTCTAGCCTGGAGAAACATTAATGCTGCTGCTGTTGGCCGAGTTCTTACAACAGTTCTACAAAGGCTTCGCGGTCTTTCAGTACCTGTCCTTGCGCGGGATCCTTGGTGTGCTCACTGCGCTGACACTGTCGCTGTGCCTGGGCCCCTGGATGATTCGTACCTTGCAGATGCGCCAGATCGGCCAGTCTGTCCGCAACGACGGTCCGCAGTCGCACTTGTCCAAATCGGGTACGCCGACCATGGGCGGCGCGCTGATCCTCTCGTCCATTGGCATCAGTACGCTGTTGTGGGCTGACCTGAGCAATCGTTACGTTTGGGTTGTGTTGCTGGTGACACTGCTGTTCGGGGCCATCGGCTGGGTCGATGACTACCGCAAAGTGATCGAAAAGAACTCGCGTGGCCTGCCGAGCCGCTGGAAGTATTTCTGGCAGTCGGTATTCGGCCTCTGTGCAGCGATCTTCCTTTATACGACTGCACCGTCGGCTACCGAAACCACGCTGATCGTGCCGATGCTCAAGGATGTGCGCATTCCGTTGGGTATCGGTTTCATCGTGCTGACCTATTTCGTGATCGTCGGCTCCAGCAACGCAGTCAACCTGACTGACGGCCTGGACGGTCTGGCGATCATGCCGACGGTGATGGTGGGCGGTGCGCTGGGCATATTTTGCTACCTGTCGGGTAACGTGAAGTTTGCTGAATACCTGCTGATTCCCTACGTACCGGGGGCAGGTGAGCTGATTGTCTTCTCTGGTGCACTGATTGGCGCGGGACTGGGTTTTCTCTGGTTCAACACCTATCCGGCTCAGGTGTTCATGGGTGACGTCGGTGCGCTGGCGCTGGGCGCTGCGCTGGGCACCATGGCTGTGATCGTGCGTCAGGAAATTGTCCTGTTCATCATGGGCGGCGTGTTCGTGATGGAAACCCTTTCAGTGGTCATTCAGGTTGCGTCTTTCAAACTCACCGGTCGCCGCGTGTTCCGCATGGCGCCGATTCACCACCACTTTGAACTCAAAGGCTGGCCCGAGCCACGCGTGATCGTCCGTTTCTGGATCATCACCGTGATTCTGGTGCTCATTGGCCTTGCCACACTGAAACTGAGGTAGAACGAGTGTCCCTGATCGTCTCCGACCGCTTCCGCATTGTTGTGGGGCTTGGCAAAAGTGGCATGTCCCTGGTTCGCTTCCTGGCGAACCGGGGCGTGTCCTTTGCCGTGGCCGACACGCGGGAGAATCCTCCTGAGCTGGCGACCTTGCGTCGTGACTATCCGCAGGTGGAAGTGCGTTGTGGCGAGCTGGACGTGGATTTCCTCTGCCGTGCCGACGAGTTGTATGTCAGCCCCGGTCTGGCGCTGGCCACACCGGCCCTCCAGCAGGCGCACGCGCGTGGCGTCAAGCTGTCCGGTGACATCGAGCTGTTCGCGCGTTACGCGAAGGCACCGGTCATCGCCATCACCGGTTCGAATGCGAAAAGCACCGTGACAACGCTGGTGGGTGAAATGGCCGTCGCTGCAGGCAAACGCGTTGCGGTCGGGGGCAACCTCGGTACTCCGGCGCTGGACCTGCTCAGCGACGATGTCGAACTGTACGTAATGGAGCTGTCCAGCTTTCAGCTCGAAACCACCGACCAGCTCAATGCTGAAGTGGCAACCGTGCTGAACATCAGCGAAGACCATATGGACCGCTACAGCGGCCTGCCGGCTTATCACCTGGCCAAGCACCGGATTTTCCGTGGCGCGCGGCAAGTGGTGGTCAATCGTCAGGATGCGCTGTCACGTCCGCTGATCGGTGAAGGCCTGCCTTGCTGGACGTTTGGTCTCAACAAGCCTGATTTCCACGGCTTTGGTCTGCGTGAAGAAAACGGCGAAAAATACCTGGCGTTCCAGTTCGAAAACCTGATGCCGGTACGTGAGCTGAAAGTTCGTGGTGCTCACAATCAGGCCAACGCCCTTGCTGCATTGGCGCTTGGGCATGCGGTTGGCCTGCCGTCCGATGCGATGCTTGCAAGCCTGCGCGAATTCACCGGCCTGGAGCATCGCTGCCAGTGGCTGCGTGAGCATGGCGGCGTTCATTACTACAACGACTCCAAGGCCACCAACGTCGGTGCCGCACTGGCTGCCATCGAAGGTCTGGGTTCGGATATCGACGGCAAGCTGGTGCTGATCGCTGGCGGCGATGGCAAAGGCGCTGACTTCAGCGCATTGCGTGCGCCAGTCGCTGAGCATTGCCGCGCTGCGGTGTTACTGGGCCGCGACGCCGAGCTGATTGCCCAGGCATTGGGTGATGCCGTTCCTCTGGTGCGTGTCGACACCGTCCAGGCTGCTGTCGAGCACAGTGCAAAGCTGGCGCAGCGGGGCGATGCGGTATTGCTTTCGCCTGCATGCGCCAGCCTGGACATGTTCAAGAATTATGAAGAGCGCGGACGTGTGTTCGCGCAGGCAGTGGAGTGCTTGTCATGATCTTCGGTGTGATCAAGCCTTATCCATCGCCACTGATCAGCGGGCGCGGCATTGACCTCGACTTCCCGATGCTGGTCGGCTGCCTGGCGCTGCTGGGCCTTGGGCTGGTAATGATTACTTCCGCCTCGTCGGAAGTTGCTGCAGTTCAGTCGGGCAACACGCTGTACATGATGACCCGTCACCTGGTTTATCTGCTGATCGGTCTGGGTGCCTGCGGCGTGACCATGATGATTCCGGTCGCCACCTGGCAACGCCTGGGCTGGATGATGCTGCTTGGCGCGTTCGGCCTGTTGCTGCTGGTACTGGTGCCGGGAATCGGGCGCGAGGTAAACGGTTCGATGCGCTGGATCGGCTTCGGCGCGTTCAACGTGCAGCCGTCGGAAATCGCCAAGGTGTTTGTGGTGATCTTTCTTGCGGGCTATCTGATTCGTCAGCAGCAGGAAGTTCGCGAAAGCTGGATGGGCTTTTTCAAGCCGTTCATTGTGCTTTTGCCGATGGCAGGTCTGCTGCTCATGGAGCCTGACTTCGGTGCGACCGTGGTAATGATGGGCTCGGCCGCAGCCATGCTGTTTCTCGGTGGTGTCGGTCTGTTCCGCTTCTCGCTGATGGTGGTTCTGGCTGTGGCGTCGGTCGTTGTTCTGGTCCAGGCCCAGCCCTACCGGATGGCGCGTCTTACCAACTTTACCGACCCGTGGGCTGACCAGTTCGGTTCCGGTTATCAATTGACCCAGGCGCTGATCGCCTTCGGTCGTGGCGAGTGGTTCGGTGTCGGGCTGGGCAACAGCGTGCAGAAGCAGTTCTATCTGCCGGAAGCGCACACCGACTTCGTGTTCTCGGTGCTTGCAGAAGAGCTGGGCGTGGTGGGTTCGCTGATCACCGTCGCACTGTTTCTGTTTGTCAGTATTCGCGGTATGTACATAGGTATGTGGGCCGAGCGTGCCAAGCAGTTCTTCGGTGCCTATGTGGCCTACGGTCTATCGTTCCTGTGGATCGGCCAGTTCCTGATCAACATCGGTGTGAACGTCGGTCTGCTGCCGACCAAGGGTCTGACTCTGCCATTCCTCAGCTACGGCGGCAGCTCGCTGGTGATCTGCTGCGCGAGTCTTGGCCTGCTGCTGCGCATCGAGTGGGAATCGCGCAACAACATGGGCAGTGAAGAAGCCGAGTTCAAGGAAAGCGACTTCGCCGAGGAGACGCCCCATGGACGCTAATGTGCTGATCATGGCTGGCGGCACCGGCGGGCATGTATTCCCGGCGCTGGCTTGTGCGCGCGAGTTTCAGGCACGTGGCTACAAGGTCCACTGGCTGGGCACTCCACGCGGAATCGAAAACGAACTGGTCCCGCAGGCCGGTCTGACGTTGCACCTGATCAATGTCACCGGGCTGCGTGGCAAAGGCCGGCTGTCGCTGCTCAAGGCGCCTTTCATGTTGCTCAAGGCCCTGATGCAGGCGCGCAAGGTTGTGCGTCAGGTGAAGCCGGTCTGCGTGGTTGGCTTCGGTGGCTACGTCACCGGCCCTGGCGGTCTGGCGGCGAAGCTGGCAGGCGTACCTTTGATCATTCACGAGCAGAATGCCGTCGCCGGTACAGCCAATCGCAGCCTGGCGTCGTTCGCCAGCCGCGTGTGCGAGGCGTTCCCGAACACCTTTGCGGCCTCGTCCAAACGCCGCACCACCGGCAACCCGGTGCGTGTCGAACTGTTTCTGGAAACACCGCGTCAGGCGCTGGCCGGACGCAAGGCTCGTCTGCTGGTACTGGGCGGCAGCCTGGGCGCGGAGCCGTTGAACAAATTGCTGCCTGAGGCGCTGGCCCGGTTGCCTCAGGACATCCAGCCCGAAGTGTTTCATCAGTCGGGCAAGAATCACGACGCAGTCACCGCCGAGCGTTATCGCAACGTGGGCGTCGAGGCGCAGGTTGCGCCGTTCATCCAGAACATGGCCCAAGCCTATAGCTGGGCCGATCTGGTGGTCTGCCGCGCAGGCGCATTGACCATCAGCGAACTGGCCGCCGCCGGTCTGCCGTCGTTGCTGATACCGCTGCCCCACGCGATTGATGACCATCAGTCACGTAACGCTGACTATCTGGCTCGCGAAGGCGCAGCCTTCGTCATGCCGCAAGCGATAACTGGCGCCGCCGAGATGGCAGCACGCCTGAAAGAGGTTTTGATGCAACCCGAACAATTGAACAGCATGGCCCGCACTGCACGTAGCCTGGCCAAGCCTGATGCAACCAACACCGTCGTCAACGTCTGCGTGGAGGTGGCCCATGGTTGAGAATCAACGCGCCATGCCACAACCTGAAATGCGCCGTATCCGTCGTGTCCACTTCGTCGGTATCGGCGGTGTCGGCATGTGCGGGATCGCCGAGGTGTTGTTGAACCTGGGTTACGAAGTCTCGGGCTCCGACCTGAAGGGCTCGGCCGTGACCGAGCGCCTGGAATCGTTCGGCGCACAGATTTTTATCGGCCATCGTGCCGAGAACACCATCGGTGCCGACGTGCTGGTAGTGTCCAGTGCCGTCAACACCTCCAACCCGGAAGTGGCCACCGCGCTGGAGCGCCGCATTCCGGTCGTACCGCGTGCCGAGATGCTCGCCGAGCTGATGCGTTATCGCCACGGCATCGCTGTTGCCGGTACGCACGGCAAGACCACCACCACCAGCCTGATCGCTTCGGTATTCGCTGCCGGCGGCCTGGACCCGACCTTCGTGATTGGCGGCCGTCTCAACGCGGCGGGCACCAATGCGCAGCTGGGCACCAGCCGCTACCTGATCGCCGAAGCCGATGAGAGCGACGCCAGCTTCCTGCACCTGCAGCCTCTGGTCGCTGTGGTCACCAATATCGACGCCGATCACATGGCGACCTACGAAGGCGACTTCAACAAACTGAAGAAGACCTTTGTCGAGTTCCTGCACAACCTGCCGTTCTACGGGCTGGCGGTGATGTGCATCGACGATCCGGTGGTGCGTGAAATTCTGCCGCTGGTCAAGCGTCCGACGCTGACCTATGGCTTCAGCGAGTCTGCCGATATACGTGCAATCAATGTGCGTCAGGACGGCATGCTGACATTCTTCACCGTACTGCGCCGCGACCGCGAGCCGCTGGATGTGTCGGTGAACATGCCCGGCAATCACAACGTACTCAACTCGCTGGCGACCATCGCTATCGCCACCGACGAGGGCGTCAGCGACGAGGCCATCGTTCAGGGCCTTTCCGGGTTCCAGGGCGTCGGTCGGCGCTTCCAGGTCTACGGCGAGCTGCCGGTTGACGGCGGCAACGTGATGCTGGTCGATGACTACGGTCACCATCCGCGCGAAGTCGCTGCCGTTATCAACGCTGTGCGTGGCGGCTGGCCTGACCGTCGTCTGGTGATGGTTTACCAGCCACACCGTTTCAGCCGCACCCGTGACCTGTACGACGATTTCGTCCAGGTGCTGGCAGACGCCAATGTGCTGCTGCTGATGGAAGTCTACCCGGCCGGTGAAGAACCGATTCCTGGTGCGGACAGCCGCAACCTGTGCCACAGCATTCGTCAGCGTGGCCAGCTGGACCCGATCTACATCGAGCGTGGTGTCGAGCTGGCGCCGCTGGTCAAGCCGCTGTTGCGTGCCGGCGACATCCTGTTGTGTCAGGGCGCTGGCGACATCGCTGGTCTTGCGCCACAGCTGCTGAAAAGCCCACTGTTCGCCGGTGCCAAAGTGGCCCCCACCGAAGGGAAGCTGAAATGACAGCCGTCGCCCAGCCGTCCCTGCGCTCGACACTCGAGCCGAAAAGCTTCGGCCGTGTCGCCGTGCTCTTTGGTGGCAAGAGTGCCGAGCGTGCAGTCTCCCTGAACTCGGGTAATGCCGTGCTCAAGGCACTGCTCGATGCTGGCGTGGATGCGTTCGGCATTGATGTGGGCGATGACTTCCTGCAGCGACTGGTCAGTGAAAAGATCGACCGTGCCTTCATTGTTCTGCACGGGCGAGGCGGCGAAGACGGCAGCATGCAAGGCCTGTTGGAATGCCTGGAAATCCCTTATACCGGCAGTGGTGTACTGGCTTCCGCGCTGGCGATGGACAAGTTGCGCACCAAGCAGGTCTGGCAGAGTCTCGGCCTTGCAACGCCCTTGCATGCTGTTCTTGGAAACGAGAGCGATTGTATTTGCGCAGCGACGGAACTGGGCTTCCCTTTGATCGTCAAACCGGCCCATGAAGGTTCAAGTATCGGTATGGCAAAGGTGAACAGCGTCGATGAATTGATCGCCGCCTGGAAAGCCGCCAGTACCTACGATTCGCAAGTATTAGTCGAACAGTGGATTCAGGGACCTGAGTTCACTGTGGCGTCTCTGCGTGGCCAGGTGTTGCCTCCCATTGGCCTGGGCACTCCTCACAGTTTTTATGATTACGATGCCAAGTACCTGGCGTCCGATACTCAGTACCGGATCCCTTGCGGGCTTGGCGATGCGCAGGAACAGGAACTCAAACAACTTGCAGCACGCGCTTGCGACGCCATCGGTATTGCAGGGTGGGCGCGCACGGATGTCATGCAGGACGCACAAGGCAAGTTCTGGTTACTGGAAGTGAATACCGTGCCCGGCATGACCGATCACAGTCTGGTGCCAATGGCTGCGCGTGCTGCAGGTCTGGATTTTCAACAACTGGTGTTGGCGATTCTGGCCGACAGTGTTCAGGCGAGAGGGTAAGGCATGTACGGCGCGTCGACACGTCCTCAGCCACCTGCTCCCGGCCGCAACAAGCCGGTGCCGCGCGGCGCCAGCCGTATGGTGGCCAAGGAGCCCTTGTCGGCGCGCCTGCCCAAGGCCAACTTCAGTTTTCTGAAGCGTTTGCTCTGGCCTGTGTTGCTGGTGGTTCTGGGCTTCGGCACTTATGAGGCAGCGCAACGTCTGCTGCCGTACGCCGACCGTCCGATTACCCGCATCAATGTGCAGGGCGATTTGAGTTACATCAGCCAGCAGGCTGTGCAACAGCGGATTGCGCCTTATGTGGCGTCGAGCTTTTTCAAGATCGATCTGACCGGCATGCGCACCGAGCTTGAGCAGATGCCCTGGATCGCCCACGCCGAAGTTCGTCGTGTATGGCCGGATCAGGTTGTGATTCGTCTTGAGGAGCAGTTGCCGGTTGCCCGTTGGGGTGATGAAGCGCTGTTGAATAACCAGGGGCAGGCTTTCACGCCGCGTGAACTGTCCAATTACGAACATCTTCCCCAGTTGTTTGGCCCGCAGCGGGCCCAGCAGCAGGTGATGCAGCAGTATCAGGTGTTGAGTCAGATGTTGCGCCCGCTGGGCTTCTCCATCGTGCGCCTGGAGCTGCGCGAGCGCGGCAGCTGGTTCCTGACGACAGGCGCCGGTAGTGCTGGCCCGGGAATCGAATTGTTGCTTGGACGCGACCACCTCGTCGAAAAAATGCGCCGTTTCATCGCGATTTACGACAAAACGCTGAAAGAACAAATCACGAATATCGCGCGCGTCGACTTGCGTTACTCCAACGGCCTTGCGGTCGGTTGGCGCGAACAGGCAGCGGCAACGACGGACAAACCCGCCGTCGCGAAGAATTGATAAGAGGCAGGACCATGGCAAACGTGCAAAGCGGCAAAATGATCGTCGGGCTGGATATCGGTACCTCCAAGGTGGTGGCACTGGTAGGCGAAGTCGCGGCCGATGGCTCGCTGGAAATCGTGGGTATCGGTACCCATCCCTCCCGCGGCCTGAAGAAGGGCGTGGTAGTGAATATCGAGTCGACCGTGCAGTCGATCCAGCGCGCAATCGAAGAAGCGCAGCTGATGGCGGGTTGCCGTATTCACTCGGCATTTGTCGGCGTTGCAGGCAGCCATATTCGCAGCCTGAACTCGCACGGCATCGTGGCGATTCGTGATCGCGAAGTCAGTTCTGCGGACCTGGAGCGTGTGCTCGATGCTGCTCAGGCGGTGGCCATTCCTGCCGACCAGCGCGTGCTGCACACCCTCCCTCAGGATTACGTGATCGATAACCAGGAAGGCGTGCGTGAGCCTTTGGGCATGTCCGGTGTACGTCTGGAAGCCAAGGTTCACGTCGTGACCTGCGCAGTGAATGCCGCGCAGAACATCGAGAAGTGCGTGCGTCGCTGCGGTCTGGAAGTCGACGACATCATTCTTGAACAACTGGCGTCGGCGTATTCCGTACTGACCGATGACGAGAAAGAGCTGGGCGTGTGCCTGGTGGATATCGGTGGCGGTACGACCGACATCGCGATCTTCACCGAAGGCGCCATTCGTCACACGGCGGTTATCCCGATTGCGGGCGATCAGGTCACCAACGACATCGCCATGGCGTTGCGTACCCCGACCCAGTACGCCGAAGAAATCAAGATTCGCTACGCCTGCGCCCTGGCCAAACTGGCCGGTGCCGGTGAAACCATCAAAGTACCGAGTGTGGGCGACCGTCCACCTCGCGAGCTGTCGCGTCAGGCCCTGGCCGAAGTGGTAGAGCCTCGTTACGACGAGCTGTTCACCCTGATCCAGGCCGAGCTGCGCCGCAGCGGTTACGAAGACCTGATCCCGGCTGGCATCGTGCTGACCGGGGGCACAGCGAAAATGGAAGGTGCGGTCGAACTGGCCGAGGAAATCTTCCACATGCCGGTGCGCCTTGGCGTGCCGCACAGCGTCAAAGGGCTCGCTGATGTCGTGCGCAACCCGATCTACTCGACCGGCGTAGGCCTGTTGATGTACGGGCTGCAAAAACAGTCGGACGGCATTTCGCTGTCCGGGATGGTCGGCAACAGCAGTTACAGCGACGAAACCAAGGCACCGGTGCTTGAGCGTATCAAGCGTTGGGTGCAGGGCAATTTCTAAGTTTCAACGTTTAAAAGTTTCACAGCTTCAGATTCAGGGCTTCAAAAGCAATATCGGCAGGCAGTAGGCAAAACTAACTAGAAAGCGGAAGGAGAGAGAAATGTTCGAACTCGTAGACAACGTCCCGCAAAGCCCGGTTATCAAAGTTATCGGTGTAGGCGGTGGTGGCGGAAACGCTGTCAATCACATGGTCAAGAGCAACATCGAAGGCGTGGAATTCATCTGCGCCAACACCGATGCTCAGGCGCTGAAAAACATCGGCGCGCGGACCATTCTGCAGCTGGGCACCGGCGTGACCAAGGGCCTTGGCGCTGGCGCCAACCCTGAAGTCGGTCGTCAGGCCGCACTGGAAGATCGTGAGCGCATTGCAGAAGTTCTGCAGGGCACCAACATGGTTTTCATCACCACTGGCATGGGCGGCGGTACCGGTACCGGTGCAGCACCGATCATTGCTGAAGTGGCCAAGGAAATGGGCATTCTGACGGTCGCAGTCGTGACCCGTCCGTTCCCGTTCGAAGGTCGCAAGCGTATGCAGATCGCCGATGAAGGCATCCGCATGCTGTCCGAAAGCGTCGACTCGTTGATCACCATCCCCAACGAGAAGCTGCTGACCATCCTGGGCAAGGACGCCAGCCTGCTGTCGGCTTTCGCCAAGGCTGACGATGTACTGGCCGGTGCCGTTCGCGGTATCTCCGACATCATCAAGCGTCCGGGCATGATCAACGTCGACTTCGCCGACGTCCGCACCGTGATGAGCGAAATGGGCATGGCGATGATGGGTACTGGCTGCGCCAGCGGTCCTAACCGTGCGCGTGAAGCCACCGAAGCGGCCATTCGCAACCCGTTGCTCGAAGACGTCAACCTGCAGGGCGCTCGCGGCATCCTGGTCAACATCACTGCCGGTCCTGACCTGTCGCTGGGTGAGTACTCGGACGTGGGTAGCATCATCGAAGCGTTCGCTTCCGAGCACGCGATGGTCAAGGTCGGTACGGTTATCGATCCGGACATGCGTGACGAGTTGCACGTGACTGTGGTTGCCACCGGCCTGGGCGCGAAAATCGAGAAGCCGGTCAAGGTCATCGACAACACGCTGCAGACCACCCAGCAGGCTCCTGCCCAGCAGGCGTCGCGCCAGGAAGCACCTTCTGTCAACTACCGCGATCTGGACCGTCCTACCGTGATGCGCAATCAGGCACACGCAGGCGCTACGGCAGCGGCGAAGATGAACCCTAACGATGATCTGGATTACCTGGATATCCCGGCTTTCCTGCGTCGTCAGGCCGATTGATGAAATGTATCAGGGGTATTAGGGTGATTGGTGTTCAGCAAAGGCATGGTCTGCTATCATCGCCAGCCTTTGTTGATACCAGTTCGCAACTTGCGCTGAAGCGGCCCATGCCATGATTAAACAACGCACCCTGAAAAATATTATCCGTGCCACAGGTGTAGGCCTGCACTCCGGGGAGAAGGTTTACCTGACCCTCAAGCCCGCACCTGTGAATACCGGCATTGTGTTTTGCCGAGCTGACCTTGACCCCGTCGTGCAGATCCCTGCGCGTGCGGAAAACGTCGGCGACACCACTCTGTCGACCACTCTGGTCAATGGTGATGTCAAAGTTGACACGGTAGAACACCTGCTCTCGGCCATGGCTGGCCTTGGCATCGATAACGCCTACGTCGAGCTCTCTGCCTCCGAAGTTCCTATCATGGACGGCAGCGCAGGCCCTTTCGTATTCCTGATTCAATCGGCTGGCCTGGAAGAACAGGACGCGCCGAAGAAATTCATCCGCATCCTGCGTGAAGTCACAGTGGAGGAGGGCGGTAAACGCGCTACTTTCGTGCCTTTCGAAGGGTTCAAGGTCAGTTTCGAGATCGATTTCGATCACCCCGTCTTCCGTGATCGCACCCAGAGTGCAAGCGTGGACTTTTCCAGCACTTCCTTCGTGAAGGAAGTCAGCCGTGCCCGGACCTTCGGGTTCATGAGTGACATCGAGTACCTGCGCAAGCACAACCTCGCACTCGGCGGCAGTGTGGAAAACGTCATCGTGGTCGACAAGGACGGCGTACTGAACGAAGACGGCCTGCGTTACGAGGACGAATTCGTCAAACACAAAATCCTCGACGCCATCGGTGACCTTTACCTGCTGGGCAATAGCCTGATCGGTGAGTTCCGTGGCTTCAAATCGGGGCATGCACTGAACAATCGTCTCCTGCGCACGTTGATCGAGCAGAAAGACGCTTGGGAAGTGGTGACTTTCGAGGATGCCAGTACGGCACCTATTTCCTACATGCGCCCTGTCGCGGCCGTGTAGGCAAGCTTTACTCTCTTTCCTTTTGTTCTTTAAAGGCTGCCCTCGGGTGGCCTTTTTTTATCGGCTTCATTGGGCAAAGCCAGTTGCGCAGAGGATCTGGCGAAAATCACTCAGACGTTATTTCTTGTCCTTGGCATGGCTGGCAAGCCGCTCAAGTGCTGCCCGCAGCTTGGGATCAGTGATGCCATCGGCGGTGGCCTGAATGTTCTCGGCGGCAATCGAAGACAGGTCGATGGTGTGCGTGGCAGCTCCGCGTGGCGCTTCAGGCGGCTGCACCTTGAACACAATGCGGGTCAGGTTGATGAATTCGTCGAAGGCCATCATTTGCCGGTGCAGGCGTTTCTGCTGGTAGCGCAGGCGCGTGGCCCAGTGACCGTCTGTCACGATCAGCAACAAGGTACCTTCGCGCCACGATGCCACGCGACAATGCTCCCGGGCCGCTGGTTGCAGCTGGCTTTCGAGCAGGCGCTGCAAGTGGCTGAGTCGCTCGGCGTGACGAAATATAGCCTTCAGGGGCTTGGCTTCACGCAGCAAAACCGCGGGCGGGCGGGCGTTCAGAGGACGAAAGGCCATGGAGGGATGCCTGGGTAACAAGATGAACATCTTAACAGAAAGCGTTCTGACGGCTGCTTTTCAGGGCATTTCCGTGCTTTCATATGCAAATCAATGAGTAACTTCCCCGGATAACGGGTTGAAGTGCTTGAAAATGGCCCCATTGTAAACCTGCCCCGTCACAGCGCTGTGCCAGCATCGTGGAATAACGCCACTTTCCTCACCATCGTTTCCGGGTAGAATGCTCGTTCGCATGCGGCCATCTGGGCTGCACGGGCGACTCACGGGGCCGCCCTCCATTCCTATGTGTGGAAGATCCTGTCGATATGTTTGCGCCTTTGTTGAAAAAACTTTTTGGAAGCAAGAACGAGCGTGAAGTAAAACGCATGCTCAAGACGGTACAGATCGTCAATGCCTTCGAAGAGCAAATGGTGGCCCTTTCGGACGAGCAACTGCGCGCCAAGACCGAAGAGTTCAAGGCCCGCATAGCCAACGAGACCCTCGATCAATTGCTCCCTGAAGCCTTTGCTGTCGCTCGTGAAGCGGGCAAGCGTGTCATGGGCATGCGCCACTTCGACGTTCAGTTGATCGGCGGTATGACCCTGCACGAAGGTCAGATCGCGGAAATGCGTACCGGTGAAGGTAAAACCCTGGTCGGTACGCTGGCTGTCTACCTCAACGCATTGTCCGGCAAGGGCGTTCACGTGGTTACCGTGAACGATTACCTCGCTCGCCGCGATGCCAACTGGATGCGTCCGCTGTACGAATTCCTCGGCCTGACCGTAGGCATTGTCACGCCATTCCAGCCGCCGGAAGAGAAGCGCGCCGCCTACGCTGCCGATATCACTTACGGCACCAACAACGAATACGGTTTCGATTACCTGCGCGACAACATGGCGTTCAGCATGGACGACAAGTTCCAGCGCGAACTCAATTTCGCCGTAATCGACGAAGTCGACTCGATTCTGATCGACGAAGCGCGTACGCCGCTGATCATCTCTGGTCAGGCCGAAGACAGCTCCAAGCTGTACACCGAAATCAACCGCCTGATCCCCAAGCTCGAGCAGCATATCGAGGAAGTGGAAGGCGAAGTCACCAAACCGGGCCACTTCACCGTTGACGAGAAAACCCGTCAGGTTGAGCTGAACGAAGCCGGTCACCAGTTCATCGAGGAAATGCTCACCGAAGTCGGTTTGCTGGCTGAAGGCGAGAGCCTGTACTCGGCGCACAACCTGGGCCTGCTGACTCACGTTTATGCCGGTCTGCGTGCGCACAAACTGTTCAACCGCAACGTCGAGTACATCGTTGCAGACGGCCAGGTTCTGCTGGTCGACGAGCATACCGGCCGCACCATGCCGGGCCGTCGCTTGTCCGAGGGCCTGCATCAGGCCATCGAAGCCAAGGAAAACCTGAACATTCAGGCCGAAAGCCAGACCCTGGCATCGACCACGTTCCAGAACTACTTCCGTCTGTACAACAAACTGTCCGGCATGACCGGTACGGCTGACACCGAAGCGTTCGAATTCCACCAGATCTACAACCTGGCCGTCATGGTCATCCCGCCGAACAAGCCGTTGGCGCGTAAAGACTTCAACGACCTTGTCTATCTGACGGCGGAAGAGAAGTACGCAGCCATCGTTACCGACATCAAGGCCTGCATTGCAGAGAACCGTCCGGTGCTGGTAGGTACGGCGACCATCGAAACCTCCGAACACATGTCCAACCTGCTCAAGCAGGAAGGCATCGATCACAAGGTTCTGAACGCCAAGTTCCACGAAAAAGAAGCAGAAATCATCGCGCAGGCCGGTCGTCCGGGTGCTTTGACCATTGCTACCAACATGGCGGGTCGCGGTACCGACATCCTGTTGGGCGGTAACTGGGAAGTAGAGGTCGCCAATCTGGAAGATCCGACCCCTGAGCAGATCGCACAGATCAAGGCTGACTGGCAGAAACGCCATCAGCAGGTGATCGAAGCGGGTGGCTTGCACGTTATTGCCTCCGAGCGCCACGAATCGCGCCGTATCGACAACCAGCTGCGTGGCCGTGCCGGCCGCCAGGGTGACACCGGTTCCAGCCGTTTCTACCTGTCGCTCGAAGACAGCCTGATGCGTATCTTCGCCTCGGACCGCGTGAAGAATTTCATGAAGGCGCTGGGCATGCAGTCCGGTGAGGCTATCGAGCACCGCATGGTGACCAACGCCATCGAAAAAGCGCAGCGCAAAGTGGAAGGTCGCAACTTCGACATCCGCAAGCAATTGCTCGAGTTCGATGACGTGGCCAACGAGCAGCGCAAAGTGATCTATCACATGCGTAACACGCTGCTGGCTGCCGAGAACATTGGTGAGACCATCGCTGACTTCCGTGAGGAAGTGCTCAACAATCTCATCAGTCAGCATATTCCGCCGCAATCCCTGCCGGAGCAGTGGAACGTTGCCGGTCTGGAAGCCGCGCTGAACACCGACTTTGCCGTCAAACTGCCCGTCAAGCAGTGGCTGGACGAAGACGACAACCTGCACGAAGACAGCCTGCGCGAAAAAATCATGGCGCAGTTGCTGGTGGCGTACAACGAGAAGGAAGACCAGGCCAGCGCCGAAGCCCTGCGTTCCTTCGAGAAGCAGATCCTCCTGCGCGTGCTGGACGACCTGTGGAAAGATCACCTGTCGACCATGGACCACCTGCGTCACGGTATCCACCTGCGCGGCTACGCTCAGAAGAACCCGAAGCAGGAATACAAGCGCGAGTCCTTCACGCTGTTTCAGGAGCTGCTGGATTCGATCAAGCGCGACACCATCCGTGTGCTTTCGCATGTTCAGGTTCGTCGCGAAGATCCAGAGGAAGAAGAGGCGCGCCTGCGTCAGGAAGCCGAAGAACTGGCCAGTCGTATGCAGTTCGAACACGCTCCTGCGCCGGGCATCGACCAGCCGCTGCCGGATGAAGAGGGTGGCGAAGCGCCTGTGGCCGTCGCATCCGAGCCGGTTCGCAACGACCAGAAGCTGGGTCGCAACGAGCTGTGCTGGTGTGGTTCGGGCAAGAAATTCAAACACTGTCACGGCCAGATCAACTAAGCCTTTGACTGTGTAATACCTGCGCCGCGACCGGCTTGCCCGTCGCGGCGTTTTTTCATTGATCGCCGTACCGATGCGGACGGCGCCATACTCCTTGAGGAGCACCCCGATGGCTGTTGGTCTTGGTCCTTTGCCTGCGTTGCACCCGGTTCCCGGTTTTGAACTTGGCATTTCTTCTGCCGGCATCAAACGCCCGGGGCGCAAGGATGTTGTGGTCATGCGCTGTGCCGAAGGCTCCAGCGTTGCCGGTGTATTCACCTTGAATGCGTTCTGCGCCGCGCCGGTCATTCTGGCCAAACAGCGTGTTCAGGGGACGGTGCGTTATTTGCTGACCAACACCGGCAATGCCAACGCGGGCACGGGCGAACCAGGTCTGGTTTCTGCGCGACGTACTTGCGAAAAGCTGGCGCAACTGACCGGCGTCGATGCATCAGCAGTGCTGCCTTACTCAACGGGCGTGATCGGCGAGCCGTTGCCTGTGGAAAAAATCGAAGGCGCGCTGCAAGCCGCGCTTGATGATCTGTCTGTGGATAACTGGGCCGCTGCGGCGACCGGCATCATGACCACCGACACCCTGCCCAAAGGCGCGAGCCGTCAGTTCACCCACGATGGCGTAACCATTACAGTAACCGGCATCAGCAAAGGCGCAGGCATGATTCGCCCGAACATGGCGACCATGCTTGGCTACATCGCTACCGACGCCAAAGTGTCGCAGAGCGTACTGCAGGACCTGATTCGCGACGGAGCCAACAAATCCTTCAATCGCATCACTATCGATGGCGATACCTCGACCAACGATTGCTGCATGCTGATTGCCACCGGTCAGGCTGATCTGCCCGAGATCACCGAGGCCAAGGGCCCGTTGTTCGACGCGTTGAAGAAAGCCGTGTTCGACGTGTGCATGGATGTCGCTCAGGCCATCGTGCGTGATGGCGAAGGTGCGACCAAGTTCGTGACGGTAGAAGTCAACGGTGGCGGCAATCATCAGGAGTGCCTGGATGTCGGTTATGCCGTGGCCCACTCGCCGCTGATCAAGACCGCGCTGTTCGCCTCCGATCCGAACTGGGGACGTATTCTGGCGGCTGTCGGCCGCGCTGGCGTGCCGGACCTGGACGTGAGCAAGATCGACGTATTCCTCGGCGGCGTATGCATTGCCAGCCAGGGCTGCCGCGCCACGACCTACACCGAAGAGCAGGGCTCGGCGGTAATGGCTGAAGAAGAGATCACCATTCGTATCGAGCTGGGTCGCGGTGATTGCAGCGAAACCATCTGGACCACCGACCTTTCTCACGAATACGTGAAGATCAACGCGGAATATCGCACTTGATTCAATGCCCGGCGCGCGGGCATCCTGCCCTCGCGCCGGGCTCAATGGAGCTGAACCATGAGCCTGCATCTGATTATCGGCGACAAACGCTATTCCTCCTGGTCGCTGCGTCCCTGGCTGGTGCTGGAAATGACCGGTGCTGCGTTCACCGATCAGGTCATCCGCCTGAACCTGCCGGACACCCGCGAGAATATTCTCAAGTATTCGCCGACCGGCAAGGTGCCTGCGCTTCAGTGTGAGCACGGCACGATCATCGATTCGCTGGCGATCTGTGAATATCTGGTCGAGCGCTTCCCGGACGTCGAGCTGTGGCCGCGTGATATCGCTGCCCGTGCCCAGGCCCGTTCGGCGTGTGCGCAGATGCACAGCGGTTTCGTCAATCTGCGCTCGAACATGCCAATGGACCTGCGTCAGGATAAGGCGCTGGAAGTGATCACCGTTGATACCCAGAACGATATCGACCGTATCGTCGAGCTGTGGGCCGAATGTCGCGCTGCTGCTGCCGAAAGTGGTCCTTTTCTGTTTGGCAAGCCGAGCATTGCTGATGCGTTCTTCGCACCGGTGGCTATTCGTCTGCGCGGCTATCACGTCCAGTTGCCAGCAGAGGCACTGGCGTATATCGAAACCATCTACCAGTGGCCCGCCTTCAAGCGCTGGCAGCAGGCAGGCCTGCAGGAGTCCTGATCGTGAAACGAGTTCATGTGGCTGCCGCCGTCATTCGTGGCGCTGACGGCAGTGTATTGATTGCCCGACGTGCCGACACTCAGCATCAAGGTGGCCTCTGGGAGTTTCCCGGTGGCAAGGTCGAAGAGGGTGAGACCGTTCAGGCCGCACTCGCACGTGAGCTTCAGGAAGAGTTGGGGATTCAGGTCACGGCAGCGCGTCCGTTGATCAAGGTCGGTCACGATTATGCGGACAAGCAGGTATTGCTGGATGTCTGGGAAGTTTCGGCATTTACCGGCGAGCCGCATGGTGCTGAAGGGCAGCCACTGGTCTGGGCGGCTCCGCGAGAGCTGCCTGACTACGACTTTCCGGCCGCCAACCAGCCAATTGTTGCAGCGGCACGTTTGCCCGGCGAGTATCTGATCACGCCTGACGGGCTGGACAATATCGAGCTGTTGCGCGGTATGCAGAAAGCCATCGCAGGCGGCATCAAACTGGTCCAGTTGCGTGCGCCGGGTGGTTACGACCCCAAGTACCGTGACCTGGCCGTGGATGCGGCCGGGCTGTGTGCCGGCAAGGCGCAGCTCATGCTCAAAGGGCCTCTGGAGTGGCTGGGCGACTTTCCGTCCGCCGGTTGGCACCTGACGGCGGAGCAACTGCGCAAGTACGCCAGTCGTGGACGTCCGTTCCCTGAGAACCGCTGGCTGGCGGCGTCGTGCCATAACGCCGAAGAGCTGGCCCTGGCAGAGCAGATGGGCGTGGATTTCGTCACCCTGTCACCGGTTCAGCCCACCCTGACTCATCCCGATGCACAGCCGCTGGGCTGGCAGCAGGCGGCGCAACTGATTGCAGGCTTTAACAAACCGGTTTTTCTGCTGGGCGGCGTTGGCCCTTCCGAGCGTCAGCAGGCCTGGGAAAGCGGCGCACAGGGCGTGGCCGGGATCCGCGCGTTCTGGCCTGACGAAATCGTCTGAGTCGCACAGCTGACCCAGAGCACTCATCGTTATACACGTCCGCTTTTGACTATGGCCGAAGGCCGTGGGAGCGGACTTGTCCGCGAAGCGTCGCCCGGTCCGCTCCCCACAAATGCCCCTACGCTTCAACGTGAAAACGCTCCGCGTCACAAATCTGCGCCGCGCAGCCATTCGGATGCTCATCAAACCGGCTTGGGCGCGGGCTGCCAGAGTATTTCCGCGATGCCCTGTCTTCTGGCGATCAACCGAGCTGCGACGAACAACAAATCCGACAGCCTGTTGATATACGCCAGCCCGGCGCCTTCCAGTGGCTCGACCGCATTCAAATGCTGGCAACGGCGTTCGGCACTGCGCGCCAGGCTGCGGCAGATGTGCGCTTGAGCGATCAGTGATGATCCGCCTGGCAAGATGAAATTTTCCAACGGCCCCAGCTCTTCATTCCACACATCGATTGCCGCTTCCAGCCGCTCAACCTCAGCGTCCTTCAGCGCTTTGTAAGTCGGCATTGCCAGTTCGCCCCCCAGATCGAACAGCCGATGCTGGCAAGGCGCGAGCACCTCGATCACTTCGTTGAGAGCCGGCACGCTTTTGGCCTCATCGATCAGCCCGGCCAGCAACAGGCCGAGCTGGCTGTTGAGCGTATCGACCTCGCCAATGGCCTCGACGCGCGGATGATCCTTGGACACCCGTCGACCGTCGCCCAGACCGGTCTCTCCGGCATCACCGGTGCGTGTGTAAATCTTCGACAAACGAAAGCCCATTGCTGCGATTCCTGATCAAGACTTGGAAATAACCTGCTGCTGAACGCTTACCTGGTTGGCCACCAGCGGTAGACGCAGCGTAAAGCAGGTGCCTGTGCCGAGAGAGGAATGCACCTCCATCTGGCCTTTATGATTATTGGTAACAATGAAATACGACACCGACAGACCCAGCCCGGTGCCCTGGCCGATTTCCTTGGTGGTAAAGAACGGTTCGAAAGTACGTTTTCGGACGTTTTCGGACATGCCGATGCCGTTGTCCTCCACCTGAATTTCGGCCCAGGGCGGGTTGAGACGGGTACGCAGGATGATGCGTCCAGGCTCCTCGCTCTCCGGGCGCTGGTGAATGGCCTGGGCGGCGTTCTTCAGCAGGTTCAGCAGCACCTGCTCCAGTTCGTTGGCGATGCACGGTACCGGACCCAGTTCCGGGTCGAACTGACGGATGATGTGCTGGCCCTTGAAGTCGAAACCGACGGTAAGGTCAAAATCGTTGCTGGCAATTTCCACTGCCTGATCGATCAATGCCGGTAAGTCGCAGGCTGACAGCTGACGACTGCTCAAGCGGCTGAAATTGAGCATGTGGCTGACAATCTTTGCTGCCCTGGCACCCGCTTGCTGGATGCCATCGAGCAGTTTTGGTACTTCGCGGCTTTCCAGGTAATGATTGACCTGCGCCAGATTGATACCGTCGGCTTCGGCCTGCTCAATGTTCTTCGGCAGTTCCGGGGACAGACGCCGCCTGATGTTCTGCACATTGTGCAGAATGGCGCCCAACGGGTTGTTGATCTCGTGGGCCATGCCCGCTGCCAGACCGCCGACAGACAACATCTTCTCCGACTGCACCATCATTTCTTCCAGCGATATACGCTGGGTGATGTCATCGATACGGATCACCACGCCACGCCCGGCATCGCCGGTCAGCGGGTAGAACGTCAGCGCATAGTGGCGCGACTCGTCGTTTTTGATCCAGGTCACGCGCTCGATCTTGGTCACGCTGTGGCGCTCGACGGTGTGCTTGATTTGCGGCAGAAACGAGCGCATCGGCTCGAAGGCCAGAAAGATCGGCTGGTTCAACGCTTCGTCCAGCGTGGTTCCGGACAGCGCTGTCGCCTCCTGATTCCACTGGGTGACGTACAGCTGCTCGTCCAGCGCGATCATCGCCGAGGGCATCGAATCAATGATGCTGTTGAGGTAGTTCTGAAAGCCGGTGAGCTTCTTCTCGATCTTGCTGCGCACCTGGACTTCCAGTTCCAGTTTGCGGTTGGTGTGGCGGGTTTCCTCGGCCAGCCCCTGTGCTTGATCGTAAGCTTCCTGGGAGTCATCTCGAGCGCGCTTGAGTTGTTGCTCACGCGCTTCGATACGCGACAGCATGGTATTGAATGCCTCGGCCAGACTGCCGATTTCATCCTCGTTGCCGGGCTCTGCGCGCAGTGCGTAGTTTTCTTCGCGGGTGACCTGCCGCGACAGTTCTTCCAACTGATAAATGGGCTCTGTGATCAAGCGCCGGATCTGCCGGGCCACCACCAGCCACAGCAACACGCTGAACACCAGAATGCCCAGACTCGCGGTCAGTGTGCCGGTGTAGAACGCGGGAGGCAGCTCGCTGCTGGCAACCAGTAACATGTGCCCGGGCGGTTCGTCGCCTTTCGGTACGGTAATGACCTGCGTGCTGCGAAACTCGGTAAGCCGCCAGCTTTCGAGGTCCTTGTAGTGCCTGGGCAGTTGCAGGCCCTCGCCCTGTTGCATCTGCTCAAGTCGCTCTCCGTCGTTGTCGTATATGGCCGCTGCACGTAGCGGGCCGTAGCTTTTGAGTTCCTTGAGCAAGGCACGCGCATCGGCAGGCGAGTTCAAGGCGCGCTCGTTGAGATTGGCGCTGCTGATCAGACGGCCAATGGTCTGCAGGGCCTGCGGGGCCATCGCTTCCTGAGAGATGTAATAAGCCGCGCTGATGAAGGTCAGGTTCGCAACCAGCAGCACGGTGGTCATCAGGACCAGCAGGGCGGCCAGCAGTTTCTGACCTACCGGCAGGTTTTCCAGGCGTTGGCGCAAAGGCATTGGGAAGGTCGCAGTGACGTGTGATGCGAGCAGGGTAGCGCGCGCTAGTCAGTACGCAAACCCTTGTGTGCCAGATGGGCTGTCAGACGTGTCTGCAATTGCTGCAGGTGTGCTGCCGGACAGCGATGACGCATGGCTGCCGCACACGTGTAACCCAGCAGGTAGCTGATTTCGGTGCGTCGCCCGTGAAGCACGTCCTGATACATGGATGAGTAATTGGCGGCGGTCGCATGAATGACCCGCAGCACTTCAGCATGCAAGTCATGCGCTGCCGCTGGCTGGCCGCAGCGGCCCAGCAAATCGCTCAGCTCGGCGCACAGTGTTGCGACCTCGCAGGCGTGCTCGAGCAGGCCACCATTACGGCAGTCGTGCAGGACCGTCAGCGGGTTGATCGCGCAGTTCAGGGCCAGCTTGCGCCACAGCCGCGTCAGGATGTCCGGTGTCCATTCGTGGGGAATGCCACTGGCGTGCAAGTCCTGCAGAAGTGCGGGTGCCGTCGGGTTCGATACATCGCCAAGCCAGTTGAAGCCGTGGCCAGCGAACCTGACACGCCAGTCCGACTCCAGAAACGCGCCTTCAGTGCTGGAGGCGAACACGCAGCGGATGTGGGGGATTCTTGCAGCCACAGCGTCCTGACTGCCCAGGCCGTTTTGTAGCAGGATGACGTCGGCATGTGCCGCCAGATGCGGTGCCAACTGCGCAACAGCCTGCTCAGCGTCGTAGGCCTTGCAGGCGACCAGCAGCCGCTCGATGGGTTGGTGATGTTCGGCGGTCTGTGCTTCGGCCGAGTACGTGTAGGCGATATCGTTTTCGACCAGTGTCACGCTACCGCCACTGGTGTTATACGCCGCCAGCCGTTCAGCATTGCGAAGAATCAACCGCACCGGCAGACCTGCGCGCGCCAGTCGCGCCGCCCACAGAGTGCCCAGACTTCCCGCGCCGAGAACATGCCATGTCACCCCCATCAGTGAGGCACGTTAAGGCGTTGAAGCGGTCTGCTGAAGGTGAAAACAAGGATGTGCATGAAAGGCTCACAGTGAATGCAGGAAAAGTCTCGTTATAATGAGCGTTCTTTCAAACCGTCAAGTCACGCGTGCCCGAATCGTGCGCACGCCGTTTATCTGGAGAACATACATGCCCTCGTTCGACGTAGTGTCCGAATTGGATAAACACGAAGTCACGAATGCCGTCGACAATGCCATCAAAGAGCTGGACCGTCGCTACGACCTCAAAGGCAAAGGTACTTTCGAGTTCAAGGAACTGACTGTCACGCTGACCGCAGAAGCAGACTTTCAGCTGGAGGCCATGATCGAAATCCTCAAGCTGGCGCTGGTCAAACGCAAGATCGACGCAAAATGCCTCGAGATCAAGGATGCCTACGCTTCGGGTAAACTGATGAAGCAGGAAGTCACCCTGCGCGAAGGCATCGACAAGGAACTGGCGAAAAAAATCGTCGCCCATATCAAAGAGGCCAAACTCAAGGTCCAGGCCGCCATTCAGGGCGAGCAAGTGCGGGTTACCGGCAAGAAGCGCGACGACCTGCAAGAAGCGATCGCAGCGCTGCGTGCCTATGATTCGGGCATGCCGCTGCAATTCAACAACTTCCGCGACTAATATTTATTTGCACTGAAAGCCGGGGAACCCTGCGTCCCCCGGCCAGTCCGAATCGCCTTGAGCATTGAAATGACGGCAGGCCGCCGTGGTTTCGATGGCAGTTCATGGCGGGTAAGGAGATAACGATGGATTTAAACGCAGAAGTCGGTCATCTGTGGCAAGCGTCACAGGCCTGGATTCCGATGATCATGGAGTACGGCAGCCGCTTGCTGCTGGCAGTCGTAACGCTGTGTGTGGGCTGGTGGCTGATCAACCGGCTGACCGGAAAACTGGGCGCGTTGCTGGCCTTGCGACACGCCGACCTGGCCTTGCAGGGCTTCGTCAGCAACCTGGCGAACATCATTCTGAAAATCCTGCTGGTGGTCAGCGTCGCGTCGATGATCGGCGTCGAAACTACCTCGTTCGTGGCCGCTATCGGTGCTGCCGGCCTGGCGATTGGTCTGGCATTACAAGGCAGCCTGGCGAACTTCGCGGGTGGTGTGCTGATTCTGTTGTTCCGTCCGTTTCGCATCGGTGACTGGATCGAAGCCCAGGGTGTGTCGGGAACTGTCGACAACATCCAGATCTTCCACACCGTGCTGCGCACCGGCGACAACCGTACGGTGATCATTCCCAACGGCAACCTGTCCAACGGCATCATCACCAACACCAACCGTCAGCCAACCCGCAAGATCACCTTCGATATCGGCGTCAGCCACGATGCGGATTTGAGAAAAGCATTGCAGGTCCTGCTGGACATGGCAGACGACCCACGCGTACTCAAGGACCCGGCCCCACAGGCCGTGGTGGCAGCGCTGGGGGAGAACGCAATTACCTTGTCCCTGCGTGTCTGGACCAGCAGTGGCGATATGGGCGACGTGACGTCGATGTTCAACATCGAAGCGCGCGACCGCTTGAAGGACGCAGGCATCGAGATTCCATTGCCGCAACGGATTGTTCGGGTGGTTCAGGAATAGTGGTTTGTGCGGTAAGACAAAGCCCTGGCTCGTGAGAGTCGGGGCTTTTTTATTCGGCGATTACTGCAGGCTTATATTGGCCAGCGTGATGATAATGCCGATGCCCGCGACAGTGGCGGCTACTGCGTTGATGGAGAACACTGTGCGTATCTTTCTGGACAGTCTCCATGGCTTTACGGCGAACGCATAAATCAGCAGAAAGATGATCGCGAAGATTTCCACCTGCGCGAGTAGGACTACCGCACTGCCCAAGGCCATTGATCCGGACAGGCCATCAGCGTCTCGCGACAGATAATATGTCAGCAGAGTGCCGATGATGGGTAGCCAGATCCCCAGGCTGATAAGAATCAGTGGGATGGGGTTGAAAGGGCGTGTTTGGTTTTCGGTGTCCACTTTTTTTCCTTGATGAGTGATCCGGCGATCAGGGCTTCTCAATCTCTGAAACTGCTGTCGGTGCCTCGGCCTTCGCGGTGCGTATCTCGCGGCTCCATTGCAGGATGATCATCACCAGCGTTGGAATGCCCAGTAAAGCGGTGATCAGGAAGAAATTGTGATAACCGAATTTCTCCACCACCACGCCGGAATAACCGCCCAGCAAACGCGGCAACAGCAGCATGATTGAGCTGAGCAGTGCGTATTGAGTGGCGGAAAACTTAAGGTTGGTGAGGCTCGACAGGTAGGCGACAAACGCTGATGTCGCCAGCCCTGAGCTGAGGTTGTCCAGTGAGATGGTCAGGATCAGCATCTTCACGTTCGGGCCCATGTCCGCCAGCAACAGGAACAGGATGTTGGTCGCTGCCGAGGTGAAGCCGCCGATGAACAGGATCGGCATGATACCGAAGCGTACGATCAGCAGACCACCGGCACCAGCGCCCAGCAGGGTCATGATCAGGCCGAAGATCTTGCTGACACTGGCGATCTGGTCCTTGGTGAAGCCCTGGTCGATGTAGAACACGTTGGCCATGACGCCCATCACCGTGTCCGACATTCGATAGGTCGCAATCAGGCCCAGTAACAGCAGGGCCTGCCAGCGATAACGCATGATGAAGTCGTTGATCGGCGTAAGCACCGGTGCCAGCCCGCGACGACCCATTGACGACAGACAGGCGAAGGTCAGAAGCGTGTAGAGAATGGCGCGCAGGAAAGCCCGGTCTTCCAGCAACAGGTCCATCCAGCTGGTGCCGTTGAACAGCACGCTGGCGAAGTCGGTGTTGTAAAGCTGGGTAAACATTGCCGGTACTGAAACCAGCAGCACAATGAGCACGAACACCGAGGCCAACTGGTGGGTAAAACCATAGCGCGCTGCCGACAGTTGGGTGCGCAACGGTACGGGTGGCTCGCGCATGATCAGCGTAGTGACCAGCGCTGGCAGCATCAGCAGGCCAAACAGCACATAGGTGCCGGTCCACGCCGAATGCTTGTAGGCAAAGCCTGTTGAGCCGAAACCTTCAGCGAAGTACAGCGCGCCCGCGGTCGCCAACAGTGCGGCCACCCGATAGCCGGACATATAGCTGGCGGCGAGGGCGGCCTGCTGGGTGTCCTGGGCGATTTCAAGGCGATAGGCGTCGATGGCGATGTCTTGCGTTGCGGAGGCGAAGGCCACTACTACGGCAATTGCGATCAGCCAGGACAAATGCTTCTGCGGATCGCAGAAACCCATACCGATCAGGCCGAGAATCACCAGGCTCTGTGCAAGCACCAACCAGGAGCGCCGCCGCCCCAGCTTGCCCAGAAACGGCAGGCGCCATTGGTCGAGTAAGGGCGACCAGACCCATTTAAAGGCGTAGGCAAGACCGATCAGGCTCGCATAGCCGATGGTCTCGCGAGCAACACCGGCTTCGCGCAACCACACGGATAAGGTCGAAAAGACCAGCATATAAGGCATGCCCGCAGCGAATCCGAGCAGCAGTAACACTAATGTCGACGGGCTGGCATATGCGGCGAGCGCGGCGCGCCAGGTTTTACGGGGCATGGGCTGGAATCTGCCTCAGGTTACGAAAACAAAGGGCGCACTCTAACCGCTGTGCTATAGGGGACGCCAGCCATGGCGCTGCATATCCACCCGATTATTCCGAATGGTAACGCCCTCGGCGCGTAAACGGGCTCGCTGTTCGTCACCGGACACACTGCCAGCGGGCAGGCTGAGCCGACCGCCGGCCCCCAACACCCGATGCCAGGGCAGGGAAGAGCCGTCCGGCAACTGACTCAATGTACGGCCCACCCAGCGCGCAGCTTTGCCCAGCCCTGCCAGTTCAGCCAGTTGACCGTAGGCGACCACTTTGCCCTCCGGTATTTGCGCCATCGTCAGGTAGAGGGCCGTACGTCGCATTTCGGCAGCTGACGGCTCGCCAGGGTAAAGAAGTGTCAAGTCCGGGTCGGTCACGCGTTTATCCTGTATAAAACGATATTGATTGTCGTTCGCGGAACTTTGGTCGATCGCTGCTGTCTGTTACCACCGTGTCCGGCGCTCCATGGATTGAGATCGCCTTGATGTTTTTCTGCAGGATGATGCCCGCCTTCCCGCCAAACAGAGCCTGATTACCGCTTATGTTGTCCAGAACCCTGCTGTGCCTCGCAATTACTACTGTTTCCACTCCATTGCTTGCCGACACTGTCTGGTTGAAGAACGGTGATAGGCTGACTGGCACAATCAAAGTGTTCGACGGTGGCAAGCTGCTATTGCAGACCGAATACGGCGGCGCTATTCCGTTGGACTGGAAGCAGGTCAAAACCCTGCAAAGCGATCAGCCACTGCTGGTAAAGCAGGATGAGCACACAGGCGAAGTCTCCAAGTCGTTGCAGGCTGCCGATGATGGCAAGGTCGTGCTGGCTAATGGCGATGCACCCAAGACCGTCGAACTGGCAAGCATTCATCAGATCATCAAGCCCAAGCCGGTTATCACTGATCTTGTCTGGAAAGGCAATATCGATGCGGCGCTGGATTTCCAGCAGGCAGAAAACGACACCAATGACTACAACATTGCCTTCAAGACTTCGGCGCGTCACGGCCAATGGCGCCATAACGCCAAAGGCGATTACAACCGCGAAACGACCGATGATGTGGTCGGCACCGACAACTGGAGCGCCGAATACTCGCTGGATCGCTTCCTGACCGAGAAATTCTTCTGGGATGCTCGTGTCACCTACAAGCGCGACAAGATCGAAGACCTGTCGCGTCAGCGTGTTGTCGGTACAGGTCCTGGTTACCAGCTGTGGGATGACGAGCTGGGAGCCTTCAAGGTCGGTGCGCTGCTTAACCGCACAGATTTCGAATTCTCCAATGGCCAGAAGGAAAACTTCTATTCGGTCGCAGGTACCTGGGATTACAACCGCTACCTGATCGGCAAGAAGTTCGAGTTCTTTAGCAACGGCGAGCTGGGCAAACCGTTAAGCGGCGTTGCCGATTACTCCATGGATGTCGAAGCCGGGCTGCGCTACAAGGTTACCGACTGGGCGTCGCTTAACCTGAAAGCCGAGAAAAACATCATCAGTGGCTCGGATAACGGCGACGTGGACAAGACCCGCTACACCGCCGGTTTCGGTGTGAGCTGGTAAACAATGTGGCGAGCGATGCACACCGTGTGCATCGTTCTGCCAGGATGCGTTGACTAGATTCTCATCGCGCCGTCCAGCTCCAGTATGCGGCCACTGAAATAATCGTTTTCAAGAATGTAAGCCACCGAGTGGGCGATTTCGTCGGGCTTGCCCATACGCTTGAGCGGGATGGCCGAGGTCATTTTCTCAAGTGCTTCGGGGCGCATGCTGCCGGTCATTTCGGTTTCAATGAACCCAGGTGCCACGCCCGCCACGCGGATTCCGTAGCGTGCCAGTTCCCTTGCCCAGGTAACGGTCGCGGCGGCAACGCCGGCCTTGGCTGCCGAGTAGTTGGTTTGTCCGATATTCCCCGCCCGTGAAATCGACGAGATATTGATGATCGCGCCCTGGCTCTTCTGCTCGATCATTTTCGCCGCCACCTCGCGCGTGCAGAGGAATACGCCGGTCAGATTGACGTCAATCACCGATTGCCATTGCGCCAGGCTCAGTTTGGTCATCACGCCATCCTTGACCTTGACCAGCAGGCCGTCACGCAAAATACCGGCGTTGTTGACCAGGCCATGAATGGCCCCGAAATCCTCGGCGACCTTATTGACCGTGTCGACGACCTGTTCTTCATTGGCGACATTGCATAGATAGGCGCGAGCCTTGACCCCGAGCGCCTCACAGGCTACGACGGCCTGATCAAGTTTGTCCTGATTCAGGTCCAGCAGTGCCAGGTTCGCGCCCTTGCCAGCCAGATATTCGGCCATGGCTCTGCCTAGCCCCTGGCATCCGCCGGTGATAATTATCAGCTTGTCTTTCAATTCCATGTGCGTGCCCAATCACAGTTGATCGTTTCCATGGCATCACTGGCTTGATGCGAGTGCTTATGCCATAGCCAGAGCACGTTATAGGCTGTTTTCGCCCGTTCGTCTCGCCTCTGCCACCCAGCCCTGAAATACACCGATACACGTTTGTGAAGCCCAGGTTCAGCTGACTTATGCGCATAATTGAGCTGTTACCCAAGCGCAGGGAGCTTGAATTAACGACCTTCTGACATCACATACGGTCTACTCGGAAGGCATTCTTCCCTTGAGGAACTCATTTGATGCGTGTTTTTTTGCTGCTGTTTTTATTATTCCCGGTACTTGAGCTGTTTCTGCTGGTTCGTGTCGGGATGTCCATCGGCTTTCTCTGGACCTTCTTGCTGGTCGTCGCGACGTCCATGCTCGGCTTGTTCGTCATGCGGGTAGCCGGTTTTGCCACGGCGCTGCGTGCGCGCGAAAGCCTGGCGCGTGGCGAGCTGCCTGCCCAGGAAATGCTTGAAGGCCTGATGGTCGCCGTCGGTGGCGGTCTACTGCTGTTGCCCGGCTTCATCAGTGACATTCTGGGTGTGATCTGTCTGCTGCCGATTACTCGTCGTTTGCTGATCAACAAGGTTCGTCGCCGTGCAGAGGATCAGGCTATGCGTCAGCGCGCCTTCGCCGATGATCTGCAGACTCAGGCCAATCAGGGACCTGCCAGCCATCGCCCGAATGCCATTCACCAGCCGACCCGCGAGCCGGATGTGATCGAAGGCGAGTTCGAACATCGCGACAAGTAGCCGTTACACCCCCGGCAGCGCGGCACCTTCGGGTGCCGCGCTCGTTTTGGGGTGGCAATTGGGCTGTAAAATTTTTTTGCCCAAGACTTGTAATCACTTTGCTCGCCCTTATGTATGGGTCACCGCAAGGTTTCTGGCATGAAGGCCAGACCGTATTCTGCGGTTCGCGCGTCGAACCGTAACCGGCAAGTCCGGATTTAAACCGGCCGGTGCACTCACCGGACGATCAAACAAACATAATCAGGAGATCGACAATGAAGCTTCGTCCTCTGCATGACCGCGTCGTAATCCGTCGCAGTGAAGAAGAAACGAAAACTGCCGGCGGTATCGTTCTGCCAGGTTCGGCTGCTGAAAAGCCTAACCGCGGCGAGATCGTTGCTGTGGGTACCGGCCGCGTGCTGGACAACGGCGAAGTACGTGCGCTGGCTGTGAAAGTGGGTGACAAGGTTGTGTTCGGCCCTTATTCCGGCAGCAACACAGTGAAAGGAGACGGCGAAGACCTGCTGGTGATGAGCGAGAACGAGATTCTTGCTGTCGTCGAAGGCTGAGTGCTCCCGCTGATTTCCGTTACTACAAAGTATTCAAGGAATAATGATCATGGCTGCTAAAGAAGTTAAATTCGGCGATTCTGGCCGCAAAAAAATGCTCGCCGGTGTAAACGTCCTGGCTGACGCAGTTAAAGCGACCCTGGGCCCTAAAGGCCGTAACGTTATCATCGAGAAAAGCTTTGGCGCTCCGCTGATCACCAAAGACGGTGTGTCGGTTGCCAAGGAAATCGAGCTTAAAGACCGTTTCGAAAACATGGGCGCGCAGCTGGTCAAAGACGTTGCCTCCCGTGCCAACGATGACGCCGGTGACGGTACTACCACCGCTACCGTTCTGGCTCAGGCTATCGTCAACGAAGGCCTGAAGGCTGTCGCTGCCGGCATGAACCCGATGGACCTCAAGCGCGGCATCGACAAGGCGACCATCGCCATCGTTGCAGAGCTGAAGAAGCTGTCCAAGCCTTGCACCGACACCAAGGCAATTGCTCAGGTCGGCACCATTTCGGCCAACTCTGATCACTCCATCGGCGACATCATTGCCGAAGCCATGGAAAAAGTGACCAAAGACGGCGTTATCACCGTTGAAGAAGGTTCGGGCCTGGAAAACGAGCTGTCTGTTGTAGAAGGCATGCAGTTTGACCGCGGTTACCTGTCTCCGTACTTCATCAACAAGCCAGACACCATGGTTGCCGAGCTGGACAGCCCGCTGCTGTTGCTGGTCGACAAGAAGATCTCCAACATTCGCGAAATGCTGCCGGTTCTGGAAGCAGTCGCCAAGGCTGGCCGTCCTCTGCTGATCGTCGCTGAAGACGTTGAAGGCGAAGCGCTGGCAACTCTGGTTGTCAACAACATGCGCGGTATCGTGAAAGTTGCAGCTGTCAAGGCTCCAGGTTTCGGCGATCGTCGCAAGGCCATGCTGCAGGACATCGCTGTTCTGACCGGCGGTACCGTTATCTCCGAAGAGATCGGCCTGAGCCTGGAAACCACTACCCTGGAACACCTGGGTAATGCCAAGCGCGTCATCCTGAACAAAGAAAACACCACCATCATCGATGGTGCTGGCGTCAAAACCGATATCGACTCGCGTATCTCCCAGATCCGTCAGCAAATCGGCGACACCAGCTCGGACTACGACAAGGAAAAACTGCAAGAGCGTCTGGCCAAGCTGTCTGGCGGCGTTGCAGTGATCAAGGTCGGTGCCGGTTCCGAAGTTGAAATGAAAGAGAAGAAAGCCCGCGTTGAAGACGCCCTGCACGCAACCCGCGCAGCCGTCGAAGAAGGCGTGGTACCTGGCGGTGGCGTAGCACTGGTTCGCTCCCTGCAAGCTATCGAAGGTCTGAAAGGCGACAACGCTGATCAGGACGTCGGTATTGCTCTGCTGCGTCGCGCCGTTGAAGCACCTCTGCGCCAGATCGTTGCCAACTCCGGTGACGAGCCAAGCGTTGTTGTCGACAAGGTCAAGCAGGGTTCGGGTAACTTCGGTTACAACGCTGCTTCCGGCGAATACGGCGACATGATTGAAATGGGTATCCTGGACCCGGCCAAAGTGACTCGCTCTGCTCTGCAGGCGGCGTCCTCCATCGCCAGCTTGATGATCACCACCGAAGCGATGATCGCTGACGTGCCTGAAGACAAGCCAGCAGGCGGCGGCATGCCGGACATGGGCGGCATGGGTGGTATGGGCGGCATGATGTAAGCCGGCTTTACCCCGAAAAGCCACACCCATAAAGAACCCCGCCTTGTGCGGGGTTTTTTTGTCTTGCTGTTCCGGATCAATCAGTGCGTCGGTTGTACTTTGCTGTTATCGAGGCCCTTGGGTTCGGGGCGGTAAAGTACAAAGTAGTAAACCCCCAGACAGATCAACCAGCAAAACACTGCAGTCCAGATGTTATGGGAAAAGAAGTGCGCGCCTTGCAGCATTCGGCCGATAGAGAACACTGTTCCCAAACCGAAGGCCAGGGCCAGCCCCATTTTCGCCATTCTCGGGCGGCGGTCGCGCAAGGCGAAGAACAGGGCAAACAGGGTAAAACCGGTGGCTGCATGACCACCTGGCCAGCAACGCCCTGGCTTGTCGGTGGCAGGGCGCGGGCTCAACAATTCGCTGTAGGTTTCCTGGCCGCCGAACTCGGTGAGGCTCCAGGGGCATTGCACCGAGGTCATCACTTTTACTGGCGTCACGAAGGCGGTTGAAAGCGCCATGGACAACACCAGACAACCCAGTTCTCTGCGCCAGGGGATCAGACGTTCTACCTTGAACGACGCAGCAAAGCCGATCATGGCCAGTACGCCGAAAACCATCACCAGTTGTTTGGCGCGGTCGTGAAGGACGTCTTCCAGAAAATAGCTGTGCCTGCCAATGAATTGCCCACTGACGGGATCGAAGGCAAGCCTGGCGATGTCCATGTCCAGCGAAGTCAGCTCAAGGAGTACGAGGATCAGCGCGACAACAGCGGGGATACCCAGATAAATCCACGGATTGATTGGGCGAGAGTAGGGTGGGGCGACGGTTTTCGACATATCGAATCCAGATCGGTGAAAGGCATGCCGCGTTCATTGTGTGCGACGGTTTGTCTCAAAGTGTGTCATGTGCTTTGTAAATCATAGGTGAAAAAATCGTCATACCATATCGGCGCTGGCCCTGAAGCTCACTTCGTCTTAAGCTGCGCCAGCCCAAACTGCATATGAGAGTGCGTTATGCGAATTCTTCTGGTTGAAGACAACCGCGACATCCTGGCGAACATGGCCGATTACCTGGGCATGAAAGGCTATACCGTCGACTGCGCTCAGGATGGCCTCTCAGGACTGCACCTGGCAGCCACCGAGCACTATGACCTGATTGTCCTCGACATCATGCTGCCGGGCATCGACGGCTACACGCTGTGCAAGCGTCTGCGCGAAGATGCCCGTCGTGATACCCCGGTCATCATGCTGACCGCACGCGATCAACTGGACGACCGTCTGCAAGGCTTCCGCTCTGGCGCTGATGACTACCTGCTCAAGCCGTTCGCCCTGTCCGAACTGGCCGCGCGCATCGAAGCGGTGTTGCGCCGTGCCCAGGGCGGCGGACGGCGTACCTTGCAGGTGGCCGATCTGGTCTATGACCTCGACACCCTTGAGGTTACGCGTGAAGGCCGGATGCTCAAGCTCAACCCGGTCGGGCTCAAACTGCTCGCCGTCCTGATGCAGAAAAGCCCGCATGTATTGCGCCGCGAGATTCTGGAAGAGGCTCTGTGGGGCGACGACTGCCCGGACAGCGACAGCCTGCGCAGCCATGTGCATCAGTTGCGTCAGGTGATCGACAAACCGTTCGGCAAACCGCTGTTGCAGACCGTGCACGGTGTGGGCTATCGCTTGGCCGAGGGCCGGGATGGAGTTTAAACAGAGTCTTGCCCAACGGATCATAATTGCCTTTGCATTGATGAGCGCACTGGTCGCCGGGTCTTTCGCCATCGGAATCATCTCCACGGTCCATCTGGTCGAAGAAAAACTGATTTCTGCCGGCCTCGGCGGCGATCTTAATCGCCTGATGCTGATGGACAGTGTCAGTGACTGGAGCCACCGGCCCAAGCCCGATCAGTTGTTCTACTTCAGCAACGGTCCGGGCGATTTCGATCTGCCCAAAGACCTTCGGCACCTTGAACCCGGTTTTCATGAGGTCTTCCGTGGGCCACTGTCGTACCACGCCATGATCGAGGTGGTGGACGGTCGGCATTACGCTCTGCTTCAGGATCAGAGCGATTTTGAAGAGCGTGAGCGGGTCCTGTTCGCGGTCGTGCTGGTTGGTTTTGTTCTGGCGTTGGCACTGGCGGTATTTCTCGGCTGGGTATTGGCCCGCCGGGTGATGGCGCCGGTAGTGCGTTTGGCCAGGCAGGTTCGTCACCGTGACCAGTTGCTGGGGCTGGCACCGCCACTGGCGCCTGACTACGCCGCTGATGAGGTCGGCGAGCTGGCGGTGGCGTTCGATGCAACGCTGGGGCGTCTGAGGCAAGCGTTGATTCGTGAACGCATGTTCACCAGTGACGTGAGTCATGAGTTGCGCACCCCGTTGATGGTGCTGGCCAGCTCCTGCGAGCTGCTGCTGGAAAACCCTGCGCTCGACCTGCGAGGGCGTCGTCAGGTCGAGCGTATTGGCCGCGCCTGCGAGGAGATGCGTGATCTGGTGCAAACGTTCCTCATGCTCGCCCGCACACAGCGTGAGGATCCGGCCATGACGCCCAAGGCCACGCTGGTCGGGGTGGCTGAACAGTTGATCTCTCAATGGCGTGATCCAATAGAAGGCAAGGGGCTGCAACTGACCTACACGCCACCTGCCGATGACCAGCTGTCCGAAATTCGTTACAACGCGACCTTCCTCCATGCCGTGATGGGCAACTTGCTGCGCAACGCGCTGCACTACACCGATTACGGATTCATTGCGCTGACCCTGCACGCCGAAAGTTTCACCGTGGAAGACAGTGGCGTCGGTATTCCAGAGGAAAAACGCGAGGCCATGTTCGAGCCATTTGTGCGTGGCAATGAGCAGCGCGGGGAAGGCCTGGGCCTTGGTTTGTCACTGGTGCAGCGCATCTGCGCCAACCAGGGATGGAGCGTCGATCTCACGCCCATGGAGCCGCACGGTTGCCGGTTCGAAGTGACACTGAACCTGAACAAAACCTGACGTTCATTTTGAGCAAATCCACCTCAGTGTGTGGCGGTAAATCGACCGCACTTCGTCGATGAGTCACACTTGGCGTTTAACTCTCTGTAAAATCTCGAAACATCTGAAGTACAAAGGTAACAATATTTTCACATTCAGATGACCTGACAGTGACAGCGGTGCCTTTAGTTTGGCCCGCATCAACGTCAGGAGCGGCTCCCATGAGCGACCGTATAGAACTCGAGTTTTCCCGCAAGTACGACAAGTCGCATGCTCGTCAGTACCTTGAAAAGCATCAGGACGGTCTTTGGCGCAAGTTGTCGCATCATCGCGATGAACAACTGGCGAGAAAAGCGCTTCACCTAGCCGGTGACCCTGGCCTGGTGCTGGACCTGCCTTGCGGTGCGGGGCGTTTCTGGCCATTGTTGGCCGAGAAACCGAACCGCTCGATCATCGGTGCTGACAACTCCGCAGACATGCTCAGTACCGCTTGTGCATCACAGCCGGCAGAAGTTGTAAAAAGGGTACAACCTTTGCAGACATCTGCCTTTGACATCGACCTGCCTGATAACGCAGTAGACAGCATCTTCTGCATGCGCCTGCTGCACCATGTCGGCCAATCAAGCGACCGGATGGCTCTATTGCGTGAGTTCCAGCGCGTAACCCGTGACAGTGTGATTGTCTCATTGTGGGTCGATGGCAATTTCAAAGCATGGAAGCGTGCACGCCTTGAGAAACAGCGCCTGCAGAAAAACGGGCAGGAAAGTTACCAGAATCGTTTTGTGTTACCGGTTGCTACCGCAGAATCCGAATTTGAACAGGCAGGATTTCGTATCCAGAACCGGATGGATTTTCTGCCGATGTACGCCATGTGGCGTGTCTACGTCTTACGTAAAAGGTAAACAGATGGGTTTGCAGTCCTTGAAAGAGCCAGTTGTGAACTCGGTGCAGGATGAGTTCAACCATTTCTGGAGTCAGCACGGCGAATGGGTTGAAGAACCCAATTCCCGTCGAGGTGGAGAAAGTGGTGTACAGCGGCTCACGATGGACAACGGGCAAACGCTTTATGCCAAGCGTCAGACAGGGCATATATACCGCAGTTTGCTGCACCCTTTGGGGCGACCGACTGTATTGCGTGAGCGTGAAGCGCTTGAAGGTCTGCGCAAGCTTGGCGTAGTCGTGCCGGAAGTGGTGTTTTGTGGTGCCGAGCGTGGCGAGGACAATGCCTGGCGGGCATTGCTGGTCACGGTTGCGCTGGAAGGTTTCGAAGAGATAGAAAAGTGGCAGGCTGGCGGAGGACGCGAGCGGCATGGCGAGCTGTTCTATGAGCTCGTGCTCAAGGAAGTGGCGGCCACCCTGGCCCGCATGCACCTTGGCCGCTGGCAGCATAGCTGCCTGTATATCAAGCACATATTTGTACGTGTGACCGGTGAGGGGCCGGATGCCAAAGTCGAGGTTGCCTTGCTGGACCTCGAAAAAGGCCGGCGCCGCCTGACAGCGCAAGGGGCGGCCCAGCATGATATGAAACAGCTACGACGCCATTCGTCATTCAGCGCTGCAGACTGGCAAAAGTTGATCTACTTTTATCAAGCAGCGTTTGGCAGCTCTATCAAAGGTTTAGAGTCATGAAGCTAGAAATGGCAAGAGGTCTGTTTATCTTCGGTGCATTGGCAATTGCCACCGTCGCAGTGGCAGCGCTTGAACAACCGTCTACCCAGATACTCACGACACAGCACGGCGAGGGATATTGCCCGTTGCCGCGTGTGGCCAAGAGTCTGGTGAGCGTGCAGCCTGATCATGACCTGTTGCTGTTCATGTACAGCCTGGCGCAAGGGGCTGGGGTCAGGAACTGAGGCGCTTTGCTGCCTGACTTCTGACTATCCTGCTTGAGCCAGATGAAGGTGGTTGTCCCACAGCCCTGCTGGCAGGTCCAGCGGTTTGGCCAGCAGTTGCGCTTTGCGACAATCATAGAAGCGGCAACGCCCTTGGCCCGAAGTCACGACAAACCCATCGGCTACCGCACCCACGCCTGCGCAGTCCGGTAGCGGCGCATCCAGCTTCAATGCACCGCTGTCCAGATCCCAGATAAAGAACCGGTTGCCACGCGGCGCTGTCAGGGCTACCAGGCGCAGATCACTGTGCACTGCAACGCTTGCAGTGTAATGAGCCATCGCCCGCAGTTGTTCTTCTGCCACCGGAAAGGCCTGAAAGGGCTGCCCCGGCCGTTTGATTGCCAGCAACTCGGCTACTTCGTGGCTGTCGCCCATGAACTGCTGGCCTGCCACGATGGTGCCGTCGCTGGCGATGCCCATGTGACGCACGCTGTTCATCTGCTGGGAAAGAGTCTCCTTGCTCAGCAATGTACCGTCACGCTGCATGATCACCAGGCTGGGCTGCATGGCATTCAGGTTCATCTCTACCCGGCTTTCCGCTTCGGTGCGAATACCGCCGTTCGCGACTACCAGCGTTTCGCCATCCGGCATCCACGAAACCTGATGCGGACCGATACCGTGCGTAGGAATTTCAGCCGAGTGCACCAGTCGCTGATCAACGAATCGATAGACGCCCAGTAGCCCTCGGCCTGGGTCAAGGGTGTCGTTTTCCGTCGCATATAGCCATTCGCCATCGCGGTGAATCACCGCATGACCATAGAAGTGTCGATTCGGCTGCGAAGCGATGGTTTGCAGCAAGCGGCCATCGCGCAAATCGATCAGATAGCTTTCAGTACCTGGACGACGTGCGATGAACACTGCAATCGGCAGGTCGGGATGATTGATGATGTCGTGGCAGCGCTGGCCCACCTGGGTGGCAAATACCTGCGTTCCGTCGAGATGGAAACCCACCGCGTAGTGTTTGCCTTCGCCATCGTCGCGAGCGGAGAGCAGCAGAGGGGGTGCGTCTTTTTGCCTGAACAGCGTCCAGCCGCCCAGCGTGAAAGCGCTGAGCAAGAGACTGCCGAGGGCCATGGCCTGACGTCGCAACATCACGTGTACCTCTTGATCAATCGCCGTCGTTGGCGTTGAAGCCCAACTGTATGCCCAATGCCTTGGCCAGCTCGCCTTCGTGCAGGCGGTGCACCGCATTGAGGCTGTCGTAGAACGCATTGAGTTGCTGACGTCCTGTTTCGGTGGCCAGCAGGTCGGCGAGTGGCGGCTTGAGTTCCGACAGTAATTTGCGGCTGGTAGCGTAGGCCGCATCGATTTTGTCAGCCAGCGGTTTCTGCTCGGCTGGCAGCAAGCTGCGCAGGCCCTTGTTGTCGACACCGGTCCAGACCGTTTCGGCGCTGATCAGGCTGGCTTCCAGGCTGCTGAGCGACGATTTGCTGCGCCATGCATCTGCCTGGAAGGGTTGCGGCTGGCCCTTGCTCTGGCGACCCAGTGGCGTGCCCAGTTTCTTCTTCAGACTGTCGAGGGCCGTGACCTGAACCCGCAGCAGTTCGGCGATGGCTTCATGAGAATCGGCGTAGCGCTGGTTGGGGAATTTGCTCAGTTGCGCAAGCATGCCGTCGGTACTGTTCCAGCTGCTGAGGATTTCCTCGGCAAGCTGCTTTTGACGCTCGCCGATTGCCATCAGCAGCGGGCAGTAGCGGGCTTTCTGTTCGGTATTGGCCATGTCGATTTCCGCGTCGAACAGAATGTATTCGTAAGCGGACAAACCTTGCACCACGACGCTGGCCTTGGACAGCTCCTGAGCAGTGATCTGCGGCTGTGCCGTCACCAGTTGCTCGACCTGCCGGCCAACCAGGTTCTTCTTGTCTGGCCAGAACTGTATTTGCCAGGCGCGATTGCCCTCGGCCAGAGGGCCGATCAGCAGCGGTTGCAGCTCGGCCCAGGTCTTCTGCGCCTTGAGAAAGTCGGCGCGTGCTGTGGCCAGATCAGTCTTGCCCTGACAGAACGCCAGTGCGCTGGTTGCCAACTGACGATCAGCATCGACCCAACGGCTGTAGGTCGGCAGGATTACCTGTCTGGCAATGGCTGCGGACGTGACCGCCTGAGGGTCGGATGGCGAGCAGGCACCCAATGCAAGCGCCGCAAGGCTGGTCAGCAACAACTTGGGTCGGAACATGTCCGGCTCCTTATTTTATTTTCGAAAGATGATTTTGAAAAAATAATGTTGAACGAGACGATTCTGGAATGGGAGCAATCATAACGAATTCAGAAACGCCAACAGCGCTTCACGCTGTTGCGCGTCAAATGCAAGAACCTGCCGCTGCGCTGCCTGGGCTTCGCCGCCATGCCACAGTATCGCCTCAAGTACATTGCGGGCGCGACCATCGTGCAACAGTTGGGTGTGCCCGCTCACCGTTCCGGTCAGGCCCAGCCCCCACAGTGGGGGCGTGCGCCACTCGCGGCCAGTGGCCTGGAACTCGGTACGGTTATCGGCCAGCCCTTCGCCCATGTCGTGCAGCAGCAAATCGCTGTAAGGGCGAATATCCTGATTGGCCAGCTCAGGTTCGACGGCGTCGCTACGAGTCTTGAACGAGGGCGTGTGGCATTGCTGGCAACCCGCCTGAAAAAACAGATTCTTGCCCGCCAGCACCCGAGGGTCATCGACCTTGCGGCGTGCCGGAACCCCCAGGTTGCGTGTGTAGAACTCCACCAGACGCAGGATGTTGTCGCTGACCTCCGGCTCGCCGTTCGGGCCATTGCCGTTGGGCGCTGCCAGGCAGTCGGTCTGGGCTGGCGTGCAGTCATCAAAGCGGCGCAGGCTGGTAGTCAGCCCCATGTCGCCGGAAAAAGCGTGCACGTTCTGCTGATTCAGGTTGGGTTGCCCGGCTTTCCAGCCGAATCGGCCCATGACGACTTTTTGCTGTGCATCGTCCCAGACCCAGTTTGGGCGTCCCGATATGCCATCGGCGTTCTTGTCATCCGGGTCGGCATTGGCAAGAATTGCTTCATCGGCAATCGCCTCAAGCAACCCCAGCCCGATCATCGGCGGGGCTATGCGCGCCGAGATGTGGGTATCGGGGTGCATTGGTCCGTAACCCAACTGGGTGATTCGGAGGGTCGGCTGGCGCAGCTCGACTGAGGTGCCATCGCGAAACTCGACCGCCAGCGCATCGTACTCGACCCGCACCTTGCCCTCGGGGGCCACGCCGGGGTTCGACATGTCCTGCAACTGCCCACCGTAAGTCGGCTCAGGCAGCACGCCATTGCGCTGCACAAGATCGGCGTAGGCCGGGTCATCAGGAATCGACAGCCTGACCAGCATCGACACGGCGTTGCTGTCGCCAGTTTCTGGCGGATGACCACGACCGTCCTTGATGTGGCAGTTCTGGCAAGCGTTGGTGTTGAACAACGGCCCAAGCCCGTCGCGAGCGGTCGTGGTCGATGGCGCAATCACCCACGGACTGCGGAAAAAACTGTTGCCGACACTGAAGTCCAGCCGCCGCACGGGCGACAAGTTGGCCGAGGGCATGGAAAAGGCATTTTGATCGCTCTTCCTGACCGTCGCACTGCCTCCGGACAAGGCTTCTCCCGGCTCGGCATGAGTGAAACGCGGGGCGTCATCGCATGCACTCACGGCCAGAGTCGTAAGCAAGGCGAGGGATAGACGGAGCCGCGTACTCATACACATCCTGCAACGAGGCGAAAATCGGGGCGTGCAAGCTTATCAGCCTCGTGCGGTTTGAATAAGAGGGATTATCGTTTGCCCGCTCTGACGTAATGCGTTGTTACGAATCTCTGAGGCTGGTCCGGTCCCGGCATTTTTGCCTATGCTGCACATGTCGAAGTTGACAGCACACACAGACAACATGCCCAGCAGAGGCCACATCAATGGATAACCCGGAAAACAGCGCGCTCGTGACCACAATCGAGACGCTGGAAGCGCTCTATGGCCCGATTGCTCCTCCTTCCATGATCAAGGAAGTTGACCATATTCACGCGGTTTACCGGCCCTTCATCGAGTCGGCACCCTTTGTTGTGCTGGCCTCTGCCGGGCCTGACGGCCTTGATGCGTCCCCGCGTGGTGATCAGGCGGGCTTCGTGCATATCGAGGACAGCAAGACGCTTTATCTGCCTGACCGGCGCGGCAACAACCGCATCGATACCCTGCGCAATATCATCAGCGACCCACGCGTCGCGTTGCTGTTCCTCGTACCAGGAGTAGGTGAGACCTTGCGGGTCAACGGAACAGCGCAGATATCGGTTCAGCCCGAACTGTTGTCGCGTTTCGAGGTGAACGGCCAACTGCCCAGGTCAGTGCTGCGCATCTTCGTGACCAGCGTGTACTTCCAATGCAGCAGGGCAACCATCAGGTCCGGTTTATGGGATGCAACCCGGCATATCGAACGCAGCACGCTGCCGACTGCCGGGCAAATACTAAAAGCGGTTTCGGCCGAGCAGATCGACGGTGACGCCTATGACAAGGCTTTGCCGGGACGCATTGCGGATACGTTGTATTGATCATGGCTGATACCGTATTGCGCTTCTTGTGGTCATGGCTCGATCAGCTACCGGTTTTGTTCTGATTTCTTTCCTTCTCAAGAAAGTAGTCAAAGATACTCATGCCCTTGCGCAGGATTTTGCGAACTTCTTCGCTTTGCGCGATCAGTTCGGCGCTGGGGGCTTGCCATTGTTCGCGGGGTAGGGGTTTGGACCAGTCTTGTACTGCTTTTGGAAATGCCGTTTTCGGCAGTCGCTTGACCCAACTGGCGACGTGGCAGGGCAAAGTCCAGCCGCTGAAAAACTGGATCAGCAGAAAGCCGAACAGGTAGCGCAAGCAGCCGTGGTCAAGCAGGTAGTCACGGCGACACATGTGGAAAAACTCCACAGTGCCTTCCTCTAGGTCAGTGCCCATCATGGACTTTCGCAGGGCGCTCGGGCCTTCTTCCATGTAGGCGCGGATCGCTTCCCACTCGCTGACTGCCATACCAAGCGTGGAAGTAGGCAACGTGAGCCACATCACCTGGCCGTCCGAGGCGTCTACGAAGCCGATCATCAGAGCGAATTTCTGCTGAGTGCCGTATTGCGTTGCAACTGTGCTGCTGACGCAGGCAATTATTTCTTCCCAAGGGATAAACCGGGGCGGTTGGCCATGCTTGGCGACATAGGCCACCTCGCGGCGCTGACGGTTGAAGCGGATGGGGGGCGTGCTGGTGAGTTGGTACACTGCCTTGAAGAAAAAGTAGCCATACATTGATGCCAGAAGGAACACAAACAGCCACAGAGCCCAATTGGGAAAAATGAAAGGTATTGCTGTTTCAAGAATGGGGGTGTTGGAAATAAAATATTCGGCAATGCCTGTACCAATGCCGGTCAAAAGGAACATCATGATAATGCTTGCTACTGAAGCCGTGTAGCAGCGCACTGCGAACTCCAGTGACGCAGAGGTCAAATGGAAGTCTAGATAAGTGTCGGCAGCCATTCTGTCGACGTTCTGTAAGTTTGACGCCGATACCCCGGTAGGCAAGGGACGTGGTGCAAGGTAGAAGACTTCTGTGTCGGCCTCATGCTCTGTATCGCCTGCACATGGAGATTGCTCGTATTTGCTAGAATTCAAAAAGATGGTCTCTCTCGATAGGTAAAACAGGTAATGTCATACCCTCGTCGGTAACGCTTGACGATGCATGGATGGGTTTGCTTAGTGAGCCCATGCTCAGTGGAATACGGTAATTCAGGTATCCCTGATCCGCTTTCAGGTAAGTGTTGGCTAATGCCGGTTTGACGGCGAGCCGCAATAACAGCAGTACGTTATGTCCCTGCCAGTCCTCGGGGATCTCCAGCGCCAGTGTCAAAGGTGATGCAGAGGCAACGGACAGTCCTTGGCGAAGTCCTTTGCTGACATCCTGCCTATGGGGGGCTTCTATTAACTCGGCCAACCAGCGCAAGGAAGTGTCGTCAAAGCTGGACTCGGTAAGTCCCGGTAATATCAGATGCAGGCTGCGTACAGCTTGTCCATCCAGCTGGCACCTGCTAATGCCTTGATCGAGAACCGTGGGCAGCAGAGTAGTCTCGGCAAGTTTTTGTGAGTGCGTGCTCCAGTCCCAACCCAGGGGCTCGTTACCCCATAGACAATGGAGTAGCCATCGCTGCTCTTCGTCCAGGTTCGAGTAGTTGTAAAGTGCTTCACCGCCAAGTTGCAGGGCTGTGAAAATAAGTCCCCATGGAGTAAGTCGCATCGAAAGCTGCAGAAAGCGTGATCCACGGGTTGCCCAAGCAATGCTTGCGGCCTTCTTCCTGGCATCTCCGGTTTCAGGGTAAATGTCTTTTAGAAAGCCTATCAGCTCTTTGCCTGCATGCCCTGTCAACACAGCACTAATTCCGGTTCCTCCAATATCGCCGCTCATTGCGGTGAAAGCACCTGACTTTTCTCCAGAGTTGCCGCTTATCAAACCGCTCTTCCACTTTTCAACGTTATTCCAAGTTGTTCCTGCGGCACCTACGAGGCTTAAGGGGGCAATGATAGCTCCTAACCCCATGCCCCACTGTCCCATACGAACTCCGAACAGCATACCTCTTGTTTCGGAACTGTTTTCGGTTATTGCCTTAAAAGCTTCGCTGGTCATCGCTAGATATACAGCTTGGAATACTGAAATAGAGGCTGAGGCAACTGAAGATAGTGTACTTGCCCATATAAAGTTTTCTTTTACAGATCTATTTCCCTTTGATGCTTTCCAAACACTCCAAGCCTCCCCCAGATTCCCAACCTGTAAATACACCGCCAGTAAAGGAAAGAAACTACCCTTCAACGCCGCTGCAGCCGCCCCCTGAGTCGCATACCCCCCAAACGCACCAGCACGCAGCCTGTCAATTTCGGCATTGAGCGCGTGCAGTTGCGGGTCAGTGATATCCAGTCGAACGCCAATCGCGCCGTTGTGCGGGTTACCGGTCGGGGTAATGGCTTTTTCCAGGTCTCGGCGCAGCGCGTCGCGCGTGTTGCGGGTCTGCAGCAGCCGTTTGTTGGTGTATTGCCTTTCGTAAAGCAGACCTTGATGTTGATCCGCTGTCAGTGTGCGGCGGTTGATAAGTTTGGTGAGGCGGTTGCGCTCTCTGATGAGGTCGTCTTCGGTAGCAAGCAGCTGATTCAAGCGCACGAAGTTGTCGCGAAATTTTGTCACGTCGGTTTCGTTTGCAACTCTCAGGGTGACGGCTTCCTGTTGCAGCGCCACCAGCATGCCCAGTCGTTGTGCTCGATTGCTTGCCTTGCTGAAGTTATCCAGGTGTTGGCGTAGCTGCGGGCTGTTCAACTGCTTTTGCATTTCAATCAGCCAGCGCTCCAGGTGCAGGGCGACGGCCGGGATGTAACTGGCATTGACGGCTTGATGAAAGGGTAGGGCGGCGGGGGCCAGGTTCAGACTGTTGGTCCAGTGATTGCCCATGATGTGGCTGATATCAGCGACGCGCCTTTGCGCATCGGCCAGTCCGTCGCTGAAGTTGTGAATATCATCCAGCCACTTGAGCAGGCTGCCTGATTTGGCGCGCAGAAAGTCCATGTCCAGACGCCCGTAGAACACCGGCAGAATGTAGTGGGGGTTGTCGTGAAAGTAGTCGCTGACCCTGCGCAGGCTTTCGTCGGTGCGGCACAGGTCGCGGGTGCAGTTGAGCTCCATCGCCAAGGCGCTTTTCAACTGGTCGGGATGGTCTGGGTCGAAGTACCAGGCACTTCGAAAGAGCTCCCCTTGAGTGAACAGGCGCACGCGATCATGGGTGATATCGTCCAGGCGCTGCGTCCAGCGTTGAAGGTGCGAGCGCTCCTGAGTCAGATAGGCTTGCATTTCCTGGTGACGAACAAGGTCGTAAATACCTCGTGAGCCGAGGCCCACACCATTTAGCGTGCCTTGGCTGTTCTCTTCCAGCGCTTCAATGTCGTCTTTCAGTTCTTCATGGAGTGGTTTGCCAAGTATGAGCACCATCTGTGAGTGCTTGTTTTCCACGTCGAGTCTGGCAAACCTGGTTTGCGGCCGCTCGGCGTGCGCACCCCCGCGCATGGCGGAATACTGCCCCGCTGAAGTAGTGGCTGGCACAGGCCCTTGATGGTGTTCCCGATGCCAGTCATTGCGCGCATTCAGGTAATCGTAAATGCGCGTGCGTTGTTCGGGCGTTGTGTTCTTCAGCAGTTTCGAGTCAGGGCTTGTCTGCCGGGCAGTGTTTTCGCCAACGCTCATCAGTGTGTCAATGTAGCTGGCGGTGATGTAACGCATTTCATTGTTGTTGCGCTCACGCCACTGGTTGAGCCAGCCCACTACCTCGTCCTGCTCCTGCGCAAGGTCACGCAGAATGCCGATGCTGTCGTCGAGCACCAGATACAGGTGATTCAGTTCGTAGAACGGGTTGAGTGTATTTTTCAACTCGCCGATGTGCGCCTCGCGAAACAGTGGCAGATGCTCCCAGACATAGTCCTGGCGTTCTCCTTCGGGCATCTCGGGTGTAGTGCATTGCTGTGCCGGCAACTCGGCGAGCTCGGCAAGTTGCTCTCTGACCTGCTGTTCGACGCGAAGGTGGACACCGCCTTGCTGGCAATCGGCTGCAGCCAGATTCACTTTTTGCATGAAATAGAAACGGTCTGCAGCGCTGGCCAGCACATGGGTGCATTTGGCGGCGGTCCATTGCAGTTCGGCATAGGCAACATGCAATGTTGTATCGCGGGCAAAGATCAGGGTGTGCTCGCCAATTGTGGTCTGCCTGACATCCTGAGCGACTTCCCGGTCCTGCCAGAGCAGTTTGGTCGGCACGCCGTTGTCTAGGCGATACTCATGCAGGTAACCACTGCTTTCATCAATCACATACAGATAGCCGTCACGCACCAGGCGCAAGCCGAGCGGTCGTTTCAAGTCTCTGTAACCCGAGGTATCCGGCAGGTTATGAAGCCGTTCCACGCGGCCGTAACGCAGTGGCAATAGCTGGACTTTGGTGCCCATCAACGGGCAGTTGCTCGTACTGTTGCGGGCATCAATATGGCTTTTTGCTCTGGACTCCCAATAGGCTTTGTCCACAGGGGAAAGTGTCTTGCGACTCATGGCCGGGTTGCTCCGTGCGGTTCGCGACTGCGTTTCACTGCCAGCCAGTTGGCCTGTTGAATACGCCGGGATGGCGTCAATGAGGACTTTTCATTCATCAGCGATCTGATATCGAGATGCGACTCGACCGGCTGGGTAGCCAGAAAGCAGGTGACGTTGGCGTAGTGGAAAATATCCGCTTCGCTGTTGAAGCCTGCTTCATAGGCTGTGACGGCCAGCGCATGCACATGGCTGTATCGCGACTTCAAACCCGTGGATGTGAGGTAGGCCGGAAAAAATGTGCGCAAGTGCTGGTCAAGACTGATCACGATCAGGCGAAACGCGACGTCATTCATGGCCTCCATCTGCCGGTCGTTCATCCGATACAGAACAGTTTTGTCATGACCGGCTGGCTCCCCACGGCGCTCGTGCTGGACCCAGTGTTCAGTAATGACATCTACTGCATAAACGCTGTCGATAGGGCCAAACAGCCTATTGTCGGTGTGCTCCGGATGAAGCCCGAACAGCGCGTTGGCGACAGGCGGGTCGGAAAGGTTCAAGTGGCAGGCCCTGCCTGTTGGTTTATCAACGAACACCAGCCAGCGCAGGTGATCAGCCACTGTCTTGTGGTCGGCGTCGCTGAACAGCAGCAGACCCCATTCTTCGCGCGCGCAAGTCAAAAAATTTGAAAAAGTCGGGTCGTGTGGGCCGTCGATCTGAACCAGGGCGGGCGAGTGATCCAGTAATTCGCTGAAGCGGGTTTGCAGAAAAAGCAGCGCGCAGATCGGCGCTGGATTCCACTCGAAAAGCTTTCTTCTCAACTGTGGGAGATTGATGGCGTTGAGCAGCAGATAAGCGTTTTTCGACCATGACAGACCGCCAGGGCCTGATTCAAATTCAAACATGTGCGCGCTTTGATGGGGCAAGGGGCGCGGATATTCGGCGGTATGGGAAACGTTTTCAATACGCAGAAATGACTTTGGGAAAGGCCCTACAAAGATCGCCGAAATATCGCTGGCCAGACCTGATGCGCATATCGGTCAGGCATAAAAAATGCCGGTCAGCGAACTGACCGGCATTGGTTGTTACCGCAAACAGTACCTGTCAGAACTCGTGATCAGCGTTGTCCGGGTTCAGGTCGGTGATGCCGAGCTTGCCAGCGGCCTGTTCGATAGCCCCCGTCTGTTTGACCAGCGCAGCAATGGCGTCACGCACCACTTGATTGCCTGCCGTGTTGCCGGCAGCGATCAACTGGTCGAAGTGCTCACCCTTGTTGGCGTGATCAACGATGACCTGTAGCTTGGCCTGGGTGTCGTCCAGATCGGCGCGCAAGGTGGCGTCGGTGGCAGGGTCTACCTTGGCAACCAGAGACGAAAGGCTCGGGCCGCTGACTTTGCTGCCATCGGTGCGCGTATATTCGCCCAGGTAAACGTTGCGAATACCCTTGCCGTTGTAGAAGTGCGAGTTGTGCGTGTTGTCGCTGAAGCAGTCGTGTTCGTCTTCGCTGGAGTTGGCTTCCAGTGCGACTTTCATACGCTCGCCCGCCAGTTCACCTAGCGACAGGCTGCCCATGCCGAAGAGCATTTTGCGCAGACCGCTTTCGCCGGATTCGGCTTCCAGCGTGGCACGGTAGTTGTCGGCAACGCCGGCCTTCCAGTTGCCGGACATTTCTTCCAGATCGCTGACCAGCAGATCGGTAACGGCCTTGAGGTAGGCGCGGCGGCGGTCGTTGTGGCCGCCGGTCGCACCGGCGCCTTCAAGGTAGTCACTGGCTGGACGAGCCCCGGCACCAGGACCGGTGCCGTTCAGGTCCTGGCCCCACAGCAGAAATTCAATGGCGTGGTAGCCGGTAGCAACGTTCGCTTCGGAGCCGCCCAGCTCGTTCAGGCTGGCAAGTTTTTCGGAGGTGATTTCCTTCACGTCGACCTTGTCTTCGCCGACCTGAATTTCGGTGTTGGCGATGATATTGGCAGTCGCGCCAGGGTTGCCCAGCGCGTGCTGGTAATCCTTGGCGACATAGTCGATCAGGCCTTCGTCCAGGGGCCAGGCGTTAACCTGTCCTTCCCAGTCGTCGATGATGGTGTTGCCGAAGCGGAAGACTTCGCTCTGCATGTAAGGCACACGCGCAGCTACCCACGCATCCCGTGCGGCTTTCAAAGTTTCATCGTTGGGTTTTGCCAGGAATGCGTCGACGGCGGTGCTCAGTTTTTTCGCACCAGCTTCGGCGTCGTCGAACACCGCAGACACCATGTTGGCGTAATTCGCGACCACAGCCTTGGCCGCCGCGTCGTCAGTCTGGGAGGCTGCGGCCGGAGCAGGGGCAGCAGGCGTCGCCGCGGGAGTCGCAGGAGCAGCGGCTGGCGCGGGTGCCGGGGCGGCAGCCTTGTCCTTGCCTTCGCCACAACCGGCGAGAGAGATAGCGATGGCCAACAGACTAGCGGTTGCCAGAGGCATACGAATCATGACGGAATCCTGCGTCGATAAAGTTGATGGCGGGGTGCGCCCAGAAAATCTGCGACATGATGCGAAAGATTTGCATTCGATGTAAAGGCAAAACGCCTTTGCGGTCGTGTTCAGGTATTCAGCAGGTTGTAACAGTCGGTTTCAAGATGGCTCGAAAGAGCACTGCCGTTCAAAGGCTGGCGGCGTTATGCTCTCTCGACTGTTTCAGGTAGGCCAGCAATTCCCGACCGGGCAGCGGCTTGCTGTACAGGTAGCCCTGGCCTTCGTGACAGCCCTGGGTGACGATATAGGCTTCCTGCTCGAGCGTCTCCACACCCTCGGCGATGACCTGCATGCCAAGGCTTTTACCCAGCTGGATAATGGCCCGCACGATGGTGGCGTCATCGTCGTCGTCAATCAGGTCCTGAACGAAACTCCGGTCGATCTTGATCTTGTCCAGCGGCAGGCTTTTCAGATAACTCAGTGAAGAGTAACCGGTACCGAAATCATCGATGGCGATCAAGGCGCCGGAGCGTCGCAGGCTCAGCAGGTGCTGGGCGGCGGTATTGATATCTTCCATCAGGCCGGTTTCGGTCACTTCCAGTTCCAGGCTACGCGGTGGCAGGCGGTAGATCTGCAACAGGTTGTTGACCACGCGCGGCAGTTCCGCGTGGTGCAGTTGCACGGTCGACAGGTTGACCGCCATGCGCAAGTCGGTGAAGCCTTGATCAAGCCATTCGCGTAACTGGCGGCAGGCCTGATCAAGCACCCATTCGCCGATGGCGATGATGGTGCCATTCTGCTCGGCCAACGGGATGAATACATCCGGCGGCACCAGACCATGCTCTGGATGTTGCCAGCGGATCAAGGCTTCCACGCCGACGATGCGGTGATCGCGATAGCTGATCTGCGGCTGATAGACCAGGTACAACTGATTGCCCGGCAAGGCTTCGCGCAGATCTTTTTCGAGTTCACGACGGCGGCGCATTTCGCTGTCGACGCTGGCGATGTAGAACTGATACCGGTTACGCGAGCGGGCTTTGGCCAGCGTCATGGTCTGTTCAGCTTTTTGCAGCAGTTTCTCGGTGTTGTCGCCGTCTTCGGGAAATAGCGTGATGCCAATGGTCGCTCGTAAGCGGATCTGCTGTTCACCGACTATAAACGGGGCCTCCAGCTCATCCAGAATATTCTGCGCCAGCTCTGCTGCCTCATAGGGTTGCTCGATTTTGGCCTGCACCAGTGCAAACTGATCGCCGCCCAATCGCGCCAGAGCGCCGAGTCGCCCGCTGTGGGCGCGTAGCCGGTCAGCCAGCGCGAGTAACAGTTGATCGCCTGCCTGATAGCTGAACTGTTCGTTGATACCTTTGAAGTCATCCAGGCCAACGCAGAGAATCGCGACCCGGTGCTGCTGACGCCCCGCATCTTCGAGAATTCTGTCCAGACCGATCTGCAACTGAAGCCGGTTGGGCAGGCCGGTCAGGAAATCGTATTGCGCCATGCGCTGCAGATTGTTCTCCGCCTCGTGGCGCAGATAAGTGTGGCGCTCGATGGAGGCCAGCAGCTGGTTGGCGGTATTGACCCAAATCCCCAGTTCGTTTTTCTCGTGGCCTTTGAGCAGTGGCAATTGGTGTTCGCTGGGGCGGTCGGGGTTGATCGCGATCAGATGTTCGATGATTTTCGACAGTGGCCTGGTCAGCAACCAGTGATAGACCAGGTACAACACCAGCCCCATTGCCAATGCACGCAATACACCAGCGATGAAGATGATTGCGGCATTGACCAGAAAGCTTTCGCCGTAATTGGCAGTGTCCAGCGTGATACGCAGGTCGCCGTAATACTCGCTGTAGGGGCTGCGACCGACCAGTTGCGTGGTGAAGCTGCGCTCCTGGCCGAGGATAAGGTCTGTCAGCCAGCGGGTTGGAGAGCTTTTCAGCGGGCGGTCTTTTTCTGCGAGCAGGCTTTCGTTGGGGTGTCCTATCGATGCCATGCGTACCGCGTCGTCCTGAAAACAGGCCTTCGATGACCTGCATGCCCATTTCGCGGTCCAGGCTGTAAACGGCCTGCGTGGAGGGATCGCGGAACATTCCGAGAATTCGTTCGGCATCGTTCGCCACGGCCTGACGCGTCTTGTAGGCGTCGAAAACGATTTGCGCACAGCTTAGTACGACGCCTACCAGCAGCGCCGAAAGCAGTACGACGCGCAGCAACTTTACCGAAAGGCTATTCTTGAGTTCCAGCTTCAATGGCCGTTCCTTAGTTCGTGTCGGAGGACATATCGCCCCATGACCCTCGAAAAGCCAGATCCGCCCGTCGTGACGTGGTCAGAAACGGTGCGTCTGGCTGATCTTCGCGTTCCTTGCACCTACTGGCCCAAGCCACCTGCGTGTGTCGGGTGGCCAGGTGGGTAACTTGAGCAGAACACTGTAAAGAATTACGTCGTGATGCGAGTCAGCTAGCGTTTCTGACAATACACAAAGTAACAGCGGCAGGCGAAAAAACATTTGCTGTTCACCTGACTGGCAGGTCGAAGTCTGACGCCGTTTATTAAACACGAATCTGGAAAGACTACAGGTGTAAACCTGGAGCATAAAAAACCCGGCGCGAGGCCGGGTTTTTCGATGAGGCTGGAATCAGGCTTCGAATTGCTTGGCCACGAAGTCCCAGTTCACCAGGTTCCAGAACGCTTCTACGTACTTAGGACGCAGATTGCGGTAGTCGATGTAGTAGGCGTGTTCCCACACATCGCAGGTCAGCAGCGGGGTGTCGCCGCTGGTCAGCGGGTTGCCGGCACCGATGGTGCTGGCCAGAGCCAGAGAGCCGTCAGCCTTCTTCACCAGCCAGCCCCAGCCGGAGCCGAATGTGCCGATGGAGGTTTTGCTGAACTCTTCCTTGAACTTGTCGAAGGAACCGAATGCAGTGTTGATCGCCTCGGCCAGAGCGCCGGTAGGCTCGCCGCCAGCGTTAGGGGCCAGGCATTCCCAGTAGAACGTGTGGTTCCAGACCTGAGCGGCGTTGTTGAAGATACCGCCCGAGGAGGTCTTGATGATCTCTTCCAGGGTCTTGCCTTCGAACTCGGTGCCTGGCACCAGGTTGTTCAGGTTCACGACGTAGGTGTTGTGGTGCTTGTCGTGGTGATATTCCAGAGTCTCCGCAGAAATGTGCGGCACCAGAGCGTCTTTGGCGTAGGGCAGTGGCGGCAATTCAAAAGCCATGGTTTATCTCCTTTCAGGTCAATTGCGGTAGTCGCACGGCCGATCACGGGCGGCCAGATACAGCATGCACCGGGAGTTTTACTCTTTTGCGGCGCAGACCCCGGATCATAGCACCGGGTCTGCGGCTTAACCACGCAACAACTGTGTGGGATAGAGGTTCCAACGCGTTTGACCTCGAGGTCATGAAACCCGTCAGGCTGAGCGGATCAACTGAAAGGCCACGCTGAACATCATCACGGCGATCATCACGTCCAGCATGCGCCATGTGGCGGGGCGGGCCAGCCAGGGCGCGAGCCATGCCGCACCTAGTGCCAGGCTTGAGAACCACAGCAGCGAGGCGCTGGCAGCACCGGCCACGTACGCCCCCGGCACGTCCTGTTGTGCCCCGAGCGAGCCAATCAGCAGCACGGTGTCCAGATAGACATGCGGGTTGAGCAAGGTAACGGCCAATGCGCTGAGCAACACGGTGCGCAGTGATTTTCTGCCAACCGCTGCGCTGTGTTCCAGGCTCTGCCGTGAGCAGGCGCGGCGTAATGCCTGCAGGCCATACCAGCTCAGGAATATCACGCCGCCCCAGCGCGCCACCGCCAGCAGCGTCGGATTCTGCGCCAGCACATTGGCCAGTCCGAAGACGCCTGCCGCCACCAGAATGACGTCGCAGACAATGCACAGCACCGCCACGGCCACATGATGTTCACGACGCAGGCCCTGAGCCAGCACAAAAGCATTTTGAGTACCGATAGCCATGATCAGGCCTGCCGCGATCAGCAGCCCATTGAGGTAGCTTTGCCACATGAGGATGTTCCATTGAGCAGATTCAGGTAGCCATTCTCAGAGGGTGAGCGCTATAAGGAAAACAAATAATACTCATCGCTCATTAGGAAAACTGATGTTCGACTACAAATTGTTATCTGCATTGGCGGCTGTGATCGAGCAAGCCGGTTTCGAGCGTGCCGCTCAGGTGCTGGGGCTGTCTCAATCTGCGGTTTCGCAGCGCATCAAATTGCTGGAGGCACGCATTGGTCTGCCGGTGCTGGTGCGCGCGACGCCACCGAGCCCGACCGACATCGGACGCCGCCTGCTCAATCATGTACAGCAGGTCCGTTTGCTGGAGCGCGACTTGCAGAGTCAGGTGCCGGCGCTGGATGAAGAGGGCATGCCCGAGCGTCTGCGAATCGCCTTGAATGCCGACAGTCTGGCGACCTGGTGGGCACCGGCCATCGGCGCGTTTTGCACGGAACACCGACTGTTGCTGGATCTGGTTGTCGAAGATCAGGACGTAGGGCTCAAGCGCATGCGTGCAGGCGAGGTCGCGGCCTGCCTGTGTGGCAGCGAGCGTCCGGTGGCCGGGGCGCGCAGCCAGTTGCTGGGGGCCATGCGCTATCGGGCGCTGGCCAGTCCTTCATTCATCGCCCGCCATTTTCCGCACGGCGTGAGCCCGGCAAATCTGGCCAGATCGGCAGCACTGGTGTACGGGCCGGACGACCTTTTGCAGCATCGTTATCTGGCACTTCTTGGCGTTCAGGACGGCTTCGAGCATCATTTGTGCCCGTCGTCCGAAGGTTTCATACGTATGATCGAGGCCGGGATGGGCTGGGGCCTGGCGCCCGAGTTGCAGGTGCGCGACCAATTGCGCAGCGGCACCCTGCTTGAATTGCTGCCGGAGCGCTGCATCGATGTGCCGTTGTACTGGCACCATTGGCGCAATGGCGGGCAGCTCTTGACGCAGCTTACCGAACATCTTGCGCAACATTCGGCCGATTGGCTGGTGCCGCTGAGCGAGGAATGATCGTCAACATGATCATGTGTAATCCATGCAGGCAGGGTTTTCCCTTTTCTGCAGATGCGTTAACGGAGCGGTAAATGAAGATTCTGGTCACCGGCGCGAGCGGCTTCATCGGCGGACGCTTTGCGCGTTTTGCCCTTGAGCAGGGCATGAGCGTGCGGATCAATGGCCGTCGTGCCGAAGGTGTCGAGCACCTGGTCAGGCGTGGCGCCGAGTTCATCCAGGGCGACCTCGCTGACCCTTATCTGGTGCGGGCGCTGTGCGATGACGTGGAAGCGGTGGTGCACTGCGCAGGCTCCGTCGGCCTGTGGGGACGCCGCCAGGATTTCATGCAGGGCAACGTGCAGCTTACCGAAAACATCGTCGAGGGCTGCCTGAAACAAAGGGTGCGAAGGTTGGTTCATCTTTCGTCGCCCTCGATCTACTTTGATGGAAAATCGCACCGCGGCATCAAGGAAGAGCAGGTGCCCAAGCGTTTCCATAATCACTATGCGGCGACCAAATACCTGGCCGAGCAAAAGGTCTTTGGTGCCGAAGAGTTCGGTCTGGAAGTGATCGCCCTGCGGCCGCGCTTTGTCACTGGCGCGGGCGACAACAGTATTTTCCCGCGTTTGCTGCACATGCAGCGCAAGAAGCGTCTGTCGATTGTCGGCAACGGTTTGAACGTGATGGATTTCACCAGCATGCACAACCTCAACGAAGCCATGCTGAGCAGCTTGCTGGCAACCGGCTCGGCGCTGGGCAAGGCCTACAACATCAGCAACGGCACGCCGGTCCCGCTGTGGGACGCAATCAATTATGTGATGCGCCAGATGCATCTGCCTCAAGTCACCCGTTATCGTTCATACGGACTGGCCTACAGTGCCGCAGCAATCAACGAGGGTGCCTGCCTGCTGTGGCCGGGCCGACCTGAACCTACCCTGTCAAGAATGGGCATGCAGGTCATGAACAGGGATTTTACGCTTGATATCAGCCGCGCCAGGCATTATCTGGATTATCAGCCTCAGGTCAGCCTGTGGACAGCGCTGGATGAATTCTGTGGCTGGTGGCAGGCACAGCACGCAATCTGAATGCGGTAGTGGCACAGTGAGATTGGTTACGCGCTGTTGTTATACTGCCCGACTTTGGTTTAACAGCTTCCTGAAGGGTTATTCATGCGCAACGATCCATACGACGACGTCGATGACGTTCCCAGCCTGAGCGCCAAGGACGACGATGACGACTTCGCGCCGGGCAATGGTGCACGCGAACGCACCACGGTCTATTCGCGTACCACACCGGTGGTCAAGGTAAAGGGCCCGAGCACCGGACCGCTATGGGCGTTGGTCGGCGCGCTGTTCATTGCCTTTTGCGGTCTGGGCTGGTGGAGCTTTCAGCAGGTCTCCCTCATGGAACAGCAATTGGTGGCCACTCAGGAGAGCTTTGCGCGCATCAGCGAAGAAGCGGCGGGACGCCTGCAGGATATTTCCGGCAAAGTCGTTGCGACCGAGGCGCTGTCCAGCGATGGCGAGGCGCTCAAGCAGCGCATCAAGCTGCTGGAAGCGCAACTGGAAGATCAGGACAAACAGCGCGAGGGCGTTGAAGGCCAGCAGGGCAGTCTCGACAAGCGCCTGGAGCAGATGGCCGCGCAAACCGCCCAGCAGCACAGTGAAAGCGCGCAGTTGCAGGAGCAGCTCAAAAGCGTCGTTGCTGAGCTGACCACGCTGAAAGCCGCGCTGCCCGATCTGAAAACCGCACAGGTCGATCAGGGCAAGCTGGATGCGCAAATCAAAAGCGTGGCAGCCGATGTTGCGACATTGAAGAAACAGGGCAACCCGTCGGCTGCTGTCGAGCGCCTGGAGCAGGACCTGATGGTCCTCAAAAGCGAACAGGAAAACCGACCGGCCCCTTCAGCAGAGGCCAATACAGCCGAGTTCGACGCGTTTCGTGCTCAGGTCACCCGCAATATCAATACCCTCACCAGCCAGATCCAGAATCTGTCGCAACAGCTCAACGCGCGTCGTTGAAGGCAAGACTTGCCGGCGGCTGTCCATAGCAGATAGCCGCTGGCAAATTTCCTGACATTTTTTTTTGTACTCGTTAAATAGATATGTACTTGCCAATAGAAGGAAGGCTTACGCTTGCTTGGCTGTTAACTAAATTGGAGTTTCAACAATGAATGGAATCAATGAGATGTACACCGATGCCCCGCAAGAAACGACCGAAAATAACATCCCGGCTGAAGACTCAGACCAGGGAGTAGACGAAGTTTCCAGGACGCCGTTGCCCACTTACGCCGACGTACCGGATTATCCGGAAGATTTGGTACGCCAGCAGGTCAAGCCACCGGTGAAGGTCAAACCGCCTGTAAAACCACCTGTCAAACCGCCTGTAAAGCCGCCTGTAAAACCTCCGGTCAAGGGGGCAGGTCCGGTGAAGCCGCCCGTGAGACCGCCCGTGAAACCCCCGGTCAAGGTGAAAAAGCCAGTGAGGCCACCTGTAAAACCGCCCGTCAAACCTGTTATCAAAGCACCCGTTGCGCAAAAGTTACCGCCGGCCCCTGAGGCACCTTCGCGCCTGGACAAGCTGCTGGCAGTCACAAGCACGGTCACCGGTGTTTTACAACTGGTCCACCCGCTAAACAGTGTCTTCAACCCCGATGGTACGGTCAGTTATCCGAATGGAAGTGTTGCGGCGGCAGATGGCCAGTCCTTGAAGCACACGGATGGCACTGTTCAACACCTGGATGGCACCACCGTGCATGCCGACGGTTCGGTCGAGCACCCCGGCGGCGATGTTCAACACAAGGACGGCACCTGGGTTATGGCAGATGGCTCTGTCAACTACCCCGACGGTCGCTGGAAGTTACCGGACGGGACTATCACTGATGCCGAAGGCAATGTGCTAGGTACAGTCGGGCCTGAGGCTAAACTGTAACAGTAATAAGTACGGACGATAAAAAACCCTGGCTCTTACGAGTCAGGGTTTTTTGCTGTTGCAGCGCCGTGTTACAGGCGTGGGTAGTCGATATAGCCGACCGGCCCTTTGCCGTAGAACGTTTCGGGATGCGCTTCATTCAGAGGCGCATCGCTGGCCAGACGCTCAGGCAGGTCCGGGTTGGCAATATAAGGCACACCAAATGCGATAGCGTCGGCCTTGCCTTCTGCCAGCCAGGTATTTGCGGTGTCCTTGGTGAATTTTTCATTGGCGATGTAGACGCCTCCGAAATCCTTCTTCAACTGCGGGCCGAGGCTGTCTTCGGCGTCACGCTCACGGGCACAGATGAACGCGATACCGCGCTTGCCAAGCTCTTTGGCCACGTAGCTGAAGGTTTCAGTGCGGTTAGCATCGCTCATGTCGTGCATGTCGAAGCGAGGCGAAAGGTGTACGCCTACGCGACCAGCGCCCCACACCTCAATGACCGCATCAGTCACTTCCAGCAGGTAGCCGTTGGCACCGTGTACTTCCACGCCGTCGAAGCCCGCAGCCTTGGCGTTTTCCGCACCGACGCGATAGGCCTCGACGATGTCACCGATTTCTGCCAGTTCCAGCGCGCGCGGGGTCGGTAGCGGGGTGATCGGGCGCATCAGGCTGACGTGGCCTTCAGCTGCGATAGCGCTAGGGGCCACCGGAGTTTCGCCGTTCAGGTACGCCGGGTGGGAGATGCGGCCAACGTGCCACAGCTGCAGCACAATCCGGCCACCAGCGGTATGCACGGCCTTGGTGATGTTGCTCCAGCCGCGTACTTGGTCGTTGGACCAGATGCCGGGTGTGTCCGGGTAACCAACACCCATCGGCGTGACCGATGTGGCTTCAGTCAGGATCAGGCCTGCAGAAGCACGCTGCACGTAATACTCGGACATCAATGCATTGGGCACGCGACCTTCGTCGGCGCGGCAGCGCGTCAGTGGCGCCATGATGATGCGGTTTGGCAGTTGCAGATCGCCAATGGTGATCGGGTCAAAGATAGTCGTCATGTGTCGAATCCTCGTGATTGATCAATGTGTAGCAGGTGCCAGATCGGGGTTGCCGGTCTGACGAAAAGTAATCAGTGTGATCAGCAGCGCGAGCACTGCCAGCATGGCAGCGGCCAGCGGTACGCTGGTCAGGCCCAGGCCGTGGGCGATGACGCTGCCACCGACCCAGGCACCAAGCGCGTTGCCCACGTTGAAAGCGCCGATGTTCAGGGTTGAAACCAGGTTGGGCGCGGCTTTGCCGAAGGTCACCACGTTGATCTGCAGAGCCGGGACGGCGGCAAAGGCAGCGACCGCCCAGAGGAACAGGGTGATTTCAGTCGGGATCAGCGCGGCGCTGGTCCAGCTGAGAGCGGTTGAGATCACCGCCATCGAGACGAACACGGCAATCAGCGTGGATGACACACGGCGGTCGGCCATCTTGCCGCCAATCACGTTACCTGCGGTCAGGCCCAGGCCTATCAACAGCAGGGTCCAGGTCACGCCCTTGGGCGATACGCCGGTGACTTCGCCGAGCAGCGGGGCAATGTAGGTGAACAGGGTGAACATGGACGCTGAAAACAGCGCGGTCATGGTCAGCGACAGCCAGATACCGGCACCTTTCGGTGCGGCCAGTTCGGCGCGCATGTCGAGCTTTTCTTCATTGCGATTGGTCGGCAGAAAGCGGATCAGGCCGATCAGCGCAATCACGCCGATGACTGTTACCGCCCAGAAGGTCGAGCGCCAGCCTGCGTATTGACCCAATGCAGTACCCAAAGGCACGCCCAGCACGTTGGCTAGGGTCAGACCGGTGAACATCAACGCTACTGCCGAAGCGCGGCGATTGGCAGGCACCAGCCCAGCAGCAACTACTGAACCGATGCCGAAGAACGCACCATGACACAGCGCTGTAACCACGCGGGCGAACATCAATACGTTGTAGTCACTGGCCAGTGCGCAGAGCAGGTTGCCGATGATGAAAATGCCCATCAGCGTGACCAGCGCAGCCTTGCGTGGCAGTTTTGCCGTGGCCATGGCCATGAACGGAGCGCCGACGGCCACGCCCAGCGCATAGCCGGTGACCAGCCAGCCTGCGCCGGGGATGGATACACCAAGGTCAGCCGCCACATCGGGCAGCAGGCCCATGATGACGAATTCGGTGGTGCCGATGGCAAAGGCGCTCAGGGCCAGAATAAGTAGCGAAAGAGGCACGGGGCAGCTCCTGGTAAACGTTGGAAAATCAGGTCGGGTTGTTCAGCTCTTCAACCAGCGCCTGAACGAATGCCTGTATGACTTCTTCGTTGCGTCTGAAGAAATGCCATTGGCCAACCTTCTTGCTGCTGATCAGGCCAGCGCGTTGCAAGGTCGCCAGATGGGCCGAGACAGTGGATTGGGACAATCCTGCACGCTGATCGATCTGTCCGGCGCACACGCCGTGTTCAATCGAGTATTGCTGAGCAGGAAAGCTCGCGCGGGGGTCCTTCAACCAGGTCAGGATTTCTCGGCGGACCGGATGGGCCAGGGCTTTTATTATGTCGTCGAGGTCGATAGGCATGTCGTTCTCACAGGCGGTGTAGCGATATATCGCGATAGGGCGAACCTTATATCTGTATTTCGCGATATACAAATATGATTTTGTGCTTAGGACTGGCAAAATCGCTATATCGGGTTATATCGATATATAGACCTCGGCCTTGAAAGCGGCGTAGGCTTGCAGGCATGAACTATCTGGCACATCTTCATCTCGGCGGGCATCGGCCTGCTCAATTGCTTGGCAGCCTGTATGGCGACTTCGTCAAAGGTCCGCTGTCGGGACGTTTTCCTGCAGAGCTTGAAGCGGCCATTCGGCTGCATCGCAGCATTGACGCTTTCACTGACAGCCACCCGCTGATCAAGGCTTCCATTGCCCGCTTTCCATCCCAGCGGCGACGCTATGCAGGCATTATGCTCGACGTCTTTTTCGATCATTGTCTGGCTCGCGACTGGCATTGCTATGCCGATCTGCCGCTGGACGTATTCACTGGCAAAGTCTATGGCACGCTGGCCGCCGAGCCGCAATTGCCCGAGCGGCTCGCATTGATCGCGCCGCGCATGGCCGCGCAGGACTGGCTGGGTTCGTATCGGAATTTCGACGTGCTGGGGCAAGTGCTGAGCGGGATATCGCGACGCTTGTCACGGCCCGAAGGGCTGGCAGGCGGCATGCAGGAACTGCAGGCGCTTTACCAGCCCTTGAGTGCGGATTTCGCCGAGTTCTATCCGCTATTGGAGGATTTTGCTCAGGCTGCCCTGGCCGAGCGCGAAGCCACTTCGCTCGGCTGAGCAGGCTCGCCGGATACTTGTTTACCGATCACTGACTCCCCCGTGACAGGTTCACCGAACAGCGCCACCTGAACGGCTTGCTGGGCCTTGAACGCCAGTGCAGCGCGCTCCTGATCCGCCGTCGGAATCGGGGTCAGCAGGTGGATGTGCACATCGCTCTGCTCATTGGCGAACAACCGGCGCAAATGGGACAGCAAATCGTCGTCGCCAATGAACGGGGCAATCGGGTCCGGTTTACCGTCACGCGAGTAACCGATGGCCACTGGCTGGATCGGCACGCCGGCTTCAATGGCACTGGACAGCAGACGGCCGTGGAAGGTGCGCAGGCTTCTGCCATCGGCGGTGGTGCCTTCCGGGAAGATCAGCAGTGCATTGCCTTGTTGCAGGTGATTGCACATCTGCTTTTGAATCAGACGGCTGTCGCCCGACCCGCGACGAATGAACAGCGTACCTGCCTTCAGTGCCAGCCAGCCCGCTACCGGCCAGGTCCGGACTTCGGCCTTCGACAGAAACGACAGCGGTGCCAGCATGCCCAGCAGGGCGATGTCGGTCCACGACACATGGTTACTGACCCACAGCATGGGCTGGGTTGGCAACTGACCTGTCACGGTGACGCGAAACGGCAGGGCATTGGTCAGGCGCGCCATGAACCAACGGCTCCAGCGCTGCCTGCGCTCCATCGACCCACCGATTCTGGTGCGTTCCAGAACCGCGAACGCTCCGGCAATCGTCAAGCCGAGCGCCACGACCAGCAGCACCCGGACTACGCGGGCATAGCCGCGTGCCCGGCTCATCACACGGCCGCCTTGAAGTGGCGGGCGTAACGCGGGCACAGATCGTCGCGCTTGAGCAGGATGAAGACGTCGGCGACCTGGAAATCTTCGTCCCAGCAAGGTTCGCCACAGATCTTGGCACCCAGGCGCATGTAAGCCTTGAGCAGTGGCGGCATCTCGCAGATCACATTGCTCGGGATATCGAGCGTCGGCAGCGGGTTTTTCGGCTCGGCGCGCAAGTGTTCGTTGCACAGGTAGCGCTCGCGCAGGCGTTGCATGATCGCGTGCGCCTGAATGCCGCCGTCGTGCATCGGGATGCTCGCGCAGCCCATCAGGTAGCTGTAGCCGCCTTCGTTCAGCACCTCGGCCAGCTCGCTCCACAACACCGCGATGGTGCCACCGTTGCGGTAGGCCGGGTCTACGCAGGTACGGCCCAGCTCAAGAATCGGACCCTGCAGATGAACCAGACCGTGCAGGCTGAATTCTTCTTCACTGTAGAAACGCCCCAGCGTGCTGGCGGCATTGTGGTCGAGCAGCCGGGTAGTGGCAACCAGACGCCCGGTGTTCAGGTCACGCACACCAATGTGCGAGCAGTGAACATCGTAATCGTCGATATCCAGGCCTTGTTCAGCACCGTTGAGACGGGCGTTGAATTCTTCGCTGAACACACTGAAACGCAACGCCTGTGCTTCCTGCAAGGCGCTCGCTCCAATCAGGCGCTCGGCCTGAAGACGACGTTCAGAAGTGTTGTCACGAATGCGGGCGATCTGGGTCATACGAATCTCCATGAGCCAGCCATGCAGAGTTTGGCTGGTTGACTGATTTGTCCAGGCGCTTTGCCGTACTTGCAGGCTAGGGAGATGGCGTGTCATGCCTGTGAAGCTTTGGTGATGGTTGTGTGACGGGCAACGCTGTGGGCATTTCCACGCTGGTGGAGCGGGAGGAGCGAGCGGCGTACGAAGGACCACTATCGTGCCCATGCTCCGCGTGGGTATGCCGTTCTGGACGCTCTGCGTCCTGTCCCGGGGTGATGGCTGACTGTCACGAAGCCCTGATACGGTATGCGGATTACTCTGTAGAGGCTCTGTCATGCCGCGTAGATTTTTCCGCCTGTGTCTGGTTTTGATCCTGGGCTTCAGTGCCCAGGGCGTCGTTGCTCAAACATGGCCGACAGAGCAATGGTCATCTCAGCCTGCGCCGCGATCTGCGGCAATCGAAGAACTCGAGGCCTACGCCTTCCCGCCCCGTGACGACGCCACACGCAAGGGCATTCGCACCGATGCGCTGCTGGTGATTCGTGATGGCGAAGTTGTGTATGAGCGCTACGGCGGTGTGACCACAGCGCAAACCCCGCACCTGACCTGGTCGATCAGCAAGAGCGTGATGGCGACAGTGTTGGGCGTGGCGTTTACCGACGGGCGCTTTCAACTCAATGATCCAGTGGCGAAGTTCTACCCGCCGTTCAAGGCGCACCCCGATATCGCCATCAAAGACCTGATGCACTGGGCTTCGGGGCTGAATTGGCAGGAAGATTACGAATATGCACCGCTTAACTCTTCCGTAGTCGCCATGCTCTACACCCGTGGGCGTGACGACATGGCGCGCTTCACCGCCGAGCACCACGCAGCCAGATCCCCCGGCAAGGCGTACCTGTATTCCAGCGGCGACAGCACGGTTCTGGCTGCTGCGTTGAAAAATATCGTCGGGCCACAGGCGTATGCGGATTATCCGTGGACCGCACTGTTTGACCCGCTTGGCATCCGCAGTGCCGTCTGGGAAACCGATGGCGTGGGTACATTTGTAGGGTCGTCCTATGCCTACATGACCGCCCGCGACCTGGCACGCATCGGCTTGCTGATGCAGCGCGGCGGGCAATGGCAGGCTCGGCAGTTGCTCAACAAGGAATGGATGAACTGCGTGCTGACGCCGTTTGCAGGCGAGCAGATAGATGCCAATGTCGAAGTCCCTGGCGGCCAATGGTGGCTCAATCGAACTGCCGATGGCGGCAGGGGGCCGTGGCCGGATGCGCCCCCTGATACCTTTGCCGCACTGGGCCATTGGGGGCAGGCGCTGTACGTGATCCCTGACCGGAAGCTGGTGATCGTGCGCTATGCCGATGACCGCGACGGTAGTTACGACCACAATCAGATGCTCAAGCGCATACAGGCAGCCTTTGGCAAGGAGGGCGGGCAATGAGCAGTCGTCGAATGTTCATCCTGCGTCGACCCTTCAGCAGCCTGCTGTTGCTGATCCTTGCTGCGCTCGCGGTACTTGCCTGGCAGTACCGCGTTAACCTGCAGGCATTCCCCACCATCATCAGTGCCTACACCGCCAAGGAATACTGCTCGTGCAGGTACGTCATGAACAACCCCGAGGCGTATTGCCTGGGCTACGTCAAACAGTACGTGCCTGGCACGCTGATCGACGACAGCAGCCAGAAAAAGGTCATTGCCAACGGCCTTGGGCGAACCAGCAGTGCGTCGTGGCAGGGTGAGCGGCAAGGCTGCCGACTGTTGCCGTCCGAGCCTTGATGGATTGCTGCCGAACGTCGTGGTTTGCCAGAGGTCAGACAGGCGGATAAGGTAGCCCTCAATTGCACGTCTGGAGTCTGCATGCTCACTATGAATCGCCTGCTGCTGGTCATGCTGGCCGCAGTGGCGTTACCTGCCCATGCGAACTGGTATCTGGATAATGAGTCGTCGCGGCTCTCGTTCACGTCAACCAAAAATGCCGATATTGCCGAGGTGCATCGCTTCCTTGTGCTGCATGGCAAGGTCGACCCCAAAGGGCTGGCTGAGGTGGAAGTCGAAACGGAGTCCATTAGCACCGGTATTCCCCTGCGTGACGAGCGCCTGCGGGAGCAGGTGTTTCAGGTACGCAAGTTTCCCGCTGCGCAGATCAATGCCCAGCTCGACATGCGCCCGATCAATAACCTTGCCCCCGGCGCGCAACTGGAATTGCGTTTACCACTGACCGTCAGCCTGCGCGGCAAGAGTCACAGCTATAACGCCGAACTGCTGGCGACGCGCCTAGACGAGCGCCGCTTTCAGGTTGTGACGCTCGAACCGCTGGTGATTCATGCTCAGGACTTCGATATGGTTTCGGACTTCAATGCCCTGCGCAGCGCGGCAGGCTTGTCGGCGGTCAGTCTGTCAGTCCCGGTCGGGGCTGTCCTGATCTTCACGGCGCGCTGATATGAACGGTGCGATTTTTCCGTGGCGTGAAAACAACCGCTTTCAATTGCTGATCGACGGTCCTGCGTTCTTCCCACGCATGATTGCAGCCATTGACCGGGCCGAGCAGCAGGTTGACCTGGAGCTGTACCTGGTCGAAGCCGGGGGCTGCGCCGATGCCATCGTGCGGGCGCTGGTCGAGGCTGGCAGGCGTGGTGTGATCGTGCGCTGCCTGTTCGACGACTTCGGTTCAAAAGCCTTCGACGCCGGCCTGCGCAAGCAACTGACCGATGCCGGTGTGATTCTGCGTTTCTACAACCCTATTCACTGGCGACGCGGCGTGCGCAACTTCTACCGCGACCATCGCAAATTACTGGTGGTCGACAAGACGCTGGCGGTGGTCGGCGGTACGGGTGTAACCGATGAATTCTGGGAGCCAGACAAGGATGTCAGCCAATGGCACGAAGTGATGGTGGAAATCACCGGGCCGCTGGTTCTTGACTGGCAAGCGTTGTTCAACCGGCAGTTTCACGCCAATGCCCGACGTTTCGCCTGGCGCCCGAAAGAAAACTTCGGTCTGGATCATCTGCCCACCGCCCCGGTAGCCGGTGAAGGCCTTGGCCGTGTGGCGTACGCCGACTCTCGCCAGCACCGCGACATTCTGCAATCGCTGGTGCGCACGCTGAACACCGGGCAAAAGCGCATCTGGCTGGCAACCCCTTACTTTCTGCCCACCTGGAAAGTTCGCCGCGCCTTGCGCAGGGCAGCCTCGCGCGGCGTCGATGTACGTTTGCTGCTGACCGGGCCACGCACCGATCACCCGTCGGTACGCTACGCCGGTCACCGTTACTACCCGCGCTTGCTGCGGGCCGGGGTCAAGGTCTTCGAATACCAGCCGTGTTTTCTGCACTTGAAAATGGTCCTGATCGACGACTGGGTGAGCATCGGTTCGTGTAACTTCGACCACTGGAACCTGCGCTTCAACCTTGAAGCCAACCTCGAAGCCCTGGACCCAGGGCTGACCCGCGATGTGGTCGCCAGTTTCGAAAAAGACTTCGCCCTGAGCGCCGAAACCACACTGGCAGACTGGAAGGCCAGACCGCTGTGGCGACGCGTCAAACAGCGCTTGTGGGGCTGGATCGACCGGCTGGTGGTGAACCTGCTGGATCAGCGTAATTGAGGTGTACGCGGGGCCGAGCGTGGCCCCGGGTTGTCATCTGGTCAAACGATGCATTCCAGTGAGCGGTCAACCATGGCTTTGGCCATCTCGGCCATGTGCAATACCGAAAACGCCAGATCGCGGCTGGTGCCTTGGGTGCTGTCGCCGGATTCATACGCTGTCGTAATGATGCAGCGCAGCAAGTCCGAAGCGTAGTTGAGCGCCTCTTCCTGGCTGACGGATGCGTTGACGGTGAACAGGGCGGTGGGCGGGTCGGGGACGATTTTATGGGGCATGTTTGCAACTCCTGATCATTGAAGGAGCCGCCCTGTTCGCTACCAAACGATCAGGGTGGCGGCCGTACGCAGGTTGGTAGACCGGTGACCAGGCAAGCCGGTGCGTCCGAAAACGCCAAGCGCACGGCCACCATAAACGCAGGCCGTAAGAATGCGCCCTGTAGAAGGTGGCGCATTGCGCACAGGTCACTCAGGTCTACCAAACCTGATCGCTGATTGGACAGCGACCGTTGAAGGCTAGAGACCTGAATAGCCAAGCGCAAGAGGCCGGGATTTTCTCGGAAATTTCCTTCAAATGGAAGGGAGGTGTCCTGCGGCTAATTCTTACAAGAGTTATCGAAAAAGGTTTTCTGAGGATGTTCGCCGTATAGGCGGGGAAGTGACTGGCGCTGTTTATCAGTATCTCAGCAAGCAGTACATCACCGAGGGGGAGACGTTAAAAAGCTATCGGATTACATTGAGTCAGCATGGTGTGTCTCCGCCCTACAGATAATGTGCGGAGTAGAGTACTTGCAATGAAAATAGCCTGTGCAGCGTTTGCTGGACAGGCTTGAAGCGCGGAGGGAGTAGTTAAGGCTTTTTGATATTCTGCATGTAGGTCTGATTCGGGTGAGTCACGACCTTTTTCGTCAACGCGTCCAGTTCCTTGCTGTGATACATGTCCAGGCATTTCAGCAGGTCGAATTTTATTCCCTTTATCTGGGATTCGGCCAAAGGGTTTGTGTAGTCTCTGGCGAGGTATTTTTCAACCAATGCCTTGACCGCAAGGGGGCTTTTTTCCATGTTATAGTAGGTCCAGTCACGCATCGCGCTGACACTACTGCCCGCGTCAATGCCGACGTTCACATCATATTTATAAGCGGTGGTTATGCAGGTGGCGAGGGCCATGTCCTTGTAGTTTTTTTCAAAGGTTCTGTACATTCCTTCAGGCGATGATGTTGGTGTATAGGCAAAACAATTGGATGTTGCTAGCACGACGAATATTTTCGTGGCTGCAAGAAATAGCCTCATGGCACTTTGCTCCTTGTGTTGCTTGGTATTATTTATAGTCTTGTATGTCGGTGTGCGTAGGATCGATTACCACGTTTTTTGTCAGTACATCCAGCTTTTTGCTATGGTAAAGGTCAAGGCACTTAAGGAAGTCGAATCTCACGCCTCTTACCTCGGACTCGACCAGTGGGTTTGTATAGTCTCTGGCGAGATATTTGCCCACGAGTTCTCCAAGCTTTTCGGGGCTTTTTTCCCAGTCATAATGGGCCCAGTCGCGTAGCGCGGTTATACTGCTGCCAGCATCTATTCCGACGTTTTCATTATATCTATAAGCGCTTGCAATGCAGGTTGCAAGAACAAGGTCTTTGTAGTTTTGTGCATGGGTTCGATACATTCCCTCTGGTGACAGTGACAGTGACGGTGACATGGCAGATGCAAAGATATTAGGTGTGGCGAGGGTAAAAGAAATTAGGATGGCTGCACGAAACGACTGCATTACGTGAGGCTCCAGAAATTTGCTTGGTCTGTCCGATAGTTGACGCCAGGTTCGTTGAAATAGCAATGGTCGTAGCAGATACTGCCGTCAAACAAAGTCGCATGTCCTCGAGCGTCCGACCAGCCTGATATTTCAAATACTATGATGCCTTTTTTGCTGGCCAATGGTCCGCTATCAGAAGGCGGGTATTTGACGATTTCTGGTTTTCCCCAGTTTCTCATCAGGAAGTTTTTAAGATCATTAATGCGGAAAAAATATTGATTTTGATCTTCTCCGGATACTGTCTGGTCTGGTGTTTTTGGGATTTTTGCTCCTGTGTAATTTAGAATGTAGCTCATTCTTACGGCGCAGGTATTTTTCCATCTTGCCAACGCATCAGGATTATTTATATTCTGCGCCACAAACCCTCCAATCACCTCCGCCACTCTTTTTTTCGGTGCCACCGGATCATAAATATGTTGCGAAGCCGCCCACGCGGCAGTAAAAAATGGCCGTGCCATAGTCTTTCCCTGATCGTTCTGTAAGGTTCAATGCATGAGCGTTCAAAAAAATCAGGAATAGACCTTGTTGTTGATACGGTTCCAGCCACCCGAGACATTTCCTCCACCCGCACCATCCGATCTTTTTTGCTGTGTGTAGGTGGTTTTTATTTTCCCGTAATTCAAGCTGATCGTTTCACTGGGTATGCCATCATTGGCATGCTGGGTGTAGTTGGAAATGATGACTTCTTCCAGCAGCACTTCAAAGTATTTGACCTTTTCTCCGCCTGCACGATGCAGTGACAAAACAACTTCTTTCAGGTGTCTGCCCGCGCACAAGGTTTCCATGAGCTTGCAGCTCGATTTGTCCAGTGATTTGGTGAACGAGAAATCACTCAAGGAAGTCCTTCCGGACGATGCTCCACCGGAAGAACTCGCCGTGGCGGAAGTACTTTGATGCATGCCGAAGCCATACCCGGTGATCTCGATACAGTCCTTGTAGCGGTCATCCAGCGCTTCGCCTGGAATGCCTTCTATCTTGATATAGGCGTCAAAAGCCATTTTGAAATCTCCCTGTTTATCAGGCGGTATGCCTGAGAAGTACATTTATTTTTCATGCGCTCAATGGTTTACAGCCAGCAGAAGAATAATCTGTCTTTCAGGGAGGGGAAGGGGTATTGAACCTCTGGGGAGTAGCGAACTGTCTCGGTTTATTGTCTGAAATGTATTACGGACTGATCGCAGGGTGCGATGTATATTACCAGTGAGTCGTATTGTTTATCGGGGATAAGTTGCCTTGTTATATTGGCCACAGGCTGAACGGTCTATTCCGGATCGCACTGGAAGATCGCAGGGACAGTAAGTTAATCCGCATAAAAACCCGGCTTGCGCCGGGTTTTTATTGTCTTGCAGATCAGAATTTACTGCACTTCCACCGCCAGACTGTCGCTGATCTTCTTCTGCCAGATCTGCGGGCCTGTGATGTGCACGGATTCGCCGGTGCTGTCTACGGCAACGGTAACCGGCATGTCCTTGACCTCGAACTCGTAGATCGCTTCCATACCCAGCTCGGCAAAAGCCACGACTCGGGATTTCTTGATCGCCTGAGCCACGAGGTATGCAGCGCCGCCGACGGCCATCAGATACACGGCTTTGTGGTCACGGATCGCTTCGATGGCGGTCGGGCCGCGTTCGGATTTGCCGATCATGCCCAGCAGGCCGGTCTGGTCGAGGATCTGACGGGTGAACTTGTCCATCCGCGTGGCCGTGGTCGGGCCTGCCGGGCCAACGACTTCTTCGCGTACCGGATCAACCGGGCCGACGTAGTAGATGAAACGACCCTTGAGGTCGACCGGCAGGCTTTCGCCCTTGTTGAGCATTTCGACCATGCGCTTGTGCGCGGCGTCGCGTCCGGTAAGCATCTTGCCATTGAGCAGCACGGTTTCGCCCGGCTTCCAGCTTTGCACTTCTTCCGGGGTCAGGGTGTCGAGGTTGACGCGGCGGGCCGATGGGCCGGCTTCCCAGACGATTTCCGGGTAGGCGTCCAGCGACGGCGCTTCCAGCGAGGCAGGGCCGCTGCCGTCGAGTACGAAGTGCGCGTGGCGGGTGGCCGCGCAGTTAGGGATCATGCACACCGGCAGCGACGCAGCATGGGTCGGGTAATCCATGATCTTGACGTCGAGCACGGTGGTCAGACCACCCAGGCCCTGAGCACCTATGCCCAGCTGGTTGACCTTTTCGAACAGTTCCAGACGCATCTCTTCGATGCGGTTCTGCGGGCCACGGGCCTTCAGCTCATGAATGTCGATGGACTCCATCAACACTTCCTTGGCCATGACCGCTGCCTTTTCCGCGGTGCCGCCGATGCCGATGCCGAGCATGCCCGGTGGGCACCAGCCTGCGCCCATGGTCGGCACGGTTTTCAGGACCCAGTCGACGATCGAATCGGACGGGTTGAGCATCGCCATCTTCGATTTGTTTTCCGAACCGCCGCCTTTCGCCGCGACGTCCACTTCCACGGTATTACCTGGGACGATGGAGTAGTGGATAACAGCCGGGGTGTTGTCCTTGGTGTTTTTGCGAGCGCCTGCCGGGTCGGCGAGGATCGAGGCACGCAGCACGTTTTCAGGCAGGTTGTAAGCGCGACGCACGCCTTCGTTGATCATGTCGTCCAGGCCCATGGTGGCGCCATCCCAGCGAACATCCATACCCACGCGTACGAAAACGGTGACGATGCCGGTGTCCTGGCAGATCGGGCGATGACCGGTCGCGCACATACGCGAGTTGATCAGGATCTGGGCGATGGAGTCGCGAGCGGCAGGCGACTCTTCACGCAGATACGCCTCGTGCATGGCCTGGATGAAATCCACGGGGTGGTAGTAGGAAATGAACTGCAGTGCGTCTGCAACGCTCTGAATCAGGTCGTCTTGCTTGATCACGGTCATGCGGCGCGCTCCTCTGTAAGGACGGGAACATTCAATTACGCTATCGGCGGCAGTCTGGAACTGCGGCTTGAACCAGAGCTGTCAGGTTAGCCGTAGCGGGCGCAAAAAGGCGCGGCAGTATAACCCGCCCGACAGGCCAGTCTGTACAATCGCCGTTATTTTCTGCACAGGCCGCCTGAATGCCTCAATTGCATGTTGGTGAGCGTAGCTGGTCGGTGGCATCGGCCAGCAATCTGCTCGACGCCCTGAACCATGCCGGTGTGCCGGTTCCCTATAGCTGCCGTGCCGGCAGTTGCCATGCGTGCCTGGTGCGCTGTGTCAAAGGTGAGCCTGAGGACGCGTTGCCCGACGCCTTGCCCGCTGAAAAGCGCCAGCAGGGTTGGCGGCTCGCCTGCCAGTGCCGACTGGTCGGTGACCTGGCTGTCGAGGTGTTTGACCCGCAGCGTGACGGCCTGCCTGCGACAGTAGTGGGCTGCGACTGGCTCTGCCCGACCGTGCTGCGTTTGCGTCTGGAGCCTGCGCGACCTCTGCGCTATAGCGCCGGGCAACACCAGGTGTTGTGGACTGACAGCGGTGTCGCCCGGCCTTATTCGCTGGCGAGCCTTCCGGGCGAGGACCCGTTTCTGGAATTTCATATCGACTGCCACCAGCCCGGGGCCTTCCGCGATGTCGCCCGACAGCTGCGGGTCGGTGACACGTTGAGGCTCGGCGAACTGCGCGGAGGGGCACTGCGCTATGACCCTGACTGGCAGGAAAAACCTCTGCTCTTGCTGGCTGCCGGTACCGGGCTGGGCCCGTTGTGGGGCGTATTGCGTGAGGCGTTGCGTCAGGAGCATCAGGGCACCATCCGCTTGATTCATCTGGCCCATGACAGCCAGCAGCACTATCTGGCCAATGAGCTGCAAGCCCTGGCTGAGCGTTATCCACAGTTGCTTGTTCAACTGATTACCGTGCAGGCGCTGGAGACGACCCTGGCCGAGCTGCGCCTGTTGTCGCGGCATGCGATGGCGTTGTTGTGTGGCAGTGCCGAGAGCGTGGAGATATTTGCCAAGCGGCTGTATCTGGCAGGTCTGCCGCGTAATCAATTGCTGGCGGATGTGTTTGTGGCGCGGGAATAAGGTGCATGTTAGTCACAGCTCTCGTTCGGCACGATTAATCACAAAGATTCGTCAGGCATACACAATGCAAAAAGGCCCCGACTCTTGCGAGACGGGGCCTTGGCTTGCAGCGTTCTGCTATCAGACCAATGGGTCGCCGACGTGCAGAATCTTCATGCCGTTGGTGCCACCGATGGTGTGGTAGCTGTCGCCCTTGGTGAGGATGACCCAGTCACCTTGCTCGACCAGACCACGCTTGAGCAGTTCGTCGACTGCGGCCTGGCTGACCTGACCCGGTGGCAGGGCTGCCGGGTCGAACGGCACGGTGTAGACGCCACGGAACATCGCTGCACGCGCTTGAGTACCACGGTGCGGAGAGAACGCGTAGATCGGCACCGAGGAGCGGATGCGCGACATGATCAGCGGGGTATAGCCGCTTTCGGTCAGTGCGATGATCGCCTTCACACCCGGGAAGTGGTTGGCGGTGTACATGGCCGCCAGCGCGATGCTTTCGTCACAACGGGTGAACGAGTGGCCGATACGGTGGCTGGAAGTCTTGCCGGTCGGGTGCTTTTCAGCGCCGATGCAGATACGCGCCATCGCCTGAACCGCTTCGATCGGGTAGGAGCCTGCAGCACTTTCCGCCGACAGCATGACGGCGTCGGTGTAGTCGAGCACGGCGTTGGCCACGTCGGACACTTCGGCACGCGTCGGCATGGGGCTTGAGATCATCGACTCCATCATTTGCGTGGCAACGATCACCGCCTTGTTGTGGCGACGTGCGTGCAGAATGATGCGTTTCTGTACGCCAACCAGCTCGGCATCACCGATTTCAACGCCCAGGTCGCCACGCGCAACCATGACAGCGTCACTGGCGCGAATCAGCTCATCGAGCACTTCGTCGTTGGCAACGGCTTCGGCGCGTTCGATCTTGGCCACCAGCCAGGCTGTACCGCCGGATTCGTCGCGCAACTGGCGAGCGTATTCCATGTCGGCGGCATCGCGCGGGAAGGAAACGGCCAGGTAATCCAGGTCCATTTCGGCAGCGAGCTTGATGTCCTGCTTGTCTTTCTCGGTCAGTGCCGGAGCCGTCAGGCCACCGCCGCGACGGTTGATGCCCTTGTGATCGGACAGCGGACCGCCGATCAGCACGGTGCAATGCAGTTCGTCAGCCGTCTGGGTGTCGACGCGCATGACTACGCGACCGTCGTCGAGCAGCAGCTCGTCGCCTACGCCGCAATCCTTGACCAGATCCGGGTAGTCGATACCCACGATTTGCTGGTTGCCACTGGTCAGCGGATGAGCGGTGGAGAAGGTGAACTTGTCACCGACCTTCAGCTCGATTCGCTTGTCGGTGAACTTTGCGATACGAATTTTAGGACCCTGCAGGTCGCCCAGCAGAGCGACGAAGCGCCCGTGTCTGGCGGCGATTTCGCGGATCAGTTTGGCGCGTGCCTTGTGCTCATCCGGAGTACCGTGAGAGAAGTTCAGACGAGCAACGTCCAGACCCGAAAGGATCAGTTGTTCGATGACTTCCGGCGAGTTGCTGGCAGGGCCAAGTGTGGCGACGATTTTGGTGCGGCGAACGGTCATGCACAAACTCCTTAATTGAAGCGCAGCGAGAGGCTACTCCTGTCTGGGTCTTTAGTCATTGTTCCTTTGCACTACCGTGTTGCTGTCAGGGAGGGCAATCGGCTGACGGTCGGTGTGCGATTTACTTGAAGAAACAGGCTGTGACGCCGATACAGGGCAGAGAACAGGAGAGTCCCATGCGTATTGTAACGATTGTTGTATTACTGACTGCGCTCAGCGGTTGCACCCGCTGGGCGATGAATTCCAACCTCGATCACGCTTACCGTGCCTATCAGGAAGGTGATTGTGACCGGGTCATGCTGGATCTTTCCAAGGTCGAGCGTCAAAGCCGTTCGCGCCGTTATGTTCAGCCGGAAGTGTCGATGCTGCGTGGCCAGTGCCTGGAGCGGCAGAAACTGTATGTCGACGCTGCGCAGACCTATCAATTCCTGATGACTCAGTATCCAGAGAGCGAATACGCGTTCCGTGCACGGGCCAGGCTCGATACGCTCGCACAAACGGGTCTCTACCCCAAGGCTCAGCCTGCCAGACCGATCCCTGCACCTGTTCGAAACGCTCCCGTATCAAAATAGTTACCCTCATTTGAATGGCAGGCGCCGTGTTCGGGTGGATTTTGAAAAATTCTGAGCTAGGCTGTGATCACATAGTGGATGAGCTGCAGAGCTCTAGACCGAGGCGGTTATCGCGCAGTGCCTCGTTTTTGAAGTCCGCAGCCAGCGAACGGTGTTACGTGATCGCAACAGTGGTCTTGGAAGGCAGCCTGCCATGTATAAAGAGCGGAAAATAGAACGGCACCAATTGCAGGATTACCTGCAGGTCTTCAATCGTCATACTGGCAGGCTGATGGGGTGTCTGGGGAATGTGTCCGGGGAAGGGCTGATGCTGATCAGCGAACTGCCCGTTCTGGTAGGGGCCAGGTTCGATCTGTGTCTGAAAATGCCGAATGGCAATATCGGGCAATCAATAGATCTTAGCGCCAAGTGCCTCTGGAGCCACGAAGACGAGACGCCAGGGAGCTACGACTCCGGTTTCGAGTTGTCTCAGGTCTCGACAGAATACCTGGCGTTCGTCCAGCTCTTGCGGGAGTATTTCTGTTTCTACCCCTTTTATGAAGCCTCAGCCTGAGGCTGCTGGCTGACTCGCAAGGTTTCGCTTATAGCGTACCTGCCTTTTTCCAGCCCAGATAACGGCTGACCAGCTGCGGCCCCAGCTCCCTTGGTCGAGCATCCATTATTGCAATGCCTTGAGCACTCAAGCGGTCGTGTAGCGAAGCGCGAGCGTTGAGGAAATTCAGGGTTCCGCAATAATCCAGCGCTTGATCATAGGTTTGTACGGGGGCCTGACGCAGACTATCGAGCACTTCCTCCCTGAGGCTGGCAATCAGCACCCGGTGCTGCTTGCCAAGCTGTCTTGCAGCAGCCACCAGTTCCTCATCGTCTTCATCGCGCAGGTTGGTGATCAGTACCACCAGTGAACGTCTTTTATGGCGCACCATCAATTGGCGAACGGCGGCGCTGTAGTCAGCGGGTCGCCGGGTGGTCTGCAGGTCATAGACCGAGTTGAGCAACAGGTTGAGCTGCCCCGGCCCTTTTACGGGGGCCAGATAGCGGTCCTGCTCACCCGCAAACGTCGCAAGGCCAACCGAGTCACCCTGACGCAGTGCGACATAACTCAATAGCAGGCAGGCATTCAGCGCGTGATCGAAGTGAGACAAATCACCGTCCTGGCTGCGCATTCGACGTCCGCAATCGAGCATGAAAACGATCTGTTGATCCCGCTCGTCCTGATACTCGCGAGCAATGGGGGAGCGCTGGCGGGCGGTAGCTTTCCAGTCTATCTGGCGCAAGCTGTCGCCTTCACGAAACTCGCGCAACTGATTGAATTCCATTCCTGCCCCGCGACGTTGCAACTGGCGCACCCCCAGTTGGCTCAGCCAGTTGTCCACCGCCAGCAGTTGCCCACCGTAAAGCCGGGCGAAGTCCGGGTAGACGCGGGTCGTGCTGTGTACCGGAAGATAGCGGCGTGCCGTCCACAAACCCAAAGGCCCCGGCAGGCTGATTTCGCACTGCTCAAAGGTAAAATGGCCCCGGCTCGAGGGGTGCAGACGGTAACCGATGCTGCCTTGGCCGCGTGCCAGCAGGATGATGGACTGCGGCAGGTTTTCATGTTCCAGGCCATGCGGCACATGATCGAACACCTGCATGGTGACTGGCTTGGTGCCGTTGTGTTGGAGGTCGAGCCGCGCCTCGTTCCATCGATCCAGCGCCAGGCTGCCCGCAAGCTCACGCTGCACGCGTGGCGAGGGACGCCTGAGCAGCCAGAATGCATCGAGCAGGCTGACACCCGCGAAAGCCAGCAGCGCTGCCCGATAAAGCTCGTCGATTTTTGCCGGATACTCGATGCCCAGCGCATGGAGCGTTCCTGTCAGCAACGCAACGCACATGAACCCACCGAGCCAGCGCAGCATCAGAACCGACGGTTTCAGAACCTGTTTCACAGGCGCGGTGCCGAGACCTGGTCAAGGATCTGCCGAAGCACCTGATCCACCGAAAGGCCCTCGATGTCCAGTTCCGGTGACAGCCTGACCCTGTGTCGCAACACAGCCAGCGCGCAGCCCTTGATGTCGTCCGGAGTAACGAACTCACCGCCGCGCAACAATGCTCTGGCCCGCCCGCCACGCACCAGTGCAATTGAAGCGCGCGGCCCTGCGCCCTGGCTAAGACCTGGCCAGGTGCGCGTACTGCGCGCCACGCGCACGGCGTAGTCCAGCACCTGTTCATCAATGGGCAGCTCGCTGGCAATGCGTTGCAGTGCCTGAACCTCCCGAGCCTGCATGATGACCCGCAGCGGTCGCACATCCAGCATGTCGGCACGGGTCGAGCGGGTGACCTGGCGCACCATGTTCAGCTCTTCCAGCGCTTCGGGATAGTCCATGCGCAGCTTGAGCATGAAACGATCCAGTTCGGCTTCCGGCAGTGGGTAAGTGCCTTCCTGTTCGATGGGGTTCTGGGTTGCCAGCACCATGAACGGCTGCGGGATGGGCAGCGCCCGACCTTCGAGGGTTACTTGTCGCTCCTGCATGGCTTCGAGCAGCGCGGCCTGCGTCTTGGCCGGTGCCCTGTTTATTTCGTCGGCCAGCAGCAGGTTGGTGAACAGCGGCCCCTTGCGCAGCTTGAACTGCTCGGTCTGCATGTCGTACACGGCATGACCGGTGACATCGCTGGGCATCAGGTCCGGCGTAAATTGAATGCGCGCGAACTCACAGCCTATGCAACTGGCAAGCGCCCGGACCAGCAACGTCTTACCCAGCCCCGGTACGCCTTCCAGCAGCACATGCCCGCCGCCGATCAGGGCGGTCAGCACGTCCTCGATCACTGCGTTTTGGCCAATCACAGCCTTTTGCAACTCGTTACGCAACGCCTGAGCCAGCTGGCTGGCGCGTTGCCGCTGCTGCAACTGAGTGCTCGCGGCGCTCGTCGGGCTGGCCGGTTCGATGGCAGGCTCGATAAAGGGCCCGGTGCTGCCTGATGTTTCGGGCGTTTGATCGCTCGCGACTTCTGGAGCGTCACTAACTTTTATATTAGATTTATCGTCCATAAATCAATTACTTACCTGATTTGGCTTTTTCGTAATTTTTTTGCGCAGCGACTGAATGTTTTTTCTCTTGCCGAGCATTATTTCCATGGTAACCGCTCAGGGCATGCGGCGTATTGGTGCATGCCATTCAATTGCGCTGACATAGCTGCCGTCTGCACCAAAGATAGATATCTACGCAAGGATGCCTTTTCTGTCTGAAAGGCAGGTGCGTTTGCGTGCCTGTTACGTAAAGACAGCAATCGACCAGGATCGGGCACTCACAGGCAGTGCCCCTCCGGCTTTATTCAGGAGTAGCGCCGTTCCACAAAGTGTTCACCGCTCAACAGGCTCAAGCCTATAAACCGCGCCTGGCAGCGTCTGAGTTCATGCTCGATAGCCTTGGCTGCGCACCTGAAGATGTGCTGCACGTATCTTCAAGCTTCCGTTATGACTTGATGTCGGCCCATGACATGAAAATCAAGCACAAAGCCTTCGTCGCCCGCGGCCATGAGCAGCCGGCGGATGTCGCCTTCGGCTACCACCAGATCCCGGACATTGGCGGATTGCCAGGATTGGTCGGTCTTTAAGCCCCGGCGCGGGTCACTTGATTGCCGATATTGTCAGCTGCGCACCCCCTATCGTTGATCCGCGACCGTCTCACCCGGGCCGACTCCGGAAATCAGCCTGGAGTAAAGTGGCGGACTTCTGATCGACTGCATTGCTCCGCAGATTAGCTGGCGTCCCTGAACGCAGCTTGCATCTGCCCTCTGTCTGCAGTTACGACCTGATCTTGCTTATGAAAGAAGATCAGTCTTGACAAGTTTTTGTCATTGGGGAAATACTTTGCTGCAATTCATATATATGACTATATAACAAGGCGAATAGGTCAATGAATGCTCTGTCCAACGATGCCCGTTTGCCGCTGTATCAACGTCTTCATGACCAGTTGGCCCAGCAGATTGCAACCAATCACTGGCACCCTGGCCCGTGACTACGCCGACATCCCGCTAGAGTGGCGTCGCTCTCATGCCCATTTCCATGTTGACCTCCTGACTGAACTACCTGACAGCAGTGACATGGCAGCAGGTTGCGAAGTGTTTGCCTTTCCTGAAACGGGTGTTGCACGTGAAGGCACCCATACGCTGTCTGGTTTTTTGCGTGCTCCGTCGAGCGTTACGTCTCGAACCGGTTTTTCAAATGCTGAGTGCAGCCTCAGCGCCAGCCCAACTGAGATATTTTCATGACTACCTTAGATATACAGCTTCTAATGACCGCGCTTGTCAGCGTCGTGGTATTGGTGGCACTGATCGTGTCGCGCCTCAAGATGCACCCGCTTTTGGCCCTGATGGTAGTTTCTGTTGGTGTGGGCTTTGCTACCCAAATGCAGCCAGAAAGTATCGTCGCTCACTTGATCGCCGGTGCCGGAAAGACACTAGGGGCAGTTGGGATTGTGATCGCGCTTGGCGCGATGCTAGGCAAAATCCTGGCTGATGCTGGCGTCACGGAGCAGCTGGCCGAGGTCATCCTCAAGCGCACCCCGGATCGCCTGATACCTTGGGCAATGATGATGGTTGCGTTTGTAGTTGGCATACCCATGTTTTTCGAGGTGGGTTTGGTAATTATGCTGCCGCTGATATTCAGTGTGGCGCGAAAGCTGGAAAGCCAGGCTCGCTTCAAAGGCTCGGCGTATGTGTATGTGGGTGTTCCAGTGATTTCGGCGCTCGCCGCCATGCATGGCATGGTACCGCCGCACCCTGGCCCGTTGACGGCCATCGCTGCACTCAAAACCTCAGTGGGGCCCACAATGCTCTACGGTTTTCTCGCCGCTATTCCAGCAATGATTTTGGGCGGTCCACTTTATGGCGCGTTCATTTCGAAGCGCATGAGCACCAGGCCTGATCAGGCATTACTCGATCAGTTCACTCTGGCCGAAAAAACCGACAATCAACCCCGTCCCGGCGTTTTGCTCGGCGTACTGGCAGCCTTGCTACCGGCGATCCTGATGCTGATCAATGCCGTCGCCGAGATGGTGCTACCAAAGGGCAATGCGATCCTGCAAATGGCCAGTTTCGTGGGCAACCCTTTGATATCCATGCTCTTAGGCGTGCTTTTCGCCGGCGCAAGCCTGGTACTGGCGCGCGGTGGCGACGCCGAAAAGGTGCGTGATTCACTGGGTAAAAGCCTCAAGCCTATTGCCTCCATCATCATGATCATCGCAGGAGGCGGGGCATTTCAGGAGATGCTAACCAGTGCCAAGGTAGGCGATGCTATCGTGCACCTGACCCAGCAGTCTGCCTTCCCTCCGTTAATCCTGGGTTGGCTGATTGCGATGTTACTCTCGGTCTCTACTGGCTCCGCAACTGTGGGTATCGTAGGGGCTGCAGGCCTCTTGGCACCGCTTGCGGGTGCTGATCCCACCCTCAACTTGCCCTTGCTGGCATTGTCAATCGGCTGCGGTTCGCTGTTTTTCAACTATGCGAATCATGCAGGCTTCTGGATGGTGAAGGAGTCCTTTGGCATGACAATGGGGGAGGCGACGAAGACTATCTCGGTGGTTCAATCCATTGTGGCGGTGGTCGGATTGGTTGTGGTGTTGATCTTGAATGCGGTTATTACAGTAAGTTGAGTCGGGATTCATTCGCAGCGCCGAAGCCTGCCCAAATGAGGTATCCAACACTACGTACCCGTGAGCTTCTAAAGGTTTGATTTCAATATCGCAGATATCCAACGATTCGCCAGTGCAGGATCATAGGGCATTCCTGAGCGTTTGCAGGTGGGCTACCTGACGGGTGAATTCACTGTGTGAGACGCGTTGCGGCGGGCGAGGGCGCAGAGCGTCGCTGATGGCGCTGGTGGGCTGCCGCGTCAGGCGCGAAAGCACCTGCCATTGTTCTGCGACAGCCAGCCGCTCGAAGCCTGGATGAAGCTGGCGGGCGCGGCGCAGGATGTCTTGTTGCAGGCTCTTTATCAGCGTTTGTTGCCCGCTGCGTCTGCGCAGGAACTCGGCGCTGGCACGCAGGTGCTCGGTCAGTTGGCGACGTGCAAGGGGGGCGGGCCGTCGCATCGGGCCTTCGCGCAGGCCGATGTGCCAGAGGCCCAGGCCAATCAGCAACGCCAGCGTCAGCAGTGCCTGAGGGTAGTTGCGCAGCAGCAGGGTCAGCAGGTTGTCGTGTTCGGTTTGCAGCACCAGGGTCACTTCACTGCCCTGGGTCAGATACCAGAGCAGCCAGGCATTGTCATAGTTGCCGATCGAGCGGGTTTTCCACAGGTTGGCGTCAGTCACAATCGTGATCAATCCGTTACCACGGTTTATTTGCAGCAGGTGTGTGGCATCGGCGCTGTTGGCCCACGACTGTGCATGGTCTTGCGGATCTTCCAGATGGAACGCCGGATCGAAGCTCATGTATGCCGGGGCACTTTCGTTTTCCAGATACAGGCGGGTCAATTCCGGCCAGGGCTCTTTTTTGCGTTTGGCGGAGGGCGTTATCAACGGGATGGGCAGTGGCGGCTGAGCGTCGTTCAGCTGTTGTTCCTGCGCATTGATGTCCGTAGTGAGGTATTGATGAACCTGCAACCTGTCCAGCAACAGATCGCCGCTGCGACCTTTTTTCTCATTCCAGAGTTGCTCGGCCACTACCAGCAGGTGCCCGCCCGCTTCGGCCCAGTTCAGCAGCCGTTCGGTTTGTGCAGGTGTCATGTCTTCCCGGTCATTGAGCAATAGCAGCGTCTGGGTACTTTGACTCGGGTCGGGAAGTCGGGCCAGCGTGTCAGTGGTGTTTACCGGGATAGAGAGGCCACGCAGGAAGTATTCGGCCGCAAGCCAGGGATTGGCCTTTGCCTGTGGCGAGGGGCCCTGATCCACGGTTTTCTCGTAGCGCTCCAGGTGACGGCTCAGGTAAAGCCCTGCGCCTGCCAGCAGTAAAAGGGCCAGTAGCCCGATCAGTATTCCGCTACGGCGGCTCATGCCTGCACCGCCGGGTTGAACAGGCGACGCCAGCCATCGCAGAGTTGCTGCCGGGCATGGGCCGGTGGCAGTCGATGCCCGTAGGCAAGGTTCTGCCAGTGCATGGTCAGGTCATGACTGAATTCACTGAGCAGCGGCTGGTTCAGCGCAGCGATGTGCGCCAATACCTGAGCTTCGGTATCGGCGCTTTTCAACGGCAGTCGATAGTCGTTCAGCAAGCGACTGAGCAGTGCGCGGTACAACAGGCTCAGGGCTTCACGGGGCTGGCTGCTCCAAAGCTGTTCGGCCCGGCCGGCGACATCTTCAGGGAGGCTTTCGGCATTCACTTGCAGGCCCAGTAGCTGCCGGGGAGCCGGGCGGGCGATTTTTGTTCTGCCGGGCGCCCTGCTTGCAAAGGTTTTGAACCAGTCTTTGTAATACCAAAGCACCAGCCCGGTCAGGCCGATAACCACGCCCCAGAGCAGCACTTCAATCAGGCTGGCCAGGGCGCTTGCGGCCCGAAGAAGCCGATTGAGCCAGGTAATCAGCCAGCCCTGGTCGTGAGTGTCCCGAACCACAGACTGGCTTTTCTGTTGTTCAGGGAAGTGCCAGCCTGTCTCGGTTTTGGGGTTCTTGAAGGGCGGCTGTTGCAGGATGCCGTGTATTTCGCTGCGGGCTGCTTCGCTGGTCAGTGTCTGACGGATCAGGCGCGGCGTGTCCGGTGCTGCGAGGGTGGCGGGCGGTTCTGTCGCGCTGCTATCGGGCAGCGGGCAGCTGTAGCTCTGTTGTTCTGCCCAGACCGTTGCTGGTGCTGTCGAAAGCGCCAGTCCGACGCCGATCAACAACACATAGGCACTGCCGATCAGGCGCTGACGCAGGCGTCTGAAAACCAGCTCTATATCCCACGCCTCAAGGACCGTACGGCGATTGAGATACAGGGTGAAGCCGCACGCAACATAGATGGGTTCCCAGAGTACCAGCGCCAGGGCATAAAAGAGGTTGGTCAGGTGGTCGATCCATAGCCACTGGTTTTCAACTTCGAGCAGACTCATCCAGTGCCAGTCGATCTGGATCTGCTGCGGAATAAACGCGTAAAGCATAATCAGCAGGCCTATCCACAATGAGTATTCCAGGTGTGCGCCGACGATGGTAAGCAGCCGTGCGGCGCGCAGGTCTTTCTGGCTGAGCAGGCTGATGCGCAGGGCGCGCTCCGTACCTGCCAGATGCTCCAGTTGCTGCACCGGCAACTGAAAGCTGCGACTCAGGCTGAGTCTTCGCCACAACAGGCTTGGCAACAGCTGGCTTTTCAAAGTGGCGGGCCACGCCTTGAGGGCTTGCCCGAGCGTAGGCGTTGTCCCGAACAGTGACTGCGACAGGAGAGCAGCGACAAGCGTTCGAACGCAGGCTTGAGCCACCAGAACAGCAGAATGGCGGCCGTGGGATAGTCCCATAGCAGTGCGCTGAGCAGGCAAAAAACGGGCAGGGTGACGATTGCCCAACTGCTCATCAGCAGACCGCGGTGCCGACCCGCCAACAGCACGCCCAGGTCTATGGCTTCCCAAGGGGATCGAGGACGTATGGCGACGTTTGACTCAGTCAGGCGCATGAGGGGTACGTCCTGCCAGGGTCAGATACGCGGCGACCAGCAACCATAGGGCGGCACCTGCAAGGTACTTGAGCAGCGGTCCGGGCCAGGTCATCGATGACCAGTAAGCCTCAATGAATGCCGCAATAAGCAGGAACAGAATGACCCCGCCGATCAGTTGCACACTGGTCCTGGCCGCAATGCGCAGCGCGGTACTGCGCGTCAGTCTTCCTGGGGCCAGCAAAGCCCATCCCAGCTTCAGACCCGCCGCCCCGGCCATGGCGATGGCGGTCAGCTCGAAAGCACCGTGACCGATGACGAATGTCCAGAATGTCTGCCCAAAGCCTATGTCGGTCAGATGACCGGCAATTGCGCCTGTCATCAACCCATTGAACAGCAGAAAAAACAGGCTGCCGAGCCCGAACAGCAAACCGCTGGCGTAGGTTTGAAAGGCAATACCGATATTGTTCATGATGTAGTAGCCGAACATCATCCAGTCTGCGTCGGAAGCTCTTTCGGCGGGTTGTCCGATCCGGCTGGCCGATGGGTCATACATGCTCTGCATGTCGGCCAGTTGCTCAGGACTGACGATGCTGTAGATCAGTTGCGGAAAACCGTAGACCAACAACCCCATGCCGATCAGGCTGCCGAAGAACAACAGGCTGGCGACCAGGACGAAACGCCACTCGGCGCGCACCAGTCGCGGAAAACCTCCGAGTACAAAGCCCAGCAGACGAGCGCCCATCGCGCTGCGGTGGCGGTAAAGTTGTTGATGGCCACGCATGGCCAGTTGATGCAGGGGGTCGACCAGGTGGCTGCTGTAGCCACGCTCCTGTGCCAGCGCCAGGTGGTGGCAGACGCGTCGATAATCACAGGGGAATGTTTCGCAAGCATTGACATCGGCCTTGCCGTTTTCCAGCGCATCAAGGCGCTGACCAAAACGTTGCCACTCATCTTTATGGCGGGTTTCAAAGAGGCTCTGCTTCATTTCGGCCCCAGCAGGTTGCGGGCGATGCCGTTTACATGAGCGACCGCCTGATCAGCGGGGATGTGCAAGGGTTCAGCAAGAATTGCGGCCAGCTCCCGGGTGCGGGCAATGGACAGTTCACCTTGTCGTTCCGCCAGACCGAGCACTGCCCGTTGTTCGTCCAGATGCAGGGCGAACGGCACAATCACCGGTTCTGCCTCTGGCAGGGTGGGGCGCGTTACAGGCTGGTCGCTATAGATAACCAGCGTCCCGGCTGCGAGATCACCCAGCCGTTTGAACAATGGATGGCTCAGACAACTGATTGCACCTAGCCCGTAGCCCAGCGGGAGCATGTCGACGAAACGCAGTAGGTTGCGTATCAACGACGCGGACCAGTCTATCGGCGTGCCGTCATCGTGCACCACCCGCAGGCCGAGGACCCGCTTTCCGGGAGTGCGCCCCTGACTCAGCACTTCAAACAGCACCATGTACCACCAGTTGACCAGAAAAAACACGATGGCGGCCAGGCCCATGCCGAGCTTGTCAAACCACTGCAAGAGTAAAAAGAACACGCCGATAACGGCTGCGCGAATGGCGAAGTCGATTCCGAACGCCAATGCGCGGGAAACCAGTCCGGCAGGGCGAAGAACCATATCGATGCCTTCCGGCGTCTCGATTTCAATGCGGGTGTCCAGTGGCGTGGGCAGCGCTGCATTCCTTGGCGAAGCGGGAAGGGATGACATTGTCGGAGCGCGCCTGAAAACGAAAACTGATGCTAGCTATCGCAGCGGAGCTAAGCAACCGACCATTCAAGACGCGGGCTGTAAGAAAACATTTCCCGGTACGCCGGATATTACCCGATTAGGCAATGACACCTGTCACGCCCTACACTTCGCGGGTCTTTTGTTCAGGATCAGCCCGTGACTTCCAGCATTTTCTGGTACGACTACGAAACCACCGGCATCAACCCGCGCAATGACCGTGCGCTGCAGATGGCCGGCATCCGCACCGATACCGAACTCAATGAAATCGCGCCGCCGGTCAATCTTCATTGCCAGCTAAGTGACGACATTCTGCCCCATCCCGTTGCCTGTATGATTACCGGAATAACGCCGGCCACGCTGGCGGAAAAAGGCTTGTGCGAGGCGGATTTCATGACCCGCGTACATGCCGAACTATCTGCGCCAGGGACATGTGGTGCGGGTTACAACACCTTGCGTTTTGACGATGAAGTCACGCGTTACAGTTTTTATCGCAACTTCTTCGACCCTTATGCACGCGAGTGGCAGGGTGGTAACAGCCGCTGGGATCTGATTGATGTCGTGCGCGCGGCCTATGCATTACGCCCCGACGGCATTGTCTGGCCCGAACAGGACGGTCGCGTCACACTCAAGCTGGAACGACTGACTGCTGCCAACGGCATTGATCATGGACAGGCGCATGATGCGTTATCCGACGTGCGTGCAACTATTGCCCTGGCGCGCCTGATTCGTGAAAAACAGCCGAAGCTTTATGACTACCTGTTCGCATTACGCAGTAAACAGAAAGTCCAGGAGCAGGTTCGTCTGATGCAGCCACTGGTGCATATATCGGGACGTTTTTCTGCGGCACGCAATTACCTTGGCGTGGTGCTTCCGCTGGCATGGCACCCGCATAACCGCAACGCGCTGATCGTCTGTGACCTGCACCTTGACCCTTCACCGTTGTTGCAAGACGACGCTGAAATACTCAAGCAGCGTTTATATACCCGGCATGAAGCGCTGGGGGAAGGCGAATTGCCGGTGCCTCTCAAATTACTGCATATAAACCGTTGCCCGGTGATAGCCCCCCTGGGGGTGCTACGCAGCGAAGATCAGCAGCGGCTGCAACTGGACATGGCGGGCTACCAGGCACGCGCAACGCAGTTGAGTGAAAGCCGGGAAGTTTGGCAGGATAAACTGAGCGTCCTTTATGGCAAGGAAGATTTTGCTGCAAGTGAGGATCCAGAACAGCAGTTATATGACGGTTTTATCGGTGACCGTGATCGTCGACTGTGCGAGCAAGTTCGGCAAGCCGAGCCCGAACAACTGGCACGTGACGCGTGGCCGTTTGATGACGCCCGCTTGCCTGAATTGTTATTCAGGTACCGCGCTCGTAACTTTCCTGACACCTTGAGCAGTGAAGAGCAACAGCGGTGGCAGGACTTCTGTCAGCAGCGGCTGAGCGACCCGGAACGGGGGGCGCCCAATACCCTGAAGGACCTTGCGACTGCGCTGGCTGAATGCTCTCTTAGTGCCGCGCCAGAGCAGTTGGAGGTATTGCGCCAATGGCAGGATTACGCGCAGGCGCTGAGTAAACGTCTGGGTGTATAAATAACGGACAATAAAAAACGCCAGCAGGCTGGCGTTTTTGCAATCGCAATGAAGCGCGACCGTTTGAAGCTTAGCCCAGCAGAGTGGCCCAGCTTTCGACGTCGTCACTGCCCCACTTGGCTTTCCACTCTTTCAATGTCTTGTGGTTGCCACCTTTGGTTTCGATGACTTCACCGTTGTGCGGGTTCTTGTATTGCTTGACCTTGCGGGCGCGTTTGGTACCGGCAGGTTTAACAGCGCCGCCACGGGGGGCTTTGTTTACCTTGGCATCCGGATCCAGCAGGGCAATGATGTCACGCAGCGACTTTTGATATTCGCCCATCAGCGTACGCAGTTTACCTTCGAATTCCAGCTCGGTTTGCAGTTTGTCGTCTTGCGACAGGTTCTTCAAACGGGCTTGCAGTTCTTTGATGGCTTCTTCTGTGGCGCGGTATTCGTTGATCAGGGACATGAGGAGACCTTATGTTGTGTAGGTTGCAGGGATACAGTGGGGCAATAATAGTCACTGTAAATGAGCAAGTAAACATTAAATAAAAGTTTTATTTGAATTATTTAGCAATATACACGCGTCCTACAGACGTCTGAACTAGGCAAGCGCCGAGCCCCCTTCAAAAGATCCTCGCTATAAAGCCCTTCTTTATATAGGTTTTGTTAGGCGTCGCGGGTGGTAAAAGTCGATACTGGCACGGTGCAATCTTTTGCCTGGGCGGTGTCCTTTTCTGCCTGCACATTCAGGCAGCAAAGATACTGCAGTTTTGCTGCGCAGCCGCTAGAATAGCGGCTTTGCGAAGTTCTGGAGTTTCCCCCAATGCGCACTTTTCGTCTGGTGATTGCTTGCCCGGACCGTGTAGGCATCGTTGCCAAAGTCAGTAACTTTCTGGCGTCCCATAACGGCTGGATCACCGAAGCGAGTCATCATTCGGACAATCTCAGCGGCTGGTTTTTCATGCGTCACGAAATACGTGCCGACACCCTGCCTTTTGACCTGGACGGGTTCCGTGAAGCGTTCACGCTGATCGCGGAAGAGTTTTCGATGGACTGGCGCATCACCGACTCGGCGCAGAAGAAGCGCGTCGTGCTCATGGCAAGCCGCGAATCGCACTGTCTGGCCGATCTGCTGCACCGTTGGCACAGCGACGAACTCGACTGTGACATAGCCTGTGTGATTTCAAACCATCAGGACCTGCGCAGCATGGTCGAGTGGCATGACATTCCTTATTACCATGTCCCGGTGGACCCGAAAGACAAGGAGCCTGCATTTGCCGAAGTCTCGCGTCTGGTCGGGCATCATCAGGCGGACGTTGTGGTCCTTGCGCGTTACATGCAAATTCTGCCGCCACAGCTGTGCCGTGAATATGCCCATCAGGTGATCAACATTCACCACAGCTTCCTGCCATCCTTCGTCGGCGCCAAGCCTTATCATCAGGCGTCGTTGCGTGGCGTCAAGCTGATTGGCGCGACCTGTCACTATGTGACCGAAGAGCTCGATGCCGGCCCGATCATCGAGCAGGATGTGGTGCGCGTCAGCCATCGCGACAGCATCGAAAACATGGTGCGCTTCGGTCGCGACGTGGAAAAGATGGTATTGGCCCGCGGCCTGCGCGCTCATCTGGAAGACCGTGTTCTGGTACACGACAACAAGACAGTCGTCTTCGACTGATCTATCTTTTCGGGAGTGCGCCTGTCGCGCTCCCGACCTGGCTCGTCGGCAATGGTGCAACGCTCAGGGTGACAGCCAATGACCGATCCTTTCGAAAAAGCCACATCCACCGCTCCCGCCACGCTTGGCGAGGGCTGTCTCAGCCGCTATGACCCCGCCGCCCTGACTCCGGAAAACGGTGCCGATTTCGACGGTGCAGCAGCGCTATGGCGTGAGTTGCAGCAATCGGAAATGCCCGCTGAAAGGCTTGTCGAGAAAGGTGTGGAGGGAGAGGGGTGAATCAAGCCCTTCAGGCAGTGCAAGGCTGCACCACCTGAAGGGCTCTGAGTCAGGACAGTGCCTTGGAGGCCAGCCAGAACAGCGCTGCGGACAAGGCGACCGTTGCAGGCAGGGTCAGCACCCAGGCCAGCAGGATGGTGCGAACCGTTCCGCCTTGCAGGCCGCTCTTGTTGGCGACCATGGTCCCGGCAACGCCTGATGACAGGATGTGGGTGGTGGAAACCGGCAGACTGAACACGTTAGCCAGGCCGATTGCGCAGGCGGTGGTGATTTGCGCCGACATGCCCTGTGCGTAAGTCATGCCCTGTTTGCCGATCTTCTCGCCGATCGTCAGTACCACACGTTTCCAGCCAACCATGGTACCGATGCCCAGTGCCAGTGCGACCGCCAGAATTACCCAGAACGGTGCGTATTCTGTGGTGGTGGTCAGGTCTTTGCGAAGTTTCTCCAGATCGGACTTTTCACGCGCCGACAGGTCTGGAAGTTTGCCGACCTTGCGGGCCGTGTCGTCCAGGCACAAGAGATAGCGGCGCACTTCGATACGGCTTTCAGGGGCCAGCGAGTGGTAGTCGGATACGCCTTTGAGGCGGTCGAGCAACGCGTCGATGGTGGGTTCGGTCTGCTTCGGATTACAGGCAGAGCTGGACGGCAAGTCGCCTTTTTCAGCTTTGCCCATGGCCAGATATTCGCCCAGCGTGCTGCTGTTGCGTTGATAAAACTGGCTCAGATGCTGGGTCGCATCGCGGGTACGTTCGATCTGGTAGGTCGTGCTGGTCAGGTCCAGTACAAACTGGCTGGGCACGATGCCGATCAACACCAGCATGATCAGGCCGATGCCTTTCTGGCCGTCGTTCGAACCATGTACGAAGCTGACCGCCATTGCGGAAATGACCAGCACCAGGCGGTTCCAGAATGGCGGGTGCTTTTTGTCGTCCAGCTTGCGACGCTGGTCCGGGGTTTTATGCATCTTCGACTGCGGGCGCCACCATTTCAGCGCAACCAGCACCAGGCCTGCAACGATGAAGCCGGCCAGCGGCGAGAACACCAGCGAAGCGCCAATGTCGATCGCTTTCTGCCAGTTGACGCCGTCGGCCAACGGGATGCCGTTGATCAGTGCATTGGCCAGACCGACACCGAGTATCGAACCGATCAAGGTGTGCGAGCTGGAGGCCGGGATGCCGAAGTACCAGGTACCGAGGTTCCAGGTAATGGCCGCCGCCAGCAGCGAGAACACCATGGCCAGGCCATGTCCGGTGTTGACGTTGATGAGCAGTTCGACCGGCAGCAGATGGACGATTGCGTAGGCAACACCCACACCGCCCAGCAGCACGCCGAGGAAGTTGAATACACCAGAGAAGAACACGGCCAGATGAGGCGGCATGGCTTTGGTGTAAATGACTGTCGCCACCGCGTTGGCGGTGTCATGAAAGCCGTTGATGAACTCGAAGGTGAGGACAAAAGCCAGGGCGAGCAAAAGGCTCACAAGCACCCAGGCATCAAGCCCGCTGAATAAATCGATCATGTAGGTTTTCTGACCGGGTCTGAAGGGGGCGCGATTATGACAGAAAAAATACCGAACGACTTGTCGTCACTGCGAGGTGTCGCCTCAAACCAAAAAAAAGACGCATGAGCGCCGCCCCGTTGAATACTCAATGAGGCTGTAAGGCGGGTAATTCCAGGGGCAGGAAGGCAGAGATGAGCAGTCGGGGATCATGAGACCCACGATGTCACGGCTCTTCTTTCAGGCCTTCTTCCATTTTTTGCAATTCTTGCTTGAACGCCTGGTCCAGCAGGCTGGCTCTTTTGCGCCAAGGCTTGCGTTCCGGTTCCGGTTGCGCGGCGTAGGTGGTGATTTCACCGCCGTAGACATCCTTGTAACGTTGTTCCTGGCGCTCAAGTTCCGCGCGCAGTTCATCTTTAGTCACTGTAATACCTGATCGAGTCGATTGAGTTCTGGTGATGACGCAAAACAATGCAAGTATGTTCACGCCATTCGGACTGTATACCAGATACAGCCAGAGACCTGCTCGGGCCATTACCCGAAGAGGTTGCGGAGCATCCTGTTATTGCCTGCGGCTACGTACACCAGAGAAACAGCTGTCGTAGCGACATGTGTGTGATTTCAAGCGCAAGGCTTGCGCTGGCAGGCTTCCCTTTGATCGCGCGGCGATGGTGCACCGTGACAGCGCTTCGACGGGATAATCGAGGCAGAAATCGGGTGAACGGATCAATCGTTTGCGAGGGTGTTGCCAACCCACTGATGGATACTATCTCCAAGAAGTTCTGTTACGTCAACAACAGAGGTTGAATAAGTTCACAGGTCTGGTTTTTTTGTACGATTGTTCCGAAGTTTTAGTGAGCCATTTATATGACGGAACTTTTATAAAACAAATTTTACACACCTGGTGACAAAACCCTGACGATGGAATTCAGAGAGTTTTATATGCACGATATCTGGAGTTGTGATGCGGGGGTTCGACAGGCGGGGCGTGTTCATGCGCAGCAGGCGCTGCCGCAATGAAAACGGCCTTGCTTGGTGAGCAAGGCCGCTGCCTTGGACTTCTCAGTGGGTACCTGACCAGTAATTTCCAAGAAGTCACTTCGTGGCAGAGGTAAAGGTATAAGTATATTTACGGCGGGTCAATTGCGATTATCGGCCACCTGTTCGATAATCGCACAGGCAGAGGCTGTCTTCACTGCTTCCAATAGACCTGAAACCTGCGCTCCACAGGGGCTGAAGGGAGTTACAGAGGGTGTGTCAATGAACGATGAACTGCGTAAATCTTTTGCCTCATTGGCACCGCCCATCGTGGCGTCACCCGCAAAGCGCATTCAGGCGCTGACCGGCGACCCGGATTTCATGACTTCGCTGGCGCGCGGGCTTGCCGTTATTCATGCTTTTCAGGAGCGCAAGCGGCACCTGACCATTGCACAGATCAGCCACCGGACGGAAATCCCCCGCGCTGCGGTACGTCGTTGTCTGCACACGTTGATCAAGCTGGGTTACGCGACCACCGATGGCCGTACGTACTCGCTGCTGCCCAAAGTGCTGACCCTGGGCCACGCCTATCTGTCATCGACGCCTCTGGCGACCTCTTCGCAGCCGTATCTGGACCGTATGAGCGATCAGTTGCACGAGGCATGCAACATGGCCACGCTGGAAGGTGACGACATCCTTTATATCGCGCGCTCGGCGACCACGCAGCGATTGATCTCGGTCGACCTCTCGGTGGGCGGCCGCCTTCCGGCATATTGCACGTCCATGGGCCGAATTCTGCTGGCCGCGCTGGATGATGTGTCGTTGCATGAATACCTTGATCATGTCGATCTGCAGCCCAAGACCAGTCGTACCATTCGCACGCCGGAAGCGCTGCTCGAGCGTCTGCAACTGGTTCGTCAACAAGGCTGGTGTATTGTCGATCAGGAGCTGGAGCAGGGGCTGCGCTCGATTGCCGTGCCGGTCTATGATGCGTCGGGCCAGGTGCTGGCTGCGCTGAATGTCAGTACCAGCGCCGGGCGTGTGGCACGCAGCGAGCTGGAACAGCGCTTTTTGCCGATCATGCTCGATGCCAGTCGCGACCTGAGTACGCAGCTGTTTACCTGACCTTGTTTGCCTGGGTATGGTTAAACGGGCCTGGTTATCCGAGCTCGTGAGCGATTGTTAGTTAGCTGAATTTGTTCGGTTACCGAACGGTTAGTCGATTATCGGATTGTCTGCCTGTCTGCTCAGGCATAACCTCATTTTCATTCCGGCGCAGGTCTTCGCGCTGTTCATTGAACGTGATGTTGGGTTCGGAGCACCTCATGGCAGACATTCTTTCTCTACGCGATGCGGTGAAGCAACTGGTCAACGATGGCGACATCGTTGCGTTGGAAGGCTTCACGCATTTGATCCCCACGGCCGCTGGTCATGAAATTATCCGTCAGGGTAAAAAAGACCTGACCCTTGTGCGCATGACGCCTGACCTGATCTACGACCAGTTGATCGGTGCCGGTTGTGCGAAGCGTCTGATTTTTTCGTGGGGCGGCAACCCCGGCGTCGGTTCTCTACACCGTCTGCGTGATGCGGTTGAAAAGCAATGGCCGCGCGCGATGGAAATCGAAGAGCACAGCCATGCCGACCTCGCCAACGCCTACGTGGCTGGTGCGTCGGGCCTGCCGTTCGCAGTGCTGCGCGCCTACGCCGGGTCCGACCTGCCCAAGGTCAACCCGCTGATCAAGACGGTAACCTGCCCGTTTACCGGTGAGGTGCTGGCGGCTGTGCCATCGGTACGCCCGGATGTGACTGTTATCCATGCGCAGAAAGCCGACCGCAAAGGCAACGTGCTGCTGTGGGGGATTCTCGGCGCGCAGAAAGAGGCCGCGCTGGCTGCGAAGCGATGCATTGTGACGGTGGAAGAAATTGTCGATGACCTGCAAGCGCCGATGAATTCCTGTGTACTGCCGACCTGGGCATTGAGCGCCGTGTGCCTGGTGCCCGGTGGTGCTCACCCCTCCTATGCGCACGGCTATTACGAGCGTGACAACCCGTTCTACCAGGCCTGGGACCCGATTGCCCGGGACCGTGAAACCTTCACCGCGTGGATTGACGAATATATCCACGGCACCGCAGATTTCAGTGAATTCCAGAGCAAGCTGGCTCGCGCTTCGGAGGCCAAATAATGACTTACTCCACCAGTGAAATGATGACCGTTGCAGCAGCCCGTCGTCTGCGTAATGGCTCGGTGTGCTTCGTTGGCATCGGTCTGCCCTCCAAGGCTGCGAACCTGGCGCGTCTGACATCAGCGCCCGACGTGGTGCTGATCTACGAGTCCGGCCCGATTGGTGCCAAACCTACCGTGTTGCCGCTGTCGATTGGCGATGGCGAGTTGGCGGAAACCGCCGACACGGTGGTATCCACCAGCGAAATCTTTCGTTACTGGCTCCAGGGCGGGCGCGTCGACGTCGGCTTTCTCGGCGCAGCGCAGGTGGACCGTTTCGGCAACATCAACACCACCGTTGTCGGTGATTATCATCATCCCAAAGTGCGCTTGCCGGGTGCCGGTGGCGCGCCGGAAATCGCCGGTTCGGCCAAGTCAGTGCTGATCATTCTCAAGCAGTCGGCGCGTTCGTTCGTCAACAAGCTGGACTTCATTACCTCGGTCGGCCACGGCGAGGGCGGCGATTCTCGCAAGCGCCTGGGGCTGCCCGGTGCCGGCCCGGTGGGGATCATTACCGACCTGTGCATCATGGAGCCGGAAGCTGACACCAACGAGTTCGTTGTGACCACGCTGCACCCTGGCGTGACCCGCGAGCAGGTGATTGCTGCCACGGGCTGGGAGATCCGCTTTGCCGACACAGTGGTCGTTTCCGAAGAGCCTACCGAGGTCGAGCTGACGGCGCTGCGTGATCTGGAAGCCCGGACTGCCGCCGCTCATGGTCAGGTTGCAGGAGAAGCGTGATGCGTGAAGTATTTATTTGCGATGCGATTCGCACACCCATCGGTCGCTTTGGCGGGGGGCTGTCTTCGGTGCGTGCCGACGACCTGGCCGCGGTGCCGATCAAGGCACTGATGGAGCGCAACCCATCAGTCAACTGGGAAGAGATCGACGAAGTGTTCTTCGGCTGTGCCAACCAGGCCGGTGAGGACAACCGCAACGTTGCGCGCATGGCTGCGCTGTTGGCGGGGCTGCCGGAGAGCGTGCCGGGGGTGACTCTCAATCGCCTGTGTGCTTCCGGGATGGACGCCATCGGCACCGCGTTCCGTGCCATCGCTTCCGGCGAGATCGAGCTGGCGATTGCCGGTGGCGTCGAATCGATGTCCCGTGCACCGTTCGTGATGGGCAAGGCTGATGCAGCGTTCTCGCGCAACATGAAGTTGGAAGACACCACCATTGGCTGGCGCTTCATCAATCCGGCGATGAAAGCACAGTACGGCGTGGACTCAATGCCCGAGACAGGCGACAACGTTGCAACCGACTTCAGGATTTCTCGAGCCGATCAGGACGCTTTCGCCCTGCGCAGCCAGCAGCGCACTGCCGTTGCCCAGGCTGCGGGCTTTTTCGAGGAAGAGATTGTGCCGGTACGGGTTGCGCACAAAAAAGGCGAAACCATCGTCGACAAGGATGAGCATCCGCGCAGCGATACCAGCCTGGAAACCCTGAGCAAACTCAAGCCGGTCAACGGCGCGGACAAAACTGTCACCGCAGGTAATGCCTCCGGGGTCAACGACGGGGCTGCTGCATTGATTCTGGCTTCGGCCGACGCTGTTAAAAAGCACGGCCTGACGCCACGCGCCCGTGTGTTGGGCATGGCCAGCGCGGCGGTTGCGCCTCGGGTGATGGGCATCGGCCCGGTGCCTGCGGTACGCAAGCTGGTCGAGCGGCTGGGTCTGGCGGTGACTGATTTCGACGTCATCGAGCTCAACGAAGCCTTCGCCAGCCAGGGTCTGGCAGTTCTGCGCGAACTGGGCCTGGCGGATGACGCACCGCAGGTCAACCCGAACGGCGGGGCTATTGCGCTCGGCCATCCACTGGGCATGAGCGGCGCGCGGCTGGTGCTGACGGCGTTGCACCACCTGGAAAAAACCGGGGGGCGCAAAGGCCTGGCAACCATGTGCGTCGGCGTAGGGCAGGGCCTTGCGCTGGCCATCGAGCGGTAAGCGCTCCCGTTTCAACCTGTTGTCCAGCAACCCGGATCGTTTGTCTGCCTCCACGAAAAGGCGGGCCGATGATCCGGGTTGTTGTTCGTCCGGGCACTGGATGTTCAACCCTGCCGATTTTTCCTGGTGGCTGAATTGCTCTGACTTATTGTGCTCGATTAAAGACGGTGTTACAGATTGTTTCTTATGGACAGTTCTGCTTGGGGAAAATAATGACTACAACATCAAAAGCACCGCATTACACCGGCGAGGAGCGAAGCAAAAGAATTTTCGCCATTGTCGGTGCTTCATCCGGCAACCTGGTCGAATGGTTCGACTTTTATATCTACGCCTTCTGCGCGATCTATTTCGCACCTGCCTTTTTTCCTTCCGATGATCCGACGGTACAGTTGCTCAACACCGCAGGCGTGTTTGCTGCTGGTTTTCTGATGCGCCCGATTGGCGGCTGGTTGTTTGGCCGTGTGGCGGACAAGCATGGCCGCAAGAACTCCATGCTGATATCGGTCACCATGATGTGCGCGGGATCGCTGATCATCGCTTGCTTGCCAACCTACGCTTCGATCGGTGCCTGGGCACCGGCCTTGCTGCTCATGGCGCGCTTGCTTCAAGGCCTGTCGGTGGGCGGTGAATATGGCACCACGGCCACTTACATGAGTGAAGTGGCCTTGCGCGGGCAGCGCGGTTTTTATGCCTCGTTCCAGTACGTCACCCTGATCGGCGGTCAGTTGCTTGCCGTATTGACAGTGGTCATCCTCCAGCAGTTTCTGACCACCGAAGAGCTGCGTGACTACGGCTGGCGTATCCCGTTCGTGATCGGTGCGGCCGCCGCTGTCATTGCCTTGTTGCTGCGTCGCACACTCAATGAAACCACTACCGCCGAAAGCCGTCAGGACAAAGACGCAGGCAGTATTGCCGCACTGTTCAAGCATCACGCAGCGGCCTTCATCACCGTGCTGGGCTACACCGCCGGGGGGTCGCTGATTTTCTACACCTTCACGACCTACATGCAGAAATACCTGGTCAACACCGGAGGCATGGAAGCCAAGACCGCCAGCTACATCATGACCGGCGCGCTGTTTCTGTACATGTGCATGCAGCCGTTTTTCGGCATGCTGGCGGACCGCATCGGTCGTCGTAATTCGATGTTGTGGTTCGGCGCGCTGGGTACACTGTGCACGGTGCCGATTCTGATTACCCTGAAAACCACCACCAACCCGTTCATTGCCTTTGCGCTGATTACCCTGGCGTTGGCAATTGTCAGCTTTTACACCTCGATAAGCGGGCTGGTCAAAGCCGAGATGTTTCCGCCTCAGGTCCGCGCACTGGGTGTCGGGCTGGCTTATGCGGTTGCCAACGCAGTGTTCGGCGGTTCTGCCGAATTTGTCGCACTGAAACTCAAAAGTGCCGGGATGGAAAACAGCTTCTACTGGTACGTGACCGTAATGATGGCTGTGGCCTTTCTGTTCAGTCTGCGCCTGCCCAAAGAGCCCAAGTACCTGCATCAGGATCATTGATCGCAGGCTTGTTTCGGCCACAAAAAAACCACCTGATCAGGTGGTTTTTTTGTGTGCCGCTTTAAATCAGAACAGCTGAACCGAAGGCTTCTCTTTGGAGATGGTTTCGGTCTGCCCGGTCCTTTCGTACCAGCCGCCGCCTAGGGCCTTGTACAGATTGACCTCGCTGGTCAGCTGCGACAGACGATCGGTGATCAGCGTTTGTTGCGCGCTGAACAACGAGCGCTGGGCGTCGAGGAAGGTCAGGTTGCTGTCGATACCGATCCGGTAGCGACGCTCGGCCAGACGGTAGTAGTCCTGGTTGGCCGCGACGAAGTCACGTTGCGCCTGGAGCTGCTCGTCGTAGGTCTTGCGTGAAGCCAGGCCGTCAGACACTTCCTGGAAGGCGGTTTGAATCGCCTTCTCGTAGTTGGCGACGCTGATTTCTTTCTGGATCTTCGAGTAGTCCAGGCTGGCGCGCAGGTTGCCGGCGTTGAAGATCGGGATGTTGATGCTTGGCTGGAACAGCCATGCACCCGATCCGCCCTTGAACAGGCCGGACAGCTCGCTGCTGCTGGTTCCGGCACTGGCCGTCAGGCTGATGCTGGGGAAGAACGCTGCGCGTGCTGCGCCAATGTTGGCGTTGGCTGCCTTGAGCGTATGCTCGGCCTCCAGAATGTCCGGACGACGCTGCAGCAGGTCGGACGGCAGGCCAGACGGCATTTCGGTCAGCATGTCGGAATCCAGCAAGTGGCTGGCCGGCAGGTTGTCAGGCAGGCTGGTGCCGAGCAGCAGAACCAGACTGTTCTGATCCTGTGCAACCAGACGCTCGTACTGAGCCAGTTTGGCACGCGCGCTTTCGACGGCGGTGCGTGACTGGCTCAGGTCCAGGGCCGAGGAAACACCGACTTCATTGCTGCGCGAGGTCAGGCGATAGCTTTCTTCGTAGGTCTTGAGGGTGTCCTGCGTCAGCTTGAGCAGTTCCTTGTCGGCCTGCCAGGTCATGTAGGCATTGGCGACGCTGGCCACCAGACTGATCTGGGTGCTGCGACGCGCTTCTTCGCTGGAGAAGTAAGTCTCCAGCGCCTGCTCGCTGAGGCTGCGCACCCGGCCAAAGAGGTCCAGCTCGTACGAGCTGACACCCAGCGTTGCCGAATAGCTGCTGGTGATGCCTGCTTGACCGGTTTGCGACTGGTCGGCTGGCACGCGTTGACGAGTACCGCTACCTGTCGCCGAAACAGCAGGGAACAGGTCCGAGCGCTGAATACGGTACTGGGCACGGTAAGCGTCAATGTTCAGGGCCGCGACCCGCAGGTCGCGGTTGTTGAGCAGTGCAGTCTGAATCAGCTGTTGCAGCGCCGGATCATTGAAGAAGTGCCGCCAGCCTTGCTCCGCGGCAGCCATTTTGGCGCCTTCGACCGGCGAGTACGCCGGCCCTTGCGGATATTGAGCGGCGACCGGTGCTTCCGGCTGCTTGTACTCGGGGATCAAAGAGCAGCCGCCGAGAATGAACGCGGTAACTGCAAGAGAGATCAATGACTTGCTCATTGGCCAGCCTCATCGTGTGAAATATGTTTCTTCTTGCTCTTGAAGAGCCCTGAAACCGAGACAAAGAACAGGGGCACCCAGAAGATCGCCAGGATAACGGCGGTGATCATACCGCCAATTACACCAGTACCGATCGAATGTTGACTACCTGAACCTGCGCCCGTGGAGATTGCCAGCGGCACAACGCCGAGGATAAACGCCATGGACGTCATGATAATCGGGCGCAGACGCATGCGGCACGCCTCGATTGCCGAGTCGACCAGGCTCTTGCCCTGTTCGTGCAGCTCTTTGGCGAACTCGACGATCAGAATGGCGTTCTTCGCCGCCAGACCCACCGTCACCAGCAAGCCCACTTGGAAGAACACGTCGTTGGACAGGCCACGCAGGCTGGTTGCCATCAGTGCACCGATAACCCCCAGCGGCACCACGAGGATGACCGCGATCGGGATCGACCAGCTTTCATACAGCGCCGCCAGACACAGGAACACCACCAGCAACGACAGCGCGTAGAGGGCAGGGGCCTGCGAGCCGGACAAACGTTCCTCGTAGGACAGACCGGTCCACGAAATGCCGATACCTTGCGGCAGTTTCTTGGCCAGGGCTTCTACCTCGGCCATCGCCTCGCCGCTGCTGTAACCCGGGGCAGGAGTACCGAGCACTTCCTCTGCTGCCACGCCGTTGTAGCGCGACAGTTTCGGTGAGCCGTAGGTCCATTTGCCGCTGGCGAAGGCCGAGAACGGCACCATTTCACCCGAGCTGTTGCGCACGTACCACTTCTTGAGGTCTTCAGGCGTCATACGGGCACCCGCATCGCCCTGGATGTACACCTTCTTCACACGGCCACGGTCGATGAAGTCATTGACGTAGCTGCCGCCCAACGCGATGGACAGTGTGTTGTTGATGTCCGACAGGGTAATGCCCAGCGCACTGGCGCGTTCGTCGTCGATGATCAACTGGTATTGCGGTTCGTCATTCAGCCCGTTCGGACGCACGCCTGCGAGAATCTTGCTCTGCGCTGCCATGCCGAGGAACTGGTTACGCGCCTCCATCAGTTTGTCGTGACCCACGCCGCCCTGATCCTGCAGGTAAACGTCGAAACCTGTGGCGTTACCCAGCTCGAGAACAGACGGTGGAACGACCGCGAACACCATTGCGTCGCGCAGGCTGAAGAAATAGCCCTGAGCGCGCTTGGCCAGTTCGAAGACGCTGTTGTTGGAATCACGTTCTTCCCACGGCTTGAGCATGACGAACGCAATCGCCGAGCTTTGACCGCGGCCCGCAAAGTTGAAGCCGTTTACCGAGAACACCGACTTCACTGCACCGCTTTCCTTGGTCAGCAGGTATTCACGCATGTTGTCGATGACTTCCTGCGTACGCTCGGTAGAGGAGCCTGCCGGGGTCTGGATCTGGGCAAAGATGACGCCCTGATCTTCTTCCGGAAGGAACGCGGCCGGGATACGCATGAACATCCAGACCATGCCTGCGCAGATCAGGATATAGCCCAGATACGCCGGCCATTTGTGCTTGAGCATGTTGCCGACGCCACGTTCGTAGCTCAGAACGCTGCGGTCAAAGGTGCGGTTGAACCAGCCGAAGAAACCACGTTTTGGCTGGCCGTGGGTCTTCTCGTCGATAGGCTTGAGCATGGTGGCGCACAGCGCCGGGGTGAAGATCAGGGCGACAACCACCGACAGGGCCATGGCCGAGACGATGGTGATCGAGAACTGTTTGTAGATCACCCCGGTAGAGCCGCCGAAGAACGCCATGGGCAGCAGAACCGCCGACAGCACCAGCGCAATACCGACCAGCGCCCCCTGGATCTGGGTCATGGATTTGATCGTGGCGTCGCGCGGGGAGAGCTTTTCCTCCTCCATGACCCGCTCGACGTTTTCTACCACCACAATCGCATCGTCCACCAGCAAGCCGATGGCCAGCACCATACCGAACATGGTCAGGGTGTTGATGGTGAAGCCGAATGCCGCGAGGATGCCGAACGTACCCAGCAATACTACCGGTACGGTCATGGTCGTGATGACCGTGGCGCGGAAGTTCTGCAGGAACAGGTACATCACCAGGAACACCAGCACGATCGCTTCGATCAGGGTGTGCACCACACCATTGATCGATTCGCTGACCACTGGCGTGGTGTCATACGGGTACACGACTTTCATGCCTGGCGGGAAGAACGGCTCCAGCGACGAAACGGTCGCGCGAATAGCCTTGGCGGTGTCCAGTGCGTTGGCACCGGTCGCGAGTTTGATTGCCAGACCCGATGCCGGTTTACCGTCGAACTGCGAGTCGGTGCTGTAGTTCTCTGCGCCCAGGCCGACAGTCGCGACGTCCTTGAGGCGAACCTGCGAACCGTCGGTGTTGACCTTGAGGAAGATGTTGCCGAACTGCTCGGCGGTCTGCAGACGCGTCTTGCCGATGATCGTGGCGTTCAGCTGCTGGCCGCTGATGGACGGCAGGCCACCCAACTGGCCGGACGATACCTGGACGTTCTGCGCGGTGATCGCGTTTTTCACGTCCACCGGAGTCAGCTGGAAGTTGTTCAGCTTTGCCGGGTCCAGCCAGATACGCATGGCGTACTGCGAACCGAACACCTGGAAGTCACCCACACCGGAGGTCCGGGAAATCGGGTCCTGCATGTTCGACACGATGTAGTTGGCCAGGTCTTCCTTGCCCATGCTGCCGTCTTCGGACACCAGGCCGATAACCATCAGGAAGTTCTTCACTGCCTTGGTCACGCGGATACCCTGTTGCTGCACTTCCTGTGGCAACAGCGGGGTCGCGAGGTTGAGCTTGTTCTGCACCTGAACCTGCGCCGTATCAGGGTTGGTACCCTGATTGAAGGTCGCGGTAATGGTCATGCTGCCGTCGGAGTTACTTTCCGAGCTCACATAACGCAGGTTGTCGATACCGTTGAGCTGTTGCTCGATCACCTGCACCACAGTGTCCTGCACCGTCTGAGCGGAGGCGCCCGGATAGGTGACCTGGATACCGATGGCTGGCGGTGCGATGCTCGGGTACTGGTTGATCGGCAGGCTGGAAATCGACAGCGCACCGACCAGCATGATCACGAGGGCAATAACCCAGGCAAAAATGGGTCGATCAATAAAGAATTTCGACATGGGTTACTCCCCTTTGCTGCCTGCGGCTTTATCAGTGGCCGGGGCAGGTGCCGGGTTTGCTCCTTTGACGTTGGTCGCTTCGGCGACTTTCACTTCGGCGCCTGGTTTGACGTACTGCAAGCCTTCGGTAATGACCCGATCACCTTCTTTCAGGCCGTCTTCGATCAGCCAGTCGCTGCCCACGGTGCGGTTGGCCACCAGCGTACGCATTTCAACCTTGTTGTCCTGGTTGACGATCATGGCGGTCGGCGTGCCTTTCAGGTCGCGGGTCACGCCTTGCTGCGGTGCCAGAATGGCTTTCGCACTGACGCCAGCCTGCAATTGCGCGTGGACGAACATGCCAGGCAACAAGCGATGTTCCGGGTTCGGGAATACGGCGCGCAAGGTGACCGAGCCTGTGGTCTGGTCAACCGATACTTCGGAGAATTCCAGCTTGCCTTCCTGGCCATAGACGCTGTTGTCTTCCAGCGTCAGCTTGACCTTGGCCGCGTTGTCGCCGGCTTTCTGCAGCTTGCCGCTTTCCAGGTCATTGCGCAGCTTGAGCATGTCGGCAGACGACTGAACCACATCCACGTAGATCGGGTCGAGCTGCTGGATGGTTGCCATTGCTTCGGTCTGGGCGCTGCTGACCAGTGCGCCTTCGGTCACTGCGGAGCGGCCGATACGACCTGAAATAGGTGCCAGCACCTTGGTGTAGCGCAGGTTGATCTGGGCGGTCTGCAAGGCGGCCTGAGCTTCCTGCGTCGATGCCTGGGCGGTGTCATATTCCTGACGGCTTACCGCTTGCTCGCTGACCAGTTGCTTGTAGCGATCAGACATCGACTTGGCAGACTGCAGGGTCGCCTTGGCGCTGTTGGCATTGGCCTCATAGACAGCCGGGTCGATCTGATAGAGCTGCTGACCGGCTTTGACGTCGCCACCTTCGGTAAACAGACGTTTGAGAATGATGCCGTTGACCTGAGGGCGTACCTCGGCGACGCGGAATGCGGTGGTCCGGCCTGGCAGCTCGGTGGTCAGGGTATAGGGCTGTGCTTTGAGGGTAACGACGCCGACCTGAGGGGTTTGCGCAGGCGGGGCCGCCTGTTCCTTCTTGCTACAGCCACTGAGCAGGGTTGCCAGGGCGACGGCAGTGACCAGAACGGTAACAGCTGGCTTGAATTGCATGAAGATCCTCGGGGCAGGAGCCTGTTGTCTCAACAGTACGTTGAAGTGTTAAAAAATATTTCGGCTAGATAAGTAGCATGCTAAGGAATATACTTACATTCGCGGCTGTTTGTAAACACCCGCTGTGCGCATTCGGCCACTATTCACAGTGCCGACAGCCAATTCGGGACAAGGCGAGACAAATGCCGCCCGGTCATATCTCCAGGCCTGCCACCAGACGTATGCCTGAGGTAAATTTTTTGAGGTTTTATTGCCATGGTTCGTCGCACCAAAGAGGAAGCTCAGATCACTCGCAGCCAGATTCTGGAGGCTGCCGAGCAGGCTTTTTATGAGCGAGGCGTCGCCCGCACCACGCTGGCTGACATCGCAACCCTTGCTGGTGTGACGCGAGGAGCCATTTACTGGCACTTCAACAATAAGGCCGATCTGGTCCAGGCAATGCTCGACAGTCTTCAGGAACCACTCGATGAAATGGCGCAGGCCAGTCAGAGCGAAGAGGAAGAAGACCCACTGGGCTGTATGAGAAATCTTTTGATTCATTTGTTTCATGAGCTCGCACTGGACCCGAAAACCCGTCGCATCAATGAAATCCTGTTTCACAAATGCGAGTTTACTGACGAGATGTGTGATTTTCGTCGTCAGCGCCAGGACAACGCCATACAGTGCCACGACCGGATCACCCTGGGGCTGAACAATGCCGTACGTCAGGGGCAACTTCCAAAAGATCTCGACACGGCCCGTGCCGCAGTCGCCCTGTTTTCTTACGTAAACGGCATCATTTATCAATGGCTGCTGGTTCCAGACAGCTTTTCATTGCCGGCAGAGGCCGAGCAACTGGTTGATGTGTGTCTGGACATGCTGCGCTTCAGCCCTACGCTAAGAATCAGCAAGGCTTCCTGACGGAGATGACAGGTCGTAGCGCCTGCCGGTTCGGTCGGGCCGTTGTCTTTCCCACAAAGCCTAACTCCAATTCTTGCTTTTTATACAGTGTGTTTACTGACTGTTTACCCGTCCTCATCGATTGCCCCCGCCGGTTGCCGCCGATCAGACCTTGATCCGACAAAATATTGTAGGAGGCAGGTAGGACATTTCCTGATACATGTAGCTGATTTCCCAAAGTAATTTCCGAGTATTGCCCCGCGGGAAAACTCCCTTCACTCTTCGCTTCCGGAAAGATCAGAAGAGAGGAAGGTTGCATGTTTTTGCCGAATCTTGCGCCTATGTGCCTTGAAGTCATCGCCAGATCCGCTGAAGTGTACGAGCGTGGACAGGGCCGTGACTTGCATGAGCGCAGGTCTGTGTCGGGCGTGATCGAAACATGCAAAGGGCATGCAGGCGTTAGCGTAAATCCGCGTCTCTCGATCAAAGGGAGGGCGGAGCATGTCGGACACTACAACTGATGCTGTGAGGCTACTGGCCGGAGTCGCGCAGCAATCCGAACGGGTCGCCATGGATTCTGAATTGGGGACGCCCGTCATTCGACTTGGGTTGATCACCACGCTGTATTTCCGCAATGGCCACACGCTGGAGATGAAGCGTCGGGTCGAAGCCTGCTTTTCGCGCTTCTATGACGCGTTCAAGCCGAAACTCAAATGGCAGCTGTTCAAGCGTATGCGTCGCTTGAGCGCATCGGGTTTTGCATCGACCCGGCGTCAGGTTGTCGAAAGCCTCCCGGACGAGCAGTTCATCTGGTCTATCGCCAGTGCGACCCAGGCCGAGGTCGCCATGTACAGCCTGTTTGTCATGAACACCCCGCAGGGGCAGGCCGATAACGATCGCTCTTGTCTGAAAATGGTATTGCCCTGGTCCTGCCTGACCGAGCCCGACGGTTTGAAGAACTACGAGGCCTGGATCCGCTATCTAAGCAGCGAAGTGCAGGCCGAGCATGGCTTTGGCGGGCTCGCCTGTGTACTGCCTTGCGATGGTCATCAGTATTTACCCTGGGGGTATCGACTGGCTCAGGACTACATAGGGTTGATGGTCGATCCCGGTCCGCACATTGAAAGCCTGCGTTTGCTGGACCGTATAAAGGGCGTCAGTTGGTACACGGTGCTGGGCGAAGGGTTTGTCAGGCAGCTGGGAGGGAGCGACAGATTGCGGGGCGAGATGAGCGCGCACAGCGACATCGTGTTCCATAGCTATCGCAACGGGTTGATCATTCGGGCGGGTGCGGTGCCTGAATTGGGTGGTCGAGGCCTGCCACCGCCGCAACCCTATGTGACGGTCAACCGGATGATCAAACCGGTTCGCCTGCAGGACACCGGCAACCTTCATCCCTACCTTGCTCCCGGTATCGGCTTTACCGAGGAAACCACTGCGCAATGGTATGCGCGATTTGATGAAAAACCGCTGCCGCCAGTTGATGCGGGGCAGGCATGCCCTCGATCAGGCTGCTGGTTCAGCAGCGCACAGTTTGGCTCTCGTCGACATTTCGACGAAGGTGAACTCATGCCGGCGTTCAACCATATAAAAAGCAAGAAAACCCAGTGGTTTTGGGCCGGCATGCCTTCCTGATTCAGCGCGTCGAGCTAATCCCGGCCTCGCAATAGCGTATTGGGCATTGCTACTGCTGCGGCAAGGCCGAGCAGCGAAATGGCCGCACTGGTGATCAGCAGGTTTCTGAAGGTCAGCGCCAGTTCGGCTCGCAGTGTTTCCAGTGCCGGTCCGGTTGCTGCATTAAGGCTGTCGAGCAGGACATTACCGGAGCTGCCTTCGCCACCCAGTGCTCCCGAGCCGAGCAGGCCGACACCGGTATGCTGCAACATAGCCAGTAGCAGCGCCGACATCAATGCCACGCCTACTGCACCCCCCAGCGAGCGGAACAGATTGGTTGTGCTGGTGGCCACGCCCATATCCCTTGGCTGAACCGAGTTTTGGGTGCCGACCAATGAGGTGGGGAACTGCATGCCGGTGGCGATGCCGGTAAGGACCATGAACAGGCTCATCGCTATCAGCGATTGGGGAGGCGTGAAGGCCATGCCCAGAATCGCGATGGGCATCAGCAACGCCCCGGTCAGAATAAGCGGTTTGTAGCGCCCGGTTTGCGCGGTGCGTCGCCCGGCGAAATAGGCACCCATCGGCATGCCGATCGCCAGCGGAAGCAGGTGCAGGGCGGCACTGTCTGCACCGCCACCGGTGACGGTCTGGTAACGCAACGGCATCAGGACAATCAGGGAAATAGCCTGAAAACTGGTAAAGAACACCGTGCACCAGCAAAGCACGGCACTTTTATTGGTGAACAGGTGCATGGGCAACAGGGGCTCGGCGGCACGGCGTTCGTACCAGACGAAAATGCCCAGCGTCAGCAGGGCGGTGCCCAGTAACAACTGAACCTCGAAATCGCCCAGACCATGCCCCTGCCCAATTTCGGTAATTCCCAGCAGCAGCGCGGTCAGGCCGATGATCATCAGCACCGTACCCAGGTAGTCGATAATCGGTTTGCGCTGCGGCACTGGCAGGCCGACCAGGGTTCGATATGCGACGATCAGCGCGGCTGCTCCCAAGGGCAGATTAATCAGGAACACCCAGCGCCAGGACAGGTATTCGGTCATCAAGCCGCCCAAGACCGGGCCTGCGACGCTGGCCACGGCGTACATGCTGCTGAAGTAGCCTTGGTAGCGGCCCCGCTCACGAGGCGGAACAATGTCGGCGATGATTGCCTGGCTTACCGAAACCATACCGCCTGCACCGATGCCTTGAAGGACGCGCGCCAGCACCAGTTGTTCCATGCTCTGCGCCATGCCACAGAACAGCGAGGCGAGGGTGAAAAGCCCCAAGCCGAACAGCATCAGTTTACGCCGTCCGTAAAGATCGCCCAGCTTGCCGTAGATCGGCACTGCTACGGTCAGTGAAACCATATACGCGGAAATGACCCACGCCAGCAGATCGATGTCCCTGAACTGGGCGGAAATGGCAGGCATCGAAACAGCAACGATGGTCTGATCCAGAGCGCTGAGCAATACCGCCATCATCAACGCGAACAGAATGCTGCGAATGGCCGGAGGCGTTTGAGTAAGACTGGTCAAGGCAAAACCTGATGGCAGTGTTGACCCGCCGCAAGTGAGGCGGGAGAGTCTGACCAGTCTAATCCGATAGCTTGCTAATCGATAGCTGCCTTTGCTGAACGATGACGCAATTCACGCTACACAAGCGTCATCGCAAGGCGCTGAAGGTTGCGTCGGTCGGCACGCAATGGCCAAACGTGCAACTGGCGACCTGTGGGGCCTGACGAGCCAGCTCGTTACGATAGGCCCCTGCGGTGTATACCGCCAGGACCGCTAGAGCACCGACGACAACCATGCATTTTCTTGTTCTGACTTTCATGACGCACTCCTTACCTCGGCTACAGAGCAGTTTGAAAGAACTGATTAAAGTGTAGGACAAGGTTGGAGTTTGCGTCGGTAGTCATCATCTGCGTTTGCTGCGTGACGAATGCCCTGGAAGACGCGTTAGAATTCGCGCTTTGATTTATGAGCAGGGTCCATACGCATGGCACGCAAGGAATACAACGGGTTTGAAGTGGTGTCGGCAGTCATTCCTTCCGAGCAGGGGTACAACGCGGCAATTGCCATCAAGGCGCTGGGTGCAGGCGGAGCGCCGCGCTTTCATGCGCTGCTGCCGGATCAGAAATTCAAGACCGCCGATGATGCCGACCTGGCCGCTGTACAGGAGCTGCAGCGGCTGATCGACATTGATGCCGAGGGCGAGCCTGTATGGGGCGATTCCTGATCAGGCGCCTGGGCGAAACATCTTGAACAGCGCTTCCGGCCCAAGCTGGAAGTAATCTGCAGGACCGCCGCCACGCAGGATCGGCTCGGCGGCTGCGGTGTCATAAACACCGTCCTTGAGCAGGAATTTCTCGATGTGTACGGCTACCACTTCGCCCAGAATCAGCCAGCTGGGCACCAGTTCCTGGTCGGCGCGTTGCAATTGAATGATCTGCGTGACTTTGCATTCAAACGACACCGGCGTCTCAAGCACACGTGGGACCGAGACGATATGAGAGGCCAGCGGCGTGAGGTTGGCCAGTTCGAACTCGCTGACATCCGGCGCTACCGGGGCACAGCTCTGGTTCATGGCTTCGGCCAGCGAGCGGGTCGCAAGATTCCAGACAAACTCACCGGTCTGCTCGATGTTATTCAGACTGTCCTTGCGACCAACGCTACAGAACCCAATGATGGGGGGCACGTAGTTGAAAGCATTGAAGAAACTGTAGGGTGCCAGATTCAATTTGCCGTTGGCATCCTGCGATGAAATCCAGCCGATCGGGCGTGGGCCTACAATCGCGTTGAACGGGTCATGCGGCAGGCCGTGACCCTTGGACGGCTCGTAGGAGTGAATAGCGTCTGACATGCTTGATTCCTGATGGGCTCTATAGGGTGCGGACATAGTGCTGCGCATTTGCAGAGGATGCCAGAGTAGCGTGTATTTTAGCCTGCGCCAGACATGAAGAAGCCCGACATCGGCCGGGCTTGGGGTGTTGCGTGGACTATCAGCCCAGACGATTGGCGCCGACGTGGTCTGCGCCATCAGCGGCCTGACGGTTTGCACCGACACGGTCCGCGCCATCAGAGGCCAGACGGTTGGCACCGACGTGGTCTGCACCATCGGCAGCCTGACGATTTGGACCGACACGGTCTGCGCCGTCAGCAGCTACGCGAATTGAACCGACGTTAGTGTGTTTGGTGCCGCCTTCAGCAACGATGGTCGAGCGGGACATATCGCTTTGAACAGTTGTGACTGGAAGTGCAAAGGCGCTGGAAGCCAGAACAGAGAAAGCCAGGCCGAAGATCAATTTAGTGGTTTTCATGATGATGTCTCCAATGAGTGTCGGGTGAGTTGTCATCCCGGTATGGAGGCAATGCTACGCGCCAGCGGATTATTAAGAAGTTAATCGGATTGCTAGCGACCATCGCTGAAAATGATAGTTGGCTGTAATGCTCTGATTTCGGGCTTTGTGGGCGATATTGCATTATTGAGGTGCATATTTTGAAAAATCTTGTAATAAAGCCTCTTGACAAAATGGAAGTGTAATCTTTTCAATGTCTTATCGCTGATTGGTCTCGAAAGTGTGCACTGTATTGAAACACTTTGTAGCAAGTGCTCATGTCGCTCCAGGGGGCATTGATGGCAGTTGTATCGATGTAACCGATATTGATGTTCCTCACACCGGTGTGGAAACGGCACGCCAACTCAGGCGTTGGCATGCCACTCAAGCGGGTTAATGAAGAGTGATCAATCTGTCTCGATCCGCGAATGTTTGCGCGTGTCTTTCATGAAGACATACACCAGCAGCGAACAGGCGATGCAAGCGGTTACGTACCAGTAGTAGCCGGTTTCCATGCCGATGCTCTTGAACCACAGTGCGATGTATTCCGCAGTACCACCGAAAATCGACACCGTCAGTGCGTATGGAAGGCCGACACCCAGCGCACGGATCTCGGTCGGAAACAGCTCGGCCTTGACCACTGCGTTGATCGATGTGTAACCGCTGACGATGATCAGCGCCGCCATGATCAGGAAGAACGCGCCCCACCAGGTCTGAATGGTATGCAGCGTGGTCAGGATCGGTACGGTACACAGCGTTCCCAGTACGCCAAACGCAATCAGGATCGGACGCCGCCCGACCTTGTCGGACAGGGCGCCAATCACCGGCTGCAACAGCATGAACAGAAACAGCGTCGCGGCTGATATCGAGGTCGAGTCGGTGATGCTCATGCCGACGGTGTTGACCAGATACTTCTGCATATACGTGGTGTAGGTATAGAAAGCCAGGGTCCCGCCCATCGTCAGACCGACTACGGTCATCAGTTCCTTGGGATGACGCATCAATGTGCGCATCAGGCTTTCCTTGGCCTTTTCCTTTTTCTTGCGGGTGAACGACTCGGTTTCTTCCATGCCACGACGCAGAAACAGCGCGACGACTGCACACAGGGCACCGATGACAAACGGGATACGCCAGCCCCAGGCATACAGTTGCTCGGTGGTCAGCGTCTGCTGCAGCACGATCAACACGCCCAGCGCGATGAGTTGGCCGGAAATCAGCGTGACGTACTGGAAGCTGGAAAAGAAGCCGCGACGTTCCTTGGTGGCCATTTCGCTGAGGTAGGTAGCTGAGGTGCCATATTCACCCCCGACAGACAGGCCCTGCAGTAGTCGGGCGAACACCAGCAGGATCGGGGCACCGACGCCGATGCTCTCATAGCCCGGGGTCAGGGCAATGATCAGCGAGCCGAAACACATCAGCAGCACCGATGCCATCAGCGCAGCCTTGCGCCCCTTGTAGTCAGCGTAAAGCCCCATCAGCCAGCCACCGATAGGCCGCATCAGAAAGCCGACGGCAAAAATCGCGGCCGTGTTGAGTAACTGTGCGGTGGTGTCGCCCTTGGGGAAGAACGCTTTGGCGAAGTACAGCGAGAAAGCGGCGTAGACGTACCAGTCGTACCACTCGACCATGTTACCGACCGAGCCGCTGAAAATGGATTTTAAACGGCTGGAAGTGGTTTTTTGGCCGGCAGCAGTAGCAGCCGACCCACGGGAGGCGGGATTGGAAGTTTCCATGGTGTTCCTTGTTTTTCATTATTTTTGGAAGGAGGCATTGGCTGCCCTGCCTGTGACATAGCAGGAGCTGTGCCACACCATGAGAGCCTGTTCTAGAGCGGTTGCGAGATTTTGATGAGCGAGAATCCGCTTATCTGTACAAAATAGATAAGCGGATTCTTGCCGATGGGTGCTCAAGCGAGGTTAGTGACCGCGTGCCGGCCCGAACACAATCACGCCCACGACGAAAGCGAGCATCAGACCCAGAACGATCATGATTGCCTTGAAGGTATTTCTGACGCAGAAGGCTTTTACGCTATCCCAGCCTCCGGTTCTGATGGAGATGGCGTCCTGAAAACCTGAAATCCGGTAGGGCGACAGCACGATCCATAGCAGCAGGACAGCGCCATACAGCGCTGCCAGTACGGGCCCTTTCTGTACACAGATATAGCCTAGCGTGACGATCGGAATACCGTGGCGCAGCGCCAGCGCCTGATAACCGGGCCAGCTCAGGTAATCGGGCAGCAAGCGCGCACTCCAGCGCGTATCCACCGGCTTGATACGCTCAGCGAAAGGGCGCCAGAACGACATGAATATATGGATGACAAGCAAGAGGAAAATCGGCGCGGTCAGCGCAAGGCCAGCTATTTCGTACCAAGTGGCGTTGCTGCCGGAAGGGTCCAGTGATGCCGTCGTGAAGATCGTCAATACGCCGAAAAAATAGGCCCTGAGATTGAAATTGGATGACACCTGCTCAGGCAATTTACGCCAGGATTGTACGTCGGCGTCCGGGAATTCTTGTATGGCATCCGGGAATCGGTGAGTGAGGTCGGACGCCAGTTTTTCGCAGGCTTGCCACAGCTCTTGATTACCGTGCCTTGCCAGTCGCAGCCTTTCATCCAGGGGTGGTGGTTGCAGAAGAAGACGCGCAGCCATGGTCTCGGGACTGTCTTGTGAGGCTTCGAGCAGTTTCTGCTGACGTGCGACGAATGCCTTCTTTTCACAACGCTGGACCAGATTCATCCACAGGGAAAGCGGCCCTGCATACACGTCATGTTTCTGATCCCAGGCAAAAAGGCTGCTCACGCGTTCGAACAGGGCAGGGGGCCAGTCATGGTTGTTGAGCAGCAGTGTCATGGTCCACTGTTCAAGTTGCTCCTGGCGATCAAATGATGTCAGCCATGGCTGCTGCCGGAGTGCCTTGAGCGTATCGAGAAAGGCACGTTCCTCGTTGTTTTCGAGCATGGCATGAAATGACTCAAGCGAGCTGTCCAGCAGTGCCTGAGTCAGCCGATGCGCCTGATGAGTCCTGAGCTGTACTTTTTGCCAGGGTGTCAGCCAATGCAGTTGTTCGACGGCGGCCTTGATCAGCGCCTGATTGTCCTCCGGGTCCAGCAGGCAACGCCGGGCCAGATGTTGCTGGAAGAGCTCATCGCAGCCTTGATCCTGGGCTATCTGACGTTGTGAGTGCAGGTTTTCCGGTGTGGTCTGACTGGCTTGCTCATACCAGCTCAACTCTACTGCCGGTCGGGCAGGAGGCTCGGCCATGTCGAATGCCGGGTGTACCTGTCGATGGTCCGGTCGGACTACCAATACAGGCTCATCAAGGGGCAGCGATTCGAGGGGATGGCCAGCATTTGACCAGACGTCACTGCCCTCACCATCGTCTTCGGCACGATTTCTTGCCCAGTCCAGCGCCTGCTCGTAAGCATCGCGCAGCGCCTGAAAGGCAGCCGGGTCGTCGTCGGGACGCGTGGTTTTCAACAGCCTGGCGTATTGGCGCTTGATGCTGCGCTCGTCGGCATCATGGCCCAGATCCAGTACGCTCCAGCAATCCATTGCCGTCACCATTCACCTCGTTCGAAACGGTCTGCTTCCTGTTCAAGCTGTTTGCGCAGTTCATTGATCTGCCGGTCATCCTGGGTTTCCAGCACGCGCTGGAATTGTGCAGCCCAGACTCCGATGGTTTCACGTGCCTCGCCCAGATACTCCTGATAGAGCCGTTCCAGACGTGCTGTCAGGTGAGTGTTGACCTGTTGTTCGCGAGGATGAACCTTGAGTGCTTCCAGCACCTTGAGTCGTTCACGGATTTCGGCGGGTGTCATGACTCCGGGGTTGTTCTCGATAACCAGCTTGTGATTTTCGCCGGTCATCTGGATCCGCACGTCGGCCTCCAGCAGGCCGTTGTTGTCGTATGTGAAACGCACGTCCAGTTCGACCTCGCCAGCCTTGGCTTTCGGCACGGGAATATTCAGCTCGCCCAGCGCGATGTTGTCTTTGACCAGGCGGCTTTCACCTTGAAAAATCCGCAGCAGAACGTGCTCCTGATTATCGGCAACCGTGTTTACGGTACGCACCCGGCTGACCGGTACCACGCTGTTGCGTTCGATGATCGGAAGGTAATGCCCGGACTGATAGCCGTTGAACACGTATTGTGTGGTTTCGATACCCAGGGTGTAGGGGCACACGTCGGTCAAAACGACTTCTTCCAGCGCCGCATCGCGCTGCTTGAGTGCTGCCTGAATTGCAGCACCCTGCGCGACAACCTCATCCGGGTTGAGTGTGATGGCCGGAAAACGGCCGAACATCCCCGCGGCCAGTTTGCGGATCAGCGGCATACGTGTAGTGCCGCCCACCAGCAGGATTTCGTCCAGATCTGCGACGCGAATTTTCGCATCGCGCAAGGCTCGCTCGATAGGCGCGCGCAGGCGGGCCAGCAGAGGCGCAAACAGATCATTCATCTGCTCTTGCGTGATTGTCTTGCGCCATTCGCGGTCGGCATGGCGCAGCACGAAATCGACACTGTTTTCCTGGCCCAGCGCCTTGCGCACGCGCTCGGCTTCACGTCGTAGCGAAGGCGTTACCAGTTCCTTGCCGGGGAAGTCCTGCTCATCTCGGTGCAGGGTCAGAAAGTGCTCGACCAGCAGGCGGTCAAAATCTTCACCCCCCAGAAAGTTGTCGCCCGCGCTGGCACGCACTTCCATCACGCCGTCGAAGAGTTCGAGGATCGAGATGTCGAACGTGCCGCCACCCAGGTCGAAGACCAGAAACGAGGTTTCGCCTTCCTTCTGATGAAGTCCATAGGCCAGGGCTGCTGCTGTCGGCTCGTTGATGAGCTTCTCGACCTTGAGGCCGGCCAGCTCACCGGCAATGCGCGTCGCTTTACGCTGAGCGTCACTGAAGTACGCCGGAACGCTGATCACCGCCTCGGTGACAGGCTCGCCAAACGCGCGCTCGACGTCGGCTTTAAGACTCTTGAGTACCAGCGAGGACAACTCTTCCGGACGATAGGTGGCAGATCCCAGGCGAATCTCCTGAGCGCTGCCCATATAACGTTTGAATAGCGCCGTGGTTTTTTCCGGGTGAGTTTGCAGACGTTCGCGCGCCGCCTTGCCGACCAGAATCTGCCCTTCGTCGTCCAGTCCGACAACGCTTGGAGTCAGCGTCTCTCCCAACGCATTGGTAACCAGCTCGCTGCTGCCGTCGCGCCAGACAGCCACCAGGCTGTTGGTGGTGCCCAGGTCAATACCGACGATCATCTCAAAAATGCTCCCTGCTCAAGGATTGTTGCAATGTTTTGCGTGATTCTGAATCAAGGCAACCGGTGTTGTCTTCGTTTTATGCGTCGGGAATACCTGGTTGCGTCCTGCCTCAGGATGCCTTTTCGGGATTATTGTTCCCCGGTACGGCTCACCGCCCTGTGCAGGATCGCCGCCAGATCTTCTCTGGAATAGGGCTTTTGCAACAGGTCGAAGCGGTGTGCCTCGTCCTTGGCGATCGTCGCAAATTCAGTGCTGTAACCGGTGGTGAGGACGACCGGCATCCAGGGGTAACGCGCCTCGATTTCGGCAGACAGTTCCAGCCCGCTCATGCCGGGCATCGCGATATCCGAGAACACCACATGAAAGTTTTCCGGGTTACCGGACAATTCATGCAGCGCCTCGGCGGCACTTTTGACCCATAGCACCTGAAAGCCAAGCTGCTCAAGCATCGGTCGGGTAAAAGTGCCGATGTCCTGATTGTCCTCGACCATCAAAACGCACAGACCGGGCAACGCGATGGGCGCGTAATGCTTGTCTTGCGCGACGACTTCGTGATTTTTTGCACTCGGCAGGCACAGCCTGAAGCAGCTGCCTCTGCCCAGTTCGCTTTCAACCAGCACTTCGCCGCCCGATTGTTTGGCGAAGCCGAATACCTGCGACAACCCCAGCCCTGTACCCTGTCCCACGCTTTTGGTGGTGTAGAACGGTTCAAAGATCAGGCCCAGTTTTTCTTTGGCGATACCCGCGCCGGTATCGGTCAGCGACACCGTCACATAATCGCCATCGCTGAGTGAGGCGGGCTGATCGGCAGTGGGGCAGGCAGCGCATTCAACTTTTATGCTGAGTCGGCCTGCGCCCGACATTGCATCGCGGGCGTTAACCACCATGTTGACCAGCGCAGTGTCGAACTGGCTGCCATCGGCGAAGATAAAGCACGGCTCGGCAGGCAGGTCGATGTTCACCTGAATGCGTGCGCCGGTGAGCGTATCCATCATCTCGCCAATACGCGCTACGCTCTTGCAGACATCGAACACTTCCGGCTGCAAGGCCTGACGGCGGGCAAAGGCCAGCAACTGACCGGTCAAGCGAGCCGCCCGGTCTACCGTACTGGAAATCGCCTCGACGTACTTCACACGGCGATGCTCTTCAAGGTTAGGTGCCTTCAACAGGTCGCTGCAGGAGCGGATCACCGTCAACAGGTTATTGAAGTCGTGCGCCACACCGCCAGTGAGTTGGCCGATAGCCTCCAGTTTCTGCGCTTGATGCAAGGCGTCCTGGGACAGCCGCAACGCTTCATTGGCTTCTTCTTCGGCCTGAATGTCACGGCCGACGGCATGGATGAATTGTTTGTCCGGTACGGCAGTCCACGAGATGGTCCGGTACGAACCATCCAGGTGGCGATAGCGATTCTTGAAGTGAGGAATGGTCTGGCCATTTTCCAGTCCGCTCATGGCGGCCAGCGTACTGTCCACGTCTTCGGGGTGCACCAGCCCCAGGAACTGGCTGTCGAGCAGTTGTTCTGCCGACCAGCCGAGAGCTTGAGTCCAGGCCGGATTGACTGCCGAGATAATGCCGTCGAACTGCGCCACCAGCATCAGGTCAGTCGACAGGCGCCAGATGCGATCACGAGCACGGGTGCGCTCAATCACGCGCTGCTCGAGCGTTTCGTTGAGAGACATCAGCGCTTGTTCAGCGTCTCGGAGCTGTGTCATGTCACGGGACACACACAGGATTTTCTCCGGCTTGCCGTCCTTGCCGAAAATCGGGCTGACTTGCACATGCCACCACTTGACTGTGCCCGTCAGAGTTTTCGCCGATCCCATGAAACTGGCGTTCTGACCCGCGCGGGCCGCTTCGACAGCCGCGATGGCGTCCAGATTGCCTTGGTCCTGCCAGAAATCGGGCCAGGGGCAGCCGCGAATCGCATTGAAATCGCTGACTTCCATGATCTGCTGGCCGCCTTCGCTCATGAAGGTCAGGCGCGAATCGAGGTCCAGCACCTTGATGCAATCATTGATGCTCGACAGAACACGGTCGGTAAACGCTTCGTTTTCATTTTGCCGGACCTGGGCAATGACTTGGGAGGTGGTTTCATTGACCCGGCAGAACACGCCCTCGATCAGGCCGTTATCGCCGTAGAGCGGCGAATAGGAAAGGGACCACCAGGTTTGCTCGGGCCTGCCGTTGCGCACAATGGTGCGCTGAATATCGTCAGACCGGCGGCTGTGCCCACCAAGCGCCTGCTCAGCCAGCGGGCGCACGGCCTCCCAGGCATCACCCCACACCGAGGCAATGGGTTGTCCTTGTGCCTGCTCTGCTGCAACGGGCAAAACCTGGGAATAGGCGTCATTGAAGAACAGGACAAAGTCCGCCCCCCAAAGCAGGTACATGCTGTCAGGGCAACTGAGCATCAGGTTCATTGATGACAGTAACGCTGCAGGCCATGCTTGCTTCGGTCCCAGCGCAGACGTCGACCAGTCTGTCTCTCGGATAAGCCGGCCCATATCGCCGCCTCCCAGTGGGAGGTCGAGGGGAGTATTCACGGTAGAAAATGCCCCAACTTTCGGACTGCCAATGTGAGCTTGAATAGCCAGGCGGGAATGATGTCATTATGCCTTTAAACTATCCAGCCATCACGGCCTTACATAGCCGGGACAGTATGCAGACCCGGCAGCGCGGGAAATGTTCGGTTATCGCCGGAAGAAGCCATACAGGATATGCGCAGCCATCAGTTCAGGAACATTTCCCGTACCAGAGCATGGCGCTGCATTTTCTCGTTCAGCGTCCGTCGCGGCAGTTGCAGCTCGTTGAGCACAGCCTTGATATCACCTTTGTGACGGGCCAGCGAAGCGCGCAGGCATTGTGCTTCGAAGGCTTCCTGGCGTGCTGCCAGAGAGTGTCCCTGCAATTGAGTATCGGGCTGCGGCGAGGTGAGTTCCAGGCCCAGCGCCTGCCGCTCAGCCGAATTGGCCAGCTCGCGTACGTTGCCAGGCCAGTCATGGCTGAGCAACTGACTCAGGCGTGCGGCGCTCAGGGCGGGCGATTCGCGGCCCATACGCTCGGCGGCTGCTCGGGCGAAGTGGCTGAACAGTTGCGCGATGTCTTCAAGGCGTTCGCGCAACGGCGGCAGGCGCAGCTCGGCAACGTTCAGGCGATAGGCCAGATCTTCACGGAAGCGCCCGGCGCGGGCCTCTTCAAGCAGGTCCGGTTTGGTCGCAGCAATGATCCGCAAGTTGACATCAATACTCTGATTCGAGCCCAACCGTTCAAGGCGCTTGTCTTGCAGAACGCGTAGCAGCTTGACCTGTTGCGCCATGGGCATGCTCTCTATTTCGTCAAGAAACACGGTGCCGCCGTCGGCATACTCCAGTCTGCCGATACGTTTACCCTGTGCACCGGTAAACGCGCCGCTTTCGTGCCCGAACAACTCGGCTTCGAACAGATGTTCCGGGATGGCCGCGCAATTAAGCGCAACAAAAGGTTTGCCGGCGCGCGGCCCGAAGTCGTGCAGGCAGCGAGCGACCAGTTCCTTACCGCTGCCGGTTTCCCCCCGAATGATTACATTGACCGGCAGTTGCGCGAGCTCAAGCACCTGACGGCGTAAGGTCTGCAGGCTGGGCGACACGCCGAGCAGCGTGGCGTCCAGTCGGGTTCTGGCATCGGCCTGTTCATGCAGACGGCGGTTTTCCAGCACCAGTTGGCGTTTCTCCAGCGCGCGCCGCAGGTTGCTGATCAGCGTTTCAGGGCTGAAGGGCTTTTCCAGAAAATCATAGGCACCTTCGCGCATCGCCTCTACAGCCATCGGCACATCACCATGGCCGGTGAGGAGGATGACCGGCAGGTCCGGGTCCATGCCTTGCAGTCGGCTCAGCAGTTCCAGACCGCTCATGCCCGGCATGCGTACGTCGGTCAGCACCACACCGGGGAAATGTTCCGGCAGCTGTGCCAGGCACTCCTCGGCACGGGCGAAGACTTGCACCTCAAACCCCGACAGCGTCAGCCATTGCTCGACGGCTTGCCGAATGGGTGCCTCGTCGTCTACCACGATGACCGAGTTCAACATGCCGGGTTCAGGCCTCCAGAAAGTCATTGGGCAGGCTGAACCAGAACACAGCACCTTCGGCATGGTTTTGCGCCGTAAGTTGCCCGCCCAGTTCGTGAATGATGGCGTACGACACGGCCAGGCCAAGGCCCAGACCATCGCCCACAGGTTTGGTGGTGAAAAACGGATCGAAAATACTGGCCAGGTTTTCTTCGGCGATCCCCGTTCCGTTGTCTTTGACGCTGAGCCGCCATTGCTTGTCGATGGCGTCGATACGCACTTCAAGGCGCCTGGACGGGCGCTCGCGCATGGCGTCCAGTGCATTGCGCAGCAGGTTTATCAGCACCTGCTCCAGACGTATGGCATCGCCACGCACCCAGGCGGGACGTGACAGATGCAGCACGCAGTCGATGTGCTCCTCGCGCAGGCGTGGGTCGAGCAACAGCAAGGCCTGATCGACTACCGTGGCCAGGTCCAGTCTTTCGCGCAAACCGCTGGGGCTCTTGCGGGCAAAGGTCTTCAGGTGGCTGGTCAAGGCGGCCATACGTGTCAGTTGTTGATCGACTGGAACCAGCGCTTTGCAGGCTTCATCGATTCGGCCCTGATCCAGCAGCAGTCGCACGGTCGCCAGTTGCATGCGCTGGGCAGTCAGCGGCTGGTTGATTTCGTGGGCCAGCGCTGCCGACATCTGCCCCAGTGCCGCCAGTTTGGCCGACTGCACCAGACCGTCCTGCGCGGTTTGCAGATCACGGGTGCGCTCTTGCACCAGACGCTCCAGTTCGTCCCGGTTGCGCTCCCGTAATCGCGCCAGTCGCCAGCGCTGATAGAGAAACAGCGCCAGAAATACCAGTGCCAGCCAGATACCCGCTGCGGCGATGCCCGCATTGCGAATGTCCTCGCTGGACGTAGGTGGCTTGCGCAACAGGTGCAAGGTCCAGTTTTCATCGGGCAGCGGCAGCGACTGCCAGAGATAATCCGTGGTGCCATCCGGGCCTTCTACACGGCTCAAATGACTGTTTTTGCCGAAGCTGTCCATGACCCGACTGCGCAGCGGGGAAAGTACCTTCTTGTCGTATTGGCGAGTGCGCAGCAGGTCGGCACGGTCCTCTACAGAAATAGGCAGCAGTTCCCGATAGCGCCAGCCCGATTGATTGGCAATGAAAACGATGCCTTTTTCGTCGCTGACCAATAGCAGGTCGTCACCTTGGCCCCACTCCTGCTCAAGGTCTGGAAACTCCAGCTTCACGACCATCGCACCGATGAAGGCACCCGTATCGTTCACCACCGCACTGGACAAGAAGTACCCAGGGATTCCGGTGGTCACACCGACCGCGTAAAAGCGCCCGGTACCCTGAGCCCGTGTTTGCAGAAAGTAGGGGCGAAAGCCGTAGTTGTGGCCGACATAGCTGTTGGGTGCGCGCCAATTGCTCGCGCTGATCGCCAGACCGTGCAGGTCGAGCAATTCAAGCGTCGATGAATGCGCCGTATTGTTGATTTTTTCCAGCTTGAGATTGAGCGCGTTCTGCACGTCAGCGGCTACCGGACCGCTCAACGCCGCACGTATCTCCGGGTCCAGTGCCAGAACAGAGGGCAGGGCGCGATAACGTTCGATCAGGGTATGCAGGGTATTGGCATACAGTGCCAGTTGCCCCTCGGCACGCACCGCATCTTCTGATAGCGCGTGACGCTGGGCCTGATGCATCGCAAGCCCGGCGCACAGCACCGCACCGGCCATGATCAGCAGCATGTACAGGGTAATGCGCCAGTAACGATGCTTGAGCGTCATGTTGCGGCCTGATCGGACTCCGCTGGCGCGTTTGCAGATCGATGCCTGCGAACGCGCCATGGACGAGCGTTACAACAGATTGAAGGTCGCTTCTTTCACGGTCTGCGAGTCCAGGCCGATCATGACCTTGAATTCACCAGGTTCCGCAGCGTACTTGAGCTCGCTATTGTAGAACTTGAGGTCGTTTTCACTGAGCGTGAAGTTAACGACTTTTTCCTCGCCAGGCTCAAGCATCACTTTTTCGAAGTTCTTCAGTTCTTTCACCGGGCGACTGATCGACGCAGCCACATCATGCAGATACAACTGCACCACGGTCGCGCCTGCAACCTTGCCGGTGTTTTTCACGGTTACGCTGGCAGTGAGCTTGCCTTTGCGCGTCATGCTGGCGTCAGACAGCTTGATGTCCGAGACGTCGAACTGCGTATAGCTCAGACCGTAACCGAACGGAAACAGCGGGCCATTGGGCTCCTCGAAATAGTGCGAGGTATAGTTGCCCGGCTTGTCTTCACGATACGGACGGCCGGTATTCAAGTGTGCATAGTAGACCGGCAGTTGACCGATCGAGCGCGGGAACGACATGGCCAGCTTGCCCGACGGGTTGTAGTCGCCGAACAGTACATCCGCCACCGCGTTGCCGCCTTCGGTGCCCGGGAACCAGGTTTCGAGCATGGCATCGGCCTGTTCCTGCTCGTCGACCAGTACCAGGGGACGGCCATTCATCAACACCAGCACCAGTGGTTTACCCGTGGCCTTGAGTGCCTTGATCAGGTCACGCTGCTTGCCCGGAATGTTCAGGCTGCTGCGGCTGGCCGACTCATGGGACATACCGCGCGACTCGCCTACCACGGCAACAATCACATCAGCCTGCTCGGCGACCTTGACCGCTTCGTCGATCATTTCCTGCGCTGGACGCGGGTCGACCTCGACCTCCTTCTCGATGAAGTTCAGATAGTTGAGGATGTGCTCGTTGTCACTGACGTTGGCACCACGGGCGTAAACCAGTTTGGCCTTGTCGCCGACCGCGTTGGCCAGTCCTTCATACACAGTGACCGACTGATTGGCACGGCCCGCTGCCGACCAGCTGCCGAGCATGTCGAGGTGGCTTTGAGCCAATCCACCAATAACCGCGATGGTGCCTTGTTTCTTCAACGGCAGCGTTTCGTTCTGGTTCTTCAGCAGCACCAGTGTCTTGCGCGCAACATCGCGAGCCTCGGCACGGTGCAGGCGGTCATCGGAATAGGTGTCTGCCGGGTCATCGGCAGCGACGCCGATTCGGCCGTAAGGAGCGGCGAACAGGCCCATGTCGTACTTGGCCCCCAGTACTTCACGCACGGCGCTGTCGATTTCCTTCATGGAAACCTCGCCGTCCTTGACCAGTCCGGGCAACTGCTCGCCATAGGCCACGTCGTTCATGCTCAGATCGACACCAGCCTTGATCGCCAGCTTGGCGGCCTCGCGAAAGTCCTTGGCCACGCCGTGGTCGATCAGTTCCTTGATCGCGCCATGGTCGCTGATGGTCACGCCCTTGAAGCCCCAGTCCTTGCGCAGCAGATCCTGCATCAGCCATTTGTTGGCGGTCGACGGGACACCATTGATCGAGTTGAGCGCAACCATCACGCCGCCAGCTCCTGCATCGATGCCAGCCTTGTAGGGCGGCAGGTAGTCCTGATACATGCGCGTCATGCTCATGTCCACGGTGTTGTAGTCGCGTCCGCCTTCGACCGCGCCATACAGAGCGAAGTGCTTGACGGCAGCCATGATGCTGTCATTGGCTGCGATGTTCTTGCCCTGGAAAGACCGGACCATCACATCGGAAATGCGTGACACCAGGTAGGTGTCCTCGCCAAAGCCTTCGGAGCTGCGGCCCCAGCGTGGATCGCGGGAAATATCGACCATGGGCGCGAATGTCATGTCGATACTGTCAGCACTTGCCTCTTTAGCCGAAACCCGGCCCATCAGTGCGACGGCGTCCATGTCCCAGCTGGCGGCCATGCCCAGGCTGATCGGGAAAATCGTACGATGACCGTGAACCACGTCGTAGGCAAAAAACATCGGAATTTTCAGACGGCTTTTGGCGACAGCAGCTTCCTGCAGCGGACGATTTTCCGAACGGGTAACGGAGTTGAACGTGCCGCCGATTCTTCCGGCAGCAATTTCCTTGAGAATTTGCGGCTGTGGCATGTCGGCGCTGATGCTGATCAAACGCAACTGGCCGATCTTTTCGTCCAGGGTCATTTGTTTCATGAGTTTGCCGATGAAGGCATTCTTGGCTTGAAGCGTTGTATTGTCCGTGGCGGCGGCGCTTTGGGCCATCACCGACTGACTGGCCATCCCGACCAGCAAACCTAATAAACACAGCTTATTCATGAATGATTTCTCAAGGCTTTTGTCAGCAACTCGCGTTTAATGTCCGACAGCCAGTTTTTGGGTTATGGACCTTTGGCGTTATGGTTCGTACAGGGCGCAAGGATAGTTGCCATCCGCTTCACTGTACGAAGTCCCCCCAAGGTGTGTACGAAAATGGTGGTTTGATTGATTTTTGTACAAACCCTGTTCGATCAATTATTGACCGCATCAGGCGTTGGCGATGGATTATGCCGGGGAACTTGTGTTTTGGCTAAGGCGTGTCGTTTCAATAGTTTCAAAAAAAGCACCGGAGGTCTGATTTTGAAGTCTGTTTCACAATGGATGTTGTACGTGGTGATGCTATTGGGAGGTGGGTTGCGTGCCGAGGCGGAGCCAACCGCGCTGGTTTTTCCGCCAATGACCGGCAGTGTGGTCGATGCTGCACAAATGCTCGACAGTCAGACCACAGTTCGTCTGGCCAGACTTCTGCGTGCCCACGAGCAAGCCACCGGCGAGCGCGTTGTAGTGGTGACCCTGGCCGATCTGCAAGGTACAAGCATCGAAGAGTTCGGAGCCCGACTCGGTGACGCCTGGAGCCTTGGGCCGCACGGCGAAGACGACAGCGTTCTGCTGGTGGTTTACCGTGACAAGCGCAAGGTATTCATGGAAGTCGGTGCTGCCCTGAAGGATCGTTTCAATGAAGCCCAGGCCTCCTTGATCATCGATATGTTGATGACGCCCGAGTTTGACGACAATCGTTTTGCGGTCGGCATCGAGCGCGGTACACGGGCGGTTATCGCGGCTTTGGGCGGTCAGATACCGGATTATCCCGAACCGACGAGACAGATGTCCGAATATGAAGAGCAGGCCAGTGACGATCAGGTCTGGCTGATCGCGATTGTTCTGACCCTCATCGTGCTGGGCATCGTGATCATCAGTATCAAACGCGGGGCCGTTGCCCGGCCTGCACGTGACAGGGCCGCTGACCGCAATGGCGGTCGCTTTGGCGGTGGCGGGGCTTCGGGCAACTGGTAGCGGATCGATTGGTCAATGAGGGAAGCATGGCGTTATTGAACAGAGATGAACAGCGGCAGGTCGCCGAAGCGATTGATCGCGTCGAGCAGCGCACCGATGCCGAACTGGTTACGGTACTGGCTGCTCGTGCCGACGACTACGCGTACATGCCGCTGATCTGGGCCGGGTTGATCGGCCTGCTGCTGCCGGGCACGGTCAATTACTGCGTTCAGTGGTTGAGCGCGGACGAACTGATGCTGGCGCAAATGAGTACGTTCATTGTTGTGGCGCTGGTCTGCCGCGTGTCGAACGTGTCGGCCTTGCTGGTGCCGCTTTCGGTTCGGCGCTGGAGAGCCGGAAATCTGGCACGTCGGCAGTTTCTTGAACAAAACCTGCACAAGACCCATGACGGAACCGGCATTCTGGTTTTTGTCAGTGAGGCCGAACGGTATGTCGAAATTCTGGTTGACCATGGCATTGCCAGTCGTCTGCATGACGATACCTGGAAGGCGATGGTCGACGTATTTACCCAGCAGGTCAGAGACGGGCAGACCTTGCAGGGGTTTCTTGGCTGTATCCATGCCTGTGGCGAGTTGCTTGCCGATCACGTTCCAGTGACGTACGGCAGGAATGAGCTGCCGAATCGGCTGGTGGTGTTGGGGTAACGGCAAAAGGCAGATGTCGATTTTATCGACATCTGCCTTGCTTGAAAATCGTCCGGGTCAGACGATACGTTTTACGTCATAAAACGATTTTATGTAGGTCTTCAGTTGTTCGACATGCTGGCTGATCAACGCCGAAGCATCACCTGGCGATGTTATCTGATCAAGAAAATGATAGAGCGATTGATAAACCTTTTTCGCTTCTTGTACCCAAAGTGCTTTGCTCTGAGCGACGCCAGCGAGCCCTGTCAACTCGTCGAGTTTTTCCTTGATTACCTTTGTTTCCTGGGTAGACATGCGGGAGTCGTCGAGCAGGGCGTTATAGCGCGACCTCAGCCTGTCGCGTTCTCGAGTAAGATCAAGGTAAGTCAGGGCGCTGCTGATCTTGTCGAGTAGTTTTTCGAGTCTGGCAATCCCTGCGGAGACCAGCGCAAGTTCTGGCGATGGTGTGATGATGAGCTGTAGCTCCTCCTGGGTAGGCAGTAGTTCCTTGAACAGGTCGGCAATGTTGTACTTTTCAAGCGTACTGATCGTTGCGTCAAGCAGGCGTCGGTCTTCAGCGATTAAAGCCATTGCGCTTTCTAACGTGGCTGATCGTTGGGTGATGCTGTCGATCTGTTGCTGGAGTGTTTCCAGCAAACGATTGCTTTCCAGCGTCAGGTTTATCTGCGCCACATTGTCGCTGTGCTCGGCAATGGCCGCCGCGCTGCGGCGTACCGCTGCTGTGATATTCGATACCTGGCGAATGCGCTGCCCGTTCAGCAGGTTGATCGCTTGTTGTTTCTGTTTGTCGCTGAGCGTTGCGTCGGCCTCAATCAGTTGTTGTTTCTGATCGATCGGTTTCAGGTTTACAGTATTCAACTGCACGGTGATATTGGCCAGTTCCTGGCGATAGACCTTGTCTGCGCTAATCAATACGTCTTGAAGCGGCAGCATTTTTTCTTTCATGGCCGGCAGAAAGTTCAGCTTCGAAGTGCTCACCTGCGCAAGAATATTCTGGCGGGCGGCTGTCATGACTTTATTGTCAGGAGGGGTGAGGACCAACGGCTCACTCAGGGTTTCAGTGCTCATGATCATTGTCCTCTCTTGCCGGATTGCTGTTCGCGTTGAAACTGATCCAGTGCACTATCAAATATCTTGAGTAACTGATTTGCCATGCCTCTTATTTCCCGCCAAGGTGTGACTACCCCTTGAAACTGCATAGCGAAAATCATCAGCGCCTGATCAGTCGTGATCGCTGAAAGTTCACTGGCAGAACGGTCGATATACGCCGCCAGCATGGTCCAGAGGTCTTTCAAATGGGTGGCGCTCTGGTGAGCGTCCATCATACGAATATTCATGTCTTCAAACAGTATTTGCAGGCTGCGCACGGCGGCTGACAAAGGAGATTTTTCTTTGAGTTTTTGAACTTTCTGGTTCTTGGAAGCCACCATTCGATTTTTTTCTTTTCGGATTTCCTCCGCTTGGGCGCCAAAAATGCCCCCCGTGATAGCGACCCCGATGGCCCCGCCGAAAAGACCCCAGGCAATATTATACAGGGCGGTTTTATACTCGTTGTTTTTCTGCTCGATTTCCGTCGTCAGTTGTTCGATATCTTTTTCCAGATCCTGGATCTGCTGGTCCAGATCAGAACAATTTGCCAGTTTCACCTTGTCATTGATGCCGGGAATTAGCTGGACGCTCAGGACGGTGCTGAACGTATCGATGTGGTCCGCCAGGGTTTGCGCAGCGTGCTGATGGTTTTTTATTTGTGACGCCGTTTTCTTCAGAAACTCTGCCAGCGTGATACACACCCTCTGATCGGTTTCACCCAGTGGTACCGGCGCAGTGTTACGGACCTCTTCAATGTTTAAATCGGCAACGGTCAGGTCCAGTTGTCTGGCAAAATCCATTTTTTCGATGTAGTTGATGATCTGTTCGCCCTGTCTCGAGAATTGGGTGGCAAACAATTCAATGGCGAACCCGCTGCGTTTGATGCCATCCTCGATACTGAGCCAGCTCTTGCCATGATTATTGATGGCCTGGTAAGTCACCAGCATATCTTTAGGCTCAAGTCCGGGAATGTAACTTCTTGTAAAACCCAATTGCTGTTCGACACGATTAAGCGAGGTGGGAATGTTCAGGGCGTGACGCTCGTAACGCTTAAGACTGAGGATGTCTTCCCTGGTCAAAATAAGTGCCGCGCTCCGGCCTCCGCTTTTTTCATCATCGAGTATGACGCTCAAGTACTCTACGGGTTTTAAAGTAACCCGTGCGATATCTTCGTTTTCCAAGAGTGCTGCTTGACTCAACATACTGCACGTTCCTTGTACAAGTTATTCTGTTAGAGCAAAAAGCTCCAGGAGTGAGATCTGATCGTCTGTCATCAGTGATGGCGACTATAAAGGTGTTTTTGCGCGCTACAAGTAATGGCTCGTGATTTTCGGCAGGGATTGTTTTACGGTTTGTGTGTGTTTCTCTTTGGTGTGTAGGGCCGTGCAAACAGTGTGTGTAGTCTTTGAAAAATAGGGGTGCCCTTGACGCGTCGACGCGCCTAAAATGCCGGTCTGATTTTTCGAGTCCCGGCCGGGACGTTTGAGGCACATTTTCAATGTCAGTCATTACCCCCACGTCATCCAACACTGCGACCGATCACCGCGCGCAGTTTCTCGGCCTGCTGGACACCAGCCTGTCGCAAAACTCGCTGATCAAGCTGGTGCTGGCCAAATATGTGGGCAGCGAGGCCGAATTACAGCGGGTCATCATTAAACCGCTGACCGTCAAGGAACAGCCATGCCTTACCTTTGTGTATCGCTACAAGACCCGCGATATCACCAAGAATTTTCCGCTTGCAGAAGCGGTGGGCGCTATTGCCAGCCTGATACCTGAATCGTTCAAGAACGCGCACCTGCTGTCGCTGACCGACGAGGTGCAGCTGGAGTTCAGCAAGAAGGGCAAGAGCACGCTGTTCAAAAGCAAGGCTCAGCAGGAGCGTGAAGCTCCTTCGGCCGGGCATGATCGTGAGAAAAAGCGCTATCTGGAGCTGAGCCGCCCGTTCCTGGCCGACTTGGGTGTCACCAATCGGCAGCATGAACTGATCCCTGCGATGTCGCGCAAGTGGAAGCAGATCAACAAGTTCATCGAAGTGTTTTCCCATGCCTTGAGTTCATCGCCACTCAAGCTAGATCAGCCGATCAAGGTGGCAGACTTCGGCTCAGGCAAGGGCTACCTGACCTTCGCGATCCATGACTACCTGTGCAATACCTTGCAGGCGCAAGGGCAGGTGACCGGTGTCGAGCTGCGTGAGGACATGGTCACCTTGTGCAACAACGCTGCGGCGGGTCTTGAACACCCCGGCCTGACGTTCCAGCACGGCGATGTGCGTACTGTCGCGCCCAGCGCGCTGGATGTGATGATCGCGCTGCATGCCTGTGACATCGCAACCGACTACGCCATTCATATGGGCATTCGTTCCGGCGCCTCGATCATCATGTGCTCGCCGTGCTGCCACAAACAGATTCGCCTGCAGATCCAGAGCCCGGCCTTGCTGAAACCGATGTTGCAATACGGCCTGCATATGGGCCAGCAGGCAGAAATGGTCACGGACAGCCTGCGTGCCTTGTTCCTGGAAGCGTGCGGTTACGAAACCAAGGTCTTTGAGTTCATCTCTCTGGAGCACACCAACAAGAACAAGATGATACTGGCGGTCAAGTGCGCCGAACCGGTCAACCCGGACCTGTTGATCGCGCGTATCCAGGAGCTGAAGACGTTTTACGGCATCAGCGAGCAGTGCCTTGAAACGCTGCTGAGGGCGGACGGCTTCATCGGCTGAAACAGCCACCCTGCACACGTAGACCGAAGAGTCTTCGACCAACGGTCTGCTATCAGGCTGCTTCATTGCGCCAGGTCAATGGTTGTGCCTCGCACACGGCGGATGCTTGGGCTATCACCCAAGCATCCGAGCTACCCACGAGGGTCCGTCATGATCAGCACCTTTTTCATCCCCGCAGTGAACATCATCGGCACTGGCTGCATTGATGAAGCCATGCTCGCCATTCGCAAATACGGATTTCTCAAGGCGCTGATCGTGACCGACGCAGGGCTGGCCAAGGCCGGTGTGGCCAGTCAGGTCGCGGGGCTGTTGGTGGAGCAGGGCATCGACTCGGTGGTATATGACGGTGCCAAACCCAACCCGACCATCGCCAACGTCGAGAACGGTCTGGCCTTGCTGCGGGAACGCCAGTGCGATTTCGTGATTTCTCTGGGCGGCGGTTCACCTCACGACTGCGCCAAGGGCATTGCCCTGTGCGCCAGTAACGGTGGGCATATCAGCGACTATGAAGGCGTCGACCGTTCGGCAAAACCGCAGTTGCCGCTGATCGCGATCAACACCACCGCCGGAACCGCCAGCGAAATGACCCGCTTCTGCATCATTACCGACGAAGCGCGCCACGTAAAAATGGCCATCATTGACCGTAACGTAACGCCACTGTTATCCGTAAACGACCCGAACATGATGATTGCCATGCCCAAGTCACTGACCGCCGCCACCGGTATGGATGCCTTGACTCACGCGATAGAGGCCTATGTCTCGACGGCTGCCAATCCGATCACGGATGCCTGCGCGTTGCAGGCCATGGCACTGATTGCCAACAATCTGCGCGATGCCTTCACCAATGGAGCGAACATTACTGCACGCGAGAACATGGCATACGCACAGTTTCTGGCCGGCATGGCGTTCAACAACGCATCATTGGGCTATGTACACGCCATGGCGCATCAACTGGGCGGCTTCTATGATTTGCCGCACGGTGTGTGCAACGCCGTATTGTTGCCTCATGTTCAGCGTTTCAACGCCAGCGTCAGCGCTGCGCGCCTGACTGATGTTGCGCATGCGATGGGCTGCAATATTCGTGGTCTTTCTCCGCAAGAAGGTGCTCAGGCGGCAATCGAGGCCATTCGCGCACTGTCGGCTGCCGTGGAAATCCCGGCGGGGCTGGCGGTGCTTGGCGTCAAGGAAGAGGATTTCCCGATCCTGGCCACCAATGCCCTGAAAGATGCGTGCGGTCTGACCAATCCGCGTCGTGCCGATCTTGAGCAGATTAAGGAGATATTTCGTCAGGCAATGTGATTAACCGCAACAGACAGGCTAAAAATGGCAACGCTCTTACCCTACACACTTTCGGCCCGGAATATCTGTCTGGATATTTTCGACAGCAACGTACCGCGTTACTTTGATCCTGCGGAGCGCAAGCAATTTGCCAGCTTCCTGATGGCACCGTTGGGTCAGTACTTCGTTGTCGAGCGTGATGGCGATGTTCTGGCTTGCGGAGGATACCTCGTGCTGTCAGACCCGTCAGTGGCCGAGCTTACATGGGGCATGGTCCACGGTGAGCAACACGGTAGCGGCCTGGGGAGGTTTCTGACCCAGGCGAGACTTGATGTCGTAAGGTCATTACCGGGCGTTACACGTTCCCACATCGATACCAGCCAGCACGTTCAGGGCTTCTACTTGAATCTGGGGTTTGTCGTGACCTCTGTCGAAGTGGACGGGCATGGTCCTGGAATCGACAGTATCAGAATGGAGCTCGCGTTTTCGTGAGGGATGCTCGCGGCTGAACAGAGCCTGACCAAGGCTACAGAATACGAGTAAGGCAGGCCGCTCTGCGTTTAGCATTCAGACTGTTTTCGCGACCCTTCGCGAATAGGACTGGAAGTTCAACAAATGAGGCTTTGGGGTGCTCTTTTGCAATGCGTTTCTGCTTTGTTCCTGATGCTGTCGGGTGCGCAATACCTGGAGGCAGCGGACTTGCCGGAAGGTTTTGCCAAAGGGGTTACGGGTGGCGGAGCCGCCGCGGCAGTACACCCTTCAACGCTTGACCAGCTTCGGTCTGCACTGTGCGCGTCTTACGACTCGCGCGGTGCCTGTACCGATGAAACCCCGCGGGTCATTGTGCTGGAGCACCTGTTCGACTTTCGCGGGAGTCTCGTTGCCAAAGGCAGCGCCGAAACCACCGAACCGGGCTGCATGGTCAAGCAGTGTCCGCATGGCGGCGAGCAGCTTGCTCTCAATGGTCCCAACAACTTCTGCCAATCCAGGCCACCGGTCATGGTGACCTACGACAATGCAGGGCTGAAGCCACTGAAAGTCGGATCGAACAAGACCCTGATAGGCGTGGGCAAAAAGGCCGGTATCCAAGGTGCAGGACTGTTCATCGGTGACGGCGCGCATAACGTGATTGTCCGTAACCTGACGCTTTCAGACATCAACCCGAGTGTCGTATGGGGCGGAGATGCGCTCACTCTGAACAAAGCCGATGGCGTGTGGATTGACCACAACACCTTCGCCCGTATCGGCAGACAAATGATCGTGACAGGCTGGGGCACTGCTTCACACGTCACCATTTCCAGCAATGAGTTCGATGGTCGCACGCCTTACTCGTCGACCTGCGATGGCCATCATTACTGGGTCTGGCTGTTCCTCGGCAGTCAGGACACGCTGACGCTGTCAAAAAACTACATACACGACGCCTCGGGAAGAGCGCCGCACTCCGGAGGCATGAATAATGCGCAAGTCCGCGCTCAACTGGTCAATAACGTTTTTCAGCGCATGACCTACCAGGGCGCAATCATGTCGCGGACTTCATCCTCACAGTTGCTGGTGGAAGGAAACGATTTTGAAAACGTAGCTCATCCACTGTTCAACGATACGGATCAGCCGGGTACCGCGTTTGCTTTGTTTGGGCCGGGTTCAGCTGGCGCAAACGATGTATGTATGAGTGTTATTGGAAGAGCATGTGTGGCGAATCAGCAGCAGATGAGTGGCGATGACTATCGTCCTCAGGACACATCTGTGCTGGAGGCTTTCAGGGATTATCGGCAGTTTCTGGTGGCGCCGGTTTCGGCGCAAGAGGCCAGGGCGCGCGTGCCGGAAGACGCAGGCGTGGGGAAGGTAGGTGTTGGTTTACGATGATGATTTCAATAGTTGAGTCGTATCGATCATCGAATAAACCGACTCACTGCCGGTCTTCATTTTGTGAAACAGTTTCAGGTCCACCAAACCATTCAGTACAGTTGCCGCTGTATTGTAAGCACACCCCAGCTTGTTTTTGACATCGGTCACGGTGAAAGACTTTATGTCTGATGAGTTGGCCACGTTGAAGATGATTCGTTGTTTGTCGGACAGCTTCGTGTACAGCCCCGACTCGTAAAGGAACGCGTTGAAGCGATCAATTGCAGCCACGTTCGCTTCGTGATTTCTCGTAAACTCTTTGATGGCCCGTGCAATGACCTGGCATTGATAGTCGATGAAGTACGTCAGGTCCATGTCATCCGTTTCGGTGTACAGGTAGCTTTTTCCATACTTGATCGGAGCGATTTTCAGAAGCGTGCTGATGGCGATATACCTGAATCCGCCAAAACCACATTTGAACAGGTACCAATAAAATAACGACCTGGCGACTCGACCGTTGCCATCGTGAAATGGGTGCTCATAACCAATCACGAAATGGAGGATGACCGCTTTTATCAACGGATGAATGTAGGTTGGACTGTCCAGGTCCGAGTGCTCGCTATTCGCCCACGCAATAACCGACAGAAGCCGTTTCTGAATGCCTTGAGCGGGCGGTGGCTGATGAACAATGTTTCCGTTTCCATCCTCGACAACAACGTCATCCACTGACCGTAATTCGCCTGGATAATAACGCTCGTCTTCTATCCCTTCGACACCCACCTGATGCAGGTCGGTTATCAGCTCAAGCGACAGTTCCTGGTCCCGGCATTCCCACGCATGTTGCATCATCCGGAAATTACCGATGATCATCTTTTCGTCGGGAGTCCGGGCGCTACGCTTTCTTTTCAGCAACTCCTTTGCTGCTTTGGTAGTCGTTGCAGCCCCCTCAAGCTGGCTGCTGCTGATCGCCTCGTCTTCGACCAGATCGTTAAGCAGGTACGTCAGTTGCCTGGACTCTCCAATTCTGGAGCACATCCATTCCAGCGCCGCTGTGGTCGTATTCTGGTCACCGGCAGAGACAGCCATTTGCATTGCAGGCGTATAGAGAAAGCCGCAGGGCCGAGATGGTTCACCCAGAGATATGGCCGTGACTAGCTGGCGATTTCTGGCTTGCCTGACGACCGACCAGGCCAGAGCTGCATCCAGCGATTTCGGAAATCTGAAACGCAGTTTATCGAAATGCAGATAACGTCCCTGCGCATCGAAGGGCTGCGCAAGCTCAAGATAGGCGTCTGCCTGATCGGCGTGGTCGCTGATAATCATGGCGAACGGATTCTGGATGAGCGCAGGCGGCGACTTGACCATGATTTCAAATTTCCAGGAATTTGAGATGGAGAGTACGGAGGTTGGGGGTTTATTTCAATTTTTTGCAAAATTGAAATAAGTATCAAAGCGAAACCGGGCACTCTATCTGGAGTGTCTACCCACTATTCGAGTCACCACCGCCGATCTCCTCTATACCGCCCACCCCAGCGTGAGCGCTGTCAGCGTCAAATAGCGTAAAGCTTTTGCAAAAGTGACAACCAGCAGAAAGCTCCAAAGCGGCTCACGCAGGACACCGGCGATCATGGTGATCGGGTCACCGATGATAGGCACCCAACTTAGCAACAATGCCCAGCGTCCATGGCGTCTGTAAATGATTTGAGCTTTGTCGAGGTGTCGCTCGCTGATGGGGAACCAGCGCTTGTGCCGAAAGCGTTCAACCGAGCGCCCCAGATACCAGTTCACGACCGACCCCAGAACATTGCCCGTAGTTGCAGTCAGCAACAGAAGTGCCGTCACGTAATGTTCCGAAAGGAGCATGCCAGCCAATACCGCTTCAGATTGCAGCGGCAGAAGCGTTGCGGCACCAAATGCCACGGCAAAGAGGCCCAGATAGCTGGTCAGCTCGAACACGATGTCATCTCACGAATACAATCCGTTCCAGCCGTGGACACCCACGTACACGCCGACGCAAATGATCAATACGCTGGAAAGATACGGGGCTCGTCGGGCAGCTGCATTGAGCCAGGGAAAACGGTTTGATGCTTTGCGAGCGCCGATAGCGGCAGCGGCTCCGACAGTCATCAAAGTGATTGCCAAACCAATGCTGAAACAAAGCACCATCGCGGCCCCTAGCGTGACTTGCTTCACTTGCAGGCACAACAGCAAAACAGTGATTGCAGCTGGGCAAGGGATGAGCCCACCGGTCAAACCGAACATCAGGATCTGACCGTTGCTGACCTCACGATAGGTGAACCGCTTGCGAATGTCTTCGGCATGGGCCTTCTCATGAGCATCCTGATAACCCTCGGCAGCCAGCGTGAATCTGTGCGGATTGCTGTGATCATGGCTAAGGCCGTGGTGGTGTTCCTGGTCATGGTCATGGTCATGGCTGTGATGGTGTATTTCGTGGTCGTGGTGATCGCTGTGGCCACCGTTTTCTTCTTTGAATTTAAACAGCTGCTCGCCGCGCCATGTGCGCCACAACATCCACAGCGCAATGGCGATGATCAGCGCTGAGGACGCAAGCTGAAAGTAGGGCTCGGTCGTTTCGGCATCCAGGCCCTGACCCAGATACATGCCGCCGATAGCGACCAACCAGACAACAGCAGTATGGGATAGCGTTGCCGCCAGCGCGAGCATGACAGCCTGCTTCACCGATCCCCGAATGGCCACGATGAATGCCGCCATCATGGTTTTGGAGTGCCCCGGCTCCAAGCCGTGCAATGCCCCTAAAAGGACGGCGCTGGGGAAGTACAGCCAAGCGTTGGCACCGCCTCGCTGCAATAAATCGGCAAAGTCGGGCATGTGAGGCCTTACAGGTATTTAGTGATTTGCTTGAAGGCTTCAAGTGGCGCTCGCTCGCCTTTGGCAAGAGCCCCCATGGTGTTTTCAAGGCAGTGATCGATATGATCCTGGATCAGCGTGCGTTTCGCCTGACATATCGCTTTCTCGACGGCATGAAGCTGTTGAGCAATGTCCACGCATTCGCGGCCGTCTTCGATCATGGTGATGATGCTTCGCAAGTGGCCGTCTGCACGCTTGAGACGTTTGATGATCGCCTCGTGTGACTGGTGCGTATGGTCATACGGATGTTCGTGCTCACTCATCGCTTGAGCCTGTTGGGTGAATGATCCAGGCTGACACCTTATCCTCCCCGGGGGGATAAGGTCAAAGGTGTTGCGCCTGACGGTGCTATTTGGTTGATTGAGGATGGGACTGGCGGGATGTTGGTTACTCTCAGGCCCCTCTGAACTTGATGGCTTAGGGGCAACGGATAGTGGCCTGTTAACCTTCGCAGGCCATCTTCAAAAAACAGTCAAGTAGTTGAATTCAGTTTCCAGGGTTCTGAAGCTTCAGCTGGCACGAGCACGTGCTTCCTGCCAAGTCGTTAGCATGTACCCAAGCTTGGTAAGTCGTCATTCCTGACGCTGCGTACTATCGCTTTTTCGGCGATCAGGTGGCTGGAATGCGTTGATGTATGGATATCAGTCTGACTGAAGATAGAAGCGATACCGAACATGAGCAGCTATGCGAAGGAGCGTAGATCCCGCTCGGACAGCGGTAGAGGTTGTCACGCTACGTGCCATTCGGAGATTTGAGGAGAATTAACGAGTTAGGAAAAATATGGAGCGGGTAGAGGGAATCGAACCCTCAACTAAAGCTTGGGAAGCTTTCGTTTTACCACTAAACTATACCCGCTCTGGGAGCTGCTCTGAGCGGCTGACTTTGTACCAGAACCCTGCCTTGATTTGAAGCGCTAATTTCACCGCGCAGCGATTTCCCTCCTGATCACCCCCCCCGCCAGCTGCACATGCGTGTGGGCTGACGGAGAGGCGCTCACGGGTTTCAGAAGGCGAAAGCATGGTGGCCCTGAACCCGGTTGTAGACGCTGGATGACGCTTGTGCCGGTTGCAGGAAGTTCATTAGCGCCTGTTTCGAGTCGCGGCAGGCGGCCTTGTGTTCCATGTCCAGAAAGTGGCCTGTGGCTTCGATGGTGTTGAAGCTGCAGTTCTGCAGGTATCGGGAGAACTGCGCGGCGTCGTTCGCGGAGGTGTACTCGTCCCAGGCACCATTGATGAAAAGCACCGGCACCTTGATGCGCTGCCCTGCTGTCAGGTAGTTGTCCGGGTCAAGCTCCAGTACCTGACTGAAGTGATGGTGCATCTGGTCATATTCATGACCGTCCAGGCTGCTGACATGGCGATAGTTGACGCGCTTGAACAGAGCCGGCAGGTGCTTGCCGATAGTGTTGTTGATCAAATGCCCCATGTCGTAACGGCTATGTGCGCCGAGGTAGTCGAGGCCTTTGTCCAGGTACTCGCGCATTGGGCCGTTGATGACCGGTGAGAACGAGCTGATGACTGCGCTTTCGATGCGTCTTGGTTGATGCGCCAGCGCAACCAGCGTAGCTGCGCCGCCCCAGGAGAAGGACAGAACGTGCTCGGCGTTGAAATGGTCGATCAGTTCCAGCAACAGCTGACCTTCCTCTTCCCGGGTCAGCGGTGCGCCGTGCACGTTATGTGGCTTGGACCTGCCCGAGTAAGGCTGGTCATACAGCACCACGTTGAAGGTGGGGTAAAGGTTGCGGACGGTCTGAGCAAATGACGCGGTGGTGGCCAGTGAGCCGTTGACCAGAATGATGGTCTTTGCGGCGGCATCGGTGTGATAGAACTCGGTATAAACCCGAAACTGTCCTTGTATGTCCAGCACTGCTTTTTCTGGCGACATAGGTGTAACTCCTGGCGTAAACAGGTAGACGTGCACATGACGTTGCACGAGTTTCGTGACAGGCAGGCGATAGCCGATTAAAGGCCCATGTCGATCCGATAAGCTGTTCGACAGGTATTGTTATTGGCGGGCAATGTGTCGCGAACCAGCGGCTCGATACGACAAAGTGTTTCTTGGAATAATGGATTGACTCATCAGTCGCATAAGGATTGACAATCCCAGTCAAGCAGTCGATCCGTTAACCCGCAAGTGTCATTCGTACCTTGTTTGCGTAATCCGCCAAACGGTTGTGACTTTTCAGAACAGGCTGATTTCCGCAGCGTGCAACGCCCGGTAGCCGCCGGGTGCCAGGGCAGGGTCCAGCGCCAGCGCGCCAATATTCTCCCGGTGCAGGCGCAGCACTTTGTTATTGAAGTGACCGAACATCCGTTTCACCTGGTGATAACGACCTTCGACAATAGTCAGGCGTGCGCTACGTGGCCCCAGCAGGGTTAATTGCGCCGGTTGCGTGGTGATGTTCTCAAATGAAAAATACATACCGGCAGCGAATGTGGCTGCGTAGCGTTCGTCGATCGGTTGTTCGGTCTCGACGTAATACACTTTGGGCATTTTGGTCTGCGGCTGGGTGAGGCGTCGTGACCATTGACCATCGTTGGTAATCAGCATCAGGCCAGTGGTGTTGAAGTCCAGCCGCCCGGCGATATGCAGCTCGTGTCTGTCAGGCTCGTCCAGCAAGTCGAGGACTGTCGGGTGCTGTGTATCAACTGTCGCGCTGACGCAGCCTTCAGGTTTGTGCAGCATGAAATAGCGGGCAGCTTTGCCGGCTTGCAGTATTTCCCCGTCGAGCGCTACGCGACTGAACTCGCGCACTTCGTGGTGCGGGTCGCTGGTTGTTTGCCCGTCTACCTGCACCCGCCCGCTGGCCAGCGCCAGGCGCACGCTTTTGCGATTGAGGCTTGGCAGGTTACTGAGGAAGCGATCAAGGCGCATAGCAACAGCGGCTGATAGGGGATGGGGGGCGCATCTTACTTGTTGATCCGGTCGGCAGACTGGCCGGATGCGGCCTCCTGGATCCCGGCGCAACGCGGACACAGACACGCCTTATCGCGGATGTCCGCAGGCAGGGCTTCAAGCAAAGCCGGGTCGATGCTTTCCGAAAAGCACCAGCAGGCCTGATCTGCCGTAAGCGGGTCAGCCAGGCTGCACTGGTTGCTGAAACCGCACAGAGGGCAAAGGCGGGTGTCGTTCATGGCGATTGTCTTGCTCGATGATCGGGGCAGTTGGTTCAGGCGCTTCTGCCAATTGGCTATGTTGCAGGGGGATGATAAACCGGTGCGCGGCGCAACAGTGCAGATATTGCTGCGCATCGGCAGTGCACCAGCAGCACCCTGTCGTAATGAATGCCCTGTGTCGACAGGCTGTGGAACAGGTCGCTCAACGAAGGGGGCGCCTTGCCGAAGCGGTTGCGTACCGTCAGTACATCCATTGGCGTTGGCGGTAACCAGCCCTTGAGGGGCGATGCGTTCGAGTTGCCTACCACCCGTGCAATATCGTCATAGGTTTCGTAACTGGCTGTCTGGAACTTGGACAGGCTGTAGTTCTTCAGCCTGCCGGGCAGTGAAGTGCCCGCGATTATCTTGTCCGTCATCAGCAATGGCTCATGCGCGGCTACTGGATACATCAGGATATTTTCCTTTGTATTGGAAATGGCAAACGGCCGGGCATTCTTGTTGACGATACGGTGCAATTTGGGGTCGACCAATTCATAACCATGCGGCGCATAGGTGCGGATCTCCGTGCCGTTGGGGATCTTCACCGTCGCAGTCCACGGGGTGTAGTACCCGTGGGTGCTGACCACCAGTGTCCGCGCCTGACCTCTGTCCGACGTCCAGAGCAGGAAGCGGCGGACCAGCTTCCAGGCATGCACCGGCACCAAACCGGGCGACACTATGCTGGTGATGGTCCAGCGTTTTAGCAGGGCGTCGGTATGAAAGAATTTTTCCAGTCGTGTATGGCGCGGTTTTAATGGCCGCGCGCCTAAATGACTGGAGCCTCGTGAGCCACCGGACAACACTAAAGACGCCCCCGCTGTATGACCGGCAGGTTTGACGATTTTGGTCAGTGTGCGCAGTAGTCTCGGTGTCTGCGGCCCAAGCTGTAACAAGCCCAGCGATAATGTTGCCTGCAGCGCCTGATTCTTTTCTGCGTAACGACTGCCCGGCAAATTCGCGGAGGCAACGCTCAGTGCAGTAAGGCCGACATCCGCTGCCAGCGACGCTAAAAACGCCGGTGTCAGCAACAGAGACATGGGCACCAGCAAACGCTGTAAATGGTGTAGACGGTCTGTCCAGTACGCCAGCGAAACCTGTGCGGAGGTCACGATCTGCTCTTCTGCATCAGCCAGCGAATTCTGTTTCAGGAGTTGATGCAGATAACCGAACGGCGAGCCCTCCAGTTTTTTTTCACACAATGAGTGGTGCAGGGCTTTTCGAGTGTCAGGGTTGTACAGCGCATCCGCCCACGGGCGCAGGATGGAGACGGGCGGACCGGGTGCCTGAACGCCGCCCCATAGCTTGAACAGGTAGTCCAGACGTTGGTGATGGCGCACGGGAATGTAGCGCATCACGGCTTCACGCCAGTCCGGTTGGGCGGTCTTCAGGTTCAGATAGCGTTCAAGTGCATCGCCGTCCGTAAACTCGATAAAGGCTTCGGGATACCCAGGCTGATAGAGCATCTTCGGTTTACCGGGTTGCTCAAGTATCAACAGCCCGGTGTATTGATGTTCCATGCCGTCGATCAGCGAGCCCTGAACGAAGAAGCCAAGTACCAGCCAGTGATTGGGCGCAGAAGGGGCGAGCGCTTCAACGACTTGATCGAAACCGCTGCGTTTGAGGCTGCCGCGCTTCAGGCTGATCAGCGCCTGATGGATGAAGGCTGATTTGAGTGCCTGTTCGATGGCTTCTTTTTGCTGCCCCCAGAATTCTTGAATACGTTTGGTCATCCAGTTCAGAAAATCGAATGCCTTGATATAGTCTTCAAGTGCCTGCGGCGTGATCGCCAAACTCTGGCCCTGAGCGCGTACGCCCTGGCCGGTGGTGTCGAGAAAGACATCTGTAATACCGTCGTGATCAATGTAGCCCTGAGGAGCATCCACCCGGTAGTTGATCACCAGCGCTTCGCTCAGGCTGATCGGTTTTTCATCGGGCGTGTGAACATGCGTGGGTGGATTGCGGGCTCCGCCCAGCGGGCTGATAGAGTTACCGGATTGATAGGCGATGAACACGTGGTCAGGGTTGAGCGTCAGACCGTGATGTTCCAGCAGATAAGTCTCCATGACCTGCGCAGCCATTCTGGAAGCCGAGGGGATGGGTTCCAGAAGAGCAGGGTTGGCCTGCCAGAGGTCTACCGCCCCGGCCAGCTTGAGGCTGCGCGATACCGTCTTGAGCAGGTCGATGTTCTGGCTGTTGAGCTGTGTCTCGGCAAATGATGCCTGGGTCAGTTCGGTAAAAACGTCTTCTGCGAGCAGCGGCGCGCTGGCAACTATGCCTGCGTCCTGATCAAGCGCATGCAACGCGTAGCCATAGAGCCTCGAGGCATTCAGGGCCGCCAGCAGCCTGTTGGTCATCTGGTCCGGATCATCGCTGATGTATTCGATGACGTTGCCCTTGGCACTCAGTATGTGAATGAAACAGTGGGAGGTGGTTTTCGACCTGACCTGAAAAATTCCCGGCACCGTTTTGCCGTTGAGTGACAAGATTCGAACCTCGGATTTCTCACCGCGGCCGCTCTGTTCCAGTGTCGCTACGTCGGCAGGGAAATCACTGAGCCCCAGAGCGTCCAGCGTCAGGAAATAGCCGTCGCGGCTGATGTGCCCGTGGAAGAACCGGTGAGCCAGCCCATCCAGAAAACCCAACCGCGACAAGGTGCGGCAGGTGACTGTGTGTCGTGTCCTGAAAGCCTCCAGAGCCATGCTGTAGTCGCGATCCAGCGGTGTCTCGCTGAGCCACTTGAGCACCTGCCTTGCGCTCAGTGACGGGGCTTCCTCGGACAAGGGCGTGTCGATGATTTCACTGCGATACAGGGCCACGAACTGTTCTGGATCGAAGACCGCCAGTGCTACGTTGGTCAGCGACATGTCAATGCTGTAACGCTCATGCCCCTCGTCGTTCAGGGCGGGCAGGGTCTGCGTGCTGAACGTGATCCGCAGCGTGTCCGGGTCCAGCGTCTTGCCGGTCTTTTGTTCGAGCAGCATGACGAGTTGTTGGTGGACATAGTGTTTTCGAGTCGGCGGGAAGTCCATATCCAGCTGGCACGCTTCAAGGAGCAACGCCGAGTTGGCGATCAGCTGGAAACCCGGGCTTTTGCGCAGTGCTTCGAGCGTGCGTTCGATGCGTGCGGTCTTATCTTGCGTAGCGTGCTTTTCGGCCAGCGGTGGCAGTGGTTGTTCACGGGGTGGAAACCGGAGCGCAGGCAGGGCCAAGGGCGCCCAGGCATTGAGCGTATCGTGTCGGCTGTTGCTGTGCTCGGGCAGCAGAACGCTTGGCTGTTCCAGCAGAAACGATGAGGCGTGAAAGAGGGTGTCCTGGCGAAGCGGACTCCAGATGTGGTTCATGACGGCTGGTCGAAGTGAGTGGATGCGTACTATGTCGGCAAGACCGTCCGAACATGACATAACTATGTAGTAGTGGCAGAGCCTTTGGAGTAACAGAGCTGTTTCAGAAAGGGCGGCACGTCAGAGCATGCCGCCTTTTCGCTTACATCTGTTGCAAGTGTGCACGCCAGCCGCCGAGATGGCTGATGTCGCGAGCACCTGTCAGGCCGTAGGCTTCACAGATAAACCCGGTCTCCCAGCGGCCATCGGCCAGTTGCACCTTCCCCAGGCCCAGCGGTGCCGGAATGCCGGTCAGAAACGAACCCAGCTCGACACTGGGCAACTCCCAGACTTCCACCTCAATGGCCACACCGTCTTCGGCCACCCGTACCATGCCTGGACGAAAAGGCGGGCCACCGGCCAGCGCGAACAATTTATAGTCGGCTGAGCTGTGTGTGCACTCCAGCAAACGGGCACCGCGTCGCTTGAGCTGCCAGTTCAACGCCAGTCCGTCCAGGTGCGCGCCGCAGACCACCAGCCGGGCCATATCGTTACCTGCTAAGGTCTTCGGCGCGGGCAATCGAGGTGCTGCACCGCCGATCAAAGGCAGGGCGGTGTGCCGCTGGAAAGCATCGGCCAGACTGAGCAGGTACTGATCGGTGAATGCCCGTCCGAACAACGTAATGCCCCACGGCAGACCGTTGCTCATGAAGGCACTGGGTACGGCGATGGCGGCGTAGTCGAGCAGGTTGACGAAGTTCGTGTAATAGCCCAGCTCCGAATTGCGCAGCACTGGCTCGGCAGCCAGTTCTGCTGAAGTTACCGGGCGGCCGATGCTCGGCGTTACCACACAATCCAGCCCTTCAAGCGCCCGATCGCAAATCACCTTGAGCGCCTGCAGACGGTATTGCGCCCGAAACGTATCGACCCCGCTGACCCGGGGTGCCTTGGCCAGCACGTCGCGGATCACCGGCAATACCGCGTCAGGGTGTTCTTCCATTAACTGCCCGGCGACGCTGTAGCGTTCGGCCACCCACGGCCCCTCGTACAACAACCGCGCCGCTTCGAGAAACGGTGACAGGTCTACCGTGACAGCTTCGCCGCCCAGCGCAGTGAGATGGGCGATGGCCGCGCTGAACAGCCTCGGTCCTTCGTTACAGCCAAAGAATTCCAGGTCTTCAGCGCGTGGTACGCCGAAGCGAAACGGTCGAGGTGCGCCGAATGCCGAAAGGTCATTCCACTGCGGGTTGCGTCGGCTGTATTCATCGTGCGGATCAAGCGTGGCAACCAGCCCCAGCAACTGGCTGGCTTCCCTTGCTGTGGCAGTAAAGATCGACACGCAATCCTGCGTGCGGCAAGCGGGTACGACACCAGCGGTGGAAATCAGCCCCTTGCTGGCTTTCAGCCCCACCAGATTGTTCAACGCTGCGGGCACACGGCCCGAACCCGCCGTGTCAGTGCCCAGCGAGAAGCTACTGACCTCCAGCGCTACGGCCAGTGACGAACCTGAGCTTGAGCCGCCGGACGGGTACTCTTTCAAGACACTGTTGGGGCAGGCGCCATAGGGCGAGCGGCTGCCATTCAGGCCGGTGGCGAACTGGTCCAGATTGGTCTTGCCCATGGGCACCGCCCCCAGCGCGATCAATTGCTCGACGATGGTCGCCGAGCGCGCTGGCGTGTAGGCGTACGCCGGGCAGGCAGCGGTGGTCGCAATGGCGGCCAGATCAATGTTGTCCTTGATCGCGAAGGGCACGCCATAGAGTGGCAGGCTTTGAATATCGCGATTTTCCAGTGCGGCCAGATAGGGCTCCAGTTCAGCCGGGCTGAGCAGGTGAATGAACAGGTGGTAATCCGCATTGAGCGTTGCGGCTTTTTCCCGTAGCGCCAGAATCAGCTGGCGTGGGGAAATCTGGCCGGATAGGTAAGCAGTGCGTACGGTATCCAGGCGCAGGTCGTTGGGCAGTGCTGAGTCGTTCATGACGCAATTCCATTGAAAGTGAAAAGTTGATCGGTTCAGTCTGCTGCCAGCACCACCACCCGCTGCCCTGCGCGTACTGCCGAGCCGGGTTGCACCCTGACTTCCTGCACCACACCTGCGACTGGCGCGAGCAGGGGGATTTCCATTTTCATGGACTCCAGAATCACCAGCACATCACCCGCTTCGACACGCTCGCCGGGTTGCACCTGGACCTGCCAGAGATTGCCAGCGATGTGGCTGTCGACGCCTTGTTGGCCCGTTTGCAGTGGCAACTCTTCGGTGTTTGGCGCGACGCCTTCATCGCTCTGAAAGTTGGCCTGGCCGTTGGCGATCCAGCGTTCGCGTTCGGCGTTGAACGCGGACTGTTGCTGAGCACGGAATGCCGTGATGCCTTCGGCTTCGCGGGTCAGGAAGGCCTGGTAGTCAGCCATGTTCAAGGTGCTGTGTTCGATGTTCAGATCGAAGCGGCCCAGCGGGAAATCGCGACGGATGCGTAGCAATTCGTTGGCGCTGACCGGGTAGAAGCGGATCTGGTCGAAAAAGCGCAGCAGCCATGGCTTGCCTTCGAAGGCGGCAACGTTGCGGTAGCGATTCCACATCTGCAGCGTGCGGCCGACGAATTGATAGCCGCCGGGGCCTTCCATGCCGTACACGCACATGTAGGCACCGCCGATGCCGACCGAATTCTCGGCGGTCCAGGTGCGCGCCGGGTTGTACTTGGTGGTCACTAATCGATGACGCGGGTCCAGAGGCGTGGCGACCGGTGCGCCGAGGTACACATCGCCCAGCCCCATGACCAGATAACTGGCGTCGTACACCGTACGCTGCACCTCGTCAAGATTGGGCAGGTCGTTGATGCGCCGGATAAATTCCAGATTGCTCGGGCACCACGGTGCGTCCTTGCGCACGGTGGTCATGTACTTCTCGATGGCCAGCTGACAGGCCGGATCATCCCAGGACAACGGCAGATGAACGATGCGCGACGCCACTTGCAGGTCTTTCGCTGCGCACACTGCGTCCCACTCTCCAGCGACGATGTCGAGCAGTTGTCGGAGGGGCAGTTGTTCGGGGCGGTAATGGACTTGCAGCGAGCGAATACCTGGCGTCAGGTCAATCACGCCCCCCAGTTGCTTGGCCTCCAGCGCCAGCATCAAGGCATGGCCGCGCAGACGCAGCACCAGATCCAGCTCTGGCGCACCGATTTCCAGCAGCAGGTGGGTATCGCCGGACAGGCGTGCGACCAAGCGTTTATCGTCCTGACCTATGTCGAGAATGACCGGGGAGGGCAAATCCTCTATGCGCACAGCTTCGCTCCCACGGGAGTTTGCGATGCCTTGTGGGAGCGGACTTGTCCGCGAAGAGGGCGGTACAGTCGATGGATTTTCTGCGTCTGGAATATAGCCTTCGCGAGCAAGCTCGCTCCCACGGGAGTTTGCGATGCCTTGTGGGAGCGGACTTGTCCGCGAAGAGGGCGGTACAGTCGATGTATTTTCTGCGTCTGGAATATAGCCTTCGCGAACAAGTTCGCTCCTACACCGTTCTGCATGACACGCCTCGACGCTTACCGGAGTGAATCGGACCCTGTCGCCAGCCTTCAACTGCCCCAGCTGCCACAAGTCCGCTTCGATAATAGTCACCGGGCATACGAACCCACCCAGGCTCGGTCCGTCCGGACCTAGGATCACGGGCATATCGCCGGTGAAATCCACCGCGCCGATCGCATAGGGGTTATCGTGAATATTGGACGGGTGCAGACCTGCCTCGCCACCGTCAGCGCGCACCCATTCGGGTTTCGGGCCGATCAGGCGCACGCCGGTACGGCTGGAGTTGAAATGCACTTCCCAGTCGGTTGCAAAAAACGTCTCTATGTACGCTTCGGTAAAGTATTCCGGCGCAGCATGGGGGCCGTAAATGATCCTTATACGGCGAATGTCAGGCAGCGCCTCAAGTGCGTCATCGGCAATCCGCTGGCCCGCGCTACGATCCACCAATGGCGCAATGTGCAACACATCACCGGCCCGCAACGCCCGCCCGCCATGCCCGCCGAACTGGCCGAGGGTAAAGGTGCTTTTGCTGCCCAGATAATCCGGCACGTCCAGCCCGCCACGTACGCACAGGTAGCTGCGTACGCCGGCACCTGCAATGGTGCCCAGCGCAAGGGTCGAGCCTGCGCACACCAGCAGCGCGGCGTTCATGGCGCGGGGGGCGCCATCGAGCGTGATCGGGATCTGCGCACCGGTCACGGCAATCACGGCATCGGTATTAAAGCGCAGCAACGGCCCGCTCATGGTGATTTCCAGCGCAGCGCATCCTTCGGCATTGCCCAGCAGGCCATTGCCCTGGCGCAACGCGCGGCTGTCCATCGGCCCGGATGGCGGTACACCGACCGCCCAGTAACCCAGCCGCCCCGGATAATCCTGAACGCTGGTCTGCGTGCCGCCGCTCAACACTTCGAAGGTGTCAGCGTGATACACCAGACCTTCCAGGCAGCGGGTCCACGGCTGGCCGCTGGCGAACGGCGTGTCGGCAATGATCTGGCGCAGGTAGTCGCGATTGGTCTCGACCCCGTACAGGCGCGTTTCGTTCAGCGCATCGATCAGCCCGGTGCTGGCCTGCTCGCGGGTCTGCGCCCAACTGATCAGCTTGGCAATCATCGGGTCAAAGTACGGCGGTATCTCGCAGCCCGCTTCAACCCAGGTGTCGATGCGCATTGCATGGCCATCGGCAGGCGGAAAATTCACCGCCGTCAGCAGGCCGGGGCAGGGCTGGAAGTCACGGCCCGGATCTTCAGCATACAGCCGTGCCTGAATGGCATGGCCGGACGGTTTCAGGCCGGCCTGCAATTGCTCCAGTGGCGGCAGGTCTCCGGCAGCCAGTTGTACCATCCAGCTGACCAGATCTACCCCCCACACCTGCTCGGTGACGCCGTGTTCGACCTGCAGACGAGTATTTACTTCCAGAAAATAGAAGCGCTGATCCTCACTGTCGAAGACGAATTCGACGGTGCCTGCGCTGCGGTAATTGACCGCTCTGGCGAGTTTGATGGCTGCCGCGCAAAGTTCCTCGGCCATGCCGTCGGGCAGGTTGGGGGCCGGGGTTTCTTCCAGCACTTTCTGGTTGCGGCGTTGCACCGAGCAGTCACGTACGCCGAGCGCAAGCACCTCGCCCTGACCATCACCAAACACCTGCACTTCCAGATGGCGGGCACGCTGAATGTATTTCTCGATGAACACACCCGCGTCGCTGAAATTGTTCTGGCCGAGGCGCTTTACCGCCTCGAACGAATGTGCCAGCTCTTCAGCGCTGCGGCACACTCGCATGCCAATGCCGCCACCGCCTGCAGTGCTCTTGAGCATGACCGGATAGCCGATATCACGCGCCGCTGCGATGGCTGATTCCAGGCTGTCGAGCAGTTCGGTGCCTTCGAGCATGGGCACGCCATGCTGTCCGGCCAGTGCGCGAGCAGTGTGCTTGAGGCCGAATACGCGCAGTTGCTCGGGCGTTGGCCCGACGAAGGCGATACCGGCGTCTTCGCAGGCTTGAGCGAACGCGGCGTTTTCGGAGAGGAACCCGTAGCCGGGATGAATGGCTTTGGCGCCGCTGGCTTTGGCAATGGCGAGGATCTTGTCCACCGCCAGATAGGTTCCGGCTGCGCCACCTTCGCCCAGGCTGTGGGCTTCGTCGGCCTGCATCAGGTGCAGGCTGGCAGCGTCGGCTTCGGAATACACCGCCACGCCCTTGACCTGCAAGGTACGCAGGGTCCGCAGGATGCGGCAGGCAATGGCGCCACGGTTGGCGATCAGCAGTTTGTCGAACATGGCATAACCCCGGAAACCCAGTCGCGCTCGGTTTCGTGATGGGAAGCGGGCCGTCCCGCTATTGATCAATCTACGCAACGGTCGTCCGTTGCTGAGGGCAGGTGCCGGGTCAGTCGCGAATCAACAGCTGCGCAGGCGTAGGGTTGTAGCCATTGCAGGGGTTGTTGAGCTGCGGACAGTTGGAAATCAGCACGATCACGTCCATTTCAGCGCGCAGCTCGACGTATTTGCCGGGCGCGGAAATACCGTCTTCGAAGGTCAGGCCGCCTTCGGCTGTCACCGGTACGTTCATGAAGAAATTGATGTTGGGGCCGATGTCGGCCTTGCTCAGGCGGCCGTCATGCACACAGGCGCGCAGGTAGTTGTCGCGGCAGCTGTGCATGTAGCGCTTTTCCAGGGCGTAGCGCACGGTGTTGCTCTCTTGCGCGCACGCGCCACCGAGTGTGTCGTGGCGACCGCAGGTGTCATCGACAATGGTCAGCATCGGCTGGCCGAGGTTGGAAAACAGCACGCTGCCGGTGGTCAGGTACACGCTGTTCTGGCGGCGCAGGGTGCGCTGCACATCGTAGCGCTCACGCGGGTTGCTCAGGCTGAAAAACAGCGTGTCGACGGCCTGGTTGCCTTGCAGATCGAGGATGCGCACGGTCTGCCCGGCCTTGACTTCGGCCAGGAACGGCTCGCCTGCCGGTATGGTTGCGTCGCAGCAAAGGTGAGTGTGTGAATTCATGACAGGGCTCCTCAGGCGAACAGGCGGTCGGTGTTGATGAAGCCGCGCTCGTTTTCCGGGCGCGATGTACGGCAGTGCTCGGCAACGCTGGCGTCGGCCTTCATCCAGCTGAGTCTGAGCGGTTGCGGGGCATATTCCGGGTTGGGGTCCATCGGGTGTTGCAGCGCGGTCAGTACCACCAGCGTGTCCATTGGTGCGTAGAGTTCGATGTAGTCACCGGCCTTGGAGTTGTTCGGCGCGAAGTGCAGGGTTCCTGTCTCGTCGACATCGACACGGCTGAACAGGTTGAGGGTCATCAACAGGTCGGACAGCCCCAGCCCCCATTTGCCCAGCTCGACCAGCAGGTTGTCGACGCCATTGCGGAAGAAGCCGTTGCGCAATTCCTGATAACGGCCCTGGCCGTATTTTTCAGCGACTTCCTGCGCATTGAGCACGCCGCCGATGCTGTCGCTCCAGCCGCAGGTGTCAGTGACGATGGCCGCCAGCACTCGGCCCATGTCCGAATACAGGCAATGGCCGTTGCTTAACCTGGCGGTGTGCTGGCATTTGAGGCTGTCGGGCAGGTTCAGCCGCTCGGTTTTTTCGTGAGCGTTGAGCAGGGTCAGGCTGACGTTGGCGTTGCCGTGCAGGTCGGTCAGGCGCAGCAGTTCGCCGCGCTTGAGGATGAACGAACGATGGCCGCCACCGGGCAGCATCTCTTCGGCGAAAACCGGGTACAGCGTGATTGAGTCAGTCATTGAACGGGCTCCTCTGAAACGTTGAGCAGCGAATCGATGGCTGCGCGTTCGGCGCGGCGTTCGCTGTTGAGGGGAATGTCGTAAGTGATGCGCGCGCCATACGCGCCGGGTTCGTGCGGGTCGTGGCGGACCTTGTCGAACACCAGCAGGCGGGTGCCGAGGTTGAAACCTTCGGACAGGTCGTGAGTGACCATGAACACGGTCAGCTTCGTTTCGCGCCACAGGTCCAGCAGCAAGTGGTGCATGTCTTTGCGAATGCCGGGGTCGAGCGCGCCGAAGGGCTCGTCCAGCAGCAGCACGCGGGGTTTCATGATCAGCGCCTGAGCAATGGCCAGACGCTGCTGCATGCCGCCGGACAATTGCGTGGGGTACTTATCCAGCGCATGCCCCAGGCCAACCTTGCCAAGCAGTTGCGCGGCGTGCTCGCGTGCCTCGCTTTTTGCCTGGCCGAACAGTCGGCCCAGCCACGCCGAGCGGGGCAGTTCCAGACCCAGCGCCACGTTGTCCAGCACCGACAGGTGCGGGAACACTGAATAGCGCTGAAACACCACGCCACGGCAGGCGTCTGGCTCATTGCGCAGGGCCTTGCCGTCCAGCGTGATCAGTCCACGGCTCGGAGTTTCCTGACCCAGCAGCAGGCGCAGAAAAGTCGACTTGCCGCAGCCCGATGCGCCGACCAGCGTGCAGAACTCACCTTCGGCCACGTCCAGATTCAGGCCTTCAAGCACCACCTGATCATCGTATTGTTGCCAGACATTGCGCACACAGATAAAGCTCATGCCCGCGCCCCTTCGTACAAGGGAAAGGCGCGTCGGGTCAGGGCTTTGAGGCCCCAGTCCATCAGCCAGGCAAGCAGGGTGATCCACACCACATACGGCAGAATCACGTCCATCGCCAGATAGCGCCGCACCAGGAAGATCCGGTAGCCCAGACCGTCAGTCGAGGCAATCGCCTCGGCGGCGATCAGGAACAGCCATGCCGAACCCAGCACCAGGCGCAGGGCGATCAACAGGCGTGGCAGCAATTGCGGCAGGATCACCCGCAGGATCAGTGTCCAGGTCGAGGCGCCGAGGGTCTGCGCCTTGATCAGCAGCTCGACCGGAATTTCCCGGGCACGCTGTTCCAGATCCCGGGCCAGAATCGGCGTGATGCCGATCACGATCAGCATCACTTTCGACAGCTCGCCCAGACCAAAGACGATGAACAGAATCGGCAGGATCGCCAGCGGCGGCACCATCGACATTACCGTCAGCAAGGGCGACAGCGGCGCACCGAACAGCGGCAGGATGCCCGCCGCAATGCCCAGGCACAGTCCCAACAGCGCGCTGATCCCAAGGCCGATGGCCAGACGGTGCAGACTCGATGCCGTGTCCTGCCACAGCAGGTAGTCGCCGCTGCGGGTATCGGCGGTGAACGCCATGCGTTTGACCGCATCGGCCATCTGTACGGCGCTGGGCAGCAGTTTGTCGGTGGGGTTTTCCGCAAGCCGGGTGGCCGAGCCCATGAAGTAGGCGAACAGCAACAGGGCGAACGGCAGGATCACCAGAATCAGGCGACCGGCACGGTCCGGATGGCGGTTTATCAAACGCATGGCAATGACCTTTCTACTGAACGTGATTTACAGCTTGCCGTCGACGGCCATCTGCACGTAGCTGGGGTCAAAGTGCAGCTTGAGATTGCCCTTGTCGCCGAGCATCACGCCATTGGCGAACGACATGCCGACCGCGTTGGCATCGCGTGCGCCTTCACCGAGCAAACCATGGGCGAACGAGAAGTCAGCCACCTTGCGCTGGGTGTCCGGCAGCTGTTTGCTGGTCGCGAACTCAAGCGCTTCCTTGGGTGTGGCAAACAGCTTGGTGGTGTCCAGTTGCGCCTGGAAGCCGGCCAGATCGGTGCCCGATGCCTTGGCCATGTGTTCCAGCGCTGCCTTGCTCTGGGCGTTTTTGGCGTTCATCAGCGCGACCACTTCAAACCAGGCACCGGTCAGGGCTTTGCCCAGCGCCGGGTTGTCCTTCAGGGTCTGAGTGTTGACGACCATCATGTCCATGATCTCGCCAGGAATCTGGCTGGAGTTGAACACTTCGGTCACGCCGGGTTTGGCTTTAATGTCCGACAGCATCGGGTTCCAGGTGGTAACGGCCTGCACATCATCGGTATTGAAGGCAGCCGAGATATCGGCATCCGAGGTGTTGACGACCTTCAGGTCTTTTTCGCTGAGCTTGACGCTGTCCAGCGCCCGGGCCAGCAGGTAGTGAGACACCGACAGTTCGACCAGGTTGACGTCCATGCCTTTCAGGTCGGCGACTTTTTTGCCCTCGCCCTTGAGCACGATGCCGTCGTTGCCATTGGATAAATCGCTGACGATCAGTGCCGTGCTTTCCACACCGCCCGCAGCCGGAATGGTCAGTGCGTCCATGTTGGTCATGGTGCAGCCATCGAACTGGCCAGCGGTGTACTGGTTGATGGATTCGACGTAGTCATTGAGCTGGGTGACATCGATCTTGATGCCGTATTTTTTCGCCCACTTGTCGACGATGCCCTGGCTACCTGCGTATTCCCACGGCATCCAGCCTGCGTAGATGGTCCAGCAGACATTGAAGTGATCTTTTTGGGCGGCATTCGCCGAGAGGCTCAACGCAGCAAGCAGGCCTGCCGTGAGCAGACCGAAGAGACGAGACTTTTGCATGTTGAGAAATCTCCAGTAGTGAAAAAAGGCGGCCAGGAGCAACGTGACACCACTGGTGTCCCTGTCTCCCGGGCTTTTGTCCCGCCGTGTAACCTCTACTGGAGGTCGCCAACTCTCGGACCAGCCACTTGCCTGTCGGCAAGCCGGAACCCTAGTCGGCTATTGCAAATTGTGGTGCCGCGAACCTGTGTTGACTCCTGCACGCCATTCATCAAGCGAGACTTGTGCCAACTCGCCAAGGCCTTTGTTTTTCAAGGCCTGCCCGGACCATCGCAGGTCAGCCCCGAGGGAAACTGCCTTGTGCTGGTGCGTAACCGCACTGTGTTGATGCATGGGTGCTTTGAAATGTTTTGTAGCATCTTTGCAGGAAGTCGAAACATGCCTGCATGCCCCGGCTTTAGAGCCCTTGAGTGAAGGATGGCCATCATCTTTACTAGGGTTTACACGCTGCGCCAACGCACTAGATTCCCTTTTCGGTGTCTGAACTTCTGTCCGTCAACTGCTTTGGCGGACGCCGATCAGCGTCGCTGATTCGTGCCCAATCGCGGTCCAGGAGGCCGCCATGTATCGAAGACCCTTGCTTATCACGTTGCTGACCCTTTTCCTTGCCGGTTGCTACGCAGGCCCTGGTTACTACGAATCCGATGTGTACACGCAGCCGACAACCGTCGTCGGTGGCGCTTACGCGTACGACAATGGCTACCGCTCCACCTACTATCAGGAGCAGCGCATCTATGTAGCGCCTCAGCCACGCTATTACACCCAACCACGCTACTACGCCCCGGCACCGCGTTATTACGCGCCGCCGCCAGTGCCACGCTACTACCAGCCGGGACGCCCACCGGGTTATGGCTGGAGAAACGACGGCTTTCGCGGCAATGGCGGTTTTGGGCGTAATGACGGCTTTCGAGGCAATGGTGGTTTCGGACGCAATGACGGCTTCCGCGGCGACCGAGGCAACCGCGGCTGGGAGGACCATGGCGGTCGAGGCGGACGCGATGGCCGTGATCATGGACGAGGCGGGCGCGGTGATGGTCGGGGCGGGCATCGGTAGCTGAAACCTGCGCTCACTGCCATGCCAGAGCGGTGAGCTGGCTGCTGCGAACTGACTATCGTGCCGACGCTCCGCGTCGGCACTTCTTTCTGGACGCTCTGCGTCCGATCGTAAAGGCGCATGTAGAAACCGGCATTGACTTTGCTGCCGGGCTTTCCTAGTGTCCGCGCATTGTTTTTACCGGATGTAACCATGACTAGCGACGACCGCATCAAGCTTGAGCCCAGCTGGAAGGAAGCGCTGCGCGATGAATTCGAGCAGCCCTATATGGCGCAGTTGCGCGAGTTTCTGCGCCAGGAGCATGCCGCGGGTAAAGAGATCTATCCGCCTGGGCCGCTGATTTTCAATGCGCTGAATTCGACGCCGCTCAACAATGTGAAAGTGGTGATCCTCGGTCAGGACCCGTATCACGGTCCGAATCAGGCTCACGGTCTGTGTTTCTCGGTGCAGCCAGGCGTGCCGACGCCGCCGTCACTGGTCAATATCTATAAAGAACTCAAACGCGACCTGAATATCGACATTCCCAATCACGGCTGCCTGCAATCATGGGCTGATCAGGGCGTGCTGTTGCTTAACACGACTCTTACCGTCGAGCGCGCCAACGCAGCTTCGCATGCGGGAAAAGGCTGGCAGCACTTCACGGACCGGATCATTCAAGTGGTCAGCGAGCATCAGCCGCATCTGGTGTTCCTGCTGTGGGGCGCTCATGCGCAGAGTAAGCAGAAACTGGTCGATGCGACCAAGCACCTGGTGCTGACCTCCGTCCATCCTTCGCCGTTGTCAGCCTACAAAGGCTTCCTGGGTAACGGGCATTTCGGGCGTGCCAACAAGTACCTTGAGCAAAACGGCATCGAGCCAATCGACTGGCGCTTGCCCGTTCTCTGATCAAAGTGCTTCTGATTGGGCTCAGTCAGCGAACCGCTTGTCCCAGCGCCGGTACAGCGGCTCAGCAAGAAACAGCACGAACAGCAGGCGCATGACCTGCATGGCCGTCACCAGGGGGACCGACAGTTGCAGCACTTCTGCTGTCAGGCTCATTTCGGCAATGCCACCGGGCATCATGCCCAGCGTCAGTGAGCGCAGATCCAGGTGGGTGAGGGCGCTCAGCCCCAGCGCAGCCAGTGCGGCAATCAACATGGTCAGCGCGGTGCCCAACAGCGTGCGCGCGAGGAACGATGGCGCACGCCGAAAGAATGCCCGATTGAAATGACAACCCAGCCCGCTGCCGATCAGTAGCTGACCCAGCTGGCTGGCACCGTTGGGCAAGCCGATTTTCAGGTCCCAGACCACGCTCACTACGGCACTGAGCAACAGAGGGCCGAACAGCCACGGGTTGGGTTGCTTGAGACGTTGCCACAGCCAGGCCAGAGCTGCGCCGACCGGCAGCAGGAATGCCAGCCAGCGCCAATCGACCGCCGTGGCATGCAGTGAAGGCGTACCGTCACCCAGCAGGTATTTGAAGATCGCCGGCACGCACAATACTACTGCCAGCACCCGAAGACTTTGCGCGGCTGCGACGCTGCTTAGCGTTGCACCGTTACGTGCGCCAAGGTTGACCATCTCCCCGGAACCGCCCGGCATGCTCGAAAAGAACGCCGTAGGGCGATCTTCTCCGGTGCGCAGCATCAGCCAGACGCCAACCAGACACGACAGACTGGTGACCAGCGCGCCGATGAAAATCAGCCCGAAATGCGCGAGCACCTGCTCGATAACCACTGGCGTGAAATGCAAACCGATGCCGATACCGATGATCAGTTGCCCGCATTTACGGCCACCCGGAATCTGCGCCAGTTGCCAGGGTGTCAGGCAGCGCACCAGGATGATTGCCAGCAACGAGCCAACCATCCACGGCAGCGGCCAGCCAACCTGGCTGGCGAGGTAGCTGCCGAGCAGGCCGACCAGCGGCGTTGCCCACCATTGACGCAGTGACGAATCAGCCATGCGTTGCGGCAGCCTGCTGTTTTGCGCGCTTGCGCCAGATACGGATCAGCGGAAACAGCAGCATGAACACGGTCACCACCCAGACCCCGAGGGTGATCGGGCTGGCCCAGAGAATCCCCAGTTCGCCGTTGGAGATCGACAGGGCGCGTCGCAGGTTCTGCTCCATCAGACCACCGAGGATGAAACCGAGCAGAATCGGCGACAGCGGGAAATCCAGCTTGCGCAGGATGTAACCGAAGATGCCGATGCCGACCATCAGGAACAGGTCGAAGGTGGTAGCGTGCACTGCATACACGCCGATCCCGGTGATGATCGCAATCACCGGGACCAGCGCCCAGTTCGGCACGGCGAGGATGCGCGTGAAGATACGGATCATCGGGATGTTGAGGATCACCAGCATGATGTTGGCGATGAACAACGAAGCGATCAGGCCCCATACGATGTCCGGTTGCTGTTGGAACAGCATCGGACCGGGCGTGATGTTGTACAGCGACAACGCGCCGATCATCACCGCCGTGGTGCCCGAGCCCGGAACACCCAGCGTCAGCATCGGCACCAATGCGCCGCAAGCGGTTGCCCCGATGGCGGTCTCGGGAGCTGCCAGACCGCGCATGTCGCCCTGGCCAAACTTGCCGCCAGGGCCGGCGATACGTTTTTCCGTCATGTAAGCGACTGCGCTGGCCAGTGTCGCACCGGCACCCGGCAGTACGCCAAGAATGAAGCCCAGCAGACCACAGCGAATGTTCACCACGAACACGGCAGCGGCTTCCTTGACGTTGAACATCATGCGCCCAGTGGCCTTGACCGCCTCTTGGCCGCGATGAGTCTTTTCCAGCAGCAACAGGATTTCACTGATTGAAAACAGACCCAGGACCAGCACCACGAACTGAATGCCGTCGGTCAGATGAATGTTGTCGCCCGTAAAACGGTACACCCCGCTGTTGGCATCAATGCCTACCGCAGACAGGAAAAGCCCGATCAGCGCGGCAATGAATGTCTTCAATGGCCTGTCACCGGCCATGCCGCCCAGGCAGACGATGGCGAACACCATCAGTACGAAATATTCCGCCGGACCGAAGGCAATCGCCCACTTGGCGAGCAACGGCGCGAACAGCACCATGCCGCAAGTGGCGATGAATGCACCGATGAACGAACTCCATGCTGACAGCGACAGAGCGACGCCGGCCAGCCCCTGGCGTGCCATTGGATAGCCGTCCAGCGTGGTCATGACGGTGGACGCTTCGCCCGGAATGTTCAGCAGGATCGAACTGATACGTCCGCCGTATTCACAGCCCAGGTACACGGCCGCTAACAGAATCAGTGCCGATTCAGGCGGCAGGCCCAGCGCAAAGGCAATGGGGATCAGCAGCGCCACCCCGTTGATAGGCCCAAGCCCCGGCAGCAGGCCGACGACGGTACCAATCAATGTGCCGGACAGTGCGGTGATCAGGTTGTAAGGGGTGAGGGCGACGCCGAACCCCTGGCCCAGGTAGCTGAAAGTATCCATATCAGTTCTCCAGAACGCTGAGCAGGCCTAAAGGCAAGGGAACGTCCATGGCCTTGTCGAATAACAGGTAAAGGCCGACGCTCATCAGAATCACCACCACCACGCTCGGCAGCCAGCGTCCGCCATACAGGCGTGCCATGGGAATGCCGATCAGGATGCTGCTGAGGATGAAGCCCAGGGGTTCGAACAGCCCGGCGAATATCAGCAGCAGAATGATGCATGCGCCAATCTTGATCAGGGTTTCACGGTCCAGTGCCGGTTCTTCCTCGGTGTGGACAATGGGTGTGGGCCGAATCAGCAGGTACAGCAGGGCGGCACCCATCAACCCGAGCATCAGCAGCGGGAAAGCGCGTGGTCCGACTGGTTCATAGGAGAACGGCGCTTGATAAGGCCAGGCCATAAGGGCCAGACCTGCGCATGCCAGTAGCATTACGGCAGCAAAAATGCGTTGTATGACCATGAGAAGCTCCTGAGTCGCGCCCGCTGTGCGGGCGCAACTTAACGTCAGTCAATTGAGTTCAATTACTGAATCAGGCCGAACTCCTTGGCCAGCAGTTTGTAGTCGGCAACCTGCTTCTTTACGTAGGTGTCCAGCTCCGAGCCGGTCATGGCGAAGGGGAACAGCTCGCGCTGATCACGCAGCTTGGCGAAGTCTTCAGAGGCCAGGATCTTGTCGAACGAGGCTTTCCACCAGTTGTAGTCTTCGTCGCTGACCTTCGGCCCGAGGTAGAAGCCACGCACCACAGGCCAGACGATGTCGTAGCCCTGCTCCTTGGCGGTGGGGATGTCTTTCATTTCGGGTTCGTCGATGCGCTTCTCGGCGAATACGGCGAGCAGGCGCATGTCGCCACTCAAAATGTGCGGCATGGAGTCGGAGATGTCGGTACTGCCCACCTGAATGTGGCCGCCAAGCAGGGCAGTAGCGATTTCCCCACCGCCCTCCAGCGCGACATAACGCAAGGCGCGCGGGTTGATGTCTGCAGCCTTGGCGATCAATGCGGTCTGCATCCAGTCCTGGCTGCCTACGGTGCCGCCTGAGCCGATGACTACCTTGCTCGGGTCGGCCTTGAGCGCTTTGACCAGATCGTCGAGGTTCTTGTATGGCGAGTCGCTCTTCACTGCAATGGCGCCATAGCTTGTGCCCACGGCGGCGAGCCAGCGTACTGCGTTTTCATCGAAACGGCCGAATTTGCCCTGCGCCAGATTGAGCAGCGAGCCGCTGGACCACGCGACCAGCGTGCCAGCATCTGCGGGGCGCTGAGCTACAACTGCGTTGTAGGCCACTGCGCCGACGCCCCCAGGCATGTAGGTCACGCGCATGGGCGAGGTCAGAATCTTTTCGTTGATCAGCGCGCTTTGCACCAGCTTGCAGGTCAAGTCGAATCCGCCACCTGGTGAGGCGGGTGCAATGCATTCCGGACGCTTTGGCTCGGCAGCAAACAACTGGCTGGCAACCAGCATGCAGGCGGCGGTGGCGGCTATCTGACGCAGAGGGGATTTCATGTTCAGTCTCCAGAGATATTTTTGTTTTTGGAAGAGAGAAGCTGTTCAGCAGATGCTTTTGTCTCGCGCACCACGAGACCTGTTGGCTGACACGCAAGTGCCATCGGTACAGCGGTGGGCGCTGATGTTTTGCAGGAAGGTGGAGCAGGGGCGCGACGGGTGCGGGGAAAACCGCGACGGGCTGTGCTCAATGGACTGGCAAGCCTGGGCTGGCATAGACATGACGTGACTCCGTTTAGCGATTTATTGTTTTTATTGTCCAGACGCATCCGGGCGCCTGTTTTGTACGTACCCTTTTGCCGGGTCGTCTGGCGATCCTAAATGACGAACCTTTCGCAAACCTTTCAGCTACCTTTCATGTCGCAATTGAAGGGCCGCGAATCGTTTCTGTCCTTCACAGGCGGCGGCCTGCCTGTAAACTCCACCGCCACAAGCCTCGATGCCCAGATCGATAACAACAGTGACAATCAGGAGACGGCGATGCGTGTTCTTCTTGTGGAAGATCATCTGCAATTGGCTGAAAGTGTCGCGCAGGCGCTCAAAAGCGCAGGTTTGACCGTTGATGTACTGCATGATGGCGTTGCCGCCGACCTGGCGTTGAGCAGCGAGGAATACGCCGTCGCCATTCTCGACGTCGGCTTGCCGCGTATGGACGGCTTTGAAGTGCTGGCGCGTCTGCGGGCGCGCAGCAAAAACCTTCCGGTGTTGATGCTGACCGCGCGCAGCGACGTCAAGGATCGCGTTCATGGCCTGAACCTGGGGGCCGACGACTACCTGGCCAAGCCTTTCGAGCTGTCCGAGCTGGAGGCCAGGGTCAAGGCATTGCTGCGTCGCAGCGTGCTGGGTGGCGAGCGGCAACAGCGCTGCGGCGTACTGGCCTATGATCTGGACACCCGGCGTTTCACGCTCGGCGAGGAGCTGCTGGCCCTGACGTCTCGCGAACAGGCGGTGCTGGAAGCGCTTATCGCCCGGCCAGGTCGGGTGATGAGCAAGGAGCAACTGGCCGCGCAGGTTTTCGGCCTCGACGAGGAGGCCAGCCCTGACGCCATCGAAATCTACGTCCATCGCCTGCGCAAGAAGCTCGACGGGCATTCTGTGGCTATCGTGACCTTTCGGGGTCTGGGGTATCTGCTTGAAAGCCGCGATGATTAACGACAGCCTGCGCTGGCGGTTATTGTGGAACCTGGCGTTGCTGCTGGTGGTGTTGATGCTGGCCAGCGGCATGAGCGCTTACTGGAATGGCCGCGAAGTGGCCGATACCGCCTACGACCGCACGTTGCTGGCGTCAGCAAGAACCATCGCTGCCGGCCTGACCCAGCGTGATGGCACGCTGAGCGCCGATATTCCCTATGTGGCGCTGGATACCTTTGCCTACGACAGCGAAGGACGAATCTATTATCAGGTCAATGACATCCATCAGAAGCTGATTTCCGGTTATGAAAATCTGCCTTCGCCGCCACCGGGCACTTTGCGTACCGACGATTACCCTGCGCTGGCGAAGTTTTATAACGGGATTTATCAAGGGCAGGATGTGCGTGTGGTCAGCCTGCTCAAGCCGGTGACTGATCCAGGCATGAACGGCACGGCTGAAATTCGTGTTGCCGAAACCCAGGAGGCGCGCAAGGGCATGGCGCGCAGCCTGATGGCCGACACGTTGCTGCGTCTGGGCATGCTCGGTGGGGGCGCACTGCTGCTGGTCTGGTTCACGGTCAGTGCGGCACTGCGACCGCTGGAGCGCTTGCGCACCGCAGTAGAAGAGCGTCAGCCGGATGATCTGCGCTCATTGCCAATGGTTGAGGTGCAGCATGAACTACGTCCGCTGGTAGGGGCGCTGAACCACTTTACCGAGCGGCTGCGCCTGCAGTTCGAGCGCCAGGCGCAGTTCATCGCCGATGCTGCCCATGAACTGCGCACGCCGCTGGCCGCGCTCAAGGCGCGGGTTGAGCTGGGCCTGCGTGAGCGCGACCCGCAACATTGGCGCAGTACGCTGGAATCAGCCGCACTTGGCACGGATCGGCTCACGCATCTGGCCAATCAGTTGCTGTCACTGGCGCGGATTGAAAACGGCGCGCGGGCCATTGCCGAAGGTGTCGCGCAACAACTGGACCTCAGCCAGCTGGCAAGAGAGCTGGGCATGGCCATGGCGCCGTTGGCTCATTCACGCGGCGTCGCGCTGGCGCTGGAGGCTGACGAGCCGGTCTGGCTGCGTGGCGAGCCGACGTTGCTGAACGAACTGTTGAGCAACCTGATCGACAATGCGCTGGCTCACACTTCACCGGGCGGTAACGTGGTGTTGCGGGTGTATGCGCCGGGTGTTCTGGAGGTCGAGGATGATGGCCCTGGCATTCCGGCAGATGAGCGGGAGCGGGTTTTCGAGCGTTTCTACCGTCGCAGTCAGCAGGGCAGCGGTGCCGGGCTCGGTCTGGCTATTGTGGGAGAGATATGCCGTGCGCATCTGGCCAGAATCACCTTGCACGATGGTGCCGAGCGGGGTTTGAAGGTTCGGGTCAGTTTCAGTGCGCCCTGATCCTAGTAAAGCATGCTCTTCGCTTCGTCCATCTGGGCGCTCAGCATGCCTTCAGCCCTGGCAAGCCTCAGTTGGCTGAACGCAGGCAGGTCGACCATCTCGATGAGGCTGAAGGGGTGGTCGGTGTTCCTGTGGATATGCACTGTGGCGATCTGCACCAGATCTGTGTAGTCCGGACTTTTCGATACGCGCGCGAAGTTCTGGAACTGAATCGGCACGCAGGCCAGCGGCTCGGGAAAGTCCCATGAGCGCAGCAGGCGTTCGCCAATGACCGGGTGAATGCTGTCGATCACGTGGTTGAGGCTGATCGGATCGGCCAGCAGCTCGTAATGGTCTTCGGCATACGTCAGGATCGGCAGAATCCCGATCAAGTGGATCAGCCCGGCGAGTGTGGCCTGGTCGGGTTTGAGATTCGTGTAGTTCTGACACAGTGTGTAACTGATGCCGGCAACCTGCAGGCTCTGCTTCCAGATATCGCGCATCTTCTGCTCGATGACGGGAGACTTCGCGTGGAACATCTGCTCGACCACCAGGCCGATAGCCAAGTTACAGGTGTAATTGACGCCCAGGCGCCGAACCGCGGTGGTGACGTCGCTGACTTCAAAATTCGGGCGCAGCAGAGGGCTGTTCGCGACCTTTATCAGGCGTGCGGAAAGGGCTGTATCGCTACCGATGACCTTGCTCAGGGCCGAAATGCTGATTTCGGTGTCTTCGGCGGCAAGGCGAATTCTCAGTGCTACTTCCGGCAGGGTAGGCAGAAACAAGGCATCTCTGTCGATGGCCTTGATCAAGTTTCTCTGCACCTCGTCAGCCATCTTGCTCATGTTGCATCTCGCAGCCGTTGGGGGTGTCCAGAGTTTTCCGCGCGCTCCGCAGAGCGCCAGCATGTGCACTGGAACGCTCTAAAGACACTAGGAACCTGAATGTGTTCGTCTGGCTTAGCGCTGAGTTTCGAGTTTGCTGTCCAGTATGTAGGGCAGATCACTCATTTGCAGCGCTGCGCCTTCTGGCGAGCCAAGATTTATATGGCCATTTTCTGCCGCATCGCCCTGCAATACGGCGAGCAGTTCAACATTTTGGCCGGACTGTGCGGCGATGACCACGTTGCCCACCGCGCTGGCGTGTACCGGCGAAAACAGTGCCGTACCCGGCTCGGGGATTTCTTCGCTGCTCAGCGTCAGGCGGTAGAGCCTGCGTTTGAGTTTGCCCAGGTATTGCATGCGCGCAACGATTTCCTGGCCGGTGTAGCAGCCCTTCTTGAAGCTGACGCCGCCGACCGCCTGCAGGTTGATCATCTGCGGGATGAACTCCTCGCGGGTGCTACCGAATACCTGGCCGATGCCGGCCCGTATCTGACCCAGCAACCAGTCATTGAGCGGACCTTCGCTCAACTGCGAAGCCAGCTGCGATTTGACGCTGTCTGCCTGCCCGGCGCGTACCCAGAGTTCGGCGCGGCCCGGGGAGGCGCGGATTGCGATGAGCTCATTGGCTCGTACCACCGCATCGGTTTCCTGCGCCAGGTCCAGGCCCAGGCCGACCAGGGCACTGTCGCCATCCTGCAGGCCGAAGCGCACCCATTCTGCGCTTTCGTCAGTCAGTTTCGATTTGGAGAACACTGCGTATTTACGCAAGTCCAGCAGTTGCGGCTCGATCAGCTCGCTGGCCATCGCCAGCAGGCAACCGTCGCCTTCGAAAACGATGCGAAAACTCGACTGCATCCGGCCCTTCTGCGTGCAGCGGGCACCGAGGCTGGACTTGTCTTCATTCAGATAATTGAGGTTGCACGTCAGCTGACCCTGAAGAAACTTGCTGGCATCCACGCCGCGAACGGCGAGAACGCCCTCATGGGATAGCGTGCAGAAAAAAGCTTTTTGGGTCATGGTCATCGCAGATTGGGAAAAAAGTCCGGGGGCACATCATAGTGCCGAGTCGAGGTTATGCATACCGGGGTACGTGAAAACTGCTGCGACCATTGCAAGATTCGCGTGCCCGGCTCACGGCTGTATACTTGCCGCCTACTTTGAGGAGCGCTCCATGGTCGAAGACGTCGAACTCAACCGCCTTTACTGGCACAGCCGCCGTGGCATGCTTGAACTGGACGTGCTGCTGGTGCCGTTTGTCCGGGAGGTCTATCCGCATTTGAATGACGTGGACCGCGATCTGTATCGCCGTTTGCTCACTTGTGAAGATCAGGACATGTTCGGCTGGTTCATGCAGCGCGCCGAGTCCGAGGATGCTGAATTGCAACGTATGGTTCGCATGATTCTGGATCGTGTCCAGCCCAAGTGATCGATTTGAATGTCACTGGCAGGCCTCGCGCCTGCTATTGACGGCGTATCTCGCCGTTCAGCTGCTGGCGCTGATCGCGTTGTCCTGGCTGAACATCGCTTCGTTGGCGTTGGCACTGGGTGTGCTGTTCTGTCTGATGCATGCTGCCTGGACGTTGCCGCGCTCGATCCTGCTCAGTCATCCGGCAGCCTTCACTGCGCTGAAGCGCGATCATCAAGGCTGGCGATTGTGGAATCAACGCGACGGCTGGCAGCCCGTGCAGTTATGTCCGGACAGCCTCGCGTTACCGTTGGTCGTGATTCTGCGTTTTCGCCCGATTGTCGCAGGCCGGCCGGGCCGCTCGATAAAAAGCTGCTGCATCCCGCTTGATGCGCTCACGCCGGACACGCACCGGCGTCTGCGTGTGCGCCTGAAGTTCAGCCGACGTAAGTGGGCGGTACCAGAATAGTGTCCAGCGCCTCCGGCAACATGTCGGGATAGTCCAGCGTGTAATGCAGGCCACGGCTTTCCTTGCGCTGCATGGCCGAACAGATCATCAGTTCCGCCACCTGCGCCAGGTTGCGTAACTCGATCAGGTCACGGCTGACCTTGTAGTTGCTGTAGAACTCGTCGATCTCATCCAGCAACAAACGCACACGGTGCTGAGCGCGTTGCAGGCGCTTGTTGGTACGCACAATGCCGACGTAGTCCCACATGAATCGTCTCAGTTCATCCCAGTTGTGCGCGATGATCACGTCTTCGTCCGAATCAGTGACCTGGCTGGCGTCCCACGCCGGAAGGTCGGTGGGCATCTGTACGTCGGCCAGTTGCTGCTCGATGTCTGCCGCTGCCGAGCGTGCATACACGAAGCACTCCAGCAGTGAGTTGCTGGCCATGCGGTTGGCACCGTGCAGGCCGGTGAAGCTGGTCTCGCCGATGGCGTACAGGCCAGGCACGTCGGTGTGGCCCTTGCTGTCTACCATGACACCACCACAGGTGTAATGCGCCGCCGGGACCACCGGAATCGGCTGACGAGTGATGTCGATGGAGAATTCCAGGCAGCGCTCGTAGACGGTTGGAAAGTGGGTCTTGATGAAGGCTTCCGGTTTGTGGCTGATGTCCAGATAAACGCAGTCGATACCCAGTCGCTTCATTTCGTGGTCTATCGCACGGGCAACAATATCGCGAGGGGCCAGTTCTGCCCGTTCGTCGAACCGTGGCATAAAACGTTCGCCGCTGGGCAACTTGAGGTAAGCGCCTTCACCGCGAAGTGCTTCGGTGATCAGAAAACTCTTGGCCTGGGGGTGATACAGGCAGGTGGGGTGAAACTGGTTGAATTCCAGATTCGCCACCCGGCAACCGGAACGCCAGGCCATGGCGATGCCATCGCCGCAGGCACCGTCGGGGTTGCTGGTGTACAGATAAACCTTGGCAGCGCCACCTGACGCGAGGATGGTAAAGCGCGCGCCGTAGGTGTCCACTTCACCGCTGTTGCGATTGAGTACATAAGCGCCCAGGCAGCGCTGGCCTTCCAGCCCGAGACGGCGTTCGGTGATCAGGTCGATGGCGGCGCGCTGTTCGAGCAGTTCGATATTCGGCCGTTTACGGGCTTGTTCAAGCAGGGTACGAAAGATCGCTGCGCCTGTGGCATCGGCGGCGTGGATGATCCGCCTGTGGCTGTGACCGCCTTCGCGTGTCAGGTGGAATTCAAAGCCGCTTTCGTCGGTATCTGCGTCATCGCCCCGAGTGAAAGGCACGCCCTGATCGATCAGCCACTGAATGGCCTCGCGGCTGTGCTCGACGGTGAAACGCACTGCTTCTTCGTTGCAAAGGCCGCCGCCGGCATTCAGCGTGTCTTCAACATGAGACTGCACGGTATCGGTGTCATCCAGTACTGCTGCCACACCGCCCTGGGCCCAGAATGTCGAGCCATTGGCCAGATCGCCTTTGCTCAGCACTGCGATGCTCAGGTGTCCGGGAAGCGTCAGTGCCAGGCTCAATCCGGCAGCGCCACTGCCAATTACCAGTACGTCATGCTGAAAATGTTGACTCATCTACGAATTCTGCCCTTGGCGACCACTAGTATAAGTATTGGGGTAACGGCACAATAGCCACGCCTACATGGCAATGTGAGACCACAGCGGGTATGGATTGTGCTCCAGTCCCGGATGTCATGCATATTGTTTTCCCTGTTATCTGTTACTGGAAATGCTCCAGTGCACTGATTTCAAAGAGCTTTGTGCAGTCTGCGGCTCACGCCTGTGATTGTGCCAATGGAACTTTTTGCCAGGATCCATGCTCAATAGCAGGTTGCCTACACAGGAACAGCGTCGTTTTCGCAGGGTTAGATAAGTGATCATCAGCTGCGAAACCGGCGACAAGACTATTCACGCAGCCGACCGTGTCGCGCTGCGTTTTTCGTGCAGGCTTTACGATGGCCCGCAGGAAACTTGCTTGAAGGGGGAGAACTTTTGCGAAAAGCCCGAGTCTATGTTTGCGAGCCTGAACAATGTCAGTTGCAGCACTCCTTCATGCTTAACGAGGAGTGTTCATGCTAACCCAGGAAGAGGATCAGCAGCTTGTCGAGCGCGTACAGCGTGGCGATACGCGAGCATTTGATCTGTTGGTGCTGAAGTATCAGCACAAAATTCTAGGGTTGATCGTGCGATTCGTGCACGACACCCATGAGGCTCAGGACGTTGCACAGGAAGCCTTTATCAAGGCTTACCGTGCTCTCGGAAACTTTCGCGGTGACAGTGCTTTTTATACCTGGCTGTATCGCATCGCCATTAACACGGCGAAAAACTATTTGGTGTCGCGAGGTCGGCGTCCACCGGATAGCGATGTAAGGTCTGAAGACGCGGAGTTCTACGACGGCGATCATGGCCTCAAGGACATCGAGTCGCCGGAACGTGCATTGTTGAGAGATGAGATCGAGGGCACCGTCCATCGGACCATCCAGCTTCTCCCGGAAGATTTACGTACGGCGCTAACTTTACGTGAATTCGATGGTCTGAGTTATGAAGACATTGCGAGCGTCATGCAGTGTCCTGTTGGTACCGTGCGCTCTCGGATCTTCCGCGCTCGGGAAGCCATCGATAAAGCCCTGCAGCCGTTGTTGCAGGAATCCTGAGACAGCGGCGATAGCCCAAGAGAGGAACCCGCCATGAGTCGTGAAGCCCTGCAGGAATCGCTGTCCGCGGTACTGGATAACGAAGCGGACGAACTGGAATTACGTCGGGTATTGAATGCCATTGACGATGCCGATACTCGCGCTACCTGGTCGCGTTACCAAGTTGCTCGTGCAGCTATGCACGAAGAGCTGCTGATCCCGCATCTGGATATTTCGGCTGCTGTATCTGCCGCGATCGCCGATGAAGTCAGCCCGCTCAAAGCAGCACGTGGACCTTGGCGCACGCTGGGTCGTCTGGCTGTTGCAGCGTCGGTTACCGTAGCCGTTCTGGCCGGTGTCCGCCTGTACAACCAGGACGATATCGCCGGTGCACAACTGGCACAGCAGACCCAACAGCCTGCCAACCTGACTGTTCCACAAGTGAAAGGCCCTGCCGTACTGGCTGGCTACACTGAAAGTACCGAGCAGGCGCCTGGCCCTATGGCCAACGGCGTGTTGCAGGGTGCTGGTCAAGGTGATCAACGTCTGCCTGGCTACCTGCGTCAGCACGCCCAGGAAGCAGCGTTGAAAGGTACTGAAAGCGCGCTGCCTTACGCACGTGCTGCGAGTCTGGAAAACCGTTAAGGAGGATCATGCGAGCCGTCCCTCTACTGCCATTACTGCTTGGTGGATGGCTTGCCCTCCCGGTACAGGCTGATGATGCGCAAGACGCAATCAATCGTCTTGCCAAGGTTGATCAGCAGCAGAGCTATCAAGGCACCTTTGTATACGAACGCAATGGTAGTTTTTCTACCCATCGAATCTGGCACCGCATAGCGGATGGGCATGTTCAGGAGCGTTTGTTGCAGCTTGATGGCTCTGCTCAGGAAGTTCTGCGTGTTGACGGGCTTACACAGTGCGTCAGCGGCACGCTTGAAGCGGGTGTGGCCAATCCGGCCGACTCATCTGCCCGCGCATTCGATGTCAAAAGACTTTCCGCCTGGTACGACATAAAAATTGTCGGAAAATCCAGAGTGGCCGGTCGTCAGGCAACTATCGTTGCGCTGTCCCCCAAGGACCAGCATCGATACGGCCTTGAACTTCACCTGGATAACGAAACCGGTCTTGTGCTCAAGTCGCTTCTGTTGAGCGAGAAGGGGCAACTGCTCGAACGTTTCCAGTTTACCGATCTCGATACCGCCGGCGTTCTGTCCGAGCAAATGCTCAACACTAGCGTCGACTGCAAGCCCGTGTCTGTGTTGAAAGCCAAGCCTGAGCCGTCCATAAGTTCTGTGGCATGGCATTCTGATTGGCTGCCGCCTGGTTTCGAAGTCAGCAGCAGTGGTGTGCGCAAGGACTCCTCCACGCAATCCTCCGTTACCCATCTGATGTATGGCGACGGTCTGGCGCGTTTTTCAGTGTTCATCGAGGCAGTGAAAGGCGGCGCATCTTCGGATATTCGCACACAGCTAGGCCCGACAGTGGCGGTCTCGCGTCGTCTCACAACACCGCAGGGCGACATGATGGTGACGGTCGTCGGAGAAATACCGATGGGCACCGCCGAGCGTATAGCCTTGTCGATGCGTAACGACGAATCTCCAGCCAAAAAATAAACATTTGAAGTCACGAATTCCAGGATGTAAAAATTTTCATCCTGGGTTTCAAGAGTCGCCAGGGCGCATTCAACCTGGCCTGGGCGCAGGTACTGAAATGTTTGGTGAGGTTTGCACGTTGCAAAAACTCTGGTTTTTTTCTATAGGTCAAAGCCTCGCAGCTTTGGCCTTTTGTCGTTTCCAGAGGCCATGTCGCTGATCCAGAGATGAGCATCGCTGCTTGAGGTCTTTGAGTCAGTTGCTTGTACTGCTTAATTTTTTGCTCGTTACCAACGGGAGCTATATGTCGATACCACGCATGAAGTCCTACTTTTCACTGATTGCCGCTGTGCTCATGCTCGGCCAGGTTGCTACGGCTCAAGCCGAGAACCTGCCGGATTTTACCGGGCTGGTCGAGCAGGCCTCGCCAGCAGTGGTGAATATCAGTACGCGCCAGAAACTGCCTGATCGCGCCATAGCCAATCAGCAGATGCCTGACCTGGAAGGCTTGCCGCCCATGCTGCGCGAATTTCTCGAGCGCAGCATGCCGCCAGGGTCGCGTCCGCCGGGAGCCGGCAAGGGTGATCGTCAGCGCGAAGCCCAGTCACTGGGCTCGGGCTTTATCATTTCCCCCGATGGTTACATTCTGACCAATAATCATGTGATCGACGGTGCCGACGAGATTCTTGTGCGCCTTTCTGATCGCAGCGAGTTGAAAGCCAAGCTGATCGGTACCGACTCGCGCACCGACGTTGCGGTTCTGAAAATTGACGGCAAGGACCTCCCTACAGCGAAACTGGGCAACTCCAACACGCTCAAGGTGGGTGAGTGGGTGCTGGCGATCGGCTCGCCATTCGGCTTCGATCACTCCGTGACCAAAGGCATTGTCAGCGCCAAGGGTCGTAGTCTGCCAAACGACACATATGTGCCGTTCATTCAGACGGACGTTGCCATCAACCCGGGTAATTCGGGTGGCCCGCTGTTCAACATGGCGGGTGAGGTAGTCGGGATCAACTCGCAGATATTTACCCGCTCCGGTGGTTTCATGGGGTTGTCGTTCGCGATTCCGATTGACGTCGCCATGGATGTGGCCAACCAGCTCAAGGCCAGCGGCAAAGTCAGCCGTGGCTGGCTGGGTGTGGTTATTCAGGAAGTGAACAAGGACCTTGCCGAATCGTTTGGTCTGGACAAGCCTGCCGGTGCGCTGGTTGCTCAGGTGCTTGAAGATGGCCCGGCTGCCAAGGGTGGCCTGCAGGTCGGTGACGTGATTCTGAGTGCCAACGGCCAGCCAATCATCATGTCGGCTGACCTGCCGCACTTGATAGGCAACCTCAAAGACGGTAGCAAAGCCGAACTAGAAGTGATTCGCGACGGCAAGCGTCAGAAGCTGACGGTCACTGTTGGCGCGCTGCCTGACGAAGGTCAGGAAATGGGCGATGTTGCTGGCACGGGCGCCGAACGCAGCAGCAACCGTCTGGGCGTGTCGGTGATCGAACTGACTGCCGAGCAGAAGAAATCCCTGGACCTCAAGGGCGGTGTGGCCATCAAGGAAGTCACAGGTGGTCCGGCTTCGCTGATTGGCCTGCAGCCGGGTGATGTGATCACTCATCTGAACAACCAGGCGATTACGTCCAGTAAGCAGTTCACTGAGGTGGCGAAAAGCCTGCCCAAGGATCGCTCTGTTTCGATGCGTGTTCTGCGTCAGGGCCGTGCGACGTTCATCACCTTCAAGCTGTCCGAGTAACAGGGCGGTTTGACCGGGAAGGGTGGCTGCGGCCACCCTTTTTTGTACCTGTTTGTTTACCTTGCGCCTATCCGGGTACCTGTAAGCGTGACGCCTCTTGCTTAGTTCAGGTACAATTCCCGGCTATTTTTCGGCGGGCAATCTGCCTGCAACCTTTTTGAGTGTTGATCCGTGAGTGATTTGAGTCATATCCGCAATTTCTCCATCATCGCCCACATTGACCATGGCAAGTCGACGCTGGCCGACCGCTTCATTCAAATGTGCGGCGGCCTGTCCGAGCGCGAAATGGAAGCCCAGGTGCTCGACTCCATGGATCTTGAGCGCGAGCGCGGGATCACCATCAAGGCCCATAGCGTTACCCTGTATTACAAGGCCAAAGACGGTATCACCTACCAGTTGAACTTCATTGACACCCCGGGGCACGTCGACTTCACCTATGAAGTCAGCCGTTCGTTGGCCGCGTGCGAAGGTGCGTTGCTGGTGGTCGATGCAGGGCAGGGCGTCGAGGCTCAATCGGTCGCCAACTGCTACACCGCCATCGAGCAGGGCCTAGAGGTCATGCCGGTATTGAACAAGATGGACTTGCCGCAGGCCGATCCGGACCGCGTCAAGGAAGAGATCGAGAAGATCATCGGTATCGACGCCACCGATGCCGTGGCGTGCAGCGCCAAGAGCGGTATGGGCGTGGACGAGGTCCTCGAGCGTCTGGTAGCAACCATTCCCGCACCGACCGGCAACATCGAAGATCCGCTGCAAGCGTTGATCATCGATTCCTGGTTCGACAATTACCTGGGCGTCGTGTCTCTGGTGCGCGTGCGCCACGGTCGCGTCAAGAAAGGCGACAAGATCCTCGTCAAGTCCACCGGCAAGCTGCATCTGGTCGACAGCGTTGGGGTGTTCAACCCCAAGCACACGGCAACCGTTGATCTGAAAGCCGGCGAAGTGGGCTTTATCATTGCCGGTATCAAGGACATTCACGGAGCGCCGGTTGGTGACACCCTGACCCTGAGCACCACGCCCGATGTAGACGTGCTGCCCGGCTTCAAGCGTATCCAGCCTCAGGTATACGCCGGCCTTTTCCCGGTCAGCTCCGACGATTTCGAAGACTTCCGTGAAGCCCTGCAAAAACTGACGCTGAATGACTCTTCGCTGCAATACCTGCCTGAAAGCTCCGATGCACTGGGCTTCGGCTTCCGTTGTGGCTTCCTCGGCATGCTCCACATGGAGATCATCCAGGAGCGTCTTGAGCGTGAATACAATCTCGACCTGATCACCACTGCGCCAACCGTAATCTTCGAGCTGTTGCTGAAGACCGGCGAAACAATTTATGTCGATAACCCGTCCAAACTGCCTGACCTGTCGTCCATCGAAGACATGCGCGAGCCTATCGTTCGCGCAAATATTCTTGTGCCGCAGGAGCACCTGGGCAACGTCATTACGTTGTGCATCGAAAAACGTGGCGTACAGCACGACATGCTGTTCCTCGGCACCCAGGTTCAGGTGAGCTACGATTTGCCGATGAACGAAGTGGTTCTGGACTTCTTCGATCGTCTCAAGTCTGTCAGCCGCGGTTATGCTTCGCTGGATTATCATTTTGATCGTTACCAGTCGGCCAACCTGGTCAAGCTCGACGTTCTGATCAACGCCGAGAAGGTCGATGCCCTGGCATTGATCGTTCACCGCGACAACGCTCATTACAAAGGGCGTGCGTTGACCGAGAAGATGAAAGAGCTGATCCCTCGACAAATGTTCGACGTGGCAATTCAGGCCGCCATTGGCGGTCAGATCGTGGCCCGGACAACCGTCAAGGCGCTTAGAAAGAACGTACTGGCCAAATGCTACGGCGGCGACGTCAGCCGCAAGCGTAAATTGCTGGAGAAGCAAAAGGCCGGTAAGAAACGCATGAAGCAGGTCGGTAACGTGGAAATTCCACAGGAAGCCTTCCTCGCAGTGCTCAGGTTGGAATAGTCAGGTCCTATGTCACTAAATTTTCCGCTGTTGTTGGTCATCGCTGTGTTCGTCTGTGGCGTGCTTGCACTGATTGATCTGGTCATCCTGGCGCCTCGTCGCCGGGCTGCCATTTCGAACTATCAGGGAAGCGTCGGCGAACCTGACATTGCTGTCGTAGAGCGCTTGAACAAAGAGCCTTTGCTGGTTGAGTACGGCAAATCGTTCTTTCCGGTGTTGTTTATCGTGCTGGTGCTTCGTGCGTTTCTGGTAGAGCCGTTCCAGATTCCTTCGGGCTCCATGAAGCCGACGCTGGATGTGGGTGATTTCATTCTGGTCAACAAGTTCGCGTATGGCATCCGCCTGCCGGTACTGGATCAGAAGGTCATCCAGCTCGGTGATCCGCAGCGTGGCGATGTGATGGTGTTCCGCTACCCAAGCGACCCAAGCGTCAACTACATCAAGCGTGTCGTCGGTCTGCCGGGTGATCGCATTCGCTATACCAGCGACAAGCGGTTGTTCATCAACGGTGAGCTGGTTGCCAAGAAACTGATCGGCACCGAGCCCGGTACACTGGGCAGTGCAGAACTGTACGAAGAACAACTGGGCGCAGTCGAACATCAGATCCGTCAGGAAATGAGCCGATACCGCGCGCCGCCTGACAGTGAATGGACAGTGCCTGCTGCGCACTACTTCATGATGGGCGACAACCGCGACAACTCGAATGACAGCCGTTACTGGGATGATCCCAATATTCCCAAGGACGAACTGGGCATGGTCCCGGACAAGAACATCGTAGGCAAGGCGTTCGCCGTCTGGATGAGCTGGCCGGAACCGAAATTGAGCCACTTCCCTAATTTTGCACGCGTAGGGTTGATCAAGTAATCGATGCGGCGCTGCCTGGAGCAGCGCCGTATGTCATTTGGGCTGACTGGAAACGCCTCTGAACCCTGAGTCGACCCGGTCGGGCAGGCAGTGAACTCTCGAGGTTGAAGTCGAACATGACGTTCTCTACTTCTCAAAAAGGTTTTTCGCTAGTGGGATGGCTGTTGGTGCTGGCGCTTGTCGCGTTCGCGACGAGCACGGCCTTCAAGCTGGTCCCGCATTACCTCGACTACATGACGATGAAGAAAATCATCGAAACGGTCGACACCAATCAGGCCCTGGACATTACCACGGTCGACGATTTCTACGGTTATGTCGGTAAGAACATGCAGGTCAACAGCATTCGGGATATAGATTTGAACAAGGCGTTGAAAGTGACGGTGGAGAACAATGCGTTCAAAGCTCATTTGAACTATGAGCAGCGTGAACCGTGGTTCCAGAACATCGATCTGGTGATGAAGTTCGACAAGCAATTCAGTGTGGGTAAACCGTGAGCGTATCCTTGAGCCGCCTTGAGCGTCAGCTCGGCTATACCTTCAAGGATCAGGAACTGATGGTCCTGGCCCTGACCCATCGCAGTTTTGCCGGTCGCAACAACGAGCGTCTGGAATTTCTCGGTGATGCCATTCTCAACTTCGTGGCGGGTGAGGCGTTGTTCGAACGCTTCCCTCAGGCCCGCGAAGGCCAGCTGTCGCGCTTGCGTGCGCGCCTGGTGAAGGGTGAAACCCTTGCGTTGCTGGCCCGTGGTTTCGATCTGGGCGAGTACCTTCGCCTGGGTTCCGGCGAGCTGAAAAGCGGTGGTTTCCGTCGCGAGTCGATTCTCGCCGACGCCCTTGAAGCGCTGATCGGGGCGATCTATCTGGACGCTGGCATGGAGGCTGCGCGCGAGCGCGTTCTGGCCTGGCTGACAACCGAGTTCGACAGCCTGACGCTGGTAGACACCAACAAGGACCCCAAGACCCGACTGCAGGAATTTCTCCAGTCGCGGGCCTGCGAACTGCCGCGTTACGAGGTGGTGGATATCCAGGGTGAACCGCATTGCCGGACGTTTTTCGTCGAATGCGAGATCAACCTATTGAATGAAAAAAGCCGAGGACAGGGTGTCAGCCGCCGGATTGCCGAACAGGTAGCCGCAGCAGCAGCACTTATTGCCCTGGGCGTGGAGAACGGTCATGAATGATACAACCGCAACACGCTGTGGCTATGTTGCCATTGTCGGCCGTCCCAACGTAGGCAAGTCCACGCTGCTCAACCATATTCTGGGTCAAAAGCTGGCGATCACCTCGCGCAAGCCGCAGACCACGCGTCACAACATGCTCGGGATCAAGACCGAGGGTGCCGTGCAGGCGATCTATGTCGACACTCCCGGCATGCACAAGAATGGCGAGAAAGCGCTCAACCGCTACATGAACAAGACTGCTTCGGCTGCGTTGAAAGACGTCGACGTGGTGATCTTCGTCGTGGATCGCACCCGCTGGACCGACGAAGACCAGATGGTTCTGGAGCGTGTTCAGTACGTGCAAGGCCCGGTCATTCTGGCGATCAACAAAACCGATCGCATTGAAGACAAGAGCGATCTGATGCCGCACCTGGAGTGGCTGCAAGGCCAACTGCCGAATGCGTCCATCGTGCCTATCTCCGCGCAGCATGGCCACAACCTGGAAGCGCTGGAAAGCCTGATTGCCTCGCACCTGCCCGAGAATGATCACTTCTTCCCGGAAGATCAGATCACTGATCGCAGCAGCCGCTTTCTGGCTGCCGAGCTGGTTCGCGAGAAGATCATGCGTCAGTTGGGTGCCGAGCTTCCATACCAGATCACCGTCGAGATCGAAGAGTTCAAGCAGCAGGGCCGCACCCTGCATATCCATGCGCTGATTCTTGTCGAGCGTGACGGGCAGAAGAGAATCATTATTGGCGACAAGGGCGACCGTATCAAGCGCATCGGCAGTGATGCGCGTCGCGACATGGAGCTGCTGTTCGACTCCAAAGTCATGCTTAACCTGTGGGTCAAGGTCAAAGGTGGCTGGTCCGATGACGAGCGCGCCCTTCGCTCGCTCGGCTACGGCGACCTCTAAGCTGCCCTTTCGCCTGACCCGTCTGCGGTTGGGCGAACACTTCTCTTTCGAGCCAGCCTGATGAGCGCGCCCACCGGCCAACCTGCTTATGTGCTCCACAGCCGTGCGTATCGCGAAAACAGCGCGCTGGTCGATTTCCTCACGCCCCAAGGGCGGCTACGTGCCGTGCTGCGCAGTGCCAAAGGCAAGGCAGGCTCGCTGGCGCGTCCGTTCGTGCCCCTTGAAGTCGAGTTTCGAGGGCGTGGCGAACTAAAGAATGTCGGCCGCATGGAAAGCGCAGGCGTTGCTACCTGGATGACCGGCGAGGCGCTGTTCAGCGGCATGTACCTCAACGAACTGCTGATTCGCCTGTTGCCTGCCGAAGATCCGCATCCAGCTGTATTCGAACATTACGCCGCCACATTGCTGGCCCTCGCACTGGGCCGTCCGCTGGAACCGTTGCTGCGTTCGTTCGAATGGCGGTTGCTGGATGATCTGGGCTACGGCTTTGCCATGGACGCCGACATCAACGGCGAGCCGCTGGCAATTGATGGCATGTACCGCCTGCAAGTGGATGCCGGGCTTGAGCGTGTTTACCTGCTTCAGCCCGGCCTGTTTCAAGGCGCAGAATTGCTGGCCATGTCCGAGGCGGACTGGAGCGTCCCCGGTGCGTTGTCTGCTGCCAAGCGTCTGATGCGTCAGGCGCTGGCTGTGCATCTGGGCGGCCGCCCACTTGTCAGTCGTGAACTGTTTCGCAAGCCTTGATCAGGCTTTATTCTCTACAGCCTGCTTCGACCAGCTCGCCCATTTTTCTGGAGACAACCGTGACCCAAAGCACTCGCATCCTTCTCGGCGTGAACATCGACCATGTAGCCACCTTGCGTCAGGCCCGTGGCACGCGCTACCCGGACCCGGTCAAGGCTGCCCTGGACGCCGAAGAGGCAGGTGCCGACGGCATCACCGTTCACCTGCGTGAAGACCGTCGGCATATTCAGGAGCGCGACGTCCTGCTGCTCAAGGACGTGCTGCAGACTCGCATGAACTTCGAGATGGGCGTGACCGAGGAAATGCTCGCATTTGCCGAGCGCATTCGTCCTGCGCATATCTGCCTGGTGCCGGAGACACGTCAGGAGCTGACTACCGAAGGCGGGCTGGACGTCGCGGGCCAGGAAGCGCGGATCAAGGCAGCGGTCGAGCGGCTGGCGAAAATCGGCTGCGAGGTCTCGTTGTTTATCGACGCCGATGAGCGCCAGATCGCCGCTTCAAAGCGCGTCGGTGCGCCAGCCATTGAACTGCATACCGGTCGCTATGCCGATGCTCAGACCCCGACTGAAGTCGCCGAAGAACTGCAGCGGGTCGCCGACGGCGTAGCATTTGGTCTCGCCCAGGGCCTGATCGTCAACGCCGGTCACGGCCTGCATTATCACAACGTCGAAGCGGTCGCAGCGATCAAGGGCATCAACGAACTGAACATCGGCCACGCGCTGGTGGCTCATGCTCTGTTCGTCGGCTTCAAGTCGGCAGTGGCCGAGATGAAAGCGTTGATCGTGGCGGCGGCCAGATAACTAATCCCTCAGGGCTTGCGCCCCACAATCACAGCGCGCATCGGCGCAGGCAAGCCTTCGACGGTCTTGCTGTGATCGGCAGGGTCCAGATAGTCGCTCAGTGACTGGAAGCGCATCCATTCGGTGCTGCGCTGTTCCTCGATCGTCGTATGGCTGACGTCGACGCAGCGCACATCGGTGAAGCCTGCGCGGCGCATCCACAGCTCCAGCGCGGGGACCGACGGCAGGAACCAGACGTTGCGCATCTGTGCGTAACGGTCTTCCGGCACCAGCACCTGATGAACATCGCCCGGCACTACCAGAGTTTCCATCACCAGCTCGCCGCCTTTTACCAGGCAATCTTTCAACGCCAGCAAATGATCTATGGGCGATTTGCGGTGATACAGAACACCCATTGAGAACACCGTATCGAAGCCTTCCAGGTTGGCTGGCAAGTCCTCAAGTGCGAAGGGCAGATGCCAGGCAGGAAGGTCAGGCAGGTAGCGCTGCATGGCCTGAAACTGGCAGAAGAACAGCCAGTTGGGGTCAACACCAATCACGCTGTCAGCCCCGGCACCGAGCATGCGCCACTGGTAATAGCCGTTGCCGCAACCAACATCCAGAACCCGTTTGCCCTTCAGGTCCAGATGCGGCGATACCCGTGACCACTTCCAGTCCGAGCGCCATTCGGTGTCGATATGTACGCCGAACACATTGAACGGCCCTTTGCGCCAAGGCGACAGGCCTAATAACGCCTTGCGCAGCACGGTTCGGGTTTCGCCGTTGCACTCGGCTTGCAGGGTAAAGCTATCGAGCAGATCGATTCGCTCGGGTTGCAGGTCTGGAAGCGCATCCAGCGCACTTTGCCAGCGCTGCAAGTCACCATGACCCTTGGCCATTTTCGTATCAAGCTGGGCTTGCAAGCCGTTTGCCCAATCAGCCAGAGGGGTTCCCGCCAGACGGCGGACAAGAGGAGCGAGATCAATCATGGCAGGGCAATCAACGAGGTGAAGTTAAGGCATTGAAACCAGGGCACCACCTTGGAAAAACCGGCGGCGAGCAGACGTTGGCGATGTTCTTCCAGGCTGTCGGGCTTCATCACGTTTTCGATGGCACTGCGCTTCTGGGCAATTTCCAGATCGCTGTAGCCGTTGGCGCGCTTGAAAGCGATGTGCAGATCCGTCAGCAGCGCATGCTCCTGTTCGTCATCAAAACGCAGTTTCTCCGAAAGGATCAACGCGCCGCCTGGCACCAGCGCATCACGAATGCGCCCGAGCAATGTCAGGCGCTGCTCGGGGGCGATGAATTGCAGGGTGAAGTTAAGCGCGACCACCGACGCGGACTTGAACTCCAGCGCCAGAATGTCACCTTCGATGACCTGCACCGGCAACAGCTCCTGAAACATGGAGTTCTGCGCATTGAGGTACTCACGGCAGCGCTCGACCATCGCACTGGAGTTATCTATCGCAATGACTTCACAGCCTTCGCTGCGTACATGGCGACGCAAGGCTTGAGTCACGGCACCCAGCGAACTGCCAAGGTCGTAAAGTACGGTATCCGGCTGGGCGAACTGCGCGGCAAGTACGCCGAGGTTTTCGACAATCGTCGGATAGCCGGGCACCGAGCGTTTGATCATGTCCGGGAAGACCCGCACCACGTCTTCGTTGAAGGCGAAGTCAGGCACCTGGGCCAGTGGCTGGGCGAAAATGCGGTCGGTTTCTTTGCTCACGGCGGTTCCGGCGAAGGCTTTGAAAAGCGGGCATTCTAGCCAAGTTGTCGCCGTGATGCATGGTGCAGCGCGTGCCTTCGGACAAGCCGCGGGCAAACGGTCAGTTCACCGTGATTGCGCATTCGAAAGTCTGCTCCGGCGCCACTTCCGGAGCCCACGGCTGCTGGTAGGTCATCACCAGTCGCCCGGTCCCTGCGTCGGTTGCCTTGTAGCGCCAGACTGACTGCCCGCCGCTGCCGACCATCTCCTTGCTCTCGGCGTTGGCATACACCTCCGGCCCGAGGCTGCGCAGGATGTTCTGCGCCGGGTTTTGGGTCAGCCAGCGAAAGCCGGTTGTCGGGTTGCTGGGCAGGGTGAGGATCAGCGTCTGTCCGCTCTGGAGCGTCAGTGGGCAGTCGTTTTCAGCCTCGATGGACACGATGTTTTTCGGTGTTTGCGCACACGCCGTCAGCAGCGCAAGGCTCAACGGTGCAAGGAAGCGGGCAGGGGTCATGGCAAGTTCCGGTTTTGCGAGACGAGACGCAAGGATAACCGATCAGGGTTTTAGGGGGGAGTACGGCAGGTATACCGCTCAGGATCGGAATCAGTTGATCAGATCAGATAGTCAAAGCCGTGGGAGCGGGCATGTCCGCGAAAGAGCCACTATGATCGCCGAAAATACGTCGTCTGAAGCATCCTCTTTGCGGACAAGTCCGCTCCCACGCCCTGCGGGCAGAAGCCCCATTGTGGGTCAGATCATTCAGCGTTAAACACACGTCCGCTTTTGATTCTGCCCGAAGGGCGCGGGAGCGAGTCAGTGTGAGACGTGCCCCCGCATCAATCTTTAAAACAACACCTTCACCACATCTGCAAAGCGTTTGGCAAAGTGAACGGTGATGCCTTCCTTGAGATAGTCCGGCAGTTCTTCGAAGTTGCCACGGTTAGGTTCCGGAAGGATCAGTTCGTGAATCTTCTGACGTCGCGCGGCAATGACTTTCTCGCGCACCCCGCCGATAGGCAATACGTGCCCCGTCAGCGTCAGTTCGCCGGTCATGGCCACGCCTTTTTTCGGCGGCTGGTTACGCGCCAGGGACAGCAGGGCACTGGCCATGGTAACGCCCGCGCTAGGGCCATCTTTCGGGGTTGCACCTTCGGGAACGTGTACGTGTACAAACGCCTCATCGAAGAACTTCGCGTCGCCGCCAAACTTCGACAGGTTGGCGCTGACGTAGCTGTAGGCAATTTCAGCCGACTCTTTCATGACATCGCCCAGTTGCCCGGTCAGTTTGAAGCCGCGATTCAGGGTGTGAATGCGCGTTGCTTCAATCGGTAACGTCGCGCCGCCCATACTGGTCCAGGCCAGGCCTGTGATCACACCGGTGCCCGACAGCACCTGTTCGCTGCGAAACACCGGCATGCCCAATGACGCTTCAAGGTCTTTCGGGCCGATCTTGATCACCGAGTCAGGCGTATCCAGCAGTTTGACCACCGCTTTGCGCACCAGCTTGCCCAGTTGTTTTTCCAGATGCCGCACACCGGCTTCGCGAGCGTAGCCTTCGATGACGGCGCGCAGGGCGCTGTCGCTGATGCTCAGCTTGCTTTTGGCAACACCGGCTTTCTCCAATTGCTTTGGCCACAGGTGGCGTTTGGCAATCGCAAGCTTCTCTTCAGTGATATAGCCGGACAGGCGAATCACTTCCATGCGGTCAAGGAGCGGGCCGGGGATTGAGTCCAGGGTGTTGGCGGTGCACACGAACAGGACTTTGGAAAGGTCCAGACGCAGGTCCAGGTAGTGATCGAGGAATTCGACGTTCTGTTCCGGGTCCAGGGTTTCCAGCAGCGCAGACGCCGGGTCGCCCTGGTAGCTTTGGCCCATCTTGTCGATTTCATCGAGCATGATGACCGGGTTCATGACTTCTACATCCTTCAGCGCCTGCACCAGCTTGCCTGGCTGGGCGCCGATGTAGGTACGGCGGTGGCCCTTGATTTCGGCCTCGTCGCGCATGCCGCCCACGCTCAGTCGATAGAATGGTCGCCCCAGCGACTCGGCAATCGAGCGCCCGACGCTGGTCTTGCCGACACCCGGTGGGCCCACCAGCAGGACGATCGAGCCGCTGATCTCGCCTTTATAGGCACCCACTGCAAGAAACTCGAGAATGCGCGCCTTGATGTCATCCAGGCCGGCATGGTGTTGATCGAGCACTTTACGAGCGTGCTTGAGGTCCAGCTTGTCTTCGCCGTAGACACCCCACGGCAACGAACTGGTCCAGTCCAGATAATTACGTGTCACGGCGTATTCCGGCGAGCCGGTTTCCAGCACCTTGAGCTTGCCTATTTCTTCGTCGAACTTCTTGCGCGCCTGCGGTGGCAGGGTCTTGCCTTCCAGTCGCTGTTCGAACTGTTCGATGTCGGCACTACGGTCGTCCTTGCTCAGCCCCAGCTCCTGCTGAATAACCTTGAGCTGCTCCTTGAGGAAGAACTGACGCTGATGCTCGCCGATCTTGCGATTGACCTCGGCAGAAATTTCCTTCTGCAGGCGGGCGACCTCGACTTCCTTGCGCAGCATCGGCAGGACTTTCTCCATGCGCCTGAGCATCGGCACGCAGTCGAGTACCTCTTGCAGCTCGACGCCGGTGGCCGAGGTAAGGGCCGCGGCGAAGTCGGTGAGCGGCGAAGGATCATTGGGGCTGAAGCGGTTGAGGTAATTCTTCAGCTCTTCGCTGTACAGCGGGTTGAGCGGCAGCAGCTCTTTGATCGCGTTGATCAAAGCCATGCCGTAAGCCTTCACCTCGTCGGTCGGATCGTTGGGTTGCTGCGGGTATTCAACTTCCACCAGATACGGTGGGCGGTAATGCTTGAGCCAGGTACGAATGCGCACACGGCTCAAGCCTTGCGCCACAAACTGCAACCGGCCATTTTCGCGGCTGGCGTGGTGAACCTTGACCAGAGTGCCGTACTCGGGAAGCGCATCGGTCTTGAAGTGGCGCGGGTCTTCCTGAGGAGTGTCCATAAAGAACAACGCCAGCGAATGGTGCTCGGACTTGCTGACCAGTTCCAGCGTTTCGGCCCACGGTTCTTCATTGACGATAACCGGCAAGACCTGCGCCGGAAAGAACGGACGGTTGTGGATCGGGATGATGTAAACCTTGTCGGGCAGGTTCTGGCCGGGCAAGGCAAGCGAGGTGCTGTCGGAACTCAGAGACACGTTGTGCTCGTCTGCGTCATCGGGCAAATCTGGCGAGTCTGTCTGCTGGTCGCTCATGGGGCACCTGAGAAGTTGAACATGCTTCTTAGATGGGGCAGCAGCCCTCAGGTTTCAATAGTCTTGGTCGATAGTCTGTAAAGCGTGTGCAAAACTGTCATTTATTAGTTGTTGGTCCAGTCCGTGCTGGCCAGCGCTGGCTTATTTCATTTACGGCGCTGCCGTTATGGGTTGAATCAGGTATGACCAACGTATTTATTTCGGCATTACTGGCTGGACTATGGATGGCATCGGCTGCTAATGCATCGGCTTCTGCCTTTACCGCACAGGTATTCGACAAGCAGGGCAAGCCCCTTGCAGATGCAGTCGTGACGCTCAAAGGCCCGGCTGATCCGTCGCCCGCTGTGCTCAAGGCTGCCATGGACCAGCGCGACCAGGAGTTTGCACCCCATGTGCTGGCTGTACATACCGGCACGCAGGTCAAGTTTCCCAACAGCGACAACATCCGCCATCAGGTTTATTCCTTTTCCCCGGCCAAGCGTTTCGAGTTGCGACTTTACGAAGGCACCCCCTCGGAACCGCTGTTGTTCGACAAGCCTGGTGTGGTAGTGCTGGGCTGCAACATCCATGACTGGATGGTCGGCTACATCTATGTCACGGACGAACCCTGGTTCGGCGTGACGGACAGCAATGGCCTGCTCAAACTCGATCAGGTGCCAGCCGGACACTACGCTGCCACGCTCTGGCATCCGCAAATTGAAGACATGCAGCCTGTATCGGGCGGTGAATTCGATGTGCCCGCATCGGGCCTCACCCAGCGTTTCAACCTCGCGGTCGAAGTGAAGGCCGAGGATAAACCCGGCAAGCCGGCCCCCGGCGGTTTCGGCGACGCTTTTCACAAGGCCGCACATGAATGAAATTTAGAGCCAGCTTTCAGGCACGCATTGCCGGGGTTCTGATTGTCCTGTTGCTGATTGTCGTGAGTGCGGTCTATCTCGCCGTCAAGGTTGCGACCGACGACGCGGTGCGCACTCAGGCCCAGGCGCAGCTGGAAGTGGGTAGCCGTGTGTTCGAGCGGCTGATTGATCTGCGCGGCAAGCGTCTGCGTGACGCCGTGCAACTGTTGGCGGCCGACTTCGGGTTTCGTGATGCTGTAGCGAGTGCCGATTCATCGACCATTCGATCGGTACTGCTCAATCATGGCAAACGCATCAACGCCAGCGATATGTTCCTGCTGGGCATGGATGGCGTGGTGGTTGCCAGTACCGAGACAGCGGTGCCGGAGGGGTCCAGGTTTGTCTATGACCAGGCGTTGCGCAACGCCAAGCTTGCCGGTCAGTCAGTGCTTATTATTCCGGGTGGCGGAATACCTCATTTGCTGGTGGAAAGTACCGTGCTTGCGCCGTTGCCGATAGGCCGCGTAGTGATGGGCTTCACCATCGACAGTGGCATTGCCGAAGAGCTGCGTTCTCTCAGTGGGCTGGAAGTGTCGTTTCTCACGGTGGAAAACGGCCAGTCCGGGGAACTGATCAGCACCCAGCCGAAAGCCTTGTACGCTGGTCTGATCGAGCTGATGCGCAGTTCCTCTGAAGGGCAGATGCTGCTGACCGAGCAAGCGAACCTCAACTTTCTCAGTCAAACGCTGATGCTGGCCAAAAGCAGCAATGGCGACGACGGACAAGTGATCGCGCTGTTGCAGAGCCCGCTGGACAAGGCTTATCAAGCGTTTGCACCGCTGAATGAAAAGATTTTCTGGATTTCCATGATCGCATTGCTGGCGTCGCTGCTTGGTACGCTGGCGCTGGCCCGCAGCGTGTCGCTGCCGGTGCAGGAGTTGGCTATTGCGGCCAAACGTATTGGCGATGGCGACTATAAAACGCCGGTAACCCTGGTGCGCAGTGACGAATTGGGCATGCTCGCCGACGCGATCAACACCATGCAACAGGGTATCGCCGTGCGCGAAGGCCAGTTGGCTCACAACGCTCTGCACGACAACCTGACCGGCCTGCCCAATCGAGCGTTGGTGATGGAACGTCTTGGCAGTTTGATTGCGGCAAATCGCACGGTCGCCTTGCTGTACCTAGGCATCGAGAACCTGGCCACGATCAACGAAAGTGCGGGTGCCGAAGGCGTTGAGCAACTGTTACGCCAGTTGGGGCAGCGTTTGCAGGGCAATTTGCGGTCTGGCGACACGGTGGCACGGCTGAGTGCCAACGAGTTCTTGCTGTTGCTGGACAACACTGCCAGTGACGGCGCGGTGGGCATGGCCGACGCCGTGCAGCGCTTGCTCAGCGAGCCGCAACGTATCGACAACCATGATCTGATGCTTGAGTGCTGCATAGGCATCACGGTTTATCCGGAACACGGTGATTCGGCTCAGGAACTGGTCAACCGTGCGGCGATTGCACGCAAGGACGCAGCGTTCATTCCCGGTCGCCTGCAGATCTACCAGGACGGACGTGACCTCGCTCACCAGCGTCAGATATGTCTGATCCGCGACCTGCGCAAGGCTCCGCAGAATGGCGAACTGATGCTCCATTACCAACCCAAACTGGATATCCGTCAGGGCTATGTTCGTCAGGCCGAAGCCCTGCTGCGCTGGACTCACCCGCGCTTTGGCAATGTTTCGCCAGCCGAATTCATTGTGCTCGCCGAGCGCACCGGCAGTATCAACCTGCTGACCAACTGGGTTATCGAAGAGGCAATGCGTCAGTTGGCCGAATGGCGCCAGCGCGGTCTGGTGCTGCAGGTATCGGTCAACATTTCCGCCGACGACCTGCTGGGCGACGATCTGGCCGGTTATGTCATGAAACTGCTCAAGCAATACGCGGTGCCTGCCGAACAACTGGTATTCGAGATAACCGAGAGCGCGGTCATGAGCGAGCCGGAGAAAGCCCTGGTGGTTCTGCATCGTCTACGCGACTGCGGTATCAGCCTGTCGGTCGATGACTTCGGCACCGGTTACTCGTCACTGGCCCACTTGAAGCGTCTGCCAGTGCAGGAGTTGAAAATCGACCAGTCTTTCGTGCGCAACCTGGATGAAACCAGCGAAGACGCGGTGATCGTGCGGTCGACCATCGAAATGAGCCATAACCTCGGACTCAAGGTGGTGGCAGAGGGTGTCGAGTACCAACACAGTCTGGACCTGCTCCGGCGTTGGCATTGCGATACGGCCCAGGGTTACCTGATCAGTCGGCCGCTGACGGCGTCAGCATTCGAGGCATGGATTGCTACGTATCAGGCATCACCCAGTCTTATGGTGAATTAATCCATGTCCTACAAGACATCATTACTGTTGGGTTATCTTTTGGCGGGTGTGGCAGGGGTTGCCCCGACGCTCGCGCTGGGCGACAACGGCCGACTTATCGCCACGGGTGGCGCAACCAGTATTGAGGGCAGCGCCGGTGGCGGTATCACCCCATGGGCGGTGATCACCGGTTACAGCGAGCAAGGCGAGTGGGGGGCGACAGCCTTCGCCACGCACATCAATCTGCCGGACTACAACCTTGATGTGGCAGGCCTCGCCGTCGCCTATGGCAACCGCGTCGAGTTTTCCTATGCTCACCAACGTTTCGATATCAGCAACCTGCAGCACAGGCTCAGCCTGCCGGACGACAACCTCAGCCAGGACGTGTTCGGCGTCAAAGTGCGCCTGTTCGGCGACCTGATCTATGAAAGCCTGCCGCAGGTTTCCCTGGGCGTGCAGTACAAGCATCAGAACGATTTCCTGATCCCGAGTCTGGTGGGGGCCAAGCGTGATTCGGATGTCGAAGGGTATCTGACGGCCAGTCGGCTGTTCATGGGCGCGGCGTTTGGCTACAACGTCGTGGTCAACGGTGGCATGCGTTATAGCCGCGCCAACGAAACCGGTCTGCTAGGGTTTGGCGGGGACCGGCGTGACAGTCGCAGTCTGCTCAAGGAGGGCTCGGTAGCGGTGCTGTTCAATCCGCGCTGGGCGCTTGGCGTCGAATATCGCGAAAAGCCGGATAATCTTTCGTTTGCTGGCGAGAGCGACTGGGCAGATGTGTTTCTCGGTTATTTCCCCAACAAGCATCTGTCCGTTGTATTGGCCTACGCCCGTCTGGGCGAAATCGCCACGCTGGATAACCAGAACGGCACTTATCTGTCTGTGCAGGGGAGTTTCTGATGAGACGCTTGCTGATCTGTCTGATGCTGACGGTGCTGGCCGGTTGCGCCCAACAGCAACAGCCCCCCAAGGATGACAGTCTTTATCGAGACCTTGGCCAGCGTGCCGGCATCCAGCGCATCGTCGAAGGCATGCTCATGAACGTGGCCAGGGATGACCGGATTGTCGAGCACTTCAAGAAAGTCGACATCGTGCGTCTGCGCGACAAACTGGTCGAGCAACTCTGTGTCGAAGCGGGCGGCCCGTGCCGCTACACCGGTGACAGCATGGCCGAGTCGCACAAGGGCCAGAACCTTACCCCCAGCGATTTCAACGCGCTGGTTGAAAACCTGATCGCAGCGATGGACACCGAGAACGTCCCGGTTCCGGTCCAGAACCGTTTGATCGCCCGGTTGGCGCCAATGCGTGGCGACGTGGTTGGCAAGTAATCTTTAAATGCACTCTGACTATCGTGCCAACGCTCCGCGTCCAGAACGGCGTTCCCACGCTGGAGCGTGCGGAACGATAATCTTCAGGGAGAGCGCTTACGCGAGAACACTATCGTGCCAATGCTCCGCGTTGGCATGCCGTTGGTGACGCTCAGCGTCACAAATCGCCGTCGCGCCGCGCGCTCCGGATTGGACGCCGAGCATCCAGAACAGCGTTCCCACGCTGGAGCGTGCGGAACGATAATCTTCAGGGAGAGCACTTGCGCGAGAACACTATCGTGCCAATGCTCCGCGTTGGCATGCCGTTCGTGACGCTCCGCGTCACAAATCGACGCCGCGCCGCGTGTTCAGGATCGGACACAGAGCGTCCAGAACTGCGTTGCCACGCTGGAGCGTGGTAACGATAGTCTCTGTCGCGTTAACTCCAACTTTGCCCCATCTCAACTCAACCGCGTCAGGTACCCCGGCACTTCCTGCTCCGGCAGTACCGATAGCACTTTCAGGCGCTGGAGCATGCGCTGTCGGGCGCGTTGCAGGTGCTCCTTGAGGTTCAAGGCCGCGGCGTCGAAAGCACCGTGCAGCAGCAACTCAATGATCAGCCGGTGCTCGGCCAGCATCGCTTCATCCGCGCCAATTTCCAGCAACCGGTAGAAAATCCGGTTGATGATCATCGGGCTCTGCGCCTGACTGATCAGAGTAGCGATCTTGCGGTTTTGCAGGCCGCTCAGACACTGCTGATGCAGGTCGTCCTCAAGGCGCTCTATTTCCTCCAGGCTGCACTGTTCGGCATTTTGCGCCTGAATGACTCTGGCCAGCATGGCCTCCAGAGTTTCGCGACTCAGCTGCGGCGCGGTCTGGCGCAGGGCTTCGGGCTCAAGGCAGGCGCGCAGTTCGTAGTCTTCGGTGATTTCCCGGGCCGTCAACGGCCCCGCCAGCCATTGCGAGTAAGGCTCTTTTTCCACCAGGCCGCGATCCCGCAGACGCATCAGCGCCTCACGAACCACTGCGCGGCTCACTCCGTAGTGCTGCGCGGCGCTTTGTTCATCCAGCCGATAATGACCAAAGGCGATACAGGCCGACAGCGCCGCGCCGATCTCGTCATGAATACGTTCGCCGAGTGGGCGGGTGTCGACCAGCTCTTCGCTGCTGTCCAGCCCGAACTGCTTGTGGCTCAGGCTCAACCGCAACGGCTCGACTTCCCCGGCGTCAGGATTGACCAGGTAACCCCGGCCATCGAAACGGCTGATCAAGCCTTCTTCATGCAGCAGATTGAGCGCCTTGCGCACCGGCACCCGGCTGGTGCCGAACAGTTCTGCCAACGGTGCTTCAAGCAGCACCAGTCCATTGGCAGCCGCACCCGAGACGATTGCGTTACGCAACACCTCACGGATCGTGGCGTAACGCGACGCGGTGCGCGTGTCCTCTTCTGACATCGGTTTCATACACTTCTGGCGGTTGACGGGCAATTCTCGCACAGATGCGCCGTTGTCACCCTGGGCCACGTCCTGATGCTCGCTCATGGGGCCACCGTTACTTTTTTGCACTGAAATGTACCTTTTGTAAAAGATACATTATTTCTTTATGACGATCCTGTTCGCCCACGACGCCTTATCGCAACTGATTGATGCCTTTGCAGAAAGGTTTCTAGTACGGCGTTTCCAGCGCGAAAGGGCCGTCAGCTTGATCGGGTCAGGGCGTCGCGACATGCAGATTGGCATGGAATCTGCCTTTTTTAAATGTACATTTTATTAATAAGTACATTTTTGAGGGTGTGATGTCCATGACCGATACCGGGAGTCACAGCGTTACCGGTGATGCCTGCGCACTGGCCGAGGATTTTGCCCAAGGGCGCAGTGACCCTGTGCAGGCTCTGGACAAGGCGCTGCAACAGGCGGCACGCGCCGATCATGTGTTCATTTCCATGAGTATCGAACGGGCACGCAGGGAAGCCGAAGCGTCTGCGGCCCGCTGGCAGCAAGGGCAGCCATTGAGCCCCTTCGACGGCGTGCCCATCGCCTGGAAGGATCTTTTCGACGTGGCAGGCAGCGTCACAACCGCCGGTGCTGCGGTGCGCAACAACCTGTCCCCCGCGCTGCTGGATGCGCCGAGTGTCGGGCTGCTGGCACGGTCCGGGATGGTCAGCCTGGGCAAGACCAATCTCAGTGAATTCGCTTATTCAGGGCTGGGCCTGAACCCGCATTTCGGTACGCCGATCAACCCCAACAGCGACGGCTCGCCACGTATTCCTGGCGGTTCGTCTTCGGGTTCGGCAGTCGCCGTCGCCAACAGAACCGTACCGATCGCCATGGGCACCGATACCGCCGGTTCTATTCGTGTGCCGGCAGCGCTCAACGGTCTGGTGGGGTTTCGCAGCACCAGCCGCCGCTATAGCCGCGACGGCGTTTTCCCGCTGGCGCTGACGCTGGACAGCGTCGGGCCACTGACCCGCAGTGTGCGCGACGCTCTAGTGATCGACGATCTGCTCTGTGCGCGCAGCAAACCTTCATCGTTGATACCACGCAGCCTGGCCGGTCAACGTTTCCTGCTCGATCAGGCGGTGCTGGAAGACGAACGCGTCACGCCGGCCGTTCGCGACAACCTGTTGCGTGCTGTTGAAGCCTTGCGTGCAAGCGGTGCGCTGATCGAGGTCAAGCCTTGCCAGGCATTTCAGGCCACGTTGCTGTTAACCCAGCAACAGGGCTGGCTTGGTGCAGCCGAGGCATTCGCGCTGCATCAGCCGTTGCTCGACAGCGACGCCGCCAGCCAGCTCGACCCCAGAGTGCGCAAGCGTCTGGAGGCCGCACGGCACATGCCCGCCAGCCTGCTGGTCAATCTGTACGCCGCGCGCGAACGTTTGCAGGAGCAATTGACCCTCGAACTCGATGGCGCGCTGCTGATTACTCCAACTGTTGCTCATGTGGCGCCGCCGCTCGTGCCCCTGTTGAACGACGAAGAGCTGTTCATTCAAACCAACCTCGCCACGCTGCGCCTGACCATGCCAGGCAGCCTGCTGAACATGCCCGGCGTGTCGCTGCCCAGCGGCAGTGATGCCTCGGGCCTGCCCACCGCAGTGTTGCTTAGCGCTCCGGCGGGGGAAGACGCACGGTTGCTACGCGCAGCGCTGGCCGTGGAAGCACTGATCGCAGCCCCTTGAACAACCTGTGAATTTTGAAACCGGCCCGCGTGCCGTACAGCGCGAAGCCGATCTGATTAACCCGTGGGAGAACAACGATGGCCAAAGAAATTCTGTGTGCGTTTGGTGTGGATGTGGATGCCGTTGCTGGCTGGCTGGGCTCCTATGGCGGCGAGGATTCGCCGGACGACATTTCCCGCGGCCTGTTCGCCGGTGAAGTCGGCGCTCCGCGTCTGCTCAAGCTGTTCGAGCGTTACGGTCTGCGCACCACCTGGTTCATTCCGGGGCACTCCATGGAGACCTTCCCCGAGCAGATGAAAGCCGTGGCGGATGCCGGGCATGAAATCGGTGTGCATGGTTACAGCCATGAAAACCCGATTGCGATGACCCCGGAGCAGGAAGAGATCGTCCTCGACAAGTCCATCGACCTGATCACGCAAATGACCGGCAAGCGCCCGACCGGCTATGTCGCGCCATGGTGGGAGTTCAGCAACGTCACCAACGAGCTGCTGCTCAAGAAAGGCATCAAGTACGACCACAGCCTGATGCACAACGACTTCCACCCTTACTACGTTCGGGTGGGCGACAAGTGGACCAAAATCGATTACAGCCAGCATCCGGATACCTGGATGAAGCCGCTGGTACGTGGCGAAGAAACCGATCTGGTGGAAATTCCGGCCAACTGGTACCTGGACGATCTGCCGCCAATGATGTTCATCAAGAAGGCACCCAACAGCCACGGTTTCGTCAACCCTCGGCACCTGGAAGAAATGTGGCGCGACCAGTTCGACTGGGTCTATCGCGAGCATGAACACGCCGTATTCACCATGACCATTCACCCGGACGTGTCTGGTCGCCCGCAAGTGCTGCTGATGCTGGAGCGCTTGATCGAGCACATTCAAAGCCATGCAGGCGTCAAGTTCGTCACTTTCGACGAGATTGCCGACGACTTCGTGCGTCGTAACCCCCGTACCCGTTGATACATTGCCCTGTCCGAGGCGTCACTCATGTCCATTTACAACAAGCTCGACCTGACCGGCTGGAAACCTGAGCAATTGACTCCGGAGCAAGTACGGTTCGCCACATGGATTGCGTTTTTCGCGTGGGTGTTTGCGGTATATGACTTCATTCTGTTTGGCACGCTGTTACCGGAAATCGGTCGGCACTTCAGCTGGAGTGAGGTCGAACAGGCCGAAATTGCGACCTGGGTCGCGGTCGGCACAGCGGTGGTGGCACTGGCCATCGGTCCGCTGGTAGATCGCCTGGGACGGCGCGTGGGTATCATTTTCACCGTGAGCGGTTCGGCGATCTGCTCGGCGCTCACGGCCATCGGCGGATCATGGGGCAAGTCGCCACTGATCCTGATTCGTGCGCTGGGCGGTCTGGGTTATGCCGAAGAAACGGTCAACGCGACCTACCTGAGCGAAATCTACGCGGCATCCGACGACCCGCGTCTGGCCAAGCGCCGTGGCTTCATCTACAGCCTGGTGCAGGGCGGCTGGCCGGTCGGCGCTTTGATCGCAGCAGGGCTGACCGCCGTGCTGCTGCCGATCATTGGCTGGCAGGGTTGCTTCGTGTTCGCGGCCATCCCGGCCATCGTCATCGCGATCCTGGCGCGCAAGCTCAAAGAGAGCCCGCAGTTTCAGATCCATCAACGTATTACTCAGTTGCGCAAGAAGGGCGACGTGAGCCAGGCACAGGCTGTGGCGCAAACCTACGGGGTCGATTACGACGAGCACAGCAAGGCCGGTATCGGCGCGGCCTTCCGCGGTTCTTCGTGCCGCGCCACGCTGGTGATCGGTGCTGCGATCCTGCTCAACTGGGCGGCGATTCAGGTGTTCAGTGTGCTGGGCACAACGGTGATCGTCAGCGTTCACCACATCTCGTTCGAGAACTCGCTGATCATTCTGGTGCTGTCCAACCTGGTGGGTTATTGCGGTTACCTGTGTCACGGCTGGATGGGCGACCGAATCGGTCGTCGTAACGTGATCGGTCTTGGCTGGATGCTGGGTGGTCTGGCGTTCGCCGGCATGCTCTACGGGCCTAGCAACATGGTGACGGTCGTTGGCTTGTACAGCCTTGGGCTGTTCTTTCTGATCGGCCCTTACTCGGCGGCCTTGTTCTTCATCAGCGAAAGCTTCCCGACCAGCATTCGTGCAACGGGCGGCGCAATCATCCACGCCATGGGCCCGCTCGGTGCTGTGGTCGCAGGCTTCGGTGCCACGTCGGTATTGAGTGCAGGCGGAGACTGGCAGACCTCGGCGTTGTATTTCGGCGCGCTGCCTTGCTTCCTGTCGGGTGCACTGATGTTTGCGGCCAGGCATGTGCGACCTGAAACCGTGAAATGAGGAGCAACACATGATTCGTAAAGTTGCAGTAGTAACCGGTGCCGCCAGCGGCATCGGCCAGGCACTGGCAGTGGCTTTTGCCCGGCACGGTGTGGCGGTGGCAGGCGGATTCTATCCGGCTGACCCGCATGATCCGAATGAAACCCGCAGGCTGGTGGAGGCGGCGGGTGGCGAATGCCTGATGCTGCCGCTGGACGTGACCAGCACCGAGTCGGTCGACGATCTGGCTGCGGCTGCGATCAAGGCCTATGGCCGAATCGATTACGCAGTGGCCAATGCCGGACTGTTGCGTCGTGCGCCCTTGCTGGAAATGACCGACGAACGCTGGGACGAAATGCTCGACGTGGACCTGACCGGGGTGATGCGTACTTTCCGCGCCGCCGCCCGGCATATGGGCGAGGGCGGTTCGCTGGTGGCGATCTCATCGATTGCCGGTGGTGTCTACGGCTGGCAGGACCATTCCCATTACGCCGCCGCCAAGGCGGGTGTGCTAGGGCTGTGTCGCTCGCTGGCAGTGGAACTGGCGCCCAAGGGCATCCGCTGCAATGCGGTGATTCCCGGTTTGATCGAAACGCCACAGTCGCTGGACAGCAAGAACTCGCTGGGCCCTGAGGGTCTGGCGCAGGCGGCCAAGGCCATTCCGCTGGGTAGAGTAGGCCGAGCGGACGAAGTCGCTGCGCTGGTACGTTTTCTGTGCAGCGACGAAGCCAGTTACCTGACCGGGCAAAGCATCGTGATCGACGGCGGCCTGACCGTGCGCTGGCCGGGGTAGATCGCGCAAATTCAACCAAGGAACCCGACCCATGCAACAGCTCAAACAAAAACGTGCGGTGATCACCGGTGCAGGCAGCGGCATTGGTGCTGCCATCGCGCTTGCCTACGCGAGTGAAGGTGCGCATCTGGTGCTGGGCGATCGTGATCCGGTCACTCTGGCCAAGGTTGCCGAACACTGCCGTCAGCTCGGCGCGCAGGTGCACGAATGCGTGGCCGACGTCGGCAGCGTCGAGGGGGCGCAGGCCAGTGTCGATGCCTGTGTCGAGCATTTTGGCGGCATCGACATTCTGGTCAATAACGCCGGCATGCTGACCCAGGCACGTTGCGTCGACCTGAGCATCCAGATGTGGAATGACATGCTGCGCGTCGACCTGACCAGCGTATTTGTGGCCAGCCAGCGCGCCTTGCCGCACATGATTGCCCAGCGTTGGGGACGCATCATCAATGTTGCCTCGCAACTGGGCATCAAAGGCGGTGCCGAGTTGACCCATTACGCTGCTGCCAAGGCCGGGGTGATCGGTTTCAGCAAATCCCTTGCGCTGGAAGTCGCCAAGGACAACGTGCTGGTCAATGCCATCGCTCCCGGCCCTATCGAAACACCGCTGGTCGCCGGGATCAGCAGCGCGTGGAAAACCGCCAAGGCTGCCGAGTTGCCGCTGGGGCGTTTCGGTCTGGCCGAGGAAGTTGCGCCGGTGGCGGTGCTCTTGGCCAGCGAGCCGGGTGGCAACCTGTTCGTCGGCCAGACGCTAGGCCCCAATTCCGGCGACGTCATGCCATGAGCAAACTGCTGGAGAACACCTGATGTGTGGATTGTGCGGGCTGTTGGGCGAAGATGTGCACTGGAGCGACCCACTGGCTGCCGAACTGCCCTGGCGGCGTGAGCGTTTGCGGCGTATCGCCGCGATCAACAAGGTGGTGGCTCCTTTTCGCCTTAAGGTCGAGGACTTTCAGGGCGTTTCCTACCTTCTGCTGGGGGCCACCGGCAAGCAGGAACTGGCGACCGGCCTGGAGCAGCTCTGGCAGAAAGCCGAGTTACTGATTGGTCGCCCGCTCGACCCGCTGGATTCCCGTTTGCTCGACCATCTGCAGAGGTCATCATGAGCCTTGCTCTCAATGTGATTACCGGCTTTCCCGGCAGCGGCAAGACCACGTTGCTCAAACGCCTGCTGGCCGATGAAGACATGGGCGAAACTGCGCTGTTGATCAACGAATTCGGCGATGTCGGTATCGATCATCTGCTGGTTGAAGAGGTTGCTCCGGATACCGTTCTGCTGCCCAGCGGTTGTGTCTGCTGCACCGTCAGGGGGGAGCTGAAAGATGCGTTGCTCGGCCTTCTGGAGCGACGTAATCGTGGCGAGATTCCAGCGTTTCGCCGGGTGATCCTGGAGACCACCGGCCTTGCGGATCCCGCACCGATTCTCACCACGCTGAGCAATGACCCGCAACTGCGCGGGCGTTTTCATATCGGCCTGATCGTCACGTTGGTGGACGCCTGCCACGCAACACTGCAAGAGCGTCTGCATCCGGAGTGGCTGGCTCAGATCGCGGCGGCGGACCGGCTGTTGTTGAGCAAGACCGATCTGGTCGATCAGCCCGCACTGGATGCGCTTCGTCAGCACCTGCAAGCGCTGAATTTCTCTGCACCGCTGCGGGATACTGCGCAGATCCACAGTGGCGATCAACTGTTGCTGGGCGAGGGCATGCGCAGCGACGAACCGGCCGCTGAAGTGACGCATTGGCAACTGCATCGGGTGCTGTCGACTTCCGCGCGGCATGGTGATGCGCAGGTCTGTTGCCTGACGTTCGAGCGGCCTCTGGACTGGGTCGGTTTCGGGGTGTGGCTGTCGATGCTGTTAAGATGCCACGGTGACCGAATCCTCCGTGTCAAAGGACTGCTCAACGTGAACGACAACCAGGCTCCCATCGTGATTCATGGTGTGCAGCATTGCCTGCATGCGCCGGTGCATCTTGTAGCCTGGCCAGGAGAGGATCGTACTTCCCGGCTGGTGTTCATCCTGCGCGGTCTTGATCCCGAGTTGCTGCGTCGTTCATTCGAAGTGTTTTCCGGCAGCTTCGCGCCATCACTCAGCGAGTCTGCGGCATGACCATTACCTTGCGTGTGCTGGGTACGTCCGTGACCTTGCTGGAGTCCTTGCGTGAGCGGGCCGAGCAGGAACTGGGCATCAAGCTGATCTATCAGATCCATGACGTGCAGACCGCGCAACGCATCGCGGTCATGCAGCCCGACAGCTACGACCTTTACGATCAGTGGTTTCATAACGTTGATTTCGTCTGGCCTGCGCGGGCCATTCAACCCATCGATACGCGGCGCATCGCGCTTTGGCACGAAATCAACGACCTGCCCAAACAGGGCCGACTAAGACCCACCGATCAACCGGGCAGCGGCAGTGTGCCCAGCGAACGTCTGTTCGTGCAGCACGATGGCAGCTTGGGCAGTGCGGTGACTGAGCGCATCAGTATGTTGCCGCTGACTCACAACGCCGACAGTTTCGCCTATCGCCCCGAGCGTTTGCCGGATGGGCTGAGTCCTGCTGACGAAAGTTGGGGCTGGTTGCTCGACCCTGTGTGGGGTGGGCGCATCGCCTTGCAGAGCGACGCTGCTATCGGCGCACTGGATGCCGCACTGGCCGTGCAGGGCGCGGGGCTGGCGGCGTTCAAGGACATCGGCAACATGAGCATCGAAGAAATCGACGTGCTGGCCCACGTGCTGGTGCGTAAACAGCAGCAAGGGCATTTTGGCGCGTTCTGGTCAGACGACGAAGAAGCCGCCGAACTGATGCTCAGCCCGACCATCGACATTCAGAGCCTCTGGTCACCGACCCTGGTCAGGTTGCACCGCGCGGGTGTGAAGTACCGCGTGGCAGTGCCCAAAGAGGGTTATCGCGGCTGGTTCGGCGGGCTGTCTTTATCGCGCCACGCCAAAGGCCCGGTGCTGGATGCAGCCTACGCCTACCTGAACTGGTGGCTGTCCGGCTGGCCGGGCGCAGTGATGGCGCGGCAGGGGTATTACATCGGCAATCCGGCGCGCAGTCGTGATCATCTGAGTGCCGCAGAATGGGATTACTGGTACGCCGGTCTGCCCGCCCGCGAGCAACTGCTCGGCAGCGACGGCCTGCCACTGATCGACGCCGGAGAGATCCGCGACGGCGGTTCCTACGAGGAACGCATGGGCCACATTGCAGTGTGGAACTCGGTCATGAACGAACACAACTACCTGGTCCGCCGCTGGAACGATATCCTGCGCGCCAGTGGCAAAAGCAGCGCCAAAGCGCGTTAGGCACGCATTCAAAAGCGGACGCAGAGCGTCCAGAACGGCATTCCCACGCTGGAGCGTGCGGAACGATAATCGTCAGAGCACCATCGTGCCAATGCTCTGCGTTGGCATGCATTTCGTGACGCTCCGCGTCATAGATCTACAGCCTTGTCCGGTAGCAAATGCAGCCGAGACAAGGTTTCAGTAGCAACAAAAAAAGCGGCTACCTCTCGATAGCCGCTTTCCATTTACCGCACTAATGCATCACTTCGGCAGTTTGAATGCCATCACGTAGTCACCCTGTTTGGTGCCCAATGAACCGTGACCGCCCGCCACGACCAGCACGTATTGCTGACCGTCCTTGCGGGTGTAGGTCATCGGTGTGGTTTGGGCGCCTGCTGGCAGGCGACCTTCCCACAGCTGTTTGCCGTTACGTACATCGTAGGCGCGCAGGTATTGGTCAAGCGTACCGCTCAGGAAGGCCAGACCGCTCGCCGTTGTGATCGGGCCACCCAGGCTTGGAACGCCCATGGTCAGCGGGATCGGGATTGGCGAACTGTCACGCACGGTACCGTTTTTGTGCATCCAGATGGTTTTGTGGGTGGTCAGATCGACCGCCGCCACGTAACCCCACGCCGGTGCCTGGCACGGCAGGCCCATTGGCGACAGCAGTGCTTCCAGGATCACGCCATAAGGTGCGCCCTTGTTCGGCTGCACGCCTTCGGTTTCGCTCTTGCGGCCAGGGCCGCCTTCGACTTCGGCAGCAGGCACCAGCTTTGAACGGAACGCCATGTAGCTCGGGTTGACGAAGGCAATCTGACGAACCGGGTCGACGGAAATACCGCCCCAGTCGAACACACCGAAGTTACCTGGATAAACAATCGAACCCTGCAGCGATGGCGGCGTGAACGGGCCGTCGTAGCGCAGCGACTTGAAGTCGATTCGGCACATCATCTGGTCAAATGGCGTCACGCCCCACATGTCGCGCTCTTTAAGCGGCGGCGGCATGAAGTTCAGGTCGGACTTGGGCTGGGTCGGCGAGGTGTGATCGCCTGCAACAGCGCCTTGCGGAACCGGTATTTCGTTGATCGGCACAATGGGCTGACCGGTGCTGCGGTCCAGCACGTAGATGCTGCCCTGCTTGGTCGATGCCAATACCGCCGGCTTCACGCCATCAGCCGTTTTCATGTCCAGCAGGGTCGGTTGACCACCCACGTCCATGTCCCACAGGTCATGGTGGGTGAATTGGTAATTCCAACGTACGCGACCCGTCGCGATGTCCAGTGCAACCAGGCCCGCGCTGTATTTCTCGGAATCCGGCGTACGATCGCCGCCCCATTGGTCAGGCGTCTGGTTACCCATCGGCAGGTAGATCATGCCGAGCTTTTCATCGACGCTGAACATGGACCACATGTTCGGCGAGTTGCGCGTGTAGATCTTGCCTTCGGCAATCGGCGCAGTCTCTTCCGGGTTGCCGCTGTCCCAGTTCCAGACCAGACGGCCAGTGTGCACGTCGTAGGCACGGATCACGCCGGACGGTTCGTCCATAGAGACGTTATCGGTAACGTGGCCGCCGATGATCACCAGGTCTTTGGTCACTGCCGGTGGCGACGTGGAGTAATAGCCGCCCGGAGCAAACGTACCCATGTTGGCAGTCAGGTCAACCGAACCCTTGTTGCCGAAGTCCTCACACATTTTGCCGGTATCGGCGTTCAGCGCGATCAGACGGGTGTCGGCAGTCGGCAGGAAGATTCTGCGTGGGCATGCATTTGAAGTGGCGCTGGCTGCGGCCGGTGCTGCCGGGCTTTGTGCCGGGGCACTGGCTGCATAGGCTGCGTCGTCATGATAAGTGACGCCACGGCAGGTCATGTGCGCCCAGCCTTTGAAGTTTTTCGCATTCTGGGTGCTGAGTTTCGGGTCAAAGCGCCAGATTTCCTTACCCGAATCCGGATCAAGTGCGATCACCTGGCTGTGCGGCGTGCACACGTAGAGCATGCCGTTCACCTTGAGCGGTGTGTTCTCGGCAGTGGTTTCACCCGGGTCGTTCGGCCCAGGGATGTCGCCAGTGCGGAAGGTCCAGGCCGGTTCCAGTTTGTTGACGTTTTCCGGGGTGATCTGCGCCAGAGGCGAGTAGCGGTCACCGAATGCGGTACGGCCGTAGGACTGCCAGTCGCCGTCAGGCATGGCCGGAGCGGTGTTGGTGGTGCCGGCAGTTTCGCGGTCCAACTGGCCTTCGATACGGCCAGGGTTGGTGAACTGGCTCGCCAGCGCGGTCAGACCGGCCAGCACGACAGCAACGCTCAGTGCGCCAGTGCCCAGGCGCGCCGGGCCATTGCGCAGCAGTGGCTTGCGGAACCACGGCAGCAGCAGGACGATGCCCAGTGCGAACCACAGCGCCAGGCGTGGTACCAATTGCCACCAGTCGAGACCGACTTCCCACAACGACCATACAGTGCTCGCGAACAGCAGCAGTGCATAAAGGCCCAGCGCAGCCGCGCGACCAGTGATCAGCAACACGCCGGTCACGGCGAAGCCGATACCGGCCAACAGGTAATACAACGAGCCATCCAGTTGCAGCAGTCGGGCACCACCGACCAGCAAGGCCAGCCCCATCAACAGGATCACCAGCCCGAGCAGGGTCGGCAACAGGCGATTTCTATTTGAAGCACTGTCAGTGCTCATAATGCGAATCTCCGCGAGAAATAAGTAGTTGATATCTTGTTTTCATGTACGCCGCCGACCCTGGCAGCATTCCTTGAGGCTGTTTATTGAAACGAATCACCGACGGTCGAATTCAACATCACACAGAACACGGTTGGCCATTCAGCGCGGCCCGGTCATTGATTCGTAGACCATTGCCGCCCGAATTCGTGCATAGGTGTTTATTCAGCGGAGCCTCTTCAGAAAGAAAACCTGAAGTCCTTAAACGCGCAATGATAGGACGCTAACGATTTTTCTAAAAGCGATAAACCTGACATGGATCATTGCAAGGTCGGCAACAGTGGCTCAAGTCGACTGTGTTTTATGAAAGCGCGGCGCTTACAATGGCAGACTTTTCGGGAAGACCTGCGCGCTCCAGGAAGCTGTTCAGGCTGCTATCCCTCTTCATCAGCTTCAAGGCTCATCATGACAACACCCAATTCCGATCCGCTGCACGGCGTCACGCTGGAGCAGATTCTCAGGGCTCTGGTCGAACATTACGAATGGTCCGGCATGGCCGAGCGCATCGACATTCGCTGTTTCAAAAGCGATCCGAGCATCAAATCCAGTCTGACTTTTCTGCGCAAGACGCCCTGGGCGCGTGAAAAGGTTGAAGCGTTGTATGTGAAGTTGCATCGCGGCAAAGGCTGGTAACAGGCCCGCCAGAAAAGCCCGGCATGGACGCTGGAACTCAAGGATAACGATTGATGCACCGCGAACACTCAACTGCGCAGGGACAGCGCTATTACACCCTTGTTGCAGCCTGCCTCGGCTGGTCGGGGCTGGTCATCCAGCTGTACCTGATCTTCATTGGCCGTTATGCCGATCACGCCAGTCTGCTGGGCGGGCTGGTGCGGTTTTTAAGTTTCTTTACCGTACTGACCAACACCCTGGCAGCTGTCGCGCTGAGTTGTGCCCTGACGGCGCGGCAGTCGGCAGGCCACCGTTTTTTCCGGCACCCGGTGGTATGCGGCGGCATTGCGGTGAGCATTGCGCTGGTGGGCATCGCTTACAACATTCTGTTGCGCCATCTGTGGCACCCGCAAGGCTGGCAGTGGGTGGCCGATGAGTTGCTGCACGACATAATGCCGCTGGCGTTCGTACTGTACTGGTGGCTGTACGTGCCCAAAGGCGCGTTGCGCTTGCGCCATGTACCGCTGTGGGCGATCTATCCGATCATCTACTTCGCCTACGTCCTGCTGCGTGGCCACATGCTTGGTGACTACCTGTATCCATTCATCGATGTCGGCACGATCGGTTTTCCAAAGGCATTCATCAACGCGCTGGGCGTGCTGCTCGGGTTCTTGCTGGTTGCACTGTTGCTGCTTGGGGTCGACAGATGGGCGGCTCGTCGCACGATGTGAGTCGCCCAGGCTTGCCTATTCTTCAGTGCCGTCCAGCTTCCAGTAGCCAGCGGCCTTGACGAAATCCTCTTGCAGGCCGAACTCATCGAGCAGCACACGGCGCAGCTTGCGTGACAGCGCGGATTCGGTCGCGACCCACGCGTACAGCTTGCCCTCGGGCATCTCCAGGCGACGCGTGACATCCACCAGGCTCTGCTCGCCGCGTACGATCCAGATCACGTCGACCTGTGCGGCGCTGTCGAACACCTGCTGTTCCTGCGGGTTGGCCACTTCGACCACCACCAGCGCAGCACGGTTGGCGGGCAGCGACTCCAGGCGTCGAGCGATGGCGGGAATCGCCGTTTCATCGCCGATCAGCAGGTAGCTGTCGAACATGTCCGGCACTACCATTGAACCCTTTGGCCCTGCGATGTGCAGAAATTGCCCCGGTTCAGCCTGAGCCGCCCAGGTGGCAGCCGGGCCTTCGCCGTGCAGAACGAAGTCGATATCCAGCTCACCGCTGCTTTCGTCATAGCGACGCGGGGTGTAATCGCGCATCGGTGGACGTGGTGCGTCCTTGTCGCTGGTAGCGGCCAGGTCTTCCAGGGCAGCCTGTTCTTGCGCTGTCTGCGGGAAAAACAGTTTAACGTGGTCGTCTGTGCCTAGACTGATGAAGCCTGCCAGTTCCGGGCCCTGCAAGGTAATGCGGCGCATCAGCGGCGTCAGCTCTGTGACTCGCAACACTTTTAGTTTGCGACGCTTGATTTCATGCATGACGCGATGGATTGACTGGGGCGAATTCATGCCGACTCCTCCGAGGTAGGTTGAGGCCCATCGACGACAGCCTTGGCCGTGCTGTTGAGCAACTCGCTGACCCGCAGAATTTCTTCCGGGGTCCAGCGACCGTGGTGCATCTGCAGTGCGTGGCGCAGGTTGTGCACCGCTTCGTGGATTTCCGGCGGACGATCGTGGCCGCGCAGTGAGCGCTTGCTGACATCGATGCGCATGCGCACACCTTCCAGCGCCACGGCCTGATCTTCCAGGGATTGGCGACCCGCATCGGTGATGGTGTAGAGCTTCTTGCCAGCCTGGGCATCGCCGACCACCATTTCGCTTTCTTCAAGAAACGTCAGGGTGGGGTAGATAACGCCGGGGCTGGGGCAGTACGCACCCTCGAACAGACCTTCGATCTTGCGGATCAGGTCATAGCCGTGTGCGGGCTGTTCGGCGATCAGTGCCAACAGCAGTAATTTCAGATCGCCAGGGGCGAAAACCCGAGGGCCACGTCCACCGCGTTCACGGCCTGGGCGTTTTTCAAAACCGTCGCGATCTTCACCTGGTTCACGAGGATGCGGCGGACGGTGGTGGGGAGGGTGTTTATCTTCACGCATGTTTTTGATCTCTGGTTACAAGTTAGATATACCTTAAGCTATATCTTATTGTAATCACAGAGCTGGCAGACGAGCGGTCATTGCCGGTCAAACACCCTTGGGCGGGTCGGCAAGCGGGGCATTGCACATCGCCTGTCCGTGGTTCTCCAAGTACGGGGTCAGGATCGGAGCCATACCTTTGAGTACCTGCACCGGCAACGCCGAGGTGAAGCGAAAGCCTTCGGCGGCGCGTCCCGGTACGAACGCGGTCAATGCGCCAAAGTGGTTGTCGCCGATATAAAACACAAAGGTCGCCGTGCGATTGATCGCCCTGGAACTGAGAATGCGTCCGCCTGCGCCGATGCTCTCGATCCTGTTATCACCCGTGCCAGTCTTGCCGCCCATCTCCAGCACGCTGCCGTCCTGCATCTTGAAGGTGCCTTGCACACGCTTGGCGGTGCCGCCATCCACCACCTGCGACAAGGCTTCGCGCATTGCCGCGGCAACTTCTGCTGGCAGCACGCGCTGGCCCAGCTCCGGGTTGATGGTCAGTTCGGTGTCGTAAGGTGTACCAGCGGCAAAATGCAGACTGTCGATACGCACGGGCGGCAAACGGATGCCGTCGTTCTGGATAATGCCGATCAGCTCGGCCAGCGCCGCCGGGCGATCACCCGAGCTGCCGATAGCCGTTGCCAGCGATGGCACCAGATGGTCGAACGGATAGCCCACGCGCTGCCAGCGCTGTTCGATATCCAGAAACGCTTCGACCTCCATCATGGTCCGTACGCGGCTGTCGCGAGCGCTTTTGTGGCGACTCTTGAACAGCCAGCCGTAGACTTCCTGACGCTCGTAACGACTGGCGGCCACCGCGTCCTTGAATTGTGCTTCAGGGTGTTTGAGCAGGTAGCCCACCAGCCACAGTTCCAGCGGGTGGACGCGGGCGATGTAGCCTTGATCGGGCAAGTCGTAAGTGCCCGGCCCATAGCCCTTGTACAAGTCGGCAAGACGCTTGTCGGTCAGCTTTGAGGTTGCTTTCGGCTCATCCAGATGCGCACGGATGAACGCGTTGAACGTCGCTTGATCAGCCCCAGGCAGCAAGTAGCGATGCACGGCAGCCAAGCGGATGGCCGTGGGATGGATACCGTCCAGAAAAGTATCGAGGCGTTCCTGAGTGGTCTTTTCCTTGTAGCGTTTCCAGAAGCGCAGCAGGAACACCGTGCCCTCGCGGTCGGCAAACTGCGCGAGGTATTCCTGACGGCGCGGGTTGTCGTCATCCTTGAGCAACTCGGCGCTGTTGTTGGGCGCCTGATACGTGCTGTAGCGCACCACATCGCGCATCAGGCGAATGAACGGCAGGTTGATCGACTCACGCAGCGACTCGCGCAGGGTGGGAATCCGCTCGTTGTCTTCGCGCCTGAAGTTATTGAAACGGTGCATGCCGCCACCGGTGAAGAACGCCTCTGCCGGGCTGGCCGAATAGGTGCGATCCAGCGCGGCCGAGAGCATTTTCGCCAGATCACGGTCCTTGCTAATCAGCAGGTAATCCACCGCCCAGCGAGTCAGCCGGTCAGGTTCTTCGACAGGCACCTTGCGCAGTTGCGCGGTACTCAGATTCCCATACCGCCCGTGCAGCTCGGCGATGATCTCCAGGTAAGTGGTCAGCACACGCATCTTCGCGGTCGAACCCAGTTCCAGCTTGCTGCCTTCGTTGATGTCGAACGGCTGATCAGTGCTGTCGGTCTGCACCCTGACCCGCGAGCCATCCACGCCGCGTTCGAACAGCGTGAAGCTATAGCGTACCTGGGTGGTACTGGCCGGGGTCAGCAGCCGCTCTCCCATCAAGCCGGTTTTTGCAGCGAACTCAGGGTTGGCCAGGTCACGCAGGTACTGGCTGACGCTGCGCTGCAATTCGCCATGCAGGGTACTGGTGGCCGACAGATCAAGACGGTCCAGGTCGTAAAGCGGGCGATTGAGCAGGTTCGACAAACGAGTGCGCGCGACACTGATGCCTTTATTGGTTTCGATAGGCTGAATGGTCGGCTGCTGCGCCCAGTCGCGGTAGGTGACCTGGGCTGCCAACGCGGCATCGGCCAGCGGTTGATCAATGACATTGGCCTGGGCCAGCAGACGTAGATGGCTGTCGGTCAGGTCCGCCAGTTCTAGGCGGCCCTTGGCCAGATAGTGCGACGGACGACGCTGGGCAATGACCAGTGACAGCACTTCGCGCAGGGCGAGCGCCTTGTCGGCCAGCCGCTGTTTGTCTGTGGGGCTGGAGGCCAGTAAGTCATTGGTTTTGGCAAAATCCGCACCGAACCACACCCGCAACCCTTCGGCCAGCCCATGCACTTCACCGTGCCCCGGCACCGCGGACAACGGCACACTGTTCAGATAATCACGGACCACCCGCTGGCGTACCGCGAGGGTCTCGGTGCCCGGTTGATAAGCGCGAACGCTGGCGGAAATCATCTGCCGCAACTTCTCTGAACCCGACAGCGTCAGCCCGTCGGGTGAATGGCGATATTTTTCCAGTTGAGTGGCAAGCGTACTGCCGCCAGCCGACTGGCCGGGGAGGGCGAACATCTTCGCCAGTTGCGACCACGCGGCCTTCACGAAGCGTGGCCAGTCCACTGCCGGGTTGGCCAAGGGTTGCTGCGGGTCCAGCAAGTCGCGGTTTTCGATAAACAGCAGGCTGTTCACCAGCAGTGGCGGAATAGCGGTAAAGGTCGGATAAAACTGCTGCGGGTATCTGAACTCATACAACGGTTCGTTTCGGCAATCAGTGATCGACAGGCCAGCCTGGGTCTTTTCCTCGTAAGGCACGAAGAAGCCATGCTGAACGTAGCGCATCAGCTCTGGTGAGAAACGGGTCTGGCGAGTAATCACATAATCGCGCTTGAGCAGACGCTGCAGGAACTCATCCAGCGACGAATAGCCCAGGCGCCTGTCGAACGGCCCGTCACCTGGATACACCACATCATGACTCGGCCCAGGCTGCATCGAATAACTCAGGCTCGCGGCAAAGCGGCTGAACTCCCGCGCCTGCAGCCTTGAACTGCGGCTCTCCACCGTTATTGCAACACCCAGCGCAATGCAGGCCAGCACCACAATCACCCAAAACACCCACCACCCGTATCGCTTGCGACGCGGACGCTTTGGCGCGCGTGGGTCATCCTGGCGGTCAGCTGACAGCGCTTCATGCTTGCTATCGGAATGCCGAAATACGCCCATAGTCGATTGTCCGGTCATCCTTTCAACGCACCTGACCCAAGCTTAGACGCTGGATGGGAATGTGGGGGGAATTGTGTGGTGGTTTTCGAGATTGGCTGAGGCGATGCCTGGACTGGCATGGCTTGTATGCTTTTTCGTCTAAGCACAGGGTTTGACTGAAAAAATATCAGTCATAGATAAGCGCCTGAAAAGCATTCTTTATAAATCCAGGCGTTGGACTTATAAAATATTATTGGTTATTTGTAGGACGTTTCCGATAATTGTTTCCAACGCTTGATCTCGAATTAAACAGGTGATTACGTCCGGTTTTGTCAGTGGCAATGATGCCCTGATTAGTTAATCCCTATCGAGATCAACAAAATGAAAAACAAGAAAAACAAGGCAGGTCGTGCGTTTGTGTCTGGATTGCTCTCGGCAATGTCTTATCACGCCATGGGTCAAGTAGAAGGAGCTCCTGTCGTCAGTCAACAACCAATGTTGCAGGAACGGGCTGTACAAAACCCAAGCCATTCGAATCCTGTGGTGCTGTCGGACAAGATTCATCAGATCAGTCATATTCTGGAGAATACCTCGGCAGTTCATCAGTATAATTTCACCGCTGCGCGCGGCCAGAATGTACTGATTACAACGCCGGATTCGGATTACGACCAGAAATGGAGGTTGGAGTATCAGGTTGATGGCGGCCGGTGGCAGCCCAAGCGTCATTCATCGGCGCAGAGAATCGAAGGGCTTAATCCTGGTTCACAAGTCTCAATATACGTATTGTCGCGACTGACGGTGCCAGGTTTGATACCACTGATTACAGCGTGGTGTTTGGCTCGTTTCCTCATATGCGTTATGACTTGCACCACGAAGAGGGCTTCAGGGTTGATTCCGTATGGTTTCACCAAACCCGCTTTTCTGGCGACACAAGCGCTCACAGAGGCAATGCTCGAGGTTACGTTTACCGACAGCAAGGCTTTTCCGCTGGAGGGCGGTGTATTTGATTTCGAGCTCAGTATCAAACATCACCAGGCTAACGGACAATACACCTCGGACAGTTCGGGGAAAATAATGCAGCGGGTAACGTTTAAACGCTGCGAGGGTGGTTTGCTCGCTGATAACTTCACTCACTTAAGTGAAAACGGGCGAGAAACCTGGAGTACTCGCTACGGGCCAAAAAAGTATTGGGCTAATAATAGGCTCGCTGAACAATTGGCGGATAAACCTCATGTGTACAACTTGGGGCTGATTTGCAATCGCTGGCTGATCAACTGGTCAAGGAACTGATTTAAAAAACGCTCTGTCTGCCGTAGGCGCTACAGAGCGTTTTCTGACCGTCAGGCCCTTGTATCGATCAAGTGTGTCGAATCTTTTTCTGCTTTTTCTTTGATCTGACTTATCCAGATTTCACTAGGGTCATCTTTTTTGCTGAGTGCTATTTTTCCAAGATCAATGATGTTTTGAAAATTTAGCAGGTCAAGTTTATAGGTTCCTTTGAATGTGTCTGTGTCATGGTCAGCCAGCGTCATGAGGATTTTGGCATGCGTGATCGCAGCATCCTTGAGGTGGGTTTTTTGGTTGATGGCATCTGATAAATACTTGATTTCATTGGTGCCTAACTTATCGTCCAAGTCTATTATTTTAAGCTCGGCATCATCGCCTATCGTATAGCTGAAATTTTTACCCGTCAGGTCGGGCCGCAAATCTATAAGCTCCGCTCTGAACTCCTGGTAGAAACAGGATTGTAATTCCGACATGAGCAATGCATCCACATTAAGGTGCTCTAGATAAAGCTCTTTTGTCATTGGGCGAATGACTTTTTTAGTCGGGTCTTTCTCGTCGGGATGGTTGGAGGTGAATTGCAGCCACGGCTCTTCCTCACGCGTGTAGAAAGCATTTGCAAACTCTTCTTTTTTACTCAGTGCCGGTTTATCCTCAGGCGATCGTGGGAGGGGTTTTGTTTGGAGGTGGGTCAAGGGGCGCGACGGAGGAAGTAAAAAGTCGGAAGTAATAGTGCTAATGTACATTTTCTGCTCCTTGCTGAATGACTGTATCTTTCTTGTTATCGGTGAATGGGCTGGATACTTGGGCTGATAAAGCTGTGGGAAAATTCCTGGTCACAGGCTTTGTGTGATCTGCGTCACGAACCAACTGCATGTCACTGGTTATTCCGAGCGAAATATCAACGGCCTGTATTTGCATTCATCAAACGTGCACATCAACCAGAGGTTTTGGTTCTTCCTCACGCTTCGGCGCATAGCGCTCGATCTGGTAAATAATCGTGTCCATGAAATTGCCAATATGGTTGCGGCTGAAGATCTGTCCGTAGTCGATGACTTTGCTGTAACTCTCCAGATTGAGGGTGTGCTGGTTACCGAATTTTTCCGTGTAATGGTCGAGTAGCGTCATCACAATTTTTGCGTGCGCACGCAGATCCTCTTTCAGTTGTTGACGTTCGTTCAGCTTCTCGGTCAGGTACGTGAACTCTGCCGGGGTGAGAACCTCGTCCGGGTCGGTCACCTGAATGTCCTGATTAAAGCCCAGCGTGAAGCCGAAATGCTTTTTTGACAGCTCTGTATTGAGGTAAAAAAGCTGCTGCTTGAAATCGTGGAAATTGTCGTACATACGGCATATGGTTTGGTCAAAATCCTTAATGTAGTTTTCCAGATACCTGCCTCGGATATCTTTTGCTTCCTTTTCAGACATGTTCTCTAAAATAGCGCGTCCTGCCGCCGAATTTTTGTAGCTGGAAAACCAAGGTGTCTCTTCGGTTGTATAGAATTCAGCGTTCGGGTCACGCGGTTTTTTTTTGTTCTGGCTCTGTAGGGAGCTTGTTCAAAAGGGGCGAGGCTATCTCGTTTTTTTTATCAAACAGGGTTTGCCATTCTTGTGCGGAGATGTAGTTAGGGCCGATATTCATTGTGCACCTGATTTTCTGTAGTCAATTTACTAACGGCACGAACAGGGAAAACTTGCGCTGAGAAGAGTGTAGGAATATTCCCAGGTTGCTGGGGTGGCAATTGTTTTGTAGGAAGTTTCTTTATTTTTCGTTTTGCTATTGACCTTGAGGTTGGATTTCTATTACGTCCTGTTTTAGGTGTTTTATTAATATTAGGAGCGTCACATGAATAATCTCAAGGCAGCAAAGATTTTGGCATTTTCGTTGTTGGCATGCGCTTTACACCCGCAAGCGATAGCACACGAAGTGGGGCGGAATATTTTAAATGAGCAGGCAAGTGAGGCGGAAGTTTTAGAGGGATCTGGCGAGGTTAGAACGGAATAGGCTGTAGAACCTAAATTTACTGAGCTGCCTGACAAATTTAATATTATCAAGGATTCATTGGTAAGCGCAGCGGACAGCCACTATTACGGCTTCACAGCATTGCGCGGGCAAAAGGTTTTGATTCAAGGGCATCTGTCCGGATCTGCTCAGTTGGAAATTCACGATGGCGCTAAATGGAATATGCTCGCCAGTGGTCAGAAAATGGTGCTCCCTTCTTTGACTCTTGGGCAGGATGTAATTGTTCGGGTTTCTCATAACGAGTCCAGTACTTTTGTACAAGGTTCTACCTGTGGCCTGATACTGGGTTCATTTCCAAAGGTCACCTATGCTCGCCTGCGAGATCAGCCATATGGTATGTCAAGAATACCTCCGGATGCGTCTACCCTGGGGCCGTTATCTGCTCAAGGAATAAGCAACGTTGTTCTGGAGATCGATATGACTGATTCGACAGGGACGCCCCTGGAAGGGGGCATTGCGTCATACTCAATTGATCTGCCGAAGTCCGATAAGTCCCGTCCCACTGGCCTTGTGAAGACTGACGCATCCGGTAAAGTCCGCACAGTGGTAGATATTGGCCGCTGCGTCGGTGGTAACGATGCGGATGTTTTTGCAGAGAAAGACAGATGGACACATATTTGGCGCACCCAATATTTTGAAGGTAGTTGGGTGGTGGATAATCCTTATGCTTTAAATACTGGCCTTGACACACCTCATCCTGATAAAGGGCAAGTCGGACATATCTGTCATCAGAGACTGATCAAAAGTACCCCGTAAGTAAATGTGTAAAGAAGACTGGCAAATGCGTTTTGCCAGTCTTTGCATTTGCAATGCTCCTTCCTTTACACCGCTATGGCGGCCTTATATCTCCCCAGCCGCTTATTCAACTCCAGCCCATTGGCCATCAGCATCATCAAGCCGAGCCCGACAATCGCGGTAGTCACCTGCATAGGCCATGTATCACCTGCCAGTGCATTTGCCATGTCTGCCAGTGGCGCGAGCAATACGCCCAGGCAGAAGACTTCCAGCGAATAACGGCCCATGCGGCAGGTCTGGCGGGCGGGCCAGTTTTCGAGCCAGGTGCTTGAGGTCGGCAGCAGTCGGGCGACGACGTAGACCAGTGCAAGGAAGTGCAGCAGGCGCGCGGGTGCCAGGTCGGTTTTGCTGATTGGGTACAAGGCGTCGAGGTGCAGGGTCGAGACCAGTGCGCTGTGCAGGCCGGGCCATTTTTCGCTGAAGGTCAGCATCCCGGCGATCAACACGTAGACGGCGGCCATCAGGAACAGCGGTTGTTGGCGCAACGGAGAGTGTACGGCGGGTGTGGCTGTTTCGCTGCGCAATGCACAGGCACCGCCGAGAATGAACAGCAACTGCCAGGCCACCGGATTGAAATACCACACGCCACCGCCTTCATAGGCACGCAGGTTCCAGCCGAGCAACGGCACCATCAGGTACAGGGCAATCGACAGGCCGACCGCCAGTTCCAGTTTGCGCAGCATCAATGGCAAGGTCAGCGGCAAGGTCAGCAACAGCACGATATACAGCGGCAACGGGTCGGTCAGGTTGGGCTTGAAACGCAGCAACAGTTCATCGGCCAATGCCTGTTGCGGGTTGCCGACGAAGTATTCAAGGCCCATCTGCTGGACCATGTCGCGCGTCTCGACATGGTTGTTGGCGACGAAGACTATGCCCATCAGCAGGGTCAGCAGAAAGATATGCACCACATACAGCACCCAGGTGCGGCGCAGGATCCGCACGCCAGCCACCAGCATGCCGTCGCGCCGGGCGATGCGTCCATAGGCCATGATCGATGCGTAACCGGCAAGAAAGACAAAGATTTCCGCTGCGTCGCTGAAGCCGAAGTTGCGTACGGTCAACTGCGCGAGCGGGTTGTCCGGCACGTGATCCCAGAATATGAAGATCAGCGCCAGGCCGCGAAAGAAGTCGATTCGATGATCGCGTCCGTTAGTCATAACGGTGGACTCTTGAAAGTGCTAATGAGTAAAGATCGGCCACAGAGGCTCAGGTTCCAGGCCAGCGACCAGTGACGTTCGGCGGCGCGGCAGGGTGCCGTTAATTCGGCCCGATTGCAAAAGCACGCTATTACAGAATGTCTCTGGCGCGCTGGTTCTGGCGGTTGCAGGACGACAGCTGCTGCACGCGCGCGTTCGATCAAGCTCGCCAATGATAGCAATCAACAGCAATCATTCTCATCTTCTGTTATGTTACTGTATAACGATTGCAGTCAACTCACCGGAGAGCTAACCATGAAACCCGACATCCATCCCGCTTACCGTACTGTGCTGTTCCACGACACCGCTGCCGACGTCTACTTCCTGATCGGCTCGACCGTAGACACAGACCGTACGCAGCAGCACACCGACGGCAACACCTATCCTTATGTCGCGCTAGACGTGTCCAGCGCCTCGCACCCGATGTATACCGGGCAGCAGCGCAAGACCACCAACGAGGGCCGGATCGCGGGTTTCAACAAGCGTTTCGCCACCTTCGGCTCTGGCGGCAAGAAAGAAACCGCAGCGGCTCAATGAGCTGTCTGACCTCCCGGTGATGGGCATTTCGCATGGATTGCCCACCACCGGGTTTTTTTTGCCTGAATTCCAGGCGTATGGCCAATCATCTGCTGGACTAACAGCCAACATTGCTTTTATCTTCGCGGCCTGAAAAACAGGAGTAACCGCTTTGAAAAAGTCAGTCGCCATCGTTTTCGGTGGGCAATCCAGCGAGCATGAGGTTTCGTTGCAGTCGGCACGCAACGTGATCAATGCGATTGATCGTGAACGCTATACGCTGACCCTGATCGGCGTCGACAAGCTGGGCCGCTGGTTGCGCTTCGACGAGGGCGACTACCTGCTCAATGCCAATGATCCTGCGCGGATCAAACTGAGCGCATCCGGCAAGCAGTTGTCGCTGTTGCCTGGCAGCACTGGTGGCCAGTTTGTCGAGGTCGAGACAGGCAAGCCACTGGCAGCCATTGACGTGGTATTTCCGCTGATCCACGGCGCGTTTGGTGAGGACGGTGCGTTGCAAGGCGTGCTGCGCATGCTGGCCGTTCCGTTTGTCGGCGCTGACGTACTCGCCTCGGCGGCGTGTATGGACAAAGACGTGACCAAGCGTCTGCTGCGCGATGCAGGCATTGCTGTCGCGCCGTTCATGGTGCTCAGCCGTGCGGAAACCCTGTCGTTCGCCGATGCAGCCACGCAATTGGGCCTGCCGATGTTCGTCAAGCCGGCCAATCAAGGCTCGTCGGTGGGCGTCAGCAAAGTGTCTGACGAGGCTGGCTTCGTGGCTGCGCTGGCATTGGGTTTCGAATTTGACCACAAGCTGCTGATCGAGCAGGGCATCGTCGGCCGGGAAGTGGAGTGCGCGGTACTGGGTAACTTCGATGCGCAGGTCAGTGTCTGTGGCGAAGTGATTGCCAACGACGAGTTCTACGCCTACGACACCAAGTACCTGAATGGTGATCAGGCGCGCATCGCGATACCCGCCGAGTTTCCTGCCGATCTGAGTGATCAGGTGCGTGAAGTCGCGTTGCAGGCTTACAAGGTGCTGGGTTGCGCAGGGCTTTCGCGGGTCGATTTCTTCGTTACCGACACGCGTGACATCATCATCAATGAGGTCAACACGCTGCCTGGCTTCACTTCCATCAGCATGTACCCCAAGCTCTGGCAGGCCAGCGGTCTGACCTACGCCGAACTGATCCATCGCCTGATCGTGCTGGCCCTTGAGCGCGCTGATCAGGCACGTTTGCTGAAAACGGAAATCTTTGCATGAAGATAATCCGCATCGCGGCGGCGCTGCTGATCGGCACAGACGGCCGGACCCTGCTGGTGCGCAAGCGCGGCACTCAGGCATTCATGCAACCGGGCGGCAAGATCGAACCTGGCGAACCGGCACCGCGGGCGCTGGCCAGGGAGCTTGAAGAAGAACTCGGGCTGATCATCGATCCGCAGCAGGCGCTGTTTCTCGGCGAGTTCGTTGCACCGGCTGCCAATGAGCCGGGTTTTGAGGTGTGTTGTCAGCTTTACGAGGTCAGAACTGATGCCCAGGTTCTGCCCGCCGCCGAGATCGAAGAAGTGCTCTGGGTCGGCGCAGACAGTCTTGCGGATGTGCATCTGGCTCCGCTGACACGCGACCTGATCCTGCCGTTGTACCGCCAGCGGCAAACCCGAGCGAACTGAACCCGTGTCGTCCTGTGCCTTGGCGCAGGACTATACTGTCAGCGAACCACGCTAACCCCGTCCAGCGTCGAAAACGAGGTGTCCTTGGCGGTCAGCAGGAAATCGCGCATGTACGGTGCGTCGAGCATGTCGGCGCGAATACCGGCATACAGCGTTGCGAACAGCCCTTTCTCACCCAGGCGCTTGGCCTTCACATAACCGCGTGAGCTGTATTCATGCAGCGCCCAGTGCGGCATCCCACAGACCCCGCGTCCGCTGGCGACCAGTTGCATCATCATCACCGTCAATTCCGAGGTTCGTACCTGTGCAGGCTCGATATCGGCGGGCTCCAGAAAACGGGTAAAGATGTCCAGTCGGTCGCGCTCCACCGGGTAGGTGATCAGCGTTTCGCTGAGCAGGTCTTCTGGAACAATGTACGGCCGGCCCGCCAGCGCGTGTTGATTGGCCACCGCCAGCATCGCTTCATAGGTGAACAGCGGCACGTAGGTGATGCCGGGCAATTCCAGCGGGTCGGACGTCACCACCAAGTCCAGGTCACCACGCGCCAGCGCGGGCAATGGTGCAAACGAGAAGCCGGAAGACAGGTCCAGTTCGACCTCGGGCCAGGCATCGCGGAACTGGTCGATGGTCGGCATCAGCCATTGAAAACAGCTGTGGCATTCGATTGCCATGTGCAGCCTTCCCGCGGTGCCGCCTGCCAGACGGGCGATGTCACGCTCGGCACTGCGCAGTTGCGGCAGCATGGAATCGGCCAATTGCAGCAGGCGCAGACCGGCGCTGGTAAACCGTACCGGTTTGGTCTTGCGCACAAACAGCGGCATGCCCATGCGCTCTTCCAGTTCCTTGAACTGATGGGACAGCGCCGACTGCGTCAGATGCAGGCGTTCGGCGGCCTCCACAAGGCTGTCGGCCTCGCGCAGGGCGTGCAGGGTTTTGAGGTGGCGTATTTCAAGCACCGTCAGTGCTCCATGAGCAGTATTTGTGATCAACACGAAAAAAATGAGTTTGTCTCATGTTGTGTCAGCTGTCGACAATAGACCCATCTTTTATGGAGGACGCATCGTGGCCCTGACTCAACACCCTGACTATTTTCACATTGGCGCAGACCGTGAATTGCAGCACGCTCTGCAGGCTTTCTGGAAACAGGATCAGGGTGTTGCGACAACTGACGCCGAACTGCGCAGCTGGTTGATGGCGCGTTACCCGCAGCAGGTGCCACACCTGAAACGCGACCAGCGTTTTCAGCCTGATTGGGCACCGCTGCTGGCGAGCGTCGCTGAAGCGTGCGAGCAAGGCCGCAAGCCCGCATTGATCGGTCCTCTGACACTGCTCTGGCTAAGTGACGTTCAGGGTGACCAGGTAGATCGGCTCGACCTGCTGGAGCATCTGCTGCCGGTGTATGGCGAGATCTTCGGGCGTCTGGCGGCGCGCGGTGTCGAGTGGATTCAGATCGACGAACCGATCCTGGCGCTCGACCTGCCGCTGGCATGGAGCAACGCCTTCGAACGTGCCTATCACATTCTTCAGTATTCGCCGTTGAAGAAGCTCATTGGTCTTTATCACGGTGACCTGCGGCCCAACCTGGGTATCGCGGCCTTGTTGCCGGTTGCAGGGTTGCATCTGGACAGCGTGACCGAACCGGAGCTGCTGGCTCCGGTGTTTGATCGTCTGCCGGTTTACAAGGTCCTGTCCTTGGGCGAGTGCGACACGCATTCGGGCTGGCACCAGGAGTCACTCCTCGAAGCGCGCGCCCGTTTTGGAAAAAACCTGATGGTGGCGGATCAGTTCGCCGCGTAACGCAACACCCGATTAACGACCGCTCAGCGCCATTCATCAAACTGTCACGCAAGTGTGGCAGCGCGCTTGGGGAAACATCATCAGACTCGCGGCCTACTGGGGATCTGTTTTTTGGTGTTTTTCATGCGGGTTTTAATTTTTCTGGCCGCGCTTCTGTGCGGCTTGCCGTCTTTTGCGGCCGATCGTTGTGATGTCGATGTTCCTGTACAGCATGCTGACCTTAAAGAGGTACGAATTGCCTATCAAAGCATCGGCAGTGAGTCCGACCCTGCCTTGCTGTTGGTAATGGGCCTTGGCGGGCAGTTGATTCATTGGCCGGACGAGGTTGTGGTTGCGCTGTGTCAGCAGGGCTACCGGGTGATTCGCTACGACAATCGCGACGTCGGTCTGTCTACCTGGGTGCAACAGCCAGCCGAGGCCAACCTGACCTTTGAAGTGCTGCGCTACAAGCTGGGCCTGCCGGTCTCTGCGCCGTATTCGCTGACCGATATGGCCGATGATGCCTTGGGCCTGATGGACGCCTTGCAGATTCGCCAGTTTCACGTTCTTGGCGCGAGCATGGGCGGCATGATTGCCCAGCACCTGGCCGATCTGGCCCCGTCGCGGGTCGAAAGCCTGACGCTGATCATGACCAGCTCCGGTGCGCAGGGCTTGCCTATGCCCAGTGCGGCGTTGATGCAACTGCTGGCGCGGCGCGGCGCACCCAACCGGGAAATGGCCATCGAGCAGCAGGCCGATCTGCTTGCAGCGCTGGGCAGCCCGCAGGTCAAGGATGATCGCCAGCAATTGCTGCATCAGGCTGCGGTGTCCTACGACCGGGCCTTCAATCCCGAGGGCGTCAAGCGTCAGATCATGGCGATTCTGGCCGAGCCGAGCCGGGTGGAGTTGCTGAACCGTCTGCGCCTGCCGGTGCTGGTCGTGCATGGCACGGCTGATCCATTGTTGCCGGTCATGCATGGTGTGCATGTGGCCGCGCACATTCAGGGCAGCCAGTTGCGCCTGATTCCGGGGCTGGCTCACCGTTTTCAGGAAGCCTTCAAGGCACCGTTGCTCGGGGCTGTGCTGCCGTACCTGAAAGCCCAGCATGAAGACGGTCGCAGCCTTGCCCAACTGTAAAGCCTGCCCGGTTGTCAGGCACTGACAGAGGTGTATCGTATGGCCCTTGCTTATTGAATCTGCTGACTGAAAAGGGCCGACATGACGACTGCACTGAAGATCGATTTCATCTCCGATGTTTCCTGCCCCTGGTGTGTCATCGGCCTGCGCGCGCTGGATCAGGCGCTGGAGGCGCTGGGGGATGAAGTGCAAGCGCACATCCACTTCCAGCCTTTCGAGTTGAACCCGAACATGCCTGCCGAAGGGCAGGACATCAAAGAGCACATCGCCGAAAAATATGGCTCTACGCCAGAACAGATCGAAAGCATTCACGAGACGATTCGTGAGCGCGGTGCCGAGCTGGGCTTCACCTTTGCCAAGGGCGAGCGACGTATCTACAACACGTTCGATGCTCATCGCCTGTTACACTGGGCCGAACAACAAGGCAAGCAGTACGCATTGAAGCAGGCGCTGTTCGAAGCCTATTTCAGTGACCTGAAAGATCCGTCCAGCCATCAGACCCTGGCAGACGTAGCGCAGAAGGTCGGCCTGGACCGTTTGCGTGCTCAGGCCATCCTCGACAGCGGCGAGTACACCGCAGAGGTCCGCGAAGCCGAGCAACTCTGGACATCCCGCGGTATCACCTCCGTGCCGACCATGGTCTTCAACGACCAGTACGCGGTATCGGGCGGGCAGCCGGTTGAAGTGTTCGTCAGCGCGATCCGGCAGATGCTCAGCGAGTCGAAGTAAGGTACTGCCTGTGCAGGGTCGGTGTCGTGCGGACGCCTATCGTTCCGCACGCTCCAGCGTGGGAATGCAGTGGGTGACGCTCTGCGTCACAGATATGCGCGATACCGCACACTCAAGATTGGACACAGTGCTCAAAGCCCGTATTTCTTGACCTTGTCGAACAAGGTGGTCTTGGCCATGCCCAGTTCCTGACTGGCCTGGCTGAGGTTGCCGCCGCTGCGTTGCAGGGCCTCGCTGAGCAGGGATCGTTCGAAGGCCTCAACCGCTTCGGCAAACCCCAGGCTTTGATTTTCACTGACCGTGCCTGCCTGTTTGAACGCCGGCAGACCCAAGGCAAACCGCTCGGCTACGTTGCGCAGCTCCCTCACGTTACCCGGCCAGTCGTGGCTCATCAGGCTTGAACTGGTCTGTCTGTCCAGCGTCGGCGGCTCACGGTCGAAGCGCAATGACGACAACTGCAGGAAGTGTTCGAACAGTTGCAGAATGTCTTCGCGGCGCTCACGCAATGGCGGCAGCTCCAGCGTGACGACGTTCAGACGGTAATACAGGTCGCTGCGGAACTGACTGGTCTTGCTCAGTGCATTGAGGTCGGATTTGGTCGCCGCAATGACCCGGCAATCCACTGCAACACTTTGGTTCGAACCAAGCCGCTCCAGAGTTCGTTCCTGGAGGACGCGCAACAGTTTGATCTGCAGGTTGACCGGCATGCTTTCCACTTCATCGAGAAACAGCGTGCCATTGTGGGCGTGTTCGATCTTGCCGATGCGCCGCTTGCCCGCGCCGGTAAATGCATTGGCTTCGTGACCGAAAATTTCCGACTCGAACAGGCTTTCTGCCAGCCCGCCGCAATTGAGTGCCACGAACTGACTGTCCTTGCGTCGGCTGAAGTCGTGCAGGCAGCGCGCGACTAGCTCCTTGCCGGTGCCGGTCTCGCCTTCGATCAGCACATTGGCCGACGTATCGGCGACGTTGGTAATCAATGCGCGCAGGTTTTGCATGGCGGGGGAGCGGCCGATGATCCGGCCTTCCAGCGAATCGCGTTCGGCAAGTTGCTTGCGCAACGCCCAGACTTCACGGGCCAGCCCGCGCTGCTCCAGCGCGCGCCGGGTGACGTCGACCAGACGCTCGGGAGAAAAGGGTTTCTCCATGAAATCGTAAGCACCATCGCGCATTGCGTTGACGGCCATGGTGATGTCGCCGTGGCCGGTGATCAGCACCACCGGCAGGCTGCTGTCACGCGCCTTGAGGCGGCTCAATAATTCCAGCCCGTCGATACCCGGCAAACGAATGTCGCTGATGACGATACCGGCAAAATTGTCACCGATGCGCTTGAGGGCGTCTTCGGCGCTTGATACGCCTTCGCTGGCAATGTCTTCCAGCGCCAGCGCCTGCTGGCAGCCGAGCAACACATGCGGGTCGTCTTCGACGATCAGCACGGTCAGGTCGCTGTTGATGCTCATGGGTGTCGTCTCATGTCAGTCCACCTGGGCCGGGGCCGCTCGGGCGATTGTCGGTCGGGGCATCGGGGACAAATGGCAGGCTCAGGAAAAATGTTGTGCCGCCGTCACCTGGGTGCTCTGCGCTCAGGCTGCCCCCGGCTGCGGCGGCGAGGCTCGCCGACAGGGTCAGGCCCAGTCCCAGGCCTTGTTCGCCGGGTTTGGTGGTGAAGAAAGGTTCGAACAGGTGCTTGCGGGTTTTGGTATCGATGCCGTGCCCGTTATCACGTACCCGCAAGCGATAACGCCCGTCTTCAATTGACCCGGTGAGCCACAACTCGGGCGCTGGCTGGTTGAACATGGCGTCCAGCGCATTGCCGATCAGATTGACCAGGATCTGTTCCAGGCGGGTCTGGTCGATGCTCAGGGTGGCGTCGACGAAGTCTCGGTGTAACGTCAGGCCAGACTGCTCCAGGCGTACGCCCAGCAACTGCGCCGCCGCCTCGACGGCCTTGCTCAGTTGCGCCTGGCCCTGATCGTCGCCGCGTCGGGCGAATGCGCGCAGGCTGGCGGTAATGCGGCCCATGCGGTCGACCAGATCATTGATGGTGCGCAGGTTGGCACTGGCGGTGTCCAGCGCGCCTCGCTCAAGAAAACGCACGGTATTGCCGGACAAGGTGCGCAATGCCGCCAGAGGCTGGTTCAATTCATGAGCGATGCTGGTCGACATCTGGCCGATGGCCGCCAGCTTGCCAGCTTGCACCAACTCGTCCTGGGCTCTGCGCAGGGTGTCTTCAGCCTGTCTTCGTTCGCGAATCTGCGCCTTGAGGCGTTCGTTGCTGGCTCGCAGGTGTTCGGTACGCTCGGCGATCTTGCGTTCCAGCTCATTGTTCGCAGCCTGCAGCGCCTCTCTGGCCGCCAGTCGGGTCGAGATCACCTTGCGCCGCTCGTTCCAGGCAATCAGCAGAAAGGTCACTAGCGCGCAGGCCACAGCTACCAGCATGCCCTGATTGGCCGCTTCACGGCGTAGGTCTTCCAGTGGAGTAAGCAGCGTCAGGTGCCAGGCGGTATCGCTCAGCGGACGGCTCTGGGCCAGATAACTGACCTGCTTGTGTTCCCGATCGACACTGACGTTGGCCGGGAAAACAAGCTTTTCGACGCCTTCGGAGAGGGTTTCCCGCTCCAGTGGCACCAGTTCGTTAAGCGGCCACCAGTAATATTGCAGGCTACGGGCCAGGCGTTCCTTGACCTGCGGGGTGAGCGGTCGTACTGACTTCAGGCGCCGAGCCGGGTCGCTCGAGAGGATGATGATGCCGTTCTCGTCGCTGACAAACGCCTCCAGGCGCGCACGCTGCCAGCGTTCTTCCAGTGCTTCAAGGCGTACTTTGATCACGGCGACGCCGATGATCCGGCCTTTGTCTTCCAACCCGTGGGCCAGGTAGTAACCCGATTCGCCCGTGGTGGTGCCAATCCCGTAAAAACGGCCGGGCAGGCCGCGCACGGCGTCCTGAAAGTAGGCGCGGAAGGACAGGTCTTCACCCTGATAACTGTCGGAATCACGCCAGTTGCTGGTGGCCAGCACCCGACCGGTGGTGTCCATCACATAAATGGCACGGCTGCGGCTGCGTCGATTCATCCCTTCCAGATAGCGGTTGACCTGCTGCTGAAGCTCGGGACTCGGTTCGTTGAGCAACTGCGACACGCTGGATTCAAGCTCCAGCACGCTGGGTAAATAGGTGTATTTGCTGATTTCACTCTCGACCGTGCGGGCATGCAGCTCCAGCTGGCGCTCACCGGTCTCGCGCAGGCTCTTGATACCGCTGTGTTCGCTGATCAGGTAGGCGATATAGCCCAGTCCGATCATCAGCATGAGGATCAGTGGCGGTAAAAACAGTTGGCGTATCAGACGAGGTTTCACGGCGAGTGATGGCGGCGCGGCGCGATACAGAGTGGGGTCGCATTTTATCACAGTCGTCCTGAGCCGAACAGCTGCCCGCGAATGCGCGGGCAGCCGGCATTACCTAGTGCTGGAGAATCTTGGCGAGAAATTGCTGAGCGCGTTCCGAACGTGCGCTGACGTCACCGAAAAACTCTTCTTTTTCGCAGTCTTCGACAATCTGTCCCTTGTCCATGAAAATCACCCGATTGGCGACCTTGCGAGCGAAGCCCATTTCGTGGGTCACGCACATCATGGTCATGCCTTCGTGCGCCAGTTGCACCATCACGTCGAGCACTTCGTTGACCATTTCGGGGTCCAGCGCAGACGTCGGTTCGTCAAACAGCATGACCACCGGGTCCATCGCCAGGGCGCGAGCGATGGCAACACGCTGTTGCTGACCACCGGAAAGCTGCCCGGGATGCTTGTGCGCATGCTCGGACAGGCCGACGCGGTCCAGCAGTTTCAGGCCTTTTTCGGTCGCTTCGGCCTTGCTGCGACCCAGTACCTTGATCTGCGCGATGGTCAGGTTTTCGACAATGCTCAGGTGCGGGAACAGTTCGAAGTGCTGAAACACCATGCCGACCCGCGAGCGCAGTTTTGGCAGATTGGTCTTCGAGTCGGAAATCGATGTGCCGTCGACGACAATGTCGCCTTTTTGAAACGGTTCCAGCGCATTCACGCATTTGATCAGGGTCGACTTGCCGGAACCGGAGGGCCCGCACACCACAACCACTTCACCTTTGCTGACCTCGGTGCTGCAATCGGTCAGCACCTGAAAGTCGCCATACCATTTGTTGACGTTTTTGATGGAAATCATACGGCAAACCTTTTTTGCAGACGCTTCACCAGCAGCGAGGCGGCAAAGCTGATCGTGAAATACACCAGACCGGCAATGATCAGGAACTCGTTGGCGCGCCCGATAATGTCGCCACTGGAGCGCGATGCATTGAGAAAGTCCACAAGGCCCACGGTGTACACCAGAGAGGTGTCCTGGAACAGAATGATGCTCTGTTGCAGCAACAGCGGCGTCATCTTGCGAAACGCCTGGGGCAGGATGATCAGTCGCATCATCTGCGAGTAATTCATGCCCAGCGCCTGGGCTGCGCCCATCTGTCCTTTGGAAATCGACTGCACGCCGGCACGGACGATTTCGCAAAAGTACGCGGCTTCGAACATCATGAAGGCCACGACACAGGAAGCGAAGGCCCCGATGGGCGTGTCTTCACCGGTAATCCAGCGCAACACGAATGGCACTGCGAGGTAGAACCAGGTGATCACCAGCAGCAGCGGGATCGAACGGAAGTAGTTCACGTAAGCGCCAGCCACATTGGCCAGCAGCTTGTTTGATGACAGGCGCATCAACGCCAGCAAAGTGCCAAGCACCAGGCCGCCGACAACACCCATTGCCATCAGCTTGAGGGTCATGACCATGCCGTTCCACAGGCCGGGAATGGCCGGAACGATTCCAGTGAAGTCCATTATTTGCCCCCCAGCGAGATGAGTCCGGGTACAGCGACTTTCTTCTCGATCATGCGCATCAGCAGCATCAGGCTCATGTTCAGCGTGAAGTAGATGAGGGTGGCGAGCGTAAAGGCTTCAAACAGGTTGGCGGAAAACTCGGCGGTCTGTTTGGTCTGCGCGAGCAGCTCCATGAGGCCGATCAGCGATGCTACCGACGAGTTCTTGAACACGTTCAGGAATTCGGAAGTGAGCGGCGGAATGATGAGCCGGTAAGCCTGTGGCAACAGCACGTTCCAGTAGATCTGCGGCAGCTTGAAGCCCATTGCACGCGCGGCCGATTCCTGGCCCTTTGGCAGTGCTTCAATGCCGGTACGCACCTGTTCGCAGACCCGTGCAGCGGTAAACAGACCCAGGCAGACCACCACGCTCAGGAACGCGGAGGTAGTCGGGTTGAGGTCCTGCTTGTACCACTCCTGCAGGTTTTCCGGCAGCAGGTCGGGCACCAGAAAGTACCAGATGAACAGCTGTACCAGCAGTGGCACATTACGGAAAATTTCCACGTATACCGTGGCAATACCCGATACCAGACGGCTTGGTACGGTGCGCATGACGCCCAGTACCGAACCCAGTATCAGGGCAATGATCCAGGCAACGACAGCAATGGCGATGGTCCAGCCCAGGCCGGATATGAACCAGTCCAGATAGGTCTCGCTGCCGACGCCGGTGGACTTGAAGAACACGCCCCAGTCCCAGTTGTAATTCATCAGGGTCTCCCCCTATTTTTCTATTTATATCGAGATGTACGCACTGTCGGACTTCGAGAGTGAGGAGCCGGTCCCGAACAGGTTTTGCCTGCTCGGGATGCGATCAGTTCAGGCTGGCTGAACCGGTTGCTCAGGCTTTCTTGTCTTCTGCGGCCTTGTCGGTCGGGTTCTGAATCAGTTCCTTGAGCTTGTCGCTCATCGGGAAATTCAGATTCAGCCCTTTAGGCGGGACGGGGGACATGAACCACTTGCTGTAGATGGCGTTGATATCGCCAGACTTGTAGGTGGCAATAATGGCGTCATCCACTGCCTTCTTGAACGGGGCATCGCCCTTGCGGACCATGCAGCCGTAGATTTCGTAGGATTGCGCAGTACCGGTCACTGCCCAGTCATCCGGCTTCTTGGCCTTGGCCATCTCGCCGGCCAGCAGCGCGTCGTCCATCATGAATGCGACCGCACGGCCAGACTCAAGCATCTGGAAGGATTCGCCGTGGTCCTTGGCCGAGATCACGTTCATGCCCATCTGCTTGTCGGCGTTCATCGCCTTGAGGATGCGCTCGGACGTTGTGCCCGCGGTGGTCACTACGTTCTTGCCTTTCAGGTCATCGAAGTCCTTGTAGCTGGAGTCTTTTTTCGACAGCAGGCGCGTGCCGACTTCGAAGATGCCGATGGAGAAGTCGACCTGCTGCTGACGCTCGACATTGTTGGTGGTCGAACCACATTCAACGTCGACGGTGCCGTTCTGAACCAGCGGAATACGGGTCTGAGACGTTACCAGGTTGTACTTGACCTTGAGGTCAGGCATGTCGAGGTCTTTCTTGATGGCTTCGACGATTTTCAGCTGGATGTCATGCGAGTAGCCCATCGGTACGCCAGAAGCGTCTGCGATGTAGGAAAACGGAATGGACGCGTCACGGTGGCCCAGCGTGATGGTGCCGGATTCCTTGATTTTCTTCAGGGTGCCGGTAAGTTCGGCGGCGAAAACCGGGGTGCTGATCAGAGCGGCAGTGATTGTTACGCCCAACAGGTGGGGAACGATGCGCATTGATGAATCCTTGATTTCATTTTTATTGATGGGGCCGCAATGGGAGGCAGCCCGCTTCTTGGCGAATGCTTCAACGGCGTCCTGATCCAGACACACGCCCTGTCGAAACGCTCGGTTCAGAGTGTATAGCATGAATCGTGCCAAGCAGCTTGAATCAATCAAGGCTATGAATTTAAAAGATTTTATTCGTGATTGAACGCGACGCCCGGAATCGAAGCGTCCGGGAAGCCGAATCAGGCAGAGCGAAATGTTCGGAAAACCGAATGCAACCGGGTATTCAGGGGAGGGCGGTGCAGAGGAACAAACCTGTTCGCCGCGCGATGGGCGAACAGGTGGTATGCGAGCTATCAGGCAGCCTCGATAGCGGCCTTGTTGCGCACAACGGTTTCCAGATAGCTGCGCACAGCGGCCTGTTCTTCAGGCGTGGTGAACAAGCCAAGCTTGGTACGGCGCCACAGGATGTCTTCGATGCTGGTAGCCCATTCCTGGTCGCACAGGTAATCGACCTCTCGGGTGTACAGACCTGCACCCAGATGCTGGCCGAGGTCTTCCAGACCCTGCGCGCCTTCCAGCAAACGCCAGCTGCGGCTGCCGTAGGTAATCGCCCAGCGTTTGGCGATAGGCGCGGGCAGCCAACTGAAGCGGCGAGTCATTTCTGCTGCCAGGGCTTCTGGCGTGGTCATGTCTTCGCCGCCTGGCAGTGCTGCCTTGGCCGTCCAGCTCGGTTTCATCTGCTTGAAGAACGGTGCCAATTGCGTCATCGCCGATTCGGCCAGTTTGCGGTAGGTGGTCAGCTTGCCGCCGAACACCGACAGAATTGGCGCCTCGTCCGCGCCGCCTGACAACGAAAGCGTGTAATCACGGGTAATGGCAGACGGATTATCGGACTCGTCGTTGCACAGCGGGCGCACGCCAGAGAATGTGTGGAGCACGTCTGCGCGACTCAACTGTTTCTTGAAGTGGTCGTTGGCCACTTTCAGCACGTAATCCATCTCGCCTTCGGTGATGTCCACCTTGTTCGGATCGCCCTGATACTCACGGTCGGTGGTGCCGACGATGGTGAAGTGCTCCAGGTACGGAATCGTGAACACGATGCGCTTGTCTTCGTTCTGCAGAATGAACGCGTGCTCACCCTCGTACAGTTTCGGCACGATCAGGTGGCTGCCTTGAATCAGGCGGATGCCGTAAGCCGAATCGAGCTTGAGGTCTTCACGGATGAACTTGGCCACCCACGGGCCTGCCGCATTGACCAATGCCTTGGCGTGGATCGAGAACAGGCTGCCGTCGCTGCGCTCAAGATGCAGGTGCCACATGCCCTTGATACGGCGGGCGCTGACACAGCGAGTCTGAGTATGAATGTGCGCGCCGTTTTCACGCGCGGCCATGGCGTTGAGCACCACCAGACGAGCGTCGTCGACCCAGCAATCGGAGTATTCGAAGCCACGGGTGATGCTCGAGTTGAGCGGGCTGTCCGCACCAAAACGAATGGTTTTCGAAGCGGGCAGCTTTTCGCGCTTGCCGAGGTTGTCATACAGGAACATGCCGGCACGAATCATCCACGCTGGACGCAGGTGCGGGCGGTGAGGCAAGACAAAACGCATGGGTTTGACGATGTGCGGCGCTTTGGCAAGCAGCACTTCGCGCTCTGCGAGCGCCTCGCGGACCAGACGGAATTCGTAGTGCTCAAGATAGCGCAGGCCGCCATGAATCAGCTTGCTGCTGGCCGAGGACGTGTGGCTGGCCAGGTCGTCCTTCTCGCAAAGAAAAACCGACAGGCCGCGACCGGAGGCATCCGCCGCAATACCGACACCATTGATGCCACCGCCAATAACGGCGATGTCGTAAACCTCGGAGAGGGGTTGGGTTGGCACGGTAGTGTGGGGCATTGGTGGCCTCCTGGACAATTCGTGAGCAAAGCTCGAAAGGCGAATCTGAACATTAATGTTCACTTTCGAAAATAATAGCTCAATAAAATTGCCCTTGCCAGCACGTATCGATTGAAAATACTGATGGTGGAGTCAGGAAAAGAACAAAAATGAACATTGTAGGGCGGGATGTTATGCGCGGGATGATCGTATTTTCTGATGCTTTTCGTTCTGCACGTGCCAGCCTAGACACCTCTCGTGTCTCAGGCTCCAGCGGGAATGCAGATCGCGACGCTCTGGCCGCACGAGGACGCAGAGCGTCCAGAAAGGCATGCGACGCGGAGCGTCGCACGATATTCGGCGCTCTGCGTTACACATCTGCGCCGTGCCTCATATTCAGGATAGGGCGCAGAGTGTCCAGAACGGCATGTGTAATCGCGGAAACCACTCGTTCCTGACAATCACACTACTTCCAGACGAATTTTGTGCTGATTCAGCAACTGCTGCAGCGCGGGCACAGGGGGCTGGTCGGTTACCAGGCAGTCGATGAGGGTGATTGGCCCCAAGCGGACCATCGCATTACGCCCGAACTTGCTGGAGTCAGCCGCCAGCAGCACTTTGCGTGCGTTGGCGATGATCGCCTGGGAAACCCGTACTTCCTGATAATCGAAATCCAGCAGGCTGCCGTCTTCATCAATACCGCTGATGCCGACCAGCGCGAAGTCCACCTTGAACTGGGTAATGAAGTCGATACTTCCCTGGCCCACGACGCCGCCGTCACGACGCACATTGCCGCCAGCTATCAGGACCTCGAAATCATCCTTGGTACTGAGGATCGATGCCACATGCAGGTTATTGGTGATGATTTTCAGGTTGTTGTGGTTGAGCAGGGCGCGTGCGATGGATTCGGTGGTGGTGCCGATATTGATGAACAACGAGGCGTTGTCCGGGATCTGCGAGGCGATGGCCTCGGCGATCCGTTGTTTTTCGTCGCGCATCTGATCCGCACGCATGGCGTAGGCGGTGTTTTCGATGCTGGAGTCATAGGCCGCGCCGCCGTGGTAGCGACGCAGCAGATTCATTTCCGCCAGTTGATTGATATCACGGCGGATGGTTTGTGGGGTCACGACGAACAGCGTCGCCATTTCCTCAATGCTGACGTAACCACGGTCACGGACCAGTTCGAGGATCTGTTGTTGGCGGGGAGGCAGGTTCATTGTTTTTCCTTGAGCGCCCTCTGCAAATGGCGCCCATCATGCCGCAGGCAAGTGTGACCTGTCAGCCGGAATCCTGTCCCCTCCGCACAACAGCGGGTATCACTCTTCGTTTTCGTGCGGTTCCCAGTCACGGGTGCGCGCGACAGCTTTTTGCCAGCCCGCGTAGAGTTTCTCGCGGTGGGCCTCTTCGCAGGAAGGTTCGAACACGCGCTCGATCACCGCCTTGTTGCGCAACTCGTCCAGGCTGCTCCAGAACCCGATCGCCAGACCGGCCAGGAACGCGGCGCCCAAGGCTGTTGTTTCACGCATTTGCGGGCGTTCGACGTGGGTGCCGAGAATGTCCGCCTGGAACTGCATCAGGAAGTTGTTGGCTACCGCACCGCCATCTACACGCAGTGACTTGAGGCGTTCGCCGGAGTCCTGCTGCATCGCATCAAGTACGTCGCGGGTCTGATAAGCGATGGATTCCAGCGCTGCACGGATGATGTGATCAACCTTCACGCCACGGGTCAGGCCGAACAGTGCGCCTCGTGCATACGGGTCCCAGTAGGGCGCACCCAGACCGGTGAACGCGGGCACCAGATACACGCCGTTGCTGTCCTTTACCTTGCTGGCAAAGTATTCGGTGTCCAGCGCGTCGTTGATGAGTTTGAGTTCGTCGCGCAGCCACTGCACGGTCGAGCCACCGTTGAACACGGCACCTTCCAGTGCGTAAGCCACTTCACCGCGAGGCCCGCAGCCAATGGTAGTCAGCATGCCATGCGCCGATTTCACCGCTTTCTTGCCGGTGTTCATCAGCAGGAAGCAGCCGGTGCCGTAGGTGTTCTTGGCCTGGCCGGGTTCGACACACATTTGGCCGAACAGCGCCGCCTGTTGGTCGCCTGCGATACCGGCAATCGGGATGCCGCTCTTACTGTGGCCGTAGACCTCGGAGGAGCCTTTGACTTCTGGCAGGATCTCACGCGGGATATCCAGCACATCGAGCATGCGCTGATCCCATTCCAGCGTATGGATGTTGAACAGCATGGTCCGCGAGGCGTTGGTGTAGTCGGTGACGTGAACCTTGCCGCCGGTGAATTTCCAGATCAGCCAGGTATCGATGGTGCCGAACATCAGCTCGCCTTTGCGGGCGCGCTCGCGGCTGCCTTCGACGTTGTCCAGAATCCACTTGACCTTGGAGCCGGAGAAGTACGGGTCAATCACCAGACCTGTGGTGTCCTTGATGTACTCCTCAAGACCGTCGCGCTTGAGCTGCTGGCAGATCTCGGTGCTGCGGCGGCACTGCCAGACGATTGCGTTGTAGATCGGGCGGCCGGTGTCGCGCTCCCAGATGACCGTGGTTTCACGCTGGTTGGTGATACCGATGGCGGCGATCTGGTTATGGTGCAGATCAGCCTGCGCCAGCGCCTTGGTCATGCACGCAGTCTGAGTGGCGAAGATTTCCATCGGGTCATGCTCTACCCAGCCTGCCTGCGGATAGTGCTGTACGAATTCGCTTTGGGCAGTGCTCACCACGTTGGCATCGCGGTCGAAAATAATGGCGCGCGAGCTGGTGGTGCCCTGGTCAAGAGCAATGATGTAGTTCTTGTTCTGTGTGTCAGTCATGTCGATTGCCTTGCATTGTTGGGTGGGATTCAGTTGGGTGAGATTCAAATTGAGTGAAATTCAAGATGAAGCCTGAACTTTGCCGCGAACCACTGGAGCATTTTTTTCGTTTTCAACAGGATCGGCGCTCGGCAGATGACGCGCAATCAGCGCGCGATAGCCAGCAGCACCAAGGCAGGCACCCAGGATGGACGCAAAAATCGGAACCAGGAAATAAGGAATGTCACGACCACCGGTGAAGGCTATTTCACCCCAGCCAGCGAAGAACGTCATCAGCTTTGGACCGAAGTCGCGCGCCGGGTTCATGGCAAAACCGGTCAGCGGGCCCATCGAGCTGCCGATCACGGCCACCAGCAGGCCTATCAGCAAGGGTGCCAGCGGGCCGCGCGGCAAACCGTTGCTGTCATCACCCAGAGCCATGATGACGCCCATCAGAATAGTGGTGATGACCACTTCGACCAGAAATGCCTGCCCCACGGAAATGGCAGGGTTTGGATAGGTCGAGAACACCGACGCCAGTTCAAGGCTCTGTTCGCTGCCGCGAATGATGTGGTGCGCATGTTCGAAGTCGAAAAAAAGACTGATGTACAACAGGTATACCAAGCCAGCTCCGCAGAACGCGCCTGCGATTTGCGCCGAGATATAAAAAGGCAATTTGCGTTTTTCGAAACCGGCAAACAGACTCAGCGCGATGCTGACGGCCGGGTTGAGGTGGGCACCTGAAATACCGGCGCTGAGGTAGATCCCCATGCTGACGGCCATGCCCCAGATGATGCAGATTTCCCACAAGCCGAAAGTGGCTCCCGCGACCTTGAGCGCAGCAACGCATCCTGTGCCGAAAAAAATCATCAGGGCTGTGCCAAGAAATTCAGCTACACATTGCCCGGTGAGTGTCGGTTGTTTTAGTGCGATGGTCATGGATACCTCATTTTTGTTTTTGTCTCGGCACCCTGAGACAGGCGTGGGTGCTCGTTATTCGTGCGTATCAGAAAAACCCCATTTCTGATCGCTGGTGCGAGTTATACCGAAAAACCGCTTTCGATAATATTCGTAAACGAAAAAATATAGACAAGAAACAACGCTGTCAAAGGTCGGAACCGAACGGTCATGGAGTGGATACGAGCCCGCACAGCCGCTTTATACCGGGATTTTATGGCTGTTACCAAAAAGCCATCAGTGTTGCAGGTGGCGTGAATCAAGGCATGTTCACTTTACTTGGCTTAAAGTGGCAGGCAGTCGGAAGCCTAAGGAGCGTTGCATGACCCCTGCACTGGATTTACTGAAAAAACTTCGCGCCGAACATCGTATCCACAGTTACGAACACGATCCCAAAGCAGCGTCATATGGGCTGGAAGCAGCGGAAAAGCTGGGGCTGGAGCCCGCGCGGGTTTTCAAGACATTGTTGGCCAGTACCGAAAAGGGCGAGTTACTGGTCGCCGTAGTGCCGGTCGTCGGAACGCTTGATCTGAAGGCTCTGGCACAGGCCGCCGGGGCGAAAAAAACCGAAATGGCTGACCCCGCGGCGGCGCAGCGCTCAACGGGCTACCTGTTGGGTGGCATCAGCCCACTGGGCCAGAAGAAGCGCCTGCGTACGTTCATTGACGGCACAGCGCAGGGTTTTGAGAGTATTTACGTCAGCGCCGGGAGGAGGGGGCTGGAGGTTGAGCTTTCGGCAGCCGTGCTGGCCGAGCATACGCAGGCTCGGTTCGCACCGATTGGCAGGGAATAAGCTGGGGCTCAGTGATTGACCGTATGCGCCGCGACGCTGCCTGGCGCTGCAAACAGCACCAGATGGTCAGCTGCCACCCGAATACCGACTTCCTCGCCCTGGCTGTGATCGGCATGACTGGGGAAAATGGCTTCAAGTTGGCTGCCGGTAGACAGCTGCAGGCGATACAGCGTCGATGCGCCCTGAAATGTTCGACCGATTACCCGCGCTTTCAGGTCGCTTTGCGGCGCGTAGACGATATCGTCAGGTCGCAGCAAGACATCCACGGCGCTGCCGCTGACGCCCGGATATGCCCGGTTGCCACGCAGAACACCCAGTTCGGTGCGCACCGATTCGGGGTCTATCATCTGCCCGCGAATGAAATACCCCTGTCCAATGAAGCTGGCAACAAAGGGTGTGCGAGGTTCGTGATACAGGTTGTAAGGCGTATCCCACTGCTCCAGGCGACCCTCCTTGAATACGCCGACATGATCGCTGACCGCAAAAGCCTCTTCCTGATCATGGGTCACCAGAATGGCACTGGTGCCACGCGCCTTGAGAATATCGCGCACCTCATGGCTCAGACGTCTACGCAACTCGCCATCCAGGTTGGAGAAGGGTTCATCGAGCAACAACAGTTGTGGCTCCGGTGCCAGCGCCCTGGCCAGGGCCACTCGTTGCTGCTGCCCACCGGACAACTCGTGAGGGTAGCGTTTGCCCAGGGCGCCGAGGTTGACCAGTTCAAGCAACTCGGCGACTACCTGATCCAGCCGCGGGTGGTTGCGAATGCCGAATGCGATGTTCTCGGCGACGCTCAGGTGCGGGAACAGCGCGTAATCCTGAAACACCATGCCGATGCGACGCTTCTCCGGTGCCAGAGTCCAGCCCGGACGGGAAATGACTTCGCCCGCCAGGGTTATCTCCCCTGCATGTATCGGCTCGAAACCGGCAATCGCACGCAGTGTGGTGGTCTTGCCGCAGCCCGATGATCCCAGCAGGCAGCCGATATCGCCCGCGTTAAGGTGCAGATTCAACTCCTGCACCACGCGCTGATTCTGATAGCCGCACGCCAGATTGCGCAGGTTCAGCAGCAAATGGCTCATGCGCGCTGGTGAGACGGCGCGACGAGAAACTCCAGCAACGCTTTCTGTGCGTGCAGGCGATTCTCTGCCTGATCCCATGCGACCGAACGCGAATCATCCAGCAGATCTACACTGATTTCTTCGCCACGGTGGGCAGGCAGACAGTGCATGAACAGTACGTCCTTGTCGGCCAGGTCGAGCAAGGCGCGCGTTACCTGAAACGGTGCGAACAACGCCATGCGCCGAGCGGTTTCCTCTTCCTGACCCATGGAGGTCCACACGTCGGTGCTGACCAGGTGTGCACCGGCGACTGCTGCTTTCGGGTCGCGAACAATGGTCACTCGCTCACCTGCCAGCGCCAGGAACTCGGGGTTCGGCTCGTAACCGGCAGGGCAGGCCACGCGCAACTGGAAGTCGAACTGAATGGCCGCTTCTATATAGCTATTGCACATGTTGTTGCCATCGCCGATCCAGGCGACGGTCTTGCCTTTGATCGAGCCGCGATGCTCCAGAAAGGTTTGCATGTCGGCCAGCAACTGGCATGGGTGCAGGTCATCCGACAGACCATTGATAACCGGAACGCGGGAATTGGCGGCGAATTCGGTCAGATTACTGTGCGCGTAGGTACGGATCATTACCGCATCGAGCATGCGTGACATCACTTTTGCGCTGTCGGCAATTGGCTCGCCACGGCCCAATTGGGTGTCGCGATGGGACAAAAAGATGGCCTGGCCACCCAACTGAATCATCCCTGCTTCAAAAGAAAGACGGGTACGTGTCGAGGATTTCTCGAAAATCATCCCCAATACCCGGTTCTTCAGCGGCTCAAAAAGCTCACCGCGATTTCGCAGGTCTTTGAGCTCTACGCCACGACGGATCAAGCCCAGGAGTTCATCTGGGGTGTAATCCATCATCGAGAGAAAGTGCCTGGCGTTCATGATTAACTACCTTTTTTGCAACAGACCGCAGGTTATCAAAGCCGGTTTTTATCGGGAAAACGGGCGAGACCTGCGGCGGAAGCCGCACGAGGCGACGAATAAGAAAGGCGCGATAGTATAAAAAAATGTCGCGTCTTACCAATAGCATGCTGTTTTCTGAAACACCTATGTCACTGGCGCTCCCTTTCAGGGGGCACTGTTATTCTTTGTTGACGAGTTAAAAACTGGCTAAGCTGATGAGGCCAATAGCCATCTCTGCTTTTTCCGAAGGCAGCATTTGTACACTGCTCAAATAGCGCTTGGCAATTAGTACCAATCCTGCAACAGTCCGGGTTTGCGCGGGTGCGCTGAATGCGACCCGCTTCACGGGCTGGAAACAAGGACCGTTTCTTTAATGCCGGGCGTAGGTTATAAATCGTTGCCGATACATTACTGATCGAGGGGTGGGGAATGGACTCAAAAGAGCGTCAACTAACGGAGTTACTCGGGCTGACCGCCCGCACGCTTACCCATCTGACCGCCTCAATGACCTCGATGTCCTTTGAGTTGCTGCGCAGCGAGGACGAAGTCACGCGTAATGCGGGGCGGCGCATGATTGATCGCATGGCGACCATCAGCTCAGGGCTCGACGAGCATTGGCGCCTGATCGGTGACCTGACCGGTGTTCACCTGGCTCAGGAGCAGGTCGAAACCGTCACTGAAATCCAGCTGCAGCGCAAGGTCGTCACGCCTATCGGCGGCTGATACGGTCTACTCATCGGCGCGCCTGATGCTCCCCGATTCACATGACAAACGTCAGTGGCGCGGGGTATTGGTAGCGGCCATAGTGCTTGTCAGGCAATCAACCGGATTGCCACGACAAGATCTGAGGCTGTGATGACCCGGACTGAACACTACCGCGCCTGCCACCTGTGCGAGGCCATTTGCGGTCTTGCCATCGAGACCGTTACCGAGCCGGATTCTGCCCCGCGCATCACCTCGATCAAGGGTGACCCGCTGGACACTTTCAGCCGTGGCCACATCTGCCCCAAGGCTGTTGCCCTGCAAGACATCCAGAACGACCCCGACCGCTTGCGTCAGCCGATGCTGCGCAGTGGTGATCAATGGCGGCCGATTGCCTGGCAGGCCGCGTTCGATATGGTGGCAGAGCGGCTTTACGCCATTCAACAGCGCCATGGGCAGAACACGGTAGCGGTTTATCAGGGTAACCCCAGTGTGCACAACTATGGGCTGATGACCCACAGCAATTACTTTCTCGGGCTGCTCAAGACTCGTAATCGCTTCTCGGCGACCTCGGTTGACCAGTTGCCGCATCACCTCACCAGTTTTCTGATGTATGGCCACGGCATGCTGTTGCCGATTCCGGATATCGATCACACCGACTTCATGCTGATCCTGGGTGGCAACCCATTGGCGTCCAACGGCAGCATCATGACCGTGCCGGATGTTGAGAAGCGTCTGAAAGCCATCCAGCAGCGCGGCGGTAAACTCGTGGTCATCGACCCGCGCCGCAGTGAGACGGCGGCCATCGCCGACCAGCACCTGTTCGTGCGTCCGGGCGGTGATGCAGCGCTGCTGTTCGGGCTGCTCAATACTCTGTTTGAAGAAGGCCTGACTCGCGAGAGTCACTTGCCTATCGATGGCCTGGATCAGGTGCGATACGCCATTGCAGGTTTCACTGCGCAGGCCATGAGCCCACGCTGCGGCATTGCTGCCGAGCAGATCCGGCAACTGGCGCGGGATTTTGCTGCAGCCGACAAGGCGGTCTGTTATGGCCGAATGGGGGTGTCGACCCAGGCCTTCGGCACGCTGTGTCACTGGTTGGCGCAACTGATCAATCTGGTGACCGGCAACCTGGATCGCGTGGGCGGAACGCTGTGTACGGAGCCCGCAGTTGACCTCGTCAGTTCGACTTCGGGCGGCCATTTCAATCTATGGCAAAGCCGGGTGTCCGGCCTGCCTGAGTACGGCGGCGAGTTGCCGGTTTCAGCGCTCGCCGAGGAAATGCTCGTGGACGGGGAAGGGCAGGTTCGCGCGCTGGTGACTGTCGCGGGTAACCCGGTTCTGTCCACCCCCAATGGCCGTCAGTTGGAACAGGCGCTCGAAGGTCTGGAGTTCATGCTCAGCATTGATCTGTACATCAACGAAACTACCCGCCACGCCGACTTGATCCTGCCGTCCACCTCAGCGTTGGAAAACGATCACTACGACACCACCTTCAATACCCTCGCAGTGCGCAACGTCACTCGCTTCAATCAGGCCATTTTCGACAAGCCCGAAGATGCGCTGCATGACTGGGAGATCTTTGTCGGTCTGGCCAGATCATTTGCAGCCCAGGCGCAGCGTGAACTCAAACCGACCCTGCCACCCGCGCAGATGATTGATCGCGGGTTGCGCGCAGGCTTCTATGGCGATGCATCGCCGCACAAACTGTCACTGGAAACGCTGGCCAGTCACCTGCATGGGCTTGATCTGGGCGCGTTGAAGCCTAACCTCACCGAGCGCCTGAAAACCGCCAATGGGCGGATTCAGGCGGCCCCAGAGGTCATCATGGCCGACCTGACGCGCTTCGCTGCCGATCCCGCTCCCGATTCCGGAGCATTGTTGCTGATTGGTCGTCGGCACGTGCGCAGCAATAATTCGTGGATGCACAACTATCACAGGCTGGTAAAAGGCAAGCCCCGGCATCAATTGCTGATGCACCCTGACGATCTTGCCTGTCGTGGTTTGAGCGATGGCCAGCAGGTTCGGGTCAGCTCCCGGGTCGGGACGATCGAGGTGCAGGTGTTGGGCAGTCTGGACATGATGCCCGGAGTGGTCAGCCTGCCGCATGGCTGGGGGCATTCGCGTGCGGGGGTGAAAATGGATATTGCCCGGAGTCAGCCAGGGGTGAGCGCCAATGACCTGACCGACGAACGGCAACTCGACGTACTCTCCGGCAATGCGGCGTTGAACGGTGTGCCGGTACAGGTGGCTGCCTGTTAAGGCTCAAGACAGAGCGTCATGCTCGGGATTTCGTTACAATGCGCCACCGTGCCGACAACTGAGTCGGATATTTCAGCCGAGGTGCTCCATGGATATCATCGAAACGATCAAAGAGCAGATTGCCAACAACACCATTCTGCTTTACATGAAAGGCGCTCCGAATGCCCCTCAATGCGGCTTTTCGGCCAAGGCTTCCCAGGCATTGATGGCGTGTGGCGAAAAATTTGCCTACGTCGACATTCTGCAAAACCCTGAAATTCGCGCCAACCTGCCAAAGTACGCCAACTGGCCGACTTTCCCGCAATTGTGGGTGGCTGGCGAACTGGTCGGCGGTAGCGACATCATCACCGAAATGATGGCTGATGGTTCGCTGCAAACTCTGGTCAAGGAAGCATCGGCCGCCAAAGCCGAGTAAAGCGTTGCGCTGCAGCGTGGGCACGATCGTCGAGATTATCGTGCCCTGCGCTCAAGCATTGGTTTTACGCACAAGAAAAAGCCCGCTCTCGATTGAGGCGGGCTTTTTCATTGCAACGCAACCGGTAAATCAGTCGCCCATCTGCGACTGCAGGTAGTTCTCGATACCGACCTTGACGATCAGACCCAGCTGGGTCTCGAGCCAGTCGATTTGCTCTTCCTTGGGCTCGAGGATGTCTTCCAGCAGCTCACGGCTGCCGAAGTCACCAACTGTCTCAAAGTGAGCGATCGCGGCTTTCAGATCGGCCAGACCTTTTTGCTCGATCTTCAGGTCGCACTCCAGCATTTCCTTGGTGTGCTCGCCAATCAGGATCTTGCCCAGATCCTGCAGGTTTGGCAGCCCTTCAAGGAACAGCGTGCGCTTGATCAGCTTGTCGGCATACTTCATCGCATGGATGGATTCTTTGTACTCATGGCCGCCGAGCTTTTTCAGACCCCAGTCTTCATACATGCGCGCATGCAGGAAATACTGATTGATGGCGACCAGCTCGTTTCCGAGGATCTTGTTGAGATGCTGGATGACTGTAATGTCGCCTTTCATGTTCGAGGTCCTGCCGGTGGCTTGTGTATATAAGCGCCGAGTGTGAGCCGCGCTTAAACGCCTGTCAAACCTAAGTTGTTGAATAATAAGTGAATTTAAATAGGAATAAGAATGTTTGAGTTCCGCATCTTGACGCTAAGCGCTTGAATTACAGGCATAAAAAAACCGGGCAGGGTGCCCGGTTCTTTAAAAGAGGGGTATTCAGGCGGCTGAAAATTCTGCTGGATAGGCCAGCGATGCCTGAGTGGTTTGCAGTTCTGTCAGCGTGTCACGCACCACTTCCTTCGCAAGGCAGGCGCATTTTCCGCATTTACTCGCAACACCCAGCGTTTCACGGACTTCACGATAACTGCAGCAGCCTTCCAGAATTGCATCCCGGATTTGACCGTCTGTGACACCTTGGCAAAGACAAACATACATAAGCTATTGACCGTCGCTGGTTTATTGCTTGGTGCCGAGGAGCTTAATGTTAATGAGAATGCTTGTCAAAACTGTTTTGGGTTCGATTCAGGTACAACGATGAGTGGTTGTTTTCAGAGTCAGCGTATCCAGATATCCCGTTCCAGACAGGCATGAAAAAACCGGCGCGAAGCCGGTCCGTTCACTGGCGTGCCGACCTTAGTCGTCGAAGTCTTCCCAGCCGCCCATTTCCTTCCAGCGGTTGACGATGCCGCAGAACAGCTCTGCAGTCTTCTCGGTGTCGTAGCGAGCCGAGTGGGCCTCGCGGCCGTCGAAGTCGATTCCGGCAGCCTGGCAGGCCTTGGCCAGCACGGTCTGACCGTAGGCCAGGCCTGCGAGGGTAGCGGTGTCGAAGCTTGAGAACGGGTGAAACGGGTTGCGCTTCATGTCCATTCGCGCGACAGCGGCATTGACGAAGCCGAGGTCGAAGCTGGCGTTGTGGCCGACCAGCACGGCGCGTTTGCAGCCATTGGCCTTGAGAGCCTTGCGCACGCCGCGGAAGATGTCGTTCATTGCGGTTTCTTCGCTGACCGCCATGCGCAACGGGTGATCCAGCTTGATACCGGTAAACTCCAGCGCAGCGGCTTCGATGTTGGCACCTTCGAACGGCTCTACGCGGAAGAAATAGGTGTGTTCCGGGAACACGAAGCCTCTTTCATCCATGCCGATGGTCACGGCAGCAATTTCCAGCAGTGCGTCGGTGGCTGAGTTGAAACCGCCGGTTTCTACGTCGACGACCACGGGCAGGTAGCCGCGAAAGCGTGCTGCCATCGGGTGACGAGAACCGCCGCCACCGCCGTGGCCTTCGTGTTCGTCGTCAAAATGATCTTCACTCACGCGTGTTCCTCCAGACGCCAGCGCAGTTTTTCACCAGCGCGCAGCGGGATAACGGTCAACTCGCCAAACGGCAGGCTGGCAGGGGCGGTCCACTCGTCACGCACCAGCGTGATGGTGTCCTGATTGGCGGGCAGGCCATAGAACGCCGGACCGTGAAGGCTGGCGAAGCCTTCCAGTTTGTCCAGAGCGTTACGCTGCTCGAAAGCTTCTGCATACAATTCGATGGCCGCGTAGGCGGTGTAGCAACCGGCGCAACCGCAAGCGTTTTCCTTGGCGTGTTGGGCGTGCGGTGCCGAGTCGGTACCCAGGAAGAACTTGCCGCTGCCACTGGTGGCGGCGTCGAGCAGGGAGGCCTGATGCGTATTGCGCTTGAGAATGGGCAGGCAATAGAAGTGCGGGCGAATGCCGCCAACCAGCATGTGATTACGGTTGTACAGCAGGTGATGCGCGGTGATGGTGGCCGCGACATTGGCTGATGCTTCATTGACGAACTGCACCGCTTCACCGGTGGTGATGTGTTCAAACACCACTTTTAGCGTCGGGAAGCGTTCGACTACACGACGCAGGTGCTCATCGATGAAGACCTTTTCGCGATCGAATACGTCGATCTCGCCGCGCGTCACTTCCCCGTGTACCAGCAGGAGCATGCCGACTTCAGCCATGGCTTCGAGGGCAGGGAAGATCTTGTCGATGCTGGTGACACCGGAATCGGAGTTGGTGGTTGCACCGGCCGGATACAGCTTGGCGGCGTGCACGAAGCCACTGGCTTTCGCGGTACGGATGTCTTCAGGCGTGGTCTGGTCGGTGAGGTACAGCACCATCAACGGCTCGAAGCGGCTACCGGCCGGGCGTGCAGCCAGAATGCGCTGACGATAGGCATCGGCTTGCTGCGCGTTGCGCACCGGAGGCACGAGGTTGGGCATGATGATTGCGCGGCCAAAAGTTCGCGCTACGTCAGCAACGGTATGAGGCAAGACAGCTCCGTCACGGAGGTGAATGTGCCAGTCGTCGGGACGCAGGAGGGTCAGGCGGTCAGACATTGGGGATTCCAGGCGGGTCAAACTCGCTGGGAATGCTACCGGAAAAGACTCTCTCAGGCATCCGCTATCAAGTTTTGCACGAAGTTACCGATAGCCCCCTTGTCAGTCAGTCATTTTTTGTTTCGCGTTTATTTTCAGTGGAGCCTCCCGTGCGCCAGCGATATTTAGCCCTGCTCAGCATGTTTGCCAGCCTCCCGGCGATGGCTATCAGTTTCCAGACACGTCTGGAGAGCATCGAGTGGAAGGTCGAAGGCGATCAGTTCGAATGCCGCCTGACTCAGCCGATCACCGACTTCGGTGCCGGTGAGTTCGTGCGCCGTGCCGGTGAGCAGGCGACGTTTCGCCTCAAGGCTTCATACAACATGCTGGGCAACGGTTCCGCAACGCTGCTGGCCGCCGCAGCACCGTGGCAGCCGGGGCGCGGTGATATCAATCTGGGTTCGGTGCGCGTCAGCAATGGCGACATACCCTTCAATACTTCCCAAGTACAGGCCGGGCGCCTGATCAGTGGTCTGATGGACGGTCGCAGCCCGCTTATCCGTCACTACACCCGTGACGGTGGCCAGATGGAAGTGCGCCTGCTGCCGGTCAAGTTCAGCAAGGCGTTCAGCGATTACCAGGCGTGCACAGCCAAACTTCTGCCGATGAACTTCGATCAGGTCAAACAGGCTGAAGTAGGATTTCCCGGTGGCGGTATTGAGCTGGATGCCCGTGCCAAGGCGCGTCTGGACAACATGGTGGCCTATCTGAAGGCCGACCCGACGGTTAACCGTATCGAGCTTGACGGCCATTCGGATAACAGTGGCAATCGACTCACCAACCGTGACCTTTCCCGCCGCCGTGCGCTGGCGGTCATGGACTACTTCAAGGCTCAGGGTATCCCCGAGCAGCAAATCACCCTGCGTTTTCACGGCGAACGCTACCCGCTGGTGCCCAACACCAATGAGGCCAATCGTGCGCGCAACCGCCGCGTGAACGTGCATCTGGAGCGTGTTGCGCCCGATGAGCGTCCGGTACCTGTAGCCTCTGCGGTCAGTGCAGCGCACACGTCCTGAGGGCTGCATAACGCTCCTGCCAAACGTCGCCTTGTCGTCACAAGCTGTCGCGCCCCTGTAAATTTGCTGGTTTGAACGGTAGAATCAGCGGTTTTCCGTACAACCCGGTGGAGTGATGGCATGGCGGACGTAAACAAGGTAGTTCTCGCGTATTCCGGTGGCCTGGATACTTCGGTAATCCTCAAGTGGCTGCAAGATACGTACAACTGCGAAGTGGTGACCTTTACCGCTGACCTGGGTCAGGGTGAAGAAGTCGAGCCGGCGCGCGCCAAGGCTCAGGCCATGGGCGTGAAAGAAATCTACATCGATGACCTGCGCGAAGAGTTCGTGCGTTATTTCGTGTTCCCGATGTTCCGTGCCAACACCGTCTATGAAGGCGAGTACCTGCTGGGCACTTCCATCGCTCGCCCGCTGATCGCCAAGCGCCTGATCGAGATCGCCAACGAAACCGGCGCTGATGCCATTTCCCATGGTGCCACCGGCAAAGGCAACGATCAGGTGCGTTTCGAGCTGGGCGCCTATGCGCTCAAGCCAGGGGTCAAAGTGATTGCTCCGTGGCGTGAATGGGACCTGCTCTCTCGTGAAAAGCTGATGGACTACGCCGAGAAGCACAACATTCCGATCGAGCGCCACGGCAAGAAGAAATCCCCGTACTCGATGGATGCCAACCTGCTGCACATCTCCTATGAGGGCGGCGTGCTGGAAGACACCTGGACCGAGCACGAAGAAGACATGTGGCGCTGGACCAAGTCCCCTGAGGACGCGCCGAACGTTGCAACTTATCTGGAGCTGACCTACCGCAATGGCGACATCGTTGCGCTGGACGGCGTTGAGATGACGCCTGCCACTGTGTTGGCGACCCTGAACCGCATCGGTGGCGAAAACGGCATCGGACGTCTGGATATCGTTGAAAACCGCTACGTGGGCATGAAGTCCCGTGGCTGCTACGAGACACCTGGCGGCACCATCATGCTGCGCGCTCACCGCGCCATTGAATCGATCACCCTGGACCGTGAAGTCGCCCACCTCAAGGACGAACTGATGGCCAAGTACGCCAGCCTGATCTACACCGGTTACTGGTGGAGCCCGGAGCGTCTTATGCTGCAGCAGATGATCGACGCGTCTCAGGCCCATGTGAACGGTGTTGTACGTCTGAAGCTTTATAAGGGCAATGTGATCGTCACCGGTCGCAAGTCGGACGATTCGTTGTTCGATGCCAATATTGCTACCTTTGAAGATGACGCAGGCGCCTATGATCAGGCTGATGCGGCAGGCTTCATAAAGCTCAATGCCTTGCGTATGCGTATTGCTGCGAATAAAGGCCGCAAGCTGTTCTGATACTGCTGGTTGTTCGATGAGTGCAGCCCTCGCGGGGCTGCACTTTAAACCCGGGTTCCCCGTCACGCCTGTAGCCATTTCTCAAATTCAGTCTCCCTGACAAGTTACTCATTGTTCATAAGTGTTTCGAAACCGTCCTGCCGGACACTCAATGTGTTTTCGGTGTTGCAGTGCGCGTTTGATATTGACAGCGTATTTCCTTCGGCAAGTCATGTAAGAAGTCTTTAGCCGGGTGCAGGCGATCATATACCACCGCCTATGTACTCATTAAATCCGTTCTTACCGTTCATGGCGAAAAGCGCAGGTGTGCTTTTGGTTTTTTCCTACAGTAGCTGTCGAAGTTAAAAGCAGGGGGCCTGGTGCTTTCTGCGTGGCAGTCGAAACTTATGCACTCGGTACCTGTTTTAGAGTCTGGCCTCAGGGCGTGTCGCTATCGCGTTGCTGCCTGAACTCGAATCGATAGGCTTTGCCGATATTCCATACCTGGCGAAGGCTCAGGTCCAGTACCTGGGCAATCTCGGCTGCGGTATAGCCCAGCGCCGAGTAATGCATGGCGTGGCCGGCCACCACGTCGTCGATATCCGTCGTGTCATGACGGGCGTCCCTGCGGGTGGTGAGCATGGGCTGACTGACAGCGATCGTCACACCGTTTTCGGTGGCCAGTTGGCGAACGTCTTTTTTATTCATGCGTAATGAATATTGCAGCGCTGTGAAGCCTGCGCCCTTGGCGGCCAGGTATTTGAGTTGTTCAAGCTTGCCAGCGTGTTCAGGCCCGTCTGGCAGGGTTGGCGCTGTATCAGTTGAGGAAGGGTTTGATGCGCCTGCCACCTCTCCATCGGGTATGACTGCAATAATACCGCCTTTGGCAACAAAGTTTTCCACAGCGGTGATTAACTCAGAGGCGGTGGGTATTGATGAGCGCGTGCGCGCATATCTAGTATTCATGGTGTGTCCCTTTTTGAACATGGTTATACACAGAGCCCATTCAAAAGAGTTGCCAGGCACTCAGTGTTTGTCACGCAGCAGCTCGCCTGATGAGCCGTGTACGTAACACCTGAATTCAGCCGGTTCGCGTGATACACCGAGTTCGTGTAAACGCGCCGCTCATGAACTGCAAAGCTGTATTACCTAATGATAGGGTTTCATAGGGCTGCACATAGTTAATGGCAGTAAATAATAAAGTTTCTGTTAAAAAAGTAACGACTGGTAATAAAATTTGCAAGTGAAAAATGGCGTGTCTCCAGAATTGATGTGTCGTTCTTTATAAAGTCTTACGTGTTGTAATGTTGCGTCCGTGAATTTTGTAGTACGTTTCCTATTCGATTCCCTGTGTCTGGACCTGAAATAAAAAATGGTATTTGCTACTTGCCGAAAGAGCTACTTATGGTCTTGAATGATGTAGGGTTATGCTATGGTGTGTGTAAGATTTTGCGACAGTGCAAAGGTTGGTGGATTACCATTATTTAGCGTTTGTCGACAGTGGCCCAATATGGCAGGCCGCGTTTATGTTGTGCGCTTCTGTTGTAGGACTTTTCTTTCAGGCCTGTAGGGTGTGTCCTTAAATAAATATTTGTACGAAATTCCGTAATAGATGTGTAATTTTTAATCCCCGTTTACGTATGTAATGCGTGGTGTGTATTCACTGATTTTCCATCATGGGGTTTCGGGTAAGGCATCCGGATGCAAGGCCTCTATAGTTGGCTGGCTATCTGGATAAAGGCTGTAATGCCTGCCAGCGCCCTATATCGATGTGCGAGCGGCGAGACAAAGATCGATGAAAACTGATGGCAGTCCTGCATTTTCCTGGCGTACAGGTAGTGGCCTGCCTTCAAATGATTCAGCTCAAGGGTTTTCAGCTGTTTTTGCTGGCGATAAGCCATGTGTCAGGCGTGTTCTGACGGTGATGCAAAAATAGTGTGGCGATACTTTTAACAGATGCAGCAAGGTCATTTTTGAACGTAAAAGTTTGGCCGGGTTTTGCTGCATGCATTTACTGACTGGCGCTGCGATGCTTATGCCGTAGCCGCCAGCAATAAAAAATCACCAGATTCCGAAAAGGAAGGCTCTGTGAAAATTAATAAAAAATGTACGTTCCTGCCGAGTTTTGTAGGAAGTTTCTGCTGTAATTGTAGGAATGGTCTTTGGCTGTCAGTCCACAAGGGTGAGCGCCATGCAAAGCAGTAAACGACTAAGTTATTGTGCTGGCTCTGAAAATTCGAATAGCGAAAAATGTACTGCCCATGAATAAAGTGCTGATCGTGGATGATCATCCCGTCATTCGCCTTGCTGTACGCATGCTGATGGAGCGTCATGGCTATGAGGTCATCGCGGAGACTGACAACGGTGTGGATGCGCTGCAACTGGCTCGTGAGCACCTTCCTGATATCGTCATTCTTGATATTGGTATCCCCAAGCTCGACGGGCTGGAAGTCATTGCCCGCCTGTCAGCCATGACATTGCCGTTCAAGGTCCTGATTCTGACGTCTCAGGCACCCGGCCACTTTTCCATGCGCTGCATGCAGGCAGGGGCCGCCGGATATGTCTGCAAGCAACAGGACCTGACCGAGCTGCTCAGCGCTATCAAGGCGGTACTCTCGGGGTACAGCTACTTTCCCAATCAGGCATTGCATACTGTTCGCTCCAGTATGGGCAACGCGAGCGAGTCGGACATGGTTGACCGACTTTCCGGCAGGGAGATGATGGTTCTGCAACAACTGGCCAGAGGCAAGACCAACAAGGAAATTGCAGACGGTATGTTTCTGAGCAATAAAACCGTCAGTACCTACAAAACGCGTTTGCTGCTCAAGCTCAACGCGCATTCACTGGTCGACCTGATCGAGCTCGCCCAGCGTAACGGGCTGGTCTGAGTAGCCGGCCTGTTTGAGAAGGGCGTGTGCCTGATGTCCACGTGTATGGAGCGAGTGACGAGCAGCCATCTCACGTATTGAAGCCTCTTCTGCGAGAGGCTTCAAATGCCAGAGTAGAACGTTAGGTTCCAGGAAGCCGGTGCGAGGTTTTGCGCTTGTCTAGAAGTCGAAATCGTAATCGGCCAGTTGTTTCTGCAAGCGCCGCTCTTCAAGCAGGTTGTCGATGGTGCGTCGTTTGCTCAGATTGGTCTTTGCCGGCTCTACGGTCGCAGTTTCGGTTTCGTCCGTATCGACGGCAACAAGGTCATCGTCCACGTCCAGTTGCTCGTTGTCAGTGCTCATGAAGTCGACTCCAGGGCTTGGGCTCTCTGGCGCTTCTTATATCGACAATCCACAAGCGGGTAAAAAAGATTTTTTCAATCGACAGAGCAGCAATTACCGGGCTGGCTCAATCGTCGGACGTTTTCTCCTTGTAATCGCACAGGTCTTCTATACGGCAACTGCCGCATCTGGGCTTGCGTGCCTGGCAAACGTAGCGTCCGTGCAGGATCAGCCAGTGGTGCGCATCGAGCAGATAGTTCTTGGGCACAAATTTCATCAATTGCTTCTCGACCTCCACCACATTTTTCCCTGGTGCGATGCCCGTACGGTTGCTGACGCGAAAGATGTGAGTGTCTACAGCCATTGCGACCTGACGGAAAGCGGTGTTGAGCACGACATTGGCAGTCTTGCGTCCTACGCCCGGTAAGGCCTCGAGCGCTTCTCGGGTCTGCGGTACTTCGCTGTTATGCAACTCCACCAGCATCCGGCAGGTTTCAATTACGTTTTTGGCTTTGCTGTTGTAGAGGCCAATTGTCTTGATGTACTCGGACAGCCCTTCAACGCCTAGGTCATATATGGCTTGTGGCGTGTTGGCGACCGGGTACAGCTTCGCCGTGGCCTTGTTGACGCTCACGTCAGTGGCCTGGGCAGAAAGGATAACGGCTATCAACAACTCAAAAGGCGTGGTGTAGGCCAGTTCGGTTTTCGGGTCCGGATTGTCCTCATGCAGCCTGCGAAAGATTTCCTGACGTTTTGCAGCATTCATGGGCGGAGATTTTCCTCAGGATGAGTCTGTACGGGTGCTTGCAGAAGCGCTGCAAGTGCCTGTTCGGCTGCTTCATATTCGCGTTGCAACTCCACGAGCCTGGCGGCCTGCTCGGCAATCGGCGGATGGCCGAAAGCCTTGAGCGACTTGTTGAGCTGCGCACGACTCATGGCCACGGCAATCCGGGCTTTTTTCAGGGCCTCGTCCGGCGTGGCAGGCTTGTCGTTCTGGGCGTGTCTGGCGGCGGACTGTAAAGCGTCACGACTTGGTTCAGCGCGCTGTGACCGGGCGATACGCTCGGCCAGCCGGGTTTGTTGCTCGCGGTACAAGCGTGCATTGCGTGCTTCGAAACGCAGCCGGGCGTGGGTACGCTTGCGCAGACGAGCTTTTTGCAGATCAGGGGTGGGTGCCAGGCCGCCTATGATGGGCGTGACACTCGCCATCGGCAGCGGATGCATTTCAATGCAGTCTACCGGGCATGGCGCAACGCACAGATCGCAGCCAGTGCACTCATCGACAATCACGGTGTGCATCAACTTTGCAGCGCCGACAATGGCGTCCACGGGGCAGGCCTGAATGCATTTGGTGCAGCCAATGCACTCTGCTTCGCGAATGAACGCAACCTGCGCAGGGGCTGCACCGCGTTCCATATCCAGCCTCAGAACCGGAACCGCAAGCAGCTCTGCCAGCTGGGCTATTGTTTCGTCCCCGCCCGGTGGGCATTTGTTGATGGCTTCGCCGCCGGCAATGCCCTCTGCGTAGGGCTTGCAGCCGGGGTGGCCGCACTTGCCGCACTGAGTCTGCGGCAGAAGGGCGTCGATGCTGCGGATAAGGTCCACGTCGGGAAGCAGGCGAATCAATTCAGTCATGATCTTGCCAGGTGACCAACAGGTGTTCTGTCTATCGAGGGTGCAGCATTATCGGACAGATCGGGAGGTTTGCGAATGCGCAAAGGCCCGGTATCCGCCTGATGGCTGGATACCGGGCCTTGTCCGGGTTTACTTGATGCGCTGGCCGGGTTTTGCACCACTGTCCGGGCTGAGCAGATAGATCTCCTCGCCGCCAGGGCCTGCCGCCATCACCATGCCTTCGGAAATGCCGAAACGCATTTTCCTTGGCTTGAGGTTGGCGATCATCATGGTCAGACGGCCTTCGAGCTCGGACGGGGTCGGATAGGCGCTTTTGATGCCGGAAAAGACATTACGTTGCTCGTCGCCGATGTCCAGAGTCAGGCGCAGCAACTTGTCGGCACCCTCCACATGTTCGGCCTTGAGAATCAGGGCAACGCGCAGGTCTACAGCGGCAAAAGCGTCAAAGTCGATTTCCGCCGACAGCGGGTCTTTGGCGAGTTCGCCATTACCGGCGGGCGCACTGCTCGCGGTAGTGTCGGTAGCGGTCAGGTCTTCCTTGGAGGCAGCAGCCATGGCTTCTACCTTGAGTGGATCTATGCGGGTCATCAGTGCCGAGAACGGGTTGAGCTGATGATTGGCCAGCAAGGTCTTGTGGTCTTCCCAGGTCAATGGTTCGACGTTGAGAAACTTCTCTGCGTCGGCGGCCAGATTCGGCAATACCGGTTTGAGGAAAATGACCAGTTGGCGGAACAGATTGATACCCAGCGAGCAGACTGCCTGGACTTCATCCTGTTTGCCTTCCTGTTTGGCCAGCGCCCACGGCGCTTTTTCCGCGATATAGGCGTTGGCGCGATCCGCCAGAGCCATGGTTTCACGCATGGCACGGGCGAAGTCTCGGGCTTCGTAGGCGTCGGCAATGCTCGGCGCGGCCGCCAGGAATGCATCGGTCAATTCGGGCGCTGTATTGGCCTCGCCCATCACACCGGCGTTGCCTTTGTGAATAAACCCGGCACAACGGCTGGCGATGTTCACGACCTTGCCGATCAGGTCAGAGTTGACCTTTTGCACGAAGTCTTCGAGGTTCAAATCCAGGTCGTCGACGCCACGACCCAGTTTCGACGCGTAGTAATAGCGCAGGTACTCGGGTGGCAGATGGTGGAGGTAGGTGCGTGCCTTGATAAAGGTGCCACGTGACTTCGACATTTTCTGTCCGTTTACGGTCAGGTAGCCGTGAACGTTGATGCCGGTCGGTGTGCGCAACCCTGCACCTTCCAGCATGGCTGGCCAGAACAGGGCGTGGAAATTGACGATGTCCTTGCCGATGAAGTGATAGAGCTCGGTGGTCGCACCCTTGCCCCAGTACGCGTCGAAGTCCAGGTCCGGACGACGTGCACACAGGTTCTTGAAGCTGGCCATGTAGCCGATCGGCGCATCCAGCCATACGTAAAAGTATTTGCCTGGCTCATCGGGGATTTCAAAGCCGAAATACGGCGCATCGCGGGAGATGTCCCACTGTTGCAGGCCGCTGTCCAGCCATTCGGCGATCTTGTTTGCGACAGCGTCCTGCAGGGTTCCGCTGCGCGTCCAGCTTTTCAGCATCGCGTCGAATGCAGGCAGGTCGAAGAAGAAGTGCTTCGAGTCCTTGAGTACCGGTGTGGTCCCGGAAATTGCCGACTTGGGGTTTTTCAGGTCGGTCGGGGCATAGGTTGCGCCGCACTTTTCACAGTTGTCGCCGTACTGATCTTCAGCCGCACATTTCGGGCAGGTGCCTTTGATGAAGCGGTCGGCCAGGAACATTTTCTTTTCCGGGTCGAAATACTGGGTCACCGAACGGGTTGCTATATGACCTGCGTCGCGCAGGCGCGTGTAGATCATGCTCGACAGCTCGCGGTTTTCGTCCGAGTGCGTCGAGTGGAAATTATCGAAATCCACCAGGAAGTCGGCGAAGTCGGCGCTGTGTTCGGCCTTGACGTTGTCGATGAGCTGTTCTGGCGTAATGCCTTCTTTTTCAGCGCGCAGCATGATTGCCGAACCGTGAGCGTCGTCCGCGCAGACATAAATGCATTGGTTGCCGCGGTGCTTCTGAAAACGCACCCACATGTCGGTCTGGATGTACTCGAGCATGTGGCCAAGGTGAACGGGACCATTGGCATAGGGCAGGGCGCTGGTAACGAGAATCTTGCGTGGCTCGGACATGGGGCTCGGCTACTTGAAGTGAAACGGAGACCGGCCACTATAAAGGTCTGAGCGATTTTTTTCACCCCGCTCGGTTGTGGGAATACTCCTGAGTGGTTGGGCAGGGTTCAGTGAAATCATGTCGGCTACGGACAGAACAGGTACGATAGTCGGCTGTTTCACTCAGTCTTTTACGGAGTAAGCCCATGAGCGCAGTCAATCGCGCAGCGGTGGAGACGATTCTTCGCCAGTACACCGACCCTTATCTGAATCAGGACCCGGTCAGTGCCGGTTGCGTGCGGTCCATCGATATCCAGGGTGCACAGGTCAGCGTGCAACTCGAACTGGGCTATGCCGCCGACCTGTTCAGGAACGGCTGGGCGCAAGTGCTGAAAACCGCCATCGAGAACCTGGACGGCGTCAGCTCGGCCACGGTTGCCATTAAAAGCGTGATCAGCGCGCACAAGGCACAGAGCCAGATCCCCGGTCTGGCCAATGTGAAAAACATCGTGGCCGTTGCGTCGGGCAAGGGCGGTGTCGGCAAGTCCACCACGGCGGCCAATCTGGCATTGGCACTGTCTCGCGAGGGCGCACGGGTCGGTATTCTCGATGCTGATATCTATGGGCCGAGTCAGGGTGTGATGTTCGGTATTGCTGAAGGCACGCGGCCGAAGATCAAGGACCAGAAGTGGTTCGTGCCGGTCCAGGCTCATGGCATTGACGTGATGTCGATGGCGTTTCTGACCGATGACAACACGCCTATGGTCTGGCGCGGGCCTATGGTGTCAGGGGCGTTGCTGCAACTGGTCACGCAGACTGCCTGGAATGATCTGGACTATCTGGTTATCGACATGCCGCCCGGCACGGGCGATATCCAGTTGACGCTGGCGCAGAAGGTCCCGGTTGCCGGTGCTGTGATTGTCACCACGCCTCAGGATCTGGCCTTGCTGGATGCGAAGAAGGGTGTCGAGATGTTCCGCAAGGTCAACATCCCGGTGCTGGGCGTTGTGGAAAACATGGCGGTACACATCTGCTCCAATTGCGGCCATGCGGAGCATCTGTTTGGTGAGGGCGGCGGTGAGAAGCTGGCGTCGCAGTACAATGTCGAGCTGCTGGCATCACTGCCGTTGTCGATACTGATTCGCGAGCAGGCAGATGGCGGCAAGCCTACCGCTATTGCCGAGCCGGAAAGTCAGATTGCGATGGTGTATCAAGAGCTGGCACGTCACGTGGGCGCACGAATCGTCTTGCAGGAAGCTGCAAGCCCGGCGATGCCGACCATTTCTGTCAGCGACGATTGATTCTGTAGCGGTGCTCTGGCGGGGAGGCGCAGCCAATTGACGTCTCTCGGTCAGGCTTATGCATGGCTTGATGGGTACGCAAATGCTCAAACGACAGGCAATAAAAAACCCCGCTTTTAAGGGCGGGGTTTTTAAGCGAATCAGGACAAGTTAGATAACTTGAACTTCTTCAGCTTGCATGCCTTTCTGACCGCGGGTAGCGATGAAAGAAACCTGTTGGCCTTCTTTCAGGCTTTTGAAGCCGTCGGATTGGATAGCTTTGAAGTGCACGAACAGGTCGTCACCGGATTGTGGAGTGATGAAGCCGAAGCCTTTTTCATCGTTGAACCACTTAACGGTACCAGTTTGGCGATTAGACATAGTATATCTCCTTGGACAAAGTTAACTGCGGCGTAGGAAGAGCCCTGGCCGAGACTGAGTGCAAAGAGCTGGAAAATTCATGGAGATGGTTGGATCGAAATTCAACATCGTGTAGAGATTCTCAGTGACACAAGCAACACAGTGACGCCACCTTAACCCTTTTTTCCGAACGTGCCAATGGTCTGTTGATGATTATTTCCATTCGCAGCGAAAGAGCCCGGCTCGTCACACAAACTCGCTATCTGTTGCCTTTGAACCGTCGGCCCCGGCCCGGTAAGATGCCGGATATCTTTTTTACCTCGCTATTCAGGACACCGCCATGAGCATCAAATCGGACAAGTGGATTCGCCGCATGGCGCAGGAACACGGGATGATCGAGCCCTTTGTGGAGCGCCAGGTACGTGGCGAAGGAGCTGACAGGGTGATCTCCTTCGGCGTGTCCAGCTACGGCTACGACGTGCGTTGCGCAGACGAATTCAAGGTGTTTACCAACATCAATTCGGCCACTGTCGATCCGAAAAACTTTGATGAAAAAAGCTTCGTCGATATCAAGAGCGACGTATGCATCATCCCCCCCAACTCGTTCGCGCTGGCACGCACCGTCGAATATTTCCGCATTCCGCGTAACGTTCTGACCATCTGCCTGGGCAAAAGCACCTATGCGCGCTGCGGCATTATCGTCAACGTCACGCCGCTTGAACCAGAGTGGGAAGGCCATGTGACGCTGGAGTTCTCCAACACCACGACATTGCCGGCCAAGATCTACGCCAACGAAGGCGTGGCACAGATGCTGTTCCTCGAGTCCGATGAGGAATGTGAAGTGTCCTACAAGGATCGAGGCGGCAAATACCAGGGCCAGCGTGGCGTCACCCTGCCACGTACCTGATTTGCCGGTCAGGTGATTAGTGGAATTGAATTAATACTCTATTTCGCACTCTATCTGCTCACATGCTTTCGCATAATCGATATGTGCGACGGCCTTTGATCTGGAGTGCCCTATGAAGACTACTTTCAAAATCTCTGAACAGGTTCAATCTCCGCTTAACGAGATCGGGTTGCTTGCCTGGTCATTGATGGCTCATTCGGATCTGCTTCCCGAGCTTAATGTGGTCGGTGGTGGCATTCCGGGTGATCCAGGGCCAGATACTCCCTATCCGGAGCCCACTGAGCCAGGTGGACCTACCGTTCCTGACGAGCCGCCACCTGCGCCGGTTGCCTGATTACCAGCTCCCTGCTTCTCCTTTTGAGGGGCAGGGCCTCGTATGCGGCGGCCAGCGACGCTATACCACTCGCCACACGGCATCACCGCCTGTCACATAGACTGAGCAGTCCTGCGCCGGACGAATCTGAAACCCGCCCGTAAACTCACCGAACGCTGGCAGCAGGCTGACGCGTTGGCCCAGGTAGAAGCACGCCAGTCGCAAGCTTTGCCTGCCACGCCCGTGCAGCCGGTAAACAGGGTGAACGTGCCCGGCCAGTACGTGCAATTGAGGGTGTGGGTCAGGCTCGTGTTGCAAGGCAAAGGGCCCCAGCGTCAGGGGTTCGGGGACTACATCTATGCCCAGATAGGCGGGTGGGTCGCCCGCCCGTTTGTCATGGTTACCGCGGATCAGGGTGATGCGCAACGCCGGGTGTTCGCCCCGCCATTGTTCCAGTGCCGCGAGCGTGCCCGCTGCGTGTGATTCCGGCGCGTGCAGAAAGTCGCCCAAAAAAATCAGATGATCGCAGGCATACGCATCGAGCAGGCTGTCCAGTCGCCGCAGATTGGCTTGGGTGGTGCCATGTGGCACTGGTTGACCCAGCTTGCGGTAGGCCGCTGCCTTGCCAAAATGCGCATCGGCAATCAGCAAGGATCGTTCTGCGGGGTAGTAGACGGCCTTGTCGGCCAACAGCCACAGCTCTTCTCCCGCCAGTGTTATCGCGACGTACGGCTTCATTGCTCATGCTCCGGACCTGCGGCTTTCTCCAGGTCGCGGACCATGCGCGCAATGCGGTCAGCGAGTTTTTCCGAACTGAGACTTTCGCGAAAGCGCTCGACCAGCAGTGGAAACGCCAGCGGGGTTGCGCGTTTTATCGCATGCAGGTCCAGCCTGCGACTGTTGATCTGGCGTAATGTCAGCTCCAGACGCTGCAGATCCAGCTCCTGGCGTAGCACTTCCTGTTCGGCCTGGGTCAGCAGCATGTTGTCAGCATCGTATTGCTTGAATACCTCAAAAAAAAGCCCGCTCGATGCCTGAAGCTGTCGATTGCTTTTCGCCGCTCCCGGGTAGCCGGAAAACACCAGCCCCGAGATGCGAGCGATTTCGCGAAAGCGCCGCAGTGCCAGTTCGCCCGCATTCAGGCTGGCAATAATGTCGGCCAAAAGATCCGTCTCGCTGAACAGGTCAGCCCGCAACGCCTGAGCCCAGTCAATCTCGCTGGCGCTGAGCAGTTCCAGCCCATAGTCGTTGACGGCGATGGAAAAGGTCAGCGGCCGATGTTGGCTCAGGCGCCAGGCCAGAAGGCTGCCCAGCCCCAAATGCACATGACGGCCGGCGAACGGGTAGAGGAACAGGTGCCAGCCTTCACGGGATTTAAGGGTTTCAGCCAGCAGCGTGTCACGTTGCGGTAGCCCGGACCATTGTTGCTGCACTTCCAGCAAGGGTTTGATGGCTTGCATTTCAGGGCTGGTGAATTCACCCCGCGCCGCCGCATCGAACTTCTCCACCACGGCGTCTGCCAGTTCGCTGGACAGGGGCATTCGCCCACCGTTCCAGCGTGGCACTGCGGCTTTCTTGCCAGCAGCCCGCTTGACGTAGGCGGTCATGTTTTCCACTCGGACCAGCTCCAGCAAGCGCCCGCCGAACAGAAAGCCGTCACCAGGCTTGAGCCGGGCGATGAAACCTTCTTCAACACTGCCCAACGAGCCGCCACCGCCGCCTTTTTTCCAGTACTTCAGGTTAACGGTAGCTTCGCTGACGATGGTGCCGACGCTCATGCGGTGTCGCCTGGCAAGACGCGCATCGGGTACACGCCAGACACCCTGTTCATCCGGTTCGGCGCGGCGGTAATCGGGGTAGGCCGTCAGTGAGTGACCGCCGTTGCGCACAAAGGCCAGCGCCCATTGCCATTGCTCGTCGCTGAGGTCTCGATAGGCCCAGGCGCTGCGCACTTCGGTCAGCAGTTCATCGGGCAGGAAGCCACCGCCCAGTGCGATGCTGACCAGATGCTGGACCAGAACGTCCAGCGGCTGCTGCGGCGATTCGCGTGGCTCGATCATCCGCGCGGCGACGGCGTCGTGGGCGGCGGCTGCTTCGACCAGTTCCAGGCTGTGGGTCGGCACCCGCGTGACACGCGAAGGGCGGCCCGGCGCATGGCCTGAGCGTCCGGCGCGCTGCATCAGGCGCGCGACACCTTTGGGTGAGCCGATTTGCAAAACGCGCTCCACCGGTAGAAAGTCCACGCCCAGGTCCAGACTGGAGGTGCACACCACAGCCTTGAGTGCGCCTTCTTTTAACGCGCGCTCGACCCAGTCTCGGACCTCTCGCGCCAGCGACCCGTGATGCAGGGCAATCAATCCTGCCCAGTCGGGGCGGGCTTCCAGTAGCGCCTGATACCAGATTTCCGATTGTGCCCGAGTGTTGGTGAACACCAGACAGCTCGCGCTGCTTTCCACCTCGGTGACGACCTGCGGCAACATGCGCAAGCCCATATGCCCGGCCCACGGGAAGCGTTCGATGGACGGCGGCAGCAGCGTATCGACCTGTAAGTCCTTGACGATCTTGCCTTGCACGGTCACGCCGCCGTCGCCGATCAGCACCTGCTGCGCATGTTGCTGATTACCCAGCGTCGCGGAAATGCCCCATACGATCAGTTGCGGATTCCAGCGCCTCAGGCGCGCCAGGGCCAGTTGCAACTGCACGCCGCGCTTGTTGCCGATCAGCTCGTGCCATTCGTCCACCACCACCATCTTCAGTGTCGACAAGGCGACCTGAGCGTCGGCACGGGTCAGCAGCAGTGTCAGGCTCTCTGGGGTGGTGATCAGCGCTGAGGGCAGCCGCCGGCTCTGGCGGGCGCGTTCGCTGCCGCTGGTATCGCCGGTGCGCAAGCCCACCGACCACGGGATATCCAATTCGGCCAATGGTGCTTCAAGGGCTCTGGCGGTATCGGCGGCCAAGGCGCGCATGGGCGTGATCCACAGGACACTCAGCGGTTCAGCGAGCGGTTTACGTTTACGAGGTTTGTTGTCAGCGGTGAGCGTATTGGCTTTGGCGAAGCGGTTGAGCGCGGCGAACCATACGGCGTAGGTCTTGCCCGAGCCGGTACTGGCATGCAGCAGGCCGGACTCACCTTTCTTCACCGCCGCCCAAACCTCCTTCTGAAAAGCGAACGGCTTCCAGCCGCGGGCGAGAAACCATCGTCGAGCGAAATCGGTGGGTCTGCTCATCCGTTTGCGTGTGCTCTGAGTGGCGTTAAGTCAGAGACAGCGAAGAAAGGGTAATAGTTTTAAATGGTTATATGGCTGGAGCATGCGGAATCTCAACGATCGTGCGGCGCTGCGCGTCGCATGCGTTTCCGGACGCTCTGCGTCCTCATGGCGACGCAGAGCGTCGAGACCTGCATTCCCACGCTGGAGCGTGCGGAACGATGATCTTAATATCGTGCGGCGCTGCGCGTCGCATGCGTTTCCGGACGCTCTGCGTCCTCATGGCGACGCAGAGCGTCGAGACCTGCATTCCCACGCTGGAGCGTGCGGAACGATGATCTTAATATCGTGCGGCGCTGCGCGTCGCATGCCTTTCCGGACGCTCTGCGTCCTCATGGCGACGCAGAGCGTCGAGACCTGCATTCCCACGCTGGAGCGTGCGGAACGATGATCTTAATATCGTGCGGCGCTGCGCGTCGCATGCCTTTCCGGACACTCCGCGTCCTCCTGGCGACGCAGAGCGTCGAAACCTGCATTCCCACGCTGGTGAACTGCCCCCCAAAAGTTGGACGGTTTTAGCTTGCCGCCTGAGCCCTGTATTTTACGGGGCTTTGGCCGTTGAGCTTCAGCTTGATGCGGTCATGGTTGTAGTAGTGGATGTACTCATCCAGACCTGCTTTCAACTCATCGATGCTTTCAAACTGTTTCAGGTAGAAAAACTCGGATTTCAGTGTACCGAAAAAGCTTTCCATTGCCGCATTGTCCAGGCAGTTGCCCTTACGGGACATGCTTTGTTTGACGCCTCGTACCGATAGCTTATGGCGATACTGCGCGTGTTGATACTGCCAGCCCTGGTCCGAGTGCATCACAAGCTTCGGCTCGTCCTGCAACTGCTGAAGCGCCTTGTCCAGCATGCTGGTGACCAGCTCAAAGCTCGGCCTTGTCGACACTTCATACGCCACGATTTCACCGTTGTACAAGTCCATCACGGGTGAGAGATACAGCTTTCGATTGCCTACCTTGAACTCAGTCACATCGGTCACCCACTTCTGGTTCGGGCGTTGCGCGCTGAAATTGCGCTCCAGCAAATTCGGCGCAATGGTTCCGATTACGCCCTTATAGGAGCGGTATTTTTTGGGGCGCACCACTGATCGCAGGCCCAGTTCTGCCATCAGTCGTTCTACAACCTTCTTGTTGACCAAAATACCTGCAGTGCGAATGACCGCCGTGATACGCCGAGCGCCATAAAGGCCTTTCTCCTCGTGGTAAATGCTTTCGACTAACTGTTTCAAAGCAGCATAGGGATCGGGTCTGGATTGCACCTGAACCTGATAGTAAAACGTGCTGCGTGCCAAGCCCGCCAGCCTCAGCAGAGCGCAAAGCGGGAACCGGCCCCTCAGTTGCTTGATGCTCAGGGCTTTTTCGGTTGCCGTCGTTTCTGCTCCTTCAGCTCTTCCAACTTTTTTAGGTAAGCGTTCTCCATGCGCAGATATTCAAGCTCGCTCATCAACTGGTCGCGCGTCTTCTGCGTATCGTCGGCGGTTACTGGTTTGGCGGGATAAGGCTTCTTTGGCATGGCGACAGGCTTTCTTCTGGCAGGAACATACGGGGCTGTACCGCTACTGTAATGCCGCTTTTCCCAAATGACTATTTGGCCGGGATCCCCGATACCAAAATGCGCAGCGGCCTGACGGAGCGATAGCTTGTGTTCACGCCTGTGCTCAAGCACTGAGCGCTTGAAAGCTTCGCTGTATCGAAGACCAGGCTTGCGATGGCCGGTGTGACCATGACTCTTGTAGTTAGCGACCCAGCGTCGAAGCAGGCTGAAATCGATCGAGAACTGGCGGGCTACCATACGAAAGCCCATGTTGTCTTCAAGATACGCTTTGACGACAGTGAGCTTGAACTGCTCTGAATACTTACCCATTTGAACACCCCCGTGAGGTCGGATTGGTGTCCAACTTCTTGGGGGCAGTTCACTGGAGCGTAGGAACGATGATCTCCATATCGTGCGGCGCTGCGCGTCGCATGCGTTTCCGGACGCTCTGCGTCCTCATGGCGACGCAGAGCGTCGAGACCTGCATTCCCACGCTGGAGCGTAGGAACGATGATCTCAATATCGTGCGCCGCACCGCGTCGCATGCCTTTCCGGACGCTCCGCGTCCTCTTGGCGACGCAGAGCCTCTAGCACTGCATCCCCACGCTGGAGTGGGGGCTATAGTCGTGGATATTTCAGTTCCGGTTACCAGGCGTTTCCGGCTTCATACACAAAAAGCGCTACTTCAGATTTCCACTCAAAAACTGCTGCAAGCGCTCGCTTTTCGGATTGTTAAGCACCTCGTCCGGGTGGCCGGATTCTTCGATCTGGCCTTGGTGCAGGAACACCACCTGGCTCGCAACCTTGCGCGCAAAGCCCATCTCGTGTGTCACCAGAATCATGGTTCGGCCTTCCTCGGCCAGGCCCTGAATGACCTTCAGCACTTCACCGACCAGTTCCGGGTCCAGTGCCGAGGTAGGTTCGTCGAACAGCATGATTTCCGGCTCCATTGCCAGCGCACGGGCAATGGCCACGCGCTGTTGCTGGCCGCCCGACAGGAACGCCGGGTACTGATCGGCAACACGCTCCGGCAGACCGACCTTTTCCAGGTATTTGCGCGCGCGGGCCTCGGCTTCGGCCTTGGGCACGCCCAGTACGCGGCGCGGGGCCATGGTGATGTTTTCCAGCACGGTCATGTGCGCCCACAGGTTGAAGTGCTGAAACACCATCGCCAGCCGCGTGCGGATGCGCTGCAGTTCATCCGCGTCGGCAACGCGCATGCCGTCCTTGTCGCTGACCATGCGCACTTGCTTGCCATCCAGGCTCATTGCCCCGTCATTGGGCTGTTCGAGAAAGTTGATGCAGCGCAGAAAGGTGCTCTTGCCGGAGCCACTGGCGCCGATCAGGCAGATCACGTCACCGCTGCTGGCCTTGAGCGATACGCCTTTGAGCACTTTGTTGTCGCCATAGCTTTTGTGCAGGCCATCGATGGTCAGTTTGTACATGACAGGTCCTCAAGGAGAAAGTAGATAGCCGCTGCGATAGGCCTGGGTGCCGGCGATGTGCGCAATGACCATGCCGGCAGTCGCCATGCGGCGCAGCGAGCGCGCGTACAGCAGCCCCGCATTCAAGGCATGGATGCAGGCCACGGTGTCGCTGATCGGGTCGATGACCTCGGCAATCAGTTGGCCGGCCTCGACGTGTTCGCCGGGCATCGCGCAGAACACCAGCAGGCCGCCGACCGGCGTGGTCACCGGTTCGACCGCTGCCAATGGCGTAGCGGGGTAGAGCAGTTCGGGCAGAGGCTGGCGTTCGCCGTCGATGATGCCCGCGTCGATCAGGTAATGAATGATGGCCTGACAGTCACGGCTGGCGAGGGCATGGTTCACATCGCCTTGCCCGCGTAGCTCGAGCGTCACTGAGAAACTGCCCATGGGAATCGGAAAGCGCTCACCGAAGCGTTGCTGCAATTGCCACCAGACCAGCGTGAAGCATTCGTCGAACGACTGACCACCCGAGTCGGTCGCCAGCAGGCTGGCTTGCGCGCCCAGGTAGCGCGACAGCGGCTCGACTTTCGGCCAGGCTTCGGGCGTAGTGTACAGATGCTCGACCGATTCGAAATCACAGTGCAGGTCCAGCACCATGTCGGCATCGCAAGCCAGGCGCTGCAGGGTCAGGCGCAGCGATTGCAATTGGCTGGTTGCGGGTACGGCATCCAGCGCCGCTCTCAGGCTGTCCCGCACCAGTGCGACGTTGTGCTCTGCATCAGCAGTCAGCCGGGCTTCGATATCATCGCCGACCTGCGCGCCAAGGTCGCTGAACCAGCGATTGAAATTCTGGCCGCTTTCCAGCTCGTAGCGGCCCAAAGGTGTGTCCATCAGGACCTGTTCCAGACCAATCGGGTTGGCGACCGGCACCACGACGACTTCACCCAGCAGGCGACCAGCACTTTCCAGTTCTGCCAGACGCTGCTTCAGGTACCAGGCAACCAGCATGCCCGGCAGTTCGTCCGCATGCAGCGAAGCCTGGATATAAACCTTGCCGGAACCGTTTTGCGGGCCGTAGTGAAAGCTGTGGACCTGCCGGGCAGTGCCTGGCACTGGCGACAGCAAGTCATGGGTGTGATGGTGCATGTTCAGTCCTGATTAATGGGCCGGGCCGAGAAAGGCCAGCCAGCGGCGTTCGGCAAGGCGGAACAGCCCGACCAGAATGAACGTCACGGTCAGGTACATGACGGCGGCGATACCGAAGGACTGGAAGGTCATGAAAGTGGCAGAGTTGGCATCCCGCGCCACTTTCAATATGTCCGGCACCGTGGCGGTAAAGGCCACCGTGGTCGAGTGCAGCATCAGGATCACTTCATTGCTGTAGTACGGCAGCGACCGGCGCAGCACCGACGGCATGATCACGTAGGCGTAAAGCTTCCAGCCGGTCAGACCGTAGGCTTTGGCCGCTTCGACTTCGCCGTGGGCCATGCTGCGGATCGCACCGGCAAAGATCTCTGTGGTGTACGCACAGGTGTTCAGGGTGAAGGCCAGGATTGTGCAGTTCATCGCATCGCGAAAAAACGCATCCAGCATCGGCTGTTCACGCACCGCAGCAATGCTGTAAATGCCGGTGTAGCAAATCAGCAACTGTATATAGAGAGGCGTGCCGCGAAACAGGTAGGTGTAGAACTGCACTGGCCAGCGTACCCAGCGGTTTTTCGACACCCGTGCAATCGACAGCGGGATCGACACGCAGAAGCCGATGGCGATAGAGGCGCTGAGCAGCCACATGGTCATGGCCAGCCCAGTGATATTTACGCCGTCTGTATAAAGGAAGGGTTTCCAGTATTCCTGTAACAATTCGATCATCGCTGTGCCTCCCGGCTGCCTGCGGCATAGTGCCGTTCAGCCCAACGCAGGGCGAAGTTCGAGGCGCTGGTGATCAGCAGGTAGATCAATGCCGCCAACACCAGAAAGTAGAACAACTGATAGGTACTTTTGCCGGCGTCCTGCGAGGCCTTGACCAGATCAGCCAGGCCGATGATCGATACCAGCGCCGTAGCCTTGAGCAGTACCTGCCAGTTATTGCCGATCCCCGGCAGTGCGTAACGCATCATTTGCGGGAACACAACGTAGCGAAATCGCTGGCCGCGTTTCAGTCCATAGGCCGTCGCTGCTTCCACCTGACCGCGAGGCACGGACAGAATCGCGCCGCGAAACGTCTCGGTGAAATATGCCCCATAAATGAAGCCCAAAGTGATGACACCCGCGCCAAACGGGTTGATCTCGATGTATTCCCATTCCATCGCGTCGGTGAGCATGGTCAGCCATGTTTGCAGGCTGTAGAAAATCAACAGCATCAACACCAGATCCGGGATACCGCGGATCAGTGTTGTATAAATTTGTGCCGGCACGCGCAGCAGCGCCGAGCTCGACAGTTTGGCACTTGCCCCGATCAGCCCGAGCAGGATGCTCAGTGCGAGGGACAGCACAGCCAGTTTGATGGTCATCCAGGTGCCTTCCAGCAACAGCGGGCCAAAGCCCTTCAGGCTGAACGCCGAGAGTCCCAGGTTTTGCATGAGTGCATCGAGCATGGATAGGCCTTGCTTTCAAAAACAGAGACGCCCATCGATTGGGCGGCGAATCATCGCCGAAATCGATGGGCGTCGGGGTGTTATTTGCCGCTGTACAGGTTCAGGTCGCCAAAATGCTTTTTCTGGATTTCGGCGTAGGTGCCGTCGTCGTGCATCGCTTTGATGCCTTTATCCAGCAGCGCTTTCAGCTCTTTGTTGCCCTTGGCGATGCCGATGGCGGTTTTGGCTGGCAGCAATTCGCTGTCGATAGGCTTGCTGACTTCGTAATCAGCACCGGCTGGCGATTTCAGGAAACCCAGTTCGGCTTGCAGCATGTCCTGGATCGAAGCGTCCAGACGACCGGAAGTCAGGTCGGCGTAAACCTGATCCTGGTTGGCGTAGGCCTTGGTGGATACACCGGCCTTGTCCAGTACGGCCTTGGCGTAGGCTTCCTGGATAGTGCCTTGCTCATAGCCAACGGTCTTGCCTTTCAGGCTGGCCGGGTCGGCGGTAAAGCCTGCACCTTTCTTGAACACCAGCGAAGTAGGGCCGGAGAACAGTTCGTTGGAGAAGTCGATGACTTTTTCGCGAGCAGGGGTCACGGTCATCGAGGAGATCACGCCGTCGAACTTGCGTGCCTTGAGGCCGGGAATCATGCCGTCGAAATCGCTTTCAACCCATTTGCAGGTGACCTTCAGCTCTTTGCAGATCGCGTTGCCCAGATCGATATCGAAGCCGACCAGGCTGCCGTCGGCGGCTTTGGATTCAAACGGCGCATAGGACGGATCAACGCCGAAGCGCAGTTCCTTGTATTCCTTGGCCATCGTATTACCGGCGGCGAGGCACAGAGCCAGTGCAGAAAGAGTCAGCCATGCTTTTTTCATTGTTCAGTCCTTAAAACCTTAAATGGGGCGTTGGGAACACGCGAAGCTTGCTACCGGCAAGTGCCAGACTGGCAGAAGGTAGCAATTTCCGAACCAGAGCGATGAACGTGCGTTTGAAATGTAAGGCGTTGTCGCTATTTCGTATAAATGGCTGGCAATCTGCCGCCTTGGCATGTTTATGGGCGGGATGTTGTTCTCTGTGACTTAAACCACACCCCCATTAGGCTCGCGGCGAGCGGCAGAATGGTAACGAAAGAGAACGGTTGTTGCGGGCAGGCAAACCCTGGTGGCAGGCAGTGTTTCAAAAAGGTGCGCGTCAATTTACGCGCACTTTTTCGGTGCGTCAGTTCAGCAGGTCCTGTAATGACGCCAGGCTGTCGGCTTCGGCCACCGGCTTGTCCTGCCGCCAGCGCAACATGCGCGGGAAGCGCACCGCAATGCCGCTCTTGTGGCGCTTTGACAAGGCAATGCCTTCAAAGCCCAGTTCGAATACCAGCGTCGGCGTGACGCTGCTCACCGGCCCAAATTTTTCCACGGTGGTTTTACGAACGATGGCGTCGACCTTACGCATTTCCTCGTCGGTCAGCCCTGAGTAGGCTTTGGCGAATGGCACCAGCGTGCGCTCACTGGCGTCGGGCGGGCCGTCCCACACCGCAAAGGTGTAGTCGCTGTACAGACTGGCACGTCGGCCGTGGCCGCGTTGCGCGTAGATCAGCACGGCATCGACGCTGAACGGGTCGATTTTCCATTTCCACCACACGCCCATGTCCTTGGTGCGACCGACGCCGTACAGCGAGTCGCGGGCCTTGAGCATCATGCCCTCGACGCCCAGACTGCGAGAGGCTTCACGTTGCGTCGCCAGATCAAGCCAATCCTTGCCAGTGAGTACCGGGGAGGGCATCAGCACCTCGCTCTGGACGCTTTCGATCAAGGTTTCCAGTTGCGTGCGACGTTCATGTTGCGGCCGGCTGCGCCAGTCATCGCCTTGCCATTCAAGCAGGTCATAGGCCAGCACTACCACGGGAACGTCGGCGAGGATCTTCTTGCCGAGTGTCTTGCGGCCAATCCTCTGTTGCAACAGGGCGAAGGGCTGAACCGAAGGTGATGCTGTGGTGGCATCACCGTTCAACGCAAATTCAGCGCTGCCATCGGGGCTTGGGTCGGGAGCTTTCCAGACGACGATTTCGCCGTCTATCACCGTGCCGTCAGGCAGGCACTGCGCCAGGCTGTGCAGCTCGGGAAAACGGTCGGTGACCAGCTCTTCGCCACGCGACCAGATCCATAAGCGTCCGTCACGTTTGACCAGTTGTGCGCGAATACCGTCCCACTTCCACTCCACCTGCCAGTTCTCGGCCGCCCCGAGCAACTCCTCGAACTGGTCGGCGGGCTGTTGCAGAGAATGGGCAAGAAAAAACGGATAGGGCTGACCGCCACGTTGTGCGTGCTCATCTTCGGATTCGGGCGCGATCAGTTTCAGGTAGCGCTGTGCGCTGGGCCGATGCGACAGGTCGGTATAGCCCACCAGCCTTTGGGCGACGCGCTTGCTGTCGATGTCCGCCAGCGCAGCCAGTGCGCGCGTTACCAGCAGTTTCGATACGCCAACCCGGAAACTGCCGGTAATCAGTTTTATACAGACCATCAGGCTGCTGCGGTCCAGTTGCAACCAGAACATCGGCAGGCGTTCTGCCAGCTCTTCGGGCGGCAGGCCGCGCAACGGCAGCAGCTTGTCTTCCATCCAGGTGGCCAGGCCCTCGTCATTGCTGTGATCGGCCTGGGGCAGCAACAGCGACAAGGTCTCCGCCAGATCGCCGACCGCCTGATAGCTTTCTTCGAACAGCCACTCCGGCAGATTCGCCAGAGTCATTGCCTGCTCGCGCAACACGCGGGTCGGCACCAGTTGCCTGGGGCGTCCACCGGACAGGAAGTACACAGCCCAGGCAGCATCCTCTGCAGCCGCTTTCTCGAAATAATCACGCATCGCGGCGAGTTTGGCGTTGCTCGATGTGGTTGCGTCCAGTTTTGCGTAGAGTTCCGCGAAGGCTTTCATGACTGAGCCTCCCCCGCAGTTACCGCCTCAGGCTCTGCCGTCGTTGGATTGCTGTCTTCTTCATCGCCGTATTCGGTGCTGAAGCCTTGCGCATCCAGCCCCAGTTCGCGCAGATAGCGCACTAATATGCCGACCGAACCGTGGGTGACCATGACCCGCTCGGCACCAGTCTGTTCGATGGCCCACAGCAAGCCTGGCCAGTCAGCGTGATCGGATAGCACAAAGCCGCGATCCACGCCACGCCGACGTCGCGTGCCGCGCAGCATCATCCAGCCGCTGGCAAACGCATCGCTGTATTCGCCGAAGCGCTTCATCCAACTGCTGCCACCGGCCGAGGGCGGGGCGAGAATCAATGCCTGACGCAGGGCCGGATCAGTCTTTTTGAAATCGCCAGCGTATTGGGTTTCCGGAATACGAATGCCGCCTTCGCGATAGACCCGGTTCAACGGCTCGACAGCGCCATGCACCAGAATCGGCCCGATCTGCGAATCAATGCCATGCAGAATGCGTTGCGCCTTACCGAACGAGTAGGCGAACAGCACGCTGGCCTTGCCTTGGGCCGCATTGCCACGCCACCACTGGTTGATGCCTTCGAAAATCTGCGACTGCGGTGCCCAGCGATAGATCGGCAGGCCGAAGGTCGATTCGGTGATAAAGGTGTGACAGCGCACCGGTTCGAACGCCGCGCAGGTGCCGTCGGGTTCGACTTTGTAATCCCCGGAAGCCACCCAGACTTCGCCTTGGTACTCCAGCCGCACCTGCGCCGACCCCAACACATGCCCGGCCGGGTGCAGGCTGAGTTTTACCCCATGGTGGGTGATGGTTTCGCCGTATTCCAGGGTCTGCAGGTTGATGTCCTGGCCAAGGCGCGAACGCAGAATGCCCTCGCCGCTTGCCGCCGACAGATAATGCTGATTGCCGGTACGGGCGTGGTCGCCATGCGCATGGGTGATGACGGCCCGTTCGACCGGGCGCCACGGGTCGATATAGAAATCACCGGGTGGGCAGTACAAACCTTCGGGACGAGCAACGACAAGATCCATGAGGCAACCGTATGGATGGGCTTGTTAGCTATGAGCCGGGGCAGGGCGGGAAGTTCGGGGAGTTTGCGTGAGGGCTGCTTAGCGTGAGGTGCGATAAATGTCCAAAAGAACACTATCGTGCATAAAAGCGCTTTTTTATCACGATGGCACTGACGACGCAGAGTGCGACGTTAGTGACGGCTGAGTCCTGGCGCTGATCCGGGGGTAGCCTGGCAGGACGCCAGGCTAGCCGCACCGGGCCATGGATGGCCCGTTGCGGCGATCCCCGGATCAGTGTCAGGGCGAAGGAACCCGACGAAGTCGGGCCGGAAACAGGAGCGAGTGGATTTGCCTACTTTGGCCCCATCAAAGTAGGTCGCCGAGGGGCGAAAAGGTGATTCAAGTCGAGCCTGAATCTCACTGAATCGCAGAACGGTGTGACGCAGAGCGTCACGAAATGCATTACCACGCGGAGCGTGGGAACGATAGGCGTTCGGGAGCCTGCTCCTCGTGGCTATTCCCGCTGGAGCATTCGGAAGGATAGGCGTTCGGGAGAACACTATCGTGCCCATGCTCCGCGTGGGTACGCCGTTCTGGACGCTCCGCGTCCGGCTTTCGGCGCTTACTTGCCCGGCGTCAGCGTCAGGCGTTGCTTGCCGTAGCCCTTCTCATAGTTCTGCTGTTGCAGCGGGATCGACATGTATTGCCCCTTCTGCCACGGCTCGATGCTATTGGCGTAATACGGGCTGGCCGGATTGCCGGACTGGCCGGTGCTGATCAGGCCGGTCATAGGCTCGACAAGGCTGAAGTCGACGATCATGCGCAGGCCGGGGGCCACGTGTGTATCGAAACCTTTACCCCACTCGAAACCGGACACGTTCAGCGTGCTGTGGTCACCACCTGCCGGTGAGGCACCGCGATTGAACTCGCCGCCACCCAACTGTTTGGCGAGCGGGCTGGTCGAGGTCCAGTTGTCGCGGTGCAGTTTGCCCCATTGCCAAGCCTTGTGATCGCTGCCCAACAGGCTGTCGCCACTGTTGACTGCAGCCACCAGACTGCGCGCCAGGATGGCTGGCTTGTCTTCTTTCTGCGGGGTTTTGATGTCATCCCAGTACGGGCTGTCATCACGGCCCAGCAAATGGTCGGCTTGCGGCGAATACGACGAGCTGGCGTTGGCCACCAGCGCCTGCCAGGCAGGACTGGTTTCCGGGCCTAGCTCATCAAGGAAAATCTGTTTGGCGCTTTCCTGCAGAAACAGCTCGTACAGCGCAGCGTCAGCCGACGTTGCGCTGAGCTTGCCATCGAATGCCATCAGGCGCGTGAACGCTTCACGGGCCTTGTTACGATCCGCTTCCGGCAGGGCGTCGATGGCCTGTTTGAGCGGCTTGCTCATGCCCGGTGCCTGAAACATGGTCTTGAGTTTGGCCGCGAATGTCGTGGTCTGGTCGTACTGCATGGCGATGGTGCTGTGCAGGTCCTGCTTGCCGCTGTTGGCCAGCTCGGCGATACGCTCGGCACGCTCCGGGTAGCCCCACGAGTTGGAAAGCTGCATGCCATAGCCTTTCGGAATCGTGCGCTGGTTAGCCGCCGCGAGCCAGCCCTGACGCGGGTCCTGGTCGTAAGGATGGAGCATCGAGTCGGCGAAACCGTCCCAGTCGTATTTGCCATCCCAGCCCGGCGAAGGCAGCAGGCCCTGGCCTTCACGGCGGTTCGGGAAGCGGCCGGTGACCTGCCAGCCAATGTTCGAGGCATCGGCGAAAATCATGTTCAGGGTAATCGCACGAATCTCGCGGCTGGTGTCGAAGGCCTTCTCGACGTTAGGTGCGCGGGACAGATCAAAGAATGCGTCCAGGCTCTTGTCGTCCTTGAAGTTCGGTACTTGCAGCGCCAGGCTCAAGCCATTGTCCGGTGGCGTTGCAGATGCGTTGAGCAGCGCGCCGTGGCGGGTTTCGTATACGGTTTCGCGAAGCGGGCTACCACCCTTGACGAGAAAGGTCTCCTGATGGGCAGTGGCGGGCAGCCATTTGCCGTCAGCCATATAAGACACGCGGTTGCCTTCGCGCTTGATCTTCTCTAGAAACAGGTCCTGGTTGTCGCCCTTGACGTTGCTCATGCTCCACGCCAGCTTGCCGTTGAAACCGCTCAGGACCAACGGCAAGCCTGCGATGGAAACACCGGACACCTGATATTTCGGCGCTCGGATCTGCACGAAGCTCCAGGCAGAGTTGAGCCCGGCAGGCAGTTGCATGTCGCTGGCCAGCAGGCTCTTGCCGCTTCGGCTGCGTTGCGGCGCGATGGCCCAATTGCTGGAGGCTGCAACGCCAAGCATGTTCAGGTCCGAGAGCTGCAAGGCGATCTTGTTCAGGTCGCTCAGGCCGTTGACCTGATTATTCAGGTTCAGGCCCTTGAGCTTGTCGGCTTCGGCAAATGGCAGTTCTTCGTCAGGGTAGGTCGGCAGCAGCCAGGCAAGTTTGTCTGCCCCGACTTTCTGCGCCAGCACCAGCGCCGAAAGCTCTTCCTGCAGGTTCACCGACAGGCTGAAATTGAGCAGGCTGAAGATCAGCGCCGAGTCTTCCGGTTTCCAATACTCCGGCTTGTAGCCCGAATTGGCGACATCGGCCGGCAGCTTGTCGCGGTAGCGGAACAGGTAAGCGTTAACGCCGCGCGCATAGACGTCGAAGAAGCGCTTCAAGCGAGGCGAGGCGGCGTTATACAGGTCGCTGGCGTTTTGCTTGAGGTTGACCGAGCGCATCAAACGGTCGACTTCCAGCGCGTCCGCCCCGGCCATTTCCGACAAACGGCCCTGGGCCAGCAGGCGCATGCCGAGCATCTGACCGATGCGGTCACCGGCATGGATGTATCCGAGGGTGAACAGCGCATCGTGATACGTGCTGCTTTCAATCAGCGGCATGCCCATGTTGTTGCGGCGCACGGAAACGTTTTGCGCCAGCCCTTTGAGCGGGAACGTCCCGGAAGCAGGCAGTACGGTTTCGGGATCACCGCCGCCCAACTGGCAGCCGGCAAGGCTCAGGAAACTCGCCGCAGCGGCGGCAGCGCCGAATCGGGGTAGAAAATGACGAAGGGCTGGCGAGGCCATGGGCAAGCTCCTGGAGGGGTAACGTACAAAAGTCGCTACGTTAGAGAGCAGGCCGTCAGCGCGCAAGCGGTGAGGGCGAGTTTATTTCAGGATTTTGCAGAAGCTGGCCACACGCCTCTCGCTCCATTGCGTGTGAAGACGCGCGCAAATGAAAACGGCCTGCTTATGCAGGCCGTCAGAAGAGCGCTCAACGCTTTACGCGCCGTGGCACTTCTTGAATTTCTTGTCGCTGCCGCACGGGCAAGGGTCGTTGCGACCTACATCTTTCAGGGTGTTGCGCACCGGCTCCTGGTGGGCATGCCCGCAGTTCGGACCGTGCACATGGCCATGCTGGTGGTCGTGATGATCGTGATCATGGTCGTGGTTGCAATCGGGGCCATGAACATGGGCTTGCTGGTTCATCGGTTTTACTCCGCAAATAAATCTGGCGCGCATTATCCAGCAAATCGGGACGAAGCAGTATCGGCATATTTCGATTCACATATGATTGCAAATTTAAGTATGCTTATTTTTTTCGGGCGTTTTTCAGCGTCTTTGTATTCTCATGCGCAGAGCCAACCTTATGACCCGACAAGAGCGTATTGCCAGGGCAATTGCCGCCAGCGGCATGAAGAAAGGAGAAATTGCCGCACAGTGCGGCGTTGCCAATTCTGCCGTCACTCAATGGATTAGCGGCGAAAGCAAAAGCCTGCGGCCAGAAAACCTCTATGCACTGGCGCGGGCCACGGGCTTTCGTGCCGAATGGCTGGCGATTGGAGAAGGGCCTGAAAAGGACGCCCCCTTTGATGCCAACGTTGCCCTGATCGATCAGCCGAACATGTCCTTTCGTTATCCGGTAATCAGCTGGGTGTCGGCAGGTTCCTGGGAGGAGGCCGTCGAGCCTTACCCCGACGGTTTTTCCGATCGCTATGAAATCTCCGATTACGACTCCAAGGGGCCGGCGTTCTGGCTGGAGGTCAAGGGCGACTCGATGACTGCACCCACCGGCATCAGCGTGCCAGAGGGGATGATGATTCTGGTTGATACAGAAGCCGATGTGCAGCCCGGCAGGCTCGTTATCGCCAAGCTGCCCGCCAGCAACGAGGCAACCTTCAAGAAGCTGGTCGAGGACGGCGGCACACGCTACCTGAAGCCCTTGAATCCTGCGTACAAAATGATCGAGTGCGGTGCCGACTGTCGCATCATTGGCGTAGCGGTGAGAATGACCGCCAGGCTATGAGCCTTGTTGTACAAGGCTTGCGGACGTTATCCGTCGCGACGTGAAGCGGAGCGCGTCCTACGAAGTGCTTGCGCAGGTCTTGCAGCTGGAATACTGTATTTATATACAGTTATCTCCGGGAGGCAGTCATGACTGGCACTCGTAATGGGCCGACAGGCGCGTCGTCTTATGAACAGATCGGCAAGCGTATTCAACGGCTGGTATCTGCGCCGAATGTTCAAAAGACCCAGTGGGTCATCGTAGCCCGACGCGACGATGAACCTGAGGACAGCTGGAACGTGGTGCTTCGGGAAATCGAAGAAACCGAAGGTATCGAGGTCGATCCTCAGCCAGACGGTTCGGTAAGGATCGGCTGGCAGCGCTATATCGATAACTGAGCGTTTATAAGGTGCTGCCCCACGTTTGATGGCAAGCGTTTCACTTTATTTTTAAGCATGCTTAATTTTTTGGTTCCAGCTTTACATACCGCCGCCGCATCGACCCGCAATACGCGCAAGGAAGCGATCAAGGGCAGGGCGGGCCCGAACGTCAACCAGGATGACCCTCATCAACCCGTTCCCTGCCATTCGAATGGCAGGCTCTCAGCGTCTGAATTTCTGTGTTCGTGAACGGCTGTATCTCTTGAGCGGAGTCAGGTCCGATGGATATCTTGAATGGTTTGGCAGACAGGGGCGAATGGCTGGTCGCCGGTCTGGTGGGTGCAATCATCTCAGGCTGGTGGCATAAGGCAGGCTTGCTCGACTGGCGTGCCTGGCTGGTTTTCTTGATCACTGGCGTGGCCTGTGCGGTGTTTCTCACCGGCATTGCCAGTGATTATCTGGGCGTGGCCGACCCTCGCAACACCACAGGCGTGGGCTTTCTGCTGGGCTCGTTTGGTGGAGCGCTGATCAGCGCAATCAATCGGGCATTGTGGGCGGCGGATATCTGGAAGTTTCTGCTGGAGCTGATCAAGGGCAAGCTGGGCGGTTAGGCCGCCTGCTTATTTTCGTTGAATCAGCTCCTCTGGTGCAACATCGCCGGTTTTGCCGATCCGTACGTTGTGCCTGAACAGCATGCCGGTCTTGAGCTTGCCTTCAAGCCGGTAATGGATCAGCTCATCAGGTTTTTTCAGCAGTTGAGCGATGTATTTCGCGTACCGCCAAAGGTTGGTACGAACAGGCACCACAAAGGTTTTCCGGCTATGCGCATCGACGAAAAACCAATCACTGAATTGGTCGTCTGCGAGCACAACGTCATTGAGCGAGATCTTGTAGTTCAGGCCGCGCACGAACAGGTCCGAGTCGTTGGGATTATCGACCTCGAAATACAGCTTGAAATCCTGTTGTGTCAGCCTTGCCTTGACCACCTGGACTTTGAGCAAATGCACTTCTGGATCCTGGACGCTGTCAAAGCTCAGTAACGAGCATCCGCTGAGACCGAACATGATCAGCGCGAGGCTTATGATTCTTGTAATGTGCGCCTGAAAAAACATGGATGTGCTCCGTTTGACGCCTGAGTCTACCAACTCGACGGTCAAGGGTAACGCGCTTGTTGCGCTGTCTGACGCTACGCCATACTTTTTATTGACGTGCTTACCGGTGTCTCCATGAGTGTCTACGAAATTGTCTTCAGTGCCGAACTGGTCGCCGGAGCCCAGCCCGAGAAGGTCAGGGCCAACCTTGGCAAGCTATTCAATGCCGATGCCGAGCGTCTGGAGCTTCTGTTCTCCGGGCGCCGACTGGTCCTGAAAAACAACCTCGACGCGGCAACCGCTGAAAAATACCGCGCAACGCTGGAGCGTGCAGGCGCACGGGTCCATGTGCTGGAAATGAATACCCCGCTGCCCATGGAAGAGGTCGAACTGGCACCGCCGCCCGACGCTCCTACCTGGTTGCGTAAATCCCAGGCCACCCCGCAGTCGGGTACGGGCCGTCTGCAGATCAAACCGCGTGACGCGTATATGGCTGCTTTCGAAAGTGTCGATGCGCCGGATTATTCGGTGGCCGAAGCGGGGGTCGACCTGTTGCCTGCCAAACCTCAGCCCGCTGCGCCGCTGCTGGATCTTTCCCGATTTAGCCTGGCACCGGTGGGCAGCGACATGGGCCATGTCGAAAGGCCCGAGTCACAAGCTGCTCCCGATACTTCTCACCTGAAGGTCATTCCGGAGTAATGCCGCAGGCCAACTGAATCCTGAAACGGAATTATTTTCAATCAGCTCTGTTACTTTCGAACTTTCGCTCGGCTAACAGGCATTGAGAAATATTCCATCAGGAGTTGCCCGATGTCCCGTTCGTTAGACACCCTTCTGCGTCCCAGTCTGTTGGCCGTGGCGATTGCACTGTGCACGCCTCTGGTCAGCCCGCTGCTGATGGCCGCGCAGCAGGCCAGCGTGGTTGCCTATGACCTGCCTGCAGGCCCTCTGGCGACCATGCTGAACCAGATTTCCAGCCAGGGTGGTCTGGCATTGAGCCTCGATCCTGCGCTGGTTGCTGGCAAAACAAGCGCGGCGGTAAAGGGGAATTTCGACGCTGCGACAGCCTTGCGTGAGGCGTTGCGTGGCAGCGGCCTGCAACTGGTGCAGAGCAGCGCCGGGACCTACACGCTGATGGTCATGGAACAAAACGCCTTGAACCTGTCGGATGTGAACATCAATGCCAACAGCGCGCCCGCCGAAGGTTCGGAAGCAGCCGGTTATCGCAGTGAGAACATCAGCAGCGTCGGTGCACTGGGCGGCATGAAACTGCAGGACGCGCCTTATTCCATCAGCGTGACGCCTCAGGCTCTACTGAAAAACATTCAGGCCACCTCGCTGGACGATGTCATCAAGCACAACCCATTCACCCAGATGTACTCGCCGACCAGCGCCGGTTATGCCAGCGCCGTCAACATTCGTGGTTTCAGCAGCGCGGGCAGCCTGAACATCGCCAATGACGGCTTGCGCTTTACCAATGGTGCTGATGGCAGCAACTACATTGAAGAGATGGAACAGCTGGAAGTCATCACCGGCCTGACCGGTTTCCTGTATGGCCCGGCCTCGCCAGGCGGGCTGGTCAACTACGTCATCAAGCGCCCCACTTACGAACGCTATAACAGCGTCACGCTGGGCAATGCCGGTGGCGAGAACTACTACCTGCATGGCGATTTCGGCGGGCCGATCGACAGTGAGGGCAAGTTTGCCTATCGCCTGAACGTGTTGACTCAGGATGGCGAAACCGCTGTCGACATGAACAAGCGTCGTCGCGAAATGATTTCCCTGGCGCTGGACTGGAACGTCTCCGACGACCTGCTGGTGCAGTTCGACGCTTCACACAAAAAGACCGAAATTCGCGGCCTGACCAGCTATTGGTACTTTGGTGATCAGTCGTTACGCCCAAGCGCAGCCTCGCTGGACAACGACAAACTCTACAGCCAGAAGTGGTCGTTTTCCGATTATGAATCCGACAAGGCGGGCGTACGCGCCAAATGGCGCTTGAACGATACATTCACCTTGCGCGCGGCCTTTGCAGCCCAGCAGTACACTTCGGAAAACACCTACACCGGGCCGACGGTTTACAGCGCGGGTCTGTATTCGCAGCCGTTATACGCCTTCGCACCGATCGAAACCGAAGAAAAGACCGGCTCGCTGTTTCTGGATGCAGCATTCGATACCGGCTTTCTCGGCCACAAAGTCACGATGGGGTACCAGGGCAATACATCTCGCCATAAGCAGTACGAAGACCACATCCCATACACGCCTGGTCAGCCTGGTCCGCAATACACCTCGCCAGTCGGCACGATACCGCTCGACCAGACACCTCAGGTCGGCAAACCGTCGTACTCGATTGGCCACGGCAACCAGCGTCTAGCCAATAGCTCGGAGAGCAACAACTTCCTGATTGGCGACATCATCACCTTCAACGAGCAATGGTCGGCGATTCTTGGCGTGACCAACACGCAGATCAAGACTTACGCCAACGAGTTCGTTTACGCCAAGGCTTTCGGCTCCGCAGAGACCGAGACCAAATACAACGAAAGCAAGACCTCGCCGAATATCTCGCTGGTCTACAAGCCACTGCCGTGGCTGACCACTTACGCCACCTATATAGAAGGTCTGCAATCCGGAGGTGTCGCCCCGAGCGGCGCAGCCAATGCCGGCCAGGCATTCGCACCGGAAGTCAGCGAGCAATACGAGATCGGTGCCAAGGCGACGTTGGGTGAAACCCTGTTTACCCTGGCGCTGTTCAACATCGAGAAGCCCAACGGCTACACCACAGCCTCGAATATTTACGTGGTGGACGGACGTCAGGAAAACAATGGCCTGGAGTTCAGCGTGACCGGCAAAGTCGTTCCGGAGCTGACACTGGTCGGCGGCTTTACCTTGCTGGACCCGAAGATCAAGAAAACCGGCATCGCCGCGGATGAAGGCAACGCACCGACCAACGTCGCCAAGCAACTGGCCAAGGTCTATGCCGAGTACGACATCAACCCTGTGCCTGGGCTGGCAGTAACCGGTGGAGCGTTTTATACCGGCAAGCAATACACCGACCAAAGCAACGAAAACGACCTGCCGTCCTTTACCACCTTCGACGCCGGTGCCCGCTACCGCATGCGCGTCTCGGAAAACGACCTGACCCTGCGGGTCAATGTCAGCAACCTGACCAACAAGGAATACTGGCTCAACAGCAGCTACCTGGGCGACCCGCGCACTGTAGCGTTCTCGGCGCAGCTGGAGTTCTGAGTCAACCCGATCCACCTGATACGGCAGACCGCTGTGTGATGTAGAGCGTGGGCTGGCCACTGCCACAGGAAGTGCTTTTCGATCACGATGGTACTGACGACGCAGAGTGCGACGTTAGTGACGGCTGAGTCCTGGCGCTGATCCGGGGGATGCGAGGCAGGACGCCGAGCAAGCCGCACCGGGCCAAGGATGGCCCGGTGCGGCGACCCCCGGATCAGTGTCAGGGCGAAGGAACCCGACGAAGTCGGGCCGGAAACAGGAGCGAGGGGATTTGCCTACTTTGGCCCCATCAAAGTAGGTCGCCGAGGGGCGAAAAGGTGACTCAAGTCGAGCCTGAATCTCACTGAATCGCAGAACTGTGTGACGCAGAGCGTCACGAAAGGCATTACCACGCGGAGCGTGGGAACGATATTCACCATCGTGCGACGTTCTGAACGCTCTTGATGGTGCGGCGCAGGGCTCACGCACGACACTCCCACGCTGGAGCGTGCGGAACGATCATCTCGACTATCTCAAACCACGTAAGGCGAGCAGCATTTCTTGAATTTCTGTTCGCTGCCGCACGGACAGGCGTCATTGCGGCCGGCCTTGAGCGGGACGGTGGAATCGATAAAGTACCAGCGGCCCTGATTCTGCACGAACGACGAGCGTTCCTTGTGACTGTGTTCACCGTTACCGTCGTGCCAGCGGGCAGTGAAGGTCACAAAAGCATGCTCGGGCTTGCCGCCAAATACCTCCGAACTTTCTACCTCCAGCCCCAGCCAGGTGCTCTGCGCGCTCCACTGGGCAATGGCCTCACGGTTCAACCCGCTTTGCTGAACAGGCAGCGTCGTCTGGACCAGATAATCAGTCAGCCCCAGCACGTAGGCGCTGTACCGCGAGCGCATCAGCTTTTCCGCGCAAGGCGCAGGCTGACCTGCGTGATAGCGACCGCAGCAGGCCAGCAACAGATCGCCGCTGCCGCACGGGCAAATAGCACTACTCATAGGTCACCACCAATACTTTCCAAAATTCTCCGGGTTGGCCCAATACTTCGCGTTCAGCCAGTCGGGCACCTGTTTGTATTCGCGCAGGTCGTAGGTGAACAGGTTGAGGACCTGCTCGTCGCGGGTGAAGCGTTCGCTGGATTGCAGGGCCAGCGAGAAAAAGTCGGTCTCCTGCCAGCCGCAGGCCTGCAAGTCGGCCAGCACCGCAATGCGGCTGGCGTTAAGGTTGCGGATACCGCCCAGCAGCTCCAGACCGGTGCGCTTGGGGATGTGCTCCAGGCAATCGACCACCAGCGCCAGGTCGAAACGTTGCGCCGCCAGATTTGCGGGCAGGGGGCCGGGTTCGGCCATCGCCACCTCGGTCTGCGGGTGTGCTTCCTGAAAGGCTTGCAACGCAGGGAACGCCTGAGCGCCGATCAACAGCAGACGCTGGGGTGCGTAACGGTCGAGCAGGGCAGCCAGCGCTTGCTGCGGCGTGCGGGTGGAGTAGCCGACGGTCATCGAAAGTCCTCTGGTTGACTGACAAGACTAGCCTGCCGGACCCGCTCTGAACAGCCGTCAGTATCAGGCGAACGCCCACAGACTGACGACAACGATCTATGCTTGATCTTTTTCAATACACTGCTGGCATATTCGGCGTACAGCACGTCTACTGTGCGGCGACGAAAAGCGCGCGCAGACTGCGCTTTCGTAACGGATCATGACAAGGGGGCAGGCGATGAAGGTGTTTTGGGGGCTGGGAAAAATCTTGATGCTGGGCTTCTGGCTGGTAGTCCTGGCCAATGCGGTCATTGAAGCGCCCAGCCCGTTTGGCGTGATGATCGACATGGCGGGTGCCGTACTGTTTTTGACTCACTTGCTCGAACTGATCCTGTTCAACGGCAGCCTGCGCGGTCGCAGGCATCCCTGGCGCGACCGGGGCAAAATCATTCTGTTCGGCATCTTTCACGTTCAATCCATCGGCCGTTCGACTACAGGGCACTCTCATGCGTAAGCTCGTTCTGTTGGCAGCACTGTTCAGCCCTCTGGCCATGGCTCAGGCGATTATCGTTGCGCCACACTCGCTCATGCGTCTGCCTGGCAACAGCAGCGTTCTGCAGGTCGAGCGCCTTGAAGTGGCCGACTACGGCACCCTGCTGATACCGGCCGGTATCGATGACGTGAAGATCGGCGAACTGGTGCTAGGGCACGAAGCGCGGATTGCCATCGTCCCCGGTGTACAGGCGTTCAACCTCGTCGTGGTGCATGGTGAATTCGGCACCGGCAGCCAGATCACTGCGCGAGGCGCTCCGGGTACCTTCGAGAAGCCGGCACTGCCGGGGCGCAACCTGACCCTGCGTCTACAGAGCCTGAATGCCGAACAACTGTCGATCGATGCACGCGGCGGCGCGGGCAGCCCAGGCTACGCCGGGCTCGATGGCGGCACGGGCGAAGAGCCGGGCTGTACCTGGGGCCAGGCTGGGCGTGGTTACAACGGCGATAGTGGCGGCAACGGCCACGACGGCGCAGCAGGTGCGCAGGTTCGTCTCGAGCTGCCACAAAGCTTTCCGGCCGAGCGTATCAAGGTGAATGTTGCGGGTGGCGCGGCAGGCAAGGGCGGTGAAGGCGGCAAGGCAGGCAAGGGCGGCGCTTCGAAGGGCTGCATCGTCTACCGCGCGGATGGCGGCAAGCCTGGCAGACCGGGCGAACCTGGCCTGCCAGGCGTTGCAGGGCCAGCAGGCAGTTTGATTCTGCAGCGCCTGTAACCTTCACCAGCTGTCGTCCTTCTAGAGACTGCCCGGGATCAGGCGCAAGGCCATGATCCGGGCAGTCATTATGGCAGCGCGCTTACTGCGGCACGCCTTTTTCCCAGTTCTTCCAGTCACCGACAATGGCCTGCACCAGCGGGTTACCAGTACGGTACAGGTTTTCCAGTGCTGGTACGAAGGCGCCCTGATCGGCGTACTTGAGCAGGTTGTCCACCTCGCTGTAACCCGGATACGGACGGTCGAAATCGGAACCTGCGCGCACCACGGCCAGTCGATTGACGTCTACCTTGCCTGCCTTGCTGGCGCGTAACAGGGCTTCGTACGTCGAGTTGTCCTCCTGCTGGGTGGTGCAATACACGCCTTTGCCGTCGGTCAGCAGCTTGGTCCAGACTTCCGCCCGCTCACTCAGACGCGTTCCGGAAAACCACGTGTTGCCCGCCAGCGTATCGCACTGCGTCACCTGCGGCGGCTGATTGGCCGGGGCGTAAGGGTATTTGACACGCCAGGCGGCAGATTCCTTGCTCTCGCTGAGCGTCACTTTTTGCGACAGGGCGAAGGCCTTGGCCTGAAGTTTGGGGTTCAGCTCGAAGACTTCAGTCTTGTAGTCCAGCGGCGGCTTTTCGTTCGGACCTTTGGTGTTGATACCCAGGTAACCGGTCGGCCAGTCCTTGGGCACGTCGCGCGAATCGATTTCCCACTGCGTGCCGAACTCCACCAGATAATGCGCCCACGCAGTGGTGCCGAGCGTGCCGTGGTGCGGGTTGATGCCGGCAATGCCAGCAACGATGAAGTAGGTCTTGCGCAGATCGAATTGCGGCGACAGGGCCAGGGCCAGAGTCGATGCTGCGGCATTGGTCTGACCCATGCCGGTGACCATCAGGCAGACGTCCTGAGCGTTGCAGCGGATGGCAGGATACTCGGCGGCAAGGCCGGGCACCTGGATCTCCTTGGTCAGATGCAGCCGGTCGATCCAGTTCTGCGCTTCGGGCGCAAACATGGCGACCAGCATGACCTTGGGCGTGACTGGCGTAACCGGCGCGGTGGCTGCCCAGAGGGCAGGGCTAAGCAGGGCCAGTGTGGCGCCAAGTGTGTTGCGGGTGATGTGTTTCATGAAAACTCCTGTCGTCATAATCAGTTTCAGAACTGGTAACCCACGCCTGCGTAATATCCCCAGCCGTCGGAGCGCGCACGGAAGTTGCCTTCGCCGAAGTTCAGCTCGCTGCCGTCCTGCCAGTTGCCGCCGTTGTGGAAGTAACGACCCACCAGGGTGAAGCGCAGGTGCGTGAAGGCGTAAAGCAGCACGTTGGTGGCTACTGTGGAGTTGCCAGTGCGTGCCGGATCGTTCTTGAGGTCCGAACCGAAATCGAAGTTGGTGAAGCCGATGTACGTCAGCGAAGCGCCGTTGTCGAATTTGCTGATCGGTACGATGTATTTGAGCTGGGCGCGATAGCCATCCCAAGAATATTCGTTGCTGGCACCGTAGTTCTCCCACTGGTAGCGGCCATAGAAGTTGGCCGACAGATTGACCCGCGAGTGGGTGTCGATGTCAGTGCCCAGGCCGCTGTACAGGGTGTTGGCACGGTTGGCCGAGTTGCTGCCGTGGTCGTAGATCCAGTCAAAGGCGACGTACCATTCCTTGAACGGCCCGACGGCCAGACTGCGCCCGGCGAGGTAGTCGATGGAGATACGTGGCTCATGCTCCATGAACAATGGCGAGCCATGGTCCCAGACGCCTTTGTCATTATCATTGCCGATGCCGAGAATCTTCGGTACGTCGACATAGCCATAGAGCTCAAACGGCCCCTTGCGGCCGAAGTACTCATACTCCAGATAAATGTCATCGTTGGGCTTGGGGCCGAAGCTGATGTCCTTGCTGCCGATCAGCGTCAGGTCCTGGTTGAACCAGTCTGAAAAGTACGCGCCTTTGCCTTCCTTGGGCGAGGCGGGCGGGCTGAGTGCTTCGCCTTGAGCCGAGTCTTCGGCGGCGGGCTGTGCCAGGACGCTGGTGCATGGCAGCGCCGCAGCGGCGGCGAACAACAGAGGCATGAGGAATCTTGAGGGCGTTGCGGATCGAGTGAATGGCGGCTGTGGCATTGAAGCTCCTTTTCGTGGGCGCGTACTGCTGATCGCAAACGTTTGCACAGCCCATGCCAAAGTGTTTCAAGATGTTGAATGGCTTGGATATCGGGCACAGAAGATGACCGATCGGGCAGGAAACTGCCCGCAAGCTGTGCGCGGTGTCACCGCCAGTGCCCCGCGATGTTCCGTTTTGCCTCAAAGGCCCGGACGGGCGGCTGCCAATATCACCACTGCCAGGCCGATAATCAGGTTGATTCCGACCAGCCGGCGAATGTGACCGAGTGCTGCTGCGCCTTCGGCCCATTGTTCGGCGTCCACGGCGCGACGCAACTCCGGCAACTGCAATGAATGGATACGCAGGAACAGCGCAACCATCACCACGTACAGGCCCATCATGATCTGCACATAGCGCGGCGCAGTTCCAAAGCCGGTGAAGTTCAGCTGGATCATGCCGATGCCGGTAATCGGCAGCAGCACCACGGCTGCCCAGACCCAGACGAAGAAGCGTGGAAACACCTGGACCCACACTTTCAAGCGAGAAGGGCCTTCAAGTGCTGCAATGACTGCTGGACGCAAGACCATCCAGGCGAAAAACATCCCGCCAACCCACACTAGGGCAACCAGCAGATGCAGCGTATAAACAGTAGAAAAAGCGGTCATCGGACACTCCGTTCTGCGCGGATGGATTTAGCGCGCTATGATAGCGCCCACTCAGAACTACTGAAAATTTATCCAGCCTTTTTAGCCGTGCCCCCGAACCGAAGCCAATGATCAGTACCGAACTCAAAACCCAGATCCAGGGCGCTTACTCGCGTTTCCTCGAAGCCAAGAGCCTCAAGCCACGCTATGGCCAGCGATTGATGATCGCTGAAGTTGCCAAGGTGCTGGGGGACATTGACACCGATGAAGAGGGCCGTCGTTCGGGCGATCCTGCGGTAGTGGCCGTCGAGGCCGGGACGGGCACCGGCAAGACCGTGGCGTATGCCATCGCGTCGATCCCCACCGCCAAGGCGGCAGGCAAGCGGCTGGTAATCGCCACCGCGACCGTCGCCTTGCAGGAGCAGATCGTCTACAAGGACCTGCCGGACCTGATGCGCAACAGCGGTCTGAATTTTACCTTCGCGCTTGCCAAGGGCCGCGGCCGTTACATGTGCCTGTCGAAACTCGACGCGTTGCTGCAGGAGAGCGACGCGACCAACGCGACTGCGCAGCTTTTCGAGGAAGAAGGCTTCAAGATCGAGGTCGATGAAGCCAGTCAGAAGCTGTTCACCAGCATGCTGCAGAAGCTGGCGGGCAATAAGTGGGACGGTGATCGCGACAGCTGGCCTCAGGAACTCGCCGATCAGGACTGGGCGCGGCTGACCACCGATCACAGCCAGTGCACCAACCGGCATTGCCCGAACTTTCAGCAGTGCGCTTTCTATAAGGCGCGCGAAGGCATGGGTAAGGTTGACGTGATTGTCACCAACCATGACATGGTGCTGGCTGACCTCGCGCTGGGCGGCGGCGCCGTGCTGCCCGACCCGCGTGACACGCTGTACGTGTTCGACGAAGGCCATCACCTGCCCGACAAGGCCATCGGCCACTTCGCTCATTACACCCGACTGAAATCCACCGCTGACTGGCTTGAACAGACAGCCAAGAACCTCGCCAAGCTGCTGGCCCAACACCCACTGCCCGGCGATCTGGGCAAGCTGATCGAGCAGGTGCCGGAACTGGCCCGCGAGATCAAGGGGCATCAGCAGTTCATGTTCGGTGCCTGCGAGCAACTGGCAGATTTCCGCGCCGGCGAAGACATGCAGGGTCGCGAGCGGCCCCGTCACCGCTTTGTCGGCGGCGTGATCCCCGAGCACATCCGCGAGATGGGCATCGAGCTCAAGAAGGGCTTTGCGCGCCTGGACGACCTGTTCACGCGCCTGACCGAGCTGCTCAAGGAAGGCATGGATGGCGAAGTCAACATCGGTATCGCCAGCCATCAGGCTGAAGAGTGGTACCCGCTGTTCGGCAGCCTGCTGGCCCGCGCCCACGGTAACTGGGAACTGTGGACCGCCTTTACCGCCGAAGACCCGGAAGACAGCCCGCCCATGGCGCGCTGGCTGACCCTGGCCGACAGCGGTGCAATGTTCGATATCGAGGTCAATGCCAGCCCGATCCTGGCGGCGGAAATGCTGCGTCGCAACCTGTGGAACATTGCCTACGGGGCGCTGGTGACTTCAGCGACCCTGACCGCGCTGGGCAAGTTTGATCGTTACCGCATGCGTGCCGGCCTGCCCAAAGGGGCGGTGACCGCCGTGGTGCCAAGCCCGTTCCATCACGCCGATGCCGGTGTGCTGCGCGTGCCGGACCTCAAGGCCGACCCGCGTGACTCGGTGGCCCATACCGCAGCGATCATTCGTGACCTGCCCGGGCTGGTGGAAGGTTCGCGAGGCACGCTGGTGCTGTATTCGTCGCGCAAGCAGATGCAGGACGTTTTCGACGGCCTGGACCGTGACTGGCGCAAGCAGGTGTTCATCCAGGGCAACCTGTCCAAACAGGAAACCCTCAACAAGCACAAGGCCCGCGTCGACAGCGGCGAGTCCAGCGTACTGTTCGGACTGGCCAGCTTCGCCGAGGGTGTGGACTTGCCCGGTGCGTACTGCGAGCACGTGGTCATCGCCAAGATTCCGTTCGCGGTGCCGGATGACCCGGTCGAGGCCGCTCTGGCCGAGTGGATCGAAGCGCGTGGTGGCAACCCGTTCATGGAGATCGCCGTGCCGGATGCCTCTTTGCGTCTGGTACAGGCCTGTGGCCGCTTGCTGCGTACCGAAGAGGACCGCGGCACTATCACGTTGCTGGACCGACGTGTCGTCACCCAGCGTTACGGCAAGGCGATTCTCAACGCATTGCCGCCGTTTCGCCGCGAGATTTCCTGAATAACAGCTGTCGGTTGACTCGGGTCTGTTCCCAAAGCGCCCGATCGCTGGAACAATATGCGCCCATTCGGCCTGTCATCAGGCCCAGTACCGTCAGTCAGGAGTCAGCCGTTGCAGATCCAGGGTCATTACGAACTTCAATTCGAAGCAGTACGTGAAGCCTTTGCGGCGCTCTTTGACGACCCTCAGGAGCGCGGCGCTGCCTTGTGCATTCAGGTCGGCGGCCAGACCGTCATCGATCTGTGGGCGGGCACGGCCGACAAGGACGGTGCCGAGGCGTGGCACACCGACACCATTCTCAACCTGTTCTCCTGCACCAAGACCTTTACCAGCGTGGCGGTATTGCAGCTGGTTGAAGAAGGCAAGTTGAAGCTGGACGAACCCGTCGCCAGGCTCTGGCCCGAATTCGCCGCGGCGGGCAAGGCATCGATCACTTTGCGTCAGCTGCTCTGCCATCAGGCCGGTTTGCCTGCGCTGCGCGAGCAATTGCCTGCCGAAGCGCTTTACCAGTGGGACACCATGACGGCGGCGCTGGCGGCCGAAGAACCTTGGTGGACGCCGGGGCAGGGTCACGGTTACGCGGCAATCACCTATGGCTGGCTGGTAGGCGAGGTGCTGCGTCGTGCCGATAGTCGAGGCCCGGGGGAATCCATTGCCGCGCGTATTTCTCGCCCGCTGGGGCTGGATTTTCATGTGGGCCTGGCGGATGACCAGTTTCATCGTGTCGCCCATATCGCGCGCGGCAAAGGCAATGCCGGTGACGACGCTGCCCAGCGCGTGTTGCAGGCGACGATGCGTGAGCCCGCCTCCATCACTGACAAGGCGTTCACCAACCCGCCGTCGATCATGACCAGCACCAATAAACCCGAATGGCGCCGCATGCAGCAGCCAGCGGCCAACGGCCACGGCAATGCGCGCAGTCTTGCCGGTTTCTATAACGGTTTGCTGGATGGCAGCCTGCTTGAAGCAGACATGCTCAACGAGCTGACCCGTGAGCACAGCCTCGGTCAGGACAGGACTCTGCTGACCTCGACCCGTCTGGGCCTAGGCTGCATGCTTGACCAACCGACCGTTGCCAACGCGACCTATGGTCTTGGCCCCAAGGCGTTTGGCCATCCCGGGGCAGGCGGTTCGGTCGGGTTCGCCGATCCTGATTACGAGGTCGCTTTTGGCTTCGTTACCAACACCCTGGGGCCGTACATTCTGATGGACCCGCGTGCGCAGAAAATGGTCGGGATCCTGCGTGATTGTTTGCAGTAAGTATCGGCCATAAGTGCTTGTTTCATACCGACTGTCAGTTAAATGGCTGTAACAGGAACCGTACGACGGTTTCTTTTTCCAACTGCATCTTTATGCATGTTATACCGGCGTAGTCACGTCCTTCTGTCTGATCAAAACCGTTGCGGGTTATCCATGTCGTCTAATAAAAGCCTCGTTCTCGCCCTGTGCATCGCTGTGACCGGCTGTGCTCAAACCCCTCAATCCGACTCTGCTGCAACCGGAGGCCATTGGTGGCAGTTCGGTTCAGGCAGCGAGTCTGCTGATGCAGGCGCTGCTGCAAAGGCTCCGGCACCGAGCCCGGCACCTGCTCCGGTCGCCAAGGCCGCTGCGGCACCAGCAGCACCTGCCGCTGGCGCTGAAAACAGCGCGCCTTGGTACTGGCCGTTCGGCTCGAAAGATAACGCGCAGGCCAAACCTGATGCCGTGGCCGACAAGCCTGCCGACAAGCCAGCTGCGCCTGCGCTGGTAGCCAAGTCGGAAACCGATAGCAAGTGGTGGTGGCCGTTCGGTAGCGAGGGCAAGAAGGACGAGCCTAAAGCGCTGCCGATGCCTGATCCGAAAGTGACCCAGGCCTGGCTGGACGAGTACGAGCCGCGTCTGCGCGCTGCAATCAAGGACAGCCCGTTCCAGCTGGAGCGTCGCGAAGACCTGCTGGCAATCACTGCACCGGTCGACAGCTCGTTCAACCCTGACCGTCCTGCGATGCTGCTGCCCAACACGCTGGGCCCGATCACGCGACTGGCCAAGGTGGTCGAAGGCGATCAGAAAACTGCCGTGCTGATTCTCGGTCATGCCGACACATCGGGGCCTACCGAAGCCAACCAGAAGATCAGCCAGGAACGCGCGCAGTCTGTTGCCGCGATTTTCCGTCTCAGTGGCCTGGAGCGTAATCGTCTGAGCCAGCGTGGGATGGGTGCCGTGATGCCACGTGCCGCCAACGACAGCCTGCAAGGCCGTGCACTCAACCGTCGTGTTGAAATCCTCATGACGCCGCAGGACACCATGCGCGCGCTGATGGCCCGTTATGCGTTGCCGCCGGTTGCTCCAGTCATGGTTGCCACCCAGGACGTCAAGCCAGTAGCGCCAGCACCTGCTGCCGCGCCTGCCAAGAAAGCCGCCGTGGCGAAGAAAGACACGGCCAAGGCCAGCACTGCCAAAAAGGCCGCGCCTGCCAAGACCACCGCAGCAGCTAAAAAACCGGCAGCGACCAAGGCCCCGGCCAAGGCGCCCGCCAAGAAAGATGACAGCCAGGCCAGTAACTGAGGCCTGGTTACCTCACGACTTTCGTCTCCACGCTCCGCGCTTTGCGTTGTGCACAAGTCCTGAATAGCCTGAAAAACAAGGCTTTCAGGCTTCTGCCCGGAGGGCGTGGGAGCGAACTTGTTCGCGAAAAGGCCGGTACAGTCTCCGAAACGTATCGTCTGAATCACCGTCTTCGCGAACAAGTTCGCTCCCACGGCCTTCGGCCAGAATCAAAAACGAATGTGTGATAACGGCGAGCGCCGAGCCTCGTAACGAGAGTTAGCTAACGTTCATGATATCTGCGCAGGAATGAAACCATGACTCAGACCCTGGCCGACATGCGCCGTGATTACACCCGCGACGGGTTGACCGAAGCGCAATCACCGGACGAGCCCTTCGCGCTCTTCCATACCTGGTTTGCCGACGCTGTAAAGACCGAACAACCACCTGTCGAGGCCAATGCCATGACCCTGGCAACGGTTGATGAGCAAGGACGTCCGCATTGCCGTGTCTTGCTGCTCAAGGGGCTGGACACGCAGGGTTTCACGTTCTTCACTAACTACGAAAGCGCCAAGGGCCAGCAACTGGCTGCACGTCCATTCGCGGCCATGACGTTCTTCTGGCCAACGCTGGAGCGTCAGGTGCGTATCGAAGGCCCGGTCGAGAAAGTCAGCGCGCAGGAGTCCGATGCTTATTACCAGGTGCGTCCTCTGGGCAGCCGTTTGGGGGCTTGGGCCTCACCCCAAAGTCGCGTGATCGCAGATCGTGAAGAGCTGGAAGGTCTGATCAGACAGACGGAACAACGCTTCGCAGACACCCAGCCACACTGCCCCGAGCACTGGGGGGGCTACCGCCTTTTGCCTGAGCGAATCGAGTTTTGGCAGGGTCGCTCCAGTCGACTTCACGACCGTTTGAACTATCGTTCGGTAGACGGCAGGTGGACGCGCGAGCGCCTTGCGCCCTGATTGAATTATTCGTCCGGGCCATCGTCTGAGCGTTATGCAGGTGGGCCGCTGTATGCCGCCTGAATGAACTTAAATTGCAGGATCGGGGCCGTGACAGCACCTTTGTCAGGTAGTCTAATGGCCACTGATTCCTCTGGAGATTCCCTTATGCGCAAGTCCGCTCTTCTGGTTGCTTCGTTCACTGCCATGGCATTGATGCTGGGCGGCTGTGCCTCAAACCTGACCGGTGATTCCTATTCCCGCGATGAGGCCAGGACCGTACAGACCGTCCGTATGGGCACTATCGAATCCTTGCGTCCGGTTAAAATCGAAGGCACCAAGACTCCGATTGGCGGGGCTGCGGGTGCGGTCGTCGGCGGCGTAGGTGGCAGCGCTATCGGTGGCGGTCGCGGCAGCATCGTGGCTGCGGTAATCGGCGCGGTGGCCGGTGGTCTGCTGGGTTCAGCGACCGAAGAAGGCCTGACCCGTACGCAGGGTGTTGAAATCACCGTGCGTGAAGATGACGGCAGCATGCGTGCCTATGTGCAGCAGGTTCAGGAAAACGAGATTTTCCGTGTCGGCGAGCGCGTACGCATCATGAGTATCAACGGCACGAGCCGCGTCACTCACTGATTTGCAGCACCGCACAGCAAAACCCCGAGCCGCAATGCTCGGGGTTTTTTATTGCCAGGCGTGAATATCGTGCCAATGCTCACGAAGACGATGTATCGAACGCCCTATTTCTTGGGGGGGTCGCGGCCTCTTCGCGAGCAAGCTCGCTCCCACAAGACTTATGTATAACGATGGTCATTCTGAGGTCAGCCCTCAATCCCCAGCATGTCCCGCACCAATGCTTCGGCAACCCGAATGCCGTCTACGCCAGCCGAGAGAATCCCGCCCGCATAGCCAGCGCCTTCACCGGCCGGGTAAAGGCCTTTGGTGTTCAGGCTTTGCAGGGTCGGTCCGCGGGTAATGCGCAGCGGGGCCGAGGTACGGGTTTCGATGCCGGTCAGCACCGCATCGTGCAGCGAGAAGCCTTTGATCTGCTTGTCGAACGCAGGCAATGCTTCACGAATGGCTTCAATGGCAAAGGCGGGCAGGGCGTCGGCCAGGTCCACCAGTTTCACGCCCGGCTTGTATGAGGGCTCAACGCTGCCCAGTGCTGTCGAGGCCCTGCCAGCGATAAAGTCGCCGACCAACTGCGCCGGCGCTTCATAACTGCTGCCGCCGAGCAGATACGCATGAGACTCCAGGCGTTCCTGCAACTCGATACCGGCCAGCGGGCTGCCGGGGAAATCCTGTTCCGGAGAAATACCGACCACAATGCCCGAGTTGGCATTACGCTCGTTGCGCGAATACTGGCTCATGCCATTGGTGACCACGCGCCCCGGCTCTGAAGTGGCGGCTACGACAGTGCCACCAGGGCACATGCAGAAACTGTAGACCGAGCGACCGTTGCTGGCGTGGTGCACCAGTTTGTAGTCAGCTGCGCCCAGCTTCGGGTGCCCGGCGTATTTGCCCAGCCGCGCGCGGTCGATCAGCGACTGCGGGTGCTCGATACGGAAACCCACCGAAAACGGCTTGGCTTCCATGAACACGCCACGGCCATGCAGCATGCGGAAGGTGTCGCGGGCACTGTGGCCCAGCGCCAGAATGACGTGCCGGGATTCGATCTGCTCGCCACTGTCGAGCTGGACGCCCAGCAATTGGCCGTCCTCGATCATCAGGTCGGTCACGCGCTGCTGAAAGCGCACTTCGCCGCCCAGCGCTTCTATCTGATGGCGCATGTTCTCGACCACGCCGGTCAGGCGGAACGTGCCGATATGCGGCTTGCTGACGTAGAGGATTTCTTCCGGCGCACCGGCTTTCACGAACTCGTGCAGCACCTTGCGGCCAATAAACTTCGGGTCCTTGATCTGGCTGTAAAGCTTGCCGTCAGAAAAGGTCCCGGCACCGCCTTCACCGAACTGCACGTTGGACTCGGGGTTGAGCACGTTTTTGCGCCACAGCGCCCAGGTATCCTTGGTGCGCTGGCGCACCTCGGTACCACGCTCAAGGATGATCGGCTTGAAGCCCATCTGCGCCAGCAGCAGCCCGGCAAAGATACCGCATGGGCCGAAACCCACGACGATCGGGCGCTCTGTAAGCCCCTCGGGAGCGTGACCGACCACTTTATAGCTGACATCAGGTGCAGGGCCGACGTGGCGGTCATCGCCCAGTTTGCGCAGCAGTGCCTGTTCATCACTGACCTGAAAGTCGATGGTGTAGATAAAGCACAGCTCGGATGACTTTTTGCGCGCGTCGTAACTGCGTTTGAAGAGGGTAAAGTCCAGCAGTTCGCTGCTGTCGATGCCCAGGCGCTGCAAGAGTGCAACGCGCAGGTCTTCTTCCGGGTGATCGATCGGCAGCTTGAGTTCGGTGATTCGTAACATTAAGGGGTCCAGTTTTCGGGCCGCAGGTTCAGCCCGACAGCACTACAAGACCGGCGATTATAAGCGCTGAACCCCTTTGGCGGCGAGCCTGCCTGATCACTCGTCGCGCGAACCGCCATAATAACCGCAGCCACGCTGGGCCTGGCCGTTGATACGCAGTTCGGCCGTCAGGTGTTGTACCGAGCCATTGACGCTGTCAACGCAGCGTTGTGGCGCCACCCAGATCTCGATGCGCTGGTTGTTGGCTTCGCTGCTGACGCTGAAGCTGCCGTCGGGCAGTTTCTCTTCCACGTAAGGCAAGGCAAGCGGTGCAAGACCTTCGCGCTCCAGCACCATGCCCTTGCCACTGACGTTGACGTTCCAGGCGGGTTTATTGCCATTGACGTGCAAGGTCAGACGTTTGAAATTGGCGTCTTCACAGGCCTGGCCGGGACGCTCGACGCGGTACAGCTGATGCAGGTCCAGCTGACCATCGCTGTTGGCCGCTTTGCTCGCAGCAAAGTTACCGCGCAGATCGGCGAATACCGTGCCCTTGCTGTCTGCCAGTGAAGCAGCTTCCTGCAAGATGCCGGTATTGCCGCGATCCTTGACCACATAGCGCCGCTGCTCGTTGCACGGTTTGAACAGCAACTGGCCATTGCTGCCCGTCAGGTCGCCCTGCATACGGAGCATGCCTGCAGTGGAAACCTTGGGTTCCTCGGTCTGTTTGCCGAGCAGTTGGCACCCGGCGAACAGTGGCAGAAGGGCAAATACGAGGACGGAACGGGCAGCAAACATGGTGTGGTCTCCAGACAAGTGTCGCCACGTTACTCAGACTGGAGGTGCATCACAAGGGGGAACGGCCAGACCTGCGCCGCAGTGTGACGCGGGGAGCATCACGAAAGGCATTACCACGCAGAGCGTGGTAATGAGAATCATCGTGGCCCATCCTGGTTCTGAACGTTAATGCGCTTCGCAGCGCTTACCCGCCCAGATACGCATCTCGCACTTTCGGATCGACCAGCAGTTCTTCACCGGTGCCTTGCATCACCACACGACCGTTTTCCAGTACATAAGCGCGGTCGGCGACTTTCAGCGCCTGATTGGCGTTCTGTTCGACCAGAAACACCGTCACACCATCGCGACGCAACTGTTCAACGATCTCGAAAATCTGCTGGATGATGATCGGAGCCAAGCCCAGCGAAGGCTCGTCGAGCAACAGCAGCTTGGGCTTGCTCATCAACGCACGACCGATGGCCAGCATCTGCTGTTCGCCACCGGACATGGTGCCGCCGCGTTGATTGAAGCGTTCCTTGAGGCGCGGAAAGAGCTGCAGGACCTTGTCCATCTGCTCCTGATAATCAGCCTTTTCCGTGAAGAAACCGCCCATCGCCAGGTTCTCTTCAACGGTCAGACGCGCAAACACGCGACGGCCTTCCGGTACTACGGCGATACTCTTGCGCATGATGATCGACGACTCCAGGCCGACCAGCTCTTCGCCCATGTAGCGAATACTGCCGCTGTGCGCGCGTGGTGAGCCGCACAGGGTCATCAGCAGCGTGGACTTGCCTGCGCCGTTGGCGCCGATCAGGGTGACGATTTCGCCCTGACGCACTTCCACGTTGACGCTGTGCAGCGCCTGGATCTTGCCGTAGAAAGTGGAAACGTTTTCGAACTGCAGCATTTACGCTTCCCCCAGATAGGCTTTGATCACATCAGGATTGTCACGAATCTGTTCCGGCGTTCCGTCTGCCAGAGGCGTGCCCTGATTGATCACCACAATGTGGTCGGAAATGCTCATCACCAGTTTCATGTCGTGCTCGATCAACAGGACCGTAGCGTTGTGCTCGCTGCGCAACACGCCGATCAGGGCTTTCAGGTCGTCGGTTTCTCTGGGGTTCAGCCCGGCTGCCGGTTCGTCGAGCATCAGAATGCGCGGGCGCGTCATCATGCAGCGGGCGATTTCCAGACGGCGTTGCTGACCGTAGGCCAGTGTACCGGCAGGGCGGTTAGCGAATTCCTTGAGGTTGACGGCTTCCAGCCAGTGCTCGGCGTAATCCATGGCTTCGCGTTCGCTGCGACGGAACGCCGGGGTTTTGAACAAACCGGCCAGGAAGTTGGTATTCAAATGCCGATGCTGGGCAACCAGCAGGTTCTCTACAGCGGTCATTTCCTTGAACAGGCGCACGTTCTGGAACGTACGCACCACGCCCTTGCGAGCAATCTGGTGACCGGCCAGGCCTTGGATGGGCTCGCCGTCCAGCAGAATAGTGCCTGCGCTTGGCCGGTAGAAACCGGTCAGGCAATTGAAAACGGTGGTCTTGCCCGCGCCGTTGGGGCCGATCATCGACACGACCTGCCCTTGATTGACGGTCAGGGCAACGCCATTGACCGCCAACAGGCCGCCAAAACGCATGCTCAAGCCGGTGGCTTGCAGTAATGGGCGGCTCATTTCGGCAGCTCCGTTTTCAATTTCATTTCAGGCCGTTGCATGGGCAGGAAGCCTTGAGGACGCCAGATCATCATCAGCACCATCAGCGCGCCAAACATCAACATGCGGTAGTCGCTGAACTCGCGCATCAGCTCAGGCAGCAGAATCATCACGATGGCGGCCAGGATCACGCCAAGCTGCGAGCCCATACCACCGAGCACGACGATGGCGAGGATGATTGCCGATTCGATGAAGGTGAACGATTCCGGGGTGATCAGACCCTGACGTGCGGCAAAGAAGCTGCCTGCGAAACCGGCGAACGCAGCGCCAAGGGTGAACGCCGAGAGCTTGATCACGGTCGGATTCAGCCCCAGCGCACGACAGGCGATCTCGTCTTCACGCAGCGCCTCCCAGGCCCGGCCGATCGGCATGCGCAGCAGGCGGTTGATGACGAACAGTGCCGCCAGCGCCAGCAGCAGGGCGATCAGGTAAAGGAAGACGACCTTGTTGATCGAGTTGTAAGGCAGGCCGAAGAACTCGTGGAAGGTCTGCATGCCCTCGGCGGCCTTGCGCTCGAACGTCAGGCCGAAGAAGGTCGGCTTGTCGATGTTGCTGATGCCGTTCGGGCCACCGGTCAGCTCGGTGAGGTTGCGCAGGAAGATGCGGATGATCTCGCCGAACCCCAGCGTCACGATGGCCAGATAGTCACCGCGCAGGCGTAGCACCGGGAACCCCAGCAAGAACCCGAACAGCGCCGCCATCAGGCCCGCAATCGGCAGGCAGATCCAGAAGCCGAGCCCATAGTAGTGGGACAGCAAGGCGTAGCTGTAGGCACCGACTGCATAGAAACCGACATAGCCCAGGTCCAGCAGACCGGCCAGACCGACCACGATGTTCAGGCCCAGGCCGAGCATGACGTAGATCAGGATCAGCGTGGCGATGTCCACCGCACCGCGCGACCCGAAGAATGGCCAGATGAACGCGAGCACGATCAATGCGGCCAGGCCCCAGCGTTGGGTTTTCGGCTGAGTCAGGAAATCGCTGGTCTTCTGCGAGATCAACGGCTTTTCGGTACCGCGGCGCATGCTGCCGATCTGTTCTGCGAACAGTACGCGCAAGAACAGCATGACCGAACAGAAGGCAATGATGGTCAGGGTCAGCGGGCTGGCGTTCTGCACTTGAAGGGTGACGCCGGAAAAGGCCAGTTTCAGGCCGAACACCGGGTAGGCCACGGCCCAGACCAGTGCGGCGCTGAACAGCGCCTGTTTGAAAGACTTGCTCATACTTTCTCAACCTCCGGACGACCCAGGATGCCGGTCGGTCGGAACAGCAGCACCAGAACCAGCAGGCCGAAGGCCACGACGTCCTTGTACTGATCACCAAAAATGTCGGCACCGAAGGCTTCGGCGACGCCCAGTACCAGGCCACCGAGCACAGCGCCCGGGATCGAACCGATACCGCCCAGTACGGCAGCAGTGAAGGCTTTCAGGCCGACCAGAAAGCCGGCGCTCGGGTTGATCACGCCGTACTGCATGCTCAGCAGCATCGCCGCGACGGCAGCCAGTGCAGCACCGACCACGAAGGTCAGGGCAATGATGTTGTTGGTGTTGATCCCCAGCAGGTTGGCCATTTTCATGTCCTCGGCACAGGCGCGGCAGGCGCGGCCCATGCGTGAGCGGGAGATGAACAGGGTCAGGCCGGTCATCGCCAGCAGGGTGACGACAAAGACCACGATCTGCATGTAGGAGATCAGCACTTCCTGAGCGCCACCGGGCCCGAACGACAGGCTGCCGGGCAGCAGGTTGGGGATGGCGAAGTTGCCGGAGCCCTGAGAAAGCTGAACCGAGTTCTGCAGGAAGATCGACATGCCGATTGCAGAAATCAGTGGAATCAGACGGTTGCTGTTGCGCAACGGACGGTAGGCCACACGCTCGATGCTGTATCCGTAGGCACTGGTTACGACGATGGCTGCGGCGAAACCGGCAATCATCAGCAACGGCAGGCTGTGAATACCCAGCATCGCCAGACCGGCGAGCGCCATGAAAGCTACATAGGAACCGATCATGTACACCTCGCCATGGGCGAAGTTGATCATTCCGATGATGCCGTACACCATCGTGTAGCCGATGGCGATCAATGCATACGTACTGCCAATGGTCAGGCCATTGACCAGCTGCTGCATGTAGTGGAATAACTCGGGCATTTACCGCGCTCCTAAAAACCTGATCTGCATTTCTCTGACCTGCGCCGGGGTGGCATTCTGTCGATGCGTAGCCTGTCGCGCTGTCAGGGAACCGCTGTTGACGGTTTTAAGATTTTCAGGGGGCCTCGTGCATGCAGTTCGGGTCGCCGAAATGTGCGTACGGGCCTGGATTCGTAAAACAAAGCCCACTGCGCTGGCAGTGGGCTTTGAGGGTTAACGCAAGCAGCTTATTTGGCGGCTTCGGTCTTCGGTTTGCCGAAGTGCCACTCGTAAACCACGAACTGGAAGTTCTTCAGATCGCCTTTGTCGTCGTAGCTCAGCTCGCCCATCGGGGTCTTGAAGGTGCCAGCATGGATGGCAGCAGCCACCTTGGCGGTGTCTTCGGACTTGGCGGCGGCGATGCCATCAGCAATGACCTGAACGGCGGAGTAGGACGGGTAGACGAACGGGCCGCTCGGGTCTTCTTTCTTGGCCTTGAAGGCTTCGGTCAGAGCCTGGTTGGCCGGGTCCTGGTCGAAGGATTTTGGCAGGGTGACCAGCAGGCCTTCCGAAGCATCGCCGGCGATCTGCGAGATGGACTCGTTGCCCACGCCTTCAGGTCCCATGAACTTCGCGTTCAGGCCCTTTTCCTTGGACTGGCGCAGGATCTGACCCAGCTCCGGGTGGTAGCCGCCGTAGTAGACGAAGTCGACGTTGGCTTGCTTGAGCTTGGCGATCAGCGACGAGAAGTCCTTGTCACCTGCGTTGATACCTTCGAACAGAGCAACCTTGACGCCTTTTTTCTCCAGCGTCTGCTTGACTGCTGTCGCGATACCTTCGCCGTACTGCTGCTTGTCGTGAATCACAGCAACGATTTTCGGCTTGGCGACGTCGGCAATGTAGTTGCCTGCGGCCGGGCCCTGGGCGCTGTCGAGACCGATGGTGCGGAATACCAGTTTGTAGCCGCGTGCGGTGATTTCCGGGCTGGTGGCCGCCGGGGTCACCATGATGATACCTTCGTCTTCGTAAACGTCGGACGCTGGCTGGGCGGAGCTGGAGCACAGGTGACCGACCACGTATTTCACGCCATCGTTGACCACCTTGTTGGCGACCGCAACGGCCTGTTTCGGATCGCAGGCGTCATCGTATTCGACGGCTTCAAGCTTTTTGCCATCCACGCCGCCTTTGGCGTTGATCTGCTCGATGGCCATTTTGGCACCGTTGAACTGCATGGTGCCGTATTCGGCAACCGGGCCGGTCTTGGGGCCGGCGATGCCGATCTTGATGGTGTCAGCTGCGAACGAATGGCTGGCAACCCCCGCCATAACCAGTGCGGCAAACAGCCTTGAAAGCTTATTGGTACCCTTAGTCATGATGCTCCACTCTTGCGTTGTAGTTTTTATAATCCTGATGGCCAAGGCTCCAGGACCGGATTCGATCACCGGTTCTCCCACGCCGCCAACTGTACCGGAACAGTTTAGAGTGCCGCTCGTTGGCTTGGAAAGCCGGGCGTTTGGGGACAAACCGATGCGTGTCGCTTAATCGAAAGAAAGTTACAGAATCAAACCGCCTGAGGCCCTGAAATCGCTTCAGATCCATAAGGTTATCTGCACTTTCCCGCGATAAATCACCTGCTTCTGGGCTTGCCGATGGGAAAGTCGGCGCTATCATTGCGCCGATTTTCTTTCTGGTGAAAACCCATGACGCAAGAACCTAGCACCCTCTATGCCAAACTGCTTGGCGAAACCGCATCAATCACCTGGACTGAATTGCAACCATTCTTTGCCAAGGGTGCCCTGTTGTGGGTCGAGCTGCCCCTGGATTTGATCGAAGTTGCCGAGGCCGTGGCCGAAAATGATGCAGTGAGGGTGTCTGCATGGCTGGCTGAAGGACAGGTCGGAAAGGTCTCGGAAAGCAAGGCGCTTGAGCTGGTGGAGACCGATCCTTCGCTCTGGGCTGTAGTGGTGGCACCTTGGGTTCTGATTCAAAACAGAGCGCAGGATTGATTTGCGCACCATTTAGGTGTCTGACGATTTGCTGGAGTGAGTTGGAAGGTAACTGTCCCAGCGTCGACGTAGCGTAAAACCACACCTGCCCACCAGTGACTACAAAGCGTAGCGTCAGGTACGGACGGGCCTGTGACTGGCAAATTCGTCATTGTCGGTCAGGTCGGCAAACACATCGGCAGGTTCTGAAACGTCGATGTCCGGGCCGTGCATGTGCGGTGGTGGCAGGGCAGACCAACGGGTTGTCGGTTCGCGCTCGTTCATCTGTCTGGCAAGGGGCAGGATTCGCTCCAGTGGCTGAGGCTTGCTGAACAGATAGCCTTGTACGTAATCACTGCCGAATCGGCTGAGAAACTCAAGTTGAGCCGGGGTTTCCACGCCTTCCGTGACGACTTTCAGGTGCAGGGTATGAGCCATGACGAGAATCGCCTGGACGATTTCCATATCCTGTGGGGATTGGGGAATATCAATGATGAATGATCGATCGATCTTCAGCGTGTCCAGTGGCAGCCGCTTGAGATAGGCAAGTGATGAGTAGCCGGTGCCGAAGTCGTCAATCGACAGGGAGACCCCCAGGCTGCGAATGTGCTTGAGCATCAGAATGGTATTGCTGATATTGCCCATCAACGCATTTTCGGTCACCTCCAGTTCCAGTCGGCCAGGTGCAACGTCGGCGTCGGCCAGTGCCTGCTCGACCTCTTCGACCAGTTCGTCGCGGCCCAGCGTGAGTGCCGAGCAGTTGACCGTGATGATCAGCTGTTCCAGCCCTTCCTGACGCAGTGTGCGCAGGTCGTGACAGGCGCGGCGCAGCACCCAGTTATCCAGCTCGGCGATCAGACCGTTGGCCTCGGCAATGCCGATGAAGCGCCCGGGAGCCAGCAAACCGTGTTGCGGGTGATTCCAGCGCACCAGTGCCTCCAGCTTGGCAACGTGGCCAGTATGCATGTCGACGATAGGCTGATAGTAGACCTGCAGGCCGGTCTCTTCGCGCAGGGCATTGCGCAGTTCCTCCTCCAGATGCAGCTCCAGGCTGGCCCTGGTCTTGAGCGCGGGGCTGAAGAAATTGACCCTGTTGCGCCCGTTGTCCTTGGACTGGTAAAGCGCGAGGTCTGCGTGTTTGAGCAGTTCATCACAGGTTGAACCGTCACGCGGGAACACGGCGATACCGATACTGGTCGTCATGACCATGCGCCTTCCTGCCAGCGCGATGGTTTCCTTCATTTTTTGCATGACCCGATAGGCCAGGTGTCGTGCCTCCTCGTAGTCCGGAATGCTCAGCAGTATGCAGAATTCATCGCCCCCGAAACGGGAGACCACGTCTTGCACACGGGTGGCGCTGCGGATGCGTTCGGCAATCACCTTGAGCAGTTCGTCACCGGCGTCATGGCCCAGGCTGTCGTTGATGCGCTTGAAGTGGTCGATGTCCAGAAACATCACTACAAGCATGCCGTTGTTGTAGGTGTGCTCCTGCAGCTTTTCGGCAAATATCTGATTGAAGCCCCGGCGGTTGATCAGGTTGGTCAACGGGTCGTAATGGGCCACCTGCTGAAGCGAGACGCGGGCCTGATCCAGCTGGCTGAGCAGCGCGTTGACGCGTTGCAGGTCATGCTCCTTGCCTTGCAGTTTCTTGTCGGCCATTGCCGCGCTGATGCTGCCGGCGATGATAAGCAGGGTGATGGCGGCAATGGTAAGCCCAAGCTGCTGGCTGTTTTCGGTGCCGGGGATGTGCAGCGTGGCGCCTTCGGGCATGACCAGTCGCAATGCCCTCATGCCCATCAGGTGCATGGTCAGCAAACCCGCACCCAGCAGAAGACTCACCCCGTAGCGGAACATCTGATGAAACATGCCGTTGTACTGACGCAGATGCCGGGACAGTGTCAGCAGAGCAATGCTGGAAAGGACGGCAACCACGATCGACAGCGCGAACATCCGCGGTTCGTAGTACTGCGTGGCAGCGGAGCGCATCGCCGACATACCCAGATAGTGCATGACACTGATGCCGGTCCCCATGACCAGCGAACTGATCAGACAGCGCCTGAGCGTCAGCTCAGGGATGGTCAGGGCTCTCATGGCCACCAGTGCAGTGATCAGCACGATCAGCAGGGAAGCCAGCGTGACGGTCAGGTCGTAAGAGATTTTCAGTGGGGCCTGAAACGCCAGCATGCTGATGAAATGCATTGCCCACACGCCGCCCGCCAGGCATAACGCGCCCAGTGCTTTCCACAGGCGACGGCTCTTGATGGCGTCGACCTGAATGACACGGTCGGCAATATCCAGCGTGGCGAAGGATGCGGCGCAAGCCACACCGTAAGCCAGCGCTACCAGAAACAGGTTATGACTGCAGTCGATCAATAATTGCCCGTCCGCTGGGAGGCCAGCGAATACGTTCAAACCCAGCCACTCCATAGCGCGCCCTATTCTCACTACAAGAGCGCCAAGCCTCAGGACCTGGCGATTTGAGCTGAGTATAGAAGCTGTTTACAACCTGCCACCCCTGCGAGCGGCCATTTTGATATTGACTCAATAACGAATAGTTATAAAAGGCCATCATGTTCCGTGCGTAGTTACGAATGTTTACAGACAGATAGCGCTTCTGCTTCTAGATTGAAGTGACTGAGAGTCAAGGGATGGATGCCTTATGAACACGCTCCAGGCTGAAAACGCTACTCAGGCTGCCAATGCCTGGCGCGTGCTGTTCCTGCTTTTTCTGGCCAATCTGTTCAACTTCTTTGATCGCACCATCCCGGCGATTATCGTCGAGCCCATTCGTCTGGAATGGCATTTGAGTGACTTTCAACTGGGGTTGCTGGGGACCGCATTCACGCTGGTCTACGCTTTCGCCGGTCTGCCATTGGGGCGCATGGCCGATAACGGGTCGCGCAAGAAACTCATGGGCTGCGGGCTGGCGGTCTGGAGCGGGTTGACTGCGGTCAATGGCATGGTGGGCAGTTTCTGGACCTTCCTGCTGGTGCGAATGGGCGTCGGCATAGGTGAGGCCAGCTACGCGCCTGCTGCCAACTCACTGATCGGTGATCTGTTTCCAGCCCATCGGCGTGCGCGGGCCATGGGGCTTTTCATGCTGGGTCTGCCTTTGGGTCTACTACTGGCGTTCTTTACCATCGGCGCTATGGTCAAGGCGTTTGACAGCTGGCGCGCACCGTTCTTTATCGCTGCGGTTCCTGGTCTGTTGCTGGTCGTGTTCATCTTTTTCATCAAGGAGCCCAGGCGCGGCGCGGCTGAAAGCGTGCGGATGTCAGAGGCGAAGATTGAAAAGCCGATCCGCCGTGTGCTGTCGATTCCGACCTTTCGTTGGCTGGTGCTGGGCGGTCTGACCTTCAACTTTGCGACTTACGCCTGCAATTCATTCATGGTGCCGATGCTGCAGCGCTATTTTCTGCTGCCCTTGCAGGAAGCTGCAGTGGCGACCGGGGTTATTGTCGGCGTAACCGGGCTGATCGGTCTGACGCTTGGGGGCTGGATAGCCGACAAACTGCACCAGCGCTTTTCCAATGGACGGCTGTTGTTTGCGACCATCAGCATGTTGATCGCCGCACTGGCCACAGGCTATGCGCTGCATGCAGGGCAGATCGGGATCGGTGTGTTCGTGGGGGTATTCAGTCTGGCTGTTCGCTTACAACTTCTATACCTGCGTTTACACCGCTATTCAGGACGTAATCGAACCGCGCCTGCGGGCCACGGCCATGGCGCTGTTCTTTGCCGGGCTTTATTTGCTGGGTGGAGGGCTGGGGCCGGTGGTGGTCGGTTTGCTGTCTGATCACTTTGCCCATGCTGCGATGGGCGTTGCAGGTGTCGAGGTGATGAGCGAAAGCTTTAAAGCCATCGGTTTGCACGATGCCATGTACCTGATCCCGGCAGCGCTGTTTCTGACCTTGCTGTTCCTGTATCAGGCTTCGCGCTGTTTCAGCCGGGATGCCGAGCGGATGAAGGCGAGAATGGCGGCTGACGAGCCGGTGGAGGAGTTGGCGCAGGGAATTGTGGTGGCCAGGCAGTGATCGCGCAGATGCAAGATCGGACGTAGAGCGTCCAGAACGGCATGCGACGCAGAGCGTCGCACGATAGTTAAGGTCATCGTTCCGCACGCTCCAGCGTGGGAATGCCGTGCGTGACGCTCTACGTCACAAATCTGCGCCGCACTGCACACGCAAGATCGGACGCAGAGCGTCCAGAACGGCATGCGACGCAGAGCGTCGCACGATAGTTAAGGTCATCGTTCCGCACGCTCCAGCGTGGGAAGGCCGTGCGTGACGCTCTGCGTCACAAATCTGCGCCGCGCCGCACACTCAAGATCGGACGCGGAGCGTCCAGAAAGGCATGCGACGCGGAGCGTCGCACGATAGTTAAGGTCATCGTTCCGCACGCTCCAGCGTGGGAAGGCCGTGCGTGACGTTCTGCGTCACAAATCTGCGCCGCACTGCACACGCAAGATCGGACGCAGAGCGTCCAGAACGGCATGCGACGCAGAGCGTCGCACGATAGTTGGATTATCGTTCCGCACGCTCCCGCGTGGGAATGCCGTGCGTGACGCTCCGCGTCACAAATCTGCGCCGCGCCGCACACTCAAGACCGGACGCGGAGCGTATCAAGGCTTCAACCCGCAACCAGTACCCGGATCGCTTCCAGGCGCAGGGCTGCTTTTTCAAGCATGGCCAAGCCTTGTTCGCGCTGGCTGCGCAGGGCGACCAGTTCACTGTCGCGCACGGTCGGGTTGACCGCTTGCAATGCCGTCAGGCGAGCCAGTTCCTCTTCAGTGTCGGCTGCCAGACGACGCTGTGCTTCGGCCACACGTTCTGCGTGTCTTGGGGTGATTTTCTCTTCGCCTGCATTGATTCTCGGGGTCAACTGGTCACGTTGCGCCTGGATGAACTTGTTGGCGCTGGCACGAGGCACGCTTTCGAGCTGATCATTGAGGGTGTTGAACGACACACGGCTCGACAGATCGTTGCCATTGGCGTCGAGCAGGCAACGCAGCGCGGCAGGAGGCAGGTAGCGCCCCAGCTGCAACGAGCGAGGAGCAACCACTTCGCTGACGTAGATCAGTTCCAGCAGGACAGTGCCCGGCTTGAGCGCCTTGTTCTTGATCAGTGCCACGGCGGTGTTGCCCATCGAGCCGGACAGCACGAGGTCCATGCCGCCCTGAACCATCGGGTGCTCCCAGGTGATGAACTGCATGTCTTCGCGAGACAGCGCCTGATTGCGATCGTAGGTGATGGTCACGCCTTCGTCGTCGCCGAGCGGAAAGCTGGCGTCGAGCATTTTCTCGCTTGGCTTGAGGATCAGGGCGTTTTCCGAATGGTCTTCGCTGTCGATGCCAAAGGCGTCGAACAGGGTTTCCATGTAGATCGGCAGGCTGAACTGATCGTCCTGTTCCAGAATGGCTTCAACCAGCGCTTCGCCTTCGCCGGCGCCGCCGGAATTGAGTTCCAACAAGCGGTCGCGACCGGTGTGCAGTTCGCTTTCCAGGCGTTCGCGCTCGGTGCGCGCTTCGTCGATCAGACTTTGCCACTCGTCGTCGTCACCGCTTTCCAGCAGCGGCAGCAGGCGCGGGCCGAACTGATGCTGCAGGGCGTTGCCGGTCGGGCAGGTATTGAGGAACGCATTGAGCGCCTCGTGATACCACTGGAACAGGCGTGCCTGCGGGCTGGTTTCCAGGAAAGGTACGTGCAGCTCGATGGTGTGCTTCTGGCCGATCCGGTCCAGACGTCCGATACGCTGCTCCAGCAGGTCCGGGTGCGATGGCAGATCGAACAGCACCAGATGGTGAGAGAACTGGAAGTTGCGGCCTTCGCTGCCGATTTCCGAGCAGATCAAGACCTGAGCGCCGAATTCTTCGTCCGCAAAATAAGCAGCCGCGCGGTCGCGCTCAAGGATGTTCATACCCTCGTGGAAGACCGTGGCCGGAATGCCGGAACGTACGCGCAGCGCGTCTTCCAGGTCCATGGCGGTTTCGGCGTGGGCACAGATGACCAGCACCTTGACGCGCTTGAGCATTTTAAGCGTGTCGATCAGCCAGTCGACGCGTGGGTCGAAGCGCCACCAGCGCTCTTCTTCGCTGACTTCCGGCTGCGACTGGAAGCTGACTTCCGGGTATAGATCGGCGTGTTCGCCAACCGGCAACTCAAGGTATTCCACAGGGCAGGGCAGCGGGTATTGATGCAGCTTGCGCTCCGGGAAGCCCTGCACGGCGGCACGGGTGTTGCGGAACAGCACGCGGCCGGTGCCGTGACGGTCCAGCAGTTCGCGAATCAGGCGCGCCTTGGCTTCGTCGTCGCCGGTATTCACGGCCGCCAGAAGGGAATCGCCCTCGGCACCCAGGAAGCCGTGAATGGTTTCCTGCGCCTCGGCAGACAGCTTGCCCTTATCGAGCAACTCCTGAACGGCCTGAGCCACCGGACGGTAGTTCTCGCTTTCGGCGCGGAAGGCCTTGAGGTCGTGGAAACGGTTCGGGTCCAGCAGGCGCAGGCGGGCGAAGTGGCTGTCCTGACCCAGCTGTTCCGGGGTCGCGGTCAGCAGCAGTACGCCGGCAATGACTTCGGCCAGTTGTTCGACCAGCGAGTATTCGCGGCTGGCCTTGTCTTCGTGCCAGACCAGATGGTGGGCTTCGTCGACTACCATCAGGTCCCAGCCTGCCGCAAACAGGGCGTCCTGGGCTTTTTCGTCTTCGACCAGCCATTCCAGGGCAACCAGTGCAAGCTGGGTGTCTTCGAACGGGTTGCCTGCATCGCTTTCCATGAAGCGCTCGGCGTCGAACAGCGCGACCTGCAGGTTGAAGCGGCGACGCATTTCCACCAGCCACTGGTGCTGGAGGTTTTCCGGGACCAGAATCAGCACGCGGCTGGCGCGGCCCGACAGCAGTTGGCGATGGATCACCAGACCGGCTTCGATGGTTTTGCCCAGACCCACTTCGTCGGCCAGCAGAACGCGCGGCGCGATACGGTCCGCGACTTCGCGAGCGATGTGCAACTGGTGGGCGATAGGCTGTGCCCGCACGCCACCCAGGCCCCACAGCGAGGACTGCAATTGGCGGCTGGTGTGCTCCAGCGTGTTGTAGCGCAACGAAAACCAGGACAACTGGTCGATCTGGCCAGCGAACAGACGGTCGGTAGCCAGACGGAACTGGATGAAGTTCGACAGTTGGGTTTCCGGCAGTGTCACCACTTCGTTCTGCGCGTTCAGGCCGTGGTAGACCAGCAGGCCATCGACATCGTCGACTTCGCGAACGGTCATTTTCCAGTTTTCGAAGTGCGTGATCACGTCGCCAGGGGAGAAACGCACGCGGGTCAGCGGCGCATTACGCAGTGCGTACTGACGTGTTTCGCCAGTGGCCGGATAGAGCACGGTCAACAAGCGGCCGTCCTGTGCCAGAACGGTGCCCAAACCCAGCTCGGCTTCGCTGTCACTAATCCAGCGTTGCCCCGGTTGATACTGCTGCGCCATGCTGCCTGTCTCCCGCTTGAAAAAGCTGAGTATGTTAACGGAACACGCCCCGAAGGCCAAAGGCAGCGTGAAAAAACTCATGGTCAGCGCCGGAACCTATCGAATTTTTGGTTCCATGACACTTATTTCACTGAGAGGGGTCAAAAAAGATCTTATAAACCACCACTGGCTCTTTCAGCCCGGTTCAAGTTGCCTCGTGCACGGCCGAAACCCCGGTAAGAGGAGGTAAAACCATGCTGCAACCTATGCTTCCGTTAAGTGTGGTGCCTGTGACATCACAGCTGGATCCGGCCAAACGCATGCCGGACATTCCACCTGTAGCGCCGGTGCAGGAGAGCTCCAGCGAGACCTCCATCGACCTGCGCAATGAAGATACTGAACGCAGCGCGTTGCCGTTGCGTGAAGAGCAACAGCGCCAGCAGCAACAGCAGCAGGCTCATGGCGGCGGAGAAGCCGAGGAATACGTGGGACTGGTGGTCCCGGGTGATTCGCTGAACGCCGACAACACCGTACCCGTTGTACCGCTCATCGACGACGAGCCGCGCCAGGGGCTTTGGGTGGATATTCAGATCTGATTGCTGCACCGCCCAGGGCTGTACTGATCACGGGACTGGTCAGGGCTGCTGCGATTGAGCATTATTGGCCCTGATTTCCCGTGTTCGAGAACCGCAAGCCATGAGCGACGATGCACAACTGATCGACCTGGGTGCCGAGCGCGCCAAGCGTATCCACGATCTGAATGACAAGCGCCTCAATGAAGTGCGTAACGCCTTCGAACAGGCGATGCCATTGAGCAGCAAAAAACCGAAGAAAAAGCCCAAAAAACGCTGATCCAGCCGCCACACCCTTGATCTGATCAGTCTGGTTCAGCAACAGCTGATCTGGATCAACTCGCCGTTATGTTCGCTGCCTTAATCTTGCTCCATCGAATGCGTTGTGGGCGGACACGCGCCTGCATGCATTCAATGAGCACGCAAGGCACTTGGGGCGACTTCGGTCGCCCTTTTTTTCGTCTGCATGCCACGCCCTGCATCGGACGCCGGGCGCTATCAGCTCACGGTTTTGGCGCCGGCATTGGCCAAGTCATAGGCTCTGGCGGCTTCGGCGGTCTTGATGTCGCGCTGATAGCTGGGCGTCCAGGCGGTCACCGGTGACTTCTGGGTGAAGCTGACATTGCTGCCGATGTCCTTGAAGTGCGCATCGCCATAGTCATCCAGCGCGCCGGAGTTGCTGGCCTTGTTGGAAACATCCACGCCTTTTGCGAAATAGTTGGCCTGCGAGAGGATGGTCGCATCCCCCGTCGCGGTGAAGCCAAGATGGAAGTTGTCGATCGAGTTGTTGTAAACGTCAAAGTCGCCATGCCGCATCAGGCCGGGTGCCCGAACATCCAGGTTGCTGAACACATTGTTGGCGATGGTCATGCGCGGGTAACCCTTGTACTCGGCCTTGGCTTGAGCGGAGTCGTCCGGCTGACCGAGAATCACGCCATATTCGTTGTTCTGGAGTTTCGAGTTGGTCAGACTGACGTTGTCTGCCGTCCCGCCGACATAAAGCAGTTTGTCCAGGCCTTTGGCGTTCTGATCCTTGGTGCCTGAATAGGTGTTGTGATCGATCCAGTATTTCTGACCGCTGCTGATGAACATCTGCATGTCACCGTTTTCGCGATAACGGCTGTCGTGGTCGAAGTTCAGATTCTGGAAGATGTCATTGCTGGCGGTCTTGCCGCTGGCCAGGTAGATGTTGTGCAGGCTGTTGCCCTTGTCGGTACCCAGCAGGGTCTTGTTGGCGCCAAAGTTGATGGTCACCTTGCTGTCGGCAGACAGGTTGGCCCCCAGTTTGACGGTACGGGCTTTGTCGTCCTCCATGTACTTCTTGAGGTCCGCTACGGTATTGACCGTGACGACTTCGCCACCATTACCGCCGGTGGTGTTCGCCTGTTTGGCGAAGCCGACCATTCCGGACATGTCGGCCCCAGGACCGTTGCCCGCTCGGTGCGCGGGTTGCGCCACTTTTTCTGTGGTCTCAGATCTGTCTGTGGCGGTTGGCAACGTTTTGGCGGGCGCAGACTGATTGGCGGCTGGCGTATTGCCTTGGGCTGACGCCGAAGTGCGCGCCGTATCAGACGGCGCTGCTGTGGCGCTCTTTTGCAGCGAGACCGGTTTGTCGGTCGGATAATCGTTTTTCACCACGAACGGCTTTTCTGTGTTGCCGGACGATGACGGCGACCCTGAAGAGGGGGCTGATGAAGACTGAAGGGAGGTCGGCGCCTGTTCCCGTTCAGACGGCGCAGGTGCCGGTGTCGAGCCGTCCTGCTGATGCCCTTGTGATCTGGAAAACAGATCCTTGAGGATGGTGCGAATGGCTTCCACCAGCTTGTTCAGCAACAACTCGACGGGGTTTTCAGTTGCACCCGAGGCTGCGTTTGTAGCGGGCGTTTGCGCCCTGGAGCCAAGGCCATTGAACGACGACTGCAACCTTGTTGCCTGCTGCGGCGGTGCGAAGTCGACCAGCTTGCTGCCATTGCCGGACGTGACCTGAGGTGGCGGACTGTTATCGGCTTGCGGGTTTATGCCCTGGGTTGGCTGCCCGGAGACGGGATAATAATTTCGGGTGATCATATTCATGGGTGATTGCCCTGCCTGCAGGAATGAACGATTCGTGATCCGGATAAGGTAGCGCTGGTTTCCTGAGTGGAAAGCGCAGCCAAAACAGTTCCGAGGGCATCATGAATTTGTGTTCAGGTCAGCAGTGGAGCCCGGGCGCGGCCGCAGGTGCGCGCGCCGGTTCCGGGTATCAGCCGAAAGTGATCTCGGGCAATACGGTCAGGTCGACGGTCTGCTGCTTGCGCGGGGCGAGAATCTCGGCTTCGCCGTCTACAACCAGCTCATCGTTCTGATTGAAAACACGGGTGGCGATGCGCACGCGGAATTTCGGCAGTTTTTCCAGGATTTCCAGGCGCACAGTCAGGGTATCGCCCAGTTTCACCGGCTTCTGGAAGGTCATCTGCTGACCGATATAGATGGTGCCAGGGCCAGGCAACTTGCATGCAACCGCCGCACTGATCAGTGCGCCGCTGAACATGCCGTGGGCAATACGCTCCTTGAACATGGTCTTGGAGGCGTATTCGGCGTCCAGGTGGACCGGGTTGTGGTCTCCGGACATGGCGGCGAACAGTTGAATGTCACGCTCTTCCACTGTCTTGCTGTAGCTGGCGGTCTGACCGACTTCAAGAGCTTCGTAAGGCGTGTTGGTGACTTGAGTCATGTGGCTGTCCTGACAATAAAAATGAATTGAAGCGTGCCGGTTCGTGCAATCCGACCTGGCCTTGATTTGTAACACTTGATGACCTGTCGCCGCCAATGCGCGGACAAGATCATTCAGACGCTTGCTGGCGCTCCCCGGATCACATTCAAGGCAAATAATAAGCAAACGCCATGTGAATACGGCTACTGAGCGATCGGGCAAGTATCTTTACCAGCCCGATTGCCGTGAGCAGTGTATCGCCGACGACAGATTTCAGTCTGAACAGAGACAAGATTCATGCTGCTGATGAGGCCCGGACGATCATTTGCCTGAGACACTTTAACTGCTAACGTCCGCCCAGACCCATGCAGGGAAAAAGGATAAAAATAATGCAAGCTGACTTCTGGGATGACAAGCGTCCGGCGGGTGTCGACGCCGAGGTGGATCTGCAAACCTACCAATCGGTCGTCGAGGTGTTCGAGCGCTGCTGCAGGAAATTCGCCGACCGGCCTGCGTTCAGCAACATGGGCGTGACGCTGACTTACGCGGAACTCGAGCGTCACTCCGCCGCCTTCGCCGCGTATCTACAGCAGCATACTCAACTGGTGCCGGGTGATCGCATTGCCGTACAGATGCCCAATATCCTGCAATATCCGATCGCCGTATTCGGTGCGATGCGCGCCGGTCTGACGGTGGTCAACACCAACCCGTTGTACACCGCACGCGAGATGCGCCATCAATTCAAGGACTCTGGTGCCAGAGCGCTGGTTTACCTCAACCTGTTCGGCAAGCTGGTGCAGGAAGTGCTGCCGGACACGGCCATCGAATACCTGATCGAAGTAAAAATGGGCGACATGCAGTCGGCGGCCAAGGGCTGGCTGGTCAATACCCTTGTCGACAAGGTCAAGAAGATGGTCCCCGAATTCCATCTGCCTCAGGCCGTCGGCTTCAAGCGCGCGCTGCGCCTGGGGCGCGAGAGCCGCATGCAGGTCGTACCGCGAGGTCTGCAGGATGTTGCCGTTCTGCAATACACCGGTGGCACCACGGGGCTGGCCAAAGGCGCGATGCTCACCCATGGCAATCTGGTCGCCAACATGCAGCAAGTCTATGCCTGCATGCGCCAGCAAGGACCGCAAGGCGGATCGCTGTTTGAAGAGGGCAAGGAGGTGATGATTGCGCCGTTGCCGCTCTATCACATCTATGCGTTCACGGCGAACTGCATGTGCATGATGATCAGCGGCAATCACAACATCCTGATCACCAACCCTCGCGATATCGGCGGCTTCATCAAGGAGCTGGGCAAGTGGCGCTTCACTGCCATGATCGGCCTCAACACGCTGTTCGTGGCGCTCATGAACCACCCGGAATTCAAGAATCTGGATTTCTCGGCGCTGAAAAGCACCAACTCCGGTGGCACTGCACTGGTCAAGGCCACGGCCGAGCGCTGGGCGCAGATCACCGGCTGCACGATCGTCGAAGGTTACGGCCTGACCGAGACGTCGCCTGTCGCCAGCGCCAATCCCTATGGCGCCCTGGCACGCCTGGGAACCGTGGGCATGCCCGTGCCCGGCACCGCGATGAAAGTCATTAATGACGATGGCATCGAGTTGCCTTTCGGCGAGCGTGGCGAGCTGTGTATCAAGGGGCCGCAGGTCATGAAAGGCTACTGGAACCAGCCTGATGCCACGGCCGAATGCCTGGACGCCGCAGGCTGGTTCAAGACCGGTGACATTGCCGTGATTGGCGCTGACGGGTTCGTCAGTATCGTCGACCGCAAGAAAGACTTGATCATCGTGTCCGGCTTCAACGTCTACCCCAATGAAATCGAAGACGTGGTCATGGCCCATCCGAAAGTCGCCAACTGCGCCTGTATCGGCGTGCCGGACGAGCGCTCGGGGGAGGCCGTGAAGCTGTTCGTGGTGGCGCGAGACCCGCAGCTGAGCATTGAAGAGCTCAAGGCCTTCTGCAAAGAGAATTTCACCGGCTACAAGGTGCCCAGACAGATCGTTCTGCGTGATTCATTGCCGATGACTCCGGTGGGCAAGATTCTGCGACGCGAGCTTCGGGACATCGCCTGACCCTTTAATCGTCTCCATGTGTGTACCTGGCCCCGTTTGCAGAACGCTGTAAACGGGGTCAGTTTTTTTCGGAAACAGGCGATTATATTGATTGGCCGCTCTGTTTCGGTACTTTCGGCGTGATGATGAAAATTTATTAAATGAATTTAAAGTGACTGTTTGTTGGTTTCTGGTCGTATTCGTGACTGTGTGGCCTGCTTCTGCCTCTAGTCGGCCTTTGGCAAAGCTGCTACTCTCGGCGCGCTTTTTGATCAGTCATAAAGCGAAAAAGCGTCTACTGCATAATTCCAAGCACAAGAAAATCATCGCTTCAGGCGATGTGAAGAATTCGCTATCGCTACGGAGCCGACTGAATGATTGATAACTTCTGGAAGGACAAGTACCCGTCCGGTATCCCTGCCGATATCAACCCCGACGAGTACCCTAACGTCCAGGCGGTCCTGAAGCAGTCCTGCCAGCGCTTCGCCGACAAGCCGGCGTTCAGCAACCTGGGCAAGACCATCACCTACGGCGAGCTGTATGAGCTGTCCGGCGCGTTTGCCGCCTGGATTCAGCAACATACCGACCTGCAGCCGGGTGACCGTATCGCCGTGCAGCTACCCAACGTATTGCAGTACCCGATTGCCGTCTTCGGTGCGATTCGCGCCGGGCTGATCGTGGTCAACACCAACCCGCTGTACACCGCGCGTGAAATGGAACACCAGTTCAACGACTCCGGTGCCAAGGCGCTGGTGTGTCTGGCAAACATGGCCCATCTGGCCGAGAAGGTCGTACCCAAGACGCAGATCAGGCAGGTGATTGTCACCGAAGTGGCCGACATGCTGTCGCCGTTCAAGCGCTTGCTGATCAATAGCGTCATCAAGTACGTGAAGAAGATGGTCCCGGCCTATCACTTGCCCAAGGCCATCAAATTCAACGATGTGCTTGGCAAGGGCCGTGGTCAGCCAGTGACCGACGTGTCGCCCGGCAGCGCCGATGTTGCCGTGCTGCAGTACACCGGCGGCACCACCGGGGTGGCCAAGGGGGCAATGCTGACGCACCGCAACCTGATCGCCAACATGCTGCAATGCCGCGCGCTGATGGCGTCAAATCTGGGCGAAGGCTGTGAAATCATCATCACGCCGCTGCCGCTGTATCACATCTATGCCTTCACCTTTCATTGCATGGCGATGATGCTGCTTGGCAATCACAACATCCTGATCAGCAACCCTCGTGACCTGCCGGCCATGGTCAAGGAGCTTTCGAAATGGAAGTTCAGCGGCTTTGTCGGCCTTAACACGCTGTTTGTGGCCCTGTGCAATAACGAGGGTTTCCGCAACCTCGACTTTTCGGCGTTGAAAGTTACCCTGTCCGGCGGCATGGCCCTGCAGCAGTCCGCTGCCGAACGCTGGAAGCAGGTCACTGGCTGCCAGGTCTGCGAAGGCTATGGCATGACCGAGACCAGCCCGGTGGCTACGGTCAATCCCGCTAAAGACGTGCAGATGGGCACTATCGGTATTCCTGTGCCGTCGACGCTGTGCAAGGTTATCGACGATGCTGGCAACGAGCTGGCGTTCGGTGAAACCGGCGAGTTGTGCATCAAGGGCCCTCAGGTCATGAAAGGCTACTGGAAGCGCCAGGAAGCCACCGATGAAATGCTCGACAGTGATGGCTGGCTCAAGACCGGTGACATCGCAATCATCCAGCCCGATGGCTACATCCGGATTGTCGATCGCAAGAAAGACATGATTCTGATCTCCGGTTTCAACGTATACCCCAACGAACTGGAAGACGTGCTGGCCACGCTCCCGGGCGTGTTGCAATGCGCGGCGATCGGCGTGCCGGACGAGAAGTCAGGCGAAACCATCAAGGTTTTCGTCGTGGCCAAACCGGGCGTTACCCTCACCAAGGAACAGGTCATGGAGCACATGCGCGCCAACCTGACCGGCTACAAGGTGCCGCGTAGCGTGGAATTCCGAGAGGTTCTGCCCACTACCAACGTCGGCAAGATCCTGCGTCGCGAGCTGCGTGATGAGGAATTGAAGAAGCTGGGCGTGAAGAAGTAGGGCGGAGCGCCGCACGATAGTTGAGATTATCGTTCCGCACGCTCCAGCGTGGGAATGCAGGTCTCGACGCTCTGCGTCGCAAAAAGGACGCGGAGCGTCCGGTATTTCGTACCTCATACTTTGTTGTAATTGAGCAGTGCTGCCGGCAAACCATGACCGCGATGGATAGCCTGGCATTCAGGCCATTCGTCACGACCCGCCACAATCTGCGACAATCCGCACCTGCCATTTGAAAAAAGACCCTGCGCGCCTGATGACCGACGAATCGCCCTCTATCGACCAACTTCTGAAAAACCTCGACCAAGCGATGATCAGCGAACGTCATCGCCTGCGCCGTCAGTTGCATGACCTGCGCAAAAAGCCTGACGAGGCGAAGCTGGCGCAGTGGGTAGCGCGGGTTCAAGCCTCCTGTGCGCAGGTGACGGCGCGGCGTGAGAGCGTGCCGACGATCCGTTATGACGACAACCTGCCCATCGCCGCCAAACGCGATGAGATCAAGGAGGCCTTGCTCAAGCATCAGGTGCTGATCATTGCCGGTGAAACCGGCTCCGGCAAGACCACCCAATTGCCGAAAATCTGCCTGGAAATCGGTCGCGGCCAGCACGGTCTGATCGGCCATACCCAGCCGCGCCGGATCGCCGCACGCAGCGTGGCCAGCCGGGTGGCCGATGAGCTGGGCACACCGCTGGGCGCGCTGGTCGGTTATCAGGTGCGCTTTGAAGATCAGAGCGACAGCAACACGCTGATCAAACTGATGACCGACGGTATTCTGCTGGCCGAAACCCAGCATGATCGCTTTCTTGAGCGCTACGACACGATCATCGTCGACGAAGCCCACGAACGCAGCCTGAACATCGACTTCCTGCTGGGTTACCTGAAAACCCTGCTGCCGCGTCGTCCGGACCTGAAAGTCATCATCACCTCCGCGACCATCGACCTGCAGCGCTTTTCCGAGCACTTCAACGATGCGCCGGTGATCGAAGTGTCCGGGCGTACCTTCCCTGTCGACCTCTGGTACCGCCCGCTGACCAGCGAGCAGGACGAGGAAGGCAACAGCGTCGAAGAAGACCTGACAGTCGATCAGGCCATTCTGGCCACGCTGGATGAGCTGGCGTCCTTTGAGCGTAGCGAGCGCAAGAGCCCGGGCGACGTGCTGGTGTTTCTGCCCGGCGAACGCGAGATTCGCGATGCCGCCGAGGTACTGCGCAAGGCGCAGCTCAGGCACACCGAAATTCTGCCGCTGTACGCACGCCTTTCGCCTGCCGAACAGCAGCGTATCTTTCAGTCCCATCCGGGTCGTCGTGTGGTGCTGGCCACCAACGTGGCCGAAACCTCGCTGACCGTGCCGGGCATCCGCTATGTGATCGATACCGGTACTGCACGCATCAGCCGCTATAGCTATCGCGCCAAGGTCCAGCGCCTGCCGATCGAAGCCGTGTCGCAGGCCAGCGCCAACCAGCGCAAAGGCCGTTGCGGGCGCGTCGAGCCCGGTTTGTGCGTGCGTCTGTACAGCGAAGAGGATTTCAACGGTCGACCTGAATTCACCGACCCCGAGATACTGCGCACCAACCTGGCAGCGGTCATCCTGCAGATGCTGCACCTGCGTCTGGGTGAGATCACCGATTTCCCGTTCATCGAGCCGCCGGATGGCAAGGCGATCAGCGACGGCTTCAACCTGTTGCAGGAGCTGTCGGCAGTCAATCGCGAAAATCAGCTGACCCCGCTGGGCCGTCAACTGGCGCGCCTGCCAGTGGATCCGCGCATGGGTCGCATGCTTCTGGAAGCTGCGAAGCAGGGCAGCCTGCAGGAAGTCTTGATCGTGGCCAGTGCCATGTCCGTGCAGGATGTGCGTGAGCGTCCACCCGAGCGTCAGCAGGCGGCTGATCAGGCCCATGCGCAATGGAAAGACGCCGACTCGGACTTCGCCGGGCTGGTCAATCTGTGGCGCGGTTTTGAAGAGCAGCGCCAGACCCTGACGGCCAGCCCGCTGCGTAACTGGTGCAGGCGCAATTTCCTGAATTACCTGCGCCTGCGCGAGTGGCGTGATTCCCATCGACAGCTGAGCCTGATCTGCCGCGATCTGCAACTGACGGTCAACAAGGAACCGGCCGATTACCCGAAATTCCACAAGGCCATTCTTTCTGGTCTGCTGAGTCAGATCGGGCAAAAGGCCGACGAGGGTGACTACCTTGGCGCACGGCAGCGGCGCTTCTGGATTCACCCGTCTTCCGGGCTCGGCAAGAAGCGCCCGCAGTGGTTGATGACCGCTGAGCTGGTGGAAACCACCAAGCTGTACGCGCGCATGGTGGCCAAGATCGATTCGGACTGGATCGAGCCGCTGGCTGGCCACCTGATCAAGAAAAATCATTTCGAGCCGCACTGGGAGAAGAAGCGCGGGCAGGTCGTAGCGTTCGAGCAGATTACGCTGTTCGGCCTGATCGTGGTTGGTCGCCGTCCGGTGCATTACGGGCCGATTGACCCGGTGGTGTCGCGCGAGCTGTTCATTCGCGAAGGTCTGGTGCGCGGTGACATCCTGTCGCGGGCCAAATGCCTGAGTGCCAATACCCGCCTGCTGGAGCAGCTCGATGAGCTGGAGGCCAAGGCTCGACGTCGCGATATTCTGGCTGACGAAGACACCTTGTTCAGCTTCTATGAAGCGCGAATCCCGGCCGAGATTCATCAGACGGCCACGTTCGACAGTTGGTACAAGACTGAAAGCCAGAAGAACCCGCAACTGCTGATCATGCGCGAAGAGGATGTGCTGGCCCGCGAGGCCAGTGAAGTTACCGCCGCGCAGTATCCGGATACCTTGCACCTGGGCGACCTCAGTCTGTCGCTGAGTTACCACTTCGAGCCCAACCACCCACGTGACGGCGTGACCTTGCGCGTCCCTGCGCCCCTGTTGCTGTCGCTGCCTGCCGAGCGCCTGGAGTGGCTGGTGCCGGGCTTGCTCGAGACCAAGAGCATTGCGCTGGTGCGCAACCTGCCCAAAGCGGTGCGCAAGAACTTCGTGCCGGTCCCGGATTTCATCAAGGCCGCGTTGCAACGTATTACCTTCGGCGAGGGCTCATTGCCCCAGGCGCTGGGGCGTGAGCTTCTGCGCATGACCGGCGTGCGGGTCAGCGAAGAGGGCTGGGCTGAAGCCGCGCAGCAGCTTGAAGGCCACCTGAAGATGAACCTGGAAATCGTCGATGGCAGCGGCAAGTTTCTCGGTGAGGGTCGTGATCTGGCCGAGCTGACGGCGCGCTTTGCCGAGGCGAGCCAGGCCGCACTGGCCGTACCTCAAACCGCGAAAAGCCAGCAGCCGGTGCAGGCCAAGGCCTTTGCTGCGGTGGCGCAAAAGACTCAGCAGAACATCGCCGGGTTGTCGATGACGGTTTATCCCGCGTTGGTCGAAGAGGGCGGAGCGGTCAAGGAAGGCCGGTTCTCCACGCAGGCCGAAGCTGAATATCAGCATCGCCGTGCTTTGCAGCGTTTGTTGCTGCAACAGCTGGCTGAACCGGCGAAGTTCCTGCGTAACAAACTGCCGGGGCAGACCGAGCTGGCCTTGTTGCACCGCGAGCTTGGCCGCATCGATGCGTTGATAGAGGACATCCTGCTGGCCAGCCTCGACAGTTGCGTGCTGGAAGGTGAAGCCAAGTTGCCGCGCGACGGTGCCGGCCTGTTGTCGCTGGCTGAGCGCAAGCGCGCCGACTGGACCGAACACGCCGAACGGCTGGCGAAGCTGACGCTGGAGATTCTCAAGCTGTGGCACGGACTGCAAAAGCGCTTCAAAGGCAAGATTGACCTGTCGCAGGCGGTTGCCCTCAACGATATCAAGGCGCAACTGAGCAAACTGGTGTACCCCGGTTTCGTGCGTGAAACCCCGGCGGTGTGGCTCAAGGAACTGCCGCGCTACCTGAAGGCTATCGAGATGCGTCTGGAAAAACTGCCAGGTCAGGTGCAGAAAGACCGGGTGTGGAGCATCGAGCTGGCAGGCCTGTGGACGCAATACCAGACACGTGCCGACAAGCACGCCCAGGAAGGCAAGCGCGACCCGGAACTGGCGCTGTATCGCTGGTGGATGGAGGAGTATCGCGTGTCGCTGTTCGCTCAGCAGTTAGGCACCAAAATGCCGGTGTCGGACAAACGGTTGAGCAAGCAGTGGAGTCAGGTGGAGGGCTGATCCTGCGTCGGCCTTCAGCACAGTCAATTGTCGCTATCAGGCCTATATTCATTGGCCCGATAGCGCCAAAACCGGGCTCTGTGGCACACTCCGCGCCTGTCTTCACCGTGTCATGAAATGCTGCTCTCTGTTGCGGGCAGCTTTTACAGTCGCACTGGTACGTTGGTCCCAAAAACAGAGGGCCTCCGAACACCGTGCCTGAGCAGGTGTTTACCTGCAACTCAATAAGAGAGGAACGACCGTGCACAACTTCGTCATCAGTGGCACAGGCCTGTTTACCCCGGCCAACAGCATCTCCAACGAAGAGCTGGTGCAGTCTTTCAATGCCTATGTCGCACAGTTCAACAGCGACAACGCAGCGGCTATCGAACGTGGTGAAGTGGAAGCACTCAGTGAATCCAGCGCCGCGTTCATCGAAAAAGCATCGGGCATCAAAAGCCGCTTTGTCATGGACAAGCAAGGCATTCTCGACCCGCAGCGCATGAAGCCCAACCTGCCGGAGCGCGGCAATGATGAATGGTCGATCCTCTGCCAGATGGGGGTTGCTGCGGCCGAGCAGGCTTTGCAACGTGCAGGCAAAACCGCTGCCGATATCGACGGTGTAATCGTTGCCTGCTCCAACTTGCAGCGCGCCTATCCGGCGATTTCCATTGAGATTCAGGAAGCGCTGGGTGTCGCGGGCTATGGTTTCGACATGAACGTGGCCTGTTCTTCGGCCACCTTCGGCATTCAGGCAGCCTGCAACAGCGTGCAATTGGGGCAGGCCCGCGCCTTGCTGGTGATCAGTCCGGAAATCTGCACCGCGCACCTTAATTTCCGTGACCGTGACAGCCATTTCATTTTTGGCGACGGGGCCACAGCCGTTGTGGTCGAGCGCGCGGATCTCGCCACCTCGCCTTACCAATTCGATATCGTCAGTACTCGTTTGTTGACCAAATTCTCCAACAACATCCGCAACAATTTCGGTTTCCTCAACCGTACCTCGGACGAGGGCCAGAATGCGCCGGACAAGCTGTTCGTGCAGGAAGGCCGCAAGGTGTTCCGCGAGGTGTGCCCGATGGTCGCCGAGCTGGTCGCGGCGCATTTGCAGGACAACGGTATCAACATCACTGACGTCAAACGATTCTGGCTGCATCAGGCCAACCTGAGCATGAACCAGTTGATCGTCAAGAAGCTGCTGGGTCGTGATGCCACCGTAGAGGAAGCGCCGGTGATTCTCGACACGTACGGTAACACCAGCTCGGCAGGCTCGGTCATTGCGTTTCATACCTATCAGGATGACTTGCCCGAGGGCGCGCTCGCCGTGCTCAGCTCGTTCGGTGCCGGTTACTCGATTGGCAGCGTGATTCTGCGCAAGCGCTGATAGCGCTTTATGGGCAGCGTCTGCATATCAGACGCTGCCTGTCATATCCCGTTATGTAACCTGCACCCCGGCGGATCTTTATTGTGTTGGCTTTTTACGAAGCCATCACGGGTATCGATCATGTTTACCGCCTACACCACGTCTGGAACGCCAGCCTCGCCTGGTTCCCTGCCTTCCTCACGACAACTCGACTCTGCGCCATTCGACGTTGAGCATCCAAATGCCGGATTCATCAGAGGCAGCCTGCCTGACTGGTATTTGAACGCCCCGGCGACCTTGCGCCAGGCACTGCACGCCAGTCATCAGAAAACCCTGCGTTCCACGCATGCGCTTGGGCCCGTTCGCAATCGTCTTTTATCAGCACAAGCATTCGCAGCGCCTCTGCTGACGCAAGCGTTTTTCGAACGCTTCGAACTTCCCTTGGATGTCGAAGCCTTTCAACTGATGACTTGGCGTTATGACGGTTCCTGGAAGCCGAATCCCCTTGAACAGACGCTGTTGCAGGCCGCCTTGCAGAACTTCGCCTCCAGTAACCGAAGCCGCTTCGATCCGTACTCGGCAATACTTCGTACTGGAGGCCTGCGTTACTGGCTTATCGACAGTGCTCAGCGCAGGTACAAGGTGGAATACAAGGACCGTCTTGATATCGACCTTGAGCAATTCGCTGATTTTTGTCATGAACTGGATCTTGGTGGCCAGTATCAGGCGCATCTGGACAGTGTATTCAAGCCTTCCACGCCAGGCGCTGCGAAAGCGGTTGCCACTGTTTTTATCGACGGTGAGCGCGATTCTGTCGAGGTGCTTGCGCACATTGCCATGATGAAGGGCGATATCAGCGAAGCCGCTTACCAGATGCTGTTGAGCGTAGTGAAGCCCGACGTCCATGCGCAATGGGGGGGCAGGGGGTTGCGCTATTGTCAGTTGCATATGCTCGATACCTACGCTTTTTCGGGCTGCCTGTTACACGGGGCTTTGCTGATTCAGCAGGATATTGCTGACCCTGACAGTGAGCCTTGTCTTGTCTATATGCCTTCAGAGCCGTCACACCCGCTCAAACAGTTCGCGTCACTCCGGGCTTTCAACGACAGCCTCGTGGCAGCGCTCGACAGTGACAGTTACAGGCGCTATTTCAGCCGCTTCGTCAGCCTTGGCCAAAGTCCGGAGTTTTTTGCGAAGCTGAAATCGCGGCTCTACCCGGTCCAGGAACACACGCTGGACGTCAATGCCGACCTGGTGTTGCAGGCGCAGCCATTTTCCAAGCCCCCGTTCGAGTTGCTTTACGACCACCTGCTGGCCAAAACCTACGTTGATTCACGGACCATAGCGGTGCCGTCTGCGCAGGCTGATCAGCTAGCCAGGGATGCGCTGATCGACAACCTGAAAAACAGTGGCATGGACATACTCAATGCGGCCGGGCTCTTTGTGCCTGTGCTGGGTGAAGTCATGGCCGTGGTTGCTCTCTATCAGATTGTCCGCGAAGCGTTCGTTGCCTACGAAGACTGGACGCACGGGGAAGTGGAAGAGGCCATGCAACATGTTTATAACATCGCCGAAAACGTCGCTCAGACAGTGGTGGTGGGCAGCGTCATTGGCGCGCTCGATCGGCTGGAACCGTCGATGTTTATCGAAAGCCTGGTGCAGAAGAGGGTGGATGGATCGGTTCGTCTTGGAAAGCCGACTGTTGGCGGTTATGCGGATACGGTTACGGTGCCTGACGGTTTGCGTGCCAATCCGCTGGGGCTTTACGAATTCGACAGCAAGACGTGGCTGCCAATGAACGGCAAGCTGTACCGCGTTGAAGCAGACGCAACCGGAAAAAACTGGCGTATCAGGCACCCGCAGGATCAGCACGCCTACTCGCCTAAGCTTGAGCACAACGGGGCCGGTGCCTGGCGTCACGAGTGGGAAAACCCCATGGGCTGGGATGAAGTCACAGCGTTCAGGCGGCTTAATGTGACGTGTGATGCGTTCACCGAAGAAGAGATCTCGCGGGTCTTGAGCATTACGGGCAGCAACGAGGCGTTGTTGCGTCAGATACATGTCGAAAGTCACCCGCTTCCAGCTCTTCTGAGAGATGCCATCCAGCGCATGGAAATCGAGCGGGGCTTGCAAGCCTGCATAGACGCCCTCAAGGCAGAAGAGTCCTCGCCAGTGCCTGTCACTCATATCGAGCCATGGATGAAGCTGCTGGTGTCGTCGCCGCACTGGCACAAGAGCCGAGGGTTGTTAGTGTTAGACGCAGACGGAACCATGATCGACGCCTGGAACGTGGGGGCGCATATGACATTTTCATCGAGTGTCGTGGGCGTGACAGAAGACCTCACGCAGGCGCTCGGCCAATTGCTGGAAGGGCTGACACCCGATGAAGTCAGTCATCTGACGGGAACCAGCGGTGCAGATAAAACTTCGCAGGTTCAAGGTTTCAAACGTTATCTGGCCGACTGTGCGCAACTTCACATGGGGCCGTTGCTTGACGAGGTTTATGCACTGCACAACCGCAGCAGTGAGCCGCTGGTCAAGCTGATTCAACGCGATTTCAGCAGTGTGTCGGACAGCATCGCTTTGGAACTCATCGAGATGGCGAGCGATGCAGACACCGCACGGATGATCTCGGAAAAACGTATCCCTCTTGAGCTTGCCGAGCATGCTCGTGAGTATCAGCAGCAACTGCGAATAAACAGGGCCATCGAAGGCTTCTACCGACGCTCGTCGGGTAATCCGGACACCTGTGCGACTGGGCTTGGCATGTTGCCGTACACGCAGGGCTGGCGTGGCGACGTTTCAATCGATCTGCTGAAAGACACGCTGGAGGGCGATGAGATCGCGAGCCTTGAAAGTGACCAGACGACTGTCGTGCATCGGGTTCTGATCAGAACCGAAGAGGTATTTCAGCCCTTCAATCAGTTGGGTGAGTCTATAGGTGAGGCTGGTCAGAGCTTTTTCAGTGCTCTGCTGAACGCGCTTCCTGATGACGTGCGTGTCAACATCGAATTGCCAGTGAATGCGGATGAGCAGCACCTGCGCAGTCTTTTGTGTCGTATCGCATCTGACAGACGTGACCGGATAGCGGAAATCCTGCAGTTGCAGCCGATCAAGCCTGGCATCAAATGGCCGCAACGACTGCACGATGGCCGTGTGGGTTACCCCCTGAGCGGACGTTTGCGTGGCCTCTTCCGCAGGCTTGGGATTGGTGCGCCCAGCCACTCGCCAGAGCTTGCGGTAAAAAGCCTGTATCCGGATTTTTCCGAAGAGCAGGTTACGACGTTTCTTCAGGCTCTGCGTGCAGAGCACACAGGTTCTGCCTCGCAATTGACGAACTTTGTTCGACAAAGGCTGCAAGGCCTCGCTCAGGAACTGAGCACTTTGCAAACCGGCCTGGACAATTGGGTACTGCAAGCTGAGCCCTCGTCACTGCTTAGACCGAGGGCAATCGCGGCGTTGCGAATTCGCAATTGCTGGAGGCGCCTGAGCGCTCACTGCAGAAACTATCAGGGTGAGTTTTTGGGGTATTCGCTTGATCTGGAGGGTCTACGGATAGGAAACATGCCGCAGGTATTGGCTGACTTCAGTCATGTGGCGGTTTTAAACGCTCGAAACATGCGGCTTACCCATTCACAGGCTGATGTATTACTTAAGCATTGAACCGCCCCGGGTTTCTCGGAGACTCCAACCTTTGAGAGGATGGAGCGATGAAAAAACTACCGAAGTATTCCCCAGAGGTCCGTGAGCGGGCCATCAGGATGGTTTTCGAACACCTTCCTGAGTACGAGTCGCAGTGGGCCACCATCAGTGCCATTGCCCCCAAGATCGGCTGCACGCCCGAGACATTACGGCTGTGGGTTCGCCAATCTGAGCGCAACAGCGGCCAGCGTGATGGGCTGAGCACAGTCGAACGTGAGCGAGTCAAGCTCTTGGAGCGTGAGAACCGTCAGTTGCGTCAAGCTAACGAGATCTTGCGTAAGGCCTCAGCCTATTTTGCCCAGGCGGAGCTCGACCGCCCATTCAAACGATGAAGACGTTTATTGATGAAAACCGCCAGTCTTACGGGGTCGAGCCGATTTGCAAGGTGTTGCCAATCGCCCCGTCGACGTACTACCGGTACGCTGCTCAGCAGGCTGACCCCAGCCAGCAGTCAGCGCGTGCGCAGCGTGACCAGGAACTGGGTGAGCACATCCAGCGAGTCTGGGATGAGCACTTTCAGGTATATGGCGTGCGCAAGGTCTGGCGACAATTGCTGCGTGACGGACTGCAAGTCGCCCGCTGTACGGTGCAACGTCTGATGGGAGAGCTGGGCCTGCAAGGCGTGGTACGCGGCAAGCCCGTCAAGACGACGGTCAGCGACCAAGCCAGGCCGTGCCCGCAGGATCATGTCAACCGTCAGTTTGTGGCTGAGTGCCCGAACGCCCTATGGGTATCGGACTTTACCTACGTCAGTACCTGGCAGGGTTTTGTTTACGTGGCCTTCATCATTGATGTCTTTGCCCGATTCATCGTCGGTTGGAAGGTGTCCAGTTCAGCGCGTACCGATTTTGTACTCGATGCACTGGAGCAAGCCCTTTACGCCCGTCGCCCAGTCAAGCAGGGTGGACTCATTCACCACAGTGACCGTGGCGTGCAGTACGTGTCCATTCGCTATACCGAGCGTCTTGTCGAAGCCGGTATTGAGCCATCGGTCGGGAGTGTCGGTGACTCTTACGACAATGCTTTGGCTGAGACCATCAATGGTCTTTACAAGGCTGAAGTGATTCATCGACGCTCTTGGCCCACACGGGGGGCGGTGGAGCTGGAAACCCTGAAATGGGTGGACTGGTTCAATCACCGCCGCCTGCTGGAGCCAATCGGTCATATTCCACCGGTCGAAGCAGAAGCAATCTATTATCAGCAACTCACCGAGTCTGCCCAGGTGGCATGACTCAAACAAAAGGGTCTCCGAGAAACCCGGGGCGGTTCACAACCCGTTGGTCTGGACCGACCAGTGCAACGCCGGTTTGCGCAATCTGAGCCGACTGGAAGTTCTGGACCTCAGTTTTTGCTCGCTTGGGCGGAGCACGCGGCTGAGTCCGCTCAACGCACTGCGCATGCTTTTTTTACGTTCTACAGGTATTGAAAGGGTGCCAGAGTGGAACTGGCGCAGTTCTGATCTGATGCTTCTCGACCTTCGTGACAACCATATCTCGGACATAACTACCCAGGCGCTCGCCCTTATTGATCGCTCCCTCAGCGATAATCGTCTGAATATACATTTGAATGGTAATCCGCTGAGTGTGCAGACGCATGAACGGATCAGAGTGCTGCGTGAGCAACGGTATCAGTCCCGTTTGGGTATCAGCCATAACCGCTTGTTGCATCAGGAAACGCCTGCCCTTAAGACCTGGCTTGGCAGTGCGAGTGGTGAGCAACTGGCTGCACGGACAGAGCTTTGGCATAATGTGCAGGACTGTTCCGGTTCTACGGATTTTTTTCAGGTGCTGAGCGACCTGACCACTTCAGCAGACTTTTTCAACGATCGTAAAGCGCTCACGACACGGGTCTGGACGATGATGGAAGCGGCTGCTGAAAATGGGGAGCTGCGTCGGCAATTGTTTGATCTTGCCGCCCATCCTCAAACCTGTGGCGATGGTCTGGCGTTAATATTCGGGGACATGGAAGTTCGCGTTGGGGTGTTCGCGATTACGTCATCCACGCCGGAAGCCGCACGGCCACTGGAGCTGTTCAAGATGACCCGCAGTCTCGACCGTCTCGATGAGGTGGAAAAAATTGCCCGTCGCGATATTGCTCTTCGGATGAAAAGCAATAAAACGGTAGATGAAGCCGAAGTACGACTGGCCTATCGAACGGGTTTGCAGGTACGGCTTGGATTGGCCAGCCGGTCCAGATCCATGCTGTTCAGGACTTTGGCGGGGGTGAGTGACGCCGATCTGGATTCCGCCTACCGCGAGATAATTGCGCGTGAAAGTACTCCTGCGTTTTTCGAGTCACTGATTGCCAGGGAGTTCTGGATGGATTATTTGGAAATCCGCTACGCCCACGAGTTTGAGCCGGTAAAGCGCCCTTTTGCTGAGCGTCTCGCCGTTCTGGATGAGCTGTCGCCGGATATGCAATCCGATCAACAATACCTTGACCGGGTAAAACAGATCACCAAGCAACGCATGCGTGCGATCAAGGCGTGTGCGATCAAACTTTCCATACAGCTTTCGGACGCTGTGAACGCAGGGCCTCAATAAGGGATACTCTCCATAACGCCTGACAATCCGGGGAATCTGCATGCCCGTTCACGTTATCGACAACCTAAGCACCGTTGCCCCTGCTCAATGGGACGCACTGGTGCCGGGCAATCAGCCGTTCCTGCGGCATGCCTTTCTCAGCGCGCTGGAAGACAGCGGCAGCCTCGGGCCACGCTCCGGTTGGCGTGCCGAACATGTGCTGCACTACGAAAACGATCAACTGGTTGCGGCATTGCCGGCCTACCGGAAGTGGCACTCGTACGGCGAATATGTGTTCGATCACGCCTGGGCAGACGCCTGCCGTCGCGCCGGAATCGCCTATTACCCCAAACTGTTGGTCGCGGTGCCGTTCAGCCCGGTTGGCGGCTCACGCATCCTGTCGGCAACGCCTCAAGGCGGCATGGAGTTGCTCAGCGAGCTGCCGGCCTATCTGCAGAGCGAGGGGCTGTCGAGCGCCCATGTGAATTTCACCGACCCGGCTGCCGATGCCTTGCTTGAATCGCAACCGGGCTGGTTGCAGCGCTTTGGTTGTCAGTTTCATTGGCATAACCGGGGTTACCGCGACTTTCAGGACTTTCTGGACGCATTGAGTTCGCGCAAGCGCAAGCAGATGCGCAAGGAGCGTGAACAGGTGGCGGGGCAGGGCATCGAGTTTGAATGGCTCGAAGGCGCGCAGATGAGCGAAGTGCTGTGGGACTTCGTCTACGCCTGCTATTCCAATACCTACGAAATTCGCGGGCAGGCGCCATACCTGACACGCGAATTTTTCAGTCTGCTGGCCGAGCGTATGCCCGAATCGATCCGCGTGGTCATCGCCTTGCAGGGCTCACGGCCTGTGGCGATGGCTTTCAGCCTGATCGGTGACGATAGTTTCTACGGGCGCTACTGGGGTTGCCTGGCCGAGTTTGACCGACTGCACTTCGAGACCTGTTTCTATCAGGGCATGGACTACGCCATCGCCCATGGTCTGCAACGATTCGATGCCGGCGCTCAAGGTGAGCATAAATTGATTCGTGGCTTCGAACCGCAGATCACCCGGTCATGGCATTACCTGATGCACCCAGGGTTGAAAGACGCGGTCAGTGAGTTTCTCGAGCAGGAACGCGTCGGTGTACTGGCGTATGCCGATGAGGCGAGGAGTGCGTTGCCGTACCGGCAGACGGAGTAGCGGAGGATATGCCTTCCCGCGTGGAGCATCGGCGCGAGACTTGTGACGCGGAGCGTCACGAAATGCATGCCAACGCGGAGCATTGGCACGATAGTCATGGGTATACATGGCAGCGGGTAGATCACTGGCCTCTGAAGATCCTGTGGGAGCGAGCTTGCTCGCGAAGAGGCCAGCAATCTCCCCATACTCAATCCACCCCTACAAACCCACCCGTCTGATGCTGCCACAACCGCGCATACAGCCCGCCGCGGGCCAGCAGTTCGGCGTGGGTGCCGGTTTCGGCGATCTGGCCTTTTTCCAGTACCACCAGACGATCCATACGGGCGATGGTCGACAAGCGGTGCGCGATGGCGATGACGGTCTTGCCTTGCATCAAGGTTTCCAGGCTTTCCTGAATGGCTGCTTCAACTTCCGAATCAAGTGCAGAGGTGGCTTCGTCCATGATCAGGATCGGTGCGTCCTTGAGCAGTACACGGGTGATCGCGATTCGCTGGCGCTGACCGCCGGACAGCTTGACGCCGCGCTCTCCCACATGGGCATCAAAACCGGTGCGGCCTTCGGAGTCCGACAACTGCGGGATGAACTCTTCGGCACGGGCCTTGCGGATCGATTCCCAAAGCTGTTCGTCAGTGGCGTCAGGATTGCCATACAGCAGGTTTTCGCGAATCGAACGGTGCAGCAGCGACGTGTCCTGGGTGATCATGCCAATCTGCGCACGCAGGCTTTCCTGGGTGATTTCAGAAATATCCTGACCGTCGATCAGGATCCTGCCGCCTTGAACGTCATACATGCGCAGCAGCAGGTTCACCAGCGTCGACTTACCTGCGCCTGAAGGCCCGATCAAACCTATTTTCTCGCCCGGTTTGATGTCCAGATTGAGGTTATGAATGATCCCGTTGCCATTGCCGTAATGGAAATCAACGCCATCGAACCGGACGCCGCCGTTTTCGATCTTCAGCGGCAGGGCGCCGGGCTGGTCATTCACCGTGACAGGCTGCGAGATGCTCTCCAGGCCGTCCTGCACGGTGCCGATGTTCTCGAAAATGCCATTGACCACCCACATGATCCAGCCGGACATATTGACGATACGAATCACCAGGCCTGTGGCCAGCGCGATGGCACCCACCGAGATCATCGACTGGGTCCACAACCACAGGGCCAGCCCGGTGGTGGTAACAATCAGCACGCCGTTCATGGTGGTTATGGTGGTGTCCATCGACGTGACGACACGGCCAGCCAGCTGGCTTTTCTCGGTCTGGTCACGCATCGCTTCACGCGCATACTGTTGCTCATGATTGGTGTGCGCGAACAGTTTTAATGTGGTGATGTTGGTGTAGCCGTCGACTATCCGGCCCATGAGTCTGGAGCGCGCATCGGACGACTCCACCGAGCGTTGTTTGACCCTGGGGACGAAGTACATCAGCGAGAGTATGAACGCCACGATCCAGGTGCCCAGCGGGATCATCAGGCGCCAGTCGGCCTCGGCGAACAGTACCATGGCGCTGATCGCGTAGATCAGTACGTGCCACAGCGCATCCACCGATTGCACCGCCGAGTCGCGCAGCGAGTTGCCGGTCTGCATGATGCGCTGGGCGATACGCCCGGCGAAATCGTTCTGGAAGAAGTTGACGCTCTGTTTGAGCACGTAGCTGTGGTTTTGCCAACGAATCAGGTTGGTCATGCCGGGGCTGATGGTCTGATGCACCAGCAGGTCGTGCAGGCCGACGAAGATCGGGCGCAGCAGCAGGGCCACCACCACCATCCAGATCAGTTCCGGGCCATGAACGCTGAAAAAATCCTTGGGCGGCGTGGTTTGCGCCAGGTCGATGATGCGGCTCAGGTAGTTGAACAGCGACACCTCGATCAGCGCACCGATCAGTCCCACGACCAGAAGCGCGAGAAACGTCGGCCATACCTGACGCAGGTAATACATGTAAAACGCGAAGACGGTGTTGGGAGGGGCAGGGGTAGGGGCGTCTTTGAAGATATCGATCAGTTTTTCAAAACGACGATAAAGCATTGGCTATCACACCCACGCGACGTGGGTTCTCCTTGATAAGTGGAGGCTCTCCCGTCCAGCCCGCACAAAGCCCGAAGGCTTTATGCGGTGCAGGTTTCCTGCTTAGTCGACGCGTTTGGCGGACTTGATCAGGATCGGGTCGATTGGCACGTTTTGCATGCCTTTCGAAGTAGTGGTGCGGGCGTTGACGATGTTGTCGACCACGTCCATACCCTTGACGACTTTACCGAACACCGCGTAACCGAAGTCACGTGTGCCGTTGTCGAGCATGGCATTGTCGTTGGTGTTGATGAAGAATTGACTGGTAGCCGAGTTAACGTCCGAAGTACGGGCCATGGCAATGGTGCCACGCACGTTGTGCAAACCGTTCTGTGCTTCGTTCTTGATCGGGTCCTTGGTCGGCTTCTGAACCAGTTGCTGGGTGAAACCGCCACCTTGCACCATGAAGCCCGGAATCACTCGGTGAAAAATGGTGTTGCTGTAGAAGCCGCTGTCGACGTAACCCAGAAAGTTCTGGGTGCTGACCGGTGCCTTGGTGTCTGCGAGTTCGATTTCAATCTGGCCGAAGCTGGTATCGAGTACCACGTGCGTGGCTTTATCCGGGGCAGCCATCAGGTTGGCGGCGAACAATACGGAGCAGGCGGTGAGGGCGATTTTTTTCAGCATGTGGCAACAGGTCCTTCGGTAAGAGATATCGACTGTGGCCGGCAAGGTAACCACGTTTGGCGTTCTTTGCCCAGCGTGTTAGAGGGTTTGCGCGGCTTCATGCCATCAGCCAGCGCACCTATTGGGCTGCACAAGGTTTTCAGACTCCGATGCTGGCCATGAATTCCAGCAGCGTGCGATTGAATTGCTCGGGCTGGTCGAGTGGCGTGGCATGCCGGGAGTCTTTGATGACCAGCAGCCGCGCATTGGGCAGGCGTTTGACGTAAGCCTCCTTGAGCGAGACCGGTGTGTAATCGTGTTCGGCTGCGATGATCAGCGTCGGGCAGGTAATGCGCCCCAGTTTGTTTTCCACGCCCCAGCCGACAATGGCATCGAAACTGGCCAGATAGGCGCGCTTGTCGTTCTTGCCCCAACGCTCGGCCATCTTGCGCCGCAGGTCGGCCTGCTCCGGCTTTGGAAACAACAGCTTGCCCAGCGCCTCGCCCAGAGTACGCATGCTGACGATGCGTGACAGGGTCCAGCGTCTGGCCAATTGCCAAAGGTCGCCTGCGCTTCTGACCTTGACCTGTGGCGCGCTGTTGACGATGCACAGGCTCGTGAGCAGGTGCGGTTGATCGACCGCCAACTGAAAGCCGATCATCCCGCCCATCGACAGGCCGATCAGGTGTACCGGACCCAGACGAAGGTGTTCGATCAACGCCTCCACGTCATTGCTCATGGCCTGAATGCTGTAGCGCCCGTAGGGTTTGTCCGAGCGACCATGGCCACGCATGTCCATGACGATGACGCGGTATTGACTGGCCAGTGCCGGGATCTGATATTCCCAGTCCTGACAGCTGGAACCCAGGCCATGTAACAACAGGACGGGGTCGCCCAGACCATACTCTTCATAGTGCAGCGAACAGTCGTCGTGTTCGAAAAAAGCCATGTGCCTACTCCTGTCAGGCGTGTTGGGGAGCAGTGAGTGCCGTGGTCAGTGGTGCGGTGTCGAACGTGCGGATCAGATCGATGAGAATTTGCGTGGCCGGGCCCAGCGACCTGTCCTTGCTGGAGTAAAGATAGAAGGTCGGGTTGCGGCTGCCGCCCTTGTCCAGGCGCAGCGGCTTGAGCAGCCCCTCGCGCAGTTCACGCTCGATCATGTGGCGAGGCAGCCAGGCGAAACCCAGGCCATTGCTGACGAAGGTGGCGGCTGTACCGAGGCTGCCGACCGTCCAGCGCTGCTCCGCGCCCAGCCAGCCGAAATCCCGTGGTTGCTGTCTGCCTGAGTCGCGAATCACCACTTGCAGCTGACTTTCCAGGTCCTGAAAGGTCAGTTCGCGATTGGCCTGGTGCAGGGCGTGGTCCGGATGAGCGACGGCGACGAACTCGACGGAGCTCATCTCGGTGCCCAGATGCCCGGCAATGCTGTAGCCGCTGATGGCCAGGTCCGCGACGCCTTCCAGCAACACCTCCTCGACACCCGAAAGCACTTCTTCACGCAACCGCACCCGGCAGCCTCGGCTTTGCGGCATGAACGCGGTCAACGCCCTGACCAGGCGTGCCGAAGGATAGGCCGCATCAATCACCAGCCGCACTTCTGCCTCCCAGCCCTGTTCCATATGGTGGGCGAGGTCTTCCAGTTGGCTGGCCTGTTTGACCAGTTGCCGTGAACGGCGCAGCAGTACGCCACCGGCGTCGGTCAGCACAGCCTTGCGTCCGTCAATGCGTAACAGCGGCACGCCGAGTTGTTCCTGCATGCGCGCCACGGTGTAACTCACCGATGACTGCGACCTGTGCAGCGCCTCGGCGGCCTGAGCAAAGCCACCGTGGTCGACTACGGCTTGTAATGTGCGCCACTGGTCGAGAGTCACGCGGGGCGCTTTCATGCTGTAATTCCTCTTAATGTGCTGGCTATTTGTTCTACTCTGACAATCCCGCTTCGGAGATCGCCGAATGAATCGACTGTGCTGTGTACTGCTGGTCATGTTGCCTGTGACGGCTTTTGCGTACCCCATCGAGGTCGAAAAGCAGTATCAGGGCGTGAAGATCGATTACGTGACGCACGACGTTTATCACAACATCGGGTCAATCACCGTCAGCAACTACGGGGATGTAGACGCCAAATGTTCGGTGGTGTTCGTCAACGGGCCAGAGGCGCCGCGAACCCGGCGTATGCAGGTTGGCGCAGGTCAGAGTGTCGACGCTTCATCCACGTTCAATCGCAGCATCATCAAGTTGCGAATCAGGCTCACCTGCCAGCCAGCCTGAGAGTAGAGCGCTCTTATGGATAAAACAAATTTATGGATGGGTTAGGCAAGGGGCTTGAAGTTTTTAATCGATAAATCGATTTTATAACGGGGTCCCCCGTTGCGTTATACGCAATTGTGGCCGAAGACTGTGGGAGCGAACTTGTTTGCGAAAGGGCCGGTATGATCGCCGAAAATGCATCGGCTGAAATACCGTCTTCGCGAACAGGCGAAGCGTCGCCGCTTCGCTCCCACGTCCTTGGGGCAGAAGCCTGAAAGCTCCTTGTTCCGGGCTTTCAGGACTTGTGCAATACGCTGGGCACAATCAGACGATGATATCGGCCGCTTGCAGACTCTGCACGCCAGTCAGCTGGATTTCAAAGTCCGCCCCGATGTTGTCATCGAGATTGCCGTACAGCACCCCATCGGCGAAGCGAAGCTCGCCGGTGTTGTTGGCGCTGAACGCCGCGTTGCCAATGAACACGAACGCATCGGGTCGGGCATCGAAGCCTGTGAAGTCCAGCTTGTCGCCTTCGGCTGCCTTGAAGCCGTTTATGATGTCGCGCAGGCCGCCCAGGCCTGTCTCGTTGCTGTTGTTGAACACGTAACGGTCTGCACCGGTGCCGCCAATCAGCGTATCAGCGCCTGACCCGCCGATCAGTACGTCTTCACCCGCGCCGCCGGACAAGGTGTCATTGCCACTGCCGCCGTTCAGGACGTTGGCGTTTTTGTTGCCGGTCAACGTGTCGGCAAACTGGCTGCCAGTCAGGTTCTCTGTACCCTTGAGCGTGTCCAACCCGGAGCCGCCGGTGGCCTGTTGAGCGCTGGTGTTCAGCGCAACCGTAACGCCTGCCGTGGCAAACAGATAAGACACCGTGTCATTGCCGTCACGACCGTCCATGACGTTGTCGCCAGCGCCTGCGTAGATCAGGTTATCAAGGGTATTGCCGGTTGCGTTCGCCGCCCCTGTGCCGGTGATGACGATGTTTTCCAGGTTGGCCCCCAGCGTGTAGCTGGCCAGCGAACTGAGCACCGTGTCGATGCCGCCTACCTGCTGATCTGCGTTGGTCTCGACCACTCGGTCGGCTGCATCGTCAACGTAATAACTGTCCGATCCGTCGCCGCCGGTCAGCAGGTCGGCACCCGCTGCGCCGTCGAGAACATTGTTGCTGGCATTGCCGGTGATGACGTTTTTCAGCGCATTGCCGGTGCCGTTGATGGCAGATACGCCGGTAAGCAGCAGGTTTTCCACGTTCGCCCCCAACTGCCAACTGACGGAAGACACCACGGTATCAACCTGCGATGGCGAATCATTGCTCTCGGTGACGGTATCGAGTGCGTTATCGACTACATAGATGTCGTTGCCGTCCCCGCCGGTCATGTCATCTGCGCCCTGATCGCCATCCAGCACGTCATTGCCGGCGCTGCCCACCAATGTGTCGTCGTCACTGGTGCCGAAGATGTTGCCGCCTTCATTCTGGCCACTCTCGAAAATGGCGGTCGGGTCGTTGTTGTCGCTGGCATCGCCACGAAAACCCAGGTCATCGGCAATGAAGTCGGCCAGGCGCTGACCGACGATTTCGGCGGACTCTTCGTGCAGGTGCCAGACGTCATCGGGGTAGACCAGCGGGTTGACCTCGTAACGCAACGGCAGGTCGGTGTAGTCAACTGCCAGCTTGACGTCGGCACGCTCATTGGCGATGGCTTCCTGAGCGTTTCTGACGTATCCGGCACCCTCGACAATAGCGTTGATCTTTTCTTCGGTGTAGCCACGTGCCTTGGCCGCCTCGGTCTGATAGTGGCCGGTTTCGGCCATGTACACGGTGAAGTCGCCTATCTGCGCGTGCAGGTAATCGAACACCTTCAGGGTCGAGGCTTTGTACAGGTCGGCTGCAGCCTGCTTGTCCGTGGCGCGGGCTATTTCCTGCGCGGCTTCTTCACCCTGACCCCAGATAATCCCGGTGGTCACTTTGTCGATAGCCGTTAGTGACGTCAGTTGCGACTTGAGCAGTTCGGTTGCACGCAGCAGCGCAGGGCCTGGCTGATCGGTATCCACCAGCCACCACGAAACACGCTGTTCTTCCTGCGTGCCGGTCGAATAGCCGACCACGGTGCTGCGCAAGGTCGATGCCATCACCGTTGGCGTCGGTGAACTGGCTGCGCACGTCATAATCGGTGTAACGGGCCAGGTCCTTGACCATTTCCGAGGTGCCGGACTGATTGTCGTCTTCGGTCATGCGCAGCAGGCGTGCGTTGGACTGGCCAAGCATCGGCAGATAGAGAATCTCCTGAGCCTCGCGCTGGCCGAACACGAAGTCCGCATCGGTCAGGGTGTCGATCAGGTTGCCGCTCAGGGCGATTTCGAAGCGATTGCCGTCGGCATCCGGCGTGGCGGATTTGACATAGGTCTTGTCGCCGGCTTCGTTGAGGGTCATGTACAAGGTGTGATCTTCACCGTTGCCCAGCCCCAGGAAACCCAGAGCAGAGACGTCTATTTTGTCCTGGCCGGGGGTGAAGTCATAGATTGTGTCGGTGGCCGTCAGCCCGCCAGCATCGTAATCGCGGTAGCTGTCGGTGAGTGTGCTGTAGACGAACGTGTCGGCACCGTCTCCACCGTACAATGCGTCGCGGCCAGCGCCACCGTTGATGATGTCGGCACCGGTATCGCCACGCAGCGTATCGTCGCCACCCAGCCCGAGAATGGTGTCGTCACCTTCGGTGCCATACAGCGCTTCCGCATTTTCGGTGCCGGTGAGGGTCCCCGGCGTCACGTTGCCCACATTGATGGCAAAACTGTCGGCCACCGAAGCGCCGGTGGCGTCGCTCGCGGTCAGCAATACCGAATAAAGCCCGGATGCCGTGCCGCCCGGCGTGCCGCTGAAGGTCAGGGTCTTGCTGTCGAACTTCAACCAGTCGGGCAGGGCGCTGTTATCGGTCAGGGTCGCGCTGTAGGTCAGCGTGTTGCTGTCCGGATCACTGAAACTGCCCGGTTGTATCGCGTAGGAAAACGCCTTCAACTCGGTAACGTTCTGATCCATCAGCGGTGTATTAAGTACCGGGGCCTGATTGGCGGCTGAGGCTGTAGAGAAGATGAAGTTGGACGCGCTCAGTTTGTCGAGCAGGTTGCCTTCCAGTGCAATCTCGAAGCGATTGCCGGTGGTGTCGACCGCATTGGTCTTGATGTAGGTCTTGCTGCCGTCGGCATTGACGGACAGGTAAATGGTGTTGGCGCTGCCATCGCCCAGGCCGCGCAGGCCGATGCTGGACAGATCGATGCGGTCTTCGGCAGGGTTGAAGTCGGTGATCGTGTCGCTCTGCTTGGTGCCGCTGGCGTTGTAATTGCGGTAGCTGTCCAGGCGCGAGTTGTAGATGAACAGGTCCGCGCCCGCGCCACCGGTCAGAATATCGGCATCAGCCCCGCCATTGATGAGATCTGCACCGGCACCGCCATTGATGCGGTCTGTACCGGCGTTGCCGTTCATCACGTCGTTGCCGTCGGTGCCGGTCAGGGTATCGCCGCCCGCAGTGCCTTCGATGACCCGCTGGAAGATGAAATGGCTGGCATTGAGCGTGTCTTTCAGGTTGCCGCTCAGGCCCAGCTCGAATCGGTTGCCGCTGGCATCGGCGTCGAGTGATTTGACGTAAGTGCGGTCCAGCGTGGCGTTGTAGCTGATGTTCAGCGTGCCGCCCTTGCCGCTGCCCAGCCCGGTGAAGCCCAGGTTGCTCAGGTCGATGCGGTCCTGGCTGATATCGAAGTCGGTGACCAGATCGGTGGAACTGGTGGTCGCTGTACGGTAGCTGTCGGTCAACTGATCGAAGCGAAACGTGTCGGCACCCGCGCCACCGGTGAGCTTGTCGGCTCCCGCACCGCCGACCAGAATATCGTCGCCCGCAGCGCCGTTGAGCGTGTCCTTGCCAGCCAGACCGAGAATCATTTCATTGGCTGCGCCACCGGTGATCGCATCGTTGGCGTCGGTACCCTGCACGGTGACCAGCGGAAAAGAATCACCGGCAAAGCTGCCGTCACCATAAACCAGCGTCAGGCCTTTGCTGGTGTGGCTGATGGTGTTGCCCACGATGCTGTTGCGATCGGTGCCATCTTCGTTGCGCTCGGCAACGCCGTAGGTGGAGTTGTCGCTGCCGGTAATCACGTTGCCGCGGATCAGGTTGTCGCTGCCGTTGAAATACTTGCCGGAAACGCCTGAAGTGTCGTCGTAAGACTGGATGATAATCTCCGGCACCGGGGCGCCGAGGGAGTTGTTGCTCAGGGTGTTATCAAACACATCCACCCCGGAACTGCCGTAGATGCGCACACCGGCACTGCCGTTGTCGTGAATGTCCAGGCCACTGACAGAGACCTGACTGGACAGCTTGATCAGCACGCCTTCAGCACCGTTGCCATAGACCGCGCCGCCGGTGATGGTGATATTGGCAGGCGAGGGGATGTTTTCACTGCCGCGCTGCACCACGATGCCGGTGCTGCCATTGCCATAGGCAACGTTGTTGCTCAGGGTGAAGTCGTGGGTGCTGGTGACCACGTTGAAGCCGTGACGATCGTTGTCGTACGCAACGTTGTTTTCAAACACGCTGTCGCTCAGGTAATCGGCCACGAAGCCGTCCAGGCCGTTACCATGGGATACGCTGTTTTTGATCACCATGTTGACGGTCTGCTCGTGCGGGTCGAAGCCGTAGCCCGAGCAGTCCTTGATCTCGACGCTGTCGAGCGTAACGTTCGAATCCTTGCCGTCAGAACCTGGAATGTAGCCGTTGAACCAGCCGTCCACCTTGCCGGTGGTGGCGTCCCGGTTACCGTCCAGCGTCAGGTTCTTCATGCCGAAGTCGTGGGTTTCTTCGCCGTAGGCGGAACGCACGATGCCGGTGACCTTGGTGTCCGAGCCATCCGCCAGCTTGATGACTGTCTCGCCCATGCCCGCGCCCGATAGGGTCACGTTGCTTTTGAGCATCAGGCAGCCGTCGGAAGGCTCCTCGCCACCGGACACAATGTAGGTCCCGGCTGCCAGCACAACTTCTCCACCGCCAGCCGCTGCAGCTGCATCAATAGTGGCCTGAATGGCTGCTGTATCGTCCGTGACGCCGTCGCCCACTGCACCAAAGTCTTTTGTGTTGAATATCATGGTGTTACTCCGGGCGACGAGGATTTTAGGTGATGAAGTCAATATTGCAGCGCCCCGGAGTAAGACCCTCCATTAAGGAAAAGTTGCGTGATATAGGCTATATTTTCGCCGAAACCGACGACATGTGCGTCAAACATACGACTGTCATATTTGTGACGGGTAACGCGGGGCGCGGCGACGGGTTGGCGTCAAAAAGCGGCGGCCTTCGAGTGGACAGTGAGTGACGCAGCCGCTATGGTCGCGCCCTTCAAAAATGGGGGCAGGCATGGGTTATCTACTTATCGTCACACTGATTCAGGCGTTTTCGTTCAGCCTGATCGGTGTCTATCTGGCCGGGCACGTCGACAGCTATTTCGCGGTGCTGATCCGCGTGGTGCTCGCCGGTCTGGTATTCATCCCGCTGACCCGCTGGCGTCAGGTTGAACCCCGCTTCATGCGTGGCATGCTGCTGATCGGCGCGCTGCAATTCGGCGTCACGTATGTCTGTCTGTACCTGAGTTTCAGGGGGCTGACCGTGCCCGAAGTGTTGCTGTTTACCATCCTCACGCCACTGCACGTGACGCTGATCGAAGACGCGCTGAACCGGCGCTTCAACCCTTGGGCCTTGCTCGCGGCGATGGTCGCTGTGCTGGGTGCGGGTGTGATTCGTTACGACGGTCTGGACGGCGACTTCCTCGGCGGTTTCCTGCTACTGCAACTGGCCAACTTCACCTACGCCGCCGGGCAAGTGCTGTACAAACATCTGGTGGCGCGGCACCCCAGCGATCTGCCGCATTACCGACGTTTCGGTTATTTCTACCTGGGTGCACTGGCGGTGGTATTGCCCGCGTTCCTGATGTTCGGCAACCCGCAACACCTGCCCGAAGCGCCGACCCAGTGGATCGTACTGCTATTCCTCGGCCTGTGTTCGACGGCGCTGGGCATGTACTGGTGGAATAAAGGCGCGTGCATGGTCAATGGCGGCACACTGGCAGTCATGAATAACCTGCATTTGCCGCTGGGGCTGTTGATCAATCTGCTGATCTGGAACCAGCATGAGGACTTCACCCGCCTGCTGATCGGCGGCGGGGTGATTGTGGCGTCGGTGTGGATCAGTCGCCTGGGCGTGCGGCGCGTGCCGGAGAGCGTTTCCGGCACACGTTGAGTCAGACGTGCTGGCCGCCGTTGACGTGAATCTCCGCACCGTTCACGTAGGACGCGCCAGCCGTACACAGGAAGTAGATCAGCGAAGCGACTTCCTCGGGCTTGCCCAGCCGGTGCATCGGCACCAGCCGCTCGACAATTTCCGCCGTGCCGGGTGACAGGATCGACGTATCGATCTCGCCCGGTGCGATGGCATTGACCCGTATCCCGTGCGGGCCGAAATCGAAGGCCATTTCCCGGGTCAGCGCCGACAGTGCCGCCTTGGACGTGGCATAGGCGACCCCGGCAAAAGGGTGAACCTTCGAGCCGGCAATCGAGGTGACATTGATGATGCTGCCCTTGGCCGCTTTCAACTCGTCAAACAGCCCGCGAGCCAGTAGCGCCGTGGAGAACAGGTTGACATTGAACACCTTGATCCAGGTGCTGTAATCAGACTCCAGAACGCCCATGCGACCGCCTTCCGCCGTCTTCGGCGAAACCCCCGCATTGTTCACCAGCGCATCCAGACGCCCGCCGAGCTTGTCCTTGATCGCCGCCATGCTCGCGCTGACGCTATCGATATCTTCCAAGTCCAGATGGATATGATTGAGCAGACCTTCAGTCCACGGACAGTCATCCACCCAGTTCTGCCTGGACGCCGTGAAAACTTCCCAGCCTGCGGCATTGAAATGCTTGACCGTGGCATGACCGATCCCCCGGCTTGCGCCAGTCAGCAACAGCTTTTTCTTGTCGCCCATGAGTGCGTTCCGGTTTTTGAGGGTGGATGCATCATGTTTTTTGGCGGGCGGGGTGTCAACGCTGTTTGTCCGGTGTCAGGCCGCAGAACGTATGCGGTTAATCCGCCTCAAGACCCTGTGCCATATTGCCCGCTTCGGCTGGGGTTTTGCTTCGCTCACCACAGTCGGCATATCTCGCAAGCGAATCCAGGTTTCACTGCGCCAGTGCAGCACGCTCAGCGAGGTGCCCGGCCACTGCAACTGGCTCATTCTGGGGTTATCCAGCGTCACGCTCTGCTGATCATGCAGCACCGTTAGCACCTCATGCGTCAGCTACTGACGCAGCGCGCGGTTTTCCGGCACGTAATGATGAACCAGCAACGCCAGCACGCCGGATTCGCTGATCATCAGCTGCCGCTGGCATTCGCCATTGGCCTGCAATCAGACCTCGCGACGCTGATCGGCATCAAGCTTGAGCGTGGCGCGCTCGTCCAACGCCTTGCCCATCAGACGGGCAAGGTCGGCCAGGCAAAACCATGCCTGGGCGTCGGTAAAAATGGCGCGCAGCATGCGGCTGTGACGGAGGAAGAGGGTGGCTTCGAAGTGGGGTGTGCGTGGCGCACAGGGGGTGACGGTGAGCATGGGTGCAGCTCCTGGATATGAGACTGCCACAAGACGTCGTCAAACGAATGGGTGGCAGCTGTGCGAAGGTTGACGAACCGGTATCCAGGAAACCGGCAGACCCGAGGGTCTCCGACGCACAGCCGCCATAGCACGTGCCTCAAGTCTGGCTTGATGCAGTGGGTGGGGCGCTGACACACCTGGATAGAGCGGATCGTCAAATCCGGCCGCTGATTTGGCAGCGAACGGCGGGGAGGTTCGCGTGGTGAGGGTAGGGTGGCAAGGGTGTGGGGTTGAAGTGTAGGAAACGGCATTTTTTGCGGCGGCTGCGATGTGTGAGTTTTTAGGTTGTGTTCAGATATCGTCTTGTCGGTTGATGTTTATTATTGGAGGGTGCCCATCTGCATGGGTTAGATGAGGTCACGCCACCCGGTAACGCCTTCATCACCCTCGACAATCTCACACAGGAGGCAACATGTTCGACAAAGGCATCTGGCTGAACGAGCCCCGGCACTGGAACGTGGCGGAAGGGCGTCTGACAGTCACCACAGATCCGCAAACCGATTTCTGGCAACAGACGCACTATGGCTTTTGCCGCGACACTGGTCATTTTCTGGGTGTTTCGGTGACAGGTGATTTCACTGCGCAAGTGCATGTGCAGGGTGATTTCAAGACGCTTTACGATCAGGCGGGCTTGATGGTCCGCATTGACGAGCGCAACTGGGTCAAAACCGGCGTTGAAGTCAGCGACGGAGCCCTGATGCTGGGCAGCGTTCTAACCTGCGGGCAATCGGATTGGGCGACGGGTGCTTTTGATGGGTCATCATCCGGCCTCTGGCTGCGAGTCACTGTCGCCAATGGCGTTATGCGTATTCAGCACTCCAGCGACGCGCTGCGCTGGCCGCTGCTGCGCCTTGCGCCATTTCCAGCGAGTGATGTTTATGCAGTAGGCCCGATGTGCTGCAGTCCGGAGCGGGGAGGGCTGGAAGTGGTGTTCTCTCATTTCGAGGTGATGCATGCACTGGGCAAGGATTTGCATGATCTGACGTGAGTTGCTCTTCAGCGAGCCATTGCAGGCCCGCTGAAGAACGACAGGGTTATCTTGTGTTACTGAACGACAGTGAACTTGCAGTTTTCAGGTGATGTTTTCTCACACACGTTATAAACAAGGCCAAAAGGCCCATTTTCTTTCTTCCAGGCACCGCTTGCAGTTTTTACGGTGAAAGTCTTATTTTTATTAGCGATGAAGCGCATGTCCAGCGCTTCGCGCCCACCGATGTTGTAGGTACAGTATTGCAGCATCTGAGGCGTGTCTGGGCCCTCTTGAATAATAAGGGCCAAGTCAAAGGACTGCGCAGGCATTTTCTTTTTCACAACGCCTTGCATCACGCCGGTCCACTCGCCGTCATTACCGCTCGCCCGGTAAACACCGGGTGAGACCTGCTCGATCTTCTCGACGGCAGGGCAGTTTTCCGCCGCTTGAGAGGTCATGGACATGCCCAGCAGGCAGGTAGCAATTGCGGCGCTGATTAATACTTTTTTCATGATATTCCTTTAATTGAGAATTTAATTCTTGATGTGTTTATATGGCCGTTAGTGCGGATATTTGACGCAGTTGCACAGCGCGTGTTTGTTGTCAGGTACGCCAGTTGGTTGCATGTTTCTGTTTGGTGTGTGGCAGTGGTTTTGTTGCTTATTGTTTCGTTGTTAAAGGTGTGCGTATTTTAGTAAATATTTGATCGTATCCAGTGTGGATGAATTTATCTTAGGCGCTAGAGTGTTTATTGTCTGCACCTTCAGGCCTTAATTGTTTGTAGGAAATGGCGTTGGTTTGTGTGGGGATAATGGGCTGGCTTATTATTTCTGAAACCCTGTTCACATAGGTATTGCAAGCGACGCACGGGATGACGGCTCGAAGGGATGAGCGCGGTAGGCTTTAGAATTGCGACATTATTTGATCATCGGACATTTCTACCTGGCGATGTTCTCAGCGGATTTGGTTTGCGGGGTAGTGATATTGCGCGGGAAGCGAAGTCACTAATTTGCGAGTTATAGCTTGCCCCCTAACTGGGGCGGTTGTAGAGGTGTTGACTACTCTCGCGGCTTAATAGCAAAGAGCAGTCGTTACTCCTCATCCTCAAGCGGGAATCAATCCTGCTTCCTGATAGCTTAAAATCAAATCGTCAAACAGCTGGATATCCTCTCGCGTTCTAGCGATGAGCTGAGCGCCTGCTACGGCTGTTTAGATCGCACGAGCACGTCGTTCACAACTTTTAGTGTCACCCCATTTGCTGTCAGCGAGAACGTCCGCAAGCCACTTTATGTTCACGTCTGCGAACGCCTTCACTTCCTTGGACACTTGATCAGGAAGGTCTTCAAACTCGGCGGCCATGAAGCTCGAGATGCACAACCTATTCCTGTTCGCCAGGGATTTACGGAAAATCGACGGATAGAGCTGCTTCCAGGCACTCGCTTATAGCTTTATAAGTAAGGGAGTAGAGCTGAAGTGGCTACTGCTTTTACCATTCCCGGCTCGCTGGCTACTCGTACGTTTCTGTCTGCAATGTAGGAAAGGATTTGCTACAGGTTAATTCGCGCTGCCGACAGCCACTCAGCCAGCATCTGGCGGGGTCTGCTTCGACTCTAGAAAGACATGCATCTCGGCCATGACCTGATCGTGTGGAATATTGGGCGTTGGATCGTTGATTGAGGCTTGGACCTGCGTACGAAACCACTTGTCATAGCGGGTGACCTGTTTCTCAGTTTCAAATTCCGACACGATTGGAGAACTTCGAACGCTCATGATCCAGCTCCTATTGGTTGTGAATCCATCTTAGGTGCTCAGCGGCGCATTATCTGCGCCTATCTGCCTGATTTTCTGTAGGAAACGGCTCTGTCGCCGGATCAGCCCCGAGCAGCGCTGACGCCCCCTGCAACTTACAATTGGCACGATTTCTAGAGTTTCCATTACCTTCGTTTTTTCGAGAGCAGACGACAATGTTTTCCTACTGAATTAGAATACAGTTATTTATAGGAAAGTCGGAAAGAACGCATGGCAAGCAACATTCATAGCCCTAGTGTTGATGACCAGATCTCTTACCTAAGAGAAGCGTTAGAGCTACGTCTTCTTGAGGTTTCGGACATTGTGCAATGGGCGGACGATCAGATCACTGCACGGGAAAATCCTACCTATGAACTGATAGAGCTCGCGCTGATGAGTGACTCGAATCGGTACGACACCGCAAATCAGTTACTTCGAGTCGGGACTCCCTCCTTGAGCCGCGCAGAGGTGTTGCCCTATGTGCTCGCCAAGGCACATGAAAAACTACTTGTAGATCCTGATTTTGGAAAGGTCTTAGCAGAGGGAATGTACCAATCCTGGTTTCGATCGAATTACGACTTTCCTGACGCTCTTAGCCTGTGCGGCTATTTCGAGGATGCTTATTCATTGGCTGAGAGCGGGATAGTTGGAACAGTGGACCAGATCAACCGGGAATTGCTTGAGTTTACTGCCCAGTTTCAGGACTGCAACTGGTTCGCGAGCGTGCTTGGCCGATAGCGTTCTCGTTTTGAGGCTGGATCCGAGATTATGGGACCAGAAGACATTAGCGCTAAGCGCTCACGAAAGTCATACGTGACTCAGGCAGGCATCCGCTGACGATGCGATAGCAATTGGCCAATCTCACTGGCCGCTACGTCGGCAACCTAGCCAGCGCGTTCGACATACCTGCACGCGTATCCATCGGTTCGGTGGAGAGCCAGATGGCGTCAATGCGGACCACTAGGGATGCTCCGATCAACTTGCCGCGCAGCGGTGGCAAGCCGTAATTTGCCAGGCACATAGCGCTATTTTTCTGAAAACGGTCTGATGCAGTGTGAGTCGAGCGCGTTTTTCGCTCGGTTTTCCGTGTTAAGCGCGCAACTCACCCAAACCCATTAGTCGCTTTCGAGCCATCCACAGGTTCGACAGGGCGAACAGCGTGGTCAGTTGGGCCGTGTTTTTCATCAGCCCACGAAAGCGTACTTTCACGTAACCAAACTGGCGCTTGATGACCCGAAACGGATGCTCGACCTTGGCGCGTGTCTGCGCTTTGCAGTACTCGATCTTGCGCTTGGCTTTGTACAACAGGCTGCGTTTGTTCAGCTTGGAATACGTGCTGCGCCGCGCCGCGATTTGCCAGATCACGTTACGATTTTCGTGCTCTTCACGCTTCTCGACACCGGTGTAGCCAGCGTCCGCATAGACCGCGTTTTCTTCCCCGTGGAGCAGTTCGGCGACTTGAGTGACATCGGCCACATTGGCCGCAGTGCCATGGACGTGATGAACCAGTCCAGACTCAACGTCAGCGCCGATGTGGGCCTTCATACCGAAGAAATACTGGTTACCCTTCTTTGTCTGATGCATCTCGGGATCACGCTCGCCGTCTTTGTTCTTGGTCGAGCTTGGGGCATGAATAATGGTGGCATCGACGATGGTGCCCTGGCGCAGCGACAGGCCTTTTTCCTGCAAATAACCGTTGATGACCGCGAGGATTGCAGGAGCCAGTTGATGTTTCTCCAGCAGGTGCCGGAAGTTCATGATCGTGGTGTCTTCCGGTATCGGCGCACTCAACGTCAGGCGTGCAAACTGGCGCATGGGGGTGATTTCGTAGAGCGCTTCTTCCATGGCCGGATCACTCAGGGAGAACCAGTTCTGCAGCAGGTGAATGCGCAGCATGGTTTCCAGCGGATAAGGTTTTCTGCCACCGCCGGCCTTGGGGTAGAACGGTTCGATCAGGCCCAGCAGACCTGTCCAGGGGACGACCTGATCCATCTCGGCGAGGAAGCGTTCGCGGCGTGTCTGCTTGCGCTTGCTGGCATATTCGAAATCGGAAAAGCTCATCTGGCTCATGGGAGGCTCGGATCAGGTGGTCAGGCGATTTTCGCATAACCGGGACTTGTTCGGAGATTCCCTAGGTAACCTTAATGACTGTCGGCAGTTGGAGTTATGCGGAAACGCTGTTGGGGGCCTATGGCACATTGAAGGCTGAACAGGATCCCCTCGGCTCATGGTGACCGAGGCGCGTGTTTGGGGTACACAGATCAATAGGCCAAGCTTCTGGCCATTCTTACGATGCTTTCCTGTGTCCATTGCTCCACCATGGGACGTGTGGCAGGTATGAAAAGTCGTCACTCGCTGACAAACTTTTCACGACGCATCGGCATTGTATAGCTGTTGGAGGCAGTCGCTGGTGGCTCTTCTATCTTCGCCATTTCTAAGTTCTTCAACGTAATGCGATACCAGCCACTGTTGAATGCGGCCATTTCGAAGCAGGACATAATCAGCTTGGACAGGCTGTTCGGAGAAACGAAATAGAGACCAGCAGTACGCCCCTCCACCGGCACACTTGCATCAGTTTCCAACAGGATGAGACCGTCGTCGAAAACACGCCAGGACGTTTCTCCCTACTTCAAACCCGTGAACGACCTGTCATCCCATTCTTCATAGCCCTGCTTAAACTTCGCTAAGCCCAGATTATGAAGGCTTTGGAAAATATCATCACGGCGTTGGGTAGTCCCGTGCACAGCATGCTGCTCGACGGGCTGTGGCAAAAAGGCAAACTCAAGTTTTGGCGCAGAGTGCCCACTGTACGAACGAGCGCCTGATGAACCGCCCCGGGTTTCTCGGAGACCCTTTTGTTTGAGTCATGCCACCTGGGCAGACTCGGTGAGTTGCTGATAATAGATTGCTTCTGCTTCGACCGGTGGAATATGACCGATTGGCTCCAGCAGGCGGCGGTGATTGAACCAGTCCACCCATTTCAGGGTTTCCAGCTCCACCGCCCCCCGTGTGGGCCAAGAGCGTCGATGAATCACTTCAGCCTTGTAAAGACCATTGATGGTCTCAGCCAAAGCATTGTCGTAAGAGTCACCGACACTCCCGACCGATGGCTCAATACCGGCTTCGACAAGACGCTCGGTATAGCGAATGGACACGTACTGCACGCCACGGTCACTGTGGTGAATGAGTCCACCCTGCTTGACTGGGCGACGGGCGTAAAGGGCTTGCTCCAGTGCATCGAGTACAAAATCGGTACGCGCTGAACTGGACACCTTCCAACCGACGATGAATCGGGCAAAGACATCAATGATGAAGGCCACGTAAACAAAACCCTGCCAGGTACTGACGTAGGTAAAGTCCGATACCCATAGGGCGTTCGGGCACTCAGCCACAAACTGACGGTTGACATGATCCTGCGGGCACGGCCTGGCTTGGTCGCTGACCGTCGTCTTGACGGGCTTGCCGCGTACCACGCCTTGCAGGCCCAGCTCTCCCATCAGACGTTGCACCGTACAGCGGGCGACTTGCAGTCCGTCACGCAGCAATTGTCGCCAGACCTTGCGCACGCCATATACCTGAAAGTGCTCATCCCAGACTCGCTGGATGTGCTCACCCAGTTCCTGGTCACGCTGCGCACGCGCTGACTGCTGGCTGGGGTCAGCCTGCTGAGCAGCGTACCGGTAGTACGTCGACGGGGCGATTGGCAACACCTTGCAAATCGGCTCGACCCCGTAAGACTGGCGGTTTTCATCAATAAACGTCTTCATCGTTTGAATGGGCGGTCGAGCTCCGCCTGGGCAAAATAGGCTGAGGCCTTACGCAAGATCTCGTTAGCTTGACGCAACTGACGGTTCTCACGCTCCAAGAGCTTGACTCGCTCACGTTCGACTGTGCTCAGCCCATCACGCTGGCCGCTGTTGCGCTCAGATTGGCGAACCCACAGCCGTAATGTCTCGGGCGTGCAGCCGATCTTGGGGGCAATGGCACTGATGGTGGCCCACTGCGACTCGTACTCAGGAAGGTGTTCGAAAACCATCCTGATGGCCCGCTCACGGACCTCTGGGGAATACTTCGGTAGTTTTTTCATCGCTCCATCCTCTCAAAGGTTGGAGTCTCCGAGAAACCCGGGGCGGTTCATGATGCTTCTTTTCGGTCACTTGATTGACCGCTTGGATTTTGAATTCTTCGGGATAACGTGGGTTGCTCATGGCACCTCCTGATTGGCCTCAGTTTAAGGCATGGAGGTGTCTACAAAACCCGGGGCGATTCAGATTGTGGCATCTGCGACTGAGTATGCAGCGCTCAGGTTCGACCAGGATAACCGAACCAAAGTCTTTCCCGTCAGCCCGTCCAGATAATTTCTACGCTAATAGACTGTTAAAGCCATAGACCTTGGCTTGGGCTTTAGCTTCATCACTGGTTTTCATAATCACCGCACTCACTGATGCCCCATCGAGTTGATCAAGGGTAATGCGGGGGAGGGCTTTTGGACAGCTACCGATCAAGAGGTTTGATGAACGCCGTCGACTCAAACCGATTGAAAGTCTGGCAAGCGCTATCACAATTTTTCTTGGGCACCGAGGTCTATCAGGCGACCTATGATCAGGTGGTCAAGTCGATTGGGGAGAGCGATTACAACCCGGCGCAGGTGCAATGAGGTACCCGGTAGTGTAGTGGTCTAAAGATTCCGGGCACTCATTTAGGCGAGAATATCGCCAGATAGAGGTGTCTGATGACCAAACAACGCCGTAACCTTTCCACTGAATTCAAGCGTGAGGCAGCAGGCCTCGTGCTTGATCAAGGCTACAGCCACATCGAGGCCTCACGTTCGCTGGGAGTTGTCGAGTCTGCGCTGCGTGGCTGGGTGAGCCAGCTCTAGCAGGAGCGCAATGGCGTAATCCCGCAGAGCAAAGCCCTGACGCCAGAGCAGCAGAAAATCCAAGAACTGGAAGCCCGGATTGCCCGTCTTGAGCGGGAGAAATCCGTTTTAAAAAGGACACCTCGCTCTTGCTACTACGACCATTGCTTGCGACGTCGGGCTCCACCCCCACCCCCAAAAAAACACGGGTTCGTCTACGAACTGTTCAGGCAAAATCGAAGCGCTGCCGACAGCTGCAGTATCGTGTCATAAAGCGACCAAATGCTTTATGAATTGAGTCGAGTTGTCATTAAGAATAACGGCGCCAAGCAGTGTTTCAGATGTTCGGTTTGCACAAGTTTCGTCGAATTCAAGCGGGATTCCTTCATCAGCAAACAGGCTTTTCAATGCCTCCGCAGTGCTGACTGAGAAATCACCCTCTCTATTTCCTCCATGCAGGGCTGCGCGCATTGTTAGCCCCTGTTCCTTAATATCCCGCAGATAATCGCGCACAGACGCTAAAACTTGTTTTGGCATAAGGTCTTCGCGACGAAAAGGGAGCAGATGGAATACGCGAACTTTCGCCCCCGGCCTACGTTCACCCGTGCCGGCATCTACGTTTTCCGCCGCACACGCGACAGCAATGCACGCACTCATGTTGTCTGCGATGACAGGCATATTTACCTGGCTCGTGCCGGCGCTGTATAAATGCCGAGTCTTTCCATCATTGGGGACATTGTAGTTGAATCCGGCCACTTTGACAGTCGTGGTTCTGTCAATCTGGAAACTGTAATTCAGGCCTGTTTCAGAGTGATATACCTGCACCCAGGGAAGTGCGGATTGACTACGATCTTTTATTAAATTACCGCGATGCCGTCTTTCTGCTTGATAAGCTGCTAAAGAAACCATACTAAGAGTATAATCTTCGCCGCACCGCGCGAGTTGAAAATGAGAAAATGTTGCAGGACGTTCGTCCACCTTGTCTGAGGCTCTATCGCTCGCAGATGCCGTTTGATGACTGGATACGGCTCTGACGTTTGAAGGGTTTACGGGCTCCTCCCAGCGGTCTCTATCACTGTAGCTGTAGCTGCTGCCAGAGTGTTTTGAAATACATAGTCCCATGACGGTTCTCTCTTCGATGTAGGATTAAGCGATAGGCGCGCAGCGACATGACCGAAAAATTAATATGGTCGTTGCCACGCTCCACATGGCTAATATATAGAATTCGCTAGTTTGCTTTCCGTTGGTTATGTGATGCTTGGATTTCGATTGCGACACTGCTCAATGTCGAGCGGGCGGCACACGTTTGAATGGTATGTTTGATCGTATGTGCTGAACATTTGGATACGCGCATGCGTGTAGCTCAAAAAAGAAAGCTACTGAGTGGCTAAAACTCTTCAGCGGTTCCATATCCGGGAGTATCAGTTTTTTTGTGTTCGGGCTGGTTAGGGCCTGCCGTCAGGCAGGCCCTTGTTTTACCAGCTCGGTCTGGTAAATCGGTCTCCGTACAGGATCGCAAATTGATTCATTGCCACTTTCCAGTCGTGTGCCGCATGACCCCAGTTGGCGGTGATGTTGCGCAACCCAAGCCATATCAGTTTCGTCGCGGCCTCATCGGTCGGGAAGTGCCCTCGAGTCTTGATGATCTTGCGTAACTGGGCATTGATGCTCTCGATGGCATTGGTCGTGTAAACCACTTTGCGGATGCCCGCCGGGAAAACAAAAAACGGTATAACCCGATCCCAGGCGCGACGCCATGCAGCAACCACAGTCGGATACTGCTTGCCCCAGGGGCCCGCTTCAAAGGCGTTAAGCTCTTGCTCAGCCACATCTGCATTGATCGCCTGGTAGATCGGCTTGAGTGCTTTGGCCAGTGCCCGACGTTTATCCCAAGCGGCATAGTCCAAGCTGTTGCGGATCAGATGCACGATGCAGGTTTGCAGCGTCGTGGCAGGAAAAACCGCCCCCAACGCCTCCGGTATTCCTTTGAGGCCATCCGTGACGGCGATCAGAACATCTTCAACGCCACGAGTCTTGAGGTCGTTGAACACCTTCATCCAAAACTTGGCACCCTCGGTGCTCTCGATCCATATACCCAGAATGTCGCGCGTGCCATCAGGTAATACCCCCAGCGCCAGATAAATAGCCTTGTTGCACACTAACCCCTCGTCCCGGATTTTGACCCGTAACGCATCGAAGAAGATCACCGGATACATCGGTTCCAAGGGTCGTTGCTGCCAAGTGCCCACCTCTTCCATGACCGCATCGGTGACTGAGCTGATGAAGTCATGGGACACGTTAGTTCCATACTGCTCAGATAGAAAAGCGCGGATCTCACGCACCGTCATGTCCCGGGCGTACATGGCAATTATCTTGTCGTCGAAGCCTGTAAAACGTCGTTCGTGCTTGGGAATCAGGATCGGGGCGAAGCTACCATCGCGGTCTCTGGGGATATCCAGGCGAAGCGGCCCGTCGTCGGTCAGAACCGTCTTGCTGCTTTTGCCATTACGCTGATTGGTCGACTCCTCAGGGCGCTCCGCGCCCTGAGGGTAACCAAGGTGGTGACCCAGCTCGGCGCCTAGCGCACGCTCGATCAGAGCCTTCTTGAACGCCATGGACGCGTCTTGAATGGCTTCGGCGCTCATCGGGCCTTTAACAAACTGCTCGATCAGCTCTTGGGGAATCGAGGGCAACTCCCTCGCTGTTGCATTGGCGGACTTCTTTTTGGTCGGCATACATGCACCTCTAGCTACATGTTATGCCCGAACACAAAATTTCTGACAGTCTCGCAAACACCTACTTACGAGGACACGACATGCTTTATATGGTTTTCAGCGGCACTATCAAAGACGGCAAAACCGAAGAGTTTTACCGCGACATCGCAGCCGTATCGCAAAAACTCACCCTTCAGCATGATAAGGCAGTGGTCTACCAATGGCATCGGGACGAAGAGAATGCAAATCGCTTTTTCCTGAATGAGCAATGGGAAAGCGTCGAAGATCTGCATGCCCATTTCGAGACTCTCTACAAAGCCTTCGGTCCGGCTAAGCCGACTGAACGTTTGCCGTCCAAAATCCTCGACTACCTTGACGAGGCCAGAGTAAATTTCTATCAGACAGTTGGCTGATAGAAATTCGCTCCCTTGGGCACAGTGCCCAAGGGAGCTGTTGCTGGTCTATGTCAATCTCATCATTGCGGGTTTTGAGAAGTAGGCTTTCAGATAAACGGATGTGACAATCACCTGTCAAAAAAGACAGCTCGTAGTTGACAGGCGCATGTCTTAAGCTTGGATGGGCATCCTCCTAATCACGCAACATGTGTTCAGCGGACGCATACAAAAAAGGCCCTATCGAGGGCCTTTTGTCTGTCTGGAATCTAGCGTTCCAGATCAGCGATCTTGCCGGTTTTGCCATCCCACTCTGCCGCATCCGGCATCGCATCTTTCTTTTCGGTGATGTTGGGCCAGACCTCGGCAAGCTCAGCGTTGAGCTCGATGAAATTTTCCATGCCAGCAGGAATCTCGTCTTCCGAGTAAATGGCCACGGCAGGGCACTCAGGCTCGCAGAGCGCGCAGTCGATGCACTCGTCCGGGTGGATCACCAGGAAATTCGGGCCTTCGTAAAAGCAGTCCACCGGACAGACTTCTACGCAGTCGGTGTACTTGCACTTGATGCAGTTGTCGGTGACGACGAAGGTCATTTCTAATTTTCTCCTCAGGCGGCTGCTGTGGCAGAGCCCTTCCAGACAGGGTTGCCAGGTTCGGGAGGTTTCCCGGCCCTATGAAAATACGTGCTTTTGGTGGGTGGCCTTGAGGCAGTGGGACTGCGTCGCCTGCTACCTACCAGTGGTTCGCTGCATTTTCACGCGGCTCGAAAAACGCCTCGGCCAGGCTAAAAGCCGAGAGCGTCCCAAACCGCGCGGGATTCTAACAGTATGTAACGCTTCGCGTCACAGGCGAGTTTGCAATGTGTATAGCAAATCCAGCGCCTGCCGCGGAGTCATATCGTCGACTTTGATCTTGGACAGTTCGTCGAGCACCGGATGAGGCAGGCTTGCAAACATATCGCTCTGCTGCGGGACCGCGGGTTTGCCGGGCTTGGCTTTAGGCTGTTCGTGCGGCAGGCTGGTGGTTTCCAGGCGCTGCAGATGCTCTTTGGCGCGCGTGATTACCTTGCCCGGAACGCCCGCAAGCTGGGCCACGGCCAGGCCATAGCTCTGGCTGGCTGGTCCTGGCAGTACGCGGTGCAGGAAGACGATCCGCTCGTTATGCTCGGTAGCATTCAGGTGCACGTTGGTCACCAGCGGTTCGCTTTCCGGCAGCACTGTCAGCTCGAAATAGTGCGTCGCGAACAGTGTATAAGCACGCAGTTGCGCCAGACATTCCGCCGCTGCCCAAGCCAGAGAAAGGCCGTCGAAGGTGCTGGTACCGCGTCCGACTTCGTCCATCAGCACCAGGCTTTTGTCGGTAGCGTTGTGCAGGATGTTTGCCGTTTCGCTCATTTCCACCATGAACGTCGAGCGCCCGCCGGCCAGGTCGTCGCTGGAGCCGATACGGGTGAAGATCCGGTCGACCAACGACAGTTCGCAGCTGCCAGCGGGCACGAAACTGCCGATATGCGCCAGCAGTACGATCAGCGCCGTCTGACGCATATAGGTCGATTTACCGCCCATGTTCGGGCCGGTTATGACCAGCATGCGCGTGCTGTCGTCCAGCGCCAGGTCGTTGGCGACAAACGGAGTGCTTAGTACCTGTTCTACGACCGGGTGACGGCCCTGCTCAATGCGCATGCAAGGCTCGGCAACGAAGCGTGGGCAGTTGAGGTCCAGATTCAGCGCGCGCTCCGCAAGGTTGCTCAGCACGTCCAGTTCAGCCAGCGCCGCTGCCGTGTCCTGCAGCGGCGCTAGATGGCCGATCAGGTCTTCAAGCAGCGCTTCGTAGAGCATCTTTTCACGTGCCAGTGCACGGCTTTTGGCCGACAACGCCTTGTCTTCGAATTCCTTGAGTTCAGGCGTGATAAAGCGCTCGGCGCCCTTGAGGGTCTGGCGGCGTATGTAATCAGCCGGGGCCTGCTCGGCCTGTTTGCTCGGCAGCTCGATGAAGTAGCCGTGCACGCGGTTGTAACCGACTTTCAGGTTGGCAAGACCGGTACGGGCCTTTTCGCGGGCCTCCAGATCGATCAGGAACTGACCGGCGTTTTCACTCAGCGATTGCAGATCATCCAGCTCCGCGTCGTAGCCGGTTTTCAGAACACCGCCGTCGCGGATCACGGCAGGCGGATTGTCGATGATTGCGCGCTGCAGCAGATCGGCGAGTTCCGGATAGGTGCTGGCGGTCTGCGCAAGTTGCTGCAGATGCGGGGCCTCTAGGTCGGTCATCGCCTGCTGCAGTTCGGGCAGGGCGCTCAGGGCGTCGCGCAGACGCGCAAGGTCTCGTGGTCGCGCATTACGCAGGCCGATACGCGCCAGAATCCGCTCGATATCGCCGATTTCCTTGAGCTGCGGTTGCAGGTTCTCGAAGCGGTAGCGCTCCAGAAAGCAGGTAATGGACGTCTGGCGTGCCTGAAGAATTGTCAGGTCGCGCAACGGCCGGTTCAGCCAGCGGGTCAGCAGCCGCGTTCCCATCGCCGTCTGGCAGCGGTCCATGACCGATTGCAGCGTATTGTCGCGGCCACCGGAGAGGTTGGTGTCCAGCTCAAGGTTACGCCGACTGGCTGCGTCGAGGATTACCGTATCGTCGAGGCGTTCGTGGCGCAGGCTGCGCAAGTGGGGCAGGGCGGTACGCTGGGTTTCCTTGGCGTAGCTGAGCAGGCAGCCCGCAGCACCGATGGCGAGTGTCAGGTTTTCGCAACCAAAACCCTTCAGGTCCTGGGTTGAAAACTGCTGACACAGACTTTTATGGGCTGAGTCGCGCTCGAAATCCCACGGCGCACGACGTCGCGCACCACGGCGTTTTTCGGCAGGCAGACCTTGCGGCCAGTCGTCCGGAATCAACAGCTCGACCGGGTTGATGCGTTCAAGCTCGGCCAGCAGATTCTCCCAGCCCTTGATCTCCAGCACACTGAAGTTGCCGCTGGTAATGTCCAGCACGGCAAGGCCGAACAGGCGTTCGTCACCCAGTACGGCGGCAATCAGGTTATCCCTGCGCTCATCGAGCAAGGCCTCGTCGCTGATGGTTCCGGGCGTAATGATGCGGACCACCTGACGATCCACCGGGCCCTTGCTGGTGGCCGGGTCGCCGATCTGCTCACAGATCACGACCGATTCGCCCAGCTTAACCAGTTTGGCCAGATAGCCTTCGGCGGCGTGATAAGGAATCCCGCACATGGGGATGCTCTGGCCTGCCGACTGACCGCGCGCGGTCAGGGTGATGTCCAGCAACTTGGCGGCTTTCTTCGCATCTTCGTAGAAGATCTCGTAGAAATCGCCCATGCGATAAAACATCAGTTGATCCAGGTGCTGGTTTTTGAGTTTCCAGTACTGCTGCATCATCGGAGTATGTGAGGACAGGTCGGAAATTGCTTTATTCATCAGTGGCTTAGGCAAGTTCTTGAGAGGAGTGAGGCAACCTTGAGGCATGACGGGTGGTCCCTCCTTGAATCGAGGGGCGTCTGCCGGGTATGTGCGATGGTCGCAAGGTTATCACGCTCAATCATGCGGTGCAGTTAGAGCGTACCTTCCGCTTATTGGTGACCGGGCGTTTCCTGACAGCCATCAACCTCGATTTGGCGTATAGACTTTCATCGCTGCTACTCGATAACCGGGCGGCACGCTATAAAAAAGGACTTTTATATGAAAAACAAACGAGCAAGGGATTCCGTCAACGGTCGCTTCATCCCGCTGGAAGAAGCCAGAAAAAGGCCGAGAGAAACGACGGTCGAAACGGTCAAAAAGCCGGAACGCAGGAAAGATGCGCGATAAACCGGCAATGGCAGACCCGCTTCAAGGTGGCTGCCTTGTCTCAGGAATCACTTTTACAGGCTTCCAGCATGAACGAGGACACCGTGGACGAGATAACCGGGCTGGCCGATACACTTGGCAGGCTTCTCGACGCAATGAACGCTCAAGTGACCACCGCCGAATCCTGCACGGGAGGCGGAATCGCCGAAGCGATCACACGCATCGCTGGCAGCTCGGCGTGGTTCGAAGCGGGTTATGTGACTTATTCAAATGCCCAGAAGACCCGGCAATTGGGCGTGCCCGAGGCACTGTTCGTAGAGGCCGGGGCGGTCAGCCAGCCTGTTGTCGAAGCCATGGTGCGAGGTGCGCAGCGTGAAAGCGGCGCGCGATTCGCCGTCGCAGTCAGCGGTGTTGCAGGGCCTGGCGGTGGTTCGCCGGATAAACCGGTCGGTACCGTATGGCTGTGTTGGGGCAAGGATGATGCGCTTGTCGCACAGCGTCGCCAGTTCGATGGCGACCGGGATCAGGTCCGTCGACAGACGGTCGAAGCCGCGCTGCAAGGGCTTATACAGCTTGCGCGTGGAGAAATGCCAAAACAGGGGTAGGCGCGCGCTCATCGCTGTGGAATAATACTGTCTACTTATACAGGTGTTGTGGCCATCAAGGCCCTAATTGAATTTGATTACGTGAGGACTTCAATGGACGACAACAAGAAGAAAGCCTTGGCTGCGGCCTTGGGTCAGATCGAGCGTCAGTTCGGTAAAGGTGCCGTGATGCGCATGGGCGACCATGATCGCCAGGCTATTCCTGCCATCTCCACCGGCTCGCTGGGTCTGGATATCGCACTGGGCATCGGCGGTCTGCCGAAAGGCCGGATCGTGGAAATCTACGGTCCAGAGTCTTCCGGTAAAACCACGCTGACGTTGTCGGTCATCGCGCAAGCCCAGAAAATGGGTGCTACCTGTGCGTTTGTCGACGCCGAGCACGCGCTTGATCCGGAATACGCCGGCAAACTGGGCGTCAATGTCGACGACCTGCTGGTTTCGCAGCCGGACACCGGTGAGCAGGCGCTTGAAATCACCGACATGCTGGTACGTTCCAACGCCATCGACGTCATCGTTGTCGACTCCGTTGCTGCGCTGGTGCCTAAGGCAGAGATCGAAGGCGAAATGGGTGATATGCACGTGGGTCTGCAGGCACGTCTGATGTCGCAGGCGCTGCGCAAGATCACCGGTAACATCAAGAACGCCAATTGCCTGGTGATCTTCATCAACCAGATCCGCATGAAGATCGGCGTGATGTTCGGTAGCCCGGAAACCACTACCGGTGGTAACGCCCTGAAGTTCTACGCTTCGGTACGTCTGGACATCCGCCGTACAGGCGCAGTGAAAGAAGGCGACGAGGTTGTCGGCAGCGAAACCCGCGTCAAGGTCGTGAAGAACAAGGTGGCTCCGCCATTCCGTCAGGCCGAGTTCCAGATTCTTTACGGCAAGGGTATCTACCTGAACGGTGAAATCGTCGATCTGGCCGTTCTGCATGGTTTTGTCGAGAAGTCCGGCGCCTGGTACAGCTACCAGGGCAGCAAGATCGGTCAGGGTAAAGCCAACTCGGCCAAATTCCTGGCAGACAATCCGGAAATCTGCAAAGCGCTCGAGAAGCAGATTCGCGACAAGTTGCTCACCCCTGGCGTCGACACCAAAGCTGTTGGCTCACGTGAAGCAGTGGCTGCCGATGATATGTCTGAAGCAGATGTCGATATCTGATAGCCATGCCTGCCGTACTCGATACACCCGTCGCCGTAAGGCGCACTGCAATGGACCTGCTCGCACGTCGCGAGCACGGTCGAGTCGAGTTGACGCGTAAACTGCGTCAGCGCGGCGCTCCCCCTGAGCTTATCGATGCAGCACTCGACCGTCTGGTCGAGGAAGGCCTGCTCTCTGAATCCCGTTACCTTGAAAGCTTCGTTTCTTACCGGGCACGTTCGGGCTACGGTCCTGTTCGTATTCGAGAAGAGCTGAATCAGCGTGGCTTGCAACGTGCCGACATTGAGCAGGCGCTCAGGGAGTGCGGCATTGATTGGCAGGAGAAGCTTCACGAGCTCTGGCAGCGCAAGTTTGCCGGTGCTTTGCCTGTTGATGCTCGTGAGCGAGCCAGGCAGGGAAGGTTTCTGAGTTATCGCGGCTATCCGCTGGATATGATCGGCCGCTTGTTAAGCGGCCGTGGCGGGGATGACTGAGGTATCAGAGCGTTTTCTGTGGCGCTTGATCCTGCGCGCCATCTCTTGTCGCTGAGGCGTCCTCCCAGTTTTCCTGTTGATTGATGTAGTCCACCAGTTCACGAAGCCTGCCCTGATTGCGTCCTGTGAAGGTAAACGCAAGTCGTGTCAGGTGACTGAATTGAACTTCATCGTGCTCCTCGCCCTGATAGCTGTGCTGATGAAAGTTTTCATTGATACACAGATCGGCGAAAGCTTCCTGCATGTGCTCCAGAGCCTTCGCGCTGAGCGCGTGGCGCATGCGGATCACAAACTTGTTCTTCAGCCAGCGGCTGGAGTGGAAGTTGCCATAAAACTGGTTGATCTCTTCCACGGCGTCATCGGCGCTGTAGACCAGTCTCATCAGTTTCATATCGGCTGGCAGAATGTAGTGGTTGTCCTGCAACTGGTTTTTGATGAAGTCCAGTGCACCTTGCCAGAAGCTGCCGCCAGGGGTGTCCAGTAACACGACGGGCACCAGAGGGCTTTTGCCGGTCTGTATCAATGTAAGCACTTCCAGCGCTTCGTCCAGGGTTCCAAACCCGCCTGGACACAGCACCAGCGCGTCGGCTTCCTTGACGAAGAACAACTTGCGTGTGAAGAAGAAGTGGAAAGGCAGCAGGTTTTCCGTGCCCTCCACCGTAGGGTTGGCGTGCTGCTCGAAGGGCAGGGTAATGTTGAACCCCAGGCTGTGTTTCAGACCTGCACCTGCGTGGGCTGCCGCCATGATGCCGCCACCTGCGCCGGTGATGACCATCATGTCCGAGCGGGCAAGCTTTTCGCCCAGCTCTCTGGCCTGTGCGTAAAGGGGGTGCTCTTGAGGGGTGCGAGCAGAGCCGAATACGGTGACTTTGCGGCGGCCCTTGAAGCGCTCGAGCACCCGAAAGGCTTTGTCCAGTTCGCGCAGGGTTTGCAGCGTTATCTTGACGTCCCAGCGATTGCGGTCGTCCTGGGCCATGCGTAGCACCGTGAGCATCATGTCGCGATACAGCGGCAGGTTTCTGGTACCAGGAGCAACCTCGTTGATGTGCTCTTCAATTTTGCTGGTCAGGTCGAGCCCGTTGCTTTGAAAGTGTCGGGATAGAAGATCGTCAGGTACATACGGCATTCGGGGTTTATCCTCCTGCAGAATCAATGGCCCGGTGGGGCGTGTTGAATCGATGATGTCCCGGTTTGCAGAGAAAGGCTACCCATTCCCTGTTCATTGCCAGGGCGGATTCATTGCAGGATGTCTTGAGCGTTGCTGAACTGACGCGCCTGAGGGACAGGCGCGCGGGGAGGGGGCTACGTGCCGGGGTGGCTTACTTTTTCGGCTTTACAGTGCAATCCGACGCCTGAAAGGTCTGGGTCGCAACCGGGCGGTTGGTCTTGTACTCGGTGAACTGATACTTGAGGACGGCCCCCTTGGTCATCAACTGGCGGAAACCGTTGTTGTGGCAAACGCTGTTGCCCAACTGGTTGCGCATCACGTCCGGGTTGGCGCGCATTTGCTGGGCCTGACCTTCGCGTACGCTCAAGTGGTTGATCAATTCGTTGCCACTGACGGTATAGCCCTGATCGAGGATGTCTTCGTTGATCGCTCTTGGCGTGCCGACACTGCTTTCCTTAGCCACTTTTTCCAGCATCTTGCTGAGTTCGAACTCCTGTTTCGACGCCGCCTGGGCGCATAGCGGAGCAACGAGCAAAAGCGTAAGGGTGGGTACGATAAGGCGCAGCATAAACTCTCCTGATTAAGTGGCTGGCCGTTGGACCAGCGACTTCAAAGTGCGTTCCGGGCAGCCCGCCGATAACGCGGGTTGCAATGGCGCAGCAGTATAGAGCAGGAGTCTTCATCGGGCCTAGGGGCTGTACCCGTTTCAACACGGTCTCTCTGAAGCGGGAACAGCTCGAGGACCGAAAGCGGGTTGAAGTGCCGGGGCTCTGATAAACTGCGCGCACTTTAATCCTGCCGAGTCTTTGTGGTGTCGATGTATTCCCCCCGCAGGCGTGTCCTGTAATGAGTCATGCCGTTTCCCGTCTGCGCGACGAGCGTCTGGCCCGCAGTACCAAGCCCTTTATTGCTCGCGGTTCGCGCGCGCCGCGCTGTCCGGATTGCCGGGTTATCTCCAGTTATTGCCTGTGCGCGTGGCGACCTGCCGTGACTGCCGAGTCAGGCATGTGCCTGCTGATGTACGACACCGAGCCTTTGAAGCCGACCAACACCGGCTGGCTGATCGCCGATGTCATCAAGGACACCCACGCCTTCGGCTGGTCGCGAATAGATGTCGACGAGCAATTGCTCGCCTTGCTGGACGATCCGCAGTGGCAGCCGTATATCGTTTTTCCCGGTGAATTCGTTGCCGAGGAGCGTGTGGTCAATAAGGTGTCGCGCATGGATGGCAAGCGTCCGCTGTTCATTCTGCTGGATGCCACCTGGACCGAAGCGCGCAAGATGTTCCGCAAAAGCCCGTATCTGGAAAGGTTTCCGGTGTTGACGCTGGAGCCCGAGCAGATCTCGCGTTACCGTTTGCGCCGATCAAGGCGAGACGATCACTTCTGTACTGCCGAAGTCGCCGCGCTTTGTCTGGAGCTGGCCGGGGATACCTGCGCCAGTGGTGTACTGGATGCTTATCTGGATGTCTTCAGCGCTCATTATCTGGGTGCCAAGTACCTCAAGCCGATAGACCCTGACGACGCGGCCCACACTCATTTGAAGGCTTTTATTTGAAGGCTTTCTATCACGCAGTGTTGCGGATCTGCCCTGTATGGGCTAATTGCCATCCATGTTCTCGGGCAATGACGCTTCGCGCTTGACCGTCATGGTCTTGCTGGGCATGCTTGGCGCCGCCTGGAAGCCGATTCATCTTGTCTGGTGTGGCACCGACGCTCTTTTCGGGTTGTCGCGATGCGCATTCGCCAGTCTTGCTGGGTGGCCGATTCTGTCGGCCCTCACTATAAAAACAGGATCACTACATGACCTACGACATCCTGATCGCTGATGATCATCCCCTGTTTCGCAGTGCGCTGCATCAGGCGCTGAGCATTGGCCTGGGGCCTGAAGCGCGGCTCGTCGAGGCAGAAAGCATTGCCCAGCTTGAATCCCGTCTGGGAGAGAAGGCTGATTGGGATCTGGTTCTGCTGGACCTGAACATGCCAGGGGCTTATGGCTTCTCCGGGCTGGTCCTGTTGCGCGGCCAATATCCGCAGATACCGGTGGTGATGGTTTCGGCTCAGGAAGAGGCGTCGATAGTGGTGCGTTCCAGAGAGTTTGGTGCCAGCGGGTTCATTCCTAAATCCAGCCCCCTTGAAGTCATTCAGCAGGCGGTGCGCACCGTGCTCGATGGCGACGTCTGGTGGCCGCCGCAGGTCAATGAAGTGATCAGTGTTTCGGATGAAGCGAAGGCTGCAAGCGCTGGCCTTGCCAGCCTCACGCCCCAGCAGTTTCGAGTATTGACGATGGTCTGTGAGGGGCTGCTGAACAAGCAGATTGCCTCAGAACTCAGCGTCTCCGAAGCCACTATCAAGGCGCACGTCACGGCGATTTTCCGCAAGCTTGGCGTGCGCACGCGAACTCAGGCAGCGTTGTTGTTACAGCAGCTTGAGTCCATCTCGTCCAGTTAACGGTGTTCAGGTTGCGAGCATTCACGCTTTTTTGACCTTTAGTGCCTTAGCTTTCCTCATCTTTTTTACACAGCAGCCTCTCTATGTCGCCCTTCAAAGGCCAAACCGGTCTAAAACGTATCCTCAATGCCGCAGGCTATTCTCTGGACGGTCTGTCAGCTGCTTTCAAAGGTGAAGCCGCTTTCCGCCAGCTGGTACTGCTTAACGTAGTGTTGGTCCCGCTATCGTTTTTCCTGCACGTCAGCAAGGCCGAGCATGCCTTGCTGGTCGCCGTTTGCCTGCTGGCCCTGATTGTAGAATTGCTCAACTCAGCTGTAGAGGCTGCCATCGACCGAATCTCTCTGGACCTGCACCCGTTGTCCAAGAACGCCAAGGACATGGGCAGCGCTGCCCAGTTCATCGCCTTGAGCATGATCGCTCTGGTGTGGGGCATTGTGCTGCTGGGTTAGGGCTTGTTCAATACAGGCTTGGCAGCACGATCTCGTCGCTGCGCTTCACTCCGGCGGTGAACGCGCGGCACAGTTCGAGGAATTCGCGCATGGCTGACGTCTGATATTTCTGTTTGTGCCAGATGAAATAGAACTGACGCGCCAGATCCAGCTCAGGCGTGGCCAATTCCACCAGGTTGCCGCGACGAAACGAGTCGCGTAGCGCCAGTCTGGAAATGCAGCCAATGCCCAGTCCGGATTCCACTGCCCGCTTGATGGCTTCGGTGTGTTCCAGCTCCAGTCGGACATTCAGCCCGTTGCGGTGGTGACGCATGGCCTGATCGAACGTCAAACGCGTGCCTGAACCTTGTTCTCGCAGTATCCAGGCTTCATGGGTCAGTTCTTCCAGCGTTACATGGGCGCGTTTGGCCAGTGGATGCTGTGGAGCACAGAACACCACAAGTTCGTCTTCGACCCAGGACTGCACTTCGATGTCCGGGTGGCTGCAATCGCCTTCGATCAAGCCCAGATCAATCTCGTAGTGGGCAACCTGTTGCACGATATGCGCGGTGTTCTGGACGTGCAGTTTGACCTGGCTTTCCGGGTGACGCTGCATGTAGCCGCCGATCAGCAGGGTCGCCAGATAATTGCCAATCGTCAGTGTGGCCCCGACTGCCAGCGAGCCAAAGCCTGATTTACCGTTCAGCAGGTCTTCGATTTCCTTTGCCTGATCCAGCAGAGCGACGGCCTGCGGCAGTAATTGCCTGCCCGTGGCATTAAGGCTTAGCCGCTTGCCGGCGCGGTCAAACAGCTGGCAGCTCGATTGGCGCTCCAGCTCGGTGATGGAGGTGCTGGCAGCCGACTGCGAAAGCGAAAGCAGCACGGCTGCTTTGGAGACGCTTTCCTGCCGGGCGACGGCAACGAACACTTGGAGCTGGCGGAGAGTAAATCGCATATCTATATAACCGATAACCTATATCTTGATAATTCATTTAACAGATATTGTGTCTGCCACTAGAATGTCGCGCAATAGCGCAATGCTTCTGCGCGCACTATTTTTTCAGGAGTCTTCACGTACATGAGCAACATGAACCACGAGCGTGTCCTCAGCGTCCACCATTGGAACGACACCCTCTTCAGTTTCAAGTGCACCCGCGACCCTGGTTTGCGTTTCGAGAACGGTCAGTTCGTCATGATCGGTCTGCAGCAGCCAAACGGTCGTCCGCTCATGCGCGCCTACTCGATTGCCAGCCCGAACTGGGAAGAGCATCTGGAATTTTTCAGCATCAAGGTGCCGGACGGTCCCCTGACCTCGCAGTTGCAGCACCTCAAGGAAGGCGATGAAATCATCATCAGCAAAAAGCCTACGGGTACGCTGGTGCTGGACGACCTCAAGCCGGGCAAACATCTTTACCTGTTGAGCACGGGTACTGGCCTGGCGCCGTTCATGAGCGTGATTCAGGACCCTGAAACCTACGAGCGTTTTGAGAAAGTCATCCTGTGCCACGGCGTGCGTTACGTGAACGAAGTCGCCTATCGCGAATTCATCACCGAGCATCTGCCGCAGAACGAGTTCTTTGGTGAAGCGCTGCGTGACAAGCTGATCTACTACCCGACTGTCACCCGCGAGCCGTTCGAGAACGAAGGTCGCCTGACCGATCTGATGCGCAGTGGCAAACTGTTCAGCGATATCGGCTTGCCACCGATCAACCCACAGGACGACCGCGCCATGTTGTGCGGTAGCCCGAGCATGCTCGACGAGACCAGCGAAGTGCTCAACAGCTTTGGTCTGACCGTTTCGCCACGCATGCGTGAGCCCGGCGACTATCTGATCGAGCGTGCATTCGTCGAGAAGTAAGTTGGCCTTACAAAACCCGCCTCGTCCCTGAAGGGATCAGGCGGGTTTTTATTGCTCGGGATTTGTCGCTGGCATCCCTTCAGGCCAGCAGGACTTCAAGCACGCAAATCACACCGGCCTGCGGGTAGTGCCAGCGTACGTCCAGATCCCAGAATTGAGCGCCGTAGCGGCGTTCCGGCGTCGGTAGCTGATAGGCCGGGCGCGGGTCCTGCGCCAGGCATTGCTCGATCAGCTCGACCAGCGGCTCACTCAGGCGTAGTGCGTGTTCGCGAGCCTGCAGCAGGGCGGCGTCCTGCCACTGCACCGGTATCAGGGCCGGCGCAGCGCTGGCGATGTGGTTGGTCGCCTCGGCGATTGCATCGGCGTAGGGTACGTATGGCTTGATGTCCAGCACTGGTGTGCCATCCAGCAAGTCGATGCCGGACAGCCACAGGCGACCGGCTTCGACTTTGTCCAGCCTGACCACCGACTGGCCGATGCCATTGGGGCGGTGCGTCGCGCGCGTGGCAAATACCCCCATCGACTGGTTGCCGCCCAGACGCGGAGGGCGAACCTTCAGGCGCGGCTTGTCTTCCAGCGCCATATGGAACAGAAACAGCAGCCAGACATGACTGACCTCTTCCAGCCCTTGAACAGCCTCACCCTGATCGAAAGGCGCCACCAGCTCCAGCACTCCACGTGCTGCCGGGGCCAGCTGTGGCTGGCGGGGGATGGCGAATTTCTCCTTGAAACAGGAGCGTACGAAGCCGACAGGGGAGACGTTGTAACTCATGGTGCCGACCGGTTCAGCCACGCACGCGCAGGGTCAGACCCTTGAGGAAATTGCGTAGCAGTTGATCGCCACAGGCGCGGTAGTTGGTGTGTCCGACCTTGCGGAACAGTGCGCTCAGCTCTGGCTTGGAAACCGGAAATTCTGCGGATTTCAGGATGGCATGCATGTCGTCTTCTTTCAGTTCGAAGGCCACGCGCAGTTTCTTCAGAACAATGTTGTTGGTAATCGGCAGATCAATCGGCTGCGGCGGACGGCTTTCGTCCTTGCCACGTTTGAAGTAAACCAGGCCATCGAGAAAATGCGCCATGATTTCATCGCTGCAATCCAGATAGCCCTCTTCTTCCTCTTTCTTCATGAAAGCGATGACATCGCTTTTGGACACTTCAAAACCGGTCAGACCGATGATTTCGACAACCTTGCTGTCGCTGATATCGAGCATGTAGCGCACGCTACGCAGTACGTCGTTGTTCATCATGAGGCGTGTTTCCTGATAAGTCGTATGGCGGCGCGTGACGATGGTCATGCGCGCGGTAATAAGGTCGGGTGCCGAGGGAGTTAAAACTTTTCCTTGGTCGTCATGTAGCGCCACTGGCCTTCGGGCAGTTTGCCCATGGACACGCCGCCGATGCGGATGCGACGAATGGCGACGATCTTCAGGCCAACGGCTTCACACAACAGGGCAATGATGCCGGGCTGCGGGTTTTTCATTGCAAAGCGCAGGCGGTTCTCGTTCTGCCAGCTGGCCTTTACGGCGGGCAGTTCCTTGCCTTTGTAGGTCAGGCCGTGATTCAGCCGGTTCAGGCCATGAGCAACCATTTCGCCCGAGATTTCCACCACGTATTCCTGCTCGATCTTGCTGCGGTCATCGGTGAGCTTGCGCAGGATTTTCCAGTCCTGGCTGAACACCATCAAGCCGCTGGCATTGGCTTGCAGGCTTGAAATCGCCTCAAGGCGCATGAAGTGGCCCTTGAGCGGACGCTTGCTGTAGCTGTGCTCGACCGAGAGCGTGCCCGGCGTGATCATCTGCAAAGCCTCTTCGGCGCTTGCCGAGGCAGGTTTGTGCAGGATTATCGTGACCGGTTCAGGGGAGTCGGCCTTGGCATCCGGGCTGAGCTCGATTTTCTGGGTGCTGACCTTGAAGTGCGGCTCTTCGATGACCACGCCGTCCACAGTAACCCAGCCACCCTCGATAAACAGTTCGGCCTCCCGGCGGGAGCAACCGACCAGCTCGATAAGGCGTTTGGAAAGGCGAATGGGGTCTGTCATGAAGAAAAGCCGTTTACTGATGGGAAAGGCGCCATTGTAACCGCCTCACGCTGGTTAATCGCGGCAACATTGCATTTGCGCTGTAATCGATGTCAGTTACGACGGGTCAGGCGCATTCTGAGCATCGGATAAGGCTGACCCAAGCCGTCGACTTCAGAACGGCTGACAACGTCGAAACCATGCCGGAGGTAAAACCCCAGTGCCTGAGTGTTCTGCTCGTTGACGTCCAGTTCACGGATGTCGAAGTGCTCGATTGCGTGGGTCAGCAGCTGCGTGCCCAGCTTTTTCCCGCGATGGTTCGGGTCGATGAACAGAATATCCAGTCGGTTTTTGTTCACGCCCGCGAAGCCCGTGATGTTGAGCTGCTCATCCCGGGTGCAGAACAGCGTCACGCTGTCCAGATACTGTGTCAGCAACCCCTTGAGCCTGATGATGTAGGCGTCCGGTAGAAAGTCATGGGTGGCGCGCACCGAGCGCTCCCACACCTCGCTCATCTCCGGGTAATCGTTGGTGTCCGGGGTATATAACCGCATCTCGCGTTCTCCTTTCGGCCAGTCTTGCATAGACAACGGCCAGAGACGAAAAAGCCCTGCCGGTTCAAGGGCAGGGCTTTCGGTTACGGCAAGGGGCTGTGCTTACAGCATCTCGGCCCACAGGTCGTATTCGTCAGCATCGGTAACGCGGCACATGATCTTGTCGCCTGGCTGAACGGTGCTGCCCTCTTCCAGACCGATGAACACGTTGCCGTCGATTTCCGGAGCATCGAAGAAGCAGCGGCCTACGGCGCCACGATCATCGACTTCGTCGATCAGTACTTCGATTTCCTTGCCGATCTTCATTTGCAGGCGCGCAGCGCTGATTGCCTGTTGATGAGCCATGAAGCGATCCCAGCGGTCCTGCTTGACGTCATCCGGCACGATGGCCGCATCCAGCAGATTGGCAGGAGCACCTTCAACCGGCGAATACTGGAAGCAGCCGACGCGGTCCAGTTGGGCTTCGGTCAGCCAGTCCAGCAGGTACTGGAAGTCTTCTTCGGTCTCACCGGGAAAGCCGACGATGAATGTCGAGCGGATAATCAGATCAGGACACTGCTCGCGCCAGTTCTTGATGCGTGCCAGTGTCTTGTCTTCAAAGGCTGGCCGCTTCATCAGCTTGAGGATTTTCGGGCTGGCGTGCTGGAACGGGATGTCCAGGTACGGCAGGATCTTGCCGGCCGCCATCAGCGGAATCAGTTCGTCGACGTGCGGGTACGGGTAAACGTAATGCAGGCGAACCCAGACGCCCATCGAACCCAGCGCCTGGCACAGCTCGGTCATGCGGGTCTTGACCGGCTGGCCGTCCCAGAACCCGGTGCGGTATTTGACGTCAACGCCATAGGCGCTGGTGTCCTGGGAAATAACCAGCAGCTCCTTCACGCCGGATTTGACCAGACGCTTGGCCTCATCCAGTACATCGCCAACCGGACGGCTGACCAGCTTGCCGCGCATCGACGGGATGATGCAGAAGCTGCAGCTATGGTTGCAGCCTTCGGAAATTTTCAGATACGCGTAGTGGCGCGGGGTCAGCTTGACTCCTTGCGGTGGCACCAGGTCGATCAGCGGATTGTGGTCCTTGCGGGGCGGCACGACATCGTGCACTGCGTTGACCACTTGTTCGTACTGCTGCGGGCCGGTCACCGACAGCACGCTGGGGTGCACATCGCGAATGACATTTGCGTCAACGCCCATGCAGCCGGTCACGATGACCTTGCCGTTTTCCTTGATTGCTTCGCCGATCACTTCCAGCGACTCGGCCTTGGCGGTGTCGATGAAGCCGCAGGTATTGACCACGACCACGTCGGCATCCTCGTAGGTCGCAACGACTTCGTAACCTTCCATGCGCAGCTGGGTCAGGATGCGTTCGGAATCAACGAGTGCCTTCGGGCACCCTAACGATATCATTCCTACACGTGGGGCTTTTGCTGTCATCATAGGATGATCCTCATCAGGGCTTCTATTTTTAATGGCTAAAAACGGTGCGCGAGTATACAGCTATTTGCGGTTCTCAGACCCTCGACAGTCCACCGGCAGTAGTGCCGATCGTCAGTTACAGTACGCTCAGAAGTGGGCTGCTGAAAAAGGCCTGATTCTCGATGAATCGCTATCCATGCGTGACGAGGGTTTGTCCGCATATCACCAACGCCACATCACTCAGGGTGCGCTGGGAGTTTTCCTAGTTGCGATCGAGGAAGGACGTATTGCATCCGGTTCTGTCCTGGTCGTAGAAGGCCTGGATCGTTTGAGCCGTGCAGAACCGATCCAGGCCCAAGCCCAGCTTGCGCAGATTATCAATGCCGGCATTACCGTTGTAACCGCCAGTGATGGCCGTGAGTACAACCGCGCCGGTTTGAAGGCTCAACCGATGGACCTGGTTTATTCACTCCTGGTCATGATTCGCGCTCACGAAGAATCGGACACGAAGAGCAAGCGAGTTAAGGCCTCGATCCGGCGATTGTGCGAAGCCTGGCAGGCCGGCACCTATCGGGGGCAGATCCGCAACGGCAAGGATCCTCAGTGGCTCAAATGGACGGGCACCGACTGGGAGTTCATTCCTAAGCGGGTTGCCACTGTGCGTCGAGCCCTGCAGCTGTATCTGGAGGGGATGGGTGCCGCTAGGGCGATTCGTGTCCTGCACGATGAAGGGCTCAGCTATAGCGATGTGGGTATCACTGCGCTACAAATTTATCGCCTGATAAAGCTGAAGGCCCTGCGAGGAGCCAAGAGCCTTACCATTAATGGCGAAGAGTTTGTTTTGGAGGGTTACTACCCGCGCCTCCTGTCGGAGACAGAGTGGGCAGAGTTGCAGCACATGAGCGGCCAAAGATTACGGCGTCGAATGAAAGGTGAAATCCCTGGGATTATCACAGGTATAGGTCTTACCTATTGCGGCTATTGTGGCACTGCTGTGATTGGCCAGAACTATATGAGCCGCGTTCGTGCCGACGGCACACTTGCTGATGGCCACCGGCGCCTGCAGTGTGTGTCTTACAGTAAAAATGATGGCTGCGGTTCAGGTGGGTCTTGCAGTGTCGTACCAATTGAGAAAGCACTGCTGAACTTCTGTTCTGACCGACTCAACCTGCAACGGCTGATGCAGGTGGGTGACGAGGGCCAAGGTCTTCGCCATCAACTGGTAGGTGCCCAGGCAACAGTGCAGAAAATTTCGGAGCAGCTTGAAAGAGTAACAGCCGCGCTGATGGCTGATGATGACGGCCCAGCGCCAATCTCATTCTTACGCAAAGCTCGCGAGCTGGAAGCCCAGAAGCTCGATGCTGAAAAAAACGTGATCAACATTGAATACGAATTGGCGGCAGCTTCAAGATCTGGCAAGCCAGAGCAGCAGGAACAATGGGGCGAGCTGGCTGCTTTGGTCAACGCTGGTGACTACAGTGCCAGAGAAAAAGTGCGCCAGTTGGTCATGGACACCTTTCAGCGGATCGTCGTTTACATGCGTGGCATGGGGGACGAAGACCGCAAGAGCAAGTTTATCGACGTGCAACTGATCTCCCGCACGGGTCAGCACAGATTGCTGCAGATAAACAGGCGATCAGGAGAGTGGGTGGCCAGCGAAGATTGGGACTGATCTTGTAGGTTGGCGAGTCGCTGCAATATACTGTTTTAATATACAGTATAAGCAAGGAGGTTTTATGTCTCGTAGCGTCTATACCGGCGGTCTTCAACCATCGCATACAACATTTCAGCAACTTGCACGCCGCATTCATCGCCAGGTGAACAGCTCGGCAGCGCAGGCGCGAAGGCGGACGATTATCTCCAGGCTATCAAGTGAAAAGCTGGACGACTGGGATTGCTTGCTTGACCAGCTGGACACTGAGGATAGTGTGCGGGTGACACGGCTGGAATGTGGTTCCGTAGGATTGGCATGGACAAACCAGCATGCCAGCCAGACAGCCTCCGCCTAATTATTTGCAAAATTAGTTAGCCTTAGGCTTGATGAATAATAAGCCTTAGGCTAACGTACCCTCCATCAGTTTTGGACAGCTCTTGTGTTGTCCTGATCGCCATGGAGGTCTACCGCATGATTCGCCCAACTTTCAGCCTTTCGTTTGATTGAACCGCCCCGGGTTTCTCGGAGACTCCAACCTTTGAGAGGATGGAGCGATGAAAAAACTACCGAAGTATTCCCCAGAGGTCCGTGAGCGGGCCATCAGGATGGTTTTCGAACACCTTCCTGAGTACGAGTCGCAGTGGGCCACCATCAGTGCCATTGCCCCCAAGATCGGCTGCACGCCCGAGACATTACGGCTGTGGGTTCGCCAATCTGAGCGCAACAGCGGCCAGCGTGATGGGCTGAGCACAGTCGAACGTGAGCGAGTCAAGCTCTTGGAGCGTGAGAACCGTCAGTTGCGTCAAGCTAACGAGATCTTGCGTAAGGCCTCAGCCTATTTTGCCCAGGCGGAGCTCGACCGCCCATTCAAACGATGAAGACGTTTATTGATGAAAACCGCCAGTCTTACGGGGTCGAGCCGATTTGCAAGGTGTTGCCAATCGCCCCGTCGACGTACTACCGGTACGCTGCTCAGCAGGCTGACCCCAGCCAGCAGTCAGCGCGTGCGCAGCGTGACCAGGAACTGGGTGAGCACATCCAGCGAGTCTGGGATGAGCACTTCCAGGTATATGGCGTGCGCAAGGTCTGGCGACAATTGCTGCGTGACGGACTGCAAGTCGCCCGCTGTACGGTGCAACGTCTGATGGGAGAGCTGGGCCTGCAAGGCGTGGTACGCGGCAAGCCCGTCAAGACGACGGTCAGCGACCAAGCCAGGCCGTGCCCGCAGGATCATGTCAACCGTCAGTTTGTGGCTGAGTGCCCGAACGCCCTATGGGTATCGGACTTTACCTACGTCAGTACCTGGCAGGGTTTTGTTTACGTGGCCTTCATCATTGATGTCTTTGCCCGATTCATCGTCGGTTGGAAGGTGTCCAGTTCAGCGCGTACCGATTTTGTACTCGATGCACTGGAGCAAGCCCTTTACGCCCGTCGCCCAGTCAAGCAGGGTGGACTCATTCACCACAGTGACCGTGGCGTGCAGTACGTGTCCATTCGCTATACCGAGCGTCTTGTCGAAGCCGGTATTGAGCCATCGGTCGGGAGTGTCGGTGACTCTTACGACAATGCTTTGGCTGAGACCATCAATGGTCTTTACAAGGCTGAAGTGATTCATCGACGCTCTTGGCCCACACGGGGGGCGGTGGAGCTGGAAACCCTGAAATGGGTGGACTGGTTCAATCACCGCCGCCTGCTGGAGCCAATCGGTCATATTCCACCGGTCGAAGCAGAAGCAATCTATTATCAGCAACTCACCGAGTCTGCCCAGGTGGCATGACTCAAACAAAAGGGTCTCCGAGAAACCCGGGGCGGTTCAGATGCCAGAGCGCAGCTGGCCGAGCACGTCAAACAAAACGGCATCTTCCCTCTATCTCTCGTCTGTAACTATGCGCCGAGCGTTCTCCTTGCCCATTTGACCATTGAGCAATGCGGCTCTGACGTTGCTGTACAGGTCAGGCTGGGTGAGACGGTTAACACGCTCACCGTTGGGCTCCTGAACGACACGGCTCAAAGAGTGGAGGGTTTCGTTGAAGAGTTGGCCAACGCTCATTACGAACGGATGGCCCAGCCTGTTTTTGATCGGGATCTTGAGTTTCTGTTGCGTAATGCTGCAACGAGTCACCGTGGACTCTATCTGTTGCCCCAGTCGGGAATGCACGACCTCCGGCTTTTACTGACAGCCGCCAACGATAATTCAGAGCAGACGTATTTTAGGTTCCTGCTGGGTGGTGCTGGGATCTCTGCTCCGATGTTCATGCCCGCGGATCCTCATAAAGCCTATGAACTGCTCTCCACGTTCGTCCGCGAAATCAAGGAGTGGCAATGACGACTGCTCAGCTCCTCTTGATATTGGGCGGCTTGACTGTTTGCCAGGTGATCGCCATGGCTCTGCCTTACTGGATGGGGTGGAGGTCAGGCCAGACAGCTGCCGCCGCATCGCTTCAAAGCGAGAATCGACGACTGAGAGATGAGTTGTGCTCAGCACATGCCCAGATCCGCCAGATCAAACAGGGGATGAACTATGCCTAAGCACCTCATCTGCCAGCGGATTCGCTGGCTGCTGCTGGCGATTGCTATCGCGCTTTCCAGTGTCACTGCTCTGTCTGTTGGCATCGCTATGTCGACGCTCATTGCTGACCCACTTCTGGCTGCAGTTTTTGCTACTGCAGCAGTGCTTCTGGATCTCTACAAGTACCTGGCCTGGCCGATCGCACTGGGCATGCTGGCAGCCGGTAAGCGTAGCTATGCCATTCTGATGATCATATCGGCCCTAATACTGGCAGCGGTATCAGCATGGGCTACCTATGACCGACTACTGACGTCCATCGTTTCGGGCCAGGCGCGGTACGCCGCTTTCGCTGAACAACGGATAGTTGATCTTCAGACGGTAAGGTCTGATGGGCTGCGACAGCTCGATTCCTTGGACAAAGACGCTCGCTCAATCGGGGATCAGGCGCGGAAACTGCGCGAGCGAGGCATCATCAGCAAGGCGCAAGAACTTGAATCGTCTGCCTTGGCACGGATCGACGGTCAGCGGGAGCAGGTGCTACATCGGCTCGATCGTGCGTCGGTAGAACTGACAGAGCTGCGTGCTAGGCCGACTGCATCCGTTGGGCTGCCTGAGGTTCTAGCGATATTGCTGTGCGCCGGATTTGCGATCGCCCTGGAAGCGGTGCCCGCTCTGATTGGATCTGCACTTCGGGTTGGCGGCCTGTCCGAGCCCTCGTCTGCAGAGAGGACGGCCTCGACAACACCGGCAACTATGACGACGACACCGACAACGATTACGACAACAACGACAACAGATCCAGAACATCCAGCATCTGGCGAGCAGCAGGATCTATTCGGATCACCGGACGGGGCGTTGATGAAGACGTTGCTCGACATCACACGAAAAGCTCAGCCAGGCACGCCGATATCGCTGCGTGACTTCACTGCTGCAGCTCGGGTCGGGAATCGACGAGCGATGAAGCTATTTCGTGCAGCGCTTGCTCTGGGCGAACTGCGAAAAACTACCGCCGGCTACGTGACCGCTTGAGGAAGCATGACTATGACTCTCGAATTTTCAGAGCAAGACATACGGATGCTTTCCCGCAGCGTGTCTGGTTGGAGAAACGCAAACGTGGAAATCGATGCTGCGATTCGGTCCGAAAACTGGTCAGCAATCGACAGCGCCCAGATTGATCGGTCATCGCACGCAAACACCATCGCGCTGATCGTAAACAAATACACAGACCCACTTGAACAAGGAACACGGCCATGATTGGTATCCCAGAGACAGGCACCCTGGAAAACGGCCGTATCGCTGCCAATGTCACCAGCGGCTACAAATTCACTACAGCGGATGGTCGACCTGCGCGCCTGGCAATCATCGACGACCAGGGCAACGTGGTGGAATCTGGCGATGCGGTGGCACGTGAAGCCTGGAACGTGTGCGTCGCGGTGATCAAGAACTTCAAGATCGGACAGGGCCACATTGTGGTACACAGCGCCCCTCCAGGAAGGGCAGTGGTAAATGCAAGCCATGTTCGAGAAGGAGACTGATTGTGAAGACGTTTATATACAAAGCTAGGTCTGTTGGGCCAACGCTACGTGTAGCGGATTGTCAGTCTGTGCTGAAGCTGCATCATCTCCTTATATACTTTCCGAACCTCCCTAAGCGAGCGAGCGGGAAGTTCGATATCCCCGAACTGATAGGCCAAGTCTCCCTCGTTCATTATATCAAACCGCTTTTTGGCGAGATGAAGAAACCTAATCACGTCCAGGTCATCCGTGAGGGCGCGTCTCACGCCATCAATGTTTCTTCTTCCATATTCACGGCCAGGCTCAGGGAGGAACAAGATGGACTCATGTGTCGTCCAGTGGGGTGTGAGGTCGATCAATGCCCCATCAGTATCTTGCCAAACAGCGTGAAACTCAGCTTCGATGTAAAGATCAGCGACTTGCCAGATGGCCCAGCCATTAAGCTGTTTTCCGTTATGAGCAACGATATGCTTTGGGACAGTGTCGAAACTTTCACCGATTGGCTCGCCGTCCAACGGTTCATGAGGGACGACGATGGGGGGCTGGCCCTTGACTATTGAACTGCAGAAATCCAGTACGTGAGGTGAGTCATGACGTGGTACCTGGGAGATCAACATCAGATTATTACTCTCACATGCCTGTTATCTTTGCGTCGATTGCTCGACCGATAATTTCCCAGCCGTCATCCAACACAACTGGTTGATAGCTGGGGTTAAGCGGCACCAGGTAACCAACACCCGCGTCCATCACAAACTGTTTGAATGTAGTCTCCCCGCTGACGGTGTTGCGGGCGACATAGAATTTGCCACTGATGAGATCGAAGCCCTCCGGGCGGATCAATATCGGGGTTCCCTCTGGAAATGTAGGTGGGGTATCGGAGGTCATCGACTTGCCCTTGACCCTCAGCCAGTAGCCCTTTGGGCCAGCGCTCTCGGTGGAGCTGAGCCACTCGTCAGAGATGCCAGTAGGGTAGCTGGCAGACGATTCTATCCCCTGACCAGCATCAACCCAAGTTATCAGAGGGTACTCGGTGGCCTCTCTACGAGGCTGGGTCATAGGGCCTACGTTCGCCATCTCGGAAATTTCAGTCGCGAGCCGTGGGCTGAAACTCTCGATCGGCTCCTCCAGCATTTTTGCCAAGACAGCAGCAAATCGAGCATTCAGTGGATTTATACCCCTTAGGTACTGGTTGACCGACGCGGGAGTGATTCCTGCTGCCTCTGCAAGCTTTCGCTGAGTGAGTTTCAGCGCGTTCTTCTTCGAAAGGAACAAAGCATTTGCTGCTTTGCTTTCGGCCATGAGGGTGTCGGACAAGGGTTTTTTTATGTATGCCATTAACAAATTATAAGCCGTAGGCTAACGATTGTAGACAAGCCGTTGGCTCTCATAATGCGTTTAATGAGTAAGCCTATGGCATATTTATGTTGTGTATGTAAGAGCCATAGGCTAATATCTGTGCGTTCATTGCTCCTTTAGGTATATGCCGTGGAAAGAATTTCGTTGAGTGACTTTGTCACGAAGATTGGGCAAGCCCGGGTTGCTCGCGCTTTGGGCTGCAAACCTGCATCCATTGCTAAGGCGCTTAAAGCTCGCAGGAACATCGAAGTGTCCGTGGATACTGACGGTTCATGCATAGCTCAAGAGGTGCGTCCGTTCCCTTCGATAGCTCCAGATGATCTGGAGCTTCAGCAGGCTAAAAGCAGTAGCCTTGCATGAACACGTCCAGTTCAGGACAGATGTCCACCTCCCGTGACCAGGTGCTGGTTGCCCATGCTGCCGAGATGATCGCGCGCACCGGTTTCAGCCAGGACGACTTTGCCCAGGTGCTGAGCAGCAATCTGCATCGCATCGTTCCAGACAAGGCTGTCAGCAAGGACGTGCCGGATTTCGACGAGTTGGCCAAGAGCAACGACGCCCCCGCGTTTCTGAGAGCATCAGGGGCCTGGTTGCGTCGAGTTGGCCGCTGGCTCAATGGTGAGGTAGATCTACCGTGCTGGCTGGAAGAGGCTTGGGTAGAGGCTCTTGATGGCGACTTCAAAGACGATTGCATCAACGAACTGGCCAGCCGTCACGGCCTGACTGGTGCGCGTGAGCAGGACAATGAAGGCAACTCGCTGGGAGCGTTCGGCCAGCTAGTGGCGCGACTGGGCGACACTGTTGCCCTGGGCAGCGAGATCCTTGCAGACGGTAACATCGACTTCCAAGACGTCGAGAAGCTTCCTAGCTTCGTCGATAAGCTCCGATCGGTCGAAGCGCGGTGCTGCGAACTACGCTCGCGTGCCGAGGATGTGCTGCTTGAGCAGTACCAGAAACCCATCCTGCAACAGGTGAACTAGCGCCTGTGACTCAGCCGGATAAGGACATCAACTCGCGAACGAGCGACCGAAAGGTCGGCCCTAAAAAGGGTCGGCCTACTGCTGTGCATCGCGACAAGAAAGATCCCCACGCGGCTCTGCGATCGCCGGCCCGAGCACCACGGTATTCTGCCCCGCGCCGGCTTACTGGCCAGCAGCTCAAAAACCCCCTACTGCGTATGGCATTCAAGCGCCTAAGCCAAATCGGTGACCTGCGCGGCACATACCTGCGCGATCTGGACACCATCCATGGTGGCCGCCGCACACGCTCCGAAAAATTCGATGCGCTGGCCAAGGTTGCCGAGCAGATGTTGTTGCGTCTGGATCTGGCTACAGGCGTTATGGGGTGGCTCGACGTCGAACGTGGGCAGTTCTTCCTCAACACCCAATGCGGTGTCGCAGAGGACAGCGGCGTCTCTGCAGCGTCCTTCAACCGTCTGCTGCACAGCATGGAGCTGGCTGACTATGTGTACCGGCGTGTCGAGAAGATCCGCTTGGACGAAAAGGACGAAGCCGGACTTAACCTGGTGCGTACACGTGTTCTAGTGCGATTCACTGAGAAGTTTTTTGCTGACCTCGGCGTGCGGTACCTATGGTTCAGGGCGAAGAAGGCAGCTCTGAAGAAGCGTGAAAAGGAGCTGCGCGACATCAGCGGGCTTCGCCTGGCGCGCCAAGAGAAGGCCTCCCTGGAGGCCTTGCGGCGCGAGCAGTCACGTACCAACTGGGAACGTAGTGAGGCACGCAAGGTGGCTCACAGCCAGGGCGAGACGCCAGAGCAGGGCGACTCACCTAGTCGCGCCAAGGCTCCCCAGGAGCCCGACAGCAGGCCTGGTGGAGTGAACGAATCCATGGCGCGCTTACTGCGCAATGTCCAGGTCAAGAAAGACACCTAACCCCCAGAAGCGATCGCAACCCCTGCGAGGCCAGGCTACGTCTGGCAGTCGAAAAACCCCCCTACCTCAGCACCCAACCTTCAGCCGCGCATCACCATAGCGGCAATCCGCCATGCGTACGTCCGGTTTACAGCGCGATTTTTCTGCGCCGCCGGCGCGAGAGCGGGGCAACCGGAAGGCCTTTGAATTAAATGGAATTTTATACCCCCCTCAGCCCCCCCGATGGGTATAAAAAGAGGCTTCCGAGGTGTCCACAAGCCTTCCATGTTGGGTACTTGATGATGCCTTCGCCCAAGGGCTCAGCTCGCTTCGCTCAATTCTCCAGAGAGTCGCGGGCTGCGCGCCCGCACCAGCGGCAGGGCAGTGCCCTGCACCCAATGCTGGATACCCGGCACACAGTGCCGTGGATCCAGCGGGCGTCAAAAGCGGTAATCGGGCGCGCCGAGGTGCAATCGAAATTTGCGAGCGGGGGTCGCGGGCGCGATCGGGCGGCGCTGCTGAGATTTCTGGGTTCGGATTTGTCGGACTACCGGCCGCTGCGCGGGTTCCGCCGCGCAGGGTTGTGAGGTTTCACTTCAGATTGTGTTGGCGGCTTATATGCCTGCGGAGCAGGCATGGTGGGGGGGGTGGATCAAGTTACGTGTATGCCCTGGGAAAGGCAGGGGAGGGTTTAGATTCCTGCTTGTTGTCCCAGCTGGTCGAACAGCTCTTTTTGCTGTGCAATCGGCAGGCCTCTCAGTCGTTCAAGCAACAACGAATCAATCTTGCGAGCCGACTCTCGCAGTGTGTGCGAAAACGTCAAGTTAGCGACCCACGTATGTCCGCACGTTGCGTCGAGACACTGGCAGTAGAGCTTTACGTATTGCGTTGTAACCTCTTCTCGGGAGCCGATCCGCCCCTTGTGTCCGCACGATGTGCAATAGATCCTCATGAGTCCCTCCCAGGGCGATTTTCCAATGGCGTCATTGTGCCATGTTTTGGTGTTTTTTAGTCAGCGTGTTGATGTTTTATACAGTGGTTTCTAATGCGGGTTCGATGGGCTTCCATGCAAACCGCCTGTCCTCGCGCAGCGTCTCATTTGCCTGGTCAAACAGCTGACAGATCGGCCTGATCTCGTTGCTGGTGTAAACGCGATCAATCTTCTCGATGTCGCCGAATCCGCCGCTGTTTTCCGGGATTATCCCGGCCAGGGCAGGGTTCATTCGCCAGGCCGCGATCACGTCATTGCGCGTGATGTTCTTCACCTTCTCCAGTTCGTCCTTGGCCTGGAAGTCACCCACCGGGATGATCTGGATGGCCTTCTCGGAACCGCCCGGAATGTTGACGAACATCGATCGGAAGTTGCCCACGCCTTTGCTGGCCGTGATCTGGGCACGTAGCTCGTCTTCGTCCTCTTCGGTCAGGTTCGGGTCGTTGGTGTAGAAGATGTATCCCGCATGCGCGCCGTTGCTGTAGTAACGCCGGCGAAACAGTGTTGCTGCCTCGTTGAGCAGCAGTGCCTGCAGACCGCCCAGGTACTCAGGCACGCCGTAAATGTTCTGTTCGACGTCGTAGTTGAGGACGTGCTCGATCTCTTCCGCGTCGAACTCCGTTTCCCGCCCGTTCTGCTCCAACTGGATGAACCCACCGTCGACCTTCACCCGCATGTTGATGGCAGGCAGGTGTCGCAGCTCCAAGATCTGGCCGAGCATATTGGGTACCCGGTAGAAGTACGCTTCGCCAAACACCATGAAGTCCAGCGCAGCCCGACTCATATCGGCCACTGAAAGGCCGGCTGAAGGGATGAACTCACGCAGCAGCAGATTGCGTTTGAACCCTGGTATCGCGCCGTGGTGTGCGTTGGCCTTGAGCAGCTTGGCCAGCCCCCTGCGTGAGACTGGCGGCGTGAAGATGCGACCGTCGTCGCTGGCGAACACGCCCAGGTACTGCGCGATGTTGTCGGTCAGTACGGATTCCGGCGCACCAAATGTGAATGCACGCATGGGCCGTTGCGCCGGTTTTTCCTGCTGCAGGGTTTTGGGTTTTGCCATGGGAAGTTGATCCAGTGAGTGCGTAGCGACTGCGCCGCTTTTTGTCCGTGTTGAGGGGTTCGTACTGCAGGGCGTGCATGACCGCCCAGGCCACGTCCGCGTGACCGGTCGCGTCGGTTCGCGACGCGCTGTAGGTCACCTGGCCGCTGGCGGTTGTGCCGCGCTTGATTGTCAGGAAGGCCTGGGCGATATCGTTCCAGCCGGCGTCCCATTCGATGCGGCTGCCCTGGATGGTGTCCTGCGCCTTGAGTACCAATAGGTTCTTGGTTTCCAGGCTGTAGTGGATCGAGGTCGCACGCGGGTAGAAGTCGCGGACCAGGTCGAAGACTCCGTAGCCGATGCCTGTCGTGTCGATCCCGATGTGCTGAACGTTGAATCGCTCGGTCAGCTTCTTGACCTGCTCGGCCTGGTACTTGAATGAGTGACCACGCCAGCTGTGCTTCTCCAGGATCCGGAACTTGCCGCCGTTCTCCAGTGGCGGTGCGATGACCACACACGTCGCATCGTCGCGTGTCCGGCTCGGGTCGTAACCGATCCAGACCGGGCTATTGCCATACGGGCGCGGATCGTCCGGGTCGAAGTCTGCCCACAAAGACAAGTCCGAATAGCAGCGTTCCAGATCTGCCAGGGAAAAAGCGCTCTGGCTGCTGTCGATGAATTTGCACATGAACAGCTGCTGGAACTTGTCGTCGTCGTACTCCAGCTGCAGCTGCTCGAGGTCGAACAGATCGCAGCCGCCGGCGATGGCGTCCAGGATGGTGATGACCTTGCGCCACTGACCGTCCGGACACAGCGCGCCGGCAGAGATCTGTTTGTCGCTCGGCCAGGGATCTTTAGCCGCCTTGCGTTTGCTGTTGCGGAATTTCTCACCCTGCCAGAACGGGTACGCCTGGTGCGATACGGCGCTGGGCGTGGAGAAATAGGTTTTGCGCCACTTCTTATGGGTCGCCATGGCGCTCGCCACGGTGTTCAGTTTCTCGAAGTCGCGGATCCAGAAATATTCGTCAACGTACACATGGCCATGGTGACCCTGCGCAGTACTGCTGTTGGTACTGAGAAAGCGCAGCTCGGCCCAAGGCTTGCCGTCCTTGCTGAGTACGATCGGGTTGCCGGTCAGCTCCAGGCCAAACCACGCCTGGGCAAAGGCGATGATGTAGCTGCGGAAAATCTCGGACTGGGCGCGGCTGGCCGACAGGAACACCTGGTTATCGCCGGTCAGCACCGCGTCCATGAAAGCTTCGCCGGCGAAGTAGTAGGTCAGGCCCACCTGGCGGCTTTTGAGGATGTTCCGGATCCTGGCGGTCAGCGGGTTCTGTTTCGCGGCGAACAGCTCTTTCTGGTAGCCGTACATTTTGCTGATGAACTTGTCGAGAAAGTCCACTTCGCGCAGCTCGCTTACGTCGTTCTTGACCTTCTTTTCCCGCTTCTTGCCGTCGCGCTTGCCACGCTCCCGACGCTCACCGCGTTGATCATCGCGGCGATGGCCATCGTCGCCCTGGTCATCACGAACCGGCGCAACCACCGGCTTTACACACTGCTTAACCAGGCGTTCGCGAACGGTCGTCAACCGGTCCAGTTCGTCCAGCTCGCCCTTGCTCAGTGAGTCGGCTTTCTCTAGAAGCAAGGTGATACGCCGGCTGACGGCGGTCAGCGGTTCTTCATCCGTCAGCATGTCTTCCCAGCCACCAACGCGGATCCAGTGGTACACGATCCGGATGTTGGGCAGGTTCAACTGCGCCTGAATTTCCTTGGCCTTGTGACGGCGTAGAAACAGGCGTTTGGCGGCTTCTTTGACTTCGGTTGAGTAGTACATGGGCCGCAGTCTATGCGGCGAAAACGCGGAAAACGTGCAGTTAAAATCCGTGTTTCTCCTATAAATCAAATATAGGAGAAGCGCGAAAGTAAACCGTTTGTTGGAGGCGCTGCGGCTCCCTATCTTGGGGCCTCAACTCACCGATGAGCGCAGTTCCTACCATGCCCCGTTCCCTTGTCAGCTTCTGGAAACGCGTCGCCACCAGCGGTCCTACCGTCGATGGGCGCGTCATCACCCCCCAGGAACTGCGCGACATCGCCGAGACGTACAGCACTACTACTTACACGGCCACCATCTGGTCCGAACATGACCGCTGGCCAGGCTCTTACGGCACCGTGTTTGCCGTGCGCCTGATCGAGGACGTCGAGGGTCTGGCCCCCGGCCAAGTCGCGCTGGAAGCGCAATTGAAGCCCAACCAAAAGCTGCTGTGGCTCAACGACCAAGGCGAAAAGCTCTTCACCAGCATCGAGATCATGCCCGACTTCGCTGGCACTGGCAGGGCTTACCTGACCGGCCTAGCTGTCACCGACGAGCCGGCGAGCCTGGGCACTCAAGAACTCTACTTCTCCCGCAACCCCGGCAACCCCGGCAAGCGCGTGCATTACGCGGCTGCCGTCCCGCTGGGTTCGATTGGTGAAGACGAACCGCAGGGCGAGGTGGCCAAGCTGTTCAGCATGTTCACCGGCCTGTTCAAGCGCTTTGGCATTGAAGAGGTGCCAGCCGAAACCACCCCGCAAACCCCTACCGAGAGCAAACCCCCAATGGATGAAGCTACAGCCAAAGCGCTGCAGGCCTTGATCGAACAGCAACTGATCGTCACTGCCGGCATTCAGGCGCTGATTGACAGTTTTGCAGAGGCACCGCCGGCACCCGACCAGGCCCCGATCGACGACGTACAGACGGCGGTCGATGACATCGTGGCCACCGCCGAAGACGAAAAGCAGTTGAGCCGCAAGGGCTCGTCCAACGCTGCAGTGCTGGCCGGCATGAACAAGCTGCAGGCGCAATTCAGCGCGTTGCTGGACAAGCCGGAAGGCCGCCACCTGTCACGCACCACCGGTGCCGCTGACCCTAAACCGAAGCGGGTACTCTGACATGGCCAGGTCTCTGAGCGCCTTCGGCGCAAAAATGTTCGCGGCCCTGCAGGTTTCCCTGGCTGAGTCCTATGGTGTCGAGCTGGTTAGCAAGACGTTTAGCGTCGAGCCCTCGATTGCCCAGGAACTCAACGAGGCGATCACCCACAAGTCCGATTTCCTGCAGCGCATCAACGTCATCCCCGTGACCGAGATCAAAGGTGAGAAGGTGTTCCTCGGCGTGTCGGGTCCTGTGACGGGCCGCACCAACACCAAGACCAAGGATCGCGAAGCCAAGGATGCTTCGGCGCTGGATGACGACAGCTATGAGCTGTTCTCCACCGAGTCCGACGTCAGCCTGCCTTACGCGAAGATCGACGCCTGGGCCAAGTTCCCGGACTTCCAGCAGCGCTATGCAGCTGCCGTGCAAAAGCAGATCGCACTGGACCGTTTGATGATCGGCTTCCACGGCACCCATGCCGCTGCGCAGACCGACATTGACGCTTTCCCGATGCTGCAGGACGTGAACAAGGGCTGGCTGCAAATTGCTCGCGAGCAGATCCCTGAGCAGGTGCTTAGCCAGGGCTTGGCAGCCGGCAAAATTACCCTGGGCGAAGGTGGCGACTACGCCAACCTTGATGCTCTGGTGCATGACACCAAGCAGATGGTGGACGAGCGCGTTCGTGACGGCGGCGACCTGATTGCGATCATCGGCAGTGACCTGCTGGCTCACGACAAGGCCAAGCTTTATTCCAAGCAGGGTGACGTGCCTACCGAGAAAGAGCGCATCGAACTTGCGCAGGTCATCGCGACCTACGGCGGTCTGCCGAGCTTCGCCGCGCCGTTCTTCCCGGTCAACGCCGTGGTGGTTACCAGCTTCGACAACCTGTCGATCTACTTCCAGGACTCCAGCTGGCGAAAGCAGACCGTTGATAACCCGAAGCGCTCCCGCGTTGAGGATTACAACAGCCGTAACGAAGGCTATGTGATCGAGCAGCTGGAAAAGTTCTCCATGACCGAAAACGTCGAACTGGTGAAAGCATGAGCCTGGCACTGGCGCATAAACGCCGCTTGATCGCAGAAGGCCCAGCGGCTGCGATCGCCAGTGCCCCAGTGGCTTATTCGGCGGACACCGCGATGTCCAGCCCTGCCAATGCACGCAAGCACTTGAAGTTGATGGAAGACGCGCTGGCGGGCGATCTGGAGCGCATCAGCGCGATCAACAGCCACTCGCTGCGCCAGTTGCTCAAGCGTGACGAGCTGCTGCCCAAATACCTGGAGTACGTACAGCGGTATCGCGATTCGGAATTGAATTTCCCGAACTCTGTGTTGGTGTACGTCCTGATTTGGCTGTTCGACACCGAGCAGTTTACCCAGGGCCTGGAGCTGGCCGATTTCGCCATGTCTCAAGGGCAGGCACTGCCTGAGCGCTTCAACCGTGACATTCCGACCTTTGTTGCAGACGAGGTGATCGATTGGGCCGAGGCGGAATTCAAGGCCAGGCGCAGCCCTGAACCTTACGTCTCCAACTTGCTGCCCCGTGTGGATGGCGAATGGCAGCTGTATGAGCGCATTCCGGCGCGCTACCACAAGTTGTTGGGAATGATCGCGCTGCATCGCAAGGACTGGCCTGTAGCGATCCACCACTTCGAACGGGCCGAACAGCTCTACGAAAGCATCGGCGTAGGGACACGTCTTTCTGACTGCCGCAAGGCACTGGCCAAGGCGCAAGCCCAAGCCAACGAAAACGCCGGCAACGGCAACGAATAAACCGACCCCCCCCCCCCGGCGAGAAACTGTGGATGTGAGCCAACCATTTATGGCCCTGACCCACTGAAACAGTTTTCCCGCCCCTATTTGAGCGGCCAGCAATGAGCTTTTCCGGGAAGCCCACCACCTTTGTGGAACAAGTGATCGAGAACGACGGCTTTTGGCCCGACCTCTCTGTGACCGAGTTCCAGAAAGGTTACCGCCTGCCGGCGGAGTACCTGGTAGAGATGCTGGCTGCCGACCTGACCACGGCCATGGTCGAGGTCAATACCGACCTGGCCAAGTTAAAAGCGCGCTGGCAGGGCGCTGGCGTGTCCAACGTTGAATCCGCAGACACCACCATCCTGCCAGAGCGCACCTTTCAAGCGGCGACCTATAAGCGCGCCGTCTACAGCCGCGCCAAAGCCAGCTTGCTGACCCAGTTTGCCACGGTCAATCGCCGCGAGAGTGCCGAGAACATCGGCAAAGAGCTCCCAGAGCGTTCCGAAACCTTCCTCGCTTTCAGCCAGGCTGCGGTGCGCTCGCTCCAGGGCCGTGGCCGCATCACGGCGGCGCTCCTGTGATCAAGCTCAAGGCGTTGACCGCCTACCTGCTCGAGCGCCAATTGGTCGCCCCTGAGCAGCTCGACAGCTGGACCGACCAGGTGCAGGTCGAGCTGGTCTGGAAACCTGACACCCAAGGCATGCACATGGGTGACATGAATTACGGCGCGACCATCTCGATCGAGCGGTTCGCGGATCACCCGGCGCGCCTGTTTGCCCTGGTAGGCAGCTGGCTGGAAACCCACGACCAGGACCGCGACGGTCTGCCAAACGTGGTGTTCGACGTGGTCATGCTCGACAACGACCTGGCCGACGTCGACATCAAGCTGCAGTTCACCGAAGCGCAGTACCTGGCCGAGGACCCTGCCGGCGAGATCGAGGCGTTCGGCAATACCTGGTCGTTCGTGCCGTTCGAACTGTGGGTAGCTGAGAGCGGCGAGGTGACCGGTCATGGCCTTTGATCTGGACATTCGCGGCATGCTCGAAGCACAGGACCTGCTGGCTTTGATGGAGCTTCCGACGCCCAAGCGCAGACGTCTGTTGAACAACGTGGCCAAGCGCGTGCGCAGTCTGAGCCGGCAGCGGATCCGCAACCAGCAGAACCTGAATGGAACCCCGTTCGCTGCCCGCAAGGACACGTCCAAGGGCAAGAAGAAGATGGAAACCGGCCTGGGCAAGCTGCTCGATGTCACTCGCCTGACCGGTACTGAAGCCGAACTGGGCTGGCGCAACACGCTGACCCGCTGGGTTGCCTCGCAGCAACACAACGGCGTGTCCGAGCGGCGCACCGCCGCACAGATGCGCCAGTGGAACAAGGTTCCGCCGGGCACTGCCGCTACCGAAAAACAGGCCAAGAGCCTGCGCCGTCTGGGTTTCAAGACCCGTCAGGAAGGCAAAAAGACCCTGACCCGCCCATCTGTGGCGTGGATCCAGCAACACCTGAACTACGCCAGAGCGGGATTGCTGATCCGCGTCCTGGACGACGAACGAGCCGAATCCACCGGTGCGCAAAGCTGGAACATCCAGCTGCCTGCGCGTCAGTTCCTCGGTGCCAGCGACAGCGAAACCAGCCAACTGGTGAACCTGGTGCTGCAACAAATCCTTAATTCACCCCGCTAACGAGGCACCGCTTTATGGCACTCGGCAAAGTCAGCGTTAACAATCTCAACCTCGGCCAGGGTGCCGTGAGCGAGATCGAACGCTATTTCCTGTTCATCGGTCCCGCTGCCAAGAACGTCGGCAAGCTGGTCCCGTTGGACACCCAAAGTGATCTGGACGTCCAGCTGGGCGTTGCGGACAGCGACCTGAAAAGCCAGATCCTGGCGGCGCGCAGCAACGGCGGCGATCGCTGGGCCTGCATCGCCGCTCCGATCGCAGGCGAAACCACCTGGCAACAGGCGCTTGAGAGCGCGACCCGCAGTTATTCCTTCGAAGCGGTGGTGATCGTCAATCCGGTGACTACTCAGACCGAGCTGTCAGCGATGCACGTTGCAGCCAATGACCTGAGCAACAAGCTGGGCCGCCGCGTCTTCGTCATGGCCGCTACTGCCGGCGTTGCTCCGCAGTTGAGCTGGAGCGCTTACGTTGTCGAGCAGAAAGCCATCGTCGACGGCCTGGTTGCGCCTCGGGTTCTGCCGGTACCGCAACTGCACGGCAATAACCTGGGCGTGCTGGCCGGTCGACTGGCCAATGCCGCCGTGAGCATTGCCGACACGCCGATGCGCGTTGCCACCGGCGCAGTCCTGGGTCTGGGCGCTGAACCCAAAGACATGGACGGCATCCCGCTGAGCACCGCGGTGCTTTCGCAGCTCGACGCAGCGCGTCTTTCTGTGCCGCAGACGTACCCGGACTATCCGGGCACCTACTGGGGCGACGGCAACATGCTGGACACCCCCGGCAGTGACTTTCAGGTGATCGAGAACCTGCGGGTCGTCGACAAGGCAGCCCGCCGCGTGCGCGCTCTGCTGATCCGCTACGTGGGCGATCGGACCCTGAACAGCTCGGCCAACAGCATGGCGACCACTACTTCCAAGCTGATGGCCCCGCTGCGCGCGATGGCCAAGTCCACCAAATTCGCCGGCCAGGTGTTTCCAGGCGAGATCGAGCAGCCCAAGGACGACAACATCGTGCTGACCTGGACGAGCAAAAAATCTGTCGTGGCTCACATCAAGCTGCGCCCCCTCAACTGCCCGAAAGACCTGACCGCGAACATCGCGCTGGACCTTTCCGTTACGGATTCGGAGTAACCCATGGCCGCAAAAATTGGCGGTAAGAACTTCGACGTGAACCTGGGCGATCTGCTCGTTCACGTCGAGGCCGGCACCATCGACATCACGGATAACAGCACCGTGGCCCAGACCAAGGGCGTGCCCAACGGGCACGTCGACGGCGATGTCGCTGCAGCCGGCGAACTGGAGCTGGACACAACCAACTTCAATCTGCTGATCGAGCAGGCCAAGACTGCGGGCAGTTTCCGCGAGCTGGAGCCGTTCGACATCGTGTTCTTCGCCAAGGCCGGCGAAGAGGAACTGCGCATCGAGGCGTTCGGCTGCAAGGTTCGCGTGTCCAGCCTGCTGAGCATCGATCCCAAAGGCGGCGCGAAGAACACCCACAAGGTGCCGTTCGACGTCACCAGTCCGGACTTTATCAAGATCAACGGCGTGCCGTACCTGGCTGCTGCTGAGATCGAGGGCCTGACGTAATGGTCTGCCCGTTCGATCGTGCGCAGGCTCTGGAGCAGCGACAACGCGACCAGGCCATTGCGGCCCAGTTGGCCAAGCCGCGAGCGAGCGGGCCGAGCCTCACTCATTGCCAGGACTGCGACAAGGAGATCCCGCCGGCGCGCCAGGCGTTAGGCGGCATGACCCGTTGCGTGCCTTGCCAAACCCTGACCGAAAAAGGACTTCGCTGATGAGCACCAATCAAGCTGCTCAGGACACCGCCATTGCGTTGGTGAAGGCGTCGCCCGCTATCGGCGTCGCCGCCACCGGTGCGACCGGTGCCGTTGACTGGTCCGCCGTGGCCTACATGCTGACTGCGTTTTACATGGTGCTGCAGATCCTGCTGCTGATCCCCAAGTACCGCCAGATGCTGCGGGACTGGAGGGTCAAGCCATGAGCCTGCGGGTCAAGATCACCGCAGGGGTGCTGCTGCTCTGCAGCGCCTCGTTGACCGCCTTCCTGGGCACTTGGGAAGGCAACGGCCAGAACGTGGTGTACGCCGACAAGCTGGCCAGTGGTTTGCCCACGGTCTGCAAAGGCATCACCAGGCACACCAGCCCGGATCCAGTGGTGGTCGGTGAATATTGGTCGGATGCGCGCTGCGCCGAGGTGGAAGGCCTGGTCATCGCCAAGGGGCAGTTGAGCCTGGCCGACTGCCTGACCAATCAGGCGATCGGGCAGAACACGTTCGACGCCTTGAGCAGCCATGGCCACAACTTCGGCGTGCCGACGACGTGCGCGAGCCGTGCCGTGGGCCTGATAAATGCGGGCCGCATTGCCGAGGGCTGCAAAGCGTTGGCCTGGGCTTCCGACGGCACGACGCCGGTGTGGGCCTATGTGACCGGTGCCGATGGCCGTAAGACCTTCGTTCGTGGCCTGCACAACCGCCGGCTGGCCGAAATGAGGCTGTGCCTGCAATGACCATCAGCCCGCTGCGCCTTGCCCTGTTTTTGCTGGTGGTCGGTCTGCTGACCTGGGGCGCTTTTGAGTACCAGGGCAACCAGCTCGTCGCTGCCCGCGCTGAGCTGGTCGACGCCACTGCAGAACTGCACACCGAGCGAGAGGCGGCGCGCCTGGCCCGCGATCAGCTGGAAGCGCGGGACCAGCTCGACACCCACCACACCGAGGAACTGAACCGTGCCCGCGCTCAAATCAACACTCTGCAGCTTGCTGTTGCTGATGGCAGTTACCGGCTGCGCATCAAAGCCGTCTGCCCCGCAATGCCCGGTGCCCCCGGCACCGCCGGCCTGGCTGATGCAGGCAGCGCCGAACTCGCAGCAGACGCTCGACCTGATTATTTCACCCTCCGAGATCAGCTCGCCTTAAGTCGGCAAATGATCCTCGGCCTGCAGGACTACATCCGCCAGGTCGTGCAACGCACGCCGGCACAACCCTGACCCTTTGCAACTCAACCTTACGGAAACACCGACATGAGCGAAGTAAACCGCAGCATCACCCTGGAACGTGGCGACAAGGAATTCACCTTCAACCTGACACCGCAGGTGATCACCAAGTACTTCAACGCCACCACACAGGCCAACAAGGTCGCGCCGGCCCACAACCTGCTGATGGGCACCGTCAAGGACGAAGACAAGGCCGCACTGAAAGCGCTGCTGGAAAACCCGATCACCACCATGACCCTGGCCGGTGCGTTGCTTGAAGAGTATTCGCCGGACGTTGAAGTGATCGTAAAAAAGCCCTCGAACATGCCGAAGGCCTGACCCAGGACGGGCTGGGCCAGTTGCTGGCCCTGACCCAACGCTGGCTGCCTGGCGCTGAGCCCACGATCGAAAGCATGGGCACCGCCAAGTGGCTTGAAGACGAACACTGGAGACGCATGGAAATTGCCGTCGCCAACGGCATTTCCACTGCCTTTAACGGATAACCCTGATGGCCGACCGTTCCGCCCGCCTGGCTTTCATCCTGAAACTGACCGACAAGGTCAGTGCCCCGTTGGGCAAGGTGAAAACCAGCTTTAGCGACCTCGCCGCCAAGAGCCAGCAGAACATCATTCAGATGGGTGCAGGCCTGGCCGGCATGGTGGGGGCGGGCAAGGCCATCACCGAATCACTGGAACCGGCGCTGGAAGTGAACCGGGCGCTGGGCGACATGCGCGCCTTGGGCACCACTGAAGACGCGCTGGCGTCGCTGAACCGGACGGCCCTCGAATTCTCGATCACCTACGCCACCAGTGCAGCCGAGTTCGTGGCGTCGTCACGCGTCATCGATGGCGCGATCAAGGGCCTGGTCGGCGGCCAGCTGGCCACCATCACCAGTGCCAGCAACCTGTTGGCCAAGGTCACCAAATCCGACGCCGAAACGACCGGCGCGTATCTGGGCACCATGTACAACCTGTTCAAGTCCCAGGCAGACAAGATGGGCCGGGTGCAATGGGCCGAGCAACTGACCGGCCAGACCGCGCTGGCGGTGAAGCTGTTCCGTACCGATGGTGCCCAGTTGAAAGACGCCTTCAAGGAAGTAGGGGCGATCGCGACCCAGGCCGGCGTTAGCTTTGCCGAACAAATGGCTGTGGTCGGTACGCTGTCCAGCACCATGGAAGGCGGCGACGCCGGCGGGCGCTACAAGGCGTTTTTTGAAAACCTCAGTGCGGCTGCCGAGAAAACCGGCCTGAGCTTCACGGACGCCGCTGGCAATGCACTGCCCATGCTGCAGATCATGGACAAGCTGCAGGGCAAGTACGGCGACCTGACCAGCGCGGCTGCCGGCACCAAGCTGATGGAAGTGTTCGGCGGTGAAGGTGCCCAGGTGATCGGCGCGCTGGCCAAGGACACCGATCGCCTGCGCAACGGCATTGCCGAACTGGGCAAGGTCCGGGGCCTGGAGAACGCCGAGAAGATGGCCAAGGCCATGGTCGACCCCTGGGAGCAGTTTGGCAAAGCCGTCGAAGCGTTGCGCATCGCCTTCGGCCAGTCCCTGATTCCGACGCTGACCCCGCTGATGGATCGCCTGGTGGGCATTGCCAAGACCTTGACCCGCTGGACGCAGCTGTTCCCGAACATCACCCGCATCATCGGTATCACCACACTGGTGGTCTTTGGCTTCATTGCTGCGATGTCGCTGCTGACCTTGGTAGTCGGTGTCAGCAAAATGGTGTGGCTGGGCATGCTCACCGTGTGGAAGCTGCTCACCTGGCAGGGCTTCAAATCGATCGCCATGTTCCTGTTCCACACGGTCATGGTTGCGGCTTTCGTGGTCGGCCTGATCGGGCTGTACACCTGGATGTCGATTGTGCGCGTCGGCATGTTGCTGTGGCAGGGCGCGATCTGGCTGGTCAACGCCGCCATGCTGGCCAACCCGGTGCTGCTGATCGTGGCCGGCATTGTCCTGTTGGCCGCTGCCGTGGTTGCGGCGGTCGTGTACTGGGACGATCTGTGCACGGCGCTGATGAACACCACCGCGTTTCAGTGGATCAGCGATCAGATGGCCAAACTGTCCAGCTGGTTCGACTCGATGGGCGGCTGGTCCGGCATCGCCAAAACTGCCTGGGACAGCATCCTGTCCACAGTGAAGGGCGCAATCAATGGCCTGATCGAGATGGCCAACAAGATCCCCGGTATCAACATCGAGACCACGTTTGGCGATTTGCCAGAGCCGCCGAAGGTGCCCGACCTGCCTGGTCAAGTGGGCGCGCCTGTACCGGGTCCACAACTGCCGGCAGTGGTGACCACACCGCCGGCGGGCACAGTGCCGGGGGCGAAAGTCGCCTCGGCTGCGCAGACTCCCGCGAGTCAGGCACCCAAGCCCTTGGCCTTGGTACCGGCTGCCGTCGCTCAGCCTGCGCGTGTGCAGGTTCCCGCACCTGCAGTTCAGGTCCAACCGGCACAGCCCATCAGCCTGCCGCAACCCAACGTGCTGCCGTTCAAGCCGCTGCAGATGCCGGTCCCGCAGATCCAGCAGGGCGAGCCGATCAAGCTGCCGCCAGCACCGGCCGGCCCGGCATTTCCGACGCCACCCACCACCGCGTTGTCGGCGCGTGTCGAGAAGGTGATTCAACTGCCTGCCCAGGCAGATAAGGGCATCGAAGCCCGCAAGGCAGTTTCGGCCAGTACCTCGATCAGTCCCACCAAACCCACAGCCGTCCCGAAAGGAGGACTGATGCAAACGTTCCAGAACCAGAACAACGCCCTGAACCCGCATGAGCGCCAAGGCATCCGCGTGGAAAAGGTCGAGATCCACACGTCCAAACCCATGACCCAGCTGGAAATGGAAAACATGATGGCCATGGCGGTGGGCGGCTGATGAGTGAATACGTTGATCTGTTGATCATGAACAACGACCTGGTACTCGATCCGGCCCGCCAGCCTCTGCTGGTGGATGACCGCGCCTCGATCGCCCAGGACATCGCGCACCTGATCCGCGAAAGCGGCCTGCTGATCACCCTGGTGGCCGAGCGCGACCGGTTGCGTCAGCGTGACTGCATTCAGCAGATGGAACTGCTCGTCGAGGATGACGAACGTCTGGTACCAGGCACTGCGCAGATCGAGCAGACCCAGCCGGGTGTGTACCTGGTGACCGCCACGACCGTGAAGTTCGGCCTGCTGGAGATCACCCTGTGACCGTCGATTTTAAAAAGGCCCTCAGTGATTCCGGCGTGCCCACCACCGATGCGCAGCTCAAGCAGGCCTGGGAAAAACTGGCCGTTGAGCAGGGCAGCACGCTGAGCAACACCAGCGCTTACAGTCCGTTCTGGCGGATCATCACGGCGCTGGTCACCAAGCCGGTGCTGTGGCTGCTGGAGTTCGTCAGCGGCACGGTGCTGCCGAATTTCTTCGTCAAGACTGCCGGTGCGCAGTGGCTGGACATGCTGGCCTGGGCGGTGAACATCGAGCGCAAGGCCGCGACGGTGGCCGTTGGTGAGCTGCTCTTTACCCGCGCCAATACCGGTGGCGAGCTGGAAGTGCCGATCGGCACTGTCGTTCAGTCACCGACGCTCAATGGTCATATCTACCAGTTGGTAACCACCGAGCCGCGCAGCTTTGAAGAGGGCCAGAGTCAGCTGGTGGTACCGGTCAAGGCCGTGGGAGCTGGCAGCGGCTACAACCTGGCACCCGGTTATTACGCGGTGCTGCCTCAGTCGGTACCGGGCGTTGTCCAAGTGGTAAACAACACCGACTGGCTGCAGACGCCTGGCGCGGATTCCGAGCATGACGACCAGTTACGCCTGCGCGTGCGCAACCAGTTTTCGGCGGTCAACCAGTGGCACACCGACGCGGTGTACCGGGCGATCATCACCGGGTTTCCAGGCGTGGCAGCGGACGGTGTGTACTTCGAACACGGCGCGCCGCGTGGTCCAGGCAGCGCCAATGCCTTCGTGCTGTTCGACGCCGGCGTGCCCGCCGATACCTTCCTCGAGCAGATCAACACGCATATCCGGGATGGCGGCAACCATGGCCACGGCGACGATCTGCTGGCCATGGCCATGCCCGAAACCCTGCACGCGATCAGCGTCAACGTCTGGCCGGTGGCCAACCTCACCGTGCTGCAGCTGCAGACGCTGCAGGCCGAGATCGGGTTGTTCATCCGCGCCGCTTTTCGTGAAAGCACCCAGAGCGACTACGCACCGACCCGCACGTTCCCCCAGTCGCGTTTCAGTTTCAGCCGCCTGACCGAAGAGCTGCACGTCCAGTTTCCGGATATCAGTTCGTTGCGGTTCGCCAACAGCGACATCGTCTCGGCCTTGGACATCCCGCGCATCAGCACCCTGGCGGTGGTCCTGCAATGATCAAGCTCAAGCTGCCGTTCTGGCTCGAAGGGCTGGAGCTGACCAAGCTGGTGACCACCGCCCAGCTCTGGTGGGAACAGGCCACCGAATGGCTGCGCTGGCCGTACCTGCAGTTCGACGCGGACACCTGCCACCTGTCGATTCTGGAGCTGTGGGCTTGGCAGCGGGACGTCACGCGGTTTCCCGCCGAACCTGAAAGTCTGTTCCGGTTGCGGGTCAAGTACGCCTTTATCAACTCCGTGGACGCCGGCAGCACTGCCGGTTTGAAACGCATCCTGGAGCGCTTGGGCGTCGGCTACGTCGAGATCCAGGAACGCATGCCCGAACGCGACTGGGACGTCGTGCTGCTCACCCTGAGCGATTCCCAACTGTCCGAGAACCCCGACCTGTTGCGTGTGCTGATCCGTCAGTACGGACGCACCTGCCGCCGGTATGACTTCGTAACCATCACCCCGGTGCGTCTTGCTGTTGCCCTGGTGGATTTCAATGACGATCAGCAAACGCTGGTCGCCAGCCTTTAGGAGCCCTCATGGCTGCAAGTATCACCCTCGCCGGCGAGAAACTGATCGCCCAGAAACAAGCGGCCAACCTGCCGCTGACCGTGGCCCGCTTCGTGCTGGCCAACGTGCCAGGCCTCAACGTGAGCGGCCCGGTCAATCGCGCCGGCGTGAAGCCGCCAGCGGCCCAGATCGTCTACACCGCAAGCATCACCCAGCAGGGTTACGTGAACCCTAACCAAGTGGTGTACAGCCTGCTGATGGGCACCGATATCGGCGACTTCGACTGGAACTGGATCGGCATGGAGACCAGCGACGACGTGCTGCTGTCGGTCGCCTACGTGCCTGTGCAACAGAAGCGCAAGAACATCCTGCCCGACCAGATCGGCAACAACGTCACGCGCAACTTCCTGTTGGTGTTCGACGGTGCCCAGCAGCTGACTGGCATCAAGATCGACGCCAGTACCTGGCAGTTCGATTACACCGCGCGAATGAAAGGCATCGATGAGCGTGAGCGCATCAGCAACCGGGACATGTTCGGGCGCGCATGCTTTTTCGGCGCAGGCCTGCAGCTGCAGAAGGTGGGCAATGCCTACCAGCTCAATCCGGGCGTGGCTTATGTCGAAGGCGTTCGTCTGCAGCTCGATGCTGTGTTGCCTGTGACCGTGCCGGCAGTGCCGACCAAAGCGTGGCTGGATGTGGTGCTGCAGCGCGAGCTGAGCGACGTCGTGGCCTCGTTCAAAGTGGTGTTCGGCCAGGAAGCGAAGGTCGACTACACCGACAGCGCCTCGGCCAGGCACTACCTGGTGCCGTTGGCCGACATCACCGGCACCAGCAGCCTGGTCGACCTGCGTCCGATCGAGGCGATCGACAGCGAGCTGGTGAAGCACTTCGCGGCGCGGGTTGGTGACTATCCAGATCTGCGCGCCCGTGCCACGACCAAGGAAGACGTCGGGCTGAGCAATGTGCCGAACGCGATCAGCGATGATCCTGCCAACAGCAGCAGCGCTGTGCTGGCGACCACCAGGATGGTCAATGCCGTGCGCACGGCGATCTTCCAGGCCATTGCTGCGATCGTTGATGGCTCGACCACCGTCGGCAGGGCAGTGCGCCTGGTTACGCCGCGAGCCTTTCGATTCAACGGTGCAGCCAGCGGCATCGGGACCTATGACGGCGCGAGTGATACCAATATCACCCTGACGCTGGCTGATAGCGGCGTGCCGGCAGGCACGTACACAAAAGTAGCCGTCAACCTGAAAGGCCTGATCACCAGCGGCAGTAACCCGACAACGCTTGCTGGCTACGGCATCACCGATGCGTACAGCAAGGATGACGCGAACAAAAGTTTCGTGAAGCAAGGCGGTGGGCCTGACCAGAAGGGCAATCAGATCAACATCGGCTGGACCGGCGCGATGCTGAAAGTGAGCGTTGACGGCACCGACATGGGCAGGATCTGGACGGAAACGTCATTCAACCCCAATGACAAGGCCAACAAGGCTAATACGCTGGCCGGCTACGGTATCTCCGATGCCTACACCACCACTCAGGTCAACGACCTGGTGGGCAGACGGGTACTGGCCGACTCCATTGTTCACGCCGGTTTTGCCAGCAACAACACCGACTATCCGTACTTCCGTCGCATCTCTGATGACAAGGTCTACTACCTACAGCCGCAGATTGGCTACACGCCCTTGCAGCAGGGTGGCGGTGCAGGCCAGAAGACCAACAAGGTGTTTATCGGTTGGTCAGACGTCGGTCTGAAATTGACGGTAGACGCCACAGATATGGGCCGAATCTGGACTGAGCAGTCGTTCAACCCCAACGATAAAGCTAACAAGGCCAATTCCATCGCCGGCTACGGCATCACTGACTGTTACACCGCTGCTCAGGTCAACACGCTGGTAGCCGCAAGGGTCGCCGCCGACTCAATTACCACAGCGGGTTTTGCCAGTGATAACCCGGATTATCCGTACTTTCGACGTGCCTCAAACGGTGCCGTTCACTACCTGCAAAAACGCCTCGACTACACGCCCGTTCAACAGGGCGGCGGTGCGAACCAGGCAGGCAATCAGTTGCGACTGGGATGGGCAGCCAACGGAACAGGTGTTCGGGCGCAAGTGGATAACACTGACCTCGGCCTCTTGTGGGGCGAGCAAAACTTTTACCGGCCCGACAACAACAACTTCCTGGCGGTCTCTGTCACCGCGACTGAAGTGAGACTGCCCGCTGGCGGCACCTGGTGCTATTCGCTGATGCATTACTACTCGGGCGGTGCCGGCGTGATTGGTCGAAGTGGCCAGGCAGCTGGCGGGACAGTTATTTCATTCAGCGGCGGAAGCACCATTTACGGTTTCGCCTGGAGGTACGCAGCATGACAGACGTGATACTTGAAATCCCTGAAGAGGTCATGCCGCCGATTTTCGCGGCTCCCGAAGAGCCAGTGGCTTTGGGCGTGTCCTTCTCCGAGGTGGCCACTAAAAACGATGGCTCGTTCGTGATAACCGTTGCTGGCAACCGTTGTCATGTTACCCAGGACTACAACCCGCCGCTTTACCAGGCTGTTGTCGACTATCTGGACGCCGGTGGCCACGCTACCGAGTACGCCGAGGACATCGTTGTCCAGGCCGACCCGGCGTTGCTGGCCAAGCTCTGGGTGGAGCTGCGTTTGAAAGTCTCGGACAACTTGGTATCGCAGTACCGCGATGCTCGCGATCTGGGCGGTGAACTGCCGATCACACCCGAGCAGTTCACCCAGTTGCTGACCTGGCGGCAGGCAGTGCGTGAATGGCCGCAGGTGCCTGGCTACCCAAAGGGAACCACGCAGCCGGTTAAACCGGACTGGATCGAAGCGGTCGTGCTCGATGGCGAATGAGTGGTCACCGATCAAGCTGCAGTGGCCGGTGCAGGCCACGCAGTGGATGGACCAAATGGCGGACGCTCGGGAGTTGATCCAGAGTGAAATGGTCATCACCGGCCAGCGCGTATCGACGCTGGCCGATATCGCCACCACCAGTCCTGGTCTGATCGCAGGGGCCGCGAAGTCCGCCATCAGTGCCGGACGTGATGCGTTGGTCGCGCAGTTCGAAAACATTCCGTCATGCATTGTGGTGACGCCGTTTCAGTACGGTGTAGGGCAGGGCAGCGGTGGTCACCAACGCTTTCTGTCTGCGCCCAACCTGCTGCAGCTGCTGGCCGACAAGTTGACTGACACGACCGACGCAGTCCGTCCGCAAGGTCAGCAGAGCGCCCTGGTACTGATATTCCTCGCCACGCGCCTTGACCAGCTCGCCGCGACGCTGGGGCGGTTCAATGTGGTGTTGCCTATGCCTGACCTGGTGCGCGCCGAGCGCCGTGCCGAACACCTGGCCAAGCTGGAAGTGGAAAAATGGATCATGCCGATCGCGGGGCAAATGCCGCTCTGGAGCCAGTTGCCGCTGCAGCGCTGCCCGATCACCAAGCTGGCCAGCCAGTCCATGGCCGGACAACTGGCGGTACTCGAAGGCTATGCCGCCGACAGCTCGCCCATGGCGGACCTCGCAGATCTGCAGGCGCGAAAGAAGGCGCAGGTACAAGAGCGCGAGCAGCAGCTGGCCGATCTGAAAGCCCAGTTCACCAACAGTGCCGACGACGTATCGATACAGTCCAGGATGCTGGGACCGGGTGACCTGGGCCAGCTGCGCCGCGAACTGCTCGAAGGCGAAGCACCTGGTCACGAATGGCCGCTGTGTGCCGGCGCATTGTTGGTCGGATCTGCGGAGAGTCTGAGCTTTGTCCAGGAACTGGTGGGCCTATGACGCTGCTACTCAATGGCGAGCAGATCGTCGGCCACCGCATGAAGCTGACGGCCAACCTCAAGATCGAGGCCGACGAGCTGGGCGGCCAGACATCGGCTACCGACAAATCGCACAAGGGGTTCAAACCCAAGACGCTGACCGTCGCGCTGACAATCCCCTACAAGGCCCTTGAGGACCTGCGCACTATCATGCGCCTGGCCGAGGCGACTGCAGGCGGTGGCCAGCTCCAGACCTACCGCATCGTGAACGACACGGCCAAGGCCTTTGGCATCCGGCAGGTGACGTTCTCTGACGGGGTCAGCGCCCGCGAGGACGACACACTGGCCCAATGGATCGTCCAGTTCACCCTGAGCGAGAAGCTATCCAACCCGGAGAAGGTCGAGAACCGGCGCGCCGGCAACGGCGTCACGTCGCAGTCAGCACCAGGTGATGGTGTTGCGGGCAGCGGATCGGGCACGCCCGAAGAGCTAACCGGCTTTGAGGCAGTGCTCAAGAAGGTGGACACCTACCTGGGCGGCACGCCATGAGCATGAAGCTGCACAAGGTGCTGACGATCGGCGGCGTGACCATGCCGCTGATCAATGACGACGTTCGTCTGGACCTCAAGAGTCCGGGCCGTGCCACGTTCACGATCAAGGCAGGTGCCACCGTCAAAGGTTTGGTCACCTTCGATATCGGCTACAACGAAGCGGTCCTGCAGCGTCATTTCATTGGCTATGTCGAGCGTTGCACTGCCACCAACGGCATCGAGCAGGTGGTGCTGTGCCGCGAGTTAGCCGCGGTGCTGGCCAACCCGTTGCCCATGAACCTACGCCACGTGGATCTGCGCGCTGTGCTGGCCGATATCGGCGGCAAGACCGGGCTGCGCTTTCGGGTACCGGATCAGGCTTATACACGCACCAAGACACCGTTCTTCTACAACCTGGCCGCTGGATATCAGGCACTGGACAGCATGGAGCGGGTATTTGGCATCAAGGACTTTATCTGGCAGCAACAGGGCGACGGCGAGATCTACGTCGGTGCCTGGGCTGACAGTTTCTACGGCGCTCGGTCGCCGTTGCAGTTGCCGGTTAACCTTTTCGACGGTTACCAGGGCAGCCAGAGCGCTATGATCGCGGCCCTACCGGGCTTGCGACCAGGCGTATCAATCAATCAGGGCGAGCGCATCACGAACGTGACGCTGGCCGGCACGCAGATGGCTATCAAATGGACGACGCAATCAAGCGCAGCGTAGAACGACAATTCCCTGAACTCACCGGCGGCTATCACTTGCCGCGCTTCGCCAAGGTGGTGGCCGTGGCGGATGCGCCGGCCAGCGCCGGGCTGTGTGACGACTTTCGCCCGCGCTTCTCGGTCGACCTGCAGGTGATGGGGCCGGACGGCGAGATCGATACACAATTGCCGGTACTGGCCGGCGTGCCGCTACCCATGCCGGTGGGTGGCGATGAGATGGGATTCTTTGCCTTTCCGGAGGAGGGCACTCAAGTCGTCGTATGTTTTGCCTATGGCCTGCCACACAAGCCCTACATCCAGACCATCCTGCCGCACGGCCTGACACTGCCGAAGGTGCCCAAGGGCGACCAGGTATGGCAGCACAGTGACGCAGTGCAGCAGCGCGTCGACGCGGACGGTAACTGGCTACGCAAGACTGACGGCAAGATCCAGGACCAGGCGATCGAGCGCGAGGTCGACGCCATGACCAACGCCGAGCACTTCCAGAGTCATACCAGGACGGTGGATGACCATTCGACCGAGTCAGTGGGTGGGGTGAAGAAGATCGAGGCTTTGGGCGCGCTCAAGCTGTTGTCAGGTGGATCCGCGAGCCTGGCAGCGGTGGATGACCTGCACCAGGCTACCGGTCGGGATCTGAACCTGGTGGTCGGGCAGAAGCACAACGCCACGGTGGGTGGCGACATGCACGAGCGTATTCAGGGGTTACGAGAGAGCATTACCAGCAAGAGCCAGCGGCTGCAGGCTCCTAAAAACTGGGTTGGGTCGGACGGTGTGAACATCTTTCAGGTGGTGTGTGATCTGCTCGATCTTGTCCAAGACATGAACACACGGCTCGCCGACCATACTCATGGGCCGACGCCTGTGCCAAGCAATGCTTCCACGTTTACTGCAGATGCAGTGCGCGCAAAAAAATTGTCTGGCCTGCTTGCGACCGTCACGTTGTAAAGCAGATGAGGCGTCGTCATAGGCCAAAGGATTATTTCGAGAGGATCAGGGTCTCGTGCAAAGCTTGTCCGCACCCATCAGTGTGCGAATTTGTAGCGTGTCCCATCCAAATTTCGGCAGACGACCATCGGCAATAAGGTCGTTCACCATATCAAGCAGGCGGTCTTCCGGCCAATCATTAAGTATTGGTTTTATTCTTTCGTAATATCTAGACGACGCTGCTCGAACGAATATTTCGAATGTGTCTGCATGATGCGAGACATATACAGCCGTATCAGGCCACCAATGAACTAGTACGTCGTCCAACCCATCTGCTAAATTGATTTTTGCGCGTAGATAAAGTAAGAAATCAGCTTGCATCATATCTTCGAATGACACACCTGCAGCGCCAGCGCGCTCTTTTAGCATGGTCGCCGGCAAACTCGTTTTGCCCAGCTTTTGAGACTTGTTCTTGTGCCCAAGTGATGGTAGGTGCCAAGAGAAAACTGAGTGATCACACAAGACGCCTTTATATGTTATTGATGAGTTTTTTATAAAATAGTTAGACGTTAGGATATGATTAATCTCTTGAAATCTTTCCTGTTTTATAAAAGCCGCTATCATGCATAGGTATAGTTCTCTGCTAAGGAACTTAAAGTTGTCAAAATCCCAGTCAGTATATCTACCTTCACCACTAGGGAAGAGGAAAACGACTAGACGGTCGAAGAAGCTATGAATGCGTTTTATCATTGTACTAGAGGGGGAGTACTGAGAGATAGCAGAGAACAATATTACTGCTTCATTTCTATATTCCAGAAGAGAATTTACACTTTCATAAACTTTATTTGCTTTGTCGTCAGCATTTTCATTCACAAGGCAAACTTTAAATTTTTCAAGGTTGGTGATGAATGTAGAGAAGTACTCTTCCACAGCTCCCTCGGCTTGGCTTTTCCCATTTCTCAAAGCAGCATAAGCTCTGTTGAAAGCTGCAGTCGTTCCTAAAGATGGCGATGATTCATTTGTGATATAGGCCGGCGGTGCGCCTAGATCGGGTCGTTTATGTAATGGCTTCCCAAATATAAATCTGACAAGTTTCTCAAAGCTTTCGCTACTCTGCGAATTGCTAAAATCTATATACATTCTTGTAGAGTAATACGTAGGTAAATAAGCTTTGCCTTTCTCATCTCTTTGAGTAACCAAGGCAACAAATTTCTCTTGATTATTGTTGGCGTAGACTGCCGGAGAGATGATCTGTGTTTCTGTTGAAACGCCGCTGCTATTCATAGAGTTTGCTTTCAGGACATAGGTCTCATCGCATACTATCAGGACTTTATCAATAGTTTCATCGTTTACCATTTTCTCCATGAAGTGATATGCATTGTGACCTATCTGAAGGTCCCATTTATCCAAAATCGTTTCTATGCCTGACTGCATTAATTGTTCAGCAAGCTCTAGTACCCATTCCTCATGTTCTGGCGTTGACCAGCTATAAGAAATGAAAACTTTTGGATTCTTCATATAAGCTTTTCCTTGCTTGATAGGGGGGCTGTCTAATATAAGGCTACTGCACTCATTCTCTAAGGCTACAGCCGCTACCTCAAAGAGGCTATCAAATTTTTTCGATCGATGACTTGATGCAAATGAACATAGTGTTTTTAGAGTCCTCGAAGATAGCGAAATCATCATGGCTATCATGAGCTTTAATCTTTGGCTGCTTCTCTACGCTCGATTTTATGGGTCAAACGTTGAATAATCTTTTCTGCTGAGGAAAAAGACTCTGTATTAAAGACGGTATTGCCGGGATAGTTTAGCTTCCTTACATTCATAAAGACTGCCAGGCCATTAGACAGAATTCTTATTATATCTTTGTGTGCAGGCAGTGTAGGTGGCCGCTCACTGTAGACCTCTTCTATAGATTTTTCATAATCGTCACGGCTCCAAAGCTCGGTTCCGACTTCATCAAGCATAAGGCCGTGCTGAACCTCCCATGCTCCATCAGCCTCAACAACAGGATTCAACCCGGTTGGCCTGAGTTTAGAAGAGTATAAAAAAACTAGCGGGGACAAGTTATTGTTGATTTCGGGGATATAGATAACGAGATCTGAAAACTGAAATTGATAGCCAACCTCGTTATCTGTTGTATAGACTGTCATAATTCTATTGCTTAACTCTTCAGTAACTATAGCGTGCCCTGAGCAATGGCCGTTTACAATGTCACATGAAAAATTAAGATTTCCTGTGTTTTGCAAATGTACCAGTAGGGCGTGTGCTTTGTTAATGTCTTTAATTCTGAAGACGCCTGGAGCACGAACATTGCTCATATTCACAGACCGTAAGGCTGAAATCAACGCCTCGATACTCTGTGCTTTTAGTTTGTTTGCTAGTTCGCCATAAGTATTCATGGTAAGCGTATACGCTCGATCTAGATCGACTCGACCTTGTCCTTTGAGGTAGGGCTCACCTATTACAGGTGCTAATAGTTTATCTAGATCGAGTAAGTGTTCTAGAAGTACCTTTGGAACATCGTCATCTGTTATTATCGCAGCGCTATGTGTGATTTTGTTTCGCCAAGACTCTACTTTTAAAAGTTTCTTTTTTAGTGACTCGCTGATTGGAATTCCGCATATATCGCGTAGTCGATCTATAGATTCTTTAAAGGTTACAGTATGAACTCCTTCAGCTTCGTAAAGCTCCGAAATTTCTCCTTTTGCTTTGCTTCGGTAAGCCTCTTTTAATTTGCTTATGTCTGTGTAAACCAAGAACTCATTTTTCTGGAGAAGTAAATGTTTAAATAGTATTTCCACGCCGTGCTGGATGTTTAATATAGCATCCTTTAATACGGAAAATAAATCGGAGTCGTCAGCCCCGTTACTTATTAGCTTTTCATGCTCGCCTAAGAATTGATATCCTTTTCTAAGGGAGTCTAAGCCATTTTCAATTAGCGTTATTTTCACTATATAAGCCTTTTCGATAAAATATTTAATGGTCCTGTTGTAGTGTTATAAATTTACGGCATAAATTCATCTTTTAATCTGCATTTTTTTCAATCGATCAGTCTTAGAAAATTTATTTATTTCTAATCTGACGTGAGCTCTTCGGAAACTCCGCTATTTTGACAGGGTCAGCTGCGGTGGCTAAGCGCGACAGATGGTTTGTCAAGTTCTTGGACTAAGCAGGAAGGCCGCAGGTGCGTAGAGGTACCTTCTGAAGCTGTCTTTGACCGCCTTACCAATCAGTCCAGCGCGGATTCGTCCATCCAAGGGTAGCTTAGCGTGAGCTAGCAAAAAAAATTAGCTGAAAAAAAATCTTCTTAAAATGCACTTATCCCCCTCCCGCCGACGGGGTCTCTATCCTTTTTTTGTGCAATACCGAAGGTGATGCAAACGGGCTAGCAGCTTAAGCAGGGCGCACGCTTCGGTAGGCTTATCGCATTTTCATCCTGTGCAAAGATTTGCAGGAAAATGCAGCGTTGTGACTCGACAAGGTGCAAAATGATCAGCAGACACGCGCTACCCGCGGTGCTGGTTTCATTGATAAAAAATCTAGAAAACCATGATTTTCAGGGCTTTTTCAAAAAATGATGAGATTGCGTGAAGACAAAGTTGGGTGTTCGCGGATCCAGGTTGAACGTCCTGAAAGCCACGAAACACAAGGGCTGCACTCAATTCTTTGAATTTCACAAAACTAAACAAAAAGGATCTGGGCCTATGGACAATATTGCGCCGGCACTTATTGCGTTCACCTCGGCTGTTCTGGTGGGGTTTTGTGGGCATTTTGTTGTCGAGGATTACCGTAGATTCAGAGACAGCAAGGCTATGGCAGCTGCATTGGCTGGTGAACTGGGTTCAATACTATCGTCGCTAACGGATCTGCAATCCGGACTAAAGGCAATGAAAGCACTCCTGGACGAGGGGAAGCCAATGCCATTGGCTGAAATGCCCGATCAGTCCAGCCCGATTTTCGAGGCAAACGCCGAAAGAATCGGTTTGTTAGGGGTCGATCTAGCTGGCGGCGTAGCGTTCACCTACGATCGGATAAGAGCTTTCCGAACGTCGTTCCAAATTCTTTCTAAACATCACACGATGCGTGACCACCTCTGGAGCAGCCATCTGTTGGGAAGCTGCACGCAGCTCATCGTAGACAACCAGTTGAAGGCAGATAACCTTGTACAAGACCTGAAAAAACACGCTAACGTTCGCTATTTAACGTCAAGCGCTTTCAGGGTTATTATGCTCTCAGGCATAACACTACTGGGTTTGATCAGTGTGCATGCGTTAGCATTCTACTCACTAAATGGAACAGCTTCTGGTCGTCCAACGCCCGTCCAATCCACGCAGTTTTGTATTCAGCATATATACACAGACACGTTATGGAATCATTGAAGTTGTTGGCTTTCTTGATTTCATGCAAAGCAAATTCTTTAGTTTAATGCAGCAAGTACGTGCTCTGGATCTTTGTGAATCGCACGAAGCAAAGCACGAGCAGGACCTTCAGGCTCACGACGACCTTGCTCCCAGTTCTGCAGCGTCCCTACGGCCACATCTATACGCTTGGCAAATTTGACCTGCGAGAGACCAGTCGCTTGGCGAATTTTTTTCACCTGAACCGCATCTATGTGGAATTCACGCGATGGCTGACGCTCACCGCGGTCAATCTCATCCATCTGAGTCATGCTTTCCACAAGACGATCGAAGAGACCCTGTTCCATTATTTCCACCCTTTATTGATTTCGCAAAGTTGCGCTTTCTGTCTATCGGTCAGCGTATCCATGATTCCCTTCTTGTAGATCAGAATCATCCGGATTTGTTGAGCTGCGACTACGTAATAGTAGATCGCTCGAACGCCTCCCCGCTTACCTTTTCCCTTGGCCGCCCAGCGGATTTTTCTGAGGCCGCCTGTGCCTTCGAGAAGAGAGCCCGCCTCGGGATACTCAGCCAAATAGACCTGCAGAGCTCGGTATTCTTCATCGTCCAGATACTCCTTAACGTCGTAGGTAAAAATCGGAGTTTCGATGAAGATCATGCAATCCCTGCTATGCGTCATTGGCGTAGGTGGATCATAGGGCGTTGATCTTTTTTGCACAAGGTGACACTGGTGTCAGCTTGCGTTTTTTCTTATCGAGGGGACGAGTGGTAGCTAAGCGAGTCACGGAAACGAAAATATATAGATAGAGCATCGTTGGGACAACCCAGTGAAACGAATCCGACCTTTGGGGCGGACGGCGTGGTGACGGTGGACATGGCAAACCTCGGCGTGAAGGGCACCCGAACGCGAAGCGCAGGCGCTGACTGGGCGCTTGCTGCGCCTCTGATCAAAAAGTGCGCAATTCTAGCGGTGAGCGGGCGCGATGACCAGCGTTTGGATGAGAATTGCGACGTATGTCAGGCGAGGAGAGGATTTATGCTCAAAGAGCGCTTGGCTGTTGCGCGAGCCTGCATACTTTGTGTGCGCAATTGTCAGGTTCGGGAGGGAGGCGCATTGGTTGAGACCTTCAGGATATGCAGGACGTATCTGGCTACGCTCTCGGCCGCGAGTTGAAGTCGTATTTGCCTGAAGGCTGTTCCGTTTCATCAGATGCGCACTGATGAAACGGGAGCCATCGCCATAAGGATCTAACCTCGGGCCGATTGACCTGTTAACCCCGTGGCTCGTGCATCGGGCACCCATTGTGCTGACTGCGAAAGCCCGCCGAGTGTTCGTAGGCAGGTTTGCGCACTCGCATCACTCCGCCCAGCGGACGGTGCGCCTCAAGACCATGCCATGGGCTGAATGACATGCCTTCATCGATTTCCTGAATGCTTTGCTCTGACCACGAGGATTGGCGGGGGACATCGATTCGAGCGACTGCCACGTAGGGGCTGAGGTCTTCCGGCCAGATCGCCGACGCATCCTCTACCGGCATCTTCTCCAGGTCCGTGGCCAGTTGGATACGAACCTCCCAGCTGGCATCGTTTTCGAGGAAAAACGCTTTGACTGCCTCACGCAGGCCATCCGGCTTGTCTTTCAGGTCCACAGCCTTGTCGGTCAGCGCCATCAACTCTGGGGAAATGGGGACTACGCTCAGCTTGGCGTAGTAGGGCCCGTACAGAAAAGGTACGACGGTGTAGAACGTCTCGCCGAGAATATGAGTCATCGGGTGCCCGCCGAGACTTCTCAGTGTGCCACTCTCGCCCCCGGCAGACTCGATAGCGGACTCGATACCGCGAAGGACTGCAGACAGTGCCTTCTTAATGCCCGGCGCTTTGTCAGTTGTTTTGGCCAATAACTTCAAGGTTTTCAAAAAAGCCTTGGGGTCCCTGGCAGTAAAGGCCTTGGCGTTCTGCATGACGAAATCCTGGGTCGATGCGTCGGCGCTGCCGGGCAAGCGCGTGCCTTCGATACCCACAAGTTTGATCGCCAGCCCCCTGGGCGTTGAGACCTTGTCGTCAAGAATATCCCCCGGGTTGGTTGAGAACCGCATGAAGAGCGGGAAATTTCCAGGTTTCGCAAACGCGCCTTGAGCCAGCGGCTCGGGCAGGTCGTCATAGACCTGAATCTGCCCGCGAAGTAACCCGTGTGCCTTGGCATGCACACTGCGAATGGCGTGCCCGGTGTCTCGCAGAGTGGTTTCAAGAATGGAATGCATGGCTTCCACCAGCTCTTTGCTGGTTTGCGCTTCATCGTCGGGGACGACTTCAAATGAGGGCTGGAAGCGTAATGGGTGAACAGTCAGATTTTTTGTAGTCATCAGGGCATCTCGGTCAGAGGGATCAGGGTACCCGGACGTCGATGCGGTTCTTGATGAACTTTCAGGCGGCAGGCTTAAGTAATGACCGGCCGGTATTTGCGTCGTTCAATGAGAAATATCTCCCCGTAAACTGCCTGAAAGACGGGGCGCGCTGGCCTGATCATTTTCGCCGTTTGCGTTTCACCAAGAATTACAACGAGTGCTGCGTTATGCTTCGCGCCATCGCGCCGAGGCATGTCAATGTCTGGCTGAATCTGAATTGTTACGCGTTGTGATGTTCTCAGTGTTGAACCTCATGTCTGGTTTCCGGGAGTAGTGGATGAGTCAAACAAACAGTCATGGGGAGGCCGCAGGCACTGCCAAGCCTATCGGGTTGCTGATCGCGGCAGTGGGGGTGGTTTATGGCGATATCGGAACAAGCCCGCTGTACACCCTCAAGGAAGTGTTTCAGGGCGGTTACGGCGTGGAAGTCACGCATGACGCGATACTCGGGGTGTTGTCACTGATCTTCTGGTCGCTGATCTGGGTTGTTTCGTTCAAGTACATGGCGTTTGTTCTGCGTGCTGACAACCAGGGCGAGGGCGGCATCATGGCGTTGATGGCGCTGGCGCGTCGAGCATCGGCCAAACACCCCAAACTGCAAATGATGATGGTGGTGTTCGGGTTGTTCGGTGCTGCGCTGTTCTACGGTGACAGCATGATTACCCCGGCAGTCTCGGTATTGTCGGCGATGGAAGGGCTGGAACTGGCCTTCGATGGCCTCGATCACTGGATCGTGCCCATGGCGCTGATTGTGCTGGTGGGGCTGTTTCTGATTCAGCGCCACGGCACGGCACGCATCGGCGTGCTGTTCGGCCCGGTGATGGTGACCTGGTTTCTGGTGCTCGGCGCGCTGGGCGTTTACGGCATCATGCAGTCGCCGGAAGTGCTCAAAGCGGTCAATCCGGCCTGGGGTGTGAATTTCTTCATCATCCATCCGGGTATTGGCGTTGCCATTCTTGGTGCTGTGGTGCTGGCCCTGACCGGTGCCGAGGCACTGTATGCCGACATGGGGCACTTCGGTCGCAAGCCGATTTCGCGTGCCTGGTTCATCCTTGTGCTGCCAGCACTGCTGCTCAACTATTTTGGCCAGGGTGCGCTGGTGCTGGGCAACCCTGAAACGGTTCGCAACCCTTTCTATTTGCTGGCACCGGGCTGGGCGTTGCTGCCATTGATTGGCCTGTCGACGATGGCGACCATCATTGCCTCGCAGGCGGTAATCTCCGGCGCGTTCTCGATGACGCTGCAGGCGATCCAGCTGGGCTACATTCCGCGCATGCATATCCAGCACACCTCCAGTGATGCGCAGGGCCAGATATACATCGGTGCCGTCAACTGGGCGCTGATGGCGGGTGTCATTCTGCTGGTGATCGGCTTCGAATCGTCTGGCGCGCTCGCATCTGCGTACGGCGTGGCAGTGACCGGGACCATGCTCTGCACCACCATTCTGGTGTCGACGGTGATGCTGATGCTCTGGAAATGGCCGCCGTTGCTGGCTGTTCCGTTGCTGATCTGCCTGCTGCTGGTGGATGGCCTGTTCTTTGCGGCCAACGTACCGAAGATCTTCCAGGGCGGTGCCTTCCCGGTTCTGGCAGGTGCAGTGCTGTTCATCCTCATGACCACCTGGAAGCGCGGTAAGCAACTATTGGCGGAGCGGATTGACGAGGGCGGCCTGCCGTTGCCGATCTTCATCGGCAGTATTCGCGTTCAGCCGCCGCATCGCGTGCAGGGCACGGCGGTGTTCCTGACCGCACGTTCGGATGCCGTGCCTCATGCGCTACTGCATAACATGCTGCACAACCAGGTACTGCACGAGCAAGTGGTGCTGTTGACGGTGGTGTATGAGGACTCACCGCGTGTGCCTGCCGCTCAGCGCGTTGAAGTGGAATCCTATGGCGAAGGCTTTTACCGGGTGATCCTGCACTTCGGATTTATTGATGAGCCCGATGTGCCTGCTGCGCTGGCCTTGTGTGATCTGCCGGAGCTGGATTTCAGTCCAATGCGCACCACGTACTTCCTCAGCCGCGAAACGGTGATTCCGTCGAAGATGGATGGCATGGCGCGCTGGCGTGAGGCGCTGTTCGCGTTCATGCTCAAGAATGCCAACGGCAACCTGCGCTTCTTCAAGCTGCCGTTCAATCGGGTGATCGAGCTGGGTACGCAAGTAGAGATGTAAGCGTTCGCTGGCAAGGCTGGCAGCGTGGATAAAAAAATCCCGGCGACCTCACGGTGCCGGGATTTTTTATGCCGTTCAGACTTCTATCTGGCGGCGCTTACTGAGCGGTAGCCTTGCCCTGACGCTTGTTGATGGCGTCGATCAGGCGCTTGGCCAGTGCCGGATAGTCTTCATCGAAGTGGTGACCTCCAGGCAACTGAACGGCCTCGCCGACTGCGGTAGTGTCGGTGCAACCGCTGTCTTTCTTCTCTTCGACACCATAAACACAGAACACCTTGGCGGCTGGCAGCTTGGCCATCTCCTGTCCGGTGGTGGCTTCCTTGCCTGCGTTGCCGAGCCAGCCGTCGACGTGAATCTCGAAGCTGCCAGTACGGGCGAAGGCCAGCAGAATGATCGCGTCGACCCGATTCTGATCATCCGCAGCCAGGCGGTTGTAGATCGCGGGCATCACGTCCGCGCCGAACGAGTAGCCAGCCAGGATGAAGCGCTTGGTGCCCCATTTCTGACGGTAGTGGTTCATCAGGTCGGTGAGATCGACAGCGGTCTGCTCCGGTGTCTTGTGTTCCCAGTAGTAGCGCAACACGTCGATGCCCACCACCGGATAGCCCATCTTGGCCATGTCGCCTGCCACGACCTTGTCCAGATCGCGCCAGCCGCCGTCACCGGACATGAACAGTGTCACGGTATCGGAAGGCTGGCTGGCCGGGACTTCGACGACCGGGATGCCCAGGCCGCCACTGTCGTTTTCACCGAGTAACAGGTGGCGCAGCTCGGTGTTGAGCACCTGAGGCAGCGGAATGTCGTAGTCGCTGATGCTGGTGTCGGCATTGGTCTGGTCACGCACGAACGCTGCACTCGGATCATCCGGGGCGTCGTTCCAGGCGGCCAGCCAGTGTCCGTGCGGAGCTTTTTGCGGCAGCGGCACGTCGCAGATCTGCGGCGGTTTCTCGTCTTCCTCCAGAACAGGCGGCGGATTCGAAACATGCTCCAGCGCAAACCCGACGGAAATGGCCTGCGCCTTGTCGTCGGTCTGCTCGGCCAGCCAGCGCCACGCCAGAGTTGCGCCAGGGCCTATGCCACCGACAACCTTCGCGGGGCCGTCAAGCTTCGCCAGGGCTTCCTGAAAGGTTTTCTGTTGCAGGACGCAGTCGTCCTTGGGCAATACCACCTGAATGATGCGTGCCGAAGCGTCCTTGCTGATCGCCAGCAACTGCTTGTCGGTGAGCATTTCTTCAGCGGTGACGGCCAGCGCAATGCGGGTCTTGATGCTGGTGGCCGGTGTCACGCTGGTCAGTGGCGCGCCACCGTCAAGGTTCAAGTGTTCCTGCGATGCGGGCGGGGCAGGGCGGTTCCAGATCCATATTCCCAGTGCTACGACTAAAAGAACAATTACCAGAGCTGCAAGCAAAAGGCGCCAGGAGCGTCGAATCATCAGCGTTTCACCAATCCAGTCAGGCCGCCCGCAATCAGGGCGGCGGTGTCAGCCAGTGCCACGAGCGGATCAAGTCCGGCAGGCACGGCCATATAACGAGGTTCCCAGTCGGGCTGGAACTTGTCCTTGAAGCGACGCAGCCCCTGGAAGTTGTACAGTTGCTCGCCACGACGAAAGATCATCGAACCCAGGCGCTGAGTGATCGGCGCGCCACGTCGTGGCTGCAGCCCCGACAAAGGCACCATTCCCAGGCTGAATCGCGCATAACCCTGGGCTTTATAATGCAGAATCAGGCCGACCATCATGAATTCCATGGTCAGCTTGGGGGCGTCCGGGTGAGATCGCATCAGGTCCAGGCTGGCCAGTTCCGGGCTGGTGGTTTCCAGCAGGTTGGAAAACGCGACTGGTTTGCCCTGGAAGTGCACGATGGCAATGCGGAAGTACTTGAGGTACTCAGTGCTGAAGCGGCCCAGCGAGAAGCCTTTTTCGCGGACATTCTTGCCGGTTAGCCAGGCATCGGAAATCACTTTCAGCTCATCGATAGGCGCTTGGCCCGGCTCGTAGATTTCCAGCGAAAGCCCATCGCGGCCACCTCGGTTCCAGGTGTAACGCAGGTCTTTCATTTCCTTGCCTTTGGCGTCGATATCGAAGCGTCGCAGGTCAACGCGCGCTTCCTCGCCCAGCTTGATGGCGGTGAGGCCGATGTCCATGTAGAACGGCAGGTTTTCCGCGCGCACCTGATAGAACACCGGGCGAGCATGGTGCACGTCGCACAGGTCGCGGAACTGCCAGATCAGCTCGGCACGCTGCTGGGTCGGGCCAATCGGGTCGTAAAGCGCTACCAGACTGCGGCCGCGATGCGAGTACATCAGGAACGCATTGCCAGCCGGATGGAACAGGATCGCCTTATCGCCGGTCAGCACCAGACCGCCATCCGGCTGTTTGGATGCCTTGAGGATCTCGGCTGCCTTGTCCAGATCTGCCGCGTCGGGCAGTTTGATGACCGGTCTGGCAGTACGCAGCAACCAGGTCAGCGAGACCACCACCAACAGCACCGCGCTACCAAGGGCCGAGCGCAGGCCGCGTGGGGCATCTGCATCCAGTGTGAACTGCCACCACAACTGATGGCTGTAAGGCACGTCCTGATAGGCGAACAGCAGCAGCCAGATCGAGGCACCGACTACACAAATGCTGGCAATCAGGTAGACCGGCGAGAACGGCAGCTCCAGCAGGCGGCTTGGGCGGTAGAACGAACGGCGGAACGTGAGCAGCAGGCAGGCGGTCAGCAGCAGCATGCTGGCCTCTTCCCAGTCGAAGCCCTTGAGTATCGACAGCACTGCACCGACCAGCAGCAAAATAGAGGTCAGCATCCAGGCCGCAGACAGCCGACGACGCAGGCCCTGGGCAAGCAGCAGGCACAGCACGCCCACAAGACTTGCTCCGAAGTGCGACGCGTCGATCAGCCGATGCGGGATCATGAAGCCGACGTTTTCCAGTCGGGTATCGATTTCAGGGGTGGCGCCAGAGAAGAGCAGCACCACCCCCGACAAGAAAACCAGTAGGGCCAGAATCGGTGCCGCCAGCCCCGAGGCAACGCGCATGGCTTGCTTGGTCGGCAGCAGGCGCTGGGCTTCGGTAAACAGTAGGGTAAGGCAGGCCAGCAGCAGCGGCAGGATCACGTAGATCAAGCGGTAAAGTAGCAGCGCGGCGGCTAGCGGGGCGGCACCCAGTTCGTTGGCAAAGGCTGCGAGCAGAATGGCCTCGAACACGCCGACGCCGCCAGGAACATGGCTGAGCACGCCTGCAGCAAGAGCCAGCAGGTAAATAAGGATGAACGCACCGAGAGGCGGCGCGTGCGGCAGCAGCAGGTACAACACCATCGCCGCCGCAGCGACGTCCAGCGCGGTAATCACCAGTTGGATCAGCGTCAGCTTCAAGTCTGGAAGGCGCAAGGTACGACGACCGAGACGAACCAGAATATTGTGCGGGATGTCCTGTTCCGGCAGGCGGCGACGGTAGACAAAGACCGCCAGCAGCAGGCTACCCACCAGTACCGCCGTGGCAACGACGGCCAGTACGTCTACTGGAAGCTTGAGCGCCAGTGACGCGCCGGACAGGTTGCTCAGCGTGGCCAGTGCCGCCAGTGGCGGCAACGCACAGCCTAGCGAAAGGCTGGCGAATACGGTCATGCGGGCGATTTCGATTGCGCCTACGCCATGGCGTGAATAAAGCCTGTAGCGTACCGAGCCACCGGACAGCATCGACAGGCCGACCGCATTGCCGATGGCAAACGAGGTGAAGCCGCCGAGAAGCAGCGTCTTGATGGGCAGATCGACATTGGCATAGCGACTGGCGGACAGTTCGTAGCCCATCAGGATGATATAGCCGACGATTGCCGCGAGCAGCGCGCCGCCCAGAGCGGGCAGGGGCACTGCGAACAGTGAGTCGTGCAGCGCATACCAGTCCATTTCGACCAGCATGTGGCGGCAGGCAATAAGGGCCAGGCTGAACAACAGCAGCATCACCGCCAGCCCGATAGGCTGCCGGTATTTGCTTAGCAGCTCCCGCCAGTTCTGGCGTGGTGGGCTGCCGGGTTGCTCTGCATCAACGGTTTCATTGGAATCGGACATGTTGTCGCGCATCAATCACTCCTTGGATCGTGCGCGACAGGATGGAGGTATGCAGCCAAGTTACCAATCCCTACGCAGAAAATATTTCAGGATGTTAGCGCGTCAACGTCTAACGAGCGAATAGCGAATCCGGCCAGGCGATGCTGTTCAGCCGAGGTTCAGTCGTGATTCAGCTTAGTAACACCTATCGGCAGCGCATGCAAAAACTGTCGTCAATGAAAGCATTACGTTACAGATGTGATGATAGGGTTTCAAAGGGCTTGGAAAATAGTCTTTTTTCTCAGGCAGTTAGCGGTCGCCTGAAATGTTTTTTCACCGGAAACAAAAAAGGCCACTCTTTCGAGTAGCCTTTCTTGATGTTTGGTTGCGGGAGCCGGATTTGAACCGACGACCTTCGGGTTATGAGCCCGACGAGCTACCAGACTGCTCCATCCCGCGTCTGTGTGGCGGCATTCTACAGCCGAACGCTGAAGTGTCAACCCTTAATCCTGAAAGCAGGCAAATGAGTAGCAGATTGTGCACCTTTGCCAATGATGCTGCCTTTTTTGCGCCTCAATGTGAAAGCGCTGATCAGGCTGCAATGAAGGGGTGTCAGTGGCAGGGCATGAGAAGGTACTTTTAACGCAGGCACAAAAAAGGCCACTCTTTCGAGTAGCCTTTTTTGATGTTTGGTTGCGGGAGCCGGATTTGAACCGACGACCTTCGGGTTATGAGCCCGACGAGCTACCAGACTGCTCCATCCCGCGTCTGTGTGGCGGCATTCTACAGAGAGATGGCGAGGTGTCAATGGTTAGTTTTAAAAAAGTGCTTTTTCTTCAATTGGTTAGCGTCGCCGCTTATGAGTTTGTTCGGCTCTGACGCCTGTATGGCGGGGCTGCGCAGCTTTTTCGACCACGCGTCAGGGACTTTTCACTGTTTTTCACGGCGACCTTTCGCATCACTGGATGTTACTTGCCGGTACGAATGAGATACTGCTCAGCCATTGATTGCAAAATCCCATCAGGTCATGACGCAGCGCAAAATCATCCATATCGACTGTGACTGCTTTTATGCAGCCATTGAAATGCGTGACGAGCCCGAACTCGCTGGCAAGCCGCTGGCGGTGGGGGGCTCTGCAGAGCGGCGCGGGGTGATTGCGACCTGTAATTATGAGGCGCGCGCGTATGGGGTGCGTTCAGCCATGTCATCCCGGCATGCACTCAAACTCTGCCCGGACCTGACCATCGTCAAGCCGCGCATGGAGGCTTATAAGGAGGCGTCACGGGAAATCCATACGATATTCCGGGATTACACCGACCTTATAGAGCCTTTGTCTCTGGATGAGGCGTTCCTCGACGTATCGGATGCCGGGCACTTTTCGGGCAGCGCCACGCGCATCGCCCAGGACATCCGGCGCCGGGTCTCGAATCAGCTGCATATCACCGTTTCGGCTGGCGTCGCGCCGAACAAATTTCTGGCCAAGATCGCCAGCGACTGGAAAAAGCCCAACGGTTTGTTCGTCATTACTCCGGATCAGGTCGAGGATTTCGTCGCCTCTTTGCCCGTTACCAAACTCCACGGCGTCGGGAAAGTCACTGCAGACAAGCTGGGGCGGCTGGGCATTGTCGACTGTGCCGACCTGCGAGGCCGCAGCAAGCTTGCGCTTGTCCGTGAGTTTGGCAGCTTCGGTGAGCGTCTCTGGAGTCTGGCGCACGGAATAGATGACCGTCCGGTGCAGAACGACAGTCGGCGTCAGTCAGTCAGCGTAGAAAATACCTACGACACGGATCTGCCTGATCTGGCTGCCTGCCTGGAAAAGCTGCCGGCCCTGCTGGAAACCCTCGGTAACCGGATGGCGAGAATGGAAGGGCAGTACCGGCCCGGCAAGCCCTTCGTCAAAGTGAAGTTTCACGACTTCACTCAGACAACTCTGGAGCAGTCCGGAGCCGGAAGGGATCTGGGCAGTTACGAACAGTTGCTGGCGCAGGCGTTTGCCCGGGGTGCCAAGCCTGTTCGGCTTCTGGGTATAGGTGTGCGTCTGCACGACCTGCGCGCAGCTCATGAACAATTGGAGTTGTTCTCGCAATAATGAAATGATCGGCTGCGGTTACATACCGCAGCCTTTCACATTACTGGCTCTGGGCGGGAACGGCGACCAGACGGCCAGCGTCCCTGGCGAGTGATTTGAGAAATTCACCCTGCAACTGCGGATCGTTGCGTGTCAGTTCAATCAGGCTCTGTTCGAGCTCGCTGGCTTCTTCTTCCAGCCCCAGGTCAGAAAGGCGTTTGACGCGATGCACCCATTGGCTGACCTCGTCATCTTCCAGATCGTCGTAGATCAGTGCGTGGGCTTCCAGCAGCTTGCCGCGCAGAGAGTGGCTGATCGGCAAGCTGGCATTCGCGTGAGCGCTGTCCTGGTCGTCTTCGACGTTGATATAAATGCGCGTGATACGGCTCAGGTCCTGTTCGGCAAAAGGACTGTCCAGCAGGTTCAGGCGCAGAATGCCGTTGCGGTCGGTGCTCATTTCATGAGTTTCGTTACCGGCCTTGACCATCACCGGGCGTTCATTCCACGGCAGCGTGGAGTTCTCGATCCGTTTGTCTTTCTGGACTTCGTCAATGCTCGCCAGATTCTGCTGGGCGCGCCCGTGAGAGGGAGCGTTCATGAACGGGTTCAGACCTGCCACACCGTAGTGAATCCAGTCCCGGGTCATGCTTTCCGGCAAATTGCCCAGTGCAAAGACGTTGACCACATTCGCCCCGACGCCTGCTACAACAGCGACCGCGCCGAGGGGGATCTCGTAGATCTCCCGCCAGGGCTGGTAAGGCGTATAGCGGTCATAGTGGCGGGTGACTTCAAAATCGGTAACTTCGAACGATTTGTGCTCGTGAATCCGCACGCGGCGTTGCGGTAACTCCAGCGTTTTGGGTTCACCGATATCGACTTGCAGTGTGTGTTCGAGCAGTTTGCGTTCGACGCGCTCCTCGTGCTCACTGCGTTGTGATAGCTGATTGGCACAGCCGCCGACGAGAAACGAGCCGCACAGGACGGCGCTGCCGAGGCTTAAGGTGCTTCGTTTGAGCATGGGATCTCTGATGCGGATTGGGCGAGTGACGAGCGGCGCACCTTCGAACAGGTGCGCCTTTTGACTCAGCGGTTCACTTTGCCCTGGATGAACGACAGCACATCCGCGACTGCAATGGCTTGCGGTTGCGACTCGGTACGGCTCTTGTATTCCAGATTGCCTTCGGCCAGACCACGGTCGCTGACTACGATGCGATGCGGAATACCGATCAGTTCCATGTCAGCGAACTTGATGCCGGGGCTGGTTTTCTTGTCGCGGTCATCGAGCAATACCTCAAAGCCGGCGGCAGTCAGCTCGGCGTACAGTTTGTCTGTCGCTTCACGAACCGCGTCTGTTTCGTAGCGCAGAGGGATCAAGGCGATCTGGAAAGGCGCCAGAGTGTCGTTCCAGATAATGCCGTTTTCGTCGCTGTTCTGTTCGATTGCGGCGGCAACCACGCGGGAAACGCCGATGCCGTAGCAACCCATCGCCAGATTGACCGGCTTGCCGTTTTCCCCCAGCACCTGGCACTTCATCGCTTCGCTGTACTTGGTGCCCAGCTGGAAGATGTGGCCCACTTCGATGCCGCGCTTGATTTCCAGCGTGCCTTTGCCGTCCGGGCTTGGGTCGCCCGCAACAACATTACGCAGGTCTGCGACGGTCGGAACCGGCAGGTCGCGTTCCCAGTTGACGCCGAAATAGTGCTTGTCATCGATATTGGCGCCGACGCTGAAGTCGCTCATCAGCTCGACCGAGCGGTCGATGATGCACGGCAGCGGCAGATTCAACGGACCCAGCGAGCCTGCGCCTGCACCGATGGCATCACGCAGTTCGGCTTCGGATGCCATCACCAACGGGCTGGCAACCTGTTCAAGCTGGCTGGCCTTGATTTCGTTGAGCTCGTGATCGCCACGGATGATCAGGGCAATCAGCTTGCCTTCTTCGGCAGCATGCACCACCAGCGTCTTGACGGTTTTCTCGATCGGCAAATCGAAACCTTCGACCAGTTGGGCGATGGTCTTGGCGTTCGGAGTATCGATCAGACGCAATTCTTCAGTAGCGGCCGGACGAGCTTTCTCACGAGGTACTGCTTCGGCTTTTTCGATGTTGGCTGCGTAATCGGAGCCATCGCTGAACACGATATCGTCTTCGCCGGATTCGGCCAGCACATGGAACTCGTGCGAGCCTGCGCCGCCAATCGAGCCGTTGTCAGCTTCGACCGGGCGGAATTTGAGGCCCAGGCGGGTGAAGATGTTGCTGTATGCCAGGTGCATGCGGTCGTAGGTGACCTGCAGCGACGCGTGGTCAGCGTGGAACGAGTAGGCGTCTTTCATGACGAATTCGCGTCCGCGCATCAGGCCGAAGCGTGGACGAATCTCATCACGGAATTTGGTCTGGATCTGGTACATGTTGATCGGCAGCTGTTTATAGCTGTTGAGCTCATTGCGTGCCAGATCGGTGATGACTTCTTCGTGGGTCGGGCCCAGGCAGAACTCACGGTTGTGGCGGTCGACCAGGCGCATCAGCTCCGGGCCGTATTGTTCCCAGCGACCGGATTCCTGCCAGAGTTCTGCAGGCTGAATGCCGGGCATTAGAATTTCGAGTGCGCCAGCGGCGTCCATTTCTTCACGAACAATCGCTTCGACCTTGCGCAGCACGCGCAGGCCCATGGGCAGCCAGGTGTAAAGACCGGATGCCAGCTTGCGGATCATGCCAGCGCGCAGCATCAGCTGATGGCTGACCACGACCGCATCGGAAGGGGTTTCTTTCTGTGTGGCGAGCAAAAATTGACTGGTGCGCATGGTTGGCCGTTGTCGGTTGCTGAGACTGGATATGACCTGGCATTGTACGGCGGTGTTCCGGTCGCGTACAGGGCGGGGCAGGCTTGCAGAGGGTAGGGGAGTTCTTTCAGAGCCAAATGAAAAAGCCCGGCATGAGCCGGGCTTCTTCTATTAACGAGTGCTGAGCTGCGATTACAGGATCGAGATCGGGTAATCGACAATCAGGCGGAACTCGTTGACGTCGCCTTCGCCCTGATCGGCGTTGGCGCGGTGCCATGCTTGACGGACGCGGAAGGACAAGTCCTTAGCCGGGCCGGTTTGCACTACGTATTTGGCTTCGAGGTTGGTTTCGTGGTGCTTGCCGTCCGCTCCGTAGAGAGGTGAGCCGTCGTTTTTGCGATAAGCCGAATTTGCGGAAATATTGGTGCCGTCGATATCAGTACCCTTGATGTAGCGGGTCATGAAGCTCAGGCCTGGAACGCCGTACGGAGTCATGTTCAGGTCATAGCGGACCTGCCAGGATTTTTCGCCTGGACCGTTGAAGTCGGAGTACTGGATCGAATTGTTCAGGAAGATCGAGTCGCCACCGCGGTTGTTGTCACCTATACCGATGTAGTCGAACGGGGTGTCACCGTTGATTTTCTGGAACGCCAGAGTTACGGTGTGGGCAGCAAGGAACGAGTAAGCTGCGGAACCGGAGAATGCGGTGTTGCTGATCGAGCCGGCTTTGGCGCTGCCTTCGTCAACGGTGCGATAGATGTTCGCATCAAATGCCAGAGACTGATCTCCACCCAGTGGCAGGGCGTAGTTCACGTTACCGTAGTATTGATCCCAGATGTCTTCCAGCTTGGCCGCATAGAATGCAACGCCCAAACTGTCGGTGATTGCATATTTGCCGCCAGCGAAGTCCGCGCTATTGGACTCAACGCCAGCATAGTTGGCAAAAATCCCGCCGTCATGGCTTGTGTCGTTCTGGCTGGTGCCGGAGTAGAAGTGGCCAGCTTCAAGATCGAGGCCAGCGATTTCACTACTTTGCAAGCTCAAACCACTTGCTGTTTGCGGAAGCAAGCGAGAGCCGCCAACTGCGAATACAGGACTAGTGGGCTGCATGTCGCCAATTTTCAGCTCTGTTTTCGAGATGCGGAACTTGACGGCGCCGCCGAGCTTGCCAAGAGAGTTTTCGTTTTCGCCGGTAGTGCGGTTGAATGCCAGGTTAGTGGAACCCGAGTATGCGTCCGGAGCCCAGAGCTGCATGCCGAAATAGCCAAAAGCTTCAGCTCCAACACCGACCGTGCCTTGAGTGTAACCGGTACTGAAATTCGCCCAGAGAGCTTGGGTCCAGTCCCTCAAATCACTACTGCCGTTTTTGTTGTCACGGTTGAAATAGTAATTGCGCAACTTCAGGTCAAGCGTGCTGCCTTCCACAAAGCCCTTGGCATCAGCCTGATCGCTAACGAAAGGTGCCGCTGTTGCCAGTTGGGTGCTGGCTGCCGTAACGGCCAGTGCGATTGCGCTCCACTTCATCACTCTCATCGTGATTGCTCCTTTGGTTTTTAGAAGATTTTTGCCGTCCACCTGTTTTTTTATCTGGGCGGCTCTTTCTATTTTTGGTCGGCGGAATCTATATCACGCTGACGCTGGTTGCTATAGGTACAGCTCTATCCTTTCATATTCTTTACGACATGGCACCAGGCTAGCCCGTAGTGGCATCTGTGCTTGATCGAATGGATCAATACGCAGTCTGCCAAACACGTCCCCCAAGGTCGCGAGCCTTGTTTCCCTTGATGCTGTCACCCTCGTTTTCCGCCGGGGGTGGCGTGATCATATGGGTCATAAAGCAACAAGCGTGCACAAAATTTCCGAAAATGAAAAAATTTTGTGAAAAATCAGAATCAGCATCGCCTTTTTGATTTATCCATATGATTTTTATGAATATTTCAATTTTGTAAAAATATCGATGGATTTTACGTGTCATGGTTGGGGGCGGTTCTTTCTCGCAAAAGCGTTACCCGAATCAGCTCCCTTTGAGTAGAAAACGAATGCGTTGTGTTGTTGTCGCAACAGCAGTGTGTGATTTTGGTGCAGTGCGTGCCCGGTTCGCCTGAACCTGGAGCAATGCTCTGGTTGGTCACTATGGTGAGGCCAGGGCTGTTTCATTTTCATGTACCTGAAGCAGGCAATTGTCAGGCGGCGTTTCAATGAAAGAATTCATGGTTGGCGGTTCTACAACCTTAGCGAGCGTCAAATCGGTGCGGTCACCGTTATGCCGGACTCATTCTGGTGCGCATGGGGGCGGGCAGGTGAAGCGCCGTGCGAACCCTAGTATCCTGCGGGCCTCGCAGCACCCTGTTACCGACAGGGCAGGTACATTCACCTGGCAGTCAGGAGTTTTTTATCGTGTTCGTTCTGGATTCTCGTCTTCAACAAGACACCTTGCCCATTGGCGACTTTCCGCTGTGCCGGTTACTGCTCTCCAATGACAGTCATTACCCGTGGTTCATTCTGGTACCGCGTCGGGCTGATATCACTGAGGTGTTTCAGTTGAGCGCTGCAGATCAGTTGCAGCTATGGCAGGAGACCAGTGTTCTGGCCAAGGTGCTGAAAGAGCTGTTCGATGCGGATAAAATCAACATTGCTGCCTTGGGCAATGTGGTCAGTCAGTTGCACATGCACGTAATTGTGCGCAATCGTGACGATGCGGCCTGGCCTGCGCCCGTGTGGGGCAAGCATGCTGCAGTTGCTTACACCGACGAGCAGCTCTCGGCAATCTGCCGGCAGCTCAGGCCGGTATTGACGAATGATTTTCGATTTGAGGAGGAGCAGTCATGAGCCTTGAAGAGCGAGTCATGGAGCTGGAAAGCCGCATGGCCTTTCAGGACGATACAATTCAGGCACTCAATGATGTGCTGGTAAAGCAGCGGCGCGAGTTTGATCATCTACAGCAGCAGATGGCAGCAATGATCAAGCGTCAGGAGGAGATGGGCAGTCAGTTCGATACCTTCGAGGAAGAAGCGCCGCCACCTCACTATTGATCTGTTGCCATAAAAAAACCGCGACTTCCTTTGGAGGGTCGCGGTTTTTTGTTGCCCGAAAAAAATCAGCGGCGGGGCAGGGCTGCAATAACGTCTTCGGCCTGCAGGCCTTTGTCGCGGTTCATCACGGAAAACTCGACGCGTTGGCCTTCGACCAGTACGCGATGGCCTTCACCGCGAATGGCACGAAAATGCACAAAAATATCGTCGCCGGAATCCCGGGAGATAAAGCCGAAGCCCTTGGAGGTGTTGAACCACTTTACGGTGCCAGTATCACGATTTCCCATGTCGTGGTTTTGAGGTGCGGAGGATGGAGTGTAAGACCTGTAAAAGCTGACGCCCAAGTGCAAGGCGACGGCCACGATGGCGATGCTCAGGCTAACCAGAATTGCCGGTTGGCCTGCGATGCCGGGCAGAGGAACGAGCAAGGTCAGCGTTTGTACGATTACCGCAATGACAAGCAGGGCACTGACCAGATTTTGCAGATTATGACGTGGGCCTCGATTCCAGTAAGGGATTACCGGAGCGAGTATCAGGTTAAGCAGCCCGAGAAATGCCAGGCAGATGGCGTCAGGGTTTTGCAGGTAGAGAGAGACCGCTTCACTACGCAGGCTAGGTATGAAAGAGAGCAACAGGGCTGCTGCTCCCGTTACCAGATGGACGATTTTCAACATTTTAAAAAGCTCACATGCAAGAAGGATTACAAGAAATAGCTGGTAACGCCCGGTACGCTTCTGAACAAGATGAGGCGTGATGCACGGGCGCAGGGCCAGCCTATGCGCCAGCGCTGAATGGCAACTCGTTGGCGACACGTCGTGTATTTAACAGCAAAGCCTGATGCTACTCAAATCAGCAATCAATAACGGCCCTCCTGCCTGCCCTGCTTTGATAGCCCGTGCCGCTACAGGGGTTGAAACAGAGCGTTCAGGCTGGTTTTGCTGATGACTATTGAGGAAGTGCAGGAATTTTCTGTCCGTGGCACCTGTGGTGACGCGTCGCAAAGCACCCTGGTACGTCCATGAATCGTTGCAGGTTTGTGGCATCGACCAACGGAAAGCTGCGCCATTCGGGTTCTCTTGATAGAGTAGTGGTCTTTACTGCTTTTCAATCCTCACTAAAAGGGCATGAAACATGGCAATCGATATTGGTATCAGTGAAGAGGATCGTAAATCGATCGTGGACGGTCTGTCGCATCTGCTGTCGGATACTTATGTGCTTTACCTCAAGACTCACAACTTTCACTGGAATGTCAGCGGGCCGATGTTTCGCACGCTGCATTTGATGTTTGAAGAACAGTATAACGAACTGGCACTGGCAGTTGACTCTATCGCTGAGCGTATTCGTGCGTTGGGCTTCCCTGCTCCTGGCACTTATTCGACGTATGCTCGCCTGTCTTCCATCAAGGAAGAAGAGGGCGTGCCAAGTGCCGAAGATATGATCAAAAGTCTGGTTCAGGGTCAAGAGGCCGTTGTCCGTACTGCGCGTAGTATCTTTCCTCTTCTCGACAAGGTCAGCGACGAGCCGACGGCTGATCTGTTGACGCAGCGTATGCAGGTTCATGAGAAAACTGCCTGGATGTTGCGCTCGATGTTTGAGTCGAAATAACGACCGGGGCGAGTGACGCTAAGCGTCACTCGCCTGTTCTTCATATGTTGCCTTGCAGGCAGCGCCTGATCTTCGCCTTTTTGGCCTCCGCTGCTTGAGCGCTCAGGCACATGAAGGCTTGGTCGTCGCCCGTTGTCACGCATATCATCCAGCCATATTCCTTGCTCTTCTTCATTATGCCTTCAGGGTTAAACGATATTCCGCTGATTTCTGTAGCCATCTCCTACAGTGATAAAGTATTAGAGCGGCTGGATATAAAATCTCGAATCATGTTTTATACATCAGGGTATTTATTTGTTTTTGAATATTTCTTTTAATGTTTAAAGTTTATGATTCGAAGGTGATCGTTATGATGTTACGAAGTGCTGAGCGAGAGCTTAAGTTTTTACATCGGGAGGTGGAGATACGCCATGACCCCTTTGTCGAAAATTTCAACATGACCCTGGCGCAGCCTCATTCCAAATCCGTTCGGCTAAATGGTCTGGCCACCTGCCTGCGCCTGGAGAACGTGTATTGGAACATTCTGTCAGGCATTGCAAGTTCCAATGAGTGTTCTGTTAATGCGGTATTGTCCTACATTGATCGAGAGGTTCACTTACGTCATGGAGGTGTAAAAAACTTCAGCGGTCTGATTCGCGTTGTCTGTGTTGCGCATCTGCTGAAGGATGCTCACGTGGAAAATACCCACGTTTAGAGTGGTCTTCACCCTCATTCCTGCAGGCCCGCTTCGGCGTGCCTGCGTTTCCCTCGTAGCGCGACCGAGCTGGGGGCGGTCACGAACTTATCCGGCCGTGATAGGTTCGTTCGGCTGCACGGTGCCAATTAACTCTATATAATCCTCCGTCTTGCTAGCGGGCGTGACTCTGCGTGGGCCAGGGCTGGCTTTAGTCTTGTGCCGGTGCCGTGTACCACTGAGCGCAAGCCAGGAGCGAAAGCGCCACCGAATTCGAATTACGAGAAGTGAAAACACCATCATGATGCGCAGCCATTATTGCGGCCAACTGAACGAGAGTCTGGAAGGCCAGGAAATTACCCTTTGCGGATGGGTCCACCGTCGTCGTGACCACGGAGGCGTTATCTTCCTCGATATCCGCGACCGTGAAGGCATGGCTCAAGTCGTGTTCGACCCTGATCGTGCCGACAGCTTCGCCGCCGCTGACCGCGTGCGCAGCGAGTACGTGGTCAAGGTCGTGGGCAAGGTTCGTGCTCGTCCGGCAGGTGCCGTGAACGCGAACATGGCGTCGGGTGCCATCGAGGTTCTGGGTTACGAACTCGAAGTGCTGAACGAGTCCGAGACTCCGCCATTCCCGCTGAATGAATATTCCGACGTCGGCGAGGAAACACGCCTGCGTTATCGCTTTATCGACCTGCGCCGTCCGGAAATGGCCGAGAAGCTGCGTCTGCGTTCGCGCATCACCACCAGCATCCGCCGCTATCTGGATGACAACGGCTTTCTCGACGTCGAGACGCCGATCCTGACCCGCGCCACACCGGAAGGTGCTCGCGACTATCTGGTTCCAAGTCGCACACACCCGGGCAGCTTTTTCGCCCTGCCGCAGTCGCCTCAGTTGTTCAAGCAATTGCTGATGGTGGCTGGCTTTGACCGCTACTATCAGATCGCCAAGTGCTTCCGCGACGAAGACCTGCGTGCCGACCGTCAGCCGGAATTCACCCAGATCGACATCGAGACCAGTTTCCTCAATGAAGAGGACATCATCGGTCTGACCGAGAAGATGGTTCGTCAGCTGTTCAAGGAAGTGCTGGACCTGGAGTTCGGTGATTTCCCGCACATGACCTTCGAAGAAGCCATGCGCCGCTACGGCTCCGACAAGCCAGACCTGCGTAACCCGCTGGAACTGGTGGATGTTGCCGACCAGCTTACCGGCGTCGAGTTCAAGGTGTTCAGCGGTCCGGCCAACGACCCGAAGGGGCGTGTTGCCGCACTGCGTGTGCCGGGCGCTGCCAGCATGGCGCGCAGCCAGATCGACGACTACACAAAATTCGTCAGCATCTATGGTGCCAAGGGCCTGGCCTACATCAAGGTCAACGAGCGCGCGAAGGGGCCGGAAGGCTTGCAGTCGCCGATCGTCAAGTTCATCCCGGAAGACAACCTGAACGTCATCCTTGATCGCGTGGGTGCGGTCGATGGCGATATCGTTTTCTTCGGCGCGGACAAGTTCAAGATCGTCAGCGAAGCCCTTGGCGCGCTGCGTATCAAGATCGGTAACGACCTCAAGCTGCACACGTGCGAGTGGGCACCGATGTGGGTCGTCGACTTCCCGATGTTCGAAGAAAACGACGACGGCAGCTTCACAGCGTTGCACCATCCCTTCACGGCACCCAAGTGCACGCCCGAAGAGCTGGAAGCCAATCCGGCGACGGCGCTGTCGCGTGCCTACGACATGGTGCTTAACGGTACCGAGCTGGGCGGCGGTTCGATTCGTATCCACCGCAAGGAAATGCAACAGGCGGTCTTCCGTCTGCTGGGTATCGCCGAAGACGAGCAGCAGGAGAAGTTCGGCTTCCTGCTCGACGCCTTGAAATACGGCGCTCCGCCGCACGGTGGTCTGGCGTTTGGTCTGGACCGTCTGGTGATGCTGATGACCGGCGCGCAATCGATTCGTGAAGTGATTGCGTTCCCGAAAACCCAGAGCGCCGCCGACGTCATGACCCAGGCGCCTGGCGTTGTCGATGCCAAAGCGTTGCGCGAGCTGCATATCCGTCTGCGCGAGCAGCCGAAGGCTGAGTGATGCCGGGCAGGGCGTATCGTCGATACGCCCTGTATCTGCCCTTATTGAGTGAAGCTTTTTGCCTCGTTGTTCAGGGCGAAAGGTGAAGGTGTTTCAAAAAGAATCTGGAGCGAAAAATGGCAGGTCATTCTAAGTGGGCGAACATCAAGCACCGCAAAGAGCGTCAGGATGCCAAGAAAGGCAAGATTTTCACCAAGTGGATTCGTGAACTGACCGTTGCTGCGCGTCAGGGCGGCGGCGATCCTGGCTCCAACCCGCGTCTGCGTTTGGCGCTGGACAAGGCGCTTGGTGCAAACATGACCCGTGACACCATTGATCGTGCGGTCGCGCGAGGCGTGGGCGCGTCCGACGGTGACGATGTCGAGGAGCTGGGTTACGAGGGCTACGGCCCGGGCGGTGTGGCAATCATGGTCGAAACCATGACTGACAACCGTAATCGTACCGCCGCGGCCGTTCGCCATGCGTTCGCCAAGTGTGGCGGCAACCTCGGTACTGATGGCTCCGTGGCTTATCTGTTCGATCGCAAGGGTCAGATTTCCTTTGCTGCCGGCGTCGATGAGGATTCCCTGATCGAGGCTGCCATGGAAGCTGACGCCGATGATGTCGTGACCAACGACGATGGCTCGATCGATGTGTTTACGTCGTTCTCCGGGTTCTATGCCGTGCGTAACGCTCTTGAGGCCGCAGGTTTCAAGGCTTCCGACGCAGAAATCGTCATGTTGCCGACAACCAGCGCAGTGCTTGATCTGGAGACCGCCGAGAAGGTCCTCAAGCTGATCGACATGCTTGAAGACCTGGATGACGTGCAGAACGTCTATTCAAACGCGGAAATTCCGGACGACGTCATGGAGCAACTGGGCTGATCGCCGACAGGTAACACCGAGTCAGAAGCCGGGGGAGCGAAGCTGTGAGCATTACGCAGCTATCGGCCTCCGGCTTCTGCCTTTATGCTGCACCTATTGTTTTGCGTCACCTTCTCAAGCTGCAGGCGTTATGACTCTTATTCTTGGTATCGACCCCGGTTCGCGAATTACCGGCTATGGCGTGGTACGTGACACCGGGCGTGGTTGTATCTACGTCGCTTCCGGGTGCATTCGTACCGGCAGTGGTGAATTGCACGAACGTTTGCAGATCGTTTATCGCGGGGTGCGGGAGGTCATCAAGACCTACGGACCGGTGACGATGGGCATCGAAAAGGTTTTCATGGCGCGCAATGCCGATTCAGCCCTGAAGCTGGGGCAGGCCAGAGGCGCGGCCATTGTGGCGGGTGCCGAGGAGGCGCTGGAAATTGCCGAGTACACTGCCACTCAGGTCAAGCAGGCAGTGGCAGGGACTGGCGGTGCCAATAAAGAGCAGGTGATGATGATGGTCATGCATTTGCTCAAACTGACCCAGAAGCCTCAGATTGACGCCTCCGACGCCCTGGCTATCGCGCTGTGTCATGCGCACACGCGCTCCAGCCTGATTCCTCACGGGTTGAGTACCGCGCGCAGCCGCGGCGGCCGTTTGCGTCTGTGACTGAATCACGAGGACCTGTGTCTTTACGATGACTGTGTTCAATTTCTTCTTCGCGCAAGCGACAGGCAACACGAAAGGATCTGAAACGTGATTGGACGTTTACGCGGCTCTCTCGCCGAAAAACAGCCTCCGCATCTGGTGTTGGATGTCAATGGTGTCGGCTATGAGCTGGAAGTGCCGATGACGACGCTGTATCGGTTGCCGCATGTCGGCGAAACAGTGACATTGCACACCCATTTGGTGGTCCGCGAGGACGCGCATCTGCTGTATGGCTTCTATGAAAAACGCGAGCGCGAGCTGTTCCGTGAATTGATCCGACTGAACGGGGTCGGCCCCAAGCTGGCGCTGGCGTTGATGTCGGGCCTGGAGGTCGATGAGCTGGTGCGTTGCGTTCAGGCGCAGGACGCATCGGCGCTGACTCGTATTCCCGGTGTAGGCAAGAAAACCGCCGAGCGTCTGCTGGTCGAGCTCAAGGATCGGTTCAAGGCCTGGGAGTCCTTGCCAGGCACCTTTACGCTGGTTTCCAATGGTCCGAATCAGGCCGAGCCTGTGGCGTCGGCCGAATCCGACGCAGTCAGCGCGCTGATTTCGCTGGGTTACAAGCCGCAGGAGGCGAGCAAGGCTGTCTCCGCCATCAAGGAAAAAGATTTGAGCAGTGCGGATCTGATTCGCCGTGCGTTGAAGGGGATGGGTTAAGTGATAGACGCCGACCGTCTGATAACCGCCGCTGGCGGCCGTGATCGTGATGAACAGATGGACCGTGCGATTCGGCCACTGAGCCTTGCGGACTACATCGGCCAGCCGACCGTACGCGAGCAGATGGAACTGTTCATCCAGGCTGCCCGTGGCCGCAATGAGGCGCTGGATCACACATTGATCTTTGGGCCGCCCGGTCTGGGCAAGACCACGCTGGCCAATATTATCGCTCAGGAAATGGGTGTCTCGATCAAGAGCACCTCCGGGCCGGTGCTCGAGCGGCCCGGTGATCTGGCCGCAATCCTGACCAACCTTGAGCCCAACGATGTGTTGTTCATCGATGAGATCCATCGTTTGTCGCCGATTGTCGAAGAAGTGTTGTATCCGGCAATGGAAGACTTCCAGCTCGACATCATGATCGGTGAGGGTCCCGCCGCGCGCTCTATCAAACTTGATCTGCCACCGTTCACGCTGGTCGGTGCGACTACGCGCGCGGGCATGCTGACCAATCCGTTACGTGATCGTTTCGGGATCGTTCAGCGGCTCGAGTTTTATAATATTGCCGACTTGTCGACGATCGTGTCGCGCTCGGCGGGCATTCTGGGGCTGGTCATCGAGCCGCAAGGCGCTTTCGAGATCGCCAGGCGCGCCCGTGGTACGCCACGGATCGCCAACCGTTTGTTGCGTCGAGTACGGGATTTCGCCGAGGTGCGCGGCAATGGGCAGATCACCCGGCAGACCGCCGACAAGGCCCTGAACCTGCTGGACGTCGACGAGCATGGCTTCGATCATCAGGACCGGCGTCTGCTGCTGACCATGATCGAGAAGTTCGATGGCGGGCCTGTCGGTGTCGACAGCCTTGCGGCGGCCATCAGCGAGGAGCGTCACACAATTGAGGATGTGCTCGAGCCCTATTTGATCCAGCAAGGCTATATCATGCGCACGCCGCGTGGACGTGTGGTCACCCGTCATGCGTACCTGCATTTCGGGCTGAATATTCCCTCCAGGATGGGGGAGATGCCGGTGGCGGACGATGTGGTCGATGATCCGGCGGATTTATAGCAATGTTTTGCAATTTATTTGCGGTCGGCGTGGTCACATTGCCAGTCCTGCCGCCGATACCGGTAATAAGTGGCAAAACGTTGAAAAACAGTTGCCTGACCCGATTGGCAACCTGAGGAGTAAGCTCTAGAGTATGCGCGCGCAAAACGGGGTTCAGTCGTTCGCACATCGCTGTCGCGTTTATTACGAGGACACCGATGCTGGCGGCATCGTCTACTACGTCAATTATCTGAAATTCATGGAGCGGGCTCGTACCGAGCGGCTGCGGGAATTGGGCTTTGCCCAGTCCGAACTGGCGCAGGAAAACCTTTTATTTGTCGTGCACTCCAGTGACGCGCGTTATCACAAGCCCGCGCGGCTGGATGACGAGTTGCTTGTCAGTGCAGAAGTAACCGAATTGAACCGTGTCAGCCTGCGCTTTCAACAGCAGATCAGGCGGGCGTCGGATGCAACGCTGCTCTGTGAAGGGCAGTTCCTGGTGGCGTGTGTACGCGCCGATAGTTTTAAACCCCGGGCCATTCCCGAAGCTCTGCGAGCGGCCTTTGCCGACCAGGGCGGCGCGGGCATACATTCAGAGCAGGAGATAAAGCGTGGAAGCTAACGTCGTCGACCATTCCTCCATGTGGAGTTTGGTCAGCAATGCCAGCATTGTTGTTCAGTTGGTAATGCTGATTCTGGTGGCCGCTTCGGTCACTTCGTGGATCGTGATTTTTCAGCGCAGCAATATGCTGCGCGCAGGTCGGCGCGCACTGGATAGCTTTGAAGAGCGTTTCTGGTCGGGTATCGATCTGTCCAAGCTGTACCGTCAGGCGGGCAGCAATCCCGATCCGGACTCTGGCGTAGAGCAGATCTTTCGTGCTGGTTTCAAGGAATTCTCCCGCCTGCGTCAGCAGTCCGGTGTCGATCCCGATGCGGTCATGGAAGGTGTGGCGCGCGCCATGCGTGTAGCTATTTCCCGTGAGGAAGAAAAGCTCGAAGCAGGTCTGCCGTATCTGGCGACCGTGGGCTCCACCAGCCCGTATGTCGGTCTGTTCGGTACTGTCTGGGGGATCATGAACTCCTTCCGCGGTCTGGCAACTGCCCAGCAGGCAACGCTGGCTACCGTGGCACCGGGTATTGCCGAGGCACTGATTGCAACGGCCATCGGCCTGTTCGCAGCCATCCCGGCCGTTATTGCCTACAACCGTTTCGCCGCGCGCAGTGAGACCTTGATCAGCCGTTACTACACGTTCGCTGACGAGTTTCAGGCCATCCTGCACCGTAAAGTGCACACCAGCGAAGAGTGAGCAGGTAATTCCCCATGGCTTTAATCGCTCGAGATCGTCGCAGAAAACGCAAGCCGGTCGCCGAAATGAACGTAGTGCCCTACATCGACGTGATGCTGGTGTTGCTCGTGATTTTCATGGTGACGGCTCCCATGATCAACCAGGGCGTGAAAGTCGACTTGCCCAAGGTCTCCAGCGAGGCTTTGCCGCAAGACAACAACAATCAGGTCCTGACCATTTCGATCAAGGCTGACAAGACCTATTACTGGAACCTTGGCAGCGAAGTCGATACCGACAAACAGATGGACAAGGCAATGACCCTGCCGCAACTGACTGCCGCAGTGACCAAGATCGTCGCTGCCGGTCGTGACGCAGGCAAGCAGACGCAGGTTTTCATTCGTGGTGACAAGACCGTCGATTACGGCTCGGTCATGGGCACGATGGGCGGGCTGCAGAAGGCTGGGGTCGGGAATGTTGGCTTGATTACCGAGGCACCCTGATGCAGCCGATTCGAGAGCCGTCCGCCTCGGAAAGCTACTTCTGGCCCAGTGTCTGGGCCGTGGCATTGCATATTCTGATCTTTGGCATGCTGTTCGTCAGCTTTGCCATGACTCCGGATCTGCCCGAAGCCAAGCCTATCGTTCAGGCAACGCTCTATCAGCTCAAGTCCAAGAGCCAGGCCACTACCCAGACCAACCAGAAGATTGCCGGTGAGGCGAAGAAAACCGCTGCGCGACAAACTGAAGTCGAACAGCTGGAGCAGAAAAAGATCGAGCAGCTCAAACAGGAAGCTGTAAAAGCTGCGGAACAAAAGAAAGAAGAGGCTGCTCAAAAAGCCGAAGAGCAGAAAGCTGCCGACGAAGCCAAAAAGGCTGACGATGCCAAGAAAGCCGATGAAGCCAAGAAGGTTGCCGACGCCAAAAAGCTTGAAGAGAAGCAGCAGGCTGATATAGCCAAGAAAAAGGCCGAAGAAGAGGCGAAGAAAAAAGCCGAGGAAGACGCCAAGAAAGCTGCTGCCGAGGAAGCCAAGAAACAGGCTGCTGATGAGGCCAAGAAAAAGGCCGCAGAAGACGCCAAGAAAAAGGCTGCCGAGGACGCGAAGAAAAAAGCTGCTGCAGATTCCGCCAAGAAGGCGCAGGAAGCAGCTCGCAAATCCGCTGAAGACAAGAAGGCGCAGGCACTGGCCGATTTGCTGTCCGATAAACCGGAACGGCAACAGGCTTTGGCTGACGAGCGGGGCGATGAAACGGCTGGCAGTTTCGATGACCTGATTCGTGTCAGGGCTTCCGAAGGCTGGAGTCGTCCACCATCGGCACGTAACAACATGTCGGTAACGTTGCAGATCGGCATGTTGCCGGACGGTACGATTGCTTCAGTATCGATTGCCAAGTCCAGTGGTGACGGGCCGTTCGACAGCTCTGCGGTTGCTGCGGTGAAGAACATTGGACGTTTGACAGAAATGCAGGGTCTGAAGCCGGCTGACTTCGCTCCCTATCGTTCATTCAAGATGACATTCACACCTGGAGATCTAGCCTTGTGATCAACCTTTTTCGAGGACTGCTGGTCGTTCTCTGTTTCGCATCCGCAATGGTGTCGGCAGAAGAAAAGAACATTCTGGTCACCAGCGGCAGTGACCGTGCAGCACCGATTGCTGTTGTGCCATTCGGATGGCAGGGCGGTAACGTACTGCCGGAAGACATGGCGGAAATCGTCAGCAACGATCTGCGCAACTCCGGCTATTACGCGCCGATTCCAAAGCAGAACATGATCAGCTTGCCGACCCAGGCCAGTGAAGTCATTTTCCGTGACTGGAAAGCGCTGGGTGCCCAGTACGTCATGGTCGGCAACATCACGCCTGCCGGCGGACGTCTGCAGATCCAGTACGCGCTGTTCAACGTAGCCACCGAGCAGCAGGTTCTGACCGGTAACGTGTCAGGCACCAATGACCAGCTTCGGGACATGGCGCATTACATTGCCGACCAGTCGTTCGAGAAGCTCACCGGCATCAAGGGCGCGTTTTCTACCCGCATGCTTTACGTGACGGCCGAGCGTTTCTCCGAGAACAACACGCGTTACACCTTGCAGCGTTCGGATTACGACGGTGCTCGGGCAGTAACCCTGCTGCAATCGCGTGAGCCAATCCTGTCGCCACGTTTCGCGCCGGACGGCAAGCGTATTGCCTATGTATCGTTCGAACAGAAGCGCCCGCGCATTTTTGTTCAGCACATTGATACCGGTCGCCGTGAGCAGATCACCAATTTTGAAGGCCTGAATGGCGCGCCTGCATGGTCGCCGGATGGCAGCAAGCTGGCATTCGTTCTGTCCAAGGACGGTAATCCGGAGATCTATGTGATCAATCTGGCTTCGCGTCAATTGAGCCGCGTCACCAACGATTCTTCGATTGATACTGAACCTTTCTTCGGAAAGGACGGGTCTACGCTATACTTCACGTCGGACCGTGGCGGCAAGCCACAGATCTACAAGACAAACATTAATGGCGGCGGTGCCGAACGTGTAACGTTCGTGGGTAACTACAACGCCAACCCGAAATTGTCAGCGGATGAAAAGACGCTGGTAATGATTCACCGGCAGGACGGCTTCACTAATTTCAAGGTGGCAGTGCAGGATTTGGCCCGCGGTAGCGTAAAAATCCTCACAGATAGCAACCTTGATGAGTCGCCTACTGTTGCGCCCAACGGCACCATGGTAATCTACGCCACCCGCCAGCAGGGCCGGGGAGTCTTGATGCTCGTGTCCATTAATGGACGCGTAAGGCTCCCGCTTCCTACCGCTCAAGGCGAAGTCAGAGAACCTTCCTGGTCCCCTTACCTGAACTGACGCGGCGCTACACGATTTGCTTAACACACTGGGGTTCATTAGGAGTTTCAAGATGGAAATGCTGAAGTTTGGTAAATTTGCTGCGCTGGCTCTGGCCATGGCTGTAGCTGTAGGTTGCTCTTCCAAAGGCGGCGACAATGCCGGTGCAGGCGGTGCTGTTGACCCTAACGCTGGTTACGGCGCCAACACTGGTGCAGTTGACGGCTCCCTGAGCGAAGAAGCTGCTCTGCGCGCAATCACTACCTTCTACTTCGAATACGACAGTTCGGACCTGAAGCCAGAAGCCATGCGCTCCCTGGACGTGCACGCAAAAGACCTGAAAGCTAACGGCGCTCGCGTTGTTCTGGAAGGCAACACCGACGAACGTGGTACTCGCGAGTACAACATGGCACTGGGCGAGCGTCGTGCGAAAGCCGTTCAACGCTACCTGGTTCTGCAAGGTGTTTCCCCAGCTCAGCTGGAACTGGTTTCCTACGGCGAAGAGCGTCCAGTTGCTACCGGCAACGACGAGCAGTCCTGGGCTCAAAACCGTCGCGTCGAACTGCGTAAGTAATTTGACATGCGAACGTGCCGACGTGCTCTAACCGTTTTGGCCCTCGCCCTTCCGCTTTCAGCGTTGGGTGCGGCACCTGTGGTCGATAACAATTCTGGCTCTGGCAGCAGCAGTTATCCGCCAGCGGGTTATGGCACGTCCGGCGCCTATGCCGGGGGAGGGGTTACTGCCCCTGCCTCGGCACAAGGTCAGCTGTTCATGCAATTGCAGCAAATGCAGGACGAAATCGCGCGTTTGCGCGGTGTTGTCGAGGTCCAGCAGAATGATATCCAGCGCATGAAGCAGGAAGCTCTGGAGCGTTATCAGGAACTCGATCAACGCATAGCCAGTGGCGCAGCCGCTCCGGCTACCAATAATTCTCAACCTTCTGGTGGCGCTATCGACGCCAGTGGGACGCCTTCGGCCTCAGCGGCTCAGCAGGCACCGGCAGCAGGCACCGAGCCTCCTGACCCGACGAAGGAAAAGCTTTATTACGAAGCGGCCTTCGATTTGATCAAGGCAAAAGATTTCGACAAGGCCAGTCAGGCCTTTACCGCTTTCCTGCGCAAATACCCGAACAGCTCGTACGCGGGCAACGCCCAATACTGGCTGGGTGAAGTGAATCTGGCCAAAGGTGACCTTCAGGGTGCCGGTCAGGCGTTCGCCAAGGTCAGTCAGCAGTATCCGAAGCATGCCAAGGTGCCTGACTCGCTGTACAAGCTGGCTGACGTCGAGCGTCGTCTCGGTCACACCGACAAGGTAAAAGGCATATTGCAGCAAGTAGTCGCCCAGTATCCGGGCACCTCAGCTGCACAATTGGCGCAACGAGATCTTCAGCGTCTTTGATGTTCTGACCCGCTGATCAAGAAAGCCGCGCTAGTCGCGGCTTTTTTCGTTAGAATCTCGCACCCGAAATTCCGGTACACCCTACGCTTTTCCGGATTCTGCGATTGCAGGGTCCTTTGAAGTGCCTGACGGAGGCGGACGGCCTGTTTAGCTGTTACGCCCGTGGCTGATATGCAAGACACATTACGCATCACCGAAATCTTTCACTCGTTGCAGGGTGAAACCCGTACGGCTGGCCTGCCTACCGTATTCGTCCGCCTGACCGGCTGCCCATTGCGCTGTCAGTATTGCGACAGTGCCTACGCATTCAGCGGTGGGACCATCCAGACGCTGGATGACATCGTTGGGCAAGTGGCGGCCTATCGTCCTCGCTATGTCTGTGTGACCGGCGGTGAGCCGCTCGCTCAGCCCAATGCCATCCCGTTGCTCAAGCGTCTTTGTGATGCTGGCTATGAGGTCTCACTGGAGACCAGCGGCGCGCTGGATATCTCGGCAGTCGATCCTCGTGTAAGTCGCGTTGTGGACCTCAAGACCCCTGGGTCAAAGGAAGTCTCGCGTAACCGTTACGAGAACATCGAGCTGCTGACGAGAAATGACCAGGTAAAATTCGTGATTTGCTCGCGCGAAGATTATGACTGGGCCGTCTCCAAGCTGATTCAGTACGGTCTTGAACGCCGTGCGGGCGAAGTCCTGTTCTCTGCCAGTCACCACGAGCTTAAAGGTCGTGATCTGGCGGACTGGATCGTTGCCGACAATCTGCCGGTACGGTTGCAGATGCAGTTGCATAAAATTCTTTGGGATGACGAGCCGGGGCGCTGACATGAGTGAATTGACCAATACCGAAAAAAGAGCCGTGATCCTGCTGTCCGGTGGGCTGGATTCTGCAACCGTCGTCGCCATGGCCCGCGCAGAAGGCTACGCCTGCTACACCATGAGCTTCGACTACGGCCAGCGTCATCGCGCCGAACTGGATGCCGCAGCGCGCGTTGCCCGCGATCTGGGTGCAGTCGAGCACAAGGTCATTGGCCTGAACCTCAACGGCATTGGCGGCTCGGCATTGACCGATAGCTCCATCGCCGTGCCGGAGTCGCCCTCTGAAGGCATTCCGATAACTTACGTACCGGCACGCAACACGGTGTTCCTATCGCTGGCGCTGGGCTGGGCAGAGGTGCTGGGTGCACGGGATATCTTCATCGGCGTCAATGCCGTGGACTATTCAGGCTATCCCGACTGCCGTCCCGAGTTTGTCGAGTCGTTCGAGCGCATGGCCAACCTTGCGACCAAGGCTGGTGTGGAAGGGCAGGGGTTCACAATCAGAGCGCCGCTGCAGAACCTGAGCAAGTCGGACATCGTCAAGGCAGGCGCTGCTTTGGGGGTCGATTACTCACTGACGGTTTCCTGCTATCAGGCTGATGACCAGGGCCGAGCCTGTGGCAAATGCGACAGCTGTCGCCTACGCGCCGAGGGCTTCACAGCCGCCGGCATGGCAGACCCGACACGTTATTTTTAAAGTTTTTTGAAAAAGGTGTTGAATTACTGATAAAAATCAGTAATATACGCGCCACACAACAGAGGGTCGTTAGCTCAGTTGGTAGAGCAGTTGGCTTTTAACCAATTGGTCGTAGGTTCGAATCCCACACGACCCACCATTTTTGGTTCCAAGGTCCACCTTGGAGCCGAATCTTAAAGATCTGATGCCACTCGTATCAGGTCGCAGGCAGCTGGTTGAGGTGCCTTGATTTACCGGGGTATAGCGCAGTCCGGTAGCGCGCCTGCTTTGGGAGCAGGATGTCAGGAGTTCGAATCCCCTTACCCCGACCAAATACTGTTGTTACAGAGTTCGATCTTTAGATTTTTAGGTAGTCGGTCATTGCAAAAAAGCGGACAAGCGTCTTGGTGCGTTTAACCAGGCAAGCAGCCGTCTGTAGCGAAAGATAGCGCCAGCATCCGGTGATGTCAAATTAGAGCGCCCCGTTCCAAGCTAAAGCTTGTGGTCGGGGCTTTTTTTTGGAAAAAATTGCTGTGCTGTGCTGTGCTGGCGTAGGCCCGCCTGAAGCAGTCATTAAGCCTCATAACTAAATAATCTGCAGTGCGAAGCATCTGCTGATAATGGCAGATTGAGTATTTTTACAACTGTCTCTATGGCAGCTGGATCACCATGACCTGCCTATCCTTCCGGTCATTTCCAGCATTTCAGGGCGTAGATGCCGAGCATCCTGGCTTGGGACAGGTCTGTCCTCGATCACTGGTTCAGTACCAGTTCCTCCGCCGGCAATGTTGTGTTGTACCCACTTGGTGAGTTCGCCCAAGCTTCTCAACAGATCTTCCGGGCTGGAGCAGCCTAACGGTAGTTGCCTAACAGCAGGGTCGCCTTCATTCAAGGGGGACGGTATGTACTCGTGACTTCCTGACGTGATATCTGGTGCAACCTGTATTGTCTTACCCGAGTGCGAATTCAAAGGGGCACTTTGTTTTTTGCGCTTTAACTGCACAGTCTGGGCGGGCGTTTTGCCCAAGACGTGCCCCGATGCTCTGTCGGCAAATGCTGTCCTTTCGTGTATCGACGAGCCCGAACTCAAGTCCCTCACTGGAGCAGCTACAGAGTAATGTTTTTCAGCTCGCTGCACCGCATCTGCTTTTGCCAGGTAGCTGATCTTGGCCGGTCGCGTGCCTCGCTCATTCATCACCGCTCGCATCATCTCGTAGTCAGGCTCTATGTAATCCATCGTCGTTGCGATATTCGAGTGGTTCAGCAGTTTCTTGGTCAAATAGATATTGCGCTCTGGCAGCGTCATCAGCTCGCTGGCGATCGTGTGACGAAACCGGTGAGGAGTCATGCGTACCCCGGTCATCGCGGTGAGCTTTTTGTACATGGCCTCCACCTGATTAGAGTTCATCTCTTGACGACGGTAGTGACCAGAAAATCTGTTTACGTTGAACAGTTGGTCTTCTGGCTGAAAACCCACTGCTTTAGCAGCGTTCATGATGGTTTCCAGCTGTGCCATGAGCCCATCCGGAATAGGAATCAGGAACTCACGGTGAGTTTTTTCTGTTTCACCTCTGACTCTGATCAGCCGGTCGCCCAGGTACACATCCGCATACCGCAGGCACAGCAGCGCGTTGAGCCTGAGCCCCGTGTAGTAGAAGGTTTCGAACACGGTGAGCCAGAACCAGGCCGGAGTAATTTCTGTCCGTTTTCCAGTGGCGCGCTCTTCTGCTGCCAACACCTTGAGCCAATTACGAGCGCGGACGCTAGCTGAACCGCCCCGGGTTTCTCGGAGACCCTTTTGTTTGAGTCATGCCACCTGGGCAGACTCGGTGAGTTGCTGATAATAGATTGCTTCTGCTTCGACCGGTGGAATATGACCGATTGGCTCCAGCAGGCGGCGGTGATTGAACCAGTCCACCCATTTCAGGGTTTCCAGCTCCACCGCCCCCCGTGTGGGCCAAGAGCGTCGATGAATCACTTCAGCCTTGTAAAGACCATTGATGGTCTCAGCCAAAGCATTGTCGTAAGAGTCACCGACACTCCCGACCGATGGCTCAATACCGGCTTCGACAAGACGCTCGGTATAGCGAATGGACACGTACTGCACGCCACGGTCACTGTGGTGAATGAGTCCACCCTGCTTGACTGGGCGACGGGCGTAAAGGGCTTGCTCCAGTGCATCGAGTACAAAATCGGTACGCGCTGAACTGGACACCTTCCAACCGACGATGAATCGGGCAAAGACATCAATGATGAAGGCCACGTAAACAAAACCCTGCCAGGTACTGACGTAGGTAAAGTCCGATACCCATAGGGCGTTCGGGCACTCAGCCACAAACTGACGGTTGACATGATCCTGCGGGCACGGCCTGGCTTGGTCGCTGACCGTCGTCTTGACGGGCTTGCCGCGTACCACGCCTTGCAGGCCCAGCTCTCCCATCAGACGTTGCACCGTACAGCGGGCGACTTGCAGTCCGTCACGCAGCAATTGTCGCCAGACCTTGCGCACGCCATATACCTGGAAGTGCTCATCCCAGACTCGCTGGATGTGCTCACCCAGTTCCTGGTCACGCTGCGCACGCGCTGACTGCTGGCTGGGGTCAGCCTGCTGAGCAGCGTACCGGTAGTACGTCGACGGGGCGATTGGCAACACCTTGCAAATCGGCTCGACCCCGTAAGACTGGCGGTTTTCATCAATAAACGTCTTCATCGTTTGAATGGGCGGTCGAGCTCCGCCTGGGCAAAATAGGCTGAGGCCTTACGCAAGATCTCGTTAGCTTGACGCAACTGACGGTTCTCACGCTCCAAGAGCTTGACTCGCTCACGTTCGACTGTGCTCAGCCCATCACGCTGGCCGCTGTTGCGCTCAGATTGGCGAACCCACAGCCGTAATGTCTCGGGCGTGCAGCCGATCTTGGGGGCAATGGCACTGATGGTGGCCCACTGCGACTCGTACTCAGGAAGGTGTTCGAAAACCATCCTGATGGCCCGCTCACGGACCTCTGGGGAATACTTCGGTAGTTTTTTCATCGCTCCATCCTCTCAAAGGTTGGAGTCTCCGAGAAACCCGGGGCGGTTCAGTGGCGTTTTTCTGATGCTTGCGGTGAAGGTTTGGACTGACAGTATGAAGCACATGCTCATGCCAACATATAACCTCTTTAAAGAGCTTTTTGTTACTCTTTACGGACTGATCATAAAGAAAACTTACTAATGCCCACGAAGTTCCGGAACACTGCTGACTTCCAAGTTCAGCAGGTTAAGGAAGACGACCACAGAAGCCTCGAACCCTCTCGATGTCTGTACGACCTGCGCTGCCGATCACCTGATCGGCACCGGTCGTAATTAACAGGTCATCCGCGATCTGCCAACATAGCTAGCGCCAAGCTCGACCCGGCTCGACTGCTGAGTCGAAGCATTGCTGGTCTTATCCTCTCAGCTCGCTGGTTCCGCCCGTGGCTGACTATAGATGCACCCCAAACTTATGGCGATCACATGTTTGGAGATGCTGTAAGCGAAAAGTGCTGCCAGAACCGAGCAAAAGATTTCCGGGTTTAGCGTGGTGACACGAAAGCCGTGCCCCTTCTACTGCCAAAGGCCCTTTCGGGCCAGTGATGTGCAGCGTTTTTCCTTCACGCACTGTGGGCAGCTTCTCCAGCCATCCGATGAAATCCAAGTGAGCCATAACTACGGATCTGTAGCCGAGGCGAGCGCGCTTGCAAGGCTTGTTCAAAGGCTGGGTTCATTTATAAATCCTTCGTGCTGGCCAGCCAGTCGATTGCGGAAAGCAGCACGTTACCGTCAGGTGCTCCCTGCAGCTTGATCGATCGTCCAGAGACTTTATCCTTGATGACCAGCGTCGGTGTGGCAGTGATGCCGTCCAGGCTGGCCTTGTGCGCCTGGCTAACAACAGTCTGTCGGACAGCCGGGTTACTCGAAGCGCAGTTATCAATATAGTGCTGTCGATCCTCAAGCCCCGGGATCTGCGGATTGCCAGCAGTTCCAGCACCGTTCGACCGAGTACGTTGATAAATGAGCTCGACGGCGAGCCAGAACACGTCATTGCCTCCCTCGATCCCTGCGCACTCAGCCCACCGAGCTTCATAGCTCGCGGTCGGCTCGTGCATTGGAAGAGGGAGGTGGTGCCACTGCAGGTTCACGTCTGGATGCTGATCAACCCATGCTTTGAGCTGTGGGAAATAATCCTTGCAGTACGGGCATTCCAGATCTGCATACTCGACGATGGTGAATCTGGCACTGCTGCTCCCGTAAACCCACGCGCCATTATGCTTCGTCTGTTTGGTTGTCTTGCTGACGCTTTCGGCGGTGTTGAGCATTTGCATGGCCTGTCTGACATCTGGCAGGCATTCAAAAGCCAGAATTGCCAAGGCGACCGCACCGATGCCGTACAGGATCTGGCGACGTGTGGGTCGCTTCATGCGGAGGCCTCTTTATCGAGGAACTGTTTGGCCAGCAACTCCTGATTCAGCAACGTGAGAAGAGCCTTCTGCGCGCTTTCAGGCTGTGGGTGATGCTCAAGCCACTGGTCCAGCGCTTTGTGCAGTTGGGACTGGATCTCTCGACGATCAACCGCCACATGTTTCACGACTTCCAAGTGCTCAATCAGTACCGGTGCGCAGATTTTCAAGGCCAGCAGAGCATCTTCCTGCGGGTTTTTGAGTAGTTGAGTCAGGCTGTCGATCAGATTTTGAGTCAGGGCATCCATGGCTCTCATGCCAGGTTCTCCAAGGGTGAAGCGGGGAATGTAATGGTTGTCGGTTCAATCCCGCGAATGCGGTCGAGGTCGTGTGCGATCGCCATTGCGGCTCCCAGCTCGTCTACCCCTAACGACTGCATTAGATCGTACCGCTGTTTTTTTTCTTCCGGCTCAGTCATGGCCAATGCCAGGAGCAGGCTTGGGGGCACGGCTCGAAACAAAACCTCCATCGATTTGGAAAGCACAACCCCTTCAGTATACTTTCCGCTCTCTTTACGGGCTGACAGCATCAGTGACTTTTGCGCAGGCGTCAGCTTACGGAACGTGGTGATTTTCTCCACTTCATCCGGTGGCATGTTCAGGCAGATCCACCACTCGATCATGTTAAGCATCGGTGCTGCTGCTGACGGAAGGTCGTCGATGTTCTGAGTGGCAAGCCAGAACCAGGCACCGAGTTTTCGCCACATCTTGGTGATCTTGATGACGTAGGGCGAGAGAAGGGGGTTTTTCGTAATGATGTGACCCTCGTCAGTGAAGTTGACGATCGGACGCCCCTTGAATTGGTCCCGTTCTGCAATGTTGTTCACGGTGTTGATCAGCGAGATGTAGGCGACCGACAGTTGGGCGTTATACCCCTCGCGGGCGTAGGTGGCCAAGTCCAGGATTGTGATGTCGGCCTCAGGCCAAGGCGTACCCTCCCGGTTGAACATCTCACCGTCAGCCCCCATGCAGAACATGTCCATGGCTTCAGCCATCTCAAACATGCGTTCTCGGCGCTTTTCCGGAAGGGTGGTGTCCTTGCCAGCGTCACTCAGCGCATCACGCACATCCTCCGTCTTGACTGCTCGTTCAGCGTCAAAGCATGTTCTGGCTGCCGTCAGAATGCAGTGCCTAATGGCGCTGCGGTCTGCGCGAGTGAGTCGAGCCTCTTCTCTCTCTTCGCCGCCGGTGATCATGAGCCTGGCCACGATCTCCATTTCGCCCAAAACATCACGCTCCTCTTCGCCCTGTTCAGGCATTGTTTGCAGATGCTCATCGGATCCTTCAATGTCATCGGCATCCAGGATCGTGACTTTGTCAGGTGTTGACACCAGGCGAATGGCATCAGTGAAGGGGGCCAGACTCACGCCCGAACCTGGCGCCAACTTGAGCCGGTTGACCGTCAGCCCAAGCTTTTGGGCAAAATCTCCCAGTAGGCCGAAACTATTACCGGCTTCAATGATGAACAGGCGCGGCCTGTAAATGGCGATTAACTGCATCAGCAAATTGTTGGCCGTGGCTGACTTACCTGAACCTGTTGGGCCAAACAGGAGCAGATGGGCATTCATCTGCCGATCAAGCTTGTTGAATGGGTCGAACGTCAGCGGTGCACCGCCCCTGTTGAACAGGGTTATGCCGGGGTTGCCCGTGCCGCTGGCACGCCCCCATACCGGCGAAAGGTTCGCGACATGCTGGGCGAGCATCATCTGCGTGTACCAGTCCAAAGCATGTTTCTTGTTCACATCGAAACTGGCGGGCAGCCATCGCAGGTAACTGCTGAGAGGGGCGACTTCATCACGAGGATAGACAGGTTCCATACCGGCGCTAAGCATGGCATTGGCAAGCTCCATGCTCCGACTTTCCAGTTGTTGCTCATCCTTGCCGGTCAAGTAAAAAACCACGTTGCCCCGGTACAGCTTGTGTTTTCGACCGATCAGTTTCCGGGCTTCGTCGACCGCTTCACGGGTCAGGGCGGAGGCTTGATTGTCACCGACTGATTTACGTGCCAGTTTTTCCAGGTGGGCCTCCAGAACATCCTGGGGAGTGATCACCAGCGTGATGTTGAGTACCGTGTCTTCGGGCAACTTGTCGAACAAGGCATGCAGCGCGTCCCCGCCTTTACGGTTTTCACCCGTCAGGTGCCCGGTCTTTGGCGCATCGCGTAAGCGATCGAGGACGATGACCCGATGAGGGCGCGAGTCGAAGTACCAGAGACCTTTCTTGGCATCCGATTGCGGTTCGCTGTAAAACAGGCACTGAGAGAAATCATCGCCGCTGGCCAGCGGCAGCGTGCCCTCTTCTGGTGGTTCGACCTTGCGGTTATTGACGATTTCGAAGAAACGATCAATGTCCTGGCGCTTTGATCCCAAGTGTTCGGGATGCGGGTTGAACCAGTGCAACAGCCAGTGACGAATGTCATGGCGATCCATGCGCCGGGTTTTGATGCCCGCGTTGGCCAGTCCTCCCGTCAGGCGCTCGCAAATGTTTTTCAAGTACATCGACGGCGTCTGGCCACGAACCAGTCCATCTCCGGTGCAGCGCCGGTAGACGACCATGCGAACCCTGCGTTGCTGGCCGCGCCAGGGCAGTTGAGACACTTTGGTGTCTTCAAATAAACCTCCCGGCTTGGAGATTGCCTCTAGGTGATGTTTGAATTGCTGCAGGTACATTTCTGTAAACGCCGTACCCTGAGCGCGAGGCTGGACGTAATCATGCAACGTCTCCAGATAATCTTCCCAACTGGTTTCATCCCTGGCGTAGAACTGCACCACCCAAGGCGACTCATCCAGTTCGTCAAAACTGTCCTGCAGCGCATTTTCAAGAGCATCGCGCGCTTTGCGTAACCACTCAGGGTCCCGACCTTCGGTGCCGATGGGGGTCAGTTCATAGAATGCTGCCAGTGACTTGCCGTCCTCGAGCAGCATCGCTTGCTCCTGAGGGAGGTACTCCGTCCAGGGCAGCATGTCGACGAATGACGGGTTGACGGCATACAGGGCTGCGATATCGTCGACCGTCGCAGGTTTGCGCTTGGGATCTAGCCACGCGCCAGGCTCTGGTATGCCCTCAGCTGCCAGGCGAGCCAGATAACGCTCTCTGGCCTGCGCGAAGATGGCCTCTTCTCGTAGCTGATCGGCGATCGTCTCGACTGGAGTATCAACCACGGTGTCAGTGCCTCGATCCCGACGCTTTGTCAAACGCTTCAAAAGTCCCATCAATAATCCTCCACCCGCTCACCGGGCATCGCGTATTGCACGCGTTGATACAGCGGAAAAACAGTCGTATACCCCGGTACTGGCGCGGGATCTGAGCCCGCCAGGTGAGGGAATACGTACATGACCAGGTCCGGATTGGGCAGGCGCTTGAACTGACTGTAGATCTCGTTTTGAGCCGTGCGTGTGTACGCGGCGCTGTCCTGCAGCGGCTGAGTGGCCCGCACATCGATCGGGCGGCGCAGCTCTGCGCGAGCATCGAGCAGTTGCCGACCACTGGCGCTGCCGCCCGAGCCCGTGGTGCCCTGGTTCCAGACATCCATCATGGTGCTGTCGCCATGCGGCAGCATTTCCTCCTTGCTGGTCTGGCATCCTGCGAGTGTGAGCAAGGCGACAATGAGTGACAGGCCGAGCCGTCCGCTACGGGGTGGCCTTGAAAGATCAATCCAGGTTGGCAGTGGCATGGCTCGCTCCTGAGGCGTACTTGACCTTGCGGCCTTTGAGTTCGTAGTCAATTTCCAGCTCTTGATCGATGTGCAGTGAGACCTGCGCACCAGGTAAGACGTAGATGGCCGCAAACGCCTGGCCATACAGTTTGTTGACCCAGCTGGACACGTCCGTGACGCCTTGAGTGAGAATTTTGCCCATCGCCTCGTTACCAGACAAACCGGTGCTACCAAGCGTCCCAGAAGCGTTCGAGACGTAAGAGGAGGTGCTGCCTTCGGTCTTGATCAACGAGGCTGCTCCAGCACCTGCTGCGGTAATGAGGGCTTGTGAGCCGATGTACTGCTGCGCATTGCTGCGTCGCTCGCCGGCGATACAGGGAATGCCGTAGGGATCACTGATCCAGCCCAGACCACCCTGGATGGGTTGTTGCTCTCCAGAGTTGTTCTGATTGTTCTGGTTATTATTCTGCTGATTACCGTCCTGGACTGGGGCGGGTAACGTACGGACAGTCCCATCGTTGAACACGAAGGTCAGGCTTTTGATCTGCCCCCGCACGCATGAGAGGGTCCAGTCGCCGGACGCTGTACCGCTGGCCACGGCACCGGCCACGTCTGGGAGATCGATGCCATTGGCCGTCAGGTTGTCCGGGCCGATCAGCACTTTGAAGGGGTAGGGGTCATTAACCGTCCCATCCACGGGAACCCGGCCAATCAATGCTGACATGGCCACTGATCCCATCAGCGTCGAGTTCTGAGGCAGGGTGTAGGCTCGACGTACCTTCTTACGCTCCTGTTGCTGGCCACCCATGTCATCACGAACAGACTGTGCGCCTGTCGTCAGGGCCTTCTGGCCTCGGTCTACGGACTCCCCGAAGGCCGTAGGAAAACTGTAGCCGCTCGCGGCGACGCTGTTGCCGTTACCTATAGGTTTGCCATTGCTGTCCACGGCAGTCGCGTCCTGCGGATTGACCCAGACGATATCCGAACCATTTGCATCGGATTTGAACTGCTGGCCATCCCCCGATTGAACACCCAGACCAATTGGTAAATCCGAGTTGGAGTTATTGTTTTGTCCCAATCGGGTCAGTTCATCCATCTGTTTGCGCAAGCCATCCAGCACGCTCTGCTGTTGCTGCTGACTGTCGAGCTTGAACTGCTCCTGGGCATTCTTCAGACGCTGCTCTACCGTCTGATCGATGTTCGCCAATCGTTGTTTGAGCGCCTCGTTGTCCTGCTTGACGGCTGAGTTCTGCGCCATCACATCGGTGATCTGCTGCTTGAGCTCGCGCCCTTCTGCCACGACCGTGCGCAGCGTGTCGCTCGGCGTGTCGCCTTCCACACCCAGAGCCTTGGCCTGTTCCGCTGTGAGTTTTGGGGCCGGTGCGTTGTCAGCCTGCTGTTCGGGTCCACCTCTCATCATCTTGATGCCGATGAACACCGTGAGCAGGAGAAGCGGAACCACCAGGTACTTGAGCAGCGGGTTACTCTTCATGCTTGGCTCCCCGGGTTGCACGCGGATCTGCTGGGGCGGCGGAGAACACGGTTGCTTGTGTCAGCCCGTGTCCCCGCGTGACCAGGTACAAGGTCGTAGTGTCACTGGCATCACCAAGAGGTCCGAGATACGGATGCTGAAATGCTGCGGTCGCGAACTCACCCATCAGTTCCCGAGGGTCGAGCGTGACGCGCTGCGCCGTCTGGTTTTGCAGTTTGACAGCAGTTACCCAGAAGTCGTCCAGACGCCATGCTCCCAGAGGGGAGGCGGTGACCGGTAAGGTGGGAAGCAGGGTGGTCAGATCCAGGCGGCGATCAATCTTCACCTGGGCAATGCCGCCCACAGGCTCGACGGTGCGAAGCGGCGCATACAGCACTTGCGCCGCATAGCGTGTCAGAACCACTGGGACAGGCGTTTCCCGCTTGACCACGTCCTCTGGTTCATCATCCTCAACCTTCGAGCGACTGGTTTCCTCTGGGCATGCGGTAGAGGGCTTGCCTGAGCGTGCTGTAGCAGCCCCGGCGTAGCGTGCGGATGATGTTTCACCTTCCACAATCTTCACCGGCTCCAGCGCCGGTTGATCCGTAGGTGCTTCTGTAGCAGCGATGTCCACCAGAATGATCTCACCGGTCTTGGCGTTCTGCAGCTGAAGTCGAGTGGGCTCTATCGCTTCCTTGGCAAACAGGTAGATCGCGCCGCCCGTACTCTGCACCCGCAGCTTGTCTGTCAAAGACCTCGGAAGCCCGACTCGGACATTCTGATCGACGAAGACGATGCGTTCCTGATTGATGCGCAGTGGAATGGCCAGTGGCAAACGCTCCCAGCGGAGAATCTCCATCGCCGAGGCGACTTGGGCGTTGCCAGCCAAGACCATCAGTAATGTCGAGCATGTGAGTACACGCAAAACACTCATTTGAAGACTCCTCTCGACGGGGTTGCTGGAGCTTCAACATTGCCCTCGATGCGTTGTGGTGCGCCGCTGTAGCAATCCCAGGCCAAACCGAAGGGATTGGTTTCAGGGTCGACGTCCATGCGTACAACGTGAAGCGGGTATCGTGCGAGGGCACGCTTGACCAGCTGACCGCCGTAATACTCGTCGGCTGAGATGTCGAGCGTCACCGTCCAGTCGTCGATGGAGTTGGTCACCGTCCGCAGTTCAGGCGAGTCGCCAAAGCCTCGGCCGGGAATCTCGTAGACACCGCGGACACGCTTGCGCAGCTCACCACTGGACTTGCGCAGATCAAAATCGCTCTGCAGGTATTGCTTGCAGGCCGGTGTGATGTAGGCGTCCAGGCGCGTGATGTTCGTCTGATAATCCTGTTCACCGTCGACCGGCCAGCGGTTCATTTGCTGAAAGATGTACAGGCCAAAGGCGTACACCGACTGAGGAGGGATGTCCCACCAAAGGCGTGTGCTGCCGGAACGCAGGTCGGGCGGAACGTGAATGGTCATGTTCTGCGGTGCTCGATACCAGCCGATACCCAGCCCCAAGGCCAGGAGCGCCAGCAGGACGATGGCCATCCTCAAACTGGTGATGTGTGCTCGCTGCGAGTCGGCCAGCTTTAAATAACGGCTCATTGTTGCGCCCTCCGACGGCACGTCCAGTTGCCCGATCGGATGACCAGATTGGCGTTGTTGTATGACGTAGGGCCGAGTGTGGCGAGCCGCAGCTGCAACGTGCGGTAGAACCAGGTTTCGGGTCGGCCGCGTTTGAGGCGTCGCAAGACCCGAGCTGCGATGAGCAGCCCCAATGTTCCTCCGATGAGTGCGCAGACCACGGGCATGGATGGAGTGATCACGAAGGCCAACGGCAGCCCCATCACAAAGCCTGCCCCGCTACACCCAAATACGGTGACCCACATCTCGTCCGCCGTAAGACCGCCAATCACCACGGGCTGGCTGTTCAAGCGACTGGGCAGAAAACGCAGGGTGCCGTCTTCATGCTGATCGTGCTGAAGCTCAGTCATGGAAGCCTCTATGACTTAAAGGATGTTAGACGCGGTGGTGACCAGGTAGATCGTGACGCCAATCAAGCAGACGCCGACGACAGCGGTGCTGCCTAGATCGGCCCATTTGGCCTTGCCCATGTGGATTTCGTGATAGACGCCCAGGGCATGTCGGCCCACCAGAATGATGCCGAACGCGCACAGGCATAAGCCGAGCAGCGTGAAACCATCGAAGGCATAGTTTTGGAACGTCTGCAGGAAGCTGGTTCCTGTGCCGCGCGTGGGGGCTTGGGCTCCCGGTAGCGCTGCAGAACTACTACCGGGGGTGGCAGCCATCAGCAGGACCGGATAAGGCCGATGTTTCAAAAAGGTACGTGCCTGGGTGAACAATGAAAGCAGCGTCATCTTTATCTCCTGTGAAAAATCAACTCAACAACATGAAAGTCATGATCATGAACAGCACCGCCCAGCGAGCAGCAGCAACGGCCGCCGCCGGGGCTGCCAGGTTTCGGGTAGCCCAGCCACGATAAATGCTTGAAAACACCCAGACGCCCCACAGCAGGAGGATCCCCACTGCAATTCCGGTCCACAGCGTGTTGCTGCTGGCAGGCGTAAAGCCCGCCGCCGCCTGGAAGGCGCTGATCTGGGTGGAGGACATCGTCATGGCGTGTGATCACCGCTGACGTTGTAGTGGCCGGAAATTTCTACGGGGTCACGAGGCTGTACGCGGGAGGGCGACAGGTAGTCCTGCAAACCTTGGCGGATGCGCGCGATGTCGCTGACCAATCTGGGATAGTCCAGGTGATAGCGTTGAGCCGGGTCTTGTGGAAGATCGACACTGCGCTGCGCGACGGCCTCGAGCGCGTTGAGCTGGCGAATCATCACTTCCACATTGGCTTGTTCAGAAGCCGTGCCGGCTGCTCCAGCATGCGCGGAAAACAGCAGGGGTGTGCACAGCATGACTGCGGTCAAGCAGATCTGCACACGTGAAGACGTTGATCTGAGCGCGGGGGGATTGAAGTTCACGTCGCGGGCCTTGGAAGCTGTAGGAATCTATGTCCACAGCATGACCAAGGGCTCGGTTTGAATCAGTACGAAACCCTTTTTAGGTCTGAGAGGGTTTATCCAAACGGGTCGGAGTGACAATGCTGCGTTTAAAGAAGAACAGGAACCCGGTACTGATTGCATACCCAACCGCCCACGCCTGGGCGTTTTGATTACCAAATCGCTCGTGGCCACGATTGATCTGCTGAACGCTGACCAGCTCCCATCCTTCTCTGCCGTGGCGATTCAATGTCGCCAGAGTTTCAGGGTTGCTCAAATATCTGTGGATGTCCGGTTCGGTAGTGTCGTCCGTCGACTTGAACATCAGCACGCCGCTGGTCACGGTTTTGTAGGGAAGGGGGACGAAGGCCTGGGTGTATTCATAGAGTGTCATCGGATACCTACTGCAAGTAGATGGGGAAGGGCCAGGTCATTTTTGCAGTTTCTAAGCGCCGGGCTAAGCGACAAACCTATTCCATTTGGAAAATGGTATAGGTAGTGAGATATTTACTACGCCGGTCATGAGCCGGTCTACGCAGTTATGTTCAAGGGGAAAGTAGGGAATGCAGACGCTGGACTATCGCAATTTTGAGTACAAAGGCTTTCACTCTATGGGAGCATGTTATGTTCGTGTGCGTATCAAGGATGACGGATCCCTGGTCTGTCTGATAGCTCAACTTCGTGACTACAACGGCACGTCCGTTACAAACGTCATTGAGGACATCATGTATGGTGTTGTTAAGCGTCTTGATTCTGAAAAAGCCCTTCCCAAGGCGCTTTCGTCAATGGATAAAATTCTTGAGCGCTCTGTTTGGATCGAACGATATGCCCCCGGTCTTGGCATCTCACCAGACGGTTCGTGGGCAATCGTTACCCTCGCTGAAGGTAAACCGGATTGGACACACGCGAGCTTCGAAAGCGTTGTAGCTCATTGCGGTGTAGAACCTGACTTCTTAGCTCTGACCGAAGAAGACTTGCGTCATAAGAAGTAGTTGGTTGGAAATGGGGCAGCGCATCAAGGTTTCGAGCGCTGCTTCATGTCTTTGAAGCGCTGCATGATGTCGATCACCAGCGAGTTGACGGCCAGAATCTTCATGGCTCGTGTGACAGCTACGTACAGAAGGTTCAGCTCATCGTCGCGTTTGCCGGCGTCGATGTCAGGGGAAAGCGGATCCGCAGAAAAGTCGTCATAAAGCCCAACGAAGTCCCACTCCAGACCTTTGGCTCTGTGCGCAGTGGTAAGGGTCACGGTTGCATCGAGCTCCGACGTGACAGATGCAGCACGCAGCTGCTCAATTCGTTTGGGCAGGTCGGGGTAGTTTTCGATGATTTTGATCGACCGCAGCATCTCAGGATCCTGCGTGGCCTTCGCGATCACGACATACTGGTCGTAATCGGCATAGTCGGTCAGCAGTTTGCGCTGCTGAACCTGGTGATTCATATGCCGGCTGAAATAGAACAGGTCCTCCAGATCGCGCAAGGAATAGCTGTCGATCCCTCCGATCCACTGCATGCGGTGGTCTTGGTTGACCAGGCGCAGCGCGTTCTCGATGACACCACTCACCGTGCGGTGCAGGTAGGTGCGGTGAGGGAGATCGTCCGGTAAGGCTCGTTTCACCAACGTCGGCTGTCCCAGGCCTTGCAGGGGGATCTTTTCACCCTTGAAGGAAAGGATGACGTTGGCCACGTAGGCAACAGCCGGTCCAAATCTGAAGCTCTGAGTCAGGAAGTGTTTCTCGGCGTCCTTCATCGCCGGGCTGTTTAAAGCATCCACAGCGCCTCTGAACCGATAGAGCTGCTGATGTCGATCACCGACGGTGACTTGCGTGATTTTTTGGATCTGGACCAGGTTCGCGATGACCGGGTTCACGTCCTGCCCTTCGTCGAGCAGAATCGCACCGAAACGCTGGCTCAGATCCGGTTGGCTCATCTGGTAGAGCTTCAGATAACCGTCGTGCGTCATGGAGACTGAGCGGTCCTTGATATCGACCATCTTGTCCCAAACGTCCCTGGTCAGATTCAGCGCTTTGCTCATGTACTGTTGCTGGACCGAGGTCAGCGTGCGGTTGCTCTGGAATCGCACAAAGTGGTCTTCCAGCAGCTCCAGATCCTTGCTGGCCATGAAGGCATTGAGGGTAGAAACGATATCTTTGGCCAGCTCCCAATCCTGGGTATTGATCGTCCTCGCGATGTCGGTCAAACGCAGATTGCCAGCCTGCTTGTGTTTGTACTGGCTGCCATAGACAGCGTAGGCGAGGCCGTGAGCTGTTTTGCAGGTCACATTGCGTGGAAAACGGTTCTTTGCCGCGATCTCAACGGCTTTGTTGTAGCAGAGGTACAGCATTTTGACCGACGAGTTATGCGTGGCGTAACCGACGAGTGTCGTTGTCTTCCCGGTACCGGCAAACGCCTGGACCAGTAGCTTCTTTGCGAAGGAGTGAATAGCTGGCAGTTGTTCTTCTGTCCATTGCATGGAGGGCACCTAGAGGTATTTTTTGAAGCTGGACGCCGTAATGCTGACCGCCAGGCCGAGCAGTGCCGCGCATGGCAGGAGCACCAACAATGGGCTCACGCTGAATGGCAGAGCCAGGTAGAGGCTCCAGGGGATGATCACCAGCGGCACCATCGTTGCTCGAGCTTTGTGATACAGGTAGCTGGACTCGCGGCCGGCACCGAACCGCCGCAAGTCTCTGCGTACCAGTCCGTCTACAAAACCAACAAACGCCGTCATCACAAATAACGGGATTGCGAGGGTCAGGATCACCAGACGCACGCAAAACACCAGTGTCGTGTAGAGCGCCGCAAGGCCGTAATCCTGAAACTTGCTGACTCCCACGCCGAGCATGTAGCGCATATCGAAACCGCGTGATCGTTGTCCTGTCGCAGCATAATCAGAGGTGTGTTGAACCCAGTCCTGAAGCCCAGTCTTGACCACCAGCCAGTCATATGTGGTTTGAACCAGCCATGTCGCCGTTCGGCCCGGCTCTTGAACAACCACACTCTGCAGGAACCCCTTGGAGAGCCAGCTGAGTTCATGATCGAGCATTGCACGAGCATGCTGCCAACCGGCCTCCGGCCAGAAGAAGTACATGCAGATCCATTCGACGATGATGGCTCCCCCCAGAGAGAGGAACATCACTGCCGCGAATCGGAAGGGCAGGGTGAAGAGAGATCCTATGAACGACTGTTCGTGGTCTTGTTGCTGTTTCGCGCGATCGGCAACGTCAGCCATATCAGATGCCCCCCTGCCGATCGCTCAACCCGCCGAGAGTCATGCCGCATCCTCAGGTGCAACAGCGATTTTTTTGAAGTCGTCGAGCAGATCTGCAGGCAGGGACTCGTTGAGCGTCTGATAACCAGACGCTGACCACCAACCGGTGTCGTCGACCTTGCCCACCTGATAGGTCTGACGCATGCTTTCCGCCAAGGCCTGCAGATCTGCCGGCATCACCTCATCAGGATCATGTCCAGGCAAAGGCATTCTGATTTTCCAAAGATTGCCGCCTTCCATGAGCGCAAAGCATTGGCCTTTAGGCAGGCCGACGACATGCGCTGGCTCAATCATCGGCACGCTGACCTGCTGCACCTGGTCATGACTGGAGGATGTGAACGCGGTATTGCCCGTTGCACTGTCATTCGCCGAGCTGGCTGGGGTGGATGTGAAAACCTGAACCTTAGGCAACTGTTTTGTCAGCAGCTCGGCGGTGGACGTTTCGCGGACCCGCAGCATGAACACGTTGTTGAAGTTACCGATCACCTGGCCGGCCTTGGCCTTGTTGCCGATCTTCGCTTCGATATCGCTCATGGTCTGGGTGTAGGCAGTCACCTGCATGCCGGCACCGCCACCCTTGTTGATCATCGGAATGAATTCCTCACCCATCAGCTCGTTGAACTCATCGGCGTGGAGGTTGATAGGGACTTTGGTGCCAGGCACGCCGCCCGGTAGTCCGTCGTCGACGCCGAACTTGTAGATATGGCCTGCGACCGAGACCAGATCGGAGAACATCGAGTTGCCGACGGCAGCGGCGACCTCCGTGTCTGACAAGGCGTCCAGGCCGATATAGACCACGGCCTTTTTGCGGACCACCTGTATCCAGTCGAAGATCGGTCGAGGATCGTTCACGTCCTGATAGTCAGGCGAGATCAGTTCCGCCATGCGGCCTGTGGTCAGCTTCTCAAGCAGCGGCAGCAGCGAAGCGACGATCTTGTCGAAATAAGTCTTGTCGTAACGGACCGCACTGCGCAGTCCATCCATCACCGGATCTGCCACCCGTGTCTGAGACAGGTATTGATCGATGGCCACCACGCGAAACGGGCGGCCCTTCATGTTGAAAGGTATGTTTTTATCGTTGAGCTTACCTTCGATGGCGACGATCATTTCCCAAGCCTTGGGATCAAACTCATCAAAATATTTCTTTGCGTACTCCAGAAAGATCCCTTCGATGTTGATCACGTGCTGCTGGATCTGCAGATAATCAGGTCGACGGCCCAAAGCGACAAGAGCTCGGGCGATGATGTTCACGAAACGCCAGGCGAATTCACGGAATGCTGCCGAGTTACCTTCGCCTGAGAGCTGGCCCGCGATCCGGGTGGCCACCTCCGAAATCCGCCCAAAACGCCCGACGGCGTTGTAGCGTGCCGAGTGATCGGGCCAGCCCAGGTGGAACACATAAAATTCGTTCAGGCGTCCGGCGCGTTTGGCTTCGAGATACATGCGCTTGAGCAAATCTGCATCGCCCTTCGGATCGAAGACGATGACGACCTCGTGCTGACCGTGCTTTTTCCGCCGGATGTCCTGAGTGATAAACAATTCAGCCAGGCGCGTTTTTCCGACACGGGTGGTGCCCAGAACAATCGAATGGCCTACTCGCTCACCCAACGGGAGAGAGACGTTCTCCTCGTATGGCTCGATGCCGTGCAGCCTTGGCAAGCCGCCGACGGGTGGCAGAGGTCGCACAGGGTTGATGGGCACGTCCCATGATGTGGCTCTGGCCAGAAGTCGGACAGGGTATGGAGCGAACTCCGCTCTTTCCTCAAACCGACGCGCTGCGCGGAACAGTGGGGTGGCTTCAACGTAGCTGGCATACTTCGGCAGGTAAGTGTCCATCAGCCGCTGCGTATGGCGCTGCTGCCAGCGAAAGCCAAGACCGATGAACAGACGTTGATTGCTGACCGGTACTTCTTTACTGGTCATCGTGTAATGAGGCAGTCGCCGGATGTTTCGACGATAGCGCAGCACCTGCCATGCCTGCTTCAGCCGAACTAAACCTAGAGCCAGAAAGCCCGCAGAGGTCACGATGCCAAATAGTGGCGTCAGCGCAAACGCCCAGGGCGCGAACACGCATAGGAATGCGCCTGCAGCGCACACGTACACGGTGTACAGCTCTACGGCGGGTCTGAGAAGTGATTCAATGGCGTAATCGTGAGCCATAACCCGACCTCCTATTGCTCGATGGCGGTTGGGGTGATCAGCACCGGATAGTGGTTCAGGCCGAGGCGCTGAGAAAGCTCATCACCAGATGCGGGGGATACGAGCGCGTCGGGCAACCAACTCCTGACTACGGCAAGTCGCTCTGGTGTGGTCACGTTGACCACCAGTCCTACGGCCTGCATCTGCTTCAGCACCGACCCGCGCTCTTGTAGCCATCGTTGTGATATTTCATCGTCCCCGATCAGGAACAAAGGCTGCAGGCCTGGCGCGTTGATTATTCGGCCCTGAACAGCTCCTGGAGTCATTCGAGTGGTGCGTACCGGTAATCCCTGGGCTGGTACAGGATCCAGTTGTGAGCTCAGGTCATTTTGGCCAGAAGAGGAGGGTTCGGGATTCAGAGATCGGTAGTAAGGCAACGCTGAGTCACCACCTTTGTCTTCAACCACGGTGAGCTCTGCAGCTTGGCAGATTATAAATGGCAGGCAGAGCGCTGCGCCGAGGATCACTGATCGGGTCATGGATTGGTCACCAGCATTTGGATGCCGGTTACCCGGCTGAGATGTTTGGCAAAGGCCTTGCGGTAATTGGCGGCTGGAGCGCCGCCGGCAGGCCGGTGATAGCGTCCTGCTACGGTGATCCAGTCACCGCCAAGCGCGCGCAGTTCGGCGAGCATCTGTGCAGCTACATCAAGGTTCTTGTAGGGATTAAGCGCGTCGCACGGATTGCTTGATTTAAATCTCTGGCCGTTCCAGCCCATGTTGACCTGACCTAATCCGACGTCGACCCGCTTGGGGCCTGCCTGCGCGAGTGCGATGATAAGTGCTGTGCAGGCATCGGCACGTGTTGCAAAACGATAACTAGCGCCGGCAACGTTCAGCGTCCAAGGCCACGGCACAAGCTGACCACGCAACTTCGCCCCGCTTTCCTGCAGTGCCACTGAATAGAGCACTTCCGACGGAATACTCGCGGCTTGGGCAGCCAGCTGATAAGCCGGCGGCGGAAGCTCGGCTGCATCGCTTGTCAACGCGAAGCACAGCAGGGCAAGGCCTGCCCACGTCACTGACGCAGCCATTGCCCGTTCACCTCTCGCACAACGGCCGGTAACTCGCCACCCAAGCTCAGGCCAAGCCAACGTCCACCGTCATGGTTGAGGGTGATTTGTCGGGTTCTGACATTCGCAGGGTCGATCCCCGAGACAATCGCCCAGTTGCGAATTCGCTCGTCGTCGTTCTGGCTACCCACCATGTACACGTCAAACGGCTGCTTCTGAGCTTGAAGGGCCTTCACTCGTATCGAGCATTCCGGGCATTCGTCCTTAACAAACACTGCCAATCGGCCGTTGCCCTGGTTAGCTGGGCTCGCGGCCGTCCCTTGGGGCGCAGAGCTGGCGATGGGCATCAGGTTCGGGTAGACGCGTTTGAAGGCATCGTCATAGGCGCGTTGATACGCTAATTCTTTTGCCGTGCGCTGCGCCTCGGCTTTGACCTGGAGCTCTGCATACCGCCGGCGCTCTTCATCATTGCGGGCTTCGATACCCAATGCTGTCAGCGGATCCAGCCCGGGGGAATACACACCTCGTGAACTCTGCATCAGCGTTTGATAGCGCTGCCATTCCTGAGGACTGAGGTTCCAGTCTCGTGCCAGGATCTCGTCGCTCGATTGCGACTGACTGTCCAGCAAGGCGCTCTGTTGCTCTCTACTGGTGGACTGTGCAGAGCTGTTTGTTGCAGCATTGGCCATACCAGCCGCTGTGATCAGGATGACTCCCGTCAGTGTGAACATTCGCAGGTTGTAAACGGTCATGTAAACCTCTAAGGGCGCAGGGGCAGAATGCGGGGTGAGCCGTTGATGCTGAACAGGGCGCGCGAATCATCCAGGCTGTTGAGCTGCCAGTCGCTCCCCGCGACCATGTCGCCCGGGCGTATCAGGTTCAGTTGACTCAGTTGAGTGCTGCCAGGCGGGGCAACTGACAAGAAACGTTCGCCTCCGCGATACTCCACACCCACGACCGAAAACGGTGGAGGAGCCTCCGGAACTTTGCTTTGTGCTGTTGATTTGCGGGAGGGGGGGGGAGTCTTTGGCTTGGCTGCCGTGATTTGAACAGATGCTGGTTTAGCCGCACGCAGGTCATGGAGTTTCACCTGCAGCTCCTCGATCCGAGCGCCCATGACCACAACTTCTTGCATCGAGGCACCCTGCTGGGCAGCGTCCTTCGCCGCCTCCTGCACCTGCTTCAGGAGGGCTTGCACGGCATTGATGCGGTTGGACAAAGCCTGCTGGCCGGCCCTGAAATCATCGATAGTCACGGACTTCAACTGGCTGGCGGCATCGAGCCGGTCATCCACGCCATTGATGCGTTGGGTGATGGCGTTGACGGTTTCCAGGTTTGCAGCTGATTCAAAACCTGTTTTCAGGTGGAGAATCTGCCACTGCTGGTAGACCAGCATGCCGATCAGGACGATCAGGGCCAGGATTTGCAGTACGGTGGCGCGGGAAAGAGAAGGGCGCAGTGGCAGCTTCATGGAGGACCTCACTCAAGATGTGAGGTACGTTCGCAAAAGTGGCCCATCTGTGCAGCAGCAAACCATTATCGTATTTGAAAAGGTTTACGTAGTGAGTGTGTAACCAGGCTTATTGCTATCAAGCTAAGGAGCCGCTGATTTACTCGATTTTTCGCCCTGGCGATGCTCTGGAGACCTTGTTTTGTCAGGGTGCAACAGCCGGGTTTTAGAATAAATCAGCGTCTACTTAAACGTCGGCCCAGCGAAGCTTCAGGTAGTCAACCACCTGCTGAGTCTGTGAGGCCCGCATAAACATATGTCGAAAAAACATGCACCCGGACACCTCAGCCAGAGAATCATTCAGGTCAAGCTGACGGGTCATTTCAGGCACGCCTCCCTCAACAGTCCAGTCGGGCTCGGCTGCTGATGCCATTCCCACTTTATACAGAGCCATACCAACATATAAGGCTGTGCCGGTACCCCTGACGGTATCCGCCCACCACCGTGTGATGATGTCATAACGGGCAACCTCCCGGGCAAACGGCCAGTAGACCTGTGGGGCGATATAATCAATGATGCCGTCAATTACCCATTTCCGGGTGTCTGCATACGCAAAATCGTAATTAGGTGCACCTGCCTGCGTATCAGACCCCAGCGGGTCGTCAGATTTATTCCGCCAGACGCCTGCCGGGCTGATACCAAACAAGACATCCGTGTTAACTGCGGCTATTTTTTTATGGCATGCATCAACCAGCGAATACGTGTTATTTCGTCGCCAGTCTGCCTTTGTGGTAAAGGTCGTATTGTATGTCTGGTAGGTAGCATCATCACTCAGCAGGGAATCTGCGGATTCATAATAAAAATAATCATCGAACTGAATGGCATCAACATCGTATTTGGTGACAATTTCTTCAACAATATTACTCACCCAAGCCTGAGCTTCTGGCATACCGGGATTGAGAACAAAGCGCTTCGCTGAAGTGCCTGTCCATTCAGGATGCAGTTTAAACACACTGACCGGCGAGTCAGAGGATGAGTTATTCAGCTCTTCTATTGTGGCATCGCTGGTGTTCATTGATATGCGGTACGGGTTCACCCATGCGTGCAGCTCGATATTACGAGCGTGCGCCTGCTCAACAGCATAAGCCAGTGGGTCGAAGCCGGGATTTCTCCCCAGCGTCCCCGTCAGGTACTTCGACCATGGAAGCAGGTCTGATGCGTAGAATGCATCTGCGCAGGGAACAACCTGGAATATAACCGCATTCATTTTCATTGCAGCAATATCATCAAGGATGCCGGTCAACTCTTCTTTCTGTGCACTGACACGTGCAGCCTCATCAGTGATGGCCAGAGATGAGACGGACGGCCAGTCAAGATTCGTAACGGTTGCGACCCAAGTCGCCTTGAGATTTTTGTTCGCAGTCGCCATTGCGATTTCTCCTTTGAGTATGGTTCTGAGGGGGCGAAATATGCTGTCCATGCACGGGCATTTTGAAATGCCTATGCATGAACGAGCGCTACACCTGCCAAGGCGCTGGTATGTAACCATAGCCGAGCAGATTATCGCGATGAGCGAGCTGCTGGGCTGAACGCACGAAGAGCGCCTGCTCGCACAGGCGTTCTTTAGGCATTATATGGGAACGACGTGTCAGCTCAGCGTCACGTCCTTCATCGCAGGAATATAACCGTAGTCATATTCTTCCTGCACGAACGAGCGATCCCCTTTCAAGAGGATTCTCACCGTCGGCGCTTCGGTCCCGCCGATACGATAATCCTCGCCGTCGGTGGGCACGCTGTCGATGAACGAAGTCACCAGACCGTCGGCATGACGCAGTGGGAATATGTCTGGAAAGGCTGCTCGGGCGGATTGCCGAGCACCAGGCCGGAAGAGTTCATTGGCCGGTACGGACCGAACAAATGTTCGCCGACAAAACCGTAGACACCGTCTGGCCCTGTAAGACCTTCGGCATACGTAAACTTGTGACTGATGGTGAACAAGTAATACTTGCCGTCTTGAAACACGTAATGCGGACGTTCGGTCTGATCGTTAACGCCAACCGCTGTTACTAACGGTGGGAGTATTTCCCACTCTTCACCACTGAGATCCTTTGCGACCGCCAGACCGATACAACCCACCTGGAATCTGGCACCCCCCACGTCTTCGTGACCCGGTGGCACAGGGCCAAGTTCGGCAGCCCCTACTATGTGCGAGCCGCGTTCACCGGCGACATTGCCTTCAAACACCATGTACAACTTGCCGTCATTGGGATCAATGAACGGACTCGGGTCGCGAAAGTTCCAGCTCGAGTTCTGCGCTTCGGTTTGATAATAGGTGCCGTCGGCCTCGAACAGTTTTTTGACCTGGGTAAAGTCTTTCAACTCCACGCCCTGATCGGACGTCACAATACGGCCACGTACTTTGGCGATCGCTGCGCCGGGCGTGACGCAGGTGTAATAGAGATCAATATCGCCTTTGTCATTCAACAGTATGGGTGTGCCCGCCCACTCTCGAGTGGTGGGGGATACCCCCTCGGCCATTACACGACCACCAAAGATCCAGTCCTTACCGGTACGCGAGTACCAGTAGCACATGCGTGCGCGGCCATGACGATCTTCCCAGTCACGCTTGATGTCATAACGGCCATTGGCATCGAGATATTGCGGATCATTGGGGTGACGGTCAGCCGTCAGGGTCAGGATGACCGACCAGCCGTTGACCGAAACCACCGTGCCATCCAGCTCGCGCAGCGGCATGGTGTCCCAGATGAATACCGTGTCACTCATGACCGGAAAGTCCGGACTGACCAGTGGCTGCGTTGTGGTCGGGTCATTTTCATTGACCTTCAGCGCATCGGCGCGAGACCAGACAGTAGGTGGGTATTTGATGTTATCTACGAGAGGGCTATTCTGGAGCTGGCTTACAGCAGAGTTGCTATTGTACATAATTGATACCTTTAAATAGTTGTGGGAGGCAGCAGCGACGCAGCTGTACCTCTGTCGCTCAAAGGCGATAACTCAAGGCTCACGGCCTTCACATGATTCAACGTCCCGCAGCGGGAGCACTTGATCTGGAGTTCGGTGTAGTAACCGATGCGGGCCAGCAGCTTCTTGCACTGCCCGCATCGATAGTCTTTCAACATTTGCAATGATCTCCTTGTGCTTCGCCCAATGAAAAACCCCGCCGAGGCGGGGTTTGGGGTGGATCGCAATTGACCGGTTGGCGCTGTTGGAAAGCCCGTATCCGGCGGCTGCCCTGAGGCGCAAATCGCATATCGTGGTACCTTTTTACCCCCCTCCGGAAAGGCTGGAAAGGGGCGGTTTCGGGGTAGGTCGAGTTTGGCCGGAGTTCAACACGAGTTCGACCACAGTTGCGCAATTGATCCGGATAAACGGTACGAGACAGCGCTTCATTGGGGGCGCTTCAGAAAACGGAATTTGAAGTACGTTAAGTATCAAGCTGCTCATCAATTCATGATACCGGCGTTTTTCGTCTACCGGGGCTGACGACGCAGAAACCTGGCAAAGCGCCAACACTCCATTTTGCCCAGATGAGCAAACAGCTCTTAAACCGTGATCTCTCGAGTTGCGTGCTGTGTGGTGTCCAAATGCTTTACGTACGGACCCTGTCGGGTTTGGCGGCGCATCAGTTGCTGATCAATGCCCGTGACATTGGTCTGTTGAAGTACGTGCGTCCCTAATGAATGCAAGCCCGTTTGCCATTAATCTGAGCCCGAAGGCTCCGTTAGACGCAGAAGAGTGCCCAGTCGCCTCCTCATTCAGAAGAAGATAAAACATAGCCACGCGAGGCCTGAGTAGGTTGCCAAAAAAACCGAGCATGTCTTTACCCGTGGTCGGTCAGTAGATAAGGTAACGAAAATCGTAAATGGAAGGTCGCGGTACAGCAGGGATGGTTTTCAATATGTGCTGCTGTCGCAGCCTTACAGTATACCCCCCCTCTGATCCCCGACAGACTATTCACAGTCGTTGATTGATTTTGATGGTGCCCGTCAAGACTGGTGCCAGAGGGGGTTTGGTGCATGAATGAGATGGGTGAGGCCTTGCTGGCCGCCGTTCCCTCCGATGGCTCCAGTATTGGAAACCAGTCGTTGCTAGAGCAACTCAGGATTCAGTTTCCACATTTGAGAGACGAGTTTTATTGGCAGACGCGCGACGCACTTATTGGACAAGGGGTGCTGCAGGCCGGTAAAGGTCGTGGCGGCTCTGTGCGCCGTATTGACGTTGACGTTCCACCGGCAAGCGCTTGGGTTCAATTCCTGCGTAGCTATGGGCCGTCGTCGAGCAATCTTGCGATGTTCGACGAGTATGTGTCGAGGGCGTTGGCGCAGGCGGGAGTCACGCCGATTACCCTTTCAACACCTCTATTGGAGGACATGGTGCGGCACATTGAAACCAAGGCATCAGGGTCTATCTTGATCGCTGGAACCGCGGGTGATGGTAAGACGTACCATTGCCGTGCCCTGTGGGAGCGAATTGGGGGGGATCCCAATGCTTGGGCCGTCAAAGGCAACGTGAAAGAGTTACGTATGTCAGATGGACGCATGGCTGTCTTTATCAAGGATCTTTCCGAGCTAAATGGCGAGGAGAGTGATCTGCCATTGCTTCGACTGGAACGATCGGTGCTAGATGGCGATGACTCTGAAGTTGTGATCCTTGCGGCAAACCATGGCCAAATCCTTGATCGTCTACGTGATTTAGGCCGCCGCCAAGAGCGTGATCACCCACTTCGCAAGCCGCTTCAAGAACGCTTCTTGCAGTCCGGGCCAGCTCCCGAGCGCCTGACTGTGTTCGATCTCAGTCGCTCGACTAGCCGCAAAACGTTAGATGAGGTGGGTACTGCTGTGGCGGGGCATCCCGAGTGGGACAACTGCAAACGCTGCGCACTTCAGGCCGACGGTAAAGTTTGTCCCATAGACGAGAATCGCCGCAGGCTTTTGGGTGAGGCGGATGGTGGACAGCTCTCTCGTCGCTTGGGCGATTTGGTTGAAATCGCCAGGCACAATGGGCTTCATCTACCTATACGCGACTTACTTGCACTTTGTTCAAATATGATCCTCGGTTGCTCCGATGCCAAGCAGGCCAAGGACAACCTGCTGACCTGTGCCGATGTCGCGAAGATCCAGGAAGGAGGCAATCTTGGGGCGGCTAGTGTCTATGTCAACGCCTTCGGAGCCAATCTCCTTAAGCGAAGGACCTCTGACCGTCCCATCTTCAAGGCGATGTCCAGCTTTGGCGTGGGCGATGAGTCCGCCAATGCTGCCGATGGGTTGCTGGTTTATGGGAAGGATGATTTGCGGCTGCAAGCCGACTTCGACCGTTTGGTCGCGATCGATCCGATCTATGGGGCCACGACTGCCTTCCGCGCTGCCCAAAATTCCTATTTGGAAGGGTATGAGGGGGCACGCTTGGAAGGAGAGGCGGCCGAGTTCCTTGCGATGCTTGAAGACCAGCGACGCAGGCTCTTCTTCACACTTCCGGATGGGGAAATAGGTTATCCGCATTGGTCGATGACCGCATTCTGCTTTGCTGGGGACTACTTGGAAATCATCGAAGCGCTCAAGGCGCAGAAGCCCGTTAGCGAGGTAGTCCGCGGGCGCCTTGCTAAGGGCCTTAACCGCGTATTAACAGGTCTCCTTCTCGAAAACGAAGATCGCATCTTCATCGCTAGTGCGGGCGGTTTTACTCAAAGCCGAGTCAGCGTGCTTTGTGACCACGAGACATTCTCCCGCAGGCAGGGCGGCGTAGGTATGGCGATCAAGCTTGTCGAGGATACGGGCCGCCCTCGACTCGACGTTTCGCTCGCTGCAGGCCCGGGCAATTCGGTTGCTTTCGACTTGACCCCTATCCGTCATGAGTTTCTCTCACGTGTGGCTGAGGGGGCTTTGCCCGCGAGCTTCTCCAATGAGTGCCTCGAAGATCTGCTGGCTTTCAAGGCGAAGCTCTTGCGGAAAGCAGAGATCGTCAAGAAAGCCAGCCTAGCAGGAGATGATGAAGTAGGTGGTGAGACCGTCATGCTGACGCTCAACTTCATCGATATTGAGCCAGGTGGTCGCGGCTTTTCACGCCCTGTGACGGTGAGGATCTCGGAATGAGTGGAATCATCAAGAGGCCTGAGATTAAAAGCGTCGATTTTTGCGTCGACGAGAACATTTGGGGGCATCGCCTTTATGACGAGCAGCTTCCTCACCTGACTGTTCTAGAGTTCTTGGGCGTACTCGGCTCGAACTTGGATCAGCCGCTCAGGCCTCACCAGGACCAGGGCGGCTCAGTTATGTTCAAGCCGCAGCGGCAAGTCCGTTTGCGTGGGTTGCTGTTCAACAACCCATACGTCGAATCAATTGCGGAGAACGCTGCGTCTGATGAGGAGAAGTGGAAGCAGTGGTTTGAGCGCTTTAGGCAGGGAGCCACAGGTAACGGTGATGAAGACATGACCTATCTGCGCCGCTCATTCACTAGCTTTGATGACTTCGCAAAGGCTATCGAATTGCTGCGTTCCTCGTCATTCGAATCTCGCAGTAACAAGCGCTGGAGTTCGAAGTTCGTTTTTCCTTTCGGCCCCGATGCTCTCTATGAGGACTTGGCAATCAATGCAAAAGGAAATATGAGCAACGATCGTCGCTTCTTTGCTCGTACAGGAGAGCTGCTCTATCTCATGCTCACACGGGCTAAGCGTGGAGCGGAGCTTGGTGACAGCCTTGTCAAGCGTCTGTTCGATAACGAAGCAACGATGAACTGAACCGCCCCGGGTTTCTCGGAGACCCTTTTGTTTGAGTCATGCCACCTGGGCAGACTCGGTGAGTTGCTGATAATAGATTGCTTCTGCTTCGACCGGTGGAATATGACCGATTGGCTCCAGCAGGCGGCGGTGATTGAACCAGTCCACCCATTTCAGGGTTTCCAGCTCCACCGCCCCCCGTGTGGGCCAAGAGCGTCGATGAATCACTTCAGCCTTGTAAAGACCATTGATGGTCTCAGCCAAAGCATTGTCGTAAGAGTCACCGACACTCCCGACCGATGGCTCAATACCGGCTTCGACAAGACGCTCGGTATAGCGAATGGACACGTACTGCACGCCACGGTCACTGTGGTGAATGAGTCCACCCTGCTTGACTGGGCGACGGGCGTAAAGGGCTTGCTCCAGTGCATCGAGTACAAAATCGGTACGCGCTGAACTGGACACCTTCCAACCGACGATGAATCGGGCAAAGACATCAATGATGAAGGCCACGTAAACAAAACCCTGCCAGGTACTGACGTAGGTAAAGTCCGATACCCATAGGGCGTTCGGGCACTCAGCCACAAACTGACGGTTGACATGATCCTGCGGGCACGGCCTGGCTTGGTCGCTGACCGTCGTCTTGACGGGCTTGCCGCGTACCACGCCTTGCAGGCCCAGCTCTCCCATCAGACGTTGCACCGTACAGCGGGCGACTTGCAGTCCGTCACGCAGCAATTGTCGCCAGACCTTGCGCACGCCATATACCTGGAAGTGCTCATCCCAGACTCGCTGGATGTGCTCACCCAGTTCCTGGTCACGCTGCGCACGCGCTGACTGCTGGCTGGGGTCAGCCTGCTGAGCAGCGTACCGGTAGTACGTCGACGGGGCGATTGGCAACACCTTGCAAATCGGCTCGACCCCGTAAGACTGGCGGTTTTCATCAATAAACGTCTTCATCGTTTGAATGGGCGGTCGAGCTCCGCCTGGGCAAAATAGGCTGAGGCCTTACGCAAGATCTCGTTAGCTTGACGCAACTGACGGTTCTCACGCTCCAAGAGCTTGACTCGCTCACGTTCGACTGTGCTCAGCCCATCACGCTGGCCGCTGTTGCGCTCAGATTGGCGAACCCACAGCCGTAATGTCTCGGGCGTGCAGCCGATCTTGGGGGCAATGGCACTGATGGTGGCCCACTGCGACTCGTACTCAGGAAGGTGTTCGAAAACCATCCTGATGGCCCGCTCACGGACCTCTGGGGAATACTTCGGTAGTTTTTTCATCGCTCCATCCTCTCAAAGGTTGGAGTCTCCGAGAAACCCGGGGCGGTTCAATGCCCGGTTTTCCGTGATGTGCGCGCACTATCTGTTCGATCCGGACTTCTGCAACGTGGCCTCTGGCTGGGAGAAAGGCATCGTCGAAAAGAACGTGCAAGACAGCCGGAGGCGAATCTGGCTCGATGCTCAAAATTGCATGTTCCATACCTTCGAGGAGCTGAACGTCTGGCTCGGCCAACGCTGTCGCCCGCTCTGGGCTGAACTTGTACATCCGCAGTACAACGGTTTGACGGTGGCAGAAGTCCTGGAGCTGGAGCAGGCTGAAATGATGCCGATGCCGACGGCCTTTGATGGCTACGTGGAACGCACCGTCCGTGTCTCTAGCACCTGCCTGATCAGCGTGGCGCGCAATCGTTATTCGGTGCCTTGCGAGCGTGTGGGTCAATGGGTCAGCAGCCGTTTGTACCCTTCGCGAATCGTGGTCATTGCCGACGAAACGGTGATCGCCAGTCACGAGCGCCTCTTTGATCGAGATCAGATCGGTTTTGACTGGCAGCACTACATCCCACTCATCGAACGCAAGCCTGGTGCACTGCGCAATGGCGCTCCATTTGCTGATCTGCCAAAACCGTTACAGCTTCTTAAACGCGGACTGAGGCGTCACACCAACGGTGATCGAATCATGATGCAGGTACTGGCTGCTGTGCCCATCGCCGGTCTCGAACCAGTGCTGGTGGCGGTGGAGCTGGTACTTGAATCGGGAAGTCTGAGCGCCGATCACATCCTCAATGTCGTTGCCCGCCTGACCTCCACCGCACCACCTCCCTGTGTAGAAACCAGCCTGCAACTCAAAGTGGCGCCGGTTGCCAATACAGCACGCTACGACCGGCTCCGTACGACCGATGAGGAGAATCGCAATGCGTGACCTAATGACTGAACTCAAAGAACTGCGCCTGCACGGCATGGCCAGTGCTTGGGAAGAACTGGTCTCTCAAGGAACAGCGTCGACGGCTTCATCGAAATGGCTGCTGGAACATCTGCTTCAGCAGGAACATGCGGATCGCGCGGTGCGCTCGGTGAATCATCAGATGAACATGGCAAAACTCCCCATGCACCGTGACTTAGCTGGCTTTGACTTCAGCGCTTCCAGCGCTGATGCCCGGCTGGTCAGCGATCTATCCAGCTTGGCGTTCACTGAAACCGCGCAGAATGTCGTGTTCATCGGCGGCCCTGGCACCGGGAAAACACACCTGGCCAGTGCCTTGGCTGTATCCGGAATCACGGCCTACAACAAACGCGTGCGCTTCTTTTCCACGGTGGATCTGGTGAATCTGCTGGAGCGTGAGAAGTACGATGGCAAAGCAGGGCGAATCGCCCAGGCACTGCTGCGCACAGACCTGGTGATACTGGATGAACTCGGATATTTGCCCTTCAGCCAAAGCGGTGGCGCCCTGTTATTTCACCTGCTGTCCAAACTGTACGAACACACCAGCGTGGTCATCACCACCAACCTGAGCTTCTCGGAATGGTCGAGTGTGTTTGGCGACGCCAAGATGACCACCGCGTTGCTGGATCGGCTGACACACCACTGCCACATCGTCGAAACGGGCAACGAGTCCTACCGCCTACAACACAGCACATTGGCTGCCCAGACAAAGATCAAAACACGCGAACGAAAGCGAAAGGACGGAAATGATATCGAGGACGATGAGCCATTTTGATCCGCACCATAAATGCCCTGCTGCATGCGGTGGGGCTTGATGCGTCTTCAATCGGAACACTGCTGCTAAGCTTATCCACAATTGCTGGGGCAAAAATCAGCAATCCGTCCTGGGTCAATTTTCAATCGGCAGGGTGGGTCAGTTTTCAATCAGCGCCAACAATATGAGGACGTATCGAAGTGTTATCGACGGTCAGCAGCGGATCACGACGATCCTTTCATTTTTGAATGACGGATTCGCATTAGAGGAACCATACCGTGGGCCTCATGTGGGCAAGAAGTTCTCCGAACTGTCAGAGAATATTCGCGATGACATCTTGCTTTATTCGATCGACTTCAACGAGGCCTCTGGCTTGGCACCTGAGGAACTTCGGGAGGTCTACGCTCGTGTCAACAAGTACCTAGTGCCGCTTAACAGGCAGGAACTGCGAAAGGCTGACTTTCCCGGTGAATTTTTGAGAGTCACCGAGGAGCTGGCCAACCTAGATGCCCTTGATGATATGGGTTTGTTCAACGCCACGGCGCGACGGCGTTCTCTCGACGTTGAATATGTCAGCGAGTTGTTGGCTGCACAGCTAAAAGGCATCAGCGACAAGAAGAATGCAATTGACGAGTGTTGTCGCGACTATTCGACGTGGCCATCGATTGAGTCCGCTGCTGCACGCGCGGAGTTTGAGAGCGCGATCGCAGATATTTCGAATATTTTCGACTCAACATACCCAATGAAGAAGACCCGGTGGAAGCAGAAAGCGGATTTCTACTCTTTCTTCTTTGCGGTTTTGTCTCTGAGACGCTCTGGTTTCGTATTACCTGCAGACGTTAGCCTCTTGCGACAGGACTTGACACTGTTGGACGCTCGAATTGCCCCCACATCGGAGGTTCCTGTACTTAGCAGGTATGCTGTTTACTGCGTCTCCCAGGCCAACTCAGCATCCAGCCGAAATTGGCGCATGGCGCTCATTCGCGCGATCCTAAGAGGGACTTATGCCGCTGCGATGGATGACGAAGAGCAGCGCAAAATTGTGTCGGGAACGGCAACCGATCTTCGGTTTGCGATCGATCCGACTTTCAACGGCGACGGGTGCCCGCCAGCGGCAGGTTTTGTCTGCGGTGGGTGTGACGGATTTGACGAAGGCGAGACTAGCTTAGGTAGCTCAGTTCTCTACTGGCCTACTGGAAGCACGGTGTTTCAATTGTCAAACTCAAAGTGGGCACACGCTAGATGCGAAAGTAGAATCGACGCCGCTGTGGTCATCAATGGTGCTTCTATCCCGGGCGCAGTCGAGGATGATTACGACCTCGACGATGCAGAATACGCAGAGTAAAGAGATGGGAGCCCAAGTATGAGCCGTGTCGAACTCTATCGGAACAATACTAGTATCTATGCTGTTGACGACCATATCACGGGTGATGATGGTCGGGTCTACATCGTTGGCGAGCGAATTGCGGCGGGAGGTAACGCCGTTGTCCACGAATGTAACGAGAAGCTCTCAGGCGACAGCTACGCGGTCAAATTTCAGCTTGAGCTGCGGCAACGTCGCCGGCAACGATTTCAACGCGAAGTCGAGCTGCTTCGTAGCTTCGACGACCCTCACATCATCCGGTTTGTCGCAACCGGTACTGTGCCTGGCATCCGAATGGAGCGCGTTAGGCGTCGTGGTCGATTCGTGTCTCAGCAGCAAGGCCAAGCCGAGGATTTGCCCTTTGTCGTCCTCATGAAAGCATCAGACGACTTACGCAAACATGCCAAAAACCCGCAGCAGATTCCGTCAGCGACATATCTTGCGCAATTTCTTGGTCTTTCTAAGGCGTTAGTGAAGCTCAACGAAAAAGCCCTGCACCGCGACATCAAACCCGAGAACATTCTGGTTGTTGGCAGTGCTTGGGCAATCAGTGACTTCGGCTTATGCGATCTGCATGAGGGCGGGCCCGATCTGTCATTTGTGGGCGAAAGGATTGGTCCCGCGCTATGGATGTCGCCTGAGGCGTTCAACAAAAACTTGGGCTGCGCAGACTCTATTGGCCAAACCTCGGACGTATTCCAGTTGGCTTCAGTCTTTTGGTACGCAACATGCGGCCGGCACCCGACTGGGATAGTCCGCGCTGCGGATTGGCGTGGGCCTGCGGAGCTATTTCCCGTCATAGAGCGAGCTCTGCTCCATTGCAGTACTAACCGGTTTCAGACAAGCGCCGAGTTCTGTACAGCCTTGGAAGCTGCAATCATTAGGTGAGAAATCTATTTGTGACAGATGAGGCAGGAGCTATTGCCTTCGTCCTCCCCGTATACATCGTCGATGTCTTCGGGAAAGTTTTTCACTGGGCGTAGGGGGTTGACAGGTATATTTTTACGAAGGCGCGCACGGCGGATCTCATATTCGGCTTTTATCTCAGTAACACGCGCAGGCTTCTCTAGATCCCAAAGCGACTCACCCTTAGTCCAAGTGAAAGGTGAACCATGCTCCAGTGCATCTTTCTCTAATGCCTTGGCCTTTTCGTAGTCCTCGGGATGTCGTTCTTTGAGGCGTACCCATTCGATCTTCTGTTGGAAGAAACAGAATGTGCAGCCACTACGAGAGCGCCATTCGTAGTACTTTGGATAACCCAATCCAGAGGACTCGAGAATATCGACGACACTAGCTTTGTCGACGCCCGCCTCACGGAAGGGGAATTTCACAAGCATGTTTTCGGCTTTTGCTGAGTACCCTTCGCGGTACTCCTCATCAGCCCGAATCGCTACATAGGAGAAAACTTTATCTCCCGCTGCCAGCCATGGTTTGACCCACTGTTCGAATGGCGCCAGTTTGAGTTGACGCGTACACCAGCGAGTCTGGGCGCTGGGGAGGAAATGGTTGTATTCACGCAGCCAAAAGCGGAAGTCCCGACGGGGATTAAGTCGCTCGATGGGCTTGCCTAAATAGCCTTCGAGTCGTCCCAAGAACTCGTAGACCTCGGGAAGCTCCTCGCCGGTATCCGTAAAGAAGTAGTCGATATTCAGCTCGGGATGGTGGTCACGCATCCACACTGCCAAAGCTGCGCTATCTTTTCCTCCGGATAAACCCAGTACGTGTCGTTCAGTCATGCATCTTTTCCTTTTCGATAACCAAGTTCATTCCGACTTTGGCCAAGATGGCAAGTAAGATGTCAGTATCAAGACCTTGATCCTCCAGCATTTTGGCTATTTCACTGGCCTTTTCTTCTACTGTTTTACGATGACGGTCTGAAATCGAAAAGGATCTAGAAATCGTCGTTGTGTCCGCTCCTACGCCAATGACAACTGCGATTGCTTCGCTTTGTGCTGGACGATCTTTTACGGCTACGAAGGCCTCAGCCTCGCGGAAACGTCTTGCGAATTGGACCAGTTCGAGCACCGCAGCATCGATATGGCGGTCCACCCAGTCGCGTGGTGGTTTATCAGCGGCTAGGCTCAGAATTCCTTCCAAAACGGAGCGACTGCCATCATAAGCCGTAAGTCTTGTCGAAAATGCATCGAGCCTGAAGTTGCCTGAAACGCCCGCTACAGCCCGCGCTCTTTCACGGAGTGATTCCAAGTTGTCGAGAGGCGCATCAAGCGCTTCAAGCATCTTGGCTTCTATTCCGGAGAGCATCATTGCGTAAGCTGTTGCGATTTCTTTCAGGGGCGCGCGCAGAGCATTCACGTACGCTTTGCCATCGGCTACTTCCAGCAGCGTTGGTAAGTCGACGAACAGTACTTTGTGCGGGTCGCTGGCCTTTAGCAGCATGTCACGAATTGCTTTGGCAGTTTCCCCCAGCCGCTGTGTACGCCGAGACCACTCCGGCAAATTAAAAATCAACGCCACAAGGCCGCGCGCCGCCTCTAGAGGATCAGCAGCTCCTCCTATTTCCCCAGCTTCCTCAAGGAGATGAGAGATGCCATCTAGAATTAGGCTTTTATCCTCATCAATCGCGATCCAGCGGAGCGTAAAGCGGGTCGGATCTTGGAGGCACTCGTCGATATCAGCATCACTGAGTCGAGAGATGAACATGCCTTCCTTGTATACGGCGATGTTTGCTTTGTGCACCAACAAGAATGTTGTCAGAAAAACTGGCAGTATGCCCCGCTTCATGCCGTACGGCGGCATGCTCCAATGGTCATAGATGGTGCTCACGCTAACGCGGGCGCTGGTATCGGCAAAGAGTTGCTGAGTGAACGCCCAGATCTCGGAAAAGCCTTTGGGTGAGGCTTCGCATGGTTCGCAGACGCGCCAAGCCTCTCCCTCTTTACGGTATAGATGTGATGCCACGAGCAGCGTTTCGAAAAGTCCGCGCTCGGCAGGGAAACCTTCAATACCTAACCGCTCTTGGCCTTCGGCGTTGATCATTGCGTGTAACAGATCACGGCGGGCTTTAACGCTATTGCTCGACACACTATCGCGATTAACTAGCTCGCTCCACACTCGAGGACAATGCTCATAGAGGTCGTCGGCGAGGTCTGAAGCAATAGGTGATAGCTTTGCACCAGGCTCAATAACCTGGCCGCTACCATCATGCCATTTGCACAGTGAGGCAGCAGCTTGAAGTTGGTCCTCAAGGTCGGAGCGAGTAGCGGCCAAGCGGGCGAATACTTCGCGGCGGGCGACAGCGTCTCCTCCGAGCTCGTGGCGTTCCTTTACCTGCTCTAATGCAACCAATTCGGTCGACAGTTCCGCGATCCTGGCATGATTATCCGGGATGCCTACTAGCACCGGCCAAGGTTCTTCGTAAGCACAGGCCTGAGCTCGCTTTCGAGCCTCACGAAGAGGCATGTCTCGGCTGGGAAGCGCAAGGATGAACTGGCCGAACTCTCCCCGCTGGGGTTTGTAAGTACTCGAGATCTTTTCCGCTTGCTCGATGCTTCGCAGAGAAATTTCCATCCAGCGCATTGAGCCCGTTTCGTGGTAGTGCCGCTTGGCGACCACTGGGTGCATTCCCATAAGGTGGGATAATTTGGCATAGTCAATACCAGGAGATGACGCTACAGCTTGGGCAATAGCTGCATCGATATCGAAGTCGCTACCTTCGAAAACTGACCAAGCTCCGGTATAGCTCTTGAACAGAGCCACTTTGAGCGAGGCCAGTTTCTTTAGTGCGGCCTCGATCTGATCCTGTGGCACGCTGTGAAAAAGGGTCGACAAGACTGGTAAGTCGGCGGCAAGTCCTGAACCAGTGCGGAAAAGGTCGATGACGGCGATGTTCTTAATCAGAGACACCTGCAGCAAGTCACCAGATTTGGCCTCAGCGCGCTCCACAGCTTCGACAGCTTGGGACCAGCGGTGCCCATCCGCAGAAGCTAGGATGGCAGGCTCTAGGTTCGCACGCAGATATTCCCAATAGTCGCTTGGGCGATACCAATTCGATTGGTTCGCCGGAGTCGATTGTAGGTAGGCGCGAAAACCATAAGGCTCGACTGAAGATAAGAAGCCAAAGGTACTCCGCTCATTTTGACCGAACTGCCGCTTCGATATTGGACCCAACAATGCAGCCATGGTTGGATGCAGCGGCCAGCAGCGTTCCAAAGCAACAGCGAAATCGTTGCCGACGGCAGGCCGACGTGATCTGACGGCATCGGCAATAGAATCAGAGGCCCCCCGTACCCACTCGGGTCGCCGCTTTGCATCAATTGCACGGCCGATAAGCTCGACAACCTCGTCGCTTGCCGCCACCAAAGGGAGGTCAAGGTAACGGCCTTGAACCTTGTTCCAGTCGTCACGTGTGTCGATACCAAGACGGTTGGCGTACTGTGCGAAAGATTGATGCAGCACTCCAATCACAACCAGTCTGCCTTCAGCGCGGGCAGATGCCTCTGCGAGCTCCTGGAAGAAGTAGACATCGTCGCCCACGCCTAAGGCCGAAGCTTCAAGGAACTTGCCCATCTCATCAATGAGCACCAAGACACCATCGTTCGGGCGGTCTTTTGCTTCGGCGATCAGTTCATTGATGACGCCCTGTGCATTGGGTTTGTTGCGACCTTCAAAACCCTTGTCCTTTGTCTTGCGAAGGGCTAAGTCCAATTCCTTGACGACACTACCTCGCCGGCCAACCACTGGGATTACGAGCCACCCATCTTGAACTGGGAAAGCACTGTCAAAGTTTGGCTTCGAGTCCAAATTTAGTGTGGATCGGGCTTTTGTGCGAAGGCTCTTATCAGTATGGAGGACGCTCGCCAATGCTACGGCCAGAGATGATTTTCCGCCGCCAAAGGGGCCTGTCCAAGTGAAGCTGCGCTGATTGGTTGCGGCAAGCTGCCTACTCATGCCCTCTACCACACTCGCTGCGGTCGAATGGAAGATATACCCGTCGAGTGCGTCGGATCGGCCAATGTCCGCATCAATACGGATTGATCGTTGGTACTGGTGGGAAATCTGGACGATGTCGGCGAGCACTGCCTCTCCTACCTCAGTCATATGCGCGCCTAACCATTTCTTGTCGATCGTCATCAGAGAGGTTTTTTTTGTGGACTTGGCGAAGGCCAGCGGAGTCGGACCACGCTAACTTGCCTCCGGTCAGATCTGCCAAAGAGATCAAACGCTGGGCTATCGACTCTTCGTCGAGCTTAAAGACTCGACCTGGAGAGCCTTCTGCATATGCGATGGTCTCAAAAGCTAGCGAACTTTGGCTGTCTGCAGTTCTGCGCCAAAAATCCATGAGGGCATAAGTGAAGACGCCATCATGAAGTGCGGCCTTGGGACCGCGTCGGAATGCATATTGCCCCTTGTGTACTTCTTGCAGCAGCCCTAACTCCCCGAGTAAAGGCTCGGCAAAATCCTCTGGAGAACCGTTTGCTGCCCGCGGCGCGTAGCTACGTAGACAGGTCTCCAAATCACGCGAAATAGTTGCTATAGAAACGCGGTGTTTGGGATCTAGGCTTCGGGCATACAGGGCCAAAGGCTCTTCGAGTTCTTGGCGTGTAAAGGTTGGAGCTGTCACATGATTGAAGAGCCAATACCATGTGGTCGAGCGGTGGTGCCGCCCGGCGAGGCGCCAATGTACGAGCCATGCTGTAGAAGGGTTCTCCGCATAGGGGTCAAGACCTCCATTTTGCAGTATCTCCATTGCCAGGCTTTTTACGCGGAACGCATCGCCTTCTTCGGCCATGATCCCGCATGACAATGCCCAATGCCGAATCGATGAAACCATGTTTTTACCAACACCGAAAGCTGCAATTGCAGACTCATCGGTGAAGGTTGATTTGGTAATCAGTCCGTCATTGCTTGCCTGATCGAACGCTTTCTTAAGCCACATTTGGCGAAGAGGAAACGTTTCATGTCCGGAGAGGTGAACGGATGCTATTCGGTTAGATTTGGTGTTTGTATTCTTCATAATTTCAAGCTTACCGCGAACTGGTGGATTACTCCAGTTCAAGACTCTACAAGTTTTTGCTGTATATGTATACAGTTCTTGGCATTCATCCGCAATCGATCCTGAGCTCTCGGTGAGGTACGAGATCGGCTGAACGCGTCGCAAGCGCACTACAAGTCCCGTGTCTGGAAGGGTTGCTGAGGCAAGGTACTTCCGTTAATCCAATATAGTGCCCGAAAAAAAGCCCGAAGATTCGGGCTTGTTCGTGGTTTCAGGTTGACGACTGGGTGAGAAGAGGTTGAGAGGCTGTTCAGCCCTCAGCGAAATACACAGGTACGAATTGCCGTTCATTGCATCCATCCGATGAAGTCTCAGTTCGAGCCAATTACGCCCCGAGCGGTCACCGTTGGGCAGAAAACGATAGATGCCGAAGTCGATCTGGAGTTGTTAATGCTGATGCAGAATTGATCCATCTGCCGACTTGGCAATGCCCCATGAGTGTTTAGTCCCAAGTCAGACCTGCTAACGCTTTACGAAGTGGAAGCTTGGGTCAGCGAAATTTCGGCAGATGGATCAATTCTGCATCAGCCATGTCATTCCGGGCGGAGAGTCTCCTCTAGATAGCGGCATTTAAGTAAGCGTTATAAAAGATATTAATAGGTAGCTGAGGCAAAGTTGGCAGCTACCTTGATAAGTAATTTTTAAAAGAGCTGTGGGCGAAAATATTTTCTTGAAAAATCAAATATCGATTCTCAAGATTTTAAAAGTCATCCCAAGGGGTATACTCATAATTCTCATCTATTTTTTTAAAGGATAGGCCTGCTAAACCTTGTTCTATATATTTGTCTAGAAATTCATTAGAGCAAACTACTTCATGTATCTCTTCGAAGTAAAATAAATCTGATTTTATGTTTTTCAGCACTACCAGTTTCTCAATGCGCTCGTATACCGGGGCATTAGACATTGAGGCGTCAATCTTAGGGTTAGTGTCAAGGGTGAATGTCGACATATCTAAATCCATTGCATTTATTCTGTCGGAAGCAATAAAAAAGAAGTATTCTTTCTCACTGGCTTTGCCTTGAATATTAAGTTCAATGGGTCGACTAATATAAGAGCACCTAAGATGATCACAAATTTCCAATAATTTTTTAGACGCTAAGAAATGATCAGGCAGCCAGTCTGCATTAATTTTCGGAGTGTCAGCAATTGCACGATAATGAGAAGTAAGTGAGCTCTCTACCGGATTTTCGCTTGGATAGTGAAACGTTGGAAGATCTGGTACCCACTCTAGATCAAAAAAATATGGCGCGCCCTCACCATTCGGCTCATAGCTGATTATATATAGATCTTTCATGATAATATTACCCTCATAGCAATCGGCCGGTTATAGCATCTATTTTAAACAGGCCATTCTCAAGGCCTTGCGAAGCCCAAGCCTGGATGTTTTTTACTCCAAGAGCCAAGTCAATATCAGTTAAGCTGCCTAGGTTGTTATTCAGCTTCACTAATTTGTTTTTCACTGCTTCTGTGTATTGGCCGTGATTTGACCAATGCCCTGGCATTCCCGTAGTCTGAGCAAGATTTTTGGAGCCAGGAAGAAAAATACCATTTGAGGCCCCATCAGGATTCCAGCCAATACCTTTCAGTCTACCGAACATGGTTTTGAACTGTGGGCTCTTTATCAATTCTTCCGGCAACAGGTGATGGTTTGCCATTCCATCACCTGGCTTTGCTCCCATATTATTACCCAGCTTGGTAGAGCACCAACCTAGAGGATCAATCCAATTGTTAGGGGAGAATGTATGCAAATATAAGTTCGTGCCTCCTGATAACCCAATCGGATCCTGCGTAATAAACCGTCCAATCTCCGGGTCATAATACCGAAACGTATTGTAGTGCAGCCCCGTCTCGACATCAAAATACTGCCCCTGAAACCTCAGGTTCTGCTCAACCTCGTTCACCACCAGCTTTTCAATAGAACCCCACGTCCGGTACTTGGCCTGCCAGACGATTTGCCCTTCGGCGTCGGTCATTTCCAGCGGTGTGCCGATCTGGTCGGTGTGGAAGTAGTAGACCTTGTTCTCTGCCTCCCCTTCTTTCTGATCAACACGGGCCAGCGGCGCATAGCTGCCGGGCTCGTAGAGGTACAGGCTGCTCTGTCCAGGACTCTCTTCACGCAGCATCCGCAGGCCTTGCCAGAGGAAGCGTTTATGGTCGGTCTGGCCTTTGATCTCTGACTGCTTGGCGACACGTCGGCCGAGGCTGTCGTATTGGTAGCTGCTGGTGCTTTCCACCTGAGTGTTGGCCATGGTCTCGGTTCTGACCAGGCGGTTTTCGCAGTCGTAGGTGAAGGTTTGCCAGCGTACGATGCCGACGGTTTTCTCTATCAGGTTGCCCCAGGCGTCGTACTTGTACTCCTGATTCGCCCACTGTTTCAGGCGGTTGTCTTTGACGTGATCAAAGCGGCTGGTGTTGAAGTTGAGGCGGTTGGCGGCGGCGTCGTAGCGGAACGCTTCGCCTTCGTAGCGTTTTTCGGGGTTACGCTCGAGCAGCTGGCCGTTGGCTTCGTATTCGTATTGAGTTTCGCCGCGCAGTTTGTCGAGGGTGCGGCTCAGTTCGCCGGCCGGGTCGTATTCGTAGCGGCGGTGGATCGGGTTGTAGGCGTGTTCGACGTAGCGCTCTGGCTTTATGAGCGGGTTCTGGATCTGCGAGAGTTTTTCAGCCGGCAGGGTTGTGGCGTACTGCCAGGCCTTGCGGCCCATGCTGTCGTAACCGAAGCAACTGGTCAGTGTGCCTTGGGTGCGATAGATCTCGCGATGCAGGTCATCGCGTTCCATGTCGCTGATCAGTTGGCCATCGAGGTTCAACTGGTGCAGGTGACCACTGCCGTAATACAGATGGTTCAGGTGCTGACCGGTCGGAAGGGTCAGCGTGGTCAGGTTACTGAGCGGATCGTACTCGTAGGTCAGCGCGCCTTGCGGGGTGGTCTCTTTGATGAGGCGGCCCAGCATGTCGTAGGCGAAGTCGATCTTTTCAGCGGCGACGCCGAGTTTTCTGCCGGTATCGGTCGGCTTGCGCTCAATCGACAGCAACCGGTCGCCGTCGTCGTATACGTAGTCCTGACGCGCGTCGTCGTTGAGCCTGGCCAGCAAACGGCCAATCGGGTCGCGCTCGAGGTGAGTACTACGGCGCGGCTGTTCGCCTTTCTCGCCGTAGCCGATTTCCTCGACCTGTGTCAGGTGCCCGCCGAGGTTGTAGCTGAAACGGCGGGTGAGGTTGTCGATGCGCTTTTCTTCGATCAGCCGGTCTGCGTTGTCGTAGGCAAAGCGGTAGGTCGCATCGTTTTCGTTGGTCAGGGCGACGAGGCGAATGGCCTTGTCGTACTCGTAGGTGATGGTCTGCCCTTTGGCATCCTGCCGCCATTTGGGCAAGCCACGGCCGTTGCGCAGCAGTTGGGTGGTCTGGCCCTTGCCGTCGGTGTGGGTCAGCACCTGGCCCAATTCGTTGTAGGTAAAGGTTTCGCTAGTGCCATCCGGATGATTGATGCGCAGCACTTCGCCGTCGGGTTTGCGCTCCAGCGTGGTGGTGTTGTTCAACGCATCGGTGACGGCGATCAGATGGTGGCGCTCGTCATAACGGTAAAAGGTGCTTTTGCCCGAACAGTCCTGAAACCGCTGGACCTGCGCCAGTGTGTTCCACCACAGGTGTTTGGACTTGAGCGTCGGGTCGACGATGGTGTGGGGCAGGCCGTCGTCGCCGTTGAGGTATTCGGTCTTGTGGCCCAGTGCGTCGATTTCGGCGACGAGGTTGCCTTTGGAATCGTAGCGGGCCTTCCAGATGCTGCCGTCGGGGTAATCGACCTGGGTGATCAGCGTGGTCAGGTGGTGATACTGGTAACGAATGCTGCGCCCCAGCGGGTCGGTTTCCTTGAGCAGCCGGGCGAACTCGTCGTACTCGAAGGACAATTTATTGCCGTCGGGCAGGGTCAGGCCGGTCATGTTGCCGGTGTCGTCCAGCTCGATGGCGTAGTGATCACCGCCGTAGTCGCGGCTTGAGGTAACGCGGTGGTCCTTGTTGTAGTGAATCTCCAGCTCGCGTCCCAGTACATCGGTGACCCACGTGGTGCGCGCCTCGCGGTCGTAGCGGAAGTGGAAATGCTCGCCATCGCTGGTCTGGTGTTCGACGACTCGCGGCTGGCCGTCGATGGTTTCCCAACGGTACTCGCAGGTCAGGCCCAGTGCGTTGCTGTGGCGGGTCATCACGCCGTCGGTGTAGCTGAAACGACGCACTGAATCGCCGTTGCGATTGAATACTTCGGCCAGTTGACCGTTGTTGTCATAGTGGTACTGCACCAGCGTTTCGACAGCTTCGTTGTCGACGATGCGTTTCACCGAATTCAGGCGTGTCGTCACCTCGTCGTAGTGCAGGTGAACGCGCATGCCACCCGTGGCACTGATGTCGGTCAGCGTGCCTTGTTCAGTGCGGGTGAAATGCAGGAAGTGGCCGAGTGCGTTTTCAATACGATCCAGAGGGACCGGCTTGTTATCGCCGGGCACTTCGCCGAAGTAGAAGAAGATGTTATCCAGCGTCTGCAACAGGTAATGACCACCCTGGGTGCAAACCAGATAGACCTGCTCGTGGGGATTGTAAATGCGCTGGCCCGGCGCTATGTCCACGAACGGGACGGTACGGCCCTGATTGTCGGTGAGGTAGACGAAACTGCCGCGCTTGCGCAGGCTTTGCTCCCACGGCAGCACCCAGCCTTTGCCAAGCACGCTGTCCACATCCAAATTACTGGCGTAGAAGCGCGACCACTCGATGGGCATCAAGCCAGGCAGGCTGAAGTCAATTTCATCGGGGATCAGCTTGCGGCCAGTAGTCGTGTCGACCGGGTTGCCGCTCAGGCCGCCGATGGCTCTGCGCGCCACCGGCTCGACCACATAGCGGCTGGCAACTTCGCCGGCCACGAAACCTGCTGTGAATTTAAGTGCGCAGGGCAACACTGCTTTCATGCCCGCCTGTGCCCCTGCCTTAAGCAGTTGGGCAATACCACCTGCTGCTCCGGCCACCGCCATCAGCACATCGACGGTGGTACGCAGCCAGCCCGGAATTTCATCGTCTACTGGTAGATAGCGATACCTGCCGCCGCCGATGAATACGTTGTCGGAACCACCGGAGATAGTGGCGCCGCAGGTCAGTTTGTCGCCTTTGCGCGCCGCCGCCACACTGTTGATGAATACGTTGGTCGAGCCCTCGGCAATTTTGACCGGCCCCGGATGCTTTTCGCAGGCCCCGATGCTTTTCTCAACGTGCGCCGCCTTGCGGTTGTTGATGTAGACATTGGGCGATGCCGTGATGATAGTGCCGGAGGGGGAGGAGAACATACTCCCTATTGCCTCTCCTGCGGCGGTGAGCAGGCTACCTCCGACGCCTGCAGCAAGCCCTGCCAGAAGAGCCACGCCAAAACCGCACGTGAACGTAGCGATCGCTACGGTCGCAATGAGCGCAATACCGAGTACAGCCCCGATCAGGAAGCCTCCCAGGGCGCCGGTATGCGATATTTCGTCACCAAACCGCGCGGCCTCGAACATAAGCGTTACTCCTGTTCGCGGGTGTCGGTTGGAGGAGCTTCAGACAGGCGAGGCTGGAAGCTGGCCAACAAGCTATCCCAACCTTGCGTCTGCTCGACACTGAAATCCGTTTGGGCTGTGGTCGAGAACACAATTGCGCGCTCCGGCTCGATTAAAAATGCCGCCTGACGCTGATAGTAAGGCCGCCCTTCGGTCATGTAGTACGCGTCAATCTGGATGCCTTCTATGGGCGCCACGGTCGATAGCGAAACCGCTTTTCTGTTCAGGAGCGTATAACCGCGCAGCTTGGACGAAAGCATTTTGACCTGACGATCAACGTAAGTCTTGAGAAGCTCGGTGGACAGCAAGGTGTCTCTGGACACTGTAATGCTCAACGGGGCAGGGAGCGTCGATCCCAGCACAAACATGTTCACCGTGCGGTCCTGAAAACCTTCCGGCAGTGTGATACTGCCTTCGTGCAACTCGTAGTCCATGTGATAAAAATTCCTGAAATCAAAAAGGAAACAATCAGTGAGCGGCGAGACCACCCAGCATGCTGTCAAAGTCGGCTACCCATGGTCATATACATATCCTTGAATGCGTCTACGGCTGCTACTGCGGAGAAATGCTAGCAAAAGGTCGGAAGCTGATGCCTCAGCCAGTCTGCAGAATATTTCGTCTTGAAATATTTTTCTACGCTTGACGCCGATTCGAGACGTGTAATGTCTCCTAAACGCTCGTAGGAGCCTTACTACAGCAGTCCCGCTAAGCTTCTACCGAACCAGCGCTTCAGACCGTCCAGAAAGGCAAAATTGCCACTACCTATGCAGAAAGTAACACTTTCTCTAGGGATGCTCTGAAATAGCCGGATATTTTCCGGCTACCGAATCCTCGGCACGCTTCAAAAACGATGCATGCAGTAATTCGCTCAATCTGTTCGTTTTTCAGCTCTTTCGGCCGCTGCAAAGCCCTTTGCAGTAACCATTTCCTGCATTACACGCGCACCTCTCCTGCGTTCGCCAACAAATATTGGCGGGCTATCCACAGGTTTGACAGGGCGAACAACGTCACCATCTGCGCGGTGTTCTTTGCCAAGCCCCGAAAGCGCACTTTTTCATAGCCAAACTGGCGCTTGATTACCCGAAACGGATGCCCGACCTTGGCGCGAACCTGGGCCTTGGCCTTCTCGATTTTGCGGATCGCCTTGTACAAAGCGCTGCGTTTTCCGTGCTTTTTGTAAGTGCTGCGGCGAGCAGCAATTTGCCAAATGACCGTGCGGCCAGCATGTTGTTCGCGCTTCTCGACCCCGGTGTAACCTGCGGCGGCGCAGACTACGTTTTCCTTGCCGTGCAGCAGTTTGGCAACCTGCGTGACGTCTGCCACATTGGCCTCTGTGACTACCACGCTGTGCACCAGGCCTGACTCGTCGTCGGCGCCGATGTGAGCCTTGGCCTCGGCGAGCGCAGGCTTGTCGAACGACGCGATGCGTCGAGCAAGATTGTCGACAAATGCGTCGAGTTCATTATCGGGAAGGGCGCGGTTCTGGGCCGAAGCCGCAACCATGGCGACCAACCAATAACCGAACGTGCAAGGGCTACTGCCGGCCGAGACCTAGGCTTTATGCCTGGATATGGTGTCGCCATTTTGAATGGACACAAGCGGAGTTGGCCCGCGGACGCGTTGTGGCGCTTCCCCTCGACGAGCGGAAGTAATTGCGCTGAGACTTAGCTGAGTCATTGGAGTAGATGCGTACCGGGTTGGCCTCGCAAAAAATCAGCTGAACCGCCCCGGGTTTCTCGGAGACCCTTTTGTTTGAGTCATGCCACCTGGGCAGACTCGGTGAGTTGCTGATAATAGATTGCTTCTGCTTCGACCGGTGGAATATGACCGATTGGCTCCAGCAGGCGGCGGTGATTGAACCAGTCCACCCATTTCAGGGTTTCCAGCTCCACCGCCCCCCGTGTGGGCCAAGAGCGTCGATGAATCACTTCAGCCTTGTAAAGACCATTGATGGTCTCAGCCAAAGCATTGTCGTAAGAGTCACCGACACTCCCGACCGATGGCTCAATACCGGCTTCGACAAGACGCTCGGTATAGCGAATGGACACGTACTGCACGCCACGGTCACTGTGGTGAATGAGTCCACCCTGCTTGACTGGGCGACGGGCGTAAAGGGCTTGCTCCAGTGCATCGAGTACAAAATCGGTACGCGCTGAACTGGACACCTTCCAACCGACGATGAATCGGGCAAAGACATCAATGATGAAGGCCACGTAAACAAAACCCTGCCAGGTACTGACGTAGGTAAAGTCCGATACCCATAGGGCGTTCGGGCACTCAGCCACAAACTGACGGTTGACATGATCCTGCGGGCACGGCCTGGCTTGGTCGCTGACCGTCGTCTTGACGGGCTTGCCGCGTACCACGCCTTGCAGGCCCAGCTCTCCCATCAGACGTTGCACCGTACAGCGGGCGACTTGCAGTCCGTCACGCAGCAATTGTCGCCAGACCTTGCGCACGCCATATACCTGGAAGTGCTCATCCCAGACTCGCTGGATGTGCTCACCCAGTTCCTGGTCACGCTGCGCACGCGCTGACTGCTGGCTGGGGTCAGCCTGCTGAGCAGCGTACCGGTAGTACGTCGACGGGGCGATTGGCAACACCTTGCAAATCGGCTCGACCCCGTAAGACTGGCGGTTTTCATCAATAAACGTCTTCATCGTTTGAATGGGCGGTCGAGCTCCGCCTGGGCAAAATAGGCTGAGGCCTTACGCAAGATCTCGTTAGCTTGACGCAACTGACGGTTCTCACGCTCCAAGAGCTTGACTCGCTCACGTTCGACTGTGCTCAGCCCATCACGCTGGCCGCTGTTGCGCTCAGATTGGCGAACCCACAGCCGTAATGTCTCGGGCGTGCAGCCGATCTTGGGGGCAATGGCACTGATGGTGGCCCACTGCGACTCGTACTCAGGAAGGTGTTCGAAAACCATCCTGATGGCCCGCTCACGGACCTCTGGGGAATACTTCGGTAGTTTTTTCATCGCTCCATCCTCTCAAAGGTTGGAGTCTCCGAGAAACCCGGGGCGGTTCAAGCTAAATAGGGGGGTAGTATTTTTCATGGTATCAGAAAGACCAAAACATCGATAACCGCTCTAGATAGGGATATAAATCTACCATTTATAATAGAGTGGGATGATGGTTGGTTTGTGTTGACTGGTCAGACGCCAAGCTGAGTGCGTCATAGACTGTCAACGCCGGCCGAAAAGTGACCCACCTATGTTTTAAATCGCCGACTAAAATTGACCCCCTTGGCGTATGTTATCGAGCCGGTACGGCCCGCGAAATTGGGCTTCAAGCCGATCATATCGAACAGAACCATCAGCATTGATCACGAAATTGAAAATCGATTGGACAGCGTTGCTTCGTCCATCAAAAAGGCCACCCGAAGGTGGCCGTGGTCAAGCGTTGATGAGTTGTCTGGCGAGCGCCATTTCTACTGAATCACCATCCTGGTTCAGTGAATCCAATCCAGACTCTGGAACATCTCCTGAAGTGCTCTGTGATACGGCGATCTTCTTGGCCATCAGTTGCAGACAGGCGATCTGAGAACTGCCGATGTAGCCGAAAAAGATCACCCTGACGTCCTGCTTCTGTCCGATCCGCCATGACCGCCTTGCCGCTTGTTGCACCGTGTAGACGTTGTAACCCGTCTGCATGAACGCAATGGTCGAAAAGTCGAGCAGATCCAGACCTGTTTTTACGAGCTCCGGGTTGGTGATTAGTACGTCGACACCTCGATCAACCTGGTCGAGGATCCAGTCCTCGCGCCTGGCGGTGTCCACCGATGCACGCAGCACTGCCACCTTCAGCCCCGATTGCTCGAGCACCCGCTTCATGCGGCTCGTGGTGTCTCTGGTACCCGTGTAAACCGAGTAGGCCAGAACCTTGCGGTTACGGGCTTTTTCAGCAAGACATAGGTCCAGAAGGGCCTGTTCCTTCGGCATGAGTGCGGATTCCACGACTATCCGGACACCCATTCCACCAACATCCGGACACTGATTCCATGCTGATCCGGACACTCATTCCACAAGCATCTGGACACCGATTCCACGGCCATCCGGACACTTTCAGGCAGGCAGCAACGCAGGACTATTCACTACTATCGACCTCTTTTTTCGAAGCGAAGAGGTCGTCGTGGAGCGTTTATCCATGCATAAAATCCGAGAGGTACTACGCCTAAAGTTCGACGCTGGCCTGTCCGTGCGCAAGATCGCCGCCAGCTTATCCATCGGCCATTCGAGTGCAGGGGATTACCTTTGCCGGTTCGCCGCCAGTGGGCTTCAGTGGCCCATCGATATTTCTGACGCGGAGTTGAATCGACGGCTGTTTCCACCGGCAGTGCCAGTGCCGACCGACCAGCGCCCAATGCCTGACTGGGCATGGGTACACGCGGAGTTGCGCCGCCCCGGCGTCACTTTGGCCTTGCTCTGGCAGGAATATCGACTCGCTCACCCGCAAGGCTTCCAATACAGCTGGTTCTGCGAGCACTACCGCCTTTGGACCGCCAAGGTCGACGTGGTCATGCGCCAGGAGCATCGTGCTGGCGAAAAGCTGTTCGTCGATTACGCCGGGCAAACAGCGCCGGTCATCGACCGACAAACCGGCGAGATCCGTCAGGCTCAGATCTTCGTCGCCGTTCTCGGCGCGTCCAGCTACACCTTTGCCGAGGCCACCTGGTCGCAGAAACTGCCCGACTGGCTGGGCTCGCACGTCCGATGCTTTGCTTTTTTCGGCGGCACAACGCAGATCCTGGTGCCCGATAATCTGCGCAGTGGCGTGACTAAAGCGCACCGTTACGAGCCGGATATCAACCCCAGCTACCGCGATCTGGCCGAGCATTACGGCGTCGCCGTCTTGCCTGCTCGCTCGCGCAAGCCCAAGGACAAAGCCAAGGTCGAAGTCGGCGTGCAAGTGGTCGAACGCTGGATCCTGGCGGTGCTGCGCAACCGCCAGTTCTTCTCGCTTGGCGAACTCAACACAGCCATCGCGCTACTGCTGGATCGCCTCAACCACAAGCCCTTCAAAAAGCTGCCCGGCTCACGCCGGTCAGCCTTCGAGGCCATCGACCAACCGGCCCTGGAAGGCCTGCCGGAACACCCGTACGTCTATGCCGAATGGAAAAAGGTACGCGTCCATATCGACTATCACGTTGAGGTCGATGGCCACTTTTACTCGGTGCCGTACCAGCTGGTGAAGCACCAAGTCGAAGTGCGGCTCACGGCCCAGACCGTCGAGTGCTTCCACGCCAACCAGCGCGTGGCCAGCCACCTTCGCTCGCAGCACAAAGGCCGCCACACCACCCAAACCGAGCACATGCCCAAGAGCCACCGCGAGCACGCCGAATGGACACCGCAACGGCTGATCCGCTGGGCAGAGCAGACCGGGCCTAACACCGCCGGCGTCATCACCTACATCCTCGAACGCCGAATCCATCCGCAACACGGCTTCCGCGCCTGCCTGGGCATCCTGCGCCTGAGCAAACAGCACGGCGAAGCGCGGCTGGAAGCCGCGTGCCAGCGTGCGCTGGCACTGGGCGCATGCAGCTACAAAAGCCTCGAGTCGATCCTGCGCCAAGGGCTGGAGCGCCTGCCGCTGGCCCAGCAAAACCTGCCGCTGCTGCCTGACGAGCACATCAACCTGCGTGGCCCGGGCTACTACCACTGACCTGAGAAAGGAGCTTCGAAATGCTACCGAATCCAACGCTCGACAAGCTACAAACCTTGCGCCTGCACGGCATGATCAAGTCGCTGGGCGAACAACACGCAACGCCTGATATCAATGATCTGAGCTTCGACGAACGCTTCGGTCTGATGGTCGATCGCGAGCTGACCGAGCGCGAAGACGCCCGCCTGACCACCCGCCTCAAAGCCGCGCGGTTGCGCCACAACGCCTGCCTGGAAGACATCGACTACCGCAGCCCGCGTGGCCTGGATAAGGCCTTGATCCTGCAACTGGGCAGCGGCCAATGGCTGCGCGATGGCCTGAACCTGATCATCGGCGGGCCGACGGGCGTAGGTAAAACCTGGCTTGCCTGCGCGCTGGCTCACAAAGCCTGCCGCGACGGTTACAGCGTGCGCTATCTGCGTCTGCCGCGCTTGATGGAAGAACTAGGCCTGGCCCACGGCGATGGCCGCTTCGCCAAATTGATGGCCGGCTACGCCAAGACTGACCTGCTGATCCTGGACGACTGGGGCCTGGCACCGTTTACCGCCGCGCAACGGCGCGACATGCTTGAGCTGCTGGACGACCGCTACGGCAACCGCTCGACGCTGGTGACCAGCCAAATGCCAGTGGACAAATGGCATGCGTTGATCGGCGATCCGACCTTGGGCGATGCGATCCTCGACCGGCTGGTGCATAACGCTTATCGAATTGAACTGAAGGGTGAATCGATGCGCAGGCGCGCAACGAAATTGACGGCGGCAGGGGCTTCAGACTAACAATGCAAACCTGCGTCGCTGCGCTCCGACTGCCTGTCCGGATAAGCGTGGAACGAGTGTCCGGATGTTGGTGGGCTGAGTGTCCGGATGACGTGGAATTCGCAGGCATGAGCTCATCGTCTTCGAAGACCGACGGCACAAAAGCCAACGTGTCTCTGGAACGGGGATGTTTCACCACCTCAGGTCGAAAGCAGCAGTCCGGCCATGCCAGTAGCACGTTCAACACCACCCCTAACAGTGTGGTGTCTCTGCGGGCCAGCGCCTGGCGAAGCTCGACGGTCAATGTCTGGGCAAGCTTACGGTGAGCCGCCTCCTGGTCTGGAGACATCGGTACGTCAATGAACTCCTCCCGGTAACCAGGTAGCACGTTGCCGCCGATATCCTTGAGTTTCAGGAACACCGTGAAGGGTAGAACGAAGCGGTGTATGCCTTTCGGGCCGAAGCCCGGAGCTTTGACCGTCCGCACTGAGAGTTTCTTGCCTTTGGCCGTCTTGTGAGAGCTGCCATCACGCTCGGTGTAGATGTCCTTCAATACCCCGTGATCCCGCATAAAAGACATCGCCGCCGGCGCCATGCTTCCTCGCGCGTTGGGCTGATAGCCGTCCTCGATCATACGTCTGGTGAGGATCCGGAACAGTAGGTAGAACAGATCGTCTGCATAGCCGCCCATGAGAGTGCCGGTCAGCAGCACAGTCTTTCGAGCTTTGGCTGCGAGCACGCCCATAGCCTGGCCTTGAGCAGATCCACTGTTTTTGTACTCGTGTCCCTCGTCCACGACCAGTAGGTCGAAGCACCCGTCAGGTAGGTAGCGTTTGATGAATTCGGTGGGTTGGTAACCCCCCTCGCCGAACCCGAACTCGATGTTGGCCATCGCACGCTCCATGCGCTTGGCCTGGCGGTCGCTGAAGATGAAATTGCCTTTGGCGTCCATCAGGTTGATGAACTCAGAGACATTGTCCAGAAGCATTGAGGCGAGAAAGTCTTCGCCGAAGTCAGATAAAAGCCGTTCTGCACGAACAGGTCCGATCGTAGGGATGCGGCACATCGACTTGAGGATCGTGTTGCGGCGGCTGCCGCCATCTGGTTTGCCCGGTCGCATCAGCGTCCATAAAGCGGCATCACAGTGATCGCAGCGTCGACGTCGCTCTTCGCGCTGAAATTCCTCAGCGGTGATCAGATTGCCTTCCTGGTCCTGGAGCAGACGCCCACAATCTGGACACGCTGCCAGGCTCCTTCCACCGCCGGCACGCCGTTGCCAAAAGGCCAGACGCCAGTGGAACCCCATCCGCATCCGCACGCGGCCGAGAATGAAAAACTCCTGACGCCCGTCGTAGGTATCGCCCAGTTGGTCGCGCAGCTTCAGCAGCTTGACCAGGGTATCCGGTCCATTGAGCACCCAGACACGAGCGTCAGGGATGGTTTCGAGGATCTCGCGCCGCCATTTGTAGACCAGATGCGGAGGCGCGATGACCATCGTCCGGCGATAACCAGCTCCATGCATGACTGCAGCGAGCGCAATGGCCATCATCGTTTTGCCTGTACCCATCTCGGCATTGATGATGCCAGCCTGCTCATTCTGATCCAGCAAAAGCGCGGCAATTGCCTGGACCACTTGAGCCTGCGCTGGGAAGGGCTGTCGTTTGAGACCGTCCATCACCCGCTGCCGAGCCGGATTGTCGATGCCGGCATAGACCGGCGGGTTTGAGCGGTTGAGAGATTCCAGAAGCTCATCGCCGAATTCTTCGATGAATTCAGTGAGTCCAATATATAAAGCATTGGCTTGGAAGTGGTTAACAGCCTCTGTCACAGTCAGGTCGTTCATGATGTTTCTCCACATAGGGCTGAAACAGGGCACGCACGACACCACGGAGGGTATTGGGCGTACCCTGCGGGTTGGTTGAGAGAATGTTTTGTGTAATGCGCTGTCAGTAGTCCGACGGCAACATGATGGTGGTCACGGAGCGATCGACCTCGGTGATGATCCAAAGTCTGGTTTCATCTCCAGCGTTGATGTCATACCCGGAAAACAATCGACCTTCAGCACTCAGTGCTTGCTGGTTGCTGTCCCAGTCGTCGTTCGAAATCTCGCCCCAATCGCCCGTCGCGTGACGCCGCAGGTACTGCATCACGTCGAGAGAGTTGTTTTCGAGCAGACTTTGAACGCTATGCGTGAGCATCACATGGCCCATTTCAAATGAAGGGTCCTGACTACATGCAACAGTGTTTGAGGTAGTTGCGTGTGCAGCTGGTGTTGTCGCATCCGAGCTGATGGTCAGTGCGCACCCGAGATAGGATGAGTCTGGCGTCATATCCCATGCCCGAATCCTGGGCACAAAACGATCAGTCAGTATCCGTGTCTCGAAAACGTTGCCGTCCTCGTCCTCGGTGAATTCGGTCTTGGGAACCTTATCCTTGTAGGTGTCGCCCTTGAGGACAAGGACGCGCCCGGACCGAGAGGTCACCACACCGGTTATGGCTCCAGCAGCGAGTGCCAATGCTAAGTGCCACCGTGAAAGTGCCTTCACGGGCGCGCGCGGTTGAGCGCCAGTCTGGCCAAAGTGCAGCGTGAAGTCAGGCCATAGGCCTTTCAGACGAAGAACCTCTTCACTGAATTGCTCTGGTTCAAGCGTGATTCGGTAGAAGTGTTCCAGATCATTGGCGATCGGCAGGACAGCGTATTGCTCCCATTGCCAGGTGGCCGGTAGCAGATCAGCAGCTTGCTCCCCGGATCCGATTGCCCGCAAATGCTCACGCATCGCAGCCACTTCCCGAGGCCTTGCCAGATCCTGACGGCGTACCCTGATCCCGAATATAACGACCTGTTTGAACGTCCGGTCTACCGCAGCGCATATCCGCAGCCCGGTAAAGTGATTGGTGAGCCAGCCGCACAGCTCGTCGTCCAGCACGTAGTGAGGAACGATAAATACCATCACCCCTCCGTACTGCAGCAACGGCAGTGATCGTTGGTAGAACGCTTTCTCCAGCCTCCGTCTGCCGCTACCCTGGTACTGTGACGCGCCAGAGTGGTCAGCGACCAGGTCACCGTAGGGAGGGTTGAGCCAAAGCAGTCCGAAGGACTGTCGAGAGATCATGGTGTCCATCAAGTCACCCTGCAGCACTCGGTCCAGCAACGTTTTCGAGTGATCAGCGCGCTCTTTGTCGTACTCAACCGCATACGCCTCGGTTCGGTCGCGCTCCAGACGGTGTGCGACTTCAGCCAACGCCACGCCTTCTCCCGAACACGGATCAAGTATCCGCATTCGTCCCGAGGAAGCTGGCACCAACGCCTGCAGAGTGCGTTCCAGCGTCAGTTCGTCAGTCGGGTAGTATCCATTGCGTGCAAAATTACGGGCAAGCCGTGAAAACATCAAAGCCATGGTTGGCTCCTTGGTAGGTTCGGCGCAGAGCTACGCTGTCACTTCAGTGGTCAGTTTTCCTTCGCGAATGAGTTCGCCCAGGGCTTTTTCGAGCACGTCCAGCTGCAGCGACAAACGCCAGGCTGTCACCGAGCCAATAGCTCCCGGTAGCGGGTGCAACATGTTGTGCGCAGTAAGGACTTCCATCACCGGCTCACGCCAATGTGGAAGGAGCTGAACCGCCCCGGGTTTCTCGGAGACTCCAACCTTTGAGAGGATGGAGCGATGAAAAAACTACCGAAGTATTCCCCAGAGGTCCGTGAGCGGGCCATCAGGATGGTTTTCGAACACCTTCCTGAGTACGAGTCGCAGTGGGCCACCATCAGTGCCATTGCCCCCAAGATCGGCTGCACGCCCGAGACATTACGGCTGTGGGTTCGCCAATCTGAGCGCAACAGCGGCCAGCGTGATGGGCTGAGCACAGTCGAACGTGAGCGAGTCAAGCTCTTGGAGCGTGAGAACCGTCAGTTGCGTCAAGCTAACGAGATCTTGCGTAAGGCCTCAGCCTATTTTGCCCAGGCGGAGCTCGACCGCCCATTCAAACGATGAAGACGTTTATTGATGAAAACCGCCAGTCTTACGGGGTCGAGCCGATTTGCAAGGTGTTGCCAATCGCCCCGTCGACGTACTACCGGTACGCTGCTCAGCAGGCTGACCCCAGCCAGCAGTCAGCGCGTGCGCAGCGTGACCAGGAACTGGGTGAGCACATCCAGCGAGTCTGGGATGAGCACTTCCAGGTATATGGCGTGCGCAAGGTCTGGCGACAATTGCTGCGTGACGGACTGCAAGTCGCCCGCTGTACGGTGCAACGTCTGATGGGAGAGCTGGGCCTGCAAGGCGTGGTACGCGGCAAGCCCGTCAAGACGACGGTCAGCGACCAAGCCAGGCCGTGCCCGCAGGATCATGTCAACCGTCAGTTTGTGGCTGAGTGCCCGAACGCCCTATGGGTATCGGACTTTACCTACGTCAGTACCTGGCAGGGTTTTGTTTACGTGGCCTTCATCATTGATGTCTTTGCCCGATTCATCGTCGGTTGGAAGGTGTCCAGTTCAGCGCGTACCGATTTTGTACTCGATGCACTGGAGCAAGCCCTTTACGCCCGTCGCCCAGTCAAGCAGGGTGGACTCATTCACCACAGTGACCGTGGCGTGCAGTACGTGTCCATTCGCTATACCGAGCGTCTTGTCGAAGCCGGTATTGAGCCATCGGTCGGGAGTGTCGGTGACTCTTACGACAATGCTTTGGCTGAGACCATCAATGGTCTTTACAAGGCTGAAGTGATTCATCGACGCTCTTGGCCCACACGGGGGGCGGTGGAGCTGGAAACCCTGAAATGGGTGGACTGGTTCAATCACCGCCGCCTGCTGGAGCCAATCGGTCATATTCCACCGGTCGAAGCAGAAGCAATCTATTATCAGCAACTCACCGAGTCTGCCCAGGTGGCATGACTCAAACAAAAGGGTCTCCGAGAAACCCGGGGCGGTTCAGAACGGAAGAGGGCAAGTGTCTACGATCAGCGGCCATAACCTATCGAACGGGTCTTGGGCTTGATTGATGAGCGCGTAAGCAGAATGGTTTGCTCTATCCGGCTGCGAGCAACGCAGATCGAACAACCACAAGTGCAACAGGCTGCCGAAAAGCGATCCGCGAAGCGGGCGAGTGGTACGTTTTTCCAACTGACCCGTATCAGGGAACACGGGGATGCGTTGGTCATTCATGACGATATGAAACTGTTCCAGGCCGTTCTCGGAGTTACCGAGTGTTAGCCTGGCCACAAACTCCTGCATGGCCGTGTCGCGGCCCCAGGCTGAGAGGAATATCAGGTTTCGCTGCTCGTCACAGACGCACGCGTCGACGTACAGATCCGGGCATTCTTCAATGTGGAACAACTGTGTATGGCTGGGCATAAGGACCTCCGATGAGGAGGGGCACCCGCCCCGAGGGCGAAGAAGCCCCTCAGGATTTAGTATGTTTACTTAATGAATACAGGTGTATCGATGGCTGAGCGTGTCTGCTCTTGCGTTTCACACTGCCAGTGACCATCAACCCATGCGTCAGGGGCAAATTCAAACACCTCAAACACGGCGTCTGGGTCGCAGGGATCCAGCTGGGTGCAGCACAACAGGCCTTCCGGATTCAATCCTGCTGCCCAGTGGTTACCTAGTTTGAGCCGATAGCCATGTCTACCCTGCAAGAGGATTAGGTACACAGCTATTACCTGATCGAAGCTGAAAGGCTCGACAGATACGAGTTTCTTCTCGCGGGGGTCGAACGAGATGCTGTTTGCCTGGTACAGCGGGCTTTGGCCGGTGAGGTAGATCTCGCAACGATAGAGAGGTCGAAGGGCCACAGCGGCGTCAGCTTGCTCGCCAGTAAGGCCGAGCTCGTCCACCATGAAGTCCCACAACTCGCCGTCATGCGCATCCTCGTTGTTGGCGAGCTGATCCTCAACATTTTCCAGGATCGCTTTAGTAAGGGTTTTGAAAACTGGGTTCATGTGATGCTCCTGTAAGTGTGAGGAGCACCCATGAGGGAGTCCTCAAGGGCGTGCAAAGAGAGTTATCAGGTCCAGATCGCGTTAAAGGCTGCGTAGGTTCCAGGTCTGCAGCTTGAAATCGAGTTCGTAGCCGAGCTCGCCGAGTCGAACACATTGTTGCCGTAACCGCTGGCGATCTACGGTTGTGTCCAGTCTGACTGAGTTTCCAATTGGCCAGATCGTGCCAAACAGCTCAATGTCAGGTGTCAGGGACGTATCCGATTTCGGCACTGCTTTCGCCATACCGAACGGTGCGTCGCTGTCATCAGTTGGAATCTTGGACATCGTGGGAACAGCGCGCCGGGCTTTGGCTGGAGGCGAACCTCCCGAAACCTCTTCGTCTATTGGGTCAGTTTCATGGTTTGACAGCCTTTCAGCTTCATCTGCGCTGAGGTTGGCTACGTCGTCCAACGACATGCTGTCCAGCCTGGCGCGGATCTCTACAACCAGTCTGCCGCCGTTGGTGTAGTAAGAAGGGCGAATCTCGGTGATAGCAAAATCGCCTCGATATTTGCCCTCGTGGTACTGGTCCAGCAGCGCGTCCTTGATAACGAACTCACCGATGGACGTCGAAAGTCGCCCAACGTTGAAAGCGCCGTTGCGACCGCTGATGGTGCGTATGGCCAAATAGCCGGGCAGGTTGATCATGACTACTCCGGATTATCGGGCAGGCCACTTATATGGGAGCCCGAAAAAAAGCCCGAAGATTCGGGCTTGTTCGTGGTTTCAGGTTGACGACTGGGTCAGAAGAGGTTGAGAGGCTGTTCAGCTCTAAGCGAAATGCAAAGGTAGGAATTGCCGTTTATGGCATCCATCCGATGAAGTTTCAGTTCGAGCCAATGACGCCCCGAGCGGTCACCGTTGGGCAGAAAACGATAGATACCGAAGTCGATCTGAACCTCATCTGGCTGCAGATGCAGCTCGCGATAGGCTTCGAGTACGACTTCGCCAAGACGAGTGCCGACCTCCGCAATGTGTGATGGTTGTTCCAAATGAACCGATTCTTTCCAGGCGGAAGGAGTCAGCACAACAGGCAGTTTCAGCAAAGTGGATGGCAAGTGATTTATGGTGATGGACATAGTAATTCTCCAGGTGCGGGCAACCACCTGGCCCGACCGGGAGGTGAATTACCCGGTCAGGTTGGTTTACGTTCTTGAGAACGGTTAGTTAGAATCTTTCTATAAAGTGAAAGTCATCTGGCATACGTGTCGTATCAGGACATCATTGCGGTAGCCATCAAGGAAAGGAAAGTGGCTACCAATCCTCCAGCCCCTATCTGAGTCAATACTTGCGCGGACATTTGCTGTCCACATTCCAAAAAAAAGATGCTTAACACTATAAGCACGAGCGTAGCGATGGCGCTTTTCATGAAATCGACACCTAGGTTGTGATGAAAAGAAAAGGCGCCTGCAGGGCGCCTTGAGGTTGTAAAAGATCTATCAAGCGGCTTGTTTCTCTCCTCGTCCTGCGCGAGCTGGTTTTGCTCGTGTTGGCTTAGAGGGAGTCGCAGCTGAAGTAGCTACATCAGTTGGTTCGCTTGCGGCAGACGCCTCGGATTGAACGACTGGGGTAGCTTCGGACTCTGAACTTTCAGAAGAGGCAGGTGCTTCTTCTTTCTGCGGAGCCTGATAGACGTATTCACCTTCAACTTTGATCCAGGCAAGGTACAAGAGACGGCCTTTGAGGCTGACACCTGCTTGGCCCTGCTTAGCACCACTGCTGTAGGTAAAAACATCAGCCCAGATATCGCCAATCCGGAAAGAGACAAGAACCTTCTTCTCGGCAGCAACAGCTTCCTGGCAACGGCGAATCAGCTTGTCAGCTTCAGCACCAACCACGTTGCAGTCGATGTAGGCGTACTCAGGTTTCTCAGATGTGCCTTTGAGGGCCGCTACTGTCACAGCCATGAAAGGAGCGCCCTTACGAGGCTTCACTTCACGAATGCGGTTGAGATAGCCAATGCCGACGGTGTGCAGGTCGAAGTATTTGCTTTCGTTAGTAGAGTTGCTCATGGTGTGTCTCCAGTTTTGAATGATCAAAGCGGAGATACACTTCGCCCAGGGGGAAGGTATTCCCCGCATGGGTGGTAAAGCGAAATTTTACGACAATCAATGCATGAATCTGAGCGCAGTAAGCATGACACCTACAGCCGCAGTCAGCATGAGTGCCATACGAATTGAAAGTTTGAGTTCAAGTTTGTCGAGATCGGCTTTGGTGGCGAGCTGCGTTTGCATGTCAGACTCCAAGGCATCGACAACTGCAGCGGCGCGGGTTTCCTCGACATCAATCGAAATCAATGCTTGGTACAGCGCAATACTGCTTTTCATGAAGGTCTCCTGCTGGGCACGAGACCAACCCTACGGGAAAGGTCCCGATGGGGTGAGAGAATCATTGTGCATCCATCAACCAGATAAACTGATCAACCGTTCGCGCTTCCGAATGCTTTGCGAACTCGGGGTTGGATTAATGCGAAAAACGCATCGTAGTCATGAAATCCAGACTACCTCGGGCATGTTGCTGACAACGTCAGCGGTACATGGCTTTAGAATCCTTTAAGAGAGATTCGTTTGTCAACCCTTCAAATGAAAAAAGCCCCTCAATAAATGAGGGGCTAGTCAGGGAGGGGAGTATCAAGCAATGAGCTGGTCCAGAGGACCCATGACAGGGGCCTTAACTGGTGGTTCAGCATCCTGCTTTGGGGATGTTTCCAGCGCCTTCGATGCGCGAGATTTCCGGGGTTTCTTCAGGGGTTTGGCCTGAATTTCTTGCATGTGGTGATCATACCAGCCACCAAGATCGACGTGTTTGCATCGAGCCAATGCCGGCAGGCGGTATTTTTCCCACTGTTCGTTGGACATCACAGGTTCAGGCATTGTCCTGACTTGCTGTGGTGCCACTTGCACGGGTTCAGAATTCAGCTTATGAGTGACCGCACGGATGCATTCACGCAATGCTGTACCAACCCTAACGCCAAAACGAAAGCTTGCTGAACTCATGGTGTTTCTCCTGGGAAAAATGCGGAGAACACCGCCCGAGAGGGGAGTGATTCCCCGCTGGGTGAGTGACGCGTTTAATGTGCATCCATCGGCGTTTACATCACCGATCGTTCGCGCCTCCGGAAGCTTTGCGAACTTTAGGTTGGATCAATGCGCAGAACGCATCGTAGTCATGAGATCCAGACTACCTGGGGTGCTGCTGAGAACATCAACGCCATAGGCGCAAGATATTGAGGACGCTCCGGATACAGGCGTTCTTTGTGTTGAGGACAATTGCTTTCATGTCGGTTCTACTTGCGTCTGCAATTTCCTCTTGACGCCAGCGCTCCTCTTTCTTAGCCCACTCTTTGCAGATGAGCTCCGAATCATCCTCGGGGTAATATGCATCTGTACTGAAGTCCACATGGTCATCTGGCCCGGGGAGCTCAAAACACCCGCAAGGACAAGTGTTTTCAGTCAGACCGTGGCTGCAGATGCCGTGACTACGATTATCGTCCATGTGTGCCTCAATTTCCGGCGGTGAAAGATAATCATAGGCGCAGCGTGCATAGGCAAATGTCTCCGCCACTTCTGGAGACGTTTCGTCATCGCCAAAAGTCTCGATCATCCGCGAACAGAAATGTTTGAGGACCATAGTTTCGTATGTGGGAAACTTACGACATGCGTCGCCGTACAGCATGTTGACGCGTTCAGTAATCTCAACATTTTGGAGTGGTGAGGGTGAAGCCGCGTGGTTCGGCATGGTCTATCTCCGTTCAAACAGCAGAAAACGGAGACACTTGTCCCCGAGGGAAAGTATTCCCCGAGGGTAGGTGAGTTATATGATATGACTCGGCTAAGCCGAGTGCAGCACGGTGTGCGACGTGAAGTATGCATCCATCGGTACGGAATACCGATCGTTCGCGCCTCCGGAAGCTTTGCGAACTTGAGGATGGATCAATGCGTTGAACGCACCGTAGTCATGAGATCCAGACTACCCGGGCATGTGGCTGACAACGTCAGCGGTACATGTTTCAGAATGTGAATTCGGGGAGGGCTTGTCAAGCAGTAGTAGCGCAGGAATCGCTTATGATCTTGGGTGAACGGCAATGACGTAATGAGTCGGACACCATTTAGGCGAGAATGCTCGCCAGATCGGGGATCACTTGAGCGCAGCGGCCAAGAGGATAACGATGAGAATCGTGCTGAGAGTTATCATCGTCACAGACGATCACTCTCAGCCAATGTGGGCTTGGCTATAACTTGAAAAATGTGCCACCTGTGAGCGCAAGCTCAGCGAGGATCCCTGGGCATTGATCGCACGCATTGCTTCATCGACATCACCCGACCCGTTGTCGTGGCTTGGGCCAGTAATCAAAAGGCACGCATTCGCGCACAAAAGGAGCCCGTTTTTTCACCGGCGGGCACCGGCAGCGAAAAGTGGCTACCTCGGAAGGTAACCTGGTCATCCAGCGCGCTGCGAGATGACCAGGTTACCTTCCGAAAAAGCGGGGGAATTTGAAAAAAAGTGGGCCACAACACCAGTGTGACCCTTAGACGATTATGCATCGAACCTTCCATGAACCCTATGTGCCTATGAACCCGCTTTCACGAGTTAGACGGCTGCGTGTCTGCTATTGAACAGGGAGACACAGGGAGAATTCACAACAAGATCTGTACGCCCCTCCCGATGCTTTGCGTACTTTGGGGTTGGAGAATGAAGGCAAGGCCGACTTCTCCAGGGTGTCACTGATGACCGTCAGTGACCAGCGGGGTGGAACAGTGAATGGATCTATTGTGGCACATCATTTGTCAGGCCGCCATATCCAGTGGTTCAAGCGGTTTTGGTCGTGGCGGTGCGCGTCTTGGCTGACTTGCCCGGCGATTTTTTCTTCCCTGTACCGATGTTCACCGTACCTTTGCATTCGGGGTACCTGGTACACGCCCAGAAAACACCTGAGGCTCCTTTGCGCTGCGAGGTTTTCGCGTTGCACAACGGGCACTTGGGACCTTCGGGAACCTTGATCGACAAGGTAGTGCCCTTGTACTGATCGACGAGCCTGGTGATCCAACTCGATTGCCTGGCGATAAAGTCATCGAGCGTCAGGGTGCCTTGCTCGATCATCGTGAGTGCCTGTTCCCAGATCGCAGTGGTGCCGGGGTCGGCCACTGCTGGAGGCACCGCATCGATCAGTGAAAACGCTGCTTCAGTTGCCCGCAGCGCGCGACCTTTCTTGATGAGCGAACCTCGGTCGATCAGGCTCTGGATTGTCCCGGCGCGAGTTGCTTCCGTCCCGATCCCCGTCGTTTCTTTTAGCTTCTGAGCCAGCCGTGGATCCTTGACCAGCTTGGCGCTGGTCTTCATTGCCTTGACCAGCGTGCCCTCGGTGTAGGGCTTGGGAGGTTCTGTCTTCAGCGCTTTCAGCTGCAGGTCCTGGATGTCACATCGAGAGCCAACCTGCAGCATTGGCAGGGTCTGTGACCGACCCCCACTTTCGTCTCCCTCTTCCTCGGATGAGCTAGGAAATAGAATTTTCCAGCCCGGCACCACTATTCGCTTGCCCACTGCCTGGAGTGAAACTGCATTGGATTCGAAGGTCGCCACGGTACGATCGTATTCATGGTTAGGCAGGAACTGCGCAAGAAAGTGAGCGCGGATCAACTCATAGACCCTGCGCTCCTTCTCAGACATTGCTGAAAGGTTCGCGGGTTCCAGGGTCGGGATGATTCCATGGTGGGGCCCCGTGATTTTTTTGTCATTCCACGCCCGTGAGCGCTGCTCCGGGTCGATCAGCAGGAGTGCCTTTCCAATAGTGGGATCAGTTCGGTTGATGGCATCAAGAACCATGGGGACTTCATCCAGCATGCTCTCTGGCAGATAACCGCAGTCAGTCCTGGGATAGGTTGTCGCTTTGTGGGTCTCATAAAGCGCCTGGGCGACGTCCAGCGTCTCTTGAACCCCCAGCCCGAATTTCGCCGAGCAGACCTCTTGCAGCGTACTCAGATCGAACGGCAGCGGAGCACTATCACGGGCACGCTCAGTCTCCACAGAGATGGCTGTAGCCATCTGGCTATTTTGCAGCGCATTGAGCGCGGCAGTTGCTGCGCTCTGATCAAGGCAGCGGCCTTCGTCATCGGTGACTGATTCATCGGCGACCCATTTAGCCAGGAACGAGTGCCCGGCAGTGCAGAGCTGAACGTCGAGGTTCCAGAACGGTTTGGGGATGAAGTTTGCAATTTCCCGGTCCCGGTCGACCACCAGGCGAAGGGTCGGTGTTTGAACACGGCCGACGGACAGCACGCCGGTGTACCCGGCCTGTCGTCCGAGCAGGGTAAACAGCCGTGAAAAGTTCATGCCGATCAGCCAGTCCGCCCTGGAGCGTGCGAGCGCTGATAGGTATAGCGGATAGGTTTCCGCACCCTGTTTGACGCTGCTGAGTGCCTGACGGATGGATGCTTCGTTCAGCGCGGACAACCACAATCTCTGAATGGGGCCGCGATACCCACAATACTCGATCAGCTCGCGCGCGATCATCTCACCTTCGCGGTCGGCATCGGTCGCGATCACCAGTTCTGTTGCTTCTTTGAGCAACTGCTTCACGACCTTGAACTGGCTGGCGGTCTTCGGTTTGACGATGACTTTCCACTGTGCAGGTAGAATGGGAAGCGTATCCAGGCTCCAGTTTTTCAGGTGATCGCCATAGGCACCCGGCGGGGCTGTTTCCAGCAAGTGGCCAATTCCCCAGGTGACGACCACCCCCGGCCCTCTGAGGCAGCCGTCGCCCCGGGTTTTTGCTCCGAGCACGGCGGCAATGTCCTTACCCTGGCTGGGCTTTTCGCACAGATACAAACGCATAAAGACTCCAATGAGATTTCTCCCGCCCTCAGATCCTGCTGTCTGGGGTAGGAGTGAGAAGGTAGCCGGGGGATGCAGTGCCGATGGCCAATGCCCAACGGCCACGGCTGATAAGGTGCTGTTTACCGGGTTTTTTCAGTGTTGGACGGTGGGTCAGTTTGAACCGGTGCTGTGGGCTTTGGTGTATCCGGAAGTTGGTAACCAGGCCGCAGTACGAAACAGACATCGCGCGTAACCTCATTGACTTTGACCTGCCATGCGGGACCTGCGAGCACCTGCAGGGTGTTGCGCAGGCTCATGGGGCCGAGCTTGTATTGCGCGGAAGGAAGGGGGCGCGTGAACAGGATGTTTAGGTGATCCGTGGTCGGTGGGCACAAGGCATAGCCCGAGCGGCTGATAACATATTGCATCGCATCCTGGACGGACGGCTGCATGTTGGGAGGAATGCTGACATCGATGAACTGGGCCATCAGGTCGCGTTGTTCGGCTTCTGGAGCGGTATTCACCAGGGCGTATCGACCGTAACGAACCGTGGGCTCCTGACCGGGCTTCGCGCCATTTGAATACAGCTCTGGCGAGAGCAGCTCAGGATTCTGGCTGCTGTCGTAAGCTGGTCCAACCGGTTTGTCCACTACAGACGTGCATCCGGCGAATATCGCGAGTATGGAAAGTGTGGAGAGCTGCCTGATCATGTGTGCCTTGACCCCATTTCGTGATGGGGCCAAGGTGACAGGACAACCGACTAATAGCAGTTGAAAACCTTTACTTGAACGCGAAAGGTTTGCTTCGCATCGACGCTCGAAGGCGTCAGCGTCTAGTCATAGCTGTGAGGCGTTGGTGAATCTCCTGCTATTCTTATTTTCCATAACGGGGTTGTAAGCCGGAAAGCCGGAACCGCCCAAATTTTCGTCATGGGCGGGAAGCCAGTACTGGTGCGGATTGACACCAAACAGCGGTAGCCTGGCCATCCAGCCGTTTAAGATCGAAGCTATTCAACGGTAAGCAACACTGATCACTGTCGGCCAGGGCTGAGCTGTCTCACAGCTCCCCGCCCCCCTAGATTCAGGCCTTTAAACACCAAATGCAAAAAGACCTGCCATCGCTGGCAGGTCTTTTTGTGTACTGACGTACATCCCTCGGCGAAATCAGAGCGTTATACTCATGATTCCTAACCAAGTGGCTAGTGAATTAACTATATGGCTAAATAGCGTGCTCGTCAACAGAGAACCGACCCCATGTCACCAGACATTGCCAGACAGGCAGCGCTTTCATTTCCCAGGATGGGTACATATCTATCCGTGAACTCCACCAATCCCTCACCTCTCAGCGCAGGGATCGCTCTCTACGCTTGGAATGCCCAAGCCGCCGCTGCATTCATGTACCCACTGCACTTTTGTGAGGTTCTTGTCCGTAACGCAGTTGCTGAGGTGCTCACGGCAACGTATGGGCCTCAATGGCCTTGGAACAACGGTTTTTTTCTCAGCCTTCCAAACCCAAGCAGCCCGAGTGCGTTCAAGCCACGCACTGCCGTCCTTGCCGCCTGCAGAAAAGCTGAGGACCTGGCAGGCGCAGATACTCCGTCAACTGACAAAGCCATTGCGGAAATGAGCTTTGCATTCTGGCAATCCATGTTTACGGCCAGGTACGATCATGGTTTATGGGCCAATCATCTCAAAACTGTCTTCCCGAATGCGCCCGCCAGCATGCCTAACCACGAAATCAGATCCAAAATTCATAAGTCACTTGAATCGATTCGCAAGCTGCGCAACCGAATTGCACACCACGAACCCATCTTTGCTCGCCATCTTGCCCAAGATTACTCGAATATTCTGAGGCTAGTCGAATATCGCTGTAAACATACATCCAAATGGATGGATGATACACAATCAGTTAGACAAGTCCTCCAAGCCAGGCCTTGAATTTGGCCTAGAAGGGGAGGCTAAAGAATTCGGACAAAATCGCTAAGGCTTTTGGAGCGTATGTCGGTCTGCCATTTGCTAGGCTTCGAAGGTTTGCCATCAACCTGCCAGGCGAGCACGAAACCCACACGACGGTCAGGGCCAGGATTGCCTGCTCTCCACTTAGCAGCGACTGCACGAACCGTATCGATCGATTGACTCATAGTTAATATTCCTCACAGGATGAAACTTCGTTTTTGCGGTTGAATCTTTACTTCCAACAGGCATGGCTACGCGCGAGCATGCGCGCCTAGTACTTGAATTTCATTCTGCTGCAACCGATCAAAGGATCTCAGCAAGCGCTTTCTTGCTCGACTCCTCCGCTTCTGGATCGATCAGATCACTGGCCAGTGCGCGTTTGTCCATGAGCATCTGCCACAGCTGCTGATCGATGGTGTCTTCAGCTAGAGGAATTTTGACTACCACCATGCGCAGTTGCCCATTGCGATACGCTCGATCCTCAGCCTGGTCCTGCAGCCCCGGCGTCCAGGGCAGTCCCAGGAAAAAGACATAGTTGGCCGCAGTCAGGTTGTAACCTGTGCCGGCGGCCGACCTGGTCCCGATGAATACCCTGCAGTCCGGATCCTGCTGGAAAGCATCAATAGCCTTCTGCCGCTTCTTGGGCGAGTCGCTGCCCACCAACGTCACGCACCCGACGCCCATTGCAAGACAGTGCTCACGCAAACTGGCCACGGATTCCTGATACTCGCAGAAGAGGATCACCTTGTCGTCGACGTCCAGCTCGGCCATCAGGTCCGCCACGATCCGGACTTTCACGCGCTCGAGCAGTTGGCGCAGTGCGCCCAGTCGCGCAAAACGATGCGTATCGCTGCGCATGATCTGGTTGTACTCGTCACGCTCAACCTGGCTCAGGATCACGGGCACAGTCTGCCTTTGCTTGCCTTGCAGGTTGGGCAGCACGTCCTTACGGCGGCGAAGCATCCAGTCAGCAATCTCGGCACGAAGCGTCTTGCGAAACTCAGGACTGCCGGCGAATCGCTCGCAGAATTCATTGAGGGGCAGTTGACCGATTGGGTGGCCCGAAAGCCTGAGCAGTGTGTGCAGCTCGGCTTCTCGATTGAGCACAGGCGTGCCCGTCAACAGGTAGCGGTTTTGTACCTGAGCGGCTATATCGAAACCGTGGCGTGTCCATGCAGCAGTGGGTTCCTTGAGCCGGTGAGCCTCATCGATGACCATCACTGCAAACGAGCTTGCGTGTTTGACGAAGTCGCCCAGACGTTCGTAGTTGACTATGATCCAGCTCGCCTGCGCATCGAAGGTTTGCAGGGCAATCTGAGCCTCTGGAAACACCATCAGGATTTCGCGCTGCCAGTTGATGATCAGGCTGTTGAGCACGATCACCAGAACGGGTTTGCCCTGTGCGCGGATACCGGCGGCAATCACCGCCTGGCGAGTTTTCCCCAGCCCCATGTCATCGGCCAGCAGTGCGCTGGTGCGCTGTAGCAAATGACGAATACCAGCAGGCTGGTGATCCATGAGAGAAAAAGACTTGAGCGCCTTGTCGATCTCTGCATTCGTGAGTTCGGTGTTTTTGATCGAGGGCACCGACGCCAAATAGATACCTGAATCTGAAACCTCCTCCTCGGACTTCGTCGGCTCCGGGGAGTACCCCCCCAAACTGATGCTGGTGACTTCACGCACCGGAGAAACAGACCCGTCGGCAAGCAGTTCTTGCAAGGTATCCAGAATCTCGAACTGATCCTCAGCCAGGCCCAGCTCCAGGATCAGGTTGCTTCGGACCAACTCCGCGGTGCCTTGGACCCGCCAGGCTTTGCCCGCCGAGAGGTATACTCCGCGCATGCGCTTGGCGATGGCGACAGCACCCGGATGAAAATCCCCTGACAGGATCACGCCACCTTCCGCCAACGGCGCGAGCCGAAGCTTCATCCCCCAAGTGAATGCGTCACGGTGCAGGTCGGACTGGGCAGAGGTGATCCTGTCCCGGAAGGCTTGCCAGCTTTCGATGTGTTTCCCATTCGCGAGCTCCGCCAGTTCCCGATACAGCACATCGAGGTCATCGAGCAGCTTGACCTTGGGCACGCGCCAGAACTGATTTAGCGGGTGATCAGACCGGCGTATGAAAAAGCCACCCCGGCGTAACAACAGCTTGCTGGCACCTTCGACATAACTCAGGGATAGTCCGAAGTCATAGCCGTCGTAAATGGCTTTGCGCAAAAGGACCGGTCGCTTGTTCATCAGGTTGGGCGAGGCCACGATCAGAGCCCTCTGTCCATGAGCCGCTCGGCCCACCCGATAACCTCTTCTGCGAAACGGATGTTGTAGATTGAGGTCTTGTCGGCATACCGATCCATTTTCGCTACCAGGTTGGGCCAGTCCAGGTTCACCGGAATACGACCGTTCCTGACTTCTGCGATGAACCTCTCGAACGCTTTCATCACCGGCGAGAGGGTGTCCGGGGTTTCGTTGTGGTGGCCTCTGATTTGAACGACGTGCAGATGCCTGAGAGTCCATTTGCCCGATTGCCCCGTCTTGTGCTCATGACCATGGGCCCTGAGCGCGAGTTCGACCGATGCCAGCGGGATCCCGTTAGAACGGATCGACAGGAGTCGGCAGTTACCTAAAAATGCATGATAGTCGTAGGTGTCGATGCAGTGACCCAGAGCACGGTGCTCCCGGTCCAAGTCGTCAGCGCAGCGTAGTTCGACGATGTGTAGGCCTGTTTCACAGCAGGTGATGGTGTCGGTGTTGAGCATCAGCCCCGGCCAGCGAGTGAAGGCATCTGATGGCTCAGGGGGGATAGCCTTCTCCAGCCTGGCCCTGATCGCTTCGAGTTCGCTGTGGAACGCATCGGTCAGATTTGATATCTGACGAAAGCTCAAGCCGCCCACAAACGCGTTCAGACGGTTCTTGGTGTTTAACGCCGCGCGACTGCCAGCCCTGTCGAGGCTGGAGAACAGCTCTCTGAGATCGACCAGCTTGGTCGTGATGTTCGACCAGGCAGGGTCCGCCCAGTCGGTTGGGCAACCCGCCAAAAGAGCGTTCATGTCAGGCAATGCTCGAAGCAATGACCACGGGATTGCCGACCTAAATGTATAGAACGAGCGCCATTGAGCTTTGGTGCTCGGGCGACGGTTACCTAAACGGGCACCTGCAATCAAATCGCCCCATCCGGCCTCGAGCCCCTCAGCATTCAAGCGGCTCAACGCACTGCCGGTGTCGTACACCCGCTGCTGACCCAGATAGCGGATCGCGGAGATGGGGGTGGAAAACAGCCACGCCAGCACCTTGTTCAAAGGCAGGCCGGTATCGGCTGCGTGCCCCACCAAGCCTGCTCCATCTCTGGTGCAATCATCATCCCAAGAGCCGCAGTACTCCTGCAGGTCTTTCCATGGGCACTGTTCAAGAATGCCGCTGTCTGCAAGGTGTGGCCAAGGAAGTGCATGGCCAATGACCAGCACTGGAATGAGGACGGGTTGCGCTTTCAAGGCTTGGAGCCGACGCGTGCGATCCCCCTGAGCCAGCCAGTTATACAGTTGGGCTGACGGGCACTGTACCGAACGTACGGCGTGTAAAAGCTCTTGATCCAGACTCTGACAAAACCTCTTCAGCGTGGCACCGATGCAGGTGAGGTAAAACCGGTTACGTGGACCGTAAAAGCGCTTGTTTCGGCCTTCTTCGCTGGCCGCCAAGAAATCCAGTTTCATGAGCGGTTTGATACTGAGCTGCGACTCGTGCAGTGCCAGGTCCCGTGCGTGTTTGCTGAACGACGTCAGAAGTGCTTGCGCACCCCCATGAGTAATCAACTGATGAACCAGCTTCAACGCTCGACTCGTTGTGGGTGCGTGCACTGGGACTTTTCGCTTTTCATCAAAGCGCACAGCGGAAATCAGCTGGCCATCGAAGTATTGGAGCTGTCTGCCGAATCGCGCCACAGTTGGCCGTGCGACCTGGTCGTCGTTATGGAGTGAAACGCACCAGCACCGTGTCGACGAAGTGTGAGTCAGGTAGTGCAGAATGAACTCGTCACGTCGCTCCGGTGGTACGCCGAAATGATCAGCCCAAGTGTTAGCAACAGCACGATGACGCTCTGGGAATTTTGCAATATCGAGAAGAGTCTGGACGAAACTTGGTTTGCAAATAGGCTCGGCGGTCATGAATCAATGAGCTCAAAGTGACTTGAGCCAGCACTGTCCTAGACCTGATCTGCGCTCGCCATACGTAACCGTAAACGTGGGTGGAGTGGGTTAATCGCTCTGAGTCAGAAATCCAAGCGTTGCTGTTGCTCCTGGGCAAAGCCCTTTCAGCACCGGCGCGCATCACGGCATGGTGAGGGTTGTTGAAACGACGCCGATCCAAAGTCTCATGCGTCGCTGTAGGGGCTGTTCTCAGAACTGAGGATTCCCGTGGTGGAGATCGAAGACATCCAGGACTTCACGAACGAGGCGATTTTTCGGGTATCCGGATTTAGCTGTAGGCAACCACAGAAGCGCAAATCGGGTGCCGTTCCAAAATGGGCGCAATCTGCATCAAGACTTTCTTGGCGTCGGAAAGTGCTTTCTCCCAACGCTCCAGATCGCGCACCGTCACAGCAGTAGACCCGCTACATAGCTTGCGGCTAATGCTGTCCCGCCGTGCCTGCGCTCCCTCGCAATCGAAAAGCGCGGCCCTGACGTCAGGCGCTTGTAGGGCAACCTTGTACTGCAGTTCGACGATGCTTGGCAACGTTTCAGTTTTCACGATTTTGAACCGCCCCGGGTTTCTCGGAGACTCCAACCTTTGAGAGGATGGAGCGATGAAAAAACTACCGAAGTATTCCCCAGAGGTCCGTGAGCGGGCCATCAGGATGGTTTTCGAACACCTTCCTGAGTACGAGTCGCAGTGGGCCACCATCAGTGCCATTGCCCCCAAGATCGGCTGCACGCCCGAGACATTACGGCTGTGGGTTCGCCAATCTGAGCGCAACAGCGGCCAGCGTGATGGGCTGAGCACAGTCGAACGTGAGCGAGTCAAGCTCTTGGAGCGTGAGAACCGTCAGTTGCGTCAAGCTAACGAGATCTTGCGTAAGGCCTCAGCCTATTTTGCCCAGGCGGAGCTCGACCGCCCATTCAAACGATGAAGACGTTTATTGATGAAAACCGCCAGTCTTACGGGGTCGAGCCGATTTGCAAGGTGTTGCCAATCGCCCCGTCGACGTACTACCGGTACGCTGCTCAGCAGGCTGACCCCAGCCAGCAGTCAGCGCGTGCGCAGCGTGACCAGGAACTGGGTGAGCACATCCAGCGAGTCTGGGATGAGCACTTCCAGGTATATGGCGTGCGCAAGGTCTGGCGACAATTGCTGCGTGACGGACTGCAAGTCGCCCGCTGTACGGTGCAACGTCTGATGGGAGAGCTGGGCCTGCAAGGCGTGGTACGCGGCAAGCCCGTCAAGACGACGGTCAGCGACCAAGCCAGGCCGTGCCCGCAGGATCATGTCAACCGTCAGTTTGTGGCTGAGTGCCCGAACGCCCTATGGGTATCGGACTTTACCTACGTCAGTACCTGGCAGGGTTTTGTTTACGTGGCCTTCATCATTGATGTCTTTGCCCGATTCATCGTCGGTTGGAAGGTGTCCAGTTCAGCGCGTACCGATTTTGTACTCGATGCACTGGAGCAAGCCCTTTACGCCCGTCGCCCAGTCAAGCAGGGTGGACTCATTCACCACAGTGACCGTGGCGTGCAGTACGTGTCCATTCGCTATACCGAGCGTCTTGTCGAAGCCGGTATTGAGCCATCGGTCGGGAGTGTCGGTGACTCTTACGACAATGCTTTGGCTGAGACCATCAATGGTCTTTACAAGGCTGAAGTGATTCATCGACGCTCTTGGCCCACACGGGGGGCGGTGGAGCTGGAAACCCTGAAATGGGTGGACTGGTTCAATCACCGCCGCCTGCTGGAGCCAATCGGTCATATTCCACCGGTCGAAGCAGAAGCAATCTATTATCAGCAACTCACCGAGTCTGCCCAGGTGGCATGACTCAAACAAAAGGGTCTCCGAGAAACCCGGGGCGGTTCATTTCATTTGTCATTGTTCATTTCTCCAGAAAACGGATTTAGTTTGTGGGCATCATTCAATTTGGCAGTCAGGGCGGTTCTTGATGCGGTGTTGTCTGGCATGCGGATGACATAGGTTACAAAGTTTCTGAGATTCATGAGATTCGACCCGTAAGAGATTCATCGTGGCGTGGGTTCGCCGATGTGCAGATTTCTTTCACCAACTGATCCACGTAAAGGGCGTTTTTTTGCTCTGGCGAATAAACAGTTCAGAAAGAGCTGCCTGCTGGTGAAGAACGACGCTGAGCAGCTTCATTTCCACCAGCAGCCTCACGCAGAAGGCGCGGTTTTTCACTCCGGTCATCTACACGGGAATATCGTCGTCGAAATCCGGAGCTGCATTGTTTTGAGTTGAACTCTGATCGGTATGCTGTTGATCGCTTTGCGGCTGGTTGTATGACTGGGAAGGTGCCAATTGCACTGCTTCAACCCTGTGAGGAAGGATTGCGACCCGCGATGCCTGCACTTTCAACGCAGAGAACTCCTTCCCGTCCTTGGTCCAGTTATCAATGATCGCTCGCCCTTGGATCAACACCCTCATGCCTTTCTGATAAAGGTTGGCATAGTGCTCTGCGTCTTTATGCCAAAACTCGACATTGGCCCAGAACCCTCCACGGTCCTCAAAGCCTGTGCCATCGCTTTTAGGGATTGAGTTGTCGAAGTAGACGTTCAGCCGTAGCAAGCGGCGCGGATCCTTGTTGCCATTGGCAAACTCCTTGAATTCTGGAGCAGATCCGATGTTGCCTTCCCAATCTACTGATGTACCCATGGTGTATCCCTCAGTGTGTGAATTTTGGAGCAAATGGCGTGCGTGCTGCGTGACTGGCGACGTAGCCGAGCAACTCGCGGGCCTGGCGTGAGGTGTCGGCGAGCTTGCCGGTCATGTGGTTTTTGAAGGCGTCGCTGGCCAGTGCCTCGACCCCCTTGTCGTACAACGCGTTAAACATCAGTTCCGCATCGTGTGCCGAGCGCAGCAGGCCATAGAGCAAATCCTTGGCGATGGAGGAGCCCGCGACATTGGGCAGGTTCACGGCGGCAGACCCCTCGCCGATGATTTGACCCTGGACGAAGATCAACGCCAGCTTGATCTGTTCAGCGGTGGCCTGATCCAGCGACTGGATATCGAGGTAGGTCTGGACCACCTGCTCGCTATTGGGCCGAGGAGGACGACCTTGCGATTGGCCGCGCATGAGTTCGAGTGTCTTGAGGGCGAAAGCGAGCACCGCTTTGTTGTCGACTTCCACGGGCTGGGCTTTGAGGGCCAGCTCCATCTGATTGAAGGCGTTAATGTAGGCCTCCTTCCAGCGTGCAGCTTCCTTGCCGGTGAACCCCATGCACAGAAAAGTAAAGCCATCGCGGGTAATGCGGAATGCTGGGTCTTTACGCGTTCTACCCATACCTAAATCAACGTCAATTTGTATGGGCTCAAAATTGAGCTTATGAAAAGAGTCCGTACAATCAAGGGCTTTGATGGCCTTGATTACATTCTTATGCAGCTTCCCAAAGTGCGATGCGATATCGACGCTGGTCGTCATGGGCTGGCCCTTGACCAGTTCGATGCTGACTTCGGAAGTCGCGTTAGCGTTGGAAGAAGTGACGATTGATTCAGCCATTGCAGTTACTCCTGAGAGACATTGGCGACGCGGGATTGGTTGATCTGTTGCAGCCGTTCTGCGTAAACGGCATCAGCCTGGGCCATCTTCTCGGCGCATTCGGCAGCCTGGCGACCGATGCTATGAATCAGACTGATCTGCATGTTCAAAGCAATGCGCTGCTGTTCCATGGCGTGCAGATCCTGGAGCAGTGATTCGGGGGTTCTGGGATCGGTCAGTAAGCTGGACCAAACATTGACGCCCATCTGCCGTGTCCCCATTTCCTGCCAGCGGAGAAAAACGGTGCCGGCGCTTGTGCGTTGCCGAACCATCCGAACCGGTAGAAGGGTGTAGGGATGTCTGTTCGCCTGGGCCAGCATTTGATCTTCGGCCAGCGCGTTCAAATCGTCTTCAAGGGAACGGCACAGCTCGGTCAACTGGAGCATCCCCCCCTTACCTTTAAAAGGTTTTAAAAGGCCTTTTAGGAAGGGCGCGTGTTGCAGGGTGCTGAAGGCATCCTGTTGCAGAGGCTGGAAGGCGCCCTGTTGCAGTTTTTTCCCGTTAGCCGCCTGCTGTTTCACGCCGCTCACTCTTCGGACTCTGGACCAGGCTGTTCGTGGTCAGACTGGCCCAGTGTCATTGCCTCGTCGAAACTGTCTTCACGGTCGTCTACGTCCGCTGGGCTGTTTGATGCGGTGGCCAGAGTTGGAGCAAACTTGGAACGTCGGACGCCCTCCAGGATGTCCTGGGGGATTTCGCCAAATGGTGCATACATTTCGCGCGCTTGCTCGGCGCGTGCGTTCTTGGCTGCAAAGTCTCCCCGGCTAGCGCCCGAGAATTTGTAACGCTGACTCAGGCCGAAGAGGCGTCTCAGGATCGCAGCACCTTCATCCAGCCACTGGCCCTTGGCATTGTTGTCGATCAAACCGACATGGCTGGCCAGCAGAATACGGCGCACCAGTTCGTCGTAGGCGGTCAGCAGATACACCGCTTTGAAGGCCAAAGGCGTCGACAGATACAACGGGAGTGTCACGGGCTGCACGGACAGGTTCTCGCCAATGGACAGCATGGCGGGCAGTGCAGCCATGACTTCATCCAGCCTGTTATCGATGTCCTTCATTTCCTGTTCGGCGGTGTCGATCTTTTCTTCTATAAGAAGGAGGAACCAGTCCGAATAAGGATCGTCCTGTTCGCAGCCACGTTTGATGCGATTGAGGATGTTGGCAAAGCCACTCAGGCCGATCATCCCGGGCTTGCCTTCGGTGCGTTGACGACCAAACCAGAGCCTTGAGGCGTGGTGGGTGTGCAGGGTCAGATTGACGCTGCTTCGCAGTGAACCGAGGTTGAGCTGAAAGTTGTCAGCCATGCTGAGCGCTTCCTTTATATGAGCGGATTGATGGAGAGAGGCAAGATTGCCCGCGCGTGCTGGCTCTGGTCAGTAACAAACCGTTTCTTGATCGATTGGGGTTTCTCAATATCCGTGTTTGAAGTGATTCCCGGGGAATCACCTGGCTGGATGCTCGAAGTGATTCCCGGGGCATCACCCTGGTCGGTGCTTGGAGTGATTCCCGGGGAATCACCTAGATCGGTGTTCGAAGTGATTCCCGGGGAATCACCTGGATCGGTGCTCGAAGCGATGCCCGGGGAATCACCTGGATCGGTGCTCGAAGCGATGCCCGGGGAATCACCTGGATCGGTGTTCGAAGTGGTTCCCGGGGAATCACCCAGATCGGTGCTCGGAGTGATTCCCGGGGCATCACCCTGGTCGGTGCTTGGAGTGATTCCCGGGGAATCACCTGGCTGGATGCTCGAAGTGATTCCCGGGGAATCACCTGGATCGGTGCTCGAAGCGATGCCCGGGGAATCACCTGGATCGGTGCTCGAAGTGATTCCCGGGGAATCACCCAGATCGGTGTTCGAAGTGATTCCCGGGGAATCACCTGGATCGGTGTTCGAAGTGATTCCCGGGGAATCACCTGGATCGGTGTTCGAAGTGATTCCCGGGGAATCACCTGGATCGGTGCTCGGAGTGATTCCCGTGGAATCACCCAGATCGGGTTTCGTAGTGATGCCAGTGGCATCACCCAGCTCGGCGTTCGAAGTGATGCCCGGGGCATCACCCTGATCGGTGCTTGAAGTGATTCCTGGGAAATCACCCAGATCCAGATGTGGCTGGGCGTCCCCAACGGAGCAATCATCAAGCATTTTCAACCCTGAGTCCTCGGCCGAACCATCTGCTTGATGCTCGACATGGCATCGCGTCCGGTTGCCAGTGACGACGCATCTCGTTCTCGAGGCGAAGCCCTCGTGACAGGGGGATGGGGAACCTGAGTGGGAGCGGGTGGCTGGGCGGTCGGTGATCTTGAGTGACTGGCAGCCACCTGTGGCTGCTGGGTGGCCGCTGAGGGGGCCTGCCACTGGGCATTGAATTCACCACTCAGTGCCTTCTGCGTGCAGCTCAGCAGGTAGCCAAACGGGTTCTTCACCGATCCGCTCTTGCACCGATGTTGCCACTGATCGAGCAGCGGTGTTCGCAACCCAGGTTCTACGCGCTGCAAGGCGATCATGGCCTTGTCACGTTGATCCTGTGTGAACCTCTCAAACCCGGAGGGCAGATCCGGCGCACTTTCCTGAGCTTCGCGCGGTACAAAGCTTTTACATACAGATGTATTTGTATTGGTATACGTACTATATGAGTTCGGAATCCGAACCAAGCCGAAAGAGGCCGAATTCAGACTGAGTTCGGATTCCGAACCCGGTGTTTTTAAATTCGCTCCCGGGCTTTTTTCACTGAGTTCGGAATCCGAACTCAGTGAATCTGACTCGTCTGAGCCCTTGGTTCGGATTCCGAACTCAGGGCCATCCTGTGAGTGTTCGATGGCTTGCGGTGCGTCATGCCATCCCTGCTGCTGCCATCTCTGCTCGATGACTTCGAGTCGTGAAGGCATCGTGCTTGTCGCGGCTGCAAACTCTTTGAATGCATGGTTTGCGACGAGCCTGACGGCTTTGTTGGCATGTTCAAGCGCCTGGCCGACGAGTTGCATATAGTTGTGGTCGATTTCCATCGCCTCGGCACATCCCACCGGTTCATCGTGCAGGATGTAGACGTTGCCTTGCACCCGACCGCTGACCGAGTCACGTACCCGTTGTCCAAGGCTGAGCCAGCGCGTCAGCCTCAGGACGGTCAACGCCTTGGCCACGGTTTCTTTGGAGGCCGATTTACCTGGCGACGAGCCGAGGTACGGACGTAGCTTTTCATAGCTCGGAAAAGCTGTGACGCCATCACCGTTGATCAGCAGCCTGAAGACTTGCCAGGCATTGCGATCAAGCGGTGAGAGACGATCATCAAGTAGCAGGCCACGCGGCACCGTTTCGTGTGGATTGCCACTGAAGACGACGCCTGCATACGGCTCGTCGCGGACTGATTCAGTGTCACTGGGTGTGGAACCTGAGCCAGCATTCTGCTGTTGAGCCAATTTCATCTGCTGGAGCAGCAAGTGGTTTTGCAGTGTTCCAGCCGCAGCATTGATGGCGACTGCCAGGGGAGGGCGCCGGTTCATCTTCGTCACATCCGTTCGCCTTCTACCTTGCCAGCGGCGCTTTCTTCTAGGCCACGTTCGGGAGCCCTGCCTTTCGGGTTGGCTTTGGTCAGTCGTCGGGATTCGCTCATCAGAACGAGGCTGGCGGATTTACGGTTTTTCCCCGGAGGGTAGAGGTCCTGAGCCAGCCATTGCTGAATCTTGTTCCACACCAGGCCCAGCGTAATCGGTTCGGGCGAGTGACTATCCTGCTCTTCAGCCGGAATGTTGATTTCTTCTGTCAGTAACATGGCAACGTCGAGCAAGGCGACGCCGTCAGTGTGATCGACGTTGAGATCAGCCATCAACTGGACGAACCGGTGCCATAACGGCGTGTCATCGGGCAGATCGCGAAAGCGACCGGGCTTGCCAGGTACGCCGACCAGAACTCGCTGCAGAGAGACTTCTTGCGGCGACATGCCGAAGAACTGCTGAAGCATCGGTGTGGTGGCACCCAGACGAAGCGCGCGCTGCACGATGCGGATCTCTTCGTCGGTCCGCTCTTTGTTGGAGAGCAGGCGCTTGACCATGTCCGGATCAATCGCCACCTGGCACCAGATGACGTTGGAGTTCAACAGCACGCTCTGAGAGGAAGGCTGCTGGAGCAGTACCAGAATTTCCGGGTCCAGGCCCATGTCGATGCAGCGCTTCACCTCACCGTTGCGCAGGTGATGCAGAATCTGGGCGACCATGGCTTCATTCAGTGGATTATGTCGTTTTGACATGTTCAAACTCCTGTCGCAGAACGCCGCGATAAAACCTCACGAGGTGTATTGCCCATCAACGTTCATCGCTTCCAGCTCGACCAGCCGGCGGCCTAACCGGATCAGCCGGAAAAGCTTGACGATGCAGGCATCGTCCAGACGGCCCGCCAACACGGCCTCCCGGTCTTCATACCTGGGGCTGCCGATTAGCAACTGGCCCAGCGCTGCCGTGAATTGAAACTCCGTCACATTCAGGGGAGCCTCGGGTGTCTGCCGGTTCAGGGCGATGGCGTAGACCCCGCTGATGGCCTGGAGCAGGGTCAGGGTGTTGTTGGCCAGTTCTGTGAGTTCCAGGTCCATCGGCGGCTCGTGACATATAAAGCCCAGACCTCCAGGTACTCGTGCCACGGTGTCGCGGTTCAGCCCAGCGGTTGTGGCGATTTCGTGAGCAAGCTGAGCGATGACCTGACGCAATTGGTCGGGCTGGTCCATGATGCGTTCGATGTACCAGACATCCGATATCGGGTGCAGGCCCCCGGCTTGCACGGGAATCGACACCAAGGCGTTGGCTTTGAAGTCCGGCAGTTCCTCGCCATCCAGCGCAGCAACCTGGCGCTTGATCTCAAAGACGCGGTCGGTAGTCGAGACCGGTGTGACGACATGGGCTTCCAGCCGCGCGATACGCTCTTCTTCAGAGAGTGGCGGCGGCAAAGGCTTGTCGGTTTTCAGGGCAGACTCTGGCGGTGCAGGCAGCGTGCTTTTTTCAGTCACCTGCGTGCCAGGTGACTGGGGCAGTGATTCCGATTGCAGCGTTTTTTGTTCCGAGTCATCTTGGAGCAGGTACGCATCAGATTCGGACTCGGCTTCGGGCTGCACCTGCGGTGTGGGTGGTAATCGCAGCGGCGTTTCAATGACCGATGAACGACGCGCCATCGTCAGGTTTTCGTTGACGTTCAGCAGGACCTGCTCATACGTCCTGCCCGTACCTTCCTTCATATGGCTGATCAGTTCATCCTGAACACGTTCACAGACGAATTCGCTGGCATCGCCATCGAACATTGACAGCACGTCCTGGAACAAGACCTCGAAGTCGGTGACGTTCGGTTTCCCTTCGGTGTGCGTCTGCCACGTCTGAGCGGCGGCTTTACGAAGGGCCAGCAGCCGTTCGACCTGATGCTTGCCCAAACCGGAGTAGAGCGCGGCGGGGATCACCGGCAGCAGGCAACGGATCGTCTCCTGCATTTTGCTGATGTGGGACTGCGATACCGGGTAACCGTCAGCTTTCAGTCTTCTTGCCAATTCCCGTTGAGATATGGGCTCGCCGGTTTCTTGCTCATAGATAGCTCGGGCATTTTCAATGCCCACGGCGCGCTCGATGAACATCAGGTTACCGCGCAGGTCGTTCTCGGCCAGGTGACCGGTGAGGGCAATGATTTCCCCACGCTCGCCATCCCAGGGGCGGAACAATACGCTGATCCTGTAAAAGCGCTCGTCCCCCGTTTCGCTGTACAACTCTCGCAGAATCGACAACCGCGTATTGCCGCCGTTGCGGATGATGAACTTCTTCTCCCCCGGACGACGTGTCACCTGGGGGGGCTGATCCAGACCCCTGACCCGAATGGAGTCCTTGATCTCCTGGTACTTGATGTTGGTCACCGTGCGAGGGTTATGCTCATACGCTGACAACTCATCCAGGGTCAAAACCATAGGCGTGTCTGCAATAGGGTCTGGCAGTCGATCTACGGATGGACCTGATCGACTAAATGAGCCCTGGAGCAACTTGCCCGTTATTTCATCGGCAGTGAGTTTGCTCGCCATGATTATTGGCCCGCCTCAGAAAGTTGAACGACATTGCTCGCTGGCGTCCCGCCGTTGAGCAACACATCGATCACGGCCTTGAGCCTGGCAATCTCCTGCTCTTGCTTCAGGCTGCAGTCGATGCGGTATACGCATTCGCTATTCATGGAGCGATGACTGGCTTTGGCTGCCATCGATAGCCGAGCTCTCATTCCCATCGGGAAACGAACAACAAACTTTTCGTCTTTGTCGTCGTCACGCATATTCACGGTTTCGTTATTCAACATGGCGTTCTCCATCATGGCTGAGGGGGTGTGCGCGGCGCAGTTGAGCGCGAGCATTGAGGCCGGCCCTGTGGTCGCTGGGTGTGAACGAGGTGAAAATGGGCGAACATCCACCTTTGGTGAACTTGACGTGACCACCGTGAGTGCGATGGACCGCCCATCCCTGCGAAATGGCGAAGTCAGCCAACGCCTGCAAAGATTTTTTTGCGCCTCGAATAGATGCAGGCATATTGCTCATGATCGTGCCCTCGCATTGCCGAAAGCAGCCGAGCGAAAGGGGATCTGGTAGCGGCGAGCTATGGCCTCACAACGCTTACGCGTTTGATTGAGCGATGCAGCTGCTGAAAAGAGTGATGAGCCGGCAGTGCAGTGAGCTCTAAGCAAGCGTGCCAGCTCGGTATCGCTGAGCGCATTTGCTTTTTTCTGCTTCTGAGACTCAGTACCAGCCTTCAACAAGGCCGTTTTTTCAGCATTGATGATGAACGAAGGGTCATTCACACGCTGATCGGCTTCCACTCGTTGGATGGACCCTCCGCGACTGAAGTATTCCGTAATGGCCTTCTCGATCCGCAGCCTGTCTCTCTCTCGATCTGACTGACTGGGTAGATCCTCTTCAAGAATGTTGTAGTGGCGCGCCATGTCACTGTTCCTCCGATCCGCTGAGCTTGTTACCCGCTTGGATCTCCAGGATTTCAACCTCGTGGTCGGCGAAAGTCTCGGTGAGCTTCTCCATGAACGAGCGACGCGAACAGTCACCTTCCATACGAAACACAACGGTGTACTCCATGCCGCGGGGCATCTGATTGAGCGCTGCATCAAGTGCCTTGGTCTCGAACGTGAGGACCTCGACCAAGTCGCCGCTATGGCATACCGGACACTCTCCCTCCGCAATGGCTACATGAGGTGGGAGGTGTTGGCCGCAGTTACGGCATTCATCTGTAATCGAAGGGGGGCTAGCACACGGATTCATAAGCGATTCTCCCGGGCGAGAAAAGTGGGTGGCGCGTTGCGCAAAAGGGTGCCGGACGCAGCCAGTGGTAGAGTTCTGATCAGATCCGACAAATGACTCCTCTCGATAAGTGGCTATCACTGCATGAGGAACTGGCAGGACTGGAGATGGCCTATGGTGCGAAGCAAGCGTGGAGGGATCGGGAAGCAACAGAGCTAGACGCCAACGATTCGCCTGAGGACGTGTGGCGTGTATATCCCCGGGGATACCCAGTGCCATGAAGGGGTGATCTTCAACCTCATGGCAGAACCAGGGAAATGCATCCAGAAGTGCGTTGTCAGGTAGCTCGCCTTTGGCGAGCTGCAACAATGGACGCCAACGCGCTCGACCGCCGAATTTCGAGTCATACCTCAGAACGTAGCGTTGCGGACGTGATACCAATTCGAGTTGCAGCAGAAGGTCAGCCAAATCGCTCGGAATTTGCCGACGTGGTAGAGGGTTCAATGCAATGCTGATAAGCGCGCTCAGGGCGGCTGCATCTATCAGCACGATGTCATCCACCAGCCAAGCAGACGGATGAGGCTTTTCTGTCAGGCATTGACTTATTGCTTCGTGCAGATGAGGGGCAAGAGATTCCTTTGTCAGTTCAATGAAGGACGTCATGCCCTTGCTCCTTGCCAGGTGCTGGCCGCAAGATTTTCAAAACGGGTGTGCTGGGGGATGAAAGCCGTTCTGACGGTGCCGAGCGAGCCATTGCGATGCTTGCCAAGGATCAGCTCGGCGATGCCTTTGTGCTCGGTGTCGGCGTTGTAAACCTCATCCCGATACACGAAGAGAATCAGGTCCGCATCCTGCTCAAGCGCGCCCGAGTCACGTAGGTCCGCATTGATAGGCCGCTTGTTCGGACGTCTCTCCAGCTCTCTGTTTAGTTGAGAGAGCGCGACGACAGGGCAGTCGAACTCCTTGGCCAGCGCTTTGAGCGAGCGAGATATCTCGCTGATTTCGTTGGCCCGATTTTCCGTGCCAGGGCACTTCATCATTTGCAGATAGTCGATCATGATCAGGCCTGGCTTTCCGAAACGCCGTGCCCCTCTGCGTGCCCGGGCACGAATTGCCGAAGGCGTCAGGTCTGCTTGGTCATCAATGACGAGGCGCTCCCTGTAGGAATTGACCTTGGCCACTGCCAACGAAAGCCTCGACCAATCCTCATCTTCGAGCTGTCCGCGTATCAGCTTCTCAAGATTCAGATGCCCTAATATGGATAGAAGGCGGTAAATGATCGCTTCGGCTGGCATCTCCAAGCTGTAGATCTGAACAGTGGAGTGGTCATCTTTCTGAAGCGCAGCGTCCACGAAATTCAGCGCCAGGCTGGTTTTTCCCATTGAAGGCCTTGCAGCGAGGATGATCAGATCCGCTGGCTGTAAGCCACCCGTCAACTCGTCCAGATCGGACAGTCCAGTGGGCACTCCGACCACCGACTCTCCTGCGTTGAAGCGAAGATCGATCTTGTCGACCACCTGCAGGAGCATCTGGTTGACGTCGACAAAGTCAGACGTGTGCCGTCCTTGTCCCAGGGCAAACAGCTGCTGTTCGATTACGTCCTGTACCTCGGACGCATTCGCTTGAGGATCCGAAGCCTCCCGGGTGCATGCATAGCCGTGTGAAATCAGCCGACGCAGATGAGCTCGGTTGCTCACTGTGTCGGCATACGCCTTGATGTTAGCCACGGAGGGTGTGTTCTTGGCGAGCTCACTGAGGTAAGCCAAGCCACCAGCAGCATCTATTGCCGCAATGGAGTCGGATACCGTGACCACGTCGAATGGTCTGTTCGATTCAGCCAGCGCCGCAATGCTCTGGAAGATCAGACGGTGCTCGGCCCGGGAAAAGTCATCGGCTTTGATTCGGTCTGCGATCAAATCCCATGACTCGTTGTCGAGCATCAGCCCGCCAAGCACGGCTTGTTCCGCTTCGACGGAGTGAGGAGGGGACATGTGAGAAATATCCATCACGCCCTCCCGATGCTTGCCAGGGACGACGAGTCCTGATCGTCGACGCAGGCCATCTCAATGGCCCCCTTTGACGAGGGTTTCAACGGCGATTTCGGTCATTGACTCAAAGCGGTCCGCCCATTGCGGAAAAAGCTCGATGGCCAGATCTCGGATGATCTTCAGGGCGCTGGGCGCGCGGCGATTGCTAGGTTGCTTGTACTCTATCCGATGAGCCGACATGCCTGCGGTTGAACCTTGGCGGAAAATAACTGAAGCGGGAACTGTATTTCTGAGGACGTCGATCTCAGTGTTGTCAGCAAAAGTCCTTCTGATCGCGTCATGGATCTCGCGGGCATCGACAGTCTGGTCGAGACAGTTCACCACGACCTTGATGGGGGGAACGAGCAGTCCCAGCCTTGAGTAAGGACGCAGGCCTTCAAGCATCTGCAATGTGCCACGGTTAAATTCCCGGGCGCTCAGCATGTTCGGTGGTAATGGTGAAACGGCCAGATCTGACGCTAACACCACCATTTCCAGCATGACGCTGCGTGCGCCCTGAGTATCTATGAGGATCAGATCGAAATGGGTCGCGAACGCTTTCAGCAGGTGAGCCAATCGCAGCCGACCATCCGGTGCCTGAAGCAGGAGGTTGATCAACTGGTTGTTGGGGTCGTTCGACAAGATCAAAGACAGGTTTGGGATGCTGGTCCGGGAGATGATTCTTTCTGGATCAGTCAGGTTGTGTGCGATCAGGTCGAAGATGCCGCCGCTGACTTCCTCTGTCATGGGGTAGTAAGAGGACAGTGAAGGCTGGACCGGGTCCATGTCTATGAGCAGGACCTTCAAGCCGGCGTCGGCGCAGAAGCCGCCGAGGTTGGCAGCCAGCGTGGTTTTTCCGACACCACCTTTGGTGGACAAAAGCGAGGTTACGAACATGGTATAAAGCCTCTAATGGGGACATTAGAGGCTGCGTGAACCGATCAACACACCATCCGAGTGTGCCGCTTTTTTATGTCAGCAAAAGCCAATTGGCTTTTAACCAATTGGTCGTAGGTTCGAATCCCACACGACCCACCATTTCGAAAATCTGGAAGGCCCATGAAAATGCGGATTTCCAGGTTTTTTTTTGCCTGTCTTTTATTCAGGTACCCAGATCAGCACGCGCCGGAATGACCCGCCATCCCGTGCCCTTAAGCTGGCAGCCATCTGCGGGGAACTCCAAGCCCCCGCAGCGCTGTCCGACAACAAACGTCCGTTAAAACGGAGCCCAAGGCACCACTGATTTCATCGGCACAAACGCTGCCGTGCAATCGACCGGGGCACCGTCACCTGGACTGCCGGACACCGTGACGTCGTCTTTTATCGAAGGCACCAGTTTGTTGAAGAAGCTTACCGGCCCTGGGCCAATTGTGAAGTGGGTGGCGGTAAGCGCTGTGAAGGCTGGTTGAGTGCCGTCAAAGACAACGTTATCCAGCTTGATCAGAATCGGCCGTTTCTGGCCATTGTCACTGTAGCCGGCGAAGGTCATTTTGCCGCCACCGAATCGCGGACTGTTCAGGTAGTGGAAGCCCTTCACTGTGATGTCGCTGAGATCAGGGTCCGAGGTTCCGCTGGCACTGCCGTAGTTGGTGTCGAACACCAGCGGGAATTTGACGTTACGCATGCACACGTTTTCGTAACGGATACCGTCTACCTTTCCACCGTTCTTGGCACTCGTCTTTATTCTCAGTCCGATGCCGTCCTGGCTGTCTCTACCATCTGCCGCCAAATCCACAACGCTGACATTGTGTACGCCACCGTTGGTTTCACTGCCGATGGACAGGCCGTGGCCATAATAAAAATGATTGTGCGCGAACATCAGGTCCCGACTGCCGGAGATTCGGCTGGACTTTATCGCTACGTTGTCATCACCTGTGCTGATGTAGGAATAGGCCAGCAATACTTTGTTCGATTGACCGGGGTCGAAGCCGTCGGTGTTCTTCACGGTTTCCGGGGTAAAGCAGGTCCCAGGGGGCTTCTGGTCGGGCGTCGAGCCGCTTGGGCAGTGGTAGCCCTCTACGCTGTAGACCCGGCTTGGATTCAGAATCTTGATCCCCCATACAGTCACCCCGGTCACGCCGTCAGTCACAATGTTGAAGTCCGGAGCGTTTTGCAGCGTCAGCCCCTGGATAACGAAGTCCGTTCCGCCACTGACCTGTATAAGGCGCGGCTTTTGTTGATAAACGTTGGACAAGGTCTTCTGATAAACAAGGTCCCACCAGCTGCGCAGATTGGCATTCGCCCCGGCGGTAAGCAGACTGCCGCCGCGACCATCGATAACGCCTTTGCCTATGACGCCGCTGGAGTGGGTGTTTTTGGCCGAAATCAGTGAACTGCAGGCATCCTGATTGGCAACTGTAGTGACGCCGCAAGTGCCTTTGCCGTTGTCGTAGTCCTTGGGGTTACGTGACGCAAACAACGTTACGCCCTCGTCTATCCAGAGCGTGACGCCGGATTTCAATTGCAGCGGCCCGCTGAGGAATGCCGAGTTGTCGCCGTCACCTTTTACAAGCTTTACGGCTTGTCCGGCAGCACACCCATTGATTGCATTCTGGATATTCTCCTGGTCAGGCCTGGAGTCGAGCGCCGAACCGTCAGCGCTGTCCAGCGAGCCGTCTCTGGGAGTCAGGTGCGCTTGAAGTTGCTTACAGACTGGTGGGCTGGTTGGCTCGCTTATAGTGCCCCATGGCGTCACCACGGCTGCCTCACTGGCCGCCTGCGCGGGCAGTATGAGGGTCAGTGACATAGCCGCGGAAGCGGCCATCCAGGAGGTCTGCCGAAAAGTGTGCATGGCGAAGTGTAGGGGACCTGGCATCTATGAGACCTGTGATAGTGAGTAACCATGTTGGGTCGACCAAGATATTTTAGAGATGTGTCAAATAGAAAGTCGCTACAAATTATTTCTTTGTCATGTTTCGCTATTTAATGGATCTCTAGACGGTTTCAAGAACGATTCTCATCGGCTATGGGCAAGCCAGAAACTTCTGGTAAATCGGTTTTTTGGCGTTAGAATCGGCGCGCCTTCAGAAGTCGGGCCGATATTTACTGAATATCAGCCATATGCTTGATTGCACATGGCGCAGCCTTTGTCAGGCGATGTATGCGTAAAGCTGGAGGGCCTTGGTTGATAAGGGTTTCCGGCTTTTTTATTGCCTGTATTTCGGGTGTAAACTTGCCTTTCGCGCTCTAGCGCCTTCAGGTCCCGCGAACATGACACAGATCTCCGAACGTTTCCTGGTGCAGGCTCATCTCGATGCGAAGCAGCCCAAGGCGCTGAGCCCGGCAGAGCAGGCGCGTTACCGAGCCGACATTGCTGCCGAACTCAAGAAGCAGGATGCCGTGCTGGTCGCTCACTATTATTGCGACCCGGTCATTCAGGCCCTGGCCGAGGAAACCGGCGGTTGCGTGGCCGACTCTCTGGAAATGGCCCGCTTCAGCAATAACCACGCTGCCAGTACTGTATTGGTCGCAGGCGTGCGTTTCATGGGCGAAACCGCGAAGATTCTCAACCCGGAAAAACGCGTGTTCATGCCAACGCTCGAAGCCACCTGTTCGCTTGACGTAGGGTGCCCGGTCGATGAGTTTTCCGCGTTCTGCGATCAGCACCCGGAGCGTACCGTGGTGGTGTATGCCAACACCTCTGCAGCGGTCAAAGCCCGTGCGGACTGGGTAGTGACCTCTGGCTGCGCGCTGGAGATCGTCGAAAGCCTGATGGACAACGGCGAGAAAATCATCTGGGCTCCAGACAAGCATCTGGGCCGCTATATCCAGCGTGAAACCGGTGCCGATATGTTGCTGTGGGACGGTGCCTGCATTGTCCACGAAGAATTCAAATCCAAGCAGCTTGAAGACATGAAAGCCTTGTATCCCGAGGCTGCGATTCTGGTTCACCCGGAATCGCCGGAAGCAGTGATCGAGCTGGCTGACGTTGTCGGCTCCACCAGTCAGATGATTGCCGCCGCGCAGCGCTTGCCCAACAAGACGTTCATTGTGGCCACCGACCGGGGCATCTTTTACAAGATGCAGCAGTTGTGCCCGGACAAGATCTTCATCGAGGCGCCTACGGCCGGTAACGGCGCTGCATGCCGAAGCTGTGCACATTGCCCGTGGATGGCGATGAATACGCTTGAGCGCACCTTGCAGTGCCTGCGCGAGGGTAGCAATGAGATATTCGTTGACCCGGCGCTGATCCCCAACGCCGTACGCCCGTTGCAGCGCATGCTGGACTTCACCCAAGCGGCGCGCTTGCGACAAGCGGGCAATGCCTGACAGCCGTAATGAAAAAGCCCGACGCTTGCGTCGGGCTTTCTCATTCGGACATCAGTTCATCATGTCCTTGACCATCCGCTCTTGTTCAATCAGATCCTTTTGCCGTGCATCAATGCGTGACGCCAACTGGAAGTTGTTGGCCGCACGGCGTTTGGCAAAGTCCAGTTGCTGGATTGCCTGACGGAAATCGCCGACCAGTGCGAAATATTCGGCGCGCGCCTGATGCAGGCCGATGGTGTTGCCGTTCAGGCCACGGGTTTCCGCCACGACGTACCAGATGTCGGGATCATCCGGGCGGGTCTTGAGCAGCGCTTCAAGGCTTTTTTCGGCTTCGGCGGTGCGGTTCTGCTTGAGCAGCACGTCAATACGCACATCATTGAGCGGGTAGCTGCCAGGGTACAGCGTCAGCATGCGATCGACCCGTTGCTGGGCATCGGCCAAGCGGTTATTGGTGATGTCCAGGTCGATCTGCGTCAGATTATAGGTGATGTCGTTTGGCGCTTTTTCGATTAATGGCTTGAGGGTTTCTCTGGCTTCGTTCAGTTGCCCACCCTTGATCTGTGCGATGGCCAGACCATAGCGAGCTGGATCGGATTTCGGGTTTTCAACCAGTTGCGCACGAAAGCGCTTGGCGGCGATACCAGGTGTTTCTTCGTATATCAACGCAACGCGGGCGCGCATCAGTTGATACAGCAGGCTGTCTTCCTTGCCGCCAGGCTTGGCCTGCTCGGCGCGGTTGCGTGTGTCAGCGATCCGCGATTCGCTCACCGGGTGAGTCAGTAGAAACTCCGGTGGCCTTGCATCAAACCGATACTGACGCATTAAACGCTCGAACATGGTGGGCATGTTGCGCGGGTCATAACCGGCCTTCTCCAGATTGAGAATGCCGATACGGTCGGCCTCCTGCTCGTTCTGGCGCGAAAAGCGACGTTGCTCCTGGATTGCAGCCGCCTGTGAGCCGGCGATGGTTGCGATACCGGCATCACCGGCACCTGCGGCAGCCATGACAATACCCGCCAGCATCGCGGCCATTACCGGCACCTGCATACGCTGCTGGGCCTCCATGCCTCTGGCGAAGTGGCGTTGCGACAAGTGAGCCAGCTCGTGGGCCAGTACCGACGCGTATTCGCCCTCGGTCTGGGCGTTGAGGAACAGGCCGCCGTTGACACCGATGATCCCGCCGGGTGCGGCAAAGGCGTTGAGTTGCGGGCTGTTGATCAGGATAAATTCAAGACGCCGGTCCTGAACCTGGCTGGTCTCGGCCAGGCGGTACACCGAGGTCTCGACGTAGTCCTTGAGTTGCGGGTCCGACAGCTGCGCCACCTGGCCGCGCAGCAACCCCAGCCACGCACGGCCCAGACGGTGCTCCTGTTCGGGAGAGACAATCGAGGAGCTGGCGTCGCCAAGTGAAGGCAGGTCATCAGCCATGCCATGCGTAGCGAACAGGCAAGCGAGGGTGAGCAGTGTAGGACGCAAAAAATTCATGCACGAAGCTCTGGTCAGAAGAACCTGTACTGTAGCTGGCTCAATGGCGTGCTGACCAGAGTGAGGTATTCTTGCCGCCTTATCCGCCATGCCTTTTCGGACATGGTTTGTAATTCGATGTGTCCGCCTGGAGGGAAACGATGTCTGACGCTGTAGTGCGCCCCGAGGTGTGCGACGCCGAACTGGATGCCAGTGGTCTCAACTGTCCGCTGCCTCTGCTGAAAGCCAAGATGGAACTCAATCGTCTGGCCAGCGGCGCGGTGCTGAAGGTGATCGCGACTGACGCCGGGTCACAGCGGGATTTTCGAACCTTTGCCAGACTTTCCGGGCATGAGTTGCTGCATGAAGAGGTCGACGCTGGCACTTATCTTTACTGGCTACGCAAGGCTTGAACCGCCACCGCCGTTTTTTTGAAAAGGATGTTTGATGTTCAATGTGCTTCGCAATTGGGTGCAACGCTACTTCTCCGATGAGGAGGCGGTGGTACTGGCGGTCTTGCTGTTTCTGGCGTTTACCCTTGTCCTGACCCTGGGCGGAATGCTCGCGCCGGTCATTGCGGGGTTGGTGCTGGCCTTCCTGATGCACGGGTTGGTCAGTGTTCTGGAGCGCCTGCGCTTGCCTGAAATGGCCGCAGTCGGCTTGGTCTTCACGCTGTTCATCGGTGTGCTGCTGCTGTTCCTGCTGGTGCTGGTACCACTGCTCTGGCACCAGTTGATCACGCTGTTCAACGAAGCACCGGGCATGCTTGCCAAGTGGCAGTCTGTACTGCTGTTGCTGCCCGAACGTTACCCGCATCTGGTTTCCGACGAGCAAGTGTTGCTGGCGATCGAAGTCGCCCGTGGTGAAGTGGGCAAGATCGGTCAGTTGGCGCTGACCTTCTCGATCTCCAGCCTGCCATTGCTGGTCAACCTGATGATCTACCTGGTGCTGGTGCCGATTCTGGTGTTCTTCTTTCTGAAGGATCGGCACATGATCGGCCGCTGGGCGCGCGGCTATCTGCCTCGCGAGCGTGCGTTGATCAACCGGGTGGCGGATGAGATGAAGCGTCAGATTGCCAATTATATTCGCGGCAAGGTCATCGAGATTTTCATCTGTGGTGGCGTGACCTACATCGCGTTCGCCGCGCTCGGGCTCAACTACGCAGCGCTGCTGGCGATGCTGGTCGGCATATCTGTGGTCGTGCCTTACGTTGGCGCGGTGGTGGTCACAGTGCCGGTGGCGTTGATCGGATTGTTCCAGTGGGGCTGGGGTGATCAGTTCATCTACCTGATGATTGCCCACGGCATCATTCAGGCGCTGGATGGCAATGTTCTGGTGCCGTTGCTGTTTTCCGAGGCCGTCAACCTGCACCCGGTTGCAATCATTTGCGCCGTGCTGCTGTTTGGCGGGCTGTGGGGATTCTGGGGGATCTTCTTTGCGATTCCGCTGGCCACGTTGTTCAAGGCCGTCCTCGATGCCTGGCCGCGTAATGAACCCACTGTGGCACCACTGCTTTAAGCAGCAAGTCTGGATCGTTGCGGCACCTTGCGTGCCGCAACGCTTATCGGAATATCAGCCTTTGTTCAGGGCCTCGGCCTGCGCCAGTACTTCAGCCACATGGCCCGGCACTTTCACGCCGCGCCATTCCTGACGCAGTACGCCTTCCTTGTCGATCAGGAAGGTGCTGCGGTCAACGCCCAGGTATTCCTTGCCATACAGCTTCTTGAGCTTGATGACGTCGAACAGCTGGCAGACGGCTTCGTCCTTGTCCGAAATCAGCTCGAACGGGAAAGACTGCTTGGCCTTGAAGTTTTCATGGGTTTTCAGGCTGTCTCGTGAAACACCGAGCACAACCGTATTGGCCGCCTGAAACTGCGCGATATGGTCACGAAAGTCCTGACCCTGCGTGGTGCAGCCGGGCGTGTTGTCTTTCGGGTAAAAATAAATCACGACCTGCTGACCCTTGAGCGCGGACAGCTCTACGGTCTGTCCGCTGGTCGCGGGTGCCTGAAAGTCGGGAACCGGTTGATCTACTGTGACGGTCATGGGAACTCCTTACATTGGGGCTTGTGGGCGCCAGGGTTCGATCAGTGCGTCGAGATTCAGCGCGTCGGCAAAATCGAGGAATTGATCGCGCAGCCAGCTGATCTGGGTCCCGGCAGGCAGTGTCACCGTGAATGTGGCATTAAGCATGGTGCCACCGGTCTGCGGAGCCTGATATGTGTCACAGATCAGATTTTCCAGCTCGACGTTGTGGTCAATGAAGAACTGGCACAGCTCATTGATGATGTCCGGGCGGTACGCCGAGCTGACGTAAGCCACGTAGGGCAGGGCTTCCGGGCGGTTCTCCAGGGTAGCGCTGCGTACCACGCTGGTGGTGAACGCATGCTTCTTGGAGAGGCTCGACAGGCTGGTTTCGAGGCGCGCCAGAGCGTCCCAACTGCCTGACACCTGAAGAATCAGCGCACTGCACTCACCGTGGCGAGTAAGGCGCGAGGTGACTACCGAGCAGCGGTTTTCATGGCTGGCACGGCACAGGACGTTGGTCAGCTCCATGGGGTTTGCGCCAAGGGCACTGATGACAAGGAATTGTTCGCGAACTGTGGGGGTGGACGACATGCAGCATTCCTAGACGATGAGCGGTCGGTACTTTTTCGGACTTGCGGGGCTGTTTCGACAATCGATGGCGCGAGATACCTTCCCGGGTCCCGGAGCGCCTGCCTTGCATGGAAGTACCATGACGGGCTGGAGTGCACTGGGGCAGGGCTTCTGGCGACAAATTCGACCGATTGAGCGAGGTGCGCAGGTGACCAGTACCGATCAAAGGACGAAGGGTAGCGAAAACCATCGCTCAGGGGAATGCTCAGAGCGCGGTACTTCGCTTGTACAAGGCTGATAGCGCCAGTACCATTACGGCTCTCTTTTTCCGGCAGGAGCGGTTGCATGATTGCGGGCAGTATGGTGGCACTGGTCACACCAATGGATGCACAAGGTCGTCTGGACTGGGACAGCCTGAGCAAACTGGTTGACTTCCACTTGCAAGAGGGCACCAACGCCATTGTTGCCGTCGGCACCACCGGTGAATCGGCGACGCTGGATGTGAGCGAACACATCGAGGTCATCCGCCGTGTGGTTGCCCAGGTTGCAGGACGTATTCCGGTCATCGCCGGTACAGGCGCCAATTCGACGCGCGAAGCCGTCGAGCTGACCACCAACGCCAAGACCGCTGGCGCCGATGCGTGCCTGCTGGTAACGCCTTATTACAACAAGCCGACGCAAGAAGGCCTGTTTCAGCATTTCAGCCACATCGCCAACGCCGTAGACATCCCGCAGATCCTCTACAACGTGCCGGGCCGTACGGCTTGCGACATGCTGCCAGAGACTGTTGCGCGTCTGTCTGCGGTAAAAAACATCATCGGCATCAAGGAAGCCACCGGCAACCGGCAGCGCGCCAAGGACATTCTGGACAGCGTCAGCAGTGATTTTCTGGTGTACTCCGGTGACGACGCTACGGCAGTCGAGTTGATGCTGCTGGGCGGCAAGGGCAATATTTCCGTCACTGCCAACGTTGCACCGCGCCTCATGAGCGATCTGTGCGCAGCGGCCATGCGTGGCGATGCCGAGACGGCGCGGGCGATTCACGAAAAGCTCATGCCGCTCAACAACACCCTGTTTATCGAATCCAACCCTATCCCCGTGAAGTGGGCCTTGCATGAAATGGGTAAGATGCCAGCCGGTATCCGTCTGCCGCTTACCTGGCTCAGCGAAGCCTGTCACGAACCGCTGCGTCAGGCCCTGCGCCAGTCCGGCGTCCTGGTTTAATTGAGGAAGTATCACGCAATGAAGCGATTGGCCGGACTTTCCGCACTTGCTCTTATTATCTCCAGCACCAGCGGTTGCGGTTGGCTCTGGGGCGAAGATGGTTACTTCCGTGATCGCGGTAGCGATTACCTCCAGGCTACCCAGACCCCACCCATGCAGGTGCCTGCCGATGTGTCCGGCGTCAAGCGCCTCGACCCGTTGCTGCCGATCCCGCGCAATGTGGCTGACAGCACCCAGAAAGAAGGCGAATACACGGTTCCTCGTCCTCTGCCACTGGGCACGACTTCCGAGTCGAGCGATTTCAGCCAGCAGAAAAGCGGCGATGCGCGCTGGATTCTGGCTCAGCGTCAGCCAGCCGAAGTCTGGCCGGTGGCTCATCAATACTTTGAAGACAATGGTTTTCGTATCGCTGAAGAGCGCCCGCAGACTGGCGAATTCAGCTCCTCGTGGCAGCGTCTTGATGAACTGTCCGCTTCGGTTGCCAAGCGCCTGAGCGCCGCTGGCGTTTCAGCCGACGCTGAAACCCGCGTGCGGGTTCGTATCGAGCCGGGCGTGCAGCGCAATACCAGTGAAGTCTATGTGGTGAGCGTCGAGCGTCCTGCCGGCAGCACTGCCGATGTGGCCTTCCCGACCCGTACCACCAACCTGGGGCTTGATGCCGCACTGACCGACGATCTGCTGGCCAGCATGGGTCGCAACGCCGAGAAGGGCGGTTCTATTTCCCTGTTGGCGGCACGTGACTACGACACCCCGAGCCGTGTTGCCTTGAGCGAAGACGGTAGCGGCAACCCGGTATTGAACCTCGGTGCCGATCTCGACCGTGCGTGGTCGAGTGTCGGCCGCGCGCTGGATCAGGGTGACTGGCGCGTCGAGGACATCAACCGCAGCCTGGGTCTGTACTACATCAACCTGGCCGAAAAGGCCAAAACGCCTGAAAACGAGCCTGGTTTCTTCGGTCGCCTGTTTGGCAGCAAGTCGAGCAAGGAAGAGATCGATGCCCGTGCCGAGCGTTATCAGGTTCGCCTGAGCAAGGTGGGTGACAACGTTCAAGTGACCGTCGAGAAGAACATCAACACCGTTGCGCCTGCGGATATCGCGCGTCGGGTGTTGAGCGTTATTCAAGACAACCTGGGTTAAGTGCGTTTCGCGGTTCTCGGCAGCGGCAGTCGTGGCAACGGCACGCTGGTCGCAAGCAACGATACATACGTACTGGTCGATTGCGGTTTCTCCCTGCGGGAAACCGAGCGGCGCCTGGCGCGTCTGGGCGTCGCTGCAAACCAGTTGAGTGCGATTCTGGTAACCCACGAGCATGCCGATCATGTGCATGGCGTGGGTTTGCTGTCGCGGCGCTACAATGTACCGGTCTACCTCAGCAGCGGTACCTTGCGCGGTATGCGAAAACCGGTTGAAGTTGCCGGTTTGCTGGCGGGCGGGGAGAGCTTGCAGGTGGGCGCATTGGGCATCGATGTAGTGTCTGTCGCTCATGATGCGCTTGAACCGACGCAGTTTGTCTTCAATGACGGCAAGCGCCGCTTCGGTCTGCTGACCGACCTGGGCTCTTACTGCTCCAACGTATTGCAGCGTTATCAAGGCCTGGATGCCTTGATGATCGAGGCCAATCACTGTCGCGACATGCTTGCCCGAGGCCAGTATCCGGTCTTTCTCAAGCAGCGCGTTGGCTGTGAAACAGGTCATTTGAACAATCATCAGGCCGCCAGCCTGGTGAGCGAGCTGGGATGGCAGGACCTTCAGCACCTGGTGCTGGCGCATCTGAGCAGCAAGAACAACCTGCCGCATCTGGCCCGGCAATGTTTTGTCGACACCCTTGGGTGCGACCCGGACTGGCTGCAACTGGCCGATCAAGATTCAGGGCTCGACTGGCGACATATCGCCTAGCCCAACTACTTAGCAAGCGGAGCCCATCATGGAAAAACGTGAAGAACTCTACCGCGGCAAAGCCAAATCGGTTTACAAGACCGACGACGCTGACCGCTTGATCCTGCTGTTCCGTAACGACACTTCGGCGTTCGACGGCAAGCGCATCGAACAACTGGACCGTAAAGGCATGGTGAACAACAAGTTCAACGCCTTCATCATGCAAAAGCTTGAAGAAGCGGGCGTTCCGACCCAATTCGACAAGCTGCTGGGCGACAATGAGTGCCTGGTCAAGAAGCTCGACATGATCCCGGTCGAATGCGTCGTGCGTAACTACGCTGCCGGCAGCCTGGTCAAACGTCTGGGCATCGAAGAGGGTACCAGGCTCAATCCTTACACCTTCGAACTGTTCCTCAAGGACGACGCCAAGGGCGACCCGTTCATCAACGAATCCCACGTTGTGGCATTCGGCTGGGGCACTGCCGAGCAACTGGTTCGCATGAAAGAGTTGTCGATCAAGGTCAATGAAGTCCTGACCAAACTGTTCGACGACGCTGGCCTGCTGCTGGTCGACTTCAAACTCGAATTCGGCGTATTCCACGGTGAAATCGTCCTCGGCGACGAATTCAGCCCGGACGGCTGCCGCCTCTGGGACAAGGACACTCGCAAGAAAATGGACAAGGACCGCTTCCGCCAGGGTCTGGGCGATGTCATCGAAGCTTACGAAGAAGTCGCAAACCGTCTGGGCGTGCCGCTGTAAGCGGAAAAAACACGCAAGCGCTTGATAGCACGAAAAAAAACAGCAGAAGGGCTTCGCCTTCTGCGTTGATGCTGTTATGATGCGCGCCGTTGGAGAGATGCCAGAGTGGCCGAATGGGACGGATTCGAAATCCGTTGTACCTTCACCGGTACCTAGGGTTCGAATCCCTATCTCTCCGCCATTATTTGAAAAGCCCCGTGAATATTTGATTCACGGGGTTTTTTGTTTTCAGGCTGTACTACCTCCCTCGTTCCCAGATTTTTCCCTTCCCCGACTCCGTTTTTTCCGCAGTCGAAGATAGCTGGCCGGTCAGAACTAGCTGAATTGATCCGGGATTTTTGAAGTGTTCAGGCGCTCGTTCCGTTCATGCAGCACGCGGACGATGAACACGACCTGGCTGCGAACCACATAGCTCACTAAGAAGGGGTAGCGAGTAAGTACCAGCTCGCGTACGTCCGGGGCTTGGGAAGGGCGTCCCATACCTGTAAACGTTGCGAGCTGCTCAATGGATTCCAGAATGGTGCTGACGACTTCGTCAGCTCTCTGATGGCCCATCAGCCCCGCATAATGCTCATGAATCGCTTCCAGATCGCTATCGGCTTTTTCACTTAACTCGATTTGCGGCACGTGCTACCCACTTGGCTTTAACCGTTTCCAGATTGATCGTCTTTCCTGCATCAATGTCGGCTAAGCCTTCGTCAATGGCTTTCAGGTGCCAGGCTTCTGCTTCGACATAGCGAGACAAAGCACGTTTCAGGTGGTACTGACGATCACGGTCCGTGGCAAGCGCTAGCTGGTCGAGCATTTCGACCAAGCCTTCTTCGACACGGAATGACAAAACAGGCGATGCCATATTGGCCTCCACGGGTGGTGATTGTAAACAGTGTATACAGAATCCTGAAAAGTATACTTGAGGCTTTGATTGCGCAACAAATTTGTGTGCTTTTCGCCGAGTTGCTATTCACTTTTTGGAAATCGACAGCAACCCCGAACGCTTGAGCGAAGTCGGGACGATGCCGCCCCATCACCACTCCCAAACTATTCACCCCTCCCGGTTTCCCCTTTAGCCCTTTCTGATCTATACCTTGGGTTCAACGTTTTGTGAGGCGAGGAGCTATCAGATGTCGGACGTAGATCAGGTACAAAAGTCGCAACCCTCTCCCAGTCAGAGCCATGATGATGTGATTGCCCAGTTCAAGTGGCAGGGCAAGCAGATCGACTGGTTGCTGCAATGGCTGGTCAAGTTTGTCGCGAACACCAAGGTGGAGCTGGGCGTGACGCTATCGGTGGGCGGGAATCTGGTTTCCGGGCACCTGATTTCTCACGACACCTATTTTGAGCAGTTGGCCGATGATATTTCGGCGCCGTTCAGTTCGTTTGCCAATGGCACTGACGCGACGATGAAAGAAATGATTCTGTCCTTCAAGCCGGGAGAGTCTTCCGAAGACACGCCAGCATTCCATTTCATTCACCTGAAGGATTGCCGGACCTATTCCACTGACGGTAATCCGATTTGCGACGCAGGTGTGTTGTGGCGCGGCAGGATCTCGGCGGTGGACGGCTTCACCATCGGGCTCATCGCTGAAAAACCAGGCGTGTCCTGACCTTTTTCAGGCCCCGGCTTTCGTCGGGGCGTTCTCATCCATTCTGATGACGGTCTCCAGCGTGCTATGTGCGAATTCCACGTCATCCGGACACTCAGCCCACCAACATCCGGACACTCGTTCCACGCTTATCCGGACAGGCAGTCGGAGCGCAGCGACGCAGGTTTGCATTGTTAGTCTGAAGCCCCTGCCGCCGTCAATTTCGTTGCGCGCCTGCGCATCGATTCACCCTTCAGTTCAATTCGATAAGCGTTATGCACCAGCCGGTCGAGGATCGCATCGCCCAAGGTCGGATCGCCGATCAACGCATGCCATTTGTCCACTGGCATTTGGCTGGTCACCAGCGTCGAGCGGTTGCCGTAGCGGTCGTCCAGCAGCTCAAGCATGTCGCGCCGTTGCGCGGCGGTAAACGGTGCCAGGCCCCAGTCGTCCAGGATCAGCAGGTCAGTCTTGGCGTAGCCGGCCATCAATTTGGCGAAGCGGCCATCGCCGTGGGCCAGGCCTAGTTCTTCCATCAAGCGCGGCAGACGCAGATAGCGCACGCTGTAACCGTCGCGGCAGGCTTTGTGAGCCAGCGCGCAGGCAAGCCAGGTTTTACCTACGCCCGTCGGCCCGCCGATGATCAGGTTCAGGCCATCGCGCAGCCATTGGCCGCTGCCCAGTTGCAGGATCAAGGCCTTATCCAGGCCACGCGGGCTGCGGTAGTCGATGTCTTCCAGGCAGGCGTTGTGGCGCAACCGCGCGGCTTTGAGGCGGGTGGTCAGGCGGGCGTCTTCGCGCTCGGTCAGCTCGCGATCGACCATCAGACCGAAGCGTTCGTCGAAGCTCAGATCATTGATATCAGGCGTTGCGTGTTGTTCGCCCAGCGACTTGATCATGCCGTGCAGGCGCAAGGTTTGTAGCTTGTCGAGCGTTGGATTCGGTAGCATTTCGAAGCTCCTTTCTCAGGTCAGTGGTAGTAGCCCGGGCCACGCAGGTTGATGTGCTCGTCAGGCAGCAGCGGCAGGTTTTGCTGGGCCAGCGGCAGGCGCTCCAGCCCTTGGCGCAGGATCGACTCGAGGCTTTTGTAGCTGCATGCGCCCAGTGCCAGCGCACGCTGGCACGCGGCTTCCAGCCGCGCTTCGCCGTGCTGTTTGCTCAGGCGCAGGATGCCCAGGCAGGCGCGGAAGCCGTGTTGCGGATGGATTCGGCGTTCGAGGATGTAGGTGATGACGCCGGCGGTGTTAGGCCCGGTCTGCTCTGCCCAGCGGATCAGCCGTTGCGGTGTCCATTCGGCGTGCTCGCGGTGGCTCTTGGGCATGTGCTCGGTTTGGGTGGTGTGGCGGCCTTTGTGCTGCGAGCGAAGGTGGCTGGCCACGCGCTGGTTGGCGTGGAAGCACTCGACGGTCTGGGCCGTGAGCCGCACTTCGACTTGGTGCTTCACCAGCTGGTACGGCACCGAGTAAAAGTGGCCATCGACCTCAACGTGATAGTCGATATGGACGCGTACCTTTTTCCATTCGGCATAGACGTACGGGTGTTCCGGCAGGCCTTCCAGGGCCGGTTGGTCGATGGCCTCGAAGGCTGACCGGCGTGAGCCGGGCAGCTTTTTGAAGGGCTTGTGGTTGAGGCGATCCAGCAGTAGCGCGATGGCTGTGTTGAGTTCGCCAAGCGAGAAGAACTGGCGGTTGCGCAGCACCGCCAGGATCCAGCGTTCGACCACTTGCACGCCGACTTCGACCTTGGCTTTGTCCTTGGGCTTGCGCGAGCGAGCAGGCAAGACGGCGACGCCGTAATGCTCGGCCAGATCGCGGTAGCTGGGGTTGATATCCGGCTCGTAACGGTGCGCTTTAGTCACGCCACTGCGCAGATTATCGGGCACCAGGATCTGCGTTGTGCCGCCGAAAAAAGCAAAGCATCGGACGTGCGAGCCCAGCCAGTCGGGCAGTTTCTGCGACCAGGTGGCCTCGGCAAAGGTGTAGCTGGACGCGCCGAGAACGGCGACGAAGATCTGAGCCTGACGGATCTCGCCGGTTTGTCGGTCGATGACCGGCGCTGTTTGCCCGGCGTAATCGACGAACAGCTTTTCGCCAGCACGATGCTCCTGGCGCATGACCACGTCGACCTTGGCGGTCCAAAGGCGGTAGTGCTCGCAGAACCAGCTGTATTGGAAGCCTTGCGGGTGAGCGAGTCGATATTCCTGCCAGAGCAAGGCCAAAGTGACGCCGGGGCGGCGCAACTCCGCGTGTACCCATGCCCAGTCAGGCATTGGGCGCTGGTCGGTCGGCACTGGCACTGCCGGTGGAAACAGCCGTCGATTCAACTCCGCGTCAGAAATATCGATGGGCCACTGAAGCCCACTGGCGGCGAACCGGCAAAGGTAATCCCCTGCACTCGAATGGCCGATGGATAAGCTGGCGGCGATCTTGCGCACGGACAGGCCAGCGTCGAACTTTAGGCGTAGTACCTCTCGGATTTTACGCATGGATAAACGCTCCACGACGACCTCTTCGCTTCGAAAAAAGAGGTCGATAGTAGTGAATAGTCCTGCGTTGCTGCCTGCCTGAAAGTGTCCGGATGGCCGTGGAATCGGTGTCCAGATGCTTGTGGAATGAGTGTCCGGATCAGCATGGAATCAGTGTCCGGATGTTGGTGGAATGGGTGTCCGGATAGTCGTGGAATCCGCAGTGCTATGTGCACCCGCTGGTCAGGAAGGCTGCGCCGGTAGTAGCGTCACTTAGCCATTCTTTGCGCGACAAAATGTCGCAATGGGCCTTTAGCCGGGTAATATGTTCGCCCTGACCTTACACGCCGAATGGTTTTCGGCATGGCCTGATAGAGAACTGGCGACAAGAAAAAATAACAAGAAACGAGCCAGGCTGCCCGCCTCGGTCGACGTAAAGAATTAATGAGTAGACGAAAAAGGCGATTAGAGAAAATGACCAAAACTTCGCGACCTTTGTATATTTCCTATGCAGGACCCTCACTGCTGGAAATGCCCCTGCTGAACAAAGGCAGTGCCTTCACCCCGCAAGAGCGGGTCGAATTCAATCTGATCGGGCTCCTGCCGCAGAACGTAGAGACTATCGAAGAGCAAGTCACCCGGGTCTACAGCCAGTACAAGCAGTGCGCGAGCGATCTGGACAAGCATATCTACCTGCGTTCGATCCAGGACAACAACGAAACCCTGTTCTTCCGCCTGCTGGACTCGCATCTGGACGAGATGCTGCCGATTATCTACACCCCGACGGTGGGTCAGGCGTGTCAGGAATTCTCCAAGATCTACCGCACGCACCGTGGCCTGTTCATTTCCTACCCCGAGCGCGACCGCATCGATGACATTCTGCGTAGCGCCACCAAGGACCGGATCAAAATCATTGTCGTGACCGACAGCGAGCGAATTCTCGGTCTGGGCGACCAGGGTATCGGTGGCATGGGCATTCCGATTGGCAAACTGTCGCTGTACACCGCCTGTGGCGGAATCAGCCCTGCCTACACGCTGCCGATCGTGCTGGATGTGGGCACCAACAACCGTGAGCTGCTGGATGACCCGATGTACATGGGCTGGCGTCACGAGCGGGTATCAGGCAAGGAATACGAAGACTTTATCGCGCTGTTCATCGACGCGGTGCAGCGTCGCTGGCCCGACGTGTTATTGCAGTTCGAAGATTTTGCCCAGTCCAACGCCATGCCGTTGCTTGAGAAGTATCGGGATGAGCTGTGCTGCTTCAACGATGACATTCAGGGCACTGCGTCGGTTGCCGTGGGTACATTGCTGGCGGCCTGCAAGGCCAAGAATGAAACCCTTGGCCAGCAGAAAGTGGTGTTTGTCGGTGCCGGTTCGGCGGGCTGCGGGATCGCCGAGCACATCATCGCAGCGATGCGAATTGAAGGCCTGAGCGAAAGCGAAGCGCGCAAACGTATCTTCATGGTTGATCGCTTCGGCCTGCTGACCGAAAGCATGGATAACCTGCTCGATTTCCAGAAGCGCCTGGCGCAAAAGACCGCCGATGTGTCTGGCTGGACTGCTGGCACAGAAGCCTTCCCGCAGTTGCTCGACGTGGTGACGAACGCCGGGGCCACGGTGTTGATCGGCGTGTCCGGGCAGCGTGGTCTGTTCACCGAGCAAGTGATTCGCGAACTGCACAAACATTGCGCCAAACCACTGGTAATGCCGCTATCCAATCCGACTTCCAAGGTAGAAGCCACGCCGGAAGAAATCCTGCGCTGGACGGATGGCAATGCGCTGGTTGCTACCGGCAGTCCGTTCGCGCCGGTGGAGATCAACGGTCGCACCGTGCACATCGCTCAGTGCAACAACTCCTATATCTTTCCGGGCATCGGCCTCGGCGTGGTGGCTTGCAAGGCGTCGCGCATCACCGACCGTATGCTGATGGCGGCATCCAATGCGCTGGCCGAGTGTTCGCCGATGGTCACGGGGCAGGGCGATGCGGTGTTGCCGCCACTCAAGGAAATTCAGCAAGTGAGTCGTAAAATTGCGCTGGCTGTTGCCAAAGAGGCCCAGGCTGAAGGCTTGGCACTGGAAACTTCCGAAGAGGCACTGCTTGAAGCCATCGAGCGTAATTTCTGGCTGCCGGGCTATCGTGCCTATCGCCGTCGTTCGGTCTGATCGAGCGTTTCCAGAGTGACAGCGTCTGCGCTAGCTTGCTTGCGCAGACGCTTTGTTGGCGGAGTAAGTGCACGTTTATGGGCGCGTATTGCTTCACGGTGAAATAAGCTTCATTCAACCCAATCCTCTCACCGTTTTCACATAAAATTGATGAAGCGCTGCCTACAGTGCGCGCCATCGGGAGTTATCTGGCTCCTAAATGCCCGATGCATATTAATTCGATAAGCAGACCACGATGCCGACACCCAGAACTGTTCGTCCAGAGGTTGTTACCTTACTTGCCAGCGCCTTTCTGTTACTGGGTTTCAATATAAATCTGTGGCAGCATCTTTTCGCGATTACCAGCTCCGATGCCAAAGGCCTGGCCATGCGTTTTGCATTCGGGCTGATGATTTTCTGCGTATTCAATATCGTTCTGACGCTGTTGGCATTTCGCCGTGTGTTTAAGCCTGTGGTGATCGCTCTGTTTATGATCAGCGCCGGGGTGGTGTATTTTATGACCGAGTACGGTGTCATGATTGACGCCGGGATGTTCCGAAACTTCGCCGAAACCAACGTGACGGAAGTGCAAGGGCTGCTGTCTTTTAAACTGGCGTTGTATATCGTTCTGTTGGGCGTACTGCCTTCGCTGATTCTATGGAAACTGCCGATCAGCTACCGTCGCTGGCACCTGGAACTGTTCAGCAAGCTGGTGGTAGGCGTGGTCTGTTGCGTGGCAATAGGCGGCGTTGCGCTGGCGAATTATCAAGGCTTGTCCTCGTTGTTCCGCAACCATCACGAATTGCGCCTGATGGTCGTGCCAAGCAATTACATCGGTGCCTCGATTGGCTACCTGAGCGAGCAGGTGATCTCCGCACAGCGCCCGTTCGTCAAGATTGGCGAGGACGCCAAACGGTCGGCGGACTGGGCCACGCATGCCCGTAAGTCGTTGACCGTACTGGTGGTGGGCGAAAGTGCCCGTGCCGAAAACTTCGGGATTCTTGGCTATGGTCGCGACACCACGCCCAACCTGAACAAGGAGAGCGGGTTGGTGGCGTTTACCGATGTTTACTCGTGCGGCACCGAAACCGCAGTGTCGGTGCCGTGCATGTTCTCCAACATGGGTCGCAAGAACTACAACGCAACCAAGGCCCGTAATCAGGAAGGTTTGCTGGATGTCCTGAAACGTGCCGGTATAGAAGTGGTGTGGCGTGATAATCAGGCCGGCTGCAAAGGGACCTGTGATCGAGTGACCTTCCAGGATGTCAGTAATCTCAAGGACCCGCTGCTGTGCAACAGCCATGAATGCCGCGACGAGATACTGTTGCAAAACCTGCAGGGTTTTATCGACAGCCTCGACAAGGACACTGTTCTGGTGCTGCACCAGATGGGTAGCCATGGCCCTGAATACTTCAAGCGTTACCCTAAAGAGTTTGAAAAGTTTACGCCGGTGTGTGAAAGCAATGCCTTGAACAATTGCAGCCGGGACAGCATCGTCAATGCCTACGACAACACACTGTTGTATACCGATCACGTACTGGCCACGTTGATTGATCTGTTGCGCAGTAATCAAAACAAGGTCGACACTGCCATGGTGTACCTGTCGGACCATGGTGAGTCGCTTGGCGAGTACAACTTGTTCTTGCACGGCACACCGTATGTACTGGCTCCTGATCAGCAAAAGCATGTGCCGATGCTTATCTGGTTGTCCGATACCTATCAGAAGTCCTTTGCAGTCAGCCCGGAGTGCCTGGCCAAACAGCGCAATGCGCCGTTGAGCCAGGACAATCTCTTTCATTCAATGCTCGGCTTGTTGAAAGTCGACACCCAGGTCTACAACCCAAGCCTGGATATGTTCTCCGGGTGCCGCACTGAGCTGGCGGCCGCTGACAAGCAGTAAAATCTGTGCTTGCTCAGGATAGAGATCGTTTCCACGCTTGCGTGGGGACGCTCATCCTTGGCCCTTTTGCCAGGCAACAGTTCCTCCTGTCCGTCATTTGCGTGAAGATACGCCAGACCGGGACGACAGACGCGCGATAATCTCCCATCACGATATATACTGCGCGCCATTGTTGAAGGGAGAGCCGTGTGGCCATCGATATTCACTGGATTCGCGACGACGACAGCCTCGCCCGGCATTGCGCAGAATGGCAGTTGCTGCCTTTTGTCGCGCTCGACACCGAGTTTATGCGGGTCGATACTTTTTATCCGATAGCAGCGCTACTGCAGATTGGCGACGGGCAAAGCGCTTGGCTTATTGATCCTTTGCTGATCAACGACTGGCGGCCGCTGTCCGCGTTGCTTGAAAACCCCGACGTCATCAAAGTGGTGCACGCGTGCAGCGAGGACCTCGAAGTTTTGCTGCGTCTGACTGGCAGCCTGCCGGTGCCGTTGTTTGATACCCAGTTGGCAGCCGCTTACCTGAACCTCGGTTTTTCCATGGGCTATTCGCGTCTGGTGCAGGAGGTCCTTAACATCGACCTGCCCAAGGGCGAAACCCGTTCTGACTGGCTGCAACGTCCGCTGTCGGAGACGCAGATCAGTTACGCCGCCGAAGATGCTGTGCACCTTGCCGAACTGTTCGCCATCCTGCGTCCGCGTTTGTCCGATGACAAATACGCCTGGCTGCTGGATGACGGTGCCGAACTGGTCGCCAACCTGCGCCGCGAAGTTGACCCGTACGAGGTGTACCGTGAGGCCAAACTGGCCTGGAAACTGTCCCGTGCCCAGTTGGCGGTGCTGCGTGAGTTGTGTGCCTGGCGTGAGCGCGAGGCGCGCGCCCGCAACCTGCCGCGCAACCGCATTGTGCGTGAGCACTCGCTGTGGCCATTGGCCAAGACGCAGCCGGATAACCTCGCCGCACTGGGGCGTATCGAAGACATGCACCCGCGCACCGTTCGCCATGACGGCGAGTTTCTGCTTGAGCTGATAAAGACCGCAGGCACGCTTCCGCCAGAAGAGTGGCCGCCTGCATTGCCTGAGCCACTGCCCATTGATGCGGCCGGGTCGATCAAGCGTCTGCGTGCAATCGGTCAGCAATACGCCGAGCAACTGGACATGGCCCCGGAGTTGATGCTGCGCAAGAAGACTCTAGAAGCGCTGCTCAAGAGCGGCTACCCCGACGGTCCTTACCAATTGCCCGACTCGCTGCGTGGCTGGCGTCGCGAGTTGATGGGTCAGGCGCTGCTGGACAGCCTGGCCACCCCCGGAGAACAGTCTTGAAGCGTATCTGCTCGATTTATCGCAGCCCGAAAAGAAACGAGATGTACCTTTACGTCTTGAAAAGCGATGTCCTCAAACGCGTGCCGCCTGAACTGCTGGTCGCGTTTGGCAAGCCGGTTCATGCATTTGACCTGGTCCTGAGTCCCGAGCGTGCGCTGTCGCGCGAGGACATCAATGCGGTGCTGGAGAATCTCGACAGCCAGGGCTATCACCTGCAGATGCCCCCTGCCGAAGATGACTACATCGAGCATTTGCCGGAAGAGCTGCTGCGCCGCAACGATCCGATGTAATGGTTGCTCACGTTGTAAAGCGGTCCACATCGCCGTGGGCTGCCTGTCCTGTTTTTAAGGTTTTTGAAACATGCGCGTTCTGATTGCCGAGCACGATTATCACGTTTACACCCAATTGTTGCACCAGGCTGCGCCTGATCTGGAAGTCTTCAGTACGGGCGACTCTGCCGAGCTGTCGCGAATGGCCAGCGATTGCCCGGTCTGGCTGGGACAGCCGGACCTCATGGCCAACCTGCTGCGTCAAGGGCACAAGCCTCAGTGGCTGCAATCCACCTGGGCGGGCATCACGCCACTGCTAGCCGACAGCCTGTCGCGCGAATATCGCCTGACGCGTGCAGTCGGGATTTTCGGTCAGGTCATGGCCGAATTCGTTTTGACCTACATGCTCGGTCACGAGCGTGAGGTGCTGGCGCGTTTGATGAGTCAGGTCGAGCGCAAGTGGGACAATCGTACTGGCCAGAGCCTGTCTGGTCGCAAGGTATTGATCGTGGGCGCCGGTGATATCGGCCAGCGTGTCGCCGAGTTTCTTTTGCCGTTCGGTGTGCACGTCTACGGCGTGGCCTCCAGTGCGCGCACTCAGGCGCCGTTCATCGAGGTAACAGCGCTGTCTGACATGACGCGGCTGCTTGGCGAGATGGATTACGTCATCAATCTACTGCCCAACACACCTGAGACCCACGACCTGTATGACGCGAAGCTGTTCGCCAGCTTCAAGCCAACGGCGCTGTTCATTAACGTTGGGCGCGGTGTAGCGGTTGTGGACGCAGATCTGGTCGAGGCGTTGAAGGAAGGCCATCTGGCCGGTGCGGTCATTGACGTCTGCCGTCAGGAGCCTTTGCCGCAGCGCCATCCATTCTGGACCGCCTATGGTCTGCTGTTGACCGGTCACAGTTCGGCACCGACATCGCCGGTAGCCATGACCGAGCTTTTCGTTGAAAACCTCAAGGCGTTTCAGGCTGGAGAAGCACTGCGCGGAGAGGTCGATTTTTCGCGAGGTTATTGAAGCCGTTCCGAACGAGCCGACGTTTAGGCGTCGGCTCGTCGGCATCGATTGCAGAGAACAGTCAGTTACAGCGAAAAATCACCCTCAGCAGCCAGTTCTGCCAGTGGCTTGCGCGGGCTTGGCGCTTCGCGGCCTTGCAGGTATTCCGGCAGCGTCGACTTGTCACCGATTTTGCCGATGGCTACGGCAGCGTGCAGTGCGTAATCCTCTGGAATGTTCAGCTCCTTGCGGGTCAGGTCCTGATCGAAGCCCGCCATGCCGTGGGTGTGCCAGCCGCTCAGGCTCGCTTGCAGCGCAAGATAACCCCAGGCCGCGCCGGTATCGAAGGTGTGCCACAAGGCCGGGCTTTCTTCGGTTGCGCCTGGCGCGACGAAGGTGGTCTTGGAGACAATGATCACCAATGCTGCTGCATGTTGCGCCCAGCTGCGGTTGAACTCGTTCAGCAGGCCCAGATAACGCTCCCAGTTTGGCGTATCGCGACGTGCATAGAGAAAGCGCCAGGGCTGCGAGTTATACGCCGAGGGTGCCCAGCGTGCCGCTTCGAAAAAGCTCAGCAGGGTTTCCTGATCGATGCTTTCGCCACTGAATGCACGTGGCGACCAGCGTTCGGTGAATTGCGGGTCGATAGGGTGATCGGCGATGCGAGGGTTCGTGCTCATGAAAGTCCTTGATAGCGAAGGTGAAAAACGAGCGTGGCTTGATGGGCCGTGGTCGGCAGGCATCGCTTGAGCGCACTGGAAAACCCGTTAACGCTACTGTTTTGCCCTGTCGCTGACAAGTCCTGGCTACCGGCAGTCGCAAGTGCTTGGCCCGCACCCCTTGTACCTCTAGACTGACGGCCTTTTCATTTTCGATACCGTTGTCCGAACCATGGCCGCTAAAGTTGAACCCTTCTGGATTCGCAAGACCCTCGACCAGCTCAACACCGAGGAGTGGGAATCGTTGTGCGATGGCTGTGGCTTGTGCTGCCTGCAGAAGCTGGAAGACGAAGAAGACAACAGCGTTTATTACACGCGGATCGCTTGCAAGCTGCTGGACCTGAAGACCTGCCAGTGCTCCGACTACGCCAATCGTCGTGCGTCGGTGCCTGACTGTATTCAGCTGACGCCGGGGCAGGCAGATGAATTCAAATGGCTACCGCCCACCTGTGGCTATCGGCTGGTCAGCGAGGGCAAGGATTTGCCGCTCTGGCATCATTTGGTGTGTGGTGATCGCACGGCTGTGCATCACGAGCGTATCTCCCAGTCAGGCCGCATGCTCAGCGAGAACAGTGTGGCTGAAGACGACTGGGAGGATTACCTGATCTTTCGCGCAGGTTGAGCGTTTAAACGACCGGCTTTGGCTCGGCCAGCGCTTCCACACCTTTGACGGCAGCGTTTTTCACCGCGTTTTCGGCGTCGTCTTTCAGGTTGTTCAACTGGGCACCGGCACGTTCGATGGTCGAGCGGGCGCTGTGCAGGTCGCTGCGACCTTTTTCCACCAGGCTTTTGGCCGAGCAGTGACCGCTGATGCCGCGAGCCAGCACTGCGCCGCCGATGGCCAGTTGGATCAGGCCCAGAAAGCCGCCACGACGGACACCTTTGCCCATCATCAGTACACCGCCAGCCAGTGAGCCAATGCGCTCCCAGCCGTGGACGTTCTGATCAGGGTTGCGCTGCAGCAGTTCAGGTGTGTCGATGCGTTCGATAATCGGGGTGTCGCGCATGATGGCTCTCCATGAGGCGGTAATTCGCAGGAAGTAGGTAGTAAACCGGTTCAGAGAAACTGACTGCTCGCCCGCGACACAGGTTCAATGCTTTTCCGTCAGCGGTCGCTGGCCGGATCGATTTTCTCGCGACCGAACTGTGGCCCCGAGCGGGTATTGATGCCTTTGGCCATACGGTCGTAGAGCACCACGTTGACGGTTGCGGCCAGATTCATGCAGCCCTCGGTCGGGATATAGACCACGTCTTCACACCAGTCGCGAATGTCCTGATCCAGCGAGCCGTCTTCCGGGCCGAAGATATACAGCGCGCGGTCAGGGTGCGTGTATTCAGGCAGGGCACGGGCGCCGTCGACCAGTTCAACGGCCACCGGAATGCAACCCAGCGGCAGAATGCTTTTGAGGTCTTCGATGCCGATCAGCGGGATGTCCTGATGGATTTTCTTGGTGTCGGTGATGAAATCCCGCGCACGCTCATAGCGTTTACCGGTATAGAACACCGATGCCACACCGTAGCAGCCGGCTGCTCGCATGACGGAGCCGACATTTTCCGGGGACTTGGGGTTGTAAAGACCGATGCAGGCGTACCGTTTATTGGCCACGGGGAGGGTGCTCTGAAGAAAACCGCGGATTATACGGCAGCGTCAGAGCAATGCCATTTTCAATTCCGACGCTCAGAACCACATGCGTAGACCGACGACCAGCCGCGCGTCGGCAACGTCCTCATCGTCTTCGCGTGCGTAATCGGCAGTATTGCCGTAGGACCGATCCCAGGTTACGCCAACGTAAGGAGCGAATTGCGGGGTGATTTCATAGCGCAGCCGAAGACCGAACTCACTGGTCGACAGGCCCGAGCCATTGCCGCGTTGCAGGTCGTTCTTGCCGTAGAAATTCAGCTCGGCAGTGGGTTGAAGAATCAAATTGTTGGTCAGCAGCAGGTCGTAGTCAGCTTCCAGGCGCGCCGCGGTCTGCCCGGCTTCACCGATGAATGCGGTGGCTTCGATATCAAGATCCGAAATCGCCTGCCCTTGCAGGCCGAAAGCCGCCCAGGTTTGTGGCGCGCCAGGTTTGAAGTCCTGGCGTGCCCCGGCGACTACGTCCCACGATGAGCTGACGGCATGACCCCATAACGCCTGGACTTCCGCTTCCTCGGTCTTGCCGTTGGTGCGCTCGCCCTCTGAACGCAGCAGCAAGCGGTCGACATCACCGCCAATCCAGCCGGACAGGTCCCAGGCCAGCGCGCTGCCGTCGTTTGCGTCCTGCCATTCCAGCTTGTCGGCCAGAAAGTAACTGTTGATGGCGCTGTCGTGGACCTGATGCCCGCTATGGCTGGCGTACACCGCAGCCCGGTCGGCGTCGGTGACAGGCGGGATTGGTGTCCGGCTCTGCATTGGGGCGGCATTGTGCTCGCTGGCGTCCATAGGCATCGAGTGGCTGCCATGATCCATGCCTTCCATGCCATCCATTCCGGCAGCCAGCGTGGTTGCCCAGGGTGTTATGGCCAGGCCTGCCGTCAGCAGCAGGGTTGGCAGGCAGGACGAGTTGCGCAATCCATTCACCGGTAAAATCCTCATTCTTCCACCCGTACTTCGCGGAACATGCCCATTTCCATGTGGTACAGCATGTGACAGTGATAAGCCCAACGGCCCAGTGCGTCAGCGGTGACGCGATAGCTGCGGCGTGACCCCGGAGGCATGTCGATGGTGTGTTTGCGCACCATGAACTGACCGTTTTCGTCTTCCAGATCGCTCCACATGCCGTGCAGATGGATGGGGTGAGACATCATCGTGTCGTTGACCAACACGACACGCACTCGCTCGCCGTACTTGAGCATGAGCGGTTTGGCGTCCGAGAATTTCACGCCGTCGAACGACCAGGCGAATTTTTCCATGTGCCCGGTCAGGTGCAGCTCTATCGTGCGGCTGGGCTCACGACCGTCCGGGTCTTCGAAGGTGCTGCGCAGGTCTGCGTAAGTCAGAACTCTGCGCCCGTTGTTCCTGAGGCCGATGCCCGGATCGTCGAGTTTGGGCGAGGTGCTCATGGCCTGCATGTCGACCAGCGGATTGTTTTGTTCGCTGTCCGGGTGTGGCTGCATGGCAGGTGTTTCTTTCATTGGCATCTTGCTGTGGTCCATGTCGGGCATCGAGTCATGGCCCATCTTGCTGTGGTCCATGCCTGACATGTCGTCCATTGCCGGGGCTGCGCCGTGGTTCATGCTGCCATGATCCATGCCCGCCATGCCCACATCATTCATGCTCAGCAATGGGCGTGGATCCAGGGGCGGGACGACGGCCTGCAAGCCGGGCCTGCTGGCCAGGGTGCCGCGGGCGTAGCCGGTGCGGTCCATCGACTGGGCGAACAGCGTGTAGGCACCTTCGGCAGGCTCGACGATCACGTCGAAGGTTTCTGCCACTGCGATGCGCAATTCATCGACCGTTACTGGCTTGACGTGCAAGCCATCGCTGGCGACTACGGTCATTTTCAGGCCCGGAATACGCACGTCGAAATACGTCATGGCCGAGCCGTTGATCAAGCGCAGTCGAATCCGCTCGCCAGGCTTGAACAGCCCGGTCCAGTTCATGTCCGGGGCCTGGCCGTTCATCAGGTAGGTGTAGGTCGCGCCGCTGACATCCGCCAGGTCAGTCGGCTCCATCCCCATTTTCGCCCACATCCAGCGATCACGAGTGGTCTCGCTCCAGCCTTTCTCACCGACGTCGTTGATGAAGTCGCCGACAGTACGCTTGTTATTGTTGTAATAATCGGACTGTTTCTTGAGCGTTTTCATCAGTTGAAGCGGCTCTTCGTCGGTCCAGTCGCTGAGCATGATCACGTGTTCGCGGTCGTATTTGAATGGCTCTGGCTCTTTGGCGTCGATCACCAGCGGCCCGTAAACCCCCGACTGTTCCTGAAAGCCCGAGTGGCTGTGGTACCAATAGGTGCCGTTCTGTTTGACCTTGAAGCGATAGACGTACATGCCATCGGCCGCGATACCGTCGAAGCTCAGCCCCGGCACGCCGTCCATGTTGGCGGGCAGAATGATGCCGTGCCAGTGGATCGAGGTGGCTTCGTCGAGACGGTTTTTTACCCTGATGGTCACCGTATCGCCTTCGCGCCAGCGCAACAGCGGGCCTGGAATACCGCCGTTGATCGTCATCGCGGTTCTGGTATTACCCGTGATATTGACCTGGGTTTCGCCGACATACAGATCGAACTCGGTGCCGGACAGCCCGGCCGGCTGACCCGGGTTCGGAACCGCCCATGCCGGACTGCGCCACAGCCCCAGGCCGCCGAGGATGCCACTGGCGGCAAGCCCTTTCACAAAGGTTCGTCTTGAGGTACGGGAGGGCATGGCGAAGTATCCGGTCAGTCGGGTGGCCGCAGGCCGAAGACTGCGTGGGTAGGGGCGGGGAAATACAGTTGCGGGAAAGTACCGGGTTACTCGTCCTTCTTCATCAATCCCGCCAGCGCGGCGAACGGGTTGTGGGTTGCCTTGGCGGTTTTCGGAGTGCTCAGCGAACCGTCGGCGAAATACTGCTGATCGGTGTAACGCGAGTGCTCGTTGTCGTGGCAATACAGGCACAGCAGCTCCCAGTTGGAACCGTCCTGCGGGTTGTTGTCATGGTTGTGGTCGCGGTGGTGCACGGTCAGTTCGCTGAGACGTTTGCCAGCGAACTCGCGGGCGCAACGGCCGCAAACGTGCGGGTACATACGCAACGCCTTGTCGCGGTAACCCATTTCTCGGTCGCGCTGGGCGTCGGCCAGAATGCGGTCCAGCTTGGCAGTATGGGAAGGAGGATTGGCCGTGCTCATGGTGTCACCTGTGCGTGTGCGCATTGAAAGCGGAATATCGGCAAGTTTAGCGCCAGATTGGCAAACTCACACCTGCTGAGACAGTAATTGGCCGTCGACCATGCGCAGGCGCCTGGACAACGAGATGGCCAGGGCACGAATTATCTTGGCGGCGATTTTCGGCGCTTCGTCGAGCATCTTGTCCAGAGAGTCGCGTCCCAGGTTCAATAACTGGCATTGGGTGGCCGCGATACAGCTGGCCGAGCGACGTTCGCCATCCAGTACAGCCATTTCCCCGAACGCCCGCCCGCGCCGCAGAACGGCGATTTCGACCTGTTGACCGTCTGCGGCAAGTTTCTGCACAGACACAGTGCCTTGATGAATGATGCACATGAATGTCCCGGCATCGCCCTCGGCAAAGATGGTCTCGCCTTTTTCGATGTCGGTAATGCTGAAATACCCGGCTACAGTCACGAAGTCGCCGGGCAGCAGCGTGTCGAACAGGCCGCAGTCCAGCAGCATGTCGCGTATGGCGTTGTTCAGGTTGGACAATGGTTCTGACATGGTTCGGTCTTTCAATCCTGATACGAAGGGGGCAGCTCCGTGCCCCCCGATGCTAGTAAGACAGGTGTTTCACGCCAAGTTCATTCGGCGATCTGCAATACCTTGAAGATAAACGCGTACTCCAGCGCCACGTCACGCAACCCTTGATAGCGACCGCTCATGCCGCCGTGTCCGGCACCCAGTTCGGTCTTGAGCAGCAGCAGATTATCGTCGGTTTTGCTGGCGCGTAACTTCGCGACCCATTTGGCGGCTTCCCAATACTGCACACGGCTGTCGTTGTAACCGGCGATGACCAGCATGGCCGGGTACGCCTGAGCGCTGACGTTCTCATAAGGCGCGTAGGACTTGATGCGCTCATAGACCTCAGGCTCCTGCGGGTTGCCCCATTCGTCGTATTCGGTGACGGTCAACGGCAGGTCCGGATCGAGCATGGTGTTCAGCACATCGACGAACGGCACTTCGGCAATTGCTGCCCTGAACAGCTCGGGTCGCTGATTGAGCACGGCACCGATCAGCAGGCCACCGGCGCTGCCGCCGCTGATCACAAGCTGTTCGGCGCTGGTCAGGCCCTGTGCAACAAGATGTTCGGCGCAGGCAATGAAGTCGCCGAAGGTGTTCTGCTTGTGTTCCTGCTTGCCATTGCGATACCAGGCCTCGCCCAGCTCGCCACCGCCGCGTACATGGGCGATGGCAAACGCCACGCCACGTTCAAGCAGGCTCAGGCGCGCGTGGGAAAACCACGGGTCGAGGCTTTCGCCGTAGGCACCGTAGCCGTACAGATACAGAGGGGTCGCCTTGCCGGCCAGTTCGCGCTTGACCACCAGGCTGATCGGCACCTGAGTGCCATCACTGGCGGTGGCCCACAGACGCTGGCTGACGTAGGCGTCGGCGTTGAAAGTGCCCAGCACCGGCGTTTCCTTGAGCACTACCTGCTCGCCGCTGGCCAGGGTCAGTTGACGCACCTGTGCCGGACGGTTCAGCGACTGATAACGCAGGCGAATTCTGTCGCTGTCGAACTCCAGGGTGTCCTGCACATACAGGCTGTACGCGGCGTCGGGCAACTGCACGCGATAGGTAGGCAGATCCTGCGGGCGTACTTCGATGATCGGCAGGCCGCCTTCGCGCAGGCTCAGACTGATGGCCTTGGCGTTGAGGCTCACGCCTTCGAGCATGACCTTGTCATCGTGCGCAACCAGGGTCTGCCAGTCTTCGCGAACCGGGGCGCCACTGGCCTGTTCCGCTGCGTGATACAGCGCGAAGTTAATGCCGCTCTGATTGCTGCGGATGAACCAGCTCCACACACCATCGAGCAGCCCGTGATCCGGATAATACTCGTGCCCTTCGCTGCGCGGCGCGAGGCAGGTGAAGGCCTGTTGCGGATAATCGGCGTCCAGCACCCACGCTTCGCTGGTGGTTTTGCTATTGAGCAGAATGATCAGTTGGCGTTCGGAACTGCTACGGAAGCAGTGCAGGAAGAATCGACCGTCCGGCTCGTCGAACACCAGCTCTGCCGATGCATTGCCCAATGTGTGGCGATGCAGCCTGCCGGGGCGATGGGTCTCGTCCAGCTCACCGAAAAACAGGGTCAGGCTGTCGTTGGCCCAGGTCATGCTGCCGTCGCAGTCCTCAAACGGCAGGCTGCTGATCTGGCCGGTGCTCAGTTCCTTGACGTAAAGCTGGTACACCTCGTCGCCACTGGTGTCCAGGCTGTAGGCCAGGCGCTGGTGGTCGGGGCTGATGCTGAACGCGCCCAGCGAAAAGAAGCCGCCATTGGCCATGGCGTTCGGGTCCAGCAACAGTTCTTCACGGCTTTCGTCCACGGTATTGGAGTCGTCGGCCGGGCGCGGGCAGCGATAGTGACGGGCGTATTCATCGCCTTGTGTGGTGCGCGTGTAATAAAGGTACGGCCCCCAAGGGGAGGGCAGTGACAGATCGGTTTCAAGGATACGGCCCTTGATCTCCTGAAACAGGTTTTCGCGCAACCCGGTCTGCTCTGCCAGTTGCTGCTCCTGCCAGGCGTTTTCCGCCTTGAGGTAGTCGAGCACCTCGTCAGTGTCGCGGTTCTGTAGCCAGGCATAGGGATCGGAACCGTCGGCCTTGCGAGCAATCGGGGCGCTGGAGGTTGCATTCGAGAAGGACATGCTGGGCTCTCTGTTTAGGCATCAATCATGGAAATTCGGTACACGCTGAACCGATTACTGAAGCGAGGCAAGCCGCGTCAGGCAAAAGCCGTTATCATAAGCGCCTCTTTACCTGCCTTACCACGGACGTCATGACCGAAAACGACTATCTGATCGCCTGGAGCGTCTACGCCTTCGCCGCGTTGGGTTGCCTGCTGGTATGGTTCCTGATGACCCGCTGGATGTGGCGTTATCTCAAGGAACCGTTGCTGGTAGCAGTCGCGGTGCTGCTGTTTACGCCGACCATGGTCGACCCTGCCAAGGATGCGATGGCGCCAGCCGTGGCGATCACCGCGCTCGACCTGATGTTCAAGGTCGGCAGCAATGTCTGGACCGCTGTGTCGGATCTGGCCATGTATGGCATGTTCGCCTTCGCTGCGTACGCGCTGTTCGTGCTCATCCGCTGGCCGATCGAGCGCAGCCGCAAGGCTCGCCAGCCCCGGACTGTCGCTCAGCCTGCCGACACAGACCCCACTGATGAGCCGTTTGCCGAGGACGATCACTACCCTCGCAAATCCGCTGCGCCGCTTCCTCCGACCAGGGCTGCGCGAGTCGAACCGCGGTTGTAGATCCCGCTTCGTTGGCATGCGCCGTCATTGTCGGCGCATGACCTGCTGCAAAACGTCTTGAAGCGAGAACCTGAGCATGTGTGAACTACTGGGCATGAGCGCCAATGTCCCGACCGACATAGTCTTCAGCTTTACCGGGCTGATGCAGCGTGGCGGGCGTACTGGTCCGCATCGCGATGGCTGGGGCATTGCCTTCTACGAGGGTCGCGGCCTGCGCTTGTTCCAGGACCCCGCAGCCAGCAGTGAATCTGAAGTTGCGCAACTGGTGCAGCGCTATCCGATCAAAAGCGAAGTGGTGATTGGCCATATTCGTCAGGCCAACGTCGGCAAGGTCTGTCTGTCCAACACACATCCTTTCGTGCGTGAACTCTGGGGCCGCAACTGGTGCTTTGCGCACAATGGCCAGCTAGCCGATTTCACCCCCGTTGCCACCTTTTACAGGCCGGTGGGCGATACCGACAGCGAAGCTGCATTCTGCGACCTGCTCAATCGCGTTCGCGAAGCCTTTCCCGAGCCGGTTGAGGTCGAGCAATTACTGCCTTCGCTGATCCAGGCCTGCACTGAATACCGTAGTAAAGGCGTGTTCAACTGCCTGTTGAGCGATGGCGACTGGCTGTTTTGCTTTTGCAGTACCAAACTGGTTCAGATCACCCGGCGCGCGCCGTTCGGCCCGGCAAGGTTGAAAGATGTCGACGTGATTGTCGATTTTCAGGCTGAAACAACGCCGCACGACGTGGTGACTGTGATCGCCACCGAGCCATTGACCGAGAACGAAAACTGGAAGCGCTATGAACCGGGCCAGTGGAGCCTGTGGCGCAAGGGTGAGTGCGTGGCGCAAGGCTCGGTCGAGACAGCAGTGCAGTAACAGCGCCTCCACCGGCATACTGGATAAAAAAGGAGAGGGATATTGATGCTGCGAAGTTATCTGCGATTGGTCCTGTTCACCACAGGCCTGCTGTTCGGGGTACAGATCCCCGGATTCATCAGTGATTACAGCAAGCGTGTCGAAGCGCATCTGATCGAGGCGCAACAGGCCGTCAAGGGCTACACCGCAACTGCGCAGCAGTTCTTCAAGGGCGATATACAGGCGCTGATCCAGCACTATCGCAGCAGCGAAGACCCGGTTTTCCGAGCCGATGCGGACAACATCGATACGTTGATGAGCCGTACCCATATCCTTGAGCGTCAGTGGCTCGGACTCCAGGGGCCGTGGTATTCCAAAGCCCTGTTCGTCGTCACGTCTGCCGATGCGGATATTCGCCGGGAAACGTTCAACGGTTATACGTGGCAAGTCCTGCTGGCCCCCGAAGTCATTGCCTGGGGCATCATCAGTGCATTGCTGCTGGCTCTTGTGGTGGAAAGCGTCGGGCTGTTACTCGGCTGGGTGATCCACGGTGGACGACGCAAGCCGCAACTTGAGCGGGACTGGCGCTGATCGCTGGAGAGGGTAATAACGAGAACGGGCGTTGCGTAGAGTCAGCACGCGCCCGTCATGCTTATTTCGCCAGATGACGCATGCCTTCCTCCAGGCCGCGCAGGGTTAGCGGGTACATCTGTCCTTCAATCAGGTCGCGCACGATATGCGTGGACGTGGTGTAGTCCCAGGCATCTTTCGGATAGGGATTGATCCAGATGATCTTCTTGAATTTGGCTATGAAGCGCTGCATCCATACATAGCCTGCTTCTTCATTCCAGTGTTCGACGCTGCCACCGGGCTGGGTGATTTCATACGGTGCCATCGAAGCGTCGCCGATGAAAATCACTTTGTAGTCTGCGCCGTACTTGTGCAGCAGGTCTTGAGTGGCGGTTCGCTCCGAGCTGCGGCGCAGATTGTTCTTCCACACCGATTCGTAGATGAAATTATGGAAGTAGAAATACTCCATATGCTTGAACTCGGTCTTGCAGGCCGAGAACAGCTCTTCGCAGATCTTGACGTGCGCGTCCATCGAACCGCCGATGTCGAACAGCAGCAATAATTTGATGGTGTTGCGCCGCTCAGGGCGCATCTGAATGTTCAGCAGGCCCGCATCGCGAGCGGTGTGATCAATGGTGCCGTCGATGTCCAGTTCATCCGCAGCGCCCTGGCGGGCAAACTTGCGCAGACGGCGCAGGGCCACCTTGATGTTGCGCGTACCCAGCTCGACCTGATCGTCCAGGTTTTTATATTCGCGCTGATCCCACACCTTGACTGCCTTGCCCTTGCGTTCCCCTGCGTCGCCGACACGAATGCCTTCAGGGTTATAGCCCCCCGAGCCGAAAGGGCTGGTGCCCCCTGTGCCGATCCATTTGTTGCCACCGGCGTGGCGTTCCTTCTGTTCTTCCAGACGCTTCTTGAATTCCTCGATCAGCTTGTCGAGGCCGCCGAGGGACTGAATCTGCGCGCGTTCCTCGTCACTCAACGAGCGCTCGAACTCTTTGCGCAGCCAGTCTTCGGGGATCAATGCCTGCAAATGATCGTCGAGATTTTCCAGACCTTTGAAATACGCACCGAAGGCCCGGTCGAATTTGTCGAAATGACGCTCGTCCTTGACCAGAATCGTGCGCGCAAGAAAGTAGAACTCATCGATATCGGCAAAGATAACCCGCTGTTTCAGCGCATTGATCAGGTCCAGCAATTCACGCAGAGACACCGGCACTCTGGCCGCGCGCATTTCGTTGAACAGGTTGAGCAGCATGGCTGTCGCCCTTTTACGTAACGGGGTGGATGAAGGCGCTCAACGGTTGCCGCGGCGGCTCATGAACGCCAGACGCTCCAACAAATGCACATCCTGTTCGTTCTTGACCAGCGCCCCGGCCAGCGGCGGGATCGCCTTGGTCGGGTCGCGCTCACGCAGCACGGCTTCACCGATGTTGTCGGCCATCAGCAGCTTCAGCCAGTCCACCAGCTCGGACGTGGAAGGCTTCTTCTTCAGGCCAGGCACTTTGCGCACGTCGAAGAACACGTCCAGCGCTTCACTCACCAGGTCTTTCTTGATGTCCGGGTAATGCACGTCGACGATGCGTTGCAGCGTGGCACGGTCCGGGAAGGCGATGTAGTGGAAGAAGCAGCGACGCAGGAAGGCGTCCGGCAATTCCTTTTCGTTGTTGGAGGTAATGATGATGATCGGGCGCTTTTTGGCCTTGATCGTTTCATCGATTTCGTAGACGTAGAACTCCATCTTGTCGAGTTCCTGCAACAGGTCGTTGGGGAACTCGATGTCGGCCTTGTCGATCTCGTCGATCAGCAAAATGACCCGCTCATCGGACTCGAAGGCTTCCCAGAGCTTGCCCTTTTTCAGGTAGTTACGTACGTCGTGGACTTTGTCCACGCCCAACTGAGAGTCACGCAGACGGCTGACGGCATCGTATTCGTAAAGGCCCTGATGTGCCTTGGTGGTGGACTTGATGTGCCAGGTGATCAGCTTCGCGCCAAAGGACTCGGCCAGTTGCTCGGCCAGCATGGTCTTGCCGGTGCCGGGCTCGCCCTTGACCAACAGCGGACGCTCCAGCGTGATTGCCGCGTTGACCGCCAGCTTGAGATCGTCAGTGGCGACGTATGCCGGGGTGCCTTCGAACTTCATGATCAATCCTTTTCACGTGGGTAGGCGCAGCCTGTCGGCGCGCACACCGTAACAGGGGCAAGCAATGCCGGAACTATAACGTGGCTTCCGGACGGCTGTGAACGCAGACGCCTCATTCAGTTCTTGAATGGGGCGTCACGCAGTGACCGGGTCGAAATTGTAACGCTGCTTTTGGTATGGCTAATTTGGCTATACCATACGCTTCATGTCGACTAAATACAGATTCAGGGATAAATACAGGATTCAGTTGAGGGAAAAAGACCACCTGCCGCCGCATGTGCATCTGACCGGTGGTGGTCTGGATGTACTGATTTGCCTTGAGCTCGTAGAGCCCATGCGCGGACATGCCCCGACTGTTGTGCTTAAGGAAGCTCTCGAATGGATACGAATTCACCGCGACGAACTGATGGAGGAGTGGAAACGATGGCATCCATGAAACGACCCCGGCTCAGGGATGTTCAGGCGCAGTCCGGATACCGGCTGGCCCTGACATTCATCGACGATCAACAATTCGTCCTCGACATGAGCGCTGATGTGCAGGCTTTTCCGGGGTTACGACCCCTGATTGCTGCTGAAGCCTTTGCCCACGCCCAAGTGGGCGATGATGGCTGGACGGTTGAATGGCCTGAACTGGATATCCAGATCGGTGCGGATACCCTGTATCTCGACGCTCAGGCTCAAGCTGCCACCGACGAAAACACGCGTATTTTCATCGGGTGGCGTGCCCGCACGGGTTTGCCCTTGGCTAAGGCCGCACAGGCATTGGGTGTCAGCCCTCGCAGCATCACTCGCTACAGCAACTCTCGCGAAGCTACGCCACGTACCCTTGCGCTGGCTTGCCTGGGCTGGGATGCATTGCAGCAACAGGCACATGCCGCCGAGGAGCGGGGTGTTTATTCCGTGGATAAAAAGGACCACTAAGACCCCTTGCTGCTCTCATAACGCGCATTGAATGCCTGCACGAAAGCATTGCGCAGGATCTGCAGAAACGCCTGGAAGCCGCTGATGTCCTGCTGATGGACGCTGCCGCTCAGATCGACACGGGTGGCGAACTGGTTTTCCCGCTGGTTTTTCAATACGGTTTCGCTGGTGCCGACCAGCGCTTCCCAGATCGAGCGGAAAACGCCCTTGTCCTTGTTCTCGACGTCCTGCTGCCAGTTGAACACGTCCACGTTGCGCAGCAGCGGCTTTATATAGCCCTTGAGCTGGCCTTTGTCGGCCTGCGCTTCAATCACCACATCGCCATCGCCGGCGTTGAAATCGAACTTGCCATACGCCGACGAGAAGTCGTTGAGCTTCTTGAGCTGAATGCCGGTGGCGCGCAGTTTGAAGTCGAAATCTTCAAAGTTGCTGAACGGATCGAATCTGGCGGTGCTCTCCAGATCGGCATGGCCCAGCAGACGTGCCTTGCCCTTGAACTCGGCATCGCGGTTGCCTTCCACGTCGACCACGTTGGTCAGGTTATAGATGCTGGCATTGACCTGATCCGCCTCGATTTTGACCTTGGGCGTGGAGTTGAAGTTATTGAACGTGATGCGCCCGTTATCGATGCGCAATTCGTTGAGGGTGATGGGCAGCAGCTTGTCCATCTGGGTACGCCAGTCGGTGCCCTGACCGGTCTGCGAGTTCTGTTTGCTGCCGCCGTCCACGAAGTTGATCTGCGGGTCGGTGAAGAGGGCTTTCGCCACCACTGCATGGTCATACCAGAGTGAATGCCAGCTGACAGCCAGTTCGATCATCGGTGCGTCGAAAAAGGGCACCGGGACCTTGCCATCGGTCTTGACGATCTTCAGTCCCTTGATCCGGTAAGCCCCTCGCCATAGTGCGAGGTCTACGTCGGTGATCTCACCTCGGTAGTCGCCCATGTCGGCCAGTTTGTCGTTCAGATAGTCGCGCACCAGATAGGGCAAGGCGATATTGATCGCGATCAGCAGAACTACCAGAGCGGCCAGGGTCCATAGCGGCCAGCTGTAGCGACGTTTCATGACATGAGTCTCCTGTTTCAATGAGGGATTGACTACGCACGCGGTCATCCGTTCGGTCAGACTGGACGCCCCAGGGCTGGCGGCATAGGCTTTGGGTCTTTAACCGATGTGCACAAGGACACTTTCATGAGCCGTATCTACGCTGATAACGCCCATTCCATCGGTAATACGCCGCTGGTGCAGATCAATCGTATTGCGCCACGCGGTGTCACGATTCTGGCCAAGATCGAGGGGCGTAATCCGGGCTACTCCGTCAAGTGCCGTATCGGCGCCAACATGATCTGGGACGCTGAAAGCAGCGGCAAACTCAAGCCCGGCATGACCATCGTCGAACCGACCTCGGGCAATACCGGGATTGGCCTGGCATTCGTTGCCGCCGCCCGTGGTTACAAATTGATGCTCACCATGCCCGCTTCCATGAGCATAGAACGTCGCAAGGTACTCAAGGCGTTGGGTGCCGAACTGGTGTTGACTGAACCGGCAAAGGGGATGAAAGGCGCGATTGCCAAGGCAGAAGAGCTGCTGGCGGGCGATCCGGAAAAATATTTCATGCCCGCACAGTTCGAGAACCCGGCCAACCCGGCCATCCATGAAAAGACCACCGGCCCTGAAATCTGGGCGGACACCGACGGCGCTATCGACGTACTGGTGGCAGGCGTCGGGACTGGCGGGACTATCACCGGTATTTCCCGCTATATCAAGCACACCGCAGGCAAGCCGATCCTGTCGGTTGCGGTCGAGCCAGACGGTTCGCCGATTATCACCCAGGCGATGGCCGGTGAAGAGATCAAACCCAGCCCGCACAAGATTCAAGGCATCGGTGCCGGTTTCATTCCGAAAAACCTCGATCTGTCGATTGTGGACCGCGTAGAGCGTGTCACCGATGAGGAATCCAAGGCCATGGCGCGGCGCTTGATGCAGGAAGAGGGCATCCTTTGCGGTATCTCTTGCGGAGCAGCCATGGCGGCAGCCGTCCGTCTGGCTGAAAAACCGGAGATGCAGGGCAAGACTATCGTGGTGATCCTGCCTGACTCTGGCGAACGTTACCTGTCCAGCATGCTGTTCAGCGACCTGTTTACCGATCAGGAGCTTTCCCAGTAACACATCTTCGCAAGTGTGCACTTCATGCGGGCAACGCAAGGGTTTATGATGGTCAGCTTACGCGTCACCGGACGATTATCTCTGTTCGTCCGGTGCTTGCGGTCCTTCATTCAGAATCATGCATCAGTACTGCCCGCGTGACGTTTGGCGTTATCTGCCCGCTTCAAGGAGAGCTTCATGACCCTTTCATTTGTTGCCAAGGCATCGATCCTGATGCTGTTTCTGGGCAGCACGCTGTACGTTCATTTGCGCGGTCGGGCCCGGCTGCCCCTGTTGCGGCAGTTCGTCAACCATTCGGCATTGTTCGCGCCTTACAACGCACTGATGTACCTGTTTTCCCGTGTGCCCTCCGAGCCGTATCTGGATCGCAGCAAATTCCCTGAGCTGGATATCCTCAAGGACAACTGGGAAACCATTCGCGACGAAGCCATGCACCTGTTCGATGAAGGCTACATTCGTGCGGCCGAGAAGAATAACGACGCCGGTTTCGGCTCGTTCTTCAAGAAGGGCTGGAAGCGTTTTTATCTGAAATGGTATGACAAGGCACTGCCATCTGCCGAAGCGCTTTGCCCGAAGACCGTTGAGTTGGTCAACAGCATTCCCAACGTCAAAGGCGCGATGTTCGCGCTGTTGCCGGGCGGCAGCCACCTCAATCCGCACCGCGATCCGTTTGCCGGTTCCCTGCGTTATCACCTGGGGCTGTCCACGCCGAACTCCGATGACTGCCGGATCTTTGTCGATGGCAAGGAATACGCCTGGCGTGACGGCCAGGACGTGATGTTCGACGAGACCTACGTGCACTGGGTCAAGAATGAAACGCCGCAGACCCGGGTGATTCTGTTCTGTGACGTCGAGCGTCCGCTGACCAACCGCTTCATGACGCGTGTGAACCGCAGCGTCAGTGCGTTTCTGGGCCGCGCAACCGCGCCGCAGAATCTGGACGACGAGCGGGTCGGCGGGATCAATCAGGCGTATGCGTTCAGCAAGCGCTTCAGCGACGTCTTCAGTGGCAAGGTCAAGCAGTTCAAGCGCGCCAACCCCAAGGCTTACCGCGTTTTGCGGCCTGTGCTGGCGGTAGTGGTGCTGACATTGCTGGGCTACTGGTTGTTTGGTTAAGCAACCGCTTTGATCCGGTTGTCCGCGGTCACGGCGAACAACCGTCAGCCCTTTCTCAGTCCAGATTCACATGCCGGCTCAGCAGCGCTCGCAGCGCTGCAGGCTTGACCGGTTTTGGCAGATAATCGAGTCCTGCTGCGTGCACCTGAGCGATCAACTCCGGACGACCATCGGCGCTGATCAGCACGCCCGGCACTGGTTGCCCCAGGCGTGTTCTTAGCCAGGCCATCAGCTCAGTGCCGGTCTCTCCCTCATCCAGATGGTAATCCACCAACGCAATCTGCGGCCTGACGCCATTGTTCAGCAGTGCTTCGCATTCCTGACGACTGCGAGCGGTCCACACCTGACAACCCCAGCGTGATAGCAGGCTGTTCATGCCGATCAGGATGCTGTCTTCATTGTCGACACACAGCACCTGCGTGCCGTTCAGCGCGGGTCGGCTGACATCCGGCAGCGTGTCGGGCATTGTCGCCGGGGCTGCTGCCAGTGGCACCCGCACGCTGAAAACGCTGCCTTTGCCAAGCCACGAACGCACCTGCAAAGGGTGCTCGAGAATGCGACACAAACCATCGGCAATAGCCAGCCCCAGGCCCAGCCCCTTCGCTGCGTGAGTCTTGTGGCTGTCGAGGCGTTTGAATTCTTCGAAGATCACCTGGCGCTTGTCTTCGGGGATGCCCGGCCCGCGGTCCCAGACCTCAAGGCTCAGGCTGTCGCCGTAACGCCTGACACCCAGCAGAATAGGGCCTTTGGCATAGCGGAAAGCATTGGTCAGGAAGTTTTGCAGGACCCGGCGCAATAGCTTGATGTCGCTGTCGACGCGCAGTGAAGTGCCTCTGACACGAAAATTCAGACCTTGCTCCTGGGCCAGCGCTTTGAATTCGGCGCCCAGGGTGTCAAACAGCGCGTTGAGCGGGAATGGTTGGCGGTCCGGGGTGATCTTGCCGTTTTCCAGGCGCGAGATGTCCAGCAGGTCGCTGATCAGGTCTTCGGCAGAACGCAACGAGCTGTCCAGATGCTGGACCAATTGCTGGGCGTCGCTGGAAATTCCGTCCTGCTGATGCGACAGCGCAGCAGAAAACAGCCTTGCAGCATTCAGCGGCTGCATCAGGTCATGGCTGACGGCGGCCAGAAAGCGGGTTTTCGATTCGTTGGCGGCTTCGGCGGTGCCCTTGGCCTCGGTCAGCGCCTGATTGAGCTGCGACAACTCATGGGTACGTGCGGCGACACGCTGCTCAAGGCTTTCATTGACGCCTTTGAGGGCCTGTTCGGCGGCACGAAACGCGGTGATGTCGGTGAAACTCATGACGAAACCGCCGCCGGGCATCGGATTGCCGATCAGCTCGATCACCTGCCCGTTGGGGAACAGCCGCTCCGAGGTGTGCGCGCGGCCCTGACGCATCCAGTGCAGGCGTCGCGCTACATGCACTTCGGCCTCACCCGGCCCGCACAGCCCACGTTCGGCGTTGTAGCGAATGATGTCGGCAATCGGCCGGCCGACGCCAATCAGGCCTTCGGGGTAATTGAACAGCTCGAGGTAGCGGCGATTCCAGGCCACCAGCCTCAAGGACTGATCCACCACACTGATGCCCTGGGTAATGTTTTCGATGGCCCCCTGCAACAGCGCACGGTTGAACTGCAAGACTTCGGACGCTTCGTCGGCGATGCGTACGACGTCTTCCAGCTGCATGTCGCGCCCTTCAATAGCAGCCTTGACCACGGCGCGGGTCGAGGAAGTGCCGAGCACGCCAGCCAGCAGCCGCTCGGTGTGCGCGATCCACTCTCCGTTGGCATTCAAACTGGGGTTGAAACCCTTGCCTTGTCTGTTGGCGAAGCGAATGAAGCTCTGACGCGCCCGGTCTTCACCAACAAAGCGCGCCGAGAGGTTGAGCAGGTCTTCTATCTGGACGGCGAGCAGCGGTCGGCTGAAGTCGCGCCCCTGGGTTTCCTGGCCAATGAAACGACCTGCCTGCCAGTGCTCCGCCACTCGGGTGCGCGACAACATCGACACCCAGGCGAACAGCGTGCAGTTGCCGGCCATCGACAGCACCACGCCCTGAGTCATCGGTGAGATCGGCAGGTCGAACGGGTTGCTGTGCAGCCAGGACAGTAGCGGGAAATTGCTCAGCGACCAGCCCATGCCATGCGCCGCGACCGGCAATACTAAGGTGTAGAACCAGATGAAGATCCCCGCCGCCAGGCCTGCAAAGACACCACGCCGGTTAGCCTGCTTCCAGTACAGCGCACCGAACATGGCCGGTGCCAACTGGGTGATCGCGGCGAAGGCAATCTGCCCGATAGTCGCCAGGCTGGCCGTTGAGCCCAGCATCCGGTAGCTGACATAGGCCAGCAGGAGAATCATCACAATGCTGATGCGCCTTACCGAGAGCATCCAGTGACGAAACGCTTCGAACGGCCGCTCGGTGTTTTTGCGCCTTAACAGCCAGGGCAGCAGCATGTCGTTGGATATCATCGTCGACAGCGCCACGCAGGCGACGATCACCATACCGGTTGCCGCCGATGCGCCGCCGATGAAGGCCAGCAGGGCGAGTGACGGGTGAGCGTGCGCCAGTGGCAGACTGATCACGAACGAGTCGGGCAGCATGGACGCGGGCAGCAGCATTTGTCCGGCTAGCGCAATCGGCACGACGAACAATGCCGCCAGTGCCAGATAGGCCGGGAACACCCATTTGGCGAGATTCAGGTCCTGAGGCTCGATGTTTTCGACCACCGTGACGTGAAACTGTCGCGGCAGGCAGACAATCGCCATCATCGCCACACCGGTCTGCACGAACATCGACGGCCAGTTGATCGTGTCTTGCCAGTATTCCTCGAGGCGTGGCGCAAGTTTGGCCTGATTGAACAGGTCGTCGAATCCGTCGTACAGGCCGAACGTGACAAACACGCCGACTGCCATGAACGCGAACAGCTTGACCAGCGCTTCGAAAGCAATAGCCAGCACCATACCGCGATGGTGTTCAGTCACATCCAGATTGCGTGCGCCGAAGACGATGGTGAACAACGCCAGAATCAGCGACACCACCAGCGCGGTGTCCTGAGCGCGGGTGCCGGTGGAATCAGCCACGGCACCGATCAGGATATTCACGCCCAGCACGATGCCTTTCAGTTGCAGCGCGATATACGGCAGCATGCCGATCAGGCAAATCAGCGCGACCATGACCGCCAGTGACTGGGACTTGCCGTAGCGTGCCGCGATGAAGTCGGCAATGGAGGTGATGTTCTCCTGCTTGCTGATCAGCACCATCTTCTGCAGCACCCAGGGTGCCAGCACCATCAGCACGATAGGCCCCAGATAAATCGGCAGGAACGACCACAGCTGTTCAGCGGCCTGACCCACCGCACCGAAAAACGTCCAGCTGGTGCAATACACCGCCAGCGACAGGCTGTAGACCCAGGCGCGCATGGTCGGGCGCAGCGATGCGCTGTACCGGTCGCCGTAAAAGGCGATGGCGAACATGATGGCCATGTAGGTAAGGGCAACGGCCGCAATCAGCCCGCTGGACAGCGACATATGAAATTCCACACCGTATCGATAGCGCGCAGTCTCGCACGATGGCCGCGCTTCGTCTTTGTCGACCAAGGTCGAGCGTGGCGGGGTGTCGCAGCTGTTACGCAAACGCTAGTAACGATGAAAAAAGGTGCGGGGTGTTTTGTAAAAAGAAATGTCCTATCGACATTCGGCAGCGTTACGTCTTCAATGTGCCTCGGATTGGCGGCTACGTCAGTTCACCCTAGCCTCTCAGGACCACGGACGATGAGCCAACAGTCACAATTCAGCTTGCTCGGGAAACGCCGTTTCCTGCCGTTTTTCATCACGCAGTCCCTCGGGGCGTTCAATGACAATATTTTCAAGCAGTCATTGATCCTCGCCATCCTCTATAAGCTGAGCATCGACGGGGATCGTTCGATCTATGTCAATCTGTGTGCCTTGCTGTTCATCCTGCCGTTCTTCCTGTTCTCGGCGCTGGCCGGGCAGTTCGGCGAGAAGTACCCCAAGGACACGCTGATCCGCATTATCAAGTTCGGCGAGATCGTCATCATGGCGGTCGGGGCTGCGGGCTTTCTGTTCGATCACCTTGAATTGATGCTGGCGGCGCTGTTCGCCATGGGCACGCATTCGGCGCTGTTCGGGCCGGTCAAATATTCGATCCTGCCTCAGCACCTGCGCGAGAGCGAACTGGTCGGCGGCAACGCGCTGGTCGAGATGGGCACCTTTCTGGCGATTCTGGCCGGCACCATCAGTGCTGGCGTGATGATGTCTTCTGCGCACTATGCCTGGGTTGTTGCGGCCGCTATCGTGCTGGTCGCCTGCCTGGGGTTCGTTGCCAGCTTCGGTATTCCGCGCGCGACTGCCGCCTCGCCCGAGATGAAACTCAACTGGAATATTTTCACCCAGTCATGGGCGACCCTGCGCATGGGGCTTGGACAGACGCCCGCAGTCTCGCGCTCGATTGTCGGCAACTCGTGGTTCTGGTTTGTCGGTGCTATCTACCTGACGCAGATCCCCGCTTACGCCAAAGAGTGGATGTACGGCGACGAAACGGTCGTCACGCTGATCCTGACCGTGTTCTCCATTGGCATCGCGCTGGGCTCGCTGCTTTGCGAGCGGTTATCCGGGCATAAGGTCGAGATCGGGCTGGTGCCGTTTGGCTCGATGGGGCTGACGATTTTCGGTCTGTTGCTGTGGTGGCATTCCGGTGGTTTCCCGCAGAACGTGCAGGCCAACGACTGGCTGGCGGTCCTTTCCTACGGGCAGGGCTGGCTGGTGTTGTTCGATATTTTGGGCATTGGCGTGTTCGGCGGCTTCTATATCGTGCCGTTGTACGCCCTGATCCAATCGCGAACACCGGTGAAAGAGCGCTCACGGGTCATTGCTGCCAACAACATCCTCAACGCGCTGTTCATGGTGGTTTCGGCGATTGTTTCGATCCTGCTGCTGAGCTTCGCCAAACTGTCGATTCCGCAGCTGTTTCTGGCGGTGTCGCTGATGAACATCGCCGTCAATATCTACATCTTCAAAATCGTCCCCGAGTTCACCATGCGCTTCATGATCTGGCTGCTGGGCCATTCCATGTACCGCGTCGAGCATCGCGATTTGAACCGGATACCAGATGAGGGCGCAGCGCTGCTGGTCTGCAACCATGTGTCCTTTGTCGATGCGTTGCTGATTGCCGGTGCAGTGCGGCGGCCGATCCGTTTTGTTATGTACTACAAGATCTACCAGTTGCCGGTCCTCAACTTTATCTTCCGCACGGCTGGGACCATCCCGATTGCCGGGCGCAACGAGGACATGGACATCTACGAGCAATCGTTCAAGCGCATCGCTCAGTACCTCGCGGAAGGCGAGCTGGTGTGCATCTTCCCGGAAGGCAAGCTGACCACCGACGGCGAGATCAGCGGCTTCAAGAGCGGCATGAGCCGCATCATTGAGGAAACCCCGGTGCCGGTCATTCCGCTGGCACTACAAGGGTTGTGGGGCAGCTTTTTCAGCCGTGACCCGAGCAAGACCCTGTTCCGTCGCCTCTGGTCGCGTGTGGTGCTGGTCGCGGGTTCGCCCATTGCAGCAGATGTTGCAACGCCGGTGGATGTGCGTGAAGAGGTGAAGGCACTGAGAGGGAAGGTGCAATAAGCGCTCCGCGCTGAATTGGCACGATATGACTACCGTGCCAATGCTCGTAGGCATGCATTTCGTGACGCTCTGCGTCACCTTCAGGTGCCGCCGCTGATCAAAGGCCCGGTTTGGTTTCTTCCTCCGGCATCTTCCTGAAATACGTCGATAGCAACGCACCGGAAATGTTGTGCCAGACGCTGAACAGCGCGCTCGGCACCGCCGCCAACGGCGAGAAATGTGCGCTGGCCAGCGCAGCGCCCAGGCCGGAGTTCTGCATGCCGACTTCCAGCGCCAGTGACTTGCGTTGCGCCAATGGCAGCTTGAAGACCTTGCCGGTGAAATAACCCAGCAAAAAGCCGAAGGTGTTATGGAGGATCACCACGGCCATGATCAACAAGCCCGATTCGGCGATTTTCGCCTGGCTGGCGGCAACTACGGCGCAGACGATCATCACGATGCTCACCACCGAGACCAGCGGCAGCACGTCCACGGCGTAGCTGACCCGTGCGCCCAGCAGACGCTGTGCAACCACACCGAGCACGATCGGCAGCATGACCAGTTGCAGAATCGACCAGAACATATCGAGGAAGGACACCGGCAGCCACGCCGACGCCAGTAACCAGATCAGGGTCGGGGTCAGCAGCGGGGCGAGCAGGGTGGTCACCGCCGCGATTGCCACCGCCAGCGCCAGATCACCTTTGGCCAGCCAGGCCATGACGTTGGATGACGTACCGCTCGGGCAGCAGCCGACCAGAATCACACCCACAGCGATTTCCGGCGGCAGTTGAAACACCTGACACAGCAACCAGGCCACGCCGGGCATGATCACAAAGTGCGCGACCACCCCCAGCGCAACGCGCCACGGGTTTCGCGCCACCTCAGAGAAGTCTTCCAGCTTCAAGGTAAGACCCATGCCGAACATTACCAGACCCAGCAGCGGTACGATCCAGCTTTTCAGACCGATAAAGGCCTGCGGGAACAGAAACGCCAGGATGGCGAACAGCAGCACCCAATAAGCAAAGGTGTTACCGACAAACCGACTCAAGGCTGCCAACGCACGCATGGGGTGCTCCCTCCTGTAAAAAAAACCTGTGTGAAATGAACGCGCCGTCTCACAGGACGGCGCGGTGTTGCAGGCAGCGACGGGCGGGGATCAGATCCCCTGCGGGATTTCCTCGCCGCCCAGCGCGTCGAACAGTTCCGGCAGGAACTCGCCGAAGGTCAACATCATCAGTGTGAAGCTGGCGTCCAGCTGGCCCAGTGCCTCGTCGCCACCGTCCTGTTCCGCCTGATCCTGCAGCAGGTCTTCGAACTTCAGGCGCTTGACCACCAGCTTGTCGTCCAGCACGAACGACAGCTTGTCCTGCCAGGCCAGCGACAGCTGGGTGACGACCTTGCCGGTGTTCAAGTGCAGCTGAATTTCGTCGCTGGTCAGGTCCTGACGCTTGCAACGTACGATGCCGCCGTCTTCGTGGGTGTCGCGCAGTTCGCACTCGTCCAGCACGAAGAAGTTGTCGGCCGCTTTCTGGGTCTTGACCCAGTCGGTCATGGTCGCACTTGGCGAAACCTTGACGGTCAGCGGACGTACCGGCAACGAGCCGATCACTTCACGCAGGGTCGACAGCAGGTCTTCGGCGCGTTTCGGGCTGGAGGCGTTGACCAGAATCAGGCCCTGCTTTGGCGCGATGGCAGCGAAGGTCGCGGAGCGGCGGATAAACGCACGCGGCAGAAAGGCCTGGATGATTTCATCCTTGAGCTGATCACGTTCCTTCTTGTAGACCTTGCGCATCTGCTCGGCTTCGATCTCGTCGACCTTTTCCTTGAGCGCGTCGCGTACAACGCTGCCCGGCAGAATGCGCTCTTCCTTGCGTGCAGCAATCAGCAGGAAGTCCTGGCTGATGTGTACCAATGGAGCGTCCTCGCCCTTGCCGAAAGGAGCGACGAAACCATAGGTGGCCACCTCCTGGCTGGCGCAGGCACGAGCCGGTTTGGTTGCCAGTGCTGTCTCCAGCGCTTCGGCATCGAAAGGCACGTCCTGGGTCAGGCGATAGACAAGCAGGTTTTTGAACCACATGAGGTGAGTCTCTCTTTCTATACAAAGGCGGGCATTATTCGCTCCTCGGCGGCTGCGGCCAACCCTGCACAGAGCGTTTGTAAGCCTTTGGAAGGATTATAAAAATTATTTAAAAAAGTGCTTGCCAGAGTGCAGGTCGCTCCGTAGAATGCGCGCCACACCGAGAGTGAAGGGTGATTAGCTCAGCTGGGAGAGCAGCTGCCTTACAAGCAGCGGGTCGGCGGTTCGATCCCGTCATCACCCACCAAACTCGCTTTTAGTGTTATGCGCAGCGGTAGTTCAGTCGGTTAGAATACCGGCCTGTCACGCCGGGGGTCGCGGGTTCGAGTCCCGTCCGCTGCGCCATATTCAGCTTCAAGGCCCTTGAACTCCTTGAAGCAAACAGAAAGCCCGCCTTGTGCGGGCTTTCTGCTTTCTGCTTTCCTGAAACGATGAAGTCTTCGTTCATTCATCGGGGTGTGACAGGCAGCTACCGAGCCATCCTGGTAACCATACGACCAAGCTATTTCCGCCCAGGCTTTCGACCATGCGCGGGCCATCTGCATCGGCCATGGCCGCCTCCGTCAGCGCGTTGGCCTTGCCTGTGCTGCACACCGCGACCATCGATCAGCACGGTACTGTCGTTACTCAGTCGTCTCCGTGGATCAAGTCCGTAAGTTACAGTAGTAAGAACGACTATTTCGCAACGTATAAAGTGATTTTCAATGAGGGCCACTTCAAACACTCGCCTGGTTTCTGCTCGGCATCTTCTATTGATACCAGTGACTATGAACGGCTGTTCTACGGTCACGTCAAGTTGGGTGGGGCTGCCACCACAAAAGAAGTCAATGTGTTAGGTCTCATGGTCGGTAAGGACGGTGCCTCGGGTGACGCTTCCATGGGGTTTCAGCTGGCGTGCAGCAACTGATTGAATGAGCCTCACCGGGTGCGGGGCTTTCTCGAGGGCAGAACCTCGTTAAACACCTCCGGCTTTCCATCCACCGCATTTGCGCAGATCATCTATCCATTCCCAACAAGAACGGACGTGTCATGAACTTACCTCTTCAGGGCATCAAGGTGGTGGAGCTGGGCCAGCTTATTGCCGGACCTTTTGCGGCGAAGATCCTTGCCGAGTTCGGTGCCGAGGTCATCAAGGTCGAGCCGCCGCTGACCGGTGATCCTTTGCGCAAATGGCGTTTGCTGCACAACGGCACCTCCGTATGGTGGGCGGTGCAGTCGCGCAACAAGCAGTCGGTGACCCTCGACCTGCGTCAACCAAAGGCGCAGGAGATGGCCCGCCAGCTGATCCGTGATGCAGATGTGCTGGTGGAGAATTTCCGCCCCGTTACACTTGAGGGTTGGGGGCTCAGTTGGGAAGAGCTACATGCCCTCAATCCGAAACTGATCATGCTGCGCGTCTCCGGCTATGGGCAGACCGGCCCGTACCGTGACAGGCCGGGTTTTGGCGTAATAGGCGAGGCGATGGGCGGTTTGCGTCATTTGTCGGGCGAGCCAGGGCGTACGCCGGTGCGTGTCGGTGTGTCGATCGGCGATTCACTTGCAGCGTTGCACGGCGTGATCGGCATTCTGCTGGCGCTTCGTCACCGAGAACAGAATGGCGGTGATGGGCAGCAGATAGATGTCGCGTTGTACGAGTCAGTGTTCAACGTGATGGAAAGCCTGATTCCCGAGTATTCGGTATTCAGTACTGTCCGTGAGCCAGCAGGCAGCAGCATGCCAGGCATTGCACCAACCAACGCCTACCGCTGCAATGATGGCAAGTACGCGCTGATCGCAGGTAATGGCGACAGTATCTACCGCCGGTTGATGGAAAAAATCGGTCGAATGGATCTGGCCAATGACCCCGAGCTTGAGCACAACGACGGGCGGGTCAGGCATGTGGCACGCATTGATGCTGCCATTTCGACCTGGACCGCCGAGCGCTCGATGGACGAAGTTCTTGCTGCACTCAACGAGGCGCGTATCCCGGCAGGCAAGATCTACGACGCTGCCGATATCGCCGGCGACCCGCATTATCAGGCGCGTGACATGTTGTTGCAGAGCGCGCTGGATGACGGCACGCCCGTTACCCTCCCGGGGATTGTGCCTAAACTTCAAGGCACGCCGGGCCAGGTAAGAACGCCCGCGCCGACCCTGGGTCAGCACACCGACGCCGTTCTCGAAGCACATGGTATAGACGCAGCCACTCGCGCCGAATGGCGTCGGCTTGGCATCATTTGATCCGAAATGCGGCCTTTGCCGTAAACAGAACTCTATTCCAAACGGAGCTGATCCCGTGATTGATCATCTGGACCATCTTGTATTGACCACTGCTGATGTTGACGCCTGCAAGGATTTTTACGTACGTGTCATGGGTATGGCCCCTGAACGCTTTCGCCAGGGCCGACTGGCGTTTCGCTTCGGCAATCAGAAAATCAATGTCCATGAGCGTGGTAAAGAGTTCGAGCCCAAGGCCCATCTGCCTGTGCCAGGTGCGCTGGACTTGTGTTTCATTGCCAGCATCCCGCTGGCTCAAGTCATCGCACACCTGCAGGAGCAGGACTGGCCTATCGTTGAAGGTCCGGTGGAGCGTACCGGCGCCACCGGGCCGATTCGTTCTGTGTATGTGCGCGATCCTGATCTGAACCTGATCGAAATTTCCGAATTGGCCTGATTCAGGTCGGCGACGGACTGATCCCTTCCGTGATCGCGGCAGGTCTGGCCTGACCGGTTTTCGGCAGGGGCAAAGGCTCGGGTTGTTTCGGCTCGTCCTCGCCATTCAGCGCCCGGTGCATCTTTTCGCTGTCCAGTGCGCCGACCCATTTGGCGATGGCCATGGTGCCGACGCCGTTGCCGATGGTATTGGTGATCGCCCGCGCTTCGGACATGAAACGGTCCACGCCCAGTAACAGCACCATGCCCGCGACAGGGATGGTGCCAAGTGACGCGAGGGTCGCGGCGAGAATGATGAAGCCTGAACCCGTGACACCCGCCGACCCCTTGGAGGTGAACATCAGCACCACCAGTACGATCAACTGGTCGGCCAGGGTCAGTGGCGTATTGGTCGCCTGGGCGATGAAGATCGCGGCAATTGTATAGTAGATCGCCTGTCCGTCCGGGTTGAAGGTCAGGCCGGATGGAATGATCATTCCTGCAACCGGTTTTGACACGCCGGCTTTCTCCATTTTCGAGATCATCTGTGGCAGCACCGATTCAGATGAACTGGTGCCCAGCACCGTGAACAGTTCTTCCTTGATGAAACGCAGAAATTTCCAGAGGCTGAACCCGCTGTAGCGGCATATCGGCCCGAGTACGAAGATCACGAACACTGCGCAGGTCAGGTAGACGCAGGCCATCAGTTTGCCCAGAGAAAACAGCGAACCGAAACCATATTTACCTATGGTGAAGGCAATTGCGCCGAATGCGCCGAGCGGTGCCAGGCGCATGACCATGTTGACGATTCTGAACATGCCCTGCATCAGGCTGTCCAGCGCATCGACAAAAGGTTTAGCGCGCGGACCTACCTGAGCCAGAGCGATCCCGAGCAGGATCGAGAACAGCAGGATTTGCAGAATATTGCCCTTGGCGAATGCGTCGATGATGGTGTCGGGAATGATGCCCATCAAAAAGTCCATGAACGACGAATGCTTCGCCGCGCTGGTGTAGGTGCTCAGGCTGGAAGAGTCCAGCGTTGCCACATCAATGTTCATCCCGGCACCGGGTTTGAATACATCCACCACGACCAGACCAATGACCAGCGCCAGGGTCGACACCACTTCAAAATAGATCAGTGCCCAAAACCCGACGCGGCCCAGCTCCTTCATGTTTTCCATGCGCGCGATGCCGGACACCACTGTCAGGAAAATCACTGGTGCGAGTAGCATCTTGATCAGCTTGATGAATGCATCGCCGATGGGTTTGAGCGCTGCGCCGGTTTCCGGTGCCACAACGCCAACGATGGCGCCTAGAATGACCGCGAGTAAAACCTGTACGTACAGTTTGCCTAGAATGCTTTTCATGACCGGGTCCTGAGTTTTTATTGTTGTCAGGAAATGCCCGGAGACTCGGCAGGTCGGTCTCCGTGGCGTTGTACCGCGATACGACGATGATCTGGCGAACGCGCCTCAGCGGTTGATCAGTTGCAGTACCGCGTCGGTGACCTGCCTGGTGGTGGCCGTGCCGCCGAGGTCCGGGGTATGCAGACCGCTTTCGGTGACCGCCTCGATGGCCGACATCAGGGTCTTGGCCGCTGCCGATTCACCCAGATGCTCAAGCATCATCGCAGCGGTCCAGAGCGTTGCAATCGGGTTGGCGACGCCTTTGCCGGTGATATCGAAGGCCGAGCCGTGAATCGGTTCGAACATCGACGGGAAGTTGCGGCCTGGGTTGAGGTTCGCGGTAGGGGCGATGCCCAGGCTGCCGGACAGGGCGGCAGCCAGATCGGAAAGGATGTCGGCGTGCAGGTTGGTGGCAACGATGACATCCAGCGACGATGGCTTGAGCACCATGCGCGTGGTCACGGCATCCACCAGCTCCTTGTCGATCCTGACGTCCGGGAAGTCCTTGGCCACTTCGTAGAAAATCTCGTCCCACAACACCATGCCATGGCGCTGCGCGTTGGACTTGGTGACCATGGTCAGGTGCTTGCGCGGGCGAGTGCGCGCCAGTTCGAAAGCGAAGCGATGAATGCGCTCTACACCGGCCCGTGTGAACACCGAAACCTCGGTTGCGACTTCCTCTGGCAAACCACGATGCACGCGCCCGCCATTGCCGGAGTACTCGCCCTCGGAGTTTTCGCGAACGACGACCCAGTCGATCTCGTGGCCGTTGTGCAGCGGGCTCTTTACGCCAGGCAGAACGCGCGCTGGACGTACGTTGGCGTATTGGTCAAAGCCCTGGCAGATCGGCAGGCGCAAACCCCACAGGGAAATATGGTCGGGTACATTCAAGGCACCCACTGCGCCGAAGAAAATCGCATCGAATGTCTTGAGTTCGGCCAGACCGCCTTCAGGAATGTAGTGGCCGTTCTTCAGGTAGTTATCCGAATTCCAGTCAAAGTGTTTGAAGGTCAGGTCGAAGCCGGATTTTTTCGACAGCGCCTGCAGGACTTCAACACCTGCGGCGATCACTTCCACGCCAATGCCGTCGCCGGGTACTGCTGCAATGTTGTAACTGCTCATGGTCCACTCCACTGTCCGGTGCTTTTTGTTGTGCCTGCGAACGCTCTGTTCGACAGGGTGTGGAAGGAGTATATGTAGTGAACCGGAACGTATGAGTTACTCGAAATCACTACATAATTAACTTTGAGTTACCAATGAATCAGACACAGGACCTGTCGTTTTTCCATCTGTTGGCTCAGCAGGGCAGTCTTGCCGCGACAGCCCGCGAACTGGGCGTGACGCCGCCTGCCATCAGCAAACGCTTGAGCCTTCTGGAAGCGCGGCTCGGCACACGCCTGGTGAATCGCACCACGCGGTCCATGAGTCTGACTGCCGAGGGCGAGTTGTATTTCAGCCATGCGGCGCGGATTCTGACCCAGATCGATGAAGTCGAGCAGTTGATCACCAGCAGTTCTGCCAGCCCCAAAGGGCTCATCAGGGTCAACGCTTCACTGGGTTTCGGTCGCCGCCATATAGGCCCGGCACTGGCGGCTTTTTTTGCCCGTTACCCCGAGGTTCAGATCCAGCTGGAAATCAGTGACCATCCACTGGATTTGGCCACCCATGGTTTTGATCTGGGCATTCGTTTCGGCAGCCTTCCGGACGCGGCCTTTCATGCGCGCAAGATCGCATCCAATCGGCGTCTGCTCTGCGCATCACCGCTGTATCTGGAAAAGCACGGTACGCCGACACGTCTGGCGGAACTGCAGCACCACAATTGTATTTTTCTGCGTCAGAACGAAACACCCTACGGGGTGTGGAGCTTCAGCAACGGGGGGCGTACGCAGAACGTCAAGGTACATGGCGCATTGGGCTGCAACGACGGTGAGGTCGCGCTGAACTGGGCGCTGGAAGGGTTCGGCATTTTGCTGCGCGCCGAATGGGACATTGCCCGGTACGTGCGCAGTGGCCGTCTGCGTCTGGTGCTTGAAGACCAGACACCCACTCGGGCGGACGTCTACGCGGTCTATCCGCAGCAGTTGCATTTGTCCGCCAGGGTGCGTTGTCTGATCGATTTTCTGGTGGAGCGTTTTGCCAGTCTGGATCAGGTTGTCCCGCTGCAAGACCCGCATTGAGCTCTGGACGTCAGCAGCCCTTCGAAGCAGCTCCGTCCTTTGGTACGAATGCAGCCTTGTCGCCCGGTTTGGTAATGACGTAAGCGCGTCGCCACGGCTGGTCGTCTATCAGTTTCCAGCGATGGCCAGGGCCGGTGGTGTCCTGTGCCAATAATATTTCCCCTGGGCGCAGTACGAAATTCTCTCCACCCGTGGTGGAAAATTCGAGCGTGCCTGAAAGGGTGATCACGTATTGCTCTTCCGGTGCGGCGTGCCAGTCATATTGCGAGTGCGCCGGGGTTTCCTTGAAGTGCAGGGCGTTGACATCGGTCATTGCCTTTTGATCAATCGAGCCTTCGATGACGTGTGACAGATTGTCGGGGCCTGTGCACAGCCTGTATGCCTTGATGCCCTCGGTTACAACGATAGGTGGCTTCTTGGTCGCGTAGGCTGAGCTGACCGGCAACATGACTGCTGTGGTGATGGCTGCAAGGCCTGCCAATTGGCAAGCCGTCGAGCGCATCAGGCGAAAACGATTGTTCGATTGCATAATACGTTCCTGAGCACGACAAACTGCATAAGCCCTGATCGCCAGTCGTGGTGATCGAAACAGGGGCTGGGCAGATTCGCCCACGCAGCGGATCGAACCACATCCGTTAACGGTTAAAAATTATCTTTAGTTTCATGTTGCCGGGTGCCGCGGCGTCTACCTGTTGTCATATTCATCTATGTCACCCGCCACCCTGAGTTTCCTTACGCTAATGACTCAATCAGTCAGGCTTTCAAGGAGCCTTGGATGCACCCCAGAAAAAGAATTGAAAAACGGTCCGTTGACCATCATCCCGGCATGCCAGCGTTTAGCGTGCCTTTCGATCATCCTGATGATGCGGCGCGCTATGCCCATGAGCGGATCGGCAATCGGCGTGACCGTGAATACGGCGGCTTTATTCTGGTTCGCAAGGATGGCAAGTACGTTGCGACCGAACCCATGAACGGCAGCCGGTTCAGCTTTGACCCCGACGAAGTCTTTCCGCGCAACGATGAGGAGGGGTATGTGCTCTACCCGCAAGGGTATGACGACTATGCGATTTACCATTCTCACCCGTCACTTCAGGCCGGGCTTGAAGAATGGCCGGAGCGTGAAAAGGTTACTTACCCGGACAGTTTTTCAGCGGGCGACATCTATGCAGCGATCGATGACCAGGAGGTTTGTCCGGCGACTTATCTTTCCGGACCTGACGGCTCCTTGATCAAATACACGCTGTCCCGTTCTGCCGCCGAAGACACGCTGTTCGCGCGCGTAGCCGGACCGCCAGGCATGCCGCACCTGAGTGAACTCAGTCAGATCCACAAGGCGCTGCAGAACCTCACCATGCTGCCCAGTGATGTGGTCCGGTTGCTGGCAGGTGCCGGGGATCTGGAAGTGATAGTGCCCAGTCGTCTGTGGGGGCGGGTCGGGAAAGTGTCTACAGACTGGCGCCCTTATCCGGACGATGCCGCCACTCGCACGCCTCCTGTGACATCGCCTGCAAGCTGCGCCGTGCAATGGCCACCCAGGCCTCTGAGCCTCAGCGTGCCGTTTACCCGTGCTGATGAAGCTGCACGTTACGCGCACGGCCGGATCGGTACTCGCATTCATTCGCAGATCATCGGTTTCCTACTGTTCAACCCGGTAACGCGCGCTTACCTGATCGCCGAGCCGATCCTTGAAGATGGCGCTCCGGTCTACGCACCCTGTTCGGCGTTTCACCCCGATGCTTACTACCGGCCTGCATTACCTGATGGCTATCGTGTTGACGGCATGTATTTTTCATCTGCCAACCTCGTAGCTGAGGGCGGGCGTGAAGTAGTGAGTGATTTCTTCGACCCGGACGATCTGCATCGCATGTTCAGTTATCGTTACAAGCCTGCACAGCGACCCAAAGGCTCGCCAATTCGTTACGGCTTCGAGATGTCGGCAGTTTATTTCTCGGCAGCCGATGGTGCGCTGCTCGCGTACACACCCAGCCGGTCCGACGAGGAGCTTCGGCTTTTACGAAGCGTATCGCGCGTGTACTCGGGGGCTGAGTCCATCCAGGCGCAACTCGCCGCAGGTACGATCAATGTGCAGGACTTTGTTCGCGCAGTGGCACGAGCCGGGCACCTGCGCGTGCTGCAGACCAGTAAGCGCTGGCCTCATGCCGGGGTGGTCAGCCCCGTGTCATGAGCCCTTCGCTGCAAACCCGCGTGTTTCCCATGCGAATCACAAACTGAACTGCAACTGAACAATCCAGTGCCGCGCCGGGAAAACCTTTGGATACCTGAACTTATCGGCGTTTTCTCCCTCTCATGCCGGTAGCCATTGATCGCGGCGGCCTGATAAGCTCGCGGCTTTACTCGTTTGCCCTTTTGGCGCATGAACAAGGAATTAGCATGAAACAGCATCGGTTGGCAGCGGCGATTGCCCTGGTCGGTCTGGTACTCGCAGGTTGTGACAAGCAAGCCAGCACCGTAGAGCTGAAAACTCCGGCACAAAAAGCGTCTTATGGCATCGGTCTGAACATGGGCAAAAGCCTGGCTCAGGAAGGTATGGATGATCTGGATTCCAAGGCTGTGGCCCTGGGTATCGAAGACGCAGTCGGCAAGAAAGATCAGAAACTCAAAGACGAAGAGCTGGTTGAAGCCTTCTCGGCCCTGCAGAAGCGCTCCGAGGAGCGTCTGGCCAAGATGAGCGAAGAGGCATCGGCCGCTGGCAAGAAATTCCTCGAAGAGAACGGCAAAAAGGATGGCGTGGTCACCACTGCTTCCGGCTTGCAGTATCAAATCATCAAGAAAGCGGATGGCGCTCAGCCTAAGCCTACCGATGTTGTGACTGTTCACTACGAAGGCAAACTGATTGACGGCAAGGTCTTCGACAGTTCCGTTGAACGCGGCAGCCCGATTGACCTGCCTGTAGGCGGCGTTATCCCGGGTTGGGTCGAAGGTCTGCAACTGATGCACGTAGGCGAGAAGATCAAACTCTTCATCCCTAGTGATCTGGCGTACGGCGCGCAGAGCCCGAGCCCTGCGATCCCGGCAAATTCGGTACTGGTCTTTGACCTTGAGTTGCTTGGCATCAAAGACCCGGCAGCTGCTCCGACAGCTGGTGCTGATGCTGACGAAGAAGAAGAGGCAGCTCCTGCCGCTTCGGCTCCGGCCAAGAAGTAACGCACTACCTGGCTACAGAAAACGCCCTGTCTCGACAGGGCGTTTTTGTGTCCGGCTTATTTCCCGAACGCTTGGCCATTCGGGCAGTCCCACTATCATGGAAGCGCGCAGTAGCATTGTCCGACAGTCCGGCAAGGTAACGGCACTCGCTTGAGCGTGGGGGCGGTTTCACACCTTTGTAGCTTTTTTTGTGAGTAAAAAACGCCCGATTTGACTGTGGTCCCCCGATAACGGGGAGTTCAGGCATGAAAAAAGCCACTGTTCACAAGGTTATCCACAATTATTGTGGATAACCTTGTGGTACCGGCCAGGCAGGTTCGTCGGATCTGCTTTTATCGAAAGACATTTTGCTGAACGGGAGTGGGTATGAAAGCGCCGTGGAATTTTATTCGTTATCTGCCCGGAGCCCGGCGTCTGCTGGCAGCGGGGCGACTGCCAGGGTTGTTGTTTGCAGTCGCACGCAAGGGCAACAGTGAAGGTAATCGTCTGGGCAAGCTCAAGGACGATCTGCGTTTGCTCCAGGCCTTGTGTCTGGCTTACTGGCGTGGTGAGTACCGAAGCATCAGTCCTAAAGCCATTTTGTCCATTGTCGCGGGCCTGATGTATTTCCTCAGCCCGCTGGACGCTATTCCTGACTGGATTCCAGGGTTGGGTATGTTCGATGACATCGCAGTGCTGGCTTGGGTCACCAAGCACTTGAGCGACGAACTGGATGCTTTTCGTGCATGGCGCGAGCAGCAACCGCCCGAGAAACTCATCGTGGTCGAGCAGTTGCCCAAGACTCAGGCGCTGTTGGAGAAAGAGCGGGGTAAGGTGTAAGTCTCACCGATTGAACACAAGCCATAGCGTTCCGCTGTTAAGATGCCAGCCTATGAATCAAGCCTGATCAGTGTGCGGTCGTGTACTACAAGGTGACTCTATGGATCTTCAAGTGATATCCCGTGACGGTGAGCCGGAATATGCAGTGCTGCCCTGGGCTCAGTACCAGGCACTGCTCAAGGCTGCCGGGTTGGTCGGCAAGGCGCGCCAGGAACCGGTTGCATCGACTTCCGGCATCGCTGCCGGTGAGCTTCCAGGGTTCGATGAGTTGCGGGCGCTGCGCGAGGCCAAAGGTCTTGAAGTGGCCAGCCTGGCCCGTACGGTCGGCATCAGTCCGTCTTATCTGGAGTTGATCGAGAATGGTACTCGTCAGCCGGATGCTGCAATCAAGCGCAGCCTGGCATGGGAGCTTGGAGTGCCGGGCTGGCGAGGTGAGTCGTGAGCGTGCGCATCAGCCGTCAGCATTGGGACGGCCTGCTCAATGAGCTCGATCAGGCGCGCCGCCAGCGTCATCTGCTGACCTATCGCGCGTTGGTCGAGCGTTTGCAATTGCCCAGTCCGGCCATGCAGACTCTGACCGCAGCTCTGGAGCATCTGGCCGCCATGGACGCCCGCGCGGAACAGCCTTTGCGCAGCTCGCTGGTGATCAGCCAGGGCGCAAGCCGCTTGCCGCGCCCAGGTTTTTTTGAATGCGCAGAGCGTCTCGGACGCTTCTCTGGCCCGTCAGATGGCGTCGCCGCCGCTTCATGGCACGCCGCCGAAGTGGTTCGGGTGTTTGAATACAGCTACCCGGAAGTGGAGGTGCAGTAGCGATTCGGCCCCCGAATCTTCAGTGGCTGTATCGACCCCTTCGTGGGTAATGCGGATCGCCGCCCGGTCACTCCCACAACAGCGAACCTGAGGGAGCGAGCTTGCTCGCGAAGTCGCACGTTCAGCTCATTTACCCTCACGCTTGTACCAATAAATCCAGCCGCGTCGAATCGATCACATGAATGCTCGCGCCAGCAACGTCCTTGGCGAAATGTTTGGCTTGTGAGGCCAGGTCGGACAGCTGGCTGGCATCGACCAGCGTGCAGCTTTCTTCGTGCAGATGTACTACGCCAATCGACAGTGATAACAACGGGAACTCCTGACGCTGCGCCTGCCGGTTGAGGGCGACGAAGCAACCGGCTTCCAGATGCTCCGCGCGGTAGAAACGTCGGCATTGATTCTGGAAATCATCCAGCAGGGTTTTCAGGCGCCGCTCCCAATCCTCGACGCCCAGCACCATCAGAAAATCATCCCCGCCGATGTGTCCGACAAAGTCCCTGCTTGGGTCGATACGGTCGTTCAGGCACTGCGCGAGACACAGCAGCACTTCATCACCACGGGCGTAACCGTAGATGTCGTTGAAAGGCTTGAAGCTGTCAATGTCCACGTAGCAGATCACCGATTCGCGGCCCTGTTGCAGCAGACGCGTCAGGCATTGCTGTATCGGAACATTGCCGGGCAGCAGGGTCAGCGGGTTAGCGTAACGTGCCTGCTGGATTTTCATCTCGGTAATCAGCTTCAGAACATCGATTACCCGTCCCAGGCCCAGATAGGTACCGTTGGAGGTGATGATGAAATCCTCTTCGATGCGCTGCCGGGCTCGGCTGGTCAACAGTCGGCTGACCTGTTGCAGTGACTGGCTGACTTCCACGGCCAGAAAGTCATCACTCATCAGGCGGCTGATTGGCTTGCGGGCAAACAGTTCGGTACCAAAGGGCTTGAGCAGTGCCACGGACAATGAATGCCTATGGACGATGTCGCAGGGCCTGGCCTCGTCGTCCAGCACGGCCAGCGAATTGAGATTGGCCTGCCTGCGAAACGCTTCCAGCACCTCAGCTGTGGGCGTGGACTGGCTGACTGATGGTTGCGGGTTGAGCAGGGCAGAAAGGTCTGCCGCTTCTTCGTTCAACGGCGCGCTGGTGGTCTCTGCCTTGGGCAGCATGGCGCGGGTTTCGCGTGGCGGGCGCTCTTGCGGACGGGCAAGCAGATAGCCCTGAACCAGATCCACGCCCATGTCCTTCAGCGCCGCCAGCTCTTCGGGCAATTCGATGCCTTCAGCAATCACGGTCGCTCTGGAAGCCTTGGCCATCTGCAGCATCGAGCCAACGAACTCGCGCTTCACCGCATCCTGGTGAATTCCGTCGATGAAGTGCCGATCGATTTTCACGTAGTCCGGGCGCAGCTCCGACCAGAGTCGCAAGCTCGAATAACCGGCACCCAGGTCATCCAGCGCGATGGAGAAGCCCATGTCGCGGTAGTGGTGCAGCGCGTTGTACAGCAGGTCGAAATCATCGGTGGGCATCTGCTCGGTCAGTTCGATGACTACATCCTTGGGCGCGATTTGATAACGGCGCAGCATTTCCAGGGTGCGGCCCGGTGGATGAGACGTTTCGAGCAGCGATTCGGGAGAGACGTTGAGAAACAGCTTGCCCGGCAACTTCTGCTGGCTGAAACGCCGGCAGGCGCTGTCACGGCAACTCAGTTCCAGCTCACTCAGGCGGCCTGCCTGTCGAGCGATGGAAAACAGGTTCAGGGGCGAATGCAACGCGCTGTTGGACGGTCCGCGGGTCAAGGCTTCATAACCCAGAATGCGACGTTCCGATAGCGACACGATGGGCTGGAACAAGCTGTGCAAATCACCACGAGCCAGAATTGAACTCAGTGTGCTCAACTGCTCGGTTAGGGTCATGGTCGTCTCGAAGAGGATAAAAAAGGGCTGAGCGCTTGCGCGTTCAGCCCCGTATTTCACGACAGCTTCGTGACTGTTTGATGACGTTGAAGCTAAATGGCCATCAATGAGTCTGTCTTATTTTTTTGCCACAGCGGCGCTTAGCCCCAGATAGTCGATCAGAATACGCCCGGTCTCTGCCAGGTAGGCATCGTCCTCGGGTTTGGTTTTCTCGTCTTCCACCGGCAGCGCGTCTTCGTCTTCCTTCTTCAACTCTTTGAGCGGCTCTTCACCCTTGGCCTTGCGGCGGGTGTTTTCCAGCGCGAGCTGCTTGCTTTCGATGGACGCATGCTCTGCACGACGGTCGGCTTCATTGAGGCTGACCGTTTTTTCGTTCATCAGCTTCTTGGCCAGCGCCAGACGGTCTTCAATGAACACGAACTCGGCGTCTTTCGCCGAACGTGCTTCATGACGTGCCTGCAACTGCGCCAGGAACGGCTTGAACGGGTCAATTGCCGGCTTGATCGCCGGTTTGATGCTGTCCCACGGCATGGCCTCGGGCAGCGCGCTCTCGCCGATTTCCTTGGTATCGATCAGCGACGGGTAAGTGATGTCCGGCACTACACCCTGATGCTGGGTGCTCTGACCGGAAACCCGGTAGAACTTGGCCAGTGTCAGCTTCAGTTCGCCATGATTGAGCGGCTGAATGGTCTGCACGGTGCCTTTACCGAAGGTCTGGCCACCGATCACCAGTGCGCGGTGATAATCCTGCATCGCGCCAGCGAAAATCTCCGACGCCGAAGCGGACAGACGGTTGACCAGCAAGGCCATAGGGCCTTTGTAGAACGCGCCTTTGGCTTCGTCTTCCAGCACATCGACCTTGCCGTCGGCATTACGCACCAGCACGGTCGGGCCCTTGTCGATGAACAGACTGGTCAGCTCGGTCGCTTCCTGCAACGAACCGCCACCATTGTTACGCAGATCCAGTACCACGCCATCGACCTTCTCGGCCTGCAGCTCGGTAAGCAGTTTCTTCACGTCACGGGTGGTGCTCTTGTATTCCGGATCGCCAGCACGGTAGGCCTTGAAGTCCAGATAGAACGCAGGGATGTCGATGACCCCGAGTTTGTAGTCCTTGCCATCCTGTTTGAGGTGCAGGATCGACTTCTTGGCCGCCTGCTCTTCAAGTTTCACCGCTTCACGGGTGATGGCGACAATCTTGCTGGTCTGGTCATTCGGCGCATTGCTGGCCGGGATGATCTCCAGACGGACCACGGAACCTTTCGGACCGCGGATCAGCTTGACGACTTCATCCAGACGCCAGCCGATTACATCGACCATTTCCTTGTCGCCCTGGGCAACGGCCACGATCTTGTCGGCTGGCGCGACCTGCTTGGTTTTGGCCGCAGGGCCTGCCGGGACCAGACGCACGATTTTCACGTTGTCGTTATCGCTCTGCAACACAGCGCCGATGCCTTCCAGCGACAGGCTCATGTTGATGTCGAAGTTTTCTGCGCTGTCAGGCGACAGGTAGTTGGTGTGCGGGTCGTAAGACATGGCGAAGGTGTTGATGTAGGCCTGGAAGATATCTTCGGCGCGAGTCTGGTTCAGACGGGCCTGCTGATTCTTGTAGCGCTTGGTCAGGGTTTCCTGGATCTTCGCCGGGTCCTTGCCTGCGATCTTCAGGCGCAGGACTTCATCTTTTATGCGCTTGCGCCATAGCTCGTCGAGCTCGGCAGTGTCCTTGGGCCATGCGGCGTCCTTGCGGTCCACCAGCAGGGTTTCCTTGGTATTGAAGTCAAGCTTGTCGACGCCCTTGCTCAACTCAGCCAGCGCGAAGTCCAGACGCGCCTTGATGCGGTCCAGGTAGCGCTTGTAGATAGTGAAACCCGGATTCAGGTCGCCACTTTTGAGGAAGTCGTCGAACTGGAACTGCCATTTGTCGAATTCGGCAATGTCGCTGGCCATGAAATAGCTGCGCGAGGGGTCCAGTTGCTTGATGTAGCTCTGGTAAATAATCGCTGAACGCTTGTCGTCCAGGGGCGGCTTGCTGTAGTGATGTCGTTTGAGCAGCTCAACCACGTTGAGGCTGGCAATCACTTCGTCGCGGTCCGGCTGAAGATTATCCCAGCTGTTGGCGGCAAAGGTACTGGCTGACATCGGCAAAACGCTAAGGCCGACAAACAGTGCGAGGGCAGTGCTGGGGAATAATTGCTTCATGCTGATTCGACGCGAGGACAATTGATAACGCATATTAGGCCGTCTTTGAGGTCGCCGGTTCCTTCGGACCCGGCCGCATAATGCAAAAGCCCGGGCAAAACAGCCACGGGCTCAGTCTGGACTCACTATGGAGGCACCGTGAAGGCATTGCAAGGCGTTGAAGGACATGTGGAATGGGTCGAGGAGCCGAGTCCGGCCCTTGATGTGGGGCAGGTACGTATCAAAGTGGCTGCGGCAGGTTTGAATCGAGCCGATCTGTTACAGCGCGAGGGCAATTATCCGCCGCCGCCCGGGGTCACTCAAACGCTCGGTCTGGAGTGCTCGGGTGTGATCGCCGAAGTGGGTCCGGGCACGTCCTGGGTGGTCGGAGACCGCGTCTGCGCGCTGTTGGCGGGCGGGGCGATGGCTGAAGAAGTGGTGGTCGACGGGCGACATGTACTGCCAGTTCCAGAAGGGCTGTCGCTGCATGAGGCCGCCGCCATCCCTGAGGTGTATGCCACCGCGTGGCTCAATCTGTTTCAGCTGGCAGGCCTCAAGCCGGGTGAAAAGGTGTTGTTGCACGCAGGCGCAAGTGGGGTTGGTTCAGCCGGTATTCAGCTTTGCAAAGCGTTCGGCAACCCGGTCTGGGTCAGTGTCGGTTCGACCGAGCGTCTGGCCTATTGCGTCGAACTGGGAGCACAGGGGGGCGTAGTACGTAGCGAAAGTCTTGAAGGCCTGAACGATTTTGCACCGTTCAACGTCATTCTCGACCCGGTGGGCGCAAGCTACGCCGAACTCAACGTCAAACTGTTGGCTCTGGACGGTCGCTGGGTGCTGATCGGTATCATGAGCGGGCGCGAGGCGCAGGTGGATCTGGCGCACGTGCTGGGCAAACGTATCCAGTTGATGGGTTCGACCTTGCGCAGTCGCGATGACACATTCAAGGCCGACCTGCTCAGCGACCTGGGCCAGCACGTCTGGCCGCTGTTCACTGAAGGCCGCCTCAAGCCGCAACTGGCGAAATCCTTTGCGATCAAGGATGCCGACGCTGCGTTCGAAGAGCTGGCGACCAACACGGTGTCCGGCAAGATCGTGCTGGTCATCGACGAAAGCCTGGTCTGACCCGTCGGTGCCTCTGGACTCAGCTCCAGTCGTGCACCGGCCAGCCTGCTTTCTGCGCGTGTTCCAGTAACACGGCATCGGGGTTGACCACATTGGGGTGGTCAACCTTGAGCAGCAGCGGCAGGTCATTGCGTGAATCCGAGTAGAAGCTCGCCCCCTCAAGGTTTTCCCCTTCGGCGTCCAGCCACTCCATCAGGCGCGTGATCTTGCCTTCCCGATAGGTCAGCACGCCGACCGTGGCACCGCTGTACACGCCATGTTGCACGTCCAGTTCGATACCCAGCACTTCGTCGATCCCGAGGCGTTCTGCGATGGGTTTTACCAAGTGCACACCTGACGCCGAGATCACCAGAATCCGGTCGCCTTTGGCGCGATGCTGAGCAATACATTTGCAGGCGTCGCTGTAGATGATCGGCTCGATGACGTCCTCAACCCACGGGCCGACCAGATGATCGATTTCTTCAGGCGTACGGCCAGCCATGGGTTCAAGGCTGAACGCCATGTAGTCTTCCATTGCCAGCTCACCTGCGCTGTAGGCGGCCATCAGTTCGTCGTTGCGTTGCATGAACGAGGTTGAGTCGACCCAGCCCAGGCGACCCATCTGCTCGCTCCAGAGCGTGGCACAGTCGCCGCCGATCAGGGTCTCGTCCAGGTCGAAAATTGCCAGGGGCATGTGCGTTTCTCCTAAAAGTCTGTTGAATCAGCTGTCAGCTTCACGCTTGGCGTCTTGATCGGCAAGCGTGTGGCGTTATCCGTGCAGAACAAAATCAGTTCAGAGCACGGTTAGTTCAGAGCACAGAGCGCCGACGGTTCGATGTTCAGTGTTACACGCCTTCCATCCGGGTGCAGGTCGTCGGCGCTGCGGTTCAGTACGTCGACCACCAGTTCCACGCCGCGGGCCTGTATCCGGTAGCGGATGACGTTGCCGAGCAGACTGTGACTGCGTACTTCGCCTTCCAGTTCGCCGGTCAGGCTCAATTGGATCGATTCAGGGCGAATCGCAATACGGCTGGTGATCGGGCGTTGCATCAGGCGCGTGGCGTCTTCGGCTTCCAGCAGGTTGTAGTTGCCGATGAAGCCCGCAGCGAACACGTCAACCGGAGCGGTGTAAAGGGTTTCTGCGTCACCACTCTGCACGATCCGGCCTTCGTTCATCAGGAAGATGCGGTCGGACATGGTGAGCGCCTCCTCCTGATCGTGGGTCACGAAGATCGTGGTAAGGCCCAGCTCGCGCTGAATGGCGCGGATCTGCTCACGCAGGTTTTTGCGAATTCGCGCATCCAGTGCCGACAGCGGCTCATCAAGCAACAGCAGGCGTGGGCGAGTGACCAGCGAGCGCGCCAGAGCCACGCGCTGGCATTGCCCGCCGGATAACTGATGCGGATAACGCGTGGCAAAGTCGTGCAGCTCGACCATGCGCAGAATATCGGCAACGCGCTTTTCGCTGTCGGCCGCACTGACTTTCTGAATTCGCAGGCCAAACGCGACGTTTTGCTCGACGGTCATGTTGGGAAACAGCGCGTAGCTCTGGAACACCATGCCGATGTTGCGTTTTTGTGGTGTGAGCGGCACCAGGTCAGTGCCATCAAGCAGGATGCGCCCGCTATTGACTGGCGTCAGCCCGGCAATGCAGCGCAATAACGTGGACTTGCCACAGCCGGACGGGCCGAGCAAGGTGACAAACTCGCCTTTCGTGATACTGCAGTTGATGTCGCTGAACACTGACGTGCTGGCATAGCTTTTCTGCAGGTTTTCAATGCTGACAAAACTCATTTCAGTCTTTGTCCTTGTTCAGTCGATTGGCGGCCCAGGTCAGCACCAACACGAAGAGGAAATAGGAAATCACCAGCGCGCTGTTGAAGTGACCGCTGCTGTTGCGCATGTTGTTCAGGTAGACCTGCAAGGTTTCATAGCGGGTGCCGACCAGCAGGTTGGCGAACACGAATTCGCCAAACAGGAACGAGAACGACAGCAGCAGGGCAATCATCAAGCCCTTGCGCAGGTTAGGCAGCACGACCATGAAAGCCGCCTGCCAGGTGCTGGCGCCGAGCAACTGGGCGGCATCCATCAGGTCCGTGAGGTTGATGGCCTGCAGGTTATTGGTGATGGCGCGGTACATGAAAGGCAGGGCAACAGTGAAATAGCAGCCGATCAGAATCCACGGCGTGCCGACCATGGCCATGGGGCCGGAGCCATAGAGTTGCAGCAGGCCGACCGACGAGACCACGGGAGGCACGGCGAACGGCAGCAGGATCAGGATGTTCATCAGCCCGTCGAGGCGCGGGAAGTAGTAATGGACGACAAACAGCAGCGGCAGAATCAGCACCACCGAGAGTATCAACGCGCCGACGCATACCAGTAGTGACTGGCCGAACGCCGCCAGAAAACGCGGATCGCTCCACAGCGCCACGTACCACTTGAAGGTCAGGCCACTGGGCAGAATGGTCGCCGACCAACTGGTGGAAATCGAGTACAGAAAGGTCCCGGCCAGCGGTAATAACAGGATCAGGAACAGCAGGTAAACCACGGTTTTGTGGTAAATGCCCGCAGGCCGTCGTTCAGCGCGCGACATGGTAGCTCCTCTTCAACAGCCACTGATGGACGACTGTGACCAGAGTCATGAGGCCGACCAGAATCATCGCCAGAGCGCTGGCCATGTTCGGGTCCAGAGTGATATCGCCTGCCACCATCGCGGCAATGCGGATCGGCAGCACGTTGAAATTGCCGGTGGTCAGGGCGTACACCGTGGCATACGCGCCCAGCGCGTTGGCCAGCAGAATCACGAACGTACCGAGCAGCGCAGGGGTCAGGACCGGCAGGCCGATATAGCGCCAGAATTGATAACTGCTGGCACCCAATAGCGCCGCCGACTCGTTCCAGTCCTCGCGCACCGCGTCAAATGCCGGGTAGAGCAGCAGCACGCCAAGCGGGATCTGGAAGTAGGTGTAGAGGATGATCAACCCGGTCTTGGAGTACAGGTTGAAGTCATCAATGATCCCGGTTTGCTTGAGGATCAGGGTCAATGCGCCGTTGAAACCCAGCAGAATGATGAATGCGAACGCCAATGGAACGCCGGCAAAGTTGCTGGTCATGTTGGCGAACGAATTGACGAAATCGCGCAGCCGCGAGTCTACCTTGCGCAGCGAATAGGCACCCAGCACAGAGATGATGATGCCGAACAGGCTCGACCAGAAGCTGATCTCCAGGCTGTACTGGATCGCCTGCCGATAGAACTTCGAGCTGAACGCTTTGGTGAAGTTTTCCCAGCCCCAACCGGCGTCGCTTTGCAGGCTGTGAATCGCCACCCAGAGCAGCGGCGCAATCTGAAACACAATGAAGAACACGGCAAAGGGCACCAGGCACAACAGCCCCAGCCACTTGCCTCGGGAAAATCGGGTCAATTGAGCATCTCCCGGCAGACCGGTTTGTCGTGATGTATGCCGAGCAATTCGCAGATGGTGCCGCACAGGTCGGTCTGGCGTGGCGCTGCATCATTCAGGCTGAACGCATCACCCAGCACGAACAGCGGCACTTCGCGTTCCTCCGGCAGCAGGCCATTGTGCGAGCGGTCGTTGTTCATGCCGTGGTCGGCGGTCACCAGCACTTGATAACCCGCGTCCAGCCAGCGTTGCAGGTAGTCAGCCAGAATGATGTCGGCATTGCGGGCGGTGTTGCGATATTGCGCAGTGTCGAGGCCGTGCTTGTGCCCGGCGTCGTCGATGTTCATGGGGTGAATCAGCAGAAAGTTCGGTGCATGTTTCAGGCGCAGGCTTTCAGCGTCGGCGAACAGGTGCGAGTCCGGGTAGTGATCGGCCCAGTAGAACAGCCCGTGCTGAATGGGTAGTTCCGTTGCCTCGGTATGACGATCGCGTGCCGTGTCGAACGGCGTGCGGTTATACAGCTCGCTGAACCAGTGATAGGCCGCCGCTGCGGTGGTCAGGCCGGCGTCACGAGCGTAGTGAAAGACGCTGCGCTGGTTAGACAGGCGTGAAACGTTGTTATGCACGATGCCGCTGTCGATAGGCGCGACCCCGGTCAATATGCATTCGTACAGGGGGCGGGAGAGGGCGGGTAGCTCGCATTCCAGCTTGTAGAGCGCGGCACGGCCAGCATCATGCCAGGCTTGAAGATGGCCCATTGCGTGGCGCGCCACGTCGTAGTTGAGGCCATCGAGCACGATCAGGATGACGTTGTGTTTCATGGGCGACTCGCTTTAAAAGAACGGGCGAGTCTGGCTCGCCCGATGTACACGACTTCATCCCTGAGCCGCAGGAGAGAATCAGTTCATCTCAATGATGACCTGCTCGTTCCACTTCTGAGGCAGCGCTTTGGAGGTTTTTTCCCAGGCATCCGCGTCCTTGATCGGCTTGGCATTGAGGTATTGCTCATGCGGCAGCAACTGGGCTTTCACGTCGTCTGGCAGCTTGATGTGTTCAACGCGAATCGGACGCGCATTGCCTTTGGCCAGGTTGATCTGACCGGCATCGCTGAAGGTGTATTCACGCGCCAGTTTGGCGGCGTTCGGGTGCTTGGCGTATTTGTTGATGATGGTGGTGTAGCCGGAAACCACCGAGCCGTCCGACGGGATCAGCACCACGTAGTCATCCGGTTTGGCCATCTTGGCTTTGTAGTTGAGACCGTTGAAGTCCCAGACCACGCCGACTTCGATTTCGCCTTTTTCGATGGTTTGAATGGTCGGGTTGGCCAGTGACAGGCGTTTCTGCTTGGCCAGGTCGGTGAACAGTGCCAGGCCTGGCTCGATGTTGCTTTCGTCGCCTTTCATGGCAATGGCTGCGGCCAGTACACCATTGGTTGCTTGCGCAGCAGTGCTTACATCACCAATGGAAACCTTGTATTTACCGGTTTTCAGGTCGGCCCAGCTTTTCGGTATTTCAGAGCCGTGCAACAGGTTCTTGTTGACGATAAAGGCGATGGTGCCGGTATAGGCCAGCGCCCAATGGCCGTCCTTGTCCTTGGCCCAGTCCGGAATCTGCTCCCAAGTGGTTGGCTTGTAAGGCTGGGTCACGCCTTTGGCGACGGCTATAGGGCCGAACGCGGCACCCACGTCGCCGATGTCACCGCTGGCGTTGTCTTTCTCCGCATCGAATTTGGCGATCTCCTGGGCCGAACTCATGTCGGTGTCCATGTGCTTGAGGCCGTATTTGGTTTCCAGGTCTTTCCAGATGCCACCCCAGTTAGCCCAGTCATCCGGCATGCCGAGACTATTGACCGCACCTTCAGCCTTGGCCGCAGCCTCCAGCGTTTTAAGGTCTGTGTCCGCAGCCATGACCAGCGAACTCATTGCCATGGCTGAACCGAGGAGTGATGCCAACAAAAGATGTTTCATTCGGAGCTCCTAGTGCACTTCTTGCAAGAAGTGTTCGTTTCGGATTGTTTGGTCTAGATCAGCAATACCTGAGCCAAGTTAGGCTTTTTGCATGACATTTTCGTGTCGTGTTCAGTGCCAGAAGCTGTTTTTAACGTGGTTCGGCAGTGCCTGGCGCTAAGCGTAGACCATGGGATCGTGCTTGCTTTTCAACGGCTAAAGGCCTTTTTTCGGAGCAGTTGGCATGTATCGTGTTTTGTCATGTCACAGAATGGTCATGTGCCCGGCCTAGGCTTGAAGCAATGGAGTTAATGGCGTCGGTTGCACTGATGTGTGCCCCGCAATAGAGCTGGTCTAGTCCAGACGGATACCGGAATGCGCGAAGATGTGCCACGGGCGGTAACAACGATTTGCAGTGCTCTGCAGGAGCAGATCGAACATGGCTTGTTGCCGCATGGCAGCAAGCTGCCTGCGGAACGCAAGCTTAGCGAGGTGTTTGCTACCACCCGTATCACGTTGCGTGAGGCCCTCGTGCAACTGGAGGCGCAAGGGATTATTTACCGTGAAGAGCGTCGCGGCTGGTTCATTTCCCCGCCACGACTGGCGTATGACTTGATTCGGCGCAGCCATTTTCACGCAATGGTCTGCGCGCAGGGAAGAGTGGCTCACACTCAGCTGCTGTCGGCACGTCTGCAACCGGCTTCGGCGATGATCTGCGAAATGCTCGAACTGCCTGCGCTGTCGAGCGTGATCCAGATCTGCCGCGCCCGGCGTATCGATCAGCGGCTGGTGCTCTATGTCGAGCATTACCTGAGGCCGGAATTATTCCCCGGCATCCTCGATCACGACCTGAACGAGTCACTCACCGAGCTTTATGCCCGCTGTTATGACCTGCATTACGGACAAGTACGTTTCGATATGGTCCCCACGGCACTGCATGCCGACGCTGCAGCCGCCTTGAAGGTTTCCCTGGGCAGCCCCGGCCTGCGTATTGCAAGAATAAACTATGACCAGCGTGATCGACTGATTGATTGCGATCTTGAATACTGGCGTCATGATGCTATTCATGTGCGCGCCAATGTGCGTGGCAAGTTGTAGTTGAGTGCGGCTCTTCAAAAACTCCGGGCATGCGGCAAGTTTCAGTAAATTAATATCGGTGTATTCAGCGCGTTGTTAGTTGCGGGTGCCAGCCAGTAAGACGTGACCTTCCTCTTCATTGAAAACCTTGGCTGTGCGGGGCGCTCAGGTCGAGTACATGCGCGCAGACGTCCGGCTTATTTAAAAATTTAATCAGAAAATAACTTTAAGCTGCAAAGGGGTGAGCGTAATTTAAAAAGTTTTTGAGGTGAAAAAGTTAAGGTTTTTTTATTCCGGTTGTCGAAAATAAATAGTAAAAATCCGTATTGATTAATATTTATTATTTGGGTGTGATACGTTTTTAGAGCGTCATTGCGCGTGGTCGGTAAGTGGATTACCTGGCGCAGTTTCGTGTGTGGGATGTGAAGGTTGATATCGTAGCTGGCCGTTAACGTGTGAATTGATGAGTGCGGCTACTTTCATTTAAAGGATCTATGAGGGCGCTGTAATGAATCTCGAAAAAGCGTTGGTATTACGGACATGTGCAAATAACATGGCCGATCACTGTGGTTTGGTGTGGCCTGTCTCAGGGACCGTTGAGTGCAGGCACTGGCAACCCACAAAAGCACATGAAAATTGACTGGCAGGTTTATTGTGGGGTGTTGGAACCAGCGCCTTTTTGAGTGTTCATGCCGATGCGCGATGGGTTGTCTGTGAAGTGGCCGTTGCCGACCTCATTGCGTTGTCCGAGAGCGGAATGGTGAAATTCCAGCGGGCGCAAGTCGTTCATGTCGGTGACAAAAGCAGTGCTGCACATTACCTCTTGATGCACCGGGCCAGTTACTCATCGACAAGTCCCCCTGCGGCTGTCGAGGTTCGTCCGGCCAGTGGCGAGCTTGTTGTCAGTCATGAAGTATTTGACGTGGCATCAGTGAGTGCCGCTGTCGGCGCGGAGGGTAATCTTCCCGCCGTCACCACGCAGACGCTGCAGACAGCGACCTACGGCAGCACGTTGATTGGTGACAGCCACAGCCAGCTTGTCGCGGGTTACGGCAGCACCGAAACGGCGGGAAGCCATAGTGATCTGACCGCTGGGTACGGCAGCACCGGCACGGCAGGCGCGGATAGCTCATTGATCGCCGGATATGGCAGCACCCAGACATCAGGAAGTGACAGCGCACTGACGGCAGGCTACGGCAGTACGCAGACTGCGCAGGAGGGCAGCAACCTGACCGCCGGATACGGCAGTACGCAAACGTCAGGAGGGGACAGCGCACTGACGGCAGGCTACGGCAGTACGCAGACTGCGCAGGAGGGCAGCAACCTGACCGCTGGATACGGTAGCACCGGCACAGCAGGCTCTGACAGTTCTCTGATTGCCGGTTACGGCAGCACGCAAACGGCCGGCGCTGACAGTAACCTGACAGCAGGCTATGGAAGCACGGGCACCGCGGGTCATGAGAGCTTCATCATTGCGGGCTATGGAAGTACGCAGACAGCAGGCCACAAAAGTATTCTGACCGCTGGCTACGGAAGCACTCAGACTGCCAGGGACGGTAGCGACCTGATCGCGGGCTATGGCAGTACTGGAACAGCAGGTTCGGGCAGTTCGCTGATCGCAGGGTATGGCAGCACCCAGACCGCGAGTTACAGAAGCATGCTGACCGCCGGTTATGGGAGTAATCAGACGGCCAGAGAGTACAGTGACCTGGTCGCAGGTTATGGCAGCACTTCAACGGCAGGCTCAAACAGTTCGCTTATCGCCGGATATGGAAGCACCCAAACGGCGAGTTTCAAAAGCATATTGACTGCCGGTTATGGGAGTACCCAGACGGCACAGGAACGCAGTGACCTGGTCACAGGTTACGGAAGCACGTCGACTGCGGGTTACGCAAGCTCCCTGATTGCTGGCTATGGCAGTACGCAGACGGCAGGCTACGAGAGCACGTTGACCGCCGGTTACGGCAGTACGCAAACCGCACAGGACAGCAGCTCGCTGACCACTGGTTACGGAAGTACTTCCACTGCGGGCTATGCAAGTTCGCTGATTGCGGGTTACGGCAGTACGCAGACGGCAGGTTACGAGAGCACATTGACTGCGGGTTATGGCAGTACGCAAACGGCGCAGGAACGCAGTGACCTGGTTACAGGCTACGGAAGCACTTCCACCGCAGGTTATGCAAGTTCGCTGATCGCGGGTTACGGCAGCACGCAGACGGCAGGTTACGAGAGCACGTTGACAGCCGGTTATGGCAGTACGCAAACCGCGCAGGAAAAAAGCTTGCTCACCACCGGCTACGGAAGTACCTCTACCGCCGGCTATGAGAGTTCGCTGATCGCGGGCTATGGCAGTACGCAGACGGCAGGCTATAAAAGTACGCTCACGGCAGGTTATGGCAGTACCCAGACTGCCGAGCATGGAAGTTCACTGACGGCGGGGTATGGCAGTACGGCAACAGCCGGGCAGGACAGCTCATTGATCGCCGGTTATGGCAGTTCCCTGACCAGCGGAATCCGAAGTTTTCTGACGGCAGGCTATGGCAGTACGTTGATCGCCGGACTTCGCAGTGTGTTGATTGCCGGTTATGGCAGCAGTCTCACATCGGGCATTCGCAGCACATTGACTGCGGGCTACGGCAGTAACCAGATTGCAAGTTATGGCAGCTCGTTGATTGCGGGCCATGAAAGTATTCAGGTGGCCGGACACAAAAGCATGCTTATCGCCGGCAAGGGCAGTTCGCAGACCGCAGGTTTTCGCAGCACGCTGATAGCCGGTGCAGGCAGCGTACAGCTGGCAGGTGACCGCAGCAGACTTATCGCCGGTGCAGACAGTAATCAGACGGCGGGAGACCGCAGTAAACTACTGGCCGGTAACAACAGTTACCTCACCGCTGGAGACAGAAGCAAGTTGACCGGCGGACATGACTGCACGTTGATGGCGGGAGACCAAAGCAGACTGACCGCTGGAAAGAACAGTGTGTTGACAGCAGGCGCTCGCAGCAAACTTATTGGCAGTGAAGGTTCCACGTTATCGGCAGGAGAAGACTCCACGCTTGTTTTCAGGCTCTGGGACGGTAAGCGGTACAGACAATTGGTGGCCAGGACGGGAGAGAACGGTGTCGAAGCCGACATTCCGTATTACGTGAACGACGATGACGATATCGTCAATAAAACCGACGAGGACGATACCTGAGTCACGTAACCGGGTTATTCGTACTGAATCATCGACAGGGTACGTCGATGCGGTTCGGGACATGATGTCCCTTTATAAACGAATCAACGGTGTACGGCACAAAGGTGCCAGGGGTAAAACCGATAAAACCTGCGTTGTTTTTTATGTGTAAGCCGCGAAACTTTATTTTTTCAATCAGGGTATTCGACCGGGCGTCAGAACTGTTACGCGGGAGCAGCACGCCGCCCCCACGAGAATCAATCATTGCAGGCGTTATGGCAGCTCGTGGCTGGCATAGAACGCGCTCAATACTTTGACCAGATGCGCCAGATCATGACTGCCAGCCAGCTCGCGAATCGAATGCATGGCGAACGTCGGCAGGCCGATGTCTACCGTGCGAATCCCCAAATGGCTGGCGGTGATTGGCCCGATAGTCGAGCCGCAGGCCATGTCGCTGCGCACCACGAAACTCTGCACCGGTACTTCTTCAGCCATGCACAGATGGCGGAAGAAACCGGCTGTTTCACTGTTTGTGGCGTAGCGCTGGTTACTGTTGACCTTGATCACCGGCCCGGCGTTGAGCTTGGGACCATGATTGGCGTCATGTTTTTCGGCGTAGTTGGGGTGTATGCCGTGAGCGTTGTCGGCCGATATCAGCAGCGATTTCTGAATGGTTCGTACGTAGTCTTCGCTGCTCGGCAGCAGGCGCTGGACGATCTGCTCAAGCATTGCGCCGTCTGCGCCACAGGTCGACGACGAACCGACTTCTTCATGATCGGTGCATACCAGCAGAGCGGTTTCGTCACTTTCGCTGTTCAGCAGCGCTTGCATCCCGGCATAACACGACAGCAGGTTGTCCAGGCGTGCGCCTGCCAGGAAGTCCCCATTGAGGCCGACAACGGCGGCACTCTGTGTGTCATAGAAGCTCAGCTCGTAATCGAGCACCACGTCTGCATTCAGCCCGTGTTCGCGGGCCAGTTGATCAGTCAGAAGTGCACGGAAGTCCGCGCGTTCGTCGCCAGCCACTTGTGCGAGGATTGGCGGCAGTTCGTTTTGCGCATTGATCGCCCAACCTTCATTGGCAGTGCGGTTCAAGTGTATGGCCAGATTGGGAATCACGGCAATCGGCAGCTTGAAGTCGATTAACTGACTTTCAACCTTGCCATCGCGGCGGAAGGTGACGCGACCTGCCAGCGACAGATCACGGTCAAACCACGGTGCCAGCAGCGCGCCGCCGTAGACTTCGACGCCCAGTTGCCAGAAGCCCTGGCGTTGCAGTTCCGGTTGCGGTTTGACCCGCAGGCACGGGCTGTCCGTGTGTGCGCCAACCATGCGAATCCCGCCGGTGAGTGGCGACTGACGGCCCATGCGGAAGGCGACGATAGAGGAGTCATTACGGGTGACGAAGTAACGACCTCCAGTTTCTATTGCCCAGGTATCACGTTCATCCAGCCGCTGAAAACCCGCAGCTTCGAAGTGTTGCACGAGGGTGGCGGTGGCGTGGAACGGGGTGGGAGAAGCCTTCAGAAAATCGATGAGGCCGTTGTTCAACTCTGCGCGCATAAATAGCTCCAGACAGCAATGGCGCGAGTTTACCCCATTGGCTCAGTCGTTGCCGCTGCCACAGAAACGCTTTTCGACCGCGAAGGGCCTGACGAAGTTGAGCCGGAAACCGGAGCCAAGGGCCTTGCTCGCTTTGGTCCCTCAAAGTGAGTCGCCGAGAGGCAAAAAGGTAACTTGAGCCGAACGCCAATCCACCTGAAGTCGCAGAACCGCTGTGTGACGCGAAGCGTAACGAACTGCATGCCTACGCGGAGCGCAGGCACGATAGTCTAAGCTGACGCACAGCGCCGAGAGTAAAAGCGCTTTTCAACCGCGGTGGCACTGACGACGCAGAGTGCGACGTTAGTGACGGCTGAGTCCTGGCGCTGATCCGGGGGTAGCCTGGCAGGACGCCAGGCTAGCCGCACCGGGCCATGGATGGCCCGTTGCGGCGACCCCCGGATCAGTGACAGGGCGAAGGAACCCGACGAAGTCGGGCCGGAAACAGGAGCGGGGGGCTTTGGTTACTTTGGCCCCATCAAAGTAACTCGCCGAGGGGCGAAAAGGTGACCTGAGTCGACCCTAAATCCACCTGAAGTCGCAGAACCGCTGTGTGACGCGGAGCGTCACGAACGGCATTGCCACGCGGAGCGTGGGAACGATAGTCAGAGCAGCTGTATGACGCGGAGCATCTGCACGATAGCCAGCGTGTCATTCAGATCAGAAAGGCGCGGGGCACTCGAAGGTCAACCGCTCGCCGGTGCCCGGATGGGTAAAGCTCAACATGCTGGCATGCAGGCACAGGCGCGGGTACGCCGCCAGCGCTTCGGGGTGGGCATACAGACCATCGCCCAACAGCGGATGACCGATCGACAGCATGTGCACCCGCAGTTGGTGCGAGCGGCCGGTAATAGGGGTAAGTTCGACCCGACAGTAGGTGTCGTGACGTTCGACGACTTTCCAGAATGTCAGCGCGTGTTTGCCACCCTGGTGATCCACCACATGCCGGGGCTTGGTAGGCGGGTCGTAGCGTAGCGGCAGGTCGATACTGCCGCTGTCCAGCGACGGCTGGCCCCAGCACAGTGCGGTGTAGGCTTTTTCGGTTTCGCGATCATGAAACTGCCGCGACAGCTCGCGGTGCGTGTCGGGATCGCGGGCCAGCAGGATGATGCCCGACGTTTCCCAGTCCAGACGATGGACGATGCGGGCTTCGGGGAAGCCGTTTTCCTGCAGGCGGGTAATCAGGCAATCCTTGTTGTCATCGGCGCGGCCGGGGACGGAAAGCAGCAGGGTAGGCTTATCGATTACCAGAACGGCTGCGTCCTGATAAATGATGCGGATGTTCGACAACGGCATGCAACGGCCTCGAAACGCTAGAAACGCCAACGGCGGTAAGGGCGCAGCTTCCTGAGAAGTGCGCCGATACCGCCGCAAGCGACTGCCTGATCAGCGATCTGGCAGGGTGATATTGAGTTCCAGAATCGAGCAGCTGCCTTGGCTTTCCAAAGCAACCTGAACTTGATCGGACTCGATATTGACGTATTTACGGATCACTTCCACCAGCTCTTTCTGCAGTGCAGGAAGGTAGTCCGGGGTACTGCGCTGGCCGCGTTCGTGCGCAACGATGATCTGCAGACGCTCTTTCGCTACCGAGGCCGTGCTTTCTTTTTTGCGGTCACGAAAGAAGTCAAAAATATTCATTAATTACCCCCGAACAGACGTTCAAAGAATCCTTTCTTCTGCACATCCAGGAAGCGATGTTCCCGGTCTTTGCCCAGCAGGCGGTCAACGGCATCGCTGTAGGCCTGGCCAGCATCGCTCTGGTCATCGAGGATGACCGGCACGCCCTGGTTGGAGGCTTTCAGGACAGCCTGGGATTCGGGGATCACGCCGAGCAGGGTAACAGCAAGGATTTCCTTGACGTCTTCCACACCAAGCATTTCGCCCTTGCTGACACGCTCAGGGTTGTAGCGAGTCAGCAGCAGGTGTTCCTTGATCGGGTCTTCGCCGCGTTCGGCACGACGTGATTTGCTGGCCAGCAGGCCCAGCATACGGTCGGAGTCACGTACAGAGGATACTTCGGGGTTGGTCACGACGATCGCTTCATCGGCGAAATACATGGCCAGGTGAGCACCGGTCTCGATACCTGCCGGCGAATCGCAGACGATGTATTCGAACGATTCCTTCAGCTCCATGAGGACTTTTTCAACGCCCTCCTTGGTCAGTGCTTCCTTGTCACGGGTCTGGCTGGCAGCCAGCACGTACAGGCCTTCGATCTTCTTGTCCTTGATCAGCGCCTGTTGCAGGTTGGCTTCGCCATTGACCACGTTGACGAAGTCATACACGACCCGACGCTCGCAACCCATGATCAGGTCGAGGTTACGCAGGCCGACGTCGAAGTCGACGATGACTGTCTTGTGACCACGCAATGCGAGACCGGTACCGATAGCGGCGCTGGTGGTGGTCTTGCCCACACCACCCTTGCCGGATGTAACAACGAGAATCTTGGCCAAGGTGTATCACCCCTAGAGGAAAAGGACATTAAGTCCCTGAAGAGCATCTCCTGGCGCCGCGCCCGTCGAAGCATTGTGTCAATTCTGGGGTCTGATTCCGGAAAGGTAGCGTTAAGCTATTACTTTCAACTCATATACCCGCTGAAAAGCAGTGCTTGTCAGAACTTCCTGCCGCCTTCACGACGGTTTCGCGACGAATCAGAGATACTTTGAAAATTGCGGCAGTATCCGTTAAAGACGAATGATGTTCAACACATCACCTGACAGGCTGACCTGGACCGGCGAGCCCCATAGAGGGTCCCTGCGCAAGTCCTCGGAAACCTTGTATTGCCCGGCAATCGAAATCAGCTCTGCACTCAACTGCTGACAGAAGATTCGTGCTTTCGTGTCGCCTTTTATTCCCGCCAGTGCCCTGCCGCGCATTGGGCCGTACACATGGATGTTTCCATCGGCCAGAAGTTCCGCACCGGGACTGACCGGCGCAACCACAACCAGATCGCCGCCCTGGGCATAAATCTGCTGACCGCCGCGCACCGGAGCGGTTATCACGCGGGTCGGCTTGATGAGCGGTTCGGGTGGTTTTTCCGGGATCTTTTTCGGCGCTTCGACTTCAATCGGGTCGATTACGCGCTCACGTGCGCCGGACGGCGGCAGCACCGGAAGATCAACGGCAATGGCTGCAGCGATGTCTTCGATGCGGTTGGCACGGATCGCCAGGGTGCGCAGACCGTGCTGGCGACAGATACGCACCAGCCCGGGGAGATCCACCGGGCCTTCGTTCGGCGCGAGTTTGTCCAGAGCCAGGATCAACGGCGTATTGCTGAAGAAGTTGGGGGCTTGTGCCACTTTCGCCGCCAGTTGCCTGTCGAGCGCTTCAAGGTTGGTCCGGGCCAGCTCCATCACAGTGATGGCGAGCATGCTGCCCTTGAGCTGAAATACAGGTTCCGGGTTTTGCGATTCAATCTGGCTCATGGTTGATATACACAACAGCTTGTCGCTAAAAGTGCCGAGACTTATAGCGAGAACGCCCGCGAGCCGCAAGCAGGTAGAACCGTTGTAGAATGCGCGGCCTTTGTTCTGACGGAAGCCCAAATGGATCGCCCGCGCTTTAAAGCCAGTTTCCTTCACCCCCGTTTCTGGCCGTTGTGGCTGGGGCTGGGGCTTTTATGGCTGGTTGTCCAGTTGCCGTTTCGCGCCCTGCTGGCCATCGGTCGGGCATTGGGTGCGGTCATGTACCGAGTGGCCACTGATCGAAAAAATATCGCGTCACGCAATCTTGAGCTGTGTTTTCCTCATTTGTCCGCCGCCGAGCGCAAGCGTCTGCTCAAGGAAAACTTCGCCTCCACCGGGATCGCCTTCTTCGAGATGGCCATGAGCTGGTGGTGGTCGAAAAAACGTCTGGCCAGACTTGCCCATATCGAAGGGCTCGAGCACCTGCAGAATGCTCAGGAGAAAGGCGAGGGCGTGATTCTGATGGCGCTGCACTTCACCACGCTGGAGATCGGTGCGGCACTGCTGGGCCAGCAACACACCATCGACGGCATGTACCGCGAACACAAGAGCCCACTGTTCGATTTCGTCCAGCGTCGCGGACGCGAGCGGCACAACCTTGATTCGCTGGCTGTCGAGCGCGATGACGTGCGCGGCATGCTCAAGTTGCTGCGTGCCGGCCGGGCCATCTGGTATGCACCGGATCAGGACTATGGCGCTAAACAGAGCATCTTTGTGCCGCTGTTCGGCATTCAGGCCGCGACCGTGACCGCTACCAGCAAATTTGCGCGTCTGGGCCGTGCTCAAGTGGTGCCGTTCACTCAGCAGCGTCTGGCTGACGGCAGCGGTTACAGGCTGGTGATTCACCCACCGCTGCAGGATTTTCCGGGTGAAAGCGACGAAGCCGATTGCTTGCGTATCAATCAATGGGTAGAAAGTGCTATCACTGAATGCCCGGAACAGTATCTTTGGGCGCATCGGCGCTTCAAGAGTCGACCGGCTGGCGAACCGAAGCTATATAACAAACGTAGATAAAAAAGCGTCGTTGACCATCGAGGCCAGTTGTAGATGCCAGATACCGCAGTAGTGACCCAGGCTGTAACCGAAGTCGAGCCCGTGACCGGGCTTATTTTGTCAGGTGGCGGTGCGCGTGCTGCGTATCAGGTTGGCGTACTTGCAGGCATTGCCGACTTGCTGCCGCCCGGTTCTCCCAATCCCTTTCCGGTCATTGTCGGTACGTCAGCCGGGGCAATCAACGCGGTGAAACTGGCCAGCGGCGCGCTGCACTTTCGCATTGCCATTCACCAGTTGACCGAGTTCTGGCAGTCGTTCCGCAGCCATCAGGTGCTGCGCAGCGACTGGTCTGGTGTGATTCATCAGGCCAGCCGTTTTTTTGGCCGCAGCCTGATGGGCTTCGGGCGAAATATCCCGGTTGCCTTACTCAACAGCTCGCCTCTGCGTGAACTGCTCAATGAGCGGCTGGACCTGTCCGGGATCGAGGCCGCCATCGATGCCCATCACCTGCGCGCCGTGGCGGTAACAGCCTTTGGCTATGAATCAGGGCAGGCAGTCACGTTCTATCAGGGCCGCGGCACCATCGAGCCCTGGCTGCGTCATCGACGTATCGGCCGCCCGACTCAACTGACCGTGGATCACCTGCTTGCCAGTTCAGCCATTCCCTTGCTGTTCGCCCCCGTAATGCTGGATCAGGAATACTTTGGTGACGGCGCCGTGCGTCAGTCGGCACCGATCAGTCCGGCACTGCACCTGGGTGCCAATCGTGTTCTGGTCGTAGGCGTGAGTGGCAATCCGCGCGGGCTGAAAACCGAAAGGCCGGCACCGCGTGCGCCAATCGGCATACAGCCAAGTCTGGCGCAGATCAGCGGCCACATGCTCAACAGCACCTTCATCGATAATCTGGAAAGCGATATCGAGTTGCTGGAGCGCTTGAACATGGCCAGCGCGTTGCTGCCTTGCGATCAGATCAGGCAGCCGGGTATGGAGCCGGTGGAAGTGCTGGTGATTTCCCCAAGCCGCCCGCTGGACGAAATCGCTGCCCGGCACCGCCGTGAACTTCCGCCTGCATTGCGCACGTTCCTGCGCGGGCCGGGCGCGACCAAAAGCAGTGGCGCCAGTGTCCTGAGCTATCTGTTGTTCGAATCGGGTTATTGCAGCGAACTGATCGAATTGGGCCGACACGATGCGATTGCCCAAGGTGCGGAATTGAAAAGGTTCCTGCGCCTCACATGACGCCTCCACGGCAGGAGCGAATCCTGCCGTGGGACGCGCTTCTACCTCAGTCGCCGAACCTGCAGGTTGCCACAAGGCGGGCCGCTCAATTGCTCTCCGGTTTCGAGGCTGAACACCGAGAAGTGCAGGGGACAGGTAATGGATCGGCGTTTCTCGTTGACCACTCCATGCTCCAGCCACCCCTCACGATGCGGGCAACTACTCGGTACCAGGTATTGCTCCTGGCCGATATGCACGGTGAACGTGTCGGGACGACGAAACTCAGCAGGCTCGTTCAAGGTTGGCCTCCTTGTTGAAGTGCTTGACTCGACGAGCTTTCTCTACGGCCAGGTCGAATGCCAGATTGGTGATCTCGCGCCCCATGCAGATGCCTCGCCAGGCTTTCACCGGGTCCAGATCACCGCTGACGTCCATGGCCTTGAGCAGGCGCTGCCCCTCGATGGCATGGAAAACGTCGATATGAACGTGTTCGGAGTAGTAGGTATGAGCCTGGATCTGCAATCGCTCGCAGAGCTTGGTGTAACACTCGAAAAAGAACGGCACCACGGTCTCGAAGTAGGTAATGACCCCGGCAAACCATGATGGATCATCCGCGCGCATGGCCAGCCAGCAGAACATGTTGGGAAAGGTGAAACCGGCACTGGAGTTGGCCTCCACATAGAATTGCAGGTCCAGCGGCATGTCCAGTTCGCGCAGCAGGTCCTGATACAGCGTGGTATGCGAGCGCTTGAGGTTTCCCGAGCCAAACTCGTCGATCATCATGCGCAGCATGGGCATTTGCGCGGGCAGGCTGAGCCTGGGCATCAGATGATAGAAAACCTGCGCTTCGGTCAGACCATCCAGCGCAAACTCCTGAACCAGAATCCGGAACTCGTCGAGCGTCATGTCGCTGCCGACATACTGCGCGCTGGGCGGCACTTCGCTGCTCTCCAGCTCGACCAGTTCGGCCAGCATCCTGCGCAGACCAGCAAGATCACCAGGAACATCCGCGGTCATGCTGCGTTCGATGGCGTCGTCGATCCAGCGCTGCTCGAATGTCAGAAGCTCCTGTGGGATAGGTACGAGTTTTTCGATAAGTGCACGATTGGCCAGAAACAGTTGCTTTTGCATGTTTTCCATTAAGCAGCCTCCTCGGTCATAACCCGGTCGCTATCGATCACGCCACGGGCTTTAAGCTCGCGCTTGACCTGGGCGTACCAGTCGGACGCACTCAGCAGATACCGTTCATTGAGCGTCGCGATTTCCTGACTGAGCGCTGGCTGTTGGCGGGCAGCCGCTTGCCGACAGAGCCGCGGTTCCAGGTTGGCGAGGGACACCACATTGCCGTCTGACTCCAGTTCGCCAGCCAGCTGCATTTCCCAACCGATAAAGTAGTCGACGCCCTGTTGCCGAATGGCATCCACCTGATCCTGCGAGCGAGACATGGATGGCGAGTCCTTGAGGCCAATCACCCTGGGTAACTGCGCGATGGCCTCGAGGGTGGTGAAGGTCTTCTCGTTGCCTGACAGGGCGGCCTCGTTGTACATGAAGATATCCAGACGGGTCGCGTCATGAATGGTCTGGTAATGATCGATGATCACCTGCTGACTGATACCGGGTGTAAACGGCGAGGTGAACATCACCGCTTGCGCGCCGGCATCCTGAGCCATCAGGGCAAAGTCCAGTACCTCCTGCGTCGAACTGCGCTCAATCCCGGCGATGACCAGCTTGTCGCCCGCATGGCGTAGGGTCAGCTCCAGCATCTTTAGCCATTGCTGGCGCGACAGCCGCCAGCCTTCTCCGGAGGTCAGGCATGGAATGTAGCCGTCGACGTGGGCTGCGAGGCTGCTCAAAAGACGTTCAAGACTGGTTTCGCAGACCTGCGCCTGTTCGTTCAGGGGCGTTACCAGCGGCACCAGAATGGTTTTACCAGACATGTTCAAAGTCCTCGTTGCGGATCACCATGGCACTCGACTGGTCATAGAGACGTTGCAACATCTCCGGGAACGCAGGCTGTCTGACTTGGCTTTCGAACGGCTGCAGGAAAGGCTGCAGGACGTGCAGGCGCAGCAGCTCTGGATCATGGGTATAAAACGGGATTTCCTGCTCCAGTACCTGCGCCGCCAGCAGTTTCTTTTCGACGGGCAGGCCTTTGAGCAGTGTGTCCGTCGCGGCGCGCTGGAGTATGTGTTCGCTACAACCCTGGCGCTGGATGGCCATGTCAGTGTGCAGTACATCCATGAACGGGTAGTACACGTCCTGCAAGGCGCGGCTTTTCTTCCAGATAATGGCGTCGCAAATGCCTATCTGGGCGAAACTCATCTGCACGCTGCTTTCATAGAACCGGGAAAACAAACCCAGGGATTTTTCACGCACGCCGGGATCGGCGTGGTGCATGCCCATGAACACTGTTGCGTCGATCATTGGCAGGTCGAAGTCAGACATGGAAGTTCTCCAGGGCCCTTGCGATGACCTGAACGGCGGCCGCAAATTCTTCCGGCTTGCGTGCCAGCGCCAGACGTATGTAACGCTGGCCTTTTTCGGGCTGGCTCCAGTAGAAATATTTGCCCGGCAGTACGTACACGTCCCATTGCAACAGATAAGCCTGCAACTCATCGGCGTTAATGCCAGTGGGCAGAATCTCGAACCACGCCACGCTGGTGTCGATCATCGGCTCCACATACTTCAAAACCCTGCCTTCAAGACTCGCCCGGGCCATGCGGCGGTTGACGTCCAGCACCGAGCGCACGGAGTTGAAGTCATCGTCGTTGCTGTCCTCGATGTAGCGGGTAACCACATTGAGGATGAATGGCGAGACGTTCAAAAGGACGCTGGTGACGATGCTATAGATATCGGCGTTGATGTCCTGGCTGGCCATGAGGGTGGCGCATTTGGTGTCTTGTAGCGGCCAGGTCTTGCCAGTGTCTTCCATGACCAGGTATTGCGTGCCGATATCGTCGAGAATCGCGTAGGCGTCCACGCGTTCCCGACCGGCCGCCTTGAAGAACGAGGCGAAACAGAAATCGAGTATCAGCAGTTTGTTGTAATCGCGGCAGTATCTGGCCACTTCGACGAACGTATCCGGTCCGCCGGCAAACAGGCTGGAACCGGTCGGGTTATTGGGGTCGACCAGAAAGATCGCATCCAGCCCGATGGCCGCTTTCTGCAAGTTTGCGTACACCTCGGTCGATGAGGTGAACAGGCTTTCATCGAGTGCCGACATAGGCACTTCCATGTGTTTCAAGAGATCGTGCAGGTTGTCGAAGCAAGGCTCGATCAGCCCGACACTCATGTTCTGTTTGCGCAGGTAGGTCGCGGTAATGTGCATGGCGATGGACGCTGCGTAGACGAGATAGATTTCGTCGTGGCGTTTCAGCGCATGGTGCTGACCATGGAAGGTGAAAAAGGCATGAATGAAGGCCTGCTCACTCTGGTATTGGGTCTGGTTCTGCGCCTGATACCACAGCTCGGGCAGGCTGGCGACGATCATGCGCTGAGTGTCGCTCTGATCCTGATGAGTGTGTGCATCGGCCAGGTTGAAACGGGTTTTCAGGGCAGAGATTTCGTGTTGGGTAATATCGTCCAGAACTGGAACCGCGTTCAAGGTGTCGATACCGGCATATAGACTGTTCATACCATTATCCCTATGGAGTCATTATTGTTTGGGGTGCAGCCGTCCTGGATATCCAGAGCGCCGAAGCAGATTTCCTTATTTTTGGCTGAAATAACACTGTACCTAAGTGCAAATAACAGAAGGTTATATTTCAAGGTATTGACCTGTTCTTAGGTACAGTAGATTTACCCTTTGAAATACGCGATGCTTGACACTGGTTGTGCGAAGTGGAGTTTATAATGTCGAGCGGGTTTGAGTTTCAGTTAGCCAGTTACACGACGATGCCCGTTACGTTGCTGGAAACACTGTATTCCATGCGCAAGAAGATTTTTTCAGATCGTCTTGAATGGAAAGTTCGTGTGAGTCACGCATTTGAATTTGATGAATACGACAATGCCACTACCACTTACCTTGTCGGAAGCTGGAAGGGGGTTCCGCTGGCCGGGCTAAGGCTGATCAACACCTGTGATCCCTACATGCTGGAAGGCCCATTCCGCAGTTTTTTTGACTGCGCTGCGCCCAAAAATGCCGCCATGGCGGAGTCGAGCAGGTTCTTTGTCGACACGGCTCGGGCACGCTCGTTGGGTATTCTGCACGCACCACTGACCGAAATGCTGCTGTTCTCCATGCACAACCATGCTGCGTTGTCCGATTTGCAATCGATCATCACGGTGGTCAGCAAGGCAATGGCGCGGATCGTGCGCAAGTCTGGATGGGAGCACCATGTGCTGTCGACCGGTGAAGCATCGCCAGGCGAGACAGTGCTGTTGCTCGAGATGCCGGTGACGGCCGACAACCATCAGCGGCTGCTCGAGAATATTGCCTTCAGACAGCCTGTCACGGATGACCTGCTGCGTTGGCCGATAGCGCTTGGCGTATCAGGCTCCGCACCGCAAGCCTGCATGCATAGCGCTGCCTGAATCAGACCATGCCCATGTTGATGGCTTTGTAGACCGCCTGCTTGGCAGTGCGCACTTCGAGCTTGCTGGAGACATTGGACATGTGAAACTTCACAGTGCGTTCCGAGATGGAAAATATTTCAGCGATTTCGCTGTACGACTTGCCCATCGCCATCCATTTCAACACACCTGTCTCGCGGGTGGACAACTTGCACTGGGCGGGCTGCGGAAAGAGTTCATGGGGCGCTCGGGTCTTGATCAACCGGTCATGGAAGCGGATGAGGCTCATCTGGATATCGGCGGCTTTTTCGCGGATTCGCTGATCGAAATCGTTCTGCTGCCGGGCATTGCAAAGACTCAGTGCGGCAAAAAGCCCACTGGCATCGTGCAGGGTGAAAGTGGCCCCCGAGGAGAGCTGATATTTGGCTGACCGCTTCAGGAAATCGTCGGTTTCGACGCCCTGAACAGCATTGCGGGCCTCTCTCCAGAAGAATGGCGTAATGCTATGCCAGGCATGTTTGATGATGGGGTCAATGAGGTGATAGTTTGAGGCTACATAAGATTTCAGCCAGGAGTCGGGGTAATTGGACGAAATGACGGGTTTGACATTACGCGTCTTGGGCGTGGAAAAGTAGGCATAAGTGAAATCGCCAATGTGGTGCAGATCGTTTTCAAAGTCTTCGATCAGTTGACGGAGAGGGGCAGGGGCCCCGTTTATCTTCAACGGTGGGCAGTCAAGTTGGGCTTTCACGGTACGAACCTCCATGTAATACCTTGTTTATTGTTTTGTTCTCGGCCTGGCTGTACTCATTATCCGCATGTGTAATTTAAGTAGTACATGAAAACATGGACTACCTGTGTCTTTTGATTTTGAACACCGGTCAAGGCTGTAAAAAAGTGCGCTCGTCGAAGCATTTGCATACGAGCGCACGCGTGTTTGGGCGTTGGGCCCTGCACTGCGATCACGCACACCGGATGGGATTTTGTTGCGATTGCAATCATATTCTTCGTTCCATTAAGGTGCAAGGACGCTTGTCCGACAGCAAGGAGTAGTGATGAACAGCGCAAATGGCCACCAGTTGGCGCCGCAAACCCGGGTTGCAGCGCTGGCTTGCATGGAAAAGATTCAAGCGGCTGCGGGGCTTGCGCTGCGCGGGTGCTGTTCACCCCTGTTTGCGATGGCCGACATCGTCGAGCGTCTGACCCGAGACCCGTCTACCTCGCGGCGTATATCCGTGGTGCGAGCCAGCAAGCACATGGCCTGCGAACAGGAGGGCGTGCTCGCCAGCGCCTGGCCTTTGCGATTTGCTGCACAGGCCGGCAAGGTCGAATTGCCTCTGATCTACATGATCAGCAGCGAAACCTCGGCCGAACTGAGCGCGCTGGCATCGGAGTCATCCCAACGTGGAATTTTCTGCAACGACATCGAGACGTTGCCATCTCGCTGGCCCAAGGGCGCTCATCCGTGGCTGCCGTTGTGGCTCCTTTCAAACAGCAAGTGTCAGCCTTACGACCCTGCGGATGCTGCGGAGGCGCGGGCGATCACGCTGCACGCTTTGCACAGTCTGTATGTTGAAGGCCGGGCCGGTTTTTATTACATGGCGTTGCATGACGAATCCAATGATCAGGTCAGCGCGTTGAGCGAGACGCAGGCTGCGGCGGCTGTGCAAGGTATGTATCGGGTTGGCGATGTCGTTTCCGGCAACGACGGCCGTCGCGTGCGCCTGTTGGGTGCGGGCCTGGCCCTGCGGTCAGTACGTCAGGCGGCCAGCCTGCTCAAGGAGCACTGGAATGTCGATTGCGAAGTCTGGAGCTGCCCCAGCTATACCCGACTGGCGCGCGATGCCGGCTCGGGCCGACGCTGGAATCGTTTCCATCCCTTGAAGACCCCTCGGTCCTGGCACTTGCGTGATTGCCTCGGCGAAGGGCACGACGCCGTGGTGGCGGTCACCGGTTATCCGCAGGCCGTGGCCGAGCAACTGCGTGAACATGTCCCCGGACGGTTTGTTGCCTTGGGAGCCGATTCCGCTGCGCCGCAAGGTAAGCCTGCAATCAGCCCCGAGTGGATTGTCGTTCAGGCCCTGACCGCGCTTGCGGAGGGCGGGCAACTGAGCTACGAGCCGCTGAAACTCGCCCTGCAACGCTATCGGCTGGTCTGATGTCAGCTTTTACTGCCACTTTGTCGGGCTGCCAGTGCGGCACGCTCCAGCGCATCAGCAAACACGCGGCGCTGCGGGGCGTCGAATTGCGCCAGAAACAGCTCGTCGACCGCCGTTTCGTAGATCTGCCACATCTGTTTGCGCAGTGTCCGGCCCTTGTCGGTGATCGCTGCCACCGCGCCCCGGCCGTCGCTGTCGGATCTGTGGCGTTCCACCAGCCCTTCGCTTTCAAGGCGGTCGATGAGGCGGGTCAGGTTGTAGCGTTCGATGGCCATGACATCGGCCAGCTCATGCATGCGGCGCATGCCCTGAGGCCCGCTTTCCACACCCCAGAGCGCGTCATACCAAGCGTATGGGGGCAGTTCGGCCGCCGCCAGACGTCGTTCGATTTCGCGAATAAGACAGCGGTGCGCCCTGACGAATCTGAACCACATATCCGGTTCGGCTGACGACATGAATCACCTTTGTCTGAAATTCTTGAGGGTTGCAATAGTAACCGAGCACGGGATAAATTCCGGCATGTGGTTGCAATTGCAATCAGATTTTTCAAGGCAGACGCCTGTCCGGCGTCCACTGCCGCATCACAGTAGGAGACGACGATGGCACAGCAACCCCGGTTTCTTGACGAGGATCCGCAAGAAACCCGCGAATGGCTCGAATCGATTGAGTCGGTACTCAACAGTGAAGGGCGCCCGCGCGCGCACTACCTGATCGATCAGTTGCTGGACTTCGATGTCGCTCAACACGGCGATTTCTATGGTCGGGTCACGACGCCCTACGTCAACACCATTCCCAGCGACCGTCAGCAGCCTTATCCGGGTGACCTCCAGGTTGAAAAGCGTATCAACGCGTTCATCCGCTGGAACGCCCTGGCGATGGTACTGCGTGCCGGCAAGCATTCCGGTGTGGGCGGCCATATTGCCTCCTATGCGTCTGCCGCCGTGCTCTATGACGTGGGGTTCGATCACTTCTTCCGTGGCCGTACCGAGCAGTTCGCTGGCGATCTGGTCTACATCCAGGGCCATTCTTCGCCGGGCATTTACGGCAGGGCGTACCTGGAAGGTCGCCTGAGCGAAGAGCAACTGGACAACTTCCGTCGCGAAACGGATCGCGATGGCATTTCGTCCTATCCGCATCCGCACCCGCGCCTGATGCCGGACTTCTGGCAGTTCCCTACTGCTTCAATGGGGCTTGGGCCAATCACGGCGGCGTATCAGGCGCGTTTCATGCGTTACCTGGAAAATCGCGGGCTCAAGGAGCATCAGGGGCGCAAGGTCTGGGCTTTTCTCGGCGATGGCGAAATGGACCAGCCCGAGTCTCAGGCGGCCATTGCGCTGGCCGGGCGCGAAAAGCTCGACAACATCATCTTCGTGGTCAACTGCAACCTGCAGCGTCTCGACGGCCCGGTGCGTGGTAACAGCAAGGTCATTCAGGAATTCGAAAGCCTGTATCGCGCCGCTGGCTGGAACGTAATCAAGGTCATCTGGGGCAGTGGCTGGGATGCGCTGCTGGAGAAGGACAAGAGCGGGCTGCTGCGTCAGCGCATGATGGAATGCGTGGACGGCGAGTACCAGAACTACAAATCCCAGAACGGCGCTTACGTGCGTGAGCATTTCTTCGGCAAGTACCCTGAGTTGCTGGAGCTGGTCAGCGACATGAGCGACGACGATATCTGGAAGCTCTCGCGGGGCGGGCACGATCCGGAAAAAGTCTACAACGCCTACGCTGCCGCAATGCGTCACAAGGGCGGGCCGACCGTGATTCTGGCCAAGACGGTCAAAGGTTTCGGCATGGGCGAGGCGGGCGAGGGGCAGAACATCAACCACCAGTTGAAGAAGCTCGGGGCAGAGGCGATCAAGGCCTTCCGCGACCGTTTCTCTCTGGACATCACCGATGATCAACTGGGCGACATGCCTTATCTGAAACCCGCCGAGGGCAGCACCGAAGCACTGTACCTCAAGGCCCGCCGTGCTCAGCTGGGCGGGTACATTCCGGCGCGTTTCAGTGACGCGGCCACCTTGCAGGTTCCACCGCTTTCGGTGCTGGATACCCAGCTGAAAAGCACCGGTGATCGCGGTATATCGACGACCATGGCCTTTGTGCGCATCCTCTCGACGCTGCTCAAGGACCCGAACATTGGCAAGTTGATCGTGCCGATTGTGCCGGACGAGTCGCGAACCTTTGGTATGGAGAACCTGTTCCGCCAGATCGGCATCCATTCCCATGTCGGTCAGCTGTACACGCCACAGGATGCAGGGCAACTGAGCTACTACAAGGAAAGCACCGACGGGCAGATCATGCAGGAAGGGCTGAATGAGTCCGGCGCCATTTCCTCGTGGATTGCCGCCAGTACGTCCTACGCCAACCATGGCGTGATGACCGTGCCGTTCTATATCTTCTATTCGATGTTCGGTTTCCAGCGTGTGGGCGATCTGGCCTGGGCGGCGGGTGATGCCCGGGCCAGGGGCTTTCTGCTGGGGGCCACCTCAGGCCGGACCACGCTGATGGGCGAAGGCCTGCAGCATGATGACGGGCACAGCCACGTGATGTCGTCGACGATACCGTGCTGTGTGTCTTACGACCCGACGTTTGCCTTTGAACTGGCGGTGATCATTCAAGATGGCATGCGCCGCATGTTTGCCGAAAATGAGGACATCTATTACTACATCACTTTGCTCAACGAGAACTACCCGCACCCTGATCTGCCCGAGGGCGCCGAAGCCGGCATTATCAAAGGGATGTACCCATTGCAGGCCAGTGCGTCGGTCAACTCCGGCAAACACGTGCAATTGATGGGCTGCGGGTCGATCCTTCTGGAAGTCATCGCGGCCGCCAGATTGCTGGAGGACGACTTTGGTGTTAGCAGTGAAATCTGGAGTGTTACCAGCCTCACCGAGCTGCGCCGTGAAGGCCAGGACGTCGAGCGCTGGAACCTGCTGCACCCTGAGGAGGAGCCGCGCCTGAGCTACGTTGAAAGCTGTCTCGCCGACAGGGAAGGGCCGGTCGTCGTGGCAACGGATTACATGAAGATCTTCGCTGACCAGATCCGTCCATTCGTACCCCTGCGTCGTTTCGTGGCGCTGGGTACGGATGGTTTTGGTCAGTCCGATACCCGTGAATCGCTGCGTCATTTCTTCGAGGTGGACCGTTACTTCGTGGCTGTGGCTGCGCTCAAGGCGCTGGCCGATGACGGCAAGGTCGAGCGTAAGGTCGTGGCCCAGGCCATCGAACGCTACAAGATCGACCCAGGCAAGCAGAACCCGGTGCTGGTCTGAGTCGCGCTCGTCTCTGTCACGAGACAGTAGTTGCGAAACCGTGCACTTCAAGCGAGGTGCACGGTTTCCTGATTACCTGAGTGAGAGTATCTGCTCACTTTAGCCTGTCACGCCGTCAGACGATCTTCCCGGAAATCACGCAACGCCTGGTCAATCTCTTCGCGGGTGTTCATCACGAACGGCCCGTACTGCACGATCGGCTCGCGTAAGGGCTTGCCTGCAATCAACAAGACGCGCGCACCCTTGGTGCTGCTGATCTGCAAATCCCCTGTGTCAGACAGGCGCGCAAGATGGCGCTTGCTCACTGACTGTGCGCTGCCTTCTATTTCGATTCTGCCTTCGTACACGTACAGCAATGCAAGATGCCCTTCGGGCAAGCGCGGGCTGATACGACTGCCGGCAGGCATGTCGAAGTCAAAGTACAAGGGCTCGGTATCCGGGCGCTGTACCGCACCGGCCTGTCGAACCTGGCCATCGTCGAAATGCCCGGCCAATACCACCACCTGCACACCGGCTTCAGTGGTCAGGCGAGGAACGTTTTCCGGCTGGATGTCCTGATAACTGGCGTCGTTCAGCTTGTTCTTGCCCGGCAGGTTCAGCCATAGCTGAAAACCTCGCATGGTGCCTTCTTCCTGTTCAGGCATTTCGCTGTGAATGATCCCGCGTGCAGCGGTCATCCACTGTACGCCGCCGCCCTGCAGCAGGCCTACATTGCCCATATGGTCTTCGTGACGCATACGGCCTTCAAGCATGTAGGTCACCGTTTCGAAGCCACGGTGCGGATGAGGTGGAAAGCCCGCGATATAGTCATCAGGCACGTCCGACCCGAACTCGTCCATCATCAGGAATGGATCGAATTGTTCCACGCCCCGTCCGCCGAAAACGCGTGTCAGTTTGACTCCCGCGCCGTCAGAGGCAGGTTGGCCTGCCTGAATCGACAGGACTTTACGAAATTGAGTCATGGAAAGAGAGCACTCCTTATCAGGTGGCCTTTTCAGGCGCAAGGGAGTGTCATGGTATGCCTGTCTATTCGATTAACTGATTCGAATCCCGGAACGGAATGATCGTATTTATCGATGTGTTGCCTGTTGATACGCATTGGCGTGAGTAACAGGCAACCTGCCCGGAACAGACTCCGGGCCAGGCGTTACAACGAGAGGTGATCAGTGTTTGCTGCCCTGTGTCGACATGGCCAGCAGCTGCTTTTCCTGGTTCCAGTCAAATGGTTCGTCGTTCTGCTCGGCTTCGTAACGGCGCTCTTCCAGCGCCTGATACAGCTCGATTTCATCATCCGGCATGAAATGCAGGCAGTCACCGGCAAAAAACCACAGCAGGTCGCGAGGCACCAGGTGGGCGATTTGCGGGTAGCGCTGGATGACCTGACACAGGATGTCCTGGCCCAGGTACTGGCTTTCTATCGGGTCCTGCGGCAGTTGCTCGACCAGTTCGTCGAAGCGCTCCATGAACAGCGCGTGGCTTTCTTCCGGAACCTGCTCGGCCTCGCCCAGCGCGACCAGAATGCTGCGCAGGTGTGCCAGCAGGCCAAGTTGGTGATCGAGAGTGGCGTCGGCCATCGGGTAATCCTCAAATGCAAAAACAGGCGCGAGAGTATAAAGCTCTACGCGCCTGCTGTGTGGTGTGACCTTGAACGTCAGCGAATCTTGCCCGCTGCCAGGGTCAGTTCTTCCTTGTCGAAATCATCCACGTCGATCACCTTGCGACGGGCGGCTTCGGCTGTACGCAGTGTCTGTGCCTCTTCTGCCTGCAATACACCGATGCGCAACGCAGCGTCGATGGCATGCTCGCCTGCGGCCGGTTTGATCTGACCACTCTTGAGCGCCGTTTGCAGCTTCTTGTGCAACGGATATGCAGTAGTCAGCAAGTTGATGGCATGTTGCAGCGCGCCGACCGGATCTTCTGCCGATTGCGGGCGATAGCAGCCTGCGAGCAACTCTTCCAGTGTCGGATCGCCCTTGGCGCGGCCCAGTACCTGTGCAACTTCGGCGTCCAGCTTGTCCGAAGGGCCCTTGTGGCGACGACCGAACGGGAACACCACTGCACGCAACAGCCCACCCAGCACACGGTTAGGGAAGTTGCCGAGGATTTCGTCCATGGCACGTTCCGAGTGGCCCAGACTTTCTTCCATGGCCCAGCGAAACAGCGGGCTCATGTGATCTGGCGAGCCAAGATCGTGGTAGCGCTTGAGTGCCGCCGAAGCCAGATACATATGACTGAGCACGTCACCGAGACGCGCCGACAGGCGTTCGCGGCGTTTCAACTCGCCGCCCAGCAGCATCATGCTCAAGTCCGCCAACATCGCGAAAGCTGCTGCCTGACGGTTCAACGCGCGGAAGTAGCCTTGGCTCAGGCTGTTGCCCGGTGCTCTTTCAAAATGGCCAAAGCCCAGATTAAGAATCAGGGTGCTGGCGGCGTTGCTCACCGCAAAACCGATGTGCTTGAGCAGGAGCGCGTCAAACTCGAGCAGCGCCTGCTGCTTGTCTTCGCGACCGGCCAAGGCCATTTCCTTGAGCACGAATGGATGGCAGCGAATGGCACCCTGGCCGAAGATCATCAGGTTACGTGAAAGGATATTCGCCCCTTCAACGGTGATGAAGATCGGCGCACCTTGCCAGTTGCGGCCCAGGTAGTTGTTCGGGCCCATGATGATGCCCTTGCCGCCATGCACATCCATGGCTTGACCGATACATTCGCGGCCACGCTCGGTCAGGTGGTATTTGAGGATCGCGGAGAGCACCGAGGGTTTTTCTCCCAGATCGACCGCATTGGCGGTCAGCATGCGCGCGCTGTCCATCAGCCAGGCGTTGCCGCCGATGCGCGCCAGCGCTTCCTGAATACCTTCGAACGCCGACAGCGGCACATTGAATTGCTCGCGCACCTTGGCGTACTGGCCGGTCACCAGGCTGGTGTACTTGGCAGCGCCGGTGCCGACCGCGGGCAGCGAAATCGAACGTCCTACCGACAGGCAGTTCATCAGCATCATCCAGCCTTTGCCGAGCATTGGCTGGCCGCCGATCAGGTAGCTCAGCGGAACAAAGACGTCCTTGCCTGAATTCGGGCCGTTCATGAACGCTGCGCCCAGCGGCAAGTGGCGACGGCCGATTTCAACGCCGGGCGTGTCGGTCGGAATCAGCGCCAGGCTGATGCCCAGATCTTCTTTTTCGCCGAGCAAGTGCTCAGGGTCGTAAGCCTTGAAAGCCAGGCCGAGCAGGGTGGCGACCGGGCCAAGGGTAATGTAGCGCTTTTCCCAGGTCAGGCGCAGGCCGATGACTTCCTCGCCTTGCCACTGACCTTTGCAGATAACCCCGGTGTCGGGCATCGCGCCCGCATCGGAACCTGCCAATGGACCCGTCAGCGCGAAGCAGGGGATATCTTCGCCACGTGCCAGACGTGGCAGGTAATGGTTGCGCTGTTCGTCAGTGCCATAATGCAGCAGCAATTCAGCAGGGCCGAGGGAGTTGGGCACCATCACGGTGGAGGCCAGGTCGCCGCTGCGGGTGGCCAGTTTCATGGCCACCTGAGAGTGGGCGTAGGCCGAGAAGCCCTTGCCACCGAATTCTTTCGGAATGATCAGGGCAAAGAACCCGTGCTCTTTCATGTGCGCCCAGGCTTCAGGCGGCAGGTCCATGGCCTGACCGATTTCCCAGTCGCTGACCATCGCGCAGAGTTCTTCGGTCGGCCCGTCGATAAAGGCCTGTTCTTCTTCGGTGAGCTGGACTTTTGGATAGGCCAGCAGCTTGTCCCAGTCCGGGCGACCGCTGAACAGCTCGCCATCCCACCAGACCGTACCGGCGTCAATCGCATCGCGCTCGGTTTCCGACATGGGCGGCAGCACTTTCTGAAACCAGCTGAACATGGGCGCAGTGAAGTGCTTGCGGCGCAGGTCGGGCAGCACAACAGGTACGAACACTGCCAGCCACAGCACCCAGAAAACAGTCAGCAGCCATCCTGGCGCGTGGCTGAAAATGCCCATGGCCAGCAGGTAGACGGCTACCACGCCAAGCGCCGGGAGCGGGGCGGTACGCCGATGGGCCAGCCAGGCAATGCCGACGACCAGCACTACAATCCACAACAACAGCATAGGTATTCCTCCGTGATGACCGCCGCCGTGGCAGCGATCAAGAACTGGTCGCCGGGCAGTGGTGAGGCGACATCGATAGTGACCCCTGGTTGACGAGGAAGTTGCCGTCGCTTCTGGGTAGACTGTGAGCCTTTATTTATCAGCGACTGCGAGGGGAACGCAATGCTCAAGATATGGGGACGGAAGAATTCCAGCAATGTGCGCAAGGCACTCTGGATTGCCGAAGAAGTGGGCGTGCCCTACGAGACGCAGGACGCCGGTGGGGCATTCGGGCTGGTCAATGAAGCAGCTTACCGCGCGAAAAACCCCAATGGCCGGATTCCCATGATTGAGGACGGCGACTTCGTGCTTTGGGAGTCGAACGCGATCGTACGCTATCTGGCCGCCCGCCATGCCCCGGACTCGGACTTATACCCCGCTGACCTTCAGGCCCGCGCCAACGCAGACAAGTGGATGGACTGGACCTCCTCGACCATCGCGGCCCCGTTCAGCCCGGTATTCTGGGGCGTGGTACGCACCCCGCCCGAGAAACAGGACTGGCCGGCCATCGAGCAAGGCATCAAGACCCTGCACAGTCTGTTGCTGGTCGCCGATGAGGCCCTGTCTCGCCAGCCTTACCTGTCCGGCGAAGCTTTTGGCATGGGCGACATTCCCCTGGGGTGCTTCGCTTACGGCTGGTTCGAAATGCCGATTGAACGTCCGCCGCTGCCCCACCTCCAAGCCTGGTATGCACGCCTCAAGACGCGTCCGGCGTATCGCAAGGCCGTCATGAGTCCGCTGACCTGAGCATGCAGTCTGAGCATTTAAAACAGTTGATCGGGCTCATGTTCGGCTCTTGATATTTACTATTAACAGATGTGTCTGTACTTGAATGACCCAGCCGAGCACCATTGCACGCCTGGGTCGTCATGACAGGCGTGTGTTCCCGGTCAGCTTCATTCCTTTTTCCTGATGAGTACTCTTTCCGATATGTCTTCCGCTCTGTCCATTCGGCAGCTAACCAAAACCTACGGCAACGGTTTCCAGGCCTTGAGTGGCATTGATCTGGACGTGGCCGAGGGTGATTTCTTCGCTTTGCTTGGCCCTAATGGCGCAGGCAAGTCCACCACCATCGGTATCATCTCGACGCTGGTCAACAAGACCAGCGGAACGGTGAACATCTTCGGTCACGATCTGGATCGCGAGCCCGCTGCGCTCAAGCGTTCCATTGGCGTGGTGCCGCAGGAGTTCAACTTCAACCAGTTCGAGAAGACCTTCGACATCGTCGTCACCCAGGCGGGTTACTACGGCATCCCGGCAAAGATCGCCAAGGAGCGCGCCGAGCAGTACCTGACTCAACTGGGCCTGTGGGACAAGCGCGACGTGCCTTCGCGGTCGCTGTCAGGCGGTATGAAACGGCGCTTGATGATCGCCCGTGCGCTGATTCATGAGCCGCGTCTGCTGATCCTCGATGAGCCCACTGCTGGTGTGGACATCGAGTTGCGCCGTTCGATGTGGACGTTCCTGACCGAACTGAATCAAAAAGGCATCACCATCATCCTCACCACGCACTACCTGGAAGAGGCCGAGCAGCTGTGCCGCAACATCGGCATTATCGACCACGGGGTGATCGTGCAGAACACCGGCATGAAGCAATTGCTCAGCACCCTGACTGTCGAAACCTTCGTGCTGGATCTGAAGGCGTCCTGGCAGACCGCGCCGCAGCTGCCCGGTTTCCCTTGCCGTTTGCTCGACAGCCACACCCTGGAAGTTCAGGTCGACAAGAATGTCGGCATCACCGCGCTGTTTAGCCAGCTCGCTTTCCAGAACATCGAAGTCTTGAGCCTGCGCAATAAATCCAATCGCCTTGAGGAGTTGTTTGTGTCCCTGGTGGAAAAAAACCTTGCGAAGGTGGCGCTATGACTGTGCAGAGCGGCGAGTTGCGCCCCAACCTGATTGCCCTGAAGACCATCGTTTACCGCGAGGTCCATCGCTTCATGCGGATCTGGCCGCAGACCCTGCTGCCGCCTGCGATCACCATGGTTCTGTATTTCGTGATCTTCGGTAACCTGATCGGCCGCCAGATTGGCGACATGGGCGGCTTTACCTACATGCAGTACATCGTGCCGGGGCTGATCATGATGTCGGTGATCACCAACTCCTACGGCAACGTGGTATCCAGCTTCTTTGGTGCCAAATTTCAGCACTCCATCGAAGAACTGATGGTCTCGCCGGTTTCCCCGCACACCATTCTGATTGGCTACACCCTGGGCGGCGTGTTGCGCGGGCTGATGGTGGGTTTCATTGTCACCATGCTGTCGATGTTTTTCACCGACCTGCAAGTGCATCACCTGGGCGTAACCATCCTTGTGGTGGTGTTGACCGCCACCATCTTCTCGCTGCTGGGCTTCATCAACGCAGTGTTCGCGCGCAACTTCGACGATATCTCGATCATCCCGACTTTCGTCCTGACCCCGCTGACCTATCTGGGTGGCGTGTTCTACTCGATCAACCTGTTGCCGCCGTTCTGGCAGACCGTATCGCTGGCCAACCCAGTCCTGCACATGGTCAATGCCTTCCGCTACGGCATTCTGGGCGTCTCCGACATAAAGATCAGCATCGCCCTGGCGTTCATGATCGTGGCAACGTTTGTGCTGTACTTCGGCTGCGCACGGTTGCTGGTGAGCGGGCGCGGTATGCGTCAGTAACACATGCTTTGCGACCCGCCAGCCTGGCGGGTCGGCTGTCTGCCGAGACCGGCTGTTCAGGTTTTGCAACACACCATCACTTCCGACATTTCCATATTGCGCTGATCCTTGAAGCTTTCCGCTTCAAGGAATCACCATGCGCACAGGGATGATCGCGCTCGCGTCGGGGCTTGTGGCCTTACGCTTGCTGCCTGCTTTGCCGCCGACCTGGCTGTTGCTGCTGATACCGATACTGGCGTTGATGCTGCTACCGTTTCGCACCTATCCACTGGCGCTGTTCCTGCTCGGTTTTACCTGGGCGTGTGTTTCTGCGCAGTGGGCGTTGAATGACCGTCTGGTTCATCGTCTGGACGGTCAGACGCTGTGGCTGCAAGGCAAGGTAGTCGGTTTGCCCAGTGTCGCCGAGGGCGTGGTGCGTTTCGAACTGGAAGGGGCAAGGTCGCGCAGGGCGATATTGCCTGCACGCATCCGGGTGGCGTGGTACGGCGGTCCGCAGGTCAACAGCGGTGAGCGCTGGCGCATGGCGGTCAAACTCAAGCGGCCGGCCGGGCTGGTCAATCCTGATGCTTTTGATTACGAAGCCTGGCTGTTGGCGCAGCGTATCGGTGCCACCGGTACGGTGGTGGATGGTCAACTGCTGACACCTGCGCGCGGGGCGTGGCGCGACCTTATTCGTCAGCGCTTGCTGGCGGTCGATGCGCAGGGCAGAGAGGGCGGCTTGGCGGCGCTGGTGCTGGGCGATGGCTCCGGATTGTCGAGCACCGATTGGCAGGTGCTGCAGGACACCGGCACGGTGCATCTGCTGGTGATTTCCGGCCAGCATATCGGTTTGCTGGCCGGGGTGATTTACGCGCTGGTCGCAGGCCTTGCACGCTGGGGGCTGTGGCCACGGGCTTTACCCTGGCTGCCTTGGGCCTGTGCGCTGGCGTTCATCGCTGCGCTGGGTTACGGGCTGCTGGCCGGTTTCGAGGTGCCGGTACGGCGTGCCTGTGTGATGGTCGCGATGGTGCTGCTGTGGCGTTTGCGCTTTCGGCACCTGGGCGTTGTCTGGCCGTTGTTACTGTCATTCAACGCGGTGCTGATTTTCGAGCCGCTGGTGACACTGCAGCCGGGGTTCTGGCTGTCTTTCGCGGCGGTTGGCATTCTGGTGCTGATTTTCAGTGGACGTCTCGGTGCCTGGAATTGGTGGCAAAGCTGGACGCGTGCGCAGTGGCTGATCGCAATTGGCTTGCTGCCTATTCTGCTGGCGCTGAACCTGCCGATCAGCCTCAGCGGGCCGTTTGCCAATTTGCTGGCTGTGCCCTGGGTCAGCTTGATCGTCCTGCCGCCTGCGTTGCTTGGAACACTGCTGCTGCCGGTCTCTGGTGTGGGCGAAGGCTTGCTCTGGCTGGCCGGAGGGGCGCTGGAGTGGCTGTTTATGTTTCTCGGCTGGGTTGCCGCAGTCTTGCCCGCCTGGTTGCCCAGTGCAATGCCAGGCTGGGCGTGGCTGCTTAGTCTGCTCGGGGCCTTCATTTTATTACTGCCCAAAGGCGTGCCGATGCGTCTGCTGGGTTGGCCATTGCTGTTGTTGTGCGCTTTTCCGCCGCTCGACTCAGTGCCAGCAGGCCAGGTAGAAGTATTGCAGCTGGACGTGGGGCAGGGCCTGGCCATTCTCCTGCGCACTCGAAATCACACGCTCTTGTACGACGCAGGTCCACGTTTCGGCGAGTTCGATATCGGTCAGCGTGTGGTCGTGCCCGCCATGCGCAAGGCCGGTGTGCGTCATCTGGACCTGATGTTGATCAGTCACGCCGATGCCGATCATGCCGGGGGCGCAGCGGCGGTTCATCAGGCATTTCCGGTTGACCGTGTACTGGGCGGTGAGCTGGCCAGGCTCGCGCCGCAACTCGACGCGCGCTTGTGTGAGAGCGATGCGCGCTGGGAGTGGGATGGGGTGATGTTCTCCACCTGGCGCTGGGAGCAGGGCCCTGATGGCAATCCGGCATCCTGCATGTTGAGTGTCGACGCAGGGGGCGAGCGTCTGCTGCTGACGGGTGATATAGACGCCGACGCGGAACGTGCGGCAATCGCCAGCGGTTTCGACCTTCGTGCCCATTGGTTGCAGTCCCCGCATCACGGCAGCCGGACCTCGTCATCCAAAGTATTTCTTCAGGCCGTCGGAGCGGTTGGCGTGCTGATCTCCCGTGGCCGTAACAACGCCTTCGGCCACCCGCATCCGTTGGTCATGGCGCGTTATCGATGGCTGGGTATGGCCAGTTATGACAGCGCTGAGCTGGGCACTGTCAGTCTGCGGCTGGGGACGTTCGGCACGCCGCAGGCAGAGCGCGCGCAACGGCGTTTCTGGCGTGACTGAGTGAATGGATATCGATCTCGGCGTTCGGCACTTGACGACCCTATGATAGAGTGGTGCCAATTTTTCGAGGGAGTGATCACTGTGTGGGAACTGGTCAAATCTGGCGGCTGGATGATGCTGCCGATTATTTTGAGCTCCATCGCCGCTGCCGGCATTATCATCGAGCGTCTGTGGACGCTGCGTGCCAGCCGTATCACGCCGCCGCATCTGCTCGGACAGGTCTGGCAGTGGATTCAGGAAAAGAAGCTCGACGGCGAAAAGCTCAAGCAACTGCGCGCCGACTCGCCTCTGGGTGAAATTCTCGCCGCAGGTCTGGCCAATTCCAGGCACGGTCGCGAGATCATGAAGGAATGCATCGAAGAAGCCGCCGCCCGGGTTATCCATGAACTGGAGCGCTACCTGAGCGCGCTGGGTTCGATTGCCGCCATGGCACCGCTGCTTGGCTTGCTGGGTACGGTGCTGGGCATGATCGATATTTTCGGCTCGTTCAACAGTTCGGGGGCCACGGCCAATGCCGGTGTACTCGCCGGTGGTATCTCCAAGGCGCTGATCTGTACCGCGTCGGGCCTTATCGTGGCTATTCCGGCAATCTTCTTTCATCGCTTTCTGCAAAGTCGCGTCGATGAACTGGTGGTCGGCATGGAGCAGCAGGCCATTCGTCTGGTTGAAGTGGTGCAGGGCGACCGCGATGTCGATCTGATCGACGCCAAAATCGATCTCAAGTCGCTGGCCAGAGCGGGCGGGGGCAAGAAGAAGTGAAATTTCGCCGTCGCAGACCCCGGGAAAACATCGACATCAATCTGGTCTCTCTGATTGATGTGGTGTTCATCCTGCTGCTGTTTTTCATCGTGACGACCACTTTCACCCGTGAAACCCAACTGCGGGTGGATCTGCCACAGGCGGTCACCGGTACGCCGGAGGTGGACGCCAGCGCGAAGCATCTCGACATCGCCATCAACGCCGACGGGATCTTCTCGCTGAACAACCAACTGTTGCCCAAGAACGACCTGGCAACCCTGATCGAAGCGCTGCAACGCGAGTCGGCGGGCGATACCAGCCTGCCGTTGTCGATCAGTGCCGACGGCAAGACCCCTCACCAATCGGTGATTACGGCCATGGATGCGGCGGGTAAACTGGGTTTCAGCCATTTGCGCATGACCACTGTCGAGGCCACACCGGCTAACTGATGGCATTTACCGACCGTTTGCTCGATGCCTGGTACAAGGGCCACCCTGCGCTGGCGCTTTTGCGTCCGCTCGAAGGCCTTTATCGGCGCGTCGTAGAGGGCAAGCGCGCGCGTTTTCTGGCGGGTGAGGGCACTATCTACCGCGCTCCGGTGCCGGTTATTGTGGTGGGTAATATCACCATCGGCGGCACTGGCAAGACGCCACTGATTCTATGGATGATCGAGCACTGCCGTCGTCGTGGCCTGCGCGTTGGTGTGGTCAGTCGCGGTTACGGTGCCAAACCTCCCAGCCTGCCCTGGCGCGTCAAGGCCGACCAGAGTGCCAGCGAGGCGGGCGATGAGCCGTTGCTCATCGTCAAACGCAGTGGCGTGCCGCTGATGATCGATCCGGATCGCAGTCGCGCCGTGCAGGCCCTGCTCGCTGCCGAGCCTCTGGATCTGATTCTTTCCGACGATGGCCTGCAACATTATCGTCTGGCTCGCGATCTGGAGCTGGTGCTGATCGATGCCGCCCGCGGGCTGGGCAACCGTCGTTGTCTGCCTGCCGGGCCATTGCGCGAGCCGGTTGAGCGCCTAGGCAGTGTCGACGCTTTGCTTTACAACGGCGCGATGGCTGATCGTGACGATGGCTACGCATTTATGCTCAAACCGTCAGCCCTTATCAATCTGCGCAGTGGCGAACGCCAGCCGGTGGATTATTTCCCGGCCGGGCAGGCGCTGCATGCGGTCGCCGGAATCGGCAATCCTCAACGTTTCTTCAATACCCTCGAAGGATTACACTGGCGGCCGGTGGCTCACGCGTTCGCCGACCATGCGGTCTACAGTGCCCAGGCGCTGACATTCACACCGGCATTGCCCTTGGTCATGACCGAGAAGGATGCGGTGAAATGTCGTGCCTTTGCAGCCGATGACTGGTGGTATCTGGCAGTGGATGCAGTACCGTCCGATGCTTTTGTCGACTGGTTCGATGAGCAACTGCTACGTCTCTCTCCATGATTGCTTCAGGATCTCCTATGGACACCAAACTACTCGATATCCTCGCTTGCCCTGTCTGCAAGGGACCATTGAAGCTCAGCGCCGACAAGACCGAGCTGATCAGCAAAGGGGCAGGCCTTGCCTACCCGGTACGCGACGGCATCCCTGTGATGCTCGAAAGCGAAGCACGCACCTTGAGCACCGATGAGCGGCTGGAAAAATGACAGCAGCGTTCACCGTTGTCATTCCTGCGCGTTACGGCTCCAGCCGTTTTCCCGGCAAGCCACTGAAAACCATTGCAGGCAAGCCCATGGTTCAGCTTGTCTGGGAGCAGGCGTGCAAAAGCAGCGCCGAGCGTGTGGTGATTGCTACCGACGATGCGCGCATCGTCGAGGCTTGTCAGGCTTTTGGTGCAGAAGTGCTGCTGACCCGCGAGGATCACAATTCCGGCACCGATCGTCTGGCCGAGGTGGCTGCGCAACTGGGGCTGGCTGCTGATGCGATTGTGGTCAATGTGCAAGGCGACGAGCCGATGATCCCGCCTGCGGTGATCGATCAGGTGGCGTCCAACCTGGCGGCTCACCCCGAAGCCGGCATGTCTACGCTGGCCGAGCCTATCGACGATGTGGTCGCGTTGTTCAATCCGAACATCGTCAAGGTCGCAACAGACATCAACGGCCTGGCGCTGACGTTCAGCCGTGCCCCATTGCCTTGGGCGCGTGACGCGCTGACCGCAAACAGGGACGAGTTGCCCGCTGGCGTGCCTTATCGTCGTCATATCGGTATTTACGCCTATCGTGCGGGCTTTCTTCATGACTTCGTTAGCTGGGGTCCGTGCTGGCTGGAAAACACCGAAAGCCTGGAGCAACTGCGTGCGTTGTGGAATGGCGTGCGAATTCACGTTGCCGACGCGCTTGAAGCGCCACCCGGTGGCGTCGATACGCCTGAAGACCTGGAGCGCGTAAGGCGCTTGCTGGAGGGTTGATGCGCTTCGTCCAGTGGTTCGGGAAGGCGAGAGTATGACCTTGCAGGTGCAGTCCGCGATTTCCCTCAAACCTTTCAACACCTTTGGCGTGGATGTTCAGGCCCGCTTGTTTGCCGAAGCGCATAGCGATGACGATGTTCGCGAGGCGCTGGCGTATTCGGTCGAGCACGATGTACCGCTGCTGGTTATTGGCGGTGGCAGTAACCTGCTGCTCAGCGGTGACGTGCAGTCATTGGTGCTGCGCATGGCCAGTCGCGGCATTCGCATCGTGCATGAGGACTGTCTCGAGTCGATTGTCGAGGCAGAGGCTGGCGAGCCCTGGCATCCGTTCGTGCAGTCCTGTCTGGAACTGGGGCTGGCGGGGCTGGAAAACCTCAGTCTGATTCCAGGCACCGTTGGGGCGGCACCCATGCAGAACATCGGTGCTTATGGCGTCGAGATCAAGGATATATTCCATAGCCTGACTGCGCTGGATCGTGAAACGGGTGAATTGCGCGAGTTTTCCCTGGAGGACTGTGCGTTCGGCTACCGCGACAGCGTGTTCAAGCATCAGGTCGCGCGCTGGTTGATCCTGCGGGTGCGCTTCAAGCTCAGCCGCGTAGCCAATCTGCACCTTGAATATGGTCCGGTTCGTCAGCGTCTCGACGAATTGGGTATCGATAAACCGACGCCTTTTGATGTCAGTCGGGCAATCTGCGCAATTCGCAGTGAAAAACTGCCCGATCCGGCGGTACTTGGCAATGCGGGCAGCTTTTTCAAGAACCCGGTGGTTTCTGCTGAACTGTACGCAACGCTTAAAAGCGGGCATCCGGGCGTCGTGGGCTATCCGCAGGTCGATGGCCGGGTGAAGCTGGCAGCGGGGTGGTTGATCGAACAGGCTGGCTGGAAGGGCTATCGTGACGGCGACGCTGGCGTGCATAAGCTCCAGTCACTGGTACTGGTCAATTACGGGCAGGCCAGTGGCTTGCAGCTATTGAGCCTGGCGCGCCGCATCCAGAGTGACATCGTCGAGCGTTTTGGCGTTGAGCTGGAGATGGAGCCGAACCTCTACTGATAGCCTGGGGATGGTCTCTTGTGGGAGCGAGCTTGCTCGCGAAGGGATTAGATCAAGCGCTGTGTATTGAAGATGAGCGCAGTGCAGTCCTCAATCAGCGGACATGAAAAAGCCCCGCCTGTCTGCACAGGCGGGGCTTTTTCATGAGCCGGAGTTAAACGAGTGGTTTAGGCTCGTTTTCTTTCTCGGCTTCATGTTGCGGTTTGACTGCTGGTTGCTCAGTCGCCGCTTCTTCAGTCTTTTCCTCGATAGCCTGAGAAGGCTGGACCGATTCTGCTTCAGCGGCAACAGGTGCTGCTTCGGCGATGACTGGAGTGCTGGCAGCAGCGGCTTCCTGCTGACGGCGTGCTTCTTCTTCACGCTTGCGACGACGAACTTCACGAGGATCGTTCGGTGCACGGCCGGTGCTGCTGACCGGTGCTGCCGGTGTTTCCACGACCACAGGTTGTTGCTCTGCAGGTGCAGGCGCTGCTTCCTCGATGGCCTGAGGCGCGACGTAAGGAGCAGGCTCCTCCTTCACGACGACAGGCTCGGCAGCAGGAGTAGCAGGCGTTGGCAGTTCGGACGATTCAGTGGCTGGCACTTCTTCATGGGCCGCTGCTTCGACCGGCGCTTGTGGCGCTGGCTCTGGCGTTGGTGTGAACGGCACGACGCGCTCTGCATGCGGCGCTTCGAACAGCTCGGTCTGCGCGGCAATGGCAGGTGCTTCGACCGCAGCAGGTTGAACCTCTACTTCCGGAGCCGGTTTGGCGACTGGCGCATTATCCGCAACCGGCGCTTCAACGGCAGGCACTTCAACGACCGGTTCTGCTGCTACCGGAGTTTCTGGAGTGGATGCTTCAATTGCCGGTGCGTCAGCTTCCGGTGCCTTGGCAGCAGTTGCTTCGGCAACAGGCGCTTGCTGCGCGGGCTCTACGGCTGGAGCGTCTACAGCAGTGCTGTTGGCCCGCTCGGCCTGCTGGTGTGCATCGGCTTCTGCTGTGGCGCTGATCACGCCGCCAGCCGCAGCTGCTGCGGTGAATCCCAGGCCAGCCGACAGATCGGTGGCACTGCTGCCTTCTTCAGTATTTTCTGCCGAGCCGTTTTCTTCGGAACCGTTTTCTTCAGAGCCTTCGATCACGTTGCCATTGGCATCACGTTGACGCTCACGACGGTTGCTGCGACGACGCTGACCGCGGGAGCGGCGGCGAGGGCGGTCGCCTTCGCTACCGTCGTTGCCTTCCTGGTTCTCGTCATTGATCTGCTCTTCGTTGAGCAGCACTTCCTCTTCGCTCACGGCAGCCGCGGCCTGTTCGGCGCGTGGTTGACGTTCTTCGCGAGGTGCGCGCGGCTGGCGTTCTTCGCGCGGTGCGCGTTCAGGACGCTCTTCACGAGCAAGGTTTACGGCAGGGGCTGCATCCAGAGGCTCGCGCAGTTCGCGGACCGGACGATCTTCGCGTGCTTCACGTGGCTTGCGCTCGCGGGAAGTACGGGCTGGACGCTCTTCACGTGGTGTTGAATCCTCGCGGGCTTCACGCGGTTCGCGAACGGTACGCTCTTCACGAGGTGCGCGTTCTTCACGAGGTGCACGCTCCTCACGTGGGGCGCGCTCTTCGCGCGGCGCGCGTTCGGCACGTTCTTCACGGGGGGCGCGTTCTTCACGAGGCTTGCGCTCTTCGTCACGACGGTTGTTGCGGCCACGGCTCTGTTGGCGACCGTTGCGGCGCTCCTCGTTACGGGCCGGACGCTGTTCGGCAGCAGGTTTTTCAACCACTACCGGAGCGGCAGGCTCTTCCTTGGTCGCAAACAGGCTGACCAGGGATTTCACCAGGCCCTTGAACAGGCTTGGCTCGTGAGCGACCGGTGCAGGCGTTGGGGCAGGCGCAACGGCTTCTACCGGAACCGGCGCATTGGCACGAGCAGGTGCAGTCTTGACGGCTGCTTCCTGGCGAACAAGAGTGCGGGTTGCGGCAGCCAGCGGGGCGATTTCTTCCACTTCGGCTGCAGCCGCGGCGATTTCGTAGCTGGTCTGGCTGTTGTGTGCTTCCGGGCTGTCATCACGCAGACGCTGAACTTCGAAGTGCGGGGTTTCCAGCTGGTCGTTCGGCAGGATGATGATGCGCGCACGGGTGCGCAGCTCGATCTTGGTGATCGAATTGCGTTTTTCGTTGAGCAGGAAAGCCGCGACCGGAATCGGCACCTGAGCGCGCACTTCGGCAGTGCGGTCTTTCAGGGCTTCTTCTTCGATCAGGCGCAGGATGGCCAGCGACAGCGATTCAACATCACGGATGATGCCGGTGCCGTTGCAGCGAGGGCAGACGATGCCGCTGCTTTCGCCCAGCGATGGACGCAGGCGCTGACGGGACATTTCCAGCAGACCGAAGCGCGAAATGCGACCGATCTGCACGCGGGCGCGGTCGGCTTCCAGGCTTTCGCGGACTTTTTCTTCCACCGCGCGCTGGTTCTTGGCCGGTGTCATGTCGATGAAGTCGATCACGATCAGGCCGCCGATGTCGCGCAGACGCAATTGACGGGCGATTTCCTCAGCCGCTTCAAGGTTGGTCTGCAGGGCGGTTTCTTCGATGTCGCTGCCTTTGGTGGCGCGCGCCGAGTTGATGTCGATGGACACCAGGGCTTCGGTCGGATCGATGACGATGGAGCCGCCGGAAGGCAGTTCGACCACGCGCTGGAAGGCGGTTTCGATCTGGCTTTCGATCTGGAAGCGGTTGAACAGTGGAACGCTGTCTTCGTACAGTTTGATCTTGCTGGCGTACTGCGGCATCACCTGGCGGATGAAGGTCAGGGCTTCTTCCTGGGCTTCGACGCTGTCGATCAGGACTTCGCCGATATCCTGACGCAGGTAGTCACGGATGGCACGGATGATGACGTTGCTTTCCTGATAGATCAGGAAAGGGGCCGAACGGTCCAGGGACGCTTCCTTGATGGCGGTCCACAGTTGCAGCAGGTAATCGAGGTCCCACTGCATTTCTTCGCTGCTGCGGCCCAGGCCGGCAGTACGAACGATCAGACCCATGTCGGCTGGAGCGATCAGGCCGTTGAGGGCTTCACGCAGTTCGTTGCGCTCTTCGCCTTCGATACGGCGCGAGATGCCACCGGCGCGAGGGTTGTTCGGCATCAGGACCAGATAGCGGCCTGCAAGGCTGATGAAGGTGGTCAGGGCTGCGCCCTTGTTGCCACGCTCTTCTTTCTCGACCTGAACGATGACTTCCTGGCCTTCGCTCAGGACGTCCTTGATGTTGACGCGGCCTTCAGGGGCTTTCTTGAAGTACTCGCGGGAGATTTCCTTGAGGGGCAGAAAGCCGTGGCGCTCAGAGCCGAAATCGACAAAGGCAGCCTCAAGGCTGGGTTCAATGCGAGTGATTCGGCCTTTATAGATGTTGGCCTTCTTCTGCTCGCGTGCACCTGACTCGATGTCCAGGTCGTAGAGGCGCTGGCCGTCTACCAGTGCAACACGCAACTCTTCGGGTTGAGTTGCGTTAATCAGCATTCTTTTCATGTAGTACCGTCGGTTTCCGGGCTGCCGGAAACGGCGTTCGGCACACACGACTTCTCACGGTCGGTGTCAGGGCACGTCAGGAGTGGTTGGACACTCCAGTGTCTAGCGAGGTCCTCGCCCAGAGGGGGCGGAGGGTCGCGACGACGTTTCCTGCTTGCTGTGGTGGCATAAGACACCCTTTTCAGCAAAAGCTTTGTCAGGAGGAGGAATCGACCATCGGTAGCGGACGAGATGAAGCGTCTAGAACAAGCCTTGTGCTACACAGTCCGATGGTTGTGCGTCTCCACCCTACACGTATCCCTGATAATTCGGGTGCTGCCGCGCGCAGAATCCGCAGCGGGTTGGCATTTACCGCGATCTTCGATAGGGAAGGTCGCGCATCATGGCTTGAGGCGTTGTTCCCGAAGCATTCGCTCGTAGCGTCTGAAAGCGACTGCACTTTGTGAACTGGCCATGAACTGTCCGCACTGGCCGCGAGCTGTCTGCTCTGCTGTCAGGCGTGTTTCCGGCCTCATGTCACCTGCGCTCGTTACGTTTTCAGCGTGCTCCGTTGTCACCGAACACTGCGTAGGACGGCCTCCCGTCCTTGTGAATTGCGTTGGTCAGGGCCGGTTGTCAACCGTTGGTCCGCTGTCCGGCCGCTTTTGGCGGCGTTCGCGACTATAGCAGCAATCATTAAGTGCTTCAAATCCATAAAAAATTGTTATCATTTGCGGCATGACGAATATTGCCCCTCCAACCCCCGGCGTCCAGCTGGTTGAGGTTGCCCCGGAACTTGCCGGTCAACGCATCGATAATTTTCTGATCACTTATCTCAAGGGTGTGCCCAAAACCTTGATTTACCGCATTTTGCGCAAAGGCGAAGTGCGTGTGAACAAGGGGCGGATCAAGCCGGAGTATAAGTTGCAGGCAGGCGATATCGTGCGCATTCCTCCAGTACGCGTGCCTGAGCGCGACGAGCCGGTGCCGGTTGCGCAGGCTCTGCTGCAGCGCCTCGAGGCTGCGATTGTCTACGAAGACAAGGCGCTGATCGTGCTCAACAAGCCTGCGGGTATCGCTGTGCATGGCGGCAGCGGCCTGAGTTTCGGGGTAATCGAAGCATTTCGTCAGTTGCGTCCGGATGCCAAGGAGCTCGAACTGGTGCACCGTCTCGATCGCGACACGTCCGGTCTGCTGATGATTGCCAAGAAACGCAGCATGCTGCGTCATCTGCACGAAGCCCTGCGCGGCGACGGCGTCGACAAGCGCTACATGGCGCTCGTCCGCGGTAACTGGGCAACGGCTCAGAAACAGGTGCGTGCGCCGCTGATGAAAAGCAATCTGCGCTCCGGCGAGCGCATGGTCGAAGTGAATGAAGAGGGCAAGGAGGCTCTGACGATCTTCAAGGTACTGCGTCGTTTCGGTGACTTTGCCACCATGGTCGAAGCCAAGCCGGTGACCGGGCGCACGCACCAGATCCGCGTGCACACGCTGCATGCGGGGCACGCCATTGCAGGCGATACCAAATACGGTGACGAGAATTTCAGTCGCGAGATTCGTGATCTGGGCGGCAAGCGTCTGTTCCTGCACGCCTATATGCTGACGGTACCGATGCCCGATGGCAGCAAACTGAATGTGCAGGCGCCTGTGGACGAAATGTGGGCCAAGACAGTGGAGCGTTTGAGTGCGCCGTAATTACGACCTGTTGATTTTCGATTGGGACGGCACGCTGGCCGACTCTGTGGGGCGAATTGTTCTGGCCATGCGTACCGCGGCTATCGAGACTGATCTGGAGGTTCGTGATGATCCGGCGATCAAGGGCATTATCGGTCTGGGTCTGCCCGAGGCGATTCGAACCCTTTATCCGCAGATCAGCGACAGTCAGGTGATCGACTTTCGGCAACGCTACGCTGACAGCTACATGGCCATGGATAACGTGCCTTCGCCGCTGTTCGAGGGCGTTCTGGAGTCGATGCAGGCGTTTCGCGAGGACGGCTATCGTCTGGCGGTCGCTACCGGCAAGGCGCGCCGTGGGCTGGATCGGGTGCTGCAGGCCAATGGCTGGGGAGATTACTTCGATGCCACCCGGGCTGCCGACGAAACCGCCAGCAAGCCGGACCCGCTGATGTTGAACGAGATCATGGCGCATTGTGATGTTGCGCCGCAGCGTTCGTTGATGATCGGCGATGCGTCGTTCGATCTGCTGATGGCCCGCAACGCAGGTATGGATTCGGTTGCGGTGGGTTATGGTGCTCAGTCGCTGGAGTCGTTGCGCCAGTTTCAGCCACGATTGGCTATTGAGCATTTTTCCGAGCTGCGCACCTGGTTGAATGGGCGCGGCGTCTAGTTTTAGGGTTGGAGTGATTGGAACATGTCTGACGAATGGAAGGCACCCGTCTCGCAAAGCGCGGATGAGGGCGTCAATGGCAAGGAAGAAGCAAAAAGCTGGAAACTTCTGGAAAAGACGCTGCTGGCCAGTGTTCAGGAGCAGCGTCGTGCGCGTCGCTGGGGAATTTTCTTCAAGCTGCTGACGTTCGCGTTTCTGTTCGTTGCAGTGGTCGTTCCGATGCTGGACTTTGAAGGCGGTACATCGCGCCGCTCCAGCCACACAGCGCTGATCGATGTGCAGGGTGTGATTGCCGACAAGGAGTCGGCCAGTGCCGAGAATATCGTCACGGCGCTGCAGAAGGCGTTCGAGGATGAGAAAACCAAGGGCGTGATTCTGCGTATCAACAGCCCGGGCGGCAGTCCTGTGCAGTCGGGCTATGTCTATGACGAAATCCGTCGTCTGCGTGCTGCAAAGCCGGACATCAAGGTGTATGCGGTCATTACCGACCTGGGTGCTTCGGGTGCTTATTACATCGCCAGTGCCGCTGACCAGATTTACGCCGACAAGGCCAGTCTGGTGGGTTCGATCGGTGTGACGGCGGCGGGGTTCGGGTTTGTCGGTGCCATGGACAAGCTCGGCGTTGATCGTCGTACCTACACATCGGGCGAGCACAAGGCATTCCTTGATCCGTTCCAGCCGCAGAAGGCCGATGAGACGCAGTTCTGGCAAGGTGTGCTGGACACAACGCATCGTCAGTTCATTGCCAGCGTCAAGCAGGGTCGTGGTGATCGTCTGAAGGACAAGGATCATCCCGAGCTGTTTTCGGGGTTGATCTGGACCGGTGAGCAGGCCGTTGCGCTCGGTCTGGTGGATGGTCTTGGCAGCGCCAGTTATGTCGCGCGGGATGTGATCAAGGAAAAGGATATCGTTGAATACACCGTCGAAGAGTCGCCTTTCGACCGCTTTTCGAAAAAGCTGGGCACCAGTATCGCTGAGCGCATTGCCATGCTGGTCGGCTTCAACGGTCCAAGCCTGCGCTGACGGCTTGATGCAGAAATGAAGAACCCGGCCAATGGCCGGGTTCTTTGTCTGAGCGTCAGGGTACGCTGACCCCTTCCTTTATTAGCATGTCCACAAGGCGTATCAGTGGCAGGCCGATCAGGCTGGTCGCGTCGCTGCCTTCGGTGCTGCGAAACAGGCTAACCCCCAACCCTTCAGCCTTGAAGCTGCCGGCGCAGTCATAAGGTTGCTCTGCATGCAGATAGCGTTCGATGCTGGCTTGATCGAGTTCGCGCATGTGCACGGTAAAGGGTACGCAATCGACCTGATGCTCGCCTGTCGAGCTATTAAGCAGGGCCAGTCCGGTCAGGAAGGTTACGCTGGTGCCACTGGCAGCCGTCAGTTGCTCAAGTGCGCGCTCGAAGGTATGTGGCTTGCCGAGTATCTGCCCGTCTAGGACGGCAACCTGATCGGAGCCAATGATCAGGTGATGCGGATATTCGCCCGCCAGCGCCTCGGCTTTCTTTAAGGCAAGGCGTCGAACGAGGTCGTGTGCGGTTTCGTCCGGTCGGTGACTTTCATCAATGTCCGGGGACTTGCAGGTGAATGGCAGGCGCAGGCGAGTGAGCAGTTCGCGCCGGTATGAAGAGCTGGAGGCAAGGAGCAGGGATGGCATGCGGTTCTCCGTAGGCTGAGCGTCGATTCTAAAGAGTGGCCGGAGTGACGAACAGGCCTGAATTTCCTTTGACATGCCAAGGGGGCATCCCTAGAATGCTGCGCCTATGTTGAATGACCCGATTCCATCTCACGTTGACCCGCGCAAATTGTCTGATCGCGGCACTACCCTTCAGGGTGAAGTGCTGCTGGGCGATTTGAAGAGACTCTGCGACCCGCTTGCCGACACTGTCGGTACGGTGCAGGCGAAATTCGTTTTTGAGCGTGACGAACGCCGTTCTGTGGTTATCCACAGTTCGATAGACGTCCCGGTCAAGATGGTTTGCCAGCGTTGTCTTGAGCTGGTGACCCTGCCGATCCACAGCGAATGCAGTTACGCCGTGGTGAAGGAGGGTGCGAATACCCAGTCGTTACCGAAAGGTTATGACGTGCTGGAACTGGGCGAAGATCCTTTGGATCTGCTGGCATTGATCGAGGAGGAGCTATTGCTCGCCTTGCCCATTGTGCCTGCTCATCATCCTGAAGAATGCCAGCAACCGGCGGGTCTCGATGAGCCCGAACCGAGCGTGGACGAGGTAACGCGGTCCAACCCGTTCAGTGTATTGGCGCAGTTAAAGCGTGACCCAAACGTTTAGGAGTTAATCAATTATGGCTGTTCAGCAGAACAAAAAATCCCGCTCTGCCCGTGACATGCGTCGTTCGCACGACGCCCTTGAGGCAAGCACTCTGTCGGTAGAAAAGACCACTGGTGAAATTCACCTGCGTCACCACGTATCGCCAGAAGGCGTATACCGTGGTCGTAAAGTGATCGACAAGGGCGCTGACGAGTAATTTCTTGTCCGCTCCGATCATAGCGATCGACGCAATGGGCGGGGACTTCGGTCCCCGCAACATTGTTCAGGCAAGCCTCGCGTGCCTGACAGCTACGCCCTCGCTTCATCTGGTCCTCGTCGGCCAAGCCTCCCTGATTGAAGAACTCATTGCCCGTCACGGTGCCGTGGATCACTCGCGTCTGCGTGTCGTAAATGCCAGTGAAGCCATTGCAATGGACGAGCGCCCGTCCCAGGCCCTGCGTGGCAAGCCTGACTCGTCCATGCGCGTTGCGCTTGAGCTTGTTGCGAGCGGGCAGGCCCAGGCATGTGTCAGCGCTGGTAATACCGGTGCGCTGATGGCGCTTTCGCGGTTTGTGCTCAAGACCTTGCCCGGTATCGACCGTCCCGCGATGATCGCAGCCATTCCCACCCGGTCTGGCCATTGCCAGTTGCTCGACCTGGGTGCGAACGTCGATTGCAGCGCCGAGGCGCTTTATCAGTTTGCCGTAATGGGCTCTGTTCTTGCCGAGACCCTGGGCGTCACAAAACCCAGGGTTGCCTTGCTTAATGTGGGCACGGAAGACATCAAGGGCAATCAGCAGGTCAAGCTTGCCGCTGGTCTTCTGCAGGCAGCCCTGGGGCTCAACTACATTGGCTACATCGAAGGCGACGGTTTGTACCGGGGTGAGGCTGACGTTGTGGTGTGTGATGGCTTTGTCGGCAATGTACTGCTCAAGTCGAGCGAGGGGCTGGCGAGCATGATTGCCGCCAGAATCGATACACTGTTCAACCGCAACCTGCTGAGCAGGGCGGTCGGAGCGCTGGCGTTGCCGTTGCTCAAGCGACTGCAGACTGATCTGGCACCTGCTCGTCATAATGGCGCGAGCTTGCTCGGGTTGCAGGGGGTTGTGGTGAAAAGCCACGGTTCGGCCAGTGTTTCAGGGTTCCAGAGTGCGATTCAGCGAGCGATCGTTGAATCCCGTGAAAACCTGCCGCAGCGCCTGAAGGGGCGGCTTGAATTGCTTCTCCAGAACGGCGGAGCCTGAAAATGTGACGCATCAGACTGGTCAGTCATCCAACCGATCAGTCATGTAAATTTGAATACCCGCGTTCGGCCTGTCCGGACGCCCATTTTGGCGACAATAATTCAGAGGCTTGTCAAATGTCTGCATCCCTCGCATTCGTCTTTCCGGGTCAAGGATCGCAATCGCTCGGTATGCTCGCCGAGCAAGGCGCGCAGCATCCGCTGATCCTCGACACTTTCGAGCAGGCTTCCGAAGCCCTTGGCTACGACCTGTGGGCATTGACTCAGAACGGTCCTGCCGAGCTGCTCAATCAGACCGACAAGACCCAGCCGGCCATTCTCACCGCTTCCGTTGCCTTGTGGCATGTGTGGCTGGCCGAGGGCGGTGCGGTTCCTGCGTTCGTCGCCGGTCACAGCCTGGGTGAATACAGCGCACTGGTGGCCGCGCAAAGCCTGAGCCTGGCCGACGCCGTGAAGCTTGTCGAGCGTCGCGGCCAGTTGATGCAGGAAGCGGTGCCAGCGGGTCAGGGCGGCATGGCCGCCATTCTGGGGCTGGATGATGCCGACGTTATCGCAGCCTGCGCCGAAGCGGCGCAGGGCGAAGTCGTCAGTGCCGTGAATTTCAACTCGCCGGGTCAGGTGGTGATTGCCGGTTCCGCCGAGGCCGTCAAGCGTGCCATGGAGCTGTGCAAGGCCCGTGGTGCCAAGCGCGCCTTGCCGTTGCCGGTCAGCGTGCCATCGCACTGCGAACTGATGCGCCCGGCTGCCGAACGTTTCGCCGAGGCTGTTGAGGCCATCGAATGGCAGGCGCCGGAAATCGCGCTGGTACAAAACGTCAGTGCCAGTGCTGTCAGTGATCTGGCGACGCTCAAGCGTGACTTGCTGGAACAGTTGTACAAGCCGGTTCGCTGGGTTGAATCCATTCAATGCCTGGCGAGCCGTGGTGCGAACCAGCTTGTGGAATGTGGGCCGGGCAAAGTCCTGGCCGGTCTGAACAAGCGTTGCGCCGAAGGCGTGATTACTTACAACCTTGATACCCCGGACGCCTTTGCCGCCGCGCGCGCGGCACTGGCCTGATTAGGAGAAGCCTGTATGAGCCTTCAAGGTAAAGTTGCACTGGTCACCGGTGCGAGTCGCGGTATTGGTCAAGCCATCGCCCTGGAATTGGGGCGCAATGGTGCTGTCGTTGTGGGCACCGCGACCTCTGAGTCCGGCGCCGAGCGCATTAGTGCGACGCTCAAGGAAAACGGCATCGAAGGCTTTGGCCTGATGCTCGATGTCTGCGATGCCGAGTCCGTGAATTCGGTCCTGTCGACCATCCAGGAGCGTGTCGGTGCACCGTTGATTCTGGTCAATAATGCTGGCATCACCCGTGATAATCTGATGATGCGCATGAAAGATGACGAATGGTATGACGTCGTCAACACCAACCTGAACAGCCTTTTCCGCCTTTCCAAGGGTGTTTTGCGCGGCATGACCAAAGCGCGTTGGGGTCGTATTATCAGCATTGGTTCGGTTGTGGGTGCCATGGGCAACGCCGGTCAAGTAAACTATGCTTCCGCGAAGGCCGGGCTGGAAGGTTTCAGCAGGGCTCTGGCCCGTGAAGTGGGTTCGCGGGCAGTAACCGTTAATTCGGTTGCGCCCGGTTTCATCGACACCGATATGACGCGTGAGCTGCCTGAGGCTCAGCGTGAGTCACTGATTACCCAGATACCCCTGGGCCGTCTGGGGCAGGCTGAAGAGATTGCGCATGTAGTCGCTTTTCTTGCCTCCGAAGGCGCAGGGTATGTTACCGGGGCCACAATCCCTGTTAACGGCGGCATGTACATGAGCTAATGTGACCACCTGTTTCAAAAAAATGTCATACGAGCTGTCTAAAATCCGTTATAAAGCTGCAATCTATGCATGGGCAAAGGTACGGTTGGGCATAAGGGAAGAGCGTTAAGCTTGAAATTCGCAAAACCTCTTCTATACACTTACCCACTGGCCAGATGCCTGAACATTTCCACTAGGAGTTAAAACTAGGTATGAGCACCATCGAAGAGCGCGTCAAGAAAATCGTTGCAGAGCAACTTGGCGTCAAATCAGAAGAGGTTGTCAACACTGCTTCTTTCGTTGAAGACCTGGGCGCTGACTCCCTGGACACTGTCGAGCTGGTAATGGCTCTGGAAGAGGAATTCGAGACCGAAATCCCTGACGAAGAAGCGGAAAAGATCACTACCGTTCAAGCAGCAATCGACTACGTCACTAGCCACCAGGCTTAAGATTTGTAATCGCTGACTGCTGTCACGGGAAAACCGCACTGCTTTAACCGGCGTGCGGTTTTTTCTTTAGAAAACGCTGTGATTGTTCGTAACTGATTGTTCCGTAAACAAGAGAGAAGGAGAGTCCTGTGTCGCGTAGACGCGTCGTGGTCACCGGGATGGGCATGCTTTCGCCACTGGGCAATGACGTGCCCAGCAGTTGGCAGGGCATTCTGGCGGGCCGCAGTGGCATTGGCCTTATCGAGCACACGGACTTGTCGGCCTTCACCACCCGTTTCGGCGGTTCGGTCAAGGGTTTCAACGTCGAAGAATACCTCGCGCCCAAAGAAGCGCGCCGGCTCGATCTCTTCATTCAGTATGGCCTCGCGGCCAGCTTTCAGGCGGTGCGTAATGCAGGCCTCGAAGTCACTGATGCAAACCGTGAACGCATCGGCGTCGCGATGGGTTCGGGTATCGGTGGTCTGACCAACATCGAAAACAGCAGTCGTCTGCTGCACGAGCAAGGCCCAGGACGGATTTCACCGTTTTTCGTGCCGGGCTCGATCATCAACATGATTTCCGGTTTCCTGTCTATCCATCTGGGTGCACAGGGGCCTAATTACTCCATCGCCACGGCTTGCACCACGGCGACCCACTGCATCGGCATGGCGGCTCGCAACATCGCCTATGACGAAGCGGACGTGATGATTGCCGGTGGCGCTGAAATGGCTGCCTGTGGCCTGGGGCTGGGTGGTTTCGGTGCCGCGCGTGCGCTGTCGACCCGCAACGACGACCCGACCCGTGCCAGCCGTCCCTGGGACAAAGGCCGTGATGGTTTCGTCCTGTCTGACGGTGCCGGTGCGATGGTGCTTGAAGAGCTTGAACACGCCAAAGCACGCGGCGCGACCATCTACGCTGAACTGGTCGGGTTCGGCATGAGCGGCGATGCCTATCACATGACCTCGCCACCTGATGACGGTGCCGGTGCTGCACGCTGCATCGTCAATGCGTTGCGTGATGCGAAGGTCAATGCCGATCAGGTGCAGTACATCAACGCACACGGTACGTCGACGCCTGCGGGCGATCTGGCCGAGGCCTCTGCGATCAAGTCGGTGTTTGGTGATCACGCCTACAAGCTGGCTGTCAGTTCGACCAAGTCGATGACCGGCCACCTGCTGGGCGCTGCTGGTGCTGTCGAGGCGATCTTCAGTGTGCTGGCAATGGTTGATCAGGTGGCTCCGCCGACCATCAACCTGGATGAGCCAAGCGAAGGCTGCGATCTGGATTTCGTGCCTCACGAAGCACGCCGCATGCCGATCGATGTCGTTCTGTCGAACTCGTTCGGCTTCGGTGGCACCAACGGTTCGCTGGTATTCCGTCGGTTCGCCGAGTAATGCCCGCCTGGGTCGATGGCTGCCCCGCAGACGCCTTGTCCCTCAAGGACCGGGGGCTGGCCTACGGCGATGGACTGTTTGAAACCATCGTCGTCAAGGCCGGGCAGCCATTGCTCCTGGAGCGCCATCTGCAGCGTCTCGAAAACGGATGCGCGCGCTTGTCGATCGCAACCGATCATGCGCTTATCCGTGCAGAAATGACCCGCTTCGCTGCAGAGCTTGGCGATGGTGTCATGAAGCTGATCCTTACCCGCGGCGACAGCCAGCGCGGTTACGCTCCAGCCCCCAATGCCCAATCGCGTCGAATCCTGCAGGGCGGCTCTGCGCCAGCCTATCCGGGTGTGCATGCCGAGCAGGGCGTGCGCCTGTTTGCCTGCCAGACGCGTCTGGCGGAACAGCCGCTTCTGGCTGGACTCAAGCATCTGAATCGCCTGGAACAGGTGCTGGCCCGCTCGGAATGGAGCGATAGCGAGCATGCCGAAGGCTTGATGCGCGATACCTCCGGGCGATTGATCGAGGGTGTCTACAGCAATCTGTTTCTGGTAAGCCAGGGCCGCCTGCTGACTGCCGATCTGAGCCGCTGCGGGGTAGCGGGGGTGATGCGTGCCGAGTTACTGGATCAGGCACGAAACCTGGGACTGGTTGTCGATATCCGTGATTTGCACCTGTCCGACCTTGAATCGGCGGACGAAGTGTTTCTATGCAATAGCGTCTACGGCGTCTGGCCGGTTCGCGGCTTTACAGTCTTGAGCTGGCCGGTCGGGCCGCTCACCCGTAAACTGCAAGGTATTGCTCGCACCCTTCTGGATATCTGATTTGTGATCCGAAAAATATTGGTGTTGCTGGAAACAGCTGTCGTTCTGGCAGGCCTTTTGCTCGGCTTTGCGTTCTGGCAGCAACATCAGGCGCTGAACCAGCCGCTCGAAGTCGCTCAGGAGCAACTGCTGGATGTCCCGGCCGGCTCAACGCCGACCGGTGTGCTTAATCGACTGCAGGCCGATGGCGTGATCAAGGACGCCTTCTGGTTGCGCCTCTACTGGCGTTTCAACCTCTCCGGACAGGCACTGCACAGCGGCGAATACCGCATGGTGCCGGGCATGAACGTCAAGGGGCTGTTCGACGTCTGGAAGCGCAAGGAGGTTGTGCAATACAGCCTGACGCTGGTCGAGGGCTGGAATTTCCGTCAGGTGCGGGCTGCGCTGGCCAAACAGGCCAAGCTCGATCAAACGCTGGCTGGCTTGTCCGACGGCGAGCTGATGGCAAAAATCGGCCATCCTGATGTATTCCCTGAAGGGCGTTTCTTTCCTGACACCTATCGCTATGTGCGCGGCATGACCGATGCCGAATTGCTCAGGCAGGCTTACAGTCGTCTGGAAGAAGTGCTGGATGAAGAATGGAACGCCAGGTCGTCTGAGGCTCCGTATTCCAATCCTTATCAGGCCCTGATCATGGCGTCGCTGGTCGAGAAGGAAACCGGTGTGCCTCAGGAGCGTGGCCAGATCGCGGGTGTGTTCGTGCGTCGCTTGAAGCTGGGCATGCAGTTGCAGACCGATCCGACCGTGATCTATGGCATGGGCGAGCGCTACAACGGCAAGTTGACCCGGGCCAATCTCAAGGAACCCACGCCGTACAATACCTACGTGATAGCCGGTATGCCGCCGACACCGATTTCACTGGTGGGGCGCGAGGCGATTCATGCCGCGCTCAACCCGGTAGCGGGCAGCAGCCTGTATTTCGTGGCCAAGGGGGACGGCAGCCATGTGTTCTCGGACGATCTGGATGCCCATAACTCAGCGGTGCGTGACTATCAGCTCAAGCGCCGCGCAGATTATCGCTCCAGCCCGGCACCTGCTGCACCGGCACCATCAACTGATTCTCCCTCTTCAGAGCCCGAGCCTGCGACTGCAACAGATGCCCCTCAGCCCGAGCCGAATGCGCAATGATGGCAATAATTAAGGATTACCTGTGACTGGCTTGTTTATCACCCTTGAAGGCCCGGAAGGTGCTGGCAAAAGTACCAATCGCGAATACCTGGCGGCACAGCTGCGCGCGCAGGGCGTTCAGTTATTGCTGACCCGCGAGCCGGGCGGCACTCCGCTGGCCGAGCGCATTCGCGAACTGCTGCTGGCTCCCAGTGATGAAGCCATGAGTGCCGACACCGAACTGCTGCTGGTGTTTGCCGCGCGCGCACAACACCTGGCCGAGGTCATTCGCCCGGCTCTGGCGCGTGGCGAGGTGGTGCTTTGTGATCGGTTTACCGATGCAACCTACGCGTATCAAGGTGGTGGCCGCGGCTTGTCTCAGCAGCGTATTGCCGTGTTGGAAGAGTTTGTTCAAGGCGATCTGCGGCCTGATCTGACGCTGGTGTTTGACCTGCCGGTGGAAATCGGTCTGTCACGTGCCGCAGCACGTGGCCGACTCGATCGCTTCGAGCAGGAAGGCCGGGCTTTCTTCGACGCGGTGCGCTCGACTTATCTGCAGCGGGCGAAGGCGGATCCTGCGCGGTATCGTCTGGTGGACGCGGCCCAGCCGCTGGCTGACGTTCAGGCTTCCCTTGATGCATTGCTGCCGCAGTTGCTGGAGCTGCGACGTGGCTGAAGCCTACCCCTGGCAGGCATCACTCTGGCAGCAGATGGCCGGTCGTGCTCAGCACGCTCATGCCTATCTGCTGCACGGTCCGGCTGGTATCGGCAAGCGGGCACTGGCCGAGCGCCTGATGGCCAGCCTGCTGTGCAAGGCTCCCGAAGCGCTTGAGGCCTGCGGGCATTGCAAATCCTGCCTGCTGCTGGCGGCTGGCAGTCATCCGGACAACTATGTGCTGGAGCCGGAAGAAGCAGACAAGCCGATCAAGGTTGATCAGGTCCGTGACCTGGTGAGCTTTGTGGTGCAGACCGCCCAGATGGGCGGTCGCAAGGTGGTGCTTGTCGAGCCGGTGGAAGCGATGAACATCAACGCTGCCAATGCCTTGTTGAAGAGTCTTGAGGAGCCGTCGGGCAATACCGTTCTATTGCTGGTCAGCCATCAGCCGAGCCGCTTGCTGCCAACGGTAAAAAGTCGCTGTGTGCAGCAGGCCTGCCCATTGCCCAGTGAGCAGATGAGTCTGGACTGGCTGGGCAATGCCCTGCCTGATTGCACGCAGGAAGAACGCTTCGAATTGCTGACGCTGGCAGCGGGGTCGCCGCTGGCTGCCGTGGCACTTTACACGCAAGGCGTTCGCGAACAACACGCGCTGGTGGTGGATGGCGTCAAGAAGCTACTCAAGCAACAGCAATCGGCTACCCAGCTGGCCGAAGGCTGGAAGGATATCCCGTTGTTATTGTTGTTCGACTGGTTCTGTGACTGGTCGCACCTGATCCTGCGCTATCAGATGACGCAGGACGAGGAAGGCCTTGGTCTTGGCGACATGCGCAAGGTCGTTCAATACCTGGCGCAGAAGTCTTCTCGCGCAAAAGTGCTGGAGATCCAGGACTGGATTCTGGCACAGAGGCAAAAAGTCATGTCCAAGGCCAATCTAAACCGGGTCTTGCTGCTTGAAGCATTGCTGGTGCAGTGGGCAGGCCTGCCGGGACAGGCGTAGACTCGGCGTTATCCGGAACCGTTGAGGTGTTGTCATGAGTCTGCCGCTGAACACAGGTCCACGTAATGGCATTCTGTCCCTGACCATCAAGGACAAATCCGTGCTTTACGCTGCCTACATGCCATTCATCAGAAACGGCGGGCTGTTCATCCCCACCAGCAAAAGCTACAAGCTGGGTGATGAAGTGTTCATGCTGCTCAATCTGATGGACGAACCGGAGAAGGTTCCGGTGGCTGGCCGCGTCGCCTGGATTACGCCAAAAGGTGCGCAGGGCAACCGGACTGCCGGTGTCGGCGTGCAATTCAATGATGGCGACAATACCGCGCGCAATCTGATCGAAACTCATCTGGTCGGTGCTCTGAAGTCCGATCGTCCAACCCATACGATGTAGTTGTGTTTTAACCCATGCTTGTAGACTCCCATTGTCACCTTGATCGCCTTGACCTTGCCCAGCACGACGGTTCGCTGGATGCAGCCCTTGAAGCCGCTCGGGGCAGAGGGGTCGGGCATTTTCTATGTATCGGTGTCAGCGCCGACAATGCAGGCGCGGTCAAGGCGCTCGCCGAGCGCTACGCCGATGTCGACTGCTCGGTAGGCATTCATCCGCTGGACGTGAAGCCCGGTGAGATGCCGCCTCTGGACTGGTTGCTCAAGGAGCTGGATCACCCGCGAGTGGTGGCGATAGGTGAAACCGGTCTGGACTATCACTACGAACCCGAAGCTGCCGAGCTGCAGCAGGCTTCTTTTCGGTTGCACCTGGAGGCAGCCAGTGTCACTGGCAAGCCGGTGATCATCCATACCCGTGGCGCGCGCGCCGATACATTGAGCCTTCTGCGTGATGCGGCGCTGCCTCAGGCGGGCGTTCTGCATTGCTTTACCGAAGACTGGGAGATGGCCAGGGCGGCGCTGGATATGGGTTACTACATCTCGCTGTCCGGCATCGTGACCTTTCGCAACGCCGACGCCCTGCGGGATGTCGCAAGGCAAGTCCCCGCTGACCGGCTGCTGGTCGAAACCGATTCCCCGTACCTTGCGCCTATCCCTTATCGGGGCAAACCGAATCTGCCGCAGTACGTACGCGAAGTTGCCGAGTTTCTGGCGATGCTACGGGGCGAGTCCTACGAACATTTCGCCGAGCAGACCACCGCTAACTTCGCTCGCCTGTTCCCGCTGGCGCATGTTCAACGCTGAGTGGCGTACACGTTGACTGACGGCAAATCGCGGGCAAAAAAAACCCGGATTCTGGGGGGGGTGAAGCCGGGTTAAGACCATTAGGAGTAAAACAAAGGCACGCTAGTCCTTAGGCACCTTTACTGGCGAGTCATTTGGGGAATGATGACCCGTCAGTGGCTTAAGTATTGCCCAGCATGGCGTACCGTCCAGTGCCTTGTGATCGTTTTTTAAACAGTTTTGGAATACTAAAGCGATTCTTGAGTCCTTGATGAGCACTTTTTGCCGGACGGGATACAAGGCCATCGCATCAAATTTGCCCGTGTACGCCAGCAGGTCAGGCATGCCGAGGTTTTTCAGTGCCTGGTCGGAGTGTTCGAGTGGAGTTTTCCAACGGTTTTCTACTGAGTCTGTCGTTATGCCTGGATATTGGCCTGGCAAATATAGCCATGATCACGCTGTCCATGCAGCGCGGCTTTTCCAAGGGGCTGTGGCTTGGGTTGGGAACCTGTGTCGGCGATCTGGCCTATGCGGTCCTGGCCATGCTCGGCATGGCGGTGCTGCTGCAATATGAAGCCGTACGCTACGTGCTCTGGCTCGGCGGTACGGCGGTGTTGGCCTGGTTCTGCTTCAGGATGGTCATGAGTGCCACCGCGCTCAGTGCCGGCCTCGATAATCAGGATGTTCAATCGGAAAAATCCAGCCTGGCGTTGTTCCTGCGCGGAATTTTTCTGGCGATGTCATCACCCAGCGCCATTCTCTGGTTTGCTGCAGTCGGCGGTGCGCTGATTGCTCGACAGGGTTCTGATCTTGCCAGTGCCTCGACCTTTCTTGCCGGGTTCGTTGCGGCGGGCGTGGTCTGGTCGATCTCGCTGTGTGCGCTGGCACATCAGGGTGGGCGTTTCATGGGGGAGCGTATGTTGCGCTGGTCCTACATTGCCTCGGCGCTGATCTTTGCCTATTTCACGTTGTATGTAGTGATCACGGGTTACCTGGAGTTTGTCGCTGCATCCCCGGTACTGCCTGCGTCGTAGCATACCGTCGTGTGTCCGGTTTGCGAAGCTGACGCCAAAATGCGAATTTTTCGCCGGTTTCGTTCATAAAGATCGACAAGTAAGGATGATCCGTGCAATTTAGCGCCGATTGGGCATAATACCCGGCTTCGATTTCGATCCTGACAGACCTCTCTATGCAGAAAGAACCTCGTAAGGTCCGTGAATTTCGCCGCCGTGAGCAGGAAATTCTCGACACCGCGCTAAAGCTGTTCCTGGAGCAGGGCGAAGACAGCGTCACTGTCGAGATGATCGCGGACGCCGTCGGCATTGGTAAAGGCACCATCTACAAGCACTTCAAGTCCAAGGCAGAAATCTATCTGCGCCTGATGCTCGACTATGAGCGAGACCTGAACGAGCTGCTGCACTCCGCTGATGTCGACAAGGACAAGGAGGCGCTCTCACGTGCCTACTTCGAATTCCGTATGCGTGATCCGCAGCGCTATCGCCTGTTCGACCGCCTGGAGGAAAAAGTGGTCAAGGGCAATCAGGTGCCCGAGCTGGTCGAAGAGCTCCACAAGATCCGCGCCTCCAACTTCGAACACCTGACCCTGCTGATCAAAGGCCGCATCACCGAAGGCAAGCTCGAAGATGTCCCGCCTTACTACCACTACTGTGCCGCCTGGGCGCTGGTGCATGGCGCCGTTGCGCTGTACCACTCGCCGTTCTGGAGCAATGTGCTGGAAGATCAGGAAGGCTTCTTCCACTTCCTCATGGACATCGGCGTGCGTATGGGCAACAAGCGCAAGCGCGATGCCGACGTCGTCGCCGAGCCCAAACCCGACCCTGCTACGGAATAACGCCCCGGCCCGGTCTTGAGCATCTGCTTCAAGGCTTTGGTGCCTGCTGTGCCAGAGATGGCGCGGAAGCTGCATCCGACGACCATTCGCCGGTTTTCCGTCACCGGTATTTGGGAGGGGATGATGCGTAGCCTGGTTATGCTGCTCGCGCTTTTGGCGTTGAGTGGCTGCATGAAAGTCAGTGACATGGGCGAGGGGGTTCGCGAGCAATTCAGCGATGCGGGTCTGCTCGATCACAGCGACACTCGCCGTACTGCCAACTGGCGTGTGCAGCCCGACTCGTTCATTTATATCGCGCAAGGTGCCTTCGTGCCGCCAGGCAATGCCTATCCGCGGCCCAATGTGGTGGCTGAAGAGGCCTTCAAGGGGTTCATCGAGTACTTCCCGATGGTCCGTCGTGCCCGTGGGCCAATGGGCCTGGATGAGGCCATGATCGAGGCGCGCAGTGCAGGCGCACATTATTTGCTCTACACCCGTTTTGCCAAGGCCGATGATCGCATCGGCACCGGCGATCAGTGGGCCGATCAGGAAGCCGTGGACCGTCTGGGTGTCGACAGCGGTGTCATTCAACTGATGCTGATCGAAACCAGCACCCGTTACCTTATCGACAGCGCGCGCATTCGCAGCCGTGGCGGATTGCTGACGCTTTACGACAAAAGCCCCGAAGATTTGCTGGGTCCGCCTCTTGAGGACTACGCTCGTACCTTATTGGGCGTCGAACGTTAAGCCAGCGTCAGGAGAGTGGAGTGACCGATTCAAACAAGGCGGGTGATCTGTTTGCGCAGATCCCCAAAACCAAGGGGTTGCCGCCTGTTCATTTGTGGAATCCGGATTTCTGTGGCGATATCGACATGCGTATCGCCCGAGACGGGACGTGGTATTACCTGGGCACGCCGATCGGCCGCAAACCAATGGTCAGGTTGTTCTCGACGATCATGCGTCGCGACGGCGATGACTATTTTCTGATTACCCCTGTCGAGAAAGTCGGCATCAAGGTCGATGACGCGCCCTTTGTCGCCGTAACCCTTGAGGTGCTGGGAGAGGGTGAGGGTCAGGTGCTGCGCTTCCTGACCAATGTCGAGGATCAGACTGAAGCGGGGCCGGAGCACCCTTTGCGGGTTGTGACAAACCCTGATACTCAGGAGCCAGCGCCGTATATCCATGTGCGGAGCAATCTTGAGGCGCTGATTCACCGCAATGTCTTTTATCAACTGGTCGAGCTGGCGGTCTCCCGCAAGATCGACGGGCAGCGCTGGCTGGGTGTCTGGAGTCACGGCGTGTTTTTCCCGGTGGGTCTTGAACCTTGAAAAACACGGCTATTTGCCGGCTTGAATTGCCTGTCGCCAGTGCGACAGTTAAAGTGCCGCTCCCTGATTTCCCTGAGGTTTTTGCATGAGCCAGTCCTTTGATATCGCCGTAATCGGCGCAACCGGTACTGTCGGCGAAACCGTTGTCCAGGTGCTGGAGGAGCGCAACTTCCCGGTCGGCAATCTGCACCTGCTGGCAAGTATCGAGTCTGCGGGTCACTCGGTGCCGTTTCGGGGCAAGAATGTACGCGTACGGGAAGTCGATGAGTTCGACTTCAGCAAGGTGCGCCTGGCATTCTTCGCCGCTGGCCCGGCGGTAAGCCGCAGTTACGCCGAAAAGGCCGTGGCGGCGGGGTGCTCGGTCGTCGACTTGTCCGGTGCATTTCCCGTCGTGCAGGCACCTAATATCGTGCCGGAAATAAATGCTACGCTTTTGCACAGCGGCGCGGCCGCCTCGCTGGTGGCCAGCCCGAGCGCCTCTGCCACTGCGGTCGCACTGGCTTTGGCGCCGTTGCGCGGGTTGATCGATATCCAGTCGGTGACAGTAACGGCCTGTCTGGCGGTCTCCGCACTCGGGCGCGAAGGCGTCAGTGAGCTGGCGCGTCAGACTACCGAGCTATTGAATGTCCGCCCGCTGGAAACCCGCTTTTTTGATCGTCAGATGGCGTTCAACGTACTGGCCCAGGTCGGGACGCCTGACGAGTCGGGGCATTTGCCGCTGGAAAGGCGTCTGGTCGATGAATTACGCGAACTGCTGACGCTGCCATTGCTCAAAGTGTCTGCTACCTGCATTCAAGTGCCGGTGTTCTTTGGCGACAGCTTTACCGTAACGCTGCGCACCGCAGGTTCGGTCGATGTTGCGGCGATCAATGCGGCACTCGAGTCTGCCGCCGGAATCGAACTGGTCGATGAGGGTGATTACCCTACGCCAGTGGGTGATGCCGTAGGGCAGGACGTGGTTTATGTGGGGCGCGTTCGGGCGGGAATTGACGATCCCGAGCAGCTGAATCTGTGGCTGACGTCAGATAATGTACGAAAAGGCGCTGCGCTCAATGCTGTGCAGGTTGGCGAATTGTTGATAAAAGACTATGTGTAAAAGATACTTGGCAACAATTTGAATAATTGTTTTAGCGGCGATACGCCTTACACCCAAATGCAGGACTACCTCCCCGGATCTCGGGGAATCTTTAAACAAGGGATGGGCTATGGTTCAGGTTCGTAAACTGGTATTAGCAATCGCTGCGGCTTCAGCGCTGTCATCGGGTATGGCGCAGGCGCTGGGGCTCGGGGAATTGTCGGTCAAGTCGACCCTGAATCAGCCCCTGGTAGCGGAAATAGAGTTGACTGAGGCGCAGGGGCTTAACGCAACGCAAGTTGTGCCGAGCCTGGCGACCACTGCTGACTTCGCTCAGGCGGGCGTTACCCGTCAGGCATTTCTCAACGATCTCACTTTTACCCCGGTTATCAACGCCAGCGGTAAAAGTGTCCTGCGCATTACTTCCAGCAAGCCGGTGCGCGAGCCTTACGTGAAGTTCCTGGTTCAGGTGCTCTGGCCAAATGGCCGGTTGCTGCGTGAATACAGCCTTCTGCTCGATCCACCGAAGTTTTCTCCAGAGGCCGCCGCTGCGGCCGCCGCCCCGGCACCAGCTGCTGCTCCTGCCGCACCCGCGCAACTGGCGACAGTCGCGCCGTCGACAGAGGCTGCGGCACCCGAGGCTCCAGCACCTGCCGCCAGTGCGCCGGTATTGCCGCCGCCAGCCGCGGACAAACAGGCACAATATGTCACCGCCAATAACGATACGTTGTGGGAAATTGCCGCGAAGGTACGTACTGGCGGCACTGTCCAGCAAACCATGCTGGCCATTCAGGCGTTGAACCCGGAAGCCTTCATCGGCGGCAACATCAACCGCTTGAAGAAGGGGCAGGTGCTGCGCCTTCCGACTCCGCAGCAAACCACCGCGTTGCCACAACCGCAGGCAGTTGCAGAAGTTTCCCGGCAGTACAGCGCCTGGCGTGAAGGCCGTCGCCTGCCTGCCGGCACGCGCCAGGTCGATGCCACCCGCCGTGATCGCGCTGGCGCTGCTCCTTCAAAGGTCGATACCTCCGACAACCTGAGCCTGGTTTCGGCAAGCGGCAAGCCTGCGGCAAAAGGTGCAGCGGGTGACAGTGATCTTGGCAACAAGCTGGCGGTGGCTCAGGAAGCTCTGGACACCACGCGCCGTGACAATGCCGAGCTGAAAAGCCGCATGAACGACCTGCAAAGCCAGCTCGACAAGCTACAGCGACTGATTGAGCTGAAAAACGGTCAGTTGGCCAAAATGCAGGCCGCCGGTGCAGCTGTGCCTCCGGCTGCTGCCACCCCGGAAGCCACCACGCCTGCCAATGCGGCAGTGCCTGCTTCGCTGGTCGATGCCAATGGAGCTCCGGTCAAACCGGCTGGGGAGATTGCTCCTGAGGATGCATTGCCGGCAGGTGCCGCCGAGGTTGCGACTCCTGCAGCCGATCAGCCGCTGGCTGTGGAGCCGGTGGCTGCAGCCGAAGATGAAGACGTGCTGCAGAAAATCCTCAACAACCCGGTACTGCTTGGCCTGATCGGCGGTGCCGTATTGTTGATTCTGGCCTTGTTGCTGTTGTTCCTGGCGCGTCGTCGCGCTGCGAAGGCCGAAGCCGAGAAGCACAAGCGTATGGCGCGTGCTCTGGCTGAGGAGTCGGATTTTGTTTCAGACATGGACATGAATGCACCGCCAGCCAGCTTCGATGGCCTGGACGTGCCACCACCGAACGTTCGCATGGGGGCTGCTGGTGCCGCCGCTGCCACCGCCGCTCGCGAACGTCCTGCCGATCCGCTGCTTCAGGCCGAGATCCATATTGCTTACGGGCGCATGAATCAGGCTGTCGAACTGCTTGAAGAAGCAGTGAAGGAAGATCCGAAGCGCGATGATATTCGCCTCAAGCTGATGGAAATCTACGCCGAGCAGGGTAATAACAAAGCTTACGCCGCCCACGAACGCAAACTGGTGGCAGCGGGAAAGCGTGAAGCTGAGGTCGAGCAGCAGGAAGAACTTAACTCGACCCTGAAGCCGGTAGCGCCTGTTGCTGCGCCAGCGGTTTCTGAATCTGCTACTGCGTCGGCTGCTCCGGCAGTGGCCGCGGCGGCAGCTGCCAGTGCTGCTGCGCTGGTTGCAGAGCTTGACGCCAAGTATGTTGAAGAGCTGTTGGCCGATGATTCGGCAGAGCAAGAGGTTGAACCTGAGCCTGAAGTCGCTGTAACAGCAGATCCCGAGCCCGCACCTGAAGTGGTTACGCCGCTGGCCGCTGAACCTGCTGAAGAAGCGGACCCGTTCGATCACGATTTTGACTTGAGCCTGGATGAATTCGAAGAAGCGCCCACGCCTGAAGTCACCACTGTGAACGAGCTTGACGACCTGATGCTGGATGAGCCGAAGGTGCAGGCAGCAGCGGATGACGAGGAGCTGAGCTTCGAGTCGATCATGCAGCAACAGGAAGAGGTCCGTGCGGCGACTACGCCGGAAGACCTTGCCGACTTCGATCTGGACCTGTCCGAAGAAGATCCGGCGCTCAAGAACGAGGATGACTTCCTGCTCGGCCTTGGCAATGATCCACTTGATCTGGGTGAAACGCCGTCTGTGCCGCCTGTCAGTGATGACCTTGAGCTTCCGGAAGACTTTGATCTGTCGCTGGCGGACGAGATTGAAACCGATCAGGCCAGCCAGGCATTCGCGACCGAAATCGACGACGTCAATGCCGAGCTGGACCGCCTTTCACAGAATCTCGAGCATCCGCCGCTTGATGAACCAAGGTTCACGGCCGAAGATGCCGCGGCACTGGATGACGAACCGGACTTCGACTTCATGGCCGGCACTGACGAAGCCGCGACCAAGCTTGATCTGGCGCGCGCCTATATCGACATGGGCGATGCAGACGGTGCCCGGGATATTCTTGACGAAGTGGTCACCGAGGGCGATGACGGACAGAAAAGCGAAGCGCGGGAGATGCTTTCGCGGCTGGCCTGATCCCCCTAAGGCAACAACCTGCAAACGGCCGCTTATGCGGCCGTTTGCATTTCAATCGCCCGGCTTGGTAGCGTGTTTTTCTTGCGGCCGTATAATGACCGACTTTTTGCGAACCGACAGGCTGTACCACTTTGGCGAACATAGACAACCCGGCAGCCGAAATGGCTGCCGAGGGTTTTTCCCGAATCGCGCTGGGCGTTGAATACAAGGGCTCGCGCTATTGCGGCTGGCAACGTCAGGCATCCGGTGTGCTGACCGTGCAGGAAACTCTTGAAGACGCTTTGTCAAAAGTGGCTGCATCACCGGTATCACTGATGTGTGCCGGCCGCACAGATGCTGGCGTGCATGCCTGCGGGCAGGTGGTGCATTTCGATACGCAGGCCGAGCGCACCATGAAGGCCTGGGTCATGGGCGCAAATATCAATCTGCCCCATGACGTCAGCGTAACCTGGGCCCGGGTCATGCCCGCTACGTTTCATGCCCGCTTCAAGGCCATTGCCCGTCGTTATCGCTACGTGATCTACAACGATCAGATTCGCCCGGCGCACCTGAATCAGGAAATTACCTGGAATCATCGCCCACTTGATGTAGAGCGGATGGCACTGGCAGCCGAGTATCTGGTCGGTACTCACGACTTCAGCGCTTTCCGCGCCGGCCAGTGTCAGGCCAAGTCGCCAGTCAAGCAGTTGCACCACCTGCGCGTGACGCGTCACGGCAAGATGATCGTGATCGACGTGCGCGCCAATGCCTTCCTGCACCATATGGTGCGCAACATCGCCGGTGTTCTGATGACCATCGGCACTGGCGAACGTCCGGTCGAATGGGCGCGGGACGTGCTGGAAAGCCGGGTTCGGCGTACCGGTGGTGTGACAGCCCATCCTTATGGTCTGTACCTCGTGCAGGTCGAGTACCGTGATGAATTTCCGCTGCCCGAGCGTTTTGTAGGTCCGCATTTTCTTACGGGCTTTGCAGAACTGGACGGCTGACGACCCGAGCAGCATTTGCTAACATCCGGGACTTTCCGAAAGGTCTGAGGTTGCTCACTATATGTCAGCCGTTCGCAGCAAGATCTGCGGGATTACCCGCATAGAGGATGCTCTGGCTGCAGCCGAGGCAGGAGCCGATGCAATTGGCCTGGTGTTCTACCCGAAAAGTCCGCGTGCAGTAACAGTGCTGCAGGCTCGCGCTATCATTGCCGCGTTGCCGCCGTTCATTACCACTGTCGGCCTGTTCGTCAACGCCAGCCGCTGCGAACTCAACGAGACGCTGGATGCGGTTGCGCTGGACATGCTGCAGTTTCATGGCGATGAAACACCTGATGAATGCGATGGTTATCATCGCCCCTACATCAAGGCTTTGCGGGTCAAGGCGGGTGATAACATCGCTCAGGTTTGCCGTACCTATCGCAATGCGCGAGGCGTGCTGCTCGACACCTATGTAGAGGGTGTTCCTGGCGGCACCGGAGAAACCTTCGATTGGGCGCTGATTCCGGACGATCTGGATAAACCGGTCATTCTGGCGGGCGGGCTGACGTCGGCGAATGTGGCGCAGGCCATTGCCCAGGTTCGGCCCTACGCCGTGGATGTCAGCGGCGGTGTCGAAAAGAGCAGGGGCATCAAGGATCGGGAAAAGATCCTTGCGTTCATGAGTGCGGTGCATGGCACCTGATGTGACGGTTGCCGGTCGGCCGCCGTCCATAAGCCTGTCCCTGCCACGAGGCATGCGGGTCGAATCAAGTAAGCGGTGGTGCCAGAGTGCAACGCCGTCGTTGTGAAAAATCGGGGTGAGGGATGTGCAGGTCTGGCTTGGGTCGATCGCTATCCTTCATCATCGTCCATACACGAATTTATCCGAGGGCATGCGACTGGCGCGTGATCGCCAGCCGTTCGAGCCACACCGGTACTGGAGATATAAAGCATGAGCAACTGGTTGGTAGACAAACTGATCCCATCGATCATGCGTTCCGAGGTCAAAAAGAGCTCGGTTCCCGAAGGCCTCTGGCACAAATGCCCGTCCTGCGAGGCGGTTCTGTATCGCCCGGAGCTGGAAAAGACCCTGGACGTCTGCCCCAAGTGCAACCACCACATGCGTATCGGTGCGCGCGCACGCCTGAATATTTTTCTGGATGTTGAAGGCCGCGAAGAGCTGGGTGCCGATCTTGAGCCGGTCGACCGTCTGAAATTCCGTGACGGCAAGAAATACAAGGACCGCCTGACCGCTGCGCAGAAGCAGACCGGTGAAATGGATGCGCTGATTTCCATGAGCGGCACCCTGCTGGGCATGCCGGTGGTGGCGTCAGCATTCGAGTTCTCGTTCATGGGCGGTTCTATGGGCGCCATCGTCGGCGAGCGTTTCGTGCGCGCCGCCAACTACGCCCTGGAAAATCGTTGCCCGATGATCTGCTTCGCCGCTTCCGGCGGTGCGCGCATGCAGGAAGCACTGATCTCGCTGATGCAGATGGCCAAGACCTCGGCCGTTCTGGCACGTCTTCGCGAAGAAGGCCTGCCCTTTATCTCGGTGTTGACGGACCCGGTCTACGGCGGCGTTTCCGCCAGTCTGGCCATGCTGGGCGATGTCATCGTTGCCGAGCCCAAGGCGCTGATCGGTTTCGCCGGTCCTCGCGTGATCGAGCAAACCGTTCGCGAGAAGCTGCCAGAGGGCTTCCAGCGTAGCGAGTTCCTGCTGGATCACGGTGCTATCGACATGATCATCTCGCGTAGCGAGCTTCGTCCGCGTCTGGGTAACCTGCTGGCGCAGATGATGAACCTGCCGACGCCTCGTTTTGTAGCGCCGGTCATCGAGCCTATCGTCGTTCCACCGGCACCGGCCACGATATGACCTCTACATCCCTGAGCGACTGGCTCGCTTACCTGGAGCAACTGCATCCATCCGCCATCGACATGGGGCTGGATCGTTCTCGGCAGGTAGCGCAGCAGTTGGGGCTGACGCGTCCGGCTCCCAGGGTGATTACGGTGACCGGCACCAACGGCAAGGGATCAACCTGCGCCTTTGTCGCTGCCTTGTTGCAGGCTCAGGGCTTGAAAGTCGGTGTCTACAGCTCCCCACATTTGATTCGCTATAACGAGCGGGTGAAAGTGCAGGGTGTCGAGGCAACCGACCTGGAGTTATGCGATGCGTTCGCGGCGGTTGAAGCGGCGCGTGGTGATGTAACCCTGACTTATTTCGAAATGGGCACGCTGGCGGCATTCTGGCTGTTCGAACAGGCCCGGCTGGATGCGGTCGTTCTGGAGGTCGGTCTGGGTGGTCGCCTGGATGCGGTAAATCTTGTTGATGCGGATTTCGCGCTGGTCACCAGTATCGGTGTTGATCACGCCGAGTATCTGGGTAACACCCGTGAGTCGGTCGCCTTCGAAAAGGCCGGAATCTTTCGTGCCGGTTGCCCAGCGTTGTGCGGCGATCCAGAACCACCCGAGCCGCTGCTGGCCAAGGCTCGTGAGTTGGGTTGCCCGCTGCTGATGCGTGGTCGTGATTTCGACCTCTCGATAGGCAAGGACAGTTGGGACTGGCGTGGTGTTGCTCACGGCGAACAGGTCGAACTGCGCGGTCTGCCACTGCTGGACCTGCCTATGCAGAACGCAGCGTTGGCACTTCAGGCGTTTGCCTTGCTGGGGTACCCGCTGCAAACGGATGCAGTAGGGCGGGTTCTGGCGCAGACCCGGCTCGCCGGTCGTCTTGATCGCAGAACTGTCAGCTGGCAAGGCAAGCGGCTCAATCTGCTTCTCGATGTGGGTCACAACCCCCATGCGGCGCAATTTCTGGAGCAATGCCTTGCGCGCCAGCCGGTTGTCGGCAAGCGTCGCGCCGTATTTGGCCTGTTGAACGACAAGGACCTCGAGGGTGTGGTCGCGCATCTGGTGCCGGTCATCGATGAGTGGGCCGTTGCGCCGCTTCCTACCTCGCGCAGCCGACCGGCAGAAGAGTTGCATTCGGCCTTGCAGAACCTTGGCGCCTGCGTGACGTCCTATCAGAGTGTTGCGTTGGCGCTGGAAGCTCAGTGCGCGCACGCCACGCCCGATGACGAGATTCTGCTGTTCGGATCATTTTACTGTGTTGCCGAGGCCCTGGAATGGGTGGCCCGGTACACCGATGAGGACGCTGCAAATGGCTTTGCTGGATAACGTATTCAAGCAGCGAATGGTTGGAGCACTGGTGCTGATCGCTGTGGCGGTCATCTTCTTGCCCATGCTCTTCACGCGGGAAGATGAAACGCGTCAGGTGCAGGTCGATGCACCGTCCGCACCCCAGGCACCTGCGGCTTCGCAGATCCGGGTCGACCCGGTGCCTGTTCCGGAGCCTCAGGCCCTGCCTCAGGAGCCTGTGCCCAACGACGATGACATGAGCAGCAGCCAGCCGCCTTCCATGCCGATCGCACCTGCCCCAAGTACTCCGGCTGCACCCCCGGTTGCCAGCGCCCCGGCCCCGAAGCCTGCTGCCAAGCCGGCACCTGCGCCTGCTCTGGCCCCGGCCCCGGCAGCCCCTGCGGCACCCGCCAAGCCAGCAGCACCTGCTGGCGTCGATGCCAACGGGCTGTCGATCAGCTGGTCGGTTCAACTGGCAAGCATGTCCAACCGTGCCAACGCCGATAACCTGCAAAAGACCCTGCGAACTCAAGGTTACAACGCTTACATTCGCACTGCCGATGGCGTTAATCGGGTATTTGTCGGCCCGCTTATCGAGCGTGCCGAAGCTGATCGTCTGCGCGATCAGCTCGACAAACAGCAAAAGCTCAAAGGTATTGTGGTGCGCTTTCAGCCTGAGCGGGGCTGACCGTTCGGCACCTCGTGCCCTTGCGTTAAAGGAAAATGCCTCGCGCCGGTAATCGCTGCTTACCGGCAGGCGGGCGCTCTGCTAAAATGCGCCGCCTTATCCGTCTGCAGGCTGCAACGTGCCATTTACTCCGGTTGACTGGGCAATTCTGGGAATTGTCGCCATCTCCGCCCTGATCAGTCTGAAGCGCGGCTTCGTAAAAGAAGCACTGTCGTTGACGACGTGGATCATTGCAGGCGTTGTGGCCTGGATGTTTGGCGCGGGGCTGTCGCAGTATCTGGTCAATTACATAGAAACACCTTCGGCCCGCGTGATTGCGAGCTGCACCATTCTTTTTGTCGCCACCTTGCTGGTAGGCGCCATGGTCAACTTTCTGATAGGCGAGCTGATTCGCGTCACCGGGCTTTCCGGGACCGATCGTTTTCTCGGCATGGTCTTCGGCGCAGCGCGCGGAGGCCTGCTTGTCGTTGTAGCGGTAGGGCTGTTGAGCCTGGGGCCGGTGCAACAGGATCAATGGTGGCAGCAGTCCAGGCTGGTGCCGCAATTTCTCATGGTCGCTGACTGGTCGAAAAACCTGATTCTAGGGATGTCCAGCAAGTGGCTCGCCAGCGGCATCAGCGTACCCGCTGATCTGCCGTTCAAGGAACAGATCCTGCCGTCTACAATGCCGCAGGATGTGCTCGGTAAATCCAGTTCCACTAAGTAGGGGTTGTGTCGCATGTGTGGCATCGTCGGTATCGTCGGCAAGTCGAACGTCAATCAGGCGCTGTATGACGCGCTTACCGTCCTCCAGCACCGCGGCCAGGACGCTGCCGGTATCGTAACCAGCCACGATGGCCGGTTATTCCTGCGCAAGGACAACGGATTGGTGCGTGATGTGTTTCATCAACGCCATATGCAGCGCTTGGTCGGGCATATGGGCATTGGTCATGTGCGCTATCCAACGGCGGGCAGCTCGACGTCTGCAGAGGCCCAGCCGTTCTACGTCAACTCGCCTTATGGCATCACGTTGGCGCACAACGGCAACCTCACCAACGTCGAACAACTGGCCAAGGAGATTTACGAATCCGACCTGCGCCATGTGAACACCAATTCCGATTCGGAAGTGCTGCTCAACGTTTTCGCCCATGAGCTGGCCGTGCGTGGCAAGTTGCAGCCGACCGAAGAGGATATCTTCGCCGCAGTGACCGACGTGCATAATCGCTGCCGTGGCGGCTATGCGGTCGTGGCAATGATCACCGGCTACGGCATTGTCGGCTTCCGTGACCCGGACGCCATTCGTCCTATCGTGTTTGGCCAGCGTCATACCGACGAAGGCGTCGAATACATGATCGCGTCGGAAAGCGTGTCGCTGGACGTGCTCGGCTTTACCCTGATTCGCGACCTGGCACCGGGCGAAGCGGTCTACATCACTGAAGATGGCAAGCTGCATACCCGTCAGTGTGCGGCCAACCCCAAGTATGCGCCGTGCATCTTCGAACACGTTTATCTGGCACGTCCTGACTCGATCATCGACGGCATTTCGGTCTACAAGGCGCGTTTGCGCATGGGCGAGAAGCTGGCCGACAAGATCCTGCGCGAGCGTCCGGATCACGATATCGATGTGGTCATCCCGATTCCGGACACCAGCCGTACCGCTGCGCTGGAGCTGGCCAATCATCTGGGCGTCAAGTTCCGCGAAGGTTTCGTCAAGAACCGCTACATCGGCCGGACCTTCATCATGCCGGGCCAGGCTGCGCGCAAGAAATCCGTACGCCAGAAGCTCAACGCCATCGAGCTGGAGTTCCGTGGCAAGAACGTGATGCTGGTGGATGACTCCATCGTGCGCGGCACGACCTGCAAGCAGATCATCCAGATGGCCCGTGAAGCCGGTGCCAAGAATGTCTACTTCTGTTCGGCGGCCCCGGCCGTGCGCTACCCGAACGTCTACGGTATCGACATGCCGAGTGCTCACGAGCTGATCGCCCACAACCGTTCCACTCAGGACGTTGCCGACCTTATCGGTGCCGACTGGCTGGTTTATCAGGATCTGAATGACCTGATCGAAGCGGTCAGTGGCAGCAAGAAGATCAAGATCGACAACTTCGACTGCTCGGTTTTCGATGGCAAGTACGTGACCGGTGACATCGACGAGCATTATCTGAACAGGATCGAGAGCGCGCGTAACGACGCCTCCAAGATCAAGACTCAGGCCGTGAGCGCGATCATCGATCTGTACAACAACTAAATTGGACAAGGAGTGGGCGGCATGACTCAGGAATGGGATGCAGGTCGGCTGGATAGCGACCTTGAAGGTGTGGGTTTCGATACCCTTGCCGTACGTGCCGGGCAACACCGCACCCCGGAAGGTGAGCATGGCGATCCCATGTTCTTTACCTCCAGCTATGTCTTTCGCACGGCTGCCGATGCGGCCGCGCGTTTTGCTGGCGAGGTGCCCGGCAACGTCTACTCGCGTTATACCAACCCGACCGTGCGCTCTTTTGAAGAGCGCATCGCCGCGCTGGAAGGTGCCGAACAGGCCGTCGCTACGGCCACCGGCATGGCGGCGACCCTGGCGGTCGTGATGAGCCTGTGCAGTGCCGGTGATCATGTGCTGGTGTCGCGCAGCGTCTTTGGCTCGACCATCAGCCTGTTCGACAAGTACTTCAAACGCTTTGGCATTGAGGTGGATTACGTTCCGCTCGCAGAGCTGAGTGGCTGGGACGCGGCCATCAAGCCCAACACCAAAATGCTGTTTGTCGAGTCGCCGTCCAATCCATTGGCCGAGCTGGTGGACATCGCTGCATTGGCTGAAATCGCTCACGCCAAGGGTGCGATGCTGATCGTCGACAACTGTTTCTGCACGCCGGCCTTGCAGCAGCCGCTGTTGCTGGGTGCTGATATTGTCGTGCATTCGGCTACCAAGTTCATCGACGGCCAGGGTCGTTGCATGGGCGGTGTGGTTGCCGGCCGCAGCGAGCAGATGAAGGAAGTGGTGGGTTTCCTGCGCACCGCCGGGCCGACACTCAGCCCGTTCAACGCGTGGATCTTCCTCAAGGGCCTGGAAACCCTGAACCTGCGGATGCGCGCTCATTGTGCCAATGCCCAGGCGCTGGCCGAGTGGCTCGAGCAGCAGGACGGTATCGAAAAGGTCCACTACGCCGGACTCAAGAGTCATCCGCAGCATGAGCTGGCGCAGCGTCAGCAAAAGGGTTTTGGCGCGGTGGTAAGTTTCGAAGTCAAGGGTGGCAAGGATGGCGCATGGCGCTTCATCGATGCCACGCGGCTGATTTCGATCACCGCCAACCTGGGCGACAGCAAAACCACGATCACTCACCCGAGCACTACGTCTCATGGTCGTTTGGCACCTCAGGAGCGTGAGGCAGCGGGTATTCGGGACAGCCTGATACGGGTTGCAGTGGGCCTGGAAGATGTGACGGACCTGCAAGCCGACCTGGCTCGTGGTCTGGCGGCATTGTGAACGACAAGTCCGGTAACAAAAACAGTGGCGAGACGGGCGAAGAGTGGGCGTTGAAATTTGCCAGCACCCACAACGGCCGTGTTGCTCTGGTGACAGGTGCCGCGCGCGGCATCGGGCTGGGTATCGCGGCGTGGCTGATTGCCGAGGGCTGGCAAGTGGTGCTGACCGATCTGGATCGTGCGAGGGGCTTCAAAGTGGCGGGTGCACTGGGTGAAAATGCCCTGTTCATTGCCATGGACGTTGCCAGTGAAGAGCAGGTCGCGGCAGGTGTGGCCGAGGTGCTCAGGCAGTTTGGCCGTCTCGATGCGCTGGTGTGCAACGCCGCGATTGCCGATCCGCACAACACTACGCTGGAAAGCCTTGAGCTGTCGCACTGGAACCGTGTACTGGCAGTCAACCTCGGCGGTCCGATGCTGCTCGCAAAGCATTGCGCGCCTTACCTGCGTGCGCACTGTGGCAGCATCGTCAACCTTACCTCTACTCGCTCCCGCCAGTCCGAGGCCGATACCGAAGCTTATGCGGCCAGCAAGGGCGGCCTGATGGCGCTGACGCACGCGCTGGCAATCAGTCTGGGGCCGGAGATACGTGTAAACGCCGTCAGTCCCGGCTGGATTGATGCGCGCGACCCCTCGTTGCGCAAGGCCGAGCCGTTGTCCGAGACCGATCACGCCCAGCATCCTGCCGGCAGGGTAGGGACGGTAGAAGATGTGGCCGCGATGGTTGCGTGGTTGTTGTCCAGAAACGCCGGTTTTGTGACCGGGCAGGAATTTGTGGTCGACGGCGGCATGACGCGCAAGATGGTCTACGCCGAATAGTTTCGTGCAGTCTGCCAACATTGACTCTTTGTTGTGCTTTTGATGTGTGGTAGCGGTTTTGCGATTGAGCCTGTTTTTTAAAAAACTTCAATCAGGCTATTGACTTAGGTTCGTTAGGTGCGTAAATTTCGCGGCCTCAACGAAGCAAAGGGTGATTAGCTCAGCTGGGAGAGCAGCTGCCTTACAAGCAGCGGGTCGGCGGTTCGATCCCGTCATCACCCACCATCGTTGAGTTTGAAAGCTGAAGTACGAGGGCTTTCAAAGTATCAAAAGGACGCAAGTCCACAATGCGCAGCGGTAGTTCAGTCGGTTAGAATACCGGCCTGTCACGCCGGGGGTCGCGGGTTCGAGTCCCGTCCGCTGCGCCATATTTGTACAGATCGGGTTCGCCGGGTCTGCGATTGAAAAGCCCAGGGGTATCTCAGTCACAAGTACAGGAAGCAAACTACCGAAGGTTTGTTTCAAAGAGGTTTACAGCGATACGCAGCGGTAGTTCAGTCGGTTAGAATACCGGCCTGTCACGCCGGGGGTCGCGGGTTCGAGTCCCGTCCGCTGCGCCATACACCGTTTCAAGGCCCTTGAACTCCTTGAAGCAAACACGAAAGCGACCCTAGGGTCGCTTTTTTGTTGTCTGCGTTTTGTCCTTAGGCGAGTAGGGTGGTTGGCCTGAACACGTGTTGTATCCAAATCCTTTTGATCTGTACGTTGATCCAGCGTCGGCCTTGTTGCAGACTTACCGCCATTTCCCAGTTCGCAGTCTTGCTGGCAGTCTTTTCCTTCCTCAGGATTTTCGATGTTTAAGCTACTGAACGTTCGTACCGCATTCTGGATCTCTGCCGTGTTGATGGCAGCTGGTTGTTCATCGCCGAAGCAGGCGGTTTATGACCACGAACATTTCGATGACGCCGGGACCTTCTCCCGTAGTTATCCCGCCACCGACCTGGCTTATTGCGAAGCGGGGCGGCGTGCCTTGTTGAGCCAGGGCTATATCATCACCAGCAGCGACCCGAAGATGATTGCCGGTCGCAAGAGCTTTCAACAGACCGGCGATGCGCATATTGAAATCAGCTTCAATCTGGTGTGCGCCGCTGATGCGAAGGACGGCAGTTCCACCATGTTCGCCAACGCTCTGCAGGACCGCTATGCGCTGAAGAAGACCAACAACTCGGCCAGCCTCGGGGTTGGAGTGCTGGGTTCCGTCTCGATGCCGATAGGCTCCACTGATGACTCGATGGTCAAGGTGGCCAGTGAAACCGTGTCATCGGCGAAGTTCTACGAGCGCTTTTTCGGTCTGGTGGAAAACTTCCTGCCACCGGAAGTGAAAAAGGCTGCGCATATTGTCGAGAAGCCCAAGGCAGATCTGGGTGTTCCTGATGTAGCCCCTGCTGCAGCCGAGCCGGCCAAGGCGGCCGAACCCGCCAAACTGGCTCCAGCAGCAACGGAGTCGCCCGCCAAGGCCGAACCCGCTGCCGAATCAGCCACGCCGCCCGCGGCAAGCGAACCACTGCCAGCGCCAGCCGAGCCTGCATCGTTCAAGGCGGAAACGGTCGACACACCGGCAGCCGAGCCAGCAGACAGCGCCAAGCCAGCCGAGGCTGAGCCCGCTCAATAACGGCTGTCGTGATCATGCACGGCGGACGCAGAGCGTCCAGAACTGCATCCCCACGCAGAGCTTGGGGACGATAATCAAGGTGTCCAGAGAACCTCTATCGTGCCCATGCTCCGCGTGGGTATGCCGGTCCGCATGAGGAACGAGAGGTATCCACGTCCTCAGCCCAGAAACAACCGATACGCCGGGTTCTCGCTCTCGTCCCAATACGGGTAACCAATCTCGTCCAGCGCTGCGCCCACCAGGTGCCGCTCTTCCTCCGGCACTATCAGGCCAGCGACCACTCGGCCGTCTGCTGCGCCGTGGTTGCGGTAATGGAACATCGAGATGGTCCAGCGTCCGCCCAGGCGGTTGAGGAAGTTGAACAGCGCGCCGGGGCGCTCCGGGAATTCGAAACGCAGTACCACTTCGTCGTCGACGCGCTCGGCATGCCCGCCGACCATGTGGCGGATGTGCAGTTTGGCCAGTTCGTTGTCGGTCAGGTCCAGCACCGGGAAGCCCTGGCCGGTCAGGCTGGCGATCAGGGCGCTGCGTGGGTCGTTCTCGGGATGGGTCTGCACGCCGACGAAGATGTGCGCCTCGCGATCAGTGTGATAGCGGTAGTTGAATTCGGTGATCTGCCGCTTGCCGATGGCCTCGCAGAACGCCTTGAAGCTGCCCGGTTGTTCAGGAATCGTCACGGCAATGATCGCCTCGCGACCTTCGCCCAGCTCTGCACGTTCGGCCACGTGACGCAAACGGTCGAAGTTGACGTTGGCTCCGGAGTCGATGGCCACTAGTGTCTGACCGCTGATGCCGCGCTGCTCGACATATTTCTTGATCCCGGCAACACCCAGCGCGCCCGCAGGCTCGGTGATCGAGCGGGTGTCGTCGTAGATGTCCTTGATCGCCGCGCAGATTTCATCGGTGCTGACGGTGATCACCTCATCGACATAATGACGGCACACTTCAAAGGTGTAATGGCCGATTTGCGCCACCGCCACACCATCGGCAAATAGCCCGACCTGGCTCAGCACCACGCGCTCCCCGGCGGCCATCGCCGCTTGCAGGCAGTTGGAGTCGTCCGGCTCGACGCCGATCACCTTGATCTCCGGGCGCAGGTATTTCACATACGCTGCGATACCGGCGATCAGACCGCCGCCCCCGACCGGAACAAAGATCGCATCCAGCTGCCCCGGCTGCTGACGAAGAATCTCCATCGCCACGGTGCCTTGCCCGGCAATCGTATCGGGGTCGTCATACGGGTGGATGTAGACGAAACCCTGTTCGTCGACCAGTTTCAGCGAATAGGCCAGCGCCTCGGGGAAGGAGTCGCCGTGCAGCACCACCGTGGCGCCCCGTGAGCGCACGCCTGCGACCTTGATTTCCGGGGTGGTGCGCGGCATGACGATAGTCGCCAGAATGCCCAGTTCACGCGCTGCCAGTGCCAGACCTTGCGCGTGGTTACCCGCCGAGGCCGTGACCACGCCGCGTGCGGCCTCTTCTGCGGTCAATTGCGCCAGCTTGTTGTACGCGCCGCGAATCTTGAAGGAGAACACCGGCTGCAGGTCTTCTCGTTTTAGCAGCACCTGATTGCCCAGCCGCTCGGACAGCTGGCGAGCGCCGTGCAGCGGGGTTTCGATAGCCACGTCATAAACACGGGAGGTGAGGATTTTGCGGGCGTAATGATTGAGCAGATCGTGCTGGCCTTGGCTCATCGCGTCGATCCCTCATACATGCGCAGGGCGGCAACAGATGGCAGACCGCTAATCAGGTTCAGGAAGGCGCGAAGGGCGATAGAGCGAGGGATAACGATCATGTCTGACTCCTGGTTCAATAATGTTGCCCAGGAGACAGAAGAAACCCGCCTCCAGGGCGGGTTTTTGCAAACGTCGGCTAACCCGCCATGACTGGAATGACGGTAATAATAATCTGGCCGAGGTTTTGCTTGATGAGGTTCATGGCCCTGAGGTTAGGTCGACACGGGCCTGCAAGTCAATAGTGCCTGGCTGGCCGCGTATCGAGAGACGTGCTGAATCGGCGACGATCTTTTTCGTCTGTTTGATAGGGATCAACATTTTTATTTCACATTGGCACTTTAATGTTGATCTTGCGGTCAGTTATTTCAGCTTTAATTATCACCCATACTCAATCAGCCAAGAGGGCGAAGAAATGGACGAATACCAGGAAGAACTGCTTGAATACCGTGCATCGGAGCTGGACCCGGTAGAGCCTGCCGACGACGCTACCGAGTTATGAAAGGCTTCATGCGCTTTGGCGCTGGCTGCGGCGGAACTCTCCTGGAGTCTGTGCGTTCCAGCGTTTGAAGGCGCGTTGAAAGGCTTCGGCAGAAGCGAACCCCAGCAGGTAGGCGATCTCCCCGAACGCCAGTTCAGTGTCGCGAATATAAGTCATCGCCAGATCACGCCGCGTGTCATTGAGTACGGCGCGAAAGCATGTGCCTTCCTCGGCCAGCTTGCGTCGCAGTGTCCAGGTCGGCAGCTTGAGCCTTGCCGCCACCTCTTCCAGATCCGGTTCCCTGCCACCGTTCAATAGCGGCCCAAGCAATTGAATAATGCGTTCACGCAAGCTGCGGGTACGGGTCTGTTGATCCAGTTCGCCTTCGCATAATTGCAGCAAATGCCGCCAGGTACTCGGGCAGTGGTCAGGGTTGCGTAATGCAAGACAGCTCTGATCCAGGCGCAGTTGATTGGTGGCTGCGGCAAATATCACCGGGCTGTCGCTCAGGCTGGCATATTGCGCGGCGTAGTCAGGCGCATCGAATTCGATCTCGACACGTTGTGCACGTAGTCTGGTGCCCGCCAGTGTTGAGAGCTGAGCCAGCCAGCCAGCCAAAATCGAGTCCACAACAAAGCGGTTGTAAGCGTTATAGGGGCTGATTGAATAGAAGCGCATCCAGGCGCCTTGCGCATCCTCGTGAAAGCTCGACTGACCGCGATAGTTGGAGGCATACAATGGCTCGAAACGGATCAGCGTGCGGGCGGCCTCGCGCACTGTGGGAGCCTGGGCGGCGGTCACGCCCGCCAGACCTGCATGCGCGAAACGACTGAGCTGGCCCATGTGCAAGCCGAGCCCGGGCTGGCCGGTAAGCTGTATGGCAGCATGCCCCAGGCGCATGTAGCGTGGGATAGACAGTCGCGCACGCGCCTGACTCAGGCGGGCGGGGTCCAGACCGTACTGCTCGAGCAGCGGATCAGGATTCTTGCCTAAGCGAGTGACCGCACCGGCCAGACTCTGGATGTAGCCCACCGACAGGTCACCAAGGCGCAGGGTCAAGGTCGGCATCGTCAAAGCCAGAGGTTGATCAGGCGGGCACCGCCAGCGGGGCCATTGTCAGACGACGGTTCGGCAATTGTCTGACCTGCGTGGCTGGCAAAACTTTGCCCGGCAACGCCCTGATTCCAGAATTGCCCGCGCATGAACACGCTGACCCCTGCCTGTGCACTGCTTTGCGCTGGACGGCCGATCAGGGTCAGGCGATGCCAGGCTTCGCCCTCGCTTGGATTGTCGGCTGCCATATCGATGCTTGAGTGCCGAGGCTTGCGCCACGGTTCGGACCAAGTGGCCTTGCCGATCACAAAAGCAGGCACCGCAATCAGCTGCGCACCGCTCTGATTCAAGCGTGCGTAATTGTCCGCGTACCAACTGTCGCTACCGATCAGCACGGCCAGACGCCCTGCGGGCGTGTCGAGCACATTCAATGGTGCGTCGCTCGCCGTGTGCACGTAGCGTTTCTGAAAACGGTCCGGGTACAGCTGACGCTGAGGCTGGCCGAGCGGCTGGCCATCGCTGCCGAATGTCAGGCTGCTGTTGTACAGGGCGCCTTTACCGACTTTCAACTGACCGTTTTCAACGCTTGGTTCCGGCAGCACAATCGAGCCTGCCACCAGTGTTATGCCGAACTCTTTGGCCAGACCGCCGAACAGTGCCTGATAGTCGCGTGCCATCGATCGTGCCTTGAGGCGCAGATGGGCGTCATCCAAACGGTCCTGGCCTTCGGCACTGAGCATCGCCGTGATGAATTGCAGCGGATTGCTCCAGGACAGCCAGTCCATCGCTTCATCGACTGTTGCTGCTTGATAAAGCTCATCCTTCTCGCCACTGGCGAACAGCCAGGTGCCGATATGCTCGGGGAGTACTACCACCGTTCTGTGGTTGATCAGCCCGTAATCGCGGGCCTGTTGCAGATAGGCGGCCAGCTTGCGGTGCAGTCGGTCAGTGTTCTGGTAGTCCGTGGGGAACAGCTCCGGCTCGATGCCCAGCATGTTTCCGCGTTCACCGGGCTCGCCTTCATTGATTGCCAGGCGAATGCGCAGATCGGACAGGTAGTGGCCCGCCGGACGTTGTCCGGTCCAGACTGCGTAGCTGACAAGGCTGGCTATGCTCAGCAGGATCAGACAGATGGCGAAGAGTTTGCGCATAAAAAGGCCGGCTGGCTGCCATCAGGGAATTGTCGACTAGGGTAGGACGACGTCAGTCGCTTGCCAAGTGCCGCTGCGCGTTTGGATCAATAACTTGTCACTTTCGGTCATTGAGTGTGGGGCTGGATGCGTCTTTACTGTTGCCCATGAGAGGACCCGCAGAGGTCCTTGTTTTCCCGTGATTGACTCGATGGAGCTTCGCCATGACTGCTGCTCATTACCCGCACCTGCTGGCCCCGCTGGACCTGGGCTTCACAACCTTGCGCAACCGGACCTTGATGGGCTCGATGCACACTGGTCTTGAAGAGCGGCCGGGTGGTTTCGAGCGCATGGCGGCTTATTTTGCCGAGCGGGCACGCGGCGGGGTCGGGTTGATGGTGACCGGCGGGATCGCGCCCAACGAAGAGGGTGGCGTCTACGACGGTGCGGCAAAACTCACCAATGCCGAAGAGGCGGAGCAGCATCGCATCGTTACCCGTGCCGTCCACGAGGCTGGCGGCAAGATCTGCCTGCAGATCCTGCATGCCGGTCGCTACGCTTATAGCCGCAAGCAGGTTGCGCCGAGTGCTATCCAGGCACCGATCAATCCGTTCACGCCGCGTGAGCTGGACGAAGAGGGCATCGAAAAGCAGATCGCTGATTTCGTGACCTGTTCCACGCTGGCCCGCAGTGCCGGGTATGACGGTGTCGAAATCATGGGTTCGGAAGGCTATTTCATCAATCAATTCCTCGCCGCACATACCAACCACCGCACCGATCGCTGGGGCGGCAGCTATGAAAACCGCATGCGCCTGGCGGTCGAGATCGTTACGCGGGTGCGTGAGGCGGTCGGTGCGGATTTCATCATTATCTTTCGACTGTCGATGCTGGACCTTGTGGAGGGTGGTAGCACCTGGGAAGAGATCGTCCAGCTGGCCAAGGCGGTCGAACAGGCGGGTGCGACGCTGATCAACACCGGGATCGGTTGGCACGAGGCACGTATTCCGACCATCGCCACCAAGGTGCCGCGTGCAGCGTTCAGCAAGGTCACTGCCAAACTGCGAGGTTCGGTGAAGGTGCCGCTTATCACTACCAACCGCATCAATACCCCGGAAGTTGCCGAGCGCATCCTCAGCGAAGGCGACGCCGACATGGTCTCGATGGCTCGTCCTTTTCTGGCCGACCCGGAATTCGTCAACAAGGCTGCGGCGGGGCACGCCGAACGGATCAACACCTGCATCGGCTGTAATCAGGCCTGCCTTGACCACACCTTCGGCGGCAAGCTCACCAGTTGCCTTGTCAATCCGCGCGCCTGTCACGAGACTGAACTCAACTACCTGCCCACCCGGCAGGTGAAGAAAATTGCCGTGGTGGGTGCCGGTCCTGCCGGTCTGGCTGCTGCAACCGTTGCTGCACAGCGCGGACATGAGGTGACGTTGTTCGATTCGGCCAGCGAAATCGGCGGCCAGTTCAATATCGCCAAGCGCGTGCCGGGCAAGGAAGAGTTCTCCGAGACGCTGCGTTACTTCCGCAACAAAGTGGAAGAAACCGGCGTGCAGTTGCGCCTCGGCACTCGCATAAAAGCCGAAGACTTGCTGGGGGCCGGCTTTGACGAGGTGATTCTGGCAACCGGCATCGCACCGCGCACTCCTGCCATCCCAGGTATCGATAACCAAAAAGTGCTCAGCTATCTGGATGTCATTTTGCAGCGCAAGCCGGTCGGGCGCAGCGTGGCAGTGATCGGCGCAGGCGGTATCGGTTTCGATGTGTCGGAATTTCTCGTGCATCAGGGCGTGGCCACCAGCCTGGATCGTGAGGCGTTCTGGAAAGAGTGGGGCATCGATACCACGCTTGAAGCGCGCGGCGGCGTGGCCGGGATCAAACCTGATGTGCACGCCCCGGCACGCCAGGTGTACCTGCTGCAACGCAAGAGCTCCAAGGTGGGCGACGGCCTGGGCAAGACCACCGGCTGGATTCACCGCACCGGGCTGAAAAACAAGCAGGTGCAGATGCTAAACAGTGTCCAGTACCTGAAAATCGACTATGCCGGGTTGCATATTCGCATTGGTGAAGACGGCGAGGAAAAGCTGCTGGCGGTAGATAACATTGTGATTTGCGCCGGGCAGGACCCGCTGCGCGAGCTGTATGACGATCTGGTCAGCGCCGGGCAAAGCGTCCATCTGATCGGCGGTGCAGACGTTGCCGCCGAGCTGGATGCCAAACGCGCTATCGATCAAGGTTCGCGTCTGGCCGCTGCGCTCTGATTGAGCTTGTCTGTAAACTGCGCGGATGATCGTTGACGCCCTTGACTGGCAGCCCACTGCTGCGCTGCAACGCTTGAACCTGCCCTGGCTGCAAGATGCCGGGGTCGAGGTGGCGATCCTGCGCCTGGACCTTATTGACTCGCTCATCAGCGGCAACAAATGGTTCAAGCTCAGCGAACACCTGACCCAGGCTGTCGAGGCGGGTGCAGAGGGATTGATCAGCCTGGGCGGCGCACACTCCAATCATCTCCATGCTCTGGCAGCAGCGGGCAGGCGCTTCGGTTTCCCGACGGTGGGCCTGTTGCGTGGTCACGCCCAGCAGACGCCGACGGTACTGGACCTGCAAGCTTTTGGCATGCAATTGCATTGGCTGGGTTATGCGGGTTATCGAGCACGACATGCTGCGGATTTCTGGCTGCCCTGGCAGGCGCAATATCCTGAGCTGTATCCGATTGCCGAAGGCGGTGGCGGGCTTGCCGGTGCGCTGGGCTGCGCAAGGTTGCGGGAGATGGTCGATAGCCAGCTCGGGCACCTTGGCTGGGACGATTATCACGGCTGGTGGCTGGCAGTCGGCACAGGCACAACGCTTGCCGGTTTGCTGTTGGCCGAGGCCGGCGCCCATCCGGTATATGGCGCGATGGCGGTGCCGGACGATCATGGCGTTGCTCAAAACATCGTGGCTGTGTTGAAAGAAGCCGCAGGGTCGCAGGTGAACGCCTCGCCGAACCTGCCCGCTGCCTGTGTCCTGCTGGAGGCCAGCCGGGGCGGTTTCGCCAGAACCGATGCCGCGCTGCTCGACTTCATCGCCAGCAGCGAGGCGCATAGCGGCGTACCTCTGGAGCCCTTGTACACCGGCAAGGCTTTGCTGGCCCTGCACGATGAGGTGCTGGCCGGTCGGTTCAAGTCAGGCAGCCGTCTGGTCCTCGTCCATACCGGTGGCCTGCAGGGGCGGCGCGCGATGGGCCTGTAAGCCTTGTGGCAGAGCCTTTGGCATGAATTCTGCGCAGATCGGTGGCGAGACGTCGGCCATGACTACGTGGATGACACTTCTGGAGTGAGGCATCCGGGTCGCTGTCTCGATAATTGGTCCATTCCAGATCAATACGCTGAGGTCAGCCATGACAACTACCGCCGTAGAGCAAGTCGATCCTGCCACGCTGAAAAAGGTCATCGTCGCGGCGGCCATCGGCAACTTCGTCGAATGGTTCGATTTCGCCGTGTACGGCTTTCTGGCAACCACCATCGCGCTGCAATTTTTCCCCAGCGGTGACAGCAGCGCCGCGTTGTTGAAAACCTTCGCCGTGTTTGCCGTGGCCTTCGCATTCCGGCCATTGGGCGGGATTTTCTTTGGCATGCTGGGTGACCGCATCGGGCGCAAGAAGACCCTGGCGATGACCATCCTGTTGATGGCAGGCGCGACCACACTGATCGGTCTGTTGCCGACGTATGCGGCGATTGGCGTGATGGCGCCGATTCTGCTGACCGTGATTCGCTGTGCGCAGGGTTTCTCGGCCGGAGGGGAGTATGCCGGGGCCTGCGCCTACCTCATGGAGCACGCTCCGCGCACGCAGCGGGCCTGGTACGGCAGCTTCGTGCCGGTGTCGACGTTTTCCGCCTTCGCTGCCGCAGCAGTGGTGGCTTACGCGCTGGAGTCGTCACTGTCGACCGAAGCCATGGGCAGTTGGGGCTGGCGCCTGCCGTTTCTGATTGCAGCGCCCTTGGGGCTGGTCGGCTTGTACTTGCGCTGGAAGCTCGACGAAACCCCGGCCTTTCAGGCTGTCACGCAAGAGCACGCCGTGGCTCACTCGCCACTAAAGGACACCTTGCGCCATCATGCAGCGGCCATGTGTTGTCTGGGAGCGTTCGTGTCGTTGACGGCGCTGTCGTTCTATATGTTCACCACTTACTTTGCGACCTACCTGCAAGTGGCCGGCGGGTTGAGCAGGGCGACGGCGCTGCTGGTTTCGTTGATCGCACTGGCCTTCGCCGCTGCTCTCTGTCCGCTGGCCGGTGCCTATTCGGATCGGGTAGGCCGTCGGGTCACCATGGCAACGGCCTGTACTCTGTTGATGGTCGTGGTGTTTCCGTCATTCCTGATGGCCAGCTCCGGCTCGTTCATTGCCTCGATCGTCGGGGTCATGCTGCTTGCTGTGGGCGCAGTGCTGTGCGGTGTAGTGACAGCAGCGCTGTTGTCGGAAACCTTCCCGACCCGCACCCGCTATACCGCCTCGGCAATCACCTACAACATGGCCTACACCCTGTTCGGGGGCACCGCGCCGCTGGTGGCGACCTGGCTGATCGGTGTCACGGGCAGCAACCTGTCGCCAGCGTTCTACCTCATCGCCGTAGCCGTATTGGCGATGGCTGGCGGCCTAGCCCTGCCGGAAACCTCGAAAATCTCGTTGCATGATGTGCCCGTTGCAGGCGAAGAGCCGGTGATGGGGTCGATCGCCTGAGCGTCACGATCGGCATGCCATATAAATAGCAACTGCCAACGCAGTGCGTTTCAACCGCGATGGCACTGGCGACGCAGAGTGCGACCTTAGTGACACGGCGAACGAATCCGACGAAGTCGGGCCGGAAACAGGAGCGAGGGGCTTTGGTTGCTATGGCCCCTCAAAGTAACTCGCCGAGGGGTGAAAAAGGTGACCTGAGTCGAACCCCAATCCACCTGACATCGCAGAACCGCTGTGCTCTCAGCCGCGTTCCCGCGCCATCAATTCAACAGCGCAGTCGTCTCGGGCACAAAGTCGAATGAGTTCAGACTGAAACCCTGCTCATCCACCTGCAACACCCAGCCCTGACGATCCCAGTCGCCCAGCACAATGCGCCTGGCTGCCTGATCGCCAATCTGCAACTTATGAATCGCGGGGCGATGAGTGTGGCCGTGGACCAGAGTACGCACGTCGAACTGCTGCATGATCCGCGGCACCTCGTCTGGCGTCACATCGACAATATCATTGGCCTTCATACGGGTTTGCGCACGGCTTTCATTGCGTAACTTGCGCGCCAGCTTGTGCCGGGTGCCCAGCGGCAAATGGCGCAGAATGAAAAGCGTCAGCGGATGGCGCAGATAACGGCGCATCCGGATGTAACCTTCATCGCGGGTGCACAGGCTATCGCCATGCATCAACAGCACGCGCTCACCGTTCAACTGCACGACGCTCGGATCGCTCAACAGGGTGCAACCCGCTGCCTTGCAGAAACCCTTGCCGATCATGAAGTCGCGGTTGCCGTGCATCAGAAAAATTCGTGTGCCGCTGTCACTCAATACGCGCAGGGCCTTGCAGATTGAAAGCTGAAACGGTGACATGGCGTCGTCACCGATCCAGACTTCAAAGAAATCCCCGAGGATATACAGCGCCTCGGCTTCGCGGGCGCGGCCCGCGAGCAGATCCAGAAACGCCCGGGTAATGTCCGGGCGCTCCTGTTCAAGGTGCAGATCGGAGATCAGCAGTATCACTCAACGATCTCGGCTTTCTCGATGATCACGTCTTCTGCAGGCACGTCCTGATGACCGGCTTTGCTGGTAGTCGCAACGCCCTTGATCTTGTCGACGACATCAGTGCCTTCGATCACTTCACCGAATACAGCGTAACCCCAGCCCTGAACGGTCTTGGCGCTGTGGTTCAGGAAGGCGTTGTCAGCCACGTTGATGAAGAAATGCGCAGAGGCCGAATGCGGCTCCATGGTGCGGGCCATGGCGACGCTGTACTTCTTGTTCGGCAGACCGTTGTCGGCTTCGTTCTGGATGCTTGGGCGCTTGTCTTTCTTTTCTTTCATGCCAGGCTCGAAACCGCCGCCCTGAACCATGAAGTTACCGATTACACGGTGGAAAACCGTGTTTTCGTAGTGGCCAGCGTTAACGTATTCGATGAAGTTGGCTACAGTCAGTGGCGCCTTTTCTGCGTTCAGTTGCAGAACGATGTCGCCGTGGTTGGTGGTCAGCTTTACTTTGGACATGTGGAAAGTCGCTCTATAGTCATGCATGAATGGGCACATTATGACCCTGACGCGCAGTTTACGGACGAGGTTACATTTTTCAGCGCTTTTGCAGCTTTTATGCCCTCAAATGTGCACTCTGTTGTCAGGGACTTGACAGCTTCGGCTATGATAAGCGCTTTGATTTAGTCGGCCTACCCTGGCCGCGCACGTATGTCCAAGGATCCTATGAGCAAGCCCACTCCAGAACCCGCTGCCCATTCCAAGGCAGGCCCAGCCGTACCGACCAATTTCCTGCGTCCAATCGTGCAGGCAGACCTGGACTCGGGCAAGCACAGTAAAATCATCACGCGCTTTCCGCCAGAGCCCAACGGTTACCTGCACATCGGTCACGCCAAGTCGATCTGCGTGAACTTCGGTCTGGCCAAGGAGTTCGGTGGCGATACGCACCTGCGTTTCGATGACACCAACCCGGCCAAGGAAGACCAGGAATACATCGACGCCATCATGAGCGACGTCAAGTGGCTGGGCTTCGAGTGGGCGGGCGAAGTGCGCTACGCTTCGCAGTATTTCGACCAGTTGCACGACTGGGCGGTCGAGCTGATCAAGGCAGGCAAGGCTTACGTTGACGATCTGACCCCCGAGCAGGCCCGCGAATACCGCGGCACCCTGACCGAGCCGGGCAAGAACAGTCCGTTCCGTGAGCGCAGCGTCGAGGACAACCTCGACCTGTTCGCGCGTATGAAGGCTGGTGAATTCGAAGATGGCGCCCGTGTACTGCGTGCCAAAATCGACATGGCCTCGCCGAACATGAACCTGCGTGACCCGATCATCTACCGCATTCGTCATGCGCATCACCATCAGACCGGCGACAAGTGGTGCATCTACCCGATCTATGACTTCACCCACGGTCAGTCGGATGCCCTTGAAGGCATCACCCACTCGATCTGCACCCTGGAGTTCGAAAGCCATCGTCCGCTGTACGACTGGTTCCTCGACAACCTGCCGGTGCCGTGCAAACCGCGTCAGTATGAGTTCTCGCGGCTGAACCTGAACTACACCATCACCAGCAAGCGCAAGCTCAAGCAACTGGTTGACGAGAAACACGTCAGTGGCTGGGATGACCCGCGCATGTCGACGCTGTCCGGTTTTCGTCGTCGTGGCTACACGCCGAAATCGATTCGCAATTTCTGCGAAATGATCGGCACCAACCGCTCTGACGGGGTGGTCGATTTCGGTATGCTCGAATTCAGCATTCGCGACGACCTGGACCACAGCGCGCCGCGCGCCATGTGTGTGCTGCGCCCCCTGAAAGTGGTCATCACCAACTACCCGGAAGGCCAGGTCGAGAAGCTGGAACTGCCGCGCCATCCGAAAGAAGACCTGGGCATGCGCGAGCTGCCGTTTTCGCGGGAGATCTACATCGATCGCGACGATTACATGGAAGAGCCACCAAAAGGCTACAAACGTCTTGAACCCAATGGTGAAGTACGTTTGCGAGGCAGCTATTTGATTCGCGCCGACGAAGCGATCAAGGACGCAGAGGGTAATATCGTCGAGCTGCGTTGCTCCTACGATCCGGACACCCTGGGCAAGAACCCTGAAGGCCGCAAGGTCAAGGGCGTTGTGCACTGGGTGCCAGCGGCCGAGAGCGTTGAATGCGAAGTGCGTCTGTATGACCGCCTGTTCCGCTCCGCCAACCCGGAAAAAGCCGAAGACGGCGCGAGCTTTCTGGACAATATCAACCCTGATTCCCTGCAAGTGCTGACCGGTTGTCGTGCTGAACCATCATTGGGACACGCGCAACCGGAAGACCGTTTCCAGTTCGAACGCGAAGGTTATTTCTGCGCGGACATCAAGGACTCGAAACCTGGTCAACCAGTCTTCAACCGCACGGTCACGTTGCGGGATTCCTGGACCTGAGATGTCCGAGGGGCAGATAGTGCTTTCTATTTACAACACGCTCACCAAGAGCAAAGAAGTATTCAAACCGCTGGATGGCAACAAGGTGCGCATGTACGTCTGCGGGATGACCGTGTACGACTACTGCCATCTGGGCCATGGGCGCAGCATGGTGGCGTTCGATCTGGTGGCTCGCTGGTTGCGCTTCAGCGGTTACGAGCTGACTTATGTGCGCAACATCACCGACATTGACGACAAGATCATCAATCGTGCGCGTGACAACGGTGAGTCGTTCGACGCGCTGACTGCGCGCATGATCGACGCCATGCACGAGGACGAGGCGCGCCTCAATATCCTCAAGCCGGACATGGAGCCGCGTGCCACCGATCATATCCCCGGCATGCACGCCATGATCCAGACCCTGATCGACAAGGGCTATGCCTACGCGCCGGGTAACGGCGATGTGTATTACCGGGTCGGCAAGTTTCAGGGTTACGGCAAGCTGTCACGCAAGAAGATCGAAGACCTGCGCATCGGCGCGCGGATCGAAGTGGATGAGTCCAAGGAAGACCCACTGGACTTCGTGCTCTGGAAAGGCGTCAAGCCTGGCGAGCCGAGCTGGGAGTCGCCATGGGGCGCAGGGCGCCCGGGCTGGCATATCGAATGCTCGGTGATGTCGACCTGCTGCCTGGGTGACACCTTCGATATTCATGGTGGCGGCAGCGATCTGGAGTTTCCGCACCATGAAAACGAAATCGCCCAAAGCGAAGCGGCCACCGGCAAGACCTACGCCAATGCCTGGTTGCACTGCGGGATGATTCGCATCAATGGCGAGAAGATGTCCAAGTCCTTGAACAACTTCTTCACCATCCGCGACGTGCTGGAGAAATACCATCCGGAAGTGGTGCGTTACCTGCTGGTATCCAGCCACTACCGCAGCGCGATCAACTACTCCGAAGACAGCCTGCGTGAGTCGAAGGCGGCGCTGGAACGCTTCTATCACGCGCTCAAGGGGTTGCCGGTTGCCGAGCCTGCGGGTGGGGAAGCGTTCGTCGAGCGTTTCAGCACGGCGATGAATGATGACTTCGGCACGCCGGAAGCGTGTGCGGTACTGTTCGAAATGGTCCGTGAGATCAACCGCCTGCGTGAATCCGATGTCACCGCAGCGGCGGGTCTGGCGGCGCGCTTGAAGCAGTTGGCCAGTGTGCTGGGTGTTCTGCAGCTCGAAGCCGACGACTTTTTGCGTGCAGGCGCGGAAGGGCGGGTCGATGCGGCGCAAGTGGAAGCGCTGATTCAGGCACGTCTGGCTGCACGCGCGGCGAAGGACTGGGCCGAATCCGACCGGATTCGCGACCAGATCACCGCCATGGGTGTACTGCTGGAAGACGGCAAGGGCGGCACGACCTGGCGTCTGGCGGACTGATCAAATAAGGCGGCTAGTGACGCGGAGCGTCACGACGTGCATTCCCACGCGGAGTGGTATGACCCCCGAAGGTTGGACGCAACCTTTGGAGGCGTCATGGGTAAATATACAGTGCAGGCAAAACTCGCAGCCGTGAAAGAATATTGTGCCGGCAAGGCAGGGTTGAGGGATGTTGCGCATCGCCACGATGTGGACTTTTCCTGTCTTCGTCAGTGGGTCGCGGCTTATCAGATCCACGGCCCAGCGGCTCTTAAAGAGAAAAAGCGGCAGCGTTACAGTGACGAGTTCAAGCTAGCTGTTTTGAAGCGCATGCATGATGAGCGATTATCACTGCGCCAGACAGCGGCCTTGTTCGATATCCGTCAGTTCGGCATCATCAATCTATGGCAGCGCCTTTTTGACGAAGGTGCGCTTAACGCCTCCTCAAAGCCCCCTGAGAAAGCTGGACGCCCAAGAAAGATGACGACGACCCTTCCCCCTGTGAATTCCGCTCCAGTCGACGATGAATCGCGTTCGCGTGACGAGTTGCTTGCCGAGGTGAAGCAACTGCGGATGGAGGTCGATTATCTAAAAAAGCTCGATGCCTTGGTTCAGAAGAAGCAACGAATAGCGCAGCAGAAAAAGCGCAAATCGTAATAGAACTGAGGCCTTTGCATTCTCTGGACGGCCTGCTGAAGTTTGCCGGTCTGGCACGCAGCACTTTTTACTATCAACAAAAGGTACTGCTGGCAGACGACAAATACGCAGGGCTGAAGGACCTGATTCAGGCAACGTTCTACGAGCATAAGGGCCGGTATGGCTATCGTCGCATCACGGCAGTCTTGCGCAGGGCGGGCCATCTTGTGAACCACAAGACGGTGCAGAAACTAATGGGGCAGCTAGGCCTGAAGAGCCTGATACGCGTGAAGAAATACCGTTTCTACAAAGGCGAAACAGGTAAGGCCGCGCCTAACCTGCTAAAGCGTGATTTCAAAGCGCAATACCTTAACCAGAAATGGGCCACCGACGTGACCGAATTCAAAGTAGGAGGCCAGAAACTCTATCTGTCGCCGATCATGGATTTGTACAACGGCGAAATCATTTCCTATGCGATTGCCAGGCGCCCGCTGTACTCCATGGTCGACGAAATGCTTGACGGAGCATTCACGCGGCTTGGACCGGATGAAAAGCCGATTTTGCATTCTGACCAGGGCTGGCAATATCGGATGCCTATTTACCAGCGACTGCTCCATGAGAATTCGATCACAGCCAGCATGTCGCGCAAGGGTAACTGCTATGACAACGCGGCTATAGAGAGCTTTTTTAGCACGCTGAAATCCGAATTTTTCTACCTGAACAAATTTAACGATCTGGATGAGCTTCAAGCGGGTATCGAAGAGTACATTGAGTATTACAATCACTCACGCATAAAACTGAAGCTTAACGGCCTGAGTCCTGTGGAATTCAGGATGCAGGCCGCCAAGGCAGCGTAAGTGGATAATTGTCCAACCTTCGGGGGGCATACCAGAGCATGGGAACGAAATGACCCGGAAGACTATCGTGCCCACGCTCAGCGTGGGCATGCTGTTCTGGACGCTCCGCGTCCGATCCTCGATGTGCGGTCTGCCGAAAGCCAAAAACTAGACAATCCGCTGTTCCCGCAACCGCTTGTACAGCGTGTTGCGGCTTACCCCCAGACGTTTTGCCAGCTGTGAAATATTTCCGCCTGCCGCTTGAAACAGTTGGCTCAGGTCTTCTGTCGTGTGAAGGCGCACAGTGGATTCCTGAGTTTTCACCGGCTCTCGGCAGTCCTCATCCATGCCCATATCCAGCAGAAAATCCTCCGGCAGGTGCTCGGTACTGATCGGCTGTTCATCTGCCAAAGCAAGCGCCACCTGAATCACGCTGTTGAGCTGACGAATGTTGCCCGGCCACGGGTGATGTTCGAATAGCTCGAGAACCTCTCTGGAAAACCCTGCCCGTTGATGAGCGTCGCGATGCCGCTCCCAGATACGCTGGATGAGTGCATGTTTGTCGGTGCGCTCGCGCAACGGCGGCAACTCGATGTTGAGCCCACTGATTCGATAATAAAGGTCCTGGCGAAAGTGCCCCGTCTGAACCTGATCGCGCAGGCTGCGATTGGTGGCTGAAATCAGGCGTATGTCTACCGGATATAATTCACTGCTGCCCAACGGCTGAACGCAGCGCTCTTGAAGCCCACGCAGCAATCGCGCCTGTACCGGCAGGGGCATGTCACCGACTTCATCCAGAAACAGCGTGCCTTTGTTGGCTTTGCGAATCAGGCCAATGCTGCCTTTTTGACTGGCACCGGTGAACGCCCCCCTTTCATAGCCAAATAGCTCGGCCTCGACCAGTTCGGCCGGGATAGCCGCGCAGTTGACAGCGATCAGCGGCTGAGTGGCGCGGGTACTGGCTTGATGCAGGGCTTTGACAAACACTTCCTTGCCGACCCCGGTTTCCCCGTGGATCAGCAGCGGGATGTCTTTTTCCAGCAGCCGCTGCGCCTGATTCACTGCTTTCTCGATTTTTGCATCACCCAGGCTGATCGCCTCCAGATCCAGGCTCCGCGGCGCGACAGGTGCCTGAGCCGGTTGGACGCTGTGCAGCTTCAGCGGCTTGCGGGTCGGACGCTTGAGCAGACATTGAAAGCGATTGTTGCCAAACGCGTGCAGCGCAAACGGCCGCGCTTCTGTCTCGCTGAGCAGTTGCAGGATCGGGCATCTGAACAACGTTTCAATACTGGCACCGGACGGCGTCGTCCCCAACAAATTGTCAGCGCGTCGATTGGCGCAAAGGATCTGGCCGCTTTCGTCAAAAATCAGCAGGCCTGCCCATTGGCTGTCGAGATTGTTCAGGCCCGTATTGAATATCAACTGATAGTGGGAGTCGCGGAACTGATCGAGGATCAGTCGGTTTTCCACCGACTGGCTCATCATCTTGACCATACCCAGGGTATGCGAGGGGGGCAGGAAACTGTCACTGGATACATCCAGCACGGCAATGATCCGCCGATCGGCATCGAAGATCGGTGAAGCTGAACCGGTCATGAAGCGATTCGCCTTGAGGAAGTGCTCGTCCGGTTCAATGTGAATGGCCTGCTCACAGGCCAGTGCTGTGCCGATGGCATTGGTGCCGGTGCCCCGTTCGCTCCAGCTGGCGCCAGCCATGAAGCCCTGTGCCTGAGAAGACTCGACGAAGCGTTGCGCGCCCCAGGATTTGAGCAACTGGCCTTGAGGGTCGGCCAGCAGAATCAGGCAATTGGAGTTGCTCAGAATGTTTTCATAAACCGGCAGGACTTCCTGATGGGTGGTCTGCACCAGCCCGTGATGGCGCTCCAGCAGCCTGGAAACCTCAGCGCCCGGCAGTTGGCCGAATGAAGGGCGCGTCTGATGGCTGAGACCGAAATCCCGGCAGCGCCTCCATGAATCCTGAATGATGATGTCGTGAACGAGCGAAGCGCTGGATTGAGACATTAGGATGCCTGCGAATATGACGTGTTGTTTTTGTTTTTAGGTCCCGTCGGCGTGACCATCCTTGCCCGCAACGTCCGTCCAGTGTCGTTCAGTTTTGTTCAAAGTCAATGTTCATTTTGTTCAAGTGTTCAGTGTTTACTGTTCATTATTGTTCAGCTGTGAAAGCGCTTTCGCCCCCTGAATACGGGGGAAGGCTCTGTTTCGGGGCTCTCAAGCAGTCTGGCCGAGCTGGCACGAATGTCGCTATCTGCAAACAGTCACGCATTCACCCTTAAGAAAAAAACAACAAAGGGCACGCCATGTCTCTCACGCTGGAGCACGTCAGTCGCGCGGTCGATGGTCAGGTCTGGATCGACGACGCTTCCCTGAGCTTTGAGCCAGGATCTTTCAACGTTCTGCTGGGGCGAACCCTGTCCGGCAAAACCAGCCTGATGCGCCTGATGGCCGGGCTGGACAAGCCTGACAGCGGGCGGGTGCTGATGAACGGGGTCGATGTTACAAATCGACCGGTTCGTCTGCGCAACGTCTCGATGGTTTATCAGCAGTTCATCAATTACCCAAGCATGACGGTGTTTGAAAACATTGCCTCGCCGCTGCGTCAGGCCGGTCTGTCCAAGGATGTTATCCACAGCCGTGTGCAGGAAACGGCGAAGATGCTGCGCATCGAAAAATTCCTGCAACGCCACCCCCTCGAGTTGTCCGGTGGGCAGCAGCAGCGCACCGCTATGGCCAGGGCGCTGGTCAAGGACGCCGAGTTGATCCTGTTCGACGAGCCGTTGGTCAACCTTGATTACAAGCTGCGTGAAGAGCTGCGTCAGGAAATGCGCGAGCTGTTTGCAGCCCGCCATACCATCGCAATCTATGCCACTACCGAGCCCAATGAAGCGCTGGCGCTGGGTGGTACCACCACCATTCTGCATGAAGGGCGGGTGGTGCAGAGCGGCAAGACTCCTGAGGTCTATCACCGCCCGAGCACGGTACTGGCGGCCGAGCTGTTCTCTGAACCGCCGATCAACCTGATGCCGGGTCGAATAGACGGTAATGAGGTCAGCTTCGCCAACTTTGTGCATTTCCCGCTCAACGTCGACCTGCGGGCCGTCGGGGATGGTGAGTACCGCTTTGGTGTGCGCCCCAGCCATTTGAGCCTTGTGCCTTCCAACGATGATGATCTGGAGCTGGCGGTCACCGTCGAGCTGGCAGAAATCAGCGGCTCGGAAACCTTTCTGCATGTGCGCAACGAGCTGTTTTCACTGGTTTTGCACCTGCCGGGCGTGCATGCCTACGACGTTGACGCATCGATTCGGGTGTACATCCCGACCCACAAATTATTTGTATTCGATCAGCAGGGCGGCCTGATTCAGGCGCCGGGCCTGCGCATGGCGAGGGTTGCCTGATGGCCGAGATCCGCTTGCAGAACCTGGCGCACAGTTACAGCGCCAAGCCTGGTCCTGACGATTATGCAATTCGCGAGATGAGCCACATCTGGGAGCAGGGCGGTGCTTACGCGCTGCTCGGGCCTTCCGGGTGTGGCAAGTCAACCCTGCTCAACATCATTTCCGGTCTGCTCAGTCCGTCGCAGGGCCAAGTGCTGTTCGACTCGAAAGTAGTCAATGAGCTGCCCCCGGAGCGTCGCAACATCGCTCAGGTTTTCCAGTTTCCAGTGATCTACGACACCATGACGGTGTTCGATAACCTGGCCTTTCCGTTGCGCAATCAGGGCCTGGATGAGGCGCGGATTCTCATCAAGGTCAATGAAATTGCCGATGTCCTGGACCTGCAGCCGCTGCTGAAAAAGAAAGCGCGCAACCTCAGCGCGGACGAAAAGCAGAAAGTCTCCATGGGTCGCGGGTTGGTGCGCGATGACGTGTCGGCGATCCTCTTCGACGAACCGCTGACCGTGATCGACCCGCACCTGAAATGGAAACTGCGCCGCAAGCTCAAGCAGATCCACGAGCAATTCAATATCACTATGGTTTACGTCACCCACGATCAACTGGAGGCGTCGACTTTCGCCGACAAGATCGCCGTGATGTATGGCGGACAGATTGTGCAGTTCGGCACGCCGCGGGAGTTGTTTGAAAAGCCTTCGCACACCTTTGTCGGCTATTTCATTGGCAGCCCTGGCATGAACCTGATTGACGTTACGCCTCGACCGGGCGGTGTCGGTTTTGCCGACATTCATCTGCCGCTGCCTGAGTCGTTGCAGCAAAAGCTTGCCAATACACCGTGGAAAAGTCTGAAAGTGGGTATTCGTCCAGAGTTCGTGCATGTCTGGGACGGGCCTTACGACGATGCGATGTGCGCCGACGTGACCTATGTGGAAGACCTCGGTACCTACAAGATCATTACCCTGAAACTGGCCGGGCAACTGCTCAAGGTTCGTTTGCAGGAAGACAAACCGGTGCCGCATGGCCAGGCCTGGATCAGCTTTCCAGGGCAATGGCTGATGCTCTATGCCGACGATTACCTGCTTGAAGCCGGCCCGGCCAGTGAGGTGTCCCATGCGTAAGGTGCAGAACAACAAAGCCTGGTGGCTGGTGATGCCGGTGTTTCTGCTGGTGGCATTCAGCGCGATTATCCCGATGATGACTGTGGTCAACTACTCGGTGCAGGACATCTTCGACCAGTCCAGCCGCTATTTTGTTGGTACTGACTGGTTCCGTCAGGTCTTGCAGGACCCACGTCTGCACGATTCGCTGCTGCGCCAGTTCATTTACTCGGGTTGTGTACTGCTGATCGAGATCCCGCTGGGTATCGCGATTGCCCTGACCATGCCCACCAAAGGCCGCTGGTCTTCGCTGTGCCTGATTGTGATGACCATTCCGTTGCTGATTCCGTGGAACGTGGTCGGTACCATCTGGCAGATCTTCGGCCGTGGCGATATCGGCTTGCTGGGTTACACGTTGAACAACGTGCTGGGCATCAACTACAACTACGCCGCCAATGCTTCGGATGCCTGGGTGACAGTGCTGGTCATCGACGTCTGGCACTGGACTTCGCTGGTGGCTTTGCTGTGCTATTCAGGGCTGCGAGCCATTCCGGATGTCTACTATCAGGCGGCGCGGATTGATCGTGCCTCCGGCTGGGCCATCTTTCGGCACATCCAGCTGCCGAAGATGAAAAGCGTGCTGCTGATCGCGGTAATGCTGCGCTTCATGGACAGCTTCATGATCTACACCGAGCCGTTCGTGCTCACCGGTGGCGGTCCTGGCAACTCCACCACCTTCCTCAGTCAGACCCTGACCACCATGGCGCTCGGGCAGTTCGACCTGGGGCCTGCGGCGGCGTTCTCGCTGGTGTACTTCCTGATCATTCTGTTGGTGTCATGGGTGTTCTACACCGCCATGACTCACAGCGAAAAGAATTGAGGGGCTGGTCATGAGTCTGCGCAAAATCATACCGCTGTGGATTTACCTGTTGTTTCTGCTGGTGCCGATTTACTGGCTGATCAACATGTCGTTCAAGACCAATACCGAGATCCTCGGTGGCCTGACCCTGTGGCCGCAGGACTTTACCCTGGCCAACTACAAGGTGATTTTCACCGACGAAAGCTGGTACAGCGGTTACCTGAACTCGCTGTACTACGTGTGCCTCAATACCGTGATATCGCTGAGCGTTGCGCTTCCGGCAGCCTACGCGTTTTCTCGCTATCGTTTTCTCGGCGACAAGCACCTGTTCTTCTGGCTGCTGACCAATCGCATGGCGCCACCGGCCGTGTTCCTGCTGCCGTTTTTCCAGCTGTACTCGTCCATCGGCCTGTTTGACACGCACATCGCCGTTGCTCTGGCGCATTGCTTGTTCAACGTTCCGCTGGCGGTTTGGATTCTGGAGGGCTTCATGTCCGGCGTTCCCAAGGAGATTGATGAAACGGCCTACATCGACGGTTATAGCTTTCCGAAGTTTTTCGTGAAGATTTTCATTCCGTTGATTGGCTCGGGTATCGGTGTCACCGCGTTTTTCTGCTTCATGTTCTCCTGGGTCGAGCTGTTGCTGGCGCGCACCCTGACGTCGGTGAACGCCAAGCCGATCGCTGCGGTAATGACCCGCACCGTCTCGGCATCGGGTATCGATTGGGGGGGGCTGGCGGCGGCGGGGGTGTTGACTATCCTGCCGGGTATGCTGGTGATCTGGTTCGTTCGCAACCATGTGGTCAAGGGCTTTGCTCTTGGTCGTGTCTGAGGAGTCGAAAAAATGGAGTGGATGTCCTGGACACTGCCCACTGCGGCCTTTTTCATCAGCATCGCATTGCTTCTGGCGGGGATGACCGTATGGGAGTTGCGCTCGGCAAGTATCGAGCGCCGTGGTTTTCTGCCGATTGCCACCACGCGTGGCGACCGTTTGTTCATTGGGCTTCTGGGTAGCGCTTACCTGCATTTGCTGGTGATCGGCGCGACCGACTGGAGTGTCTGGATCGCTTCAGGGGCCTCCCTGGTGTGGCTGTTGGTGGTGATGCGTTGGGGTTAGAGGGCGGCCGGGCGCGATTGCCGGGGTGATCCGGTCGGCAATATTCGAAAAGCGGGACTACATAAAAGCAACATTGGAGATGACTATGTTCAATAAGAAAAACAAGCTGCAACATAGCGTGACGCTGGCGACCATGATGATGCTCAGCGGGTTGAGTGTTTCGGCGTGGGCAGATCAGTACGAAGATGCGGCGAAGAAGTGGGCGGCCAGTGAATTCAAGCCGAGTACGCTTTCCGATGCAGAACAGTTGAAAGAGCTTGAGTGGTTCATCAAGGCCGCCGAGCCGTTCCGTGGCATGGACATCAAGGTGGTATCGGAAACCCTGACCACCCACGAGTACGAATCGAAAACCCTGGCCAAGGCCTTCACTGAAATCACTGGTATCAAAGTCACCCATGACCTGCTGCAAGAGGGTGATGTGATCGAAAAACTGCAGACCGCCATGCAGTCGGACAAAAGTATCTACGACGGCTGGGTCAACGACTCGGACCTGATCGGGACACACTTCCGCTACGGCAAGGCACTGTCGCTGACCGACCTGATGGCCAGTCCGGAAGGCAGCAAGGTCACCTCGCCGACTCTGGACCTGAAAGACTTCATCGGCACCTCGTTCACCACCGCGCCGGACGGCAAGCTTTACCAGCTGCCTGATCAGCAATTCGCCAACCTGTACTGGTTCCGTGCCGACTGGTTCGAACGTCCCGACCTGAAAAAGAAGTTCAAAGACAAGTACGGCTATGGGCTGGGCGTCCCGGTCAACTGGTCGGCCTACGAAGACATTGCCAAATTCTTCAGCGAAGACGTCAAGGAGATCGACGGCAAGAAAGTCTTCGGGCACATGGATTACGGCAAGAAGGACCCGTCGCTGGGCTGGCGCTTCACCGATGCCTGGTTCTCCATGGCTGGCAGCGGCGACAAGGGCTTGCCTAACGGTCTGCCTGTGGACGAGTGGGGCATCCGCGTCGAGGATTGCCACCCGGTCGGCTCCAGCATTACCCGCGGTGGCGACACCAACGGGCCGGCAGCGGTGTTCGCGACTCAGAAATACATCGACTGGCTGAAAGCCTACGCACCGCCTGAAGCTGCGGGCATGACCTTTTCGGAGTCCGGTCCGGTTCCGTCGCAGGGTAACGTCGCGCAACAGATCTTCTGGTACACCGCCTTTACTGCCGACATGACCAAGCCCGGCCTGCCAGTCATGAACGCCGATGGCACGCCGAAATGGCGCATGGCCCCGTCACCCAAAGGGCCGTACTGGAAAGAAGGCATGAAGCTCGGTTACCAGGACGTGGGCTCATGGACCTTCCTGAAGTCTTCCGACGAGAAGAAGCGCCTGGCGGCCTGGCTGTATGCGCAGTTCGTGACCTCGAAAAGTGTTTCGCTGAAGAAGACCATTGTCGGTCTGACGCCGATTCGCGAGTCGGATATCAATTCCAAGGAGATGACCGCTCTGGCGCCCAAGCTGGGAGGTCTGGTGGAGTTCTATCGCAGCCCGGCCCGCGTTCAATGGTCGCCTACCGGCACCAACGTGCCTGACTATCCGAAGCTGGCACAGCTGTGGTGGAGCCATGTGGCCGAGGCGGTCACTGGCGAGAAGACAGCACAGCAGGCGCTGGACGGTCTGGCCAAGGATCAGGATGCCATCATGACGCGCATCGAACGTTCCAAGGTTCAGGAAGCCAGCAAGTGTGCGCCGAAGATGAACCCCGAAACGTCTGCCGAGGAGTGGTATGCCAAGGCTGAGAACAGCAACGGCAAGTTCCTCGCGCCACAGCGCAAACTGGCCAACGAGAAACCCAAGGGTGAAACCATCGCCTACGCTGACCTGCTGAAAAGCTGGGAGGCTGGCAAAAAGTAAGGTTTTGTCGAGGTAAAAAAAACGGCACCTTGGAGGTGCCGTTTTTTATTGCTGCAGGCTGATCAGTCGTGCAGGGTTTCTGCGGCGTACAGTGTGTTTTCCAGCAGGCAGGCGCGGGTCATGGGGCCAACGCCGCCCGGAACCGGAGTGATCCAGCCGGCGCGGGGCAGGGCAGTCTCGTAAACCACGTCGCCCACCAGCTTGCCATCGTCCTGACGGTTGATGCCGACGTCGATGACAATCGCGCCGGGTTTGATCCATTCGCCCTTGACCAGGCCGGGCTTGCCGGCGGCAACCACCACCAGATCGGCGCGACCTACATGGCCTGCCAGATCCTTGGTGAAACGGTGGGTCACGGTGACCGTGCAGCCCGCCAGCAGCAATTCCATGGCCATGGGGCGGCCGACAATGTTCGACGCGCCAACCACCACAGCATCCAGACCGTACAGATCGACTCCAGTGCTTTCCAGCAGTGTAATGATCCCTTTGGGTGTGCACGGTCGCAGCAGGGGAATGCGCTGGGCGAGACGGCCGACGTTATAAGGATGGAAACCGTCCACGTCCTTGTCCGGGCGGATGCGCTCGAGCAGCAGCGATGCGTCCAGATGGGCTGGCAAAGGCAATTGCAGCAGAATGCCGTCGACAGCGGCGTCTTCATTGAGGCGGTCGATCAGATCGGTCAGCGCAACCTGAGTGGTATCAGCGGGCAAGTCATAGGCCTGGGAGATAAAGCCGACTTCCTCGCAGTCCTTGCGCTTGTGAGAGACATAGACCTGAGAGGCAGGGTCGCTGCCGACCAGAATCACCGCGAGGCCCGGCGTACGCAGACCTTGCTGGCTACGTTCGGCGACACGTTTGGCGATCTGCTGGCGCAGGCTGGCGGCGATCGCCTTGCCGTCGATTAGTTTTGCAGTCATGACGCGTGATTAACCATCGAGAGGAAATAAAATGAGCGCGCATTCTCGCATGACATGGCGCGAGGGCAAAGGCGCATGCGTTGGATATTCCGCTAACTCCTTTATCTAGCTGAATTTTTTTCAAAAAAAGGTTGACGACCCCAGGGGCCGTCTATAAGATTCGTCGCACTTGCCGGGCAGAGCCCAGCACTGGTTAAGCTAGCACTGGTTGATTAGGTCAGGCAGAGTTGCAAATCAGCTCGGTGTGATTGAAAGCCTTTTAGTTTGTTATCGCAAGAATACAAATTATATAAGTGCCCGTAGCTCAGCTGGATAGAGCATCCGCCTTCTAAGCGGATGGTCGCAGGTTCGAGTCCTGCCGGGTGCGCCATTTAAGGCAGCTTTGGCACAGCAAGTAAGTTTTATCGTCACGCGCAATATGGTGGGCGTAGCTCAGTTGGTAGAGCACAGGATTGTGACTCCTGCGGTCGTGGGTTCGAACCCCATCGTCCACCCCATATTAAGAAGGGCGCAAGATTCATAGTCTGGCGCCTTTGCTTTAAAAGTCTGAAATGCGGATGTGGTGGAATTGGTAGACACACTGGATTTAGGTTCCAGCGCCGCAAGGTGTGAGAGTTCGAGTCTCTCCGTCCGCACCAGATGTACTTTCGCCGGGTTCCACTGAGAACCGCGAAAGCCAAGAAAAGCCCGCCAAGTGCGGGCTTTTTGTTGTGTTGAGTTTCATGAGTATTTGCCGGTGTCTGGATTTTTTTAGTACGTTAATGAGTACATCCTGAATTGGCTTGCTGGTGATGTACTCATGCTTCCGTTTCACTGATCCGCCGTCTGGCAATCGAAACGCACTGACAAAGGCGGTAGCGCTGGGGCGGGGTATTCGCGAGAGACTAATGAATGCGGCAGCTGCTTGACAGCAGTGGGTCACAAAGCCATCATTTGGCCATTACTTCCTTTGTGCATGCGTAGGAAAGGGGACAAAAAAACCGGCCATCGCGTCGGTTTTTTGATTGGCAAGTCAATAAGGACATCGTAATGCGGGCTGTCACTTTCGTAATTTTTTTTGCTGTAGCGCTTACTGGTTGCTCCGGAATACCTTCAGTGCCCTACGAAGAGCCTGCTCAGTCAGAAGACTTGGCACATGTTCGCGTTATCACGAACTCCAGTGTGTATGGAGATAGCATTATGGGTAGTTGTGCCCCTGCTACCCGCCACAAGATGGCTGATGCTGGACGTTTCGGGCGAGACGGCACGGCGAATATCAACTATCCGCAGTACCCCCTGAAATCGGCAAGCGTTCGCATGCCGAAGCGAGTTGCGCCCACGCTTACTGAATACGTCCCAGCCACCCGGATGGGCGAAGGTGTCTATAAAGAGGTTGTGACCGAGTATCGCGTCAGGACTGATCTCCCGTTTCAAATTGCAACCCTGGGCGCGACGATTGGTGGCAATGGCAGCACTTACTTGTCCTGTGCTGGCCAAGCGGTCGTTTACAAGCTGGAACCAGGGAAGGACTACGAGGCTTTAGTAGGGGTACGTAGCAGATCAAGCAACGATGGTGAGCAAGCGCTTATTTGCATGTTTGGAGTCATCGAGCTCGTGTCTCTGCCCGGAACTTCAATCGTGATTCCCCAAAAGCTGACACCTGCGGCACCTCCGCAGGTAGTCTGCAAAAACTGACCAGCACCGCCCGTCATTGGGCGGTTTTTGCATCTGGCAGAAACCAAAAAGCCCCAGCGGCATGGGCTTTTGCGTTGAAGTGGAAAAGAAAGCTACCAGATTGTCGAGGCTCAGTCTCGCCATCAGGCTTTCTAGTTATTCGATGACAAGCAACACCTTGCCCTGGCACAGAAGAGGTGGGTTTGCTCCAGGGATCTCGAGTACGACGTTGTAGCCGCCGGATTCCATTGACGATAAATCTGCGGTGAACGAAAAACCTCACTTCAGGAGTTTTTCATTGTTGTACGTCTTCACCAGGTCAATTCGATCAACGATGGCGGGTCCTTGAACGTAGTGGGCTTTCCTTTGTAGCCGGTCAGGCGAAGTCTGATTTCTTTCGGAGCGTCCTGGTTCGCAGTGATCACCGAGCCGTTGAACATTGCGACGCCCCGCGGTACGTAAATGCTTGCTCCTGTTCCCGGGCTGATCTTCCCGGCAATTGAGTCAATGTTGCATTTGTAGGAAGAATAATAAGTGGTTTTAGTGGCTGCTGCGTTTCCCGTGCTCCCCTCCTTGTCTTTGCACCCCGTCAGTGTTGCTGAGGTGATGGCGAGAAAAGTAAGTGCAGCAATCATCTTGTACATGGTTTTTCCTGACGGGTTTCAATGTTTAAGGGCATTGATTTCTTGGCGTGTAAGAGCTCGGGCGATGCTGCTGGTGTGGTGCGAAAACAGTGCAGTTCATTCGTGGCGCAGGCTTCATTATTGTTGCCAGCAGCGGTGAAATCAGTGGTCGGATTATGTAGCGGATGGCTAAGCAGTACAGGGGTGCGGCGGAGGTGCTGGCTCTCGTCAGGCCTTGCTGTGCCGCAAGGTTGGCGGGTGCCGGAGGCCGGTATGGTCACGCGGAAGATGGTCGGTTTTCGACGTTGTGTCTGGTTTAGGGTGAGGCGTCATGGCCTGGCGTTGGGAGGTCCGCATGATTGCGGTCGTGCCGAGCGTGTCACTGTGGTGTTTGCTTCCTCAGTCGTTAATCTTTTTTAATCATGGCGTAGTGCAGAGTTGCAGGTCAGAAGCGTTACCTCGGTAAGTTGCACCGCCTTTCCGTGGTGCGCAGTGTGGCTGCTGCCGCAAGGTGTTTGAGCGTACGCCAGCTTTTGCCTCTGGTGGGTGACAAGTTGTAGGGCTTATCCGAGAGTAAAATTGTCAGGCGCGTCAATTGCTTGCAATGGGTGGCGCGCGTGGGTTGCGTTGTGTACGATGCGCGCCGGGTTGAATAAGGCTGCAAGCAGCCCGGCGCTATGGAATCAGCAGCGCAAAATGTGCGTTGATTCATCAGGCTTCGAGGCTGAAGCCTTGCATGGCAGGTGTGCGGAGATTTCTTTGTGTTCTCCGTTCGCCAGAGCAGAAGTGATTCAAGCGAAAGCCCGGGTCGCTGCAAGCCGCGTGAAGCGGCTTTTTTTGTTTCAGCGTATTCGCTTTACCGTTTCACGGGTCCGGTGGCTTGCCGCCGTCGGTCGAGTGGGACGTGCTACCTGGATGGAGTCGGTCGTCTCCGGCGCTGATGCTTCTTTATATAGAGGCCGTGCCAGACGCGTCGCCGAGGGTGTGAGGCTTTTTTCTTCCTTGCGCTGCAGCGCTCCGCTTTCGTCCTATAAATCCACCCTTTTTCAGTAGGGTGACTTCTTGAGTTTGACCCACTAGAATGCATGCCCTTGATTCTGGGGTCGGAAACGGCCGGCTAACGTCTGTGCAACGAGGAATATCCATGCAAGTTTCTGTTGAAAATACTTCCGCTCTTGAGCACCGCATGACCATTGGCGTGCCTGCCGAACGCATCGAGACTGAAGTCAACAAGCGTCTGCAGCAGACCGCACGCAAAGCCAAGATCCCGGGCTTCCGCCCAGGCAAGGTGCCTATGAGCGTGATCCGTCAGCGTTATGAAGACGGCGCACGTCAGGAAGCACTGGGCGATCTGATTCAGGCTACTTTCTACGAAGCTGTGGTTGAGCAGAAGCTGAACCCGGCCGGTGCTCCTGCTGTAGAGCCGAAATCTTTCGAAAAAGGCAAAGACCTGGAATACGTGGCTACTTTCGAAGTATTCCCGGAATTCACCGTTGCCGGTTTCGACACCATCGCCGTAGAGCGCCTGTCTGCCGATGTGGCGGACAGCGATCTGGACAACATGCTGGAAGTGCTGCGCAAGCAGAACGTTCGTTTTGAAGTGGCCGACCGTGCTGCCCAGAACGAAGACCAGCTGAACATCGATTTCGTGGGCAAGGTCGACGGCGAAGTGTTCGCTGGCGGTTCTGCCACGGCTACCCAGCTGGTGCTGGGTTCGGGTCGCATGATTCCTGGTTTCGAAGACGGTCTGGTTGGCGCCAAGGCTGGCGAAGAGCGCGTTCTGAACGTGACCTTCCCCGAGGACTATCAGAACCTTGAGCTGGCCGGCAAGGCTGCCGAGTTCACCGTGACCGTCAATACCGTTTCCGAGCCAAAGCTGCCTGAGCTGAACGAAGAGTTCTTCAAGCAGTTCGGTATCAAGGAAACCGGTATCGAAGGCTTCCGCACCGAGGTTCGCAAGAACATGGAGCGCGAGCTGCGTCAGGCGATCAAGTCCAAGGTCAAGAATCAGGTCATGGACGGTCTGCTGGCTGCCAACCCGATCGAAGTGCCTAAAGCGCTGCTGGAAAACGAAGTCAACCGTCTGCGCGTCCAGGCTGTTCAACAGTTCGGCGGCAACATCAAGCCAGACCAGTTGCCGGCTGAGCTGTTCGAAGAGCAGGCCAAGCGTCGCGTCGAGCTGGGTCTGATCGTTGCCGAGGTCGTCAAGCAGTTCGACCTCAAGCCTGATGATGCTCGCGTACGTGAAATGATTCAGGAAATGGCATCCGCCTATCAGGAGCCTGAGCAGGTTGTTGCCTGGTACTACAAGAACGAGCAGCAAATGAACGAGGTACGTTCTGTTGTGCTTGAAGAGCAAGTTGTAGATACTGTTTTGCAGAAAGCTAGCGTGACCGACAAATCGGTCTCCTACGAAGAAGCTGTCAAGCCGGTGGAAGCTCCAAAAGCCGACTGATTTCTCTTTTCGTGCGAAAACACCCACAAGCCAGCCTTCGCGCTGGCTTGTGCGTATTCAAGACTCGACTATTTGGGAGTGAATGCAGGACATGTCCCGCAATTCTTATATTCAGCAGAACTCTGACATCCAGGCCGCTGGCGGCCTGGTCCCGATGGTTATCGAGCAGTCCGCCCGTGGCGAGCGCGCCTATGACATCTATTCGCGCCTTCTCAAGGAGCGAGTCATCTTTATGGTTGGTCCGGTAGAGGACTACATGGCCAACCTTATCGCGGCACAACTGCTCTTCCTTGAAGCGGAAAACCCGGACAAGGATATCCATCTCTACATCAACTCGCCGGGCGGTTCGGTGACAGCAGGCATGTCGATCTACGACACCATGCAGTTCATCAAGCCGGACGTTTCGACTATCTGTATCGGTCAGGCTTGCAGCATGGGTGCATTCCTGCTGGCCGGTGGTGCAGAAGGCAAGCGTCATTGCCTGCCCAACTCGCGGATGATGATTCACCAGCCGCTGGGCGGTTTCCAGGGTCAGGCGTCGGATATCGACATCCATGCCAAGGAAATCCTGCACATTCGTCATCGTCTCAACTCGCTGCTGGCGCATCACACCGGCCAGAGCCTCGAAACCATCGAGCGCGACACCGAGCGTGACAACTTCATGAGCGCAGAGCGTGCGGCTGAATACGGCCTGATCGACTCCGTGATCAACAAGCGTCAAATGCCTGCCTAAGCGGCTCAAAATGTAGGGGGTCGGCACAACCGACCGCCTGCGGACTTGAAAAAGCCCGCAATAGCCTTCATCTTGTGTTGCAAGCCTACCGGATTGGATCGATCGAATGACTGACACCCGCAACGGCGAGGACAACGGCAAATTGCTCTATTGCTCCTTCTGTGGCAAAAGCCAGCATGAAGTGCGCAAATTGATTGCCGGCCCCTCGGTCTTTATCTGCGACGAGTGCGTCGACCTGTGCAACGACATCATCCGCGAGGAGGTGCAGGAAGCACAGGCCGAAAGCAGCGCGCATAAATTGCCTTCGCCTAAAGAAATCAGCGGCATCCTTGACCAGTATGTAATCGGTCAGGAACGTGCCAAAAAGGTCCTCGCAGTAGCGGTGTACAACCACTACAAGCGTCTGAACCAGCGTGACAAGAAGAATGACGATGTCGAACTGGGCAAGAGCAACATCCTGCTGATCGGCCCTACGGGCTCCGGCAAGACGCTGCTGGCCGAAACACTGGCCCGTCTGCTCAATGTGCCGTTCACCATCGCTGACGCCACCACCCTGACCGAAGCCGGTTATGTGGGTGAGGACGTTGAAAACATTATCCAGAAGCTGTTGCAGAAATGTGATTACGATGTCGAGAAGGCCCAGATGGGCATTGTCTACATCGATGAAATCGACAAGATTTCGCGCAAATCCGACAACCCTTCGATCACTCGTGACGTTTCCGGCGAAGGCGTGCAGCAAGCCTTGCTGAAGCTGATCGAGGGCACCGTGGCTTCCGTTCCTCCGCAAGGTGGTCGCAAGCATCCGCAGCAGGAATTCCTGCAAGTGGACACACGCAACATCCTCTTTATCTGCGGTGGTGCCTTCTCGGGCCTGGAAAAGGTCATTCAGAACCGTTCCACCCGTGGCGGCATCGGCTTCAACGCCGAGGTTCGCAGCAAGGAGGAGGGCAAGAAGGTTGGCGAGTCCCTGCGTGAAGTCGAGCCTGACGATCTGGTCAAGTTCGGTCTGATCCCTGAGTTCGTGGGCCGTCTGCCAGTGCTTGCAACGCTGGACGAGCTGGATGAGGCTGCTTTGATACAGATCCTCACCGAGCCGAAGAATGCGCTGACCAAGCAGTATGCCAAGCTGTTCGAGATGGAAGGCGTGGACCTCGAGTTCCGCACCGACGCGTTGAAGTCGGTTGCCCGTCGCGCGCTGGAGCGCAAGACCGGTGCCCGTGGCTTGCGTTCCATCCTCGAAGGCGTGCTGCTCGACACCATGTACGAAATTCCGTCGCAAAGTGACGTGAGCAAGGTGGTGATCGATGAGAGCGTTATCGATGGTACGTCCAAGCCGCTGCTGATCTACGAAAACAGTGAGCCGCCTGCCAAGGTTGCCCCTGACGCGTAACACACGCAGGCGTATGGGCGTGTGAAGTAATACGGAAGGGGGCCTTTTTGGCCCCCTTTTGCATTTTTCAGCCGTTCATTCGTTTTGTATGAAGAAATTGATCTTGACGGGTCGTGGCTCTAGAGCTTGTTTTTTTTGGACGCTACCCCCATCTTGGCTTCAAGCTAATTCCATCTGTCCCGGCCAATTGGCCGCCGTAGAGGCGAAATCATGAAGACCACTATTGAATTGCCTCTCTTGCCATTGCGTGATGTCGTGGTTTATCCGCACATGGTTATCCCGCTGTTCGTGGGGCGCGAGAAGTCTATCGAAGCCCTTGAAGCGGCAATGACGGGCGACAAGCAGATTCTGCTGCTGGCGCAAAGAAACCCGGCTGACGACGATCCTGATGAAAAGGCGTTGTACAACGTCGGCACTATTGCCACCGTATTGCAGTTGCTCAAGCTGCCTGATGGCACCGTCAAGGTGCTGGTCGAAGGTGAGCAGCGTGGTTCGGTAGAGCGTTTCATCGAAGTCGATGGCCATTACCGCGCCGACGTCGCGTTGATCGACGAAGTCGATGCCCCGGATCGAGAATCCGAAGTATTTGTGCGCAGCCTGCTGGCTCAGTTCGAGCAGTATGTGCAGCTTGGCAAGAAAGTCCCCGCAGAAGTCCTCTCGTCGCTCAACAGCATCGATGAGCCCGGTCGCCTGGTTGACACCATGGCAGCGCACATGGCGCTCAAGATCGAGCAGAAGCAGGAAATTCTCGAAATTATCGACCTGTCGGCCCGTGTCGAGCACGTGCTGGCCTTGCTGGATGCCGAAATCGACCTGCTGCAGGTTGAAAAGCGCATTCGCGGTCGTGTGAAAAAACAAATGGAGCGCAGCCAGCGCGAGTACTACCTGAATGAGCAGATGAAGGCCATTCAGAAGGAACTGGGCGATGGCGACGAAGGCCATAACGAAATTGAAGAGCTGAAAAAGCGCATCGACGCTGCCGGGCTGCCCAAGGACGCTCTGACAAAGGCGACTGCCGAGCTTAACAAGCTCAAGCAGATGTCGCCGATGTCGGCCGAGGCGACTGTGGTGCGCTCCTACATCGACTGGCTGGTTCAGGTGCCGTGGAAGGCTCAGAGCAAGGTGCGTCTGGACCTTGCGCGCGCCGAAGCGATCCTGGATGCAGACCATTATGGTCTGGATGAGGTCAAGGAACGCATTCTCGAATACCTCGCCGTGCAAAAGCGCGTGAAGAAGATTCGTGGCCCTGTACTGTGTCTGGTAGGTCCACCGGGTGTGGGTAAAACTTCCCTGGCCGAGTCCATCGCCAACGCAACCAATCGTAAATTCGTGCGTATGGCACTCGGTGGCGTGCGTGACGAGGCTGAAATTCGTGGTCATCGCCGGACTTACATCGGTTCGATGCCAGGAAGATTGATACAAAAGATGACAAAAGTGGGCGTCCGCAACCCGCTGTTCCTGCTTGATGAAATCGACAAGATGGGCAGTGACATGCGCGGCGATCCGGCGTCGGCATTGCTTGAGGTTCTGGACCCCGAGCAGAACCATAACTTCAATGATCACTACCTCGAAGTCGACTACGATCTTTCCGACGTAATGTTCCTGTGCACGTCGAACTCGATGAATATTCCGCCAGCCTTGCTGGACCGGATGGAAGTCATTCGCCTGCCGGGTTACACCGAAGACGAAAAGATCAACATCGCCGTCAAATACCTCTCGCCCAAGCAGATTCAGGCCAATGGCTTGAAGAAAGGCGAGATCCAGTTCGACGAGGAAGCAATCCGCGACATCATTCGCTACTACACCCGTGAAGCGGGCGTACGCGGTCTAGAGCGCCAGATTGCCAAGGTTTGCCGCAAGGCGGTCAAAGAACACGCCATGGAAAAACGCTTCTCCGTGCAGGTTACTGCCGAGATGCTCGAACACTTCCTGGGTGTGCGCAAATTCCGCTACGGACTGGCCGAGCAACAGGATCAGATCGGTCAGGTCACAGGCCTGGCGTGGACTCAGGTGGGCGGTGAATTGCTGACCATCGAGGCTGCGGTTGTATCGGGCAAGGGCCAGTTGATCAAGACCGGTTCGCTGGGTGATGTCATGGTCGAATCCATTACAGCCGCGCAGACCGTGGTGCGCAGTCGTGCCCGTAGTCTGGGCATTCCAGCCGATTTCCACGAGAAACACGACACGCATATCCACATGCCGGAGGGCGCGACGCCCAAGGATGGACCAAGCGCTGGCGTAGGCATGTGTACTGCTCTGGTATCAGCGCTTACACAGATCCCGGTACGTGCCGATGTGGCAATGACGGGCGAGATTACCTTGCGCGGGCAGGTGCTGGCGATTGGTGGTCTGAAGGAAAAACTTCTGGCTGCGCATCGCGGCGGAATCAAGACGGTGATCATTCCGGAAGAAAACGTGCGTGATTTGAAGGAGATTCCTGACAATATCAAGCAGGATCTGCAAATCAAGCCCGTTAAATGGATTGACGAAGTCCTGCAAATTGCGCTGCAATACGCGCCGGAGCCGTTGCCGGACGTGGCTACAGATCTGGTCGCAAAGGAAGAAAAACGCGAGTCTGACTCTAAGGACAGAATTAGCACGCATTAAGACTGGGTAGGCTTCCTTGACAGCTTTTTAGAGCCCTTGTTATAAAGCGGCTCTTTAAAGCAAGCACCAGCAAGCCTTCCAGCGCTCGTTTTGCTTAACACCTAAAACTTAGAAACATACTCAATATAGAGATAAGGGGACTTAGAGTGAACAAGTCGGAACTGATTGATGCTATCGCTGCATCTGCTGATATCCCGAAAGCTGCTGCTGGCCGTGCGCTGGACGCAGTGATCGAATCCGTCACTGGCGCTCTGAAGGCTGGCGACTCGGTTGTTTTGGTTGGCTTTGGTACGTTCTCCGTGACTGATCGTCCTGCTCGCATCGGTCGCAACCCTCAGACTGGTAAGACGCTGGAAATCGCTGCTGCTAAAAAACCAGGTTTCAAAGCTGGTAAAGCCCTCAAAGAAGCTGTCAACTAAGCCTCTCGATGCCTTTGCCCGCTGGGTCGGGTCTGTCCTGATCCAGTAGCGGAGCGGTGGTGCATTCGGTTGCAACACCGAGGGGTTCGAGCCCTATCGCTCCGTCAGTTACGAGAAGGCGCATCCTCGGATGCGCCTTTCTTCTATCCGCTTTCTACCCACGCTCCGCGGTTGGTTAGTCAGTTCAACCGTTTTGGGGGACGCAATGCTGCAGAACATCAGGGACAATTCACAAGGCTGGATTGCCAAGACAATTATCGGAATCATCATCGCTTTGATGGCCTTCACCGGCATCGAGGCGTTGTTTACCGCTACCAGCAATAAGCAGAACGCGGCTGAAGTGAACGGCGAGGACATCTCTCAGAATGAGTTGAGCCAGGCCGTCGACATGCAGCGGCGTCAGTTGGCTCAGCAGCTCGCGCAGCAGTTGGGCAAGGATTTCGATCCTGCGATGCTGGATGAAAAGCTGTTGCGTGAATCAGCCCTCAAAGGCCTGATCGACCGCAAGCTGCTGCTGCAAGGTGCAACGGATGCGAAATTCTCGTTTTCCGACGCGGCACTGGATCAGCAGCTTTTGCAGACGCCTGAGTTTCAGGTCGATGGCAAGTTCAGTGCTGACCGTTTCGATCAGGTCATTCGCCAGCTGGGTTACAGCCGTCTGCAGTTCCGCCAGATGCTTGGCCAGGAAATGCTCATCGGTCAGGTGCGTGCGGGGGTTGCCGGCAGTGCTTTCGTAACCGATGCACAGGTTGACGCTTTTGCCCGTCTGGAAAAGCAGACCCGTGATTTCGCGTCGCTGACCCTGCCCGCCGATACCACGGCGGTCAAAGTGACGGACGACGAAGTCAAGGCTCACTACGACCAGCATGCCAAGGAGTTCATGAGCCCTGAGCAGGTTGTGCTTGATTACATCGAATTGAAGAAGTCGTCTTTCTTCGACAAGGTGCAGGTCAAGGATGAGGACTTGCAGGCGGCTTATCAGAAGGAAATCGCCAATCTGTCCGAACAGCGTCGTGCTGCGCACATCCTGATCGAGGTCAACGACAAACTGAACGACGAGCAGGCCAAGGCGAAGATTGAAGAAATTCAACAGCGTCTGGCCAAGGGTGAAGATTTTGCGGCGCTGGCCAAGGAATATTCGCAGGACCCTGGTTCGTCCAGCAAGGGCGGTGATCTTGGTTACGCAGGCAAGGGTGTCTATGACCCTGCGTTCGAAGACACATTGTATGCCTTGAACAAGGACCAGGTATCGCAGCCTGTGCGTACCGACTTCGGCTGGCACCTGATCAAGTTGCTGGGCGTCGAGGCTCCATCGGTGCCGACCTTCGCCAGTCTGAAAGACAAACTGACCACGGATTTGAAATCGCAGCTGGTCGAGCAGAAATTTGTCGAAGTGACCAAGCAGCTGGAAGATTCTGCGTTTGAATCGTCCGATCTGTCTCAACCGGCACAGGACCTGGGCATGAAGGTTCAGACCACTGCGCCATTCGGTCGTGAAGGCGGTGAGGGTATTACAGCCAACCGTGCGGTTATCCAGGCTGCGTTCAGCCCGGAAGTGCTGGAAGAAGGCTCCAACAGCAACACGTTGGAGCTGGATCCGGAGACCGTCGTGGTGGTGCGCTCCAAAGAGCATCTGCAACCTCAGCAGTTGCCGCTTGAGAGCGTTGCCAGCTCGATTCGCACTCAACTGGTCAAGGAGCACGCCACGGCCGCTGCCAAGGCCAAGGGCGAGGCTCTGCTGGCCGGGCTGCGTGATGGCAAGATCCCGCTGGCTGCGAAGCAGGATGGACGTGACTGGAAATCGATGGAAGCAGTCACTCGCAGTCAGGAAGGCGTTGATCCTCAAGTACTGCAGACGCTGTTCCGCATGCCCAAGCCTGATGGCAAGGGCAAGCCGGAATTCGCCAGCATTACTGCAGCCGATGGCAGCTTCGTGATTGTGCGCCTCAATGGCGTGAATCAGGCTGCTGCGCCGACTGACGCGGAAAAGGCGCAATACCGTCGCTTCCTCGCGTCGCGTGCGGGTCAGCAGGATTTCGCTGCGTACCGTGCACAGCTGGAAAGCAACGCGAAGATCGAGAAGTTCTAAGCTCGAAACCCGCACAAAAAAGAAGGCCGCTCACTGAGCGGCCTTCTTTTTGAGTGCAGGAAAGTTGCCTGCCGGAAAAATGCCGCTCGCGAGGAGCGGCGCTTGCCGTCTTACTCTTCCATGCTGCCCATCGCGGTGGTGTTGAAACCGCCGTCGACGTACATGATCTCACCACTGATGCCCGACGCCAGGTCAGAGCACAGGAACGCACCGGCATTGCCGACTTCGTCGATGGTCACGTTGCGGCGCAAAGGAGTCTGCGCCTCGTTGGCAGCCAGCATTTTGCGGAAGTTCTTGATACCCGAAGCCGCCAGTGTGCGGATCGGGCCGGCCGATACAGCATTGACGCGAGTACCTTCCGGGCCGAGGCTGCCGGCCAGGTAACGAACGCCGGCTTCCAGGCTGGCCTTGGCCATGCCCATGACGTTGTAGTTGGGCATGGTGCGCTCTGCGCCCAGGTACGACAGGGTCAGGAGGCTGCCATTGCGGCCCTTCATCATTTCGCGACCAGCCTTGGCCAGGGCCACGAAGCTGTAGGCGCTGATGTCATGAGCGATGCGGAAACCTTCGCGAGTGGTAGCGTCGGTGAAGTCGCCGTCGAGCTGGTCACCCGGAGCAAAGCCGACCGAGTGAACGATCACGTCCAGGCCGTCCCACTTCTTGCTCAGCTCTTCAAAGACCTTGGTGATCTCTTCGTCGCTGGCCACATCGCAAGGGAAGCACAGCTCAGGACCTGAGCCCCAGCCTGCGGCGAACTCTTCGACACGGCCCTTGAGCTTGTCGTTCTGGTAGGTGAAAGCAAGCTCTGCACCTTCACGATGCATGGCGGCAGCAATGCCGGATGCGATGGACAGTTTACTGGCGACACCGACGATCAGGACGCGCTTACCGGCGAGAAAACCCATGTGTTGTTCCTCTTCAGGTTAATCGACAGCTACCGGTGCCAAAAAGGCGGCTTCCAGCAGCTGCTGTGTATAAGGATGTTGCGGTGCGGCGAAGATGTCCTGCGCTGCACCCTGTTCGACCACTTGGCCTTGCTTGATCACCATCAGCTGGTGGCTCAGCGCTTTGACGACAGCCAGGTCATGGCTGATGAACAAATACGTCAGATTGTACTTGGCTTGCAGCGAGCGAAGCAGCTCGACGACCTGACGCTGTACGGTCCGGTCTAGGGCTGACGTCGGCTCGTCCAGCAAGATAAGCGCCGGTTTCAATACCAGCGCACGTGCAATGGCGATCCTCTGCCGTTGGCCACCGGAGAACTCGTGAGGGTAGCGGTGCCGGGTATCCGGATCCAGGCCAACCTCCCTGAGTGCTTCGATGATCGCCGTCTGTTGCTCGGCGGCCGTGCCCATGCCATGGATTCGCAAGCCTTCGCCAACGATTTCACCCACTGACATACGCGGGCTCAAACTACCAAACGGGTCCTGGAACACCACCTGCATCTGCCTGCGCAGCGGACGGATCTGCTGTTGCGACAGAGATTCTAGCGCGTTGCCCTTGAAACGTATGGTGCCCTGGCTGCCGATCAGCCGAAGAATCGCCAGCCCCAGCGTCGATTTGCCCGACCCGCTTTCACCCACGATGCCCAGTGTTTGCCCTTGCGGCAGGCTGAAGCGTATGCCGTCCACCGCCTTGACGTGGTCGACCGTGCGCTTGAGCAGGCCCTTTTTGATCGGGAACCAGACTTTCAGGTCCTCGACTTCAAGCAGCGGGGCGCCGGCCGGGTTGGTCGAAGGACCGCCGCTGGGCTCTGCGCTGAGCAACACTTTGGTGTAAGGATGTTGCGGCGAACGGAACAATTCTTCGCACGATGCCTGTTCGACGATGCAACCGCGCTGCATGACACATACTCGGTTGGCTATTTGCCTTACCACGTTCAAATCGTGGCTGATAAGTAACAACGCCATGCCCAGACGAGCCTGCAATTGCTTGAGCAACTCAAGAATTTTCAGCTGTACCGTGACGTCCAGTGCAGTAGTCGGTTCGTCGGCAATCAGCAGCTCCGGCTCGTTGGCCAGTGCCATCGCTATCATTACACGCTGGCGTTGGCCGCCTGAAAGCTCGTGTGGCAAGGCTTTGAGCCGTTTGTGTGGCTCGGGGATGCCTACCAGCTCAAGAAGCTCCAGCGTGCGTTTGGTGGCGTCCTTGCCGGTCAGGCCCTTGTGCAGGCCCAGCACCTCGTTGATTTGTTTTTCGACCGAGTGCAGCGGGTTCAGCGAAGTCATCGGTTCCTGGAAGATCATGGCGATACGGTTGCCACGGATCGAGCGCAGCTTTTTCTCTTCCACTTTCAGCAGGTCTTCACCGCCGTAGCGGATAGTGCCGCTCGGATGACTGGCAATGGGGTAGGGCAGCAGGCGCAGGATCGAATGCGCTGTAACCGATTTGCCCGAGCCGCTTTCGCCGACCAGTGCGAGGGTTTCACCCCGACGGATGTCAAAGCTGATGTTCTCGACCACCCGTTGCCGTGAGTCGCCCGTCACGAACTCGACCGCCAGATCGCGGATTTCGATCAGATTGTCATTGCTCATCTTATTTCCTTGGGTCGAAAGCATCGCGGGCAGATTCGCCGATGAACACCAGCAGGCTCAGCATAATGGCCAGCACAGCGAACGCGCTGATGCCCAGCCAGGGTGCCTGCAGGTTGGATTTGCCCTGCGCCACCAGTTCGCCCAGCGAAGGCGATCCGGCGGGCAGGCCGAAGCCCAGGAAGTCCAGTGCAGTCAAGGTGCCGATGGCCCCGGTGAGGATGAACGGCATGAAGGTCATGGTCGAGACCATGGCGTTGGGCAGGATATGGCGGAACATGATCGCGCCGTTCTCCATGCCCAGCGCTCGCGCGGCTCTTACATATTCCAGATTCCGGCCACGCAGGAACTCGGCACGCACCACGTCCACCAGGTTCATCCAGGAGAACAGCAGCATGATGCCCAGCAGCCACCAGAAGTTGGGTTGCACGAAGCTGGCGAGAATGATCAACAGATACAGCACGGGCAGGCCCGACCACACCTCCAGAAAACGCTGGCCCAGCAGGTCGACCCAGCCGCCATAGAAACCCTGCAGGGCACCGGCGATGACGCCGATGATCGAACTGAGGATGGTCAGGGTCAGGGCGAACAGCACGGAAATCCTGAAGCCGTAGATCACTCGTGCCAACACATCACGGCCCTGATCGTCGGTGCCCAGCAGGTTTTCCCGGGACGGTGGCGCAGGGGCGGGGACTTTCAGGTCGTAGTTGATGCTCTGGTAACTGAACGGGATGGGCGCCCACAGGGTCCAGCCATCCTTCGCCGCGAGCAATTCCTTGATGTACGGGCTCTTGTAATTGGCTTCCAGCGGGAATTCGCCGCCGAAGGTGGTCTCCGGGTAACGCTCCAGCACCGGGAAGTACCAGTGACCGTCGTAGCGCACGGCAAGCGGTTTATCGTTGGCGATCAGTTCGGCGCCAAGGCTCAGGCCGAACAGGATGAGGAACAGCCACAGTGACCACCAGCCGCGTCGGTTGGCTTTGAAGCGTTCGAAGCGACGGCGATTGAGAGGAGACAGCTTCATATCAATGCTTCCTGCTTTCGAAGTCGATGCGCGGGTCTACCAGGGTGTAGGTGATGTCGCCGATCAGCTTCACCACCAACCCCAGCAGGGTGAAGATGAACAGGGTGCCGAACACCACCGGGTAGTCGCGGTTGATAGCGGCTTCAAAACTCATCAGGCCCAGGCCGTCCAGCGAAAAGATCACTTCCACCAGCAGCGAGCCGGTGAAGAAGATACCGATGAACGCCGACGGGAAGCCGGCGATCACTAGCAGCATCGCGTTGCGAAACACATGGCCGTAGAGCACCTTGTGGTTGCTCAGGCCCTTGGCTTTGGCGGTGGTGACATATTGCTTGCTGATTTCGTCGAGAAAGCTGTTCTTGGTCAGCAGGGTCATGGTGGCGAAGTTGCCGATCACCAGCGCGGTGACCGGCAGCACCAGATGCCAGAAGTAGTCGAAGACCTTGCCCAGAGTGCTCAGTTCGTCATAGTTGTTCGAAGTCAGCCCGCGCAGCGGGAACCAGTTGAAGTAGCTGCCACCGGCAAACACCACGATCAGCAGAATCGCGAACAGAAACGCCGGGATGGCGTAGCCGACGATGATCGCCGAGCTGGTCCACACGTCGAACTGGCTGCCGTGGCGAGTGGCTTTGGCGATCCCAAGCGGGATCGACACCAGGTACATGATCAGCGTGCTCCATAACCCCAGAGAGATGGAGACCGGCATCTTCTCGACGATCAGGTCGATCACCTTGGCATCGCGAAAGAAGCTGTCGCCGAAATCCAGCGTGGCGTAGTTCTTGATCATGATCCACAGGCGTTCCGGTGCCGATTTATCGAAACCGTACATGCGTTCGATTTCTTTGATCAGTGCCGGGTCCAGGCCCTGCGCGCCACGGTAGTTGGAGCCCGCCACCGATACCTCGGCACCGCCACCCGCAATTCGGCTGGTAGCGCCATCAAAGCCTTCGATCTTGGCGATCATCTGCTCGACCGGTCCACCGGGTGCGGCCTGAATGATGACGAAGTTGATGATCAGAATGCCGAGCAGGGTAGGGATGATCAGCAGTAGCCGTCGCAGAATATAAGCCAGCATGTTATTGCTCCGCGTTCGCAGGCTTGGCCTGATCAGTGGCTGACGGGGTCGCGGTGGCGGGTTTGACATTCGGCTTCGCCCACCAAGTCATCAGGCCGATATCGGAAAGCGCCTTGGCCTTGGGATGGTCGATGTGATTCCAGTAAGCCACCCGCCAGGTTTTGATGTGCCAGTTGGGTACAACGTAAAAACCCCACAGTAATACGCGGTCCAGCGCTTTGGTATGGGTGATCAGGCTTTCCCGGGAGTCGGCGTTGATCAGCCCGTTGACCAGCGTGTCTACCGCCGGGTCCTTGAGGCCCATGAAGTTGCGGCTGCCCGGGTTGTCGGCGCTGGATGAGTCGAAATACACGCGCTGCTCGTTACCGGGTGAGCTGGACTGCGGATAGCCAGTGACGATCATGTCGTAGTCCCGCGAGCGCAGGCGGTTGATGTATTGCGACACGTCGGCGCGGCGAATCACCAGCTCGATGCCCAGATCACTCAGGTTACGTTTGTAAGGCAACAGAATGCGCTCGAATTCGGTCTGGGCGATCAGAAACTCCAGCTTCACCGGGTTGCCCTGGGCATCGACCATCTTGTCGTCGACGATCTTCCAGCCCGCTTCCTGCAACAGCTGGAAGGCCCGGCGTTGCTGTGGACGAATCATGCCACTGCCATCGGTTACCGGCAGCGTGAAGGGTTCGGTGAACACTCGATCCGGAATCTTGCCGCGCAACGGTTCAAGAATTTTCAGTTCTTCGGCGGACGGCAGGCCGCTGGCGGCCATTTCCGAGTTGTCGAAATAGCTTTTGGTGCGGCTGTACGAGCCGTTGAACAGCTGTTTGTTGGTCCACTCGAAGTCCAGCAGCAGAGTCAGCGCCTCACGGACCCTGACGTCTTGAAACACCGGCTTGCGCAGGTTGAAGACAAAACCCTGCATGCCCGTCGGATTGCCATTGGGAAGCTCTTCCTTGATCAGCCTGCCATCCCGGACTGCTGGCGTGTCATATGCAGTTGCCCAGTTCTTGGCGCTGGTTTCCACCCAATAATCGAACTGCCCGGCTTTGCCCGCTTCCAGCGCGACGGTGTTGTCGCGATAGTAGTCGGTGGTCAGCACATCGAAGTTGTAGAAGCCCTTATTGATCGGCAGGTCCTTGGCCCAGTAATCCTTGACCCGTTCATAACGCACCGAGCGCCCGGCTTTTACATCGGCGACCTTGTACGGCCCGCTGCCCAGCGGGAAGTCCAGGTTGCCCTTGCTGAAGTCGCGATCTGCCCAGAAATGTTTGGGCAGCACGGGTAACTGGCCAAGAATCAGCGGCATCTCCCGATTGCCCTTGTGCTTGAATTTGAACAGCACGCGCAGCGGGTCTTCGACGACCACCTGATCGACGTCGGCGTAGTAACCCTTGTACATGGGCGACCCGTGCTCCATCAGTGTCTTGAAGCTGAACTCCACGTCTTCGGCACGCATCGGGTGGCCGTCATGAAAGCGCGCTTCCGGGCGCAGGTAGAAGCGTACCCAGCTGTTGTCCGGGGCTTTCTCGATTTTACCGGCAACCAGCCCGTACTCACTGAACGGTTCATCCAGGCTTGCACGGGCCAGGGTGTCGTAGATCAGGCCGATGTCATCTGCCGGCACGCCCTTGTTGATGAACGGGTTGAGGCTGTCGAAACCGCCGAAGCCTGCCTGACGGAACGTGCCACCCTTGGGCGCATCCGGGTTCACGTAGTCGAAGTGCTTGAAGTCGGCCGGGTACTTGGGCGGCTCGTCGTACAGCGTCACGCCATGCTGAGGCGCAGCCTGTACCGTGCAGGCGAGGCTGGCCAACAGCAGGCCGGCCGCTTGCGCGCGCAGGGAATGCAATGGGTTCATCGGGGCTTCTCCAGAGTCTTGAGCCACCACGCACGCAGCCCCAGGGTGTAGGGCGGGGTGGTGACCATGGCGAATCGGTTGCGATAGGCAAGCCGATGATTGTTCAGATACCAGTTGGGAATGCTGTAGTGCTGAGCCAGCAGCACGCGGTCCAGCGCTCGCGCAGCCGCGACCTGTTCATCGCGGGTTTGCGCGCCGAGCAGTTTGTTCAGCAGGGCGTCGACCACCGGGTTGGCAATGCCGGCGTAGTTCTTGCTGCCGTTGATCGCGGCCTGGCTTGAATGAAAATATTGCCACTGCTCAAGACCGGGGCTCAGCGTCTGTTGCAGGGTCATGAGAATCATGTCGAAGTCGAAACGGTCCAGGCGTTGTTTGTACTGGGCGCGATCGACGGTGCGCAGCCCTGCATCAATACCCAGGCGTTGCAGGTCTTCGATGTAGGGCTGCAGGATGCGTTCGAGGTTGGGGTTGACCAGCAGGATCTCGAAGCGCAGCGGTTGCTTGTCGGCGTTGAGCAAGCCCTTGTCCGACAGCGTCCAGCCAGCATCGGCAAGCAGTTTCAAGGCCTTGCGCAGAGTGTCGCGCGGGATGCCGCCGCCATCGGTTTTCGATGGGGCAAATGGCTGGGTAAACAGACTGGCGGGCAACTGATCGCGATAAGGCGCCAGCAATAACCATTCAGCCCCGCTCGGCAGGCCCGTCGCGGAAAACTCGCTGTTGGGGTAATAGCTGGTCGAACGCTCATAAGCGTCGCTGAACAGTGTGCGGTTGGTCCATTCGAAATTGAACAACAGCCCCAGTGCTTCGCGTACGCGGATATCGGCGAAGGCCGCGCGCCGGGTGTTCATGAACAGGCCTTGGGTCTGGGTCGGTATGCGGTGCGGAATCTGCGCCTTGATTACCTGACCGTTTGCGACTGCCGGGAAGTTATAGCCATTCGCCCAGTTCTTGGCCTGATGCTCGATGTAGATATCGAATTCGCCCGCCTTGAATGCTTCGAACGCCACATCGCTGTCGCGGTAGAACTCGACTTCCACCCGGTCGAAATTGTATTTGCCGCGGTTGACCGGCAGGTCCTTGCCCCAGTAATCCTTGACCCGCTCGAACACCAGCTGACGTCCGGGCTGCACGCGGGTGATGCTGTAGGGGCCACTGCCCAGCGGCGGTTCGAAGGTAGTCGCCTTGAAGTCTCTGTTCTTCCAGTAATGCTGGGGCAGCACTGGCAGTTCCCCAAGACGCAGAATCAGCAACGGATTGCCAGAGCGCTTGAAGACAAACCGGATGCGATGACGATTGAGGATGTCGACGCGCTGCACTTCCTGCAAGGCGGTGCGGTATTGAGGATGACCGTCCTTGAGCAGCGTTCGGTAGGAAAACGCCACGTCGTAGGCGGTGATGGGCTTGCCATCGTGAAAGCGCGCCTGCGGGCGCAGGTTGAACACCACCCAGCTGCGGTCCTCGCTGTATTCAACGGACTGCGCGATCAGCCCGTAACTGGAGGTCGGTTCATCGCCGGACGGGTCGTACTGCCCTGTGCCCACCATCAACGGCTCGTTCAGTTCATTGACGCCGTATTGCAGGAAGTTTCCGGTCGAGACCGGGCTGCTGCCCTTGAATGTGTAAGGATTGAGCGTGTCGAACGTACCAAACGCCATCATTCTCAAGGTGCCACCTTTCGGCGCCTCGGGATTGACCCAGTCGAAATGAGTAAAGCTGGCCGGGTACTTGAGAACACCAAACTGCGCATAGCCATGACTTTCTGTGATGGCTGCGTTGGCGCAGAAGCTCAAGGCCAGGCTGATGGTTAGCAGGAAGGGACGTATCACGATCCGGGCGACTTGGGCTTTCGGGTCGCTAACAGTAACAGCTTGTTCCAGCTGGAAAAAGACTGCAGGTGACTGCGCAGCCGGGGCTGCATCGGCCACCCGCCCCAAGGTTATCGAAGGGCAAGTGGCCGCGATCATCAGTGCGGCAGGTAAACGGTCAGGGTCTGACCGGGTTTGAGGGCCTGCCCGCTACGTGGATTCCAGCGCTTGAGATGTTGCATCTCGACGTTAAAGCGCTTGGCGACCAGGTACATCGAGTCGCCTTTCTGGATCTTGTACTGCATGGATTTCTTTTCGCCGTCTTTGGCGCTGGCGACCGTTTTACTGCTGGATTTGCTGGTGTCCTGCATGACCAGCGTCTGGCCGACCTTGAGCTTCTTGCCGGTCAGCTTGTTCCAGCGTTGCAGGTCTTCGACATCCACCTTGTTGGCTTGCGCGATGGTGGTCAGGTTGTCACCGCTGCGCACCTTGTAACTTCGGGTACGTGACGGCTTGTCGTTGCTGGCCAACGCTTCGAACACGGGCTGTGAATTCTGCATGCCCGGCTTGACCGGTATGCTCAGTGATTGACCGACCTTCAGGCGGTTGCCGGACAGCTTGTTATTGCCCTTGAGCGAGCTGACCGTGACCTGATAGCGACTCGCCAGGCTTTCCAGAGTATCGCCCTTGCGTACGCGGTAAGGCTGCCAGGCGACCAGCTCTTCCTGTTTCATGGTCAGCAGGCTGGCAGTCAGCAGTTGCGCCTTGGACGTTGGCACCAGCAGATGCTGAGGCCCATCGACCGTCAGGCGCTTCTTGTAGGCAGGGTTGAGCTGGATAAGCTTATCTTCGTCAATATCGGCAGCGCTGGCCACTTTGGACAGATCGACGCGCTTGTTGAGTTCGACGACTTCGAAATAGGGCTGGTTGGCGATCGGATTGAGGTTGACGCCATAGGCTTCCGGCGACAGTACCACCTGGGACAAGGCCAGCAGCTTGGGCACATAGTCCCGTGTTTCCTGCGGAAGTGGCAGGTTCCAGTAGTCGGTCGGCAGGTTGAGCTTGTCATTGCGCTCGATGGCACGGCTCACTGTGCCTTCGCCCGCGTTGTAGGCCGCGAGGGCCAGTAACCAGTCACCGTTGAACATGTCATGCAGACGGGTCAGGTAATCCAGTGCGGCAACGGTCGAGGCCTGGATGTCGCGACGTCCGTCATAAAAGCTGGTCTGGCGCAGGTTGAAGTAACGCCCGGTCGAGGGGATGAACTGCCATAGACCTACAGCCTGGCTGCGTGAAACGGCCATCGGGTTGTAGGCGCTTTCGATGACAGGGAGCAGAGCCAGCTCCAGCGGCATGTTGCGTTCTTCAAGGCGCTCGACGATGTAATGCATATACAGGCTGCCACGCTCGCCAGCGTTTTCCAGAAAGGAAGGGTTGTTGGCGAACCACAGGCGCTGCTGGTCGATACGGGGGTTTTGATCGTTGCCTTGTTGCAGTTGAAAGCCCTGACGCATGCGCTCCCACACATCTTGTGGCGGGGCGAGGGGAGTGACGGGCTTGTGAGACAGGAAAATCGGTTTTTGCTTGATGCCGGCGGCCAGATTAGGCGTGCGATGGCTGCTGACCGGGTCGACGCTGGCAGTGCTCTGGCAACCGGCCAAAAGCGCACTCGCGGTGACAGCCATGGCCTGAGCCAACCGAGTCAATGCGTCCGAATGTGAAGGCTTGCTGATAGATGACGACATTGTTCGGGGGGTACATCCAGACGAAAATGTCGGGCGATTCTAGGAAGCAGCCTGCCGTCGGTCAACCTTTCAGAATTTTATTGCGGTTTTATGGTCAGGTCAGAACTTATCTTTCCATGCCCTCAAGCTGGCAAAGACCGCACTCTGCGAGGTGTTTTGCCCGCCGCTCCGTTCGTCCGCTTTTTCTTTAACAGATGTTTCCCGGGTTCGCAGGAACGGGTTGGTGCGTTTTTCCAGAGCCAGGTTTGAAGGAAGGCTGATGCGATTTTCACTACGCCAGCGGGTGACTTCGGCGAGGCGTTGGGCAATATCCTGATTATCGGGCTCGACGGCCTGAGCGAAGCGCAGATTACTCAGCGTGTATTCGTGGGCGCAATAAATCAGCGTGCTGTCCGGCAGTTTGGCCAGACGCTCGAGGGAGTCATGCATCTGCTCTGGCGTACCCTTGAACAGACGTCCACAGCCTGCTGCGAACAGCGTGTCGCCGCTGAACAGCAAGGGCGTTGTAGCGTCTTCATGGTAGAAGGCGATATGACCGAGCGTGTGGCCGGGAACTGCATGCACCACAAACTCGAGGCCGAGCACTGTCAGTCGGTCATGGTCGACCAGTGCGATATCGCGTGCCGGAATAGTCTCTGCCGCAGGGCCGAGTACGCGTGCCCGGGTCGCCTGCTTGAGTTCCGCCACGCCGCCGACATGATCATTGTGGTGGTGGGTGATGAGAATATCGGTCAACCGGTAGTCCGGATGCTCCGCCAGCCAGCCCAGCACCGGTTTCGCGTCGCCAGGATCGACCACAGCGCATTGCTGGCTCGAAAGGTCTTGTAACAACCATATGTAGTTGTCATTGAAAGCAGGAAGGGCGTGGATCTGTATCATGGCGCAGTTCGCATAGCGGCGGACAATGGTGCATCTTAGAGTCTGTTGCCGCTGTACGCGAGCACCTCTGGAGGAGAACTCATGACCGATGAAGCGTTCGCTCAGGCTGATCCTGAGTGGCTTGCATTGATCCGCGCTGCCCGTGAATGGCTTTCCGGGCCGCTGGGGCAGCTTCTGCTCGAAGAGGAACGGCGCATTCTCGACGAAGAGCTGGGGCGGTATTTCGGCGGCTACCTGGTGCATTACGGCCCGTCGGCGCAAGCGCCGCCGGTTGCCCCGCAGGTGCAACGCAATGTGCGGCTCGGAGCACCATTGCCGGGCGTCGAGATTGTCTGCGAAGAGCAGGCCTGGCCATTGAGCGAGCACGCGGCGGATGTCGTGGTACTGCAGCACGGTCTGGATTTCTGTCTGTCGCCCCACGGGCTGCTGCGTGAAGCGGCCAGCAGTGTTCGGCCGGGCGGGCACTTGCTGATTATCGGCATCAACCCCTGGAGCGCCTGGGGCATGCGTCACGTGTTCGCTCGGGATGGGCTGCGCAAGGCGCGCTGCATCTCATCCTCGCGGGTCGCCGACTGGCTGAACCTGCTGGGCTTCGCGCTGGAGAAACGGCGCTTCGGATGCTATCGTCCGCCCCTTGCTTCAGCGGCATGGCAGTCACGCCTTGCTGGGCTCGAAAGCCTCGGTGAAGGACGTCAGAGCCCCGGTGGCGGCTTCTACCTTCTGGTGGCGCGTAAACTGGTGGTAGGCCTGAGGCCTGTACGTCAGGTACGCCGCGACCCTATCGGCAAGCTGATTCCCATGCCGATGGCCAAGGTCAGTCGCAACACTCAGGATCATTCCTGAGCAATGCCATGCTGCACATGAAGCCCATCATTCTGGAAAGGTCGTAATGAGCGATAGCGTTGAACTCTTCACCGACGGTGCCTGCAAGGGCAATCCTGGCCCGGGCGGGTGGGGTGCCCTGCTGGTGTGCAAGGGTGTCGAAAAAGAGCTGTGGGGTGGCGAGGCCAACACCACCAACAACCGCATGGAGCTGACGGGTGCCATTCGCGGGCTCGAAGAACTCAAGCGTCCCTGCGAAGTGACGCTGGTGACCGACTCTCAGTACGTGATGAAAGGCATTACCGAGTGGATGGTCAACTGGAAGAAACGCGGCTGGAAAACCGCGGCCAAGGAACCGGTCAAAAATGCCGATCTGTGGCAGCTGCTCGATGAACAGGTCAGCCGGCATAACGTGAAATGGCAGTGGGTACGAGGCCATATCGGCCATCCCGGCAACGAGCGTGCCGACCAGCTTGCCAACCGTGGTGTTGACGAAGTGCGTGGCATAAAAAGCTGATATTCGTCAGTCGACGTTCAGTCAGATACTCTGTACGAAATCGAGGATGACATTGCCTGCCGCGTGCGGCGCCACGAGGACGCGGTCCGGTATTTCATGACCCCGTATTTCATGATGAGCCACGTCATTACGCGCCAGTATTGCGCGCAGATCGTTGAGGCTCGTGGTGCGCAGCCGGATGGAAATCGCATGGGGGCGCTCCCTGGTAATTGCAGGTAGCTCGACGTCCGGAAATTCCAGGGCAGCTGTCGCGGCGTCGATGGCACGCAATACGCCGCATCGGGTATCAGCCTCCAGGGCGGCACCGTTGTATGTCACCGCATTGCCGTAGATAGCTCGCCAGCGGGGTTCAAGCCGTTCGGGGTCTGCCAGATAGGTGATCGCCAGAATCCCGTCTGCACCATTGGGGTGGTTCTGCCAGCCGCGCACCCAGATCAGCTCAGGACGATGCTGATGGCAGATAAAGTTGGAGGCGTCCGGGAGTTCCGGGTCGATGAAGAGCGCCAGCGAAACAACGGCTTCATCGTCGCGACCATCGGGAAGCGTCATTTTTCGGCGAAAATCAATACGGCCCTGGCTTTCAAGCCCTGCAGCCGCCATACGCGCGTGGTCATCGTCGGCATCTTTACTGTGCAGCGCCACCAGCGAAACGCCTTCTTCGCCGCGGTCGAGGAATTGACCCAACTGACGTCCGAAGCAGAAACCGTTTACCGAGTGGGTGCCGAATTTCGAAGCATCTTCGACGCCGATCAATTCGATAAAGTTACTGGGAAACATCATCAACGAGGTGACGGTTCCCCAAGGGTGGTAGCTGACCGGCGACGGCGCGAAGCCCATTCTGCGATACAGCTCCAGAGCCTCGGCATGATTACGCACGGTGACAAGAGGATGATCGATACCCTGCGCAAATTGAGCAACGGCTGTCATGGTAATAGCTCCTGATTAGCCTTTGGATTTTGTCGTAAAGGTCGCCAGAAAAGCAGGGGCATTACCCACCACCTTTGCCGGTGTGCCAGCGACGACCGTTTCAGCCGCCACTGCTTTGAGTACGACCGAGTTGGCCGCCACAATGGCATTGGCTCCTACTTCGATGTTTCCCAGAACGGTTGCTCCGGCGCAAATAAGTGCGCCTCTGCGGATTTTCGGGTGTCGGTCGCCTGCTTCGTTGAGGGTGCTGCCCAGCGTGACACCGTGCCAGAGGCTCACTTGATCTTCGACTACAGCGGTTTCCCCGATAACAAGGCCGATGCCATGGTCGACAAACAAGGATTTGCCGAGCCGCGCCGCCGGGTGAATATCGATGCTCCAGGTGTTGGCCGCCCAGTTCTGTACTAGCACCGCGCTTTGCTCATCGCCCTCAGCCCACAGTGCATGGGCGATGCGGTATGCCTGAACGGCCTGTATGCCCCGGAAGGTCAGAAAGGCCGTGAGGTGATCCGGGCAGGCAGGATTGACTGTTTCCAGATGGTTGATATCGGCAGCTGCTGCCTGAGCGATGGACGGCCTGGCCTTTATGATCGCCTTGAACCAGTCTTCCAGCGCCACGTTACTCGCTTGGGCCTGCATCTGTCGGGCAAGGTTCGCAGCGAGCGCATCCTCGAAAGTCGAATAGACCAGCAGGTGGCTTGTCGCATAATCGCCGAGTACCGGGTTGCGCTCGGTCAGTTGCCGGGCTTGATCGCGAAGGCGCTGCCAAAGAGGGCTCATATCGATCTCCTGTTGCCGATGGGTCGAGTATGGACACGCGGCAGACGCGTCAGCAATCATCGCAAACTCGGAACTCTGTTGCCTTTATCGCAACTCATGATGCAACTCGGGAGGCGGGCGAGTTCCGGGTAAAATCGCCGAATCCGTTGTATCCCTGCAGCGCCTGCTGACGTTTATCCCTTTCAATTGCGGATGGATCCGACAGGCTCGCAGCTTCCATGGCGTGTTAGAATCGCGGCCTGTAGATGAGGCGACAGTCAATGGCATTACAAAACCTGGATAACAGATCGATCGTTCTCGATACCGAAACCACCGGTATGCCGGTGACAGATGGTCACCGGATCATCGAGATCGGTTGTGTCGAGTTGATTGGCCGGCGCCTGACCGGTCGGCATTTTCACGTGTACCTGCAACCTGATCGCGAAAGTGACGAAGGCGCGATTGGTGTTCACGGTATCACCAACGAATTTCTGGTCGGCAAGCCCCGGTTTGCCGAAGTCGCCGATGAATTTTTCGAATTCATCAAAGGCGCGCAACTGATCATTCACAACGCAGCGTTCGATGTTGGCTTCATCAACAACGAATTTGCCTTGATGGGTTCGCAGGACAGGGCTGATATTACCCAGCACTGTTCGATCCTCGACACCCTGATGATGGCGCGTGAGCGCCATCCGGGGCAGCGCAACAGTCTGGATGCCCTGTGCAAGCGCTACGGCGTCGACAACTCGGGCCGCGAGCTGCACGGCGCACTGCTCGACTCTGAAATTCTGGCCGACGTCTACCTGGCGATGACCGGCGGGCAGACCAGCCTGTCGCTGGCTGGTAATGCCTCTGACGGCAACGGCTCCGGTGAAGGCTCTGGCAACCGAGGCAGCGAAATCCGCCGTTTGCCTGCCGATCGCAAACCTTGCCGCATCATTCGTGCTTCGGAAAGTGAACTGGCCGAGCATGAAGTCCGTATGAGCACCATTGCCAAGGCATCCGGTGCACCTGCTTTGTGGGTACAAATGCTGGAAGCCGCAGCGCAGACGTCCTCCTGACAGCAACCAGCGAGTGGTGACATGAACCTGGCAAACCCTGCCTTGAGCATTCGGATCGCAGACGAATGCTTCGAGGACTACATTCTCAATAGCGAATTCACGTTTACAGTGCTTGGCTATGCCCAACCGCGTATCGGCGAAAGCGTTGATTCATGGCAGGTTGAGCTGGTCGAGCCGTACAGCAAGAATTATGGTATCGATTCTCAGGAGTTTGCCGATCATCGCGATGCCGCCACGAGTTCGGTGATGGTGGCCTGGCTGGATGACCGCCCGGTTGGCCATATCGTGATGAGCACTCACTGGAGCGGGTTCGCCTACATCGATGAATTGGCGGTAGACGAGTCGGCGCGTCGTCATGGGGTCGCGCGCTCATTGCTCGATGTCGCTCAATTCTGGAGCCGCAAGCGCAATCTGCCCGGCATCGTTCTGGAAACCCAGAACAATAACCTGGGTGCCTGCAGGTTGTATGAGCGTTGTGGATACGTGGTAGGCGGGGTGGACCATATGCGCTATCGAGGCATAGATCCCAATACACGTGAAACGGCAATTTTCTGGTATCTGATCTTTTCTGACTAGCAACTTCCCGCTGGCAGCGGTAGCTCGAGCGGGAGTTCTGTTTGTATTACGGCGTTGTACGGGTGATTTTCACGCCCGATTGCACCAGTTGAAAGTCTTCACCGCCCAAATGCTTGACCCGGTCACCAATTGCCAGTCTGTAAGTGATTACCGGCTGCCCGCCCTGCACCTCACCCGGCTGCGATTCCTGGAATTCATGGACCGGGTAGACGCGACCTTCGGCGTCTCTGGCATGAAATTGTCCGACGAGAACTGAAGCCATTTGCTCTGTAACCTCTGAAACTGAATATAACTGCTGGTTTACGAATCCATCGAGGCTAGTAGACCACTGATCTATAGGTGAGTTTGCCGGCAGGAAAAAAATAATCCGGGCGGTTGTGGCGCGTCGGGGAATTGACCAGGGCAATGGTCGTCTAAAGGCGGCTGTTGTTGTATACCTGATATTCCCTATTAATCAGATGACGGATATTTTCATGAGCCAGGTTCATACCATTGCCGTATTGGTCGGCAGTCTGCGAAAAGACTCCATCAACCGAAAAATTGCGCTTGCCCTCGCGGAGCTGGCACCTGCCAGCCTTAAACTTAATATCGTCGAAATTGGCGATTTGCCTCTGTATAACGAAGACATTGATGGCGCTTCTCCGCCGCCAGCCTACAGTGCATTTCGCGACCAGTTGGGCGCTGCCGACGGCGTGCTTTTTGTAACACCGGAATACAACCGTTCGGTGCCGGGTGCCCTGAAAAATGCCATTGATGTGGGCTCGCGTCCTTACGGCAAAAGCGCTTTCAGCGGCAAACCCGGCGCGGTCATAAGCGCTTCTCCGGGTGCTGTCGGTGGCTTTGGTGCCAACCATCACCTGCGCCAGTCTCTGGTATTTCTGGACGTGCTGTGCCTTCAGCAGCCTGAGGCATACCTGGGTGGCGCTGGAAGCTTTTTCGATGAAGCGGGCGCACTGTCCGACAAGACACGGCCATTTCTGGAGACGTTCATCAACGCCTTCGCTGCATGGGTTGAAAAGAACGTCCAGCCTTCCGTTAATTGATGTGAGCGACGTGCGCCTGCGGACCCATTGCTTTATGTAACGCAGGCGCGTCGTGCTACCTCAATAAGCTGTTTCCTTTTCCTCTGCCACGTGCCCCGGCGCAGTGAGCGATGAGGGCTAGTCAAAGGAAACAGCACATGCCAACAGTACTTCCCTATTTTTTCAGCGACTCTCTGCGCAGCCGATTCACACAGGACATTCATGACGCAGTCGGCAGCTCACGCATCAGCAGTGAAGATGGCAAGTGGCTGCAATTATTGGTCGGAGTAAGTGTCGAGCCCAACAGCGATGCACCCCTTCCAAGAGCTGATCGGCTGATCATAGGCGACAATTCGCCCGCTAACGCCGAACTTGCGGGTGCCTTGTTAATCAGTGACCCCACGCCAGGTGTCGCGCCAGTCTTTTTGAGTACCCTGACCTTCGGGGTCGAGCGATTCGAGAGCCGCACTTCGCTGCTAAGTGCCTTGCAGCAGCGGTTTGGCGACGTCAGCGATATATCGACTATCGAGGCAGAGCGTGTCGAGGGCTCGCTCTTCGAAGCGCGTACGCTGGCGATCATGCGCCAGCAGGCCGGGCATCTGGAACGCCTGTTGGTCCAGTTGCAGGAGCTGCCGGACCTGCGAGCTGCGGCAGGCAAGGCCTTGCAGACGGCGTTAGTGCAGAGAGGCGTCGCAGACAGCGTCGACGTTTTCAGTCAGGTGGTGCAGATTCTGGGCACTGACCCCGGAGCCAATCCGGTGGTGTCATCGGTAGTGGGCACTCAGTATCTGGCTGATGCTGCTGTGCAGGCATTTTCCCTGAACGTTCTTCCGACGGGTCTGATACGGCAATTTCTGGATGCGCGGGGCCTTGTCTTGCCGCAAGCGCAGAGCGAGCTTTTCGAGCTGGCGCTGGCTGACGTGGTTTCGGGAGTCCGCGATGCATACGAGCAATTGCTGTCTGACTACTGGATGTCAAAACGACAGGACGGCCGTACAGCAAGAGACTTTATTGGTCATGCGCTCGCTGAGTGCTTTCTTCAGCATCTTCTATCGAGCCGGGCACATGGCACGATGACTGAAGCAGAGTATCGCTGTTTGCTCAGCCTGTTACCCTCGCAACCTGGCAATGCACAGTCGATACGCGTTCAACGGTTGTCAGTCACCGTTGCTGGACAGGAGCCTGTCAAGCTGGTGGGCGTGTTCCTGATTGATTTTCCCGCAGAACAGCCGTCGAGTGCGTTTCTCTACTTCTCGCTGTCGGGCTTCTTGCGCTTTGATGATCCGGCTCGTGCAATATCGCACGTACTGAGCGACCCCTCACGTGCCGAGCTGCTGTTTTATTCATCCTTGAACGATCACCTTGCCATTAAAGAGAAGGGTAAGGTCGAGTCGTATCAGGATGCGTTAGCCAACGTGTTTTTCAGTGAATTCGCTGACTCTGTGATCGCTCTGCAAAAGCGCAATTTGCGTTATGTCCTGGGCCTGCCACCGATCCAATACGAAAAAAATCCGGTTCGGGTTGATGATGCACTGGATATTCGCGCACTACTGGATGGCCGGCTATCAAACCTCCACGACTCAGGGCGCTGGCGTCCGGAAGTGCTGCCCTTTGGCCAAACCTGGGGAGCCTCGATCCAGGCTAGCGTGGGGGAGCATCCGACGCTTGTTTCCGAGCCTTCTTACAACTGGATTGGCAAACTGAAGAAGCTTGATGTGTTGCTTGAGCGTGTTGATGTTCTACATGCCGGTGTAGAGGGCTGCATGCGTCACGCGCTGAACCGTTACCTGGCTGTAATTGGAGGACCACCTCTGGATGCCCGGGCCCTTTGGATCTTGCCGGCTGCCATGGATGCGGTGCCTGTGCGGCTGCTTTCGTTGGCGCTTGACCGCGTTTGTGGCTACACGCAGGACCCCCTGTCAGACAGCGTGGTGGTGGCAGGGCTGATAACTCCGGTTCTGAATCGGCCGTTGCAACGCCTGCCGTTGGCATTGCTCGAACACATACTGGTCTGTGTACAGGAGGAGTTTCCTCGCCGCTTCGAAGAGCAAATCAGCCAATTCTATTCACGTACGGTTCGTCAGCTGGATAGCAGCGAGCGCCCCGGTGTGATATCCGGCCTGGTCCGCGAGTATGCACTGCGCCTGGAATTGCTTGTTGAAAAGCGTACAGGTTTGCTTCCCGAGTCGGTCATCGAGAGCGTTCAGCAATTACTGGACCGGCCACTGCCTGGTCTCAGGGAGGCTCTGGGTGAGTCACAGGTCGATGCGTTCACCGTTTCTGTTCAGTTCGATCCTGAATCACCTGCAATCCAGGTGCCCAACGCGTTCGTGATCAATAACAGGCTTGCTCACAGCTCGCCCGCTCTGTGGGTACTGAGCAAGGGACTTGTAAGTTTCGAAACCCTGCAGGCACTGAAAGACTACATTGCTGCGCGGTTGACAGGTTTCGAACTGGTTTCGCACTTGTCGGGGGTTCTTGCCGAGCCGGACAGGCAGAGGCTGCTTGATCATCGTACCCGGACTGGCACGCTGGATCTCAAGGTAAAACTGCAACGCATTGAAGAGCATTTCATCGAAACGTTACAACGTGGCGAGGTGGAACGTCAGCGAAGCACCGTGGCGTATCTTTATCAGCAGGCCGTGACCTGGCGGGTACCGTCAGAACTTTTCGTCAACCTGCTGAGTGCAGGAGAGCGCGATGACCGAAATCGCCAGGCTCTTGGCTATCTGGGCGTTGCCATCCAGTTCATCATCTACAAAGCCATCGTCCCTTCATGGGTCAGCGAAGCGTCGGGGACTGATCAGATTACGCTGGTGAATGCCCTGCAGCGGTTCTATGTGACCTGTATCGGCCAGAAAGATTTTTTGTTTGATATACCCAGTCTCTATGACTACTCCTGCGAGCGACTGAAAAGCAGGTTCAACACTGATTTCACCGAGCCTCGCCCTGACCCTGAAAGCGTCCGGGTGACAATGGCGCATTACATTCCTGTCCCGGTCGCACCGGGGCAGACACCCCAGTCGATACCGGCGGCCACACAATCAGTCAGCGAAACCCTTGTGGAATATGCCATCGACCGTTTCCTGTCCAGGCAGGACGGGGTCATCCTTCTCTCATCAGCGCACGATAAGCCACTGAACGCGTCGCTCACTCCGGCTTACGTTCGTGATCTGGTGAGGTCGCTGGACATCGCTGCGGGTTACCGGAGCATGCTCGACCCGATCCTTGCCGCGACTGCTCCTGATTACCTCAAGCGACGCAAACTGTTCGTCGATCAGATCCCTTCGCTGGATATACTGCGAGCGTTTGCGCTCAGGCTCAAGAATGAGTTGTCCGAGCAAGCTTATACGGTTATCGAAAACGTTCTTGATATGCCTGATGCCATTGCACGCCTTCCCGTCAACGGCTGCAAGATGGTATTCAGCCCCCTGCAGTTGCTCCCTGCCAAGGAAGGCTGGGAGCCGACCCTCGTACTCAATACGTATCTGATGGGGCCGCATGAAAGCCAATCGGGACCGTGGGTGCTTTACGCGCCACTGCACGACGAATTTGTTTTCAAGGAGTACCCGGACCAGGCTGCGCTGTTGAGGGACATCCATACCTCTACCTATCTTCAAGCGTACATTCTGGATCGTGTTGATCCCCATTTGCGCAAAGTCTATGACAAAGGTGGCTTCGTGGAGCCGCATCTACCTTTCAGTGCAGAATCCTCTTTTGACGTGCCCTTTGATACTCCTGCAGCGGTGACCGTGCAAATCGATCCCTATAACGGTAACTGTCTGCTGCTGATGTTCGAGGGCGCTCTGGATACCCTGAAGTTACAAGTGCAACAGCACAGCGTCACTAATGCCGAACAGCGCCGCGCTGCTTCCCGGTACCTGTTCACTCTGGGGGCCGAGCAAGTCATGGCACTGATGCCGGGGCGTCTGGGTGCATTGGTTGGTATCATCCAGGGGCAGGCGCTATTGAATCTGTCGGTCATCTCGGCCGGGGGGCAGCACTGGGGCAAGGCCCTGTCGGAGTTCATGGCTGCCTTGAGCGTAATGATCTCTTCCGGGCAGAACTCTTCGGCATTCACATCACGTACGGTTGACGAGACCAGCACGTTACCGGACGACGCTGCTCTGTCCGACACGCTTTTGCAACTGGAAGATGAGCCCAATGAGTCCGGGTTTTCCTGGAGCAATAGCTCACTGACGCAGCAGATAAGAGACCGCCTGCGCGAATTCGAAGCTCATGAGATCGCCTTGGACACGCTGCAAAGGGATGAGCTGTTAAGTGTCTACCGCGATCCGGCCACCGATAGAAAGTATGCAGCCATTGGTGGTAAGACCTATGAATTGCAGTCCGATGAGGACGGTTGGTTCATTATTGCGGGCAAGAAGATTGGCCCCTCGGTCAGTCTTGATGCCGATCAGCAATGGAAACTCGATATTCAGGGCGGACTAAAAGGTGGCGGTGGTGCACTTACCCGTATTGAAGGCAGCGTCATTGATGATCTGGTTGACGACCTGATAGTCATCAATGCTCGAGGTATGTCCGAGATTCGACATTCCTATCGAGAAATGGCCCAGGCCATCGAAGATGCATATGTTCAGGCTCAGCATTATCTGGAAAACTGCCTGGCCAACCTGACCAGGCGATTGCCGGACGGAAAGCCAGATCCACGGACGGAAAAGATACTGGCTGATTTTTTTGCTCAGAAGGTCCCGGATGAGCATTTATATAAAGTCACCAAAAAGGCCGTTACCAAGATTTACGAGGAGTTGATGAGCCCTTCGATGTCGCCTATCGACTCCAAGCGTTACGTGGTCGGCATTAACCGGGTGGGCAACGAGTCCGCCAGTGCGTTTATCTTCGAAGCTGACCCATTAAGGCGGGTTTTTCTGACTGAGCAGTTCTTTCGTTTGCCTACCTACCGTTTCAAGCTCAACGTCATTCGCTCGGGTGAATTCAAGCATGGTCCGCATTATCGCGCCACGATCCTGATTCATGAGTTATCTCACCTGGTGCTCAAGACTGACGACATTGCCTATCTCGAATCTCAGGCGCCATTTGTTGATTTACTGGATGATGCATCGGAGTATCGACTGCGCATCAGAAACGAGCTGACCTATCAACAGCAGAAGACCCTGTCCTACCACACTGACCGCGACAAACTGTTCAGGCAGCTGGATGAAGACGCGTGGCGCGACTTGAGGCGAACGGACGGTAATGGTAAGCAGACGATTCTGCGGATAGCGGGTAAGAAGACCCTAGATGAGGCCCGAGACGTGTTTTACGACGATGTTCGCAAGCGTATCGACATCACGCTTAAAAACGCCGACTCGGTCGCGTTGCTGGTGACACTGCTTGGGCGGGAGCGATTCATGACGCGCTGACAGCATGCCCCGGCGACAGGCATCGCCGGGGCAGTCGCGTTTATCAGACCAGGTAGTGACGCAGTTCGCGGGCAATCAGCAGACGCTGGATCTCACTGGAGCCTTCGTAGATCTGGGTGATGCGCGCGTCGCGGTAGTACCTTTCGACAGGGTAGTCTTCCAGGTAGCCGTAGCCGCCATGAATCTGGATTGCTTTGGAACACACCCACTCGGCCATTTCCGAAGCGAACAGCTTGGCTTGCGAGGCTTCGGACAGGCACGGCTGCCCGGCGCTGCGCAGGCGCGCGGCATGCAGAATCAACAGCCGCGAGGCATTGATGCGGGTGTGCATGTCGGCCAGCAGGTTGGCGATGCTCTGGTGCTCGATGATCGGCTTGTCGAACTGCACACGTTCACGCGCATAGGCCAGCGCGGCTTCAAACGCGGCGCGGGCGATGCCCAGCGCCTGCGCCGCGATGCCGATACGGCCACCTTCCAGATTGGAGAGGGCAATGGACAGCCCCTTGCCGCGCTCGCCCAGCAGGTTGGCCGCCGGGATTCGGCAGTTGTTCAAGGTGACAGCGCAGGTGTCGGACGCCCTGATGCCCATCTTGTGTTCGCTGCGGTCAACCACGAACCCCGGGTTTTCGGTGGGTACCAGAAACGCTGACAGGCCCTTTTTACCAAGCTGCGGGTCGGTCACGGCAAACACAATGGCCAGTTGTGCGCGTTTGCCGTTGCTGACGAACTGTTTGGCACCATTGATGACCCACTCATCACCTTGCAACTCGGCACGAGTGCGCAGGTTATGTGCTTCGGAGCCCGCATGCGGTTCGGTCAGGCAAAAGCAGCCTATAGCCCGACCGGTGGCGAGCTTTTCCAGCCAAGTGTGTTTCTGCTCATCAGTCCCGTAATTGAGCACTGGCCCGCAGCCAACTGAGCTGTGTACGCTCATCAGCGTGCCGGTAGCTGCGTCGGCAGCGGAGATCTCTTCAACCGCCAGCGCATAGGCGACGTAGTCGATGTAAGTGCCGCCCCATTGCTCCGGCACCACCATGCCTAAAAGGCCCAGCTCGCCAAGTTTGGCGACCAGCGCATCATCGATCCAGCCAGCCTTTTCCCAGGCCTGGGCGTGCGGGGCGATTTCGTTGCGGGCAAAGTCGCGCGCCATGTCGCGAATCATTACCTGTTCTTCGGTCAATTCAAGGTCGTGCACGACTTAATTCTCCACACCGCTGAAGAAACCCTGCACATGCGCGCTGCTGACGTCCTGCGCGCTGGCGTGTTTCCATTGCGGCTTCTTGTCTTTATCGATTATCAGGGCGCGTATGCCCTCAATCAGGTCGCCACGCTCGAACCATTGGCGGTCCAGGTGCAGTTCCATGGCAAAGCATTCCTGTAGTGGCAAGTGACGGCCACGACGGAGCATTTCCAGGGTCACGGCCATCGCCAGCGGCGAGTGACGCTTCATGCGGCCGACGGTATCCAGCGCCCACTCGCGGGTGTCGCCGATGACCACCTCTTGCAACTGCTCGAGTATGCTGGGGATATCCGGCAAGCCGAAAAAATGATCAATCGCCGGGCGCAGGGTTTCCAGAGGCGGGTAGGGCAGGCGCTGGGTCGCCAGCTTGGCGAGGGCACCCTGCAGGTCCTTGAGCGGCGTCGATTTCCATTTCAGGTGGTCGAGCATGTGGTCGAGGCGCGGCAGCATTTCGCTGTTCATCGACCAGTTGGCAAGCCCGCAGTACAAGGCATCGGCAGCGCCGATCTGGGACCCGGTCACGCCCAGCCAGGTGCCCAGCTCGCCTGGAAGACGCGACAGGAAATAACTGCCACCGACATCCGGAAAGTAGCCAATGGCGACTTCCGGCATGCCTAGCCGGCTGCGTTCGGTTACCACGCGCAGGTCAGCGCCCTGGACAAGGCCCATGCCGCCGCCCAGCACCAGACCGTCCATCAGGGCCAGTATCGGTTTGCGGTAACGGTGAATGGTCAGGTCCAGCTCATACTCTTCGGCAAAGAATGTGTAGTGCAGGTCCTGGCCGTTCTGATGGCTTTCGTACAGTGAACGGATATCGCCGCCAGCGCAGAATGCTTTGCTACCTGCGCCGCGCAGAACCACTGCATGAACAGACGGGTCGTCAGCCCAGAGGTCAAGCTGCTGGCGAAGTGTGCGGACCATATCCAGATCGATTGCGTTCAGGCCTTCCGGGCGATTGAGGGTCAGGTGACCCATGTGGTTACGCACCTCGACAACGATCGAATCCCGGCTGGAGGGTTGCCGAACCGGGCGGGCCGATGAAACCTGTGAACTCATTCTGAACTCCTTGTTCGGTTGCGCTTTCTTCTTGTTCGAGTCTTGTTGGAGCATCGCAGAAGATCCTAGCAGCGCAAATGTGCAAAGCAAAACTGCGTTTAAGCATAGCCTGAAGTTTTACAAAGCCACTATTTAGAGCGTTTGCGGCGAGACTGAGTTTAATGCGCCGGGCTGACCGGGGTGAATCATTGCCTGGCTGATGAGTATTATGACTGTCATTAGTGTCACAAAAGGGAATTCCTCGGGTGCACCCATGAAAGTCTCCATGACCGTTCTCTATGACTGATAAATATGCCCCGCGCGAGTGGGCCGCCCATGAGCGTCCAACCATGCCCGGCTCGCCTTCGACGCCTCTGCATTCCGATGCGCGGCGCTGGGCATTTGCGCTGGTGGGGGTGATCGTCGCGCTGACTGGCGGGCTCGGCAACGCGCTGGTGGTTGCCAACCTGCCCTATTTGCAGGGTGCGCTGGGTGCGACGTCGCAGGACATCGCCTGGTTGCCCGCTGCGTACATCATGACCAATGTGTCGATGAACCTGCTGCTGGTGAAGTTTCGTCAGCAATTTGGTTTGCGCGCGTTCACCGAACTGTTTCTAGTGCTTTATGCACTGGTGACGCTGGCGCACCTGTTCGTCAACGATATTGATTCAGCCATCGCCGTGCGTGCGGCGCACGGCATGGTTGGCGCTGCACTCAGTACCCTTGGGCTGTATTACATGATTCAGGCGTTTCCGCAGAAATGGCGGCTCAAGGCGCTGGTGCTCGGGCTTGGCACCGCCCAGCTGGCGACGCCGCTGGCCCGGCTGGTGTCAGAAGACTTGTTGCAGATCGCCCAGTGGCGCGGTTTGTATCTGTTTGAACTGGGTATGGCGCTACTCTCGCTGGGTTGCGTACTGCTGCTCAAGCTGCCACCGGGTGATCGTTTCAAGGCGTTCGAAAAGCTGGATTTCCTGACCTTCGGCCTGTTGGCTGGTGGTTTTGCGCTGCTCTGTGCCGTTCTCTCGCTGGGGCGCATTGAATGGTGGCTGGAAGCGCAGTGGATAGGTCTGGCGTCGGCGGCCTCCATTGTGCTGATCTGCGCCGGACTGGCCATCGAGCATAACCGAAGCAATCCGTTGCTGATCACGCGCTGGCTAGGCAGCGGGGCGATTCTGCGTCTAGGGCTGGCCGTTATCCTGTTTCGCGTGGTGCTGTCCGAGCAGTCAGTGGGTGCCGTAGGCTTTCTTCAGGCGCTGAACATGGGCAGTCAGCAACTGCACACGCTGTACATGGTGATGTTGCTGGGCAGTGTGGCCGGGTTGGCGGTCAGTGCGCTGACCATCAACCCTGCGCACCTGATCAAGCCATTGCTGATTTCTCTGGCGATGATGGCAGTCGGTGCCTGGATGGACAGTCATTCGACCAATCTGACCCGTCAGTCGAACATGTACCTCAGTCAATTCCTGCTGGCATTCGGCGGTACGTTTTTTCTCGGTCCGACGCTGGTGCTGGGGATCAGTGGTGTACTGGCCAACCCGCGCAACATGGTGAGTTTTTCGGTGTTGTTCGGGATCACACAAAACATTGGCGGCCTGATCGGGTCTGCTGCACTGGGCACTTTTCAGATCGTGCGCGAGAAGTTTCACTCCAGTCACATCGTTGAGCACCTGACCCTGATTGACCCGCTGGTTCAGGCGCGATTGCAGAGCTACAGCGCCAGTTACAGTTCGGTTATTGCCGACCCGTCGCTGCGCAACACTCAAGGCATGCGCGCAATGGCTACGGCTGCGACCCGAGAAGCCAATGTGCTGGCCTACAACGATGTGTTCATGCTGATCGCCCTGATTGCCGTACTGACCATGATCTGGATTTCAGCCCGGGTCCTGTGGCTGAAAATGACCACTCAACCTTTGGCGTTGGCACCTGTAGCACCTGCCGCTTCGCCTTCCGTATCCAATTCCGGCGTTAAATCTTCATGAACGAATCCACGACCTCAGATACAGAAGCAACCCGCAGCGCGCCGCCACCTGCACCGTTGACGTCGCCGGTGACCAGCAAGCCGCGCTCGACCCGCAAGCGAGTCGTGTCTTCGGTGATTTTCGCTGCCGTCGCGCTGGTCGGGGTGCTGGTTGTGCTATACGCCTGGCAACTGCCACCGTTCGCAAGTCCGATCGAGAGCACCGAGAACGCCCAGGTAAAGGGCCAGACCACGCTGATCGGGCCGCAGTTGAGCGGGTATGTTTACGAAGTGCCGGTTCAGGACTTCCAGTTCGTCAAGGCCGGCGACTTGCTGGTGCGTCTGGATGATCGTATTTATCGCCAGCGCCTGGATCAGGCCATTGCGCAACTGGCGGTACAGAAAGCCTCGCTGGCTAATAACCTGCAACAGCGACGCAGTGCCGAAGCGACCATCGGCCAGCGCCAGGCTGAACTGCAGAACAGCATCGCCCAGAGCCGCAAGAGTGCTGCCGATCTGCGCCGCAATCAGGCACTGGTGACCGATGGCTCGGTATCGAAAAGCGAGCTTGATGTGACCCGTGCTGCCGATGCGCAGGCAAATGCCGCGGTCGCTGAAGCCAGGGCGGTATTGCAGATCGCCCGCGAGGATCTGCAAACGGTGATCGTCAACCGTGGCTCACTGGAAGCTTCAGTGGCCAATGCTCAGGCGGCCATCGAACTGGCGCGCATCGACCTGGACAACACCCGCATTGTCGCCCCGCGTGACGGGCAGTTGGGGCAGATCGGCGTGCGCCTGGGTGCCTACGTCAACTCGGGTGCACAATTGATGGCGCTGGTACCCGAGCAGCGCTGGATCGTTGCCAACATGAAAGAAACCCAGATGGCCCATGTGCGCCTTGGCCAGCCGGTAAGCTTTACCGTCGATGCGCTCGACGGTCACGAGATGCACGGCCACGTACAACGAATTTCGCCTGCCGCAGGTTCTGAATTCAGCCTGCTGCCTGCCGATAACGCGACCGGCAACTTTGTGAAGATTTCCCAGCGCATCCCGGTGCGCATCGTGGTCGATGCCGATCAGCCAATGCTCGAGCATTTACGGCCGGGCATGTCGGTGGTGGTGAGTATCGATACCAGTGTAGAGGGTGATGAACCATCGGGTCCCGAGGCACGATAATCTCGCCACCCCTATCGTGCGACGCAGAGCGTCGCGACCTGCATTCCCACGCTGGAGCGTGCGGAACGATCATCGCAACTATCGTGCGACGCTCCGCGTCGAGACCTGCATTCCTACGCTGGAGCGTGCGGAACGATCATCGCAACTATCGTGCGGCGCTCCGCGTCGCGACCTGCATTCCTGCGCTGGAGCGTGAGGAACGATCATCGCAACTATCGTGCGACGCTCCGCGTCGCATGCATTTCTGGACGCTCCGCGTCCTCTTTGCGACCTGCATCAAGACTTGATGGCAGCAGGCACCGCTCGCTGAAGACCTCAAAACAGTTTGCTGAACACCCAGTACAGCGAACCCGAAAGCAGGATGGCAGCCGGCAGGGTCAACACCCAGGCGGTGGCCAGGTTGCGTAAGGTGCGCATTTGCAGGCCTGAACCGTTGGCGACCATCGACCCCGCTACCCCGGATGACAGCACGTGGGTGGTCGATACGGGCAGCCCGTACATGTCCGCCGCGCCGATGGTGAACATCGCCACGACTTCTGCCGACGCGCCTTGTGCGTAGGTCATGTGCGTCTTGCCTATGCGCTCACCTACCGTCACGACGATGCGTTTCCAGCCGACCATCGTGCCCAGCCCCAAGGCGATAGCGACCACAATCTTGACCCAGGTCGGAATAAAACGCGTCGCGCTGTCGATCTGCCCTTTGAACGCATCGAGCTTGGTCTGGGTATCGGCGTCGAAATTGCCTACCTTGTTCTTATCCATCACCCGAATGGTTTCCGAGGTCAGGTACATGTCGTTTCGAACGTTGGTCACCGCTTCCGCAGGCACCTTCGAGAGCGAGCCGTAACTGGCGACCTGATTGCCGATCTTGCCGGTCATGACCGCCAGCGCAGGGATCAGGTCGGGGCCTGCCTGTTTGCTGACCAGATAATCCGACAGGGTCTGGCGCGAGTCAGCCGGGGCAGGCAGGGGAGCACTGCGCATCAGTGCCTGTTGGGTGACCTCTGCCACCGCGCCGAACTGAGTGGCCTGATCGGCCGGCATGGTGCGGTTGAGCGCATAGGCCATCGGCAGGGTACCGACCAGAATCAGCATGATCAGCCCCATGCCTTTCTGCCCGTCATTGGAGCCATGAGCGAATGATACGCCGGTGCAGGTCACGATCAGCATGGCGCGAATCCACAGCGGTGGCGGTGCATTGCCTTCTGGTGCCTTGTACAGCGCGCGGTTCTTGATGAACATGCGCATGGCCAGCAATAGCAAGGCGGCACAGCCGAAACCCACCAATGGAGACAGCAGCAGCGAGTAGCCTATTTTGGTTGCCTGAGACCAGTCCACGCCGCTGGTCCCGTCCCGTCCGTGCATCAAGGCGTTGGCGATGCCGACACCGATGATCGAGCCGATCAGCGTATGCGACGAGGACGCTGGCAAGCCCAGCCACCAGGTGCCCAGGTTCCAGATGATCGCCGCGATCAGCAGGGCGAAGATCATGGCGAAGCCTGCCGATGAGCCGGTTTGCAGAATCAGCTCCACCGGCAGCAGTGCGATGATGCCGAACGCTACTGCACCGCTGGAGAGCATCACGCCGAGAAAGTTGAAGAACCCCGACCAGACCACCGCAAAGCCGGGTGGCAGGGAATGGGTATAGATCACGGTTGCGACTGCGTTGGCGGTGTCATGGAAACCGTTGACGAACTCAAACCCCAGTGCAATCAGCAACGCCACGCCCAGCAGCACGAACGGGGTCCAGGTGGTAACCACCGTGCCCATGTCATCGACATCCTGCTTGAGGCTGTAGCCAGTAAATAGCAGGCCGGCGATGAGTATCGCGAAGAAGATGACCATGGTCAGTCGACCCGGTTTGCGCCCGAAGTGAGTTGCCGACAGGCCCGCCCGGCCCGTCGCATCGGGAGAAAGTGCGTTTATAGCCATGTTCGCAATCCTGATTGAAAGAATATTGACATGGTCATTGCAAAATGTGACAGAGATGCGACATGCGAGTAATCAGTGGCCTTTTGCGCCAGATTTCTGACAACCGGCAGGCCGGGTCAATAATCGCCACGTTTGCGAAATGCCCAGCGTCCCGCGACCAGCGTAAACGTCGCGACCAGTGCCACCAGAATCCAGAAGCCTTCAGGGTCGGACGCCAGTGGTACACCCCCCACGTTCATGCCGAAAAAGCCCGCGACAATGTTGATCGGCAATGCCAGAACCGTTACCACGGTCAGGGTAAACAGGGTTCTGCTGCTCTGTTCGTTGAGGTTGGCGGCAATTTCTTCCTGCAACAGTTTGATGCGCTCGCCCAGTGCCGTGAGGTCGTTGATCACCAGCGAGGACTCTTCGATGGACTGACGCAACGCCTGGACATCCTGCTCGCGCAGCCATTGCGGAGGCTTGTGCAACAGGCGCATCAAAGAGCCCGGTTCCAGCGCCAGCAGACGCTGCAGTCGCACCAGCACACGGCGCATGGCACCGAGTTCGGAGCGATTGTTGCTCAGTCGCTGCGAAAGCAACTGGTCCTCAATGCGGTCGACGTTGACGCTGGTCTTGCGCAGAAACTGGGTCAGCACTTCGCCCTGATCGCTCAGCAGGTGAGCGAGCAGTTCCAGCGGTGAATCGAACTGTTCGCCGCGTTTGACCGCCGAGCGCAACTTGTCTACCGAACGCAGTGGCTGCAGCCGGGCGGTGATCAGCAAGCGCTGTCGAGCGCAGACCCACAAGGTCGAGATGTCGGTCGAGAGCCTGTTGAAATCGAACACCACATCGTTGACTACTGCCAGCAACGTGGCGTCGACGTGCTCGATTCGGGTGGAACGCGAACCCTCGTGCAGGGCCTCGAAAAACTCTTCTGGAAGGTCCAGATGGGTTTTCATCCAGCGCTCGCAGGCTGCGTGCGACAGGTTCAGGTGCAGCCAGATGAAGTCGTTCTCTTCGGGAGGATTTTGCAGGTAATCCAGCGCGGCGGCCGAGCCGATTTCCTGGCCACTTTCAGCGTGGCGAAAACGGAAGCCGTAGAGCAGACCGAAAAGGTCGGAGTCCTGATGGTGGTGCGCGATACTGTGGTTCATGGCTGTCCACGTGCGGCCTGGCCCGGGCAGGGAGGCGAAGGCCGCATGATGACAAGGCGTTATTTCATATTTGTGACAGCTTGTTGCCGGGTGTGTCATCTGTCACATGAAGAGACGGCCGCATTGGCGGCCGTTCAGTCAATCGACAGCTGCTACTGCATCGACACCGGTCAGACCATTGCCAGCGGTACTTTGCGAGTCGGCGCTGGCCAGGCCAGATCAATGTCGGCCAGGTCGCGCTCGGTGAGGCGACTCTGCTCGGCAGCGATATTCAGACGGATATGCTCGGGGTTGGTCGCCTTGGGAATGGCGATCATGTTGTCCTGACGCAGCACCCACGCCAGGGAAATCTGCGCCGGTGTTGCGTCATGGCGTTTGGCGATTTCGTGCAGGGCAGGGTGATAGAGCAGATCGCCTGCCTGGCCAATCGGGCAATACGCCATCAGTGGCAAGTGGCGATCAGCGCTCCACAGCATGAGGTCGAACTCGATGCCGCGTTGTTCCGGGTTGTACAGCACCTGATTGGTCGCGCAACGCGGGTTGTTCAGTTCGATCATGTCCGGGACATCAAAGTTGGAAACACCCCAGGCGCCGATTTTACCCGCTTCCTGCAAGCGTTCGAAGGCTTCGACGGTTTCTGTCAGTGGGTACTGGCCCGGCCAGTGCAACAGATAAAGGTCGATGTAGTCGGTGTTCATCCTTCGCAGGCTTGCTTCGCACGCGGCCGGGATACCGCTGCGGCTGGCATTGTGCGGGTAGACCTTGCTGACCACGAATACCTTGTCGCGTTGCCCGGCGATGGCTTGCCCGACGATCTCTTCGGCAGCGCCGTCGGCGTACATCTCGGCGGTGTCGATCAGGGTCAGGCCCTGTTCGATACCCATGCAAAGGCCAGCAATTTCTGCCGAGCGCAGGTGCCCTTTTTCACCCATGTGCCAGGTGCCCTGACCCAGCACTGGTACAGTTCTGCCTGCCAATTCCAGTGTGCGCATGTGACCCCCTGCAATAAATAAGCATCTAAATGAGCGGTTGATTAAGCAGGTGTCAGGCAACAAGAGGCGCACTAGGTTCCGTGCACCCCATCGCAATGCAGATTTAAACCCGGAACTGCTTCAGCAGCCCGTTCAGTTCTTCACTCAAGTCGCGCAGGTGCAGGCTGGCCGAAGTCGATTGTTCAGCGGCGAGTGCAGTGCTTTGGGACAGTTGCGCGGCCTGGGTCACGTTCTGGTTGATGTCGTCCACCACATGCGTCTGTTGCAGAGTAGCGCTGGCAATGGAGGTGTTCAGGCTATTGAGGTTGCGTAGCGCCTGACTGATGGACGTCAGGCTCTGGCCTGCCTGGTTGGCCTGCTCGATAGTCAGTTGCGAGGAACGGCTGCTGTCGCCGATTACCTTGACCGCCGCGTCGGAATGCTTTTGCAGGCGTTCGATCATGGCCTGGATTTCTGCAGTCGACTTCTGGGTGCGCTGGGCCAGCAGACGTACTTCGTCAGCCACTACGGCAAAGCCACGACCCTGTTCACCTGCGCGTGCCGCTTCGATGGCGGCGTTCAGCGCCAGCAGGTTGGTCTGCTCGGCAATCGAACTGATGACTTCCAGTACGCTGCCGATCTGCGTGCTCTCGCTGGCCAGACTCTGCATCACTTCAACGGCTTGGCCGATGGTGGTGGACAGGTGTTCGATCTGGCGCAGGCTGTTATCGATGTTGACCTGACCCTGCTGCGCCTGTGACTCGGCATCACGCATTTCGTTGGCGGCCTGCTCGGCGTTCTTGGCCACGTCTTGTACGCCATAGGTCACTTCGTTGATCGCGGTGGCAACCAGGTCCATTTGTTGGGACTGCTGCTCGCTGCGTTTCTGCGCCTGCCCGGCATTGCTGCCCAGATCCGTTGAGGCCTGGCCCAGCGCTACTGCCGAATTCTGCAACTGGCCGACGACATTGCGCAGCTTGGCGACAAAGGCGTTGAAGTGAACGCCCAGCTCGGTGATTTCATCCTTGCCGTGGGTTTCCAGCGTACGGGTCAGGTCACTTTCGCCACTGGCGATGCTGGCCATTGCACCGACCGCCGCTCTCAGCGGTCGCACGATACTGCGCACAATCATGACCAGTAGCAGGACCATGACCAGCACGATGCCTGCGATGAAGATGCCGGCGTTCCATAGCTGTGCCTTGAACTCTGCCGCTACGTCATCGACGTATACGCCCGACCCCAGAATCCAGCCCCAGGGCTGAAAAAGCTGCACGTAAGAAGTTTTTTTCACCGGCTCGCTGGCGCCGGGCTTGGGCCAGCGGTAATTCACCATCCCGGCACCCTGGGCTTTGACCAGCGTGACCATTTCGTTGAACACCGCAAAGCCGTCCGGGTCCTTGATGGTCGATATGTCCTGGCCTTCAAGTTTGGGGTTGGTGGGGTGCATGATCATCACCGGGCGCAGGTCGTTGATCCAGAAGTAGTCGCTCTGGCTGTAACGCAAGCCCTTTATCTCTTTCAGGGCCTGTTGTTGCGCGGCTTCGCGCGTCATGCTGCCCGCGGCTTCAAGCCCTTGGTAGTAGGTGAGTATGCCGCTGGCGGTCTGGACCACATGCATGGTTTTTTCGGCCTTGGCCTGATACAGATCGTTATGGATCTGTCTGAGCAGGGTCGCCGACAAAACAAAAAGCATCAGCACTGAAACCACAAGGATCAGCCACAGACGGCGGCTGATGGAAAAACTGCGCATACTCATGATTATCATCCCGTGCATTATTTTTTCTTTTTATGGAAACCGAGCCGCGCAACGCGCGATGCAGAGCCTTTAAGCTTCTCGGCGCATCATGACCAAACATGAGATAACAGTCACATTTTTTTACAGACCTACATCGGTATAGCGAAAGGCTTACAGCAACAGACGCGATTGGCTCTATCGACGGACCCTCAGTGAATGTAGGATCCAATTCAACAGCTGCAGCGAAGGAACGCCGCAGCGATCAGGGAAGATCGACCATTGCCAGGAGGCTACTGACAGGATGTCGGAATGGTCATGTTGCAAAACCACCCGCTTCGGCGGGTTTTTTGCGTCTGCAGCAAAGCGGGGTGGGGTTCAGCGGTCCGGCTCGCAACCCTTGAGCACCAGCCTGAGAATGGTCCGGGTCGCGGCCTCGTAATCAGCGTCCTCCAGTTTCGCCTTGCCGGTAACGGTTGCGATCTGCCAGTCGAAATCTGCGTAGGTCTGGGTCGCGGCCCAGATGGTGAACATCAGGTGATGGGGATCGAGCGGGGCGATCTGCCCGCTGTCGATCCAGGCTTGAATGCATTCGATATTGTGCCGCGCCTGCCCATTGAGCTGTTCGATCTGCTCTGACGTAAGGTGCGGGGCGCCGTGCATGATCTCGCTGGCGAACACTTTTGAGGCAAAGGGCAGGTCACGGGAAATCTGGATCTTCGAACGGATGTAGCTGCTCAGTACGTCGGCCGGTACACCTTGAGGATTGAACGGCGTCGAAGCTTGCAGGATGGGCTCGATGATGCTTTCCAGCACCTCGCGATAGAGGTTGTCCTTGGATTTGAAGTAGTAATAGACGTTGGGCTTGGGGACACCGGCCTTGGCCGCGATATCGCTGGTCTTGCTGGCGGCGAAGCCCTTGTCGGCGAATTCTTCGCTGGCAGCGCGCAGGATGAGTTCTTTGTTGCGCTCGCGGATACTGCTCATGACCCGGTTATTCCCTTGCCTGCATGGCGGTCGCGCATGTTAGCACCGGGTTCGCGCAGCGCTCAATGTCGAAGGCCCGAAGCAGGATCGCAACGAGCCGGTTGCATCAGGCGCTCATCAATTCCTGGACTCGGGCAGCCAGAGCATCAATCGCAAACGGCTTGGTCAGTACCCGCATGCCTGGCCCGAGCTGCTCGTCACCAATGGCAGCGTTTTCTGCATAACCGGTGATGAACAGGGTTTTCAGATGCGGACGTACTTCGCGTCCCGCGTCGGCCATCTGTCGCCCGTTCATGCCACCGGGCAAGCCCACGTCGGTGATGAGCAGATCGATATGCACGTCCGAGCGCAGCAGTTTGAGGCCGGCCAGGCTGTCGGCCGCCTCGATCAGGGTATAACCCAGATCCCCGAGCGCGTCGGTGAGCAGCATGCGTACCGTCGGTTCGTCGTCCACGATCAGAATGGTCTCTCCAGACTGGGTAAACTCGAACGGCGCCTGGTGCACATCGCTCTCGTCTCTGGTCGCTGTACCGTCGTAACGTGGCAGATACAGGGATATCGAGGTTCCCTTGCCCACCTGCGACTGAATGCGCACCCGACCGCCGGACTGATTGGCGAACCCGTAAATCATCGACAGACCAAGACCGGTGCCCTGACCAATGGGCTTGGTGGTGAAGAAGGGGTCGAATGCCTTGGCGATGACATCGGGCGTCATGCCTGTGCCGGTGTCGGTCACGCACAGCGACAGATAGTGACCCTCAGGCATATCGTGCATCCGCGCCACATCACCTTCTATCCATTGGTTGTCGGCCTCGATCGTGATGCGCCCGCCGTCCGGCATCGCGTCGCGGGCGTTGATACACAGATTCAGCAGCGCGTTCTCCAGCTGGCTTGCATCGACCAGCGTTGGCCATAGACCTATGGTGCCAATGGTTTCGACCACGATGCTGGGGCCTACCGTGCGCTGGATAAGGTCTGTCATGCCTTTCATCAGCCTGTTCACGTCGGTTGGCTGTGGGTCCAGTGTCTGGCGTCGGGAGAAGGCCAGAAGCCTGTGCGTCAAGGCCGCGGCGCGCTTGGCAGCGCCCTGTGCGGTGACGATGTATTTGTCTACATCGTTCCAGCGCCCCTGTGCAATACGGGTGTTCATCAATTCCAGAGCACCGGAAATGCCCGCCAGCAGGTTGTTGAAATCATGGGCGAGACCGCCAGTCAGTTGCCCCACAGCTTCCATTTTCTGCGACTGACGCAGCTTTTCTTCAGCCTGCATCAGTTCCGCAGTGCGTGCTGCCACGCGCTGTTCAAGCGTGTCGTTGAGCGAGCGCAGCGCTGCAGTGGCCCGGTCGCGCTCGGCCGCCACAGCACGTCGTTCATCGACGTTGATGAGCACGCCCGGGAAGCTCAGTGGAGTGCCGTCATCGGCACGGTCGACACGACCGTTCGCCTCGATCCAGTAGTAGAGGCCGTCGGCACGGCGGACCCGATACTGGTGGGCATAAACACGCCCACTGGTGATGACCGCGTTGATCGCATCGATCAAGCCTTGCTTGTCTTCGGGATGAACAGTGGCAATGACCTGTTCCAGACTCAAACCATCGAAGCCCAGAGCGGGGTCAAGACCAAACGCCTTGGCGAAGGCTTCGTCGACGGTAAAGCGGTCGGCCGTCAAGTCCCAATGCCAGGTACCGATAATCGCACCCGCGGCGAGGGCGAGCTGAACGCGGTCGACGTTCGCGCGTGCGACGGCTTCGCTGGTGCGCAATCGCTCCTCGGCGTTGCGTCTTTCCGTCACGTCACTGAAGATGACTGCAATCTGTCGATCAGCCGGTTCACCGACACGCACCGCTCTGACTTCAAACCAGCGCTCGAACGCCTTGGCGTAATTCTCGAAATTGGCAGGTTCGCCGGTTTTGGCGACATGGCCATAAGCCTCAAACCAGAAACGCTCCAGGTCTGGAGCAAACTCGGTCACCCACTTGCCACGCAAATCGACACCGGCCTGACGTTCAAAGGCAGGATTGACCTCGATGAACCGGTAGTCTACCGGGCTGTCGTCTGCATCGAACTTGACCTGAATGATGGCGAACGCTGCTTCGATGGTCTCCAGCATGGCTCTGGAGCGCTCTTCGCTCTGGCGCAGCGCGTTTTCTGCCTGTTGCATCTGTGACATGTCGAGCATCGCGCCGATCATGCGTACGGCTTTGCCCTCGTTGTTGCGTATCACATGACCACGGTCCAGAACATTGGCATAAGTACCATCGAATCGGCGAAAACGGTATTCATCGGTCCAGGCAGTGCCGCTGCCGTCAATCAATGCATGGATAGAGTGGTAAATGCGTGTCTGGTCATCGGGATGGATCTGGGCTATCCACCAGTTACCGGAGGTGTCCAGTGTCGTCAGGGGGTGGCCGTATGCATGTTCCAGTGCGTCATTCCAGAGCACGTGGTTGGCGGTAAAATCCCAATCCCATATTGCGTCATTGGTAGCCTTGGCGGCCAACCGGTAACGTTCCTGGGCTTCTTCGGTTGCGCGTGCCACCAGATGCTCCCGGGTGCGGTCGCGCAGGATCTTGACGAGTATTTTCCTCGTCATACAGCGGCATCATTTCGCCAGACGCCCAGAACAGCTGACCATCCTTGCGCAGGTGCCAGCGTTCGTCCGACGCTCGGCCGACGCTCAGAGCGAGTTGCATTTCATGTTCGATCCGGCCGCAGGCGCGGTCCTCCGGCGTGAAGAAACACTCCGCATCCTGCCCGACCATTTGTGCAGCGGACCAGCCTAACACCTGTTCTGCACCCGGATTCCAGTCGGTAATGATGCCGTCTGGATCCGTGAGGATCATGGCAAAGTCCAACGCGCTGTCAAAAGCCGCACGCTTGCGCGCCTCCCGGCTGTGCAGTGCTGCTGCGCCGTTTTCCGGCCCGGCGTCGATACCGGCTTCTTCAAGTGCTGCGCGCAGGTGCACGACCTGTGCTTCCAGCTCTTCTCTTGTCAGGTATTTCAGAGCGCCTCCGGCTCACACGTTAATTGTCTGCATGGTCGGGCAGCTGCCCGTGGCTGCTTTTCGCACTGCAATCTCACTGTCGAGGTCGACGCTTGCCAGTGCCCCTCAGCGTCCGGGTGCCAGGTGCCGTACTTTGGGTATGTCTCTCTATGGCTATCGACATACAGTCGGGCTTCGGTATGCATCGGCATGCGTGCGGGTTTCTTTAAAGGGCGTCAATATCGGTGCTCAGGCCTTTTTTCCGGGTTTCTTCCGGTCGCATGCTACGATTTATCCTTTCGTTGTGCGAACAGTGCCCTTCGTATGTCCGTGAATTCAAACAGTTCTGATACACCCGCCACAGTCAAGCAACCTGCGGTTAAGCGACGTCTTCCCAAAGGGGAGGTGCGCAAGGCAGAGATCATTCAGGCAGCCATGACCATCTTCGCCCGGGATGGCTATGCGGGGGCCTCGTTGTCTAACATTGCCAAGGTTGCAGGTCTCTCTCAGGTCGGATTGCTGCATCATTTCCCGACCAAACTGGTGTTGTTGCAAGCTGTTCTTGAACATAGGGATCAGTACGTTGCTGCCAGGTTACAGGACGCCGGGCAAGTCGCTTCGCTGGAGGGGTTCATTGCCTTTCTGAAGCAGGTCATGAGTTTCAGCATCGAAGACGCCTCCGTCAGCCAGGCGCTGATGATCATCAACACTGAAAGTCTGTCGGTCACGCACCCTGCACACCGCTGGTTCAGTGAGCGTTTCCAGATTGTGCACAGTCATCTTCAGACGCATCTGAATGTGCTGGCTCAGGCAGGTGAAATTCGCCAGGACGTTGATGTCAGGCAAATCAGCCTTGAGATAGTTGCGATGATGGATGGCATGCAGATTCAGTGGCTTCGATCGCCAGCAGACGTGCAGATAGACAGTGCATTTGCCAGGTTTCTCGAACGACTGGCGCAGGAACTGGCAGGGCGCTGATCAACGATCAATCGCATGAGAGTAATCGGTGGTCGCATCGACCACCGATTACCGCTACTCAGAATGGCTGTTGCTTAGTAAGCCTGCTCTGCCTTGACTTGTACTGCCTTGCGCAGGGGGACTGGAAGGGGGTTTGAATCTCGTGTGGTCAGTTGCTCCGGATAAAGCGCTACTACCGTGCGGTCGAGTGCCAGGTTTTCCGAGTCCTTGCCCACCAGGACCTTGAACTTGCCAGGGTCGACGTTCCAGCTCACCGAATCGGGTGAGTAATAAGCGAAAGAACGCGAGTCCAGTGCAATCGTGACGGTTTTGCTTTCGCCTGGCTTCAGGTAAACCTTGGTAAAGCCCTTCAACTCTTTCTCCGGGCGATCAACCTGAGGCCTGGATGGCTGCACATAAAGCTGAGCAACTTCAAAACCTGCCTTGTCGCCAGTATTGGTGACCTTGAAAGAGGCCTGAATGGTCGCGCCCGGAGCCAATACGTTGCTCGACAGTTTCAGATCACTGTACTCGTACGTGGTATAGGAAAGCCCGAAACCGAATGGATAGAGCGGTTTGGTGTGCTTCTTGTCGTAACCGCGATAGCCCAGGTACAGGCCTTCGCTGTAGGTCATTTCAACTGGAGGGTTGGCGCTGCTGAAATAGTACGGCACCGGGTTCGAGTAGGAAGCATAGCTGGGGTTGTCCTGCGCCTTCTTGTCCAGGGTGATCGGAAGCTTGCCCGACGGGTTGACCTTGCCATACAGAATTTCGGCCAGTGCCTGACCACCCTGTTGCCCCGGATACCATGCGTGCAGAGACGCAGCTACCTTGTCAGCCCAGGGCTGCATATCCATACCACCGCCACCGTGCAGTACGACGATGGTTTTAGGGTTGGCTTTCTGAATGAAGCTGATCAACTCGGACTGGAATTGCGGCAGTTCGAACGGCCGATCAAGCGACTCACCCTCGTATTCGAAGTTATTGCCGGCGGCTACCACGACAGCGTCGTAATCCCCCAGGTTCTTCGGTGGACGCAACGCTGCCCAGCTCATCTGCACACCGTTCATGCCGCCCAGTACCGGAGTGAAGTTGCCTTTAAGCCGGCGATATTCCAGGCGCACGTTGTACTCGGTACCGGCCTTAAGACTGGCCGTTTTGACAGTGCGCGGCACCACTGGAATCAGGTCGAACGAGACTTGCGAGCCCTCATCCTCAAGCACCAGCTCGTCATTGATCCAGAGTTTATAGGCACCGTCCGCCCGTACCTTGAACACCTGAGGGCCGCTGATCGTCGGTTTGATCTTGCTGGTGAAGCGCGCCGAGAACGAGCCTGCTGACGGGGTATAGCCGTTGACTGTGCTGGTGCCGTTATCGGTCTGGTTGGTGTTGGTAATCCAGTCCAGATTGATGCCGGGTTCGACGCGGGTTGCAACCGGGTCGCCGGACAGCGAGGTATTGGCGTAATACTCGGCTTTTACACCGGTATTGCTGATGGCCTGTTGGTCTTTAGCGGGCTGATACCAGACCGACGACTTCGGGTTCAGGCTCATCTGTGAAAGGTATTCCACGTTGGATGTATTCGACGCCAGTTGCTTGAGGCCGCTTAGTTCAGGGACATAGCTTGCGGGTGCCGAATAAGCCGTACCGAACGGCGCGGTCGGGGGCTGCATGGCCAGATCACCAATGACCGCTATCTTTGCGTTTCTGGACAGTGGCAGCAGAGGCTTGTTTCCGTCTACCGGCTGGTTGCGCAGCAGGACTATCGACTCCCTGGCCACGTTCAAGGCCGCCAGTTGCCCGTACTCACGATGCTCCAGTGGCTGCGCCTTGTTGATCCCCTTGTCAAAGCCGTAGCTGACCAGCGCTCTCAGGTTCCTGCGCACCTTGTCATCGATCACGTTCTGATGCAGTTGACCATTCCAGATGTAAGGCAGCAGTTTGGCTTCAGTAAACTGGAGCCCGCTGGGCATGTCGATATCGGTACCCGCCCACGCACCCTTGAAGGCGTCCTGAACCGAGTTGAAATCGCTCATGACGTTACCTTGAAAGCCCCATTGGCCTTTCAGGATGTCGGTGATGAGGTGGTGGTTTTCACACGCATATTCGCCGTTGATCTTGTTGTAGCCGCACATGATCGAGGCGATATTGGCGTTCTTGACCAGTGACTCGAAGCCAGGCAGATACAGCTCTTGCATCGCTCGCTCGTCAATCTTCACATCCAGATAATGACGGTTCGCTTCTTGCTCGTTCATCAGGTAGTGCTTGGCGGCCGCCTGGACGCCTTGCACCTGAATGCCGTTGGTCACCGCAGGTGCCAATACGGCACCGAGAAACGGGTCTTCGCCGCTCATGTACTCAGCCGCTCGCCCGTTGAAAGGCGTACGGTAGAGGTTGATGGCTGGCGAGAGCATTTGCTGCCCGCCCGCTATCCGGGTTTCGTAGCCGATCGCCAGACCGAATTCCTTGGCCCGGTTGATGCTCCAGGTGGCTGCGAGTGCTGACGGGGAAGGGTACTGCGCACCGAACGTCTTGCCGCCGACCAGCACGCCCATCGCCGAATCATAGGCGACCGTACCCTGCAGGTTGAACTTGTCCAGCTTCGGAATCATCCGGCCGTCGTCAACGCGCGAGAAATTGATTTTTTCCGATTGCGTCATGTTGTCGAGCATTGCGCCTACGCGCGCTTCGACTTCATTGCCTGTCATCGGCGTCACAGCGAACACGCTGCCTGCCTGGGCGATACCGAGCGCCAACAGGCTCAGGCCCAGGCCTTGTTTGATCATGGACACGGAGTTATTCCTTACGTCATTCATAGGTTGATCGGTTGCAGTCAGTGGGTCACTCAGTGGTCTTCATTGCCGGCAGGGGCGTCAGCAGTGTCGATCGGCGCATCCACCACCGTTTGCGCGCCATTGGGCGTTTTCTGTACGGCAGCGTCGGCACCGGTGATCTGCTCACGCTGAGCGTCGACCTCTGCGCGGCGCTCGCTCGACGTGGATGGCAGCGGGTTCTGCCTGTCAGCGGCAGACACCGGCAGGGCGGCAAGGGACATCAGTAAAGTGGCAACAACAGGCAGCAGGGGGCTGGCCATCGGGAGAGTCTCCAAATAGAAATATGAAACAGGCAGACAGGCAAGTCGGCAGCTCGGGGCGGCCGACAGGTTCTTCAAAACGTGCGTAACAAGCAGAAAATTGCTGAACGGTAAAATACACGAATGCAATTTTATATAGTTGATGGTATGTAAATTCAGGTATCAACTATACGGATTTAACTTTGATTTAATCCCATAAAATTCATATTTACGGCAATAAATTAGTGTTTTTTACTATTTTATAGAAATTAATATTCTTTTTTAAAAGCAGAGTGCTCACTCTGTTTTTGGCATTGGCTACGGTTTTACATGTGGCCGCGTGCTGATGAGGACAAGTATCGCTGCCGCCTGAATACTGGCAGCAAGTGCCAGCGCTATCAGGTCGCTGTCAGGCCCGTTGAATAAAGTCCGGACGCCACCGAAGAAGGCTGGCGCAAAGGCGTAGCAGCCTTGAGCGATGGCGACGATCAACGTCACCACGCGCGCAACCTGATGCCTGGGAAATTCCGCTTGGGCAATTAGCGGAGGCAGTGATGTCGCATTGCCGATACCCACACCGAAAAGAATCATGCCGGCACATAACAGAGCAGGGCTTGTGCCTATAAACATCAGCACCACACAGCCCAGGCACTGGCAGGCGTAACTCAGGCAGGCGACGTGGCGTCGACAGGTGCCTGGCGCTAATAGCCTGCTGGACAGAAATCTGCCGAAGATAGCGCTGCAGGTAGCGACACCCATGGCCATACCTGCGGTCTGCTGTGTGACGTGATCAATCAGCAGCAGGAATAATTGGCTGATCAGGCCGATCTGCGCAAACAGCCCGAGCGACATGGCCGCCGCCAGCGTGAGGAATGGTCGGTTACTCCGTAACGTTAAGGGCGCAGTGTCCTGGAATGGAGGCAGGTCAGTGGTTATCTGGAGAATGTCGTCGGGCTGCTGACCCAGATGTTCAGGCCTGAAGCGGAACACACCGAAAGCGAGGAGCGCGATCACACCTGTTGAAAGCACACCCACCACGACCGCAGTAAGGCTGAACCCGAACCGGTCGATCAGGTACACCCAGCCCGATGAAAAGACTACACCGCCGATGCTCGCGCCGTTATAGGCCATCGCCAATGCGCCAGGGCGCTTGCTGACAAACCATGGCGAGATGGTAGCGTTGACCGCTGCCGCGCCCATGGTTACCCAATTGAATCCGCTCAGCGCTGCGGCGATGAACAATTGCCAGGGCTGATTGGCGATCGACCAGCCGTACACACCGACAGCAAGGGTTGCCGCCCCTGAAACCGTAATCCACGGGAGGCCATACCTTTTGTACAACACAGGCAGGTTGACCACGACCAACGTACCTGCCAGAAAATGCACCGTGACCGCAGCCGAGCACAGCGCGGTCGACCAGCCGGTTCTCTGAATCACGGCATACATGAATATTGGCGGACCGTAAAAGCCGATGCCCCAGCCAAACACAGCCATCAGAAATGTAGCTGCGACGACTTTTCTGCCAAAAAAAACTAGATTGATGCATAGGTGAATCCCTTCAAGTGGTTTGGCAGCAGTATGATGACCGCCTACCAGAACACTTCAGGGATGGCTGAACTATGGATGTTGAAGCAGCAGACCTCTCGCTGGCGGCAGTGGCGGGTGCCATTGCTGACCCTGCACGATCCCGAATGCTTTGTGCGCTACTGGACGGGCATGCACGAACCGCGACCGAGCTGGCGGCGCTGGCCGATATAGGCGCATCGAGTGCCAGCGGCCATTTCGCGCGTTTGCGTGAGCAGGGGCTGGTGGAAATGCTCGTACAGGGCCGGCATCGTTACTATCGACTGACCAATGCGCAGGTGGCGCAAGCGCTGGAAGCCTTGCTGTTACTGACTCAACACAGCGCCGTGCCCTTCAAACCCAACACGCCTTCGGCCTTGCGACAGGCTCGAACCTGTTACGACCATTGCGCCGGTGAAGTCGCCGTCAAGTTGCACGATGCCTTACTGAAGGCCGGCTGGTTAAATGAGCAGGGCAAGGACTATGTGATCAGTGAGCGGGGTGTCGAATCACTGAATGCGCTGGGCATCGACGTGGACGCAGTACGTCAGCAACGCAGACGTCTGGCCTATGCCTGTCTGGACTGGAGCGAACGCGCCCCGCACATCGGTGGCGCTCTGGGGGCGGCGCTGCTGGAGCTGATGCTCACGCGCGGCTGGGTAAGCCGCCATCTGGACTCCAGAGCACTGAAGCTGACGGCCAAAGGGGTGGGCGGTATGGCGAAGGTGTTTGGGGTGTGAGGCGTAACCACGCTGCTACCGAGCATGCCTGGTAGCAGCGTGGCTCAGGCTCAAAAGCTGTACTTGGCCGTCAACGCATAGCTGCGCGGGTTGCCGTAGACGTCGGTGGAGCCCCATACCGAGCTTGCGCCAATCGCCGTGTAGTAGGTGCGGTCAAAGATGTTGTTGGCGTTCAGTTGCAAGTCGAGGTTCTTGCTCACCTGATACCCCGCCATCAAGTCTGCGACGGCGTAGCTGCCCTGTTCCAGGCGGTAACTGCCATTGGTGAGCGCGATGTCGTTGTACATGCGGCTCTGCCAGTAGACGTTGCCGCCGACGCGCATTTTTTCCAGTGCGCCTTGCAGGCGGTAGACGGTCGATACCTTGAACAGGTGCTCAGGTGTGTCGGTGTTGAATTGCTGGTTCTTGTTCGCCGGATCGGTGTCCTTGAGGTAGTGGGTGCGGGCATAGGTGTAGCCTGCGCCGACTTGCCAGTTCTCGGTCAGCGCGCCTTGCAGTTCCATCTCGATGCCCTGACTGCGTACCAGACCGGCTGCGTCGTAACAGGTCAGGACCGCGCAGCCCGCCTGGGTCGGTGACTCGGTCTTGAGGTTTTTCTGGTCGATCCGGAACACTGCCAGGCTGGCATTGAGGGCGCCGTTGAAATATTCGCCCTTGATACCGACTTCATAGTTTTCGCCCACGACGGGGTCTAGCACCTTGCCAGACAAGCTTTGCGCGCTCTGTGGCTGGAAGACATCGGTGTAGCTGGTGTACAGGGAATGGTGTTCATCCAGCTTGTAGATCAGCCCCGCGTAGCGGGTCAGATTGCGGGTGACCTTGTAGTCTTCATCGCCAGAGCGATCGTCGTAGTCGTACCAGTCCAGACGGCCGCCGAGGATCAGGGTCAGCGGGTCGGCCAGGCTCAGACGTGTAGTGAGGTAAATCGCGTCCTGAGTGGCGATGCTATGCGTCTTGCCATCGCGGACGAAGTCCGGCTTCGGCGCGCCAATCGGCAGTCCTGTGTCGTAGGGGCTGTATTCCTTGCTGGTCTTGTCGTACAAGCGCCTGCTGGTGCCGACCACCACTTCATGGGTGCGCCCAAACGCTTCGACCGGTCCGCTGGCGTAGACATCGAACGCAGTCTGCTGCTCCTCAGGCTTGGACTGATAGGCCGTCGTTTCCAGCGGGCCGTTGTAGCGCGACAGGTAAGTGCCTGAAAACAGACCGTCCAGCGACGAGCTCGAGCCTGCTACGCGTAGTTTCCAGTCGTTGTCGAAACGGTGCTCCAGCTCACCGAACACGGTGTCTATGCGGATTTTCTTGTTTTCCCAATCCGAGCCGGAATAGGTCGAACGCGGCAGGTTCAGGTGATGGCCGTCAGTGCCGAGTGGGAGGCCGCCCCAGAAGTAATTGGTCTGATCTTCCTGACGAGACAAGCCCAGAGTGGCGGTCGTGGCATCGTTCAGATCGGCCTCGACAACCCCGTAGAAAACGCCGTGATCGCTTTTTTCCTTGTCGCGGAAACTGTTGGCATCCTGGTAGGAACCGACTATTCGGCCGCGTACCGTGCGGCTATCGTTCAGTGGTCCGGAGGCATCGAATACGCCGCGGTAGTCGTCCCAGCTCCCGACCGTGCCGGTGAGGGTGACTTGTGGAACGGCGGTAGGACGTTTGCGCACCATATTGATCGCCGCTGAAGGGTTACCAGACCCTGTCGCCAGGCCTGTAGCGCCTCTGATCACCTCGACATGATCGAACATGGCCAGGTTGGGCTGAACGCCTGCCGTGTAGCCCGAGTATGAGGCGGGCAGGCCGTCGTACATGATGTTGTCGATGTCGAAACCGCGAGAGGTATAGGTTTGCCGACCCGGTCCGCTGGACTGGTCCAAAAACAGACCTGGGGTGTATTTCACCACGTCGTTGATGCTGGTCATGGCCTGGTCGTCCATGCGCTGACGAGTGACGACGGTCACAGCCTGCGGGGTTTCGCGGATGGTCAGCGGCAATTTGGTCGCTGTCTGCATCGGGCCCGTGGTGTAGGACTGACTGTCTTCGGTAGTAGAGCCAAGTTGGTCGCTGCTGATTTGCGTCGCGCCCAGCTCCATTGTCGTCGCCGATGACGCTTCTGTGGCTTGCGTTTCAGCGCCGTAGGCAGCCTGAGAAGTTGCGATCCAGATGCCCATTGTCAGCAGGGCAGGGGTAAAAAGAAAACGGCTTTGCGATTGCTGGCCCGGCATGAACCCGACACTCCCTGAAGCCGTCCGTGGCTGGATGATAATAATGTTGATAACTGTTCGCATTATTGTGGCAGGTTGTTTCTGTCAGAAAAAGACACTGCGAACAAATAGTTAACAAAATTTTCACATTTCCACTGCGAGCACAGGTGCCTCTGTACCGTACATCAGATGAGCTTTTGGCAGCGCTATCGGTCTTGAAGAGAGGGATCAGGCAGGCATTTTTCCAGCTGTGGAATTGCCCATTCGACGAATGCCTTGACCCGTGGCGAGAGCTACAAGGCGTGCGGATAAACCAGTTGAATCGGCAGATCTGCCGTTTCGAAGTCGTTGAGTACCCTGATCAGGCGACCGTCAGCCAGTTCGTCTGCAACCTGATAATGCATCAGCCGGGTCACGCCCAGACCCTGCACGCAGGCTAGGCTGGCGGCGCGGACCTGATTACAGACAAGTCTGGGGATAATGTCCTGTATCAACTCTTTGCCCTGATGCCGGAAGTACCACTGCCGGCCGTGCGAAGCCAGCGTAATGCACGCGTGCTCAGGCAGGGATTTCGGGGTGTCCAGCAGCGGGGCGGTGCGCAGGTAGCCCGGGCTTGCGCAGCTCACCAGCCGGGTCGCCCCGATCCTGCGCGCGACCATCGCCGAGTCCGGGAGATGGCCGATGCGCAACGCCAGATCAAGGCGCTCGTCGAGCAGAGGCACGATCTGGTCATTGAGGTTCAGCTCGACGTTGATGTTCTGATGCTCGCAGAGAAAGGCGTTTACCAACGGGGCGATATAACGCTGTCCGAACTCGACAGGTGCCGTCACCCGAAGAAGGCCGCGTACGATTCCGTCGCGGCCATCAAGGCGCTGTTCCATATCATCGAAGTCCGCGAGCATGCGCCGGGTCCAGCGCAAATACTCCTCGCCCTCATCGGTCAGAGCCATGCGCCGCGTGCTGCGGTTCAACAGGCGTACGCCCAGATGACTTTCCAGAGCGGCCAGCGAGCGGACCAGCGACGCAACCGATTGCCCGGTGACATCCGCCGCCGAACTCAGACTGCCACTGTCGACGATCCGCACGAAATTGGCCATTGCCTTGAGCCTGTCCATTGCCACCTTCTGATTTGTGCGATTAGTGCATAGGTCTTGTCAGGTCCGCAGCATAGGTGAAACCGCTGCCGTGGCCGACACTTGCGAAACTGCTTCCAACCGGAGTTTCAACCTCATGAGTCTGCAACCCAACCCCGCCCGGATTCTCGCATACGACCACATCGGTATTCGCGTCAGCGACCAAAACCGCGCACTGGCCTTCTATCAGGCGCTTGGTTTTGTCGAGAGTGCGCGTTTTCCACGTTACGAAGCCAACGAGATGCTCAGCCCGGACGGCGTGCGCATCAACCTGATCTTCAATGGCGTTCGCGTGCCCCGTGCTCACAACGTGTTGCTGGATGCCCCGCTGAAACTACCCGGCATGACGCACCCGGCGTTTATCGTCGATGACTTGCAGGCGCTAGAGCGCTGGCTCGACGCGCAGGGAATTGTCGTCACTGAAGGGCCGCACCCCATCGGCCCGCGACGAATTGCACTGTTCATCCGCGACCCCGATGGCAACGTTCTGGAATTCAATCAACTCGTCGATGGAGACACACAATGAAACTGTACGATCTGCAAGCCTCCGGCAACTGCTACAAAGTCCGCCTGTTCGCTGCCCTGGCCCATATCGAGCTTGAAGTGGTAGCGGTGGACTTTCTGAACGGCGAGCATAAAAAGCCACCACTGTCTGACCTCAATCCTCTGGGCGAATTACCTGTTCTACAAGATGGTCCGGTCGTCCTGCGCGACTCGCAGGCCATTCTGATTTACCTCGCTGGCGAATATGGCGGCCTGGCGTGGTGGCCCGCTCACCCTCAAGGCCAGGCCGAAATCGCCCAATGGCTGTCGTTCGCCGGCAACGAGATCCAGCACAGCCTTTGCGCGGCGCGACTGGTGCAGAAATTCGGCGCTGCGCTGAACAAGGCCGAGGCCCTGCAGAAATCGTCTGTTGTGTTGGGGCTACTCGACAAACACCTTGAACAGCATGACTGGCTGGCAATGGGGCGGCCTACGATTGCCGAGTGTGCGGTTTATCCGTATGTGGTGCTGGCACCGGAAGGCGGTGTGGAGCTGGGGGCGTATCCGAGTGTTTTGCGGTGGGTTGAACGGGTGGCGGGGCTGGCGGGTTACCAGTCGGTTTGATTCGGGCCGGTGGCCTGGCAATGATCGTGTAGGTGCCTGCCAGTTGGCAGGACACCACTCGGCCACCGCAGCTGTACCTGCGACAACCATTACAGGTAACTCATCGAAAAACGCTATGAAAATCTTGTACATGAAATTACATTGGTACAAGTTTTGCGGCTTCGGAGTATTGGGTAGCTGGCCCTGAGGTACAGGCCAATCGTCTGTCGCCACAGCTTTTCAGATCCTTGCAGACGCCATGCGGAGCTTTTTCCATTGACCGAATCCCCCCATCTCCACCTCGTCCTTGGTGATCAACTGTGTTTCGACCTGGCGTCCCTGAAAGACCTGAACCCAGAGCGCGATACGGTCCTGCTGGTCGAAGTGATGGAGGAGGCGAGCCATGTGCCGCATCATCCGCAGAAAATCGTGCTGATCTTCAGCGCCATGCGTCATTTTGCCGAGGCGCTGCGTGAGCGCGGCATTCGGGTGCAGTACGTCATGCTTGATGACCCGCAGAACACCGGGTCGGTGCCGGGTGAGTTGCGGCGCTGGCAGGCCCTGCTGCAAGCCAAAGAGCTGCACGTCACCGAGTGCGGTGACTGGCGGCTGGAGCAGTCGATCAAGGACAGCGGGTTGCCGATTCAATGGTATGCCGATACGCGCTTTCTCTGTTCCCGCGAAGAGTTTTTGTCGTGGGCGCAGGGTAAAAAGCAGTTGCGCATGGAGTTCTTCTACCGGGAGATGCGGCGCAAGAGCCGGTTGCTGTTGAACGGCGATGGCACACCGGTGGGCGGTGCCTGGAATTTTGATGCGGAAAACCGCAAGGCGCTGCCCAAGGGCGTCGCTGCGCCTTACCCGATGCGCTTCTCGGCAGATGGGATCACTCGCGACGTGCTGACACTGGTCGCTGAACGTTTTGCCAGTCATTACGGTTCGCTGGATGATTTCGATTACCCGGTGACGCATGTCGATGCTCAGGCGCTGTGGGACTACTTTCTCGATTTCGGGCTGTCTGGCTTCGGCGATTATCAGGATGCAATGGCCACTGATGAGCCGTTTCTGTTTCACGCGCGGATCAGCGCTGCGCTGAACATCGGTCTGCTGGATCTGCGCCAGATCTGCAGTGACGTTGAGTCCGCGTACTGGTCGGGCAGGGTGGCGCTGAATGCCGCCGAAGGTTTCATTCGCCAATTGATCGGCTGGCGGGAATATGTGCGTGGCGTTTACTGGCTGAAAATGCCCGAGTATGCCGATGGCAACCTGTTCGGTAACAGCAGGCCGCTGCCGGAGTTTTACTGGACCGGCGAAACGAAGATGAACTGCATGAGTCAGGCGATCGGCCAGAGCCTCAAGCATGCCTATGCCCATCATATTCAGCGCCTGATGGTGACCGGCAACTTTGCGCTGCTTGCCGGTATCGTGCCGAGCCAGATCTGCGAGTGGTATCTGGCGATTTACATGGACGCTTTCGACTGGGTCGAGCTGCCCAATACGCTGGGCATGGTCATGCACGCCGATGGCGGCTATCTGGGCTCCAAGCCCTACTGCGCCAGCGGCCAGTACATCAAGCGCATGTCTGACTATTGCCGAGACTGCGCTTACAAGGTCACTGAAAGCACGACTGACGATGCCTGCCCGTTCAATGCGCTCTACTGGCATTTTCTGATGCGCCATGGCGATCTTTTGCGGCGCAACCAGCGTATGGGCATTATTTACAAGAACCTTGATCGCATGGCTGAACCCAAACAGCAGGCGCTGTGGGAGCGAGGCGAGGCATTGCTGGCCAGGCTCGATGCCGGAGAGGCACTTTGAAAAAGAGTGAACTGCCGGTCAAAACCTGTGTGGTCTGCGGGCTGCCGTTTACCTGGCGCAAGAAGTGGGCGCGCTGCTGGGATGAGGTGCTTTATTGCTCTGAGCGTTGCCGGCGAAACAAGCGCACTGCAAGCCAGTAGCGTTTTCAAAATATTTCGAAATGAAAAGTGCTGAACTATCGCTTCGCCAGCATGATCCTTTTCTATGCGCATTCAGCGCGACCCTGACAGGCGAGTGCATTCGCACTGAGCATTGATCCAGGGTCGCCGAACGAAAAGGAGCCGTCATGACTGTAACCACCCATCCCGTCTACCGATATACGCCAGGCCCGCTACACGCGACCTTGCTTGCAGGAACCGTTCCTCTGTTTCTTGGCGGATTGCTGAGCGACATCGCCTACTACCAGACCTTTCAGATTCAGTGGAGCAACTTTGCCGCCTGGCTGATTGCCGGAGGCTTGCTGTTCTGCGGGCTGGCGTTGCTGTTCGCGCTGGTCAATCTAGTGCGTGCGGATCACAAGGCCGGTCGTCCCGTGGTGTACTTTCTGTTGTTGCTGGTCACCTGGGTGCTGGGTCTGGTCAATGCTTTCGAGCATGCTAAAGACGCTTGGGCGGTCATGCCGTCTGGCTTGATCCTGTCGGTTATCGTGACCGTACTGGCCGGTGTTGCGACATGGACGGGGCTGACCAGCCTGCGTTCGGGAGGTGCAGAATGAAGCACTCTCACGCACTGACAGTATTGAGCATGGCGCTGCTGCTGAGCGCCTGTGGTGGCGAAGCGGACAGTACCCAGGCACGCGGGCCGGACCCGAAACTACCGGAACCGCAACGTGGCCTGTTGCCCAGCATGAAGATTGCCGAGCCCGTTGCATGGGGCGATCAAAAGCCCACCGTACCCGAGGGGTTCAGCATCACTGCGATTGCCACCGACTTGAGCATTCCGCGCCAGTCCCTCGTGTTGCCGAACGGCGACATCCTCATCGCCGAAGGTCGCGGCGGCAGTGCTGCCAAGCTCAAGCCCAAGGATGTGATTGCCAGCGTCATCAAAGCCCAGGGCAATACCAAGGTCAAAGGCGGCAATCGCCTGACCTTGCTGCGCGACGCGGACGGTGACGGCAAGTACGAGCTAAAGACAGTCTTTGCCGAAAACCTCAATGCTCCTTATGGCTTGGCGTTTGCCGATGGCAAGCTGTACGTGGCCAATCAGGACGCGCTGGTTCGCTTCGATTATCAGGACGGTCAGACCAGGGCCAGCGGTGAGCCGGTCAAGGTTACCGATCTGCCTTCGGCGATCAACCACCACTGGACCAAGGCACTGACTGTCAGCCCTGATGGTCGCTCCCTGTACGTTGGCATCGGCTCGAACAGCAACGTGACCGAGCGTGGCATGGAAGTCGAAATCGATCGCGCGATGGTCTGGCAGATCGACGCCGCAACCGGTGCCCACAAGCCTTATGCGACCGGTCTGCGTAACCCGACCGCGTTGACGATTCAGCCGGATACCGGGCAGTTGTGGACGGTGGTCAATGAGCGTGACGAGTTGGGCCCGGACCTGGTTCCCGATTACCTGACCTCGGTGAAGGAGGGCGCGTTCTATGGCTGGCCGTATAGCTATTGGGGCCAGAACGTAGACACGCGTGCCCAGCCACAGAATCCGGCCAAGGTCGCTGCGGCGATCAAGCCGGATTACAGCCTGGGTTCGCACGTTGCCGCTCTGGGTGTGGATTTCTCCATCCCGGCCATGGGTGACAAGTTCGCTGACGGCGTCTTCGTTGGCGAGCACGGCAGCTGGAACCGCGATAATCCGGTTGGCTACAAGGTCATCTTTGTGCCGTTCAGCAATGGACGTCCTGCGGGTGAACCGGTGGACTTCGCAACGGGTTTCCGTGGTGCTGATGGCAAGACTCGCGGGCGGCCGGTAGGCGTGACGGTTGATCCGAAGGGCGCGCTCATCATCGCCGACGACCTGGCCAACACCGTCTGGAGAGTGACCCGCAACAAGTAGGTCACGACTGCCTGAGTGAGCGTTCCCATGCTCTGCATGGGAACGCCTTTCGTGACGCTCTGCGTCACCCACGAAACCTCGACGCAGAGCATCGGCCTGATAGCCAGTTTCCGCAGAAATTATCGCGGGTCGTTGACACAGAATTTCTCTCGCAAGGTGGCTTCGTCAAGGCTTTACACGGTAGGGTTACGCGCATCCACGCGCTGGCCCGACGGGTCAGCTGCTGACATCCCCGAATTCTGGAACCGCTGTGAGTCGTTTTGAAACTGCTGGAAACCTCGTAATAAACCCCGCTTCATGGTGGGCTGTAGGCAGTGTATCCCTTGGGTCATTCGCTACCGTCACTACTGAATTTCTCCCTGTCGGGCTGCTGCCCGATATTGCTCGTGACCTGGGAACCAGCATCAGCCAAGCGGGCTTGATGATGGCTGTCCCCGGCATCCTCGCGGCCATTTCAGCACCTTCCTGTATTGCCCTGTTCAGTCATGTTGATCGCAAGCGCCTGCTGCTGGGGCTGCTGTCGATATTGCTGGCGTCCAACCTGATCGTGGCGCTGTCGACGCACTTCTGGCTGACGCTTGCCGGCCGGGTCCTGCTTGGCTTCGCACTGGGAGGTTTCTGGACGATTGCCGGTTCGCTCGGGCCTCGCTTGAGGCCCGGCAAGGAGGGCGTAAAGGCCACCGCGTATGTGCTGGCGGGCGTCTCGATCGGCACCGTTGCCGGTATTCCGGCTGGCACGTTGATCGGTGAAGCCTTCGGCTGGCGGGCGGCATTTGAAACAGCAGCAGTGGTCACGGTTGCGGTAGGGCTGTTGATCGCAGCGTTTTTACCGGCGTTACCGGGCGAGCGCTCTGCCGGCATCAGTCAGATGCTGTCGCTGGCTGGCGAGCAACGCATTCGTCGTATGTTCGCCGCCGCACTGTTGATCTACGTCGGACACTTCGCGGCTTACACCTACCTCGCGCCCTTCGTGCAGGAGTTCGCGCATATCCAGGGGCAGGCCCTGGGAGCATTGCTCTTCGCCTTCGGTCTGGCAGCGGTGGCAGGGAATCTGGCCGGGGGAGCCCTGGCAGCCAGAAGCGCGCCGTCCTCGGTGCTGATCATGACCCTGCTGATGCTGGGATCGTTGACCGCATTGCTGATGTTTGTCGGCAACCCGTGGCTGCTCTGGCCGGTGATTCTGGTCTGGGGGTTCGCTTTCGGGATGATCCCCGTCACCACGCAGATCTGGTGTTTCGAGGCCTCCAATGACCGCGTGGAGGGTGTTCAGGCGTTACTGGTCTGTGTGGTGAATCTGTCGATTGGCGGTGGGGCGTTCATCGGCGGCGTGGTGTCCGGTCGGGCCGGCTTTACCGCCGCCATCGTCATCGGTGCGGTATGTGCCGCGCTGTCCATGTTCACCGTTGCGCTGGCGATACGTAGCTCCAGGTCGGTCATTTGCACAGACTGATTTGCCGCTAATGAGGTATCCGGCGATGCAGCATCCGATGCAGCATCCATCGCCGAATACCTGCTCACACCGTCAGCCTGCTTTGAAAAACGCGACCTTGCGGGTAAGGCGATCTGCAAGCTGTGCCAGCTCTTCGCTGGCGCTTGCCACCTGCTGCGATCCATTGGCGGACTTGAGTGTCGAGTCGTGAATACTGTTGATGTTCATGGCAACGTCTTCTGCCACCGAGCTTTGCTGAACCGCAGCGCTGGCGATTTGCGCATTCATGTGATTGATCGCGCCCACTTCCTGATTGATTCTGGACAGAGCACTTTGTGCGTTGCGTGTCTGGTCAACGGCGCGATTGACCAGTTCGCAGCTGTCGCGCATGTTCTGCGCCGCGGTTTCAGTACCGCCTTGCAGCGTGCTGATCATGTTTTGAATTTCCTGGGTCGACTGCTGGGTACGATTCGCCAGGGAACGAACTTCATCGGCGACGACCGCAAAGCCTCTGCCGTGCTCACCCGCACGGGCTGCTTCAATGGCCGCATTAAGCGCCAGCAGATTGGTTTGCGAAGCAATCGAGTTGATCACCTCGATCACCGTTTCGATCTGCTCGCTGTGCCTGGACACCTGCTCCACAGTATTTGTTGTTTCAGTCAGCGTGGCTGCCAGTTGCTCGATGGCAGTGGTAGTGCCTTCGACGAGTCGGTTACCGGTCGCCACTTCGCTGTCTGCCAAACGTGCAGCGTCCGCTGCCTGTGCTGCATAGCCCGAGACTTCATTGACCGTGGCGGCCATCTGGCTGATGGCGGTCGCCACCTGTTCGGCTTCACGGGTCTGCACCATGATCTGGGTATTGTTGGCAGATGACGCCGCCGACAGCACGGTGGATGATTGGCTGACCTCTTGGGCAGCCGTCCTCACCTCTGTGATGGTTTCCGAGAGACGAGTCAACGCGGTTTTCAGTACGCCCATGACGCTGTCGGGATGCGCGGTGGTGATGGTTTGCTGCAGATCGCCGGCCGCCAATCTTCGAATGGCCTGCGCAACCTCTACAGGCTCCGCGCCAAGCGTCTTTTTCACAAAGCGAATGATGAAAACCGACAGCACGATACTCAGCAGCACGGCGAAAGCCGTTGCCAGCAGCATCAGGCCACGGAACTGGCTGGCGGTCGCCTGCACATTATCCAGCTGAACCCTGATCGAGGCTTCCTCATGGTCGATGAGCGCGTTGATGCGCTTCAGCCATTCGCTGTAGTCCCCCGATGTCTGGCTCAGCAAAAGGGCCTGGGCACCGGCGATGTCACCGGTACGGCGCAAGGCAATGACGCTTTTGGTAGAGCCCAGCGTCTGCTGTTCGATTTCCTTGATGCCACGCAGCAGTTGCCGCTCTTCGGCACTTACGGTCGGCCTGGAGAACAGTTGATCCATCGGTGCAGCCGAATCGATGTAGTCCTTTTCCAGCCGGGTCATCTCTGCCAGATGGAGCGCGAGGTCCTGATCATTGTTGACCAGCACCGCATCGCGCAGGGCGATCGCCCGGTTATGCACGCTGCCACGAAAGTTGATCGCATAGCGTTGCACCTTTGCGGCATTGTCTCCAACGTCTTCCAGGGTGCTGTCGATGAAGCCAACCCGCTGAATGCCGACAGCGGTGATCAATATGAGCAGTGAAACGACCGCGGCAAACCCCAAGCCGATGCGGGTAGCCAGAGAAACCGGATTTTTCATGGAAGGAACTCGAACTGGGGAAGTGGGTAAAGTCGAATCAAGCACTGGCAAACGGCCATTCATTGCGAATGGCAAGACAATACCGTGCAGCGGGTCGGTCGCCCAATAGATATTTGCATGCGGCGAGATAGACAGGTGTTATTTCAGAAGTGTGTGACGGTTACGAGGGTTGTGATGTTGTGTTCATAAGATAAGCGTTGCTGGTCACCGTTCTATCGGATGACTGCGGTCCATCAGGTTACCGGCGACGCTGTAACGTTCGCCGGCGTCGGGTTTCTGCTGTGCGGATCAGACGAATCCGGTCACCAGATGCGGTACATAAGGTGCCTCAAGGCGTTGGATCTCTTCGTCGCTGAGCACCAGCTCCAGTGCGGCGATGGCATCGTCCAGTTGGGACGCTTTGGACGCGCCGACAATCGGCGCTGAAACCCCTCGTTTGGCCAATACCCAGGCCAGTGCGACCTGCGCCATCGGCACACCCCGTTCTGCTGCGACCTGTTCCACAACGTCGATCACCCGACCGTCTTCCTTTTCCGTCGCCTGGTAAAACGATTGACCGGAAATGTCGGTCCTGGTCCGCTCGGTCTGCTGCCCATGGGGCCGGGTCAGCCTGCCACGCGCCATCGGGCTCCAGGGCATCAGGCCGACACCCTGATCGATACACAGCGGGATCATCTCGCGTTCTTCTTCGCGATACACCAGATTCAGATAATTCTGCATGGACACAAACTTGCTCCACCCGTGCGCGACCGCGACCTGCTGGGCCTTGGCGAACTGCCACGCATACATGGACGAGGCGCCGATGTATCGGGCTTTGCCTGCCTTGACCACATCGTGCAGGGCTTCCATGGTTTCCTCGATGGGCGTGTCATAGTCCCAGCGGTGAATCTGGTACAGGTCGACATAATCAGTGCCGAGCCGCGTCAGGCTCGCATCGATACTGGACATGATGGCTTTGCGCGAGAGCCCTTTCTCGTTGGGCCTTGTCGAGCCTTCCCACATGTTTGCCGGGAAGAACACCTTGGTGGCGATCACGGTTTCGTCGCGGCGCGTGAACTCTTTCAGCAACTTTCCGACGATGGTTTCCGAGGTGCCTGCCGAGTAGCTGTTGGCGGTGTCAAAAAAGTTGATGCCTTGCTCGACGGCGTGCTTGATGATCGGTCTGCTTGCTTTTTCGCCCAGTGTCCAGGGATGCGTTCCGGCATCAGGTTCGCCGAAGGTCATGCACCCAAGGCACAGTCTGGAAATATCCAGCCCTGTGTTTCCAAGCTTCACGTAGTTCATGAATTCTCCATCCATCGTTGATTGGCCAGTCGCCGACCGGTTTCGATATCACTCATTACCTCTTCAACGAGGGCAATGTCTGCCCGGAAACGACTGTCCTCCGAGCGACTGCTTGTGTAGAACTATAAGCGACGATACACATTACCGGAGCGATAATATGGCCAGATTTGCACAGGTGGGTTTTCTCGGGTTCGACGTATTCGGCACCGTTGTGGATTGGCGAGGTGGTGTGGCACGCGCCGCGGCGCCCTTTCTGCTGCGTCATGGCGTGAACGTCGACCCCCTCGATTTTGCCGATCAATGGCGCGGGCTCTACCAGCCTTCCATGCAGCGCGTTCGCTCGGGTGAGCGTCCTTTCGTGACACTTGACGTGCTCAACCGGGAGAGTCTGGAAACCGTGCTGGCACGGCACGAGGTAGACTTCGGCAGCATTCCGGATACCGAACTGATTGAGCTCAACAAGGCGTGGGAACGGCTTGATCCATGGCCCGATTCCGTCGCCGGCCTCACGCGGCTCAAGCGCAGGTTCTCGATTGGCACGCTTTCCAACGGGCATATTGCCGGCATGCTCAACCTGGCAAAGTTCGCTGGCTTGCCGTGGGACGTGATTGTCGGCGCGCAAATCGCGGGCTCTTACAAACCAATGCCGCAGACCTACCTGAAATCGGCAGACGCCGTGGGCCTGGCCCCGCAAGCAGTCGCGATGGTGGCTGCGCATAACTCCGACCTGGCGGCAGCCCGTGCGAATGGCTTCAAGACGGTATTTGTCCGACGCCCGTCCGAGCACGGGCCAGGCCAGACGTCTGACCTTACTGCCGAACAGGACTGGGACGTTATTGTCGACTCTCTGACCGACGCAGCCGAGGCGCTCGGATGCTGAGCGCAGATAATGGCTAGGGGATAACTTACTCCCGTAAATCCTTCCACATATGCACCTTGGAGACGAACCGGCTGCCTACGGCAACTGCAAGCGGTTCAACGCCAAAGGTCACAAAGCCCACGCGCTCATAAAGCCCCTGTGCTGCGGCATTACCCTGCGTGACGGTGAGCTGTACGACCAGAAGCTCAGGACGGGATCTGGCATGCTCGAGCACGCTGCACATCAATTGGTAACCAATGCCTCTGTTTCTGTGAGCCTGAGGCACGTACATCCCGAACAAGGTTGACTTGTGCCGGGCCTTATTTCGGGTTTCAACGGACAACCCGGCTACGCCCAGCAGTTTGTTGTCTTCGACGGCGGCAAACACTGCTTCGGTCGACGCATTGCTGTTATCCAGCCTGTTTTCCCACCATTCGCCAGGCAGCGTTTCACGCTCTTTCACATCTGAGGTAAAGGCGTCCGGGTGGCGATCATATGCCTCAAGCATCAACGCGCGATAAGCCACTGCATCGGTCGGTGTCAGTCGTCGGTAAGTAAGGGTCATAAAAGCAGGATTCGTCTGACTCAAGCGTTGAGTATTGCACCCGGAGGCGGGAAAAGTCTTAACCGCACGCTGAGTTTTAAACAGATGTCTGGTTCGCGCAGCAGTGCCGTTTGACGGACACTTTGGGGGTTTGTAACTTTTTGTTTGCCTCACTGCCAAAAATCATGGTTATTATCCCGGGCGCTCAGGGCCAAAAACCCAGCGTCAATGATTGCCATGGGTCTACAACCCCGCAGTCGCAGCCGATCGGGTCCACCTTGGCGCTGACACCCGGCGCAGGCCGTTCCCCGTCGTTGACCCTCAAACGGAAGATGAGGTTTCAATTGGTCACGCGGTATGCAAACGTCAGTTCCAAGGGCAGAGCGATCAGTCTCGTCAACGAGCCAGCCACCCCCCTTTCTGTATGCGAGTCGCGCCTTGCCGCGTTCGCCCGTCATTTCTCTGCGATCCCCCCAAGCGCTTCCATGTCTGGTCATGACGTGAGCGCAAGAGCACGCGCCGCACCTTCTCCCTGAGTCTCAAGGTACATCCGGCATTTCCTATGCCGTGCCTGACGGGCGGGACGCTCTGTGCCTCTGTCCGTTCATAAAAATAATCTGCTCACGGACGGTGGTTCCTGATGGTCGACAAATCTTCCTCGCGCGGGACGGGCTTCGCTCATCCCGATACAGAGCAACCCTTTGCCGAAAACCGGTGTGTACACGGCCTGTTCGAGGCTCAGGTGCGGCGCAATCCCGACGCCATAGCCGCGCGCTTCGAACAGGGCGCGCTTGACTACGCGACGCTCAATACCCAGGCCAACCGTCTGGCCCATTACCTGCGCAGCCTCGGCGTCGGACCGGATGTGCGCGTCGGTGTGTGCCTGGAGCGCTCGCTGGACATGCTGGTCGGCGTGCTTGCGATACTCAAGGCGGGCGGCGCTTATGTACCGCTCGACCCCGCTTACCCAAAAGCGCGTCTGGCACACATGCTGGCGGACAGTGCACCGCGCGTGCTACTGAGCCATGCAGCTGCGCGTCCGGCGTTGTTGGCAGCGCTTGAGGGTGGTGCGGCATTAGCGCCGCTGCTTGATCTGGCCGATACCCGGCTGTGGGCAGCGCAGCCGGTAGACAATCCGGACCCGCATGCGGTCGGGCTCACGTCGCGTCATCTGGCTTATGTGATCTACACCTCGGGCTCGACCGGCACACCCAAGGGCGTCATGGTCGAGCATCGCGGGCTGATGGCGGTAAGCGCTGCATGGGAGCGGCTATACGCACTGCACAACCCCCTCAATCACCTGCAAATGGCCGGGTTTTCCTTCGATGTGTTCAGCGCCGATCTGATTCGCGCACTGGGCTTTGGCGGCACGCTTGTTCTGTGCCCGCGCGACACGCTGATGGACCCGCCCGCGCTGTATCGCTTGTTGAGCGAGGCGCGCATCGATTTTGCGGACTTCGTGCCTGCGGTGCTCAACCCGTTGCTGGTCTGGGCGCAGGAGACGGGGCGCAATCTGTCGTTCATGAGCACGGTGGTCTGCGGATCGGACATCTGGACTGCCCATAGCGCGCGGCAACTGCGCAGGCTGTGTGGCGAGCGCGTGCAGATTGTTCAGGCCTACGGGGTCACTGAAGCAAGCATCGACAGCACCTGTTTTGAGTTCGATAGCAACAGCCACGTTGATGCGGTGCTGCCCATCGGGCGGGCGTTGGCCAATACGCGGATTTACCTGCTCGATGCGTTTGGCGAACAGGTTGCTCCAGGTGTTACGGGGGAGCTGTATATCGGCGGCGCAGGTGTCGCACGCGGTTATCTGAACTTGCCGCAATTGACCCTTGAACGCTTTGTCGACAGCCCGTTCGTGGCCGGTGAGCGCTTGTACCGCACCGGCGACCTGGCGCGTTATCGCGCAGACGGCAACCTGGAATTTCTCGGGCGTAATGACTCGCAGGCCAAGCTGCGTGGTCTGCGTCTGGAGCTGGGTGAAATCGAGGCGCGTCTGGCCGAAGTTACCGGCGTGCGTGACAACCTGGTGGTGCTGCGTGAGGACAGCGTCGGTGTGCCCAGGCTGGTCGCCTACTTTCGCGAACAGGCTGATGCAGGGCTGACGCCGAAAAGCCTTCGCCAGCACCTGCAACTCAGCCTGCCGGACTACATGATCCCCGCAGCGTTCGTGCGCATGGACGCGCTGCCGCTGACCGCCAACGGCAAGCTGGACCGTAGTGCATTGCCGGAACCGGGTGCCGATGCGTTCGATCAACACGCGTTCGAGGCGGCTCAGGGCCCGCTGGAAACGACACTCGCGACTATCTGGGCCGAGGTGCTGGGCGTGGAGCGGGTCGGTCGTCAGGATCACTTTTTTGCGCTTGGCGGCCACTCGCTGCTGGTGATGCGCGTGCTGGCCAAGGTTCGGCAGACATTGCGTCTGGACGTGTCGCCGGCTGCGCTGTTTGCCGCCCCCGTGCTGCGGCAGTTTGCTGAGCAACTGAGCAGCGCTTCAGGCAGCGCTCGTCCGCCCATCACAGTCATAGAGCGTTGCGGCGCACACGCGTTGTCGTCTGCTCAACAGCGGCTGTGGTTTCTGGCGCAGATGGAGGGTGGCAACGCGGCCTATCACATGCCGTTGAATCTGCGCCTGCGCGGACCGTTGCAGGTGGCTGCACTGCAAAGCAGTTTCAACCGGCTGGTGGCCCGCCATGAGGCGTTGCGTACCACGTTCATCGCCGTCGAGGGTGAGGGGCGGCAGCGGGTTGCTGCGACGGGGACGATTGCTGCATTGCCGATCATCGACCTGCATGGCGAGCCTGATGCCCAGGCGCGTCTGCCTGAGCTGATGGGCGAGGAGGGCAGCAGGCCGTTCGACCTGGCGGTCGGGCCGCTGATGCGCGTCAGCCTGGTGAAGCTGGCCGAAGACGATCACGTGCTCCTGCTGACCCAGCACCACATCATTTCGGATGGCTGGTCGATGGGCGTGCTGACGCGTGAGCTGGGGGTGTTGTACGAAGCAGCCCTCCACAAACACGCCGACCCATTGCCGCCCCTGTCGATCCAGTACGTGGATTACGCAGTCTGGCAACGCCAGTGGTTGTCTGGCGAAGTGCTGGAAGCGCAGCGACGTTACTGGCGTGAAACGTTGAGCGGTGCGCCGATACTGTTGGAGTTGCCTACCGATCACAAACGTCCAGCGGTCCAGAATTACCGTGGCGGCTTCGTGCCGCTGGTGTTTGACCGTGCGCTGAGCGCACGCCTGCGCGCATTGGCAACGCAACAAGGCACCACGCTGTTCATGAACCTGCTGGCCGCCTGGTCGCTGTTGTTGATGCGCCTGTCGGGGCAGGACGATGTGGTTATCGGTGTGCCTTCGGCGAACCGCAGCCAGCAAGAGCTGGAGGGCTTGATCGGTTTCTTCGTCAACACCCTGGCCTTGCGCATGACCCGCTCCGCCAACCCGACAGTGGCGAGCTGGCTGCAACAGGCGCTTCACGTCGCGCTTGCGGCCCAGGAACATCAGGACCTGCCGTTCGATCAGGTGGTGGAAGTGCTCAACCCGCCGCGCAGTCTGGCTTACAGCCCGGTCTTTCAGGCGCTGTTCGCCTGGGAACAGCATCAGGATTCGGACCTGACGTTGTCCGGACTTGACGTCAGCGTGCTGCAAAGCAGTCAGCCAGTGGCCAAATTCGACCTGCAACTGGCGCTCAGCGAGCGTGACGGGCAAATAGTCGGCGGTCTGGAATATGCTTCGGGCCTTTATGAGCCCGAGACCGTGGTGCAGATGGGCGAGTACTTGCGCCGCATCCTGACGCAGATGGTCGAGGACAGCGAACAGCCCCTTGCGACGGTCGCCTTGCTGAACACCGAGCAACATCGCCAGATTGTGCATGACTGGAACCGCACTGAACGCGACACCTCGCGGCAGCCCGATTGTGTAACGCGCTTCGAGGCTATCGTGCAGCGCGTGCCCAATGCCGTGGCGTTGCTTGCCGATGAGCAAGCGTTGACCTATGCCGAGCTGAATCAGTCTGCCAACCGGCTGGCACATTACCTGATCCAGCAGGGTGTAAAGCCCGAGCAACGTGTGGGTTTGTGTCTGGAGCGCTCGCCGCAGATGGTTATCGGTTTGCTGGCCATTCTCAAGGCCGGTGCCGCTTACGTGCCGTTCGATCCCGCGTACCCGGCCGAGCGGCTGGCGTTCATGTTCGGTGACGCCGCACCGACCCTGCTGCTGACTCAGGCCTCCCTGCGCGCAGACCTGCCGCAGCTGCGCGACACGCTGTCGATCTGCTGCCTGGACGTGGATGCGCAGCAGTGGGCGCAGTGTTCGGATTGCAATCCACACGTGCCCGTCAGCCCCGGCAATCTGGCTTATGTGCTCTACACCTCCGGCTCGACCGGGCGGCCCAAGGGCGTAGCGCACAGCCGTGCCGCGCTGGACAATCTGATCGCCTGGCAACTGGAACAGGCACCTGTTTCGCAACGGGTGTTGCAATTCGCCTCGTTGAACTTCGACGTGTCCTTTCAGGAAATCTGCAGCACCTTGTGTCAGGGCGGCAGCCTGGTGCTGATGAGCGAAACTGCTCGCAAGGACCTCGCTTCACTGCGCCCGACGCTGGTGGCCGAAGGCGTACAACGGGCGTTTCTGCCCTTTGCCGTGCTCCAGCAACTGGCCGGTCTCAGCGAGGCCGATGCCGCGCGTCCGGCGTATGGCTGTGAAATCGTCACGGCCGGCGAGGCGTTGCTGATCAATGACGAACTGCGTGCCTTTGTTTGCGGCCTTGGCGGCGCGCAGTTGCATAATCAGTACGGCCCGACCGAAACCCATGTGGTCAGCCAGTTCAGCCTGAACTGTGACGAAGCCGGACAGTGGCCGGACGCGCCACCGATTGGCCGGCCCATCGCCAATGCGCGTCTGTACGTGCTGGACGGCGACTTGAACCCGGTGCCGGTCGGCGTGGCCGGGGAGTTGTACATCGCGGGTACCTGTCTGGCCCGTGGCTACCTGAATCGTTCGGCGTTGAGCGCCGAACGCTTCCTGCCGGACCCGTTCGATCCGCAGCCTGGCGCGCGCATGTACCGCAGCGGTGACCTGGCGCGGTTTCACGCCGACGGCAACGTGCAGTATCTGGGGCGGATCGACCAGCAGGTCAAGCTGCGCGGCTTTCGCGTTGAACTTGGCGAGATCGACAGCCTTTTGCAACAGCAGCCGGGCGTGCAGGAAGCGGTCGTGCTGCTGCGCGAAGACGTGCCGGGCGACCAGCGTCTGGTGGCTTACGTGGTGGGCCTGGCAAGTACTGAAACCCTGCGCGCCGGGCTGCAGCGCCACCTGCCGGAACACATGGTCCCGACCGCCTGGGTTTCTCTGGCGCAACTGCCACTGACCCGCAACGGCAAGCTTGACCGTCCAGCCCTGCCTGCGCCAGAGCGCCAGAACGCAAGCACTTACGTGGCCCCGCGTGATGAGACCGAGCGGCAGATGGCGCAGATCTGGGCCGAGGTGCTCAAATGCGAGCAGGTCGGCCTCCACGATAACTTTTTCGACTTGGGCGGGCATTCGCTGCTGGCCACGCGGATGGTCTACATGATCAACCAGCGCATGGCCGCGCAGTTGTCCCTGAGCAGTCTGTTCAAGACGCCGGTGCTGGTGGATCTGGCAGAGCAGGTACGGCTCGGGCGTGGCGAAGGTCATTCGGTTGAAACGCCGTTTACCCCGATTGAAGCTGACCGCGGCGCACGTTACGCACCCTTTCCATTGACCGATATCCAGCAAGCGTACTGGTTTGGCCGCGAGTCTTCGGTCAGCCTCGGCGGTGTCAGTGCCCACGGCTACGAAGAGCTGCGCATTCCCGGCCTCGACGTGCCACGTTTCGAGCAGGCGCTGAACCGCATGATCCAGCGGCATGACATGCTGCGCGTGGTGTTTCGCAGCGACGGCACGCAGCAGGTTCTGGAGAGCGTACCGACGTATCGGATGCCACGCAGTGATCTGCGCGGCTTGCCCGTCGCCGCTGCGCAGCAGGCCCTGCAAGAGACCCGCGAACGTCAGTCCCATCAGGTGCTGGACGCCAGTCGCTGGCCATTGTTCGAGTTCAGTCTGTCGTTGCTCGATGACGGCATCAGCCATCTGCACATCAGCCTTGATGCCCTGATCGTCGACGCGGCGAGTACGCAGATTCTGGCGCGCGAACTGATGGCATTTTATGCCGACCCGCAGTTGCAACTGCCTGAGCCGGGCTTGACCTTTCGCGACTACGTGCTGGCCGAACAGCGCTTGCGCAGTGACCGCCGCTACGAACAGGCGCTGGGCTACTGGCGCGAGAAGGTCGCTACGCTGGCGCCCGCACCGGACCTGCCGCTGGTGTGTCAGCCGGAAAGCATCAGCCAGCCGCACTTTACCCGCCGCGATCGCGAACTGTCGGTGCAGCAGTGGTCGCGACTCAAGGAGCTGGCCCGACAATTTGCCGTGACGCCGTCGGTGATGCTGCTGACCGCGTTCAGTGAAGTGCTGGCGCTGTGGAGTCGACAGCCGCGCTTCACTTTGAGTCTGCCGCTGTTCAATCGCATGCCCTTGCACGCGGATGTCGATGACATCATCGGCGACTTCACCTCGCTGATCTTGCTCGAAGTCAGCCTTGAAGCGGCAGCCAGCTTCACTGACAAGGCGCGTGCCGTGCAGGCCAGGTTGTGGCAAGACATCGACCATTCAGTGGTCAGCGGGGTCCGGGTACTGCGCGAGCTGTCCCAGGCCCGTGGTGTGCAGCAGACCGCCATGCCGGTTGTCTTCAACAGCACCCTGTCGGAGGCCGCACCGGAACTGGCCGAATTCAATCTGGCCGACGCCCTGAACGCCGAGCACATGCACAGCATCACCCAGACCCCGCAGGTGTGGCTGGACCACACGTTGCTGGAGCTGGAAGGGCGCCTGCTGTTCAACTGGGACAGCATCGACGAATTGTTTCCGGTGGGCATGATCGAGCAGATGTTCGTCGCCTACAACGCGCTGCTGGACCGTCTGCTGGCGCCGGATGCCTGGAGCGCCAACACCGCGCAGCTGATATCGCTGGCACGCTTGCCTGTGCCCGATGCCAGTCCTGTCGACTCGGCGCTGATGCACGAATTGTTCGACCGTCAGGCGCTTGCTGCCCCGGACGCGCTGGCGGTGATCGGCACGCAGCGCCAGTTGAGTTATCGACAGCTGCGAGCCAAAGCGCGGCATCTGGCGGCGCGGCTTCAGCGTATGGGCGTGGTGCCCAACAGGCTGGTCGCTGTGGTCATGGAACGTGGCTGGGAACAGGTCGTCGCAACCCTGGCGATCCAGTACGCAGGCGGTGCCTACCTGCCGCTCGACCCGGCGTTGCCGACAGAGCGTCTGGAGCACATTTTGCAGCGTGCCGAAGCGAGTCTGGCCCTGACTCAGCCTGCACTGTTGCAACGCATCGAATGGCCCGAGCAGGTCAAGGTCATCAGCGTGACCGACCCGGTCATTTCCGGCGATGCCATTTCCGATCAGCCTGAATTGCACGCTGTAGACCTCACGCCAGACGACCTCGCCTATGTGATCTACACCTCGGGCTCGACCGGCATGCCCAAGGGCGTGGTCATCGATCATCGCGGCGCGGTCAACACGTTGCTCGACATCAACCGGCGCTTTGCCGTCGGCGCTGCGGACCGGGTGCTGGCGGTTTCGTCGCTGAGTTTCGACCTGTCGGTCTATGACTTCTTCGGCACGCTGGCCGCTGGCGCGGCGGTGGTGCTGCTCGAACCGCAGCAGGCCCTCGACCCGGCGCACTGGCTGGGGCTCATCGAGCGGCATCAGGTCAGCCTGTGGAACTCGGTGCCAGCCTTGTTCGGCATGTTGCTGGAGTATGCCGAAGGCGAGCGCAGTGCATTGCCGTCGAGCCTGCGGGTGGCGATGCTGTCGGGCGACTGGATTCCCCTGACGCTGCCCGAACGCGCCTGGGCGTTGCAGCCGACCTTGCAGCTGATCAGCCTGGGCGGGGCGACCGAGGCGTCCATCTGGTCGATCCTGTATCCGTTGCAACAGGTCGATCCCAACTGGCGCAGCATTCCCTACGGCAAGGCAATGGATCACCAGCGCTTCTATGTGCTGGATGATGCGTTGCAGGTTCGCCCGACGTGGGTGGCCGGTCAGTTGTATATCGGCGGTATCGGTCTGGCCAAGGGCTATTGGCGCGATGAAACCCTGAGTGCCGGGAGCTTCTTCGCTCACCCGCTGACCGGCGAGCGTCTGTATCGCACTGGCGATCTGGGCCGTTGGTTGCCCGATGGCAATATCGAGTTTCTCGGTCGGGAAGACACTCAGGTCAAGGTTCAGGGGCATCGTATCGAGCTGGGCGAGATCGAAGCTGCGCTCAATCGCCCCATCCCGGCGTGCAAAGCGCTGTGGTGCGGGTGCTGGGCGAAGCGCTGGGCGAGAAGCGTCTTGCGGGCTACGTACTCAAGGCCGATCCCTCGTTGCAGGCCAGTGATTTTGCCCAGTACCTGGCAGACAAGTTGCCCGCCTACATGGTGCCGAGCTCGTTTACCTTCGTGCAGGAATGGCCGCTGTCGGCCAACGGCAAGGTCGACAAGAAACGCCTGCCGGAACCAACGCAGGCTCAGGCGTCAGGTCCCGCGCTTGAAGTCGAAGGGCCACAGGAGCAACAACTGGTGACGATTGTGCAGGGCGTGCTCAAGCGTCCTTCGATTGCTGCCGACGCCAATCTGCTGAACCTGGGCGCAACGTCGATCGACATTGTCAGGATCAGCAATGCGCTGTCTGGCGAGCTGCAGTTCCGCCCCAACGTTGCGCAATTGCTGGCGCAGCCGACCCTGCTCAATCTGCTCGGCATGTACCGCCAGACTCTGGCCGATGGCAGCGTGGTCGACAGCGTCCGGCAACGGGCAGCTGCGCCCGAGCAGGTGATTGAAGATCCGCAGCAGCGGGCGCGCTTCAAGGCCGACCAGCGCGGGCGTCGATCCTTCAACGCGCAGGTTCCGGCGCTGGACCTTGCGCGCCCGGATGACCCGGCGTTGGCGCGGCGCTTCAGCGATTACCGCTCGGTACGCCAGTTCGCTACCCAGCCGATCCCGACCGCAGCCTTTGCAGGGTTGCTGGCCAGCCTGGCGCAGGGGCAACTGGATGGAGAGGTCAAATACCAGTTTCCGTCCGCAGGCGGTCTGTACCCGATCCAGAGCTACCTGTACGTCAAGCCGCAGCGGGTAACCGGTGTCGCAGCGGGTGCCTATTACTACGACCCGGTTCAGCACCGCCTGCTGAGGCTCGACAGTGATGTGCTGGACCCGGACACCTACGACTACTTCGTCAATCGTCCGGTGTTCGAAAACGCTGCGTTCTCGCTGTTCTTCATCGCCGACATGGCCGCAATCCGGCCGCTGTATGGCGAGCGCAGTCGCGACTTCTGTCATATCGAAGCCGGAGGCATGGCGCAATTGCTGACCATGACTGCGGTCGAGCAGGGCCTTGGCCTGTGCGGCATGGGCTCGTTCGAAGAGCAGCAATTGTCGGCGTTGTTCGAACTGGGACCGAATCATCAGTTGATCTACTCGATGGTGGGCGGCCTGCGCACTGCTGATGAACATCGCCGCACGCAGATCGAGGCGTTCGCTTCTGCTGCGGATCAAACGGACGACGCCAGCGACATGGAGGAGATCGAGATATGAATGCCTATCAATTGCTGGAGTTGTTCGGTCGTCATGCCGTGGTGCTTGAAGTGGACGGCGAAAAACTGCGTTGCAAGGCTCCGCGCGGGTTTCTCAATGACGAGATGTTGCAGGCACTCAAGCAACACAAGGCAGAGCTGATCGCTTTGCTGAGCGGCACCGACCCGGCGGCGATCCCCCGTCGTGCTGTCGGGCTAACGGCGCTGCCGCTGTCCTTTTCGCAACGCCAGCTGTGGTTTCTCGACCAGATGGAACCGGGCAATGCGTTCTATAACGTTCCCACTGCGATCTTGCTGAAGGGCACGCTGGATGTGCCGGTGCTGGAAAAGGCGCTGAACGAATTGATCATGCGCCACGAAATGCTGCGCACCACGTTTGCCAGTGTGGACGGCGAGCCACGGCAGATCGTGCACCCGGTGATGGCGCTGGCGATGCCGAAGGTCGACCTGCGTGACCTGTCGCCAGAGGCGCGTGAAGTGCAGGTCGGAATGGCTGTCGATCGGGAGGCCAAAGCGCCATTCGACCTGGCCAGCGGCCCGCTGTTGCGGGCTTCGCTGCGGCGTCTGGCCGATGACGAGTATCTGTGGCTGTACAGCGTGCACCACATCATCGCCGATGGCTGGTCGATGGGGGTGATCCTTCACGAAGTGAGCACCTTGTATGGCGATTTTCTGCGCGGTCAGGCGTCCAGTCTGGCACCGCTGGCGGTGCAGTACGCCGACTACGCCTGCTGGCAGCAACAGCGTCTGAGCGGCGAGGCGCTGGCGGGGCAACTGGCTTTCTGGCAGCGCACGCTGGCCGACGCGCCGCCGCTGCTCGACATGCCTGCCGACCGACCACGCCCGACCGTGCAGCGTTACGCTGGGGCGACCTTCAGCTCGACAGTCGATGGCAGCACCTTGCGCGGTCTTAATGCACTGGCCAGACAAACCCAGGGCACGCTGTTCAACGTGTTGATCGGCGCGCTTTCCGTGCTGCTGTGGCGCCACAGCGGTCAGCGGGACCTGTGCATCGGTACGCCGTTTGCCAACCGCAGCCGTCCTGAAATCGAGTCTCTGATCGGCCATTTCGTCAACACCCAGGTGATTCGCCAGCGTCTCGATGCGCAGCAGACCTTTGCTGAACTGTTGCGCGAGGTACGTGCCACGCTGCTGGATGTCCACGCCCATCAGGATGTGCCTTTCGACAGGGTGGTCGAGGCCGTCAACCCACAGCGTGATACCGGTTATTCGCCGTTGTTTCAGGTGATGATGGTGCTACAGAACACCCCGGGTACCGCTGTGCAGATGCCGGGGCTGAGCATGACGCCATATGGCACCGGCAGTGCCACGGCCAAGTTCGACCTGGCCTTCGAATGGGTCGAGCGCGACGGTGCGCTGAACCTGTTGGTGGAATACAACACTGATCTGTTTGATCAGGCCAGCATCGAGCGCCTGAGTGGACATTATCGACACCTGCTGGAGCAGGTTGCGCTGGACCCGAAACAGCCGGTTGGCGCACTGACGCTGATCACTGACGCCGAACGTGAACAGATTCTGCACGACTGGAACAGCCCGGCAGCGCTGACGCAGCCTGTCGATTGCGTGCATCGCCTGATCGAAGCTCAGGTAGCGCGTCGCGATGATGAGTGCGCTGTCATTTTCGAAGGTCGGTCACTGAGTTACAGCCAGCTCAACAGCCAGGCCAACCGACTGGCGCAGCACTTGCTCACCCTTGGCGTCGGCCCGGATGTGCGTGTAGCCGTCTGTATCGAGCGCTCGCTGGAACTGCCGGTGGCTTTATTGGCTGTGCTCAAGGCCGGTGGCGCCTATGTGCCGCTGGACCCGGACTATCCATCAGGACGCTTGCGTCATATTCTCGACGACACTTGCCCGGTGGTGTTGCTTGCTCTCGGGCCGACGCGCAAGATTCTCCGCGAGGCCCTGCAAGGTGCAGACTGCGAGGTGCCGATCCTCGATGTGCAGGCTGATGCCGTGCTCTGGGCTCAATGCTCGCCAGACAATCCAGACCCGCAGCGTGTCAGGGTCAACGCCGACCATCTGGCGTACGTGCTTTACACCTCGGGCACTACCGGCCTGCCCAAAGGGGCGATGGTCACGCACCAGGGGCTGAGCAACCTGCTGCTCTGGTGTCAGCAGTTCTGTGGCGAATCCGGAAGCATGCTGCACAAGATTCCATTCGGTTTCGACGCTTCCGCCTGGGAGCTCTTCTGGCCGCTGCTGACGGGCGGCCGACTGGTCATCGCCCGTCCCGGCGGGCATTTCGAACCCGGTTATCTGGCTCAGGTGGTGCGTGAACAAAGCGTCACCGCGATGGTATTTGTCCCGGCCATGCTGCAACTGTTTCTGGAGGTCGAAGAGGTCAGCGCCTGTCACACCCTGAAGGATGTGTTCAGTGGCGGCGGGGAGCTGTCGCCCGCAGTGGCCAGACTGTTTCAGAAGCGTCTGCCGCATGCCCGCTTGCACAATGTCTATGGCCCGACCGAAACCACAGTGATCAGCAGTGTCTGGACGCTGCAGCCTGGCGCAGAGGTTCCGCCGCGCCAACTGCCCATCGGCCGACCTATCGCCAACACCCGTTTTTACGTGCTCGACGAGCGTGATGCGCCGGTGCCGGTCGGGGTCACCGGTCAGTTGCACATTGGTGGGGTCGGCGTTGCACGGGGTTATCTGGGGCTGGACGAGCTCACTGCCGAACGGTTTATCGATAACCCGTTCGTTGCCGGTGACCGGTTGTACCGCAGCGGCGATCTGGCGCGTTATCGTCCGGACGGTCAGCTGGAGTTTCTCGGCCGCAACGACTTTCAGGTCAAGCTGCGCGGCATCCGCCTGGAGTTGAGTGAAATCGAAGCGCGGCTCGACTTGTTTCCCGGCATCCGTAGCAGTGTGGCACTGATCGTTGGCGATACCGCGCAGAACCAGCGTCTGGTGGCGTGCTGTGTCGCCGACGGCGCAGTGAACGAGTCCGCGCTGCGGGCTCACTTGGCGACGACCCTGTCCAGCGCCGTCATGCCCAGCGCTTATCTGTGGCTGGACGCCTTGCCGTTGACGGTCAATGGCAAGGTCGACCGTGTGGCTCTCGCGACACTGGCCGATCAGGACCTGGCCGAACGGCAGGTCAACCTCGGCAGCCCCAGAGACCATATCGAGCTGACGCTGTATCAGATCTGGAAAGATCTGCTGCTGGTGCCGCAGATTGGCATTCGCGACAACTTCTTCAACGTTGGCGGGACATCGATTGCGGCGATCAAGATGGCCTACGAGATCGGCCGGGCCTTCGCAGTCGAAGTGCTGGTGCGTGTGATCATCGGCCATCCGACCATCGAGGCGCTGGGCGGCTGGCTGCGTACCGGGGCCAGCCTGACTTCGGCACAGGGCAACCTGATCGAATTCCGCCGTGGTGCCGGGCAACGTAACGTGGTGTGCATTCACCCGGCGGGCGGCACGGCGTTTTGCTACCTGTCGCTGGCCAAGGAACTGCCGGACGCTATCGGTGTGTACGGCGTGCAATCGCCGGGGCTGAACCCTGGAGAGAGCACCGAGCCGAGCGTCGAAGCGATGGCCGACGCCTATCTGCGGCGCATCGCGCCATTGACGTCACAACCGCTGATACTCACCGGGCTGTCGTTCGGCGGTCTGGTGGCCTACGAAATGGCCCGGCGCCTGACGGCTGCTGGCAATCGTCAGGTCACGGTGGTGCTGCTCGATACCCAGGGCTCGGATGACCCAGGCTTTCGGCAACAGATCGGCACCGTCGACATGGCTGAATTTCGCGACAAGCTGGTGCGCTTCAACGGCATGTACCCCGGTATCGAAGACGCGCAGGTCGAGCGTTATTTCCACCTCTACAACCACAACCGCCTGGCCATGGCCGCTTACGAATGCGAGCCGCACGCCGGGCGCGTCGTGCTGATTCAGGCCCGTGAAGGTTTCAGCCGCGCGCAGTTGCACGAGTTGCGCAGCTTCTGGCGTCGCCGCGCGGGCAACGGTTATCGAGCCAGGCTGGTGCACGGCGGGCACTGGGACATGCTGGAAAGTGCCGAGGTGCATCGGGTCTCGCAGACGCTCAGGCAGGAATTGCAACGTTTCGACACGCAGGAGGCGCAATGATGAGCAGCCACAAGGAGGGTATGGCCCGGCAACCCGCAACTCTGCTGTCGCGCTTTGCCGAGCAGGTGCGACGCGATCCCGAGGCACTGGCGGTGATCGATCAGCACGTACGGCTGACCTACGCGCAACTGGCCAGCGCCAGTGAGCGCATCGCCAAGGGGTTGCTGGCACAAGGCACAGGCCGCGGTGATCCGCTTGCCCTGTGCATGCCGCGTGGCTGGCAGTGGGTGGCGACGATCATGGCCGCCTTGAAAGTGGGGGGCGTCGTGGTGCCGCTGGATCGGGCCAGCCCGCTACGGCGTCGGGAACTGATGCTGGACGATGGGGGGTGTGTCGGGCTGGTCACCCTGAGCGAAGATTCTGATGCCGTTTCGACGCTGCGTGGCTGGCACATCAGCGTCGAGGCGCTGCTGGATTACCCTGATCAGCCGCCACAACCTGTGCCGGATGACTTCGCCGAGCTGAGTTTTCTGTTCTACACCTCGGGCACTACCGGCACACCCAAGGCAGTGGAAGTGGGCGAGCGCGGCCTGTTGCGTCTGGCCCGGGCCGACAGTTACATCGAGATTCGTGCAGGCGACCGTTTTGGCTGCCTGTCCAATCCGGCGTTTGACGCCTGTAACTTCGAACTGTGGGCACCGCTGCTCAATGGCGGTTGCTGCGTCATCATTGCCGACGCAGACCTGCAGGACGCACGGCTGCTGGCCACAGTGCTGGAAACACAACAGGTCGATAACCTGTTCATGACCGTTTCGCTGTTCAACACGCTGAGTGCGGATGACCCTGGCTGTTTTGCCAGCCTGCGCCAGGTACTGATCGGCGGCGAGCAAGTCAGCGCCGCTGCGGTGCGTGCCTGGTATCAGGCCAATCCCGACAGCCGTTGCCGGATTTTCAACGCCTACGGTCCCACTGAATGCACCACCTTTGCGCTGTGCCATCCCATTGCCCGAGACTTTACCGGTGATACGGTACCAATTGGCCGGCCATTGCCTGACACAGGCGTGCGTGTGCTGAGCCCGGAACAGCGACCGGTTGCTGTCGGCGAGGCGGGCGAGCTTTACCTGAGTGGCAGCGGGGTGGCACGGGGTTACCGCCACCGTCCGGCAGAGACCGAACACAGTTTCGTGCGCCTGCCCGCGCTCGACGCTGCAGACACTCTTTATTACCGCACCGGCGATCAGGTACGGGTCAATGCCGAGGGGCTGATCGAGTACCTGGGCCGCATCGACCGACAGGTGAAGGTGCGCGGTTTTCGTATCGAGCCGGGCGAGGTCGAACAACGCATTCTGGACCATCCGCGGGTAGCGCAGGCGCATGTCTGTACCCGCAGGCAAACGGCCGAAGACCATCAGTTGCTGGCGTTCATCGTGCCACGCGAAGGCCTGGACTATCGCGAGTTGGACCAGCACCTGCGTGAACACCTGGCGGTATGGATGCGCCCGCATCAGCTGTTTCTGCTTGAGCGTCTGCCGCTGACTGCCAATGGCAAGGTCGATCAGCGTGCGCTGCTGGAGCAGCCCTTGAAACCCTGGCGACCGCAAGCCTGCTCACTGCCTGACGATCAGCACTCGCCCGCACTGGACTGGCTGTTGACCCAGGCCCGCAGGCTGTTGGCACAGCCCGACCTCAACAGCCAGGATGACTGGCTGGGCAGTGGTGGCGACTCTCTCAAGGCCATGCGCCTGCGCTCTGCAATCCGCACGCACTGGCGACGCGAAATTATGCTGGGCGCGGTGCTGGGCGAATCGTTCGCAGCACTGGCCGAACGCCTGAGCGATGAACAGGGCGCTGCGTCTGCCTATCCACCCGCGCCACCCGTCAACAGGGTCGGGCGTGCGCCAGCCACTGCCGAGCAAAGCCGCCTGTGGCTGATGCAGCAACGCACGCCGCAAGCCACGGCCTATAACGTGCCGCTCATTCTGCACCTTGCGGCAGGCATTCAGTTGCCTGCGTTGGCCGAAGCCGTGCAACGCCTGCTGGCCCGACACAGCGGGTTACGTACGGCCTTCGTGTCCGCGGCCGACGGGCTGTATCAGGAGGTTTGCGAGCGTGACGTGCTGTGCCGCACCTTTGCTGTGGGGGCGTTCAGCGAACAGACCTGGCGCAGCTTCGCGACGTTGGTATTCGATACACCCTTCGATCTGGCGACATCAGCCCTGTGCCAGGCCTGGCTATTGCCGTTTGCCGATGGCAGCTGTCGCTTGCTGATGAACCTGCACCACATTGTCATTGATGGCTGGTCGATGAACCTGTTGTTCGATGATCTGGTGCAACTGTACGACGATGCGCTGCACGGGCGGGCGAGTGCCGAGCCTTTGCCTGGGCTGGGCACGCTGGAATTTGCGCTCTGGCAGCGGCAATGGCGTGTCGACCCGCGCTATCGCGACCAGCGCCGTGCCTTGGCCGGGTTGCATCGCCAGCAGCCAGCATGTTCTCCACCGCTGGTGGCGGTTCGCGAACCAGGCCCGCAGGCACGGCTGTACCGCCAGCCGCTGGGTGCCATGCGCAGCGCCGCACTGGATCGGTTTTGCAGCCAGCAACGCGTCACCCGCTATGAAGTGTTGTTCAGCGTTTATGCTTGGAGCGTGTACGCGCTGACCGGCTGCGAACGGCCGCGAATCGCCAGCCCGGTCTCCAACCGTCCATTGACCGAGTTCGAAGACGCAATCGGCATGTTTGCCAACACCGTGCTGATCCCGACGGCGTTCGACAACAGCATGACGCTCGACCAGCAGATGCACCGCCAGACTGGCACAGTGCGCGAGGTGCTGGCCTTGCAGGACGTCGCCCTGGCTGATCTGGTCGAAGACCTGCGGCTGTCGTCGAGCAGTGCGTTGTTCGATTTCATGTTCGTGCTGGAAAACACCGACTACGCCAGACTCGCTCGTACCAGCTTGCGAGCGACGTTCGAACTCACCGAGACCGTGCAGGCCAAATGCCCGCTGACTTTGTCAGTGGTCGATGCCGGTTCACAGCTGGAATGCTGGTGGGAATACCAGTGCAGCTATTTCGACGCCGCGCAAATGACCGCCGTCAACCAGGTGTTTCAACAGGGCCTTGATCTGCTCCTGGAAAAACCCGCGGCCATCCTTGACGATCTGCTCACGCCTTACCGCTTCAGCCTGCCGCCCGCCAGTCAGGGTGGCAGCGATGCGGCGCCATTCGGCACCCTGGCCGACTGGTTCGAACATCAGGTCAATTGCACACCGGATGCCCTGGCACTGGTCGCGGATCAGCAGCGTATCAGCTATGCCGAACTGGATGCGCTGGCCGACACGCTGGCGGCGACCCTGGTCGAGCAATGCCCATTACCGGAAGGGTATGACGCACCGCAGCAAGTGGTGCTGTACCTCGAAGCGTCGGTCGAGCACATCGTGGCCTTGCTGGCGCTGGCCAGACTCAACCTCACGGCCGTGCCGCTGGACCCTGGCTATCCGCTGGCGGTGCAGCGTCAGGTCATGCAGCAGGCACAACCGTGTTGCCTGCTGTACAGCACAGCCACCGAGGCGGCACTGGATGAACTGAGCGCTGGTCGGGTGGCCCGTCATCGGGTCGACCTGAGCGCTGCGCCACGGTCATTCGAACGTCGCCGTCACGCGGGCGAGCGACCGTTGTACACGCTGTTCACGTCCGGCTCGACGGGTACGCCGAAAGGCGTTCAGGTACCGGACCGAACCCTCTGCAACCTGTTGCACTGGCAGCGTAACCAAGGTCAGTTGCCAGCCAGGTCGGTGACCCTGCAATTTTCCATGCTGTCGTTCGATGTGTCGTTTCAGGAGATTTTCAGCACGCTTTGCGGCGGTGGCTGCTACCACCTGATCAACCCACGCTGGCGGCAGGATGCCCAGGCATTGTTGAGTTATCTGCAGCAAGCGCGCATCGAGCGGTTGTTCCTGCCGTGCGTGGCCTTGCAGCACTTGGCGCAGACGGCAGTCAGCCAGGGCGTTTACCCGCAGGCGTTGCGTGAGGTGATCACGGCCGGCGAGCAACTGCTCTGCACCGATGCACTGCGCAGCTGGTTTGGTGGCATGCCGCAGGCGCGTCTGTTCAATCATTACGGGCCGACCGAAACCCACGTGGTCAGCGCCTGGCGTTTGCCAGCGGCGGTTCAGGACTGGCCACTGCGAGCGCCTATCGGGCTGGCGGTGAACAACGCGCGGCTGCTGCTGGTGGACGAACACGACCAGCCAGTGCCAGGTGGCAGCCGGGGGTATCTGCTGGTCGCGGGGCCGATGATTTCGCGCTGCTACCTGGCCGACCCGGCGCTGAATGCCGCGCGGTTTGTCGAGTTGCCGCAGCCCGAGGGCAACATGCTGTTCTATCGCACCGGCGACCTCGCCCGGGCTGATGCCGATGCCTGCCTGCACTACCTTGGCCGTGACGACCAACAGGTCAAGGTCAGTGGCCAGCGTCTTGAGCTTGGGCAGATCGAAGCCGCACTGATGCAGGACGCTCAGGTAAGCAATGCGGTGGTGGCCATGCACGGCGAGCCGCCGCGTCTGGTGGCCTGGTTGCAGGTCAAAGGCACGCCGCCTGACGTGCAGCAGTTGGATCGCCAGGTCACGCTGCACTTGCCTGCGCATGTGCGTATCGACGAATACCGCTGTGTCGATGCCTGGCCGCGTACGCCCAGCGGCAAGATCGACCGAAAGGCGTTGGGTTCAGTGGGCGAGGCACTGCCACGGCGTCGCAGTGCACTTGCGCAAGTGCCGCTGAGCGCGCTTGAACAGCAACTGAGCGAGTTGTTCGTGGCGGTCATCGGCCGTGATATCGAGCTTGATCAGACCTTCTTCGAGGCCGGTGCCACCAGCCTCGGGCTGATGCGCCTGCATGCCCGTTTCAACGAACAACTGGCACAACCAGTGGCGATGGCAGCGCTGTTCGAACATGTCACCGTGCGCCGTCTGGCGCAGCACCTTTCGGCCTCCCCATCGGTCTCGGTGGCGCGTACGCAAGGGCCCGAAGCTGACGAACAGCCGATGGCAATCATCGGCATGTCGGTGAATGTGGCGGGGGCGGGCAACCTTGCCGAGTTCTGGGCAATGGTCCAGGGAAACCAGTTGGGCATCGAGCTGTTCGACGCCGCCGATGGATTGGTCGGCGCGCGTAGTCAATTGGCGAGAATGCTGGATTTCGACCCGGAATACTTCGGCATCAGCCTTCAGGAAGCACGGCTGATGGACCCGCAACAGCGGCACCTGTTGATGGGCTGTGTGCAGGCGCTGCAACATGCTGCAATCACGCCCACAGCCGACGGCCCACGCATTGGCCTGATCGCCAGTTGCGGCGAAACCACGTATTTCCAGCAGATGCTGCGTGAAACCGCCGAGGGTGATCTGCCGGACGGCTTTCAGATGGCGTTGCACCACGACAAGGACTTTCTGGCCACCAAGGCGGCGTACCACCTGGACCTCGGCGGCCCGGCGCTGAGTGTTCAGGCAGCGTGCGGCAGTTCGCTGATTGCCGTGCACCTTGCGGCGGCGATGCTGCGCCAGGGCGACAGTGATGTAATGCTGGCCGCCGGGGTGCTCGTCGACCCGACTCTGACGAATGGCTACCGTTATCGCCCGCAACACATTTTCTCTCGTGACGGGCTGTGCCGTCCTTTCAGTGACGATGCCAGCGGGACCATCGGGGCCAGCGGCTATGGGGTGGTGGTGCTCAAACCGATGGCCCGCGCCCAGTCCGATGGCGACCGAATCTATGCGCTGGTCGAGGCCTCTGCGCTGAACAACGATGGCCGGGCCAAGATGAGCTACACCGCGCCTTCGGTGGCGGGGCAGAGCGCGGTGATCAGCGAGGCCCTGCGCAAGGCGGGTGTCACAGGGGCTGACATGGGCTACATCGAGGCCCACGGCACAGGCACGCTGCTGGGCGACCCTATTGAAGTGGCGGCACTGAGCAAGGCGTTCGGTGCAACGCCCGCTGCCAGTTGCGCTCTGGCTTCAGTGAAAAGCCAGGTCGGCCATCTGGGCGCGGCGGCGGGTGTAGTCGGGCTGATTCGTGCGACGCTTGCGGTATTTCATGGTGTGATCCCGCCCAATCTGGGCTTTGCCCGGATCAACCCGCAAATCGACCTGCAGCACTCACCGATCTACATACCCACCACCTCACGGCCATGGCCCGAAGGCCGTCGGCGGCTGGCCGGGGTGAGCAGTTTCGGTATCGGCGGCACCAACGCGCATGTGATTGTCGGCGCGCCGCCATCGCAGGCAGACAGCGCCGAGGAATGCCCGCCGTGCCTGCTGCTGTCGGCGCACAGCCGTACAGCGCTGGAGCGGGACGTCGCGGCAATCGATGCGTGGCTCAATACCTTTCCCGAACAACAGACCGCACTGCTGCGTTACCTGCAAAACGGACGGCGCGCGTTGCCCTGGCGCTTTGCGGTGATCTGCCAGCCGGGTCACACGCTGCGCTTGCAACCTTCTTCGATCAAACGGGTGACGGTCTCGGACGTGCGTCTGAAGGCCAGTGAACACTCGCCGCAGGCGTTGCTGGAAGCCTGGTACGCGGGAGCCAGTATCGAGGTGGCGACGCGTTCGGCACCGCCACCGTGGAACTTGCCGCCCTCGGCGTTCGACTTGCAGACCTTCCGCTTCAAGCCATCCGCCGCTGTCGAGCCGCAGCCGCCGCAAACCGCTGAGCGCCAGCCGATGGCGGACTGGTTTTATCAGCGTCAGTGGCAGCGGGTGCGTCGTCTGGGCACACAACCGATTGGCGAGCGTCGCGACAGGCTGGTGGTGTGCAGTCACGAGCGCATTGATGCCGCACTGCTTGGCAGCCTGCAGGGCGTTTATCGGCACGTCATCGAGGTGCAGGCCGGTAATGGCTATCAGCAGCTTGGCCCGAACCGTTATGAGCTCGATCCACTGGACCCGCTGGCGTTTAGCCGATTGATCGCCGAACTTGATCAGAGTGGGCAGGCGGCGACCGAACTCGACTGGCTGCATGCCTTGCCACTCTCGGTTGCCGGGGTGGTCAACGAGCAAAGCCTTGCCGCCGCGCAATGGGCGTGTCTGGACACGGTCAGCGCGTTTTTGCAGGCCTGGGGGCAACGCGCACAGAAGACCGCTTTGCGACTCTGGCTGCTGTCCTGGCAGGCGTGCCCGGTAAATGGTCAGGTCATGCGTCCGGAACTGGCGGCGCTGGCAGGTATTACCGAAGTGGTCCCGCAGGAGTACCCGATACGCTGTCACTGGCTGGATCTGCCCACTGCGCAATGGGGCACGCAGGCTCGGCAACTGGCGACGCTGCTCGCCGAGCCGACGTCGCTGCCACGGCGCATGGCCATTCGTGACGGTTACCTGTGGCAGCCACAGTTGCAGCCCAGCTCGCTCGCGCTGCCAACGGTCGTTTCGAATCTGCTGCCGGTAAATGGCACGTTTCTGGTGCTCGGCGGTGCAGGCGGTATCGGCCGTACGTTGTGCGAACACTTTCTGCAATCAAGCCAGCGGCGGGTGGTGCTGTTGTCACGCCGTGGGGAGTGTCCGCAGGAGCTGCGCGATTATGCCGCGCGTATCGATAGCGTTCAGGCGGATATCGCCGATTTGGCACGCTGGCCCAAGGTGCTTGAGCAACTGCGCGAGCGTTATGGACGCTTTGATGGGGTAATCCATGCTGCCGGGACCGGAGCGGGCAGCCTGATCCGTCAGCGCGATGCTCACCTGTTGTCTGAAGCGATGGCGAGCAAGACCCGCGGCATGCTGGCGGTCGAAGCGTTGATCGAACAGATGACGCCTGGGTTTGTGCTGTACTGCTCATCGATGTCGGCGCTGTTTGGCGGCGCTGGACATCTGGATTATGCCGCCGCCAGCGCGGTGCTCGACGGCTTCGCCCATTACCGCCCGAATGCCGAAAATGCCTGCGTGCGGCTGGGTATCAACTGGGACATCTGGAGCGAAACCGGTATGGCCACTGCCAGCGGCGTCGGCGATGAAGCGCATCAGCGGCACCTGGCGGTCGGCATGTCGGCGCAAGAGGGCTGCCGGGTATTCGACGCCGCCATGACTGCACAACTACCGCAATTGTTGATTTCGACGACCGATCTGAACACCGCACGCCAGTTTTACCCGGCTCGTCATAGCGGTGGGGCGACGCTGGTCGATATTGCGCCAGCCGTTGCGGCAGAAACCGGTCTGCCAGAGCGTCTGCATGGCTGCCTGTGCAAATGGCTTGGCGTAAGCGCTCTGGATCCGGATGACTCGCTGTACGAGCTGGGCGCTGATTCCCTGACCTTGCTGGACCTGATCGACGAATTGCAGGCCGCGACGGGTGTGGTATTCCAGTTGTCACAGTTCAGCCACAAGGTCAGCCTGCGCGAGGTACTGGCGCTGGTGCAGTCAGCGCAGGGCGGTGCGGCTGCAGTCGAAGACCAATGGGCCGATGCGGTGAGGATTGACCAATGGCATGCGGGGGCTGACCGCGAGCGCCTGTACCTGATCCATCCGGTGGGCGGCGATGTTCAGGCGTATCGCGAGCTGGCCTCGGCGCTGCACCCTGATCTGGGTGTGTGGGTAATTGCCGACCCGGCCTTGCGCCTGGCCGAGTTGCCGAATATCAGCCTGGCCGAACGGGCGCAGCTATATCTCGACGCGTTGCAGGCCCATCACCCCGACGGCACAGCATGGCGGCTGGCCGGCTGGTCGTTCGGCGCGTGGGTGGCGCAGGCGATGTGCAACCTGCTGGCGGACGGTTGCGAGCAGCCGTTGCTGTACCTGATCGATCCGCCTGCGCCGGACGCTGGCACCGAGCTGGCGCGGATCGACGAAGAACATATTCAGCAGGTCTTCCAGCGCGAGTTTTCTGCACGACGGGCCCTCAACACTGCCGCCAGCACGGCCAGCGAAGACGCGTCACGTTACCTGCAAAGCCTGATTGTCTGCTGCCAGAACAACATGGCGAGCATGGCTGATCATCGGCCCGCGCAACTGCCTGATACCAAGGCACGACTGTTCATTGCTACGCGTCCCAATCCATATGGCATGGGCAGCGCCTGGCAAATGGCAGACCTGCAGCGTGCCTGGCAGGACCTGTTGCCGCACCTGCTGAGCTGGCAGCCTCTGGATACTGATCATTACAGCATTGTCGCAGCGCCGTGGGCGCAATTGATTGCCGAGATGATCAACGCAGACCTGCCAGCGGGGGAGGGCTGAACGCGTTACCGGCACGCTTTTCAGACGGGGCTGATGTCCCGGTAAACCAGTTACGGACATGGTGATCGGCCATGCCAACCATTCAAGGGTGAGGGATCATGGATCAAATGGCACTCAAGGCCATCGAAGGCATCGCGGGGGCGCCTCGCGCGCCGTATCACAGCATCACGGTCAACCGCCTGACACCCATAATCGGTGCAGAGGTCAGCGGGGTCGACCTGTCGCAGCCTCCGGGTGAGGAGCAACTGACGGAAATCCGTCGTGCCTTTCTGGAAAACCACGTGCTGGTGTTTCGTGATCAGCACCTGACGGTCGAACAGCACAAAGCCTTTGGCCGGCTGTTTGGACCGTTACGTGCCTTGCCGGTAGAAAGCATTGATGGCGATGACCCGGAGCTGGTCGTGGTGCGCGCCAACGCCCAGTCACGCTTCGCTGCTGGCGAGCTGTGGCACACCGACGGCACCGCCGACCTGGAACCGTCGATGGGCTCGATGCTGTATGTAAAAGAGACGCCCGCCATTGGAACCGGTGGCGACACGCTGTTTGCCAACATGCACCTGGCCATAGAAATGCTCTCGCCTGCGATGCAGGCGTTTCTTGGCGAACTGACGGCCATTCACGATGGCGAGATTCCGTGGAAGGGCTATCAGCCGCCTGCCAACCTTCCCAAAAGCGAGCACCCTGTGGTGGTTCGCCACCCTGAAACCGGACGCCGCAGCCTGTTCGTCAATTCCGGTTTCACCTCGCATATCGTGCAACTGTCCGCAGGAGAGAGCCGCACGCTGCTGAACATGCTGTTCGACCTGATCGCCCGTGAACCCTGTCTCAGTTGCCGCGTGCGCTGGGAGCCCAACACGCTGGTGTTCTGGGATAACCGCTGCACCCAGCATCACGCGGTGTGGGATTACTTCCCGCACTCGCGCTATGGCGAGCGAGTGACGATTCTCGGAGGGCGGCCCCAGGCCTGAAGGCGTTTGCGATTGACCGGCGAACGCCGGTCAGCTGCTTCATCAGCGCAGTGGCAGGTGGTATATCAGGTCGTCGAACCACTGATCGCCGATTTGATAGGCCTGCGGGACGCGGCGTTCGAAAGAGAAACCGCATTTCTCCAGCACCTTGCAGGAGGCAATGTTGCCATCGGTCACGGTCGATTCCAGTGAATCGAGGCCGATGGCGGCAGCGTAGTCGATGATTGCCCGGCGGGATTCGGTGCCGAAGCCTTTGCCTTGATGTTCCGGCAGCAACAGACAGCCCACTTCGGCATGCCCTGGCGACATGATGCGAAAGCCGCTAACCCCCAGCTCCACGCCGCTCTGCTTGTCGACGACCACCAGGCACAGCCAGTGATCGGACTCTGGCGTCCACACCGGGAGGCGATGATCAAAGCCTTTGCGAACTTGTGCTTCTTCGATTTCCCCGAAGACGTACTGCATCGTCTGAGGCTCGGAGTGCAGCCTCAGAAACAACGGCCAGTCACTGGCGAACAGGGTCCGCAGATAAAGCCGTTCGGTGTGTAGTTTCAGCATCCGTTGCTCCTTGCACGATCAAAAAGGCACAGGGTTTTGTACTCGGCATTCGGCCAATGATCAATAATGCACGCGCATTTCATCGCCATCGCTCGCGGCAATCGCTGAGCAGCAAGGCATGGTCATACCCTTCAGCATTTCAGGGACGAGTAAATGGCACTTCGCGTATTGGTCATTGGTGGCTATGGTAACTTCGGCAGCCTTATCTGCAATCATCTGGTGATGATGCCGGACATTGAACTGGTCATTTCCGGCCGTGACAGCCGCAAGCTGGCGGAAAAAGTCGCTGAGCTGCAAACACAGGGTGGCAAATATTGCGAGAGCTGGTGCGTGGATATCATGCAGGACGGCGCTGGCAGCCAACTTCGCGCGCTGGGCATTGATCTGGTTATCCATACGGCGGGGCCTTTTCAGGGGCAGTCGTATGCCGTGGCCCGGCATTGCATCGCGGCGGGTGTGAATTATTGCGACCTGTCGGATTGCCGGACCTTCGTCTCCGGTATCGCTACTCTGGATGCCCTGGCGCGTGAGGCGGGCGTCTGCGTGCTGAGCGGATGCAGCTCGGTGCCGACGCTTTCGGCGGCCATCATCGATCAGCATCGCCAGCGTTTCCTGCGCATCGATTCGATAGCGCATGGCATCTCCTCGGCAGCGAAAATGCCCGGTCTGTCGACCGTGCGTGGCGTACTGGCCAATGCCGGGCGGCCGATCAGGCAACTGCGCAACGGCAAGGTCCACGAAGTCCATGGCTGGATGGACCTGACCCTGCGCCGGATGCCCGGCATGGGCACACGGCTGGTGGCCAATGTCGACGTCCCGGACCTGGATGTATTCGCGACACGTTATGCCGCGCGGCATCTGAGCTTCAAGGCCGGCTCCGCGCTCAAGGCCGGCGGCATCGCGACCTGGCTGCTGGCGCTGGCGATTCGCTGTGGGCTGCTGCGCGATCCTGCGTCGTGGGCCGAGCGGCTGTACCGTTGGGGCGCGCGCTTTGAACACTGGGGTGATCGAAAGAGCGCGATGTACATCGATGTCGATGGCGTCGACCTCACCGGCCAGCCGCTGCACATGCGTGCGCAATTGACTGCACTGAACGACAAGGGCCCGGAGATCCCCGGCAGTGCTGCCGTCGCGCTGAGCGGCAAAATGGCCGGTGGCTATCGCCCACAACCGGGCGCACGGGCCTGCGTCGGAGAAATCACCTTAGACGAGTACCTGGCAGCGATCAACGAGCCGGAAAACATCCGGCTGGATGTTCATTTCACCGACCGCAACGTCTGACGCTGTTGCCAATCTCCGATGGCTCCGTACAGGCGAAGATCAAGGCAGTTTCATTGCGTGATCTTCCGGTTTCGCGCGGTGCCAATCATCGGAAAAATTCTGCTCAGGCGATTTAAATAAATATTCATCATCGCGCTCCGGCCACGTAATTCTTGGGCTTCAGGGTGCCTTCGATTGGCGCGTGCGTGATTCCGATAACGTTAACTATAAAGTTAAATCTTTCAGCGCCGATTCACGTGCATCCCGAAAAATCAAAGGCACACACGTAATGAGCGCAAAATGGTTGGACAACTTGAAAGTCAGCAAAAAATTAGGGCTGGGCTTTGCCGCTATTTTGCTGGGCGTACTGACCGTTACCGCCATCGGTTACTCCAGCACCAACCTGCTGATCGAGCGCATGGGCAAAAGCAGCAAGGTCGCCGAGATCAAGGCTGACGTTCTGAATGCCCGGATTGCTGCGCAAGCCTATGCGACCGGCCCTACCGCTGCGGGTGTGCAGAACTACGCCAGCGCGCTGGATACCTTGGACCGCAGTGTCGATCAGGGCCTGCAGGTGTTCGTGATATCGAGCAACCTGGCCAAGCTGCGCGAGATCAAGGAACAGGTGGGCGGTCTGAAGCAGACGTTCAACCAATTGGTCGGCATCAATCAGAAAGTCGACGAGGCGTTGAAACCGATCATCAAGGTTTCCGATGACGTCAGCGCGACCTTTGAAAATCTGCTGAACAAGACCATTGACGACACCTTGCGTTCGCCGAATGAAACCGGCATCAGGCAGGTCAAGATCGCTGGCGACCTGCGTAACGGCATGACCAATTTCCGTCTGGTGTTTCGCCGCTACCTGAGTGTTCCGAATGCCGACAACCGTCAGGCCACCTATAAGGCCGCCGACGCCCTGATCGCGCAAGTGGACGCCGCTCGCAGCCAGTTGCCTGTCGAGGCAAATACTGCAGTGGATGCCGCGCTGGTCGCGTTGAAACAGTACAAGGTGCTGATGACGTCGATTTCGGACATGCTGCAGCAGACCGAGCAAGTCCGTACCGATCTGCAACAGCAATCCATAGCGACCGCTGCCCGTGCCGATGATCTGGCGGCGTTGCAGGTCATCAGTGCCAAGAAGGAACAACAAACCGCTGTGGTGCAATTGCTGAGTGTGGCGCTGGTAGTGCTGCTGGTCGGCATCTTTGCTGCGTTCCTGATCACGCGTCAGATTACCGTGCCGTTGAATAGCACCGTAATTGCGGCGCGCCGGATTGCCGACGGCGATCTGACCCATGACAGCAGCACCACCCGCCAGGACGAACTGGGCCTGTTGCAGAACACCATGCAGCACATGACGGTTTCTCTGCGCGGCCTGATCGGCGGCATCGGCAACGGTGTGACGCAGATCGCCACTGCGGCCGAACAGTTGTCTGCTGTCAGCGAACAGACCAGTGCCGGCGTCACGTTGCAAAAAAACGAAGTCGACCAGGTTGCCACCGCCATGAACGAAATGGCGTCGACCGTGCAGGAAGTAGCACGCAACACCGAAGACGCTTCGCTGGCGGCCAAGCAGGCCAGCGAGCGTGCCGCTCACGGTAGCAGTGTGGTGCAGCACGCCACTCGCGAAATCGGCCAATTGGCCGGTGAAGTGAAGCAGCTGGGCGAAGCCATGCAGCGCCTCACCGAAGACAGTGGCAAGATCGGTAGCGTGATTGACGTGATCAAGGCCGTTGCCGAACAAACCAACCTGCTGGCGCTCAACGCGGCCATCGAGGCTGCACGTGCGGGTGAGCAGGGCCGCGGTTTTGCGGTGGTGGCTGACGAAGTACGTTCGCTGGCTCAGCGTACCCAGAATTCCACCACGGAAATCGAAGCGCTCATCCAGGCCTTGCAAAAAGGTACAGGTGCCGCATCGGGTCTGATGGATGCCAGCCTGCAACGCACCGAAGGCACGGTAGTGCTGGCTCGTCAGGCCGAACAGGCACTGGTTGAGATCAATCAGTCCATCGGTACGATCGAGCAGATGAGCCAGCAGATTTCTGCCGCGGCCGAGCAGCAGAGCGCCGCGACCGACGAAATCAACCGTAGCGTGCTCAGCGTGCGCGACATTGCTGATCAATCGGCTTCGGCAACCGAGCAAAGCGCCGCATCGACTGTAGAACTGGCCCGCCTGGGCAGCGACTTGCAGAGCATGGTGGCACGTTTCAAGATTTAACTTCCCTGTACCAGGCGCCTTGTGACTCGGTCACGAGGCGACCTGCCGCGCTTCCGCCCGTACGACCATCCACACACCGACGCCCGACACCGCCATGCCTGACGCCATCTGCCAGGACAGCGGCTCGTTGAACATCACCCAGGCCCAGAGCATTGTCACCGGTGGGCTGAGGTACAGCACGCTGGCAACGCGGGTGGCTGATGCGCGGCGCAGACACACCCAGTAAAGCCCGTAGCCGCCAAGCGTCGCCAGCCCCACCGTCCAGATCACGCTCAACGCAAACCCGGTACTGGGAATGGGGGCCAGGCTGCCCTGTGTTCCCTGAATGATGGCGAACGCGAAGCTCGATATAAAACATTGCAGCCACAGGTTGGGAAGCAAGCCCATGGGCTGCATGTGGGTCGATTGTTTTTGCCACAGTGTCGCGATAGCCAGTGACAACATGCCAAGCAGTGGCAGGCCGTAGGCCCACAATGGCGCATCTCCCACCGCCAGCGCGCTGTACGTGACCAGCACCACGCCGACCAGACCGACCACCAGCCCCGCCCAGATTTGCCAGACAAGTCGCTGCCCGAGCACGGCGGCAGCCAGCAGTGCCATGCCCATCGGCAACAAGTCGGCAAACAGTGCCGCGAGTCCTGCGGGTACGCCCAGCGCGATGCCCTGCGTAACGCCTGCCACATAGCCCGCCATGGCCAGCAGACCGATGCCCGCATTTTTCAACAGCGTGGCAGGCGGTATCGATCTCAGTTGCCTGGCGACGAAAGGCAAGAGGATCAACGTGACCACCACACAACGCCAGAACACCACCAGCAGTGGCGGTGCGTAATCAAGCGAAAACCGTGCGCCGATGAAACCCGAGCTCCAGGTCAGGACAAGGGCTGCTTCCAGCAAGATAAGGGGAATGGCCTGATGCCAGGCAGGCCGCGTTACGCTCGGAGAAATCGATAGGTGCTGATTCATGGACACAGGTTACGAAGTCAGCGTAATCTAATAAATCAAAATTAAGTGCAGTAGTTGTTCAGGTTTTATGAATCATGAGCGCAATTCTCGATATCGAACTGATACGTACTTTTCATGCCGTGGCGCGAATAGGGAAGTTTTCTGCAGCTGCCGAGCTACTTCACAAAAGCCCCGCGGCAGTCAGTGTGCATATCCAGCGGCTTGAGGCGGTAGCGGGCGGGCGTTTGCTCAATCGGGACAACCAGGCGGTGTCTCTGACTGCGCTGGGCAAGCGTTTGTTGCTGTCGACGACGGAATTGCTGTCCACCCATGACCGGGTGCTGGCTGACCTGCAGGGGACTCATCTGGCAGGGCGCATCACGCTGGGTGTTCCGGATGAGTACGCCGTTCATGTCATCCGCGACATCCTGCCGGTGTTCGCTGCGGCCTGGCCCAATGTGGTGCTGGAGTTGAAAACCGCACCCAGCTACACCCTGCGCGAGCAGATTGCGCGCGGCAAGTTGCAGACAGCCGTGATCGCGCAACCCAAAGGGCAGCCAAGTGCTGATACGCAGTTTCTGGTATCCACCAAGCCGGTCTGGGTCGGGCCGGCCAGCGTCGCACTGGGATCTGCGGACCCGTTGCCGCTGGCCATTCACGCAGCGCAATGTCCTTACCGTGAAGCCATGATGGCGTCACTCAAAGACAACGGCCGCAAAAGCCGGGTAGTTCTCGAAAGCCCGTCCAATCAGGCGATCAAAGCCTGTGTGGAAGCGGGCCTGGCGATCAGCCTCATCGACCGGAGCGGTGTCACGGAAGCCATGCAGATTCTCGATGACCTGCCTGAAATTCCCGAGCACGAAATCGTTTTCCTGCGCTCGCTGTCGTCACACAACGACGAGGCGGTTAGCCTGTTGGCGCAGGCGCTGCAGAAGTATTTTCGGCTTTAGTCGATAGCGCTGCAGTTGGCAGCGCTATCGACTGTCAGAGCGCTGGCGCTTCAACCATCCTTGAACAAAAAGCTGTACGCATTCAACGCTGGTACGCCGCCCAAATGTGCGTAGAGCACTTTCGAGCCCTCGGGGAATTCACCATTGCGCACCATGTCGATCATGCCGTGCATGGATTTGCCTTCGTAGACCGGGTCGGTCAATACGCCTTCAAGGCGCGCGCAAAGGCGAATGGCTTCAAGGGTGCCATCGTTCGGCAGGCCGTATTCGGGGTAGGCGTAGCGGGTGTCGAGCACCACGTCTTCGGCGGTGATTTCGCGACCCAGCTCTACCAGTTTTGCGGTGTTCTGAGCGATACGCAGAACCTGCGCGCGGGTCTTTTCCGGTTTGGCCGACGCGTCGATACCGATCACACGCTGTGCCCGGCCATCGGCAGCGAATCCCACCAGCATGCCTGCGTGAGTACTGCCGGTTACCGAGCAGACCACGATGTAGTCGAATTTGAAGCCCAGTTCCTCTTCCTGCTGGCGCACTTCATCGGCAAAACGCACGAACCCCAGGCCGCCATAAGGGTGTTCCGAGCACCCCGCTGGAATCGGAAACGGTTTGCCGCCGCTTTCCTCGACGTCGGCCATGGCCTTTTCCCAGCTCGGGCGAATGCCGATATCGAAGCCTGCCGAATCCAGGCGCACATCGGCACCCATGATGCGTGACATCTCGATATTGCCGACCCGGTCGTACAACGCGTCGGAATAGTTGACCCAGTTCTCCTGAACCAGCACGCACTTCATGCCCAGATGCGCCGCGACTGCCGCCACCTGACGGGTCTGGTTGGACTGGATGCCGCCGATCGACACCAGTGTGTCGTAGCCGCCGTCGATGGCTTCCGGCACCAGGTATTCCAGTTTGCGGGTCTTGTTACCGCCAAAGGCCAGACCGCTGTTGCAATCCTCGCGCTTGGCATACAACTCGACCTTGCCACCCAGATGCTCGCTCAAGCGTTTCAGAGGGGTGATGGGCGAGGGGCCGAAGGTCAGAGGGTAGCGCTTGAACTTGCTCAGGTTCATATCGGGGCTCCGTTGATAAGTTGATTCAGGCCTGCAAGGAATGAGTTCGACGTTTTGAACGGTGTGCCTGAAGTGGTTCCTATCATAGGAAATAGCTGAATAATCGTGGTTGCAAAGAATTGTCTATTTGCAAAATTAGCGTTAGTGTCATGCCACTAACGCAAACTTTTATTTTGTGAAAGCCATCATGAAAGCAATAAATGAACGCACTAAAAAGTCCGCTGGCGATGTAGCGCCGCTGCTGGACAGGATTGACCGCGCCATTCTCAAGACCCTGCAACGTGACGCCTCGATTTCCAACGTGGCACTCGCCGAGAAGGTCAAGCTGAGCCCGCCTGCTTGTTTGCGGCGCGTCGAGCGGTTGAAGGAGGCGGGCGTTATCAAGGGCGTGGTGGCGTTGCTCAATGGCGACGTTCTGGACGCGGGCATGGTGGTGCTGATCGGTGTGGTGCTCGACCGCTCGACCCCGGATTCATTTGCCCAATTTGAAGAAGCCGCGCAGAAGGTGTCCGGCTGCATGGAGTTTCATGTGGTCACCGGCGAGTTCGATTACTTCATGCTGCTGCGCACCAAAGACAGTCAGAGTTTCAACCGCCTGCATGCCGAACAGCTGCTGTACTTGCCCGGTGTCAGACAGATCCGCTCGTTCATGGGATTGCGTCAGGTGGTGTCGACCACGCAATTACCCATTTAACCGGTTGCTCGACGTGGCCTGCTTGTACTACGCAGCGTCAAACGTTCACGTCTGATAAAGGTCAGAGTTGTTGACTGCCACACGATTGACCCTGGCGCATGATTCAATCAGTGCTATTTCCTTTTTTTACTTGCTCAAGGATTTTTATTTTGGCTGCTGGAAGCTTGCTTACCCTGCTCGACGATATTGCGACCCTGCTGGATGACGTGGCACTGGCCACCAAGAAAACCGCGGGTGTGTTGGGCGATGATCTGGCGCTCAATGCCCAGCAGGTCACCGGTGTTTCAGCCGATCGCGAACTGCCCGTTGTCTGGGCCGTGGCCAAGGGCTCGTTGCTCAACAAGGCAATCCTGGTTCCGGCAGCACTGTTGATCAGCGCCTTCGCGCCCTGGGCGATTCTTCCCTTGTTGATGATCGGCGGCGCATTTCTGTGTTTCGAAGGTTTCGAGAAAATCGCCCATAAATGGCTGCATCCCGAAACCGGCGAAGAGCATGATCAGCGCAAGCAGGCGGCGACGGATGCTTCAGTGGACATGGTGGCGTTCGAAAAGGACCGTATCAAAGGCGCGATTCGCACCGACTTCATTCTTTCGGCAGAAATCATCGTGCTGGCGCTGGGCGTAGTGTCGGCTCGACCCTTCATGGATCAGGTCGGTGTACTGGTTATTGTCGCGGTACTTATTACCGTCGGTGTCTATGGACTGGTGGCAGGTATCGTCAAACTTGACGACCTGGGCCTGTACCTGAAAAAGACTGCAAGCTCTGCGGCGCAGAAAACCGGTGGTGCTTTGCTCTGGCTTGCGCCGGTATTGATGAAGGTACTGTCGATTGTCGGCACTGCGGCCATGTTCATGGTCGGCGGCGGGATTCTGGTTCACGGTCTGCCGTTTGCTCACCATTGGGTCGAAGGCGTGACCGAAGCTGCAGCCGGTGCGGTGGGCGGGCTGTCGATGGTCGTCCCGACGCTGATCGATGCGGTCGCCGGGGTTATCGCTGGCGCGGTGCTGGTGTTGGTCGTGACGCTGATTGGCAAGGTCTGGAAAGCGGCGAGGGAGTGAGTGGAGGCCGGCGCCGCGCAGGAGTTGAATATCGTGCCAATGCTCCGCGTTGGCATGCATCCCGTGACGCTCCGCGTCACAGATCTGCGCAGCAACACCCTCTCAAGGTTGGGCGCAGAGGCTTCAGAAATGCGTTCCCGCGCTGAGCGCGGGAACGAGCGTCACAACCGGATCGTGCTTAGAAGAACACCTTCACCAGCAAACTCGCGGTGTTCTGGTCGGTGTCGAACGAGCGGCTGTCCTTGATGCCGTATTTGTTGGTCCAGTAATCGTATTCGATACCGACGTACAGCTGACGCTCAGGGTAATTCAGTGCCTTGCCCAGGTCATATTTGATCTGCGGGTTGAAGTGCAGGTTGGAGTGGTAAGTACCACGCGACGTCTTGTCGTTGTCCACTACCCAGTCCATGAAACCGTCGATCAGCACATCCGATTTGCCCATGGGGATGGTGTAGGACCACACCGGGGTAATCTGCCATACACCATCGCCCGGACGGTTGCCTTCGGTCTGGCGCTGGTAGAAGTTCAGCTGGAAGTAGTCGAAACCCGGGATCTTCAAATCGAACGCCGGGCCGATCAGGTAAGACTCGTTATCGCCTTCGCCAAATTCGTAAGTTGCCGCAATCAGCACATCGCTGATCGGGCCGAACTCAAACTTCTGGCCAAATATCTTGCCCAGCGACAAGCGTGGCGAGAACTCACCGTAATAGGTGTTATCGCCAGCCGTTGCGTCTCCCTTACCGTTGTAGAAGATCTTGTCGACGAAGAAGAAGTTGTCGCCGTACTTCCAGCTGTCAGCATGTTCAAAGGTGAACGTCTGCTGGTTTGCCGGGTTGACGGCAAAGTCTCGTCCATTGAGATAGGTCAGGCTATTGCTCTGCCACTGGAAGATATCCCCGGCCATGGCTGGCGCAGCGGCCAGCAGACTGCTGGCCAGTAACACGCTGGAAAACGTACGGTTCATGCGGTGAGTCCCTTGAAGTAGATCGTGATTTTTTCAGACTGGCGTTCTCTAAATGACGCCTTGTCTGTGGTTGCAGTAATTTGTCTGTCTGGTCAGCTTTGTGTTGTTAGCAAGAGCTGCGCCAAACAGCGAAAAAAGTTGAAGTAATCCCCAAACCGGCATCAACGTGTCGGTTTCAAGTCATTTTTCCGGGTCGACAGAGTCCTGACCGTACAGTCAGCTAGTTGGCTGTTCGGTCAAAGTCAGCGTACAAGGAGCGGTTGTCCGGTTTTGCAGCGGCGGCGGAGAATACTGACTTGCGTTGTCTGGCTCAAGTGCTCCAGCGCAGGGCGTCTGGAGCGAAAGTGGGGCGAGTGCGCCCCTTTTCAGGGGCGCTTGGTTAGCGAGGGGCTCAATTAGTGTGTGCGCCTTGATCGACCCAGGCACCGACCAGTTCGCGTTCCTGCTGTGTCATCTGGGTGATGTTGCCCAGCGGCATGATCGGCGAGGTGACGGCCTGCGCCTTGATGCGCGGGGCCTGCTGCTGAATCTGTTCTGGCGTATCGAACATCACTCCCGCAGGCGCAACGCTGAACAACTTACTGGTAGGCGTGGCCGAATGGCACACCGTGCAACGATGCTGAATCACTTCATGCACTTTGGCGAAGTCCGCGCCGGTACTGGCAGGCTTGGCCTCGACCGGCGCGGTGACCGGCTCCGGAGGTTTCTCGTCGGCCCGATGACCGCCGACTGCGGTGCCGGGCAGCGGTTGATAGACGATTTTCGCGGGAGGTTGCGCAGGGCCGGTGACGTACGCCAGGCAGAGCATGCCCAGCGCAGCGACCGGCAGGGTCCAGGCGAATCGATGGCTGTCATGTCTTGTATTGAAATAGTGGCGCACCAGGACCGCCAGCAGTGCGATGCCCGCCAGAATCAGCCAGTTGTACTCACTGCCGTATGTGCTCGGAAAGTGGTTGCTGATCATGATGAACAGCACGGGCAGGGTGAAGTAGTTATTGTGACGCGAGCGCAGCAGGCCCTTGGCGGGCAGGCTTGGGTCAGGCGTGCGGTTCTCGGCAATTGCCGCCACCAGGGCGCGCTGGGCCGGCATGATGATGCGGAACACGTTGCCGACCATAATGGTGCCCATGATCGCGCCCACGTGCAGGTAGGCACCACGACCGCTGAACACTTTGCTGAACCCGTACGCTGCGGCCACCAGCAGCAGGAACAGAATCAGGCCCAGCAGTGCAGGGCGCTTGCCCAGTGGCGAGTCGCACAAAAAACTGTAGATGAACCAGCCGACAAACAAGGAACCCAGGCCAATGTGCACGCCTTCGGCACCACTGAGGCTACTGCCCGGCGCCAACAGGTACAACGTCGGATTGGCGTAGAACACCACGCACAACAGGGCCACGCCCGACAGCCAGGTTGAATACGCTTCCCATTTGAACCAGTGCAGATTCTCCGGCATGGTCGGCGGCGCGAGCTTGTACTTCTCCAGGTGATAAATGCCACCGCCGTGGATCGCCCATAAATCACCGGACAACCCTTCACGCGGGTTGCTGCGGTTGAGGTTGTTCTCCAGCCAGACAAAGTAGAACGATGCGCCGATCCAGGCCACGCCCACAATCATGTGAATCCAGCGTACGCCCAGATTCAGCCATTCCATCATATGTGCCAGCACGGTTTTTACCCTTCCAGTGGGTTGGGATCGAGAACCAGCAACTGGCTCTCGGCAAAGTAATGCTCGTCGCAGTTGTTGCCTTCGCCACTGCGATCAACCACCAGGAAGTCATCCCGCTTTTCGATCGTCAGCACCGGATGGTGCCAGACGCCGCGATGGTAATTGACACCCTGCCTGCCGTTCGACACGAAGGCGCGGGTCAGCTCTGATTCAGGCACATCGCCAACCGGCGCGACCACGATCAGAAAGGGGTTGCCGAGCAGTGGGATGAAGGCCTGACTGCCCTGCGGGTGACGCTCCAGCATGCCAATGGTCAACGGCATCGGCAGCGCTTCGGCGCGGAATATGCTGATGATCGCCTTGTCATCCGGTTGCGCGGTCTGTACTTCAGCCAGACGATGAAAGCGCATGGTCGAGCCGTTATTGATCATGAAATGATCGCTGCCATCGGTTTCGATCACATCACCGAATGGCGCAAAGGCTTCCTTGGTCAGTGGCTCGATTATCAGTTTGCGCATGCGGGCTCTTCTTCAATGGCTTCAGGGTTTATCGCACTTGGCGCGCCTGGAATACGGTTCTCGCCTGCTTCTGCCCGAAGGGCGTGGGAGCGAACTTGTTCGCGAAAGGGCCGGTACACCCCCTGAAGATGTACCGTTTGGAACAAAGCCTTCGCGAACAAGTTCGCTCCTACAGCCTTCGGCCAGAATCCAAATCAGGCCTGTGTATGATGCGGAGCGTGGGAACGAGAGTTCACACGTTGTTACCTGGACACCTTGCCCAGCACTCGCAGGCGGCTCACGCCACCGTCAGGGAATACGTTCAGGCGGATATGGGTGATCGGCCCGATGGCGTTGATCTGCTCGGCGAACTCGTGTTCGGCGTGCATGGTCAGCTTCTGGCTTGGCAGCAGCTCGCGCCAGAACAAACTCTGGGTTTCGATCTGGCTGTAGGTACCGCCCTTGACGAAAGCACCCTGGATCGAGCAGCTGTCCGGGTAATTGCCCTTGAAGTGCAGGGTGTCGACGATGACTTTCTCGACTTCGCCCTTGTGTCCCAGCGCCACGATGACCCAGTCGTTGCCCGGTGTGCGACGGCGCGCGGTTTCCCAGCCGTCGCCCATGTTCACGCCACGACCGGGGTTGAGGATATTGCTCATGCTGCCGTAATGCTCGTCCGAGCAGGCAATCGACCGGCCACCGTTGAGTGCCGCGACCAGATCGATCTGCTCGCCTTCGCTGACTTTCGACCAGTCGCGATGCGGCACGCCGTACACGCGCAGGCGCGCTACGCCGCCATCCGGGTAGATGTTGAAGCGCAGGTGGCTGAACGCCTGATCGTTGCTGATCTCGTGGTAATGATGGCTGTTGCCTTGCAGCTCCACAGACGGCAGCACTTCGGTCCAGGCAGTGTTTTCATCGGGCTCGCCCGACGCCAGGAAGCACGCCTCCAGCGACGCGGAAGGCGGGAAGTTGCCGGTGAAAAACGAGGTGTCGATGTCCACACCCTTGATGGTTCCTGCCACACCGAGGCGAATCACTGCGCTGTCGTACCCTTCGAAACGCTTGCGGCGCGACTCCCAGCCGTCCATCCACTTGCCGTTGTCGTCGAACACGCCTTCTTTCCAGACGGCCGGGGTCGGCTGGAACAGCCGGTTGGCGTCGGCGAACCAGTCATCGGTGACCGAAAGGATTTTGGTGCCCAGACGTGCGTCGGCCAGGTTCACGAACTTCTCGAACGGTGCGGCGTAAACTTTCATGCTCTTTGTCTGCCTTCTGAATACGGTTATGACTGCGACGCTCAAAGCGCCTGTAGACGAAACAGTGCGATCTTGTTGATCTCGGCCAGGGCGCAAGCGAACTCGGCCTCGGGTGAGTGGTGGATGCGTTGTTCGAACGCTGCCAGAATTTTGTGCCTGTCGCTGCCCTTGACCGCCATGATGAACGGAAAGCCGAAGCGGGCCTTGTAAGCCTCGTTCAGCTCGGTAAAGCGCTGGAACTCCTCAGGCGTGCAGTGGTGGATACCGGCGCCGGCCTGTTCATCGGTACTGGCCTGAGTCAGCTCGCCCTGGACGGCAGCCTTGCCTGCCAGGTCCGGGTGGGCATTGATCAGTGCCAGTTGTTGCTCGTGTGTGGCACCCAGCAGGATCTCGCTCATGCGTGCGTGAAGGGTCTCGACCTGATCGAGATGCGCGCCTGTGCTTTGGTCGAACGCTTGCTGCGCGACCCACGGTGAGTGTTCGTAGATATCGGCAAAGGCCGCGATGAACGCCTCCCGGCCCAGGCTTGAAGGTGTCAGTGTTTTAAACGTGCTCATTGCTCGGCCTTGCCGGTAAACGGATGTTCAGTGTGCCAGTGCCTGGCGATATCGACACGTCGGGTGAACCACACCTGCTCATGGCCTCTGACGTACTCAATGAAACGCTTGAGCGCAGCCAGCCGGGCAGGGCGACCGATCAGGCGGCAATGCAGACCGATGGAAAGCATCTTCGGTGCGTCTTCGCCTTCGGCATACAGCACGTCGAACGCGTCCTTGAGGTATTGAAAGAATTGCTCGCCGTTGTTGAAGCCCTGCACCTGGGTGAAGCGCATGTCGTTGGTGTCCAGCGTGTAAGGGATGACCAGATGCGGCTTGCCGGTAGGGTTGTTCGGCTCCCAGTACGGCAGGTCGTCGTCGTAGGTGTCGCAATCATAGAGAAAACCGCCTTCCTCCATCACCAGTCGCCGCGTATTGGGCCCGGTGCGCCCGGTGTACCAGCCCAGCGGCCGTTCGCCACTGATCTCGGTGAGGATCTGAATCGCCTGGCGCATGTGTTCACGCTCGTCGGCTTCTTCCATGTTCTGATAGTCGATCCAGCGATAACCGTGGCTGCAGATTTCGTGACCGTCGGCGACCATGGCGCGGATCACCTCGGGATGACGCTGCGCGGCCATGGCCACGGCGAAGATGGTCAGGGGAATATCGAACTGCTTGAACAGCCTGAGAATGCGCCATACACCTGCGCGGCTGCCATATTCATACAGCGATTCCATGCTCATATTGCGCTGGCCCTGCAATGGCTGCGCAGCAACCATCTCGGACAGAAAGGCTTCTGATTCCTTGTCACCGTGCAGAATATTGCGCTCGCCACCTTCCTCGTAATTCAGCACGAATGACAAGGCAATGCGCGCGTTGCCCGGCCAGCGTGGATGAGGCGGGTTGTTGCCGTAACCGATCAGGTCGCGTGGGTAGTCAGCGCTCACTGCAAGCTTCCTTTTGTGCGTTATGTGCGTTAAGCCAGGTGCGGTGCGAATGGCAGACAAGGCACTGCGACGCGCAGATTGTATACAATTTTATTTTCGGCTTGTAACCCTGTAGGTTTCGTTACCGATTTGTGCCGGTTCAAATAAAGAAAGCAAGAAACCTGCCTGAGTGGTCAGCTAATCGAAAAAAATCTGATATTTTTCCTTTGCTTCCTTTCTTTTCAGGTAATTCGACGATTGGCGAGCAGCATAGGCGTCAGCTGCAATCCACTGAAGATTTTATTGTGTACAGGTTTTTGCGAAAGTGTCTTAATCGGTCGCAATCGCACCATGCAGAGCACTTCATTGGTGCACTGTTTCACCATCGCCGGATGTGAGGAGTGAAGTTTTGGGGAAATTGACCACACACGTGCTGGACGCTGCCCACGGTTGCCCAGGCAGTGCCATCCGCATTGAATTGTATCGGGTCGAAGGCCAGCAGCTTCTGCACGTTGTCAGCGCTGTCACCAACAGCGACGGACGTTGCGATGCGCCCCTGTTGCAGGGAGACACTTATCAGTCCGGGGTTTATCAACTGCACTTTCAGGCTGGCGATTATTACCGTGCGCGAGGCGTGGTATTGAATGAACCGGCCTTTCTTGATGAAGTGGTGCTGCGCTTTGGCATTGATGCAGGTCAGGAACACTTTCATGTACCGCTGTTAATCTCGCCGTACAGCTACTCGACGTATCGGGGCAGCTGAGTGCCTCTTGCCCGCCCCACACTGCGGGCCTTTTTTTGCGCGCGTTTCCGGTTTTGCCCTGTGTACAATGCGCCAGTCCCAACGCCGTAATCCATCTGCGCACGAGTGCCCATGAACGACCAGTCCCTGCCTCTCAAGAAACAGCCGCGCGGCACGACCAGCGCCAGCCGCAGCGTTACTCAGGACGATGTCGTTTACGAGCATATTTTCGATGCCATTCTGGAGCAGCGGCTGGCGCCGGGCACCAAATTGAGTGAAGAGGCGCTGGGCGAGATCTTTGGTGTCAGCCGCACCATCATTCGTCGCGCTCTATCGCGATTGGGGCATGAAGGTGTGGTGCTGTTGCGCCCTAATCGTGGCGCGGTGGTCGCCAGCCCCAGCGTCGAAGAGGCGCGCCAGGTATTTTTTGCCCGGCGCATGGTCGAGAAGGCAATCACTGAACTGGCAGTCGCGCACGCCACTGCCGAGCAACTGGCCGAACTGCGTCAGATGGTCAGCGACGAGCGCGACAGCTTTGCCCGTGGTGATCGAGGTGCAGGCATCCGTCTCTCCGGCGAATTCCATCTGCAACTGGCCGTAGCCGCCAGAAACGCGCCGCTGATCAGCTTCCAGCGCAGCCTGGTATCGCAGACTTCATTGATCATTGCCCAGTACGAAACCGGCAACCGCACACATTGTTCCTATGACGAACACACTCAGCTGATCGACGCTATCGAAGCGCGCGATGCGCCGCTCGCCGTCGAGTTGATGATGCATCACATGGACCACATCGACGGCAAGCTCAACCTCGACCAGGACAGTGCCTCGGACGATTTGCATGCGGTGTTCTCGCACGTCATGGGTCGGAAAAAGACCGGGCGTTGAGGCTGTGTGGATGAACAATTATCGTGCGACGCAGAGCGTCGAGACCTGCATTCCCACGCGGAGCGTGGGAACGATAATCTCAACTTCGTGCTGAAGCTTTGACCATCGTGCGACGCTCCGCGTCCTCTTGACGACGCAGAGCCTGCGTGAGCATGAGGGACGATTTAGCCTCTGTCATGCACCAAGCGCCCGCCCGACCAAGTCTGCTTCACTGTCCGGTCATCACCAATCGTCATCAGCACAAACAGAATCTCTTCGATGTCTTTAGTCTGTTTCAACCGGTATGACAGCAGCGGGGTGGCGTTGTAGTCCAGCACCAGAAAGTCGGCTTCGTTACCGGGTTTCAGGCTGCCGACCTTGTCTTCCAGTCGCAATGCGCGTGCGCCGCCCAATGTCGCCAGATAGAGCGACTTGAACGGATTGAGCCGTGCGCCCTGCATTTGCATGACCTTGTAAGCTTCGTTCAGGGTTTGCAGAATCGAAAAACTGGTGCCGCCGCCCACGTCGGTGCCCAGGCCTACATTCACCTTGTGCTTTTCGGCCATCGGCAGGTTGAACAGGCCGCTGCCCAGAAACAGGTTGGAGGTCGGGCAGAAGGCAATCGCCGAACCGGTCTGCGCCAGTCGTGCGCACTGTTCGTCACACAAGTGCACGCCATGGGCGAACACCGAGCGCTCGCCGAGCAGGTTGAAGTGATCGTATACATCCAGGTAATGCTTGCGCTCGGGGAACAGCGCCTTGACCCACTCGATCTCCTGAAGGTTTTCGCTGATGTGGGTCTGCATGTACAGGCCGGTATGCTCAGTAAGCAACTGCCCAGCCAGGCTCAATTGCTCCGGGCTGCTGGTCGGCGCGAATCGCGGGGTCACTGCGTAGCTCAAACGCCTTTTACCGTGCCAGCGTTCGATCAGCGCCTTGCTGTCGGCATACCCGGATTCTGGCGTATCAACCAGATAATCCGGCGCATTGCGGTCCATCATCACCTTGCCGGCGATCATGCGCAGATCGAGTGCCTGAGCCGCATTGAAAAACGCCTCTACCGATTCTTTATGCACGCTGCCGAACACCAGCGCTGTGGTCGTACCGTTGCGCAGCAGTTCCTTGATAAAGATGTCCGCCACTTGCGCTGAATGCTCGGGGTCGGCGAACTGGCTTTCGCAGGGGAAAGTGTAGGTGTTGAGCCAGTCGAGCAGTTGCTCGCCGTACGCGCCGATCATGCCGGTTTGCGGCAAGTGGATATGAGTGTCGATGAAACCCGGTGTGATCAGTGCGTCCGGGTATTCGATCAGCTCGACATCGCTGTCGAGGCTATCGAGCAAATCGGCAGCAGGGCCCACTGAAATGATTTTGCCGTTTTCGACCTGCAACAGGCCATCGGCAAAATACTCATAAGACGCCTCTACTGCCACCTCCGCGGGGTCGGCAATGCTGTGAAGGATGGCGGCGCGGTAGGCTTTACGGCGGGAAACTGAACTCATGGCACTCTCGTTGTGACTCATTGCGACTGGCTGCGGCGTGATGCGGGCAGCAGTCTGGCGATTGGTTCGGCATTGGCACTGTGCTGGCCAAAGCTTGCATTGTAGGTGGCGATTATTTCGGCGGCGATGGACACCGCGATCTCGATGGGCAGCTTGCCTTTGACTTCCGCCAGGCCCATCGGGCAACGCATGCGTTGCAGCAGGCTGGCGTCGAAACCGCGTTCCCGCAAGCGATGTTCGAACTTGACGCGCTTGGTTTTCGAGCCGATCAGCCCGAAGTAAGCAAAGTCGCCGCGCTTGAGGATTGCAGCAGTCAGCTCAAGGTCCAGTTGATGGTTGTGGGTCATGACAATGCAGTAAGTGCCGACAGGCAACTGCGCGACCTCGTCGACCGGCTCTTCACTGACGATCTTCAACACGCCCTCGGGCATCGGCTCGGGGAATTCGTTCTCACGTGCGTCGATCCAGCGCACCCGGCAGGGCAGGCTGGCCAGCAGTGGCACCAGCGCACGGCCAACATGACCGGCACCAAACACGGCGATTTGTGCGACCGGTTCGCCCATTGGTTCGAACAGCAGCACATTGACGCCGCCACAGCACTGACCGAGGCTTGCGCCGAGGTTGAAACGTTCCAGACGCGTCTGCCGGGTGCCGCTGGCCAGCATCTCGCGGGCGATTTGCATGGCCTTGTATTCCAGGTGCCCGCCGCCGATGGAGTCGTGGATATGCTCGGCACAGACCACCATCTTCGAGCCGGCGTTGCGTGGCGTCGAGCCCAGCTCCTCGATGATGGTCACCAGAATGCCGGGTTCTCCACGGGCCTGTAGCTCGGCCAGGGCGCTGATCCAGTTGTTCATTTCTGCTCCAGGACAGAGTGATCCAGGCCAGGCGCCTTCTCGAGCAAGCTCGCTTCCACGGGGGCATCCTGAATAGGTGAAGGCGAGCCTGGCGAAGCTTCACTTACCCGCGAAGGGGCGGAAACAGTCGGCTCGGCACCTTCGCCGGATGCGCGACGCGCAGTGCTTTTCTGGCGCATCTGCTCACAGCCCCACAACACTTTTTCCGGCGTCGCCGGGGCGGCGATGTTTGGTTGATGGCGGTAGTCGCCCAGACTCGCCACGGCGTCCTTGATTGCGCACCAGGCCGCGATGCCGAGCATGAACGGTGGCTCGCCCACTGCCTTGGAGTGGAATACGGTGTCTTCCGGGTTCTTGCGGTTCTCCACCAGTTTGATGCGCAGATCAAGCGGCATGTCCGCCACCGCAGGGACCTTGTAGGACGCCGGGCCGCTGGTCATCAGCTTGCCCTTGTCGTTCCACACCAGTTCCTCGGTGGTCAGCCAGCCTGCGCCTTGAATGTAGCCGCCTTCGACCTGGCCGATATCGATGGCCGGGTTCAGCGAGGCGCCGACGTCGTGCAGAATGTCGGTGCGCAACATTTTGTACTCGCCTGTCAGCGTGTCGACGATGACCTCGACGCATGCCGCACCAAACGCGTAGTAATAGAACGGTCGGCCACGCGCCTGGCTGCGGTCATAGAAAATCTTCGGCGTCTTGTAATAGCCGGTGCTGGACAACGAAACCTGGCCCATCCATGCCAACTGCGCCAGCTCGGCGAGGGGCAGGAAAATATCGCCGATCCGCACATGGCCGTTGCGAAACTCGACTTCTGTTTCTGCCACCTGATAGTGCCGGGCTGCGAACTCCACCAGCCGCTGTTTGAGGGTTTCAGCGGCATTCTGCGCGGCCTTGCCGTTCAGGTCGGTGCCGCTTGAGGCGGCGGTGGGCGAGGTGTTCGGCACCTTGTCGGTGTTGGTGGCGGTGATCAGAATACGGTCAATGTCCACCTGAAACACTTCAGCCACGACCTGCGCGACTTTGGTGTTCAAACCCTGGCCCATTTCGGTGCCGCCATGGTTCAGGTGGATGCTGCCGTCGGTGTAGATGTGAATCAGCGCGCCTGCCTGATTGAGGAAGCTGGCGGTAAAGGAAATGCCGAATTTGACCGGCGTCAGCGCCAGGCCTTTTTTCAGGATCGGGCTTCCGGCATTGAACGTGCGAATGGCTTCGCGGCGCTCGGCATACTGGCTGCTCTGTTCGAGGTCGGCGGTCATCTCTTCCAGCAGGTTGTGTTCGACCGTCTGGTAATAGTGCGTGACGTTACGCTCGGTCTTGCCGTAATAGTTGGCCTTGCGCACCGCCAGAGGGTCCTTGCCGAGGAAACGTGCGATGCAGTCCATGACCTCTTCGATGGCGACGATACCTTGCGGGCCGCCAAAGCCACGGTAGGCCGTGTTGGACGCGGTGTGAGTCTTGCAGCGGTGGCCGTTGACCGTGGCTTCGCCCAGATAGTAGGCGTTGTCGGCGTGAAACATGGCGCGGTCGACAATCGACGCGGACAGGTCCGGCGAGTAGCCGCAGTTGCCTGCCAGATCCAGCTCTATACCCTGCAAACGACCCTCGTCGTCGAAGCCCACGTCGTACTCGATGTAGAACGGGTGGCGCTTGCCGGTCATCTGCATGTCTTCAAAGCGTTGCAGGCGCATCTTGGTGGGCTGGCCGGTCAGCCTTGCAATCACGGCGCACAGGCAGGCCGGGCTCGCCGCCTGGGTTTCCTTGCCGCCAAAGCCACCGCCCATGCGCCGCATGTCGACCACGATGCGGTTCATCGGCACGCCCAGTACCTCGGCCACCAGCTTCTGGATTTCCGTGGGGTTTTGGGTCGAGCAATAGACGATCATGCCGCCGTCTTCGGTCGGCATCACCGAGGATATCTGGGTTTCCAGGTAAAAATGTTCCTGACCGCCGATGTGCAGGTTGCCCTGCAAACGGTGGGTTGCGCCTGCCAGCGCTGCGGCCGAGTCGCCACGTTTGTGCGTGTGGCTGTCGAGCACAAAGTGTTTCTGACGCAGCGCCTGAACCACATCCAGCACCGGCTCCAGGTCCTCATATTCGATAATCGCCGCCATTGCCGCCTGCCGGGCAATGTCCAGATCGCGAGCAGCAACGGCAAGCACCGGTTGACCGACAAACTCCACCGTGTCGATGGCCAGCAACGGATCGCCGGGCAGCAACGGCCCGATGTCCTTCAGCCCCGGAATATCCTGATGAGTAATCGCAATGCGTACGCCGTCGAAGGCGTAGCAGGGCGAGGTGTCGATGCTGATGATTCGCGCGTGGGCACGGTCGGAAAGACGTGCATACACATGCAACTGATTGGGAAACTCCAGGCGATCATCGATATACACCGCTTCGCCGGACACATGTTTGTCGGCGCTGTCATGCTTGACGCTGCGACCGACGCCAGTGCTCAAGCCCTGCTGAAACACGGCGAGCATTTCGGCCTGGGTAATGGATGGAGAATGCTCAGACATAGTCAGTCACCCGCGTTGCGACGGCAGGCGTCTGCACTTCGATGAAATACTTGCGCAGCAGGTTCTGCGCGCTCAACAGGCGATATTCCTTGCTGGCACGGAAGTCCGAAAGCGGTGTGAAATCTTCGCTCAGTGCGGCGCAGGCCTGCTCAACGGTTTCATTGCTCCAGAGCTGACCGACCAGGGCTCGCTCGCAGGCCGCTGCGCGCTTCGGAATAGCTGCCATGCCGCCATACGCCACACGTGCCTCGCGGATCACGCCGTCTTCTATGGTCAGGCGGAATGCCGCACAGACCGCCGAAATGTCGTCATCCAGGCGTTTTGAAACTTTATAGGCACGAAAGGTCTGCAGTGGATTGGCGGTCGGCACGATGATCTTTTCGATGAACTCACTCTCCTGACGAGCCGTGACCTTGTAGTCGATGAAGTAATCCTCCAGCGCCAGCGTGCGTTGGCTGTTGCCTTTGCGCAGCACGATCTGCGCGCCAAGGGCGATCAGCAGGGGCGGGGAGTCGCCAATCGGCGAGGCATTGCCGATATTGCCACCCAGCGTGCCCTGATTGCGGATCTGCAACGAGGCGAAGCGTTGTAGTAACTCGCCAAAGTCCGGGTATTCGGCCTTTAGTGCTGCATAACAATCGGTCAGCGGAGTGGCCGCGCCGATCTCCAGACGGTCGTTGAAACGCTTCACGCCCTTCATCCCGTCGATGTGTCCGACGTAAATCATCACCGGCAACTGTTTGTGAAATTGGGTGACTTCCAGCGCCAGATCAGTGCCGCCCGCCAGCAGACGGGCCTGCGGATGGCTGCCATAAAGGTCGGCCAGGTCTGCCACGGTCAGCGGAATGAAGCAGTTTTTTTCGCCGTCGCTCAGTGCTTCGGTCTGGGCTGGGGTGATTGCCCGCAGGCGCTCGACCGTCTCAGCCTGGCGCTGATCGAACTGATCCGGCTGGCGCTGGCTGCAAGACTGCTCGGCGGCGGCCAGAATAGGGCGATAACCGGTGCAGCGGCACAAATTGCCTGCCAACGCTTCGTGAGCCTGATGCGCGTTGGCGTCGGTGCTGTTCTTTTGCAGGGCAAACAGCGACATCACAAAGCCTGGGGTACAGAAGCCGCATTGCGAGCCGTGACACTCGACCATGGCCTGTTGCACGCTGTGCAACTGACCCTGGTGCTTGAGGTCTTCGACGCTGATCAATTGCTTGCCGTGCAGCGACGCCATGAACGTCAGGCACGAATTGAGGCTGCGATAACGCAACGTTTGCTTGCCATCGGCGTCACTGTGCAACTCGCCAACCACGACGGTGCAGGCACCGCAGTCTCCGCTGGCACAACCTTCCTTGGTACCGGGCTTGTGTGCCTGCTCACGCAGGTAGGTCAGCACGGTCATGTTCGGATTCAGGCTGCGCTCGGTTTTTAGCTCTTGGTTCAAAAGGAACTGAATCACGGCGCAAAGCCCTCATATTTATTGTCATCAGACATGTCGATGAATCTATCAGCTCTGCTTATTGGGTCAATTTGTTTCTGACTTAGGAGTCAGGAAATTGAGTTTTTCGGCGATCTGCCGATCAAACAACCTCTGGTTCTTGAATCGCCTGCCGGGTGTATTCAAGGTTTTGCGTATTTCGTGCCAGTTTCCGCGTCTATGGCCCTGCGCCATCCGTACCGGTTGCGCTACACTTCGCGGCTTGCGTGCAGAACTGGTTTTTTTGAAGGATAGTCATGACGTTCAAGGCCCCGGACAGCCTCGCTGAGCAAATTGCTCATCATCTTGCCGAGCGGATCATTCGCGGTGAGCTCAAGCCTGGAGAGCGTATTCAGGAACAGAAAGTCACGCAGGCGTTGAACGTCAGCCGTGGTTCTGTGCGCGAAGCATTATTGATTCTGGAGCGCCGCCACCTGGTGGTGATCCTGCCGCGTCGGGGGGCACAGGTCACGGTGCTCAACGCGCATAACGTGACCAGCCTGTGTGGCCTGATGAGCGAGTTGTACATTCTGCTGGCCAATGCAGTGGTCGAGCGCTGGCGCACCGAGGATGATCTTGCGCCGTTCGTGCAGATACAGCAGCGTCTGCAGGTCAGCTTCGAGCAGCAGGACGTCAAGGCATTTGTCGAAGAGAGCTTCAATGTCATGCGCGCGGCCTATCCGTTCGCCAGCAACCCGTACCTCGAAGAAACGGTCGAGAACCTGCAGCCGTCCATGAGCCGCAGCTATTTCCTCGCGCTCGAGCAACGCAAGGCCGATATGGGCGACTACCTGGCGCTGTTCGACGAGTTGCTTGGCGCGGTGATCGCGCGGGATCTGCCGAAAATTCGTGCTGTGCTGATCGCCTACTGTCAGCGCAGCTGCCAGCTGGTGCTGGCCGCCCTGGCAGCGGACTGACGCCATGCGCCTGAAGTGCATCAAGCTGGCAGGGTTCAAGTCGTTCGTCGATCCCACCACGGTGAACTTCCCCAGTAACATGGCGGCCGTTGTCGGCCCCAATGGCTGTGGCAAATCCAACATCATCGACGCCGTGCGCTGGGTCATGGGCGAAAGCTCGGCCAAGAACCTGCGCGGCGAGTCGATGACCGACGTCATCTTCAACGGCTCAACCAGCCGTAAACCGGTCAGCCAGGCCAGCATCGAGCTGGTGTTCGATAACTCCGACGGCACGCTGGTTGGCGAGTACGCGGCGTATGCGGAAATCTCCATTCGCCGCAAAGTGACGCGCGACAGCCAGAACAGCTACTACCTAAACGGCACCAAATGCCGCCGTCGCGACATTACCGACATCTTCCTTGGCACCGGCCTGGGGCCGCGCAGCTATTCGATCATCGAGCAGGGCATGATCTCCAAGCTGATCGAAGCCAAGCCTGAAGACCTGCGCAACTTTATCGAAGAAGCCGCCGGGATCTCCAAATACAAGGAACGACGTCGGGAAACCGAAAACCGTATTCGCCGCACCCACGAGAACCTGGCGCGCCTGACTGACCTTCGGGAAGAACTCGAGCGTCAGTTGGAGCGTCTGCACCGGCAGGCCCAGGCCGCCGAGAAGTATCAGGAATACAAGGCCGAAGAACGCCAGTTGAAGGCGCAACTGTCGGCCCTGCGCTGGCAGGCGCTGAATGATCTGGTGGGGCAGCGCGAGGCTGTGATCGGCAATCAGGAGATCGGTTTTGAAGCGCTGGTGGCTGATCAGCGCAGCGCCGATGCCAGCATCGAAAGGCTGCGCGACGGCCATCATGATCTGTCCGAACGCTTCAACCTGGTGCAGGGCCGTTTTTATTCGGTCGGTGGCGACATCGCCCGCGTCGAGCAGAGCATCCAGCACGGTCAGCAGCGGCTGCGTCAATTGCAGGACGACCTGCGCGAAGCAGAGCGCGCCCGCCAGGAAACCGAATCCCATCTCGGCCACGACACCACCTTGCTTGCCACCCTGGGCGAAGAGCTGGAGATGCTTGAGCCCGAGCAGGAAATGACCAGCGCGGCCGCCGAAGAGTCGGCCATTGCCCTGGAAGACGCCGAAGCGGCCATGCAGGGCTGGCAGGAGAAGTGGGACGTCTTCAATCAGCAATCCGCCGAGCCACAGCGCCAGGCGCAGGTCCAGCAGTCGCGCATTCAGCAACTTGAACAAAGCATCGAACGCCTGGCCGAACGCCAGCGGCGTCTGGCCGAAGAGCGTCAGTTGCTGGCCGCCGATCCTGAAGATGCGGCCATTCTGGAACTGAGCGAAGACCTCGCCACCCGTGATATGACCCTTGAAGAGCTGCACGCAGGCGAAGAGCAGGCGGTCGAGCGTCTTGAGCAATTGCGTGAAGCTCTGCAGCAGGCCAGCCAGGCGCAACAGCAGGCGCAGGGCGAGCTGCAACGTCTCAACGGGCGTTTGGCTTCCCTGGAAGCGCTGCAACAGGCGGCGCTTGACCCGGACACCGGCACCGCCGAATGGCTGCGCGATCAGCAATTGGCCGAACGCCCGCGTCTGGCCGAGGGGCTGAGTGTCGAAGCGGGCTGGGAGCTGGCCGTGGAGACCGTGCTCAGCGCGGATTTGCAGGCTGTGCTGGTGGATGACTTCGACGCGCTTGATCTGGCGAACTTCCAGCAGGGCGATCTGCGCTTGCTCAGCGCAGGTGCCGATACAGTGCGGGTGCCTGGCAGCCTGCTGGAGAAAGTGGACAGTACGGTTGATCTGTCCGCCTGGCTGGGCCAGGTGATTCCGGTCGAGGATCTGGACGAAGCGCTGGCGCGACGTGCGCAACTCAGCGCCGGACAAAGCCTGATCAGCCGTGACGGCTATTGGCTCGGTCGGCACTTTTTACGTGTGCGACGTGCCAGCGAGGCGCAGAGTGGCGTGCTGGCGCGGGGGCAGGAATTACAAATGCTGGGCCTGGAGCGTGATGAGCGCGAAGCGACGCTGGCTACGCTTGAAGAGCAATTGCTGGTGCTGCGCGAGCAACAATCGCAGCAGGAAGAAGCCCGCGAGCAACTGCGCCGCCGCGTGCAGGACGAAACCCGTCAGCAAAGCGAGTTGAAGGCGCAACTGTCGGCGGTCAGGGTGAAGGTCGAGCAGTTGACCCTGCGTCGTACTCGTCTGGACGAAGAGCTGGCCGAGCTGGGCGAGCAACGCGCTGTCGAGCACGAGCACCTCGGCGAATCGCGCCTGCAATTGCAGGATGCACTGGACAGCATGGCGCAGGATACCGAACAGCGCGAAGTGCTTCAGGCGCAGCGTGATGCGCTGCGTGAGCGTCTGGATAGGATTCGTCAGGATGCGCGGCAGCACAAGGATCACAGTCATCAACTGGCGGTGCGTCTGGGCTCGCTCAAGGCGCAGTACGATTCGACGCGTCAGGCGCTGGAGCGCCTGCGTATGCAGTCCGAGAGGCTGACCGAAAAGCGCGAGCAACTGAGTCTGAATCTGGAGGAGGGCGAGGCACCGCTTGAAGAGCTGCGCCTCAAGCTTGAAGAGCTGCTGGAGCGGCGCATGGTGGTCGATGATGAAATGCGCATCGCCAAGAACGCCCTCGAAGACGCTGACCGCGAATTGCGTGAAGCTGAAAAGCGCCGGACCCAGGCCGAACAGCAGTCGCAACTGCTGCGCGGTCAGCTTGAGCAGCAACGTCTGGAATGGCAGTCGCTGACGGTGCGCCGCACGGCGTTGCAGGACCAATTGCACGAGGACGGCTACGACCTGCACGGCGTGCTCGCCACGTTGACCCCTGATGCCAGCGAGCAGGCGGCCGAGCAGCAACTGGAGAGCATCGCCGGGCGTATTCAGCGTCTGGGGGCGATCAACCTTGCCGCCATTGACGAGTACCAGCAGCAATCCGAACGCAAGCGTTATCTGGATGCGCAGGATGCTGATCTGGTGGAAGCACTCGACACGCTGGAAAACGTCATCCGCAAGATCGATAAAGAAACCCGAAACCGCTTCAAAGATACCTTCGATCAGATAAATAGCGGAATTCAGGCACTTTTCCCAAAAGTTTTCGGTGGTGGCTCCGCTTATTTGGAACTGACGGGCGAAGATTTACTCGATACAGGGGTGACAATCATGGCGCGCCCTCCCGGCAAGAAGAACAGCACCATTCATCTGCTGTCGGGTGGGGAAAAAGCCTTGACTGCACTGGCGCTGGTTTTTGCCATTTTCAAACTCAATCCTGCGCCGTTTTGCATGCTTGATGAGGTGGATGCGCCGCTGGATGACGCCAACGTGGGTCGCTATGCGCGGTTAGTGAAAGAAATGTCACAAACTGTTCAGTTCATCTACATCACCCACAACAAGATTGCAATGGAAATGGCTGACCAATTGATGGGGGTGACGATGCATGAACCAGGCTGTTCGCGGCTGGTAGCGGTGGATGTAGAGCAGGCGATGGCGCTCGTGGATGCTTGAGTTCTGGCTTGATTCAGTCGCGAAATCGCTGCGTAAGGGTCTGAAAATTTGACGTTTGTGTGATAGATGGCACTTTGGGCGGCGAAGAGACGTAACAGACGGTGTAAAGTTACCTTTGGTCGTGCTAGTTTAGTGACCACTTTTTATTTTCGCGTGGGCAAATTGCCAGTCAGAACATAGACTTGGCACCACGTATTAAAGGGGTTTAGGCCCTTATTTTCAGATTTCTTCATTAGAGGCACTGGATTACATGGAAATCGGTCTGCGCGAGTGGCTGATCGTCATCGGCATAATAGTCATTGCCGGTATTCTTTTCGATGGCTGGCGCCGTATGCGCGGCAGCAAAGGTAAGTTGAAATTCAGGCTGGATCGAAGCTTCTCCAATCTTCCGGATGAGGAGGAAGCCACGTCGGCCGAAGTGCTCGGGCCGCCCCGTGTGCTGGACACCCACAAGGAGCCGCAGCTCGATGAGCATGATTTGCCGTCGATGAGCGCCAGCCCGCGTGAGGGCAAGCGCAGCAACAGTGACAAGCGTGGCAACAGCGACAAGAAGCGCAAGGACGAACCGCAGCAGGGTGACCTGAATCTGGATCTGGACGGCCCGAGCCTGTTCACCGGGCGTGACGATGACTTCCCGGACGACAAGCCTGCCCAGCGCATCACTGAGGACAAGGACCTGCCTCCGGTTGAGGAAGTGCTGGTCATCAGCGTGATTTCGCGCAGTGAAGGCGGCTTCAAGGGCCCTGCGTTGTTGCAGAACATCCTGGAAAGCGGCCTGCGTTTTGGCGAGATGGATATTTTCCACCGTCACGAAAGCATGGCAGGTAACGGCGAAGTGCTGTTCTCGATGGCCAATGCGGTCAAGCCCGGCGTGTTCGATCTGGACGATATCGACCATTTCAGCACCCGTGCAGTGAGCTTCTTCCTTGGTTTGCCAGGCCCGCGTCATCCCAAGCAGGCCTTCGACGTCATGGTTGCCGCCGCTCGCAAGCTGGCTCACGAGCTGGATGGCGAACTGAAGGATGATCAGCGCAGCGTCATGACCGCGCAAACCATCGAGCATTACCGTCAGCGCATCGTTGAATTCGAGCGCCGTGCGTTGACCCAGCGTCGCGGTTAAGCGAATCCTTGTCCACGTCCCGATCAGGAGCATGCTCCGGCAGGCCTTTTCGGGACTTGGGCTTGAACAGAACAGAGCCAACAGATTGAGCAGCCTCGGCTGCTCTTTTGCTTTTTGAGAGAACACCGTATGAAGGCCGTCGAAACCCGAATCCTGGAACTGCGTGCAGAGCTGGATGAGCACAACTACCGCTATCACGTTCTGGATGAGCCCGGCATCCCGGATGTCGAGTACGACCGCCTGTTTCACGAACTCAAGGCCCTTGAGGCAGAAAACCCGCATCTGGTCACGCCGGATTCGCCGACGCAACGGGTTGGCAGTGCCGCTTTGTCGGCGTTCACCCAAGTGCGACACGAAATGCCGATGCTCAGCCTGGGTAACGCTTTCGAAGAAAGCGACATGCTCGAGTTTGACCGGCGGGTAACCGAAGGGCTGGATTTGCCTGCCGGGGACCTGTTTGGTGCGGGCAGCAAGGTGCAGTACAGCTGCGAGCCCAAGCTGGACGGTCTGGCAGTCAGCCTGCTGTATCGCGATGGTGCGCTGGTACGCGGTGCGACGCGCGGGGACGGGACCACCGGCGAGGACATCAGCGTCAATGTACGCACCGTGCGCAACATCCCGCTCAAGCTGAAAGGCAAGGGCTGGCCGGATGTGCTGGAAGTGCGCGGCGAAGTGTTCATGTCCAAGGCAGGTTTCGAGCGGCTCAACGCCAGCCAGCTGGAAATCGGCGGCAAAACCTTCGCCAACCCGCGCAATGCAGCGGCGGGCAGCCTGCGCCAACTGGACTCGAAAATCACTGCCAATCGTCCGCTGGAATTCTGCTGCTATGGCCTGGGGCAGACTTCGGCGGAAATCGCCGACACTCACATCGGCGTGCTTGAAACGTTGAAAAAATGGGGGATGCCGGTCAGTCGCGAGCTGAAGCTGGCGAATGGCGTCGAGGAGTGTCTGGACTATTACCGCGATATCGGTGAGCGGCGCCTGACGCTGAGCTACGAGATCGACGGTGTGGTGTTCAAGGTCAACAACCTGGCTGCGCAGCGCGAACTGGGCTTTCGTGCCCGCGAGCCACGCTGGGCGATCGCCCATAAATTCCCGGCCATGGAAGAGCTGACCGAGTTGCTGGATGTCGAGTTCCAGGTAGGCCGTACCGGTGCGGTAACGCCGGTCGCGCGCCTCAAGCCAGTCAAGGTGGCGGGTGTCATGGTCGCCAACGCCACGCTGCACAACATGGACGAAGTGGCGCGGCTCGGCCTGATGATTGGCGACACGGTAATCATCCGGCGTGCCGGTGACGTGATTCCGCAGGTAGTGCAGGTGGTTGCCGAGCGCCGCCCCGAGAATGCCAGGGCGGTGCAGGTTCCACAGACCTGCCCGGTGTGTGGCTCGCATGTCGAGCGCACGCAGCTGATCAAACGCAGCAAAGGCAAGGAAACCGTCACCGAGGGCGCGGTGTATCGCTGTGTCGGGCGTCTGGCCTGCGGTGCGCAACTCAAACAGGCGATCATCCACTATGTGTCACGTCGTGCGATGGACATTGAAGGGTTGGGCGACAAGACCATCGAGCAACTGGTCGATGAAAAACTCATTGGCTCGCCTGCCGACTTGTACAAGCTGAAATACGAGCAGATCATCGACCTGGAAGGCTTTGCCGAAATTTCCAGCAACAAGCTGCTCAAGGCGATTGCCGACAGTCGACAGCCGACCCTGGCGCGCTTCATCTATGCCTTGGGTATTCCTGATGTGGGAGAAGAGACGGCCAAGGTGCTGGCGCGTTCGCTGGCGTCTCTGGACCGCGTCAAACAGGCATTGCCGGAAGTCCTGACGTACCTGCCGGATGTCGGTCTGGAAGTCGCCTACGAAATTCACAGCTTCTTCGAAGACGAGCACAACCGTAACGTCATTGATGCGCTGTTGGGCGAATGTGGACTGAAATTGCAGGACCAGGGCGAGTTGGGTGCCGAGTTTGCGGCCAGCACTACGCTCGAAGGGCTGATCGACAAATTACATATCCCGTCGGTAGGGCCGGGCGCTGCACAGAAACTGGCTGACAGATTCGGCACGCTGGAGGCCATCATCAGCGCCGATTGGCTGGACATGCGCCAGACGCTGCCGGAGAAGCAGGCCAAATCAGTCCGTGATTTCTTCGACGAAAGCGCACATGCCGAGCGTGCCCGCGCCATAGAAGCCCAGCTCAAAGACTTCGGCATGCACTGGCGCAGCGAGAAAAAAACCGTCGAAGGCTTGCCGCTGGCCGGACAGACCTGGGTACTGACGGGGTCGCTGGAACGCATGAGTCGCGACGTCGCCAAGGAAAAACTCGAAACCCTTGGTGCCAAAGTCTCCGGCTCGGTCTCGGCCAAGACCCACACCGTGGTTGCAGGCCCCGGTGCAGGCTCGAAACTGACCAAGGCCAACGAGCTGGGGCTGACCGTACTGGACGAAGATGCGCTGCTCAAACGCCTGACCGAACTGGGCGTGGCGGTTGACTGAGGCAGGCCGACGCTCCACTTGATTATCGTGCGACGCTCCGCGTCGCATGCCGTTCTGGACGCTCTGCGTCCGATCTTGAATGTGATGGTGCGGCGTAGATCTGTGACGCAGAGCGTCACGCACGGCATTCCCTCGCTGGAGCGTGCGGAACGATAATCTTAGCTACCGTGCGACGCACCGTTTTCGCCCACGCAAACGCCGTCGACGCTATCCGTCCCCACCGTTCGATAATATTTTGAACCCCTGAAGCTTAGGCATGATCTAGTCCATGCAAGGCCAACGGGAGATCGCCATGTATCGCTTTTTCGAGCAATTGAGTTCACGCATTACCGCCCCATTTGTCGGCGAATCCAAACGTAACAGCAAGGTCTGGCAGTGCACATGCGGCCAGTCGGTGTTTTTCCCCAATTCCCAATGCCTGGCCTGTTCGGCTGCGCTGGGTTACCTGCCAGAGCAGGGGCGCGTGGCTACGCTTGAAGCAGGCCCTGAGCCTACCTGGCGCCTGAGCGACGAGCCGGGTGCTGGTCTGTATCGGCGTTGCGCCAACCTCGATACCCCGGCAGCCTGTAACTGGCTGTTTCCGGAGCACAATGCCGGTGAGTTTTGCGTTGCGTGCAGCCTCAATCGCACCATTCCCGACCTGTCCATCGCCGAAAACGGTGAGCGCTGGCGCAAGGTCGAGACCGCCAAGCGTCGTCTGGTTGCGCAGCTGATTTCCCTGGGGCTGCAGGTCATCCCCAAGAGCGTCGATGAAGAAGCCGGCCTGGCCTTTGACTTTGTCGGTGTCGATCTGGAAGGCAAGCTGCCGACCACTGGCCACGCCAATGGCCTGATTACCCTTAACATCGAGGAAGCCGACGACGCTCACCGCGAAGCGATGCGCGTGCAGATGCACGAACCCTACCGCACCTTGCTCGGCCATTTCCGCCATGAAGTTGGCCATTATTACTGGGATCGACTGATCGCCAATACCCACTGGCAGGACGGTTGCCGCAATCTGTTCGGCGACGAGCGCGCCAGCTACGCCGATGCGCTTGATCACCATTATAAAAACGGCGCGCCCGACAACTGGCAGGAAAGCTTTGTCAGTGCTTACGCCACCATGCACCCGTGGGAAGACTGGGCCGAAACCTGGGCTCACTACCTGCACATGATGGACGCGGTCGACACTGCCTTGGGTTTTGGCATGAGCGCGCGCGACATGGAGCTGGACTACCAGCCATTCCCGCTGGAAGTGCTCTACGATCCACAGCACCCAGGCGGCCCGGCGTTCCTGTCGTTCGTCAACGCCTGGATCGAACTGGCCAGCATGCTCAACGAGCTGTCACGCAGTATGGGTCAGCCGGACTTCTATCCGTTCGTGCTGCCTCCTGCGGTAATCGCCAAGCTGCATTTCATCCACTTGGTGATTCAGGATGCGGGCGGCAAGGCCGACGAGGTGTTGCAGGCTCAGTAACCCAGACAGCGCCTGACATCGCTGGATGTCAGGCGCGTGTTCAAACGCCGTATCAAAGCTTCAGCACCAGCCTGCGCTCAAAACCGATCCTTCCGCGGTAAGCCTCTCCGGTGTCCACCCAGCCCTGACCTGAATAAAGCCCGATAGCAGCGCTATTATCTGCATCTACCGAGAGCATCAAATGCTTGATGTCTGGCCACTTCAGGCTTAGCGCCGCAGGCAACGCCTGCAAGCACGCTTTGCCTAGCCCCTTGCCCTGTTCGCGATGATCTATTTGCAACGCATGCAGCGTCGCAGCCAGCTCCTCCTGAGCCCAGTGCGGCAGACAGTCGCCACGCTTAAGCAGGAAAAAACCCACCGGCTTGTCGTCGCCCAGCAGCACAACGCCGCAAACATTCGGGCTGGGGTTGACCAGCAGAGTATTGAGCGCGGTGTAAATATCACCGGAGAACTGTGTCTGCTCCTGCGTCACCTCGAGGTATCCGAGCTGTTGGCGTTGAGAGGCGCTGAGGTCGTGGTAGTCGACCAATCGAGTCTGCATGAGCAACCTGCTGGCTGATTATGGTTGAGGCGGGCAGGGTACAGGATCGAACGGGGCCGTTTCGAGGATTTGTAACGCTGATGACCGGCACGTATTTGCCTTTTAGCCCCTGCACACAAGTGCTTGAGCCCCCTCGAAATTTTTATCCGAACCAACGGTTGTAAACTCACGCCAGACCGGTACAATGGCGCGGCTCGCCAACTGGTGAGTGTCGTTATGGTGACCCCATCGGTCCCCCCGCAACGATTACCCGTGAACCTGGTCAGATCCGGAAGGAAGCAGCCACAGCGGGAACATTGTGTGCCGGGGTGTGGCTGGTGGGGGCACCACCTATCTCAAGCTCAAGGTCCTTTTCTGAAAGGGGCTTACCCGTAAAAATGAAAGCCTATTCCTGTTTCGACTGCGCCATGCGCTGGCGAGAACTTCGTGCGTCTGTAAAAACAGTTTGCCCGGCACGGAGATAACCGCCGGATGTCTCCAATCCGGCGGTTAATCCTGCGTGGCCTGCCTTATTGCCATCGTGCCAGGAAGATGGAGCGACCACTCTGATGGGGCGAGCGGTGTATCAGTTTGGGAATGCTGTCTTCGCAAATACCTTTGCCCGCAAAGAAATAGAAGCGGTCTTGCTTGGCTTCTCTGGTTCTCTGCTCGACAGCCCTGGCATCCAGAGGCGTCATTTTCCCAAAATGCCCCGCTTCAAATATTCCTTCTGATTCTGCGCGCTTCACGTATTCGGTGCCGCGCCCCTCGATAGTGGCGATGCAGATGACCTTTTTCGGCTCCTTATCCTGATGCCATTTGTCTGCGCCCTGATTTTTGGCCCTTCGCAGTTAGAACTCATGAGGCCCCAATTGTTGTTGCTTCCCGGTGAGAGTGGTTGCAATTTCCTTCGCTACGGCTGTTGTTGATCGTTCGTAGTCGGTTGCTTTCAAATCAATAACCTTTCCAACGGGCTCCTGTCTCCAGGCGGGGTTACTGAGACTGCTTTGCTCATGCAAAAAACGTCTTGTAGGTTCTGCTATGGGAACGGTGAAATAACCTTTCTCCATGAGTTTTGCCGTCTTTTCCTGAATCTGTTCCGGCTTCAGCTTCAACTCATCAAAAGGCTGGGGCTGGGTGTAGTAAGCCGATGTGCCAACTCCGCCGCGAATGCCGTAGGTCACGGATATTTTCCTCTGGTTGAATGTGGTGTTAACCACGAATTGGCCTTTTGGGCCGCTTGAACGCTTGGTGCTTGGTAGCCCGTCGCTCGGGCCGTGAGTGGCAACTCATTGAGGAGAGGTTCCATGCTGTCCGATCAGTTTCGACGAACAGTGAAAACTCGGTGTGCGTTCAGGTGATCGATCAATAGCCAATTCAACTGAACCCTCACTCCTACACACCCCCTAACCCCTTACGCGTCGCTTGAAACCGTTTTACGGCAAGGGGCAATTCAGGTCGCTGCGGGTGTCACGGGCTTTTCGGTCAGGCGTCTCGTAGCAGTGGAGCCGGGGGCCGGATGGAACAGGACATCATCAGATTTTTCACAGACTCGCAATTTCTGGGCATTTCGCTCGCCAATTGGATACTCGCTGTGTTCGCCTCGACCATGAGTTTTATTCTGGTCAGGGGGGTTATCGGTTTTGTGCTCCGAAAGATGCGCTCGCGGCCTGATTCGCCCAGCACGCATATGCGCTACATCGTGGTGCAGGTGCTGTCGGGCACCAGCAATACACTGTTACTGCTGGCTTCGATTCTGATCGGGGTGGGCATGCTCGATCTGCCGGAGCGCTGGCTTGGGCGGGTCAGCAGTCTGTGGTTCGTGGTTGCTGCATTGCAGGTCGGGTTGTGGGCGAACCGGGCAATTGCGCTCGCGCTGCAGCGCTACTTTGTACGTCACAACGCTGGCAGCACCTATCAGGGCAGTGCGCTGGCAACTTTGAGCCTGTGGGCGCGAAGGTGTTGCTGTGGGCCACGGTGGTCATGGCGATGTTGTCGAACGTCGGGGTCAACATCACCGCGTTTGTCGCCAGCCTCGGGGTGGGCGGTATTGCGGTCGCGCTGGCGGTGCAGAACATTCTGGGTGATGTGTTTGCCTCACTTTCCATCGCAGTGGACAAGCCTTTTGAAGTGGGCGATTTCATTGTGGTTGGCGCGCTGTCCGGTACGGTCGAACATGTGGGTCTGAAGACCACACGCATCCGTAGCCTGGGCGGCGAGCAGATCGTGATGGCCAACGCCGACATGATCAACAACACCATTCAGAACTACAAACGCTTGCAGGAACGGCGCATTGTCTTCGAATTCAGGCTCACGTATGACTGCTCTGTCGATCAGATACGGGAAGTGCCAAAGAAAGTAGAAACGATCATCAACGCGCAGAAACTCGCCCGTTTCGACCGCTCGCATTTCCGTGGTTTTGGCGAAACGTCACTGGAGTTCGAGATCGTCTTTATCGTTCTCGACCCCAGCTACAACGTTTATATGGATGTGCAGCAGGCGATCAATCTGGACATCATGGAAGCCTTCGCCGAACTGGATGTGCGTTTCGCATTTCCGTCCCGCACGGTGTATGTGGCGTCCCTGCCACCGGTCAAGACGTCGCGTCCGACTGCACTGGAGGCAGCCGACGCGAGTACCTGAGCGATACAGCGACGGAATCAGGCAGGAAAGTGCAATGCGTTGGTCAGGTCGCCCATGGGAGCCTGGCCGCGCGCGATCATGGCGTCGTCGCGGCGCTTCAGCCCGTCGAGCTTTTCCAAGCCGTGAACACGGGTAATCAGGCGCAAAATCGAGGCCGTGTCGTAGACCGTGTGGTCCACCTTGCCTTTGCGGGCGAAGGGTGAAATGACCAGCGCCGGAATACGCGTGCCGGGGCCGAAGCGGTCGCCTTTGGGCGGTGCGACGTGGTCCCACCAGCCGCCGTTTTCGTCCACAGTCACGACGATCACCATGTTGTCCCATTGCGGGCTCTTGCGCAGCACCTTGATCACCCGGTCTATGTGCCGGTCACCCGCAGCCACGTCGGCATAACCGGCGTGCATGTTCAGGTTGCCCTGGGGCTTGTAGAAGGTTACCGCGGGCAACTTGCCGGCTTCGGCATCGGCGAGGAAGCGGTTGGTGCTCGACTCGTCACCCAGGCCGCCGTCACGCAAACGTTTTTTGCGTTCTTCATGGTTTTGCGGACCCTGTTGCTTGAAGTAGTTGAACGGCTGGTGATGGTATTGAAAGTTAGGGATTTTCGGGATTCCCGTGGAGTCCTTGAACTCGTCCAGCGTCACTTGCCAGGCCCCAGCGTACCAGGCCCAGTCGACATTTCTTTTCGACAGTTTGTCGCCGATGTGTTCGTGGCTTTGCGGAACCAGCACGTTGGGCAGATCCGGTTTCGAGTAATCAGGGTTCTGCGGGTCGCGCAGCCAGGTTGGCCAGTAGGGCGGGGCCATGGTGTTGACGGCGTAGTTGTCCGGGGTAATGGCGCTGGGGCCAAACTGCGGTGGCCCCTCCATTGCGCTGGCAGGCGACTTGTCCAGTGGCTTGAGGCGCGGGTCTTGCGGGTTGAAGCTCTGCAGGGTTGCGATCTGGGATTTGGCCGGAGACTCGGCAGCGTTGGGGTAAATCGGCGCGGTGGCTGAAATCAGGTACTGGTGGTTGAGGAACGAGCCGCCGAATGCACCCTGAAAGAAGTTGTCGCACAGCACGAATTCCGAGGCAACGTCCCACAGGCGCAGCGAGTACTGAGTCTGTGCGTAGTTGCCCATGGTCAGCCCGCCAGCGTCGGCCCAGGCGACGAATCGATCATTGCGACCGTCGTTGATCTGCATCTGATTCTGATAGAAAACGTGCCACAGGTCGCGAGTGACCAGACTCAGCGGCAGATCTTCGCCGTTTGGCCCCTTGAGCGGGAAGGGAGCGTTGGGCAGGTCTTTCTGAAACTGCTCGCCTGCCGGGTAGGTCACGCCGTCAACGGTTTGCGGCCCGACCTGCAACACACCACCCCAGGCGGGCGGCAGTTTGGACAATAGCGTGCCGTCGCGGTCGCGCTGTTCATAGTCGGAAGGTCTGAGCGAGGAGAGTGGCTTCTGGACCCCGGGAAAATCGCCGAACAGGTTATTGAAGCTGCGGTTCTCGGCGTAGATCACCACAATGGTCTTCACGTTTTCGCGCAAGGCCCGGTCCAGCGCCGGCCCGGCAAGATGATGATGCTTGTCGTTGTCGGCGGGCGGTTTCTCGTGGGCCGAAACGTAGCTGCTCAGCGTGACGCCTGCGCCCAAGGCAGCCATCCCGCCCAGAAAACGACGGCGGCTGGGGTTGTTGTTGGTGTCTTCGTCGTCTGGTCTGTCGCTCATCGCCAAATACTCGCGCTGGTTAATGTATTACCAAAGATTTCAGGCGAGCGTAACGACGGAATATGACGCTATTGCTACACCGCAGATGAAGGGTTACGGGGGCGCGGTGTAGTGATCGATGATTTGCTGAATCTCGCCCGACAGGCGCATTTGCACCAGTGTGCGCAGGATTTTACCTGTCGGCAGCTCGGGGGTGTTGCGTATCAGGCAGGCCGCAGGCTGCTCTGCGACCAGCGATATGGGCTTCAGCCTTCTGCCGACAGGCAGGTTTCGATTGGTCCATTCAAGGATCAACTGGTTGGTCACGGCGTAGTTGTAGCGTCCAGCCATCAGCTTGCCGAGCGTCTGGTTCTGTGTGCGCGCGTCTTCACGTATCAGTTGATGATTATCGAAAAGATGCTGCAGGGCAGGGTAGTTGTAGCCAAGTACCGTGCCGACGGTTTCATTGTCGAACTGCTCCGGGTAAGGACCCGCAGCTGTTTCGGCTGAAGCGACCAGCCAGTCGCGTTGATAGAGAATCGGCAGGCTCCAGAGGTAATCCCCGGACAGATCGGGATACCACGCCTGTGAGCTGTAGCAATGCATGTCTACTTCGCCACGCTCAAGCGCCGACTGGATGCGCAGGCGCGGCATCACGTGGTACCTGGCTTCAAGGCCGACATGGTGCGCAACGCTTTGCATGATGTCGAACAGAATGCCGGATTCGGGCCGAAAGTCGGTGATATGCATCATCGGCATGGTCCAGCCTTCGTTGACCGCGAAGTCCAGAGTAGCTTTGGCCGCGCTGACGGTCTGCGTCGACAGCAATAGCATGCACGCCACGGCTGCACGAGGCAGCCGTGGCTCTGCAAACGTCCGTTTAAAGCGCGTCATTGGATTCATTTGCTCAGCTTAGCCACAATAGAGGCGGACACCAGATGCAATTTTGCCCCTGCTCGGCTAGCATTGGCGGTCTTCCGCTTACCAGTTGCGACGGTTTTAAATGAGTTATCAGGTTCTTGCACGTAAATGGCGTCCGCGCTCGTTCCGCGAAATGGTCGGCCAGGCTCATGTGTTGAAGGCCCTGATCAACGCGCTGGACAGCCAGCGCCTGCACCATGCCTATTTGTTCACCGGCACGCGAGGCGTCGGCAAGACCACTATCGCGCGGATCATCGCCAAGTGCCTGAACTGCGAGACCGGCATCACCTCCACGCCCTGTGGCACTTGCTCGGTGTGCAAAGAGATCGATGAAGGTCGTTTCGTCGACCTGATCGAGATCGACGCCGCCAGCCGCACCAAGGTCGAAGACACGCGCGAACTGCTGGATAACGTGCAGTACGCGCCAAGTCGCGGTCGCTTCAAGGTCTACCTGATCGACGAAGTGCACATGCTCTCCAGTCACTCGTTCAACGCCTTGCTCAAGACGCTTGAAGAGCCGCCGCCCTACGTCAAGTTCATCCTCGCTACCACCGATCCGCAGAAGCTGCCTGCGACCATTCTGTCGCGCTGCCTGCAGTTCTCGCTGAAAAACATGACGCCAGAACGTGTGGTCGAGCACCTGACCCACGTGCTGGGCGTCGAGAATGTGCCGTTCGAAGACGACGCGCTGTGGCTGCTCGGGCGCGCTGCCGACGGTTCGATGCGTGACGCGATGAGCCTGACCGATCAGGCCATTGCCTTTGGTGAAGGCAAGGTCATGGCTGCCGATGTGCGCGCCATGCTCGGCACACTGGATCATGGTCAGGTGTTCGATGTGCTGACTGCGTTGCTGGAAGGCGACGCTCGCGGTGTGCTGGAGGCGGTACGCCACCTGGCCGAGCAGGGGCCTGACTGGAATGGTGTGCTCTCGGAAATTCTCAATGTTCTGCACCGCGTGGCGATTGCCCAAGCGTTGCCCGAAGGCGTCGACAACGGGCACGGCGACCGCGACCGGGTGTTGGCGCTGGCCCAGGCATTGCCTGCCGAAGACGTGCAGTTTTATTACCAGATGGGTCTGATTGGTCGTCGTGACTTGCCGCTGGCCCCGGATCCGCGTGGCGGTTTCGAGATGGTCCTGCTGCGCATGCTGGCGTTCCGCCCGGCCGATAACGACGATGCGCCGAGGCAACCGCTAAAGCCGGTGGGGATCAGCCAGGCCACGGTTGATTCCCGAAAAGCAGTGGCTGATGCGACACCTGTTGCATCGGTAGCTCCCGCAGTTTCAACAGCACCGGTGATGGCTGCGCCCGATCCGGCCTTCGAAGCGCTGCCGCCAGCCGCCGCCCCGATGCCGACCGCTGCTGTACGAGCTGAGCCCGCAGCACAGCCAGAATCACAGCCGCAAGCACAGCCCGAGCCGGTCGAAGAAGTCGATCTGCCGTGGAATGAGCCAAAGGCACCGGTTGCCGAAAAAAACGCTGAATCCGCACCTGACACTGGCACTGTTGCAGAACCGGTAGCCGAGCCGGTTCTGGAGACTGTCTCCGAACAGCCAGACCTCACGCCAATGCCGACGCCTGCGCCCGCCAGCCCAGTGCCAGATGCGCCGGAGGCGGAACCTGTGCAGCCGGTTGCCGAGCAGCAGGTTACACCGGCGATGCTTGAAGCCATCCCTGATTCCGCCTATCTGTCCATGAATCCGGATTCGATGTCTTCGAATTCCGGCCCAATGGGGCGCGATGACGAGCCGCCAGCGGATGACGATTACGTCGAGCCGGATATCGACATCGACCCGGCGTCCTATAGCTATCTGGATGAACTGGCCCACGAGAGCGTCGTCGAGCTTGAAGCGGTCGAGCCCGAGCCCGCTCCGGCCGCCAAACCAGCCACCGGCCTTGCTGCCGACTGGCTGGAGGTATTCCCCAAACTGCCGATCTCCGGCATGACCGGCAGCATTGCCGCCAACTGCACCTTGATGGCGGTCGATGGCGATAAGTGGCTGCTGCACCTGGACCCGGCGCACAGCGCCCTGTTCAACTCAACCCAGCAGCGCCGCCTGAACGATGCGTTGAACCAGTATCATGGTCGCACGATCAATCTGAGTATCGAGCTGATCAAGCCCGAGCAGGAAACTCCTGCCCAGGCTGCTTCGCGACTGCGTGCCGAGCGTCAGCGTCAGGCCGAAGCCTCGATCCAGGCCGACCCGTATATCCAGCAGATGTTGCAGCAGTTTGGCGCTGTTATCCGGGAAGATACTATCCAGCCCGTAGACGCGCCTGCGGTGCAGCCTCAATAACTGAACACAGGGCGCCATTGGCGCCGCGCAAACAAACCATCCATTTTCGAGGAGATATCCCATGATGAAAGGTGGCATGGCTGGCCTGATGAAGCAGGCGCAGCAAATGCAGGAAAAAATGGCCAAGATGCAGGAAGAACTGGCCAACGCGGAAGTCACCGGTCAATCGGGCGCAGGCCTGGTGAGCGTCGTTATGACCGGTCGTCACGACGTCAAGCGCATCAATCTGGATGACAGCCTGATGCAGGAAGACAAGGAAGTGCTGGAAGACCTGATCGCCGCCGCCGTCAACGACGCCGTGCGCAAGATCGAGCAGGCCAGCCAGGACAAGACCGCTTCCATGACCGCGGGCATGCAGTTGCCACCGGGCATGAAACTGCCGTTCTGACGGTCGTCTGGGTCACGATCAATGCCAGGCCATGTGCCTGGCATTTTTCTGTCTGCTGTCTTGCTGCGCGCCGCCGTTCGGCATCAGTACAACCATCAGTATTTGGCCTGACCGACTGAATTGAGCGACAATCGTCACCCGCCTCTGGAGTGCCCCATGTCTGAGCCCATTGAAAACCTGACCGTCGACGCCGTGCTGGACGCTGTCGGCCTGTTCTGTCCGGAACCGGTGATGATGCTGCATCAAAAGGTGCGTGACTTGCCTGCGGGCGGCCTGCTCAAGGTGATCGCGACCGATCCGTCCACGCGCCGCGATATTCCGAAGTTCTGTGTATTTCTTGGGCATGAGCTGGTTGCGGAGCAGGCTGAAGAAGGCACGTTCCTGTACTGGATACGCAAAAAGCCTGATTGATTGTTACATCGCTGCAACCCGCGCCGGTTCACGACGCACCTGTTCCCACTGGGGACCGGTCCCTGTTCGCCAGACCCAGAGAGTCTTCCATGCGCATTGTTGCTGACGAAAATATTCCCCTGCTCGACGCTTTTTTCGCTCATTTCGGTGAGATTCATCGCTTGCCGGGACGCGCCATAGATCGCGCTGCGGTGGCGAACGCCGACATCCTGCTGGTGCGCTCCGTGACACCCTTAACCCGTGAGCTGCTCGAAGGCAGCCCGGTGCGGTTTGTCGGCACCTGCACCATCGGCACCGATCATCTGGATCTGGACGGGTTTCAGCAAGCCGGTATCCAGTGGGCCAGCGCACCGGGCTGCAATGCGCGCGGCGTGGTGGATTACGTGCTCGGCAGCCTGCTGACCCTGGCTGAAATCGAAGGCGTCGACCTCGCGCAACGTACTTACGGTGTGGTCGGTGCAGGGCAGGTGGGTGGTCGTCTGGTCGATGTCTTGAAGGTGCTTGGCTGGAACGTACTGGTCTGCGATCCGCCACGCGAGTCTGTCGAAGGTGGTGACTTCGTCAGCCTTGACGAGATATTGCAGCGCTGTGACGTCATCAGCCTGCACACGCCGTTGAGCAAGACCGGGGCGTTGGCAACCTGGCACCTGCTCGACGAAACCCGTTTGCGCCAACTCAGGCAGGGCGCCTGGCTGATCAATGCCAGCCGTGGTGCCGTGGTGGACAACACTGCGCTGCACGACGTGCTGCTTGAGCGCGAAGACCTGCAAGCCGTGCTGGATGTGTGGGAAGGTGAGCCGCAGGTCAACGTGGCGCTGGCCGACCTGTGCGTTCTGGGTACGCCGCACATCGCCGGTTACAGCCTCGATGGCAGGCAACGGGGCACTGCGCAGATCTATCAGGCGCTGTGTGCCTTCCTGGGGCAGCCTGCGGTGATAAAACTGGACGATCTGCTGCCCAAGCCGTGGCTGGCGCAGGTCAGCCTTGATGCTGCAAGCGATCCGGTCTGGGCACTGAACATGCTGTGCCGTGGCGTGTACGACCCGCGGCGTGACGATGCAGATTTTCGGCGCAGCCTGACCGGCGACACTGCCAGCCAGCGCCTGGCCTTCGATGCGTTGCGCAAGCATTACCCGCCACGTCGGGAAATCGAAGGTCTGAAGGTCCGCGTGGAAGGTGAGTCCGGGGAGCTTGCGCAACTCGTGCGGGCACTGGGGGCGGTACTGGTCTGATCGTCCGGTAAACGCGGGGCATAAAAAACCCGACTCAGGGTCGGGTTTCAAGGCATTTGGTCAGGTTCGGTTTTATTTTTCCGGGGTTACCCAGTTCTTGTCGCATTCCTGGCAGGCAGCCTGAACCATTGCTTCAGTGATCAGGACTTCTTGCCCATGCTCGTCGAGAATTGCACCGCCAACCGGCAGATTGGGCGTGGCTCGAACGACTGGAACTTCGTTGCTGCGCTCTTGCAGGCTCATGGTGTTTCTCCTTTCATCAGGTAACGGCGTTAAATTAACCGCGCTTGATGACCGGTCCGTGACAGGTTCTGTCAGCCGCTCAAACGCGTTCCCAGTGCAACAGAAATGATGCAAATCTGCCAGCAGGCGCTTAGATCGATGTCTTATAGCGCCTCTGTAAAGCAGTCATAACCTGACCTTTGAAGCCGGGCGCAAGTTCATTCGAAATGATGCACAGCGCGCCATGCATGACAGGTGTAGGCTTCGCTATTCAGACAGATCGGGCAAACAGGCAGGCTTCATGATTTCACGGATTACCCGACGTCACCGCCAGGCACTTCGCCTGGCCGCGAGTTTCATTGCGCCGTATCGCTGGCAAGCGTTCGGAGCGTTGTTGGCACTGGTCATTACCGCGGGTATCACCCTGTCGATCGGCCAAGGCATCAAGCTGATGGTCGATCAGGGCTTCATGACCCGCTCGCCGCAGTTGCTCGAACGCTCGATCGGCTTTTTCATGCTGCTGACGGTTGGCCTGGCCATCGGAACGTTCGCCCGCTTTTATCTGGTGTCATGGATCGGCGAGCGCGTGGTCGCCGACCTGCGCAAGAAAGTATTCGATCACCTGATAGAGCTGCATCCGGGCTTCTACGAGAACAATCGCAGCTCGGAAATCCAGTCGCGGCTGACTGCCGATACCACGTTGTTGCAGTCGGTGATCGGCTCGTCACTGTCGATGTTCCTGCGCAACGTACTGATGGTCGTTGGCGGCATCGTGCTGTTGTTCATCACCAACCCCAAGCTCACCAGCATCGTGGTGGTGGCGTTGCCGCTGATCATCGCGCCCATTCTCATGTTCGGACGGCGGGTACGAAACCTGTCGCGCGAGAGCCAGGACCGGGTCGCCAATGTGGGCAGCTACGTGGCCGAAGCGCTGGGGCAGATCAAGACGGTGCAGGCGTACAACCATCAAGAGCAGGACAAACAGCGTTTTTCACATACGGTGGAGCAGGCGTTCGATACCGCTCGCAAACGGATTTTGCAGCGCTCCTGGCTGATTACGCTGGTGATCGTTCTGGTGCTGGGCGCAGTGGCGGTAATGCTGTGGGTGGGCGGCATGGACGTGATCAGCGGACGTATTTCCAGCGGGGAGCTGGCAGCGTTTGTGTTTTACGCGCTAATGGTCGGCATGGCGTTTGGCACATTGAGCGAGGTGATCGGCGATTTGCAGCGCGCCGCCGGTGCCGCAGAGAGGATTGGCGAGCTGCTTCAGGCTCGCAGCGAGATCAAAGCGCCAGCCACAGAGCTGCAGAGCCTGCCGCAACGCATCAGCGGGCGTCTGGCGCTGGAGAATGTCACTTTCGCCTACCCGTCGCGTCCCGAGCGCAATGCGCTGGATAACCTGACCCTGAACATCGAGCCCGGTGAAACCCTGGCGCTGGTCGGGCCTTCCGGAGCAGGTAAGTCGACTATCCTCGACCTGCTGCTGCGTTTCTACGACCCGATTCAAGGGCGCATCCTGATCGAGGGCGTGCCGATCGCACGGCTCGATCCGCACGATCTGCGCCGCTGCTTCGCGCTGGTTTCACAATCGCCCGCACTGTTTTTCGGCAGTGTCGAGGACAACATTCGTTACGGAAACGCCACTGCGAGCCTTGAGCAGGTACAGGCAGCAGCGCGTATCGCCCATGCGCACGAGTTCATTCTCGACATGGCCGACGGCTACGGTACGCATCTGGGTGAGGGCGGGGTGGGATTGTCCGGCGGACAGCGGCAGCGTCTGGCGATTGCCCGTGCGTTACTGGTCGATGCGCCGATCCTGTTGCTGGACGAGGCGACCAGTGCGCTGGATGCGCAAAGTGAGCACTTGATTCAGCAAGCCTTGCCAAGCCTGATGCAGGGCCGTACTACGCTGGTCATCGCCCATCGACTGGCCACTGTGCAGAATGCCGACCGGATTGCCGTTATGGATCAGGGCCGGCTGGTGGCGGTCGGTACCCATCAGCAACTGATTGCCAGCAACCCGCTCTACGCACGTCTGGCGGCGTTGCAGTTCAATGCTGGCGTCGAATAGAAAGGGGCAGTATAGGCAGGTGTGCGGGCAAGGTGGGAGGTCAGGCCCCCCACGTGTTCAGTCTCAGCGGTATTCGCACAGGTAAGCGGTATCAACGCTGACCTTGAGCTGGAACTTGCTGTTGGCCGGGACATTGAACTGGCTGCCGGTGGAGAAAGTTTCCCAGTCGGTACTGTCCGGGAGCTTCACGTTCAGCTCGCCGGAGATCACGTGAATGATTTCCCGTTGCGCTGTACCGAACTCATATTCGCCCGCCGCCATGACACCGATGGTTGCCTGACCGTCGACCTGACTGAAGGCGATGGATTTGACGGTGCCGTCGAAGTACTCGTTGACCTTGAACATGGGCGATTCCTTTTGAAAGGGCTGGAAATGGCCCGCCAGTATGCCCAACACGGTAAAACTCGTCACGCCCCTTGCAAGTCGATGCTGAACAAACGACGACGTGCAGCGAGATTCAATTAGGCAGTATCAACGGCAAGAGCCGGGCGGTATTGCGTGCATCAACCAGTGCCCGGTGTTGCTGACCTGTGAATTGCATGCCTGCCAATTGCAGGGCGCTGTTCAGGCCCATCGGCTTTTGTAGCTGACGGGCCTGGGCGAATCGCTGTTTGAGATTGACGTGCGGCATGCTCGACAATGCGCTGTCGAGGCGGTGGTAGCGCCATTCCTCTTCCAGTTGCTGGCGGTCGTAATCCCCCCAGCTGGCCCAACCCAGCACGCGGGCACGGTGATGGCTCAGCCAGCGCTCGAACTGAGGCCACACGGCCGTCAAGGGCGCAGCGCTGTCGATACTGCTTTGATTGATATGGGTCAGCTCCCGGCAAAAATGAGTCAGCACAGGCCTGCGTGCGGGGCGTACGAAGCGCTCGAAATGGTCCAGCTCGCGCCCGTCCTGATTGACCAGCGTCGCGCCTATTTCGATGACTTCCATTTCTGCGACCGGCCAGCCACCTTCTTCAGTGGTAGCCTCCAGATCAATCACCAGCCAATGCGGCATCATCAAGCTCCCTTACGATAGTCAATGGCTTCAGCGTAGCCAGATTAGCCTGTTGCGCCCACGCTTGAGGCTGCGCCGACAATATCGTTTTTACAACTGCCCTTACAGTGACCGCTGCTAATGGCATTGGTGCCTCACGCGAGTTCATCGCAGCGGTGCACAATAGTAACCACTGTGAGCAATGCTGACGCCGTTGATTTGACAGTTGTTTAAATCATGGAAACCGCATAGCGTGGAGGGCTTTGATTGATGTCGTGTTTTATGAAAAAATTTGCAGTATTAATTGATGGCGTCGCGCGCACGTTCGCCACAGGCCTTCTGCTCTTTGTGCCGTTCATGGCAACGTCCCAAGTCTATGCCGCGCAGGTCGTGCGGGTGGCCGCCGTGCATTTCCCTCCGTATATGGTCCGCCCTGAAAAAGGCGAAGACGCCGGTCTGTTGCCCAAGCTGATCGATGCCCTGAATGCCGAGCAGGACGATTACGAGTTTGTGATGATCCCCACCTCCGTGCCCCGGCGTTTTCGTGACTTCGCGGAAGGGCGTTTCGATGTTGCGATCTTCGAGAACCCTGACTGGGGCTGGAAGGATATTGCGCACGAAACCGTCGATCTGGGCCTTGAAGATGCCGAGGTCTATGTAGCAAGGCGGGTCGAAGGGCGTGATCAGAATTACTTCGATGATCTGTCTGACAAACGTCTGGCGTTGTTCAGTGGTTACCATTATGGATTTGCCAACTTCAATACCGATCAGAAGTACTTGAGTGAGCACTTCAATGTGACCTCCACCTATTCTCACGACAGTAATCTATTGATGGTGGTGCGCAATCGCGCGGATATCGCGCCTGTTACCCGTTCCTATCTGATTGATTTTATGGCACATAACAAAGATGAAGCGGCGCAGTTAATGGTCTCCGAACGCGTTGATCAGATCTACCGTCAATACGCATTGTTGCGCCCCAATGGCAACATTGATGTTCCACACTTCAAAGCGCTGCTGCAGAAGTTGCGCGCGGACGGCGAGTTGGAGACGATCTTTCAGCCGCTTCATATCAAGGTGCTTTCGGTCAGCGCAGAGATCGGGAAATAGGCAGGGGCAGGTTTTCAGCCTGCCACCCGGACTTATTTAACGGTCCTTGGCTTCCTTGGCGTCCATTTCGGCGTTGCGCTCATGGACGCGCTTGAGTTGTTCTTCGGTGAGGGGCAGTTTCTTGGCTGTATCGCGCAGCATCATAAGACCGCCGACGATCGAGCCGATGGCTACGAGCAGAATTAACCAGGCATACCAGGGCATAGCGCTCTCCTTGTTGTGATACCGGTTTGAGCAGCGAGGCTGCTCAATGGTTCAAGTGTATGTGCCCTGATCGGGTTGCGTGCAAAACCCTTTGCACGCAACCCCGGAAAGTCTCTGAATTATTGCCCGGTCAGCATCGCGTCGGTCGGTGCATCGGCGCGCGATTTGGCGGTCAGGCTGAAGTAGATAAAACCTATGGCCATCAGCCCGAGGAAAATCAGGCCGATCAGCATGTTGAACCAGGCCATTGCCACCAGACACACGATTGCCAGAGCCAGCGCAATGCCGGGCACCACCGGGTAGCCTGGCGCGCGGAAGCTGCGCTCAAGGTCAGGCTCGGTCTTGCGCAGCTTGAACAGGCTGAGCATGCTCATGATGTACATGACGATAGCGCCGAAAACAGCCATGGTGATCATCGCGGCGGTGAGTGTCATGCCGCTCAGGTTGACCAGGCCATCGCTGTAGATGGCGGCGATGCCGATCAGGCCACCTGCGATGATCGCCCGGTGCGGTGTCTGAAAGCGTGACAGCTTGGCCAGCGAGGCAGGCAGGTAACCGGCACGGGCGAGGGCGAAGAACTGGCGCGAGTAACCCATGATGATGCCGTGGAAGCTGGCGACCAGACCGAACAGGCCGATCCACACCAGCATGTGCAGCCATCCGGAGCTGTCACCGACCACGGCTTTCATTGCTTGCGGCAGTGGGTCGTTGATGTTGGCCAGGGTGCGCCAGTCGCCCACGCCACCGGCAAACAGCATGACGCCGATCGCCAGTATCACCAAGGTCAGAATGCCGCTGATGTAGGCCTTCGGGATGGTGCGTTTCGGGTCCTTGGCTTCTTCGGCGGCCATTGCAGCGCCTTCAATGGCCAGGAAGAACCAGATCGCAAAGGGGATGGCGGCGAACATGCCGGCAATCGCTTCCGGCCCGAAGGTCTGGGAACCGGCCCAGCCGTTGAGGGCGAAGTTGCTGAAGCTGAATGCAGGTGCGACCACCCCCATGAACACCAGCAGCTCGGCCACGGCGAGAATGCACACGACCAGCTCAAAGGTTGCTGCCAGCTTTACGCCCACGATGTTGAGCGCCATGAACACGATGTAAGCGCCGACAGCCGAATGTTTGGGGTCCAGCCCCGGGTATTGCACGTTAAGGTACGCACCGATTGCCATGGCAATGGCCGGTGGCGCGAATACGAATTCGATCAGCGTGGCCATACCGGCGATCAGCCCGCCTTTTTCGCCAAAGGCGCGGCGGCTATAGGCAAATGGGCCGCCCGCGTGCGGGATGGCCGTAGTGAGCTCGGTAAAGCTGAAGATGAAGCAGGTGTACATGGTCGCAACCATCAAGGCTGTTACCAAAAAGCCCAGTGTACCCGCCACGCCCCAGCCGTAACTCCAGCCAAAGTACTCGCCGGAAATCACCAGCCCGACAGCGATCCCCCATAGATGAATCGTGCCCAGCGTTGGCTTAAGTTGCGTGCTCATGGTCATCTCCCTGAGATTCGGTAATCGTTGAAACATCCTGTAGCAGAGGCCGTGCCAGTGCACTGATCATTGTCGTGTTGCTTCAAAACGGGTCGTTTACAGAACGCTGCAGTGAACCGATTCATCGGGTTGTGCAGGTTTGGTGCAGGCCGCCGAAGCAATGGTCGCTGCGAGTGCAGGGAATCATGAGTTTTTACGATGGCGGCTGGCTAAATGCCGATCTACGGGTCCCGTCTGCTCGCCGGTTCGGCTACAATGCGCGCCGATTTCGACTTACCTGAGACCACGCTCATGTCCGCCTGCCAGACTCCTGTCATCGTCGCCCTGGATTTTCCGACCCGTGAAGCCGCCTTGCGGTTGGCTGATCAGCTCGATCCCAAGTTGTGCAGGGTCAAGGTCGGCAAGGAGCTGTTCACCAGTTGCGCGGCCGATATCGTCGAGACCCTTCGCAACAAGGGCTTCGAGGTGTTTCTTGATCTCAAATTCCACGATATCCCCAATACCACGGCGATGGCGGTCAAGGCCGCTGCCGAGATGGGTGTGTGGATGGTCAACGTGCACTGCTCAGGCGGACTGCGCATGATGACGGCGTGCCGCGAAGTGCTGGAGCAGCGCAGCGGTCCTCAACCACTGCTGATTGGCGTTACCGTTCTGACCAGTATGGAGCGGGAAGACCTTGCCGGTATCGGCCTGGACATTGATCCGCAGGTGCAGGTGCTGCGCCTTGCTGCGCTGGCCGAGAAGGCCGGTATGGACGGTCTGGTCTGTTCGGCGCTGGAAGCGCAGGCCCTGAAAGCGGCTCACCAGTCGTTGCAACTGGTGACGCCCGGCATTCGTCCTGCGGGCAGTGCGCAGGACGACCAGCGCCGCATCCTGACTCCGCGCCAGGCTCTGGACGCCGGCTCCGATTATCTCGTCATCGGCCGCCCGATCAGCCAGGCAGCTGACCCGGCAAAGGCCCTGGCTGCGGTGGTTGCCGAGCTGGCTTGAGCGCGAGGACGCACAGCGTCAGGCAAGGCACCCCATGCCGAAGCATGAGGTGTCCGGCCCGCGAGCTTTATTCCACTTTCAAGATCAGCTTGCCCTGGTTCTCACCGCTGAACAGCATCTGGAAGGTTTCCGGGAAAGTCTCGAGACCGTCGACGATATGCTCCTTGCTCTTGAGCTTGCCTTCCTTGATCCAGCCCGCCATTACCTGACCGGCTTCAGCGAAGCGCTCGGGGTGGTCGAGTACGATGAAGCCTTCCATGCGTGCACGGTTGACCAGCAGTGACATGTAGTTGGCCGGGCCTTTGATCGCCGTGGTGTTGTTGTACTGACTGATGGCACCGCAGATCACCACGCGCGCGCCGACCGCCAGCTGGCTGAGCGCCGCGTCCAGAATGTCGCCGCCAACGTTGTCGAAGTACACGTTCACGCCATCCGGACAGTGGCGCTTCAAACCATCCATAACGTCTTCGGACTTATAGTCGATGGCTGCATCGAAGCCCAGTTCTTCGGTCAGTAAGCGACATTTTTCTGCGCCTCCTGCGATGCCGACAACCCGGCAGCCCTTGAGCTTGGCAATTTGTCCGGCGACGCTGCCGACAGCACCCGCTGCACCGGAAATCACTACGGTATCACCGCTTTTTGGCTGGCCGACATCCAGCAGCGCCAGGTAGGCAGTCATGCCGGTCATGCCCAGAGCAGACAGATAAAGCGGTAGCGGGGCAAGGCTGGTATCGACCTTGTAAAAGCCTTTTGGCTCGCCCACGAAGTAATCCTGAACGCCAAGTGCGCCTTGCAGATGGTCGCCTACGGCAAATTTCGGGTTTTTCGATTCAAGCACTTCGCCCACGCCCAGGGCGCGCATCACTTCGCCCAGCTTTACGGCCGGAATGTAGGATTTTCCGTCATTCATCCAGCCACGCATCGCCGGGTCCAGCGACAGGTATTTGTTCCTGACCAGTATCTGGCCTTCGGCAAGTGCGGTGACCGGAGCCTCTTGATAGGTGAAGTCTTCACGGCGCACATCGCCCGACGGACGCTTGGCGAGCAGGAACTGGCGGTTGGAAAGATCAGTCATGGCAGGGTCTCCAGAAAATGGTTCAAAGATGGATTCAAACGCTCGCCGCGTTGCTCAGGCAAGAAGCGATCATCAAGCGAATGCTGTTTGATCCATGTGATTGATAGGAGTCCGTTGCGGCTTTGGCGTTCAGACGGATCTGCAGATGACGCATGCTGAAGGCCGATAGGGCTTGAGTCAGTTGCGGCTGTGCTCTAGATTCGTCGCTCGACAAACACCTGGGTGACCGTAATGCCAGCTATATCTAAACCGACGCTTTACCCTAAGGTTCTGCGCGCTGGCGACGCCGTGGCGTTGGTGTCGCCTGCCGGGCCGGTTGACCCTGGCAAAATCGACGCTGCGGTCGAAGTACTCAAGGGGTGGGGGCTGCGGCCGCGCGTCTATCCGCATGCGCTGGGTAAATACTCATTCTATTCGGGGACCGACGAGGAGCGGCTTGCTGACCTCAATGCCGCGCTGGCTGATCCGGAGATCCGTGCGGTCATCTGCAACCGCGGCGGCTATGGCGTGCAGCGAATTGTCCAGCAGGTGGATATGGACGCTGTGCGTCGTGACCCCAAGCTGGTGACCGGCTTTTCCGATATCACCGCACTACATGGTGCGCTATGGAACCATGCGCGTCTGGCCACTATTCATGGCCCGGTCGCCTCGCAGCTGGAACGCGGTGGCCTGTTCGTCAGCGGCATGCACCATGTGCTGATGAGTACCGAGCCGGTATTGCTCAAGGCCGATCATGCCTCACCAACGGCGAAGGTCAGAACCGGCGGCAGCGCGCAGGGCCTGTTGCTGGGCGGCAATCTGTGCATCCTCGATACTTCGGTGGGTACGCCGTTCATGCCCGACATGACCGGTGCGATTTTGCTCATCGAAGAGGTCAACGAACCGGCCTATCGGGTTGACCGCATGCTGACCCATCTGGGTAACTGCGGCATCCTTGCGCGTCTGGCGGGTGTCGCGGTGGGCGAGTTCACCCCTGCCGCGAACACCGGCGGCACCATCAGCCCCGCCGATGTGCTGCTGGAACGGCTGGGCAGTCTGGGCATTCCGGTGCTGGGCGGCTTGCCGGTAGGGCATGGAGATCTCAATCAGGCCGTGCCACTGGGAACGCAGGCAATACTTGATGCAGATGCTGGAACCCTGTTGGTATCGGCCACTGCCCGTAGTTGATCGCTCTTTTGCTGTGGGCTTGAGGCAGGCTTATCCGGGCTTGCGTACATTGAGAATCAGCATGGTCAGCAGGCCCGCAACAATGCCCCAGAATGCCGAACCTATGGAAAACAGCGTCAGCCCTGAGGCCGTCACCATAAAGGTGATAAGAGCGGGTTCGCGCTCGCGGGGCTCGGCCATGGCCACGGTCAGGCCATTGGTGATCGAACCGAGCAGCGCCAGTGCGGCAATCGAAATCATCAGCTCCGTGGGGAACGCACTGAACAGACCTGCCAGCGTGGCGCCGAAAATCCCGGCGATTGCGTAGAAAATCCCGGCCCAGATCGCCGCTGTGTAGCGTTTGGACTTGTCTTCGTGCGCATGAGGGCTGGTACAGATGGCGGCGCTGATGGCGGCCAGGTTGATCCCGTGGCAGCCGAACGGTGCGGTAAGCAAAGAAGCAAAGCCTGTTACCGATATCAGCGGTGAGGTAGGCGGGTAGTAACCGTCGGCTCGCAACACCGCCACACCCGGCATGTTCTGTGAGGTCATGGCCACCACGAACAGCGGAATGCCGATGCTGACCGTCGCGGCCCAGGAAAACTCGGGAGTGGTCCAGACCGGCGCGGCGACTTGCAGCGCCAGACCGCTGAAGTTCAGCAAGCCCAGCGCGCCCGATATCCCGATGCCGACCAGCAGTGCGAGCAGCACCGAGTAGCGTGGGGAAAGACGCTTCACCACCAGATACGTAAAAAACATGCCCAATACCAGGCTGGTGCGGTGCTGGGCGGCGATGAATATTTCACTGCCGATCCTGAACAGGATTCCCGCCAGCAAGGCCGCAGCCAGCGAGGCTGGCAAACGCCGCACGATACGTTCGAAGCTGCCCGTTACGCCGCACAGAATAACCAGCAGCGCGCTGGTCATGAACGCGCCAATCGCCTGCGGGTATGCCACACCACCCAGACTGGTGATCAGCAGTGCGGCACCGGGTGTGGACCACGCGACAGTAATCGGCATGCGGTAGCGCAACGAAAGGCCGATGCTGCACACCGCCATGCCCATGAACAACGCCCACAGCCAGGACGAAATCTGCACGCTGCTCAGACCGGCCGCCTGTCCGGCCTGAAACATCAGCACCAGTGAGCTGGTGCAGCCAGTCATCATGGCAATGAAGCCGGCAACCACCGCAGACGGCGATGAGTCGGTCAGCGGGCGCAATGGTGCCTTGAGGGTTTCGTTCATGCAGGGCGTTCCTTGAAGCGGGCAGGTAGCAAAGGACGCCAAGCCTAAACGCATGACCACTCGGCTTTACGATACAGCGATACGAGTAACCGCCAGCACAGTTGCGACAGTGGCATTTACTCGACGTCAGTCCCGATTGGACACGCACCGGATTGCAGTGTCTGGCCCAGCGCGAGGTTGACTGTCATCCAGCCATCCACCGCTTCCTGACCCGCTTCGGCGAACACGCGTTGCAGAAGCTTGACCTGTTCACGCCGCAACGCCTGCTCGAAACGGGCGCCTTCATCGGTGAGCCCGAGTAGTCGTTTGCGTTTGTCGGTTTCCGGGGCGGTGCTGTGCACCAGGTCCATGCCGATCAATTGGCGCAGCGGGGCATTGAGCGCCTGCTTGCTCACGCCCAATACCGTGAGCAGTTCCTTGACGCTCAGTTCGGGATAGCGAGCGATGAAAAATACAATGCGCTGATGCACGCGACTGAAGCCGCGCTTGGCCAGCATTTCATCAGCCTTGGCGGTGAACGCCTGGTAGCCGAAGAAGAAGGCTTCCATGGCCATTTGTTGATTGGCAGGTTTTTTTAAGTCAAGCATGTTGACGTATCCGGGCTGGGCGTCGTAATTTGAGTCAACAAGTTTGACTTATTTTCCTTCGTCTCGGCTACAGGTAAGTGCCATGGCTTTTTCCGAACGCGTTTCCCGTCTGAAAAGTTCTCTGATTCGCGAGATCCTCGCCGCCGCTCAGCGCCCGCAAGTGATGTCGTTCGCCGGTGGCCTGCCTGCCGAGTCGATGCTGCCCAAAGTCGAGTGGGCTGACATGCCTGTTTCTCTGGGCCAGTACGGCATGAGCGAGGGCGAACCTGCGCTGCGCGAAGCGCTGGCTGCCGACGCCCGCGCCCTGGGTATTGCTTGCAATGCCAGTCAGGTCATGGTGGTCAGTGGTTCTCAACAGACGCTGGACCTTGCGGCCAAGCTCTACATCGACAAAGGCACCGAGATTCTGCTTGAAGCACCCACCTACCTGGCGGCGCTGCAGATATTTCAGCTGTTTGGTGCCGACTGCATCACTGTGCCCCTGCAGGCCGAAGGCCCGGACCTGGTTGCCATGCGCCAGCGCCTGGAGCAGCACAGGCCCGCATTCGCCTACCTGATCCCGACGTTCCAGAACCCCTCGGCAGTGCGCTACAGCCAGGCCAGCCGCGATGCGGTTGCGGCGTTGCTTGACGAGTTCTGCGTTACGTTGATCGAGGATGAGCCGTACCGCGAGTTGAGTTTTGACGGCGGCAGTGCCAGGCCGATTGTCAGCGGCCTGAAGACAGCAAGCTGGATCTACACCGGCACGGTCTCCAAAACGCTATTGCCCGGCCTGCGTGTGGGTTATCTGATCGCCAGTCCCGATCTGTTTCCGCACCTGTTGCGCCTGAAGCAGTCCGCCGATCTGCATACCAATCGCCTCGGCCAATGGCAGGCCTTGCAGTGGATTGGCTCTGAGCACTATCGTGAACATCTGCTGACGCTGTGCGAGTTCTACCGCGGTCGCCGGGATGCATTCGAGGATGCCTTGCAGACGCACTTTTCAGACCTGGCCGAGTGGAATAGCCCGCAAGGCGGATTGTTCTTCTGGCTGACCCTGAAACAGCCGCTGGACACCCGTACCTTGCTGGATGCCGCGTTGTCGCAGGACGTCGCGTTCATGCCGGGCGAACCTTTTTTTGCTGACCCGGATGCCAATCACGGCCATCTGCGCCTCAATTTCAGTCATATCGACCCGGCGCGCCTGAATGAAGGCATAAAACGACTGGCGTCCGTGGTCCGTGCGGCACAGAATCTGAAAGCCGCCTGATCAGAGCCGGCACTACAGGCATATCGAGGGAGCAGGCGATGTACAAGGTTTATGGCGATTACAACTCGGGCAACTGCTACAAGGTCAAGTTGATGCTTAACCTGTTGGGCAGTGAGTACGAGTGGGTGCCGGTCGATATTCTTAATGGCGAAACCCAGACCCCTGCTTTTCTGGAGAAGAACCCAAACGGCAAGATCCCGGTGTTGGAACTGGAAGACGGCACTTGTCTATGGGAGTCCAATGCGATTCTCAATTTTCTGGCTGATGGTTCCAGGTATCTTCCGAGCGAACCGCGGCTGCGCACCCAGGTTCTGCAATGGCAGTTTTTCGAGCATTACAGCCATGAGCCGTCGGTGGCGGTTGCCCGCTTCATCCAGTTCTATCTGGGCTTGCCGGCTGAACGCATGACCGAGTATCGGGCCATGCAGAAATCCGGTTATCGAGCGCTGGCGGTCATGGAGCAGCAGCTTGATCGCACACCGTTTCTGGTCGGTGAGAATTTCTCCATCGCCGATATCGCCCTGTACGCCTATACCCATGTCGCTCATCAGGGCGGTTTCGATCTGGCACCTTACACCGGAATTCGGCGCTGGCTGGATCGGGTCAAGGCGCAACCGGGTTATGTCGGTATGCTGGATTGATGCCCCCATTGGCTGAATAAAAGGAAATTTATGCGTGTTTCAATAGCACTTCTGGCCGCTTTCATCGCGCTGGGTATCGGCTGCTCGGCACAGGCTCAGGATTGCGATGCCAATCAGGCCAGCATGAATCAGTGTGCTGCCAATGAGCTGTCGGCGCTCGATGCTGATCTCAACAAGCAGTACAAGGCGCAGATGACGTGGCTGAAGACGTCGGCCAAAAAGCAGGCGTTCAAGGATGCACAACTGAAGTGGATAGCCCTGCGTGACGCCGATTGCCTGTATCAGGCTGGCAAGCCCGAGGATTCAGGCTCCATATGGCCGTTGCTGCAATCGCAATGCCTGGCTGACCAGACCCGCGTTCGCCTCAAGCAGTTGCAAGCCTATGTCGCCTGCCGCGAGGAAGGTTGCCCGCGTTGAGGCACGTCGGGCACGAGGTGTTCAGATCGCGCCGAACCGCTGATTCAGGTAGTCGATAATGACCTTGGATTCGTACATCCACACGGTTTTGTCGCCTTCTTCGATTCGCAGGCAAGGCACCTTGATTTTGCCGCCCTCGTTAAGCAGCGTCTGACGGTCAAGCTCGTTGTTCTTCGCATCGCGCAAAGCGACAGGAACATTGAGACGGTGCAGGGTGCGACGGGTTTTCACGCAGAACGGGCAGGCGTGGAACTGGTACAGCGTCAGGTCCTGAGCCGCCTCCGCGACAGCCGCCTGGGCCTGCGGATCGCGCTTTTTCCTGCTCGGGCGGGTCAGGAAGTCGATACCGATGACGAGCTGGCCAAGGCCGACTCTTAACGCTTTCATGAACACGGTCATACCTCTTGCGGACAGTGGCGGGAATCGGCCGGACGTTCAGTGTGCGCCGTGGCACGTGAACGCTGGCTGAACGGGTCACTTGATCAGGCTGAGAAACTCACTGCGAGTGGCAGCGTTTTCACGGAATTCGCCGAGCATCACTGACGTGATCATGGCCGAGTTCTGCTTCTCGACACCGCGCATCATCATGCACATGTGCTTGGCTTCGATCACCACCGCCACACCCAGTGCACCGGTAACCTGCTGGATGGCCTCGGCGATCTGACGGCTGAGGTTTTCCTGGATCTGCAGGCGGCGGGCGTACATATCAACGATCCGCGCCACTTTCGACAGGCCCAGCACCTTGCCGTTGGGAATGTAGGCGACATGTGCCTTGCCAATGAACGGCAGCAGATGATGCTCGCACAGCGAGTACAGCTCGATGTCCTTGACCATGACCATTTCACTGGCATCGGAGCTGAACAGCGCGCCGTTGGTGACTTCTTCCAGCGTTTGCGCGTAACCGCGACACAGGTACTGCATGGCCTTGGCGGCGCGTTTGGGGGTGTCCAGCAGACCTTCGCGCGAGACGTCCTCGCCCAGTTGCCCGAGTATGGCGGTGTAATTCTGTTCCAGTGTCACAGGGGTGTGTTTCCGTGTGGGTTTCGATGGGTGCGAGGGCTGGCCCGTCGCCGACGGCGCACATAGTAACTTACGCAAGAGTGCGGGTGCACGGCAGCGCTGCAAATCAACCGGGCGTTATGCGTTTTGTATCGTAGCGCTTACACGTTGGCGACCAGATCGCTACCCACTTCCCCGGTGCGGCGCTGTCTGACTGTGCAGGTTATTAATCAATTGCCTGTCGAGAGAGTGAATCCGGATGTTGAGTCGAGTAGCAAAAATAGCGTTGTTCGCAATCGTACTGTCGTCGGTTTCCGGCTGCTGGCCGTTTTGGCCTGGTCCGGGCGGACATGGCGGCGGCGGTGGCCATCATGAAGGGGGTGGACCTGGTGGCCCGGGCGGTCCTGGCCCGCGCTGAGTAATACGCCGGGCAGCAGATTGCTGTCCGGCAAGAGGGGCGCGAGGAGGATTACTCGTCGCGTCCTTCCATCATGGTGCGTCTGAGTATCACGTACACCGCACCCGCACCGCCATGCTTGGCCAGGCATGAACAAAAGCCCAGTACCTGCGAATGCTGACGCAGCCAGGTGTTGACGTGGCTCTTGATCATGGGGCGCTTGCCGTCCAGGCGTACCGCCTTGCCGTGGGTGACACGTACGCAGCGTATTTCCAGTCGGGTCGCTTCAGCCAGAAACTCCCACAGCGTCTCACGCGCCACTTCCACGCTCATGCCGTGTAAGTCCAGGCTGCCTTCGAAGCTGATCTGCCCGAGCTTGAGCTTGCGCATCTGGCCTTCCTGCACGCCGTCACGCGACCAGCTCAGGACATCTTCCGGACCGACATCGATCACGAATTGATCCGACAAGCCGTCGACGGTCACCGAATCGGTGCGCACAGTCGCCGACTGACGCAGGCGGGCCAGCATTTTTCGATCGGTCTTGGGTTTGCCGACATCGGCATGTTCATGCTTGAGCGGCTTTACGCCGCGCGTTTCGCTTCTGAACAGGGAAAAATCGTCGTCTTGCATGGGGCCTCCGCGAAGGAAGCCATTCTAACCGTTCAAGCGCCAAGGTCAGTTGTGTTTTTTCATCAGGTGCGCCGAGATACTCAAGCCGCTGGCACTGCGTTGACGGCGGCAGCGGCGCCATAGCCAGACACCCAGATAAAGCACCAGCAACCCGCCGACGGCGACAAATGCGGCGCCTCCAGGGCTGGCATTCAGCTCGCCGAGCATCTGCGGGTGAACGGTCAGGCTGGAAACTCCGGCAACGGTCAGCAACACGCCTGACGCCAAAAGAAGCAGCGCGATCAGCGTACCGATGCGTTTGCCCCAGTTGCCCTGACCCCTGGGGCGCAGGCGACGTGCATCGAAACCATCTGACGTTTTCATGCCTTTTCCTCAATAGGTATCGGCTCAATGGAGTATCGGCGCTGTGACCCGGAGAATAAGGGGTGGTTCCCGCCTCAGGGATGATACGAGCCGGCAAGGGATAGGCGGTTATGTGAATAAGCCCACACAACCACTCGTTCCGGCGCAGATCAGATCAGGTCTTTGGTCAGCGCCAGTGTGGCGAAGTTGTCGGCCATGATCGCCATCTCGGTTCTATGCACCACCTGCGCGCTGACGACGCCGTGCGGGCTCGGCAAGTCGCGGGTTGCGCAGGCATCGTCGACCAGTGTGCAGCGATAACCATAGTCCTTGGTAGCGCGAACCGTGGTGCTGATGCTCGAGTGGCTCATGAAGCCGCAGACGATCAGGTCCAGATGACCCAGCTTTTGCAGAAGATCATGCAGCCCGGTGCCGTTGAAAGCGTTGGGCAGGCGTTTTTCGACCAGATGTTCGTCGTCCTTTGGCAACAGCTCCGGCACCAGTTGACCGCGCTCGCCCTGTGGGTCGAACAGGCCGCCCACAGTGCCCAGATGGCGAATATGAACAATCGGGCACTTGACCGCACGGGCCTTCTCGACCAATTGGCAGATGTTGGCCAGGGCTTCGTCGACGCCGGTCAGGGCCAGCGGGCCACTGAGGTATTCTTTCTGGGCATCGATGATGATCAGCGTCGCATTGCTCAAATTGGCGGGCGCATGCACCCGGCCGCTGAGTTGGAACATGGTCTTTAAATCGGACATTCACGGGCTCCTTGGTGTGGGGCTTTTGTGACATTGTCCTCTGGCTGAGGCGTTCTGGGAATGGCAACCATCGCAGGCCACGGTTTTTATGGCCTGCAGGGCAGTTGGGGGAGGGGGTGGCTGGCGGTTTGCCTTGATGGCAGTACGCGAATCATGGAAACTTCCATGCCTATCGGGTACGAAGAATGTGCATTGTTCGGAACCAGACTTTTACCGTGGCTCGTCTTACAGCAGCTCGTCGCCTTTCCAAGGAGTTTGTCCATGATCACTTCCCGTTTGCGTACCGTGCGCGACCATATACGGTGGGCCGTCAGCCGCTTTCACGAGGAAGACGTATTTTTCGGTCATGGCACCGACAATGCCTGGGATGAAGCGCGGCAGTTGGTGCTGGGCGCATTGCATCTGCCTTGGGAAATCGCCGACAGCTACCTGGATTGTCGCCTGGAAGTCGATGAAATATCCGAACTGCAACGCCTGATCAAACGCAGAATCGATGACCGTGTGCCAACGCCGTATCTGCTGGGCGAAGCCTGGTTTTGCGGTATGTCGTTCATTGTCGATGACCGTGTATTGATCCCGCGTTCACCTATTGCCGAGCTGATCGAAGAGCGTTTCGCGCCCTGGCTGGCCAACGAACCAGCACGGATTCTCGACCTGTGCACTGGCTCTGGTTGCATCGGTATCGCCTGTGCCGAGGTGTTTCCCGAAGCTGAGGTGGCCTTGGCCGACTTGTCCTACGACGCACTGGAGGTGGCTAACCAGAACATCGAGCGTCACGGTATGGAGGATCGCGTCTACACCGTGCAGGGCGACGGGTTCGACGGTTTGCCGGGTCAGCGCTTCGACCTGATCGTGTCCAACCCGCCCTATGTGGACGCCGAAGACTTTGCCGACATGCCCGACGAGTATCAGCATGAGCCTGAGCTGGCGCTGGCCTGTGGCAGCGATGGTCTGAACCTGGTACGCCGTATGCTTGCGCAGGCAGCCGATCACCTGAACGAGAAAGGCTTGCTGATCGTCGAAGTAGGCAACAGCCAGGTACACGTGCAGGCGCTGTACCCGGAAGTCGATTTCGCCTGGCTGGATTTCCAGCGCGGTGGTCACGGGGTGTTCATGCTCACAGCAGAACAGTGCCGCAACCATCAGGCGTTGTTCCAGTCGAAGGTTTGACAGGGAAGACTGAGAGAAGGGGGAGCTGAGATCAGCTCCTTTTTTATCGGTGGGTCGCGATCCAGATCAACAGTCCCGCCTGAAACACTGCGAAGGTCACCAGGCAGGCAATCGTGAAGCGCAGACCGGCGTCCTCGCGCTTGTACTTGCCGACCCGGTCCTCGTGCTGGCGAATGGTCACTTCCTGTTCGATCAGGTTCTTCTCGGCCTTTTCCAGCATTTGCGAGGCTTCGAGAATTTCGATGATCTGCACCTTGTCGTTGTTCCAGGTGCTGTGCAGGTTGCCGACGTGTACGTCCTTGATGGTGCCTTTCATGTGCTGGGCATCGGCGTACGCTACTTCAAAACCCAAGGTGCGCAGAAAGTGGTCACGACGCAGGCGTGTGTCTTCGTTCAGGCCGTCCTTGCTCGCCAGCGCTACGCCTTCAATCTTGTAGGATGACCATCTTTTCTGCGCCCAATGCACGGCATGGGCGATCATGAAACGACCGATGCCGCGGTTCCACGGCTCAATCTGCAAGCCTGATTCGGGACCGAAGCGCACAGTGCGCTTTTCGTGATCGGCCCAGACATCCAGATTGTTCTGCTCCTTGCGGACCCGTTGGCCTGGCAGCTGCACATTGATGCGCAGCAGGCTCAATTCCTTGCTGTGCCGCTCGGCACGACCAAACTGCACAAAACGCAAGGGCCGTCCGCCGGTGGCGCGGTCGGTAGGCTGTGGTGCCAGACGCAACATCTGAAAGTTCTCGGGCAGAACGTCTTCCCACGGCTGCGGCGATGCCTGAACCTCGGCTTCTACGCTTTCGGGTGCTGCAGTGGTTTCAGTCATGATATTCGCGTCAGTCATAATGGTGTCCTTTCCTGGGCCTTGCACCGGGATACTTGCAACGGAACAAAAAGCCAGCAAACCGCTATCGGCCAGATGTCCGAAGACTGAAGGGCTTGCAATTATCTGACGTCAGATTTTTTTCCTGGTTGGGGCAGGGCCTTGATGAAGGCCAGGATCCGCTTGGTCACTTCACTGGCCAGCGGCTGGGTCGGGTTGCGGTAGGACAACAACTGCTGTTGTAAGTCGTCTGGCACGATACGCAGCACATGATTCATTCCGTCGATCAGGGCCAGTTCGGCATCCGGTCTGGCTTTTTGCAGCAGCAGGGCATCGCCCACGCCCACCTGAATGTCGTTACGCCCCTGAACGATGAGCGCCGGAATGTGCACTGCAGCGAAGGCTGCGGCGGGGTCCTGGCGAAACAGCGAGATCAGATACGGCTGGACACTGGGGCGAAATACCACTTCCAGCTCGGCGGGCACGTTGTCGTCGGTCTTGCCCGCCTTCAGTTCATCGAGCAACTGATTGCTGCGTTGCAGAAGATCTGGTGGCAAGCGCTCCTGAAATTGTTCGCGCAGCACCTGATCGACAGGCCGTCCGGTGCCTGCCACGGAAATCAGCGCTGCTGCACCCACTTTTTCAGCCGCCAGCGTCGCCACCAGCGCACCCTCGCTGTGGCCCAGAAGAATCAGCTGGCCAAGGCGCGGGTTGGCTTTGAGCGCTCTGGCCCAGAGTTGAACATCGGCCACGTAGCGCTCGACGCTCAGATTGCGTTCATCCGGCGTGACTGCCTTGCTGGCTGCGACGCCGCGTTTGTCGTAGCGCACGCTGGCGATATTGTTTTTAGCCAGAACCACCGCCAGGCGTTTCATGCTGTCGTTGCGTCCACCCTCAGGGTTGTTGCCGTCGCGGTCGGTGGGGCCGGAACCGGCGATGATCAGCACCACCGGGACCGGTTTGTCCGAACGGGGCATCAGCAGAGTGCCGTACAGTTTGCCGTTTTCGGTATCCACCGTGATCGGCCGCTGCACCACGCTGGGCGCCGCAGCACTGGCTGTTCCGGCGATTAGGCTCAGGGTCAATGTTATCGGCAGGGCCAGCAGACGCAGCGCGTTTGGTACTCGAAGCAGGGAATTACCGGATAACATCGCAAGGCCATCATGGGGAGAGTCTCGCTTGGACGCGCGGCGTGACAGAAGGTTCGAGGATGAACTGAACCGCGAGCCTGCGTATACTGGCGCGCTTGGTTTAACGATCTGGTTTTTTGGCTGATTTTTCGGAGCGCCCGCATGTCCGGCAACACTTTCGGCAAGCTGTTCACTGTCACCACCGCCGGCGAAAGCCACGGCCCGGCGCTGGTCGCTATCGTCGACGGCTGCCCGCCGGGGCTGGAGCTGGACCTGCAAGACCTGCAGCGTGATCTGGACCGGCGCAAGCCAGGCACCAGCCGTCATACCACGCAACGTCAGGAGGCCGATGAGGTCGAGATCCTCTCCGGCGTCTTCGAGGGTAAAACCACAGGTGCCTCCATAGGCCTGCTGATCCGCAACACAGACCAGAAGTCCAAGGACTATTCGGCTATCAAGGACCTGTTCCGTCCGGCTCATGCCGATTACACCTACCACCACAAGTACGGTATTCGCGATTACCGCGGCGGCGGCCGCAGTTCGGCACGGGAAACCGCCATGCGCGTGGCAGCGGGGGCGATTGCCAAGAAATACCTGGCAACCCAGGGCATCGTCATTCGCGGCTACATGAGCCAGCTGGGCCCGATCCAGATCCCGTTCAAGACCTGGGATTCGGTAGAAGACAACGCGTTTTTCTGCCCCGACCCTGACAAGGTGCCGGAGCTGGAAGCCTACATGGACCAGCTGCGACGTGATCAGGACTCGGTCGGTGCGAAAATCACCGTGGTGGCCGAAGGCGTAATGCCCGGCCTCGGCGAGCCGATCTTTGATCGTCTGGATGCCGAGCTGGCACACGCGCTGATGAGCATCAATGCGGTCAAGGGCGTGGAGATCGGTGCCGGTTTCGACTGCGTTGCACAACGCGGCACCGAGCACCGTGACGAGATGACCCCACTGGGTTTCCTGTCCAATCAGGCGGGCGGCATTCTCGGCGGCATTTCCTCCGGCCAGCCGATCATTGCGCATCTGGCGCTCAAGCCAACCTCCAGCATCACCACGCCGGGGCGCTCGATCGATACCGATGGCAATGCGGCCGACGTCATTACCAAAGGCCGGCACGACCCGTGTGTCGGCATTCGCGCCACACCGATTGCCGAGGCGATGATGGCCATCGTGTTGCTCGATCATCTGCTGCGTCATCGCGGTCAGAACGCCGATGTCAGCGTCAACACACCTGTGCTGGGACAGTTGTAATGCGCGCTGTCACGGTCGCGGACTGCTAGCGTGACGCAAACATCCGGCGGACAGCTTCCTTACTGGCGGCTGTCCGGGTTCTACGTGTGCTATTTCGCCTTGCTCGGCCTGTCTGCGCCGTTCATGGCCCTTTATCTTCATCACTTGGGTTTTTCCAGCTCACGCATAGGCGAACTGATCGCCATCCCTATGCTGATGCGCTGCGTTGCGCCCAATCTCTGGGGGTGGCTGGGTGATCACACCGGTTGGCGTCTGAACATTGTGCGGTCTGGTGCCATCTGCACGTTGTTGGCGTTTTCGCTGATTCTGGTCGAAAAAAGCTATGCCTGGCTGGCGATGGTCATGGCGCTCTATGCGTTCTTCTGGCATGCCATCCTGCCGCAGTTCGAAGTCATCACCCTCGCGCACCTGCAAGGCCAGACCTCGCGTTACAGTCAGATCCGACTGTGGGGCTCGATCGGTTTCATTCTGGCGGTCGTGGTGCTGGGACGGGTGTTCGAATGGTTCAGTCTGGATCTGTTTCCTTACATCGCGCTGGCGATCATGGCCGGTATCGTTGTCAGCAGCTGGTGGGTGCCGAATGCGCATTCCTCACCGTCGAGCCGTGAAACCGTGTCGGGCGGCTTTCTCAGGCAACTGGCGCGTCCTGGTGTCTTGGCGTTCTACCTCAGTGTCGCGCTGATGGTGCTCAGCCATGGGCCGTATTACACCTTTTTGACCCTGCACCTCGAAGCGCTCGGTTACAGCCGTGGCCTGATCGGCCTGCTATGGGCGGTCGGTGTGGTGGCTGAAGTGCTGATGTTCATGGTCATGAGCCGGATTCTGCAGCGTTTCTCCGTGCGCCAGGTACTGTTCGCCAGTTTTCTGCTGGCCGCATTGCGCTGGCTGCTGTTGGGGCTGTTTGCCGATCACCTGACCGCGCTGCTGATTGCTCAGGTGACGCACGCCGCCACGTTCGGCAGCTTTCACGCCGCCGCCATTCATTTCGTGCAAAGTAGCTTTGGCCCGCGTCAGCAAGGACAGGGGCAGGCACTGTATGCCGCGTGGTCCGGCGTGGGTGGCGCGCTGGGCGCTCTGTATTCCGGTTACAGCTGGAACGCGCTGGGGCCAGCCTGGACGTTTGCCATTGCCAGCCTTGTAGCCTTTGCCGCAGCCATCATGATTATCACACCCAAGAAAGAGGAAGGTGTATGAGCCGCGAACAACTTAGCGTGGAAATAATCGAGGCCGGGCGCTTCCTGTATGGCCGCGGCTGGTCGCCTGCCACCAGCAGCAATTACTCCGCGCGTCTTTCAGCCACCGAGGCGCTGCTGACCGTATCCGGCAGGCACAAGGGCCAGTTGGGTCCTGACGATGTGCTGGCTACCAATATGGCAGGCAACAGCCTGGAGCCCGGGAAAAAGCCGTCTGCTGAAACCTTGCTGCACACCCAGTTGTACAGCAGCAGGCCACAGGTCGGCGCGGTGCTGCACACCCACTCGGTGAATGCGACGGTGCTGTCGAGGCTGACTGCCGCCGATCATCTGGTGTTCGAGGATTACGAGCTGCAAAAGGCCTTTCATGGCGTGGTCACTCATCAGTCGCAGGTCGTGGTACCGATTTTCGACAACGATCAGGATATTGCCCGTCTCGCCGCAAAGGTGCAGCCTTGGCTGGACGCCCATCCCGAGTGCGCTGGTTACCTGATCCGCGGTCACGGTCTCTACACCTGGGGGGCGAAAATGAGCGACGCTTTGCGCCAGATCGAAGCGTTCGAGTTTCTTTTTGAATGCGAGCTTAAAATGCGCGCGGTATTGAACCGTTGAAAACGTCGTATTAAAACCAGCCTGTAAGCCTGACCGGCCTGTAAAAGCCGGAAGGTGGTGCCCTAAACCGAGGATTCATGCCATGAGCAGCCTGTCCGTTTATCACGTTTCAAGCCCTGACACGCCCAACAAGGTGCTGACCCATCTGGAAGATATTGCTTCGACGCTGGCCGAGCACGGTGTGGCGTTCGACCGTTGGGAGGCCGCGACGCCGATCACCCCCGGTGCCAGTCAGGAAGAGGTGATCAGCGCCTATCGCACCCAGATCGACAAGCTGATGACCGAGCGCGGTTATGTCACCGTGGACGTTATCAGTCTCAACAGCGATCATCCGCAAAAAGCCGAATTGCGCGCCAAATTTCTTGAAGAGCATCGGCATGGCGAGGACGAAGTGCGCTTTTTCGTAGCCGGGCGGGGCTTGTTCACATTGCACATCGACGACTACGTATACGCCGTGCTGTGCGAAAAGAACGACCTGATTTCCGTACCGGCCGGCACCCGGCACTGGTTCGATATGGGCGAAAACCCGCATTTCGTTGCCATCCGCCTGTTCAACAATCCGGAAGGCTGGGTGGCGAATTTTACCGGTGAAGACATTGCTGGCCGTTTTCCACGGCTGGAAGACTGACAGGAGCCCGATTCTGATGCCCATCAAAGCTATCCTCACGGATATTGAAGGCACCACCAGCGCAGTGAGTTTTGTTTTCGACGTGCTGTTTCCGTTTGCCAAAAAGCACCTGCCCGGGTTTGTTCGGCAAAACGCCGGGCAACCGGCAGTGGCGTCGCAGCTGCAAGCGGTACGCACCGAGGCCGGCGAGCCTGACGCCGATGTCGAGCGGGTTATTGCAATACTGCTGGAATGGATTGCCGAAGACCGCAAGGCCACGCCGCTGAAAGCGTTGCAGGGCATGGTCTGGGAGCAGGGCTATAACGCCGGACAGCTCAAGGGCCATGTTTATCCGGATGCTGTCGATGCCTTGAAACACTGGCATCAACAGGGCTACAGGCTTTACGTTTATTCCTCGGGCTCAATTCAGGCTCAGCAATTGATTTTCGGCTGTTCCGAGGCGGGCGATCTGTCCGGTCTGTTCAGTGGTTACTTCGATACGACGTCCGGCCCCAAGCGCGAAGCGCAGTCCTACCGGACGATTGCGCAGGCAATCGAGTGTCCTGCCGAGAACATTCTGTTCCTCTCGGATATCGTCGAAGAGCTCGACGCAGCGCAGGCCGCTGGCATGATCACCTGCGGTCTGGCGCGTGACGGCGGGGTGCTTGCGGGTCACAGATATGTGAGCAGTTTCGCGCTCATCGACCCTGCTTCGTTCTAAACGACATCAGCCTGTCGTGCACGGCATTGCCCTGATGCCGCAGCATGCAAATCTGCCTGCCGCAAGGCTTGCACGCTATTTTCTGTAAGGAGCGTCCTGCTTTTGAGTGGGACGTTGCCTACCTGAAAGTGCGTTGAATCTGTTTGTTCTGCTCGTCATTCTTCAACGCGATTATTCGTGTAAGTTCTGCGCCCATCGCCCCCCTGAGTCACGGACAACACCTGTACCGATTCACGGGCGCATAAGGAGCGGCAGCGGATGTGCAGTGCCATTTAAAGAAAGCGCAAGCAGGGACTTATTGATACAGCAGATGGTGAGCACGATCAGCGAACTCGACGGCCAGACCGCCGTCGAGAATGCCCTCGAATGGCTAAGGCGCGAATGCAACAGTGAGCGGGCGATGTTCTATCAGTTCAAAGGGCCGGTGCTGCTGACGTTCATTACCTGCAATGTCGATGATGCCTGGGGCAAGGCTTACCGCCAGCGCGGGTTGATCACCCAGGATCCGGTCATCCGCTGTTATCGCAATCAGTTGGGATTTGTGAACTGGCAGGATGCATTCAGACAGTATCCGGTGTCAGCGTGTTACGAAGAAATCGTCGATACGTGCGAACTGCTTCCGGCCATTTCCTACGGCTACATGAACCATTGCCGTGGTGCCGACAGCGTGACGTCGGTTTGTACGCTGGGTGAAGTGGGGCGAGCGATCTCCGCTGAACAAAAATACCTCATGAGCAGTCTCATGCCGGTGCTGCACAGCGTTGCGCGGGGTTTGAAGTTCTGCTCTCGCGGTTTGACCCATCGGGAACTGGAGGTACTGCAGTGGGCCAGGGATGGAAAAACTGCCTGGGAGATCTCAATGATCCGCGACGTGTCGGAGTCGACGGTGAAGTATCACCTCAAGACCATCTATTCCAAGCTGGGTGTCGCCAATAGGGCGCAGGCGGTAGGCGAAGCGCTTTGCCGGGGTTTGATCAGGTAATCGACACCTGAAAACGCGGGCAAAAAAAAGCCGCGAGAACAAGGTGTAATCGCGGCAAACAAGGGATGAGAGCGTACAGCGGGTGCCGCCTGTCAAGGCGGCGGGAAAATCAACGGGTGTGGTAAGTCGGCAGGTCGAAGCGGTGCTGACTTTGCAGCATCGAAATAGCTGGCAACTCGCTGGCTTGTGCAGCCAGGTCGCGGCGGATAGCGCTGATTACCCATTCCAGTTGAACCGGAGTGTGCAACTGAGCATAAGACACGGAGCGACGGATCTGCTTGCCATCGTGAGTACGCAGTGACAACAGAACACCACCATCAGGACGTGGCTGGGTGGTAACGGTGTAGTCGGAGAATACGGAAGCGAATTTTTCTTGAATAAAAGTCATGTCTGGCGGCTCCATTGCTCATGGGATAATAAGCTTGGAAGTACTATTGCAGTGTCTGTGCCAGTCTTTGCACTTGAATTAAATCCTTTAAAATCAATGACTTGAAATATTCTCTATTTTAAGGCTTCGTGCATTTTGCATGAACACCCTTCGTGCGCCCTGCATTTTGCCGTTTCCTGCACGATGGATATTGGGCAGAAGGAGGATTGCATCGATTGCGGTGATCAGGAGCAGGCATTGCGCATCCGCATCGATGCTGATCGAACAGCTGGCGAGACTTGAGGTCAGTGTGTGTATCGACGCCGGGTCAACGCATGCCCGGAGTACCGTGCGCCAAGGAGTAGTTAATGACCGATACAGATATCAGCGCTTCGCAAACCATGACTGAAGACGAAGCCGCCGAGTTCGCCGAGCAGGTATTCGATGTGGCTCGCCAGGGAAATGCAGTCATGCTGGAGCGTCTGCTTGAAAAAGGCCTGCCCGCAGACCTGCGCAACCACAAGGGCGATACGCTGCTGATGCTGGCCAGCTACCACTGCCATGCGGATGCGGTCCGTGTGCTGCTGAACCACAAGGCTGACCCTGAAATTCGTAACGATAATGGCCAGAGCCCCATCGCTGGCGCAGCGTTCAAGGGTGATCTGGCAGTGGTCAGGCTGCTGGTCGAGGCCGGTGCCGACGTCGACGGCGCCTCTGCCGATGGTCGTACTGCGTTGATGATGGCGGCCATGTTCAATCGCAACGAGATAGTCGATTACCTGATCAGTCAGGGCGCGGACCCGCATGCCACTGATGCCAAGGGCATCACGGCACTGGGTGCCGCTCAGGCAATGGGTGCGACTGTCACCATTGATCAACTGATCAAACTGGGTGTGCAGCCGGCCCGGTCCTGATGCCGAGTGCCTTCAGGGCATGAACACATAGAGGCGCGATGGATTTACCGTTATCCTTCGCGCCTCTTTTTTTGCCCGTTATCAGGATCGCTCCCATGAAAGACTCACTGGTCGAATTAATCAGCAAAGTCAGCTCCGGCTGCATGGGCGACGACGAAATCGTGCGTATTGCCGATGAAGCCGCGCAGGCGTATGCCGACCCGCAGGCTTTTCTGACCGCCAACCCTGATATCAACTACGACGACACCTTTCCGATTCCACTGGGCGAATGGGTGGTGGTAGGCAGTCTGCCGGAAACCGTGCTGTTTCAGGCCGACAGCTATATGGACCTGTTCGAGCAGATCGTGCAGTCATTCGGCAAGGAAGTGACGTTCAACATCAAGCCAAAACAATTGGCCAAGGTCGAACCACTGGTAGCGCTCAACCGGATTCAGATTCAATTGAGCAGCATGAACAAGGACATGGGCGGCTATGTGCTGATGAACTTCAGCCAGCCGCTGGATGACGAACTGCAAGCGGTGCTGGTGTATGGCCGTGACGAGGCGCGGGTGCTTGAACTGGCAGCGTTGGCCGGCATCCATGCCGCACCCGCTCTGCAGGCATTGCGCGGTTAACCCAGCGCCGTATCGAGAAACATCATTACCGCGAAGCCGCCCATCAGGCCGAGCGTCGCCGAGGTCTGATGGCCGTTGCGGTGGGTTTCCGGGATGACTTCATGGGACACCACGAAGATCATCGCACCTGCCGCCAGCCCCATGCTGAGCGGGTAGGCTATGGTAAACCCGCTGGAAATACCCAGGCCCACCAGCGCGCCCAGCGGCTCCATGAGTCCTGAACCGATGGCCACCAGCATCGCCTTGAATGCCGACAGCCCGGTAGCACGCAGGGCCAGCGCAATGGCCAGGCCCTCAGGGATGTCCTGAATAGCAATGGCAGTAGTCAATGGCAGGCCGACATTCATGTCGCCGCTGGCGAAGCTCACACCTATCGCCATGCCCTCAGGCAAGTTATGCAGGGTGATCGCCAGTACGAACAGCCAGACCCGGCTGATTCGCTCTGAATGAGGACCCTGACGGCCCACGCTTTCATGCTCGTGCGGTGTGAACTTGTCCAGCCCAAGCATCAACAGCACACCCAGGCCCAGACCGGTCACTACCGTCGCAGCCGCCCAAGGGCCACTGTCGGTTATGCCCCGAGCGGCCTCCAGCCCGGGCAGTATCAGCGAGAACGAGCTGGCAGCCAGCATCATGCCGGCAGCAAAACCGAGCATGATGTCTTGAGCGCGTTGCGAAACGTTGCGCAGGGCGACCGCCATGACTGCACCCAGCGCCGTCGCCAGGAAGCCGGCCGTGCCGCCCAGCAGTGCATGATTGAAGTTGACCTGGCTAGTGCCATAGAAGGCGTTGTAAAGACTGATGCCGCCGAGGCCGACGACGATCAGCAGAGCAAGGGCGAAACCCAGGCTCACCAGCGGGCTGCCCTGAAGATGGTTGAACCATGTCGCCCAAGGCGTTCGGGGTTGTGCGGGCGTTGGCATGAAGACGGCTACCTGTGTGAGGGTGAAAGCGATAATGAATGAAATGCGAAGTCGACCCCCGTTGGGAGCCTGAGAATATAAGGTTGGTTCAACGGAACCCCCGAACGGCGCAACTATCCTAGGAAGGTAAGCATTCAATTAGGGGCAACACCATGGGTTCTAGTTTCAACGGCCTGGTCGGCTTGATCATTCTGGCGCTCGATATCTGGGCCATCATCAATGTCTTGAAAAGCGGCGCCGAGACCGGCAAGAAAATTCTCTGGGTATTGTTGATCGTGCTGTTGCCTGTTGTGGGCCTGATCATCTGGGCAATCCTCGGACCGCGTGGCAACGTGCGAATCTGATACGCCGCCAGGTTATCAACGAACGCTTGATTACCCTGAGTAATCAGGCGTTTTTCGTTCATGGGCCAAGGCATTTGCAAGCAAGACGCTGCACAGAGGTTCGACCTGTCATGTTCCTCGACGTAGAATGCGCGCCTTTGTTGTGGGCGGTCGGCCGTCCTGTCATCAGTACCCAGCGGGAGCTTACCCATGAGCGATTATCAGGAAACGTTGTACGAAGGCTACGGCCAGCGCTTTCGTATGGAAAAAATGCTGCACGAAGTGCGTACCGAACACCAGCATCTGGTGATCTTCCAGAACCCGCGCATGGGCCGCGTCATGGCGCTGGACGGCGTGATCCAGACCACCGAGGCGGATGAGTTCATCTATCACGAAATGCTCACTCACGTGCCGATTCTGGCCCACGGCGCTGCCAAACGTGTACTGATCATTGGCGGCGGCGATGGCGGCATGCTGCGCGAAGTCGCCAAGCACCTGACCGTCGAGCACATCACCATGGTCGAGATCGACGCCACGGTGGTCGAGATGTGCAAGGAGTTCCTGCCCAATCACTCCAGTGGCGCTTTTGACGATTCGCGCCTGAACCTGGTCATCGACGACGGCATGCGCTTTGTCGCGACGACCGAAGAGAAGTTCGACGTGATCATCTCCGACTCCACTGATCCTATCGGTCCGGGCGAAGTGCTGTTTTCGGAGAACTTTTATCAGGCCTGTCATCGCTGTCTGAACGAAGGCGGCATTCTGGTTACCCAGAACGGTACGCCCTTCATGCAACTGAGCGGTGTGCAGACCACTGCAGGACGCATGAATGGCCTGTTTGCCGATTGGCATTTCTATCAGGCCGCCATCCCGACCTACATCGGCGGTGCCATGACTTTTGCCTGGGGCGCCACTGACAATGGCTACCGCAAACTGCCACTGGAAACCCTGCGTCAGCGCTTCATGGGCAGCGGTATTGTTACGCGCTATTACAACCCGGAAGTTCACATTGGCGCATTCGCCTTGCCGCAGTACGTACTGCAGGCTGTGAGCAAGGCCAGCAACGACTGATCAATAGATCTGACGTTAGCGGCCGGGTCAGCCTTAACGCCGCCTGAGAGGCGTTGAAGCGCGCAACTGGCGACAGAAATTTCACACTTTCTGTCCCAGAATTGCGCGCGAAGCTGAACAGGCACGCGTATTCATGGGCCGCCCCGGCCCCTGGTGACCCGCAATCAAGTAATATCTGCGCCCTGTCGTACGCCGCCCGCCCTTGGTGAAGGGCGGTGCTGCACCCTGAACCTACCCCTGAATCCACCGGATCCTGACAACCATGGCTAAAACGGACGCCCAGATTCATCGGCAAGCCCGCCTGCTGAACCCGACTGTCAAATCGCATCTGGCTTACATCCTGCTCAGCGGTTTCGCTTTGATGGTGATGTACACGCTGTTGCGTATCGGTCTGCTGGTCTACAACCGCGAGATGATTGGCGACACGCCAGCCTCGACATTCCTTGAAGCACTGTTTAACGGCACGCGCTTCGACCTGCGCCTCACCATGTATCTGCTCATTCCGCTGGTGCTGTCGCTGTTCAGCGCCCGGGCCATGGCTGCACGCGGGTTTTTCCGGTTCTGGCTGACCCTGGTCGGCAGCATCACGCTGTTCTTCGGCTTGATGGAAATGGACTTCTACCGTGAGTTTCACCAGCGCCTGAACGGTCTGGTGTTTCAATATGTCAAGGAAGACCCCAAGACTGTCCTGAGCATGCTCTGGTATGGCTTTCCGGTGGTTCGCTACCTGCTCGCCTGGGCAATCGTGACTTGGCTGTTGAGCCTGGTATTCAAGGGCATCGACCGCCTGACGCGGCCACGCCTCGTAACGACGAAGGGCACCCAGACGGTCAGTACAGTTGCGCCGTGGTACATGCGTGTTGGCGTTTTCGTGCTGGTATTGCTGGTTATGGTGGTGTGCATCCGTGGCACCCTGCGCCAAGGCCCACCGCTGCGTTGGGGTGACGCTTACACTACCGACTCCAACTTCGCCAACCAGCTGGGCCTGAACGGCACACTGACCCTGATTACGGCGGCCAAGAGCCGTATGTCCGAAGATCGCGACAACATCTGGAAAGCCACGCTGCCACAGGCCGAGGCGCAGCAGACGGTGCGCGACATGCTGCTGACCTCGCATGACAAGCTGGTAGAACCTGATATTGCCGCTGTGCGTCGCGACTTCACACCGCCAGTAGAGAACACGTTGCCGATCCGCAACGTGGTCGTGATCCTGATGGAAAGCTTCGCCGGTCACTCGGTAGGGGCGCTGGGCAACGATGCCAACATCACGCCGTATTTCGACAAGCTGTCGAAAGAGGGGCTGTTGTTCGACCACTTCTTCTCCAACGGCACCCACACCCATCAGGGCATGTTCGCCACCATGGCGTGCTTCCCGAACCTGCCGGGTTTTGAGTACCTGATGCAGACGCCAGAGGGCAGCCATAAGCTGTCGGGCCTTCCGCAATTGCTGAGCGCGGGTCGCAACTACGATGACGTCTATGTCTATAACGGCAACTTCGCCTGGGACAACCAGTCGGGTTTCTTCAGCAACCAGGGCATGACCAACTTTGTCGGTCGCGAGGACTTCGTCAATCCGGTGTTCTCCGATCCGACCTGGGGCGTTTCCGACCAGGACATGTTCGACCGTGGCGCCCAGGAACTCAAAGCCCGTCAGGACGGCAAGCCGTTCTATGCGCTGCTGCAGACCCTGTCCAACCACACGCCGTATGCGTTGCCGGACCCGCTGCCGGTCGAGCGCGTGACCGGGCACGGCTCGCTGGATGAGCATTTGACCGCCATGCGTTATGCCGACTGGGCGCTGGGCCAGTTCTTCGAGAAGGCCAAAAAAGAGCCTTACTACAAGAACACCCTGTTCGTGGTGCTGGGCGACCACGGTTTCGGCAATGACAAGCAGTTGACTGAAATGGACCTGGGGCGTTTCAACGTGCCATTGCTACTGATCGGGCCTGGTGTACAAGAGAAATTCGGCCAGCGCAGCAGCATTGTCGGCACGCAGGTTGACGTCGTGCCAACCATCATGGGCCGTCTGGGTGGTCTGAACCGCAACCAGTGCTGGGGCCGCGATCTGCTGAACCTGCCGGAAGGCGACAAGGGTTTTGGCGTGATCAAGCCGTCGGGCAGTGAGCAGGTGGTCGCGATCATCAGCGGCAACCGCATTCTGATCGAGCCGACAGAAATGCCGGCCAAGCTGTTGACCTACACGCTCGGTGCCAAGCCGTCTGCCGAAGAAGTGCCTGATGCACCTGACACTCAGGAGCTCAAGCGCAAGCTGGAAAGCTTCCTGCAGACCGCCACCAAGAGCCTTCTGGACAACACGGCCGGTGTCGAGGCCAGCAAGAACCGTAACTGACCATGACTGACTTGTCCGGGTAACCGGCAAGTCGGATCAGCAGTACACAAAAGGCCCTCGGCATCCATTGCGAGGGCCTTTTGTTTTGCCCGTCATCGCGGGCTGTCCGGCGTAATTCGTTGGAACGAATGCGTGGGCCAAAAGGTCCTTATCACATAAGCCAGAGTGCCTGGCTTCGTTCTGGAGGCATTGATGAAACAGTGGGCCATTTCGTATCTGGACAAGGATGGTGTGCAGCAACTCCGTGAGGCTGGTTTTGACGAGCGTCCCAGTGAGGAGGAGGCCGCGCGTTTCCTGCGCAAGGACCTGTATCCAGTCACCGATGAGCTGGATCTCAATGATCTTGACGGGCGCACCGACGAGCCTACGGTTAAAACGCTTAAAGACCATAACAGTGTGCGGATCATTTCCATTACAGAAGTTGCCTGACCTGCGGTGATTCAAAAAGCTTTTCGTGGCAACCACTTGGCATCCTGCCCACGATGGGTCTACTCTGCAGATGAGGCTGTTCAAACGGCCTCTGACATCTCGATACCCGACCTGTGCCAAGCCTGGTCTGGTCAGCTACATGCTTGATTCCCCACGCCGGATTATCTGTCGTGCGGCGGCCCCCGATGATTCGGCGGTCGCTCTGGAAGAGTTGAAACTCTATCTATCGTTGCATAGGAGGACGTTTCATGAGCACAGCCTATCAAGAGGACATCAGCAGTAACGTACTGCGCCGCATGAAAGAAGGCGGTTTTGATTTTGCGCGAATCTATCCCATCGAGTTTTACGCCATCTTCCCGGATGAGGAGCGGGCACGGCAGGCTGCAGAGCAATTTCGCGGTGAATCCCTCAATACCCAGGTAAACGTACGTGATGACGGTAACTGGCACTTGCAGTTGAGCAAAGTGATGTATGCCACTTATGACGGTATCGGTGATTTCGAGCAGGACTTTCAGATGGTGATTTCGCCCATGGACGGTGAGGTTGAAGGTTGGGGTGTTACTCAGGAGATCAGAAGACTGCACGCTTGATGGCTTTTGATTGTCAGGCAACACATTACCGGCTGATTCGGGATACGTTCTGGATCGGCCGGTTCTGTTTTTGCTTCGCGCTCATAAACAGTGGTCAAAAAAAAGCCACTCAAATGAGTGGCGCAAAGGGAAGTCTGTTTAAAATCCGCACGCGTTCTTCGCCTGCTGGACAAAATAACGGTTAGCGCAAAAACGGCGTTTGGTGCCCTGTTTGCTCGGTTGCTGTGGAGTGTGGCGAACTAATGTTGTTGGCGGAAATCAACTCTGACTATGCTGATCATAGATTTCACGGTTGAATGACGCTTCCGAATGAAGCGCGAAATAATCGGCTTGGGCGTTTAGTGCACAGGAATGGTGCGTAGAACGTCGAGTGTTTACCTAACCTTTTGAAATCAAAGCGTTTATGCCGGTGGCACGGGCTTTGCGATGGTCTTGGTGTCCATGGTGACAAGGAGTACGGCATGATCCGCACCTTTTATGACGAGATGTACGATGCGGGCGGCGTAGTCCGTCCGCACTATCGGGAGTTCGCCCGCTGGCTGGGTGATACGCCTCCCGAGCTTTTGGCTCAACGCAGGCGCGAAGCCGATCTGCTGTTTCACCGTGCCGGGATCACGTTCACACTCTATGGTGATGAGCAGGGCACCGAGCGGCTTATCCCCTTCGATACCATCCCGCGCAGCATTCCCGCCAGCGAATGGCGTGTAGTCGAGCGTGGCTGTATCCAGCGCGTCAAGGCGCTGAACATGTTTCTGGCGGATCTTTATCACGACCAGCGGATTATCAAGGCCGGAATCATTCCTGCCGAACAGGTGCTGGCCAACGAGCAATATCAGTTGGCGATGCAGGGCCTGAACCTGCACCGCGATTTGTATTCGCACATTTCCGGCGTCGATCTGGTGCGCGACGGTGATGGCACGTATTACGTGCTGGAGGACAACCTGCGAACCCCGAGCGGCGTGAGCTACATGCTCGAAGACCGCAAGATGATGATGCGTTTGTTCCCCGAGCTGTTCTCGGCCCAGCGCATTGCACCGATCGATCACTATCCGAATCTGTTGCTCGACACGCTCAAGAGTTCCAGCCATCTGGACAACCCGAGTGTCGTGGTACTGACGCCCGGGCGTTTCAACAGCGCCTTTTTCGAGCATGCGTTTCTGGCTCGCGAGATGGGGGTCGAGCTGGTTGAAGGTGCCGATCTGTTTGTCCGCGACGACCGCGTGTTCATGCGTACCACCGACGGTCCCAAGGCTGTCGATGTTATCTACCGTCGGCTTGACGATGCATTCCTTGATCCGCTGGCGTTCAACCCTGATTCCATGCTGGGCGTTCCAGGACTTCTGGCCGCGTATCGTTCCGGCAATGTGGTTCTGGCCAATGCCATTGGTACCGGCGTTGCTGATGACAAGTCGGTTTACCCCTACGTCACCGACATGATTCGTTTCTATCTGGACGAAGAGCCAATTCTCAAGAACGTGCCGACCTGGCAGTGCCGCAAGCCGGAAGAGCTGTCACATGTGCTGGCCAACCTGGGCGATCTGGTCGTCAAGGAAACCCAGGGCTCCGGGGGCTACGGCATGCTGGTCGGCCCTGCAGCGACCGCCGCCGAGATCGAAGCCTTCCGGGCACGCCTCAAGGCCAAGCCGCATGCGTACATCGCCCAACCCACCTTGTGCCTGTCGACCTGTCCGACCTTCGTCGAAAATGGCATAGCCCCGCGACATATCGATCTGCGCCCCTTTGTTCTGTCCGGTCGCGAAACCCGCGTCGTACCTGGCGGGCTTACCCGAGTGGCCTTGCGTGAAGGCTCACTGGTGGTCAATTCGTCACAGGGTGGCGGAACCAAAGACACCTGGGTGGTCGAGGATTAAGGATGCCTGCCAATGTTAAGTAGAACTGCCTCTGATCTTTTCTGGATGTCGCGTTACCTGGAGCGAGAGGAGAACCTCGCCCGAATGCTGGACGTGAGCTATTCACTGTCGTTGATGCCTCAGGACGGGCGGGGCGACGGGCTGGATGAAATAGCCATGCCGTTGCTGATTACCGGAACGCTGGAAACCTACATCGAGCGTCATGGTGAACTGCATGCCGAGCGCATGCTGCATTTCTTCGCGCTGGACGCGACCAACCCGGCCAGCATCTACAGCTGCCTGGGCGCCGCAAGGGCCAGTGCGCATGCCGTGCGCGGGCGTATCACTGCCGACATGTGGGAGAACATCAACTCCACCTGGCTGGAAATTCGCGGCATTGCTCAACAGGGTTTGACCCGTTACGGCATGAGTCGCTTTTGCGAGTGGGTCAAGGAGCGTTCGCACCTGTTCCGTGGTGCGACCTACGGCACAATCATGCGTAACGATGCGTTCCGTTTCATTCGTCTGGGAACGTTCATCGAGCGCGCTGACAACACCATGCGCATGCTCGACGCCCGCTATGAGATGCTCGAACTGCGTGGGCCACAGGCCAACGCCGCGGCGGACAACTCGGCTGCCGGGTACTACCAGTGGAGCGCCTTGTTGCGCGCACTGTCCTCGTTCGAGGCTTACACTGAAGTCTATCGGGATGCGCCAGGCGCGCGTCAGGTTGCCGAACTGTTGCTGCTGCGTGCCGACATTCCGCGCTCGTTGCGCGCCTGTCTGGAAGAAATGGACGTCATTCTGGCCAGTCTGCCCGGCGTCAATGGCCGACCTGCGCAGCGCATGGCCGCCGAGATGGATGCAAGATTGCGCTACACCAGTATCGACGAGATTCTGGATGAGGGCCTGCATGAGTGGTTGAACGAATTCATTCCAATGCTGGCCCAACTGGGTGATGCCATTCACACTTCGTACCTGGAGGCTGCATGAGACTTTCGATAAGCCATGAGACCACCTATCACTACGATGACCAGGTGCGCTCGAGTATCCAGTATCTGCGCCTGACGCCTCACGACAGTGAGCGCCAGCAAGTGCTTAGCTGGCAATTGACGTTGCCGCGCCCTGTGCGCGCGCAGATTGATCCTTTCGGCAATATCCTGCATGTCCTGAGCCTGGAAGAGCCGCACGAGGCGATCATCATCGGCGCGCGCGGGCAGGTGGAAATCGACGAAACCCGTGAGGCCGAGCACGAAAGCCAGTCAGCGTTGCCTTTTTTGCGCGTTACCCGGCTGACCGAGCCTGACGAAGCGATTCGCAGTTTCGCAGCCAGGGAATGTCGCAAGCGCGCTGACCGTAGCGCATTGATCGACCTGATGCAGGCGCTCAACCAGCACATGACTTACACGCAGGGTGCGACCGAAGTCGACACCAGTGCCGCCCAAGCCTTCGCCGGACGCTCGGGGGTCTGTCAGGACCATACCCACGCCTTCCTGGCCTGCGCCCGCAGTCTTGGGGTGCCGGCACGTTATGTGTCCGGTTATCTGTGCAGCGAAGACAGCGAACATTTGTCCAGTCACGCCTGGGCCGAAGCCTGGATAGACGACGCCTGGTACAGCTTCGATGTCACTAACCAGCTGGCCATTCCCGAACGTCATTTGAAGCTGGCGGTAGGGCTGGACTATCTGGATGCTTGTCCGGTGCGCGGCATGCGCCGGGGTGGCGGGTCTGAACAGATGCACGCCAAGGTCGTGGTTTCACCCATGACCGGTACGCCAAAAGTGAAAACCCGTGTGCAGGTCCAGGCGCAGCATCAGTAGCGCGTAAGCACTGACCTGCGCATCACTGAAATGGCCGGAATTCAAACTCCGGCCATTGCTTATTCGGCAGGGTCGTCGGTGGTGCTGTAGAGCGCGTTGTGCAGCTCTTCGTAATTACCGCCATTGATGACGCTGAAATAGCCCGCTGCCCTGAGTTTTTCCTGAGCCTTGTCGGCTTTGCTGTCAGTGCTGCTGAAAATGACGAACACCGCATTGCGGTCGTTGAGCACCTGTTTCATCTGATTGACCAGCCGCCGGTCATCGACCCGTACCGCATTCAATACCGTGCCCGCGTCATAGTCGGTCTGGCTGCGTACATCCATCGCCAGTTTGCCTTCCTTGAGCGCAGCCACCGCTGCAGCCTGATCTACCATGCCCGCGTGGGCTGCGAAGCTGCTGACAAGTGCAAAAACCGCAATCCATTGGCGCATAGGCGCGTCTCCTTCAGTCGAGTGGAAAGAGTGGCACAGTTACACACTGACCGAAAGCGTGTCAGATCAGCCGAACAACCTGTTCAGGTTAGGCACGATCAATAACAGCGCAGTGGTAAAGAGGATTAATCCCGCCTGACGTACTTTGGAGTGTTTGAACTTGAACATGGCTGACCGCCTTTTGTTGTTATTCCTGAGCGACAGAAGCAGGTCTATTCCGCAACGCGGAGAGTCGACCGCTGGCATGGGTGCGCATTGAACAGGTGGACCCGGTCATTTGACCGCTGGCCCGAGCGCTGAAAGGATTTTGCGCGCCTCCTGTTACAGATTTAACAATAGAGCCGAGGTGCCCCACGCCTTAGAACGGTTGGGAATTTAAACGTCTACTTATCCAACTTAACGTTATCAATCAACTGTTCGCCAGAGGCTCAGGCCTTTGCTAGACGCTTCATTCACATCGGTCAGCTTTGCACCGTTCGTCCGGGTCAGACTTTTCCTACGCGCATTAAACCTCCGACAAGGCGCGGGGTGCTGCTTGATTTGCCGATGCCTTCAAGGCAGGCTCTGCCCGTGCGCTATTGCCTCATCATTGTTTCAGGGCCTCTTTTATGTCTTTACGCATCTGTATTCTGGAAACCGACAACCTGCGACCGGAACTGGTCGAGCAATATCAGGGGTACGGGCGGATGTTCGAATTGCTCTTCGCTCGCCAGCCAATCGCTGCAGAGCTGACGGTTTACAACGTGGTGCAAGGGGACTATCCACCTGCAGACGAGCAGTTCGATGCTTATCTGGTGACCGGCAGCAAGGCAGACTCGTTTGGCACCGATCCCTGGATTCAGACCTTGAAGGTTTATCTGCTGGAGCTGTATCAGCGCGGCGAAAAACTGCTGGGTATCTGCTTTGGTCACCAGTTGCTGGCCTTGCTCCTGGGCGGCAGGACCGAGCGTGCCGTGCAGGGTTGGGGTGTCGGTATTCATCACTATCAATTGGCACCCGCCAGACCGTGGATGACGCCAGCAATGGACAAGCTCACGTTGCTGATCAGCCATCAGGATCAGGTGACCGCGCTGCCCGAGAACGCAACGGTGCTTGCATCCAGCGAGTTCTGTCCATTTGCGGCCTACCATATCAATGATCAGGTGCTGTGTTTCCAGGGCCATCCCGAGTTCATTCACGAGTTTTCCCGGACCTTGCTTGATCTTCGTCAGGAAGCGCTGGGCGAACAGGTTTACCAACAGGGTGTTGCCAGCCTGGATCACGACCATCATGGGGCGACGGTGGCAGAATGGATGATGCGCTTTGTGGCGCACAAGCCGGAAAAACAGTCTGTCTGATCCGGCGCATGGCTGTTTGAACGGGAATGCAGTGGCGGTGCTATAGCCAGCCAGAGCGCTTGAAGCTGGCAAACAGCGCCGTACACCCGCCCAGAATGACGCCCAGCACGATGAAGTAGCCGTATTCCCACTTGAGCTCCGGCATGTTCTCGAAGTTCATGCCGTAGATGCCGGCAATTGCGGTTGGAAAGGCCAGAATCGCTGCCCAGCCAGCAAACTTGCGCTGCACGATGCTTTGCCTCGAGGACTCCAGCAACAGGCCGATTTCGATTGTCTGGCTGGCGATGTCACACAGGTTGCCCAGGTCTTCCATTTGCCGTTTGACATGAATTTCCACGTCGCGAAAGTAGGGGCGCATGTTCTTGTCGATGAACGGGAAATTGAGTCTCTGCAGTTCTTCACCCACTTCCACCATCGGCGCTACATAACGGCGCATGCGCAAAAGATCACGGCGCAGTGCATGAATGTGCTGGATGTCGGATTCGCGCAACGAGCCGCCGATGACACTTTGCTCCAACAGTTCAAGTTCGGCATGGATGGCTTCGGTCACCGGTTGATAGTTCTCGGTGACGAAGTCCAGGAGGGCGTAGAGCACGAAGTCTTCGCCGTGCTCCAGCAGCAGTGGTCTGGCCTCGCAGCGCTGACGCACCAGCCCGTAGGACTTGGAATGGCCGTTGCGCGAGGTGATGACATAGCCCTTGCCCGCGAAGATATGGGTTTCGATGAACAGCAGCTTGCCGTTTTCGCGTACCGGCGCGTAGGTCACGATAAACAGCGCATCGCCAAAGGTTTCCAGCTTTGGACGGCTGTGAACCTCCATGGCATCTTCAAGGGCCAGTTCATGCAGGTTGAACTGTTCTTTGAGGCTGGTCAGTTCCTCATTACTGGGCTGCTCCAGGCCGATCCAGACGAAATGATCGGGTTTGGCGGCCCAGGCGGCGCCCTCATCAAGGGTTATATCGCGGACTTTTTTGCCTTTGCTGTATACCGCTGCTGCAACAACTCGACCCATGGCGCTATCGCTTCTTCAATATGTCAGTGGCGCAAAAAACATGCGCGGTAGCTGATCAGATTGATCAAATGCGTATGAGTTCGCCGGTAAACAAAAGCCCGCGCGGGCGGGCTTCGATTGGGTATCACAGCATGTGTTGCCGATCCTGCTCGATAGCTGCATCCAGTGTATCGAGCAAGGCTTTTCTAACCTTGAGTTTGGTCTTCTTGTGCGCGCTCATGTTGATCTTCTTCAACTGTGCAGCGACCGACAATGCGGTGTTTTGCAGTTCATCGACGCTGACCACCTTGTCCAGGAAGCCGGCGGCCATCGCTCCTTCAGGGTCGAACATTTCGGCATTGATAACCGAGCGATTGAAGGCTGATTTACGCAACCGGTCACGCGCCAGTTCGATGCCGGCGTGGTGCATGGGCATGCCGATCTGTACTTCGTTCAATCCGATACTGAACGGCCCTGCGACACCGATACGATAATCGGCGGACAGCAGCAAAAAGGCACCCTTGGCAACGGCGTGGCCGGGGCAGGCGACGATGATCGGGAAGGGGTGCGACAGCATTCTGCGCGCCAGGGTGGAACCCTGAGCAACCAGATTGATCGCCGCTTCGGCGCTCGAGGTCATCACCTTGAGGTCGTAGCCGCCCGAGAGAATCCCGGGCTGTCCAGTGACGATCACGATTGCCCGGTCCTGTTCGGCCTGATCCAGCGCAGCATTGAACGCGATGATTACGTCCGGAGAAATGGCATTGACCTTGCCGTTGTTCAGGGTCAGCGTGGCGACACCGTCGTCCAGATGGTACGAGACCAGATCACTCATGACGTGATTCCTTTATTGAAGTGAGCAGACGTTACTCACCCATAAGGAACAGGTAAAGCGCTGACTGATGAGTCACTCGGTAGATCGCCAATCAATGGCCGATTTACCCTCAACGGCGGCTCGGGTCATGGCTGGATATCGTTGAAGCCGCAATATTCTTCCCAGTCCATTCCCAGCGCTTCGGCTACCTGGCGGTGTGCTTCAAGGCGCATGCTCTGCAACTGTTCGGGCGACTCGGCAATCAGTTCCAGCGCCAGTTCCCAGGACTCGATGCCCTGGCTCTCGGCCTCGTCTTCAAAAGCCCACTGTAATTGCTGCTTTTGCTCTTTCGGGCTCAACGCGCTGATTTCGTCCTTCAGGGTCGGATGGGTCGCGAGGTATTTCGCCAGCGCGGCCTCGTTCCACTCAAGCGTATTCATGCGGGGTTCCTCAAAATGGTTCGATAGCCCGGCTGCTTTTCAGGGCAGGGGGCAAGACGGCGTGATTGTGAGGGAGCACGTCATTGATGTCAGCACCCGGCCGCAATAATCGCTAGAGTGCTCAGACGAATGTATTGATCCTTCACTCAGGAGCCTATCGAGATGATTAAAGTCAGTGTGCTGTATGCGTATGAAGAGGGTGCCCGTTTCGACCACGATTACTATCGCGACAAACACTTGCCGCTGGTGCAAGAGCTGATGGGCAGTTACTGCAAGGGCTACAGCGTCGACAGAGGCATAGGCGGAGCAACGCCGGGCTCGGAGCCTCGGTATATCGGCATGTGCCACATCTATTGCGATGCCATAGAAGACTTTGAAGCCGGCATGGGGCCGCATTCAAAGCAGATCAATGCCGACATCACCAACTACACCGACCTGATCCCGGAGATACAGATCAGCGAAGTGCGTGCCGATGTGAAAACCGCGCGATAGCTTATCGAGCGGCGTCCTGGCGAGCCGCTTGTTTTTTTGAAGACATGCCACCCGACGGATCAAAGCACTGGCTGTCGTAACGTGGGCTCTGGCACTGCGAAGGGATGTTCGGCGGTGGCGGGCGGTTTCGTTGATACGCCTTGTAGCGTTCCGTCTCGTAGACCGTCACGTGGGTGCGGCCACTGATCTTCAGGTATTCAGTGGCCTTGAGATTGGTCTGGTGAACATAATCGATAGGCTCACCCTCGCGCCGCATGTTCGGCGGGCCCTGGCGCTGCAGCGCGCTCTGTGCAGCGTTGTCACAGGGGATCGACGCATAGCTCACCTGTCCCTGCGGTGATGTGCATTTGAAGATCTCGCCGTACGCCGTGCCTGCACCCAGTAGCGCTAACACTGCCAGCGTGATTGAAAGCCTTTTCATGGTTCTCTCCTTGCATGGCGCAAGGCTATCATTTGCCTCTGAACGCCGCCATATCCTCTTGCTGCAAGACCCCGTTCGTCAGACATATCGCACGGCTATGTTGATCCGCTTTCTGACTATCAGGTTCTGAATTTAACCAGTGGAGGCGCATATGACCGGCACCAAGCCAGGCAGCAGCAACGAAGACAAGAATGATCCGGGTTTTGACGAAGAGTCACCGAAAACCCAGGACCCGCAAATCGATCCGACCGAGCCCGCCAAGACTCCAGCCAGTGACAAGGGCAGCAAGGATGATTACCCGCCGTACACCCCGGACAAGTAACTGAGCGACCGCCCTCGGTAAACACCGAGGGCGGTTTATCTACCTGTCCGTATTATTTGTTTGCGTCCAGGTATTCGAGCAGGTCTTCCATTCGCTCATCGTTGCCCATCCACCACAGTTTCATCCGCGTGCCAGGCACGACTTCGCCTGGGTCCTTGAGATACGTGCGCAACTCTTCACGCGTCCAGACCAGCCCCGAGTTTTTCATTGCGTCGGTATAGATGTAGCCTTCCTGTTGCCCTGCCTGACGACCAATGATGCCGTTGAGGGGCGGACCAAATGCATTGCGTGCAGAAGGGCCGATCTTGTGACAGCCGGAGCAGAGGCGGGTAAAGACTGCTTTTCCGGCTTCTGCATCACCTGCGCCGTAAGCCAGCGGTTGCAGTGCCAGCGCCACTATGAATAAGGCAGTTTTTCTCATCGATATCCCACAGCGCGTGCGGCCGTCTGGTCAAAAGCGACGAATGTTAGCGCAATTATCGGAGGTTCACTTGCTGGCCGGGATCTGGCTCGACAGTTCGTCGAAGTCACGCTTGTAACTCGCCATCTCTGCGGCACTGACGAAGCTCTGTTCAAGGACCACTTTCTTCGCGCCGGACTCGATGGTGTCCAGTTGATGAAGGAAGCGCTTCTTCTTTCTCGCCTCCATCCGTGCGCCAGCCTCATCGATAGCCGTGCGTAGCTCGGTTGCTCGCTGGTTTACGAAATCCTGGCCTCGACGATCAACGGTGAGCCCGTCGTTTTCGACATAGCCCTCCAGCCCGGTTTTCTTCAACACCAGCCAAAGTGCCTGATCCGGCGTGAACGTACCCTTGAATTTCTTGACCTTTCTGCTGCTGTCAGCGCCCAGGTCGACGGTAACCGGGCAGCCGGATCTATGCGCCAGTTGTTGCAGCGCCTCATCCAGGCGTTGTGAAGGCATGTCATAGGAGACGGGTGCCATCTGGCATGCAGCGAAGGCAGGAGCCGCCGTCAGAAACGCAACGGTGAGGACCAGTTTTTTCAGGGTGTATTTCATGTGGGAGGTTTTTCTTCCGGGAAGTAGGGCTTGGAAACCATTTTCTGCATGATGTTCCCTATCTGCCCGACGCCTGTGAAAGCAGTCGTGTTCCTGATGTCTCTGGGCGCATGTGGGGTACCATGTGCTCAAATCGCAGACAAAGAAAAGCCCGCGATGGGGGGGAGCGGGCTTAAGGTCTTGCTGGGAATTGAGTTAACAATAAACCCGCGAACGTGAAAAAAGCGTGAACTGCCGGATACAATTTATGAACAATTGAAATCAGGGCTCGCCTTCCCAGTAATCGAGGTTTTCAGTGGTCCGCTGGTTGGCGGTAAACACCCGGGTTCCCTGCACTGAAACCATCGCCTGGTACTTCCCCGAGTCGGGGTATTCACAGACCTCCGGCGTTTCCCGGGTGCTGATCGACAGGTACTTCAGCGGCGTCTGCGAGGTGTTGATTATCTGATGAGGGTATTCGGAACCAGCCGGGATAAACACGATGTCACCCGTCCGGATCGGCAGCATCTCGCCTGCGACACGCAAACTGCCTTCGCCCTCGATGATCACGAACATCTCTTCCTGCGCATGATGAAAGTGATAAGGGCACGAGCGCTTGCCCGGCGCGACGATATCAATCGAGGCCCCGAGCTTTTGTGCCGCCGTGCCTGTGCCCAGACGGGCTGCCGAGCTTTCATAGAGAGGTTCACGAACTTCATATGCGAGGGGAGCCTCGTTGAAATTGCGAATCAGACGAGACGCCAGTTCACGTGCGCGTTCATTCATGTCGGTCGACGCTCGGGGAGTTCAGAAGAGGGTACTTTAGACCAGACAGCGTGATGCGTTGCAGGCAGTTACCTTGATCAGGAAAAACAATCCCGGGCAGTCGCCACAAAAAAGCCCCCGCGCCGCGTGCATCCGTTGCGCAGGTCGGAAACCTATTCACCTGAAACTCGTCTACTCTTTACATCACGATTCAGCCCTTTGCAGAGGACGCACCATGTTTTCAAAAACCGATATTCAACGCGTTCTTGAAACGGCCTTTCTGCCGTCAAAGTGCGAGTGCGTCGTCGCGCTGGATGAAACCTTTTCAGTGAAGCTTCTCCACCCCGAGTCAGGCGATATCCAGCTGTATGTAAAGGGGCTGTCCTTGTCCGAGGTAGAGAGCAGCCGATCCATCGCGCGGCTGGTGCTTTCGCTGAGAGAGCAGAGGGATCTGATGGGGTTGATGGATTTGTCCATGAGGCGGTTGGCGTAGGGGCTGGGGGCGGATTTTGATTGTGGTTGTTTGATTGCATTCAGGAAGCCCCTGAATTCCTTTCAGAATTCAGGGGGTTTGCGTTTTATCGATGTGGCGGTGAAAGAGGGGGCTCAAGTAATCGTCAATGGCTTGGTGCGATACCGGAGCGTCTACCCTCGCGAGCCCATCACCAAGACAATGACTTGATGCTTTCCAGGGAAACGAACCTTGAGTCGGGCTTGAAGTGATTCCCTCACGTAACGAAAGCCGCGGTGCTCCCGGTTTGAATGCACAATATGATGCATAACCACCGGCGCCCAATGGCAGGAGCCGCATTTGCAGATGGATCCTCAAAAATGATGAGAGCCGCGATCACGGTGCTAGCAAGTCATGTCCCACCGTTTAACTCAGTTCATACAGCCGCGCAGGCGTTGCCATCTAGTGAACTATGCTGGAAGACGTTCCAAAAGCTCACCCGCATGGATTTAGAAAAGCCCTGTGCGGCGTTCTTCGCCGGAGGCTGGTGGGCGAGGATTGATATGTTCTACATCGCCTTTGCAATGTCGACTGGATTGCGTCGAGTCGCAGGCGTCTCCGCTTGGGCCTGAATCTGCCGGTGGCGCCCGACCGCCATTGGCCAGGAGCGGTCATCGAGATCTACAGAAGCCGGGGCGACTCACTTTTACGGTTACCAGGACGTAAGGCCGTCTGAATGGAGCTCATCTATGAGCGGTTACGTTGGACCAACACATGTGAACCGCCCCGGGTTTCTCGGAGACTCCAACCTTTGAGAGGATGGAGCGATGAAAAAACTACCGAAGTATTCCCCAGAGGTCCGTGAGCGGGCCATCAGGATGGTTTTCGAACACCTTCCTGAGTACGAGTCGCAGTGGGCCACCATCAGTGCCATTGCCCCCAAGATCGGCTGCACGCCCGAGACATTACGGCTGTGGGTTCGCCAATCTGAGCGCAACAGCGGCCAGCGTGATGGGCTGAGCACAGTCGAACGTGAGCGAGTCAAGCTCTTGGAGCGTGAGAACCGTCAGTTGCGTCAAGCTAACGAGATCTTGCGTAAGGCCTCAGCCTATTTTGCCCAGGCGGAGCTCGACCGCCCATTCAAACGATGAAGACGTTTATTGATGAAAACCGCCAGTCTTACGGGGTCGAGCCGATTTGCAAGGTGTTGCCAATCGCCCCGTCGACGTACTACCGGTACGCTGCTCAGCAGGCTGACCCCAGCCAGCAGTCAGCGCGTGCGCAGCGTGACCAGGAACTGGGTGAGCACATCCAGCGAGTCTGGGATGAGCACTTCCAGGTATATGGCGTGCGCAAGGTCTGGCGACAATTGCTGCGTGACGGACTGCAAGTCGCCCGCTGTACGGTGCAACGTCTGATGGGAGAGCTGGGCCTGCAAGGCGTGGTACGCGGCAAGCCCGTCAAGACGACGGTCAGCGACCAAGCCAGGCCGTGCCCGCAGGATCATGTCAACCGTCAGTTTGTGGCTGAGTGCCCGAACGCCCTATGGGTATCGGACTTTACCTACGTCAGTACCTGGCAGGGTTTTGTTTACGTGGCCTTCATCATTGATGTCTTTGCCCGATTCATCGTCGGTTGGAAGGTGTCCAGTTCAGCGCGTACCGATTTTGTACTCGATGCACTGGAGCAAGCCCTTTACGCCCGTCGCCCAGTCAAGCAGGGTGGACTCATTCACCACAGTGACCGTGGCGTGCAGTACGTGTCCATTCGCTATACCGAGCGTCTTGTCGAAGCCGGTATTGAGCCATCGGTCGGGAGTGTCGGTGACTCTTACGACAATGCTTTGGCTGAGACCATCAATGGTCTTTACAAGGCTGAAGTGATTCATCGACGCTCTTGGCCCACACGGGGGGCGGTGGAGCTGGAAACCCTGAAATGGGTGGACTGGTTCAATCACCGCCGCCTGCTGGAGCCAATCGGTCATATTCCACCGGTCGAAGCAGAAGCAATCTATTATCAGCAACTCACCGAGTCTGCCCAGGTGGCATGACTCAAACAAAAGGGTCTCCGAGAAACCCGGGGCGGTTCACATGGTTATGAGGCATCCGCGCAGTCAGCCGCACTCGAATGTGGAGTAGCGACTTAGGCCTGATCAGCGCCTGTTACGGTCGAGATTTTGAACAGAGCGGGTATATGCCGGCTCTAGCACTGTCAGTCTGCACAGAAACTAGGAATAGAGTTGAATGTACAATCAGATATATGAAGCCATGAAGCGAAGTTGCGGCTACGTCACAATTGTCTTGGATGGCGAGACGATCAGTCAGGGCACCTGTTTTGCGTTCACCCCTGATGGTGAAGGAGACTGTCAGAAATTTTGTGTTCGGGCATAACATGTAGCTAGAGGTGCATGTATGCCGACCAAAAAGAAGTCCGCCAATGCAACAGCGAGGGAGTTGCCCTCGATTCCCCAAGAGCTGATCGAGCAGTTTGTTAAAGGCCCGATGAGCGCCGAAGCCATTCAAGACGCGTCCATGGCGTTCAAGAAGGCTCTGATCGAGCGTGCGCTAGGCGCCGAGCTGGGTCACCACCTTGGTTACCCTCAGGGCGCGGAGCGCCCTGAGGAGTCGACCAATCAGCGTAATGGCAAAAGCAGCAAGACGGTTCTGACCGACGACGGGCCGCTTCGCCTGGATATCCCCAGAGACCGCGATGGTAGCTTCGCCCCGATCCTGATTCCCAAGCACGAACGACGTTTTACAGGCTTCGACGACAAGATAATTGCCATGTACGCCCGGGGCATGACGGTGCGTGAGATCCGCGCTTTTCTATCTGAGCAGTATGGAACTAACGTGTCCCATGACTTCATCAGCTCAGTCACCGATGCGGTCATGGAAGAGGTGGGCACTTGGCAGCAACGACCCTTGGAACCGATGTATCCGGTGATCTTCTTCGATGCGTTACGGGTCAAAATCCGGGACGAGGGGTTAGTGTGCAACAAGGCTATTTATCTGGCGCTGGGGGTATTACCTGATGGCACGCGCGACATTCTGGGTATATGGATCGAGAGCACCGAGGGTGCCAAGTTTTGGATGAAGGTGTTCAACGACCTCAAGACTCGTGGCGTTGAAGATGTTCTGATCGCCGTCACGGATGGCCTCAAAGGAATACCGGAGGCGTTGGGGGCGGTTTTTCCTGCCACGACGCTGCAAACCTGCATCGTGCATCTGATCCGCAACAGCTTGGACTATGCCGCTTGGGATAAACGTCGGGCACTGGCCAAAGCACTCAAGCCGATCTACCAGGCGATCAATGCAGATGTGGCTGAGCAAGAGCTTAACGCCTTTGAAGCGGGCCCCTGGGGCAAGCAGTATCCGACTGTGGTTGCTGCATGGCGTCGCGCCTGGGATCGGGTTATACCGTTTTTTGTTTTCCCGGCGGGCATCCGCAAAGTGGTTTACACGACCAATGCCATCGAGAGCATCAATGCCCAGTTACGCAAGATCATCAAGACTCGAGGGCACTTCCCGACCGATGAGGCCGCGACGAAACTGATATGGCTTGGGTTGCGCAACATCACCGCCAACTGGGGTCATGCGGCACACGACTGGAAAGTGGCAATGAATCAATTTGCGATCCTGTACGGAGACCGATTTACCAGACCGAGCTGGTAAAACAAGGGCCTGCCTGACGGCAGGCCCTAACCAGCCCGAACACAAAAAAACTGATACTCCCTGGTGAAGTCATTACCGCGGCACATGTTGTGACAGGACGAATGCCGATACAGGTGAAGGACTACACCGATCCCAATGCCAAAATTTTTATCAAATTTTCTGGGCGCCCCGTGCTGGAGTACCTCGTGAAATTTTGCTCCTTGGAGATCTGTGTCGAAGCGTTTTCTGAAAACGTGCAGCTCGACATTGCGGTCCTCGCTCCCAAGGAAACACAATCCGAGGTCTTCAGCTTTCTCCCCGCCAGCCTCTCACCTCCTAGACTGGGGGAAATGGTTTTTCTGTCTGGTTTCTCCGATGACCTCTCGTTACCGTTCAACCTCGATAAAATAGCTAAAAAAGATTTCCCGGTGTTGGCGCTGATTGAAAACTGACCCACCCTGCCGATTGAAAATTGACCCAGGACGGATTGCTGATTTTTGCCCCAGCAATTGTGGATAAGCTTAGCAGCAGTGTTCCGATTGAAGACGCATCAAGCCCCACCGCATGCAGCAGGGCATTTATGGTGCGGATCAAAATGGCTCATCGTCCTCGATATCATTTCCGTCCTTTCGCTTTCGTTCGCGTGTTTTGATCTTTGTCTGGGCAGCCAATGTGCTGTGTTGTAGGCGGTAGGACTCGTTGCCCGTTTCGACGATGTGGCAGTGGTGTGTCAGCCGATCCAGCAACGCGGTGGTCATCTTGGCGTCGCCAAACACACTCGACCATTCCGAGAAGCTCAGGTTGGTGGTGATGACCACGCTGGTGTGTTCGTACAGTTTGGACAGCAGGTGAAATAACAGGGCGCCACCGCTTTGGCTGAAGGGCAAATATCCGAGTTCATCCAGTATCACCAGGTCTGTGCGCAGCAGTGCCTGGGCGATTCGCCCTGCCTTGCCATCGTACTTCTCACGCTCCAGCAGATTCACCAGATCCACCGTGGAAAAGAAGCGCACGCGTTTGTTGTAGGCCGTGATTCCGGATACAGCCAAGGCACTGGCCAGGTGTGTTTTCCCGGTGCCAGGGCCGCCGATGAACACGACATTCTGCGCGGTTTCAGTGAACGCCAAGCTGGATAGATCGCTGACCAGCCGGGCATCAGCGCTGGAAGCGCTGAAGTCAAAGCCAGCTAAGTCACGGTGCATGGGGAGTTTTGCCATGTTCATCTGATGATTCACCGAGCGCACCGCGCGATCCGCATGTTCCTGCTGAAGCAGATGTTCCAGCAGCCATTTCGATGAAGCCGTCGACGCTGTTCCTTGAGAGACCAGTTCTTCCCAAGCACTGGCCATGCCGTGCAGGCGCAGTTCTTTGAGTTCAGTCATTAGGTCACGCATTGCGATTCTCCTCATCGGTCGTACGGAGCCGGTCGTAGCGTGCTGTATTGGCAACCGGCGCCACTTTGAGTTGCAGGCTGGTTTCTACACAGGGAGGTGGTGCGGTGGAGGTCAGGCGGGCAACGACATTGAGGATGTGATCGGCGCTCAGACTTCCCGATTCAAGTACCAGCTCCACCGCCACCAGCACTGGTTCGAGACCGGCGATGGGCACAGCAGCCAGTACCTGCATCATGATTCGATCACCGTTGGTGTGACGCCTCAGTCCGCGTTTAAGAAGCTGTAACGGTTTTGGCAGATCAGCAAATGGAGCGCCATTGCGCAGTGCACCAGGCTTGCGTTCGATGAGTGGGATGTAGTGCTGCCAGTCAAAACCGATCTGATCTCGATCAAAGAGGCGCTCGTGACTGGCGATCACCGTTTCGTCGGCAATGACCACGATTCGCGAAGGGTACAAACGGCTGCTGACCCATTGACCCACACGCTCGCAAGGCACCGAATAACGATTGCGCGCCACGCTGATCAGGCAGGTGCTAGAGACACGGACGGTGCGTTCCACGTAGCCATCAAAGGCCGTCGGCATCGGCATCATTTCAGCCTGCTCCAGCTCCAGGACTTCTGCCACCGTCAAACCGTTGTACTGCGGATGTACAAGTTCAGCCCAGAGCGTACGACAGCGTTGGCCGAGCCAGACGTTCAGCTCCTCGAAGGTATGGAACATGCAATTTTGAGCATCGAGCCAGATTCGCCTCCGGCTGTCTTGCACGTTCTTTTCGACGATGCCTTTCTCCCAGCCAGAGGCCACGTTGCAGAAGTCCGGATCGAACAGATAGTGCGCGCACATCACGGAAAACCGGGCATTGACCGTGCGGCCTTTGCCTTTGTTAACCTTGTCGACAGCCGTTTTCATGTTGTCGTAGATGCCGCGACGTGGCACGCCACCCAACGCTCCAAACGAACGTGTATGGGCATCAAACAGCATCTCGTGGCCTTGACTGGGGTACGCAACCAACCAGAACGCGCGACTTGCGCACAGCTTCATATGGGAGACCTGGATACGTCGAAACAGGCCACCGATCAGCAGGCCTTCTTCGCTCCAGTCAAACTGAAAGGCCTCACCGAGGGCAAAAGTCAGCGGTACAAAAGCGCGTACAGACTTGCCTTGCTCGCACCGCCAAGAGCGGACAAACGCCGTGAGCTGGCTGTAACCGCCGTCATAACCCTCGGCCTTGATCTGCTCAAAAAGTGCCTTGGCGCTCCTACGGTTGTGTTTTGGCCGGAACGAATCAGCCTTGAGCGCCTGCTCTAAGGTCTCGTGAAAAGGGTTGAGCTTATTGAAGGATGCGCACCGTTGGTACGCTGGTTGATTGGCTTCGGGCGCTCTGACCCATTTTCGGATGGTGTTTCTCGACAGCCCGGTACGCTTGGCTATCTGATGCAGCGAGAGCTTGTCGCGGAAGTACATCCGCCGGATTTTTCCCAACATTTCCATGCTGATCACCCTGTGTTCTCCTGCTCAAAAAGTGAGCAGAAGCAGTTGAACACCTGGGTCAGTTTTCAGTCGGCAGAACAGCCTCTACTGGGTCAGTTTTCGGTCAGCGGCAACAACCACACCGGCTGTGCGCTGACATCACCCTTGAAAATGTACATGCAGTCGGTTGACGCGCTGGTAATTTCAGCTTGCCGGACGTAGTGGCCGTTCTCATACCCGACCAGTGTGAGTAAGCCGGGTTGGACCAGCGCGAGAGTATCAACTGTGTCCACCCCTTCTTGTTGAACGCCATAGTCAAAATAGGCCCATTTCAGAGGGAGCACGGTCGACGGCAAATACGCCAAGTTGAGATCTTGCTTCATACGGGCCAAATCTTCAGGTGTTCCAAAGGGAACTGGATTGCTGCAAGCTGCTAGAAGCGCGGCGCAGCTTCCAGCGAGGAGCCAGTGCAGGCGTTTCATTTTCACTCTCCGTGTGTCGATGCTGGTGTTGCTAATTGAATGTGGGCGGATGTTATCAGAAACATCGCAGGTTCCATGATTGGAGCATTTCAATTTTGATTGGAGCGGGAAAAGGTCGATGGAGAGAGAAACCAGCAACACCGGAATTCTAAAGCGCCATCGGTACCTGATACCGGCATTGATGGCTATCGCGTCATTGGGCAGTGCAGTGTTGCGTTTTTCTGGCGACTGGAGCCACTTCTGGGCGGTGCTGCAGTGCAGGCGTGGTTCATGCAAGCGGTCTTCGCTTACCTTCGAGGAGGCCGGATTGCCATTGAACCGGGTAGTTTTTCTAGGGATGCGGCTCCGCTGGGAAGATTGGCACTGGCGGTAACCGCATTTGCTTCTTACCTGTTGGCGTTCGCCTGTGGGTCTGATCATATTGACTCGGTTCATGAACGAAGAGCTTCGGATTGGACAATGCCTACCCGGGAGGATATCGGACGCGCAGGTGAGTGAACGTCAGCCAGTGTCTCAGACGTCCGGGCTTCGCAGCTTTCGCAGAAGTTACCAATGTAGCGGCTGCTATCGACCGATTCTGTTGAAAAAGTCGGAATTTCAGGCTGGAAGAAGGCGACGTTGGCCTTCGTTTCAGAACCTGGTCACCACGTTGCGTGGCTTTCCAGTTCTGCGTTGACCGTTGCAGCTTGGTTAATAGGTTAATTTGAGGGTTTTTGCTGGCTCCGGGCGCACCTATCCCGTAGTCGGTGGCCCTTGAGAGGTCAGTTTCGCCAGTCGTCTTAGATTCTGTACCGCAGCCGCCAAGGTGAATTCGTCGTTCGCACCGGTCATTCCTCGTAGCCTTAATCGTTCCAGTTTCAGGATTCGTTTGAGATGAGCGAACAACATTTCGACCTTTTTGCGCTCATGGCGAGAGCACACGTATTGGATCGTGTCCCAGCAAGTGATGTAACTCATCACGGCTCTGGCCATTGAGTTTGCCGTTTAGTTGATCACGGCCGACAGCTTGGCCTGCGGATTATCGCTGACCGCCTCGAAGGCCTCCAACTGCATATAACGTCGTTGTAGGCACCACTCGTCGTTCTGCTCCAACAGCATCGCTCCGACCAGCCGGGTGATCGCTGGATCATTAGGGAAGATGCCCACGACATCGGTACGTCGCTTGATCTCTGCGTTCAGGCGTTCCAGCGGATTCGTGCTGTGCAACTGCTGGCGATGGGCTTTCGGGAAAGCCATGTGTGCCAGCACTTCATCTTCGCAACCGTCCATGAGCACCGCAATTTTGGGGTATTTCTCACGCAACTGGTCGGCCACCAGGCGCCACTGCTGATGGCATTCCTGACGGCTATCCTGAGCAAAGACCGTGCGCAGCAACGCCGCCACCATGCTGCGCTGCCCCTCGCCGACGTGAGCCATCGCGTTACGCATGAAATGCACGCGGCAGCGCTGCCAAGTCGCGTGGAAGACCTTGGCGACCGCCGCCTTGAGACCTTCGTGGGCGTCAGAGATCACCAGCTTTACGCCGCGTAAGCCACGACGCATCAAGCTACGAAGGAAGTCCGTCCAGAACGGCTCCGCCTCGGAGGGGCCAACCCGCATGCCCAGAATTTCCCGTCCTCCATTGGTGCTGACGGCCACGGCGATTATTACCGCGACCGAAACGATGCGGCCTGCCTCCCGCACTTTAACGTAGGTGGCGTCGATCCAGAGGTACGGCCAGTCGCCTTCAAGTGGTCGATCCAGGAACGCATTGACGCGTTCATCAATCTCACCCGCGAGTCTGGATACTTGGCTTTTCGAGATGCCAGTCATGCCCATGGCTTTGACCAGCTCGTCGACCGAACGCGTGGAAACGCCTTGGATATAGGCTTCCTGAATGACTGCCGCCATCGCCTTCTCAGCGGTTCTGCGTGGCTCCAGAAAGCCAGGGAAGTAGCTGCCTTGGCGCAGCTTGGGGATCTTCAAATCAACGTCCCCGGCACGGGTTTGCCACAGGCGGTCGCGGTAACCGTTGCGACTGTTGGTACGGTCAGGGCTTTTGACATCGAAGCCAGCGCCGCAAAGGCTTTCAACATCGAAATCCATCATCCGCTGGGCGACGAACTGGATCATTTGCTTGAGCAGATCAGCATCTGCCCCTTTCTCAACCAACTCGGTCAATGCGATAGTGGGCTTGGTCATCGTGGTTTCTCTGGTGAGTGTTTGGTCTTCGCAAACTCAACAGTAGCCAAGAACCACGATGACCATCCTCTTTCGCCCTCGAGGCGCTTTCGGTTGGTTCAGTTACACCACTTCTCGGGACACGATCGAAGTGCAAAGTGAGCCAGACCAAGGCGCTACGAAATTGGGCATACACCCTGCAAATCAACGATCCATCGGGGCCGTAGTACGTCATCTTCCAGATCCGCAAAGCGGTGCAGCCAGGACGGCAGAAACAGGATCTGACAATCAGAAAAGCTTGTGGACGCGATTTCTGACGGCAATCTAGTACTTTCAGACAAACCCTAGGAAAAACCGGAGAGGCGACAAATATTCTGACACCGGGACGCGTGTGCTGCCTGACCTTGTGGCATGAGGCTATTAGCCCATTTGTGCTATTGATCGTATTAGGTTTCAGTACTCAAATGTGCCATAGAGAAGTGCATCTCTAAATCAAAACTCATGCAGCTGACTTAGGGTCGCTGTTTGCCTGGTCACGTTTTAGGGCCGCGGCAGTGTACCTTGAGTGCCGACAATAAAGCGTTAAAGTCGGTAGGGTATTGTGACGTTCATGCAGCCTTTACAGGCTCGCATTACCCGCTAAAACTATGGAGCATTTATGAAAGACAATATGAAGAAAGTGCGTTCGCGAAATATTGGAATCGCCTTGGCGCTCACATTGGGCGTTGCATTCAGCGGCACTGCAAGTGCGTTTACATTTGAACACGGGTGGAGTTGCCAGAATAAATGGTATCAGATGGGACTTATTGAACTGATTTCGTGCGGCGGTGGCGGCGAAGGTTGAGTTTTTTACGATACACGCTATGTGCGGTAAAAATAACATGTGCTTCAAGCCTGTGCATGCCTGTGAAGATGCGGTCACACGGTCGCATCTTCACGCCGCATCATCGTGTCGATGATGCTGGAAGACGGCGAGCAAATTGGACGGTTCAAGGTGCGAGGCCTGATGCGGGAACTGGAGCTGGTCAGCGAACAACCTGGATCACACGCCTACAAGCCAGCGACGGTTGAGCGGTCTTATATTCCGAACATCTTGAATCGAGAGTTTGATGTGCCGGCGCCGAATCGGGTCTGGTGACATCACCTACATCTGGGCTCAAGGGAAGTGGCTGTCGTTGTGGATCTCTTAATATTAGAAATAATTGCCGAGTAGTCATTTTCTGGAGATATCAAGTCGTAACCGATTAAAAAAACGCCCATCGAACTCTCTTTGGGAGGCTAAATGCCACCGGCTGGAGAGCCGTAGCCTACGTCCTTGGCATTGCCACCCTTAATTTCTGCTCTGTCCCAACAGATTTCCGGGGTCGTCCTTACGTAACGCTGCAAGGTGGAGTCAATCAATTCATGGAACCCCAGTTTTCATTTGAAGATGCAAAAGACCCTACTATAGCTCAGTTGCAAAAGGGTAGGCGCATTACTCTGGCCTGCACCGGCAGGGGCGACATTGCCAAGACGCCTATTTCTGAAGACTGCCAGTTCGTACGCTGAACAATCTGAATCTGAATCGGGATCGGAAGCACCGCACTATCATTAAGCTGTGCTCGACTGCCCCCCCCCTCTGCGCTCTGTTTAGCAGCGTTGAAGCTGACCCGACCCCAAAGATATTTCCAGTCAGCACAGTCAATCGCCGTCGAATGTAGCGCGAGCAGGCAGCATGAGAATTGGAAAACAGGGAAAACGACCTCACTGTTCCGTCAGCGCGGGAATCTCAGTATCATGCTAACCCTTGCGAAAACCTTAAAAGGAATTAAGTATGTCATTTGAAGCCTACCTACAAATCGAAGGTATTCCCGGAGAAACGCTCTCCGAAGGTTACGAAAACTGGATTGAGCTACAGGATTTCGACCTCTCGGCCAGTCAGACAGCGTCCGCTACAGCTACGTCCGCTGGCGGTGCAACTTCTGGTCGCGCTTACTTAAGTGATTTGCTTGTCCGCAAACCTGTAGATAACGCTACCCCCAAACTTCATGAGGCTTGCTGTAGTGGAAAACATTTTTAAGCAGGTGTCGGTTCATATATTTAGGGCTGGCGATCCGAAAGTTAAATACCTTGAGATAGTGCTTGAGGAGGTTATAATTAGCTCTTTCGCTTTAACGGGCAATGGCGATCAGTCTAATGCGTTTCCGAGTGAGCTGATTGCGTTAAATTATGGCCGCATCAAATTAATCTACTCCAAACAAAGTCGAAAGACTGGGCAAGGCGCAGGGCAAATTGCGGGCGGCTGGGATGCCATCAGCAATAAAATTTACGCCTGATCCTGTGCGCGTTTGGAAGAGAGCAAGCCATGAACTATGAAATGCCAGAAGCGATACCTCCCGGCGTTAGTGTCGATGTGCACATGAAGCTTGCGAACGATCAGTGGAAGAAGGACCCCGCTGTCGGTGCATTCATGAGTTGGTTTTATTACAAAGTACGTAATCATGGTCCATGGGACTATAAGCAGCAGAATCATGCGTGGGAAGATTTCGGCAATTTTCACTACGGCGCCGTGGGCAGAGCTGGTCAGTTGCCTGATCAGATTCTGCTGAGGGCTGCGGGGTTTGCTCAGAAACGTTCAGGGACGCAGAGCACCAAGGTGGATTGGGGGAAGTGGTACTGGCGTGCGCCGTATGGCGATGATCCAACTGACCAATATTGGATAGAACAAGGTATTGAATATGCAAAGTCAAAAGGATACTAAGTCGCGCAATGTGTACAAAATTCTGTTCTGGTGCCTGTTAGGTCTTTTAGTTATTGATTACTTTCTTGACTCGGTGGTCGGTGGCATTGCAGATGCTGATGAGCTTGTTATTAAGCAGGAGGTTAAGGGCGGGGCGTGGGTATACGTAACTCGCTACGGTGCACCTGCTACTGATTTGGATACTCTGAGACTCTACATCGACAATCAGATTCAAGGAACCGATCAGGAGATTTTAAAGCAGCTAAACAAACAGGCTTCTTTTATGATTACGGATAGTAATGTGCAGGATGTCGTAATTCGCGATACTCAGAGTGGAGTGGGTATTGATGTTAAAGGCGCTGTTTACAATTATTACAGCAAGCAATACACCGACGGCGAAAAATTTAAAAGTTACCGCGTCAGCTTGAATCAGCAAGATGAGCGACGCTGAGTGAAGACCCTCTAATGCTTTTGTCTTTCTACATCTGTCTTATTGAATATCGGTCTTACTACCGGTCGAATTCCGTCTACCCCGGATAGACGATTTCCGACCATGGCGAGATCGAATTTAGGCTACGTCTCTCATCCATTCCGGCTGATCTTCGAAGTGTTCGTCGTACGCGATAACGCTGGGCGCCGGTGCAATCTGCGCCGCTTTTGGCAAGGGAGCAGGGGTGTACTCAGGCACACGTTCGCCTCTTGGGTTTGGCGTGACCGCTACAGGCTTAGGGATGGCCTCCAGCGGCGACATGGACGCCAGAATAAGGTCGCGAGTGATCGTCATCGAGTTGGAATATGCGCAGCCATGAATACGGCGCTTCTCGATGGTCAGGTATCCATGCTCACGCAATTTCTTGATGAACGCCTTTGCAACAGTAAGGCTGCAAGCAAACGCGCTGGCGATGTGGTTCTGATTGTCGAACCACAGCTCGCCTTCGCCGGTGAAGTAGTCGTGCCGATCTTTCATGAGCACCCACAGAATCTTGTCCTGTGCAGAAAGTGCGACGGGCTGGCGAGTAGTCAGACTGAGAAGCTGGCGGGCTTGGAGAAGGGTGTGCGGGCGTCGAGAATGTATGCACATCCCCAGCCATCGGGGGAGGGGAAGCGCTGACCGGCGAGAACTTGCAGCACTGTGAGTAGTACAAACAAAAAACCCGTGAACTCTAAGTAACTGAATTCACAGGGTTTTCTTAATATGGCGGTGAAGGAGGGATTCGAACCCTCGATACAATTTCTTGTATACACACTTTCCAGGCGTGCTCCTTAAGCCACTCGGACACCTCACCGTATCTCGACGACAACGTTGTGTCTGTCGAGGCGCGCTAATGTAGTCGAAACCTTTTCCTAACGCAAAACTTTTTTTCAGATTTTTCATGCGGTTAAGCAAATAAACGCTTATGCGCCACTGAAAAGCCCGAGAAGGCGGTGCGGCGCTGAGGCGCAGCGCCGCTCGTCTCGTGAAGTTCAGGCGCTGAAGCCGCCATCGATGGTCAGGCTGGCACCGGTTATGTAGCCGGCTTCCGGGCCTGCCAGGTAGGCAACGAAGCTGGCGATTTCTTCGCTTGTGCCGTAGCGGGGCAGGGCCATCAGTGCTTTCAGGGTTTCGGCGAATTCGCCCTGTGCCGGGTTCATGTCGGTGTCCACCGGGCCGGGCTGGACGTTGTTGACGGTGATGCCCTGCGGGCCGAGGTCGCGGGCCATGCCTTTGGTGAGGCCAATCAGCGCCGATTTGCTCATGGCGTAGGTTGCTCCGCCTGCAAAAGGCATGCGGTCGGCGTTGGTGCTGCCAATGTTGATGATGCGGCCGCCTTCTTCCATGTGCCGGGCGGCTTCCTGGCTGGCGATAAACACACTGCGCACGTTGATCGCCAGAGTTTTGTCGAAGTCCTGCATCTTGAAGTCGTTAAGTGGTGCGATCGCCAGAATGCCGGCGTTGTTGACCAGAATGTCCAGCCTGCCAAGGGTTTCAGCGGTGGTCTGCACGGCCTGGCGAATGGCTTTCTCATCGGCGCTGTCTGCGCGAATGGCCAGTGCCCGACCGCCATTGGCGACGATGCTGTCTTGAATCTCCAAAGCGTTGACCTCGGAGCTGACGTAGGTAAACGCCACGGCGGCGCCTTCTTTGGCCAGTCGCTGGACAATGGCTGCACCGATGCCTCGGGAGCCGCCCTGCACGAGCGCTACTTTGCCAGCGAGTTTAAGGTGTTCGATCACGATGTTCTCCTTGAGGGGCGGGTCTCGGACAAGCCTGAGCCTGTCGACGATTGCGACCAGAATAGACCTTGATTGCGATAGTCTTGCTGAACCAAAAGTTCGGACTGATTCATCATGGATACTCAAGGCAACAGCGCGCTGATCCTGATCGACATGCAGCAGGGCATCAATCATCCCAAGCTGGGGCGGCGTAACAATCCGCAAGCCGAGGCGAATATCGGCGCGCTGCTGAGTGCCTGGCGACAATCCGGGCGGCCGGTGATTCATGTCCGGCATTTCTCGACGTCACCCGAATCAGTGTTCTGGCCGGAGCAGTCGGGGGTCGAGTACCAGCCAGCGTTCTTGCCGCACGCCGATGAGCGGGAGTTGAGCAAGCAGGTGCCTGACGCGTTTTGCGGGTCGTTTCTGGAGATGTGGTTACGCTCGGACGGGATCGGGCAGGTGGTGATTGTCGGCGTGATCACCAACAATTCCGTCGAGTCCACCGCGCGCAGTGGAGGCAATCTTGGCTTTAACGTGATGGTCGCGCATGACGCCTGCTTTACCTTTGATCAAGCAGACTTCTTCGGCACGCCGCGTAGTGCCGAAGACGTGCACGCGATGTCGCTGGCCAACCTGCACGGTGAATACGCTACGGTCTTGTCCACGGCGCAGATCCTTCAGCATATTGCTGTTGAATAGCGCCGGACGGGTTTACTTGCGGGTTTTCTTCGGGGCTGCGGGAAGCGGGGCAAACAGGGCCTGAAGGTCTTCGTCGCGCAGTTTCCAGTCGCCGGTTGTGCGGCCATCAAGCACACCGGCTGCCAGCGCTGACTTTTCCCGTTGCAGGCGCTGGATTTTCTCTTCCACGGTGCCGCGCGCGATCATCTTGTAGACGAACACCGGCTTGTCCTGACCGATACGATAAGCACGGTCGGTCGCTTGATTCTCCGCTGCCGGGTTCCACCACGGGTCATAGTGGATCACGGTATCGGCGGCCGTCAGGTTGAGGCCGGTGCCGCCAGCTTTCAGGCTGATCAGGAAGATCGGCAGCTTGCCGCTTTGGAAATCATGGATCGGTGTGCGGCGATCGCGGGTCGATCCGGTCAGCAGGGCGTAGGCGATACCGCGCTGCTTGAGCTCTTCCTCGATCAGGCTGAGCATCGAAGTGAACTGCGAGAACAACAGAATCTTGCGACCTTCGGCCAGCAGTTCTTCGAACATCTCCATCAGGCTGTTGAGCTTGCCTGACGTGCCTTGTTTGCTGTTGACCGGCATGTCCTGATTGACCAGGCGCAGGTCGCAGCACACCTGACGCAGCTTGAGCAGCGCTTCGAGAATGATGATCTGGCTGCGTGCCACGCCTTTGCGGGTGATTTCGTCCCTGACCTTTTTATCCATCGCCAGGCGCACGGTTTCGTACACATCGCGCTGCGCGTCGTTGAGGTCTACCCAGTGGATGATCTCGGTCTTGGGTGGCAGTTCGGTCGCGACCTGTTCCTTGGTGCGACGCAGCAGGAACGGCTTGATGCGCGCATTGAGGTGATGCAAGCGGTCCTGGTTGCCATGCTTTTCGATGGCTGTGCGGTAATTGCTATTGAATTCCTTGCTGTTGCCCAGCCAGCCGGGCATCAGGAAGTGGAAGAGTGACCACAGCTCGCCCAGGTGGTTTTCCAGTGGCGTACCGCTCAGGCACAGGCGCTGACGTGCGTTGAGGTTGCGTGCGGCCTGGGCGGCCTTGCTGTTCGGGTTCTTGATGTACTGCGCTTCATCGAGAATCAGCACGTGGAAGGGCTGTTTCTCAAGCAGTTCCAGATCTCTAGGCAGCAATGCGTAAGTGGTCAGGATCAGGTCGTAATCCTGCAGGTTGCCAGCGTCCTGATGACGATTGGCGCCATACAGGGCCAGTACCTTGAGGTCCGGGGTGAAGTGCTCGGACTCGTCCAGCCAGTTGGGAATCAGGCTGGTGGGCATGACGGCCAGTGCGGGGCGGTCGAGGCGTCCGGCCTGTTTTTCCATCAACAGGTGAGCCAGGGTCTGCAGCGTTTTGCCCAGCCCCATGTCATCAGCCAGCACGCCGCCGACTTCCAGCTCGCGCAAGGACTGCATCCAGCTCAGGCCTTCCAGCTGATAAGGGCGCAGTGTGGCGTTAAGACCATCGGGCAGGCTGACCGGCGCGTCCTTGATGTTGATCAGGCGTTCGGCGAAGTGGCGCAGACGGTCGCCACCCTGCCAGGTCAGCGGCAGGTCTTCTAGCTGGGTCAGGCGTGCTGCATCGGCCTTGCTCATGCGCAGCGCGTTGTTGCCCTCCTGACGCCAGTAGAAGTCGCCCAGCGTCGCCAGTACCGGCTTGAGTCGGCCGTAGGGCAGGGCGATCTGTACCGGGCTGCCGCCGCTCTGGGTGAAGTGGTTGAGCTGCACCAGCAGTTGTTCTTCGTCGCCGCGCTTGGCCACGGCCGAGGGGCTCATCAGTTCGGGATGGCTGCGGATCAGGTTGATCAGGATCGGCAGCAGGCTCAGGCGTTCGCCGTTGACGATGATGCCCAGTTCCAGGTCGAACCAGTCGCGCTCGTTCTCTTCATCAATGACGGCATACCAGTCTTCCACGGGGGTAACGTCGAAGCCGAACTCGTCCTGAATGTCGATTTCCCAGCCTTGCTCGCGCAGGCGTGGCAGGTCGTCGAGGACGAAATGCAGCCAGGCCTTGTCGTTGGGCAGTTCGTACATGTCGCCAGCGCTGTCGGGCAAGGCCTTGCTCTGCCGGGTGGCGACCTTGAAGCCCAGGTCGGCCAGTTCCTGACGCAACTGCCGCTCCCGTTCGCCCTGACGACGGATGCGCAGGGTTTCGGTGTCGGTGTGCTCGATGATGTCGCTTTTCTGATTCACCAGGTCGCTGCCCAGCGAACTGACCAGAATACTGACGTTGGTGGTGCCGACCGCGTAATGCTTGCCGTAAGCGAAGGCCAACGCGGCACGGTGCTGAATATGCCGTTGCATGCGCCCGTTGCGTGGCTCGTAGGCGCTGAACTCGATGCTTGCCAGAATCAGTCTTGGCCGCGGTTGCAGGTTATCGATCAGGCGTTCCGGCAGCTTCGGCTTTTGCTCGATATGCTTTTCCATTTCCTGCTGGTGTGAAGTCAGCGCGGCTTGCAGCAGCGGCCGGTTCTGCGGGTCCTGGAGAAAATGCAGCGCGGCCACACAGTGCTTACAGTCGTTGCGGACCGGGCAGGTGCATTTGCAGGTCAGGTAGTTCTTGTAGCGATCCGGGTCCTTGAACAGCAGGGTCTGGGTGTAGATTTCCAGACCCGAGCCGCGGCATGCGGTACGGATGATCTGCGGGCTGGAGTCTTCCAGCACGATGCGTTTTTGCCGGGCGTAGTCAAGCCCTCGCTCAAGCGTTCGATCGTTGAATAAGTCTGTCCAGGCCGAGGCCAGGACTTTTTCGAGAATGGACGACAAGTTTTAAAAGGCCCTACGCCGCAGCGATGCTCAAAAGAAAGGGGGCGCCTTCGCGTCCCTTGCGTACGTAAAGATCAAAGAGGAGAAACTTTGATCAGCAACGCGAGGTTGCCATTGTCCAGATAGGTCAGCTCACCGTTTTTTACCCTGGCGGTCTGCTTCAATCGTTCACTGCTGATGACCACGCCATGCGGGTCCAGCTGGTTGACCCAGAATTGTGCATCAATATCGGTAAAGCGTGCCATCGCCAGACTCACGGTGCCCTCGATCGGGAAGTGCCCGAGCCGCTCGTCACCACTGGTGACGGCAACCTTGCCCGGCTCGGTGCCGATGCTCTGCTGCCAGGCGCGCTGCATCAGCACCTGGTAGTTGCCGCTGCCCTGCAGTTTGCTGGCCAGATCATTGAGGGCGGGGCTTCGTTCATCGTTCGCGGCGATCTTCTGCGCGTCCTTGTCCCAGTTTTCCGGGACAAGCTGACGGGTCGAGGCGGGTTCGCCGTTCTGGCGAAACAGCAGAATCTCGACCTGATACAAGCCGTCGGCGAACGCGGTCGGCGCGATCAGCGTCAGCAGCAGGATCAATGAACGAAACAGACGCATGCGTGAATCCTTCAAGCAGTTTTCGGGGTCAGGCGCTCAAGCAGCGCTTCGATGGTATTGAAACGCTCTTCCGGGCGCTCCATGGGCACCAGGAATTTGAACAGCGTGGCACCTTCGAACTTGTAACGGTTGGGCTGGCTCTGGATCAGCTTGATCAGGGTCAGCGGATCAACTGGAGTCTCGGTCGCGAATTCGATGCGTCCACCTTGCGGGCCGCCGTCGATTTTCTTGATACCCAGCTGTTCAGCGTGCAGTTTGAGCAGCGTGATGCGCACCAGGTTCTTGGTCGGCTCCGGCAACAGGCCGAAGCGGTCGATCATTTCTACCTGCAAGTCTTTCAACGCCTCTTCGTCTGCCGCGTTGGCGATGCGTTTGTAGAGAATCAGGCGGGTGTGTACATCCGGCAGGTAGGCTTCGGGGATCAATGCCGGTACACGCAGGTTGATTTCCGGTCCGCCGCCCAACGGTTGATCGAGATTGGGCTGTTCGCCCTTGCGAATCGACTTGACCGCGCGCTCGAGCATTTCCATGTACAGGGTAAAACCCACGGCCTGGATCTGACCGCTCTGGCCGTCCCCGAGCAGTTCGCCTGCGCCTCGGATCTCTAGGTCATTGGTGGCGAGCACGAAGCCCGCGCCCAGGTCCTGGGTATTGGCAATCGCCTCCAGACGCTTTTCCGCGTCGGGGGTGATTTGCTTGCGCGGCGGGGTCAGCAGGTAGGCATAGGCCTGGTGGTGACTACGCCCGACGCGGCCGCGCAACTGGTGCAGCTGGGCCAGGCCGAACTTGTCGGCACGCTCGATGATGATGGTGTTGGCGCTCGGCACGTCGATGCCGGTCTCGATGATGGTCGAGGCAATCAGCACATTGAAGCGCTTGTGGTAGAAATCGCTCATCACCTGTTCGAGTTCGCGCTCGCGCATCTGCCCGTGGCCGATGCCGATACGGGCTTCCGGCACCAGTTCGGCCAGATCCGCCGCGCATTTCTCGATGGTTTTGACGTCGTTGTGCAGGTAGTAGACCTGGCCGCCGCGCAGCAACTCGCGCAGCAGGGCTTCCTTGATGGTCGGCTTGTTCTGCTCCATGACGAAGGTGCGTACCGACAGCCTGCGCGCCGGTGGCGTGGCGATGATCGACAGATCACGCATGCCCGACACGGCCATGTTCAGGGTTCGCGGAATCGGCGTTGCGGTGAGGGTCAGAATGTCGACCTCGCTGCGCAGTGCCTTGAGCTGTTCTTTCTGGCGGACACCGAAGCGGTGTTCTTCGTCAATGATCACTAGGCCGAGATTCTTGATCTTGACGTCATCCTGCAACAGCTTGTGCGTACCGATGACGATGTCGATCTTGCCCTCGGCCAGATCGGCAACGGCGGCGCTGACTTCCTTTGCCGACTTGAAGCGGCTCATCACTTCGACCGTCACCGGCCAGTCTGCGAAACGGTCGCGGAAGCTGTTGTAGTGCTGCTGGGCGAGCAGGGTGGTCGGCACCAGAATGGCCACCTGACGCCCGCCGTGCACGGCAATGAAGGCGGCGCGCATGGCCACTTCGGTCTTGCCGAAGCCCACGTCGCCACACACCAGGCGATCCATCGGTTTGGGTGCCAGCATGTCGGCGCGCACGGCCTCGATGGTGGTCTGCTGATCCGGCGTTTCTTCGAACGGGAAGCCCGCGCTGAAAGTGGCGTAGTCGGCTTTCGGGTCGGCGAAGGCATAACCCTCACGGGCTGCCCGGCGTGCGTATATATCCAGCAGTTCGGCAGCTACGTCGCGAACCTGTTCAGCCGCCTTGCGCTTGGCTTTCTGCCAGGTTTCCGAGCCCAGGCGGTGCAGTGGCGCGCTCTCGTCGTCGCTGCCGGTGTAGCGGGCAATCAGGTGCATGTTGGCGACCGGGACGTACAGCTTGGCATCCTCGGCGTAGGCCAGCATCAGGAATTCGGCGACCTGATTTTCGACTTCCAGTGTCGCCAGCCCCAGATAGCGGCCAACGCCATGGTCGATGTGCACCACCGGCGCGCCTTCACGCAGTTCGGTAAGGTTTTTGATGACGGCGTCGTTATTGCCGCCATCGGTGCGCTTTTCGCGACGGCGGCGCTGCATGACCCGCTGGCCGAACAGCGGGCTTTCAGCGACCAGCGCCAGTGCCGGTTGCTCCAGCAGCAGGCCGTCGTCCAGCGGGGCGATGGTGATTGCCAGCCTGTCCTTGCCATCGACGAAGTCCTGCCAGCTGTCGACCGTTTTCGGCCGCAGTTTCAGGCGTTCAAGCAGTTCCAGCAGCACTTCACGGCGACCGGCGGACTCGGCGGTAAACAGCACGCGACCGGGGAAGTCATCAAGAAATGTCGACAATGCCGCCAATGGCTGACTCGCCTTGGCTTCAATGGACAGATCCGGCAGGGTCTGGGCCGGGAAGCGTTCGCGTCCGGCTCCGGCATCGACATCGACATCCTGCTGGCTGGCCACCACGCGCGGCCAGTTTTTCAAGCGTGCAAAGCAGTCTTCCACCGGCAGGAACAGCTCGGCCGGCGGCAGCAGTGGCCGTGCAGGGTCGACGCGGCGTTCTTCATAGCGGTTGCGCACGTCGTTCCAGAAATTTTCTGCGGCCTGCTCGATACCCGGCAGGGAAAACACCTGAGTGTCCTGCGGCAGATAATCGAACAGCGTCGAGGTTTCTTCGAAGAACAATGGAATGTAGTACTCGATACCGGCAGGCGTGATGCCGCTGCTCAAGTCCTGGAAAATCGGGCTGCGCCGGAAGTCCACATCGAAACGCTCGCGAAAGCGTGCCTTGAAGCGCGTGACTTCTTCTTTTTGTAGCGGGAACTCACGAGCAGGCAACAAGCGCACCGACTCGACCTTGTCGATGGAACGCTGCGTGTCCGGATCGAAGGTGCGCAGGGTTTCGATTTCATCGTCGAACAGGTCAATACGGAACGGCAGCTTGCTGCCCATCGGGAACAGGTCGATCAATGCGCCGCGCACAGTGAACTCGCCGTGCTCGTAAACCGTATCCACGTAGCGATAGCCGCTGGCTTCCAGGCGCGTGCGCATGGCTTCCACATCAAGCTTCTGGCCGACATCCAGCACCAGGCTGCTGCCGAGCAGGAATTTGGTCGGCGCGAGTCTGTGTAGGGCGGTCGTGATCGGTACTACCAAAACGCCATGCTCCAGCTCCGGCAGGCGATAAAGGCTGGCGATGCGCTGGGAAATGATGTCCTGGTGCGGCGAAAACAGGTCGTAGGGCAGGGTTTCCCAGTCCGGGAAGTGCAGAACCGGCAGCGTGGGCGCGAAAAACTTCAGCTCCTGCTCCAGCCGCTCGGCGCTCTGGCTGTCGGTGGTCAGTAGCAGGGTAAAGCGCTTGGCTGCGCTGGCGGCCTCGGCAATGGCCAGGCTCAGTGCGGCACCGGGAAGATTGCCCCAGTGTTGTTTGCCTGCAGCGGCAGAAAGATGCGGTAGACGCAGAACTGGCACGGGAAGGTCGGGCTCCAGGCGTTGCAACAGGGGCGGCGATTGTAACGGGGGAAGGTGGTGGCTGTCAGTTTTCCAGAGTGTTACCGCGTATTTACGGGCGAAAATTATGTAGTGCCCATCGATATGACAGTCGCGCATTGCTCATGAACAAAGGCGCGGTCATAATGTAGCCCCTTTTTTCAGCCCCTACATGTGGAAGGTTCCCGTGACTCAGAAGCCCGACCAGTGTCTTGGTGAATGGATCGATCGTGAAGCTCTCGCCGAAGCGATGATCCCGCTCATCGGTCAGCTCTACCGCAATAATAATGTGGTGAGTTCGATCTATGGCCGCAGCCTGATCAACCGTTCAGTCATCGCGATTCTCAAAGCTCACCGCTTTGCGCGTCATCGTCAGTCCGATGCGGTTGAGTTGTCCGTACACGAGACGTTCCCGCTTGTAAAAGCGATGAGCGAGCTCAAACTGGGTGCCGCTTCGGTGGACCTGGGCAAGCTGGCCGTGAAGTTCAAGACTGAAGGCAACGGCCGCACGCCCGAGCAGTTCGTACGTGAAGAGCTGGCCAGTGTAGTGGGTCAGCAGGGCACCAGCCCGCGCAAGGGCACCGATGTCGTGCTTTATGGTTTCGGTCGTATCGGTCGCCTGCTGGCGCGGATTCTGATCGAGAAGACGGGCGGTGGCGACGGTCTGCGTCTGCGTGCCATCGTGGTCCGCAAAGGCGCGGAAAACGATCTGGTCAAGCGTGCCAGCCTGCTGCGTCGTGACTCGGTACATGGTCCGTTCGATGGCACCATCACCATTGATGAAGCCAACAGCACCATCACTGCCAACGGCAACCTGATTCAGGTCATCTACGCCAAGAACCCGTCCGAGGTGGATTACACCCAATACGGTATCAAGGACGCTCTGCTGGTGGACAACACCGGTGTATGGCGTGATGCCGACGGTCTGGGTCAGCATCTGGCCTGCCCTGGCGTCGACCGCGTTGTATTGACCGCGCCGGGCAAAGGCAAGCTGAAGAACATCGTGCATGGTATCAACCACGGTGAAATCACTGCGGATGACAAAATCGTGTCCGCGGCATCCTGCACCACCAACGCCATCGTGCCGGTGCTCAAGGCTGTCAACGACAAGTTCGGCATCACCAACGGTCACGTTGAAACGGTTCACTCGTACACCAACGACCAGAACCTGATCGACAACTTCCACAAGGGCGACCGTCGTGGTCGCAGCGCTGCGTTGAACATGGTGATCACCGAAACCGGTGCCGCCACCGCTGCTGCCAAGGCACTGCCTGAACTGGCCGGCAAGCTGACCGGTAACGCGATCCGCGTTCCAACGCCGAACGTGTCCATGGCCATTCTCAACCTCAACCTCGAGAAGCCGACCACCCGCGAAGAAATGAACGAGTACCTGCGCTACATGGCGCTGCACTCGGACCTGCACAAGCAGATCGACTTTGTGAACTCGCAGGAAGTGGTGTCCACTGACTTCGTCGGCTCGCGTCACGCCGGTGTTGTGGATGCCGAAGCCACCATTGTCAACGATAACCGCGTTGTGCTGTACGTCTGGTACGACAACGAGTTTGGCTACAGCCACCAGGTTGTTCGCGTGATGGAAGACATGGCAGACGTCAATCCGCCTGCCTTTCCGCAGTAAATGTTGAACTTTTGAACTGCCCGGTCTGACCGGGCAGCAAATAAGCGGGCCGAACCCTGCGCACATGCAGGCTTCGCCCGTTTTGTTTTGTTGCGTGTCATGAGAACCTGTCAGGCACAGCCCTTGTGGATGACGGAGTAGCCAAGGATGAGCAGTTCGGCCATGGACGGATCGCAACACCCCCTCAAAAGCAGCTTCTTCCTGCTGTTTCTGACGATCTTCATCCCCTTTGGTCTGGGGCATTTCGTTTCCTACCTGTTTCGTACCGTCAATGCGGTGATCTATGTCGATCTGCAGGCCGACCTGAGTTTGCCTGCGAGCAGCCTGGGGTTGTTGACTGGCGTGTATTTTCTGACCTTCGCTGCCGCACAGATTCCCCTTGGCGTCATGCTTGATCGTTACGGCCCGCGCAGCGTGCAGGCGCCGATGCTGTTGTTTGCAGTCGCCGGTTCGGTCATCTTCAGTATTTCCAGCACCGAGACAGGGTTGTTGATCGGGCGGGGTCTGATTGGTATGGGCGTTGCGGGTTCGCTGATGAGTGCGATCAAGGCATGTGCCATCTGGTTGCCGGTCGAGCGTTTGCCACTGAGTACTGCCTGCCTGCTGTCGATTGGCGGGCTGGGCGCGATGGCGTCGACCACGCCTTTGCATGCGTTGCTGAGCTGGCCGACCTGGCGAGAAGCGTTTCTGATGCTGGCGCTGCTGACCTTTTGTGTGGCCGTGGTCATACACCTCAGTGTTCCCAAAGCCTACGAGACCAGAAACACCCGCTACAGCGATATGTTTGCCGCAGTCGGCAAACTTTACTCTTCCTGGACGTTCTGGCGTCTGGCGTTGTATTCCGTGTTTTCGCACGCCATCTACATGTCGGTACTGTCGCTGTGGATGGGACCGTGGTTGCGTGACATGGCCGGGCTGAGCGATTCAGGCATGGCCAATGTACTGCTGTTCGGCGCCATCGCGATGGTGGCAGGGTCTCTGACGTTCGGCACGATCACTGATTATCTGCGCAGGTTCGGTGTACAGTCGATCATGGTCTGTGGTGCAGGGATGGTGATCTTCATCGGCTTCCAGATGCTGATGGCCAGTGGTCTACCGGTGTCACCCTATATTGTTGCGATGGGCTTCAGCTTCTTCGGCACGTCGACCACCATGAACTACGCCATTGTGGCGCAATCGGTTGCACCGGAGCTGGCGGGCAGGGTCAGCTCTTCCTTCAATCTGGTGGTGTTTGTGCTCGCGTTCTTCCTCCAGTGGCTGATGGGAGTGGTGCTCAACCTGTGGCCGGTTGCGCAGGGTGCCGGTCATCCGCTTGAGTCCTATCAGTGGTCGCTGGGTTTAATGATTGCGTTGCAATTGCCCGGGGTGTTGCTCTGGCTTGGCTTTCGACCCTGGAGGCGCGCTGTCTGAAAAAGCAAAACCCCGGCCGAGATCAACTCGTGCCGGGGTTTTTGCTTTTAGCCGTTACAGCTATCTGATCGATCAAGCGATGAATCAGGCGGTTGCAGGTGCTCCGGGCGCTTCCAGCTTCTGCCCGCCTTTGCGGAACAGCACCAGCGTAGCAACCAGACCCAGCACAGCGGCACCCGTCAGCCAGATACCGGGCGCTGCCTTGTTACCCAATTCGTGAATCAGGTAAGTACAGGCCGCCGGGGTGAAGCCACCAAAGGTTGCGGTCGCCAGGCTGTAGGCCAGCGAGAAGCCGGTGGTGCGGACTTCGACCGGCATGATCTCGGTCAGCGCCACGACCATTGCGCCGTTGTAGGAACCGTACAGGAACGAGAACCACAGCTCGACCATCAGCAGGTGGCTGAAGCTTGGGTGCTCTACCAACCACGACAGCGCAGGGTAGGCGGTGGCGATGGCCAGCACGGTCGCTGCAATCAACAGCGGCTTGCGGCCGATGCGATCGGAGAACGAACCCATGATCGGCAGCCAGATGAAGTTGGACACACCCACGCAGACCGTCACCAGCAGGCTTTCCAGGTCGGTCAGGTTCAGTTCGTTCTTGCCGAAGGTCGGAGTGTAGGCGGTGATCAGGTAGAACGACACGGTGGTCATCACCACCAATGCCATGCCGCCCAGCACCAGGCCGAAGTTCTGGCTGATGGAGCGCACCACTTCACGGAGCGTTGGGCGATGGGTACGGGCTTCGAACTCCGGGGACTCTTCCAGCGAACGGCGGATGATGAATATCGCCGGCACAATCAGGCAGCCGATCAGGAACGGCACGCGCCAGCCCCATTCGCCCATTTGCTCCGGGCTCAGCCAGTGGTTCAGACCAACGCCCAGCAAACCGGCGAATACCACGGCAGCCTGTTGGCTGGCGGACTGCCAACTGACGAAGAAGCCTTTGCGACCCGGTGTCGAGATTTCAGCGAGGTACACCGAAACACCACCCAGCTCGACGCCAGCCGAGAAGCCTTGCAGCAGGCGACCGAGCAGCACCAGCAGCGGTGCAACAACGCCCAGAGTGGCGTAGCCCGGCACACAGGCAATCAGCAAAGTGCCCATTGCCATCATCGCGAGGGTGATAATCAGGCCCTTGCGACGTCCGTGACGGTCGATATAGGCACCGAGAAAGATCGCGCCCAAGGGGCGCATCAGGAAGCCTGCGCCGAAGGTCGCCAGCGACAGCATCAACGAAGCGAATGCGCTGTCGGAGGGGAAAAATGTCTTGGCAATGGCCGTGGCGTAAAAGCCGTAGACCATGAAATCGAACATCTCGAGGAAGTTACCGCTGACAACGCGAAAGATCGCTTTGCCCTTACTTGTTGTGGAGGCCATTTAGTTACTCGCTCAGGCTCGTCGGCTTGGAGTCCGTTGTCGTTGTTATCCCGTTTACATCGCCATTACGTGTGTGCGACTGGCGATGCACATTTGTAACAGTATGTGTAACAGGGCTCAAAGACAACCGTTTCGGCGATTTGCTATTACTTAACAGACGCTTGACAGGCATGGCCGGTCGATGCGTGCACGGCTTATCAACCAGATGAAACCGGATGAACAGGCATGCCGTATGGGAACCATAAGCCCGACACTGACCACTCAATGCTTTGGTCGGCCTCATATGGGTGAAGCCCGGCCCTGGTCCGAGCGGGCCGCTACGGAAGGTTTCTGTCTTGCCTGCCAATGATGGCAAGTCACTCTGAAAGGTTTTTTTAGTGCGGGGCATCAGTTTGCGTGGGTTTTGCAGGGTTGCAGTGTACCTGGTGCTGCTGGGGTGCGGTGGTTGCGGTCAGGAACGCAAGCTGGAAAGCTTTGGCGGGCCGGCCATGGGCAGTCATTATTCAGTGGTATACGTGCGCGCTTCCGGGCAGCCTGAACCTGAGGTCGTGCGCCCGCAGATCGAATCGATTCTGGCCGAAGTCGATCAACAGATGTCGCTTTGGCGCAGTGACTCGGATATCGAGCTTTTCAATGCATTGCCTGCCAATAGCTGCCAGACCATGCCCGAACCGGTTTTGAAACTGATCGGTGTTGGCGAGCAGCTGTCACGGGACAGTGATGGTGCGTTCGACCTGACGGTGAAGCCGCTGATGGACCTGTGGGGGCTGGGCGCTCATGCACTGTTTGAGCAAATGCCGCTGGTGCGCCAGTTGGCCCGCACTCGGGCGACGGTGGGCTATCGCGGTCTGCGTGTCGTCGGGCAGCAGTTGTGCAAAAGCGCCGCTGTGCAAGTGGACCTCAACAGTATTGCCGCCGGTTATGCGGTAGATCGCATCAGCGAGCGCATGGAAAAGCTGGGGTTGCACGATTATCTGGTGCAAGCCACGGGTGAACTGAAAGTCAGCGGGCTCAAGCCCGACGGTTCGCCCTGGAGGGTGACGCTGGACGCGCCACTCGATGATGGCAATGTCACGCAAAAAGTATTTCCACTGAAGGGCTACGCCGTGTCTACGTCGGGCGACTATCGTCGTTACGCCGATCATGACGGGTGGCGCATTTCCGATACGCTCGATGCTTTGACCGGTAAGCCGATCAGCCACAGTCTGGCGTCGGTGACGGTCATTCATCCCTCGGCGCTGATGGCTGACGGCCTCTCCTCACTGCTGTTGATTCTCGGCCCGCGGCGCGGCTGGAATTACGCGCAAGAACATAAAATCCCTGCTTTTTTTGTGATTCGTGCCGATAAGCGCTTTATCATCCGTAGCAACGCGTCGTTTGATCGTCTGGCGGTGGAGCAGCCACGGTAAGTCAAGAGGCCGGAACTTCCGGTCAATTGCCACCTTGCACAGACAAAAATTGGCCTTCGACGCGACCAAGGGTTAATGTTCGCCGCCTCGGTGCAGCGCTAGACTGCGCCGCGTGATTTAGCCAGAGATGCCAGAGTGGCGCCTCGGTCTGTTTAAAGGAGTACGCATGGCTGTCTACAACTACGACGTAGTGGTACTGGGTTCCGGCCCTGCCGGAGAAGGCGCGGCAATGAACGCCGCCAAGGCGGGGCGCAAGGTCGCCATGGTCGACAGCCGTCGGCAAGTGGGCGGTAACTGCACCCATTTGGGCACCATTCCGTCCAAGGCTCTGCGTCACTCGGTCAAGCAGATCATTCAGTTCAACACCAATCCGATGTTCCGGGCCATTGGCGAGCCGCGCTGGTTTTCGTTTCCGGATGTGTTGAAAAACGCCGAAATGGTCATTTCCAAACAGGTGGCCTCGCGCACCAGTTACTACGCCCGCAACCGTGTCGATGTGTTCTTCGGCACCGGCAGTTTTGCCGACGAGACCAGCATCAACGTGGTCTGCACCAACGGTGTGGTGGAAAAGCTGGTGGCCAACCAGATCATCATCGCCACCGGTTCGCGCCCCTATCGTCCGGCCGACATCGATTTCAGTCACAAGCGCATCTACGACAGCGACACCATCCTCAGCCTGGGGCACACCCCGCGTAAGCTGATCATTTATGGCGCCGGTGTGATCGGCTGTGAATACGCCTCTATCTTCAGCGGTCTGGGTGTTCTGGTCGAGCTGGTGGACAACCGTGACCAGTTGCTGAGCTTCCTGGATTCGGAAATCTCTCAGGCATTGAGTTATCACTTCAGCAATAACAACGTGATGGTTCGCCACAACGAAGAATACGAGAAGGTCGAAGGTCTGGATAACGGCGTTGTCCTGCACCTCAAGTCCGGCAAGAAAATCAAGGCAGATGCCTTGCTGTGGTGCAATGGCCGTACCGGCAACACCGACAAGCTGGGGCTGGAAAACATTGGTCTCAAGGCCAACGGTCGTGGCCAGATCGAGGTGGACGAGAACTATCGCACCAGCGTTTCCAATGTCTATGGCGCAGGCGACGTTATCGGCTGGCCAAGTCTGGCGAGCGCTGCCTACGATCAGGGCCGCTCGGCGGCTGGGAGCATGGTCGACAACGGCAGCTGGCGCTATGTCAACGACGTACCGACCGGGATCTATACCATTCCGGAGATCAGTTCGATCGGCAAGAACGAGCACGAGCTGACCCAGGCCAAGGTGCCGTACGAAGTGGGCAAGGCGTTCTTCAAGGGCATGGCCCGTGCGCAGATTTCCGGTGAGCGGGTCGGGATGCTGAAGATCCTGTTCCACCGCGAGACGCTGGAAGTGCTGGGCGTGCATTGCTTCGGTGACCAGGCGTCCGAGATCGTGCACATCGGTCAGGCGATCATGAGCCAGCCGGGTGAAGCGAACACCATGAAGTACTTCGTCAACACCACGTTCAACTACCCGACCATGGCCGAAGCCTATCGGGTAGCGGCATACGACGGCCTCAACCGGCTTTTTTAAGCGACTCCGGCCGGTGGCCTGAGCCGGCCGGGGAGACCGATTTCAGCGACTCCCGAGCGTGGCGGTGGCCAAACCGGGAAAGTCTGTAATCAGGCTGTCGACGCCGAAATCAGCGAGCCTGCGCATCAGTGCAGGCTCGTTGACTGTCCACACTGACACATGCAGGCCCTGACGCTGTGCTTTCTGCAGGCGCTCCGGGGTACACAGTGTCCAGTTCAATGCCAGAATTTCACAGCCGTAGCTTTGCGCGACCTTCAACGGGTCGAGCCAGGCGTACTCGGCCACCAGTCCGCGCGATATGTCCGGCGTCAGGTCGAGGGCGGCGCGCAACACTTCACGAGAGCTGGAAGTGATGGTGACCTTGTCGAGCAAGCCATGACGCTGAGCCATTTCACGAATGGCCAGAACGGTGTTGGCGGCGCGGGTGCGTGAAGCGCTTTTGACTTCCAGTTGCCAGTGCTCGAAATCGCATTGCTCGAACAACTCTTCAAGACGCGGAATCGGGCAGGGCGAGACCCAGCCGGGGCCACCTTTGCGCGCGTCATAGGTCACCAGGTCGGCGGCCAGATGCTCATTGACCTTGCCGCGTCGGTCGGTGGTGCGCTTGAGGGTCGGGTCGTGAATGACCATCAACTCTCCGTCCAGTGAAAGATGCAGGTCCAGTTCACAGCGGCGCACGCCGTGCTTGATGCATTCCTGGAAGCTGACCAGGGTGTTTTCCGGTGCTTCGCCCTTGGCGCCGCGGTGGCCGTAGATAAGGGTCACGTTTACTCCTGGCCGTTAAGGCACCCACTGCTGATATGAAAATGATGAGGTGAAAAGAGATATACCGGAAACTCAATTGCCGGATGGCTGACCCTGTTCAAGGGCCTGGCGTCGATGCTGAGCCTGACGCTGCAACACGTGCCGTGCGAGCAATTGACGTTGAGCGTCCGGCAGGTTGACGAAGTCGGTGCTGATGTCAAAACCGCCATCTGCCCGTGCATCGCACTGGCTGACCCTGGCGCGCAGCATCAGACCTGCCGCCTGGGGCATCAGCACCATCTTGATCGACAGCTGTTCGCCCACGGCAAAACCTTGTTGTGAATTGAATTGAATGCCGCCTTCGGACAGTTTTACCGGCTGTGGAGCGCCCAGTTTGCCCAGTGCCGTGTGTGCAACCACTTCGCCCAGCAGGTCGATGCGCTTGCTCAACGACTTGAGAAAACTGTTCAGCACCCGGTCGCGCTCGTCGAGTTGGCGCATCAAATGCTGTGATTCGAACTCGCTGACGTGCAGCTCGCTGAGCAGGTCGAACAGTGTCGAGGTGTCCTGCATGGCGTCCTGACTTGCCTGGTCGGCACCAGACAGGGGGTTAATTTCCAGTGCGACGCTGTCGTCGATACGGTAGTATTCGCGGCGTCCTGCTTCATCTAATGTCGACATGGCGAACCCAAGCTAGCGGCGGTGGTCTGAGAGTTTCGAGTGTAAAGCTGCACGTCAAGGCCCGCCACATGGACGTCCTCATTCCTGCGAACAAATTCCTACATGTTCAGACCTCTTTTTGTATTTATCGGCACGCGCTACACACGTGCCAAGCGACGCAACCATTTTGTTTCGTTCATCTCCCTGACGTCCATGATCGGCCTCGCCCTCGGCGTGGTAGTGATGATAGTCGTGTTATCGGTGATGAATGGCTTCGATCACGAAATGCGTACCCGCGTGCTGGGCATGGTGCCGCACGCGACCATCGAATCGGCTGACCCGATCACCGACTGGCGTGGCCTGGCCGCGAAGGTTCAGGAAAACCCGCAGGTGCTGGCCGTTGCGCCATTCACCCAAATGCAGGGTTTGCTGACCCACGACGGCAAGGTTCAGAAGGTGCTGCTCAATGGCATCGACCCGGCCGAGGAGCGCAAGGTCTCGATCATTGACCACTTCATCAAGCAGGGCCAGCTCGACAGCCTGTCTCCCGGCAGTTTCGGCATCATGATCGGCGACAAGGCGGCTGCCAAACTGGGCGTCGTGGTCGGCGACAAACTGAACTTTGTCGCGCCTGAGGTGACTGTCACGCCTGCCGGCATGTTCCCGCGCATGAAGCGTTTCGAGGTGACCGGTATCTTTCATGTCGGCGCTGGCGAAATCGACGGCTTTCTGGGGCTGACCAACCTCGATGACCTGGCCCGTCTGCACCGCTGGAAGCCCAATCAGGTGCAGGGCCTGCGGCTCAAGTTCGATGATCTGTTTGCAGCGCCGCGTACTTCGTGGGAAATCGCCCAGAAACTGGGCGAAAACAATTTCTATTCCCGTGACTGGACACGCACCCACGGCAACCTCTATCAGGCCATCCGCATGGAAAAAGCCATGATTGGCCTGTTGCTGGTGCTGATTGTGGCCGTTGCGGCATTCAACATCATTTCCACGCTGGTGATGGTGGTCAATGACAAGAAGGGCGATATCGCCATTTTGCGCACACTGGGCGCGACACCGCGGCAGATCATGGCGATCTTCATGGTGCAGGGCACGGTGATCGGGGTGGTCGGCACGCTGATTGGCGCTGCGCTGGGCATCCTTGCAGCGCTTAACGTCAGTGCTGCCATCGCTGCGCTGGAAGGGCTGATCGGCCACAAGTTTCTCAACGCCGACGTCTATTTCATTGATTACCTGCCTTCGCAACTGATGGCCCAGGACGTGTTCCAGGTCTGCGGTGCGGCGTTGGTCCTGAGTTTCCTCGCCACCCTGTATCCCGCCTGGCGTGCTGCGCGCACCCAGCCGGCGGAGGCGTTACGTTATGAGTGAGTCGGGCATGTCTGATAAAGCAGTATTGAGTTGCCGCAACCTGGGTAAATCCTACGAGGAAGGCCCGGAGTCGGTCGTGGTGTTGTCTGGTCTGCAACTGGAGCTGCATCCCGGTGAGCGGGTGGCTATTGTCGGCAGTTCGGGGTCGGGCAAAAGTACTTTGCTCAATCTTCTGGGCGGCCTGGACACACCTTCTGAAGGCAGCGTCTGGCTGGCGGGCGAAGAATTGTCGGCGCTGGGCGAAAAGGCGCGTGGCCTGCTGCGTAACCGGGCATTGGGTTTTGTCTACCAGTTCCACCATTTGCTGCCCGAATTCACGGCGCTGGAAAACGTCTGCATGCCCTTGCTGATCGGTCGGACGGCGATACCCGAGGCCCGTAAACGCTCCACCGCGTTGCTCGAACGTGTCGGCCTCGGCCATCGTCTTGCGCACAAGCCTTCGGAGCTTTCCGGTGGCGAGCGGCAGCGTGTGGCCATTGCTCGTGCGCTGATCAATCAGCCCGGTCTGGTGATGCTTGACGAGCCGACCGGCAACCTCGATCACCACACCGCGCAGGGCATTCAGGACCTGATGCGTGAGTTGAGCACTTCATCGCGTACGGCGTTTCTGATCGTGACCCACGACATGAGCCTCGCCAGGCAAATGGACCGCGTCCTGCGTCTGGAAGACGGCCGCCTCGTCGAGGCCTGATTGACCCGGCCCGGCGCAACTCATCGCGTCGGGTTCTACGTTTTTTATACGGTGTTTTTTCCCACGGTGCTTCGCGAATGTTCAGACCGTTACCCATCTTCATCGGCATGCGCTATACCCGCGCAAAACGCCGCAAAAGCTTCATCTCGTTCATTTCGATGACTTCGATGATCGGGCTGGCACTCGGTGTGCTGGCGATGATCGTGGTGCTGTCGGTCATGAACGGTTTCCAGCGGGAAATGAGTTCGCGGATCCTGGGCATGGTGCCGCATGCGGTTATCGCCGGTGCCACACCGGTGGATGACTGGAAACCGTTGGCCGACGCAGCGTTGAAAAATCCTGAAGTCACCGCTGCTGTACCGTTTACCGACATGGAAGGCATGCTGTCCTACAAGGGCTCGATGCAGCCGATCCAGATCAGCGGCGTTGACCCGGCGCTGGAGCATGAGGTGTCGATCGTCACTCAACACATTACGCGTGGAAGTCTTGAAGACCTGAAGCCGGGCGAATTTGGTGTGGTACTTGGCGATATAACCGCGCGCCGCTTTCGCCTGAGCATCGGTGACAAGCTGACCCTGATCGTACCGGAAGTCAGCAGTGCGCCGGGCGGCATCACGCCGCGCCTGCAACGCTTGACCGTCGTGGGTATTTTCAAGGTCGGTGCCGAGCTGGACGGCTCGATGGGCCTGATCAACATTGCCGACGCCGCGCAGATGCAACGCTGGCAACCCAATCAGGTTCAAGGCGTGCGACTGGCGCTCAAGGACCTGTACAAGGCGCCTCAGGTGTCCACGGCCATTGCCGCCGGCTTGGGGGATGGTTATCGCGCCGATGACTGGACCCACACTCAGGGCAGCCTGTTCAGTGCCATGAAAATGGAAAAGACCATGATCGGCCTGTTGCTGCTGATGATCGTCGCCGTTGCGGCGTTCAACATCATTGCCACGTTGATCATGGTGGTCAACGACAAGGGCGCGGACATCGCCATTCTGCGCACCATCGGCGCTACGCCCCGGCAAATCATGGCGATCTTCATGGTCCAGGGCACTGTGATCGGTATTGTCGGCACCCTGATCGGCGGCGTGCTGGGCATTATTGCCGCGCTGAACGTCAGCAGTCTGGTGGGTTGGGTCGAGCGGGTCAGTGGCCAGCACATCTTCAGTTCCGACGTGTACTTCATCAGCAACCTGCCTTCACAATTGCAGGGCGGTGATGTGCTTCTGATCTGCAGTGCCGGGTTTATCCTGAGCTTTCTGGCCACGATCTATCCAGCATGGCGCGCCGCGCAGATCCAGCCTGCGCATGCATTGCGTTATGAGTGATCAGAACCGAGTGTAGTCGCCGAGGCCGCATTGCGGCCCGCGACGGCTGCGGGCTGAAGCGGATTTTCGCTGAAAGCCCGTCGCAAACGCTATAAACTCGCCGCGTTAATTCATGATCCAGGTATCGCCATGCATCCCGCAGCCGAACACTCGCCGCTGGGCAAGTCCAGTGAGTACATCGCCACCTATACGCCGTCTTTGTTGTTCCCGATCCCCCGTGCTGCAAAGTGGGCCGAGCTTGGGCTGACGGCTCAGACGCTGCCTTATCAGGGTGTCGATTTCTGGAATTGTTACGAGTTGTCCTGGCTGCTGCCATCCGGCAAGCCGGTGGTGGCCATTGCCGAGTTCAGCATTCCGGCCGATTCGCCGAACATCATCGAATCGAAGTCCTTCAAGCTGTACCTCAACTCGTTGAATCAGACCGCCTTCGCTACCGTTGAGCAGGTGCAGACAACCCTCGAACAGGATCTGTCAACTGCGGCCGGAAAGCCGGTTGGCGTGCGCATTCGCAGCCTGAGCGACATTGAGGGTGAAGGTGTGGCGACTTTGCCGGGCGTCTGCATCGACGATCTGGATATCACGGTCAGTAGCTACGATCGCCCTCAGCCTGAGCTGCTGCGCTGCGATGAGTCGCGAATTATCGAAGAAAGCGTGCACAGTCATTTGCTCAAATCGAACTGTCCGGTTACCAGTCAGCCCGACTGGGGCAGTGTGGTGGTCGAGTATGGCGGGGCGGCGCTGGATCACAGCAGCCTGTTGGCGTACATCGTCAGCTTCCGCCAGCATTCGGACTTTCACGAGCAGTGTGTGGAAAGAATCTTCCTCGACCTGCAGCGTTTGCTCAAACCGGAAAAACTGACCGTCTATGCACGCTACGTGCGCCGTGGTGGTCTGGATATCAACCCGTATCGCAGCACAGAAACGCTGGACGCGAACAATCGCAGGCTGGCGCGGCAGTAGTGTCGTCTGGGGCTCAGGGCGTGGACGCAGAGCGTCCGCAACGGCATTCCCACGCGGTGAACTGCCCCCAAGAAGTTGGACACCAATCCGACCTCACGGGGGTGTTCAAATGGGTAAGTATTCAGAGCAGTTCAAGCTCACTGTCGTCAAAGCGTATCTTGAAGACAACATGGGCTTTCGTATGGTAGCCCGCCAGTTCTCGATCGATTTCAGCCTGCTTCGACGCTGGGTCGCTAACTACAAGAGTCATGGTCACACCGGCCATCGCAAGCCTGGTCTTCGATACAGCGAAGCTTTCAAGCGCTCAGTGCTTGAGCACAGGCGTGAACACAAGCTATCGCTCCGTCAGGCCGCTGCGCATTTTGGTATCGGGGATCCCGGCCAAATAGTCATTTGGGAAAAGCGGCATTACAGTAGCGGTACAGCCCCGTATGTTCCTGCCAGAAGAAAGCCTGTCGCCATGCCAAAGAAGCCTTATCCCGCCAAACCAGTAACCGCCGACGATACGCAGAAGACGCGCGACCAGTTGATGAGCGAGCTTGAATATCTGCGCATGGAGAACGCTTACCTAAAAAAGTTGGAAGAGCTGAAGGAGCAGAAACGACGGCAACCGAAAAAGCCCTGAGCATCAAGCAACTGAGGGGCCGGTTCCCGCTTTGCGCTCTGCTGAGGCTGGCGGGCTTGGCACGCAGCACGTTTTACTATCAGGTTCAGGTGCAATCCAGACCCGATCCCTATGCTGCTTTGAAACAGTTAGTCGAAAGCATTTACCACGAGGAGAAAGGCCTTTATGGCGCTCGGCGTATCACGGCGGTCATTCGCACTGCAGGTATTTTGGTCAACAAGAAGGTTGTAGAACGACTGATGGCAGAACTGGGCCTGCGATCAGTGGTGCGCCCCAAAAAATACCGCTCCTATAAGGGCGTAATCGGAACCATTGCGCCGAATTTGCTGGAGCGCAATTTCAGCGCGCAACGCCCGAACCAGAAGTGGGTGACCGATGTGACTGAGTTCAAGGTAGGCAATCGAAAGCTGTATCTCTCACCCGTGATGGACTTGTACAACGGTGAAATCGTGGCGTATGAAGTGTCGACAAGGCCGAGCTTTGAGCTGGTCACCAGCATGCTGGACAAGGCGCTTCAGCAGTTGCAGGACGAGCCGAAGCTTGTGATGCACTCGGACCAGGGCTGGCAGTATCAACACGCGCAGTATCGCCATAAGCTATCGGTACGAGGCGTCAAACAAAGCATGTCCCGTAAGGGCAACTGCCTGGACAATGCGGCAATGGAAAGCTTTTTCGGTACACTGAAATCCGAGTTTTTCTACCTGAAACAGTTTGAAAGCATCGATGAGTTGAAAGCAGGTCTGGATGAGTACACCCACTACTACAACCATGACCGCATCAAGCTGAAGCTCAACGGCCAAAGCCCCGTAAAATACAGGGCTCAGGCGGCAAGCTAAAACCGTCCAACTTTTGGGGGGCAGTTCACGGAGCGTGTGGAACGATAGTTGTCTGTGTCCATCAGTGACGATGCAGCGCGTCGTTACCCACTGGCTGATATTTCCAGGTTCAGGATTATCGTGCCGACGCTCCGCGTCGGCATGCGTTGGGTGACGCTCTGCGTCACAACTCTACGCCTCACCATGCATCAGCGGCCTTACGCAGAGCCAGCAGAGCGGCATTCCCTAATCAGACTCCGATATTGCCCAGCGTCTGCACGATGTTGCGCAAGGTGCCAGCGATGGTCGGATGCTCCAGCTCGAAACGCTCGACGGCCAGGTTCACGCCGTCAGCCAAACTGCTGTCTTCATGGGTGGCGTTTTCCAGCTGAATTTCAGTTTCGATTTGTTGCATGAGTTCGTGAAGATTTTCCCGGTCAGACTCCGAAAGCGGGGGGTTATGCTCCAGTTGCTCGCGCAGGGTGTTGAGTTGTTCTTGCAGTTCGCGGGCGGGCATGACGTGCTCCTTGATTGATAAGTCTGTCTCATGGACTTCGCCGAAGAGCTAAAGGTCCATGATCACTCAAGACTAATCCAGTCAGTGCCTGGCTGCATGTGTATCAGGGTTTTTCACCTTTGCTGCGGCGTAATGCGATATCGGCCAGGCAGAACTCCAGATCGCCAAGGTGATCAATGACCGAGTGTACTCCCAGCGAATAGAGTTTGAGCGTGGCCTGCGCGCGTCGCTGCTCGCGTTCGGCGTCACTCAGTGCCTGCCATTGCGAAGGCGAAAGTCCGCACAGTGGCCCGCAAGACGCCAGGCCAATGGTCCACAGCCCGGCATTCAGCCCGGACTGCAACAGGCGTGGGTCGCCGCTGATCAGCACGCAGCCATCCAGCTGGCTGACCTTCAGGGCCATCAGCGCCATCCAGCAAGCATCCGGGGCGGGCCATTTGGCGGTTGGGCGAGGGGCGGGAATCATCCAGTCACTTACTGGTTCAGCCAGCGTAGCGCTGACGGTTTCAGGCAGCTCGTCAAGCCAGGCGCAAGGCATTCCCTGATCACGCAGAGTCCGCAGAATATCCTTTGCGCCAGGTGTGAGCTGTGTGAGCTCATTGCCTGGTGTAAGCGAGGTCGCGGCCTGCGCACCGAAGTCCACCAGACAGCCGCTAAGGCCGAACAGCAGGGCGGGAAAGGTTGGCAGAGGCGTGAGGACCGGCGCGAGCATGAGGATCTCTCTGAAATATCCAGAAACGCTACCGGTATTTTGTGACACTTCGATGAATGTGCGATGACGGGGGTTTATCCGGAACCCTTTGCTGACAGACCTGCCTTATTCTCGACAGAAGGCTTTATACTCCCTGTCCTAGCGTGTGGGGCGTAGCACCCGCGTCATTATTTCGATATCTCGATCAGGAGTGTCAGCTATGCCCGTGACCGGTGCAGGCTTTATCAAGCGTTTGCTGCAATTGTCTCTCTGTGCCGGCATTGCGCTGGTGCCGGTAGCCGTTCAGGCAGCCGAAGATGACCCGTGGGAAGGCATCAACCGCTCCATTTTCAGCTTCAACGATACCCTCGACGCTTATACGCTCAAGCCGCTGGCTAAGGGTTATCAGTACATCGCGCCACAATTTGTCGAAGACGGTATCCATAACTTCTTCAACAACATCGGCGATGTCGGCAACCTGGCGAACAACGTGCTGCAAGCCAAGCCTGAAGCGGCCGGTGTCGACACTGCGCGCCTGATCGTCAACACCACGTTCGGGCTGCTGGGTTTCATTGACGTGGGTACCCGCATGGGCCTGCAACGCAACGATGAAGATTTTGGCCAGACACTGGGCTACTGGGGTGTGCCGAGCGGCCCGTTCGTGGTGATTCCGCTGCTGGGTCCAAGCACCGTGCGTGATGCCTTCGCCAAATACCCGGACACCTACACGTCTCCATACCGCTACATCGATCATGTGCCGACCCGTAACACGGCGCTGGGCGTCAACCTCATCGATACGCGTGCCAGCCTGCTGTCTGCCGAGCGTATGGTCAGCGGTGATCGTTACACGTTCATCCGTAACGCTTACCTGCAGAACCGCGAGTTCAAGGTCAAGGACGGAAAGGTCGAAGACGATTTTTAATCGACACTTTGCCTCTGCGTGAATCAATAAAGGCGACCCTGGGTCGCCTTTATTATTTTTTGAAAGTGTGAAGTAATTCCGCCTGCAGTCAGCGCATCGAGACGATGGAAAGCCCCAGTTTCTGTCCGCCGCCTTCTTCGTCATTGACCCACACCACCTCGGTTTCGGCCTCAAGTCCCTTGAGCGCAGGATGATCAGAGTCGATGCTCACGCTAAGCTTGTCCCCGACCTGGAATGAGCGTGGTGCCTGGACCTGCATGCCTGAGCTGGAAAGGTCAATGCATACGGCGGGAATCACCTGGCCCGCGTGGATCAGGTTGACGTCTGCTTCGACGCGCATGCGGATGTAATCCCGCTTTTCCTCGTAGTTGCGATCATTTCCACTCATGTACAGTCCTTCGTTTTAGTTGCTGATTTGTGAGTTCTTATAACTCCGGGTGATTTGCGATGTAAAGAGCGCAAAGTGAGGATAGGAGCATGCTTGAAACACCCGTCGGATGGGAGTACCGTCTGCGCCTTGAAGGGCACCTCTGAGACACGCCACGCACATCCAGTTGTCGCGTGTTATTACGGAGAGGCTAGAAGCGAATCCAGTAAGCTGGCTCCGGAAACACCGGGCCGCCTACGCCAACCTGATCTGGCGCCGTTTGCCCCCATGCCAAAAACCAGTGCCAAGCTGCTGATTATCGATGACGACGACGTAGTGCGCGCGAGCCTTGCCGCCTACCTTGAAGACAGTGGCTTCAGCGTTCTGCAAGCGAGTAATGGCTTGCAGGGAATTCAGATGTTCGAGCAAGAGAACCCCGATCTGGTGGTCTGCGATCTACGCATGCCTCAGATGGGCGGGCTTGAGCTGATCCGTCAGGTCACCGCCATCGCTCCGCAGACGCCTGTCATCGTTGTATCCGGTGCGGGCGTGATGAGCGATGCGGTAGAGGCCTTGCGCCTCGGCGCTGCCGATTATCTGATCAAGCCCCTTGAAGATCTTGCCGTGCTGGAGCATTCAGTGCGTCGGGCGCTGGATCGGGCTCGTCTGCTTACTGAAAACCAGGTCTACCGCGAAAAGCTGGAAAAGGCCAATCGCGAACTTGAAGCCAGTCTTCACCTGTTGCAGGAAGACCAGGACGCGGGTCGGCAAGTGCAGATGAACATGCTGCCAATCACTCCGTGGTCGATTGACGAATTCAAGTTTGCCCATCAGATCATTCCGTCGTTGTATCTGTCCGGCGATTTTGTCGATTACTTCAGGGTCGACGAACGGCGTGTTGCCTTCTACCTGGCAGATGTTTCAGGTCACGGTGCTTCATCGGCGTTCATCACGGTGCTGCTGAAGTTCATGACGACTCGGCTGCTGTTTGAATCCAGGCGTGGCGGAACACTGCCGGAATTCAAACCGTCGGATGTACTGGGGCATATCAACCGCGGGCTTATCAGTTGCAAGCTGGGCAAGCACGTTACGATGGTCGGCGGTGTTATTGATGAAGAGTCAGGTAAACTGACTTATGCCGTGGGTGGTCATCTGCCACTGCCGGTGTTGTATTCCGAAGGGCAGGCGCGTTATCTGGAAGGTCGCGGCCTACCGGTCGGTTTGTTCAACGAAGCGACCTATCAGGATCACGAAATCGACCTGCCAGCATCCTTCAGTCTGACCATGTTGTCTGATGGCATACTGGATCTGTTGCCCGGTGATACACTCAAAGAGAAAGAAGCCGTCCTTCCCGAGTTGGTCAAGACGGCTGGCGGCAGCCTGGATGGCTTGCAGCGGGTTTTTGAATTGGCAACGCTAGGGGAGATGCCGGATGATATCGCCTTGTTAGTGTTAAGCAGGAATCTTGAATGAGTACCGGTAGAATCCAGTTCGCCGAGCAGGAAGGCACCTTCGTTCTCAAGTTCGTGGGTGAAGTGCGGTTGACGCTGTGTTCGGCTCTGGATGCGACTATCGAGCGTATCTTCACTGCGTTGAATTTCTCGGCGGTGGTCATCGATCTTACCGAGACGCGCAGCATTGACAGCACCACGCTTGGCTTGCTGGCCAAACTTTCGATCCTGTCGCGCCAGAAGGTTGGACTGTTGCCGACTCTCGTGACCACTCACGAGGACATCACGCGCCTGTTGCAGTCGATGGGCTTTGATCAGGTGTTCAACATCGTTGACCGGCCCCTGCCGCGGCCTGAGAGCCTGACTGACCTGCCCTCGCAGGATCAGTGCGAGGAAGTGGTAAAGGCCAAGGTACTTGAGGCGCACAAGATTCTCATGGGCCTTAACGACTCGAATCGTGAAGCGTTCCATGATCTGGTCAATGCACTGGAAGGTCAGCGCTAGGCGCCATTGGCGTCTGTCCTTCTGATCACTGAACGACAGGCAGCAAAAAGGGCGACACCCGTTAAGGTGTCGCCCTTTTTCGTTATCAGGCTTTTGCGGAGAGCAGCGCTTCCAGCTTTTCCTGATCGCGAGCGAACTGACGAATGCCTTCAGCCAGTTTTTCAGTGGCCATGGCATCTTCATTGGAGGCCCAGCGGAACTGGCTCTCGGTCAGGCTCTGACGAGCCTCACCGGCATTGCCCGGTGCAAGCTTGCGTTCCAGCGTACCGGTATCTTCAGCCAGTTTCTTGAGCAGGTCGGTGCTGATGGTCAGGCGATCACAGCCCGCCAGCTGTTCGATCTGGTTCAGATTGCGGAAGCTTGCCCCCATGACCACGGTTTTGAAGTCGTTGGCCTTGTAGTAGTTATAGATGCGCGTCACAGACTGCACACCCGGATCCTCTGCGCCAACGTAGTCGATGCCTGAAGATTTCTTGTACCAGTCGTAGATACGGCCCACGAACGGAGAAATCAGGAACACGCCAGCCTCGGCACAGGCGATTGCCTGGGCGAAGGAGAACAACAACGTCAGGTTGGTCTGAATACCGTCCTTCTCCAGCTTCTCAGCGGCACGGATACCTTCCCACGTGGCTGCCAGCTTGATCAGCACCCGATCACGTTTGATGCCGGCGGCATCGTAAAGGCCGATCAAGCGCTCGCTGCGCTCGATCAGGGCATTGGTGTCGAACGAGAGGCGTGCGTCCACTTCAGTGGATACGCGGCCCGGAACCACCTTGAGAATTTCCTGACCGATGGCGACTGCAAAGCGGTCGCAGGCCAGGCCGATGTCACCCTTGGCACCGCTGAATGCGTCGGCGAGCATCTGAGCGTTGTTTACGTCGGATGCGGCCTTGAGCAGCAGCGAAGGGTTGGTGGTGGCGTCCTCTGGTTCGAGGCTTTTGATTGCGCCGAAGTCGCCGGTATCAGCAACAACGGTAGTGAATTTCTTGAGTTGATCCAGCTTGGAAGTCATGAGCGTGCTCTGTCCTGTGCGGTTGGATGACATTACCCGAGCGCTGCCGACCACTCAAGGCCGCAGCGTTTCCTGCTGCCGATGATAGGCCCTGAGGGACGGCATTGTCGTGAATACCTTTGTCGAGACTGTTTTTGAGCCTCGCACGCACTGCTTGTTCCCTTGATGTGAATTTAACGGCTATCAGGCAGCTTGCAGCGTGCAAGAGTCAGAGCGACCACTTCAGCGAGACCATCAGGTTGCGCGGGTCACCGTAAACGCCGCTACCGGTCGCCAAGGGAATGCCCTGCCAGTATTTTTCGTCGAATACGTTGTTGAGGTTGACCCGCGCGTCCCAGTGCTCGTCGAAGCGGTAGCCTGCCATCAGTCCCACAACCGCATAGGCGTCCTGCTCGGAGTGACCGGTGCCGACCCGGTTGTACGTCTCGCTTTGCGCCAGAACGTCGACACCCACGCGCCATTTGTTCAGGTTGCCGGGCAGGTGATAGGACGTTGCTGCCTTGAACAGGTGTTTCGGTTGATTGGGCGCAAACAGGTCGCCCTTGTCATTGGTCCGGTCCTTGACGTACTGGCTCAACACCAGTGTGTAGGAGGCGGAAGCCTGCCAGTCAGGTGTCAGCTGGCCGCTGATTTCTGCGTCGATCCCTCGGCTGCGCACTTCACCGGCTGCTTCGTAGCAGACGCGATTCTGCTGCTGGCAAGTGACTGGCGGATTGACGATGGCGTACGCGCGGTTTTCCTGGGTCATGTCGAAGACTGCAAGCGATGCGTTCAGACCACCGTCGAAGTATTCGCCTTTCAGGCCGATTTCGTAACTTTCGCCCGTCATCGGGTCCAATACGCCGCCTCCCACGTCCAGTTGGTTCTGCGGCTTGAAGATCTCGGTATAGCTTGCGTAGGCCGAGTAGGTATCGTTCAGGTCATAGACGATGCCGGCATAAGGCGTGACCTCACGAATGACTTTGTAGTCACCATTGCTGGCCGAACGATTCTGATAGTCGTACCAGCTTACCCGGCTGCCGACGATAACGTGCAATGGATCAATCGGATTGAAACGTGCGGCGGCGTAGACGCCTTCCTCGGTGGCGGTGTTCTGATTGACGTAGGCGGTACGCGTGGCAGGGTCCGGTTTTGCAATGAGATTGGGGTTGAAGGTGTAGATATCGACCGGTGTAGAGCCGTAAAAGCCGCCTTTCTGATCAAACTTTTCTTCGCGCCGACTGACGCCGAGCATCAGCTCGTGCTGCCGGCCAAACAGCTGGAATGGACCGGACAGCGAACCATCCAGACTGGTCTGCACGTCTGTGGTGTCGTACTCGCCAGCCGCCTGGCCGTAACCGGTGCCACTGGCGGTCAGGTAGTTGGAGTACATGTCGGATTCAGCCCAGATTCTGGTCGCCGCCAGTTTGCTGCTCCAGCCGTTGTCGAAGCGATGAGTCAGGTCCGTGAAAACACTGACGTTTTCCCTGTCCCAATACGCCCAGTCGTTACTGAGGAAGGTGGAACGTGGCAGGTGAAGGTTTTCACCGTTAGGGCCGGATGGCAGGCTGCCCCAGTCCGACGTTGCATCATCGCGCTGCTTCGAGGCTCCTATGGTCCAGGTGGTCGACTCGTTAAGGTCGGCTTCCAGAACGCCATAGAACGTCTGACGCTCTTTATCGCGCTCATCGACAAAACTGTTGCCCGTTTCATAGGCTGCCACCACCCGGCCACGTAACGTACCGGAATCGTTGAGCCTGTTCGACGCGTCCACCTCGGTACGGTAGCGGTCCCAGCTCCCGGCGCTGGTGGTCACGCTGACTTGCGGGGTAGCAGTAGGGCGCTTGCGAATCAGATTGAGTGTCGCCGAGGGGCTGCCTGCACCGGTCATCAGCCCCGTAGCGCCGCGTACCACTTCAACGCGGTCGTACAAGGCCAGGTCAGCACCGGAGATGGTATCCAGTGTAAAGGTGCTGACGATGGTCGGCAGACCGTCATACATCAGGTTATCGATGGTAAAGCCGCGCGCCAGAAACTGCTGACGGTCCGAGCCGAATTTGCGCAGTGTCACGCCGGGTGCATATTTGACGACATCATTGAGGTCGTTCATGCCCTGATCTTCAATTCGCTGGCGAGTGATCACGCTTACCGACTGCGGCGTCTCGCGAATCGAAAGGGGCAACCCGGTCGCGCTGCTCATCGAGCCCGTGGTGTACGAACCGCTGCCTTCTGTGGTGGCCATTCCTGCAATGCCCGCCTGAGCGCTGATGTCCACGTTGCCCAGCGTCATCGAGCCACCGCTCGATGGCTGGAACACCCTCACAGCATTGCCCTGTACCTGCGTATCTAGGCCGCTGCCCAACAATAGCTGATTCAATGCCTGAGCCGGTTCCAGGCTGCCGCTAATGGCTGGAGCCTGCTTGCTTGCAATCAATTTGTCATCCACTGATATCTGCATACCGCTCGCTTGGCTCAGCTGTGCGAGCGATCTGGAAAGCGCCTGTGCAGGCAGATCGAGTTGAACGGGACTGGCCAGAGCGGCGGCCGACAGACCGAGAGTCACAAGGCTGGCCAACGAAGGTAGAAGCGGACGAAGCATTGGGGTAATTCCTGCAGGAACTGGGACGTGGCGGGACACCTGGATGATGGTGTGCTGGCTGGCAGGTCGTGACAGACGGCAGCGGAGGGCGAGACTAACAAATTTTTCACATTTTATTAAATGCTAATCACTATCAGTTAAACTCTCATACATATTTGTCTGATGAGACTCGCTTGTGGCGTCGAGCAGTGCATTGGGGTAAAGATGCTGTTCAACTCGCGATGATCTGAAGGAGCCAGCATGCATTCACGACGTTTCCCCATAACCGCCGCAATCGGCTTTTCATTGTTTTCCATGGGCGTCATCGCCGCCGAGCTGCCATCTGATCTGTTACTGAAAAAAGCCCAGGCCGAACAACAGTCCTACCTCAAAACCGTCCGGCAACTCGTGGATATTGATACGGGCACTGGTCAGGCACCCGGACTGAAAACAGTCAGCGCGATGCTGGTGGAGCGTCTCAAGGCATTGGGTGCCGAAGTTTCCACCACGCCGGCAGACCCTTCTGCGGGTGACAACATCGTTGGCAGGTTCAAAGGCAATGGCACCCGGTCCTTTCTGCTAATGGTCCATTACGACACGGTCTTCGGGCCGGGCACTGCCGCCAAACGCCCGTTCAGGCTCGACGGCGAACGCGCCTATGGTCCCGGTGTGGCAGATGCGAAGGGCGGCGTGGCGATGATTCTGCATTCGCTGCAACTGCTGCAGGACCAGAATTTCAAGGATTTCGGCACGCTCACCGTGCTCTTCAATCCGGACGAGGAAACCGGCTCCAGCGGGTCGAAGAAAGTCATAGCCGAACTCGCTAGCCAGCATGACTACGTGTTTTCCTATGAGCCGCCTGACAAAGACGCCGTGACTGTCGCTACCAATGGCATCAATGGCTTGCTCCTCGACGTCAAAGGCAAGTCGTCACACGCAGGTTCGGCCCCTGAAGCCGGGCGCAATGCGGCGATCGAGTTGGCGCACCAACTGCTGCAACTCAAGGACCTTGGCGATCCTGGGAAGGGTACGACCGTCAACTGGACGCTTGTCAAAGGCGGTGAGAAGCGCAACATCATCCCGTCCAGCGCTTCGGCCGAGGCGGACATGCGCTATTCCGATCCGAGCGAGAGCGACAGGGTGCTCGCCGACGGTCAGCGGATTATGAAGAAAACCCTCGTTGAAGGCACCGAAGTGACCTTGCGCATGGAAAAAGGCCGTCCGCCACTGGCCAGGAATCCGGGTTCCGAGCAACTGGCGAAAACCGCGCAGACGCTCTATGAAAAAATCGGTCGCAGTGTCGAGCCGATCGCCATGCGCTTCGGCACCGATGCGGGCTACGCCTACGTACCGGGTAGCGCAAAGCCTGCCGTGCTGGAAACCATGGGTGTTGTCGGGGCCGGCTTGCATGCGGACAATGAGTACATCGAACTGTCGAGTATCGCTCCCAGGCTTTACCTGACGGTGGCGCTGATTACCCCCTTGTCGCAAGGTGAGGCGCCCTGACAGTCAGCGGATGTTGACCGTGCATCGGGTTGAGTCCACGCCATTTGTCGATGGGTCGGGTAGTGGAGATTGACCTGGCGCCTGATAAACGATTAACTGTATATGTATACAGTTAATCATAAAAGGCTCGCCCCATGAGTGTCACATTCCTTGGCCCCTTGTCGGCAGAGGGCATCAAGCTCCCTTTGCTATCCTTGTCATCCGTCGGCTCCAGGTCGTCAGTGGTCGAGAAGCATGTCTCTATCGCAGAGCTTTGTGAGGTCCGTGAGCCGCACGTTTATCTGGCCAGGGTCGAGGATGAAGGGATGCAGGGAGGCGGCATGCGCACCGGTGACATGCTGGTTGTCGACCGTAGTCAGTACGCCGAGCACGGTGACATCGTCGTCGCCTCACTCAACGCAAGGCAGATGTGTCGGCGTTTGCACATGCGTGGCGACGTCGTGATCCTCAAGTCCGAACACCCGGATTATCCACCACTGCATGTCACTGACCACGACGACCTGATCATTCTGGGTGTGGTGACCTACAGCCTGAAAAACCTTCTTGAAGGGCGCACCGCCTCTTCAGCTCATCGATGATCGGGCTCATGGCCTTGCATTGCACGCTTCACCGTGATCTGCTGCCGACCCTATGGTTTTAACCCGGAAATTGAGCGAATGCAGGAACAACTTGACCAGTTACGGCTCCCCAAGGCTGTCCAGGGGGCTATCAGTGATCTGGTAAGAGCGCTCGAGGCAACCAGCACCCGCGCTGACGTGGAGGCCGAAGGGGCGTTGCAGATCGAATACATTCACGGTCTTGAGACAAGCAGAAAGCTGCGTCCCGCCGATGCCGAGGCGCTCTACATCATTTTTGACGACGCAGTTCAGGCTCGTTTACAAGCGCTTTCCGATTAGCTCCGGGCCTCGATATTTTTCTGGTCTGCGTGAAATTCATTTAACAAATGTATCCGTCTTTTTGATCGGAGTTGGTGTTTAACTCGCCCCACGAATCTGCAATTCGCGGGGTTCATTTTCGGGTTTTAATTGCTATGCGGTTATCGGGCTTCATCCTTGAGAACATCGAGCCTATTGTACTGGAGTGGACCGACTTCGCGCGCACCATGTCCACGCTCGGCGAGCCTCTGGATACCAAGGAGCTCAGAGATCACGCCGAGCAGATGCTTCGAGCCATTGCCACCGATTTGAGGACTGATCAGTCGTCGCAGCAACAGGTCGAAAAATCTCAGGGCCAGGTCGTATCGCAAGAAGACACCGCGGCGAAAAGCCATGCGATCACTCGATTGATGTCAGGTTTCACCATCGATCAGGTGGTCTCGGAGTTTCGAGCGTTACGCGCGAGCGTGATAAAACAATGGATGATGCGCGCGACCTCGGACACCCAGCAGCAGATGGAGGACATGATCCGCTTCAACGAAGCAATAGATCAGGCTCTCGCGGAATCCATCTCCAGCTATACCGGTGCGGTTCAGGCCTCGCGCAATATCTTTCTGGGCATCCTCGGGCACGACTTGCGTACACCGTTAAGTGCCATATTGCTGGGTGCAGACGTGCTGTTGCGTACCAATGACCTGGGCGCGCGGCCGACCAAGGTGGCATCAAGGATCTACTCAAGCGTGAAACGAGCCAATCAGATCGTTGGCGATCTGCTCGACTTCACACGGTCACAGATCGGTCCCGGCATTCCGTTGAAAAAGACTCAGACAGACATCCAGCCCGTCTGTGCTCGCATCGTTGACGAATCGCGTACGGTCAATCCAGAGGCGGATATTCACCTCACTTCCAACGATCCGGTCATTGGCAATTTTGATGGTGATCGCCTGGAGCAGGTCTTCTCGAACCTCATTGGCAATGCCATACAACACGGCAACAGCCGCGACCCTGTCGAGGTAACGCTGGCAGCTTCTGACGGCACACTTCAGTTCACCGTGCACAACACAGGCAGTCCAATTCCCGAAGACGTGCTTCCTTTTATCTTCAACCCGATGGATCGCTACTCGCCCGAGAAAATGACTGACAACGGTCCCTACTCAAGCCTTGGGCTTGGCTTGTTCATCGTCGCCAAGATCGTCGATGCCCATGGCGGGCGTATTGAAGTGACATCAAAAGCGGATCTGGGAACTACGTTTGCGGTGTTTATTCCGCTGAATGCGGAGTGAGCCCCCGACAGATGGCGCTTGTGTCATCTGTCTTTCTCGATCGACTGCGTCTTCGCGTAAAAGCCTTTGTACGGTGCCGCCGTGTAGTAGTTGTCCGGGTAGCTTCCGTCTCGTCTAACGTGACCGACTAAAGGGCAACTCATACCTCACCTCTACCAGCGCCACACCCCCACGCTCGAGGTTGCGCTCACTCCCTGCCTGCTCAACGCATCCTGCCTTGCGATAAAACCGGATAGCTCTTTCATTGCGGGTCAACACCCAAAGCGTTAAGCGCTGATACCCTTGCTTCACCAAGTACTGCAGGCCAGCTTCCCACAAGGCTGACCCGACGCCAGTTTGCCAATACCTGGCCAGGACGTAGATGGACATGACCTCGCCTGCGTTTCCCCCGGTGATATCTTCGTCACGGCTGGCACCGACTGATATCCAGCCGACCACCTGCTCGTTCAACTCCGCGACCAATACGCAAGGCTCGCCCGATTCAATCGAGCGAACCCAAAATGATTCACGCTGAGCCAGATTCGCTTCCAGCGAATTCAAGTATTCGGCCGGCATCAGGTCACGGTATGCGTCTTGCCAACTGCTGACATGCACCTGGGCAATGGCCTTTGCGTCAGAGGGGCGCGCCATGCGAATCATTGATCTACTCCTTCTTTGCACGCTGAATACCTGGTTAGACCGTTTTGGTACGCATGCCGATGAGGGCGCAGATTGCTATGAACTTCTGACGTGATGCTCATATCACCTCGACGTCAGACTTCTTCATAACGAACTTCCGGTTTCGTACATACCTCCTCGCCAGTAACCGGCTGCGCCCACCAAGCTGCGCAAGGATAAACGCCAGCAGTTACCATTTGAGATATCGAGCAGAATTTGACTTCTATCCCCACTGGCCCTTGACCTAAGCCACCTACTGCACTCCACAGCCTGCCTTCCTGTTAAACTGCCGCGCATTCCTGACAATCCGTATCTGCGCCGTGAGACCAGTGGTTTTACCTTCGCGTTTACGTGCTGTGATCGTACCCATCTCAAATTGCAACATTTCCAGCGTCGATTGCTACATTGTGACGACCGCTTGCTGAAAATGAATCAACCCGGGTAGGAGCGGCTGCATAAAAGATCAATTCACATGACAACTGAAAACCACGAAACCCCTACAACCATTAGCCAATCAGCCACCACACTGTCCCGCCGCTTCTCCGTCGCCCCGATGATGGATTGGACCTACCCTGCACGTAGGCCCAGATTTTAAAGGGGTTGGAATGGGCTATGGTTCAGAATGTAGCAAATTTGCCACGATCATGAGCCCCGAAATCCTTAGAAGAAATCATGATTCTTAGGTCGCCGCTGCCACACCACATGCGTATTCGGCAAAAGAGTAAACCCGGATCAAGTTTTGAATTTTCCAACTAGTACTCCAAAGGATGAAGCAAGTCGTGAAAGCTCAGAGCTTGAGGCATTTGTCTGATTCGCTCCTGTAGCTGTCTGAGTGGAAAGATCTTGAATATTGACTAGGTTGCGATCTACTTCACGCGCAACGTGGGCCTGTTCCTCAGCCGCGCTCGCGATTACAAGGTTTTTTTCGTTTATCGTTGAAACGCCCTCGGTGATTCGATCCAGCGCCTCGCCTGCTTCGGCAGCCTGTTTGCGCGTCTCATCAGCGAGAGTTTTACTGTTGTTCATCGCGGAAACAGCCTCCTCAGCGCCTGTACGGACCTGGTCCATCATTGCCTCGATATCTGCAGTTGACGCTTGAGTCCGGTGCGCAAGCGCACGGACCTCATCTGCAACGACAGCAAACCCTCGCCCTTGTTCGCCAGCTCGGGCTGCCTCAATCGCTGCGTTAAGGGCGAGGAGGTTGGTCTGTTGCGCGATCGACTGTATGACTGCGAGTATCTTCGTGATTTCGTTGACACGCTGTGCGAGCACTTCAACCTTGCCAGTTGAATCAGAGATCTTGTCTGCCATTGCACCGACCGATTCGACGGCGTTTTTCACTTTATCGCGCCCCTCTGTGGCGCTGCGGCTCGTCTGCTCAGAGGCTACGGAAGCGTCAGTAGCGTTGCGAGCAACTTCTTCTACCGCTGCTGTCATTTCGTTAACCGCGGTGGCCGCCTGCTGAATTTCGTCATTTTGGCGGACAAGACCCCGAGAGCTTTCCTCGGTGACAGCATTCAACTCTTCAGATGCGGATGCGAGCTGATCGGCCGCACTGCCAATTTCCTTGATCGTGGCCCTAAGGTTAAGCTGCATTGTGCTAAGCGCGTTCAGTAAGATGCCTATCTCATCTTTCCCGCGCGCATCAATTGAGTGTGAAAGATCTCCACTTGCAACCTGCTTCGCAGCACGCAGCGCTGCTGATAGCGGTCGGGTAATAGAGCGTGTAACGATTAGGCCCAAGGCGATTGCAGCTATAAATGCGATGATTACACCGGTGCCTAGCGACCAGTAGGCCCGGCTGGCAGTGGTATCCGCATCGGGTCCTGCTTCGTTACTTTGACGAAGGTTTGAAGCGACTATAAGTTTCAGTTCATCATTAACAGCTTTGTAAGCTGGATCAACTCGCTGCTCAAAAATTCGAGCTGCCCCCTCCAGGTCACCTTTTGTCGTCAACCCCACCATGCTGTTGCCAGCTTCAATATAGGCTGGCCAATCTTTTTCAAACTGGTCTCCCGCAGCGCGCTCGTCTTCAGCTAATGGTGTTTGACGATACTCCCTGAAAAGCTGCTCTACTTCTTTTTGGTTGTCGGCAACAGATTGGACAACTGAATCGTATTTTTCCTGATCTACTTTTTCATACTTGAATAATAAGGCACGATGCAAGTCGCGGTAGTGAGCGACCGCGTTCGCGCGTGCGTTGCTCGTTTTATATACGGAGACCAGGTTGTTGCTTATGACACCGTCAACGCTTTCCCCCAGGTTGCTTATGCCCGTATAGCCTACGAGCCCAACCCCCAATGTAATTATTGCGCAGGCTGAAAATGCAGAAATTAGCCTTGTTGATAGCATAGTGCCACTCAGTAAATTCATCTTAGACTCGCTGTCAGGGTACCTTTCCGTCTCAGAATGAGCAGGGCGTCTCCCTGTATCTGCCAGATAGGTCATTTACTGAGCGACTATTGATATGGAAGCGATGGGCGGCTAGATCGATCGGCGCTGATGGAGCCTGTTGGCCTAGGCTGGCTTCGAGGCATCCCGGTGCCTGGTTCTTCCGTTCTGTTCCCGGCTGCTGGGAGGCAATCTTGCTGTGACAGCGTGAGAGCTGCGCGGCGAGTCTCCCAACGTCCAACGTCCAACGTCTGTGGCTTCGCGGTGATGGATTGGACATATATACCTGCAAAGCCCAGAAAATACTGCAATTTCTATCGATTTTTGAGCTTGTGTAGCAAATTTGTAGTGATGAGCTAACGGCTGCTCGCTTGTAGCTGGCCAATGCGCCACTGAGCGCTTCAGTGGAACACTTCCGCTTGCGTATCTTCGAAGCATGGTGTTCGATACGTTTTTTAATCATAGTGGCAATCACCGTATTACTGGGCTGGGTAGGCATAGGCCTGCACATGTGAGGCAGAGGTGACAAATGTGAAAGGCGAGGCTGGTGTAGGAGGTTTAACCAGCATAACTCTTATGGTAGAGCTTGCGGTTATCAGGTAGGTAAGAGAACCTAGGGTATAACTGATTTGCTAAAAAATGTGGAGCAGAGTTGTATTGCTTCTCTGCTCAAAGTAAGAAGCTGATATTAGAGTAGTCAAGCGAAGCGTCGGGGTTTAATAATGAAAAGGCTCTTAGAACATAATACTGTGCTGCCCGAAATCTTTCATTCTGCGTACAAGCTTTGTTTTGATATTCATGATGTTCTGGCGCAGCTTCTGGTTTCAGGTATGAAGCAGGGGGTATTCGTCACTGATATAATATTGGAAAGCGATCGTGATAAAAAAGCGATTGATGAGGCTGATGATTTAATTGACTGGCTCAGACTGAGCGGTCGTATCGAGGAGGAAGCAGATGTTCTTGTGACATTTGCTTTTCCGGCTGTGCTTTCAGATATGTTGCATTGTATTTTCGAAGCAATCGAGGCCTCTAGGAAAGGAAAGTTGGCTGTATCATTTATGCTGTTAAGGAAGCCGATCCAAGAAAGTCTTTATTTATTGGAGTCTATAGTATTAGATAAAAATTCCTTTTCAGCCTTGATCGCTGATGATCCGTCTAAATTGCGTCCTCAGAACGCGGGTGGGGTGGAGGGACATTCTCGGCGTATTAGTAATGTTCTAAATCTCATTGGTGCGTCAGGACGTTTTGATGCAGAATATTTGGCTAAGTTGAGGTATGACAAAACTGAGCAAGACAGCTTTGATGGAGTATGTAATAAGGCAATGCATTTGTTTACCGATCACAAAGCTATAAAAACAGAGCAGTACAACATAAACTTTATTTTTTCTTCGGGTTTGCAGTCTCATACTCAATGGTCTTTTTTGTATTCAAGATTGCCGTACATGTTGATGTACATTCTCGCCTTGGTGGAGTATATAACCGAGAGGTTTGCGCAGACCTTCCCTGTTTACTCACAAGACATGGCTCGACGCTTGGGCGCGTCTTTAATTTTAAGTAACGCTTGCATAGGTCGCGAATACTTTAGGGATCACATAGATCACCTGGCATGTGAGACGTACCGTTGGCTGTCAGATCATTGTTTGAGTAATGGTTTTGTCAAGCCTGAAACTGAGCATTTTGAAAGAATGGCATCGTCTGGAGCGTTTCCGGGTGAGCCTCAATCTGATGTGGACGCCCGCAATCGATTGTATGAACAACTTGCAGGCCTTTAGGCTGCAACAGCCGCATCATTGCGGCTGTATAAGAAGTCCCAGATGTCCGTCTCGTGAATGTTATGCCACTCTGCCCATTAGCTGATTTTGCTCCTTTGCTGCCTTTTCTCTTTGTCGATCAATGTAATCAGCCAGGTCTGTTAGATGAACACCTAAGGCCGCTTTTTGACTGTCGGCTCCCAGGCGCACCACAGGGATATCGATCTCGCCATCAAGTCTTTTTCGTTTGAATTTTTCAACCGTCAAATGCATATAGTCTTTACAAACGCGATCTAACGGAATGACTGCTTGGCCTTCGTACTGAGCCATGAGTAGGAAAAATGTATTCATGGCTTCACCTGTGAACCGCCCCGGGTTTCTCGGAGACTCCAACCTTTGAGAGGATGGAGCGATGAAAAAACTACCGAAGTATTCCCCAGAGGTCCGTGAGCGGGCCATCAGGATGGTTTTCGAACACCTTCCTGAGTACGAGTCGCAGTGGGCCACCATCAGTGCCATTGCCCCCAAGATCGGCTGCACGCCCGAGACATTACGGCTGTGGGTTCGCCAATCTGAGCGCAACAGCGGCCAGCGTGATGGGCTGAGCACAGTCGAACGTGAGCGAGTCAAGCTCTTGGAGCGTGAGAACCGTCAGTTGCGTCAAGCTAACGAGATCTTGCGTAAGGCCTCAGCCTATTTTGCCCAGGCGGAGCTCGACCGCCCATTCAAACGATGAAGACGTTTATTGATGAAAACCGCCAGTCTTACGGGGTCGAGCCGATTTGCAAGGTGTTGCCAATCGCCCCGTCGACGTACTACCGGTACGCTGCTCAGCAGGCTGACCCCAGCCAGCAGTCAGCGCGTGCGCAGCGTGACCAGGAACTGGGTGAGCACATCCAGCGAGTCTGGGATGAGCACTTCCAGGTATATGGCGTGCGCAAGGTCTGGCGACAATTGCTGCGTGACGGACTGCAAGTCGCCCGCTGTACGGTGCAACGTCTGATGGGAGAGCTGGGCCTGCAAGGCGTGGTACGCGGCAAGCCCGTCAAGACGACGGTCAGCGACCAAGCCAGGCCGTGCCCGCAGGATCATGTCAACCGTCAGTTTGTGGCTGAGTGCCCGAACGCCCTATGGGTATCGGACTTTACCTACGTCAGTACCTGGCAGGGTTTTGTTTACGTGGCCTTCATCATTGATGTCTTTGCCCGATTCATCGTCGGTTGGAAGGTGTCCAGTTCAGCGCGTACCGATTTTGTACTCGATGCACTGGAGCAAGCCCTTTACGCCCGTCGCCCAGTCAAGCAGGGTGGACTCATTCACCACAGTGACCGTGGCGTGCAGTACGTGTCCATTCGCTATACCGAGCGTCTTGTCGAAGCCGGTATTGAGCCATCGGTCGGGAGTGTCGGTGACTCTTACGACAATGCTTTGGCTGAGACCATCAATGGTCTTTACAAGGCTGAAGTGATTCATCGACGCTCTTGGCCCACACGGGGGGCGGTGGAGCTGGAAACCCTGAAATGGGTGGACTGGTTCAATCACCGCCGCCTGCTGGAGCCAATCGGTCATATTCCACCGGTCGAAGCAGAAGCAATCTATTATCAGCAACTCACCGAGTCTGCCCAGGTGGCATGACTCAAACAAAAGGGTCTCCGAGAAACCCGGGGCGGTTCACCTGCTTGAACTCAACTACCCAAACCCACGGGTTGGCGTTCCAGTTCTTGTGCCCGTTGAGAGATACCCATAGGATCGAGAACAGCTCCTCTTCCGAGTAACCAATGCCATCTGGGTCCAGATGGTTACGGCAGCTCAGTACTCCCTCGGCCATGGCTTGCTCCGGCGTGATGTCTTGCAGCCGTTCGATTCTTACATCTGTTATTTCCAACAGAATCCGGGACGCCCAGCGCGGCATGTGGATGCTGGGCCGCCATTTAAAACCGTAGGAGTCACCAGCTACATCTATCCGGTAGATGCAGTGCCTCGGTTTGCGAAGGGCTGCTGGAACGTCGCAGATTTTTTTGCCTGTTCTCACCCACGCCGAGTAACTAAAGGTGTGGTTGCTCCAGGACTCATGTCCGGCGTCGGGGCAGGGTATCCATGTCTCGCGTACCCAAAGCCGGTCACCTGGCTGGCCGTAAGGGCAATCAGGCGTGTGTACACCTGCCGTTTGCGCTCCACGTCCCTCGGCAAGCTCCGTGTGTTGAGTACGGGGATGCGTTTCCACCAACCGACGCGTTACTGTCTTCTGGCCTGCCAGTAATGCGTGCGTCATCGGCCCGTTGAATAGTATGGGGCGCTCTTTAGCCATCGATGTGTTGGGCGTGGCCATGTTACTGGACCCGCCCTGAACCCGTCTGGTTGGAATTGTGCTGAGCATCGCGTTATAGGCGAATGTCAGTTCCCTAGGGTGGGCATCGCGCTGATGAAGCATCATCGCAAAGTTGGCGATGTCCTCGAAGTTGCCAGGGTTTCCCTTGGGAATATGCCCGACCAACATCTCTGCCAGCGTTCTATCCTGCACTCTGGTTTCACTCCAGCCACGAAGACCTTTAGCGCGAGCTTCGGCTAGCTTTGTTTTCATGGCTGCAGCGAAGTTGTCGACGGCCAAATTATCGGGGTGTTGGTGTACTTGGCCAGGAAAGACACGGGCGCAAAAGGCATCCAAATCTGCAATGTATTGAGTTGCATCTGGAGTACCGATATTCCCGACCAGTGTGCGTGACTTACCGAGCAGGGCCACGCTGTCGCTCAACACTGCGATGGTCTCGGTAAGTTGCCTGCGCGCTTTGTCACGCGCTCCCGTGCGGCTCATGGCTTCACCACATTCGCGACCGTAGCGCTGGCCTGCAGGCCGCACTTCGTGCATCTCAGCCCAATGTCTGAAAGGCTGGGTTCATGATCGTTGGGAAAGCGGTACAGCTCTTTCACGGGACATTCAGACTGGAACGGTCTGGCACAGATCTGCGACAGGGCCTTACCCCCCACCACAGGCTGCGCGGGCGGGCGATTTTGAGCGATTAGCGTTGCATCATGAGTGTCTGCCTCGCGCAGCTTTTCGTGGGGTACAGACGCTTCGGTGGTGCTGCTGGGGATAGCAGTAATGCCTGCTGCTGCGCAGCAGAGACTGTTTGTTTTTTGCGTGGTGCTCCAACTACTGTTGCGGAGCAAAGCGGCTTGCGGCTGGTGGTCAGTCTGTGAGCGATCACTGCCGCTTTCCTCCGATGCTTGGTTGCAAGTTGATTCATCGGACGCTTCTGGTTTTGTGCCGACGACGTAAAGCACGTGCGCCTTGTCATTCTCCTCGACCAGATCGGCCAGTAGCAGTGCGTTCTCGACGTCCTTGCGCAAGGTGCGCAAAGCGTCAGGGCCAATCATCGACCTCAGTCGATTGTTCAGCTCTTTGTTAAAGCGGGCCGTAGCACGGAGTTCGGCAATAGCTTTGGTGTGCTGCTGGTGCAGGTCGCCAGCAGCTTGCGGGCTGAGCCGCAGCAGACGGGTAGGTCGGTTCATGCTGCGTTCACCTGCTGGTCTGATACGAGCGCTTCAGCCATTCGCAACGCCTGCTGACGGAGCGTCAGGCAATCACGCTCCAGCTTTTTGCCGGTACGAAACGCGCTGAAGGTCTCAGCAGCGATTCTCAGTTTCTCGGCTATTTCGTTCAGCGCGTCTCTTTCCTGCGCACCAAACGCCATACCCTGCTGGAGTCTTTCGCAGTGTCGCGCCAATTGCTCATTCTCTGTGCGCATCAGCCTTAGTGATGTTTCAAACTCATGGATCGCCAAGACGTCTTGTGCGCGGGGTACTTGCTCGGCTTGCGTGATTCCAACTTTGATGCCGTCGCTACGCCCTATCATGTAGCCAAACCACAAAAGCAGGCCGGCTGAAATGATGAGTCCGATGAACACGCAGATTTGAGTCGTAGTCATGTGGTGTGCTCCTGGTGAGGTTGCTCGGCTGGTGGTGGCAGCCGTTTTGGTTATGTCGGTGAGTCGGATTCAGTTTGAGAATTGCCCATCTCTTCATCGGCCTTGTATGCGCGGATGTCGATTAGAGCTGCGACGTGCCGAATGTGCGCGAACTTCGGTGCTTTGCGGCTCGTGTCCAAGGTGGTGATCGGGAGCGGGATTCGCCCGTTCTCAATCTCCGCTACAAACGACCGTTCGTTGAGGTTTCGGAAGTACTGCTCGCGCAGCTTGTCCAGGGGGATGAGTACATCTCCGAAGGTTCGATACAGCAGTTCAACGGTGGCCGCTTCCGGTGCTGGCATCAGACGTAGTGGATTCTGGCTGTTGTCCTTCATGCTGCAGCTTCTTTTGGATTGGGGATGTAGTCGTGGATGTCCATGAGGGCTTCTTGTGCGGTATCTCCGCGTCCAAACACGTAGCCCGCGTCAGGTCGACGCATGGTGAGGGTGAGGGGCGTCCGGTATCGGGAAGTAGGATGTAGTTCAAGCGTGACATGGGCTTCGACCATTTGAAGTGCGCAGGCCAAAAACTCAGTGATGGCCAGCAACTTGATTTGCTCCTGCTGCAATGGCGTTGCCGCAACAGCTTCAAGTAGTGCGGCTGCGTTGATGTCAGCAACAGCAGTTGCAACATCATTCTGAGTGCGCTGTTCTGGAGGAATGCGCAGCAAGTCGAGCAGCAAATGGTCAATCGCTTCTTGGTTCATTCGGTCTTCTCCGCTTGGGGTGGTTCCAGCTGTTCAGGCAGTGCCGTTTGGTGAGCTCGCGCAGGTGTTCAGGAACCTCAAGAAGCGCTGCATTGCGTTCCTCCCGCGTATGCAGCGCGACGATCTGGCGAGCGTATTCCCTAGGCCACGTCACGGTTGTCTGCCGGTATTTCAGGCACAGCCAGCCCCAGTTGTTCGGCGAGCCAGCGTATGCCGGGCTGCTTCACCTTGGTTGACTGGCTGTACTGCATGCCCAACTGGTGATGGAACCAGCTACTGTCCTTGACACGCATGTACTCGCGGTCCCGTGTTGGATAGGCGGGAAGGTTCCGTTCATTGAGCAGTGCCTTTTCCCGCATCATGGCGATGAGCTTTGGTCTGCTGATGCCAAGTTGCTTGGCGGTCTGAGCTAAGGTGCGTTCCATCAGTCCTCCTACGCCGCTTGCATCGCGGGAGTCGCAATGCTGGCTAGGTGATTGATGGACTCAACGACTTTTTCATGGATTTCGGCATCTGGACCAGACAGCGTGAAGCACTTGGTCCGGGGCTGCCTGACTCCGATTGTCATGAGGGTTGTAGCTGCTGTTCGGGTTCTATTGCGATGAATCGAGACATGGATCGGCTGTTCAAGCCCAACGTCCAGGCTGAGCATGCCGCCCCTGCGTACCAGATCGAAGACTTGCAGACTCAGTTGCTCGTCGAGGACGTTGTATTTCCCATCGGAGCGCTTTGTCGCAGATGTGCCTAAATCGAGCTGGCCGTTGGCTATCTCCTCGATGAAAGCTGCCAGTTGGAGGTGCATCTTCGGGGTATTTGGCAGCGTCAGGGAGTGGCGTTGGTTGCCTACCTCGACCCTGAACTGAGTTTCCGCCGAGGCATGTTCGACCTTGAGACGAAAGGGCAGAGCACCGCTTTTTTCGGAGCGAATGGTGTGGTTGAACGTTTCTGTTAGCCTGGCCTGCGCTTTGAGCAAGGCCAGCGTTTTGGCGTCGAGCGTGTATCTGCTCATGCTGCGCGCCCTCCGTCATTCGGATCGAGCGGTGCAGGGTGTCTGGGGATTTGCTTTTTAGGCTTACTGATTACGAAGGTACAGCCCGCTATGTTGGCTAGGTGACGAACTTCGAAGACGCGCATGGGGTCCATGACCTTGGGATGGACGTGCAGCGTTGCCGTGGTACGCATGGTGTTGCCTCGCTCTGTGGTGGAAGAGTAGGCAAATAGTTAACCTATGGGGTTAACAAGTCAAGAAAAAACAACCAAAAAGGTTTCTTTTTCGTGGGCGTGCGATTTCCGCTGGCTTGCTTTTGAATTTTCTTGTGGTATCGAGGGGCAATAATTTATCGTAGGGGCTATTCTACATACGGAAAGGTAGACATTTTGGAAAGTTTAAGCATTAGCAATTTTCTTACGATAAAAAACGCGAGAATGCGTCTTCTAAGAATTAATATTTTTATAGGGCCCCAGGCTCAGGGTAAAAGTATAATTTCGAAGTTGATTTATTATTTTAAAGAGTTTCCTTTAGATGTGTTTGATAGTGCGCTAGAGGCGCATGATAAAAGACAGTTTGATTCGGCTAACAAAGAAAAGTTTGAGAAAATTTTCCCTGCATATGCTTGGGAGAAAAATGCTTTTTTGATTGTTTATGATAATAAAGATTAAGCAATTTTTATTGAAAATGAAAGAGTAGGGGCGAAATTCAAGTTTTCGATAACTTACACTGGTAGCATAAACAAGGCTCTTGCTGCTGGTAGAAAATTGGCTAAGGCCGATAGGGACGTTGACTTTGGTTCAGACATGGGGGTCCGCAATCGGCCCAACACCACAGGATTAGTGCGGCAAGCTGTGGCATCAGTTCTATCCGGCGACAGCAAATTCTCTAGGCTGGAGCAAACAATTTATATTCCTGCGGGTCGATCTTTTTTTGCAAACTTACAGAAAAGCCTGTTTTCTTTCATTTCATCAAACATTCCAATTGATTTTTTTCTTAAAGAATTTGGCTCGATATACGAAAATACAAGGGATTCAGCTTTTCTCAGGCAGGCTTCTAGGGGGCGGCCCAAGAGCGTCCATAAAACAGTAGAGGATTTAATTTGTGGTACCTATGTTTATGAAAAAGGCCAAGACTGGATTCTAGGGTCGCGAGGCCGAATCGGCCTGTCACATTCCAGTTCGGGTCAGCAGGAGGTTTTACCAATGGCTATAGTCCTATCGACTTGGCCTTATCTTTCATCTAAAGCATTTGTTAGAAGCTTCGTGATAGAGGAGCCCGAAGCTCATTTGTTCCCTATTGCTCAAGGTCAAGTGGTATCGTTGATTGCCGCAGCTTACAATGCTGAAATTAATCATGGTGATTTCGTGATTACTACGCATAGCCCTTACATACTGACCGCCTTCAACAACCTTATTCAAGCTGATAATGCAGTGCGAGCGTTTGCTGGGCATGACGCCTCTGACGTCTATCAAGTTATCCCTGCTGAGCAGCATATTCGATATGAGGATATCTCCGCATATATGGTACTTGACGGTGCTGTAACGTCTATCATGGATGATGAGTACCAATTGATTCAGGCTGACGCTATTGATGGGGCTTCCGAGTATTTTTCTACACGCTTTGAAAAACTCATTGAGCTAGAGGCCAATGCTTCAGCAACCTATGAAATGGATTTCTAATATGACTTGTCATTGCACTACGAATACTTCTAATAGTATCGAGACCTTTAGTGAAAGAAGGTCGGTTATGCATATAAGTAATCCGGCTAGGCGAGAGCTCTTGCGCACAAAGGTAGATGGGGGTTTAGTTATTGAAGGCAAAAGATGCGATTGGATGATTGTGGATAAGGAGACTAACATAGAAGTTTTTATAGAGCTGAAAGGTTCTGATGTGCTTGAAGGAGTTAAGCAGTTAAGTATTTCTGCTAATGCTCTTAGCAAGCGGGTAGGTAAAAAGTATGGATATCTAATTTGTACGAGATCCCCGATTTCTTCACCTGCTATACAAAAGCTTCAAAAGGAAATATTAAAAACTCACTCCTTGCATCTAAGGGTCAGGCGAACTATACATACAGAAAGTATAGAGGCTCTTATTAGATGACTAAAGGCGCGGACGTTATAGGTCTGAGATTTTCCATCTTGCTCTACCGCATATCGTCCATTCCTCTGTCATTTTGATGATGCGCTCGGGCCAGTCTGGGTTTAAAGCAAACAGATACCTTTCACTCCCTTCTTGTTTTAATTGCTTTAGAGTTGCTGCCTGATCTCTTGTTCTCTTGGCAGCTACAAAATGTCCTGGCAAAGCGTCTAAAGAAGGATCGATTACTATCTTATCCCCCTCCGAAAATTTAGGCTCCATGCTTATTCCTTCAACCCGAAGAATAAACGCCCGTGGTCCAACTGGCCCTGGGGCATCAATCCACTCTTCCGCATCGTTGTGATCAAAGCCTGCTTGGGATTCGCACCATGCCCCAGCAGCAATTGAGCCTATGACCGGAAGCTTTCGACCGGTGTGACTAAGGACAGTGGCATTGTTAAATTCACCGACACCGAAAGGCATGTCAAGGTAGCCGTTGTGAAGGCCTAGGGCGTGCTCGATCTCTCTCGCAATCTGATTACCAATCCCTTTGGTTGGATTCCTGCCCCCGAAAGAGCTGATTTGCGCAGGAGCTTTGCCGAGCAGATCAGCGATGTCGGCCAATTTAAGGTGTTTTTCGGTCAGTATTCGCCGAAAATTTTGTAGCCTGGTGTCTGAAATCTTCATTCGGTGATTGTCTACTGATTAACCTTTGAGGTGAATCTTCTTTTTGGTATTGAAAAATACAACCCTGTAGGTTAACTTTGTCTGCGGGGGTAATTTTGATGATGCTACGTGACTACATCCACCAGATGGGACCAGATGAAATGTCGGCCTATGCAGCTCGTTGTTCGATAGCTGTCAGCTACCTTCGGATCCACATCAAATATGCCAGCAAAGATCCTAGCGTATCTCTGCTCAAGTCCTTGGCGCGCGAGAGTGAAGGCTATGTCTCTCTGAATGAGGTGTTGGAGCATTTCGGGATCACTGACGCCGCTCTGGCTTCGGAGGCCGCATAGGCAAAAGAAAAAGGGCGACCATAAAGTCGCCCCCGTTTCCCCCTGCACACGCCACCACAGCGGAGCCGGGCCGCGATCAAGGTTGACGGGCACACCACATGCAATCCGTCGGTCTTCACCGCGTTTTTAAGGCACGGATGCCTTGAGTTGCTGCCTCTTCCACCACAGAGCGGGCAGCTGTTGCGCCAGAGGTGAACGACGGATCGTTCGCCTCGGCACGGTGCCGGTAAGACCGGCGTGTGGACCCTTTCAAGCCACGCGGCAAATGTATCACCACTACATGCTGCGCGGCACTGGCAACTTACAAGGATTAATGCCATGAGCCGAATTGCTCTGAGTTGTGTTGAACGGGCGCAGCGGGAAATCCTGCCGCTTGACTTGGCCCTTTACCATGCTGCAAGGGACTATCCCGGTGGCGCTGCTGCAATTGCTGTCACCACCGGCAGAAACCCCACTACCTTGCAACACAAGCTTTCACCGACTCACCCAAGCCACACCGTCAACATTCAGGAGTTCGGCGAGATCCTGGAGCTGACCAAGGATCGGCGCATTCTGGACGCAGTGCATGCCTTGGTCGGTGATACGACTTGGCAGGAGTTGGCAGAGGCTTATACCAACGACATGCCGGAGACGTTGACCACTGGCATTGCAGAATACTTTCATCAGGTCGCGAACCTTGCCGAGACGTGGGCAAAGAGCATCGGCGACGGTGTCGTGAGCGATCAGGAACTGGCTGAGATACGTCTGCAGGTGTTTCGCAGCATTCAGGGCTTGCTCGGGTTGTTCAACCGCGCCTCCTACGTCAATCAGACGACGCGGGGTACTGATCATGGCTGACATTGCCGACTTTGCTAACGACCTGGTGCAAGAGCGCATAGACCGAGCCCTCGCTGCTCGGCGTGCGGCCAAACCTGTACTCACGCTTCACTCGTTTCTTTTTTGCGAAACCTGTGAAGAGGCTATTCCCGATGCACGACGGATGGCCTTGCCCGGTTGTACGCAATGCCTGACCTGCCAATCCCTGCTGGAATTGCGTGAGGCCCGTCATGCTCGATGAGGTGCTGGGGCAATTCGCTGACTATGGCCTTGAGCCTGCTCAACCGTTGGTGTTCGGCAAGTTGACCCGTTGTAAGACATCCCAGGACAAGGGAAAGGAAAAGAACGGTTGGTATGTCATTCACGAGCATCGGACCGAAAAGAACGAGTCGCTGATCTTCGGCAGTTTTGGCGACTGGCGTTCGGGTGAGACACAAAAGATCAAGGTGAAAGCGGGACGAATGTCGCCTGAAGAGCGTGAGGTCATGCGCGCTCGTCAGGAGGACGCAAAGCGCCGCGCAGCTGAGGTCGCCGCCAATGCTGCCCGTCGTGCGGCCAGTCGGGCGGCGGGCATGTTCAAACGCATGCCTGATAAAGGCAAAAGCGCCTATCTGGATCGCAAGCAGATCGTCGGGTTTCGTGTTCATTACGCGCCGCGTTCAGGCGCTGTGCTGGTCCCGATGAGCAACGCCCGCGATCAGATAGTCGGCCTGCAAGTGATCTACCCGGAAAAGCAACAGGATACCGGGCGCGACAAATCCTACTGGCCCTATGGCATGTCAAAGGAGGGGGCGTTTCATTTGATCGGCCCTGAGCCTGAGCCTGGTGAGCCGTTACTGATCTGTGAGGGATACGCCACCGGCGCTAGCTTGCACATGGCGACTTCATACGGAGTCGCCATTGCTTTTGATGCAGGCAACCTGCTCGCGGTCGCGAAGCTGATGCGTGACCGTCTCCCTGGTCGACCGATAATCATCTGCCGCGACGATGATTGGAAAACCAGACGCCCGAATGGACAGCCTTGGAACCCTGGCGAAGAAAAGGCCAACAACGCGGCTCTGATCGTTGGTGGCCAGGTGGTTGCGCCTATCTTCTCGGTTGAGCGTCATGACAAATGGACTGACTTCAATGATCTGCATGTCGCAGAGGGCTTGGAGGCGGTCCGCCGTCAGGTGTTGGCGGTCGTCAGGCCACCTGCGGCAGGCGGTTGGAAAGACCAGTTGGCACGCAGTGAGAACGGCGCGCTCATCGCTCACATGCAGAACATCGAACTGATACTCGGCAACGACGAACGCTGGGCCGGAGTGATCAGCTTCAGCGCATTCAGCTCCAAGATCGTCAAGTTGCGGGCCGCGCCCTACGGCGGTGGGACTGGCGACTGGGCCGATATCGATGATATGCGGGTCATGAAGTGGCTGGCTCAGGTTTACAACCTTCGGGTCAAAGCTTCTAGCGTTATTGAGGCGGTGAGCATTGTCGCTCACGACCATGCGTTCCACCCAGTGCGTGAGTACCTGCAGAAGCTTGAGTGGGATCAAGTGCCGCGACTGGAACAATGGCTCATCGATGTTATGGGGGTAGAGCCCTCTGAGTACGTCAAGAAGGTCGGCAAGCGGTGGATGATCTCGGCGGTCGCAAGGGTGATGCGGCCTGGCTGTAAAGCTGACTCGGTGTTGATTCTTGAAGGCGCACAGGGCGCTGGTAAATCAACCGCCATGAGTATCCTCGGGGGCGACTGGTTCATGGACACCCCCTTTGCGCTCGGCGACAAGGATGGCTTTCAGGCCATTCGTGGCAAGTGGATTGTCGAGCTGGGTGAACTGGACAGCTTCAACAAAGCCGAGAGTACCAAGGCCAAGCAGTTCTTCTCTGCTTCGACAGACACCTACCGAGAAAGCTATGGCCGGAGAACAAACGACGTGCCACGCCAGTGTGTTTTCGTGGGTACGACCAACCAAGAGGAATACCTTAAGGACGCGACCGGCAACCGACGCTACTGGCCTGTTGCGTGTACGAAGGTCGAACTTGAGCAGCTGCGTGAAATGCGTGATCAGTTGTGGGCTGAGGCGATGTTTTGCTTTCAGGCAGGCGAGATCTGGTGGGTCAATCGTGACGAGTCATCCATGTTCGCCGAGGCACAGGACGAGCGGTTCGTGGTCGACGAGTGGGAAGGGCTGATTCTGAACTGGCTGGAAGAGTCGCAGATCGGTGAAACCACCAGCGGCAACGAGTTGCTGGGCACCGCTTTGAAACTGGATGCGGGGCATTGGGGCAAGCCAGAACAGATGCGCGTCGGCGCAATCATGCATCGCCTGGGATGGAAGCGGGCGCGTTCTTCTGTGCTGTCGAAAAGCGGCTTGCGGCAATGGGTCTACAAGAAACCGGCAGCATGGGGGCGTTCGTCAGATCTGGTTGTCGAGAAGTTTGATGAGCCGTGCTTCGATGATTAAACGAATTGATGCGATGTTGAAACTTTGGGCTGAAGACCTGCATTCCCCTGCGTCGGGTGGAACCGCTGCAGGCGGGAATATGATCGCCATGCTGATGGAGTGCAAAGGGGAGCTGATACGCGGTACGCGGGGCAGCCGTGTTCTGCTGGATGAGTCTGCCGACATAGAGCTGATCGTCAACAAGCACCTGGCACCCGAGCTGGCGTTGGTCGTGCGTGAGCATTACTGCAACAGCGACAGTTTCCTGCATCAAAAAATCACCCACTGCGGTTGCAGTCGGCAGACCTACTATGACCGGCTGCATCAAGCACACCTGAGCATTCAAGGGCTGCTGTGGGGTAAGGCTGCTTGAGGGCTCTCGCCATTTCCCGCTTGTCCTACCTCGTCCCACTGCCTATATACGTGGTGGGACGGGTTACAGCCCCGTCTGCGTTGCTCCGTCCCACTGTCCCACCTTTAACCAGCATTCCCACATGTAGCGTAGCGGGCACCATCACGCGCTATGCGCGCGTCAGCGTGCGTTTAAATACTCTCTCTTTACACGGAGAAATAACAATAAAGGTAGGACAGTGGGACAACGCTTTGTTTTCGGGGGCTTCAAGCGTCCCACCTGTCTCTAGCCTAGTGGGACAGTGGGACATGCGCAAAAAAGCGAATAGCCGAGTGAGGGTATTCGCCTACATTGCCGGGGCGTTGGTGCTGTGTTGCCTACATATTCGTCGGTGGCATTAATTCTGGCTTGCTGCCACCGGAATCCACCTGTAAAAAGTAGTCATCTTCGATAGGTGCGACCGCGCAGCGGCACACGCACTACCCCCCAAACCCGGCCCTTGCGCCGGGTTTTTTGTTTTTAGCTCACCCCGAAGGGTGGTAACCGGATGCGCACCATGCCCGAAAAGAACCCCGACTTATGGGCGCACGTCTGGATGGCCCTCTCCAATCCACTATGGCAGGGCGCGATCATGGCAATCATCGTCTCTCTACTGCGCATCCTCTACGACGCCAAAGAAACCAGTAAGCGTCGGATCTTCTTTGAAGCGCTGATCTGCGGCGCGTTGAGCCTGGTTGCTTCCAGCCTGATTGAATGGATGACTTGGCCGCCCAGCCTCTCGGTGGCTGCAGGTGGAACGATTGGTTTTCTCGGCGTCACGGCCATTCGCGAGTTGGTTACCCGATTCATTGGCCGCAAGGTGGATTCCCTATGAAAGCCATCGCTGCTGCAATCATCATCGGGCTGGTGGGCTTGTTGCTTGTCGGCATTCAGCAGTACCGGGTCGTCGCCATCACCGGCGCCATGCAACTTGAAACAAAGAGCAAGAACGAAGCCATCGCTGCCAACAAAGAGAGCGAGGCGACCATCACCACGCTACGGGCAGAAGCCAAGCGTAATGCTGACTACCAGATCGATCTGAACAAGCGGCTCAAGGCCAGTGAAGACAAAGCCAAACGGGCGAGGAAAGACTTCGATGATCTCAAACGCACCAGCAAACCTGTTCGTGATTGGGCTTCTCAGCCTTTGCCTGACGGCCTGCGCGGCAAAGCCAGCAGTGATAACAAAAACATCAGCAGTCCGAATCGAACCCCCTGAGCTGATCCCTTGCGAACGCGTCAACGCCGATGAGGCTGACCTTCGTTCAAACGGCGACGTCTGGGAGCTGAAGGATCAGGCCATCAAGCTGCTCGACACCTGTGCCGATCAGGTCGACGCGCAGATCCTGCGCAGCCAGAGCAAGTAGGGCGACCCCTGTCCTCGGTCAGGAGGGCAGCAGGGCGATTTTTTCGGCTGGAGTTCCCCCGGAAATCCCCAGGTGGCGGGGGACCCTGGGGTATTTCGGGGTATACGGGGCTGCGGACTCGCGGGATTTGGTTAGCGGACGGTTCACCAGCTTAGTGAACTGCGGTGAACAGGTGAACACCCCATATTCATTGGGTGAACAGGACATTTCAGCATGACAGTGATCAGCAAGTCGGACTTCGCAGCACGGCGCGGCTGGGCCAAATCCTACGTTTCCAAACTGGCAAAGCAGGAACGCTTGGTTCTCACGCCGGACGGGAAGGTGGATCTGGAAGCAACCGAAGCGCTGCTGGCCGAATCCGCTGATCCCAGCAAAGCCGCTGTCGCGGCCCGCCATGAAGAAGGTCGTATTGATCGCGGTGTCTACAGCGAGCTTTCGCCGAGCGCCGAAACACCTGCGGTGCAGCCCCCGAGCAAAGGCCCGGACTTTCAGAAGTCCAGAGCGCATCGCGAGTACTACCTCGGGCGGCTGGCCGAGTCTGAGTTTCATAAGGTCCAAGGCAATCTGGTTTTGCGGGAAGCGGTTTCAAAAGCCGCCTTCACCGCTGGCCGTACCGTGCGCGACCTCATGTTCGGCCTCTCTCCCCAATTGGCTCCCGAGCTGGCTGCAATGACCGACCCGTGGCAAATCGAAAAACACCTGACGGGAGCATTCCGCCGCGTCTTTGAGGATGCTATTCGCATGACCACCGCTGACCTTGAACATGCCATGACCGAGAAATAAACCTATGCCCACTGGATATGCAGACGGTGCCGAGGTTTACCGCGAAGCGTATTGCCGTGGGCTTGAGCCCGACCCGGAACTCTGGGTCGATGAATGGGCCGATGAGTACATGCGCATCCCGCGTAACACTGGCGCAGCAGAGCCCGGCCAATACCGGACGGCCCGCACGCCTTATGCGCGTGAGCCAATGCGATGTCTGTCACCGGCTCACCCGTGCAAGCGGGTGGTTACCATGGTGGCGTCGCAGTTGATGAAAACCCAGATTGCGCTGAACTGGATCGGCGCGCTGATCCACCTGTCGCCATCGAACATTCTGGCATTGCTCCCTAGCCTCTTTCTGGCAAAGCGTGTGTCATCGCGGATCAGCAAAACCATCAAAGCGACTCCCGTTCTGCGCGAACGTGTGGCTTCACCGCGCTCGCGGGACGCTCGCAATACCATGGACACCAAAGAGTTCGAGGGCGGATCTTTGTACGCCACCACGGCCGGTTCTGCAGCCAACCTTTCCGAAGTTTCGGCACGGTTTGTTTACGGTGATGAGGTGGATCGCTGGGACGTGGATGTCGATCAAGAGGGTGATCCGATAGAACTGGCCGAAACGCGGGGCAGTACCTTCGGGCGCAACGCCAAGTTCTACTTCTCCAGCTCGCCGACCATTAAAGGCGCTTCGCGTATCGATGACCTGTTCTCGACCAGCGACCAGCGCTACTACTACGTGCCATGCCCTACATGTGGGCACATGCAGACGCTGGAGTGGGAGCGCCTGCTGTATTCGCCGGACTTTAGCACCGTCCATTACCAGTGCGCCGGTCCTGACTGCGATGTCCTGATCGAGGAGTTTCACAAGGGGGACATGCTCGCCCGTGGCGAATGGCGCTCACATGCCCAGGGCGACGGAGAGACCGTCGGTTTTCATCTCAATGCGCTGTATGCACCACTCGGTTGGACGAGTTGGGTCACGCTCGCCAAGCAATATGAGAAGGCCAAAAAGGCCCAGGATCGCGGCGACCTTGAACCGATGCAGGTGTTTTACAACACCCGTCTTGCCAAGGTGTGGGACAGCGCTCAGGAGCAGACCAAAGCAGCCGTGCTGCAAGCCCGAGCCCTGCAGGAAAACTACGTGCTGGGCTCTATGCCTGCCGGTGTTCTGTCGCTCACGGCCTCTGTCGACGTGCAGGCCAACCGTCTGGAAATGATGGTGGTTGGCTGGGGCGAAGGCATGGAGCGCTGGATCGTTGACTTCCAAGTGATCATGGGCGATCCCTCCGATGATCGCACCTGGCTAGTGCTGGATGAAAAGCTCAAAGAGCGCTACCGCCACCCGTGTGGCGTGAGCTTGGCGATCCTGGCAACGGGTGTCGACTCAGGGGGGCACCACACTCACGAGGTGTATCAGTTCTGTCGCGTTCGACGCTGGCGCAATGTCTTCGCCATCAAAGGCGCAAGCAAACCCGGCAAACCGGTTATCGCTCAACGGCCCTCACTGGTAGACGTCACATGGAAAGGTCAGACCGAGCGCAACGGTGCGGAGCTGTGGATGGTCGGCACCGACACTGCAAAGGACTGGATTTACAACCGCTACCATTTGGAAAGCGGGCCGGGCGCGTTGCACTTCGCCAAGGATTTGCCCGATGACTTCTTCGCCCAATGTGTGGCCGAGCGCAAGGTTACTCGCTATGTCAAAGGCTTCAAGCGCATCGAGTGGGTGAAGGGCAAGGCAGAGCGCAACGAAGCGCTGGACTTGCTGGTGTACAGCTTGGCGATGGCTAATTACCTGGGGCTGCATCGATACGGTGAACATGACTGGGGCAGGCTCAAAAATGCCTTGGCTCAAGCCGGTCTGTTCGACGACACCGGTCACGCAAAAGCCCCTGTGGCCGAGCGTCTGAGTGTCGAGGCCAAACCTGAGCCGAAGCCGGAACCCCGACCCCAGCCTGTGGCTGCTGTGAACCGCCCCGGGTTTCTCGGAGACCCTTTTGTTTGAGTCATGCCACCTGGGCAGACTCGGTGAGTTGCTGATAATAGATTGCTTCTGCTTCGACCGGTGGAATATGACCGATTGGCTCCAGCAGGCGGCGGTGATTGAACCAGTCCACCCATTTCAGGGTTTCCAGCTCCACCGCCCCCCGTGTGGGCCAAGAGCGTCGATGAATCACTTCAGCCTTGTAAAGACCATTGATGGTCTCAGCCAAAGCATTGTCGTAAGAGTCACCGACACTCCCGACCGATGGCTCAATACCGGCTTCGACAAGACGCTCGGTATAGCGAATGGACACGTACTGCACGCCACGGTCACTGTGGTGAATGAGTCCACCCTGCTTGACTGGGCGACGGGCGTAAAGGGCTTGCTCCAGTGCATCGAGTACAAAATCGGTACGCGCTGAACTGGACACCTTCCAACCGACGATGAATCGGGCAAAGACATCAATGATGAAGGCCACGTAAACAAAACCCTGCCAGGTACTGACGTAGGTAAAGTCCGATACCCATAGGGCGTTCGGGCACTCAGCCACAAACTGACGGTTGACATGATCCTGCGGGCACGGCCTGGCTTGGTCGCTGACCGTCGTCTTGACGGGCTTGCCGCGTACCACGCCTTGCAGGCCCAGCTCTCCCATCAGACGTTGCACCGTACAGCGGGCGACTTGCAGTCCGTCACGCAGCAATTGTCGCCAGACCTTGCGCACGCCATATACCTGGAAGTGCTCATCCCAGACTCGCTGGATGTGCTCACCCAGTTCCTGGTCACGCTGCGCACGCGCTGACTGCTGGCTGGGGTCAGCCTGCTGAGCAGCGTACCGGTAGTACGTCGACGGGGCGATTGGCAACACCTTGCAAATCGGCTCGACCCCGTAAGACTGGCGGTTTTCATCAATAAACGTCTTCATCGTTTGAATGGGCGGTCGAGCTCCGCCTGGGCAAAATAGGCTGAGGCCTTACGCAAGATCTCGTTAGCTTGACGCAACTGACGGTTCTCACGCTCCAAGAGCTTGACTCGCTCACGTTCGACTGTGCTCAGCCCATCACGCTGGCCGCTGTTGCGCTCAGATTGGCGAACCCACAGCCGTAATGTCTCGGGCGTGCAGCCGATCTTGGGGGCAATGGCACTGATGGTGGCCCACTGCGACTCGTACTCAGGAAGGTGTTCGAAAACCATCCTGATGGCCCGCTCACGGACCTCTGGGGAATACTTCGGTAGTTTTTTCATCGCTCCATCCTCTCAAAGGTTGGAGTCTCCGAGAAACCCGGGGCGGTTCATAGCCCTGTGTAGCAAGGCATCTGACTTGTCTTGCCAGACTGATTGTCAACAGACTTAAAGCCGCAAACTAAAAGAGCGACCAGCCTAGATGCGTCAACATCAAGGCTGGTCGCCGTCCCCGCAGATAGCCCCTGCAAGTCCAGCCAAGGCTCTCGCTTCGTGCACAAAGCGGAGCGAGCCTAGCACCTGTTCATACATACAGTAAAGGTCTTGCTTTCCATGTCTACACCCATCATCCCTTGGATGGGCGGCAAACGCCGCCTGGCCGACCGTCTCATCCCGCTGTTCCCACCCCACGAATGCTACGTCGAAGTGTTCGCTGGCGGTGCGGCCCTCTACTTTATGCGTCCCCAGGCTGCCCCCGTTGAGGTCTTGAACGACATCAACGGCGATCTGGTGACGCTGTATCGCGTCGTCCAAAACCACCTTGAAGAGTTCGTCCGCCAATTCAAATGGGCACTCAGCTCGCGCCAGGTGTTTGAGTGGCAAAAGATGACCCGTCCCGAAACCCTCACCGACATCCAGCGTGCAGCCCGGTTCTTCTACCTGCAGCACCACGCCTTCGCAGGGAAGGTGAGCGGGCAGACGTTCGGTACCGCCACGACCGGGCCGGCCATCAACCTGCTGCGGATCGAGGAGAACCTTTCTGCGGCCTGGCAGCGTTTGTCGGGTACGTACGTGGAGAACCTGCCGTGGCTGGATTGCGCAGAGCGCTACGACCGGCCTCACACATTCCATTACATGGACCCGCCTTACTGGCAGACGGCCGGGTACGGTGTGGATTTTCCGTTTGAGAACTATGAGCGTATGGCCGATTTCATGCGCCGGTGCAAAGGACGGGTGATGGTAAGTATCAATGACCACCCTGACATACGACGTGTGTTTGAAGGCTTCCATTTTGAAACGGTCGACATTCGCTACAGCACGGCAAACCAGAGAAAGGGAAAGGCTGATGTCAGCGGTGAGCTGGTTATCATGAATTGGGAGCCTGCCGAGCTTGGTGGTTTGTTCTGATCTCCACCTTCAAGTAGGCTAACGGATACTACACTGAGGATTGAGTATGGTGATACAGTATGCTTACGCAGGCTAAGTCACGGATGAGTGGATATGAACGAGTTTTGCACACCAGAGTCCAATAATAGTCCCACTTGGACTCCTATTGATTTTGCAATATGGAAAGGCCTTCCAGCGATTCTGGGCGGAGGTATTCCTTTTATACAGCGTTTTAAAGATGCTTGGTTGGTTCATAATAAACAGTATATAAAAGCTGCGGCAGTAAAATATTCACTTCCCGTAGAGCTGTTAGCCGGAGTTTGTTGGATTGAAGCTGCGGGGGATCCGAATATAGTCGACAGAGTAATGTTTGAGATTAGGGCTCATGATCCGTTAAATATCTCGACTCCGGAAAGAAAGACTAGCTTTGGCTGGGTTAGCATACAGCTGCGCACGGCGGCGATCACGTTGGGGCTCGATGCTGAGAAAATGGATATTAGCCAGTTGCGAAGTTTGGCAAACTGTATTGAGAATGATGTTTATAATATCGATATTGCAGCTAGGCATTTGCGTATGCTTGCTGATCATGATCATTTTACATCCATCGGTATGGACGAGGTCAGAATAATCGGTGCTCGCTATAATCGGGGCACGGGTCCGTCTCTTGAAGATATTAAGAAGGATACTAGATACGGAAACTTTATTGTGACTCATTGGCTTCGCTATAACAAATTGATGATGTGAGATCATGAAGATAAAATATATTCTGCTCAGGGTTGTACTTTATTTTATATTCTTTACATGTTTGCTGTTTTACGCTTGGACTCAAGGGTCGCCATATGATTGGATGGAGCCGAGTGAAATGGCTCCGTTACCTCAAGATGTACCACTAATGCCATTGGAAGATGATTCCGGTAATCGGGAAACGTTTCGAGGTCTTCTTGTTTTTATCTTGATAGTTTCGCAGATCTTTATCGGTTTGGCTTTGTCTAGAAAAGAAGCTATATCAACAGTTGTCTTGATGTGTCTAGTGTTGTTTTTCTACTGGTAGGCATAGTTAGGCCCGCAAAGGTGCGGGCCTGCTCTGAGTTACTATGTTGAATATGGTTCTCTGCTAGGCGAAAGGTTTCTTGGCGGTTCTGTCCCAGCCTCCTGAAACTATTCCTGCACTGCCGCCATCAGCGCGCCGCTGTTGTGAGTACTCGAGTTTTATGCGGCCGTAGTTTAGTGTAATCGTTTCTTTGGGAAGGCCGGCATGTTCCGCGCCATTACCGCTAACCGTTGATATCAACACTTCTTCAAGAACAATATCTAGATATTTAAATTTCTCGGTGCCTGCGCGGTGTACCCGTATAGTTACTTTTTTGATGTGCGAGCCGCGGCAGCAAAGTTCAAATAGTTTGGGTGTTGCTTTATCTATGTATTTACTCACTCTAAGGTCGCCCAGAGTCACGCCTCCTGCAGTCGCGCCGCCGCTAGAACAGGCAGTTGTACTGACCGACTGAACTGCGTCGTAATGGTAGGACAGTAGTTCTATCCAGCCTTTGTGGGCGTCGTCCAGAGACTCTCCTTCTACACCCTCTACCTGCATAAATGTGTCAAAAGACATATCAGCTTCCTGCTTTAAAAATTGAGAGCATATCCTAACTTACTACCCATCCTGCGAGCTATCAAGATCGGAGTTTTTGGCTGACAGCCTTCTTCTCTTCGCCAGTTGATTGATATTCAGTACGTGCACCGAGGTCGACTTTTGCATCCACAATACGCTTAAGCCACTCCCAACCAAGGTAGGGGTCGCCGCGTCCTCGTAGGTGCGTGTACCGTCGTAAAGAGTTCCAGTCACGATGGCCTGATACGCTCGATACCCTGGGGATGTCCCAGTCCATTTCGAAAAGTCTGCTTATGCCGTCATGTCGCATGTCATGAAAGCGCAAATCTTTTAGCTCGAGATACTTACAAGCTCGTGTGAATGCGGCAGAGATCGAGTCTGAGTTATAGGGAAAAATCTCTGCGCATCCTTTGGGCATGCTTTGCAGGATCGCCCATGCTTCGTTAGGCAGGTAGCACCAGACGTCGTTGCCTATCTTCTGTCCAGGGTTTTTCATGTCTCTGACAAGCACGGCCTGGCGTTTTTCATCCAGATCGTCCCAGCGAATGCGGGTGATTTCTTCCTGCCTTCGCGTGGAAAATATCGCGAACCCCAGAACTTTAGGCATATTGATCGAAGATGGCTTACGTATCTGCATCTCAAAAAAATGCGTGAACAGGGCGGCGAGTTCGTCTTTTGTAGGTCTCCGAGTACGCTCTTTACTCTTGCTGACCATTCCCAGCTTACGCAGGACGATTCGCGCATCCGACATTGCATGAGGCGCAACGTCATATCCCCATGCTGGCTTTGCTACAGACAGTACTGCTCCCAGGTGCGACAAATCATTGCCCACAGTTTGCGCCTGGACGCCTCCACCTTCCTTGCCCATTCGCCATTGCGCGTACTCAACCAGTTTCTGACTAGTCAAAGCTGAGTCCGCCACCGCTCCCAGCCAGCTCTCGCTGATGGCAGTAAGGGTTGCCCGCTTGGTCTTTCCTATAGGGCGAACCTTCTCGTACTCGTCTAGGTATCGATCAATCATCTGCTTGATGCTGACGGTTTTGCGGTTTATGCGTTCGATAGCACCAGGTGCTGTCAGCTCCGCTTCACGTTTCTTGATCCAGGCTTGGGCAACCTGCTTACGGTCGAAGGTTTGGGTTTCCTGATAAACTGGCAGGCCGACCCTATTGATCCGAATCTGAGCTGTGAAGCCAGTGCTTTTGTCTTTGCGTTTCCGTGCTGTGATCGTGCCCATTTCATTTGCTACATTTCAGAATCGATTTGCTACATTGTAGCAACCGCTCATGAAAAACAAGCAAAAACGGGTAAAAATAGCTGTATAAAAGACCAGTAATTATGATCAGCGAAAAACGAGATACCCCAGCAAACATTGAGAATTCAGCGTTTTCGCTGTCCCGCCGCTTCTCCGTTGCACCGATGATGGACTGGACCGACCACCATTGCCGCTACTTCATGCGCAAGCTCTCAAAGCATGCCTTGCTCTACACCGAAATGGTCACCACCGGTGCCTTGCTGCACGGCGACCGCGAGCGGTTCTTGCGTCATGACGAGACCGAGCACCCGCTGGCGTTGCAGTTGGGCGGTAGCACGGCGGCGGACCTGGCTGCCTGTTCCCGGCTGGCTGAAGAGGCGGGCTACGACGAGGTCAATCTGAACGTCGGTTGCCCGAGTGATCGGGTGCAGAACAACATGATCGGCGCGTGCCTGATGGCGCATCCTGAGTTGGTGGCGGATTGCGTGAAGGCGATGCGCGATGCGGTTGGTATTCCGGTTACGGTCAAGCACCGGATAGGTATCAATGGCCGCGACAGCTACGCCGAGTTGTGTGATTTCGTTGGCAAGGTTCAGGAGGCGGGTTGCGGGAGTTTTACGGTTCACGCCCGTATCGCGATTCTCGAAGGACTGTCTCCCAAGGAAAACCGCGATATTCCGCCGCTGCGTTATGACGTGGTCGCGCAACTGAAGTCTGACTTTCCTGACCTGGAGATTGTACTCAACGGCGGCATCAAGACGCTGGAGCAGTGCAGCGAACATTTGCAGACCTTCGACGGCGTCATGCTGGGCCGTGAGGCTTATCACAACCCGTATCTGTTGGCGCATGTTGATCAGCAGTTGTTCGACAGCACTGCGCCGGTTATCAGTCGTTACGATGCGTTGGAGTCGATGCGGCCGTACATTGCGGCGCATATTGCCAGCGGTGGCAACATGCACCATGTCACTCGGCACATGCTCGGGCTTGGTTTGGGTTTCCCCGGCGCACGGCGTTTCCGTCAGTTGCTGTCGGTTGATATACACAAGGCCGAAAATCCCATGCTGTTGCTGGATCAGGCAGCGGCGTTCCTTGAGGGGCATTGAGTTAATCGGACGAGCTGAACGGGTGTATTTGGCGGACTGATCTATGCTCAGGTCTACCGCCCACCAGATCTACCCCCACCAGGTCACTTCCCACCATGTTGAATCGACGAAACTTTCTCGAGTTTTCTTCGATATCTGCTCTGTTGTTCGTATCAGGTATCCCTTCTTCCTCACAGGCTGACGAGCCGCTGAAAATGGGCGATAGCGAGCCCTTTTCGTTTGATCTTTTAGGGCAGCGCGCAAAAGAGGCCGCCTCACAGCCGTACATTGTGCCGTCAACTCTTTCGGCGGAGGTACTGGCGAAACTGGACTACGACGCTCACGGCAAGATTCGCTTCAAGCCGGAGTACGCATTGTTCGCGGAGGGACCGGGCCAGTTTCCTATCACTTTTTTTCACCCGGGGAAGTTTTTCCCCAAGCTGGTGCGGCTCTATGTCGTCGATAAGGGTGCTGCCAAGGAAATTCTCTACGATCAGGCGTATTTCGACATGCCCGAAGACAGCCCTGCGCGTCAGTTGACTCAGGGTGTTGGCTTTGCCGGGTTTCGCTTTCAGGAAAGTCGAACAGGCGATCAGCAAAAACTGGATTGGCGTAATAACGATTGGACGGCTTTTCTCGGCGCTGCGTACTTTCGTGCCATTGGCGAGCTGTATCAATATGGACTTTCCGCACGTGGTATCGCGCTGGATGTCGCCCAGCCCGAGCGTGCGGAAGAATTTCCCGACTTCACTCACTTCTGGTTTGAATCGCCGGACAGCAATACATCCGACTCGGTCGTTGTCTATGCACTGCTTTACGGGCCGAGCATCTGTGGGGCGTATCGCTTTGCCATACAGCGGGGCAAAGGGGTGGTCATGGAGGTCGAGGCCGCACTGTTCATGCGCGGCGAAGTGCAAAGGTTCGGCATCGCGCCGATCAGCTCAATGTACTGGTTCAGTGAACAGACCAAGAAAACAGCTGCTGACTGGCGGCCCGAGGTGCATGACTCCGACGGACTGGCGATCTGGACCGGTGCAGGCGAGCGAATATGGCGACCGTTGAACAACCCGCCGAGAACCATGGCATCTGCCTTCAGCGACAATAACCCGCGAGGTTTCGGTCTGCTGCAGCGGGATCGCGAATTCAGCCATTACCTGGATGGCGTGCATTATGAACGGCGGCCGAGCCTGTGGGTCGAGCCCTTGGGCGATTGGGGGAAAGGCGCCGTACAGTTGGTTGAAATTCCTACAGACGATGAGATCCACGACAATATCGTCGCCATGTGGGTACCTGAAAAACCGGCAGGCCCTGGAACAGATTACCGGCTGCGTTATCGTCTGCACTGGCTGGCGGACGAGCCATGCCCCGGTGAGTTGGCTCATTGCGTAGCGACTCGTTTCGGTAATGGTGGCCGGCCAGGACAGACGCGGCCGCAAGGCGTGCGAAAATTTGTCGTCGAATTTCAGGGCCGCACTCTGGAAAAAGTGCCGTTCAATACGTTTCCGGAAGCGGTATTGTCCAGCTCAAGAGGGACTTTCTCCAATATTTTCACCGAGGCAGTGCCTGACGGTCTGGCGGGGCATTGGCGGGCGCAATTCGACCTGACGGTAGAAGGTGCAGAACCGGTAGACATGCGTCTGTATCTGCGACTGGGTGAGCTAACTTTAACCGAGAGCTGGCTGTACCAATACCATCCATTCTGACGGAGGATACCTGTCGCAGTCAGCGCTTTAGCTATCAACAGTGGCAGAGGGGAGAGGTCGGGGCGCGCCGGTTGTAAAGGCCAGCACACATTGTCCTGAATCAACAAGCTGCCGTTCAGCAGTGGTTGCCCACCAGCCAACGGATTATATTGATCGCATACCCCCTCAAGGAAAGCGCACATGCACAAAGTTTTGGTTCCCTTCGACGGCTCCGAGCACGCCATGCGTGCCTTGGGCTATGTCATCGAATTGTCTGGCGACCTCACCAAATCGCTTGAGGTGCATATCCTCAATGTGCAGGCCAGCCCCATTGATTACAGCCTTTATCTGGCCCCCGACATGATTGATGGTGTGAAGGCCGGGCTGACCAATGAAGGCAAGCGGGTGCTCGATGATGCGATTGCGCTGCTGACCGCGGCGGGCGTGCCGTTCCAGGCCCATGTCGAGCTGGGCAACGTCGCCGAGCAGGTAGAAGCCGAGGTTCAGCGATTGGGGTGTGATGCTGTGGTCATGGGCACCCGCGGGCTAGGCAACTTTGGCGGCCTGCTACTGGGCTCGGTAGCCACGCGGGTGATCCATGAAGTGTCAGTGCCGGTGACGCTCATCAAATAAAGACGCCTCACTGCTGCGCCAGCGTCCGTGGCTGGCGCAACAGCTCGATGTTTTCCGGCGGCACCAGCTTGCGCAGCGATTTATACAGCGCGCGGGTTTCCAGCAGGTTCCAGATACGCAGCATGGTTTCCAGCGCATCCAGCGGCTTGCTGATGAAATCCCGTGCGCCCAGCGCCAGTGCGCGTAGTCGGGTATCGCGTGTCGCGTCGGCGGTCAGCACCATGATCGGCAGATAGTCATTGGCCGGAATGCGCCGGTTGAGCTGTTCCAGAACCGCAAAACCATCGAATTCGGGCATGTGTAGATCAAGCACCACCAGGTCCGGCTCAAAGCTGTTGAACAGGTCCAGCGTGCGCAACGGCTCGGTGCTGCTCAGCACATTGGTCAGGCCCTCGCGGGCAAGCAGTTGCTCCATCAGATCAAGGTTGGGCCGCTGGTCGTCAATGATCAGAATGCGAAAATCTCCGGTCATGTTGGCTCCGGTAAATACTGGTCCAGGAGGGCAAGAAACACCGGCACCTGAATGGGTTTGGTCAGAATGGCCGTTGCACCGGCCTGTTTCAGTTCGCAACTGGCTTTATCACTGGTGTCAGCTGTAATCATCAGGACGGGGGTATTGGCCGTAGCCGGCAAGCGCCGCAGACGATGCAGCACCTCAAGGCCTTTGATGTCCGGCAGGTTCAGGTCCAGCAGAATCAGCTGAGGAGCATGCTGGCGGGCCAGATCCAGCCCCAGCTGCCCCTGCATGCTCGACAGCAGCTGGATACCGGGCCTGCGCTGCATCAGCGTCTCGATCAAGGCCATGCTCGAAAGGTTGTCTTCGATGCACAGCAGCTTGCCGTGATAAGCAGGGCGAGCAGGCAGGCGGGCGACAGGGGCGGCGTCAGCAGGCATGCCAGTCTGTGGCAGGGGAGCTGTGGGGGCGTGCACCAGAACAAGTGGCAGCTCGAGTATGAAGCGGCAGCCTTCAGCCGGTGTGTTCTGCACTGACAGGGTACCGTGCATCATTTCCAGCATGCTTTTGCTCAGCGCCAGCCCCAGCCCGGTGCCCTCGACGCTCGGGTTGGCATCCAGTCGTTCGAACGGTTTGAACAACTGCCCGATACGCTCTGGCGCAATTCCGTAGCCTGTATCGATTACGCTCACGGTAACGCGCTCGTCCGACTGCTCGACTTCAATCCGCACCTGACCTTCGGGACGGTTGTATTTGATGGCGTTGGACAGCAGGTTGAGCAACACCTGAATCAAGCGCTGGCGGTCCGCGACCACGCCAAGCTTGTCAGGCAATTGCGGCAACGCCTTCAATTCGATGTTGGCATCAGCCGCCATCGGCGAGACCAGCACCAGCGCTTCTTCAAGTACGCTCGACAGTGATACCGGTTCCAGGCTCAGGGACACATGCCCGGCTTCGATTCTGGCGATGTCGAGCACTTCATTGATCAGTTTCAGCAGGTGCTGACCGGCTCTCAGGATATGGCCGATTTGCGGTCGCTGGCTTGCAGGCGAGTCCATGTCCAGCAACTGGGCAAAGCCCAGAATCGAGTTCAGGGGCGTGCGCAACTCGTGGCTCATGCGCGAGAGAAACTCGCTTTTCGCCCGGCTGGCCCGCTCGGCTTCCTCGCGGGCCGTACCCAGGGCTATTTCGGCGACACGACGATCACTGATGTCACGGGTGATCTTGGAAAAGCCGCGCAGTTCATCATTGCCATCGTATTGGGCGGTAATCACCACGCTGGCCCAAAAACGGCTGCCGTCCTTGCGTCTGCGCCAGCTTTCTTCTGTGTAGCGGCCGTTGACCGTTGCTTCACGCAATGCCATGTCAGGGTGTTGCGGACATTCCTCCGGCAGGTAGAAAACAGAGAAGTGCTTACCGATGATCTCTTGCTCTGTGTAGCCCTTGATACGCTCGGCACCTGCGTTCCAGGTGGTGACATAGCCGTTGCGGTCCAACGCAAATATGCCGTAGTCCTTCACGCCTTCGATGATCAGCCGCAAACGTTCTTCATTGTCGCGCAGCGCGCGTTCGCGTTCGGCGAGCAATTGACCGGCTTCGACCAGTCGGGTGCCGAGCTGGCCTATTTCGTCCTTTTCCGGGGGTTGGGGCAGCAACGGGTGCCCGAGCGCCAGCCGCTGAGCATTGCGTTGCACCTGATGCACCCTGGCCACGATGCCTTTGGACAGCATCAGCACGGCAAGAATGGCTCCGAATATTCCGCAGGCGGCTGCCAGCAGGGTCGAGCGCAGCAGGCGTTCGCGGGTAGCGGCCGCCGCTTCGGTGCGTTCGGCGAGCAAGGCGTCTTCGCGCTCGCGCATGATGCCGATCCGCTCGCGCAACTGGTCGAGCACGTACTTGTTTTCGACCAGAATGCGGGCAACGGTTTGTTGATCTTCCATGCTCATCGAGCGCAGTTTTTCCAGGCCGTCGACCTTGGCGTTGATCAGCGGCTCGATGGCTTTGAGGTGTTCGCGCATCTGCTCATCGCGCACATTGTCGTTGAGTCGCGCCAACGCCGCCCCGATCAGCGGCTGCGCGTTGATGTAGCCAGGCAGGAAGTCTTCCTGATGAGTCAGCAGGTAGCCGCGTACGCTGGCCGCACCTTCTGCGATCTGGGTGTGCAGTGTCTGGATGTCGCCTTGCACCAGCAGCACACGGCGTACATCTTCCTCTGCCTGAGCGGTCTGGCGTTCAGCGATATAGATGAGCACCAGCGAGAACATGAGAATCGCCAGGGGCAAAGAAATGGCCACCAGCGCCTTGCCGCGTAACGGAAGGTCTTCCCAGCGACTGCTTCCGGTTGTCGTCATCGCCACTCGCTCGTCGACTGGCTCACCAGGCCCAGCGCCACGCCACGCACGGCGGCCTGAGTACGGTCCGAGGCACCCAGTTTGCCGATGACTTTTTCCACGTGTGCCTTGGCGGTGCCGGTAGTAATGCCGAGTTTTTCGCCGATTTCACGATTGCTGAAGCCGCCCGCCACCAGTCCCAGTACCTGACGTTCGCGAGGTGTGAGGGATTCCGGCAGGGCTGCGCCACTGGTGTTGCGCTCGGTCATGCGCCTTAGCAGGCGCGCACTGACGGTGCTGTTCAAGGCTTCTTCGCCACGGGCCACACGTTGCAGACCGGCGATTACTTCGTCGCGGCTGGCGTCCTTGAGCAGATAGCCCACCGCCCCTGCGCTGATCGCGGCTTCCAGATGATCAGTGCTGTCGTCCATGGTGAAAATCACCACTTTCAGGTCCGGCATACGCTGCTGGAGAATTCGCGCAGCGCCCAGTCCGTTGAGCACTGGCATGCGAATGTCGAGAATTGCGATGTCCGGTTGCAGTTCCTGGCACAGGTCGATGGCTTGCTGGCCGTCTGCGGCCTGGCCGACCACTTCGAATTCCGGATGCCCCGCCAGCAGCGAGACGAACCCGGTGCGGGTCACTTCATGATCGTCCGCCAAAACCAGTCGCACAGTGTCAGTCATGTTGTTGCCTTGTCTGCGGTAAAAGGGACGATGGCGCGCAGCCGGGTGCCGCGCTCAAGGCGGCTGAAGCAGGTCAGGCGACCGCCCAGAAGGCTGGCGCGTTCCTGCATGGCCACCAGGCCCAGCTTTTGAACGCTACTGCCGTTACGCGGCTTTTCGGTGATGAAACCCCGGCCGTTGTCTTCCAGGCTTAGTGAAACATTGTCGTTACTCAGTTCCAGCGCCAATTCTACGCGGCTGGCACCGGCGTGTTTGAAGACATTGTTGATGCCTTCCTGAGCGATGCGGAATAACGCAATTTCCAGATGGCTGGGCAAGCGTGCCTGGGAACGCGAAGTCCACTGCACGGCGATGCCCGCTTCACGCAGCCGGTCGGCTTCCTTGTCGACTGCCTGCAACAGCCCGAAATCATCCAGCACGCTGGGTCGCAGACCGCTGATCAACTGCCGACCTTCACCGACGCAGTGCTGCGCCAGCTTGAGAATGGCTTGCAGGTCGGCATCCAGCGGTTCAGGCAGTTCCGGACAGCGACCGGCAAAACCCTGCAGTCGCTGGTGCAGACCGGCGAGTGTCTGGGCCAGCCCGTCGTGCAGGTCGTAGGCCATGCGTTTGCGTTCGTCTTCCTGAGCGGTGAACAACTGGCGGACCAGTTCGGACATGGTGCGCTCTCTGACGACCAGTGCTTCAAGCAGTCGATTGTTTTCCAGATGTGCCGCCAGCAACGTTGCCAGCAGTTGCAGGGACTCGATGTCCTCATTGTCCGGGGCATTGATGCCTACGCTGTTGGCCAGCATCAAGGTGCCGAAACAGCCTTCGTCGGCACCACGCAACGGCAATAACAGCACACAAGGCAAGTCGGGACCGCTGCGCTCCAGCCATTGCGGGCCGATGGCCAGCGGGTCGGCAACTGTTTCAAGGGTACTCAGGCGGTCGGCATTGCCATGGCTGGCGGTGGTCTGCACATTGTTGTCGGTGCCCCATTCCAGCAGCAGGCCATGGTCCATGGCGACGAATGCGCAGGCGCGCTGCAGCACTCGCTGGCGCATGGCCTCGGGAGGTAATTGGGTCAGCTCCTGACCGGTATCCACTAACAGACGCAGGCGAGCAGCGCGGCTTTGCGACTGGCGATACTGATTGCGGATTGCCAGCGCGCTTGCCGGGTCATGGGGGGGGCTTTGCATGGGGAGCTCCAGCGAGGGTGGATGCCCGCGCGGGCATAACGGAAGTGACGCTATTAGAACTTTATCAGGAGATAAAGCCTATCTGCCGATTGGCATACACAGTTAACCCCGGTTGGCCGATGGCGCGCAGTGGCGGGGAGGGCAAAGTGGCACTCACTGAATCCCTGAACAGATACCCCGTAGGAGAGTAGCGATGAAAACTAAATTGACCGCCCTGGCCCTGTTGCTGGCTGTGAGTGCACCGATGGTTCAGGCTGCTGCCGAGCCGTCCGGCTACACCTACCGCATGGTGGCCGAGACGCCAAGCAATGTGAATGACAAGGAAATCGCCGGTCTGTTTGACCGTTGGAACAAGGCCCTGCAGACCGGTAACTCGAAGACAGTCGCCTCGTTGTATGCGCAGGACGCAGTCTTGCAGCCTACGGTCTCCAACAAGGTGCGTGCTACTCCGGCAGAGATCACCGACTACTTCGATCACTTCCTGGCGCTTAAACCGGTTGGCGAGATCAACTACCGTGAGATTCGTCGTCTGGGGCCTGATGCCGCTGCGGACAACGGTGTCTACACCTTCACTCTGACGGCTGCAGACGGCAAGAAAACCAAGGTACAGGCGCGTTATTCGTTCCTTTACCACCGCATCGGCAACGAGTGGAAGATTCTCAACCACCACTCTTCGGCCATGCCGGAAGTACAGCCTGAATATCAGGTCAGCCGCTGATCGACTGTCTATTCAAGGCAGAAACAAAAAATCCGGAGCCAGTGCTCCGGATTTTTTTGTATTTCTGAATTATCACGCTTCAGCGTTGGCACCGTTGACCTTGCGGCAATGAACAAGCGCATCGCGGATCATGAAGTTGACCAGCGTCGGCGACACACCCAGTTCCTTGGCGATGTCCTTTTGTGGCACGCCGTGCAGACGGTACATCTCGAACGCGTAGCGGGTGCGGGGCGGCAGTTCGGTCAGGGCATCGGCAATTTTCTCCAGGCTGGAGAAGTTGATGTGCGAGGTTTCCGGCGATGCACCCTGAATGACCACATTCAGCCCCTCGGCCTCGGGGCCGGTGTATTTCTGTTCCAGCGCCTGTTTGCGGTAATGATCGATGGCCAGATTGCGCACGATCTGAAACAGGTAACTGAGCTGGGCCTTGAAAGTCAGCGTGGCTTGAGGTGCCGAGCGCAGTCTGAAAAAGGCGTCCTGCACTACGTCCTCGGCCCGGGACCGGCAACCCACGATGCGCGCCGCGATTTTGACCAGCAGCAAGTAGTTGTCGACGAATGCCTGGAGTAATGGTGAGTCGCACTTACTTGTGATTACGTGTTCCGTCATGGAATTCACCTTGCTGCTTGAACAATTGAGGGGGAGGGCCGCAGGAGGGGCAGCGCCGTCACATGGGGCAACAAATTAGCCTTAATGATAATTATTGTCAAATGCGAAAGCCAATCAGCGCACTTTAACAGTGCGGCCTCGTCAGGCGCGCTCTCGCGACGCGCATCTCCACTAATTATTTGCAGACGCCATCCGTTCTCATTGGTGACAGGCCCGACCACGGTTGCGGCCAGGGAATACCTCAGGAGAACCCCATGCGCTTCGATCACGCGCAACGCCGCTTTCACATCCGCGCCAACAGACGGACGGTTCAGATATGAGTACGTCCGTGAGCCTGACGCTGTTCTGCCTGCCTTTTTCCGGCGCCAGCGCGATGTTCTACAGCCCCTGGCGGCGCAAATTGCCGGAGTGGCTGAACGTACGGCCTCTGGAGCTTCCCGGCCGCGGTATGCGTATGGACGAGGCGTTGCAGACCGATATCGTGCAAATGGCCAACCGTCTGGCCGACGAAATCAGCGCCGAGCTGGACAAGCCCTATGCGTTGTTTGGCCACAGTCTGGGCGGGCTGCTGGCCTTTGAGCTGGCGCACGCCTTGCGCGAGCGCGGTCTGCCCGCACCGCTGGCGCTGTTCGCATCAGCGACTGCCGGTCCGGTGCGCCGCGATGTCAGCGAATACGTCGCCGCCAAGACCGATGCGCAACTGATCGACCGGCTGCGCACGCTCAAGGGCACCAGCGAAAACGTCATCGCCAATCAGGAGCTCATGCAGTTGATGCTGCCGATCCTGCGCGCCGATTTTCTGCTCTGCGGCAGCTTTGTGTATGGCGTGCGCGAGCCACTCAGCGTGCCGATCCATGTATTTGGCGGCAAGCAGGACAGCATCAGCGTCGAGGAACTGCTCGACTGGCAGGAAGAGACCCGCACCGGATTCTCTTTGGACATGTTCGAGGGCCATCACTTTTATCTGGTCGACGAGCAAACACAGCTGCTCCGTCTGCTGCGGCGCTATTGCGAACAGCACCTGGCCCGCTGGCGCAACAGCACCTCACGGCAAATGAACCGGGCCGCCGGTTGACCCTGTTTGCCTTGCGCGCGGCCTCTCTGCAGGGCGCGTGTCTTTTTTTGAAATTCAGATCTTATCTGGCACGCCGAATCTAGCAGGAACTCCATCATGGATGCGTTTGAACTCCCCGACACTCTGGCCCAGGCTCTTCAGCGTCGCGCCTTGCACACGCCGGATCGGCTGGCGCTGCGTTTCCTCACCGACGAGAAAGACCAGGGGCTGGTGTTGACCTACCGTGACCTGGACCTGCGCGCGCGGACCATCGCTGCTGCGCTGCAACGTCAAGCCGTGCCGGATGATCGGGCAATTCTGCTGTTTCACAGTGGGCCGGACTATGTCGCTGCGTTTTTCGGCTGCCTGTACGCCGGGGTCATTGCGGTGCCTGCTTACCCGCCGGAATCCAATCGTCGTCATCATCAGGAACGGCTGCTGTCGATCATCGCCGATGCCGAGCCACGGCTGGTACTGACCGGTTCCGACCTGCAGCCCGCCTTGCTGCAGATGGATGAGCTGGCTGCTGCCGATGCCCCGCAACTGCTCTGCGTCGATACGCTGAACAGTGCGTCTGCCGACAATTGGCAGGGGCCACAATTGCAGGCCGACGACATCGCGTTCCTGCAATACACCTCGGGCTCGACCGCCTTGCCCAAGGGCGTGCAGGTCAGCCATGGCAACCTGGTTGCCAACGAACTGTTGATTCGTCATGGCTTTGGCATCGACGTCAATCCGGACGACGTGATCGTCAGCTGGCTGCCGCTGTACCACGACATGGGCCTGATCGGCGGCTTGTTGCAGCCGATTTTCAGTGGCGTTCCGTGCATCCTTATGGCCCCCGCTTACTTCCTCACGCGGCCATTGCGCTGGCTGGAAGCTATCAGCGAATACGGCGGCACCATCAGCGGCGGGCCCGACTTTGCCTACCAGCTGTGCAGCGCGCGGGTCAGTGATTCGGCGCTGGAGCGGCTCGACCTGAGTCGCTGGCGCGTGGCGTATTCCGGCTCCGAGCCTATCCGCGAAGACAGCCTGAATGCGTTTGCCGATAAGTTCGCCAGTTGCGGCTTCACGCCGGACAGCTTCATGGCCTCCTACGGGCTGGCCGAAGCCACGCTGTACGTGGCGGGTGGCAAGCGCGGCAAGGGTATTCCTTCGCTGCGTTTGAATGCGCAGGCGCTGGCGCGCAATGTGGCAGAGTTGGGCGACGGTCAGCCGGTCATGAGTTGCGGCACCGGCCAGCCGGGGCATGGCGTATTGATTGCCGACCCCGCCACCCTGCAAGTGCTGGACGAAAACCGTATTGGCGAAGTGTGGGCCAGCGGGCCGAGCATCGCCCACGGTTACTGGCGCAACCCTGAAGCCACCGCCAAGGCGTTCGTCCAGCATGACGGCCAGACCTGGCTGCGCACCGGCGATCTGGGCTTTCAGCGGCATGGCGAGTTGTACATCACCGGTCGTTTGAAAGACATGCTGATCGTCCGTGGCCACAACCTGTACCCGCAGGACATCGAGAAAGTCGTCGAGCGCGAGGTCGATGTAGTACGCAAAGGCCGTATTGCGGCCTTTGCGGTCAATCAGGACGGTAGCGAAGGCATTGGGATCGCTGCCGAAGTGAGCCGCAGCGTGCAGAAAATGCTGTCCGCCGAGGCGCTGATAAAGATCATTCGCCAGGCCGTTGCCGAGGCGTTTCAAGAAGCGCCGAGCGTTGTGGTGTTGCTCAATCCGGGCGCTCTGCCCAAAACCTCCAGCGGCAAGTTGCAGCGCTCGGCCTGCCGCACGCGTTTGGCCGATGGCAGCCTGGACAGCTACGCGGTGTTTCCCGCGAACAATACAACGCATCAAAACCGGACCCTGAGCACAGGATCGGACCTGCAAGCTCAGATCGCCAGCGTCTGGTGCGAGCATTTGCAATGTGAGCAGGTCAGCGCCGACGATCATTTCTTCCTGCTGGGCGGCAACTCCATCGTCGCCACCCAGGTAGTGGCCCGTTTGCGTGAAACACTGGGCATTGACCTTAACCTGCGCCTGCTGTTTGAAGCGCCGACGCTGGCCGCCTTTGCGGCGCAGATCGAAGCGCTTCAAATCGCCGCATCGCAAGGCGACAGCCAGACGCAGAACGCTATCGTCCGCCTGCCGGGCAACGAGCATCTGCCACAATCGCTGGCACAGAACCGCCTGTGGTTCCTTTGGCAACTTGACCCGCAAAGCAGCGCCTACAACATTCTCGGTGGTCTGTACCTGCGTGGCGAACTGGACACCACGGCGTTGCGTACCAGCTTCCAGCGCCTGATCGAGCGCCATGAATCGCTGCGCACGCGCTTCTATGAGCATGATGGTGTCGCCCTGCAGCGCATCGACGCGCCCGGTGAGTTCCATTTCGACACTCTGGATATCAGCGACCTGCCGAGCGACGAACGCCAGACGCGTGCGCTGGCGATCCGCGAAGAGCAGGCGCGTCTGCCATTCGATCTGCAAAACGGCCCGTTGCTGCGCGTTACGCTGCTGCGACTGGACGAGGAAGAGCATCAGTTGCTGGTCACGCTGCACCACATCATTGCCGATGGCTGGTCGCTGAATGTGCTGATCGACGAATTCTCGCGGCTCTATGCGTCGGCTGTTCAGGGGCAGCCACTGGAACTGGCACCTCTGCCACTGCGTTACGCCGACTATGGCCAATGGCAGCGCGAATGGCTGGCAAACGGCGAGGCCGAGCGCCAGCTCGACTACTGGAAGCAGCAACTGGGCGATGAGCAGCCGACCCTGGAGTTGAGCACTGATCGTCCGCGCTCGACACATCAGCAGCACAGCGCTTCGCGTTACAGCCTGCGCCTGAGTGCCGAGCTGAGCGCCGCCGTACGCAACACCGCGCAAGCGTGGCAATCGACGTCGTTCATGCTCTTGCTGGCGGGCTTCCAGGCCTTGTTGCATCGCTACAGCGGGCAGACCGACATTCGCATCGGCGTGCCCGGTGCCAACCGTCCTCGTCATGAAACCCAGGGCCTGATCGGCTTCTTCATCAACACCCTGGTGCTGCGTGCGCAACTCGATCCGCGCCTGCCGTTTTCCACACTGCTGGCCCAGACCCGCCAGGCCGCGCTGGACGCTCAGGCGCATCAGGACGTGCCGTTCGAACAACTGGTCGAAGCGTTTCCGCAGGCCCGCGAACACGGGCTGTTTCAAGTCATGTTCAACCACCAGCAACGCGACCTCGGCGCACTGCGTCGTCTGCCGGGGCTGCTCGCCGAAGAACTGCCGTGGCACAGCCGCGAGGCCAAGTTCGACCTGCAACTGCACAGCGAGGAAGACCGTAAGGGTCGCCTCAATCTGTCCTTCGATTACGCCGACGAGCTGTTCGAGCGCGACACCATCGTGCGTCTGGCGCGGCACTACGTTCAGTTGCTGACCCAGGTCAGTCAGCAGGCGCAGGTCGCGCTGGGCGACGTGCAATTACTTGGCGCTGACGAGCTGGCCGAACAGGCGCAGTGGAGCGCTGCCGCCTGCACGCCTGCACACGTCTGGCTGCCTGAAATGCTGGAGCGTCAGGCGCTGCAAACCCCGGAACGCATCGCGCTGGTGTGGGAGGGCGGCAGCCTCGATTTCGCCAGCCTGCATGCCCAGGCCAACCGTCTGGCGCATTACCTGCGCGACAAGGGCGTCGGCCCGGACGTCAAGGTGGCAATCGCCGCCGAGCGTTCGCCGCAACTGTTGATCGGTCTGTTGGCAATCCTCAAGGCCGGGGCGCCTACGTGCCGCTGGACCCGGATTACCCGATTGAACGACTGGCGTACATGCTGCAAGACAGCGGCGTCGAGCTGCTGTTGACCCAGAGCCATCTGCTCGGCGACCTGCCGAGCGCAGACGGGGTCTGCACGGTTGCGATGGACATGCTGCACCTGGACAGCTGGCCGGTCAGCGCGCCGGGCCTGCACCTGCACGGCGACAACCTGGCCTACGTGATTTACACCTCCGGCTCCACCGGTCAGCCCAAAGGCGTCGGCAACACCCACGCGGCACTGGCCGACCGCCTGCAATGGATGCAGGACACTTATGGGCTGGATGAAAGCGACGTGCTGATGCAGAAGGCACCGATCAGCTTTGACGTGTCGGTCTGGGAATGCTTCTGGCCGCTGATTACCGGTTGCCGCCTGCTACTGGCAGGCCCCGGCGAACACCGCGACCCGCATCGCATCGCGCAACTGGTCAACGAGCACGGTGTGACCACGCTGCACTTTGTGCCGCCCCTGTTGCAGCTGTTTGTCGACGAGCCGCTGGCGCAGCAATGCACCAGCCTGCGTCGCCTGTTCTCTGGCGGCGAAGCGTTGCCGAGCGAACTGCGCAACCGGGTGCTGGAGCATCTGCCGGGCGTACAACTGCACAACCGTTATGGCCCGACCGAAACTGCGATCAACGTCACCCATTGGCAATGTCAGGTTAGCGACGGCCTGCGTTCACCGATTGGTCGTCCGCTGGGTAACGTGCTGTGCCGGGTGCTGGATAGCGAGCTCAACCCGCTGCCGCGCGGGGTTGCCGGGGAACTGTGCATCGGTGGCATCGGCTTGGCGCGTGGCTACCTGAATCGTCCGGACCTGACCGCCGAACGCTTTATCGCCGATCCGCTGGGCCAGCCGGGTGAGCGCTTGTACCGCACCGGCGACCTGGTGCGCTGGGCCGCTGACGGTGCGCTGGAATACCTTGGGCGTCTGGATCAGCAGGTCAAACTGCGTGGCTTCCGCGTCGAACCGCAGGAGATCGAAGCCCGTCTGCTGGCCCAGCCGGGTGTTGGTCATGCTGCCGTGCTGGTGCGCGAAACCGCTGCGGGCCCGCAACTGATCGGTTACTACACCGCCGAAGCCGGGCAGGACGCTCAGGCCGAGCGCATCAAATCGGCGCTGGCTCTGGAACTTCCGGATTACATGGTCCCGGCGCAGCTGGTGCGCCTCGACAACATGCCGCTGAGCCCGAGTGGCAAGCTGGATCGACGCGCCTTGCCCGAGCCGCAATGGCAGACTCACGAGCATGTCGAGCCACAAACCGACCTGCAAAAGCAGATCGCCGCTGTCTGGCGCCAGGTGCTGGGCGTGCCGCGCGTCGGCCTGCGCGACGACTTTTTCAAGCTGGGCGGGCACTCGTTGCTGGCCACGCAGATCATTTCCCGCGTGCGTCAGGCCTGCGATATCGATTTGCCGTTGCGTGCGCTGTTCGAAGCCAGCGAGCTGGGCGCGTTTGTCGAACAGGTTCAAACCATTCAGCTGTCGGGCGAGCGCAGCAGCCTGCAACCGATCGCCCGTGTCGACCGCAGTCAACCGGTGCCGCTGTCCTATTCGCAACAGCGCATGTGGTTTCTCTGGCAGATGGAACCGGACAGCCCGGCATACAACGTCGGCGGCATGGCACGCTTGAACGGCGTGCTCGATATCGAACGTTTCGAAGCCGCGCTGCAAGCCTTGATCCTGCGCCACGAAACCCTGCGCACCACCTTCCCGAGCGTCAACGGCGTAGCCTGCCAGAAGGTCAGCGAACAGACCGGCCTGCGCGTGCAATGGCAGGATTACTCAGCGCTGCCTGCCGAGCTTCGTCAGCAGCGCCTTCGGGCTTTGGCCGACAGCGAGGCGCACCAGCCTTTTGATCTGGAGACCGGTCCGCTGCTGCGTGCCTGTCTGGTCAAGGCGGCTGATCTTGAGCATTACTTCGTTCTGACCCTGCACCACATCGTCACCGAAGGCTGGGCGATGGACATTTTCGCTCGCGAACTGGGCCTGCTCTACGAAGCATTTCTGCAAGGCAAGCCGTCGCCGCTGGAACCGCTGGCGGTGCAATATCTGGATTACAGTGTCTGGCAGCGTCAGTGGATGGAGGCGGGCGAGCGCCAGCGCCAGCTGGATTACTGGACCGCGCAGTTGGGTAACGAGCATCCGCTGCTGGAACTGCCCGCTGACCGGCCACGCCCAGCGGTACAAAGTCATCAGGGCGAACTGTACCGTTTCGACCTGAATCCCGAACTGGCCGCTAAAGTCCGCGCGTTCAATGCGCGCAATGGCTTGACCCTGTTCATGACCATGACCGCCACACTGGCGGTGCTGCTCTACCGTTACAGCGGCCAGAATGACCTGCGCATCGGTGCGCCGGTGGCCAACCGCATCCGTCCGGAAAGCGAAGGGCTGATCGGCGCGTTCCTCAACACCCAGGTGCTGCGCGTTCAGCTTGACGGGCAAATGAGCGTTGCGCAGCTGTTCGAACAGGTTCGTCACACCGTCATTGAAGGCCAGTCGCATCAGGACCTGCCGTTCGATCATCTGGTCGAAGCCCTGCAACCGCCACGCAGCGCGGCCTACAACCCGCTGTTCCAGGTGATGTGCAACGTGCAGCGCTGGGAATTCCAGCAAAGTCGCGAGCTGGCGGGCATGACCGTTGACTATCTGGTCAACGATGCGCGTGCCACCAAATTCGACCTCAACCTGGAGGTCACTGAGCTGGATCACCGCTTGGGTTGCTGCCTGACCTACAGCACCGATCTGTTCGACGAGCCGCGCATCGCGCAAATGGCCGGGCACTGGCTGAACCTGCTACAAGCACTGCTCGCCGACCCGCAACAGCGCCTAAGTGAACTGCCGCTGTTGCAGGACGCCGAACGTCAGCAACTGCTCGACAGCCTGGGCGTCGAAGCCGGCGAACAACGGCTTGATCAGTGCATTCACAGCCTGTTCGCCGAGCAGGCCCGGCTGCGCGCAGATGCGCCTGCGTTGACCTTTGCCGGGGAAACCCTGAGCTACGCCGAGCTGGACGCCCGCGCCAACCAACTGGCCGGAATGCTGCGCCAGCGCGGCGTCGGCCCGCAGGTTCGCGTCGGCCTGGCGCTGCCGCGTTCGCTGGATATGGTTGTCGGCCTGCTGGCGATCCTCAAGGCCGGTGGTGCCTACGTGCCACTGGACCCGGAATATCCGTTGGAACGCCTGCACTACATGATCGAAGACAGCGGCGTCGGCCTGCTGTTGAGCGACCGTGCGCTGTTTGCCGCGCTGGGCGAGCTGCCTGCCGGTGTGGCCCGCTGGTGCCTGGAAGACGATCAGCCGCTGCTGGCGTCTTTCTCAACCGATGAACTGCCGTTTATCAGCCTGCCGCAGCATCAGGCGTACCTGATTTACACCTCCGGCTCTACCGGCAAGCCCAAGGGCGTGGTGGTGTCCCACGGTGAAATCGCCATGCATTGTCAGGCGGTGATTCGTCGCTTCGACATGCAGCCCGATGACTGCGAACTGCATTTCTATTCGATCAACTTCGATGCCGCCACTGAGCGCCTGCTGGTGCCACTGCTCAGCGGTGCGCGCGTGGTATTGCGCGCCCAAGGCCAGTGGGACGCCGAAGAAATCTGCACACTGATTCGCCAGCAGCAGGTCAATATTCTCGGCTTCACCCCCAGCTATGGCAGCCAGTTGGCGCAGTGGCTGGCCACTCAAGGCCAGACCTTGCCGGTGCGCATGTGCATCACCGGCGGTGAAGCGCTGACCGGTGAACACTTGCAGCGTATTCGCGCAGTCTTCCAGCCGGAACTGTTGTTCAACGCCTATGGCCCGACCGAAGCCGTGGTCATGCCGTTGGCCAGCCTGGCCCCGCAGCAATTGGAAGAGGGCGAAGCCAGCGTACCGATCGGTCGTGTGGTCGGGGCGCGGGTTGCCTATATTCTCGACGCCGATCTGGCCCTGGTGCCACAGGGCGCGAGCGGCGAACTGTATATCGGCGGTGCCGGTCTGGCGCAGGGCTACCATCAGCGTCCCGGCATGAGCGCCGAGCGCTTCGTGGCCGACCCGTTTGCCAGCAACGGCGGGCGTCTGTATCGCACCGGTGACCTGGTGCGCCAGCGCGCCGACGGGCTGGTGGAGTACCTGGGGCGTATCGACCATCAGGTGAAGATCCGCGGCTTCCGTATCGAACTGGGGGAAATCGAAACCCGTTTGCTGGAACACGAGGCCATCCGCGAAACCGTGGTGCTGGCGCTGGACACGCCGTCGGGCAAGCAACTGGCGGGTTATCTGGTCAGTGATGTGGCCGGGCAGGGCGACGAGCAGCAGGCGCAATTGCGTGAATCGCTCAAGTCGCACCTCAAGGCGCAATTGCCGGATTACATGGTGCCAACCCACCTGATTCTGCTCGACAGCATGCCGCTGACCGCCAACGGCAAGCTCGATCGACGCGCATTGCCTGCACCGGACCCGGAACTCAATCGTCAGCATTACGTAGCCCCGGCCAGTGAACTGGAGCAACAGCTGGCAGCGATCTGGTGTACGGTGCTGAACGTGGAGAAAGTCGGCCTCAACGACAACTTCTTCGAACTGGGCGGCGATTCGATCCTGTCGATTCAGGTGGTCAGCCGGGCGCGTCAGGTGGGTATTCATTTCAGCCCGCGTGATCTGTTCCAGCACCAGACCGTGCAGACCCTGGCCGCCGTGGCGACCGCCAGCGAACTGATTCAGGCTGAACAGGGCTTACTGCAAGGCGCATCCGCGCTGACGCCGATCCAGCACTGGTTCTTCGACACGCCGATTCCCGAGCGTCAGCACTGGAACCAGTCGCTGGTGCTGGAGCCGCTCACTGCACTCGACCCGCGTCTGCTGGAGCAGGCATTGCGTGCACTGCTCGAACAGCATGACGCCCTGCGCCTGAGCTTCACCGGGCAAAACGGCAAATGGCAGGCTGAACACCGTGCAGTGACGGCAGAAACCCTGTTGATACAGGCGCAGGTCGCCGACATGGCCGAATGTGCCGCGCTGTACGCCGACACCCAGCGCAGCCTCGACCTGCAAAACGGCCCGCTGTTGCGCGCCTTGCTGGTCGATGGTCCGCAGGGTCAGCAACGTCTGCTGATGGTCATTCACCACCTGGTGGTCGATGGCGTTTCGTGGCGGGTGCTGCTCGACGATTTGCAAACTGCCTATCGACAGTTGAGCGAAGCAACGCCAGTGCGCTTTGCCGCCAAGACCAGTGCGTTCCGTGACTGGGCCGCACGTTTGCAGGCCTACGCGGGTAACGAATCGTTACGTGAAGAGCTGCACGTATGGCAGCGTCAGCTTGGCGGTCCTGTGGCGCAGTTGCCGTGCCACAACCCGCAGGGCGGCCAGCAGAATCGTCATGCGCAAACCGTCAGCGTGCGGCTGGATGCTGAACGTACCCGACAACTGCTGCAACAGGCACCCAGCGCATACCGCACTCAGGTCAACGACCTGCTGCTGACGGCGCTGGCGCAAGTGGTCTGCCGCTGGAGCGGGCAACCATCGACGCTGGTCCAACTGGAAGGGCACGGCCGCGAAACCCTGTTTGACGACATCGACCTGACCCGTACGGTCGGCTGGTTCACCAGCGCTTATCCGCTGCGCCTCACGCCAGCAGTGGCTGGCGATGCAGCGCCGGGGGAGTCGATCAAGGCGATCAAGGAGCAGCTGCGTCAGGTGCCGCACAAAGGCCTGGGCTATGGCGTGCTGCGCTATCTGGCCGAGAGTGCCAGTAAAGCCGCCATGCAGGCGCTGCCGGTGGCACCGATCACCTTCAACTACCTCGGTCAGTTCGACCAGAGCTTCACCAGCGATGCGTTGTTCCGTCCGCTGGAAGAGTCAGCGGGCGCGGCCCACGATCCGCATGCGCCGCTGCCCAACGAGCTGAGCATCGACAGCCAGGTGTATGGCGGCGAACTGCTGCTGCGCTGGACTTTCAGTGCCGAGCGTTATCAACCCGCCGCCATCGAAGCGCTGGCGCAGGATTACCTGGCCCGGTTGCAGGCGCTGATTGCCCATTGCCTGAGCGATGGCAGCGGTGGCCTGACGCCTTCGGACTTCCCGCTGGCCGATCTGGATCAGGCGCAACTCGACGCACTGCCGGTCGCTGCGACGCACATCGAGGACGTCTACCCGCTGACACCAATGCAGGAGGGCATGCTGCTGCACACCCTGCTGGAACCGGGCACCGGCCTGTATTACATGCAGGACCGCTATCGCATCAACAGCGCGCTCGACCCAGAGCGTTTCGCCCAGGCCTGGCAGGCGGTGATCGCCCGTCATGAAGCGCTGCGTGCGTCGTTCTGCTGGGACATCGGCGAAACCATGCTGCAGGTCATCCACAAGCCGGGTAGCACGCCGATTGATTATCTGGACTGGCGTGATGTGCCGCAGGACCAGCAGGAGCCGCGTTTGCAGGCATTTCTCAAGTCCGAGCGCGAAGCCGGTTTCAATCTGCTCGATCAGCCGCCGTTCCACCTGCGCCTGATTCGCGTCGATGAAGCGCGCTACTGGTTCATGATGAGCAACCACCACATCCTCATCGATGCCTGGTGCCGTTCGCTGCTGATGAACGACTTCTTCGATATCTACACTGCGCTGGGCGAAGGTCGTGAAGCACAACTGACGCCTGCACCGCGTTATCGCGACTACATTGGCTGGCTGCAACGCCGTGGCCTGGCGCAGGCGCGTGACTGGTGGCAAGACAACCTGCACGGCTTCGAACGGCCGACGCCGATCCCCAGCGACCGGCCGTTCCTGCGTGAACATGCGGGCGACAGCGGCGGCATGGTCGTGGGCGATTGCTATACCCGTCTCGATGAGCGCGACGGCGCACGACTGCGCGAGCTGGCGCAGCAGCATCAACTGACCGTCAACACCTTCGCCCAGGCAGCGTGGGCATTGACCCTGCGGCGTATGAGCGGTGATCGCGACGTGGTGTTCGGCGTCACGGTGGCCGGTCGTCCGGTGGAACTGCCGCAAATGCAGCGCACCGTTGGGCTGTTCATCAACACCATCGCGCTGCGCGTCGGCATGCCCGGCGACGATCAGCGTTGCAGCGTGCGCCAGTGGCTGAGCCAGTTGCTGGACAGCAACATGCAACTGCGCGAGTACGAATACCTGCCGCTGGTGACCATTCAGGAAAACAGCGAACTGCCCAAAGGCCAGCCGCTGTTCGACAGCCTGTTCGTGTTCGAGAACGCACCGGTGGAAGTTTCGGTGCTCGACCGTGCGCAAAGCCTCAACGCCACGTCGGATTCCGGTCGCACCCACACCAACTATCCGCTGACGGCCGTCTGCTATCCGGGCGATGATCTGGGCCTGCACCTGTCTTACGACCAGCGTTATTTCGATGAGTCCACCGTGCAGAACATGCTCGGCGAGTTCAAGCGTCTGCTGCTGGCGCTGATCGAGGGCTTCCACGGCGACATGAGCGAATTGGCACTGGTCAGCGAGCAGGAGCGCACGTTCCTGATCGAGGGCTGCAACCAGAGCGAGCACGCGTACCCGCTGGATAAAAGCTACGTCGAACTGTTCGAAGCGCAGGTCGAAGCACATCCGCAGCGCATTGCGGTCAGTTGCCTGGATCGCCAGCTCAGTTATGCCGAGCTGAATATTGCCAGCAACCGTCTGGGCCATGCCCTGATCGAGGCCGGTGTCAGTTTCGATCAGCCGGTTGCCTTGCTCGCCGAGCGTGGCGTTGAACTGCCGGGCATGATCATCGGCAGCTTCAAGGCCGGTGGCGGTTACCTGCCGCTGGACCCGGCGCTGCCCGATTCGCGACTGAGCGGCATCATCGGCCAGAGCGGCACGCCGCTGCTGGTGTGCAGCGCGCAATGTCTGGAACAGGGCAGGGCACTACTTGAAGCGCTGCCCGAGTCCGCTCGTCCGCAGTTGCTGGTCTGGGAAACTGTGCAGCAGCGCGAATCAGCGCAGCACAACCCCGGCCGCTACAGCGCACCGGATAACCTCGCTTACGTGATCTTCACCTCCGGCTCCACCGGGCTGCCGAAGGGCGTGATGGTCGAGCAGCGCGGCATGCTCAACAACCAGTTGAGCAAGGTGCCGTACCTGAGCCTGAGCGAAAGAGATGTCATCGCCCAGACCGCTTCGCAGAGTTTCGACATCTCGGTCTGGCAGTTCCTCGCTGCGCCGCTGTTTGGCGCGCGGGTGGACATTGTGCCGAACGACATCGCCCGCGACCCGCAGGCCTTGTTGGCGCATGTGCAGGCCCAGCGCATCAGCGTGCTGGAAAGCGTGCCGTCGCTGATAACCGGCCTGCTCGCCGAGCAACAGGCAACACTTGACAGCCTGCGCTGGATGCTGCCTACCGGCGAAGCCATGCCGCCCGAGCTGGCCAGCCAGTGGCTGCAACGCTACCCGCAGATCGGTCTGGTGAATGCCTACGGCCCGGCTGAGTGTTCCGACGACGTGGCGTTCTTCCGCGTTGATGCAGCGTCCACACGCAGCGCTTATCTGCCGATCGGTTCGCCGACCGACAACAACCGCCTGTACCTGCTCGACGAAGCGCTGGACCTCGTGCCGCTGGGCGCAGTGGGTGAGCTGTGCGTGGCCGGGGCCGGAGTCGGCCGTGGTTACGTCGCTGATCCCTCGCGCAGCGTGCCGGTGTTCGTGCCGCATCCGTTCGGTGCACCGGGCGAGCGTCTATACCGCACCGGTGACCTGGCGCGGCGGCGCAAGGACGGCGTGCTGGAATACGTCGGCCGGGTCGACCATCAGGTGAAGATTCGCGGTTATCGCATCGAGCTGGGCGAAATCGAAACCCGCGTGCTGGAGCATTCGGCGATCCGCGAGACGGTGGTGCTGGACGTCGACGGTCCGCTGGGCAAAGTGCTGGCGGCCTATCTGGTGCCAAGCGCTGCCACGCAGGATCCCGATGCGCTACGAGACGAGCTGAAAAACCACCTCAAAGCCAGCCTGCCGGACTACATGGTGCCTGCGCATCTGGTGATTCTGGAGGCCATGCCACTGACGCCGAACGGCAAGCTTGACCGCAAGGCCTTGCCTGCGCCGGACGTCAGTCAGGCGCAGCAGGAATACCTCGCGCCGCAGACCGAGATGGAGCAGCAACTGGCGACCATCTGGGCCGATGTGCTCAAGGTCGAGCGGGTGGGCATTACCGACAACTTCTTCGAGTTGGGAGGGCACTCGCTGCTCGCTACCCAGGTCGTCACCCGTGCGCAGAAGCTGTTGCAGCGCAACGTGCCATTGCGGGCGATGTTCGAATTCAACACCGTTCAGGCGTTGGCCGAGCATCTGCAAAGCCTTGGCGGAGCGCAGGTCGACGAGCAGAAATTCGACCGTCTGGCGGACTTGATGGCGGAACTGGAAGGGCTCTGATCGGCCTCTCGTCGGCGCGCTGGCGTTGCGGATAAAAAACTCGTTACCGGGTGTAAATCCGCAGCTCGCTGGCGCGTTTTCAAGGGAAGGAATAAACGCCTGAACCCGCATGACCAACCGTCATGCATCAGGTCATTCAACCAGCGTATTGAGGGTTGCACAGATGTCAGTTGCTACCAGGCTTATCGATGATCAGTTGACACGGGTTGCCCCGGCAGCGGCTGAAACGCTCTATCAATTCGAAGAGTCGCCATTGCTGGCGCGGCAAAATCGCCAGGAATCCAATGCGCGCAGTTACCCGCGGCGCATCCCGCTGGCGCTCAAGCGAGCCAAGGGCATTCACGTCGAGGACGTCGAAGGGCGGCGCTTCATCGATTGCCTGGCAGGTGCGGGCACGCTGGCATTGGGGCATAACCATCCTGTGATCATCGAAGCGATTCAGCAGGTGATCAGTGATGAGTTGCCGCTGCACACCCTGGACCTGACCACACCAGTCAAAGACCAGTTCGTTCAGGACCTGTTCGGCCTGCTGCCGCAACAACTGGCCGATGACGCGAAGATACAGTTCTGTGGCCCGACCGGTACCGATGCAGTGGAAGCCGCGCTGAAACTGGTACGCACTGCCACTGGACGCAGCACGGTGCTGTCGTTTCAGGGCGGTTATCACGGCATGAGCCAGGGCGCGTTGAGCCTGATGGGCAGCCTGGGGCCGAAAAAGCCGCTCGGCGCGTTGCTCGGCACAGGCGTGCAGTTTCTGCCGTACCCCTATGATTACCGCTGCCCGTTCGGGCTCGGCGGCGAACAGGGCGTGCGCGCCAACCTGCATTATCTGGAGAACCTGCTCAACGACCCGGAAGCCGGTGTGCAGTTGCCTGCAGCGGTCATTCTTGAAGTGGTGCAGGGCGAGGGCGGGGTCATTCCTGCTGACCTTGACTGGTTGCGCGGCGTGCGGCGTATTACTGAAAAGGCCGGTGTGGCGCTGATTGTCGATGAAATCCAGAGCGGTTTTGCCCGCACCGGCAAGATGTTCGCCTTCGAACACGCCGGGATCATCCCGGACGTCATGGTCATGTCCAAAGCCATCGGCGGCAGCCTGCCGCTGGCGGTGGTGGTTTATCGGTCATGGCTCGACACCTGGCTGCCGGGCGCCCACGCCGGAACTTTCCGTGGCAACCAGATGGCGATGGCTACCGGTTCGGCGGTAATGCGCTATCTTCAGGAACACAATATTTGCGAGCACGCGACGGCGATGGGCGCGCGTCTGTCCAGGCACTTGCATGCCTTGCAGCGTGACTTCCCGCAACTGGGCGATATTCGCGGGCGCGGGCTGATGCTGGGTGTCGAGCTGGTCGATCCGGCCGGTGTGCGCGATGCGCAGGGTCATCCGCCGGTATTTGCCCGTCTGGCCCCGCTGGTCCAGCGCGAATGCCTCAAGCGCGGGCTGATTCTGGAACTGGGTGGTCGACACGGCAGCGTAGTGCGCTTCCTGCCACCGCTGGTGATCACCGCCGAGCAGGTCGACGAAGTGGCCGAAATCTTTGGTCGCGCACTCAACGCCGCTGTCGCACAGCTTTAATTTTTCGACGTAGCGATACGTTCAATCCCTATAGCTGCTATGAATTGGCACAGCAGCACTGAACCAACACGGAGAGCAGCAATGACTTCAGTATTCGATCGGGAAGACATCGTCTTTCAAGTTGTGGTCAACCACGAAGAACAGTATTCGATCTGGCCCGACTACAAAGCCATCCCCACCGGCTGGCGCACCGTTGGCAAAAGCGGCTTCAAGAAAGAGTGCCTGGCCTACATCGAAGAAGTCTGGACCGACATGCGCCCCCTGAGCCTGCGCCAGAAAATGGAAGCGCAGACGGCCTGATTGGCTGGTAGACCAACCAGGCTATCGTGCGACGCTCCGCGTCGTCATGCCGTTCTGGACGCTCTGCGTCCTCTTTGCGACGCAGAGCGTCGCGACCTGCATTCCCACGCTGGAGCGTGCGGAACGATAATCTCAACTATCGTGCCGATGCTCCGCGTCGTCATGCCGTTCTGGACGCTCCGCGTCCTCTTTGCGACGCAGAGCGTCGCGACCTGTATTCCCACGCCGGAGCGTGCGCAACGATAACCAGACTATCGTGCGACGCTCCGCGTCGTCATGCCGTTCGGGACGCTCCGCGTCCTCTTGCGACCCAGAGCGTCATGAACTGCATTCCCCACGCTGGAGCGTGAGCAACGATAAGCTCACCCCTTGCCAGCCAGCACCTCGATAACCCCCTGAATATCCCCCTGCAACTCCGCCAGCGGATCAGCGCCATCAATCCCCAACACCAGCAACGTGCTGCCTGCCGCTTCAATTGCAGACTTCACCGGTTCTGGCGGCTGACGATGATCAAGCACCAGCGCCACGTCGTTATTCTTGAGGGTCGCGCTCAGTTTGCTCAATGCCTCGGGCGTCCACTGTTCGTCGGTCAGCACCTGGCTGTCGATCAGCTCCAGATTCAGCCCGTTGATCAGGTAGCCGAAGCGGTCTGACAAACTCACCACACTTAAATTGTCGTCACCGGCCAGTGCCGCTTCGCTGCTGGCACTCAGCTTGAGCAGTTGCTGCTTGAACGCCGCCAGATTGGCCTCGATCTTCGGCTTCGCACTCGGTGCCAGGCGCACCAGGTCCGCCGCCAGCACATCGGCCATGCGCCCCATGTTGTTGCTCGCCAGCCACGGCTGACTGTTCAGCCCGTCAGTGCCCTGACCCGGCTGCACAGCAATCCCCGGCAAACCACCGTCCACCGGCCGCGCCGCATCAATCTCGACGATGCGAATATTGCTGCGGCGCGCATTAGGGTAAAGCGGGTCATCGGCCCAGATCGAACGCAAGCCGATTACCGCGTCGGCATTGCTCGCCAGCCCGCGCAATGCATCGGCCCCACGCCCGGTGAAATACGCCGTCTGACGCGAGCCGGGCAGGTTGGCCGCGGCAGCGCGTTCCAGCATGACACCGCTGTCCTTGAGCAGAATTTCCCCCAGCCCGTAGGTAATCGGCAGGCTGGCCAGCACCCGTACCGGTTGAGCGCTGTCGGCTTTGGCGTCGGCGGCATACAGGCTGTTGCTGAACAGGCCGGTCATGGCCAGCGCCAGGGTCAATGTGCGTAAAGTAGGCATTTATCCAATATTCCCTTTCAGGGCGGGCAGCGTGCCGCGGGCGATGGCGGCCAGGGCAAAGGCAACGCCAGCCACCAGAATGATCGCCGCGCCGGACGGCACAGGCAGGTCGAAGACGATAGGCAGCAGAATGCCGCACAGGGTGCTGACGGTTGCGATAGCCACTGAAATCCAGAGAAAGCCTTTCAGCGACTGGCTCAACAGCCGTGCCGCCGCCGCTGGAATCACCAGCAACGCACCGACCAGAATCGCGCCGATGACTTTCACGGCGGCAACGGTGATCAGTGTGACCAGAATCACGAACAGGTAATCCAGCGCCTTCACTGCCACGCCGCGCACCGCAGCCAGTTGCGGATTGAAGCTGGCCAGCATGATGCGGTTGTACAACGGCAGGCTCAGGCCCATGACCAGCGAACCAACGATCAGCAACACCAGCAGGTCATTGCCGTTGACAGTCAGTACCGAGCCGAACAGCACGTTTTCCAGAATGTGCACGTTGATCTTGCCGGCCAGCACCAGCAGCAGGCTTGCGCCGAGCGCCAGGGACACCGAGAGGAACACGCCAATCAGCGTGTCCGGTGCCAGTCCGGTGCGGTTGCGCAGGTAGTTGAGGACGATACCGAACAGCAGGCAATAGCCGAACAGCGCGCCATAAGGCCCGGTGTACGGCTCACCGAGCAGAATGCCGATGGCCACGCCGGTCAGTGCCGCATGGCCCACCGCTTCGGAGAAGAACGCAAAGCGCTTGACCACGACCAGCGTGCCCAGACCGCCCAGCACCGGGCCGATCAACAGGCCCGCAAGCAGGGCGTTGACCACAAAGCCATAGGCCAGCGCTTCGGGCAGATAGCCGGATGAGGCGAGGCCCTGAATGAACAGACGAAACGTTTCGTAATCCATCACGCGACGCTCCCGTTAACAGCATCGGCAGTGCGCGGATGAGCAGAAAACAACGTCAGCAGGCGTTCCGGAGTCAGTGCCGTGGCGGCAGGCTCGTCGAACAATACGCGGCGATTGAGCCCGGTCACCTGATCCGCCAGACGCCGCACCGCATCCAGATCGTGCTCGATCCACAGCACGGTAATACCGCTTCGGCGCCAGTCACCGAGCAGGCGCTCGAAAACTTGAATCCCTGCCTCATCCAGAGCCGACATCGGCTCATCCAGCACCAGTAATTGCGGCGCAGGAATCAGCCCCTGCGCCAGCAGCACACGCTGCCGCTCACCACCGGACAACGCGCCCATGCGCCGCTTGCGCTTGTCCTGCATGCCGACCCGTTCCAGCGCATCGCCGATTGCTGCCGCGTAGTGTTTCGACAAGCCCATAAACGCCGGGCGTCGTTGGCACATGGCAGCCATGAAATCGTCGACGGTCATCGGCAGGCCGCGATCGAACTCCAGCGCCTGCGGCACATAGCCAATCAGGCCCGGCGCGGCAGGCCATTGCAGGCTCAATTGGCCTTGATGCGGTGTCTGCCCGAGCAGGGTCTTGATCAGCGAGCTTTTGCCGCCGCCGTTCGGCCCGACCAGCGCGTGTACGCTGCCAGCGCGCACGTTGAAATGCACGCGGTCGAGAATCGTTGTGCGGCCCAGGTTCAGGCTCACCTGGTTGAACTCTATGCCTGGCCCCTGGCTGACGATGTCGAGGTTCTGCGCGACAGTCATGTGCCCGACTCCTGAATGGCCCGCACCACGGTGTCGAGGTTGCCGGCCATTTCCTTCTCGTACTTGTCGGCGGTGTATTCGCCATAGGAAATGTGCGACAGCGGGTACAGTTTGACCCCGGATTCACGCTGGATGGTGTCGACGTAAGTGGACGGGAAATCCATCTCCGAGAAGATCACCTTCACGTCCAGTTCGCGCAGTTGGTCGATGGTCTTTTTCAACTGGCTCGGGCTGGGCTCGATGCCATGTGCCGGTTCCACCACTGCTGTCACTTCCAGGCCGAATTCACGCAGCAGGTAGTCGTAGGCGGCATGTACCGTGGCCACGCGCAGGTCGGCGTTGGGGGCCTTGGTCAGTTTGGCGAGGGCGTCGGCGCGCATCTGCCGCAGTCGCTTGCCATAGGCGCGGGCGTTGGCGGTGTAGGTTTTGGCGTTGTCCGGGTCCAGCTTGCCCAGCTCGCGGGCGATGTTGTTGACCTGGGCGATGGACGCGCTGATCGACAGAAAGGTGTGCGGGTTGACCACCTTGCCTGCGCCGCGTGCTGCAACCCCGGTGGCGGCCAGCAACGGTACGTCGGCGTTGGCTTCGATGGTCTTGATGTTCGGCGTTTCGCTGGCCGCGATCATGCGGTCGGCGAAATCGTCGTGCCCGACGCCATTGAGCACGATCACGTCCAGCGAACCGATGCGCTTGATGTCCTCGGCGCGCGGTTCGTAGGCATGCGGGTTGAAACCGGCCGGGATCAGCGGCACGACGTCGGCCTTGTCACCGACAATATTGCTCACGTAGCTGTAATACGGGCGCAGCGTGATGCCGATGCGCAGGCGCTTGGCCGGGTCGGCGGCGTAGCTGGACGGTGCCAGCAGGGCGGCAAACAACCCCACCAGCAGGACGCGCAGCAAGGGACGGCGTTTGAATGAAATAGGCATGGGCAAGCGGTCTTCTTTCAAAGGAATGCGAAGTTTCAGTGTGGGTGCTGACGGGTTACGCCAGCATCGAATTGCGCGACGACCTGTTTCCAGCCCGCGTCGACCAGGGCTTTGTCGCCGAGGTCGCTGACAGGTGCGATCGAGGCGCTGCGGTTGATCCAGATGTCAGGCTGGTTGTCCGAATCGATGCGCATCAGAAACGAGCCGGCCACGTTCGGCGTCTGGCTCAGGCCCACATAGGACTGCTCGACCATTTGCCACGCGTGACCGCCACGGCTCACCGAACTGGCGTCCTGGGAGAACGGCGCAAAGCCCTCGTCACCCAGTTGTTGCGGGGTAACAGGGGGTTGCTGTTCGGTTGCCAGCAGGCGAATTTCGTCGAGAGTCACGCGCAGGTCGGCGTAGATGCCTTGTTCGGCAGCGGTCAGGTCACGTCGCGCATCAAGTTGATGGCTGGCAAGGCTGTGTGTTTCCTGAGTATCACGGTGCAGGCTGACGACTCCGGCCGCGACACCGAGGATCAGCAGGCACAGTAGCAGAACGTACAGGGTTTCATGCCCGGCGCCGGCCGGCCGGACGATTTGTCGGGTTGGCGCACTCATGGGCTGCGGATGTCCGCCTGATCGATTTCCACCACATGGCCGGGGCCGGCATCGAACAGCACATAGAACTCGGAAGCCGGACGCTTGAAGGTCACGGTCGAATCCTCACCCAGCTTGCCGGGTACCAGAATGGTTTCGTCATAGCCGATCACGTCGAGGGTCACGCCCGGCGCACCACTGCCGTCGGAAAAACCGCCGGTGCAGCGAATCTGCTCGTTGTCGATCTGTTTGCATTCGCACATCGGGTTGTGCGCCAGTGCGTTGCCACTCAAGCCAAGCAGGCACAGGGCGCTGGCCGTCAGCCAGCGCAGGGAAGGGCGGGCACTCATGGTTTGGCTCCTTGTTTTTTCAGCCACGCCACGGTGGTGGGCGAAGCCTGTTGCAGCGGGATGGAAGTCTGATGCACGGCGCCGTCCCAGCCTTCCATGGTGATCCACAGGTCTGAGTCGGCGCTGGTGTTTTCGGGAATCTGCATGAACGCACTCATGCGGTAGCCACCGCCAAAGAAAATAACCCCGGCGGTGCGCAGACTGCGTGGTTTGCCGATGCGCAGGTAAGTGGCCTTGACCCGGTCGATGCAGGCGTTGCACAGCGCGGCATTGAAGCTTTTCATGTAGCCCGACGGGCCGGACAGGCGCGGGGCTTCGTTACGGTCTTCGGCCAGACGCAGGCTCCACGGGCCGACCTGAATCTCGCCGACGTCGCGTTGGCCAAGGCCCTGATCGCCGCGATCCAGCGCGTTGTCGGAGAAGTACTTGGGCATGAAGCCCAGCGGAATCAGCACCAGCAGCACGTTGATGTGGAAACGCCATCCGTGCCAGAAACGACTCAGCGACGATGCAGGTTGTGCAACAGCGGCCTTGCTCACAGGCTGTTCTCCGGGGTGCGGGTCGCCAGTGGCGAGCGGGTGGTGTCCGGAGTCGATGCCGGGGTGAAGGTGGCCGGGCTGGTTCTGGACTCACGCTTGAGGGCATTGAGCGTCGCCAGCGCGGTGCGCTTGCTCCAGATCAGCAACCCGCTGAGCACCATCATGCTCAACAGCAGGCCGAAGAACGCCCAGATCAGCTTGATCCAGATACCGCCGAAGTCGCCGGTGTGCAGTGGGCGCATGGATTCGGTGACGAACTCCAGCTTGTTGCGGTCCGACAACAGGTGTGACGCTGCGATTTCGCCACTGTACGGGTTGATTTCGGCGGTCTGAAACATCAGCGGATACCAGCTGCGCCCGCCAACCTGCATGTTGCTGTAGGCATTGAAGGGCGGAGTGATGAAGCTTGCTTCAAGACCTGGAATTCGCTCCTTGGCGATTTCCACGGCCTTTTCCAGACTGATGGTCGGTGCCGGGCGGCCGTCGGCAGTCAGCGGCACGGCGCTGTGTGGAATGATCGAGGCAACCTGGGATTTGCTCGAGATACTGATCTGGTTATCGCCAAGAATCGCCTGAATCAGAAACCACGTGCCGGTGATGGAAATCACCGCAATGAACCAGATCGACCACACGCCGCTGAGGCGATGCAAATCGCCCCAGAAAATCCGCGGGCCCTGGCTGAAGCGTACCGGCTTGAAAAAGCCGCGCCAGAATTTCTTGTAGACCACCAGCCCGGTCACCAGCGACGCGAGCAGGGGCAGGCCGAGAATCGACACCAGGTACCAGCCCCACGAATAGCCATTGGTGAACGGCACCAGCCACCAGCCGTGCAGCGCGCGGGTGAAGCGGCGGAAGTCGAACGACGGCGTGAGGCCCTGAATCACCCCGGTGTAAGGGTTGACGTAAGCCGGCACCGAGCGGCCGTCCGGGTAGGTGACGAACACGCTCAGGGCGAAGTAATCGCCGTCAGGCTGCATGATCGTACCGACGATGAGGTCCGGCTCGTTGCGCTCGATGGTTGCGCGAATCTGCTCGAAGCTCATGCGTTGGGCGTCGTCGGAGGGGCGGTTGTCACGCATCTCCGGGTTGGCCAGCCACATGATTTCCTTGCTGATGACCGCCAGCGTGCCGGTCACACAGACGATCAGCACAAAAAACCAGATGGGCAGGGCAAGCCAGCTGTGGACGAGAAACCAGATTTTTGAACGGGACTTCTTCGACATGGATAAACAATCTCGATTCACGATGTAAAGCAGCCGCAAAGCGACTCCTTCTGTCTGTACGCGCGGGCGATATAAAGCCTCGCATTCAATTAAAGACGAATGAGAATGAGATTCCTGTAGGAATATTTTGCGTTTAAATGAAAAAAATTGTTTCAGAGCTATCTGAAGCCCCCACATGGCGCAGGAAAAGGGGCTGGGCGGCTAATTTTCTCGTGGCGAACTACGTTCAATCTGGACATTGGTGTTGCGCCAGGCCGCAGGGGCTCGGGCGCTTTTGCCATCAAGGGAGAGACATCATGAGTCATGCGTTGAGTTTGGATATCCGGCCGCTGCTTGCAGGGGCGGGCAGCTTGCCCATGCTGGTACAGGCACCCGAGCCCGGTCTGGACTTGATGGAAGCGCTGGGCGAACTCAAGCCGCTGGTGGCCGCGCACCTGTACAGCGCGGGCGGCATTCTGTTTCGCGGCTTCGACGTCGGCGGTGCGGAAGCGTTTCGTGAGTTCGCTGCCGGTTTCGGCGATCCGCTGCTCAACTACGAGTTTGGCTCCACGCCGCGCAGTAACGTGACCAAGGGTGTGTATACCTCCACCGAATACCCGGCGCATCAGAGCATCCCGTTGCACAACGAGCAGGCCTACACGCTGGACTGGCCGATGAAGATCTGGTTCTACAGCATGATCGCGGCGCAGACCGGTGGCGAAACGCCGATTGCCGACAGCCGTGAGATCTACCGGCGCATTCCGGCGCGTATTCGTGATCGCTTCATCGAAAAGAAGCTGATGTACGTGCGTAACTACGGCAACGGGCTCGATGTGGAATGGAGTCAGGTATTCAATACCGAAGATGAGTCCGTGGTCGAAGCCTACTGCCGGGCGCACAACATCGAGTGCGAATGGAAAGACGACGGCGAACTGCGCACCCGCCAGATCTGCCAGGCAATATCGCGCCACCCTGTGACCCACGACACCGTCTGGTTCAACCAGGCGCACCTGTTTCACATCTCCAACCTGCAACCGGAAGTGCGCGAAACCCTCCTGGATGTCGTGGATGAAGAAGACCTGCCGCGCAATGTTTACTACGGCGACGGCTCACCCCTCGAAGAAAGCCTGCTGGACGAGATTCGTGGCGTGCTCGATGACTGCACCGTCAGCTTTCCATGGCTGGAAAACGACGTACTGATGCTCGACAACATGCTCACCGCCCACTCCCGTGCACCGTTCACCGGCAAACGCAAAGTGGTGGTGGCCATGGCGCAGGGGCATTCGGATAAGTAGTTGTTTATTGATTTCCGTGCCAACGCTCCGCGCCAGCGTTATACCCCGGTCCTGCAGAACTCAAGTAATCGTGCTTTTGTGGGAGCGGACTTGTCCGCGAAGACGGTAGTTCAGCCGGTACATTTTTGGAGAATGTACCTGCCCTTTCGCGAACAAGTTCGCTCCCACAAGGTTTTAACTACCGTGCGATGCTCTGCGTAGACGCCGGTACTGATGAACACAAGTAATGGTGCTTTTGTGGAAGCGGACCGGGCGACGCTTCCACGGCCTTCGGCCAGAAGCACAAGCGGACTTGTGCCTAACCCTGAAGAGTCGCTCCACGCCACAACAAACCTTTCTAAATATTTCTCCGCCAATTCGTTCTTGTTGATACGACCCCGCCCGACGGTCAGCCCCATTCAGCAAGGATCGACCCATGAACCCCGAACACGCCCAGAAACTCGCTCGTCGTTTTGTCGAGTTGCCCCTTGAAAAGCGTCGTCTGTTTCTCGATGGCATGCGCAAGGAGAACATGGATTTCTCGCTGTTCCCGATCCCTTCCTGCGCAGGGCTGGCCGAGCGTGACGGGCTGTCTTATGCCCAGCAACGCATGTGGTTTCTCTGGCAACTGGACCCGCACAGCGCAGCCTACAATCTGCCGATGTCGGTGTGCCTGAATGGCCCGCTGGAGCTACCGTTGCTGGAGCGAGCCTTCAGTGCGCTGGTCGAGCGGCATGAAAGCCTGCGCACCACCTTCGGTCAGGAAGGCGACCGGGCGTTTCAACGTGTTGCGTCGCCGACACCCGTCAGCATCCGCCTGATCGACCTGAGCCAGCAGCCTTGCGAACAGCGCTGGGCGAGTGCGCGGCAGGCGATGGCCGAACAGTCGGCGCAGACCTTCGACCTGCAGCGCGGGCCATTGTTTACCGTGCAGGTATTGCGCCTCGCCGAACAGGAACACCTACTGCTGCTCAACCTGCACCACATGATCACCGACGGCTGGTCGATGAACGTGCTGATCGACGAATGGCTGCGCGGCTATGACGCGCTGCTGGCTGGTAAACCGCTGCCTTTTCAGCCGCTGCCTGTGCAGTACCGCGACTATGCGCTGTGGCAACGCAGCTGGCTGGAGGCTGGCGAACAGGAACGTCAGCTGGATTACTGGCGCAGCCATCTGGGCGAAGAGCACCCGGTACTGGAGCTGCCCACAGACCGCCCGTACCCGGCGCTGCCCAGCCATGATGGCGCGCGCCTGGAACTGGCGCTGGAGCCCGAGCTGCTGCGTAACCTGAAAACCCTCGCGCAACGTCAGGGCGTGACCCTTTTCGTAGTCCTGCTGGCAACCTTCAAAAGCTTGCTGCACCGCTACAGCGGGCAGACCGACATTCGTGTCGGCGGCCTGATCGCCAACCGCACCCGCAGCGAAACCGAAGGGCTGATCGGCTGTTTTATCAACACCCAAGTGCTGCGCAGTGAAGTGACGGCGCAGACGCGCTTTGTCGATTTGCTGCACACCGTGCGCAATGCCTCGACCGGTGCTCAGGCGCATCAGGAGTTGCCGTTCGACGCGATCATCGACACCTTGCAACCCGAGCGCAGCCAGAGCCACAACCCGCTGTTTCAAGTGATGTTCAACCACCAGCCGGTGGTTGCCGACCTGCTGGACAAACAATTGAGCGGCGGCCTGCGCGTGGCCAATCTGCCTGCCGAGCAACAGGCACTTGCCCAGCGTTCGCACGCCGCGGCCAGTGATCTGATGCTTGCCACCAGCGGCGAAGGTGAGCAGCTGAACGCCGCTTTCACCTACGCCACCGATATTTTCGACCAGGCGACCATCGCTCGTCTGGCCGCACATTGGCGCAACCTGCTGGCGTCGGTCTGTGCCGACCCGCTGCAAACCGTTGCCGAACTGTCGATGCTGTCGACCGATGAGCGCGCTCAGTTGCTGGATATCGACAGCGCAGCCAAAGCCGACACCACAACCCCCGCGCATCGCCAGTTCGAAGCGCAAGTGCAGCGCACACCGAGCGCCCCGGCATTGATCCTCGCCCGTGAAGGCCAGGCGCCCAGCCTGAGTTACACCGAACTGAATGAGCGCAGCAACCGTCTGGCCTGGCAACTGCGTGAGCAAGGCGTCGGCCCGGACGTGCTGGTCGGCGTGGCGCTGGGCCGTTCGCTGGACATGCCCGTCGCGCTGCTGGCGGTGCTCAAGGCAGGCGGTGCCTATGTGCCGCTGGACCTGAGCGCGCCGAGCGAGCGTCTACGTCATGTGCTGCAGGACAGCGGCCTGAAACTGCTGCTGACCCACAGCCAGCAAAAGACGACGCTGCCTGAGCTGGCGGGTATTCAGTGCCTGTGCATCGATCAGATGAGCAGTGCGGCAGCCAGCCCGCAAAACCCGGACATTGCCGTTGATCCGGCCAATCTGGCCTACGTGATCTACACCTCGGGCTCGACCGGTCGGCCAAAAGGCGTGGCGATCAGTCATGGTGCGCTGGCCGAATTTGTAACGTTGGGCGCGAACTACAGCGACCTGCGCGAAAGCGACCGGGTCCTGCAATTTGCCACCCATAGCTTCGACGGCTTCGTCGAGCAGTTCTACCCACCGCTGTGTCGCGGCGCGGCCGTGGTCTTGCGTGACAAGCGTTTGTGGGACAGCACCACCTTCCATCAAGCCATCGTCGAGCACGGCGTAACCCTGGCTGACCTGCCTGCGGCCTGCTGGCTGACACTGGTTCAGGATTTTGCCGCCAGCCCGCCTGCGCACTATGGCGCGCTGCGGCAGATTCACGTCGGCGGCGAGGCGATGGCTGTCGAAGGTCTGCGCCTGTGGCACAAGGCCGGGCTCGGGCACGTGCGCCTGCTCAACACCTATGGGCCGACCGAAGCTACGGTGGTATCGAGCATTCACGATTGCAGTGCACTGACTGCGGAACAGGTGTCGTGGCGCGGTGTGCCGATTGGCAGAGCTCTGGCGGGACGACGGCTGTACGTGCTCGACGATCAACTGAATCTGCTGCCGCAGGGCGCGGTGGGCGAGTTGTATATCGGCGGTCCAGGCCTGGCGCGGGGCTATCACGCCCAGCCCGGCCTTAGCGCCGAGCGTTTCGTGGCTGATCCGTTCGTGCCCGGTGAGCGCCTGTATCGCACCGGTGACCGCGCCAGGCTGCGCGCTGACGGCGCTGTCGAGTACATCGGACGGGTCGACCATCAAGTGAAAATCCGCGGTTTCCGTATTGAACTGGGCGAAATCGAATCGCGCCTGCAGCAATGCACAGGCGTGCGCGAAGCGGTGGTACTGGCTGTCGAGCTGGCGGGCAGCACGCAACTGGTCGCTTACGTGGTGCCGCAGGTCATGGCGAACGGCGATGCCGAGCAACTGGCGCTGCGCCAGGGCATCAAGAGCCAGTTGCAATCCAGTCTGCCGGATTACATGGTGCCGACGCATTTATTGCTGCTGCCGGAACTGCCACTCACGCCCAGCGGCAAACTGGACCGCAAGGCACTGCCAGCGCCCGACGCAAGCCAGTTGCAGGCGCGTTATCGCGCGCCGCACAGCGAAGTGGAAATCTGCCTCGCTGCTATCTGGCAAGAAGTCCTGCACGCACCGCAGGTCGGCCTCGACGATCACTTTTTCGAGCTGGGCGGCCATTCGTTGCTGGCCGCGCAAGTCATAGCCCGGATCAAGACGCGACTGGGCATCAGCCTGCCGTTGCGCACCCTGTTTGAAAAACCGCTGCTCAGCGACCTTGCCGTCGAAGTGGCCGCGCTGACCGACAACACTACGGATAACGACTGGAGCGACATGGACCAGTTCATGGACTCACTGGAGGAATTTGGCGCATGACCGGGACCACTGTTGCACGTATCGCGAAACGATTTGTCGGCCTGCCGCTGGAACAACGCCAACAGTTCCTCGCCCGCTTGCGCCAGGAAGGCAAGGATTTCAGCCTGTTGCCAGTGCCGGTCAGTCGTCATGATTTCAGCACGATTCCGCTGTCGTTCGCCCAGCAACGCCTGCTGTTCCTCTGGCAGCTCGACCCGCTGAGCGACGCCTACAAGATGACCACCGGCCTGCGTCTGCAAGGCCCGCTGAACGAGCCGGCCTTGCGCCGCGCCTTTGATCATCTGATCGAACGCCATGAAGTGCTGCGTACCGTGTTCCACACCGACGGTGATCAGGCGCAGCAAGTGCTGCTGCATGATCAGACCGTGGCACTGGACAGCATTGATTTGTCCGGTCTGGCTGATGTCGAACTGCGCGATGCCGAACTGGCGTTGCGAGTTGCCACAGTCACCAGCCAGCCGTTTGATTTGCGCACAGGCCCGTTGCTACGTGCGCACCTGTTCCGTCTTGCCAGCGACGAGCATGTGCTGGTGGTGAGCATGCACCACATCGTCTCCGACGGCTGGTCGATGGACGTCATGATTCAGGAGTTCGTGCACTGCTATCAGGCGTATTGCGAAGGTCGCGAACCTGCGCTGCCGGAGCTGCCGCTGCAATACGCCGACTACGCTATCTGGCAACGCAGCTGGCTGGAGGCGGGCGAGGGCGCGCGGCAACTGGATTACTGGCGCAGCCAGTTGGGTGACGAACAACCTTTGCTGGACGCCGCGCAGGATTTCCCGCGCCCGGTGACACAAAGCTATCAGGGCGAGCACCTGCGCTTTGATTTCGGTGCTGATCTGTCGCGCCAGCTCAACGCCTTTGCGCGCACGCAGGGCATGACCCTGTTCATGCTGGTGCTGGCCGGTTTTTCGCTGTTTCTGTCGCGCAAGGCCGGGCAGCGCGATATCCGCATCGGCGTGCCAAACGCCAACCGCGGTCGTGCTGAAACCGAAGGGCTGATCGGTTTCTTCATCAATACTCAGGTTTTGCGCTGCCAGGTGGACGAGCGCCTGAGCTACCTTGACCTGCTGGCGCAGATCCGTGACACCTCGTTCGGCGCGCAGGCCCATCAGGACGTACCCTTTGAGCAACTGGTCGATCAACTGGCACCAGAGCGCAGCCTGGGCCACAACCCTTTGTTTCAGGCCAAGTTCAACCAGAACGTAATCCTCAAACAGAAAACCGCGCTCAAGCTTGCCGGGCTGGAAGTCAGCGAATACGCCTTCGACAAGCAGGGCGCGCATTTCGATCTGGCGCTGGATATCACCGACGACGGCACGCTGATTCATGGCGACATGGCCTACGCCAGCGACCTGTATCGACGCGCCACCGTCGAAGGGTTCATTCCCGAAATGCTTGCGCTGTTCAAAACCCTGCTCGATGCGCCGCAGGCGCCGTTGTTCAGCCTCGGTGCACTGGCAATCGAGCCACCGCGCCAAGTGCGCGAACCCGCGCCGCACATGCTGCAGCTCTGGGGCCAACAAGTTGAACACCAGCCGCATGCATTGGCTGCCCGGTGTCTGGATCGCAGCCTGACGACGCTGGAACTGGATCAGGGCGCCAATCAGCTGGCTCATCATCTGATCCGGACGGGTATTAGCGAAGGCCAGCCGGTTGCAGTGTTGATGGAGCGTTCGATGGACTGGCTCACGGCGGTGCTGGCGATCTTCAAGGCCGGTGGCGTGTACATGCCGCTGGACGTCAAAGCCCCGGATGCGCGCCTGCGACAGATGCTCTGCAACGCCCAGGCCAAAGTGCTGCTGTGTGCCGAAGGCGATGTGCGTCAGACGTCACTGGATGTTGCCGGTTGTGAGGGCCTGGCCTGGACACCTGCGCTGTGGCAGGACTTGCCGGTCAGTCGTCCTGATATCACGCTGTCAGCCGATTCAGCGGCTTACGTTATTCATACCTCAGGCTCCACCGGTCAGCCCAAGGGCGTATTGGTCAGCCAGGGCGCGCTGGCCTCTTACGTGCGTGGTCTGCTGGAGCAGTTGCAACTGGCCCCCCAGGCGAGCATGGCGCTGGTCTCGACCATCGCCGCCGACCTTGGTCATACCGTGCTGTTCGGCGCGCTGTGTTCAGGACGCACGCTGCATGTGCTGACCGAGGCGCTGGGTTTCGACCCTGATGCCTTCGCGGCTTACATGGCCGAGCATCAGGTTGGCGTGCTGAAGATCGTGCCCGGTCATCTGGCCGCGCTGTTGCAGGCCAGCCATCCTGCCAATGTGTTGCCGCAGCATGCACTGATCGTCGGCGGCGAAGCCTGTTCGCCTGCGCTGGTCGAGCAGGTGCGTCAGCTCAAACCGGATTGCCGGGTGATCAACCACTACGGCCCGAGCGAAACCACAGTTGGCGTACTGACCCATGAATTGAAAGTGGACACGATTCCCTGTGGGAGCGAACTTGTTCGCGAAGAGGCCAGCACAGGCTTGCAAAAGGCTGAGGCTCTACTACCGCTTTCGCGAGCAAGCGAAGCGTCGCCCGGCTCGCTCCCACAAGGTCTATATCTATCCACTAAGGTGCCGGTCGGTGCGCCGTTGCCGGGGGCCAGTGCTTATGTGCTGGATGATGTGCTGAACCCCGTTGGCACTCAGGTGGCGGGCGAGCTGTACATCGGTGGCGACAGTGTCGCGCTGGGCTACATCGGTCAGCCTGCGCTGACCGCCGAGCGTTTCGTGCCGGACCCGTTTGCAGAGAATGGTGCACGCGCCTATCGCAGCGGCGACCGCATGCGTCGCAATCATCAGGGCTTGCTGGAATTCATCGGCCGTGCCGACGATCAAGTGAAAGTGCGCGGTTATCGTGTCGAGCCTGCCGAAGTGGCGCGGGTGCTGCTGAACCTGCCTTCGGTTGCGCAAGCCAGCGTGCTGGCATTGCCTGTCGATGAAGACGAATCGCGCCTGCAACTGGTGGCCTATTGCGTCGCAGCAGCCGGTGCCAGCCTGACCGTCGACAGCCTGCGCGAACAGTTGGCTGCACGCTTGCCCGACTACATGGTGCCCGCACAGATCATGCTGCTGGACAGCCTGCCACTGACCGCCAACGGCAAACTCGACAAGCGCGCCTTGCCCAAGCCGGGCGTGGTCAAACAGCGTTACACCGCGCCGGTCGGCGAGATCGAGGAAAAGCTCGCCGCCGTATGGGCGGACGTATTGAAACTGGAGCAGGTCGGCAGCACCGACAACTTCTTCGAACTGGGCGGCGACTCGATCCTCAGCCTGCAGATCATCGCCCGCGCCAAGCGCCAGGGCATCAAGCTCAGCCCCAAGCAGTTGTTCGAAAAACAGACCATCAGCCAGTTGGCCTTGGTGGCAAAACTGATCCAGAAAAAGCCTGCTGCGCCGGTCGAACAGATCAGTGGCTCGCTGCCGTTGCTGCCGATTCAGGCGCGCTTCTTCGAACTGGACATCCCCGAGCGTCAGCACTGGAATCAGGCGCTGATGCTCAAGCCTCTGCAAACGCTGGATGCAATCCACCTTCAAGCTGCACTGACCGCGCTGATCGAACAGCACGACGCGCTGCGTCTGGGTTTCACCCAGCAAGACGGCCAATGGCAAGCCACGTTCGGCGCACCGAATACTCGCGACCTGCTGTGGATTCATGAGCTGGACAGCATTGAGCGCTTGCCTGAACTGGCCGACGAGGCGCAGCGCAGTCTGGACCTGAAAAACGGTCCGCTGCTGCGGGCGCTTCTGGTCAACCTGCCGCAGGGCGAGCAGCGTTTGTTGCTGGTGATTCATCATTTGGCCGTCGACGGAGTGTCGTGGCGGGTGCTGCTGGAAGACTTGCAACAGGCTTACGTCGCCCTGACTAAGGGCCAGCTTGTGGCGTTGGCAGCGAAAACCACGTCGCTCAAGCATTGGGCCGAGCAATTGCAACAGTATGCGACCGGCGAAACGCTGACCGCCGAGCGCGATTACTGGCTGCACGCTTTACAGGGCACAGATCAACCGTTGCCACGCGACAAGCCCGAAGGTTCGATGCGCAATCGCGATGCGGCCCATGCCTCATCCTGGTTGAGCAAGGACCTGACCCACAAGCTGCTGAAAGTTGCACCTGCCGCGTACCGCACACAAGTCAACGACCTGCTGTTGACCGCGCTGGCGCAAGTGTTGTGCGAGTGGAGTCAGCAGCCGTCGGTGCTGATCCAGCTGGAAGGGCATGGCCGCGAAGACTTGTTTGACGACACCGATCTCAGCCGTACCGTCGGCTGGTTCAGCAGCCTGTTTCCGGTTCGCCTCACGCCGCAAATCGCGCCGGGTGCAAGCCTGTGCGGCATCAAGGAACAACTGCGTGCCGTGCCCAGCAAAGGTATTGGTTACGGCGTATTACGTCATCTCGGCGAGCCGTCGTTTAAGCAACAATTGGCCGCCTTGCCGCAGGCACGGGTCACGTTCAATTACCTGGGCCAGTTCGGCGGCAGCTTCAACGAACAACAAGGCGCGTTGTTCGTGCCAAGTGCCGACAAAACTGGCACTGCGCTGTGCGAAGACGGCCCGCTGGGCAACTGGCTGAGCCTCAACGGTCAGGTGTTCGATGGCCAGTTGCAACTGGACTGGAGCTTCAGCCGCGAGGTGTACCACGCCTCGACCATCGATACCCTGGCGCGCCGCTACGAGCAGGCGCTGACCACGCTGATCGACCACTGCACCGCCGGGCATCAGGGCGTCACGCCGTCGGACTTCCCGCTGGCGCGCCTCACTCAAACGCAACTCGACGGCTTGCCGATTGCTGCGGGCGAGATCGAAGACATCTACCCGCTGTCGCCGATGCAGCAGGGCATGCTGTTCCACTCGCTGTTCGATGAGGGTGCGGGCAACTACATCAACCAGATGCGCGTGAGCATCAGCGGGCTGGATGTGCCGCGTTTCCATAACGCATGGCAATCAGCGGTCAACAACCACGAAGTGCTGCGCAGCTGCTTTGTCAGCCAGAGCGAACAGTCGCTGCAAGTCGTGCAACGTCAGGTCACACTGCCTTTTGTCGAGCTGGATGCGCGTGACAAGCCGCAAAACTGGCTCGACGACTGGGCGCAGGCCGACCGTCAGCAGGGTTTTGATCTGGCGCACGGTCCGCTGTTGCGCCTGGCGGTAGTGCGCACTGGCGACGACGCGTGGCAACTGGTCTACACCAGCCACCACATTCTGATGGACGGCTGGAGCAGCTCGCGGCTGCTGGGCGAAGTGCTGCAACGCTACAGCGGTGAGACGCCGCCGAAACAGGCGGGACGTTATCGCGATTACATCCAGTGGCTACAGGATCAGGACGCCGATGTCAGCGAGCGCTTCTGGACCGCAGAGCTGGCTGAACTGGATGAGCCGACCCGCTTGCTGCAAGCCTTCAAAACATCAACCGATCAGCAGGGCTATGGCGATTACATTCAGCTGATCGACGCCGACGGCACCCGGCGCTTGAGCGAGTTTGCCCGCGAGCAGCACGTCACCCTCAACACGCTGGTGCAATCGGCCTGGCTGTTGCTGCTGCAACGCTATACCGGTCAGTCCAGCGTGACCTTTGGTGCCACGGTGGCCGGGCGTCCGGCTGAATTGCCGGGCGTCGAGGAGCAACTGGGCCTGTTCATCAACACCTTGCCGGTGATCGCCAGCCCGCGTTCGGAACAGACCGTCGGCGACTGGGTGCAGCAGGTGCAGGCGAAGAACATTGCCCTGCGCGAGCATGAGCACACGCCGCTGTATGACATCCAGCGCTGGGCACGTAACAGTGGCGAGGCGCTGTTCGACAACATACTGGTATTCGAAAACTACCCGGTGTCTGAAGCCTTGCAGCGCGCGCCGGACGGTCTGACGTTCAGCGACCTGCGCAATCAGGAGCAAGCGCATTACCCGCTGACACTGGTGGTCGAGGCCAACGACGTGCTGTCGGTACGTTTCAGTTACGACCGGCAACACTTCAGTGCAGAAGGCATTTTGCAACTGGCGGCGCATTTCGATCACTTGCTGCAAAGCCTCAGTACATCCGCAACGGCACGTCTCGGCGAGCTGACCCTGCCGACTGCCTGGACGCAAAGCGTGCAGCATTACCCGACCGGGCAGTGCGCCCATCAACGCATTGAAACCCAGGCCGAGCGCACGCCGCTGGCCATCGCCATGACTTTTGCTGGCGAGCAATTGAGCTATCAACAGCTCAACAGCCGCGCCAACCAACTGGCCCATAAACTGCGCGAGCAGGGCGTCGGCCCGGATGTTCGCGTGGGGCTGGCCGCTGAACGCAGTCTGGACATGATCGTAGGGATGCTGGCGATCCTCAAGGCCGGTGGTGCATACGTGCCGCTGGACCCGGATTATCCGCAGGATCGCCTGAGCTTTCTGATGCACGACAGCGGCATCGAACTGTTGCTGACTCAAGCACATTTGCTTGGCCAGTTACCGATTCCTGCACATGTTCAGAAACTGGATCTGGCGGATGCGCTGGACGGTTACAGCACGGAAAACCCGGTCAACCAGACCTCGCCGGACAACCTGGCCTACGTGATCTACACCTCGGGATCAACCGGCAAGCCGAAAGGCACCTTGCTCGCCCATCACAATCTGATGCGCCTGTTTGCTGCCACGGATGACTGGTTCACATTCAACGAAAAAGACGTGTGGACGCTATTCCATTCCTTCGCCTTCGACTTCTCGGTGTGGGAGATTTTCGGCGCGCTGCTGCATGGCGGCCGACTGGTGATCGTGCCGCGCGAAGTGACCCGCTCGCCGGAAGAGTTTCATGCGCTGCTGGTTGAACAGCAGGTCACGGTGCTTAACCAGACGCCGTCGGCGTTCAAGCAGTTGATGCGTGTGGCGTGTGATTCGCCTGTGCCGATGTCACTGGAAAAAGTCATCTTCGGTGGCGAAGCGCTGGACGTGGCCAGCCTGAAGCCGTGGTTCGACCGTTTTGGCGATCATGCACCGCAACTGATCAACATGTACGGCATTACCGAAACCACGGTTCATGTGACCTACAGGCCAATAACCGAGGCCGACACGCAAAACCCGGCCAGCCCGATTGGCGAGGCGATTCCAGACCTCTCTTGGTATGTGCTGGACGCTGATTTCAATCCGGTCGCCCAAGGCTGCAGCGGCGAACTGCACATTGGCCATGCGGGTCTGGCGCGGGGTTATCACAACCGCGCGGCGCTGACTGCCGAACGCTTCGTGCCGGACCCGTTCTCCAGCGACGGCGGTCGCCTGTACCGCACCGGCGACCTGGCCCGTTATCGCGCTGCCGGAGTGATCGAATACGCCGGGCGTATCGACCATCAGGTGAAGATCCGTGGTTTCCGCATTGAACTGGGTGAAATCGAAGCGCGGCTGCAAGCGCACCCGACCGTGCGCGAAGTGATCGTGCTGGCCGTGGATGGGCAATTGGCAGCGTATCTAGTGCCAGCCCAGCCTGATCACGATCAGCAAAGCCTGCGCGAAACCCTGAAGACCGAACTCCGGTCGCATCTGCCGGATTACATGGTGCCGACGCATTTCATCGTCCTCGACAAGATGCCGCTGACCGCCAACGGCAAGCTGGACCGCAAGGCGCTGCCCGCGCCGGATGCCAGCCGGTTGCAAGCGGCCTATATCGCTCCGCAAGGCGAGCTTGAGCAGCAACTGGCGGCGATCTGGGCCGATGTGCTGAAGGTCGAGCAGGTCGGGCGTAGCGACAACTTCTTCGAACTCGGCGGCCACTCGCTGCTGGCGGTACAGATACTGGTGCGAGTGCGTGAGCAGTTGCAGCGCGAGGTCGGCCTCAAGGACCTGTTCGAACAGCCGGTGCTGGCGGACTTCTGCGCCACTCTGCACGAAAAAAATGGCGAAAGTGACCATGCGCTGGACGAATTGACTAAATCACTGGAGGCACTCAAACGTTTATCAGCGGAGGAAATTGATAATTTGATTGCTTAGCAGGAGAGACCCCAGTGCAACAGTTGCTTGACTCCGTTAAATCGCTGTCCGCCCGTGAACGCAAGGCGCTGGCGGTCCTGCTCAAGCGCCAGGGGGTGAATCTCTACGGGGTCACGCCGATCGCTGTAAGGGAGACGCAGGCCCCGTCTGCGCTCTCCTATGCGCAGCAGCGGCAATGGATCATCTGGCAACTGGAACCGCACAGCGCGGCCTACAACATTCCGCTGGCGCTGCGCCTGCATGGCGCGCTGGATGTCGAGGCATTACGGCGTAGCGTCGAACACCTGATCGAGCGTCACGAAACCCTGCGCACCACGTTTGAACAGCAGGGCGACGAGGCGTTGCAGGTGGTGCATCCGGCGTCGTCGTTTGCGCTCGAAGTTGATCAACTGGCGGCTGGCGAAACGGTCGAGCGTTATGTCGATCAGGAAGTGCAACAGCCCTTCGATCTGCAACACGGGCCGCTGTTGCGGGTCAGGCTGCTCAAACTGAGCGAGCAGGAGCACGTACTGGTGCTGACCCAGCACCACATCGTCTCCGATGGCTGGTCGATGCCGATCATGGTCGACGAGCTGATGCAGTGCTATCAGGCCGCCACGCTGGGCCGCAAGGCCGAATTGACGCCGTTGCCGATTCAGTACGCCGACTATGCCCTCTGGCAGCGCAACTGGCTGGAAATGGGCGAGCAGGAACGCCAGCTTGCGTACTGGAAGCAACAGCTGGGCGAGCAACAGCCGATTCTGGAACTGCCCACCGATCGACCGCGCCCGGCGCTGCGCAGCTACGAAGGAGCGCGATTGAATGTCGAGCTGGATGCCGCGCTGCTGAACGACCTCAAGACTCTGGCGCGGCAGCAGGGCATCACCCTGTTCATGCTGTTGCTGGCGTCGTTACAGACCTTGTTGCACCGCTACAGCGGTCAGGCCGATATACGCGTCGGCGTGCCCGTCGCCAACCGCACCCGCAGCGAAACCCAGGGGCTGATCGGTTTCTTCGTCAACACCCAGGTGCTCAAGGCCGACTTCGACACGCAAACCACCGTGGCCGGGTTGCTGCAACAGATCAAGCAGACTGCTGTCGAGGCCCAAGCCCATCAAGACCTGCCGTTCGAACAACTGGTCGAAGCCTTACAACCGCAGCGCGACTTGAGCCGCAGCCCACTGTTTCAGGTGGCCTACAACCACCAGAGCGAAGGCCACAACGAGGCCCGCGAACTGGCCGGTCTGCGCCTGGAATATCAGGTGTCCGACAAACACACGGCGCAGTTCGACCTGGCCCTGGACACCTGCGAACGCCCGAACGGCCTAGCCGCTTCGTTGACCTACGCCACCGACCTGTTCGACGCCGCAACCATCGAGCGCATGGCCGGGCATTGGTGCAACCTGCTGAATGGCATGTGCCGCGACGCCAACCAGCGTATCGCTGATCTGCCGCTGTTAAGCGTCGAAGAACGGCAAGACGCCTTGCGCGACTGGAACCCTAACCTTGCGGTTTATCCAAGTGAATATTGCGCCCATCAACGTATCGAAACCCAGACCGAGCGCACGCCGTTGGCCATTGCCCTGACTTTTGCTGGCGAGCAACTGAGCTATCAACAGCTCAACTGCCGCGCCAACCAGGTGGCCCATAAACTGCGCGAGCAGGGCGTTGGCCCGGATGTTCGCGTGGGGCTGGCCGCTGAACGCAGTCTGGACATGATTGTAGGGATGCTGGCGATCCTCAAGGCCGGTGGCGCATACGTGCCACTGGACCCGGATTACCCGCAGGATCGCCTGAGCTTTCTGATGCACGACAGCGGTATCGAATTGTTGCTGACCCAGGCGCATTTGCTTGGGCACCTGCCGATTCCTGCACATGTTCAGACACTGGATCTGGCGGATGCGCTGGACGGTTACAGCACGGAAACCCCGGTCAACCAGACCTCGCCGGACAATCTGGCCTACGTGATCTACACCTCCGGCTCGACCGGCAAGCCGAAAGGCACCTTGCTCGCCCATCACAACCTGATGCGCCTGTTTGCTGCCACGGACGAGTGGTTTGCTTTCAACGAAAAGGACGTGTGGACGCTATTCCATTCCTTCGCCTTCGACTTCTCGGTGTGGGAGATTTTCGGCGCGCTGCTGCATGGCGGCCGACTGGTTATCGTGCCGCGCGAGGTGACCCGTTCGCCGGAAGACTTCCATGCGCTGCTGGTGGAACAGCGCGTCACAGTGCTTAACCAGACGCCGTCGGCGTTCAAGCAGTTGATGCGTGTGGCGTGTGATTCGCCCGTGCCGATGTCGCTGGAAAAAGTCATCTTCGGCGGCGAAGCGCTGGACGTGGCCAGCCTGAAGCCGTGGTTCGACCGTTTCGGCGATCAGGCAGCGCAGTTGATCAACATGTACGGCATTACCGAAACCACCGTGCATGTCACTTACCGACCAATCACCGAGGCCGACACGCAAAACCCGGCCAGCCCGATTGGCGAGGCGATCCCGGATTTGTCGTGGTACGTGCTGGACGCTGATTTCAATCCGGTCGCCCAAGGCTGCAGCGGCGAACTGCACATTGGCCATGCGGGTCTGGCGCGGGGTTATCACAACCGTGCGGCGCTGACTGCCGAACGCTTCGTGCCGGACCCGTTCTCCAGCGACGGCGGTCGCCTGTACCGCACCGGCGACCTGGCCCGTTATCGCGCTGCCGGAGTGATCGAATACGCCGGGCGTATCGACCATCAGGTGAAGATCCGTGGTTTCCGCATTGAACTGGGTGAAATCGAAGCGCGGCTGCAAGCGCACCCGACCGTGCGCGAAGTGATCGTGCTGGCCGTGGACGGGCAATTGGCCGCGTATCTAGTCCCAGCCGAGCCTGATCAGGATCAGCAAAGCCTGCGCGAAACCCTGAAGACCGAGCTCCGTGCGCATCTGCCGGATTACATGGTGCCGACGCATTTTATCGTCCTCGACGAGATGCCGCTGACCGCCAACGGCAAGCTGGACCGCAAGGCGCTGCCCGCGCCGGATGCCAGCCAGTTGCAGGCGACCTACATCGCCCCGCAAGGCGATCTGGAACAACAACTGGCGGCGATCTGGGCTGATGTGCTGAAAGTTGAGCAGGTCGGGCGTAGCGACAACTTTTTTGAACTGGGCGGGCATTCGTTGCTCGCCACTCAGGTGATCTCGCGCATCCGTCAGCAACTGGACGTCGAACTGTCGTTGCGCGACCTGTTCGAAGCGCGTGATCTGGCAGCCTTCGCCCAGGCGGCGGGCAACGGGCAGGGCAATGCTGCGCCACGCTTTATCAAGGCCGACCGCAGCCAGCCGCTGGGCTTGTCTTACGCGCAGCAGCGCCAGTGGTTTCTCTGGCAGCTTGATCCAGAAAGCACTGCTTACACCATTCCTGCGGCCCTGCGTCTGAGCGGCTCGCTGGACATTGCCGCGCTGGAGCACAGTTTCAGCGCATTGATTGCCCGCCACGAAACCCTGCGCACTACCTTCCGCCAGCAGGGCGAACAGGCTGTGCAGATCATCCATGCGCCGCTTGCCTTGACCCTGATGGTCGAGTCCGTGCCTGCCGGTCAAACCCTTGAAGCCTGCGTGCAGCAGGAAATGCAGCGCCCGTTCGATCTGGAAAAGGGCCCGCTGCTGCGCGTTCGCTTGCTGAACCTTGCTGCTGACGAACATGTGCTGATTCTGACCCAGCACCACATCGTTTCCGATGGCTGGTCGATGCCGATCATGGTCGATGAACTGGTGCGCCTGTACGAAGGCTACAGCCAGGGCCGTGAGGTGGTGTTGACCGCGCTGGACATGCAATACGCCGACTACGCGCTGTGGCAGCGCAACTGGATGGACGCCGGAGAACAGGCGCGGCAGCTGGATTACTGGAAGCAGCAACTGGGCGAACAGCAGCCGATTCTGGAATTGCCCGCCGATCATCCGCGCCCTGTCGTGCAAAGCCACGCCGGTGCGCGGCTGGCGGTCGAGCTGGCGCCAGCGTTGATCGACGACTTGAAACAGGTCGCGCGGCAACAGGGCGTCACACTGTTCATGCTGTTGCTGGCATCGTTCCAGACCTTGCTGCATCGCCACAGCGGCCAGCCGGACATTCGTGTCGGCGTGCCGATTGCCAACCGCACCCGCGCGGAAACCGAAGGCCTGATCGGTTTCTTCGTCAACACCCAGGTGCTGCGCGCCGAATTCGACCTGCACACCACGTTCAGCGAGCTGCTGCAGCAGGTCAAACATGCGGCCCTGCAAGCTCAAGCGCATCAGGAACTGCCGTTCGAACAGCTGGTCGAGGCCTTGCAACCTCAACGCAGCCTCAGCCACAGCCCGCTGTTCCAGGTGATGTTCAACCACCAGAGCCAGGCCAGCGCCGAGGTGCGCGCACTGCCCGGTTTGCAGGTCGAAGCGCTGACTTCCGAGAGCTATCCGGCGCAGTTCGACCTGACCCTCAACACCGCCGAACACGATGGCGGTTTGAGTGCGGGCCTGACCTATGCCACCGCGCTGTTCGAGCGCAGCACCATCGAGCGCATGGCCGGGCACTGGCTCGCGCTGTTGCAGGCCATTTGCGCCAATGCGGGTCAGCGCATCGCTGAAGTGCCAATGCTTGACGCTGCCGAACAGCAGCAGATTGTTCGCGACTGGAACGCCACAGCTGCCGATTTCCCTGGCGAGCACTGTCTACACAGCCTGATCGAGGCGCAGGTGCTGGCCACGCCAGACGCTCCGGCGCTGATTTTTGCGGCTGAACAACTGAGCTATGCGCAACTTAACGCCCGCGCCAACCAGCTTGCCCACCGCTTGCGTGAAGCGGGTGTCGGTCCGGACGTGCTGGTGGGGATTTGTGTCGAGCGCAGCGTGGATATGGTCATTGGTCTGCTGGCGATCATCAAGGCCGGTGGCGCTTACGTGCCGTTGGACCCGGATTACCCCGAGGACCGTCTGGCTTACATGATGCAGGACAGCGGCATCGGTTTGCTGTTGACCCAGAGTGCGCTGCTACAGCGCCTGCCGGTTCAAGTACAGAGCCTTTGTCTGGATCAGGAGGGCGATTGGCTGGCCGGTTACAGCACTGCCAACCCGGAAAACCTCAGCCATCCGCTGAATCTTGCGTATGTGATTTACACCTCCGGCTCAACCGGCAAGCCCAAGGGCGCGGGCAACAGCCATCGCGCCCTGGTCAACCGCTTGCACTGGATGCAGACGGCTTACGCGCTGGATGGCAGCGATACGGTGTTGCAGAAAACCCCGTTCAGCTTCGACGTGTCGGTGTGGGAATTCTTCTGGCCGCTGCTGACCGGAGCACGTTTGGCCGTGGCGTTGCCGGGCGATCATCGCGACCCTGAGCGGCTGGTGCAGACCATCCGCGAACATCAGGTCACGACACTGCACTTTGTCCCGTCGATGCTCCAGGCGTTTCTCACCCATCCTCAGGTGGAAAACTGTAACAGCCTGCGTCGTGTGGTGTGCAGCGGCGAAGCACTGCCTGCCGAACTGGCCGGTCAGGTGCTCAAGCGTCTGCCGCAGGCGGGTTTGTTCAACCTGTACGGCCCGACCGAAGCGGCTATCGACGTCACTCATTGGACCTGCACCCCGGACGACGTGCTCAGCGTGCCGATTGGTCGACCCATCGATAACCTGAAAACCCACATTCTGGATGACGGCTTGCTGCCTGCCGCGCAAGGCGTTGCGGCAGAGCTGTACATCGGCGGTATCGGTCTGGCGCGGGGTTATCACAACCGCGCGGCGCTGACGGCTGAACGCTTTGTGCCGGACCCGTTCGACGAGCAGGGCGGGCGTCTTTACCGCACCGGGGATCTGGCGCGTTATCGCGATGAAGGCGTTATCGAATACGCCGGTCGTATCGACCATCAGGTGAAGATTCGCGGCCTGCGTATCGAACTGGGCGAGATCGAAGCCAGCCTGCTGGAACACGAAAACGTTCAGGAAGCTGTAGTTGTCGACGTTGACGGCTCATCCGGCAAGCAGCTGGCAGCCTATCTGGTGGCTGAGCACAGTGGCGATCACCTGCGGGATGCACTCAAGGCGTATCTCAAGGAAACACTGCCCGATTACATGGTGCCGACCCACTTCGTCTGGCTGGCAAGCATGCCGCTGAGCGCCAACGGCAAGCTGGATCGCAAAGCCCTGCCGGCACCGGACGCCAGCCAGTTGCAGCGCCAGTACGTCGCGCCGTCGACTGAACAGGAGCAGCAAATGGCTGCGATCTGGGCCGACGTGCTGAAAGTCGAGCGCGTCGGGTTGAGCGACGATTTCTTCGAACTGGGCGGCCATTCGCTGCTGGCCACACAACTGATTTCCAGAATTCACACGGGCCTGGGGATCGACATCCCGCTGCGCCTGATTTTCGAGAAACCGCAATTGAACGAATTTATTCAGGCTTTCGCGAGCAGCGGTTTGTCGCTGACCGAGGACGGCTTGTCCGATATTGAAAAAATGATGAATGAAATGGCGGGTATCTGACATGGACAAGTCTGCAGCAGAGCGTATCGCCCAGCGTTTCGTTGGTTTGCCCGTCGAACAGCGCCGCCAGATTCTGAACAAGATGCAAGAGACCGGGCAGAGCTTCAAACTGCTGCCCATCGCTGTAACCCGGCATGATGTAGCGCGTATCCCGCTGTCCTACGCCCAGCAGCGCATGCTGTTTCTCTGGCAGATGGAACCGGGCAACGCCGCGTACAACGTGCCTATGGCAGTGCGTCTGAATGGCCGGCTGGACCGCCAGGCATTGAGCGCAGCGCTGGACAGGCTGGTGCAGCGCCACGAAACCCTGCGCACCCGGTTTGTTTCCGAGGACGGCGCGTTCTATCAGGAGATTCTTCAGCAGGCGACCGTTGCCCTTGAGTTTGCCTCGGTTGCGCCAGCCGACATCGAAAACCAGGTGCGCGCCGAGCTGCAAAAGCCCTTCGATTTGCTCAGCGGTACATTACTGCGGGTCAGGCTGTTTCAATTGGCTGAAACCGAGCACGTCCTGACCGTGTGCATGCATCACATCGTTTCCGATGGCTGGTCCGGCGAAGTGCTGATTCGTGAGTTTGTGCAGTTGTATCAGGCACAGCTCTCCGGGCAGACAGCGCAATTGCCTGCGTTGGCGGTTCAATACGCCGACTACGCGATCTGGCAGCGCGCGTGGCTGGAAGCCGGGGAGGGTGAGCGGCAGTTGAACTACTGGAAACAGCAGTTGGGCACAGAGCATCCGCTATTGAGCCTGCCGCTGGATCATCCGCGTCCGCTGCAACCGAGCCAGCGTGGCGCGACTGTGCGCGTCGATGTGCCGGAACAATTGTCCGCGCAACTAAAAAGCCTTGCGCGCAATAGCGGCCAGACCTTGTTCATGCTGACTCTGGCGGCGCTGTCGTTGGTGCTGTCGCGCTTCAGTGGTCAGACCGACATTCGCATCGGCGCGCCCAATGCCGGGCGCACCCGCAGCGAGCTGGAAGGCCTGATTGGTTTCTTCATCAATACTCAAGTGTTGCGTGTGCAGGTGGACGAACAGCAGAGCTTTGCGCAGTTGCTGGATCAGGTGAAACAGGTCGTGACCGGTGCCCAGTCGCATCAGGAACTGCCCTTTGAACATCTGGTGGATGCGCTGGCGCCCGAGCGTAATCTGGGCCACAACCCGTTGTTCCAGTTCAAGATCAATCAGCATGTGCTGGCGGCCGACGACAGCGGGCAACGTGTGTCGGGCCTGACCGTCGATGAATTTCCGATTGGCAGCAGCGATGCGCGCTTTGATCTGGCCTTCGACTTCACCGACACGCCGGGCGGCATACGCGGTTATTTCACTTACGCCACCGACCTGTTCGAGCCATCGACCATCGAGCGCATGGCCGAGGCGCTGCGCGCTGTACTGCAAGCGCTGGTCGCAGACACCGACCAGCGACTTGCCGATCAGCCGCAAACGGTGTCGCTGCCGATTGCTGAACAGACCGCCGATTTTGCCTGCGACGACTTCCTCAGCCTGTGGCAACAGGGCCTGCGCATCGGACGTGGTAAGACCGCGTTGCGCGTTGGCCAGCAGGTGTTGAGCTTTGATGAACTTGAACAACGCAGTAACCAGTTCGCCCGCTACCTGCATACGCAGGACATCAAGCTGGGCATGATCGTTGCGCTGTGCCTGGACCGCTCTGTGGAATGGGTGGTCAGCCTGCTGGCAGTGCTCAAACTCGGTGCCGTTTACCTGCCGCTGGACAGCGCACAACCTGCCGAGCGTTTGCAGCAACTGGTTCGTGACAGCGGCGCGGCGTTGCTGATTCACGCGTCCGGCGACGACAAGGCCGCGCAACTGGGTGTGTGCCCGGTACTGGCCTTCGATGCTGCGCTATGGTCCGCGGTGGATGGCAGTGCGCTGAATGTGCGTGTCATCGCCGGGCAACCGGCGTACATCATCTACACCTCCGGCTCCACCGGGCAGCCGAAGGGCGTGGTGATCAGCCACGGCGCGCTGGCCAACTACGTGCAGGGCGTGCTTGAGCGCCTGTCGCTGGATGACGGGGCGAGCATGGCGATGGTGTCGACGGTCGCCGCAGACCTGGGCCATACGCTGCTGTTCGGTGCGCTGGCGTCCGGTCGGCCGCTGCATTTGCTGTCTCATGAGCAGGCGTTCGACCCTGATGGCTTCGCCCGTTACATGGCTGAGCATCAGGTTGAAGTGCTGAAAATCGTACCCAGCCATTTGCAGGGGCTGCTGCAAGCCTCCAACCCGGCCGACGTGCTGCCGGGCCAATTGCTGATTCTGGGTGGCGAGGCCAGTTCCTGGGCGTTGATCGAGCAAATCCGCGCGCTCAAACCGGGCTGCCGGATCGTCAACCACTACGGCCCGACGGAAACCACGGTCGGCATCCTCACCCATGAAGTCGCCGAGCGCGTTGACGCTTGCCGCAGTGTGCCGGTCGGTCAACCACTGGCCAATGGCAAAGCGCGGGTGCTGGACGCCTATCTCAAGCCGGTTGCCGAGCGTGTGGCAGGCGAGCTGTATCTGGGCGGTCAAGGCTTGGCGCAGGGCTATCTGGGCCGTGCGGCGATGACCGCCGAACGCTTCGTGCCGGACCCGCATGCCGATGGTCAGCGCCTGTACCGTGCGGGTGACCGCGCGCGCTGGGTGGACGGCGTGCTGGAGTACCTGGGGCGCGCGGATGATCAGGTGAAAATCCGCGGTTACCGGGTCGAGCCGGGGGAAGTCGGCCAGTTACTGCAAACCCTGGAAAACGTCGCCGAAGTCGTGGTGCTGGCGCAGCCGCTGGAAAGCGACGAAACACGCCTGCAACTGGTGGCGTACTGCGTTGCGGCGGCCGGTGCGAGCCTGAATGTCGAAGGCCTGCGCGAGCAACTGGCTGCGCGCTTGCCCGAATACCTGGTGCCCGCGCAGATCATGCTGCTGGACAGGCTGCCCGTGACGGCCAACGGCAAGCTCGACAAGCGCGCCTTGCCTAAACCCGGCGTGGTCAAACAGCGCTACACCGCGCCAGTCGGCGAGATCGAGGAAAAGCTCGCCGCCGTGTGGGCGGACGTACTGAAGCTGGAACAGGTCGGCAGCACCGACAACTTTTTCGAACTGGGCGGCGACTCGATTCTCAGTCTGCAGATCATCGCTCGCGCCAAGCGCCAGGGCATCAAGCTCAGCCCCAAGCAGTTGTTCGAAAAGCAGACCATCGGCCAGTTGGCCTCGGTGGCAAAACTGATCCAGAAAAAGCCTGCTGCGGTGGCTGAACAGGTCAGTGGCTCGCTGCCGTTGCTGCCGATTCAGGCACGTTTCTTTGAACAGGATATTCCCGAGCGTCAGCACTGGAATCAGGCGCTGATGCTCAAGCCCCTGCAAACGCTGGATGCAATCCACCTTCAAGCTGCACTGACCGCGCTGATCGAACAGCACGACGCGCTGCGTCTGGGTTTCACCCAACAGAACGGCCAATGGCAAGCCACGTTCGGCGCGCTGAACACTCGCGACCTGCTGTGGACCCACGAACTGGACAGTGCCGAGCGCTTGTCTGAACTGGCCGACGAAGCACAACGCAGTCTGGACCTGAAAAACGGCCCGTTGCTGCGTGCGGTGCTGGTCGACTTGCCGCAGGGCGAGCAGCGTTTGTTGCTGGTGATCCATCACCTGGTGGTGGATGGCGTGTCGTGGCGGGTGCTGCTGGAAGATCTGCAACAGGCGTATGTCGCCATCGCAACAGGCCAGCCATTGGCGCTGGCGACGAAAACCAGCTCGCTGCAAAGCTGGGCCGAGCACTTGCAGGCCTACGCGCAAAGCCCTGTGCTGGCGCAGGAACTGGATTATTGGCAGATGCAGTTGCAGGACGTCAGCGACGCCTTGCCCAGCGATCACCCGCACGGCGGTCAGCAACAGAAGCACGCGCTGTCGGTGGTCACGCAACTGAATGGCGAGCAGACCCGGCAGCTGTTGCAAGACGCTCCGGCGGCTTATCGCACGCAGATCAACGACCTGCTACTGACCGCGCTGGCGCGGGTGGTCAGTCGCTGGACCGCGCAACCGCATGCCCTGATTCGTCTGGAAGGGCATGGCCGCGAAGACCTCTTCGACACACTGGACATCACCCGTACGGTCGGCTGGTTCAGCAACCTGTATCCGGTCCGGCTCACGCCGCAGGCCACGTTGGCCGATTCGCTCATGACCATCAAGGAACAGCTGCGCGCAGTGCCCGACAAGGGCATTGGTTACGGCGCCCTGCGTTATCTGGGCAGTGAATCGGCGCGGCAGACCCTGCAAGCGTTGCCGCTGGGCAGTATCGTGTTCAATTACCTCGGGCAGTTCGACGGCAGCTTCGACGCACAAGGCGCGTTGTTCACGCCCTCGGCCGAGAGCAGCGGCGCGTCGCAGAGCGCCGATGCGCCGCTGAGTGCGCCGGTCAGCATCAATGGCCAGGTGTATGGCGGCGAATTGCGCCTGAGCTGGACCTTCAGCGGTGCGGTATTTGAACGCGACACCGTGCAGCGGCTGGCCGACGAATACGCGGTTGAACTGCAACAATTGATTGCGCATTGCACCACTGACGGCGTGGCTGGGGTAACTCCGTCGGACTTCCCACTGGCACGCCTGAGCCAGTCGCAGTTGAGCAGTTTGCCAATCCCTGCGGCGCAGATCGAAGACATCTACCCGCTGGCACCGATGCAGCAGGGCATGCTGTTCCACACCCTGTTCGAGCAGGACGCGGGCAATTACATTAACCAGATGCGCGTCGAGGTCAGTGGCCTGGACGTGCCGCGTTTCCGTGCCGCCTGGCAGGCCACGCTGGATGCCCATGAAGTACTGCGCAGCGGCTTTGTCAGCCATCTTGAGCAGTCGCTGCAAGTGGTGTTGCGCAATGTCAGCATGCCGTTTGTCGAACTGGATGCTCGTGCGCAATCAGGCGAATGGATCGACGATTGGGCGAATGCCGATCGCCAGCAGGGCTTCGACCTGGCTCGGGGGCCACTTCTGCGCCTGGCCGTATTGCGCACTGGCGAACAGACGCATCAACTGATCTACACCAGCCATCACATTCTCATGGATGGCTGGAGCAGCTCGCGCCTGCTGGGCGAGGTGCTGCAACGCTACAGCGGCCAGACGCTGCCGAGGCAAGTCAGTCGTTATCGCGACTATATCGAATGGCTGCAACGCCAGGATGCTGCGCTCAGTGAACGTTCCTGGACCGGCCAGCTTGCCGAACTGGACGAGCCGACCCGGCTGGTTCAGGCCTTCAAAGCGTCCGGGAGCGAGCAGGGGCATGGCGATTACCTGCAACTGATCGATGCCGATGGCACCCGCCAGTTGAGCGAGTTTGCCCGCGAGCAGCGCGTCACCCTCAACACGCTGGTGCAATCGGCCTGGCTGCTGGTGCTGCAACGCTACACGGGGCAGTCCAGCGTGACCTTCGGCGCAACCGTGGCCGGGCGTCCGGCTGACCTGCCGGGCGTCGAGGAGCAACTGGGGCTGTTCATCAACACCTTGCCGGTAATCGCCAGCCCGCGCCCGGAACAGCGGGTGGCGGACTGGGTTCAGCAAGTGCAGGCGAAGAACATCGCCCTGCGTGAGCATGAACACACACCGTTGTACGAGATTCAACGCTGGGCACGCAGCGCTGGCGAGGCGCTGTTCGACAACATTCTGGTGTTCGAAAACTACCCGGTTTCCGAAGCGCTGCAACAGTCCGCGCCGCAGGGGCTGGTGTTCGGCGGCCTGCACACCCAGGAGCAGACTCATTACCCGCTGACTCTGGTGGTCAATCTGGGCGAAACCCTGTCGATGCGCTTCAGCTATGCCCGCCAGCATTTCAGCGAGCAGCACATGGCGCAGTTGTCGGCGCATCTGAGCCAGGTTTTGCAGGCATTGGTGCGTGATCCGCAGGCGGCGATTGGTGAGCTGGCGCTGTTGGATGATCATGAGCAGCAGCAGATTGTTCGCGACTGGAACGCCACGGCTGTCGATTTCCCTGATGAGCACTGCCTGCACAGCCTGATCGAAGCCCAGGTACAGGCCACGCCGGACGCTCCGGCACTGATTTTTGCGGCTGAACAACTGAGCTATGCGCAACTTAACGCCCGCGCCAACCAGCTTGCCCACCGCTTGCGTGAAGCGGGTGTCGGTCCGGACGTGCTGGTGGGGATTTGTGTCGAGCGTAGTCTGGAACTGGTGGTCGGTTTGCTGGCGATTATCAAGGCAGGTGGCGCTTACGTGCCGCTGGACCCGGATTACCCTGAAGATCGTTTGGCGTACATGATGCAGGACAGCGGCATCGGTTTGCTGCTGACCCAGACTTTGTTGCTGGAAAGTCTGCCGGTTCCTGCTCAGGTACAAAGTCTGTGCCTGGATCAGGACGGCGACTGGCTGGCCGGATACAGCACTGCCAACCCGGAAAACCTCAGCCATCCGCTGAATCTGGCGTATGTGATTTACACCTCGGGTTCGACCGGCAAGCCAAAAGGCGCGGGCAACAGCCATCGCGCCCTGGTCAACCGCTTGCACTGGATGCAGACGGCTTACGCGCTGGATGGCAGCGATACGGTGTTGCAGAAAACCCCGTTCAGCTTCGACGTGTCGGTGTGGGAATTCTTCTGGCCGCTGCTGACCGGAGCACGTTTGGCCGTGGCGTTGCCGGGCGATCATCGCGACCCTGAGCGGCTGGTGCAGACCATCCGCGAACATGAGGTCACGACACTGCACTTTGTCCCGTCGATGCTCCAGGCGTTTCTCACCCATCCTCAGGTGGAAAACTGTAACAGCCTGCGTCGTGTGGTGTGCAGCGGCGAAGCACTGCCTGCCGAACTGGCCGGTCAGGTGCTCAAGCGTCTGCCGCAGGCGGGTTTGTTCAACCTGTACGGCCCGACCGAAGCGGCTATCGACGTCACTCATTGGACCTGCACCCCGGACGACGTGCTCAGCGTGCCGATTGGTCGACCCATCGATAACCTGAAAACCCACATTCTGGATGACGGCTTGCTGCCTGCCGCGCAAGGCGTTGCGGCAGAGCTGTATCTGGGTGGCGTTGGTCTGGCGCGGGGTTATCACAACCGTGCAGCGCTGACGGCTGAACGCTTTGTGCCGGACCCGTTCGACGAGCAGGGCGGGCGTCTTTACCGCACCGGGGATCTGGCGCGTTATCGTGACGAAGGCGTTATCGAATACGCCGGGCGTATCGACCATCAAGTGAAAATTCGCGGGCTGCGTATCGAGCTGGGCGAGATCGAAGCGCGTCTGCATGAGCATGCCGGTGTGCGAGAAGCCAATGTAATCGATATTGACGGGCCTTCCGGCAAGCAGTTGGTGGCGTATCTGGTGCGCACTGATGCTGCTCAGGACTCGGACGCTCTGCGCGAAACCCTGAAAACGCACCTTAAGGCTCACGTGCCGGATTACATGGTGCCGACATACTTTGTCTTCATTGATGTGATGCCGCTGACCGCCAACGGTAAGCTGGATCGCCGGGCACTGCCCAAACCGGACGTGGCTCGTTCACAGCAAGGCCACGTCGCGCCACGTACGGAATTCGAGCAACGTCTTGCCGCGTTGTGGGAGCAGGTGCTGCAAGTCGAACGGGTAGGGCTCAACAACAACTTCTTCGCCCTGGGCGGCCACTCGCTGCTGGCGGTTTCGCTGGCAGGCAGGATTCGCGAGACGTTTGATGTCTCCATCAAACTGCATGATTTCCTGTTGATGCAGACCCTCGGTGAGCTGGCCGATTTCATGCGTACCAATGAGGCTAAGGTCAAATCGGCGGTCATCGTCATGAACGCCAATCGATCGGACAATGCGCCGTTGTTCTGCCTGCCACCGGGCGGTGGCGGCACCTACTCGTATTACCCGCTGGCTGGCCAATTGAGCGACAGCCGACCGGTTTACGGGCTGGTCAACAAGGCTTACGTGGTGCCGGGCTGGTTTGATACGTCGTGGCAGGAAATGGTCGATTACTACGTCGAGCAAATCCGTATGACTCAATCGCACGGGCCTTACAACCTGCTGGGCTGGTCGATGGGCGGTGCGTTGGCCATCGAGGTGGCGCATGTACTTGAGCGTGAGGGCGACACGGTGAGCTTTCTCGGGCTGGTGGACACCCAGTTGCCTGCCTCGGTGGGGATGGAGTGGGTCGAAGAAGCGCCGGAAGTCACCACGCAAAAACAGGGCGAAAACTACTACCGCAGCCTGATCAAAAGCTTGCAGGCGTTTGTGCCGGGCTTGCAGGAAGCGTCGATTGTGGGGCTTATCGAAACCGCCCGGCAGTCGCTGTCCAGCGAGGGTGAGGTGATTGACTGGGTGGTCGACCATGTCGCGCTGGAGGCCGGCATGAACGCCGACAACCTGCGCAGCATATTCCAGGACATCGCCGTGCAGGACGAGATCGAAACCGGTTACAAACTACTGGAAGCCAACGCACAACTGAGCCAGGCATTTACCCTGAAAACGCTTAACGTACAGGCCGATTGCTGGTGGGCCGGGCAGAGCCGTGCGCCAGGACAGATTGCCCGGGCTGAAGCGGTGCTGCTTGAACAGTGCTCGGTCAACGGGCTGCGCAGCTCGACAACGGTTGATCAGCGGCATGACAACGTGGTGCTTGCCGAGGCGTTTCTGCACGGGCTTGCCGAGCGGCTTGTGTGACGCAGAGCGTCACGAACGGCATTCCCACGCGGAGCGTGCGGAACGATAATCCCAGCTATCGTGCGGCGCTCCGCGTCGCATGCAGTTCTGGACGCTCTGCGTCCGATCTTGATTGTAAGACGCGAGCGCGGGCTTCTAAAAATCGCCGCGCAACGTCAGGACGTAGTTGCGCGGGTCGCCGTAGTAGTTGCCGCGGTCGATGTCGCCGGTTGCCTTGTAGTATTTGCGATCCAGCAGGTTGTTGCCGTTGAGGGCCACCGACCAGTGTTCGTCGATCTTCCATGAGGCGCGTGCGTCCCAGATGGCGCGGCCAGGGTTGTCGATGGGCTGGGTCGACTCGTGCTCCGAGTAGCCGCTTTGCGCCGACACACCGCCGCCGACGGTCAGTCGACGCCAGGTGCCGGGCAGGTTGTAGCTGCTGGACAAGCGCAGCATGTGCCGGGGTGTTTCTGCTGAAATCGATTTCCCGTCGCTGCCGCGCGTGAGGTTGAAGGTGTAACCGGCGAGGGTCTGCAAGCCCGGTAACGGCTCACCGCTGATCTCCATGTCGATACCCTTGCTGCGCCGGATGTCGCCATTCACATAGCAGGTGCCGTAAGCGTCGTTGCTCAGGCACTGGCCCGCATTGGCATCGTCCTCGACCGCCACGTCTTTCTGTTTCACATAGAACAGCGCGAAAGACACGTTCAGGCGCTTGTCGAACAACTCGCCCTTGATGCCGGTTTCATGGCTGGCACCGATGGCCGGGTCAAGAAATGCGCCGGATGCCGTTCGATAACCGCTCTGCGGCAGGAAGATATCGGTGTAGCTGGCGTACCACGACCAGTCTCGGTTCAGATCGTAGATCACGCCAACGAACGGCGTGACCTGGTTTTCCTCCTGAGCGCGAGTAGTCACGCCTGCGGACTGGCTCTGATAGTCATACCAGCTGACCCGGCCGCCCATGACCAGGCTCAACGACTCGGTCAGGCTCAGGCGCAGGTTGCTGTAAACGCCATAACGCTTGTCGCTGTAGTCGGTGCTGCGCCAGGCTGGACGAGCAGGTTCAGCAATCGCGTCGTGATCGGGATTGAAGATGTCCAGCGGCCGATTGCTGTTGACGGTGGCATAGCGCGAATCACGTTTTTGCTCAGACCAGTTGCCGCCGATGGTCAACTGGTGGGTCAGGCCAAAGGCGTCGAAACGACCGTCCAGATGGCTGTCGAAACCGTCGCTTTGCAGCGTGTCCGAGCGAAACAGGGTTCTGACCAGTCGTGAACCGCTCTGGGTCGCAGGGTCTATGGCGCCTTGTGCGTACGCGACTTTCTGATCGAAAGCCCCATCGGAGTGAGTGGCAGACAGTGTGCCGCTCCAGTTCTCGTCAAAGCGGGTTTCCAGTTCGCTGAACACCTCGTCGGTGCGGGTCTGATGACGGTTCCAGTCCTGGGCCAAGGAGGTGGAACGCGGCAGATCAATCGCTTTGCCGTTGCTGTAGCGGGGCAGGCCGAAAATCGAATAGCCGTGGGTATCCGCGCTTTGATGGCGCAGGCCCAGCGTGAGCGTGGTGTCTTCGCTCAGGTCGGTTTCCAGAATGCCGTACAACAGCGGCGCAGTCTTTTTCAGGCCGTCGATGTAGTATCCACGGTCTTCGTAAGACGTGACAAAACGCCCGCGCACGCTGCCCGAGTCGTTGAGCTTGCTGCTGCCATCCAGATCGACCCGGTACTGGTCCCAACTGCCGGCGCGGGTGGTGATCGAGAACTGCGGTAAGGCGGTCGGCCGCTTGCGCACCAGATTGACCGCGCCACCGGGGTTGCCCGCGCCGATCAACAGCCCGGCAGCACCGCGCAGCACTTCAACGCGGTCGTAGATCTCCGTGTCCGGGGTCATCCAGCCGGTCACGCTGTAACCCTGACCGGCAACGCCATTGATGGTGTAGCTCTCGTCTTCCAGCGCGAAGCCCCGCGAGCTGAACACATGAGAGCCAAAGTTGCGTTGCGAAAAGGTGATGCCAGGCGTCTGCGCCATCACCTCGTCGAGGCCGTTGAGGTTTTTGTCGTTCATCAACTGACGGGTCATGACCGTGACCGATTGCGGGGTTTCGCGCAGCGATTGTGATGCCTTGTTGATGCTCACGCCGGTCGCCGCATACGAGCCGCTGCCCTCGGTGGTGATACCGAACGGGTCGCCCTTGATCGCCACTGGCCCAAGGTTCATGGGTTGCGCTGACGCCGCGCTGCCGAGGGTCAGGGTGTCGGCCTCGAGGTTGTGCGTTACACCAGCCTGTTTCAGCAGATCCGCGACCGCCTGTTCAGGCGTCAACCTGCCGTGCACCGGGCTGCTGAACTTGCCGTTCACATCATCGGGGTTGTAAAGAATTTGCAGGTCGCCCTGGCGCCCCAGCTCTTTAAGGGCGCTGTTCAAGGGTTGTGCGGGGATATCGAAGTCGAACTCTTCAGCCAGTGCCTCGCCCTGAAAAGCCAATGCCAGCACCAGCCCGCCCAGACGCAAGCCAAGCGTTTTCACGCGGCCTGTGCGCAGACGGCTGAAGGGTGTTGGCATGGGAAGGATGGCTCATTGAAATCGAGGGTGCAGGATAAATGCAAATCCCTGTGGGAGCGAACTTGTTCGCGAAGACGGTCGTTCAGACAATGCATTTTCGGAGAACATACTGACTTCTTCGCGAACAAACGAAGCGTCGCCCGGCTCGCTCCCACGGCCTTCGGCCAGAATCAAAAGCCTGGACTCAGATCAGAAATCCCCCCGCAAGGTCAGGACATAGCTGCGCGGTTCGCCGTAGACGTTGGAGCGGTCGGTGGCGATCGAGGTGCTGTAGTACTTGCGGTCGAAGAGGTTTTCGGCGTTGAGCGACACCTTCCAGTTCTCGTCCAGTTTCCAAGAGGCTCGCGCATCCCAGATGGCCTTGCCAGAAACGCCCAGCTGTTTGTTGGACGGCACTTCATAGCCCGAATCTGCCGACACGCCGGTGCCCAGGGTCAGGCGGTTCCATGCGCCCGGCAGGTTGTAGCTGGTGTTGAGGCGCAGCATGTGTTTCGGTGTTTCGTAGGCTACATCTGCATCGCCATTGTTACGCAGCATGTTGAAGGTATAGCCGCCGAACACTTGCAGGCCTGGCAACACTTCACCGCTGGCTTCGACGTCGACACCCTTGCTGCGGCTGATGCCGTCCTGCAGGTAGCAGGAGCCGTCGGAGCTGGTCGGGCAGGTCTGAGTAGTGTTCACGTCCAGCGCGGCGACATCTTTCTGTTTGATGTAGAACAGCGCCATCGACAGGTTCATGCGCTTGTCGAACAGTTCACCCTTGAAGCCAGTTTCGTAGTTGGGACCGATGGCCGGGTCCAGCGGCGAGCCGCCTGCGGTTACGTAGTTGGCTTGTGGCGTGAAGATGTCGGCATAGCTGGCGTACCACGACCAGTTGTCGTTGATGTCGTAGATCAGGCCGGCGAACGGGGTGAATTCCTGAGTCTGCTTGGATTCGTAACTGTTGGCTGCGCCGGTTTTGACGTCGTACTTGTAGTCATACCAGCTCAGGCGGCTGCCCAGAACCACGCTCAACGGCTCGCTCAGGTGAATACGCGTGTTGGCGTACAGGCCTGCGCGTTCTTCGGTGGTGTCGATGTCGGTGGTCCAGGCCGGACGGACCGGTTTGGCGAAAGCGCTCTGGTCGACATCAAAGACGTTGACTGCGGTGCGTCTCGTCACGGTCGCCTGATGCGTGTTGGCGTCCTGCTTTGACCAGTCAGCCCCCAGGGTTACCTGATGCTCAAGGCCGAACGCGTTGAAGTTACCTTCAAGTTGACTGTTCAGACCGACGCTGTCGACCTCGTCCTTGCGAAACAGTGTGCCCTGAAAATTGGAGCCCGCCAGCGTCGTTGGGTTTACTGCGCCTCGTGCGTAGGCAATGTTCTGATCAAAACCGCCCTGCGAGTAAGTAAGCGACGTGCGGCTGGTCCAGTCCTCATTGAAGCGATGCGCGACTTCGGTAAAGACCTCGGTCATGTCGCTTTCAAGACGGTTCCACTTCTGCGCCAGATTGGTCGAGCGCGACAGGTTCAGCGACTGGCCGTTGCTGTAGCGCGGCAGGCCGTAGATCGAGTAGCCATTGATGACCTGTTCCTGGCGACGCAGGCTCATGGTCAGCGTGGTGTCATCGCTCAGGTCGGCTTCGACGATGCCGTACAGCAGCGGGGTGCGGCTGTCGCGCCCATCCAGGTACGAACCGCTGTCATCGTAAGCCGCGACCATGCGCCCGCGCAGCGTACCCGAATCGTTGAGCTTGCCGCTGCCATCCAGATCGACGCGGTACTGATCCCACGAACCTGCGCGAGTGGTGATCGAAAATTTGTTGTCGGCGGTCGGGCGTTTGCGCACCAGATTGACCGCGCCACCGGGCTGACCGGCACCTACCAGCAGGCCAGACGCGCCGCGCAATACTTCCACACGGTCATAGATGGCCATGTCCGGCTGCATCCAGCCGGTGATCTGATAGCCCTGGCCGCCAATGCCGTCGACCAGAAAGCTCTCCGCCAGCAGCGAGAAGCCGCGCGAGGTATACACGTGACCGCCGAAGTTACGGTACTGGAAGGTGATCCCCGGAGTGTCTTCCAGAACCTTGCTCAGGCTGTTGAGGTTGTTGTCATCCATGACTTGCCGAGTCACCACGCTTACAGACTGCGGTGTTTCACGCAGCGACTGTGGCGCGCCCTTGCCGATACTTACCGCGCCGGTGGTGTAAGAGCCAGTGCCGTCAGTGGCGGTGCCCAGGTACTGCGAGTCGATCGCGGTCGGGGCCAGGTTGACCGTGCCCGTGGTGGTCGAACCGTCTGCGGCGGTTTCCTGTGCCTGGCTGGCCACCGGCATACAGAGCGCAAGGCCCATGGCCGCCATGGATGGCCGGGAGCGGAACATCTGACTGAGCATCAACGCTTTGCTGAGCGGGGTAAGTCGTGACGGGTTGTGCATGAATTGGCTCTTTCCAGTGGGTATCGGCAAGGAGATTGAGAGCGTTGTTCAGGTCTGCGCAGTCGGGTTCAGCCGTCGACGGGGCAGGCGTGAGCAACTTTTTTATAAGGCGCTGCGTGGGAGATGGCTGTGCACGCAATTCGCTGTTAATGAGAACGAAAGCGAATAACGTTTATTTAATGAATTTTTCACAATTCCGGAAAAAAGATGGCGCTTGGCTATCTGGCTGGGGCCGGTATGGCTTCGCCGGGTAACAAAAAGCCCCGCTCGCGGACTGGCCGGGCGGGGCTTTCGAGGCGTGGATGAATCAGGCCGGAATGGTTTTTTCGTAAGTGTCGTTCTGCACCTGCTCGACCTGAATCTGCCCGGTCTGCATGCGCACCAGTTGGTCGGCGATGTAGAAATAGCGGTCGTCATGGGAGATGACGATGATGGTCTTGCCTTGCTGCTTCAGCTCCGGCAGCAGTTCGGTGTAGAACACGCGCCGGAACGCCGGGTCCTGATCGGCAGCCCACTCGTCGAAGACCAGCACCTGACGCTCGTCCAGCCACGCGTTGATCAGTGCCAGACGCTTGCGCTGACCGGTCGACAGGTCGGTGGTGGTGAAGGCACCGTCCTTTATGCTGACCTTGTGCGCGATGTCCAGCCGCTCCAGGTATTTGCCGGCGTCTTGCGGCAGCGCGGCCTGCCCCTGCAACGGCTCATCAAACAGGTAGTAATCGGCAAAGATCGTAGTGAATAACTGGCGGTAGTCATCCAGGTTTTCCGGGGTGACGGTCTGCCCATTGAGGCGGATTTCGCCCTGTTGCGGCGTGTACAGACCCAGCAGCAGCTTGATCAACGTGGTCTTGCCACAGCCGTTTTCGCCGACGATGAACACGATATCGCCCTGTTTGATGCTCAAATCGACCGGGCCGAGATGAAAGGCGTCGCTGCCCTCGACCGGAGGGTAGTCATAGCGCAGGTTGTGCAGTTCCAGGGTTTGCATATTGGCCAGCGAATTGGGGCGGTCGCTGACCAGCAAGTGGGGTTCGGGGTTGGAAAACTTCCACGACAGTTCGGCGATACGGCGCATGGCGATCTGCGCGCGGCTGATGCCGGGCAGGGCTGTGATCAGGCGTTCCAGCGGGCCTTTCATGTACAGCATCACCAGCACGAAGCCGCCCAGCACGGTTTTTTCAGTGGTCGGCCACATGGCCTGGAAGGCGATGGCGATGCCGATCACGGCAAAGAACAGCATCGAACCGAAGGTTTCCGCGCTGACGAAAATATTGGCGGCGCGAATGTTCGAGCGGCAGATGTGCTCGGTGGCACCGTGAATCTTCTCGTCGAGCATGTGCTGGCGACGCTTGCGCTGAATGCGCAGCTCCTTGGCACCCGCAGACAGCGCCTGATAGTGCTTCTGCAATTCGTCTTCGCTGTTGCGCGCCGCCAGAATGCTACGCATGCCGTACGCATGGGCCAGGTACTGCGCGCCGGTGCCGAGCACCACGGTGAGCACGGTCAGCGCCAGAATCTGCCAGGACAGCAGTGCCAGATAGGTCAGGCAGCCCAGGGTGACGGTGAACGAGATGACCATCGGTGCGACCGACAGGGCGAAGGTGCTGATGGTGTTGACGTCGTTGAGCAGCACCGGAATCAGACGGTGCGAGCGATAACGCTCCAGTTGCTCGATGGGTGCCACCAGCACCTTGGCAGCCAGCTCACGGCGCAGGTTGGCGACCACGCGCTGGCCAACGTAGTTGGTCGACAGGTTGGACAGTGTCGAGCAGGCCAGGGTCAGCACACACAACCCGGCGAACAGCAGCGCGGTCTGCGTGTCCGGGCCGCCGGGCATGTTCATCGCATTGTTGATGGTGGCCAGCAGGCCGGTGACGCTCAGACCGCTGACAATACCCAGCACGGTCGACAGCGCCACCAGCCACCAGAAGGGCTTGAGGATTCTCAGGGTTTCCCGGGCGAGGCTTTCAGTTTTGCGGGTCATGGTGTGTCTCGTCAGTGTCCGTGAGTGCGGCCCGCGTCTGTCGCAGGCCGCAGGCGCGCATGAAGTCCGTTACAGGTCGCGGGCGACCCGGAAACCCAGCCAGTCGCCGCGTACATCCGGCTGACGGCTGTTGCGGTTGCCGGAGCGGGAGAAGATCGGCGCTTCAGTCCAGTCATTGCCGCGAATCATTTTCCAGGTGCAATCGCCGGCCAGCCACGCGCTGCCGTCAGTGGGTGCGCCGTTGTAGTTGCTGGTCTCGCAATCGGCGGTCCATTCGTAGATATTGCCGTGGGCGTCGTAAATGCCGAAATCGTTGGGGCTGTAGCTGCCAGCGGGTGCGGTGTAGCTGAAGCCGTCTTCCGGGCCGTAGGTGTTGGCGTGTTTGGCGATGCTGTAAGGCTTGCCTTCGTACATCGGGAACGGGAAAGAGCCCTTGCTGTCGCCACGTGCCGCGTATTCGCGCTGCGCTTCGCTGACCATGTGATAGGACTTGCCGGTCTTCTTCGACAGCCATTCGACATAGGCCTTGGCTTCGTTCCAGTCCATGCACACGGCGGGCTGGCGCGCCGTCAGCGGGTAGCGTGGCTTGCCGGCCTTGCACTCGCGGCCTGGACGGGTATCGCCATCCGGCATCTTGTAGCCGGAGCTCTTGATATAGGCATTCCACTCGCCGCTCAGCACCTGAAAACGGCTGATGGCGAACGGTTTGGCGAAGGTCACGTCGTGCAGCGGGCCTTCGTCCGGCTGGCGACCCAATTCCTCTTCGGGCGCACCCATGGTGAAAGTGCCCGCAGGCAGCACGACCATTTCCGGGCAATCCTTGCAGTCCTTGAACACTTTTCCGGGCGCGGGCACCGCCGCAGGCGTGGCGGCGAGGGTGGTGCCGCAGAGCAACAGGCCGAGCAAAGCGGAAAGGGGCAGCAGTGTTTTTTTCATGACGGGTCTCGATAGAAAACGGAAAACAGTGGATTCAGTGCGTGCACGTCAGTTGCGCTGGCTGAGCAGTGCCATGAATCGATCGATTTCGGCCTCGCTGTTCAGCAATCCCGGCGCGGTGCGCACCACCGGGCCGACATCGCGGCTCACGGCGTCCACGACCATGCGTTGTTTCATCAGCCAGGCGGCCACCTCGTCACTTTCCTGGCCCTTGAGCCGGAAGAAACTGAAACCCGCCGACAGTGCTGGGTCCATCGGTGTCACCAGTTCGACGTTGGGCTGCGCCTTGAGGCGCTGCTTGAGGTAGCTGTTAAGCTCGTGAATGCGCGCCTGCACGTCGGCTTTGCCCAGTTGCAGGTGCAGCTTGAACGCCTCGTTCAGTGCCCAGCGGTGTTCGAACGAGTGATAGCCGCCGGGCGTCATGATCGTGCTGAAACCGGTGGCTTCCGAGAACGTCGGGATCAGTGGGGTGAGGTCTTTGACCTGCTCCGAGCGGGCGCAGACAATGCCTGTACCGCGCGGGCCGAACATCCACTTGTGAGTGCCGGCGACATAGAAGTCGCACTTCATGTCCGGGAAATCCAGGTTCTCGACGCCAAACCCGTGTACGCCGTCGACCACATACAGAATGCGGTCTTTGTCGTCACGGTTGCGGTTGTGTTCCTCGACCAGATCGCCGATGGCCCCGATAGGCAATTTCACACCACTGCCGGACTGCACCCAGGTCATGCCCAGCACTCGCGTCTTCGGTTGAATACTGCGCGCAATGGAGCCGATGATTTCGTCCGCCGACACGGTCGCCGGGTCTTTGAACAGGCGAATCTTGCGCACCTGTGTGCCTTCGCGCTGCTGGCGGAATTTGAGGATGTCGCGGGTGCAGGAATGCTCGTGCTCGGTGGTCAGGATCTCCTGATCCGGGCGCACATGCAGACCGCCGTAGATGATCGCCAGCCCTTCGGTGGTGCTGCCGGTGAGGGCGATCTGGCCAGGCTGGGCATTCAGGTACTTGCCCGCCCAGACGCGAACTTCATGTTCGCGGCGCTCGGTTTCCCCCAGGTCCCAGTCCATCGCCAGTCCGGGGTTGCGGTCGATGCGCGCGCGATGCTGTTCGATGGCCTCGCGAACCGGAGTGGGGTGCGAGGTGACCAGAAAGTTGGAAAGGTGGACGTAATCCGGGTCCTGATTGAACAGCTGTTTCAAGCGCACCCATTTGTCTGTGGATGTCGGTACAGGTGCGGACGCCATTGCCGTTGACGCAAGGCCAGAGCCCAGTGGTAATGCTGCGGCCAGCACTCCGGCCTGTTTGAGGAAGGTTCTGCGGTCAGTCATGAGCGGTTGCGCCTGATGTTCGGCTAGCGGCATTCGAGAGGTTGGTTTGTTTCGCATCCGGACGCGCCGAAGCCTGCACCTGCTCCCAGACGCGCAGGAAATTGCCGCCCCAGAGCTTGGTGATATCCGCTTCGGCGTAACCGCGCTCGATCAGCTCGGCGGTCACGTTGCGAATCTCGCTGACATCGTTGAAGCCTTTTACGCCGCCGCCATCATTGAAATCAGAGCTGATGCCGACATGGTCGATACCGATCTTTCTGACCGTGTAATCGATGGCGTCGACGAAATCCTTGACCGTGGCCTTGGGCTCTTCTTCAAGGATCGCGTACAGCTTGCTGGCGTAGGCACCGAAGCGCTGTTCCGGCCAGACCGTGATAATCGCGTCGCCGGGCATCAGTGCCATGGCCAGGTTGGGCAGTGGCGGCAGGTCGAAGTCCTTGCGCAGGGCGTTGAGCTTGTCCTGAGTCTTCTGGGTCAGCGGCTTCAAGTAAGCCGGGAACGCCACGATCTGCACCACGCCGCCACTGCGCTTGATAAGCTGCATTTCCTCGTCGCTGAGGTTGCGCGGGATGTCCACCAGCGCACGCGGGGCCGAGTGCGAGGCGACCATTGGCGTACGGCTCAACTGGCTGACCTGCTCCAGTGCCTTGCTCGACATTTGCGAGACATCAATGATCACGCCCAGGTCGTTGAGGCGCTGCACTGCCTGCTTGCCGATTTCCGACAGGCCGCCCAGCGCGTCGGGCGTGTCGTTTAGAAAGGGCAGGGGGCGTGAAGAGTCGGCCCAGCTGTTATTACCGACGTAACTGAAGCCGAACATGCGCATGCCGCGCGCTGTCCAGTGGTCCAGCAGGCTCAGGTCATTGCCCAGCGGGTAGGCGTTGAGCATGCTGATAAAAATCGCAAACTTGCCCTCGCCGTGCAGGCGGCGCATGTCGTCGGGGGTATAGGCGATGCCGACCTGATTGGGGAAATCCCGAACCATGCCGGTGATGATCTTGTAGCGCACTTCCTGCTGGTGGCGCGCTTCGTCGACAAAGCCGGGTGTCGGGCGATGCGGGGCATTGTCGCCGTTCCAGATTTCCGGCCAGCCGAATACCGTCAGTGCTGCGCCGGACAAGCGCCCGCGTGCGGTTTTCACCAGATCGAACTGGCCCGAACCGTCCTTGTCGGCTTCATTGCCCTCGCTGCCGAATTTCATCGGCACGGTGATGTGGCTGTCGAAGGAAATGATCCGCTCTTGCAGGTCGTCGGCCTGCTTCATGACCTTGACCGGGTAACCGGCAGGCGACCAGTAATTCCAGGCCAGAAAACCCGCGCCTGCACTGATGGCCAGGGCCAGGGCCAGCGGCAGGCCGATGAAGAGAGCCTTTTTCCAACGCGGTCTTGTCATTTCCGTCTCGTTCAGATTAACCGTTGCGCAGCCTGCAAGGGCTGTTGCTATCTGGTGGAGAACGAGCGGATGGGCGAAAAATTTAGCGCCGTATCCTGGATTCAGACGCTGAGCTAAATTTGTCTGCCGGGTTTACGTTCTAGCTTGGATAACGGCTGTCTCGGTGCTGGAACAGGTAGGGTAATGACGATTTCTCGACGAGGGTTCATAGCAGGGCTGGCGCTGACCGGCGCGGCAGTTCCGGCTGCCTATTATGCGCATCGGGAATTCACCCGTGTCGAGGAACCCGTGACACCGGGCGAGGCCACGGCCGGGCCCGCAGATACGTCTACCCAGCGCCTGGCCGACAAGCTGCGCGGGGTATGGACGCTGCGTTTCGAAGGGCGTGATGCCGGGCTGGCCGATGCGCCGCTTGAAGGTCTGGAAATGTTTCTCGACATTGCCCCGCGCGGTCGCGGCCTGCGCGGTTATATCGATACGCCGGAGCAATTGCGCAGCGACGCACAGCCACGCTTCCGGGTGATTGGCGACCTGCAACCGGCCAACGCGGCAAAGCTGTATCTGCGGGTCATGGATGGCCATGCTGGCAATGATCCGCACAGCGACACTCCGGATTACGAATTCAGCCTGACCCTTGATGAAGTCTGGGGCGCGTTCGGCAATGCGGGCAGCGGCACGTTGAGCGGACGTATCGAGCGTCTGGACCGGCCGTTGGCCCTGCCGGAGCTGGAAAACCGCCTGATTGCCATCAAGCAGGTGTTCCCTGAGGCGCGCGAGCGGGTCGGCCTGAGTCCGCCGTTTCTGGCCTGGCTGGTTTCCAAGGAGCATCGCTTGTTTCACCAGCTGTGGCATGCCTCTCGGGACAAATGGCACAAGCTGCCCGAAGACAAGCGCAACGCCCTGCGTGGTATCGGCTGGCAGCCGGGGCCGCGCGAGAAAGAGCGTGATGCGCGTGGCCCGCACAAGGACCGCAACGGTTCGGGCGAAGACTTCTTTTACATGCACCGGCACATGCTGATTCAGGCGCGCAAGATTCAGGACCTGCCGTCGTGGCCGCGGTTTCCGTTGCCTCAGCCTGCGCTGGAGCGTGACCGGTTGGGTTTCGCACGTTATTTCGATAATCACGACGGTTGTTCGCTGCCGCCCAACTGGCTGGCCCAGGGCGATGAGGAATACACGCAACTGGTCAGCGATATCAAAAGCCACGAGACGTTTCACACGCACTTTCAGGTCTGGGAGTCGCAGTACCGCGACCCGCGCTTTCTGTCGAAGCTGACGTTGGGGCAGTTTGGTTCGCAGGTTGAGCTGGAACTGCACGACTGGTTGCACATGCGTTGGGCCTCCGTCGCTCGCGACCCCGCCAACGGCCAGCCGGTGCCCATGGCGCGTCGTTCGGACGACTTCGCCGAGCGCTGGTTCGAGCCGGAAAACGACTTTCTCGCCGATCCGTTTTCATCGCATGTGAACCCGGTGTTCTGGATGTTTCACGGCTGGATCGACGACCGCATCGACGACTGGTTCCGCGCCCACGAGCGCTTTCATCCGGGTGAAGTGAAGCGCCTGGAAGTCAATGGCGTGCCGTGGTTCGCGGCGGGCCGCTGGGTTGAAGTCAGCGACCCGTGGCTGGGGCCGGAAACCCACGGCTGCAGCACCGTGCCCGGGCAGGCGGCAGGCACGACCATGGAAATGGACCCGGAAGTCATGAAGCTTGCGCTGCGTATTACCTTTGCGGCGGATGACAAATTGAGCAACCTGCTACGCCGCGTGCCGCGCAGGCCTTGGTATGCAAGGAATCTGTTGCCGGAGAGGTGGTTCTAACGGACGGCAGTGGAGGTTATCGTTCCCAGCGCCCCTGCTTGGGAGTGCAGTTCGCGACGCCCTGCTGCGCAAAGAGGACGCGGAGCGTCCCGAACGGCATGCGACGCAGAGCGTCGCACGATAGTGGATCGTGCGCTCAGCGCACCTGCCAGCCGCCGCCCAGTGCCTTGTACAGCGCGATGCTCGCCTGAAGGCGTGCCAGCCGTAACTGCACGCTCACGTCCTGTGCCTGGTACAGCGTGCGTTGGGTTTCCAGTACCGTCAGTAAGTCCTCGGCGCCTTCTTCATAGCGGCTCTGGGCGATGTTGAAGGCGGTTTGCGCCTGTTTGAGTTCTTCTTCGTGCCAGTAGCGTTGCTGGTCCAGGCCTTGAATGCTGTTCAGGGCTTTTTCGACGTCGGCGAAGCTGTTGATGATCGCTCCGCGATAGGTTTCCAGCAGCTCTTCCTGACGAGCTGTGGCCCTGTCGCGCTCGGCAGCCAGACGGCCATTATTGAAGATCGGCCCGACCAGACCGGCAGCCAGGCTGCTGAACGGTGCGCGCAGCCAGTCTTCGGCGCGGGTGGCTTCGGTGCCGAGCCTGGCGCTCAGGGTCAGCTTTGGCAGCATGGCAGCGCGCGCCACCGTGACATTGGCTTGCGCCGCGGCCAGTTCAGCTTCGGCTTTGGCCAGATCCGGGCGGCGGGTCAGCAGTTCGCTGGGCAGACCGGGGCCGATGTCCGGCCAGTTCAGGGTGGCGAATGCCTGATCACCGAGGTTCAGATTCTGTACCGGCTGGCCGAGCAACGCTGCCAGGCTGATCAACTGCTCGTTGGCCAGTTGCTGAACGCGTGGCAGTTCGCGCTGCTGGGTCGCGACCAGGTTTTTCTGCTGCGCCAGTTCCAGTGCAGTGGCCGAACCCGAGTCGTAACGGGTCTGCACCAGCCTCAAAACGCTTTGCGCGTTGGCCAGGTTCAGCTCGGCAATCCGGCCTTGCTCGCGCGCCGCGAGGGTTTGCGCATAGCGGTCAGCGACGTTGCCGAGCAGGGTCAGTTCCACTGTCGCCTGATCGAATTCGCTGGCCCGCAGGCTTTGTAGCGCACTGTCGCGTCCGGCGGCGATACCGCCCCAGAAATCCACTTCATAGCTGGCGGTCAGGTCGCTGGTGAAGTTGTTGGTGTTGTTGTCGTCGGAAGGGTTGGCCTTGCGGTCGCTGTTGCGCACGAACTTGTTGCGTTCGCCGCGCAGGTCAAAGGCCAGCTCCGGGAGCAAAGGTGCACCGCCAATGATGGCGCTGGCCTGCGCCTGACGCACACGCGCCATTGCTGCAGCGACTTCGTGGCTGTCGCGACTGGCCTGTTCGATCAGGCGATTCAATTGCGGGCTGCCGAACTGCTGCCACCAGCGGGCGTCGCTGCGCTGGGCGGCAGCGATCTGGGCAAACGCCCAGCGTGCAGGTGGCTGAATGCCGCTGTCCAGGCGCGGAGCCGGGGTATTGCAGGCGGTCAGTAACAGGCAGACGGTCAAAAGGGAAAGGCTCGGCTTCATTGATTGTTCATTCACTGGTAAGGGCCGCAACCGGGTCGAGCCGGGCAGCTTTGCGGGCAGGCATGAAGCCGAAGATCACGCCGGTGACCAGTGCGCAGGCAAACGCTCCGGCCACTGCCGGCACGGTGAACGCAACCGCCACCTTGCTCAGCAACAAGGCTGCGCCCATGCCCAGCGCCAGCACGACACCGGCCAGCCCGCCGACCACGGAAAGCATCACCGCTTCGGTGAGGAACTGCCGCAGGATGTCGCTCTGCCGCGCGCCGGTGGCCATACGGATGCCGATTTCACGGGTGCGCTCACGCACGGTCATGAGCATGATGTTCATCACGCCGATGCCGCCGACCAGCAACGAGATCGCCGCAATCGAGCCGAGCATCAGCGACAGGGTGTTCTGGGTGCGTGCTTCAGCCTGGATCATCGCGGCGTTGTTGGTCAGCTCGTAATCCTGCTTGCCGTTATGCAGGCGTTGCAGCAGGTTGCGTATTGCTTCTTCGGCGTGTTTGACGTTGTTGGCATCGCGTGTAGCGATGGTGATGTACTCGGGGTCCTGCGAGCCAAACAGACGGATGCTGGCCGCCGAGTAGGGAATGGCGATGCGGTTGTCGCTGTCCAGGTCACCGGAAGTGGCGCCTTTTTCTTCAAGCACGCCGACCACCTGAAACGGCACGTTTTCGATCAGGATGTACTGGCCAATAGGGTCGGTATGCTCGCCGAACAGTTTCTGGCGAACTTTGTAACCAATCACTGCCACGGCGGCAGCACTTTGCTCATCCGCTTCGCTGAAATAACTGCCTTCCACTACCGGCCAGTTGAAGATCGCCGGAAAGTGCGTGTCGTTGCCGCCGACATAACTGGAATGATCGACGTTGCCGTAGCGCACGCCGGCCTGTCCGCCGTTGACCGGCATGATCATTTTTACCTCGGGCAGCTCGCCCAGCGCCGCGACCTCTTCAAGCGTGATGATGCCCTTGGGCGCACGCGGGTTGGGGGCCTTGCCGTTGAGGTAAATGATGTTGGAGCCGAACGAGGACATCTGTGCCATGACCTGGCGCTTGCTGCCTTCACCGACCGCCAGCATGACCACCACGGATGCAACGCCGATGACGATACCCAGCAGCGTCAGCGCGGTACGAAAGCGGTTGATCCACATCACCCGCCACGCGGCCTGAACCGCGTCGAGCAGTTCGCCTTTCCACGCCCCGCGACTGCCGCTGCCTTCACTCAGACGCTTGCGCAGGTCGACGGCCTGTAGCGCAGCGGGGTTGGCTGAACGTGGCGCAGACAGATCGCATGCGGTGTCGCTGACCACCAGGCCGTCGCTGATCTCGATGACCCGTTTGGCGCGGGCTGCGACTTCCCGGTCATGGGTGATCAGGATCACCACATGGCCCTGGCTGGCCAGTTCGTCCAGCAGCGCCATGACCTCGGCACCGCTGTGGCTGTCCAGCGCACCTGTGGGTTCGTCGGCGAGGATGATATGCCCGCCATTCATCAAGGCGCGGGCAATGGAGACCCGTTGCTGCTGACCGCCAGACAGCTGGTGTGGCCGGTTGCCGGTGCGCGACCCCAGGCCCAGCCGGTCGAGCAGTGCGGCAGCCCGGGCGTGGCGCTCTGCGGCGGGTGTGCCAGCGTAGATGGCCGGCATTTCAACGTTTTCCTGTGCCGAGCCGGAAGGGATCAGGTGGTAGCCCTGAAACACAAAACCGAATGCCTCGCGGCGCAGCCAGGCGAGTTCGTCGCTGCCCAGCTCGGCGACGTTTTCCCCGGCGAACAGGTATTCCCCCGAGGTCGGGCGATCGAGGCAGCCGAGGATGTTCATCAGTGTCGACTTGCCGGAACCGGAGGCGCCGACAATCGCTACGAATTCCCCGGCATGGATCGATAAATCGATGCCACGCAGAACGTTGACCAGCGGGCTGTCGCCACCGCCGTAGGATTTGCGGATGGCGCGCAGGTCGATCAGCGGCGTTTGCATTCAGCCCCCGCTGCCGACAGAAGCCGGCACCAGCAGGCGATCACCTTCATTCAGGCCGTCGAGCACCTGCACGCGCAGGCGGTCGCTGATGCCGGTGCGTACCTGACGGTTTTGCACTTCGCCATTGGCGGACAGCACCTGCGCGATCTGCACATCGGCCTGAGGACCGTTCTGCAAGGCTGCGAGCGGGGCGGTCAGGGTGTTCTGCGCGCTGCCGGCGACGAAGAATATCTGTGTGGTCATTTCTGCCATCAGTGCCTGGTCGCTGTTATCAACGTCCAGCAGCACGGTGTACAGCACAACCCGACCGCCGCCGCTCTTGCGCGCACTGCTCGGACTGCCGCCGCCCTGATTGGCTTGATCAAGCGGTCTGGGCGGCACCGGCAGGATTTGCCGCACCGTGCTGCTCCAGCGTCGATTGCCACCGCTGAGAGTGGTGAAGTAGGCCGTCATGCCGGGTTTGACATGGCCAATATCAGCCTCCGAGACTTCGGCCCAGACGGTCATGGGCGACAAGCGGGCGATGCGCAGAATCAGCGGCGTCTGCTGTTGCGCGTTCAGGGTCTGACCTTCTCGTGCATCCAGTGCGACCACCGTGCCGCTCATGGGAGCGTAGATGCGCGTGTAGCCCAGCGCCGCCTCGTCACTGCGCAGCGCCGCCTGAGCTTCCAGGATCTGTGCCTTGAACATGTCGACCCGTGCCTGGGTGGCACGAAATTCCGATTCCGCAGCCTGCACGTCTTCGGCACGCGTGGCACCGCCCGCCGCAAGGCGTTTCTGACGTTGTTGCTTCTGTTCGGCCAGCTCGTGCAGCGCCCGCTGTTCCTGAAGCTGGGCCTTGAGGTTTTCGATCGCGTAACGCGCGGCGTCCAGCCTGGCTTTTTGTGTCGACGGATCGATTTCGACCAGCAAGTCGCCTTCCTTGACCTGATCGCCGACTTGCGCGTGGATTTTCATGATCTGCCCGGTGGCCTGCGAGCCAACGTCCACATAGCTGCGCGGCTGCAAGGTGCCCAGTGCGGTCACGCTGTTTTCGATGTTGCTGCGGGTCACCGTCACGGTCGCTGCATGACCTTTGCTGTCGGGCATGATCTGCCAGGCACACACGGCGATGACCGGGAACAGGCACAGCGCCACGAGAAGGGCGCGTCGAGGAGGGCGAGAGCGTTTCATGCAGGTTCCTGGGGTGGGGAAAATCAACCGATCGACGGACGCCGGCTGCAGAGCGGGCCTTTATATAGAACTGCCCTTTAAACGAGGGATGAGGACGGGAATTTAGCGTCGGCTGCGGGTTGCATTGCGCGAGTAAATTTTGCGTCTGCGCTTCGTTTAAGGGGAGCGGCTAATTCGGGTCGTCTTGTCGAGTTGGAGTCAGCGTGATTATTTCCAGACCCCTGTGCGGTTTTGTGTTTGCAGGTCTTTCTTTCGCGGTGATATTGCCTGCCCAGGCCCTGGTTGCCGCTGATCATCAGGCTGCCCGTGCCGAAATCCGGCGTACCGGTTTTGGCGTGCCGCATATCGTCGCCGCCAATGAGCGCGGTCTGGGTTACGGCATCGGTTATGCGTATGCGCAGGACAACCTGTGCCTGCTGGCCAACGAAGTTGTGACCGTCAACGGCGAGCGATCACGCTATTTCGGGCCGGACAAGGCGACCCTTGAGCAACGCAGCAACATGGCCAGCGACCTGCTGTTCAAGTGGCTCAACACGCCTGAGGCACTGGCTGATTTCTGGAAAGCCCAGCCGCCCGAGATTCGCCAGTTGATGCAGGGCTATGTCGCCGGCTACAACCGCTCGCTGGGTGAGCAGAAGGCCAAGGGTCTGCCGCAGCCTTGCGCAGCCGATTGGGTTCGACCGATCAGTACCGATGATTTGCTGCGCCTGACTCGCCGCTTGCTGGTCGAGGGCGGCGTAGGGCAGTTCACTGAGGCACTGGCGGGTGCCAAACCGCCTTCTGCGCAAAAGCCATTGCAGGTTGATAGCCAGCAGGTTCAGGCGCTGCAATTGGCCGCTGTGCGCAACCAGCGCTTTGCCCTGGAGCGTGGCAGCAATGCCGTTGCAGTAGGGCACGAGCTGTCCGCCAATGGGCGCGGCATGCTGTTGGCCAACCCGCATTTTCCATGGGGCGGCGGCATGCGTTTCTATCAAATGCACCTGACCATTCCTGGCAAGCTCGACGTGATGGGCGCCGCATTGCCGGGCCTGCCGCTGATCAATATCGGTTTCAACCGGCATCTGGCCTGGAGCCATACCGTCGACACGTCGAAACACTTCACCTTGCATCGCTTGCAGCTCGACCCGAAAGACTCGACCCGTTACCTGCTGGATGGAAAATCCATCGCTATGGGCCAGCAGCAAGTCAGCGTCGAGATGAAGCAGCCGGACGGTAGCCTCAAGGCTGTGCCGCGCATCATTTATTCCTCGAAGTTCGGCCCGGTGGTGCAGTGGCCGGGCAAGCTGGACTGGGATGACAAGTTCGCCTTCAGCCTGCGTGACGCCAACCTGGAAAACGACCGTGTGTTACAGCAGTGGTATTCGATGGACAAGGCTGACAGCCTCAAGGCGTTTCAGGATTCGGTGCACAAGATTCAGGGCATTCCGTGGGTCAATACCCTGGCGGTCGATGCCAAGGGGCAGGCGCTGTACATGAACCTCTCGGTAGTACCGAACGTGGACGCCGCCAAGCTCGCCAAGTGCAGTGACCCGCGTATCGGCACCGAGCTGATCGTGCTCGACGGCTCGCGCAGTGAATGTAACTGGGACATATCCGCGGAGGCGGCTCAGGCGGGTATTTATCCGTCCTCACGCCAGCCGCAACTGTTGCGTAGCGACTTTGTGCAGCATTCCAATGACTCTGCCTGGATGGTCAATCCCGCGGCACCACTGAAGGGATTTTCGCCGTTGATCAGCCAGGACGGTCAGCCACTCGGTCAGCGTGCGCGCTTTGCGCTGGATCGGCTGGGCAGCCTGCAACAGGCTGGCAAGGTCAGCGCCGAGAATCTGCAAGCGATGGTCATGGACAACGAGGTGTATCAGGCCGGGCAAGTGCTGCCGGATCTGTTGAAGTTCTGTGCTTCGGAGCTGGGTGATGATGTAGCGCGTCTGACGCCGTTGTGCGCCGCCTTGAAAGCCTGGGACGGACGCGCTGATCTGAACAGTGGCATCGGGTTCGTGTACTTCCAGCGGATCATGACATCCATGCAAGGCGTTGCCTCGCGCTGGCGCGTGGTGTTCGACCCGCAGAACCCGACCCACACGCCAAGCGGGCTGGCCATTGAAAACCCTCGGGTTGCCAGCGCACTGCGCGCCGCCATGCTTGCGGCGGTTGATGAGGTGGCCAAGGCCGGTCTTTCGCCCGAGAGTAAATGGGGCGACATTCAGGTCTCCAGCCTCAGCGGCAAACCCATTCCGATTCATGGTGGCCCGGCCGGGCTCGGCATCTACAACGCCATGCAGACCATCGCTGGCAAGGACGGCAAGCGTGAGGTGGTCAGCGGCACCAGTTATCTGCAGGTCGTGACGTTTGATGAGCAGGGGCCCAGAGCGCAAGGTCTGCTGGCATTTTCTGAATCGAGCAACCCGCAGTCGGCCCACTCAAGTGACCAGACCGAGGCGTTTTCGAAAAAGCAGTGGAGTGAGTTGCCGTTCACCGAACAGCAAATCAAGGCTGATCCAGCGTATCAGGTGCAGGTGATCAGCGAGGAGGGCAGCCGCTGAACATGGCAGGAGAAGCGTTTGGGCCGGGCGGCCCAAATGCGCTTGCCTGTCGGGATTAGCCGCCGGGCGTATCGATATCGGCGTCAACACCCTGGGTAGGCTGATGATTGCGTAGATCTTCGGTTTTTTCCTCTGGCTCATGGTCGGGCACGTAAGCACTGTCGCCGGATGACTGGCTTTGGCTTTGGCTTTGGCCTTGAGACTGAGACTGGCTGGGAGCAGGGCTTTGGCCCTGATTCTGGCCTCCACCTTTTTCCGTCTCTGGTTCTACGTCCGCAACCTGTGGCTCGATGGCCGGGTCGTTGCGGTCTGCGCCCTGGTCAGCGGGCGTATGGTGGCCCGGTGGCTGTTCTTTCTGACGTTGCGGTTCGATGGACATGCGTACCTCGATATCTGTTTCAGAAAATGGTCTGACAGGGTTTCGAAAGGTAGCCATATGGATCGTTCGATTCAGTTGCCGAACGGTGCTGAAGGAGGGTGATGCAGGATTGGGTGTTGTGTGAGGCTACGGGAGGTGCGATGTTCGCGAAGGGGGCCGTACAGTTGCATGAGATGCATTGAACGGAATATAGCCTTCGCGAACAGGTTCGCTACAGAAGATATAGGCAGCGCGGTTACAGCACTTTCTTGATTGCGTCGCACACGGCATCAATATTCTTCTGGTTCAGCGCCGCCACGCAGATACGCCCCGTATCCAGCGCGTAGATGCCGAATTCGCTGCGCAGGCGTTGTGCCTGTGCGGCGGTCAGGCCGGAATAGGAGAACATGCCGCACTGACGGCCGACAAAGCTGAAGTCCTGACCTGCCGGGTTATCGGCCAGGCGCTCGACCATGGCTTTGCGCATGCCTTGAATGCGCACGCGCATCTCGCCAAGTTCTTCTTCCCACAGGGCGCGCAGTGCCGGGTCGTTGAGCACCGCAGCGGAAATGATCGCACCGTGGGTCGGCGGGTTGGAGTAGTTGGTGCGGATCACGCGCTTGACCTGCGACAGAACGCGGGCAGTTTCTTCTTTCGATTCGGTAATGATCGACAGCGCGCCCACACGTTCGCCATACAGCGACAGCGACTTGGAAAACGAGCTGGAGGCGAAGAAGGTCAGGCCCGACTCGGCGAACAGGCGCACAGCCAGTGCATCTTCCTGAATGCCTTGACCGAAGCCCTGGTACGCCATGTCCAGAAACGGTACATGGCCCTTGGCCTTTACCACTTCCAGCACTTTTTTCCAGTCATCCAGGCTCAGATCGACGCCAGTCGGGTTGTGGCAGCAGGCGTGCAGCACGACGATCGAGTTGTTCGGCAGGTTCTGCAGGTCTTCAAGCATGCCGGCGCGGTTCACGTCGTGGGTGGCTGCGTCGTAATAACGGTAGTTCTGCACCGGGAAACCTGCGGTTTCGAACAGTGCGCGGTGGTTTTCCCAGCTTGGGTCGCTGATCGCTACCACTGCGTTGGGCAGCAGCTGCTTGAGGAAGTCGGCACCGATCTTCAAGGCACCTGTGCCGCCGACCGATTGAGTGGTCAGCACACGGCCTGAAGCGATCAGCGGTGAATCAGCTCCCAGCAGCAGTTTTTGCACGGCCTGGTCATAAGCGGCAATGCCGTCGATCGGCAGGTAACCGCGCGGCGCGTGCTGGGCGACACGGATCTTTTCAGCTTCAGCCACGGCACGCAGCAGAGGAATGCGCCCCTCTTCATCACAGTAGACGCCTACGCCTGGTGGTGCGGGTGTCAGCGTTGAAGGCTTCGTTGATACCCAGGATCGGATCGCGGGGTGCCATTTCGACAGCGGAGAACAGGCTCATTGTGCGGCGGCTCTTGATGAAGAGTGGGTAGGGATGCACGCTGCGGCTGAATGCGCCAAAGCGGTGCACAAACAGGGCTTAGTATAGAGAGCATCCCCTCGCCGGGCGACAGGTCGGGGCGGCTTTTTTCGAGGTTATGTGCATATTTTCAGAACGTTCGTCCCGTTCGAGCCTCAATGCTTTAAGTGCGTGACTTGAAAGGCCAGCATATGGCTCCATCTAGTAAGCATCATTTCAAGACATCGCACGCCTTTTCCCGGCGGGACCGGGCGTTGGCGATGATTTCGTCATGGCCTGTCAGTCCATTCAGGTGAGGCGAGCCCTTTGCGCGATCCCGTCGCGTACGAATCAAGTCGCGTATGAACCAAGAGGTAGGATATGTCCGAGTTCCAGCTCGTTACCCGTTTTGAGCCAGCCGGCGATCAGCCCGAGGCCATTCGCCAACTGGTCGAAGGGATCGACGCAGGGCTCGCGCACCAGACCTTGCTGGGGGTGACCGGCTCGGGCAAGACGTTCAGCATCGCCAACGTGATCTCTCAGGTGAAGCGCCCGACGCTGGTCCTGGCACCGAACAAGACCCTGGCCGCGCAGTTGTATGGCGAATTCAAGGCGTTCTTCCCGAACAACGCCGTGGAATATTTCGTTTCCTATTACGACTACTACCAGCCCGAGGCCTATGTGCCGTCGTCTGACACCTTCATCGAGAAGGATGCGTCGATCAACGACCACATCGAGCAGATGCGCCTGTCTGCAACCAAGGCGCTGCTGGAGCGTAAGGACGCGATCATCGTCACCACGGTGTCGTGCATCTACGGCCTGGGCAGCCCGGAAACCTATCTGCGCATGGTCATGCACATCGACCGTGGCGACAAACTGGACCAGCGCGCCCTGTTGCGACGACTGGCCGACCTGCAATACACCCGCAACGACATGGACTTCGCCCGTGCGACGTTCAGGGTGCGTGGCGATGTCATCGACATCTACCCGGCCGAATCCGATCTGGAGGCGATCCGCGTCGAGCTGTTCGATGATGAGGTCGAAAGCCTGTCGGCGTTCGATCCGCTGACCGGTGAGGTGATCCGCAAGCTGCCGCGCTTCACGTTCTACCCCAAGAGCCATTACGTTACCCCGCGCGAGACGCTGATCGAGGCAATGGAAGGGATCAAGGTCGAGTTGCAGGAGCGTCTTGAATACCTGCGCACTCAGAACAAGCTCGTGGAAGCCCAGCGTCTGGAGCAACGGACCCGCTTCGATTTGGAGATGATGCTGGAGCTGGGCTACTGCAACGGTATCGAAAACTACTCGCGCTACCTGTCGGGCCGTCCGTCCGGTGCGCCGCCTCCGACCCTGTTCGACTACCTGCCTGCCGATGCCTTGCTGGTGATCGACGAGTCTCACGTCAGCGTGCCGCAGGTCGGCGCGATGTACAAAGGCGACCGCTCACGCAAGGAAACCCTGGTTGAGTACGGGTTTCGTTTGCCATCGGCGCTGGATAACCGGCCCATGCGCTTTGACGAGTGGGAAGCGATCAGCCCGCAGACCATTTTTGTCTCGGCGACGCCGGGCAACTATGAAGCGGAACACGCGGGACGTGTCGTCGAGCAGGTAGTACGCCCGACTGGTCTGGTGGACCCACAGATCGAGATTCGCCCGGCGCTGACCCAGGTCGACGACCTGTTGTCGGAAATCCACAAACGTACGGCGCTGGAAGAGCGGGTGCTGGTCACCACGCTGACCAAGCGCATGTCAGAGGATTTGACCGATTACCTCAGCGACCACGGGGTGCGAGTGCGTTACCTGCACTCGGACATCGATACAGTTGAACGTGTCGAGATCATCCGCGACCTGCGTCTGGGTACCTTCGATGTGTTGGTGGGGATCAACCTGCTGCGCGAGGGCCTGGACATGCCGGAAGTGTCGCTGGTTGCGATTCTCGATGCCGACAAGGAAGGTTTCCTGCGTTCCGACCGTTCGCTGATTCAGACCATCGGTCGGGCTGCGCGTAACCTCAATGGCCGGGCGATCCTGTACGCCGATCGCATCACTGGTTCCATGGAGCGCGCCATTGGCGAAACCGAACGGCGCCGCGATAAACAGCTCGCCTTTAACCTTGAGCACGGCATTACCCCAAAAGGCGTGTTCAAGGACGTTGCAGACATCATGGAAGGTGCCACGGTACCCGGCTCGCGCAGCAAGAAGCGCAAGGGCATGGCCAAGGCCGCCGAAGAAAACGCTCGCTACGAAAACGAACTGCGCTCGCCGAGCGAGATCAACAAGCGCATTCGTCAACTGGAAGAAAAAATGTACCAGTTGGCCCGCGACCTGGAGTTCGAAGCCGCCGCGCAGATGCGCGACGAGATCGGCAAGTTGCGGGAGCGGTTGCTGGCGGTTTGATTTGTGTGCTGGATACGCAACTGACCACAGTGCCAATGCTCTGGCACTTTGTTAGTGACGCTTTGCGCCCTATCTATGCTACAGCACAACATCCACGCTTTACGCGTAGCCGTTGCCAACGCAGTGCTTTTCAACCGCGATGGCACAGACGACGCAAATTGCGACCTTAGTGACGGCTGAGTCCTGGCGCTGATCCGGGGGGTAGCCTGGCAGGACGCCAGGCTAGCCGCACCGGGCCATGGATGGCCCGTTGCGGCGACCCACGGATCAGTGACAGGGCGAAGGAACCCGACGAAGTCGGGCCGGAAACAGGAGCGGGGACTTTGCCTACTTTGGTCCCTCAAAGTAGGGCGCCGTAAGGGCGCAAAGGTGGCCTGAGCCGAACCCCGACCCAACTGACATCGCAGAACCGCTGTGTGACGCGGAGCGTCACGAACTGCATTCCCACGCGGAGCGTGCGGAACGATAGGTGTTCCGGCGATTACCTTTCACGCTGGAGCCGCATGCCCCCAGCCTGTTAACATTCCGCGCTTGATTGACCTATTTCGGGATTTTCCATGACCACCGTTCGTACCCGCATCGCGCCATCGCCCACGGGCGACCCTCACGTCGGCACGGCCTACATTGCGCTGTTCAACTACTGCTTTGCCAAACAGCATGGCGGCGAGTTCATTCTGCGCATTGAAGACACCGATCAACTGCGCTCGACCCGCGAGTCCGAACAGCAGATCTTCGACGCACTGCGCTGGCTGGGTATCGAATGGAGCGAAGGGCCGGATGTCGGTGGTCCACACGGCCCGTATCGTCAAAGCGAGCGGGGCGATATCTACCAGAAATACGCGCAGCAACTGGTCGAGCTGGGTCACGCCTTCCCGTGTTTCTGCACCGCCGAAGAGCTGGACGAGATGCGCGCCGAGCAACAGGCCAAGGGTGAAACCCCGCGCTATGACGGTCGCGCCTTGCTGCTCTCCAAGGAAGAAGTGCAACGCCGTCTGGACGCTGGCGAGCCCCACGTGATTCGCATGAAAGTGCCGACCGAAGGCGTCTGCGTCGTGCCGGACATGCTGCGCGGCGAAGTCGAAATCCCGTGGGACCGCATGGATATGCAGGTCCTGATGAAGACCGACGGTCTGCCGACCTACTTTCTCGCCAACGTGGTCGATGACCACCTGATGGGCATCACCCACGTACTGCGCGGCGAAGAATGGCTGCCATCGGCACCCAAACTGATCCTGCTTTACGAGTACTTTGGCTGGGACAAGCCACAGCTGTGCTACATGCCGCTGCTGCGTAACCCGGACAAGAGCAAGCTGTCCAAGCGCAAGAACCCGACCTCGGTGACCTTCTACGAGCGCATGGGCTTCATGCCTGAAGCCATGCTCAACTACCTGGGCCGCATGGGCTGGTCGATGCCGGACGAGCGCGAGAAGTTCTCGTTGCAGGAAATGGTCGACAATTTCGACCTGTCGCGTGTCTCGCTGGGCGGGCCGATCTTCGATATCGAAAAACTGTCCTGGCTCAATGGTCAGTGGTTGCGTGATCTGCCGGTCGAGGAGTTTGCCAGCCGGTTGAAAACGTGGGCACTGAACCCCGACTACATGATGAAGATCGCACCGCACGTGCAGGGCAGGGTAGAGACCTTCAGTCAGGTCGCTCCGCTGGCCGGTTTCTTCTTCGCCGGTGGCGTTACGCCCGATGTGAAGCTGTTCGAGCACAAGAAGCTGTCCCCGGAGCAGGTCCGTCAGGTGATGCAGTTGATTCTGTGGAAGCTGGAGTCGCTGCGTCAGTGGGAGAAGGACCGGATCATGGGCTGCATCCAGGCCGTCGTCGAGCACCTCGAGCTCAAGCTGCGTGACGCCATGCCCCTGATGTTTGCGGCGATTACCGGCCAGGCCAACTCGGTCTCGGTGACCGATGCGATGGAGATCCTCGGTCCGGACCTGACCCGCTTCCGCCTGCGTCAGGCCCTGGATTTGTTGGGTGGTGTTTCGAAGAAAGAAAACAAGGAATGGGAAAAGCTGCTGGGCTCCATCGCCTGAGGCGTTCCCTGTTCCTGTCAGACGCCCCCGGTTTTCCGGGGGTTTAAAGGTAAGTGGTTGTATTACCGACAAAAAAGTTTGGAAAATGTAAAAAATAAATTTGACAGCTCTGTCACTCACGCTTAATATGCGCCCCGTCCACTGATGTGGGGCTTTAGCTCAGCTGGGAGAGCGCCTGCATGGCATGCAGGAGGTCAGCGGTTCGATCCCGCTAAGCTCCACCAAATTTAGCGTTTCAGAGCGCTGCTACACTGCTCTGAAACGATGTGAAACAAGCGGATCCAGCGACCGTTTGTTTTATAAGAAGGTTTTGTCCCCTTCGTCTAGTGGCCTAGGACACCGCCCTTTCACGGCGGTAACAGGGGTTCGAGTCCCCTAGGGGACGCCAGTTTCACCGAGTGATACTTCAACGTTGATCTCCGCCGCGAGGCGATAAATCCGGGGCTTTAGCTCAGCTGGGAGAGCGCCTGCATGGCATGCAGGAGGTCAGCGGTTCGATCCCGCTAAGCTCCACCAAATTCGCCAGGGTTCATCGTTCGATGAACCTGACTGAAGGTTTTGCGTCCCCTTCGTCTAGTGGCCTAGGACACCGCCCTTTCACGGCGGTAACAGGGGTTCGAGTCCCCTAGGGGACGCCACGATTTCCCGCTCTGCGGGACCAAGGGTCATTCGATTATTGAATGGCCCTTTTGTTTTTTCAGGGTTTGAAAAATCGCCCTTCCTGCCTCTATTTATTCCCACAGGTATGTGTTCAGCCTGCAATTGCGGTTTCAGCTCTTTTATCCGGGCTTATTCAGGCGTGTGTATAACACTGAGCGCTGGAGCGTGAGGAATGTACAGGTCCTTTCGCGAACAAGTTCGCTCCCACGGCCTTCGGCCAGAATCAAAAGCAGACGCGCCACTATCCTGACTTCGCTACACTCCCGCTTATCACATTCACTCAAGCAGGAGCACGCATGGTCTGGGATCGGGCAACGCCTTTCGTCATTGATCTGAACGTCGGCGCTGAAGACATCGACGGGCTGGGGCACGCCAATAATGCCGTGTACGTCTCCTGGCTGGAGCGCTGCGCCTGGCGGCATTCGCAGTATCTGGGCCTGGACCTGACCGAGTACCGGCGTCTGGACCGGGCCATGGCGGTGGTCAGACACGAGATCGACTACCTGGCCAGTGCCTATGAGAACGATGAACTGCAACTGGCGACCTGGATCGTCGATTGGGATCGCCGCCTGAAAATGACCCGTTGCTTTCAGCTCAAGCGACCCGCCGACAACCTGACGTTGCTGCGCGCGCAAACCACCTTTGTCTGCATCGAACTGTCCAGCGGTCGGCCCAAGCGCATGCCCGCCGAGTTCATCGAGGGCTATGGCGCAGCCATCCCTGACGGCACCGTTCCCAATCCGCACGCCGGGCAGTAAACTGCCGGACTTTTTTTCGAGTGTGACCCATGCAAATTGCTCTGGCGCCCATGGAGGGGTTGGTCGACGACATCCTGCGCGATGCCCTGACGAAAGTAGGTGGTATCGACTGGTGCGTGACCGAATTCATCCGGGTGTCCGAGCGTTTGATGCCTGCGCCCTACTTTTACAAATACGCTTCGGAATTCCACAAAGGCGCGAAGACCGACGCAGGTACGCCTTTGCGGCTCCAGCTGTTGGGCTCCGACCCAGTGTGTCTGGCCGAGAACGCCGCGTTCGCCTGTGAGTTGGGCGCACCGGTATTGGACCTGAACTTCGGTTGTCCGGCCAAGACTGTCAATCGCTCCCGTGGTGGCGCAATCCTGCTCAAAGAGCCGGAACTGCTGCACTCGATCGTCAGCCAGGTACGCCGTGCCGTGCCCAGACATATTCCTGTAACAGCCAAGATGCGTCTGGGTTACGAAAACACCGATGGCGCGCTGGATTGCGCGCGGGCGTTGGCCGACGGCGGAGCAGAGCAAATAGTCGTTCACGCACGCACCAAGGTCGACGGTTACAAGCCGCCCGCGCACTGGGAGTGGATTGCACGCATTCAGGAGGTGGTGAAGGTCCCCGTGGTGGCCAACGGTGAAATCTGGACCGTTGACGATTGGCGTCGTTGCCGGGAAATATGCGGCGCACGCGACATCATGATTGGTCGCGGGCTGGTGGCGCGCCCTGATCTGGCCCGGCAGATAGCTGCGGCACAGAAGGGTGAAGAGGTCGTGCCGATGACCTGGGATGAGTTGCAGCCCATGCTGCGCGCTTTCTGGCAGGCCTGTCTGATCAAGATGACGCTCATTCAGGCGCCGGGTCGTCTCAAGCAATGGTTGGTGCTACTGACCAAGAGCTACCCTGAGGCGACCCTGATGTTCAATGCGCTACGCCGCGAAACCGACTGTGATCGCATCGGCGTGATGCTGGTGAACCGCCCCGGGTTTCTCGGAGACTCCAACCTTTGAGAGGATGGAGCGATGAAAAAACTACCGAAGTATTCCCCAGAGGTCCGTGAGCGGGCCATCAGGATGGTTTTCGAACACCTTCCTGAGTACGAGTCGCAGTGGGCCACCATCAGTGCCATTGCCCCCAAGATCGGCTGCACGCCCGAGACATTACGGCTGTGGGTTCGCCAATCTGAGCGCAACAGCGGCCAGCGTGATGGGCTGAGCACAGTCGAACGTGAGCGAGTCAAGCTCTTGGAGCGTGAGAACCGTCAGTTGCGTCAAGCTAACGAGATCTTGCGTAAGGCCTCAGCCTATTTTGCCCAGGCGGAGCTCGACCGCCCATTCAAACGATGAAGACGTTTATTGATGAAAACCGCCAGTCTTACGGGGTCGAGCCGATTTGCAAGGTGTTGCCAATCGCCCCGTCGACGTACTACCGGTACGCTGCTCAGCAGGCTGACCCCAGCCAGCAGTCAGCGCGTGCGCAGCGTGACCAGGAACTGGGTGAGCACATCCAGCGAGTCTGGGATGAGCACTTCCAGGTATATGGCGTGCGCAAGGTCTGGCGACAATTGCTGCGTGACGGACTGCAAGTCGCCCGCTGTACGGTGCAACGTCTGATGGGAGAGCTGGGCCTGCAAGGCGTGGTACGCGGCAAGCCCGTCAAGACGACGGTCAGCGACCAAGCCAGGCCGTGCCCGCAGGATCATGTCAACCGTCAGTTTGTGGCTGAGTGCCCGAACGCCCTATGGGTATCGGACTTTACCTACGTCAGTACCTGGCAGGGTTTTGTTTACGTGGCCTTCATCATTGATGTCTTTGCCCGATTCATCGTCGGTTGGAAGGTGTCCAGTTCAGCGCGTACCGATTTTGTACTCGATGCACTGGAGCAAGCCCTTTACGCCCGTCGCCCAGTCAAGCAGGGTGGACTCATTCACCACAGTGACCGTGGCGTGCAGTACGTGTCCATTCGCTATACCGAGCGTCTTGTCGAAGCCGGTATTGAGCCATCGGTCGGGAGTGTCGGTGACTCTTACGACAATGCTTTGGCTGAGACCATCAATGGTCTTTACAAGGCTGAAGTGATTCATCGACGCTCTTGGCCCACACGGGGGGCGGTGGAGCTGGAAACCCTGAAATGGGTGGACTGGTTCAATCACCGCCGCCTGCTGGAGCCAATCGGTCATATTCCACCGGTCGAAGCAGAAGCAATCTATTATCAGCAACTCACCGAGTCTGCCCAGGTGGCATGACTCAAACAAAAGGGTCTCCGAGAAACCCGGGGCGGTTCACTGGGCTGTCTGCCTGGATGCTTACCCGAAAGCTAACCCCGACGAACGGTCGAAAAAAACCTGAAAAAAGTCTCTTGAAAAGTGAATGGGTATCCCTATTTTGCTGATCAAGCGATGCCGAAAACGGGTCGCGTACACCACTCGCTGATAAACAGGAGAATTGTTATGGCTACTGCATTTTCTCTGGCTCCACTGTTTCGCAACTCAGTGGGTTTCGACCGCTTCAACGACCTGTTCGAGTCGGCGGCACGAAATGAGACAACCAGCGGCTACCCTCCCTACAACGTGGAGCGGCATACCGATGATCATTACCGGATCGTGATCGCTGCGGCAGGCATGCAAGAGCAGGACCTTGAGCTACAGGTCGAGAAGGGCGTATTGACCGTGATCGGCAACAAGCGCGAGCAGGAAGCCGACAACGTGACCTATCTGCATCAGGGTATTGCCCGGCGTGAATTCAAGCTGTCGTTCAGGCTGGCCGACAATATCGAGGTCAAGGGTGCCGACCTGTCTCACGGTCTGTTGAGCATCGACCTGGTGCGCAACGTGCCGGAAGAGGCAAAACCAAAGCGCATTCCGCTCAATACCCAGAAAGTACTGGGCAGCTAATCAGTTGTTCTATAGAAGAGGCGCCTTCGGGCGCCTTTTCTGTCTTCACTCCAGAGACGCAGTTTCCTGAAACTGCTGTTTTAGCAGCAGGTTCTCGAACTGCGGACCCGGCAGTGGTTCGCTGAACAGGTAGCCTTGATAGTTGTAACAGCCCACTCTTTCCAGGAACGCCAGTTGCTCCGGCGTTTCGACGCCTTCAGCGATGACGTTAAGGTTCAGGCTCTGAGCCATGGCCACGATGGCGCGGATGATTTCTGCGTCGTTGGGGTCGCTGGTGGCGTCCTGAACGAAGGACTGGTCAATCTTCAGCGTATCCACCGGCAAGCGCTTGAGGTAAGTCAGTGAGGAATAGCCGGTGCCGAAGTCATCCATCGCAAAACTCACGCCCAATTCCTTCAGGCTGAGCATTTTGAGGATGGTGTCGTCAAGGTTCTGGATGACGATGCCTTCAGTGATTTCCAGCTTGAGCATGGAGGCAGGTAATTGATGCTGCTTGAGGCTGTGTTGCACGCGCTCGATAAAGTCGTTCTGGCGGAACTGACGCGGACTTATATTGACGCCCATCAGGAATTTGTTTTTCGAGATCAGCCCCTGCTTTAAAAGCAGGCCTCCGGTTTTGCAGGCCTCGTCCAGAATATGGCTGCCGACCTCCAGAATCATCCCGCTTTCTTCAAGTATCTGGACAAACTGATCAGGTGACAGCAACCCGTATTCAGGGTGCTCCCAGCGCAGCAGTGCCTCTGCACCGGTAATGTACTGGTCCCGGCAATCGATCTGGGCCTGGAAGTGCAGCTGGAATTCGTTGCGGGTCAGCGCCAGTCGCAAGTCGTTTTCAAGACGCAGGCGCTGGCTGACGGCCTGCTGCATGGATACATGGAAAAACTGTGACGCATTGCGTCCGGAATCCTTGGCGCGATACAGCGCAATATCGGCCCGTTTGAGCAAATCGGCAGGGGCCAGGCCATCGTCCGGAATCAGAACGATGCCGATGCTCGGCGTAACCTGCAGGCGATGACCGTCGAGGAACATCGGTTCGGCCAGCAGCTCGCGAAGGTTGTCGGCCAGCACGCGGACCTGCTGAGTGACTTCATCACGGGTGCCGTCCAGCCCGCAGATCAGCACCACGAACTCGTCACCGCCCAGGCGGGCCACTGTGTCCTCCTGACGTACGCTGGCCTCCAGGCGCGCGGCGATGATGCTCAGCACGCTGTCGCCCACCGGGTGGCCAAGTGAGTCATTGATGTGCTTGAAATGGTCCAGGTCGAGAAACAGCAGGGCACCGCGCAGGTTCTGGTGCTGGAGCAGCGAGACTTGCTGGCTGAGGCGGTCCATCAACAGCGCGCGGTTGGGCAGCCCGGTGAGCGGGTCGTGATAAGCCAGATGCTGAACCTGTGCCTGGGCGGTTTTCAGCTGGCCGATGTCTCGGGCGTTCATCAGCAGGCAGGCGGTATTGTTCAGGGTGATGAACTCGACCGAGATGTCCAGCACCAGGGGCGCGCCGTGCTTGTCCTGACCATTCATTTCCCGATGATGCACGCGGCCTTTCTGGCGTAGTTCGTCAATCATGTATTCGCGCTGCACGGTGTCGGACCAGATACCGATTTCGTGGGCTGTGCGCCCCAGGACTTCCTGAGCGCTGAAGCCGGTCAGGCGACAGAAGCCGTCATTGACCTCTACATAGCGGCCTGACTCGATTTCAGTGATGGTGATCGAGTCCGGGCTTGAGTGAAATGCCTTGGCAAACTTCTCCTTGCTGGCCTCCAGCGCTGACTGGACGCACTGTTGAGTGATGTCCAGCACGGTTCCGGACAGCTTCACGGCCTGGCCATGTTCATTGCGATAGATTCGTGCACGGCTTTCAAGCAGGCGCGATGTGCCGTTTTGCAACTGGAAACGGTAGGTCACCTGCAGGCAATCCTGCCGGTTTTCCAGTGCCGCCGCATAAACTGCGCGCATGCGCCGTCGCTCTTCAGCGGGCAGGCTGCCGAAGAACTGCCGGCCATCCTCGTCGAAGGCAGTGCCGCCATGCCGTGCAGCGCAGACGCACGCGCCGAGGCTTGCAGCCGGTTGCCGGTGATGTCCAGATCCCAGGTGCCCATCTGCGCCAGTTCCAGCGCCAGTTCCAGACGGTCCCGGGTTTGCTGGAGGACGCGCTCCGCGCCTGTCAGCGGCAGACTTGGGGCGGCTGCCTGTGCAGGGGCTTTCAGCACGGAGTTATCCGGTGGGTTGGACATGTGATCACGAGCCTTTAATCGAAAGAACCGATAGAGCGATCAGTCTGCGGTTTGCAGCATGGTCTACCCACTATGTCTGCGCATCGAGCAGTTTCATGAATGCTCTTGCTGCATTCGATAGCGTGCGTTCGGTATGCAGGATGTAGCCTAGCTGGCGATTGAGTTGCACGCCCGGTAATGGAATGCGCGCCACTTGTTCATCGAGCATGGTGCGTGGCAGAACGCTCCAGGCAAGGCCGATGGAGACCATCATCTTGATGGTCTCCATATAATTGGTGCTCATCGCGATGTTGGGCTTGAGGCCCTGGGCTTCGCACAAGCCGCTGACAATGTGATGGGTAAACGTGTTACCGCCCGGAAATACTGCCGGATAGCGCACGACATCCTCCAGTTTCATGGGGCCGCTGTTGGCCAGCGGATGTTCCGGTGCCGCGACGAAGTCCAGCGGGTCGTCCCACACGGGCACGGCGCGGATCAGCGTATGCGGTTCGGGTGCGAGTGTAATGACTGCCAGTTCGGCGCGCCCGTGAAGAATTTCCTCATAGGCAATTTCCGAGTCCAGGAACTGAATGTCCAGTGCGACCTTTGGATAGGTCCGGGTAAACGCCCGTAATACCGGGGGCAGGCGATGCAGGCCAATATGGTGACTGGTCGCCAGAGTCAGCCGCCCGGTGACTTCGCCGGTCAGGTTGGTCAGCGCGCGGCGAGTGTCATCCAGAACGTTCAGAATCTGATAGGCACGTGGCAGCAGGGCGCGTCCGGCCTCGGTGAGGCTGACTTCCCGACCCAGGCGGTCGAACAGGCGCACATTCAATTGTTGCTCCAGACCGGCAATGCGCTTGCTGATGGCCGGTTGAGTCAGGTAGAGGCGTTCGCCTGCCCCGGAAAAGCTGCCGGTCTCGGCGATGGCAATAAAAGCATTAAGGTTGGCGAGATCCATGGTCGGATTCCATTTGGTTATCCAAAGTATGAAAATTATGGATTTGAGTTATTTAAGCATATTCCATAGGATGACCGCACAAGCCAAGGGGTCATCGTCACGATTGCCCAAGGCATAGAAACAAGCTGATGAGGAAGTACGTCCGATGGCCGGGAAAACGCTCTACGACAAGCTCTGGGATTCGCATTTGGTCAAGCAGCGCGACGACGGGTCGGCGCTGATCTACATTGACCGCCATATCATCCACGAAGTGACCTCGCCGCAAGCATTTGAAGGCCTGCGGCTGGCAAAGCGCAAGCCATGGCGGATCGACTCGATCATCGCCACGCCTGACCATAACGTGCCGACCACATCGGAACGCAAGGGGGGGATCGACGCCATTGAAGATCAGGTGTCGCGGCTGCAGGTGCAGACCCTCGATGACAACTGCGACGAGTACGGCATTACCGAATTCAAGATGAACGATCCGCGTCAGGGCATCGTTCACGTGATCGGCCCGGAGCAGGGCGCAACCCTGCCAGGCATGAGCGTGGTCTGCGGTGACTCGCACACCTCGACCCACGGCGCATTTGGTGCGCTGGCGCACGGTATCGGCACTTCCGAGGTCGAGCACGTGCTCGCGACTCAGTGCCTGGTTGCCAAGAAAATGAAAAACATGCTGGTCTCGGTCGAAGGGCAACTGCCGTTCGGTGTGACAGCAAAGGACATCGTGCTGGCCGTGATCGGCAAGATCGGTACGGCAGGAGGTAACGGTTACGCCATCGAGTTCGCTGGCAGCGCGATTCGCGACCTGTCGATCGAAGGCCGCATGACTATCTGCAACATGTCCATCGAAGCCGGTGCCCGGGTCGGCATGGTTGCCACCGACGAGAAGACCGTCGAGTACGTCAAGGGTCGTCCGTTTGCTCCTAAAGGTGCGGAATGGGACCTGGCAGTCGAGGCCTGGAAGGATCTGGTTTCCGACGCTGATGCTGTATTCGACACCGTGGTCAGGCTGGACGCTGCGCAGATCAAGCCACAGGTCAGCTGGGGCACTTCGCCGGAAATGGTGCTTGCCGTCGATCAGAACGTGCCGGACCCTGCGCAAGAGCCGGATCTGGTCAAGCGTGGCTCCATCGAGCGCGCCTTGAAGTACATGGGCCTGAAAGCCAATCAGCCGATCACCGATATCCAGCTGGACCGGGTATTCATCGGTTCCTGCACCAACTCGCGGATCGAAGACCTGCGCGCGGCTGCCGACGTCGCCAAGGGCCGCAAGGTGGCTGCGACCATCAAGCAGGCCATCGTGGTGCCGGGTTCGGGCCTGATCAAGGAACAAGCCGAGAAGGAAGGGCTGGACAAAGTGTTCATCGAAGCCGGTTTTGAATGGCGTGAGCCGGGCTGCTCGATGTGCCTGGCGATGAACCCGGACCGCTTGGGTTCCGGCGAGCATTGCGCATCCACGTCCAACCGCAACTTCGAAGGCCGTCAGGGCGCTGGCGGCCGCACGCATCTGGTAAGCCCTGCGATGGCTGCCGCGGCGGCGGTCAATGGCCGTTTCATTGACGTTCGCGACTTGATCCAGCTCTGAGGAATCCAGCATGAAAGCCTTTACCCAACACAATGGCCTGGTTGCTCCTCTGGATCGTGCCAATGTCGACACCGACCAGATCATCCCCAAGCAGTTTCTCAAGTCGATCAAGCGTACGGGTTTTGGCCCGAACCTGTTCGATGAGTGGCGTTATCTGGACGTGGGCCAGCCATATCAGGACAACTCCAAGCGTCCGCTGAACCATGACTTCGTGCTCAACCATGAGCGTTACCAGGGTGCAAGCGTACTGCTGGCCCGGGAAAACTTCGGTTGTGGCTCCAGTCGCGAGCATGCGCCGTGGGCACTGGAAGAGTATGGTTTCTGCGCGATTATTGCGCCGAGCTACGCGGACATTTTCTTCAACAACAGCTTCAAGAACGGCCTGTTGCCGATCATTCTGTCTGAATCCGAGGTGGACGAGCTGTTCAAGCAGGTCGAGGCCAGCCCCGGCTACCAGTTGAGCATTGATCTGCAGGCGCAGACCGTGACCCGTCCCGACGGCAAGGTGCTGAGCTTTGAAATCGATGCGTTCCGCAAACATTGCCTGCTCAACGGCCTGGACGACATCGGCCTGACGCTGATGGACGCTGACGCCATTGCCAGTTTCGAAAGCAGGCATCGCGCCAGTCAGCCGTGGCTGTTCCGCGACTGATTGATTCATCGCAACCTGTCTGTTTGCCAGCAAGGGGCCCTGCGCCTTGCTGGCAAAAGTGTTTAAGACAGGTGATAAATTTTTCGCCGCTGCGAGCGTTATAAACAGGCGTTGTTCACGACGCCGATGCACAAAATCGAGGATGTTATGAGCAAGCAGATTCTGATTCTCCCAGGTGATGGTATTGGTCCGGAAATCATGACCGAAGCGGTCAAGGTGCTGGAACTGGCCAACGAAAAGTATCAGCTGGGCTTTGAATTGACCCACGACGTGATCGGCGGCGCAGCCATCGACAAACACGGCGTGCCGCTGGCAGACGAGACCCTGGATCGCGCCCGTGCGGCCCATGCCGTACTGCTGGGCGCAGTCGGCGGCCCGAAATGGGACACCATCGAGCGCGACATTCGTCCTGAACGCGGTCTGCTGAAAATTCGTTCGCAACTGGGCCTGTTCGGTAACCTGCGTCCGGCGATCCTTTACCCGCAACTGGCGGATGCGTCGAGCCTCAAGCCGGAAATCGTTGCCGGTCTGGACATCCTGATCGTCCGCGAACTGACCGGTGGCATCTACTTCGGCGCGCCACGCGGCACTCGCGTATTGGATAATGGCGAGCGTCAGGCCTACGACACGCTGCCGTACAGCGAAAGCGAGATCCGCCGCATCGCCAAGGTCGGTTTCGACATGGCCATGGTGCGTGGCAAAAAGCTCTGCTCGGTAGACAAGGCCAACGTGCTAGCGTCCAGCCAGCTGTGGCGCGAAATCGTCGAGCAGGTGGCCAAGGATTACCCTGAAGTCGAACTCAGCCACATGTATGTCGATAACGCCGCCATGCAGCTGGTTCGTGCGCCCAAGCAGTTCGATGTAATCGTGACCGACAACCTGTTCGGCGACATTCTGTCCGATCAGGCGTCGATGCTCACCGGTTCCATCGGCATGCTGCCGTCGGCTTCGCTGGACACCGCTAACAAGGGCATGTACGAGCCTTGTCATGGTTCGGCGCCGGACATCGCCGGCAAAGGCATTGCCAACCCGCTGGCGACCATTCTGTCGGTGTCGATGATGCTGCGTTACAGCTTCAACCTGACCGACGCGGCTGACGCCATCGAGAAGGCGGTCAGCGTGGTACTGGATCAGGGTATTCGCACCGGCGACATCTGGTCGGAAGGCAAAGTCAAAGTTGGTGCGCAGGAAATGGGCGATGCAGTAGTCGCCGCGCTGCGGAATCTGTAATCTCTCTGGCCCGCCGCCTGCTGTGCATGCGCAGAGCGGTGGTCCCACTTTTATTCAAGGTGTAGTTGCGATGAAACGTGTAGGTCTGATCGGTTGGCGCGGCATGGTCGGTTCCGTGCTCATGCAGCGGATGCGGGAAGAGCAGGACTTCGATCTCATTGAGCCGGTGTTTTTCACTACTTCCAATGTCGGTGGCCAGGCGCCTTCGGTGGGCAAGGATGTTGCGCCACTGAAAGACGCCTACAGCATCGACGAGCTGAAAACCCTGGACGTAGTGCTGACCTGTCAGGGTGGCGACTACACCAATGAGGTGTTCCCCAAGCTGCGCGAAGCCGGCTGGCAGGGTTACTGGATCGATGCCGCCTCCAGTCTGCGCATGCAGGATGACGCCGTTATCGTGCTCGACCCTGTGAACCGCAAGGTCATCGACCAGCAACTGGACGCGGGCACCAAAAACTATATCGGCGGCAACTGCACGGTCAGCCTGATGCTGATGGGCCTGGGCGGTCTGTTCGACGCCGGGCTGGTCGAGTGGATGAACGTCATGACCTATCAGGCGGCCTCCGGAGCCGGCGCGCAGAACATGCGCGAGCTGATCAGGCAGATGGGCGCGGTGCATGCCTCGGTGGCCGATGATCTGGCCAACCCGGCCAGCGCCATTCTGGATATCGACCGCAAGGTGGCTGAAGCCATGCGCAGCGAGTCATTCCCTACCGAGAACTTCGGTGTGCCACTGGCGGGCAGCCTGATCCCGTGGATCGACAAGGCGCTGCCAAACGGCCAGAGCCGCGAAGAGTGGAAAGGCCAGGCCGAGACCAACAAGATCCTCGGTCGCTTCAAGAGCCCGATCCCGGTGGACGGCATCTGCGTGCGCATCGGCGCCATGCGCTGCCACAGTCAGGCGCTGACCATCAAGCTCAACAAGGATGTGCCGATTGCGGACATCGAAGGGTTGATCAGCCAGCACAACCCGTGGGTCAAGCTGGTGCCGAACAATCGCGAAGCCAGCATGCATGAGCTGAGCCCGACGGCGGTGACCGGGACCATGAGCATTCCCGTGGGGCGTTTGCGCAAACTGAACATGGGTTCGCAGTACCTGGGCGCTTTTACCGTGGGTGACCAGCTGTTGTGGGGCGCTGCGGAGCCGCTGCGTCGCATGCTGAGAATCCTGCTGGAGCGTTGAGGCTCGGTTTTACAGCAAACCCGCTTTCCGAGAGGAAGGCGGGTTTTTTAGTGCCTGATACTTTTGATTGACTGTCTTTTTTCCCTATATATGGGATTGAAATTTACATATTGAGATAAATGTAACAACGGGTTTATAGTCGTCCTGCACTCACTTCCAAAAAAACAACAGGTGACGCAATGCAGGCGCAATTGATCGCGCTCGATTGGGGGACAACCTCACTTCGTGCTTATCGACTTGGCGAACATGGCCAGGTACTGGAACAGCGCGCATTGAGCGCGGGCATCATGCAGTTGCCGACCACGCCGCGGCTGATCGCGGGGCAGTTCTGCAGTGACGGTTTCGAACTGGCCTTTGACCAGGCGTGCGGCGACTGGCTCGATGCCCAACCGGACCTGCCGGTGATTGCCTGTGGCATGGTCGGCAGCGCACAGGGCTGGCGCGAGGCGGCTTACCGGGAAACGCCGGCCAGCGTCAATGAGCTGAGCGCAGCGCTGCAGACGGTGCGCAGCGTGCGCGGCGTGACGGTGCACATCATCCCCGGCGTCCTGCAACGCTCGACCCTGCCCAACGTCATGCGTGGCGAAGAAACCCAGGTGCTGGGTGTGCTGGCCGGCCTGGACGCCGGGCAGAGCAGCCAGCAGCTGCTGATCGGTCTGCCCGGCAGCCACTCCAAATGGGTGCAGGTAGAACGGGGTCGCATTGTTCACTTCGACACCTTCATGACCGGCGAGGTCTACGCCGCGCTCTGCGCGCACACTATTCTGGGACGCACCATGCAGCCTTCGGAGGCGTTCGACGAGCAGGCGTTTGACCGCGGCTTGTCGATTGCCCTGTCCGACGCGGGCTCTGCGGGGCCGCTGTCGACGATTTTCAGCACGCGAACGCTCGGCCTGACCGGGCAATTGGCTGCCAGTGCGCAACCTGACTATCTTTCCGGCCTGTTGATTGGCCATGAACTGGGCGCCATCGCCAGGCTGCATCTGCACAACCACGAACAATTGCCTGCGGTGATCCTCATCGGCAGCGATTCGCTGTGCACGCGCTATGCACGCGGGCTGGCCGTTTGTGGCTTTCCCGGGGTGACATTGGCCGAGCAGGCGACCGAGCGCGGCCTCTGGCAGGTCGCCGTTCAAGCCGGTCTGATCGCGCGCCGCTCGTCCCAACACATTCGAGAGGTTTGACATGCTCAAGCAAGCATTGAAGGAAAACGGTCTGGTCGCAATCCTGCGCGGCCTGCGTCCCGAGGAAGCGCCTGCGATTGGCGATGTGTTGTACGAGGCCGGGTTTCGAGTCATCGAGGTGCCGCTCAACTCTCCACAGCCGTTCGACAGCATCCGTTTGTTGCGCCAGCAACTGCCAGCCGATTGCCTGATCGGTGCGGGAACGGTGCTGACCCCGGAGCAGGTGACTCAGGTCAAGGATGCCGGAGGGCAGGTGATTGTCATGCCGCACAGCGACGCCAAGGTGTTGCGTGCAGCCAAGGCTGCCGGGCTGTTCCTCTCACCGGGCGTGGCGACGCCGACCGAAGCCTTTGCCGCGCTGGCCGAAGGGGCTGATGTGCTGAAGCTGTTTCCTGCCGAGCAGATGTCGCCCGCGGTGGTCAAGGCGTGGCTGGCGGTATTGCCCAAGGGCACGATTCTGCTGCCGGTCGGGGGGATCTCGCCGGACAACATGAAGGTGTTCCTTGACGCAGGTGTGAAAGGCTTCGGCCTGGGCTCCGGGCTGTTCAAGCCAGGCATGAGCGTCGCCGACGTTACTGAGCGCGCCCAAGCCTATGTGGCTGCCTGGAAGCAGCACAGCGCAGCGCTTGCAGACTGACCGGCTCCGGTAGTCGTTATCCAATAAGAGAATCAACAAGAGAAACCGCACCCATGAAAATCACCAAACTCACCACGTTCATCGTTCCGCCGCGCTGGTGCTTCCTCAAGGTCGAGACCGACGAGGGCGTTGTCGGCTGGGGCGAGCCAGTGGTCGAAGGCCGCGCGCACACCGTGGCCGCTGCTGTGGAAGAACTCTCCGATTACCTGATCGGCAAGGACCCGCGCAACATCGAAGACATCTGGACGGTGCTGTACCGCGGCGGCTTCTACCGGGGTGGGGCGATCCACATGAGCGCTCTGGCAGGCATCGATCAGGCGTTGTGGGACATCAAGGGCAAGGCTCTGGGCGTTTCCGTCAGTGACCTGCTCGGTGGTCAGGTGCGTGACAAGATTCGTGTCTATTCGTGGATCGGTGGTGATCGTCCTGCCGACACGGCGCGGGCTGCGAAAGAAGCGGTCGGACGTGGTTTTACTGCGGTGAAAATGAACGGCACCGAAGAGCTGCAATTTCTCGATACCTTCGACAAGGTCGACCTGGCGCTGGCCAACGTTGCGGCCGTGCGCGATGCGGTCGGGCCGAATGTCGGTATCGGTGTGGACTTCCATGGCCGGGTGCACAAGCCCATGGCCAAGGTGCTGATGAAGGAGCTGGACGCCTACAAGCTGATGTTCATCGAAGAGCCGGTGCTCAGCGAGAATTATGAAGCACTGAAGGAACTGGCACCGTTGACCAGCACGCCGATTGCCCTGGGTGAACGGCTGTTCTCACGCTGGGACTTCAAGCGCGTGTTGAGCGAAGGTTATGTCGACATTATCCAGCCTGATGCGTCCCACGCCGGTGGCATCACCGAAACCCGCAAGATCGCCAACATGGCCGAAGCCTACGACGTCGCGCTGGCGCTGCACTGTCCGCTCGGACCTATCGCGCTGGCGGCGTGCCTGCAACTGGATGCGGTTTGTTACAACGCCTTCATTCAGGAACAGAGCCTGGGCATTCACTACAACGAAAGCAACGACCTGCTCGATTACGTGAAGCACCCGGAAGTCTTCGATTACGACAAAGGCATGGTCAAGATCCCCAACGGGCCGGGCCTGGGCATCGAGATCAACGAAGAATATGTCATCGAACGCGCGGCCATCGGCCACCGCTGGCGCAACCCGATCTGGCGCCATGCCGATGGCAGTTTTGCCGAGTGGTAGAGCACAGTAAATCCCCGTAACCATCGCTCCCACGCTCTGCACTCAGCGTTATACATAAGTCCTGAGAAGCCCGTAGATCGGGCTTCTGCCCGGAGGGCGTGGGAGCGAACCTGTTCGCGAAGAAGGTAGTTCAGCCGATGCGTTTTTGGGGAATGCACTGGCCCTTTCGCGAACAAGTTCGCTCCCACGGCCTTCAGCCAGAATCAAAAGCGGATTTGTATAGCACTGAGCGCGGGAGCGTGGGAACGAGAGCTCGCCAATCGAAACACAGACCTCAATAAATCCAACAAGAGGCTACATTCCATGCGCACTCGAACTCTTGAGGGTGCGGCATCCCTGGTGACGCCGTCCCGCAAACGTTTCTTCATCATGGTGCTGCTGTTCATTACGGTGGTGATCAACTACCTGGACCGCAGCAACCTGTCGATTGCCGCTCCGGCGCTGACCGCCGAGCTGGGGCTTGATACGGTTCACATCGGGCTGATCTTCTCCGCGTTCGGCTGGACCTATGCCGCCATGCAATTACCTGGTGGCTGGCTGGTGGACCGTGTGCCGCCGCGTATCCTTTACACCGCGGCGCTGCTGCTGTGGTCCATCGCGACCATCATGCTTGGTTTTGCCGCCAGCTTTATTGCGCTGTTCGTACTGCGCATGGCGGTCGGTGCGCTGGAAGCACCTGCCTATCCGATCAACAGCCGTGTCGTGACCACCTGGTTTCCCGAGCGCGAGCGGGCCACTGCCATTGGCGTCTATACCTCGGGGCAGTTCGTCGGCCTGGCGTTTCTGACCCCGGTGCTGGCCTGGTTGCAGGCGCACTACGGCTGGCACATGGTATTTGTCGCTACCGGTGGCGTCGGCGTGTTGTGGGCGCTGATCTGGTACACGGTGTATCGCGAGCCGCGTGACTTCAAAGGCGTCAATCAGCAGGAAATCGACCTGATCAAAGAGGGCGGCGGTCTGGTAGACATCCAGAAGGATGTCGAAAAGCAGAAGCAGGGTTTCAGCTGGCTGGACCTGGGTATTGTGTTGAGTAAGCGCAAGCTGTGGGGGATCTATCTGGGGCAGTTCTGCCTGAACTCCACGCTATGGTTCTTCCTGACCTGGTTCCCGACCTATTTGGTGAAATATCGCGGCATGGATTTCATCAAGTCCGGGCTGCTGGCGTCGTTGCCGTTTCTCGCGGCGTTTGTCGGCGTGCTGTGTTCGGGGTTCTTTTCCGACTGGCTGATCCGTCGCGGGCATAGCGTAGGCTTTGCGCGCAAGTTGCCAATCATTGCCGGGCTGCTGATCTCGACCTCGATCATCGGTGCCAACTTCGTTGACTCCACCCCGTTGGTCATCACCTTTCTGGCGCTGGCATTCTTCGGCAACGGTCTGGCGTCGATCACCTGGTCGCTGGTATCGACCCTGGCCCCGGCGCGCTTGCTGGGCCTGACTGGCGGCACGTTCAACTTCATCGGCAACCTCGCCGCCATCGCCACGCCGATCGTGATCGGCTTTCTGGCAACGGGTGACTCGTTTGCGCCGGCCATCACTTACATTTCGGTACTGGCATTGCTGGGCGCGCTGTCTTACATCCTGCTGGTAGGCAAAGTAGAGCGTATCGAGCTCTGATGTCGACGTATCTGGATGCTGGCGGCGATAATGCCGTCAGCTTTTCGATCCGCCCCTTTTATGAAAATGGCCTGTCATGCACAACGATTCGATCATCCCTGAAAAAATTACCGGCAAAGAACCGGCGCCGACAGGGACCCAGACTCTGCTGCGCGGGCTTGGCGTGGTGCAGGCGGTGGCCGGTGGTGCACGGGACCTGAAGGAAATCGCCCGGCTGATCGGTACCACGCGCAGCACCACTCACCGTCTGGCCAGTTGCCTGGTCGAAGAGCGCTACCTTCGGGTGGTGCCTCAAGTGGGTTATCTGCTCGGGCCGAAACTTATCGAGCTGGGGTTTCAGGCGCGCGAAGAAGTGCCACTGGCAATTCTCGCCCGGCCATATCTGGATCGGCTGTCGGAGCTGACGGGCGATACGGTGCATCTGGCGGTGCGGGAAGGGGACGACGTGCTTTATCTGCACAAGAACCCTGGTCGCAATGGCCCGGAAATGCGCTCGCGGGTCGGGCATCGCATGCCGCTGGTGCGAACCGGTATCGGCAAGGCGTTGCTGCTGGGCAGCGGGTTGCCGGAGTGGCAGCGCTTGTATGACGCTAGCATGCCGAGCAGTGGCAGGAATCCGCTATGGCCTGCTCATGAGCAGCAAACCTGGGAGCAGTTGCAGGCGCGAAGGGAAGAATACGTGCAGGGAGGGTATGCGTTCGATCTGGAGGACAACGAACCGTCGATCCGTTGCGTTGCAGCGCCGGTACGTGATGCCAGCAAACAGATTGTTGCCGGCATCAGTGTCGCCAGTACCGTGCCCTACATGCCGCTGGAGAAGATGGCCGAGCTGGTTCCGCTGATCAAGCAGATAGCAGCGGAACTCTCGGCCGATCTCGGCGGCTGATTCGCAGTGAATCAGGCCTGCAGCGTGGCCATGTCGATCACGAAGCGGTATTTCACGTCACCGGCCAGCATGCGCTCGTAGGCTTCGTTGATGTTGCGGATATCGAGCATTTCGATGTCGCAGGTGATGTCGTTCTCGGCGCAGAAATCCAGTACTTCCTGAGTTTCTGCGATGCCGCCGATCAGCGATCCGGCCAATACGCGACGGCTCATCACCAGGTGGGCTGCATGGACTGGCGGCTCGACCGGCTCGATCAGACCGACCAGAATGTGCACGCCGTCAAAACGCAGCGTTTCCAGGTAGGGGTTCAGGTCATGCTGGACCGGAATGGTGTCGAGCAGGAAGTCGAAATGACCGGCAGCGGCTTTCATCTGTTCAGCGTCGGTGGAAACGATCACATGATCTGCACCCTGACGACGTGCTTCCTGAGCCTTGGCTGCGGAGCGGGTGAACAGGGTCACTTCAGCGCCCATTGCCTTGGCGAACTTGATGCCCATGTGGCCCAGACCACCCATGCCCAGAATGCCGACCTTGTCGCCAGCCTTTACACCGTAGTGCTTGAGCGGCGAATAAGTGGTGATGCCTGCGCAAAGGATTGGCGCAGCAGCGGCCGGGTCGAGTTTCTCTGGAATGCGCACAACGAAATGCTCGGCGACCACGATGCTGTTGGAGTAGCCACCCATGGTGTTGCTGCCGTCCACGCGGTCAGGCGTGGCGTAGGTCATGGTCGGACCTTCCAGGCAATACTGCTCGAGATCCGATTTACAGGCCGAGCACTCGCGGCACGAGTCGACCATGCAGCCAACACCGACCAGATCGCCGACCTTGTATTTGCTGGCGTTGGCACCAGTGGCGGTCACGCGACCGACAATTTCATGGCCAGGCATCAGCGGGTAGACGGCGATGCCCCATTCGTTGCGCGCCTGGTGAATGTCGGAGTGGCAGACGCCGCAGTAGAGGATTTCGATGGCAACGTCGTCGGCACGCGGAGCGCGACGTTCGAAGGTCATCGGGGCGAGGGGGGCGGTAGCGGACTGTGCGGCATAACCGATAGCTGTGTACATGTTTGACCTCGCAAGGTGTTACGGAATAGAGGCGGTCAATTGTCCTGATATGCGTCCCGCACGGCTATGGTGAATCCTACGTGTTTCATGCCTATTCCTCCGACCTGGCGTTTCAGGGTCGGCTATGAAGCGCAAATCTGCGATGATAGAGCTGTCTGTTTCTCTGTCAGGCTGTTCCCATGACGTTACCTGTTGTTATTGATGGCAATGCCACGCTTGTCTCCTTGATCCAGCCGCTGGCAGTGCGTCCCGGCTTTGTGGCGACGCATTTGCCCGAGGTTCGTGTGCTTTCGGCGTTCGGCTATGTCGCCAGCAGCCCGCAGATTTACGAGCCGAGCCTGATGATTGTCGTGCAAGGCAGCAAGGTCGCCTGCCTGGGGCCGCGTACGTTTGAGTATGGCACCGGGCATTACCTGATTCAGGCGCTTTCTGTGCCGTTCAAATGTGAGACCTTCGCCACCCCGGACAAGCCGCTGTATGGCGTGTCGGTAGCCATCGACCGCGTGCTGCTTGGCGAGTTGGTGCAAGCGATGGGCCCGGCCAGCGGCCAGGAAAGCCAGATGCAGACTCCGGAGTCGATGACCTCGGTACGTATCGACTCTGCGATGCGTGACAGCGTCGAACGCCTGCTGCGTTGTCTGCACGATTCGCTGGAGTGTCAGGCGATGGGGCAATCAAGGATTCGCGAGGTGCTGTACAGCGCGCTGCGTGGACCGCAATCAGGGGTATTGCGTGCGCTGGTCGAACAGCAGGGGCAATTCGCACGGATTGCCTCGGCGGTAACCTATCTGCATGAGCACTATGATCACGCGCTTAACGTCGACACGCTGGCCAGTTGCGCAAACATGAGTACCTCGACCTTTCACGAGCACTTCAAACGCAGCACCCTGTTGTCACCGGTGCAGTACCTCAAACGTCTGCGCCTGCTCAAGGCCCAGCAATTGCTGGTGGCCGACGGGCTGAATGTGTCGCAGGTCGCGCTCAGGGTGGGCTATCAGAGTGCGTCGCAGTTCAGCCGTGAATACAAGCGCTACTTTGAACGCAGTCCGGGAGAAGAGGGCTGTAGGGTTTAGCGGCAAGCTACAAGCGGCAAGATCAGGGCCTGTAGCTTGCCGCCGCCTTACATGTTCGGGTATGTCGGCCCGCCAGCGCCTTCCGGTGCAACCCAGGTAATGTTCTGCGAAGGGTCCTTGATGTCGCAGGTCTTGCAGTGCACGCAGTTCTGCGCGTTGATCTGAAAGCGCTTTTCGCCATCTTCTTTAGTGATGACTTCATACACGCCAGCCGGGCAATAGCGCTGTGCCGGTTCGTCGTACAGCGGCAGGTTCTTGCTGATCGGGATGCTCGGATCGGTCAGCTTCAGGTGGCAGGGTTGTTCCTCTTCATGGTTGGTGCTGGAGAGGAATACCGAACTGAGCTTGTCGAAGCTGAGCTTGCCGTCGGGTTTCGGGTAATCGATTTTCTTTGAGTCCGCTGCCAGCTTGAGGCAGGCGTAGTCCGGCGTGGTGTCGTGCAGCGTGAACGGCAGCTTGCCACCGAAAATGTTCTGATCGATGAAGTTGAAGGCACCACCCTTGATAGCGCCGTATTTGTGGATCGCCACGCCAAAGTTGCGGCTGGCGAACAGCTCTGCATGCAGCCAGCTGGCCTTGAAGGCATCGACGTAGGAGGTCAGCACGTCGCCGCCTTCCTTGCCGGCGAACAGGGCATCTGCCACCGAATCGGCTGCGAGCATGCCGGACTTCATTGCCGTGTGGCTGCCCTTGATCTTGGCGAAGTTCAGGGTGCCCAGGTCGCAACCGATCAACGCGCCGCCAGGGAATACCATCTTCGGCAGCGAGTTCAGGCCGCCCTTGGCAATGGCGCGTGCGCCGTAGCTGATGCGTTTGCCGCCTTCAAGGTACTGCTTGATGACCGGGTGGTGCTTGTAGCGCTGGAATTCGTCGAACGGCGACAGGTACGGGTTGCTGTATGACAGGTCGACGATCAGGCCGACTACCACCTGATTGTTCTCCAGGTGGTACAGGAACGAGCCGCCCGGATTGGCATCGTCCAGCGGCCAGCCTGCGGTGTGCACCACCAGGCCCTGTTCATGCTTCGCCGGGTCGACTTCCCAGATTTCCTTCAGGCCGATGGCGTAATGCTGTACATCGGCTTCGTCATCGAGATTGAAGCGCTTGAGCAATTGCTTGCCGATGTGACCGCGGCAGCCTTCGGCGAACAGCGTGTACTTGGCGCGCAGTTCCATGCCGGGGGCGTACAGGCCTTCCTTGGGGTTGCCTTCGCGGTCGACACCCAGATCGCCGGTGACGATACCGCGCACCACGCCGTTTTCGTCGAACAGTGCTTCCTGAGCGGCAAAGCCCGGGTAGATTTCCACACCAAGGTTTTCAGCCTGCTGGGCGAGCCAGCGGCACAGATTGCCCAGGGATATGATGTAGTTGCCCTGGTTGTGCATGGTCTTGGGGACGAAAAAGTCCGGAATTTTCTGCGCCTTTTCGGCGTCGCGCAGGACGTAGATGTCATCACGCTTGACGGGTGTATTGAGCGGAGCGCCCAATTCCTGCCAGTTTGGAAACAGCTCGTTCAGTGCGCGCGGTTCAAACACGGCACCGGACAGAATGTGTGCGCCGACTTCGGAGCCTTTTTCCACCACGCAGACGCTGATTTCCTGCCCGGCTTCAGTGGCCTTCTGTTTAAGGCGGCAAGCGGCAGAAAGCCCGGAAGGGCCGGCTCCGACGATGACGACGTCGAATTCCATGTATTCGCGTTCCACAGGCTATCTCCTACTTTCAAGGCTCACGGTATTTTTATGGGCGCTGCTTTATGAGTCGCTGCAGGCCGACACAGGAGGTGTTGGGCACCACCCGTCTTTTAATGGCACGCATTATATCTACACCACTGCATGGGTCCAATACAAACGTTTGTTTGAATTGCCCGCAGCCCAGATAAATCAAAGACACCGGACTCGGAACTGGCCGATTTGGCGTATTGACCGGAAAAGGCGTTGCGGTCAATATACGGGCGGTTTTGCGTTTGCCGTAGGCTGAAACGAGGCACCTGCGTTGCAGGAAGTCTCTCAAAAGGCATCAGGCGGACGCGGTGCAGGCAACAGGTCAACGTCGCACGGCGCATTTTACACACCCTGCCGCTGCTTGACGGGTGACTCCCGGCTTTTATATGGCTTTTTGAAGTCGCCCGGACGGCCTGCGCGCATTGCGATTGCTTGTTGAGGACACATATCGATCGTCTGGTATCGCCAGGCGACTTCTTTTCACCGGAGAGTGAGGAATCCATGAAGGTTCTTGTAGCTGTCAAACGAGTGGTCGACTACAACGTCAAGGTTCGCGTCAAGGCGGACAACTCCGGCGTCGATCTTGCCAACGTCAAAATGTCCATGAACCCGTTCTGCGAAATCGCTGTTGAAGAAGCGGTGCGCTTGAAAGAGAAGGGCGTGGCAACGGAAATCGTGGTCGTCACCATTGGTCCTACCACTGCTCAGGAGCAACTGCGTACCGCCCTGGCGCTGGGTGCCGACCGCGCCGTGCTGGTCGAGTCTACCGAAGAACTGACCTCTCTGGCCGTGGCCAAGCTGCTCAAGGCAGTGGTCGACAAGGAACAGCCACAGCTGGTGATCCTTGGCAAACAGGCCATCGACAGTGATAACAACCAGACCGGCCAGATGCTGGCCGCACTGAGCGGCTACCCGCAAGGTACGTTCGCCTCGAAGGTTGAAGTCTCCGGTGACAAGGTTGCCGTGACCCGTGAGATCGACGGCGGTCTGCAGACTGTTTCCCTGAGCCTGCCAGCGATCGTGACCACGGACCTGCGTCTGAACGAGCCACGCTACGCTTCGCTGCCCAACATCATGAAAGCCAAGAAGAAGCCGCTTGAAGTGCTGACCCCGGATGCACTGGGCGTTTCCACGGCCTCGACCAACAAGACCCTCAAGGTTGAAGCACCGGCTGCACGCAGCGCGGGCATCAAGGTCAAATCGGTGGCTGAACTGGTCGAGAAACTGAAAAACGAAGCGAAGGTAATCTAAATGACGATCCTGGTTATCGCTGAACACGACAATGCGACCGTAGCCCCGGCTACGCTCAATACCCTGGCTGCCGCGCAGAAGATCGGCGGTGACATCCACTTGCTGGTTGCCGGTTCAGGCGTAAGTGCCGTTGCCGACGCCGCCGCCAAAATTGCCGGCGTGGCGAAAGTGCTGGTGGCCGACAACGCTGCCTATGCACATCAATTGCCTGAAAACGTTGCGCCACTGGTCGTAGAGCTGGTTGCGGGCCATAGTCACGTTCTGGCCGCTGCAACCTCCAACGGCAAGAACGTCCTGCCTCGCGTTGCTGCGCAGCTGGATGTCGACCAGATATCCGAGATCGTTTCGGTGGTCTCGGCCGACACCTTCACCCGCCCGATCTACGCCGGTAACGCCATTGCCACCGTGCAGTCCACTGCCGCGATCAAGGTCATCACCGTGCGTGCCACCGGTTTCGATCCGGTCGCTGCCGAGGGTGGTTCGGCTTCTATCGAAGCGGTTTCGGCTGCTCACGATGCGGGCAAGTCCAGCTTCGTTGGCGAAGAACTGGCCAAATCCGATCGTCCAGAACTGACAGCGGCCAAGATCGTCGTATCCGGCGGTCGTGGCATGCAGAACGGCGACAACTTCAAGCACCTGTACACGCTGGCCGACAAACTCGGTGCTGCAGTGGGTGCTTCCCGTGCTGCGGTCGATGCCGGTTTTGTGCCCAACGACATGCAGGTCGGCCAGACCGGCAAGATCGTTGCGCCTCAGCTGTATATTGCTGTCGGTATTTCCGGTGCCATTCAGCATCTGGCCGGCATGAAAGACTCCAAGGTGATCGTTGCGATCAACAAGGATGAGGAAGCTCCGATCTTCCAGGTGGCCGATTACGGGCTGGTGGCTGATTTGTTCGAAGCCATTCCCGAGCTGGAGAAGCTGGTTTAAGCCACGCGCTTCCACTATAAAGAGAACCCGTTCCGTTCGGGGTTTGTGTGCCGGCAGATTGTTTGCGGTACATAGCCCCGGATCGAGCGGGTTTTTTATCGGGTATCAAAGGACTTTTCATGGTGCATCCCCGGCTGCTGTCTTCGCTTTTTCTCGGGCTGGTCATGCTGCCGACGCTTTCATTCGCGGCAGGCAAGTGCGAGCGTCTGATTGTGACCGGCAGTCCGGACGCGCCGCCTTATTTATGGCGTGACCCTCAGGATCCACGCCATCTGATGGGTGCCAATGCCGATCTGCTCACACAGGCAGCAGGTGAGCTGGGTATCAAGGTCGAGTTCCTGTACGGCGGCAAACGCAGTCAGGCACTTGAAGAGGTGCGCACCGGACGCATGGATCTGTTGGCGGACGCGCCGTTCAATGCAGCGCAACTTGAGTCGCTTGATTACATTCACCCGCCGATCGTGCAGAACGACATCATGGTGTGGACGCGCCACGATCACAGCGTACCGTTCAATACCCTGGATGAGCTGCACGACCATCCTGGCGCCATGTCGGAAAAGACCCGATTGACGCCTTCATTCGAGGCTGCGGCCAAGCAGCATTTGAGCCTGACACGCCTGCCAGGCCTGACCCCGGCTTTTCAGAAGCTGGCGCTGGGTGAGGTGGATTACGTGCTTGCCGGTCGTTACGCCGGGATGGTCATGGTGCAGACGCTGGGTCTTTCTGCAGACCTGGCTGCGCAACCCTTGCCGGTCGATACACCCGGGTTTTATCTGGCGTTGTCGTTCAATTCGGCCTGCAACGAACCATGGTTGCGCGGACAACTGGCGAAAAAGATGACAGAATCGGCCGCCTCCGGCCTTGCGGGTGATGTCATCAGGCACAACCTGGAGTTGTGGAAAGCCCAGCTGTTGCAACCTGCCAGCGCCAGCGCACCAGACAAGTAGGGATGTTTTTGTGAGTATTCGTTTTTCAATCGCCGTCATGGCCATCGCCACGCTGGCTGGCTGCGCCAGCGACCCGCTACCGACCGAGCAGTTCAAGCTGACCGAGCAGGCGCTGGAGCAGGCCAAAGCCGTTGGCGCGGGTGATGATCAGCCCGAGATGGAAGTTGCTCTGGCCCGCTTTGCCGAAGCTCGCGCCTCCATGGCGACCCACGCCTACAAGGACGCGCGCATGAAAGCCGAGCAGGCCGAGCTTGATGCCCGGCTGGCAGAGGCCCGAGTGCTCACCCTCAAGAGTCAGGAGCAGGTCAATCAGTTGAATACCCGCCTCAATCGGTTACGCAAGCAACTGGGAGAGGCACAATGAACCGTTTTCCGCGTGTACTGAGTGTGTGCCTGTTGCTGGGTTCGGCTGGCCTTTACGGGTGTGCCGGTCATCAGGACAGCGGGCAGGCCTTGCAGCAGGCCAGTGCCGACTTCCAGAAGGTCAAGGAAGATACCGATGTGTTGCGCAGCGCGCCCAAGGATGTCATTCGCGCTGGCGAATCTCTGGCTCGCGCCGAGCGTCTGTCCAGCTATCTGGGAAGCGGTGCCGACGTCAGTCATTACGCCTACCTCAGCAGCCGCTACAGCGAGATCGCACGTGAGCACAGCAATCTGATGCTGAGCCAGGAGCGCCTGGCGAAAATGGACATGGAGCGCCAGCGTCTGCAATTGGCGCTGCGTGAGGCCAAGCTGGCCAGTGCCCAGCAGCAGGGGCGCTGGCTGGAAGATCAGATCCTCAGTCTGGCCACCACCGAGACCGATCGCGGGCTGGTCATGACGTTGGGAGATGTGCTGTTCGACGCCGGCCACGCCGAGCTGAAAAGCTCGGCCAGTCGCACCATTCTCAAGGTTGTGCAGTTTTTGCAGATCAATCCGCGTCGAGTGGTCCGGATCGAGGGCTACACCGACAGCACAGGTGACCGTCAGGAGAATCTGAAGCTGTCGAAGGATCGTGCACAAGCAGTCGCAGACGTTCTGATGGATCTGGGTGTCGATGAAAAACGTATACATGTCGAGGGCTACGGTCAGCAGTTCCCGGTGAACGCCAACGCCTCCGAGCGCGGGCGCGCGCAAAATCGCCGTGTGGAAATTGTTTTTTCTGATGAAAAGGGTCAGTTAGGCGCAGCGCGCTGATAAAAACTTTTCAAAAAGCCCGACGCCGGAAACGGTCTCGGGCTTTTTTGGCTTTAAAGGCTTTGCACATGGCGTTTTCAGCCGCGTTTATTTTCGTGCAGCGGTCGTGACCGCTGGCTTGAACGTAAACTGTTCCCGTACACTTCTGGACTGTGCCGGTTATTCCGTATCTGTATTTTTAAAAACAATAAATCACCGGTCTTTTCGAGGCTGTGTCATGACCAATCTTTTGCTCTATCAGCGTATCGCCCAGCAGCTTGCCGAAGATATTCGTCGTGGGGTGTATCAACCCGGTGAGCGTGTGCCTTCGGTTCGCAAGATGAGTTCGCAGCTCAATGTCAGCCATGCGACGGTATTGCAGGCTTATGCGAACCTTGAAGATCAAGGGTTGATCCGGGCGCGTCCTCAGTCCGGCTACTATGTTCATCAAACCCCGGCACTTACGGCTTCGACCCCGGATATCGCGCGGGTCGAGCGGCCTGGTCTGGTCACGCGCAGCAGTATCATCCAGCAAGTGCTCGAGGAATCCCGACGCGAGGGCGTGTTTGCTCTGGGCGCCGCTGTGCCTCATGTGGACTACCTGCCGGTGCGTGCGCTGCATCAGCAATTAGCGAAAGTGACGCGTTTTCACAGCCCGCGGGCCTTCAGCTATATGTTCAGCCCGGGTTTCGAGCCGCTGCGCAGGCAGGTCGCCATCCGTATGCGCGACGCCGGCGTGGTGGTCGATCCGTCCGAGGTGGTGATCACTCACGGGTGCGTGGATGCACTGCAGATGACTCTTCGCGTGCTGACCCGGCCGGGTGACCTGATTGCTGCCGAGTCGCCTGCTTATTACGGGTTGTTGCAACTTGCCGACCTATTGGGCTTGAAAGTCATCGAAATCCCCAGCGACCCGGCCACCGGCATCAGTCTGGAGGCCTTGCAACTGGCGGCCAATCAATGGTCAATCAAAGCATTGGTACTGACTTCACGCCTGAGCAACCCACTGGGCGGCACCATGCCGGAGGAGCGGCAGAAGAACCTGCTGCGTCTGGCCTCGGACTTCGATATTCAAGTGGTTGAAGACGATGTCTACGGTGAGTTGATGTTCGAAGTCGGGAGGACCAAGGCGCTCAAGGCGTTCGATCGGCTGGGGAGGGTGATTTACTGTTCCAGCTTTTCCAAGACGCTGTCGCCCGGTGTACGCATCGGCTGGATCATCGCTGGCAAATACCAGGCAGAAATTCAACGTCTGCAGACTTTCAGCACGCATTCTGCATGCAGTGTTACGCAGATGGCGGTCGCCGCATACCTCGAAAACGGCGGTTACGATCGGCACTTACGTTTCATTCGCCTGGAATACCGCAAGAATCTCAGCGCCTTCCAATTGGCGGTGCAGCAGTTCTTTCCTGAGGGCACTCAGATGAGTCGCCCTGCGGGTGGGTTCATTCTGTGGGTTAGCCTGCCGGGCCGGGTCAATACTCAGGAGCTGCATGTTCGTGCGCTGGAGCAGGGTATCAGTATCGCGCCGGGGTTGATCTTCAGTAATACCGAGCAGTTCAATCATTGCATTCGCCTCAACTGCGGGATGCCTTGGAACAAAGAGGCTGAGCGGGCACTGATGACGCTGGGTATTCTGGCCAAGCAGTTGTGTCAGGAAGCGGTACATGTGTACTGAGTTGTAAAGATTTTTTGTCAATTGTTTTGAACTCTTGGCTTGTCAGGTTGGCCTCAAAAGCACAGCATGTGTTTCTTTTCCGGCTATTTGCCACTGTCTTGCCTGACTTTTTGCCTATGAATGTTTTTCGCTGTCTGGGATTGCTTGTCGTCGTGCTTCTGAGTGGTTGTGATGCTCAGGATCCTCCTGTGCCCAAGCCTAAAACCGAGGCGGTTATTACGGCTCCGGTCTCGCCTGAAGTGCACTTGAAGACCGAGGCTCCTGTGGAGGCGGTGGCGACGGATGCAAAACAGATAAAGGCACCCGATACCATGCATCAGTTGATGCCAGGTGTCCCGGTGGTGCCGGTAGTGGTGGGCAAGGAAAAATCACAACCATCAGCGCCTCCGGTGGCCAATGCGGCAGTTTCTGAAAAGTCGCCTTCGAAAGTAGCGGCGGCCAAGGCGCCTGTCAGCAAGCGCAAGAACGCCAAAGACGCCAAAACGGCCAGTGCCAAGGATGTGCGCATCAAGTCGCCAAAGCTCGACCTGAGTTTGCCGCCCGAGCTTGTCAAGGAGCTGGACCCGCCCGCCAATGTGATTACCAGCAAGCGCAAGCCGATATTGCCGCAGATGTTCAGCGACAAGGGGGCTTCGGCCAACCCCGGCCCCTTTGAGCTTGAAGGTCGATTGCTGACCAACGAAATGCAATTGCAGATGCGCAACGAAAACCGTCGCGATGTCGAAGGTGCTGCGCTGGATTTCAAATTCAAGCAGTAAGCCCTGCCTATCGTCCGATACGGCGTTTTCAAACAGACGTTTTGACGGTTAATATCCTTCCTCTTTTTCTATTTTTCAGTAAGGGTGTCTGGTCATGGACTGCCGTTCCGATTGTGGTGCGTGCTGCATAGCGCCTTCCATCACGTCTCCCATACCCGGCATGCCCGATGGAAAACCGGCATGTGAGCGATGCCTGCACTTGTCGGTCGAGCTTCTGTGCGCCTTGTTCGGCAGGCCCGAGCGCCCTGCGGTATGCAGTCAGTTCAAGGCGGCGGAAGATGTCTGCGGAGTCGATCAGGCGGATGCCATTCGCCTTATTGGCTGGTGGGAAAAAGCTACAGCAGTTGCATGAAAGGGCGGTTTTTGGGCGCTAGTGCTTTGTCGGAACTTCAAAACAAGGAATAAAACAATGAGTCCGCTGTATCGCATCGCTGTTGCTTGTGGTTTGACTGTAATGCTTGCCGGAACGGCGCAGGCTGACGACTGGAAAGTGGTCAAGAACGAGGATGGCATCAAGGTTTCGTTGAGTGATGTGCCTGGGTCCGATTACAAGGCCTATCAGGGCATTACGCTGATCAATGCCAGCGTGAGCAAGCTGCGTGCGCTTCAAGAGGATGTTGCGGGGGCCTGCGCCTGGATTCATGAGTGCAAGTTACAGAAGATACTCAAGCATGAAGGTAACAAGACCTGGACCTACAGCCAGTTCAACACGCCCTGGCCGGTGACGCCTCGTGACTCGGTGCTGTTGATCACTACTCAGGAGGGGGCTGACGGCAGTATTACCCGGAATCTTGAAGAGCAGCCCACGTACATTCCCGAGGAAAAGGGTTTCGTGCGTGTGACCGAGGTCAAGGGGTTCTGGAAGATGGTGCCCAAGGGGTCGAACCAGACTGAGGTGACTTATCAGGTTCACACCGAGCCGGGTGGTAGTGTGCCATCGATGCTGGCCAACAAGTTCGTTGTCGACGCGCCGTTCAATACGCTGAAAGCGCTCAGAGAGCGGGCTGCGCAGACGCAATAATCTGCAGTACGCAGTACGCACAAAAAAGGGCTGCCAGTGGCAGCCCTTTGTTTTTGCGTGTAACGCTTACTTGCGGTCTTGCAGGGCGACGATATCGCGTTGCACGTTGCCGGTGTAGAGCTGGCGAGGGCGACCGATCTTGTAAGGGCTGGAGAGCATTTCTTTCCAGTGCGAAATCCAGCCGACGGTCCGCGCCAGAGCGAAGATTACGGTGAACATGCTGGTCGGAATGCCGATGGCCTTGAGGATGATGCCTGAGTAGAAGTCGACGTTCGGGTACAGCGAGCGCTCGATGAAGTACGGGTCGGTCAGGGCGATCTCTTCGAGGCGCATGGCCAGTTCGAGCTGAGGATCGTTGGTGATACCCAGTTCCTTGAGCACTTCGTCGCAGGTCTGCTTCATCACGGTGGCACGCGGGTCACGGTTCTTGTAGACGCGGTGGCCGAAGCCCATGAGCTTGAACGGGTCGTTCTTGTCCTTGGCCTTGGCGATGAACTTGTCGATGTTCGACACGTCACCGATTTCATCCAGCATGGTCAGTACCGCTTCGTTGGCGCCGCCGTGGGCCGGGCCCCATAGCGCGGCGATGCCGGCAGCGATACAGGCAAACGGGTTGGCGCCCGAAGAGCCTGCCATGCGGACGGTGGATGTCGAGGCGTTCTGCTCGTGATCGGCGTGAAGGATGAAGATCTTGTCCATCGCCTTGGCCAGCACCGGGCTGATCGGTTTGATCTCGCACGGGGTGTTGAACATCATGTGCAGGAAGTTTTCGGCGTAGCTGAGGTCGTTGCGCGGGTACATCATGGGCTGGCCCATGGAGTACTTGTAGACCATCGCTGCCAGGGTCGGCATCTTGGCCACCAGGCGTACAGCGGAAATCTCGCGGTGCTGCGGGTTATTGATGTCCAGCGAGTCGTGGTAGAACGCTGACAGGGCACCGACTACGCCGCACATGACGGCCATCGGGTGGGCGTCGCGACGAAAGCCGTTGAAGAAGGTCTTGAGTTGCTCGTGAACCATCGTGTGGTTCTTGACCACGGCCACGAACTGGGCTTTCTGTTCGGCGGTCGGCAGTTCGCCGTTGAGCAGCAGGTAGCAGGTTTCGAGGTAATCGGACTGCTCGGCCAGTTGTTCGATCGGGTAGCCGCGGTGCAGCAGAATGCCATTGTCACCATCAATGTAGGTGATCTTCGAATCGCAAGAGGCCGTGGACATGAAGCCAGGGTCAAATGTGAAGCGGCCGGTGGCGGTCAGGCCGCGTACGTCGATCACGTCCGGACCCACTGTACCGGTCAGAATTGGCAGCTCGACGGGGGCTGCGCCCTCGATGATCAACTGCGCTTTTTTGTCAGCCATGTGGCCTCCTATTTATGCTTCAAATCATCAGACAGGCCCCCCACGCAGGGCCCGCATCACTATAGTGAGATAAATTCTAAAGTCAATTTGCCTAAAGTCGTGTTCCGCAAGGGCCCGCCGTGGATTTTTTCAGACCGTTTCCTGCCGTTTACGCCTTTTGTCCCGGCAACGCAATGCGCCATTGGCGGTAAGTCTGCGCGTTGTCATTAGTAACCTAACTGTCTATACTCGGCGTCCGACCGCCAAAGGCTTTTTGGCCTGTTTCAAGGGGGTCGTCACTTCCTGGGTGGTGGGTACCTGACCAGTGCACTTCCCAACAACTTGCCCTGATTGTTAGGGGCTCTTCAGTGTGAAAAAAAGCCGTGAATAGCCAACGACCTGTAAATCTAGACCTAAGGACCATCAAGCTCCCAGTCACCGCTTACACGTCCATCCTTCACCGCATCTCCGGTGTCATCCTCTTTGTCGGTATTGCAATCATGCTGTATGCAATGGACAAGTCGCTGGCGTCCGAAGAAGGGTTCGGTGAAGTCAAGGCGTGTCTGACCAGCCCGCTGGCCAAGCTGATCATCTGGGGGCTTCTGTCTGCCCTGCTGTATCACATGGTGGCCGGTATCCGTCACCTCATCATGGACTCCGGGGTAGGCGAGACGCTCGAAGGCGGCAAGCTGGGCTCCAAAATCGTTATCGCGGTTTCCGTGGTACTGATTCTTCTGGCGGGAGTATGGATATGGTAACCAACGTCACCAACCTTTCGCGTTCGGGCCTCTATGACTGGATGGCTCAGCGTGTTTCTGCGGTCGTGCTCGCGGCTTATTTCATATTCCTGATCGGATACATGGTCTTTCATCCGGGTCTGAGTTACGCCCAATGGCATGATCTGTTCGCACACAACGGAATGCGTATCTTCAGTCTGCTGGCCCTCGTTGCCCTTGGCGCTCACGCCTGGGTCGGCATGTGGACCATCGCGACCGACTACCTGACGCCGATGGCGCTGGGCAAGTCCGCCACTGCAGTACGTTTTCTGTTTCAGGCGGTATGCGGCGTTCTGATGTTCGCCTACTTCGTCTGGGGCGTGCAGATTCTTTGGGGTATCTGATTCATGGCTAACATAAATTCGCTTTCCTTCGACGCCATCATCATTGGTGGTGGCGGTGCCGGTATGCGCGCTGCCCTGCAGCTCGCTCAGGGCGGTCACAAGACTGCCGTGGTCACCAAGGTGTTTCCGACACGCTCGCACACCGTTTCTGCCCAGGGTGGCATCACCTGCGCAATTGCCTCTGCCGATCCGAACGATGACTGGCGCTGGCACATGTACGATACCGTCAAGGGTTCCGACTACATCGGTGACCAGGACGCTATCGAATACATGTGTTCCGTAGGCCCTGAAGCTGTTTTCGAACTCGAGCACATGGGCTTGCCGTTCTCCCGTACCGAACAGGGTCGCATCTACCAGCGTCCGTTTGGCGGTCAGTCCAAGGACTTCGGCAAGGGCGGTCAGGCTGCACGTACCTGTGCTGCTGCCGACCGTACCGGTCACGCACTGCTGCACACCCTGTATCAGGCCAACCTCAAGGCTGGCACCGTATTCCTCAACGAATACTACGGCGTGGATCTGGTCAAGAATCAGGACGGTGCCTTTGTCGGCATCATCGCCATCTGCATTGAAACCGGCGAAACTTCCTACATCCGTGCCAACGCTACCGTGCTGGCAACCGGCGGTGCAGGTCGTATCTACTCTTCGACCACCAACGCCCTGATCAATACCGGTGACGGTATCGGTATGGCACTGCGCGCCGGTGTCCCGGTTCAGGACATCGAAATGTGGCAGTTTCACCCGACCGGCATTGCCGGTGCAGGTGTACTGGTCACCGAAGGCTGCCGCGGTGAAGGCGGTTACCTGATCAACAAGCACGGCGAGCGTTTCATGGAGCGTTATGCTCCGAACGCCAAGGACCTTGCAGGTCGTGACGTGGTTGCGCGCTCCATGGTCAAGGAAATCATTGCCGGTAACGGCTGTGGTCCGGATGGCGACCATGTGATGCTCAAGCTCGATCACCTGGGCGAAGAAGTGTTGCACAGCCGTTTGCCAGGCATTATGGAGTTGTCCAAGACCTTCGCTCACGTCGACCCTGCAACAGCGCCGATTCCGGTAGTTCCTACCTGCCATTACATGATGGGCGGCGTTGCCACCAACATTCATGGTCAGGCGATCACTCAGGACGCCGCCGGTGTCGATCAGATCATTCCGGGTCTGTTCGCGGTAGGTGAAGTGGCTTGCGTATCGGTTCACGGTGCCAACCGCCTGGGCGGCAACTCGTTGCTCGATCTGGTGGTGTTCGGTCGCGCTGCGGGTATCCACCTGGAGAAAGCGCTGAGCGAAGGTATCGACTACGCCCGTGCTTCCGAGTCCGACATCGATGCTGCGCTGGCACGCGTTGCCGGCCTGAACGAGCGCACTACCGGCGAAGACGTCGCCACGCTGCGTAAAGAGCTGCAAAGCTGCATGCAGAACTACTTCGGTGTGTTCCGCACCGGCGAATACATGCAGAAGGGTATTGCTCAGCTGGCTGACCTGCGCGTGCGTATCGCCAACGTCAAGATCAATGACAAGAGCCAGGCATTCAATACCGCCCGTATCGAAGCGCTTGAACTGCAAAACCTGCTGGAAGTTGCCGAAGCCACGGCGATCGCCGCAGAGCATCGTAAAGAGTCCCGCGGCGCTCACGCCCGTGAAGACTTTGAAGATCGCGATGACGAGAACTGGTTGTGCCACACCCTGTATTTCCCGGGTGACAAGCGCGTGACCAAGCGTGCCGTGAACTTCTCGCCGAAGACTGTTCCGACTTTTGAACCTAAGATTCGGACTTATTAAGGGGTGACCGATATGTTGCAAGTCAGTGTTTATCGTTACAACCCTGAGCAGGACGCCACGCCGTTCATGCAGGAGTTTCAGGTCGATACCGGTGGCAAGGACCTGATGGTGCTGGACGTGCTCGCCCTGGTCAAAGAACAGGATCAAGGCTTCTCTTACCGTCGTTCGTGCCGCGAAGGCGTGTGCGGTTCCGATGGCATGAACATCAATGGCAAGAACGGTCTGGCCTGCATCACGCCGCTGTCTGCCGTTGTTGCCAAGAACAGGCTGATCGTACGTCCGCTGCCTGGTTTGCCGGTCATTCGTGACCTGGTCGTCGATATGAGCATCTTCTACAAGCAGTACGAGAAGGTGAAGCCGTTCCTGCAGAATGACACGCCGGCTCCGGCCATCGAACGTCTGCAAACTCCGGAAGAGCGCGAAAAGCTCGATGGTCTGTACGAGTGCATTCTGTGCGCTTGCTGCTCGACTTCCTGCCCGTCCTTCTGGTGGAACCCCGACAAGTTCCTGGGTCCTGCTGCGCTGCTGCAAGCCTACCGTTTCCTGGCTGACAGCCGTGACACCCGCACCAATGAACGTCTGGCTTCGCTTGATGATCCGTTCAGCGTGTTCCGCTGCCGCGGCATCATGAACTGCGTCAACGTGTGCCCGAAAGGCCTTAACCCAACCAAGGCTATCGGTCACGTGCGCAACATGTTGTTGCAAAGCGGCGTCTGATTGATCGTTTTATCTGTTACACCGTTGCACTGAAGTGGCTGCGGCGCAGGCTTCAACCGGCGCCGTAGTTTTAACCTGAGCAGTAGCTCGCAAAGCTGCCGCTCTTATTTTGAAGAAATGAGACCAGCAGGGGCATCCGGGCTGGTACCCGGACTATCTGCGTGATCCCTGGTGACTTGATACAGTCGCTGCACACGACTATTTCAGGATTGCTCTGGTGTCTTCGCCGGTGGTGTCCCCTTACCGAGGGTGACCAAGCATGCAAGAAAGCGTGATGCAGCGCATGTGGAACAGTGCCCACCTATCCGGTGGTAACGCTGCCTATGTGGAAGAGCTCTATGAGCTTTACCTGCACGACCCTAACGCTGTGCCAGAAGAATGGCGCACCTACTTTCAGAAGTTGCCAGCAGACGGCAGCTCTGCCACTGATGTATCGCACTCGACTATTCGCGATCATTTCGTGTTGCTGGCCAAAAACCAGCGCCGCGCTCAACCGGTGTCCGCCGGCAGTGTGAGCAGCGAGCACGAGAAGAAGCAGGTTGAAGTGCTGCGACTGATCCAGGCGTATCGGATGCGTGGCCACCAGGCTGCTCAGCTCGATCCGTTGGGCCTTTGGCAGCGCCCTGCGCCTGCGGATCTGTCGATCAATCATTACGGCTTGACCAATGCCGATCTTGATACGACCTTCCGTGCCGGCGACCTGTTCATCGGCAAAGAGGAAGCGAGCCTACGCGAAATTCATGAAGCGTTGCAGCAGACATATTGTCGCACCATCGGCTCCGAGTTCACCCATATCGTGGATTCCGAGCAGCGCAACTGGTTCATGCAGCGTCTTGAGAGTGTTCGCGGCCGTCCAGCGTTCTCGGCTGATATCCAGAGCCACCTGCTCGAGCGTGTCACCGCAGCCGAAGGTCTCGAGAAGTATCTGGGTACCAAATATCCGGGTACCAAGCGCTTCGGTCTGGAAGGTGGCGAAAGCCTGATCCCGATGCTCGACGAGCTGATTCAGCGTTCCGGGTCCTATGGCACCAAGGAAGTCGTGATCGGTATGGCCCACCGCGGCCGCCTCAACGTACTGGTCAACACTTTTGGCAAGAACCCGCGCGAACTGTTCGACGAGTTCGAAGGCAAGAAAAAAGTGGAACTGGGTTCCGGTGACGTCAAATATCACCAGGGTTTCTCTTCCAACGTCATGACCGCAGGCGGTGAGGTTCACCTTGCCATGGCATTCAACCCGTCTCACCTGGAGATCGTTTCTCCGGTGGTCGAGGGGTCGGTGCGTGCGCGTCAGGATCGTCGCAACGATCCTAACGGTGACAAGGTTCTGCCGATTTCCCTCCACGGCGACGCGGCCTTTGCCGGTCAGGGCGTGGTCATGGAAACCTTCCAGATGTCGCAGACCCGCGGCTTCAAGACGGGCGGCACGATCCACATCGTCATCAACAACCAGGTGGGCTTCACCATCAGCAACCCGCTGGACTCGCGTTCGACCGAGTACGCCACCGACGTTGCCAAGATGATCCAGGCACCGATCCTCCATGTAAATGGTGATGATCCGGAAGCTGTGATGTTCGTGACCCAGCTGGCGATCGATTACCGCATGCAGTTCAAGCGCGATATCGTGATCGATCTGGTCTGCTACCGTCGTCGTGGTCACAACGAAGCTGACGAGCCGAGTGGCACTCAGCCTCTGATGTATCAGCAGATCACCAAGCAGCGCACCACCCGTGAGCTGTATGCCGAGCATTTGATCAAGACCGGCATTCTCGATGAAGCCCGTGTTCAGGCCAAGGTCGATGATTACCGCAGCGCGCTGGACAATGGTCTGCACGTAGTGAAAAGCCTGGTCAAGGAGCCGAACAAGGAGTTGTTCGTCGACTGGCGTCCTTATCTGGGCCACGCCTGGACTGCGCGTCACGACACTCGCTTCGACCTCAAGACCCTGCAGGAACTGTCCGCCAAGCTGATGGAACTTCCTGAAGGCTTCGTCGTGCAGCGTCAGGTTCAGAAGATCTACGAAGACCGTCAGAAGATGCAGGCCGGTGGCTTGCCGATCAACTGGGGTTACGCCGAAACCATGGCATACGCCACGCTGGCGTTCGAAGGTCACCCGATCCGTATGACAGGGCAGGACATCGGTCGCGGTACGTTCTCGCACCGCCACGCCGTACTGCACAACCAGAAAGACGCCGGGACCTATATCCCGCTGCAGAATCTGTACTCCGGTCAGCCGCGTTTCGACCTGTACGACTCGTTCCTGTCGGAAGAGGCCGTGCTGGCATTCGAATACGGTTACTCGACCACCCAGCCGGATGCACTGGTTATCTGGGAAGCGCAGTTCGGCGACTTCGCCAACGGTGCCCAGGTGGTTGTCGACCAGTTCATCACCAGCGGTGAACACAAGTGGGGCCGTCTGTGCGGTCTGACCATGCTGTTGCCTCACGGCTACGAAGGGCAGGGGCCAGAGCACTCGTCGGCACGTCTTGAGCGTTACCTGCAATTGTGTGCCGAGCACAACATTCAGGTGTGCGTACCAACGACTCCGGCGCAGATCTACCATTTGCTGCGTCGTCAGGTCATCCGCCCGCTGCGCAAGCCGCTGATCGTGCTGACTCCCAAGTCGTTGCTGCGTCACAAACTGGCTGTTTCGACCTTGGAAGATCTGGCCGAAGGCTCGTTCCAGACCGTCATTCCGGAAATCGATACCCTCGGTCCGGCCAAGGTCACGCGTCTGGTGCTGTGCAGCGGCAAGGTTTACTACGACCTGCTGGAAAAACGCCGTGCCGAAGGGCGTGAAGACATTGCCATCGTTCGTATCGAGCAGCTGTACCCGTTCCCTGAAGACGACCTGATGGAAACCATCGCGCCGTACACCAACCTGCAGCATGTGGTCTGGTGTCAGGAAGAACCGATGAACCAGGGTGCTTGGTACAGCAGTCAGCACCACCTGCGCCGCAGCATGGGCAACCACAAACGTGAACTCGTTCTTGAGTACGCCGGTCGTGACGCCTCTGCCGCTCCAGCTTGTGGTTACGCTTCGATGCACGCCGAGCAGCAGGAAAAACTGTTGCAAGATGCCTTCACTGTTTAACGCCTTCGAGCATTAGAAACCGAATTAAGGAATTACAGATAATGGCTATCGAGATCAAAGCCCCCTCTTTCCCGGAATCCGTTGCCGATGGCACCATTTCCAAGTGGTACAAAAAAGAGGGTGATGCGGTAAAACGGGACGAGATGCTGGTCGATATCGAGACTGACAAGGTTGTTCTGGAAGTATTGGCCGAAGCTGACGGCGTGATGGGCTCGATCACCAAGGAAGAGGGCGCTATCGTCCTCTCCAACGAAGTGCTTGGCACTTTGAATGATGGTGCCACGGCATCTGCTGCTCCAGCACCTGCTGCTGCGCCTGCCTCTGCTGCGCCTGCCTCGGCACCCGCCGCTGCACCGGCTGCCGCTGGCGAAGAAGACCCGATTGCCGCGCCTGCTGCGCGTCAACTCGCTGAAGAAAACGGTATTAACCTGGCCAGCGTCAAAGGCACTGGTAAAGACGGCCGTATCACCAAGGAAGACGTGGTCGCTGCCGTTGAGGCGAAGAAATCCGCTCCAGCCGCCGCTCCTGCTGCCAAACCTGCTGCCGCTCCGGTTGTCGCTGCTGGCGACCGCACCGAGAAGCGCGTGCCGATGACTCGTGTACGTGCAACCGTTGCCAAGCGTCTGGTCGAAGCCCAGTCGAACATGGCCATGCTGACCACGTTCAACGAAGTCGACATGACCGAAGTCATGGCACTGCGTTCGAAGTACAAGGACCTGTTCGAGAAGTCGCACAACGGCGTGCGTCTGGGCTTTATGTCGTTCTTCGTCAAGGCTGCTACCGAGGCGCTGAAACGCTTCCCGGCTGTCAACGCGTCGATCGACGGCTCCGACATCGTCTACCACGGCTACGCTGACGTCGGTGTTGCAGTGTCCAGCGACCGTGGTCTGGTTGTACCGGTTCTGCGTAACACCGAGCACATGAGCCTGGCTGAAATCGAAGGCGGCATCGCCACCTTCGGCAAGAAGGCCCGTGATGGCAAACTGTCCATCGACGAGATGACCGGTGGCACCTTCACGATCACTAATGGTGGTACTTTCGGTTCGATGATGTCGACGCCGATCGTCAACCCGCCACAGGCTGCAATTCTGGGCATGCACAACATTCTTCAGCGCCCGATGGCAGTCAACGGTCAGGTAGTGATTCGTCCGATGATGTATCTGGCACTGTCGTACGATCACCGTTTGATTGACGGCAAGGAAGCGGTAACCTTCCTCGTGACCATCAAGAACCTGCTGGAAGATCCGGCTCGTCTGTTGCTGGATATCTGATGAGGCAGCCCGTGGTTGCAAGCTTCAAGTCAGAAGCGATAAAGCGTGCAGCCGGGGCTGGTGTGTTTCACCTGATTAATAGGTCGCAAGTCGTTTTTGCCTGATCGCGGATCGACTTGCAGCTTGCAGCTAAAAGCTCGCAGCTAAAGAGGAACTCTTTGTTATGTCCCAGAAATTCGACGTGGTAGTGATTGGCGCAGGCCCTGGCGGTTATGTTGCCGCCATCAAGGCTGCGCAACTTGGTCTCAAGACTGCCTGCATCGAGAAGTACCAGGACAAGGAGGGCAAACTGGCCCTCGGTGGTACCTGCCTCAACGTTGGTTGCATTCCTTCCAAGGCGCTGCTCGACAGCTCCTGGAAGTTCTATGAAGCCAAGAACGGCTTCAGCGTGCACGGCATCTCGACATCTGAAGTGAACATCGATGTGCCGGCCATGATCGGTCGCAAGTCGACTATCGTCAAAGGCCTGACCGGCGGCGTTGCCAGCCTGTTCAAAGCCAATGGCGTGACCACTCTGCAAGGCCACGGCAAACTGCTGGCTGGAAAGAAGGTCGAGCTGACGGCTGCCGACGGCACCGTTGAAATCATCGAAGCTGACCATGTGATTCTGGCTTCGGGCTCGCGTCCTATCGACATCCCGCCAGCTCCGGTTGACCAGAAAGTCATCGTCGATTCGACCGGCGCTCTGGAATTCCAACAGGTTCCACAGCGTCTGGGCGTCATCGGCGCTGGCGTGATCGGCCTGGAGCTGGGCTCTGTATGGGCTCGCCTTGGCGCTCAGGTCACTGTTCTGGAAGCACTGGACAAGTTCATTCCGGCGGCCGACGAAGCAGTTTCCAAGGAAGCGCTGAAAACCTTCACCAAGCAAGGTCTGGACATCAAGCTGGGCGCTCGCGTGACCGGTTCCAAGGTCGATGGCGAAGAAGTGGTGGTCAGCTACACCGACGCCGCTGGCGAGCAGTCGATTACCTTTGATCGTCTGATCGTTGCCGTTGGCCGTCGTCCAGTGACCACTGACCTGCTGGCATCGGACAGCGGCGTTGATCTGGACGAGCGCGGTTTCATCTACGTTGACGACTACTGCACCACCAGCGTTCCTGGCGTATACGCCATCGGTGACGTGGTGCGTGGCCTGATGCTGGCACACAAGGCGTCGGAAGAAGGCATCATGGTTGTCGAGCGCATCAAGGGCCACAAGGCTCAGATGAACTACAACCTGATCCCGTCGGTTATCTACACCCACCCGGAAATCGCCTGGGTCGGCAAGACCGAGCAGACGCTCAAGGCCGAAGGCGTTGAAGTCAATGTCGGTACGTTCCCGTTCGCGGCCAGCGGCCGTGCCATGGCAGCCAACGACACCGGCGGCTTCGTCAAGATCATAGCCGACGCCAAGACTGACCGCGTACTGGGTGTTCACGTTATTGGTCCAAGCGCTGCCGAGCTGGTACAGCAGGGCGCAATCGCGATGGAATTCGGCAGCAGCGCAGAAGACATCGGCATGATGGTCTTCTCGCACCCGACCCTGTCCGAAGCGCTGCATGAAGCTGCACTGGCTGTGAATGGCGGCGCCATCCATATCCAGAATCGCAAGAAACGCTGAGACAACAAGAGAAACCACGGCGCAGTGCCCGTCGTTGGCCTTGCAAGCAGGGCTTACCGCGGAATCTGCGCCGGACTCGACCTCTCAGGCGGCTTCACGAGTGTCCCACGGCACTTGCGGAGTCCACCCGGAGTAGCGGTCACAGGTGGTGCGGCACGCTGACGTGCAGCACCGAATGCGCAGTACCTAAACGAAGACGGTAATAAGCATGAATCTTCACGAGTATCAGGGTAAGCAGCTGTTCGCTGAGTACGGCCTGCCAGTATCCAAGGGTTACGCGGTAGACACCCCGGAAGCAGCAGCAGAAGCCTGCGACAAGATCGGCGGAACCGAGTGGGTCGTCAAAGCCCAGGTTCACGCAGGTGGTCGCGGTAAAGCGGGCGGCGTAAAGCTGGTTCGCAGCAAGGAAGACGCTGCTGCGTTCGCTCAACAGTGGTTGGGCAAGCGCCTGGTGACTTACCAGACTGACGCCAACGGTCAGCCGGTGACCAAGATCCTGGTCGAATCGTGCACCGACATCGCCAAAGAGCTGTATCTGGGCGCTGTGGTCGATCGTTCCAGCCGTCGTATCGTGTTCATGGCTTCCACCGAAGGTGGCGTGGACATCGAGAAGATCGCTCACGACACTCCTGAAAAGATTCTCAAGGCAACGATCGACCCACTGGTCGGCGCTCAGCCGTTCCAGGGCCGCGATCTGGCATTCCAGCTGGGTCTGGAAGGCAAGCAGGTCACTCAGTTCGCCAAGATCTTCACCGGTCTGGCCAAGCTGTTCCAGGACCATGACCTGGCCCTGCTGGAAGTGAACCCGCTGGTGATCAAGGCTGACGGCGATCTGCACTGCCTGGACGCGAAGATCAACATCGACGCCAACGCCATGTACCGTCAGCCCAAGCTGAAGGGCTTCCACGATCCTTCGCAGGACGACCCTCGCGAAGCTCACGCCGCCAAGTTCGAACTGAACTACGTAGCGCTGGAAGGCAACATCGGCTGCATGGTCAACGGTGCTGGCCTGGCCATGGGTACCATGGACATCGTCAACCTGCATGGCGGCAAGCCTGCAAACTTCCTTGACGTTGGCGGTGGTGCCACCAAGGAACGCGTTACCGAAGCGTTCAAGATCATCCTGTCCGACACCAACGTCGCCGCAGTACTGGTCAACATCTTCGGCGGCATCGTTCGTTGCGACATGATTGCCGAAGGCATCATCGGTGCAGTGAAAGAAGTCGGCGTGAAAATCCCGGTTGTTGTTCGCCTTGAAGGTAACAACGCTGAACTGGGCGCTAAAGTACTGGCAGAAAGCGGTTTGAACATCATCGCTGCGACCAGCCTGACCGACGCTGCTCAACAAGTTGTCAAAGCCGCGGAGGGCAAGTAATGAGCGTCCTGATCAATAAAGACACCAAGGTTATCTGCCAGGGTTTCACTGGTTCGCAAGGTACCTTCCACTCCGAGCAAGCCATTGCCTACGGCACCAAAATGGTTGGCGGCGTGACTCCAGGCAAGGGCGGCACCACGCACCTGAACCTGCCAGTGTTCAACACTGTGAAAGAAGCCGTAGACACCACTGGCGCTACTGCCAGCGTCATCTATGTTCCGGCTCCTTTCTGCAAGGATTCCATCCTTGAAGCAGCGTTCGGCGGCATCAAGCTGATCGTCTGCATCACCGAAGGCATCCCGACCATCGACATGCTGGAAGCCAAGGTCAAGTGCGACGAGCTGGGTGTGATCCTGATCGGTCCTAACTGCCCAGGTGTCATCACTCCGGGCGAGTGCAAGATCGGCATCATGCCAGGTCATATTCACTTGCCAGGCAAGGTAGGCATCGTGTCGCGTTCCGGCACCCTGACCTACGAAGCTGTGAAGCAGACCACTGACGCCGGTTTCGGTCAGTCCACCTGTGTAGGTATCGGTGGTGACCCGATCCCTGGTTCGAACTTCATCGACATCCTGAAGCTGTTCCAGGAAGACCCGAAGACCGAAGCGATCGTCATGATCGGCGAGATCGGCGGTTCGGCTGAAGAAGAAGCGGCTGCCTACATCAAGGCACACGTGACCAAGCCTGTTGTTTCCTACATCGCTGGTGTTACTGCTCCTCCGGGCAAGCGCATGGGCCATGCCGGTGCAATCATCTCGGGTGGTAAAGGTACTGCAGACGAGAAATTCGCTGCACTGCAGGACGCTGGTGTAAAAACCGTGCGCTCCCTGGCAGACATCGGCAAGGCCCTGGCCGAGCTGACTGGCTGGCCAACCAAGTAAGCTTCACTGTTTGCTGATCAGGTAAGCTCGCTTGCCTGATTCGAGCAATCGACAAAAGCCACCTTCGGGTGGCTTTTGTTTGGGCGCCTGAAAAGGTTCGCCTTACCCCGTCTGGTTCACCTGGACCTCTCATTGCCGGCATTTCCAACTGTCTGGGGCTTTACATCCGCCAACAAACGGTGCGTCGTCGGCTGGCGCGCCCTGAGACAGTGCATTTTCGGTCGAAGTTGGCTACCCTGTCCGCCGTTTTTGCGTTGCCCTCACGAGGGGCGTTTCGCAAGGTACTGCCACGTCTTACGCCGACGGGCTGCGTCTGCCCCATTCATGGGTGACGTCCCATCCCTTATTTCGATTCCGTGTGGTCCCTCGTAATGAAAGTGTTGAAAGGCCAGGACATCCTGGCACTCGGTTTTATGACATTTGCCCTGTTTGTCGGGGCTGGCAACATTATCTTCCCTCCTATTGTCGGCCTGCAGGCCGGACCACATGTCTGGATGGCGGCGCTGGGCTTTCTGGTCACGGCGGTCGGGCTGCCGGTCGTTACGGTGATTGCTCTGGCCAGGGTAGGGGGGCAATGGATGCCCTGAGCAGTCCGATCGGCAAGATTGCCGGCGGGGCGCTCGCAGCCGTCTGCTATCTGGCGGTCGGCCCGCTGTTCGCGACCCCGCGTACCGCGACCGTCTCGTTTGAAGTCGGCCTGGCACCTCTGACCGGTGACACTCCAGTCGCGTTGTTCCTCTACAGCCTGGCGTATTTTCTGGTGGTGTTCTGGGTTTCATTGTATCCGGGGCGCTTGCTCGACACGGTCGGGCGCTTTTTGGCACCGCTCAAGATTATCGCCCTTGCAGTATTGGGGATCGCGGCATTCGCATTACCCGCAGGCGGAATAGGCGAGGCTGAGCCCGCCTATGCCGCTGCGCCGTTTTCCCAGGGTTTCATCAATGGTTATCTGACCATGGACACCCTCGGGGCGCTGGTCTTTGGGATTGTCATCGTCAATGCCATTCGCTCTCGTGGTGTCGAGTCACCACGTCTGATCACGCGCTACGCGATCATTGCCGGGCTCATTGCCGGTGTCGGGCTGGCGCTGGTGTATGTCAGCCTGTTTCGCCTGGGTTCCGGCAGCCATGCGGTCGCGGCAGGCGCAAGCAACGGCGCGGCGGTTCTGCATGCCTACGTGCAGCACACCTTCGGTTCATTGGGCAGCGGTTTTCTCGCCGTGCTGATTTCATTGGCGTGTCTGGTGACTGCGGTAGGCCTGACCTGTGCCTGTGCTGAATACTTTGCCAAGGTGCTGCCGCTGTCCTACCGGACGCTAGTGATCATCCTGGCGGTGTTCTCGCTGCTGGTATCCAATCTGGGGCTGACCAAGCTGATCCAGTTTTCGATTCCGGTACTCACCGCTATCTATCCACCGTGTATCGTGCTGGTGGCGCTGAGCTTCTGCAAAGGCTTTTGGCAGAGCCAGGGACGGGTTGTTGCACCGGTGATGCTGGTATCGCTCATCTTTGGCCTGATCGACGCGCTGAAGGGTGCCGGTTTTACTGACTATCTGCCGGGTGTGCTGACCAGTCTGCCGCTGAGTGATCAAGGCCTGGCATGGCTGGTGCCCTCGGTAATCACGCTGGCGGGCGCTGTAGCCGTTGACAGGCTCATGGGCAAGCGCAGCGAGGCGCTGGCTTGAAGTCGGTACACGATTAATGTCGAACTGACGTTACGTGCCAAGTGAAACGAGTTAAATGAAAAAGCCCGCTTTAAGCGGGCTTTTTTAGTTCTGTAAGCGTTTCAGCCTTACTTGGTGGCTGGCGCTGCTTCTGGCGCTTTGTTGGCGTTCTCATTGGTACGCTGCTGAGCGGCTTCAGCGTTCTTCTGAGCGGCTTCCTGGCTTTCCTTGGCCGCGTCATTCACTTTTTCCTGAGCCTTTTCCATCGACTCCTGGGACTGCTGAGCTGCCTTGTTGGCATCTTGCTGAGTGTTTTCGGACTTTTTGTCACAGGCGGCAAGGCCCAGGGTGGCAGAAAGCATCAAGGCATAGGCTAAAGATTTACGCATGGGGTGTTTCTCCTTATTGAGTGTTCACGAGGCTAAGAGCCTGCCGTCATGAGTTAAGTTCCACCCGTGATGACAATATCGGAGGCCGTTGTTTCGCGGTCGTTACAGGCCGATAGCGCCGTGCCGATTGCGGACAGTTCTGGCGAGCACCCACCAACGCAATGCGTGCGGTATCCGGCGCATGAAACACGCTCCGCGCATCATTGGCTCTTGAAATCCCCGACCCAGCCCCCACCTTGATGACTACCCGCTGTCACACGGGCTTATGCCTGATCGTGACGGCTTATACCATCCAGATCGGAGTTTGATGATTATGAGTGTGGAAACTCAAAAGGAAACCCTGGGCTTCCAGACCGAGGTAAAGCAACTGCTGCACCTCATGATCCATTCGCTGTATTCCAACAAGGAAATTTTCCTTCGCGAATTGATCTCGAACGCGTCTGACGCGGTCGACAAATTGCGTTTTGAAGCGTTGTCCAAGCCGGAGTTGCTGGAAGGCGGCGCCGAGCTGAAAATTCGTGTGAGCTTCGACAAGGACGCGAAGACCGTTACGCTTGAAGACAACGGCATCGGTATGAGCCGTGAAGACGTGATCACCCACCTGGGCACGATCGCCAAGTCCGGCACCGCTGATTTCATGAAAAACCTGTCGGGCGACCAGAAGAAGGACTCGCACCTGATCGGTCAGTTCGGCGTGGGTTTCTATTCGGCATTCATCGTTGCCGATCAGGTCGAAGTGTTCAGCCGTCGTGCCGGCACGCCAGCGAATGAAGGCGTGCACTGGTCCTCCAAGGGCGAAGGCGAGTTCGAAGTTGCCACCGTCGACAAGGCTGATCGTGGCACCCGTATTGTTCTGCACCTGAAAAACGGTGAAGAGGAATTCGCTGACGGCTACCGTCTGCGTAACATCATCAAAAAATACTCCGACCATATCGCCTTGCCGATCGAGCTGCCCAAAGAGCAGGCTCCGGCAGCCGAAGGCGAGGAGGCACCGGCGCCGGAGTGGGAAACCGTCAACCGCGCCAGCGCCCTCTGGACCCGTCCGCGCACCGAGGTGAAGGATGAGGAGTATCAGGAGTTCTACAAGCATGTCGCGCACGACTACGAGAACCCGCTGAGCTGGAGCCATAACAAGGTTGAAGGCAAGCTGGAATACACTTCGCTGCTGTACGTGCCTGCGCGTGCTCCGTTTGATTTGTATCAGCGCGAAGCACCGCGCGGCCTGAAGCTCTATGTGCAGCGCGTCTTCGTCATGGATCAGGCCGAGTCGTTCCTGCCGCTGTACATGCGCTTCGTCAAGGGCGTGGTCGACTCCAATGACCTTTCGCTGAACGTTTCCCGCGAAATCCTGCAGAAGGACCCGATCATCGACTCGATGAAGTCGGCGTTGACCAAGCGCGTGCTGGACATGCTGGAGAAGCTGGCGAAAAACGAACCCGAGCAGTACAAGGGTTTCTGGAAAAACTTCGGCCAGGTCCTCAAGGAAGGTCCGGCAGAAGACTTCGCCAATAAGGAAAAAATCGCCGGTCTGCTGCGTTTCGCATCGACGTCCGACGACAGCGGTGAACAGAGCGTTTCTCTGGCCGAGTACCTCGCGCGGGCCAAGGAAGGTCAGGACAAGATTTACTACCTCACTGGCGAATCCTACGCACAGGTCAAGAACAGCCCGCACCTTGAAGTCTTCCGCAAGAAAGGCATCGAAGTGCTGCTGCTGACCGACCGTATCGACGAGTGGCTGATGAGCTACCTGAGCGATTTCGACGGCAAGGGCTTTGTGGATGTGGCTCGTGGTGACTTGGATCTGGGCAATCTTGACTCCGAAGAGGACAAGAAGGCTCAGGAAGAGATCGCCAAGGACAAAGAGGGCCTGATCGAGCGTCTGAAAGCTGCGCTGGGTGAGTCTGTAAGCGAAGTGCGTGTTTCCCATCGTCTGACCGATTCACCTGCGATTCTGGCCATTGGCGAGCAGGACATGGGGCTGCAGATGCGTCAGATTCTGGAAGCCAGCGGGCAGAAGGTTCCGGACTCCAAGCCAATCTTCGAATTCAACCCGGCCCACCCGCTGATCGGCAAGCTCGATGCCGAGCAGAGCGAAGAGCGCTTCGGCGATCTGTCGCACATCCTGTTCGATCAGGCGGCGCTGGCCGCCGGTGACAGCCTCAAGGATCCAGCTGCGTATGTGCGTCGTCTGAACAAGCTGTTGGTAGAACTGTCGGTTTGATAGCCGGTTGACAAGAAACCCGCCTCGGCGGGTTTTTTGTTTCAGTTCCCGCGACACGTTTTTCATCTCCCTAACGATCAGGAGTCAGTAATGAGCAGCAACATCGAAATTCGTTCTGTGGTCTATCAGATCGATGGCCAGACTTATGAAAGCCGTCTTGTGTACGACCCGAAAGCTAGCGCTGCACAGCCAGGGCTGCTGATGGCGCCTAACTGGATGGGTGTCAGCCAGGGTGCTGAAGACATCGCCAAAGCGGTCGCTGCGAAGGGTTATGTAGTGCTGCTGGCTGATCTTTACGGTCAGCAGATTCGCCCGAGTAACAATGACGAGGCGGGCGCTGCCATGACGCCGCTCAAGAATGATCGCGGTCTTCTGCGCAAGCGTATGCAGGCAGGCCTCGACCAGTTGTTGAGCCAGGCGGATGTGTCTCTGGACTCAAGCAAGATCGCAACATTCGGTTTCTGCTTCGGTGGCTGCTGCTCGCTGGAGCTCGCACGTACCGGGGCCGAGCTGAAGGCTGCCATTTCGTTCCACGGCACGCTGGACACGCCCAACCCGGCTGATGCGAAGAACATCAAGGGCTCGGTACTGGTTCTCCACGGTGCGTCGGACCCGCTGGTGCCAAAAGAGCAATTGCCTGCTTTTGAAGAGGAAATGAACGCCGCTGGTGTGGATTGGCAGCTGCACAGTTACGGTGGGGCATTCCATTCCTTCACCGACCCGCACGCCAATGTTCCCGGCATGATGATGTACGACGCCAAAGTGTCGAGCCGTGCGTTCAAGTCGATGCATGATTTGTTGAGCGAAGTGTTCGGCTGAAGGAACACCTATCGTCCCCTAGGGCGTGCAGGGGAACACTATCGTGCCCATGCTCCGCGTGGGCATGCCGGTCTGGGCGCTCTGCGTCCTCTTTCGACGCAGAGCGTCGTGAACTGCATTCCCACGCTGGAGCGTGAGGAACGAGCGGTGTTCTGAAGATCCATCGTTCCTGCAGCCATGCCGGAGAACAACAGCCACTTTGGCCTATTCACAAAAAAGGCGCCTCGAAAGGCGCCTTTTTGTTTGTCGCAAAAGCAGTATTACTTGCCCGCCCAGCGCTTCAACACCAGCGTAGCGTTGGTGCCACCGAAGCCGAAGCTGTTGCTCATGACCAGGTCAAGCTTCGCATCTTCACGCGTCTTGAGCAGGATCGGCATGTCGGCAACTACCGGGTCAAGTTCGTCGATGTTCGCCGAGCCTGCGATGAAGTTGTTTTCCATCATCAGCAGGCAATAGATCGCTTCGTGAACACCGGCGGCACCCAGCGAGTGGCCCGACAGGCTCTTGGTGGAGCTGATCGCCGGAGCTTTGGCGCCGAATACTTCGCGCACGCCCTCCATTTCCTTGGCGTCGCCGACCGGAGTCGAGGTGCCGTGGGTGTTGATGTAGTCAATGTCGCCGGAGTTGATATCACCCAGGGCCATCTGCATGCAGCGAATTGCACCTTCACCGCTTGGCGCAACCATGTCGTAGCCGTCGGATGTAGCACCGTAGCCGACGATTTCAGCATAGATTTTCGCGCCGCGTGCCAGAGCGTGTTCCAGCTCTTCGACAACGACCATGCCGCCGCCACCGGCAATGACGAAACCGTCACGCTTGGCGTCGTAAGCGCGGGAGGCTTTTTCCGGCGTCTCGTTGTACTGAGTTGACAGTGCGCCCATTGCGTCGAACAGGAACGACTGGCTCCAGTGCTCTTCTTCGCCGCCACCGGCAAAGACGATGTCCTGTTTACCCAGCTGGATCTGCTCGACAGCGTTGCCGATGCAGTGAGCGCTGGTGGCGCAGGCGGACGAAATGGAGTAGTTCACGCCCTTGATCTTGAACGGCGTGGCCAGGCAGGCCGAAACGGTACTGCCCATGGTCCGCGTGACACGGTAAGGACCGACGCGCTTGACGCCTTTTTCGCGCAGGGTATCCAGCGCTTCCATCTGGTTAAGGGTCGATGCGCCGCCGCTGCCAGCGATCAGGCCGGTACGCACGTTGGAAACCTGTTCCTCGGTAAGACCCGAATCAGTGATTGCGTCTTTCATCGCCAGGTAGGCATAAGCTGCCGCATGACCGACGAAGCGAAAGATCTTGCGATCGATCAGTTCTTCCAGATTCAGGTCGATGGAGCCGGAAACCTGGCTGCGCAGACCCATTTCGGCATATTCCGGGTTGAAGCGGATGCCAGGGCGGTTAGCACGCAGGTTAGCGGTGACGGTCTCTTTGTCATTGCCCAAGCAGGAAACAATACCCAGACCAGTGATAACGACGCGGCGCATGCGAGTACCCTTAGAAATTTTCAGTGGAAGTAAACACGCCGACCCGAAGGCCTTCGGCGGTATAGATTTCACGACCGTCGACACTCACTGAGCCGTCGGCGATGGCCAGGTTCAGTTTGCCTTTCAGGACGCGCTTGATATGAATGTTGTAGGTGACTTTTTTGGCGGTAGGCAGCACCTGACCGAAAAACTTCACCTCGCCCGAACCCAGGGCGCGGCCACGGCCGGGGTTACCCTGCCAGCCAAGATAGAAACCAACCAGTTGCCACATGGCGTCAAGGCCCAGGCATCCTGGCATCACCGGATCACCTTCAAAGTGGCAGGCAAAAAACCACAGGTCCGGGTTGATATCCAGTTCGGCGACCAATTCACCCTTGCTGAACTTGCCACCTTCGTCGCTGATGTGTGTGATGCGATCGACCATCAGCATGTTGGGGGCGGGCAGTTGCGCATTACCTGGGCCGAACAGCTCGCCACGACTGCAGCGCAGCAGGTCTTCCCGGGTAAAGGCGTGTTGTTTGGTCATGCGAGCTCCTCAATAATCTCGTGCGGCAGGTTGTGGCGTCACTGGCTAGAACGCTGGTCCTGTCGTACCAATTCGCCAGGACCCTGTCCGGCAGCCTACTCATAGACTGTTGCGTTGTAATGAAAGTCACAGATCAGGTGAAATCAAGGTACACCTGTTCACTGAATTTTGTCATTCAGCCGATTTTGCTGGCTGATTTGCGTGCCAAGACTGCCGCAATTTAACATTTATCGCCAGTCACAGGTGCGTCAAAGGGCAGCCAACGGTGTAAAACCTGCTGTAAATCAGCGTGTTTGAAAGGTTTAGCCAGGTAATCATCCATACCTGCATGTAAACACGCGTCCCGATCACCCTGCAGTGCATTGGCAGTCAGGGCAATGATTGGGATTCGTTCCAGACCGGAAAGTTGCCTGATTCTACGTGTGGCTTCATAGCCGTCCATGACCGGCAGTCGGCAATCCATGAGGATCAGTGCGTGGTTTCCCGCGCTTGCCTTCATCACCGCTTCGGCGCCATCCACCGCCACGTCGACTTCGCAACCCAGATTACGCAACATGGCCTGCACCACGGTGCGGTTCACCGGGTTGTCCTCGACCAGCAATATGCTGCGCTCCTTGCCATGTGCATCGAGTACCGACAGCGGCTTGGCGATATCCACTGAAACATCGCGTGAAACGGGCAGCGGGATTTGCAGCGTGAAAACAGAACCCGAACCCTCCTGGCTCTCGGCACGCAGTGTGCCGCCCATGCGTTCGGCAAGGGTACGGGCAATCGGCAGTCCCAACCCCGTGCCGCCGTAGCGCCTGGAAATCGAGCTGTCGGCCTGTTTGAACGCATCGAACATCGACTCCAGTCGCTCGGCGTCGATACCAATGCCGCTGTCATGCACTGCACAGGTAAAGTGCAGTTGGTCATTGTCGAGCATCGCCCATTGGGCGACAACGCTGACCTTGCCTTGCTCGGTAAATTTAAGTGCGTTGCCGATCAGATTCACCAGGATCTGCCTGATCCGGGTCGGGTCGCCTGTGACGGTCACTGTGTCCAGTCCAGGCTGAATATGCAGTTCCAGTAGCAGCTCGCGTTGCAGCGCGCTGTGGTTGAACGCGTGGGTCGAGGCACTGACCAGTTCGGCCAGGTTGAACGCTATGCCTTCCATTTGCAGGGCATCGCGTTCAATGCGGGAAAAATCGAGAATGTCGTTGATGACCCGTAGCAGATGCTCGGTTGACTCGGTCGCCAGCGTCGCATACTCGCTTTGCTCAGCGGTCATGCGCGTGGTTTCCATCAGTTGCAGCATGCCCAGTACGCCGTTCATGGGGGTTCGCAACTCGTGACTCATCATTGCCAGAAAATCCGACTTGGCGCGGTTGGCCTGTTCGGCTTCCTCACGTGTCTGGATCAACTGCGCCACCGAGCGCTGCTGTTCAAGGCTGGTGCGGTGCAGGTTCTCTGCCAGATTGTTGATGTGCCGCGCCAGTGCGCCTAACTCGGCATCGTCGCTGACCGGCAGGGGCACATGGTAGTCGCCCTGCTGAATCGCCTTGAGAGCTTCGCCCATTTCCTTGACGGGTCTTGACAGGCTCAAGGCCAGGCCGCGGGCCAGCAAAAAAGCGAACAGCAACGCGCCCAGCGCCAGAACACCGGCCTTGAGCAATATTTCCTGTTGCCGTCGACTGAAGGCTTCATTGGACATCCCGACCAATACTCGTCCCAGATAGCTCTGCGACGTATTTTCAGGTGCCTGGCGATTGCCTTTGGGCGACGTGGCGGGGTGACTGTTAGCCTTTGCGCGCTGTGGGTAGACAGAGGCCTGGAATATTTCCATCTGCCGTACCAACTGCTCGTTTTCGCGGGGCTGATCTATATAGATCATGGCCGTATTGGAGCTGTCCTGAATCTCTACATAGCGAACGCTGGGCATGGACAGGGTGGCGCGCATCAACGCCTTCAACCCGTCGATATCGCCTGTCGCCACACCCGGTTCGACGGCCATGGCCAATTGATTGGCGATGAGCTGCCCGGTGTGATTGAGCTCCTGACGCAAGTCCTGAATACGCACGAAGGTGAAAAAACTGATCAGCAGAGCCGTCAACAACAGGGCAGGGCCCAGGCTGATGATCTGAGTGCGGGTATTGATATCCCAGTGCCGAAATTTCATCGGCTGCGTGCCTTGCGCGCAATGCTTTGCGCTGGTGACTCGATTGATGCGTCCATGCCTGTTCGCCCGTTGGTCGCGACCCGGTCCGGCTGTGCAGCGCAGTGCCGGGTGTCTCGATAATTCATGCTGTGCACGCATGTTAACCGAGATAGCGCGCGTTTCCAGCGAACTTGTTGTCGCATGCCGCCCTGCATGCTCGACAGATCAGCTTTGTTGCTGGCCGATACCGCGGCGCTCCGTATAATGCTGGCATCGCCACTTGAATGGCTCTGGATGGATAGTTTTATGACCACACAGCAACCAGTCGCGGTTCTTGGTGGTGGCAGCTTCGGCACTGCCATTGCAAATCTGCTGGCCGAGAACGGCCATCAGGTTCTCCAGTGGATGCGTGATCCGGAGCAGGCGCAGGCGATTCGCGTCAACCGTGAGAACCCCCGTTACCTCAAGGGCATCAAGGTTCGGCCCGAAGTCGAGCCGGTAACCGACATCACCGCCACGCTTGAGGCCTGCGAGCTGATTTTCGTCGCTCTGCCTTCAAGCGCACTGCGCGCGGTACTCTCGCCCCATGTCGAGCGCCTGAACGGCAAGATGCTGGTCAGCCTGACCAAAGGTATTGAAGCGCAGAGCTTCAAATTGATGAGCCAGATCCTCGAAGAGATCGTTCCCCAGGCGCGTATCGGCGTATTGTCCGGGCCCAACCTGGCCCGGGAGATCGCCGAGCATGCGTTGACCGCCACCGTGGTTGCCAGCGAAGACGAGGCGCTGTGTCAGCAGGTCCAGGCCGCGCTGCATGGTCGTACTTTTCGGGTCTATGCCAGCAACGACCGGTTTGGTGTAGAGCTGGGTGGGGCATTGAAGAACGTCTACGCAATTATCGCTGGCATGGCCGTAGCGCTGGACATGGGCGAAAACACCAAGAGCATGCTGATCACCCGGGCGCTGGCCGAAATGACCCGTTTTGCGGTCAGTCAGGGTGCCAACCCGATGACCTTTCTCGGCCTGGCCGGGGTGGGCGATCTGATCGTCACCTGTTCCTCACCCAAAAGTCGCAATTATCAGGTCGGGTTTGCGCTGGGCCAGGGGCTGACGCTGGAGGAGGCGGTCACTCGTCTGGGCGAAGTAGCCGAGGGCGTGAACACGCTCAAGGTGCTCAAGGTCAAAGCGCAGGAGGTTCAGGTCTATATGCCATTGGTCGCCGGGCTGCATGCGATTCTTTTTGAAGGCCGTACGCTCAGTCAGGTCATCGAGGCGTTGATGCGTGCCGAGCCCAAGACGGACGTCGATTTCATTTCGATTACCGGCTTTAATTGAACTCATTCCGATCAGGGAGAATGTCTTGAACGAGTCGAAAATCCAGCATAACGAATCGATCCTGCTGCGCATTCTGTGGATGCTGCTGTTTCTGGGTGTATGGCACGTTGCGCAGATCATTCTGGCGGGCGTAGTGCTGGTGCAATTAGTTTATCGCCTTATCTATGGCGCGCCGAATGGCGGCCTGATGAGTTTCGGCGACAGTATCAGCCAGTACCTGGCCCAGATTGGTCGTTTCGGGACGTTTCACAGCGACCATAAGCCCTGGCCCTTCGCCGACTGGCCAGCGCCGCGCGCTCCTGAAGGCGAGGCGGCTCATCATGTTCCGCCAGCGCCGCATCCGGTGCGTGACGAAGAGCCAAAACTGTGAAGGTCTGGGTATTGCGTCACGGCGAAGCGCAGTCGCGGGCGCGCAGTGATGCCGAACGCGAGCTGACCGCACACGGGCGTGAGGAGGTGCTCAAAAGTGCAGTACACCTGACTGACAAGGCGGTGCGACGGATCATCGCCAGCCCCTATGTTCGTGCACAGCAGACTGCCGAGTTGGTACGCCAGTCGCTGGGGTTCAATGATCCGGTGGTGACGGTGCCCTGGCTGACGCCGGACAGCAGCCCGCGTGAGGTGTTGCTCCAGCTGGACAAGCTGGGCGTCGATGAAGTGCTGCTGGTCAGTCATCAACCCTTGGTGGGCGAATTGATCGGCGTGCTGGCTCACGGCAGTCCGCAGCAGGCCGAGCCTATGAGTACCGCCAGTCTGGCCGAGCTGGAAGGCGAGTTCGTGCTGGCTGGCGCAATGCAGCTCAACAGCGTTCGACACGTTTGAAACGGTCTGTTCGAGTAATGAACCACCGCGAACGCGGCCCACTTTGAAAAAGGATTTAACATGAGTGTATGGCGTCAGGCTCCTGATATCGAAGCCCTTATAGCGGCTCAGAAAAACACTATTGGCGAGGTGCTGGATATCCGCTTCGAATCGTTCACGGACGATTCCCTGACGGCCAGCATGGTCGTCGATCAGCGTACCCATCAGCCTTTCGGGCTGCTGCATGGCGGTGCATCCGTGGTGCTGGCCGAGTCTCTGGGGTCGATGGCCAGCTACCTGATTGTCGACCCGAGCAAGTATTTCTGCGTCGGGCTCGAGGTCAACGCCAACCATCTGCGCGGCGTGCGTACCGGACGTGTAACCGGTGTTGTACGTCCCGTGCACATCGGCCGCACCACCCATGTATGGGACATCCGCATCAGCACCGAAGAAGGCAAGCTCAGCTGCATATCGCGTCTGACCGTGGCGGTTGTGCCACATGGCCAGGAGCCACCAATCAGTTGAGTGTTTTCAGCTATTAAGAACGGTTTTTCAGGTCTGGATTGAGCGTTGTAGTCAGGCGGCGTTTCTCTTAGTGTCTGGGTGTTCCCTGGAGGGAACATTCATTCCCAGGAGGATTGATAATGACTGAAGAAAAGGCAGTGCCGCCCGGAGAAACTCCTCCGGCTGAAAGCTCGCTTGCTCCTGAACTACCACCTTTGCCCGACAAACCGTCTGTGTCTGCAAACCAAACGCCTACAGGAACTTCACTGCCCGCTGCAGCTTCGCCGTCTCCCGAAAAACTCCCGCTCCCACTCCCAGAGTTGAACCTGGAAAAGCGCTTGAAGCAGGTTTATGCGGATCAGATCATGACGTCTGCCGAGTTCATGGCACTGCGCGATGATGCGGACGTGCTGTTCGACAAGCTGAAGGTCCAGTTTCCCGACAATGGTGCCCTCGCGCTGTTCCAGCCTTTGTCGGATGTTGCGGTACAAGCCATGCAGCTCGGTATTCTGGAGTTCAAGAAAGGCAAACCCTCCGCTGAAGCCAAGGCTCTCGCCAAGCAGTCGTTTGGTTTCCAGGTTGCGTACATCAAAGCTTGCCTGGACCGTTTCACTCAGGCGCTGTAGGCATTCACGTGGCTCCGGCCATTATGATGGTGATGGCCGGAGTGCCATCTGCGATGGCAGTTCCAGTCATTGCTGTTGCTTGAAGCGGCTGCGCACAATTGCGACTCGTACGGCCTCTGGAAGTATCGGTATGTCGCAACCCGTGTTCTTCGCTCACGCCAACGGTTTTCCATCGGCTACCTATGGAAAGCTGTTCTGCGCGTTGGCACCGGAATATGCCGTCACTCACCTCGATCAGCATGCTCACGACCCTCGCTTCCCGGTGGATGACAACTGGCTGAACCTGGTCGATGAGCTGATCCATCATCTGCGTGAGCAGCCCGGCCCTGTATGGGGTGTGGGGCACTCGCTGGGTGGGGTTCTGCACCTGCATGCCGCGCTGCGCTGTCCGCAACTTTATCTTGGCGTGGTGATGCTGGATTCGCCGGTGCTGGGCCTGGCTGATCAGTTGTTCATCCGCGCAGCCAAACGCCTGGGTTTCATTGACCGCATCACGCCAGCGGGCCGCACACTGGGACGTCGCGAGGCATTTGCCGATCTGGACGCAGCCCGCGCCTACTTTGCCAGCAAGACCCTGTTTCGCCGTTTCGATCCCGACTGCCTGACCGCTTACCTTGAACACGGTCTGCAGCAGGATGGCGAGCAACTTCGTCTGCGCTTTGACCCGGCGACGGAAATCAGTATTTACCGCAGCATTCCTCACACCAGCCCAGTACCGTCGCGGCAGCTCAAGGTACCGCTGGCCATGGTGCGTGGCCAACACAGCCGGGTGATCATGCCTCATCATGGTTACCTTGCCCGACGCATGCGCGAAGGCGAATACCTGTCCATGCCCGGAGGGCATATGTTTCCACTTGAACGACCGGATGAAACGGCGTTGCTGCTCAAGACGCTGTTTGCTCGCTGGAACGCCCGCAGCGCCTCCAGGGCCAGTGCATGACGCTTGCGGTGGAGGAAGTGCGCCTGAGCCTGGGGCATATCGAGCTGGCGGTTCATCTGTACGGCCCCAAGGACGGTCAGCCGGTTATCGCGCTGCACGGCTGGCTCGACAACGCCAACAGTTTCGCCCGGCTCGCACCACGTCTTGAGGGGCTACAGGTCGTGGCGCTGGACCTGGCGGGGCACGGTCATTCTGATCACCGACCGGCAGGCTCGTCCTATACACCGGCTGATTATGCATTCGACGTGCTGCGCGTCGTCGAGCAACTTGGCTGGCAGCGCTTTGCCCTGTTGGGGCACTCGCTGGGCGCGATCATCTCTGTGTTGCTGGCAAGCTCGCTACCCGAGCGGGTCACGCGCCTGGCGCTGATCGACGGTCTGCTGCCATTGACGGGCAAGGCCGAATCCGCCGCCGAGCGAATGGGTGCCGCCATGCAGGCGCAACTCGAACTGGCGAACAAGAAAAAACCGGTTTATCAGGATCAGGATCGAGCCATTCAGGCGCGGATGAAAGGCGTGGTGGCGGTCAGTCGCGAGGCGGCCGAGCTGCTGGCTCAGCGGGGTTTGATGCCGGTGCCGGGCGGTTACACCTGGCGCAGCGACAGCCGCCTGACCTTGCCCTCCGCAATACGCTTCACGGATCAACAGGCCATGGCGTTCGTTCACGACATTCGTTGCCCGACGCAATTGGTGGTTGCCTCCGATGGCATGCTGGCACAAAGGCAGGAGCTGCTGTCAGCGCTACCCTTTGACGTCGAACGGCTGGCCGGCGGACATCATTTGCACCTGAACGATGAGCACGGAGCACTTTCTGTTGCACACTGTATCAATCGCTTTTTCGCTGCTTCTTGACTTGAGACCGGCAACTGCCGACGCTGGGCGGGTTGAAACAGGAGTCAACCGTGATGGATCAATCCGCAGCCTCTCACGACCGCCTTGTCGGCGATCTTTTTTATTCTCGCCCCCTGCTTGCCTGCCGATGAGAGCACTCATGCGTTTATCAAGTGTTCCCGTTGCGGCGTTGTGCATGTCGCTGTGCAGCGCTGTCCTTTTCGCTGCCGATGCGCCGGGCAGGCGTGATCTGGAGATTTTGCCCCGTCTGACCGATACCGAAATCGTAGACTATCGTCCTGCCGCCGAGCTTGAGCGTGTCTACCCGATGGGCTCGATCCGCAAGATCAGCGGTCAGTTGCGTTTCGATGGCCAGGTCAGTGCGCGTGGCACTCTGACGTCGGTTACTTATCAGTTACCTGCCGAGCACACATCCGACGACGCCTTTACCGCCGCGCGTGAAGCCTTGCAGCAGCAGGGTGCAGAATTGCTGTTCTGGTGTCAGGCGCGTGATTGCGGAGAAAGCAGTCTGTGGGCCAACGAGGTGTTTGGTAATGCCAAGCTGTATGGCGCGGACGACCGGCAGGCCTACCTGCTGTTGCGTCTGGCCGAGCCCCGGAGCGAAACCCTCGTCGCGCTATACAGCATCACACGCGGCAACCGTAGGGCTTACTTGCATGTCGAGCAGTTTGAATCCGCCGCGCCGCTGGGCGAACTGCTGCCAACCTCGGCCACGTTGCTGCGCCAACTGAAAAGCACGGGCAAGCTGGTACTGCCCAAGCTGGGTGGCGAGCCACAGGAAGCCTGGGTCACGCTGATTTCCCGTGGTCTGAATCTGGACAGCACGCTGCGCGCAACCGTCTCCGGCCCGAGTGCAAGTGCATGGCGCGACGCTCTGGTGGCCAAGGGCGTGCGCGCTGCGCGTCTGGAAGCGGGCGCTGCCGATAGCCAGGGGCTGGTGATCGAGGTCATCCGCTAACCCTGATGCGTAAGGTTATGGCGAACAATGGCTGACGTCAGCCTTGTTCAGCCTTATGCTCGTGACCTCCGAGCCTATAAGTGGATGCCGCATGTTCAACAATGATCGTTTACTGGTGCAGATTCTGCTGCTGGCGCTATTCGGTGCCTGCCTCTGGGGATGGCACCTTTCTGGTCGGCACTGATCTGGGGCGCGGTGCTGGCGTTTGCCAGCTGGCCGCTGATGCGTTTGCTGACCCGCTGGTTCAAGGGCCGTGAGTCGTTGGCCGCGCTGGTGATGTGCCTGTGCTGGATGCTGCTGGTCGCGGCGCCGCTGGTATGGCTGGGCTTCAATCTCGCCGACCATGTGCGTGACGCTACAGGCCTGATCAAGGATATTCAGGTCGACGGCTTGCCCGATCCACCGCAATGGCTGGCGGGTATTCCGCTGGTGGGCGAACGACTGGTAGCGCTGTGGACCACCATCGATCAGCAAGGCGCGGCGTTCATGGCGACGCTCAAACCGCATCTGGGTCAGGTCGGTAACTGGGTGCTGGCACGCAGTGCGCAGATTGGCAGCGGGATTCTGGAACTGACCCTGAGCATCGTCTTCGCCTTCTTCTTTTACAGGGACGGTCCGCGCCTGGCCGCATTCGTGCTCAGCCTGCTGGAGCGTCTGATCGGTGATCGCGCCCAGTATTATCTGGATCTGGTCGCTGGCACGGTGCAACGCGTGGTCAACGGGGTCATCGGTACGGCAGCGGCCCAGGCGGTACTGGCGCTGATCGGCTTCCTGATCGCGGGCATTCCCGGCGCGTTGGTGCTGGGTATTCTGACTTTTCTGTTCAGTCTGATTCCGATGGGCCCGCCCCTGGTCTGGCTGCCTGCCACTGCCTGGCTGGTCTGGCAGGGCGAGTACGGCATGGCGATATTTCTGGGCATCTGGGGGATGTTCATCATCAGTGGCGTGGACAACGTGCTCAAGCCATACCTGATCAGCAGGGGCGGCAATCTGCCGCTGGTGATTGTCTTGTTGGGTGTGTTCGGCGGATTGCTGGCGTTCGGCTTCATCGGCCTGTTCATCGGCCCGACGCTGCTGGCAGTCGCTTACAGCCTGCTGACCGACTGGGTCGGCAGCGAGCGTGCCCGCAGCAGCCGCTGACGGCGAAAGTTTCCGCCGCACCAGGACGGGCGGCGGAGCCTCGCTTTACGCAGCGGTGTTCAGGTACTTACCGACTGGCTTACTGCTCTGGGTGTCATATTTTTCGCTGAGTGCGGCGATCATCTTGTTCAAGGCCTGAGTCGCAATCTGGTTGGTGTTGCCCTGATCAATGGTGTTGTCACTCTGTTTCAACGCGGCCGACAACTCGGAGGCGCTGATACTGTCGTTGCTATCGCTGTCCAGCGTACTGAACAGGTTGGCGCTGTCAGTGCTGCCGGAGGTGCTCATTTGCGCAGGCGGCATACCGGCAGGGGGCTGTTGCGGTTGCATACCGGCGACCAGTTCTTCAAGGCTGACTGTGCCGTCTTCGTCAGTGTCCAGTGCATCGAACACCTGGTTGCTGTTCGCCGTGCTGCCCGAATTGCTCAGGCCGGTGGTCAGCTCGTCGCTGCTGATCGCGCCATCGCCATCGCTGTCCAGCGAGCCGAGCAGGTCTTCTGCCTGCTCATCGACCGACTGCATGGGCGGCGGCGGTGGCGGCGTCATGGCGGCCAGTTCATCGGCATCCAGGCTGTCGTCGTCATTGCTGTCCAGATCGCTGAACGCCTTGCTCAGGCTGACAGTAATGCCGTCCTTGCTGTTCGACGACAAGGCCGAGCTCAGCTCATCCTTGCCGATGCTGCCGTCGCCATCGGTGTCCAGTTTTGCCAGCAACTCTTCCTGAAACTTCTTGCTGTTGGTGCTGGCGGTGGCACTGGTCGAGCTGGTGTAGCTGGAAAAGCTGCTGCTGATCCCGTTGATCATGAGTCTCACTCCCCTGAGATAAATGTGTCCGGTAGCGGTGTACCGGCTTTTGCAGCCTCGGGGCGTCAGTTGTCCTGGAGATTTAAGCTTTGTACGCGGTGTGATACAGAATGTGTCAGAGGCGCGGCAGATTCAGTATCGCGGTCAGGCCGCCACCCGGTGTTTGCGCAAGCGTCAGCTCGCCGCCGATTCTTCGCGCAGCCTCACGGGCGATGCTCATGCCCATGCCGATGCCGCCGGAGTTGCGGTTGCGCGAACCTTCCAGGCGATAGAACGGCTCAAACACCGCTTCGTGAAATTCAGGGGCAATGCCCGGTCCGTGATCAACCACCGATATGCGTACACGTTCAGCGCTGTCCTCGATCACGATATTGACGCTACCGGCATAGCGAAGCGCGTTATCGACCAGGTTCTGCAGGCACGAGCGCAGTGCCATCGGTTGTGTTCTGAGCGGCTTGCACTGGCCTTGGTACTGCACATCGTCGCCATTGTCCTGCGCATTCTCGGCCTGGGATTCGATCAGCGCCTGCAGGTCGAACTGCTGCAACGCTTCGCTGCGCCGATGTTCATTGAGGTAGGCAAGCGTGGCGTCGAGCATGCTGATCATGTCGTTGAGGTCCTGAGTCATCTGGCCGTGCAGCCTTGGCTCTTCGATCTGTTCAACACGCAGCTTGAGCCGCGAAAGGGGAGTGCGCAGGTCATGGGATACCGCAGCCAGCATGCGCCCGCGCTGCTGCATCTGTTCGCGGATCTTGCGCTGCATGAGGTTGAAGGTCTGCGCAGCCTGGCGTGCTTCCTGCGGGCCGCTTATTTCAAGGGGCGGGCTGTCCAGGTCTTCACTGAGGCGCTCGGCGGCCTCGCTCAGGCGCTGTACCGGGCGGCTCAGTGCCTTGGCGCCATACCATGCGGCAACGATGAGGGTGACGAACTGAAAGAACAGCAGCACCAGCGGGCCACCCGGTGGCGGTCGATGACGTCGCCCTTGATCATCCTGCGAATGCTGCGCGTCGGGGCGGTCATCAGGTGGAGGGCGCATGCCGTATTGGGTGAACCAGATGAAGGCTAATAAATGCGCCAGCAGAATAGCCAACAGCGCGCCCCCGAAAAGGCGCGCAAACAGCGTGTCGAACCGACGGATCAACCCAGCTCCCTGGCATCGAACAAATAGCCTTCACCGCGCACAGTCTTGATCAACTGCGGGTTCTTCGGGTCGTCGCCGAGCTTCTGACGTAAACGCGAGACCAGCAAATCGATGCTGCGGTCGAACGCCTCTATTGATCTGCCCCGGGCGGCGTCCAGCAACTGTTCACGGCTCAGCACCCGGTGCGGCCGTTCGAGAAATACGCGCAGCAGACGGAACTCGGCGTTGGACAGCGGCACCACCAGACCGTCGGCGGCTGTCAATTGACGCAGCACGCTGTTCAGCCGCCAGGCGTCAAAGCGAATGGTGGTGCGCTGATCGCTGCGTTCGTCGCGGACCCGGCGCAGAATGGTCTGGATACGCGCGACCAGCTCGCGCGGCTCGAACGGCTTGGCCATGTAATCGTCGGCACCCAGTTCCAGACCGATGATCCGGTCAGTGGGTTCGCAGCGTGCGGTCAGCATCAGAATCGGGATGTCCGAGGTGCTGCGCAGCCAGCGGCACAGCGACAGGCCGTCTTCACCGGGCAGCATCAGGTCGAGCACCACCACGTCGAAGGTTTCCTCGGTCAATGCCTGACGCATTTGCGTGCCATCGGTGACGCCACGCGCGTTGATATTGAAGCGCGTCAGGTAATCGCAGAGCAGTTCGCGAATGGCCACATCGTCATCGACAATCAGCGCGCGAACGCTCCAGCGCTGATCGGTCGATGTGGCATCCAGGGGGGTGTCGGGAAGTGCTTGCATAGTGCTTCTGTCGCCTGCGTGTGCCGCCGTTGTCTGGCCGCTGTTGAAGATCAACGCTGCTCCTCATGCTACTTCGCCAGGAGTTGCGGCGGAAGGGTGACGTGATCGAATGTCGGGGGCATTTCAGAAATGTATCCGGCCTGATACAAAAAACTGTCGAACGTGCTTTCCGGCTCGGCCCTGCTACTGGTAGTTCTGACAGTATCCCGTCTCCGGTAACTGCCGTTTAATCAGCTGGAGCACAGGCCCGGATGGCCTGTGGTCTGAAAGAGAAGCGCTCATCGAGAGAGCTTTTCACCCATCAATCCGCCGCAGGGCTCCTGTGAAGGGAGGGGGCGGCAATCGGTAGCAAAGGAGTGCTGATTATGGTCGGTTCGAAAACAACACTGACACCTGAACAAAGCAAGGCGGCGCGCATCGCGTACCGGCTGGCGCGCAGTCAGCGCGGTATGGACCTCAAGGCAGACCTCGCAGTGGCGCAAGTGGCCAACATCGTGGACCCGACGGACGGGACGTTGAACAAGGACGTTTTGCTCGGTACGTCGCTGGACGTTACTCTCGCACAGTGGGCACAGTTGGTCACTGACGATGGCGAATCCGATACCTTTTTCATCGATTGGGCAGTGGGTGAAGTACCGGCTGACGACGGATTCGTGGAAGTGTTCACAGATAAGGTCACTGCGCCAGTGGCCGTTGGCACCTTTCCGAAGTCGATCAACATTCCGCTGACCGCCCTTTCGCCTGGATTCCCCAAACCGGCAGACGGTGTTTACAGTCTTCGCTACCGGATCAGGCAGCCGAACGACCAGGAGACTATCAGCCCGCTGCTCAAGCTCATAGTCGATACCACGCCGCCCGGCGGGCATGTTGAGCCTGGGCAGATGAGTCTGAACACAGATCAGTTGACCCAGGCGTTTCTGGATAACAATCCGGACGGTATTGTCGGCACGCTGCCTGACTATGACGACTGGACACCCGGCGACAAGGTAGCGTTCTATTGGGTTGGCACTCCGTTGCCCGACAAGCCCGCAGATCTGCCGGCTCCTGTCGGTGTCGTTGACGTGGCCAGCGCGACGGATAATAAGGTGACATTCCCGGTTGATATAATTGGCGACTCCAACGATGAGGCCTACTACGTCGCTTACTTTCTGGTGGACAAAGCGACCAACCGCAGTCCGCTTTCCAACTACAAGCGCATAGACGTAGCGTTGGGGCTGCTGCCCGACAATCTGAAGGACCCGCTGGTGCCACTGGCGCTGCCTCCGGAAAATCTGATCAACCTGCCTGACGCACGAATGGGCGTCGAGGTGCTGATCGAGTCGTTCGATAACTGGAAGCCTACCGATCGTATCGAGGTTACCTGGGGCACAGCAGTACTGCGGCCTGAGGAAATGGGCGACGTCCCGCAGTTTCCGTTTTCGGTCAGGGTTCCTGATCCGGTGTTGCGTGATCAGTACGTTCAAGCGACTGGCGGTGATCAGCCGACTACAGTGAGTTATCGAGTTCTGCGTGGCGTTGTTCCGTCCGAAGTGAAAAGCATCAGTGTCAATGTCAATTTCTCCACTATCGGGCCTGATCCCGTTCCCGTTCCCGTTCCTGATCCTGACTGGCCTGATCCAATCAACGATCAGTTGTTACCGGCCGAGGTCTACGGCGAAGTTTCCAACGAGCTGAATGTCCTGAAGCCGTCGGACGATAAGAAGGATGCCAGTGTCAGATTCAAACTTTATGACCCACTTCTACCGGACGAAGTTGTAGATTTCTACTGGGGCGCAAGCCATGTGCCTGAGGTGCAATACACCGTGGCAGTCACTGATGCGGCCGGAGACGAGCGCGAGGTCAAAATACCCTGGAGTTATATCGAATCTGAAGGTAATCGCCCTGATTTGCCGTTTCATTACAGCATTCGTGCCGCCGACTCAGAGAATACGCAACAATCGCCGGATACGCGGGTCGGCGTGAATGCTGTGGTCATCATTCCCGATGCCCCGGTTTTTGAAGGCACCAGTACAAGCGGCTGGCTGAATTGCAACTCGCTCTATAAGAATCCTGCCAATCCATCCTCAGGAGAGCCGGGTGTACGGGTGGTCGTTCCTGATCTTTCGAACTATCTGGCGGCAGGCGATACCGTCACTCTGTACTGGAACGCTTTCCCGTCGGCTCCAGACGATACGCCTATTTCAGGTACCGAAAAGACCGAAGATATTGTGTTGGGGGTCGATTATCCAGTCACGGGCTTTACCTGGCTGGTCACGCCATACGCGACACACATTCTGCCCACTTATGACCCTAGTGGTCATGGCACAAACGGGCGCGGGAAGATCAAGTATTCGTTCATTCTGAAGGGCTCCACCGTTACCTCACTGGAAACCACTGCCAAGGTGGGTATGTACGATGCAAATGGATCGTGTCCTATCGTGTAGGGGGCTTTAAAGACGGATCACAGGCAGAAGCCTGCGATCCTCTGTGCGCCGTGTTTTCAGTTATTACGCCGGTCCAGGTTGCTCCCAAACAGTTTAATGAAGCTGTGCGTATGGGGGCATTTTGCCTACGCTTACCGGCACCTCCCCGTAAATTAACGATTGGCAGAGCCTCAATACCAGAGCCTCCCTACATTTACATAGGAAACGTCCTACAGAGCATTCAGTTTGATCCCCGTAGTCTTCCGGCCTCTTTCTCGTGGCCGAGTTCGGGCAAGGACCACGGGGTTCAACGCCGCTTCATTCAGGTAATACATCATAATGAATGCTCTATTCGCGCTGCTTCCGCTCTCACGAACACTAAAGATCATGGCGTTTCTCTCCCCCTTCCTGTCCAGCAGTCCTGTCTTTGCGCAAACCTCTGTCAATGGCCCCGCGACCATTGATGCCACGACCCCGCTGGACAGCTATCGGGTGGGCAGCAATGGGGTGCTGACCGCCAATGGCGCGACCACCCTGCAAATATCTACAGTCACCGGCGCGCAGTTGATACTCAATGGCAGTCAGGTCAGCGCGGCTACCGGCACAGCAGTCTCGTTGACCGGGGCAAATGCCTTGATTACCGGAAGCCAGCTGACGGGTGGCGCGGATGGTATGGGGATGGGCAATAACACTGCGCAACTGGTTGGCTCCACGGCAACGGTCATCGGCAGTACCATCACGGCAACCAATCGTGGCGTGAATGCTGGCTCGCTCGCCAATCTGACACTGGAGCGCAGCGCAGTAACGGCCACGGGTACCAACGGCAGAGGCGTGGAGATGTTTGACTCCACGGTGAAGGCGTCCGACAGTACCATCACCGGGCAGCAATATGGCATCCGGATGCGCGCCGACCCCGGCGTGCCTTCGAGCAATCTATTGACCCTGGAAGGGACCCGGGTCGAAGGTGTCACGGATTCGGCACTGATTGTCGGAACGCCCACCGGGGCGCCTGCCACTGCCACTATTTTCGTCAAAAATGGCTCCACGCTGACCGGCGGCAACGGCAAGATACTGGAGCTGATCAACGGTTCTACAGCCAACATGACCGTCGACAACAGTCAATTGCTGGGCGATATATCCGCTGACGCAGGCAGTACTGCCGGTCTGGTATTACAAAACAATGCAACCCTGACCGGACGTCTGCAGAACGTCGCCAGTTTTTCGCTCGCCAGCGGGGGGCAGTGGACGATGGTCGAAAAAAGCCAGGTGGGTAACGTGTCCATGAATGGCGGGTCGGTCAGGTTTGGTGACGCGGCCTCGTTTTACACCTTGTCACTTGCAAGCCTGTCAGGGAGCGGCACGTTCATGATGGACGTGGATTTCGGCGGCGCGGCCACAGACTTTCTGGATATCACCGGCAATGCAACCGGCAGCCATTCCTTGCTTATCGGCAGCACCGGTACCGATCCTCTCAGTGACACCTCTCTGCACGTAGTACATGCCGCAGCCGGCGATGCCAGTTTTTCCCTGGCAGGCGGTGCCGTGGATCTGGGCGCCTGGTCCTATGACCTGATCAAGCATGGCGCAAACGACTGGTATCTGGACACCGCAACCCGGACCATCAGCCCGGCCGCACAGACCGTCATGGCGTTGTTCAATACGGCGCCGACGGTCTGGTATGGGGAGTTGAGCACGTTGCGTTCGCGCATGGGTGAGTTGCGCATGGACCAGGCCCGTTCCGGCGGCTGGATGCGTACCTACGGCAACAAATTCAATGTCGCCGACGCCTCGGGCTTCGGATATCAGCAGGTTCAGAGCGGTGTTGCTCTTGGCGCAGATGGCAAGCTGCCTATGGGGTCGGGGCAATGGCTGGCGGGTTTCATGATCGGGCAGAGCACGTCCGACCTTAGTCTGGATCACGGTGCCAGTGGCAAGGTCGACAGCTACTCGCTGGGCGCTTACAGCACATGGCTGGACAGCGAGAGTGGCTACTACATCGATGGCGTGATCAAACTCAATCAGTTCAAAAACAAAGGCAGAGTCAATCTCAGCGATGGTTCCCGCACGCGCGGCAACTACGACAATCTGGGGGTTGGCGCGTCGCTGGAGCTGGGTCGGCACATCAAACTGAACAACGGTTATTTTCTTGAACCCTATACCCAACTGGCGGGCCTGGTCGTTCAGGGTAAGGACTATGCACTGGATAACGGTATGCATGCTGAAAGTGACCGCAGCCGGTCGCTGCTCGGCAAGATCGGTACGACGGCGGGGAGCAGTTTCGATCTGGGCCAGGGACGTACGCTGCAACCTTACGTGCGGGTTGCCGTGGCTCACGAATTCGTCAACAGGAACGAAGTCAGGGTCAACGACAACATGTTCAATAACGACCTCTCTGGTTCCCGTGGCGAATTGGGTGCGGGCGTTTCGGTGTCGCTGTCTGACAACCTGCAGCTGCATGTTGATTTCGATTACAGCAACAGAGCGATGCCATCGAACAGCCGTGGGGTGCCAGTGCAGGCTTGCGTTACAGCTGGTAGCGACAGTGAAGCGACTGGCGCTGATGCGCCAACGGTCCTATCACTTGTGCCAGTATCCGCAAAAAAAAACAGGGTGTTAACTGACGGGCATGGCGGTCGGCAAACGGGTCGGCCACCGCTTTCTCGTGCTGGAGGCCCGGCTCATGTCTGTCATTTCAAAGTGGATCGAACGGATCAGAATCCTTTTCTGGCCGGCTTCATGGCGCAAGAGCGTGCTGCTTGCGCCGCCCTTGATCGCCGAACTCCTCCCTGACGTACCCGGCGGCGAACCCAATCTGCTTCCCAGCAGTGCCTGGCTCGTGCCGTTGCGGGTCGATTTTCCCATGTGGCAAAACTCCGAGCCCAGCCTGGACTACCCTGAGTATCTGCGCGTGTACTGGAATGACGAGCTGCTGGACGAGAAGGTCTGGACCGGACCTGTACAGCCTGTCGATCTGTTCATCATGATCGCGCAGCAACGCCTTGGCGAAGGCCGGCATCGACTCCGTTATAGCGTCGAGACCGCGAACCAGATGCTGACTGAATCCGAAACACTGGCCTTTGTCATTGATAAAACGGCACCGATATTCGAAGACGAAGGTGCGCTGATTTTTCCGCAGGAAATCGTCAGCGACGGTCTCACCGCGGCCTGGCTGAACACTCATGACGACACCGTGCTGGCCGAAGTGCCCGCGTATTTTTCGCCGAGCCCCGGGGATCTCGTTATCTGGTACTGGAGCAGTACGCCGACGGGATCGGAGCACACCGGAACCCTGCCGCTTGAAGCGTCCGACATCGGTAGCACGATTAGTATTGCCTTCGATAAGCAAATGGTTCTAGAGAGTGGCGATGGCATGCGTTATGTGTCCTACAGGCTGAAGGATCGCTCGGGGAATGCCGGGCCCCGTGCGCTGGCTGTTTCGCTGCTGGTGTGCGCTCAGCCAGTACCCCGTGTGCTGCCACCCCCTCGGGTTCAGAAGGCCACAGGCCGGCCAAGCGCCAGTACGCTCGATCCGGTAGATGCTTATCGGGGCGCAGTGGTATCGATACCTGAGAATGCCGTGATTGCTCCCGGTGACACCGTCCGCGTTCAGTGGGCCGAGCCCGGTAGTGTGGGTTCCTTTCTTACGGAGGTAGCAGACTCGAGGCTGTTCAACGTGCCTTCCACTCAGATTGCCCAGCATTTCGGCAAGGCGATCCCGGTGTACTACGAGGTGTTCGAAAATAGCGCCGACCCACCTTATCGTTCGGACCGGCATACTCTGACTATTCTGGGGATGACAGGCTTTCCAGTCGTGCAGTGTGACAAGGTCTCCGGAGCGATTCTGAGCCTGCAGGACATTCCCGAGGGAGGCTACGCACAGTTCACGCTCGACAGTTGGTCATTCATGGGCACTGACCAGTTCATCACCATTGATGTGCGTGGTGTCAGCGGTGCTGATAAAGAGTTGTTGATCGTTAACGTTCTGGATGAATACCCGGTGCCGCGGGTGGCCGATAGAATCGACGCCGGTGTTATCAGCAAAACGGATTTGAAGGCATTTAATCTCGGCACTCAGCTGGATGTCCGGGTGCGTGTGAGTTTCGACCAGACGCTCTCCTGGCAGTCTTTCCCTTCGCTCAGACCAACGTTGTACCCCTGAGGAGGTCATGGACCGCCAGGTTGGCAGTCCACGGCGCATTGCTACTTGTAGGTCATCGTGAAGCTAAGGGCCCCTTTGGCCTTGCCCGGCCGGATCGCGCTACTGGCCTGTGTCTGGTAGAAGCGGGCGTAAAAGTTCAGCACAACGTTACCGGGTGTGATCACCATCATTGGCACTTCGGTCTGCAGCTCCATGGGCGTGACTCCATCACCTTTGAGAATCTGAATCCCCATGCCCTTGGCGTCCGAGTCGCTGGTCAGGGTGAAAACCCCGCTGCCGACAGGGCCCTCGGGAACCGAGCCTTCGACACCATCGAGCTGGATATGCGCCGTTGCCACGAAGCCTGCGTCCATGTAGGTCTCGCAGTTACTCAACGCAATACTGAAGGGCACCGCCGGTGTGGTGAAGCCGGGACCGGTGAAGTCCGCGCTGTCCCACTCACCCAACTGCACCGGGTCGGCACTGACCGGATCTGCACCAACGCTGCACTGTGCCTGAAGTATCGTGCCGGTTAGCCCGTACTTCATGATCCTGCCAAGCGTTGTCACGCTTCCGGAGAACAGTTCGCTGCCATTGAGCACATTGGGTCCGGAGGGGATCGGTCCGGTCTTGACCAGCGTTACATAGTTGTGCAAATGAACCAAAGGCAGGCTCGTGAGCATTTTCTGGTGGTCGTTTAGGCCGATGAACGGAACGGAGGCGCTTCCTCCTACAGGCGTGAAGCAATTGCTGCAGTTCCTGTCATACGGATACCCCAGTCTTATCCGCACTCCGACGCCCGGAATATTGGTTTGCAGTATCTTGCCTGTGAGGTCTTCCCCGTTTATCGGCTCCAGCGTGCCAGGAAATATCGGAACCGTAGCCGTTGCATTGAATTCCAGAAGAGCCGTGCCGTCATTTCTGCAGGCCGCCTCCAGACCTGCCTTGTCTGGCGTGGCGTGAAGCATATCGATGCTGCCGATAAAGGTGCCCACTGCGGCGTCTTTCGGGACGTAGAGCGTGCCGATGTCGCGACGGTAATCTTTTATTCCCGGTGGGGAAATCCAATAGCAATCGTTGCTCGGTATGTCATCCGGTACGTCGGAATAAGCCGCAGCACTATAGCTGGTCCCCAACAGGATCAGACTGGGGAGCAGGGCGTTCAATGCAAAGTTCATGGGGGGATTCCTGAAATAACAATGTCGCGGATGGCTCAGACCTGATGTCACTGGGCACACGTCATGTCTTGCATTCGGTAGCCCTTGGCCAGAGGCATGCTGGCGGGGTCTATGTGCAGATGACACTGAGGGTCGCTTTTCTCACCCCAACGGACATCGAGGGTTTGTGCCTGCATGCCGGTGGACAGCAAAATCTGCCCGCCCTGACCTGCGATGCCCAGAATGTTGCCCTGCGCATCGCTCACCTGGGCACCGAATGGCAACGGTTTGCCACCGTCAGTGGTTGCATTGATGATCAGGCGTGTCACCGTGCGCGCAGCGAAAGTGGTCTTGATCACGGCACCCCTGGCAGGTACTACTTGAGTACTGGCGTTATCGATTTCCACCTCGGGCCCCAGTCGGTCGGTTTGCAAGGTGATCGGGTTATGGCGGTAGGGACGTAGATAGGGCATCAATGCGTAGCCGCGACTATTGGTCCTGACACCGGTAGCGTTCTGTATGCCAACGCCGGGTGTATCGGGTACTTCGATCAGGGCGATGGTGTCGCCCAGATTCGGGCCGAACTCGATGCCGTCCGCATGCAGCAACAAGGCACCACTGGCGTTGACTGATGCACTTCGATAATCATTGCCTTGGGTCACACCGGCGCCGAGGCTGGCGAAGGGCGCCTGATAGCCGGCCGCGAGGCCTGCACTTTGCTGCTTGCCGTCATCGTTGCTCAGACTGGCGTGATAGTTGACGCGGTTTTCATAGAGGCTGCCGCTCAGGCTGCCCCGTTGACTGTGGCGATTGGCGCTGCTTCGCAGGTCGAATGTGGCATTGCTCGAATGGCCGGTGTCGAGGGGCATCGAGATGCTCAGGCCGAACTGCCGGTCGTTGCCGCGGCTACTACTGGCTGCGCTCAGTGACTGTGAGGCGTAGAAGTTATAGGTGATCCCGGCACGATGGGTGTTGAAATTGAATTGAAATTGTCGCTGTTCGATATCGCTGCCCCAGTAATCCTGTTGCGACAGCGTCAGACCAACGCTGCTGCGTAAGCCGATTCTCTGATGAACCAAAGCTTCCAGGCGGCTTCGGCGGCTGCCTGTGAACGTAGCGTCGCTGCTGCGCTGACTGACGGCTTCGTCGAAATCCCGATAGCCTTCGGTGGAGTAGCGATAACCTGCGAAGCGCAGATTGGTCTGGGTAGTGAACGCCTTGCCATACTTGATGGCGTAACTCATGCCTTGCGCGCTGGACTGACCGGGTTGGTCGATGCTGGCGCTTGACCGGGTCACATCGAATGCCATCGCCCCCAGCGTGCCCATGTCCCGTGACACGCCCAGTGCAGCGGCGTGGTAGAAGTCGCTGGTTATAAGTCCGCCATAAAGTGTCGAGTTCCAGCCTGTTCCAACGGCCAGCGTGCCTTGCCACAGCCAGGGATGCTCGGTGGCGTAGGCACCGTTGAAGCGGCCCAGGGCTGCGCTGTATTTCCAGGCGCCTTCGCGCAACAGGTTACTCATGGTCGAGTAAGTTTGGGTAAAGCGCCGTACCTGACCATCGGCTTCGGTCAGCACGATCTCCAGTTCGCCGCTGCCCGCCGTATTCAGGTCATCTATTTCATAGGGGCCGGCACTGACATATGTGGAGTAGATCGGGTATCCGTTGCGCAGCACTTCCAGTTTGGCCCTGCTTTGCGCAACGCCACGAATCACCGGTGCGTAACCCTGCAGGGAATCGGGGAGCATCTCCTGATCGGTTTTGATCAACCCGCCCTTGATCGGCACGCTCCGGAAGACATCGCCGCCGGTGTAGGTTTCACCCAGGGTCAGGTTAGCGTGCGTGCCGGGCAGGTCGCGCTGTGCATAGGCATAGGCTCTGGTCCACTCGCGATTTCCCTGTGCATCCTGACGCACGCTTTGATTGCTGCGCAATCGCCATGATCCTAGGTTGATACCGGTGTTGAGGTACAGGTCTGCGCTGCTGCTGGTGCCTGTCTCCCTGTGGGTCGTCTGTTGCGCCGAGGTCTGGTAATTGATGAAGGCGGCGTTGATGCCGTAATCCCAAAGCGCCGGGTCCACTCGCCCGTTGGCATCGCGGCGCATGGCGATCTGCGGTATCGAGATCGACAGTTGCAGTCTGCTCCCGTCCAGTACGACCCTGGCGTCCGGAATCAGTTGCCCCAGCGCGACACAGGCGACTTGCAATAAGGCCGGGTCGGCCAGACTGCCGAGACGTACGCCGATCTGCTCCAGCAACTCCGGCGACAGGCAGGGTAGCAGGCCGTTGCCTTGTGGGTCGGCATCGAAACGGATCTGACGTTGGCCGAAATAGCGCATATTGACGTGGATTTCTACCCAATGCTCGCCTGGCCCGAGGCTCTCGACAGCTGACAACTGGTTCAGCACGCTGGCCGCGGCCGCACTGTCATAGTTCTGGCCCTGACGCAGGAAGCCAGGCTGGAAATTGACGGCGGTTGCCGCTCTGGTCGGCTCCAGCACAACGGTAACGCTGCCGCACACAATCAGCACCTGCATAAAGCGCAGGCGCACTGGTATGAGCCCGGAATCGGGTAATAGGGTCATGCTCAATGTCCTGGGATGAAGCGGGCTTGCGCTGTTTCAGTCGGTCAGCGTGGCCGTAGCTGTCAGCGGCTGGCTGTAGCCGCCGTAATCGTTGATCGCGGCAAACACCACCTGAAGGCCCGGTACCGCTTTCGTTTCGTTGAGCTTGTAATGGCGAGAGCTGAACGGGCCAAGCATGGCGACTTCACTGACCTTTTCAGTCCTGCCACCGCCGGAGACGTCGAGGCGAATGAACGACACATGAAAGGGCGTCGGATTCATGGCGGTCAGCTCTGCCTTGCCGGCAATCTGCCGGACCGACCATTGCAGGTCCTTGAGGCGGGCAGTGGGGTTGTCAGTCAGCAGAGCCGGGCGATAAAACAGTTTGATACGGGTACGCAGGGCAATATTCAGTACATTGCCTTGCGAAGAGTTGGCCTGAGGTATTTCCTGCACGTTGAAGTAGAACAATGATTCACGATCGGAGGGCAGGTCTTGGGGCAGGCCATTGATCTGTACGTGTTGTTCCTTGCCCGGATTAAGGCGAAAAAGTGGCGGCGAAGGTGCGAATGGAACGACGGTGACAGTGTCGTCTGCCTCCGTATTTACCCAGGTCTGTACCGCGAACGGCCGATCACTTGGGTTGGATATGACCACCGACGTACTGCGCTTGTCGCCATCGAATACTATGCGCGTTGCGTTGACGGTCAGTGCTGCCTGGCTGGCAGGTATATAGGCTGCGCACATGAATAATATCGTGCACCCCGCGAGCGCAGGTCTTTTAAAAGACTGTTGGCACATCATGAAAAGTTACCTTGTACGTTCAGATCCGAAACGGACCTGAACGTATTGAAGATGCTTCACGTGAAAAGACTATCGATCCTTACACAGTGAGCGAGTGGGTCGATGTATCAGTTAATCGCGACAACAAACTGGACATCCGCCGAGGCAGCACCGGCTTCAACTGTAGCTGCTGTCGAACGATAGTAGGCGTTGAACACCATGTCGGTGACACCACCTTCGACCAGTGTGTAAGGCGCCGACGTGTCGCCTGGTTTGATCGAGACCCCGGTCTGGTCCTTGATGACAATCGCAACGCCCTTTGCCCCGTCGGCAGTAGGGGTGACGCCGAAGTAGTCGCCGCTGCTGTCCGCGTCACCGGTGAAGGTGACTTTGGCCGCATTCAAGTTACCACTCGCCAGGCCGCAGTTGCCGTTGTCATTGACGCGCAGGGCAAAGCTCTTGCCAGACAGTTCGTCACCGATGCGGGTGAAGCGGCTGGCCTCGATAGAGCCCATGTTAACCAGGTTGCCGGTAGAGCCATCGCCCGGATTGACCACTTCGATAGGGCAGGTGGTGGAGGTTATCTTGCCTTCGAAACGGATGGTGCCGGAGTTGGCGGATGCGACAGTGCCGGTCAGTGTGGTCGCCAGAGCAAGGCCCAGTACAGATAGCATTTTATTCACGATAAAAACCTTATAAGTATTAACGTTACAAGAGTGGAAATGTAACTATTTATGGTGTCTTGAGAGACGGTTTGTGTTGTGCGTCATGACGGCGCGGGAGTTTACAGCAGGTGCGTTAGTTGCGAAGTCTCTGGCGGGCTTTGGTTAGTGGCGGGAGGTGTAGGATATTTCCTAAATTAGTGTCATACATTTAAAATCTTGAGTTTTTACGTTGTTCCGGGTTTTTCATGGGTCTGTGCTTGTCTGTTCGGGCAGAGAATCCGAAGGGCAAATGTAACGGTATGGAAATAGAGGCGTTGACTGAAATGCCGCCGACAGCGATGGACTTTTTATCGGCGGCGGGAAGTTCGGTTCTCTCACCTGCGAATCATGTATGTAACCAAGTATACGTTCTGTCCTAATTCGCCAAGCTGTTTTGTAAAAGCTGTCCTTCGTGCCAGCCATGAAGGGCTGCTGGGTGATGCTTCATTAGTTACCAATTGCTGGTCGCGCCTGGCGTAAGGGCCTGTCCTTGGCCGCGGGTTGGGTCGCGGTGGCACAGGCTTTGACTTCCCGACCGCTCTTGGAATCAACGTATTCTCTGCTAAGTTACCTGCGCCTGAGTTCGCTGGATTCGTTGGAGCAGCCCCATCCTCAGACGTGGACTTCGACCTGTTCAAAAACCTGAATAGTCTGCCCGTCAATACCGGCTTGGTTACATCGTCCCCAACGTGGACCGCAGCATGGACCGCTCTTTTAAGCGTATGTCTCAATATCCCCCCACTGATCTCTACAGCGGCCCCGATATAGGCGAGGTATTGCCCTGCTTGCATGGCTTTGGTGTTTCCCGTCACTGCACCATAAGTACTGGCAGCCGTTGATGCAGCACTGATAAAGGTTCCTGTCGCCAACACCGCGGTTGTAATGCTGGCGCCCGCGTATGAGGTCATCGATAAACCTAGAAATGCTATAGGGCCCGTGACGGGGGTGGCTATTCCAAACGTGGTAACTGTCGCGTAGAAACTGAGTAGCGTGAACACTACGCCAGCCGCGAGCGAGACCCAGGTCCATAGGCCCAGGTCCCCCCGCATCTCTGCCGGTATCGCATTCTCGTCGGGCCGTCGCAGCCTGCCGCTCTGGGAGCTGGCGTCATGCCCGGTGGGGTCGCGCCAGGCAATGGGGTTGCCCAGGCAATAGGTATAGGGGTTGACCCCACCTGCGCCAAAGGGGCTCAAGGAATCGGGGCTGTGAAAACGCATCATGCCGGGGTTGTAGGCTCTGTAGCCATTGCCCAGCAGGTACCAGCCCGTGTCTTTTTCGCATACCTCGCCGTTGAACCCAGCGACGCTGAGCAGCGCGTCATCGCTGTGGCGTTCTCCGTAGGCGCTGTAGACAGCTGTTCGCAACGTGTCCTGCTGGAACTCACCAATAACGCTCTGGTTCGCATCCGTCAGCAACAGCAGGGTTTCGGCAGGTTCTCCGATGGTCTGCTGGCCTATGGGTTGCTCGTCAATGTGCAGAAACTGAGTTCGTCGGTCGTCCTGCACCGTGCTGCTCAACTGCTGGCCCTGATAAAAACGCAGTATTTCGCTGTCACTGCCATTGCGGGTGGTGGCCAGATGATCATGGCTGTCGTAAGCGTATGTGTTGATCGGCTCACCTGTCGGTTTGTCCGTCCGTACAAGGCGGCTTTCACTGTCGTAGTACAACAGGTTGCCATGCTCGTCAGCGGACTGATTGCCGTTGGCGTCATAGTTGAACGTCGGGTGCGGTGTGTCCCGTGGAGGCCGGTAGGTGATGCCGAGTAACTGGCATCGGTCCCTGGAATCGGGGTCCCCTTCTTTGCCATAGCGGAAAATGGCCGTCTCAGTGCTGAAGCCGGCCTCATTGCTGACGTCGTCAAATCTGGTAGTGGTCAGGGTCATGTTGTCCAGCTCGTCGAAGATGAACGTCTGGTTGATGATCGCTTTGCCGGATGCGTGCACTGGCCGGTTACTGCCTGAATAGGTGACGCCGCTCAGACGACCTCGAGCGTCATACTTGAACTCTTCCAGCAGCAGCGGGTTGCCCGCTTCCTGCAAATGACGGCTTTGCATGAGCCCGTCGGGTTGCCATTGCTGTGTCAGCGTACGTACAGGGTGATTGCCGGCATTCTGCGTTCTGAGAACTTCCTGTCCCTGGTCATCATATTCAATACGGTTTACCAGGCTGGTTCCGGCTACTGTGTCATGGGTCGTCATCTCGCAGGGCTGACCCAGTGTGTCATAACGGGTGGTCACCTCCACGTTGCCCTGAACGGCACTTTCGAGTCGGCCGAACGTGTCATACCGGTAAATCGTTTCAACGCCTTTGACACTGTTTTTGACGCCGCCTTTGCTCCGGCCTTTGACTACACCTTTAACCGGGTTTTTGACGTCTTTTTGTTCGACATCGGTGCGATACATCGCACGGCCCTGCAAGGATGTCCGATGAAGGGTTTGCCAGGTCCGGCCTTGCAGATCTTCCCAGGTCTCTTTGGTCAGCTGGTTATGCGCGTCATATGCGTAAGTGCGCTTGCCCTGCTTATTGGTGGCAGAGATCAGGCGGGCACTGACGTTGTCATACTCGAAACGGGCAGCGTCATCCGGTGCAGTACTGGAGACACTGGAGACGATCTGATCGGTGAGTGCCAGGTTGTAGGTGTAGCTAATGTCATCACCCTTGGCCGTTTTGCGGGTTTTGATCTGCCGGTGACCGTCCTCATACTCGTAATGCTCGATACGTTGCCCTGCCTGGGCCAGTGTCAGACGCCCGAGCCCGTCGAACGTCTGTTTGCCTGCCGCGGTTTTGGTAATACCGTCCGGATGAATCACGTTCAGGCTGGTCGGCAGCTCGGTGGTGCTGAACGGTTCATACTCACGATGTGCCTCGCTGCTATCGGGCAAGCGTGTGCTGACCATGCGCGACCAGGCGTCATAACTGAACTGCGTTTTGTGGTCTGACGCATCGGTCTGTTCCGTGCAGCGTCCAATTCCGTCGTAGAGAAAAGTTTGTGAGCCCAGATCTTTTCCTGCTGCGTCCTGGCTCTTGATCTTGTCCGGTTTGCCGAACATGTTCAGCCAGGTCTCGCTACGACCACTGATCAGAGGTTCTGCGTCACCGCTTTGCACCCAGGTCTTCTGAACAGGACCGTTATGTTCTTTACTGCCGATGGGGTCGTGGTACTGGTGAGTCTGCATGCCGTGATCCGAGGCAATGACAGATTGCTGGTTCCAGTCGTCGTAGGTGTAGGTGTTTTGCATAGCGAACAGTTGCTGGTTGTCGAACCAGTCGTAATCCGTTTCGTATTGCACATTGTTCCAGGCGTTGTATTGCGCTGTATGGATCACGCACATTGCTTGCAGATCATTGCTGTCGATGTGGTCCCGTTCCTCGAGTATTGCCCGGCCCAGGCCGTCCATGACAGAGCGGGTCTTGACCTTGCGGGCGTCGGTCAGCACTTGTTCTGCCCACTGTCCCGTATCGGAACACAGGGTGTACTCGTACTCGCGACTGGCTTCATAGCCAGCACTTGAATTCGGTGCGATCGTTTCTTTGGTCAGCCGGTTGAGCGCGTCATAGACATAGCGGATCTCCACGCCTTCTTCCAGGGTCAGCAGCACCTGGCCGGTCAACAACGACTGCTGTTGCTGCTTGCTCATGCGAGTGTTGTCGAAGCCGATAGTGGTGATCTCTATCAGCTGTACCGGGACCTGCAAGTGTTTGCTGTTGCCCTTGCTGTTGCCCTTGCTCTTGTTGTTGCCTTTGCCCTTGATCTTGATCTTGATCTTGATCCGGTCTTTGCCCTTGCCCTTGCCCTTGCCTTTGATCTTGATCCTGATCTTGCCCTTACCCTTTTTCTTGCGGCTGCTGCTATTGGTGCTGTTGCTGTTGCTGTTGCTGTGACTGATGCTGGAGTGGCTGTACTCGTAGACGGTAACGGTGTCCTTTCCATTCAGGGACTCGATATTTCTCCCGGTTCGACCATGCTGGAAAGGCGCGTCCGGCTGGTTGATATGCTCCAGCAGGATCTTTTGCAACTCCACAGAGGTTCCATCGCTTTCAAGCTGCAGCAGTGTTTCGGTTTCCGGCACGATCCAGTCGGGTAACTCGCTGCCGGTCAGTGCAGGCAGCGTGCTGTAGCGATAACGTGTGGACAGGGTAGGGGCCCCGGACTGCGACGATGGCGCGGGTTTGACCACTTTTTCTTTCAGTCGGGAGACAAACCCTTCCGCATCGGCCGGGCAACCGTCGCCACCGCCGGCCGGGTACCAGCTGCTGACTTCTTTGATCCCGTCGGCGCGTGTATGCACCAGCGGATTGCCGTAAAGGTCATAGGTATAGGTGACGGTTTCTGTGCGCGTCCGCTCAGGCTCGTCCAGCCGTTGCCAACGGGTGGTGACTTCGCTGGGTAGCTGACAATTGTTGGGCTGCATGCAGTAACGCTCGCCCGGCCGAATGTTATAGGCGGTCGTGACCGTTTGCTGGTTGTTGTTCTGGGTGGTGACTTCAAGGGTCTGCAAGTGAAAGCGGTTGAAGGTCCGCTCTATGCTGCGCACGGCCTTGCTGTCGACCCACAGGCTTTCGGTACAGACATAGCTGTAGTCCTGCAAGGTTTTGTAAAGGTTGTCCAGGCCGTTGTCTTCCCAGGCGATGGTCAGCCCTGCACCGAGAAAATTTCGTGAGCGTTGCTGGCCGTCCTTGTAGGTATATCGCACATCGACCTTTGGCTGACCGAGGCAGGGATCGATGACGTGCCTGGTCACTCTGGGTATGGGCTGGCGAGCGGCGCTGGATGGAAACGCATGGCCTTCATCCTGGTAGTAAACATCTTCGCTGCTTCCAGACGGTGTCTCTACATGCTTCACGCACAATTGCTGGTCGTTCTTCGGGGTATATTCAAAGCGCCATGACGCATTATTCTCGGTGGGCAGGGTGATGCGCGATACGCGTTTGTCGGTGCCGGCGAGGGTCATCAAAAAGCGCGCCAGTGGAGCACCGCCAATGCCTTCATACGGATGCAGCTTCAGCTCGACGAAATCGTCGCTGCGTGCAATTTCCAACAGTGTCTGACCCAGGTCGTCAGTGATCGAAGCAAGCCTGTAGGTGCTGCTGTTGAACGGCTTGTGCTTGAGCGTGATGCTGTGCCCGGACGGCGCGATGATTTTCACCGCCCAGGCCATTCTTTTATTGCCGCTGATGTGCAACTCGAGGATTTCCACCAGACCTGATTTGTGCACCACCCGGTAGGACGTATCGTCCCGCTTGTAGAAGTGGAAGGTGTCAATTTTTTTCTCGCTCATCGTCCGTAGGCCGTTGCTGCCGGTGCCGTCGACCCGGAAGGTCTCGCCTGTGCTGAGGGACAGGATCTGAGTGGCAGGGTTGTATTGCGAAACCTGTAGATTCCAGCCCTTGCCATAGCCGCTGTCCAGCGTATTTAGCTGACTGTAGGACAGGTCGAGTCGGAACCCTGGTCCGCGCAGGTCATTGCTTTGCAGTTCGGGCATGCTGATCGATATGTTGTACAGCCCGGTGCGCGGGTCAACGCCGCTTTTCAGACAACTCATGAAATTGAACGCGTTGGAGTGCACGGAAGTAGAAGCAGCCATGGAGCGGACCTCGCTGATTGATGCGGGACAAGCGCAGCGGTGTCTGACAATTGTGCAGTCCTTGCGCTCTGGTCATTGACGCCCCCCAAGCCTGAACTCCCTGAGGCGTCCGTGTGGCTGGAGGTCTTGCCTAACCCTAACAGTCCGTATCCGGGCAACAACCTAGCAGTAGTGCTAGTGGGCAACTGGTGAGCACCGGCGTAAAAAAGTCCTATCCGCATTTGCAGGGGCAACCCTTGCGATACACCCATTCAGGCGGAAACGAGAAAGGAGTCTCACTCATGGCGCTGGATTTTCCCGCCCCCAAGGTGCCCGACCTGCAGCAGCCCGGGAATTACCTCGACCTGGATCAGTTGGGCAGCGCCGACCTGCTCACCTGGATCGACTATCCAGGGATCACGAACGGCGATCTGTTCATGCCCAACTGGCGAGGTTGTGGCGCTGAGGGCGCAGTGGACGACTATGTCGGCGATTTTATCGAGGTTAGGGGGCTGCAGCCTGAAGGCATGCCGCTGATGATCAATAACCCGTTGCTGATGAGGCTTGACAAGGGCTGGGTGTTTTACTCGTACACAGTCGAAGGTAGCGTCGAGGAGTCCCGGCGACTGTTTTTCTATGTTGGCAAACGTCCACCAACGGCTGCCGGGCTGGGGGTGCCGCAATGCAAGGAGTCTCACGATCTGAAGCTTGATCCCGACCTGCTGTGGGGCCTCAGTCAGGTGTCGATCGTGACGCCGCCGTATCTGGCCATGCGCGAGGGCGACAGAGTGACCCTCACACTGGATCTTTATTTCGAGGACGGCTGCTCCTTGTACCCTCTGGTCGAGTCCCGGTTATTGACTGGGAACGAGGTGGGCCAGCCTTTGCGGTGGTCGATAACCGCTGGCGAATTTTTGTCAATTGAAAATGGCGTCGCGCTGATGAGCTACTGCATCGAGTATGCCGATTCCACATTTATAACGGATTCAGTCACCCAGTCACTGGCCATCGTCGCACCGTCAGCGGCGTTATTGCCGCCATTGAGGATCAAGGATTTCAACGGTGGCTCACTGGATCCGGAAGCCTTTCCTGACGGCATCACCCTGCTGATCGATCCTTTCGGCATGCAGATCGATGACGATGTCGTGGTTTACGTTTCCAGCGGCAATATGCTGGTGCAGACCCTGAGGGCCGACATATCCAATCTCGACAGTGGCGTACTGCAGTTCTCGCTGGCGAATGCCTGGCTTTGCGCCAATAACGGCAAGGAAATCGAGCTGGTGTATCAGTACGCGCGACCAGGCCATGCCGCCAGTTCGTTGCCGCGCAAGGTCATGCTGAGTCTTCCGCTCGATCTTCCTGTGCCCGTTATCGACGACGCCCAGATCGAGAGCGCTGAAGAATGGGGAGTAAAGGGCTATATCTATGCCTCGTTGCTGCAGAACGGGGTGAAAATTCGCATACCGGACGATGCTTTCATCGGTGACGATTCCACGGTACAGATGCACTGGGAGGGCAATACAAGCACGGGCAGCTTTATCGCTGATCCTTCACCAGACGATCCGCGCCTGTTCATCATCCCGTCCACGGCGGTTCCGGCCAATATGGGCAAGTGGGTAGAGGTGTATTACAAGGTCGTTTCGCTGTCGCAGTCAGGCACTTCGCCGGTATTCAAACTGGAAGTCAGAGGCCTTGTCGGCGTTTGGCCGGTTATCCAGATCATGCGACCACGCATTACCGATACCCTGCTTTACCTCGACCTTGTGCCGTCAGAAGGTGCGGGTCTGGACCTCGCATCCTGGCCCTACATGGCACCCGGGCAACGGGTACGAATCAAGGCCATTGGCTTGTCACAATCGGGTTCGCCACAAGCGGTCGGGCTACGTACCGGCGCAGCCGAACCGCTCAGTGAGGCGGAATACCAATCCAGGCAGGTGTCGGTGATCATCCCGAGGGACTTTCTGGAGAGTCTGCAGAGAAAAACTCTGACCAACACCGTGACGGTTGAAGTCAGCTTTGATGACGGGGCGACTTACACACAGTTTCCGTCTATCGATTTCATCGCACTGGACGGTCATTCTTTACAGGCCGGCGGGCTGGCGCAGGACGCAACAGCCACTGGCATGATCCCACACATACACGGACGTAACCCCATGGCCAATAACACGCTGAACCACCTGACCGAGTGGATGAAAGACCTCGACAATAATGTTATGTGGGGTTGGGACTCCATCGCTGCAATGGCCCGAGGCAAGGTGAATAACCTGTTGCTTCAGGAGTATGTCGCGCGTTTTTCGTCGGATACCTATCTAAAGCCTGTGAGCGGAGAGGTGAGACTGAGCGAAGGGTTTAAAGAAAGCATTCACAATTTTATTCTGGATGCGCCCAGGCTGGCCTTCTCGAACGATAACCTCGGTCAGTCTCATGCAACATTGACCTGTTCGATCCTGGGCGGAACCCAATTGACGATGAAGAATAACGTCGATAATTGGGAAGCCTACAGGGTCATCCATATCGATGCGCTGCAAGGTCCGAAGCTGACACTGGATCTCGCGCTGGAAAGGGTCCCGGGCAATATCGAGAGCGATGGCCGGCTGCGGCTCGACCTCAAGGACAGTGACAATTTCATTCTTACCTTCGCGGCTGACAGGACTGACCGGGCACTCGGCGGAGCTTTTTTCAAAGCCTTGTTCAATGCGTTGCCGGACGAGGAGCGCATATGGACGCTTGGCGTGATCAAGCGTGGCACGAATAATCTGATGCACCCACAGTCTTTCAAACTGCGCACCCAGACCAATCCCGCTGCACCTCTCGACCCGCATGCCGCCAACTACGGCGACGGGGCCGTGTTGGTGTTCATTCGTCTGGAAGGCAGTCAGGAAGGCGGCGACATCCCGGTAGAGTACCAATACCTGATACCGGATGATGTCGGGAAAGATTACTCGGCCACCGTGTTGTTCAGTGCGGAGCGTACGTTCAAGGCGGCACTGTTCATAGGTGAAGTGACCAAGACCATTGCTTCGGTTATTGAAGGCGTTGTGTTCAAACCTGTTCATGATGGCTCCGGCCGACTGGTCAAGGCGACTGCCACGTCGGGCAGACTGAAGACGTCCGAGTCGAGCAGCCAGGATGTCCAGGTTCAAATCGATGGCGTGTCAGTCCTGGCAAATGTTTACAAAACCGAGACCTGGCTTGATGCGTTGGGGAGCACGCCTTTGTCTGTGGAGCTCATTGCCGATGGCACGGTGGCATTGACCTGGAAGTCCAAAGCAACCCCCGGCGTTGTGCTTACGTTGCCAGGCCATGGGGCGCTGCTGGTCATGAGCAAGGTCGTCACGGTCGATGTACGGTGCATTTATACCTTCGCCGAGGAAAACAACGACTTGGTTTTGATCCCCAGCCTCACGATAAACACCATCATCGATGGCCTGACTTTCGTGGAGATCCCTCCACCAGCAAACAGCTTTTCATTACTGTTTTTAATAGCGGCGGTAAAAAGCAATTTTGAGAAGTTGAACAAGGACCCGTTCGAGTCCGACATCAAAGCCGCACTGGCACGCAAACTCGCTACTCGTGTGCCGATCAGTTCGTTCATCCGGGACAGTATCGATCTCAATTTCAACGAAGCCATTGTGCCTGATGTATTGCGTGCGCCCAGAGACATAGCCGCCTTCGGCCGCATCAACAGTTCCGGGGCAGACTTTGTCGTCAGCCCGGCGGAGCATCTGATGGTGGTCGACAGTTCCACCACCTTCTCCATTCAACCGCCGGGTGCGAATGTGACCTGGAGTGTCGAACGTCTGCAGGGCGATGCGCAGAACTTCGGTGCCATCAATGGCACCGGCCGGTATTACGCGCCGGAAGCCTCTTTGACCGAGCTTGCGTTCACGCGTGTTCGGGTGACGGCCACTGACATGAACTCGAACTATCGAAGTTCGGCACTGGTCACGATCGTGACCAACCCGATCACCGTCAATCCGTTGATTCAGGTGTGTGACGCCGGGCAGATTGTGGAGCTCGAGGCAGGTTCGCTCGGCACAGAAGAAATGCACTGGTCGCTCAAGGATCCGGTTCCCGGCGAAAGCGGTGTTCTGGAGGGCAGTGCACTGGCTGATGGTGATCACCGTTACGTCGCGGCGCACAAGGTGCCCGGCAAAACCTATGTCCTGGATCAGATAGTCGTGACCAGCGGGCAGGCGAGTGTTTCGTCGTGGGTATTGGTAAAGCATCAAACCCCACTGTTGACCGTGAAAGTCGTAAAAACCGTGGAGGTTTCTGAAGTTCTGGAGGTTGCGAAGGTCGGCAAGCCCATGGACGTTGTGACCATTCGTGCTGATCAGGTTCAACTGCAAGCGTTTGCCAATGCCGTTGCGCTGCCTGGCGTCAGATGGAGAGTAGGCGCCGGGAGCGGGAGCATCAGTGACGGCTTGTACACCCCCGACATCTCGTCGACTGACCGGTTTGTGCTTATTTTTGCCGAGGCCGATCATCCAGTCTTTGACGTCATGGAGGGGCATATCATATTGCCGCTACCAGTGGGCGGGTTCGCCAAGGAGCTGGAATTGATGAAGGGCAAAGAAGTCCCAGCGTCCTGACCCAAGGCACATCGGTCTTATATATATATATCAACATCACAGGAGGTGATGTCATGGCTGGTTATTCAGCGGAAAGTCTGTTGGCATGGATGAAAAATACCACGCGTCTCAGAGGCTGGGACGCGATCATTGCTCTGGATGGCGACAAGGTCAACGAGCTCCTCGACCATGTTTACCAACAGAGTCTGGCTCAGGGAATGTCGCGTCCGGTGCCGGACGGAAGTATCACGATTCCCGATACGTTTGATTCCCATTTTTTCTCGGGCTGCGTTCTCGGGCCACCAGGCTTGTCGTTCAAGCACAGCGTTCTGGAGAATTCGCTGCTGGCCTGGCGCATTTCAGTTATCGCCGGTTTGCATACCGTGATAGAGAACGCTCAAGGGCAACACAATATTCACAGAATCGCAGCCTACGACCCACTGAACGCGCCAGGCCTGGATTTCGATCTGGAACTGAGCAGTCAAAGCGCGGATCTGGTGGTGGACCTTGGTCTGGCTAAAAATCTTTCACTGGATTTTCCGGGCGGTTCTACCGAACGAGAGAAGATCGGCGACTTTTTTCAGGATTGGTTCAGCAACCCGGAAAATCATGAGCAGCAGTTCAGGCTGGGTATTTTCAACGAGCAGAGCAACGAATTGCTCAATGTACGTAGAATCGATGTGCGATCACAGCTTGAAAGCCCCGATGCTGTATCAGTCCATAAAAAAGGCGCGTTACTGCTGTTCGCGACCATGGAATACGGCGTGACGGGCGGGATTCCGGGTGGCGACTCCGACTTCCGTTACCTGATTCCCAACGATGCTCAGCAGTCGTACTCGGCGACCGCTGTGTTTTCCTCTCACGCACTGCACCGTGCTGCCTTTGGCCATGCGGTGATACAAATGCTGCAAGCGCCTGACTTCAGCTTCAGCGTTCCGGACGATAAACCGCTGCAGCGGATGGTCGCTCAGGCCGGCACGTTTGCAGTTCCGGCTGGAGAATATCGCAGCGCGGAATTCGTCTTTGAATCGGAACCGTTCAGCGTTCAGGCCTTCAACGCCCAGCATCCCCTGACCATTGACTTCGAGTACGCCCAGACCACGCAGACCTGGGAATTTCCCTGCACGCTGGGCTTTCGCTACAGAGCGCTGGACAGCGATGAATGGCAATCGCACAACGCTACCTTCAACATCAGCCTCAGGCATGAGTTTCATCTGACCGAAGGTGGGTCGGATGGTCAGGCAGTGGAAGGGCATCTTTATACACCTTACCTGTTCGACCATGAAGTCAGCGCCGTTCCAGGAACACTGGACAACCTGAGTTCCGGGGAGCTGGAGCAGGTCAACGGTTTCGTGGCCTACACCGTCAAACACGCGTTGCTGCAAGGGTTGAGCAAAACCCTGGATGCAACTGGCGCCGAGCGTTTTCTGGGCGGCTGGCTATTGCCTGACGAGCAAGTGTTACAACCTGTACTCAAGCGCCTGCCTTATGACCAGGTCGTGTTCGGACGCATCGATCCCGGTGCGTCGACGTTCAGTATCGCCGGGCACCAGGCATTGATCGCTACGGGAGAAGCGCTGCAATTGACCACCCAGCCTGCGCGGTCGGGCATCGTCTGGACCCTGGAAGATCCATCGGATGACGGTACTGAAGGTTTGGGAGAAATCGATAAGCAGGGTCGGTATACGGCGCCCGCAGCGCTGCCCGCAAAGCAGGGCTTTCAGCGTGTACTGATCAAGGCGATGGACCCGGTGTCGGGGCATTACAGTACCGCTGTGGTGACGGTGCTCACCAGCAGCGTCAGCGTCAGCCCGTTGATTCAGGTGTGTAATCACGGTCAGCGGGTAGCGCTTACAGCACGCAGTTCGCGTGCAACCAGCCTGAAATGGACGGTGGTCGATCCGGTAGCCGGAGAAAGCGGGACGCTTGAGGACGGCGTAGATGCATCGCATGAGAAGTTTTACGTCGCCGGTGCAGGGGGGCCAGGGAATACCTATGTCCTTGACACAATAACGGTCAGCGACGATCAGCACACCCAATCGATTCAGGTACTGGTCGTTCGCCACCCTCCGATGCTGTTCATAACGCTTGCCAGCGTCAATGATCAGCGTGCCGAGCTGAAAGTCGTCGTCAATGGCCGTGACCTTCCAGTCACCTGGAGTATTGATGGGCCGGGCTCTATAGACGCCACGGGTGTGTACAGCAGTGATGCCAAAGCACCCGAACGCTACGTTGTCGTGTTTGCAGAATTTGAAGACGAGTATTTTGGCACAATGGCCGGGCACTTGATTCTGCCGCTGCCATTGAGTGGTTCCTCCGGTGTGTTGCAGGCACTGACCGGGACAGCGGAGGGCACGGCGGCTACTGCAATGCCCCGTTCATTGAGCGGTATCGTGCAGCGAGCGGGTGCAGGTACCTTGACCCAAGGCTGGGGAGCCGTCGCGGCGGTCAGTCGCAGCGAGCTCAACCGGCATATAGAGCAACAATACATCGAACGCTATCAGGATCTGGCCTTCTTGCCGTTGTTCACCGGCGACATCGTGGTGGATGAGCGACAAGGCGACACTGTTCGTCTGAAACAGGTCGAGCTGGGCGTGCCGGTCCTGTCGTTTCTGCCTGACTCGCCGGGCTCCAGCAGTGTCCTCGTCACGATGAACATCGTGTCTGGCCGTTACAGCGGCTTGCATCAGCCGGAGGGGAGTGTAACTACCGTGTCCGGCAGCTTCATCATCAGCGAGCCCATGGGCTTCAGGCTGGCGATGACTGTTGACCTCTTCGTGGGGGAGGAGGGGCATGTGCTGCTCGATCTGGCCGGCGGGGTTGACATTGCCTGTAATCTGGGGGGCTTCGATGATGTGATCAATCTGCGGCTGGCAGATTTCTTTGCTGAGGAGTTTAAGCAGATTGCACTTCATCGCCGGGTTTTCTCTGTGCTGCAGGCACAGCTCAATCGCTATCATGTTCAGACGCCAGCCAGCTTGCGGCTTGTTACCCGCGCTGCGCCGCGTTCAAGCGATGCGCGTATGGACACTACTACCGGTGATGGCGCGCTTGTGCTGTTCATGGGCGCGCAGGATGGCGACGCTGAAGGCGTGTTTGCGCCGACAGATGATTTCGTTTATCCGATACCTGATGATCGTGGGGCAGATGGTCAGCCAATCTACGGCACGGTGCTGATGCTCTCGCAGGAGACTCAGTCGATGATCGAGCGTGAACGTCTGCACGTGGCGGACTGCCTGAAGTTCACCTGTGGACGCGTATTCGAACCAATTGAGCAATACCGTCCACATGACCTGCTGTTGTTTGGCAGCCTTCGTTCGACACAGGCCAGCATTACACCCCTGTTTTCGACCCTGAAGGCCGGGCAGACTCAGCGATTTGTCCTGCACAACCCGCAAGGCGAAGAAGTACCGGCCACCAGCTGGAGTGCATTAAGCATTCAAAGCCACCTGGCTACCGGAAGCGGCAGCATCTCTTCCAGCGGCGTCTACACGGCGGCGGGTATTGAGGCGATCGGCCATGACGCGCTGCGCGTGGTAATCACAGCCACGTATGAAGAGTCAGGCGCTGTCGTCAAGGTCTCGGCGCTGGTGGGTGTGGTATCACGCAGCATGGAGTTGGCGCCACGTGTAACGGTAGTGCCAGGGGGGGCTGCGCTGCAAACGGTCTCGCTGGCGGCTTCGACGCTTGACGGCAGCCCGGTGAGCTGGGCGTTGCTGGACCCCGAGCTTGGCAGGTTGAGTGAGGCCGGCAAGGGCGCGCTCTTCAGTCCGGATGCCAGGTCCGGAAAAAGAGCACTGGCGGTGCAACAGATAGAGGCGTTGGGTAATGACCGTGGTATCGCTACGGTGCTTATTGCCAACGGGCAGCAAACGCTGCGTATCGAGCCGTCTTTCGTACCCAGAGCACGGCCCAAGGTAGCGGTGCATTTACACGATGACAGCGCACTGCTGCCCGGGCTTGAGCGGCGCTGGAAAGTGGTGGGTGGGCTTGGCACTGTTGATCGGCAGGGGCTTTTCATGCCGCCCGATGAGGCGCTTGTCGCCAGTAGCGTGGTGAGCTGTGAAGTGCTGAGCAATGGGGTGGTTATGGCGTACGGCTATAGCGTCATCGAATTATCCGAAGTCATCGATGAAGAAAGTTGGCAAGAAATGTCGATGTTTATCGTCACGGTTCCTGGCTCGTCATCGCCTTACGGTAATACAGGCAATCTGTACCCCAACGGTTATCAGCAACTCAGGCTGCAGATCAAGACCCAGATAACGCCGCACAACGGCATCGAGTACGAGCTGAGTCCCACCGAAAGGGCCTCCATGCGTCTGGTATACGATGAATCCAATCAATGTATCGAGTCAGTACTCTCCCATCTTGAAGGCATACCCGAGGGGGATAGCCAAGAGTGGCGCGTGCGCAGTCAATATAACCGCTTCGAGCTATCCGGGGCCGGCGTCTTGGCTGCTGAATCGGGCCTGGATGCGTCACGGACAATCACGCAGAACTTCTTCCTGCACAGCCGGGCGGCATCGGGTTTCATCGGCGTCTTCCACGCGAAATTTCAGGATGACAACGCCAATTGGTGGACCTCTTTGATGATTGAAGAGATGAACAGCAAGGTTGAAATCACCCCGCGACACTTGCCCAGGTTCGATGCCCGCAATTACACCTTCATTCCGCGGCGTGCACATGGGGATGGCGGAGATCCTCCGGTTGATCCGCCGTTGAGTGGGGCTCCGGACTTTGGGGAGGATGTGCATTTCGATTACCAGTTCGAGACCACTGATTACTGGACGCTGGCTTTCATTAACCCCGATACCCGGCAATGGGTGAACTTCGAGACGCTGAAGTTTCTGCCCTCCAAGCCTGACGGTGACGTGATCAATACGTCGATCATTCTCTGGGAGAGCGAGCAGAAAGAAGAAAAAATGTTCAGCTGGACGGGTTTTATTTTCGACGACCCTGCGGTTATCGGTGATGTAAGCAAGGTGAACTTTGACGAAGCGCTCCAGGACGTGATGGGGGATGTTCACACGTTGGACATTGACGTCAAGATGTCCTTATTCGAGACCGGCAAACTGGTCATCAGCCTGCACCGCCTCCGGGGCCTTGAATATATCCCGGCAGGTCACCTCGCACGCGACAAATTGATGGGGGAAATAGCAGTCCTGTTGCTCGATAAGCAGGGCAATGCCCATAAACGACGAATCGGTTTTCTGGCCACCGGCGTCGGCAGGCGCAACCGTCTCATGCATACCCTCTATTCGGTATAGAAGCCCGAATGAGGCATTGATGCCACACACCGACAGGGAGTCATTATTATTATGAATGCGCTAAGTAAAACCTTTGCGTGTGTAGTGCTTGCGGGTTTGACAGGCTGTACGCTCGTCCCGTCCCACAGCCCTGTGCCAAAGCCCCCGGCACAGGCGGTTCGACTGATCATGCTCGCAGCAAACGCTGATGGCGGAGGCAAGAACTGCACCTTTACCGCCAAGGACGACACGGTTTATCTCAACAAAGAAGATCATGAGTGCACGAACGATGAGATGAGTTTTATCAAGCTGGATAATGTGCGCTCAGCCATGAAGATATACCTGGAATCCAGAGATTGTAATGATTCGGGAGGCTGGGTATTTGGGCTCGAGACTTATATCGACCCCCTTACAACACCCTGGATATCCATCGACCAGCTCAGAAGCAAACCGGTCGGCACCATCGTCAGTCGCGGCGTTCTTGTGATCAAGGCGTATGACGGTGATGAAAATATAAAAGGCAAGTTGTCCTGCGTGCGTGTCGATGTATCGGATTAGCTGTTAGTACAACTGAACGTGTCAGGCCTGTTTAACCGTCGCCCCCGTGGGCGGCGGTTATCTTAATACATAAAGTTCGAGGTTCATGGAACATGACAGCATCGACTTCCGTACACTCCAACGCGTTCAACTTTCTCAGTTATGTACAGAGCGGCGTTGACCCCCGCACCGGGCAGTACACGGTGGCGATCACCCTGCCCGATGTCAAAACCAACGGATTGCGTGGCCCGGGCATGCCACTGGCACTCAACTATAATCCTCTCAACCGTCAGGACAGCGGCTTTGGTCTTGGCTGGAACCTGCAATTGTCGCAGTACGATCCGGGTAAGCAGATCGTATCGCTGAGCAGCGGCGAGACATTCAAGGTCGATGGCACCGGCGACGGCCAGATGCTGATGTCGGAAAAGAAAATCGACAGCTTCCACTTGTACAAGGAGGACGATAATCACTACCGGGTGATGCACAAGTCCGGTCTGGTGGAGCAGCTCGAAATGCGCGGCAGCGGCACCAACAGAGTCGCGCTGCCGGTGCGCGTATTCGCCCCTGAAGGTCACAGTATCACGCTGGATTACGCTTCTTTCGGCGGGCATCAAATGCTCAGCGAAATCAAGGATGACTCGGGTCAGCTCCTGCTCGGCATCAGCCGCGACGCAACGTCGGTGAAGTTGCGTATGACCACTGGCGAGGGCCCCGATGCGACCTTCGTGATGGTGCTGGGTGGATCGGATCACCGTGTCAACCGTATCGAATTGCCGACCGACAATGCTGCCTCCTGGCGTTTTGTATACAACACGATCCGTGAGCATTTATGCATGACGGCGGTGGAAACACCCGCTGGCGGCCGGGAAGAGATCTTTTATACCGACAGCGGCCATCAGTTTCCTGAGAGGGCGGAACGCGCGCCTCTCCCCAGAGTCACGCGCCATCGCACGACGCCCGGCCTGGGGCAGGCGCAAATGGACGTTTATTACACTTACAAGGACAGTTTCGGGCGCGAGCATAATTTTCTGGGCGCAGGGCTGGATATCGCCTGGGAAGACAATGGTCTGGACAATCTGTATCTGTACCGCGGGGCGGAGCTATACGAGTACTCGTCGACCGAAACATTGCGTGTCGAGGTCGCGGGCAAGGCTGATGCCGAGCGCAGCATCGAACGAACCTTCAACCAGTTTCACCTGCTCACTCGAGAAACCACGCGCAAGAACCTTAGCGTCATGCAGGTGGACACTCGTTACTACATCGAGCCGGGAGAACCCTTTTCGACTCAGATTGCCTACTGTCAGCTGCCCAAAGAGGTCCAGACCACCTGGCGGCTGTCGTCAGACGGCAGTGTGCCGCGCAGTGAGACTGTCAGCAGCACGTATGACAAGCACGGTAATCTGCTCACTCAGACTCAGGCCAACGGTGTGGTCGAGGCCAGTGAGTGGTATCTGGCCGACGGCGAGGACGGATGCCCGAAGGACCCTGAAGGCTTCGTCCGCTGGATGAAAAGTAGCAAGGTCACCCCGGCGATATCCGGCTACGGCAAGGCACCGGTCCTGATCACCCGCTATCGCTACCTTGCGTTGCCAGCAGTGGGTGGCGGCCAGCTACAGAAATGGCTTGCACCGCAAAGCGAGACGTTACTGATGCAGGCCCCTGACGGTGAGCAGGAACAGCAACGCACGACCTACGAATACTTCGATGAGCCGAACAATGCAGTCCTGCACGGTCGGCTCAAATTGCAGCAAGTGATCATGGGTGGAAAGGTGACCAGCACAGCGTACGCCTACAGCATTCCTGTGCGCCTCCCCAAGAACACCACTGAAAGTGCTCCCGAGAACACTCCCGAAAGCGTCCCTGAGAGCAGCCGTTATGCCGCGACAGTGCTGCAAACCGTACAGACCGTAACCGGCTTCGATGGCGCGAAGAAGGTCATTACGCTGGAGGATTCTCTGCTCGATGGCGAACCCTTGCTCAATCGCGACGACAACAATGAACCGCCCCGGGTTTCTCGGAGACCCTTTTGTTTGAGTCATGCCACCTGGGCAGACTCGGTGAGTTGCTGATAATAGATTGCTTCTGCTTCGACCGGTGGAATATGACCGATTGGCTCCAGCAGGCGGCGGTGATTGAACCAGTCCACCCATTTCAGGGTTTCCAGCTCCACCGCCCCCCGTGTGGGCCAAGAGCGTCGATGAATCACTTCAGCCTTGTAAAGACCATTGATGGTCTCAGCCAAAGCATTGTCGTAAGAGTCACCGACACTCCCGACCGATGGCTCAATACCGGCTTCGACAAGACGCTCGGTATAGCGAATGGACACGTACTGCACGCCACGGTCACTGTGGTGAATGAGTCCACCCTGCTTGACTGGGCGACGGGCGTAAAGGGCTTGCTCCAGTGCATCGAGTACAAAATCGGTACGCGCTGAACTGGACACCTTCCAACCGACGATGAATCGGGCAAAGACATCAATGATGAAGGCCACGTAAACAAAACCCTGCCAGGTACTGACGTAGGTAAAGTCCGATACCCATAGGGCGTTCGGGCACTCAGCCACAAACTGACGGTTGACATGATCCTGCGGGCACGGCCTGGCTTGGTCGCTGACCGTCGTCTTGACGGGCTTGCCGCGTACCACGCCTTGCAGGCCCAGCTCTCCCATCAGACGTTGCACCGTACAGCGGGCGACTTGCAGTCCGTCACGCAGCAATTGTCGCCAGACCTTGCGCACGCCATATACCTGGAAGTGCTCATCCCAGACTCGCTGGATGTGCTCACCCAGTTCCTGGTCACGCTGCGCACGCGCTGACTGCTGGCTGGGGTCAGCCTGCTGAGCAGCGTACCGGTAGTACGTCGACGGGGCGATTGGCAACACCTTGCAAATCGGCTCGACCCCGTAAGACTGGCGGTTTTCATCAATAAACGTCTTCATCGTTTGAATGGGCGGTCGAGCTCCGCCTGGGCAAAATAGGCTGAGGCCTTACGCAAGATCTCGTTAGCTTGACGCAACTGACGGTTCTCACGCTCCAAGAGCTTGACTCGCTCACGTTCGACTGTGCTCAGCCCATCACGCTGGCCGCTGTTGCGCTCAGATTGGCGAACCCACAGCCGTAATGTCTCGGGCGTGCAGCCGATCTTGGGGGCAATGGCACTGATGGTGGCCCACTGCGACTCGTACTCAGGAAGGTGTTCGAAAACCATCCTGATGGCCCGCTCACGGACCTCTGGGGAATACTTCGGTAGTTTTTTCATCGCTCCATCCTCTCAAAGGTTGGAGTCTCCGAGAAACCCGGGGCGGTTCAACAACGTGGAAATTCGTTATGTCTACGACAGCCTGCGACGTGTGCTGAGTGAAACCGTGGCACCAAATGATGAAACCTACAACGCGACCAGAAGTTACGAGTATCAGCTATGTGCCAACGCGACTGATCAGGCCATGCAGACGCTCATCGACGTCAAAGGGGTAAAAACCTGCAGCCACTTCGATGGCCTCAACCGAGTCGTCTGTGAGGAACGGGATGACGCAGATAATCCTGCACGCGCCGATAAGCCCCGACAGACCTACGAGGCTGTTTATGATGCGTGGGGGCTTATGGTCAGTGAGACCGAGTTTGACTGGCTGGGCCAGCAGGATCTGGCGCTCAAGAGCGTCTTCGAATACGACGATTGGGGCAAGCAGCGCTGCGTCACCGGGCCGGATGGCGTCAAGACGTTCGAAGAGACCGACCCTATTGGTACGGCGCAATCGCAGGGCCCGATTCAACGTAGCTGGATCGAAGGCAACGGTGGCGGTAAAAGCGAGTTCACCGAGACCTGGATGAACCTGTTCGAACAGCCGACCCGCAGCGAGCGAAAGGATCAGGCTGAAAACTCGGTCAGTCTGAGCCAGTACCATTACGACGGCCTTGGCCGCCGTGTCGAGGAAATTGTCGGGGAAGCGGGCGGCGAGCGGCGCACCACCTCTGTTTACGACGTCTTTGATCGGGTGATCGAGTCCACATTGCCAAGCAGGGCCATCGTGCGTCGCAGCTATGCTGGCTACAGCAGCGAAGACTTGCCCGTCAGTATCGGCATCGAGCACAACGGCAAAAGCATTGTGTTGGGAGAGCAGGAGTTCGATGGGCTGGATCGTCTGGTCAGCTCTGTCACCGGGGGTCGTAAACGTACGCTTGTTTACGACCCCGGTCTGCTGCAACCCAAAACGATAACCCTGCCCAGCAAGCGGAAAATCGACTACGAATACAAGCCCCAGGTGGGCGATGAGCCGTGGCGCAGGGTGCAGTCCGAAGCTGTGCCTGAACCTGAAACCACCTGCGAAGTTGATCCGCTGAAAGAGTCCGGGCCTGTCCGGACTGCGGAGCCGGGTGTGGCTGCCGATTACAGTTACGATAAGCAGAATGCTCGTCTGCTTCATTCCTCGGAGCAGGACGAGATACTGGATCGCGAGTATTACAGCACCGGCTCGCTGAAAAGCGAGAAGCGCACCTCGGCAGGCAAGACCTACGACATGTTCTACAGCTACAGCCGATTGGGCCTGCTGCTGTCTTACACCGACGTACTGGGACAGGAGCAGGTCAACCGCTATGACAGCTGCGGTCGTCTTTACGAAACCTCGCTGGGTGAGGTCTATTCAACGTTCGACTACGACACTGTCTTTGGTCGCCTCGCAAAAATCACCACCACCGACAAGACCGACGGCAGCCGCGAGAGAACCGTCGCGATCAGCCTTGAATATGATGATCTGGGTCGGGAAGTAAAGCGTACATTTGACCTCGACGGCGTCGAGCAACAGATGGTTCAGGTCTATGATGATGTGGATAACATGGTCCAGCGTATCCTGCGCCAAGGCACTGAAACACTCCGTGACGAAACCTACCTTTACGATACGTCCGGTCGCCTGGGTCAATACCAATGCACGGGAACTCAGCGGCCAGTGGACCCCTATGGCAGGACCCTCCGCGCGCAGGTTTTCACTTTCGATGGCGCGAACAACCTGACGGTCGTCACGACCCGCTTCAATGACGGCAGCGACGACAACAGCAATGTCGAGAGCAACAATGCCAGGTATTTTTACGAAGGTGACGACCCGGTGCAGTTGAGCCGGGTGATGAACACTAACGATAAATACTACCCGTCTGAAATCAAACTTGAGTACGACCTGGACGGCAACCTCAAAACCGACGAAGCCGGGCGCACGCTTAAATACGATCCCCTCGGCCGCCTGATCGAAGTAGGCACGCCCTCGGCCGGCATTCATTACCAGTATGACCCCCAGGACCAACTGACCGGGGAGACCCGTGGCGACGACAGGGACCTGCGCTTCTATAGCGACGCAGGGCTGGCCAATCAACTTGGCAGCCATGTCCAGAGCACCTTCATGCGTGGCGACGACTACCTGCTGGCCGAACAGCAGAGTGATCACACGCTGCTGCTTGCCACAGACGGCAGCGACAGTGTGCTGGGCGAGGTGGGTGGCGACGGGATCAATCGGAGGAGGTATACGGCCTACGGCCATGCCAGCGGTGAAGCTCCACCACTCGGTAAACTGGGGTTCAATGGCGAACTGGCCGAGGCGGATAGCGGCTGGCAAATGCTGGGGAATGGTTATCGGGCCTACAGCCCGGTGTTGATGCGCTTCAACAGTCCCGATAGCTGGAGTCCGTTTGGCAAGGGAGGGGTGAATGGGTATGCGTATGTCGAGGGGGACCCGGTGAACAGGGTGGATCCGTCGGGGCATAGTCCTTGGGGGGCGTTGATCAGGCTTCTTACGGCGCCTCTCAGTTCGACGGCCAAGAATATCCCCAAAAGCCTCCTCAAGACCAGATACGGTGAGTCAGCCCGATTAAGTAGAGTGACGGTTAAGGATGTCGTAAATATTGACAAGCATGTGGCGAGAAAGGCGGTAAAATCGGATGTCGCGTTCAAGGAACTGCAAAGTGTTCAGACGAAACTTGATCGTGCAGTTTCCAAAGGGCTTGATACTTCAAGGCTCGCCAACGAATACAAAGCTGCACAAGCAAACTATCAACCGTTTCAGGACCTGTACGAGGCTTCAACGTTTGCCAAAACTAATGTCGGGCAACGAGCGATCACTCCATATGCAAGAGATGTGTTCAAGCGCTCGGCGAAAGAGTTTGATATTGATCAGGCTGTCACTGCTCAACAACAAAGGATAGCGCAGGCTAATGCTCTGGCAAAGAGAGATGGAATAAGAGTTCCCACAGCGCAGCGCAGTTACCTGGGTGATGGGAATTCTTGATGGCACGCGTTTTCCCAGAATAACCGGGCAACAACAGATTTACTGTTGCCCGGCTTAACTCAAAAGCTTGAAATACGTTTTACATCACTCCACCAAAATAACCCCCTGCCTGATCGCCATCACCAGCGCCGCCTTCAATGACGTCACCCCGAACTTGCGGCGGATATTGCTGGTATGAAAGTGCACGGTCGCTTCCGTGCACCCTTGAATACGGGATATCTCCCACGCGGATTTGCCGATCGCCACCCATTCCAGGACTTGTCGTTCCTTGACGGTCAACTGGACAGTGGCGGGTGTGGTGTGGGAGGGCGGCGTGGTGCCGGGTGGTTTTCCGTTGTCGCGAAGCATGGTGAAGTCCTTTTCCTGAAGATCGCCGCACCACGATACCCCCGCAATCCCCAACGCGAACCTGACATAAATGACAGCGCTGGAGGTCCGCGAAGGCCTTGCGCCGTCAAGGCTGTAGCGCTTTTTTACAGCTTCTTTACGCCCCGACCAGCCTGTCGATCTCGCGCCTTTACACCCTGCCTGCGGACAATCTCCCCACGCGGCCTGTGCCGTATCGGTGTTGCCTGATGGGGGAAATTTCAATGAGCGTTATGGATGGTATCTCGCTGCTGATGGGAGTCGGGCTGTTCATCTATCTGCTGGTGGCGCTGTTGCGCGCCGACCAGAGTCAGGAGTGATCATGCACAGTTACGATTATCTGTTGATCCTGGCCTTTCTGGTCCTGCTGCTGGCACCCGCGCCTTGGTTGGGGCGTTTCTATTATCGGGTCATGGAAGGCGAGCGCACCTGGCTGAGCCCGGTGCTGGGGCCGGTCGAGCGGGCCTGCTACCGAATTTCCGGCGTCGACCCGAAAACCGAGCAATCCTGGCAGCAATACATGTGGGCCTTGCTGGCGTTCAACCTGGCAGGCTTTGTCGTGCTGTTCGCGATGCTGATGCTGCAAGGCGCGCTGCCGCTCAACCCGCAGCAACTACCGGGCATGGAATGGTCGCTGGCTTTCAACACGGCGATGAGTTTTGTCACCAACACCAACTGGCAGGCCTACAGCGGCGAAGCGTCGCTCAGCTACCTGAGCCAGATGGTCGGCCTGACCGTGCAGAACTTCGTCAGCGCTGCCACAGGTCTCGCCGTGCTGGTCGCGCTATGTCGCGGTATCAGCCGTCGCTCGTCGCAGAGCCTGGGTAACTTTTGGGCCGACATGACCCGCGCCACGCTCTATGGGCTGTTGCCGATCAGTATCGTGCTGGCCGTGTTTCTGGTCTGGCAGGGCGTGCCGCAGAACTTCGGCCATTACATTGATGCGCTGACCCTGCAAGGCGCGGATCAAAGCCTGCCGATGGGCCCTGCGGCCAGCCAGATATCGATCAAGCAGCTGGGCACCAACGGTGGTGGCTTCTTCGGCGTCAACTCGGCGCACCCGTTCGAGAACCCGACGGCGTGGAGCAACCTGTTCGAACTGGTGTCGATCCTGCTGATCCCGGCAGCGCTGGTGTTCACCTTTGGCCACTACGTCAAGGACATGCGCCAGAGCCGCGCGATTCTTGGCTGCATGCTGGCACTGCTGTTGATCGGCGGCGCGGTGTCGCTGTGGACCGAGTACCAGCCCAACCCGGCACTGAACATCGCCGGTGTCGAGCAGACCGCACCGCTGGAAGGCAAGGAAACCCGCTTCGGCACCACCGGCACGGTGCTGTGGTCAGTCGCTACCACTGCGGCCTCCAACGGTTCGGTCAACGGTATGCACGACAGCCTCAACCCTCTGACCGGCATGGTTGCGCTGGTCAACATGATGGTCGGTGAAGTGATTTTCGGCGGCGTGGGTGTGGGCCTCAACGGCATGCTGCTGAACGTACTGATTGCGGTATTTCTCTCCGGCCTGATGATTGGCCGCACGCCGGAATACCTCGGCAAGAAGCTGCAAGCGCAGGAAGTCCGGCTGCTGGTCGCCACCCTGCTGGTGATGCCGGTCGGCGTGCTGGTGCTGGGCGCGATTGCTGCCAGCCTGCCTGGCCCGGCCGGTGCGGTCAGCAACCCCGGCCCGCACGGTTTCAGTCAGTTGCTGTACGCCTACACCTCGGCCACGGCAAACAACGGCTCGGCGTTCGGCGGTTTCAGTGCCAACACCGTGTTCCACAACCTGATGCTCAGCCTGGCGATCTTCATTGGCCGCTTTGGTTACATCCTGCCGGTGCTGGCACTGGCTGGCAGCCTGGCCATGAAGAAAACCGCACCACAGGGTCAGAACAGCTTCCCGACCCACGGCCTGCTGTTTGTCACTCTGCTGACCGTCACCATTTTGCTGGTGGGTGGTTTGACCTTCCTGCCGACCCTGGCACTGGGGCCGATTGCCGAACACCTGAGCCTGGGTTTCTGAGGAACCGATCATGAGCACTACTGATTTTTCAAGACGTGATGCTGTAAAAACTGCCGAGCCTCAGGCCGCCAGCGAGTCAGCCAAGACCGGCATCGCTGCCCTGTGGCGTCCGGCGCTGGTGCAGGCGTTCGTCAAGCTCGACCCGCGCCAGCTCAAGCGTTCGCCGGTGATGCTGGTGGTGGAACTGACTGCCATTCTGACCACCGTGCTGTGCGTGATCCCCAACCCGCAGGTGCCGACTTCGGTCTGCGTGCAGATCGCTCTGTGGTTGTGGTTCACCGTGTTGTTCGCCAACTTCGCCGAAGCATTGGCCGAAGGACGGGGCAAGGCACGCGCCGACAGCCTCAAGGCCGGCAGCGAAGGGCTCAAGGCGCGCATTCGCGATGAGAATGGCAGCCTGCGCACCATCAACGCCAGCGAGTTGCGCAAGGGCGATGTGGTGCGTGTCGACGCCGGGGAAATGATCCCTGGCGACGGCGAAGTCATCGAAGGCATCGCGGCGGTCAACGAGGCGGCGATTACCGGCGAATCCGCGCCGGTGATTCGTGAATCCGGCGGCGACCGCTCGGCCGTCACCGGTAACACCCGGCTGGTGTCCGACTGGCTGCTGATACGCATCAGCACCAACCCCGGCGAATCGACGCTGGACCGCATGATTGCGCTGGTGGAAGGTGCCAAGCGGCAGAAGACCCCTAACGAAGTCGCGCTGGATATTCTGCTGATCGGCCTGACCCTGATCTTTCTGCTGGTGGTCATCACCTTGCAGCCGTTCGCCCACTTTGCCGGGGGCAGCCTGCCGCTGGTGTTTCTGGTAGCACTCCTGGTCACCCTGATCCCGACCACCATTGGCGGCCTGCTGTCGGCCATCGGCATTGCCGGCATGGACCGGCTGGTGCGCCTCAACGTGATCGCCAAGTCCGGTCGCGCCGTGGAAGCTGCGGGCGATGTGCATGTGCTGTTGCTGGACAAGACCGGCACCATCACCTTCGGCAATCGCCGCTGCGCTGCCGTTTACGCAGCACCCGGCGTGACCCCGAAGGAACTGGGCGAGGGCGCCTTGCTGGCCTCGCTGGCCGACGATACGGCGGAAGGCAAATCCATCGTCGAGTTCCTGCGCGACCTGCACCCGATGAACGAGCCCACCCTGAGTTCGGTAACCGCTGTACCGTTTAGCGCCGATACACGTCTGTCCGGTGTGGATTATCAGGGCCATGTGTACCGCAAGGGCGCGGTGGATTCGCTGCTGGCCTTCATCAACATGCAGCGTAGCGACCTGCCGCCTGCCCTGGCGCGGGAAGTCGACAAGATTGCCAAGACCGGCGGCACGCCGCTGCTGGTCTGCGCCAACGGTCGTTTGTTGGGTGCGATTCATCTCAAGGACGTGGTCAAGCCGGGTATTCGCGAGCGCTTCGAGGAGTTGCGCAAGCTGGGGATTCGCACGGTGATGGTGACTGGCGACAACCCATTGACTGCTGCAGCCATTGCCGCTGAAGCGGGTGTCGATGATGTGCTGGCCGAAGCCACGCCAGAGAAAAAGCTGGAGCGAATTCGTCAGGAGCAGGGCGAAGGCCGACTGGTGGCGATGTGCGGCGACGGAGCCAACGATGCGCCCGCACTCGCGCAGGCGGACGTCGGTATGGCGATGAACGATGGCACCCAGGCCGCGCGTGAAGCGGCCAACATGGTTGACCTCGACAGCGACCCTACCAAGTTGCTGGACGTGGTGCAGATCGGCAAGGAATTGCTGGTCACACGCGGTGCGCTGACGACGTTTTCGATTGCCAATGACGTGGCCAAGTACTTCGCCGTGCTGCCTGCGCTGTTTGCCTCGATTTATCCGCAACTGGGCGTGCTCAACGTCATGCAACTGGCCAGCCCGCAAAGTGCGATTGTCTCGGCCATCGTCTTCAACGCGCTGATCATCGTTGTGCTCATCCCGCTGGCCCTGCGTGGCGTGCGGGTTCAGGCCGCCAGCGCGGCGCATCTGTTGCGTCGCAACCTGCTGATCTATGGCCTGAGCGGCATCGTTGTGCCGTTTCTCGGCATCAAGTTGATCGACATGCTGCTGGTCGCACTCGGCCTTGTTTGAAGCCTGTGCTGCACGCCGGTCGGCGTGCAGCCTCACCTGATTGAGGATGTGCAGATGTCCAATGTATTGCGTCCGGCCTTGAGCCTGATCGTGTTGATGAGCCTGATCACCGGCGTGGCCTATCCACTGGTAGTCACCGGGGTTGCGCAAGTGGCGTTTCCGGCGCAGGCCAATGGCAGCCTGGTGTACGACGCGGCGGGCAAAGTGCGCGGCTCGGCACTCATCGCCCAGTCGTTTACGGGTGATGAGTGGTTTCAGTCGCGTCCTTCGGCAGGCGCGTTTGCGACGGTAGCCAGTGGCGCGAGCAACTTCGCGCCGAGCAACCCGGCACTGGTGACACGCGTGAAAGAGGACGTTGCGAAACTGGCCAATGCCTCGCAGGAACCGGTGCCACTGGCCTTGCTGACCACGTCCGGCAGCGGTCTGGACCCGCATCTCTCGCCTGAAGCCATTGCCTGGCAGGCCGGTCGCGTTGCCGCGGCGCGCCAGTTGCCGCTGGAGAAAGTACAGGCGCTGATCGACGCCAACACGCAACGTCCGCTGATAGGCCCGCCCGTGGTCAACGTATTGGCCTTGAATATGAGCCTGAATCAGTTACCGTCTGCACCGCGCGACGCGCAGTTGTAACAAAGTGCGCCGTGTTCGCAGCAGATTCACTAAGCTGTAGATGATTAGAGAGGGGTGGTAACCAAGGTGAGTGATTCCGGTCGAGCTGATGCACTGCTGGCCCAGCTGCCCCGCGAGGGGCGCGGGCGGCTGAAGGTTTTTCTCGGCGCCGCGCCGGGCGTGGGCAAAACCTACGCCATGCTTCAGGCGGCCCATGCGCAGTTGCGTCAGGGCGTCAGGGTCGTGGCGGGCGTGGTGGAAACCCACGGCCGTGCGGAAACCGAAGCGCTGCTCAATGGCGTGCCGCAACAGCCCTTGCTGCGCACCGAATACCGCGGCATGACCCTCGAAGAAATGGACCTTGATGCCTTGCTCAAGGCGGCACCGGCATTGGTTCTGGTCGACGAACTGGCGCACACCAATGCGCCCGGCAGTCGGCATACCAAGCGTTGGCAGGACATTCAGGAACTGCTCGCTGCCGGCATCGACGTCTACACCACGGTCAACGTCCAGCACCTGGAAAGCCTTAATGATCAGGTGCGCGGTATCACCGGGGTGCAGGTGCGCGAAACGCTGCCGGACTGGGTGTTGCAGGAAGCTTTCGACCTGGTGCTGATCGACCTGCCGCCGCGCGAACTGCTGGAGCGCCTGCGCGACGGCAAGGTATACGTGCCTGAGCAGGCGCGCGCGGCCATCGACGCTTTCTTCACGCAAACCAATCTCACTGCGCTGCGCGAAATGGCCATGCAGACCGCTGCGGCGCAGGTCGATAACGATCTGGCGCAGGGCTACCGGCAATTGGGCCAGTCGGCTCCGGCAGTTCGTGGGCGGATGCTGGTGGGCATCGACGGTGATACCCATGCCGAGCGCCTGGTGCGTCACGCCAGTCGGGTTGCTCAGCGTCGCCACCTGCCGTGGAGCGCCGTGCATGTGGACGACGGGCAAACCCTCGACGAGCAGTCCCGCGCGCGCCTGCAAAGCGCTCAGCAACTGGCCGAGCGGCTGGGTGGCGAGGCGGTTTCATTGCGTGCCGGAGAGGTTGCCAGAACACTGGTGCAGCATGCCATCGAACGGCGTGCCAGCGTGGTGCTGGTCGGCCAGTCGCGTCGGCACTGGCGTCGCCGGGTGTTTGGCGGCGGCGTTGCCGCACGTTTGCTGCGTGAAGGGCACGGGTTGGAAATCTCGGTGCTCGACGACAGTGAAGAGCTACCCGATCAACCGCCCCGCGCACGCCCGGCTCGCGAAGTGGTGTGGTTCGATTACGGCCTGGCCTTTGTGGCCACGCTGCTTGCCAGTCTGGTCGCCTGGGGTGTGTCGGGCGTGCTGGCGCTGCCCAACATTTCCCTGATCTTTCTCGCGGCGGTGTTACTGGTTGCGGTGCGCAGCAGCATGGGACCGGCGCTGGCGTGTGCCGGGCTGTCATTTCTGGCCTATGACTTTCTGTTCATTCCACCGAGTTTTTCCCTGAACATCCAGCGCGAAGAAGACGTGCTGACGCTGCTGTTCTTCCTGCTGATGTCGGCGCTGACCGGCAAGCTTGCGGCGCGCCAGCGCAGGCAGTTGCAGGCGTTGCGTGATACTCAGGAACAGACCAGCGAACTGCTCGACCTGTCGCGCAAGATGACCGCTGCCACGGATCGCAAAGCGGTGCTCAATGCCGCCGAACAGCATTTTTCCGGCTGGAAGGAATTGTATCTGTGCCTGGTTGATCGTGACGGTCAGGGCGGTTTGGTTGTTGAGACTGGTGGGCCGCTGACCTTCTCGGAAGCCGAACGTGCCGCCGCCGAGTGGGCCTGGCAGCACGATCAACCGGCTGGCAGCGGCACCGGCACGCTACCGTCCGGGCGCTGGTGGTGGTGGTGGCCGATTACCGCAGAAGAAGGACCACTGGCCCTGCTGGGTGTCAGTGCGCGTGAAGGCCAGTCGTTCACCGCGCAACACCGGCGTCTGCTGGCGGCGCTGACCCAGCCGCTGGCGCAGGCGCTGGCTCGCGCACAACTGGCGCAAGAGCTTGAAGCCGCGCGTCTGCATGGTGAAACCGAGCAATTGCGCAGCGCCTTGCTGGCCTCTGTGTCCCACGACCTGCGCACGCCACTGACCTCCATGCGCGGCAGCATCGACAGCCTGCTGGCGCTGGGCGAAGCCATCCCGCTGGAGGATCGCCGCGAGCTGCTGGAAGGTACACGCGACGAAGCCGAACGTCTGGATCGCTATATCCAGAACCTGCTGGACATGACGCGCCTGGGGCATGGCGCGCTGAAACTCGCACGAGACTGGGTGTCGCCTGCCGATATCGTCGGCAGTGCGCTCAACCGGCTGCGCGCCGTGCTGGCACCCTTGCAGGTCAGCACCCAGGTGACCGGCGAGCTGCCATTGCTGTACGTGCATGCGGCGCTGATCGAGCAGGCGCTGGTCAATGTGCTGGAAAACGCTGCACGCTTTTCACCTGTCGACGGGCGCTTGCAGGTGGCGGCGGGTGTGCTCGACAGCGAGCTGTTCTTCTCGGTCAGTGACGAAGGGCCGGGCATTCCGGAGGATGAACGGGCGAAGATTTTCGACATGTTCTATACCGCAGCCCGCGGTGATCGGGGCGGGCAGGGCACGGGTCTGGGGCTGGCGATCTGTCAGGGCATGATTGGCGCGCATGGCGGACGTCTCACCGTCGAGGAAGGCATTGACGGGCAGGGTACGCGCATCACCTTGTTCCTGCCGTTGCAGGCGCAGCCAGATGTGGAAATGGAGGAGTCAGCTTGAGCCAGGCGGCGACCATTCTGGTCATCGATGACGAGCCGCAGATTCGCAAATTTTTGCGCATCAGTCTGGTGTCTCAGGGCTACAAGGTGCTCGAAGCGGCTACCGGCGCGGAGGGACTGACCCAGGCTGCGTTGAACAAACCGGATTTGCTGGTGCTTGATCTTGGCCTGCCGGACATGGACGGTCAGCAAGTGCTCAGCGAGTTTCGCGAGTGGTCAGCGGTGCCGGTACTGGTGCTTTCGGTACGCGCCAGCGAAGCACAGAAAGTCCAGGCGCTGGACGCCGGGGCCAACGACTACGTGACCAAACCGTTCGGCATTCAGGAGTTTCTGGCCAGAATCAGGGCGCTGCTCAGGCAGGTTTCCGGTAGCGACAAGCCGGAGTCGGCCCTTCAATTCGGTCCGCTGACCGTCGACCTGGCCTATCGCCGGGTGCTGCTCGATGGTCACGAAGTGGCGCTGACGCGTAAGGAATACGCGGTGCTGGCGCAGTTGGCACGCCACCCTGGGCGGGTCATTACCCAGCAGCAGTTGCTCAAGGATATCTGGGGGCCTACCCACACCGATGACAGCCACTACCTGCGCATTGTGGTGGGGCATTTGCGTCAGAAACTGGCAGACGATCCGACCGCCCCGAGGTTCATCCTCACCGAGCCTGGAATAGGGTATCGTCTGCTGGCCGACCATTAGATGAAAAAAGCGACCATACCCCCGTGGCACGGCACTTTTACTGCATCGAACCGTCAAAGCCGCACACTCCATATTCACTCCTGAGGTAACACCCCCATGAAAGCCTTTATCTGTCTGCCATTGCTTGTCTTGGTTCTTGCAGGTTGCGCTGGCAAGACCGGGTATCGAGACAGCTGCGCCACCCAGATAGACGCTGCCTGGCACGAGCTTGATCTGGCCAAGGCCGAAGGCTTCGCCGGCACCGTCAGTTACTCCAAGGCCCTGTCGCTGCTGACCGGTGCCAAGACCCAGCAACAGTTCGAAGCATTTGAAGGCTGCACCGAAAAAGCCGAAAAAGCCCGCTTCTACATCCGCGAGTCCCGCGCTGGCCGTTGATAGCTGAGCCTGCACCGCGTTGTACATGCCATCGTGGACGCAGAGCGTCCAGAACGGCATGCCGACGCGGAGCGTCGCACGATAATCAAAAGCCGCAAACGGCATGCTTACGCGGAGCGTCTTACGGTAGTTCAAGTCGCGGGAGCGGACTTGTCCGCGAAAAGGGCCTTAAATTCGCAGGAGATATATCGCTCTCAACATCGCCTTCGCGGACTAGCGAACCGTCGCCCGTTCCGCACAGTGTTTGTCCAGATACCTCTCGCTCCGTATGCTCGCATCACATCGAATCCCTACCGACTCTAGCGAAACGGCCTACGCTCATCTTAAAGTGTTCGGACACTAGCATCGCTTGCAGTCCCACAGTCATTAAGCAGTTGCCGGAAGGGGCTTTCGATGGGTAGAAAACTCGATGCATGCCTGAGCGCCATCAATGAAGTGGTACTGGGCAAGGAAGTGCAGGTACGGCTGGCGATGACCTGCCTGATCGGCGGCGGGCATTTGCTGATCGAAGACTTGCCGGGGATGGGCAAGACCACGCTCAGCCATGCGCTGGCGAAAATTCTGGGCCTGAGTTATCAGCGCATTCAGTTCACGTCCGACCTGCTACCGGGTGACATCCTGGGGACGTCGGTATTTGATCGGGACAGCGGGCAATTCACCTTTCATCCCGGGCCGATCTTCGCCGAACTGGTGCTGGCCGACGAAATCAACCGCGCCACGCCCAAGAGCCAGAGCGCGTTGCTGGAAGCCATGGAAGAAGGGCAGGTCTCCATCGAGGGCGCGACACGTCTGTTGCCCGATCCATTCTTCGTGATCGCTACGCAGAACCCGTTCAGCTCCGGTGGCACCTTTGCCTTGCCCGAGTCTCAGCTGGACAGGTTCCTGATGCGCATCTCCATGGGCTATCCGGCGAGAGCGGCGGAGAAAGCGTTGCTGCTTGGCGAGTCACGTCGCGAACTTTTACCGCGCCTGCAGCCGATTCTGGACCACGCCATGCTTGGCCAGTTGCAGGCGCATGCACGGCAGTTGCGGGCCAGCGATGCACTGGTCGACTATGTGCTGCGCCTGGTCGAGGCAACCCGCAGCCAGCCGCAATTCGCCTATGGACTGTCGCCCAGGGCGAGCCTGGCGATTCTGGCCGCAGCGCGGGCCTGGGCGATGTTGCTGGGGCGTGATTACGTCATTCCCGAGGATGTGCAGGCGGTATTGCCGTCGGTGGTCGGCCATCGGCTGCGCGAGCGCAGCGACCCGACCGGGCATGGCGGCGGAGCGCTGGTGCAGTGGTTATTGCGCGAGGTGCCGGTGCTTTGATCGAGCTGCTCAAACCGTTTTGGCAACGCTGGCTGGCAAGACGAATTCCTCCGGCGTCACGCATCACGCTCGACCATCGGCGCATCTTCATCATGCCGACGCGCACCGGCATGACCTTTGCGGTCGTGATCGTGCTCATGCTGCTGGTGGCGATCAATTATCAAAACAGCCTGGCCTACGGGCTGACCTTTCTGTTGTTGTCGATTGGCGTGCTGGCCATTTTGCACACGTATCGCAACGTCAGCGGCCTGATTCTCAGTGCGGGTGTGGCGCGTTCAGTGTTTGTCGGCGAACCGGTGCAATTGCGCCTGCGCCTGGAAAGTGCCAGCCAGGCCCACCACGCCTTGGGCGTGGGTTGGACTGCGACAGCTCTGCAATCCGGCGATGTACTGCCTCGCGGGCTGACCGATGTGGAACTGACCCTGCCTGCCGAAAAGCGCGGCTGGCTGCATGCGCCAAGGCTGCGGGTCGAGAGTGTGTTTCCGCTGGGCATTTTCCGCGCCTGGAGCTGGCTGGATCTGGAGCAGAGCGCCTTGATCTATCCGCGGCCACTGTCGGGTGCCATGCCGCTGCTAAAAGGCGTGCAGCCCCACGCCGAGGACGACGGTCAGGCCACTCAGGGTGCCGGTGTCGATGATTATCAGGGGCTGCGCAGCTACCAGCCGGGCGATAACCTCAGTCGCCTGCACTGGAAAGCCTATTCCCGAGGTCAGGGGTTGCTGGTCAAGGACTTCACTGACTTGAGCGGCCACGACCTGTGCCTGGACTTCATGGCGCTGGGCGGCGATATCGAGGAGCGCTTGTCGCGCCTGTGTTATTGGGTGCTGGAGCTGTCCCAGCGTCGTCAGCCGTTTGCCTTGCGCCTGCCAGGTTTTCTGTCCACGGTCGACAGCGGTGATGCGCACCGCGAAGCCTGCCTGCGCGCCTTGGCGCTTTATGGTCATCGATCATGAGTGACAAGAATAAAGCGCTCGCAGCCGCACCCATTCCGCGTGTCAGCCTTACCTGGCTGCTATTGGCGCAGGCATTGGTCGTGTTGCCGTTCGCGCTGCACGTGCCGGTATCGATCACGCTTCTGTGGCTGGGCTGCACATGCTGGCGGGTTCAGGTGTTCCGGATGCGCGCGCGGCTGCCCGGCACCTGGATCAAGTCAGGGTTGCTGGTGGGCACCGCCGGGGGCGTGTATCTGGCGCGTGGCAGTCTGGTCGGGCTGGACGCCGGTGCGGCTTTACTGGTTGCGGCATTCGTTCTGAAAATGCTGGAAATGAACAACCATCGCGACGCTCGGGTGCTGATCTTCCTCGGTTTCTTTTGCGTGGCGGTCGGCTATCTGTTTGAAGACAACCTGCTATGGGCGCTTTTCAGCCTGCTGCCGGTCGGCGCGCTGCTGGCCGCGTTGATCGGGCTGCAGCACGCGGATCTGGCTGGCAGATCAACCGATACGCTCAAGCTGGCGTTCAAGCTGATGGCGCAGGCTGTGCCGTTGATGCTTGTGCTGTTTCTGTTTTTTCCACGTCTGGACCCGCTTTGGTCGTTGCCGCAACCGAGCAACAAGGGCGTCACTGGGCTGTCCGACAACATGGCACCGGGCGACATGGCCGAGCTGAGCAAGTCGCCGGCACTGGTATTTCGGGCCAGTTTTGAAGGGCCGATACCGGCGCGTAATCAGTTGTACTGGCGCGGTCTGACCCTTGAGCAGTTCGATGGGCGGCGCTGGTCACAGTCGGCACGTGCCCAGACCGTGCAGATCCCGCAGTGGGAAAAGCGCGGCGATCCACTGGCTTACAGCATTGTCATGGAAGCCAGCGGTCGGCCCTGGTTGCCGAGCCTCGACGTGGCCGAGACCACGTTGCCGGACGTTCGGCAGATGAGCGACTTCCGCCTGCAACGCCGGCGTCCCGTTGAGCAATCGCTGTTATATGCCGTCAATTCCTGGCCGCTGAGTATTCGCGACCCGCAATCCAGCGAACAGGTCCAGCGCCAAAACCTGCAATTGCCCGCCAAGGGGAATGATCAGGCCCGGCAGTGGGCGGCTGAACTGCGCCGTCGCTACACTACGGCGGATGCGATGGTCGCCGCGATGCTGGGTTATTTCAGCGACCAGCCGTTTCACTACACCCTCAAGCCCGCACCGTTGGGCAATGACAGCATTGATGAGTTTCTGTTTGCGAGTCGTCAGGGTTTTTGCGCCCACTACGCCGGGGCAATGACTTTTGTGCTGCGCGCTGCGGGTATTCCGGCGCGGGTCGTGGCCGGGTATCAAGGCGGTGAACTGAACCCTGACGGGCACTACCTGACCGTGCGCCAGTTCGACGCGCATGCGTGGGTCGAATACTGGCAGCCGGGTATCGGCTGGCGCAGTGTCGACCCCACCGCAGCAGTTGCACCGCAGCGTATCGAACAGGGCTTGGAGCAAGCGCTGGCAGCAGGCGAAGCCTTTCTGCAGGACTCGCCTTATTCAGCGTTACGCTATCGCAATGTGCCTTGGGTCAACGCCATACGCCTGAGCTGGGATAACCTCAACTATGGCTGGCAGCGCTGGGTGCTGGGCTATCAGGGACAACAGCAGTTACAAATTCTCGGCCGTTGGTTTTCAGGGTTTCAGGCACCGGTTTTCGTCCTGGGGACCTTGCTTTCACTGGGCCTGATTGCATTATGGCTGTTTAAACCCTGGCAGCGCGAAAGCGACTCGCAACTGCGGGTGTTCAACGCATTTGAACGCTTGCTCGCCCGTCATGGTCTGCGTCGTATGCCGGGTGAAGGCGCTGACGCATTCTGCCGCAGAGCGGTGCTGTATTTTCCGCAGCATGCCGAGGCCATCGAAGCTTTCATCCGCGAATTTCAGGCGCAGCGCTATGCCGGGCGGCTTGCTTCGGCCAGCCGCTTGAGGCATGCATTAAGCACGTTGCGTCGTCGTCTGCCATGGAGGTTGTCAGCCGTCAGGGACAGGCATTCATGAATGAGTGTGTCGAAGGGGAATTGCATGTCTTCAATGGTGGATCATCTGGTGGCCGAGGTGCTGGCGCTGGATGTCAAATTGCTCGCGTGCCAGGCACGCCTTGCAGTTTCGACGGACAGCGAAGCGCTGCATGATTTGCGTACCACCGTGCGTCGTCTGCGTAGCGTACTGCGGCCCCTGCGGGAAAACCCGGCTGCCGCAGAACTGGAAGAGGCCGCAAAAGCGGTAGGGCAACTGACCACGCCTTTGCGTGACATGCAGGTGCTCGCCGCGTTTCTCGAAGAGCGGGGCCTGAACGAGGCGGCTTTCAAGCGCAACCAGTACTTGGGAAATGCCTGCCCCAGGGTTGCGACGTCGCCTGAACTAAGCCGCTTGCTCAAACTGATCGATCTATTTCCGGAGCTACTGCGTTTGCAACAGCGTCAGGGAATGTTGCGCGGCCTGCGCAAGACCATCGAAAAGCGTATGGACAAACAGTGGAGCAAGCTACGTGTGGCCATCGCCGAGCCTGGGCATGATCGGCATGATCTGCGCCTGCTGATCAAACGCGTGCGTTACGCCGCCGAAGCGTACCCGGAACTCAGTCACCAGCCGAAAAACATGCAGGCCCGGCTCAAGGCCGCACAAGGCGAGCTGGGCGACTGGCATGATCATTTGCAATGGCTGGCGCAGGCTGCCGAGCAGCCGGATCTGGCGCCGTGCATTGCGGGTTGGCAGATCGGCATCGTGCGTGCCGAGCGCAAGGCCGAGGCGTCGCTCAAGCGGCTGGCCAAGGCATGTTTCTAAGGCAGTGGCTTTTTTATGGAATAGGTCATTCAGGCCGCAATAATGGCCAATATGCGGCATGTCGTTGACTAAGAGGATGGTTATCATCCATCCACTTGTGTGTCGACTTGCTGGAGTAAGCATGACCTTTTCCGAATTGATCGATGCGGTGCGTCGCGACCCGCGTGCTGTCACGATCCCTGCCGAATGGTCCCAGGGGCGCGCCTGCTTCGGCGGGTTGATGGCGGCGCTGACCTATGAAGCGATGCGTGCCGAGGTGCCGGAAGGGCGCCCGGTTCGCTCGCTGGCGATTACCTTTGTCGGGCCGGCCGAGCCGGGCGTGCCGATTGCCTTTGACGTTGAAATTCTGCGTCACGGCAAGGCTGTCAGTCAGGTGTCGGGGCGCGCCATGCAGAACGGTCAGGTGATGACCCTGATACAAGGCAGCTTCGGCGCACCTCGTGAGTCGATGATTGCGGTTGCAGCAGAGGCCGCGCCAGTGCTCAAGCCGGTAGAACAATGCCCGGAGCTGCCTTTTGCCAAGGGCGTGATGCCCGACTACTTGCGTTTCATGGACATTCGTTGGGCGCTGGGCGGCATGCCATTCAGCAATACCCCGTCACCGGCAATTGGTGGTCATGTGCGTTTTCGTGATGAGGCGCATGCCAGCCCCATGAGCGAGGCCCATATTCTGGCGCTGGTCGACACCTGGCCGCCTGCGGTATTGCCGCACCTCAACAAGCCCGCACCGGGTAGTTCGCTGACCTGGACCATCGAATTCGTCCAGCCACAGCCATTGCTCGATACGCTGCAATGGTGCAGTTATCGCGCAGTCATCGAACACGCCCGGGATGGCTATGGTCACACCGCCGCAGCGTTGTGGAGCCCCGACGGCGAACTGATCGCAATCAGCCGCCAGACGGTGACGGTGTTTGGCTGAATGACAAGGCAGGTCAATATTTCCGGGCGGAGCGGGCGGCGTCCTTGCGTTGAAAACCCAGCGCAGCCAGCAGGCCGATCACGCCGATGGCAATCGATGGCAGGCTCTCGGAGAACAGGCCGTTGAGTATCAGCAGGGCCGCCAGAATGAACAATGGTACGGCAATCAGGTACATGGCCAGGCTGGCCGAGTGCCCCTGATTGTCGTTGTTGTTACGCCATTGATTGAGCTGCAGATCGGAAAGTGGCTTGTTCATGCTGCGGTCCTCTTAAAGATAGCGCTTGTTCAGGACGGTGCGTAAAGCGCCGTTCAATGCCTGAAGCATAGGCCCGCTTGCTGATCGCTGACGACTCAAGCCTGTCTATCGCCGCGATAGCCTGAACTTGAGCTGGCCGATTGCAGCATTCAACTCGCCCGCCAGCATGGCGAGTTCGTCACTGGTGCTGGCCGAGTCCACGGTCTGCACCACCGTGCGTTCGGTGACATCGCGGATACTCACCACCGCACGGTTCATTTCCTCGGCCACCTGACTTTGCTGCTGCGCGGCGACGGCAATCTGCGTATTGCTTTCGCGCATCTGTGCCACGGCACCGGCAATGGCCGCCAGCGCTTCGCCCGCTTCCTTGGCCTGCTGCACGCATTCATCGGCCTTGAATGAGCTCTCCTGCATGAAATCCACCGCATCGCGGGTGCCGCTTTGCAGGGTCGAAACCATTGTGGTGATTTCATCGGTCGAGGTCTGCACCCGTTTGGCCAGATTGCGCACTTCGTCGGCTACCACGGCGAAGCCGCGGCCCATTTCCCCGGCGCGTGCGGCTTCGATGGCGGCATTCAGGGCCAGCAGGTTGGTCTGTTCGGCAATGCTGTGGATCACGTTGACCACGCCGTTGATCTTCTGGCTGTCCTGGGCCATGCGCTGGATCATTTCGGCGGTCTGTTGCACGCCGCTGGAGAGCCCGGCGATGGATACCTGCACGCGGTCGACCACTTCCTTGCCACTGCCCGCCAACGCGTCGGCGGTCTGCGACTGGTCGCGTGTGGCCGTGGCGTGCTGGGCAATGTGATGTACCGTGGCGGTCATCTCGTTGATTGCCGTGGCCACCTGATCGGTTTCGCTTTGCTGGCCGAGCATGCCCTGGCGTACATCTTTCATGCCCGCAGCCAGATGCGCTGCACCCTGATCGAGGCGGCCAGCGGTTTGCGAAACCGTATTGACCACTCGCTGATACCCGGCCTGCATGGCATTGAACGCCTTGGCCATCTGCCCAACCTCATCGTCACTGCGGTTAGGCACGCGGGCCGCCAGATCGCCGCTTTTTTCGACGTGCAGCATCACATCCTTGAGCGCGTTGAGCTGGCTGAGCAGAAAACGGATCAGCAGTTGCGAGGCGCAGAGCATCAACAGCATCAGCACGAAAACCGCGGCTGCGTAATGGCTGAAGCGATCTTGAAATACCTGCAGGAAGGTCGGAGCAAAAGCCAGCACCGCGACCTGCTGGCCGGTGCTGCGGGTGAAGATCTGCGCGCCGCTCAGCAGTCTGTCGTTGGCTGGTTTATTGAGCGCAACCCAGTCGCGGGCGTCAGCCAGTTCCGGCAGCGCGAGGGTATTGAAGGTCGGTGTCTGACCTTTGTTGTAAGTCAGCAACGTATCACTGGCGGGCAGCACTGCGTCGGCAGGCCACGCGGCCAGCAAGCGGGCCTGAGCTTGCGCTGCCTGACGTGACGTATCTACTCGTGCCTGCTGTTCTGCTTGCATGGCGTAAAGCACCAGCAACAGGGTTGTGACGAAGGCGACCGCATTCACGGCCCAGAATTTATATTTCAGTGACAGGTTGCCAAGCCATGAGCCCATGAGCGGTCTTCTTTGATGGTCGTGTGAGGTAGCAGCAAGATGCTATCACGATGCCTCAGCCATCAAAGAGACCCTTGATGCGGGTCAAGAAAGCTGCAGATTTTCGCCGGTTATCTGTTCCAGGGAGGGTAAATCGAAAAACTCCCGCGCGCAGGCCGTGCTGTGACGGGCGAGATCTTCCTGGCTTTCGCCGCGATGCAAAGCCACTTCGCGCAAGACTTCCGGCAGGTAAGCGGGTTCGTTGCGGCCATTTTTCGGCTTCGGGCGCAGGCTGCGTGGCAGAAGATAAGGCGCATCGCTTTCCAGCATCAGCCGGCCGCGAGGAATATTGCCCACCAGCGGGTGCAGATGCGTGCCGCGTCGCTCATCGCAGATCCAGCCGGTGATACCAATGTGCAGGTCGAGGTCCAGATAACTGAACAGGGCGGCGCGTTCGCCAGTAAAGCAGTGCACCACCGCAGCCGGCAGACGGTCGCGGTAGTCACGCAGAATCTCCAGTAGGCGCTGGTTGGCGTCACGTTCATGCAGAAACACCGGCAATTGCAGTTCCACCGCCATGGCCAGGTGCGCTTCAAGAACCTTTTCCTGCTGCGGACGAGGCGAGAAGTCGCGATTGAAATCCAGGCCGCATTCACCCACGGCGCGAACGCGATTTTCCTTGAGCAGCGCATGCAACTGTTTCTCGGTGTCACCGGTCCAATCGCTCGCCGAGTGCGGGTGGATGCCTGCCGTGCAGAACAGGCGTTGCGCGCTTTCATCCAGCTCGTGACACAGCTGCAAGGCGTGTTCGCTGCCCTCGACGCTGGTGCCGGTCACCACCAGTTGCTCGACGCCTGCGGCATAGGCGCGATCGAGTACCGCCTGTCGTTGCGAGGCGAAGCTTGCGTTGGTCAGATTGACGCCGATGTCGATGAGTTGCATGGTGCTACCTCCAGCTGAAGGCTGTCGAGCATACCAGAGCTCCGGCCACAATAAGAAAACGCTGGGTATTCAAGCGATTGAGCCGGATGGTTCAACGATTTCCTTCGCTGTTCGATGCTGCTGCGTGACCTCAAGATTTCCTTTTTCCTGTTTTTTTTTCCGGCGTTGCCCTGGGGAAGTGAATGATCCGATCCGCGCTTGTGTCTTTTATGTGTCTGTTGGCGCTGCTGCCGCTGCAGGTTTCTGCTCGTCAGACTGGCCCGCAGGCCGTGCAGCACAACGCGCAGGTGCGCGATCTGCCTGCCATTCGCAGCAGCAAGGTGCTGCGCGTGCTGGTCAATCAAAGCCGCAACAGCTCCGGTGACGTCAAGGGTCAGGAAATCGGCATCGAATATCATCGCCTGCAAGCCTTCGAACAGTACCTCAACAGCCATTCGCGCGGCGCTCAGAAGGTCACACTTAAAGTCATACCCAAGGCCAAGAACCAGTTACTGACAGCGTTGCAGCGCGGCGAAGGCGATATGATCGCGCCTGGCGAACTGCTTGATGTCAGCGAAGCCAAAGGTGTTCAGGCCAGTGCGCCGATCATTCATGATGTGCCTCTGGTGCTGGTCGGCGCGCGTGGCCAGCGCAACGTACGGCGTGTGGAGCAACTGTCGGGACATACACTGAGCCTGCCCACCGGCAGCGCGGCCGACGAGGCCCTGCATCAGGTCAACCGGCAACTGGAGCTGCGCAAGCTGCCGCTGGCCAAGATCGAATGGGTCGACCCTAGCCTGGCAGTCGAAGATGTGCTGGAAATGGTCCAGGCCGGTATTTACCCGATGACACTGGTCGAGCAGCCTATTGCCGAGCGTTGGGCGAAGATCATGCCCAAGCTGCGTATCGAGCGCGGCCTGACCCTACAGACCCACGGCGACATCAGCTGGTTTGTACGCGACAACGCAACCCAGCTGCGGGCCAGTATCGATGATTTCCTCAAAGGCTATAAACCTTCGGCTCAGCAGGATCAGGTGCTCGCCAAGGCTTACAAAAACACCTACAAGGTCAACAACCCGCTGGTACGCAACAACCTGCAACGTCTTGAGCAACTGCGTCCGATGCTGCAACGCCACGCCGATGCGCAGGGTATGGACTGGCTGGACCTCGCTGCCCTGGCGTTCAAGGAGTCGAAGCTCGACCCGGCGGCCAAGGGCAGTGGCGGCGCGACAGGGCTGTTGCAGATCACTCCGTCGGCGGCAAAAAGCGTCGGAGTACCGAGCATTCAGAGCGCTGACGACAACGTCCGTGCAGGTTCGCGTTACATGGCGCTGATCCAGCGCAAGTATTTCTCCAGCAGCCGAGTCAACGAGCGCGAGCGTATGGCGTTTGTGATGGCCGCCTACAACCTGGGGCCGGGGCGTGTGCAAGGCATGCGAGAGGAAGCGCGGCGGCGGGGGCTCAATCCAGATCAGTGGTTTTTCCAGACCGAGCGCGTGGCAATGGAGCAGGGCGGTGCCAACGTCGTCGCGTTCGTCAACAGCGTGAACAAGTATTACCTGGCATTTGATCGCGAGCGAGACTCGCTGGAAAAGAGTGGGCCGAAAACCGCCGTAAAACGCTAATCATCGATTTATTGGATTGTTACGTGCTGTTATTTGCGGTTTTCACATAAGTAAATTTGATTATGATGGCGCCACTTTCACTTAATCAATCCCGGAATTACCCACATGAACACAATGATCAAATCGGTTCTCAGCACTCGCGCCGGTTACGGCCTTACCCTGTTGCGCGTTATTGTCGGTATTGCCTTTATCGCTCACGGTAGTCAGAAGCTGTTCGGGGCCTTCGGCGGTTATGGCCTGGAAGGCACTGCGCAGTACATGGAAAGCCTGGGCCTGACACCGGGTTATCTGATGGCGCTGATGTCTGGCAGCGCCGAGTTCTTTGGCGGTCTGGGCCTGCTGTTGGGGCTGCTGGCTCGTCCGGCTGCGGTAGTGGTGATCCTGTTGTTGCTGGTAGCGATCTTTACCGTGCATATCCATAACGGTTTCTTCATGGCCAATAACGGTTATGAGTATGCGCTGGCGTTGCTCGGCGGCGCTCTGGCAGTGCTTATCGAAGGTGCAGGCAAGTTGTCGCTGGACCGCGTCATCTCCCGATAACCGGCTATGCTTGTTCTGCAAGGCCCGCTTCTGGCGGGCCTTGTGCGTTTGCAGGCTCGCGTCACGGATGACAATTGACAATGAATGGGGCGTTTCTCTAGGATGCGTGCTCAAGCGCCGATTTAACAACTACTTGCGGGGCGCCTGGCAAGGCTCAGGTCTTGTCGAAATACCGCTAAAACGTTGGTTCGGTGTTGCCTCTCACCGCTGCCCAGCGGATCTTGCGAGGCAGAGATATAACCATGAACAACCTGCGCCCCCTCATTCGTCTTTCCCCGATCAGCACGGTCTTGTCACGCAAGAACCCAAAAATCCTTCTGAGCGGCTCTCATCAGCCTACGCTGTTGCGCTATCTCGATGGCTGGCCTCGTCGGGGCGCTGGTAACTGTGCGTTTCTAATTCAGTTTGTCGATACGAACTCGTCGTTGAGCCACTTTGGCAACGATGAGTTCGACCTGGCGGTGGTGCAATCGCCGCAGGCTGACGACGTCGAGCAGCTCATTTGTGACCTGACGCGTATAGCCCGTCAGGGCCTGATTACGCTGGGTTGAAACGGCGGACGTATTCAATTGGCATAGAAGGCATATTGCTGGCCCCCGGCTGGTGAACTGACAGGCAAAATCGCCGCCTTATCAAAGGATTAGGTGGTTTTCGCATGCGTTTGGTCTATTGTGCTCTGGCGTGCCTGACGCTTTCCGGGCTGGCTTTTTCCGTTCAGGCCAGAAACGCGACGGAGAACGAGCGTTATCTTTGTCGCTGGGGCTCGACCATTGCCGGTGGTGCGCAGGCTTCCAAGCTGTCAGGCGTTACCCGTTACGGGGCGCGGCAAAAGCTGCAGGCGCGCAAGTTCGCCAAACAGTGGATGCGACCCATGGCATTGCGTATCACCGAGCAGACCTACGACAGCGAGTCGCGTTTGAAGCCTGATGCTGTCAGCAAGGTGTATTACGACGGCTGCATCCAGCATGAGGTGGCGCGTCGCTGACTTTTTATGCCTGTCGAACTGATTTTTGCAGGGCTGGAGAAACGTCTTGAGTACAAAGATCATCACCAGGGGCGGGCATGAAGCCCTGAAGAAAGAACTCGATTACCTGTGGCGAGAGCACCGGCCTGACATTACTCAAAAGGTCGCCTGGGCAGCGTCGTTGGGTGATCGCAGCGAGAACGCGGATTACCAGTACAACAAGAAACTGCTGCGCGAGATCGACCGGCGCGTGCGCTACCTGCGCAAGCGCCTTGAAGACATGCGTGTCGTCCAGTATTCGCCGGAGCAGGAAGGGCGAGTGTTCTTCGGTGCCTGGGTCGAGATCGAGAACGAAGCGGGCGACCTCAAGAAATTTCGCATTGTCGGGTATGACGAGATCTACGGGCGCAACGATTACATTTCCATCGACTCGCCCATGGCACGCGCCTTGTTGAAGAAGGAAGAGGGCGATGAGGTGCTGGTCAACACGCCGGAAGGCGAAAAGCTGTGGTTCGTGAATTCGATTGATTACGAGAAGTGAGGCCGGACGCACAGCGTCGTGGTCCGGCCAGTCGCCCTCAACCCTCGCGCAGCACGGTCAACGGGCTGACGTTCAGTGCGCGGCGTGTGCCGAATACGCCAGCGCCACCCACCAGTAGGGCACCGATTACCGGCAGCAGCAGTAGCCACGGATGCGGCTGCCATTCCAGTGAGAAGGCGTAGCGGTACAGCACGAAGCTCACCAGCTCACAGCCCAGCGCCGCCAGCACGCCGCTTGCAGCCCCCAGCAAACCGAATTCGATGCGCCGTGACTTGATCAGCAGTGCTCGCTCTGCGCCGAGTGCACGCAGCAGCGCGCCCTGACGGATGCGTTCGTCCAGGGTCGCCTGCAACCCTGAGAACAGCACGGCAATACCGGCCGCCAGCACAAACAGCAGCACGAATTGCACGGCCAGCGTAACCTGATCAAGAATACTGCGCACCTGCGCCAGCAAGGCCTCCACTCCCAGAATACTGATCGACGGGTAGGCCCGCGACAGCTCGACAATCTGTTTATCCTGGCCAGGCGGCAAGTAGAAGCTGGTCAGGTAAGTGGTGGGCAAATCAGCCAGAGTGCCAGGCTGGAAGATCATGAAGAAGTTGGGCTGGAAGGTATCCCAGTTCACGTCCCTCAGGCTGGTGACTAAGGCTTCACGCGTCAGGCCACCGACAATGAAGCTCAGGCGGTCGCCCGGCTTGATCTTCAGGCTTTCGGCCAGCTTGGTCTCGATCGATACCCCGGGCGTCGCGTCGCTCTGGCCTGAGGCCGGCAGCGCCTTCCACCAGTTACCGGCAGTCAGGGTATTGCCTTCGGGCAAATCGGCGGCCCAGGTCAGGCTAAGGTCGCGGCGAGTGGCGTTTTCACCACGCGAGTCCTTGGTCACGAAGTTGCCCACCGGTTCACCGTTGATGCTGGTCAGACGTCCCGGCACTACCGGGTAGAGCGGAGCCGAGTGGGTGGACAGCTTGCTCAGGGTCTGGGCGAAGTTTTCTTTCTCTGATGGCAACACATTGAGCACGAAATAGTTTGGTGCGTCCTTGGGCAGCTGGTTTTGCCAGGTGTCGAGCAGTTCACCGCGCAGCAGCGCGATCAAACCCATCGACAGCAGGATCAGGCCGAAGGCCAGAGATTGACCGGCAGCGGCCAGCGGGTAACGCAGCAGTTGCCCCAGGCCCAGCCGCCAGGGCAGCGACGCACCGGCCAGCAGGCGGCGCAGGCTGTTAAGCGCCAGCAGCAACAGGCTGCCCAGTATCAGCGCGGCGACGACGCCACCGCCCAACAGGGCAAAGGTCAGCACCAGGTCCAGGCTCAGGCGCCACATGATCAGGCCCAGCGCGAACAGCGCCGCGCCATACACCAGCCATGAGCTGGCGGGAATCGGCAGCATGTCACGGCGCAGCACGCGCAGCGGCGGCACGCGACCCAGTGCTGCCAGTGGCGGCAGGGCGAAACCGGCCAACGCCACCAGCCCGGTGCCCATGCCTGCCAGCGCAGGCAAAAGGCCGCCCGGTGGTACGGCGGCCGGCAACAGATTCTGCAGCAGTGCAAATAATCCCAATTGCGCCAGCCAGCCCAGCAGCGCGCCGCTCAGGCTGGCCAGCAGGCCGATGATCGCCAGTTGCAGGCTGAACAGGGTCATGGTCTCGCCGCGTGACAGGCCCAGACAGCGCAGCAGGGCGCTGGCATCGAAGCGCCGTGCGGCAAACCTGGATGCCGAAAGCGCCACGGCAACGCCTGCCAGCAGTACGGCCACCAGGCTCGCCATATTCAGATAACGTTCAGCCTTGCCCAGCGCGCCACCAATCTGCTGACTGCCATCGCGGGCGTCCTTGATTTCCTGATGCGGTTCCAGAGTCGGCTCGATGGCTTTACGGTAGGCGGCCAGCGCTTCGGGCGGGCCGCTCCACATTTCCCGGTAACTGACTCGGCTGCCCGGTTGCACTACGCCGGTAGCGGCGAGATCCTTGAGATTTATCATCACCCTCGGGGTCAGGCTGTAGAAGTTGCCCGCACGGTCTGGCTCGTACGTCAGTACCCGAGTCAGTTTCAGGGTTTTCGAGCCGACGTCGATATCATCACCGACCTTCAGATCAACGGCTGGAAACAGTCGCGCCTCGGCCCAGGCTTCACCGGGCCTGGGGCCGCTGCCAGCCTGCTCGGTCTGATACAGGTCCGCTGCGCTTTTAAGCTCGCCGCGCAGTGGGTAAGCGTCATCCACTGCTTTGATGCTGGACAATTGGATACCGGCATCGGTGGCGATCACGCTGGAAAAGATCACGATCTGCGCTTGCTTGAGTTGCAGGCGCTTGCCTTCCTCGACCTGCTCGGCGCGCGCCGGGCTGGAACCCTCCAGAATCAGATCAGCGCCAAGAAACTCGGTTGCCCGCAACAGCATTGCGCCGTTCAGGCGCGCACCGAAATAACCGATGGCGGTGCTGGCAGCCACGGCTACCAGAAGGGCAAAGAACAACACCCGCAACTCTCCGGCGCGTGCATCGCGCAGCAGTTGGCGGGCGGCGAGGCTTAGCAGACGGGCAAAAGGCAAACGTGCCATCAAGGCTCCAGCGGGGCGACCAGTCGGCCCCCTTCAAGACGGATCAGGCGGCGGCAGCGATGCGCCAGACGCTCATCGTGAGTCACCAGCACCAGCGTGGTGTTGCGCTCCTTGTTCAGTTCGAACAGCAGGTCGCTGATACGCTCGCCAGTGTGGCTGTCCAGGTTGCCGGTGGGTTCGTCGGCAAACAGTACGTCCGGGTCGGCGGCAAACGCGCGGGCGATGGCGACACGTTGTTGTTCGCCTCCGGACAACTGACGCGGTGTGTGGGTCAGGCGCTGGCCAAGGCCTACGCGCTCCAGCAGGTCGCGAGCCTTTTCGCGGGCGTCCTTGCGGCCTTCAAGCTCCATCGGCAACATGACGTTTTCCAGCGCATTGAGGCTGTCGAGCAACTGGAATGACTGAAATACAAAACCGACGTGCTCGGCGCGTACTCTGGCGCGCTGGTCTTCATCCAGCTCACTCAGGTTGCGGCCCGAGAGGATGACCGAACCGGAGCTGGGCAGGTCAAGCCCGGCAAGCAAGCCGAGCAGGGTGGATTTGCCCGAACCGGATGCACCGACGATGGCCAGTGTGTCGCCCTTGTTTAGTTCCAGGGAGAGTTCGTGCAGGATGATCAGGTCACCTTCGGTGCTGGGGACTACTTTGCTGAGGCTTTGGGCACTGAGAATACTTTCACTCATGGAGAATCCGATGCGTGCGTTGTTTTTAAGTGCTGGCCTGGGGTTACTGCTGCTGTCACAGGGCGCGTTGGCGGGCACGGTATTGATCGTTGGGGATAGTATCAGTGCGGCTTTCGGACTGGATACCCGCGTAGGGTGGGTCAGCCTGCTGGAGCAGCGTCTGAGCAAGGAGGGATTCGACGACAAGGTGGTCAATGCGTCGATCAGTGGCGACACCAGTGCCGGGGGCCAGGCGCGTTTGCCTGCGCTGCTTGCAGAGCATAAGCCGGAACTGGTTATTCTCGAATTGGGTGGCAACGACGGACTGCGTGGCCAGCAGCCCGCTCAATTGCAACAAAACCTTTCATCGATGATCGACAGCTCTCGGGCAGCCGGTGCGAAAGTGTTGCTGCTCGGTATGCAGATACCGCCTAACTACGGGCCGCGTTACACCAACGCGTTCAAAGAGGTTTACAGCAACCTGGCCGAGCAGAAAAAAGTCCCGTTTGTGCCCTTCTTTCTGGAAGGTGTGGGCGGAGTGCCCGAACTGATGCAGGCTGATGGTCTGCATCCGGCGGCGGCTGCTCAGGGCAAGTTGCTGGAAAATGTCTGGCCGAGCCTGAAACCGCTGCTTTGAGGCTTTCCCGGACGGGGGCTTTCGGCTAATGTGGCGCCCCCGATCTGGAGCCCCCCATGCCGCGTCCCGCCTGGTCCCTGTATGCCTATCAAATGCTTGAGCCCCATGAGCAGCTGGATCTGTTCGCCTGTCAGGAAGTGCGCGTCCATCTGATTGCTCGCCAATTGGAGCTGGGCGGCTCGATCGACCGGACGTTGTGTGGCACGTTGTTGCCTGCCCAGCCGCAGATGCGCGCCGTCGAACTGCAAGCCATGCGCGATGAGCGCCTGTGCCCGCTGTGCAAGGCCATCATGGATGCGCAGCGCAGGGGCATGAACCCGATCTGGCCTGAACTCTAGCTGTCATGACTGCCTGAAGGCCAACCGCAGATATCCCCGATCCTGCAAGGGCCGGTGTACACTTCAGGTCCTGTTTCCATCTCTTTAGTCGTTACCCGAAGGATCTTCCCGGATGTTGTCGCGCATACCAGCCGTTACCCGCTGTCTGTCGCTTGCTGCTCTGTGCGCGGCGAGCTCTGTCCATGCTCTGGAATTTCCGTTGCCGCCGCCCGGCGAGGACATCGTGGGCCAGGTGCAGGTCATCAAGGCCAAATACGAGGACACCTTTGCCGATCTGGGCACAAAATACGATCTGGGTTATCTGGAAATGATCGCGGCCAACCCTGGTGTTGACCCATGGTTGCCGGGTGCAGGCAAGGACATCGTGCTGCCGACCCGCTTCATTCTGCCGCCGGGCCCGCGCGAAGGGATAGTCATCAACCTTGCCGAGTACCGCATGTACTACTACCCCAAAGGGCAGAATGTCGTGCACACCTATCCGCTGGGTGTCGGTCGTGAAGGCTGGGGTTCGCCCATCGGGGTGACCAAGGTAACGGCCAAGACGCCAAACCCGACCTGGACGCCACCTGCCTCGATCAAGGCCGAACATGCCGCCGATGGTGATCCGCTGCCTGACGTAGTGCCTGCCGGTCCGGATAACCCGCTGGGGCCGTTCAAATTCGGTCTTGGGCTTTCCGGCTATCTGATCCACGGTTCGAACAAGAAGTTCGGTATTGGCATGCGCACCAGTCATGGCTGTTTCCGCATGTACAACAACAACGTGCTGGAACTGGCCGACATGGCTCCGGTCGGTACGACCGTGCGAATCATCAGCGAGCCCTACAAATTCGGCATCAGTGGCGGCAAGGTTTACCTTGAAGCACACACACCGGTCGATGATCTGGGCAACCCGTCGGTTGTCGACAAGCACACTGCGGTCATTAATGCGTTGCTCAAACGTGACGACCTGGCCAACAACCTGCGCATGAACTGGGACGTAGTACGTGATGTAGTTGCGGCCGAAGACGGCATGCCGGTGGAAATCGCAGAACCGGGCAAAGCGCCTGCGAGTGCTGAAGAGCCTGTGATTTTTCAGTAGTCCTCGTTATGTATAACGACGCTAGAGCGAGCGCTACGATAACCTCAGCTATGGTGCGCCGCTTCACGTCACATCTGTGCTGCAGCGCAACGTAGTGTCATGCCCGCAATCACTGTACATAGATAAAGCGTTTTGTTATCGCGGTGGCACTGACGACGCAGAGTGCGACGTTAGTGACGGCGGCCCCCGGATCAGTGACAGGGCGAAGGGATCCGACGAAGTCGGGCCGGAAACAGGAGCGAAGGACTTTGCTCACTTTGGTCCCTCAAAGTGAGTCGCCGAGGGGCGAAAAGGTGACCTGAGTCGAACGTCAATCCACCTGAAACCACAGAACCGCTTTGTGACGCGGAGCGTCAAGAACTGCATTCCCACGCGGAGCGTGAGGAACGAGCGGCGTCTGGGATAACAAAGGTGACCTGAGTCGAACACCAGTTCACCTGACATCGCAGAACCGCTGTGTGACGCGGAGCGTCAAGAACTGCATTCCCACGCGGAGTGGTATGACCCCCGAAGGTTGGACGCAACCTTTGGAGGCGTCATGGGTAAATATACAGTGCAGGCAAAACTCGCAGCCGTGAAAGAATATTGTGCCGGCAAGGCAGGGTTGAGGGATGTTGCGCATCGCCACGATGTGGACTTTTCCTGTCTTCGTCAGTGGGTCGCGGCTTATCAGATCCACGGCCCAGCGGCTCTTAAAGAGAAAAAGCGGCAGCGTTACAGTGACGAGTTCAAGCTAGCTGTTTTGAAGCGCATGCATGATGAGCGATTATCACTGCGCCAGACAGCGGCCTTGTTCGATATCCGTCAGTTCGGCATCATCAATCTATGGCAGCGCCTTTTTGACGAAGGTGCGCTTAACGCCTCCTCAAAGCCCCCTGAGAAAGCTGGACGCCCAAGAAAGATGACGACGACCCTTCCCCCTGTGAATTCCGCTCCAGTCGACGATGAATCGCGTTCGCGTGACGAGTTGCTTGCCGAGGTGAAGCAACTGCGGATGGAGGTCGATTATCTAAAAAAGCTCGATGCCTTGGTTCAGAAGAAGCAACGAATAGCGCAGCAGAAAAAGCGCAAATCGTAATAGAACTGAGGCCTTTGCATTCTCTGGACGGCCTGCTGAAGTTTGCCGGTCTGGCACGCAGCACTTTTTACTATCAACAAAAGGTACTGCTGGCAGACGACAAATACGCAGGGCTGAAGGACCTGATTCAGGCAACGTTCTACGAGCATAAGGGCCGGTATGGCTATCGTCGCATCACGGCAGTCTTGCGCAGGGCGGGCCATCTTGTGAACCACAAGACGGTGCAGAAACTAATGGGGCAGCTAGGCCTGAAGAGCCTGATACGCGTGAAGAAATACCGTTTCTACAAAGGCGAAACAGGTAAGGCCGCGCCTAACCTGCTAAAGCGTGATTTCAAAGCGCAATACCTTAACCAGAAATGGGCCACCGACGTGACCGAATTCAAAGTAGGAGGCCAGAAACTCTATCTGTCGCCGATCATGGATTTGTACAACGGCGAAATCATTTCCTATGCGATTGCCAGGCGCCCGCTGTACTCCATGGTCGACGAAATGCTTGACGGAGCATTCACGCGGCTTGGACCGGATGAAAAGCCGATTTTGCATTCTGACCAGGGCTGGCAATATCGGATGCCTATTTACCAGCGACTGCTCCATGAGAATTCGATCACAGCCAGCATGTCGCGCAAGGGTAACTGCTATGACAACGCGGCTATAGAGAGCTTTTTTAGCACGCTGAAATCCGAATTTTTCTACCTGAACAAATTTAACGATCTGGATGAGCTTCAAGCGGGTATCGAAGAGTACATTGAGTATTACAATCACTCACGCATAAAACTGAAGCTTAACGGCCTGAGTCCTGTGGAATTCAGGATGCAGGCCGCCAAGGCAGCGTAAGTGGATAATTGTCCAACCTTCGGGGGGCATACCAGAGCGTGAGGAACGAGCGGCGTCCGGGATAACAAAGGTGACCTGAGTCGAACACCAGTTCACCTGACATCGCAGAACCGCTTTGTGACGCGGAGCGTCAAGAACTGCATTCCCACGCGGAGCGTGAGGAACGAGCGGCGTCCGGGATAACAAAGGTGACCTGAGTCGAACACCAGTTCACCTGACATCGCAGAACCGCTGTGTGACGTGGAGCGTCACGAACTGCATTCCCACGCGGAGCGTGAGGAACGAGAGGCGTCTGGGATAACAAAGGTGACCTGAGTCGAACACCAGTTCACCTGACATCACAGAACCGCTGTGTGACGCGAGCGTCACGACTGCATTCCCACGCGGTGAACTGCCCCCAAGAAGTTGGACACCAATCCGACCTCACGGGGGTGTTCAAATGGGTAAGTATTCAGAGCAGTTCAAGCTCACTGTCGTCAAAGCGTATCTTGAAGACAACATGGGCTTTCGTATGGTAGCCCGCCAGTTCTCGATCGATTTCAGCCTGCTTCGACGCTGGGTCGCTAACTACAAGAGTCATGGTCACACCGGCCATCGCAAGCCTGGTCTTCGATACAGCGAAGCTTTCAAGCGCTCAGTGCTTGAGCACAGGCGTGAACACAAGCTATCGCTCCGTCAGGCCGCTGCGCATTTTGGTATCGGGGATCCCGGCCAAATAGTCATTTGGGAAAAGCGGCATTACAGTAGCGGTACAGCCCCGTATGTTCCTGCCAGAAGAAAGCCTGTCGCCATGCCAAAGAAGCCTTATCCCGCCAAACCAGTAACCGCCGACGATACGCAGAAGACGCGCGACCAGTTGATGAGCGAGCTTGAATATCTGCGCATGGAGAACGCTTACCTAAAAAAGTTGGAAGAGCTGAAGGAGCAGAAACGACGGCAACCGAAAAAGCCCTGAGCATCAAGCAACTGAGGGGCCGGTTCCCGCTTTGCGCTCTGCTGAGGCTGGCGGGCTTGGCACGCAGCACGTTTTACTATCAGGTTCAGGTGCAATCCAGACCCGATCCCTATGCTGCTTTGAAACAGTTAGTCGAAAGCATTTACCACGAGGAGAAAGGCCTTTATGGCGCTCGGCGTATCACGGCGGTCATTCGCACTGCAGGTATTTTGGTCAACAAGAAGGTTGTAGAACGACTGATGGCAGAACTGGGCCTGCGATCAGTGGTGCGCCCCAAAAAATACCGCTCCTATAAGGGCGTAATCGGAACCATTGCGCCGAATTTGCTGGAGCGCAATTTCAGCGCGCAACGCCCGAACCAGAAGTGGGTGACCGATGTGACTGAGTTCAAGGTAGGCAATCGAAAGCTGTATCTCTCACCCGTGATGGACTTGTACAACGGTGAAATCGTGGCGTATGAAGTGTCGACAAGGCCGAGCTTTGAGCTGGTCACCAGCATGCTGGACAAGGCGCTTCAGCAGTTGCAGGACGAGCCGAAGCTTGTGATGCACTCGGACCAGGGCTGGCAGTATCAACACGCGCAGTATCGCCATAAGCTATCGGTACGAGGCGTCAAACAAAGCATGTCCCGTAAGGGCAACTGCCTGGACAATGCGGCAATGGAAAGCTTTTTCGGTACACTGAAATCCGAGTTTTTCTACCTGAAACAGTTTGAAAGCATCGATGAGTTGAAAGCAGGTCTGGATGAGTACATCCACTACTACAACCATGACCGCATCAAGCTGAAGCTCAACGGCCAAAGCCCCGTAAAATACAGGGCTCAGGCGGCAAGCTAAAACCGTCCAACTTTTGGGGGGCAGTTCATCTGGGATAACAAAGGTGACCTGAGTCGAACCCCGATGCACCTGACATCACAGAACCGCTGTGTGACGCGGAGCGTCACGAACTGCATTCCCACGCGGAGCGTGAGGAACGAGCGGCGTCTGGGATAACAAAGGTGACCTGAGTCGAACCCCTATCCACCTGACGTCGCAGAACCGCCGTGTGACGCAGAGCGTCACGAACTGCATTCCCACGCGGAGCGTTAGGAACGAGAGGCGTTTGGGATAACAAAGGTGATCTGAGTCGAACCCCGATCCACCTGACGTCGCAGAACCGCTGTGTGACGCGGAGCGTCACGAACTGCATTCCCACGCGGTGAACTGCCCCCAAGAAGTTGGACACCAATCCGACCTCACGGGGGTGTTCAAATGGGTAAGTATTCAGAGCAGTTCAAGCTCACTGTCGTCAAAGCGTATCTTGAAGACAACATGGGCTTTCGTATGGTAGCCCGCCAGTTCTCGATCGATTTCAGCCTGCTTCGACGCTGGGTCGCTAACTACAAGAGTCATGGTCACACCGGCCATCGCAAGCCTGGTCTTCGATACAGCGAAGCTTTCAAGCGCTCAGTGCTTGAGCACAGGCGTGAACACAAGCTATCGCTCCGTCAGGCCGCTGCGCATTTTGGTATCGGGGATCCCGGCCAAATAGTCATTTGGGAAAAGCGGCATTACAGTAGCGGTACAGCCCCGTATGTTCCTGCCAGAAGAAAGCCTGTCGCCATGCCAAAGAAGCCTTATTGAACCGCCCCGGGTTTCTCGGAGACTCCAACCTTTGAGAGGATGGAGCGATGAAAAAACTACCGAAGTATTCCCCAGAGGTCCGTGAGCGGGCCATCAGGATGGTTTTCGAACACCTTCCTGAGTACGAGTCGCAGTGGGCCACCATCAGTGCCATTGCCCCCAAGATCGGCTGCACGCCCGAGACATTACGGCTGTGGGTTCGCCAATCTGAGCGCAACAGCGGCCAGCGTGATGGGCTGAGCACAGTCGAACGTGAGCGAGTCAAGCTCTTGGAGCGTGAGAACCGTCAGTTGCGTCAAGCTAACGAGATCTTGCGTAAGGCCTCAGCCTATTTTGCCCAGGCGGAGCTCGACCGCCCATTCAAACGATGAAGACGTTTATTGATGAAAACCGCCAGTCTTACGGGGTCGAGCCGATTTGCAAGGTGTTGCCAATCGCCCCGTCGACGTACTACCGGTACGCTGCTCAGCAGGCTGACCCCAGCCAGCAGTCAGCGCGTGCGCAGCGTGACCAGGAACTGGGTGAGCACATCCAGCGAGTCTGGGATGAGCACTTCCAGGTATATGGCGTGCGCAAGGTCTGGCGACAATTGCTGCGTGACGGACTGCAAGTCGCCCGCTGTACGGTGCAACGTCTGATGGGAGAGCTGGGCCTGCAAGGCGTGGTACGCGGCAAGCCCGTCAAGACGACGGTCAGCGACCAAGCCAGGCCGTGCCCGCAGGATCATGTCAACCGTCAGTTTGTGGCTGAGTGCCCGAACGCCCTATGGGTATCGGACTTTACCTACGTCAGTACCTGGCAGGGTTTTGTTTACGTGGCCTTCATCATTGATGTCTTTGCCCGATTCATCGTCGGTTGGAAGGTGTCCAGTTCAGCGCGTACCGATTTTGTACTCGATGCACTGGAGCAAGCCCTTTACGCCCGTCGCCCAGTCAAGCAGGGTGGACTCATTCACCACAGTGACCGTGGCGTGCAGTACGTGTCCATTCGCTATACCGAGCGTCTTGTCGAAGCCGGTATTGAGCCATCGGTCGGGAGTGTCGGTGACTCTTACGACAATGCTTTGGCTGAGACCATCAATGGTCTTTACAAGGCTGAAGTGATTCATCGACGCTCTTGGCCCACACGGGGGGCGGTGGAGCTGGAAACCCTGAAATGGGTGGACTGGTTCAATCACCGCCGCCTGCTGGAGCCAATCGGTCATATTCCACCGGTCGAAGCAGAAGCAATCTATTATCAGCAACTCACCGAGTCTGCCCAGGTGGCATGACTCAAACAAAAGGGTCTCCGAGAAACCCGGGGCGGTTCATTATCCCGCCAAACCAGTAACCGCCGACGATACGCAGAAGACGCGCGACCAGTTGATGAGCGAGCTTGAATATCTGCGCATGGAGAACGCTTACCTAAAAAAGTTGGAAGAGCTGAAGGAGCAGAAACGACGGCAACCGAAAAAGCCCTGAGCATCAAGCAACTGAGGGGCCGGTTCCCGCTTTGCGCTCTGCTGAGGCTGGCGGGCTTGGCACGCAGCACGTTTTACTATCAGGTTCAGGTGCAATCCAGACCCGATCCCTATGCTGCTTTGAAACAGTTAGTCGAAAGCATTTACCACGAGGAGAAAGGCCTTTATGGCGCTCGGCGTATCACGGCGGTCATTCGCACTGCAGGTATTTTGGTCAACAAGAAGGTTGTAGAACGACTGATGGCAGAACTGGGCCTGCGATCAGTGGTGCGCCCCAAAAAATACCGCTCCTATAAGGGCGTAATCGGAACCATTGCGCCGAATTTGCTGGAGCGCAATTTCAGCGCGCAACGCCCGAACCAGAAGTGGGTGACCGATGTGACTGAGTTCAAGGTAGGCAATCGAAAGCTGTATCTCTCACCCGTGATGGACTTGTACAACGGTGAAATCGTGGCGTATGAAGTGTCGACAAGGCCGAGCTTTGAGCTGGTCACCAGCATGCTGGACAAGGCGCTTCAGCAGTTGCAGGACGAGCCGAAGCTTGTGATGCACTCGGACCAGGGCTGGCAGTATCAACACGCGCAGTATCGCCATAAGCTATCGGTACGAGGCGTCAAACAAAGCATGTCCCGTAAGGGCAACTGCCTGGACAATGCGGCAATGGAAAGCTTTTTCGGTACACTGAAATCCGAGTTTTTCTACCTGAAACAGTTTGAAAGCATCGATGAGTTGAAAGCAGGTCTGGATGAGTACATCCACTACTACAACCATGACCGCATCAAGCTGAAGCTCAACGGCCAAAGCCCCGTAAAATACAGGGCTCAGGCGGCAAGCTAAAACCGTCCAACTTTTGGGGGGCAGTTCACGGAGCGTGAGGAACGAGAGGTGCCTGGGATAACAAAGGTAGCCTGAGTCGAACCTCACTATCGTGCCAATCTGTAAGCCATCACCCAGTCAGATAACAGGCATAAAAAAAGCCGACCCGTTGCCGGATCGGCTTTCAATAATCCCGGTGGATTATTACTTGCGGCTAGCTTTGTCCAGCATGCGCAGAGCGCGCTCGTTGGCTTCGTCAGCAGTTTGCTGAGCTTTTTGAGCAGCAGCCAGAGCTTCGTCAGCCTTGCGGTAGGCTTCGTCGGCACGTGCTTGCGAACGAGCTGCTGCGTCTTCGGTAGCTGTCAGACGAGCTTCGGTTTCTTTGGATACGCTGCTGCAACCGGTAGCCAGAACTGCGGCCAGAGCCAGAGCAGAGAATTTCAGAACGTTGTTCATCGTGTTCACCTTCAAGGAATTTTGTTCAAATTAGTCATCTCTCGAAAATGAGAAAACGACCGGCGTACATAGTACCCATTGTTTGTAGTAAGTAAACGGACCCAGCGCAAGAAGCTGCTAAAATTCCCTGCTTTGAAAGTGTTCCGCGTTACTTCTCAAGCGTTCTGTACAAAAACTATCCACTTTCACTGGACCCCCCCGCCCGTATCGGCGGTTCCTCAGGACTCGCTTGAACATCTGCAAAAACCTTGGATGTCTGACTGTCGGTCGGTGCATGGGCATTTCCAGGCGTTTTTAATCCGACTGCGCTTGAGGATATCCGGCAATGGTGCCTACTATCTGAATGTGATGTACGTCGAGATCGGCAATGTTCTTATCCGGTGTCGAAAACAGACACTGGGCGGCGTAGATGTTCCTTCGCCTGAAAAAGACCGGTAAGGTAGGGGGCAAATTCCAAGACCCGCGAGGAGTAGCGATGAGCGAGGCGTTGTCCATCCACCATGACGAAGTCGGCCACCATTTCGAAATCATTATCGACGGCCACCGTGCCTACCTGACGTACATGGATCTCGGCAAGCAGACGCTGGATTTCTACCGGACCTTTGTGCCCGATGCCTTGCGTGGACGCGGTATAGCCGCCGCCCTGACCAAGGAGGCCCTGGACTATGCAGGCAGCATGGGCTACTCCGTCATACCGTCCTGCTCTTACGTCGAGCGATACATGGAACTGCATGACCTGCAGTCCCAGGCGGCCAAGCTCTGATACATCGAGTTTACTGACCGTCAGCATGAAAAACGCCGAGCATATGCTCGGCGTTTTCGTTATTGCAGGTTAATCGGTCAGGCAGTTACTTGCGCTTGCGAGCGGGCAGTACAGTCTTGAGTTTCGCGTGCATGCTGCGCAGGGTTTTTTCAGTGCTTTCCCAATCGATGCAGGCATCGGTAATGGATACGCCGTACTGCAATTCCGACAGGTCCTTCGGAATCGCCTGACAGCCCCAGTTCAAGTGACTCTCGACCATCAGGCCGATGATCGATTCGTTGCCTTCCAGAATCTGGTTGGCGACGTTTTCCATCACCAGCGGCTGCAGGGCCGGGTCCTTGTTGGAGTTGGCGTGGCTGCAGTCGACCATGATGTTCGGGCGAATGCCGGACTTGTCAAGGGCCTGTTCGCACAGCGCGACGCTGACCGAATCATAGTTGGGCTTGCCATTGCCGCCGCGCAGTACGACATGGCCGTAGGCATTGCCCTTGGTGGTCACGATCGATACGCCACCTTCCTGATTGATACCGAGGAAGCGGTGCGGGCTCGAGACCGATTGCAAGGCGTTGATGGCAACGGTCAGACCGCCGTCGGTGCCGTTCTTGAAGCCGACTGCCGACGACAGGCCGGAAGCCATCTCGCGGTGAGTCTGGGATTCGGTGGTGCGCGCGCCAATGGCCGACCAGCTGATCAGGTCCTGCAGATATTGCGGGGAGATCGGGTCCAGTGCTTCGGTGGCGGTTGGCAAGCCCATTTCAGCCAGGTCCAGCAGCAACTGGCGACCGATGTGCAGGCCATCCTGGATCTTGAACGAGTCATCCAGGTATGGGTCGTTGATCAGGCCTTTCCAGCCCACGGTAGTACGTGGCTTCTCGAAATAGACGCGCATGACCAGATACAGCGTGTCGGACACTTCTGCCGCCAATGCCTTGAGGCGCTCGGCGTATTCCTTGGCTGCCTTCAGGTCGTGGATCGAGCAGGGGCCGATCACGATGAACAGGCGGTGATCATTGCCATCGAGGATGTTGCGAATCACCTCGCGGCCCTGGCTGACGGTGTGCAGGGCGGCGTCGGTCAGTGGGATGTCGCGCTTGAGCTGATCCGGGGTGATCAGAGTCTCGTTGGAGGCAACGTTAAGGTCGTCAATCGGTAAATCAGCCATCGTGTTACTCATCAGGTCGCGGGTACTGGCCGCCAACGGTACCCCGTGCGGCGGTGCCCAGCAGGTTTGAGCGCAGCGGGGAGCCGAACCTTAGCGCGTTATCGCGCTGTTCGACAATAAGTAAACGAGGTATCGGGCAGGTTACGGGTAACTGCCCGCCGGGCCGCGCTGCTGTATTGCAAGACAATCCGCTGCGACGGATAGTGTATGGCCCGAAATAACCTGACAGCCAAGGGAGAGGTCATGAGTGTTGATTCCCGTCGTCCGCGTGTCGGCGTTATAGGTACCGGTGCCATCGGCGGCTTTTACGGGCTGATGCTGGCGCGTGCCGGATACGACGTGCATTTTCTGCTGCGCAGCGAGTTTGAGGCGGTGGCGCGCGAGGGGTTGCAGGTCAATAGTGCCGTGCATGGCGACTTGCATCTCAAGCCCGTTCAAGCCTATCGCTCGGCGGCTGACATGCCGCCTTGCGACTGGTTGCTGGTTGGCACCAAGAGCACCGGCAACGCCGCGCTGGGTCCGATCATCAGCCAGGCTGCTGCGCCGGACGCCAAAGTGTTGCTGCTGCAGAACGGTCTGGCCGTCGAAGATCAGTTGCGCAGCGTGCTGCCCGACAGCCTGCATATATTGGGCGGGCTATGTTTCGTCTGCGTCAACCGGGTTGCGCCCGGCGTCGTCGCTCATGAAGCCTTCGGCGCGGTCAGTATCGGCTATCACAGCGGCCCGGCAGGCGACGAAGCGAGCCGCATGGCGGTCGTCGAAGCCTGCGCGGCGCTGTTCAAGACGGCCGGCATCGACGCCCCTGTCATGGCTAATCTGCAGCAGGCCCGCTGGCAGAAGCTGGTCTGGAATGTGCCCTACAACGGTCTGTCGGCTTTGTTGCATACCAGTACCAGCCAATTGATGACCGACCCTGACAGTCAGGCATTGATCCAGGCGCTGATGGATGAAGTGGTGCAGGGTGCCCAGGCCTGTGGTCATGCCTTGCCGCCGGGGTTCGCGCAGCATCTGTTTACCGTGACCCAGAGCATGCCGGACTACAGGCCCAGCATGTATCACGACCTGGTCGAGAAGCGGCCACTGGAGCTTGAAGCCATTTACGCCCGGCCCCTCGCAGCCGCGCTTGCCGCAGGGTTTGACATGCCCCGCGTGCGGGCGCTTTATCAGGCACTGGCATTTATTGACCGTGCCAACCGCTCGGCAAACGAGGAATGATTCATGAAAGAGGCTGATGGCCATAAGCTGGTCCTGGCGATTTCATCGCGGGCGCTGTTCGATCTTCGCGACAGCCACGAGGTGTATATGGCCGACGGCGTGGAGGCCTACCGCAAGTATCAGATTGAGCACGAGGATGAGATTCTCGAACAGGGCGACGCTTTCCCGTTGGTTGAAAAACTTCTGAGCCTCAATGCCAGCCTGGACAAGGCGCGCGTGGAAGTGGTGCTGGTGTCGCGCAACAGCGCCGATACCGGCTTGCGGGTCTTCAACTCGATCCAGCATTACGGCCTGGACATCAGTCGTGCTGCCTTTGCAGGCGGACGCAGTCCTTATCCTTATCTGGCGGCGTTTGGCTGCCATCTGTTTTTGTCGACCCACGCCGAGGATGTGCGCAGCGCACTGGATGCCGGTTTTGCTGCGGCGACCATCCTTTCAGGCGGTGCGCGACGTGCAGCCAGCGCCGAGCTGCGTATCGCGTTCGACGGTGACGCCGTGTTGTTTTCCGACGAATCGGAGCGGGTTTACCAGAGCGACGGCCTGGCTGCCTTTCAGGCCAGCGAGCGTGAGTCGGCGCGCGAGCCGTTGCGTGGCGGCCCCTTCAAGCCGTTTCTCGCCGCGCTCTACCAATTGCAGCGCGAGTTTCCCGACGCGAGCTGCCCGATTCGTACCGCGCTGGTCACGGCCCGCTCTGCACCCGCACATGAACGGGTGATCCGCACCTTGCGCGAATGGGACATTCGTCTCGACGAGTCGTTGTTTCTCGGCGGCTTGCAGAAGTCGGCTTTTCTTGAGGCATTTGCCGCCGATGTGTTTTTCGACGATCAGCCCGGTCACTGCGAAAAGGCGCGTGAAGTGGTGGCAACCGGACATGTTCCGCATGGCATCAGCAATGAATTAACGCCGCTTGCCGACGGCAGCTGAGAAGTCTGTCGTCGCAGCCGATGATGCGCTACTACGCTGAGTCAATCTCCGCCATTCCGGTTGTTCGGGAGGTTGTATGGTTCGTTCGATGCTGTATGCCACAGACCTTGGTCTGTACGCGCCTTATGTAACGCAGCACGCGCTGGCGCTGGCTCGAACGTTCAACGCAGGGCTGTATGTAATCCATGTCGTTGAGCCGATGGGCCTGTTCGCCGAGTCGGTACTGCAGAGCCATCTGGGCGAGGAGGCCTTGAAAGAGCTTCGCGGCAAGGGGGTCAATACGTTTCTGGACGCCATAGAGCAACGAATGCTCGACGGGTTTCGTGAAGAACTGGGAGACGGCCACGCGGACCTCTCCCTGATTCGTACGGTGCGTGTCGTTCAGGGAGAGCCTGCCAGTGTGATTATCGAGCAGGCGCACAAGCTGGAGGTGGATTTGCTGGTGGTGGGCAGTCACAGTCGCAGGATAGAAGAGGGCACCTCGATAGGCCGGACGGCTGCCCGGGTCCTGCAATTTTCCGACGTGCCGGTCTACATGGTTCCGATGATGTTGAAAAAGGAGTGAGGGTAGGGAGAGGAAGGTTCAATTGGTGGTTTTAGTGAAATCGAGCGTGCGATCACCTTACAAAGGTGATAAAAAGTTCTAGAATTATTCGTCTCACCATTAATCCAGTTATATACCGTCGCTGATACCCATAGGGTTTATCTGCTTTGAGGGATACATATGAAGCTCCAACAACTGCGCTACATTTGGGAAGTGGCGCACCACGACCTCAACGTTTCTGCGACGGCCCAGAGCCTTTACACCTCCCAGCCCGGCATCAGCAAGCAGATTCGTCTGCTTGAAGACGAGCTGGGCGTCGAGGTTTTCGCCCGTAGCGGCAAGCACCTGACGCGTGTGACACCCGCAGGCGAGCGGATTATCACCACCGCAGGCGAAATTCTGCGCAAGGTCGAAAGCATCAAGCAGATTGCCCAGGAGTTCTCCAACGAGAAGAAGGGCACACTGTCGATCGCAACCACTCACACCCAAGCGCGTTATGCGTTGCCGTCGGTTATCAGTAATTTTATCAAGCAGTACCCTGACGTGGCCCTGCACATGCATCAGGGCTCGCCAATGCAGATCGCCGAAATGGCCGCTGACGGGACGGTCGATTTCGCTATTGCCACCGAAGCGCTTGAGCAGTTCAGCGATCTGGTAATGATGCCGTGCTACCGCTGGAACCGTTGCGTCGTTGTGCCACAGGGCCACCCGTTGACCAAGGTGCCCAAGCTCACCCTGGAGCTGCTGGCCGAGTACCCGATTGTGACTTACGTATTCGGTTTTACCGGCCGCTCCAAGCTCGATGAAGCGTTCAGTCATCGGGGACTGGTGCCCAAGGTCGTGTTTACGGCTGCGGATGCTGACGTGATCAAGACCTACGTCAGACTGAATCTGGGCGTGGGCATTGTTGCAAGGATGGCGGTAGACGAAGAGGTCGACAGCGATCTGGTGGTCCTGGACGCCAGCGACCTGTTCGAGTCCAGCGTGACCAAGATCGCTTTCCGTCGCGGCACCTTCCTGCGTGGCTTTATGTGCGATTTCATCGAAAAGTTCGCCCCGCACCTGACCCGCGAAGTCATGGCCAAGGCGATTCAGTGCCACAACAAACAGGAAATGGAAGAGCTGTTTGCCAACGTCGAACTGCCGGTGCACTAGTAGCAGCGGCAAGCTTTTGGCTACAAGCCGGAGCCAGAGCCTTACGCGCTCTGACTTGAGGCTCGCAGCTTGAGGCTTGCCGCTCGCAACGTCAGTTGCGCGCTATCAGGTTGCCTGCATGCAGCCCGCATTCCTTCTGCGTGGCTTCTTCCCACCACCAGCGACCTTCGCGTTCGTGCTGGTTCGGCAATACCGGGCGGGTACAGGGTTCGCAGCCGATGCTGATGAAACCACGCTCGTGCAGGCTGTTGTAGGGCAGTTCCAGCATCCGGATGTAGCCCCAGATTTCTTCGCTGCTCATCTGCGCCAACGGGTTGAATTTGTACAGGGTGCGCTCGGCGGTCGAGAACGCGCTGTCGATTTCCAGTGCGGCAACGGCGCTGCGTGTGCCAGGGCTCTGGTCGCGGCGCTGGCCGGTGGCCCAGGCTGTGACGCCAGACAGTTTGCGGCGCAGCGGCTCGATCTTGCGGACGCCGCAGCATTCACCATGACCATCCCGGTAAAAGCTGAACAGGCCTTTTTCCTTGACGAAGGGTTCGAGCTTGCTCTGGTCCGGCGAGATGATTTCGATCTCGATCTTGTAGTGGTCACGGACCTGTTCAATGAAGCGATAGGTTTCCGGGTGCAGGCGCCCGGTGTCGAGACTGAAGACCTTGACGTTTTTGTTCAGTTTCCAGGCCATGTCTACCAGCACGACGTCTTCGGCGCCGCTGAAGGAGATCCATAGTTCATCACCGAAGTGTTCGAAGGCCAGTTTCAGAATGTCTTGGGCAGACTTGTTCGCATAGGTCGTCGCCAGTTCAGCGACGTCGAAAGGTTGGCTCATCAGGCAGCTTCCTAAAATGCAAGAGTGGCGCTTAAGCGCTCGTGATGGCGGCAATGGTAACAAAATCCGCTGTTCAGTGGCCGTTACCAGAGGCTAGAGTGCTGCCTGCGTTGATAGTCAAAGCCTTGAGGAGTGCGCTGTGGAAATTGCCTGTCTGGACCTGGAAGGTGTGCTTGTCCCGGAAATATGGATCGCCTTTGCCGAAAAAACCGGTATCGAATCACTGCGCGCAACCACTCGGGACATTCCCGACTACGACGTCCTGATGAATCAGCGCCTGCGTATTCTCGATGAGCACGGTCTGAAACTGTCGGACATTCAGGAAGTGATCGCCACCCTCAAGCCGCTGGAAGGTGCAGTGGAGTTCGTCAACTGGTTGCGCGAGCGTTTTCAAGTAGTGATTCTGTCCGACACCTTTTACGAGTTCTCGCAGCCGCTGATGCGCCAATTGGGGTTTCCGACCCTGCTATGTCATCGCCTGATCACCGATGAAACCGGCCGTGTCGTCAGTTACCAGTTGCGTCAGAAAGATCCCAAGCGTCAGTCGGTACTGGCGTTCAAAAGCCTGTACTACCGGATCATTGCGGCAGGCGACTCCTACAACGACACCACCATGCTGGGCGAGGCCGATGCCGGTATCCTGTTTCATGCCCCCGACAACGTGATCCGCGAGTTTCCGCAGTTTCCGGCGGTGCATACCTTTGATGAGCTGAAAAAAGAGTTCATCAAGGCGTCGAATCGGGATCTGGCGCTCTAGACGCAGGGCTTACACTTCTGGCTCCTGCGCAAGATCGGACGCGGAGCGTCCAGAAAGGCATGCCAACGCGGAGCATTGGCACGATAGTCGGAGCGAGGTAGGCGTATCGCGCAGGATCTCAGAGCGCCTCAAGCGTTTTCAGCAGCACGCGGACCTTGGTGAAGGTTTCCTGATATTCAGCCTCGCAGCTCGAGTCCGCCACAATGCCGCCGCCGCCCCAACAGGAAATGCGCCCATCCTTGACCAGCAGGCTGCGGATGGCGATTGAACTGTCCATTTCGCCGCGTACGTCCAGGTACATCAACGAGCCGCAATACAGGCTGCGTCGGGTCGGTTCCAGTTCGTCAATGATCTGCATGGCGCGGATCTTCGGCGCGCCGGTTATGGAGCCGCCAGGGAAGCTGCCCGCAATCAGGTCCAGTGCATCGTTGCCAGCGGCCAGCTCCCCGGTCACGCTGCTCACCAGATGATGCACATTGGGGTAGCTTTCCAGGCTGAACAGCTCAGGGACCTTTACCGAACCGATTTTACAGCTGCGGCCCAGGTCATTGCGCAGCAGGTCGACAATCATCAGGTTTTCAGCGCGGTCTTTCTCGCTGGCCAACAGCTCGTTGGCGAACGCGGCATCCTCTGTGGCGTCCGGGCTGCGCGGCCGCGTGCCTTTGATGGGGCGGGTTTCGACCTGTCTGGCGCTGACCCGCACGAAGCGTTCCGGAGATAGGCTCAGGATTGCATCGTGCCCCGGCAGGCTCAGGTAACCGGCGAACGGCGTCGGGCAAGCCGCTCGCAGTGCACAATAAGCGGCCCACGGGTCGCCCGTACACTGCGCCTGAAAGCGTTGCGCGAAGTTGACCTGATAACAGTCACCCGCCTGGATGTAGGCCTGAATACGTTCGAAAGCCTGTCGATAGTGATCCGCGCTGATGCTGGCCTGAAACGGCTGGCTGAGGCGGAACTCCGTGTGCGGCTCAGGGATATAGACAGAGAACAGATCAATCAGCCGTTTGCGCTCGTTTGCGTGCAGGGACGGGTGAAAAATCAGCTGACTGGTCTGCTCCTGATGATCACTGATCAGCGCCCAGGCGTAGAGCCCCAGGCGCGCTTCGGGCAGTTGCAGGTCGTCGACGGCCTGATCCGGTAGCGGTTCCAGGCGTCGACCAAACTCATAGCTCAGATAACCGATCAGGCCGCCAGCGAAGGGCAGTTCGCACCCGTCAGGCAATTGCGCTGTGCCGAGCGCTTTGAGACTGTCGCGCAACCGCTGGAGATAGGTGGCCCCATTCTCGTCATCGGCAACGGTCAGTTCCTGCAGCGGCCATGCACTGAGCAGGTCATATCGGCCGCGCTCGGCGGTCGGCCTGCCGCTGTCGAGCAGCACCGCGCCCGGCGCTTCGCGGATTCGCGCAAAGAACGCGATCGGGTCGGCGCTGTAGGGCAGGGGGTGTATCGAACAGATCGGCATCGTCGAATATCGGTCTTGGAAACGCGGCTGTCGATTGTAGCCTTGCCGATGCGGCAGTCCTAGCGGTATGTCCGTTCAGATGCCGGGCACGTGGCCGAACAGTTCCTGGACAAAGCTGACCCGCTCCTGCGCAGATTCCTGGCGTCCTTCGAGAGCCAGTTGTTCCAGACGCGCCTCGACGGCCTGAGTGCGATGGGTCAGGCCACTGTCATTGGCGATCTGAATGTTCAGGCCGGGACGGGCATTGAGTTCCAGAATCAGCGGGCCCTTGTCCTGGTCCAGCACCATATCGACACCGATGTAGCCCAGACCACACAGCTCGTAACACTCGGCGGCAAGCTTCATGAAACCGTCCCAGTTGGGCAGTTGCACGCCGTCTACCGAATGGGTGGTGTCCGGGTGCTTGCTGATGATGTTGTTCAGCCAGGTGCCTTGCAGGGTGACGCCGGTGGCCAGGTCCACACCGACGCCAATCGCGCCCTGATGCAGGTTGGCCTTGCCACCTGACTGACGGGTCGGGAGGCGCAGCATCGCCATCACCGGATAGCCCATCAGCACGATGACGCGGATGTCCGGCACCCCCTCATAACTGATGCTTTTGAAGATCGGGTCCGGAACAACCCGGTATTCGATCAGCGCCCGGTCACGGTGGCCGCCCAGCGAATAAAGGCCCGTGAGGATGCTGGACACCTGATGCTCGATTTCCGCGTGGCTGATGATGCGTCCCGAGACGGTGCGAAAACGCTCTTCGAAACGGTCGGCGATGACCAGAATGCCGTCGCCGCCTGCGCCCTGGGCGGGCTTGATCACGAAGTCGCTGTGCGCGCCGATGATATCGTCAAGCCGGTCGATTTCCTTTTCCGTGGAAATCACTCCGTACATTTCCGGCACGTGAATGCCTGCCGCGATGGCCCGCTCCTTGGTGATGATCTTGTCATCGACGACCGGATAAAGGCTGCGCTTGTTGTACTTGAGCACATAGTCGGCGTTACGCCGATTGATGCCCATGATGCCGCGGGCCTCAAGCGCCTTCCAGGTCTTCCACCAGCCGATCATTTAGTCTTTTCCTCTTTCAGAAAAGCCTTGAAGCGCATCAGTTCGGTCAGGCGATAGCCACGGTATCTACCCATCGCCAGCATGAAGCCGACCAGTATCAACAGCACTGCCGGGAAGGTGAAAACGAAATAGGTCAGTTCCGGCACGCTCATGATCAGGTGTGCCAACGATGCCGCGAACAGCGTGCCGATCGCGACTTTCATGGCGTGGCTGCCGCCGCGTTCTTCCCAGGTAATCGACAGGCGTTCGATGGTCATGGTCAGGATCACCATCGGGAACAGCGCCACCGAAAGCCCGCGTTCGAGCCCCAGCTTGTGGCTGAACAGGCTGATGGCTGCAATCAGCACCACAACGAAAGTCAGTACAACCGACAGGCGTGGCAGCATTTGCAATTTCAGGTGCTCCAGGTACGAGCGCAATGACAAGCCCAGGGCGGTGATCACCGTAAACAGAATAATGCCGAAGCCCAGTTGGGTTTCGCGGAACGCCAGGGCAATCAGCACCGGCGTGAAAGTGCCCAGTGTCTGCAGGCCGATCAGGTTGCGCAGGATCAGGATGACCAGTACGCCAATCGGGATCATGACCATGACCATGAAGGTCTGCTGGGTTTGCAGCGGCAGCCCGTAGAGAGAATAGGCGAGGAAGTCGGAGTCGGTGCTGGCATCGGTCAGTTTGGCGAGACGCATGGCGTTCATTTCACTGTTATTGAGGCTGAACGTGACTTGCACTTTCTTGCCCCCTTCGACATTGACCAGGGCGTCTTCACCGGTCCACCACAACAGGCGATCATCCGGCAGACCGGCTTCACCGGTATCCGGGTTGAAGTACAGCCATTCCTTGCCATTGAAGCTGCGCAACCAGAGTTCCGGCGTCTGCTGCTCGGCATCCAGGCGAATGGTGTGGGCCTTTTCCAGTGGTACGTGGGCGATCGACAGCAGCAGCTCGGTGACCCGGGCCTTGTTGGAGGCCGAGTTATCACCGGCCAGCAGCAGCTTGACGTTATCGTCATTCAGGTTGTTGACGCGTTTGATGGCCTCGGTGATGAAGGTTTCCACGTCCGCAGAGTGCTGGCGAATGGGGGCCAGCAGTGCCTCGGCTGCAATTTTTTCGGGGCCTTCGACGGTCATGCTGTCGCGAAAGATCGGCCCTTTGACCTTGGGTTTCTCACCGCTGTAGCGCTTGGTCAGTACCAGGCGGTAGTAAAGCGTCTGGTTGCCGGTGGCGCGACGGGCGGACCAGGTGACCTTACGGTTGCCGTCAGCGCGGTTGACGCTGACGCCGTAATTGTTCGAGATGAAGCTTTCATTGAGGCTGATGTAGTCGTGGGCCAGTGGCGGCACGAACATCTGGACCTTCACCGAATCCTTTGGATTGGCGATGAATTCGACTTTGGCGTCGATATTCCACAGGTCATCGGTTTCGTCTTCGGTGACGGGTATGCCGAGCGCCAGTATCTGATAGGCCGTGATCGCGATGCCCAGGGTCACAAGGGCAGTGATCAGGATCTTCAGATGGAGTGTAAGAGAGCGCATGGGTTTACTCTGCGTTTTGAGCGACGGAAGCGCAGCCGGGCTTCCCTGCCGCATATTTAAGACTTGGATCGACCAGCGCATCGAAGCGTTTCAACGCTTCGGAGCCGATCAAAAGCGGATATTGGAAAGCACTTCGGTCAGTCAAGTTCACTTCGATGGTGCGTAAAGCTTCACCCATACAGATATCGAGGTTGATCACCGGACGTGACGAGTATTTGTTTTCTTCATTCGGGTCAACGTCGTCGGCGCGGCGCTTGATCTTGCTGACCCGGGCCAGAGGTCGTTCTATGGGGTGTACATGCTTGCTGTCGCTGGCTATATAGAAGCGCACCCAGCTTTCGCCATTGCGTTTGAAATGCTTGATGTCGCGGGCGCTCAGTGAAGCGGTCTTGGCCCCCGTATCCAGTTTGGCGGCAATCTCGACGTCGATTTCAATGAGGCTGGCGTATTCGTTGAGGCCATAGACTGTCTTGTTGGCGGCCAGGCTGACGCTGGGCAGCAGCAGGCCGGAAAAGAACAGCAGGTAGAGCAGTGTGGGCAGGCTAGTCAGTCTCATAAATCCTGGCGCGATGAGCGAACAACTTCAGGGTCAGGGCGCAAATGGAGTTGACCTGAGGGTGATAGGGCAGGCAGCTCGCAGTCGCCGCTCCGGTGCGGAGCGTGCTGTGCGGACGCGGCGCATTCTAGCATGAAGCCTCGGCGCTGCCAGTGATCAACCTGTATGTCTGTTCAGGTTCTCTCGCAGGAGCCTTTGACGTCCTTTCGATATATTGTCGACAATCCTTTGTTTTGCTTTGACTGGTTTGCGGTTTATGGCTAGATTTGCGTCTTAAAAGGCTAAAGGTGTCGACAATGCTGGGTGCGGTCGAGAAGGCAGTAGCAATCGTTGATGAGTCGGAAACCCTCTCCGAGAACGTTTTCCGACGCATTCAATCCGCTATTGTGAAAGGCGAGATCGCCCCCGGTAGCAAGATCTCCGAACCGGAGCTGGCGCGCACCTACGGCATCAGTCGCGGGCCGTTACGTGAAGCCATTCACCGGCTCGAAGGGCAGCGACTGGTGGTGCGCGTGCCGCACGTCGGCGCCCGGGTCGTCGCGCTCAGCCATGCCGAGCTGATCGAGCTTTATGAGATCCGTGAGTCTCTGGAAGGGATGGCCTGCCGCCTCGCCGCCGAGCGCATGACCCAGGCCGAGATCGATGAATTGCGCGGCGTCCTTGACACCCATGAGCGCGATGCTGCGTTTCAGGCGGGCATCGGCTATTACCAGCAGGAGGGTGATTTCGATTTTCATTACCGGATCATCCAGGGCAGCGGCAATCGTACCCTCAGCCAGATGCTGTGTGGCGAGCTGTACCAACTGGTGCGCATGTACCGCATCCAGTATTCCACAACGCCCAACCGGCCTCGTCAGGCCTTTGCCGAACACCACCGCATTCTCGATGCCATCGCTGATCGCGACGGTGAGCTGGCTGAATTGTTGATGCGCCGCCATATCGGTGCATCCAGACGCAACATCGAGCGCCACTTTCAGGCGGCTCCCGGCCGAGGTGAACAATGAGTCACAACAACAGTACTCCCGGCCAGCGTTTCCGCGATGCGGTCGCCAGTGAACAGCCGTTGCAAGTGGTCGGCGCAATCAATGCCAATCACGCGCTGCTCGCAAAACGTGCCGGGTTCAAGGCTATCTACCTTTCTGGCGGCGGCGTTGCAGCAGGTTCACTGGGTATTCCGGACCTGGGCATTACCGGTCTTGAAGACGTGTTGATTGATGTGCGCCGCATCACCGATGTCTGCGACCTGCCACTGCTGGTGGATGTCGACACCGGTTTCGGTTCCTCGGCTTTCAATGTAGCGCGAACCGTGCGCTCGATGATCAAGGCCGGGGCTGCTGCGATTCATATTGAGGATCAGGTGGGTGCCAAGCGCTGTGGGCATCGCCCGAACAAGGAAATTGTTTCGCAGCAGGAAATGGTCGACCGGATCAAAGCCGCTGTAGATGCACGCACTGACGACAGTTTCGTGATCATGGCGCGCACCGATGCACTGGCGGTCGAGGGGCTGGAGTCGGCACTTGAGCGTGCTGCGGCCTGTATCGAGGCGGGCGCGGATATGGTGTTTCCTGAGGCAATCACCGAGCTGGCGATGTACAAGCAATTTGCCAACCGTGCAGGCGTGCCGATCCTGGCCAATATCACCGAATTCGGCGCTACGCCCTTGTTTACCGTCGATGAGTTGCGTGCGGCCGACGTGTCGCTGGTCCTTTACCCGCTTTCTGCCTTTCGTGCCATGAACAAGGCTGCGGAAAATGTCTACGGCGCAATCCGTCGCGATGGCAGCCAGAAGAACGTGGTCGACAGCATGCAGACGCGCATGGAGTTGTACGACGCCATCGACTACCACACATTCGAGCAAAAACTGGACGCGCTGTTTGCGCAGAAGAAAGGGTAAAAGCACATCTGACTATCGTTCCCACGCTTCAGCGCTCAGCGCTATAAAAAAGTATTGGGGAGCCCTTAATCAGGGCTTCAGGCTTCTGCCCGAAGGGCGTGGGAGCGAACTTGTTCGCGAATACGGTGTTTCAGGCTATACATTTTTGGCGATCATACCTGCCCTTTCGCGAACAAGTTCGCTCCCACGGCCTTCGGCCAGAATCAAAAGCGGATTTGTGTACAACGATGAGCACTCCGGCGTTGGCACGATAGCCAGAGTCAGTCCAACATCAAAAAAACAAAATTGGAGAGAACCATGGCTGAAGCAAAAGTATTGAGTGGTGCCGGACTGCGCGGGCAGGTGGCCGGGCAGACGGCGTTGTCCACGGTGGGCATGGCCGGTGCCGGGCTGACCTATCGCGGCTATGATGTGCGCGATCTGGCCGCCGAAGCTCGCTTTGAAGAAGTTGCCTATCTGCTGCTGTACGGTGAACTGCCTGATAAAGCCGAATTGTCTGCCTATATGGACAAACTCAAGGGCCTGCGCGATCTGCCGCAGGCCTTGAAGGAAGTGCTGGAACGCATACCCGCCGACACTCACCCGATGGATGTCATGCGCACGGGTGCCTCCATGCTAGGCACCCTGGAGCCGGAGCGCAGCTTCGATCAGCAGCGCGACTCAACCGACCGTCTGCTCGCAGCGTTCCCGGCGATCATGTGCTACTGGTATCGCTTCAGTCATGACGGCAAGCGTATCGACTGCACCTCCGCAGAAGACTCCATCGGCGGGCATTTTCTGCACCTGTTGCTCGACAAGGCGCCCAGCGAACTGCACCGCAAGGTCATGGACGTCTCGCTGATTCTGTACGCCGAGCACGAATTCAATGCCTCGACCTTCACCGCCCGCGTCTGCGCGTCGACGCTGTCGGACCTGTATTCCTGCGTCACGGCAGCCATCGGCACATTGCGCGGCCCGCTGCACGGTGGTGCCAACGAGGCCGCGATGGAAATGATTCAGAGCTTCGCCTCGTCTGAAGAGGCCACCAAAGGCACGCTGGGCATGCTGGAACGCAAGGAAAAGATCATGGGCTTTGGCCATGCGATCTACAAGGAGTCCGACCCGCGCAACGAGGTGATCAAGGGCTGGTCGAAGAAACTCGCTGACGAAGTGGGCGATACGGTGCTGTTCCCGGTTTCCGAGGCCATCGACAAGGTCATGTGGGAGCAGAAGAAACTATTCCCCAACGCCGACTTCTACCATGCCTCGGCGTACCACTTCATGGGAATCCCGACCAAGCTGTTCACACCGATCTTCGTCTGCTCGCGCCTGACCGGCTGGGCCGCCCACGTTTTCGAACAGCGCGCCAACAATCGCATCATCCGTCCGAGCGCCGAGTACACCGGTGTCGAACAGCGCAGCTTCGTGCCCATCGAACAGCGCTGAAAAGGGGGCAGGGGAACCGCTGACGAGTTCCCCACCCGCATTCCGAACATTCCGTGATCGAGTCCCGCAATGAACAGTGAATTCCGCAAAACGCTTCCTGGCACCCGACTGGACTATTTCGATGCGCGCGTAGCGGTCGAGGCGCTCAAGCCCGGCGCTTATGCCACGCTGCCCTATACCTCGCGCGTGCTTGCCGAGAACCTGGTGCGCCGCTGTGATCCTGCGGCCTTGAGTGCTTCTTTGACCCAACTCATCGAGCGCAAGCGTGATCTGGACTTTCCGTGGTTCCCTGCGCGGGTGGTCTGCCACGACATTCTGGGGCAGACCGCACTGGTCGATCTTGCCGGCCTGCGCGATGCAATTGCCTCGCAGGGCGGTGATCCTGCGCAGGTAAACCCGGTGGTGCCGGTGCAGCTTATTGTCGACCATTCGCTGGCAGTGGAATCCGACGGTAATGACCCGCAGGCGTTCGCAAAGAACCGCGCCATCGAAGACCGTCGCAACGAAGACCGCTTTCACTTCATTGACTGGACCAAACAGGCGTTCAAGAACGTCGAAGTGATCCCGCCGGGCAACGGCATCATGCACCAGATCAACCTGGAGAAAATGTCGCCGGTGGTGCAGGTGCTCGACGGCGTAGCCTTTCCCGACACGCTGGTGGGGACAGACAGCCACACGCCACATGTCGACGCGCTGGGCGTGATTGCCATCGGCGTTGGCGGCCTCGAGGCCGAAAACGTCATGCTGGGGCGCGCCTCGTGGATGCGCCTGCCGGACATCATCGGTGTCGAACTGACTGGACGCCGTCAGCCTGGTATTACCGCCACCGATGTGGTGCTGGCTCTGACCGAATACCTGCGTCAGCAGAAGGTGGTTGGCGCGTATCTGGAGTTCTATGGCGTGGGTGCGTCGAGCCTGACCCTCGGTGACCGGGCGACGATTTCCAACATGGCACCGGAATACGGCGCGACAGCGGCAATGTTTTCCATTGATTCGCAAACCATCGATTATCTGCGCCTGACAGGGCGTGAGGACGAACAGGTCAAGCTCGTCGAGTTGTATGCCCGGCACACCGGCTTGTGGTCGGACAGCCTGAAGGAGGTCGAGTACGAGCGCGTGCTGAGCTTCGACCTGTCCAGCGTGGTGCGCAACATGGCCGGGCCGTCCAACCCCCATGCGCGGGTCGCCACCGCGGATCTGGCAGCCAGAGGTATTGCCGGGCAGTGGGAAGACGTGCCGGGGCAGATGCCCGATGGCGCGGTGATCATCGCGGCGATTACCAGCTGCACCAACACCAGCAACCCGCGCAACGTGATTTCGGCAGGCCTGCTGGCCCGCAATGCCAACCGCCTGGGGCTGATGCGCAAGCCGTGGGTGAAGTCGTCGCTGGCGCCCGGCTCGAAAACCGTGGCCTTGTATCTGGATGCCGCAGGGCTGACGTCCGAACTGGAGCAATTGGGCTTTGGCGTCGTGGCGTTTGCCTGTACCACCTGTAACGGTATGTCCGGTGCGCTGGACCCGATGATCCAGCAGGAAATCATCGACCGCGATCTGTACGCCACTGCGGTGCTGTCGGGTAATCGCAATTTCGACGGGCGTATTCACCCTTACGCCAAACAAGCGTTCCTGGCCTCGCCACCTCTGGTGGTGGCCTACGCCATTGCCGGCACCATCAGGTTCGATATCGAAAACGATGTGCTCGGGATGGCCAATGGCAAAGAGATTCGCCTCAAGGATATCTGGCCGAGCGATGAAGAGATTGATGCCGTGGTGCAGGCGTCGGTCAAGCCGGAGCAGTTTCGTCAGGTCTACATTCCGATGTTCGCCATCGAAGAACACACCGGGCCGAAAGTCGAGCCGCTGTATGACTGGCGCCCGATGAGCACTTACATCCGTCGCCCGCCTTATTGGGAAGGCGCGCTGGCCGGGGAGCGCACGCTCAAGGGCATGCGCGCACTGGCCGTGCTGCCGGACAACATCACCACCGATCATTTGTCACCGTCCAACGCCATCATGCTGGACAGTGCTGCGGGCGAATATCTGGCGAAAATGGGCCTGCCGGAGGAGGATTTCAACTCCTACGCAACCCACCGGGGCGACCACTTGACGGCCCAGCGCGCAACCTTTGCCAACCCGCAACTGGTCAATGAGATGGCGGTGGTCGACGACAAAGTCAGGAAAGGCTCGCTGACCCGGATCGAACCCGAGGGCGTGGTTACGCGCATGTGGGAAGCCATTGAAACCTACATGGCCCGCAAGCAACCGTTGATCATCATTGCCGGTGCCGACTACGGGCAGGGTTCTTCCCGTGACTGGGCCGCCAAAGGCGTCAGGCTGGCGGGCGTTGAAGCCATTGCCGCAGAAGGCTTCGAACGTATCCATCGAACCAACCTGGTGGGCATGGGCGTGCTGCCACTTGAGTTCAAACCGGGCACCAGCCGCCTGACTCTGGGTATTGATGGCAGCGAAACCTTCGACGTGGTCGGTCAGCGCACACCGCGCGCGACCTTGACGCTGGTGATCCAGCGCCGTAACGGTGAGCGTGTGGAAGTGCCGGTAACGTGCCGTCTGGACACGGCCGAAGAACTCTCCATCTATGAGGCTGGCGGCGTACTGCAGCGTTTTGCTCAGGATTTTCTGGAAGCTACTGCATCGTAGCTACGCTGGAGCGTGAGGAACGATAAGCGTGCGCAAGAGCACTATCGTGCCCATGCTCCGCGTGGGCATGCAGTTCTGGACGCTCTGCGTCCGATTTTGAGCGCGTAGCGCTCTTTGAACAGGACAACGAATTCATGGCTCATTCACCCCAGATCCGCATCCCCGCCACCTACATGCGTGGTGGCACCAGCAAGGGTGTGTTTTTCAGGCTGACGGACCTGCCCGAAGCTGCACAGATTCCGGGATCGGCGCGGGATGCGTTGCTGCTGCGAGTCATCGGCAGCCCGGACCCCTATGAAAAGCAGATCGACGGCATGGGCGGGGCGACGTCCAGTACCAGCAAAACGGTCATTGTGTCGCGCAGCACCAAGGCCGACCACGATGTGGATTACCTGTTCGGCCAGGTATCCATCGACAAGCCTTTCATCGACTGGAGCGGCAATTGCGGCAACCTGTCGGCGGCCGTCGGCTCGTTTGCTATCGCCAGTGGTCTGCTCGATGCTGGTCGTGTGCCGCAAGACGGCGTCGTCATCGTGCGTATCTGGCAGGCCAATATCGGCAAGACCATCATCGCCCATGTGCCCGTCAGCAACGGTGAGGTACAGGAAACCGGCGATTTCGAACTGGACGGCGTGACCTTTCCGGCCGCGGAGGTGGCGCTGGAGTTTCTTGATCCGGCAGCGGACGAAGAGGGCGCAGGCGGCTCGATGTTTCCCACCGGCAACCTGGTAGACGACCTTGAAGTGCCCGGCATCGGCACCTTGAAAGCAACCATGATCAACGCCGGTATCCCCACAATTTTCGTCAACGCCGCCGACATAGGCTACAGCGGTACCGAGTTGCAGGGCGATATCAATGGTGATCCGCAGGCGCTTGCCCGTCTGGAAACCATTCGCGCCCACGGTGCCGTGCGCATGGGCCTGATTCGTAGCATTGCTGAAGCCGCGACGCGCCAGCACACACCCAAGGTGGCTTTTGTAGCAGCGCCTGCCGATTACCTGTCATCGAGTGGCAAACCTGTTGCGGCAAAGGATATCGATCTGCTGGTGCGTGCCGTATCGATGGGCAAGTTGCATCACGCGATGATGGGCACCGCTGCCGTTGCCATCGGCACTGCCGCCGCCATTCCGGGCACGCTGGTCAGTCTGGCAGCTGGCGGACAGGCGCGCAGTGCGGTGCGCTTCGGCCATCCCTCCGGCACACTGCGAGTCGGTGCGCAGGCTGTTCAGGAAGGCGCTGACTGGAAGGTCACCAAAGCCCTCATGAGCCGCAGCGCCAGAGTGCTGATGGAAGGCTGGGTGCGAGTGCCACAGTAAAACGACTGAAACAGTCAGCTGAAAAAATCAGCCGACGTGGCTACCTTCAACGGTTATTTGAAGCGCCGCTCTACACCTTTTTCGACCAGCACCTTGGCAGAGATTTCTTCAACCGAAAAGTGCGTGGAGTTGATGTTGGGAATGTTCTCGCGGCGGAACAGGCTCTCTACCTCGCGCACTTCGAATTCACACTGCGCGTAACTGGAATAGCGGCTGTTTGGCTTGCGCTCGTGACGGATTGCGGTGAGGCGGTCCGGGTCGATGGTCAGGCCGAACAGTTTGCTGCGGTGTTCCTTGAGTGCCGCAGGCAGTTGCAGACGCTCCATGTCATCTTCGGTCAGCGGGTAGTTGGCGGCCCGGATACCGAATTGCATGGCCATGTACAGGCAGGTCGGGGTTTTGCCGCAGCGCGACACGCCAACCAGGATTATGTCGGCCTTGTCGTAATAATGCGTCCGCGCGCCGTCGTCGTTGTCCAGCGCGAAGTTGACTGCCTCGATGCGCTCCATGTAATTGGAGTTATGCCCGATGGAGTGCGATTTGCCCACCGAATAGGAGGAGTGTGAACTAAGCTCCTGCTCCAGCGGGGCAAGGAAGGTCGAAAAGATGTCGATCATGAAGCCGTTGGACGTCGCCAGAATCTCGCGGATGTCCTGATTGACGATCGTGTCGAAGATGATCGGGCGCACATCGTCCTTGTCGGCGGCATTATTGATTTGTTGTACCATCGCCCGCGCTTTCTCGACGCTGTCGATATAGGGCCTGGTGAACTTGTTGAATGTAATGTTTTCAAATTGTGCCAACAGGCTCTGGCCCAGGGTTTCGGCGGTGATACCGGTGCCGTCCGAGATGAAGAAAGCAGATCGTTTCATTTTTGACCCAGGCCTTAAGCAGTTGACGAATTCTGGCTATCATAGGCGTGCCTGCCGGCTCTGAGGGCCTGCAGGTGCATCTTTTTTGAAGGCACGGTTTCAAGGCATGGGCCTGCGCCCGGCCAGACACGCCCGAGGTCACATAACGGTGGCTCGGGTGAATGAGCTTTTCCCAACAACAAACACAGTTAGTGGAGAGATCACCTTGGTAGAGTACGTAGTTTCCCTCGATAAGCTCGGCGTCCATGATGTAGAGCACGTGGGGGGCAAAAACTCGTCCCTCGGCGAGATGATCAGCAACCTCGCAGGTGCTGGCGTCTCAGTGCCCGGCGGCTTCGCGACTACGGCCCAGGCTTACCGTGATTTTCTTGAGCTGAGCGGTCTGAACGATCAGATCCATGCTGCGCTGGACGCGCTCGATGTCGATGACGTCAACGCCCTGGCCCGCACCGGTGCGCAGATTCGCCAGTGGATCATGGAAGCCGAGTTTCCCGAGACGCTCAACGCCCAGATCCGTACTGCATTTGCCGAGCTGTCAGCCGGCAATCCGAACCTGGCGGTGGCCGTGCGCTCTTCCGCGACCGCTGAAGACCTGCCGGATGCCTCGTTCGCAGGCCAGCAGGAGACTTTCCTGAACATTCGCGGTGTCGAGAACGTTATCCGCGCTGCCAAGGAAGTCTTCGCTTCGCTGTTCAATGACCGTGCCATTTCCTATCGCGTGCACCAGGGCTTCGACCACAAGCTGGTCGCGCTGTCGGCGGGTGTGCAGCGTATGGTGCGTTCCGAAACCGGAACGGCGGGCGTCATGTTTACCCTCGACACCGAATCCGGTTTCCGCGATGTGGTGTTCATTACCGGTGCCTACGGCCTGGGCGAGACGGTTGTGCAGGGCGCGGTCAACCCGGACGAGTTCTACGTGCATAAAGACACGCTGGCTGCTAGCCGTCCGGCGATTCTGCGGCGCAATCTGGGTAGCAAGGCTATCAAGATGATTTACGGCGAAGAAGCCAAGGCCGGTCGTTCGGTCAAGGTGATCGACGTAGAGCCTGCTGATCGTGCGCGCTTCTGCCTGACCGATGCCGAAGTCTCGGAACTGGCCAAGCAGGCAATGATCATCGAGAAACACTACAAGTGCCCGATGGATATCGAATGGGCCAAGGACGGTGACGACGGCAAGCTGTACATCGTGCAGGCGCGTCCGGAAACCGTGAAAAGCCGCGCTTCGGCCAACGTCATGGAACGCTACCTGCTCAAGGAGACCGGCAAGGTGCTGGTCGAAGGTCGTGCCATCGGCCAGCGCATCGGCGCAGGCAAGGTGCGGATCATCAAGGACGTGTCCGAGATGGACAAGGTCCAGCCTGGTGACGTGCTGGTGTCCGACATGACCGACCCGGACTGGGAACCGGTCATGAAGCGCGCCAGCGCAATTGTCACCAACCGTGGCGGTCGTACCTGCCACGCCGCGATCATCGCGCGCGAGCTGGGCATTCCGGCAGTGGTCGGTTGTGGCAACGCCACTCAGACGCTGCAGGATGGCCAGGGCGTAACGGTCTCCTGCGCAGAGGGCGACACCGGTTACATCTTTGAAGGGGAGCTGGGTTTCGACATCAAGACCAACTCGGTCGATGCGATGCCCGAGTTGCCGTTCAAGATCATGATGAACGTCGGCAACCCGGATCGTGCGTTTGATTTCGCCCAGTTACCCAACGCCGGTGTTGGTCTTGCGCGTCTGGAGTTCATCATCAACCGCATGATCGGCGTGCATCCCAAGGCGCTGCTCAACTATTCGCTGCTGCCACCGGAAATCAAGGAAAGCGTCGACAAGCGCATCGCCGGTTACCATGACCCGGTCGGTTTCTACGTCGACAAGCTGGTCGAGGGTATCAGCACCTTGGCCGCCGCATTCACGCCGAAAAAGGTCATCGTGCGCCTCTCGGACTTCAAGTCCAACGAGTACGCCAACCTGATCGGCGGCAAGCTATACGAGCCTGAAGAAGAAAACCCGATGCTGGGCTTTCGAGGTGCGTCGCGCTATATCAGCGAGAACTTCCGCGACTGTTTCGAGCTGGAGTGCCGTGCGCTCAAGCGCGTGCGCGAAGAGATGGGCCTGACCAACGTCGAGATCATGGTGCCATTCGTCCGGACTCTGGGTGAAGCGAGTCAAGTCATCGACCTGCTGGCGGCCAATGGCCTGAAACGTGGCGAAAATGGCCTGCGCATCATCATGATGTGCGAGTTGCCGTCCAATGCGATTCTGGCCGAAGAGTTCCTCGAGTATTTCGATGGTTTCTCCATCGGCTCCAACGACCTGACCCAGCTGACACTTGGCCTTGATCGCGACTCCGGCGTGATTGCTCACCTGTTCGACGAGCGTAACCCGGCGGTCAAGAAGCTGCTGTCCAATGCCATTCAGGCGTGCAACAAGGCGGGCAAGTACATCGGCATCTGCGGACAGGGTCCTTCCGATCATCCGGATCTGGCGCGCTGGCTGATGGATCAAGGGATCGAGAGCGTATCGCTCAACCCTGATTCGGTGCTGGAAACCTGGTTCTTCCTCGCCGAGGCGCAGGCACCTGTCTGAGGCGACACGGCCTTCGTGTGACGCGAGGGTGGCCTGAACCGTCATTTGGTTCAGGTGTTTGAAAAAGGCGGTTTCTTCGGAAGCCGCCTTTTTTATGGCGTGCCGCGATAGCCCCGGAGCGCGTTGTTTCATACCGTCTGTCAAGCCAGATAAAGAGTGATATGCAAAGCAGTAGCCAGCTTTTTCCCGTTGCCTTGATCAGCGCCGAGCGTCGCGGCGACCTTGTCGAGGACGTCTACCGTCTCAAGCCAGCCAACAGCCCCGACCCCAGCGTCGAGCTGGTGGTGACCCGACTGGGGCTGGTCGATCAGCCCGACGTGCGCGGCATCCCGGTGATTCTGCTGCATGGCAGTTTTTCCAACCGGCGCTTCTGGTATTCGCCCAAAGGTATCGGTCTGGGGCCGTATCTGGCGCGTGCCGGTTATGACGTATGGATCCCGGAAATGCGCGGGCACGGCTTGTCTGCACGCAACCAGAACTACCGCGCCAATTGTGTGGCTGACTATGCCCGTTTCGACGTGCCCGCCATTGCCGCTTTTGTCTGTGAGCAAAGTGGTCAGATACCGCACTGGATGGGGCACTCGCTGGGCGGCACAACCCTGGCGGCGGCCTTGGGCGGCCAGTACCTGGGGCCGCACACTGCAGCGTCGGTGGCGCTATTCGGCAGTCAGGTCAGCCGCACGTACTGGCCGCTGAAAATTCCGCCGCTGCAATGGTCCGCGCGGCTGTTGCTCAGGTCCTTCGAACATGTTTCAGGGCCGCGTTTCAAGCGTGGGCCGGAAGACGAGCCAATAGGGCTGGTGCTGGAAAGCCTGCGCTGGCACGGGCTGTTCGGGCGTTTTGGCGAGCGCGACAACAACTGGTGGGCGGGGCTGAAGGAGGTTCAGGTGCCGGTGCTGGCCGTTGCTGCGGCTGGCGATCATCAGGACCCGGTGTGGGCCTGTCGCACGCTGTTTGATCAGATCGGCGCAGCGCAGCACAAACAGTTTCTTTGCCTGGGGCGCGAGCACGGTTTTGACGAAGACTTCGACCACGTGCGCATGCTGGTCAGCAAGGCCGCGCAGCAACAGGTCTGGCCGCGGGTCATCGAGTGGCTGAACGGGCAGTCTGTTCCTGAACAGGTTGTAGAGTTTCAGGCGGCGGTGGGCAGTTAGCGGTTAAAGTCGCTATGGTTAGCGTCAGCCGGTCGCGTCTGATTCATCAGGCCGATCCGTACCATTCGCGAGACAGGAGTTGACCTTATGCACTACATCACCCCCGATCTGTGTGACGCCTATCCGGACCTGATTCAGGTCGTGGAGCCGATGTTCAGCAATTTTGGCGGTCGCGATTCGTTTGGCGGCCAGATCGTCACCGTTAAATGTTTCGAAGACAACTCGCTGGTCAAGGAGCAGGTCGAGCTCGACGGCAAGGGCAAGGTGTTGGTGGTCGACGGTGGTGGGTCGCTGCGTTGTGCCTTGCTCGGTGACATGCTGGCAGAGAAAGCGGCCAGAAGCGGCTGGGAAGGCATGTTGATTTACGGTTGCATCCGCGATGTTGACGTCATCGCGCAGACCGACCTGGGTGTTCAGGCGTTGGCCAGCCATCCGAAAAAAACCGAGAAACGCGGAATCGGTGACCTGAATGTGTTGGTCACCTTCGGTGGCGTGACCTTCCGCCCGGGAGAGTATCTGTATGCCGACAACAATGGCGTCATCATTTCCCCTTCACCCCTGACCATGCCGGAATAAGCGAAATATCCATGTTCGATGAAGCAAACGCGCAGTGGGGGCTGGTTCATGCCCTTGTGTTGGACGGTAAGGGCGGGGCGCGTTTCATCGCTCGAACCGAGTTGCAGGACCTTGAGCTGCAGCCGCAGGAAAGTCTGTGGCTGCATTGGGACCGCAGTCATCCGCAGACCCATACGTGGCTGCGTACTGGTAGTGGTCTGAGCGAATTTGCCTGCGACCTGTTGCTTGAAGAGAACACCCGGCCGCGCCTGCTGCCGTTGCCGGAGCAAGAGTTGCTGCTGTTTCTGCGCGGGGTGAACCTCAACCCCGGTGCCGAACCGGAAGACATGGTCTCGGTGCGCATTTTTGCTGCTGCTCAGCGGGTGATCTCGCTGCGCCTGCGTCCTCTGCGGGCCACTGAGGAACTGATCGAGATGCTGGGGCAGGGTAAAGGCCCCACCAGTGCCTCGGAGCTGATCCTGTACCTGGCGCAATACCTGACCGACAAGGTTCAGGATCTGGTCGGCGAACTCACCGAATCGGTCGATGAAGAGGAAGAAAAGACCGACGCCGACGAACGGTACAGTCCCGAGCACGGCAAGCTGCTGCATATTCGTCGACGCGCAGCCGGTCTGCGCCGGTTTCTCGGGCCGCAGCGCGATATTTATGGCCAGCTCTCGCGGATCAAACTGTCGTGGTTCGCCCATGACGACGCCGATTACTGGAATGAGCTGAACAACAGCCTGACGCGTTATCTGGAAGAGCTCGAGCTGACCCGCGAGCGGGTAGGGCTGCTGCTGGAGTCCGAAGACAGGCGTTTGCGCGAGCACATGAACCGCACCATGTACCGTTTCGGGATCATTACCGGTATCTTCCTGCCCATGAGTTTTCTTACCGGTTTGCTGGGTATCAATGTCGGCGGCATACCCGGTTCTGACAGTTCATACGGCTTTCTGGTGGCGTGCTCGCTGATTGTCGCGCTAGCCGTCGGGCAGTGGTGGCTATTCAAGCGATTGCGCTGGGTATAGGCGTGGGCTTGTCCGGGTTTTTGATGGGCGTGTGTGACTTGTTGTTTTCGCGTCGCGTCTTTGACTGACATTACGTGAGGTGCCTGATGCACGATCCGTTTGAAGAATCTTTACGCGACATGCTCAATTCTTCATCCTCCAGCCGGGATGATGACGCATGTCTGGGACGCGTCCTGAAAACCGCCAATCGCCAGGTCGGTGCCGGTGTGTTGTTCGGGTTGCTGGGCCGTTGGTCAGAGGCACTGATGATCGCCGTGAACAACGGCTCTGCCCACGTCTCTCCTGTTTCTCGCCGCACCATTCCGGGTGCCCGTTCTATCGATAAGGCTGATTGAGCATGGAATTGAATCTCTGGACCCAGAGCCTTCTTGCTGCAATGACTGCATTGTGGACCAAAGTCGCAAATTTCATCCCTAACCTGTTCGGCGCGCTTGTTGTGGTGCTGCTGGGTTTTGTCGTGGCCAAACTGCTTGACGCGCTACTTTCCAAACTGCTGGCCAAACTGGGCCTGGATCGTCTGGTCGGCGGTACAGGTCTGACCAAGATCATCGGCCGCGCCGGCGTCAAGGTGCCGATCTCAACGCTGATCGGCAAGATCGTGTATTGGTTTGTGTTACTGATTTTCCTCGTCTCGGCTGCTGAATCGCTGGGGCTGCAGCGGGTTTCAGCTACGCTGGACATGTTGGCGCTGTATCTGCCCAAGGTATTTGGTGCGGCGCTGGTCTTGCTGGTCGGCGTGCTGCTGGCGCAACTGGTCAATGGGCTGGTACGCGGCGCAGCCGAAGGCGTAGGTATCGACTACTCCGCCGGCCTGGGACGAATTGCTCAAGGCCTGGTCATCATCATCAGTATTTCGGTTGCGATCAGCCAGCTTGAGGTGAAGACCGACCTGCTGAACCACGTTATTGTGATTGCCTTGATTACCGTTGGTCTGACAGTGGCGCTTGCCCTGGGCCTCGGCAGTCGGGAGATTGCAGGGCAGATCATCGCCGGAATTTATGTTCGTGAGCTGTTTCAGGTGGGCCAGCAGGTGCGGGTGGGCGATACGGAAGGTCAGATCGAGGAAATCGGTACGGTCAAGACAACGTTGCTGACAGACGAGGGGGAGCTGGTGTCGTTTTCCAACCGCATCCTTCTCGAGCAGAGAGTAAGCAGCCGTTAAGCGGCTAACCTGCTAATGTATGCCGCCAGGTTGCCGATACAGGCCGTGGCGGACACTGACCTGACTGTCGGCAAGATTTGTTTTGAATAAACCTCAACCGTTTTCGACGCGCTACGATCCCCGCGAGCTCTCTGATGAGGAGCTGGTCGCGCGCGCCCATGTTGAGCTGTTCAATGTGACGCGGGCTTATGAAGAATTGATGCGTCGTTACCAGAGAACACTTTTTAACGTCTGCGCACGTTATTTAGGGAACGATCGCGATGCTGACGATGTCTGTCAGGAGGTGATGCTTAAGGTGTTGTATGGGTTGAAAAATTTTGAAGGTAAATCTAAATTTAAGACCTGGCTTTACAGCATCACCTACAATGAATGCATCACGCAGTACAGAAAGGAACGGCGTAAGCGTCGCTTGATGGACGCTTTGAGTCTGGATCCACTTGAGGAAGCGTCGGAAGAAAAGACGCCCAAACCTGAAGAGCGGGGCGGACTTGATCGCTGGCTTGTGTATGTGAACCCGATCGATCGGGAGATTCTGGTCCTGCGTTTTGTTGCAGAACTTGAATTTCAGGAGATTGCTGACATCATGCACATGGGCTTGAGCGCAACGAAAATGCGTTACAAGCGGGCTTTAGATAAATTACGAGAGAAATTTGCGGGAATCGCCGAAACTTAATACGGTGCAAATATCTCTAACAAACTGGCAAGGTCTGGTAGACTTGCCGCTGAGTTGTCCCCCTGTGTGGGACTGCTTAATAATCATCAGATGGGGATTTAACGGATGAAACTGAAAAACACCTTGGGCTTGGCCATTGGCACTATTGTTGCCGCAACTTCGTTCGGCGCTCTGGCTCAAGGCCAAGGCGCGGTCGAAATCGAAGGCTTCGCCAAGAAAGAATACTACGACAGCGATCGTAACTTCAAAAACGACGGCAACCTGTTCGGCGGCTCCGTTGGCTACTTCCTGACTGACGATGTTGAACTGCGTCTGGGCTACGACGAAGTCCACAACGTCCGTAGCGACAGTGGCAAGAACATCAAGGGCGCCAACACCGCTCTGGACGCTCTGTACCACTTCAACAACCCAGGCGACATGCTGCGTCCTTACCTGTCTGCCGGTTTCTCTGACCAAAGCATCGGTCAAGACGCTCGCAACGGCCGTGACGGTTCTACCTTCGCCAACATCGGCGGCGGCGCCAAGCTGTACTTCACTGACAACTTCTATGCCCGTGCAGGCGTTGAAGCTCAGTACAACATCGACCAGGGCAACACTGAGTGGGCGCCTAGCGTCGGTATCGGCGTAAACTTCGGCGGCGGCAGCAAGAAAGTCGAAGCAGCACCAGCTCCAGTAGCTGAAGTGTGCTCCGACAGCGACAACGACGGCGTGTGCGACAACGTCGACAAGTGCCCGGACACCCCAGCCAACGTTACCGTTGACGCTGATGGCTGCCCAGCAGTTGCCGAAGTCGTTCGTGTTGAGCTGGACGTGAAGTTCGATTTCGACAAATCCGTAGTCAAGCCTAACAGCTACGGCGACATCAAGAACCTCGCTGACTTCATGCAGCAGTACCCACAGACCACCACCACTGTTGAAGGTCACACTGACTCCGTCGGTCCTGACGCTTACAACCAAAAACTGTCCGAGCGTCGTGCAAACGCCGTTAAACAGGTTCTGGTTAACCAGTACGGTGTTGGCGCTAGCCGCGTAAACTCGGTTGGTTACGGCGAATCCCGCCCAGTTGCTGACAACGCAACTGAAGCTGGCCGCGCAGTTAACCGTCGCGTAGAAGCAGAAGTAGAAGCTCAAGCTAAGTAATTAGCCGCTTGTACTGAAAAGCCCGGCTCAGGCCGGGCTTTTCTTTGCCTGCGATTTGCGCAGGCAGACGCTACTCAGGAGGCACGGTCAGCCAGCACTCAGCTGTGCGTGATCAATCAGCGTTTCATTCAGCAGCTCATTGCTGCACGCAGCAACCGCGCCGATCACCAGAATGGCAGGGCTCTTCAGCTCGAAAGCGCTGGCGTCGCGCTGCATTGCGTTCAACGTGCTGCGGCACTCGCGCTGCCAGGGCAGCGAAGCATTCTCGATCATCGCCACCGGCATTTCGCCACTCATTCCGCCAGCCTGCAGGCTCTCGCGAATTTCCGCCAGCTTTGCCACGCCCATGTAAACCACCAGAGTAGTTCCGTCTTGTGCAAGGGCCTGCCAGTTGAGGCTGCTGTCGTCCTGGGTATGGGCAGTGACCAATGTCACGCCACGGCTTATGCCGCGCAGGGTCAGCGAAATGCCGCATTGTGTTGCGCCGGCGAGCCCCGCCGTGATCCCGTTGGCCAGTTCCACCGCGACGCCGCGTTCCTGCAACCACTGCGCCTCTTCACCGCCACGGCCAAAGATGCACGGATCGCCGCCCTTGAGGCGCACAACGCATTTGCCCTGACGTACATAGCGCAGCATCAGGCGATGGATGAACGCTTGTGGCGTTGAACGGCAACCGCCGCGTTTGCCGACCGCGATCACTCGCGCATTCGGGCAGTGCTCAAGCACTGCGGTATTGACCAGATCATCTATCAGCACCACGTCGGCTTCGTGCAAGGCACGCACTGCCTTGAGGGTCAGTAGTTCCGGGTCACCGGGACCGGCGCCCACCAGCCATACTTTTGCGCTCATGCTGCACTCCTCATTGGGTAACCGCCATGGTGTTGATCAGTCTTTTTATTTCAGGCACGCAGGAACCGCATTGGGTCCCGCAACCCAGTTGTGTCTTGAGTTGATTCAGGTCCAGGCCGCGCTCGATACCTTCCTTTACTGCGCTCTGGCTGACGTTCATGCAGTTGCACAAGGTCTTGTCGAAGGCCTGCGTCGAGTCTTTGCCAGGCTCGCTACTGAGCGGGGCCAGCAGCCAGCGCCGCAGCGAAGCATCAAAGCGTTCTTCCAGCCATAGCGCCTGGAGCCAGTGTCGGGCAAGCGTTTCACCGGCCAGGCGGATGGCAGTAATTCGGTCGTTGTCGATACGCACCCGCTTGCCAATTGAGCGCTTGGGGTCGTCATAAGCCATGACTGGCCCTTCATCGAGGCCGAGTACCTGGTCAATGTGCTGCAGCAGCATCGGATCAGGCGCTTCGGCGCTGGCGGCGCGTATGATCAATGCAGGACGTTCGCGTCCGGTAAGGCCCATGCTCAGGTAGGTAAACACGTCGCACAGGGGACGCAGCCTTTCCATTTGCTGCTGCACATTGCCTTCAATAAGCGCGAAAAACTGCCAGGGCAGATGAGCTTTTTCGATTTTGACCCCGGAATGCTTGAGTTCCGGTTGTTTCGAGATCGGGTCGAAGGCTGGCTGAGTCAGAGCGTTTACGCCGCCCTTGAGAAACCGGTCGCCCCAGTGCATCGGCAAGAAGGCCTGACCGCAGGCAACACTGTCATCGCCGCCGACGGGCAACAACAGCTCGCCGCGTCGGCTGATCAGCTTGACCAGATCGCCAGGTTGCAGGTCATAACGTTGCATGTCTTGAGGGTTGAGGCTCAACAGCGCTTCGCTGACATGCCCGAACAGCCGCGCAGCGGTGCCGGTGCGGCTCATGCCATGCCATTGATCGCGCAGCCTGCCGGTGTTGAGTGTCAGCGGGTAGTCAGCATCGCGCAGCTCTTTGGCGGCGATGTAAGGCTCGGATAAAAACTGCGCACGGCCCGAGTCAGTGGGGAAAATACCATCGGTATACAGGCGTGGCGTGCCCACGCTGGCACCGCGAGGGAAGGGCCATTGCTGTGGGCCATGGAGGTCGATGAGCTCGCGGTCGATCCCGGACATGTCCAGATCCCGCCCGTCCGTCAGGCCTTTGAATTCATCGAACAAGGCCTTGGGTGTGTGGAAATCGAACAGCGCAGGTGCATCGGGTTGCAGGCGCTTTTGCAGACGCTGGGCGAAGTCCACAGTAATTGCCCAGTCGGAGCGCGCTTCGCCGGGGGGCGCAATGGCGTTGCGGACATTGGAAATGCGCCGCTCCGAGTTGGTCACCGTGCCTTCTTTCTCGCCCCAGCTTGCGGCAGGCAGCAACAGGTCGGCATAGCGCGCTGTTTCGGTGGTCTTGAAAGCCTCCTGAAGTACCACGAACGGGCAGGTTTCCAGCGCCTGTCGGATTTTGTTCTGATCGGGCAGTGATTGTGCCGGGTTGGTACAGGCAATCCACAATGCCTTGATCGTACCGTTCTGCAGTTGTTCGAACAGTTCGATGGCGGACAAACCGGGCTTGGCGGGCAGGCTGTCGACGCCCCAGTAGTGCGCAACCTGCGCACGGTGTTCGGGATTGGCTGCGTCGCGATGGCCGGGCAGCAGGTTGGACAGGCTGCCCGTTTCACGTCCGCCCATGGCGTTGGGTTGGCCGGTGAGCGAAAAGGGGCCTGCACCGGGTCGGCCGATCTGCCCGGTGGCCAGGTGCAGGTTGATCAGTGCGCTGTTTTTTGCACTTCCCGCAGTGGATTGATTCAGCCCCATGCACCACAGCGACAGAAAGCCCGGAGCTTCACCCACCCAACTGGCGCAGGTGTATAGCTGTTCCTGGGTAATGCCGCAGAGGTTTGCTACGCGTTCAGGCGGGTAATCTCGTACCAGCGCTGACAGCGCCTCATAGCCCTGTGTGTGTGCGGCAATGAACTCGGGATCAATCAGGCTTTCACTGATCAGCACATGGAGGATGCCGTGAAACAGCGCAACGTCGGTGCCAGGCTGAATCGCCAGGTGCAGGTCCGCCAGTTCGCAGGTATCGGTGCGCCGTGGGTCGATGACGATGAGTTTCATCTGCGGGCGACGGCTTTTTGCTTCTTCCAGGCGACGAAACAGAATCGGGTGCGCGTAGGCCATGTTGCTGCCGACGATCATCACGCAATCGCTCAGTTCGATATCTTCATAGCTGCAAGGCGGTGCGTCGGCGCCCAGGCTGCGCTTGTAGCCGGCCACGGCCGAAGACATGCACAGCCGTGAGTTGCTGTCGATATTGTTGGTGCCGACCAGTGCACGGGCCAGCTTGTTGAACGCGTAATAGTCCTCGGTCAGCAACTGGCCGGAAATATAGAATGCGACGCTGTCGGGGCCGTGCTCGCGGATGCTGTCGGCGAAGACGTTGGTCGCGTGCTCCAGCGCGGTGTCCCAATCGGTGACGCTGCGTGCCAGGCCTTTGCTCAGGCGTAGTTCCGGATACAGTGCGCGCGCTTCGATGTCCCCGGTCAGGTGCAGGCTTGAACCTTTGCTGCACAACTTGCCGAAGTTGGCCGGGTGCTTCGGGTCGCCGCTGACGCCGAGGATATTCTGCCCGTCATGCTCGATCAGCACGCCGCAGCCAACGCCGCAATAGCAGCAGGTGGACGCGGTCACCCGAGTGGTCTGAATGGCGAGGCTGGTCATGCGCAGGCGGCCTCTGGCGCGGCGGGTTTGCCCAACATCAGGTGATTGCGTATGGCATCAATGCCCTGGCCATCACGTATCTGCTGCAAGTACCAGCTTCCGTCCGCGGTGTCGCCATAAAGGCAGGCGCCGACCAGTACGTCGTTCTTGATCACCAGCTTTTTGTAGACGCCGCCGATGGGGTCCGAGAGGGTGATGCTTTCAGTGCCTTCAGCACCCAGAAAGTCTCCGGCGGAAAACAGGTCGATGCCGGTGACTTTCAGCTTGGTCGAGGTCACTGACCCCGGATAACGGGCAAAGCCCAACTGGGCAAGGTGATTGGCACACACCCGGGCCTGCTCGAACAGCGGTGCCACCAGCCCGTAAGCGATGCCGCGATGGCTGACGCATTCGCCAATCGCATAGATGCGCGGGTCGTAGGTCTGCAAGGTATCGTTGACCAGAATGCCCCGGTTGCAGGGCAGACCAGCCTGTTCGGCCAATTCGGTGTTGGGGCGTATGCCTGCGGCCATGACCACCAGATCGGTGTCGATCACCTCGCCGCTTTTGAATTGCACCGCGCGTACGCGGCCCAGATCATCGCCGAGCAAGGCTTCGGTCTGTTCGTTGAGGCGAAAACCCAGGCCGCGCTTTTCCAGCGCGGCTTGCAGCATCAGCCCGCTGGTTTTGTCCAGTTGGCGCTCCAGCAGCGTCTGGCCGTTGTGAATCACAGTGACCTGCATGCCGCGCAGGCTCAGGCCGTTGGCAGCTTCGAGCCCGAGCAGGCCGCCGCCGATGACCACTGCGCGTTTGTGTGTGACGGCGGTATCGATCATCTGACGGGTGTGGCCGATGTCGCGGTAGCCGATGACGCCTTCCAGCGTATTGCCGGGAACCGGCAGAATAAAGGGTCGTGAGCCGGTGGCGATCAGCAGGCGATCGTAAGAGGCCTGGGTGCCGTCATCGGCGATTACCACGCGTTTGATGCGGTCGATCTTCACCACGCGACGGTTCAGCAACAACTGGATACTGTTGCTTTCGTACCAGGCCAGATCGTTGAGCACGATGTCTTCGAAATTCTGTTCGCCTGCCAGCACTGGGGACAGCATGATGCGGTTGTAGTTGGGGTGTGGCTCGGCACCGAAGACCGTGATGTCATACAGGTCTTCGCTCAGTTTCAGCAACTCTTCGAGTGTGCGCACGCCGGCCATGCCGTTGCCTATCATCACCAGTTTGAGTTTTTTCATCTTGCCTCCGAGTCACTGCAGCGCGTGCTCGACACGTTTCGCGCAAACAAAAAAAGGCGTCCCGCCAGTTGCCTGACGGGGACGCCTTTGTCCGGTCCCGTTCTATCGGGAGGCGCAGCCTTCATCGTTGAGGGCTACGCGTTATGTATGATCTGCACAAGATCATGCAGCGCCTGTGCCAACTCGCATTCACTTGCGTAAAGGGGATTTCGGTCGATGCCTCAGGCTATTTCTGCACTGCGTTGAGGCGTGCTGCACAGAAGCAGGGCGGTCTGGTTCAGTGATGGCTCATGAGCCAGATCGCCAGCAGAAGATTGAGCAGCATCGAGATCAGTGCCAGCGTTTGCCAGACTTTGAGCGGTTCGCGTTCCAGCAACGGGCGCGGTTTTGCTACCACCGGGCGATGCTCGGCCTGATCCATTTCCAGCAACCACTGCTCGGCGGTTTCGTAACGCTGGTGCGGGTCGGCTTGCAGTGCCTTGTCCAGACTCTGGCTCAGCCATTGCGGCAGATCCGGTCGATAACGGCTGGCGGCGATTGGCGTGCCGAAGCGGCGATGCTGAAAGGCTTCGATCTCGCCATACGGGTAGTGGCCTGTCAGCAGGTAGTACAGCGTGACGCCTGCCGCATACAGATCTTGCTGCGGATGCGGCTCAGCGCCGTTGAAGGCTTCCGGGGCGATGTAGCTCGGGGTGCCGGGCAAGTCGTCAGCGTTGCCAGTTGACAATCCCGGGCAGTAAGCCAGGCCGAAATCCAGCAGGCGCAGTTCGCCATCATCTGCCAGCAGCAGGTTTTCCGGTTTGATATCGCGATGAATGATGTTGCGCCGATGCAGCAGGCCCGCAGCGCGTAACAGTCGGGTCGCGAGGTCCTGCCATTGAGCCAGCGGCAGCGGCCCGTTGCGCGTGAAAACCTCGGCCAGTGTATTTCCGCAATACTCGCGCATCACGTAATACAGGTGCTGGCGGTCTGCCAGCGGATGGACCTCGGGAAAGAAGCGCCCGGCAACCCGGCGTAAAAACCACTCTTCAAGCAATAACCCTTGGCCTGCACCCGACTCGTCATGCCGGCTGGCCGGCAGGGTCTTGAGCAGCCACGGTTGGCCGTGGGTATCGGTCACCCGATAAAGGATGGACTGGCGCGACTGCGCCACGATGCCGCCAACCGTCCAGCCTTCGAAGCCCTGGCCCGCCTTGAGCGCGGGTGGCAGTGGCCATTGCTGCAATTGCAGCAGTGTGTCACCCAGATCGTCCTCGCCCAGGCTATCGACCTGAATCAGCAGGGCGCTGGCATTGTCCTGGCTGCCTGCCAGATGCGCCGCGCTGACCAGGGTTTTCACCGCCGAGTCGAGGTTGTCCTGCTCGGTCAGAATCGAGCGGATGCTGGCATCACCAAGGGTCGCCCAGACACCGTCGCTGACCAGCAACAGTCGTTCACCTTCACACAGCTCGCCGTCCAGATAGTCCATGACCACGTACTGGTCCAGGCCCAGCGCGCGCTTGAGCACATGCTGCATGTCGGCCTGTTCCCAGACGTGGTCTTCACTGATGCGCTTTAGCGTACCGGCCTGCCAGCGATAAGCCCGGCAGTCGCCGACGTGGGCCAGGGTGAAGCGTCGTCCGCGCAGCACCAGAGCGCTGAGGGTGGTCAGCAAACCGTTGGCCAGCAGCCAGCGATTCTGCGCCAGCAGCAGGCGGTCGAGAGACTGGGCCACGCCCCAGGTTTCCGGCGTGGCGTAATAGTCGAGCGCCAGCGCCTGTAGCGTGGACTGCGCAGCCAGTGCGCCATCAGCACACTGGCTGACGCCGTCGGCAAGGGCGAACAGATAGCCCTTGCTTGCGGCCAGTGTCGGGGCCGGAGTCACCAGGCGCAGAGCATCCTGATTTTCCGCGCGCGGACCGCTGGCGCTGAATTGAGCGAACTGCAGTTGCAGCGTCATCGGCGGTTCAGACTCGCGCCGCGGTCACAGCCGCCGAACCCCAGGTGGTTCTCCAGCGACGCTTGACGTTCAGCAGACCGAACCAGGCCAGCACTGCCAGGCCTGCGAACAGCCACAGGCCCAACTGGTAATCGCCAGTGTTCTGTTTGATGGTGCCCAGACCCGCTGCCAGCAGGAAGCCACCGATGCCGCCCGCCATGCCGATCAGGCCGGTCATGACCCCGATTTCCTTGCGGAAACGCTGCGGAACCAGCTGAAAGACTGCGCCATTACCGGCACCCAGGCCCAGCATCGCGGCAACGAACAGAGCCAGTGCTGCCCACGAACTTGGCAGGTTGAAACCCACCGCCGCGATACCGATGGCCGCAACGGCGTACATCACGGTCAATGTGCGAATCCCGCCAAAGCGGTCAGCCAGCGCGCCACCGAGCGGGCGCATCAGGCTGCCGCCGAAGACACAGGCAGCGGTGTAGTAACCGGCAGTAATCGGGCTCAAGCCATATTGGTCGTTGAAATAGCCGGGCAGGGCGCTGGCCAGGCCGATGAAGCCGCCGAACGTCACGCTGTAGAAAAACATGAACCACCAGCTGTCACGATCACCCAGCGCCTTTAGGTAATCCGCCATGGATTTGGGCTTGCTGCGCTCCGGGGCGTTGCGCGCCATAAGCGTGAAAGCGATCAGGGTCAGAACCAGCGGGATCAGCGCCAGGCCGAATACGTTGCCCCAGCCGAAACTGGCGGCCAGTACCGGCGCGATCAATGCTGCCAGTACGGTGCCCGAGTTGCCCGCACCGGCTATGCCCATCGCCTTGCCCTGGTGCTGCGGTGGATACCACTGCGACGCCAGGGGCAGCGCGACGGCGAATGAAGCACCGGCCATACCCAGGAACAGGCCCAGCAGCAGTACCTGGCCGTAGGTGTGAATGCCCAGTTGCCAGGCCGCCAGCAGTGCGCCGATGACAATCACCTGGCCAATGATGCCAGCGGTCTTGGGCGACAGCTGGTCCGCCAGCAGGCCCATGAAAAAGCGCAGCACGGCACCCGCCAGAATCGGCGTGGCGACCATCAGGCCACGTTGCTGAGTGGTCAGGTGCAGGTCAGTGGCAATCTGCACCGCCAGCGGGCCAAGCAGATACCAGACCATGAAACTCAGGTCGAAATAGAGAAACGCCGCAAACAGGGTCGGTTTATGGCCTGCCTTCCAGAAGCTTGTATCCATGTGTACACCTCATCATCTGCTAGTTAGTCAGTCGGGCCATGACCGCGACACGGGTTTTCCAGACGCTGTGGTGGAGTGTTCCGAATGACGGCGACTCCACCGGCCCCGTCGCCGGGGCCAAAACGCAAAAAACGTCGCCTCTCTGTCCAAGTGAGCGGAAAGAGATGAGCGACGTCTTTGTCGTAAAAAGGTGATAGCCGCCGTTGGCTACCGTGCGATTGCTAAAGCAAGAGATGGGCCAATGGCGTTGCAAGCGATTAGCCGCAAGCTGCGAGCGGGTTTGGGTGATTCCCGGGAAGCAGGCGAGGGCCGGTCAGTGACCTTGAAGCGGGCGCTCGCCAGCAAAGCGCTGTAAAACAGGGCGCGCCGCGAGCGACAGTCTGCAGCCTGAAAGGGCAAGATCACGCATGGCCATTGAAGAGTTTATTAAAGTTCAATGGCGGTATTATTATTTCATGTGCCATTGGTTTTGGTGTTAAGTACTGTCATTGTGATGCTGTTTTGACGTGCCTGTATGACGGTTTTAATAGCGCTGATCAATAAGTGTTAATATTCATTAATATTCTGTTTATTGAGGTTGTACGATAACACCAGTCTCAATATTTAATTTACATTGCCCGGTATCTCTGACAGCATTCATTGCACCGTGATTAACACGGCTCATCCATCAGGAAATGAATTTACTCTTCACTGCGGCGATCTGTAATTGCAAATTGCCTGTCAATATTCGATAAATGTTTACTTTTTAAAAAGTAATCGTCTACTCGCTCTTTTTCCGGTTTTCAGTTGCCCTCAAGGGCTTGAAACACCGATCCCGGGTACCTCCCGGCAATACAGCCGCGCCGACCGGGCTGTCTTCCTCTTCGCGCTTCATTGCAGGCGCCAATAAAGGACATCATCATGAGTAACATCAATTACGCACCCACCATCTGGTCCAGAGCTGATGCGCTGAAGGTCAATGAAAATGATCCGACTACCACGCAGCCTCTGGTAAGCCCGGATTTTCCGGTCATGAGTGATACCGTATTCATCTGGGACACCATGCCGTTGCGCGAGCTTGACGGCACCGTGGTTTCAGTCAACGGCTGGTCGGTGATCGTCACGCTGACGGCTGACCGCCACCCCGACGATCCGCAGTATGTCGGTGCCAATGGCCGCTATGACATCAAGCGTGACTGGGAAGATCGTCATGGCCGGGCACGCATGTGCTACTGGTACTCGCGCACCGGAAAGGACTGGATCTTTGGTGGCCGGGTAATGGCCGAAGGTGTGTCGCCAACCACCCGGGAGTGGGCGGGCACACCCGTACTGTTGAATGATAAAGGCGATATCGACCTGTACTACACCTGTGTAACGCCGGGTGCGGCAATTGCCAAAGTACGTGGCCGTATTGTGACGTCCGACAAGGGCGTGGAATTGAAAGACTTTACGGAGGTGAAAACACTGTTCGAGGCCGACGGCAAATATTACCAAACCGAAGCGCAGAACTCGACCTGGAACTTTCGCGACCCCAGTCCGTTTATTGATCCCAATGATGGCAAGTTGTACATGGTTTTTGAAGGCAATGTCGCCGGCGAACGCGGCACGCATACAGTAGGCGCCGCAGAACTTGGTCCTGTTCCGCTAGGGATGCTCCGATCAACTTGCCGCGCAGCGGTGGCAAGCCGTAATTTGCCAGGCACATAGCGCTATTTTTCTGAAAACGGTCTGATGCAGTGTGAGTCGAGCGCGTTTTTCGCTCGGTTTTCCGTGTTAAGCGCGCAACTCACCCAAACCCATTAGTCGCTTTCGAGCCATCCACAGGTTCGACAGGGCGAACAGCGTGGTCAGTTGGGCCGTGTTTTTCATCAGCCCACGAAAGCGTACTTTCACGTAACCAAACTGGCGCTTGATGACCCGAAACGGATGCTCGACCTTGGCGCGTGTCTGCGCTTTGCAGTACTCGATCTTGCGCTTGGCTTTGTACAACAGGCTGCGTTTGTTCAGCTTGGAATACGTGCTGCGCCGCGCCGCGATTTGCCAGATCACGTTACGATTTTCGTGCTCTTCACGCTTCTCGACACCGGTGTAGCCAGCGTCCGCATAGACCGCGTTTTCTTCCCCGTGGAGCAGTTCGGCGACTTGAGTGACATCGGCCACATTGGCCGCAGTGCCATGGACGTGATGAACCAGTCCAGACTCAACGTCAGCGCCGATGTGGGCCTTCATACCGAAGAAATACTGGTTACCCTTCTTTGTCTGATGCATCTCGGGATCACGCTCGCCGTCTTTGTTCTTGGTCGAGCTTGGGGCATGAATAATGGTGGCATCGACGATGGTGCCCTGGCGCAGCGACAGGCCTTTTTCCTGCAAATAACCGTTGATGACCGCGAGGATTGCAGGAGCCAGTTGATGTTTCTCCAGCAGGTGCCGGAAGTTCATGATCGTGGTGTCTTCCGGTATCGGCGCACTCAACGTCAGGCGTGCAAACTGGCGCATGGGGGTGATTTCGTAGAGCGCTTCTTCCATGGCCGGATCACTCAGGGAGAACCAGTTCTGCAGCAGGTGAATGCGCAGCATGGTTTCCAGCGGATAAGGTTTTCTGCCACCGCCGGCCTTGGGGTAGAACGGTTCGATCAGGCCCAGCAGACCTGTCCAGGGGACGACCTGATCCATCTCGGCGAGGAAGCGTTCGCGGCGTGTCTGCTTGCGCTTGCTGGCATATTCGAAATCGGAAAAGCTCATCTGGCTCATGGGAGGCTCGGATCAGGTGGTCAGGCGATTTTCGCATAACCGGGACTTGTTCGGAGATTCCCTAGGTCATGAGGAAATAGGCGGTGCCAGATTTCAAGTCGGCTGTATCGGACTGGCCGTTGCGAAAGACCTCAGTGGTGATGAGTGGGAAATACTTCCGCCGCTGGTCACCGCAGTAGGTGTCAATGATCAGACTGAACGCCCGCATTATGTCTTTCAGGACGGCAAGTATTACTTGTTCACCATCAGCCACAAGTTTACTTATGCCGATGGTGTTACGGGTCCGGATGGTGTTTACGGGTTTGTCGGCGAGCATTTGTTCGGGCCTTACCGGCCGATGAACGCTTCCGGCCTGGTGTTGGGCAATCCGCCTGCACAGCCATTTCAGACTTACTCGCACTGTGTGATGCCGAACGGTCTGGTGACCTCGTTCATCGACAGCGTACCCACCTCTGGCGAGGATTACCGCATTGGCGGTACCGAGGCACCGACGGTGAGGATTCTACTGGAGGGCGATCGCTCGTTTGTGCAGGAAGTGTATGACTACGGCTACATCCCCGCGATGAAGAACGTGGTGCTGAGCTGACCGACTGCACCCATTAACCTGGTAGCGGAAGAACGCCTGTGCGAGCAGGCGTTCTTCGCTCGTTTACCCCAGCAACTCGCTCATCGCGATAATTTGCTCGGCCACCTGAATCAGCTTTTGCTGGCGACTCATCGCCTGACGCCGCATCAGGGTGTACGCGTCTTCCTCGTTGCAATCCTTCATTTTCATCAGCAGCCCCTTGGCCAGCTCGATGCGCTTGCGTTCGGCCAGTTGCTGATCGCGGGCATGCAGTTGCGCACGCAGTGCCTGATCGCTCTCGAAACGGGCCATCGCCACGTCCAGAATCGGTTGCAACCGTTGGGCCTGGATACCCTCGACGATATACGCACTGACCCCGGACTTGATTGCCTGGCGCATCACGCCCGGATCGTGCTCGTCGGTGAACATCACGATGGGCCGCGGCTGGTCACGGCTGACCAGCACCACTTGCTCCATTACATCGCGTCCTGGCGATTCGGTGTCGATCAGGATGACGTCCGGGCGCACCGCTTCAACGCGGGCGGGCAAGTCGATGATCAGTCCGGATTCGTCGATTACTTCAAAACCGGCCTCTATCAATGCCGATTTGAGGCGACCGACTTTTCTGGCCGTGTCATTGATAAGCAGGATACGCAGCATGGTCACGTTCTCCGTCAACGACTGGCCACAGCGGGCGCGTTGTCGGCCAGCGAGTGGAGCTTGAAGCTACGCGCGTAGCCTGCGGGGTCGCTGCCGTCCCAGATCCTGCCATCGATTAACTGACTGCTGCGCAGGGTTGCAGTGGGTGCGTCGATGCCCAGCGCATCTGCTGCCTGGCGATACAGGTCCAGTTGCTGGACACGGCTGGCGACAGCCAGGTAATCCGGGTCTTCACGCAACAGGCCCCAGCGCCGGAACTGAGTCATGAACCACATACCGTCGGACAGCCACGGATAATTGACCTGCCCCTGATCATGGAAACTGACTGCATGTGGGTCCTGCCAGTGATTGCCGAGGCCGTCGCTGTAGTGGCCAAGCAGGCGCGGCTCGATGCAGTCCGGCGAGGTATCCAGATAATCCGCACCGCTGAGCAGTTGTGCGGTACTGCGCCGGTTATGGTCGCTTTCCTCGATGAAGCGGCTCGCTTCCAGTACGGCCATGATCAGCGCTCTGGCGGTGTTGGGGTTCTGCTCGACGAACTCACGGGTACAGCCCAGCACCTTGCTCGGGTGATCCGGCCAGATCGACTGGCTGGTCGCCATGGTGAAGCCCAGTTGCTGCTGAACGGCGCTGGCGCCCCAGGGTTCGCCGACGCAGAAACCGTCGATGCGCCCAGCCTGCAGGTGTTGCGCCATTTGCGTGGGTGGCACCACGACACTGGTCACATCATCGAGTGGATGGATGCCTTGGCTGGCCAGCCAGTAGTAGAGCCACATGGCGTGGTTGCCGGTGGGGAAGGTCTGCGCGAAGGTCAGCCTTGATCCGCTTTGGTGCGCGCGTTTGTCCAGTGCTTCAGGAGTGATCACGCCCGCCTGCTGCAACTCGCGGGACAGGTTGATGCACTGGCCGTTCTGGTTGAGTCCCATGAGGATGGCCATGTCGGTCGCCGGACCACCGCTGATGCCCAGTTCCACCGCATAGATCAGACCATACAGGCTGTGTGCCGCCTGCAACTGCCCGCTGACCAGCCTGTCGCGCAGCCCGGCCCAGGAGGTCTGACGCTCGAGGTTCAGGCTCAGGCCGTATGGCTGGGCGAAACCCTGAGTGGCCGCAACCACCAGCGGGGCGCAGTCGGTCAATGCCATGAAGCCCACGTCCAGGCTGTTCATTTCCGGGGCGTCACTACCGGCCACCCAGTCCAGCGCATTACCGGTTCGTTCGTTCATCGCGCGTGCTTCATCAAAGGTCCGTCCAGAAAAAAGGCGTCGTCCGACCCATTGCAATGCAAGTGTCGAAGCGACGCCGTTGTCCATGCACCGCTCCGCCGTTGGAGTGAGTGCCGATAGCGGTTTCAAGCAAGGCATATGCCATCGCCGGGGAAGAGTGAGCAACAAGTTTGTCGCGCGCCTCGCCTGACAGGCCTGCACGCGTCTATAATCGCCACCCTGAATTCAGCTGCTCACGAGCCCATCCCGCCATGTATAACCTGGCCCGCCAGTTACTGTTCAAACTTTCTCCGGAAACCTCTCATGACCTGTCGCTGGACCTGATCGGTGCAGGCGGGCGGCTGGGCCTCAATGGTCTGCTGAGCAAGTCCCCGGCGAAGTTGCCGGTCAGTGTGATGGGGCTGGAATTTCCCAACCCTGTGGGGCTGGCAGCAGGTCTGGACAAAAACGGTGCAGCCATTGATGGCTTTACGCAGCTGGGCTTCGGCTTCGTCGAGATCGGTACTGTGACGCCACGTCCACAGCCGGGCAACCCCAAACCGCGCATTTTCCGCCTGCCGCATGCCGAGGCGATCATCAATCGCATGGGCTTCAACAATCTGGGCGTCGATAACCTGGTGTCCCGAGTCCAGGCGGCAAAGTATCGCGGCATTCTGGGTATCAATATCGGCAAGAACTTCGACACGCCGGTCGAGCGTGCGGTGGACGATTACCTGATCTGCCTGGACAAGGTCTATGCCCACGCCAGCTACGTCACCGTCAACGTCAGCTCACCCAACACGCCGGGGCTGCGCAGTCTGCAGTTCGGTGACTCGCTCAAGCAACTGCTCCAGGCCCTGAGCCTGCGCCAGCAGGAACTGACGCAGCAGCACGGCAGACGCGTGCCGTTGGCGATCAAGATTGCCCCGGACATGAGCGATGAAGAAACCGTGCTGGTGGCCTCTGCACTGATCGAGTCGGGCATGGATGCGGTGATTGCCACCAACACCACGCTCAGCCGCCAGGGTGTGGAAGGGCTGCCGCATGGCGATGAAGCGGGTGGTCTGTCGGGCGCGCCGGTGCGGGAAAAAAGCACGCACATCGTCAAGGTGCTGGCCGGTGAGCTGGCAGGTCGTCTGCCGATCATTGCCGCTGGTGGCATCACTGAAGGCCGGCATGCTGCCGAGAAGATAGCCGCAGGTGCCAGTCTGGTGCAGATCTATTCCGGTTTCATCTACAAGGGCCCTGCGCTGATTCGCGAATCGGTGGACGCCATTGCGGCAATGCCACCGGCCGTACGCTGAATCGAAGGCAAAAAAAGGGGCTCCTCGAGAGAGCCCCTGGGCGTTGGCCCGCCGCCCGGGTCGGGCGTGCATGGTACAGGTGTGAATCAGTCAATCATGTGGGTGGCCCGACAGAGGCCTGAAAGTCTTTGAATCGCCTCATCCGACCGCGTGAAGTTCGTTGAGTCTGTGGATGCCCGCAGTGCCGGTCATACCGTCCCAGTTGTCGCCGCGTCCTTCGCGCCAGCCATTGATCCATGCCTGGCGTACTGACGGTAGAGTAAAAGGGCAAAGCTCACGGGATTTACCATGAACGCCGTATTGATATCCGCGTAAAAATGCTCTTTCCAACGGATCACGCTTAAGTCTTCTCATAGGGTAATGCCCTCGTCTGTTGACTGTAATATCCCTGAGACCCCGTGATGAGGTCGGGCAGAATCTTCTGCCGTTGGGGCCCGCTGCCGGCGTCGCGGACCTTGATGTCATAACCGTTGCGGAGATGACCTGAGACGATTTCTAACCAAAGCACAGGTCGGTGTGAATGATCGTTTTGTCATAAGCACGTCATATTCAGGTCTGTCGAGCAATAAGCAATGGTCTGTTCAAACACTGATTGTTTGGCGCAGCCCTTTTGACGCAGGGGTTTGCGAGCCAGATGAGATCGCTTGTCAGTCTCGTATGGTGGCCTAATGCCTTGGCTGGTTAAGCGACGAAGGGTCGCGATGGGCACGGTAGAAATGTGACTTTTCCAGCGTGACTTTTTAATTACGTCTTTTTATTGCCGACATCGTCCTGGCGGATATCTGTTCTAATACTCCCGAAAACTGCCGCAATGACATGACAGGATCATGCGGTGGACCGGCACACATCACGTGCCACGCAGGCGTTCTCCACGAAAGACGCCTGTTCAAATCTGGCAGGGCAATGCGTTGCCCGCCGCAGACGGCTCAGGCCCTGGAATACACATGTCGGATCGCTACGAACTTTTCCTTACTTGCCCCAAAGGCCTCGAAGGACTGCTTGCCGAGGAAGCTACGGCACTGGGTCTGCAAGAGACCCGCGAGCACACATCGGCCATTCGCGGCTCGGCCGACATGGAGACCGCCTACCGGCTGTGCCTCTGGTCGCGGCTAGCCAACCGCGTGCTGCTGGTGCTCAAGCGCTTCCCGATGAAGGATGCCGAAGACCTGTATCACGGCGTGCTCGATGTCGAGTGGCATGATCATCTCGAGTCCGATGGCACCATCGCAGTGGAGTTCAGTGGCCACGGGTCGGGCATCGATAACACCCACTTCGGTGCACTGAAGGTCAAGGATGCGATCGTCGACAAGCTGCGTACACCGGATGGCGAGCGGCCGTCAGTGGACAAGATCAACCCTGACCTGCGCGTGCACCTGCGCCTGGATCGCGGCGAGGCAATTCTGTCTCTCGACCTCTCTGGCCACAGCCTGCACCAGCGCGGCTATCGCCTGCAGCAAGGTGCTGCGCCCCTGAAGGAGAACCTTGCCGCCGCGATCCTGATCCGCGCTGGCTGGCCGCGCATCGCTGCCGAGGGCGGCGCGCTGGCTGACCCGATGTGCGGTGTCGGTACGTTCCTGGTCGAGGCAGGCATGATCGCCGCCGACATCGCCCCGAACATCAAGCGTGAACGCTGGGGCTTCTCGGCCTGGCTGGGCCACGTCCCGGCGCTGTGGCGCAAGCTGCACGACGAAGCGCTGGCCCGCGCGGAAGCCGGGTTGGCCAAAACACCTTCGTGGATTCGCGGTTACGAGGCTGATCCGCGACTGATCCAGCCTGGGCGCAACAATATCGAACGTGCAGGTCTGAGCGACTGGATCAAGGTCTATCAAGGCGAAGTTGCGACCTTCGAGCCGCGTCCCGACCAGAACCAGAAAGGTCTGGTGATCTGCAACCCTCCATACGGCGAGCGTCTGGGTGATGAAGCCAGCCTGCTGTATCTCTACCAGAATCTGGGCGAGCGCCTGCGTCAGGCCTGCCTTAACTGGGAAGCTGCGGTGTTCACCGGCGCGCCTGACCTGGGCAAGCGCATGGGCATTCGCAGCCACAAACAGTATTCGTTCTGGAACGGTGCCTTGCCGTGCAAATTGCTGCTGATCAAGGTCACGCCTGACCAGTTCGTGACGGGCGAGCGTCGCACACCCGAGCAGCGTCAGATCGAGCGCGAAAACCCTGTCGAAGTTGAAGTCGTTGAAAGAAAGCTCAACAAGAACGGCAACCCGATCAAGCCGGAACCGGTGGTGGTCGAACAGGCGCGCCTGAGCGAAGGCGGGCAGATGTTTGCCAATCGCCTGCAAAAGAACCTCAAGCTGATGGGCAAATGGGTGCGCCGCGAAGGTATCGATTGCTACCGCGTGTATGACGCCGACATGCCTGAATACTCGCTGGCGATCGACCTGTATCACGACTGGGTTCACGTTCAGGAATACGCAGCGCCCAAGTCCATCGATCCGGAAAAGGCTTCGGCCCGGCTGTTCGATGCGCTGGCGGCGATTCCGCAGGCGTTGAACATCGACAAGAACCGTGTGGTGATCAAACGTCGCGAGCGTCAGAGCGGCACCAAACAATATGAGCGTCAAAGCGCGCAGGGCCAGTTTCTGGAAGTCAGTGAAGGCGGCGTCAAGTTGCTGGTCAATCTGACCGACTACCTCGACACCGGCCTGTTTCTCGACCATCGTCCGATGCGCATGCGTATTCAGCGCGAGGCGGCCGGCAAGCGCTTCCTGAACCTGTTTGCCTACACCGCGACTGCCAGCGTGCATGCCGCCAAGGGCGGTGCGCGCAGCACCACCAGCGTTGACCTGTCGCGGACCTATCTGGACTGGGCGCGGCGCAACCTGTCGTTGAACGGTTTCTCCGACAAGAATCGTCTGGAGCAGGGCGACGTGATGGCCTGGCTGCAGGCCAATCGCGACGAATACGACCTGATCTTCATCGATCCGCCGACGTTCTCCAACTCCAAGCGCATGGAAGGCATTTTTGATGTGCAGCGTGATCAGGTTGAGCTGATCGATCTGGCCATGGCGCGTCTGGCTCCGGGTGGCGTGCTGTACTTCTCCAACAACTTCCGCAAGTTCGTGCTCGATGAAAATCTGAGTCAGCGCTATGCGGTCGAGGATATTACCGCGCAAACCATCGACCAGGATTTTGCCCGCAACGGCAAGATTCATCGCGCCTGGAAAATCATGGCGCGTGCCTGATACGGTGTGTGATGAGCTTGCCTGTAACAGTTTTGTACAGGTTTGCTCATCGCTCCCTATGAAAATTACTGGCGAATAGCTATAACAGAAGTCATAGCCAGCTTGACGCTTCAGCATGTTGGCGTCATGAGTTTCTGTGTATGACAGCGAAACGGTTCAGGCTCAGAGTTCTGAGTTTCATCAACGGCCAGCTCTCAGCGTGGCCAATAGCCGTTTTGGCATTGATGGTCGGAGCAGCACTTACCATCATGTTGGCGCTGGCCGACAATGAGCTGTACCAGCGTCAATTGCGCCAGCGTTTCGACATGCTTGCTGCGGAGCGCTTCAGTCATCTTCAGGAGCGTCTGGACCGGCAGGTCACTCGGCTGGACACCCTGTGTCGCTTCTTTATTTTTTCCCATCAGGTCGAGCAGTCGGAATTCGACGGCTTTGTCGCGCCATTGCTGATTGGAACCCAGGCCTACGCCTGGAACCCCAGAGTGACGCTGGCGGAGCGGGCCGCTTTTGAACAGCAGGCGCGTGAGGAGGGCTCAGCCGGATACGCCATACGTGAAATGGATGAAAACGGTGCGTTGAAAACCGCCACTGTACGCAACGAGTATTTTCCGGTTCGATTCATCCAGACACTCAGCAAAGTTCCGACGCCGTCGGGGTTTGATATAGCCTCAGAGCCGGTACGTCATGTCGCCCTTGAGCGTGCGCGTTTGCTCAAGCGCATTGTTGCAACGCCTCGTATCAGCCTGTTGGCCCTTGACCCGTCAGACACGTACGGAATTTTGCTGGTGGCGCCGGTGTTCTCCATCGGCCAGTCGCCTTCCGAATTGAGAGGCTATGTCACTGCAGTGATCAGCCTGACGCAATTAATGAGCATCGGCACAGCGGAGCAAGACAATCTTGCGGTCACCATGCTTGACCTCAGTTCGCCGGCAAAGCCTGAGCAGGTTTACCAGTCGCCGGTCGTAGCAGTACGCAATCATTTGTATGCCAGCAGCCTGCTGAGCCTCGGTGACAGGGATTATCTGGTCGAGGTTCGCCCTACGGAAATCTTCAGCCAGAGCAATCAGACCATGATGCCGGGCCGGGTGCTTTGGCTTGGCGGGCTTTTGAGCCTGATGCTCAGCGCGTTGCTCTACAGCCTGATCAGCCAGCGTCAGCGAGCGCTGCAGCGTGTGGCGCAGCGTACCCGCGAGTTGCGCCAGCGCGGGCAGCAGTTACGGGCGGCGCACGGGCAATTGCGCAGTGTGCTGGACGCCGCGACCGAAGTGGCGATCATTGCAACCGACCTGGATGGGTTGATCAAGACGTTCAACGTCGGTGCGCAGAAAATGCTGGGTTATTCTCAGGAAGAGGTACTGGGCAGGCTGCGCCTCATGGACCTTTATCAGCCGGCCGAGCTGGAGGCCCGCGCGAGTGTATTGAGCAAGGACCGCGGGCACCCGATCAGCGCTTCCCGGCTGATGTTTCTCGACGCCGTGCAAGACGGTCATCACCCTTCGCAGGAGTGGACCCTGCAGCGCAGTGACGGCAGCACCCTGGTGGTGAACATGCTGGTTACCGCCGTGCGCGACGATCAGGGGCTCTGGACCGGGTATCTGGCGGTGTGCATCGACGTCACGGAGCACAAGCGCGTCAACGAAGCGCTTGCCGAACAAGGGCAATTGTTGAAAAAACTTGGCTCGCAGGTGCCTGGCGGCATTTATCAGTATCACCTGGCTATCGACGGCAGTGCGCGCTTCAGATACGCCAGCGCTGGCATGTGCGAGCTGTTTGAAGTCGATGAAGCGCAGTTGCTGGGCGATTCCGAGGCCGTTCTGCGACGTATCCAGCCACCGGATCTGACGCGCGTCAGAAGCTCTATTCTGGCCAGCGCGAAGCATCTGACACCCTGGAGCGAGGAGTACCGTGTCGACCTGCCACGCAAGGGCCAGCGCTGGCTGCGCGCTGCGTCCACGCCAGAACGGTTGGTAGATGGCAGCGTGCTATGGCACGGTTTTGTGTCCGACATCACCGACCTCAAGCGTGTCGAACAGGAGTTGCGCGCGCTGTCGGTCACCGACGTACTGACGGGTGCCTACAACCGGCGCTATTTCCAGGACCGCATGCAGGCCGAGCTGAAAAGGATCGACCGGCACGGCGGTAACCTGTCGATCATCATGCTCGATATCGATCATTTCAAGCGCATCAATGATCGTTTCGGGCATGCCGCAGGCGATCAGGTGCTCAAGGCGATTTCGGAAAAGATCAGCCAGCGCCTGCGTAGCGATGATGTGTTCTGCCGCCTTGGGGGTGAAGAGTTCATGGTGATCTGCCCGGGCACACGGGGCTCGCAGGCGTATCAACTGGCTTTGAGCCTGCGCGAGGGCCTGCGTAACCAGGTTATCGAAGGCGTCGATCAGGTTGTGACGGCCAGCTTCGGCATCGCCAGCTGGAGAGCCGGTGAGGGGATCGACACAATGTTGTTGCGCGCTGACTCGGGTGTCTATGCCGCCAAACAGGCCGGTCGCGATCGGGTCGAGCCTGAGCAGATCTGACGCACACAGACCCGCTTCGAAAGCGGGTCTGCTGGTTACAAGCGGCGGGTGGTTATTGCTGGATCGAGACCGTGGTGTTGGTCAGTTTCGGCTGTCGATACAGATCGACCAGTACCTCGTCCAGTATCGAGGATGCGCCAAACGGACGCGGGTCGTTGAGGATCGCCACGACCGCCCAGGTGTTGCCGTTGCTGTCGCGGCTGAAGCCGGCAATAGCGCGAACCGTGTTCAGCGTGCCTGTCTTGATGTGCGCTTCACCCAGCAACGGGGTGCGCTTCAGACGTTTACGCATGGTGCCGTCCATGCCTGCCAACGGCATCGAACTCATGAATTCGGCAGCATACGGGCTGCGCCACGCAGCCTGCAGAATAATGGCCATCTCACGGGCACTGACACGTTCCGCACGCGACAGGCCGGAGCCGTTCTCCATGACCAGATGCGGCGCGGTGATGCCTTTTTTCGCCAGCCACTGGCGGATGACGCGCTGGGCAGCCTTGCCGTCGTCACCGTCAGCTTCATTGCGGAACTCTTCACCCAGGCTCAGAAACAGTTGCTGGGCCATGGTGTTGTTGCTGAATTTATTGATGTCACGAATGACTTCCACCAGATCCGGCGAAAAAGCCTTGGCCAGCAGCTTGGCGTTACCGGGCAAAACGCCAACGCGGTCCTTGCCCTGGATAGTGCCGCCCAGTTCCTGCCAGATGGCCCGTACTGCGCCTGCCGCATAGGTCGGATGGTCAAGCAGCGAAAGGTAGGTCTGCGAATTGCAGCCGTTGCCCAACTGGCCAGTCACCGTCACATTGACGCTGCCGTCAGGCTGGGTGACCGGGTTGTAGCGCACATCCCCGGTGCATTGCTTTGATGCGCTCGCCTTCACCTGGTTGTCGATGCGAATGGTCGCAATCGGCGGCTCGACCGAGACCAGAATCCTGCCGTCATCGTTTCGGGTCACGAAGCGCAATGCCTTGAGATTGACCATCAGCGCATCAGGCTTGACCAGAAACGGCTTGTTATCATCGTTGCCGTCATCATTGAATTCGGGCAATTGCGGCTGCACAAAATGGCTGCGGTCCAATACCAGGTCACCGGTCACCTGTTGCACACCATTGGCGCGCAGGTCACGCATCAGCAGCCAGAGTTTTTCCATATTCAGCTTTGGATCGCCGCCGCCCTTGAGGTACAGGTTGCCGCGCAGCACGCCGTTGCTCAGGGTGCCATCGGTGAAGAATTCGGTTTTCCACTGGTGGGTAGGGCCGAGCATTTCCAGCGCGGCGTAGGTGGTGATCAGCTTCATGGTTGAGGCCGGGTTGACCGATACGTCGGCATTGAACACGGTCGGCGTGCCCGGCCCGTTGAGCGGCAACATCACCAGCGAAAGCGCGTCATCGCCGAGTTTGCTGGCTTTCAGAGCCTGTTGAACCTTGGGGGGCAGCGTGGTGTTGATGACGGCAGCGTAGGAGGGCAGAGCCAGTGGCAAAAGAATTGACGCGAGCAACAATGGACGTAGCGACTTGATCATTGAATAAAACCCTACTGCAAGGGGGGACATAAAAAAGAGGGCATGGATGAATTCCCTCGGTAACTATTTCGCTGCGATGTTGATAACTATAGTAGTGAATGCGTAGCGGGCTTTTTTTGTAACATACAGTGCCACGCATGAAACGACCCGCATTATGCCCCAAGCAGAGCAGGCTTGTGATAGGGGGCAGGCCGGTAAACGTTATTTTTTATCGATTGGGCCTGCATCACTGTCGCAAGACCGGATATCCATGACGGACCGCAATTGTCGGGCTTTTAAATCGTCAAGCTGGTAAAGTGCCGCCCGATATTTATTGATGAGGATTGTCCCATGGCCACTAACCGCTCCCGCCGTCTGCGCAAAAAACTGTGTGTGGACGAGTTCCAGGAATTGGGGTTTGAACTGAACCTGGACTTCAAGCAAGAGCTGGATGACAAGGCAATCGATGTTTTCCTTGACGCTTTTCTGAAAGAAGCAATGGAAGCCAACGGTCTTGGTTATGTGGGCGGCGACGACTTCGGTCTGGTTTGCCTGAGCAAGCGTGGCTCGGTCAGCGAAGAACAGCGTGTTGCTGTCGAAGCCTGGCTCAAAGGCCGCAGTGAACTGACAGAAGTCACTGTCAGCCCGCTGATCGACGTCTGGTACCCGGAAAAAGAAATCAACCCGGCCGCCTGATGTAACGGGAGGCAGGCCAGCGCCTGCCTCTCTTGCTTTTCCCCCGCTTGTTCCCCTTCGCTACATCGTCTTTGAAACGTCTTCAGTCAGGTTTCGCCTGCTGCAGAATCAGCGCGTCCTCAAGCTCGATCATCGCCAGCTCGACAACCTGCTGACAGGTATGGAACTGTTCATCCGGCGTGTCCGCTTCGCAGGCCTGCTCAAGTGCATCGCAGGCATCGACCACCCTTGAAGCGCTGATGATCCGTGCGGCACCTTTGATCCTGTGGGCCAGGTCGCGGGTTTTCCTGCGATTGTTTTCCGGTATCAGTCTGGCCAGCAACAGCCGGTCCTCGTGATTGCTTTGCAGTAGCTGCGCAAGCAGGCGTTCAACCATTTTCGGACGGTTACCGGTCAGGTTGCTGAGGCTGTCGAGGCTGAACGGCAGAGGTGTGCGCGCCAGCGGCGAAACGCCTGTCAGCCGTTCGCTGAGCATCGAAAGGCTGATGGGTTTGAAGAGGCAGTCGTCCATGCCTGCTGCGCGGCAGCGCTCGATCTCGTCAGGCTGCGCATTGGCCGTGAAGCCCCAGACCGGACAGCGTGGCTGGCCGTCTGCGTCTTCAATCGCGCGGATTGCAGTGGTCATGTCATAGCCGTTCATGACCGGCATGTTGCAGTCGACAACCACCAGATCAAAGGTATCGGTCTTCCAGTGCTCAAGCCCCTGCGCGCCGTTTTCGGCCATTTCGCAGTGGTGACCTAGAAAACCGAGTTGCTGGCAGAGCAGCAGCCGGTTGGCAGGATGGTCGTCGACGATCAGGATCCGTAGCGTCTGGTGAGCGACGGCTAGCGGTGGCGTAGTAACGGGCTGGCCTGTGAGTGGTTCAAGCGTGGTAAGCACCAGGTTCATACTGATCCGGGTGCCTTGGCCTGGTACGCTATCAAGCGAGAGGTTGCCGCCCATCATCATGCAAAGGCTGCGGCAAATCACCAGGCCCAGCCCGGCACCGGTGCGCGCCATCTGCCCGGTGTTATCGGCCTGGGCAAAGGGCTCGAACAAACGCTGCTGGTCTTCGGCGCTGATGCCTATACCGCTGTCCTGAACGGTAATGTGCAGGTGCAGCAGTTGCGGGTCCGGGCTCTCGGCTGCCTGCAGCACGATCTTGATCCGTCCCATAGGGGTGAACTTGATGGCGTTGCTTACGAGGTTGGACAGTATCTGTTTGAAGCGCAGAGGGTCGATCAGCACATCGGCGTTGATCCGGCTGTCCAGTTCCAGCACCAGGTCGAGGTCCTTCTGGCGAGCCAGACCGTCGAATACCCGCAGTACCGACTCTACCAGTCGACGCAGGTTCGCCCGCTCTGGATTCAGTGACAGCCGGCCGGATTCAATGCGCGCAATGTCGAGAATGTCACCGATCAGGTCCAGTAAGTCGTTGGCCGAGCTGTAGGCGACTTCGATGGCTGAGCGGTCCAGTTCGCCATGATCGGCACGTTTGAGCGCCAGCTCCAGCATTCCGATCACTGCATTCATGGGCGTACGGATTTCATGGCTCATGGTGGCAAGAAAGGTGCTCTTGGCACGGCTGGCAGCGTCAGCCTGTTCCTTGGCGGCCTGCAAGTCTTCAATAAGCTGGCGACGCTCGCTGATATCGATCCAGCCGCCAATGATGCCCTGCACCTCGCCCAGAGAGTCGCGAAAGGGGAGGATCCAGTGGTAGATGGTCATCTGCCGGTCGCCAATGCGCAGGGGCCGGTCGAGGATCAATGCAGTGTTACTGGCCATGACCCGTTGATAGTCGGCAGCGTATTCCCGCGCTTCGAAGGCATTGCCCAGCACTCCTTCGGTAGCGCTCTTGCCGATGATGTCTTCACGTTGCGCTGAGAAGACCCTCAGGTAGCTGTCATTGCACATGCGCAGCATGCCTTCGCGATCCCGCACGTAGATCGGATGGGGCGTGCCTTCAACCAGTGCGCGCATGAATTCGAACTGGTCGCCCAGCGCCCGCTCTGCCGCTTCACGCTGACGTATCTGCCGCCGCATCCAGGCATTCCAGGCCAGCAGGCCCAGCAGCAACAGGCCTGCACTGATCAGAATCTGATAGATAAGGCGTTCGTAGTCATGCCAGCTGGCGCTTGAAGGGGCATAGGCGCGCCATCAATTGTTGATCGCCGCCAGATCCTGCGGCGCGATGCTTGCCAGCGCCTTGTCGAGAATCGAACTCAGCTCGGTGGCATTGCGTGAGGTAGCCATGGAAATCAGCGCCGGGTCCTCGCCGATGGTGGCGGTCGTCTGCAGGCGTTCCTCGAAGATGCCTGAAGACAGAAAGTAGTCTGCGCTGAGCAGCGAAATGACCGCGCCTTCCGTTCTGCCCAGTGACAACATGTCCAGCGCCTGGAACGGGTTGTCGATTTCCAGCGGTACGACTCTGGGGTATTTGCGTCGCAGCCAGTCCAGCATCGGGCTGCCTTGGGTTATTGCCAGGCGTTTGCCGTCCATCTGTTCCAGATAGCTGGGCGAACCCTGGTCCTTGCGGGTGACCAGTACAAATGAGTTGTCGATATACGGCCGGCTGAAGCTCAGGTGGTCTTCTCGTTCATCGCTGGACACCAGTGCGCCGATCAGGTCCGCCTGGCCCTCGCTGACCTGGTTCAGCATATCGGTCAGGCTGGGCGAGCGCTTGACGTCGAACCTGAGGCCGGTGCGCAGGCGGACCAGTTCAAGCAGGTCGGCGGTGATGCCGCGAAAGTTGCCCTTGGCGTCAAAGAAGGTCAGCGGTGCGTACGCTTCGTTGACCACCACGCGCACGGTCGGGTGCTGAGCGATCCAGCGTTCCTCGCGTTGCGTCAGTTGCAGCTTCTGGTCGGTGAGCATCAGGTCGCTGCCGGTGCTCCAGCGCCTGGAAATGTTGATGCGCTCATCGACTGGAATCGCTTTCAGTGTCTGGTTGATGACACCCAGCAATTGTGTGTTTTCATTGCTGACGGCGAAGCTGAAGCCATTGGGCTCGTGCTTGCCGAAATTCGACATTTGCACATTGTTCAGATAGCCCTTGTTGATGATGTACTGGGTGGAAATCGTATCGCCCAGAAAGACATCGGCCTGGTTGAAGGCTACGGCGTTGATGGCGTTCTGAAACGAGGGGTAGGTCTTCAGTGTTGCACCCGGGTACGTCGCCTCGACCTCTGCGGGTGGCAAATAGTGATAGACCATGCTCAGCCGCATGCCTTTCAGGCCATCGTTGAGGGGGCGCGTGTCTCCGACCCGGGTGACCAGCACGGGCTGATCCACCGAGTAGGGCTGTGACAGTCTGATGTTGCGATCAACTGCTTCAAAGCCGTTGGCAGTGCCCAGCAGGTCGACCTGGCCTGTGATCAGTGCCTTGATCGCTGCATCGCGGGTTTCGAAGCGCTGCACCCTGACCGGCAGGTCCAGCGCATCCGAAATGGTGCCCGCGTAATCGGCAGTGATGCCTTCATAGTCGTTGCCTGACATTGTGATATCGAAGGGCGGGTAATCAGGGTTCGAGATGCCGAGAGTCAGTTCACGTTGACCGCGCACCCATTGCCATTGGTTGCTGTCCAGCTTCACGTCCATGTGTGCCGGGCTCGAGCGACCAAGCAGTGTGTAATGTTCGGCCGCATAAAGGCTGGCCTGAGCACTCCAGCCCATGCACAGGCCTGTGGCCAGTATTAATAATTGTCTAAAGCGTGTGGGCATCCGGTTTCTCACACTAGCGCGTTGCGTTTTGCCATCTCGATAAGTTCTACCAAGGTTCTGGTTTTCAGCTTTTGCATAAGTCGCGTTTTGTAAGTGCTGACGGTCTTGTTACTGAGAAACATGCCCTTGGCTATTTCCTTGTTGGAGCGGCCTTGAGCAAACAATTGCAACACCATCAATTCGCGATCATTGACCAACTTGAACAATTCCAGCTCGTTCGTCTGCCCGTCTTCGCGAACGGCACACGCCAATGCCTGACTGGGAAAGTAATTGTAGCCGGATAATACCGCTTTCACCGAACTGAGCAGTTCGCTCAGGTCTTCCTGCTTGCATACATAACCGGAAGCGCCCGATTGCATGCAACGAATGGCAAACAGGTTGGGGGTTTGCGATGTAAGCACCAGTATCTTGGAGGGCAGCCCCATCGTATTGAAGCGCGCCAGTACCTCAAGGCCGTCGAGCTTGGGAATGCTGATGTCGAGAATGATCAGGTCAGGCATGCATTCGCGAACCATTTGCATCGCGTCGACGCCGTTATCGGTTTCGCCCACCACTTCGTAATTTTCGTTTTCCAGAAGCATTCTGACTGCCATCCGGATAACCGGATGGTCGTCGATGATAAAAACTGAGTTCATATTCCATTCCATAACAAGCAGTGAAGAAAGCGCGCACCTTAGCTCAGATGTTCGGGCAGGCACATAAAGAGACTTGCTCGGCAGGCATATATAGGAAAAGTCCTACAATAATTAGCGTATCGGAGTACGTAAAAGCCTACGTTGAACACAAGTGTGTTTAAACGTTAATGCTTATTTCGGTGTGTATTTGGTTATTGATGCACGGGGTGTTTATTACTTTATGGAATCATCATTCATGTGGGTTGATGATTTCCTACGAGACTGAACGTGAATTCACAAGCAGCGCGGTTTTGCATCAGTTGCCGTTTACATAGTTGCGAGGCATTTCCGAAGTCGCTTGAAACAGGAATGCAGATGTCACTCAGGGCTGTGCCCCAGCAAGCGGCTGAGGTCAGGTCCATGCAGGGGTTTGCTCAGGCAGCCGAGCAGGGGCAGGTCGCGCTGCGTGGCAAGCTGCTGCAGGTTTTCAAGCTGTACATCAGGCAGGCCGCTGAGAAGAATGGCCTGATGCAGCAAGCCTTGACGGGCTGCCTCGTCGATCAGGTCAAGGCCTGACATATCCGGCAGGCACTGATCGCACAGTAACAGCCCATAGGGCTCCGGGCTGCGTTGCATGGCAGCCATGGCCTCTGCGGCGGTGAGTGCGGGAGTCAGTAGAAAATAGCCCTGATTGTTGAGCAGCACCTGAGTGGCGATCAGTTGAAACGGGTGATCTTCCACCAGGAGGATGCGCAGGCTGTGTGTGGACATGAGTTTTCCGGAAAGGCCCTGGCGAGACGTTCAGGCCTCGCAGACGGCGTGCGGACCGTTAGTATCGCAGGCGGATGGATGACGAGCCGGAGTGGCATTCGAAGTGGCTGTAATTATTGAGGGATGCAAGAAAAGCTGCGATAGGACTCGTCTGACATGCATGTAGGGCCTGTCTGAGTTTTGCGAGGCAATCAGGTCTGACCAGCGTTGTATCTGCATGCGCGCAGGTACTCGGCTGGTCTTATCAAGGCTAAATCTGTCCGGAGCGGCCAGTCATTTCCCGGGCCATCTCACTGGCATAGCTGTCGGTCATGCCGGCGATGAAGTCGATCATGCGCAGGAACGATGCATGCAGCGGTGCCTTGGGATCCGGCGCGCTGTTGCCCAGCAGGTCGAGGATACGTCGGTGCTTGAAGGAGGGCGTCCTGCCGCCAAACTGTTCGACCGCTGCACCGCAAAAGGCGTTTAAGAGGATTTCCAGTGTGGTGTAGGCACCTATTTCATGCAGCGTCTTGCGCTTGTCCTGAAAGATTTTCTTGCGCGCCATGTCCTTGGCGTTCAGTACGCAGCGTTTGGCCGGGCCGTGCATGTGTTCCACGAGATCCCCGGGCAGCGTGCCCGCAAGCAGGGCGTCCTGTTGCTCGACGAATGCTCTGGCCGCTGCGTTGGTCAGGTGCTCGATGGCCTTGCCGCGCAGGATGGCCAGCTTGCGCCGCCGTGAGTCGCCAGGGCCCAGTTGCCGATAGGTTTCCGGAAGATCATCGCCGACCAGTCCAAGCAGAAGTGACTCCACTTCCGCGTAGTCCAGCAGGTCCATCTCCAGGCCGTCCTCCAGATCGATCAGTGCATAACAGATGTCATCGGCGGCTTCCATCAGGTAAACCAGTGGATGGCGCGCCCAGCGTTGTTCCTCAAGCTGCGGCAAACCCAGCTTGCCAGCGATCTGCTCAAGGATTGGCAGTTCACTCTGATAGCAGCCGAACTTGTGCTTCTTGTAGCCCAGCGAGTCTGCGTGGCGAGCGGTCCACGGGTATTTGAGGTAAGTGCCCAGTGTGGCGTAGGTCAGACGGGTACCGCCGTCGAACTGGTGGTACTCCAACTGCGTCAGCACCCGAAAGCCCTGGGCATTGCCCTCGAAATTGAGAAAGTCATTGCGCTCTGTCTCGCTCATCGCGTCGAGCCAGCCACGTCCGGCAGCCTGATTGAACCAGTTGCGAATTGCGTCTTCGCCAGAATGGCCGAACGGTGGGTTGCCAATGTCGTGTGCCAGGCAGGCGGATTGTACAACCATGCCCAGGTCGCTTGGGTCGCACCAGTCGGGCAGCGCAGTGCGCAGGGTTTCGCCAACGCGCATGCCCAGTGAGCGGCCGACGCAGCTGACTTCCAGAGAGTGAGTCAGGCGGGTATGAATATGGTCGTTGCTGGACACCGGATGGACTTGCGTCTTACGTCCCAGACGGCGAAACGCACCGGAAAAGATGATCCGGTCATGGTCCTTGTGAAACGGACTGCGCCCTAATTCTTCGGGGCTGTGCAGTGTCTTGCCAAGTCGTTCGCGGTTAAGCAGGGTTTGCCAATCCAAGGCGTTCACTCCGTCAGTAATGTTGGCCGTAGCTTCCCGGTTCGGCATGCCTGCCGCAAGGCCTGAAGCGCGGACAGACAGAAACAGGGTGTGTTAAAAAGCAAATGCCCGCCCCGGAGCACCGGAGCAGGCATTTGTCACAAGGCTCGAATCACGCAAAAGGTCTGGCGTAATCAGAGCCTGCGGTTGCGGTTCTGGATGGCGCGACTCTGCATGGCGACCTTGATCAGTGGCGTCAGCGTGATGCCGAGCTTCAACAGGCGACCCAGCAGGCTGGTGCGTCCGGTCTTGGCACGTTTGCCGCTCAGAAACCCCAGCAGGGCGACCGAGCCCACTCCCCAGAGTGGCGCGTGGCGAAAGCCGAGCGCGCTTTTCCAGTCATGGCGGATCCCGCGAAAGCGTTGCAACGGCTGCAGCAGTTGCGTCGACTCATGACGAATTTCCTGACGGTGCATCTCCATGCGCAGGCGGATCAACGCCTTGCGCAGTTCTCGACGGGTATTACTCTGGTGCGACTTGGGTTCACTCATGGCATCAATCGCTCGCGGTCGTTGGCCAGCTCTTCAAGGGTTGCGTGGAATGGCGACGACTCATCGAAAATCGCTGCCTTGAGGCGCAGCCCGCAGAAGATGGCGGCCAGCAGGTAGAACGTGCAAAGGCCGACGATACCGGCCAGGCGATAGCTGTCCCACAGAACGATCAGCAACAAGGCCGAGAGCCCAGTGAGCAGCAACAGGCCGAAAACCAGCGCCAGTCCCGCGAACAGCAGCAGGCTGACGGTACGTGCCTTCTGCTCCTGCAATTCGATGCCGAACAGCTCGACGTGCGTGTGCAGCAGGCCAAGGAAAGCAGCGCCAAGACGCCGCGGTGAAGAGCCCGGAGTTCCCTCGGGCGGTGCTGATTCCGTTCCCAGAGTCATGATGTTAGCGCCTTGTAGCCAGCAGACCGATCAGAAAGCCGACGCCTGCGGCGATACCGACTGACTGCCAGGGGTTGTTCTGAACGTAATCTTCGGTAGCGATCACTGCAGCCTCACCGCGCTCACGAAGCGAATCTTCAGTGGTCTTCAGTGTTTCCTTGGCACGCAGCAGGCTCTCACGAATCTGGGCACGCAGTTCATCGGCCTGATCACCGGCCAGTGATGCGGTATGCGCCAGCAATTTCTCAGTGTCGGCGACCAGTACCTGGAAGTCGGCTCTCAGGATTTCCTGAGCATTCTGTGCAGTTTGGCGGGCCATGATGTTCTCCGTTTGGTGGGCGTATGAATGTTTCGAGTACAGGTGATTCCTGAAGGTTCACTTCGATTGCCGTCTGGTGTTCGATCAGGCTGCGTGCTGCCGCTGCACCTTACTCCAAAAGTATCTGTCAGGAAAAACCGCGACGTGTTGAAGATTGGGGTTCCGTATTTCTGGCCATTGGCTATGCTCCACACGCGTGATCACGTACATGGCGCGCGATATGAGAGCTGAATGGAGAGAGGCATGGAGCGGCTGTATTCCCTGCAGGGGCTCAGGGGCATAGCTGTCCTGGGTGTGGTGTTGTTTCACATGATGTCGGTAGAGAGCAAGTTTTCCGGTGGCGATATCCTTCTGCCGCCAATGCTCGATTTTTTTCAGTTGGGTGTCGATCTGTTCTTTGTCATCAGCGGTTTCGTGATGGTGATCGTCAGTCGTGGCCGTTTCCAGAGTGGGGTCGAGGCCCGGCGCTTTCTGTTCAACAGGGTGTCGCGGATCTACCCCACGTACTGGCTGTACTTTTTCATTACGCTGGCGGTGTACCTGGTGCAGCCGGGCATGGTCAACAGCGGGCATGGGGCTTCCAACTTGATTATGTCGTTCCTGCTGCTGCCCAACGATAAAGTGCTGCTGGTGATGGTGGCCTGGTCGCTGCTGTTCGAACTGTGGTTCTACGTCGTGTACTCCGGCTTTCTGTTGTTTCGTGAACGCAGCGTGCCGCTTCTGCTCGGCGGCTGGGCGCTGATCATCATCGTGTTTAACGTGCTGGCCGACTGGCAGGACTATTCGCCCGCATTGAAGATCATCCTGCATCCCTACGCCCTTGAATTCATTCTCGGCGCAGCGCTGGCGTTGTTCTTTTATGGTCGGCACAGCGCGCGCGTGCCGACCGCTGCCGTCCTTGCCTCGCTGGGAGGTGCGCTGCTGCTGGGCGTGCCCCTGATCGGTTATTTCCGGTTATACGACAGTCAGGGCTTGCTGCGCATGCTCATGGTCGGCGGTACTTTCGGCCTGCTGGTACTGACCCTTGCCCTGCTCGAACGACGTCGACAACTGGCTGTGCCAGGGTTTTTGGTCGCTGTGGGCGACATGTCCTACACGATCTATCTGTCTCATCTGCTGGTGTTGGGGGTGATCGGGCGGGTGTGGAGCCTGGTCGGTGCCTGGCCCGAAAGCTATCTGGACAACCTGTTTTTCGCGCTGCTGATGATGGCGGCAACGGTGTGTTACGGCTGGGTCGGTTACCGTTGTTTCGAGAAACCGGTACTGGACCGCGCCAACGCGTTCAGCAAGACGCATTTCCGGGTGTCGACGTGATCGCGGGGTGCGCCTAGAATAATTTTCGGTTGTAGAGGATTTGCCGAGGATCAATTCATGCCGCCCGAATGCCAGCTGTTCAGTACCCTGGGCTGCCCGCTGTGCGAGGTTGCCGAAGCGGTTTTACTGCCGTTCGCCATCGAGCACGGCCTGCTGGTTGAGCTGGTCGACATCTGCGAGGATGAACAACTGTTCGAGCGTTACGAGTTGCGCGTCCCTGTGTTGCGTCGAGTCGACACCGGGGATGAGCTGGACTGGCCATTTGACGCGCCTCAGGTAGCTTCGTTTTTGAGTCGTTGAGCGGCATTGTCGTAGAGCTGCATTCTTCTTTATCCCCCGGACCCGACGCGCATTGAATATTGATACCCGCATCAAATTTCGCCATCTGGTGTGCTTTCTCGAGGTGGCTCGGCAGGGCAGCCTGGCGCGTGCCTCCGATGTACTGGCAATCAGTCAGCCCGCGCTGTCGAAAAGTCTCAAGGAGCTGGAAACACTGCTGGCCACCACCTTGTTTGTGCGCAGCAAGAGCGGTGCGGCGCTGACCGAGGCGGGGGTGGCATTCATGCGTTTCGCCGGGCCGAGCGTCCAGGCCTTGCGTGAAGGTGTCAGTAGCCTGCGCTCGGGTGAACATGAAACTGTTACCGCACGGTTGGGCGTGCTGTCCACGGCTGAAAGCCTGTTGGTTCCGGAGGTGGTCCATCGTCTGCACGAGCGCCACCCCGCGTTGATCGTCAGCGTGATGACCGGCCCCAGTGCCTACCTGCTGTCGCAACTGAGGGTAGGGGAGCTGGACCTCGTGGTCGGGCGCATGACTGACAGCCCGCAGATTCAGGGGCTGACGTTCGAGCATCTGTACAACGAGTCGATGACGCTGGTGGTGCGCAGCGATCACCCGTTACTGGCGGCGCCGCTCAAGCCTGAAAGTCTGGAGCAGTTCCCGCTGGTGTTGCCGCTGGCGGGCACCACCATCCGCAAGTTTGCCGACAGTCTTTTCGTACAATGCGGTATCCGCATGCCGCGTCAGCGCCTTGAAACCCTGTCACTCACCCTGAGCCGCCGCTATGTGCAGTGCAGCGATGCAATCTGGATAGCACCGCTGGATGCCGTATTACTGGAGTTGAAAGGCGGCACGCTGGTGGAGCTGGACATGGGTATTCGCGAGCCGGGCGGATCAGTCGGCCTGTGCAGCAACCCGGCCCTGCCGCTGACACGTGCGGCGCAATGGTGTGTGGATGAACTGCGAGGCGTCGGAGAGACCTACCGCAAAGCGCAGTATGCATAACCATTTGGTTATGGATAACCGGTTTTATTTCAATTTTCTATAAGCATGGATCGCGCGACACTTCGCCGCAGCCTGTAGCGTAAGTGATCGACGCTTGCGCCCATAAGAAAAACAAGGAGAACGCCATGTCTGCCGCGGACAATAGCCGCTTCGTCATTCGTGACCGAAACTGGCACCCCAAAGCCCTGACACCTGATTACAAGACCTCGATCCTGCGCTCGCCGCGTCAGGCGCTGGTCAGTATCCCGCAATCCATTTCCGAAACCACGGGCCCGGATTTCTCGCATTTGAAGTTTGGTCAGCACGACAACGATCTGCTGCTCAACTTCAACAACGGCGGGCTGCCCATCGGTGAGCGCATCCTGCTGGCCGGCCGGGTCTGTGATCAATACGGCAAGCCGATTCCGCATACCTTGGTGGAGATCTGGCAAGCCAATGCCGGCGGGCGTTATCGCCACAAACGCGATGCCTATCTGGCACCCATCGACCCCAACTTTGGCGGTGTAGGGCGAGCGCTGACCGACAGCGAAGGCAATTACAGCTTCCGCACCGTCAAGCCAGGCCCTTACCCGTGGCGCAACGGCCCTAACGACTGGCGTCCGGCGCATATTCATGTGTCGATCAGCGGCCCGTCGATTGCCACCCGCCTGGTCACCCAGCTGTATTTCGAAGGCGATCCGTTGATTCCTATCTGCCCGATTGTCAAGGCCATCGCCAACCCGGACGCCGTGCAGAGCCTTATTGCCAGGCTCGATCTGGGGATGGGTAATCCAATGGATTGCCTGGCGTACCGCTTTGACATCGTGTTGCGCGGCCAGCGCAAGACACACTTCGAAAATTGCTGAGGAGGCCCGACATGCCCGTTCAATTACTGCAGGAAACCCCTTCGCAAACCGCTGGCCCGTACGTGCACATCGGTCTGGCACCGCAAGTGGCCGGCAATCCGACCCGCGAGCTGGAAATCTGGAACGAGATGGCCAGGCCCGACGCGCCGGGTGAGCACATCGTGCTGCTGGGCAACGTCTTCGACGGCAACGGTCATCTGATCCGCGATGCGTATCTGGAATTCTGGCAGGCCGACCATCAAGGTGCGTATCACAGCGAATTCGATCCGGAGCGGCCGTTCAACGGCTTCGGCCGCACGGCGACCACTGACGACGGCCAATGGATTCTGAAGACCATCAAGCCAGGCTCGGCACATAATGCGGCCGGGGTGCCGATGGCTGCGCACATCAACGTTTCGCTGTTTGCCCGTGGTATCAATATTCATCTGCAGACGCGGCTGTATTTCGACGACGAAGCGCAGGCCAATGCTCAGGACCCGGTGCTCAATCTGATCGAGCAGCCGCCGCGTCGCGAAACGCTGGTCGCGCGCCGCTGCACGCATGATGGGCAAACGGCCTATCGTTTTGATATCCGCGTGCAGGGTGAAGGCGAAACAGTGTTTTTCGATTTCTGAATCGGTTGTCGATTTGCGTATCAATGTGCGTGCGTTCCCGGCGCCTGCATCGGCAGGCGACCTTATAAAAATAAAAGGACATCTCCATGACGCTTTCCGCCAGCCGGCCTGTGCCGTGTACGCTCGACGTTCAGGCCTTCATCAATGCGCAACCGCTGTCCGGGTATCAGTGGCGGGTGGTTGCGCTGTGTTTTCTGATCGTGTTTCTCGATGGCCTCGATACCGCCGCAATGGGCTTCATTGCACCAGCGCTCAGCCAGGACTGGGGCATCGACCGGGCCAGCCTGGGCCCGGTGATGAGCGCTGCGCTGATCGGCATGGTATTCGGCGCGCTGGGTTCCGGCCCGCTGGCCGACCGGTTCGGGCGCAAGGTCGTGCTGGTGTTCGCGGTGTTTCTGTTCGGTCTGTTCAGCCTGGCGTCTGCTTACAGCAGCAACATTGATCAACTGCTGGTATTACGCCTTCTGACCGGGCTGGGGCTCGGTGCAGCGATGCCCAATGCCACCACGTTGTTGTCGGAATACACGCCCGAGCGGCTCAAGTCGCTGCTGGTTACCAGCATGTTCTGTGGTTTCAATCTGGGCATGGCCTGTGGTGGGTTTGTGTCGGCCAAACTGATCCCGAGCATGGGCTGGCACAGCCTGCTGATGCTGGGCGGTATTCTGCCGTTGATACTGGCGATGGTACTGATGGTCTGGCTGCCGGAATCAGCGCGGTTTCTGGTGGTGCGCAATCGCGGTGCGGAGCGTATTCGCAAAGTGCTGGCACCGATTGCGCCGAAGGCGTTGGCTGGCATCACCGATTTCAGCGTTCCCGAGCAGAAAACGGTCAGTAGCCGCAACGTGCTGAAAGTGATTTTCTCCGGTACATACAGCGCTGGCACGCTGTTGCTGTGGCTGACGTATTTCATGGGGCTGGTTATCGTCTACCTGTTGACCAGCTGGCTGCCGACGTTGATGCGCGACAGTGGCGCGAGCATGGAGCAATCGGCGTTCATCGGTGCGCTGTTTCAGTTCGGCGGGGTGCTGAGTGCAGTGGGGGTCGGCTGGGCAATGGATCGTTACAATCCGCATAAGGTCATTGGTCTGGCCTATGCGCTGGCGGGTGTGTTCGCCTGGCTGGTCGGGCAGAGTCTGGGCAATGTCGCCTTGTTGGCCACGCTGGTGCTGCTGGCCGGTATGTGCATCAACGGCGCACAGTCGGCAATGCCTTCACTGGCAGCGCGTTTCTACCCCACTCAGGGGCGTGCCACTGGCGTGTCGTGGATGCTCGGGATCGGCCGCTTCGGCGCGATTCTCGGCGCCTGGGCCGGTGCCACACTGCTGGGCCTGGGCTGGAGCTTCGAACAGGTGCTGACGGCGCTGGTGGTCCCGGCTGCCCTGGCCGCGATAGCGGTGCTGATCAAGGGCTGGGTCAGTCATTCGGACGCTACCTGAAACCTTTCAATCTGGAGTGGTGATGTGAACAGAGTGAGCAATCAACTTTTCGATGCCTACTTCATGCAACCCGAAATGCGCGAGATCTTTTCGGATGAAGGCCGGGTACAGTGCATGCTCGATTTCGAGGCTGCGCTGGCTCGGGCACAGGCACGCGTCGGCCTGATCCCGCCCGAGGTGGTCGCCGACATCGAACTGAGCTGCGACGCACGGCTGTTCGATTTCGACGCGCTGGCAATTGCCATCGGCAGTGCCGGCAATTCGGCGATTCCGCTGGTCAAGGCGCTGGGCAAACAGATAGCCGCGCGCAGTGCTGAGGCCGAGCGCTATGTGCATATGGGCGCAACCAGCCAGGATGTGATGGACAGCGGGCTGATTCTGCAACTGCGTCGAGCGATCGTGCTGCTTGAGCGTGATCTCACCCTACTGGCCGATGCGATGGCTGAGCAGGCACAGCGTCATGCTGGCACGCCGCTGGCTGGACGCACCTGGCTGCAGCAGGCCACGCCGGTCACTCTGGGGATGAAAATCGCTGGCTGGCTGGGCGCGGTGACTCGTCATCGACAGCGCTTGAACGAGATCAAACCGCGTCTGTTGTGCCTGCAATTCGGCGGTGCTTCCGGCAGCCTCGCGGCGCTGGGCGACCAGGCCTTTTCGGTGGCCGAAGCGCTGGCCGGTGAATTGCAACTGGCGTTGCCCGAGCAGCCCTGGCACACCCAGCGTGACCGACTGGTGGAGTTTGCCGGTCTGCTGGGCCTGATCGCCGGCAGCCTCGGCAAACTGGGGCGCGACGTGAGCCTGCTGATGCAGACCGAAGTGGGCGAGGTCTTCGAGCCTTCGGCACCGGGTAAGGGCGGATCTTCGACCATGCCGCACAAACGCAACCCGGTCGGTGCTGCGGTCATGATCAGCACCGCCACCCGCGCACCGGGGCTGGTCGCCACGATGCTGGCCGCCATGCCGCAGGAGCACGAGCGCAGTCTGGGCCTGTGGCATGCCGAGTGGGAGACTTTGCCGGAGCTGTGCTGTCTGGTTTCCGGTTCGCTGCAGCAAGCGTTGCAGGTGCTACCCGGTCTGCAGGTCGATGCCGAGCGTATGGCGAGCAATCTGCAATCCACCAAAGGGCTGGTGCTCGCCGAGGCAGTGAGCATTGCGCTGGCTCAGCGCAATGGGCGCGATGCTGCCCACCATCTGGTCGAACAGTGCTGCCGTCGTGCGGTAGAGCAGGGCGCGCATTTGCGTCAGGTGCTTGGCGAAACCCCGCAAGTCAGTGAGCAGTTTTCTTCCGACGAGCTGGATCGTCTGCTTGATCCGGCCCATTACCTTGGCCAGGCCCGACAATGGGTCGAGCGTGCCGTGGCTGAACACACAAGGATTTCCCGATGACCGAAGACGAACGTTACGAAGCTGGCATGCAGGTGCGCCGCGCAGTGCTGGGCGATGCGCATGTCGACAACAGCCTGAGCAAACTGACGCCGTTCAATGAAGAATTCCAGGAGATGATTACCCGTCACGCCTGGGGTGATATCTGGACACGTCCAGGGTTGCCGCGCCACACGCGCAGCCTGATCACCATTGCGATGCTGATCGGCATGAATCGCGAGGGCGAATTGCGCCTGCACCTGAAGGCCGCAAAAAACAATGGCGTGACCCGTGAGGAAATCAAGGAAGTGCTGATGCAGAGCGCGATCTACTGCGGCATTCCGGCGGCCAATGCGACGTTCCACCTCGCCGAAACGGTGTGGGATGAAATGGGCGTGGAGTCGTTGAAGGAGGATTGAAAAGTCGCATAACAAGGAGTGCTGCAGCGAAATGTCATGCCTTACCCGCGTTCACTGCCCATAAATGAAAGCGCTGTTTTATCACGAAGTCGGGCCTCAATCTCACTGACTCGCAGAACCAGCGCGTGGCGCGTAGCGCCACAAAGAGGACGCAGAGCGTCCAGAACTGCATGCCGACGCGGAGCGTCGGCACGATAGTCAGTTAGATTTCTGTATAACGATGAGTGATCAACCGTGGCGGCGTTTTTGTTTTTAGAGCAGCGACAGCGGGTAGCTGACGATCAGGCGGTTTTCGTCGAACTGGTTGGTGTTGTAGTCACGCCGCATGGTGGAGTTGCGCCATTTGAGCGACAGACTTTTGAACGCGCCACTCTGGAACACGTACGCCAGCTCGGTTTCCCGTGCCCACTCTTCGCCATCGGTGATAGCGCCGGTGTGTACATTGTCACCGCTGATGTAGCGGTTCATCAGGGTCAGGCCGGGTGCGCCCAGGGCTGCGAAGTCGTAGTCGTGACGCAGCTGCCAGGATTTCTCCCTGGCGTTGTCGAAGCTGGAGTTGTAACTGTCGTTGGCCAACGTCCCGCCACTGGTACCGTTGACGCGCATCCAGGCGCTGTCGCCGCTGACCTTCTGCAAACCCAGGTAAAAGGTGTTACCGCCGTGCCGTGCCGAGAGCATCGCTGACCAGGTCTTGTTGTCCAGATCACCGGCCAGCGACTGGCCGTCGTCTTTGCCCTGGAAGTAGCCAAGGTTGGCCCCCAGCGTCCAGCTGCCCAACGGCTGGCTGTGCAGCAGGTTGAAATATTGCTGGTGGTAGATGTCTTCAAGCTCGGCGTACCACACGCCGACCTGGGTGCGCTTTTCGTTGAACACGTACTCGCCGCCGCCGAAGTTGAAACGGTCTGAGGTGAACGCTGAGCGGCCGTTCAAGGACATGTCTTCCATGCTGGCGTCGTTGCGCGGGCTGTTGCCGCGGAACTGGCCGCCGTACAGGGTCAGCCCGTCGATCTCTTTGGAAGTGATTTGCCCGCCCTGAAAGGTTTGCGGCAGCGAGCGGCCGTCATCCGAGCGCAGGATCGGCAACACGGGCATCCACTCGCCGACCTTCAATTCGGTCTTCGAGAAGCGCGCCTTGCCCGCCACGGCCAGTCGCCCGAAGTCGTCGGCCGGGCGTCCATCGCTGTGGATCGGCAGCAATTGCGTGCCGCCTGTTCCCTTGCCGCCGTCTAGCTTGAGCGAGTAAAGGCCCAGCGCATCCACACCAAAGCCAACGGTGCCTTGGGTGAAGCCGGAGCGGGCATCGAGGATGAAGTTCTGCGTCCACTCCTCGGCGTAGTTCTGCGCATTGGCCGGGTCGACGAAGTTGCGGTTGATATAGAAGTTGCGTAGGTTCAGATTGACCTTGGCGTCTTCGACGAACCCGGCAGCATTGCCGCTGATGGGTGTCAGGTTTGCAGCAATGGCCGCAGACAGACCGCAAAGGAGTTTGCAGGAGGAATTGGCGCGCATGGAACAGACCTTTTTTGTAGTTATTGAGTCGTGTAGCTGGCTACGATAGTGAAAGGCCGGAAGGTGCCGTGCAATTGTGAAATAACTGTTTCGGGCGATAATCGAACGTTAATGAACCGGTTCGAACATTTTGTGGAGGGCGTTGCAAACGTGTGTGCGATGCTCACTGGTCTGTAGATACGGGTCTGTAAACATAGGCGGCGTGCTCTGGCGTTTTCGGCCACGGCGTCGGGAGTATCAGTTTTTTTGTGTTCGGGCTGGTTAGGGCCTGCCGTCAGGCAGGCCCTTGTTTTACCAGCTCGGTCTGGTAAATCGGTCTCCGTACAGGATCGCAAATTGATTCATTGCCACTTTCCAGTCGTGTGCCGCATGACCCCAGTTGGCGGTGATGTTGCGCAACCCAAGCCATATCAGTTTCGTCGCGGCCTCATCGGTCGGGAAGTGCCCTCGAGTCTTGATGATCTTGCGTAACTGGGCATTGATGCTCTCGATGGCATTGGTCGTGTAAACCACTTTGCGGATGCCCGCCGGGAAAACAAAAAACGGTATAACCCGATCCCAGGCGCGACGCCATGCAGCAACCACAGTCGGATACTGCTTGCCCCAGGGGCCCGCTTCAAAGGCGTTAAGCTCTTGCTCAGCCACATCTGCATTGATCGCCTGGTAGATCGGCTTGAGTGCTTTGGCCAGTGCCCGACGTTTATCCCAAGCGGCATAGTCCAAGCTGTTGCGGATCAGATGCACGATGCAGGTTTGCAGCGTCGTGGCAGGAAAAACCGCCCCCAACGCCTCCGGTATTCCTTTGAGGCCATCCGTGACGGCGATCAGAACATCTTCAACGCCACGAGTCTTGAGGTCGTTGAACACCTTCATCCAAAACTTGGCACCCTCGGTGCTCTCGATCCATATACCCAGAATGTCGCGCGTGCCATCAGGTAATACCCCCAGCGCCAGATAAATAGCCTTGTTGCACACTAACCCCTCGTCCCGGATTTTGACCCGTAACGCATCGAAGAAGATCACCGGATACATCGGTTCCAAGGGTCGTTGCTGCCAAGTGCCCACCTCTTCCATGACCGCATCGGTGACTGAGCTGATGAAGTCATGGGACACGTTAGTTCCATACTGCTCAGATAGAAAAGCGCGGATCTCACGCACCGTCATGCCCCGGGCGTACATGGCAATTATCTTGTCGTCGAAGCCTGTAAAACGTCGTTCGTGCTTGGGAATCAGGATCGGGGCGAAGCTACCATCGCGGTCTCTGGGGATATCCAGGCGAAGCGGCCCGTCGTCGGTCAGAACCGTCTTGCTGCTTTTGCCATTACGCTGATTGGTCGACTCCTCAGGGCGCTCCGCGCCCTGAGGGTAACCAAGGTGGTGACCCAGCTCGGCGCCTAGCGCACGCTCGATCAGAGCCTTCTTGAACGCCATGGACGCGTCTTGAATGGCTTCGGCGCTCATCGGGCCTTTAACAAACTGCTCGATCAGCTCTTGGGGAATCGAGGGCAACTCCCTCGCTGTTGCATTGGCGGACTTCTTTTTGGTCGGCATACATGCACCTCTAGCTACATGTTATGCCCGAACACAAAATTTCTGACAGTCTCCGGCGTCCGGCTGCTGAAACTTGAACAAGGAAGCGCGATGAGCACTGCCAGCACGCCTTTGTCCGGCGTCAACCAACCACTGAAAGGGATTGGTTTCATTCTTCTGGCGACTTTTCTGTTCGCCAGTCACGACACACTCTCCAAGTACCTGTCCGGCTTCTATCCGATCATTCTGGTGGTCTGGGCGCGCTATCTGGTGCACACGCTGCTCATGGCCTGCATCTTCATGCCATCGGCGGGGTTGCGCGTGCTGCGTACCAAGCGTCCCGGCTTGCAGGCATTGCGTGCGCTGGCGCTGTTGGGCACCAGTCTGCTGTTTACCAGCAGCCTGATGTTCATCCCGCAGGCAGAGGCGACCGCGGTCAACTTTCTCGCTCCGTTGCTGGTCACGGCACTGTCGGTGCCGCTGTTGCATGAGCGTGTGACGCGCGGGCAATGGGTTGCGGTGGTTGTCGGGTTTATCGGGGTGATGATCATCATTCATCCGGGGGGCGAGCTGTTTACCCCGGCGATTCTGCTGCCGCTGTCATCAGCCTTGTGCTTTGCGCTGTATCAACTCCTGACGCGGCTGGTCAGCCCGTTCGACAGCCCGACCACCAGCAACTTTTTTGCCGGGCTGTTCAATACCCTGTTGATGAGCGCGCTGGTGCCGTTCTTCTGGGAAGTGCCTGCGCTTAAACATCTGCCGTTTCTGCTGGCGCTGGGGGCATGTGGTATGTCGGCCCACTTGCTGCTGACCCAGGCCTTCCGCTTCGCCGCCCCGGCAATGCTCGCACCGTTCAGCTATTGCCAGATCGTGTTTGCCGGGCTGCTGGGTTTCGTGGTGTTCGACCACATGCCATCACCGACCGCACAGGCCGGTATCGCCATCATCTGCCTCAGCGGCCTGGCGGCGGCTTGGCAACAGCGGCGTAAGGGTGGGTGATGAGCTGTTCCTTCGTACGAATACACAAATCTGACTGACTATCGTGCCAATGCTCCGCGTTGGTACGCAGTTCGTGACGCTCTGCGTCACATCTGTACCGCAGCACAACGTAGTGTCTTGCGCGCAATCACTTTACATAGATAAAGCGCTTTTTATCGCGGTGGCACTGACGACGCAGAGTGCGAAGTTAGTGACGGCTGAGTCCTGGCACTGATCCGGGGGATGCGAGGCAGGACGCCGAGCAAGCCGCATCGGGCCAAGGATGGCTCGTTGAGGTTGTCCACCAGCCCCTGGGCGCGTTGCGGCTCGACTTCGAATACTGTCAGGCATTCGACGCCAGCGCTCAATAACGCATGAGCCACGGCAGCGCCTGCGCCACCTGCGCCCATTTGCACCACCTGCTGACGTGGAGCCTTGTCCAGGCCGCGTTGGAAGCCTTCGGCAAAACCCAGGCAGTCAGTGTTGTGACCAATGCGCTTGCCGTCCTTGAACACCACGGTATTCACTGCGCCGATACCGCGGGCTTCGGCGGACAGCTCGTCCAGTAATGGGATAACCGCCTGCTTGCACGGAAAGGTGATGTTCAGGCCGGTGAAGCCGCAGTTTTGTGCGCTTTCGATAAGCTGGGGCAGGGCGCTGATATCCAGTTGCAGGGCGTCGATATCGATCAGCCGATACAAGTAGCGCAGGCCCTGGGCGTCGCCTTCGTGCTCGTGCATGGCGGGCGTTCGCGAGGCCTGAATGCCCGAGCCGATCAGGCCGGCAAGAACGGATTTTTTTTCAGCATGGGTCATAGAATACGTCTCTTGTTTTTGTGCCACTGCCCGGTCCAGAGCAGGTGTTGAGCGGAATGTACCAGATGGTTAATAGTGCCGCAGGTGGCAGGCGATTGCCATGCAGCGATATTGTGCGGTGATCGCCCTAATCAGTGATAATCCACGGCCAGCCGCTTCAGATCAGCCAGAGTTCACGCCGCACATGCCCGATTCCGTTTTTAGCGCCGCACAGCAACAAGCCAGCACGTTGTACCTGCCGCCAGGCGCGTGGGCCACAGTGCTCGATTGCCTGTGCGCGAAATTCACCGTCATCAGCCGCGAACAATGGCTGGACCGTATTGCCCGCGGACGGGTGCTGGACGAAAACGGCAAGGCCATCGCGCCTGACCTTGCGTACCGCGAGGGCCTGCGCATTCACTATTTCCGTGAGGTGCCCAACGAAACGCCGATCCCGGTGCTCGAAACGATTCTGTACGCCGACGAGCATCTGGTGGTGGCGGACAAACCGCACTTTTTGCCGGTGACACCCGCAGGTGAGTACGTCGAGCAGACGTTGCTGCGCCGTCTGATCCATCGCCTGGGCAACCCCGATCTGGTGCCGCTGCACCGTATCGACCGGCACACCGCCGGGCTGGTGCTGTTTTCCGCCAACCAGCAGACGCGCTCGGCTTATCAGGCGCTGTTTCCCACCCGGCAGATCGACAAGTTCTACGAAGCCATTGCGCCAGCGTTGCCGGGGCTGGAGTTTCCACGTTTGCACGAAAGCCGTCTGGTCGAAGGCGAACCATTCTTTCGCATGCAGGAAGGAGCAGGGGCGAGCAATACCCTGACGCAGATCGAGGTGCTCGAACGGCAGGATCAATTGTGGCGGTACGGGCTTTATCCGGTGACCGGCAAGAAACATCAACTACGCGTGCACATGGCGGCACTGGGCGCGGGCATCTGCAACGACCCGTTCTACCCGGCCGTGGTAAAGAACCCTGTCGACGATTATCAAAACCCTCTGAAGCTGCTGGCCAAGGGCTTGCGCTTCATCGACCCGCTCAGCGGTAAACAGCGTCAGTTCGAGAGCCTGCTTGAACTCGACTGGTAAGCGGTAAAGCCGGGCTGACGGCCAAAAAAAACCCGCACTCGGCGGGTTTTTTCAAATCAGTCACAAGTCACACGACGCCCGGATCACAGATCCTTGACGGTACGTACCTGATCCTTGTTGATGCGGGTCTGCTTGCCGTCGAGTTGCTTGAACTCGTAGAAGCCCGATTCTTCATCGTACTTTGGCGTATCGACAGCCTGGATTTCACGACCATCGTTCAAGGTGATCACAGTGGGCGATGCGCAGCCGGCGAGGGAGGCAATGCTCAATGCAAGCAGGAAGGCAGCGGGAAGGGTCCGTTGTTTCATTACTGTGTCTCCAGATGGATTCTTGATTTACTGAACTCTCAGACGGATACACCGTCGGCAAAGTTCCGTATACACCGTCAGCAAGTTCAATAGCCAGTCACTTGCCACAGTTTTCGCTGATCCCGGTCAACAGACAGGGAGTATTCAGGTTGGCCAGGCGTGGATCGCCAGCTTCCAGTTGCAGGGCGACTGGTTGCAGCGGTTCCAGGGCCCTTCTCGGGCTGCGTTCGCCGGCCTGCCATGCGGCTTCCAGCGTTGCGGCGTGAGCGATGGGGATCATACATAAAAGCGGCTGCCAGTGCTGGCCTTCACGCACCATTATTGGTCGCTCCGGGCATTCAACAGCCTTTTCGCGTAACGCTTGCAGCAACGGTTCATCGACCAAAGGTACGTCGCAGGGCAGAACCAGCAACCACTGATGCCGGGCGAGTGGCAGGGCGGCGCGAATTCCGGCCAGAGGACCGTTGAAATCGGCATCGTCGTCCTGCACCAGTTGATCGGCGTACTGCGCATAGCGCTCGATGTTGCGGTTGCAGGAAATGATCAGGTCGTCGGTCAGCGGCCGGGTCAGCCGGTGCAGGTGCTCGATCAGCGCCTTGCCCTGCCACTCGATCAGGCCCTTGTCACGCCCGCCCATGCGCTGCCCGCGACCTCCGGCCAGCAGCAGGATAGAGCAGGGAGGCAGTGCGGCAGGGACATTCATCAAACACTCGGCGGGCAGTCAAAAGGAGTGCTGTGATATAACACCGGCCTGTTTCCTTAACAACTGGATGAGGCCATGAAAGCCAAGGCTGACACACCTTTCGTACCCCTGAATATCGCCGTGCTGACCGTCAGCGATACCCGCACCCGTGAAACCGATACCTCGGGCCAAATGTTCGTCGACCGTCTGACCGACGCCGGTCATGGCCTGATCGAGCGCGTGCTGCTCAAGGATGACCTGTACAAAATCCGCGCTCAGGTAGCGACCTGGATTGCCGACGATCAGGTGCAGGTCGTGCTGATCACCGGCGGCACTGGCTTCACTGGCCGTGACAGCACGCCGGAAGCCGTGGCGTGTTTGCTCGACAAGCAGGTCGATGGTTTCGGTGAACTGTTCCGGCAGATTTCGGTGCCGGATATCGGCACCTCGACCATTCAGTCCCGTGCGTTGGCGGGCCTGTCCAATGGCACCCTGGTGTGCTGCCTGCCGGGCTCCACCAATGCGGTACGCACGGCGTGGGACGGGATTCTCGCCCAGCAACTGGATTCGCGCTTCCGGCCCTGCAACTTCGTGCCGCACCTCAAGCAGGCCGAGCCCTGTGCGACTCGTGGTTGAGTGCTGATGAACAACGAGCCGAAAACCTTGCTGCCTGTCGAAGAGGCTATCGCACGGCTGCTGGCGATGGCCGAGGCCACGCCGATCACTGATCGCCAGCGTGTTCCGCTGGCCGATGCCGAAGGCCGTGTGCTGGCGGTAGATCTGATCTCCACTCTGGATCTGCCGCCCTGGCCGAACAGCGCCATGGACGGTTATGCCCTGCGCGTAGCGGACTGGAGCGGCGAGCCGTTGACGGTCAGCCAGCGCATCTTTGCCGGTCAGGCACCCGAGCCGCTGGCACCTGGCACCTGTGCACGAATCTTCACCGGTGCGCCGATGCCTGAAGGTGCCGATTGCGTCGAGATGCAGGAAAACGCCGAGGTGCTGGCGGATCAGCGCGTGTGCTTCAGCGAGCCGCTGAGCGTTGGGCAGAACATTCGCCCACAGGGGCAGGAAACCCGCGTCGGCGACACCGTACTGGCGGCTGGGACGCGGCTTGGTCCTATTGAATTGGGCCTGGCCGCTTCGTTGGGCCTCGCCGAGCTTGAGGTGATCCGACGGGTGCGTGTCGCGGTGCTGTCCACCGGCGACGAGTTGATTGAACCAGGTCAGCCATTGGGGCCGGGGCAGATCTACAACAGCAACCGGGTGTTGCTGTGCAGTTGGCTGAAGCGACTCGAATGCGAGGTCGTGGATGCAGGCATCCTGCCGGACGATCTGGCGAAGACTCGTACTGCGCTGGCGAATCTGCACGATGTCGACCTGATCCTCTCCACGGGCGGCGTCTCGGTAGGCGAAGCGGATTTCCTTGGTCACGCATTGCGTGAGGAAGGCGAACTGACGCTCTGGAAGCTGGCCATCAAGCCCGGAAAACCGCTGACTTTCGGGCATTTTCGTGGCGTACCGGTGATTGGCCTGCCCGGCAATCCCGCCTCCACGCTGGTCACCTTCGCTTTGCTGGCGCGTGCTTACCTGCTGCGTCGCCAAGGTGTGATTGACGTAGCGCCGTTGCAGTTTCCGGTGCCCGCAGGGTTCGTCTGGACGCGCCCGGGCAATCGTCGCGAATACCTGCGCGGGCGTCTGGAACAGGGCAGGGCCGTGGCCTATCGCAACCAGAGCTCGGGTGTATTGCGCAGCGCTGCCTGGGCTGACGGCCTGATTGAAGTGCGTGAAGGCTCAACCGTGGCCGAAGGGGACTGGGTCAACTTCATCCCGTTGAGTGAAGTGCTGGGCTGAGTGGATTAATGGTTGGGCGGGCACGCATGAGCTACTCTCAACATCGCTGACAAGTTGGGCAACCGGACTTCGCCCTGGAGTATTGTTATGGCGCCATTGAGAGTGGCTTGTGTGATCCCGACCTACAACGGACGCAAGGATCTGGAACGTCTACTGGACTCGCTGGCTACGCAGACTGCGAGCTTCGATACACTGATCGTCGACTCCAGTTCTTCAGATGGCACGCTGGAGCTGGCGCAAGCCCGTTGTGCCAACGTATTGCGCATCGACAGCAAGGACTTCAACCACGGTGGTACCCGGCAGATGATGGTCGATTTGCATCCCGACTACGACGTCTATGTCTATCTGACCCAGGACGCCTACGTTGAAGATATCAATGCCATTGCCAACATTCTGCTGCCTTTCGCAGACCCCAAGGTCGGCGCGGTCTGCGGGCGTCAATTGCCGCACAAGAACGCCAACCTGCTGGCCCAGCATGCACGGTTGTTCAATTACCCTCCGACTTCGCAGATCAAGACTCTGGCCGATGCACGCACGCTGGGCATCAAGACGCCATTCATGTCCAACTCGTTCGCGGCCTATCGCGGTGAAGCGTTGCGGGCGATTGGCGGCTTTCCCCGGCATGTGATTCTTTCCGAAGACATGTACGTCACCGCCAAAATGCTGATCGATGGCTGGAAAGCAGCCTATGAAGGTTCGGCTGTATGCCGTCATTCGCATAACTACAGCCTGCGTGAGGAGTTTTGCCGTTACTTTGATATCGGTGTGTTCCAGTCCCGTGAAGCGTGGATCTACGAAACCTTTGGCGGCATCGGCGGCGAGGGCATGCGTTACGTCAAGTCCGAGCTTAAATTCCTCGGCCCCCGGCGAATTCTCTGGTGGCCCATGTCGTTCGTACGTAATGCGCTGAAGCTGCTGGCCTACAAGCTGAGCAAGCAGGAAAAGCGCCTGCCCCGTGGTGTGAAGAAAAAACTCGGGATGTACAAGCGCTATTGGGACAGTCCTTACGCCTGACCGAACCCTGCGCCGGACGCTGAGCGCCCGGCGTCTGGCACATCAGCTTTTCGCAGCTTCTTCGTCCAGACGGTCGGCCTCGAACAGTTGCGCGAGGTCGGCCCTGGCTTCACGGGCGGTCTGCAGAACCTTGGCGTCGTCGTCATACACTTCATGTTGTGCGGCCAGCACCTGTTCGTCGTGGCGCTTGAAGCGACTGATGCGCGCATCGGCCTGTGCCTCGGTCAGGCCCAGCCCCATCAGGGTCTGACGGCTCATCTCCAGGCTTGAATAGAATGTCTCACGCACGGCATGAGCGCCAATGTCCATCAACCGGTGAACGTGCTGGCGGTTACGTGCACGGGCAATGATCTTCATGTGCGGATACAGCTTGCGGATCAACTCGGCGGTCTTGATGTTGGTGTCCGGATCATCCGTCGCAATGACGAAGTATTCCGCTTCATCAACCTTGGCTGCACGCAGTATTTCCGGGCGCAGCGGGTCGCCATAAAACACCGGCACATTGCCGAAGCTGCGCGAAAACTCGATCGATTCCACAGCGGTATCCAGAGCGATGAAAGGGATTTTCTGCGCCCGCAGGATCCGCGCTACGATTTGCCCCATACGGCCCATGCCAGCGATGACCACGCGTGGTTTGTCGGTCTGGATATCGCGGTACTCGTCCGGCACCTCGACAGGCTTGATCCTGGGTTTGATCCAGCGCGCCAGGGCAATGAACAGCAACGGCGTGATCGCCATCGACAAGGTGATGGTCAGCACCAGCATGTCGTAAAGCCCCGCCTCGAACAGCCCTTGAGCGCTGCCGATCTTGAACACCACGAAGGCAAATTCGCCACCGGCTGCCAACACCAGGCCCAATTGCAGCGCGCTGCGCTTATTGAGACCGCCAGCGGTACGACCGATCAGGAACAGCATCGGCAGCTTGATTCCGATCAACAGCAGCGTCAGGCCCAGCACCGCGAGGGGCGAACTGAGCAGCAAGCCGACGTTGGCACCCATGCCGACACTGATGAAGAACAGCCCCAGCAACAACCCTTTGAACGGTTCGATCTGTGCTTCCAGTTCGTGACGGTATTCGGAGTCTGCCAGTAGCAGACCGGCGAGAAATGCGCCCAGCGCCATGGACACGCCCACCAGTTCCATCAGCCACGCCGTACCAATCACTACCAGCAAGGCAGTGGCGGTCGAGACTTCCTGGATTTTGGTCTTGGCAACGATGCGAAATACCGGACGCAGCAAATAGCGGCCGCCGATCACCACAATGGCAATGCTGCCCAGCACGCGCAGGCCGTGGTTGATGCTTTCGCCGGTGTCCATTGCGTGATCGGCCCCGGCCAGGAATGGCACCATGGCAATCAAGGGAATTGCTGCAATGTCCTGAAACAGCAGGATAGCGAACGCCATCCGGCCATGCGGGCTATTCAACTGCTTGCGCTCGGCCAGACTCTGCAGGCCGAAGGCTGTGGATGACAGCGCCAGGCCAAGACCCAGAATGACCGCAGTGTTCAGCGACTGGCCGAAGGCAAACAACGCGATCCCGCCAATGACCAGGCCCGTCAGCAACACCTGCGCCATGCCTACGCCGAACACCGATTTGCGCATGACCCATAAACGCTTTGGCGACAGCTCCAGACCAATGATGAACAGCAGCAAGACCACGCCCAGCTCGGAAATGTGACTGACGCTCTCCGTATCGCCTATCAAGCCCAGCACCGAAGGGCCGATGATCACTCCCGCGAACAAATAGCCGATCACCGCGCCCAGCTTCAGGCGCTTGGCCAGCGGTACTGTCAGCACGGCGGCGAGTAGAAACACTACTGCGGCCTGCAACAGGCTGCCTTCATGGGGCATGTAAAACTCCTTGGTAATAATTGAACACACTGTTTGAGCAGGGCGGTATTAAAGCATGGGAGTTTTACACGGCAACGTTCATCGCGGCATGACAATAATCAACGCGGTTGATAGAGCGCGCGTGAAGGATGCGAAGGAGGGGAGCAGGGCAGGCTGACGATGCCATTCGTCGCGCATCGGCGTAAGCTATGCGCGCAAACAGGCAGTGCCAACTGCCCGCTCACGAGCATTCAGGAAACCGTTATGACCAACAAGCAGCGTTTGATTTACTCGATTCTGATCGCCCTCGGCGTTCTGGCGATCATGCTGGGCTTGTCGCACCTGCAAAACAGCGGTGTCATCACCGAAAAAACCTTTCAGTACATCGCAATCAGCGTGGCCGTACTGGTCGTGATTCTTAACGGGATCATGCGCCGCAAGGTCAAGCGGTAAGCGCGGCAAGTGGCAAGGATGACGAGGCCCGTTTTACTGGGCACCATCCTTGCTCGCATCACCCAGCCATTGTCGGGCACGAGGGTGCAGGCTGTAGGTCTTGTCGTCATTGAGGTGAATCACGCCTTCATCGCACAGGCGCTTGAGCACTTCGCGCACACTTAGAAACGACAGCGGTACATCAAGCCTGAGCAGCTGGCTGTGCACGCCCCGTACTCCCAATGGCTGGCCTTCCTCGCTCGATACCAGAAGCGCATCGAGCACCTTGAGCCTGACCAGGCTGGTACGCAGACCAAAGCTTTTCAGGAGCAGTCGGATGTGCTCGTTTCCGGGCCGCTCTGTCTCCAGAGCGGGCGACTGTGCCTGCGCAGCCAGTGCTGTTTGGCGCAGCAGGGTGCGAGTCGTGATTCCTTGGCGATTGAACATCCACAAACTCCTTTTCAGGCTTTTTTTAAACAATCTCAGTTACTAAGACGAACGAGCGCAGCAAAACCTCAGTTATCAATGGAAAAAAATAAAAACGCCAACACGCACGGGGTGGCCGCAGCGCTGTGCGTTTCAGGGTAGATGAAGATCGGGCAGTCGCGAGGGGACGGTTGATCCGGCGATCGGCGGATACAAAATCGCTCTGCGTCAGTCAGGTGCGCGAGAGCGCTCAGCCTTTCGGAGCGTCGGGTATCCGGCGGTTGAGCACCGGGTTGCCGTTCTGGTTCTGCGTGACATAAACCGGCAGCACCTTGGGCAGAGAGGCCAGCAGGCTGGACAGGTCGCGCGTGTTGAAACTGCCGCCAAGGCGCATGGCACCGGTTGCGGTATCGGCCAGCAGAATAGGCGTTTGCAGGTAGCGATTGATCAGTGGCAAGGCCTGGCTGAGAGGCAGATCATTGAAGATCAGCTTGCCATTACGCCACGCCAGGCTCGAATCCTTTGTGTCGGTCTGGCTGATCAGGGGCGCGTCGTCGCCTGCCTTGTAGCTGGCCTGCATGCCAGGGTCAAGATGATGGCTTGACGACGGATGTGCGCGATCACTGCTGACCTGAACCGAGCCCTCGACCAGCGTTACACGTACCTGGTCCTGATACATCCACACATTGAAGCGTGTGCCCGTGACCTTGATGCTGCCCTTGCCGGCATCGACTACAAAAGGGTGTGTGTTGTCGTGGCTGACCTCAAAGAACGCCTCACCCTTTTTCAGCGTGACGCTGCGTCGATCCTTGTAGCTGGCGTAGGTCAGCTCGGTGCCGAGGTTCAGTTCGGCACGGCTGCCATCTGCCAGTACCACAAGACGCGTCGCGGTATCGGCGTTGTAGGACTCGTAGGTGTCAGGCAGCCAGCCCTGATTCCAGCCCACATAACCGGTGACCGGCACAGCCAGAGCAATGACCGCCGCGGCAGCCGCGAGTGGTGCCACGCGGCGCTTGCGACGAAGTACGGGCTGGTTGCTCTGTGTAGCCTGAATCGGGAGTGCCGGGGCCGGATTGAGCGGTTCGATTTGTCCGGTAATGTCCCAGACTTCCCGCATCGCCTCATACTCCACCGCATGCAAAGGATGGGCTTTCAGCCATTGCTCGAACGCTTTCCGTTCTGCGGCGGTGCAGTCTTCGGCGTGCAGGCGCATGCACCAATGCGCAGCGGCATCGGTGATCGCGTCGTGTTCTGCCTTGCTGAAAAGAGGGTCGCTCATGGGCGCTCCGGCCTATACCGTCGGCGCATTCTACCCTTGGATGTCAGGGAGAGAGAACATTTGCAGGATATTACCCGTCAACGCACAGCGTAATTCCTTGTGAATGCAAGCAGCTCTCATTGAAACCTTTCCGCGACAATCGAGTACGTGTAGTGCGCAGGGAGTTTTTTTGCAGGGCCTGCAGCGCTACTCTCGGTGCTGTTATTTCGTGTGGTTGTTCCCGGTACCTTGCCATGACATGAACAGGAGTCTCAGATGTCCGCCATCCCTAACGATCAGCCGGTCCGGACGATTTCATATCAGCAACTGGAAGATTTATTGCGGCGGATCTTCCTTGCACACGGCACCTCCCCGGAGGTTGCCGATGTGCTTGCCGAGAACTGCGCCAGCGCTCAGCGCGACGGCTCGCACAGTCATGGCATCTTTCGCATGCCTGGCTACATCTCATCGCTGAACAGCGGCTGGGTGGATGGCAAGGCAGTGCCGTTGATCGAGGATGTCGGTGCTGCATTTGTCAGGGTCGACGCCGGCAACGGCTTTGCCCAGCCTGCGCTGGCGGCGGCCAGTTCATTGCTGATCGACAAAGTGCGCAGTGCCGGGATTGCGGTTCTGGCGATACGCAATTCTCATCACTTTGCCGCGCTGTGGCCGGATGTCGAACCTTTCGCCGAACAGGGGCTGGTCGCCCTGAGCATGGTCAACAGTATGACCTGCGTTGTGCCACACGGTGCGCGTCAGCCCCTGTTCGGCACCAACCCTATTGCCTTCGCTGCACCGCGTGCGGGGGGCGAGCCTGTTGTTTTCGACCTGGCAACCAGCGCCATTGCCCATGGTGATGTTCAGATCGCAGCGCGGGAAGGGCGATTGCTACCAGCGGGTATGGGCGTGGACCGCGAGGGCCGGCCTACTGAAGATCCTCGCGCCATTCTCGATGGCGGGGCACTACTGCCCTTTGGCGGTCATAAGGGGTCCGCATTGTCGATGATGGTCGAACTGCTGGCGGCAGGGCTGACAGGCGGTAACTTCTCCTTTGAGTTCGACTGGTCGAAGCATCCCGGCGCGCGGACACCCTGGACAGGTCAGTTGCTGATCGTCATCGATCCGGACAAAGGCAGCGGTCAGCATTTTGCACTGCGTAGCGAGGAACTGGTAAGGCAGCTCCACGGGGCAGGGCAGGAGCGACTGCCGGGGGACCGACGCTACAGCGAGCGTGCGCGGTCGATGGCGCACGGTATCGACATCGCTGAGGCTGATCTGGAGCGCTTGCAGGGTCTGGCGGGCGGTTGAGCCGTTTACAAATTCGCTGACCATTCGTCGCAGTCAGTCTTGTGTCGGCGCTCGGTTCTAAATACTGTATGCATGAACAGTAAAGAGCGAACGAGGTCTGTCATGTCCCTTAAGTCAGTGCAAAGCCCGGTTGCTCAGCAGCATCGTACCCTCTCTACCGTCAATGAAATGCAGCGTGAGGATTTCCTCCGGCTGGCGGCAGGTCTTCGTCAGTTCAATGGCTACGAGCAGGATGTATCGATAGCCATTGCGGCAGCCCGCGCGAGTGGCGAATTCCGTCAGGCCAGCGCGATGGAATAGTGCGGCTGGTAGCGGCCATGATGCGTCTCGGGTTGATTGTGAGTATATGTAGCGTATATGCTTCATATATTAAATTTGAGGTGAATCATGGGTCTGGTAAAGATTTCCGAAAACATGCACGCCAACCTGCGCTCTGCCAGCGTTGCGCTCAGTCGCTCCATCAATGCGCAGGCTGAGCACTGGATGCGCATCGGCATGCTTGCCGAATTGCACCCGGCACTGGATTACAGCGAGATCTGCCAGATGTTGATCCGTATCGAGAACGCAGGCGGCACGGTGCTGACTGCTTCGAACTTCAACGTTGCAGAGCTTTCTGCGTCCAGCCTTTCCAAGGCGGCCTCATGAGCAGCGCCATCGGTATCAAGACCGAACAGGACCTTGTGCAGTTGCGCATAGCCGGCAGGCTGGCTGCCGATGTACTCGCAATGATCACGCCTTACGTCAAGGCTGGCGTAAGCACCGAAGTGCTGGACGATATCTGCAACGAGTACATCGTCAAGGAGTTGAAAGTGATTCCCGCGAATGTGGGCTATCACGGTTTTACCAAGACCACCTGCATCTCTCCCAATGCAGTGGTCTGTCATGGCATACCTTCTGCCACCGATATTCTGAAAGATGGCGATATCGTCAATATCGATGTCGCGGTCATCAAGGATGGCTGGTACGGCGATACCAGCCGTATGTATCTGGTCGGGGAGGTCAGCCCCTTGGCAAAACGTCTTGTCGAGACGACCTACGAAGCAACCCGCGCCGGTATTCATGCAGTGCGTCCGGGGGCGACGCTGGGTGATATCGGTTATGCCATTCAGAGCATCGCTCATCGTGAAGGCTTCAGTGTGGTGCGTGAATATTGCGGGCACGGCATTGGCCGCAAGTACCATGAAGAGCCTCAGGTTCTGCACTACGGCGCTCAGGGCAAGGGCCTCAGGCTAAAGCCGGGCATGGTGTTCACCATCGAACCGATGATCAATGCCGGCAGGGCCGGTACTCGTACCTTGCCGGATGGCTGGACGGTTCTGACCAGCGATCTTTCATTGTCTGCGCAATGGGAGCATATGGTTGCAGTCACTTCGACCGGTTTTGAACTGCTGACGCCCTGGCCTGAGGGGACGGGCGATTATCCTGCCATTTAAACGTCAGTGGTCTGGCGATTTATGTACACAAAAAATGGCCTTGTCGAAAGGCCATTTTTTTGATCAGGGGTGATGTTTCAGTACTGCGGCGAAGATCTTTTCCAGCGTACTTCTGTTACGCCAAAACGCTCGGCTTGCAAGGTCGCCATTCCTATCGGCCCAGCAGACATATTGCCACTCACTGTGCCGACGCCGGCGTGTAGCGTTGCGCAGTGCAATGCGTCGCACTGGCACATTTGCCTGGTCTGGTGCAGAAAGCAACGAGGTTCGCCATTGAACTGATAGTGAATTTCAAATTCCGTTTGATGATTCATCTTTCCTGCTCGTAAGCCTGACGGCATGCCATCAAAATAGTGTGATTGTTCCAGTGGGGCATGCGCGAGAAGCCTTCTCCGGTCACGCTGCTGTCTTCAGAGCGTAGAACGAAAATCGCGTTGTTTCGAGATGTAGTTGCCAGTTGTCCGATGAGTGGTTTTGGATTCACTCAAACGCATGAATGGATGACCTAATGGTCATCCAAGCGAAGATCTTCTGTTTTGAAACAAGCTTCATTTACATGCCTTGAGGTCTACCGGGCCGACAAAATCATTACCCCGACCCATAACGCAGGCGACCTGCTGATTGCGTTGGCGCTCCCAGGCCTGCGGAGGATAAGTCTTGTCCCAGGCTTGATAAAGCTGTTGGTCCTGACGCGACAGGCGCAAGTTGTATTGCTTGCTCATGTAGAAGTAGGTGCGGGCGATCATGCCGCGAATGGAAGGGCGAGGCATGACCTTTTTCGCCTTGAAATCCACTTGCGACAGGCAAGAACCGTACTGGCCTTTTTGCTCGGGTACCCAGCCAAAGCTGAAGTTGCTGCGGTCGCCATTCACTTCGCCGATGCTGGGCACCAGGTTATGCAGGTCTGCCTCGGCGCGTTTATAAACGGCATCGGTCTTTGTGCAGTTTTTGCGCCCGCCGTTCTGCCAGCATTGGCGCAGATGGCCGATCTGCCAGGCTGGAACAATGTGCTCCCATTCAATGCGACTGGCGCGCTTGGCGCTCTTGCGCGGGACATAGCCGCAGCCAGCAATATCGACCCGGTTGCCGGTGTATTTACAGCCGCAGTAAAATTCGGTCGATTGTGGTGCGTATAACCCCCAGGCGACTTTCTTGGCTTCGCTGAAAGTACGCGGAGCTTGGGCCTGAGCGCTGAATGAAGCGGTGATGAGCAGGGTGGTGCAAAGCAGTGTCGAGAATCGAAACATCATGCCGTCAGTCTTCCTTCGGCAACGTCCAGAATATTTGCACACCACCATCGTCGCGCCAGGCGAGGGTGACGTTGTCGTTCTCGGCTATTTCTTCAAGAAGCTGCGCCCAGTCGTCCTCTGACTCATCCGGTTGACGAAAAAGCAGGGCAGCCCTGGATTTCTGAGCGGTAGGCGAGTTGATGATCTTCTGTACCCGCATGCCCATGCGCTCGTAAGGGCCGGGAGTGGAGGCGGTCGCTGCGGTTTGTTTGGCCACGGATAGGGTTCCTGATTTTCGCTGTACGGGCATACAGTATTTCAGTGTCGGATCTTTCGCAACATCTATGTAAGATAAAGCGCTTGAAATGGCACACTATTGTCTTGAAAAACCAACGCTCCCGGAGTCGCGCATGAATATCAAGTCACTGACATTTCCGTTACTGGCCGCAACTGCTGTACTGCTGGCAGGCTGTTCCACGCCTTCGGTCGTCACGCTTCAGAACGGCACACAATACATCACCAAGGACATGCCCAAGACCAAGAGTCGTGATGGTTTCTACGAGTTTGAAGACATCTCCGGCAAGAGAGTCCGGATCAAGGCCGACGAAGTGGCTACGGTCAGACCGGAGGAGTGAAATCCGACTGAACGCTAATGCTCGTTCGCTGTGCAGTTGGGGGCGAGCAGTACACACAGATTTCATTTCCGACGGATTGACAAACCCTGCGGGTTTTTTCATAGTTCATCCCTCGCAAACGTTTGCGTGTTGATGCATTGCATCGACCCTGCGTCGTTCGCCCGAACAATAATCACAAGATCGGAGATGAACTCATGAAGCTGCCATTTGCTGGACGCCTTCTCGCTGTCGCCATGTTCGCTGCTGTCACGGCAGTCATGCCCCTCTCTGCTGCATACGCTCAGACGCCTGAAAAACCCAAGGTCGCACTGGTGATGAAGTCGCTCGCCAATGAATTTTTCCTGACCATGGAAGACGGTGCCAAGGCTTATCAGAAAGAGCACGCCACCGACTTCGACCTTATTTCCAACGGGATCAAGGACGAGTCAGACACCTCTGCGCAGATTCGTATTGTTGAGCAGATGATTGTCTCCAAAGTCGACGCCCTGGTGATCGCGCCTGCCGACTCCAAGGCGTTGGTGCCGGTGCTCAAGAAAGCTACAGACGCCGGTATCAAAGTCGTCAATATCGACAACCAGCTTGATCCCGACGTGCTCAAAAGCAAAAGCCTGATGATCCCGTTCGTGGGGCCGGACAACCGCAAAGGTGCCGAGCTGGTAGGCGACTACCTGGCCAAGCAACTCAAGAGCGGTGACGAAGTCGGCATTATCGAAGGCGTGCCGACCACCACCAACGCTCAGCAACGCACCGCCGGTTTCAAGGATGCCATGGACAAGGCGCAGATGAAGATCGTGTCTGTGCAGTCCGGCAACTGGGAAATCGACAAGGGCAACGCCGTTGCTTCGGCGATGCTCAATGAATACCCGAACCTGAAGGCCCTGCTGGCCGGCAATGACAGCATGGCCCTGGGGGCGGTTTCTGCGGTGCGTGCAGCAGGCAAGGCTGGCAAGGTCATGGTGGTGGGTTACGACAACATCAACGCGATCAAACCGATGCTCAAGGACGGCCGAGTGTTGGCCACTGCTGACCAGTTTGCAGCCAAACAAGCGGTCTTCGGTATTGAAGCTGCGTTGAAGCTGGTCAAAGGCGAGAAGGTCGACACCAACGAAAAAGGCGTCATCGAAACGCCGGTAGAGCTCGTTACCAAACCTTGATCCACGCCGCGTAAAGGTGCCCGTCCTTGAAGGACGGGCGCTGGGAGAAATCTATGTCAGCGTCTGTTCAGACAGCTGTTCTTTCGGTCAGTGGCATCGGTAAAACCTACGCTCAACCCGTGCTCGGTGACGTCGATCTGACGTTGATGCGTGGCGAAGTGCTGGCCCTGACCGGGGAAAACGGTGCCGGTAAAAGCACCTTGTCGAAAATCATTGGCGGCCTGGTGACGCCCACTACCGGGCGCATGGAGTTTCAAGGGCAGCCTTATGAACCTGCGAGTCGTACCCAGGCCGAAAGGCTCGGGGTTCGCATGGTCATGCAGGAACTGAACCTGCTGCCGACCCTGACCGTTGCCGAAAACCTGTTCCTTGACGACCTGCCGCGTCGTGCTGGCTGGATCGACCGCAAGCGCCTGCGTGAAAACGCGATCAAGGCTATGGCTCAAGTGGGGCTGGACGCTATTGATCCCGATACGCTGGTCGGCGATTTGGGCATCGGTCATCAGCAGATGGTCGAGATCGCTCGCAACCTGGTTGGCGACTGCCATGTGCTGATCCTCGACGAGCCTACTGCCATGCTCACCTCCCGCGAGGTGGAAATGCTGTTCGAGCAGATCACGCGATTGCAGGCTCGTGGCGTCTCGATCATCTACATCTCCCACCGGCTTGAGGAGCTTGCCAGGGTGTCTCAGCGCATAGCCGTACTGCGCGATGGCAAGCTGGTGTGCGTCGAGCCGATTGCCCTTTACAACAGCGAGCAACTGGTCACGTTGATGGTCGGCCGTGAACTTGGCGAACACATGGACATGGGTGCCCGGCAGATTGGCGAAGTAGCGCTGTCAGTCAAGGGGCTCAGTCGTGCCGGCAAGGTTCAGGATGTTTCCTTCGATGTGCGACGAGGTGAAATCTTCGGTATTTCCGGGCTGATCGGTGCCGGGCGCACCGAGTTGCTGCGCCTGATCTACGGTGCAGATGTTGCCGACAGTGGTGCGATTGAAGTTGGGCAGCCACTGCAAGCCGTCACCATCCGTTCACCCTCGGACGCCGTGGGGCACGGTATTGCCCTGATCACGGAAGACCGCAAGAGTGAAGGACTGCTGATGTCGCAGTCAATCAGCGCCAACATTGCGCTGGGTAATATGCATTCGATCTCCAGAGCAGGCCTGGTCAACACCGATGACGAACTGAAGCTGGCGCAGCGCCAGGTGGCTGCCATGCGTATTCGCAGTTCCAGTCCGGACCAGCTGGTCTCCGAGCTGTCAGGCGGTAATCAGCAGAAGGTCGTGATCGGTCGCTGGCTGGAACGTGATTGCCCGGTGATGCTGTTCGACGAACCGACCCGAGGTATCGACGTCGGTGCCAAATTCGATATCTACGCGCTGCTGGCCGAATTGACCCGTCAGGGCAGGGCGCTGGTGGTGGTTTCCAGTGATCTGCGCGAACTGATGTTGATCTGCGATCGTATCGGTGTGCTGTCTGCCGGTCGCCTGATCGACACGTTTGAGCGCGACAGCTGGACCCAGGACCAATTGCTTGCCGCTGCCTTTGCCGGTTATCAGAAACGTGACGCGCTGCTCAATAACGCCGCGCCCAGGAACGACTCATGAAAAATACTCCTTCTCCGACGCTGACCGTGCCGGCCCGTCGCGGCGGCAATTACTTTGGTCTTGGCACCTACATCGGGCTGGCGGGTGCGCTGCTGGTGATGATCGTGCTGTTTTCCCTGCTCAGCGATCACTTTCTGTCCTATCAGACATTCAGCATGCTGGCCAACCAGATCCCTGACCTGATGGTGCTGTCGGTCGGCATGACGCTTATCCTCATCATCGGCGGTATCGACCTGTCCGTTGGGTCGGTGCTGGCGCTGGCTGCTTCGGCTGTGAGTGTGGCCATCCTGGGCTGGGGCTGGAGTGTGTTCCCGGCCGCCTTGCTAGGCATCGCCTGCGCGACCCTGGCCGGTACGATTACCGGCTCCATTACTGTTGCCTGGCGCATCCCTTCGTTCATCGTCTCCCTCGGTGTGCTTGAGATGGCCCGTGGCGCGGCCTACCAGATGACCAATTCGCGCACCGCTTATATCGGTGATTCGTTCGCCTGGCTGTCTGACCCGATCGCGTTCGGTATCGCGCCGTCCTTCATCATCGCACTGCTGGTTATTTTCATTCCTCAGGCGGTGCTGACCCGTACCGTTTTTGGTCGCTACCTGATCGGCATCGGCACCAATGAAGAAGCGGTGCGTCTGGCCGGTATCAATCCCAAACCCTACAAGATTCTGGTGTTCTCGCTGATGGGCCTGTTGGCCGGTGTGGCGGCGCTGTTTCAGATATCGCGACTGGAAGCGGCTGATCCGAATGCCGGTGCCGGGCTTGAGCTGCAAGTGATTGCCGCCGTCGTGATCGGTGGCACCAGCCTGATGGGCGGGCGCGGTTCGATCATCAGTACTTTTTTCGGCGTGCTGATCATTTCGGTACTGGCCGCAGGCCTGGCGCAGATCGGTGCGACCGAGCCGACCAAACGCATCATCACTGGTGCGGTGATTGTGATCGCAGTAGTGCTGGACACCTACCGCAGTCACCGGGCACGGCGCCAGGGCTGATATGGCGACTATCAAGGATGTCGCGGCGCTGGCGGGAATCTCGTACACCACGGTTTCCCATGTGCTGAACAAGACCCGGCCGGTGAGCGAGCCGGTCAGGCTCAAGGTCGAGGCGGCCATCGCGCAGCTCGATTATGTGCCCAGCGCCGTGGCGCGTTCGCTGAAGGCCAGGAGCACATCGACTATCGGCCTGTTGATTCCCAACGGCATGAATCCGTATTTCGCCGAGTTGGCGAGGGGCATCGAGGACTACTGTGAGCGCAACGGTTTTTGCGTGATCCTCTGTAATTCCGACGACAACCCGGAAAAACAGCGCAGTTACCTGCGTGTTTTGCTGGAAAAGCGCGTTGACGGGTTGATTGTCTCGTCTGTGGCGGGTGATGCCAGTGTTGCCTGTGGCCTCACCGAGGTGCGCACGCCGCTGGTAATCGTCGACCGCGAGCTGCAAGGCATCGAAGCTGACATGGTGCGCATCGATCACGAGCAGGGTGCCTGGCTGGCAACCCGACATCTGCTGGATCTCGGGCATCGTCACATTGCCTGCATTGGCGGACCGCGCGACAGCATGGTTGCCGAAATGCGCCTGGCGGGTTATCGGCGGGCCATGCAGCAGGCATCTGTCGAGGTCGGCCCGGATTGGGCGGTGCACAGCGAATTTACCAGTTCGGCTGGCCATGCGGCTGCGAAGCTGCTGCTGGCCGGTCATGCGCCAACAGCGATCTTTGCCGGCAACGATGTCATCGCCATCGGTGTGCTGCGCGCTGCCGCCGAGCGTTCGATTCGCGTGCCTCAGGATCTGTCGGTCATCGGCTTTGATGACATTCAGATGAGCCGCTACGTCTATCCGGCCCTCACCACCGTGGGGCAATCGATCATGCAACTGGGCGAAACCGCCGCCGAAATGTTGTTAAACCGAATCGCCGCACCGCATACAGTTCCTGTCGAAAAAAGACTCGTGACGCCTTGCGTCGTGGTGCGCGAGTCCACGGCAGCGCCGAACACTTTGTCCAATGAATGACGCGCACGCACAGCAACGGATTAATGAGACATGCAAGCAAAAATAGTGATAGTGGGCAGCCTGAACATGGATCTGGTCATCCGCGCCCAGCGTCTGCCGCGCCCCGGCGAGACGCTGAGCGGGGAGACGTTCGACACCGTGCCTGGCGGTAAAGGCGCCAACCAGGCAGTTGCCGCAGCGCGCCTGGGTGGCAGTGTGGCGATGATCGGCTGTGTGGGGGCCGATGCCTGCGGGGAACAGCTGCGTGCAGCACTGCTGGCCGAGCATATCGACTGTCAGGCCGTGACGGTCGTTGAAGGCGTGTCCACCGGGATCGCTTCGATTGTGGTCGACGCCAGCAGTCAGAATGCAATTGTCATCGTTGCTGGAGGCAATGGTCGGCTCACTCCGGCATTGATCGAGCGTTTCGACGCATTGCTGGCGGGTTCCGGGATCGTCATTTGCCAGCTTGAAGTACCGACTGAAACAGTTTTCCACACCCTTACCCGCGCCCGCGCGCTGGGCAAGACCGTCATTCTCAATCCTGCCCCGGCCAGCGAGCCTTTGCCGGCAAACTGGTATGGCCTGATCGACTATCTGATCCCCAATGAAAGCGAGGCACAGACCCTGACCGGTGTGACTGTCGACTCCTCGGCGGCGGCTGAAGAGGCGGCAGCGGCCATGCTGGCGGCCGGGGCGCGCAACGTAATCATTACCCTGGGTGAGCGTGGAACCCTGTTCGCCAGTGCTGCGGGCGTGGAACATATCCCTGCGCGTCGTGTACAGGCCGTGGACACCACCGCTGCAGGTGATACCTTTGTCGGTGGTTTTGCCGCAGCACTGGCGGCGGGTCAGAGTGAATCGCAGGCCATTCGCTTCGGTCAGGCCGCGGCAGCCATATCCGTGACCCGCGCGGGTGCCCAGCCGTCCATCCCGACGTTCGAGGAAGTAAAGGAATTCGATTCACTATGAAAAAGACCCCGCTACTCAACATTGCCCTGTCTCGCGTCATTGCGTCGCTGGGGCATGGCGACATCCTGATGATCGTCGACGCTGGAATGCCAGTACCGGCAGGCGTCGAGCTGATCGACCTGGCGCTGACTCGCGGCGTACCTGATTTCGTCAGTGTGCTGGACGTGGTGCTGAGTGAGATGCAGGTCGAAAGCCATGTGCTGGCCAACGAAATGGCCGAGGTCAAACCTCCCGCATTGCAGGTCATCGAAAGCCTGAACCTCGATGATCAATTGGGTCAGCAGCGCTGGATAAGCCATGAGGACCTGAAAGTATTGAGCCGCAAGGCCAGGGCAATCATCCGTACCGGAGAATGCCAGCCGTACAGTAATGTGGCGCTGGTTTCCGGAGTTGTGTTCTAGCTATCAAGAAAGGGAGTTTCATATGACGTTGATGCAGTTTTCCAGACAGTTCATTCGTGGAGCATTGCTCTTGTCCATACTGAGTAGCGCTGCCGTTCAGGCGGCAGAAAAGCGTTATCTGATCATCGATACCGACCCTGGCGCGGACGACGTCGTTGCGTTGCTGCTGGCGCTGGCGTCACCCGAAGAATTGAACGTGATGGCGATCACCACCGTGGCCGGCAATGTCCGTCTGGACAAGACCTCGCGCAATGCCAGGCTGGCGCGTGAATGGGCCGGGCGTGAAGAAGTGCCGGTGTATGCCGGTGCGCCCAAACCGTTGGTGCGCACACCTATCTACGCCGAAAACGTTCACGGTCAGGAGGGGTTGCCCGGCGTGCCCGTGCATGAGCCAGCCAAGGGGTTGGCCGACGGTAATGCAGTCGATTACCTGATCCGCACCTTGAGCAAGGCCAAGCCGCACAGCATCACTATCGCCATGCTCGGTCCGCAGACCAACCTGGCGCTGGCGCTCGTGCAGGCACCGGAAATCACCCAGGGCATCAAGGAAGTGGTGGTCATGGGGGGCGCGCATTTCAACGGCGGTAACATCACGCCGGTTGCCGAATTCAACCTGTTTGCTGACCCGCATGCTGCGCAGATCGTTCTGGCCAGTGGTGTGAAGCTTACTTACGTACCGTTGGACGTGACCCACAAGATCCTGACCAGCGAACAACGCCTCAAGCAGATTGCCGCACTGGGCAATAACGCCGGCAAGCTGGTCGACGGCATTCTCAATGAATACGTCAAACTGGACATGGAGCATTACGGCTTGCCCGGTGGGCCGGTTCACGACGCCAGTGTCATTGCCTGGTTGCTCAAGCCCGAGTTGTTTTCCGGGCGGCAGATCAACGTTGCGGTCGACACCCGCGAGGGCATTGGTTTCGGCCAGACGGTGGCTGACTGGTACGGCACGCTCAAGCAGCCGCAGAATGTATTCTGGGTCGAGAATGGCAACGCTCAGGGTTTCTTCGATCTGCTGACCGAGCGTCTGGCGCGACTGAAGTAACCCATCACGCGGGCTGCAACAGGTGCATCAGACCGGCAGCCCTGCCGTGGCATAACGGCTCAGTACCTGGCTGATGAAGGCGCGGGCACCCTCGGTGCCCAGTTCCTTGATCAGCAGGTCGACGGCAATGATCATCAGCTCTTCCGGGTTTCCGGGGCTGTGCGAGCAGTGGCCCTGAGGCCATCTGGCCTTGATGTCTGCATCCAGAGTTATGGCTGTCATGTCTGTTGATCTCCAGTAAAGGGTCACGCACTACGCTGTTCGCTTCCCGGCGCTTGCGTCTCTCGCAGTAAACCATCCCGCGCACATTTTGACACTTCTACTTACATCTCATCCCGATAGTCCGAGTCTATGGCCATAGGTTGTAAACGTTTTGTGACGATTTCACCGCGCGCCTTGTGTGATCCCAAGGCAGACTCTCGGCCCAGGCAGATCAACAGGTTACCGATGGCTTCTCAACTTAGGTGTGCAACCAACGCGCCTGAGTGCGGTCGGACAGGTCTGGAATGTTTTATTGGCAGAGGAGGGTGTATGCCCCGGAAGTTCGCAACATTGGGTTTTGTGGTCGTGGCGTCGTTGCTGGCAGGATGCAGCAGCACGTCCTCTGATAAGGGCGCTGAAGCGTCCGTCAAGGCAGACGCACCCGCATCCGCCAGTAACGCGATACCTGGCCGTTGTGATGCAGGGCTTGGCCAGTTCGCAATCGGCAAGCCAGCGTCCATCGACCTTCTGTCACAAGTGCGCGCCCGTACCGGTTCTCAGGATGCCCGCATTCTCGGGCCTGACGATATGGTTACGCTGGAATACCGATCCGAGCGGGTAAACGTCAATACCGACGCTTCGGGAAAGGTGACACGCATCAACTGCGGTTGAGTCGGCACTTTTCTGTGGCGCATAAAAAACCCCGTCAGTGACGGGGTTTTTTTGCGCCGAATGAATCAGTCAACGCGGACTTGTTCTGCCTGCATGCCTTTCTGGCCTTTAGCAGCAACAAAAGAAACGGTCTGGCCTTCTTTCAGGCTTTTGAAACCGTCGCTTTCGATCGCTTTGAAGTGTACGAACAGGTCGTCACCGCCACCCTGTGGAGTGATAAAGCCGAAGCCTTTTTCATCGTTGAACCATTTTACGGTGCCGGTTTGGCGATTAGACATGGTGTATCTCCAGAAACATAATTTTCAATAACGTGCTGCTCAGGCCAACTGGGCACACGGGCCTATCATAGTCGAAATGCGCAAAAAGACAGCTACTAAGGTGATCTCTTTAGTCTGGGTCGCTGCATATGCAAAGCGTCATACACATAAAGTGGCTAAATGATGTCTCTGCCAGTCTTGCATCAAGACTATTCGGGATATGCTGAAAGCCCCGCTCTGCAAGGCTTTCAGGTTGGCGGCGGGGCGTAGCTCTCGGCATTTCAGGCATCTGCTTTACTGCGTTAAAAAAATGATTTATTTTTATTTGGTGCAGTTTTCGGCAACCAGTTTCTGCAGTTTTTGCGTCAATGCAGGGGCAGGAGCGCTATCGTTACTGCTCAATGCTTCGATTTCCTGCTGAGAAAACTCCTTGTTCACTACCCGGGCGCTGCAATCGCAATGAGCCTGCGCGGCCTTGGCATCTTGCTTGTGCTGATTCGCCGCAGCGATGCATTCCTGGGTGAACGTGTCTTGCACGGTTTTTTCCATGGCAGCCTGAGCGCCCCAAGGGGCCATGACGGCGGCGCAGGCGAGGAGTGCGGACAGACGGGAAAGCTTCATGGTGTTCTCCTTTTGCTGACTTTAGTGAACAAGGAAACGTACAGGATCCTGACTGGTTAAGACGCCCATCACGCCTGCCAGTTCAGGTGACGTGTTATTTGGCGTGATTTACGCATATGAACGTCCGGTGTCGGCCGAGCTGTGCTAGGATGCGCGTCCTGTTATTTTCAAGTGTCCCCATGGCTGATGGCTTTGGACGCGACGCAGGCAGGTTTTTCGTACATTCCAGTCATCTGGTCCGGTTCAAGGTTGGCCCCAAGGCTCCTGCCACTGTGAGGCAGGCATACCACCGGATCACGTACTGGCTCATCCCAACCCACGTGACCTTTGGTAGGGGTCACCACTAGGAGAGGAGGCGCCATGCCAACTATTACTCTTCCCGACGGCAGTCAACGTTCATTCGATCATGCGGTTTCCGTAGCCGATGTCGCGCTTTCAATCGGTGCCGGGCTGGCCAAGGCCACCGTGGCCGGCAAGGTTGACGGCAAGCTCGTCGACGCCTGCGACCTGATCGAAAACGATGCCAGCCTGCAGATCATCACCCCCAAGGATCAGGAAGGACTGGAAATAATCCGTCACTCTTGCGCTCACCTGGTCGGGCATGCGGTCAAGCAGTTGTATCCGACTGCAAAAATGGTCATCGGCCCGGTGATCGACGACGGCTTCTATTACGATATCGCCTACGAGCGCCCGTTCACGCCTGACGACATGGCGGCGATCGAGCAGCGCATGCAGCAGCTGATCGAAAAAGATTACGACGTCATCAAGAAAGTCACCCCGCGCGCTGAAGTGATCGAGGTGTTCACCGCCCGTCATGAAGACTACAAGCTGCGCCTGGTCGAAGACATGCCGAACGAGCAGGCCATGGGCCTGTATTACCACGAAGAATACGTCGACATGTGCCGTGGCCCGCACGTGCCGAATACGCGTTTCCTGAAATCGTTCAAGCTGACCAAGCTGTCCGGTGCCTACTGGCGCGGTGACGCCAAGAACGAGCAATTGCAGCGTGTCTACGGCACTGCCTGGGCTGACAAGAAGCAGCTGGCTGCCTACATTCAGCGCATCGAAGAAGCCGAAAAGCGCGATCATCGCAAGATCGGCAAGCGCCTCGGCCTGTTCCATACCCAGGAAGAAGCGCCGGGTATGGTGTTCTGGCATCCGCAGGGCTGGACCCTGTATCAGGTGCTCGAGCAGTACATGCGCAAAGTGCAGCGCGAGAATGGCTACCTCGAGATAAAGACCCCACAAGTGGTCGATCGCTCGCTCTGGGAGAAATCCGGGCACTGGGCCAACTACGCTGACAACATGTTCACCACCGAGTCCGAGAGCCGCGACTACGCGATCAAGCCGATGAACTGCCCTTGCCACGTGCAGGTGTTCAATCAGGGCCTGAAGAGCTATCGCGAGCTGCCGATGCGTCTGGCCGAGTTCGGTGCCTGCCACCGTAACGAGCCGTCGGGGGCCTTGCATGGCATCATGCGTGTGCGTGGCTTCACTCAGGACGATGCTCATATCTTCTGTACCGAAGATCAGATGCAGGCCGAATCTGCCGCATTCATCAAGCTGACGCTGGATGTCTACGCCGATTTCGGTTTCAAGGACATCGAACTCAAATTGTCCACTCGCCCTGAAAAGCGTGTAGGCTCCGACGAGCTTTGGGACCGTGCCGAGACGGCGCTGGCCTCTGCGCTCGACAGTGCTGGTCTGCCCTATGATCTGCAGCCGGGCGAAGGCGCGTTCTACGGTCCGAAAATCGAGTTTTCCCTGAAGGACTGCCTCGGCCGGGTCTGGCAGTGCGGCACCTTGCAGCTGGACTTCAACTTGCCGATCCGTTTGAGCGCCGAGTACGTTTCGGAAGACAACAGTCGCAAGAATCCGGTCATGTTGCACCGTGCGATCCTTGGGTCTTTCGAGCGTTTCATCGGAATTCTGATCGAGCATTACGAGGGCGCGTTTCCAGCCTGGCTGGCGCCTACTCAGGCAGTGATCATGAATATCACTGACAAACAGGCCGATTTTGCCCTTGAAGTGGAAAAAACTCTGGCTGAAAGCGGGTTTCGTGCCAAGTCCGACTTGAGAAATGAAAAGATCGGCTTTAAAATCCGCGAGCATACTTTGCTCAAGGTTCCTTATCTCCTCGTGATTGGAGATCGGGAGGTTGAAATGCAAACTGTCGCTGTGCGTACACGTGAAGGCGCTGACCTTGGCTCGATGCCGGTTGCCCAATTCGCTGAATTCCTCGCACAAGCGGTTTCCCGGCGTGGTCGCCAAGATACGGAGTAATTATTATTAAGCGTGAAATGAGACAAGATAAACGAGCTGCACCCAAGGCCCCGATCAATGAAAATATCTCGGCCCGCGAGGTTCGTTTAATTGGCGCTGACGGCGAGCAGATTGGCATCGTCTCGATTGATGAAGCGCTTCGTATTGCCGAAGAGGCTAAGCTGGATCTGGTAGAGATTTCTGCCGACGCACTTCCTCCGGTCTGCCGTGTGATGGATTACGGCAAATCGATCTTCGAGAAGAAGAAGCAGGTTGCTGCAGCGAAGAAAAACCAGAAGCAGATCCAGGTTAAAGAAATCAAGTTTCGTCCAGGGACGGAGGAAGGGGATTACCAGGTAAAACTACGCAACCTGGTACGTTTCCTGAGTGACGGGGACAGGGCCAAGGTATCGTTGAGATTCCGCGGTCGTGAGATGGCCCACCAGGAGCTGGGTATGGAGCTGTTGAAGCGGGTTGAAGGTGACCTGCTCGAATACGGTTCCGTCGAACAGCATCCTAAGATGGAAGGACGCCAGCTGATCATGGTCATCGCCCCGAAAAAGAAGAAATAACCACCAGGGCACGGCAGGCCTTGCGGTTATATTTATCAACTGAATGCGGAGTATCCGAACATGCCAAAGATGAAGACTAAAAGTGGTGCAGCTAAGCGGTTTTTGAAAACCGCCAACGGCATCAAGCACAAACACGCTTTCAAGAGCCACATCCTGACCAAAATGTCGACAAAGCGTAAGCGTCAACTGCGCGGTAGCAGCTTGCTGCATCCGTCTGACGTGGCAAAAGTCGAGCGCATGCTGCGCCTTCGTTAATTTTGATCAAGATATAGAGGAAGTAACTCATGGCTCGTGTAAAGCGTGGCGTCATTGCCCGTAAGCGTCACAAAAAAATTCTGAAACTTGCAAAAGGCTACTACGGCGCGCGTTCACGCGTATTCCGTGTTGCCAAGCAAGCGGTAATCAAGGCAGGCCAATACGCCTACCGTGACCGTCGTCAGAAAAAACGTCAGTTCCGCGCTCTGTGGATCGCTCGTATCAACGCTGGTGCTCGTGTTAACGGTCTGTCCTACAGCCGTTTCATTGCCGGCCTGAAAAAAGCGTCCATCGAGATCGACCGTAAGGTTCTGGCTGATCTGGCAGTGAACGAAAAAGCGGCGTTTGCTGCGATTGTCGAGAAAGCTAAAGCCACCTTGGCCTAAGTCCCCGACAATCACTGGCCCCGGTTCTCCGGGGTCGGTGTTAAACGTCATAAATAGGGGAAGAGCCTTCAGCTCTTCCCCTATTTTGTATCTGGAGTCTGTACATGGAAAACCTGGACGCGCTGGTCTCTCAAGCTCTTGAGGCTGTGCAAAGCGCCGAAGATATCAATGCCCTGGAGCAAATCCGGGTTCACTACCTCGGCAAGAAAGGCGAGTTGACTCAGGTGATGAAGACCCTGGGGAACCTGCCAGCTGAAGAGCGTCCGCAAGTCGGTGCGCTGATCAACGTTGCCAAGGAGCGTGTCACAGAGGTTCTCAATGCACGCAAGGCATCGTTCGAGCAGGCAGAACTGACTGCCAAACTCGCCGCCGAATGCATCGACGTGACCCTGCCGGGCCGCGGCCAGACCTCCGGTGGTCTGCACCCGATTACCCGTACTCTGGAACGTATCGAACAATTCTTCACGCACATTGGCTACGGCATCGCCGAAGGCCCTGAAGTCGAAGACGATTACCACAACTTCGAGGCGCTCAACATCCCAGGCCATCACCCGGCCCGGTCGATGCATGACACCTTCTATTTCAATGCGAACATGCTGCTGCGCACCCATACCTCACCGGTACAGGTCCGCACCATGGAATCGCAACAGCCGCCGATCCGCATTGTCTGCCCAGGCCGTGTGTACCGTAGCGACTCCGATATCACCCACTCGCCGATGTTCCACCAGATCGAAGGTCTGCTGGTTGATCGCGACATCAACTTTGCCGACCTGAAAGGCACCATCGAAGAATTTCTGCGGGTGTTCTTCGAGAAAGAGCTGGCCGTGCGCTTCCGTCCTTCGTATTTCCCGTTCACCGAGCCGTCGGCAGAAGTGGATATGGAATGCGTGATGTGCAGCGGCAAGGGCTGCCGTGTCTGCAAGCAGACTGGCTGGCTTGAAGTCATGGGCTGCGGTATGGTCCACCCGAACGTGCTGCGCATGTCGGGCATCGACCCTGAAGAGTTTCAGGGCTTCGCGTTCGGCATGGGCGTAGAGCGTCTGGCCATGCTGCGTTACGGCGTCAATGATTTGCGCCTGTTCTTCGACAACGATTTGCGGTTCCTCGCGCAATTTCGCTAAGTCGTAACTAACCTTTCAGGAGAGCAGGATGAAATTCAGTGAACAATGGCTGCGTGGCTGGGTAAGCCCGCAGGTTTCCCGCGACGAGCTGGTTGCTCGTCTGTCGATGGCCGGTCTTGAGGTTGACAGCGTCACGCTGGCCGCCGGCGTTTTCAGTGGGGTGGTCGTGGGTGAGGTGCTGGGCACCGAACAACACCCCGATGCCGACAAGCTGCGCGTGTGCCAGGTCAGCAATGGCAGCGAAACCTTTCAGGTTGTGTGTGGCGCGCCGAACGTGCGACCCGGTCTGAAAATTCCATTTGCCATGATCGGCGCCGAGCTTCCGGGCGATTTCAAGATCAAGAAAGCCAAGCTGCGTGGCGTCGAGTCCAACGGCATGCTGTGTTCGGCTGCCGAGTTGCAGGCCGGCGAGGGTAATGATGGCCTGATGGAGCTGGCCGCCGATGCGCCGGTCGGTGAAGACATTCGTGTCTACCTGAACCTGGATGACGCCAGCATTGAGGTCGACCTGACCCCGAACCGTGGCGACTGTTTGTCAGTAGCAGGCCTGGCGCGTGAAGTCGGCGCGTTGTACGCCGCTGACGTGACCCGTCCGCAGATCGCTGCTGTCGCTGCTGTACACGATGAAGTGCGCCCGGTTGAAGTATTGGCTCCGGCTGCATGCCCGCGTTACCTGGGCCGCGTCATCCGCAACGTTGATCTGTCGCGTCCTACTCCGTTGTGGATGGTCGAGCGTCTGCGTCGTTCCGACGTGCGCAGCATCGATGCCGCTGTCGATATCACCAACTATGTGATGCTCGAGCTGGGTCAGCCTCTGCATGCTTTCGATCTGGCCGAAATCAACGGCGGCATTCGTGTGCGCATGGCGGAGGAGGGCGAGAAGCTCGTTCTGCTCGACGGTCAGGAAGTCAGCCTGCGTGCCGACACCCTGGTCATTGCCGACCACCAGCGTGCTCTGGCAATTGCCGGTGTCATGGGTGGCGAGCATAGCGGCGTAACTGCCGGTACTCGTGACATCTTCCTGGAAAGTGCTTTCTTCGACACCATCTCGGTGGCTGGCAAGGCGCGTTCCTACGGTCTGCACACCGATGCCTCGCACCGTTACGAGCGTGGTGTTGACTGGCAACTGGCCCGTGAAGCCATGGAGCGTGCGACTGGCCTGCTGCTGGAAATCATCGGTGGTGAGGCTGGTCCGATAACAGAAGTGGTCAGCGAACAGCATTTGCCATCGATTGCTCCGGTTACGTTGCGCGCCAGTCGCGTCGAGCAGATGCTCGGTCTGGTCATTGAAAACGCCGAAATCGAGCGTCTGCTGACAGGTCTGGGCCTTGCTGTGGCTGCCGAAGCCGACGGCCAGTGGCGTGTAGAAGTGCCAAGTCATCGCTTCGACATTAGCCTTGAGGTAGATCTGATCGAAGAGCTGGCACGTCTGTACGGTTACAACCGTCTGCCGGTCCGCTACCCGCAAGCCCGTCTTGCTCCTCAGGCCAAGGCCGAAGCCAAGGGCGATCTGCCCGAGCTGCGCCGCCTGCTGGTTGCCCGCGGTTATCAGGAAGCTATTACTTACAGCTTCATTGACCCGAAATGGTTCGAACTGTTCTCGCCGGGCGCCAAGCCACTGTTGCTGGCCAACCCGATTTCCAATGACATGGCCGCCATGCGCGCCTCGCTATGGCCGGGTCTGGTCAAAGCGCTGCAGCACAACCTCAACCGCCAGCAGGACCGCGTACGCATGTTCGAAAGCGGCCTGCGCTTCGTCGGTCAGCTTGACGGCTTGAAGCAAGAGCCGATGCTGGCGGGTGTGGTATGCGGCAGCCGTCTGCCGGAAGGTTGGGCGCAAGGCCGTGATGCGGTCGACTTCTTCGACGTCAAGGCTGACGTCGAAGCGGTTCTGGGGTTTGCCGGTGCGCTGGGTGAGTTCACCTTCAAACCGGGCCAGCATCCCGCCTTGCACCCAGGCCAGACAGCTCGCATCGAGCGTGATGGTCGCGAAGTCGGCTTCCTGGGTGCCATTCACCCGGAACTGTCGAAAACCCTGGGCCTGGATCGTCCGGTCTTTGTTTTCGAGCTGGTTCTGGCTGAAGTATCGACAGGCCGTCTGCCGAAATTCCACGAGCTGTCGCGCTTCCCGGAAGTGCGTCGCGACCTGGCATTGCTGGCTGATCGCGACGTTTCGGCCAGTGCCGTTCTGGACGTTATTCGTGAAAATGCAGGCGAGTGGCTCACAGACCTCAGGTTATTTGATGTTTACCAGGGTAAAGGCATTGATCCGCATAGAAAAAGCCTTGCAGTCGGCTTGACCTGGCAGCATCCATCGCGCACTCTTAATGACGATGAGGTAAACGCAACGACACTTGCTATCCTCACCTCGCTTGAGGAGAGGTTAAACGCCACGTTAAGGAAGTAGCGTATGGGGGCTCTGACGAAAGCTGAGATGGCCGAACGTCTGTACGAAGAGCTGGGCCTGAATAAACGGGAAGCCAAGGAACTGGTTGAACTGTTTTTTGAAGAAATCAGGCACGCTCTGGAAGATAACGAGCAGGTGAAGTTGTCAGGTTTTGGCAACTTCGACCTTCGAGACAAGCGCCAACGGCCTGGGAGAAATCCCAAGACCGGTGAAGAAATTCCGATTACGGCGCGCCGTGTGGTCACCTTTCGTCCAGGGCAGAAGCTGAAGGCCCGAGTTGAGGCATATGCTGGAACCAAGTCATAACGATGAGCTACCGCCGATCCCCGGCAAACGCTACTTCACCATCGGTGAGGTTAGCGAGCTCTGCGCGGTAAAACCGCACGTTTTGCGTTATTGGGAGCAGGAGTTTCCTCAACTCAACCCCGTCAAGCGACGCGGAAACCGCCGGTATTATCAGCGCCAGGACGTGCTGATGATCCGTCAGATCCGCGGCTTGCTCTACGATCAGGGCTTCACCATTGGTGGTGCCCGACTTCGTCTTACCACCGGGGAACCGAAGGACGATACCCAGCAGTACAAGCAGATGATCCGGCAGATGATTGCCGAGCTGGAAGACGTACTGGTTATGCTCAAAGCGTAATTGAGCAACCAGGATACTTCCAAAATTCAAATGCTTAGGGTATATTTCTCAACGTTTTCGCAGGTTGCAAAACAGATAGACGCCTAGTCGGGGCGTAGCGCAGTCCGGTAGCGCACTAGCATGGGGTGCTAGGGGTCGAGTGTTCGAATCACTCCGTCCCGACCATATTTTGTTAAGGGGATCAGTCACTTACGGTGCTGATCCCCTTTTTGATTTCCGGCCTGCGCAAAACCCGCGCAAAACTTGCGCAAAACTAATTCGAAAACTGGCTGATATCGAGGTCGGGAACTGCCTCTGACCAGACGATTTCGGCGTGGTCTTTCTGGTAGTTTTTCGTCATGTCCTCGCTCGCATGCCCTGCGATCTTTTGCCCGTCCTTTCCGGCTTTCTTGTACAGGTGCAGTGACAGTGCCCGCACTTCATGAAAGCCCGGCATTTCCTCGTCACTCCAATCCGCGTAGCACCCAGCATCCTCTCGCGCTGCCTTGAACGCGCGTGTCAAATATCGCTCTTCGATCTTCGTCCAGTGATCCTTGGTCTGGGCCTGCTTTTGCTTCAGGCGCTCCGGGCGCCGGTGAACGAGATAGGGCGAAGCCACGTTGTCTCGGCACCGACTGATGACAGCCTGCAACTCTGGCGTCACTCGGAATCGAATCCAGGCTGCGTCACTGGCCTTGGCCGTCTTCTGCTGGATGACATATAGAAAGCCTTCCCGCACGTCCTCAAACTTCATGTCCAAAATGTCGGTTCGGCGCTGGGCTGTGATCAGTGCCAGATCGATCGCGTTCCGTAGCCAGGCCTGCGACTTCTCGCGTATTAGTTTCAGGCCCTCGACGGTATGGCGCTTGCGCTGTTTCTTTTCGATTCGGTTGATGGTGCTGGCCGCAGGATTGTCCGGGCACAAGCCTTTAGCAGCGGCATGATTGAATATGTCGATTAGCAGGGCTCGGCACTGATTGGCGGTACGCGGCGTCAATTCGTCGAGCATCACAGCAACCATGCGGATGCTGATCTGATCCACGGCCTTGCCTTCAAACGCTTTCCGGAAACGCCGAAAGTGAACCGCGTACAGCTGAAGTGTTCCTTTCGCCAGTTCCCTCGGCGGCAGCACGGTTGCTTCATAGTGATCAAGGAAGCCAGCAAACGATTCAGAGGTCACGCCCAGTACCGTTTCGACCAGATCGGCCCCCTGCATGAATGCCAGATTCAGTTGCTTAGCCGCGTCGACCGCTTTGACGCGGTCGGTCCCAAACTGAAACCACTTGCCGTCAGTCGGCCTGCGATATCGATAGGTTCCGCGCCGGTCGTCCATGTACAGATTCTGGGGCAGGCCCTTGTTTGATTTGTTGCGCGGCCGGGGGACCATCATGCAGCTCCTTTCAATACCATCGCGATCAGGTCATTGCCTGCTGCTTTGTTGTAGGCGGCCCAGTCGATATACCAGAGCTTTCCGATTTGCTCACCTGGGAGCTGGCCGTTGCGGATGTAATTTCGGATCGCCTGGGGGCACGGCGGCGTGCCGTTCTCGCCCCAGCGCCGACGCTGAAACTCACTGATCTTGATCAGTTCTTTTCTCATTTTCTTGGCTCCGGGCCGCGCTGGCGGCGGAAGGGGTTAGAGGTAAACAAACTGGCTATTGGGGTCGAAGGGTTTTCCTTCTGGGTCGGGGATCAGCTCTGGCACGTGCTGGCGAATGAACTCGTCGAAACAGACCGGGCAGTACGCTCGCCGTTTGGTGGTCAATTGGGCGTGCCCCTTGTAATCGCACTTGGGACACTTGATCGCGCTGGGGAAAACGCAGCCCATCGTGATTCCTGAACCGCTCGGCTGCATTTTTATTGATGCTTTCATGGGTACACCTCGCCCGCCGATCACCAGCAGGCTCTGTAGGGAAGGGGGGTTATGGCTTCCAGTTTTTGCCGACGCGGAAAACCATCATCAGGTTGTGATGAAGCGGAACCTTGAGCACGCTGTCGTAAAATTCGCCCTTCCCGGAGATAAACCCCGTAGGCACCTTTTTTCTCTCGACCCCGAATTCGCGCCAGCACTCTTCGCCGCCGTTCTGATCCCAGTACGCGCGCTCACGCTTACTGATCTCATCGTAGGTTTCACGAACACTGAGTGATCTGGGATATCACAGATCCGGCGCCATGCTGGATGGCGCTTGCACCACTCAGCTGCGTGCTTAGCGGCTTGCTCGGGAGAGTAGAATTCCTTGGCCTGGGTCATGGCGTCACCACCCGCCGAGCCCACTGCGCGTATGGGCCATCGTCCGTGTCGAAGATGCCCAGAAGGAACCAGCCGGGCTCAGCGGGTGCTTCAGGCTCCCAGCCGAGGCAGTTGGCTGCCCCTTCTTCCCAGTACGGGTGCGATTCAAGTTCGGCATCCATGTGCCAGCCGACCACCTGCAGCTGCTGGCCATCAAGCCACGCTTTGTAGGCGGCATGGTCTTCATCGAAATTCGGGATTCCTGGGTGATACCAGTAGCCGTCTTCGTCGCGAGTGACTTCGACGGGGCCAATCAACTTTTCTTCGGGCATGACTTCGTCCTTGCCGCACACGCGGCTGACATTGAATTGATTGAGAGGGGGTGGTTACTGCGGGGTGTTGGGGCGCACCGGGCAAAAGTGAGGCCCTGTCAAACCCTTGGAGAAGCGCTTTATGAGTTCAATTAACGGCCTTTCGGCGGTGATACTCGGTTGTTTCGGCACTGCCTGGGCCGCTGCACGCCAGCAGGTTGGCCTGTTGATCATGCTGCCACCTGATGTTGAGCTGATGTGCGCCACGGGTCGTTCGCTCGAGCGAGCGCTGCCATAGGCGGCGGGCTCACGCTGTTGCCGCACATGTGGACCTGTTGAGTTTTGGTGAACGGCTTGCCGTCTGCACCATGGGTGATGACGTAGTCGGCTGGGAAGCCCTGAGCCTTGTACAGCTCCGACGGCTTGAGCATCCGAAGGCAGATGTCGACGATCACGTAGGGCGTGCCCTTGACCATGACGGTGACCAGCGCCAAGCGATCCTTGGTCGTGATCGTGGGCGCTGGTTCGCCCGCGCCGCTTACGTTCTCGGTCCCGTAATAGCTGATCAGGAACGCGGCGACGCGAAGTGCGCCTTCCTCATGCTCTGGGGAGAGCCTGAGCGATACGACAGAGCTTTTACCGCCACCACCTGCCGTAACGGTAGGCGCTGGCTCATCCAGAGGCTGGCCTACGCTGGCGCCGAACTGCCTTTCCATGAACGCGGTGACCAGTCCGTGGTGCTGGCCGCCGGCGCTGATTGTGTGCAGAGGGTCGCTGACGTCCCGCGCATCACAGTTACCGCGCAGGTGCACCAGGTTTGCGGCTACCAGTTGCTGCTGGCTTCCGGTGTTGGTGACCGTCGTCATGGGTTCGTCGACACCCTTGGCGTGGGTTGTGTTGAAGCCGCCGTTCATTTGAGCCATGAACACCGTGGACACACCCATTGCGTGAGCTGCACCAGCGGGCCGTTGGTAGTTCCCGCCACTGGTAATGGTTGGCAGGGGCTCATCCAGCGCTTTGCCTGCATCGTTGAATCGAAACTTCACCAGATGCGCCGCTGCAAGCGCGTGCTTAACGCCGCCAGCGACAACGGTGCCTAGAGGCTGATCGATTCCCGGCACGCGAGGCTGCTGGCCTTCACGTTCGCCATAACCTGACTGGATCAGGGTAGGGCTGATCAGCGTCAGCTCACCACGGTTGGCGCAGGTGATCGTCGGCAATGGCTCCAACGGGTCGTTGATGCGGTCGCTACCTTGATGGGTTGCTGGCGCGATGACTGGGCTGACGACCGAGAAAGCGCCGCCCTTTGGATATGACGTCACCGTGCGCAGCGGCTCGTTGGCGGGTTGCACCGTCTCGCCTGACCAGTTCGCAATCGGGACGATGAACGGGGCCGGGTTGTCGATGACGAACTTTTTCATGCCCTTGGCGACCCGGCGCAAGGTAGCCGGTGCCAGGTCTTTCTTGCGTCCGAATATGCTTTTGCCGAGGTCTGTAAAGTCGATGCATTCGGCGGCGGTCTTCCAAGGCTTCTGGCCTTTGGCGGGACGCTTGGCGTGCGTAGGCTCCGGCCACACAATCGGCTGCCCATCGCAGCGGGCAATCATGAACAGGCGTTCCCGGCTGGTGGGCGCACCGAAGTCGCACGCTCGGATCACGCGCCATTCGACGGCATAGCCCAGGCGCTCCAGCTCGGCCACGAACACCGCCCACGTTTGGCCGCGCCGGGCAGGGTCTGGCACCAGAAACTGCTGGTCGACCGGCACAACCTCACCCTGTGCAGCAACACCGCCGCCCAGCTTCACTACCCGACCGGTTGACTTGCAACGCTTGGCGACCAGCGGACCCCATTGCAGGATCTGCTTCACGTTCTCCAGGCTGATGACGCGGGGTTTCTTCTTGCCTGCCCACTTCAAGCCGATCCAAGACAGGTTGCGGATCTCGCGTTTGCGCGGCTGACCGCCAGCGGCCTGGCTGTGGTGGGTGCAATCCGGGCTCATGTGGAACCAGCCCACGGCCTTGCCACCGCATTCGGTATCCGGATCGCCGTCGAATACATCGGTCGTGAAGTGCTTCGCGCCCGGGTGATTCACGGTGTGCATGCTGATCGCTGCCGGGCTGTGATTCTTGGCCACACTGACGGTGCGCCCAAGGCCCATTTCCAGCCCGGTACCGGCGCCGCCGCCACCGCAGAAGAAGTCCACAACGATCTCATCGTCTTGCGGATCGAAGCCAAGGCCGTACTGGGTTTTAAAATCGAAGAGGTGTTTCTTCTGGTGAGCGGACATAGTTCATCCTCGCCGGGGTGGCGTGAGTCGTTAAGGTGGTGTATTTATGACGCTTCGCTATGGAGCAGGCCGATGACAGACAAAAAGAAAGTTAATAAACACGGTCTATCAAGAAAAATTTCGGCTGCTGTTAGGCGTGCTGTTCGAATTAATTCAGGATTTGGGTGTGTCATATGCGGCACAGGAATTGTGCAATATGAGCACGTAGATCCCGAATTTAAGGATGCCGAAGAGCACGACGCTGCATTTATTACGCTTTTGTGTCCAGGCTGCCATGGAAGGGTGACGACTGGCATGTACTCGAAAGAAAAAGTTAAGCGGGCTATGAAATCTCCTGCCGCCTTAAAGGAAGGATTTTCCAGAGATTGCTTTGACTTCTGCGGAGATCATCCTTTTATCACGATCGGTGGTGCGACACTCAGGACCTGCCGGATCCCACTTCGTATTTTTGGGACGGATATTCTTCGTATAGATCCGCCAGAAGTAGAGGGTGAGACCTTTTTGTTGAGCGGTACATTCTTTGATACCAATGGAAGACCTACACTCGTAATTGATAAAAACGAGTGGAGGGCTTCAGTAGATAGTTGGGATGTTGTTACTGAGGGGAGGTCTATAGTTATAAGGAATGGGCCTGGCAATATCGTGCTTAAGCTAGTCGCAGAGCCACCTTCTGGACTAATAATTGAGCGGCTTAATATGACATATGGGTGTGTACAAATATCTGCCAGCGCAACCGAACTAGTGATCGGAGGCCCATTGGGCGGAGGAACGTTTGCTAATTGCTTTACGGATGGGCTGCATGTTGGTTTTGAACTGTTTCCTCTTCAGAATACTATTTCTGGAATTCACCCGCAGTTCCATGCTGTTGCCAAAATGGTGCGGAGCCAAGTTCTATATGGAGATAATTGGCTTCCGCGATATATGTCAACACTGGGGTAAGCTGACAATGAGGACAGCCATGCGGTTTACGATGCCGAAGCGTCAGGATTCGAAAGAAAATATCAGCGCAGCCGTGCTACTCGGAGACAGGGCTGCGCGCCATACTGAGGCTGGATTTACTCCAGATGGAATTCGTTCAATTCGGGCTGAATGTGCCAAGTGCCAGCTTGGCCGCTTCACCAACCTGAGCGTCGAGCACTGACTTGAACTCTTGCGCAATCTCTTCGCGCTGCACGTCCTCCCCGACCCAACGCAGCTTCAACACCGGCTGTGCGCCGCTCGTGATGACCGAGATTCGCAGGATGATTTCGCGCTGCTGCAGGCCTTCAAACGGCACGGCTGAGAAGATCAGCGACGTGGGCAGGGTTTCCTTGCTGGTTGCCTCGATTGCATCCATTGCGCTGCGGCTGGCGCGGGTCTCACTGACGGTGTGATCGCTTTCCGACGACGCCTTGACCGTGATCGTGCGCACGGCGGCGATGGCTTTGGCCAACGGGATGTTCTGCAGCTCATCGCCGACCGCCGACAGGGTGCTGTGCCAGTCTTCAATCCAGTCGCTCATATCCTTCTGCGACATGGCCCGGCCACTGATCGCCTGCACGGCCTGATAGGCAGCGGTGGGCTTGAGCTTCAGCACGGCGCGATCATCTGCGTGGCCTGGCACTTCCTCATTGCCCAGGTTGAACAGCACCGAACAGGTCATTTCGTCCTGATTGATGAAGCCTTTTGCGTCGGCGACTGCGCGGTCGGACACGTATTTGGCGAAGTCCGCCAAGGAGTTGGTGGAGAACGTGCCACGGAAGCGGCTGCGGCCTGCGCCGAACTGCTCAAGGTTCACGATCTTCGCGCCTTCGGGTAGCACGATGGTAGGCGTGACGGTGTTCAGCTCTTTGCCGTCTGCGATCAGCGCGGTGTCAGTGATCAGTTGAATTGCTTCTTTTGTGAGGGACATATTTCAAGTCTCGCTTGGTGGGGTGGTGATCAGTCGCGGCGTGGGATTGGCGCATCGTCACGCGTGAACAGCTGGTCGTGCTTTTCGGCGAACAGCGTGATGTTGCCGCCGGAGCCAACGTGCATTGGCGTGTCGAGGCTGGTGTTCTCGCTGCGGGTGCCTCGCTTGGTCGGCACCTTGTAATCGAGCTTGTGTTTGATCTTCACCTGGCTGGACTCGCCGATCTGCGAGAAGTCCAGGGTGATGACCACTTTCCCGGCCTTGCCGTGGTCGACCACACCGGCGGCAACTTCGGAAAGGGCGTGGCCGATCTGGCTGGCGAAAGCCCCGCCATTCAGTTCGTTCAGGAATTCGCTGGTGTCTGTCGGCTTCGACATGGTTGTTTCTCCGGGGGCTTGATTCCACTGGGTGGGATGTTGAGTTGAAGAGGGCGGCGGCGATGGTTGGCGCGGGACTGCATGCGCCTCACTTGCGGTAAATCCTGTTCGCCGGGTAATCGATGTTGAAGTCGGCGATGAGTCGCTCCATCAGCGTGCTGCTGATGCCGATCAGGTTCTTGGCGGCGTAACGCGAAAGCCCCCGGTCTCGCGCTTCCTTGATGCGCAGCACGTTCAACGCATCCGCGACAGGGTCTATGCGCTCGGCCTTCACACACGCAAGGCCTGGGCTTGGATCGAAGCGCTTGTACTCGAACCGGTGCTCGGCGGCGATCTTGCGAAGCATGTGGTGGCTGACCCCGGTGTTACGGCTCACATCGGTGATCGTGGTTGTCTGTGCCATGTGGCGGATCTGCGCGACCACCTCATCGCTGACGTGGCCCCGTGGCAGATTCGGCTCAGGGGGCGGTGGAGCAGCTGCGCGCATCGCTTCCTTGGTCCGGCGGCGAGGCGCTGGCGTTGCTGGCGGCATCATGCGTCCATAGGGCCTTGGCTTGTATGCGAAGCCCTGCAGCGTGGCGATCACGCCGCCGCTCTTCAGGAACTCAGCCACTTCGGCTTCGAGGACGGCGGACCGCTCTTTGTTGCGCTGAATCATGCTCAGCTCTGGACTGATCATCAGCTGGCACCGTACAGGGCGAACAGCGCCAGGCCGGTGGCGATGGCAGCAGTCCAGCGCAGCACGTGGGTGGCGAACGACCGCTGACGTACAGGCTGGGCTTCCAGTTGCTGAGCGACCTTGCAAGCCGCGCTGTGCCCGCGATGCACGCCGCGCACAGTGCCGGTCGAGCGCTCGACGATGCCGAACTCGTTATTGCCGTTCGGTACGACCGTGAAGCGCGGCAGAGCTGCCGGATTCTTGCGGCCGACCTTGTCGTAAAACTCGGCAGTGGAAAGGGTACAGCGCTGGCGCAGGCCTTCAAGGATTGCACGACGCTGGCTGATTGTCTGATGCATGTGAGGCTCCTTGACCGCATTGGTCAGATGACAGGCGCGGGTGAACAAACCCAGCCGTGAGACTGGCCTGGCACCTGCCGATGCGGTCGTTTGATTTAGGGGGGAGGGTGATGCAGGGGGCCGATTTAACGGTTTGAACTCATCCGCATCGGAGATTGATCGGAACACCAGGGCGCTACCCCTGCTTGATTTCCGCCGCGTTTCAGGTATTGGCCGACAGATTCGGCTCAGGACTTTTCCGGGGCTTTGCGATCCTAGCGCTGCAGCCCGCTTGGGCACGCTCCGATCAATCTCCGATGCAGCCTGACGCTATGACAGGGTTCGGGCAGTTTTCGTCAGGCCGACGTGTAGCTGTTGCTCAGTCGGTGCGTTCCAGCTCGCAGCACTGCTCGTAATGAGCCACCGCGATTGGCATGTGGTAACTATCCAGAGGCCACTTACTAACTTTGCAGCCTTGGCCAGCAGGGCAATGAAACACAAACAGCTCGCTCGCCTCTTTGTCCATCTCCATGCTCACCTGCGCGCCGCCTGTGAACTTGTCTTCGATGATGATCATCTTGTCTTGCTCCGGACTGTATTGGTGTTGGTCAGCAGATCGCCGCCACTGGCCGGAGCTTGTCCGAGCCCTTACGGCTGATCTTCTGTTCGTACCCGCCTCGGCGTGACTCGGGGGCTCTGCGCTCGCGCCTCATCGATTCATCGCCCAGCACTGCGTGCAGAACGATCACCGACATGAACAACAGGCAGAGCGGGGAAATGATCTGTCGGCGCATGGCCTCGGCGATCATCGCTGTTTGGCGATTCACGCCGAGCTTGAACATGGCGACCGACAGCCGCTTGACGACCGTGCCCGGCGCGATGCCGAACGTGCGGGCGATTTCCTTGGCTGTGCAGCCCTGGGCGGCTGACAACAAAAACTGCAACTCTCGCGGCGCAAGACCACGGCCGAGGTGGCCTCTCCATGCCCCACATTGCGGATTCCACGACTCATTCCACCAACATCCGGACACTGATTCCATGCTGATCCGGACACTCATTCCACAAGCATCTGGACACCGATTCCACGGCCATCCGGACACTTTCAGGCAGGCAGCAACGCAGGACTATTCACTACTATCGACCTCTTTTTTCGAAGCGAAGAGGTCGTCGTGGAGCGTTTATCCATGCGTAAAATCCGAGAGGTACTACGCCTAAAGTTCGACGCTGGCCTGTCCGTGCGCAAGATCGCCGCCAGCTTATCCATCGGCCATTCGAGTGCAGGGGATTACCTTTGCCGGTTCGCCGCCAGTGGGCTTCAGTGGCCCATCGATATTTCTGACGCGGAGTTGAATCGACGGCTGTTTCCACCGGCAGTGCCAGTGCCGACCGACCAGCGCCCAATGCCTGACTGGGCATGGGTACACGCGGAGTTGCGCCGCCCCGGCGTCACTTTGGCCTTGCTCTGGCAGGAATATCGACTCGCTCACCCGCAAGGCTTCCAATACAGCTGGTTCTGCGAGCACTACCGCCTTTGGACCGCCAAGGTCGACGTGGTCATGCGCCAGGAGCATCGTGCTGGCGAAAAGCTGTTCGTCGATTACGCCGGGCAAACAGCGCCGGTCATCGACCGACAAACCGGCGAGATCCGTCAGGCTCAGATCTTCGTCGCCGTTCTCGGCGCGTCCAGCTACACCTTTGCCGAGGCCACCTGGTCGCAGAAACTGCCCGACTGGCTGGGCTCGCACGTCCGATGCTTTGCTTTTTTCGGCGGCACAACGCAGATCCTGGTGCCCGATAATCTGCGCAGTGGCGTGACTAAAGCGCACCGTTACGAGCCGGATATCAACCCCAGCTACCGCGATCTGGCCGAGCATTACGGCGTCGCCGTCTTGCCTGCTCGCTCGCGCAAGCCCAAGGACAAAGCCAAGGTCGAAGTCGGCGTGCAAGTGGTCGAACGCTGGATCCTGGCGGTGCTGCGCAACCGCCAGTTCTTCTCGCTTGGCGAACTCAACACAGCCATCGCGCTACTGCTGGATCGCCTCAACCACAAGCCCTTCAAAAAGCTGCCCGGCTCACGCCGGTCAGCCTTCGAGGCCATCGACCAACCGGCCCTGGAAGGCCTGCCGGAACACCCGTACGTCTATGCCGAATGGAAAAAGGTACGCGTCCATATCGACTATCACGTTGAGGTCGATGGCCACTTTTACTCGGTGCCGTACCAGCTGGTGAAGCACCAAGTCGAAGTGCGGCTCACGGCCCAGACCGTCGAGTGCTTCCACGCCAACCAGCGCGTGGCCAGCCACCTTCGCTCGCAGCACAAAGGCCGCCACACCACCCAAACCGAGCACATGCCCAAGAGCCACCGCGAGCACGCCGAATGGACACCGCAACGGCTGATCCGCTGGGCAGAGCAGACCGGGCCTAACACCGCCGGCGTCATCACCTACATCCTCGAACGCCGAATCCATCCGCAACACGGCTTCCGCGCCTGCCTGGGCATCCTGCGCCTGAGCAAACAGCACGGCGAAGCGCGGCTGGAAGCCGCGTGCCAGCGTGCGCTGGCACTGGGCGCATGCAGCTACAAAAGCCTCGAGTCGATCCTGCGCCAAGGGCTGGAGCGCCTGCCGCTGGCCCAGCAAAACCTGCCGCTGCTGCCTGACGAGCACATCAACCTGCGTGGCCCGGGCTACTACCACTGACCTGAGAAAGGAGCTTCGAAATGCTACCGAATCCAACGCTCGACAAGCTACAAACCTTGCGCCTGCACGGCATGATCAAGTCGCTGGGCGAACAACACGCAACGCCTGATATCAATGATCTGAGCTTCGACGAACGCTTCGGTCTGATGGTCGATCGCGAGCTGACCGAGCGCGAAGACGCCCGCCTGACCACCCGCCTCAAAGCCGCGCGGCTGCGCCACAACGCCTGCCTGGAAGACATCGACTACCGCAGCCCGCGTGGCCTGGATAAGGCCTTGATCCTGCAACTGGGCAGCGGCCAATGGCTGCGCGATGGCCTGAACCTGATCATCGGCGGGCCGACGGGCGTAGGTAAAACCTGGCTTGCCTGCGCGCTGGCTCACAAAGCCTGCCGCGACGGTTACAGCGTGCGCTATCTGCGTCTGCCGCGCTTGATGGAAGAACTAGGCCTGGCCCACGGCGATGGCCGCTTCGCCAAATTGATGGCCGGCTACGCCAAGACTGACCTGCTGATCCTGGACGACTGGGGCCTGGCACCGTTTACCGCCGCGCAACGGCGCGACATGCTTGAGCTGCTGGACGACCGCTACGGCAACCGCTCGACGCTGGTGACCAGCCAAATGCCAGTGGACAAATGGCATGCGTTGATCGGCGATCCGACCTTGGGCGATGCGATCCTCGACCGGCTGGTGCATAACGCTTATCGAATTGAACTGAAGGGTGAATCGATGCGCAGGCGCGCAACGAAATTGACGGCGGCAGGGGCTTCAGACTAACAATGCAAACCTGCGTCGCTGCGCTCCGACTGCCTGTCCGGATAAGCGTGGAACGAGTGTCCGGATGTTGGTGGGCTGAGTGTCCGGATGACGTGGAATTCGCACCCCACATACGATGGTGGTGTCCATTACGTTTTACTCGGTGGTTGTCATCCCAAAGCACCCGGCAAGCCAGGTGCTTCAGTGATGCTGTCCAACAGGTGATTCCGTTCTCTGTAAAGAGCTTCGTCCAGTCGGTCCCGTTATCCGGGGCTGGGAGATCACTTCGCTGATCCCGTGCTATCTGGCGGCTTCACCAGTCTTGTGTCGCTGCGGTTTGTCGCTGCGGTGGGTGAAATATGAACCATCAGTTCATGATGAGTCAAGTACCAAAAGTACATAATGTTTGCAGGGCGAAAAAAAACCCGCTCAATGGCGGGCTTTAGTCAAAAGGTATGTATTGCTACTGCGCGAATTTTACCTCGGTCGCCAGCGCCTCTTTGGCGGTAACGTAGTCCGCCTTAGCTCGGATGTTTGGCCTGCTGTAGGGACTCATCGTAGAAAGATACGCCGCCCATTTAGCATAAAGATCCTTTGCCAATTCTGACTGCCTTGCACTTACCCCTGCGGCTTTCAGCCTGGCAACTGCGGCATCACCCTCAGATCTAGCGTGCTTGTTGCAATCCAGCAACGATTGCGTGTACTCAGCTATCCCCTGTCGATCACCGTATCGAACGGCATAGCTCCCTGTGACAGCTTCCAGATCGCATTGAAATATAGGGGTGTCAAGCTGTTGGGCAAAGTTAGCGGCCGCCGGCCTTTTCGAGTCGTATTCGAAAGCTATCGGCTTGAAGACGTGAGTTTCGTGCGGGGCAGCTCGGGGCGGCTTTTGCTGCGGAGCAGCGCAACCGGCCATGCAAATTGCGACGGATAGCAAGACAAAGATTTTCGACGATTGCATTTTTCATCCTTCCATAGAGTTGTGCTCGGATTCTACCACGCGTGCCGAAAACCCAACTGGATGAACGCTAAACAAAAGCGCTCGCCGGATGACCCGATCTAGCCTACAAAAAACCTGTAACACGTACCGCTACGCCAATGATTTTGCAGTCGTCTGTGCATTTAATCATTGCGTAACCAGGGTTCAGCGGCTTCAGATAGAGCTGGCCTGCATCGTCTATGAGCTTTTTGAAGGTTGCTTCATTGCTGCTGGGGAGCTTCGCAACCACCAGCTTGCCGGGCCTCGCTTCAACGCCAGGGTCCACCAGTATCAGCATTCCCTCTGGAACGCTCACGCCTGTCGGTGCCGTCATCGAGTCTCCAGCCACTTCAAGCCAGAAGGCGCGGCCTTTGGCCTTGTAGTCAGTCGTCTCGTATCGGTCTGAAAAAGAGCTCTCGACAGCTTCCATCCAGGCGCCAGCAGCAACAGTGCTTACTACCGGATAGCGGTACATGACCGCGGGTTGTTCAACCATCGCTACGTTGGATGGCGCACTGGCGACAGATCGTGAGGTCATTGAGGTGTCGTCAACACCATTCTGGAGCCATGCCAGCGGCACGTTCAGCTCCTCCGATAGCGACCTCATTTTGGCTGGGCCAGGCATTGCCTCTCCGTTCAACCATTTGCTGGCCGCCTTCGGAGTGACGCCTGTCATTTTTGAGAGACGAACGCCCGCTCCCCACGGCTCGATGTGGTTTTCTGCAAGTGCTTTCTTTAGGCGAACCGCGAAGGCCGCTCTCAAATCTTCGATCTGAACCATAGGTTCAATTCTGCACTGGCTTGCATGTACTTTCAGTTCCGACATAATATGTACTGCAAGTTCATATTTTACCCGGAGGCCACATGAGCCCGCTAAAGAAATCGATTGACGACGCCGGCGGCGTTCCGGTGGTGGCCTTGGCGTGCGGGAAGACCCCGCGCGCCGTTTACAAATGGCTCTCCGCCGAGTGCTTGCCGCGCACCGAGTACACAGGTGAAACCCATTACGCCGAGCGAATCTCAGCGCTCGCTGCTGCCCGGGGTAAGCCTTTTGAGGCTTCCTGGCTGCTTGCCGAAGCGCATCCGAACAAGTCAGCGGCGTGACGTGAATTATCCGCTCAGGCGGGAAGGGCAGGTAGTACAGCGGATGGGCTGTTGATTCATCCAGTACCAAATTTCAGGCAAAAAAAAGCCGGTGGCTAGACCGGCTTCTTCACAACATAACGAGGTCAATTATGCCCACCAATTCAGCGACGAGCAATACCTGCGAAGGGTTGTCAGCTTCGTCGTTAACGCGAAATCTGACGCGTCATTTCTCAACCCCCACGCATGGAGGGCTGTGATATGGCCCGCGCACGCAACATCAAACCAGCGTTGTTCAAGAACGAAGTGCTTGGCGTGGCTGATCCCATGCTGACCTTGCTGTTCGAAGGTCTGTGGCTGCTCGCTGATAAAGCTGGCCGCCTTGAGGATCGTCCTCTTCGGATCAAAGGCGAGCTCTTTCCGTACCGTGACGGCCTTGATGTCGATGGCATGCTGGCCTGGCTGGCGGCCGAGGGCTTCATTGTCCGCTATACGGTATCCGGCAAGCGCTACATCCAAGTCGAGAATTTTGACAAACATCAGAACCCGCATCGTAATGAACCGGAGTCAGTTATCCCTTCTGTATCAGAAGGTTGTATCAGTACCGATTTTGGCGGTACTGCTACTGCCATTATCGGTAGCGCTCCGGCTGATTCTCTGATTCTCTGATTCCTGATCCCCTCAACACACCGACGCCTTCGGCATCGTCGCCGACGACTGGCGATCTGTTCCCCAAGTTCTGGAAGCTTTACCCGAACAAGAAGGGGAAGGCGGCAGCCGAGAAGGTTTGGCGGAAACTCAAGGTCAATGACGAGCTGTTCGCCCTGATCGCCCAGGGCCTGGCCACGCAATGCGCTTCGCTGGCCTGGATCAAGGACGGCGGCCGGTTCGTTCCGCACCCAGCCACTTGGCTCAACGGCCAGCGCTGGGAGGATGAGGTGCAGCCTGCAACCAACGTGCATCAATTCCCCAATTCCCGGCACCACGGTTTTGCTGATCGCGATTACACCGCTGGACTGATCGCTCGGGAGGATGGCAGCTATGCGATCTGAAAACGTCGTTTCCATGCCCAGCGCCACGGCCCCGCCGCAACAGACGACCGGGATCTGCGATGACCATGGGCAATTTCCTCAGACCGTAAACGTGATTTTCGGCAGGGTATTCAAAACGGGCTGCCCGGAATGCATGCGTATCGCGAAGGATGAGGACGCGGAGCGTGCAAGGATCAATGAGCGATACGAGCTATCTCTCAAGTTCGGCGCAGCGCTGATTCCGAAGCGTTTTGCAGCCAAGACCCTGAACGGTTACATCGCCGATAACGCGGGCCAGAAAGAGGCCCTACGGGTGTCTCGAAAGTACGTCGACAGGTTTCCGGAAATATCCGAAACGGGTCGCTGCCTGCTGATGCTCGGCAAGCCTGGCACCGGCAAGACGCACTTGGGCACTGCCATTGCCAACGAGCTGATGCGCAAGACTGACGCCACGGCCGTCTACCGAACGCTCGGCACGATCCTGCATGACATCAGGTCGACCTACCGGCAAGGCAGCGAACGTACCGAAGGGCAGATCATTGCGGCTCTCGTAATGCCGTCTTTGCTGGTTCTCGATGAAATCGGCGTCAGCAAAGAGGCTCCGAGTGATTTCGAGCTGACCACGCTGTTCGCGATCATCAATGGCCGTTACGAGCAGATGCGCCCGACCGTGATTATTTCAAACCTCGACGGACAGGCACTGCCAGTGGCGATGGGCGAGCGCTGCGTTGATCGACTGCGCGAGGGCGGAGTGATCGTGCTGCCCTTCGAGTGGGAATCCCAGCGCGGCAAGGAGGGTTTCTGACATGGGCATGCAACTTGATTTTGAACAAGAAAATCTGATGTTCGAGAGGGCTGCTGCCGCCATGAGTATGCGGCTAGACAAGCTCCCCGGCGGGTTTTATGCCGATCAAGGGACCCAGCACGCTTGGGCTCTCTGGATTCATCGCGCTGCGTTGACCATTGAAATTCTCGCCATGCACCTCGGGGGCTCGCAATGACCGGCAGACGCCTGGCCCTACCAGAAATCGAAACTTACCGGTATGCGGTGTTCTGCTGCTCGTTCAAGTATGACCTGAGCTCGACGCCTGACCATGCATTGGCCTTGTTCGTTGATTTGGCGATGGCCAAGCGTTACGGAGCATGGATGTGGCCAAGCACTTTCGAGGTCGTCGACGTGGTTACGGGGCAGCCGCTATGAGCACCGATCTGATGTTGCCTTGGCCACCAAAGGTTCTGAGTCCCAACGCCCGGACGCACTGGGCTACCAAAAGCCGTGCCGCAAAGGCGTACCGGAACACCTGCTATCTGCTTTGCCGTCAGGCTGGACTACCCGTACCCCAAGGTCGTGCCTTGCTTGCGCTTGAGTTCATACCGCCGGATCGGCGCCGGCGTGACGATGACAACTGCATCGCTGCGTTCAAGTCCGGACGCGATGGCGTCGCCCAGGCCCTGGGCATCGACGACAGCAGGTTCGTTACCCAGCTGCAGATCAGTGCCGAAACCATCAAAGGTGGCGCTGTACGCGTTCGAATTTCTGACTACGTTGAGGTTCCAGCATGAACAATCAATTCAAGCCGGGCGACCTGGCGCTGATCGTCGGGGCATTCAGCATGGTCGAGAACATTGGTAAGCAATGTGAGCTGATCCAGCTGGTCCAGCTCGATGAAATTTACACCGCGCCTAATGGGCTTAAGTATCAGCATGCGGACGTTCCCGTTTGGATTGTTCGTGGTGAAGGCCTTTGCCGCTGGTTCGAAGATGGCACGGTTGAGCAAAGTGACTGGGGCTTATGCGCGCCCGTTCACCTAATGCCTCTACGCGACGACTTCGTCCCAGAGCAGCAAAAAGCCAATGAGGCGCAGCCAGCATGACAGCCGCCGTGCGCATCACCGACGCGGAAATCAAGCGCCAGGCCGCTGGCACCGAGCGTGACCTGCGCGACGTGGAGAACCGTGGCCTGTACCTGCGCTTCACGCGGGATCGCGCACGGGCGTCGTGGTACTTGGTCAGCAAGGGCAAATGGAACCTCGTCGGCAGCTTTCCCGATCTGTCAGCCAAGCAGGTCGTTGCGGCACTGCCTGCCATCCGCTTGCGCCTCGATGCCGGTGCCGGTTCGAACCTGTCGAAGTGGGTCACGACCGGCGAGCTGCTGGACTGGTACGCAGACCGCATGGCACGCGACCGCAGCCTGTCCGAGAAACGGAAGAAGACCGGCGCTTCGCTGATCAAATGCCACCTCAAGCCGCGTCTGGGCGACCTGCCGCTGACCGGTATCGACAAGGCCAGCCTGGACGATCAGTTCATGTGGCCAGCGCAGGAAACCATCGGCATTGACTACGTGCGGTCGGCGTTCCAGCTGCTCGCCCTGGCGTTTAGACAAGCTTTCAAACTCCGGTTGATCGCGGCCAACCCGATGAAGGACATCAAGTTCAGCGACTTCTCGAAAGCCAAGGTCGGCATCAAGCCTTCCCGGCTGCGCGGCACCCAGCTGCAGGACCTTATCGCGCACCTGCTGACCGTGCTCGAGGACGAACCGGCGGACGGCCTGCTGGCGCTGATGATGCTCTGTCACGGCACCCGCATCGGCGAGACGCGGCAGGCGCGCTGGTCGCACATCAGCTTGGCAGAGCGTGAATGGTTCATCCCGGCCGAGAACACCAAGACCGGTGTCGAGCATCACCTGCCACTGACAGACCAGGTGCGCAACCTGCTGATCAGCTATCGGGACATTCAGTTGGCCGGCGGGTACAGAGGTCAGTTCCTTTTTCCGTCCCGCAGCGGCAACGCGCTCAGCGAGGGCCAGGCGAGCGCCGTGTTCACCCGGTTGGGGCAGGGCGAGTGGACCAGCCATGACCTGCGCAAGGTCGCGCGCACCGGCTGGGCAGACATCGGCATCGACCACCTGATTGGCGAACTGCTGATCAACCACGCGATGGGCCACAACGTGGAGGTGTACATCCAGTCGGACGTGATGAGCCGCAAGCGCGATGCCCTTGAGAAGTGGCACGCGCATCTAGATTCAAAGGGCCTGAACCGCATTCAGACATTGACCGGCTTTAGATCGGGAGATTCTGGTAACGGGCTACAGGCCACGGAACATAAGGGCTGTGACCCTATTCAAGAATCAACCATAGGCGAGGTTTAAAAATGACCACTTCAGATAGAAAGCTGATGATGTGCCGGTCGCCGAATCTCGGATTTGCCGGGTGTCTTCAGGCTTTGGAATCCTATGGTGCTGCGCGTTTTTGGAAGAAAGACCGCCCGGTTAGCAACACGCCGCGTCCTTGGCTGCGCCGCAAAAAGGGACGGTCCATTAAATGAAGAAGACTCACGGCCCAGCGTTCCGCGCCGACCAACTCGACCTGGCCCAGTGCGCGGCCTGCCGAGGTCGCGCTGTGATCAAGGGTGTTTTCCACGAAATGGCCTGCGTGCAGTGCAACGCCTCTGGCTGGGTCGCCGCCGAGACAGGTCAACCTCTGCCGCTGGAAGTGTTGGTGACCCAATTGAGCATGCGCTTGCAGGCCGCCGACCGACAGATCGAACAATTGAAGCGCCCGGCCCAGATGACTGGACCTGCCGCCATTTATAACCAGAACAACCGCCGCGGTGCCGGTGGAGCGAATTACACAGGGGATTGACCATGAAAAAACGTACATATGTCGACAAGCCTTTGGGCGATACCGAGTACCTGCTGGAAAACTGGGGCTCTTGGCGTATATCTGGCATGGGCGTGCCGCAATATGTCTCCCCGCTGGCGGCGCTGATGAACCAGTGCTGCCCAGAGCCGACTGCGATGACTTATGTCATCACCGACGAAACGGCAATGCTTGTGGATGCGGCTATCGCAAGGCTGATCGCGCGCAACCAGCAAATGGGCGATTTCATCTGGTGGTACTTCGGCTTCAAGTGGACGATGGTCCGGATCGCTGAGTCTCACAAGATGTCGGAACGGTCCGCGCGCGAAATAATCCGCCAAGGGGTGGCATGGGTTGACGGTGCTTTGGGAGATTTTTGCGCAGCTGCGTAGAAAGTTCTTTCAGGCCTGATAAACACCTGTTTTCATTGCACGGTGTTCAGCTGTACCAGCGCGGCACCACTCATGATCTAGTCCGGCCAAACGCTGGGCTTTTTGTTGGATGTGGTGCCCACGTGTGGCATTGTGATTGCTCAAATCGCGGAGCAAGACGATGACGAAATTTTCAGAAATCGCCAACGCATATCGAAAGTCCTTGGAAGATGATGACCAGGATCTTAAAAGCTTACGTGGTACCGCTTTGACATTGCGCAAAGAGTTTGCGAAATACCTTGGTTTGTCCGAAACCAATTCCAATCTAATCGATGTACAGAATCAGCCCGCTGTTGCGATTGGTGTGCTCGATGAGCAAGGCAGATTTAAAAGTGTTACACGCACGGCTTTTCCTCGAGTATCCAGTTCACAAATCCAATTTGTCATCCGTCTAAACTTCGACCCAGACTCTATTGGTCTTGAGCAGGGCATCCTCTTGTTTCAGCTCCATATGGAGCGATCAGAAGCTGGTGTTACAGTTTTTCTCGACGATGAAACATCTTTCGATGTCGGTATTTATGATATGCATCCTTTGTTTGATGAAATGTTCAATCGAGCGATCGCTAAGGCTCGTAGTGCAACGAGGTAATGGCCTTTTGGTGAGTATATTCAAGGCATAACTTTCATCGTTAGCCCCAGCGATTGCTGGGGCTTTTTGTTTTGTAGATCCCGAAAGGGTTGAGACCGGATGCGCACCATGCCTGACAAACCAGATACATGGGCCAGGATCGTGGCGGCCATTTCAAACCCACTGTGGCAGGGCATGATTATGGCCATCGTCGTCTCTCTACTTCGCATCCTCTATGACGCCAAAGAAACCAGCAAACGCCGGATCTTCTTTGAAGCGTTGATCTGCGGTGCCCTCAGCTTGGTTGCTTCAAGCTTGATCGAGTGGATGGCATGGCCGCCCAGTCTGTCTGTTGCCGCTGGTGGAACCATCGGCTTTCTCGGCGTTACGGCCATACGCGAGTTGGTGACCCGATTCATTGGCCGCAAGGTGGATTCCGTATGAATGCTATTGCCGCTGCAATCATCATCGGTCTAGTAGGCCTGCTGCTGGTGGGTATCCAGCAGTACCGCGTCCTCGCGCTGGAAGGGCAGGTGACTCTGCAAATGAAGACTGCCAAGGATGCCACCGACGCCAACACCGAAAGCCAGAAGACAATTACCACGCTCCAGGCCGAGGCCAAGCGCAATGCCAACTACACGGCCGATCTGCAGCAGCGCCTCAAGGCCAGCGAAGACAAGGCCCGCCAAGCGACGAAAGACTTTGAAGACCTCAAGCGTAAGAGCCCGGCTGTTCGTAAGTGGGCTGATCAGCCTTTGCCTGACGGCCTACGCGGCAAGGGCGCTGGCAGTGGCGATGCCGTCTTGGCGCCTGACCTAATTTAACTTGATTAGGTCGGGCTACATTGTTTTTTGGTCAAGCTTAAAGTGTGAACTTCTTCACCATGCCCTCGAGGACGACGGCCAAACCTGACATTTTCTTACTTGCGCTCATTATGTGGTGTGTACCTTTTTCAGTTTCGCCAGATAGGTCTCGAATGCTTATTAAGTTGCGGTCCACCTCCCTTGCTACATAGGCCTGTTCCTCTGAGGCTGTAGCAATTTGCATGTTGCGCTCCTCAATAAGTTGTACGGCGTCCATAATTTCTTGTAATGCTTTACCCGCTTCCTGAGCTATGTCGTACGTAGCATGCGCCTGAGATGTACTTGTTTGCATTGAGCTCACAGCGCCCTTAGTACCTTCTTGGATAGCAATGATCATGCTTTCGATTTTTTTAGTCGATTCCTGGGTGCGTTGGGCTAGCGCACGAACCTCATCAGCTACAACAGCAAAGCCTCTGCCTTGCTCTCCAGCTCGTGCTGCCTCAATGGCAGCGTTCAATGCAAGCAGGTTGGTTTGACCGGCGATCGCTTGAATGACGCTGACGACTTCAGCAATATTCTGGGCCTGGTCCGCAACATCTTGTACTTGTTCTGAGGTACTTTCCACCTGAGAAGTGAGTTGCTTCATAGCGTCCAGTGTCTGAGTCACCTTACTATTTCCAAGTTTTGCCGCGTGACTCGATTCGCGTGCGGACTCGGATGTGGATGTTGCATTCCGTGCCACCTCTTCAACGGCAGCGCTCATCTGGGTAACCGCCGTGGCTGCTTGATCGATTTGGCCGTTTTGCTGTTCTTGAGTTAAACCAGCTTTGTCGGTGACTGTTTGCATCTGCGTGGCTGACGATGTCAGTTCAGCAGAAGAATTCACGATACCCTGAATCGTCTGCCTAAGATTTTCTTGCATTTGTTTGAGGGCTTGCATCAAACCGGCGGCTTCATCTTTTCCAGACACGTTGATGGAGCGATTCAATTCACCTCTAGCTATCGCCTCAGCGACACCCAGGCAATCTCCTATGGGGCTAGACATGCTTTTTGTAAGTCTCCAAGCAAGTAACACTGTGACCAGAAGAGACATGCTGACGATAAAAAACATGACTTTAAGGCTGTGCTCGTATACAACGGCAGAGTGCTCGCCAGATTCTTTCACTCCCTCGGAATTTACATCGCGCAGGGCTGTAAGTTTAATCTGATAGTTCTTGGCGTTATCTGCTTGTGGACCGTTAGCGTACTCAATAGCAGCACCCCGATCTGCTCGGGCGAGTCCAACCAAATGGTCTAACCCGTCAAGGTATTGCTTCATCAGGGTGGACGCTTCTTCAAATCGTGCTTTTTCTTGTTCGCCAGAAATTAAATATTTTTTGTAATACTCTGTGAGTGTATTGAGTTCATCACGATTTCGTTTTATTGTCTCTGCTGTAGTTTCGAACACTTCGGAGTCTGTCGAGGCAAGTAATCGGATACCTTCAAGTCGAGTATGAAGCAATGCTATCTGAATGTCGTCTGCCTTTTGAATACTAGGTAGCCAGTCGTTCTCGAGAGTCTGTTGAGTCGATCTAAGTTCGCGTATTTGCTCGAAGGCAAAGGCGCCCAGCAACAGTACGAAAACCGTAATAATAGAAAAGGCAATAGCTGCCCTGGGAGCTATGCGAAAGGATCTAAAGTTCATGAAGTCATTCCTAGGTAATGTACTGTGAGTTGGGCTTTACGGATATATCTGCCAGATCGGCTTAAACTTGAGCGGCAATCCACGACAAGCACGTATAAAGGTCGCAGCCCTTCCCTCGTTTCGCAGCCTTTGCGGCGCCCTTTGTTCCATCGGATTGCTCGGGGGCTGAAGGGCCGTTTTTTTAGCCACAAAAGACCGTTGATACGCTCAGAGTCAACAGAAAGACTTATTTTGCCTGGACTCCTCAGCCTCTGCCTAACGGCCTGTGCGACAAGTCCGCAGCCAGTGGCGGTAAAGATGACATCGGTAAGACTGGAAGCACTGGAAATGGTCCCGTGTGAGCGGGTAAGTGAAAGCGACGACGAGCTAGCCCTGAATGGCGATCTTTGGGCGTTGAAAAATCGCGCCATCAACCTGCTGGATACCTGTGCTGACCAGGTGGATGCGCAGATACAACGTAGCAAATCAAAGTGATATTCCAAGGAAGCAAACGCTTAAAAAATCGAACGTCTATTCGAGTTTACCAAGCATAATACGGGCTGCGAATTTTCAGCCAAATTAGCGTTCAGAATGGATAGCTCATATAAACGGGTCATGCATTCGTGCTGCGCAACTAATGAGTTATTAAGTTTTTCCAAAAGCCCAACAACTATCGGGTCTTCTGAAGCGTATATCGCCTTCAGCTTTAGGACTGTGTCTGAGAGTAATTGATGGTTATTAATTATTTGGTTCAAGTCGGGCATGGCTCCTCCTGAGCTATCTTGCCAAGCTTCAAGAATCTTATATCGGCACAGACTTTCTCGGCTTGAGCGGTTGTCAAGGAATCCAGCCGAACGGTATCAATCTGACCGCAAACAGTTTTCTTGCGGGGTTTGGTGGCGAGATGCATTGGGGGTGCCTTTCGGCGTTAGTAGTTCAAGAAGTGGAGCAAGGTGGCATATGAACGAGCACAGCAACTCATTGCTAAGCCAGATACAAAAGCTGACACCGAGCAAGGGCGATCTACTGGTGATCTACCCAGAGAACCCTATGACAGTCCTTCAGCACGAACGAGTGACCAAGAGCCTTGAGCCATTTGCTCAGCGGATTGGGTGCAACTTGCTGGTAAGTCAACCTGGCATTCAGGTGGCTCTGCAGCCGAATGGTGCTGCGATCCTTGAAGAGATGCGCAAGCAGACAGAACTGCTTCGGCTGATGACAGAGCAACAGACGCTGCTGATCGACGCACTGAGTGAAGAAGAGCCAGAAGACCCTGATGCAGCGCCCCAGACTTACCTGGACGGTACACCATGCCGTTGAGGCCGCAGAAACCATGCAATGCCCAGGGCTGCAACACATTGATCCGCAACCCTCGGTACTGTGACGCCCATAAGGATGTAGGCAAGCAGTTCGATGTGAAGCAGCGGGAGAAGCAACGCGAGACCAGCAGCCAGCGCGGCTACAGCTACAAGTGGCAACAGGCGCGCAAGGGCTTCTTGGCTAAGCATCCGCTCTGCGTAGAGTGCGAGCGCGTTGGACGTGTCACAGCGTCGACAGACGTTGATCACATCGTTCCTCACAAGGGTGACATGGACCTGTTCTGGGATCGATCCAACTGGCAGACCATGTGTCATCCATGCCACAGCACGAAGACGGCCGCAGAGGACGGCGGGTGGGGCAACACCCAGGTTGCCCGGTCGTGCTGACCGAAATGAGAACGGTTCTCGGCGGGCTTCACGGAATGCACCGGTATGGTGCGCGCACCAGTCTGGTGCGGTGGGGGAGGGTCAAAAGTCTGGTCCCTTTGGCTTCTAGACCGCGCCCTCAGTCGTTTTTTTACACCCGCGAAATTAAAAATTCTGGAGTTGCGCGATGGGAGGTACCGCCACGGTCGCCGGCCGTGGTCGCAAACCCAAGCCGACCGCCAAGAAAGCACTAGCCGGAAATCCCGGCAAACGCGCGCTGAATAAGGCCGAGCCCGCTTTTTCGAAGATCACAAATGTTGATCCGCCCGGATGGCTCAGCGACCGCGCTTCGCAGATGTGGAAGATGATTGTTCCCGAGCTTCTGCGCGAAAACGTGGTTGCGATAACTGATTTACACAACGTCGAAGCGTTCTGCGTTGCATACGACAACTGGCGAATGGCGCAGCAGTCAGTCCAGGCCCACGGCATCGTGGTTACCGGTGCCACCGGCGGACCGATGAAAAACCCCGCACTGACCGCGGCGAACGAAACGATGCGGCAAATGGTTACGTTCGGGTCGATGCTCGGCCTTGATCCAGCCAGCCGCACACGTCTGATCGGAGGAAACAAGGAAAAAGAGACCAACGAATTCGCCGAACTATTGAGATCCTGAATGGCCAAGTCCGCCCACCCCAACGTTGATAAAGCGATGGTGTGGGGTAGGTCTCTTCTGAGTGGGAAAGTGCCAGCTTGTCGCTACATCCATCAAGCAGTGCAGCGCCATTTCGATGACATGGCAGCCAGCCGCAAGCGCGGGTTCAGATTCAAGTTCGATCCAGCGAAGGCAGAGAAAAAACTCAAGCTGATTCAGCTATTGCCGCATACCAAGGGTGAATGGGCGTTCAAGCGTCAGCGAATCAGCCTTGAGCCATGGCAGCTTTTCGGTCTCGCCGTCACCTTCGGGTGGGTCAAGAAGAAGGGCGGGTACCGCCGTTTTCGTGAGAGCTACTGGGAGATTCCCCGCAAGAACGGAAAGTCGGTAGTTGCGGCCGGTGTCGGCATCAGCATGTTCGTTGCGGATGGTGAGTACGGCGCCGAGGTGTACGCAGGTGCCACCACTGAGAAGCAGGCTTGGGAGGTTTTCCGCCCTGCGAAACTGATGGTGGCCAAGTCACCGATGCTGGTCCAGGCGGCGGGCATTGAGGTCAACGCCTCGAACATGAATATTCCGTCCGACTTCAGTCGCTTCGAGCCACTTATTGGCGACCCTGGTGACGGCGCATCACCCAGTTGCGCGATCGTGGACGAATATCATGAGCACCGCACCTCGGCCCAGTACGACACCATGCTCACCGGTATGGGCGCCCGCCGGCAACCGCTGATGTTCATCATCACCACTTCCGGCGCCGATATCGAGGGGCCTTGCTACGACAAGCGTCGACAGGTCATTGAGATGCTGGAGGGCACTGTCCCAGACGATGAACTGTTCGGCTGGATCTGGACGCTTGATGAGGGCGACGATTGGACCGACCCCAAGATGTTGGCCAAGGCCAACCCCAACCACGGCGTGTCAGTGTTCCAGGAATATCTGGAAAGCCAGCAGGCGCGGGCGATCCGCTCGGCTCGGTTCACCAACACCTTCAAAACGAAGCACCTCAACCTTTGGGTGAGCGCCAAGTCTGGCTTCTTCAACATGCAGGACTGGAAGTCCTGCGAGGACACCTCCCTTACGCTCGATCAATTCGAGGGGCAAGAGTGGATCGCCGGTTTCGACCTTGCGCGAAAGCTGGACATGAACTCGAGGGCGCGCCTGTTTTGGAAGGTGATCGACGGAAAGACTCACTACTACAGCGTGGCTCCCAAGTTTTGGGTGCCATACGACACCGCTTATGACAGCGACAACAAGCGGATGTCCGAGCGCTTCCAGGCCTGGCTGAACTCGAAACACCTTGAGGTAACCGATGGTGCCGAGATCGATTACCGCGAAATCCTCGAAGACACCAAAGAGGCAAACAAACACGCACCGCTGCGCGAGTCGCCGATTGACCCACACGGTGCTACTGGGTTGAGCCATGACTTCGACGACGAGGGTTTCAACCCGGTCACCATCACCCAGAACTACACCAACATGTCCGACGCCATGAAAGAGCTGGAAGCGGCTATCACCGCTGGAAGGTTCCACCATGACGGCAATCCGATCATGACCTGGTGTATCGGCAACGTGATCGGCAAAAACATGCCCGGTAACGACGACGTAGTACGCCCCATCAAACAGGGCGATGACAACAAGATCGATGGCGCTGTTGCACTGATCATGTCGGTCGGGCGGGCGATGATGCAAGTCGTTGCCGGCGATGGCGGCGTGGACCGATTCATGGATTCAATCCGGGACCCAATATTCGAATGAACACAGCATCAATCATTTACCTGCTGACTGCAGTGCTGGGCTTTGCCCTTGCTGTGGCAGGTGTTTACGTACTGCTTGGCGTGGGTTGGGCGCTTCTTGCCGCCGCTTCGTCGTGCTTCGTCGCGGCAGCATTCATTCGAAGGGGACTGACCGGTGGCTAAGTCTTTCAAATCCGTCTTGAGCGGTGCAATCAACGCGCCTCGGTCATCGATAATCGATTGGGTGGGCAGGTCTCTCTCCGGCAGCGCTTCCGGAATTTGGGCGCAAACCGTGGGCAGCACATCCGCCAACGGGAAAACCGTGACGATCAACAAAGCCATGCGCCTGGCCGCTTGCTGGTCTTGCGTTCGCCTCATCTCCGAAACGATCGCAACGCTGCCGCTCGGCCTATACCGGCGCATGCCTGATGGCGGTCGTGAGGTGGCCGGTGACAATGACCTGCATTGGATTCTCAACACCAACCCGAACAGCCGTATGACTGCTGTGCAGTTTTGGGAGGCCGTAGTAGCTTCGATGCTGCTGCGGGGTAACGCTTTTGTCGAGATCATCCGTATAAGCGGCCGGATCGTAGCGCTTGAATTCCTGCTGCCCAACCGCATGGATTTGGATGTCGCGGACAACGGCGAGATTCTTTACCGATACCGGGAAAAAAACGGGCAGCTCCGCGATATTGCTGGCAGCAACATGATGCATATCCCTGCGTTCTCTCTGGACGGGCAAATCGGGCTATCACCCATCGCCTACGGCGCCGACGTATTCGGCGCGGCAATGTCGGCAGAGGACGTTGCGAGCTTCACGTTCAAAAACGGCATGCACCAAACCGTGGCCTTTGAGGTTGATGCAACGCTGAACAAGCAGCAGCGCGACGATTTTCGCGACTATGTCCAACGCATCAGCGGGGCGATGAATGCCGGTAAATCACCGGTTTTGGAAAAGGGTGTTTCCGCCAAGGTGATTGGTATCAATCCAGTGGACGCTCAGTTGCTGGAATCCCGAGAGTACAGCGCCGAGGAGATCTGTCGCTTTTACATGGTGGACCCGACGCTGGTCGGTTACAGCGATAAGGCATCGAATTGGGGTACCGGCCTTGAGCAGAAGCTGCTTCGATTCCTGACCTTCACGCTGCGCAGCTACATGCGCCGCATCGAGGAAGGGATCAGTCGCAGTTTGCTGGCGCCTGCGCAGCGCCGTCAGATTTACCCCGAGTTTTCCATTGAAGGCTTGATGCGTGCTGATAGCGCCGCACGGGCAACGCTGTATTCGGGGATGGTGCAAAACGGCATCTACACCCGCGACGAATGCCGCATGAAAGAGAACCTGCCCAAGATGGGCGGAAATGCCGGTGTGCTAACTGTGCAAACCAACCTTTCGCCGATCGACAAACTGGGTCAGGGCGATGACGGGCAAGCCGCAAGGGCAGCTCTACAGAACTGGCTAGATCAGCCGGCAAACTCGAAGGAATAAATCATGCAACCAAAATCCAAGGCTGGCAGTTTTAACTGCGAGCTGAGCCCGCGCGCGCTCGACAGATGGAATCCGGCCATCAAAGCGGCCGTGGAGTCCACCAGCGATACCATCACCATCTACGGCGTTATTGGCCAGGACTGGTACGGGGAAGGCGTTACCGTCTCGCGCATCGACGCGGCCCTTCGCTCAATCGGCGACAAGCCAGTCACCGTTTACATCAATTCGCCAGGTGGCGACATGTTCGAAGGCCTGGCCATCTACAACCGGCTCCGAGAGCACAGCCAGGCGATCACCACCAAGGTTCTGGGCTTGGCCGCATCGGCTGCATCGGTGATTTACATGGCCGGCGCCAAACGCGAAGTGGCCAGCAGCGGGTTTCTCATGATCCACAACTGCTGGACGCTTGCAGTCGGCAACCGCCATGACTTGCGCGATGTCGCGAACACGATGGAAGAGTTCGACGCTGCGATGGCAGACCTTTACTCGGAAGGCAGCGGCCAGGCCGTTGCTGACATTGCCGAGATGATGGATGACGAGACGTTCATACGCGGCCGACGAGCAGTTGAGCTCGGCTTTGCAACTGCCGTTCTCTCTTCTGACGAAATCACCGAGCGTGAAGACGAGCAGACCCAGCAGAGTAACGCGCTGAAGGCTATGGATATCGCTTTGGCAAAAGCTGGAATGGCCCGCAGCGAACGCCGCGAACTCTTCGCTAATTTCAAGTCCAGCACGCCGCGCGCTGCTGGCGGGGGTACGCAATACGCTGCCTCGTCCGATAAGCCCCGCGCTGTCGCGCCAGACCTCACCGCCTCCCTGAGCGCGGCATCCGACATCCTCAAATCTTTCCAAGGACCATCGCAATGAGCGACTTCGAAAAGCAATACACCGAGCTGAATGCCAGCCTTAAGACCATTGGCGACCAGATCAAATCCCAGGCGGAGACCAGCAACAAGGAAATCGCCCGTCACGGCGAGATGAACGCCGAGACTCGTGCCAAGGTGGACGAGCTGCTGATGAAGCAGGGCGAACTGCAGGCTCGCGTTCTGGAAGCTGAGCAAAAGCTTGTCAATGCCAACCGTGACACTCAGCGCATCAAGACCCCAAAATCCGCTGGCGAGTTGATTGTTACCAGCGAACATATGGAAGGCGTCAATTCGTCGTTCCGTGGCTCTCGTCGTGTTTCCGTACCCCGCGCCGCAATCACCACGACATCCGCTGGTGGCTTGGCGGCCACGGAGCGTCTGGACACTGTCGCGCTGCCGGGCATGCGTCGGGCCACCATTCGAGATTTGATTGCACCCGGCGAGACTGAGGCGGGCTCCCTTGAGTATGTCCGCGAAACAGGCTTTACAAACAATGCCGCGACCGTACCGGAGGGCTCTGCAAAACCGTATTCCGAAATCGAGACCGCCTTGGTCACGGCGTCGGTTCGTACCATCGCCCATCTGTTCAAAGCCTCGCGTCAGATTTTGGATGACGCAAAGGCTTTGCAGAGCTACATCGATGCGCGCGCTCGTTATGGGTTGCTGCTCGCTGAAGAGGCTCAGTTGCTGTACGGCAGCGGAGCAGGTGCAAATCTGCAAGGGCTCGTTCCGGTTGCAAACCAATACGCGTCTCCAGCTGGCTGGACCGTAACCGGCGAACAGCGCATCGACCGGATTCGCCTGGCCCTTCTTCAATCCGAGCTTGCAGAGTTTCCTTCGGATGGCATCGTGCTCAACCCAACTGACTGGGCGCTGATCGAGTTGATCAAAGACAGCCAGGGTCGCTATCTGATCGGTCAACCGCAGGAAGGCACTGCGGCTCGTCTGTGGAATCGCCCGGTAGTCGCGACCCAAGCAATGAAGCCAAACGACTTCCTGGTGGGAGCCTTCAAACTGGGTGCGCAGATCTTCGACCGGATGGAAATTGAAGTTTTGATTTCTACCGAGAACGACAAGGACTTCGAAAACAACATGGTCACGCTTCGCGCCGAAGAGCGTCTGGCGTTTTCCATCTACCGTACCGAAGCCTTCGTCACTGGCAAGCTCACGGCTGCGGCCGCTGCGGCTTAAGCTGCGCAACCCCTAAAGTGGCCGGCACCGCCGGCCCACCGAGGTGAGACATGTCAGAGTTATTGATCAAACCGCTGCGGGCTTACGAGGACCGCGGCATCATCCGTGATACCGACAACGAGCCTTATGCCGCGCCTGTATGGCTGGCCAAGGAGCTGGAGCAGCTCAAGCTTTGCGAGATCGTGGGCGAAGTCGGAGCAGCTTTGACCACCAATTCCAGTGAACGCTCGGCGCTGACGATTGCTAAGAAGGGGCAGCGCTGGATTGTTATTGACGCTGAGGGCGCTCAGGTCGGTGAGTTTATCGGCAAGAAAGAAGAGGCCGAAAGCGAACTGGCCAAACTTTCAGCCTCCACCACACCGGATCCCGCCGTCAATCCTGAACCTGATGCTCCTATCGAAGGGCCGCCGGTTCAGGGCGAGAATTCGATTCCGAAAACCGAGCAGAACCAACCACCTCAGGAGTGACACATGCCCGTCATCAGTATAGAAACGGCCATGCATCACCTGCACGCAGAATCCGAGGATCAGCCGCTCGTGGATGAATTTCTGGGCGCGGCGGAGGAAGCTGTCATGCAGTTTTTGCAGCGCCGGTTCTATGCCGATCAGGCTGATCTCGATAAGGTGAAGGCTGACACCATTCAGCGCACTCAAGCCGCGAGAGCTGCATACCGGGCCGCGCTGGAGTTGGCCGACGAGCCAGAAAACTCTGATATTCGCTGCCGTCTTCGCGAGCGCGCTCGCCAGTCATTGTCTGAAAGCTTTGAGCAGATAGATATGGACGACTTCGGCATCGTGATCAACAAGGCCATACAGGCAGCATGCCTGCTCAAGCTGGGCAACCTCTTCGCCAACCGCGAGGAAGTGGTAATCGGCACGATTGCCGCGGAGCTGCCACTGGCCTCCAAGTCGCTGCTTATGCCATACCGCATCGGGATGGGCGTGTAATGCGTGCCGGCCGACTTCGACATCGCATTACGTTCCAGGCGCTGGGCCGACTGCAGGACCCCCAAACCGGCGAAGAGCTGGAGAGCTGGCAAACAGTTTGGGACACGGTGCCCGCATCGGTCGAGCCGTTGAGCGCCAGGGATTTCATTGCTGCCCAGGCCAGCCAGTCGGAGGCGACCGCGAGGATGGTTATCCGCTACCGAGCCGGCGTGCTGCCGACGATGCGAATCCTTTACCGGGGTGATGTCTACGACATCAAAGGCCCGCCGCTGCCCGATCCCGATTCAGGTCTGGACTATCTCACCATCTTGGTGGCCAAGGGGGTCAACGATGGCTGACTCAGTGGATTTCCAACTGGGGGGTATTGACTCTCTCGTTGGGAAACTCGAATCGATCACTCAGGACATGAAGCGTAAGGGCGGACGGTCGGCGCTGCGTAAGGCTGCCCAGCTGGTGGCCAACAAGATGAAAGAAGGCGCGCAGCGGATAGACGACCCTGAAACAGGCCGATCCATCGCTGACAACGTCGCGCTTCGCTGGAACGGGAAATTGTTCAAGTCGAGCGGGGACCTGGGTTTCCGGGTTGGTGTTCTGCAAGGCGCTGTCCTCAAGAAGGGCGGCGACAAATCTGCGAACGCTGCGACGCCTCATTGGCGCTTGATCGAATTCGGTACTTCCAAAATGCGGGCGGATCCATTCGCGCGAAAAGCCTTGGCCGACAACATAGCCGAGGCAACCAACACATTCATCACTGAATACGAGAAGGCCATTGACCGCGCGATTAAAAAAGCGGCAAAGGCCTCAGGGGGGGCGTGATGTCATATGCACCCATATTCGCGGTATGCGCTGCTGACGCAGGCGTGACGGCACTACTCGGCGTCAGCCCCACCAGGCTCTATCCGTTCGATGATGCACCCGAAGGCGTGGCGAAGCCGTATGCAGTCTGGCAGCTCATCACCGGCAGCCCAGAAAACTACCTCGCAGGCCGTCCTGATGCCGACAGCTTCACTCTGCAAGTCGACGTGTATGCCGCCACAGGCGCGCAGGCAAGGGCAGTGACCGACGCCATCAGACACGCCATTGAGCTCAAAGCGTATGTGGTCCGCTGGGGCGGCGAGAGCAAAGACACCGAAACAAAGCTGTACCGGTCGAGCTTCGATATCGACTGGATAGTGCTCAGGTAGTCCCAACCAATTTTTCAGCCCGCCATGAGCGGGTTTTTTATGCCCGACATTTGGAGAACACAATGGCGATTTTGACTCAAGGCACTCAGATGTATGCGCTGGTGCCTACATCCGCAGACCCGAAAAAGCTGGAGGTTATCGAGGTGGAATGCATTACAGCGTTCAACCCCGGCGGCAACCCAGCAGACCAAGTTGAAATTACGTGTCTGAGTGACAAGGTAAGGCGATACCTGCGCGGCTTGCGCACGCCTGGACAGGCTTCGTTTTCAGTAGACGCTGATCCGAAAAACGCCTCGCACGTCCGGCTTTACCAGCTTTCCGAGGACGACTCGGTCGAAAATACGTCGTGGGTCGTTGGCTGGGCTGATGGCTTCGATGTCAAGCCCACCTTAAATACGGATGGCGATGATTTCGAGCTGCCACCGACACGCACCTGGTTCGTGTTCGACGGCTATGTCGCCGACTTCCCGTTCGACTTCGCAGGAAACACAGTCGTGAAGACTGCGGGCACCATCCAGCGCTCCGGCGGCTCCGCCTGGATTCGCAAGTCGGCTAACGCATAAGGCATCGCGATGAAATTAAGTCTTGAAAGCTTGCGCGGCGTCGGTGCGTTTACCGGCCGCCCCGTTGAGAAAGAAATCAAATGGCAGCAGGGCGAAGAAGAAATCGTCGCCACGGTCTACGTCAGGCCGCTGGGGTTTCAAACGGCGATCAACGATGCGCTATCCGCCGCTGGCAAGGTGCAGGTTCACGCGGGCCGAATTGCCGCAAGTATCTGCGACGAAGAGGGGAAGCCCGTCTTCACGGTTGAAGACATCACCGGTGAAGCTGATCCAACGCGTGGCTCGCTCGACCCCAGCCTGACTTTCGCGTTGCTGACAGTCATCGCCCAGGTCAACAACTTGGGAAAGACGGCGCCCTCTCCGACGAAGAAGAGTTCTGGCACGAGCTCGTCCTCGCCGGCATCGGCGGGCGTACGATCGCGGAAGCCAAGGAAACCCTCAGCCTGAATGAGTTCAGGTCCTGGCTGAAGTACCGGGAGCTACGTGGCTCTCTGAACATCGGCATGCGGGTGGAACGCGGATCGGCATTGCTCGCAATGATGTACGCCAACGTGAATTACAAGGACGGTCCGTACAAGATTTTCGACTTCATGCAGCATGAGGTCGAGCCGCCCATCAGTCTCGAGCAGGCTATGGAAAGCTGGGCATAAAACTTAAAAGGCCCGCACAGCGGGCTTTACCTTTGGAGGCGAGTTGAATGAGCAAGTCACTGGGCACGCTCACGCTGGATTTGGTGGCCAGGATCGGTTCCTTCACTGGCCCTCTTGACAGGGCGAGCCAAGAGGCAAAGAAACGCAACGCGGAAATCGCCAAGTCTTTTGAAAACCTGGCCAAGGGTGTGGGCGTTGCCATCGCAGCTGTCCCTGCCGCTCTGACAGGGCTGGTCGCCTACACGGCCGGCAGCGCTAAGGAAATCTCCAACCTTGCAGCGCTGGCCGGTCTTGGAACAACCGAGTTCCAGAAGTACGCGGCTGGCGCGAAAACTGTTGGCGTTGAGCAGGACAAGCTCGCGGACATCTTCAAGGATACCAACGACAAGCTGGGTGACTTCTTCAACACCGGCGGCGGCGAGCTGAAAGACTTCTTTGAGGTCATCGCGCCGAAAGTCGGCGTGACAGCGGAAAGTTTCAAAAAGCTCAACAGCGCCGAAGCTCTTCAGTTGTATGTTTCGACCCTTGAGAAAGCGAATGTCTCCCAGGCTGAAATGACATTCTATATGGAAGGCATTGCCGACGAGGCTAGTGCGCTCGTTCCCTTATTGCGCAACAGTGGGAAAGAGTTCAAGCAGCTGGGTGATGCTGCGGAGTCCGCCGGCGCTATTCTCAGCGTTCAAACCATAGCCGTCTCGAAACAGTTTTCGAGCGAGCTTGTGGGGCTCATGCAGAACTTGCAGGGGACAAAAAACAAGATCGCTGATGATTTCATGCCAGTGGTTCAGCAATTGACAAAAGACCTTAACGACAGCGTCAAAGCGGGCGGCGGTGTAACAAAGGTCGTGGGGGATATGGGCGACAAGCTCGTTACCGCAACTGCATTTGTCGTTAGCGCTGGCGATGGAGTTACGAGAGTATTCAAGATCGTTTCGGATACCCTTGTAGGTATGTATGCGACGGCAGTTGGCTATACATCTTCGATGATGGCGGATGTCGCGGCGGGTTTGGCAAAGTTCACCATTGGTGATGTGTCCAAACAGTTCATAGCAGACAGTGTGCGTCTGCGCGATGAGGCTAAAGTGAACTTTGGCGCTGCCGCTGAGGCGGCAGCTGGGATCAAGGCAAGTCTCGAAACGCCACTCGCGGGCGATACGATTCAGAAATACATCACCGATGCGCGGGCTGCTGCGGGCGAGTACCAGCGCCTATTTGGTGGTACCGGCTTCAGTGATCAGGGTGGAAAGGGCAGCGGAGTCGATCCTAAAGCTCTGGAAGCGGCCAAGCAGGCTGCAAAGGACGCCGCGTCGGCGGCGAAGAAACTGAGCGATACCGTCAAGGGCTCAGAGACCGACCTGCAGCGTCAGATCGCGCTGATCAATACCAGCAAGGACGCGCAGAAAAACGCTACGGAAGTGGACAAGATTCGCTTCGAAGTTGCATCGGGCAAGCTGGTCGGGATCAACGCTGTTCAGCAGAAGCGCCTCGAGGGACTGGCATCGGAGCTGGATGCTCTCCAAAAGCTCAAGGTTGCCAACGAGGAGGAGGCCAAGGCGGTCAGCTTCCTGGCGACCCTCAAGGATGAAAATGCTTCCGTCGATGCTGGCTTCGACATGGAGCTAGCTGGCGCCGGGATGGGCGACAAAGCCCGGGACCGCCTGAAGCAGGATATGGCCATTCAGGAGGATTACGCGCGCAAGGCTGCGGACCTCCAAGCGCAGCGCAACTCCGGCGATTTAAGCGATGAGCTGTACGCCATAGAGACCGGCATGCTCTCCGAGGCGCTGGCCGAACGAATGGTCATCCAGCAGGATTATTACAATCGGATTGACGAGGCCCAGTCCAACTGGATGGCTGGCGTGAGTGATGCTTGGCAGAACTACGTTGATGCGGCCGAAGACTATTCGGCGATCGCGGCCGATTTCGTGTCGGGCAGCCTGAATGATTTGACCGGCGGCCTGGGCAACGTGTTCTCGGACGTGGTCACCGGTGCAGAGGATGCTGGAGACGCTATCGCTGACTTCGCTGGGAGCATGTCCAAGTCGGTCATCAACGCTCTGAGCGACATGGCGGCGCAATGGCTGGTCTATCAGGGCATTCAACTGCTCGTTGGTAAAAGCGGCCAATCGACGGCGGCAACCGGCTTGATCGCCAACGCGCAGGCAGCGTCTGCGCAGGCAGCGCTGAACGCCTACGCATCGACCGCCGGTATCCCGCTGATCGGTCCAGCTGCTGCGCCGGCTGCCGCACTCGCCGCTGCTGCTGCAACTGCGCCAATGGTCGCCGCAGTGTCCTCATCGGCGCTCGCCGGTATGGCTCACAACGGTATGGACAATATTCCGAAGGAAGGCACCTGGCTGCTCGATGGCGGTGAGCGCGTGCTCAACCCGAACCAAAACCGCGACCTGACCAAGTACCTGGCTGACAAGTCTGTCGGTGGCGGCGGGTCTACGCCGATCAGTATCAGCGTACCTGTCACCGTCGAGGCTCAGCCCGGTATGAGCGCTGCTGAAGCGGCAAGTCAGGGTAAAGCAATAGGCGACAGTGCTGCTGCACAGGTCCGTCAGGTTCTCCAGCAGGAGATGAGGCAGGGCGGTTTGCTCTGGAGGCGCGCGTAATGGCTGAGACATTCGATTTTGATGTGCAGGTAGGCGCCTCGGGCGATGTTTCACAGCGCACCTGGGAGAACGACTTCGGTGACGGTTACAGCCAATCCGGTGGAGTGGGCATTAACAACCGATCTGAAGCTTGGGACGTAACCGTCACTGGAAGGTACGGGCCTGGGCAGAAGCTGCAACAGGTGCGGGACTTTCTCGACCGACATGAAGGCTACAAGTCGTTTTACTGGACGCCCCCTGGTGGCTCCCAAGGTCGTTATAGAGCGAAAGGTTACAAGCCGGCTACTTTGGGAGGTGGATTACACTCACTGTCCGTGAGTTTCAAACAAGCTTTTAACCCGTGACAACTTGAGAATTTAGCCGAGCTCAGGGAGCAAGAGTAAAAGAGTCATGCGTACTCAAGTATCCGAGTGTAAGGAGTATTACGTAGCGGGGCTATGCCGAGCATGCAGAGGGGCGGCAGCAATTCATCCGGTTAATTCTTGAGGACGATGCTGCCGATGAAAGTATATCGTTAATGCTTTGAGCTGCCTGTTTCTAGCCATTGTGTCAAGGCAGCTTGATCGCTGACCAAGACGCGTAAGGGGCGCGCAAAAGCTTGCTTTGCCTCAAGGCCGTCAAAAGAGTGCGGTGTCCCGGCATCCAAAATGTGTTGTGGGGAGTATCAGTTTTTTTGTGTTCGGGCTGGTTAGGGCCTGCCGTCAGGCAGGCCCTTGTTTTACCAGCTCGGTCTGGTAAATCGGTCTCCGTACAGGATCGCAAATTGATTCATTGCCACTTTCCAGTCGTGTGCCGCATGACCCCAGTTGGCGGTGATGTTGCGCAACCCAAGCCATATCAGTTTCGTCGCGGCCTCATCGGTCGGGAAGTGCCCTCGAGTCTTGATGATCTTGCGTAACTGGGCATTGATGCTCTCGATGGCATTGGTCGTGTAAACCACTTTGCGGATGCCCGCCGGGAAAACAAAAAACGGTATAACCCGATCCCAGGCGCGACGCCATGCAGCAACCACAGTCGGATACTGCTTGCCCCAGGGGCCCGCTTCAAAGGCGTTAAGCTCTTGCTCAGCCACATCTGCATTGATCGCCTGGTAGATCGGCTTGAGTGCTTTGGCCAGTGCCCGACGTTTATCCCAAGCGGCATAGTCCAAGCTGTTGCGGATCAGATGCACGATGCAGGTTTGCAGCGTCGTGGCAGGAAAAACCGCCCCCAACGCCTCCGGTATTCCTTTGAGGCCATCCGTGACGGCGATCAGAACATCTTCAACGCCACGAGTCTTGAGGTCGTTGAACACCTTCATCCAAAACTTGGCACCCTCGGTGCTCTCGATCCATATACCCAGAATGTCGCGCGTGCCATCAGGTAATACCCCCAGCGCCAGATAAATAGCCTTGTTGCACACTAACCCCTCGTCCCGGATTTTGACCCGTAACGCATCGAAGAAGATCACCGGATACATCGGTTCCAAGGGTCGTTGCTGCCAAGTGCCCACCTCTTCCATGACCGCATCGGTGACTGAGCTGATGAAGTCATGGGACACGTTAGTTCCATACTGCTCAGATAGAAAAGCGCGGATCTCACGCACCGTCATGCCCCGGGCGTACATGGCAATTATCTTGTCGTCGAAGCCTGTAAAACGTCGTTCGTGCTTGGGAATCAGGATCGGGGCGAAGCTACCATCGCGGTCTCTGGGGATATCCAGGCGAAGCGGCCCGTCGTCGGTCAGAACCGTCTTGCTGCTTTTGCCATTACGCTGATTGGTCGACTCCTCAGGGCGCTCCGCGCCCTGAGGGTAACCAAGGTGGTGACCCAGCTCGGCGCCTAGCGCACGCTCGATCAGAGCCTTCTTGAACGCCATGGACGCGTCTTGAATGGCTTCGGCGCTCATCGGGCCTTTAACAAACTGCTCGATCAGCTCTTGGGGAATCGAGGGCAACTCCCTCGCTGTTGCATTGGCGGACTTCTTTTTGGTCGGCATACATGCACCTCTAGCTACATGTTATGCCCGAACACAAAATTTCTGACAGTCTCGTGTTGTGCGATATTCACCAGTGCCTCATTGTTGAATTCGGGCGAAGATTTCAGAGCGGCGGCGATTGCCGCAAGAGCAGACATTACGCCTGCTTCGAACGCGCTCTTTTCTACATCAGACATCTTGACCTCCTAGGGAATCTCCGAACAAGTCCCGGTTATGCGAAAATCGCCTGACCACCTGATCCGAGCCTCCCATGAGCCAGATGAGCTTTTCCGATTTCGAATATGCCAGCAAGCGCAAGCAGACACGCCGCGAACGCTTCCTCGCCGAGATGGATCAGGTCGTCCCCTGGACAGGTCTGCTGGGCCTGATCGAACCGTTCTACCCCAAGGCCGGCGGTGGCAGAAAACCTTATCCGCTGGAAACCATGCTGCGCATTCACCTGCTGCAGAACTGGTTCTCCCTGAGTGATCCGGCCATGGAAGAAGCGCTCTACGAAATCACCCCCATGCGCCAGTTTGCACGCCTGACGTTGAGTGCGCCGATACCGGAAGACACCACGATCATGAACTTCCGGCACCTGCTGGAGAAACATCAACTGGCTCCTGCAATCCTCGCGGTCATCAACGGTTATTTGCAGGAAAAAGGCCTGTCGCTGCGCCAGGGCACCATCGTCGATGCCACCATTATTCATGCCCCAAGCTCGACCAAGAACAAAGACGGCGAGCGTGATCCCGAGATGCATCAGACAAAGAAGGGTAACCAGTATTTCTTCGGTATGAAGGCCCACATCGGCGCTGACGTTGAGTCTGGACTGGTTCATCACGTCCATGGCACTGCGGCCAATGTGGCCGATGTCACTCAAGTCGCCGAACTGCTCCACGGGGAAGAAAACGCGGTCTATGCGGACGCTGGCTACACCGGTGTCGAGAAGCGTGAAGAGCACGAAAATCGTAACGTGATCTGGCAAATCGCGGCGCGGCGCAGCACGTATTCCAAGCTGAACAAACGCAGCCTGTTGTACAAAGCCAAGCGCAAGATCGAGTACTGCAAAGCGCAGACACGCGCCAAGGTCGAGCATCCGTTTCGGGTCATCAAGCGCCAGTTTGGTTACGTGAAAGTACGCTTTCGTGGGCTGATGAAAAACACGGCCCAACTGACCACGCTGTTCGCCCTGTCGAACCTGTGGATGGCTCGAAAGCGACTAATGGGTTTGGGTGAGTTGCGCGCTTAACACGGAAAACCGAGCGAAAAACGCGCTCGACTCACACTGCATCAGACCGTTTTCAGAAAAATAGCGCTATGTGCCTGGCAAATTACGGCTTGCCACCGCTGCGCGGCAAGTTGATCGGAGCATCCCTAGGTCATCATTTACATAAATATCGTCGTTTTTCAGTCTTCAGCTGCAAAGCGCGACGGATTTTAGGAACTATTTAGAACTTTGTTTGTGCTTTAACTATCAAGCGCCATTGAACTTTACGCGCGTCTCTATGCTTGTGTTCATCATGCAAAGGAAGGCATGCGCCTTTTAATGAAATAGTTTCATCCCCACATCCTTCGCAACGATAAATTCCCGATGCCAGAGCACTTTCTCCAGGAACATGAAGCCTGTTCCATTCGACATCGCCCAGAAGCGACGCTCTGGCCTTGGACAGATGCATTACTGTCTCTTCAGTCACGAGAGCCATTTGATTCCTATAGTCCGTTAAAACTTTGACGCTACCGCATGCATCCTACCGTCGCCACTGGATTTTCATCCATTCCTGGTTGTATAAACAGTGGGTGTGGGAATTTTTGACCCTAATCACCCGCCAAGTACGGGGTTTTTTATAGGTAATTACCATGATTTACAGCGCGGACATCCAAAAGTTGGAGCCCGGGAACCAGATTCGCCTGTACGAACTGGATGCGACGAGGCTGGGAGCCACGCTCTGGCGCTTCCACGGGCATGAGCATGAGGGCGACATCATCTGGCAGGGCCAGCTGTATTCGCCTATCCAGATCGAGGTCACCGGTTTAGATATCCGTGGTGATGGCCGCCCAGCCACACCCAAGCTCAGGCTGGCCAACGAGCTGTCGGGTATTCCGCGAGCAGTGTCAGCGCTTTGCCTTCAGTTCAAGGACCTCGCTGGCGCGGACTTCAAGGTGATCGAAACCTTCAAGCACTTCCTGGATGCCGCGAACTTCGACGGGGGCAACCCAGATGCCGCAGATCAAAGCCGCACCAGCCTTTGGAGGATCGAGCAGAAGACCGAAGAGAACTTTTCGGCGGTCGGCTTCGAGCTTTCCAGCCCCATCGACATGGAAGGCCAGCAGCTGCCGTCCCAGCAGATCACCAAGTTGTGCCGCTGGGCGATGCGTGGCCAGTACCGGCAGGAGGCTTGCGCCTACACAGGCACCGCGTATTTCGACAAGAAGAACGAACCCACCGACAACCCTGCGCTTGACCGCTGCGGGGGCTGGTGGAGCAGCTGCAAGTTGCGCGGCAATACCCGCCGGTTCGGCGGCTCCATGGGCGCAAGCCTGATCGCCAAGGGATAACCATGCGAATCAATCAAAAGCTTCAGGACGACATGAGGGCGCACGCCGAGCAGTCACACCCGGCCGAGGCCTGCGGGCTGCTGATCAAGACCGAGGCCGGGCGTGAATACGTGCCGTGCGGCAATGTGGCCACCAACCCGCTGCAGCACTTCCTGATCGACAAGCACGACGCTGCGGCGGCAGAAGACAGGGGCGAGGTGCTGGCCATCGTGCACAGCCACCCTGACCGAGCCGCAACGCCGAGCATGACCGATCTGGTCAGCTGTGAGCTGCATGAATTGCCTTGGGCGATTGTGAGCTGGCCTGTCGGTGACATTCAGTGGTTCAAGCCGAGCGGTTTCCAGGCCCCCTTGCTGGGCCGGGACTTCTCTCATGGCCTGCTCGATTGCTGGGCGGCCTGCCGCGACTGGTACGCCCGCGAGGCCTCACTCCCGCTGCCGAACTTCGAACGCAAGGAACTGTGGTGGGAAGATCCGGACAGCCCCAGCCATTACGAAGAGAACTACGAGGCCTGCGGCTTCGTCCGGGTCGAACAGCCCCAGCGCGGCGACCTGCTGGTGTTCCAGGTCCCTACCGTGGGCAGGCCTTGTCACTTCCCGAACCACGCCGCGATCTACCTCGGGGCCGATGCCAGCCTGCACAGCGAGGACGCGCCGGCACTGGGCGGGTCTGGTCCGTTCATCTATCACCACATGCCCGGTCGCCTGGCTGCCCGTGAGGTCTACGGCTGGTCGATGGCCAACCGCGTGAAACTGATCCTGCGCCACAAGGAATACACCCCATGACCATGCGCACCATCGTGCTCTACGGCGTTCTGCGCAAGCATTTCGGCCGGGAGTACCGTATCGACGTGCACAGCGTGCGCGATGCCGTGAATGCCCTTTGCGCGATGAAGCCCGGCTTCGAGAAGTTTCTGCGGACCGGCGAAGAGCGTGGCTTGGTGTTCAGCGTCTTCTGCGGCAAGCGCAACGCCGGCGAGGCCGAGTTCGATATGCAGGGCAGCGACAACACCGATATCCGCATCGTGCCGCTGATCCAAGGTAGCAAGCAGGCCGGGTTGTTCCAGGTGGTGCTGGGCGTGGCGCTCGTCGTGGGCGGCCTGTTCTCTGGCGGTACGACTACAGCGCTGGGCATGGGTCTGCTTGGCGCGGGTGCGGCGGTCGGCCTCGGTGGTGTGGTGCAGATGCTTTCTCCCACAACGACTGCCAGCGTGGGCAACAACAACGATGACGGCAACAACCCCAGCTACGGTTTCGGCGGCGCAGTGACCACTGTTGCCCAGGGCAACCCCTATCCCGTGCTCTACGGCGAACGAGAGATCGGCGGTGCCGTCGAGTCGGGCGGCATTTACACACAAGATCAGATTTGATCATCAGGTAACACCAGACCCGCTTCGGCGGGTTTTCTTTTTTCTGGGGGCGGTATGGCAAGTGCGGTAGCAGCGCGAAGCATTCGCGGGAGCAAGGGCGGCGAGGCCACACAGAAGCAGCCGACGATTGCGTTAAACAGCACAGCTTCCATTGCCACCGCGCGCATCGTCTACCTGTGGAGCTGGGGGCCGATCGTCGGCCCAGTGAACGGTCGTCGGTCAATCAAGCTTGACGGCACTCCTTTGGAGGCCGAGGACGGCACAGATAATTTTCCGGGCGTGAAGTGGCAGTTCCGCAATGGCGAGCTGAACCAGCAGCGCCTTGAGGGCATTGCCGAGTCCAGCAACGAAGTCGACGTAAACCAGCAGTTGCTCAGCACTACACCTTACCTGCGCACCGTGAATAACCCGGTGCTGGATGCGCTTCGCATCCGGTTCAGCTGGCCACAACTCCAGTCGCAGGACCAGAGCGGCAATATAAACGGCGTGCGAATCGATTACGCGATCGACCTGGCCACTGATGGCGGGCCGTTTGTTCAGGTCCTGGCGGACTCCGTAGACCGCAAGAACGTCACCAAGTACGAGCGCAGTCATCGCATCAACCTGCCTGCGGGCAGCCGCTGGACTATGCGCGTGCGCCGGATCACGCCGGAGGCCAACAGCTCGCTGATTCAGGACAGCATGTTTATCGAGGCGGTGGCCGAGGTCGTAGACAGCGATCAGGAGTTTCCGCTCACCGCCGTGGGCTGCGTCGAATATGACGCCGAGCAGTTCGGCGGCGATATCGCCAAGATTGCAGTGCTGATGCGCGGTCGCATCGTGCGCGTGCCGACGAACTACGACCCAGAGACGCGGACCTATGCCGCGTCTGGCGCAGGCACCACCAACGGTATCTGGGACGGCACTTTCAAAGAGGCTTACACCAACAACCCGGCCTGGGTGTGCTACGACCTGGCACTGAATCCGTATTACGGTCTCGGGCATCGTATTGACGCCACGATGGTGGACCGCTGGAACCTGTATCGAATCGCGCAGTACTGCGACCAGATGGTGCCGAACGGCATGGGGGGTCTGCATCCTCGGCTGACCTGCAATATCTACCTGCAAAAGCAGGCTGACGCATACGCGGTGCTGCAAGACCTGTCGGCCATCTTCCACGGCGCGAGCACATGGGACGGCAGCCAGATCACGTTCAACGCTGATATGCCCGGCGACCCGGTCTACACCTACAACCCGTCGCAGATCCTGAACAACGGCGAGATTCAGTATTCGGGCACCCGCGCGCGCGACCGCCACAACCTGGCGATGGTGACGTGGGATGACCCGGCGCAGGATTTCGAGACAGACAAAGAGCCTGTATTCGATGACGTGGCGCTGGCTGAAAGCGGATCAGTCAACGAACTGGCGGTGGACGCCTACGGTTGCACCTCGCTTGGCCAAGCGCAGCGGGCAGGCCAGTACGCGCTGATCACCGAGCAGACGCAGACACGAGGCGCGACCTTTCGTGTCGGCCTTGATGGCGGCATTCCCAAGACCGGGCAGGTTATCGCTGTGGCTGACCCCATGCTGGCCGGTCGTGCCAACGGTGGGCGTATCAGCGCGGTGGCGGGGCGCGTCATCACCGTTGACCGCGATATCGATCTTTCGACAGGTGCCAAGCTGCGGGTAAACCTGCCCAGCGGCAAGACCGAAGCGCGTGTGATCACTTCGCTCAGCGGTCGTCGGGTCACCTTGGCTGCTAACTTCAGCGAAGTACCGGAAGCCGAATGCGGCTGGATACTTGAATACGACGACCTGAAAACCATGCAGTTTCTGGTGCGCAACATCACGCGCCCGGAATGGCACCAGTACCAGCTCGAGTGCATCCAGCACGAGCCGAGCAAATTTGACGCCATCGACTTCGGCGCCGTGGTGGATATCCGCCCAATCAGCGGCATTCCGGTGGGCGTGCAGGCTGCGCCGGGCGCCGTGTTCGTGACCCAGCACGTCGTGATCGAGCAGGGTATCGCCGTCACCAACATGACCATCAGTTGGGACGCTGCGCCGGGCGCAGTCGGATATGATGTTGAATGGCGCTGGGGCTCGCGTGAGTGGGTCAAGGTGCCGCGCACGGGCGAGCAGTCGGTTGACGTGCCGGGCATCTACTCCGGCCAGTACATGGCCAGGGTGCGCGCTGTCAGTGCCCTGAAGGTTTCGTCTCTGCCCGCCACGTCACTGCTGACGAACTTGCAGGGTAAGACCAGCTTGCCGCCCGCCGTCACGTCGCTGACTGCCACCCCGCTGATCTATGGGATAGGCCTGAAGTGGACTTTCCCGGCTGGCGCGGAAGATGCGCAGCGCACCGAGATATGGAACAGCAGGATCAACGATCTAACCACCGCGACAAAGCTTGCAGATTTTGCCTATCCACAATCCAGTCACGAACTGCAAAACATCACGCCGGGGACAAACCTGTTCTTCTGGGCGCGTATTGTCGATCGGTCTGGAAACGTCGGGCCTTGGTTCCCAGCAGATAAAGGTGTGCTCGGACAGGTAAGTGTTGACCAGCCCGCTTATGAGCAGTATTTCCTCGGCAAGATCAACGCGTCCGCCCTGGGTGAGCAGCTGTTCTCCGAGTTCGGCAAAATATCCGGGGATGGGGATGGCTCGGTAAATCAACGGATTGCCGAGCTGAAAAGTGAGATCGGCGAAATCACCGACGCGCTGGCCTACGTGGCGACCGACGCCTACGTGCGGGACAACACCGTGCGCGTGGGCGATAACCTCTGGACTGCTATCGCGGCGGTGCCAGCGGCTGCCAACGGATCGAATGCTCCGCCGAACCCGACCTACTGGGTTAACAGCGGCCAGTCAATCCGAACCGCCAACGCTCTGGCAGCTCAGGTAACGAAAAACACCGCTGACATCAGTACGGTGGACGGCAAGACCAGCGTTACCGCTAGCCAGCTTCAGGCGGTGCAGGCTCAGTACCGTGCCGACAGTGGGGAAGGCGATCTGCTAGACGCGCTCAAGGGGTGGGACAGCACGGCCAGCTACGCACAGGAAGTGAAAGTCAGGACGGAACAGGACTTCGCACAGGCCCAGCGCACCACACTGCTTGATTCTCGGGTCGGCGGCAATGAGTCGAAAATCAGCGTCGTTGAAACGACGATTGCGACTGACAGGCAGGCCACTGCTCAGCAGATCACAACGCTGAGTGCGGCAGTCGATGCGAGTCAGGCCGCCATCCGGAGCGAGGCAACAGCAAGAGCGGACGCTGATGGTGCGTTGTCCCGCCAGGTAACCACTGCGCAATCGACAGCCAACGGGGCGAGCGCCAGTGCTGAAACGGCAACTAACACCGTTTCGGCGCTAGGAGGCAAGGTTTCATCTCTCACGACCATAAAAACTTCGACCACGGTCGGTGGCCGTACGGTCATGGCAGGGCTGGCAATAGGTGTTGAGGGGCAGCAGCAGGAGTCGCAGATACTTGCTTTTGCGCAGCGCTTCGCAATTCTGGACGAGGCCAGCGGAACGATGATTGCGCCGTTTGTGGTGCAAGGCGGGCAGGTGTTTATCAACACCGCGATCATCAACACGGCCTTCATCAAAGAAATCATTGCGGGAATGTCGATCACATCCCAGGCAAAGAACTCGCGTGGCGAACCTTTGTTAGATCTCAACTTTGTGACTGGAGCAGTGAATATCCGGAGCCAAGATGCTGACGGTTCGACTCTGCTTAATAATCGCGGGCTCTATGTGTATGACGCCAACCTTGTAGAACGCACGGCAGTAGGCCGCCTGACCGCGTCTTAATCTCGTACTGATAAACCATTTCGGAGAAAAGATGGATACTTATGGAGTGCGAGTGCGAGACGCTAGCAATGCTCAGACTTTAGGGATGGAAGATTTTACTATTAGAAAGCTGGCTTCGATTGTTATTCCAGCCTCTCGCACAAGCGGTGAGGGCGTTCGAAGTGATTATATTCTAATGGATGTTCCTAACTATGATCCTGCGAAGTGCTTCGTATTAATTACCCCTAGACAATACGCTTCCTATGGTCAACCTGGCACCCCCGATGCGTGGGGGTATGTTCCCACGTATAAAGATTTGGGAGGGACGAGAATTGGAATATTCACTTACGTCAACAGAAAACGCCCTACCGGTGTGGGCGGGCGCTTCAGGGATGAATGGATAGAGCATGCTGTTGAGTCTGTAGTGGAAGTTGTGAGGGTAGGGTGATGGTGGACTATGGTTTCTCTGCAGTTAATGGGGCAAGCTCGGTTATTATCGGTAGCAAGTACAAGGTGCTGGTATTTTCCGAGCGAGGCCAGTTCGCTATCACTTCCCAATATACCGATAGGGAAGGGTTTGGATCTGTAGTGTTCGCCCGGCCAATTCTGACCCAAGAGCCGCCCCAGATTTTTGTCAGGCATATAAGTGGTAGTCATCCAAGCTTGGGTGTTTATACCACCATGTCTGGAAGTCCCGGTAACTGGACTGGTTTTTTGGTGACGTCGGCAGTTAGGCCTGGCGGGACGCTTCAGAATTATTCTATGGAATTCGTCTCTTGCAAGTTCGCTGATCAGCCAAGCTCCCAGGTCTACGGAATGAATATTCGGGATGAAGGTGGGCGCATAGTATTTTCGTCCTCTGACAAAATTGTCAGATATAGTAAGTTTGCCAAAGGCTGGACATTACAAAAAGGCGATTTGGTCGATATTTATAACAGCAATCTAACTATCGATGCTGATGACTTTGTCTGCATTTCCAGTATAGATCGGGGAGTTATGTGGTTTGCAGATGGTGTCCAATTCGCGGGGCTTACCCTGCTCGCTAACGGCGTGCCAGTTTTGCAAATAAACGCTCAAATCGCGGGCGGCGGATACTGGTATTACCAAGGAGTAAATGAGACAAGCTTTGCTATTCCGGTCTGTAAGTTCCCTGTCTCTAGATATTATAACTAAGCACCTTTTTTGGAGTTGCACGCATGCCTTGGTATAAAGCCGGGACGGTTTCCGTTACCCAAAATTCGAACGCCGTTATCGGTAGTGGTACGGCCTTCATTGCAAATAGCCGAGTAGGCGATGGATTTCGCGGCCCTGACGGTGGCTGGTACGAGGTAACGAACATCGCCAGCGACACGGCGATGTCGATCGCGCCGAACTACCAAGGCGCAAGCAACAGCGCGGGCGGCTATGCGCTTGCCCCTCTGCAGGGCTACGTCAAAGAATCAGCGGATGCTTTGCGCGCGCTGGTGAACAAGTTCGGTACGCAGCTGGCCGCACTCGGCACCACCGGTAACTACGACACGCTTCCGGTAGCCAAGGGCGGCACTGGCCGCTCGGACGGACGGGTTATTTTTTCTGAGGTCGGTGTTCAGCAGGCCAGCGCGCTTTACAACGTGCAAGGCATGTACATGGGCTGGAACTCTAATTCTCAGGGTGAAGGCCACTTCGTTGTAAACCGTGGCGGCGGTGCTGGCGGGTTCACCTGGCGGTCAGTGAATGCTGGTAATACAGCCACCGGGCCAGCAATGACGTACAGCTACGAAGGGTTGCTTACGGTTTCGTCGCTTTCTGTGACTGCTGCCCCGATCAGCATTGCATCAGGCGGCACCGGCGGCAACAGCCAGACTACAGCGCGTAATTCGTTAGGTATCGGCCCGGCCTCTGCTCCCACGTTTGCCGGCTTGGAACTCAGCAACAACGCTCCCTATATCGACTTTCATTATAACAACACTACAGCAGACTATGACGTCAGGCTGATCAACCAAGCAGGGGGCGTGCTGACACTACAGGGTGCGATGCAGATCACAGGGAGACTTGAGTCAGCAGGCACCTGGTGCAGGGCAGGTCTGAGCGCCGGTCGTGGCGGAACTGTCTACAACTACAACTGGACCGGCTCGAACGTTGATGTTTGGATCGACAACACCTACGTCGGGACGATGACCCTGTTCGGGTCTGACTACCGGTTCAAGAAGTACATCGCCGATGCGAAAGTGCCTTCGTACCGCGATCGCATCAACGCTTACAGAATCGTCACCTACCAGCGCAAGGTGTTCGGCGCAGTGTTTCGTGGCGATGGCACCACCTATCAAGGCCTGATTGCACATGAGGCGCAGGCGGTAAATCCACTGGCCGTGACCGGCGAGAAGGACGGCGTCGACGAAAATGGCAACGCACGCATTCAGCAGCTGGACCCGATGGCCTTGATCACCGATCTGATGGGCGCTGTCAAAGAGCTGCACTCAGAATCGGTAGAGCTGCGTGCCGAACTGGCGGCGCTCAAGGCATCGATTCAACCAGCCCCAGAACCTGCCGCCGCATAACACCAGAACAGCAGCACCCGCACCCCGCCATTGAGCGGGTATTTTTTTGCCTGGAGAAACACCGATGCCGATCACCGCGCAGCAACTACTGCAGATCCTCCCGAACGCCGGCCAGAAAGCCAGCGTTTTTGCACCCGTCCTCAACACAGCGATGAGCAAGTACCAGATCGTGACCCCGCTGCGCATTGCTGCATTCATCGCCCAGGTTGGTCATGAGTCCGGTCAGCTGCGTTACGTCCGCGAGATTTGGGGGCCGACTCCGCAGCAGTTGGGGTACGAGGGGCGCAAAGATCTGGGCAATACCGTGCCGGGCGATGGCTCCAAATACCGTGGGCGCGGCCTGATCCAGATCACTGGTCGGGCGAACTATGCCGAGTGCGCCGAAGCGCTGGGCCTGGATCTGATCAACCATCCCGAATTGCTCGAGCTGGCGCAGCACGCCGCGATGTCGGCGGGGTGGTTCTGGCACCGGGCCGCGCTCAACACGCTGGCGGACAAGGGCGACTTCTTGACCATCACCCGTCGCATCAACGGCGGCACGAACGGCCTTGCCGACCGGCAGGCGCTGCACACCCGGGCGCTTGAGGTGCTGGCGTGAAGGCCCTGCCGTGGAAGGCGGTCGGCCTGCTGCTGATCCTGCTGGCGCTGGCCGGTGCGTTGTACGGGGCATACCTGCACGGCGTGACCGTCACCGATCTGGCCTGGAAGGCGAAGTGGGCCGAGGAAGTCAGCACCCAATCCGAAGCGGTGGCCCGCTGCGATTACTGATGGCTCTGTCGATGATGCTTCTGGTGAGCTCATGCGCATCGAAGCCGGAAAAATGGCAGCCACGGCAAGTTGCGTGCCCAGCGATACCGGAGCTTCCGAGCGAGGCAAGGCAGCCACCCGCGCCGCAATGGTGCTCTCCGACTTGCTCGGCAGGGCTGACGCGCGAGCGCGAGAGCTGGCTAAGGATTATGACCAGTCCCAAATAGCAGGGCAGGCGTGTAACCGCTTTGTCGATGAGCTATCCAGTACCACCAATTCAGCCAGGCCGTAGGCCGCCGGGGAAGCACTGTGCAGACAGCAACGAAGCAAGAAACCTACGACCGCACGATGAAAGTGACGTTGGCAGTGAAGGCGAACGGCGGGTCGGTGACGGTCCAGATCCAGGCCGGTGATAACTGGATCACCACCGACACGTTCTGGAAAGACGGTGGCTATCAGCTGAGCATTCCGCCCGCGACGATCCGCTACGTGCCCGCTGCTGGCGCTTCATTTGAGGTCTACGCATGAGCCTTCTGGTCAACCCAATCCCACGTCGCCAACCGATCCGGCGCGGCCTGGGTCTGCTCGGCGATAGCTTCTCGGGCAACTGCCACACCATCGCGGCGACGGCGTTTGGCACCGAGGCCTATGGCTATGCGGGCTGGATCGCGGCGCGTACCGGCCTGTTCCCGAGCTACGTCGACAACCAGGGCAAGCTCGGGGACCACACCGGGCAGTTTCTGGCCAGGCTTCCCGCCTGCATTGCATCGTCCACTGCCGACCTGTGGCTGCTGCTGTCGCGCACCAATGACAGCACCACGGCAGGTATGAGCCTGGCCGACACGAAAGCCAACGTGATGAAGATCGTCACCGCGTTCCTGAACACGCCCGGCAAGCACCTGATCGTCGGCACTGGTACGCCGCGCTTCGGTAGCAGGGCGTTGACCGGGCAGGCGCTGGCCGATGCGATCGCTTACAAGGACTGGGTGTTGAACTATGTCAGCCAGTTCGTGCCGGTCGTGAACATCTGGGACGGCTTCACCGAAGCGATGACAGTCGAGGGCCTGCATCCCAACATCCTGGGCGCCGAGTTCATCAGTTCACGGGTGGTGCCGATCATCACCGCCAACTTCGAATTCCCCGGCATCCCGCTGCCCACTGACGCTGGCGACGTTTACTCGGCCATCCGCCCGTTCGGCTGCCTCAATGCCAACCCTCTGCTGGCGGGCACCGGCGGTTCTCTGCCTGCTGGCGTGAACGCTCTGGCCGGGTCGGTGCTTGCGGACGGCTACAAAGCCATTGGCTCTGGCCTGACCGGTATCACCACGCGCTGGTTCAAGGAGCCTGCCGCCTATGGCGAGGCGCAGTGCATCGAGCTGCGTGGCAACATGGCGGCGGCGGGCGGCTACATCTACATGCAGCCCACGGCCAACGTGGTACAGACCAACCTGGCAGCCGGCGACGTTATCGAAATGGTGTCGGCGGTGGAAATCATGGGTTCGTCGCGCGGCATTCTGGCTTGGGAGGCTGAGTTAACCATCACCAAGACGGTCAGCGGTGCTGCGTCCACGTTTTACTATCGGTCGATGGACAAGTACCAAGAGCCGTTCACCATGCCGGCCAGCTTTTCCGGGGCGTTGGAAACGCAGCGCGGCACTATTGACCTGAGTGAAACCGTGATCACCTCGCGTATGGGCCTGTACTTGGCTGCAGGTGTGGCGCAGAACTCAACAGTCAAGGCAGCGCAGTTCGGGATTCGCAAGGTTTAAATATTTATGCCGAGGATGAGGTGCGCTTTTGAACGAGCTCAGTCACTTGGGTTTTTGCTAAGCTATCCTCTAATATAAATATTACCTGGTGTTTATGCTAAAACCCTCAATAGGGATTTCTTCGGTTCGATTGTAAATTGGCAAAGTGCTAAAGTTGGTCTTTTCAAGAGTTTCGCAGTTCCATGCCTTGGTTTGGGCTGCGTTATACAACATGCCTAACGTCATTGCCGTCTTTGCGCGCCGATCTTTAGATCTAAAGAATACGAAAATGTCAGTCCCTTCTGGCTTGAAGTAACGGTAGTGGTCGTAGTCGCCGGATTCAACACCAAAGTGTTCGAAAAAATTCTCCATAAAGTCACTGGCGTCGTCACCATCAAGCCCTAGCTCCCAACTGACTCTAGTAGCGAGGCTGAGAGTCTCGAATGCCTTTCGGCTAAATCCTACATAAAAGTAGATTCTCTCTACAAGATAATCAACTACTTCATAGTTTAGATCGCTTCTATCCATTTTAAAAAACCTGATCTTGTTCATCTACGATAGAATTGTAGGTATTCACCGTTACGTAACCTATTTTGCCAAGCTCGTATGCAGTATAGGACCATCCTATAACGGGTGTTGCTCGTGCGATGAAGCCACCAATGCTTCTTGTCCATCGGAGGTGCGGCGGAAACCATCCTGTAAGAGATGGTGCTCTGAAGTCTCCAGGAAACTTGCGGTTGTTTAGAGTGCGCCGCATTACTATAGACATGACGGAAGTGTTATTAGTCGCTCCGCCAGGCTTTGTTCTAGTTGGTATTATGTTGGCGCCTAAGACGATGCCTAATGCAGCCCCTACATCGTCCAGTCCAAATTCCTCCATTGCCACCTCTGTGGCAATAACATAAAGTAGTTCATTTGCAGTTAGTCCGCAGTCACCGTCATAACAATATATTCTCGCCACTTAAAATATCCTTATGCGTAAGTGCTATTTCGTATTTGATCCCAGCCACCGGAGATCTGTCCAATTATCAAGCCGGTGGTTCGGCTTTGCTGTGAATACTGCATGCTGACTTTGGCGTAACTAAATCTTATCACCTCCTCTGGAAAACTTGAAGGCGATCGCTCAAATAGATTGCCGGAGGCAACGCCGCTTATGATGACTTCGTCAAACACATATTCCAGATATTTTTGCTTTTCGCCGCCAGCACGACGTACGTACAGCTTCATTTGCTTAATATGTTGCCCTGCGCAACATGCCTCGAGAATCTTAGGGGTCGCAATGTCAACAGCTTTTACAATGCTGAAGTCGCTTAAGTAAACTCGACCAACTGTAGCCCCACCAGCCGAGCTTGCGGTTCTTGACACCGACTGAGCGGCTGACAAGCAAAAAGTGGTAATCTCAACCCAGTTTTTGCAGTCAGAGTCCGTAGACTCTCCACTAATGCCATCAATCCAAAGATATGCATCTATACTCATTCCGGCTCCTTGGAACATCTCTTAATGTAATTTATTGCCGTAGCACGATAGCATAAAGTCTGCCTTTGCGACTCGTGAGCGCCCTTTTCGTCGGCGCAGATTGGCGTCCCGCAACACTGCACTCTGAACTTGCGCCACCACATCCTTGGAGTGGGAACCCGACCAAGTTCGAGTGCCGGTCGATGGGCAAGTACCAAGAGCCGTTCACCATGCTGGCCAGCTTTGCCGGGGCGTTGGAAACGCAGCGCGGCACTATTGACCTGAGTGAAACCGTGATCACCTCGCGCATGGGCCTGTACCTGGCAGCAGGCGTGCCGCAGGACTCGACGGTCAAGGCCGCGCAGTTCGGGATACCCAAGATATAGGTGGGCGAGCGGGCCGCTCCGCTACTCTGTCGGAACGCCTCGTTGGCGGCTGAGTGACTGCGGCAGCTTGTTCGGGCATTCCGGGTCTTCGATAAAGCCTCGTCCATCGCAGTGCGTGCAATCGTCACGCACTGCGAATCCGTCCAGGCAGTGAAGGCATCTGATAAATATCGAGTAGCTATGACGCTCCCACAGCGAAACGTAGGCCTTGAAGTCGCCTTGTTCGAGGGCTACCGCTGAGGCGTCGACGAGCGCTCGATATTGATCTTCATCGCTCAGGCGTTGATAGCTCACACCGTTGATCTGCCTGGATTGCTCAACCAGCGTCAGCGTCTGGCCGGTTTCGGTGTAGATGTAGCGACCCTCGAGCACGCCGTACTTCTTGTAATCCCTCATGATGAGTTCGTTTTTCTCGTCGAGAAATGCAAAGTGGGCGGCATGGTAGGGCGACTGGTCGGCCTCATGAAGCACGTATCGGGAGTTGAGCAGGCTGCCGACTATTACACCGCCCTTGTTGTAGGCCAGATAGTCCGACGCCTGATGCCGCCATTCGTGGTTGCCTTCCTCGGTGAAGTGGCAGAAAGCAGCGCTGGCCAGCTCGAAGAGCTCAAAGCGCTCCAATGGATCGACCAGCCCGCCAGCCTGCATGTCTTCGGCCATGCGTGCCAGAAACCGGTAAGTGACCCCGGGGTTCGTCCACTGCCTCCTGTCGTTGAGCCTTTTGTGCCATTCGGCCAAGGCTTCTGAGCTGTTGCTCTCGTTCATGGGGGTGATTCTCAATTGCTGTATGGGCATACAGTAGTTGGGTCTTTCAGATTTGGGGAGTGGTGTTCGTCGGCAGGACGCCGGGGGAGGGGGTTTCTGTCTAATACTCGGGCATGATAAATCGGTTTTATTGGTCGAAACCGAGCCAAAAACGCCGATGTGCATTAGACAATTTCTTGGCTTGAGCCTTTACCTGCAAGGGCTTGGATCGACCTTTTCCCATACTGCTGCAATATGGTCAGTAAGAATTTATCCAGGGAGACGGGGTTTACGAGTCCCGACGCAATTAGGGTAGGTGGAGCAGCCCATAAATGTGCGTCCCGCATACCTTCCTCTCTTCACTGTTCTACGACGCATAGTGCTGCCACACCTGGGGCACAGCCCCAAATTTTCCAGATCGGCAGGCGGCTTGACTGATCCTATTGGGTGCGTGTGTGCGGTGGGACCATGCGCTGGCTTGGCCGGTAGACCGGAAAGGGGCTTTATATGTCGGGCTGAGGACCGCCCGAAGAACTTACCGTATAGCCAGATACAGCCAATGCTGCCAGCGATAAATAAGATCAGGCCAAGGCCGCCCGATGATCCGCCACGACTCCTTCCCCATCCACGCCGACCGCGGCCTCCACCGCGAGCGGACGCTGTGTCGGTAAGCACTGCGGCAGCTAACAGCAACAACGCGCGGCGTGAAAACTGCTTTCCATCCATGACGAGCTTCCTGCGCTTGATCGGGTTATTCACAATGTAGCAGCACACGTGTTGGCGCTGATTGAAAACTGACCCACCCTGCCGATTGAAAATTGACCCAGGACGGATTGCTGATTTTTGCCCCAGCAATTGTGGATAAGCTTAGCAGCAGTGTTCCGATTGAAGACGCATCAAGCCCCACCGCATGCAGCAGGGCATTTATGGTGCGGATCAAAATGGCTCATCGTCCTCGATATCATTTCCGTCCTTTCGCTTTCGTTCGCGTGTTTTGATCTTTGTCTGGGCAGCCAATGTGCTGTGTTGTAGGCGGTAGGACTCGTTGCCCGTTTCGACGATGTGGCAGTGGTGTGTCAGCCGATCCAGCAACGCGGTGGTCATCTTGGCGTCGCCAAACACACTCGACCATTCCGAGAAGCTCAGGTTGGTGGTGATGACCACGCTGGTGTGTTCGTACAGTTTGGACAGCAGGTGAAATAACAGGGCGCCACCGCTTTGGCTGAAGGGCAAATATCCGAGTTCATCCAGTATCACCAGGTCTGTGCGCAGCAGTGCCTGGGCGATTCGCCCTGCCTTGCCATCGTACTTCTCACGCTCCAGCAGATTCACCAGATCCACCGTGGAAAAGAAGCGCACGCGTTTGTTGTAGGCCGTGATTCCGGATACAGCCAAGGCACTGGCCAGGTGTGTTTTCCCGGTGCCAGGGCCGCCGATGAACACGACATTCTGCGCGGTTTCAGTGAACGCCAAGCTGGATAGATCGCTGACCAGCCGGGCATCAGCGCTGGAAGCGCTGAAGTCAAAGCCAGCTAAGTCACGGTGCATGGGGAGTTTTGCCATGTTCATCTGATGATTCACCGAGCGCACCGCGCGATCCGCATGTTCCTGCTGAAGCAGATGTTCCAGCAGCCATTTCGATGAAGCCGTCGACGCTGTTCCTTGAGAGACCAGTTCTTCCCAAGCACTGGCCATGCCGTGCAGGCGCAGTTCTTTGAGTTCAGTCATTAGGTCACGCATTGCGATTCTCCTCATCGGTCGTACGGAGCCGGTCGTAGCGTGCTGTATTGGCAACCGGCGCCACTTTGAGTTGCAGGCTGGTTTCTACACAGGGAGGTGGTGCGGTGGAGGTCAGGCGGGCAACGACATTGAGGATGTGATCGGCGCTCAGACTTCCCGATTCAAGTACCAGCTCCACCGCCACCAGCACTGGTTCGAGACCGGCGATGGGCACAGCAGCCAGTACCTGCATCATGATTCGATCACCGTTGGTGTGACGCCTCAGTCCGCGTTTAAGAAGCTGTAACGGTTTTGGCAGATCAGCAAATGGAGCGCCATTGCGCAGTGCACCAGGCTTGCGTTCGATGAGTGGGATGTAGTGCTGCCAGTCAAAACCGATCTGATCTCGATCAAAGAGGCGCTCGTGACTGGCGATCACCGTTTCGTCGGCAATGACCACGATTCGCGAAGGGTACAAACGGCTGCTGACCCATTGACCCACACGCTCGCAAGGCACCGAATAACGATTGCGCGCCACGCTGATCAGGCAGGTGCTAGAGACACGGACGGTGCGTTCCACGTAGCCATCAAAGGCCGTCGGCATCGGCATCATTTCAGCCTGCTCCAGCTCCAGGACTTCTGCCACCGTCAAACCGTTGTACTGCGGATGTACAAGTTCAGCCCAGAGCGTACGACAGCGTTGGCCGAGCCAGACGTTCAGCTCCTCGAAGGTATGGAACATGCAATTTTGAGCATCGAGCCAGATTCGCCTCCGGCTGTCTTGCACGTTCTTTTCGACGATGCCTTTCTCCCAGCCAGAGGCCACGTTGCAGAAGTCCGGATCGAACAGATAGTGCGCGCACATCACGGAAAACCGGGCATTGACCGTGCGGCCTTTGCCTTTGTTAACCTTGTCGACAGCCGTTTTCATGTTGTCGTAGATGCCGCGACGTGGCACGCCACCCAACGCTCCAAACGAACGTGTATGGGCATCAAACAGCATCTCGTGGCCTTGACTGGGGTACGCAACCAACCAGAACGCGCGACTTGCGCACAGCTTCATATGGGAGACCTGGATACGTCGAAACAGGCCACCGATCAGCAGGCCTTCTTCGCTCCAGTCAAACTGAAAGGCCTCACCGAGGGCAAAAGTCAGCGGTACAAAAGCGCGTACAGACTTGCCTTGCTCGCACCGCCAAGAGCGGACAAACGCCGTGAGCTGGCTGTAACCGCCGTCATAACCCTCGGCCTTGATCTGCTCAAAAAGTGCCTTGGCGCTCCTACGGTTGTGTTTTGGCCGGAACGAATCAGCCTTGAGCGCCTGCTCTAAGGTCTCGTGAAAAGGGTTGAGCTTATTGAAGGATGCGCACCGTTGGTACGCTGGTTGATTGGCTTCGGGCGCTCTGACCCATTTTCGGATGGTGTTTCTCGACAGCCCGGTACGCTTGGCTATCTGATGCAGCGAGAGCTTGTCGCGGAAGTACATCCGCCGGATTTTTCCCAACATTTCCATGCTGATCACCCTGTGTTCTCCTGCTCAAAAAGTGAGCAGAAGCAGTTGAACACCTGGGTCAGTTTTCAGTCGGCAGAACAGCCTCTACTGGGTCAGTTTTCGGTCAGCGGCAACAGTTTGGCCAGCATCAAGTGACCGATCGCTGCTGGGAAGCCGCTTATTTTCAGGTCCATCTGCTGGCCAAGGCGATAGCCCGGGCGGGCAGCACGGAGGTGGAGGACGTCTTGCAGACCATGCGCGGTCTGGAATACGACGCGCCTCAGGGACGGGTCCGCATCGATGAGCACAATCACCATACCTACCTGTACTCGCGGATCGGCCGGGCCAATGGCGACGGGCAGTTCGACATCCTTTACGAAAGTCAGAAAGCGCTTAAGCCTGATCCTTATGCCGTTGCGCCTGACTTCAACGGCTGGTCCAGCCTGACCGGGAGGCGTCCATGACCCTGCGTGCCGCCAAGAAACGTTTGCGTAACGACAGCGCAGGCGGCATCAAGGACCTGCGCGACATCAGCGTGCTGGTGATGCACCCCGATGATGTAGACGGTCGCAACCTGATCGCCCAGTTGCAGCGTATTGGTTGCCAGGTACGCGTGCAGTGGCCGATCCCCGAACGGTTGCAGAGTGAGGCTGACGTGATCGTGCTGGCGGTGTCGCCGGAAAGCCTGTCGACCAATACGCCCTGGCTGCTGCACAGCTCGACGCCGCCGATCATTCCGGTGATCGCCTATGAAAACCCGACCATTGTCGAGGCGCTGGTGCAGCTCAATGCCTGTTCGGTTATTCCCTCGCCGGTCAGGTCTTTCGGCCTGTTGACGGCGCTGGCCATCACTCTTAGCCAGGCACGCAAAACACGGGAACGGGAAAAACACGTCAAGCGTCTGGAAGGGCGCATGGCGGTGATGCGTACCGTGCAGCAGGCAAAAATCATCCTGATGGAAACCAAGGGTATGTCTGAAATAGACGCTTACAACGCGCTGCGGGATCAGGCGATGGCCAAGCGTGAGCCCGTGGAGAAAATCGCCGAGGCGCTGGTCAAGGCCCACGAACTGTTTCAACAAGCCTGTTCCTGACAGGCTGCAGACTCGCTTCGAGTGTCGGGCCTCATCGGTCTGATCCTCTTCTGCGCGGACGCTTGCCATACGCCCTGAACCGGCAGGTATGGAACACCGCGTGGCGACCTGCATGGACAACGGCGTCCTCCGGATCGAGCCCATGCCTGCGCATCCTGCGCAGGCGGCTCCAGTCAGTGCCTGCCCGATCCCGGGCGGCCCTTACCGTTATCTGGAGAACACCATGTCCGTAAAACGCCCCGACAAAGCCGACTTTCTGATTGCCGCCCAGGATCACGGGTACGACCTGTCAGACAGCCAGATGGCATCGTTCCTGAGCCTTGCTGACGAAACCCTGGGCTCCTACGAAGCCATTGATGAGCTGTACGCCGCTCACGTTGCGCAGCCCACGCCGCTGCGCGAGCACAGCAAACCGACAGAGGCCGAAAACCTGCATGGCGCCTGGTACGTGAAGACGCACATAGCCGGTGCGGCGAGCGGCCCGTTGGCGGGTAGAACGGTGGTCATCAAGGACAACGTATCAGTGGCCGGCGTACCGATGGCCAACGGCTCGCTGAGCCTTGATGGTTACGTGCCGTCCGAAGATGCCACGGTGGTCAAACGCTTGTTGGCCGCAGGCGCGACGGTGGTCGGCAAATCAGTCTGTGAAGACTTGTGTTTCTCCGGAGCCAGTTTTACCTCGGCTACCGGTGCGGTAAAAAACCCGTGGGACCTGACTCGCAACGCAGGCGGCTCCTCCAGCGGCAGCGCCGTGCTGGTCGCCTTGCAGGAAGTGGACATGGCCATCGGCGGCGACCAGGGCGGGTCGATCCGCATGCCGTCGGCCTGGAGCGGCATCGTCGGGCACAAGCCGACCTATAGCCTTGTGCCTTATACCGGGGCTTTTCCGATCGAGCGGACCATCGACCATGTCGGTCCGATGGCCAATAACGTGCGCGACTGCGCGGTGATGCTCGACGTAATCGCCGGGGCCGACGGGCTTGATTCAAGGCAGAAAAACCCGCCGGCGGTCAGTTGTGTCGCGACCCTCGATCAGGGCGTTGCCGGCTTGAAAATCGGCCTGCTGCGCGAAGGTTTTGCGATTCCCGGCATGTCCGAACCGCAGGTAGACGCCCTGGTTCGCGCCGCAGTGGCACAGCTGGAAAGCCTTGGTGCGACGCTCGGAGAGGCAAGCGCTCCGTGGCACCGCGGTGTGGCGCTGGACATGTGGAATGTCATCGCCACCGATGGTGCGGCGTATCAGATGCTGCAAGGCAACGGCTATGGCATGAATGTCGACGGCTATTACGACCCCGACATCATGAGCTACTTCGGTGCCAGGCGTCGTGAGCATGCCAACGCATTGTCCAGCAGCGTGCGTGCCGTGGCACTTACCGGGCATTACAGCCTGAAAAACCTGCACGGTGCCTACTACGCCAAGGCGCGGATGCTGGTGCCGGAACTCACCCGTCAATACGACGAAGCATTCAAGAATTTTGATGTGCTGGTGTTGCCGACCATGCCCTTTGTAGCTACCACGCTGACCGCCGCCGATGCGCCGATTGAAGAGTACGTGCACAGCGCCCTGAACATGCTCGCCAATACCGCGCCGTTCGACCTGACCGGCCACCCGGCCACGTCAATCCCGGCAGGCCTGGCCGAGGGCCTGCCGGTCGCCATGATGATTGTCGCGCCGCGCTTCAAGGATGCCTTGGCGTTGCGTGTCGCGCAGGCTTATGAAACCGCCCGCGGAGCGTTTCCCAGGCCGCCGGGTGTTTGAGTTCAGAGACTGATCGAGTGGCATACTCGCTCCATGCGAGCGGGTGTGCCCCTTCATTCCTCAAGGCTTCCATACCTCCACATCCTGCGTATCCACCGCCTTGGGCAGCAGGCTCGCTGCCAAGAAGGCATCGGCGATATGCTGTTGTTCGTCCAGTTGATCGTGCGTGACTGGCTGGATCTCATAAGTCCGATGGCTGTTGGCGATTTCGACCGTTTCGATATCCAGATTGCCCCATAAAGGGCTCAGCACCTGGGCGGCTTCGCGCGGGTTGGCTTTGAGCCAGATGCCAGCGCTGTGCAACTGCTCGTAAACCACGCTGAGCACTTGCGGATGAGCCTTGGCGTAACCAGTGCCGGTCAGGTAATAGCGTTTGTAGCTGGACAGCCCCTTGCCGTCAGCCAGGGTGCGCGTTGGCAGTTGCCGTTGTGCGCTGGTCAGGAAGGGTTCCCAGGTGACCCAGGCGTCCACCTTGTTGTTTTCGAAGGCCGCCCGGCCGTCGGCGGGCGACAGGTAGGCGGGCTGAATATCCGAAAATGCCAGACCGGCCTTTTTCAACGCAGCAATCAGCAGGTAGTGAGAGCCCGCTGCCTTGGTGACAGCGACTTTTTTGCCTTTCAGATCCGATAACTGCTGCACGGGCGAGTTTTTGTGGACGATGATTGCCTGCGCGGAAGGCGAGGCCGCTTCCTGGGCAAAGTAGGTCAGCCTGGCCTGCGCTGCCTGGGCAAAGATTGGTACGGTGTCTGCCACATCCGCGCTGATATCGACGTTGCCGACGTTCAGCGCCTCCAGCAGCGGCAGACCACTCGGAAACTCATGCCAGGTGACGGTGACGTCCTGTGGCGCAAGGGCTTTTTCCAGCGTGCCGCGTGTTTTCAGCAGGGTGATCAGCGTGGAAGACTTCTGGTAACCGATCCGCAACGTTTGCTGTGCTTCGACGGGGAGGGCGATGCATAACACCAACGCCCCGAGCAGACCTGCCAGCAGCGGAGGGCGGTATCCAGGTTGTGTGTTTTTTATCGGTTTGGGCATGGCACGCTCGGTATTTGAGGGTGACGCTGAGTTTCAGGAGTTGTATTTCCACGCAGCGTAATGGGTGTGATCTGTGTCAGTAGCCGCGCTGGCGATCAGCCTGATTCTGCAAGGCCTGCCCATTGAGAAAACGCTCAAGGTTGGCCAGAAAGCTGTCGGCTATTTCGTTACGGCTGTTGCTGGAGATCGCCGAGGTGTGCGGTGACAGGCGCACGCGAGGGTGTGAGTACAGTGGATGCCCGTCCGGCAGGGGCTCGGGTTCGGTGACGTCCAGCGAGGCCAGGCCGATGTTTCCATTATCCAGCGCATTGAGCAGCGCTTCATGGTCAAGCAAGCCGCCACGGGCGATGTTGATCAAGTGCAGGCCGGGTTTGGCACTGTTCAGCACCGCGGCGTTAACTATGTGCCGTGTCGCCGGTGTCAACGGCGCGGCCAGTACCAAATGGTCTGCGCGCGCGAACAGGTCATGAATGTCGCGTGCAGCCTCGACACCGTCAACCTCGAACGGAGCCGAACTTTGCCGCAATGCGATCACGTTGATACCCAGCGCCTGGGCCTTGCTGGCCAGACTGCGGCCGATGGCACCAAAGCCGAGAATCCCGAGCGTGGTGCCCTTGAGCTGCGTCAGGGCGGTGAAGTTCCATTGCGAGTCATGCACCCAGATATCCGGCAGATGCTTGGCTGCGGCAAAAATGGCGGCCAGCGAGAACTCGGCGATGTTTTCTGCCGCGCTGCCCCGCGAGGTGCTCACCGGCGGCCCGTTGAACAGCCAGCCTGGGTAGAAGTCGATACCCGAAGACACCACCTGAATCCACTTAAGGCCATAGGGCCAGCCCGGAGGCGGCGAGGCCGGGGCTTCATAACCACGCACGTTGATAGGGCGCGCCAGCAGAATGCTGACCTCGCCGGGCAAGTCGCTCGGCACTCCGGCAGGTACGCCGATGAGCCTGGCTTCAGGGTGGGTCACTGCAAGCCGTTCGCGAATCACCTGATTGAAATCATCATCCAGCTGGCTGGCAATCACGAGTCGAGTCATGCCACCGCCTCGTCAGATTGATGGGCGACAGCCTTCGCATGACGATTGACAGGCACCTCAAGGCCGAGGTTTTCACGTAGCGTATTGCCGCTGTATTCGGTGCGAAACAGTCCGCGTTGTTGCAGCACCGGCACCACCCATTCTGTGAAGTACTGCAGGCCGTCCGGCAGGACGCTATTGATGATGAAACCGTCGGCTGCGCCTGCTTCGAACCACGTTTGTATCGCGTCGGCGACGTGTTGCGGTGTGCCGACAAAGTCACGGCGGGGCAGGGAGAAGCGCAGGGCGACTTCACGCAGGCTCAGGCCTTCGTCTTTGGCCAGTTGCTTGACCCGGTCCGAACCGCCTTTCTGGCTGTTGGAGCCCAGATCGCCCAGTTCCGGGAAGGGTTCGTCCAGTGGATACTGGCTGAAATCGTGATCATTGAAGGGGCGGCCAAGGGCGACAATAGCGTCTTCGATCGTCACCAACTCCACGGCCTGGCGATAGCGGCTCTCCACCTCAGCCTCATCGCGCCCGACAATCGGGCGAATGCCCGGCAGAATCGACAGTGCGTGAGGGTCGCGACCAAAGCCGCCAGCCCTTTGTTTCAGGTCCTGATAATAGACGCGCGCTTCATCGAAACTCTCGGCGTGGACGAAGATCGCGTCTGAGTTCTGAGCGGCGAAGTTACGCCCGGCCTCGGAGGTGCCTGCCTGAAAAATCACCGGCTGACCCTGCTTCGACCGGGCGATGTTGAGCGGGCCTTTCACCGAGAAGAATTCGCCCTTGTGGTTCAGCGCGTGCAGTTTGCCAGGCGTGAAAAATTCGCCTTTCTGCTTGTCGTAGGCGAAGGCGTCGTCTTCCCAGGAATCCCACAGACCTTTGACCACCTCGATGTGCTCTTTGGCGATGCGGTAGCGTACGGCGTGCGGTGGGTGTTCGCCCTTGCTGAAGTTGTCAGCGGTGCCACTGAGCCAGGAAGTCACCACATTCCAGCCAGCCCGACCGCCACTGATGTGGTCCAGCGAAGCAAACTGGCGAGCTACCTGAAAGGGTTCGGTGTAGCTGACCGTCACCGTTGCCACCAGACCGATATGCCGGGTGGTGGCTGCGAGTGCGGAGAGAATGGTCAACGGTTCGAAACGATTCAGGTAATGCGGACTGGATTTTTCGTGAATGTGCAGGCTGTCGGCGATGAACACAAAATCGAAGCGCGCCGCTTCGGCCAACTGGGTCTGCTGCTGATAAAAGCCGAAATTCACACTGGCGTTGGCCAGTGCGTGCGGATGGCGCCATTCGCCCCAGCCATGGCCGACCCCGTGGACCATTGCGCCAAGTTTAAGGTGTCGTTGTCTGCTCATGGTTTTGCTCCGGACGGTTCAGAAAGGTGGATGCACCTCCGCCTGGAGAAAGGGGTCGGTATAGGATGACGATATGCCTATAAAAACCCGCAGTGAAATTCTATTTTGTTATATGTTAATTAAATAATTATTAATTATTTAAATATGCATAAATTGAATTTTGCTCGCTGTTTCAGGAGTCAGCCCCGAGGGTTGGCAGCCCATCGCCAAGCAACGGCAGTTTCGTCAGCATTTTCTGCAGCGCCAGAGCATCCCACGGCAGGTGCTCGGCAATGCCAAGGCCGACCACGTCCACGGCGCTGGCTACGTCTGTCAGCAAGCTCCGATCGTCACCTTAGGGGTAACTGCATGCATAAGGTTGTGCGCTATCGTAAAGGACGATATCGCCAGCGCCTTGCCGAGACTCCCTGTCTTGCTGCAATCGCCGGTGATGTAGAGGAAGACTGGATGCGGGTGAAGGTAACGCTACTCTGATCCCTGACATTCAGTCTGCCGTCAAACGGCGCTTCGTTCAAAGACTTGCTGGTGACCAGGCCATACGTCGGTTATCAGACGTTGATCCAGAGCAAGACCCCTGTTCCGGCAGTGTTTCAAGGTGGTGAAAATAGTTTATATACCTGTGATCCAGCCGTTATATCCCTACGTATGCAGCGCTCTGCTTACCCAAGCCTTCTAGAATAGGAGTTCCATGGACCCGCGCCTTGCTGGGCTTTCTTTCTTACTCACCTTGGGATGGACGGGGGCCGTGATTCTCGTCATCTGGTTTTATGCTTGATGACGCAACGGTTTTCAGCAGGGGAAGGACGTTGTGTACGAAGCGGTCCTTGCCGGTGATCGGTAGGGCCAAGAAGTGTGTGCGTTGATAGTGGCTAAATAGTGGTCTGGCAGCGCTAAAGCTAATCTGACTGAAGCCGATGTTTATGTAACGGCTCATTGCCGAGTGACTTCGATAGTTCCACCTGGCTCTGACGGCCTTGAAGTTTGTGCTATGGAAGGCATTGAGAAAGACGATTAACCGGCTTTATCGGCAGGCACCATAGTCAGTCCGCTCCTCATGTTTGAAGCGTTTGACCGGGCCCGCACAGACCGGCGCTTTATAACAATACTTCCATAGATGCTGACTCGCAGAGTATTTTACATGTCGACCACAATTGAAAGCACTCCCAGGGACCGGGCCGAGCTAGAGATGGACCTGCACTCGCTGATGGCGGCCATTGACCGTTCGCAGGCGATGATCGAGTTTGATCTTGAAGGCAATATTCTGCGGGCCAATACCAATTTTCTGGATTGCGTCGGGTATCGCCTGGACGAAGTCCAGGGTCGGCATCACCGCATGTTCTGCACCCCGGAACACGCTTCCAGCGTTGAGTATGCGACGTTTTGGGAAAAACTGGGCAAAGGTGCCTTTGACGAAGGGCAGTACAAGCGCCTGGGCAAGAACGGTCGCGAGATCTGGTTGCAGGCAACCTACAACCCGGTTTTCGACGAACAGGGCAACCCGTTCAAGGTCGTAAAATTCGCCACCGACGTCACGCAGCAACGCAAGACCAACGCCGAGTACGAAGGTAAGGTCGCAGCGATCGATCGTTCGCAGAGCATCATCGAGTTCGACCTGAACGGCCGCGTGCTCAACGCCAACGAAAACTTCCTCAAGGTGCTGGGCTATCGTCTGGATGAGATACAGGGCCAGCATCACCGCATGTTCTGTGAAGACGACTACCTGAACAGCCCGGCCTATCGTGCTTTCTGGGCCAAGCTCGAGCGTGGCGAGTATGACTCCGGCGAGTACAAACGAATCGGCAAGAACGGTCGAGAGCTATGGATCAGCGCCACTTACAACCCGATTTTTGACCCTGATGGTCGTCCTTACAAAGTGGTGAAGTTCGCCAACGACGTCACCGAGAGCCGAGTCCGCCGGCAAGGTGACGGCGATCGAGCGTTCTCAGGCGGTTATCGAATTCGATCTGACCGGCAAGGTGCTGCATGCCAACCGCAACTTCCTTGCGGTATTCGGCTACGACCTTGAGGAAATTGTCGGCGAACACCACCGGATGTTCTGCTCTGAGGAGTTTGTCAGCAGTCTGGAGTATCGCGAGCTCTGGGAAAAACTGGGGCGTGGCGAATACGACGCCAATGAGTACAAACGCAAGCGTAAGGATGGCAAGGAAATCTGGATTCAGGCGACCTACAACCCGATCTTCGACGCGCAGGGCAAACCTTACAAGATCGTCAAGTTCGCGCTCGACGTGACAGTTGCCAAGGAAACCAGCGTCGAGCACCACGGCAAGGTGAATGCAATCGACCGCGCCCAGGCCGTCATCGAGTTTGACATGGCCGGCAACATTATTACGGCCAACGCCAACTTCCTCAAAGCGCTGGGCTATGGCCTGCAGGAGATCAAGGGCCAGCATCACCGTATTTTCTGTGATGAGGAATATGTGCGTGGCACTGAATACCGGGAGTTCTGGCACGGGCTGGGGCAGGGCGAGTTCTATTCCGGACGCTTCATGCGCGTCAGCAAGTACGGGCAGAAAATCTGGATTCAGGCGACGTACAGCCCGATTTTAGACCATGACGGGCTGCCGTTCAAAGTGGTGAAATTCGCCACTGACATTACCCGTCAGGTCGAGATGGAGCAGGCGATAGAAGCCAAGACCCGCGCCATGGGCGAGTCGGTTAAAGCATTGATGAACGCCATTTCCTACGTGGCACAAAGCACCGAGACGGCCACCGATCTGGCCAGAATGACGCGTGAGCAGGCCAGTACCGGTTCGCAGACTCTGGTCAAGGCGTCCGATGCGATGGGCATGATCGCCAAGTCGGCCGAGGGCATTCAGGACATCATCCAGGTGATCAGCGAGATCGCCAGTCAGACCAACATGCTGGCCTTCAACGCCGCTATCGAGGCGGCCAGGGCTGGCGAGCACGGCCTGGGCTTCTCGGTGGTGGCCGATGAAGTGCGCAAGCTGGCCGAGAAGTCCTCGCGTGCGACCAAGGAAATCAACAAGCTGATCCTCGAAACAGTCAGCCGGATCGAGTCGGGCAACGAGATTTCGCGCAGTGCCGGCGAAGCCTTCGAACACATCGTGGAAGGCGTGATGCAGACGACTCAGGCAATCGACGGGATCAACACCGCGACCGAGAAACAACGCTTGTCGGCGCAGGAAGTGGAAACACTGATCGTGGAGCTGCATAAAGCCAACCTGACCGGCTACACCGAAACTCTGAACAAGGTATCCATCGGACAACCTGCATGAGCGGCCTAAATGCCTACGGCGTCGTGCAGATCAATGGCGTTTATCTGGCGGTGGTTGCCGAAGCGCTGATGGAGGCCGTGCACTGGCCTGCCGACCTGTACCCCCATCCGCTGACTCGCGGTGCGTTGCGCGGGGTGTTTACCTTGCGCGGCAAACCGGTGCCTTTGGTGGACCTGCGGGGCCAGTTGGCGGAGGGCGGCGATACATCGTTGCCCACGCCGCTGGTCGCTATTCTCAAGTACGGCGGTGGCTACCTGGGGCTGGCGATTGATGCGGTATGCGACATTCTCAAGGCCCGCGACTCTCAATTCAGCCCGCTGGGCCCTGGCGGCACCAGTGTCGGGTTGCTGCCATCACTGCTGCTGGGCGCAGAAGAATCGCGGATGATCTACAAGCTCGACCTGGGTTTTCTGAGTAGCTTGCCAGGCGTACTGTTTGCTGCTGATCCGAGCGCGCAGGTGCTCAAGGAAGAAGCGCTCGCGGCCAAGAATCGTTTGCTGCATTACCTGGTGTTCGAGTGTGACGGTCGCAACTTCTGTATCGATGCGAGCGTCGTGACCGAACTGGTGGATAATCCTGAAATTTCGGCGTCGGACTTTGCCAGTGACTGCTGCTTTGGCGTTACGTCGGTGCGTGGCACCAAGGTCCCGGCGCTCAATCTGTCCGAAGTCCTTGGTCTGGACCATAAACGCCAGACCTCCAAGCCGCAGTTGTTGCTATTGACGGCTCCGGACGGTCGGGTATGCGGGTTTGGTTACGACCGCATGGTCGCCATCCAGCGTCAGGACCCGGGCAGCCTTCTGGCGGCACCGGGTTACGGCCTGCCGCATCCTGAACTGCTGGCCGGGGTCATGAACCTGGAGGAGGGGCAACAGGCATTGTTGCTGGATCATCCAATGCTGTTGCAGCGCCCGGAAGTCAAAAGCTACACCCAGGTTTACCAGCACGACGTCAAACCTGCACAAGCCTCGCACGATGTGACCAAGGCGATGTTGCGCCATGCCTGTCTGCTGTTTGACGCACCGACCCGCTTCGTCGCGCCGTTGAGTCAGATCGTCGAGATCATGAGCGTGCCGCAACAGCTGATCGGTTTGTCGCAACCGGCGACGCACCTGCTAGGGCAATTCAATCTGCGTGGCGAGCAAGTGCCGCTGATCTGCCTGAGCAGCCTGCTGGGCGAGGGGGCGCAAACCCCGTGTGAAGCGTCCCGTGTCCTGATCGTGCGTGGCGAGCGCCTGTGCTTCGGTTTTGCCGTGAGCCGGGTCGATGCGATCGACGCGTTCAATCAGTTCGACCCGGCCATGCTCGAGCAGGGCTGGCAGGCCAATACCGGCAAGGGGATCTCGGTCAATGACCGAGTGCGCTCGCTGGTCAGCGTCGGCAGTCAGGAACGCAGTTGGCGCGCAACCCTGCTCGATTTGCAGGGGCTGGCCAGGCAACTGGAGTGCAATGTCGCCGAACGAGTGGCAGCGCGCTAATCAATCGGAACCGAATGCTTCGCGCGTGGCCTTATTTTGAGTGTCCACGAGCGGAGAGAATGACCATGACTGACCAGAAAGACGAGAAAAAGCCGGAACCGGCAAACGATGTGCCTGCGCACTCGACGCCAGAAGAGAAGGAACGCCTGAAGGACTTCAACAAGGGTGGTATTCCGCCGGGGGCCTGTTGATCAGTCAACAGGACAATGCACATGACGCCCGGTCTGTTTTAGATCGGGCGTTATGGTTTCAAAGGCCTGTTCGGGCTCTGTATTGACTCACGCGTCGCGTAGCAGGTCGTTGGCGTTGAGTAGTTCATAGGCGATCTGCGGGCGTGCCTCAAGTGCACTGCGGATTGCGCTTGCAACCGACTTGCGCGTCTTGCGGCACAGGCCGGTCTTTTTCTGCACGACAATGCTGATGCCGCGCATGGTGCGTACTTCGTTGAAGCCCGGTGCGATTTCGACGCGCACACCCAGTTGCTCGAAAATCCTGCGCTGCATGTGCTCCAGATCCTTCAGGCTTTCGACACGGCTCAGGCGCTCAAGCAGCGTGTTTTCCGCATCACGGGTCAGCTTGAGGATGCGCAGGTCGGCGTCTTCCGCATCCAGCCGTTCGCGCTCGCAGTCGCAAGCGCCGGGCGGACAGGGGTTACGGATTTTGACGGGAGCATTCATGGGTGCAGCATAGCGATTGACGGGGGCGTCTGACCATACCCCGGAACTGCTGCGCGCAACTGCGGCGATGCGGCAACAGTTCCCTGGTTTCAGATCAGTTCGGCCACTTCATCTCGCCCTTGATGACCTTGGCACTCAGTTCCAGCGAACTCGGTTCGGCCAGTTGTGGCCAGGCATTCTGCATGGCATCGATCAGGCCCTTGGAATCCTTGGTTTTGGCCGCTTGTTGTTCAAAGGACTTCAGGTAGTCGGCGGTGAACGTCACAGCCTTGGTGCCCGCTGGAACCTCGCCCAGATAATGGCCCGGAATTACCGTGACCGGTTTCAGCGCCTCAATGCCCTTGAGGGTCGCGAGCCAGTCCTGACGCGATTTCGGGCTTTGGGTATCAGCAATCCATACATGAATGCCGCTGGACACCACGACGCCGCCGACCACCGCCTTGAGCGATGGAATCCATACGTAGCTGCGCTCGGGGGCCGGGCCGTTCAGGCCTTTGATCTGTAATGGCTGACCCTCAAGGGTAAGATGGTCACCCTTGAGCACCTCTGGCAGGACCAGTCTGGCCGGAGCATTGTCCTTGAGAATCGGTCCCCAGTAGGCAAGCTTGCCCTGCATCGACGCCTTGATCGCTTTCACGGTAGGAGCGCTGGCAACGATCTTCGCATCGGGGAAAGCAGCTTTGATGACGTCCAGCCCGAAGTAGTAATCCGGGTCGCTGTGGCTGATGTACACGGTAGTGAGTTTCTTGCCGCTGGCCTTGATCTTCTCTACCAGCGCCTGAGCATCGTTACGCTGAAACTGCGTATCGATCAGCACCGCATCATGCTTGCCGGTGATCAGTTCGGATGACACCGGGAAGATGGCTTTTTCGGCCGGATTGTAGACCTCGATCGCCAGTGGATCAGCGGCCTGGGCTGCAAGCGGGAATAGCACCGCGAACGATAGAGCAAGCAGGGAATTGCGTAGCATGGGGTACGACCTTTTTATAGAGCAAGACTGAGGTCGTTATCTTATGTTGCTTAAAATGAAACAAAAGCCTCAATATTGGCAACTATTGATTGCTTATATCGGATGAATCATGGATCGGATCATGGCGGCGCGGGTGTTCATGGCCATCAACGAACGCGGCAGCCTCATTGCTGCCGCTGAGGCGCTGGACATGTCACGGGCGATGGTGACCCGTTATCTGGCGCAGATGGAAACCTGGGCGGGAGCGCGCTTGCTGCACCGCACCACGCGCAAGCTGGGGCTCACTGCGCCCGGACAGGTGACGTTGCTGCGTTGCCAGCGGCTTGTCGAGCTGGCTGACGCAGTGCCGCTGGCAGCCGATACGCAAGTCGATGAGCCGCGTGGCATGCTGCGTATTGCCTGTTCGCAGTCACTGGCACTGGCGGTTCTGGCCCCAGCGGTGACGGCTTACCTGCAACGCTACCCCGGCACCTCGGTGGATCTGCTGATTGGCAACGAGGCCGTGGACCTGGTCAGCGAGCGCATCGATCTGGCAATCCGCATCACCAATCAGCTGGACCCCAATGTGATTGCCCGTCCATTGGGGCATTGCGATTCGGTTGTCTGTGCCTCTCCAGCCTACCTCGCCATGCACGGCACTCCCTCCAGTCCGCAAGAACTGGCTGCACACAACTGCCTGACCTATTCGTACTTCGGCAAGAGCCTGTGGGAGTTCACCCGGCAGCAGTTGCCGCTCAGCGTTCCGGTGGGCGGCAACCTCAGCGCCAACGATTCAGTGGTGTTGCTGGAGGCCGCAGTGGCTGGCGCGGGGATCACCTTGCAACCGGTGCATTCGGCAGCGCCGCTGATTGCAAGTGGCAAGCTGATCGCGGTGCTGCCCGACCACCAGCCAAGGGCGCTGGGCATCCACGCGATCTACACCTCGCGGCATCACCAGTCGGCCACCTTGCGCACCATGCTGGATTTTCTGACTGAATGGTTTGAGAGGAGCGGCGCAGAGCCTTGAGGTTGGATCACCTGCTGCGCAAAGGACGCAGAGCGTCCAGAACGGCATGCCCACGCGGAGCATGGGCACGATAGGGGACACACAGACACCTATCGTTTCTCACGCTCCGAGTGTGCAGTATCAGGTCTTGAACTTGCGCACCAGGCCGTCGAGTTCGCTGGACAGTAGTTCCAGACTTCTGGAATCCGCACGGGCGGAGTCCGAGAGGTCGGCGATCAACTGGGCGTCGCCATGGATCTGGCTGATGTGACGGTTGATGTCTTCGGCCACCTGATGCTGCTCTTCGGCGGCGGTTGCAATCTGGGTGTTCATGTCGCGAATCACATCAACTGACTCACGGATCTGCCCGAAGCTGCTGCGTGCCTGCCCGATCTTGGTCACCGATTGCTGCGACACGTCGAGGCTGGCGTGCATCTGTTGCGCCACCGAAGCGGTGCGTTTGGCCAGATTGCCCAGCAGGTTGTCGATTTCGGCGGTCGAGTCCGAGGTACGTTTGGCCAGCGCGCGGACTTCGTCGGCTACCACGGCAAAGCCGCGACCCTGCTCGCCTGCGCGAGCTGCTTCGATGGCCGCGTTGAGGGCCAGCAGGTTGGTCTGCTCGGCAATCGAACGGATGGTGTTGAGGATCGACTGAATGCCTGCGCTGTCCTTTTCCAGTTGCGTCATGTCCTTGGCCGAGCGGGTGAGTTCCTCGCTGAGCTGGTCGACACTGCGCACCGCATCGTCGATCTGTCGCTGACCTTCACGCGCCTGCTGCTGACCGCTGTCGGCCGAATCGGCGGCCTGGCTGCAGGAACGAGCGACTTCGTTGGAGGTGGCGACCATTTCATGGAAGGCCGTGGAGACCATGTCCACCGCCTCGCGCTGACGTCCAGCGGCTTCGGCCATGTCGTTGGAGACACGGGTGGAGCTGTGTGAGGCTTCAAGAATCTTCCCGGCAGCCTGGCCGATGTGCTGGATCAGGTTGCGAATCGCGGTAAGGAACTTGTTGAACCAGCCTGCCAGTTGCGCAGTTTCATCCTTGCCGCGCACGGCGAGGTTCTGGGTCAGGTCGCCTTCGCCGCCAGCAATGCCTTCCAGGCCGCTCGACACGCTGTGGATCGGACGCACGATGACGCTGGCAAAGCTGGCACCGACAATCGCAAAGACCACCGCCAATACCGCAGCGATAACGCCGATCAGCCAGGTCAGGCGGGTGGCCGAGGCCATCACTTCGTCCTGTTTGATCAGACCGATGAAGTTCCAGCCCAGTTGCTCGGACGGGTACACGTTGGCCATGTAGCGTTCGCCGTTGAGTGTTACCTCGACCAGACCGCTGCCGGTTTTGGCCAGCTCGGTGAAACCGTCGCCCAGTTCACCCAGTTTCTTGAAGTTATGCTCGGGCTGTTTGGGATCGACCAGCACGGTGCCGTTCTTTTCCATCAGCATCAGGTAGCCGCTTTCGCCGAGCTTGATCTGCTTGACGATGTTGGTCAGTTGCTTGAGCGATACGTCGATATTGACCACGCCACCAGGGTTGCCCAGTTTATTGGGGATCGCCCGAATGGTGCTGACCAGCACCGCGTCATCGTTGGCCCAGTAATAGGCATCGCTGCGCACGGTTTTGCCAGCATTGGCCATTGCGGTCTTGTACCACGGGCGAACACGTGGGTCGTAGTTGCTCATTTTCGGGTCTTCCGGCGTCATGATGTAGCTGCCGTTGATCAACCCGTAAGAGACGTAGGAGTAGGCCGGGTGAGCCTTGGCGATATTGGCGAACAGCTCGGTCGCCTGCCTGTCATTCTCGGACTGCGGGGGAGGCGTTGCGCCCATGTAGTTGCGGAAATCATCGCTCGCCCCGGCGATCAGCGGGTGCGCCGCGATGTAATTGACGTTCTGCGTAATGCCGTCGAAAAACAGTTGCATGGCATTGTCGACCTGGCGAATCTCGCGTGCGCTGCTGTCCACGAAATCACTGGTCGCCTTGTCGCGCAGGTTCACGACCACGATGGCGGCGACGACTAATATGGGCAAGCACGCAATGACTGCGAACGCCCACGTCAATTTCTGTTTGATATTCATTTGAGCTCCGGGGGGCGTGTTACTGCCGCAAGTGTCGGGTGCTGCATGGATGCAGTCTGCGACCCGAGGCATTGAGCTGAGGGTCGCTCTTATGGTCTACCAAGAGGTCAACGACTTTTTGCCAGCATTCTTTAGGCGGCTTGGCGGTAACAGACACTTGTTGTCGTTCATGAGCACGAAACGGCCTTTATTCACTGAAGCAGTAACCCGTTGTTCATGAGAGGCGCCCTCCAAACTCGGTCATGGCATCCAGCATCGCTTCCTTGAAGTAAGCCAGTGAAGCCCGATCAAAGAGAATCTGAAAACAGGGTTCGCTCTGCGCGCCAACATTGATCACGATCACATTGATTCGCGCTGCCGAGGTCTGCGCCACCGAGCCGACTGCGAATGCTGACGGACGCAGGTCCACGCCGCACAATTTAGCCATCACCTCGGGGATGCACGGGCCGCTCAGTTGCAGCCACGCATGGCTGTCTTCGCGAGGCAGCAGGTAGTTGGCGTTATGGTCCAGTTCCCAACGGGCTTCCTCATCGGCTATGCGCTGGCCTTTATCAAGCGGGCTGCCGAGCAGCAGGTATTCGGTCTGCGAAAGACGTGCAACATGGCTGCCGTCGGCCTGAGTAACCGCGCGGTTCGGCGTGTCGGGCAGACTGAAACCACGTGCTGTCAGGTATTCGGCGCTTTGCGTACCGCGAAACCCCACGCGCGGCAGATCGGTCAGGTCTTGCAGTGTGCACAGTGAGGGCGCGCCAGCTCTGACCGGGCGGTCCTGGATAAGGCTATTCATGGTTCAGAGCTCCTGGCGCTGGTTTTCAGGATCGAAGAAGGGCATTTTCACGACGGTCGCCTGAACCACCACACCGTCTTCGACGCGAATCGGGATCTGCTGGCCGGGTGTGCTTTGGTCGAACGCGGCATAAGCCATGCCGATAATCATGCCGAGGGTTGACGAGTATTCGCAGGAGGTCACGTTGCCACTGATGTCCGGACCTTTGAGCACCAGATGACCTTCAAGCGGCAGCGGACTGGCCTTGGACAGGGTGAAGCCCACCAGCTTGCGTTTCTGTGGCTGGGCTTCGAGGATATCCACTGAGCGGCGGCCGACGAAGAACGGCTTGCTCCGGCTGACCGCCCAGCCCATGTCGATTTCGGCTGGATGGGTCATGCCATCGGTGTCCTGGCTGATGATGACGTGGCCTTTTTCCAGGCGTAACAGACGTTGAGTTTCGACGCCGAACGGACGCATATCAAACGCCTTGCCAGCCTCGGTCAGCGCGTCCCACAGTGTCAGGGCATGCCGGGCCGGAACGTGGATTTCGTAGCCCAGTTCGCCGACGAAACCGACTCGCAACAGCCGCGCCTTGATGCCGGCAACAGTGCCCAGGCGCACGCCCAGATAGGGGAAACCTGCGGCGGACAGATCAAGGTCGGTACACACTTGCTCCAGTACCTTGCGTGAATCCGGGCCCGCCACGTTGACCGCAGCAATGGCCGCTGTGACGTTGGTGATGTCCACATTCAGACGCCACTGGGCATTCCACTTGAGCATCTGTTGGTAGATGCGATCCACACCGCTGGTGGTGGCGGTGACGTAGAAGTGCTGGTCGGCAAAGCGTGCACAAACGCCGTCGTCAATGACCACGCCTTGCTCGTTGGTCATCAGCGCATAGCGTGAACGCCCGACCGGCTGCTTGAGGAACGCAAAGGTGTACATGCGGTTGAGCAGCTCGGCGGCATCGGGTCCGCGCACGTCCAGGCCACCTAGTGTCGACACATCGATAATCCCGACCTTGTTGCGCACATGCAGTGCTTCTTGCTGCATGCAGGTATCGCGTTGCGATGGCTTGCCATAGAACGCTGGACGCTGCCAGATCCCGGCCGGCATCATCTTCGCGCCTGCCTGCACATGCCGTTGGTGCATGGGCGTCTGGCGGTAGGGGTCGAAGGCCCGTCCCGCGACGTGCGCCAGTTTCTCTGCCTCGAAGGGCGGCCGGGCAGTGGTCACACCGGTTTCGCTGATGCTGCGCTGGGTAAACGCGGCCACCAGTCGTGCGGTTGGCAACGCTGAGTGACGACCCTGCGACGGCCCCATCCCGACAGTGGAATAACGCTTTACCAACTGAATGTCGCGATAGCCAATGCGGGTGGCATTGACGATATCGCGCACCTGCAAGTCTTCGTCGAAATCGACAAAATCCTTGCCTTCGGGATGCGGAAAAATCGGCCAGGCAAAGTTGACCTGCGCTTCGCTGCGCAGTGCGGCCGGTTTGTCGGTCGATTCCAGGCCTAGCGCCGAGAGCACCCCGGCGGCGGCATTCGCCGCATCGGTCAGCACGTTATCCAGCGCGTGATAACCGTTGACCGAACCAGCGATGCCCAGGTTCTGCGGCAGGCTGCTGATCGCGAACTCGGCCTGCCGATCGTCATAGGCCAGCTTGCCGCCCGCCTGACACAGCAACTGGTAGGCCGGCATGTAGCCGCCGGACATGCACAGCAGGTCGCACTCGACACTCAAACCCTTGTTGGCCACCTGACCCTGGCCGGTGATCTTGCGCAGCTCGGCCCCGCTTACGTGACGCATGCCTTTCTCGTGCAGCGCTTCATACACGGTGGTGCTCATGTGGCAGACGATGCCGCGTTGCTCCAGCGCAACCTGCAATCCCCGATCCGACGGATTGGCGCGCATGTCGGCGACCGCGACCACTTCGACACCCTGATCGTGCAAATCCAGTGCAGCGAGGTAACCGTCATCATTGCCGGTCAGCACCACCGCGCGCTTGCCGGGCTTGACTGCGTACAGCCTGATCAGACGCTGCACGGCGCTGGTCAGCATCACACCGGGCAAATCATTGTTGCGAAAAATAACCGGCTGGTCGAACGAGCCACTGCACACCAGGCATTGCGTAGCGCGCACCTTGTACAGACGCTTGCCCTGAATCACTGGCAGATAGTTGTCGGTAAACCAGGCATTGCAAGTGGCCTGTGTGAGGACCTGAATATTGGCGTGCGCCTGCACGGCGTCGACCAGTTCGCGCCGCAGTTGCCCGGCACGCTGACCGTCGATATCGAAGCGCGCGTAAGTCAGCGAACCTCCGAGTATCGGCTGCTGTTCGATCAACAGCACCCTGGCTCCGGCGTTGGCTGCGGTCAGAGCCGCCTGTAACCCGGCAGGTCCTGCACCGATTACCGCCAGATCTGTGAACAGGTACGCCTTGTCGTAGTATTCAGGCTGAAAGTCCAGATCCAGCACGCCGAGGCCCGCTTTCCTGCGAATGATCGGCTCCCAGACTTTCCACATGCCTTTGGGCTTGTAGAACGAGCGGTAGTAGAAACCCACCGGCATGAACTTCGAGAACTTGCCCAGCCAGGCGTCCCTGTCGTGGTCCAGCGAGCCGCTGAAATTCTGTCCGGTTGCCTGCAAGCCATCCTGCAAGACAAAAGTGTCGGCCAGCACGTTAGGCTCGTGTGGCAACTGGATCAGGCTGTTGGCGTCCTGTCCGGCCATGCTCAGCGGTCCGCGCGGGCGATGGTATTTGAACGAGCGCGAGAGCAGAAAGCGACCATTGGCCAGCAGTGCGCTGGCAATGCTGTCGCCTTGCAGGCCCTGATACGTTTTGCCATCGAAGCTGAAGGTGAGCGGCTGGTTGCGATCGATCAGCAGGCCCATGGGCTCGGGCAAGCGGGCTGGGGTGGTCATCCTGCGATCTCCTTGGATGGGAGGGGAGCGAAGTCGATACGTGCGGTAAATATTTCCCGCGGGTCGAAGGTGCGAATGATCTCGTCGCTGCCGGTATGACGTTCGGCCAGAAACCAGTAGCTGGACGGGTTATGCATCCACCACTCGCGCACCACGCCCAGGGTGTCCTCACTGTTGAACACGTAATCGGCCCATTGCGCATCGCTGCAGGTTTGCGGGTCAGGCATGTGCTTGAATTCGCCGCCGTAGGTGAATTCGCTGATGTTGCGCGGCCCGTTGAGCGGGCAGGTCATGATTTTCATGTGTCGCTCTCCGTCAGTGGCTGGCCGCTGTCGCGCCCATTTCGTTGACTTGCTGGAAGGTCGAGAAGCGTTCCAGCGCGAATGGCCTGATCAACTCAGGCACCTTGCCGCCACTGGCCACCAGTTCGGCTATGGTCTTGCCGCAGATCGGCGTCGCCTTGAAGCCCCATGTGCCCCAGCCTGCGTCCAGGTAATAATTCCTGACCGGCGAGAGGCCCATGATCGGGCTGTAGTCGGGGGTCATGTCGGTGATTCCGGCCCACTGGCGCATCAATTTGGCGTTGGCCAGAAACGGAAACATCTCGATGGCGTGGGCCAGCAGGCTTTCCTTGAGGTCCAGCGTCGAGCGCGTGTTGAACAGTGGATACGGGTCCGAGCCGCCGCCAAACACCACCTCGCCACGGCTGGTCTGCTGGACATAGCAGTGCAGGGCGGACGAACTCACCAACGGGTCGAGGAACGGCTTGAAGGGTTGAGTGACCATCGCTTGCAGCGGGAAGGTCTGGATCGGTGAGCGAATTCCGGCCTTTTTCATCATCTGCGAACTCATGCCCGCGACCGCCTGTACGGCGCAACCGCACTGGATGGTGCCGCGATTGGTTTTCACAGCAATGATGGCGCCATTCTCGATTACCAGTTCCTGCACTTCGGTCAGTTGATGAATCTCGACGCCGCGCTTGGCCGCCTGTTTGGCATAGCCCCAGGCCACCGCGTCATGACGTGCGGTGCCGCCGTCGATATGCCACAGGCCCGCGAGCACCGGCAGATGGCCAGGGTCCAGATTGAGGCTCGGCACCAGTTCGTGGATCTGCTGGCGGTCGATCATTTCGGTGCGGCCGCCGAAATGCTTATTGACCTCGGCGCGCTGACGGAACGAGCGTACGGTGGCGTCGGTATGCGCGAGGGTTAGCTGGCCGCGCTCCGAATACATGATATTGAAGTCGAACTCGTTGGACAGGCCCTGAAACATCTTCACCGACTCGGCATAGAACTTCACACCTTCGCTGGTCAGGTAATTGGAGCGGATAACCGCCGTGTTGCGCGCCGTGTTGCCGCCGCCCAGATAGCCTTTTTCCAGCACGGCGATATTGGTGATGCCGTGGTATTTCGACAGGTAGTACGCGGTCGCCACGCCATGACCACCGCCGCCGATGATCACCACGTCGTAGGAAGGCTTGAGTTCCTTGGGCGCAGGCAGATCCACCTCGACCGGATACTCCGGGCTGAGCCCGTATTTCAATAGGTTGAAAGGCATACGGCCTCCGATTGGCTGCGCTGTGCGAGGGCTTGCTGCCTGGCAGCAGTCACTGTGTTTTTCATCAGAAAGGCGATGGTCATCGGCCCGACGCCACCGGGTACCGGTGTGATGGCAGAAGCCACGCTCAGGGCGCTGTCGAAATCGACATCGCCCACCAGGCGGCTGCGGCCTTGATCCTCGATGCAGTTGATGCCGACATCGATCACCACTGCGCCGGGCTTGAGCCAACTGGCGTCGATGATGCGCGGGCGACCCACTGCTACGACGACGATGTCTGCCAGCTGGCACAAGGCCTTGGCGTCGGTACTGCGCGAATGAACCACTGTCACCGAGCAATGCGCTTGCAACAGCAGGGCGGCCATCGGTTTGCCGACGATATTGGAGCGACCGATAACCACCGCATGTTTGCCGCTCAGATCGCCGCAGGTCTCTTCAAGCAAGTGCATGCAGCCGCTGGGCGTGCAGGGCGTCAGTACGCTGCGTCCCTGGCTGAGGCCGCCCACGTTTTCACTGTGAAAGCCATCGACGTCCTTGCCCGGATCAATGGCCTGCAAGGCGCGGGCTTCTTCCATGTGCGACGGCAGTGGCAGTTGCAGCAGGATGCCGTTTACCGAGTCGTCGGCGTTCAGTTCGGCAATCAGCGCCAGCACCTGTGCCTGGCTGCTCTTGGCAGGCAGGCGGTGCTCCAGCGAACGAATGCCTGCTTCCTCGGCGCGCAGGATCTTGTTGCGCACATACACCTCACTGGCCGGGTCGTTACCGACCAGAATGACCGCCAGTGCCGGTTCGATGCCGTCGGCCTTCAAGATTTTCACTTCGGTGCTGACCTGTTCCAGAACACGAGCGGCGGCTGCCTTGCCATCGATGATGCGCGCGCTCATCGGAAGATCACCGTTCGGTCAGTGTTGAGAAACACCCGATGCTCAAGGTGGTACTTGACTGCCCGCGACAGCGCGATGGTTTCGTTATTACGGCCTGCTGCGACCAGGTCTTCAGGCAGGTAGAAGTGATCGACACGCTGCACTTCCTGCTCGATGATCGGGCCTTCGTCCAGGTCGCTGGTGACGTAATGCGCAGTGGCACCGATCAATTTCACGCCGCGCTCATAAGCCTGGTGATACGGCTTGGCGCCCTTGAAACCTGGCAGAAACGAGTGATGAATGTTGATTGCCCGCCCCGCCAGTTGCTTGCACAGGTCGTCGGAGAGAATCTGCATGTAGCGCGCCAGCACCACCAGTTCGGTACCGGTTTCGTCGACCACCTTCATCAGCGCAGCTTCCTGCGCAGCCTTGGTTTCTTTACTCACAGGCAGGTAAATGAAACGAATGCCTTCCCGCTCGGCCATCGGTCGTAAGTCCAAGTGGTTGGACACAATGGCGGTGATGGTCATGTCCATTTCCCCCTTGTGGTAGCGGTACAGCAGGTCTGTCAGGCAGTGATCGAACTTGCTGACCATCAACAAAACGCGCATCGGACGACGCGTGTCATGCAGTTCCCACTGCATGGCGAAGTCTTTGGCCACCACATCGAAACCGGTTTTCAACTGCTGGATGTCGCCGTCGTGACCGTCGTTGAAGCGAAACACTGCGCGCATGAAAAAGGTGCCGCTGTACTCGTCGTCGAACTGGGCCATTTCACCGATGTAGCAGCCGTTGCCAGCCAGGCAGGAAGCCACTGCCGCGACAATGCCGGAGGTCGCCGGGCAGCTGATCTTCAGGATGAAATGGTTCTTCTCGTGTTGCATGGCTTGTCCTCTGGAATAGGGCGGCAGCTCGGCAAAGGGGGCAAAAGTCAGATACAGAGGTTTTTGAGTGGCGAATAAAATTCTCTACAGGAATTTAATATTCTTGAAGGCTGTTTTATAGGCGAAAGGAAGAGCAGCGTCCAGGGGTTTCTGGAAACTTTGTTTACTAAAGGGAATATGGGGGGCTGGCGTGGTGGGGAGCGGGTGCCTTTTTTTCAGTTACCCTGAGGCAGAAAACGCCCAAGGCAGGCGTTTTCAGGAAGCAGTAAGGGTCAGTCGTGATGCGCCTCACCGACAAACGTTAATGAGGTAAACAAGCCACGCTCGGCGATATCGACATTATCCTTGACCGGCTGCGTGACCTCGGCAGCGATGATATTCAGCCCTTCGTTGCGCACGATCACGCTGGCCAGGCCCTGGGCGTCGGTTTCGGCGCTGACGACATCCGGTGCGCTGCGGTAATCGCCGATCAGTTTGATACCGGCAGCGGGTTTACCGTCGATCAGTACGCGTACCGGTAAGGGTTTGCCAACCCCGACCTTCAATGGATCAGCCTGTGGCACGATCACAAAATTCAGTTTGCTGAACGAGGGCAGGTGCGCGTCTTCTGCGTAGATTGCCACGCTGTATTTGAAGGTATGAATCGAGTCGGTGCCATTGGGCACTTTGCTACGGCCTTCGTTGATCCACTTTTTCTCGGCGTTGCGTGTTCACATGCCGTTGTCCAGCGCCACCGTCATCACGGCGGGCGGCTTGAGCGGCACCAGTCGCGCGTGATCCTCAAGGCGTTGTACCGTCACCGGGATCATTTTGCCCTGCTGGTCATACGCCCATGCGCCGCTGACTTTTTGCGCTTTGAACGCGTTGTCTTCCGCGCCATGACCGTAGACCACCTCGATATTGCCGCGCCGCTGTTCGGTCCACAGGCCGTGTGCGTTCACTTGACTGGCGAACAATGCGCCGAGCAGGCCCAGGGCCACGAAAGGTTTTGTTGACAGCATGGTGCATCCTTATTGTTGTGAAGCGAGGGTTACAGGAGTCAAAGGCCGAGTGTCAGGCTGACCGTAAAGTTACGCGGTTCGCCGGGCGCGACCCAGTAATTGCTGTAGGAGCGCTCGTAGTATTTTTCATCGAAAATGTTGTTGAGGTTCAAGCCCACTGTCACGTTCTCGCTGGCTTTATAGTGAGCCAGCAGGTCGACGGTCTGGTAGGCCGGCAGCTCGAAGTCGGTGCCGGACTGGCCGGAACGATCGCCGACGTAGGTATATGCCGCGCCTACGTCCGAACCGCGCAATACGCCTTCCTGAAATTCATAGACGCTCAACAGGCTGCCACTGTGTTTGGCGACCCCGAGGATGCGACTGCCTGCCGGGATGGTCCGGTCGCCCTTGGTGACTTCGGCATCAATGTAGGCGAATGCTCCGATGATCCGCACCGCGTCAGTGATTTGTCCGGTGAATTGCATGTCGAAACCCTGGCTGCGGGCCTTGCCCACGGCGCGATTTGTGTCGGTGCCCGGGTCCAGGGCCAGAACGTTTTCCTTTTCTATGTGGAAGGCGGCGAGGGTGGTACTCAGGCGGTTGTCGAACAGTTCGCTCTTGATCCCGGCCTCATAACCGATGCCTTCTTCCGGGTCGAAGGTTTTGCCGGCGGCGTCCAGGCCATTGTTCGGCTTGAACGAGGTGGACGCGTTGGCGAACAGCCCAACCTGCGGTGTGAGCTGATAAAGCAGCCCGGCGCGCTGGGTGAAAGCGTCGTGACGCTGACCGGAGGTGGCATTGGTGGTGAAGTCATCGACCTGCTGATCGAAGTGCTCGTAGCGCGCGCCGATCATCCCGCGCAGCTTGTCGGTAAAGACAATCTGGTCCTGCAGGTTCAGCGCACGGCTTTCAATGTGCTCGTAGAAATCAGTGCCGGAACGCGCGCCATTGGGTTTCGGCTGGCCGTACACCGGGTTATAGATGTCGATGGCGTATGGGCTGCCTGCAATGGTAGTCACCCGCTCGTTCTTACGGTAATTCTCGTATTCGGTGCCGATCAGCACTTCGTGCTCCAGACCGACCGCGTCGAAATGGCCGCGCAATTCCAGTTGGGTGATGCTGTCGTGCCAGTTGTTGTCGCGTTCGCGGTAACGACGGTTGACGGTACGACCGTCGGCATTCAGGGAGCGTGCCTCGCTGGCAAAACCTGACATTTCGCCTTGCTTGTAGTGGCTGGCCAGACGCAGCGACCACACATCACTGAGTTGATGGTCGAGGGCAAACTGAACCATGTTGTTGTCGTTATCGATGTCGTCGTCCGGTTCGCCGAGGAAGGTCGAGCGGGACACGCCACTCCATTTATTGTTGGGGGCGACCACACCCCGGTCGAAAGTCGATGTCTGCCGCACGAATTCGGTTTCCACCAACAGACTGGTGTCGGGGTTCAACTGCCAACTGAATGAGGGGGCGACGAAGACCCGCTTGCTTTCGACATGGTCACGAAAGCTGTTGTTGTCTTCGACGGCCAGATTGACGCGAGACAGCAGCCTGCCTTCCTCATCCAGCGGTGTGTTGACATCCAGTGCGGTGCGATAGCGATCCCAGCTACCCGCACTAGTTTGCAGGGTGGTGAATGCTTCACGCTGGGGTTTTTTAGTGACAATGTTGACCGTCCCGCCAGGGTCGCCACGGCCATACAGACTGGCAGCGGGGCCTTTGAGCACTTCGATACGCTCGATGTTGGCGGCATCCGGCGTGGCAGGGTAGCCGCGGTTGGCGCTGAAGCCGTCCTTGTAGAATTCGGAGGTGGTGAAGCCGCGGATGCTGTATTCGTAGAGCGTCAGGCCTCCGAAGTTGTTTTGCTTCGACACGCCCCCGGCAAACTCAAGCGCGCGCTCGACACTGTTACTGCCCAGGTCCTTGAGCACCGAAGCGGGCACTACGCTGATCGACTGCGGAATGTCCTGGATGGCGGTATCGGTTTTGGTGGCGGTGGCCGAACGGGTAGCGCGATAGCCCTGAACCGGGCTGGTGGCTGTCTCGTACTGATAGTCGGAGGTTACGTTGACGCTTTCCAGTTCAATGGTTTGCGGATGTTCCTCCGCATAGCCGGTATTGCCAAAAACCCCGATTGCCAAGCCTGCCAGAGACGCGATTCTACGAGACGACATGTGAGACTTCCTGATGATAATGGATACAATATAACATCTCCGTTGAGAATTATTTCTGTTTGTTTTTGGCGGGATGTGACAGTTGTACCCATCAGCAGGAGCCTGACGCGTGAAGGTAGGGCTTGAGATATGGGGAAGATTCGGTCATTGAAACCGAGTCCATTTCCATGGACGGAAATGGACTCGAGGAAGGTTTATTCAGCGCACATGTAGCGTTCTATCTGCTCAGGCGAGCAACTCTGTCCCCAGTTGAAACGCCACCCACAAGGCCAGTCCGGTCGCAAAGGTCAGCGCAATGTTCTCGAACCAGTTGTTGCGGTATTCCTTGCTTAGCAGCGACTTCTGATTGGACATGATCAGCAGCCCCAGCGAGATGACCGGTAGCCCCACGATGTTCAGTGCGTTGACGCCCAGCGTCAGGGTCACGAAGTCCGGCATGCCGGGCAGCGACCAGATCAGCGGGGTGACCAGAATGAACAGCATGAACCATTTGTGCATCGGGTCGTTGTGGAACACTTTGCCGTAGCGTTCGCGACGCTTCGGGCGAATGTGCTGGAAGGCATCGGTGATCAGCATTGGGAAGGCGGTGGTTTTGCCGGAAATACTGGCAAACAGCGTGGCGAACACACCGATGAAGAAGATGTACCAGCCCAGCGGGCCGAAGAATATCTCCAGCGCCTTGCCCAGATCAGCCAGAGTGTTCACCTGAATACCGTTGGGTCGCAAAATTTCGACGCCCACCACCCAGATGGCCAGGTTGATGATAATGCCGACGATCACGGCGAACAGCAGATCGTTGCGCTGAATACGTTTGTGCTCGGGGCCGGTCCAGCCTTTTTCACGCATCACGTAAGGGTGGACGAAGTTGGCGATGGAGCCGGCTACGGCACCGATCACCGAGACCGCCACCAGCAGCGCCCCATGCACGCCTTCATCGGGTGGAATGCTGAAACCGATAGTGCCCTTGATGATGCCGCTGACATCCGGACCGGACATGATCGCCAGGGTAAGAAACGCCAGGGTCATGATTGCCAGCAATACCTTCATGACGCCTTCGATCATCGTGTAGATATTGCGTCCCACCAGCAGCCATACGGCGATCACCACCGCAACCGAGCAGAGCAACGGCTGATTGATGTGCAGCAGCATGGCAAGCGCTTCACCGGCACCCTTGATCATGTAGGCGTTGATCAGATGGCCCATCAACAACGCGTAGCCCAGCATGAACCAGGCAAACAGCGGATGCAGTTGCGCATAGCCCTGCAGAATGGTCATGCCCTGGTTATTGCAGAGCTGGAAGCGGGCAATGATGTTGACGATCAGGAACCTGAGCAACAGCGAAATCGCCAGCACCCACATCATGGCGTAGCCATAACTGGCACCTGCCACCGACGATGTGATCAGATCACCCGCGCCCAGCCAGGACAGCACCGCGATGATGCCGGGGCCCAGCAGTTTGGCGAGTTTTTTGAGACGAGGTTCGCTGGCGGGTGTAGCTGTTTCTTTGAGAGACGGGGTATGAGGCATGCGTTGAATCTCCGTTTTTATTGTAATGAGATGTCATTCACTGCCAGCTAAGATAGGACGTCGTACAACATTGGTCGTGGTTGAAAATGTAACCAGGTGTGAACCGGGCAGCGCGTGTTAGATAATGTCCGACTTGTCACCACTGTGTTCTCAGGAGAGTCCATGAAGTTTCCGATACTCGCTGTTGCTCAGTTCTGCTCTGCAAGGGGAGATATCGAACAGAACCTCGCCGGACACCTCGCGTTCATGCAGCGCGCCGCTGATCTTGGGGCCAGTTACCTGCTGTTTCCCGAGCTCTCATTGACAGGCTACGAACCCGATCTGGCCCGAGCGCTGGCGTTGCATGCGGACGACGCCCGTCTTGAGCCGATTAAGGCGTTGGCCATGAAGCTGCGCCTGGTTACCACCATTGGCGTACCGCTCAAAGGAGCAAATGACAGCATCCTGATTGGTGCGCTGACCTTCACCGCTGACGGCGACGTCACTACCTATGCCAAGCAATACCTGCATCCCGGTGAGGACAAGGTGTTCAGTGAGGGAAACAAAGACTGCTATCTGTCCATTGATCAGCATCGGATCGGCCTGTGCGTGTGTGCCGACTTCACGCAGCCTGAGCATGTGCAGCGTATGGCAGCAGGTGGCGCTTGGGTGTATGCAGCGAGCGTACTGATTTCGCCGGGTGGCTATGCACAGGATGCAGAGCTGCTCGCGGGGCATGCCCGACGTCATAACCTGCCGGTGCTGGTGGCCAATCACGGTGCACCGACTGGCGGCTGGGAGTCGGCAGGCCGCAGCGGTCTATGGGACGGGGCAGGGCGCTGGATAGGCGGGATGCAGGGCGCAGGAAGCGGGCTGGTCATCGTGACCTGCCAGCGCGAAGGCTGGCAGGTTCGGGTGGCGTAAACAGATTTAAGTGCTCACCGCGTGGTCTGGTTTGAGGTCAGGTTCATTATTCGAACGTGAAAGTGTCTCCGGTACGGCCACCAGCAACAGACAAAACGCCGCCGCCGCAACACCTGCGAGGGTCAGGAACGCAGCGCTGTAGCCCGCTGCATGTACCACGAAACCTGCCAGGCCGTTGCTCAGCGCCGCGCCCAGTCCGAACAGAGTGGACAGCGCCCCGAGGCTTACATTGAAACGTCCGCTGCCTTGAGTGAGGTCCTTGACCATCAATGGAAACAGCGCGCCGAACAGGCCGGCCCCAATACCGTCGAGCATCTGCACCGCCACCAGCCAGTAGGGGTCGTCTGACAGGGTATAAAGCACACCACGAATCGGCAGAATCAGAAAGCCTGCCAGCAGCAGCGGCTTGCGACCCCAGTCATCCGCTTTCATACCCACCAGCAGCGCCGCAGGTACCATGACCAGTTGGGCTGCAACGATGCACGCCGAGGTCAGCGGCGTCGCCATCTGCATATTGATTTGCGAAAGCTTCTGACTGACCAGTGGCAACATGGCTGCGTTGGCCAGATGGAACAGTGCGCAACAGATACCGAAAAGCAGCAGCGGCTTGTTGCTCAGTAACGTAGCAAGTCCGGAAGGCTGAGCTCCATGAGCGTTGTGGTTCGCATCAAAACCCCGGGCGACGTTGTGATCGATGGCATCCGCAGAAACGAAGCTGATCGCGATAACACTCGCCAGGGCCATCGCTGCCATCAGATAGAACACCGCAATAGGCCCGAAGAGGTAGGCAAAGCCGCCCGCTAACAGGGCTGCGCAGGCATTACCGGCATGGTTGAATGTTTCATTGCGTCCGGTACGACGCGTAAAGGCTTTCGGCCCGGTTATGCCCAGAGAGATGGCCGCGATGGCCGGTGCGAACACCGAGGACGCGATGCTGCTCAGCGCCTGGGTCAGGGCGACGACCGAGAAGGACGAAGTGAAAGGCAGAATCAGGCAACTCAGGGTCACCAGCAGCGCCGCCACACCAATCATGGCGCGCTTGTAAGGCGTACGGTCGATAAGCGCGCCAGCAGGGGTTTGGGTCAGCAGCCCGGCAATACCTGCGATGGTCATCACCACGCCTATGCTGGCCGGGTCCCATTTATGCACGGCCAGTAGATAGATCGCCAGGTAAGGCCCCAGGCCGTCGCGCACATCGGCGAGGAAGAAATTCAGGCTATCCAGTGAAAGGGTGTTGCGGCGATCTGCATGACTGGCCAAGAGCGGAATTCCCGTAATTCGTCAGACTCCAGGTAGCCGAGTCTCGGGTAATACTGACCGGGGCCGTTTTAAAGAAGTTTCCGCACCGAAGATGAAATTTTCGGTTTCACACGTTCTTTTTCTGCAGGCTTTTCATGCGCTGTGTGGCACGTTGCACGGCGGCCATCTTTTCCGGACGTTTCATGCGTCTCCACTTGCGGATATCGTCCTTGGTACGCCCGCAGCTCACGCACAGATCGCCGCTGAGCTGGCACACGGAAATGCACGGGTTTTCGATGTCCTTGGCCATATCAACTCCGCCTGGCGTATTTGCGCTTGATACGCTGCTGCCAGTCGCCACCGTTCTCGCGCAGGCACTGCTCTTCGCAGTCGACATGCACATGAGCCGCTGCATTCGACAGGCTAACCTGTGCATCGTCAAGTGCCTCTACCGTGAGACCGATCATCCGCTCCATCAGCCCGCGCGCCAGCGCAGTGTTCTTGTCGGCCAGCGTGTCGAACACCCATACCACCTGCAAGCTGGCAGGGAAGGCTGCGTAATCAACTTCGTGAGTCAGCCAGCAGAAACCGGGCATTTCCGTTTTGGCCGTTTCACAGGCATGCGTCAGCGCTGTAACAAGCTGGCGCTCAGTGCGGGCCTGCTCGCGTTTGCTTGAGGGCATCTGGTGTGCTCGGGCAGTAAAAGGGATAGCTGCGTACGATACCTGAATTGTCGGCAGCTTCGCAGTACCGAGCAATCATGATTTTTTTGGATACCGTGCTGACAGGTAACTTAACCAGTTCGAATGCGGCACGCAAAAAAATCGATGTTTGTATTTAAACTTTTTTTGACGATCATTCCTTCATCATCTTCAGATAAAGATGATGGTTTTGGCGAGTATGCTCATGTAGTCTTTTACTTGATGCACGAATGCTTACGATTCTGACGCGGTTAATAAGTGGCTTTCAAAATCACAAGACTCAGTTAGTAAAGGGTTTTCTTCGTTTTAATAGGGTTTTTACTATGGTGCTTGACACTTATATGCAGATTGAGGGTATTCCAGGCGAATCTCTTGATGCGGTATTTAAAGATTGGATCGAGCTTTCTGATTTCGATATTGGTGCCAGCCAGTCAGCGTCAGCGACTGCAACAAGTGCCGGCGGTGCAAGCAGTGGTCGAGCCAGTATGAGCGATTTTTTCTTTCGTAAGGCTGTGGACAAGTCTACACCTAAGCTTCATGAGGCCTGCTGTAGTGGAAAGCATTTTAAAGAGGTTACTATTGCTGTAAATCGTGCGGGGTCGGAAAAAATAAAATACCTAGAGATTAAACTTGAAGAGGTTATACTTTCGTCGGTATCTCTCAATGGTAATGGTTCGGTAGAGAATGGTTTTCCAACCGAAGCTATACGCCTTAATTATGGGCGAATAAAAATGCTTTATACTCAGCAAAAGCGCTCCGACGGTCAAGGTGGCGGGCAAGTTGTTGGCGGATGGGATGGTATAAAAAATAAGGTTTACGCTTGATTTTGGCAAGGGACGGGCGTCGCATGTCTGGAAATACCAATAATCCTAATATCGCGTACTGCAGTTTTTCTTTAAATGGTGAGCCTGTAAGCAATTTGCGTTGCGGGCAAGCTACCTATGAAGCTTTCTCGGGTATGGGCGTCCCTTTTGTCAACAGTCCGAAGTATCAGTCTGTGGAGGGAAAGGGTGCAATTCCAGTTGTTCGATATTTTATTGTTGATCGGCAAAGTGGGGGTAGTCTTGGTTGGATTAAAGAGCCTATACAGGACTTTTTAGCTGGTACAGATAGGGGGGGAGTGGTTTGGTCTTTACAGAGATGATGGAGAGGTTGATGATCAGACAACCATTGATAACATAAGACGAGGCGCGTTTAGGCTTCATCCCGTTGGGCCGCGTGGTATAAGCCAAGGCTGTATCACTCTTAACTCTCAGATTGGATTCGATGAGCTTAAAAATTTTCTTCGCAGTCAGCATGGCGAAATTCTTCCGGGGACGAATCTGAAGTACTATGGCGTAATAGATGTGTCTGCTTTTAGCGAATAGTGGAGATATCTCAATGAAAAAAATAATGAAGCTCATCACAAAGAGCACGCTAATTTTAGTGTTGGCTGCGCTGCTCACTAAATGGCTTGTCGCGCTAGGCCTGATGGGCTGGCTGCTTCAAACTGAAACAGGCCTCGATATGTATGTTTCGGCTGCAAGTGCTTTGGGTATAATCGGCGGAGAAAATGGAGAGTTCATGCTTCTTGTCATAATGGTATTGGTGATGTTGGTGCCGTCAACATTTATTGTACGGGGTGCGGCTAAAACTCTTTGTCGATTCAGATCAGTAAGGTGATAAACGCAGGGCATGGGAATTGGAGGTTTACCAGAGCCCTGTCGTGACTGAAGATATCTTGTAGGATGCCTTGCGGCTGCAAGGCGGGCGCCGTTCCAAAAATAACAACAAGGAGACGCACCATGGATTTCTCACCCCTAACCACCACCGCAGACCAAAGCCGTAGAGGCTTCCTGAAACAATCACTGGCTGTTTCGGCCACGGTTGCCGCCATTGGCGCATTGCCGCGTCTTTCCAGCGCTACCCCGACCCATTGGTCAGTGTTCTGGATGACAGCTTTACCCAAATACGAATATTCAATGCCAGCGTCGAGAAGCTGGCCAGCGGCATGCGTTGGGCCGAAGGGCCGGTGTGGATTGGAGACGGTCGCTACTTGCTGGTCAGCGATATCGCCAACAATCGGATCATGCGCTGGGACGAGGTAACGGGTCAGCTGTCGGTGTACCGCGAGCATTCGAACTTTTCCAATGGCATGTGCCGCGATCGCCAGGGCAGGCTGCTGGTCTGTGAGGGGTCGAGCACCACCACCGAAGGACGGCGGGTGACGCGTACCGAATACAACGGGCGTATTACCGTGCTGGCCGACAGTTTCGAGGGCAAGCCTTTCAATTCGCCCAACGACATTGCCTGCAAACGCGATGGGTCTATCTGGTTCACCGATCCTACCTTCCAGGCCGAAAGCAACTATGAAGGTCAAAAGGTCAAGCAGGAGCAACCCTTCGGCGTCTATCGCATAGACCCGTCGAACGGCAAGGTCTCCAGGGTTATCGATGATCTGGCAGATCCAAATGGTTTGTGCTTCTCGCCGGACGAGAAAACCTTGCATGTGGTCGAAGGGCGCGCCAAACCCCACGGCCTCATCTGGGCGATAGCGGTCAACGAAGATGGCACGCTGGGCGAGCGGCGTAAACACATCGAAGGTCTGGACTACGCGGCCATCGACGGCATCAAATGCGACGAAAGCGGCAATCTGTGGTGTGGCTGGGGCGGTAACGGTGATCCCAAGGCCGATATGGAGAAACTCGACGGCGTGCGAGTGTTCAACCCTCAAGGCAATGCCATCGGCCATATCAGCTTGCCGGAGCGCTGCGCCAATGTCTGCTTTGGCGGGCGAGAGGGCAATCGGCTGTTCATGGCCAGCAGCCATTCACTTTACTCGGTGTTCGTGAATACGCGAGGCGCCACGTTTGCCTGAAGGGTCAATCGGGTCGAACCCCTGTGAACATGCCGGGTCTGTTCCTGTAATTACTCTCAGGGATAGTTATTTATGTCGGCGCAACGCGGCCTTGTTCTACTTGCACGAGGCGGTTATGCCGCCCGTGGTGTTGTTTATCTGATTATTGGTTTGTTCGCAGTACTGGCGGCGCAGGGATCTTCACAGCCTGCCGACAGCCACAGCAGTCTTGAAGCCTTGTTGAGCCAGCCGTTCGGCAGCGTGCTGGTCGGGGTGGTAATTGTCGGTCTACTGGCGTTCGCCGCATGGCGTGTGCTGCAGGCCACGCGTGATGTGGACCATCATGGCCGCGAACTCAAGGGGCTGGTGATTCGTGGCGGTCTTCTGGTGGGCGGCTTTACTTATGGGGCATTGGCGTTTTTCGCGCTGGGCCTGCTGGTCAGTGGGCTCAAGAGCTCCGGTGGCTCATCGGGTGGTCAGGCCAAGGACCTGCTGGCAACCCTTCTGTCCTGGGATCACTCCAACCTGCTGGTCTACGTCGTGGCACTGGTGCCACTGGCGCTGGGCATTGTGCATATCATCAAGGGCTACAAGGCGTCCTTCGAGAAGTATTTCGAGGCTGATGAAGACGTCATGAAATATGTGCGTCCGGTGTCGCGCTTCGGGCTGATCGCCCGCGGCGTGGCGTTTATCGAAATTGCAGTGTTGCTGGCCGTAAGCGGTTCCAGCTATAAGGCCATGCACCCGCCTGGCATGAAGGATGCGCTCAACGGTTTGCAGGATCTGCCGGCCGGTGGTCTGGTGCTACTGATCGTGGCGCTGGGTCTGATCGCGTTTTCGGTATACAGCTTCGCCCAGGCCGCATGGCGCAGGATCAACATGGATGTGCCCGATGCACCGGAGGCGGTAGCGCGTCATTTCCGCTGATCTCCATTCGGGTAGTAAGAGGGCTGCGTGACTCTTCAGGTCAGGCGGCCCTTTTTTCGATAAAAATAATGTGAACCATGCCTCAAGTCGCCTTCCGCCCGGCCGACATTCCCTCTTGAGCTCCGATCATTTTCCGGACTGACGTTCTCTACGCAGGCCCGGATCAGATTCGGCGCAATAAAAATAAAAGAGGATAGCCATGACCATTCTTCAGCGAGTGATCGGTGGGTTTGCCGTGCTGGTTGTGCTGCTGCTCGCCATGGCAGGTATCAGCTACCAAAGCACCCATTCCATAAGCGACCGGATCAGCATCATTACCGGGCAGTCGGCACCCTTGAGCAGGGCGGCGAGCGAGCTTTATGTACATGTGTTGCGCGCCAATCAGGCACTGCTCGGGATTCTGGTCAGCAATGACCCCAAGCAGATTGACGATGGCAAGCAGCCCTTCAACGACAGCATGGCCCGGTTCAATCAGTTGCTGGACAGCACGCCTGCCTACATCGGCGATCGCGCTGAACTGCGCGACAACCTGAATCAGCAGCGTCAGTTGAGCGCTGCTTATGCCGAACAGGCGCAGACTCTGATTGCCAGTCACCGACAGCACGTTTTGCAGTCACTCCAGAGCCGGGTATTGCAGGGCTACAGCAGCAGCCAGGGCGCCCAACTGACCGGTTATCTTCGTGATTACATTGCCCGCGAGCGCAGTGCAGGGGCTGCGGATAACGTGGCCGCAGGTGAAAAGCTGTTGCTGGAAGTCGGCAAATCCTACGAGGGGCTGGCTGCCCACGCGGCGACGCCGGATATCCAGACCTTGCAGCGTGTGCTCAACCTGCAGGATGAGGTAATCAGTACTCGGGCGCGCGAACTCACGGCAGTAGATCCACGCGGCGGTCGTATCGCTGGTGTGATGGTCAACCGCCTGCTCAACGACCTCACCGGCAGTGACGGCGTTTATCAGGCCTACAGGCAGGAGGCGGCGCTCGCCGAGCAGGTTGGTAAACAGCGCCAGGCGGCGGAAACCCGGCTTCAGGCAACACTGGACAAGATCGGCGAGTTCGGTAATCAGTCACTGGCGGTGGCCAACGAGGCCAAGGCGGGTGCGGATTCGACCATCGCCACCAGCCTCAGCCTGCTGCTGATCGCTTGCCTGCTGGCGGTAGTTGCAGCGGCAGTCATCGGTACCTGGGTCGCGTTCAGCCTTCGGCGTCCATTGGCGGCGTTTCGCGAGGTGCTCAAGACCCTCACCAGCGGCGACATGCGGGTGCGTTTCGATGTCAGCCGTCGCGACGAGTTCGGCGAGCTGGGCGGTTACCTCAATGAGTTCACCCAGTCGTTGCAACAGACGTTTCGGCAGTTGATCGGCTCTGCCGACACCCTGGCGTTGACTGCCAGTCAGAACGCCCAGATCAGTGAGCAGACCACCCGCGTGGTCGACGAGCAGAAAGACCGTCTCAATTCTGCCGCGTCGGCCATGAATGAAATGGAAAGCACCGTGGAAGAAGTGGCCCGTCGTGCTCAGGATACGCGTGGCGCGGTGGACAGCACCAGCGAACTGACCAACAAGGTGCAGAAGCGCGTGGCTGAAACCATCGTCAACATTCGTCAGCAGGCTGAACAGGTCAACAAGGCGTCTGCGGTCACCGACGAGCTGCAGAAGTACGGGCAAAACATTGACGGTATTGTCGATGCCATTCGTACCATTGCCGAGCAGACCAACCTGCTGGCGCTCAACGCGGCCATCGAAGCGGCACGCGCTGGCGAGCAGGGCAGGGGCTTTGCGGTGGTGGCCGATGAAGTACGCTCGCTGGCCAGTCGCACCCAGACCTCTACCAGCGAGATTCAGGAAATGATCGGCCAGATGCAGAGCAAGATCCACTCTGCTGTGCAGGTGATGAACGAAAGCCAGATCCAGTCCAATCACTGCGTGACGCTGGCTTCCGGTGCCGACCAGTTGCTGGTGGAAATGGGCGAGGCGGTGGACACGATTCGCGACATGAATATCCAGATCGCAGCTGCCACCGAGCAGCAAAGCGCAACGGTGCAGGAAACCAGTCGCATGGTCACGCACATCAACGATTCTGCCCAGCAGGCCGCCGACGGTGCCGAACAGTCTGCGAGCAGCAGTCAGGACCTGTCGAAAATGGCCAGGGATCAGCGCGAGCTGCTCCATCATTTCAGCGTTTGATGCCCGGGAGTCAGAACATGAAACAGTGGTTATCGATTTCCCTGAGTGCAAGCCTGCTGGTCGCGGGCCTGGCACAGGCGGCCACGCCATTGATCGGCGTGGGTATGGCCAAGTACAACGACAATTTTCAGACCATTCTGCGCCACGGGGTGGAAAAGCAGGTGGCGCTGCTGGATGCCGACATCTTCATGGAGAACGGTCAGGACGACGTCGAGCTGCAGATGCGTCAATTCCGCAATCTGGTCAATTCGAAAGTCGACGCCATCGTTGTCGCGATGGTGAACGGCAAAAGCGCAGCGGAAATGATGCGCCTGGCCAATGAGGCCAAGGTTCCGCTGGTATTCGTCAACCGCAATCCGGAACCGGCCAAGTGGCCTGCGCTGACGGCATTTGTCGGCTCTGACGAACTGGAGTCCGGCACTTTGCAAATGGAAGAGCTGGCCCGTCGTGCCGGTTACAAGGGTAACGTGGTGATTCTGGTGGGTGATCCGAGTAACAAGTCGTCGGTCATGCGCACCGAGGACGTGGAAAAGGTGGTCGCAAAGTACCCGAACATGAAGGTCGTGCAGAAGAAAATCGGCAACTGGGAGCGCAGCCAGGCCGCGACAATCGTGATTGACTGGGTCAAGCAGGGTGTGGACTTCTCTATCGTCGCGGCTAACAACGACGAAATGGCGATCGGTGCGATCATGGGGCTGGAGAAGGCCGGAAAGAATGCCAGGGATTATCTGGTGGGCGGCATCGACGGCACCCCGGACGGCTTGAAGCTGATGGCCGAGGGCAAGATGGCCGTCAGCGTGTTTCAGGATGCGGTCGGCCAGGCCAACCGCGCAGTAGATGCCGCGCTGAGCATGGCGCGTGGCGAAACACTGGCATCTCCGGTCATTTGGGTACCGTTCAAACTCATCACCCCGGAGAATCGCCAGCAGTTCGAATAGGGCCGCGGTGTGGGCTGACTGTCTTTCCAGTGAACCGCACGCGGAGCGCTCAGCGTTGTTTCAATTAGCCCGGAAGCTCCATGCTTTCCGGGCACAAGCCCACTCTACGGCATCTCAGGGCTTGTCTATAACGCGCTATAACCGGATATCCTGCGGCCCGCGAATCTGTGCTTCGATGCGTGTGCCGGTCAGGCGCTCTTCGTTGGAGAAACCATCGTAGCTGGCCAGGTCGCCGAAGCTGATGCCAGTGAGTTTTTCGATCTGCAGGACGCTGCGCTGCCAGGTTCTGAGTGGACCGAATACGATCTCCAGCTTACCCAGCTCGCTGCTCTGGTCGATCATGTAGGCACTGGCTGAAGGTTTGCCGTCGTCGCCAAGAAACGCCACGACCTTCCAGAATGCCGAAGGGATCTTGAGGTTGCGGTAGTTGCGGTCGTCTTCGCGCAGCACCGGCCCGCTGAAAACGGTTACCCGGGATTTCCAGCGTCGCGTGTTCTCAAGGATGTAGTCCTCAAGTTCCAGCCATGTCTTCTGATTGAAGGCGGCCATCTGCGGTGAGCAGTTGGTGAAGTGAAAGGTATCGCTGTTGGCCGTTTCGGCTTCCTTGCCCCAATTAGGGGCCTGACGCCTGACCAGATGACCGCGATCCAGCAGATTGTCGGCGTACAGGCTTTCGCCGATCTGCGCCTCGGCAGGCAGCCTGCCATCAAAAGACCACGAATCCTTGCCACGCTTGACCTCGACGCTGCTGGCACCGTCGATATTGACACCGACATACAGAGCAAGACGCCGACTGCGCGACATGGTGATTGAAAAGTGGGTGTAATCGAGGCGATTTCCGGCGTTGTCCAGCGGATAGACATCCGGTGCCAGCTCCGCGTCGGTCGAGGGCCATGGCACGACGAAGTCACCGAGAAAATTCTCGACATACCCCTTACGTTTCTGCAATTCGCGTTTCTGCAATTCGCTCGCCGGTGTGGTGCGTGGCGATGCAAGAGGTTGCGGTGCAAGCAATTCGGCCGAAGGGAGCAGTGGCTTGAGGTCGGCGAGGCGTGGTCGGTAGGTGAGATCGATAGCGGGCTTTTTGTCAGACACTTGGTTGGCTCCTGCGGTGGGCGTGAGTTCATTACAGTTCACCATAGCCGCGTTACAGGTCGACGTCAGGCCGGGTAATCGATCGTTCGCGGGCACTCATACAGTAAAAAACTGTAAACGGGTTCAAGTTACGGGTAACAGGCGTCGATAAGCTCTGAATAAGAGCACTCCGCAGTTCATGTTATTTCACTGATCGCAGGGGACATCAGGATGTCGATAAAGCTACGTCTATTGTTGTTGATTGGCACCAGCGTGCTGACGGCTCTGATCATCAGCCTGGTCAACTATGTGGGCAATACCCGCACGGAGACGGCGATGATCGACAGCGAGGTCAGCATGACCGCGCTCAGCAATCATCTGGAAGCCGACATGATGCACGATGCGCTGCGTGCCGATGTGCTGTCGGCGATGCTGGTCGGCCTGGGCAAAAGCAACAGCACGCGTGAAGAGGTGCAGAAATCCCTTGATGAGCATGCTGCACATTTTCGAGCTGTGCTGAACGATAACCTCAAACTTCCCATCACCGAAGCGATCAAGGCGGAGCTGAACAGGATCAAGCCCAGCCTCGATACCTATATTGCCAGTGGCGAGCGTATTGTCGGTCTGGCTCTGGATAATCCGGAACGAGCGCAACAGGAACTGGGCACGTTCACCAGCGCCTTCACGCAACTGGAAGAGCAGATGTCCAGTCTCAGCGACCTGATCGAGGGGAATTTCAAGGCAAGCGGCGAAGGTGCCCGTCAGGCAATCCGCAGCGCCAACATCGCTCTGGTTGTGGTGCTGGTGGCCAGTATCCTGCTGCTTCTGGTTCAGGGCCGTTGGGTAACCCGCAGCATCATGATTCCTCTTGCCTCTGCCAGCCGCATTGCCGATAGCATTGCTCACGGCAATCTCAGTGAACCTATCAACGAGCCTCGTGGCCGTGACGAGGCCAGCATGCTGATTCGCAGTCTGGCGGTCATGCAGCGCGACCTGCGGGGGATGATCGAAGTGGTGCGCAGTAACGCGCATGGCGTCAGCGGTATGAGCCGCCAGCTCAGCAGTGGCTGCCATGAAGTGGCCGACAGCAGTCGGCAGCAGAGCTCGGCAGCGGGCACCATGTCGGCAGCGACCAGCGAGATGACGGCGAGCATCGAAGAAATCACCCGGCATGCCGGGCACGCGCTGGAAATGGCAAATCAGGCTGAAACACTGGCAAAAAATGGTGGCCGGGTGATTCATCAGGTGGTCAGTGACATGGACAGCATTGCCCGCTCGGCGCAGCTGTCGGCGCAGGTTATCCGTACGCTGGACAAGGACTCGGAAGGAATTTTCAATATTATTCAGGTGATCAAGGGCATTGCCGATCAGACCAACCTGCTGGCGCTTAACGCAGCCATTGAAGCTGCACGCGCTGGCGAGCAGGGTCGAGGTTTTGCCGTAGTCGCCGACGAAGTTCGCAATCTGGCGGGGCGCACCAGCACCTCGACCCAGGAAATCACCGCGATGGTCGCTCGTATTCAGCAAAGTACCCGCGAGGCGGTGACCAGCATGGAAGCAGGCGTTGCCCAGGTCGACAAGGGCATGGCCGTCACCGCTGAAGTGCAACGCTCGATCAGCGAGATACTGGAGGCCACGTTGAGCACCACACAACTGGTCAACGACATCACTCGCACCATTGGTGAACAGAGCCTGGCCAGTAACGAAATCGCTCACCAAGTGGAGATGATTGCCAGTATGTCCGAGGGCAATAGCCGGGTCATCGGGCAGACCGCCAGCACTACCGATGAACTTTCGGCAATGGCCGGACAGCTTTCGCAATCGGTGGATCGTTTCCGTCTTTGATATCAAATAGCCCCGACCTGCAGTACTCTCCGGCGCATTCGACCCCCGGTCGAGTCGCGCAGGGGTCATCACAGGCCTGTATTGGCCGGTTCAGCCATTGAATCTTCGGCACCGACAAGCGTTAATTTTCGTGGATGAATCATTTTTCACCCCAGGAGCAGCGACATGCAGACGTTAAAGGCCTTATACGAGTCAGTCGAAAAGCAGTTTTTCGACACACTGACCAAAAAGCTCTCGAGCCTTTTTCTGCTGGTCCTGGTCAGCGCGCTGCTGTACTGGGTGGCTCTGAACATCCGCTCTGACATCATGCTGCAACTCCACGGCACGCAACTGGATGCGGCCGAACTGGGCAAAATTCAGGGCCAACTGGATGTCCTCAGCAACGCAATCCTGCTGAGCACCCTGTTTACGCTGGTCATGGTCAGTTTCATGGTCTGGTACTTCCGCCATTTGATTGTGCGTCCAGTGATGTTCATGACTCACGCACTCGAAGAAATCGCCAACGGCGAGGGCGACCTGTCCCGTGACTTGCCATTATTGACCCATGACGAAATTCGAGTGCTGGCCAGTACCTGCAATCGTTTTCTGGCCAAGCAGCGCGAGGTTATCAGCAGTATTCAGGCGCTGACGGTGCAGATCGCAGTCGAATCGGCACGCTCGCTGAAAAACATCAGTGATTCCAGCGACAGCGCGACCGATCAGGCGCGTTTCGCCAGAGAGGTGATGGACCAGAGCAATATGGCGGTGGGCAGCATTGAGGACGTCTCGCAGCAGACGCAGGGCATTTCCACTACCACTGCGCAGAACCTGAGCATGGCGCGTGACTCTTATGCCGAATTGCTGGAGGTGACTGGAAACATTAGCCAGATATCCAGCAGTCTCAATGAATTCGGCGGGCTGGTATCCGGCTTGAATGAGCGTTCTTCAAGCATCAAGTCGATTGTCGGGCTCATCCAGCAGATATCCTCGCAGACCAACCTGCTCGCGCTCAATGCGGCCATCGAAGCGGCGCGGGCCGGTGAAAGCGGTCGAGGGTTTGCTGTGGTGGCGGATGAGGTGCGCACCCTGGCGCAGAACGTCAGTAAAGCCACTGACGATATCTCCCGGAACATCGACGCGATGCTTCAGGAGGTCAGCTCCACCCACGAACAGACCATTCAGATCAGCCACAGCGCCCGCGAAACCCAGCAGGTCGTAGAGCGCGCATCCGGCCATTTCGAGAGCATGATCGGTGATTTAGAGTCCACCAATGACAAGTTGGCCGACATCGCTGCGCACATCCAGCAGTTCGCAACCACCAACACTGGCATCAACGAACGGGTGACCCGGATTTACTCCGACAGCCAGGCTATCGATCAGCGTATGCAGCACTCTGCCACCGCCACCCGTGACCTGTCCGGTGTAGCCGAGCAGGTTCAGGCCTTGCTGGGGCGTTTCGTGCTGGGGCATGGCGAACTGGACGCTGCCATTACCCGCGCGAGTCAGTGCCGGGACATCCTGCAGGTGCGGCTGGCCGAGCTGCACAAGCAAGGCGTCAATCTGTTCGATCAGAGCTACAAGCTGATTCCCGGCACCGACCCCAAGCAGTACATGACCGGTTACACAGAGCGCTTCGCACAAGTCTGTCAGGAAGAGTGCGACAAACTCACCAAGGGCACCCGGGGCGGCAAGGTCACCTTTATCGTGGATAACAAAGGTTACTGCCCGGTCAACAACAGCTGGGTGTCACTGAAACCGACCGGCGACCGTGCCGTCGACTTGCCGGTGTGCCGCAACAAACGCATGTTCTCCGACCCGATAGGCTTGCGTGCGGCGGGCAACCAGCAGCGTTTTCTATTGCAGACCTACCTGCGTGATACCGGCGAGATCATGACCGAAATCGATGTGCCGTTCTTTTTTGAAGGGCGTCATTGGGGCAACTTGCGGATGGGCTTCGACGCAGCGCTGTTGCTAGGCAAGTGAGGCAGCGCTACTGTTGCGTCGATAAGGCATACAACACGACTGAACGTTCGCGCCGGTAAAAGCTCCACTTCTACAAGGCGCTGATTTTCAGAACGCCACCGGAGGTGTGACTTTGAACATTCAAGATCTGACAAAACATGCGAAGGATAAAAAGGTTCGTGAACTCGATCTGATCTCCATCGAGGGCGGTTCCTATGTGCTCCATGCGCAACTGGAAGGCAAGTCTGTGCCGGTTGAAGACTCGACTGGCAAAACCTTGCACGTTGCCTCGGTGGAAGAGGAGCGCAAGGTGCTTTCTTCGGTATCTGATGTAAAGCTGTTCCTGACCCAGGCTGTGGCTCACGACGAAATGGTCGGTCTGGGCAGCGTTCAGGCAGAGTCATCACGCCAGGAGATCCCGTTGCGCTCAAGCCACTGATCGCGATGTCAGGCGCCGCGCCTGACCGCGATGCACTTGATTTCCAGCAGCAGCCCGGGATGCGCCAGCTCGGCAACGCCGATGCAGGTCCATGCACATTGGCCGCGCGGAAATATACGGTTTTTCACGTCACGAAACACCGCCATGTGCTCGCTCATGGCTACGTGATAAGTCGTCATGTCGACTATATCGTCGAACGTGCAGTCGCCCTCAGCCAGTACCGTGCGCAGGTTTTCCCAGCAGGCGATGAACTGCGCTTCGGGGTTGAGGATGACTTCCATTTCCCGTGTGCGTCCCACCTGCCCGGCGCAGTAAAGGGTGTCGCCGACTCTGACTGCGGGTGCATAGCCTGCTCGGTCCATGATCGGCTGCATGGTGGGCGGAACGATGATCTCTCGGTCTGACATGTTGTAACACCTGTTTGTAACGCTTGAGTGTGTAACACCCGACTATGCGATGGCTGATCGGGTTGTATATGAGCCAGTCATCTGGCCGCCGGTTTGGCTGTACGTCGCGGTTTTTTCGTCGCAGTGCCCGTTGCAGCAGAGGACGTAGCAGTGCTGCGCTTGGCGATTTTGCGTTTTTTCTTCCAGGGCGGCGCAACGCCTGCCGGGCTGGCCGGGCCGCTGATGCTCATGCGCATGCCGACGCAGCGGCTGACCTGTTTGCTCATCCACGCTGCCTGTTTGGCGACGAACTCTTCAAGGCTCATTTCGCCGCTCTGTACCATGTCGAGTGCCTGTTCCCAGATCGCTGTAGTGCCTGGGTCGGCGATGGCGCGGGGGACGGCGTCGATCAGGCTGAATGCTGCGGGCGCTGCGCACAGGGCCTTGCCCTGTTTGGTCAGATAGCCACGGTCCAGCAGGCCCTGAATGATGCCGGCGCGGGTGGCTTCGGTACCGATGCCGGTCGTGTCCTTGAGCTTTTGCTTGAGCAGTGGGTCTTCCACCAGTTTGGCGACGTTTTTCATGGCCTTGATCAGGTCGCCTTCAGTGAATGGTTTGGGCGGCTGGGTCCAGAGGTCCTTGAGGATGACCTCAGCGACGGCGCACTCGCAGCCCTGGAACAATGCCGGCAACGGCTGCGGCGCAGGCGCTTCGCGACCCTTGGCCGGTGCCAGTGCCTCGGGCATGGCACGTTTCCAGCCTGGCTCGACAATTTGTTTGCCGACCGCCCGCAGCGCATGGCCTGCGCAGTCGAAGTCGGCCTGGGTACGGTCGTATTCGTGGTTGGGCAGGAACTGCGCCAGATAGCGCGCCCTGATCAGGGTGTACACCGCTCGCAGCTTGCCGGTCAGACGCTCGACGCCGCGCACGGCAGCAGTGGGAATGATGCCGTGGTGGGCAGTCACTTTGCCGTCATTCCAGGCCCGCGATCGGCGTTGCGGGTCAAGGTGTGGCGACAGGCTGGCCAGCGTCGGGTCTGCCTTGCACAGCGCTGCGATGATACCCGCAGCTTCGCCATGCTGACTGTTCGGCAGGTAACCGCAATCGCTGCGCGGGTACGTGATGACCTTGTGGGTTTCATACAGCGACTGGGCTATATCAAGGGTTTCCTGCGCCCCAAGCCCGAGCTTTTTCGAGCAGATTTCCTGCAGGGTGCCCAGATCGAAAGGCAGTGGGGCAACTTCGCGAATCCGCTCGGTGCGCAGTTTGACCAACCGTGCGCTGGCCGCATTGCGCATCGCTTGGGCAGCCTGTTGCGCCAGCGGTTGATTCAGGCAGCGGTCCTGATCGTCGCAGGCGTCGGACGGTGCGCGCCATTGGGCGATAAAAGCCTGGTTGTCGTGCAGCAGCCTGACGTCAATGGCCCAGTAGGGTGCCGGTACGAAGTTGGCGATGCTGCGATCACGGTCCACCACCAGCCGCAGGGTCGGGGTTTGTACCCGTCCGACTGGCAATACGCCCTGATAACCCGACTGGCGACCCAGCAGGGTGAACAGGCGGCTCATGTTCATGCCGATCAGCCAGTCGGCACGGGATCGACCCAGCGCCGAGTGATACAGGCTGAACGTATCGGCACCGGGTTTGAGCGCTGCCAGCGCCTTGCGGATGGAAGCGTCATCGAGTGCCGACAGCCACAAACGCTGAATCGGCCCGCGATAGCGGCAGTGTTCGACAAGCTCGCGGGCGATCATCTCGCCTTCGCGGTCGGCATCGGTGGCAATCACCAGCTCTTGAGCCTCGCCCAGCAATCGCTTGACTGCCTTGAACTGGCTGGCAGTTCTCGGCTTGACGAGCATCTTCCACTTTTCCGGAATGATGGGCAGGTCTTCCAGCACCCAGCGTTTGTAACGCGCATCGTAGGCGTCGGGCGGGGCGGTTTCCAGCAAGTGGCCGATGCACCAGGTTACGGTGGCATTGGCACCCACCCAGCAGCCGTTGCCACGCCTGGTCGCGCCGAGCGCAGCCGCAATGTCTTTGGCCTGGGAGGGTTTTTCGCAAAGAAACAGCCGCATGACTACCGTCGTCGATTACCGGTGCAAGGGCTGCAAGGATGAACGTTGAATACGCTACGGGCAAGTTTTATCTGTATGGATATACAGATAAATAAGGAGGGCCATGGGGTGAAGCACTCACGCCATGACCGCTCTTGCAGCCGCGGAGAGTGGCCGGCTTAGCTCAACAGGTCGGAGAACGCCTTGTCGGCTTCAAGCACCGCTGGCAGCCCGGCAAACAGTGCGTCCAGATCGACTCCTTCCATCAATGGCCCGCCGCAGGCCTGCTGCGCTTGCACAGTTGCGCCGCCGTGGGCTTCCAGTGCATCGGAGATGGTGATGGCCTGAGCAACGATCTTTGGCAGCGGTGCGTCGGCCGGAGCCTTCAGCGGTGTTGCCTGATAGGCGATAGCCTGTTTGATCAGCTCTGGCAGATGCCAGCGACTGGCCAGTTCTGCGCCTACTTCCGGGTAGCTGAAACCCAGTTGCAGGGTTTCGTTGGCTGCACGCCCCGGTGTACCGGCCTTGGCTGCGTTGTTCAAGCGCTCTGCAACGTCGGGCGCGCCGGTCTGGATCAGCAGTTCGCCGATGTTATGCATGACCCCGCAGGTAAAGGCGATTTCTGGGTCGACACCCGTCTGTTTCGCCAGCATCCGGCAGATCCCTGCCACCTGAAAGCTTTTGAGCCAGAACCCTTTGAGGTCAAAACTTGGCCCGGCTTTGAACGCGCCGGTCACTGCCGAGGCCATTACCAGGGTGCGCAGGGTGTTGAAACCCAGGCGCATGGCCGCGTCTTCGATGCTGGAGGATTCTCGCGAGCCGCGAAACCGCGCCGAGTTGGCAAGGCGCAGCACCTTGGCAGCAATCACCGGGTCTTTCTCGATGTTTCGGGCAATGCTTTCCAGGTTCGAGGAAGGGTTGTCAAATTGCAGCATCAGGTCCTGAGCCACTTTGGGGATGCTCGGGAGACTGTGCAAATCGTCAAAAAGTTTTTCGATACTCAGCATGGCAAGACCATCCTCTGCACGGCGGGGATGATTCAACCATAGCCAGTTTTTCCGGCTCTGCACGTTTCACCGTCGATTGTGGGAGACAGGTCTCAGCACGCTTCGAAAAAAATAATCAAGGACTCGTCCATCGCGGCCGATAAGGCGATACAAGCGTCTCTGTAAGGTTTCGGTACCTGAACCTACCTGATGATCGACATGGCAGGCGCTGGTGTATCGACTCCGGTTGCTGAACGGCCTGTAGGTTGTTACGTGAAAAGGACGGCACAGTTGGAAGTTTGATTGGCGATTCAGAGATCGTCCTTATTGGTTTTTGCCGTGGAAGTAACCGCTATGAAAAGTCTGGGTTTCAGCAAGAAAATTCTTCTCGCCGCCGCATTGATTGTGGTTGTCGCGTTCAGTGTGTTCATTGTCATCAATGACTATCGACAACGTCAGTCGCTCAAATCCAGCGTCAGGTCCGAGTTGCAACAACTGGGTACGCTCACCACGCAGAACATCCAGACCTGGCTGGAAAGCCGCATGCAATTGCTGCAATCGATGTCGCAGCAAGTCGCCGCGGATGGCAAGGAGCTGCCACAGTTGCAGCGCGCGATTGGCCTGCCTGCCTACAGCGAAAGTTTTCAGTTGAGTTACTTTGGCAGCACCGATGGCGTGATGTTCTCGGTGCCGTCGGCCAATCGCCCCGCTGACTACGATCCGCGTGCACGTGGCTGGTACAAGGCGGCACAGAATGCGCCCGGCACCATTGTGACCGAACCCTACATCGCGGCATCTTCCGGCAAGCTGGTCATGACCATGGCCACACCGGTCAAGTTTCAGAATCAGTTCGTGGGCGTGGCCGGTGCTGATATCGCTCTGGACAACGTCACCAAGATCATCAACTCGCTGAACTTTGATGGCCATGGTTATGCGTTTCTGGTCAGTGCCGACGGCAAGATTCTGGTGCACCCGGACAGCAAACTGGTGCTCAAGAACATCAGTGAAGCCTACCCGACCAACACTCCGAAAATTGCTGCCGGGGTGAGTGAAATCGACTCCGGTAAAAAGCCGGAGATCATTTCCTTCACGCCCGTTCAAGGTGTCTCGACGGCCAACTGGTACGTGGCACTGGTACTGGAGCAGGATTCCGCCTACGCCATGTTGACCGAGTTCCGTACCTCGGCCATCACTGCGATGGTGGTTGTGGTGATGGTGATCATCCTGCTGCTGGGCCTGTTGATCCGGGTGTTGATGCAACCCTTGCATCAGATGGGCCGCGCGATGCGAGATATCGCTGACGGCGAGGGCGATTTGACCAAGCGTCTGGCCATCACATCGCAGGACGAATTCGGTGCACTGGCGCAGTCGTTCAACCATTTTGTCGAACGTATCCATACCTCGATCCGCGAAGTGGCCTCGACTGCCGCGCAACTGGGGGCGGTGGCCACACAAGTGGTCAAGGTCTCCAACGCGTCGATGGACAACTCCGACCAGCAGGCCAACCGCACTGAAAGCGTGGCAGCGGCGATCAACGAATTGGGTGCCGCCGCCCAGGAAATCGCCCAGAACGCCGCGCGTACCTCGCAGCAGTCGAGCGATGCGAGCGGCCTGGCCAGCGACGGCCAGAACGTCGTGCAGCAGACCATCAAGGCCATGAACGAGCTGTCCGGCAAGATCAGCGAGTCGTGCGTGAACATCGAAAGCCTGAATGGCAAGACCGCCAACATCGGGCAGATTCTCGAGGTAATCACCAGCATTTCCCAGCAGACCAACCTGCTGGCGCTCAACGCGGCCATCGAAGCGGCGCGTGCCGGTGAAGCCGGGCGCGGGTTTGCCGTGGTGGCTGACGAGGTGCGTAACCTTGCGCACCGCACTCAGGATTCGGCGCAACAAGTGCAGAAAATGATTGAAGAGCTGCAGGTCGGCGCTCGTGAGGCAGTGGTCAACATGACTGAAAGCCAGCGTCAGAGTGAGGACAGCGTAGGCATCGCCAACCTCGCCGGCGAACGCCTGAGCAGCGTGACCCGACGCATCGAAGAGATCAACGGCATGAACCAGTCGGTGGCCGCAGCAACGGAGGAGCAGACCTCGGTGGTGGAGTCGATCAATGTCGACATCACTCATATCAACACCCTCAACCAGCTGGGCGTCGACAATCTGCGCCAGACCCTGGACGCCTGCAACTCGCTGGAAGAGCAGGCTGCCCGCTTGCAGCAACTGGTCGGCAGCTTCCGGATCTGATCCGGCAGCTGTCTGCACCAAGCGGAGGGCTCATCGTGATGTACAGGTCCCGATGGGCCTGTAAATAGGGCTCAAACCACGATGACGATCGTTACCACGCTCCGCGTGGTAATGCATTTCGTGACGCTGCAACACCTTCTGCGACAAACTGTTATCAGCTAGTCACTCACGGTTCATGAGGCTGCAACAACACAGGTTCAGTTTGGTTGACAACCGAATACGACCTGTCCCGGGTCGTGCGCAGACCGAGAAGCCTCATGAACGATGCCATTCATGTACAGGGCCTGAACAAGACCTTCTCGCACAAAAGTGCGTTGGTTGACCTTGCATTGTCTATACAACCTGGTGAGATGGTTGCGCTGATTGGCGCTTCCGGCTCTGGCAAGTCAACCTTGCTGCGCCATCTTGCCGGCCTGGCGTGCTGTGATCGCAGCAATGGCGGTCAGGTTCAGGTGCTGGGGCGCGAGGTTCAGTCGTCCGGTCGTCTCAACAGTCAGGTGCGACGTCTGCGCGCCGATATCGGCTATATCTTCCAGCAATTCAATCTGGTCAATCGCCTCAGTGTGCTGGACAACGTTTTGCTCGGTTGTCTGGGACGCATGCCGCGCTGGCGCGGCAGTCTGGCGCTGTTCAATCGCGAGGAAAAACAGCGTGCGATGGCCGCGCTGGACAGGGTAGGGCTGGCAGATCTTGCCGCCCAGCGGGCTTCGACCCTGTCTGGCGGCCAGCAGCAACGAGTTGCGATTGCTCGTGCCTTGACCCAGCGCGCCGAAGTGATCCTGGCCGACGAACCGATTGCCTCGCTGGACCCCGAATCGGCCCGCAGGGTCATGGAAATTCTTGCCGACATCAATCGCAGCGATGGCAAGACCGTCGTCGTCACCCTGCATCAGGTGGATTACGCGGTGCGCTATTGCCCGCGTGCCGTGGCCCTCAAGGGCGGGCGGATCCATTTTGATGGCCTGGCGCAGGATCTCAGCAAACAGTTCCTCAATGACCTCTACGGTGCAGACGCGGACGCGAGCCTGATGATCACCGAACGAAGCCGTCGCGTTCGGCAGAAGCCGCGTCTGGAACTGGCCAAAGTCTGAAGCTTTTCAACATCACCCTATTTATCAGGAGAGCCTGCATGTTCGAGCGTATCGGTCGTCTTCTCGCCTCTGCCGCCTTGCTGACCGCCTGCGCGTTGGGCACGGTCCAGGCTGCAGAAGAAAAAGCCATCAATTTCGGCATCATGTCCACCGAGTCATCGCAGAACCTGAAAAGTATCTGGCAGCCGTTTCTCGATGACATGAGCCGCAAAACCGGTCTGAAGGTCAATGCCACCTTTGCCTCGGACTACGCCGGTCTGATTCAGGGCATGCGCTTCAACAAGGTCGATGTGGCCTGGCTGGGCAACAAGGCCGCGATGGAAGCGGTAGACCGCTCCAATGGCGAGATCTTTGCCCAGACGTCTGCCGCCAACGGCGATGCGGGCTACTGGAGCCTGTTGATCGTGCGCAAGGACAGCCCGATCAACTCCGTCGAAGACATGCTCAAGAACGCCAAGAGTCTGACCTTCGGCAACGGTGACCCGAACTCCACGTCGGGTTATCTGGTGCCTGGCTATTACGTATTTGCCAAAAACCACGTGGATGCCTCCACCGCCTTCAAGCGCACCTTGAACTCCAGCCATGAGGTCAATGCCCTGAGTGTTGCCAAAGGTCAGCTGGATGTCGCGACCTTCAATACCGAAAGCTGGGACCGCCTGGCCGTGACTCAACCGGACAAGGTCGAGCAGTTGAAGGTGATCTGGAAGTCGCCGCTGATTCCAGCCGACCCGATTGTCTGGAGCAAAGCTCTGTCGGACGAAAACAAGGCGAAGATCCGTGATTTCTTCGCCGATTATGGCGATACCGCTGAAGAGAAAACCGTCCTGAAGAACATGCAGATGGGCAAGTTCCTCAAGTCCAGCGACGACCAGTTGTTGCCCATTCGCCAGCTTGAGCTGTTCAAGCAGCGTACTGAGGTGGCCGCCAGCACCACGCTGGATGCTCAGGAGAAAGCGACCCGCCTCAAGGACATCGACGCCAGCCTGAACAAGTTGCAGGAGCGCATCACCGAGCTGAACCAGAAAACGGCAGACAGCTCTGCAGGTTGAGCCAATCGATCACTATCAGGAGTTCGCCATGACCACTCAAGTTGCCTATGCCCAGGCTGCGGGCAAGCCCAACTGGTCTCGTTACCTGGGCTGGGGGCTGTTGCTTGCGGCACTGGCCTGGGCCTGGCAGGGCGCGGAAATGAACCCGATGACGCTGGTTCGGGACTCGTCGAACATGGCGACCTTCGCCGCCGATTTCTTCCCGCCGGACTTCCGTGAGTGGCGCAGCTACCTCAAGGAAATGCTGGTGACCATCCAGATTGCCCTGTGGGGTACGGCGCTGGCGATTGTCTGTTCGATACCGCTGGGCGTTCTTTGCGCCGAGAACATCACGCCGTGGTGGATTCACCTGCCATTGCGGCGCTGCATGGACGCCTTTCGCTCGATCAATGAGATGGTTTTTGCGATGTTGTTTGTGGTCGCGGTCGGGCTTGGGCCGTTTGCCGGGGTGCTGGCGCTCTGGATCAGTACCACCGGTGTGCTCGCCAAGCTGTTCGCCGAAGCCGTCGAGGCCATAGAGCCTGGTCCTGTCGAAGGGGTACGTGCGACCGGTGCCAGTGCTTTACAGGAAGTCATCTACGGTGTAATTCCTCAGGTTATGCCGCTATGGATCTCCTATGCTTTATACCGGTTCGAATCCAATGTGCGCTCGGCGACCGTGGTGGGCATGGTCGGTGCAGGCGGCATCGGGGTCATTCTCTGGGAGAATATCCGGGCCTTTGCGTTCGTCCAGACCAGCGCCGTGCTGCTGGTGATCATCGTTGTGGTAAGCGTCATCGACATCATGTCGCAGCGCCTGCGCAAGCAATTCATCTGACAGAAGAGGGGTGTTCAATGAACACTTTTTTTAATCATGCAGTTGTCTAGACAAGCTGAGCCGATGTACCTCGAACTGGCTGAAACCCTGCGCGATGAGCTGGTCTCGTATCGGCCCGGCGATTATCTGCCTGCCGAGTTTCAGTTGGCCGAACGCTTCTGTGTCAACCGCCATACGATCCGCCGAGCGGTCGATGAACTGGTCCGTGAGGGCAGTGTGCTGCGACGCCAGGGCAAGGGCACGCAAGTGCTGGAACGTCCGTTGATCTACCCGATGCAGGCCGACAGCGCCTACAGCCAGTCGCTCTCGGCACAAGGCATCGGCGTGGAAGCGATTCTGCTGTTGCGCCGCGAATGCCTCGCCAGTCACGAAGATGCGCTGCATCTGGGGCTGGCCGAGCATGCGCCGCTGATCGAAATGCAGACATTGCGCAAGCTGGATGGCCAGCCTGTGAGCCTGATCTGCCATCGCTACAGCGCCCGCTACAGCGATGTGCTGGCTGATTATCAGGGTGGCTCGGTTCGCCAGTACCTGGCTGAGCGCGAGTTGCCGCTGAGCCGTGCGCAGAGCCTGATCGGAGCCCGCCTGCCGTCCCGTGAAGAGGCCGGGCTGCTGCTGATGCCCCGGCACATGCCGGCGCTGACGGTGTTGACGGTTTCGTGTGACCGATCGGGGCGGCCGGTGGAGCTTTCCCGCTCGGCCAGCCGCTGCGACCGCTTCCAGTATCAGGTGGCGTTCAACCAGATCGCCGTCACCCCAACGACTGACTGACATTGAGGTGTTCCATGCAAGCAACCCCTGAAACGGCCGCACGGCAGCACTGGATGGGCGTACTGGCGCGCGCCCTTGTCGATGAGCCGAGCCGCGAACAGTTGCAGCGTCACGAGGCGGCGTTGCGCGACACCGATTACCAGATGATCCGCGCCCCGGAAATCGGCATGACCCTGGTGCGTGGTCGCATGGGCGGCACCGGTTCGGCGTTCAATCTTGGCGAGATGAGCGTTACCCGCTGCGTGGTCCGTCTGGCCGATGGCCGCACGGGTTACAGCTACCTGGCCGGACGCGACAAGCGCCATGCCGAACTGGCGGCGCTGGCTGATGCCCATTTGCAAGGCGCGCAACAGGCCTGGTGGCTGTCCGAACTGATCGGGCCCCTGGCGCGTGCGCAAGCCGAGCGTCGTGCACGCAAGGACGCAGAAGCCGCTGCAACCAAAGTGGAATTCTTTACCCTGGTCCGAGGAGAAGACTGATGAATGCCGTCCTTCTGCAACCTGCCTTCACCGATCCGGTGCTGGATGCCCAGCGCAGTTTTCGCGTAGCGCTCAAGGCCTTGTCCGGTCCGGGTGTGATTCAGACCCTGCCCACCAGACATCAGCCGCCTGCCTTGCAGGGCCTGGACAGCGCAACTCATGCCTTGTGCCTGGCGCTGCTGGATCTGGACACTCCGCTCTGGCTCGCCCCTGCATTTGATACCCCGGCGATTCGCGCGAACATTGCCTTTCATTGCGGCAGCCCGATTGTCACTGACCGGAGTGCTGCCCGTTTCGCGTTGCTCGATGCGTCGACTGTCGGGGACCTGCACGGTTTCGATACCGGCAACGACCGTTACCCTGATCAGTCCTGCACCTTGCTGATTCAGTTGCCAGGCCTGCAAGGCGGACAGACCCTTGCCTGGAGCGGTCCCGGCATCGAGCAGCAAAATTCTGTGGCGTTGCCGCTGGACGAAGCGTTCTGGACCGAGCGTGAAGCACGGAATGTCTTCCCCTGCGGGCTGGACGTGTTCTTTGTGTCGGGCAATCAAATGCTCGGCTTGCCACGCAGCACCCGCGTGCAGGAGTGTGCCTGATGTACGTCGCCGTGAAGGGTGGCGAACAGGCCATCGATAACGCCCACCGCCTGCTGGCCAACAAGCGCCGTGGCGATACAAGCATTGCCGAGCTCGATGTCGAGCAGATCCGCCAGCAGTTGCCACTGGCGGTTGCGCGAGTCATGAGCGAGGGTTCGCTGTACGACCCGCAGCTGGCCGCACTGGCGATCAAGCAATCGGCGGGGGATTTGATCGAAGCGATCTTTCTGCTGCGCGCCTACCGCACGACGCTGACGCGTTTTTGCGCCAGCGTGCCCATCGACACCTCGAACATGCAGCTCAACCGGCGCTTGTCTGCCACGTTCAAGGACGTCCCCGGCGGGCAATTGCTGGGCCCGACCTTTGACTACACCCACCGCCTGCTGGATTTCACCTTGCTGGCCGAAGGCGAGCACCCTGGCCCGGACGTGGCGCCGGATGCAACGCTGCAACCCTGCCCGCGAGTGCTGGGGTTGCTGGCCAAAGAAGGGTTGATCAAACCTGAAGTGGACGATGGCGAGAGCGTCGCGGACATCACCCGCGAACCGCTGGAGTATCCGTCCAGTCGTGCCCAGCGTTTGCAGGCGCTGGCCCGTGGCGATGAGGGTTTCCTGCTGGCGCTGGGTTATTCGACCCAACGTGGTTACGGCCGCAACCATCCGTTCGCCGGGGAAATCCGCATCGGCGAGGTAGAGGTCTGGATAGAGCCTGAAGAACTGGGTTTTCCGATTGTGATCGGCGACATCGAAGTGACCGAGTGCGAGATGGTCAACCAGTTCGTCGGCTCGGCCAGCGAACCTGCGCAGTTCACCCGTGGCTACGGCCTGGCATTCGGCAACGCAGAGCGCAAGGCAATGGGCATGGCACTGGTGGACCGCTCATTGCGCGCCGGGGAATTCAACGAAGAAGTCCGCTCGCCGGCCCAGCAGGAAGAGTTCGTGCTGGCGCATTGCGACAACGTCGAGGCGGCCGGTTTTGTCTCGCACCTCAAGCTGCCGCATTACGTGGACTTCCAGTCCGAGCTGGAGTTGATCCGCAAGCTGCGCAAGTCCGCACCGCAACCGGAGAGCGACCAATGACTAATGCACCGATGAACACCGCAGAGCAAAGGCCCGCACGGGATGACGCCTACAACTTCGCGTATCTGGACGAGCAGACCAAACGCATGATTCGCCGTGCCTTGCTCAAGGCGGTAGCGATTCCCGGTTATCAGGTACCGTTCGGCGGGCGCGAGATGCCGCTGCCTTATGGTTGGGGCACCGGCGGGATGCAGCTGACCGCTGCGATCCTGGGCGCTGATGATGTGCTCAAGGTCATCGACCAGGGCGCTGACGACACCACCAACGCAGTCTCGATCAGGCGTTTCTTTGCCCGTACGGCCGGTATCGCCACCACCGAGCGCACCCCCGAGGCGACTGTCATCCAGACCCGTCACCGCATTCCGGAAACACCGTTGCACGCCGATCAGATCATGGTCTATCAGGTGCCGATTCCCGAGCCGCTGCGTTTCATCGAGCCTTCGGAAACCGAGACCCGCACCATGCACGCGCTGGATGATTACGGTGTCATGCACGTCAAGCTCTACGAAGACATCGCTACCTTCGGCCACATCGCTACCAGTTACGCCTACCCGGTCATGGTCGATGAGCGTTACGTGATGGACCCGTCGCCGATCCCTAAATTCGACAACCCCAAGCTGCACATGAGCCCTGCGCTGATGCTGTTTGGTGCTGGACGGGAAAAGCGTCTGTATGCCGTACCGCCGTTTACCCGGGTGGTAAGTCTGGACTTTGAAGATCACCCGTTTGAAGTGCAGCGCTGGGAGCAGTCCTGCGCAATCTGCGGCAGCCATGAGTCCTTTCTCGACGAGCTGATTCTCGACGATGCCGGGACGCAGAGCTTTGTCTGCTCCGACACCGATTACTGCGCCCAGCGCGTCAAACAGCAGGAGAACGACCGATGATCAGTGCACGTTCGTTGGACGCGGCGGGCGGGCGCCTTCCTGACGCTGTGCAGCCGCTGCTCAAGGTACGCGGCCTGACTCGCCTGTACGGTGTGCAGAAGGGCTGTCAGGACGTCAGTTTCGATCTGTACCCCGGCGAAGTGCTGGGCATCGTTGGCGAGTCCGGCTCAGGGAAGTCCACGCTGCTGTCGCTGTTGAGCGGGCGCTGCCCGCCGGACCGCGGCAGCATCGACTATCGCAGCAAGGCGGGCGACTGGTTCGACCTGTACAGCGCCAGTGAGGCGCAGCGGCGCACCTTGCTGCGCACCGAGTGGGGTTTTGTCGAACAGAACCCGCGCGATGGCCTGCGCATGGGCGTGTCTGCCGGAGCCAATATCGGCGAGCGCCTGATGGCTCAGGGCGTGCGCAATTATCAGCAATTGCGCAGTGCGGCGGTGGACTGGCTGAGCCAGGTCGAGATCGACCCGCTGCGCATTGATGATCTGCCGCGCACGTTTTCCGGCGGCATGCAGCAACGCCTGCAGATCGCCCGCAACCTGGTGTCCAGTCCCAGACTGGTATTCATGGACGAACCCACCGGTGGGCTGGATGTGTCGGTGCAGGCGCGGTTGCTCGACCTGTTGCGTGGTCTGGTTCGAGAGCTGGACCTGGCCGTGGTCATCGTCACTCACGACCTGGCGGTCGCGCGGTTGCTGGCTGATCGGCTGATGGTCATGCGTCGCTCGGAAGTGGTCGAAAGCGGCCTGACCGATCAGATTCTCGATGACCCGCAGCATCCGTATTCACAACTGCTGGTGTCCTCGGTATTGCAGCCATGAGCCGCACTGTCCGAACAGCCTGTAAAGAAGAGGTGAGCCCGATGACAACCTTGATCGAGGTCCGTGACCTGTCGAAAACCTTCACCCTGCACCAGCACAACGGCGTGGTCCTCAATGTGCTGCGCGGGCTCAGTTTCTCGGTGCGCGCTGGCGAATGCCTGGTGCTCAGCGGGCAGTCCGGCGCGGGCAAAAGCACATTGTTGCGCACTTTGTACGGCAACTACCTGCCTGCCGCTGGCAGCATCCGCGTACAGCACGAAGGCGAGTGGACCGAACTGGTCGGGGCAACCCCGCGCCAGGTGCTTGAGGTGCGGCGCAAAACGCTCGGCTATGTCAGCCAGTTCTTGCGCGTCATTCCGCGTGTCTCCAGCCTGGATGTAGTGATGGAGCCGGCACTCGCACGCGGATGGTCGCGCGAACAGGCTCAGGAGCGCGCGCAACTGCTGCTGAACCGGCTGAACATTCCCCAGCGCCTTTGGCCACTGGCCCCCAGCACGTTTTCCGGTGGTGAACAGCAGCGTATCAACATCGCCCGGGCATTCATGGTGCCGTGGCCGGTTTTATTGCTCGACGAACCGACGGCTTCGCTGGACGACGCCAACCGTCAGGTGGTGCTGGAGCTGGTCGACGAGGCTAAACAGGCCGGTGCCGCACTGATCGGTATTTTTCATGACCGCGACGCCCGCGAGGCAGTCGCCAATCGTCAACTCGACATGAGCCCGGTGGACCTCACCGCCAAGGAGTTGCTGCAATGCTGAACGAACAGATCTTTAGTAACGCCCGTGTGGTGACTGCCGAGCAGGTGTTCGTCGGCACAGTCGTGGTCCGCGACGGCCTGATTGCCGAGGTTCAGAGCGGGCGCAGCCAACTGAGCCAGGCTCAGGACATGCAGGGCGATTACCTGCTGCCGGGCCTGGTGGAGTTGCACACCGACAATCTGGAGAAGCACCTGTCGCCGCGGCCGGGTGTCGACTGGCCGTCGATGTCGGCGGTGATCAGCCATGATGCGCAAATTGTCGCGGCCGGGATTACCACGGTATTCGATGCACTGTCGATTGGCGACATCAACCCCAAAGGCAAGCGCATGCAGCAACTGCCCGCAATGCTTCAGGCGATTGCCGACGCCAACGCAGCGGGCCTGACCCGCGCCGAGCACCTGTTGCACCTGCGTTGTGAGGTCAGTCATCCGGATACCCTGAGCGTGTTTCGTGACCTGGTGGACCAGCCACTGGTGCAACTGGTTTCGGTGATGGACCACGCGCCCGGCCAGCGCCAATTTGCCCTGGAGTCCAAGTACCGCGAGTACTACATGGGCAAGTACCACATGAGTCATGAGGAAATGGACCGCTTTATCGTCGAACAGGTGGCCAATTCCACCGAGTATGCCGACCGCTACCGGCGCGCGATTGTCGAACTGTGCCTGGCGCGCGGCCTGTCGATTGCGAGCCACGACGACGCAACCATGGCGCATGTCGAGGAATCGGCAGGTTTCGGCATGAACATCGCCGAATTCCCGACCACACTCGAAGCGGCCCGTGGCTGTCGGCAACTGGGCATGAGTGTGCTGATGGGCGCACCGAACATCGTGCGCGGCGGCTCGCACTCCGGTAACGTGGCGGCAGCATCGCTGGCCCGACACGGGCTGCTGGACATTCTGTCCAGCGATTACTACCCGGCCAGCCTGTTGCAGGCCGCGTTCATGCTGGCCGAACAGGACAACGACTGCGAGCTGCCGCACGCGATCAATATGGTCAGCCGCACGCCCGCCGTTGCGGCAGGGTTGGCGGATCGGGGCGAGATTCGCATCGGTCTGCGCGCTGATCTGATTCAGGCGCGCAATCATGCAGGCCTGCCGGTTATCGACAAGGTCTGGCGACAAGGCAAGAGGGTGTTTTGATGGTTGGCAGGTTGATCTATCTCATCGGGCCGTCCGGTTCAGGCAAGGACAGCTTGCTGGATGCGGCCCGTGAAACGTTGGCGCAACGCAACTGCCGGGTTGTACGGCGGGTGATCACCCGTTCTGCCGAAGCGGTGGGCGAGGCGGCACAGGCGGTGACGGTCGAACAGTTCGAGCAGATGCGCGAGCGTGGTGCGTTTGCCTTGAGCTGGCAGGCGAATGGCTTGCACTACGGCATCCCCATCGAGATCGATCAGTGGCTGCTGGAGGGCCACGACGTGTTGATCAACGGCTCCCGGGCGCATCTGCAGAAAGCGCAAATGCGTTACCCGACGCTGCTGGCGGTGCTGCTGACCGTCAATCAGGACGTGCTGCGCCAACGGCTGTTGGCGCGCAACAGGGAAACCCTTGCGGAAATCGAGGAGCGCCTAGCGCGCAACTCGCGCTTTGCCGGGGATTTACTGGCGAACAATCCACAGGTCTTCCCGCTGGATAATTCGGGTGATCTGCAACAGACCGTCGCCACGCTTATCGGCCTGATGGAGCGGCGTGACGCATGCGCCTGACCCTGCTGGGCACCGGTGACGCACGACAGGTGCCCGTCTACGGTTGCCAGTGCCCGGCCTGCTCGGCGGCGCGGGCGAATCAGGACCTGCGACGCTTGCCGTGCAGTGCGCTGATTGAATGCGCCGATCAGCGCTGGTTGATCGACAGCGGCCTGACCGACCTTACCGAACGTTTCCCGCCGCGCAGCCTGAGTGGCATCCTGCAGACGCATTACCATGCCGACCATGCCCAGGGCCTGCTGCATCTGCGCTGGGGCCAGGGGCTGGTGATTCCGGTCCACGGCCCGGCGGACCCGGAAGGCCTGGCCGACCTCTACAAGCACCCCGGCATTCTCGATTTCAGCCAGCCGTTTGCAGCCTTCGAAACCCGGGCACTGGGCGCACTGCAGGTCACGGCGTTGCCGCTGACGCACTCCAAGCCCACGTTCGGGTACATGTTTGAAGGCGACGGGCAACGTTTTGCCTACCTGACCGACACAGTCGGCTTGCCCGACGCGACCTGCGAGTTTTTGCAACGCCAACCGCTGGATGTGTTGATTCTCGATTGTTCCATGCCCCCACAGCCTCAGCCGCCACGCAATCACAATGACCTGACCCTGGCGCTGCAAACCATCGACCAGTTGCGACCGGGCAAGGCGGTATTGACGCACATCGGCCATACGCTGGATGCGTGGTTGATGGGGCTGCCGCCAGGACTGCCGGGCCATGTATTGATCGGTCGGGACGGCATGGCGCCATAGGCGTGCGCATAAACGCAAAAATTGTGCGCTGATCGCCCGCAAAAGCCTATTCCAGAAGCTTGGCAGCCTGCGACAATTTGTCATTATGAACCGTTTGGTACATTCTGTTCGGCTGTAAAAATCCGACAGGTTTGAAAAATGACAAACAAGCAAGACACAGGAACTGGCGGCAGGTTGCTGCTGCTCGGGCTGGGAGTACTGATCGCCCTGATCGGGCTCGGTCTGGCAGGTGGCGGCGGCTATCTGGTGACATTGGGCGGCAGCTGGTTCTTCCTGCTGATGGGACTGGCGATGCTGGTCAGTGGTGCGCTGATCGCCGCGCGCAAACCCAAAGGTGCTTTGTTGTATGGCATCGCCCTGGTACTGACCGCCATCTGGGCTATCTGGGATGCAGGCCTGCACTATTGGCCGCTGGTGTCCCGCCTATTGACCTTTGCCGTGATCGGCCTGGTGATTGCGCTGATCTACCCGGCACTGGTGCGCGCTTCGGGTGCTCAGGCGGGTCGTGGCGCATATGGCCTGACCGGCATGCTGGCCATCGGTGTTGTGGCGACCATTGGCTACATGTTCGTTCCGAGCCATGTGGTCAGCGCCAGCAGCGTGCCGCCTATTGTCCCGGTGGCGCCGGGTGCCGAGCAGAAGGACTGGGCACACTGGGGCAATACGCCGGCAGGTAACCGGTTCGCTGCTCTGGATCAGATCAACAAGAGCAACGTCGACAAGCTGCAGGTTGCCTGGACCTTCCACACCGGCGACATTCCGCAGAGCACAGGTGCCGGTGCAGAAGACCAGAACACCCCGCTGCAGATCGGCGACACGGTGTACACCTGCACCGCCTACGGCAAAGTATTCGCACTGGATGCTGACACCGGCACTCAGCGCTGGAAGTTCGATCCGCAGGGCAGTGCGCCCAACTGGCAGCGCTGCCGAGGCCTGGGCTACTTCGCCGCACCCGCAGCTGCACCCGACGCACCTGCCCAGCCAGCCGCCGCGTGCGCCACACGCGTGTTTCTGCCGACTGGCGACGCTCGCCTGATCGCACTCGATGCCAGGACCGGCGAGACCTGCAAGGACTTTGGTAATCAAGGCGTAGTCGATCTGAAAACCGACATGGGCGAAGTCAAGGAAGGCTACTACCAGCAGACCTCGACGCCGCTGGTGGCGGGCAATGTGGTTGTGGTGGGCGGTCGGGTTGCCGACAACTTCTCCACCGGCGAACCTCCAGGCGTGGTGCGTGCTTTCGACGTACACAGCGGCGAGCTGGTCTGGGCATGGGATCCGGGTAACCCGAATACCACCAAACGTCCGCCCGCAGGCGAAACCTATACCCGTGGCACGCCTAACGTCTGGTCGGCCATGTCCTACGATGACAAGCTCGGCCTGATCTACCTGCCGACCGGTAACGCTACACCCGACTTCTTCGGCGGGACGCGTACCGAGCAGGACGACAAATGGTCCTCGTCAGTGGTTGCGGTAGACGCCAAAACCGGTCAGGTGCGCTGGAACTTCCAGATGACCCACCATGATCTGTGGGACTTCGACATTCCGGCGCAGCCGTTGCTGTATGACATTCCGGACGGCAAGGGCGGTACGCAGCCGGCATTGGCGCAAGTCACCAAGCAGGGCGAGATTTTCCTGCTCAACCGCGAAACCGGCGTGCCGATCTCGCGTGTCGAAGAACGCCCTGTGCCGCAGGGTAATGTGCCGGGCGAGCGCTATTCGCCGACCCAGCCGTTCTCGGTAGACATGCCGTCGATTGGCAACCAGACCCTCAAAGAGTCGGACATGTGGGGTGCTGCGGCGTTCGACCAGCTGATGTGCCGCATCGCTTTCAAAGGCATGCGTCACGAGGGCGTTTACACACCGCCAGGCCTGGACCCTGCGTTGCAGTTCCCCGGCTCGCTGGGCGGCATGAACTGGGGCAGCGTCTCGGTCGACCCGACCAACAACTATATGTTCGTCAATGACATGCGCCTGGGCCTGGCCAACTACATGATCCCGCGCGACAAGATCGCCGCCGGTGCCAGTGGTATCGAGATGGGCGTCGTGCCGCAGACCGGCACGCCGTTTGGTGCCATGCGCCAGCGCTTCCTGTCTGCCGTCGGCATACCGTGCCAGGCACCGCCGTTCGGCACCATGTCGGCGATTGACCTGAAAACCAAAAAGCTGATGTGGCAGGTTCCGGTCGGCACCGTGAAAGACACAGGCCCGATGGGCATCCGCATGGGCCTGCCGATTCCGATTGGCATGCCGACGCTGGGCGCTTCGTTGTCCACCCAGTCGGGCCTGCTGTTCTTCGCCGGTACTCAGGACTTCTACCTGCGCGCCTTCGACAGCGGCAACGGCAACGAAATCTGGAAGGCCCGTCTGCCAGTCCGGCCCGATGACCTACGTATCGCCCAAAACCGGCAAGCAGTACATCCTGCTCACCGCCGGCGGCGCCCGCCAATCGCCGGATCGTGGCGATTACGTGATTGCCTACGCGTTACCCAAGTAACGTGCTTCAACGTTGAGGGGCAGATTTTGCCCCTCGATTTGTCATGTCACATGCTGGATGTCTTGCGTACAGATGGATGCTATTGTTGGCTTGTGAAGTAAATGGCCATTTTGGATAGCCAATCCGAATAATGAGTGTGTTCACTGCTGGGCTCGAAATGGCACCCCGATGTGGTTGTCATTATTTCGCTGTAGTCTGTTTCCGTCATGGGCTGGCTTAACAGATGCTCAATTTCTTTTACGCTATCTCGCAAACAGCTCAAGGGTTCACATTTTACGATCTCTTCAAACACGTGATTGCTGTCCGAGAACTCTTCCGTCCAGTCCTGATGAAAATAGCAGCCTAGTAATCGGCTCAGGTTGGCGTATTGATCTGTTTTCATGAGGATGTCCGGCTTTTTGTTATGGGGGCAGGCTTCAATTTTTGATAATTGATGATATAAGGTGCGAATCTATTTGATATGAATGGGCGAGGCGGAATTGTTGATGGGATGTTATATGTTATTAGGCTGCAGTTTGGCTTTGCGTTTAGGAGTGGGCGATTATTCTTTTGACAAGATACTCATAAAAAATCGCTGCATAGAGGATCGCTGCTCCTGAAGGTATTTTCAAGAAGATCTGGCATTCATTGTTTTTGTAAGTATTATAGTCAAAGAAGAAAACTTCGCCCAGGTCCGTTCTGCTGATGACCAATTTTTCTGGGGTGGTCGACTTGTTTTTGAGTTCGTTAATATGTTGGAAGACAATATCTCCACCCTGTATGCCATCGAAGTCCATGCCGTAGATACTGCAAATCTCCTCGGTGCCTACTTCTCCTCCCGCATAATTCCGTAAAAACCATTTGTAGGAGTCAGGCAGTGGGTGACCTAAACGCTGTTCTGCCTTAATAATCAACTCATCGGCCACAGCGTCGGCAGGTGTTCCAAATGCTGCTACATCCTCATGTGTCTTTATAAGGTTTCCAAGATCAAATGCTGTCAAATTAGTCATTTCATTACTCGTGAGTATTCGCGCAGTTAAATCTAGTTCCACCTCTTGTATCTGCTCCTGAAAATTCAAATAGTTCAGTATTTTTTAGAGGCTTTCCACGCTCATCTGTTGACTTTGGTTACGTTTGAGTAATCGCCGAACTCGGGGATTTTTTCGTAATTGTCTTTAGGCTCGAAATGCGATTTGGCTTCCTCAAGCTTATGTGGGTTTAGCTGCTCCCGACGAATCAAAAGCTCGCCGCTTTCTTTGAAGATGTAGCTGGTTCCAACTGAGATTTTCCCAGCGTCATCAAATTCACGATGGGTTGCCATCGTGAGGAAAAGCGTTTCTGAATCCAGGCATTGAAACTGATAGGTAAGGTATTCGCGCTGATGGTCATCCAGAAATCCAACGCCCACCATGTTCTTGTCTAAAATCATTTCTACGAAACAAGCTGGTTTAGAGTCTGAGCCTATCAACGCTGTATAAGGCTTTTTAGCCAAATGCAAAGCGTTGGCGGTAGCCTCGTCCATAGGGTCGATTGCACGATGCTTAAGGCGGAACCAGGACTTGCAATAAAAAATAGAAGGACTCATCAATACACCTTTCCGTTGATATCTCTAATTAAAACTCCTGCTTTGTCTGCAGAGTCTAAAATAGTTTGGGGTATTATACCTGTTTGAGGTGGAACTTCCAGTATCAAAGCGCCCTGTAATTTTTGTCCTGCCAAAGAGCCACTGGATGGAACATTCGCTATAGTAGAGCCGCTCGGGTACTTTGATATTGCTTCATTTATATAGCTTTTGGCGGTGGGTTCAGATATTTTTGAAAATTGAGTTAATTTACGTGATATGATTTCCCCAGTTGTTGGGTTGTATGAATCTAGTCGGTAATAGCCATTGCCGTCAGGCCTCTGTATGTAGACCTCATTGTAGGGGTAATTTTTTGATTGAACTCTATTAAACTCGTTACCTGCATCGAGTCGCTGCAGCCACTCTGGTTTTGATGAGGTATTTGCCACGTCGTTGGATTCTTTTTTTGCACCTGGCCGATTAGATGGCGAGGGTGTAGTTGGCGGCTCTTGGGTGTCCATTACTCCCCGGAGCGGTGAAGGCTCACTCCTCCGCAACTCAGGATGAGCCAGCAACTTCTGCTCATTCCGAGCCAACCAACCCGCAATTTGCTTGTTGGTCATGTCTGCTTGAAGCTTCGCGCTTCTTGCGGCGATGCCGTCCAGACTGCCTACGATCCCTGCTTTGACCTGACCTCGCGTGATGTAGGTGACGATGGCAGTCAGCAGGAGCATGACCAATTGCTCCTGACCTTTTGCGAGTTGCCGCGCGGCAGCATCTATACGCTCATCAATCAACCACGCGGAGGCTCCTGTGGGATCAAGACCCGGCGGTTTGACACCTTCCTCTGCATTCCAGGCAGTCACAATGCCTTCATAGAGAGTTGCAAGACAGGCAGGGAGCCCTTGATAAAAGTACTCGGCAATGGCTGAAAGCCCCATGCCCAGCAGAATTAGGTTGCCGACCTGTAAGCCTATGCCGCTGCCTGCTATGGCCCCTGGTACAGCGCCCGCCCCAAATGCTAGCGATCCAGCCGCACCACCAACAAGAGTTCCTACGGCTACGCTGCCGCCCATGATCATGGCGACCTCTTTTACCAGTTGCAGCAAGACAGGAAGTATTTCCGTAATGTCTATGGAAGCCCACTTGCGCATCAGATTCAGCTGGATGATTGGGTAAGACTTGGACATCGCCAGCTTCACCGACTCAATGCGGTTTCCGCCGATACTGCCGAATGCCAGTGTGGCCTCGTTACTGACTCGCCGAGTGAAACCGTTCCAACCATCGAAAGCGCTTTCCCAGCCTTGATCGAAAGACTGATTCAGATGGTTGAATTTGTTATCGAGGGTTCGCTCGATGTCTTCCCATTTGGGGACGTTGGCTAAAAGATCCATTTATTCATCTCTGTCCTTGAAAAGAGTAAATTCCGATTCTCGATCCTTGAGTCATCGGACTACAGCCTGCGCTAGAGGTAACCTTTGCCTGACCGTCTGGCATGCCAATTCGATCTCAGATACTGCCATTTTTCTCATTTGTGCGACGATCGCAATGATGTCAATGAGATAGCAGTTGGATGTTCACGACTGTGATAGCTAGGTGACGCATTGAATTCCCGGCGCTTTTTCTCACCGCTGTGGTTTGAAAGTTTTTTTGGTTGATCGCTAAGTTGATCGCTAAAAAGTGAAGTGCGGCACGTTTGTTGAACGCCTGGTATTGGTCTTGCTCCTTCACACATCCCCAACTACATCGCACCAATCTCCGGCTTGCCCGTTCTCGACCCGCCATAAACCGGTGGATGCGTGACGATGTGCGTCAGGTCGACTGCCGAGGCCAGCAGTTTTTGCAGGTCCGGGCGTGGCCGGGACAAACGTGGGTCATTCTCCGTCGCCTGTTCGAGCGCTTCGGCGCAGGCGAGCAGTTTTGCGTCGCCGCGAAACCCGCCGATCACCTGAAGCCCGAACGGCATGCCGTTGTGGTCGGTGCCGCAGGGCAGGGACAGTGCCGGGTTGGTGGTCAGGGTGATGGTGTAGCACAGCGCCAGCCAGCGATAGTAATTGTCCAGTGGCACGCCGTTGACTTCGCGCAGGTACAGTTCGCTCCAGGGGAAGGGCGAGACTGGTGTGGTCGGCGCGAGGATCAGGTCGTAGTGTTCGAATTGCTTCTGGAAACCGCGGAAGATCCGGCTCTGCTCGCCATGTGCCTTTACGCAGTCCTGCAGCGACATGGCGGCGCCCATCTCAAAGTTGGCGCGGGTGTTGGGTCCCAACGCATCAGGATCGCGGTCGTGGGCGTCCTGCAACCCGGCAACGAAGGCTTCGGCACGCAGTACGTCGAAGGTGTGATGGGCGCTGCCCAGATTCAGGTCGATGGCTTCGCAGGATTTGAAGAGCGGCTTCAGTGCGTTGATTTTTTCCCGGAAAACGGCACGGATTGTGTCATCGACTGCGCACGCGCCGAAGTCTTCGCTATAGCCGACCCGCAGTTGGCTGAGGTCGACGGTGCGTGGTGCAAATTCGTCATCGGCAATGGCATAGCTCAACGGATCGGACTGCCCCAGCCCGGCGCTGGCGCGCAGTTGCAGCAGCGTGTCGGCGACATTGCGACCCATCGGGCCAACAACGGAAATCGGCGTCCAGCCGAGTTTTTTGCGTTCGCTCGGTACCAAGCCGGGTGAAGGTCGCAGGCCGACGATGCCGCACAGTGCTGCGGGAATGCGCAACGAGCCACCGGTATCTGAACCGCTGCACAACGGCACCATGTCCACAGCCAATGCGGCGGCTGAACCACCCGAGGAACCGCCTGCGTTGAGTTCCGGATTGAACGGGTTGCCGGTCGCGCCCCACACTACGTTGCGGGTGTTGGCTCCGGCGCCGAGTTCCGGGACATTGGTCTTGCCGACGACGATTACCCCGGCAGCACGCAGGCGGGCGACGAACAGGTTGTCCTGCGCGGGGATGTTGTCGCGGAACAATTGTGAGCCGTAAGTGGTGAGTACCCCGGCAGTTTCTTCCAGATCCTTGATGCCGATTGGCAGGCCATGCAGCAGCCCCAGCGGTTTGCCTTGCAGGACTGCATGCTCGGCCAGCAGCGCCTCGTCGCGGGCGCGCTTGAAACAGGTGGCGGCGAACGCATTGATTTTCGGATTGAGGGTTTCAATCCGCTCGATACAGGCGTCGAGCAATTCCACTGGCGAGATCTGTTTGTTGCCGATCAGCGCACGCAGTTCGGTGGCGGATTTGCCGAGCAGCCCGGATGGGTTTTGCATGGAGTGTTCTCCCGAATGTAATCGTTCACCGCGTGGGAATGCATTTCGTGACGCTCTGCGTCACACATCTGCGTCGCGCCTCTTTTTCCAGGTCGGGCACAGCACGTGGGCAGTCTCTTCAAACATCCCCCAGCGCCAATATCGTCGCCACCAGCGCCTGGCCTCTGGGCACCAGGGTATCAAGCTCCAGATATTCACGGTCGGTGTGTACCTTGCCGCCGACCGGGCCGAGACCGCACAGGGTAGGGATGCCCAGGCTGGCGGTGAAACCAGAGTCGGCGCAGCCCCCGGTGAACTCACCTTCCGCGCTGAAACCCAGTTCCTGCGCAAGCCCCTGATAGATACTCAACAGTTCAGTGCTGTGCCGGGCTTCCATGGGCAGGAAGGTCGTGGCTTCCAGCAGTCTGGCCGATGTGCCGGGCAGTTCCTCTTCGGCGACGATGGCCTGGACGGCGGCGAGAATTTCATCCCATTGGCGCAGTTCGACAAAGCGCCCGTCGAGTTTCGCCGTCGCGCTGGGTGCAACGGTGTTGCTGGAGGTGCCGCCTGAGATCAAGCCGACGTTGGTGGTAATGCCCGCTGCATAGTCGGTCAACGCATGCAGCTTGATCACCTTGTGCGCCAGCGCCTGAATCGCGCTGGCACCGTCGGCGTGATTGACCCCGGAATGCGCCGCACGGCCGCTGACTTCAATGATCAGCGTGGCACCGCCTTTGCGGGCACTGACCACGTTGCCGCTGGCGCGTCCCGGTTCCGGGTTGAGCACCGCGCGGGCCTGACGGGCATACTTTTCGATGTGAACACGAGCGCTGGCGGAGCCGATTTCTTCGTCTCCGGTATAGAGGATCTGTACCGGAAATGGCAGCGGGCCGATGCGCTTCAACGCTTTCAGCGCAAAGCAGTTCAGCACCAGTCCGCCTTTCATATCCGCCACGCCAGGGCCATAAGCCAGTTCGGCATCTTTGGTATAGCCGCGAGTGGACGTGGTGCCTTTGGGAAATACCGTGTCGCGATGGCCGAGCAGCAGCACCGGCTTGCCGGGGCCGCCTGGCAATTCAGCCAGCAGCACATCGCCTCATATTGCTCGGCCAGCCACGCGGTGGCGTGCAGTTGTGCCTCATTCATTCACTCAGCTCCTGTGCCCGCTGCTCCCGGGTCAGTCGTGCGCCGTCCGTGCCCAGGTCCCAGAACAGTCCGGCCATGATTTGCAGGCTCTCCTTGACCACCGGAGCCAGCAAGTGCTCGTCAGGTGCATGCTGCGAGCACGCCGGGTATGAGTGTGGCACCCAGACCGTCGGCAGGCCCAGCACTTCAGCGAATACGTCATTGGGCAGCGAACCGCCCAGATTGGGCAGCAGCGCGGGTTTCTTGCCCGTGGTGGCGGCCAGCGAATCCAGCGCCCAGCCGACCCACGGGCTGTCCGGTGACAGGCGCGTGGCGTGCATCACGTCCATGCGCGTTTGTCTGACCTCGACACGATCGAAGCCATGGGCATCCAGGTGCGCGCGCACCGCGGGGATGAACGCGTTGTAATCACTGTCGACCACAAAGCGAATGTGACACAACGCGTGAGCCTTGCCGGGAATGGCGTGTACCGGGGCGTCCGGGTTGCCGGTCTTGAAGGCGAGCACGTCGAGGGTGTTCCAGCCAAAGACTTTTTCGCTGAGCGACAGTGCCGGGTCGCCCCAGCCAGCGTCGATGTCCGGGTCGCCGGGGCCGCCGCCGACCTCGATATCCGCCAGCGCAGTGCGCACGGCATCGGGAATTGCTGTCGGCATCAGGCCCGCGACTTTCACGCGGCCATGCGCATCGACCATGCTGGCAATTGCGTTGGCCAGAATGATGCCTGGGTTGGCCAGCAGCCCGCCCCAGTTGCCGGAATGGTGCGCGCCTTCACGCAGGTTCACCGTCAGCTCGAAGTTGAACACCCCGCGCGAGCCAAGAAACAGGGTAGGGCGCGCCGCTGCCAGGCGTGGGCCGTCGGAGGCGATGAAAATGTCTGCGGCGAGTTCTTCTGCGTGGGCCCGGCAGAACGCGCCAAGACCCGGCGAGCCGTCTTCTTCGCCCATTTCCAGCAGCAGTTTGACGTTGAAACCCAGCTTGCCGTCGCGTGCCTTGAGGGTCTGCTCCAGAGCGGTCAGGTTGATCAGGTGCTGGCCCTTGTTGTCCGCAGTGCCACGTCCGTACCAGCGTTCGCCACGTTCGATGACCTGCCACGGCGACAAGCCCGGTTGCCACTGCGCGTCATAACCGCGAACCACATCGCCATGACCATAACTGAGCAGGGTCGGCAGGGCCGGGTCTTCGATACGGGTCGCGATCATAAGGGGGCCACGCCCGGCGACCGGGTTGTCATGCACCGCCACGCTGAAGCCTAAACGCTCTACATGCGGTGTAATGAATTCGTGCAGATAGCGATAAAGCTCCGGCAGGCTCTCGGCCTCCTGGCTCTGGGTCGGATAGGCGACGCTTTCGCCAAGCAGGGCGAAAAATGCGCCGTTGTCGAACTGTTCAGTGACGTTTTCGATGGCGTGCGAACGGCTACTCATGAGGGCATCAGCTCCAGGGTTTTCGAGGTGTCGCGCAAGTGGCAGCGCACGGTTCCGCCTTCCATGCGGCCAATCACCGGAGACTTCTCCTTGCACACCGCCATGCAGGCCGGGCAGCGCGGGTGAAAGGCACAGCCGGATGGCGGCGACATAGGGTTGGGGAAGGTCCCGTGCAAACCCAGATCGGGAATGCCCAGATGCGGGTCAGGGGTCAGTACCGAGTCCAGCAACGCCTGGGTGTAGGGATGACCGGGTCTGGCGAACAGCGATTCGCGGCTGCGCTCTTCGACAATCCGCCCCAGGTACATCACCGCGACGCGGTCGGCGAGGTGTTCGATGACGGCCAGGTTGTGGCTGATCAGCAGGTACGTCAGGCCGAATTCCTGTTTCAGGTCCTGTAGCAGATTAAGAATTTGCGCCTGCACCGAAACGTCCAGCGCCGAGGTCGGCTCGTCGCAAATCAACACATCCGGGCGCATCACCAGGGCCCTCGCAATCGCTACCCGCTGGCGCTGGCCACCGGAAAGCTGGCTCGGGTAACTGTCGATCACGCGCTTGGGCAAGCCGACCACGTCCATCATCGCCTCGGCACGCTGGCGACGTTCGGTATGGGTGCCGATGTCATGCACGATCAGCGGCAGAGTGACGATTTCGCGCAGGGTCTTGCGCGGGTTGAGCGACGAGTAAGGATCCTGAAAGATCGGCTGGATGCGCCGTGCCATCTCCTTGCGGTCGGTTCCGGCGAGGTGTTTGCCGTTGACCAGCACATCGCCGCTGCTGGGCGCGAGCAGGCCCAGCAGCATCTTGGCCAGGGTGCTCTTGCCGCATCCCGATTCGCCGACCAGCCCGAGGGTTTCGCCGCGCATCAGGCGCAGTGACACACCGTCGACTGCTTTCAAAGTCGCATTGGGTTTGAAAAAGCCACGGCTGATGCTGAATTCGCGACGGATGTCGCACAGCTCCAGAGCAATGTCTTTTTTGGCGCTCGTGTTAAGGGCCTGATTATTCATGACGTCATGCCCTCACGGTGCAATACAGTTTCTTCGCCCGTTGAAGCAAACAGGCAGCGGGTCATGTGGTCCTGGCTATTGATTGGCGGCACGTCTTCGGCGCAGGCCGGGATTGCCAGCGAGCAGCGATTGCGAAATGCACAGCCATGTTGCTCGCCCACCAGGCTGGGCACCAGCCCCGGAATCGAACCCAGCGGCTGGCCTGGCTGGGTGCGCCCGGGGATCGGTATGCTCGCCAGCAAGCCGCGGGTATAGGGGTGTTGCGGGTTCTCGAACAACTCGATGGCCGGGGCGGTTTCGACGATCTGTCCGGCGTACATCACCGCAACCCGGTCGGCGATACGTGCTACCAGCCCCAGGTCGTGGGTGATGAAGATCACGGCCAGACCCAGCTCCTTCTGAATGTCGCGGATCAGGCGCAGGATCTGTGCCTGAATGGTCACGTCCAGTGCGGTGGTCGGCTCGTCGGCGATGATCACGTCCGGTTCGCACATCAGTGCCATGGCGATGATCACCCGCTGGCGCATGCCGCCCGACAATTGATGCGGGTACTGACGCAGGCGTTCGCTGGCGTTGCTGATCCCGACTTTTTCGAGCATCTGCGCGGCGCGCTGCAGGGCCTCCTTGCGGGACACCTTGCGGTGTCGGGTGAGCACTTCGCTGAGCTGATCGCCGATGCTGTAGGCTGGGTTCAGCGAGGTCATCGGCTCCTGAAAGATCATCGCCAGGCGGTTGCCGCGCAGGTCGCACATCTGCCGCTCGCTCTGGGTCAGCATGTCGATGCCGTCCAGGCTCAGTGTCGTTGCGGTACGCCGGGCCTTGCGCGGCAGCAGGTCCATGAGTGCCAGCGAAGTCAGGGATTTGCCGCAGCCGGACTCGCCGACGATGCACAGCATTTCGCCGCGCTCGACCTGAAAATCCAGGCCGCGCACTGCGTGGAGCGTGTCTTGGCCGAGAGGAATCTCGACACGCAGGTTTTCAACCTGTAACAGGGCCATGCGCGTATCTCCTCTGTTAGTTGCGCCCGTCGGGCAGGATCAGATCGCGCAGGCCGTCGCCGACCAGGTTGATGCCCAGCACCAGCACCATCAGGGCGATGCCGGGAATCGCGATAACCCAAGGGGAAAAGAACATGTACGGTTTGCCTTCGGCGATCATCAGTCCCCAGGACGGAATCGGTGGCTGTACGCCGACCCCGAGGAACGACAGTGCCGACTCGAGGAGGATCGCGTGAGCCATTTCCAGGGTAGCGACAACGATCAGCGCGCCGACCAGATTGGGCAGGATTTCGCTGGCCAGAATGCGTAGCGTCGAGCAGCCCAGCGCCTGGGCCGAGGCAACGTATTCAGCGTCGCGGATCTGCTGCACAGCAGCGCGGACCACCACGGCAAAGCGGTCCCAGAGCAGGCAGCCAAGCAGCACGATCACCACTTTCAGCGAACCACCGATCAGCGATGCGGAGGCCAGTGCGATCATCACCACTGGCATTGCCAGGCGCGTGGTGATCAGGTAGCTGATCACAGCGTCGGTCTTGCCGCCGAAGTAGCCGGCCAGCAGGCCCATGATGGTGCCGATGACGCCAGAGATGAGCGCCGCCGAGAAACCGATGAATAGCGAGATGCGTGCGCCGTACAGCAGGCGTGACAAGTAATCGCGGCCCAGTTTGTCGGTGCCCAGCACATAGTCCCAGGTGCCGTTGGCCATCCATACCGGTGGTTTCATGCGCAGCATTACATCCTGCGTGTAAGGGTCGTAGGGGGCCAGCCAGGGGGCGAACAGTGCGCCGAACAGGATGATCAGCAACAACACCGCGCCGATGGCAAAACCGCGGTGCGCGAAGCTGCTGCGTAATGTGCGCCAGACGCTGCGCGCCGGAGGCTGGTAATCGTTGATCAGCAGCGGCGATGAAGTGGTTGTGCTCATGGGGCCTCCTATTTCACGCGGATGCGCGGGTCGAGCAGTGCGTTGAGCACGTCGGCCAGCAGGGTGAGGACGATGTAGATCACCGCGATCAACAGCACGACCGCCTGCACCACCGGGAAGTCGTCACGGGCAATCGCGTCCCAGGCCAACTGGCCAATGCCCTGCAGCGAGAAAACCGTCTCGATGACCACCGAGCCGCCAAGCATGAAGCCGAACTCCACGGCGGCCAGTGCCACCACCGGGATCAACGCGTTGCGCAACGCATGCTTGAACAGCACGGTGGCGGGGCGCAAGCCCTTGGCACGCGCGGTGCGGATGTAATCGGAATTGAGCACGTCGAGCATGCCGGCGCGAGTCAGGCGCATGATCGCCGGTGTGGCGTAATAACCCAGCGCGATGGCAGGCATGACGAAGTGCGCCCAGGTCGAGTTGCCCGACACCGGCAGCCATTTCAGGGTGACCGAGAACACCACGATCAGCATCAGCGCGAACCAGAAACTCGGCATGGCCTGACCCAGTACCGCGATGCTCAGTGCCAGGCGATCGATCCACGTGTCGCGTTTCACGGCGGCCAGCACACCCAGCGGAATGGCGATCAGCAGCGCAATACTCAGGGCCATTGCGCCCAGCCCGAGGGTGATCGACAGGCGCGAGGCGATCAGGTTGTAGACCGACTCCTGGAAGAAGAACGAGTCGCCCAGATCAAGACGCACCACGTCGGCCAGCCATTCGAAATACTGCGTAACCAACGGCTTGTTGAGGCCGTACTGCACCCGGATCTGTTCGATCTGCTCGCTGGTGGCTTCCGGCCCGCCGATGGCAGTGGCCAGATCGCCTGACAGGTGCAGCAGGGAAAAGCTGATCACCGACACGGTAATCGCTACGCACAGGGCAATGCCCAGGCGGCGCAAGAGAAATCCGAACATGGCAAGTGACCTTGTGTTCAGGGAATGACGGGGTGGCTGACCCAACTGCAAGGCGCGTCATGCGCCTCACAGCCAGGCTTGCCGACGGTCTTGGTCAGGCGCTTATTTCCAGCTCGACAGCACGAAGCGCGGCAACTCGTCCGGGTAAGGCTTGAAGTTCAGGTCCGAGACATAGGCGTAGTTCATCGAGTAGTTGAACAACGGCGCCCAGTAGGCCTGTTCGCTGATGCGCTGCAAGGCCTTGCGGTAATTGTCCTTGCGCACCTGCGGGTCCAGTGCATTGTCGGCGGTCTGCAGCCAGCCCTGGACTTGCGGGTCCTTGATGTTGTCGTCCGGGTTGCCCTTGAACCAGGTGCCGGCCGAGGCTGAGGTATCGAGGATCGAGAACGAGCCCCAGGCCTGAAACGACATTGGCACTTTGCCGCCACGTTGCTGATCACGCAGGGCCGCGTACTTGAGGTAGCGCAGCTTGGCGTTGATGCCGACTGCACGCAGGTTGCCGATGATTGCTTCAACGTAGTCGCGGTCGCGGTAGGCGAATATTTCGGTTTCAAAGCCGTTCGGGTAACCCGCTTCGTTGAGCAGCGCCTTGGCCTTGGCCGGGTCATAGTTGTAGACCGTGGCTGCCGTGGTGTCGCAACCGAACTGACCGGGGTAGCAGGCGACCTGCAATGGTTTGCTTTCACCACCGACCAGTTGCGAGGCCAGACCGTCACGGTTGATCGCATAGTTGATTGCCTGGCGTACTTTCAGGTGCTTCATCGGCGAGTCGGCGCTGGAGGTGCCGCGCGCATCCAGAATCAGAAAGCCGATACGCATGGTCGCGCCGCTGGTGACCACCAGGTTGGGCATGGCTTTGAGGTTTTCGGCCTGATCCGGCGCTACGCGCCAGGTCCAGTCGATGCCACCGGTCATCAGCTCGGCCAGACGTGTTTCAGCATCGGCAATCACGCGAAAATTGATGTGAGCGATCTTCGGCTGGCCCTGTGGGCTGCCCTGAAAGTAATCCGGGTTCTTGTCCATCTTCACGCCTTCACCGGTAGCAATGGCCGTCACCTTGTAAGGCCCCGTGCCAATCGGTTTACGGCTGAAGCCTGCCATCCCGACTTCTTCGAAATACTTTTTCGGGAACATCGGCACAGCGTTGGAAAGGTATTCCAGCGCAGGCGGGAAAGGCTTTTTCAGGTGCAGGCGCACGCTGTAGTCACCCAGTTTTTCGGCACTCTTGATCCAGTCGACGTTTTGTACCGTGACCACCTTGGATTCGGGCGATACCACGTAATTGAGGGTAAATACCACGTCATCTGCCGTGAACGGATCACCGTTGTGAAACTTCACGCCCTCGCGCAGCTGGAAATCGATGGTGGTGTCGTCGACCTGCTTCCAGCTGGTGGCGAGCATGGGTTGGTACTCGCCATTGTCCGGGTTGCGATAGACCAGGTTGTCCCAGATCAGGCGACCGAGAATCACTCCCTCGCGCAGGTCGTTGTGATAGGGGCTGATGTTCTCCGGTTCGCTGTCGGAGGCGTAGACCAGTGTGTCGTCGGCCTTGCCAGCCAGGGCGGAAAAACTGCTGAACAGGCTCAATAGCGCGATGCTGCGAGCGAAACCCTTGATTCCCATGCCGTCGTCTCCAAAAGGCAAAGTGGATGTATCAAAGGGCAGTGGGGTCGCAAATGCGAGAAGAGGGGAGAAACGAGGCTGCAGTGTTCTTTTGATTGCGTTGTATTGATGTTGCGCCTCGACATGACTCTAGGCAAAGCGTATCAATGCCACAAGCACAATATTTCGAACCTTTCATTGCCGAAAAGGCAACGCAGGAGCCGCGATGCAACTCTACGGCGTACAGTCCACCGCGTTGCGCTACTTCCTTGAAGTGGCGCGTTGCGGGTCGATCAGCGAGGCGTCGATACGGCTCAATGTCGCGTCCTCGGCAGTCAGTCGGCAGATCAGCAAGCTGGAGCGCGAGCTGGATGCCGTGCTGTTCGAGCGCCAGGCACGCGGCATGATGCTTAGCGAGGCGGGTATCCGTCTGGCAGCCTATGCGCGCAAATCACAGCTGGAAGCCGAGCAGGTCGTACTGGAAATCACCGAGCTGCAAGGCTTGCAGCGTGGTCATGTACGACTTGCCTGCTCGGAAGGCTTTGCCCTGGATTTCCTGCCACGGTGCATTGCGCGATTCCGGCGGCTGTATCAAGGCATTCATTTCTCGATGGAGGTCTGCGCGCCGGCCCAGGCCACCGAGCGGGTGCGCTCCGGGGATGCGGACCTGTGTCTGACCTTCAGCCTGACACCGCAGAACGAAATCAAGGTCGAGCACATTCACAGCGGCGCGATCTGCGCGGTGGTCAGTCATAACCATCCGCTGGCCTCACGCACCGAAGTCTCGCTGGCCGAGCTGCAACCCTATGCCATCGCCCTGACCAATCCCGACACGACCTTGCGCCAGTTGTTCGACATCTGTTGCGGGGTGCAGGGCCTGCTGTTCGATCCGGTGCTGACCAGCAATTACATTGGCGCGCTACTGCGGTTTGTGCGTGAGGAGGGCGGTATCAGCCTGTCCAGCGAGATGACGCTGGACAAGCGCGCACACGAAAAACAGCTCAAGTCGCTGCCGATCAGCGACGAAGGCATGAAGGCGCGTCGTATCGAACTGCAAAGCATGGCCGGACGCAACCTGCCCGCAGCGGTTGCGGCCTTTCGGGATTTTCTGATCGAGGAGCTGGCAAAGACCTGACACGCAGGTGGCGTCGGTGGTGCGCTTTAACGGGCTGGTAGCGTTTGGTTGATGAAGTCCATAAGCATGATGTTATAGTGTAACGAATTTGCGGCTGCACTCTGTGCGGCCGTGAACCGCCAACATCAGGCTTCGCCCCTCGGCGAGGTTCGCCAAAGAGACGACTGACGCACATGAACAACCCCCTCCCAGACGTTGCCCTGACGGAAGTTTCCTCGGCCCTGGTTTCACTTGACTGGGTCGGCATGCAGGTCGTCGAAGTGCCTGTCAGGCTGGCCGAAGCGGGCGTCCGGCACCCGGTCCATGCGCATGTCGATCTGCAAGTCGATCTGGCCGATCCGAGTGTCAAAGGTATCCATATGTCGCGGCTCTACCGGCTCCTCGACAGGTATGCCGAGCACCAGATACTGAGCCCCGATACGCTGGGTGCGCTGATGGAAGCCATGGTCGAAAGTCACCTGGACTGCCATTCCAGCCGCGCCCGGCTCACCCTGAGCTTCAATCTGCTGTGCCGTCGCCCGGCGTTGATTACCGAAGGGCTCAGTGGCTGGAAATCCTACCCGGTGAAGCTTGACGCCACATGGCGCGCCGGTCGTTTGTGCCTCGACGTTTCAGCCGACATCACTTATTCGTCTACCTGCCCGTGCTCGGCTGCACTGTCTCGACAACTGCTGGAAGGGGCTTTTACGGCACGCTTTGGCAGGCAGTCGTTTGTCGACCCGATGCAGGTTGCGACCTGGCTGCGCGAGAACGCCTCGTTCGCCACGCCGCACAGCCAGCGCAGCGTGGCTACCGTCCAGGTGCGGGTGGCAGAGCAGGCGACCGAACTGGGCCTGATGACGCTGATCGACGCGGTCGAGCAGGCGTTGGGCACCCCGGTACAAACCGCCGTCAAGCGTGCCGATGAGCAGGCATTCGCCCGGCTCAACGGCCAGAATCTGATGTACGTCGAAGACGCCGCGCGCAAGGTCCAGCAAGCGCTGGAAGGCCGCTATGCAGCCTCCAGCGTCAGTGTGCGTCACTTCGAAAGCCTGCATCCGCACGATGCGGCCGCCCAGACTTCCAACTACCTGTCCTGAGGCTTCATACCGTGATCCGTAAAAATCCTTCCGGCCATCTGCCGGTCATCGCCGAATCCGCTTACATCGATAAAACCGCGATCATCTGCGGCAAGGTGATCATCAAGGACAACGTGTTTGTCGGCCCCTATGCCGTGATCCGCGCTGACGAAGTCGACGCTACAGGGGACATGGAGCCGATTGTCATCGGCGCCAACTCCAATATTCAGGATGGCGTGGTGATTCACTCCAAATCGGGTGCTGCGGTGACCATCGGCGAGTTCACCTCGATTGCCCACCGCTCCATCGTGCACGGACCTTGCATAGTCGGAGATCGGGTGTTCATCGGCTTCAACAGCGTGCTGTTCAACTGCCAGGTCGGCAAAGGCAGTGTGGTCAGACACAACTCGGTGGTCGACGGTCGCGATTTGCCGGAGAATTTTTACGTGCCGTCCACCACCCGGATCGGGCCTAATACTGATCTTTCGCAATTCCCACCGGTGAGCATTTCGGCTTCGGAGTTTTCCGAAGACGTGGCGCACACCAACATTGACCTGGTGCGCGGCTACAAGGCACTTCAGAACGAGTTCTGACACAGAACACAATCGACTCATTGCACTTCCGGCTACGGATCTGGATTTTTCATGACAGCAGTTGTTCAACCAACCCGCGCGCCAGCATCACGGCTGCGCTCTATCGATGCTCTGCGCGGGCTGATCATTCTCTTCATGCTGCTGGACCACGTACGGGAAACCTTCTTCCTGCACCGCCAGGTCCTCGACCCGATGGAGGTCGCAAGCACCGAACCCGCCCTGTTTTTCAGTCGCACACTGGCGCATTTATGTGCGCCGCTGTTCGTTCTGCTGACCGGGCTTTCGGCGTATCTGTATGGCGAGAAATATCAGGGCAGGACCGACGTGTCGGCGTTTCTGCTCAAGCGCGGGCTGTTTCTGATTGCCTTGGAGTTCACCCTGGTGAGCTTCGCCTGGACCTTCCAGTTCCCGCCGACCATCATCTACCTGCAAGTGATCTGGGCCATCGGCCTGAGCATGGTTGCGCTGTCGCTGATGGTGTATCTGCCGCGCTGGGCGCTGGTGGTCATTGGCGTGGTGATCATTGCCGGGCATAACCTGCTGGACTCACTGCACTTTGGTGTCGAGTCGGCCATGCACATTCCGTGGGCGATTCTGCATGATCGGGGCTGGATCGAGGTCTCCGATAACCTGCGTTTCCGTACCTCTTACCCGTTATTGCCGTGGATTGGCATTATCGCGCTGGGCTACGCCGCAGGCCCTTGGTTTGCCGGTAGTTACGATGCGGCGAAACGACGTGCAAACCTGTGGATGTGGGGTGGGGGAGCGCTGTCGGGCTTTGTGGTCCTGCGCATGATCAACGGCTACGGTGAAAAACCGTGGAGCGTTGGCGAGACCGGTGTGCAAACGGTCATGAGCTTCTTCAACATCACCAAATACCCACCGTCGTTGCTGTTCATCAGCCTGACGCTGGGGATCGGTTTGCTGATTCTCATCGCCTTCGAACGCAGTCAGGAAAAAAGCTGGTTGCGGTCCTTGGTGGTGCTCGGCTCGGCACCGATGTTTTTCTACCTGCTGCACCTGTACGTCCTGAAGATTCTGTACCTGATTGCCGTAGCGATCTGGGGAACCAACCAGGGCAAATACTTCGGTTTCGACCACATATGGGGTGTCTGGCTGACCTCGGTGGTACTGGCGGTGCTGCTGTTTCCGGCCGTGCGCTGGTTCGCTGAGCTGAAGGCGCGTCGTCGCGATATCAGCTGGTTGAAATACCTGTAACCACCGTAGGCACGGCGCGCCATCAGGCGCGCCGCTGCCGGTCTGACCTCAATCGCTCTGCGCACCATAGTTCATGATCGACAGCAGCTTGATCGGCACCTGCACCAGTTGCTCGGGACCGTGGGGAATGTCGCCGTCGAAGGTCAGGCTGTCACCGGCCTGCATCGGATACAGCTGATTGCCGTGGCGGTAGATCAGCTCGCCTTCGAGCAGGTGGAGAAACTCGGTGCCAGGGTGTGAGAAGGTCGGAAACTCCTCGCTGGCATCGTCCATCGTCACCATGTACGCCTCGAAACTCTTCTTCGGCCCACGGGTATGGTTGAGCAAGTGATAGGTGTGGCCTTTCTCGGTGCCGCGCCTTACCACCTCAAGCCCTTCATCGGCTTTCACCAGCAGTGCACTGCTGCCTTGCTGATCGTACTGGCTGAACAGCTTGGACATGGGCATACCCAGCACGTCGCAAAGACGGCTGAGGTTGTCGAGACTGGTTGACACCTGTGCGTTCTCGATCTTGCTCAGCATGCCCTGGCTGATACCGGCAATGCGCGCTACGTCGGCAAGCTTCAGCTCCTGAGCCTGGCGCTGGCGTTTGATCTGAATACCCAGGTATTGCTCAAGCTTCAATTTCGGATGCGGTTCGGTCGGCATATTCATCGGCTGCGCACAGTTTCCGTTCAATAATTTTTATTTCGCACTGGGAATGTGCATTTCGCCGCTGTCATCGCGTACTTCAGTTGCAAATTATTCCCGGAGAGAAAACGAGTTTCCCATATAAACAGCTGAATTGCCCCTTCCACGTCTCTTCGATTTGCTGGCATACCAAACTGGCAAGCGCTTTGCATTCCTAAAAGGAAAGTAACTTTCCTGCTCAGAATATATTCTCGGCGGGTAGTGAAACAACGCTCCTTCCCTGAAACGTTTTGCCATGCCAGGAGACACGTCCCATGTTGCCACCCGAAACACAGCGCCTGATCGAACAGCACGGCATCAAGTATGTGCTGGCTCAGTTCGTGGATATTCATGGTTCGGCCAAGACCAAGTCGGTTCCTGTGACGGGCCTGGAAATGGTTGCAGAGGACGGTGCCGGGTTCGCCGGTTTCGCTATCTGCGGCATGGGCATGGAACCCCACGGCCCGGACTTCATGGCCAGGGGCGACCTGTCGTCGCTGACCCCGGTGCCGTGGCAGCCGGGGTATGGGCGGGTGGTGTGCATCGGTCATGTGGATGGCAAGCCGTGGCCCTATGACAGCCGTTATGTGTTGCAGCAGCAGGTCGAACGCCTCAGCCAGCGTGGCTGGACCCTCAATACCGGGCTGGAGCCCGAGTTCAGCCTGTTCAAGCGCGATGCTGCGGGCAGCCTGCAAATGGTCGATGCCAGCGATAACCTCGACAAGCCTTGCTATGACTACAAGGGGCTGTCGCGTTCACGTGAGTTTCTCGAGCGCTTGACCGAGGCGCTACAGCCGGTGGGCTTCGACATTTATCAGATCGATCACGAAGACGCCAACGGCCAGTTCGAGATCAATTACACCTACAGCGAGGCCATGGAGTCGGCGGACCGCTTCACTTTCTTCCGCATGGCGGCCGGGGAGATCGCCAACGACATGGGCATGATCTGCTCGTTCATGCCCAAACCCGATCCGAAGCGTGCGGGCAACGGCATGCACTTCCACCTGTCGATCGCCAGTGCCAGCAGCAAGAACCTGTTTCACGACGCCAGCGACCCCAGCGGCATGGGCCTGTCGAAGATGGCCTATCACTTTGCGGCTGGCCTGCTGGCTCACGGCCCCGCGCTGTGTGCCTTCGCGGCACCCACGGTCAACTCCTACAAACGCCTGGTGGTCGGCAACTCGCTGTCGGGGGCGACCTGGGCTCCAGCGTTCATCGCCTTCGGCGCCAACAACCGTTCGGCGATGGTGCGGGTGCCCTATGGCCGCCTCGAGTTTCGCCTGCCGGATGCCGGTTGCAACCCGTATCTGGTCAGCGCCGCGATCATCGCCGCAGGGCTGGACGGTATCGACCGGCAGCTGGAGATCGATCATGTCTGCAACGAGAACCTTTACACATTGAGCCTGGAAGAAATCGCCGCACGGGGCATCAAGACCCTGCCGCAGTCGCTCAAGGAAGCCTGCGATGCACTCGAAGCCGACCCTTTGTTCGCCGAGGTGCTGGGCAACGAGATCGTTGGTGAGTTCATCCGCCTCAAACGCATGGAATGGGTGGAGTACAGCCGCCACGTGAGTGACTGGGAAGTGAAGCGTTATATCGAGTTTTTCTAGCTGCACGTTTCAAGCTTCAGGCTGCAATAAGAAGCTGGATTGCGGCGTATTGAATTTTTCTGTCTATGCGGTTGGCTTGCAGCTTGTAGCTAAAAGCTTGCCGCTTCCGAACAAGGTGAGGCTTATGTGCGGAATCGTTGGTTTGTATCTGAAGAACCCGGCGCTGGAATCACAACTCGGCAGGTTGTTCGAACCGATGCTCGAGGCTATGACGGACCGCGGGCCGGACAGCGCCGGGTTTGCCATTTATGGCGATGAAGTGGCGCAGGGCTGGGTCAAGCTGACCTTGCAGGCCACCACCGAACAGTATGATTTCAAGGCGCTGATCGCGGCGCTGCAAAGCAGACTGGATGCACCACTGGACTGGTTTCAGAACGCCAGCGCCGTGGTATTGAAGATTCAGGCAGAAGAAGCCCCGGTGCGTGCTGCACTGGCGCAGTTGGCGCCCACCGTGCGCATCATGAGCGCCGGACAGAGTATCGAGATCCTCAAGGGCATGGGGTTGCCGAGGGAGATTTCCGAGCGCTTCGGTCTGGCGTCCATGAAGGGCAGCCACATCATCGGCCATACGCGCATGGCCACTGAAAGTGCGGTGACCATGGAAGGCAGTCATCCGTTTTCCACGGGTTCGGACCTGTGTCTGGTGCACAACGGCTCGCTGTCCAATCACTTTTGAACTGCCCCCAAGAAGTTGGACACCAATCCGACCTCACGGGGGTGTTCAAATGGGTAAGTATTCAGAGCAGTTCAAGCTCACTGTCGTCAAAGCGTATCTTGAAGACAACATGGGCTTTCGTATGGTAGCCCGCCAGTTCTCGATCGATTTCAGCCTGCTTCGACGCTGGGTCGCTAACTACAAGAGTCATGGTCACACCGGCCATCGCAAGCCTGGTCTTCGATACAGCGAAGCTTTCAAGCGCTCAGTGCTTGAGCACAGGCGTGAACACAAGCTATCGCTCCGTCAGGCCGCTGCGCATTTTGGTATCGGGGATCCCGGCCAAATAGTCATTTGGGAAAAGCGGCATTACAGTAGCGGTACAGCCCCGTATGTTCCTGCCAGAAGAAAGCCTGTCGCCATGCCAAAGAAGCCTTATCCCGCCAAACCAGTAACCGCCGACGATACGCAGAAGACGCGCGACCAGTTGATGAGCGAGCTTGAATATCTGCGCATGGAGAACGCTTACCTAAAAAAGTTGGAAGAGCTGAAGGAGCAGAAACGACGGCAACCGAAAAAGCCCTGAGCATCAAGCAACTGAGGGGCCGGTTCCCGCTTTGCGCTCTGCTGAGGCTGGCGGGCTTGGCACGCAGCACGTTTTACTATCAGGTTCAGGTGCAATCCAGACCCGATCCCTATGCTGCTTTGAAACAGTTAGTCGAAAGCATTTACCACGAGGAGAAAGGCCTTTATGGCGCTCGGCGTATCACGGCGGTCATTCGCACTGCAGGTATTTTGGTCAACAAGAAGGTTGTAGAACGACTGATGGCAGAACTGGGCCTGCGATCAGTGGTGCGCCCCAAAAAATACCGCTCCTATAAGGGCGTAATCGGAACCATTGCGCCGAATTTGCTGGAGCGCAATTTCAGCGCGCAACGCCCGAACCAGAAGTGGGTGACCGATGTGACTGAGTTCAAGGTAGGCAATCGAAAGCTGTATCTCTCACCCGTGATGGACTTGTACAACGGTGAAATCGTGGCGTATGAAGTGTCGACAAGGCCGAGCTTTGAGCTGGTCACCAGCATGCTGGACAAGGCGCTTCAGCAGTTGCAGGACGAGCCGAAGCTTGTGATGCACTCGGACCAGGGCTGGCAGTATCAACACGCGCAGTATCGCCATAAGCTATCGGTACGAGGCGTCAAACAAAGCATGTCCCGTAAGGGCAACTGCCTGGACAATGCGGCAATGGAAAGCTTTTTCGGTACACTGAAATCCGAGTTTTTCTACCTGAAACAGTTTGAAAGCATCGATGAGTTGAAAGCAGGTCTGGATGAGTACATCCACTACTACAACCATGACCGCATCAAGCTGAAGCTCAACGGCCAAAGCCCCGTAAAATACAGGGCTCAGGCGGCAAGCTAAAACCGTCCAACTTTTGGGGGGCAGTTCACCAGCGTGGGAATGCATTTCGCGACGCTCTGCGTCGCAAGGGACGCGGAGCGTCCTGAACTGCACGCCAACGCGGAGCATTGGCAAGCGAGCTGTCGTTCTCGTTCAGCTCAACGAAACACCGGCACCACGTGCTTGATAAACAGCTCAAGTGATTTTTTCTTCTCGGCGTGCGGCAGACTGTTGTCGCACCAGAAGCTGAACTCGTCGACCCCCAGCTCCTGGTAATGGCGGATGCGCGGGATGATCTCTTCCGGCGTGCCGATCATGGTGTTCTTGCGGATATTCTCCAGCTCGAACTCCGGACGCTCCTTGAATTTCTCTTCCGGGCTGGGTGCCAGAAAACCATTCACCGGCGTCTGCTTGTTGCCGAACCAGGCGTCGAAGGTGCGGTAGAACTTCGCGATGGCGGCAGCACCGGTTTTCCAGCCTTCAGGGTTGTCCGCAGCATGCACATGCGTGTGGTGCAACACCATCAGTTGTGGCCGAGGTACGTCAGGGTTATTGGCCAGCGCTGCTTCGAACTTGTTCTTCAGGTCGACGACTTCTTCGTCGCCTTTCATCAATGGCGTGACCATCACGTTGCAGCCGTTCTGCACGGCGAAGTTATGCGAATCAGGGTCGCGAGCAGCGATCCACATGGGTGGCGTGTTGATTGGCTTGGGTACGGAGGTCGAAGTCGGGAATTTCCAGATATCGCCGTCGTGGGCATAGTCACCCTGCCACAGCGCACGGACTACCGGCACCATTTCGCGCAACGCCTTGCCGCCTTCGGAGGCCGGCATGCCGCCCGCCATGCGGTCGAACTCCACTTGATAGGCACCGCGCGCCAGGCCGACTTCCATGCGCCCGTTGCTGATCACATCCAGCAGCGCGCATTCTCCTGCCACCCGCAACGGATGCCAGAACGGCGCAATGATGGTGCCCGCGCCCAGATGAATGCGCGTTGTTCTGGCGGCCAGATACGCCAGCAGCGGCATGGGGCTCGGCGAGATGGTGTATTCCATCGCATGGTGTTCGCCGATCCACACGGTGCTGAAACCGCCTTGCTCGGCCATCAGCGTCAGCTCGGTCAGGTCTTCGAAAAGCTGGCGATGACTAACACTTTCATCCCAGCGTTCCATGTGCACGAACAACGAAAACTTCATGACACTTACCTCGCTTGAATCCTGCTGCCTGCACGGGCATGGTGAGTTATTTCTGTCTGATGGTATACCGTAATACTTTACGTGCAAGCGTTTTTTGCGTCCGACGTGTTGGCTGAATGGCGAGGCAGCCGAAACGAAAAAAGCGCCTCATGTGAGGCGCTTTCGGGCGTAGTTAATTCAGCCGGGGAGGTGCTTGATCAGTGCGACATCAACTGCAGGCTTCGGACTCGATGTAGTCGGCTGTGGAATCGCGTATCACCGGACCCATGCCGCTGACGGCGCGAGCCTGTTCCATGATTTCCAGAGTAGAGCCGGTACCCACCAGGTTCACTGTGTGATTGGCGCAGTTGTAGACGCGCTTGGAGTAGATCACGCCCAGCAGACCTTCACGTCGAGTAACGACGACGCGCGCTTGGGGACTGCCGCTTTTCTCCACCAGCGCGTGCTGCCCGGTCGGGTCATGGGGGACGTTTATGGTTTTGGCTTCGGCATGCGCCGACAGTGCGGGGATCATCAAGGCAAGTAAAAAGGCATGCAGTTTCATCGGTGCTCCTGCGGATGAACGCGGTTTCATTGGATCCAAAAATACCCTAGCCATTTAATTCTGGATAGCTGCGCGGTCAGCCTTCCGTCGGTTTGTTTCCGCTAAATTAAACACTGCATGAATGCGCAACCCGGCCAGACACTGTTGCCCTGGCAACAGTGTTTCGACAGCTTGCCGAAGTGCAAACAGTTGACGCTAACCTCCAGGCGCTGCAACTCTTTGATCTGTATTCATTTAACTGTCTGGCACGGTTGCTGCTCTGTGGTTCTGCAAGCCCGTTCGACTAATGCGCTCGGGAAGCCTGCAGTCAGAGGAGTGCCGATATGAGCCAATCTTCCATAAAATTTGCGTACTGGGTGCCAAACGTCAGCGGTGGTCTGGTCGTCAGCAAGATCGAACAGCGTACCAGTTGGACCATCGACTACAACCGCAAGCTGGCGCAGATCGCCGAACAATCCGGTTTCGAATATGCGCTGACGCAAATTCGCTTCACTGCCGGTTACGGTGCGGAATTCCAGCATGAGTCCGTAGCGTTCAGCCATGCCCTGTTGGCGGCCACCGAAAAGCTCAAAGTCATTGCAGCAATATTGCCAGGACCGTGGACGCCCTCTGTGGCGGCCAAGCAACTGGCAACCATTGATCAGCTCACCGCCGGGCGCGTGGCGGTCAATATCGTCAGCGGCTGGTTCAAGGGCGAATTTCAGGCCATTGGTGAACCCTGGCTGGAGCACGACGAGCGCTATCGCCGTTCCGAAGAGTTCATTCGGGCCCTCAAGGGTATCTGGACCACCGATAATTTCACCTTCAAGGGCGACTTCTATCGCTTCCACGATTACACCCTCAAACCCAAACCGATCCAGCGTCCTCATCCCGAGATCTTTCAGGGTGGCAGTTCACGTGCCGCGCGGGATATGGCGGCCCGGGTGTCGGACTGGTATTTCACCAATGGCAATACCGTCGAAGGCATCAAGGCCCAGGTCGATGACATTCGAGCCAAGGCTGCCGCGAACGGCCATTCAGTGAAGATCGGCGTCAATGCCTTCATCATTGCCCGGGACACCGAAGAAGAGGCGCGAGCGGTGCTGGCTGAAATTGTCGACAAGGCAGATCCGAAAGCCGTCAATGCGTTTGGTGATGCCGCGAAACAGGCCGGCAAGGCCAGCCCGGAAGGCGAGGGCAATTGGGCCAAATCCACCTTTCAGGATCTGGTGCAGTACAACGATGGCTTCAAGACCAATTTGATCGGCACGCCGCGTCAGATTGCCGAGCGCATTGTCGAGCTCAAGTCCGTTGGTGTCGATCTGGTACTTTCCGCATTTCTGCATTTCCAGGAAGAAGTCGCCTATTTCGGCGAGCACGTGCTGCCTTTAGTGCGCGAGCTGGAAGCTGCGGCACTGCGCAAACCTGTCGCCGAAACAGCATGAAGCCCGGCAAATACGTGCGTCCTGCCTTGCCCCTGTAAGCGAGCTTCGCTTACAGCCCCTTCAGAAAACAGCCCTCCAGAAACTCAGGCACCACTGTGATCCAGTGCGTGCCTGCCTGCGTATGTTGAACCCCGATCAACCAATAGACCGCTGTACGTGGCATTATGATGCCACTCTCTGGCATGCTTCATTGATGCCAGGCCTTCAGGTACGGCCGAGCGCTTGCCGACAATGGCAGTTGATAGCGAAAGGATTGTCGATGGCCCCTGAGCAATCAGGTCCGGTTTTCAGAAAAACCAGATGCACTGGTTCTCACCTGTTGTGGAGGCAATTTTTGAAACGCGACCTTCGGCTTGCGTCATGGCTGATCTTCGTAGTGTGCGCCTGCGTGGTGATGTTGATGGCCTGGCAAGCATGGACCGCGCGCCGCAACACGCTGGAGAACATCCAGACCAGCACGATTAATCTGGCTGGGGCGCTGAGCACTTACACCGATGGCATTTTCAAGCAAAGCGAGCTGATGCTGATCGGCCTGACGGAGCGTGTCGAAAGAGACGGTGCCGGACCTGAGCAGATCGAGCGTCTCAGATGGGTCATTGCCCGTGAGATGGGCGCGTTGCCGCAAATCGGTACGGTTTCGCTGTACAACGCTGACGGTATTTGCACCTTTTCAACCAATCCCAAGGCGATTGGCGTCAACAGTACCCAGCGCGAGTTCTTTCAGCACCACCTGCAGACGCCTGACAAAGCACCTTACATCGGCCCGACGATTCGCAGTCGCGCCTCCGGCGAATGGGTCATATCGGTCAGCAGGCGCATCAACCACCCTGATTCGAGTTTTGCCGGGCTGATGGTCGTGACCATTGGTGTCGATCATCTGTTGAAGTTCTATTCGGATATTCAGGTCGGCAAAACCGGCATCATCAGCCTCACGTCGACGGCCGGGCAGTTGCGTGTGCGCTATCCGCACCTTGAAGCGGAAATCGGCCGTGACCTCTCATCGACGCCGATCTTTACTTCTGAGCGCAATCGACCCTCTGGCACCACTCAGTTTGTCTCCAGAATCGACGGCGTCGCGCGCTTTTATGCGTTCAAGCGCAGCGCCGTGTACCCGATTGTCACTGTCGTCGCGCTGGGCCAGAAAGAGGCCATGCTCGACTGGCTGGGCCAGACCAAACAGTCGATTCTGGTCATGCTGGTGCTGCTCGGGCTGGTGGTCGGCCTCGGCATCCGCCTGATAGGGCACATTCACAGCCGTATACGCGCGGAAGATCAGTTACTCGATTCTCAGGCAGCCCTCATCCAGTTGAATCAGCACCTGGAGTTCATAGCTTCGGAAGACAAGCTCACCGGGCTGGCCAATCGCAGACGGTTCGATCAGTTTCTGGAGGTTGAATTCAAGCGTGCCAGACGCGAGCGCAGCCTTCTGTCACTGATTCTGATCGATGCCGATCATTTCAAGCGCTACAACGATCATTACGGCCATCTGGCCGGTGACGAGTGCCTGGTGGCACTGGCCCGTGTGGTCGAACAATGCATCCGCCGCCCCGGTGATGTCGCTGCTCGTTATGGCGGTGAAGAGATCGCGGTGGTGCTGCCCGGCACTGACGAGTCGAGTGCTCGTCAGGTGGCCGAGAACATCCTGCAGGCTATCCGCGACGAGCAGATCGAGCATCCCGCCAGCCCGTTTGGCATCGTGACGGTCAGCCTCGGTGTTGCCACATTCGTCGGCACGGATCGGCAGCTCGACCAGCGCAGCCTGATCGAACTTGCCGACCGTGCGCTGTATGCTGCCAAGTCGCAGGGTCGCAACCGGGTGAATGTGGCGTCGGAAATCGCCACCAGCACACTGCCGGCCTGGACCCGCGTCAAGGCATCGGCGGACCCGCAAACCGGCAGCAGACCAACGGCGGAGTGACGGGATTGAAGCCCGCCAGCCCGCTGGCCGCTTACTGTTTATCGTTTATTGTTTCTCGGGCAGGTGTTTATCGTCATCAACCTGCTGTACATGCGGCTTACGGCGCAACACTGACAGCACCCAGACAAAAAATATCGGCACCAGAATCACGCCCAGCAGTGTAGCGCTGAGCATGCCGCCTATGACGCCGGTGCCGATCGCGCGCTGGCTCGCAGCGCCTGCGCCGGTCGCCAGCGTGAGGGGCACGACGCCAAGGATGAAGGCCAGCGATGTCATGACAATCGGCCGAAAGCGCAGTCGCGCAGCCTGAAGTGCCGCGTCACGCAGCGAATGGCCTTGATCCCACAGCTCCTTGGCGAATTCGACGATGAGAATCGCGTTTTTTGCTGCCAGCCCGATGATCGTGATCAACCCGACCTTGAAATACACATCGTTAGGCATGCCGACCGCAGTCACTGCCAGCACGGAGCCCAGCGCACCGACCGGTACGATCAGCATCACCACCAGCGGAATCGCCCAGCTTTCATACAGCGCAACCAGCAGCAGGAACACCACCAGCAGCGCCAGGCCGAACAGGCCTGCTGCCTGGCCGCTGGCGACTCTTTCCTGATAGGAGAGGCCGGTCCATTCATAGCCGATGCCTTGCGGCAGCTCGGAAACGATCCGTTCGATTTCCGCCATCGCTTCACCTGTACTCACACCCGGTGCTGCATCGCCGGAAATCCTGAACGCGGGGTAGCCGTTGTAGCGGGCGATCTGCACCGGGCCTTGTTCCCATTGCGTCGAAACGAATGCGCCCAGCGGCACCAGCGTGCCGCTGCTGTTGGGCACGTAGAGCTTGAGTACGCTTTCCGGAGTCATTCGCGAACTTTGTTCTGCCTGCACGACCACACGCTGCTGACGTCCGGCATTGGCGAAATCGCTGATCACCGAGGAGCCGAAGGCGGTGGACAGCGCATTGCTGATCGATTCGAAACTCACGCCAAGCGCACGGGCTTTTTCGCGGTCGATATTCAGGCGCAATTGCGGCGCTTCGGCCAGACCTTCCATCATCGCGTAGAGAATCTTCGGGTTGCCGTTGGCCTCGCCGAGCAGCTTGTCGCGTGCCGCCAGCAGGGCTTCGCGGCCCAGGCCTGCACGGTCCTGCAGGCGCAGCGAGAAGCCGCCCGAGGTGCCCAGGCCGTCAATGGGCGGAGGCGTCACCGCCATCACCGTACCGTCGGCGAGCCCGGAAAAATGCTGGTTGAACGCCGCCGCTTCTTCAGCTGCCGACTGGCCCTTGCCGCGCTCCGACCAGTCCTTCAGGGTCGGGAACGCAAGACCGGCGTTTTCACCCATGCCCGAGAAGCTGAACCCCAGCAGCATGGTCACCGCACCCGTGGCTTCGCGGGACAGCATGTAGTTCTCGAGCAATTGCGCGGTGAGGTCGGTACGCGACCGGGTCGCGCCGGGCGGCAGTTGCACGTCGATGATCAGGTAGCCCTGATCTTCCACGGGCACAAAGGATTCCGGCAGACGCAGGTAGAAAAAACCCAGCAGACCGACGATACCGACGTACAACAGCATGTAGCGGCCAGCGCGTTTGATCATGCCGGAACTGACCCGCTCGTAACGGTCGGTGAATCTACCGAACAGCCGATTGAAGCCGCCGAAGAACCCGCGCTTCTCACTGTGCCCGGCCGGAATCGGCTTGAGCAACGTGGCACACAGTGCCGGGGTAAAGGTCAGGGCCAGGAAACCCGAGAACAGAATCGACACGGCCAGCGACAGCGAGAACTGCTGGTAGATGACCCCGACCGAACCCCCCATGAACGCCAGCGGCAGAAACACTGCTGCCAGTACCAGCGTGATACCGAAAATCGCGCCGGAGACCTGCTGCATTGCCTTGACCGTTGCGGCTGCTGGAGAAAGGCCTTCTTCGGCCATGATCCGCTCCACGTTTTCCACCACCACAATGGCGTCGTCGACCAGGATACCGATGGCCAGCACCATGCCGAACATGGTCATCATGTTCACCGAGAAGCCCATCAGGTACATGATCGCCAGGGTCCCGGCCAGACACACCGGCACCACAATGGTCGGGATCAGCGTGTAGCGAATGTTCTGCAGAAACAGGAACATCACCAGGAAAACCAGCACCATGGCCTCGATCAGGGTGTAGATCACCTTGTCGATGGCCACGTCGACGAAGCGTGAGGTGTCGTACGGTATCGAAAACTCGACGCCTTCCGGGAAATTGACCGACAGCTCGGTGAGGCGCTGCTTGACTGCCCGGGCGGTCTGGATCGCATTGGCACCTGGTGACAGTTGCACGGCACCGGCCACTGCACGCTGCCCGTTCAGGCGCGATTCAAAACTGTAATCCTGACTGCCGATGGCCACACGTGCCACATCGGATAAATGCACAGCAGAGCCGTCTTCGTTGGCGCGCAGAACAATGCGGCCGAACTCTTCCGGGTTGTCCAGTGTGCCCTTGACCGCCAGGGTCGCGGTCAATTCCTGCAGTGATGAGCCCGGACTGCTGCCGAAGCTGCCTGCGGGAACTTGTACGTTCTGCGCCCGAATGGCCGCGTTCACGTCATCGATGGACAGCCCGAAACCAACCAGCTTCTGCGGGTCAATCCAGACCCGCATCGCGGCTTCGGCGGCGAAAAACTGCAACCGGCCGACGCCGTTCACCCGACTGATTTCGTTATTGACGTTGCGGGCCGCGTAGTCGGCCAGCGCGACCGTATCCTTGGTAGCCGAGCCGTCCTTGTAGTTCAGGGTAAAGATCAACAGGAACCCGGAACTGGCCTGTTCGACTTGCAGGCCCTGACTGAGTACCGTCTGCGGCAGGCGCGCCTCGGCTTTCTTGATACGGTTCTGAACTTCAACCTGTGCCAGGTCCGGGTTGGTGCCCGGTACGAATGTCACGTTGATTTCAGCGCTGCCGGTCGAGTTGCTGGTCGACTCGTAATACAGCATGCCCTTGGCACCGTTCAGCTCTTCCTCGATGACGCTGGTCACCGAATCGACCAGCACTTTCGCGGATGCGCCGGGGTAAGTAGCGGTAATGGTGATCTGCGGCGGTGCCACATCAGGGTACTGCGCCACTGGCAAGGCGGGCAGGGCCATCAGACCTGCCAGCAGAATGAACAGGGCCAGCACCCAGGCAAAGTTGGGTCGCTTGATAAAGAACAGAGACATGAACGGTGATCCTCGATCGCGCTGAAGGCGGCTTTATTGCGACTTGGATTGCGGCTGGGCGGAGGGCGATTTGGCGACGACCTTGTCACCGGAATTGAGCCCGGTCATGTTGCCGACGACAACCTGTTCACCTGCCTTCAGCCCCTCGGTGATCTGCCAGCGCGAATCCTGCATTGCGCCGGTTTTGACCGGGCGGACTTCGACCGTACCGTCCTGGGCAATCACCATTACGCGGGCTGCGCCATCACTGGAGCGCTGAACGGCACGTTGCGGGACGAGGATGGCATTGGCATCGACCCGCTGAGGTGTGCGCACCCGCACATACATGCCCGGCAGCAACACGCCTTTGGGGTTGGCGAAGCGGGCGCGTAACGACACCTGGCCGGTGGTCCGGTCTACTGCAACGTCGGTAAACAACAGGGTGCCAGTGCTTTGATAGTCAGTACCGTCGACGCTCAGCGACAGCGCGTCTTCGCCACCCTTGGGCAGGCGACCTTCCTGAATGGCCGCGCGCATTTGCAAGGCGTCGGCGACCGGCTGGGTGAAGTCGGCGTAGACCGGGTCGAGTTGCTGAATGGTTGCCAGCAGGGTGGTTTCGCCCTGACCGACCAGCGCGCCTTCAGTGACCATCGCGCGGCCGATGCGTCCTGAAATAGGCGCCTTGACCGTGGCATAGCCCAGGTTCAGCCTAGCGGTTTCGACATCTGCCTGAGCCGACTTTTTAGCGGCGATGGCGTTTTGCAGCGCAGAGCGGGCGGTGTCGAAGGTCTGACGGCTGACCGCTTCGATTTCGACCAGCGACTCGTAACGTTTGACCGTAGCCTGAGTTTCGAACAGCGTGGCCTCTGTACGGGCCAGGTCGCCCTGAGCCTTGGACAGCGCGGCCTTGAACGGTGCCGGGTCGATCTGGAACAGCACCGCGCCCGCTTTCACATCGGCGCCTTCCTCGAAATTGCGCGTGAGCACGATACCGGACACCCGGGCGCGTACCTGCGCCACACGAACCGGTTCGATACGGCCCGGCAGTTCGTCGACGACAGTGAATGATTCGGCTTTGACCTCGATGGCTTCCACCTCTTTGGGTGCTGTCGATGCAGCGTGATCCTGCTGCTGTTTCTGCTCGCACCCGGCCAGACCCAACACTGCCAGCAGGGCTACTGCAGGCATGACACGCCAATCGCTCAAACTACTCATCGCTCACCCGGGCGCAGCCCATCAGACACTAAAGCCGCGAATGATCTACTGTGTATGAGAATGAGTCAATATTGACTCATGTGAGACTTTAGTGACTAATTGTGTATAGGCTTTGAGAACGCGGTAAGGTTTCTGCACAATGCGCCGCCTGCCACTTATACGAGTTGAAGACGTACCCAATGGAATTACCTGCTGCTGACGACAAATTTCTGAAAGCCCTGGCCGTTGCGCTGGTTGACCACTCCAACGGTACGCTCAAGGACATTGCTCAAGCGGCTGGCGTCAGCAAGGCGACGCTCAACCGCTTCTGCGGCACCCGCGCCAACCTCGTGGAACTGTTGCTCAATCACGCCTCGGACCTGATGAACCAGATGGTTGCCAACGCGGATCTGCAGCATGCTCCGCCGCTGGAAGCGCTTCAGCGACTGGTCGACAACCACCTCATGCACCGCGAAATGCTGGTCTTTCTGGTATTTCAGTGGCGCCCGGATTCGCTCGATGAAAGCAGCGGAGGGCGCCGCTGGTTGCCTTACTCCGACGCCCTCGATGCGTTTTTCCTGCGTGGGCAGCATGAAGGTCTGTTCCGGATCGACGTCAGTGCCGCCGTCCTTACCGAAATGTTCGCAGCGCTGCTCTCCGGGATGGTCGACGCCGAACGCCGCGGCCGTGTGGCTCGCGCCGGTATGGGCGCATTGGTGACGCAGTTTTTTCTGCACGGCGCGGCGGCACGCTAAGCAAGTCTTTGCAGACGTCAGAAATCATAGGCAATCTTGCTGTACCAGAAGCCACCGCCCGGATAGAACGGTGAGTTGCCGTACAGGTTGAGTCCAACGGCGGAAGGAATTGCGTGCTTGTCCGGGCGCACATCGAAGATATTGGTGCCGCCGACGCTGAGGGTGATGTTGTCGTAGAGGGTGTAGGACACATCCAGGTCGGTGATCCACTTGGCCCCGAAGCTGCGATCCCCGCTCTCCAGCTGCTGGAGAGTCTTGACCTTGCCGTAACGGGTGGTTTGCAGATTCACGCCCAGGTCGCCCAGCGTCCATTTGCCGCCCAGTACCCATTTGGTTTTCGGTTGAGCATCGGTCAGGTCGCCTTCGCGGGCCCGGCCGACCCAGGTCAGGCTGCCGCCAGGGTTGCTGCCCAGGCCCTGCAAGGCTGCCGGTGCGTCCTTGACGTCGGTGATAATGGTCTTGTTGTAGTTGAACCCGGCGCTCCAGCGCACGTTGCCCCATGCACCGTACTGGCTGGAATGGTCGAGGACGATGTCCAGGCCGCGGGTGCGGGTGTCAAACGCGTTGGCGTAATACGAAGTCCAGGTGCTGGTGTCCACACCTTGAGCCGCCAGGATGGGCGCCAGCGCTGGGCCGTACAGGCTTTCGGTACGGGCGATGCGGTCGTCGATCTCGATCCAGTAGGCGTCTGCGGTCAGGCTGGTGCGCGGTGCCGGTTGCCAGGTCACGCCGAACCCCAGATTGCGCGATTTTTCCGGGTCCAGGGTGGTCGCACCGAGCGCCTGGGCCAGCGCCGAGTTGACCGGCGCGATGCGCGTCACGGCGGGCACTATGGTGCCATCCGGCGCAGCACCGACCCGGTTGTCCGAGATGCTGTAGCCGACCTGGGTCAGCGAGGGCGCACGAAAGCCCGTGCCGACGGTACCGCGTACGGCGAAGGTGTCGGTAAATTCGTAACGCGAGTTGAGCTTGGCACTGACCGTGTTGCCCGAGTCATCGTCGAAATGCTCTGCACGCAGCGCCAGGTCGACAAACAAAGGTTCTATCGGGGTGATACCGAAATCGACGTAAGCTGCGTAGTTGTTGCGTTGCAGGCTGGTGGCATCCTGCGGCGAGATGACCGCTGCGGCCTGGGCGGCAATCGACGCCAGCTGCCCTGCCAGCGGGTTGGCCTGACCATTGGGCAGAGTAGCCGGAAAGCGATAGCCGCCCACCTGATAGGCCTGTGCGTCGCCGGAAAACGTCCGGAACCGTTCCCAGCGATGCTCAAGCCCTGCGGATACTTGCAGCGGCACGCCAAACAGCCCGTCGAACGCACGGGTGATGTCGACGTTGTTGACCCATTGCTCGAATCGGTAAGTCGCCAGGTCGTCGAACGACGTCGGCGAGGCCGGTCCCAGCGACGGGTTGATGGTCAGATCGCTGTACTGATGGTTGTTGTTGCGCCCGTATGTAGTGCTCAGGTCCCAGTTCCAGCCCAGCGCTTCACCCTTGGCGCCAATCAGGTACTGATAGTCGGTGTCGTCCAGATTGTTAAGCGGGTAGTAACCGTCGGCAAACAGTTCGGGAATGTTGGCGTTGCTGTTGGGATAGCGGAAGTAATTGTTGATGATGGCGTCACGCTGCCCATAGGTGCCGTAGGAATACAGTGTGATGATCTGATCATCCAGCGGCAGTTCGGCGTTGTAGGCCAGGTTGAACGCCTTGATCTGCGGGTCGCCATTCTTCACGCCGACCCGATCCCACGTCGCCTCTCGAGGGTCGCCAGGAAAGTAGGCGTTATTGGTGGCTTTTTCGTTCCAGCTGGCATCGCCACGCTTGCGTGCGTCGGCCGAAAGATGCAGAAAGCCGCCGTCACCCAGTTCGAAGCCGGTGTCCCCTTCGAATTTGGTCACTTCGCCTTCACCGCTGTACAGCTTGCCGTACGTCACCCCCAGATGGCCACCCTCGGCGCTGGATTTGAGAATCACGTTGATCACCCCGGCAATCGCATCCGAGCCGTATTGCGCAGCGGCACTGTCCTTGAGCACCTCGATGCGCTCCACCGCGCTGATCGGGATCATGTCGATGTCCACCGAGTTCGCGCCGCTGCTGTCGGTCGAGCCATTGGCGGGCAGGGCGCTGTTATGGCGGCGTTTGCCATTGACCAGCACCAGCGTGTAGGCCGGTGCAAGGCTGCGGTTGGACAACGGGCGGATGGTCGAGTTATAGCCTGCGACGTTGGTGCCATAGTTGAACGAAGGCAGCAGTTTGGCGATGGCTTCGGTCAGGTCGGCGCGACCGGTTTTCAGTAACTGATCGCTGGTTACGATATCAATCGGGGCCGGGCTTTCAGTCACGGTGCGCTGTGTACCGCGAACCCCGGTGGAAATCACCGTGACCTTCTCCAGCCGGGCCTCACGGTCGAGGGTTTCATCGGCGGCCTGAGCGGGGTTCATCAGGCCAAGGCCGACAAGCGCTATGCTTTTGATCAGCGGGTTGCGCAGGGCGTGGCGGGGAGCGTGAGCGGGTAAGGCCATGACGGAGTGATCCTTGGGCAATGCTGAGAAAGTTCTGGGCACCTCCACAAGGCAAGGGTCGGTTTGCTGGCGAATATAGGGTTATGAAAAGAGCCTGTGAAAGGCCTTTTGGTTATATGTTAATTATAAAAATATTGAATTATTTCTATTTATTATATGTTTTGTATGCATTTAAAGCGTTGCGCACGGGGGGTCGGTAACAGTACTTGAGGGTGGTAAAGCTGCCTGTGCTGTTTTGTCGCACGACGTATTGCAGCCCATGAGGCCGACGTTTGCGCGCCTGCTCATGGTTTGAAACAGGATTGGCGGTATTCCCTGTTGCCTTGGGGTGGTAAATTCGCGGCCTTTGAATGTGTCAGAACCCACGCGCCTAACCCTCCAGGGGACGCAAGACATGACGTACCAACCGACCCGCCGCGAGGTGGTCACAGGCCTCTCGTTGCTGAGCCTTGGCCTGCTGACTGGCTGCGGCAATTCCAATGCCTTGCCGTTCAAGCACGGCAAAGACATGAGCAACGAGATAGTTGGCCGCAACTTCCGACTCAAGGATGCACAAGGCAACGTCAAGACCCTGTCGAGTTTTCGTGGCCTGATGCCGATGATCTTCTTCGGCTTCACCCAATGCCCGGCCATTTGCCCGACGGCACTGGCGCGAGCTGCACAGATCAGAAAGCTGATGGGCGAAGAGGGCAAGACCCTCCAGGTAGTGTTCATTACCCTCGACCCGGAGCGTGATACGCCCGAGGTGATCGACGCCTACGTGAAGGCTTTCGATCCGACCTTCGTCGCCCTGTCCGGTACGCTTGAAGAAACGGCCGCAGCGGCAAAGGAGTTCGGCGTATTCTTCGAAAAGGTCCCGCTGGGCGACACCTATACGATCTCGCATACCGCCACCAGTTATGTCTACGACACCCGCGGCGTGCTGCGCCTGGGCTTGTCGCACAGGCTGTCCGCCCAACAATGCACTGAAGATCTGCTCACTTTGATGGAAGTATGCTGATGACCGTTCTTATTCGTAACGTCGCAAAGCCTCTGTTGCTGACCCTTTCGCTGCTGGGCCTGAGCGCTCAGGCGCTGGCCGAAACCAAAGTCGATGACGCCTGGGTGCGTGCCACTGTGCCGGGCCAGTCCGCCACTGGTGCGTTCATGCGCATCACTTCGGACACGGACAGCAAGCTGGTCGATGTTGCTTCACCTGTTGCGAAAACCGTGCAGATCCATGAGATGAGCATGAAAGGCGACGTGATGAGCATGCAGCGCGTCAACTCGGTTGACCTGCCAGCCGGCAAACCGGTGATGCTCGATTCCGACGGCTACCACGTGATGTTCATGGGCCTTGCAGCGCAGGTCAAAGAGGGTGATCAGGTGCCTCTGACCCTGACCGTGGAAGACGCCAAGGGCGTGAAAGAGTCGATTCAAGTCACCGCAATTGCGAAGTCACTGACCAGCGACGAGCACAGCGGGCATGGTGATCACAGCGGTCATTGAGCCTGATCTACCTGACGACTATCGTTCCTCACGCTCTGGTATGACCCCCGAAGGTTGGACGCAACCTTTGGAGGCGTCATGGGTAAATATACAGTGCAGGCAAAACTCGCAGCCGTGAAAGAATATTGTGCCGGCAAGGCAGGGTTGAGGGATGTTGCGCATCGCCACGATGTGGACTTTTCCTGTCTTCGTCAGTGGGTCGCGGCTTATCAGATCCACGGCCCAGCGGCTCTTAAAGAGAAAAAGCGGCAGCGTTACAGTGACGAGTTCAAGCTAGCTGTTTTGAAGCGCATGCATGATGAGCGATTATCACTGCGCCAGACAGCGGCCTTGTTCGATATCCGTCAGTTCGGCATCATCAATCTATGGCAGCGCCTTTTTGACGAAGGTGCGCTTAACGCCTCCTCAAAGCCCCCTGAGAAAGCTGGACGCCCAAGAAAGATGACGACGACCCTTCCCCCTGTGAATTCCGCTCCAGTCGACGATGAATCGCGTTCGCGTGACGAGTTGCTTGCCGAGGTGAAGCAACTGCGGATGGAGGTCGATTATCTAAAAAAGCTCGATGCCTTGGTTCAGAAGAAGCAACGAATAGCGCAGCAGAAAAAGCGCAAATCGTAATAGAACTGAGGCCTTTGCATTCTCTGGACGGCCTGCTGAAGTTTGCCGGTCTGGCACGCAGCACTTTTTACTATCAACAAAAGGTACTGCTGGCAGACGACAAATACGCAGGGCTGAAGGACCTGATTCAGGCAACGTTCTACGAGCATAAGGGCCGGTATGGCTATCGTCGCATCACGGCAGTCTTGCGCAGGGCGGGCCATCTTGTGAACCACAAGACGGTGCAGAAACTAATGGGGCAGCTAGGCCTGAAGAGCCTGATACGCGTGAAGAAATACCGTTTCTACAAAGGCGAAACAGGTAAGGCCGCGCCTAACCTGCTAAAGCGTGATTTCAAAGCGCAATACCTTAACCAGAAATGGGCCACCGACGTGACCGAATTCAAAGTAGGAGGCCAGAAACTCTATCTGTCGCCGATCATGGATTTGTACAACGGCGAAATCATTTCCTATGCGATTGCCAGGCGCCCGCTGTACTCCATGGTCGACGAAATGCTTGACGGAGCATTCACGCGGCTTGGACCGGATGAAAAGCCGATTTTGCATTCTGACCAGGGCTGGCAATATCGGATGCCTATTTACCAGCGACTGCTCCATGAGAATTCGATCACAGCCAGCATGTCGCGCAAGGGTAACTGCTATGACAACGCGGCTATAGAGAGCTTTTTTAGCACGCTGAAATCCGAATTTTTCTACCTGAACAAATTTAACGATCTGGATGAGCTTCAAGCGGGTATCGAAGAGTACATTGAGTATTACAATCACTCACGCATAAAACTGAAGCTTAACGGCCTGAGTCCTGTGGAATTCAGGATGCAGGCCGCCAAGGCAGCGTAAGTGGATAATTGTCCAACCTTCGGGGGGCATACCACTCCAGCGTGGGAATGCCTCTTGTGACGCTCCGCGTCACAACTCTGCGTCGCAAGATAGTTGAGGTTATCGTTCCTCACGCTCTCGCATCACGGTCTGCGCTGGTTCATATATTCATTTAAAGTCTAACCGACGAACCAAATATTCTTTTCAGGAACAAGCCTCTTTCAGCGATGATTGCCTTGCCACATCAACTTTGGAAAGGTGACTGATACCAACAGAACCTGGATTTTTATCATGAAAATGCAGGAGTGTATCAATGGGCAATGTCCAGACCGCAGCCAGCGCACATGATGTGCCCTGGCGCCAGACGCCGAGTGGCGACCTGGTCGATCTGGGGCGTCCTTTCCGTGCGCCTCTGGCGTTATCGCGGTTGCAAAGCACCCCCAAACCCATACTTGGACGACGCGAAGCCATTCTGCTGGGTGCACTGGCGCTGGTATTTCATGGCGCGGTCATCTACTGGTTGAGCCAGAACCCGACACCCGCATTGCCGGTCGTGCCGCCGGAAATTCCGCCGATGACCATCGAGTTCTCTCAGCCCGCGCCGCCGGTTGCGGAGACGCCGCCGCCACCGCCCGAGCCTGTCGTGCAGCCTGTGGTCGAGCCGCCGCCCCCGGTCGAAGATGAACTGGCCGTCAAGCCGCCACCGCCCAAACCGATTCCAAAACCCAAGCCGCAGCCGCCCAAGCCGGTGGTCAAACCGGTCGTCAAGCCAGTGGCAAAACCGGTCGAGCAACCAGCTCCACCGGTGTCCGCGCCACCTGTTGAACCGCCCCGGGTTTCTCGGAGACCCTTTTGTTTGAGTCATGCCACCTGGGCAGACTCGGTGAGTTGCTGATAATAGATTGCTTCTGCTTCGACCGGTGGAATATGACCGATTGGCTCCAGCAGGCGGCGGTGATTGAACCAGTCCACCCATTTCAGGGTTTCCAGCTCCACCGCCCCCCGTGTGGGCCAAGAGCGTCGATGAATCACTTCAGCCTTGTAAAGACCATTGATGGTCTCAGCCAAAGCATTGTCGTAAGAGTCACCGACACTCCCGACCGATGGCTCAATACCGGCTTCGACAAGACGCTCGGTATAGCGAATGGACACGTACTGCACGCCACGGTCACTGTGGTGAATGAGTCCACCCTGCTTGACTGGGCGACGGGCGTAAAGGGCTTGCTCCAGTGCATCGAGTACAAAATCGGTACGCGCTGAACTGGACACCTTCCAACCGACGATGAATCGGGCAAAGACATCAATGATGAAGGCCACGTAAACAAAACCCTGCCAGGTACTGACGTAGGTAAAGTCCGATACCCATAGGGCGTTCGGGCACTCAGCCACAAACTGACGGTTGACATGATCCTGCGGGCACGGCCTGGCTTGGTCGCTGACCGTCGTCTTGACGGGCTTGCCGCGTACCACGCCTTGCAGGCCCAGCTCTCCCATCAGACGTTGCACCGTACAGCGGGCGACTTGCAGTCCGTCACGCAGCAATTGTCGCCAGACCTTGCGCACGCCATATACCTGGAAGTGCTCATCCCAGACTCGCTGGATGTGCTCACCCAGTTCCTGGTCACGCTGCGCACGCGCTGACTGCTGGCTGGGGTCAGCCTGCTGAGCAGCGTACCGGTAGTACGTCGACGGGGCGATTGGCAACACCTTGCAAATCGGCTCGACCCCGTAAGACTGGCGGTTTTCATCAATAAACGTCTTCATCGTTTGAATGGGCGGTCGAGCTCCGCCTGGGCAAAATAGGCTGAGGCCTTACGCAAGATCTCGTTAGCTTGACGCAACTGACGGTTCTCACGCTCCAAGAGCTTGACTCGCTCACGTTCGACTGTGCTCAGCCCATCACGCTGGCCGCTGTTGCGCTCAGATTGGCGAACCCACAGCCGTAATGTCTCGGGCGTGCAGCCGATCTTGGGGGCAATGGCACTGATGGTGGCCCACTGCGACTCGTACTCAGGAAGGTGTTCGAAAACCATCCTGATGGCCCGCTCACGGACCTCTGGGGAATACTTCGGTAGTTTTTTCATCGCTCCATCCTCTCAAAGGTTGGAGTCTCCGAGAAACCCGGGGCGGTTCATGTCGCTGCACCTGTCGCTCCCGCACCGCCCGCGCCAAAACCGGTAACTCCGGCTTCTGCCAGCGCTGGCTATCTGCGCAACCCGGCACCGGAATACCCGTCGCTGGCAATGCGCCGTGGCTGGGAAGGCACCGTGCTGTTGCGCGTCCATGTATTGGCCAGCGGCAAGCCCGGCGAGATTCAGATACAGAAAAGCAGCGGCCGCGATCAATTGGATGACGCAGCGCTGGCAGCGGTGAAGCGCTGGAGTTTCGTGCCCGCCAAACAAGGCGACGTCGCCCAGGACGGCTGGGTCAGTGTGCCGATTGATTTCAAGATCAAATAACGTTTCAAGTTCCAATAAACACGACATTCGATTGACCCGGCGAGCTACCTGAACCAAAGGCGCATCGCGATACACCCAATGCCTTGTTCAGACTTCGTTCATAAAGAGAGCTGCGCCATGAACCTACTTGCTTCGCCTTTTGAATCCATCGAACACGCGGTCATCTGGCTGCTGGTCATTTTTTCCGTCGCCACCTGGGGCCTGGCCCTGCTCAAAGGTGTGCAGTTCTCGCGCCTGAAGTCCCAGGACCGCAAGTTCCACAAGCAATTCTGGGCTGCATCGAGCCTGGATTCGGCCGCGCAACTGGCCCAGGAACAGCCCGGCGCTGCTGCTCGTGTTGCGCTGGCCGGTTACGCCGCCATTCAGGTGCCGGACGGCGCGCAGGCTAACGACCTCAGTCAGTCCATCAACCATCAGGACCGCCTTGAACGTGCCCTGCGTCAGCAGATCGTTCGGGAGCGCCGCTCGCTGGAGACCGGTCTGGCGATTCTCGCCAGTATTGGCAGCACCTCGCCGTTTATCGGCCTGTTCGGTACGGTCTGGGGCATTATGTCGGCGCTCAAGGGTATCAGTGCTGCCGGTTCGGCAAGCCTCGAAACCGTTGCCGGTCCTATCGGTGCAGCGCTGGTGGCAACCGGTGTCGGCATCGCCGTCGCCGTGCCTGCGGTACTGGTTTACAACTACTTCCTGCGGCGCCTGAAACTAACCGCTGCCGACCTGGATGACTTTGCCCACGACTTCTATAGCCTGGCGCAGAAGAGTGCATTTCGCGTGCTGCTGCATCCGGTCCTTAAGTCTGGCGCTACAGGCGGGCAGGCCGGACAGAAAGTGAAGGAGGCGTCCTGAGATGGCTTTCTCCACACAAGATACCGATGAAGTGCTGAGCGAGATCAACGTTACGCCGCTGGTGGACGTGATGCTGGTGCTGCTGGTGGTGTTCATCGTGACCGCGCCGCTGCTGACCAACTCGATTCCGATCAACCTGCCCAAGACCGAATCGGTTGCGCCGGTGGAACAGAAAGACCCGCTAGTGGTGAGTATCGACGGGCAGGGCAAGCTGTTCATCAATAAGGATGAAATTCAACCAGATCTGTTGGAAACCAGCCTCAAGGCGGCCAAGGACAAGGCCCCTGACGTGCGCGTGCAGTTGCAGGCGGACAATGGCGTGAATTACGGCGAAGTGGCACGAGCCATGGCTTCCATCGAACGCGCAGGCATTACCAAACTGTCGGTGATCACCGCAAAGTAAGCAATTCTTCGTCCATCAGCTTCATCAGTTTTGGGCCGCATCCTCAGGCAGGTGCGGCCTTTTTTTGTCCGCGTTTCAGGCATTTTTCAGTCTGGACACAAATGTAGATGATTATTCTTTATTGATATTTAAATATTTAAATCAATGTCATTAAGCTATAAAGCATCGGACTTCCGGAACACCAATCAGACACTCTAATGATCGCTACCGTCCGCCGCACGGATCGCTCGTTGTAACCAGAACAGAGTTTCTGGATCAAGGATTTCAAGGGGTAGTGGTATGGGGAATTTCAAACGCAGTGTATTGGCCACGGCGATTTTTTCAGCCAATTTGCTGAGCGTCGCATGCATCAGTGCAAGTGCTCATGCTGCACAGGCAACAGATGAGCAAAACAGCCAGGGCGCATCCACCCTTAGCACGGTAATCGTTACCGGCACTCGGGCGCAGGAGCGCACCGCCAGTGCTTCGCTGTCGCCCATCGATGTGATTTCCGGCGACAGCCTGCGCAGTTCCGGCTCCAGCGAATTGGGCACGGTGCTGGCGCGCTTGATCCCTTCGATAAACTTTCCGCGGCCCAGCCTGGTGGACGGTGCCGAGCTGACCCGACCGGCGCAATTGCGCGGGCTGTCGCCGGATCAGGTGCTGGTGCTGGTCAATGGCAAGCGTCGCCACACATCGGCCTTCGTCAACCTGGGTGGGGCGGTGGGACGCGGTTCGGCACCTGCCGACCTGAACGCCATTCCACTGTCTGCCATTGACCACATCGAAGTGCTGCGCGATGGTGCTTCAGCGCGATACGGTTCCGATGCGATTGCCGGGGTGATCAACATCATCCTCAAAAGCGCCGATCATGGCGGCTCGATTTCCAGCAAATACGGTCAGTACAAGAAGGGCGACGGGATTCAGCGTCAGGTGTCCGGCAACACCGGTTTCGCGCTGGGCGACAACGGCACGTTGAACCTGTCGGGTGAAGGCTCCAACAACGACTACACCAACCGTGCCGGTGATGATTTTCGTACTTCCAGCATAGGTTCCACTACTTACGGTCAGCAGGTGTTCCGTCAGGGTGAGCCGCAAACCCACGAGGGCAAGCTGCAATACAACGCCGAGTACAGTTTCAATGATGCGGCGGAGTTCTACAGCTTCGGTGGCTACAGCAAGCGCCGTGGTGAAACGGCCGCGTTTTATCGGCCGAGCAACGCCTCCAACAACATCGCTGCGATTTACCCCAACGGTTATCTGCCACTGATTAACGGCACGCTGGAAGACACCTCGCTGGTAGCGGGATTACGCGGCGAGCTGGCGGATGACTGGCACTACGACGTGTCTGCCAACTACGGGAAAAACACCTATGAACTGCGCACCAAAACCATCAATACGTCACTTGGCCTGAACACGCCGCGCTCGTTCGATAACGGCACGCTGACCAACGATCAGAAGCAACTTGGCTTCGATCTGTCGCGGGAGTTCAGCGCGGCATGGCTGCCTCACCCGGTGTCGGTCTCGTTCGGCGCCGAATACCTGCACCAGGGTTATCAGATCGAAGCGGGGCAGGCCGAGTCGTATTTTCAGACCGGCAGTTCCGGGCTGGGCGGCTTCCGCGCCGCCGATGCAGGCAGCTACTCGCGACACAACTTCGCCCAATATCTGGATGTGGAAACCAACCTGACCGAGAAGCTCGGTGTGTCGGCTGCCGTTCGCCACGAGGACTACAGCGATTTTGGCTCCAACGTCAGCGGCTCGCTCTCGGCGCGTTATGACTTCACCCCGCAGGTGGCTTTGCGAGGCAGCGTATCGACAGGCTTCCGCGCCCCTTCACTGGCGTAGCAGAATTTCACCTTTACCTCGTCACAACTGATTGGCAACACTATCCAGGAAGCGGGTACGTTTCCGGCCGGCAGTAACGTTGCGCAACTGTTAGGCGCCGAAGACCTCAAGCCCGAAAAGTCGCGCAACTACAGCCTGAGCCTGGTGCTCCAGCCACTGGACAGCCTGACCGTGACGGCCGACGTCTACCGCATTGATATTCAGGATCGTATCTCGCTGTCCTCTAACCTGGTGCTCAACAACACGGCCATCAACTACCTGCGCAGCAATGGCGTGGGTGATATCAACTACACCAGCGCGCGCTATTTCACCAACGCCACAGACACCAGCACCGATGGTGTCGATCTGGTTGCCAATTACCGCTACCAGTTCGATAACGGCGTCCGTTGGAACAGCACAGTGGGCTACAACTACAACCACACTAAAGTCACCGACGTGAAAGCCAACCCGGCGATTCTCGATCAGTTAGGGGTGAATCTGGTTCGGGTGGATCGCAGGGAGCGCATCGGTCTGCTGGGTGACACCACTCCGCAGCACAAACTGACGCTGGGCAATGATCTGACGTTCGGTAACTGGGCACTGCATTCCAACCTGGTTCGCTATGGCGAGTTCACCAGCTACCAGGCCGACAAGGTCAAAGATCAGACCTTCAGCGCGGCGTGGCTGCTGGACCTCGCAGTAGACTACACACTCAAGAACTGGGTCTTCACCCTGGGCGGCGACAACATCACCGACAAATACCCCGAGAAACTCAACGACTTCTCGTCCAGTGGCGGCAACCTGGCTTACAGCACGTTCTCGCCTTACGGGTATAGCGGGGCGTTTTACTACGGCAAGGTGACGTACAACTGGTAATTTGACTTGCCGCTGATTGTCGTCCCAATGCTTCGCGTTGGCATACAGCTCGTGACGCTTCGCGTCATATCTGTGCTGCAACACAACGGCATGTCTTGCCCGTAGTCACTGCACATAAATGAAAGCGATTTTTTGTCGCGACGGCACTGACGACGCAGAGTGCGACGTTAGTGACGGCTGAGTCCTGACGCTGATCCGGGGGATGCGAGGCAGGACGCTGAGCAAGCCGCACCGGGCCAAGGATGGCCCGTTGCGGCGGCCCCCGGATCAGTGACAGGGCGAAGGAACCCGACGAAGTCGGGCCGGAAACAGGAGCGAGGACTTTGCTCACTTTGGTCCCTCAAAGTGAGGCGCCGAGGGGCGAAAAGGGGACTTGAGTCTTATCTGAATCTATCTGACCTCGCAGAACCTGTGTGACGCAGAGCGTCACAAAAATGCTCTGCGTTTCACTCTCAACTGCCCTGCAACGGGGTGGCATCCTGAAAGAAGTAATCCTTCCAAGACGCCGGCTTGTTCTTGATCGCGCCGACACGGTACAAAAACTCGGCCAGCGGGTAGGTGTTCTTCGGCGTGATGGTGAATTGAAACTCCGGCTGATCAATGATCTTCAACAGTTCGGCACGGTCGATCTTCGCCTTGGTGACGCGCAGGTAGATGTCGGCGGCAGCACCAATGTCTTTGCTGACAAAAGCTTCTGCCTCGGCCAGCGCTTCAATGAAGGCCTTGTAGGTTTTCGGGTTTTCGTTGCGAAATTTCTCGGTGGCGAACAGTACCGTGGGAGAGTTAGGCCCCAGCAGGTCATAAGTGTTGAGCACTACATGCACGTTGGGGTTTTTCAGTTCCTGATCCTGATAAGGCGGGTTGGAAAAGTGCCCGGTCAATTCGGTGCCACCCGCGATCAGGCTGGCGGCGGCGTCCGGGTGCGGCAGGCTCAGGGTGTACTTGTCCAGGCGTGCGTATTCCTTATCACCCCAGAGTTTCGCGGCGGCGAATTGCAGGTAGCGTGACTGCACTGAAACACTGACTGCCGGCACCGCGATGCGGTCCTTATCGGTGAAGTCGGCGATGGTTTTGACGTTGGGATTATTGCTCACCAGGAAATAGGGGAAGTTGCCCAGCGATGCGACCGCCTTGACGTTCTGCCTGTCCTTGGTGCGGTCCCAGATGGTCAGCAACGGGCCAACCCCGGCACCGGCAACATCGACGGAGCCCGACAGCAGCGCATCGTTGACCGCCGAACCTCCGGACAGTTGGGTCCAGTCCACCTTGATCTCCAGGCCGTCTTCCTTGCCGTGTTTCTCGATCAATTGTTGATCGCGCACCACGTTGAGCAGCAGGTAGACGATGCCGAACTGCTCGGCGATGCGAATTTCGCCTTCAGCCTGTGCGCTGGCGGGCGCAATCAGCGTTCCGGTCAGTAGCGCGGCACCAAGCCCGATGGCCGCTGCCAGACGGCTGAAACAGGGTAGAAAGGGGGCAGGTTTTGACATGCATGGCTCCAAAACGGAAACGGAATTTTATGGAGCATATCGCTATATAAAAATTTATTTAAATAACCTTAACGAATATGAATAGACCGCCTGATACGCTTGGGAAGCCTGTACACCAGTCGTTCTTAATATTCTTATTTTCTATAATTAGCTTAGAAGTAAATGTGATTTTTAATTGATTTGTAATGCGCCTAGTCTGGCTGGCCAGTCAGCAGTCACCAAGGAGCAACATTATGAGCAACGTCAGCGCTTTGCCACTCCAGCCAGGTACTACGCCGTCGGGTGGCGGCAGTGTGCGTGACAGGGTTTCGCCGCAGGAATGGGAAGTCCGGGTCAAGTTGGCGGCGGCCTATCGGCTGGCCGCGCTCAAGCGCTGGACCGACCATATCTATACACACTTCTCGGCGCGGGTACCGGGGCCGGACGAGCACTTTCTGATCAACGCGTTTGGCCTGTTGTTCGATGAAATCACCGCATCCAATCTGGTCAAGGTCGACATCGACGGCACGATTGTCGATGACCCGACAGGGCTGGGTATCAACTACGCCGGTTACGTGATTCACAGTGCCATTCACGCTGCGCGCCATGACCTGCAAGCGGTGCTGCACACCCACACCCGTGACGGTATCGCAGTGTCGGCGCAAAAGGACGGGCTGCTGCCGATTTCCCAGCACTCCATTGCCTTCTCCGGGCGCGTGGCCTATCACGGTTACGAAGGCATTGCGCTGGACCTGAGCGAGCGTGAACGACTGGTCGCGGATCTGGGTGACAAGAGCGTGATGATCCTGCGCAATCACGGCTTGCTCACCGGCGGGGTGAGTGTAGAGCACGCATTCCAGCAGCTGCATGCCCTCGAGTACGCCTGCAACATCCAGATTGCAGCGCAGTCTGCCGGCAACGCAGAGCTGGTGTTTCCGCCCCGGGAGGTCATCGCCAAAGTGGAAGAGCAGGCCAAGGCAATCAAGGACGGTAATGGTCCGGGTGTCGCCCGACACTGGAATGCGCTGATCCGCGAGCTGGAGCGTAGCGGCACCGATTACCGGGACTGAGCCTGCCACACAGTGATGCGAGGCGCCTGGGGTTGGTGTAGTGTGCGCAGCCAAAACAAGGGGCGCACACATGCAAGACCTGCTGAACGAAATCCTCGATGAAGTAAGACCCTTGCTTGGTCAGGGCAAGGTGGCCGATTACATTCCGGCGCTGGGCGGGGTGCGCCCTGATCAACTGGGCATTGCGGTGTACGGCAACGACGGCCAGGTGTTCAGCGCCGGTGATGCCGAAACGCAGTTTTCGATACAGAGTATTTCCAAGGTGTTCAGCCTGGTGCAGGCCATCGGGCACTCCGGTGAGGACATCTGGCAGCGCCTGGGGCACGAGCCCTCCGGCCAGCCGTTCAACTCGCTGGTGCAGCTGGAATTCGAACGGGGCAGGCCGCGCAACCCCTTCATCAACGCCGGCGCGCTGGTGATCTGCGACATCAATCAGGCACGGTTTGCGGCGCCGTCGCTGTCAATGCGTGACTTCGTTCGACGCCTGTGCGGCAACCGGGCGATCACCTCCGATTCCAAAGTTGCGGAATCCGAATACCAGCACCGTTCGCGCAACGCCGCAGCGGCCTATCTGATGAAGTCTTTCGACAATTTTCATGGCGATGTGGAAGACGTGCTGCGCAGCTATTTCCACCATTGTGCGCTGAGCATGAATTGCATTGATCTGGCCAAGGCGTTCGGTTTTCTGGCCAATCAGGGCTTCTGCACTCACAGTGGCGAGCAGATACTCACCGCACGCCAGGCCACTCAGGTCAATTCGATCATGGCCACCAGCGGTCTTTACGACGAAGCCGGTAACTTCGCCTATCGTGTCGGCCTGCCGGGCAAGAGCGGAGTAGGGGGTGGTATCGTTGCGATTGTGCCGGAGCGCGCTTCGGTCTGTGTGTGGTCTCCGGAGTTGAACGCGGCGGGCAATTCCCTTGTCGGTATGGCTGCGCTGGAAAAACTCAGCGCGAGGATCGACTGGTCGGTGTTTTAAAGCCTTCTGAAGTGAACGGTGCGGTAAAGCGCGAACCTGGCAGGAGTCATGGATTGAATCGAAGGCTAAGCAAATCGCTCATGCTGAGCGTCGGGCTGCTGGTGCTGGCAGGTTGTGGCACCCAGCGTGTGCAGGAACCTGAACTGAGCCCGGAACAGGCGCGTGCGCAGATCGTGCGCCTGATGCCTGCCACTGTTACGGATCGGCAGGCTTGGGCAACGGATATCCATGCCGCATTTGCCGCGCAGAAAATTCCGATGACCACCGAAAACCTGTGCTCGGTATTGGCTGTGACCGAACAGGAGTCAACCTTTCAGGTCGACCCTGCGGTGCCGGACATGGGCCGCATTGCCCGTGCCGAAATAAACCGCCGCGCGGCGCGCTTGCATATCCCCAATGCATTGATAGCCACTGCATTGCGCGTACGTTCACCAGACGGCAAGACCTATGGCAAGCGGCTCGATTCAGCCCGCACAGAGAAAGACCTCAGCGCGATCTTTGATGATTTCATCGGCATGGTACCGCTGGGCCAGACACTGTTCGGCAATTTCAACCCGGTCAAGACCGGCGGCCCGATGCAGGTCAGCATCGCCTTTGCCGAGAAGCATGCGGAAGATTATCCCTACACGGTGGATGGCTCGATCCGACGCGAAGTCTTTACTCGCCGTGGCGGCATGTATTTCGGCATCGTTCATCTACTGGGTTACCCGGTGAACTACACCCAGTCCCTGTACCGCTTTGCCGATTTCAATGCCGGTTGGTACGCCAGTCGCAATGCCGCGTTTCAGAACGCGGTGAGTCGTGCGACCGGCATCGAGCTGGCGCTTGATGGCGATCTGATTCGTTTCGACTCCACCTCGCCAGGCTCCACCGAGCTGGCAGTGCGAACCCTGGCTGACCGGCTGGGCATGAACAAGTCACAGATATGGAACCAGCTCAAGCAGGGCGATACCCTGGAGTTCGAAGAGACCGATCTGTACAGCAAGGTGTTTGCACTGGCGGACAAGGCAGCAGGCAAGCCCTTGCCAAGAGCCATCCTGCCCGGCATCACCCTGAAAAGCCCGAAAATCACCCGCAACCTGACCACCGCCTGGTTCGCCGAACGCGTCGACGACCGCCGCGAACGCTGCGTACAGCGCGCACCGAAGTGAGGGTGAGTCCGGAATAAGCGATCACACATCGATTATCGTTACCACGCTCCGCGTGGTAACGCAGTTCGTGACGCTCCGCGTCACACATTAGAGCCTCGACACCTGATTCAGGTCGTACGAGATGCTGGCCTGAGCTCCGGTTACGCCTGCTGTTTTCACCAGACTGAAGATGTGTGACGCAGAGCGTCACGAACTGCATGCCAACGCGGAGCATTGGCACGATAGTCATCTCAAGGCTTTGTGTATAACGATGAGCGCTCCAGTGAACTGCCCCCTATATGTAAGGCTCTTCAGGATTTTTTAACGTATGCCGGTTTTCAAACGCTTCACGTCGTTCATGCAGCAGGCCTTACAGGCCATGCATCTGGTCTGGACCACGTCCCGAGCGCTCTCCGTTGGTTTGATCGTTGCCACGCTGGTGGCAGGCTTGCTGCCCGCGCTGGCCGCCTGGTTGGGGCAGCGGATTGTCGATGCGGTGGTCAGTGCCATGCAACTGCATGCCAGCACTGGCGAGGCGCCTCTATGGCCGGTGTTGCGTTATGTGTTGCTGGAGGCCGGTGTACTGGCGCTGCTGGCCGGTGCGCAACGCGGGCTGTCGGTGCAGCAGGCGCTGTTGCGGGTGTTGCTGGGGCAGAAGGTCAATACGTTGATTCTGGAGAAGGCCCAGACCCTGTCACTGTCGCAGTTCGAGGATTCGGAGTTCTACGACAAGCTGGTACGAGTCCGGCGTGAAGCCTCGACCCGGCCTCTGGCGCTGGTGACCAAATCCCTGGGATTGCTGCAAAACCTCATTTCGCTGATCAGCTTTGCCGTACTGCTGGTGCATTTCTCGCCCTGGGCGTTGCTGATTCTGGTGCTCGGCGCATTGCCGGTGTTTTTTGCCGAGGCGCATTTTTCCGGCGACGCGTTCCGCCTGTTTACCCGGCGTGCTCCGGAAACCCGTCGGCAGAACTACATCGAAACACTGCTCTCCCACGAGGGCTACATCAAAGAGGTCAAGCTGTTCGGCTTCGCGCCGCTGCTGCTCAAACGATATCGCGACACCTTTGAACGGTTGTATGCCGAAGACCGCCGCTTGACCGTGCGCCGTGATGGCTGGGGCTTTCTGCTCGGCTTGCTGGGCACTGCTTCGTTCTATCTGGCGTACGCCTGGGTGGTGGTCGATGCGGTGCATGGGCGTATTACCCTGGGGCAGATGACCATGTACCTGGTGCTGTTCAAGCAAGGGCAGGCCGCTGTGAGCAGCAGCCTGAGTGCGATCAGTGGTTTGTACGAGGACGGGCTGTACCTGGCCGACCTGTACATTTACCTCGGTCAGCCGGTCATGCCGTCTGCTGGCAGCCTGACCCAGGGTGCGCTGCCCGGCGATGGCATGCGTTTCGAGAACGTCAGCTTCACTTACCCTGGCACCAGCCGCGCAGCATTGGAAAACATCGATCTGCATCTTGCACCGGGTCGTAGCGTGGCGCTGGTGGGCGAGAACGGCTCGGGGAAGACCACCCTGATCAAGTTGCTGACGCGCCTTTATCAGCCCGACCAAGGCCGTATTCTGCTGGATGGCAGCGATCTGCAGGACTGGGACGAAGACGCCCTGCGGTCGCGCATCGGCGTGATTTTTCAGGACTTCATCCGCTATCAGTTTCTGGTCGGTGAAAACCTAGGGGTCGGCGATACCCACGCCTTTCACGACGAAACCCGCTGGCGCGAAGCCGCTGCGCAAGGCATGGCAGCGCAGTTTATCGAACAGCTCGACAAGGGTTACGCCACACAGTTGGGGCGTTGGTTCGCAGGCGGTCAGGAGCTGTCCGGCGGGCAGTGGCAGAAAATCGCGCTGTCACGCGCCTATATGCGCCGCGATGCCGATATTCTGATTCTCGATGAGCCCACTGCCGCGTTGGATGCCGGGGCAGAAGCTGCGGTATTCGAGCACTTTCGCGAGTACGCCAAGGGACGCATGACGCTGCTGATTTCCCACCGTTTTTCCAGTGTGCGCAACGCCGAACATATCGTGGTGCTGGAGCATGGGCGGGTGCTGGAGCGCGGTGATCACGACAGCCTGATCGCCGCCGCAGGGCGCTACGCCGCGCTGTTCGATCTGCAGGCGCAAGGCTATCGTTAGATAAAAAGTGTTGCAGTGAATGACCAGTCGGCGTTTTATGGGAGCCCTGTTTCAAGCTGTATCTTTTTGAATCAAACGGAGACATCGATGCAATTTCGTAAATTGGGCAAAACCGATCTGTCGGTCAGCGCGATCTGTCTGGGCACCATGACCTGGGGCGAGCAGAACACCCAGGATGAAGCATTCGAACAGATTCGTATGGCCAAGGATGCCAAGGTCAACTTCCTCGACACGGCAGAAATGTACCCGGTGCCGCCGCGTGGCGAGACTTACACCAAGACCGAAAGCATCATCGGCGAGTACTTCAAGAAGTACGGGGACCGCAACGACTGGGTACTGGCCAGCAAGGTCGCCGGTCCAGGTCGCATGGATCATATCCGCGATGGCAATCCGCGGCTTGACCGCAAGAACATCACTGCGGCGCTGGAAGCCAGCCTCAAGCGCCTTAATACTGATTACCTGGACCTGTACCAGTTGCACTGGCCGGATCGCAAGACCAACTTCTTCGGCGTGCTGGGTTACACCCACGACCCGGATGATCAGGCTGTCGAAATCGAAGAAACCCTGTCGGTACTGGGCGATCTGGTCAAGGCGGGCAAGATTCGCCACTTCGGCCTATCCAACGAAACGCCATGGGGCACTCAGCGTTTTCTGCACCTTGCCGAAACCCTCGATCTGCCACGTGCTGTCTCGATCCAGAACCCCTACAACCTGCTTAACCGCACCTTCGAAGTGGGTCTGGCAGAAATCGCTATTCGCGAACAGATCGGCTTGCTGGCCTATTCGCCACTGGCGTTCGGTGTGTTGGCCGGCAAGTACCTGGACGGTGCACGTCCGGCTGATGGCCGCCTGACCCTGTTCGAGCGTTTCCAGCGCTACAACAACCCGCAGGCCGTCACTGCCACAGCCAAGTATGTCGCGCTGGCTCGCGAGCATGGTCTGGATCCACCGCAGATGGCGCTGGCCTATGTCACCAGCCGTCCGTTCGTGACCAGCAACATCATTGGTGCCACGAAACTGGATCAACTGAAGATCAACCTGGAGAGCATCGCCGTCACGCTGTCCGACGAGGTCATCGCCGGCATCGAAGCCATTCATACCACTCAGCCCAACCCGGCACCCTAAGCCGAACTGAACTTACTTTCAGCCTCGTCAGTCAGCACTAGTACGCTTACTCCGAGGCTGAAATTCGATGCATATCTCACTCAAGCAACAAGTCGCTATCGTCACCGGAGCCAGTTCCGGTCTCGGCGCGGGTGCCGCGCGAGCGCTGGCGGACGCCGGGGCGGCGGTGGTGATCAATTACAACTCCAAGGCTGAACCTGCCGAGAAGCTGGCTGAAGAGATTCGCGCAACGGGCGGTCGCGCCCTTGCTGTCGGGGCCGACGTGTCGAAAGAAGCAGACGTCGAGCGCCTGTTTGCGCAGACCATCGAGCACTTTGGCGCATTGGACATCCTGGTCGCCAACTCGGGCCTGCAAAAAGACGCAGCCATCGTCGACATGAGCCTGGAAGACTGGAACACGGTCATCAATGTCAACCTGACCGGGCAATTTCTCTGTGCCCGTGCGGCGTTGCGCCAGTTCATCAAGCAAGGCATGCGCCCTGATGTGTCACGGGCGATGGGCAAGATCATTCACATGAGTTCGGTGCATCAGTTGATTCCATGGGCCGGGCACGTCAATTACGCAGCGTCCAAGGGCGGCGTCGACCTGTTGATGCGCAGCATCGCTCAGGAAGTCGGCGAGCTGAAAATTCGCGTCAACAGCGTCGCGCCGGGTGCTATTCGCACGCCGATCAATGCCGACGCGCGCAAGGGCGACGCCGAGAAGGAAATGCTCAAGCTGATCCCTTATGGCCGTATCGGTGAGCCTGAAGACGTCGCCAATGCCGTGCTCTGGCTGGCCTCCGATGCCTCGGATTATGTGCACGGCACAACCCTGTACATCGACGGCGGGATGACCCTTTATCCGGAGTTCCGTGGCAATGGCTGACTTTCCCCAAGAAGCGCAAAACCGTATCGAAGACCACGGCATCATCGGCGATATGCGCAGCGCCGCGTTGATCGCCAACACCGGCAGCATCGATTTCTGCTGCTGGCCGGATTTCGACAGCCCGTCGATTTTCACCGCGCTGCTGGATACGCCCGATGCCGGGATCTTTCAGCTGGCGCCCGATTTGCCTGACGCCAGGCGGCTGCAGATCTACCTGCCGGACACCAATGTCCTGCAAACCCGCTGGATTTCCGAGGGCGCGGTGGTGGAAGTCACCGACCTGATGCCGATTGGTGAAGATCAGGACGATCTGCCGCGCATCGTGCGTAGGGTTCAAGTGCGTTTTGGCGAGGCCACCATTCGCATGCGCTGCCGGGTACGCATGGACTACAGCCGTGCTGAAACCACCGCTCGCGTCGATGGCCAGGACATCTGTTTCGAGGCCGAAGGGCAGCCAGGCATGCGCTTGTCGGCTGCTACGCCGCTACAGCTGGAGCAGCAGGACGCTGTAGCCAAGTTTCACATGCATAAAGGCCAGACCGTCGAGTTCATTCTTGGCGGTATCGACGACCCGAACGTGGCCGCAGGCAAATGCTCGCGCTATTTCGACGACACACTGAAATTCTGGCGGCGCTGGGCCGGGCAATCGCAATACAAGGGCCGCTGGCGTGAAATGGTCACTCGCTCGGCGCTGGCGCTCAAGCTGCTGACCTCGCGCAAGCATGGGGGCATTGTCGCAGCCGCGACGTTCGGTCTGCCGGAAACCGAGGGCGGCGAGCGCAACTGGGACTACCGTTACACCTGGATACGTGACGCATCATTCACCGTGTATGCGTTCATGCGCCTGGGGTACACCGATGAAGCCAATGCCTTCATGAGCTGGGTGCGCGGGCGACTGGATGACTGCTGTGAACAGACCGAGAAACTCGGCATTCTGTATGCCCTCGATGGCCACGCAGAATTGCCGGAAGACAATCTCGATCATTTGTCCGGCTACGGCGGTGCTCAGCCGGTACGCATCGGCAATGAGGCCTACAAGCAGGTTCAGCTGGATATCTATGGCGAACTGATGGACGCCGTCTACCTGGCCAACAAGTATGGAGACGCTATTTCCCATGATGGCTGGCAGCATGTCGTTCGCCAGGTCGACTACGTGTGCGAACACTGGAGCGACCGCGATGTGGGCATCTGGGAAATGCGCGGTGGCGATCAGCATTTTCTGCATTCGCGGCTGATGTGCTGGGTTGCACTGGACCGGGCACTGCGCCTGGCGTTCAAGCGCTCGCTGTCGGGGCCCTTCGAGCGCTGGACCAGGGTACGTGAAGAGATCCACAACGACATCTGGGGGAATTTCTGGAACGAAGACCTGGGCCACTTCGTGCAGCACAAGGGCAGCCGCAATCTGGATGCCTCGATGCTGCTGATGCCGCTGGTACGCTTTGTCGGTGCCAATGACCCGAAGTGGCTGGCGACGCTGGACGCCATCGAAGCAGCACTGGTGCGTGACGGGATGGTATTCCGCTATCGCAACGATGATGATCACGATGACGGACTGGCAGGCGAAGAGGGCGCATTCGTTGCCTGTTCGTTCTGGTACGTCGAATGTCTGGCCCGTGCCGGTCGGGTCGAGCAGGCGCATCTGGAGTTCGAACAATTGCTGCGTTACGCCAACCCGCTGGGCTTGTACGCCGAAGAATTCGACGCGCATGCTCATCATCTCGGTAATACACCGCAGGCCCTGAGCCATCTGGCGTTGATCAGCGCGGCCAGTTTTCTGGACCGCAAACTGGGCGGCGGGCAGGCGCTCTGGCAGCCTTGAGAGTGTGCGCGAACGTGTCATGAATGTGAGTCAGAGGTTCATTCATGATCAGTTCGCCTGCAATGAATATCCTGCCGGCTGTTCTTCCAGCCGGTAGTTCTGTGTAAGCGTCCCGCAATAGCTCAACCGTGGCAGATAGACGCCGTTGCTGTTCAAGGCCGCTCGAATGGCAACGTTGTCGTCGCACATGGCCAGCCTGCGACCGCCAAGCAGCCCGATGGCTTGCCCGGAGCGCATGGCACCCATCGGTGTCCAGTCGGCGATGATCAACGCACCGTTGGGCACGACCTGTTCATAGGCGCGCACGAACTGCTCGGCAGAGCGGTCGCGCAGGTAAGGCACCATGAAATAACGGATATCGTCGCGATAGGGCAGCTTCTCCTTATGCTCAGGAAAATGTATGACCCCGTTTGCGTAAAGTGAATACGCCAACAGAACCACTGTCGGCGAGGACAATACCGAGAGATTGAGCAAGGTGCTGCGTGTCACATTGTGTGGCAAAACCCGCCGCAGCTGAATCATGCCGATGATGCTCAGCATCGCCACGCCGGGTAGAAAAAAGGTGAAACGGTCGGTCACGTTATAGGAAATGGCAAAAACCAGATTCAACAGCGCCGCACTCCACAACAACCGCAGCCGACTCTCCTTGGGAAACAGCAGCAGCCCCGCCAACTGCGGCCCTATCAGTGACAGCAGCACCAGTATGGCTGCGTTCCTTTCCTCCAGGAGTTCGTCGAAACGCAACAGGCTGCCTTGCCACTCAGGCCCCGCAATGGTCGCGGACGCACCGGTCAGGTAACGTCGAGCAATATCCAGCAGGCCCAATCCGGTGTTCAGGTCATTGAATACCGCGACAGCCGCCGACGCGAAGCCGAGCATGAAGCCGGGCAGGGTGATCAAAACGCGCGCTTTATACAGGTACAGCAGATGCAGGTACAGCGGCAGCAGGACCACGAAGGTCAGTTGATGAGTCGAGGCCGCCATTCCAGTCAGCACGCCAATCATGAACAGCTTTTTCAGCGGCGTCAGACGGTTACTGTCATTGAACTGCAGCGTATAAGCCAGCAGTACGAACAGCGTGTGCAGCAGATAAACCTCGGCTTTGGTCGACACCCAGAACACTCCGTGCGCCAATACCGTCGCTGCGCCAGCGAGTACGGCCTGACGTGGCCCGGCGCCGAGGCTTTGCGCCAGTCGATAGACGATCCATGCCAACGGCACGAGGAGTAACGAATTCAGCAGGCTGAGCGCGCGTGGGCCGAACAGTGTGAAGAATACCGAGTTGAGCAGTTGATAAAGCGGATGCTCCAGCGGTCCGAGCGACTCACTGAAATAATGGCCTTCGCGGGCGTTGGCCAGAAACATGCCATTGTCCATCCATTGCACCGGCCCGCTGGAGGCCAGAAAACTTGCGGCGATGGCGGCACCCAGCAGAAACAGGGGCATGGCAATCGAGGTGCGCGAATCGGGTAGCATTGAACAGCTCCTCCGTGAGGTGAACAAAAGGTGTCGGGTGCCTGCTTTACTGCCTCAAGGCTGACGTCCCGGTGGTGCAGCGTTGAATCGGGAAAGCATCACGGCACCGATCGCCACTGCGAACCACAGGGTCGCCAGACGTATCAGCAGCGTGGCGGCAATCGCGTCGGCCCCAGGCATGCCCTTGAACATCAGCAGCCCGACCATCACTGCTTCGGCACTGCCCAGGCCACCCGGCATGAAGCTCAACGCTCCGGCGAGCATTGCCAGTGCATAGGTGAACACGGCAAACGTCAGTGGGATCTGCGCGCCCATCCAGCCAAGCATCCAGTAAAACGCTAGTGCCTCGGCGCTCCAGGCAAGCAGACTGAGCAGGCTGGCGGTCAGCAACACTCTCCCGTGCAGGCATTGACGGGCGGCGAGCAGGATGTCGAACAGCTGCCGCCGCAGCCTGTGCAGTCGTGTGCTCTTCTCCGTCGGCAGCGCACCTCGCATGCGCTTCAGAAAATGACCCTGAGACAGCACCAGCAGCCCCGCCAGAACCAGCGCCAGGCCGATAAAAATCATGGGTTGCGCCTGCGGGTACCACGACAGACCGAACAGCGTCAGCAGCACGATGGCCAGCAGATCGGACAGGCGTTCGCTGAAAAATGCAGCAAAACTTTGTGGGTACGGTACGCCCAGCGGCCTGAGCAATACGCCACGCAATGCTTCGCCGGCCTTGCCGGGCGTGGTTGTCAGGGCGAAGCCGGCCAGGTAGATCCGCAGGCTTTGCCGCCAGGCAAGCGGATGCCCCAGCACCTCAAGGTAAAGCTGCCAGCGTCCGAAGCGCAGCGCGTAGTTGATTGCCGACATCAGCAAGACCAAGCCAATGCCCTGCACCCCGACCTTGCCGGTTGCTGCGCTGACTGCCTGCCAGCCGCCCCACAGGGAAAATCCCAGATAGCCCAGTGCCGAGAAGACGACCGACAGCAGCACCGCCCGATAGCGCCAGCCTGACAGCAGCGGCATGTCGCTCAAAGGTCGAGCCTTTTGAATAATGGCTGTGGAATCGCGCGAATCACCCACATGATCCATGCCCAGAAGCCCGGCGCATAAAGGCTTGTAGACCGGCGTGCGATGCCCTTGACGATGCGCTCGGCAACAGCTGCCGGTTGCGCAACCAGCAAGGCAGGCAACGGCAGGCCGTGGGTCATGGGCGTGTCGACACAACCCGGCTTGATGGTCACTACGTGTACGCCGAGTTTGAACATCCGCGCCTGCAACCCGTCGCAGAACGTCGAGACGGCAGCCTTGGCCGAGCCGTACAGGTAATTGGAAGGGCGTCCTCGATCACCAGCGACGGAGGAAAGCACTGCCAGTGTGCCGCAGCGCTGCACTTCGAAATGCCTGGCCAGCAGGGTCAGCAAGGCAATAACCGATGCACCGTTGGTGATGAATTCCTGTATGGCCAGGCCTGCGTATTGCTCGCAGGCCTTCTGGTCGGGCAGGGTGCCGTGAGCCAACAGGACGATATCGATCTGCCCCAATGCAGCCAGACAGTCGGCCAGCATAGCCGGGTGTTCTGAAAAGTGCGTAACGTCCAGTCGGTGTGTGTCGATACGCCCGGCACCGCGCGCCTTGAGATCGGCTGCATTGCTGTCGAGCTTCTCCATGTCGCGCGCCACCAGAAAAAAATCACAGCCCTGCGCGGCCCAGAGTCGGGCACAGGCGTGGGCGATGGCTGATGTCGCGCCGATGATCAGAATTTTTTTCATGGCATCACTCGTTTCCAGAAGCGGGACATCAAGGAAGGGTCACGCAGGGCTTCAAGTTGCTCCCAGGCTGGATAGGCCTGGCGGAAATCGCTCCCGGTCAGGTGTGCATCTTTTGCCGGATATAGACGTCCACCCGCTTCACGGACAATGGCATCCAGGCGTGGGAACAGTGTTTCGGCCAGCTCGCGCGTCTGCGAAAAATCCAGTGCCAGCGAAGTACCCGGCATCGGGAAGGACAGCAGCCCCGGCGAAGCGATATCGCCGCAGCGCTTGAGTACCGCAAGGAATGAACCCCGGCCCGATGCAGCAATCGCATCGAGCAGCAGTTGCATGGCCTTGGGCGCGCAATGCCCGGGGATCACGCACTGGTATTGCTGAAACCCTTTGCGACCATAAAGACGATTCCAGTGCTGGATGCGATCCAGCGGGTAGAAGAACGCTTCGCACGCGCTGCGGCGGGCCTTGGCCTGTTGTGGATGGGCGTGCCAGTAGATCGAATTGAATGCACGCAAGGACAGATGGTTGACCAGTGAAAGCGGGGCAATGAACGGTATGCTCAGACGCTTGGGCGCATCGACCGTTAGCGACCCGTAACGAGCGTGGTCGCCGACGATGTACACGCCACGGCCGCTATTACTGCCTCGCGCCAGGCAATCAATCCAGGCCACGCTGTATTCGTGCTGCGCGTCCAGCTCGTGCGACAGGGTAAAAAATTCTGCCAGATTGGCGAAGCGCACCACCGTGCTGTTGATCTGACTGGTACGGATCGGCATCAATTGCAGCTCGACCCGACTGATAACGCCGGTCAAGCCCAGGCCGCCGATGCTGGCAGCGAAAAAAAAAGGGTTTTCCACGGCCGAACAAACCATCGGCGGCTCGCCATGACGTATCAATTCGAAACGCATGACATGACAGCCGAAGGTGCCGCGTAGATGATGATTCTTGCCGTGCACGTCGTTGGCAAGTGCGCCGCCTATCGTCACAAACTGCGTGCCCGGTGTGACCGGTAGAAACCAGCCGCGCGGGATTGCTGCCGCCAGCAGTTGTGACAGGGTCATGCCTGCTTCCAGTTGCACCACGCCGTTCTGCCAGTCTGCGGCGATGAAGCGATCCAGCTTGCGCATGTCCAGTACGTGACCACTGCTGGCCAGACAACTGTCGCCGTAGCTACGGCCGTTGCCGAACGGCAGGCTGGTGTGATGGTGCGCAAGTGTTTCCGAGATGTGCGCCGGCAAGCGATTTACCGCCTCACAGTCATGACCTTGCTGGGCAACCTGCGGGTAGCGCCCCCAGGAGTAGAGAGGCGCGCTCATGCGGCGATCCAGAACACCAGCAGGAACAGAAAACCGATCCCCTGGCTGATCCGGTCGCGGATTGCGAAAACTACCGGGTCCTCGTTCATCTGACCGCGATGGGTGAGCATCCAGATCCGGGTGATCCAGAACAACAGCAACGGGCAGGCCAGCCAGATCACATGCGGATGCTGATACAGGGCAACCGTCGCGCCCTCATGGATGTAAAGCGCCAGGACCATTACCGCCAGATTGCCCGACGATGCACCCAGGGAGGCGATCATGTCCAGATCGCCCGGGTAGTAGCCGCGGCCGCGTGTCTTGACGGTCACATCGCACAGCCTAGCGTCGCGCAGTTCGGCATAGCGCTTGACCAGCGCGAGGCTGAGAAACAGAAACATTGAAAATGCCAGAATCCAGAACGTCAGCGGCAACTGAAACGCCGCTGCACCGGCCAGGATGCGCGTGGTGTAGAGCATCGCCAGAACAATGACGTCCACTGCCATGTGGCGCTTGAGGTAAAGCGAGTAGACCAGCGTCAGCAAGTAATAGGCAGCCAGCACCGCCGCAAATTGCCATGGCAACATGATTGCCGCGCCGGCGAAGGCTGCTGCGAGCAACAGCGGGATCACCAGTAAGCCGGATTCGATCGACAACTGACCGCTGGCGAACGGGCGCTCGCGTTTGCTTCGATGGTGGCGGTCATCTGCCAGATCAAGCAGGTCATTGAGCAGGTAAACGCTTGATGCGCAGAGCCCGAAACACAAAAATGCCAGCAATCCGTCGAGCAGCAATTGCGTGCTCTGGACTTGGTGAGCAGCGAGCAGGGGCACAAAAATCAGTGTGTTTTTCAGCCATTGGTGGAGGCGCAACGCCTTGTACCACGCACTGCGTCGGGACGATGTGGATTTGATCACCTGTTCGACTTTTCCTTGTGCCCGCGCCGCGCGCTCCACACCTGCGAGCGGGCTGGCGACGATGGCCTTGCGTGAGACTTTCCAGATGCACAGGTCGTCCCGGGAATTACCGATGTAATCAAAGCCGCCCTCACCATAATGGCTGACCAGCAAATCGCGTTTGCGATGGGCAGAAAGATTGGTTTTACCGTCCGAGGCCCAGACCTGATCAAACATTTGCAGGTGTGCTGCAATCTGGTTGGCAAGGGTTTCGTGAGAGGCCGTTGCCAAAACCACCCTGCGCCCGTGCTGCCGACTGGTCTGGATATAAGCGATGACCGCAGCATCGTAGGGCAGTAACGCAATGTCGATGTCGGTGCCCAGAGCCAGCCCTTGCTTGAGGGACGCCTTGCCTTGTAACAGCCAGGTAAAAAGCTTGAATACCTGTAGTGGTCGGCCTCGGATAAAAGCTACTGCGGTTTCAAACAGCAAATCTGAACGCAGCAGCGTTCCATCGAGGTCGACAACCAGAGGTGTATCAACCTCAAGAACTCCTCCTTGAGTGCCGGGCATGAACAGTTGCTCCTGTAAAAGTGAGCGCACTATGGAACAAGACCGGACAATCGCCACATCAATAAAATTAAACGATATCCATCATTCAGCCGTGCCTGTGGCGTCAGAAAAATTAAGGGTCGGGCAACTGTAATTGCATGAACGCTATTGATTCATTGATTGATCAAATAACGGAATCTGGTACGGAAATTGTAAAGTTAATGAGTCATTTCAGAGGGCTGATTAACGGCGGTAGCTCTGATTCGCGCGTTGATACAACGTGTTCGACATACGGTGCCAGAACGGGCGAGCCTGGATAAACATCGCGGTGACCACTTATTCAGCCTGGCGAGTCATAATGACGCCTTTGTTGGCCGTCTGCTGGAGTCGTAATGACCCACCCCCTGTTGCGTGAGCTGATACCGTTGGTGTCCGACCTGTCCAGAGAACTGCCGGACGAAGAGCGTTATCGGCGTCTGCTGTGCTCGCTGCGCCACTGGCTGCCTTGCGACGCTACTGCACTGCTCAGGCTTGAGGGTGATGTGCTGATTCCACTGGCGGTCGACGGACTCAGCCCGGACGCGCTCGGTCGTCGCTTCCGGGTCAGCGAGCATCCTCGCTTCGAGGCGTTGCTTGCGAGTGACGGGCCGCTGCGCTTTGCTGCCGATTGCGATTTACCGGACCCTTATGACGGGCTGGTCGACGGTCATGGCGCGTTGGAAGTGCATGATTGCCTGGGCTGCGTGCTGTCTGTTCAGGGGCGGCCCTGGGGGCTTATTACCCTGGATTCGCTGGACCCCTCCAGCTTTGGCAGCGTCGATCTGGATAACCTGCAGGCCTTCGCCAGCCTCGCCGCGGCAACGGTCATGGCGGGCGAGCGCATCAACCAGTTGGCGCGGGGTTTTGAAGATCAGCGCCAGTTGGCCGAGGTCTACAAGCGCGCTGCCGGAGGGCGAGCGCCTCGCGAGCTGATTGGTCAGAGCGCGGTTCACCAGCGTATGCAGCAGGAGATTGAACTGGTCGGCAACAGCCCGCTGACGGTACTGGTCATGGGTGAAACCGGTGTCGGCAAGGAGTTGGTGGCCGAGTCCATCCATCTGCACTCGCCGCGGGCACACAAGCCGCTGATCAGCCTCAACTGCGCCGCGCTGCCTGAAATGCTGGTCGAAAGCGAATTGTTCGGGCATGTCAAAGGCGCTTTTTCCGGGGCGGTCAATGGGCGTAGCGGCAGGTTCGAGCTGGCGGATGGCGGTACGTTGTTCCTTGACGAGGTGGGTGAGCTGCCATTGTCGGTGCAATCCAAGCTGTTGCGTGTGCTGCAAAGTGGTCAGTTGCAACGGGTGGGTGCTGATCAGGAACACCATGTGGATGTGCGCATCATCGCTGCCACCAATCGTGATCTGGCCGAGGAAGTGCGCTCCGGCCGGTTTCGGGCGGATCTCTATCATCGATTGAGCGTCTACCCGCTGCTCGTGCCAGCACTGCGCGAGCGCGGACGGGATGTGTTGCTGCTGGCCGGCTATTTTCTCGAGGAAAACCGTGTGCGCATGGGGCTACGTGGGCTGCGCCTGAGCGCCGAGGCGCAGCGGCTGCTGCTCGCGCACCCCTGGCCGGGTAACGTTCGTGAGCTGGAGCACCTGATCAGCCGGGCGGTGCTCAAGGCGTTGTCTGCCCATCCGCAAAAACCGCGCATCCTGACGGTCGAAGGGCCTGCGCTGGGCCTCGACGGCTCGGCGTCTGCCACGCCACTACCCACGGCTGAAAAAGCCCTTTCAGCGGCTGTGCAGGGGGCAGGGCTCAAGGCGTCGGTGGATGCTTTTCAGCGTTCCTTGATTGTTGATTGTCTTGAACGACATCAAGGCCGTTGGGCAGAAGTGGCGCGCGATTTAGCGGTGGACAGAGCCAATCTCAATCGACTTGCCAAGCGCCTGGGTATTCGCTGATATATCCGAATGGGGATGTTCGTTGGTCGCCGATATTGAAAAAAGAATGAATTTCTTTGCAGTGAATGCAGTCACCTATACTTCAAGCCACTGCTGAAAAAAGGATCAGGCTTTCAATGGCACTTCCAAAGCATTACCGCATTGATTATCTGCTGAACGGTTCGTTCAAGAGTTTTTATATACGCACCGAGAATATGGACAACGCTGAAGCATGGCACTGTGCAAGTGTCGACGCGGGTCTTGCGCGCATACCGAAATACCGTTTGGAGAAAGTCGCCAAAGTGTCCAAGCCTTATGCGGAACACTTTGGTGTCACCAATGTGGAGTGGGCTCAGGCCTGAACCCACTCCTCGGTCAGTTCACTCAACGGTGGGCTATCTGCTCCAGCGCCAGATTGCGTGTACGTGGTCCGAACCGGCCAATGGTGATGATCACGATCAGCATGCTGCCAACGATGAACGCCAGTACGCCCGGTGTGCCGAAGTGGTCGAGGAAAATCCCGATCAGCAGGCTGCTGAACACCGTTGACAGGCGGCTGAACGAGTAGCAAAAGCCCACGGCACGTGCGCGGATGTTGGTCGGAAACAACTCGCCCTGGTATGAGTGATAACTGAAGCTCAGCCATGCGTTGCAGAATGTGATCATGATCCCGCAGAAAATAAGGCCTGCCGCGCTGGTCTGGAAGGCAAACAGGCTGCCGAAGATCATAGCTCCCAACGCTGAGCCGACGATTTGCCATTTGTTCTCGAAGCGGTTGGCAAATTTCACGAACAGCAACGGGCCGAGCGGGTAGGCCAGCGTGATCACGAACGCATACCCCAGGCTGTGTGTGACACTCAGGCCCTGGCCGGAAAGCAGGGCGGGTAGCCAGTTACCGAAGCCGAAGAAGCCAATGGCCTGGAAGACGTGAAATACGATCAGCATCAGTGCACGACGACGGTATGGCAGTTGCCACATATCAGCGAAGCTGCCGTTGCCTGACAGCGCGACTTTCTCCGGTTCAGGTTCATCCAGCGGCTTGCCCTGGTCTTTGATACAACGTGCTTCAATTCCGTCCATGATCAGTTCGGCTTCGTCGAAACGCCCCTGCTGCGCCAGCCAGCGAGGTGATTCTGGCAGTGCTGAACGCAGCCACCAGACAAACAGCGCAAATACCGCGCTGCCAATCACCACCCAGCGCCATCCGGAAAAGCCGAAGGGTGCCTGGGGCACCAGCCACCATGACATTAGCGCCACGCTGGGGACTGACAGGAACTGGATGAAAAATGCGAAGGCGAACGCCGAACTGCGTATGCGTTTGGGCACCAGTTCCGACAGGTAAGTGTCGATGGTCACCAGCTCTACGCCCAGGCCGATACCCACTACAAAGCGCATGCCTATCACGCCCAGAGCGGAGGTCTGCAGACCCATGATCACCGTGGCAATGGTGTACCAGATCAGCGCGAAGGTAAAAATTGCGCGGCGACCGTAACGGTCGGCAATCGGGCTAACCAGACTGGCACCGAAAAACAGACCCAGAAAGGTCGCCGAGGCAAAGGCTGCCTGATCGGAAAAGCCGAACAGGCCCTGGTTTCCCGTGGCAAAGATTCCGTCGCGAATCAGGCCGGGGCTGATATAGGCCGTCTGAAACAGGTCGTAAAGCTCGAAAAAACCGGCGATAGACAGCAGGGCGACCAGTTTCCAGATAGTGGCAACCGCAGGCAGTCGATCAATACGCGCCGAGATATACGCTGCCCGCAGCTGTTCGCCCTTGGGTGCACCTGTGCGAGGTGATGAGTTCATAGATGGCCATCCTGAGTTCTTGTAGAGGCCTGAATGGTACTCTTTACAATTTGTAATGAATGTTCTTTTAATGCGGTTAATGGCCCCTAAAAGATTAATAATTGTTTAGTTGGTGCGGTTTTTGAGTGTTTATACCGGTTGGGTCGGGCTGTACACCGTTGAAATAGCTTGTGATTAGCAATGCAGCGCCAGCCTCAAAGACCAGCAAGCGTCAAAACAGCAGGCATGAAGCCTCCAATGATGTATCAACATGTGTCGCAAAACCTTAGGATGAGGGTCTTGATTTTCTGCCTGTCGGGTTCCCGTGACGTACAAACTGCCCACCACTGCAACAGCCCCTTTCTGCCCATCGGCGACCACCGACAGCGTGACCATCCCGCCGAACGCATCCTTGCTACGCAAGATGATGCTGTTCGTGGGGCCAGGCCTGCTGGTTTCCATCGGTTACATGGACCCCGGCAACTGGGCGACGGCTATCGAGGCCGGTTCACGCTTTGGTTATTCATTGTTGTTTGTGGTGGTGCTCGCCAGTCTGTCGGGAATGGTCTTGCAAAACCTTTGTTCCCGCCTTGGCATCGCCACCGGGCGTGATCTGGCGCAGTTGTCTGCTGCCCGCTACAGCCGTAATGTCGCCAAAGGCCAGTGGCTGCTGGCAGAGCTGTCGATCATCGCCACCGATCTGGCAGAGGTGCTGGGGGCGGCGTTGGCGTTTCATCTGTTGCTGGGCGTGTCGATAACCACCGGTGTAGCGTTGACCGCTTTCGATACCCTGATCGTGCTGGCCTTGCAGGGCGCCAATTTCCGGCGTCTGGAAGCTATCGTGCTGGGGTTGATTGCAACCATTGCCAGTTGTTTTGCCATCGAGCTGTTTCTGATCAAGCCATTCTGGCCGGATGTGGTGGCGGGCCTGAAACCGAGCTGGGATGTACTGAGCAGCCAGGAGCCGCTGTATATCGCCATCGGTATTCTGGGTGCCACGGTCATGCCGCATAACCTTTATCTGCATTCGTCAGTGGTGCAGACCCGGGTCAATGGTGCTGACCTGGCCAGCAAGGCCACTGCCATTCGCTACGCCCGGCTGGACACTATCGGTTCGCTGAGCCTTGCGCTACTGATCAATGCGGCGATTCTGATCCTCGCGGCTGCGGCGTTTCACAAGACCGGGCATACCGAAGTGGTCGAGATTCAGGACGCTTATCACCTGCTTGATCCATTGGTCGGCGGTGCCATTGCCAGCGTGCTCTTCGGCGTCGCCTTGCTGGCGGCAGGGCAAAGTTCGACGTTCACGGGAACCATCGCCGGGCAGGTGGTGCTCGAAGGCTTTCTGCAGGCCAAAATTCCTTGCTGGCAGCGGCGCTTGATTACTCGCGCACTGGCACTGATTCCGGCGCTGATCGGCGTTATCTGGCTGGGTGACAGTTCGGTCGGCAAGATGCTGGTGCTCAGCCAGGTGGTGCTGAGCCTGCAACTGCCGTTTGCGCTCTGGCCGCTGATTCGCTTTACCAGTGATCCGCAGTTGATGGGGCCGTTCGTCAATAGTCGGTTGGTCAAGATTGCCGCCTGGGGTCTGTTCGGTCTGATCTCGGCGGCCAATCTGACGCTGCTGTGGTTCTGGGTGAGCTGAACTTGATCGCCGTAAGTCACTCTCAAACCTGACACCAATGTTCGCTGTCAGGGAGCCGGAAATGACCACAACCGATGAAACGGGTGCAGTGTTCGAAACCGATTTGCCGGCCCGTCTGGACCGCTTACCCTGGGGGCGGTTTCACACCTTGCTGGTTGTGGCGCTGGGTATCACCTGGTTGCTCGATGGCCTGGAAGTGACCCTTGCAGGCTCGGTGGCTGGCGCCCTGAAAGCCAGTCCGGCGCTCAACCTGACCAACAGTGACGTGGGCCTGGCGGGTGCCGCGTATATCGCCGGTGCCGTACTCGGCGCATTATTTTTTGGCTGGCTGGCGGACCGTCTCGGGCGTCGCAAACTGTTCTTCATCACCTTGCTGCTGTACGTCGGCGCCACGGCTGCCACGGCGTTTTCATTCAGCGTCTGGAGCTTCATGCTGTTCCGCTTTCTGACCGGCATGGGTATCGGTGGCGAGTACACCGCAATCAATTCGACAATCCAGGAATTTACCCTGGCACGTTACCGGGGATGGGTCGACCTGACCATCAATGGCACGTTCTGGCTGGGTGCTGCGCTGGGCGCGATTGGCTCGATTGTGTTGCTCGATCCGCAATGGGTAGGTGCCGAACTGGGCTGGCGCCTGTGTTTCGGGATCGGTGCGGTATTGGGCCTGCTGGTGCTGCTGATGCGTCTGTGGCTGCCGGAGAGCCCGCGCTGGCTGTTGATTCACGGCCAGGCCGCGCAGGCGAAAAAGATCGTTGAACAGATAGAGGCCGATTTGCAGCGCCAGGGCCATGTGCTGCCTCCCGTGCAGGGCAAACCCTTGCGCCTGCACGTGCGCGACCACACGCCGCTGGGGGAGGTTGCCAGAACCTTGCTGGTGACGTTTCGCCAGCGATCGCTGGTTGGCCTGACGCTGCTGACGGCGCAGGCTTTTTTCTACAATGCGATTTTCTTCACTTACGCGTTGGTATTGACCGACTTCTATGGCGTGCCGTCCGAGCGCGTCGGTTGGTATGTGTTGCCGCTGGCGCTGGGTAATTTCTGCGGTCCGCTGCTGCTGGGCAGGTTGTTTGACGTGGTGGGGCGGCGTGTCATGATCAGCCTGACCTATGGTGTGTCAGGCGTGCTGTTGGCGATCAGTGGCTATATGTTCGAGCAAGGTCTGCTGGACGTAACCCAGCAGGCCATTGCCTGGATGGTGATTTTCTTCTTTGCTTCGGCAGCGGCCAGCTCGGCCTACCTGACAGTGGCCGAAACCTTTCCGCTGGAAATCCGCGCATTGGCGATTGCAGTGTTCTACGCCTTCGGTACGGGGCTGGGCGGGATGATAGGCCCTACGTTGTTTGGTGAGTTGATAGAAACCGGCGAACGCAGCAATGTGCTGATCGGCTATCTGATCGGGGCAGGGTTGATGATGTTCGCGGCGCTGGTTCAGTCGATATGGGGCGCGGCTGCCGAGCGCAAGTCTCTGGAGGAAGTAGCGAGGCCGCTGTCGCAGGCCGGGGAAAGGTAAATGGTCAGTTACCGGAACACGCCACGAAGGCCATCGACTGACGCACGCAAGCCGACGATCCGTTCGCTGACTTCCTGCGCTTCATGCGGGCGAGAAGTACGCTCCAGGTACAAAAGATGTCCGGCAAGATTGGCCGAGACGCGTTCAAGGTCGTCGGCGGTGCGCCTGACGTAGGCCTGGATGTCTTTCAGTTGTTCGACTTGCACGGATGGTTCCCCTATAGGTCGCATCCGAGCGCACTAAATGACTAAATGAATGGGGGCTGTGATGAACCCCCTCAATCTAATTATCGACCGCTACAGTAGCTTTCTTTAGCGTCGCAGGTAAATAAACAGGTAATAAATTTTTGCCCGCTGCCGCCCCGCCTAATCGTCTTCCTGATCGTCATGTTCCGAGTAGGAATCCAACAACTCGGCCAATGCCAGGGTACGGTCCAGCCCGCTGCGGCTGGACATGATTTCGGCCACTGCCTGCGTGGCGGCAATTCTGGCAGCTTCGCGTTCGGCATCGGTGTTATTGGGCGTGGCGGCCTGCGCAGCCTCAATAATCGATTGCTCAAAGGTATTCATGGTGCTCGCTCGTGAAATTCAAGTGCCTGTGATACCGAGAATGACGGATTGTTTCAAGGCCGATCAATCACCTTCGTAAGGAAATTCCTCCAGGGTCTGCATCAGTGCGACACCCTGCGGCCCTTGAAGATTGTCCAGCACCCAGCAACTGCTGGCATTTTTAGTCAACAACAGACGAGTGGTCTGGCTGGTGACCGGCTGCTGCGGGGCGTCTTTGTAGCCCAGGTTGTAGGTCATCTCGACCACCGCCTGCTTGTCGGAATTGGACACCAGCGTCCAGTCGATGGGCTTCTGCACATCGCCATCCTGCGCGTCGGTCCAGGGGTTGGCGCTGACTGCGCACTGATCACCGTTCTGACAGGCCCAGTCTTTTTTCAGCAAGCCCAGCAAAGGCTTGGACAGGTAATCAGCCGAGCCTTTGCCACTGAGGTAGAAGTCCTGATGCTTTTCGTAGACCCAGCGCGCTGTATCGACCGGGGTCGCGGCGGGGCAGGCGGCCTGGGCCGTTGATGAAAGCAGGCAGGCGAAGGCAATGGCGACGGTTCTGGACATGGAGCAGGCTCGCAGAGAAGGTGGCAGTGAGGTTACAGACTGAGAACATTGCATTTGTAAGGCATGCGGACAAAAAAGCAATGGTTTTAGGTGAAGCGGATGGCTGGAATAATATTGTGAGCAATTTCCTTCAATACGCTGTTCATTGCCGTCATTACCTTGAGCGGGTCATTTCTGATCATGTTCAAGGGGTGTTCCATGACTATGCTGATTTCCATGGCTGCGTTTGCACTGGCTTCGTCCATCACGCCGGGACCGGTCAACATTGTGGCGTTTAGTGCCGGTGCGCGCTATGGGGTCTGGCCGGGCATGCGCCACGTGCTGGGTGCAACGCTGGGCTTTACCCTATTGCTGCTGCTCATCGGTTTTGGCCTGTACGAAACCTTGCAGCAATGGCCATTTCTGACCCGAATCATTCAATGGTCCGGCGTGGCATTTCTGCTGTATATGGCGTTCCGGCTTGCAACCGACAACGGTCAACTGAGCCTGGGCGATAAGGCAGTCGGTCCTTCGATGATACAAGGGGCGGTCATGCAATGGCTCAACCCCAAGGCATGGCTGGCATCGATAGCAGGCATGGGTGTTTTTGTTGCCAATGGCGAGGCCACGTTGATCTGGCAATTCGCAACCATCTATTGTGTGGTGTGTTACCTGTCACTGGGTTGCTGGGTCTTTGCCGGGAGTTTTCTGAGCAACTATTTGTGCAGCGCGGCAAGCGTGCGTGTTTTCAACCGGATCATGGCGCTGTTATTGGCTGGCTGTGCGTTGTATCTGTTGATCTGACCCGTGCAATCACAACCGATACTGCCCCGGTGTCGCTGCCAGGTGTTTTTTAAACTCACGCTGAAAATGCGCTTGATCGGCAAAGCCGGTTTCCTGCGCAACGTCGGCAATCATCTTGCCGCTTTTCAACTGTGTTTGGGCGTGCTGGATACGGCGGTTGAGCAAGTAGGCATGCGGCGTCAGGTGATAACGCTGCTCGAACGAGCGAATCAGGTATGACGCTGAGAGATTGGCTGCAGCACAGATGTCGGCGAGTTTGATGGGTCGGGTGAAGTTGTCGTTGATGTACTCAGCGGCGCGCGTGACTCGGGGGGAGAGTTGGAGGGGCGGCGCTGGCGCAGCATCAAATGTCTCCAGCGTCAGGGTGAAGAACGCTACCGCCGTGCAATGTTTTTGCAGCGTATCGGCTTTTGCGTCGGTCAGGGTCTGGTACAGCGCCGTCAATTTACCGAACAGTAGCGGATCGCTAGTGTGCGTATAGGGCAGGGGTTGAAAGCCGGATTCAGCGTTCAGCCCTATATCCTGCTGTATGTCGCCTAGCCAATGGCTGTCCACATAAAGCATCAGGTACGACCACGGCTGATTGTTGATCGGGTTGCAGGCATGCACATCTCCGGGGTTCATCAGGACCGCGGTGCCTGCCGTTACGCGCTGTGAGCTCTTTTCGTGCAAATAGGTGCTTTGCCCAGCGGTAATCGCGCCGATGGAAAAAGTCTCATGCGAATGCGGGGCATAGCAGACCAGCCGGCCATCTTCTACCGAGCGCGCCTCAATGAAAGGCAGACACTCATCGCGCCAGAAAAAGGGGGTTGCGGTCGAGTCGCTGGAGTGGATGGTGCTCATGCTGATATCCCGTCGGCAGAGCACCGAGGGTAGCTGAACTCATGTGCCAGCGCGATGCCGATGTGTCGCATTGCGTTAAAAAGCACCGGCTAGTGCAAATGCTCTGCGTCGGCATGCGTGTCGTGACGAGCTGCGTCACTCAGGCATGCTCACGCAGAGCATAAAAAGCGAAGCGCGTAAGCCTTACTTCTTCACCGGCACGATGTCCATAATCTGACCATTGACCTTCTGGAAACGCACGTACTTGTCGTTAATCTTTACCCATTCGCTTTCCTTGGCGGGTGTTTCCAGGCCTTTACTTTTCCAGTCCTTCACTTCCAGGTCGCTGCGGCGATATTTTTCCGGAACGCGGGAGCCTACTTCCAGCTCATGGGCGTTGTCCTTGGATTCGGTGACTTTCGGGTCCGCCGTCTCTGCGTGAGCGGGCAGGGTGACGGCGGAGAAGCAGCCGAGCAAGGTCATGCAGGCGATCAACGATTTGCTATTCATGTAAAGACTCCCAGTCTTTGGTATCAGGCGATGGCTTAATGCCTCGTAACAACTGGGACCCTCACGTTTGCAAATCATTCGATCGGGTTTGCCGCGCTTAGCCTTGCAGGGTCTGGGCGATGGTTGCAGAGAGCCTGGTGGTCGGACGGCCGATCAGTGCGCTCAACTGGTGACTGTCATCGAACAGCGCGCCTTTGGCTGCGGCCGCGTCGGAATCAGCCAGCAACTGCGCAACGAAGTCTGGCAAGCCTGCCTGGATCAGCGCGGCTTTGAATTCGGCTTGCGGCAGGTTGACGTAAGGCAGAGTCTTGCCGGCCTGCTTTGAAAGCTCGGCAGCGAACTCAGCAAGTGTGTAGGAATCGTCACCAGCCAGCTCGTACACGCGACCGCTCTGATCCTCGCCGGAGGTCAGCAGCACCGCCGCAGCTTCAGCGTAATCGAGGCGCGACGCCGAACTGATGCGGCCCTCGTCGGCACAGCCCATGACCGCGCCATGGCCCAGCGCGCCGGGAATGCCTGCTGTGTAGTTTTCGGTGTACCAGCCATTGCGCAGCAGGACATAAGGCAGCCTGCTGTCGCGCAGGTAATCTTCGGTTTCGCGGTGCTCTCTGGCCAGGCCCAGTGCCGAGGCGTCTGCATGCAGAACACTGGTGTAAGCCAGCAGTTTGACCCCGACGCGTTTCGCCGCATCAATCACGGCCTTGTGCTGCGGCAGGCGCTGGCCCACTTCGCTGGACGAAATCAGCAGCACTTTGTCGGCACCGGCAAACGCGCTGTCCAGCGTCGACGGCTGCGAATAGTCGGCATGACGAACTTGAATGCCCTTTGCCGAGAGGTCACTGGCCTTTTCCGGGCTGCGGACTGCGGCAATGATCTGCCCGGCAGGTACACGAGTGAGCAGCTGTTCAATGACGATACGGCCAAGCTGGCCAGTGGCACCGGTGACAACGATCATGGAAGGATTCCTTGAATCAGGTTGAAAGGAAGCGCCAGCATAGTCATCATGCTTACCTTTCGTAAGTACGCACAAAAAGGTAAGCGTCATGAGTGAATCTGCCTCGCGTCCACAGTCTGAAACGGTCGAGTCCATGCTGGCCTTCGTTCGTCAGGGGCAGGTACTGGCCACTGATTGCCCTTCACGGATTGTGCTCAACCATGTTTGCAGCCGTTGGGGCGTGCTGGTGCTGGTGGTTTTGCGCGGCGGCATGCATCGTTTCAGCGAGGTGCGGCGCAAAATTGGCGGGGTCAGCGAGAAAATGCTCGCGCAAACCCGGCAGCACCTGGAGCAGGACGGCTTCGTCAGCCGCAAGTCACTGCCGGTGGTGCCGCCGCATGTTCAATACCGGCTGACCCCGATGGGCGAAGAAGTCGCCTTGCAGGTTGAAACACTCGTTACCTGGATCGAGACCAATCTGCCGCGCATTATGCAGGCCCGTGAAGCGTCGAATACGCTGCAGATCACGCCCGAATGAGTCTTTTCTGACAGATTTTTCATCCTGCGATTGTCGGCTTGATCGCCTGCAATCAGCCGCTTCTTGGTATGGTGCGCGCCGAAATCTTTATATACACGTTTAGTTGCGCCGTTTGCCCTTCACCGAGAAGCTGTAGAAATGCCCAATCCAATTCCCCTGAAAGACCACGAAAAAGAGACGCGGCTGGTCAATCAGCGCCTGATTGCCTGCGCGGTGCTGGTCGGCCTGCTGGCTGCCTGTCTGGTCGCGCGCATGTATTTCCTGCAAGTCACCGAGTTCGACTATCACTCGACCATTTCCGAAAACAACCGTGTTCACGTGCTGCCGATCCCGCCCGAGCGCGGTTTGATCTTTGACCGCAATGGCGAAGTGCTCGCTGACAATCGCCCCAGTTTCAACCTGACCCTGACCCGTGAGCGCGCCGGTGACTGGCACAAGGTGATCGATGAACTGATGACCCTGCTGGAGTTGCCCGACGAAGACCGGATTCTGTTCGACAAGGAACTGAAACAGGTTCGCCACCCGTTCGAGCCCGCAACACTGCTGTATGAGCTGACCGAGGAGCAGATCGCCATACTGGCGGTCAATCAGTACCTGCTACCGGGCGTGGATGTGGCAGCGCAGTTCGTTCGTCACTACCCGTTGGGCGCGCATTTTGCTCATTCGATTGGCTATGTCGGGCGTATCAACGAAAAAGAAGCGTCGCATCTCGACAACGAATATCGCGGCACTCAATCCATCGGCAAGACCGGTATCGAGCGCTTCTACGAATCCGAGCTGCACGGCCACGTAGGCTACGAAGAGGTCGAAACCAACGCCCAGGGGCGCGTGCTGCGGGTGCTGAAACATACTGACCCGGTGCCGGGCAAGAACATCACCCTCACGCTGGACGCGCATTTGCAGGCCGCAGCGGAAAACGCTCTGGGTGATCGACGTGGTTCGGTGGTTGCGCTGGACCCGGAAACCGGCGAAGTGCTGGCGATGGTCAGCAAACCAAGCTTCGACCCCAACCTGTTCGTCACCGGCATCAGCTTCAAGCAGTACGCTGCGCTGCGCGATTCCATTGACCGGCCGCTGTTCAACCGGGTGCTGCGTGGCCTTTACGCACCGGGCTCGACGGTCAAGCCGGAGGTGGCGATTGCCGGTCTCGACAGCGGTGTGGTCACAGCCTCGACCAAGGTCTTCGACCCCGGTTATTTCCAGCTGCCGGACTTCGACCACAAATACCGTAACTGGAACCACAGCGGCGATGGCTGGGTGGACATGGACACGGCGATCATGCGTTCCAATGACACCTATTTCTACACGGTGGCGCACAAGCTCGGCATCGACCGTCTGCACGATTACATGACCATGTTCGGTATCGGCCAGAAGGTGTCGCTGGACATGTTCGAGGAGTCTGCAGGACTTATGCCGTCCCGCGAATGGAAGCGGGCCACGCGTCGTCAGGCTTGGTTCCCGGGCGAAACGGTGATTCTCGGCATTGGCCAGGGCTACATGCAGGTCACGCCATTGCAACTGGCTCAGGCAACGTCACTGATTGCCAGCAAAGGCGTCTGGCATCGACCGCACCTGGCGATGGAAGTAGGCCACGACGTGCCGCTTGATGAGCACCCGATGCCAAACATCGTGCTGCGCGATCCCAATGAATGGAATCAGGTCAACACCGGCATGCAGATGGTCATGCACGATCCGCGCGGCATTGCGCGCGATGCCGCCAAGGGCGCGCAGTACCGCATCGCTGGCAAAAGCGGTACGGCGCAGGTGGTGGCGATCAAGCAGGGTGAGCGTTACAACCGTCTGAAGACGCTGGAGCGTAACCGTGACAACGCCTTGTTCGTCGGCTTCGCGCCAGCCGATCATCCGAAGATCGTGGTGTCGGTGACCATCGAGAACGGCGAAGCGGGCGGTCGAGTCGCGGGTCCTGTGGTCCGGGAAATTCTCGATGCCTGGCTGCTCGACAGCGAGGGCAAGCTCAAACCGCAATACGCAGTCCCTGCCAAGGCGCCGGGCAACCCGCACGCCTGAATTGTTTGCCAATGCAAACTGTCTGACCGAGCCCTGAACAGGGCTCAGGTTTTCTGAACTGTCGAGAATTCATCGGGTCGACCACAACAGGCGTAGCAGAGCGCTGCGCGCGTTTTACCGAATTCATTATTGCCTCGACAAGGAACCCCTAATGTCCAAGACCATCGCCGACCATCTTGCGCAAACCCTCGCAGCGGCAGGTGTTTCCCACATCTGGGGGGTGTCCGGTGACAGCCTCAACGGCCTGACCGACAGCCTGGAACGCACCGATTCGATTCGCTGGATGCACACCCGTCATGAAGAAGTCGCAGCCTTCGCCGCCGGTGCCCAGGCGGCATCCAGCGGCAAGCTGGCGGTCTGTGCAGGCAGCTGCGGACCGGGCAACCTGCACCTGATCAATGGCCTGTACGACTGCCATCGCAACCGCGTGCCGGTGCTGGCAATTGCTGCGCACATTCCTTCCTCGGAAATCGGCCTGGATTACTTTCAGGAAACCCACCCGCAGGAGCTGTTCAAGGAGTGCAGCCACTTCGTCGAACTGGTCAGCAACCCCGAGCAATTCCCCCGTGTGCTGGAACGTGCCATGCGCGCGGCGATCAGCCAGAAAGGTGTTGCCGTCATCGTCTTGCCCGGCGATGTAGCGCTCAGCGAATCCCCTGATGTAGCAGCGAAATGGATTGAGCCCACGCCGCCAGCTGTCGTCCCGGCAGACAACGACTTGCAGTCGATGGCCGACATGCTCAACGACTCGAAAGCCGTGACCTTGCTGTGCGGTGCAGGCTGTGCAGGTGCTCACGAGCAGATTCTTGCACTGGCCGATACGCTGGGCGCCCCCATTGTTCATGCCTTGCGTGGCAAGCAGCACGTTGAATACGACAACCCGTTCGACGTCGGCATGACCGGCCTGATCGGCTTCAGCTCCGGCTATCACGCCATGCTGTCCTGCGACACGCTGGTGATTCTCGGCAGCAGCTTCCCATATCGGAATTTCTACCCGGAAAAAGCCAACATCATCCAGATCGACCTCGACCCTACACAGTTGGGTCGCCGCACGCCGGTGGCGCTCGGTCTGGTCGGCGGGGTACGGGAAACCCTCGACGCATTGCAGCCAAAACTCAAGCCGCACGCCGACCGCCGCTTCCTCGACAAGGCCCTCAAGCACTACGCCAAGGCCCGTGAAGAGCTGGACGAACTGGCCACGCCTACGCCAGACGGCACGCCTATTCACCCGCAATACCTCACTCGATTGGTCGACGAGCAAGCGGACGCTGATGCAATCTTTACCGTCGATGTAGGCACGCCAACGCTGTGGGCCGCACGCTACCTGCACATGAACGGCAAGCGCAGTCTGCTCGGCTCGTTCAACCACGGCTCGATGGCCAACGCTTTGCCACAAGCTCTGGGGGCCAAGGCCGAACATCCGGATCGTCAGGTGGTGGCGTTGTGTGGCGATGGTGGCCTGTCGATGTTGTTGGGAGATCTGCTGAGCATCCGCCAACTGAACCTGCCGATCAAAATGGTGGTGTTCAACAACAGCTCGCTGGGCTTTGTCGATATGGAAATGAAAGCCAGTGGCTACGTGCCGCACGGCACCGACCTGCATGAAACCAATTTCGCCGGGATTGCCTTGGGCGCAGGCATTCTCGGCCTGCGTGTCGAGGATGCCGAAGAGTTGCCTGCCGCCTTGCGCAAGGCGTTCGATCATCCCGGTCCGGTGCTGATCGACGTGGTCACTGCCAAGCAGGAGCTGGGCATCCCGCCGAAAATCAAGCTGGCCCAGGCCAAGGGCTTCAGCCTGTACATGATGCGCGCGATCATGAGCGGGCGGGGCAGTGAGGTGCTGGAGCTGGCGAAAACCAACCTGCGTTAATCAATTATAAAAACGTATGGGTTTAATAGAAAAAAGTTGCAACTTCTCTCTATCGAGATTGTCATCGCTGTTACAGGTGACGCTCTCGGTGTTTTATATTTATCTTCTCATCATGACCGCCCCAGGCGGTCATTTCTTTGCGGATCCAAACTTCTCACGCCCTCTGCTTTATCAAGTTCGCTATTTGAATTAACAAATCCAAATAGTGGGTAAAGCTTCCCGGAAGGCAGCCGAGACAGTGATACGGAAGCAAGACCGGCTACGGCAGGCTGATAAACCAATAGTCCCTGGCGACAAAAAAACGTCGACGAATACAGAACGTTACGCCCTGGATAGCCTTTATAGAAAAGTCTGCACGTCATGAGGTCTGCAATGCTTAGAAATGCTCCTTTGAGTATGAAACTGCTGCTTATTTTAATATTCCCCCTATTGGGCTTCCTGGCCTTTGCAGGTTTGTTCGTCGCTGACAAAAGCGAAAACCTCGGTGACATGAGGCGAGCAGTAACAGCCACCGCAGTTGCACAGAAACTGAGCAACGTGGTCACTACCATCCAGCGCGAGCGCGGTGCCAGCGGCGTGTTTCTGGGCAGCGGCGGCAAGCCCATGCAGGACAAATTGAAGACCTTCCGTCAGGAAACCGACAAGGCGATAAGCGAGATGCGTGCCCAGTCGACCGACGGTATTCCCGGTCCGGACAAAGTCTACCGTGCACTGGATGACCTGACTGCGTTGCGCCTCAAGATCGATACGCTGGGGATCAACAACACCGAGTCCTCTACGCGCTTCACCGACGTTATCAAAACACTTGTCGGGTTCTCCTATTCGCTGGAGGCGAGTATCGAAGATCCGCAAATACTGCGTGGCCTGAGTTCGCTCAACCAGTTCATCGACATGAAGGAACGTGCCGGTCGCGAGCGCGTGCTGCTGGTCCAGGCATTCAACCAGAACCGCTTTGACGCGCCCCTGTTGTCACGCTTCAGTCGTAACCTCGGAGAGTTCTCCGGTTACCTCGAAGCGTTTCAACGCTGGTCCCCTGAAGTATTCAAGACCAAACTCAATGACGTCATGCAGCAGCCGGGCTCGCTGGAAGTGGCGCGCTTGCAACGCCTGGGTTTCGATACCCCGATGGGTGATCCGCTCAACGTCAATCCGGAAGACTGGTTCAACCTTGCCACCGTACGTATCGACATGATGGCTCAGGTAGAAGCAGAGCTTGGCCAGAACGTGGTCGGCCTGGCAACGGATGCGCGCAGCTCTGCTCAAAGCAGCCTGTATGTGGCGGTTGCTACTGTCGTCCTGATGCTGATCGTAGTGCTGTGGCTGGCGTCGGTCATCATCCGCAACATCAAGGTCGCAGTTGTCGATGTGAACCGCACATTGATGGCACTTTCCACCCGCGACCTGACCGCGCGGACCGGCTATATCGGCAAGGATGAGTTTGGCGAGATCTCACGCAATCTTGACAACATGGCGCATCAGATCAGTGAGGTTATCAGCGAAATCGGCAGCGCCACGGCGCAGGTTGCCACCGCTGCCGAGCAGTCCTCCGCAGTGGCGTTGCAAACCAATCAGAACGTGGCGCAACAACGCCAGGGTACCGATCAGGTCGCTACTGCCATCAGCGAGATGAGCGCCACGGTAAAGGATGTAGCGCGCAGCACCACCGACGCGGCCGAGATGTCGCAACGCGTCAACAACAGCACCGTGCAGGGCAAGACCGAAATCGACAACACCATCGGCCTGATTCAGGAGCTCTCGGTGCAGGCTGAAGAGACTTCGCGGATCATCGACGAGCTCAAGGGCGAGAGCAACTCGATCTCCTCGGTGCTCGATGTCATTCGTGGCGTCGCCGACCAGACCAACCTGCTGGCGCTCAACGCAGCCATCGAGGCTGCACGTGCCGGCGAGCAGGGGCGTGGTTTTGCGGTGGTTGCCGACGAAGTACGCAATCTGGCCAAGAAGACTCAGGACTCTACCGTCAGCATCCAGAAAATGATCGCCAACCTGCAGTCCGGCTCGGAACGCGCAGCAGCGTCGATGCAGGAAACCCTGGGCAAGGCGCAGGAGGGTGCCAGCAACGTCGTACGCGCTGGTGAACTGCTGGAAGAGATCGCCGAAGGCATCGCGACCATCAGCGACCGCAACATCCAGGTCGCTTCGGCCGCTGAAGAGCAAAGCCTGGTGGCCGAAGAGATCCACCGCAACGTCGACGACATCAACTCGCTGGTCATCCAGGTGAGTGCCGGTGCCGAGCAGACAGCGGTCACGAGTCGTGAACTGGCCAGGCTTGCTGAGCAGCAGCAGGGGCTGGTGGGACGGTTTAAAGTGAGCTGACGATAAGGGGGTTGTTGGGTGTTCAGAGGCCTGGGAGCGTTAGCTCTCGGGCTTTTTTGTAGTGGTTGTCGGGCGGCAGGAATTCGAGTGGCAGTTCTTGTGCGACGGCTTGGCTCGGCATACTTTCGGAACTCAAAGAAAATAGCATCGTCCTGAAGGGCCCTACCGCGACCCCGAGGCTGAACCGCATGTGTGAGAGCCGAGCCGACGCCGCACGCCACCAGCGTGGGTTCACTTTGCTGGAGATGCTTGCCGCATTGACCCTTATGGCCATTTGCAGCACGGTCCTGCTGGTCGCCTTCGGCCAGAGTGTGCATTCCCTGTCGCAGGCCGAGCAGAGCGACCGCCTGACCGAAGCCGCCATGAGCGTGATGGATCAGGAAGCAGTAGGGCCGTTGGCTGACGGTATCCGCCAGGGCAGTCTGGGTGGCGGTATCAACTGGCAACTGAGCGTCGCCCGGCAACCGACACGTCAAGGCCAACTGCGCCTGTTTCGCCTGGACCTGACGGTAAGCGACGCCCGGCATCAGGCGCGTTTCAGTACCTTGAGACTGCGTCCGGCGACTGATCAGGTGCACCTGTTAATCCCCAACGATGGCGTGTGTGCATGATGCCGCAGCGTGGCATTGCATTGCTGGTGGTGCTTTGGGTCATGGCCTTGCTCAGCCTGCTGCTGGGGTCACTGGCCGGCTGGGTGCAACTGGAAAATCGCCAGGCGCTGCATCTTCGCCAGCACAGCCAGGCACTGCTGGCCGCAGAGGTTGGCGTCGAGCTGGCGGTGCAGGCCCTGGCTGACCCTGTGCAGCGCAAAAAGTGGGTCGCCGACGCACGTGAAATAGCCCTGAAATTCGACGACACGCAGCTCTACGTCAGCCTGCACAGCGAGAACGGCAAGCTCTACCTGAACAACGCTCAAGCGGAAGACTTTTCCCGTCTGGCAATGGCGTGCGGCGCGAGTCAGGCGCAAGCCAGTCAAATAGCCGGTGAACTCGAAGTTCGGCGAAATCACGGCCAGCCGCCATTTCGCTTGCTTGAAGAAGTTCGGCAACTGCCGAGCATGACGCAAGCGCTGTACAGCAGGCTGTTGCCTGAAATCACGCTGTGGAGCGGCTTCGACCGACCTGATCCGGCCTTCGCAAGCCCGCTGATGCGCATGGCACTCAATCTGCCAACAGGAAACGCGGTGGGCGTCGATCCTGGGGAGGTGCTGGTGATCGAGAGCCGCGCGCAGAGGGCAGAGGGGTCTATGGCGCGGCTGCAGGTGACGGTGTTGTTGAATTCGATGGAGGGGCGAGGCAAGGCCTATACGGTGTTGCGGTGGGAGGAGTGAGGCAGGATTGCAGCAGAGCGTCATATCTATGGACGCAGGCTAAGCAAGAGCCTTGGCCCCAGCAATATCTGCCTGAGGCTGTGACGAGCTCAAGGGCGAGAGCAACGCCATTTCCTCGGTATTGGGTGTCATCCGAGGCGTCGCCGATCAGACCAACTTGCAGTTCTGCTCCGAACGCGCTGCCGCGTCCATGCAGGAAACCCTGGGCATTGCGCAGGAGGGTGCCAGCAACGTCGTACGCGCTGGCGAACTGCTGGAAGAAATCGCCGAAGGCATCGCGAACATCAGTGACCGCAATATTCAGGTCGCTTCGGCCGCTGAAGAGCAAAGCCTGGTGGCCGATAGAGATCCACCGCAACGTTAATGACATCAACTCACTGGTCATTAAGGTGAGTGCCGGTGCAGAGCAGACAGCAGTCAGGAGTCGTGAACTGGCCAGGTTTGCTGAGCAGCAGGGGCTGGTGGGGCGTTAACAGCGGCGACTATTACGAAACGCTGAATTACGGTTATGACGCTGCCCGTAATCTGGTGCAAATCGGCTATCCATCAAGTATCAACCTGACCTACACCCGCAATAGCGCGGCACAGGTAACAGGCGTCAAGCTGGCAATTGGCAACAAGACGGCGACACTGGCAAGCAACATTTCCTACCAGCCATTCGGCCCAGTCAATTCGCTGACCTGGGGCAACGGTATCCTGCTGTCGAGAACCTATGACCAGGATTATCAACTGACCCAGCAGCAGGTCGGTAACTGGCAGACGACTTATCGTTACGACGCTGACAGCAACATTTCCGAAACGGCCACCAGCCTGTGGGGCGCGGTCCAGTATGAATATGATGCGCTGGGCCGTCTGACTCAGGAGCAAACCAACAGCGTCAAAAAGGCTTACAGCTTCGACGCCACAGGCAACAGGACTCAGCGTACCACCACCAATCTGACCACAAGCGATGCCACTGAGACTCAGTCGTTAAACTATGCCAGAGACAGTAACCGGCTTACCAGCATCAATGGCTCCACACTGCCTGTGGACGCTGCGGGTAACCACACGCAGATCAATGGCCGTCGATTCACCTACGACAGCCAAGGCCGTCTGAGCGAGGTTTATCAGGCAAACATCTACAAAATTGCCGACTACAAGTACAACGCGTTAGGCCAACGAATCATCAAGCGCGCTTACGTGATGGGAAGCCAGGCGTTGGCGGGTACAACCACCTACCTGTATGATCCAAACGGCAAACTGATCGGCCAAACCTTCTATGACGGAAACGGCCAGAAAACCAGCGGTCAATACTGGTTCTGGCTGGACAACATGCCACTGGCACAGTTGACGGCCAACTTCTCCACGCTGGGCGAGGTAAGCAGCAGCAAACTGATCTACCTGCATGTCGATCACCTGAACACGCCAAGACTGGCGACAGACAGCACCCAGGCACTGCTGTGGCGATGGAACAGCGATGCGTATGGTGTCGGCTCACCCGAGGAGGATGTGGACGGTGATGGCAAGGCTACAAGCATCGCGCTGCGGTTTCCGGGACAGATTTACGATGCACAAACGCAGCTAAGCTATAACTATTATCGGGATTACAATCCGGATACCGGGCGTTATGTGCAGAGTGACCCGATTGGGTTGGGTGGTGGGCTCAACACCTTCGGATACGTGCTTGGCAACCCGCTGAAATATACCGACCCTAAAGGACTCAATCCTTTAGCACTGTGTTTCGTTCCTGGTATCGGTTGGGCAGCGTGTACAGCTACGGCAGAAGCAGCGGCTTCTGCTTGTGCTGCCATAGGCACCGCTGTAACGGGAGCCCTGTTGGGAGGGTTTTTTGCAGAAGAATTCCCCAATAGTGGCGACAAGGATGCAAGTACCCCGACGGGTCAACGAGGAAGTCCTATTGATGTTGAGTCTGGTACAAATGAGCCTACTGAAATAGATGGCCGCGAATACTCAGGACATGCGTTGGATCGTATGCAGGGGCGAGGTGTGCCCCCGTCAGCAGTTGAAGATGCAATCCAGAATGGTAAGTCATCTTCGGGTAATACTCCAGGAACTACCGTCCACGTTGGTTCGAACGGCGTCACGGTAGTCACTAACAGCGGTGGTAGAGTAATCAACGTTATCCCTAAGTAAGGATCTAATGATGAATGAGTTTCTTGATCGCCAAGTCTCTGTATTGCATCGTCTTGTGAGCGATTACCGTGACGGTGTGCTCAATTTAAATAGTCTTATTCAAGGGGTTGAAGGTGTTAGGGCGATAATCGATTCCGAAGAATGGGCAGAAGCTGTATTTCCGCTGATTTCTTTGATGGAAGAAATAAATGGAGTTACTCTTGATGCTGGGCGTCATTTGACTGTAGATGAGAAAAAATTGATAGACAGTTCGCTGATTGAACTCGATGCGATAATTTCACGTCTAAGTTTATTTTGATCGTCAGTTTTTATGGCTGCGTTTTACTGTGTCTGCAGATTTAAATGCGCTAACTGCCTTTGTGCTGGTTGTTGGTTTTGCTATAATTATTTTAGTTTTTCAGAGCGTGGATATAATAAAAAAGGATGCATCACGGGTTTTAAGTTGTATATAAGCATTATTTTTCTTGTCGCAGCGTCGCAGCGTCGCAGCGTCGCAGCGTCGCAGCGTCGCAGCGTCGCAGCGTCGCAGCGTCGGACGCGGCTGCAGATGAATATCAGTGGACTTTTAAAAATATAAATTTTTTTCCGCCGGCTGAAGCAGCATGTCGAGACACTGTGTTGCGACAGCTAGAGTTTAGTATGACTATAGTCGAGGAAAATACTATATCGATTGCTAATATTTATTACCCTGTTAATTATTCTGTAAAGGCTGTTGCGGGGTGCCGGTTTTCTTTTAGGATGAAGCCGGACCTTAGCGTGCTTTATTCTACTGAAAACTATACTGTTTTTCGGGTTGGTGATGGCTGTGCTAATGGCCTCGAATACAATCCCACAACTGGAACGTGCGGCGTAGATAAAATGCAAGGTTTGCCCGCAAAAAATGACTGGGTGGGTAACCCTATCTTGCCTGCATCGGGTAACAAGTTCGAGTATGAAAAAGATTACGTTCATTCATCGGGTCTGGCTTTTGGGCGATTCTACAATAGCCTGGATGGCTCTTGGAGGCATAGTTATTCCGCTCACTTAAATATAACCAGTGAAAGTGAGTATGTAAGTTTCGTTAGTGCGGACGGAAAAGCCATTTTCTATAAGTTGTCTGAAGGCGTGTACGTCGATGATTCTGGCAATCGTAGTCTGGTCAGGCTGGAGGCTGGATGGGAGTACAGGAGCCCAGCTAATACAGTTTATCAATTTGACCTTGCAGGTCGGTTAACGTCGGTAACTGAGGCCGGTAGTATTCAATACACGCTGGCCTACGCTGGTCGGGAGGTGAAAGTCATTGCATTAAATGGTCAAGTATTGACGTTTACGGAGGACGCAAGACATCAGCCTTTGAGTTTCAGCTCTGAGGGAGTAATCATCAACTATAAGTACGATGCCAATCTTCATCTGACTGAGGTAGAGCGTGTTCAGAATGGAGTGACAGCCCGCAGGCATTACCATTACGAAGACCCCCGAAACACTGGTTTGCTCACTGGCATCACAGACGAGCGCGGGGGCCGGTTTGCAACGTGGTCCTACGACGAGAAGGGGAGAGCAGTCAGTAGCCAGCACAGCGATGGTGCAGGCCTCACTCAGGTTGCTTACAACACAGACGGCTCCAGCACGGTCACAAACGAATTGGGCAAAACCACCATTTATCATTATCAACAGATCGGTGGCATCAAGCGTGTCATATCCGTTGAAGGCGAGCCATCTGCAAATTGCCCTGCTAGCAACTCCACCTATACGTATGACGAGCGCGGTCTGATGCTGACCAAGACCGATGCGAAAGGCCTGGTGACTACCTACACCTACGATGATCGCGGTCTTGAGGTCAGTCGTACCGAAGCAAGTGGCACACCAGTCGCTCGTACCATTACAACGGAGTGGGACCCAGCGCGATTTCTACCTGTCAAAACTGTCGATGACCAGCGGATCACTTCTTATCGTTATGATGACCAAGGGAGAGAAATCAGTCGGCAGTCTGTCGCTCGGTAGTTTTATTCTATGTGCGCGCTGTCGGGAATTTGTAGGTTGCGAAGGGTATTTCAAGCGGGCGGCGCTCAGGTAGAGCTGATCATGAAGCTTGGCGGACGCAGAGCGCCCAGAACTGCACGCCAACGCGCATTGGCACGATAATCGTCGACCCCAATCATGACCCTCCAGTCACCATTTCACCTAACCCCCCGCCCCGCATACGATTATGTAGTGACTAAAAATAATCACTACATAATCGTTGACGTACCCGTTTTCCTTTTGCATTATGCAGCTGTCTCCCCGATCGGGAGCGCTGCAAAAGTGTACTGAACAGGCTCGGCAAGCCGTCGAGATGTTCCCGGATGTAGGCTGCCCACAAGGCAGATTGATGGAGCTGAACTGGCATTTGTCGTCGATAAGGGCGAGAAGCTGGCGAAACGTCCTCATGATGCTTGTAATGGATCGATTGCCGATCCTGGGCCAGGTCTTTGGGTTTCGTGACTTCTTCTCTCTACGCTGATGCCGCTGTGTAGCGGCTCTTCATCAAGGCTACCTGCATGTCCTTGAGGGGCTGGAGCGACATTCGACCAACACTTACGTGTGTTGCATTGATGACGCTCTGGCGCATGAACTTGATGTATCAATTATTGAACGGTCTACGAGCGAAGGAGCATCACATGAATATCAACAAGCAACCGACTATTGATGAACTGGCTCGTCTGTTTGCAGCATGCAAAGACACGCTGGACAACCACATCGTATGGATTGCCGATTCGGGTGAAGTCCATGTCGACGCCATGTCGCCATTCACCCAGGAAGACGAATTCCGTGACGCTCATCCACAGATGCGCACTGCGCTGAAGATGTTTCGCCGCGGTCAGGGTTATGTCGGCAAAAAAGCGGCTGCCGACCGCACGTATGTGGAAAATACGCTGCAGGCGCTGAAAAGCGAATGGCAAAAGAGCCGTCTGCAGGCACACTCTCAGGTCGCCTGAATTCAAGGTGCGATAAGTATTGAGCCCTGAAGCCTGTTCCCGAACCTGATCGGGAACAGGCTTTTTTATTTTCAGCGCCCGAAAGGGTAATTGCCTTATTGGTTGTACAAAGTGTTTTTGCTGGTATAGATTCCGGCCATGAGTCAGTTATCTGGCTTCTCTCATTCCCGGCCTGCCGATGCTTTCATGGCAGCGCCTGCACCTGACCTACACAGAGGTTGCCGATGCGTGCGCCACGATGGCTATGGTTGGTGATGTTGCTCAGCGCTGGCGCTTCGGCGGATTGGCGGGAGGCATTGCCCAATGCCCAGGTTGTCGGTGGCGGTGATCTCAGCCTGTTCGGCTTTCGTGTCTACACGGCCAGGTTGCTTAGTCCCGCCAAACCCTTTGTAGCGAGTGCGCCGCTGGCTCTTGAGCTGACTTACCATCGCGATATTGACCGCGAAGATCTGGTCGATGCCAGTATCGATGAGATCAAGCGTATTTCCGGGTCGAAGGTGAACGATCAGCAACTGGCGCAATGGCGTCAGCAAATGAACCAGTCATTTGTCGATGTTAAGCCGGGCATGAAGATTACCGGGGTTTACCTGCCCGGCCGCGAAGCGCGTTTCTATGTCGGCGACAAACTCCAGCATGTCGTGCCCGACAGTGAGTTCGCCAAGGCTTTCTTTTCCATCTGGCTTGACCCGAAAACCCGTAACCCCGAGCTGCGTGAGCAGTTGCTCGGCAGTACCGGCTCATGACCCATCAAGGAGGGCGCATGCTGAGAAAGTGGATGTTGATGTTGTTTGCGGGGCTTGTACTGAGCGGCTGCGGCGGTGTGCCGGTAACCCGTTACAGTCAGGAAGAGCCCAAGCTCGATCTGCGCCAGTACTTCACCGGGCGTGTCGAGGCCTGGGGAATGTTTCAAAAGCGCTCCGGTGAAGTCACCAAGCGCTTTACCGTGGTGATCGACGGGCACAGTGAAGGCGAAGTGCTGGTCATGCACGAGGCCTTCAGCTACAGCGATGGCACCAAGCAGGTTCGGGAGTGGCGTTTGCGTCCCGATGGTCCGGGACGCTGGAAGGGCACGGCAGGTGACGTGGTTGGCGAGGCCTATGGCGAAGTGTCAGGCAACAGCTTCCACTGGAACTATGTGCTCAGGTTGCCGGTGGACGGCACCGAGTATGACGTCAGCCTGGATGACTGGATGTACCTGATCGACAAGCAGACCATGGCCAATCGTTCGTCGATGACCAAGCTGGGTGTCGAAGTCGGGCAGATCACCTTGTTCTTTCGCAAGGCCGGCAAATAAATAACGCCTCGTATGAGGCGTTATCCTTCAGGGCGGCTGTCAGCCGCCCGTCATATTCATGAAGCGCACCACCTGCACGCCATCGTCGTGGGTGAAGTTGTGGCTCCACGGCTTGATTTGCATGGCATCGATGATGGCTTTTTCGAGTTTCTCAGGCTGACCGGGATTGGCGCGCAGTACCGCTTTCAAGTCCACGGAGTGCTCGTTGCCCAGGCACAGCAGCAAGCGGCCTTCGACCGTCAGGCGCACGCGATTGCAGGTGCCGCAGAAGTTATGACTGTGCGGTGAGATGAAGCCAATGCGAATGCCCGGCGCTTCAGCCAGACGCCAGTAGCGCGACGGCCCCTGAGTCGAGTCGGTGGAAGGCACCAGCGTGTAACGTTCGGCAATGCGCTCGCGAACCTGATCGCTGGAGTAGAAGGACTCGGCACGGCTGTGCTCGCTGATGATGCCCAGCGGCATCTCTTCGATGAACGAGACATCCAGATTGCGATCGATGGCGAACGCCAGCAGGTCGTTGATCTCGTGATCATTGCGACCATGCATTACCACGCAGTTGAGCTTGGTGTGCACAAAACCGGCAGCATTGGCGGCGTCGATACCGGCAATGACCTTGTGCAGATCACCCGTGCGGGTCAGCTCGCGAAAACGTTGCGGGTCGAGGCTGTCCAGGCTGATGTTCAGACGGGTGACGCCGGCCTTGAACAGCGGGGCGGCCAGTTTGTCCAGTTGTGAACCGTTGGTGGTCATGCACAGTTCACGCAGGCCGGGCAGGGCGGCGATCTTTTCACACAGACCCACGACACCCGAGCGTACCAGTGGCTCACCACCGGTGAGACGAATTTTGCGTGTACCCAGCGCCACGAAGCGCTCGGCTACCTGAAGGATTTCCTCCAGCGAAAGAATCTGTTGCCGAGGCAAAAACGTCATCTCTTCGGCCATGCAGTACACGCAGCGGAAATCGCACCGGTCGGTGACCGACATGCGCAGATAATCGACTTTACGTGCAAAGCGGTCCATCAGGACGGGTTCTGACATTTCACCTTCTAAATGATCGAGAGAGCTGTATTCCAGGTTTGGAGGCCAGCGTGCTACAGGGGTTCAGCTCTTTTGCAAGGTGCAGCATCCGGGCCTTTGCGCAGGCTGGCAAAGTGCCCAAGCCTGCCCACATATTAGCTGCACGCCTCAAGCTTTGCACTGGCGGCTATGCACCTGCTACATGGCCGCCACGCTACCGAGTCGAAATGCCGCAGTCCAATTGCTTCTTCCAATACCCTCATCGACCTCATCTATGGCCCTTTGCCGTAGCAGGCCTGTTAATCAGGGTTGGCGGCGGCGCTGCGCTCGTAGCGTTCCAGTAAAGGCTGGATGCTGATGCCGTTTACCAGAATGCTCAGCGCTACGACCGAAAGTGTCATGCCGATCACAACGTGGCCGACATCGTGTGCCAGACCGTGTGACAACGCAAAACACAGGTAATAAAGACTGCCGATCCCACGAATACCGAACCATCCAACCAGTGCTTTTTGTCGGACGTTGAGCAGGCGACGACTCACCAGCAACCAAACGCTGGCAGGACGAATCACGCAGAACAGCGCGATACCCAGACCAATCGCGCGCCAGTCCCAGTACATTGCCAGCGCAGCGCCCAGCAGGGTGATCAGCAACACTTCCATCGCGCGTTCCACCAGGCTGCCGAACGCGAGCATATCGCCCATCATTACCCCGGCAGCCAGTTGCGAGTCGCTCATGTCTTCGCCCTGCGCTACTGTGCCCTGTTCAAGGGATGCAGTCATATGCCCCAGGACCGGTTGCGCGGCATGCTCCGATGGCAGCTCTGAGCGCGTGACACGTACTTCAGCCTGACGCAGCCCGAATCCGGCGGCAAAGACCGAAAGAAAACCGAAGGCTCCCACACCTTGCGCGACCACGTAGGCCAGGGCGATCAATGCCAGCGCCAGAAAGTCATTGGGTGATGTGGTGCTGTCGGCGTTCTTGATGCGCAGAAAGATCATCAGATGGCCAACGCCGCGGCCCATGCCGTAACCAATCAACAAACCGGCCGGAACCGCCCAGATCAGGTCCTTGATCAGCCATCCCTGGACCCAGTCGCTCATTGCGCCCCCGGAACTCAGGTACAGCAAGGCAAAGATCACGAACGGAAACGCCGTCCCGTCGTTGAGGCCCGCTTCGCCGGACAGACCAAACCGCAGGCGATCCTGGTCCTGGGCGTTGTTCACTTGGACCATCCCGGCCAGTACAGGGTCGGTCGGCGACAGCATGGCACCGAGCAACAACGACACGCCCCAGTCCAGGCCGATGATGTAGTGCCCCGCGACCGTCACGCCAGCAATGGTCACCAGCATCACTGGCCCGGCCAGCCAGTAGGCAGAGTGCCAGGCCTTGCCGCGCAGCGGCAGGCGCAACTTGATGCCCGTACCGAACAGGGAAAACAGCACCGCCACCTCGGTCAGGCGCTCCAGCCATTCGTAGGATTTTTCGAAATCCAGATTGACGATATCCAGGCCCATCGGCCCGATGCCAAAGCCGAATCCCAGGCATACCGCTGACGTGGTCACCGGCATCCAGCGCAGGTACGAGGACGTGAGTGCCAATAGCATCAAGAGCACGCCAAGCACGCTCATGCAGACAATAAAACTCATAAAGAAAGAACCACCGTTAAATGCGCCTCAAGAAGAGGGCGTAACGGTGGGACTCTCTTGTGCGGTAATAAGTTGAAATAATTTGCCGGGCGGTGATCAGCCGGTGCTTGCCTGTAAACGGCACGGCCTTTTGACCTTGCCGCTTGCGACTAGCGCTCGATACTGCGGCTCCAGCGTGCGTTCCACTCGGGGCGGATCTGGTTGACTTGATCCCAGTCGATGGTTACCGCTGTTTCCAGGTACTTTTCCATGGCCTCGACTTGCGCGCGCGTCTTCTCGGAGGTGGGGGTTTTCGGATTTGACGGGATCTGATCGCCGAATTCCAACGCAGGTGCCTGTGCTTCCGGTGTCAGCAGGTAGGCCGCCAGCTTCTGGGCCAGCTCTGGCTGGTTGTTATTGGCGATTGCACATTCAGCCACGTTCAACACCACGCCGCCTTCCTTGGGCGAGGCGTACTCCACCGGCACGCCCTTGATCTTCAAGGCGGTCACCTGCGTAGGCGTCAGCGGGAACAGCGCGGCTTCATCGGTTTGCACCATTTCCGAGATCTTTGCCGAGCTGGCTATGTATTCCAGCACGTTCGGGCCGACAGTTTTCGGCCAGGCCTTGAAGCCGGGTTCGACGTCTTTCTCGCTGCCGCCCTGGATACGGTTGAACATCAGAAAGCCATGCAGGCCGAAGGTCGAGGAGGCCAGTGACTGGAACACCACCTTGTCCTTGAAACGTTTGTCGGCCAGGTCCATCCACGAGGTGGGCGCGCTCCAGCCCTTTTCCTTGAACATCCGCGTGTTGTAAGCAAGGCCGGTCACACCCAGGCTGACAGCCGCTGCCTGTTCCTTGATTTTGGCCTTGGCAGGCAGGTCAGCCAGACTGGCGCTGGGCTGCAGGGCGTCACACAGGCCCATGGAAATAGCCCGGTACATGATGCCGTCGTCGAGAAAGATGACGTGCATCTGCGGGTTGTCTTTACTCGCCTGCACCTTGGCAAGGATATCGGCCGAGGTGCCGGGCACGATCACCACCTTGACGTTGTTGGCCTTCTCGAAAGCAGGCATAACCTGATCGGCGTACAGGCGCTCCATGGTTCCGCCGTTCATGCCCAGGTACAGCGTGGTTTCGGCCTGGGCAGGCAACGACACGAGTGCGGCCGCCAAGGGCAGGCATGACAAGCCGGTGAGGGCGAGACGTTTGGTGCTTTTCATAGGGACGACCTTCCTCTGTGCAATGGGATGACGTTAGTAGCGGGTTCTATCGCAGTGGGTTGGCTAGCTGCCTGGCGGAAGCGGCCGATGGAAAAGGCCTCGAGCGAGATCGTTGAGGCACTGTCGCAGACCCATTCGGCCAGCGCTTCGCCCGCTGCCGGGCCGATCTGAAAGCCTGCCCCGGCAAAGCCGAAGCCGTGCAGCAGCCCGGGCCGGGTCAGGCTCGGGCTCAGCACCGGTTCGCGATCAGGCAGGTAGCCTTCAGTGCCGCTCCAGGTGCGAATGGCCTGGGCGCCGGCCAATGGCGGGTAGAGTTCGACGGCGTTGCGCAGAATGTCGAGCACTGCCGCCTGTCCCGGCCTGGCATGCGCAGGGCCGAGGGCAAAGCCTTGTCCGCCGCCCAGCACGCAATTGCCGCGTGCCACCTGCCGGGCATAGATGCCGCCGCCTTCGACACCGGTGCTGACGTCCATGAACATCGGCAGTGGTTCTGTCACCAGCATCGCCGGATGCCCCGAATACATCGGCACCGGTTCGTTAAATTGTGCCGCCAGCGCTCCTGCCCAGGCGCCAGCGCAATTCAGTAGCCAGGGGGCTCGCAGTGTCAGGCCGCTGGCGGTCGTGACGATGAAGGCGTTGCCGTCGTGACTGACTTCGCTGACCGGCGCCTGCTCGAATACCTGAGCGCCCGCTCGGCGAGCTGCGCTGGCAAAGGCGGGCGATACCAGACGCGGATTGGCGTGCCCGTCGTCGGCGCACAGCGATGCACCGACGGCGACATCGCCCGCCCAAGGGTAACGGGCGCGCAGTTGCTCTCGATCCAGCAGTTGCAAATCCAGCCCGAACCCCCGGCTGGCTTCGGCGTAGCTGCGCAGCGCATCCATGTCCCGCTCGCTGCGCGCCAGTTTGAGGTGGCCGGAGCGCTGGTATTCGCCGTCGATACCGATCAGCTCACGCAGGCCGCTCCAGATCTGATGCGCCCGTTGCGACAAGGGCAGTTGCGACAAGGGCCTGCCTTGACGGCGCACACCGCCATAATTGACGCCGCTGGAGTGCGAGCCGCAAAAGTCGCGCTCCAGCAGGGCCACACGCTTGCCCTTCAGGGCGAGCGCCAAGGCTGCCGACGAGCCGACAATGCCGCCGCCGATGACAATCGCATCGCTTTCAATCAGCGTGCTCATGGTTGTTTCTCCGCTGATTGTTTGTCCACGGGCAGCATCTCCAGGCCGAACGGCAGTGGCTTGATCGGTGCCTGGCCGCGTAGACGGCCGACCTGCTCAAGTGGTCGGCCGCTCTCGCGGGCGATGATCTCGGCGGCTGCCAGGCCGCACATCCGGCCCTGACAGCGGCCCATGCCAACCCGGCACATGGCCTTGACCCGGTTGATCTCCCAATGACCGTCCTGCACGGTGGTGCGAATATCGCCCGCAGAGACTTCTTCACAGCGGCAGACAACAGTGTCATCCGCTACATTGGCGGCCCAGTCTTCGGGGAACGGGAAAGCGGTTTCCAGCCCGTGGCGGAAGCGTTCGATGCGTTGCAGTGCGGTTTGCAGGTCACTGATACGCACGGCGTCGACGGTGACACCGCTGTCTTGCAGCAGCCCGAGCGCGGCCAGTTCTCCGGCCATTTCCGCCGCGTCTGCGCCCATGATTCCAGCACCGTCGCCTGCCAGATACACGTCTGGCACGCTGCTGCGCCCACAGTCATCGCGAATGGGCAGCCACGCTCGGTTAAGCGGGCTCCAACCGAATTCACAGCCGAGCAGGTCGGCCAGTTGTGTCTCGCTGCGCAGCGCATGGGCAAAGGCTACTGCGTCGCAGGCCAGTTGGCCTGATTGGCCGTTGCGTTGCCAGTGAATGCCGTCTACGCGTTTGTCACCGTTGATGCGGGTGAGGTGTGCGCCCTGGTGCACGGGAATGCCATGCGCACTCAGCCACGCGCGGTAATACAGGCCCTTGGCAAGGGTTGCCGGTTGGCCGAGCAGCGCAGGCAGCGCCTTGCATTGGGCTGAAAACGGCGCGCTGTCGAGTACCGCCAGCACGTTCGCGCCAGCCTTGGCGTATTGATAGGCGACCAGATACAGCAAGGGGCCGCTGCCGCAAAACACCACGCGTTCGCCAATCGCACAGCCCTGATATTTAAGTGCGATCTGCGCTGCACCCAGGCTATACACGCCGGGCAGTGTCCAGCCGGGCACTGGCAGAATGCGGTCGGTGGCACCTGTGGCGACAATCAGTCGGGTGAAATCCAGGGTTGCGACTGTTCCGTTGTGCAGGGTATCGAGTTGATTGCCTTCGACGTTCCACACCAGCGTCTGCGGTCGGTAGTCGATCTGTGTTGTCAGTGCATCGAGTGCCTGATGCAGTGCAACGGCCTTGCCGCTTTCAAAGCCGTAAAGCGCCTTGGCCGAACGCTGGAAATTCTCTGGCTGGCGACGATAGATCTGCCCGCCGCCGCGCAGACCTTCGTCGATCAGGCAGGCTTTGACACCGTGCTCCAGCAGCGTCTGGGCAGCGCGAATCCCGGCTGGGCCGGCGCCGATAATGGCAACGCGGTCTTTGCTCATGGCCGCCGCCCCGGTTCACGAATAATCGCCTGGCCAGCTTCCAGCAGCGTCGAACAGGCACGCACTCGCTGGCCGTTGCCGAGTCTTACCCAGCAGTCCTGGCAGGCGCCCATCATGCAGAACCCGGCGCGCGGCTCGGCACTGAAGTCACTGCCGCGCAGGTGCTCACTGGCGGTCAATACCGCAGTCAGCACGGTGTCGCCCAACAGACCATTGGCCGGTTGCCCATCGAGGGTGAAGGGCAGAACGGGGCGATCATGTTCAGCCAGTCGTTTCAGCAATGCCATAACGTGAAAGCTCCGGATCAGTGTTTGCCGACCAGCACCCGATCCAGCCCATAGACCCGGTCGAGCAGGATCATGGTGGCGGCGGTGAGGGCGATGACCAGTGCCGATACGGCAGCCATCATCGGGTCGATGGATTCGGTGGCGTAAACGTACATGCGCACCGGCAGGGTCTGGGTAGCAGGCGAGGTGACGAAGATCGACAGCGTGACTTCATCGAAGCTGTTGATGAACGCCAGCAACCAGCCGCCTGCCACGCCGGGCAGGATCATCGGCAGGGTGATCTGCCGAAACAGGGTGAAACGGTTGGCCCCCAATGACTCGGCGGCGTGTTCGGCGCTGCGGTCGATACCGATCGCCGCCGCCAGCACCAGACGCAGTACGTAAGGCGTGATGACCAGCACGTGGGCGAAGATCAGCCAGGTGAAGCTGCCGTTTACGCCCATCAGCGCAAACAGGCGCAGCATCGCCACCCCCAGCACCAGGTGCGGAATGATGATCGGCGAAAGAAACAGCGCATTGAAAAAGTTGCGGCCCGGAAATGTATGGCGGGTGATCGCCAGCGCAGCAGGCACCGCGATCAACGTCGCCAGCGTTGCGGACACAAACGCCAGAATCAGGCTGTTGTAGAACGAGTCGATAAAGTCGGCGCGTTCGAACACCGCCTTGAACCAGCGCAGCGAGAAGTCGGTAGTGGGCAGGCTCAGCGTGTTTTCCGGGGTAAACGCCACCAGGCACACCACCACCAGCGGGGCCATCATGAAGATCACTACCAGCGCATGAAACGACAGGGCCAAAGGACCGTTCTTGGACATGGATCATTCCCCCAGAGTTTTTTTGTAACGGCCTTCGATCATGCGGTTCCAGGACAGCATGACCAGCAGGTTGACCAGCAGCAGCGCCACCGCCAGGGTCGCGCCCATCGGCCAGTTGAGCTCCGAGAGGTACTGGTCGTAGATCACCGTGGAGACCATCTTCAAACGTCGACCACCGAGCAGGCCGGGAATGGCAAACGAACTGGCGGCCAGGCCAAAGACAATCAGTGAGCCGGACAGCACGCCCGGCATGACCTGTGGCAGGACGATCAGGCGCATGACTTTTGCCTGACTGGCACCCAGCGACAGCGCGGCCTGTTCGGCGGTGGGGTCGAGCTTTTGCAACGAGGTCCAGACCGGAATGATCATGAACGGCAACATGACGTGGACCAGCGCGATGATCACGGCAAACGGGGTGTACAGCAGTTTCACCGGGCGACCGCCCATTAACTGGATGGCCTGGTTGATCAGACCGTCCGCCCCCAACAGCAGGCTCCAGCCGAAGGCCCGGACCACCACCGAGATTAGCAGCGGCGTGAGGATCAGAATCAGAAAGATCGAGCGCCACGGTGTGCCCATGCGGCTCAGAATGTAGGCCTCCGGCACGCCGATCAACACGCAGAGCAACGTTACCAGCGCGCTGATCCAGAAGGTGCGCAGGAAGATTTCATAGAAATACGAATCGGTGACCACGGCCGTGTAATTGGCCAGCGTATAGCTGTCGCTTTTCACCCCGACCTGATAGTCGAACACGTTGAATGACAGCAGCAGCGTCAGGCCCAGCGGCAGCACCAGCAAGCCGATATACAACGCCAGTGCCGGGGCTGACAGCCAATAACCGCGGCCACCCTGACGCATTTCGCTCATCAGGCTCATGCGCGCACCTCGTCGGCGTCCAGCACGCGCAGCAATTCGGCTGGCCAATCGATGCCGACCGCAGCACCTTGTTCCAGCGGTGCCTGGCCGTCGTTGCGACGCACTACGGTTATTTCGCCGATGCCGGTCTGGATGCGATATAGCCACTGGCTGCCGAGAAAATAACGCGTGACGATACGCCCTGACAGCTTTCCGCAGCCGGGTTCGACCAGATCAATTTTCTCTGGACGCAGGCTGAGTGTCAGCGTGCCATCGCCGGGTAGCAGACGGATCTGCGGGTTGCCGCTGCTGTCCGGGTCGCCCTGCAACATATTGGCTTTGCCGACAAACCCCGAGATAAAGCGCGTGCGCGGGTGTTCGTAGAGCGTGTAGGGCTCGTCGATCTGCGTTATACGCCCGGCCTGCATGACCACTACCCGATCACTGATCGACAGGGCTTCAGCCTGATCGTGGGTAACCATCAGCGTGGTGATGCCGACTTCGTTCTGAATACGGCGAATTTCGAACTGCATCTCTTCGCGCAGGTTGGCGTCAAGGTTGGACAGCGGTTCATCCAGAAGCAGCACCGGCGGCTCGATCACCAGTGCTCTGGCCAGCGCGACCCGCTGCCGTTGCCCGCCAGACAACTCGCGCGGGTAGCGCTCGGCATGCTGACCGAGACGAACCAGTTCCAGCACCCGTGTGACACGCTGTTGCAACTCGGCAGCAGGCACCTTGCGCATGCGCAGGCCAAACGCAACGTTGTTGGCCACGGTCATGTGCGGAAACAATGCATAGCTCTGAAATACAACGCCCAGACCCCGACTGCTGGGCTTGGCGTGGGTAATGTCGCGGCCGTCGAGCACGATGCGCCCGTCACTGACTTCAACGAAGCCGGCGATCATTTGCAGAGTGGTGGTCTTGCCGCAGCCGGAAGGGCCGAGCAGTGAAACGAATTCGCCCTTGTCGACGGCCAGGTTGGTGGCAACGACCGCGTCAATAGAGCCGTAGCGTTTGGAGAGACCTTCGAGCTGCAGAAATGCCATGCCTGCTTCCACCTGTGTGCATGCGCGCCGAAGCACGCGTTTGTCATGGGCAGATGCGAAATGAAGTCATGCAGTTCTGTGGACGTTGGTGCTCGCTCTGAGTCGGCTACCGATGATTGTTCAAATCGCCCCTGTGGACTGAGAGTAGGTCGAAGGCTAGGATGGGCTCAATAAGGAATTTCACTGAATAACATCTTTCTTCGAATTAATTCTTTTAGTGGAAAAATAGCGAGCTATATTCATGAATAATTCCACTGATCGGAATACTTATTCTGCGCAAGTGGGCGTCAGCGCGGTGTCGCGTCTGTTCGCCGTATTGCATTGCCTGGGCGATTGCGACGAGGGCGGCGAGCGGGTCACACAACTCGCCCAGCGTGTCGGGCTCTCGCAACCCACCACGCACCGCTTGCTGCGCAGCCTGATGGATGAGGGCATGGTCGAGCAGGACCTGCTCAGCAAGCGCTATCGGTTGAGCATCGAATTCTTTGCGCTGGCCGCCAAGGCGGGCAACACCGGCAATCTGCGCGACGTGGTACGCCCCAGTCTGTTACGCCTGTCTGCATCGCTGGGCGACTCGCTGTTTCTGCTGGCACGCAGTGGCTTTGACGCGATCTGTCTGGACCGCAGTGAGGGCCCGTACCCGATTCGCACGTTCACCGGCGACATTGGTGGCCGTGTTGCGTTGGGCGTTGGGCGTAGGGCAGGGCAGCTTGGCGATTCTCGCGTTTCTCCCCGAGGACGAGCGGGAAACGGTGATTGCCTACAACCTGCCACGGCTCAAGGATTTTCACCTGTACGACGAGGTGTTTCTGCGTTCAGAGGTCGAAAACGTGCGCCGCCTCGGCTACGCCGGGCGCAACACCGGCGCGCTACCGGGCATGGCCGGGCTGGCCGTGCCGATCCTGGACCGCAGCGGCCGGGCAGTGGCAGCGCTCAGCGTGGCAACTATCTCCGACCGCTTGGGGCCTGATCGCCTGATGACCGTGGTAGAACTACTCAAGCGTGAAGCCACGGCCATCAGTGCCAGAATCAATCCCTTCGATCCTTCGCTGCGACGGCCCAGTCAGGTATTCGGGCAGGCGGATTAGATCTTTTACTCTCTTTTTGGCATTTTTTTGACGTATTTCTGACATTTATACCGACTGTCGCTGTTTTTAAAGAAAAATTGGCGCAAGCCGATGATGATCTCATAGAGCACACGTGCCGGGCTGGCTCGGCCGTAAGGGATGAGGCTCGTCATATTCTGCGTGCTGACGCAGACCCGCTTTTCTCAAGAGATCATCATGATGTCGAAATCCCTGAGGCTCCAAATCCTTGGCTTGCTTGGCGGCAGTCTTGTACTGGTGCTGATCATTGCGCTGGCCTGTTTCAACTTCCTGTCCGGTAACGTGCAGTCCTATCGCAGTCTTCTTGAAGGTCCGGTCCGTGCCTCGCAGTTCGTTGATGAGGCCAACCTGCAATTCAAGGTTCAGGTCCAGGAGTGGAAAAACGTTCTGTTGCGCGGCAAGGCATCGGCAGACCGCGACAAATTCTGGGGGCAATTCGAAGAGCAGGAACGTAAGGTGCAAAGTACGTTGGGTCTGCTGGCAGAAATGGAAGGCACCGATCAATCGTTGAAAAGCCAGGTGCAGGCACTGCAGCAGGCGCACCGCACATTGGGCACTGCCTATCGCACTGGCCGTGATGCATTCATCGCGGCGGGCAACGATGCTTCTGCTGGCGACGCCGCAGTCAAAGGCGTAGACCGTCCGACGAGCGAGCAGATGGCCATCCTGGTTGATCAACTGCACAAGTCCAGCGATGCCCAGTCGGTTGCAATCAGTCAGCAAGCCGACCGCACGATCCTGACTGGTGCAGTTGTAATGCTCGTTTCTGCGCTGCTGGTAGGTCTGCTTGCCCTGTGGATTGTCAATCGCAATCTGGTTGCGCCGATTCGCATGCTTATCGAATACGTCGCCCAGTTGAGTGAAGGCAAGTTCGCTGCACGCGTTGACGTGACGCGCCAGGACGAACTCGGCCGTCTGGCCGTCGCAGCGAACACGCTACGTGATTTTCTGGCAGATACTTTCAGTCGCCTCAAGCGCAGTACCACCGACCTCGATACTGCTGGCGGCGAGCTGAATGCCATTGCCGAATTAATGGCTCAGGGCACTCACGAGCAATTTGAGCGTACCGATCAGGTCGCTACCGCGATGACCGAAATGTCCGCTACTGCCCAGGAAGTTGCCCGCCATGCGGCACATGCTGCACGGGCTGCGGATGAGGCTGACCAAAGCGCGCAGGACGGTGAGAAAGTCATGCAGTCGACCATCGCCACCATCACCCGGATGCGCAGTGAGATTTCCTCGACGGCCAACGTCATTCAGCGCCTGGAAACAGACAGCGGTCGTATCGGCAAGGTGCTTGAGGTGATTCGCGGGATCGCTGATCAGACCAATCTACTGGCGCTCAACGCCGCCATCGAGGCTGCACGTGCAGGTGAAGCCGGGCGCGGTTTTGCCGTGGTGGCTGACGAAGTCCGGACATTGGCACAACGTACCGCCGTGTCCACGGCCGAGATCAATCAGATCATTAATTCGGTGCAGACCGGCGCAAGCGACGCGGTGCAAGCCATTCAGGGCGGTCAGGCGCACAGCGAAGAGAGTGTCGAGCAGGTTACGCATGCCGGCGCTACACTGCAGCGCATTACCGTGGCAGTCGAGAATATTCGCGACATGAATCGCCAGATAGCGACTGCTGCCGAAGAGCAGACTTCTGTGGCAGAGGATATTTCGCGCAACCTGACTGAAATCACCGCAATCGCGGTGACCAATCAGGACAACGTCAAACGTACCCAGAACGCCAGCCATGAACTGAAAGGCCTTTCAGCTGGCCTTAACGATGTGATCTCGCGCTTGAGTGCGTGATCCGCTTAACAGTGTTACCGCTCTCCGGTCATGGAGAGAGGTAACACTGCGGGTGTTATTTGTCAGTATAAACAGAGCATCAAGCGTTACGGGATTTACCCTGATGAGGTAGTAATACTAAAAGCATAGTCTCAACTGAAAAGTCTGACTATTGGTGGGTTTAAAGCACTATTAAAGGCGTTATGTGGTGCCAGGAGTTTTTGCACTAAACAGTAGTTTTTTTATTTTTAAATCATTAAAGTGATGTTTGGGTGCCATCATTTGTGCATGGTTCCCGCCCTACCGTTGTGACAGCAAGGGGATCTATAAAATGCCAATAAGAAATATAGGTTTGAACTTGAGGGCGCTTCTCAGCTTCGGCATTATTTGCCTGCTGCTTGCCGGGGTTGGCACGAACGCAGTCTTTAAAATGAACGGGTTACACCAGTCCGCCGACCAGTTGCAGACAGACTGGCTGCCCAGCGTCAGACAGGCTGGACGCATAGAGACGGCGGGCCTGTTGTATCGCCTCGACGCGCGACGTTTTGTGATGGATGACCAGCGGCAGTCGCCGGAGTCTGTCAATAAGCTGAACGGATTGAAGAATGCCTTACTGCAAACAGCCGACACTTACGGCTCGCTGGTGTCGAGCCCACAGGAAGAACAGGTCTGGAAACAAGTCAAAGCCGATGCGCTGGCCTACAGCGACAAGATCGACCAGCTGGTAGCAAAAGCAAATCCGACAGCGAACTATTCGTATTTATCCGTGATATTACCAGCCCGCAGGCGAAGGCCTTGCAATCATCTATAGAACAATTGATCGAAGTCAACGTCAAGGGTGCAGAACAATCAGGGGCCATAGCAGACAAAAACTATGAAAGTGGACTAACCGTCACCCTTACACTTATTGTTCTGGCCGTGATTATTACCCTGATTGTTGCCACTTTATTCACCCGCAGCATCGCCAGACCCGTTCAGGCATTGCTCGACTCGACACGCAAAATCGCCGAGGGCGACTTGCGTACCACGGTGGAAGTCAACGGGGCCGATGAGCTGACCGAACTGCAAAAAGCCACTGCAACCATGCTCTCAAGCCTCAAGGGCACCATTCAGCACATCTCTGATGCCTCGGGCCTGTTGGCGTCGGCTGCTGAAGAAATGAGCTCCATCACTCAGGACTCCGCGCAAGGTATCCAACGCCAGACGATGGAAACCGAGCAGGCCGCCACGGCGGTCAACCAGATGACCGCAGCCATTGAAGAAGTTGCACGCAATGCGGTCGCTGCTTCGACCTCCACGCAAGCCTGTGAAAAGTCTGCGCAGACCGGCCAGGATTGCGTCGGCCAGACCATCGCTGCGCTGGAAAAACTCAGTACCACAGTGGACAAGACTGGAGTTGAAGTAGAAGGACTGGCCCATCAGGCGCAGGATATCGCCAAGGTGGTCGATGTCATCCGCGCGATTGCCGAGCAGACCAATCTGCTGGCGCTCAACGCCGCTATCGAAGCCGCCCGCGCGGGTGAACAGGGTCGTGGATTTGCCGTGGTCGCCGATGAGGTCAGGGCGCTGGCCCATCGTACTCAGACGTCTACCCAGGAAATAGAACAGATGATCCAGGGTATTCAGAAAAACTCCAGCGGTGCCGTCCAGTCGATGAAGCAGAGCAATGCGGAAACCGACGCGACGTTGCTGATCGCTCAGCAGGCTGGTGTTGCAATCAAGGAGATCACCACATCGATCAGCCACATCAATGAGCGCAACCTGATGATTGCAACGGCTTCGGAGCAGCAAGCGCATGTTGCCCGCTCTGTCGATGAGAACCTGGTGAGCATTCGCGATTTGTCAGTCCAGAGCTCTTCTGCCTCCAGCCTGACCTCCACAGCCAGTCAGGAGCTGTCCCGCCTGGCTGTGGATCTGAGTCGCCTAGTATCGAGGTTTTCAGTCTGATCCAAACCCGGTCCGAGCACGGGCCACTGTTTTGAAGGCTTGATTGAAAGTCGTTACGGGGTTCACGCCCACCCTGTGCGACTCAAGCCTTCAGCCTTGAACACCAAAGCCTTCAGGCCGCCATCGACCCGCGCATCCGGGAATTCCGGCGGGTTCTCCAGGCGTTGCTCGAAGCGCAGGCACGGTGCCTCGATTGCCGTGTGCTGAATCAGAAAGTCCGGCCCCAGCGCCGGATCGTTCATGCATGCCAGCACCGAACCGTCTTCATCCAGCAACTCTGGCAGACGGCGCAGGACTCGCTGGTAGTCCTTGTCGAGCATGAAGCTGCCTTTCTGGAAAGACGGCGGGTCAATGATGATCAGGTCGTAAGGGCCGGAGCGGGTGACTTTGGCCCATGACTTGAACAGGTCGTGCCCGAGAAAGGTCACCCGGCTCAGATCCTGATCATTGAGCCGGTGATTCTCACGACCGCGATTCAATGCCGCGCGGGCCATGTCCAGGTTCACTACATGGTCTGCACCACCGGCAAGGGCGGCGACCGAGAAGCCGCAGGTGTAGGCGAACAGGTTCAGGATGCGCTTGCCCTTTGCCTGGGCCTGCACCCATTCGCGGCCATAGCGCATGTCCAGAAACAGACCGCTGTTCTGCTTCTTGCCGAAATCGACTTTATAACGCAGGCCATTTTCGGTGATCACCCATTCATCGACCACCTCGCCGGTCAGCCATTGTGTAGTGCTTTGCGGCAAATAGCGGTGTTGCAACAACAGGGTATGGGCCTGACTTTGTTGCCACTGCGGCGTTTCGATCAACTCGTTCAACAGCTGCGTCAGAGCTGCCAGTTCGGGCTCAAGAGGCTCTTTGAACAGTGAGACCAGCACCACGCCCTGCATCCAGTCGACGGTAATGTGCTCCAGCCCCGGCCATACGCGACCACGGCCATGAAACAGGCGGCGGGTTTCAGTCGGAACGTTGTTCAGGGCGGCGGGTAGATGCTGTTGCAGGATGGCGAGTGCTTCAGGGGTCATGACGAAGGTCGGTTATGAAAGGCGGCGTATGGTAAACGTATTTCAGCAGATGGGAATCGCAGGGTTCAGCGAGGCATGTACTGACGTTGCCAGCGATGCGGGATTTTCAATGAAACCAGCCCCAGCAATGCCGACAGGCTGCCGCTGATCAACAGGGCATTAAGCCCCAGGCGTTGTTCAAGCAGTGCGCCGATGACCGCCCCGATGAACATGCCAACCCACGGCACCAGTTGCACGCGCCAGCCATCCCGGCGCTCGCCCAGTATCCAGCGGCCCAGGCCACGCCCGAAACGCGACAACGCGCCGGTTACGTAGGTCAGGCCGACCGGCAGCCCGTTGACCTGTTCCACGGCGGCGTTAAGCATGCCCATTGCCAGAATGGCCCAGATCAGTGCGAGCATATTGCTTTCCAGCGGCCATGCGGCTGCGGCGCACAGCAGCGTGGCGATCCCCAGCAGCAGGGGCAGGGCGCGCCGGCCGCCAAGCCGTGCAACGACGACGCCCAGCGCATTGCCGGCAATAAAGGCGAAGATTGCGAGTGCCAGGCGAAGGGTCACGCTCAGGTCGCCGGCACTGATGGCGACGGCAAGCCGGGTGGTGTTGCCACTCATGAACGAAACGAAGTCGCCGGTCGCCATGAAACCGATGGCGTCGGTCATGCCCGCCAGAACCGAAAGGCTCGCCACCAGGCACATGCCGACCCGGCCACGCCATTTCTGCATGTTGAGGTGCCTGGGGCTGGCGCTGATTCTGGCGGGCTGTGGCAGCATCGAAGGCCCTCTGGACCAATGGAAGCGCGTCTGATCGTTGGTTTCAGCGGTTCATAGTGGCTTGGCGCGTACGATTCGCTTGGCCCTGACCTCATCGGCATAGGCCTTGAGCTGATCGGCATCGCTGTAAAGGCGGTTGACCATCTGCAGTACTGCCGTCACGTCGACATCTTTCATTTGCGAGGCGAGTTTGAGAATTTCTTCCGCCGTGTTTTCCAGATTGGTTGCTGTCCCTTTCAGGTGCCGCTTCAGCTCCTGAGTCGACTTATTGAGCGCCATACGTGTTCCTGTGCCAAGTTCCATACCCGGAGCATGGCTTTTTTCGCGATAACAAGCAATCAGGCTTATGCCTGTCAGCTAGGGTTATCGGCCGATTCAAGGCGATCTGCAAGGCAGCTCGCTCAATCGTCGCGGGTCAGCACTTCCAGCAGCTCTATTTCAAACGTCAGGTCGGCACCCGGTTTGATGTGCGCGCCCATCGTTCTGTCGCCATAGGCCAGATGGGCAGGCACGAACAGTTTGCGTTTGCCGCCCACCTTCATGCCCATAAGGCCCTGATCCCAGCCCTTGATAACGCGTCCGGTGCCGATCACGCACTGAAACGGCTTGCCACGCTGGTGAGAGGAATCAAAGACAGTGCCGTCTTCGAGGGTTCCGGTGTAATGCGTGGTGATCAGCGCACCTTTGACCGCTTCCTTGCCTTCGCCGGGATGCAGGTCGGTAATCTGTAATTCTTTGCTCATTACAAGGCTTCCGTTTTTAGCGCGCTCAATGAATGCCGAGAGCGTGCATTTTCGCAGCGCTTTCTCGCAGAAAAGCATGCCTGTGACAAGCGGGCGAAACGAAAACGGGGAAGCTTTCGCTTCCCCGTCGTATTCCGATTGTGTCGTTCGTCAGAGATTCTGCGAACTGACCACCATGGCCTGAGCGATATTCTCTTTCTGCTCCTGGGTGAAACCGTCCCAGATATTGGTCTTGGCGTAGTAACCCAGACCAGCCAGGCAGTAAAGGCTGAGGGTCAGAACGATGACGATTGAAACAAAGGTCCAGCGGCCTTCGTCATCGTTTTCCCGAGTGAAGCTACGGGAATAGTTGTCCTCGGCGCTGCGGAAGAACAGCGCGGACGATAGGCGCTTGAGCCACTGGAACAAATGAACGACAACGATACGCAGCATGGGAAATCACCTCAAAGGTTAAAAGAAACGGGTCGTCCGCGATGCCGGTCACCGGCTTCGGGGTGCAAAAGCTGAAAACGAAAAAAGCCCGTCTATGACGGGCTTTCTTTTTATGATTCTGGTCAGAGGGCAGGGGATCGTGCATTCACACAAGTCGCGTTGGACACTGCGCAGGCCTGACGTTATTGCAACATTTTAAAACAAATGATTTGTGTGATCTACCCGGACACTGCCGTTGTCAGACAACTGGTCGTACTTGGAGGTGCGGCAAAACGTCGCTCCGGGTTGAGCGAGGCTTAGGAATACGCCGTGCTTTTGGTCAAGTCTTGTAATACTTATACAAAATACGAAACAGTTGTGTGTATTGTACGATCAACGCCCGTATTGATTTTCAGGACCGTATGAATACCCTCCAGGAGCCTCCGAGTTGCCTTCCCTTCACCGCTGATGGCTGGCCAGTGATATCCCATTCACCAGGCAGGCCGTTTGATTCGAACGCCGGTTTACACTCTCTCTCGTGTTGCAATGGCCCCGACATGCCTGTGCATGGTCGCAAGGCACCTTTGCGCATGGCAATTCATTGCAGTGCTTGGCCAGCTGTGGCCAACGATGAGTTTTCTCGCCATTTTTCTCGTGAGGCTGCATAACTACCATGGAATGGATCGCTGACCCCACGGCATGGCTTGGCCTGCTGACCCTCATCGTGCTGGAACTGGTGCTGGGTATCGATAACCTGGTGTTTATTGCCATTCTGGCGGACAAACTGCCCCCCGAGCAACGCGACAAGGCGCGCGTCATCGGCCTGTCGCTGGCACTGATCATGCGCCTGGGCCTGCTGGCGAGCATCTCCTGGATGGTGACGCTGACCGAGCCGTTGTTCGAGATCTTCGACAAGACGTTCTCCGGTCGTGACCTGATCATGCTGTTTGGTGGTGTGTTCCTGTTGTTCAAGGCCACCATGGAACTGCACGAACGGCTGGAAGGCCATGTTGCCCAGCGCGCCGGTAACGCAGGTTATGCGTTGTTCTGGCCCATCGTTGCGCAGATCGTGGTACTCGACGCGGTGTTCTCGCTGGACGCCGTAATCACGGCCGTCGGCATGGTCGAACACCTGTCGGTGATGATGATTGCTGTGATCTTCTCCATCGGCCTGATGATGATTGCCAGCAAGCCGCTGACCAAATTCGTCAACAGCCGCCCGACAGTGATCATGCTGTGTCTGGGCTTCTTGATGATGATTGGTTTCAGCCTGACCGCCGAGGGTCTGGGTTTCCATATTCCCAAGGGCTATCTGTACGCGGCCATCGGTTTCTCGATCCTCATCGAGGTGTTCAACCAGATCGCTCGCAAGCGCAGCAAGAAGTCTGCTCATGGCCACCTGCCGCGTCGCGAGCGGGCTGCCCATGCGGTGATGCGTCTGCTGGGCGGTCGCAAGCTGGAGTCTGGCGATGTCGATGAGGAAATCACCGACATGCTGGAAGGCGAAAGCAGCGAGCCGGTGTTTGACCGTCGTGAGCGGGTGATGATCAGCGGCGTACTGCAACTGGCAGAGCGGCCGATTCGCACGGTGATGACGCCGAGGGCCGAAATCGACTATATCGACTTGAAAGACGATGCCGAGAAAATCCGTCTGAAACTGATGCACTCGTCCTACTCGCGTCTGCCGTTGATTGGCGAGCGAGGCATCGATGAGCCGCTGGGCTTCGTGCACAAGAAAGAGCTGTTCAAGGAATTGTTGTCCGGCAACGAGCCCGACCTGAAGCTGATGTCGCGCAAGGCAATCAACCTGCTGGAAAGCTTCACCATCCTCAATGCCCTGGAGCAGATGCGCAAGGAGTCGACGCACATCGCTTTTGTGGTCAACGAGTTCGGTGATTTCATCGGCGTGTTGAGCATGACCGACATTCTGGAATCCATCGCCGGCCAGCTGCCGGACGCCAGCGAAGTGGAAGGCCCGGACATCGTCAAGCAAGGCGAGGACTTCGTGGTATCGGGTGCCTTGAACCTGAGTCTGATTCGCGAACGCACCGGCTTCCAGGCCAAGGCCACCGAGGATTATCAGACCCTCGCCGGACTGGTCATGAGCCTGCTGGATCGCCTGCCGTCCACCGGCGATAGCCTGGACTGGCAGGGCTGGAACCTTCAGGTTGTCGGCGTGGAAGAGCGCCGGGTGACTCGGGTGTTGTTGCAGAAACAGCCTGAGGTCGGGGCTGGCAAATAAGCACGGAGCTGTAATACAAAACGGGGCCTGCTCATGGTGAGCAGGCCCCGTTTTTCATGTGAGCGTCGCGCTTATTTGCGACGCGGACGCGACACCACAGATTCGATATTCTTGCGGCCGATCAGCTTGGGCTGCGCAGGCTCTTTGGCCATCGGCGCGTCAGCCAGCCACTTGAACATCACCAGACAATCCACCAGCCCCAATCGGGCGTGACGATAAGCCTTGGGCAAACGCCCGACTGTCTCGAAACCCAGCTTGGCCCACAGCGCGACAGCTACTTCATTGCTGGCCACCACCGAATTGAACTGCATCGCCAGAAACCCGCTGTCGCGCGCCAGTTGCTGCGAGTGCTCGCACATCAACCGCGCCACACCACGACCCCGCGCCGCATCCGTCACCATATAGCCGCAATTGCAGACATGATTCCCCGGACCTGCCGCATTGGCCTTCAAGTAGTAACTGCCTAACAGCTGGCCGTCTTCCTCGGCAATCAGCGTGTGCAGCGGCAGCTCCATCCACAGACTGCGGGCCTGCTCCTGAGTGACGGCAGGGTCGTAGGCGTAGGTTTCCTGAGCGATGACGACAGCCTGAAAGGTGGGCCAGAAGCGCTCGAAGTCTTCCGGGGTCATGGGGCGGATCTGGATCATGGTGAGGCCTTGGTGGGTATGGCTTGAATTCCGGCGTGTACGTTAGCTTGGGTGTGCTACCACTTCCAGGCTTTTTCGGTGAACTCGGCGGTGGAGGGGAGTACGGTGTGGAGAAAATTCAGGTATTTGTTGAACAGTACCTCGTGCTGGAAACGGGCCTCAAAGCCTAGCGTGACGTCAGTGCGGTGCGTGATGATCATGAGGCGTTTACGGTCGACGGTTACAAAGTTGTACTCATCCCAGGGCAGGCTTTGTTCATGATGAATGGGGTTTTCCCAGTTTAGTAGATTGAGGGCTGCGATACAGGCCATGGCTGCCGGGCCGATCAGGAAGAGCAGTGAGCCGGTGAGGGCGGCTATGAAGACGAATATCAGGATGACGGCTATGGCAATGCCCTTGAAGAAGGACGAGGCGAAGTCGGGGTAATGGAGGTAGTACTCCAGGTGGGCGCAGTTGGTTTTTATGGTGTAGTTGTAGATGGTTTTTTGGCGGACACCTAGGGATGCTCCGATCAACTTGCCGCGCAGCGGTGGCAAGCCGTAATTTGCCAGGCACATAGCGCTATTTTTCTGAAAACGGTCTGATGCAGTGTGAGTCGAGCGCGTTTTTCGCTCGGTTTTCCGTGTTAAGCGCGCAACTCACCCAAACCCATTAGTCGCTTTCGAGCCATCCACAGGTTCGACAGGGCGAACAGCGTGGTCAGTTGGGCCGTGTTTTTCATCAGCCCACGAAAGCGTACTTTCACGTAACCAAACTGGCGCTTGATGACCCGAAACGGATGCTCGACCTTGGCGCGTGTCTGCGCTTTGCAGTACTCGATCTTGCGCTTGGCTTTGTACAACAGGCTGCGTTTGTTCAGCTTGGAATACGTGCTGCGCCGCGCCGCGATTTGCCAGATCACGTTACGATTTTCGTGCTCTTCACGCTTCTCGACACCGGTGTAGCCAGCGTCCGCATAGACCGCGTTTTCTTCCCCGTGGAGCAGTTCGGCGACTTGAGTGACATCGGCCACATTGGCCGCAGTGCCATGGACGTGATGAACCAGTCCAGACTCAACGTCAGCGCCGATGTGGGCCTTCATACCGAAGAAATACTGGTTACCCTTCTTTGTCTGATGCATCTCGGGATCACGCTCGCCGTCTTTGTTCTTGGTCGAGCTTGGGGCATGAATAATGGTGGCATCGACGATGGTGCCCTGGCGCAGCGACAGGCCTTTTTCCTGCAAATAACCGTTGATGACCGCGAGGATTGCAGGAGCCAGTTGATGTTTCTCCAGCAGGTGCCGGAAGTTCATGATCGTGGTGTCTTCCGGTATCGGCGCACTCAACGTCAGGCGTGCAAACTGGCGCATGGGGGTGATTTCGTAGAGCGCTTCTTCCATGGCCGGATCACTCAGGGAGAACCAGTTCTGCAGCAGGTGAATGCGCAGCATGGTTTCCAGCGGATAAGGTTTTCTGCCACCGCCGGCCTTGGGGTAGAACGGTTCGATCAGGCCCAGCAGACCTGTCCAGGGGACGACCTGATCCATCTCGGCGAGGAAGCGTTCGCGGCGTGTCTGCTTGCGCTTGCTGGCATATTCGAAATCGGAAAAGCTCATCTGGCTCATGGGAGGCTCGGATCAGGTGGTCAGGCGATTTTCGCATAACCGGGACTTGTTCGGAGATTCCCAAGGGGAATCCAGGTTTCCCAGATCAAGTCTTCACCTTCCGGGGGCATAAGCGGAAAGGTAAAATCCTCGTAAGCGTTTCGGGCCGCTTGATTGTCAAGTTTTCCAAATTGTCCAGCCTGCTTGAACTGCCCTCGCTCCAAGAATGGCTGCTGCACCGGAGAATCTATTTTTTCCACGGGAAGCACACCCCATGGGCGTTTGCTACTGATGATATTGAAGTGCACTGATTGTCCGCGTACCGCGCTTGGCAAAAGAATCTGCACGCCAGCGCCGTCTTGCACTTGTGTGCTGTAGTAGTCACCTTTGCCAAGATAACGACTTTCAATGCGCGTGGTGGTTTTTACGTGAACCTGAGGGCTTAACTGGATTGTGAGGAGGGCAAGCCTTTCTTCGTGCTGGCCTCCTGCGTCCGTTGAGTATCGGGAGTCAATCGATTTGGACCAGCAGCATCTTCGTAACCACCAACCTATACTATCCTGCTTGAAGTAGTTTAAGGCCGTTGTAGCGAATAGGTACACTGCACCTATAAGCAGTAAAGTCAGACTAAACCACGGACTCATCGCTACAGCAGTGATGGTGATTGATGGAAAAAGCCCCGCAATGAATTGAATGAGACTGTCAGAAATTTTGTGTTCGGGCATAACATGTAGCTAGAGGTGCATGTATGCCGACCAAAAAGAAGTCCGCCAATGCAACAGCGAGGGAGTTGCCCTCGATTCCCCAAGAGCTGATCGAGCAGTTTGTTAAAGGCCCAATGAGCGCCGAAGCCATTCAAGACGCGTCCATGGCGTTCAAGAAGGCTCTGATCGAGCGTGCGCTAGGCGCCGAGCTGGGTCACCACCTTGGTTACCCTCAGGGCGCGGAGCGCCCTGAGGGGTCGACCAATCAGCGTAATGGCAAAAGCAGCAAGACGGTTCTGACCGACGACGGGCCGCTTCGCCTGGATATCCCCAGAGACCGCGATGGTAGCTTCGCCCCGATCCTGATTCCCAAGCACGAACGACGTTTTACAGGCTTCGACGACAAGATAATTGCCATGTACGCCCGGGGCATGACGGTGCGTGAGATCCGCGCTTTTCTATCTGAGCAGTATGGAACTAACGTGTCCCATGACTTCATCAGCTCAGTCACCGATGCGGTCATGGAAGAGGTGGGCACTTGGCAGCAATGAACCGCCCCGGGTTTCTCGGAGACTCCAACCTTTGAGAGGATGGAGCGATGAAAAAACTACCGAAGTATTCCCCAGAGGTCCGTGAGCGGGCCATCAGGATGGTTTTCGAACACCTTCCTGAGTACGAGTCGCAGTGGGCCACCATCAGTGCCATTGCCCCCAAGATCGGCTGCACGCCCGAGACATTACGGCTGTGGGTTCGCCAATCTGAGCGCAACAGCGGCCAGCGTGATGGGCTGAGCACAGTCGAACGTGAGCGAGTCAAGCTCTTGGAGCGTGAGAACCGTCAGTTGCGTCAAGCTAACGAGATCTTGCGTAAGGCCTCAGCCTATTTTGCCCAGGCGGAGCTCGACCGCCCATTCAAACGATGAAGACGTTTATTGATGAAAACCGCCAGTCTTACGGGGTCGAGCCGATTTGCAAGGTGTTGCCAATCGCCCCGTCGACGTACTACCGGTACGCTGCTCAGCAGGCTGACCCCAGCCAGCAGTCAGCGCGTGCGCAGCGTGACCAGGAACTGGGTGAGCACATCCAGCGAGTCTGGGATGAGCACTTCCAGGTATATGGCGTGCGCAAGGTCTGGCGACAATTGCTGCGTGACGGACTGCAAGTCGCCCGCTGTACGGTGCAACGTCTGATGGGAGAGCTGGGCCTGCAAGGCGTGGTACGCGGCAAGCCCGTCAAGACGACGGTCAGCGACCAAGCCAGGCCGTGCCCGCAGGATCATGTCAACCGTCAGTTTGTGGCTGAGTGCCCGAACGCCCTATGGGTATCGGACTTTACCTACGTCAGTACCTGGCAGGGTTTTGTTTACGTGGCCTTCATCATTGATGTCTTTGCCCGATTCATCGTCGGTTGGAAGGTGTCCAGTTCAGCGCGTACCGATTTTGTACTCGATGCACTGGAGCAAGCCCTTTACGCCCGTCGCCCAGTCAAGCAGGGTGGACTCATTCACCACAGTGACCGTGGCGTGCAGTACGTGTCCATTCGCTATACCGAGCGTCTTGTCGAAGCCGGTATTGAGCCATCGGTCGGGAGTGTCGGTGACTCTTACGACAATGCTTTGGCTGAGACCATCAATGGTCTTTACAAGGCTGAAGTGATTCATCGACGCTCTTGGCCCACACGGGGGGCGGTGGAGCTGGAAACCCTGAAATGGGTGGACTGGTTCAATCACCGCCGCCTGCTGGAGCCAATCGGTCATATTCCACCGGTCGAAGCAGAAGCAATCTATTATCAGCAACTCACCGAGTCTGCCCAGGTGGCATGACTCAAACAAAAGGGTCTCCGAGAAACCCGGGGCGGTTCAGCAACGACCCTTGGAACCGATGTATCCGGTGATCTTCTTCGATGCGTTACGGGTCAAAATCCGGGACGAGGGGTTAGTGTGCAACAAGGCTATTTATCTGGCGCTGGGGGTATTACCTGATGGCACGCGCGACATTCTGGGTATATGGATCGAGAGCACCGAGGGTGCCAAGTTTTGGATGAAGGTGTTCAACGACCTCAAGACTCGTGGCGTTGAAGATGTTCTGATCGCCGTCACGGATGGCCTCAAAGGAATACCGGAGGCGTTGGGGGCGGTTTTTCCTGCCACGACGCTGCAAACCTGCATCGTGCATCTGATCCGCAACAGCTTGGACTATGCCGCTTGGGATAAACGTCGGGCACTGGCCAAAGCACTCAAGCCGATCTACCAGGCGATCAATGCAGATGTGGCTGAGCAAGAGCTTAACGCCTTTGAAGCGGGCCCCTGGGGCAAGCAGTATCCGACTGTGGTTGCTGCATGGCGTCGCGCCTGGGATCGGGTTATACCGTTTTTTGTTTTCCCGGCGGGCATCCGCAAAGTGGTTTACACGACCAATGCCATCGAGAGCATCAATGCCCAGTTACGCAAGATCATCAAGACTCGAGGGCACTTCCCGACCGATGAGGCCGCGACGAAACTGATATGGCTTGGGTTGCGCAACATCACCGCCAACTGGGGTCATGCGGCACACGACTGGAAAGTGGCAATGAATCAATTTGCGATCCTGTACGGAGACCGATTTACCAGACCGAGCTGGTAAAACAAGGGCCTGCCTGACGGCAGGCCCTAACCAGCCCGAACACAAAAAAACTGATACTCCCAATTGAGGCACTGCCTGCTCCCATCATGAGCACTGATGCAAATTTTACCTGCATCGCTATCCTCTCTTCGGAAGTCTTGGCTTGCGTTAGGTCATTTTGGATATCCAAGACTTCTAAAGCAGCAGCCGCTATCCCAAACCCACCCATCGCCACCATCGAAACCCTGAACCCACGTATTGCATTACCCCACGTCGCATTTCCCTTGGTTTTCCAATACGCACTGGACCTGTCCAGAATTGCCACATTCTTGCCGTCAATCAGCTCCGGCGTCGCATCCCTTATTACGCTCCACGGCGCTTCAACAAACACCGCCATCAACAGATTGAAGCTGTAACCCAGTCCATACGTGACCTTGCCAATATCCTTGGCACTGAAGTCTCCATCACGAGTAACGTCCCGGTAAGTGAGCGCGGTATTGATGAAGTTGAGCATGATCACACCCCAGGTGATCGAGCCCGCAGTGCCGCCGAGTCGGTCGGTCCAGCGTTTGGCTTGGGCCAGCCAGTCCTTGGCCAGGGTTTTGCCGGACTGGAAGTACTGGCGAATCTCGTCCTGCAGTAATTTGGCGTATTCGTTGTTCTGGAAGTCGAGCAGAGCGGGGATGCTCAGTTCGTGGACGCGCAGTTTCTGTTTATGGGCGTGCAGGTTGCGAGCGGTGCTTTGGCGTGTGTTGTAGGCATTCGGATAGAGCCACCGGCGACGGGTATCGCTGATCTGCTTGTTGAGGACCTGCCATTCGCGGGTCCACTGTTTGAGCTTGGTGAATACCTGTTGATCGACTGCGATGCGTGCCGTCGAACCAAGCAAAATCTGGCCAATCAACAGGGTGCGAAGCAACGCGACGATGTTCTGCTGTTTGCCCAGGGCCATGCGGCTGTCGATGGGTACCCAGGCCAGCAGGATGCTCTCAAGCGTCGTTTTACCTGCGCCGCTGGCCAGTTCGCCGAGGGCTTTGAAGGTGCCCTGAACGGGTTGCTTCAGCGCCTTCATCCACGGTTTGTCGGCAAAGCCCTGGTGATTGAGAGCACCATTGAGTTCGCCAATGCGCGTGGCTAGGTTAGTGACGTCGCCGAGGCCGTTCAATAGCGCGTCGGCCTCTTGGTGCAACGCCTGTTTGAGCGCGGGTGAGAAGCCGTAGCGCAAGGTACCAAACAGCGTGCTGGCGTTGGCTTCCTGCTCGGCCAGCCAGGTGGTGGCTGCGCTGTCCTGGGCGTAAATGATCTGCAGGTTGAGCATGATCGTTTGCAGGTACAGCAGCTGTGTTGGACGGGTGGTATCGATAAACAGCTTGAGCGGGTCTGTGCCGATATGTGTTGCCCAGAGCTGAAAATCGCGTTGAGTGTCACGCACCTGTTGCAGCAGTGCGTCTCCGCTTGGCAGATGCTGTTGAAGATACTGACGCGCGCTGCCCAGATCGACTTCGCGTCGCCATTTGTGGCGATCTTTCCAGGTCTGTGCGGCCTCTTCAGTAGGGGCGCTGCCGTAACGTGCTTCGATCGATTTGCGCATGTCCAGGCTCTTGAACATGTCCGGCAGCAGTAGAAAATCTCCGGGAACGTTGCTGCTGCTGATCTGTGCCTCTTCAAGGATGCATTGCTCGAAGTACGCTTCGACCTCGCTCAGGTACTGGTGCGTGCGAGCCGCATTGCCGCGCACCGACGCTGGCAGTTTTTGCGGGTCGCTCTCGGCACCACACAGTCCGGAGACAGTCTGGGCGATCTGGATCTTGTGTTCGTGCTCGGCTTGCCAGTCGCGAAAAGCCGCCTGATCAGCGGCCAGTTGCATGCCCAGATCATTGAAAACGGCCAGCGGGTCATCAAGGGCGATGAGCAGGGAACTGTCCTGATCGTCGACGCTGCCTTGCCAAAAAACATCAGCACCCAGTGGTGCCCATAACGGATGTGTTTCGGCGTCTTCCGACAGCGGGCGAGCAGTGGGGATCGCCGAGTCAGCGAAACGGCCGTCGTCGGCAACATGGCCCTTGTCGATGTCCGCCACGGCCTCGGCGATACGGTTCAACGGCAGGGTGTCCGGCTCGGCCATGGTGATGCAGTAGCTGGCCAGATCCAGCGCTTTCATCCACAGCGCACGGCTTGGGGCGCTGGAGCGCATATGCTCGCAAACTCGCCATGTCCATTGCTGCGGGGAAAAGGCGATGTGCAGTGTGTTACGTCGCGGGTAGAGCAGAAAGGGCTTGCCATCACTGGCGCCACTTCGCTGGTCATTGCCGATCTGCGCGTCCGTCCAGACAATGCGGCTCAGATGGCCGTTGTTTGCTGAGGCGACATATTCATGCAGCGTCCCGGCCGTTTCGTCGAACACATAGACGTAGCCATCGTACAGCTGGCGAAGGGTGTAGCTGCGTGTTTTCAGTGTCGGCATCAGCGCCCATTTGCCCTGTTTCGGCAACGGCTTCAGTTGCTCCGGCGCGGCGTCGTAGCGGGAGCGATCCAGCGCGTAGCGCACCGGCACGATGGCGACGTTCGGTCCTCTGAAAGGACAAAGGCTGGTGGCCGTCGCCGGAGTCTTGGGGAACAGTGCGGCGCGTCGTTGCTGGTGTGTGCCGTGTTTATCGGTCATGCGGGGCATCCCTGTCGTTACGGACTTTTTGACGGTGTTCATCAAGCGCGGCTATGCGCAGTTCCGGGGCCAGGTGCTGATGCTCGGGGTATAAAGTCTGCCAGGAGGTGTAGTGACCTTGTGGCGAGTTGATGAAATCCAGACCCCAGTCGTGGCAGATGTCGGCCCATGTCGCTAATGCGTATTCACTGATAAGTCCCCACGAGAGCCCGCTGTCCAAAGCTTGATTCAGCCAGCTTTCGATCTGATCATCACTTTGCTTCACGAAGGCTTGCGGATCGTGAGCCTTGACCCAGTCATGAATGCGTTCTTCGAACAGCCATCGATAACAGCTTTCAAAGGCTTTCAACTGCGGATCGCCTAGCAGAGTGAAGCCCTGCTGAGAGGTTTGTTGCGGACGTTGATTAACAAATGTGGTGATGGTTGAGCCGAGACTATGCTGCCAACTGCGTAAAGGGGATTGGACCCACAATTGATCTATAGGCCCCTGCGTCAGGCTCAACTGTTCAGCCCCGTAGCTGGATAGCCAGTAATGCATCACCAGCGGATCTGCAAAGCGCAGCAGACTTGAGTTACCCAGGTAATCGACCGGGTTCATAAACTGCTGCAAATGCGCCGAGACGATTTTCAAAGGCGCATCGCTGAAAAAAATGCAGCCGTCGGCCCGCTGTTCAGTATGTTGGTGCCACTCTTCTATCAGTCTGGATGGATAAGGTGCGTGTACAAGTATCGGCCCTAGATCCATGACGCCTGCCCAACGTGTGCCCAGATACAGCGGAACGATCTCAAGATGCTCGTCACGCTGATAAAGCTGCTTTACGGCCTCAGACCGCAACATGCCATCAACCAGCAGATAATTGGCCTGATTCATTTGTTTGCCTTCTCGGCTGCTTGTGCGCATTCCTCACAAAATGGCGTGCGTTTTATCGCCTGTGTCTGTGCGGGAACCAGCATTTCACCTGAATCGCCCCCATCTGGCTGTACTGCCAGATCTGGCAAGAGCGGGGCCGCCTCCGAGCCTTTCCCAGGACTGCCTCCTGAGTTGAGCTTCACTTGCGATCCGCTGACCGTCACGCCGCCGGCGTCGATTTTGATAAAAGAGCCACCGGCTTTGAAGGTGATCTCCAGCCCTGCTTCGATGATCAGCTTGTTACCGGCCTTGAGATGAATTTCCTGCCCGGCGTGTGCCAGTAACCCATCAACTACCCTGATGTGCTGTGTTCCACCCACCGTCAGGTGATCGTCCGCTTTGACTTCGGTCAGCCGGTTGCCATCGACAGTGCAATGCTCCTCAGCCTTGAACTCGCTGTAGCTGTTGCCCTCGACCCGGTCGTGTCGCTCATGACCGACTCTTATTTTCTGCTCGTGCTCGATGTTTTGGTCCCAGTCGCGCTGTGCATGGATGTAGATATGCTCCTGACCAGCCCGGTCTTCGATGCGTAGTTCGTTGGAGCCATTGCCGCCGGGGCTGCTCAGGGTTCTGAACACGCTGCGCGTCTGATGCGCAGGCAAGTCGTAGGGCGGGATGTGTTCGGCGTGGTACAGGCAACCGCTGATCAATGGCTGGTCAGGGTCGCCCTCCAGAAACGTCACCAGCACTTCCATGCCGACCCGCGGAATGGTCATGCCACCGTAGCGATTACCAGCCCAACTGGACGACACGCGCAGCCAGCAACTGCTCTTGTCATCGCCGCTGCCTTCACGATCCCAATGAAACTGCACCTTGACTCGGCCATGCCGGTCGCAGTGAATTTCCTGATCTTTCGGGCCAGTAACCACTGCAGTCTGACTGCCGAATATTCTCGGTTTGGGATGATGCAGAGGCGGGCGATACAAGGCCTGCCAGGGGGTAGCGAAAAAGGTATTGCGATAGCCCTGTTGAAAGTTGTCAGGGCTCTGGATTTTATGTGCGGACTCTTCAAGAACCTGAGGCTGGCGACCCTCGTGACGCACCTCAGTGAGCAACCACCGATCATTCCAGTCCTCGTTGGGGTGTCCATCCAATGGCAGAAAATGACCGCTGACCAAGCGAGGCTGATCGCTTTGACCTTCGCCCAGCCGGTAATCATGGCGGTGGCGTTCAAGGGCTCGATTCGCCCGTTGCAGACCCTGATCACGGTGGGTGAAACCGCCAGGGTAGTCATAGTCCTCAAGATCAGGCTGCGCCTCGATATGCGCCGACCCTTCCATGTTAAGACGCGGTTTTTCAAAGTGATAATCACGGCGAGCGGTGCGGTTGGCGCGGGTTTCCAGGCGCAGCTTGAAACGCTTGATGACCGGCTCATCGGCCACCAGACCATTGTCCCGGCGATAAAACACCGAATCGAGTTTCGCAAACACCGTCTGGTCATCGCCAAACACCAGTTGATGCGCTGTGGGGCTGTGCTCAAAGTGATAGTGCAGACCTTCCTCTTCGCACAGTCTCTGGACGAAGTGCAGATCCGACTCGTTGTACTGCACGCAGTATTCCCGTTCGGCGTATGTCGTGCCGAGTTCGAAGCGGTAGGCATTGGCCAGCAAGTGATGTTCTTCCAGTATCTGCGCGATGATCTGCGACACTGTGCGATTCTGGAAAATACGCTGATTGGTGCGATGCCCGAGCCGGGCCAGATGCGGGCGCAGGGTTATCGAATAGTGCGTGAGACGCCTGCCGGAGTCGCCTTGAGATACCTGATCAATCAAGCCGTGAATGCCCCCACCGTCAGGCACGAACTGCAGAAATGCAGGACGATTCAGCAGGTCTTCAAGGTCCAGCGCCGTGCGCTCGCTGACCAGCTCAAGCGTAAAGCAGAAGGGCTGGTTGATAGCTTCATGGCCGGTAAATGAAAGGATTTGAAAGTCATGCTCAAGGCCGTCGACGCTCAGGCTGAAGTAAGGTCGATCAGCGGGGTTCAGCGTCATATGGACCACCGTGCCTAGCCGGTTTATGAAAACCCCCGCCGATCCTGTCGGACCGACGGAGCAGTGGAGTTATGCCGACTTTGGGCTTCTCCAGTCATCAGATCCGGTAGTAGTGGCCTTTACGTGATCCCAGGTTATTTTGCGATAGCTGAATTGAACGTCCTCCAGGTGTCCAAAGTGTGAGTTCTTCGGATCCTGGCAGTTGTGCATATAGGACTTGATGTTGACGATGACCGCATCCTCAAGGGTGGTGGTGTAATAGTGTTCCTGCTTGCCATCGATAGACGTCCGGTACCACTTGATTTCGACTTTGCTCAGTGTTGAGCCTGAGCAAAGGGCCTCCAGAAGCAATGGCGAGGTTTTGTCGAAAATTTTTGTGACACAGGCAGGCCCATGAATGCGTTGGCCAGTAGGCTGACCTGACTGCGTATCACAGGGTGTAATAATGTTATGGCTGAATGCCTGGATGATCGCTTCATCTTCATGGCCTTCCTGATAGACGTTACCGACAGAGTCTGCTGTGAAAGCTCCTGCTGTCAGCGTTTTTTGATTGGCGTCTATGACAGTCATATAGGCGGGTGTAGGCATTAACGTTCTTCCTTACAGTCGATGGTACCTCACAAGCGAATCGGCTTGGAGATCGAAGCATTGCTATAACAAGTTACGTGCCAGGTATCTCTTAAGTCAGTAATGTCAGCTGGTTTGGCCATTTACAGGATATGCAGAAGACGCTTGTAGTGAGTTTTCTTCGAGTAAATTGTGCAGGCTTTTGCGCACCGTTATCATTTTTTTTGCGCAGCTTTCCAAGCTGCTATCTGAAAATATTAATATTTTCATATCTGGTCTTTCTGTGTGGAAAGTCACATTTTTCGCACGTTCTCCTGACAAGATTTTTGGCCGTTCAGTAGTCCCTTTCGGTGAATTTTAGACCGAATATATCTGTGAGTTCTGATACGCATATAGCAGCGTATCCGGTCAATGGATAATTAAAGCTATAAATATTTTGGTACATAAATTAATTGCTTCCTACATATTTGCTCTGCTCGGGTGTAAGAATTTTCCGAAAGTTTAATATCTTTCAGGTGTCACCTTGCTTGCTGGTTTTTATGAAGATAAGGTTTGCCTGGTTTTATGAGTAGCTGGAAAAGCTTTTCACAATGAAGTGTACGCTATGTGGGGTGTATGAGCAGTGGCAGGTAAAGACAAGCTCTCCATTCTATATCTGGATCTGGCTCGGCACCCTGTAGCTGCGGACGATTACGCAGGCGAAGACATTCGTTTTTCTACGATGTTTGAAGTCTTGGAGCGTGAGCTGGGCTGTACGCAGGCCGTTTTCGGGGAAGTAAATGTAGACTGGCTGCGGATCAGAGAGGGCTGTGAACATATTCTTTCAAACCAGTCCAAAGACCTGCGCGTCGCCAGCTGGCTGGCCTGGGCTCTATATGAATGCGAGTCTGTCAGCGGATTAGCTGCGGGCCTGGGGTTGATTCATTATTTGTGCAAAGAGCGTTGGCTGCTCTTTCATCCCAGAAAGTTACGAACACGTTCGGCGAGCATGCAATGGCTCTTGCTGAAACTTGAAAAGGCACTGGGAGAAGATATTTCCATTACTCACCAGCTTCCTGAGTTCCAGCAACTGCTCAGGCAGCTTGATGGCCTGGATGAAATATTTAATCTGTATCTGGGAAGTGACGCCCCGTTGCTGCTGCCGTTGCGAAGACGGCTCGCCCGTATGATTCAGCGTGCTGAGCAGGTTGAGCAAGAGCCTGTCAAGGTGGTGGAGCGCGTCAAGCAGGCTGCGGTTCAGTTATTTTCAAGTGACTCCGACATTGACAACGAGAGAGATGCGCAGCGGGCTTTAAGTATGCAAGAGAACTCCGTACGCAGCCTTTGCAGATGGTGGCTCAAGCAAAAAACTACAGATCTGCGGGCTTTTCGCCTTGGTCGCTCGCAGGTCTGGTATGCGGTGGATAGTCTTCCTGAAAGAAATAGTGAGAAAATAACGCAGTTAAGGAGATTGCCCGCTGACAAACTGAGTAATTACCAAGAGCGATTCGAACAGGGTCTTTACGCAGACCTCATTGTAGACCTTGAAGCAAGTCTTGCAGGCTCGCCTTTTTGGTTTGATGGTCAGCGAATGGTCTGGAACTGTCTGAAAGCCTTGGGTGGCGAAGCGGCAATGCGCGAGGTGGAGGTTCAATTTGCTTTACTTTTAAAGCGCATTCCAGACCTTGTTGAACTTCGCTTTCATGATGGTGTGCCGTTTGCAGACGAGGAGACGTTACAGTGGATCGCCGCTCATATCCTGGTTCCTGAAGTTCATGTCAGTAATGCGCGTGGCAGCGAAAGTCAGCATGACGCCTTAGAACAAAGCTCGTTGTATCACGATGCACTGCCGGTTTTGCAGAAAAAAGGACTGAAGGCCGCTGTGCGATTGGTGAATGATCATTTGAAAGGCGTGGAGGGCGGGCGAGAGCGATTTTTCTGCAAGCTATGCATCGCACGTCTCTGTATAGATGCAAAAAAATACGAGTTGGCGAAGGTTCAACTTGAGCACCTTGATCAAGAACTTCAAACAGCAGGGTTTGAACCGCCCCGGGTTTCTCGGAGACCCTTTTGTTTGAGTCATGCCACCTGGGCAGACTCGGTGAGTTGCTGATAATAGATTGCTTCTGCTTCGACCGGTGGAATATGACCGATTGGCTCCAGCAGGCGGCGGTGATTGAACCAGTCCACCCATTTCAGGGTTTCCAGCTCCACCGCCCCCCGTGTGGGCCAAGAGCGTCGATGAATCACTTCAGCCTTGTAAAGACCATTGATGGTCTCAGCCAAAGCATTGTCGTAAGAGTCACCGACACTCCCGACCGATGGCTCAATACCGGCTTCGACAAGACGCTCGGTATAGCGAATGGACACGTACTGCACGCCACGGTCACTGTGGTGAATGAGTCCACCCTGCTTGACTGGGCGACGGGCGTAAAGGGCTTGCTCCAGTGCATCGAGTACAAAATCGGTACGCGCTGAACTGGACACCTTCCAACCGACGATGAATCGGGCAAAGACATCAATGATGAAGGCCACGTAAACAAAACCCTGCCAGGTACTGACGTAGGTAAAGTCCGATACCCATAGGGCGTTCGGGCACTCAGCCACAAACTGACGGTTGACATGATCCTGCGGGCACGGCCTGGCTTGGTCGCTGACCGTCGTCTTGACGGGCTTGCCGCGTACCACGCCTTGCAGGCCCAGCTCTCCCATCAGACGTTGCACCGTACAGCGGGCGACTTGCAGTCCGTCACGCAGCAATTGTCGCCAGACCTTGCGCACGCCATATACCTGGAAGTGCTCATCCCAGACTCGCTGGATGTGCTCACCCAGTTCCTGGTCACGCTGCGCACGCGCTGACTGCTGGCTGGGGTCAGCCTGCTGAGCAGCGTACCGGTAGTACGTCGACGGGGCGATTGGCAACACCTTGCAAATCGGCTCGACCCCGTAAGACTGGCGGTTTTCATCAATAAACGTCTTCATCGTTTGAATGGGCGGTCGAGCTCCGCCTGGGCAAAATAGGCTGAGGCCTTACGCAAGATCTCGTTAGCTTGACGCAACTGACGGTTCTCACGCTCCAAGAGCTTGACTCGCTCACGTTCGACTGTGCTCAGCCCATCACGCTGGCCGCTGTTGCGCTCAGATTGGCGAACCCACAGCCGTAATGTCTCGGGCGTGCAGCCGATCTTGGGGGCAATGGCACTGATGGTGGCCCACTGCGACTCGTACTCAGGAAGGTGTTCGAAAACCATCCTGATGGCCCGCTCACGGACCTCTGGGGAATACTTCGGTAGTTTTTTCATCGCTCCATCCTCTCAAAGGTTGGAGTCTCCGAGAAACCCGGGGCGGTTCAGTTGCCGGCATGGGAACCCACGGTCTTCCTGGATGTGTCGCGCTTGTTATACAGCTGTTACGAGCGCATTGCTCTGAACGAAAAGGCAGTAGCGCGCAAAGAAGTAATTTACCAGAGGTTGTGTCATCACGACCTTGAGCGGTTTATTGATAGCTAATGCACAGTTGAATGAATTGAGGGGAAATGAGATGGCCAGAGAAGGCTCTGTAGCGCCCAAAGAACGGATTAACGTGACGTTCAAACCTGCTGTTGGTGGCGCACAGGAAGAAATAGAGCTGCCGCTGAAGTTGCTGGTTCTTGGCGATTTCATACAACGCGCGGACGAGCGAAAGCTTGAGGACCGTAAATCAATCAGTATCGACAAGAATAATTTCGATGATGTGTTGGCGAAACAGGAGCTTGAACTGGTACTGAATATACCTGACCGCTTGCAGGCTGATAGCGGGGCTGACGAGCTGACTGTCAGCATCAAGGTCTCTTCGATGAAAGACTTCAACCCTGCCAGTCTCGTCGAACAGATTCCGGAGCTTAAAAAACTGATGGAGCTCCGCAACGCCCTAATGGCGCTCAAGGGGCCGCTGGGGAACATGCCTTCTTTTCGCAAGGCCATCGAGCATGTCATTACGGATGAAACGTCGCGTAAGAACGTGCTGGATGAGCTTGGCCTGGATGTCGCGTCGCAACGGTAATGTCGGATTTATTGTCAGGAATTAATATATGAACACAAAAGCCATACCGCAGCGCGACGTAAATGAGCTTCACCATGGAATTCTCGATCAGATTATTGCGCATACCCGATTAGAGCCTTGTGACGACGCCTATGGCATTGCCAAACGAGGGGTGGCTGCATTTATTGAAGAGTTGCTGAAGCCGCGTAATAACAACGAACCGGTCAAAAAAGCGCTGGTTGACCGGATGATTACCGAGATTGACGTCAAGCTGAGTCGCCAGATGGACGAGATCATCCATCATGTAGAATTTCAGGCATTGGAAGCTTCATGGCGTGGGTTGCAGTTACTGATTGATCGAACCGATTTTCGTGAAAATATAAAAATCGAGTTATTAAGCGTTTCCAAACAGGATCTTCTAGAGGATTTCGAAGATTCACCTGAAGTTGTTCAGTCGGGCCTCTATAAACACGTCTACACCGCTGAGTACGGCCAGTTTGGCGGTAATCCCGTTGGCGCAATCATCGCCAATTATTTTTTCTCGCCAAGCGCCCCTGATGTCAAAACCATGCAATACGTTTCAAGCGTTGCCTGTATGGCGCATGCACCTTTCATCGCTGCTGCGGGTGCCAATTTTTTCGGGCTTGAGCAGTTCACCGGTCTGCCTGACCTCAAGGATCTGAGCGATCATTTCGAAGGGCCGCAGTTCGCCAAATGGCAGAGCTTCCGGCAGCAAGAAGACGCTCGGTATCTTGCCTTGACCGTGCCGCGTTTCCTGCTGCGCAGTCCTTACGAGCCAGAGGAAAACCCGGTAAAAACGTTTGCCTACAAGGAAAACGTTGCGAATAGCCACGAGCACTATCTATGGGGAAATACGGCCTATGCATTTGCGACGAAGCTGACAGACAGTTTTGCCAAATTTCGTTGGTGTCCCAACATCATCGGGCCACTGAGTGGTGGTGCGGTGGAAGACCTTCCCTTGCACCGATTCCACAGCATGGGTGAAATCGAGACAAAGATTCCGACGGAGGTCCTGGTCTCTGATCGCCGAGAGTATGAACTCGCAGAAGAGGGGTTTATCGCGCTGACCATGCGCAAAGGAAGCGATAACGCCGCGTTCTTTTCCGCGAGTTCGGTGCAAAAGCCCAAGTTCTTTGGCAACCATTCGGATGGCAAAATAGCCGAGCTTAATTACAGACTGGGGACCCAACTGCCCTACATGATGATTGTCAACCGCCTCGCGCACTACCTCAAGGTGTTGCAGCGAGAGCAGATCGGGTCCTGGAAAGAGCGAGCGGATCTGGAGAGTCAACTTAATAAATGGATTCGCCAGTACATTGCAGATCAGGAAAACCCGAGCGCGGAAGTGCGAGGAAGACGCCCGTTACGCTCAGCGCAAATTATTGTTAGCGACGTTGAAGGTGATCCTGGCTGGTACCGTGTCAGTTTGAATATCCGTCCTCATTTCAAATATATGGGGGCTGATTTTACTCTGTCGCTGGTCGGGAAAATGGAAAAGGAATAGGTGACGCCATGAGAGGCCTCGGTAGTCTTTTTGAACGCCTTGCCGAAGTGAGGTTACAGCCGCCAGGCTTTTCTGAGGAAGAACAGTTAACGGCATCGATAGCGACACATTTGTCGAACATGCTTGGCGCTCGTGCAGGAAGCGTGAAAATGCTACCTGATTATGGCTTGCCTGACTTGAATGACATGAGCATGAGCGCTCACGATATATTGAGGCAATCCCGAGTGGCGATCGAGAAAGCTGTCAGGCTCTATGAGCCCCGCTTGTCAGAGGTTTACGTCATGTCTGAAGGGCACTCGGAAAATAGGCTGACACTGCAATTTTTTATTGATGCAATTTTAAAAGCTGACGGCATTAAAAAGGCTGTTCGGTTTTCCGCAACTGTCAGCGAAGCCGGAAGGGTAAGGGTGAGTTGACTATGCCAAGTGATTCTCGCGAATCGGTTGTTTCCTATTTCTTTACATAAACTCCGTTATTTATTCATAAAACAAGATCCGGCAGGTGAGCATTGTCATTTAACCATTACTATCAAGAGGAGCTGATGGCCCTGCGTCAGTCGGGCCGGCAGTTTTCTGATCGGAATCCGGCATTGGCTTCTTTTTTGGGGCAGGCAGGTCAGGATCCCGACGTTGAACGGTTGCTTGAAGGGTTTGCTTTCCTGACGGGTCGTTTGCGTCAAAAACTCGATGATGATCTGCCTGAGTTGACTCATTCGCTTATGCAATTGTTATGGCCCAATTATATGCGACCGATGCCGGCAGTGAGCATGTTGCAGTTCGATCCGTTGATGGCTGTAGGGCCTGGCATAAGGGTCGAGCGCGATACCCCGGTAGAAAGTGAGCCCGTGAAGGGGCAGGTCTGTCAATTTCGTACCTGCTTTCCAACCGACATTCTTCCACTGAAGTTGGCAAATGTTTCCTACTCGGCCAGCGCGGAGGCGACGACTTTGACGTTGTCTCTGGAGATGACAGGTGACGGGCACCTGGGGGCACTGGAGCTGAATAGGCTACGCCTGCACTTTGCAGGCGATCGCGCTATTAGCCAAGCGCTGTATCTTGGCCTCATGCGCAAACTTAAAAGCGTTAAGATATTACTGTTGGATGAACAGGGCAAGCCGCTTCTGGATGGGGATGGCAAATCATATGAACTGAGCATTTCTGTAGATCAAGTACAGCCAGTGGGCTTTGCAGAAGATGAGTCATTGATCCCTTATCCGCTGAACACTTTTCGCGGTTATCGCTACCTGCAAGAGTATTTTTGCTTTCCGGAGAAATTCCTTTTTTCTGATATTGGCGGTCTTCAGATCATCGCATCAGTGAGTGAAGATGTATTGAAAGTTGCTCGTGGCTTTCAGCTGATCTTTGAAGTGCATGGCGAGGATATGCTGCATCTTCGGCCGAAGGTTGAACATATAAAATTATATTGCACACCCGTGGTCAACTTGTTCAAACAGGATGCACTCCCCATTTTGGCCGACGCACGACAGGATGAGTATCTGCTGATTCCTGCGCACTACGGTCATGGCAAGTGCGGGGTTTACTCGGTTGATACCGTCACCGGATGGCAGCCAGGAGGCAGGGGATATCAGAACTATGTGCCCTTTGAGTCCTTCGAACATGATCCGGCCGTCGATGTGCAGAGCAACGCCCCTTATTACAGCGTGCGTCATCGTGACTCCGTAGCGCATGGAGGGCTGGATACTTACCTGAGTTTCGATACGCGTGGCGACCGAGACAACGAAACGATCTCGATTGGATTGACCTGCACCAACCATAATCTTCCACAGCAGATCAGGGCCGGCGGGATATGCAAGCCGTGCGAAGGCACTCCAGACTTCCTGCGGTTCAGAAATATTACACCAGCAACTAAAAGCTATGCGCCGCCGATTGGACGTGACTTTCTATGGCGCGTCATTAGTAACATGTCGCTGAATTATCTGTCTCTGGCAAGTATCGAAGCTTTAAAGGTCATTATCGAGACCTACGACTTGCCGCGTTATTACGACAAGCAAGCGGAGAAGGTCAGTCAGCATTTGTTAAGTGGGCTGAAATCGATACGTCACCAGCACGTTGATCGCTTGCATGATGGCCGGCCGGTGCGAGGCATTAAAACCGAGCTGCTCATTGCCCCTGGCGCGCTTGCAGACGAAGCCAGTCTGTTTCTGTTTGCGTCAGTCCTAAACGAATTCTTTGCGCTTTATGCCAGTTTGAATTCTTTCCATGAACTGCATGTAAAAACCGCTCAGGGAGGTGGTTACGAATGGACGCCACGCATGGGGCAGCAGCCGCTGCTCTGACTACGCTCAGTCAGCATATACGGGAATATTCCGTGTATCAGGCGATACCTTTGATCCTCGGGGTTTTACGTGAAGTTCACCCGGATGCCGATGATGAGCAACTGCATGCTTTTCTTGAATTAAGGGCAAATCCCAGTCTTGGATTTCCCTGTAGCGACATAGAACGTCTGGATTTTTTTCATGAGCACACTGACCTGTATGTCCGGTTGTACCTCAACGTGATGAGCCTGGTCGGGTCCGGTTCACCGCTGCCGGCTTTCTATGCCGAGCAGGCGTTGGGGGAACGGGACAAGCCTAATGCCACTCGGGATTTCCTGGATATTTTTAATCATCGCCTGCAAAAACTGATGTTGCCTGTCTGGCGCAAGTACCGCTATCACGCGGTATTCGCCAGTGGCGCAACCGATCCTTTTTCCGAACATCTCTTTGCATTGATCGGTTTACATGGCGCGCGCATTCGAGAAACAACCGAGTTGAACTGGAAGCGGCTGTTGCCCTATCTGGGGCTCTTGAGCCTGCGTGCTCATTCTGCCGCGTTGATCGAGTCGGTGCTTCGTTACTACTTCAAGCATGCCCGGATGTTCATCGAACAATGTGTTGAGCGAACGGTTGAGATCAGTCGTGCTCAGCTCAATTGCCTTGGCAAAGCCAACAACCAGCCAGGGCGGAATATGGTGCTGGGTGTTCGTGTTCCAGATCGGAGTGGCAAGTTTCGCATTCATATAAAACAGCTTGATTGGGAGCGCTTCCACGAATTTCTACCCGCCGGCCGGAGCTACCAACCGTTGGGCGCACTTGTGCGGTTCACGTTGCGCGATCCACTGGATTACGACGTTTGTCTCGAGCTTCTTAATTCGGATATCAGGGATCTGCGCATTGGCCAATCGAACACTTGCCACCTGGGTTGGACCAGTTGGCTCGGGCGCGAGCATGCCCAAGGGCTTGTGACGTTCAACAGACCGACTAATAAGGACTATTCATCATCGATGTAGACCTGCAGCAGCTCGTCAGAGCCCTTGATGCCCCTACACGCAGCGAGCTTGAGGGGGCCGCCGAACGTTGTGTTTCCAGAGGCAGTAGTAAAATTTCGGTTGAGGATCTGCTGGTTGCCCTACTGGAACGGCCTGATGGAATGCTTGCGCGTGCGCTGCTGGAGGCCGATGTTGCAGCTGACGAATTTGCAGGCTTCCTTCGCCAGCCGATCGAGCAAAGTGCAATCCGTAACCCGGTATTCTCTGCCGAGCTTGTTCAGTGGCTTCAAGACGCGCTGTTGATTTCCAATCTGGATTTGGGCGAAAGCCTCATTGACCAGGCTGCGTTGATTCTTGCCTTGCTGCGCAATCCTTCGCGCTATGCGGACCGTCCATACCAGCCGTTATTGGGCAGGATCAACATTGAACGCTTTCGCGATTACGCCCTTGCCCAGCAATCACCGGACGTCGCAAAGCCAGCCCTGAATCAAAGTGAATCGCTACTTGCACGTTTCACTCATAACCTGACGCAGCAGGCCCGAGAGGGTTTGCTGGATCCCGTACTATGTCGTGATGACTGCTTGCGCCAGATGGTCGACATACTGGCTCGTCGACGCAAGAACAATCCGATTGTGGTGGGCGAGGCGGGTGTCGGCAAAACCGCAGTTGTCGAGGGACTGGCGCTGCGGATCGTTCATGGTGAAGTGCCTGATCTGTTGAAGAATGTCGAGCTACTGTCGCTGGATATGGGGTTGCTCCAGGCGGGCGCCAGTATCAAGGGTGAGTTCGAGCGTCGTTTGAAGGGGGTCATTGAGGAAGTCCAGTCTTCACTCAGGCCTGTCATTCTGTTCATTGACGAAGCCCACACGCTCATCGGGGCCGGTGTTCAGGCCGGAGGGTCGGATGCGGCCAACCTGTTGAAGCCTGCGCTGGCACGCGGGGAGCTGCGTACCATTGCAGCGACAACGTGGGCCGAATACAGACAATATTTCGAAAAGGATCCGGCGCTTGCACGTCGCTTTCAACCGGTCCGCGTAATGGAACCCACGGTGGGGCAGGCCATCACCATTCTGCGTGGGCTCGCGCCGTTATATGAACGCAGTCATGGCGTCTATCTGCGCGATGACGCTGTGGTTGCCGCTGCCCGGCTTTCGGCCCGCTACCTTTCCGGGCGTCAGTTGCCGGATAAGGCAGTTGACCTGCTCGATACAGCGTGTGCTCGTGTGCGAATCGGTCTGGTTGCCGTGCCTGAACGTCTTGAGCATCTGCGAGGTGAACTTGCTCGGCAACGAAGGCATTTCGAGGCAATACAGCGTGATGCCAATGCCGGGTTGTCGGTTGATGAAAGCTTGCTGAATACGCTGGTTTCTGACCTGTCACTAATGCAGAGCGACGCGGATGCGCTTGAGTGCAGGTGGGTTGATCAACTCGCAGCCGTCAAGCGGCTCATTAATCTGCGCAGTCAACTGGCCGACCGAAAAGTACAGCAGGCAGGCGAGGGTAGCGACTCTCAATACACGCAGGCGCTGGAGTCCGAGTTGACTGAGGTCCGACAGGCCCTGATCGATACGCAAGTGAATGAGCGTCTGGTGAGCTTTGAAGTGTGCCCCAGACTGATCGCAGAAGTGGTGAGTGCCTGGACTGGAATTCCGGTGTCGCGATTGGCTCAGGAACACAGTGAACGGATTGACCGCTTCTCTTCAGAACTACGTTTGCGCATCAGGGGCCAGGAGCAGGCGATGCAGACCATCGAGAAATCGGTGAGGGCATCGGCTGCCGGTTTGAACAAACCCGGTGCCCCAACCGGAGTATTTCTTCTGGTAGGGCCCAGCGGGGTCGGCAAAACCGAAACAGCTATTGTTCTGGCTGACCTGCTGTATGGCGGCGAGCGTTTTCTCACGACGATCAACATGTCCGAATTTCAGGAGAAACACACCGTTTCCCGTTTGATCGGCGCACCGCCGGGCTACGTCGGTTATGGCGAGGGAGGCATGTTGACTGACGCTGTTCGACAGAAGCCTTACTCGGTGATTCTACTTGATGAGGTGGAGAAGGCGGACCCGGATGTACTGAATCTGTTCTATCAGATCTTCGATAAAGGCGTAGCCAACGACGGAGAGGGCCGGGAAATCAATTTTCGCAACACACTCATTCTGATGACCTCCAACCTCGGCGCCGAGGTGATCCATGCCAACTGCCACGAGAGCACGCTCCCGGATGCCAAACAGCTGGCGATGCGGCTAGAGCCAGTACTCAGCGCACATTTCAAACCGGCATTGCTGGCCAGAATGCGCGTTGTGCCTTACTACCCCATCACGGGTGTAGCGCTTCGTGAACTGGTCGAACTAAAGCTGAGTCGCCTTGGAGAGAGACTTGAATCCCGTGGCCTCACCTTCAGCTACTCGCAGAGTCTGGTTTGTCATCTGCTGGAGCATTGCACACAAAGCCACAGCGGCGCCCGACTGATCGATCAGTTACTCGAGTCCTCCCTGACCCCGTTGATAGCGGACCGTTTGCTCAGCGCCATGAGCAGCGGTAAAGCCTTATGCAGGGTTCATGCGACGCTGGACAGCTCAGGCGGAGTTGTCTGTGAATTCGAATAACTATGGGCTTACAGGACGTAGCGCTGCCCTGGGCCGAACAACCCATCTTCTGGGCAAGATTCTCGACAGCACCTGCACTGTATTGCTTACTGGCGAGACCGGAACGGGTAAGGAGGTCGTGTCTCGTGCTATCCACGAGTACGGACCTCGCCGTTCCAACGCATTTGTTGTACAGAATTGCGCTGCGTTTCCCGAAGCTCTTTTGGAAAGCGAGCTGTTTGGCTATTGCAAAGGGGCGTTTACCGGCGCTGATCGTGATCGACCTGGTCTGTTCGATGTTGCTCATGGCGGCACGCTTCTACTCGACGAAATTGGCGATATGCCGATGCTGCTGCAAGCAAAGCTACTGCGAGTGTTACAGGAAGGAGAGATTCGGCCGCTGGGCGCCAACAAGGTTCGCAAGGTCGATGTGCGAATCATTGCCGCTACTCATCGCGATTTGCCAACGCTCATTGCAGAAGGGCGTTTTCGTGAAGACCTTTACTACCGTCTGGCACAGTTTCCCATTGAGCTTCCTCCGTTACGTCAACGCGTGGGTGATATAGAAATATTGGCCCGGCATTTTTCCGATAAGGCATGTCAGCACTCACAACGAGATCCGGTGCAATGGTCGCGGGCTGCCGTGACTGCTTTATCGGGATACGCCTTTCCGGGCAACGTTCGACAGTTGAAGGGGTTCGTCGAGCGGGCAGTGTTGTTATGCGAAGACGGTGAGTTGAAACCGGAAAACTTTCCCATCCCCGCCAACCCGATAAGCAATCCGACTTGCCTTTCGCTACGTGAGCGCATCGAACAGTTCGAACGCGACGTACTGCTTGAGTGTTTGCGCGATTGTAACGGCAACCGGAGTCGTGCAGCACGCACTCTCGGGGTGTCACGACGCACGCTGCTTTATCGCCTGGCGCATTTGAAGATCGGTGCTGCTCACGGACGGCCTGATTAACTGCTGAATCACCACGATTGCCTAACTCATTATCTGGGACCTTTTTCCAATGAACGTTCATTGTCGGCGCTCTGCGCCTTTTGTGCTCGCTGCGATGATTTGCCTTGGAGGGTGCACTGGCCATTTCAAGTTCAGCGATGATCAATACCGGGCTTTGGGCAGCCCTGAACCCACCAGCCGAAACGAAGTAGTAGACGAATCGAGTGTGGGGCTCCTGGACATTGCCCACCCCCGTGTCAGCGCATTCTATGGGCGTGAGCTGTCATGAGCCGCCGTTCGGTTGTATCGCTGCCTCCATCAGGATTTACAGGGCTGAATTCAATGAATCTTCACGTTAGCCGAGTCAAACGGTCACTGTTGTTACTGCTGCTACTCATGCTCAACGGTTGTTCAGCTCTCTCTCCGTACTCAACGCAAACCCGTATGGATATTCGACTGAATGCAGACAATCAGCTTAACCCTGATGTCAATGGCAGGCCCTCGCCGATTGTTCTCAAGGTCCTGGAACTCAGGCGTCCGGTGACCTTCGAGAATATGGATTTCTTTTCGCTTTACCAACGGACTGTTCAGGCACTCGGGCAAGACCTGATTGCAAGCGAAGAGTTTGAACTTCGTCCAGGCGAGAGTATTGAACTGAAGCTGAAACTGGATCAAGGCAGTCGTTACATCGGTGTACTGGCTGCCTATCGAAATTTGCCGGAAACCCAATGGCGTCACGTGATCAAGGTTCACCCCAAACAGCAGAATCGAGCCGTTTTCGTACTGGGTGAATCCGGCCTTCAACGGGCAGATAGCCAGACAGGCACAGGAAATCCGACATGAACGCGCACAAGGTTATCTGGCAGGAAGGCATGTTGCTGCGGCCGCAGCACTTTCAACATAACGATCGTTACTACGACCATCAATTGCGGGTTCGCACTCAGTTGGCGGGCGCCTACAACTGGGGGTTCACAGCCCTTGAAATTGATCCGCATTTTTTGGGCTCGGGACAGATCGTACTTGCTCAGGCCTCGGGTATCCTGCCGGACGGTAGCGTGTTCGACATACGCGACCGTAACAGTCCATTGGCGCTGGATATTCCTGCAAACACTTCAAACATGCCAGTGTACATAGCGCTGCCGACAATGGCGGGTAATTGCATTGAGACACGCAGCCACGAACAGCCGGAGGTGATCGCACGCTTTACAGCCTACGCAACGGATGTTTTGGATTCGAACGCCGGAGCAGACTGTTCCACTTCGGTGTTATGCGCGCGCCCGGAATTTCGTCTGTTAGTGGGAGAACCTCGCGGAGAGCACGCCTACACCTTGCTCAAGTTGGGGCATATTCTTATCTGCAGCCCTGACAAGGCAATAACGCTGGACACCGGTTTTTCACCGGCCTTCATCAACGCCAGTGGTTCACGCTACTTGATGTCGTGCCTCAAGGAAGTTGTAGGTCTGCTGCAGCATCGAGGCGACATCATCGCCGAGCGCATCGGTACATACGGCCAGGCGCGTGGTGCAGAGACGGGCGATTTCATGATGTTGCAACTGATTAATCGCAACGCGTTGGTACTTCAACACTATCTCACTACCCGGCAGGTGCACCCCGAAGAACTGTATCGGGCGCTGTTATCTCTTTTTGGCGAGTTGTCGACGTTCGGCGATGAAAGCAGACGTCCTCGACTGGAGGGCAGCTATCAGCACAGTGATCAGGGCGCAACGTTCAAACGTTTAATGTTTGCCATACGACAAATGCTGTCGATGGTTCTCGAGCAGCACGCGCAGGAGCTTGAGTTGCAGCCCAGGCAGTACGGCGTTCTGGTCTCGCCTCGGGTGGATCGTGAGTTGCTGGGGGATGCCTCATTTGTCATTGCCGCTCGTGCTGATTGCGATACCGAAGAGCTGCGTGGGCGACTGCCTTCGCACCTCAAAGTGGGCTCTGTGGAAAGTATTCGCGAACTGGTGAGTCTGCACCTGCCGGGTATGCGGCTCAGGCCGCTGCCTGTGGCTCCGCGGCAAATACCGTTTCACGCTGCAAAAGCCTATTTCATTCTCGATATCGATGACCGGGACCAAAGCGGAATCGATAAGTCAGGGGGATTTGCTTTCCATGTATCAGGTGAATTTCCGGGGCTTGAGTTGCAGTTCTGGGCGATCAGAAATTGAGCAGAGTGATGGATATGCAAAGCAGTCGCGAAGACCATGCCGTTACCTATGGTCGGGACAATGTCTGGCCGGGTGATGACATGTTCACGAGTCCCCACGATGCGAATCTTTTCGAAGGTCTGCAGGAACGGTTGATCAACAACACCCGGCAGGTAGCCGAAAAGCGGGTCAGTATCCATGTCAATCCGCTGGTCGCTGCTGCGAGCGAATTGCTGGCTCAGGTGTCCAGGCTGTCTGCAGCCGAAGACTTTGGCGATATTGCGCTGCTGAACGTACAGCTGTCGGACCAGATCAAGCTGTTCGAGGCCGAGGGTCGGCGAAACGCTATAGAAAATGATCAGCTGTTGGCTGCGCGCTATGTGCTGTGTACGGTCGTGGATGAAGCTGTGTTGAACACGCCCTGGGGCAGCAAGAGTGACTGGTCGAAGATCAGTCTGCTGAGCCGTTTTCACAAGGAGACATTTGGCGGCGAAAAATTCTTTCAACTCCTCGAAAAGCTTTCTGCCAGTCCGTTCAAGCATCTGCCCATGCTCGAGCTGATGTACCTGTGTCTGGCGCTCGGGTTCGAGGGGAAATACCGCTCGCACCGCCTTAATGGCCATGAACTGGAAGACATCCGCGACAGCCTTTATCGGCAGATAAGGCATGTGAGAGGCGACGTGTCCCGAACTCTTTCACCTCGCTGGCAGGGCGCACAGTCCAGGGCTTCTGAACGGCTGCGTGTCGTACCGGTATGGCTGGTCGTGCTGTTCACCGTTATCAGCCTGGCTGTGCTGTATTGCGGATTTACCTGGGTACTCGGCGAGCAGCGTGAGGTCGTACTCAAATCCTATCAGCCAGCGTATCTGGCAGCGCTTGAGCTCCGATCTTGAAATGAGAAATGCAATGAAAACCCTGCTCAAAAAATTCATCGCGCTGCTGTGCAGTACCTGGGCCTGGTCGCTGCTGTTGGTGCTTGTGCTGGCTGCATGTATCTGGATGTTCGGGCCACTGCTGGCGGTGGCGGATAACAGGTTTTGGGATAGCCCCATTGCGCGTCTCGTATCGATCAGTGTGTTGTTTCTGGTCTGGGGCCTCGGGATTGTCTTCAACAACTGGCGCATTGGTTTGCAGAAAAAACAGGCGCAAGACAGCCATGCAGGTCACGAACTTCTGCGTAAGTCTGTCGCCGTGGAAAAAGAGCACCTGGAGCTTGTCAGTCGTTTCAAGGATGCCCTGCGCGTGCTCAAGGATTCTGCGCTGTATGGCGAATTGGGTGCCCGGGGTCGAGTCGAGCTGCCGTGGTATGCACTGATCGGCCCGCAGGGCAGCGGCAAGACCAGCCTGCTGGATTTTTCCGGACTCGACTTTCCCCTCGACAGGGTCGGGCGCAAACTGACGCACGACACGAGCAGCACCAGCAGTTGTGGCTGGTATTTTACCGAGCAGGCTATTTTGCTGGATACATCGGGCCGCTATCTTGACCAGCCTGTACCCGAGGTCGACGGCAGCGCCTGGATGACCCTTCTGGGGTTGTTACGGGGCCGTCACCGCGTACAGCCGCTCAGCGGTGTGCTGGTGACATTGCCAGTGGACATTTTGGTTGACGAGCGTGACAAGCGTCTGGAGAAACTGGCTGAAGATGTGCGCGCGCGCCTGGACGAAGTTTTTCAGCAGCTGCATGTTGATGTACCGGTTTATCTGATACTGACCAAGGCCGATTCGATAGCAGGTTTCGATGATTTTTTTGATCAACTGTCTCGCGAGGAGAGTGAGCAGGTCCTTGGGGGCACATTTCAAAACGGTCAGAGTGGCACTGATAGCGGTGTTCTCATTCAGGAGTTTGAAACGTTGCTGCAACGGCTTGGCAGCCAGGTCATCACCCGCATTCATCAGGAACGAGACAGCCAGCGCCGCGGCAAAATGCTTGAATTCCCCAACTTGCTTGGAGGTATCGCACACAGACTGGGTGTTTTTGTCGAACTCGCGTTCTCCGGAAATCGCTATCAGCGCGCCAGTCACCTTCGTGGGTTCTATCTGACCCGTGCGCCGCAACTTGCTCAGAGCTCCCAAAGAGCTGATGGGGAGGTTGGTACCGGATTACAGGTTCCACAACCTGGAAAAGCACGGTTCATTCATGATCTGTTGCGACATGTGATTTTCCCTGAGTCCGATCTCGCTGTGCTCAACAAGGAAGCACGCGGAAAGATTCTTTGGCGTCAGAGGGCAGTGTATTGCGCTGCGCTATTGTTTTTGTCTGGGTTTGGTGTGCTATGGGCGACCGGTTTCAGTGCTAACCACGACCGGCTGGAACGGCTTCGTATTCTGGGTGAGCAGTGGGCGCAACAACGTTCATCGCTCACCGCCGAGGATGATCTACTGACAGTCCTTGATAGCCTGAACACCCTTTATCAGGCCGCTCAGGTATTTCCGGACAACAGCGATGTCACTCTGTATGAGCGCAACGGTCTTTATCAGGGCGAGCCTGCAAATGATGTGCTTTTGCGCGCTTATCATGCCCAGTTGCAGGGCCAGTTGCTGCCACGAGTGGTGCGGATGTTTGAAGCCCGCATAATGGCCAGCCTGCAGGATCGCGAGCAGTTACTGGACAACTTGCGCGCCTATCTGATGCTGGTTCAGCGTGAACACCGGATACCTTCTGCGCTGAAGGAGCGAGTGGCGACCGACTGGTCAATTCGTTATGTCGGGCATGCACAGGCTCAGCACGAGTTGAATCAGCATTTTGGGCGTTTGCTCGAACAGTCTTTTGCCTATCCGCTAAACGACGCATTAGTGGCGCAGGCTCGGCAGGTGCTGCGTAACGAATCCTTCGCCAACGTGGTTTATCGGGTATTGCGTGAAAAAGCGCGTGTACTTCCGGACTACAGCCTTGGCCACAACACCGGCCCTCAGGCAAAGCATTTGGCTGGTACTGACTATCGGATTCCCGGGTTCTATACACGCCAGGGCTACGAGCAGTATTTCGTTACCCGTGGTACAGCCGTGGTAACTGAAATCATGCGTGACAACTGGGTCCTGGGTGAAAGTGAACAGTACAACGCACATCAGTTGCGAGCATTGATGGTCGAACTGGAAAAATTGTACTTTCGTGATTACGCCGATCATTGGGCCGAAGCGATCGGTCGGGTTTCACTGCAGCCCTTTGAAGGAGCCAGCCAGGCTGCCGTGCAACTGGCCGGGCTGACGGCAGCGCATTCGCCTTTGCTGCAGTTGCTGGTCGAGGTGCGTGACAACACACTTTTCCCCGTCCTTGCAGACAGTCTCGGAGCTATGAAAGCCGAGGCTGAAAAGATTGCACCGGGCCCTGTGGCGCTCACCCAGGTTGCTGCGATTGGCGATACGTTGCAGCAGACCGTTACCGATAGCCTGCCCACAATGGCGAAGCAATCATTGCAGCGTCGCTTCGATCCTTTGCACCGCTTGCTGGATGACGAGAATGGTCCTGCCGCCGATCTGATTACAGCATTGAACGCCATTAATGAATTGCAGATGCAAATGGCCGCATTGGGTCGCTCCGGTCAGCCTGAACTGGCGGCCTACGAGATGGCAAAGGGACGAATGTCTGGACAGCGAGACGCCTTGAGCAATCTGCGTAATGCCGCGACTGTGTTACCCCAGCCTCTGGGCGGCTGGTTGAGCGCGTTGGCTGAAGATACCTGGAGCTTTGTGCTGTATCAGTCTCACCATTACCTCAACCAACGCTACAAGGCAGAGCTTTACAGTTTCTATGAACAGTCTCTCGCCAAACGCTATCCATTCCATGCGCACAGCAGCAGTGATGTAGCGCTTAATGATTTTCGCGAGTTCTTCGGCGCGCAGGGCATAGCCGAGCGCTTCTTCGATAGCTACCTGAAGCCCTTCGTCAGTGGCGATCCTGGTCGTTATCGACTGCGCACGATTGACGGCTATAGTCTGCCGATGAGTCGCGCTTATCTGGATCAGATGGCGGGTGTTTATAAAATCCGCAGTAGCTTCTTTGCTCACCGCACGCAGGAACCGCAGGTGCAATTCACTCTAGAACCTCACACCCTCGACCCTGCTGTACGCCGCGCTCAGTTCCGTTTGGGTGATCAGTCACTTGAGTATCGTCACGGCCCCATCGTACCGATGTTATTCAGGTGGCCCGCTGATACTGAGGATGGACGTACAAGTCTGGTGATGGAAGGCATGGTCGGCCGGCCGCTGGGCATCGAAAAGAATAGCGGCCCATGGTCGCTGTTCCGCCTCTTTGACCTGATGCAGACCGAGCCCCTGAAGGGCCGTGATGTACTTGTGCTCAAGGCCGATGTCGGAGGCATGCGGGCCAACTACCTGTTGTCGAGCCAGCGTGCGCCGAATCCTTTTGATATGAGTGCATTACGCGATTTTCGTATGCCTGCTCAGTTGTGATGATATTCAGATGGGCTCTCACACTTGATGCCTATCTGAATTGTCAGTCAACCAACTGCACCAGCGTCGGCTCCATCGAATCCGCGCCCACCTCAAGCAACGCCAGCGTCACCGGCAACTTGAAACGCCGCCGCCCGGCGCTGCCCGGGTTCAGATACAGCGTGTCGCCGCGCCAATCGATGAGGGGTTTATGTGAATGGCCGGTAACGACCATTTTCACGCTGTCATCCAGTAGCGCCGGAACATCGGCGATGTCGTGAACCAGCAGGGTTTGCCAGCCTTCGATGTCGAAGCGCAGGTGATCGGCGATGTTTTTTGCCCACTCGGCGTCCTGGTCGTTGTTGCCGCGCACGATATGTAGCGGGGCGATGGCGCCGAGTTGCTCGACGATGTCCTGGCTGCCGATGTCACCGGCATGGAGGATGGCTTCGCAGCCCTCAAGCGCCGTAATGGCTTCAGGACGAAGCAGTCCGTGGGTGTCGGAAATCACGCCAACTTTCATCAGGGGCCTCGGGTCAGGAGCGGGGTAGGGAGGCAGTGTAACCCTTTGAGTTCGAATGGTTGATGGGGGACTGTGGCGTGCGACGCTCAGGAAGTATCCGCGCGTCGCAACCTCAATACCGTGTCAGGCCTGATCAACCTTGATTACCACCTTGCCAAACGCGCCTCTGGCCAAGTGCTCGTATGCCTCGAGAGCCTGCTCGAACGGGTAGACGTGATCGATTACCGGACGAATCTTGTGCTCGTTGAGGAAGGCGTTCATCCGGTCAAACGACGAGCGAGGTGCTACGGCGATACCGCGAAAGGTAGTCTGGCGGAAGATCATCGGCATCAGGTTCAGCGCCGAAGTCTGGCCGGTCAGAAAACCGATCTGCGCGATGCGCCCGCCCGCTTTGGTGGCCGCAACCGACTGATTGATGCCGTCGCCACCGGCTACGTCCAGTAACAGGTCCACACCCTTGCCGTCAGTGAGTCTCAGTACTTCGTCTGCCCACTCGGGATGGGTTCGATAGTTCACTCCGGCGACAGCGCCCAGCTTCTTCACCGCTTGCAGATTATCGTCCTTGCTGGAAGTCGCGATGACCTTGGCACCCAGGGCTGTCGCGATCTGCACAGCGAAGATCGATACGCCGCCTGAGCCCTGTACAAGGACAGTTTGCCCGGCTTCTATCTGACCGAAGTCAACCAGTGCGTACCAGGCCGTGAGTGCGGCAATCGGCAATGTGGCGGCTTCTTCATCCGACATGGCATCCGGTGCACGTACGGCACTGTCTTCATGGATGATCATGTATTCAGAAAGGCCACCCGGCAACGGCGAACCGAAGCAATAATCCGGTTCGTCCGGGCCTGGTGGGCCGTCGATCCAGCGCGAGTAGAGGTGCGAGTTCACGCGATCGCCTACTGAAAAGCGACTGACGCCTTCGCCTACCGCCACGACAGTACCGGCTGCATCGCTGACCGGAATCAATGGCTTGGGTACGCGATGCGGTTCGTAGATACCGTCGACGATGGCCTTGTCGCGAAAGTTGAGGGATACCGCACCGACTTTCACCAGCAGTTCACCTGCTTTGGGAACCGGCGTTTCAGCTTCTCCGAGCACCAGATTGTCGAGCCCGAAATCTTTTAACAGCCACGCTTTCATTCAATGTCTCCAGCAATCATGTTTGGGCTCACAGAGGCGGTTGCCTTGTGGGCGCTGAAGTCATTGTTGGTAAAACGCTGGTGCAGATAAATGGGCGCAAATCGACAGGATTGTTATCCTGCCAGGCAACAATGGCTCGGTATTTGTTCAGAGGGATTCGTCGGTGGACCTTTTACAGTCAATGCAGGTGTTCGCGAAACTTGCCGAGCTGGGCAGTTTTACTAAAGTGGCGGAGGCCACGCAGATAGGGCGTCCCCATGTGACCCGGATCATTCAGGACCTTGAAGCGTCGCTGGATGTCCGGCTGTTTCAACGTACGACCCGCAGCGTAAAACTCACTGCGGAAGGTCAGCGTTTTTACGAGCGCGTGAAGAACAATCTGGCTGATCTTGCCGAAACCACCTCCATGTTCGACCGAAACGGCTCGACCCTGCGGGGGCGGCTTCGGATTGATATCCCGGCAGCGTTCAGCCAGCGTAGTTTCATGGAGAGCCTGAAAGGGTTTACCCAGGCATTCCCCGAAATCGAGCTGGCGCTGGGAGTAACGGACCGCACGGTGGACCTGGTCGCAGAAGGCATCGACTGCGCGCTGCGCATCGGGGAGCTGCCCGATTCAAGTCTGGTGGTCAGGGAAATAGGCAGGGCCACGATGGTCACCTGCGCTGCGCCGTCCTACCTGCAAGCCTTCGGCACGCCGGAAACGCTGGACGAGCTGGCAGGTCATTGCGGGGTCAGCTTTCTGTCTGGTCAGAGCAATCGGCCGTTACCCTGGCATTTCTCGTTGAATGGCGACGACTTTCCTGTTCCGCCGCGTGGTGGCATTACTGTCAACGAGTCCAACGCCTATGTGCAGTGCGGCCTTGCCGGGTTCGGTATTCTTCAGGCTCCGGGCATTACCGTTGAGTCGTTTCTGGCCAGCGGAGAGTTGGTCGAAGTGCTTGAAGCGTTTCGCCCGTTGCCGCGCCCGGTTTCTGTACTGTACCCGAGCCGTACACACCTTGCGCCGCAGGTGCAGGCATTCGTCGCTTGGCTGAAAGAGCATTTTCCGAAACTTCATCCTCGTTGGTTTGAAGTACGCTAAATACGTGTAGCAGAGTAGAGAAGCGCCTCCTTGCAAAGGCGCTCCTGGCCAAGCGGGATTAATTACGCTCAAGCGCCAACACCAGCCGCTCCAGCCCGATGCCAAACCCGGCACCTTCCCTGTAGGCTCCGCCGCCGACCACCTGTTGCTGTGCGCCCAGGCGTGAGCAGCGTACCTCGAAGCCGTTGCCGTTCAGGTAGTAACTCAGGCCGCGTTTGACGGCGGTATTGAGTTCATAGTCCAGCCCCAGCGAGTCCAGAAAGCCTGTGCAGATGGTCTGGCTGCGTTGCAAGGCTTGCTGCGGTGACGGGCCGAGAATTTCCAGCCCCAACTGGGTGAACTCACGGTAGCGTCCGGCTTGCGGTCGCTCGTAGCGATAACAACGTGCGACATAGAAAAACACTGCTTCGCGTCGCCCGTTGAGCAGGGCTTCACTGCGCTCCTGGAACAGGGCCGTTGCTTCCGGGATCAGGCAACAGGCGCGTCCGGCCTTGTCGTTGAATGCCCACATCTGGCTGATGATCTCGCTGCCGCCGGCTTTTTCGATAAAAGTGTCCTCACCCCATAACGCGGGGACTATCGCTTCTTCAGCACCCGCTTCGATGAAGATAGCTCCGGAAACGGCTTTCTGTCTCACGCAGGGTTGCGGCTTCTGTTCCGGTCACGATGCGGGTTCCGCGTAGCATGGTCATGGTGGTGATCTCCGTTGTTTTCAGGTGGTTGTTTTCAAAGTAATAGGCAATAAAAAAGGCGCCGTGGGCGCCTTGGTTTGTTTCACTGATGGGTCAGAACGTGGATCTATGTCTGGCCAATCGATGAGCGCAAGCAACCGCGGCACCTGAGGTGGGGCCGTGAGGGTGATGTCGGTTACTTTTAAGGACTTGATTCATGGCTGATCCTTGCATGCTTTCGGCTATCGCTCAAGCGGTAGCTTCAGGAGCACCGCTCACCTCAGCCGCGCCATGCTCAAGGCATCGACGAATACGCCATCGCGCACGGCGTAGTTGCGCAGGCGTCCTTCCAGTTCAAAACCGTACTTGCGATAAAGGCCTTTTGCTGCCTCATTGTCGGCAAACACGGTCAGTTCTACCCGGTGCAGGTTCATCCAGTTGTCTGCGATGTCCAGCGCTGCCGCCAGCAGTTTCGAGCCGATGCCTTTGCCGTGCCAGGCCGACGCGACGCCCATGCCTATAGCGCCGACATGGCTTTGTCGGCTGCGCGAATATTGTTCCAGGCCGAGGCTGCCGATCACTTCGCCGCCACTCAGCGCGACCAGCTTCACATGTCGCTCTGTGCTGGCTGCCAGGCGTTTGCGCCACACTTCGATGGATTGATAAGGCATTTGCAGCACCTGACGACAGACTGCAGGCTCGTTGTAGAGCGCAGTAACGCCTTCAAGGTGGATTTCGGCCATGCGCTGAATGAGGATTTGCGGGGCAGGGGCGTGCACGTTGATTCATTCCTTGAACGGTCAGTGGCTGGCCAGTGTAAGGCGCAGGCAAGGTGTGCGGCCAGTCGGCTCAATAAGAGGTTGCGCAGATTTTTCCATAAGTGTACCGTTGTGTTCACTTATGAAGAGGGTCGCATCATGTTAGCCACTTCGCTCGTTCAGCTGTCCCAGGAGCCCATCAAGCCAGGTATTGGTACGCGTATTTTCAACAGCAAGCAGGAGCTGCTGTCGGGTCAATTCGCCGGGGAAATCCGGGAACTGTTGGAGCAGCGAGGTGTGCTGGTGTTTCCGCAGATTAATTTTTCCGATGCAGAGCAGATCGCTTTCACCCGTACGCTGGGCACTTTCTGTCCGGAAGCCAGTGATGGCCAGAACATCACCAAGATCAGCCTTGATGTCAAAGAGAACCCGGCAGGCGCTGAGTTTCTCAAGGGCTCGCTCTACTGGCATATCGACGGTACGAGCAGCGATGTGCCCATTCTGGCGTCGTTGCTGTCTTGCAAGGTGCCCGCCAGTTGGGGAGGCAATACCGGTTTCTGTAATACCTATGCGGCTTACGAGGCGTTATCGAGCGCTGATAAACAACATTACGAACGCTTACGAGTAATTCACGCGCCATGGGCATCGTTACTCTATTACAATCCCGAGCCTGGCCTTGCGATGCTCAAGGCCATGCAGGCTATCGGCGAGAAGGAGTTGCCGCTGGTCTGGAGGCACCGGTCCGGTCGTAAGTCGCTGATTCTGGGATGCACTGCGCAGCAGGTCGTTGGCAGCAGCCTGGCGCAAAGCGCGCAGATTCTGGTCGGCCTTCGCGAGTGGGCTACAGCCGAGGCGTTCAGTTATAGCCATGCGTGGCAGGCAGGTGATCTGGTGATATGGGACAACGCCGGCACCATGCACCGTGCGGAAGCTTACGACCCCGCGTGCGGGCGAATGATGCACCGCACCAAGTTGCAGGGCGAAGAGCCTTTCGAGTGATCTGCCGGGCGCGACACACGGGTGACGCCGTGGCTGTTATATCGAGTTGCTCATTGTGAGCTGAATCGTTTTGCCGGATTGGAGAAACGAGAATGTGCAGACCTAAAGAGCCCATCGCGGGCGTATTTCTACTGTTGGTTCTGGCGGCCGGAGGCTGGGTGGCTCAGGAGCCATTTCCTCATTTCGGGATTGATCTGCCTGCCGAGGCGTTATTGGACGGCGAGCGCCCGGTCAAACCTGTGTCGCCTCGACACCGAACGCAATTTGATGAAAGCCAGTTCAGTAGCGCCATGCTTGAACTCGTGCCCATGTACGCGACCGTAGAGTAAACCGTAGGCTGTGTACGAAAAGTCGGCCAGCGTGGCCACTTTTTGTACAGAGCCTGTTTGAAGCGCTCAAGCAGCCCGTTTGCCCAGCAACTTCAGGCGTTTCAGCCAGCCATCTTTCTTGCCGGTCGTCTGGACCTGAACGATTTCCGGCATGTCGCGCAACTTCACCCAGATATCCCCGCGCCATTGCAGCGTACTCAGGGTTGTGCCCTGCCACTGCATTTGGCAGTGAGTGGGGCCGTCGTTGTTGATATCAACGGGGCGGGCGCTCAGTGCGGGCAGCACGTCTTGCGTTAGCCAGCGTCGCAGGGCGCGGTTTTCCGGGATGTAATGGTGAATCAACAGGGCGAATACCGCAGACTCGCTGATCAGCAGGCATTTTTGCCATTCGCCGTGGGTCAACAACCATGCGGTGCGGCGCTGATCGGCGTCGAGCTTGCGGGTGTTGCGCTCGTCCAGACGCTTGCCCATCAGGCGGGCGATGTCCTCCAGCGGGAACCAGGCTTCTGCGTGCATGACAACAGCACGCAACATGCGACGGTGGCGCAGGAATAGGGTGGGCTCGTGGTTTTCGGTGCAGGGAAGAAGGGGGAATGGGAGATCCATTGATTAAACGCTCCATAGCGAACATAGAGCCCCAATCACGTCGCTAAACGAGAAGGTGGCAGCTGTGCGAAGGTTAGCGAACCGGTCTCTAATCTTTCGCACACCGGCAGACCCGAAGGTCTCCGACGCACAGCCGCCATAACGCGATGTTCATGTTGAGCATGAAACGCGATGTCGAGAATAGAGATTCGGATCGCTAAATCCGGCCGCTGATTTTGCAGCGACGGCGCACCTTAAATCCTCGATACAGCCCGCGCAAGCAACTGAAGTCTTCTCGGAAACTTCACACAGGGCGAAGAGATTTTTCAGTCGAGCGACTTCATCCTTTCCTGCAAAACCAACGCTTCGTCCGCATGAAACGTGTTTTTCACTCGCATCAAGCGGCAGCTACATCAGTCTGTTTCGCTGATGTTGGCGAAGAAAATACAGCCGATCAATCTGGCAAACAGAGTCAGTGTTTCCGCCAGATCGGGGTCGTCAAACAACGTCACGTCGGAGTCGAGCGCACATAGCGCGCCGTACAACTGTCCGTTCGGAAGATGGACCGGCACGCCTGCATAACTCTCGATGGCTTAGCGCTTTACCACCGGCCGGTTCGCGTAGCGGCCGTTTTTGCTGATCTGCGGTACGAACAACGCTTCGGGGTTGACGCAAAACTCACTGCACAGCGTGGTCTCCAGTTTGAACACGTCCCCATCGTCGATGCCCAGGTCAGTCGGGTCGTATACAGAACAGGCGATCCAATCCGCGTCGGTGAACTTTGCGATACCGGCAAAGCGCATGCCTGTCAGTCGGGTGACCAGCCTTAAAATGTTGGTCGTTGACTCTATTTCGGCAATCGCAGAACGTTCCTCTGTGGTCAGGCCGTCTCGAGAAGCTGTCAACTCCAGACTCATGCAATTCTCCGAAATACTCGATGTGTAGGTACAGCGGCCCATGCTAACCGACTGGCGTGAAAGGCCATACGGGTTATTCGACGAGTCGATGTTTATTTTCGAGCATGAATTTTGACGTCAACTTTTAAAGTTTGAAGCTGCCCCGCCGACAACTGTGGGTTGTATAAATGGCAAGGACAAGCCGCTTATAACCCCCACAATGACCAGACAAGAGCAATTTACGGTGAACGCTATGCTGAACAATATTTCTGTAAGGTCCAAGCTTGTGCTCGGGTTTGCCTTGGTCATTGTGCTGACCGTGTTGATTGCACTCACAGGCTGGACGGGGATCAGTTCGCTGAGCGAACGAAGCGAGAGGATTGCCGATATCGGCAAGCTGAGCACGCTGACCCGTGATGTCCGTATAGCCCGCCTGGCTTATGCGCTCAACTACGATGCCGAGCGCGCCAGCAACTGGCTGAAAGCTATCGATAGTCTCGAAAATCATGTGAAGTATGCGCAGAAAGTTTTCGACTCTCCGCTGAACACCCCGCTGGTAAATGCTTCTGCTGAAGCGATGAAGGATTATCGTGTCCACTACGATAATCTGATGCAGGCCACTGCCGCCCGCGAGGCGACCCGGTCAGTGTTTGGCCAGTACGCTGACGCAGCCGCTGACGATTTGCAGAAACTGAACGCCATTGCCCGATCAGATGACGGCAGCGCCTCGCAGCGTGACGACATTATTCAGGCGATGACGTTGTTTCAGAAAATGCGCTTCGACTTGCGTGGTTACACCTATTCCCTGAAAACCGAGAACCGGGCACCGGCTGAAACGTCGATGAACACGGTTATTAATTTTGTTAAAAATCTGAAAGGCTTCGATAGCCAGTCAGCGACGATCAAGCACCTTGTGGACGCTCTGCTCGGCTATCAGAACACGTTGAATCAGTTCACTGCGGCGCAGGACAAGATCGATCAGGCACAGGCAGGGATCAATAAAACTATCGCCATTCTGTTTGATTCTGCCGACAAGCTGTCAGCCAATCAGGTCAGTCTGAGAATAGAAGACGTGGGCGAGGCCAAGACCCTTCTGTCTGTCTGGCTGATTGCAGCGTTGATCATGAGCGCTTTGGCGGCCTGGGTTATCACTCGTCTTATCGTCGGCCCGTTGCTTGACACACTGAAGCTGGCCGAGCGTGTAGCGGATGGCGATTTGACGTACAACCAGCCGGTCACGCGCAAGGATGAACTGGGCTTGTTGCAAGGCAGCATGCTGCGCATGACCAGCAACCTGCGCGAGCTGATTGGCGGCCTGCGCGATGGTGTGACACAAATCGCCAGCGCAGCCGAACAGTTGTCGGCTGTCACTGAGCAGACCAGTGCCGGGGTGAACAGTCAGAAGAGCGAAACGGATCAGGTTGCCACTGCAATGCACGAAATGTCTGCGACTGTTCAGGAGGTCGCACGCAACGCAGAGCAGGCTTCCCATGCGGCGGTTAATGCTTCGAAGGAAGCCCGCGATGGCGAAGGTGTGGTTTCCAAGGCGGTTGCCCAGATCGAGAAGCTCGCGACTGAAGTCAAACACTCCAAATCTGCAATGGACGAGCTCAAGAGCGAAAGCAACAAGATTGGCGGCGTGCTGGACGTGATCAAGGCCGTTGCCGAGCAAACCAATCTGTTGGCGCTCAATGCTGCCATCGAAGCGGCGCGTGCAGGCGAAGCCGGACGAGGCTTCGCGGTGGTGGCTGACGAAGTAAGAAGCCTGGCCCAGCGCACGCAGACATCGACGGAAGAAATTGCTGCGTTGATCAGTGGCCTGCACAGCCGTACATCGCAAGTGGCTACGATTCTCGACAACAGCCAGGCTCTGACTGAAAACAGTGTCGAGCTGACGCGCAATGCTGGCGTTTCCATCAATAACATGACCCAGGCGATCTCGACCATCGAGACGATGAACCACCAGATTGCCGCTGCTGCCGAAGAGCAGAGTGCGGTTGCCGAAGAGATCAACCGCAGCGTTCTGAACGTGCGCGACATTTCCGAGCAAACGGCGTCCGCCAGTGAAGAGACCGCGGCGTCCAGCGTCGAGCTGGCGCGCCTGGGTGTGCATCTGCAGAGCATGGTCAGCCGATTCAAGGTCTGACCGGCAAACTCCGGTGCGGGCAGCAACGCGCGCACCGGCGTCGGTTCGATGACATTTGGGCGGTAAGTGCTTACCGCCCCCAGAGCCCCATCGCGTACTCCACAAAACTTCTCACTTTAGGCAGCCGATAACGATCCTGCACATACAGCAGGTTCATCGGTCGTCTGGGCAAGTGATAGCCCGGCAGCAGCGCAACCAGCCGGCCTTCCTGCAAGTCTCGCTGAACCAGCGCATCCGGTAGCATCACTACACCCATTCCAGCACACGCAGCCTGATAAAGACCGGCAGAGGTGTTGGCAACCATCGAGCCGTCGACATCCACCAGCACTTCACCTTCGGGGCCGGTCATACGCCATTGGGTGCCAGCCGTGCGCCACTCGTCTCCTGCCGGGTAGGAGAACGCCAGGCAATTGTGCGCACCAAGGTCTCCGGGGTGCGCAGGCGCTCCATGGCGAGCCAGATAACTCGGCGCAGCGCAGATGGTCAGGGTGTAGTCCTGCATGGGGCGCGCAATCAGTGGCGAGGATTGCGGGATGTTTCCCAAGCGTATGGCGATATCGAAACCATTGTCGATCATGTCCAGACGCTGGTTGGTCAGCACCAGATCAAGTTTGACCTCGGGAAAGCGTAGCGAGAACCCGGCAAGGGCCGGGGCCAGCACTTCCGAACCGAACGTCAGCGGCGCGGTGATGCGCAACGTGCCGCTGGGATCGCCCTGGGCCTGCTCGGCCAATTGCTCGGACTCGGCCACCAGCCCCAGCACTTCAAGGCAACGCTCGTAATACGCAGTGCCGAATTCCGTCAAGCGCTGACGGCGAGTGGTGCGCTGCAACAGGCTGACGCCCAGGCGCTGTTCCAGTGCGCGCAGGTGGTTGCCAACCATAGTGGTAGAAATCGAACACGCCTGAGCTGCCGCCGTCAGGCTGCCTGCTTCGACCACCTTTACGTACACACGCATCGCCTGAAACAAATCCATTATCAAGCCCTGCTTTAAAATGATTGAAGTGTTTGGCTGTTTATCCATAAGGAGTGGTTAACGATACTGCAAAAATCGAAACATACCCAAGGAGCTTCACGTCATGACCACTGCCTGCCTGATGAGCACTTACCAACCTCTGGCCCTGAGCTTCACCCGTGGCCTGGGCACGCGTCTGTGGGACCAGAGCGGGCGCCAATACCTGGATGCTGTGGCGGGCGTGGCGGTGACCAATGTCGGCCATTCGCATCCGCTGCTGGTAGAGGCCATTCGGGATCAGGCGGGGTTGCTGTTGCACACTTCCAATCTTTACAGCATTGACTGGCAGCAGCGTCTGGCGCAGAAACTGACCGGTTTGTCGGGGCTGGATCGGGTGTTTTTCAATAACTCCGGTGCCGAGGCCAACGAGACTGCGCTGAAGCTGGCGCGCCTGCACGGCTGGCACAAGTACATCGAACGGCCTTTGGTGGTGGTCATGGAAAACGCCTTTCACGGCCGCACGCTGGGCACACTGTCGGCCAGTGACGGACCGGCTGTGCGCCTGGGCTTCAGCACCTTGCCGGGGGATTACGTCAAAGTACCCTTTGGCGATCTGGCGGCGTTCGACAAGGTCTGCGTGACTCACGGGCACCGCATTGCCGCAGTACTGGTGGAGCCGATTCAAGGCGAAGGCGGCGCGCAGGTCGCGCCAACCGGGTATCTCAAGGCGCTGAGGGAGCGCTGCACCCGGCGTGACTGGCTGTTGATGCTCGACGAAATCCAGACCGGCATGGGGCGGACCGGCAAGTGGTTTGCCTTTCAGCACGAGGGCATCGTGCCGGACGTCATGACCCTGGCCAAGGGTTTGGGCAACGGTGTGCCGATAGGTGCCTGTCTGGCAAGGGGCAGGGCGGCGCAATTGTTCACCCCCGGCAGCCACGGCAGCACCTTCGGTGGTAATCCGCTGGCCTGTCGGGTCGGCTGCACGGTAATCGACATCATCGAACAGCAGGCCTTGGTGGAAAACGCCGCCCTGCAAGGCAGCCGCTTGCTGGAGCGGCTGCGCAACGTGCTTGGCGCTCACCCGCAGGTGCTGGAGATTCGTGGCCTCGGGCTGATGATCGGTATCGAATTGCGGCAGGCCATACCCGAGTTGACCCGGATCGCGGCCGAGGACTACGGCCTGTTGATCAACGTCACGCGCGGTAAGGTCATCCGGCTTCTGCCGCCATTGGTGCTGAACGCTGCCGAGGTGGAACAGATCGTTCAAGGCCTGCTGGCGAGCCTCGACAGCGCCCTTTACAAATCGCTTGAGCGCTCTGCCTGAAGCAAGGGATTAAGGAAAAGGACTACATCGGGCTGTACCGGGATGACCCATATGCGGTAGAACAGTCCAGCATCGCGTATGTCTGCGCGCGATGGCTACCCAATGGATTTGAAAGGAGCCCACCATGTTCATCCGGTCCCTGACCCTCGCCACCCTGCTTGTCGCTGCAGGTACAGCGCTTGCCGCTGACAGCGATGGCCCTTTGGCCCAGGAGCGCGGCAAGTCGCGCCCGCTGATCATCATCGCACCCAGCCCGGCTGATCCGGCGCTGAGCCACCTGAAGGATGCGCTGAAGGAGTCTGCCAATCATAAAGACTTCACAGAGCGCAATATGGTGCTGTTCACGGTGGTGAACACTATCGGCGAGCGTGACGGCAAGAGCATGGACCCCCAGTCGACCATGGCCTTGATTCGCGAATTGAAGCTGGGCGCGGGTGTCGGTACCAAGGTCATTCTGGTGGGCAAGGACGGCGAGAAAAAGATCGACAAGACTATCGGCAAGTCAGAATCGGTAGACCTTAAGGAGATCTTCGCCACCATCGACCAGATGCCAATGCGCGAGAAAGAGGCATCCGCGCCGCTACCAGAACCAGAGGCCAAGCCTGCACCGGCCGAAAAACCGGCCAAACCAGTCAAGGGCGGGGCACCTGGCAAGACGCTGGATGACTGAGTGACCGGCGCAGCGTGCGGTAATCGCGCGCTGCGCCTGGCGTGCCGTTCGGCTCACTCGCCGCGAATGTACTGCTCAAGCTGCTGAATGAGACTGGCCTGTTCGGCAATGGCTTCCTTCACCAGGTCGCCGATCGACAGCAGGCCCAGCAGCTGGCCGTCTTCCACGACCGGCAGATGGCGCAGATGGCTGTCGGTCATGATCCCCATGCACGCTTCGACGCTCTGTTGCGAGTCGACGGTAATGACTTTGTTGCTCATGATTTCTCTGACCGGCGTACCCACCGAGGAGCGCCCCTTGAGGATCACCTTGCGTGCATAGTCGCGCTCACTGACGACGCCGACCACCACGTTGCCCTCGACCACCGGCAGCGCACCGATGTTCTTTTCCGCCATCAGCCTGAGCGCATCGAGCACCATCTGGTCCGGGCCGATGGTATGTACTTGCTGGTTTTGCAGGTCTTTCAATTTCAGTAGTTGGGCGACGGTTTTCATGGTGCTCTCCGTGATCGGGACCTGTAAGACTGTAGTGCATTTTCAGGCGCACTACAGAATCGTGCAGCGCGCAGAATCGAGCAACAAATAAATAGGGATAAAGGGCATAGACGCAATTAATTGACAGCGCCTGAAAATGGCCTGAATTCGACTGTCGACCGCGCGCTTGACCTCACAGCCAAGTAGAATCAACGGTTTCGCCATGCGGTCGAGGTAGCAGCGTTGGATTTACAGCAGGGCTTCATCCTGAGTCGGCACTGGCAAGATACGCCCGCCGGGACCGAGGTCGACTTCTGGTTGGCTACCGATCAGGGTCCTCGCCATATTCGCCTGCCTTGCCAGCCCTCTGTCGCCTTTATTCCTGCCGAGCAGGGCGAGCGTGCGCGGTCGCTGTTGCGTACCGAGCGCGGGGTGGAATTGCGTCCGCTGGAACTTTGCGATTTTCGTCATCGACCTGTGCTCGGTGTGTATTGCCAGCAGCACCGCCAGTTGATGAACATCGAAAAACTGCTGCGTAGAGGCAATGTCGATGTTTACGAGGCAGACATTCGCCCGCCTGAGCGCTATCTGATGGAGCGCTTCATCACCGCGCCAGTGCAATTCAGCGGTACGCCGGATGCCGAGGGCGTGCTTTGCGACGCGCAAATCAGGCCGGCACCCGATTACCGTCCCAGCCTGAAGCTGGCGTCGCTCGATATCGAAACCACGGCACGTGGCGAGCTGTATTCGATCGCGCTGGAGGGCTGTGGTCAGCGCCAGGTGTACATGTTGGGGCCACCCAATGGCGGCGACGAGGAGCTGAATTTTCAGCTCGATTATTGCGATACCCGCGCGCAGTTGCTGGAGTGCCTGAATGGCTGGCTGGCGTTGCACGATCCTGACGCAATCATCGGCTGGAACGTCGTGCAGTTCGACCTGCGGGTTCTGCATGAACATGCCCAGCGCCTGCAAGTGCCATTGCGGCTCGGGCGTGGCGGTGAAGCAATGGGCTGGCGGGAGCATGGCAGCCGTAACAATCATTTTTTTGCCGAGGTCAGCGGGCGGCTGATCATCGACGGGATCGAGGCCTTGCGTTCCGCGACCTGGAGCTTTCCGTCGTTCAGTCTCGAGAATGTCGCGCAGACCCTGCTGGGCGAGGGCAAGGCCATTGATACGCCTTACCAGCGCATGGACGAAATCAACCGCATGTTCGCCGAGGACAAGCCTGCGCTGGCGCGTTACAACATCAAGGATTGCGAGCTGGTGACGCGCATTTTCGCCAAGACCCAGTTGCTGACCTTTCTGCTTGAACGAGCCACCGTAACGGGCCTGCCCGCTGACCGCAGCGGTGGTTCGGTGGCCGCGTTCTGCCATCTGTACATTCCGCTGATGCACCGCCAGGGCTTCGTCGCGCCTAATCTGGGCGAACGCATGCCGGAGGCAAGCCCCGGTGGTTTTGTGATGGATTCCCAGCCGGGGCTCTATGAGTCGGTGCTGGTGCTGGACTACAAGAGCCTTTATCCGTCGATCATTCGAACCTTTCTCATCGACCCGGTGGGATTGATCGAAGGCATGCGTCATCCCGAGGACAGCGCGTCGGTGCCAGGCTTTCGCGGCGCGCGCTTTTCTCGCACCCGCCATAGCCTGCCAGCGATCGTGGAACGTGTGTGGCAAGGTCGGGAGACCGCCAAGCGCGAGCACAATGCGCCGTTGTCCCAGGCCCTGAAAATCATAATGAATGCCTTCTACGGCGTGCTGGGGTCAAGTGGCTGCCGGTTCTTCGATCCGCGGCTGGCCTCATCGATCACCTTGCGCGGGCATGAAATCATGCTCAAGACCCGCGACCTCATCCAGGCACAGGGCTATACCGTAATCTACGGCGATACCGACTCGACGTTTGTCTGGCTGGGCCGTCCTCACGGGCAGGAAGAAGCGGCAAGCATCGGCAAGACGCTGGTGCAACAGGTCAACCAGTGGTGGCGCGAGCACCTGCACAATGAATATGGCTTGCACAGCGCGCTGGAGCTGCAATACGAAACGCATTTTCGCCGCTTCCTGATGCCAACCGTGCGCGGCGCGGAGGAGGGCAGCAAGAAACGCTACGCCGGACTGGTCACTCGCGCTGACGGTTCCGAGGAGATGGTCTACAAGGGCCTGGAAACCGTGCGCACCGACTGGTCGCCGCTGGCTCAGCAGTTTCAGCAGGAGCTATACCTGCGCATCTTCAAGCGCCAGCCGTATCAGGATTATGTTCGTGACTACGTGCAGTGCACCCTGTCAGGCGAGCTGGATGACCTGTTGATCTACCGCAAGCGCCTGCGCCGCAAGCTCGATGATTATCAGCGCAACGTGCCGCCCCACGTGCGCGCCGCGAGGCTCGCCGATGAATACAACGATCAGCAGGGTCGTCCGCGTCAATACCAGAGCGGCGGCTGGATCAGCTACGTGATGACCACTGCCGGACCGGAACCTCTGGAGATTCGTCACGCGCCGATTGACTACGACCATTACGTGACTCGCCAGTTACAACCACTGGCTGATGCGATCCTGCCGTTTGTCGACGATGATTTCAGCACGCTGATCGGCGGGCAATTAGGGTTGTTCTAACGCGCGCCGAGCTGCTCGGCGATCCACGGCAGTACCTGCTCGCATGATGCTTCGATCTTCATTTCAAGCAATTCTTCCGCGCGGGTCTTGCCATGGTTGATGGCGATAACCGGTTTGCCCTGTTCGACCATTGCCTTGCACAGACGGAACGCCGACCAGGCCATCAATGACGTGCCGACCACCAGCAAGCCTTCCGCCTGTTCGACACTCGACGTTGCCTTGGCAGCGGTCTGCGGCGCGACGTTCTCACCAAAGAACACAACGTCCGGCTTGAGTCTGTCGCCCTCGCAATGCGGGCAGCGGGGCACCTTGAAACCGGTCTCGAAAGCCGGATCCAGCAGGGTATCGCCATCGGGTGCCTGTTTGGCATCGACGCCTAGCAGATAGGGGTTTTGCTCCAGCATCTGCTCTTGAATATCCGCCCGCTCGCTGCGTTGCTGACAATCCAGGCACAGTACACGGTGCAGGCTGCCGTGCAGCTCGATGACGTCCTGGCTTACGGCCTGACTGTGCAGTGCATCAACGTTCTGGGTGATCAGTCCGCTGATGGCATTTTCAACCTGCAATGCAGCCAGTGCCCGATGCGCGGCATTGGCCTGCGCCGCGCGAATACGCGGCCAGCCCAGCATCGCCCGCGCCCAGTAACGTTGGCGCGCAGCGGGGTTGCCGACAAACTCCTGATACATCATCGGCTGTTTGCCACGCCGGACGCCGTCCTTGTCGCGGTAGTCCGGAATGCCGGACGCGGTGCTGATACCTGCGCCGGTGACGACCAGAAAGGACTTGCCGGTCATTGTCTCGCAAAGTGTTTCGAGCTGACTGTAGGTTGTAGTGTCCAGCATCTTCAAACCTCGAATGACTCATGTTATCCGGACCTGTGTCTGCCAGATTAGCAGGCGAGTGCGAGCTGTGAGCGGCCAAGGCGAGCGTTGGTTCAATAGACCGTTGTCTACCCGGTGGCGTGCGTGGCAACCTTGGTTCTTTAACACCTTGCCAAGGAAGCTCAGATGCGCTCGTTTCATTTCAAACAACTGGATGTGTTCAGCGATCAGCCTTTGCTCGGTAATCCGCTGGCGGTGGTGCTGGGCGCGGACGGGCTGAGTGATGAACAGATGGCCGCCTTTGCACGCTGGACCAACCTGAGTGAAACCACGTTTCTGCTCAAACCGACAGACCCGCGTGCCGACTATCGTGTGCGTATCTTCACCACACTTGAAGAGCTGCCCTTCGCTGGGCATCCCACCTTGGGCAGCTGTCACGCCTGGCTCGAAAGCGGTGGCGCGGCGCAGGGTGAGGAAATTATCCAGGAGTGCGGAATCGGTCTGGTGCGCATTCGTCGCGAGGGCAGCGGGCTGGCATTCACTGCGCCGCCTTTGTTGCGTTCGGGCGAGGTAGACCCTGAATTGATCGAGCAGATCCGCATCGGTATGAAGCTGGGTGCGGGTGAGATTCTGGATGCGCGCTGGGTGGATAACGGCCCGGGTTGGGTCGCCTTCAGGCTGGCAGATCGCGCCAGTGTTCTGAGCTTGCAGCCGGATTACACACTATTATTGAGCGGCCTGATACTCGGCGTCGTTGCGCCATGGGACCCGGCAGTCGATGGGGATGAGGCGCAATTTGAAGTGCGTGCCTTTATCCCGGGCGACGGTATGGCGGAAGACCCGGTGACCGGCAGCCTCAATGCCGGAATCGCTCGCTGGTTTCTGGAAGAGGGGCTGGCACCGGACAATTACATCGTCAGCCAAGGCACCGTGCTCGGCCGCAAGGGGCGAGTCTCCATTCAGCGTGTAGGTGAGGATATCTGGGTGGGCGGCTCGACGGTTACCTGCATTGAAGGGCGCGTTTCGCTTTAGGCGCTTGTCGTCATAGACAACACCTAGAGCACGGAATACCGGGTAACAAGAGCCCGAGAGCGAAAGACTCAATCCCTGTGCGCAATCTTTTTGCCACGTCTGGCGGCGATATCGCTGGCCTGGCCGTCGCGTTGTTTGCCAGTCCGGGCCTGGGTGATGAGCGCTGGAATCAAAGGGCCTTCGGGCAGATTCTTCCAGAAGCGCGAAGGGAAGTGGCCCTCCATGACTTTGGGGTTCAGGCGTGCAGGGTTGAAGATGTGGCTGTAATAGGTGAGCCACAACTCGCCATGCGGGTCTTCGACCTGCCGAGCCATGGTCTGCCACGTTTCAGGGCAGCGGCGCTCGTGGATCAACTGTTTGCCGTCGTAATACACGCCGTCCTGAGGGGTAGCGATCATCCAGCGGTGCTGGCCCATGCGGCCGATGAAATGCTCACTGGCACTGAGCAGAATATCGTGCGCTGGCTCATGCCAGGCCACGTACTGCGGGCGCATGATGGCCGCGTCATCAGCGACAGGCGGCAAGGCGACAAAGCGTAGAAATGCGTGCAGATGATGCGCCTCACGTCTGACCGACTTGAGACGACGGTGCAGCTCACTGCCAAGCTTGTCGCCGGCCATCATCGCTGTGCGGTCGCCGTGAGTCACGCGCCACAGCACTTCGTACAGCAGGCTCCAGCGCTGATCGCCCCGGTAACGCGAAGCGCTTTCCAGCAACTGCACCAGCTCCAGCGGAACCCTTGCCTGAAAAGGCCCGGCCTCCCTGGGATACTCTTCTTCGCTGCCGAACAGGTCGGCGGCATCCGGCGACTTCCAGCTGACCTGGCTGGGGTCGATTTCATGGCTCAGCAGCCAGCGTGCCTGTTGCCGCCAGGTGCCGAACAGGTCGTCGCAGTCCAGACAGATCATCCCCACAGCCCCATTTGCTCAGGCTGCGGCCGGTCACGCAACTGGTGATGCAGAAATTCGCTGGTGGTTTCCGCATGCGGCGGGTGGTAATCGCTGGTAATGATAAACGGCTTGGCCTTGGCCAGTATGCAGCGCATGCGGGTGAGGTCTTCGTAGCGGATACGCCGCTGCCTGCGCAGCTCGACCAGCCGCTGGGTGGTACGAATGCCGATGCCTGGCACCCGGGCAATCAGCGCCGCGTCGGCCTTGTTCAGGTCCAGCGGAAACACCTGCCGGTTGCCCAGCGCCCAGGCCAGCTTGGGGTCAATGTCCAGCGCCAGGTCACCGGGGCCGCTGAGCAATTCACCTGCAGTAAAACCGTAGCCGCGCAAAAGGAAGTCGGCCTGATACAGCCGGTGCTCGCGCATCAGCGGCGGTGCAGCCAGTGGCACACTGTTGGGGCTGTTGGGGATCGGGCTGAACGCTGAATAGTAGACCCGGCGCAGTTTGAAGTTGCTGTACAGCGACTGCGCGCTGTGCAGGATGGTGCTGTCGTCGGTAGCGTCGGCACCGACGATCATTTGCGTGCTTTGCCCGGCCGGGGCAAAGCGCGGCGATCGCGGCTCGTTGCGCACGGTTTGCTCGCCGGTGTAAATGGTTTGCATGGCCTGTTTGATCGACGCGACGTCTTTTTCCGGTGCAAGGGTTTGCAGGCTCAGGTCGGTCGGCAGCTCGATATTGACGCTGAGGCGGTCGGCATAGCGACCGGCTTTTTCGATCAGCGCCGGATCGGCGTCGGGGATGGTCTTGAGGTGGATATAACCGCGAAACTCGTGCACCTCGCGCAACAACCGGGCGACCTCGACCAGTTGCTCCATGGTGTAGTCCGCAGAGCGAATGATCCCGGAACTCAAAAACAGCCCGCTGACGCAATTGCGACGATAGAAGTCCAGCGTCAGGGTGACCACTTCTTCGGGCGTGAAGCGCGCACGGGGCACGTCGCTGGAGCGGCGGTTGACGCAGTACTGGCAGTCGTAAAAGCAGAAATTGGTCAACAGGATTTTCAGCAGCGACACGCAACGGCCATCCGGCGTATAGCTATGGCAGATGCCCATGCCGTTGGTGGAACCCAGACCGGATTTGTCCTGCGAGCTGCGCTTGGGTGCTCCACTGCTGGCGCACGACGCATCGTACTTGGCGGCGTCCGCCAGAATGCTGAGCTTGTCGATAAGCTGCATGAAGTACCCCTTTACTGTTTGCATGTACAGTATAGGGTCGGGTGCAGCTCGACAAGTACCGTACAGCGGGCCTGTACGTATCTACAAGGGCTTCCCCATTGAGCACAAGCCCAATAGTTTCTGTTTGACTCCGCTGCATATGCCGGATCGACGTAAGAAGGTGAAGGACTGCGGTACTACAAACGGTCATCTTGAGCTGATCGCTCGGACCCTGATGAAAGACGCACGTGAGGGCCTCGTTCGCTAACCGGGACTGAATTTCCCATACGATTTTTCAGGTATCCCCCACGCAGGTCCAACCCGCTTCACATCAACGACGGCAGTGCACATTGATCCTTTTATCCGCTCATGATCCTCGCCCTAACGCCTTACAAGGTGATCAGTCATGACCTCTGGTGTTTACGCGCCCGTTGGTTCTGCCTGTTCAGGCTTGAACGTGTCGCCGTAATGCAGAACGGCCCAGGCCATCCTCGCATTCTTGGCGGCAATCGCCACGGCCGCACGCCAGTAACCCCGTCGCTCCATGAGGTTGCGGATCCAGCGACTGAGAGGGTCTTGCTTATCGCCCAGGTTGGCCATGACAGATCGAGCTCCAAGCACCAGTAGACTGCGTAAATAGGCATCCCCGGCTTTGGTGATACTCCCCAGGCGCTGCTTGCCGCCGCTACTGTATTGGCCTGGCGTCAAACCGAGCCAGGCAGCCACTTGGCGTCCGTTTCTGAAGTCGTGCCCATCTCCAATACTGGCCACTAAAGCACTTGCAGTGGTCGAGCCAACCCCACGCAATTGCAGCAGCCTACGGCTACGATCATCTTCGCGAGCGATCTGATTGATGGCTCGATCAAGTTCCACCAGCCGATCCTCGATATGGCTGGTGTGCTCCAACAGTTCACTCATGCACCGTCTTGCCCAGCCAGGCAAGGTGTCCAGACAGGGACCAATCTCTTTTCTCAATCGCTCTGGGCTTTGTGGCAGGACCACGCCGAATTCAGAAAGTAATCCGCGCAGTCGGTTGTACGTAGAGGTGCGTTCTTCGATGAATCCCTGGCGGGTTCGATGAAGGCAAAGAGTGGCCTGCTGATGCTCGTCTTTAACAGGGACAAACCGCATGCTGGGTCGGGTCACTGCCTCACAGATCGCGGCAGCATCTGCGGCATCGTTCTTGCCGCGCTTACCCGACATTCGATAAGGCGAAACGAGTTTAGGAGCCATCAACTTGACCGTATGGCCGTGCTCGGCGAACACCCTCGCCCAATGATGAGCGCCTGAGCAAGCCTCCATACCAATCAAGCACGGGGGCAACTGGGCGATCAATGGCACCAGTTGATCCCGCGCAACCTTGGGCTTCACCAAGGTGGCTTTACCAGCCTCATCGACGCCGTGAACGGCGAATACGGCCTTGGCTAGATCGATTCCCACGGTAATAATTGGCATGGACTTCCCCTCCTGTGGTTTTGATGCAGGTTTGACACTTCATCATGGCACTTCGATGCCGATTCGCGACTTTCGCCGCGCCCTCTGGACGGGGAAGTCCCTTTCATTCGCTATGGACGATGTGACACTGATCACCCGCGCCAACTTCCAGGAAGTATTGACCAAGATCGGTCTGTGGAAGTGAGTTGACTGAGGGGCCTGATTTTCAGGTCCCTCACACGTGCGAGGAGGTTGGTTTCATGCAACAGGCTATCGAGCAAACATCCATAAACGGTGCCTTGCGCTTCAATGGCATCGGCAAGGTCTTCCCCGGCGTAAAGGCGCTTTCGGACATCAGCTTCGAAGCGCGCCCCGGCAGTGTTCACGCCTTGATGGGCGAGAACGGTGCCGGTAAATCCACGCTGCTGAAAATCCTCGGCGGCTCTTATCAGCCCAATAGCGGCACCTTGCAGATCGGTGAGCAGAGCTACCAGTTCAAATCCACCGCCGAGAGTATTGCGGCGGGTGTGGCGGTGATTCACCAGGAATTGCATCTGGTGCCGGAAATGACCGTCGCCGAGAACCTGCTGCTTGGGCACATGCCCAATCGTTTTGGTTTGATCAATCGCGGTGCGATGTACCGTCGGGCAGGTGAGCTGCTCAAAGGCCTGGCTGACGAAATCGACCCGCGCACTCGCCTGGGTGATCTTTCACTGGGCCAGCGGCAATTGGTGGAGATCGCCAAGGCCATGTCACGCAATGCGCACGTCATCGCCTTTGACGAACCCACCAGCAGCCTGTCGGCACGTGAAATTGACCGGTTGATGGCGATTATCGTGCGGCTGCGCGACGAGGGGCGGGTGATTCTCTACGTGTCTCATCGCATGGAAGAAATCTTCCGTGTCTGTGATGCCGTAACAGTGTTCAAGGACGGTCGTTTTGTAAAAACCTTTGAGCAGATGGCTGATCTGGATCATGACCGGCTGGTGACCTGCATGGTGGGCCGGGATATTCAGGACATCTACAATTATCGTCCGCGCCAGCATCAAGGGCCTAGCCTGCGAGTGACCGGGTTACTGGGGCCGGGGCTGCACGAACCCGTGAGTTTTGCCGTAGAGAAAGGTGAAGTGCTGGGTTTCTTCGGGCTGGTGGGCGCCGGGCGTACCGAGCTGTTCCGTCTGCTGTCGGGGTTGACGCGCAGCACGGCAGGCACGTTGCAGCTGGACGGCAAGCCATTGACGCTCAAGTCCCCACGCGATTCGATCGAAGCAGGCATTCTGCTCTGCCCGGAGGACCGCAAGAAGGAAGGTATCGTGCCGCTGTCCAGCGTCGCGGAGAACATCAACATCGGTGCACGGCCCCGGCATGTGAATCTCGGCTGCCTGATTCAGGGCCGCTGGGAGCGCGACAACGCACGCAGCCAGATCAAGTCGATGAACGTCAAGACACCATCGCCCGAGCAACAGATCATGTTCCTCTCCGGCGGCAATCAGCAGAAGGCGATTCTCGGTCGCTGGCTGTCGATGCCGATGAAGGTCCTGTTGCTGGACGAGCCCACCCGCGGGATTGACGTCGGTGCCAAGTCCGAGATCTACGAGATCATTCACAACCTGGCCGCCGACGGGATTGCGGTCATTGTGGTGTCCAGTGACCTGATGGAAGTCATGGGTATTTCCGACCGCATTCTGGTGATGAGCGAAGGCGCGATCACTGGTGAACTCAACCGCGATGAGGCTGATGAATCGCGACTCCTGCAATTGGCTCTGCCTCGCACGCGCAGCTGATAACCGGTCCCCTGACCATGAACAATAATAAAGAGGTGCATATGTCTACCGAATCCAGCCTGCAGGCTCCCCGTCAGGGCATGAACCTGCGTCGTTTTGCCGATGACTGGGTGATGCTCCTGGCTGCCGTGGGAATCTTCCTGCTGTGCGCCGTGTTCATCGACAACTTCATGTCACCGCTGAACATGCGGGGGCTAGGCCTTGCGATTTCCACCGTGGGCATTGCTGCCTGCACCATGCTCTTTTGTCTGGCGTCCGGGCACTTCGACCTTTCGGTCGGTTCGGTGCTGGCCTGTTCCGGGGTCATCGCCGGGATTGTTATCCGCGACACCGACAGCGTGTTTCTCGGTGTTTCCGCCGCGCTGGCGCTGGGGCTGGTGGTTGGTCTGATCAATGGCATCGTGATTGCCAAGCTGCGCATCAATGCCCTGATCACGACCCTTGCGACCATGCAGATCGTGCGCGGCCTTGCGTATATCTTCTCCAACGGCAAGGCCGTCGGCGTCTCCAACGAGGATTTCTTCATCTTCGGCAATGGCCAGATATATGGCGTGCCGGTGCCGATCCTGATCACCATCGCCTGCTTCATATTCTTCGGCTGGTTGCTCAACTACACCACCTACGGGCGCAACACCATGGCCATCGGTGGCAACCAGGAAGCTGCATTGCTGGCGGGTGTGCATGTCGATCGCACCAAGATCATCATCTTCGCGGTTCACGGGCTTGTCGGGGCACTGGCTGGCGTGGTGCTGGCTTCGCGTATGACCTCGGGGCAGCCAATGATCGGTCAGGGCTTCGAGCTGACCATCATCTCGGCGTGCGTACTGGGCGGTGTTTCGCTGAGCGGCGGCATCGGCATGATTCGCCATGTAATCGCTGGTGTGCTGATTCTGGCGATCATCGAGAATGCGATGAACCTGAAGAATATCGATACGTTCTACCAATACGTGATTCGCGGTACGATTCTGTTGCTGGCGGTGATCATCGACCGACTGAAACGTCGCTGAACCTGTTGGCCGCTGTTATGGCATTGCTGTTTAGTCGCGAGGGCATGAGCGACAGGGATGGAGATGCAAGTAGCGGTTGAGTTCAGGGGGCTGATCACTTGCAGAGTGGACAGGTAACAACGGTATTGTTCTATAGCAGTGCAGCCGCAAAGTGACTACTTTGCGGCTGTTTTTTAACCGGTGCTTTTAGCCGCGAGGCGGGCAAGGGAGGCCGGTATCGTCGCAGGCGGTGTTGATACGTAAGCCGTTTTTCAGCCTCGTCGCTACTTGCAGTGGTGCAGATGTGGTGCGGGTGGCTTCAGTCTTGCCGGCCTCTTGCACGAGCGCGTGTTTGCCATCGACAGCTGGTGCGGTTTGTATACCGGTGGCGGCAAATGCCGTGCCCTGCAGGCCGATGATTGCAATGGTTGTCACAACGAGAGCTTTCAATGCGGACTTTGCTGTTACTCGATTCATGATGTTTTCTCTGCGTGGCTTAATGATGGGGTGGCTACAAATAACTGCATTGAAGTTTCTGAATAGCAGGTTATTGGCCACGTGAATAATGTATATTTTTTTTATGACGGTAAGGCTGTTTTTTTGGCCTGTGAAAAAAATTTAACTTAGCGTGCTTATTAATAGTGTCGCACCGTTAATCTCATGATGTTTCTCATGCCATTCATGACGCTGAAGTTATAGAGGCTTGCTGTCGAATTTACCGGTACTGCACTAGCCGAGTCCGGAAATCCAGCTCCGCTCTAGTGCCTGGCGTCGGCATCGACTCCAGGGTCAGCGTCCACCGAAATCGTTCGCAGATGCGCCGCACCAGAAAAAGCCCCAGGCCTTTCCCGGTGCCCGCTCTGGTCGAGTTTCTCAGCAGAGACAGGTAGTGGAGGGACGCCTGCGCAGTGTCGAAGCCTTCGCCCGAGTCGGTCACGCTCAATACACCGTCCTTGAGGCGTACGGTGATTGTTCCGTCATAGGTGTTTTCGGCAGCGTTACGCAACAGGTTGCCGATGGCAATGCGTAACATCGCCTCGGGCACTTGCAGGCAAAGCGTCTGGTGGATGTGCACCGAAAACTGCACGGGTTTGCCGTCCAGAAGGTGTTGGTGGTCCTTGACCAGGTCGGGCAACAGGCGGTCCAGCTCGACGGGGTCGTCCGGCGCTGAGGACATGGGCTCGCGCGACAAATACAGCAGCGCGACCATGATCTCGGTCAGGTTATCCACGGTTGCCCGCATGCGTTGAATCGGTGGCGCTGCACACGCGGGTAGCGCTTGCCTGGCCAGCACATCCAGCGCGCCGCTGATCACCGCGATCGGCGTACGAAACTCATGACTGGCCTGATCGAGAAGGGCGCGTTCCCGGGCCATGAATTGCTCGACCCGTTCCAGATGTGCGTTTATACCGCAGGCAATGTCTTTGAGTTCTTCCTGGTCGTATTGCACTGGCAGGCGTTGCGAAAGGTTTTCCGGATCGAGTTGCTTCATGCCTAGCGCAAGCGCCTGAACCGGGCGGTGCAGGCGCACAGCCTATGCCCCTCCAGCGGGAACATGCAGCCTTATCAACTGCACTGGGTTCGCGATCCTGGGCTCAAAGCGAATTTGGCGGTCGCTTGCAACGGCCAGAAAGCTGCAGCATCAGCGGCCGAGCTCATCGTGATCGTGGCGAGTCCTGCGCTGGGGTTGCGTACAGCCAACGCACAACTCGACCACGTTGAAGGTTCGTCTGTGTTGGGAACAGATTCGAAGGCCTACTACCGCAAACAAATAGGTATGTTTCAGAAGGTTCTCGGAGTGGGATCTTCTGTCTTGTGGTCGCCGATTGTTGCGCTTGCAGCGCTGATCCGACGACCCTCTCGCTACTCCCCATCGGCCATATCGGCGGTCGGCAATGGGCGGCATGCAATGCCATCTTCGCAGCTCAAACCATCATGCCTGGCGCAGCCGCGAAGGGCATCGATACGTGCCCGATGGAAGGATTTTCAGGCGCGAAAGTTGCCAAACTTCTCCAGCTGCCACGTGGTGCCGTCATACCGCTGGTTATCGCTCTTGGCTATCGAGCAGACGATGCAAGAATCGAAGAGCGGTGGCGCAATCCGATTTCAGACATCGTCGTTACACACTGAAGTAAAGCCTGACTCACGCGCGTGGCATGCATCACAAATGCCGTTCAGCGCGGGTGTGAAACCAGCACTGAACTGCCTAATCGGGTCAGTCCATAAAGCGCGGCTCCGACAGCGAGCATCATGCCGGCACGCAACCAGGTTTCAGGGCCTTGCTGGGTCAGCAAAAGCAGGCAGGAAAGAATCGCCAATACCGGAATGACCCAGTGAACCTGAAAATGGCCGGCTTCGACCTTGTCGCGCTTGAGCACCAGAACCGCGATATTGACGCTGAGAAACACGAACAGCAGCAATAACACCACGGTTTCAGCGAGCGTGGTGAGGGTGCTGGTAAAGGACAGCGCGATGGCAACCACTGTGGTTGCGAAAATGGCCACGCCGGGTGTGCGCCGTTGAGGCAGAACCGAGCCCATCACCGCGGGCAACAGCCCTTCACGAGCCATCCCGAAGGTCAGTCTGCTGGCCATGATCATGGTCAGCAGTGCGCCATTGGCAACCGCAATCAGCGCGATCACCGCGAACCATGGGGCAGGTATCCCCAACCCTGAAGCACTGACGACATCCATCAGCGGGGCCTGCGAAGCTTTCAACTGTTCGACGGGCAGCACCATGGCCGCGCCCACGCCGACCAGCATATAAACCGCGCCTGCAATGAGCAGCGCACCGAACAGCGCTCGTGGATACACCCTGCGCACATCCTTGATCTCTTCGGCCAGGTTGGCAGACGTTTCAAAGCCCACAAATGAATAAAATGCCAGTAGCGATGCGGCAAGAATCGCGGTGGCCGGTGAGTTCGTCTCCAGTTCAAACACACGTTGCGGCACACCATTACCCTGACTGACGAACCAGACTGCGGCCGCAATCACCATTGCCAGCCCGCTCAGCTCAATCAGGGTCATTACCAGATTGGCCGACAACGACTCCTTGATGCCACGCGCATTCAACAGCGCGACAATCACCAGAAAGCCCACACATACCCACTGCGCGGGCCAGCTCACCAATGCCTGGAAATAGTCGCCGGCAAACGCGACTGCCAGCCCTGCAGCACTGGTGACGCCTGCCGCAACCATGGAAAAGCCGACCAGAAACGACAACAGCGGTTTGCCGAAGGCTTTTTCGGCATACACCGCTGCACCGCCCGCACGAGGGTATTTGGTCACCAGTTCCGCATAGGACGCAGCGGTAAGCAAGGCGAAGCACAGGGCAATCAGCAGGGGGGCCCAGATGGCTCCGCCGACACGTCCGGCGATAGTGCCTGCCAACGCATAGACGCCAGCCCCCAGCACGTCACCGAGGATGAACAGTGTCAGCATCGGCGCCGTGATTGCCCGGCGCAGCGATGGAGTTTCGGGAGGAGTGGCCATGGTGAAAGAATCCTTTCTCGGCAGGTACAAGAGGTGTGTAAGGGAAGATCGCCATGGCTCGGGTAAATTCAACGTGATCGCGAGAGGCCCGGATCAGCGGTGTTTTTTGCCGGAACAGGTATTTGAATAACCCCTGCATTTGAAAATGCAGCATGAACCAAGAGGTTTTTTCAGGGTCTTATTCGGGCCTTGAAATTCATGGCATGCCTTTTACTTTTCGAGTCTGTCTTCATGCCTGAATCGCACCGTTATTTCTGGCGCATGTGCCTGTACTTCGTGCCTCTGCTGCCCATGTACGCCAGCCATGCCAGTGACGAGCGACAGCTGGTCCAGGCCATCAACGATTTTCGTGGGCAACCTCAGCGCTGCGAAGCGCGAACGACAAAAATCTCCAGAGCGCTGACGCTCAACGCCAGCGTAGCGTTGCCGATCAGTTTCGCTGGCAGTTCACGTGATGCGCTCAAGGCATCCGGTTATCAGGCGGTCACCGTCCGGACCATACGACTTGCTGGCGCGCAGAGCGCCGGTGAAGCGTTCGGCATGCTCGAAAAACGCTATTGCGGCGCTTTGCTTGACCCGCAATACGCTGACATCGGTATTACTCGCGAGCGTGGCGACTGGCGTGTGGTATTGGCGAAACCGTTGATCGACGAAAGCCTGGAAGATGCACGCTCGGCTGGCCGCATACTTCTGGCGCAGGTCAATGCCGCACGAGCCAAGCCGCGCATGTGTGGCAAGCAGCCGTTTCCTTCGGCCAGACCGCTGAGCTGGAACAGGACCCTGGAAATGGCTGCACAGGGGCACAGCCAGTCGATGGCCAGCGAGAATTACTTCACGCATCGAGGCTTTGATAACGATTCACCGGCAGATCGCGCCCGTGCAGCGGGTTACGGCGGACGGCAGATCGGTGAAAACATCGCAGCAGGGCAGAGCACTGTCAGCAAGGCAATGACCAGCTGGCTGGCCAGCCCGGGACATTGCGCCAACCTGATGAACCCTATGTTTACCGAGGTCGGCGCGGCCTACGCGACGGCTACCAACGCCGATTGCGGTGTGTACTGGACCATGCTGTTCGGCGCTCCCTGATCAACCGAAAAGCCGCCTGAACGGCGGCTTGTCGAACATGCATGAATGGCTCAGACCTTCGAGCCGCTCCAGCGCGGTGCTTCTCTCAATTCGTCACGCTTCTGTTGATCCGGCGATTTGTGTGGCTCGCCGTATTCCACGTGTAACGTGTCATCAAGGCGGTTGGTGGAAGAGCCGCCTTCCTGCGGCGTTTCGTCGAAATGCTTCCACTCGGCACTCTGGAAGCGGAACAGGCTGTCGTCTTCAGGCGCTTCGCGTTCGCGATAGTGGTGGATCGAGTAGTGTGCATATTCGACCTTGTCGCCCCAGTCGGACTGCAGCAAACCGTCTGCCGCCAGATCGCGATACCAGTCGTTTTCCTTTTCGGATGCTTTCTGCTTTTTGTTATGGTCGACGAAATAGCCAATGATCCCGCCGACGACAGCAATCACAACGCCGACGAGGAAGAATGGCCCGGCCAGCGCGGTGGCCGCCGCGCCGCCTGCACCCACCAGTGCCGCGGTTCCCAGTACGCCGGCTGACGCGCCGAAGGCACCGCCGGCAATTTGCAGGCCGCCTGCGGCCTGAGCCAGCTTGTCACCTGACTTCACGCCGTCCTTGATGGTGAATGCACCCAGTACGATATCGGCAAAACCACCAGCCAGATCCGTTGCAGGCCCCAGCACTTTGACGACCGAGCCTGCGATTTTATTGGCAGTTCCAGAGGGCAGCTTGGCCCCTGAAGCCTGCACGGCGTTATCCAGCCGCTGGGTGATGCCGCCCATGGCCTGGCGTTCCGCTTCTGCACCGCCAGCCATGTCGCCCAGCGTCGAATTGAGCCGATATTCATCAGTCGCATCCAGTGCGGTGCGGATCTCGCTCAGGTTGCTTGCGGAAATGCCACTGACCCTGACTTCCTTGGCCTTGCCAAAGCTTTCCTTGCCCCAGATCTCCGGTAACGTCTTGTCCAGCCCCAGCATGTCCACCAGGCCGCCTTTGCCCATCAGGTCGCCAACCTGATCAGCCAGGCGTACGAAATGGCTGGCACCGCCGGCAAAGCTCAGGAAGTCCTTGGCAATGCCCAGGCGCTGAATCGGTGTCTCGCCTAGCTTGCCGCCGTTGCCGACCAGTTGATAAATCGCCGAGAACAGCGACACGCCTGCTGCAACGGAGCCCATGACGCCTTTGCTATTGAGCGTATTGAAGATTTCGCCCAGTTTGCCGCGATCAGCTACCGGTATGTAGGGTTTGGAAAGGGCTGTCTTGATGTCTGCTTCGCTGACCTTGCCGTTTTTCCGATAGGCATCACCGACCTCCTTGAGCGCTTTGGCGATGTCTGCGGGCTTGGCGTTGCCCACGACACCTTCCTGAAGGAATTTTTCGAAGGTGGGCTGCAGGAAGCGCGGCATATCGACCAGAAAGCCCTTGAGCTCTGCCTTGAGCAGGCCGAACAGGTCCTTGGTGGCGAGGGCGTTATTCTCGTCGCTGATCTTCGACGGGTCGGCGACCAGATCGTTGAGATCGCTGGTCAAACCGTCGGCCTGAATAGACTGTGCCGCCTTGCTGGCGCCTTCTGGATCGACCAGTGCAAGTGAGGACAAGGTGTCGCTCAGGTCTTTCTGCGTCTCTTGGCCAAGGCCCTGCTTTTTCAGATCCTTGAGGTAAAGTACGTAATCGGGATTGGCGGTGAGGTCGAGCAGCTTCTGCTTGATTTCGTCCTTGTTGGGCACTTTGCCCAGTGCATCGGTCATCTTGCTCTGGTAGTCCTGCTGCACGGTAGGATCAGAGAACAGTGTGGTCAGTTGTTCTTGCAGCTTGCCGCCATCGATGATGTCGTGCATGTCGGCCGAACTGAGTTGGGTCTGTTTGCTGTCGAATTCGCGCCAGGTGCCGCCGAAAGCGCCTTTGGCCTCTTCATAACCGGTCAGGCCGCGACCGTTGTCATAAGCGGCCTGCGCCTCGATTGCCCTGACCAGTTTTGCGCGAGGGTCATCCTTGGCAATATCCCCTTTGTTCACACCGTCGCGGTATTGGTCGAGCAGTTCCTTGGTCGCCAGTTCGCCGACGTTCAGCTCTTCGGAGTTCTCGTCATCCTTGTCGGCTTTCACGCCGGTTTTCTGCCCCATCAGATCCAGCTCGGCCACGGGCGGCAAGTTATGCCGACTGCGGGTTTCACCGATATTGCCGGTGCCCAGCTCATTCCATTTTTCCACCACGTCATCGTACAACTGCGGGCTGTAATCCTTGGAGACGATGAACTTGCCATCGCCGTTCTCGAAACGAATCAGACCCGCGCCCAATTCGTCCGGTGAACCGATGGTTATGTCCTGATTCTTCAAAAAGTCATGAGGCTCTGCCAACGTGTAACCTTCTTCCCGGCTACTGTTGATCTTGTTCCAGGCGTCATGGAGGGTGGTTACTTTGTCAAATAGTTCAGGGGTCAATGCTTCAGTGACGACAATCCGCTCACCGCTCTGATTCTGATAGCTGATCTGGCTTCCTTCCTGGCCAGACACCCAAGTGAACTGTGTAATGTCGTTCAAGCTGGGAATGGGGGTGTTGCGGTCAGCGAGAATCTGCCCTTCGTTGACTGCTGTTTCCATCGCAGTTCTTTTTTGCGGGTCCGACACTATGGTTTGCAGCGCTGCCAGATAATCGAACAACTTCGGATTGTCGTCACGGGTGACCACGACCTTCTCTCCGTTGTGCTCGTAACGGATAGTGTCCGGGCCGACCTCATTCAACGGGCCGACGGTGGTGCCGAATACGGGTGGCCATACTTCGTTGTCACCCGCCCTGCGATAACCTTGCGCTTCGCTCGTGTTAAGCCCGGTCAGGGTATTGAAAGCGTCTTTGGCCGCACTGTACAGCTCAGGATTGTCGCTCTTGGCCACGACGATTTTATTGCCGTCACGGTCGACATAACGCATCACGCCCGGCCCGACTTCATCCACCGGGCCGACCACTGCAAAGCCTGCAATGTTTTCCGGCGGCTTTTCGTCCGCGCCTGCCACCCTGTAGCCTTCCCGCTGACTGCTGCCTACGCCGGATAGCGATTTGAAATCCGACGCCACCTGTTTGAAGAGTTCCGGGTTCTGTTGCTGCGAAACGATGACCTTGCTGCCATCGGCGGCTTCATAGCGAATCAGCCCCGGCCCCATTTCGTCCGGTGCTCCGATACGGGCATAGCCGCTCAGCGTCGCTGGCGCGGCAGCATCAGCCCTGGCTGGGGAGTAGCCAGCAGCCACACTGGCCCTGAAGCCTGCCACTCGGGGTTGGTCTTCGACGACCTGACGATAGAGCTCCGGGCTGGTGGATTTGCTTACCAGTACCTGATCGCCTTCCTGGGTGACGTAGCGCACGGTGTCAGCCGCCACAGTGCCGGGCTTTTCTATCGATGCGTAACTGCCCAGCGCAGGTGCCTTTTCGTCTGCGCCCGCTGGCCGGTATTGGCCGCCATTGCGGTTGCTGGTCTGCAGCACCTGGTTGAATCGCGTTCGGGCATTCGCGCCCGGTGCGGGGGGCGGAAGAGGGCCAGGCGCCGGGCTGATCGTGGACGTCGACATAGCATATAACTCCTGTTGTTAACCGCTGGACGTGGAGCAGGCGACTCAATAATTGAGTGCCGCGAGGCGAACGAAACCCTGTGTCAATGACGAACTCTTTATTCGCGTGAATAGTTTGAACGGCGTCTCGTTTTCAAATCAAAAGAACAGGGCTTATGGGCCGACACTATCATTCCGACAAGTGAAGTGGCGGATCGCTAATCTCTTTTCACAACAATTCACACGAGTCGATAAATAATAAAGGCCCTGGCGAACACCCCGTAAACGTTGGAGCCCCGACTCGTGGTACATAAAAAATTAATATCACCAGAAATAAACCAGAAATAAATATCACTTTGATATCACTGTTGGTTTGCGGTATTAATTCGTTGTGAAATCTGATTTCACAACGTTTCACAGCATCGAACAAGTTTCGCTGATTACTATTAATTGGCAACGCGGCAAATAGCGTAGTGTCTCTGCATCGCTGTTGTGTAATGGCACATTGACCTGTTCTTGAGCCGGTTGTTAATCCGCAGATAGATCCCTACTCGAAGCAAGGAGAAACAACATGAGTTCGACTCCACCCGTAAGCTCCGGCAATTCAGACGCAGCAATCGAAAAAATGTCGGCGACCTTTGATATGGCTATCGAGAAATCGGCCAAGATCACTGAAATCTCCACTGCCAAGAAAGCAGAGCTGGATGCTACCAAGCAACGTCCACAGAACTGACGTTGTCATGCAGGCAGCGCTACAGCTGCCTGCATTCACAGCGCATCGAAATTCTTCCGATCGACAGTTTTGCCCGGCTTTGACATGCCGTTTCCGGTAGATCACACGGTGGTGACTCGATCATGACAGCCTTGATCTCATTGAGCGGAACGCCCGACGCTTCTGTGCAAGAAAGCGGCGTAGCCCGGCTCGAAATTCTTCATGGTTTGCATCAGGGCGTTTCGCTGCTCCTGGACAATCCTGTCTATGTGATTGGCAGTGCCGCTCCGGCTGACCTTGTGCTGGGCGATGCTGATGTGGCCGAGCAACATGTTCGTCTGCGATTCTCCGTTGAACACGTCGCAATAGAAGCCTTGGGAGGCGATGTGACGGTTTTCGATAGCCTTGGCCAACGTCGGGTTGTCAACGTCGGCCACGGTCAACGAATCTCCTTGCCTGTCGAGTTGCTGGTCGGACAGAGCAGGCTGTGCTTGCGCAGCACACGAAGTGCCCGAGCCATCCCTGCTGTGTCCCGCCGCCTGGTGCTGCTTAAATGGCCAGCACTGGCTGCACTTTTGTTGCTGGTGACATGTGCCACTGCATTTGCCTTTCGTGCACCTGCCGAGTCGGCCCGGCACTCCATTGCAGATTCCGTCCCTGGTTCGTCAACGCCCGTCAAGAGCGCCCCCACACTGACCCAGGCCCGAAGCTGGCTTGAGGGTGCGCTGCAGGACGTCAGGCTCACGCAATTGCGGGTTGAGGAACAGGGCGGGCAGCTCAGTGTTGAGGGCGCTTTTCCCGCTGCCCAAAAAAGCAGTTGGCTGCAGATTCAACAGGCCTTTGATACTCGGTTTGGCCAGCATATTGTCTTGACGCCCAACGTGCAGGCAAGCACGGCGCTTGCGGCACCTCGCGTGCGTTTTCAGGCGGTGTGGTTCGGTCGCAATCCCTACGTGATCGATGAGCATGGCAAGCGTGTCTACCCCGGCGCACTGTTACCCGACAACTGGAGGCTGGAGAGCATTGAGGGCAATCAGGTCCGCCTTGTACGCGGTGATGAAAGGTTTGCCTTCACTTTATGAAAGTCGATCTGCGGCCCGTAGCGCCGCCTTCAGCCGATTCTTTGCCCGCAGTCGAGCGCGTTGCTCCGGCGCAGCCGCGTCAGGGAACCCGTTTCGAAGCGCTGCTTGATCAGCGCGAGCGCAAGGTTCGTCGTTCGTTGCGTGGCGAGCTGGAGCAGACCGGGCAGGCTTCTGGTGTCAATGCGCAGCTTTTTGGTACGGCGCGTTCGCTACAAGTACTTCGCTATGTGCTGGACGAAGTGTTACCGGTGCTGGATGCCGAACCGGAGATCCGCGAGCTCGCCGAAGACGTGATTCGTGAAGAGATCGACATGCGGCTGCTATTGGAACAGCAACGCGCCGAGGTGCAGTCATGAGCATCAGTCAGGATCGCGAATGCATAGAGTTGCTCCACGGTATGGGTGATCTGTACCGGCGCAGTGGCCAGCCACAACGTGCACTTGTGATGTTGCTGATTGCGATACAGCTGGCACCGACGAACAGCGCGCTGCTGCACAGCCTGGTGCTGGCGTTCACCGACAGCGGAGACACCGACCGGGCCATTGCGGCACTCGACAGGTTGGTCGAGCAGCAAGGCGAGAGCGCCGCGCTGCTTCTGTTGCGTAGCCGCGCGTTGTGGAAGGCAGGCCGCAAGGACGACGCGCGGCAATGCTTCAGACGCTACCTGGAAGCCCGGAGGGCTGCGCAATGACCCTCATGAATGCTCTGAATCGCCTGGCGGTAACTGCGTCTAAACGCACAGATGTGATCATCGTTGCGTTCATGCTGATGGCTATCGCGATGATGATCATTCCGATGCCGACCTATCTGGTGGACGCGCTGATCGGAGTCAACATCGCCCTGAGCCTGCTGATTCTCATCGTCGCGTTCTACATCAACCACTCGGTGGAGTTTTCCGCGCTGCCGCCGCTGATCCTGCTCAGCACGCTGTTTCGTTTGTCGCTCTCGATCACCACCACTCGCCTGATTCTGCTGGACGGCAATGCCGGTCATATCGTCAAGGCGTTCGGTGATTTCGTGATTGCCGGTCAGGTCGTTGTGGGGCTGGTCGTATTTCTGATAATTACGGTTGCCCAGTTCGTGGTCATTACCAAGGGCGCTGAGCGGGTCGCCGAAGTCGCTGCGCGTTTCACCCTGGATGCGATGCCCGGCAAGCAGATGAGCATTGATAACGACTTGCGCAACGGTGACATCGACCAGTTCGAGGCCAGACGTCGTCGTTCACGCCTGGAGCGTGAAAGCCAGATGTTCGGAGCCATGGACGGCGCCATGAAGTTCGTCAAGGGTGATGCCATTGCCGGGTTGGTGATTCTGTTCGTCAACTTGCTGGGCGGCATGATGATCGGCATGGTCCAGCGCGGTATGCCGTTCGCCGAAGCCGCGCATGTCTATTCGTTACTGACCGTCGGTGACGGCCTCATTGCGCAGATCCCGGCACTGTTGATTTCCGTAGCCGCAGGGACCGTGGTGACCCGCGTCAACAGCGACGGCGAAGAGCGTGACCTGGGCACCGAGATTGTCAGGCAACTGAGCGCCAGCCATCGTGCGCTGGGTCTGACTGCGCTGATCCTGCTGGGCGTAGGCATGCTGCCGGGGTTTCCGTTGCTGGTGTTTGTCGGTCTGGCCGCCGTGCTGGGCGGCAGTGCGCTTGTGCTCTGGCGCCGGGATCGTCGTGCTGCCCGGTCACTGGTCAAGGACGAGCTGCCAGAGCATGAAACGATGGCCGAGCCCGGGGCTTCCTCTGGCGCTTCCGGGGCTTCGAACGATGCCGCGGAAGATGCCTTGGAAAGCGCCGAGCGGCCACGCGACAGCCAGGTGCTGCTGAGTATCGGAACCGGATTGGCCGAGGCCGCCCCATTGCAGCCCCTGCGTCAGCGTATCGAAGCGTTGTGTCACGACATTCGCATCGATCTGGGTGTCGAGGTGCCGCTGCCCGAGGTTTATCTGGACCGCAGCCTGCCAGCCGATCGTTTCCAGGTCGAGCTTGAAGGTGTACCCGTCAGTGAGGGCGAATTCAGCGGCATGGCGCTTTTGCTGCAGGACGATCCGGTGCATGCACAACTGGTTTCTGTCGAAACCTTTGAAGCGCCTTCGCCGATCGGTTCCCGTCCCGGCCGCTGGGCAGGGCGCGAGCATGCGGAACGTTTGCAGGATGCCGGTATTGGTTTTCTGTTCGCCGATGAAGTGTTGCGCGAAGTACTGGACCGTACGTTGCGCCGTTATGCCGCCGACTTTCTGGGTATTCAGGAAACCCGCCTGATGCTGGAACAGCTTGAGGGTAAGTACGGTGAGCTGATCAAGGAAGTGCTGCGCATTCTGCCGCTGCAGCGTATCGCAGAGGCCTTGCGTTTGCTGGTCTCTGAAGGGGTATCGATACGCAATCGTCGCGGCCTGCTGGAGTCGATGGTGGAGTGGGGCAGTATTGAATCTGACGCGGGCAGACTGACCGAGCATCTGCGCGCAGGACTTGCGCGGCAGATCAGTCATCAGTATGCCGATCGCAACCGGGTGATCAGCGCCTTTGTACTGGCACCTGCGCTCGAAGAACAACTGCGCGCCACGCTGGCTCGCCAGGAAAAGAGCCGTGATTCGCTGCCCGATGACATCGGCCGGACCGTACTGGTACAGCTGCGTCGCCTGTGCGACATGCTGCCGGAACATGATTTGACGGTGTTGCTTGTGCATTCGGAGCTGCGTCGGTGTATGCGCCGTCTCATCGTGCGCGGCGAGCTGCAACTGGCGGTTCTGTCCTTTCGTGAACTGGCCAGTGAATACAACCTTCAAGCGGTCGGCACTGTCAGCCTGACCGATGTCCTTGCACGCCCGGCATCCAGGGCCGGTGCTGTCACTCCTCTGGCGACTGCCTCATGACCTCAGTAAGCGTAATACGGATGTTTCTCGTGGGTGTGGGCGCGTTGCTCATTGGCACAGTTTCATTTGCCGAAAACATTGCCAAAGGGGCCAAAGGCACAGTCGATCTGGCCATCGGTGAAGGCCGCGTTCTGCATTTTTCAGCCCCCGTGGACTCGGTGATGGTGGCCGAGCCGGGTATTGCCGACTTGCAGGTGGTGTCACCCGGCGTGATCTACGTGTTCGGCAAGGCCGCAGGGCAGACCAGTCTGATTGCCCTGGACAGCGAGGGCCGTGAGACCGCTGCGTTGAGTCTGGCGGTAAGCAGCGGCACTGCTGCTGTGACACGCCCGCTCAAGGCGTTGCACCCGCAGAGTCAGGCGCGGATCAATGCCTCCGGCAGCCGGGTGATTGCCAGTGGCTCCGTGCAGGATGTCGGTGAAGCAACCGATCTTAATGCCTTGCTGAGCACCGAGGGGCAGAACTTTCAGTCGACGGTAAACAGTGCCACTTACGCAGGGTCGGCGCAGGTGAATATCCGCGTGCGTTTCGCCGAAGTCTCGCGCTCCGAGCTGTTGCGCTATGGCGTGAACTGGAATGCCTTGTTCAATAACGGCACTTTTTCATTCGGCTTGCTGACGGGGGGCGCTTTGGCCGCCGATGCAGCGGGCGGCGCATCGAACGTAATCAGCGCCGGGCTTGCGTCGGGCAATGTCAACATCGACGCGATGCTGGAGGCGCTGCAAAGCAACGGTGTGCTCGAAGTTCTGGCCGAGCCGAACATTACCGCCATGACCGGGCAGACTGCGAGCTTTCTGGCTGGCGGTGAAGTGGCGGTGCCGGTGCCGGTCAACCGCGAAGTCGTCGGTATCGAATACAAGCCTTACGGCGTGTCGTTGCTGTTCAGCCCGACGCTGCTGCCCAACGGGCGCATTGCGTTGCAGGTGCGTCCCGAGGTCAGCAGCCTGATGAGTACCATCACACTGGACGTTAACGGCTATCAGGTGCCGTCGTTCAGGGTGCGACGTGCCGACACTCGTGTGGAAGTCGGCAGTGGTCAGACGTTTGCCATTGCCGGGCTGTTCCAGCGTGAAAGCAGCCAGGACATGGACAAGGTGCCGATGCTGGGCAATCTGTTCCGCTCCAAGCGCTTTCAGCGCAACGAAACCGAACTGGTGATTCTGATCACTCCGTATCTGGTCGAGCCGGTCAAGGATCGCGTGGTGGCGACGCCGCTGGACAAACAGCGCGCCGCCAGTACCGCGTCGGCAGGTCCGCGCAGTGGCGGTGCCTTCGGCTTTTACATGAACTGAAAGGGAATGGCCATGAACCTCATCTGCGCTATGTCACGCCCGCCGGTTCTGATGCTTTTATGTCTACTGGCAGGCTGCAAGACCCACCTCGACCCAGTGAGCTATTCACCGGATTATGCGGCGATCACCCGTGCCGATGGCCGTGTGGAGCTGGTGCCCCAGGCCTGTGTGCAACCAGCTGCACAGGACGAGATCGGTGTAGGTGAGGATTTTCAGCCATTGTTGCCGCCGGGCTGTGCCAGCAACCTGATTCTGCTGCAAATGGTCGAGCAGCGCGTAGATGTCATGCACGGCCGTGACACCGGGCCTGTTATGGCTGCACCGGTCGGGCGCGCCGCGCAGGTTTACATCGACGGCTATGACCGCGAAGAGCTGCGTCGGCGTCAGGCAGATCAACAGGCCAGTACTGACACGCAGGAGGCCCGATGACCTCAGTTAGCGTCAATCAGCCCCAGTTCACGAGCCTGCTCGGCGCGGTCCGGTATGGCCTTGACACGCCGGGCTTCGGCGATCAGCTTGCCGCGTTCGGCCTTGGTGATATCGTCGAAGGTCATGTTTTTGAGATCTTTCTCTTTTCCGGCCAGGACCATGACCAGCAGCTGGTTGCGTTGATGCCGCGGTTGCGCAAGGGGCGACTGGCTGACGCTGCGGATGGTCTCCAGGGCCTTCTGGTCGTCATCGCCCAGGGCGTATGCCAAGGCCAGATTGCATCGGGTGTCGAGGTCGTTCGGGGCCAGTCGCAGGCTGGTGCCGAAGGCGCTTTGGGCAGCGTCGGCCTGGCCAATCAGAATGTGCGCGATGCCCAGACGGTTCCAGGCCTGTGGCTGCTGCAACGTTTCGGCGGCCTGGGTCAGCGCAGTGATGGCGCGTTCCAGCTTACCCTGACGCAACTGCGCAGTACCCAGGCCCAGCAGCGCATCCGGGTCGTCGGCTTTCAGCTCAAGCGCCCGCTGATAAGCGCGCTCTGCGCCACGCGTGTCGTTGCTGACGAGCAGGGCTGCACCGAGTTTGCGCCACGCCTCGACACCCGCTTCGGGCTGCTGCGTGGCGCGCTGGTAGAACGACGCTGCCGTCGTCGAGTCGCCGCGTTTCTCCAGGTCGGCGGCCAGTTGCATGAAGCGCTCGTAGCTGGCGTCGGATTTGGGCTGAGTCGAACACGCCGCCAGACTCAGGCAGCCGAGCAACAACAACGTGGGGACGGAACGAGGTGGCATGGGCAAGGCTCTTGTGAAAGGGGGCGGGGCGAGGCGTATCAGCCGTCGACAGCCTTTGAGGGCGAGCGCCATTTTATAGCCCCTGCGCTGAATAGCGACCGTTTTCTGAAGCCTGTCTGCCAGCGGCCGTCGCATTGTCACGGAGGGCGCCATGAAGCACTTCAGGGCTGACCCGCCAGTTTCAAAATTGCTGATGCTGATCCTGCTGTGCCTGTTATCCGGCGTGCTTAAGGCCGCCTCGGAGCGCCAGCCCGACTGGTTCTCAGAGCCTTACGCCTACGTGTTGGTTGATCAGGATATTCGCGGTGCGCTGACTGAGTTCGGTCAACACCTTGGCCTGATCGTGGTGTTTTCCGAGAAGGTCCGGGGCAACGCACGAGGCACGGTACGTGGCGAGGATGCCGGTGAGTTTCTCACCCGCTTGTGCGATGCGAATCAACTGAGCTGGTACTTCGACGGCAACGTACTGCACATCGCCGGTGCCGATGAGGTCGCCACCCGTGTGTTCGACCTGCAAGGGCCGCAGCTTGAAGAGTTGCAGCGTTATATGGCGCGGCTGGAAGTGTCCGGCCAGCCGATGTCCAGCCGCGTCAGCCCCGACAGCGACAGCCTTTTTGTTTCAGGGCCGCCAGCCTGGCTGGCGCAGATTCAGCACCATGTGGATCGTCAACCTGCCGCCGAGGTCGCGCCTGTAGTGCGTGAGCGCGGCGTGCGGGTGTTTCGTGGCGGTGTCGTCACTCAAGTCGCTACCGACCGTCAGTAAACCGAAGAAGGAGCACTACCCATGTCCATCAACGCCGTAGACAGCAATGTAGACATCAATGTTTCCAGTCAGGAATCGCGCTTCAACGCCGCCGTCGAAAACGCCGAGCAGGCTGCCAGCGACAGTGAGTTCAACGATGCCCTGATTACCCAGGCGGTCACCATTGGCGGGCAGTTCATTATCATGCCGCGCGCTCAGGAAATGCTCAACGAAGCCCAATCTGACGACGACTCTGAATAGGTTCCGACCATGACCGTCAATCCAGCTGCATCACCGGCGGCGGCTGCCTTGCCTTCGCCGGGAGGAGGCGGGGTTCCGCAGGCTTCCCAGAACCTCTTCGAACACATGGCCGAGACTTCCAAAGGCATGCCGCAGGGTGCCAGCCCGCATCAGATCGGTAGCAACCTGATGGAGCGACTGGATGGTTTTATTGACCGCTCGCGGCAGTTCTCAGAGCGGGCCGATGCGCTGACTCAGGGTAATGCATTGCAGTCCGCCAATCATGCTCCGAGCCCAGCCACCAGCGCTGTCCAGGCGCCGGGCAAGGTAGGTGAGCCGCAGGTCGATCGCATCGTCCAGTCGCTTGGACGGATGTTCGATTACTCCATCGAAACCCAGATGGTGGTACGCGGGGCAACCCAGATATCCGGCTCTGCCAATACCCTTCTAAAAGGTCAATGAACCATGCCCAAACGCCGCCGTGTCTTGCGCCTGTTGATAGTGGCGACGCTTGCAAGCCTGTTGCAGGCCTGCGATATCGATCTTTACACCAACCTCGGCGAGCGTGAGGCCAACGCCATGCTGGCGGTGCTGTTGCGTGATGGCATCCCGGCGTCACGCAAGGTTCAGGACAACGGTCAGCTCAAGGTGATGGTCGACGAAAAGCGCTTTGCCCAGGCGATGGCGGCGCTGGATGACGCAGGCCTGCCAGGGCAGAGCTTTTCCAATATGGGAGAGATTTTCAAAGGCAATGGCCTGGTGTCCTCGCCAGTGCAGGAGCGCGCGCAGATGGTGTATGCGCTGAGTGAGGAGCTGTCCCATACCGTTTCGCAGATAGATGGCATTCTGTCCGCGCGGGTGCATGTGGTGCTGCCTGACAATGATTTACTCAAACGGGTGATTTCGCCGTCCTCGGCATCGGTGCTGGTCCGTTTTGACCCGCGAACCGACATCAATGTGCTGATCCCGCAGATCAAGACGCTGGTTGCCAACGGCATCTCCGGGCTGGGCTACGACGGTGTTTCAGTCACGGCGATCAAGGCAGTCATTCCCGACAAGGCCAGTGCCCAGCCGCAATTGGGCAGTTTCCTGGGCCTGTGGATGCTTGAAGATGACCTGCCAGCGGCACGCTGGCTGTTTGGCACTCTGCTGCTGGTTGCGCTGGTGCTTGCCGGACTGCTGGGCCGACAGTTCTGGAAGCGACGCCGGGGCGAGGGCTCATACGTGTTGAGTGAAGCGTCATGAATACGGCGCTGACCAGCCAGTGGCATGCACTGGCCGAACGTCCCTTGGCCTTTGTCCGCGAGCGCTGTCTGGCCGAATGCCTTGAACGTGACATTGATGCGGCCCGACTTGCAGCGTTACGCGATTCACCGCGCTTTACCGCACGCCTTGAACAACTGCTGACCGGACATTTCAAGCTACAGCCGCTGGCGCAGCTGGACCTGCCTGCGGAACAGGATCTGGCTGTACTGCTGCTGAGCGAAAGCGATTTTTCGCATTTGACACGCCTGTGTGGTGCGGTCTGGCACGCGGCAACGCTGAGTCGGGAAATTCGTGGCGAAGTGGTCAGTGAGTACCGTCGCCTGCTGGGTAACGACACATTCTCGCTGGCCCTCACTCATCGGCATCTGGCCGGTGCGGCCGATCTATTGCGTACACCTGCCGAGTTGCTCCAGGCCATCGATCGCGATGGTGCTGCCTGTGTGGCCGCCTGGCTACAGTCCTGTCCTGCACAGCTGCAGGCCTGGCTGCGGCTGCGTCTGGCTGAACCTGTGCACGCTGCACCGGATGATGCGAAACAGATGACGGTGGTGCAAACCGTTGCTCGACACCTGACGGAGATCAGCAGCCATGAGTGATCTGCCAACACGACCAGGCTCCCGGGTGTTGCGTGCTGCCGACGCCGCTCGCTGGATCGACGGATTTGCCTTCATCGAAGCCGCGCATGAAGAGGCACGTTGCGTGCGGGAAAACAGCGCGCAATGGCTTGAACAGGCTCGCGCCGAAGGCTTCGAGCATGCCAGACAGGAGGGCGCCGAACGGGCCGCTGCATTGCTGGCACAGACCAGCGCCGAGGTCGACCGCTACCTGGCCGGGCTGGAAACTTCGCTGGCTGAACTGGCACTGGGCATCGCCCGACAGGTACTGGGAGAGATTGACGAGCGCGAGCGGTTGTTGCGCTGTACTGCGCAGGCGTTGGCAGCGTTTCGTCAGGATCAGGCGTTGACTCTGCATGTACCCGGCACTGAAGTTGAAGGTCTGCGCCAGCACCTGGCCCACGCGCCGCTGCCCTTGCATTCGCTGAGTATCGAAGGCGATGACCAGCTCGAAGCAGGGCAGGCGCGGTTGGGTGGCCCGGCGGGGTCCGTGGAACTCGGGCTGGAGGCCCAGCTGGATAATCTGCGCCGTGCGTTGTTACCGCTGGCAGAAGGTGATTCGCGATGACTGAGGCCCTGACGACGCTGCTGCCCAACCTCGGTTTGCGCTTGCAATTCGCCCAGCCCAGGCCCATGCGTGGGACGCTGCGCAGTATTCGTGGCGTGTTGCTGCGCGCCAGCGTCGCCGGCGTAGGCATCGGAGAGTTATGTGTGCTGCGCGATCCGGGTAACGGCCGAGAGCTGTCGGCGGAAGTTATCGGCTTCGATGAAGATGACGCGATCCTGTCGCCTATCGGCTCGATGGAGGGCCTTTCGACGCGTACCCAGATCATCGCCACAGGCCAGGCGCTCGGCGTGCAGGTTGGCGATGCCTTGCTGGGTCGTGTGATCAGCCCTATGGGCGAGTTTCTCGACGGACCTGCGCCGACTGCCACGCTCGGGATGCAGCATTATCCATTGCATGCAGAACCTCCGGCGCCCTTCAGCCGCCAGCGAATCGTCAAGCCACTGTCATTGGGCATACGAGCTATCGACAGCCTGTTGACCCTCGGCCAGGGGCAACGCATGGGTATTTTCGGCGAGCCGGGTGTGGGTAAGTCTTCCTTGTTGGCGAGTATCGTTCGCAATAGCGATGCCGACGTGATCGTCATCGGGCTTATCGGCGAGCGTGGCCGTGAAGTACGCGAACTGCTTGAAGGGCAACTCGACGCCACGGCCCGGGCACGTACCGTGGCGGTGGTTGCCACCTCTGACCGCCCCGCCGCCGAGCGGGTCAGGGCGGCTTACGTAGCGACCACTCTGGCTGAGTATCATCGTGATCAGGGGCGCAATGTGCTCTTGTTGATGGACAGCCTGACCCGTTTTGCCCGTGCCCAGCGCGAAATTGGTCTGGCAGTGGGGGAGCCGCCGACCCGGCGTGGTTATCCGCCTTCTTTTTTCTCGGCATTGCCGCGCCTGCTGGAGCGCGCCGGCCCTGGCCCGCAGGGCAGCATCACGGCGCTTTACACCGTATTGACCGAAGGTGATGCGGCCATGGACCCGGTGGCCGAGGAGACTCGCTCAATCCTTGATGGCCATATCGTGCTGAGCGCCGAAATGGCGCAGCGCGATCACTTTCCGGCAATCGATGTTTTGCGCAGTCGCAGCCGCTTGATGGACCACATTGCGACTGCCGAACACAGGCAACTGGCATCACGGCTGCGTGAGTTGATTGCCCGCCGTCAGGAAATCGAACTGTTGATTCAGGTGGGTGAGTACGCGGTTGGCAGTGACCCGATAGCCGACGAGGCAATTGCCCGCCATTCGCCGATCGAGGCATTTCTGCGTCAGCCGCCCTCCGAACATGACAGCCTTGCGCAAACTCTGGCCCGCCTGCGCAAGGTGCTGGCATGAGCCCGTTTTTCGATTCGGCTCCTGATTCACTCTACGACTCGACGCCGATTGGTCTTTGCTATGGAAAAAAACGATGAAGAAGGCCGACCTGTACAGCCTGCAAGCCTTGCGTCTGTTGCGTGAGCAGCGCGCTGCCGCTCATCTTGGCGCTCAACGGGAGCGCTGCCGTGATAGCCACACCGAGCTGGATCAGGCACGGGAAAAGTTACGCCTGCATCGGGAACAACTGGCTCAGGAGGCCGAGCAGGCGGTCGGCCAGCTCAGCGAGGGCCTGTCGGTCAGCGAGTGGAAGGTCGTTCAGGAGCGCTTGAAGCAACTGCATGACGAACGCAAGGCATTGCAGGCCGATGCCGATAATGCGGTGTTGAACCTTGAGACTGAAGAGCAGGCACGCAAGCGGCTCAGGCAGGCGCACCTTGAACAGCTGAAAAAGTCCCGAGCCTGGCAGGACCTCGTCGAACAGCGCATGCGCAACGATGCGCGGGCCAGTGAGCAGCGCGATGAGGCCGATCAGGCAGACCTGCCCGTCAAAGGATCCCCACCTGGAGACGAGCGATGACGGTGTGCGTACAGCCAATGCCTTCGCCTCCAGGCATTGGTTCAGTCCGAAGCCGGCTTGCCCGGTTCGATGCTGATCTGTTGAGTTTGCATAACCTGTTGCATCGCCAGACAGCACCGTGGCGGATCGTTCTTGGGCAGCGCCCCATGCACGTGAGCTTGGCCAGCGCAGGTGGCGAGTGTCGCCGACCGGTGAGGGTGGCCATCAGGTTCGGGCAGGCCTACCTCGAACTTGTCGTTCCGTCGCGTCTTTTCGAGCTGTCAGGGCTGGGCTGGCTACCAGGTGCGTCAGTCGATACCCAGACCGACACCTTGTTACTGGAGCAGGCCTGGCTGAGCTGGATCGAGCCTCTGGAAACATTATCGGGCGAGCCTGTTCAGGTGCTCCCGTGGCCTGCACATCCACTTGAAAATCCACTCAGGCTCGCGTTGGAAGTGCGGCCGGATGAGGGGCAGGCACAGGCGCTGGAAATACATTTGAATGCTGACAGCGCGCGGCACGTCATCGCGCTGCTCGACCGTAACGCCGTTACAAGACCGCAGCCGCTTGATGCATTGGTGCTCACGTTGAGTGTCGAGGCCGGGCAGGCACCATTAACCACCGCAGAGCTGCACAGTCTGGTGCCGGGTGATGTGGTCATGCTCGACACCCTGGCCGACACGCAGGTGCTGCTGCGACTGGGCAAGCGCTACCGGACGGTTGCCAGGCACCAGGGTGAAACCCTCGAATGGCTGGGGCCTCTGCGCACCGTCAGTCCCCATTATGTCTCCCACACTTTCAACAGGAACGATTCGATGAGTGAAATGACCGACGGTTCCGATCTGGATACTTCGCTGGATGAGCTGCCGCTTACGCTGGTCTGCCAACTGGGCAGCGTTGAACTGACGCTGGCGCAACTTCGCGAGATGGCGCCGGGCAGCCTGTTGCCGCTGGCCGGTTCGAGGCACGATGAGGTGGACCTGATGGTCAATGGCCGCCGTATAGGCCGTGGCGAGTTGGTGAGTATCGGCGACGGTCTGGGTGTGCGACTGCTGGGTTTCACTGCCTCATGAACGGTTACCAGCCGAACCTGATCGAAATCATTCTGGTCGTCGCTACTATCGGTTTGATTCCACTGGCCGTCGTGACGCTGACGGGATTCATGAAGATATCCGTGGTGCTGTTTCTGATCCGCAATGCGCTGGGCGTGCAGCAGACGCCGCCCAATCTGGTGCTTTACGGCATTGCGCTGATTCTGTCGGTATACGTGACTACGCCGCTGATCGGTGACATGTACCGGGAGGTGCAAGGCCGCGATCTGAGCCTGCAGAATGTCCAGCAACTGGAGGAACTCGGCAGCGCCTTGCGCCCGCCATTACAGGCGCACCTTTCGAAGTTCGCCAATGAAAGCGAACGCGGTTTTTTCGTCCAGGCCACTGAAACCATATGGTCGCCCGAAGCGCGAGCCGATCTGTGCGATGACGATCTTGTCGTGCTGATTCCGGCGTTCGTCAGCTCTGAACTGACCCGTGCCTTCGAGATCGGTTTTCTGCTCTATATCCCGTTTCTGGTCGTCGATCTGTTGGTCTCCAATGTGCTCATGGCGATGGGCATGTCGATGGTCTCGCCCACCTTGATTTCAATCCCGTTGAAGATTTTTCTGTTTGTGGCGCTCAGTGGCTGGTCAAGACTGATGCACGGTCTGATCCTGAGCTACGGAGGCTGACGCTGTGGGCCAGGATGTTTTTCTCTCGCTGATGAACAAGGCGCTGATGACTGTCTTGCTGCTCTCCGCTCCGGCGTTGATCGTGGCCATTGTCGTCGGCCTCAGTGTGGGCCTGTTACAGGCACTGACCCAGATCCAGGACCAGACACTGCCGCAAGTGGTCAAGCTGGTAGCGGTATTGCTGGTGATCGTGTTTGTCGGGCCGTTGCTGGCCGGGCAGGTGGCAGAGCTGGGCAATCAGGTGCTGGACAACTTTCCCTTGTGGACCCGATGAGTCGTCATGGGCGCTGATCTGACCAATGCGTTCATCGACATCGCTTATCCGGTGATCAGTTCCGCATCGCTGGCAGCTTCGCGGGCGATGGGTGTGGTGATCATTACCCCGGCATTCAATCGTCTGGGCCTGACCGGTATGATCCGTGGCTGCGTGGCAGTGGCGATCTCGGTGCCGATGATCTTGCCGGTGTTCTCGGCGTTCACTTCTATGCCCGAGCACAGCGGTTTTTTCCTCGCGGGGCTGATGATCAAGGAGTTGCTGATCGGGCTGCTGATCGGCCTGTTGTTCGGCATACCGTTCTGGGCTGCCGAGGTGGCTGGCGAACTGATCGACCTGCAACGGGGTTCGACCATGGAGCAGCTGGTCGACCCTTTGGGGCAGGGGGAAGCGAGCGTGATGGCCACGCTGCTGACCGTCATGCTCATTACACTGTTTTTCATGTCGGGCGGCTTTATTCTGATGGTCGACGGTTACTACCATAGCTATCAGCTCTGGCCAGTCACCGAGTTCACGCCGTTGTTCAGCAGCGCTGCCCTGACCTCCATTCTGGCCATTCTCGACCAGGTGATGCGCATTGGTGTGCTGATGGTCGCGCCCTTGCTGATTGCGATGCTGATCACTGATCTGATGCTCGCGTACCTGTCGCGCATGGCACCCAGCCTGCATATTTTTGACCTTTCACTGCCGGTCAAGAACCTGTTTTTTGCGGTGTTGATGGTTGTTTATATCGGGTTTCTGATTCCGGTCATGATTGACCAACTGGCGCAATTTCGAGGAACGGTCGAGGTTCTGAAAACGCTGGCCAGCGAGGGCCCGGGATGAGTGAGTCGAGCGAGGAAAAAAGCCAGCCGGCCTCGGACAAGAAGCTGCGCGATGCACGCAAGAAGGGGCAGGTTGCCAAGAGCCAGGACCTCGTGTCGGGCATGGTCATCCTGCTGTGTACCTTGTGCATATCGGTGCTGCTGCCCAAGGCACGTGCGCAGGTCGAGGCACTGATAGATCTGACCGCACTGATCTATATCGAGCCGTTTGCAGAGGTCTGGCCACGGCTGCTCGATCACGCCGAGCAGATTGTCATCGGCATTACAGTGCCAGTGGTAGCCGTGACTGTCAGCGCGGTGATCCTGACCAACATCGTGACCATGCGCGGCGTGGTGTTTTCGATCGAGCCGATTCAGCCGGATATCAAACGTATCAACCCTACCGAGGGATTCAAGCGCATTTTCGCGATGCGCAACCTGATCGAATTTCTGAAGGGGCTGGTCAAGGTTGTGTTACTGGCGCTGGCATTCTATGTCGTCGGCCGCCAGGCGCTGCAGGCCCTGATGGAGTCATCGCGATGCGGCGAAGGCTGCATCGAGTCGACGTTCTATCTGGTCCTCAAACCACTGGTATTCACCGTGCTTGCAGCGTTTCTGCTGGTCGGCGCGGTAGACGTGCTGATGCAACGCTGGCTGTTCGGCCGTGAAATGAAAATGAGCCATAGCGAGCAGAAACGCGAACGCAAGGACATTGATGGCGACCCCATGGTCAAGCGCGAACGCCAGCGTCAGCGTCGCGAAATGCAGGCACTGGCCACAAAGCTTGGGTTGGGGCGCGCCTCCTTGGTGATTGGCGACAGCGGAGGTTGGGTGGTGGGCGTACGCTATGTGCGCGGTGAGACACCGGTGCCGATAGTGGTCTGTCGTGCCTCCTCACAGGATTCGAGCACCTTGCTGGCAGAGGCCTTGTCGCTGGGCATTGCCCGCTGGCCCGACGCAAGTCTCGCCGAAATGATCGCCCGGCGCAGCGTAGCTGGTGATCCGGTGCCGGAAAATACGTTTCAGGCAGTGGCCGATGCGCTGGTGGCGCGGCGGCTGATCTGACGCCTTACGCCTGACGCCGTGTTTCAATGTACCGCCGGGCAATGACGAGGGGCTGGTGTACCGGGCGCGATTTTCAGGCGGTTGAGGTCGGCGTTGATGCGCCAGGCCCAGAAATGTGTACCGTCCTGCCGAGCGATGTCCAGTGCCTGGGTCAGCATCTTGCGTACCTCTTCCAGCGCATGAGTGTGTGGCTGACTGAGCATCAGCTGTGCCTTGACTCTCATGATCTCCGGCAAATACCAACGATCATGGTGTTCAACAGCGTTGATGTGAATTTCATCCAGCGTTTCCAGCGCAAGGGGTTCAAGCCGCAGCGCGGCCAGACCTGACACGTACTCGGTGTGCAGCATCGAACACAGCGGCGTTTCCACATGGTTGCGCAGCTGTTGAAAGGCTTCTCCCAGCAATGGCACGCCTGCTGCCGGGTTGCCCTCACGGATCAGCAGGATACTCTCGTAGCAACTGGTCAACTGACGCCAGATATGCAGCGGTTGCCGTTCGCTGCTTTTTTTAAGCACATCCAGAAAGTGACGTGTCTTGTGCAACGTACCTGCAATCAGCGTTGCGGGGATCGCACTGATGGCCAGGGTATACCAGAGCGTCGCGGGGTGACTCAGGGCAATGGCCTGCTTCACGTTGGTGTCCAGGGCAACCATCGCCTGGCCGGTATTGCCAACCAGCAACTGTACCTGGGCACGCAATGATTGTGCGGCAATTCGCTGGTCGAAATGCATGTCGATGATATGTGACGAAGCAGACCTTGAAGCGCCCAGAGCTTCTTCGATCGCCTGCCCGGCGGTTTTCATATCGCCCATGTAAAACGCGCTGGTGGCGCGCATTCGCCTGCCCAGCAACTGGCAGTCGGCGATTCTGTAATCCTTGCCCAGCGCGAGGAATCGCAAGGCTACCTCTTGAGCCTCGCGGTGCCTGTTGCTACAGGTGTGGTCGTTCCATTGGCCCCACAAAGCGCGCAGGCGATACTCGGAGTCGTTGAGCACTTCGGCATCCTCACTGACCTGTTGCCAGACCTCGCGCATTTTCTGCCCGGCACCGTAGGTAAGCATCAAAATACTGCCAGACATGGTCAACAAGCGCATACGCTGACGACGATCCATCTGCGCCTTTTCTTCGACGTGACGCGGTGTACCGAGGCTGACCCAGTCCTGGTACTCGCGCACCAGCGACAGCCTGAGCCACAGGGGTGAGCTGCTCAGGGTCAGTTCTACACCAAGTTGTCGATCACCCGCGGCTGAAAAGGCCCAGGTCAGTGCTGCGCGAATGGTGTCGATCTCTGCGGCGTAGCGCTGAGTCCAGACGTCTTGTGTCAGCTGATCGAGATCGAGTCTGGCCTGGTTGAGCAGGCGCAGTGCCCACTGGGCGTGGGCGCGGCACAAACGCGGCACATCATCGAGCTGAACGAGCTTGTCATGAGCATATAGGCGCGTGGTTTCCAACAGTCGAAAGCGCTTGCCCTGGCTGTGGTCAAAGGTTCCGAGCAGGGATTTTTCGAGCAGGCTTTCCAGCATCGGTAGCGTCATGCGTACATCCGGCAAACCGATATTGACGATTGCCATGACGCCATCAAGCGTGAATGAGCCATTGAAAATGGACAGTTGGCGCAGGAGTGCCTGCTCGTGTTCGGTGAGCATGCCGTAGGTCCAGTCCAGCGTAGCGCTTAGCGAACGCTGACGCGGTAACGCGGTGCGCAGTCCGGTCATCTGCAAGCGAAAACTGCCGTCCAGCAGCCCGACCAGATCGGCAATGCCGAATGTCCTGACGCGTGCAGCGGCCAGCTCGATTGCCAACGGATTGCCGTCCAGTTTGCGGCAGATGGCTGCGACCGCTTCGGTATCGCTGTCAGTCAACACAAATGCGGGGTCCTGCTCTCGGGCACGTGTGACAAACAGTTCCACACCCGAGTAGGCAATGGCAGTCTCGGCGCTGATAGTCTGGTTTTCGTCCGGTACTTGCAGGGGGCTGAGTTCATGCACCCATTCGCCTTGTACGCGTAAGGGCTCACGGCTGGTGACCACTACGCAGCACAGTGGGGCATTGGCCAATAATGCTTCTACGGCAGAGGCGGTTTCATCAAGTACATGCTCGCAGTTGTCCAGTACCAGCAATTGCGGCCGCTTTGCCAGTGAGGGCGGGATGTCACGCAGCGGCTGTTCGTTTTCAGTGCTTAAACCCAGGGCGAAGGCAATCCTGCCCACGACAGGCTGAGCGCAGCTGACCGGCGTCAGGTCGACGAATGCGGTGCTCAACGAGGCATGTGCAGCCAGGCTATCTGCCAGCGCCAGCGCCACGGTGGTCTTGCCCACGCCGCCAGGTCCGGTCAAGGTCAGCAAGCGACGCTCCAGCGTCAGTTCATGCAACTGACGGATCAGCGCATCACGGCCCAGCACCTGGCGCTTTATCGCCGGTGCCGCAGCAAATGTGTCTTTTGCAGGTGCAGGTGCAGGTGCAGGTGCAGGTGCAGGTAGCGCAGGAGCGGTTGCTGGTTGAACGCTCACCGGGGCGCTGAATCGATAACCCCTGCCTGGCACGGTGACGATATAGGTGAAATCGTCCTGCTCTTCCAGCGTTCTGCGTAACGTCACGATCTGCGCGCACAGGTTGCATTCTTCCACCACTGCCTTTGGCCAGGCCAGTGTCAGCAATTCGGCCTTTTCCAGCAGTTCGCCGGGGCGTGTTGCGAATGCCACCAGCAGAGACATGGCGCGACTGCCCAGCGGTACCGGCTGCGAGTGCCTGAACAACAGCTGCTGCTGCGGGTGCAGCACAAAAGAGCCGAAGCGGATAGCTTCCTGCCCCTGGAGAGCGTCACGTGTTCTGATATCGACCGTTTTACCCGGGCCGCCTGTTTCAAAATCCATGCTTAGACCTGTATCAGAAGTAACAGCTGTGCTACCGCACCTTGCAGGAGCATGAGGTATTGATCTGTAAACGGTTTTTTTGATCTGCTTACATCCCGTAACGTCAGCTCGATGAGCTTGACGCGTCTGCTCGGGTGGGACGCTGAATCTTAATTAGCTGATGTGACCGTTTAGTTAGCCATGCATAAACCACGCCCGTAGTAATGGACACCATTTGCCGGTCAACCCGAGTACCGTCTGTCGAGTGAGCGATAATTTTCTACAACCCTCATAAAGCGTCTCGGTGAGTTCGACGACTTCGGGCCCTGGACCGTTGAGATATTCATGTGAAAAACCGGAAATGTGCTGTATTGACCGTGCCTTCAAGGCTGTATGACTTGTCAGGGTGTCATCAGAAGTAAATCGTCTTGTTACCCGTAACGCGTTGCGTAATGAGGGCGCTGAGATAACTGTTTCGAGGTAACTTTCCGGTCTGTGTCATCCCTTCTTAACGCAAGTCCGATTTAATCGCGTGTGATAGCGGATGCCTGGTCTTTGATCAGGTCCCGTGCCTCTGCCTTTTAGTCAGGCCCAGCTCGCACCAGTCTGACTCATGGCGCAGCTCGTTCTTTTGCGCGGGCAGCAGTTGTCGCTGTGATTTTTCTGGTGACCAATGGAAGGATAAAGACAATGACCTCCGTCAGCAAAATCACCACTGAAAAACCAAAAGACCCGGTAGACGCCAAGGCCTGGGAGCAGGCCGTGCAGCAGTCCAGGGATGCCGGTATCCAGTGGGAGTTACCTTCAGATGACAAGCGCTCTGCACAGGAAATCATTGATGACAACCCGTTGCTCAAAAGTCTGGGCGGACGAGGCGACCGTGGCGAAGCCAAACAGAACCTGATCGCTCAGGTGGGCGATTACACCAAGGATTCGAGCGCCGCATTCCGGGCTGTGCAATTGCTTGAACACATTGAGACCTTTGACGCCAATGGTAACCGTCTGGCCAGTAACGACATCGGCAATAATCGCATCGACGGGTATACCAGCAGCAGCGACGCGAAGCATGGCAGCGAAGCGGGTCGTTTGAAGGATTTCGGCAAGTTCGGTTTTTCCAGTCTGAAAGGCAAACTGCATGAGGTGCGATCCCCGGCTGACGACCCTGCCATCCGTGAGCAGGCCGAGAAACTGGGCATTCAGTGGGAGCGACCGAAAGGTGACGAGCGCGACGCGCAGGCCATAATCGACAGTGACCCGTTGTTGAAAAATCTGGGTAACCAGAGTGACGTCAAGGACATGCTCAAGGAGCAGGTCGGCGATTTCGAGCGCGATGCCGACGCAGCCTATCGCGCGACCCAGGTGCTGGCTCACATCGAACAGTTCGATGGCAACGGCGTGCGGATTGTCGGTAGCGATGTAGCGAACGGTAGCATTAACGGTTTCACCAAGAGTGGCGAGGCGAAGAACGGTACTGAAGCCGGTCGCCTGCAGGACTTTGGCAAGGACGGGTTTGCAAGCCTCAAGGGCGAGATGACCAATGTGTCGTCAGTGGGTGACAACAAGGAAGCACGTGAACAGGCCGAGAAACTCGGTTTTTTGTGGGAGTTGCCCAAGGATGACAAGCGTTCGGCCGAAGAGATCATCGACGCTAATCCGTTGTTGAAGAATCTGGGCAACCAGAGCGGCGTCAAGGACATGCTCAAGGAGCGGGTCGGCGATTTCGAAAAAGATGCCAATGCCGCGTTTCGTGCGGCCCAGGTGCTTGACCGGGTGACCCTGTACAACGAGAAGGGCGAGGCTCAGTCAGGTGGCCAGGTGTTCAACAGCAGCATTGATGGCTTCACCAAGGGCGCCGAGGCAAAGCATGGCACCGAGGCCGGACGGTTACAGGATTTTGGCAAGCTGGGCTTCGCCGCGCTACCCGAGCTGAAAAAGAGCGAGGAGATCGGTAGTTACAAGGATTTTCTCAAGGCCAACCCTGACGCCGATGAGGCTTCAAGGCAGATCGCCAGATATGCGGCGATCATCGACGAAAATTACGACGCGATCAAAGGCAAGACCGGCTCTTCGGATTTTAACGCTGAAGCACTGACAGCCTACAAAGAGAAAAACCCTCAGTTGAGTGATGAGGTCAAGGAAGCGTTGGACTTCTGGTCGCAACCCGGTGCCTTTGCGTTGCTCGACAATGCGAAGAGTCCCCTGGAGCAGGGCACAGATGGCAAGGCCAGCCGCGGTGACATTCAGGCCTTCATCAAGACGGCTTCGCCGAAGGACGTCGGGGCGGTAGGTACATTGCTGGAAGCCGTTGCCGAGGGCAATCTGCTGGCTAAGGTCAACACCGACCCGCTCAACAAGGATGTGTTCGATAACCCGCAAAATTACAGCGCAGAGCAGAAGGCTGCGGTACTTCAGGAACTCAAGGCTGCACAGAGTCTGATCGTGCAGGGCAGCGGTGCCGGGATGTGGAAGGACGACAAATCCAAGGTCCAGATCGCCAACAATGTACGCAGTCATCCCGATGCGCAGAAGCTGCTCGATGATGTCAACAAACATGTAGCGATGCTTGAAAAGGATGCCGCAGTAGTCAAGTTCTATAACGAGAATGCCACCAGCGAGGCAAGCAAGGTGCTGGAGGGCAGCGACGGGCTCAAGCGCGCGCTGCAAAGTACTTACGACAACGATATCAAGACCGGTGCTGCGCTGGACAAGCTGTGGGACGCCAATACCAAGGATGGCAAGACCGACCAGCAGACAGCGCTTGCTCAGTTCTACAGCTCGGCGCAAAGCGTTCAGGGCGCGCTGGGTTTCAGCAAACCGGGCGAAATTCAGGAAGCAGTGCAGAAATCCTCGCATAACAAGGATTTCGAGGCCTTCTATGAAAAATCGCTGGTGTCCGGTGAGCGCCTCAAAGAGCTGTTGAAAACTGAAAGCTTTGAAGTGGCGACCAGCCAGTTCAGCATGACTGAAAGCTTTGAAGTGGCGACCAGCCAGTTCAGCATGGAAGTTGCGATGTACAACGCCGCGCTGAACCCAGAGTTCACGGGTAAATACGACGACAAGCTGACAGAGAACTACACCGCGATTGCTCAGGAGAACGTCTTCAACGATGCCAGCTTCGAGGACCTGAAAAAAGCGTTCGGCAAGGAAGGCAGTGAAGCGCTGGATGAGGAGAAGGTCAAGGCACTGATCGACGAGATCAGCAAGAGCAACCCCGAACTGCTGATGAATGCCGATGGCAAACCCGCTACGTCTGACCAGATTCTTGGCGTTTTCAGGGGCAATTGGGATTTGCTGCGTCAGGGCACCAAGTCCATTTCCGAGCTGGGCCTGTTCAGCGATAACTCGTCGATAAAGGCCGCTTCCGGTGCCGGAGTCCTGCATGGCGTCAGCGGCCTGTTCATGGCCGGTATCACCATTGCTAAAGGTGCAAATGGCGCGGGGGCCCTGACTGATCGGCAAATCGTCGACATCACTGCCGGTTCGGTACAAAGCGCAACGTTGCTGGTCGAGGGCGGCATCAAGAACGTCACGACCATGTTCAAGGACATCAAGGACGTACTGGAGCCGGACGTTTACAAGGACATCACGACTAATCTGTCGAAATTGGAAAACGCCGCGAAGGGGCTCGGTGGACTTGCCGGTGTGGCTGCGGGTGCTTACGGCATCTTTGATGGAGTGAAGTCGATCAGAAGAGGCGAGCTGGTTGCCGGTGGCATGAGCATCACTGCCGGATCTCTTGGCGCTATGGCAGGTCTGGCATCTGCAGCTGAAGGCGCTGCGGGCGTTCTGCAACTGACGGGCAGCGTGGTCCGTGCCTTGCCGCTGCTCGCTGGCAGCCTTGGTATTGCCGCAGCCGGCGTGGGCGCTCTGGCGTTGCTGATTCCCGGTCTGATCGAGGAAGGCAAGCAGGAAACGCGCGTTGACCGCTTCTCCGATCACCTCAGGGACTACCTGACCCAGTACGAGATTGACGGCGTCGAGAACGGCGACATCTATGATGTGCCGGACAGCGAGTGGCCGGGCCCAGAGGAAACCACGATCGCTTCGTGATGTGAACAGGCTGGGGCAACCCGGCCTGTTTTTTATGCGAGTCCCTGCCTGCTTCAATCAGTTTTTCATTTCGGCCTCACACATTTCAAACATCTGGAGCCTGATCATGGCGACATTCGCGCTCTGCGAAACACGCCTCCATTGATCATCCAGGTAGACACAATGAACAAACTGCCCCAGATAACCCTGGCGTTCTGGATCATGAAGATCTGCGCGACCACACTTGGCGAAACAGCGGGCGACTTATTGTCGATGACGCTTGATGTCGGGTATGCGATCAGCTCTCTGATACTGATAAGCCTGTTTGTAGCCACGCTCGTGACACAGCTTGCCGCAAAACGTTATCACCCGATGCTTTACTGGTTGGTCATTCTTTCCACCAGTACCGCAGGCACCACGATGTCGGACTTCATGGACCGAACACTCGGGCTTGGATACGCAACGGGTTCTGCAATCCTGATTACCCTGCTGATGGCCATTTTTTGCGCGTGGTATGTCAGCGAGAAATCGTTGTCGGTAGACAGAGTATCGACGCTGAAAGGTGAGCTTTTTTTACTGGTTCGCGATTCTCATCTCCAACACGCTGGGCACAGCGCTCGGCGATTATCTGGCCGACGACTCGGGGCTCGGTTTTGCCGGGGGGGCAGTGCTGATCGGTTCTGCGATAGCGTTGGTCGTCGTCCTGCATTTCACTACCAGACTGTCCTCGATCATGCTTTTCTGGATAGCCTTTGTGTTGACGAGGCCATTCGGGGCAACGCTGGGTGATGTGCTGACCAAGCCCTACGAGAAGGGCGGGCTGGATTTCGGCACGATAGGGTCGTCCGCAGTGCTGCTCGCGGTGTTGCTGGTGCTGGTGGTGGTGGCGACTTACCGTGAGCGTAAACCTTCGCCAGCCGATAACAGGCTGATTGAGAGCTGACCCGGTCAGGCCTGAAGCAGTTCGCTCAAGGCTTCATTCAACTGCTCTGCACTGAACGGTTTGGCGACGCAGCGCCGGTCAACCCATACCTCGGGGATGCCCAGTCGCCCATACCCGGAGCAAAACATGAAGGGTATGCCGCGATGGGCAATGGCCGCTGCGATCGGGAATGAGTTACCGCCGATGATATTGATATCCAGAATGGCCAGGTCGTAGTCGCCGTTGCGCGCGTATTCAATGCCTTCGCCAAGCGAACTGGCGTGGTAAGCGGTAGCGAACCCCAGGTCCTCAAGCATCATCTCCATCAGCATTGCGAGCATTGTCTCGTCCTCGACCAGCAGCACTTTGGGGAGCGAGGTATGGTCGTCTGATTCTGAACTCATAAGCTGCCTTCCGGTTTGTCTGGCCAAGGGATCAGCATCGACCAGATAATGCCTGTGCTGGCGAACTGAATGTCAGCCTTGCCTTTGAGTTCCCGTTCGATACTGCGGCGTATCAAGCGAAAGCCAAAGCCTTTTACCGTGCTTGCGCCAATCGGCGGGCCGCCTGTTTCACTCCATTCGATCTTCAGCGTGGGAGGATTGTGCCCGGCGTCCAGGGTGGAGCTCACCGTCACCTGGCCTGCTGCTGATGAAAGTGCACCATGCTGCACCGCGTTAGCCATCAGTTCGTGCAGAACCATTGAGAGCGTCAATGACACGCGCGGCTCCAGAGTTACCGGATTGCCTGTGAAGCTGATCTTGTGCGCCCCCGCGTTTACCGCTTGAAGCTGCTCGATCAGGTCGACCAGTTCAGTGGATATCCACTCTGCCCGGGCCAGGGCATCATGCACCTGGCTCAGTGCAAACAGACGTGCATCGAAGCTTTTGCGAAAGGACTCCAGTGAGGCAGAGCTGTTGACCGTGAGAGAGGCGATGGCCTGAACGGTTGCCAGGGTGTTTTTGACCCGATGGTTCAGTTCGTTCAGCAGCCCCGCTCGGGTCAGGCGATCTTCCAGTTGCTGGCGCTCCAGTTTGCTGGAGATCGATTGCGCCAGTCGATGAGTCGTGCCGCTCCGTTTTAAAAACGTCGCCTCGCCAATGACATCCTGCCCCTCATGCATAGGCAGCGTGAAGGAAAATACACTTCCCGAATCGACTGAGCTTTCGGCCCACAAGCGTCCACCGTGGGCGGTGATAATACCCTGGCATATATAAAGACCCAGGCCGTTGCCTCGTGGGTTGCCTTCCTTGACAGACCAATAACGCTGGAAAATATAGGGCAAGTGTTCCGCCGGGATACCTATCCCGTCATCACTGACCTTGAACAGGACTTCATTTTCACTGGCGACCGCATCGATGTTGATTCGGCCACCTTTGGGGGTGAACTTGATGGCGTTACCCACCAGGTTGGAAAGCACCTGAAAGATTCGCTCCGGATCCGCATTGATGACCAGACCCTGCGCGGCGGTGCAATTGAGTTCGATATTCTTTTCAGTAGTCAGCATGACCAGAAGGCTGCATGCCTCTTCAAGCAGACTGGTGACACCCAGCGGCAAGCGTGAGAGCTGATAACGGCCTGCTTCAATCTGTGCGGTATCGAGCAAGTCTTCAAGAAGACTGTTCATGCGGGTTGTCGCTTTCTCGATGGTGCCCAGTGCGCGCCGGATGTTGCGGTTTTCAGAGTGTGTATCGCCGATTGCCCATCGCTGCATCATGCCGCACTGCATGATGATCGACATCGGGTTGCGCAGGTCATGGGACACCACCGCGACCAGCTCATCGCGCAAACGCACCGCCTCCTGCTCGCGCTGAACCTGGCGCTCCAGGTCGTTCTCCAGCGCTGAGCGGCGTATGTCTTCAGCACCATAAAGATCGCCCCGCGACCAGGGGCTGGCGATGCCTGTGACCTGCTGTTCCCACGCGTCGAAAGACTGTCTCGGGCGCAAGCGGTGGCGTGCGGAGCCTTCCGGGCTGGTACTCACATGGTGGGCCGGGTTTCCGCTCCAGTTCATTGTCGAGGTGAGCTGAGCACGAAACCACATGACCGCGTTATCAATCGGCTTGGGCAATGTAAAGGCAATCACGCCGCTCGCGACATCTCTGTAGGCCGCGCTTTCGGGATACTCCTTGTACATGGAGTGGGTATGAAAAACACCCAGACCCTGCAAGCCTGTAGTTCGCTGCGTCGACCGCTGGCGTGCCAGCCCTGTGTCCCGAATCCAGAGATACAGCGCTTGCACCTGCTCGGTCGTAGGGCATACGCCGAACAGGTGAACCCGGTCGTCAATCAAAACCGCGACGCCGTCCGCCAGTGTCAAGGACTGAAGCAGTTCGGGTCGGCTCACCAGGCCGTCGAGGATTTCATGGTCGGCACGACTCATTGCGTCTGCCAGTTGCCCGAGCAGGACAACTTTCTCTTCCCGTTCGCGCTGGATATCAGTTGCAACAATTGCGGAAATTTTCACCGACAACAGTTGCCCGATCATTGCACAGGCATCGCGCAGCTCTCTGGACACCAGCAGCGGTTCAGGATGCCCACAGGCGATAAGACCCCAAAGTTCGCCGCCGTCCAGCAGCGAGATGCTCATCGATGAGCGCACGCCCATGTTCTTGAGGTATTCGCAGTGAACAGGGGACACGCTACGCAGCGTCGAGAAGCCCAGATCGAGTGGCTGGCCTGTTGCAGGTCGCAGTGTCGGTATCAGGGGGACGGGAACGTAGGTTGCGTCCGGAATCACCCGAATCCAGTTCAAACGATACAGCTCTCGCGCCTGGGCAGGAATATCCGAGCCTGGGAAGTTCAAACCACTGTAACTGGGTAATAGCCCGGTCAACGCCTGGGCAACGACTTTGCCATGCCCCTCGGGCTCGAACCGGTAAATCATCACCCGGTCGTAGCCGGTAAGTGCCTGAATCTCGTGAACACTGATATCGAACAGCGTTTCCAGCGTGGTCGCTGCCTGCAGGTTGCGCAATACACGGGTAATGATTCTGGACTGTTCGTGGCCGGCTTCGACGAAGGGTTCCAGTTCGATAATCAGCACGTCATCGGTACGGTGCAGCGAAGCACTGTAGTGAGCGCTTCCCAGCGTCAGTCGTATCGGATCAATGTGTGGAGCAGCAGGGTGGTGGTACGCATTTTCGATAATCGTCGCCTGCTCGGGCGATAACAACAATGACAGGGGCCTGCCCAGCAACGCGTCGCTGTCCAGCCCAAGCTCATTTGCGCAATTGGCGCTGACTTGTTCGATACACAGCGGGTTGCCTGCAACGCTGAGCAACACGCCATGAGGCTGGATTGCGCCGGGCACCCGAATCGGTTCACGGGCACACTCGGCAAGCGCGGCTTCAAGCGCTGCATCTGGGCCTGCAGCCAGCATGGGCTCGATCATTTGCGTGAACTCCATAGGGTATTTCAACCGGAAACAGCCTGCCGCTGCCTTGGTACGACATGCAGTCGTTAAGCACAAAGAGCGATTCGGATAGTTTTTGTCAGCCGTGACAAAACTTTGAGCGATCAACAGCCCGGATGGACAGCGCAAGAAAATGCGAGGTTGCCGCGAAGGTGCGGCGTGGAGACCTGGATAATACAGCTCTGCTGATGCAAGCCAGAGAGTGAAGGAGGTGTGCCACCATAACAGGTGCCAAGAGGATGCGTGGCTTTAACTGTTTTTTCGGCCAGAAGGCGCCAATTACAAAAAAGCCCCGCCAGACATTGTCTGGCGGGGCTTTGCTTCAAGCTGTGAAAGCCTTAGAGCGCCATGTCACTGGCTGGATTGCTTTTCGCTGGCTGTGCAGCAGGTGCAGGTGTTGGAGCATTACCTGTCTTGTTCACCGGCGGCGGTGGAGTCAGTTGCAGGACTTCGGCTGTGTAAGCCCATTCCTCGGCAACGCGATCCGGGTTGTTGTTCAGCTTGGTGCCGTAGCTAGGCACGATCTGGCGCAGCTTTGCCTGCCATTCCGGAGTCGCTACCTTGTCCTTGAAGACTTTCTCAAGCACGCCCAGCATGATCGGCGCTGCAGTCGAAGCACCTGGCGATGCGCCCAGCAGACCGGCGATGGAGCCGTCCTTGGAAGCAACGATTTCGGTACCCAGCTTCAGAACGCCGCCTTTTTCTTCGTCACGCTTGATGATCTGTACGCGCTGACCGGCTTGCATCAGGCGCCAGTCTTCTTTCTTGGCGTTCGGGAAGTACTGCTGCAGAGCAGCGAAGCGATCGTCGTCAGACATCATTACCTGACCTGCCAGGTATTCGATCAGCGGGTACTGTTCGATACCAACGCGAGTCATCGGCCACACGTTATGCGTGGTGGTGCTGGTCAGCAGGTCGAAGTAGGAGCCGTTTTTCAGGAACTTGGTCGAGAAGGTCGCGAACGGGCCAAACAGGATCACGCGCTTGCCATCCAGAACACGGGTGTCAAGGTGCGGAACCGACATGGGTGGCGCGCCAGTCGACGCGATACCGTAGGCTTTGCCCATATGCTGCATGGCCAGAGTCTGGTTGTCGGTGACAAGCCACGAACCGCCGACCGGGAAGCCGCCGTATTCCTTGGCTTCAGGAATACCGGATTCCTGCAGAAGGTGCAGGGCAGCACCGCCAGCGCCGATGAACAGGAACTTGGTGTCGGTCTCGGTGACAGTACCGTCTTTCAGGTTCTTGTACTTGACGCGCCAGGTGCCGTCGTCGTTGTGATTGATGTCTTCGACTTCGCTCGACAACTGCAGATTGAAATTCTGCTTGGCTTTCAGATTGGCGACGAACTGGCGGGTGATCTCGCCGAAGTTGACGTCGGTGCCAATCGGGCTCCAGGTCACGGCCAGCTTCTGCGCCGGGTCACGACCTTCCATCATCAATGGAACCCACTTCTTGATCTGCTCGTGGTCTTCGGAGTACTGCATGCCGCTGAACAGCGGACTGGCCTGCAATGCTGCGTAACGCTTGCGCAGGAACTGGATGTTGTTGTCGCCCCACACGAAGCTCATGTGCGGCGTGGAGTTGATGAACGAACGCGGGTTCTTCAGAACGCCGGTCTTGACCTGCCACGACCAGAACTGACGGGAAATCTGGAACGCTTCGTTGATCTCGATGGCCTTGGAGATATCAACGTTGCCGTTCTTGTCTTCCGGGGTGTAGTTCAGCTCGGCCAGGGCCGAGTGGCCGGTACCGGCGTTGTTCCAGCCGTTGGAGCTTTCTTCGGCCACGCCATCGAGGCGCTCGACCATTTCCATCGACCAGCTCGGCTCCAGCTCGTTGAGCCAGACCGCAAGCGTTGCACTCATGATGCCGCCGCCGACGAGCAATACGTCGACTTTCTTGGTTTCAGCCGCCTGCACGGGCATCAGGCCCATGGAAATGGCCAGACCCAGCAGGGCCGTGTTCACTTTTTTAAACATTCTGTCATCCATCTGATAAACGCCATCCGCCGACTACTCCTGAAGAAACGGCCTGTCACATGCATCGAAGCCTGCGACAAACGCTCGCACCCACAGGGACTAGAGGTGGACATACAAGGCCAATATAATACCGCTCGAGACCTCAATTTATGTCCTGCTGCGCTGACTTCTTATCATCATTGGATTCAGCGTCATGAGTGACATTTGCTCTGTTGGTGTGCGGTGACGCCCGGGAATATCACCCCTCGGCATCCTCCAGAAAACACACCTGGTCAGCCTGTTCACGGAGTCTGAGACGCCGCATCGGGGCATGGAGGCACGCCTGATGTGCAATTTAATGCACGCGTGCTGCGACATTCCCACGGTGGCATACCGGCAAAGACGCGGCATTTTCGCATAATGTGCACCTCGGTTGCGAGATGCCATCATCAAATCGGGCGCGAATGCTTTGATTTAGACGCTTCACAGCCTGCCCCCCATCTATATCGTCGTTTATGCGCGGGTCTTTAGCCGCTTGCCAGAATGTGGCAATCCGCCAGACCCCGTCGCCCGCGCACATTTTTAACTGCCGCACGGCATTCATGAGCCAGTTTCACAAGGGTGTGTGGATTTGCCTGGCTAATCAGCATCCCGACCACCTGCTAGTGTCAATACACGACTCTGATGTGTGGTGGCTGCAATCTCCGGATGCAGACGCCCGTCAAACAGTTGGAACTTTACCAGCGCTGGCCAGTTAAACACTTAATCGGTGATAGCGTTTTGGCTCTGATCACCCATGAAAGCCCGATGAAAGATCAAGGCAGCACGCCGTTGAGCAGGAGTACGCCCAGGCCGCTGACCAGACAATAACGCCCGGCGCTTTACAGCAGCGTCGGCTATTACCGAGTGACCCTGATGAGTGAACCCAAAAAGCACAAGGATTCTGCTGTGGACAGCAGTGCCGTGCAGCCTTCGCGCCGAAACTTTTTGAAGTTCGGTGCTTCCGGCATTGCTGCGGCCACGCTGTCTACCTGGATACCCTCCGACGGCATGCTGCAGGCAGCCCCGGCGGCTCCTGTAATCGAAGACAGTGACGCGCCTGCAGCGGGCGAGCAGCGCATCCAGTTGAAGGTCAATGGCCAGGTTCATACCCTGAACGTGCCGGCCAACGCCGTTCTGCTCGACGTGCTGCGTGACCGCCTGCAACTGACGGGCACCAAAAAAGGCTGCGACCATGGCCAGTGCGGTGCTTGCACGCTGCTGGTCAATGGCGTAGCGATCAATTCCTGCCTTTCCATTGCCGTCCAGCATCAGGGCGACAGCATCATCACCATCGAAGGCCTGGCCGAGAACGGCAAGCTGCACCCGGTACAGGAAGCCTTCTGGGAGCACGATGCCTATCAATGCGGTTATTGCACGTCTGGACAGATAATGAGCGCGGTCGCGATTCTCCAGGACCCGAACATCCCTTCCGATGACGCCAGCGTCAGAGAAGCCATGGGCGGCAATATCTGCCGCTGCGGTGCCTACAAGAACATTCTCTCGGCCGTGCAGTCTGCGCGTTCGAAGATGGGAGGAGCTGCCTGATGCGAACGTTCGATTACGCTCGGGCTGCATCGCCCGCGCAGGCATTCAGCACTGCGTCGGGTGAGGGGCAGCGCTTCTATCTGGCAGGTGGCACCACGTTGCTTGATCTGGTCAAGCTGGATGTGATGCAACCGCAGCAACTGGTGGACATCAATCATCTGGCGTTGAAACAGGTCGAGTCGCTGCCCGATGGGCGTCTGCGCATCGGCGCGCTGGTGAGCAACACTGATCTGGCCAGGCATCCACTGGTGCAGCAGCGCTATCCGGTGTTGTCCGAAGCGATTCTGGCAGGTGCTTCGACCCAGTTGCGCAATAAGGCCACCACCGCTGGCAATGTCATGCAGCGGGTGCGCTGCCCGTATTTCCGCGATGGTATTTCAGCCTGCAACAAGCGCCAGCCGGGCTCCGGTTGTGCGGCTATCGGCGGCATGAACCGCAGTGTGCATGCGGTGCTGGGCACCAGCGATCACTGCATTGCAACGCATCCTTCGGACATGTGTGTCGGCATGGCGGCCATCGGCGGGCAGGTAACCGTTCAGGGGGCCAATGGTTCGCGAGATATTCCTTTTGCCGACTTTCATCTGCTGCCCGGTGATACGCCGCAGCGTGAAACTGCGCTGGCGGCCCACGAGCTGATCACCCACGTGACGCTGGATGCACCGCTGGCAGGTGGTCGTTCTTCTTATCTCAAGCTGCGCGACCGTACCTCTTACCAGTTTGCCCTGGCGTCCAGTGCAGTGATTCTGGTGATGGACGGCAGGCGAATCACCGATGCGCGTATCGCGCTGGGTGGCGTGGGTACCAAGCCGTGGCGGGCCGTGGAGGCTGAACGTGCACTGATCGGTCAGCGTGCTGACATGGACACCTTTGCGCGGGTCGCAGCGCTGGCGATGAAGGGCTCCCGGGCCTATGAACATAACGCCTTCAAGATCCCGCTGGGTCAGCAGGTCATTGTCCGCAATCTTCGTGACCTCACGGCCTAGGAATCTCTCATGAGCGAAAACATCATTGGTGTGCCGCAGCGTCGTATCGACGGCGGCAAGAAAGTCAGTGGTCAGGCGCGCTATGCCGCAGACCATCCGATGGGCAAGATGCTGTATGCCTATGGCGTCTACAGCACCATCGCCAACGGGCGCGTGGTTGCCGTAAAGGATCAGCAGGCCAAGGCGATGCCTGGCGTTGTCGATATCTTCCATCATGGCAATTTTCCTGCTTTGCACCGTACTCCGAACACCAAGCTGAGCTTCGCCAAGATGCTTTCGGCCAGCAAGGCGGACGAGCATCGCCTGCCGTTCGAGGATGACCGGGTCTATTACCCTGGCCAGTTTGTCGCTCTGGTGGTGGCCGAAAGCTTCGAGCAGGCGAGGGCGGCTGCCCACCACGTGACGGTCGAGTATGACGAGCGCCCGGCGGTCAAGGACCTTGACCAAGGCATGCGGGTCAATGGTGCCCGTGATGGCGGTGCCGGGCACAACCGGGGTAAGCCGGACAGCGCGTTTGACAGTGCAAAAGTCAAAGTCGATCAGACTTACACCACGCCGGTTGAAGTGCATAACCCGATGGAGATGCACGCCAGCACAGCGTGGTGGCAGGACGGCAAGCTGTTTGTTTACGAAAGCACTCAGGGCGTGGTCAACCACCGCAACCTGCTGGCCAACGTTTTCGACCTTTCGCCCGACCGCGTTGAAGTGCGCGCACCGTTCATAGGCTCGGGCTTTGGCGGCAAGCTTTGGCCATGGCCGCACTCCGTGGCAGCCTGCGCCGCGGCCAGGGTTACCGGTCGCCCGGTGCAACTGGTGTTGCCACGCGCGCAGATGTTTACCACCGTGGGCCATCGTCCTGAGACCCGCCAGCGCTTGCGTCTGGCCACCGATGCCAGCGGCAAGCTAGTGTCGATCCGTCACGAGTCGTTCAACAACACGTCGATGCTGGATGATTACACCGAAAACTGCGGTGGCGTGACCAAAAGCCTGTATGCCTGCGACAACGTGCTGGTCAGCCACAAGATCAGCTCTATCAACCGCGGTACGCCAACCTCCATGCGCGCGCCGGGTGCAGCACCGGGCCTGTTTGCGCTGGAGTCGGCCATCGATGAGATGGCCCTGGCCAGTGGCATGGACCCGCTGGTATTTCGCAAGCTGAACCTGGCCGACAAGGATCAGAGCGTCGGCTTGCCGTGGTCCAGCAATCACCTGCCGGAAGCTATCGACAAAGCCGCCGAGCGATTCGGCTGGCACGCGCGCAAGGCCGATATCGGCTCGATGCGTGAAGGTGATGAAATCATTGTTACGGCATGGGCGCCTGCAACTGGGAAGCCTATCAGGTGCCCACCGATGCGCGGGTCATTCTGCGTTCTGACGGTACGGCGCTGGCCCAGTGTGGCTTGCAGGATATCGGCACCGGCACGTACACCATCGTGGCGCAGACCGTCAGCCAGTTGACCGGCATTCCCGTTGAGCGTGTTGAAGTAGAGCTGGGCAGTTCGTCATTCCCGGCCGGCCCTGTTTCCGGTGGTTCATGGGTGACGGCCAGCGTAATGCCGGCGATTGCCGGGGCCACGCGTGAAGCGTTGCAGAAGCTGCGTCAGTACGCTGTCAGCAAGGATGCGGTGTTCGCCGGGCAGGACGCCGAGTCGATCAAGGTCGAAAACGGGCAACTGGTGATCGGCGAACAGCGCGCCAGCTTTGTCGACGTGCTGAAGGGGCAGCGCCTGTCGCGCGCTGAGGGTAATTTTCAAAGCGGCATGCCGGAGGCGGGCAAGTATTCCTTCCGCTCGTTCGGTGTGCATTTCGTCGAAGTGCGCTGGGATCCGGGCATTTCCAGCCTGCGCGTCTCGCGGGTGGTCAGTGCCATTGACGTGGGCAAAGTGGTCAATCCGCTGGCAGCACGCAATCAGGTGGAAGGCGCAATCGTGATGGGTATCGGCATGGCGTTGTTCGAAGCCGGTGAATATGACCCGCGCAGTGGCATGCCGGTCAATAACAACTATGCCGAGTACGTAGTGCCGGTGCATGCGGATCAGCCGGATATCGACGTCTTGCTGCTCGATTATCCGGACTACAACCTGGGTGAGTTCGGTGCGCGGGGCATCGGCGAAATCGGTGTGACCGGGCTTGCAGCTGCCGTGGCCAATGCGGTGTATCACGCGACCGGCAAACGGGTGCGCAGCCTGCCGATCAGCAAGGAAAAACTGATGGCGGGGTTGTAGCAATGAAACAGCTCGATTTGCAGGTGGTGCAACAGGCTCGTGACTGGCTGGCTGGCGGCAAAGCCGTCTGGCTATGCACGGTTCTCTCTACGTTCGGCTCGGCCCCACGCGGGCCCGGGGCAATGCTGGTGGGGCTGAGCAGCGGTGAGCATCGCGGTTCCCTGTCTGGCGGCTGTGTGGAGGAGGACTTTCTCGAACGGGTCGCTGCAGGGCAGTTTCAGCCGGTCAATCAGGTCGTTCGCTACGGCGACGGCGGCTTCGCACCAACGCGGGCCCTGCCGTGCGGTGGTGTGCTGGATGTATTGATCGAGTTCATTGCACCGAGTCCGCAAGCGGATGCACATCTGGGGGCTATCGAGCAGGCGCTTGCCGGACGCGAGCTGGTCAGCAGGCACGTGCAGTTGGGCGGTGGGCAGAGAGAAATCGGGCCTGCAACGATGGGCGAGGCGCGGGTGCAGGTGGACGGCGAACGCATCAGCATTCGTATGGGGGCGGTGTATCGCGTGCTGCTTGCCGGGCTATCGCCGGTGGCGGAGTTCTGCGCCAGTTTTGCCGTCGCGATGGGCTATGAAGTCATCGTCTGTGACCCGCGTGTCGAGGTCACCTCAGGGTTTTCGATGCCGGGTGTCGAGGTGCGCGGTGTATTGCCTGCGGTGTTCATTGCCGAAGGTGGCTGTCACAGTTCGACGGCGGTACTGGCGTTGACCCATGATCCGAAACTGGACGATCTGAGCATGCTCGAAGCCGTACGCACCGAGGCCTTCTACATAGGCGCGATGGGTTCGATGCGCACCAGCAGCAAACGTCTGGAGCGTCTGGGCCGTATCGGCGGGCTGGATGCCAGGGTGCTGGAGAGAATCCATGCCCCCATCGGCCTGAACCTGGGCAGCAAGACGCCTTCCGAAATCGCCATTGCGGTGATGGCTGACATCCTGCGCGTGGCCAACGGTGTCAGTCGTGCCGAGGTTTAAGGTATTGCGCACAGGCTTGCGCCAGCGCTGACGGAGTGTCGGCGTCGCGCAGAATGCCTGGGTCATCGCAATTCAGTACGTCACACACCTCCGAGTTGTTCATGATCAGGGCTTTAGCGCCCTGATCGCCTTCCAGCGTCAGCAGTGCCGGCCAGAACTGCCGACCAATGATCACCGGATGGCCGCGCTGGCCGCCATGCATTGGCACGGCAATGCGCTGAGGATTGGCCATTGCGGCCAGGTCACGCAGGGTCTGCGGCTTTATCCAGGGCATATCTGCAAGCAGAATGGCGACGGCCTCGGCAGCGGAGTCCATTAAGGCGGCAATGCCGCTGGCGAGACTGTGGCCCATGCCCAGGTCGGCATGTTCGCTGCGGATGATTGTTACGTGTGCGGGAATACCCAGTGCCTCAGCGTCATCGTCCGTACGCAGTACCAGCCCCACGTAGTCGAATTCGTTTCCGGTGTTTTCAAGGCTTGCGGTCAGCAAGGTACGTCCACAGGGCAATGCTGCCTGTCTTTTATCGCCACCAAAACGCCTGCTTCGGCCTGCCGCCAGTACCAGGGCGAACACTTTGGGGTTCTGGCTGTCTATGCTGCTCAATCCGATGCCTTATGAGTCGTGAGAGGGGTCGCGTGCAGCCACACCATGCGGTACGGCTGGCGTACGCAGAATGCCTTATTTCGCTGCTCTGCCGGTAGCGGTACGAATCATGTTTTCGAGGGTTTCAAGTGGACAATCACATTCGTCCTGTCGAGCTGGAAAAAGCCTACCGTCTGCTCAATCACGGCCCGACGGTGCTGGTGTCCTCCAGTCATGAAGGCACTCACAACGTCATGTCTGCCGCATGGGCCTGTGCACTGGATTTCTCGCCGCCCAAGGTGACACTGGTGATCGACAAGATGACCAAAACCCGCGGGCTGGTGGAGAAGAGCGGTTATTTTGCGTTGCAGGTGCCCAATCTGGATCAATTGCAGATGACCTTCGACGTCGGCACCCAGAGCAAGGTCTTCACCCCGGACAAGCTTGATAAAGCCAATGTCGACCTGTTTCTGATTGAAGATCATGTCACGCCACTGGTTGTCGGTTGCTCTGCCTGGCTGATCTGCAAGGTCATTCCGGAGCCGCACAATCAACAGACCTACGACCTGTTCATTGGCGAAGTCATCGGCGCCTGGGCTGACACCCGTGTGTTCAACGACGGGCACTGGGAATTCGAAAAGGCCGACCCGAAATGGCGCAGCCTTCATTACGTGGCGGGCGGGCATTTCTATACGATTGGTGAGCCTGCGATTGTGGAAACGGGCGACGAATGATCGCGATGTCTGGCCCTGACGATCTCCACTGTCCGTAAAGGCCTCTTCGTGAGCAAGCTCACTCCCACACAAGCACATTCATCGCACAATAGTTGAAGTTCACGCACCCAGAGGGTCTTGTGGGAGCGAGCTTGCTCGCGAAGAGACCCGCATGACCGCCAAAGATTTATGCTGATGTGAGTCCGCCTTCGCGAGCAAGCTCGCTCCCACTGGGACATGTGTACTGGTGTTTCCCAACCCTCAGTGCCGATCGCGCCATACGGTCTGTGCATTGCAGAACTCGCGTACACCGAAGTGCGAGAGTTCACGGCCAAAGCCGCTTTTCTTCACGCCGCCAAACGTCACGCGCGGGTCTGAAGCGCTGTAGCCGTTGATGAACACACCACCGGTTTCCAGTTCTTCGGTCATGCGCTCTGCCAGTTGTAGATCACGTGTGTAGACCGTCGCGGTCAGGCCGAATTCGCTGTCATTGGCCAGCTCCAGAGCGTGCTGCGCGTCGCGGGCGGTAATGATCGATGCTACCGGACCGAACAGCTCCTGCCTGAAGGAAGTCATCTGGTCGGTCACGTCGCCCAGTACGGTCGGCTCGTAGTAGTTGCCTTGGCCATCAGCCTTCTTGCCGCCCAGCAACAGTTTCGCGCCTTCGGCAAGGGTGTCCTGAACCTGAGCATCCAGTTCATCGCGCAGATCGAAGCGTGCCATCGGACCAATGTAGGTCTCGCTGGACAACGGATCGCCGATCACCAACTGGCGAGTCTGTTCAACGAACCTGCGCGTGAACTCCTCGACCACACCTTGCTCGATGATCAAACGCTTGGCCGCGGCACAGACCTGCCCGGTGTTCTGGAAACGACCGATGACAGCCGCTTTCACAGCCTGATCCAGGTCTGCGTCATTGAGCACGATGAACGGGTCGGAACCGCCCAGCTCCAGCACGCACTTCTTGAGCGCCGCACCGGCCTGAGCACCAATGGCCTGGCCAGCGCGAACACTACCGGTCAGCGTGACGGCCGCAATGCGTGGGTCGGCAATGGCCTTCGAGACGCCCACGGCAGCCACGTTGATGACTTCAAACACGCCCTCCGGGAAACCGGCGCGCTTGAACGCGTCGAGCATCAGGTAAGCGCAACCCATAACGTTGGGTGCATGCTTGAGCACGTAGGTATTGCCTGCCAGCAATGTCGGAATTGCGCCGCGCAATACTTGCCAGATCGGGAAATTCCACGGCATCACCGCAAGAACAGGGCCCAGCGGACGGTACTCGATGCGTGCCTTGTCATGCTCTACCTGAGTCGCCTCGGCCATCAGCATTGCCGGGCCTTGCGCTGCATACCAATCGCATAACTGCGCGCATTTCTCGACTTCGCCTCTGGCCTGCGTCACGGGCTTGCCCATTTCCCGGCTGATCATCTGGGCAATGTTTTCGGCGTCATCGCGCAGGGCCTGGCCCATGGCGATGATCAGTTGCGCACGTTGCTGGACAGGCGTGCGCTTCCAGCCTGCAAAGCCGGCCGTCGCACGCGACAGGCTGCGATCCAGCATGGCGTCGGATTCGAAGGCGTAGTGGCCGATCTGTTCGCCTGAGGCGGGGTTGATCGAGATTGCGTGGGTGTTGCTGGTGACAGTAGTCATTGCGCCATCCTGTTGAGGTGGGAAGTGGGACCAGAATATAGGCGTGCAATGCTTTCTAAAACTGAATAATAATGATCGCATCGTTCATGTTTGGAGAATGAAATGGATTTGGTCCAGCTGGAGATGTTTAAAGCGGTGGCTGAACACGGCAGCATCAGCGCCGCTGCTCAGCATATTCATCGCGTGCCCTCGAATCTGACGACGCGTATCAAGCAACTGGAGCAGGATCTGGGCGTAGACCTGTTCATTCGCGAAAAACACCGTTTGCGGCTGTCGCCTGCCGGCTGGAATTTTCTCGATTACACGCGGCGCATATTGGACCTGATACAGGAGGCGCGGCTGGCGGTTTCTGGCGAAGAACCGCAAGGGCCTTTTTCACTGGGCTCGCTGGAAAGCACGGCGGCCGTGAGGATTCCTGCGCTGTTGGCGGTCTACAACCAGCAAAACGCCAAGGTCGAACTGGACCTGTCCACCGGGCCGTCCGGCACCATGATCGACGGTGTGCTTGCCGGGCGCCTGGTTGCTGCGTTTGTCGACGGGCCGGTGCTGCATCCATCACTTGAGGGTGTGCCGGTATTCGAAGAGGAAATGGTCATCATCGCGCCACTCAACCACACGCCGGTCAAGCGCGGGCGGGATGTGAGCGGTGAAAGCATCTACGCGTTTCGTGCCAACTGCTCGTACCGGCACCACTTCGAACGCTGGTTTACCGAGGACGCTGCAGTGCCGGGCAAGATCCACGAAATGGAGTCTTACCACGGCATGCTGGCCTGCGTCAGCGCCGGTGCCGGGTTGGCGCTGATGCCATGCAGCATGCTGGAAAGCATGCCCGGTTGTGCCACAGTCAGTGTCTGGCCCTTGTCCGAAAAGTTTCGTTACCTGCACACCTGGCTGATCTGGCGTCGAGGCACCGTATCGCGCAGCCTGACCCGCTTCGTGGAGTTGCTGGAAGAACAGGCCAGACCGCCGCAAGCCGGATGAGGTAACGCCGGCAGTTACTGCGCGGCAGATACCCGTCCGGCAATCGCTGCACCCACTTCCTGGGTCGAACGCTTGCCGCCCAGGTCCGGTGTGACGTCGCCACTGGCAATCACTTGCTCGATAGCAGTGATGATCTCGTCATGAGCCGCCGTGAAGCGTTCATCGCCCTGGCCGAGGAATTCCAGCATCAGCGCGCCGGACCAGATCATCGCAATCGGGTTGGCGATGTTCTTGCCGAAGATGTCGGGCGCCGAGCCGTGCACCGGTTCGAACAGCGACGGGAAGTTACGCTCCGGGTTGAGGTTGGCCGACGGCGCAATGCCAATGGTGCCAGCGCACGCCGGGCCGAGGTCGCTGAGGATATCGCCGAACAGGTGGACGCCACCACGACGTCGAAGCGCTCGGGTTGCAGCACGAAGCGCGCGCACAGAATATCGATGTGTTGCTTGTCCCAGCTGATGTCCGGGTACTGACTGGCCATCGCCTCGGTGCGCTTGTCCCAATAGGGCATGCTGATCGCCATGCCGTTGGATTTGGTCGCGGACGTCACGTGCTTGCGCTCGCGTTTGCTGGCCATCTCGAAAGCGAACCTGAGAATACGGTCGACACCGCGACGGGTGAACACAGATTCCTGCAACACGAACTCGTTTTCGGTGTTTTCAAACATGATCCCGCCCAGCGACGAGTATTCACCTTCGGTGTTTTCCCGCACCACGATGAAATCAATGTCGCCCGGTTCGCGATTGGCCAGCGGGCAGGGCACGCCGGGAAACAGGTGCACCGGACGGATGTTGGCGTACTGATCGAACTCGCGGCGAAACTTGAGCAATGAGCCCCAGAGAGAGATGTGGTCTGGCACTTTTTCCGGCCAGCCCACGGCACCGAAAAAGATCGAGTCGAAGCCTTTGAGCTGTTCAAACCAGTCGTCCGGCATCATCTTGCCGTGCTTCAGGTAGTAATCGCAGCTGGCCCATTCGAAGTATTCGAACTCCAGCTCCAGACCGTGCTTCGCGGCGGCAGCCTGAACCACGCGTACGCCTTCGGGCAGTACTTCAAGGCCGATGCCGTCACCGGCGATGGCAGCAATACGCAGCTTCTTGTTGTTCATGTCGGGCACTCTTGTCGGGCGGTTTGTCAGGGATGAGTCACACAGGCCATCCATGCTATAAGCACACGATATAAAGATAATTAGTCGATTAATGGATTGAGAAAACACGAATCGTGAATTATCCAAACCTTGATGACCTGAACGTGTTCATCCACGTTGCTCGACGCTCAAGCTTCGTGGGTGCTGCCAATGAGCTGGGCATGTCCGCTGCTTATGTCAGCAAGCGGGTCAAACTGCTGGAGCAGAATATGGGCGTGGTGCTGTTGCACCGCTCAACGCGGCAAGTATCGATTACCGAAGACGGCGAGCGAGTCTATGAGTGGGCTAAAGGCATTCTGGAGTCGGTGCAGCAGATGGGCGACGAAGTTGCCGCGCTGCACGGCGAGCCCAGTGGCTTGCTGCGAGTGGTCAGCAGCCAGGGCTTCGGTCGCCGTTTCGTAGCGCCTGCCTTGTCGGAGCTGGCGGCGCTTTATCCGAAGCTGGATATACGTCTGGATATTCAGGACCGGCTGGTCGACCTGATCGAGGAGGGCGTCGACCTGGACATCCGCGTCGGCAACGAAATTGCCCCGCACCTGCGTGCAAGACACCTGGCCAGCAACTGGCGCGTGCTGTGCGCGAGCCCCGCTTACCTGAAAGATCATGGGGTGCCATTGAGTATCGGTGAGCTGGCCAACCACGATTGCCTGGTGATCAAGGAGCGCGACCGTCCGTTCGGCATATGGCATCTCAATGGGCCGCAAGGCGCTGAAACCGTCAAGGTAACCGGCAGCCTGTCCACCAACCACGGCGAAATCGCCCGCCAGTGGTGCCTGGACGGGCGCGGTGTGTTGCTGCGTTCGCTCTGGGATGTGCGCACTGACCTGGCCGAGGGTCGGCTGGTTCAGATGCTGCCGGAATACCGTCAGGATGCAGACATCTGGGCGGTGCATACCTCGCCGCTGATGAGTTCGGCCAAGGTCCGCGTCACGGTGGAGTTTCTGCGCGACTACCTTGCCCTGCAGCCTTCGCCGGTCAACCACTGAGGCACAGCACACACTGTCAGTGGGTGCCGGCTGCCTTGTTCAGGTCGCTGTCTGTCCATTCGGTGTAGATGCATGCGTCTGCAGCGGCCCAGCGCACGCGCACCGGGTCGCCGGCCTTGAGCGAAATGCCGTTCGCGGAAAGCGCCTTGACCGTCATGGCCGTACCTCCGGCAGTGACTACCGAGCACGTCTGGCTCTCGCCAAGGAACAGCACTTCATGGACCGTGGCGCTCACCTCGTTCCAGCCTGCTTCGAGTGGCATGGCCGCAGCCTGGGACACGCTCAGCGCCTGGGCTTTCTCCGGGCGCACCATCAACAGCACGTCCTGATCGGTCTTCAGCCCTGCGGTCAGGCGAATCGCCAGTGTGCTGCCCTCGAACGTCGCCACGGCATTGCCCTGAGCCTTGAGCCTGAGGAAGTTCGAGTTGCCGAGAAACGAGGCGACGAAGGCATTCGGTGGATCCTGGTACAGGTCATAGCCCGAGCCCAGACCGACGATCTTGCCATGGCTGAAAATGGCGATGCGCTGTGACAGGCGCATGGCTTCTTCCTGGTCATGGGTCACGTAAACGATGGTGATGCCCAGCCGGCGATGCAACTGACGCAGTTCGTCCTGCAGGTCTTCACGCAGCTTCTTGTCCAGTGCGCCCAGCGGCTCGTCCATCAGCAGGATGCGTGGCTCGTAGACCAGCGCCCTGGCAATGGCGACTCGTTGCTGCTGGCCACCGGACAGTTGCGAAGGGCGGCGGTGAGCAAACTCTTCCAGCTGGACGAGCTTGAGCATCGCATCGACTTTCTTTTCGCGCTCAGCCGCAGGCAACTTGCGGATCGCCAGCGGGAAAGCAATGTTGTCGCGTACCGACAGGTGCGGGAATAGCGAGTAGCGCTGAAACACCATGCCGATGTCGCGCTTGTGCGGCGGCACATTGACCAGCGATTTGCCACTGACCAGAATCTCGCCCGAACTGGGCGTCTCGAAACCGGCGAGCATTGACAGCGTGGTGCTTTTGCCCGAGCCACTGGAGCCGAGAAAGGTCAGGAATTCGCCGTCCTGAATATCCAGGGAAATGTTGTCGACCGCGGCAAAGTCACCGTAGTGCTTGTTCAGGTTGCACAGGCTGACCAGCGTTTTCTGATCCTGATGGGCGGGGTCTTTGATCACGGCACTCATGAAGTACTCCTGGCTTCGTTGCGGCGACGCAGGGTTGCGGCGATGAACATGATCAGCACCGACAGGGCGATCAGCAGCGTTGAGGTAACAGCGATGACCGGCGTCAGGTCCTGACGCAGGGTGGTCCACATTTTTACGGGAAGGGTTTGCAGGGTCGGGCTGGCCATCATCACGCTCAGCACCACTTCGTCCCACGAGACCAGAAACGCGAACAGCGCGCCAGCCATCATGCCCGGACGGATGCCGGGAAAGGTCACTTTGTAGATCGCCTGCAGGCGTGACGCGCCACAGATTACCGCGGCATCTTCAATGGACTGATCGAACAGTTTCAGCGAGTTGATGATCGAGATGATGGTGAACGGCAAGGCGACGATCACATGGCTGACGACGAAGGAAAACAATGTGCCGGTGTAACCGAGTTTGAGAAACAGGGCGTACACGGCAACAGCGATAATCACCAGCGGCACAATCATCGGCAAGGTGAAGACGCCGTACAGAAAATCGCGCCCGGGGAAACGGCCGCGCACCAGCGCGAAAGCGGTGGGCAGGCCCAGCGCCACCGAGGCAATGGTGGTCAGAATCGCGACCTTGAGGCTGGACATGGCGGCGGCCATCCAGTCCGGGTTGGAGAAAAACTGCTGATACCACTTCAGTGTCCAGCCGGGTGGCGGAAATACCAGCCACTGTGATGAACCGAATGACAGCAGGACGATGAACAGGATCGGCAGCAACAGAAACAGCGCGATCAGGCCAGTGGTCAGGTACAGACCCGTACGCAGGCCGGGGCTCATGGCATTGGGTGTCAGGAGCATGGCGGTTTACCTCACGTTACTGGCACCGACCGGCGATTCCGGCTGGAGCTTCAGGTAGAAGTAGAACAGCACCAGCGTAATCAGCACCAGCAACGCAGCGGCGGCACTGGCCAGCCCCCAGTTGAGGAACGACTGCACCTGCTGGACGATGAATTCGGGCAGCATCATGTTCTGCGCGCCACCCAGCAGCGCCGGGGTAACGTAGTAACCGAGCGACATGACAAACACCATCAGCCCCCCGGAAAACAGTCCCGGACGGCACAGCGGCAGGAATACCCTGAAGAAGTTGGTCCATGGGCTGGCACCGCAGATCGAGCCGGCCTGCAACACCATGGGATCGATGGCTTGCATGGTCGCCTGCAGCGGCAGGACGATGAACGGAATCATGATGTAGCTCATGCCGATCACCACACCGGTCAGGTTGTGCACCATCTCCAGCGGCTGATCGATAATGCCCATCGCCATCAGCGCCTTGTTGACCACCCCGGACGCCTGCAACAGCACCAGCCACGAGTAGGTGCGCGCCAGCAGGCTGGTCCACATCGACAACAGCACAATGTTCAGAATCCAGCGTCCCCAGCCACGCGGCATTAGGGTGATGACCCAGGCCAGCGGGAAGCCCAGCAGCAGGCTGAACAAGGTCACCAGACCGGCGACGGAAAAGGTATTGAGCAGCACCCGCGAGTAGGCCGAGTTGGCGAACAGTTGTTCGTAGTTGCCAAGGCCCGGCACCGGCTCAAGCACGCCGCGCAGCAGCAGGCCGATCAGCGGGGCGAAGAAAAACAGTCCGAGAAAGATCAGCGCCGGAAGCAGATTGCGGCTGCCACGCCAGCGCTGAGTGAGGGAAGGAGATCGCTGCATGCTCGTCGCCTTGTCGTGTGCCGCGCCGGCGGTGCGCGGAGCACCACCGGCCGGGATGGGTTGACGAGGCGCGACCGCTGTCATTTTTACTTGACCAGCCATTCGTTCCACCGTGTCGCAATGTCCGCGCCATTCTTGGCCCAGTATGCGAAGTCGAGAGTGATTTGATCGGCAGCATGGGCGGTCGGCAGGTTAGGTGCCAGTGTTGAGTCCAGGCGCGCAACGCTCTGAGTGTTTACCGGGGCATAGGCACTGAGGTTGGAGAAGTCTGCCTGGCCTTTGGCGCTGGTTGCGTTGGCGATGAATTTCATCGCGGCATCCTTGTTTTTTGCGCCTTTTGGCACGACCAGAAAATCAGCCATGACCAGGTTTTGTTTCCAGCTCACACCCACCGGTGCGCCGTCCTGTTGCAGCGCATAGACCCGGCCGTTCCACATTTGGCCCATCGCCACTTCGCCAGAGGCCAGCAGTTGTTGAGACTGTGCGCCGCCGCCCCACCAGACGATGTCCTTCTTGATGGTGTCGAGTTTCTTGAAGGCGCGGTCGAGGTCCAGCGGGTAGAGCTTGTCGGGGGCTACGCCGTCGGCCAGCAGGGCCAGTTCAAGCACGCCTGGGCTTGGCCATTTATACAGCGAGCGTTTGCCGGGGTAGGTTTTGGTGTCGAACATGGCGGCCCAGTCGACGGGTGGTTTGGCACCCACTTTGCTTTCGTTGTAGCCAAGCACGAAGGAGAAGAAAAACGAACCGGCACCGTGGTCGGTGACAAAGCGCTTGTCGATCTCGTCGCGTTTGATGGTGTTGAAGTCCAGAGGCTCCAGCAGGCCTTCGCTGGCGGCACGCAGGGCAAAGTCGGCTTCGACATCGACAACGTCCCACTGCACGTTACCGCTTTCGACCATGGCCTTGAGTTTGCCGTAGTCAGTGGGACCGTCCTGTACGACCGTGATCCCGCTGGCCTTGCTGAACGGAGCTGCCCAGGCTTCTTTCTGGAAGTCCTGGGTGGAACCGCCCCAGCTCACGAAGTTGACGCTCTCGGCGGCGCTCGCGGCGACACTCGAGAGAGCCAGCACGCCGGCCGCCAGAACTGCTGCTGCACGTTTGTTCAACACCATTTTCACGCCCTCATTTGTTGTGTTTTGAGCGGGCTTTTCTTGCCCGCGTAATCGGGAGCAGTAGGTCCAATGGGCCTTGAAACCTGGTACAGGTCAGGAGCTGTTATTAGTGCTGTCCCTTGGCGGGCGCGCCTGACTAAATCGTGTTTTTATGGAATGTCATATTATGGTATTCCAAACTTTCTGCAAGCGTTTTGCCCTGTCAAAATGCCTTCATCGAGTGTTTTTGCGGTAAACCCATGCGGTTGCCGAGCGGAGGCCGTGGGGCGTGCCCGTGGTACTTTTGCCGGTCAGCCGGGAAACGGAATATTTTCAATCACTTCCAGATCGTAGCCGGTCAAACCTGCGTATTTCAGTGGCGGGCCGAGGTGGCGCAGTTTGCCGACACCCAGATCCTGCAAGATCTGAGCGCCAGTACCGACCTCGGAATAGATACGCGATTGCGAGCGAGTGTATTGGCGCGGCGGCTGGGTAAGTTGCGGAATTCGCTCCAGCAACGCCTGTGAGGACTCGTGATTGGCCAGCACCACGACCACGCCGCGACCTTCTTGCGCCACCCGTTGCAGCGCGGCCCAGAGCGTCCAGTTCGACGGGCCGGTGTATTCGGCGCCGACCAGGTCGCGCAACGGGTCGACCACATGCACGCGCACCAGAGTAGGGTCGTCGCGGCGGATATCACCCATCACCATGGCCATGTGTACGCCACCTTCGATGCGGTCTTCGTAGCTGAACAGGCGGAAGGTGCCGTGTACCGTGGGCAGGTCGCGCTCCCCAATCCTGACGATGGTGTGCTCGGTGCTAAGCCGGTAATGGATCAGGTCGGCGATGGTACCGATACGGATTCCGTGTTTTTCGGCGAACAGCTCCAGATCAGGGCGACGCGCCATTGTGCCGTCGTCATTCATGACCTCGACAATCACCGAGGCGGGGGTAAAACCAGCCATACGTGCCAGATCGCAGCCCGCTTCAGTGTGCCCGGCGCGGGTCAGAACACCGCCGTCACGCGCGCGTAACGGGAAAATATGACCCGGCTGCACCAGGTCTTCCGGTACTGCGTGCGGGTTGACGGCGGCCTGAACGGTACGCGCACGATCTGCCGCGCTGATGCCAGTGGTCACGCCCGTTGTCGCTTCGATGGACACCGTGAACGCGGTGGCGAAGACACTGCCTTTGCTCGGCACCATTTGCTCCAGGCCCAGACGCTGACAGTGCTCATCGGTCAGCGTCAGGCAAATCAGCCCGCGTGCTTCCCGGGCCATAAAGCTGATTGCCTGTGCTGAACAGCAATCAGCGGCAAGCAGCAGATCGCCTTCGTTTTCCCGGTCTTCGTCATCAACCAGCAAAACCATCTTGCCCAGGCGGTAGTCTTCAATAATGTCTTCGATGCGGTCGAATGCCATGTTCAGTATCCCGGTTTTATGGGTAAACGAGTCTTGGTATACCATAAGACAGAATATTTCACAGATTCCCCATCATTGAAACAGTGAGATCACGATGAAGGCTTATTGGATTGCACACGTCGATGTAACTGACTCTCAGCAGTACACTGAATACACCCAGCGTGCCCCGGCAGCGTTCGTGTTGTTTGGTGGCAAATTTCTGGCGAGGGGCGGGCGTTCCGAAGCGCTGGAAGGGCGTGCGACGCCACAACGCACGGTGATTATCGAATTCGAGTCGTACGAGCAGGCAGTTGCGTGCTATCACTCGCCGCAATACCAGAACGCCATGAGCCATCGACAGGGCGCAGCCAAGGCCGAAATCGTGATAGTCGAGGGGCAGCCTTGAGCAGCAGGCAAAATCCAGGTGCGGCCCGGACTGCTTCGCCTGGAGCTGCACTTAACGAATAAAATGCACCTTGCCGGTGTCGTCGTTGCCGATGTAGATGCCATACACCCCCGCCTGACGCTCTTCGATATAGCGTTCCAGTATCTGGCGGATGGCGGGGTAATAGATGCTGTCCCACGGGATGTCTTCAGGGGCGAAGAATTGGTAGTCCAGGGTTTCCGGGCCGAACTGGCCGGTGACTTCCAGGGCGATGGCACGGAACACGATGTAGACTTCGCTGATCCGCGGCACGCTGAAGATGGAGTAGGGCGAGACGATTTCGGCAAGCACTCCGGTTTCTTCCCAGACCTCACGCAGCGCCGCCTGCTCGGTGGTTTCGCCGCTTTCCATGAACCCGGCAGGCAGTGTCCAGGTGCCGGGGCGCGGCGGTATGGCGCGTTGGCACAGCAGATATTTGCCTTCCTGCTCGATGATGCAGCCGGCAATGATCTTCGGGTTGACGTAATGAATGTACTGGCAGCCGCCGCATATCAACCGCGCGTGGGTATCGCCCTCGGGGACGCGCTGAGCCAGGTCAGCGCATCCGCATTGAGGGCAGAAGCGCGGTGTGACCATGTCAGCGCCCTATGCGGGGTTCTTTGAGTGCCACGGGCGCGATGATTTCGCGGACTTTGGTGTCTTCGTCCTGCTTGGATTTCAAATATTCCAGTGCCACGCGTGCGGCGTTGCGCACGTGATCGACCGAGGCCTGATGCGCGGCCATGGGGTCGCCGCTCTTGATGGCCTCGACCATCAGTTCCATTTCCTTGTTGCTCGCACCGCGGCGGTTTTCCTGGGAGACCGAGGTGGCGCGCAAATAGCTGATGCGCGCCTGCAACTGACGCAGCTGCGTTGCGGCGACGTGATTACCGGAGCCTTCCAGCAGCACATCATAGAAACCCTGAACCGAATCGATCACTTGCTGCAGCTCGCCTTCCTTGAGCGCCTGGCGATTTTCCTCCAGGGCTTTTTCCAGGGCGCGAATGTCCTTGGGCTTGGCGCGCAGGGTGAACAGCTGAACAATCAGGCCCTCCAGTACGCACCGCAGCTCGTAGATATCGCACGCGTCTGCCAGGGTGATAATGGCAACGCGCGGGCCCTTGGCATCGGCGAACTCGACCAGGCCTTCGGATTCCAGATGGCGCAGCGCCTCGCGCACCGAGGTGCGGCTGACGCCCAGACGGTCACACAGATCACGCTCGACCAGACGATCGCCCGGCAGCAGCTGAAAATTCATGATCGCGCTGCGCAGCTTGTCCAGCACAATCTCCCGCAGGGTGACGGGGTTGCGGTTGACCTTGAAGGTGTCATCGAGTGGCAGGCGTTTCATCGGGTGTGCTCGGAATGGGGCTGTCAAAGTAAAAACGTGACTGGAAACCGTGGCTGGAAACAAAGTCTCGCTCATGTCGGCAGCCCACGAACCACGCGGGCTGCTGCATGGCCCGGACGGATGAACCCGGGTCGCGGCCGAGTTTATCACGCCGATGCCTGCAACCACCAAAACCGCCCGGCGCAGCCTCAGACGATGGCTGGCAGTGCGCCCATCTTGCCGCGGTGATAAACCATTGGTGTGACTGGTACAGCGGGCAGGATCAGGTTTTTCACTGCGCCGACAATGATTGCATGATCGCCACCGTCGTATTCGCGCCACAGCTCGCATTCAATGATGGCGGTTGCCTTGCCCAGCAGCGGGTTGCCCAGCTCGCTCAAGTGCCACTCGATGCCTTTGGTCTTGTCCTTGCCCTTGCTGGCGAACGCATAGGCTTCGACCTGCTGGTCGGCAGACAGCAAGTGAATGGCGAATTTTTTGCTGTCGCGCAGCACCGGGTAAGTGTCCGATGCGTAGTTGGGGCAGAACAGCACCAGCGCCGGGTCGATGGACAGCGCACTGAACGCACTGGCGGTGATACCGACCAGATTGCCCTCGGGGTCCAGCGTGGTGACAATCGTGACGCCTGAAGGGAATGACGCCATGACTTTTTGTAGATACTCGGTTCGATCATCGCAGCGGCCTCGTTAACGCATGACAAATGGATCAGGCATGGGCGCCTGCGAAAGGTTGATCCACACCGTTTTCAGTTCGGTGTAGGCCAGTACGGAGTCTATCCCGCTCTCGCGGCCGTAGCCGCTGTTTTTGAAACCGCCGATAGGCGCCATGGCCGACACGGCACGATAGGTGTTGACCCAGATGATACCCGAGCGAATATCCCGCGCCAGGCGATGCGCACGGCCCAGGTCACGGGTCCAGATTCCGGCAGCCAGGCCGAACTGTGAGTCGTTGGCAATGGCCAGCGCCTCCGCTTCGTCCTTGAAACGAATCACCGATGCCACCGGGCCGAACACTTCTTCCTGCATGATTTTCATCGAGTTGCGGTCGCATTCGAACAGCGTAGGTTCATAGAACCAGCCTTTGCTGTCCAGCCTCGGGCGCTTGCCGCCCAGACGCAGGCGTGCACCTTCGGCCAGCGCGTCCGCCACCAGGCCTTCTACCACGGCCAGTTGCTGGGCTGTGGCCATCGGACCCATTTCGGTAGTTTCATCCTGCGGATTGCCGATCCGGATACGACTGGCGCGCTCGGCCAGGCGTTCAATGAACTCATCGTAGATTTCGTCCTGCACCAGCAGTCGCGAGCCGGAAACACAGCTTTGCCCGGACGCTGCATAGATGCCTGCGACCGCACCATTGATAGCACTGTCCAGATCGGCGTCGGCGAAAATGATATTCGGTGATTTTCCGCCGAGTTCCAATGACAGTTTGGCGAAATTCTCGGCGCTGCTGCGTACCACGTGGCGAGCCGTGGCCGCGCCACCGGTAAAGGCAATCTTGCGCACCAGCGGGTGGCGGGTCAGTGCAGCGCCTGTTGTCGGGCCGTAACCGGTGATGACGTTGACCACGCCGGGCGGGATACCCGCTTCAAGCGCCAGCCGCGCCAGCTCAAGCACGGTGGCCGAGGCGTGTTCCGATGGCTTTAGGACGATGGTATTGCCCGCCGCCAGCGCCGGGGCCAGCTTGATGGCGGTCAGGTACAACGGGCTGTTCCACGGAATGATTCCGGCGACCACGCCCATCGGCTCATGCACGGTGTAGGCGAACAGGTCCGGCTTGTCGAGGGGCAGGGTGCCGCCCTCGAGCTTGTCAGCCAGCCCGGCGGTGTAATGAAAGAACTCCGGCAGGTAACTGACCTGACCACGGGTTTCGCGAATCAGCTTGCCATTGTCGCGGCTTTCCAGCTGCGCCAGTTGCTCTTTGTTATCTGCAATCAGGTCGCCCAGTTTGCGCAGCAGCTTGCCGCGTGCCGTGGCGGTAAGGCCTCGCCACGCTGGGCCCTCGAAGGCTTTCTGAGCAGCCTGCACAGCACGTTCGACATCGGCTTCGTCGGCGTCGGGCAGTTGCGCCCACGGTTCAGCCAGCGCCGGGTTGAGGCTGTCGAAAGTCTTGCCGGACAACGCATCGACCCATTGGCCGTCGATGCACATCTGAAAGCGGGTAAGGCTCATGCAACTATCCCCTTGATCGAGTTGTGGGCAGTCGCCAATTTGTCGAGACCGGTTTTTTCAAAGAAGTCGAGTAACACCTGGTTGACCAGGCGCGGCGACTCAACCGGCATCATATGGCGTTGATCGGGCAGTATCGCGACTTCGGCACCGCTGATGCGCATGGCCAGCTCACGGGCCATTTCCGGCGTTGATCCAGGGTCAAGTTCGCCAGTGGCAATCAGAGTCGGTGCGCGAATATCGCCCAGATCTTCGGCGCGGTACATATCCTGGGTAGCAAACAGCTTGTAGGTAGTCAGGTAGCCTTGCGGATCGTTACTGGCCAGATTCTGCCGAATGGCCGCAATCTGCGCCGGGTTGGCCGCCTGATACTCACGGCTGAACCAGCGTGACAAAGCTTCGCCTGCGTTAGCGTCCGGCCCGTGCTCGGCGGCCTGGCTGGTGCGCGCAATGACGCCTGCACGCTGTTCAGGGCTGCGGTTGAACACGCTGTTGAGAATCACCAACCCGGCGAGAAGCTTCGGAAACTCCAGCGCGAATGCCCTGGCCACCAGCCCGCCCATCGAGAAGCCGACAACCGTCGCCTGGGGCAGTTGCAAATGCTCCAGCAACTCACGAAGTTGCTCGGCATAGCCCGGAAGGCCAGTGTCCGGGTCCGGACGCGGGCTGGCACCATGGCCGAGCATGTCATAAGCGATTACCTGATAATTCGTGGCCAGGCCAACGATCTGGCCGCCCCACATTTCCTTGTTCAGGCCCACCCCGTGAATCAACACCACGGGGTGACCTTGGCCGGTAGCCAGATAGCTGGTACCCGCCGGGGTGTGTTCAGCGGTGAGCTGAATCATGGACCGCTCCTGCGCAGAGGTTAAGAAGATTGATCGCAGCTTTTTGCGATTACTGAGCCTTTTCGGCAGCCAGTTCTTCCAGGTCGATATAACGATTGCCGATCCGCGGGTGCAGGCGTCCGCCGTTGGCGGCACCGAGGACTACGATGATTTCGTCGGCACGGGGCGAATCTTCGATGTGCATCTCCAGCGTGATGTAGTGCGAGCGCAGGCCTTCATCATCCTTGTGCATCATCGGAATCTGGATGGACGTGCCTGGGCCACCGCGCTTATTGGTAAAGCTCAGGTAGCTCTTGGCCTTGACCGCTTCGCGGTAGTGGTTGCCAAAGCGCAAGGTATGGATCACCGCCGAAGCGTGTTCGATTTCGCCTTCCGCCCCGACCACTGCAGCCTTGCCGTAGGCCTCGATGTTCTGCGCGCCGCCAATCGCATCGGTGAGGCGCTTGACCATCAACTCGCCCAGTGCGGAGCAGTTGGCGCGAATCTCCGGTTTCAGGTCTTCGACAAGGGTGCTTCGCAAGTATTCGTGGTCGACAACCACCCGGATCGCCTGGCACTTGCAGCGAAAATGGGCGCGACGCCGATCAATTCGCTGGAGCAGGGTGCGGTGGATCAGATTCTCAATCTGACCAATGGCAAAGGCACCGATCGTGGTTGCGAGTGCGTGGGTTATCAGTGTTGCGACCGTCATGGGCATGAGGCCAATCACGTCACCATGAACAACCTCGTGGCCTCGACCAAGGCCACTGGCGGTATCGGTGTCGTGGGTGTTTTCGTGCCACAGGACCCGGGCGCGCATAACGATCTGGCGAAGGAAGGCAAAATGGCCTTCGATTTCGGCTCGTTCTGGTTCAAAGGCCAGCAGATTCGCACCGGACAGGCCAACGTCAAAGCCTACAACTGTCGCCTGGCCGAGTTGATCCACCATGATCGGGCCAAGCCTTCGCAGATCATTTCCCATCGTCTGAAACTTGAGGAAGGTCCTGCGGCCTATCAGCATTTCGACGCGCGCGATGAAGGTTGGACCAAAGTGGTTCTCAAGCCGAGTGCCTGATCGCTGCAACTGATCAACCCCCTTGTCGTCTTTGGCCGTGCCCGGCGACAAGGGGCAGCGCTATTTTTTCAGTCAGTTTTTATTGAGCCAGGGAGATTTATTCAGATGAACGAAGAATACCCAAAGCCACCGTTTGCCAGTCAGCCGCAAGAGGTTCCAGGGTTGCAGGGTAAGATGGACCCTTATCCGGATTGCGGCGAAAAAAGCTACAAGGGCTCCGGGCGCCTGCAGGGCAAGATTGCATTGATCACCGGTGCCGATAGCGGCATCGGTCGCGCTGTCGCCATAGCCTTTGCACGAGAAGGCGCGCAGGTTGCAATCTCGTACCTGAACGAGCATGAAGACGCGGAAGAAACCAAGCGCTGGGTCGAAGAGGCCGGCAGGAAGTGTCTGCTGTTGCCGGGTGATCTGGCCCAGAAGCAACAGTGCGAAGACATCGTGAGCAAGACGGTGGCTGAATTTGGCCGTATCGATGTGCTGGTCAACAACGCCGCGTTCCAGATGAATCACGAGACGCTGGAAGAAATCTCCGACGAAGAGTGGGTCAAGACCTTCGATATCAACATCACTGCGATGTTTCGTATCTGCAAAGCCGCGGTCCCGCATATGCCGAGGGGTGGTTCGATCATCAACACCAGTTCGGTCAATTCGGACATGCCCAAACCGACGCTGCTGGCGTATGCGACCACCAAAGGCGCGATTGCCAATTTCACCGGTGGCCTGGCGCAGTTGCTGGGCGACAAGGGTATCCGCGTGAACAGCGTGGCCCCTGGCCCGATCTGGACGCCACTCATCCCGGCGACCATGACCGACGAAGACGTCAAAAGCTTCGGCAGCGAGACCCCGCTGGGCCGTCCAGGTCAGCCGGTGGAAGTTTCGCCCATCTACGTTTTGCTGGCCTCGGACGAAGCCAGTTACATTTCCGGCTCGCGCTATGCAGTGACGGGCGGCAAGCCGATCCTGTGAATTCATAGAACGTTTGTGCGGTTGAAGCGGTGCCCGGCGGGTGCCGTTTCTCCCGCATCAGGCGTGATATTTCAGGCGCGATGAATGGTCCGGTGTCACTGTGGATACACACCTTTCCGGGTTTGAATAGGCATTGAAGCCTGTCAGTAAGCTGAACGGATCCAACTGTTGCAAGAAATTTCAATGCGTTAGCGGTGTCCATGTAAGACATTCCGTGTTCAGGCAGTTGTTAATGAAGTTCTCCAGATTTTCCCAATCCCTTTCGAAATGGGCCGGCAGCCCGGCCACTTTTGCTTCAGCCGTCGTGCTTATTTGTCTCTGGGCATTCACCGGCCCGTGGTTTCACTACAACGATACCTGGCAGTTGATCATCAATACGTCGACTACCATCATTACCTTCCTTATGGTGTTCTTGATCCAGAATACGCAGAACCGTGACAACGACGTCTTGCACCTGAAAGTCGACGAGCTGTTGCGCGTGACCAAGGATGCGCAGAACTCGTTGCTGAACCTCGACGGCCTCACGCAGAAGGACCTCAGGGCCCTGCGCAAGAAATACGAAGCCATGGGCGGCGAGCACGACATCGAGGCCCCTTTGCCAATGGCTGGTGCCGAGCAGCGAGTCTGATCGCTCAGTAACGCCGTTTTTTCAATTACCTATGGAGATTTTCATGTATCCAGACGTACAGCTTTATATCGATGGCCAATGGCGCGCGAGCCGCGATGGCCGTTCCATTCCGGTCATAGACCCTGCAACCGGCCAGTCGCTGGGCAGTGTGGCACATGCCGGTATCACCGACCTTGACGAAGCCCTGGCGGCGGCCGAGCGTGGCTTTGCCACCTGGCGCGCCACCTCGGCCTATGATCGCTACAAGCTGATGCAGAAAGCCGCGAACCTGATTCGCGAGCGTGCCGACAACATTGCCCGGATCATGACCCAGGAGCAGGGCAAGCCCTTGACCGAGGCGCGGATGGAAACCCTTTCTGCCGCTGATGTCATCGACTGGCTGGCCGAGGAAGGGCGTCGCAGCTATGGCCGTATCGTGCCTTCGCGTGGCGTGGCCATTGAGCAGAAGGTCGTCAAGGAGCCGGTCGGTCCTGTTGCGGCGTTCACACCGTGGAATTTTCCGATCAATCAGGTGGTGCGCAAGTTGTCGTCTGCACTGGCAGCCGGGTGCTCGATCATCGTCAAGGCTCCGGAAGAAACTCCGGCGTCGCCTGCCGAGCTGATTCGGGCGTTTGCCGATGCCGGTGTTCCGGCAGGCGTGATTGGTCTGGTCTACGGTGATCCGGCTGAAATCTCTGGCTACCTGATCCCGCATCCGGTGATTCGCAAGGTCACGTTTACCGGTTCGACACCGGTCGGCAAGCAACTGGCTGCGCTCGCCGGGAAACATATGAAGCGGGCAACCATGGAGCTGGGTGGTCATGCGCCGGCACTGGTGTTCGATGACGCTGATATCGACCTCGCTGCGCGCGTGCTGGCCACCGCGAAGTTCCGCAATGCCGGACAGGTCTGCGTATCGCCGACGCGGATTCTGGTGCAACGCAAGGTGCTGGATGCGTTCACCGAGAGATTTGTGGGCCTGACCCGCGAGATCAAGGTCGGCAACGGTCTGGAGGCGGGCACCACGATGGGGCCGGTAGCCAACGAGCGACGTATTCCTGCGCTGGTCGATCTGATCGAAGACGCTGTGCGTGGCGGTGCAACCCTGTCTGCCGGAGGCAAGGCTGTCGAGGGGCCGGGCTATTTCTTCGAGCCAACCGTATTGAGTGGCCTGACACCGCAAATGCGCATCATGAACGAAGAACCTTTCGGGCCGGTTGCGCTGCTGGTGCCGTTCGACACGGTTGAAGAGGCTATTGCCGAATCCAACCGGGTGCCGTTCGGGTTGGCGTCCTACGCGTTCACGACCTCGATGAAGACCGCTCAGGCGCTGAGTACTTACATTGAGGCGGGCATGCTGTCGATCAACCATCAGGGTATCGGCTTGCCGGAAGTCCCGTTCGGCGGGATCAAGGATTCCGGTTACGGTTCCGAAGGCGGCACCGAGGCCATTGAGGCTTACCTGAACACCAAGCTGGTCACTCAGTACAACTGAGTGCGCAACGGGTAAATAAAAACGGTCGCGATGTGCAAGCATCGCGACCGTTTTTTTTGGCGCACGTACCCGTCAGTCTTTGGCCTGAATACCGGTCTGTCTCATGACCAGATTCTTTTCTTTCTTGTACTGCAGGGCAACTTCAGGTGCCGGGCCGCTCTGGCCGGTTTCCATCCACTTGCGTATACGGCTGGCGTCAGCGAAGTGGGTGTACTTGCCGAAAGCATCGAGAATAACCACGGAAACCGGACGATTGGCCATGCTGGTCAGCAGCACAAGGCAGTGGCCGGCCTGATTGGTAAAGCCGGTTTTGGTCAGTTTGATATCCCAGTTGTCCTTGCGCACCAGGTGGTCGGTGTTGCTGAAACCCAGGGTGTAGGTCGGTTTGCGGAACGTCACCGTCTTTTGCTCGGTGGTGCTCAGTTCACTGAGCATCGGGTATTTGCGTGCCGCCATCACCAGCTTGGTGAGGTCGCGTGCGGTGGATACGTTGTAAACCGACAGGCCGGTAGGTTCGACATACGCGGTATGTTTCATGCCCAGTGCCTTGGCCTTGGCATTCATCGCCAGAATGAACGCGGGATAACCACCGGGATAGCTGTGCGCCAGGCTCGCCGCAGCGCGGTTTTCCGACGACATCAGGGTGATCAGCAACATGTCGCGGCGGTTCATTTCGCTGCCGAGTTTAACCCGGGAGAAGACACCTTTCATTTCCGGGGTCTGGGAGATATTGACCGGTATGACTTCGTCCATCGATTGTTTGGCATCAAGGACTACCATCGCGGTCATCAGTTTGGTGACCGAGGCAATTGGCACAATCACGTCCGGGTTGCTGGAGTACAGGACCTTGTCGGTTTGCAGGTCGATGACCATTGCGCTGCCTGAGGCGAGGTGCAGATTGGAAGGATCACGATTCAGAACAGCGGATTCGTTTGCCAGCGTGGTAGTGGAAAGCGCCGGGCCGGTAAGTACAAATAATAGGCCCAGAAGAGACAGACGAATTTTCAAGAGCAAGGCTCACTCGATAAAGGTGGTAATGGAAGGGATCGCGTCAAAACGCTGCATTTTATGAGCAGACTTTGCGGTATGTCGATGGGTGTCGTAGGGCGTTTCATTAATAAATGCAGGAAACGGGATTTCGTTAAGTTGCGGTTAAGTGGCTTTTTGCTCTCAAACCTGTTTAAAACCGAACCACAATTGAATAGTCGTGGTGTGAAAGGCCTGCACCGATTAGCATTCCATGCCATTCAGGTCACCGATTCAAGGAGTCATGCAATGCTCAAGGGGTTTGTCAGCAAGGATTACGCAGTATTGGTGATCATCGCTTCGCTGGTTGTCATCCTGCTGCTGGGTGTCGGCTTTACATCACGCCCCAGTGACTGGGCAGGCTGGATGCAGGCCATTGGCCTGATCGTCGGTTTGATGGTTGCCGTGGCTGTACCCGCCATTCAGCGCAAGCAGGAAGCGGAGCAGGCGCGCAAGCAGGTACGTGACCGCGAAGTTGGCTACGCACGGCGCATGCAGTATCTGTGTGGCGAGCTAAGCGAATTGCAGGGCCGTATCAGTCTCAACCTGACGCACCTACGCGCCACTGACCGGCACAGCTTGAAATACACATTGCAGGATTACCTGCATCGTTTGTTCGAGTCTCACAAACAGGACCTGAACGATGATCGCGTGGTGCTGGCTCACGAGTTGCGTCAGGTTGCCAATGACCTGATCGATGAACTCGACAGTGGTCGGACCGATCGTGTGGTGTTCATGGCACTGGAAAAGCGCCTGCAGAAGCTGGCGCATCGTTGTCAGGTCAATGCCGCTATGGCCGAGCGCGGCTGAGGCGGATCGTCTGCTTTCCCTGGCTCAAAAAAAGCCCGCCTTCAAAGAGGCGGGCAAGGGGATGTGCGGAGCAACGCACGAGGTTCGCAGAAAAAATCAGCTGTTGAGGGGCTGGCACTGCATTCGTCGGGACAGCTCTTCGGCGACAGGCAAAGACGCCAGAGGGCCGCTGACCGGCTCGCCATCCTGAATCAGGTACCAGCAGGCCAGCAGACCTCGCTCTCTGAGCGGCGCTGGAACTGCACTGCCGACGACGGACATGATGTGTACCTTGGTCATAACTGCCTCCTCAATCCATGCCGCTACTGTAGTGGCCGATCGGGAAAGGTAGAAATCGACAGTCTCAATAGTGGTCATTGATAGCAACGAGGGTCGGGCACATTGCATCGGCAGGCGATAGTGTGAGCACACCAATGAAAAACCCGCCTGAAGAGGCGGGTTTTTTGTTCGGTTACCAGCGGCCGCGTGGCGGGCCGTAGTAATAGCCCGGGCCTGGGGGTGGCCCGTAGCGATGGTAGTAGCCTGGCGGTGGAGGCGGTGGGTAGCGCTCGACAACCTGGTAGACCGGGGCCGGCTGATAATAGACCGGTGGTGGTGCGTAGTAGACCGGCTGTTGTTGCACATAAACCGGCTCGCGCTCTACGTACACGGTTCTATCGCGACTTGAAGATACCGCCGCCCCGACAACGGCAGCGCCTACGATAGCACCTACCACGGCAGGGCCACCCCAGCCACGGTCAGCATTCGCCTGGCCAGCAAGGGCCAGGGCACCTACAAACAAGGCGATCTTGGGGATTTGACGAATCATGATTGTTCCTCGCTCTCAACCCGTTGTCGCGCGCCTGCATCACTCTCAAGCACTGCCACGGGATAACACTATGACATCGAAATTGTAAGAATCTGCGAAAGTGCTGAGTAAATTTTATGTAAGGTGTGCGGCGCGTGTCCTCGCGTTCACTGGTGCGTAGCATACGCTTTTATCGAATATTCAAGCCATTACCGTCTGGAGGAAACCCGTATGCCCATTACTGCAAACAGAGACACATTGTTGTGCATGTCCATGGCCGCCCGTCCCGGCAACTTTGGCGTGCGTTTCCACAATCATCTTTATCAGCAGTTGGGCCTTAACTTCTATTACAAGACCTTCTCACCCAATGACCTTGCCGCTGCCGTGGCGGGTATTCGGTCGCTGGGGATACGTGGCAGTGCGGTTTCGATGCCGTTCAAGGAAGCCTGCATTGAACTGGTCGACGAACTTGATGCTTCCGCCGCCGCCATCCAGTCGATCAATACCATCGTCAACACCGACGGGCATTTGAAGGCGTTCAACACGGATTACATCGCGGTTGCGCAACTCATGGAGAGCCACGTCGTCCCTCGTAGCGCATTTGCCCTGCGCGGCAGCGGGGGCATGGCCAAGGCGGTTGCGTTCGCGTTGCGCGATGCGGGTTTCACCGATGGCCTGATCGTGGCCCGCAACGAGCAGGCCGGTCGACGCCTGGCCGAGGCGTGTGGCTTTCGCTGGCAGGCGGAGCTGGGAAGCGCGCGACCACCTTTGCTGGTCAACGTCACGCCGCTGGGCATGCAAGGTGCCCAGGCTGACGAGTTGTCGTTTGACTTGCAGGCCATCGATGCGGCCGAGACGATTTTCGATGTGGTGGCCACCCCGGCCGAAACGCCGCTGATCCAGGCTGCACGTCGCCTGGGCAAGCGCGTCGTGAGCGGCGATGAAGTCGCGGCTATCCAGGCACTGGAACAGTTTGTGCTGTATACCGGCGTCCGCCCGACCGATGAGCAGTATCAACAGGCTGCGGCGTTCGCCAGGGCTGTATAGCCTTAGCCTGCGCGCCGGGCCGGACGGGGAACGCCGGGCATCACTCCAGTCTGGCAAGGCGCTCTTCAAGGGCAGCGACGCGCGCTTCCAGCTCATCAAGACGCTGGCTGGCAGCCGGGTTTGCCGCATTACGCTCAGGCGCGTGTTGTCGGGCTGCAAGCAGCTCTTGCAGATCATCCGGGTCGCCCAGCAGGTGCATGTAACGATCTTCCCGTTGACCGGGCTGGCGGGGTACGAGCATCGCCAGGCTTCTGGCGATGAGCCGTTCCAGTTGATGGATGAGTTGCTCGCTGTCCTCGAAATCGTGCATACGGTGACTGCGCGTGAGCAGTTCGCTGACGGTTTGCGGGCCGCGCAGCAGCAACAGGCCGGTCAGTATCACCTGCGCGGGGACCAGCTCAACGGCCTTGTCGACCCGGTGCTCCCAGCGATCAGCGCGACTGCCCATCACCAGACGCGTCAGGCCTCGACCCTCAAGAGCGCGCAGGCTCTGCCCGACCTGGCCCGGAGTCAGACTCATGACCGGATCGCGACTGGTCTTCTGGTTGCAGGCAAGTACCAGTGCATTAAGGGTCAGCGGGTAGGTTTCCGGGTTGGTCGCCTGTTTCTCGATCAGGCAGCCCAGAACACGCACTTCAGAGCTGTTGAGGTGCAGGGCGTCGGCATTCGGGGAGGATTCGGAGGAGGACGATTCAATGGACATGACGCTTCCCTGAGTGATGGCGGTGGATCAGCGTAGGGCGTGGCGCACATTATTGCCAGTGTCTGTTGCACTGATCTGCAGGGTCGCTGAAAAGTGTCACGGTGTTTGCCATCAGGTGGGTCTATAATTGCGCCTTTCTCAATCAGGATATGTCATGTCTATTTCCCTGTACGCCGCTTCCATTCCTGTCTTTCAGCAAATGCTCAATGCGCTGAGCGATGTTCTGACCAAGGCCGAAGCCTACGCGACCGAGAAGAAAATCCAGCCGCCAGCGCTGCTGCAGGCGCGTCTGTTCCCGGACATGTTGCCTTTTACCCGTCAGGTGCAGATTGCCGTCGATTTTGCCAAGGGTGCTTCGGCCCGCCTGGCAGGCGTCGAGATCCCGCAATACGATGACACCGAAACCACCTTTGCCGAACTGCAGGCACTGCTTGCCAAGACGCTTGCGTTCATCGGCAGCATCACGCCCGAGCAGGTCGACGGCAAGGAAGGTATCGAAATCGTCCTGCGTCCCGGCACCGAAAAGGAAAAGCGTCTGAACGGTCAGGCTTATCTGCTCAGCTACGCCTTGCCGCAGTTCTTCTTCCATGTCACCACCGCTTACGACCTGCTGCGCCATAACGGCGTTGAAATCGGCAAGCGTGACTTCATGGGCAAGTTCTGATTCTGAAAAGTGCGGGGCTGAAGCCTCGCTGATCTTCTTGTCCCTCGGCGTTATGCGCAAATCCAACTGACTATCGTGCCAATGCTCCGCATTGGCACGCATTGGCTGACGCAGAGCGTCACGAAATGCATTACCACGCGGAGCGTGGCAACGAGAGTTGTTGGGGTGTCAGCCCTGTTTTTCGGGCTGTAGTGTTGTTCTGGAGTATTCATGTTGTTGCCCATACTTCTGTTGTCGGCCGCCGGTTTTACCGTGCTGACCACAGAGTTCGTCATTGTCGGTCTTTTGCCTGCGGTTGCCCGCGATCTGGATGTCACGGTTTCGCAAGCGGGGCTGCTGGTCACCCTGTTCGCATTCACGGTTGCAGCGTTCGGTCCTTTTCTGACCGCTTATTTCTCGCGTTTCGAGCGCAAGCGTCTGTTCATCAGCATTCTTGTGCTATTCGGCTTTTCAAATCTACTGGCAGCGCTGGCACCCAATATTGCCGTGATGGGGCTGGCGCGGCTGATTCCTGCGTTGGGGCTGCCGGTGTTCTGGGCACTGGCCAGTGAAACCGCCGTGGACATCGTCGGGCCGCAGTTCGCTGGTCGGGCGATTGCCAGAATCGGTTTCGGCATCGTTTGCGCCACTGTGTTCGGCATTCCCATCGGCACCCTGATTTCCGATGCTTTCGGCTGGCGCAGTGCGTTTCTGGTGCTCGCCGGCCTGGCATTTGCCAAGGCACTGTTGCTGGCGGTCTATCTGCCACGGACGGCGGCGAAGAAAAACCCGGTGTCGATCCTCAGCCAGTTCGGCATTTTGCGCAGCCGGATGATGCAGGGGCATGTGCTGCTGTCGGTACTGGTATTCAGCGGCATGTTCACCGCCTACACCTATCTGGCGGACATGCTGGAGCGTCTCGCCGGGTTCGACGGCAGCCTGGTGGGCTGGTGCCTGATGGGGTTTGGCGCGGTCGGCTTGCTCGGAAACTCGCTGGGCGGGCGCATGGTTGACCGGCATCCGCTGATTGCCAGCCTGGTATTCTGCGCCTTCATGGTAGTCGGCATGGTCGCTGTGGTGCCCAGCATTCATTCGGTGTTCGCCTTACCAGTCGCGCTGGCAATATGGGGTATCACCCAGGCCGCCTTGTTTCTGGTCAGTCATGTCCGGTTGATCAAGGCCGCGCCGCAAGCACCTGCGTTCGCGGCGTCGCTTAACATCGCCGGAGCGAATCTTGGCATCGGCATCGGTGCGATGATCGGCGGCAGGGTCATCGATCATCTCGGTCTGGGTAACGTCGGTTTTGCCGCTGCGGGCATTATCGTTCTTGCGATTGTGCTGGCAGTGCTGCTGATCAGATGTGATCCCGGCCCGCTTGCCGCCTAACCTGCGTCGGTAAACAGCTGGTTTCGTGCGCTTTCGGCGATGGCGACAACGCCGGGGTGTTTGACCTTGCGCTACACGGTGATGGCGTAGAATGATTCGGTCACCGCATCAGTGTGGCCTATCAGTTGTACGCCATACTGGCTCTGCACCTCATCGGCGATGACGCTGGGTGCAACAAAGACACCGCTGCCGGATTTGCCAAACGCCTTCATCAGCGCACTGTCATCGAACTCGCCGATGATGCGCGGCTGGATGCTCTGTTCGGCAAACCAGCGCATCAGCCTGCCGCGAACGACGGTTTCCTGGCCTGGAATCAATAGCGGCGCACCGTGCATGCACTGCGGAAAGCCACTTCCGATACGTTCTGCCACTTCACGGGTCGCAAAAAAGCTGACCCCGCATTCTCCCAGTTTCTGGCTGTAGCCCTTGATATCCAGGTGCTGCGGCATGGGGCTGTCCGAGATCACCAGGTCCAGACGCTGGATTGCCAGGTCTGCCAGCAGCCTTTCCAGTTTGTCTTCCCGGCAGGTGATGCGAATGGACTCGCTGAGGTTCATGGTCGGGGCAATCAACCGGTACACGATGGACTTGGGCACCACATCAGCTACTCCGATGCGCAACAGCAGTTGCTGCTCATCGGGCTGCGAGCGCAGCAGGTTTTCCAGATCATTGCCCAACTGAAACATCTGTTCGGCGTAAGGCAGGGCCAGGCGACCCGCTTCAGTCATTTCCAGTTGCCGGCCTACGCGCTGGAACAGATCGACACCCAGTGACGCCTCCAGCAGGCTTATCTGTCCGCTGACAGTCTGCGCGGTGAGATTCAACTGCTCGCAGGCGCGCACGATGCTCCCGGTTTTGGCTACTACCCAGAAATAGTGAAGCTGACGGTAATTAAGCATGATCTCTGCCGGTTCGGTAAAACCGAAGTATAAGCCTTATAAAATCGAATTTTCCGTATGTTTCAAAATGTCTAGAATCTGCTTCCAACGCCGGGCTGAACACGCCGCCCAGCCTTGCTTAACGAGGAAGCCATGAATAAAACCCTTTACGCTGCACTGCTGGGCTGCTCGCTGCTGGCAATGGCAGGATGCGATCAGATAGAGTCATCCACCAAGCATGTGGTGAATGCAGCAGCCGACACTGCAAAACAGGCGATTGACGAAACACATCAAGCCGCAACCAAGGCGATTGATGAGGCAAAACAGGAATTTTCAGTGCAGCAGCCACCACAAAGCTCGGCTGAAACCGAAAATACGACCGATAAATAAATCTGACTTACAACTAATATTGGCTCAGGCAGGGCAGTGATCTATGGAATACCTATTGGAACTCGCAACAAGTCCGGCAGCCTGGATCGCGCTGGCAACACTGGTGGTCATGGAAGTCGTATTGGGTATCGATAACCTGATCTTCATCTCGATCATCACCAACAAGCTCCCTGAGCACCAACGAGAAAAGGCCCGCAAACTGGGTATCGGTATGGCGCTGGTGATGCGCCTTGGCTTGCTCAGCACCGTGGCGTACATCGTGCAACTGACAGAGCCGGTATTCGAGGTGTTCGGCCAGGCGTTCTCGTGGAAGGACATGATCCTGATCGCTGGTGGCCTGTTCCTGGTCTGGAAAGCGACGACGGAAATTCACCACAGCATGGACGTCAAGACCGAAGAAGAGAAAGCCCTGGGTTCGGTTGTGGCATTGAGCATGAGCGCGGCCATCGTGCAGATCCTGATGCTGGATCTGGTGTTCTCCATCGACAGTATCATCACTGCCGTGGGCATGACCGAACACTTGCCTATTATGGTCATTGCTGTAATCACTGCCGTCGTCGTGATGCTTGTTGCCGCCAACCCGCTGGCGAAGTTCATCAACAATAACCCGACGGTGGTCATGCTGGCCCTGGGCTTCCTGATCATGATCGGTATGACGCTGATCGCCGAAGGCTTTGGCGCTCATGTGCCCAAGGGCTACATCTACGCTGCCATGACCTTCTCGGCAGCCATTGAAGGCCTGAACATGCTGGTACGCAGAGCAAGACGTAAAAAGGCTGCTGCTCAGGTGTCCGCGCACTGATAGCAGGCCAGGCTGAAAAAAGGTCGACCCGGGTAACCGGGTCGACCTTTTTGCATTTCCACTGCCGACAACTTTATTCGAGCGGCACAACGAACTATCAGCTGGCCACAGCAGCGGCTACTTTGACAGCCTTAACCAGGTTCGGCCGTTTTGCCGCAGGTGGCGATGCACTGCGCGGCTGGTGATGGCGACGGGATATGCGCATTACGCCCCACAGCATGGCACTGGCTACAGCAAGCCACGAAGCGAGCAGCATCACGATTGTCAGTTCCAGGCTCATAAGTGCCTCCACATTCCTGCTTTTGTTGCGGTCTTGATAACTGACAGTCTAGTACGGGGCATGTTTCGGTTAATTGACCAGTGGCGCAGGGCTATGAACTATTTTCTCCATTCGGCCCGATGAGCCGCAGTGCCTGACTATACCCTGAACCCCCAGAGCTCTATGATCGGTGTCCAGGCCGGGTCGTGGGTTGCCCGGCATCAGTTGAAGCGAGTGAACATCTTGTCGGTCTCTTTCTATTCCGGTACTGCCGGTGCATTACGTTCATGGCTGGTTTTAGCCTTTCTCATGGGTCTTGTCGGCTGTTCTTCAATGGTCACGCCCGAGATGAAACGCCTTCCGGACCGGGTCGAACTGACGTCGGTCCCGTTCTTCCGGGGTAACGCCTACCAGAGTGGGCCAATGGTGCTGGCAAGCATGCTGGCCAACCAACAGGTACAGACCACGCCCGGCTTGCTCGACAAGCCGCTGCAACTGCCAGGTGCCGAAGACCGGCTCGAACAGAATATGCAGAAGGTTGCGCGGGAATACGGCTTCATGGTCTATCCGCTTGATGGTCAATTACAGGACCTGCTGACTCAGGTGTCGGCGGGCTATCCGGTCATGCTGCGCTTTGCCCAGGGCTCTGCACTGTGGAAGAGCCCACGTTATGCCGTGTTGATTGGTTACAACCGGGTAAAGGAGACGGTGTTGTTGAATGCAGGCATGGATCGTCGCTATTCAATGAGTTTCAGCCGCTTCACATCGGCGTGGAAAGAGGCCGGCAGTTGGGCGGTGCTGGTTCAGTCGCCCCGGCAGCTGCCCGCCAATGTCGATCAGCAGCGCTGGTTGCAGGCCGCTGAAGCTTTATCGAAGTCCGGACAGGAGCAGGCGGCGGGCGAGGCGAAACGAACATTGGCACGCGGCGTTAAATGAAATAAACGCGGCACAAATAAAAACGGCACCGATAAGGTGCCGTTTTACTGTCAGCGAAGTTAAAAACCCAGCCGGTCACGCAGGCTGTAATACCAGGCGCCCAACGCAGTAAGCGGGGTGCGCAGCATCTGTCCGCCGGGGAAAGGATAGTGGGGCAGGTCGGCGAACGCATCAAAGCGCTCTGCCTGACCGCGCAACGCCTCGGCCAGTACCTTGCCCGCCAGATGCGTGTAAGTCACGCCGTGTCCGCTGCAACCCTGCGAGTAATAGATGTTGTCGCCAAGCCTGCCAACCTGAGGCAGGCGAGACAGGGTCAGCAGAAAGTTGCCGGTCCATGCGTAGTCGACCTTCACATCCTTGAGCTGTGGAAACGCCTTGAGCATCTTCGGCCGGATAATGGCTTCGATGTTGGCGGGATCTCTGGCACCGTAGACCACGCCGCCGCCGAAGATCAGGCGCTTGTCGGCGCTGAGGCGGTAGTAATCCAGCAGGTAATTGCAATCCTCGACGCAGTAATCCTGCGGCAGAAGTGTTTTGGCCAGTTCATCGCTCAGCGGCTCTGTGGTGATCACTTGAGTGCCACAAGGCATCGACTTGGCAGCCAGCTCCGGAACCAGATTGCCCAGATAGGCGTTGCCGGCCACGATGATGAATTTCGCGCGGACCTTGCCTTGCGCCGTATGGACCACAGGGCTGGCACCGCGCTCGATGCGAATGGCCGCCGACTGCTCGTAAATCGTGCCGCCCAGGGTTTCGACTGCGGCCGCTTCACCCAGCGCCAGATTGAGCGGGTGAATATGGCCGCCGGTCATGTCCAGCAGCCCGCCGATATATTGATCACAGGCAACGACTTCGTTGATCCGGCGCTTGTCCATCAGCTCAAGGCCGGTGTGGCCGTAACGCTCCCACAGTCGCTGCTGGGCTTCCAGATGCGCCAGTTGCTTGCCGGTCAGCGCTGCAAATACACCGCCATCCTTCAGGTCGCACTGGATACCGTAGCGGGAAACCCGATCACGAATGATGGATGCGCCCTCAAAGGCCATCTGCCCCAGCAACTGCGCCTGGCGTGGCCCGACGGTTCGCTCGATCACATCAATGTCACGGCTGTAACTGTTGACGATCTGCCCGCCATTACGCCCCGACGCGCCAAAGCCGACTTTTGCCGCTTCCAGCACCGTGACCCGGAATCCATTCTCCAGCAGGAACAGCGCACTCGACAGGCCTGTATAGCCAGCGCCGATGACGCACACGTCGGTTTCGACTTCACCCTGCAACGCTGGACGTTCCGGGGCGGCATTGGCTGAAGCGGCATAGTAGGACTGCGGATAGGGCGTATTTGCCATCCTGAGACTCCGTTTAATATTCTTGACGATGGGGGGATCGTACCCGAGAACCAAAAGCTCTGCCAGCAACAGGCGAAAAGTGTCATTCCCTGCCAACGGGCAAAAAACGCTGTAATTCATAGGCTTAGAGAAAAAACAGATTGACAGGTATCTGAATATCCGTAGAATGCCGATCCACAGCAGGCACGTAGCTCAGTTGGTTAGAGCACCACCTTGACATGGTGGGGGTCGTTGGTTCGAGTCCAATCGCGCCTACCAGATAAAATCCGCTCTGCTGGGCGGTAAGAAAAGGGTCAGCCGAAAGGCTGGCCCTTTTTTGTCTCTGGGTGCTGAACCCCAGGGTAAAAATTTCGCGTATTCAGAGAGTTACTGCAAAAAAGAATTTGACAGGCATTCGAATATCCGTAGAATGCCGACCCACAGCAGGCACGTAGCTCAGTTGGTTAGAGCACCACCTTGACATGGTGGGGGTCGTTGGTTCGAGTCCAATCGCGCCTACCAGATAAAATCCGCTCTGCTGGGCGGTCGAGAGGGGGAATCCGAAAGGGTTCCCCTTTTTTGTTCCTTGAGAAAACGTTCACAATCTATAGGCATCGTTCACACACTGCAATGGGAACGTCCGTTCTCGTTCAAATCGTCGTTCACACGAACGTTCACACCTCATTCACAGTGGCATTCACACGAGTAAATGTGAACGACCATACCTAAGCTACTGATCTGTATGACTTGAACACCTTCTTGTTAAGGTGGTGCTCATTGTTCGTGGCCTCACAATGGCAGGCTCCTAACCAACTGAGCTACGTGCCTGCTGTGGGCTGGACGCTATCCAATCCCTCTGTAGAGTTTTCTTAACGCTCAAGGGGCAGGGCTATTTCTGTGTGCGTGGGGTCATCAAGGCGAGGGGTGGGCAGGGGGGGGTTAGGGGTTGTCCTTTCTTATGCATTGCTGGTCAGGAATTTCTGGTAGAAATGCTGGCAGTCTGATATTTAGGGGCAAAGGTCTCAGCAGGTAGGACGCTATGTACACAGGGTTTTGGATTCGTGATCAGCACATATTTGGCCCGCAAGGCTATACATGTTGGCGCTGATTGAAAACTGACCCACCCTGCCGATTGAAAATTGACCCAGGACGGATTGCTGATTTTTGCCCCAGCAATTGTGGATAAGCTTAGCAGCAGTGTTCCGATTGAAGACGCATCAAGCCCCACCGCATGCAGCAGGGCATTTATGGTGCGGATCAAAATGGCTCATCGTCCTCGATATCATTTCCGTCCTTTCGCTTTCGTTCGCGTGTTTTGATCTTTGTCTGGGCAGCCAATGTGCTGTGTTGTAGGCGGTAGGACTCGTTGCCCGTTTCGACGATGTGGCAGTGGTGTGTCAGCCGATCCAGCAACGCGGTGGTCATCTTGGCGTCGCCAAACACACTCGACCATTCCGAGAAGCTCAGGTTGGTGGTGATGACCACGCTGGTGTGTTCGTACAGTTTGGACAGCAGGTGAAATAACAGGGCGCCACCGCTTTGGCTGAAGGGCAAATATCCGAGTTCATCCAGTATCACCAGGTCTGTGCGCAGCAGTGCCTGGGCGATTCGCCCTGCCTTGCCATCGTACTTCTCACGCTCCAGCAGATTCACCAGATCCACCGTGGAAAAGAAGCGCACGCGTTTGTTGTAGGCCGTGATTCCGGATACAGCCAAGGCACTGGCCAGGTGTGTTTTCCCGGTGCCAGGGCCGCCGATGAACACGACATTCTGCGCGGTTTCAGTGAACGCCAAGCTGGATAGATCGCTGACCAGCCGGGCATCAGCGCTGGAAGCGCTGAAGTCAAAGCCAGCTAAGTCACGGTGCATGGGGAGTTTTGCCATGTTCATCTGATGATTCACCGAGCGCACCGCGCGATCCGCATGTTCCTGCTGAAGCAGATGTTCCAGCAGCCATTTCGATGAAGCCGTCGACGCTGTTCCTTGAGAGACCAGTTCTTCCCAAGCACTGGCCATGCCGTGCAGGCGCAGTTCTTTGAGTTCAGTCATTAGGTCACGCATTGCGATTCTCCTCATCGGTCGTACGGAGCCGGTCGTAGCGTGCTGTATTGGCAACCGGCGCCACTTTGAGTTGCAGGCTGGTTTCTACACAGGGAGGTGGTGCGGTGGAGGTCAGGCGGGCAACGACATTGAGGATGTGATCGGCGCTCAGACTTCCCGATTCAAGTACCAGCTCCACCGCCACCAGCACTGGTTCGAGACCGGCGATGGGCACAGCAGCCAGTACCTGCATCATGATTCGATCACCGTTGGTGTGACGCCTCAGTCCGCGTTTAAGAAGCTGTAACGGTTTTGGCAGATCAGCAAATGGAGCGCCATTGCGCAGTGCACCAGGCTTGCGTTCGATGAGTGGGATGTAGTGCTGCCAGTCAAAACCGATCTGATCTCGATCAAAGAGGCGCTCGTGACTGGCGATCACCGTTTCGTCGGCAATGACCACGATTCGCGAAGGGTACAAACGGCTGCTGACCCATTGACCCACACGCTCGCAAGGCACCGAATAACGATTGCGCGCCACGCTGATCAGGCAGGTGCTAGAGACACGGACGGTGCGTTCCACGTAGCCATCAAAGGCCGTCGGCATCGGCATCATTTCAGCCTGCTCCAGCTCCAGGACTTCTGCCACCGTCAAACCGTTGTACTGCGGATGTACAAGTTCAGCCCAGAGCGTACGACAGCGTTGGCCGAGCCAGACGTTCAGCTCCTCGAAGGTATGGAACATGCAATTTTGAGCATCGAGCCAGATTCGCCTCCGGCTGTCTTGCACGTTCTTTTCGACGATGCCTTTCTCCCAGCCAGAGGCCACGTTGCAGAAGTCCGGATCGAACAGATAGTGCGCGCACATCACGGAAAACCGGGCATTGACCGTGCGGCCTTTGCCTTTGTTAACCTTGTCGACAGCCGTTTTCATGTTGTCGTAGATGCCGCGACGTGGCACGCCACCCAACGCTCCAAACGAACGTGTATGGGCATCAAACAGCATCTCGTGGCCTTGACTGGGGTACGCAACCAACCAGAACGCGCGACTTGCGCACAGCTTCATATGGGAGACCTGGATACGTCGAAACAGGCCACCGATCAGCAGGCCTTCTTCGCTCCAGTCAAACTGAAAGGCCTCACCGAGGGCAAAAGTCAGCGGTACAAAAGCGCGTACAGACTTGCCTTGCTCGCACCGCCAAGAGCGGACAAACGCCGTGAGCTGGCTGTAACCGCCGTCATAACCCTCGGCCTTGATCTGCTCAAAAAGTGCCTTGGCGCTCCTACGGTTGTGTTTTGGCCGGAACGAATCAGCCTTGAGCGCCTGCTCTAAGGTCTCGTGAAAAGGGTTGAGCTTATTGAAGGATGCGCACCGTTGGTACGCTGGTTGATTGGCTTCGGGCGCTCTGACCCATTTTCGGATGGTGTTTCTCGACAGCCCGGTACGCTTGGCTATCTGATGCAGCGAGAGCTTGTCGCGGAAGTACATCCGCCGGATTTTTCCCAACATTTCCATGCTGATCACCCTGTGTTCTCCTGCTCAAAAAGTGAGCAGAAGCAGTTGAACACCTGGGTCAGTTTTCGGTCAGCGGCAACAACCTGCGCACAACAGCGGCGCGACGGCGGCCAGATTGGCGTCGTGAGAGATGCGCAGGACGAACTTCTCCTTGACCACGATCTTGTCGGAGTAGCCGCCGAAGGTGTTCTCGCCGCCAAATACCGGGCCGGTGTAGGTTCCTGTGAAGCCGCTCTCGCAATATTGCTCGTCACCCTCTGCGCAGGGTGTACATTGCTGGCAACTGTCTACCATGCAGCCGACACCCGCGAGGTCGCCGACCTTGAAATGTTTGACGTCTGCACCGACTGCCGTTACCCGGCCAACGATTTCGTGGCCCGGAACCGAAGGATAGAGTGTGTTGTGCCACTCATTGCGTGCGGTATGCAGGTCCGAGTGACAAACGCCGCAGTAGAGAATGTCGATCTGAACGTCTTCGGCACCGGGTGAGCGGCGTTCGAACTGATATGGTTTTAGCACTTCCTGAGCAGACTGCGCTGCGTAACTGTAAGTCTTGACCATGACTGTCACCTGTTCAGTGGGGGAAGAATATGTAACGCCGCGAGCAAGCATAGCCGAGCCCTGCTCATTCACCTTGGCGGTCTCGCGACACACCTGAATCTGACCCGTATGGCAGCCGTGTAGTGCCCCACGTCACATGGATGTCATCTGACAGGCAAAGGGTCTGCCAAAAAGGTATGAACTTTGCAACAATGCAGCAGCACACTTGTTACCTTTGGTCATGGTTTTTACGGATGACCGTCGTCGGCTCATGCATCTGGTGTTTCCATGACAGTCTCACATCTGGCCACGGGTATATGCCCAAGCGTAGCGTTCAGTCCAGACACCACGTTGGCTGCCAACCATGACAGATTCGCCAGTCACGCGCCCATCGACGCACTTTTGAGCGCTGCACGGGAACAGATACCGGATATCGCCTGGGCGGCCTACGCTGCAGGCGAGCTGAAATGTCTGCTCGGGCAGGGCGACCCTGCAGTCGTCTGGCCTGCGCACATCGCTGCTGAAGACTTCGACACATACTGTGCTCAATTGCAGCTTCATTGCCGAGTCGCCGGGCAGGGCGAGGGCGTGTTGGGCTGGGTGCTGGCGCCAATGGCTGAAAAAGACCATCCCGCGCTGGTGGATCTCGCTGCCAGACTGGGTTCACTGTTGCAGACCGCTGCGTTGATCCGGGCGCAGAACACCCAGCGGGTTCTCTATGAAATCAGCCTGCTGGCCAGCTCCACGCTGGATCGCGGGGCTTTTCTGCAGGGTATTCATGAGCAGTTGAGTGCGCTGATCGATGCCGAGAACTTCTACGTCGCGCTGTATGACCAGCAAAGCCGCAAGATCACTTATCCGTATTACATCGACCGTTTCGATGACGAAGCGATGGGCCACGAGACGTTCGAATTCATCGACGCCGATCGAATGTCGCTCACCGGGTATGTCTTGAGCACCGGGCAACCCTTGTTTCTGGAAGCAGCCTGTATCGAGCGGGCAAAAGCCGAAGGTCGTTTTTTCTGGGTGGGGCGTCTGCCGGAGTTCTGGATGGGCGCGCCCTTGAAAAACGCCTCGGACGAAGTATTCGGCATGGTCGCGATGCAGGTCTATGACGTGTCCCGCGTCTACAGTGCTCAGGATCGCGCGTTGTTTTCCGTGGTGTCGCGACATGTGGCGATGGCCTTGGACCGGCTGTTGCGGCGTACCGACCTGGAGCAGATTGTGGCACTGCGCACGCAACAGCTTTCGGCAGCCAACGACGCCCTGCGCCAGGAAGTGCGCGACCGTGAACGCGCCGAGCATTTGCAGAGTGCCCTGTTCCAGATTGCCGAGCTGTCCAGCCAGCCCGGCGACATGAATGAGCTGTTTCGCAGCCTGCACATGATTGTCGGCGAGCTGCTGGTAGCGCTCAATTTCTACATCGCCCTTTACGACAGCGCCACAGGCGAAGTGACCTTTCCTTACTACATCGACGAATACCAACACACGCCGCCACGTTCACGGCGTGGGCAGCGTGGCTTTACCGAGTATGTGATAGGTCAGCGGCGACCCTGTCTGATCGATTACGACGATGCCCGCAGGCTGGAAAGCCTCGGCGAAATCGAGGTGCAAAAAAACACTGGTCGTTCTTCTTCCTGGCTGGGCATTCCGTTGTTCGATGGCGAGCAAGTGCGCGGCGTCCTGGTGGTGCAAAGCTATTCGAAGGATGTCAGCTATACCTTGCGTGATCAGGAACTGCTGACCTTTGTCTCTCGCCACATCGACACGGCACTGTCCCGGCGCAGTGCGGCAGAAGCGATCCATACCGCCAATGTGCTCCTGGAAGCCCGGGTTCGCGACCGGACCCGGGAGCTGGACCAGGCCAACGCCAGGTTGCAGCATGAAAACTCCCACGACTCGTTGACCGGGTTGCCCAACCGCAGTCACTTGCAACATCGCCTGAAACAGGCATGGCAAGACTTTTGCCTGAACGGCCAGCAGCTGATTGTCATGTTCATCGATCTGGATCGCTTCAAGATGATCAATGACAGCCTTGGCCACCACTGCGGCGATATCCTTCTGGTGCAGGCCGCCGAGCGGCTGCGCAGTTGCATGCGTGAAGGGGATCTGCTGGCCAGGCTTGGAGGTGACGAATTTGCGGTGCTAAGCATCGATGCACCGTTACAGGCCGGTACGGATATAGCCCAGCGGATCCTGACCGCCTTCGAGCAACCGTTCGTGATTGACGATCACAGTGTCTTTTCTTCTTGCAGCATCGGCGTGGTGGGTGCTGACAGCCGCTTTCATGAGGAGCCGGCAGACCTCTTGCGTGATGCCGACACCGCCATGTACCGGGTCAAGAATGGTGGGCGTGACAGCTTCGCCGTGTTCAATCAGGCTCTGCGTCGGGAGGTGTCGGATCAGGTCGAGCAAGAGGGAGCGTTGCGCACGGCCCTGAAGCGTACTGATCAACTGATCCCCTATTTTCAGCCGGTCATCTGTGTCAGGACCGGAGAGTTACTGGCGTTCGAAGCGTTGATCCGCTGGCGCATGCCGGATGGACGGATCGTCGGGCCGGAAAGCTTTTTGCCCGCGCTGGAGGGTTTGCGCCTGATTGGTCGTCTGGATATCTACATGCTCAAATGCGTGGTGAACATCCTGGCGCAACCCGAGAACGGCCACTGGCCGCCAGTGCATGTGAACTGCTCCAGCTACAGCATCACCCGCCCGGCATTCGCTGCAGAAGTGCTGGCGATGCTTGCTGAACAGAATGTTGCGCCCTGGCGTCTGTGCCTGGAACTTACGGAGGGGGCACTGGTGGCCGACTCCGAGCAGGCACGCCTGTCAATGAAGCAACTGGCCGAGCAGGGCATGTCGGTCATGCTGGACGATTTTGGCGCGGGGTTTTCTTCGCTCAGCTATGTGCATCAGTACCATTTCAGCGGCTTGAAAATCGACAAATCGTTTATCTTCGGACTGGCCTCCAGCATACGCAGCCGGGCCATCGTGCGGGCCATCGTACGCATGGCCGAATCCCTTGATCTGAACGTCGTCGCCGAAGGTGTCGAAGATCTGGAAACACTCGAGTTGCTGCGCGAGATCGGCGCGACCCAGGCGCAGGGTTACTACTTCTCTGAACCTTTGCCGATCGAGCTGTTGAACGTCAATACCGGTCGTGCGGCAGGCTGAAAGCAGCCTGTGTCGGTGAATGTTTGCCGCAAACGGCAGAATGTATGGGTTTTTTTGACAGTGCCGATCATGAGTATCTGAATTTAAATTATAAAAATCAGTAACTTATGGATTTACTGTGCACTTGGCACTGGACTTGCTGTTGAACCTGCGCAACAGGTTCATCAGGAGGTGAAAGATGATTATTGGCACGAGTGCGCTTGAGCAGCTTGTTTCCCGGGCTGTGGTTGGGCGCAAAACCGTAGATGAGGTGTCTCAGGACGCATTCAGCTCGGTTGCCGCCGCTGGCCTGACATCAGGTTCGGCACCGGTTACCACGCCGGTCAGCAATTCAACATCGCAAGACAGCAAGCAGGACAACAGCGGTTACAACGAATCCTTCGCGCGGATGATGATCAATCTCAAGTCTGCCGGTGATTCGTCACTGTCGGAAAAGACGGCTGATCGCGACAACGGTGTCATCGGTTCAGTGGCCAGCGCCACCAGCACCACTGACACTGCATCGACGGGTTCGGTAGAACAGAAGTTCATGGACTCTCTGAAGCAGACGGCCGAAGAGAAAGTGCGCGAGAAGCTGACGGGCATCACCCAGAAAGACTACGACGCCATGGCACCTCAGGACCAACTGGCCATTGACCAGAAAGTCCAGGACGCGCTCAAGGACAAGCAGAACAACGTTGCGGATGACATCAACACCCGCATCAGAGGTATCAAGGCCGGGATGGTGGCTTGACCAGGCAGTGGGTTCGGTTGCTTGTTCGGCGACTGTAATGGCTCTTTCGTGAGCAAGCTCACTCCCACAGATGGAATGCTTTCCAAATGGGAGTGAATCCTGAAACTTCTCCCGCTTGGAACAGGTTCGGAATGTGGGAGTGAGCTTGCTCACGAAGACTTTATTTCATGCGTTACATGTTGCGGATGTACCGCTGTTTTTGTTTCTCGTCGAAAACTGAATCACCCCAACTGATGCCGATACGGCAGATCCGGCCCGACCTTTGTGCAGGTCAGCGCGGCTGCGCCGACGGCAAAATTCAGCATCTCGTCCAGGGTTTCCCGTGACAGCGTCGACAAGCCTTCTGGCGTATCGAGCTGACGCTCGCTGAGGAAGGTCAGCAGCGCCGCCTGAAAAGTATCCCCGGCCCCGACGGTATCGGCGGTGACCACCGTTTTTGCCGGCACTGACCAAGTACCATGCTGCCGGGTAAAGACGCTGGCACCTTGCGTGCCGCGGGTGACGATGACCAGTTGCGTACGCTTGCCGAGCCAGCCTTCGGCGATTTTTTGTGGATCGCTGTCCGGGTACAACAGGTGCAAATCTTCGTCACTGACCTTGATCAGGTGCGCATGTTCGGCGAACGCTGCGATCTGGCTGCGCCAGCGCTGAATGTCCGGTGCCGGGTTGAGGCGCACGTTGGGGTCCAGTGAAATCAGGCGCGTCGCACTTTCGCGGGCGACCAGCGCCAGCAGTGTGTCGGCAATCGGCTGCACCACCAGCGAAAACGAGCCGACGTGAATGCCGCGTACCTGCGCATCGAGTTCCGACAGATGTTCAAGGCGCAACTGCCGGTCCGCGCAGCCGTCGCCGCGAAAGCTGTAAGTCGGCGAGCCGTCGCTGCCCACGGCGACCATGGCCAGTGTCGTGGGCGCGTCGAACTCAACCAGGTGATCGGTATTGACCGTTTCCTTTTCCAGCACGGCACGCAGACGGCGGCCCAGGTAATCGGTGGACAGCCCGGCAAAGAAGCCTGCCTCCACACCCAGGCGGCGCAGTCCGATCGCAACGTTGAATGGAGAGCCGCCGGCAATCGCATCAAACCCCAATCTGTTCAGGGAACCGCTGTCATCAGCGCGGGTAAAAATATCGAACAGTGCTTCGCCACAAACCAGAAACATAAGTGCTCCATGAAAAAACGGTTCAAACCTTGCGCAGTTGCGCCTGATAACGCTGATAGACCTGCTGATAGGCGGCCACATTATGCACCACGGGGTGCGTCTCACTGCTTTGATCGAGACTTACACAGCGTTCGCACAGTTGCTGCAGGCCCTCAGCCTTGCCGTCGGCATGCGACCAGCACCATGCGGCCTGAATGGCCGCGCCCAGCGCGGCGGCTTCTGCGTGGTCGGTGCAGATCACCGGAGTATTCATGATGTCAGCTACGATCTGCCGCCATACCGCACTTTTGGAACCGCCGCCAATCAGGCGGATTTTCTCGCTTTTGATACCACTGTCGCGCAGCAGATCCAATCCGTAGCGAAGGCCGAAGGTGGTGCCTTCGACCACGGCGCGGGACAGGTTGGCCTGGGTCAGATTGGTACTGTCCAGCCCGACGATGCTGCCAGTGGCATCAGGAAGCGCGGGCACGCGTTCACCGTTCAGAAAAGGCAATATCAGCACGCCTTCGGCCCCTATCGGAGCCTCGGCGACGGTCTGGTTGAAACCAGCGATATCCAGAGCGAATAGCTCACGAATTGCCGTAGTCGCATTGGTCAGGTTCATGGTGCAGATCAATGGCAGCCAGCCACCAGAGGATGAGCAGAAGGTAGCGACCGACTCATGCTCGCTGACCCGCGCCTCATCGGCGTAGGCATAGACAGTGCCTGACGAGCCCAGGCTCATGGTGATCAGACCGGGCTGGATATTGCCCGTGCCAATGGCGCCCATCATGTTGTCGCCGCCACCACTGGACACCAGTGCTGCGGGGTTCAGGTCCAGCAGTCGGGCGATTTCAGGACGCAGCACGCCAACCGCTTCGTGTGCTTGCACCAATTGCGGCAGCGCCTTGCCCAGACGGCCGCTCGGGTCGATGTGCGCGAGCAGCGGCAGGTCCCACTCACGGGTGCGCACATTGAAATAACCGGTGCCCGATGCGTCTCCGAATTCAGTGCAGCAGCGGCCGGTCAGCCAATAGTTGAGGTAGTCGTGGGGCAGCAGCACCTTGTCTATACGCTCAAACAGCTGCGGGTACTGTTCCTTGGTCCACAGCAGTTTGGACACGGTATAGCCCGGCGCAATGACCAGGCCAAGGCGTTGCAGGGAACCCTGCGCGCCGCCCAGGTAATCCAGCAAGCGCTGGTTTTCAGGAGCCGATTCGGTGTCGCACCACAGTTTGGCCGGGCGCAGCACCTCACCTTGAGCATCGAGTAGCACCAGACCATGTTGCTGGCCCGATACGCCGATGCCGAGAATCTGCTGCCCCGACACGCCAGATTGTGCCAAGGCATCGCGGGTGGCCTGTTGCAGCGCATTCAGCCATTGCCCTACGTCCTGCTCGCGGCGGCCGTTATGGTCGCTGATCAGGCTATGCGAGGCCGAACCCTCGCCCAGCACAGTACCGCTTTCGGTATCGAGCACCAGTACCTTGGTGCCCTGGGTGCCGCAGTCAATTCCAAGAAACATGGGCGCACCTCAAAGGCGGTTGGCCAGAAGTTTTTCCAGCGTGCCACTGACGCCCAGTGTGCGCAGGTCATTGAGGTTCTGCTCGAACGCTGCGACAAACTCGGCTGATTTCGGAATGGCAACGCCAAATATTTCCTCAACCTGCAACAGCCGCTGGGTAATCAGCGCGTCGTCGGCCACCAGTGCCTGACAGAACTCGGCGCGCGGGTCGGGAATTTTGTAGGTCGTGCCGTTCTCGTCGACACCCTTCAGATACAGCGCCCACGCGGCAACGACCAGCGAGGCGCGCTCGAAATTGCCCTGATCGACGATCAGACGATTGATCGTCGGAATGGTGAATTTGGGGAATTTGGACGAACCGTCCGAACAAACCCGCTCCAGCTGATCGGCGATCGCCTGGTTGGAAAAGCGCTCGATCAGCGTGTCTTTATAGCCTTCCAGGTCGATGCCCGGCACCGACGCCAGCTGCGGCGTGACGTCCAGGTCCATGTAAGCGCGGATGTAGCGCACGAACAACGGGTCATTCATGGTTTCGTGGACAAAACGATAACCCTTGAGGAAGCCCAGATAGGTCAGGGCAAGATGGCTGCCGTTGAGCAGCTTGATCTTCATTTCCTCATAGGGCGTTACATCATCGGTGAACTGCACGCCGACCTTTTCCCAGGCCGGGCGACCGTTGACGAACTTGTCTTCCAGCACCCATTGCACGAACGGTTCGCAGACCACCGGCCAGGCGTCGTCGATGTGCTTCTCGTCCGCCAGCTTCAGCCGGTGAGCAGCGCTGGTCATGGGGGTGATGCGGTCGACCATCGCGTTGGGGAAGCTGACGTTGTCTTTGATCCAGTCATGCAGGTCGGCATCGCGCAAGGTGGCAAATGCCAGCAGCGCCTTGCGAGTGACTGCGCCATTGTGCGGCAGGTTATCGCAGGACATCAGGGTAAAGGCTGGCGTACCTTCGGCACGGCGGCGCGCCAGTGCAGCGCAGAGGAAGCCGAATACCGTCTTTGGCTGGTCCGGGTTTGCCAGGTCATGCTGGATCTGTGGCAGATGCGCCATGAACTGGCCATTGCTGTCGTCGATGCAATAGCCGCCTTCGGTGATGGTCAGCGAGACGATGCGAATGTCCGGGCTGGCTAGCTTGTCGATCAACGCCTGAGTGCTGTCTTCGGCCAGCAGCATGCCGCTGATCGAGGCAATGACGCGGGTTTCGGTATCTGGCGTGTCGCCCAGTTCGTAGAGCGTGTACAGATAGTCCTGCTGCGCCAGTGCGTCACGTACGGCTTTGTCTTCAGGGCGCAGACCGACGCCGCATATACTCCATTCAAAGCCTTCGCCGCTGTTCATCAGTGCATCGGTGTAAAACGCCTGATGCGCCCGATGGAAGCCGCCAACGCCGATATGGGCAATGCCCTGGCGAGTGCTGTCGACGGTGTAGGCGGGCAGGGCAATGTCGGTGTCCAGTCGGGACAGATTGTTTTTGGTCAGTTTCATGAAGGGCTCTCCGGAACTCAGGCGGCGACAGTCTGCAAGGCTTTGGCAATCACCAGACCTTGATCGTCGAACAGGTGGCATTGGGCACTGTCCAGGTGCAGGTTCAGCGTCTCGCCGTACTGGCTGGCCAGGTCGCCACGAATACGCATGGTCAGCGCCTCGCCCGAACGGGTGCGCACGTGACAGTACGTGTCGCTGCCAAGACGTTCGCTGACATCGGCAATCACCTGCAACTGGCAATCTTCGCTCTGGGCAAGGTTCAGGTGTTCCGGGCGGATGCCCAGCGTTACAGCCGCGCCAACGCTCTGTCCTGCGACATTGACCGGCAGACTGATGCGCGTTCCTGCATCCAGCTCGACCTCACAGCCGGCGTTGTCCACTCGACTGATCTTGCCCTTGAGGAAGCCCATTTTCGGCGTGCCGAGAAAGCCTGCGACAAACAGATTGGCCGGGTGGTGATAAAGCTCCAGCGGCGAGCCGACCTGCTCGACCTTGCCGCCGTTGAGCACCACCACCTTGTCGGCCAGGGTCATTGCCTCAACCTGGTCGTGGGTCACATAGATCATCGTGGCCTGCAGCTCTTTGTGCAGGCGCGACAGCTCCAGGCGGGTTTGCACGCGCAACGCGGCGTCGAGGTTGGACAATGGTTCATCGAAGAGAAAAATCTTCGGATTGCGCACGATGGCCCGGCCAATCGCAACACGCTGTCGTTGTCCACCGGACAACTGCTTGGGTTTGCGTTCCAGCAACGGGCCGAGCTCCAGAATACGCGCGGCTTCATCGACCTTCTTCTTGATCTCGGCCTTGTCGCCACCCGCCAGGTCCAGTGCGAATGACAGGTTCTTGCCTACCGTCATGTGCGGGTAAAGCGCGTAGGTCTGGAACACCATCGCCAGATCGCGTTTGGCCGGCGTGACCTGGGTAATGTCGCGGCCATCGAGTTCGATGGTCCCCGAGGTGACCTCCTCAAGCCCGGCGATGAGCCGCAGCAGGGTGGATTTGCCACAGCCCGAAGGCCCGACAAAGACCACGAACTCGCGGTCATTCACGTCCAGATCGATACCCTTGATGATTTGATGACCATCAAAGCCTTTTTGCAGGTTGCGGATGCTCAGGTTAGCCATGTTGGATTCCTTCTTGTTCTTTGAGGCGGGCTATTTGACAGCGCCGAACGACAGGCCGCGAACCAGCTGCTTCTGACTGATCCAGCCGAAAATCAGGATGGGCGCACACGCCAGGGTCGAGACCGCCGACAGCTTGGCCCAGAACAGCCCTTCGGGGCTGGAGTAGGAGGCGATCAGTGCCGTCAACGGTGCCGCTGCGGACGAGGTCAGGTTCAGTGACCAGAACGCTTCGTTCCAGCACAGGATCAGCGATAGCAGTGCTGTAGAGGCCAGCCCGCCCTTGCAGATCGGCATCAGCACGCGAAAGATCTCCTGGCGGGTGCTGGCTCCGTCCAGCCGTGAGGCCTCGAGGATCTCACCGGGAATATCCTTGAAATAGGTGTAGATCATCCAGACCACGATCGGCAGGTTGATCAGCGTATAGATGATGATCAGCGCCAGCCGCGAATCCAGCAGGCCAAAGGTCTTGGCCAGCAGGTAGATCGGCATCAGCACGCCCACTGGCGGCAGCATCTTGGTCGAGAGCATCCACAGCAGGGTGCTTTTGGTGCGTTTGGTTTCGAAGAACGCCATGGAATACGCCGCAGGAATGGCGATCAGCATGGCCAGGGCGGTGGCGCTGAAGGAAATCAGCACCGAGTTCCAGGCAAAGTGGAAGTAATCGCTGCGCTCCTGAATGTGCAGGTAGTTTTCCAGCGTTGGGGTAAAGAACAATTGCGGCGGCGTCGCAAATGCGTCGATCTCGGTCTTGAAGCTGGTCAGCACCATCCAGAAGATCGGGAAGAACACCAGCGCAGCGATCAGCCAGGACAGGCTCCCGAGTAGCAGGCTTTGCAGGCGGCGTGATTGTTTGAGGGTCATCATGGCAAGGTCCTCATGACTTGTCGGTGAGGTTTTTGCCGATCATCCGGATCAGGATGATCGCCGCGATGTTGGCGATTACTACGGCGATCAGTCCGCCCGCCGAGGCCATACCCACGTCGAACTGCAGCAGCGCCTGGATGTAGATCAGGTATGCCAGGTTGGTCGAGGCAAAACCGGGGCCGCCATTGGTGGTGGTGAATATTTCAGCGAACACCGAGAGCAGGAAGATCGTCTCGATCATGACCACCACGGCAATCGGCCGTGCCAGGTGCGGCAGGGTCAGGTGCCAGAAGATCGCGATGGGGCCGGCTCCATCCAGACGCGCCGCCTCTTTCTGTTCCTGATCCAGCGACTGCATGGCGGTCATCAGGATCAGAATCGCGAACGGCAGCCATTGCCAGGACACGATGATGATGATCGACAGCATCGGGTAATGGGCAAACCAGTCGATGGGCTGCGCACCGAAGAACTTCCACACCGCCGCGAGTACGCCGGACACCGGATGGAAAATCAGGTTTTTCCAGATCAGCGCGCTGACCGTGGGCATGATGAAGAAGGGCGAGATCAGCAGAACGCGGACGATGCCGCGGCCGAAAAACTCACTGGCTTCGAGCAGCGCCGAGATCAGCACGCCGAGGATTACACTGATCGCCAGCACGCTGCCGACCAGCAGCAAGGTGTTACCGGCACCGGGCAGAAAGCCGCTGTCGGTGACGAAATACTGGAAGTTCTCCAGCCCGACGAACTCGTTTTCGCCGGGGGAGAGCAGGTTGTAGCGGATCAGCGAGAAATAAATGGTCATGCCCAGCGGCACGATCATCCACACCAGCAGAAGCGCCACTGAAGGACTGACCAGAAACCAGCCCGGCTTGAATCGACGGCTTTTGAGCGGTTGCTGTTCGCCGGACAGGTCCGTGCGTTCAGGGGAGGCTGAGGTATTCATGGAGAGCTCCGAACCGGATTGCACCAGAGTTGTTGCGCAGTTGAGCGGCAGGGCGAAAGCATCGGCTTTCGCCCTGGTGCGTGACGGTTACTTTTTCGGGTAACCCGCTCGTTTCATGTCACGTGCAGTCGCTGTTTGCGCATTCTGCAAGGCTTGATCCACAGTGGACTGGCCTATAAGTGCTGCGGAGAACTGCTGGCCGACGCTGGTACCGATGGCCTGAAACTCAGGAATGGTGACCAATTGAATACCTACGTAAGGCACTGTTTTGAGCGATGGCGATTTGGGATCGGCCTTCTTCAGCGACTCAAGCGTGATATTGGCGAATGGTGCGGCTTTCTTGTACTCATCGGTGTAGGTCGAGGCACGGGTGCCTGGCGGCACGTTGGACACACCGTCGGTATCGGCAACCAGTTTGGCGTACTCTTTCGAGGTGGCCCACTGGGTGAACTCGGCAGCATCCTTGGTGTTCTTGGCGCTGGTCGGGATCGCCAGCGACCACGAATACAGCCACGACGAGCCCTTGTCGGTTACTTCATGCGGGGCGTAGGTGAAGCCGACGCTGTCGGCCACTTTGCTCTGCTTCTTGTCGGTCACGAACGAACCGGCAACGCTGGCGTCGACCCAGATGGCGCACTTGCCGCTATTGAACAGCGCAAGGTTTTCGTTGAAGCCATTGCTGGAGGCACCCGGAGGGCCGGACTGCTTCATGGTGTTGACGTAGAAATTCAGCGCATTCTTCCACTCTGGCTGATCGAACTGTGGCGTCCACTGCTCATCGAACCAGCTTGCACCATAAGCGTTGGCCAGCGTGGTGATCAGCGCCATGTTTTCGCCCCAGCCAGCCTTGCCACGCAAGCAGATGCCGTACTGTTCCTTGGACTTGTCGGTCAGTTTGCCAGCGAATTCGGCAATCTGTGTCCAGGTAGGACGCTCGGGCATGGTCAGGCCGGCGGCATTGAACAGGTCGGTGCGGTAGTAAGTGATCGAAGCTTCAGCATAGAACGGCAGGGCGAACAGTTTGCCATCCGCCGACAGGCCTTCACGCACCGAGGGGAAGACATCGTCCAGTTCATAACTGGCAGGCAGGTCTTTCATTTCCTGCAGCCAGCCTTTCTTGCCCCAGAGTGAGGCTTCGTACATGCCGATGGTCAGCACATCGAACTGGCCGCCCTTGGTGGCGATGTCGGTGGTCAGTCGTTGGCGCAGGACGTTCTCTTCCAGCACGACCCAGTTGAGCTTGATGTCGGGGTGCTTTTCTTCGAAGGTCTTGGAGAGGCGCTGCATGCGAATCATGTCGCTGTTGTTGACCGTGGCAATGGTCACGGTGCCTGCCGTGGCGCTGCCACTGAAGACGAAACAGGTGCTGAGCACGGAACTGGCGAGCAGAAGTTTTGCTGAGTTCTTCATTGATCACTCCTCTTCCACGCCCAGTGAGCAGTAGAAGGATGGTTATTGTTTTTTTCTCTTCCGGAGGTGAGGAAGATGTGGATTGATTACACCGGCGTTCGGTCGGAAAGACAAATCCTGCGCCGCACTCTGACTGATACTTTTTTGCACTGATGCACGAAAGGCCGATAGAGCCGAATCGCCCATAGGCTGGCTTCGCCGCATCTGCAGCGTAGACGATAGGCGCAAGGGCAGGGTGAATCAGTACAGGTTTTGTTCGGTCAGGCGCTGCACGGCCAGGCGGCGATAATGCGAGGGCGTCATGCCCTTGAGTTGCTGGAAGCGCCGATTGAAGTTGGAGATATTGTTGAACCCGGATTCAAAGCACACATCAGTGACCGGTTTGTCGCCATCAGCCAGCAATTCGCACGACTTGCTGATGCGCAGTCGATTGACGAACTCTACAAAGCATCGCCCCGTGGCCTGCTTGAACACTCTGGAAAAATAGGTTGGCTTCATGCCCAGATACTCGGCCACTTCCTCCAGCGGCAGCTCACGGCCATAGTGGGCAAAGATGTAATCCACCGCCCGGTTGGTGCGATCGACGCTGTGCTCGTCAGCCGTATGGGCGACCGCAGTGCCAGAGAGCAACTGATAGTCGTCGCTGGCCGCCAGCAACTCGAGAAGAATGAAGAAATGACCCAGGCGGGTGATGCCCCGTGAGTCGGCAATCTTCTGCATCAGCTTCATGGCCTGACGAATCGTACGTTTGCAGCGAAATTCGATGCCGTAGCGGGCGCGTTCCAGTAATGGCGTCAGGGTTTTTAGTTCGGCAAACACCTGATTGCCACTTTCCAGCAGTTCATCGGTGAAGTTGACCAGCATGTCGCGTTTGGCCACAACTTCACCCTCATCGATCTGGCTGATCCAGTTATGCGGCAGGTTGGGGCCGGTCAGAAACAGGCTGGCAGGGTTGAAATTGCCGATGTAATCGCCGACAAATACCTTGCCTGAGCTGGCCACAATCAAATGCAGCTCGTATTCCTTGTGAAAGTGCCAGCGCACCAGCGGACAGGGGAATCCGTGCTCGCGATAAATGATCGACAGCCCGTTGTGGTCGTCCATCAATTCGTAGGAAGGGTCGGCGATTCTTGTTGTTTTACTCATGGCTATGTCGTGTTCAGCAGTTGCCAGAACGATAATGTGCCTGATTTTCAGCTTCAATGCCCGGTCGCTGACAAAAATCACCTACGATCACGCGTCTCACATGATTTGCCACAGTGGAGTGGTTATCCGATGAAACAGATCCTGCTGATCGGCATGGGGGCCGGTGATCCCGAGCAGATTACCTTGCAGGCCATTGCCGCGCTGAACCGTGCCGACGTGATCTTCATCCTCGACAAGGGCTATGTCGACGATGAGCTGCTGCGTCTGCGCAAAGCGCTTTGCCAGCGCCATATCACTCATCAGGGCTACCGTTTGGTACAGGTTCAGGACCCACGGCGCGAAGGCGACCCTGACGTCTACGAGCGGGGTATCGAGAGTTGGCACGAGCAGCGCGCTGCATTGTTCGAACGGCTGTTGACCGATGAGCTTGGCGCAGATCAGGTTGGTGCATTTCTGGTCTGGGGCGATCCGTCACTGTATGACAGCACCATGCGCATCCTTGACCGCGTATTGGCGCGCGGCAGGGAAACATTCGAATATCAGGTGATTCCCGGCATCACCAGTGTCCAGAGCCTGGTGGCGCAACACCGGATACCGCTCAATCGTATTGGTGAGTCGATTCACATCACCACAGGGCGACGCCTGGCGGCGGCAGCGCTTGAGCAACACAGCAATGTCGTGGTGATGCTGGATGCACAGTGCACATTCGAGCGTTACGTCGGGCACGGGCTGGATATCTATTGGGGCGCTTATCTGGGCACCGCGGACGAGATACTGGTGTCTGGCAGGCTCGATGACGTGTGTGAGCAGATCAAGCTGTTGCGCGCCGAAGCGCGCGACCGCAGGGGGTGGATCATGGATACCTATCTGCTGCGCAAACCAGCTTAGACCGTATCTTCAGCCTTGTTACGGTTCTTGGCTTCGATCCACTGCGCCATGTACTTGGTGCTCTTGTGGTGATGATGGCGAAGCATGGCGCCGGTGAAGTTCGCCAGACGATGCTCGGGCAACTGGTTACGAAGGGTCTGAATGCGCTGGATCAGGCTCGCACAGTGTTGCCGATGCTGGTAACGCGCCTGCAGCAACGCCAGCCCGGCGTTCTGCGCCTCTAGCCAGCGGGTCTGGTCTTGATAGAGTCTGACCGCAGCATCAGCGATGTCTTTCGGGTTATCGGCGATGACGCCAGGCCACGGCAGCCCGCCGCTCATGGCTTCTGCGCCGATCACAGTGGTGATTGACGGAGTGCCGCAGAGCATGGCATCCATCAATTTGCCCTTGATGCCGGCACCGAAACGCAACGGCGCAAGACAAATGCGTGCTGATGACATGACCCGCAACGCATCTTCAGCCCAGTGCTTCACATGAAACCCTTGAGCGCCATTGTGCAGCGCTGTTGCCTTGGGTGGCGTGTAGGCACCGTAAATATGCAGCTGCGCTTCAGGCAATTGCTGACGGATCAGCGGCCAGATTGCGGTTTTCATCCATAGCACCGCATCCCAGTTGGGGGCGTGACGGAAATTACCGATGCTGAGGAAGTGCGCGCGTTCTGCAAAAGGCCGAACGCTGTCGGGAACGCCGTCAATCATTAGCGGACACCAGTGCAGCAGCGAGGCGGGCAGCCCAAACGAACCGGTCAGTAATGCCATTTCAACGTCGGATGTCATCAGGTTCAGGTCGCAGCGATACAACGATGCGACCTCGCGCTGCGCCAGCTCACTGGAGGCGATCTGCTTGAAAAGCCCCGGCGTTGAAGTGTCGCAAATATCGCTCGGATCACCCGCGGAATCGCTGTTCAGCGAGTCCTTCAACATCTGATGGCGTGCATGGCGCAGGCTTTGAAAATCCGACGTTTCCAGAATGCGCAGGGCGTCGGGGCATTGTTGCTCGACGCGCCAGCCGAACTGCTCTTCGATCATGAACTGATCAAAAACAACGATATCGGGCTGCAATTTGCTGACAAACAGGTCAAAACTGCTGTCATTGAGCGCGATTCGTACTTCCTCGATGCCCAGGCTGACCAGGTCGGCCCTATGTTCACCTTCAGTGGCAGGGCTGGCAAAGGTAATCTGCCAGTTCTGCTCGAGGAAGCATTGGATCAGTTGCATCATGTGCCCGCTGGCAGCCGAAGAGCGTGGCTCGGGCCATACGTAGCCGATGATCAATACACGTGTACTGGCGTGCGTGTCGGTGTGACTGAAAGCAGCTTTGATGTCAGTCAAGGATGCTTTTTACCTTGTCACGCAACTGGTCGATCGAAAAAGGCTTGCCGATCGAATGCATGCCTGGCGGCACATCGATGTTCTCGGAATAACCGCTGGCGAACAGTACAGGCAATTGAGGCCGCAGTTCGATGACCTTTTTAGCCAACGCGGTGCCCTTCATGTCGGGCAACCCCTGATCAGTCATCAACAGGTCGATGTGCCTGGTATCGTCAACAACGAAAGTCAGGGCTGAAGTGGCGTCCTCGGCTTCCAGTACCTTGTATTCCAGCTCTTCGAGCACGTCGACAATCAGCATGCGCACAATGGCGTCGTCTTCGACCACGAGAATGGTGCGGGCTGTGTCCGGCATTGTTGACTCCTTAAACCTGAAAAATGGTGATAGCGCAGACAGCATGGAATGCCATGCTTCCTTTTCCGGCAGCTCAGAGTAACCGAGCGCCGTCCTGTCCACTGTTGATACTGTCCCTGTATCAGTAAATAAAAACCGGGTGGAAGTTCAATCGGCGCACAAATACGGTGAATTGTGAGGGTGATTGATGGCTTTACGTCATGAACGCGATATGTGCGTGAGCTTATCACCGATTTATGTGTGAAATTTCAATCCTCTATGTCAGAAATAAGAGTGTTTTTCGTGGGTTTACGGCAAACTCTACGGTTTTGATCCACTCGTCAGGGATATTTCATGAATCGGACGTCTGTTGTCGATGAGCAACGCTTTCGAAAACTGCTGGGGCGTAACGTCGGCTTGCCATTGGGTGTGGGGGTACTGAGCGCCGTTTTCTTCATTTTGCTGATCAGTTATCTGCTCACGGCCATACAGTGGGTCGAGCATACTGACCGGGTGATCAATAACACCAACCGTTCGATGAAACTGTCGATAGACATGGAAACCGGCATGCGCGGTTTTCTGCTGACCGGCGATCAACACTTTCTCGACCCCTATGAAATCGCCAAACCGTTGCTGGTTGCCGAGCTGGACGGACTCAAGAGTCTGGTCGAAGACAACCCGACGCAACAGGACCGGTTCAGGCGTCTGTCCACGATGCAGCAGGAGTGGAATGCGTTTGCTCAGGAGATGATCAATCTGCGGCGCAACAACGGCGACTATCAAACTGCTGTGCTGGCCGGACGTGGCAAGCGAATTACTGATCAGATCCGCACCGAGTACGATCAGGCTGTCGAAATGGAACAGCAACTTCGGTTGACCCGTAACGCAGAGGTCACGCGCAGTACCATTCTTTCCGTCTGCCTGTATCTGATATTCGTGGTGATTGTCAGCGCTATCCTGGCGTATATCGGACGACGTGATTTGCTGTCGCTTTCGGCCACCTACAGCGAAAACCTCAGGCAGCAGGAAATCAATGCCGAGCGTCTGCAAAAAGTCGCCTGGTTGCGCAACGGTCAGAGCGAACTGGCCGAACAGGTACTGGGTCAGTTGACACTCAATATGCTGGGTCGAAACATCCTTCAGTTTCTGACTCATTATCTGGGCGCGTCGGTGGCGGCGGTCTATATTCGCCAGGATCACGGCGGCTTGACGCGTGCTGCTTCCTACGGTTTCTCTCGCGAACAGGAGCAGCAGGATCAGACCATTCACAGCGATGAAGGCATTGTGGGGCAGGCCGCACAACAGGACCGGATCATCACGCTGGATGAACTGCCCGAAAACTACTTCAAAGTGGCTTCCGGTCTGGGTGAAGGCTCGCCGCGCAGCATAGTGGCAGTGCCTACCAGCAATGACGATCAGGTCAACGGGGTGATCGAGTTGGGCTTTCTGCGCCCGCTTACCGAGCAGGATCTAGAGTTTCTTGAGCTGATCGCGGACAACATTGGCACTTCGATTGAAGCGGCCCGTTATCGCCAGCGTCTGCAAGAGGTGCTGGCCGAGACCCAGCAACTCAACGAAGAATTGCAGGTGCAGCAGGAAGAATTACGCACGGCCAACGAAGAGCTGGAAGAGCAGTCGCGTATTCTCAAGGAGTCTCAGGCACACCTGGAAACTCAGCAGGCCGAGCTGGAACAGACCAACGAGCAGCTGGCCGATCAGAGTCAGGCACTGGCCGATCAGCGTGATGCGCTGGACCGCAACAACGAGGAACTGAGCATCGCTCAGGCCGAGTTGCAGGCGCGTGCGGACGAGCTGCAGCGCGCCAGCAAGTACAAGTCCGAGTTCCTTGCCAACATGTCCCATGAGCTGCGCACGCCGCTCAACAGTTCGTTGATCCTGGCCAAGCTGCTGGCCGAAAATCCGGGCGAAAATCTGACCGCCGAACAGGTCAAGTTTGCCGAGTCGATCTATTCGGCGGGTAATGACCTGTTGAACCTGATCAACGACATTCTGGATATTTCCAAGGTTGAAGCCGGCAAGCTCGAAATGCGCCCGGAAAACAGCAGCGTATCTCGCCTTGTCGAAGGCCTGCGCAGCATGTTCCAGCCGCTTGCCGCCGAGAAAAAGCTGGCGTTCACGGTCGACATACAGGCAGGCGCGCCGACCATGCTGTTCACGGACCGCCAGCGTCTTGAACAGATTCTCAAGAACCTGCTGTCCAACGCGATCAAATTCACCGAAGCGGGCGCCGTCAGCATGGTCGTTTCGCGCCAGCCGGGTGCAGGCATCGTGTTTATCGTGCGCGACTCGGGCATCGGCATCGCCGAGGAGCATCAGCAGGGTATATTCGAGGCATTCCGTCAGGCAGATGGCACCACCAACCGGCGTTATGGCGGTACCGGGCTGGGGTTGTCGATCTCCCGCGATCTGGCGGCATTGCTGGGCGGATCCATCAGTGTGACCAGCGCGCCAGGGCAGGGCAGTATTTTCAGCCTGGTGTTGCCGGAAAGCTATGTCGAGCAAGGCCCTCAAGAGCCAGGCAATGAGTCTGCGGTCATGCTTGCGCCTCCCGCGCCTTCATTGCCGGTTCCTGCCGCGCCGGTCATCCAGCAGTCGGCCCCGGCCCCGGTGCCGGTGGAAACACCTGTAGCCGTGTTTGCCGATGATCGTGACAAGGCACCGTTTCAGCGGCGCTGCATTCTGGTCATCGAAGATGAAGTGCGCTTCGCTCAGATCCTCTTCGATCTGGCCCATGAGCTGGGCTATGACTGTCTGGTCGCGCATGCTGCGGATGAAGGGTTCAACCTGGCGTCACGCTACACGCCGGACGCGATCCTGCTGGACATGCGCCTGCCGGATCACTCGGGCCTGACCGTGCTTCAGCGTCTCAAGGAGCTGGCACCTACCCGACACATTCCGGTGCATGTAATTTCGGTCGAGGATCGCCAGGAAGCTGCGCTGCACATGGGCGCCATTGGCTACGCCGTCAAGCCGACCACCCGCGAAGAGCTCAAGGATGTATTTGCCAAGCTGGAGGCCAAACTGACCCAGAAGGTCAAACGCATCCTGCTGGTCGAAGACGATGCGCTGCAACGTGACAGCATTGCTCGCCTTATCGGCGACGATGATATTGAAATCACTGCGGTGGGTTTTGCCCAGGAGGCATTGGACCTGCTGCGCGAGAATGTCTACGACTGCATGATCATCGACTTGAAACTGCCGGACATGCTCGGCAATGAGCTGCTCAAGCGCATGTCCACTGAAGACATCTGCGCCTTTCCGCCGGTGATTGTCTATACCGGGCGCAACATGACCCGTGATGAAGAAGCCGAGCTGATGAAATATTCGCGCTCTATCATCATCAAGGGCGCACGCTCGCCTGAACGCCTGCTGGACGAGGTCACGCTGTTCCTGCACAAGGTCGAGTCGCAACTGTCCAACGAGCGACAAAAGATGCTCAAGACCGCGCGCAGCCGTGACAAGGTCTTTGAAGCGCGCAAAATCCTTGTGGTCGATGACGACGTGCGTAACATCTTCGCCCTGACCAGCGCCCTGGAGCACAAGGGGGCAGTGGTGGAAATTGCCCGCAATGGTCTTGAAGCGATTGCAAAGCTCAATGAGGTCGAAGACATCGATCTGGTCCTGATGGACGTGATGATGCCTGAAATGGACGGTTACGAAGCCACCATCGAGATCCGCAAAGACCCGCGCTGGCGCAAGCTGCCGATCATCGCCGTTACTGCCAAGGCCATGAAAGATGATCAGGAGCGTTGTCTGCAGGCAGGTTCCAACGATTACCTGGCCAAGCCCATTGACCTGGATCGACTGTTTTCACTGATTCGCGTCTGGCTGCCGAAGATGGAGCGCATTTGAATGAGGGGTCACTGGCCGTGCTTTCCGGGGCGCAAAAACGGATGGCATCATGCACCTTGATCAAAGCATAGAGATCGAGCTGCGCCTGCTGATAGAGGCTATCTACCTCCAGTACAGCTACGATTTCCGCGACTATTCCGGTGCGTCGATCAAGCGCCGCGTGATCCATGCGTTGCGTCAGTTCGATTGCGCGACCATCTCGGCCCTGCAGGAGCGTGTGCTTCATGACCCGGCAGCATTCATGCAGCTGCTGCAGATTCTCACCATCCCGGTGAGTGAGATGTTCCGTGACCCCTCGCACTTTTTGGCGATCCGCAACGAGGTCGTGCCGGTGCTACGCACTTATCCGTCGATCAAGGTGTGGATTGCCGGTTGCAGTACGGGTGAGGAGGTTTATTCAACGGCTATTCTATTGCGCGAAGAGGGGCTGCTGGAGCGGACCATCATTTATGCGACCGATATCAATCCCAGCTCTTTGGAGAAGGCCAAGCAGGGCATCTTTTCCATGGATAACCTGCGCACCTATACGGAGAACTACCGTAACTCGGGAGGGCAGCGCAATTTCGCCGATTACTACACGTCTGCCTACGATTACGCGATCTTCGACAAGACACTGTGCGAGAACGTCACTTTTGCCGATCACAGTCTGGCCACAGATAGTGTATTCTCCGAAACGCAATTTATTTCCTGTCGTAACGTACTGATTTACTTCAACAAAAAACTTCAGGATCGAGCTTTCGGGTTGTTTCATGACTCGCTGTGTCATCGCGGCTTTCTGGCGCTAGGCAGTAAGGAAACCCTGGATTTCTCTGCCTACGGCGGGGCGTTCGAGACGCTGGTGAAACCCGAGCGGATCTACCGGAAATTATGAGAACCACCTTTGACGATGACCTGTCCTGCGGCCCGTTGCCCGTGGTCGATGCTATTGTCGTAGGCGCGTCAGCGGGTGGTGTAGAGGCCCTGCTGAAAATATTCAGAAACCTGCGGCCGGGTTTCAGTCTGCCTATATTGATGGTGTTGCATTTGCCGGATGACCGGCGCAGCCAGTTGGCCCATGTATTCCAGAATCGCTTGGCGATCCCGGTCAAGGAAGCCGATGACAAGGAAGATATCGTGCCGGGGACTTTGTACGTTGCGCCAGCGGGTTACCACGTCTCGGTGGAGTCTGACTTTTCACTGTCATTGAGTCAGGAAGACAGGGTGTTTTACTCAAGGCCCAGTATCGACATTTTGTTCGGTTCGGCCGCGGATGCCTACGGCCCGCGACTGGCTGGCGTATTGCTGACTGGTGCCAATAATGACGGCGCACAAGGTTTGCTGCAGATCAAGAAGTATGGTGGTTTCACGGTGATTCAAGACCCCTCGCAGGCCCAGGCGTCGACCATGCCCGAGGCGGGCCTGGCGTTGCACTCGCCGGATTACCTTCTTTCCCTGAACGATATTGGCCGCTTGCTGGTCGAGTTGGAACGAACCGCATGTTAAGTGAAATTCAGGCAAAACTGCTCATCGTCGATGATTTGCCGGAAAACCTGCTGGCCCTCGAGGCGCTGATCAAGCGCGGTGATCGACTCGTCTACAAGGCACTCTCGGCGGACGAAGCGTTGTCACTGCTGTTGCAGCACGAGTTCGCGCTGGCCATCCTCGACGTCCAGATGCCTGGAATGAACGGGTTCGAGCTGGCCGAGATGATGCGCAGCACCGAGAAGACCAAGAGCATACCGATCGTTTTCGTCAGCGCTGCCGGTCGCGAGCTCAATTATGCCTTCAAGGGCTATGAAAGTGGTGCCGTGGACTTCCTGCACAAGCCGCTGGATATCCATGCGGTAAAGAGCAAGGTCAATGTTTTCGTTGATCTGTATCGGCAGCGCAAGGCCATGAAACTACAGGTCGAAGAGCTGGAGCGCAGTCGCCAGGAGCAGGAAGCCTTGCTCAAGCGTCTGCAGTCGACCCAGGGCGAACTGGAACACGCGATCCGTATGCGTGATGACTTCATGTCCATCGTTTCCCACGAGGTGCGTACGCCGCTCAACGGTCTGATTCTGGAGACCCAGCTGCGCAAACTTCACCTGGCCAAAGACAACGCTTCAGCGTTCACCATGGAAAAGCTGCGGGCAATGGTCGACCGTGACGAGCGGCAGATTCAGAGCCTTATCCGCCTGATAGAAGACATGCTTGATGTCTCCAGAATTCGTACCGGCAAGCTGTCTATCAGGCCGAGCCCCTTTGACTTGAGCGAACTGGTCTGTCAGTTGCTGGAAAGCTTTGCCGCACAGATTGCCGCCGCCGATTCGACGGTCACCCGGTTTGCCGAAGAGCCCGTGATCGGCGTCTGGGATGAGTTCCGTATCGAGCAAGTGGTTGCCAACCTGTTGACCAATGCGCTGCGCTACGGTGCGCGCAAACCGATTGAAGTGCATGTGTACAGCAGGGAGGGCGAAGCCTTCATTGAGGTTCGGGATCAAGGCATCGGTATTACTGCTGAAAACCAGAAGCGCATCTTTCAGCAATTCGAGCGAGTATCGAGCAATCACGCTGTTGCCGGGCTTGGCCTGGGGTTGTTCATTTCCGATCAGATCGTCATGGCTCACGGCGGTCGTATCGAGGTGGAGAGCGAAGAAGGCAAGGGTTCCGTCTTTCGTATCTGCCTGCCTTTATAGATGACAGCTGCTGTCGATACAGGTGACAGCCGTTGGCGATGTAGATGATAGCCACTGGCAATCAAGTTTAATCACACATCGGCGCAACCTCCCATGCATGCCGTGGTCGTAATGGCAGCTATTTATAAGATCAAAGGCAGTTCAATGAGCGCTGATGCAGAAAACGTCGTATTAATCGTCGAAGACGAACCCCTGATCCTGATGCTTCTGGCCGATTATCTGTCTGGTGAGGGTTATCGAGTCCTGAAAGCCGAGAATGGTGAGCAGGCTTTCGAGATTCTGGCGACCAAACCCCACCTTGACCTGATGATCACCGATTATCGATTGCCGGGTGGTGTCTCGGGTGTACAGATTGCCGAGCCTGCGGTGATGCTTCGACCGGAGTTGAAAGTGATCTTCATCAGCGGCTATCCGGCGGAAATACTCGATTCAGGCAGCCCGATTGCGCTGAAGGCACCCATTCTCGCCAAACCGTTCACCATGGAAACGCTGCATTCGCGTATTCAGGAACTGCTGGCCTGAAGACGCGCTTTAACCGTCGAGTGAGCAGGCCGTCTTACAGGCCGGAGTCATGCAAAGCCTGAGCGTTTCTCAGGCTTCTATCATTTCCCGCACTTTCGAGGTCAGGTGGTCGAACGCAAAGGGTTTGGTAATCAGTTGCATACCGTTCTCCAGAAAGCCTCCGCGGACGGCGGCATGCTCTGCGTAACCGGTGATAAACAACACTTTGAGTTCCGGTCGCAGCTGCCTGGCGATTTCTGCAAGCTGCCGGCCATTCATGCCCGGCAGCCCTACATCGCTGATCAGCAAATCAATACGCTGGCCTGATTCCAGTATCGGCACGGCGTCCAGTGCTTCGCCGGCCTCGATGAAGGTGTAACCCAATTCGCTGAGTACCTCACTGACCAGCGTCCGAACAGCCGGGTCGTCTTCGACGATCAGCACGGTTTCGCCATTTTCGGCGTAAACGGCATTGCTCTGGAAACTCTGCTCGGCTTCATCTGCAAGCCCCTTAAAGCGCGGCAGGAACAGCTGTACGGTAGTGCCTCGGCCTACTTCACTCTTGATTGAAACATGACCATGCGACTGTTTGCTGAAACCATAGATCATTGAAAGACCCAAACCGGTGCCCTGACCGATAGGCTTTGTGGTAAAGAACGGGTCAAACGCACGGCTGATCACTGTTTCCGGCATGCCGCAGCCATTGTCACTGACGCTCAGCACCACGTAATCACCGGGCAGCAGGTTCTCATGGGCATTGGTAAACGATCTGTCCAGCTGCTGATTGAAGGTTTCGACCACCAGCGTGCCGCCGTCGGGCATTGCATCGCGTGCGTTGAGCACCAGGTTGAGCAGGGCGCTCTCCAGCTGGTTAGGGTCCGCTTCTGCAGTCCACAGATCGCTGGCCATGCGCAATTGCAAATGAATGCTCTCGTTGACACTGCGCTGCAACAGTTCGTCCATGGCATTGACCAGATGGTTCATCTCCACCGGCTTTGAGTCCAGTGACTGGCGCCGCGAGAATGCCAGCAAGCGATGGGTAAGTGCTGCGGCGCGATTTGCCGAGGTCACACCCAGGTCGATCAGGCTGTTGAGGTCCTCTATACTTCCGCGCGCCAGGCGTCTTCTTATCAATTCCAGGCTGCCGATGATCCCGGTCAGCATGTTGTTGAAGTCATGGGCAATACCGCCGGTCAATTGGCCGACTGCTTCCATTTTCTGAGACTGACGAAGAATGTCTTCCTTGTGGCGCAACTGCGAGGTGCGTTCTTCGACCTGTTGTTCCAATGTTTCATTGAGACGCCGCAATTGCGACTCGGCTTGCTTGCGTTCGGTGATGTCAGAGGTCACGCCTGCCAGAGAACTGACCAGACCGTTCTTGCCGCAAATGGCGCGGGCGCGCACATCCACCCAACTGAGTGAGCCATCCGGCCAGACGTTGCGGTATTCGATGATCAGATCGACACCGGTGTCCAGGCTGCGCTGAAGCGCCGACTGCATTCTGGGCTGATCTTCGAAATACACAGCGGCGAGCCAGTCGTCGTAATTGAACGTGTCCTGTTCGTTGCGGCCATAGTGACTTTTAGTAATATCCGAACAAGTCAGTTTGAGGTATTCCGCTTCCAGCAACCAGGAGCCCAGCCTGCCGGCCTTGAGCGCATTCTGCAGACGGCCTTCACTTTCGTGCAGGTCCTCCATGCGCGCTCGTGCTTCATACTGACGTCTGCGCCCGCGCACGGCCGTGACGACCAGGCTGACCAGAGTCGCAGGATGGAAGGGGCGTTCGAGAAAGGTCACATTGCCCAGTAGATTACCCATCCGTGCAGACGGATTGTGATCCGGACCGCCATGATGAGTCATCAGGACGATCGGCAGATCCGACCACGCTGGCTGGCGACTGATGAGGTCCAGCAGCGGTTTAATGTCACTATTGCGCAACGCCTCATCGGCGATGATTGCCAGGCCAGCGCCCGAGCTCAACTCTTTGACCAGTTCGAACAAGTCATGGGCCACCGTTGCCAGGTAGCCGGCTTCATCGAGGATCCGCATAGCGATCTGACTGTCTCGACCTCTGGGCGCCAGAATGATTGCGCGCTCCGACAACAGTCCTGGAATACTCACAGGTCGTCATCCTCAAGCAGCGGTTTCTTGTCGCCAAAGTATGACGGCACCCCGCGCAGTACGCCTTGGAAGGCTTCAAGCGGCTTACCGATCTTCAGACCGTTGGCACTGATGCGGTATTCACGAATAGTGGACTCGTGAGTGCCCGTGCGCTTCTTGATGATGGATATCGCGCGACGCACCTGACCCAAAGCTTCGAAATAACGCAACAGAATAACGCTGTCGGCAAGGTAGGTAATGTCGACCGGTGAGCGCATGTCACCGACCAGCCCGTGTTGTGCAACGGTCATGAAGGTCGATGCGCCCTGGCGATTGAGGTAGAGCAGAAGCTCGTGCATGTGCAAAACCAGTGCGCTCTCTTCCGGCATTGCCGCCTGATAACCATTGATGCTGTCGATGATCACGGTCTTTATCTGCTTGCGGTCCACTGCGCGCCTTACGCGGTGCGCAAATTCGCCAGGAGAAAGCTCAGCCGCGTCGATCTGCTCGACCACCAGATTGCCGGTTTCCTGAAGCGCCCGCAGGTCAATCCCGAGCTTGAGCATCCGTTCGAACAGCAGGCCCATTTCTTCATCGAATATGAACAGCCCCACGCGCTCGCCACGTGCCACTGCCTGTGCCGCGAAAACCAGTGAAATGAGCGATTTACCGGTCCCGGCAGGGCCCAGAATCAGCGTGCTGGAGCCGCTTTCTATGCCGCCGCCCAGCAGGTCGTCCAGTTCTGTGATGCCGCTGCTGACCTGAGTACGGGCGTAATTGGAGCGGTGTTCGGCCGCTACCAGGCGTGGGAATACATGGATGCCGTTCTCGGCGATGGTGAAGTCGTGGAAACCGCCGCGGTATTTCTGGCCGCGGTATTTGACGATCTTCAACCGTCTACGCTCGGCACCGTAGGTGGGTGTCAGCGCTTCAAGACGGATAACCCCGTGGGCCACACTGTGTACGGTTTTATCCAGCGCTTCGGTGGTCAGGTCATCGAGCAGCAATACCGTCGCGTTATAACGCGTGAAGTAATGTTTGATGGCCAGAATCTGGCGTCTGTAGCGCAATGAACTTTGCGCCAGAAGACGAATTTCCGAGAGGCTGTCGATCACCACGCGAGAGGGTTTGACCCGCTCCACCACCTCGAATATCTGCCGCGTCGCTTCGCCCAGCTCCAGATCCGAGGAGTACAGCAGGCTTTGATGATGATCCGCATCAAGCAAGCTTTCAGGCGGCGTCAGCTCGAAAATATTGATCTGCTCGTCAAGCTCCCAGCCGTGTGAGGCAGCACCCGAGCGTAGCTCGCTTTCAGTCTCGGAAAGGGTGATGTACAGCGATATTTCACCCGCTGCTGCGCCTGCCTTCAGGAACTGCAGTGCCACGGTTGTCTTGCCGGTTCCGGGTTCTCCTTCAAGGAGAAAAACATGACTGCGTGAAAGACCACCCGCAAGGATGTCATCCAGACCTTCAATCCCGGTTGCCGCTTTTGACGTATTCAAGTATCGCCCTCTAATAACCCATATAGGTATATAGGTTTTGCTATCACTGATTATTGGACCTCCCGGCATTCTGACCGTTCACACTATTTAACGGTAGCGGGTACAGCGAATATATAAACGCGGCTGGCGGTCGGTCCGGCAAATGTCACTTAAGCCCGGTTACGATGATTGCGTCGCTGTTGTTATAGTCCAGCGCCTGAATACTCAACATGCCCTGAGGATCACGTCGTGACCGATTATCAAAGTTTCCGGGTCGAGCTGGCTGACAGCATTGCTCACGTACAGATCAACCGGCCTGAAAAGCTCAACGCAATGAACGAGGCGTTCTGGACTGAAATAATCGGCATATTCGACTGGATTGAGCGCAATGACGAAGTGCGGGCAGTAATACTCAGCGGAGCGGGTAAACATTTTTCGTCGGGTATCGATCTGGCATTGCTGGCTTCTGTTGCCAACCAGATGGGCAAGGATCCAGGCCGTAATGCCCGGCTGTTGAGGCGCAAGATCCGTGACATGCAGGCTTCGTTCACTGCAGTGGCAAATTGCCGAAAGCCGGTTCTGGCTGCTATTCAGGGCTATTGCCTGGGTGGTGCCATAGACCTGATTTCGGCCTGTGACATGCGTTACGCCGCCGCCGACGCCCAGTTTGCCATTCGCGAGATCGACATGGGCATGGCAGCGGATGTAGGGACTCTGCAACGTCTGCCGCGAATCATCGGCGATGGCGTGCTGCGTGAGCTGGCTTATACCGGACGTACCGTGGGAGCTGAAGAGGCGCAGAGGATCGGGCTGGTCAATCGCACCTTCGATGACCTGGAAGGTCTGTTGCAGGGCGTCTTCGCGGTGGCCCGGGAGATAGCCGGCAAATCACCCATTGCCATCGAAGGCACCAAGCAAATGATCAGCTACATGCGCGATCACCGAGTGGAGGACGGCCTGGAACACGTTGCCATCTGGAACGCAGCCATGCTGCAATCACCTGACCTGAAGCTGGCGATGGTTGCGCAGATGAACAAGCACAAGCCGGTCTTCGATAATTGATTCATGATAGAGCTCGAATCTGAGCAAAGGAGTTTTTCCATGGCGCACCCGGAGCGTTGGACAACTGCAGTTCTGGATGTCGAGGCCGATGGTGGTTTGGCTGTGGTCCAGAGTGATCAGGGGTTTTTGCTGGATACCAATGGGGCAATGTTCCCCAGAGGCTGGCTGGCGGGGCTGGATTTGCCAGTGCAGAGCGAGCACGGCATCGGCTATTTTGAGGGTGAGCCTGTCTACCTGCTGGTGCTTGAGCGCTCGGTTGCGGTTGAGGGCTGTTCGTGGCAAGGCTTGCGTCAGTTCATGCTGGAAGGCGATTTTGCGGTCTTCCAGATGCTCGGCTACGCCGCGCAAGTCAGTACGTGGGCCAGAGAACATCGCTTTTGCGGAGCCTGCGGTCGTGCGACGGTGCAGATCCGTGGAGAGCGGGCGATGTTCTGCGAGCACGACAACCTGCGTCTGTACCCGCGTATTTCCCCGAGCATGATCGTGCTGGTCACGCGGGGCGATGAAATACTGCTGGCCCGCTCACCACGGTTTGTCACCGGCATGTACAGCGCGCTGGCAGGGTTTGTAGAGCCGGGCGAGTCTGCCGAAGACTGCGTGCACCGCGAAGTGATGGAAGAAGTGCAGGTGCGCATCAAGAACCTGAAATACATGGGCAGCCAGTGCTGGCCGTTTCCGCACTCGATGATGCTTGGCTTCCATGCCGAATATGATAGCGGTGACATAGTGCCCCAGGCGGAAGAAATCGAGGACGCACGCTGGTTTCATGTTGATGACTTGCCGCCGTTACCGGCCAACCGTTCTATCGCCCGCTATCTTATCGAGGCGTATCTGGCCGAGCGCTCAGGCGCCCCCGAACCAGTGCTGCCAGGCTAGGCGCACGGTCAGGCCCAATACCACGGTGATGAACACTGGGCGGATGAATTTGGCACCGCCCTTGATTGCAGTGCCTGCGCCGAAGTAGGCACCCAGCATTACCGCAAGGCCCATGCTCAGGCCGATGATATAGTCCACCTGGCCGGAAAATATGAATACCGAAAGCGCCACGGCATTGCTGACGAAATTCATGCTGCGCGCCACGCCGCTGGCCTTGACCAGATCCACCGGGTAGAGCAGCAGCGTGCTGACCGTCCAGAAGGCGCCGGTACCGGGCCCGGCAACACCGTCATAGAAGCCCAGCCCCAGCCCTTGTGGCAGTTGCCATTTCTTTTTGATCGGAGCATTGCTATCCAGTGGTGCCTTGGGCGTGCCGCCAAACAGCAAGTACAGCCCGCAACCGAACACAATGACCGGCAACATCTGGTTCAGCCATTCGGCTGGCAGGTAATGAGCAATGACCGCGCCGGCTGCGGCACCCACCGCAGTGCCGACCACTGCGTGTATCCACTGTCTGGGATGAAACAGTTTGCGGCGATAGAACGTAAAACTGGCGGTTGCCGAACCGAACGTCGAACTGAGCTTGTTGGTGCCCAGCACCAGATGCGGTGGCAGACCGGCTGTCATCAGGGCGGGTGTAGTAAGCAGTCCGCCACCACCGGCGATGGCGTCTATAAAACCCGCGATGAACGCAACGACAGCAAGAATGGCGAGGGTGGTCAGGTCGACGCTGAGTTCAAAAGGCATGGTGGCAAGCGTGCTTATAGGGGAGGCGGGAGGGGGCAGAATGGCTGCCTGAATGTGGCGCATTCTACCCCCTTGCCAAGCGTTGCAGGAAGTCAGATATCGCTGAGCGCGACCCAGCGTTGCTCGGCGGCGGCGAGGCGAATGGCAGTCGCCAGACGCTCGATCTGCCAGGCTTCTTCGAAGTCCGGACCACGGCTGCCCTTGCCGCATACCGCAAGAATGAGTGCCTGTACCTCAAGTGCCTTGAGTTCGTTGTAACCCAGCTGATGGCCCGGTGCCGGGCAGAATGCCGCGTAACCGGGTTGCGCAGGGCCTGCCAGAAGACGCTGAAAACCATCGCGCCCAGCTGCGCCAGTGCGATAGATGCGCAGTTCGTTAAGGCGCTCCTGATCGAATGCCAATGTGCCCTTGGTGCCGCTGATTTCGAAACTCAGGTGGTTTTTGTAGCCGTGTTTCAGCCAACTGCTACTGAACGTTCCGCGCGCACCATTGGCAAAACGCAGCAGTGCGTGGGTCTGGTCATCCACTGCGATGCTGCGCATTTCCTGGCTTCCGTTCCTCGCAGGGCGTTGGCGGTGTACGGTGCTGGAGTCTGCGCAGACCGCTTCGACATCGCCCAGCAAATGGCGAGCCATCGCCAGCAAGTGACTGCCCAGATCGGCCAGCGCGCCGCCCGCATGCGCCGCTTCGCAACGCCACGACCAAGGGGACGACGGGTTGCCCATGAAGTCCTCGCTGAACTCACCCTGAAAACTGACGATATCGCCCAGTTCGCCCGCGTCGATCATTTCCCTGGCAAGGCCGATCATAGGGTTGTGCTGGTAGTTGTAGCCAACCTGAGTAACAACCCCGGCGGCCTTGGCGCTACGGCGCATGTCGTCGGCCTGGGCGAGGCTCACCGCCAGCGGTTTTTCGCAATACACTGCCTTGCCTGCGGCGATGGCGGCCATGGCCATGGGGAAATGCAGATGATTGGGCGTTGTGATCGCCACGATCTGCACCTGCGGATCACTGATCAGGTGCTGCCAGTCAGCGTGGCTGTGATCGAAGCCCCAGGAGCTAGCGCACTGCTCGGCCCTGACGCTGTCCGCATCCGCCAGGGCGGTCAGCCGAATGCGTGCCGGCAGATCAAGGGCGGCATTGGCATTGCCGAAGGCCAGGGCGTGGGCACGGCCCATGAAACCGGTGCCGATCAGCCCGATGCCCAGTTGCGCCTGCGACGTAGAAGGGTTTTCCCGCATGACATTCTCCAGAGAGGATTGTTGTTGTGCGGAAAATATATTCCATAAATATAAAATATGGAAAATTAATTCATTTTTCAGCGTGGTAGTCAGTTCCAGACATCAGGATAAAAATCCGCCGTCGACATTAAGCGCAACGCCGGTGGTGTAGCTGGATGCTGCGCTCGCCAGATACAAGACCGCGCCAGCCATTTCGCTGGGCGCTGCGACGCGTTTCAGCGGAATCTGCGCCAGGGCCATATTGAGAATCGCATCGTTCTTGACCAGCGCCGATGCAAATCGGGTATCTGTGAGGCCGGGCAGCAAAGCGTTGCAGCGAATTCCGAACTCGGCGCATTCCTTGGCGAACACCTTGGTCATGTTGACCACCGCCGCTTTGGTCATTGAATAGACACCTTGATAGGCACCCGGCGACACCGCATTGATGGATGCAACATTGATAATGCTGCCACCGCCGCCTTCGCGCATCAGCTTGCCGGCTTCCACCGACATGAAGAAATAGCCGCGAATGTTAACGTCGATAGTCTTTTGAAACGCGCTGAGGTCGGTGTCCAGCACATTGCAGAACTGCGGGTTGGTGGCTGCGTTGTTGACCAGTATATCCAGGCGCCCGAATTGCTCGCGAATCTGGGCGAAAACGCTGGTTATCTGCTCCATCTCGCCAATATGGCAGGCAATGGCTGTGGCCTTGCCGCCCTCGCTGATGATGGCGTCGGCAACCGCCTGACACCCGTCGAGCTTGCGGCTCGACACAACAACGTGCGCGCCCTGTTGAGCGAGCAGCCTGGCAGTGGCTTCACCGATTCCCCGGCTCGCACCTGAAACAAAAGCAACCTTGCCATCAAGGTCGAAAAGCTGGGTTCTGGACATGTCGTTTCCTTGTCTTGGCGTTGGCGGTCAAAGGCTGGATTTGGTGATTACATTCAGGCTCATCTGCTCCAGCAGCCTGTTCATGTCAATGAACCGGGCAAAGCGCTTGTCCTGAGTCTGTCCATGGAAAAAACGGTAGTAAATCTGTTGCACGATACCGGCCAGACGAAACAGGCCGTAGGTGTAGTAGAAGTCGAAATTGTCGATACGGATGCCCGAACGTTCGGCGTAATAGTCGACGAACGCCTGGCGCGTCAGCATGCCGGGGGCATTGCTCGGCTGGCGACGCGTCAACTGAACCGGCAGCGGGTCGTCAGCCTGGACCCAGTAGGCGAGGGTATTGCCCAGGTCCATCAGCGGATCACCGAGCGTGGTCAGTTCCCAGTCCAGCACGCCGATGATGTTCATCGGGTTATCCGGATCGAGGATCACATTGTCGAAGCGGTAGTCGTTATGCACGATGCTGGAGGTGGGCGAGTCGGCGGGCATTTTGTCTGCCAGCCACGCCTGGACCTGCTCCCATGCCGGAGCGTCCGGGGTTCGCGCTTTTTCATAACGCTCCGACCAGCCCGAAATCTGCCGCTGCACGTAACCCTGGGGTTTGCCCAGATCACCCAGGCCGCACGCCTGGTAATCAACGCGGTGCAAGTCCACCAGTTTGTTGATGAAGCTCTTGCACAGGTCTTCAGTCTGTCGTGCATCCAGCGCCAATTCGGGCGGCAGGTCAGAGCGCAGGATGATCCCCTTGACGCGCTGCATCACGTAAAACTCCGAGCCGATCACCGACTCATCCGTACAGTGCAGGTACGCTTGCGGGCAATAGGGGAAGGCATTCTTGAGCTGATTGAGAATGCGGTATTCACGACCCATGTCATGTGCCGATCGCGCCTTGTGTCCGAACGGCGGGCGCCGCAGCACTAACTCGCGCTCGGGGTACTGAATCAGATAAGTCAGGTTCGATGCGCCACCGGGGAACTGACTGATCGCCGGGGTGCCATGCAGATCCGCCAGATGCGCCTTCAGGTACGGATCTATCAGGGAGGCGTCCAGTTCTTCGCCGCTGCGAATCCCGGTGGACTGGTCAGTCAGTGCCATACGTATACCTTGTGTTTATTATGGTCAGCTCAAACTATTGACTAATCTAATGACCGTCTGAACCACGAGCAAGCTCGCGGCAGCGTTATAGACTAGCGTGTTGCCGGGCAATCAGCGGCTCTGATTGCTGCTTTGTACAGAACGGCACAGACAAAAAAACCGAAGCCGGCGGGGCTTCGGTTTTTTTGGTGCAGCTTGCAAAGTGTCAGGTGTTTAAACCGGGAACAGTTCGCTGAGCTTCATGGCCAGCATCATGTCGCCTTCGGCGCGCAGCTTGCCGCCCATGAATGCCTGCATGCCATCGGTCTCGCCGCTGACAATGCCCTTGAGGGTTTCGCTGTCCATGACCAGGGTCACGTTGGCGTCCGGGTTCTCGCCTTCCTGCAATTCGCAGGTGCTGTCCTTGACGATCAGGGCGTAGTGTTTGTCTTCGTCGGTGATATGGAAACCGAAGACCAGGTCCAGACCGGCAGCAGCAGCCGGGTTGAACTTGTTCTTCATGGTTTGTACGGCGTCTGCTACTGAGGTCATGTCTTGATCCTTTTGTGGTGAGTACTTGCGTCCGCAAGGACGCGATTGGCCGGGCTCAGCGATAGGTAATGAGCGCCGGCGTCTTCAGCAGTTGCAAGTGTGTGTAACCGTTGAAGGAAGCCAGGGTAACGTCGTTGCCTTTGAATTTGAGCTGATGCAGAGAAGTGTTGACGATATGCCAGTGCAGCTCCAGTGCCTTTGCTGCAGGCATTCCGGTAACGAGGTGGAGCAGGGCAGTAATGGTGCCGCCGGAGGTGAACACGGCAATACGCTCATGCGGACCTGCGTCCTGAAGAATTCTGTCCAGGCCTGCCTTGACGCGGTCTAAGAAACCTTGCCAGCTTTGCAGCCCCGGCGTGTCGTGCTCGCCACTCAGCCAGCGTTTGGTAATCAGGTTGAACAACCGATGAAACCCTGCGGGGTTGCCAGCCACGTCGCGCAGAATATCCAGTGCTTGCGGTTCATCGACAAGCATCGCCGGTATCAACGCCCTGATCACGCCTTCAGCGTCGAATTCATCGAAGGCGCTGTCGAGCTGTACGGGAGGCGTTTCAATACCTGCTTCTGTGTACTGGCCCAGCACATGCTGTGCCGTGTCTTTCTGGCGCAGGAGCTCACCCGATACACACCGGTCAAAGGTCACGCCCGACTGCGCGAGGTGAGCACCCAGCACTTGTGACTGACGAATGCCCATGGGCGACAGGACGTCGTAATTGTCTGCACCAAATGAGGCCTGGCCATGTCGTATCAGATAGATGCTGCCCACGTCCGTGTTGTCTCGGTACGTTGAAGGTGGGTCGAGGTTATGAGGGATGCCGGGCGACTGTCAATGAAAAAACATACGCTCGTTTGAAATCATCGTTTTAATGGTTTGTAACGGCTCGATAGCTGGTGCGTCGCACGGGGCGTCGGTATGCTGCATTTATTGCGGCCCTTGATTGGTAAGGGCCTGACGCAAATGAGGGATATTCGTGGATTTCGTTGTCGATTACGCAAGTTTTCTGGCCAAAACCGTGACGCTGGTGATCGCCATCGTGGTGGTGCTGGTTGCCATTGCGTCCATGCGTGGCAAGGGGCGTCGCAAAACGGCCGGGCAACTGCAGGTCACCCGGCTCAATGATTTCTATAAAGGCCTGCGTGAGCGGCTCGAGCAATCCTTGCTCGACAAAGAGCGCCTCAAGACGCTGCGCAAGGAGCAGGGCAAGGCCCTGAAAAAAGAAAAAAAGCAGGTCGAGCCAAAATCCCGTGTCTATGTGCTGGATTTCGACGGTGACATCAAGGCCTCGGCTACTGAAAGCATGCGTCATGAAATTACCGCTCTGCTGACGCTGGCCACCGACAAGGACGAAGTGGTCCTGCGTCTGGAAAGCGGTGGCGGCATGGTGCACAGCTATGGTCTGGCGTCCTCGCAACTGGCACGCATTCGGCAGGCCGGTATTCCACTGACCGTATGCATCGACAAGGTTGCGGCCAGTGGCGGGTACATGATGGCCTGCATCGGCAACAAGATCATCAGCGCACCCTTCGCCATCCTCGGGTCCATCGGCGTCGTGGCGCAGTTGCCGAACGTCAATCGCTTGCTGAAGAAGCACGGCACGACATCGATTTTGAAGTGCTGACCGCAGGCGAATACAAACGCACCCTGACGGTGTTTGGCGAAAACACCGAGAAGGGTCGCGAGAAATTCCAGCAGGACCTGGACATCACCCACGACCTGTTCAAGAACTTCGTTGCCAGCTACCGCCCGCAGTTGTCTATCGACGAAGTGGCGACGGGTGAGATATGGCTGGGCATGGCAGCGGTCGACAAACTGCTGGTCGACGAACTCAAGACCAGCGACGAGTACCTGGCCGAGCGCGCCAAGGATGCAGACGTGTTCCACCTGCACTACGTGCAACGCAAGAGCCTGCAAGAGCGCATGGGTATGGCTGCAGCCACCTCGGCGGATCAGTTGGCTGCTAAGTGGTGGGGACGTTTGACTCAGCAGCGGTTCTGGTAGGCATTGTTTAGGGGGGTAACGACTTGTGCCAATGCTCCGCGATAACCTCAACTATCGTGCGGCGCTCTGCGTCGCACATCAAGATCGGACGCAGAGCGTCCAGAGCCGCGTTCCCACGCTGGAGCGTGCGGAACGATAATCTCCAACTATCGTGCGACGCTCCGCGTCGTCACGCTGTCTCGTGACGCTCTGCGTCACAATTGGGCTGCCGCGTAACGTCATGCCTTGCCCGTAATCACGGCACATAAACCAAAGCGCTTTTTATCACGATGGCACTGTCGACGCAGAGTGCGACGTTAGTGACAGGGCGCCTGATCTCGCAGGACGACCGTGTGACGCAGAGCGTCACGAAAGGCATTACCACGCGGAGCGTGGGAACGAGAATCTGAGCCGAACGCCAATCACCTGACACCACAGAACCACGAACTGCATGCCTACGCGGAGCGCAGGCACGATAGTCATCTCAAGTGAGCACAGAGACGATAATGCAGGTCGCCTGAATCAGCGGCGCCGGAACAGCGGTAGCGGCTCGTCGGTTGCAGCCTGATAGGTCACCGAAAAGTCCTTGAGGCCTTCCAGCGCCTCGTACGGGTCCTTGTCGGCACGCACTGCAAAGGCGTCGAAGCCACAGCGGCGCATGTAGAACAACTGATCGCGCAACACGTCGCCGATGGCACGTAATTCGCCCTTGTAGCCAAAGCGATCACGCAACAGGCGCGCGTTCGAGAAGCTACGACCGTCAGTGAAAGCCGGAAAGTTCAGGGCGATGACCTGAAACTGGTCCACATCTGCGCCAATCTCTTCGGCTTCTTCATCACTGTCCAGCCATACGCCCAAACCGCCATCGCGTGCCTTCAATGCATGCGCGTGTTCGCGCCACAGTGCCAGCGGCACGATCAGGTCGTCGCAGTTCGACAGGCTGTCAAAGGTGGTTTCCTTCGGCAACAAGTGCCAGGTTTCATCAATGACTTCGTTGTTCTTAATGATTCGCTGCATAGACGCGCTCCTTGAAAGGGTCAATGCCAATACGTTGGTAGGTGTCGATAAAGCGCTCGTCTTCTGTACGTTTTTCAACGTAGACGTCGATCAGCTTCTCGATCACGTCCGGCATCGCCTCCTGGGCAAAGGAAGGGCCGAGGATCTTGCCGAGGCTCGCATCACGGCTGGCACTGCCGCCGAGTGAGACCTGATAGAACTCTTCACCTTTCTTGTCCACGCCCAGCACGCCGATATGGCCGACGTGGTGGTGGCCGCAAGCATTCATGCAGCCGGAAATATTCAGGTCCAGCTCGCCGATATCGAACAGGTAGTCCAGATCGTCGAAGCGGCGCTGGATGGATTCTGCAATCGGAATCGACTTGGCGTTGGCCAACGAGCAGAAATCACCGCCAGGGCAGCAGATGATGTCGGTCAGAAGACCAATGTTCGGTGTGGCAAAACCATTGTCGCGCAGCTCGTTCCACAGGGTGAACAGCTCGGCCTGCTCGACGTCGGCCAGGATGATGTTCTGCTCGTGGGAAGTGCGCAGTTGACCAAAGCTGTAGCGATCGGCCAGATCGGCGATGGCGTCAAGCTGCTTGTCGGTCACGTCGCCCGGCGCAACGCCGGTGGGCTTGAGCGACAGGGTCACAGCAATGTAGCCAGGCTTTTTGTGGGCCAGCACATTGCGTTGACGCCAGCGAGCGAAACCTGGGTGTTGAGCGTCCAGTGCTGCCAGTTCGGCGTGCTGGTCGCTGAGAGCCTTGTATTGCGGGTCGACGAAGTGCCGGGAAACGCGCTGCACTTCGGCTTCGGTCAGGGTGGTCTGGCCACCACGCAAGTGCGCCATTTCGGCGTCGACCTTGGCGGCGAACACCTCGGGCGTCAGTGCCTTGACCAGAATCTTGATCCGCGCCTTGTACTTGTTATCGCGACGGCCATAACGGTTGTAGACCCGCAGGATGGCGTCGAGGTAACTCAGCAGGTCCTGCCACGGCAGGAACTCGTTGATGAAGGCACCTACAACCGGCGTACGGCCAAGGCCGCCACCCACCAGGACGCGGAAACCCAGCTCGCCGGCTTCGTTGCGCAACGGTTCAAGACCGATGTCATGTACTTCGATGGCGGCGCGATCACTGGTCGAACCGTTGATTGCGATCTTGAACTTGCGCGGCAGGTAGGCGAACTCCGGGTGGAACGTGGTCCACTGGCGGACGATTTCGCACCATGGGCGTGGGTCCACCAGCTCGTCTGCAGCAACACCGGCAAACTGGTCGGTGGTCACGTTGCGCAGGCAGTTGCCGCTGGTCTGGATCGCGTGCATCTGCACGGTCGCCAGTTCAGCGAGAATATCCGGTACATCTTCAAGCGCAGGCCAGTTGAACTGTACGTTCTGGCGAGTACTGATGTGCGCGTAGCCCTTGTCGTAGTCACGGGCAATTTTGGCCATCATGCGCGCCTGACGCGAGGTCAGCTGGCCGTATGGAACCGCCACACGCAACATCGGCGCAAAGCGCTGCACATAAAGGCCGTTTTGCAGGCGCAACGGTCGAAATTCTTCTTCGCTCAGTTCCCCGGCCAGATAGCGTCGGGTCTGATCCCGGAACTGCTTGACGCGGTCCTCGATGATCTTCTGATCGTAATCGTCGTATACGTACATATAGGTCCTGTTCTCAGGCTTCGTCATGAAGCAGGGCAGTTGCGTCAGTCCGGGCACACGCCCGTCACTCGCGGTAGCCTGCTTCATCTGGTCAATTCTGCGCGCACGGCCGCGCACTCCGTCGGGAGCGAAGGCGACGATAGCAGTTTGCAGATATCGATAAAAGTGATGTTTATATATATGCAAATCACTAAAAGCGATAAGCAAAAAAGGTTTGATCATATCCCTGCTTGCCGTGTGGGCAAGACTCGACTTAACTGTGCATTGACCGATGCCGAATGAGTGTCGTAACCCTTCCTTTCATATGCAATCACCCATAAGACCGACAAGAGGCGATGCGATGAGCAAGCACCCGAAAGTAACCAAACCGGGCAGATCCGTGGACACCTGGGCCATTTTATTCATTGTCATACTGGCCGTGGGCGCGGCGATGTTCTGGGCCAGCAGCCAGTGACAGGCTGAACAAAGAATTTGCCTGAGTCTCCAGAACCTTGCTGTAGCAGCCGATAACTCGCGTGTAGCGATAAATTCCTGCTACCTCAAGGTTCGTTGATATGAAGGCGCTATTTGTTGGCTGGCTAATGCTATTCGGCTTTTGGTGGGCAGGATCCGCATTTGCCGCCTCGGTGGTATTTCTGAGTCCCGGTACAGAGACCGATGGCTATTGGCAGAGCCATGCCCGGGTGATGCAGACGGCCGCCGATACCACCGGTATGTCACTCAAAATTCTCTATACCGATCGCGACACCCGCAAGTTGCTGGCCATGGCGCGCGATACGCTGCAAGGGTATGTGCGTCCGGACTACCTGATGTTTTCCAATGAGCTGAATGTCGCCCCTGAAATCCTGCGTATGTCTACAGGCAGCGGGGTCAAGCTGTTCGCCGTCAACAATACACTGACGGCGGATCAGATTCGTATTCTGGGTGATCTGCCGTCGCGCTATCCGGATTTCATTGGCAGCCTGGTCGGCAACGACGAGCAGGGTGGTTACCTGACGGCGAAAAGGCTTATCAGCCTTGCTCACCCGGTCATGGACGGGCAGGAGGTTGAAATGCTCGCGTTCTCGGGTACCAACACCACGCCTGTGTCCCTGTTGCGTGAAAAAGGCATGCTGCGCGCCTTGTCAGAGCACCCGGAGGTGCATTTGCGGCAAGTTGCGCTGGGAGGATGGCGTCGGGATCGCGCACTCGAGCAGGCGCGCGTGTTGTTCAAACGCTACCCGCAGACACGCCTGGTATGGGCTGCCAATGAGCAAATGGCGTTCGGTGCGATGGATGCATTGCGGGAAAAAGGCGGTAAACCGGGTGAAGATTTGTTGTTCAGTGCCATTAATGGCACCTCGCTTTCATTGCAGGCCCAGCTCAATGGCAATCTGAGCGTGGTTGCTACCGGGCATTTCACCCTGGGCGGATGGGCAATCATCCTGTTGCATCGCTATGACACTGCCCAGCGGCAAGCCCGGCAACAGGTCGGCGCACGCACTATCGATGTGTTGCACCTGGTCGAGCCACAGGACACGCAACGCTTTCTGAACGCAACCCGCGAGGAGCGCTACCGGCTTGATATTCAGGCATTCAACGTGGGGGCTTTTGGCGAGGACTCACCGTTTTCCCTGAAAAACATGTTGCCGCCTGATCGCCCAGGCGGCAAGTAGTCGTGCTTACTCGTCATAACCCAGGTTGGGTGCCAGCCAGCGCTCGGTGACGCTCAGGTCCTGGCCTTTGCGGGCGGTGTAGCTTTCGACCTGATCCTTATCCACCTTGCCTACCGCAAAGTACTGCGCCTGAGGATGGGCAAAATACCAGCCGCTGACGGCCGCAGCCGGGAACATTGCGTAGTGCTCGGTCAGGAACACGCCGCTTTTGCCGGGCGTATGTTCGGGTGTGCCTTCCGGCAGTGGATCGAGCAGGGCGAACAGGGTGCCTTTTTCGGTGTGATCCGGGCAGGCCGGGTAGCCGGGAGCCGGACGAATGCCCATGTATTGCTCCTTGATCAACGCCTCGTTGTCCAGCGCCTCGTCTTTCGCGTAACCCCAGTATTCCTTGCGCACCTGCTGGTGCAGCCATTCGGCACAGGCCTCGGCCAGACGGTCGGCGAGCGCCTTGACCATGATCGAGTTGTAGTCGTCGCCCTTGTCCTGATACGCCTTGGCAACTTCTTCGGCACCAATGCCGGCTGTGGTGATGAAGCCACCGATGTAGTCGGTCAGGCCACTGTCTTTCGGCGCGACGAAGTCGGCCAGCGAGAAATTCGGCTTGCCGTCAGGCTTTATGGTCTGTTGGCGCAGGTGATGCAGCTTCGCCAGCGGCTTGCCGTCGTCGCCATAGACTTCCAGATCATCATCGTTGACCTGATTGGCTGGCCAGAAGCCGAATACTGCACGGGCGCTGATCAGTTTCTCGTCGATCAGCTTGCGCAGCATCTGAGTGGCGTCCGCATACAGCGCGGTGGCCGCTTCACCGACCACTTCGTCGGTCAGGATGCGCGGGTATTTACCGGCCAGATCCCAGGAGATGAAGAACGGTGTCCAGTCGATGTATTCGGCCAGCACGTTAAGGTCGATATCCTGCAGGACCCGGGTGCCGGTGAAGGTCGGTTGGGCAGGGGTATAGTTTTCCCAGTCGAATTGCGGCTTTTTCGCCACCGCCGCGCCATAGCTCAAGCGCTCGGTGCGCGCACTGCGTGCCGAGGTACGCTCACGTACTTCGACGTATTCCAGGCGGGTCTTTTCGATGAAGGCCGGTTTCAGTTCTTTCGACAGTAACTGGGTCGCCACGCCCACCGCACGTGAAGCGTCGGTGACGTAGATGACTGCATCATTGCTGTATTTAGGCTCGATCTTGACCGCAGTGTGGGCTTTGGAGGTGGTCGCGCCACCGATCATCAAGGGCAGATGGAAGTCCTGGCGCTGCATTTCCCGGGCAACATGGACCATTTCGTCCAGCGACGGCGTGATCAGGCCTGACAGACCAATGATGTCGCACTTTTCATCGCGCGCCACCTGGAGAATTTTCTCGGCAGGCACCATCACCCCGAGATCGACGATGTCGTAGCCGTTACAGCCCAGCACCACGCCAACGATGTTCTTGCCAATGTCATGGACGTCGCCCTTGACCGTGGCCATGAGGATCTTGCCCTTGGCTTCGGGCTTGTCGCCTTTTTCCAGCTCGATGAACGGGATCAGGTGCGCAACTGCCTGTTTCATGACCCGTGCGGACTTCACCACCTGAGGCAGGAACATCTTGCCTGCGCCAAACAGGTCACCGACCACGTTCATGCCCGCCATCAATGGGCCTTCAATCACTTCGATGGGGCGGGTGAATGCCAGACGCGACTCTTCGGTGTCCTGCACGATATGAGTGGTGATGCCCTTGACCAGCGCATGCTCCAGCCGTTGATTGACCGGCCAGCTGCGCCATTCCTCGGTTTCCGCTTCCTTGACGCTGCCATCACCCTTGAACTTGTCGGCAATTGCCAGCAGTGCGTCGGTGCCTTCGGCGTTACGGTTGAGCACCACGTCTTCGACGCAGTCACGCAGTTCAGCAGGGATCTGGTCGTAGATTTCCAGCTGGCCGGCGTTGACGATGCCCATGCTCAGGCCGTTGCGGATCGCATGCAGCAGGAACACCGAGTGAATCGCCTCGCGCACCGGGTTGTTGCCGCGGAACGAGAACGACACGTTGGACACGCCACCCGAGGTCAACGCATACGGCAGCTCGTCACGGATGTAGGCGCAGGCGTTGATGAAGTCCACGGCATAGTTGTTGTGCTCTTCAATACCGGTAGCGATGGCGAAGATGTTCGGGTCGAAGATAATGTCTTCCGGCGGGAAGCCCACTTCGTTGACCAGAATGTCGTAGGAGCGCTTGCAGATTTCCTTCTTGCGCGCCTCGGTATCGGCCTGACCCTGTTCGTCGAAGGCCATGACCACCACGGCCGCGCCGTATCGCTTGCACAGCCGCGCGTGATGAATGAACTGCTCGACGCCTTCCTTTATGCTGATGGAGTTGACGATGCCCTTGCCCTGGATGCACTTGAGGCCGGCCTCGATCACTTCCCACTTGGAGGAGTCGATCATGATCGGTACGCGGGAAATGTCCGGCTCGCCTGCTATCAGGTTGAGGAAGGTCACCATGGCCTTCTTCGAATCGAGCATCCCTTCGTCCATGTTGATGTCGATCACCTGGGCACCGGCTTCGACCTGCTGCAGGGCGACTTCCAGCGCTTCGGTGTAGTTGTCTTCACGAATCAGACGGGCAAAGCGGGCAGAGCCGGTGATGTTGGTGCGCTCGCCGACGTTGACGAACAGCGACTGACGATCAATGGTGAACGGCTCCAGGCCCGACAGGCGGCAGGCTTTTGGAATGTCCGGAATTTCGCGTGGCGCGTAGCCCGAAACAGCCTCGGCAATTGCCTTGATGTGCGCCGGCGTCGTACCGCAGCAACCGCCGACGATGTTCAGGAAGCCGCTTTGCGCGAACTCTTCGATGATCTTCGCCGTCTGGCTCGGCAGCTCGTCGTATTCGCCAAAGGCGTTGGGCAGACCGGCGTTGGGGTGCGCAGATACATGGGTGTTGGCCTTGTTGGCCAGCTCTTGCAGGTAAGGGCGCAGCTCGCTGGCACCCAGTGCGCAGTTCAGGCCGACCGAGATCGGTTTGGCGTGGCTGATCGAGTTCCAGAAGGCTTCTGTGGTCTGTCCCGACAGGGTGCGTCCCGATGCGTCGGTGATGGTCCCGGAAATCATGATCGGCAGTTCAAAACCCACTTCTTCGAACACGCCCTGCACGGCAAAGATCGCCGCCTTGGCGTTGAGGGTATCGAAAATGGTTTCGATCAGGATCAGGTCGGCGCCGCCCTCGATCAGCCCCTTGGTGGCTTCGCTGTAGTTCTCGACCAGCTCGTCGAAGGTCACATTGCGAAAGCCGGGGTTGTTGACGTCCGGCGACAGCGAGCAGGTGCGGCTGGTAGGGCCGAGCACGCCGGCGACGAAGCGTGGCTTGTCCGGGGTTTCCAGTGTCTTGGCGTCTGCGACCTTGCGCGCCAGGCGCGCGCCTTCGACGTTCAGCTCGTAGACGATCGATTCCATGCCGTAATCGGCCTGAGACACCTGGGTGGCGTTGAATGTGTTGGTTTCGAGAATGTCGGCACCGGCATCCAGATAAGCCTTCTCAATGGCGCCGATCACGTCAGGCCGGGTCAGGATCAACAGGTCGTTGTTGCCCTTGACATCGCTTGGCCAATCGGCGAAGCGCTTGCCCCGATAATCGTGCTCTTCAAGCCTGTAGCTCTGAATCATGGTGCCCATGCCGCCATCGAGGATTAGAATCCTCTGTTTCAGAGCAGTGAGAAAGGCTTGATGGCGGGCGCTGCGGTCAGACATGGGGGCTACCTTGAGAAGGTCGATACTTTAAAGGACGGGATGATAGCAAACCGGAGCGGTTTTGGTGGTGCTGCGGCTTTTGCATGAAAATCATTCATGTTGGAGGCAATTACGGCCTAGTAGAATTGTGCCATTTTTAATGACAGAGCCTACGGGATATGCCGCACCGTTTGTTGGCAAGCATCGCCTTGCTTTTTATCTGCTGTGCTGCACAGGCCCAGACACCCTCAGCCATACCCGCAAGCCCGGCTATTTCCTACGTAAAGCATATTCAGCCGATCCTTACCGAGAAATGCGTTGCCTGCCATGCCTGCAACGACGCTCCCTGCCAGCTGAACCTGGGCAGCGGGGAAGGCGTGAGCCGTGGTGCCAGCAAGATCCCGGTTTACCAGGGCGAGCGCAGTGAGGCGGTAGCGCCGACCCGACTGTTTTATGATGCGCGTGATACCGAGGCTTGGCGCGGCAAGGGGTTTTACTCAGTGCTGGAGGCCCAGGGCGGTCAGGCTGCCCTGATGGCGCGCATGCTCGATCTGGGGCGCAGCGCGCCGTTGCCGGCCAACAGCAAAATTCCGGACGAGATCGCGCTGGGCATCAATCGCGAAAATGTCTGCCCGCTGCCCGGCGAATTCAACGCCTATGCCGCAGCTCATGCGCAACAAGGCATGCCACTGGCGGTGGCTGGCCTGACCGATGCCGAATACCAGACGCTGCAGCGCTGGCTGGCTGCCGGTGCGCCGGTGGAGCAGCAGACCATTACCCCGAGTGTCACCGAGGCCGCGCAGATCAATGCCTGGGAGGCGCAGCTCAACGAGCCTGGCGCGAATCAGGCGCTGGTCGGTCGCTGGCTGTTCGAGCACCTGTTCCTGGCGCACATCTATTTCGAAGGCGGTGAGGCGGGGCACTTCTTCCAGTGGGTGCGCTCGCGAACTCCAAGCGGCAAGCCTGTGGACCTGATCGCTACTCGTCGCCCCGACGATGATCCGGGCAGTGACTTCTATTATCGATTGATCCCTGTGCAGGGCGTGATCGTTCACAAGACCCACATTACCTATGCCATGAGCCCACAGAAACTGATGCGGGTCAGGCAGTTGTTCTATGGTAACGACTGGAAGGTCAACGCACTGCCTGGCTATGGCCCTGGCCATCGGGCCAATCCGTTCCTGACCTTTGAAGCGATCCCGGCAGCGGCGCGTTATCAGTTCATGCTCGACAACGCCGAGTATTTCGTCCGCACCTTCATTCGCGGGCCGGTCTGTCGCGGGCAGATCGCGACCGATGTGATTCGCGATCAGTTCTGGGTACTGTTCCAGGACCCGGCGCACGACCACTACATCACCGATGCGGCTTATCGCGGGCAGGCCACGCCTTTACTGGCCATGCCGGGGCAGAACGATGACGTCGGCAGCGTGCTCAGCCTGTGGCTGTCGTACCGGGACCGGCGTAATCAATATGAAGACATGCGCCGCGACAGTTACGCAAAAATGCCGGCACCGGGGTGGAGCACGCTGTGGGCTGGCAACGACAATGCCTTGCTGACCGTTTTCCGTCATTTCGACAGCGCTTCGGTCAATAAAGGCCTGATTGGCGACGTGCCGCACTCCATGTGGTTGTTCGACTTCCCGTTGCTGGAGCGTACCTATTACCAGTTGGCGGTGAACTTCGATGTCTATGGCAACGTTTCACATCAGGCACAGACCCGGCTGTATTTCGATTTGATCCGCAACGGTGCCGAGATCAACTTCCTGCGCCTGATGCCTGCCGATCGTCGGGAAGACATACTCAGCAATCTTTATCAGGATGGCGGCAAGATCAAGATGTGGCTGGATTACCAGAAGATCGATGACGATACGCCAACCGGTATCAAACTCGATGAAAAGGCCCCGCAGCGTGACTTTGCGTTCAAGCTGATCGAGCGTTCCGGCAACCTGAATGCCGCGCCTGATCCAATCAACCGCTGTAGCGGGGCGTATTGTTCTCGGCCAAACCTCGACAGCAGTTTTGCCCAGGCGGAACAGGCACTGAGCCGTTTGACCTCACGCCCGGCGGCGGGCCTGAAAGTCATCGATCAATTGCCGGAAGCAAGCATGCTGCGCATTGAGGGCAGCGACGGCAAACGCATGATCTACAGCATGCTGCGCAACCGTGCGCACAGTAACGTCGCGTTTCTGCTGGGCGAGTCTTATCGCTATATACCGGGGCTGGACACACTGACCGTCTACCCGGGCGTGCTCAGCAGTTATCCGAATTTCATCTTCAATATTCCGGTCGCACAGGTGCCGGCCTTTGTCGATGCCATGCAGCAGAGCAAGGATCAGGCGAGTTTCGGAAAAATCGTCCAGCGTTGGGGCATCCGTCGTACTCATCCACTGTTCTGGAGTTACTTCCACGATCTGAATCGCTACGTTCAGGAAACTGAACCACGCGAAGCGGGTGTGCTGGACATGAATCGCTACGAGAACCTCTGAAAAACCGGGGCTTCACGCCGCAGGCCCTTGTGCAACATGGCCTGCGGCCATCTTTACTTCCTGAACAAAATGTATCTCGCGCGATCTTTTTTCCAAAAAGGTGGTCCGAAATGGTGCGCGTCATAGGCCGGTTTATCAAACGACCCATGATTGAAAGTCAGGCAGTAGAGGTTTTTTGTGATGTTGATTTCAGTTCAGGCGCTACGGGCGTTCGCAGCGTGGGTCGTGGTGTGTCATCACTTCATGCAGATTTTTTTCGATTTCAAGGCCAGCGGCCCGGTGGGACAGTTCTTTGTGTCGAAGGGCGCGGTCGGCGTTGATATCTTCTTTGTCATCAGTGGTCTGGTTATCTTTTTGTCGACGCAGAACAGCGATATGCCTGCACGGCGCTTCATTCTGCATCGTCTGATTCGCATCGTTCCGGCCTATTGGCTGTACACCGCCGCCATGGCTCTGTTGTTGCTGATTGCAGCACCGATGCTCCCGCATCAGGTCATCGGCTGGCAGAACTTCCTCTTGTCACTGGTATTCATTCCTTCCGAAAACCCCGGTGGTTATGGCCTTTACCCGACGCTTAACGTCGGCTGGACGCTCAACTATGAGATGTTTTTCTACCTGCTGTTCTCGGTGGTATTCCTCTTTCAACAGCGTCACCGGCCGCTGATCATTGCCGCAGCACTGTTTGCGGTCAGTGAGGTTCTGGCTCGCGCCGGGCTGATCAGCCGCTTCTATGGCAATGACATCATTTACGAATTCCTGCTGGGTATCGGCATCGGCATCCTCTATCGCCGTGGCTGGATCAAACAGGCGCTATGGCTGCCGCTGGCGGGCATTGCGGTAGGGCTGTATGCGATCAATCACCTGACCAACGAGCAGCGTCTGCTTAACTGGGGCCTGCCGAGTGCCTTGATCGTACTATCGTGCATCTCGCTGGAACCGTATTTCCAGGGCAACAGGCTGCTCAAGGTACTGGGCGACTGCTCGTACTCGGTCTACCTGCTGCACGTTCTGGTGCTGTACGGCGGCTTGCTGATGGCGCAGCGCTTTGGCCTCAGCCCCTATGTGGTTTTCGCGTTCTGCGTGCCGATCATCGCCATCGGTGCCTGGGTCAGTTATGAGTGGATCGAGAAGGGTCTTTACCGCCGGATGAAAGCCTGGCTGGATGGACGCCGAGCGGTCAGCCAGGCGCAGGCATTAACCTGACAAAAATACTAGGACTTTGTGTGACGGTGCCGATTGGCGTAAACTGCTGGCACGTCTGCGAGGAATTTTCATGACCGCTATCACTATTACCGATGCCGCCCACGATTATCTGGCCGATCTGCTGGAAAAGCAGAACACCCCGGGCATTGGCATCCGCGTATTTATTACCCAGCCCGGCACTCAGTACGCTGAAACCTGCATTGCCTACTGCAAGCCGGGTGAAGAAAAGCCGGAAGACAAGGCTATCGGCCTGAAGAGCTTCACCGCCTGGATCGATGGTTTCAGCGAAGCGTTTCTGGATGATGCCGTGGTTGACTACGCCACTGATCGCATGGGCGGCCAGTTGACCATCAAGGCACCAAACGCCAAGGTGCCGATGGTCAACGCCGACAGCCCGATCAACGAGCGCATCAATTATTATCTGCAAACCGAGATCAATCCCGGCCTTGCCAGTCACGGTGGTCAGGTCACGCTGATTGATGTGGTTGAAGAAGAAGCGAAAAACATTGCCGTTCTGCAATTCGGTGGCGGTTGCCAGGGTTGCGGTCAGGCCGATGTCACGTTGAAGGAAGGTATCGAGCGTACGTTGCTTGAGCGCATTCCCGAGCTGTCGGGTGTTCGCGATGTGACCGACCATACGCAGAAAGAAAACGCTTACTACTAAGCCTTTCTCTGCTGCGCAAAAACGCCCTGACTGTTCAGGGCGTTTTCGTGTGCGGCCGTCGCTGGTGGTCAGGTCAGTTCCACCAGTACTGCGCCTTCGTTGACCATCTCTCCCTCATGGCAGTAAAGCGCTGTGACAACGCCGGCACTGGCAGCGCGGATGCTGTGTTCCATCTTCATGGCCTCCAGCACCACCAGTTGCGCCCCGGACTCGACCGCCTGACCCACTTCAACCAGCACGCGCACTATGCTGCCATTCATGGGGGCGGTCAGGCCGCCATGCTTGCTATCGCTGACGTCGGCCTGCGCGATGGGGTCCAGTCGGTTGATGGTGTGCAGGTCGCCTTGCCATTTGAGGTAAAGCGTATCGCCACGGCGTATTGCCAGATTCGAGCGGCGCACGCCGTTGTGTTCGACAGTCAGATGCTCGTTGCTGAGTTTAAATGGTGAGTCGCTGCTGTTGCGCAGGTAGACGGTTCGGGTTTGACCATTGCAGCTCAGCCGCAGATCCGTCTCCGCAGGCAGGCCTGCACGAAAGCCTGTCGTGACCGCCCAGGGCGAGTGCAGGTCGTCTTGATCGACACGTGCCGGTTCGCTCTGGCTGAAGGCCTCGGCGGCGGCCTGCCAGAGTTCCTCACACAGTTCACCCGTTTGCGGCAGCAATTTATCCTGATAAAGGGGGATGAAGCCGGTGTCCAGTTCCGCGGCGGCAAACGCCGGATGGGCGATGATTCTGCGCAAAAATGCGAGGTTGGTTCTGACACCGCCCACTGCAAACTCATCCAGCATAGCGAGCAGGCGCAAACGGGCCTGCTCACGGTTTTCGCCCCAGGCAATCAGTTTGCCGAGCATGGGGTCATAGAAGGGTGAAATGTTGTCACCCTCGCTAACGCCACTGTCCACACGCTTGCCGGGGCCGGACGCGGATTCTCTGTAGAGTTCCAGCGTGCCGGTCGCAGGCAGAAAATCGTTGGCCGGGTCTTCGGCGTATAACCGGACCTCAATGGCGTGACCGATCAGTGGCACTTGTTCCTGAGTAATAGGCAGCGGTTCGCCTCTGGCCACCCGAATCTGCCATTCCACCAGATCCAGGCCCGTGATGTACTCGGTCACCGGGTGCTCGACTTGCAGGCGGGTATTCATCTCCATGAAGAAAAACTCGCCGCGCGCGTCCAGCAGGAATTCCACCGTGCCTGCACCCACGTAGCCGATTGCCTGTGCGGCCTTGACCGCCGCTTCACCCATGGCTTTGCGCAGTTCGGGTGTCAGGCCGGGCGCAGGTGCTTCTTCGACGACCTTCTGGTGTCGGCGCTGAATGGAGCAGTCGCGCTCATTGAGGTAGAGACAGTGACCATGGCGGTCGGCAAACACCTGAATCTCGACGTGGCGTGGGGTGAGGACGTATTTCTCCACCAGCATTCGCGCGTCGCCGAACGATGAGAGCGCCTCGCGTTGCGCAGAGGCCAGCGCTTCGGCCAGTTCGCCGCTGTGCTCCACCACCTTCATGCCTTTGCCGCCACCGCCTGCCGTGGCTTTCAACAGCACGGGGTAACCGATGCGTTCAGCGGCGCTGCGGAACGTCTCGATGTCCTGTGCGTCGCCGTGATAGCCAGGTACCAACGGCACTCCAGCCTGCTCCATCAGCGCCTTGGCGGCAGATTTGCTGCCCATGGCGTCGATGGCCGAGGCGGGTGGGCCGAGGAAAATCAGCCCTGCCTCTTCAATGGCACGGGCAAAGTCGGCATTTTCGGACAAAAAACCGTAGCCGGGGTGAATCGCTTGCGCGCCGCTTGCCCTGGCCGCATCGATAAGCTTGTCGATCGCCAGGTAGCTTTCTGCTGCCTTGCTGCCTCCAAGGTCCACACGGATATCAGCCTCACGGCTATGCCGTGTGTCACGGTCAATGGCACTGTGCACGGCGACTGTGGTGAGCCCCATGGTTTTTGCGGTACGCATGATACGACAGGCAATTTCACCACGGTTGGCAATCAGCAGCGTGGTCAGCTCGGGAGTGCTCATGATTGCGAGTCCTTCTGTGATTCTTGCCGGGCTGCAAGCGCTGCTGGCGTTTGATCGCCGTGTGGCTGCCAGCCGGGTGTGCGTTTTTGCAGGTAGGCACGCAGGCCTTCCTGGCCTTCGGCGCTGGTGCGGATGCGCGCGATGGCGCTTTCACAGTAGCGACGCAATGCGGGTGTGAGTTCGCCGCTACCGACTTCGCGCAGCAACTCCTTGCTGACTCTCATGGCCTGCGGGCTGTTGAGCAGCAGGTTGTCGATCCACTCCTGCGTGCGGGCTTGCAGGTCGGCAGCCGGGTAGCACTCAGCTATCAGCCCCATCTGCTGCGCTCGCTGGCCATCGAAACGCTCGGCGGTCAGGGCGTAGCGCCGCGCGGCGCGTTCGCCGATGGCCTGTACCACAAACGGACTGATAACCGCTGGAGCCAGACCTATGCGTACTTCTGACAGGCAGAACTGCGCATCTGCCGTCGCAATGGCCATGTCGCAGCAACTGATCAGGCCCAGCGCGCCACCGAACGCTGCACCTTGCACCACCGCAAGCGTCGGGATTTTCAATTTGGCGAGGCTGTACATCAGCTCTGCCAGTTCACGGGCATCATCCAGATTGGTGTTGTAGTCCAGCTCTGCGGCCTGCTGCATCCAGGCCAGATCGGCACCGGCGCTGAAATGCCTGCCACGCCCGCGCACCAGCAGAAAGCGCAGGCCGGCATCACTTTGCACCTGGTCCAGCGCGAGGATCAACTCGCGAATCATCTGCGCATTGAAGGCATTGTTCTTGTCCGGTCTATTTAGCCACAGCGTGGCGAAACCACGTGGGTCGGTGATCAACTCTATGGTCGCGAATGAGGTCGAAGTCATGGTCATTTCCCGCCTCACATCCGGAACAGGCCGAAGGTGGTAGGTTCGATGGGCGCATTGAGCGAGGCGGACAGGGCCAGCGCAAGAATGTCGCGGGTTTGTGCCGGGTCGATGACTCCGTCGTCCCACAGTCGGGCGCTGGAGTAATAAGGATGCCCTTGATGCTCGTACTGATCGAGAATCGGCTGCTTCAGTTCAGCCTGCTGCTCGGCGCTGAAGGCCTGGCCGGCACGTTCCGCCTGCTCGCACTTGACCTGCACCAGCACGCCCGCTGCCTGCTCGCCGCCCATCACGCCGATTCTCGCGTTGGGCCACATCCACAGGAAGCGCGGGTCGTAGGCGCGGCCGCACATGCCGTAATTTCCTGCGCCGAAACTGCCGCCGATGATGACCGTGAATTTCGGCACCTTCGCGCAGGCCACGGCGGTCACCAGCTTGGCACCATGCTTGGCGATGCCCCCGGCTTCATACTTCTGACCGACCATGAAACCGGTGATGTTCTGCAGAAACAGCAGGGGAATTCCCCTTTGGCAGGCCAGTTCGATAAAGTGCGCGCCTTTTTGCGCAGCTTCTGCGAACAGAATCCCATTGTTGGCTAGAATCGCGATCGGGTAGCCATGCAGGCGAGCGAAGCCGCAGACCAGCGTGGTGCCAAACAACGCCTTGAATTCATCCAGTACCGAGCCATCCACCAACCGCGCGATGACTTCGCGTACGTCAAACGGCTGCTTTGTGTCGGCCGGGATAATGCCGTACAGGTCATCGCTTGCGTACAACGGCGCAATCGGTGTGACAGTGTTCAGTTGACCCTGCTTGCGCCAGTTCAGATTGGCGATGCTGCGTCGCGCCAATGCCAGCGCGTGCTCGTCGCTGTCGGCATAGTGATCGGCCACCCCGGAGGTGCGGCAATGCACATCGGCACCGCCCAGGTCTTCAGCGCTGACTATTTCTCCGGTGGCAGCTTTTACCAGTGGCGGGCCTGCGAGGAAGATGGTGGCTTGCTGACGCACCATGATCGCTTCGTCGGCCATGGCCGGAACATAGGCCCCGCCTGCGGTACAGGAACCCATGACCACGGCAATCTGGGGAATGCCTTGTGCGCTCATGTTGGCTTGATTGAAGAAGATTCGCCCGAAGTGTTCGCGGTCCGGAAACACTTCGTCCTGGCGCGGCAGGTTGGCACCACCGGAGTCCACCAGGTAAATGCACGGCAGGCGGTTTTGCTGGGCGATGGTCTGCGCGCGCAGGTGCTTTTTGACGGTCAGCGGGTAATAGGAGCCACCTTTGACCGTCGCGTCGTTGGCGATGATCATGCACTCGACGCCCTCGACCCGGCCAATACCGGCTATTACCCCGGCGGCCGGAACCTCTTCGCCATATACCTCATGGGCGGCCAGTTGGCCGATCTCCAGAAACGGTGATCCGCTGTCCAGTAAACGGTTGATACGCTCGCGCGGCAGCAGCTTGCCGCGTGACGTATGACGTTCCTGTGCCTTGGGCCCGCCGCCTTGGCGAACGATGCTCAGCAACATACGGAGCTCTTCGACCTGCTTGAGCAGCGTGGTGCGATTAAGGGCAAATTCCGGCGAGCGGGCGTTGATGCGAGTCTGCAGAATGGTCATGGTAGCTCCGCAATCAACGGGTTTCGTTGAACAGTTCGCGACCGATGAGCATGCGCCGGATCTCGCTGGTGCCTGCACCGATCTCGTAGAGTTTGGCGTCGCGCAACAGTCGACCGGCCGGGAATTCGTTGATGTAGCCATTGCCGCCCAGAATCTGGATGGCATCCAGCGCCATCTGCGTGGCGCGTTCGGCGCTGTAGAGGATCACGCCCGCTGCGTCCTTGCGCGTGGTCTCGCCACGATCACAGGCTTGGGCGACGGCGTACAGGTAGGCCCGGCTGGCGTTGAGCTGGGTGTACATGTCTGCGACCTTGCCCTGAATCAGCTGGAACTCGCCGATGCTCTGGCCGAACTGCTTGCGGTCGTGAATGTAGGGCACCACCACGTCCATGCAGGCCTGCATGATTCCGGTCGGCCCGCCAGAGAGCACGACGCGTTCATAATCGAGGCCGCTCATCAGGACTCTGACACCACCGTCCAGTACGCCCAGCAGGTTTTCCTCAGGCACCTCTACGTTGTCGAAAAACAGCTCGCAGGTATTGGAACCGCGCATGCCCAGCTTGTCGAACTTGCTGCCGCGCGAGAAGCCTTTCCAGTCACGCTCGACGATGAATGCGCTAATGCCATGCGCAGCCTTTTGCAGATCGGTCTTGGCGTAGATCACGTAGGTATTGGCGTCAGGCCCGTTGGTGATCCAGGTCTTGCTGCCATTTAACACATAGCGATCACCACGCTTGTCGGCGCGCAGCTTCATCGATACCACGTCCGAGCCTGCATTGGGTTCGCTCATGGCCAGCGCGCCAATGTGCTCGCCGCTGATCAGCTTGGGCAGGTATCGGGCTTTCTGCGCCGGGCTGCCATTGCGGTTGATCTGATTCACGCACAGGTTGGAATGTGCGCCGTAGGAAAGTGCCACCGATGCCGAGCCACGGCTGATTTCTTCCATCGCCACGACATGCGCCAGATAACCCAGGCCTGCGCCACCGTATTCCTCGCTGACCGTGATGCCGAGCACGCCCATCTCACCGAATTTGCGCCACATGTCGACTGGGAACAGGTTGTCCTTGTCGATCTGCGCGGCGCGCGGGGCAAGCTCTGCGGCGACGAAGGATTGCAATTGGTCGCGCAGCATGTCGATGGTTTCGCCCAAGGCGAAGTTCAGGCTGGGGTAACTCATGGGTAGCGTTCCTGTTTTATTCTTGGAGATGATTCTATGCGGACTGGCTATGACCTTTACGTTAACGTAAACCTGCGGATGTGTGCTGTCAATCAGGCTGTGCGCAGAGGGTGGGGGAGAGTCGGGAGGCAAAAGCAAACGCTGGAAAGCACGAAGGGGAGCCTGGGCTCCCCTTCAAGGTATGTCTCTATGCTCTTTTTTGTTTTTCGGGTGGCCTGTTGTTGTTTTTGGCGACCTGGCCCTTTACTGCTTTTTTGAGCGGTCCGCATGCGGGACCAAGAGCAAACGTATTTTTTTGAGCGCTGATCAAGCTTTCATCATGTGATCCACCAGTTCGGGAGCTGCCTCGGGGCAGTTTTGTTATTCTCTGTCTGGCTGCAGAACGACTTGCAACGCAAGCAGTTCAGAAAAGCTGTCCACTTCAAAAAAATCTGTTAGCTACGTCTCTGTCCGTGTTGTTCTTGTTGTGTCAGAGCCGGTACGTGTTGTTTTTATTGGGTTGCTGCGTGTTTTTATTTTTGTTGTACAAAGGATATAGCAGGACCCGTGCCAGTTTTTTAAAAGCCCCGTAATACCGGGAGCTGAACGTCTTTTTCGGGCATCGGGCCATCTGATTCAGTTGCCGAGTGTTTCTGTGTTACCGGTTTGTCTCGACTGGACGCGGGGCAGGGTAACACTGTGTGACAAGTTGTCGCACCCTGTTACCGACAGGTGACAGTCGTTACGCAGACAGCCGGGCCCTGGCCACGCGCGAGCCATTGCTGCGTTGCAGTACGCCGCAGATGCGCTGGCCTGCGGCGATGACCTGGTCCAGATCTACCCCGGTTTCAATACCCATGCCCTGCAACATGTACTGCACGTCCTCAGTGGCAACATTGCCGCTGGCACCCTTGGCGTACGGGCAGCCGCCCAGGCCTGCCACGGAACTGTCGAAGACCTGGATACCTTCCTCCAGGCTGGCGTAGATATTCACCAGCGCCTGACCGTAAGTGTCGTGGAAGTGCCCGGCAAGCTTGCCTCGCGGGATCTGCGCAGAGACGGCGTTGAACAGCGCTCGCGTGGCCCCCGGCGTGCCGGTGCCGATGGTGTCGCCCAGCGAAACTTCATAGCAACCCATCGCGTAGAGTTCGTTGGCGACGGCTGCGACCTGCTGCGGCGAGACACTGCCCTCATAAGGGCAGCCCAACACGCACGACACATAACCCCGAACCTGCACACCATGCATCTGCGCCGCCGCCATGATGGTCGCAAAGCGCTCCAGGCTTTCGCTGATCGAGCAATTGAGGTTACGCCGGGAGAACCCTTCGGTTGCCGCTGCAAACACCGCGACCTCTCTGACGCCGGCCGCCAACGCATCTTCGAACCCGCGCAGGTTGGGTGCCAGGGCAGAGTAGATAACGCCTTCACGCCGCTGGATATTTTCGAACACCTGGGCGGAGCCAGCCATCTGCGGCACCCATTTGGCCGAGACAAAGCTGCCGACTTCAATGTGGCTCAGTCCGGCTGCCGTCAGGTCATCCACCAAGCGCACCTTGTCGTCGATACTGATCGGTTGTGCTTCATTCTGCAGGCCGTCACGCGGGCCGACTTCAACGATATTTACCTTTTGTGGAAGAGACATGGCAGTGCCTTTTGGTGGTCAGTGTGAAGTGGCAGCAGTTTTATCGAGCGCAGTCCGGCAACGCTCTTCGGCGGTGTCCAGCTCCAGTTGCATTTGCCGGATGTCCAGCAATTGTTGTTCGAGCTGTTCACGGCGCTCGGCGATCTTGCCGAGCATGGTCTGCAACTGCTTCTGGTTGTCACCGGAAGGGTCGTACAGCGAGATTAGTTCCTTGCATTCAGCCAGCGAAAAACCAATGCGTTTGCCGCGCAGGATCAGTTTCAGGGTGACTTTGTCACGGGCGGTGTAGATGCGCTCCAGTCCCTTGCGTTCAGGGCTGAGCATGCCTTGCTCTTCGTAAAAGCGGATCGCGCGGGTGGTGATATCCAGCTCACGGGCGAGCTCGGAAATGCTGTAGGTCTGACTGCTCATGGTGTCGCTCAACGAGATATTCAGCACTCAACCTACGGCGTGCTTTACGTAAGCGTCAAGCAGAAGTCGTGTTGTCAAGGCGCGCCAAGCCGCGCCTGCCAAATTAGAAACGACTTTAACAAATTTAAATATTTAATTTAAAAACAATGGCTTGGTGTTTTTATCTCATGCTTTCTCGAGGCTTTGTTCCTGCGCCACGACCCGCTGTGAAAGCTCGATGATCTGTTCGCGCATCCAGCGGTTGGCTGGGTCCTGATCAGTGCTTTCATGCCAGTACAGATGGGTTTCGACCGAAGGCACATCGTTGACCGGTAAGTGGACATAGTGCAAATCGTTACGGCGGGCGAAGCGTTCAGGTATGGTCATGACCATATCAGTCTGCTGCAGGACCTGTGTCGCCATCAGGTAATGCTGCGAGCGCAACGCAATCCTGCGCTGAATGCCCATCTTGCCCAACGCCAGGTCCACGTGCCCCAGTCCGCTACGCCGACTGGAAATATGGATGTGTGCCTGGCTCATGTAATCATCCAGCGTCAACGTGGCCTTGTTCGCCAGCGGATGCGCCTTGCGCATGCCGCACACATAGCGGTCTTCCAGCAGCTTGACGTGGCGAACCTGCGGGTCGGTATTGAGCGGTGCATCCACGGCGAAGTCGAGGCGCCCGGCAGCCAGCTCCTTGGTGGTTTCCCGCCGCTTGGACAGAAAGCTCTCGATGGTCACGGCAGGCGCAAGGCGTCGCAGGCGCTGGAACAGCGTCGGCAGGATCACGGCCTCGGTCAGGTCGGTCATGCTGATGCGGTAGTTCTTGTTGGCCTGCAACGGGTTGAATATACGGCTTTCCTGCACCGAAACCCTGAGCAATGAGAGTGCATTGCGCACCGGGCCGATGATGTTCTGTGCCATCGGTGTCGGCACCATGCCTTGAGCCGTTCGCACAAACAGCGGGTCGTTGAAGGTCTCTCGCAGCCGCGCCAGGGCGTTGGACACCGCAGGCTGGGTAATGCCGACGATCTGCCCGGCCCGGGTCAGATTGGCTTCGGTGTAGATGGCGTCGAAGACAATGAAAAGATTGAGATCGACCTTGCTCAGGTTCATTGATGGGCGCCTCGTGCTGTTATTTTGATTCGCTGTTCGGCAGGCTGGGGACGCCGCAGCGGTGATGGATCATATATCGGTTATGAATGTTTATACACGCCGAGAATAGATTAGATAAATGTACGGCGTTTCTCTAGCATCAGGATCATGCATTCGACACCCTGATCGAGAAGGTAGTGGCCCATGGATTTCGCGTATTCCCCGAAGGTGCAGGCATTGCGTGAGCGCGTCACCGCGTTCATGGATGCATACGTTTATCCGGCCGAGCCGGTTTTCGAACAGCAAGTGGCCGAAGGCCATCGCTGGCAGCCCACCGCGATCATGGAAGAACTGAAAGCCCGTGCAAGAGCCGAGGGGTTGTGGAATCTGTTTTTGCCGGAGTCTGCGCTGGGTGCCGGCCTGAGCAATCTGGAATACGCGCCGCTGGCGGAAATCATGGGGCGTTCGATGCTGGGACCCGAGCCGTTCAATTGCTCTGCGCCTGACACCGGCAACATGGAGGTGCTGGTTCGCTATGCCAGCGAGGAACAGAAAGCTCGCTGGCTGGAACCGTTGCTGCGCGGCGAAATTCGTTCTGCTTTTGCCATGACCGAGCCCGACGTGGCGTCATCGGACGCCACCAATATGGCCGCGCGCGCCGAGCGCGATGGTGATGAATGGGTGATCAATGGCCGCAAGTGGTGGACTTCCGGTGCCTGCGACCCGCGCTGCAAAATCCTGATTTTCATGGGCCTGAGCAATCCTGACGGGCCGCGCCATCAGCAACACTCGATGATTCTGGTCCCGGTCGACACGCCGGGCGTGAAGATTGTCAGGCCGCTGCCTGTGTTCGGCTACGACGACGCGCCCCACGGGCATGCCGAAGTGGTGTTCGATAACGTCCGGGTGCCGTTTGAAAACGTCTTGCTGGGTGAGGGGCGCGGCTTTGAAATCGCTCAAGGCCGGTTGGGACCAGGCCGCATTCACCACTGCATGCGCTCCATCGGTATGGCTGAACGGGCACTTGAGCTGATGTGCAGGCGCTCCGTAGACCGGGTTGCCTTCGGCAAACCGCTGGCCAGGCTGGGGGGCAATATCGACAGGATTGCCGATTCGCGCATGGAGATCGATATGGCCCGTCTGCTGACCCTGAAGGCTGCCTACATGATGGATACAGCAGGCAACAAGGTCGCCAGAAGCGAAATCGCGCAGATCAAGGTGGTAGCGCCGAACGTGGCGCTGAAGGTCATCGATCGGGCGATCCAGATGCACGGCGGGGCGGGTGTTTCCAATGATTTCCCCTTGGCCTATATGTACGCCATGCAGCGCACACTGCGTCTGGCAGACGGCCCGGATGAAGTACACCGCGCCGCTATCGGCAAGTATGAACTGGGCAAATACCTGCCGGCAGACAGGGAGCGCAGCCAGTCCTGAGCCGGTAGCCGATAACTGCGCCCAGGCTACTGCACCCAGACTTCGACCCGACGGTTCTTGATTCGGCCGTCATCGATGTCATTGGTAGCTACCGGCATCTCATCCCCCAGGCCGACGATGTCGCGAAATGTCACGCCGCTTTTCAGCAGCTCACGGCGCACCGCCATGGCGCGCAGCCTTGAGAGCAGGGCTGCGCGAGCCGGATCGCTTTTGGCATCACCAAAGCCGACCAGCGTGACATGTTGATTGAGCTGGTTGCTGGTTTTCAGGTACTCCGCCACCCGCTTGAGGTCCTGCTGCGCCTTGTTATCCAGCTTCGCACTGCCCTGGGCAAAGCGAAAATTGACCGACAGCCGTTCGGCCTTGCGCGCCAGCGCCTGATAATCCGCAGGCATCTGCGCGGTAGGCTGCACCTTGAGTGCCTGCACGGTCTGCGCGACAAAGCCGCTCTGCGCGACGATGGCCTGACCCTCGGCGCTTTGCGCGAAACGGACCAGCGCCTGCGCCCAGCGTTGATGAGCTGAGGTAGGCACATAAAAGTAGAGCCGTCGCGACAGAGGATAGTCTTCGGTGGCAATCAGACTGACAGTCGGGAGCATGGGTCTGGAATCACCATCGGCAATGGCCACCGCTTTGGCACGCCTGATGGACGGTAGCCCGATAAAACCGATGCTATTGATGTCCTTGCTGACCTCGTCGGAGAGCTGCTCGCTGGATTCAAAGCGCGCGGCTGTGCCGGACAGGTTCTTGCCGTACTTTACAAGTATCAGGTCCTTGAATGTTTCGTAGGTGCCGGACTTCTCATCGCGAACATAAAGATGAATGGCTCCCGGATTTCCACCCACTTCGGCCCAGTCCCTGACTTCCCCGCTGAAAATGCGCGCCAGCTGCAGCGTATCCAGCTGTCTGACCGGATTGCCTGGATGCAGAATCACAGCAACGCCATCTATGGCAATGGTTTGTTCGCTTGCTGCGCTTTTCAGGTCGCCCAGGCCCGCCAGGTCCTTGGCTTCCTGATCCTTGATAGGTCGTGAAGAGGTGGCAATATCGGCGTTACCTGCTTTGAGCGCAGTAAACCCGGTGCCTGAACCATGTGCGGCGATTTCGATACTGACCGTCTGCCCTGCGGCGGTAGTGCCGACGACGCGCTGTTCATTCATGACATTGCCGGCAACAGTCTGCACTGATTGCAGGCCTTGCTGGCGCATCAACCCTTCAGCCAGTGCGGGGCCCAATTGGGCATTGATGGTATTTGAGCCTTGAATGCGCAAGGCCGGTATTTCACCCGCGGGCAGCGGCAGTGCCGCCAGCGCAAGGGCGGGCAGGGTGGCGCTCGACAGAGTCAGCGCCGTTAGCAAAGCGCGCAACATCGGCGTCACCATGAGTCACGGGAGGGTGCCGGGAGAATAAGACAGAAAGATTTCCGGAGTATGACGATTGCTCGACCACTGCGCGCGCGACCCGTTTATGCATAAAGCCGGATCGCACGATAGGGCGCTTTTTCAGTTCAGTTCCAGCCAGATCGGCGCATGGTCCGACGGCTTTTCCATGCCGCGCAAATCGTAGTCCACCCCGGCCGCCTTGATGCGTGGCTGCAGGCCGGTGGAGGTCATGATCAGGTCAATGCGCAGGCCGCGCTTGGGTTCGTCTTCGAAGCCGCGGCTGCGATAGTCAAACCAGCTGAATCGGTCGACGACTTCAGGGTACAGATGACGGAAGCTGTCCACCAGGCCCCAGTTTTTCAAGCGTTCCATCCACTCGCGCTCTTCGGGGAGAAAGCTGCACTTGCCGGTCTTCAGCCAGCGCTTGGCGTTGTCGGCACCGATGCCGATGTCGCAGTCCTGCGGAGAAATGTTTACGTCACCCATCACGATAAGCGGCTGCTCGTTGCTGAAATGGCTCTCCAGCAAGGTCTGCAGATTCTCGTAAAAACGCTGTTTGGCTGGAAATTTGGTCGGGTGATCACGGCTCTCGCCCTGCGGAAAGTAGCCATTCATGATGGTGACCGGCTGCCCATTGCTGTCGGCACAAGTGCCCCAGATGAAGCGCTTCTGCGATTCCTCGTCGTCGCCTTCAAAACCCTTGTGCAGGGCCAGCGGAGGATTGCGCGATAGCAGGGCAACACCGTAATGGCCTTTCTGACCGTGGAAATGCACATGATAGCCCAGCGCTTCGACTTCCGCGTGGGGGAACTGCTCGTCCGAAACCTTGGTTTCCTGAAGGCCGATTACGTCAGGCTGGTGTTTGTCGATCAGCGCCGCCAACTGATGAGGTCGAGCGCGCAGACCATTGATGTTGAACGAGACGATTTTCATAAAACGGCGGTCCTGAGCAAAAACAAACAGCGATGCTAGCTGACCTGTGGTTTCAGGACCAGCACCGTGTAAGGCACCGCGCAAACACAGGCCCGGACAAATCGTTGGAACTGTTATCAAGTGCCATCACTCGAAAGCCTGCTTGCCAAAACTGCTGCGCCAGACGCAGTTCCGTTAACACGAGGCCCTTTATGTCCCTACCTGCTGCCATCACGGGTGAAGTTCGTCAACTCGACAGTGGTTATTCCCGTGAAACCCGCTCCTTGCTGTTCAGGGCCTATCGGCACGATCCGACGTTCGCCTATCTGTTCAATGCCGAGCGCGAGGGATATGAGCAACGCGTATTGGCGACCATTCGCCAACTGGTCAAACAACACTTCCTGCAAGACCAGCCTGCACTCGGTCTGTTTTTGCAGGATCGGCTGGTCGGCGTAGCGCTGATCGCGCCACCGCAACGTCGTCTGGGCGTCACTGAAAGCTGGGCCTGGCGTCTGCGCATGGTGATGGACACCGGCCTTGGTTGCACCCAGCGTTATCTGGCTTATTACAACGCGGTGCTGGCCTGTGTTCCGTCCGAAACCGTGCATGTGCTGCCGTTGATAGGCCTGGATCCGGAATTTCAGGGTCAGAAGCTGGGGCAGGATTTGAGCGAACAACTGCTTGGGGCGTTGCACGATTGGTGCGCGGTGGATGAGCACTCTCAGGGCATCGTCGTAGACACGGGAAATCCTCGTTATCTCGAGTTCTATAAGCGTCAAGGCTATGAGGAAATCGGCGAGATTGCGGTAGGACCTGTCCGAGAGCACGTGTTTTTTCACCCCAATCCTCAGGTTTCACTGCCGGTGCCTGACGTAACGGTCTGAATCTCCGACAATTCGTGGGCTTCCAGTGCGGCCCGTCGATCGTGTTAGCATCTACGCCCATGAAGCTTTTCAGACTATTCAGCAGCCTGTTTCTGATGACCATGAGTGCAGCGGCGCTTGCACAGGCCCGCCTCGACGTCAGGATCAAGCCCGCCAACCCGGAACTCAAGGCCAACGTCGAAGGGTATGTGGGGGACCTGGGCGAGCGTGACGTTCAGGCGTTGCGTAACTTCAGCCTGGGTGCCGAACAGCAGGCAGAGAAAGCGGCTCAGGCGCTTGGCTATTATCAGGCGCAGATCGACAGCGAGATCAAGGACGCTGACCAGCCGCGTCTGGTGATCAATATCCAGCCGGGCGAGCCGATTCACCTGCGCAATGTGGTAATCCGCGTCGAGGGTCCGGCAGCATCGCTGAAAGCCTTTCGGGTACCCAAAAGCGACGCGCTGAAAACCGGCGCGGTGCTCAATCATGGCAACTATGAGGATGCCAAACGCCTGATCCAGAATCAGGCGTCGCGTTACGGCTTTTTCAGCGGCCACTTTACCAGCCAGCGCCTGGCTATTGACCCGCGAGCCGGGCTTGCCGACATCGAGCTGGTCTATGACAGTGGTCCGCGCTACTCGCTGGGCAAGGTCATGTTCAGTGGCAATGCGCCCTTCGATGAAGATTTGCTCAAGCGCATGGTGCCGTTCAAGGAAAATACTCCTTACGATTCACAACTGATCGCCGAATTGACCCAGGCCATGCAGGGCAGTGGCTATTTTGAAGGCGTGCGGGTCGATGCCGCGCCTACTGCAGCTGACCATCAGGTCATTCCGGTAACCGTTCAGCTTGAAACCCGTAAACCCCGAACCATGGGCCTTGGCCTGGGGTACTCAACCGATGTCGGTCCGCGTGGCAAAGCCAACTGGACCCGGCACTGGGCCAATCCACAAGGGCACAGCTACGGGTTCGAATCGGAAATATCCGCGCCTCGGCAGAATGTCGGCCTGTGGTACGACGTGCCGCTCGATCCGCCGTTGACCGATAAACTGCGTTATGCCGGTGGCTATCAATACGAAGAGATTGCTGGAACCGACAGCCTCAGCAAGCTGCTGACTGCCGGGCCTGAATGGCACAGCAAACTGCCCAGCGGCTGGGAACGGGTTATCTCACTGAAATGGCAGCGTGAAGAATACCGGCTGGGCGACGATTCGGGTCTGAGCACGCTGCTAATGCCCGGCATCAGTTATTCGTACCTGCGCAGCGATAACAGTATCGATCCCCACCAGGGCTACCGTTTACAGTTCGACACCCAGGTGGCCAAGGAGGGCATGTTGTCGGATGCCAATCTGGTGCATGCCAATGTGCTGCTCAAAGGGCTGACGACAGTCGCTCAGAACCATCGCTTTCTCGGGCGCGTGCAACTGGGTGGCAACCTGACTGACGGTTACACCTCGATACCGCCGTCGCTGCGTTTTTTTGCCGGTGGTGATCAAAGCGTACGAGGGTATGACTACCAGAAACTGTCACCGACCAACTCGGACGGCGACCGCATTGGTGGGCGTTACATGTTTGCCGGGAGCGTCGAGTACCAGTATTCCATTGCGGATAAATGGCGGCTCGCGACTTTCATCGATCAGGGCAACTCATTCAACAGTCTCGACAAGCCAGACCTGAAAACCGGCGTCGGTTTTGGGGTGCGCTGGGTATCTCCGGTGGGTCCGCTGCGTCTCGATCTGGCGCATGCTTTGGATGACGACGGTGGCATCCGCCTGCACTTCTCGATGGGGCCGGAACTTTGAACAGAATGAACATCAAGCGTGGCGCAAAGATTGCCGGACTGAGCGTGATCGCGTTACTACTGCTGGTGATCGTCAGCGTCGGGGTGTTGATTGGAACCCAGGCAGGCAGCCGGTGGGCGCTGGCTCGCGTGCCCGGCGTGCAACTGGAAAACTTTCAGGGCCGCCTGGGCGGGCAGTGGAGTGCCGAGCGCCTGGTTTGGCAGCAAGGCGCAGACCGTGTCGAGGTGCATTCTGTCGATTTCGCCTGGACGCCCGCCTGCCTGCTGAAGATGACCTTATGCATTGATCGCCTGCACGCGGGGCAAGTAATGCTGCGCTTTCCTCCGAGCGGTGCGCCGAGCAACGAAGATCCTTTGAGCCTGCCCGCCGTCAAGTTGCCGCTTGCCCTGCAACTGGGTGATACACAGCTGGGCAGCCTGCAACTGGATGGCGTCGAACAGTTGCGCGACCTCAAACTGGCGGCGCACTGGACCGCCGAAGGCTTGCAGATCGACAGCGCGCACTTGCAACGCGATGCGCTGGTGCTGGACCTCAATGGTCTGCTGAAGCCCGAGGGCGACTGGCCATTGAGCGTAAAAGGTCAACTGCAACTGCCGCCACAGGACGGTAAGCCCTGGACGCTGGCGCTGGATATTCAAGGTGACGTGCTCAAGACCTTGCAACTCAAGGCTGACAGCAGCGGCTATCTACCAGGGCAACTGACCGGTGAGCTGCAACCTTTGGCTGAGCATGTGCCAGCACGATTGAAACTGACTGCAGAACATTTCAAACCCAGCGCAGCATTGCCCGATACCCTGCAACTCGACCAGCTGCTGTTGACTGCCGAAGGCGATCTCGACTCGGGTTACCAGATCAACGGCACTGCCAGCCTGCCCGCAGAAAAAGGCCCTGTGGCGTTGTCGTTGCAGGGGCGTACGGATGCCAACGGGGCAACCATTGCAGCGCTTGATCTGGCCGCCAATGATCAACAGCGTCTGGCCATCAACGGCACGTTGAACTGGCAGAGTGGTTTCTCGGCTGATGCGAGCATCGACTGGCTGGATTTCCCCTGGCAGCGTCTGTATCCGCTGGAGTCCGAACCGCAAGTGTCGTTGCACGCTTTCAAAGGTGAAATTTCCTACACTGACGGCAATTATCTTGGCAATTTCAACGCCAGCCTCAAAGGACCTGCTGGTGCGTTCACGCTGATCAGTCCCTTCAGCGGCAATTTGCAGGAAGTCCATCTGCCGCAACTGGAGCTGGTCGCAGGGCAGGGTAAGGCCAGCGGTTTTCTGAACCTGCAATTTGCCAATGGCTTCGGCTGGGACACTGCACTTGATCTGAGCGCGCTGGACCCTTCATTCTGGGTTGCCGAATTGCCCGGCACACTGGCAGGGCCCTTGCGCAGCAAAGGTCAACGGGTCAACGAGGAGCTTGAACTGACTGCCGACCTGGACCTCAAGGGACGTCTGCGTGGCCAGCCCGCGCTGCTGCAAGCCAAGGCTGACGGTCGTGATCAGCAGTGGAATGTCAGCAACCTGAACATTCGATTGGGTGACAACCGGGTTCAGGGTAATGGCAGTTTGCAGGAACGTCTCAAAGGGCAGCTGGACCTTGACCTGCCGCGTCTGGCTCAATTGTGGCCGCGCTTGCAGGGGCAGGCCAAAGGCAGGCTCGACCTGACGGGAACGCTTCAGGCACCACAAGGGCAACTGGCGTTGCAGGGCAGTCAGCTCGCGCTGCAGGACAATCGCCTGCAAAGCCTGACTCTCAATGCCCGCCTGGATCAGTCGCAGCGCGCGACCATCAACCTCAAGGGCGTTGGCATTCAGGCCGGCGACACCGGGCTGGGGACGTTGCTGGTGGACGGTCAGGGTACGCTCAAGGCGCAACAATTGAAGCTGGACCTGCAAGGGCCGTTACTCAAGCTTGCTATCGCACTGGACGGCGGCCTGGACAAGGGCGACTGGCGCGGTCGGCTGGCCAGCGGCACGGTACAGAGCGGCGGACAGAACTGGCGTTTGCAGCAACCGGCGAAGATCGAGCGTCTGGCCGACGGTCGGCTGAACTTCGGTGCGCATTGCTGGCTGTCCGGTGCCTCCAGCCTGTGCGGTGGCGATCAACGACTGATGCCGGAGCCACGTTTGCGCTATCAGCTGAAGAATTTTCCACTCGACAGTCTGGCGCAATGGATGCCAAAGGATTTTGCCTGGCAGGGCGCGCTGAATGCCGACGTTCAGCTTGATCTTCCGGCTGCAGGCCCCACCGGCAAGGTTACGATTGATGCCGGAGGCGGCACATTGCGGGTGCGCAGCAATGACCAGTGGCTGGACTTCCCGTATCAGACACTCAAACTCGACACCACACTGGCACCCAGACGTATCGATACGCGGCTGGATTTCGAAGGCGGAAAGCTGGGCCGGTTGCTGGTCAATGCGCAGATCGATCCGCTGGCCAAAGACAAGCCTCTGTCAGGCGATTTCGGTCTCTCCGGGCTGGACATCTCGGTGGCACGACCCTTTGCGCCAATGGTGCAGAAACTCAATGGCCGCCTGAACGGCAATGGTCGATTGTCAGGCAGCTTGCTGGCACCTCTGGTCAACGGCAGCGTGACACTTGAAGGCGGTGAAGTGGCGGGTGCCGAGTTGCCGATGGAACTGCATGACCTCAAGGTGCAGGCGTTTATCGCCGGGGAGAGCGTACAGCTCACCGGTGGCTGGAAAAGTGGCAGCACCGGGCAGGGGAGCATCGGCGGTCAGGTGGCCTGGGGGCAGAATCTGAACGTTGATGTGAGCCTCAAGGGCGCGCGTCTGCCGATCAATGTCGAGCCCTACGCGGAAGTGGAGGTAGCGCCTGACCTGAAAATTTCCATGCAGGGTGAGCGGTTGGCCATTTCCGGCAAGGTGCTGGTGCCCAAGGGGGCGATCACCGTGCGTGAGCTGCCGCCGTCTACGGTCAAGCTCTCGGGCGATACGGTGATCGTCGGGCAGCAGACCGAGGAGGGCGCGCCACCGCTGGCAGTGGCCATGGATATCGATGTGGAGGTTGGTCAGGAAAAGCTCGCCTTCAGCGGTTTCGGGCTTACTGCCAATCTGGTCGGAAGGGTGCACATTGGCGACAACCTGGACACCCGTGGTGAGCTGAACCTGAACGACGGCCGTTACCGTGCCTACGGGCAGCGGCTGACCATCCGCAAGGCGCGCCTGCTGTTTGCAGGCCCTGTGGACCAGCCCTATCTGGATATCGAGGCCATTCGCCAGACAGATGACGTGATCGCAGGCATTCGTCTGACCGGCAGTGCCGAGCAACCCACCACCGAAGTGTTTTCCGAACCCGCGATGAGCCAGGAGCAGGCGCTCTCCTATCTGGTCATGGGCAGACCGCTGAGTACCTCGGGCGAAGACAACAACATGGTCGCTCAGGCTGCACTGGCGCTTGGCGTTGCCGGTAGCTCGTCGACCACCGGCAAGCTCGCGGACAATCTGGGTATCAAGGACTTCGAGCTGGATACCTCGGGAACCGGCGACAAGACCAATGTGGTTGCCAGCGGCAAGATCACCGAGAAGCTCAGCCTGCGTTATGGCGTCGGCGTGTTTGAACCGGCCAATACCATTGCGTTGCGCTATCTGCTCAGCAAGCGCGTGTACCTTGAGGCTGCAAGCGGTGTTGCCAGTTCGCTGGATATTTTCTATAAAAGAGACTTCTGAATACTGGCCAGCGGCTGTAATGGCACTGGCCTGCGTTCAACCGGTTTACCCTGTTAAAACAGTGTGACCCATCACACGCTCTCTCTATTCAGGCTGCCGGTAATCATGGATCGATTCAACGCCATGCGCGTATTCACCCGTATCGTCGAGCTAGGCGGTTTCGCCAGGGCGGCCGAGAGCCTGCACATGCCCCGTGCATCCGTGACGATTCTGATCAAACAACTGGAAGCTCACCTGGGCGTGCAGCTCTTGCAACGCACTACGCGTCAGGTCAGCACCACGCCTGACGGCAAGGCCTACTACCAGCGCTGCGTAAGCCTGCTGGCCGATCTGGATGACGCCGAAGCTTCCTTCTCTGCGGCAGGTGCCGAGCCCAAGGGGTTGCTGCGTGTTGACCTGCCAGTGAGCCTGGGGCGCATGATCGTGATACCCGCGTTGCCTGAATTTGCCCGGCGCTACCCGCAGATCCGGCTGGAAATCGGCATGAGCGACAGACCGGTCGACCTGATCCGCGAGGGCGTGGACTGTGTCTTGCGCGCCGGAGCAGCATTGGACGAAACGCTGGTCGCCAGGCCGCTGGGCAGCCTGACCCAGATCACTTGCGCCAGTCGCGATTACCTGCAGCGATACGGTACGCCGCTGAATCTGCCGGACCTCGCGCAACATCAGGTAATCGAATATTTCTCGACCAGCACGGGCAAGCGCTATGGTCTGGAGTTCATGGCCGGTGGCGTGGAGGTCGATCAAGCGTTGGCCTGTTCTATTTCGGTCAACAGTGCCGACGGTTATGTAGCGGCTTGCGAGGCGGGTTTTGGCCTGATACAAGTGCCGCGTTACCATGTCGCCGCACAGTTGCGCAGCGGCATACTGGTCGAGGTGCTGCGGTTGCATCGTCCGCCGCCGCTGGCGTTGACGGTGCTTTACCCACCTCATCGCCAGTTGTCACGCCGGATCAGGGTATTCGTCGATTGGCTGGTGGAATTATGTGCCCACCCAGATATCAGGGACAGACTGGTTTCCTGAGAAAATTCGGAATTATCCTATATAGGACACGGCACACTTTCGTGTTTAACTTCCGGTTCTTTTATTCATCTCAAAAAAGGAATGTGTTTCATGGCTCAAGTAACCCTCAAAGGCGGCCCTGTTCAAGTCAATGGCAAGCTGCCTGAAGTCGGCAGCAAGGCACCTGCCTTCACGCTGGTGGGTGAAGGTCTTGCCGACAAGACCCTGGCTGACTTCGCTGGCAAGCGCAAGGTGCTGAACATTTTTCCGAGCGTCGATACACCGACCTGTGCAACGTCGGTACGTAAATTCAACGCCCAGGCAAACGAGCTGGGCAATGCCGTTGTTCTGTGTATCTCTGCTGACCTGCCGTTTGCACAGGCCCGCTTCTGCGGCTCCGAAGGTCTGGAAAACGTCAAGAACCTGTCTTCTTTCCGCGCTGCCGATTTCAGCGAGCATTACGGCGTTGCAATTGCAGACGGCCCGCTGAAAGGTCTGACCGCTCGTGCGGTGGTTGTTCTGGACGAAAACGACAAAGTGCTGCACAGCGAACTGGTAACAGAGATCGCTAACGAACCCGACTACGACGCTGCATTGGCTGTGCTTAAGTAACTTTCCGCAACACTTCGACGGCCTGAATCCGCTCAGGCCGTTTTTTTGTTTGTGCGTCATACGTTTATCGAAAGTAAGCGCTTGGTAAAGGCGCTTTGCTTGTAACGCATCTGTGCTTATTGTTCAGCCTTCTGAAGAAGCCCCCACCTGTAATGGTTGATTTATTCATGCAATCGTCTGGCTCTCGTAAATCCCGTCGCTGGTTGATCAGTTTGTTGATCCTGTTGGCCATTGTTGCCCTGTGCTGGGGGTTATGGCCTGCCTCCACTCCCGGCAAAGGGGCCGAGAGCAAGAAGCATGGCGCAGGTGGCGTGGCGCGTCCTGGCTTCGGTGCATCGGCTGTCGCTGTCCCGGTGCGGGTAGCCCCGGCAACCGAAGGCGATTTCCCGATCTACTACAAGGCGCTTGGCACGGTAACGGCGATGAACACCATCAATGTGCGCAGCCGGGTGGCGGGAGAGCTGGTCAAGCTTTATTTCCAGGAAGGGCAGATGGTCAAGGCGGGTGACCTGCTGGCGGAAATCGATCCGCGCAGTTATCAGGTGGCGTTGCAGCAGGCCGAAGGTACGCTGGCCACCAATCAGGCGCTGCTCAAGAATGCTCAGCTCGACGTACAGCGTTACCGTGGGCTTTTTGCCGAGGACAGCATCGCCAAACAGACCCTCGACACTGCCGAGTCGCTGGTCAATCAGTACAAGGGCACGATCAAGACCAATCAGGCGGCCGTGGCTGATGCGAAGCTGAGCCTGGACTTCACACGCATTCGTGCGCCTATTGCAGGTCGTGTCGGCCTCAAACAGCTGGACGTCGGCAACCTGGTTGCCGCCAACGACACCACGGCGCTGGTGGTAATTACCCAGACCCAGCCCATTTCGGTCGCCTTCACGCTCCCGGAAAAAGACCTGTCGAAAGTCATTTCCCGCTACCGCACCGGCGACAAGCTGCCCGTCGAAGCCTGGGACCGGGGCGATACGAAAATGCAGGCTTCCGGTGTACTCGCCAGCCTCGATAACCAGATCGATGTGACGACCGGCACACTGAAGTTCAAGGCCCGTTTCGATAACGGTGACGAGATCCTGTTCCCCAACCAGTTCGTCAATGTGCGTCTGCGCGCCGATACGTTGAAACAGGTGACACTGGTGCCAACGGCTGCCGTGCAGTTCGGCACCGACGGGACCTTTGTCTATGTCCTGGACGGTGACAAGAAGGTCAAACTCAAACTGTTGAAGACCGGCCCGAGCGACGAGACATCGACGGTGATTACCGAAGGTCTGGCAGCCGGAGAACGGGTCGTGCTAGAAGGCACCGACCGTCTGCGCGACGGCGCTGAAGTCGAGGTCGTCAACGACAGCAAGGATGTACCGGCGGGTCCGGTTCAGAAGCTGCAGGGCAAGCCTGACAGCAAGACAGACAAGTCGGCAGCACTCGGCAAGGTGGAAAAACCAAACGTATGAACATGTCGCGCCTGTTCATCCTGCGTCCGGTTGCCACCACGCTGAGTATGCTGGCAATCGTCCTGGCGGGTCTGATCGCCTACACCTTGCTGCCGGTGTCGGCGCTGCCTCAGGTCGACTATCCGACCATTCGGGTGATGACGCTGTATCCCGGTGCCAGTCCGCAGGTCATGACCAGCTCCGTCACTGCGCCTCTTGAGCGTCAATTCGGGCAGATGCCCGGTTTGACCCAGATGGCCTCGACGAGCTCGGGCGGCGCGTCGGTCATTACCCTGCGTTTCAGCCTCGAAATCAATATGGATGTGGCTGAGCAGCAGGTCCAGGCCGCGATCAACGCGGCCACCAACCTTCTGCCTACCGATCTTCCGGCACCGCCGGTCTATAACAAGGTCAACCCGGCAGACACGCCGGTTCTGACCCTGGCGATTACCTCGAAAACCATGCTGCTGCCCAAGCTCAATGATCTGGTCGATACACGCATGGCGCAGAAAATCTCGCAGATCAGCGGTGTCGGCATGGTCAGCATTGCCGGCGGCCAGCGTCAGGCTGTGCGGATCAAGGTCAATCCGGAAGCGCTGGCCGCCAACAGCCTGAACCTGTCTGATGTGCGGACTCTGATCGGCGCGTCCAACGTCAACCAGCCCAAGGGTAACTTCGACGGGCCAACCCGGGTTTCGATGCTGGATGCCAACGATCAGTTGAAGTCTCCAGAGGAGTACGCCAACCTTATTCTGGCCTACAAGGATGGCGCTCCCCTGCGTCTGAAGGATGTGGCCGAAATCGTCGACGGTGCCGAAAACGAACGCCTGGCGGCCTGGGCCAATCGGAGTCAGGCGGTGCTGCTGAACATTCAGCGCCAGCCGGGCGCCAACGTGATCGAGGTGGTCGACCGGATCAAGGCATTGCTGCCGTCAATCACCGAGAACCTTCCGGCCGGCCTCGACGTCGTGGTCCTGACGGACCGCACTCAGACGATCCGCGCGTCGGTGACCGATGTTCAGCACGAACTGTTGATCGCGATTATCCTGGTGGTGCTGGTAACCTTCCTGTTCCTGCGTCGTTTCAGCGCGACGATCATTCCCTCCATCGCCGTCCCGCTGTCACTGGTAGGCACCTTCGGCGTCATGTACCTGGCGGGCTTCTCGGTCAACAACCTCACGCTGATGGCCATGACCATCGCGACCGGTTTCGTTGTTGATGACGCCATCGTAATGCTGGAAAACATCTCCCGGCATATCGAGGAGGGCGAAACACCTCTGCAGGCCGCCCTGAAGGGCGCGAAACAGATCGGTTTTACCCTGATTTCGTTGACCCTGTCGCTGATTGCAGTGCTTATACCGCTGTTGTTCATGGCTGATGTGGTCGGGCGGCTGTTTCGCGAGTTTGCGATAACCCTGGCAGTCGCCATCCTGATATCGCTGGTGGTATCGCTGACCCTGACGCCCATGATGTGCGCGCGGTTGCTCAAGCGCGAGCCAAAGGAAGAAGAGCAGAGCCGTTTCTATCGTGCCAGCGGTGCCTGGATCGACTGGCTGATCGATATCTACGCGGGCGGATTGCGCTGGGTGCTCAGGCATCAACCACTGACCCTGTTGGCGGCATTGGCCACTCTGGCACTGACTGTGCTGCTGTACATCGTTGTGCCCAAGGGCTTTTTTCCGGTGCAGGACACCGGCGTGATCCAGGGTATTTCGGAAGCGCCACAGTCGGTCTCCTTTGCTGCCATGAGCCAGCGTCAGCAGGCGCTGGCTGACATCATTCTCAAGGACCCTGCGGTGGTCAGTCTGTCTTCCTACATTGGTGTTGACGGTGATAACGCAACGCTCAACAGCGGGCGTCTGCTGATCAACCTCAAGCCCCATTCAGAGCGTGACCTCACCGCATCCGAGGTGATCCAGCGCCTGCAGCCAGAGGTAGACAAGCTTTCTGACATTCGTCTGTTCATGCAGCCGGTGCAGGACCTGACCATTGAAGACCGGGTCAGTCGTACTCAGTATCAGTTCAGCATGTCATCGCCCGACGCCGAGCTGCTGACGCTGTGGAGCGAAAGGCTGGTCGAGGCGCTCAGCAAACGGTCCGAACTGACGGATGTGGCCAGCGACCTGCAGGACAAGGGCCTGCAGGTATATCTGAGCATCGATCGTGATGCGGCCAGTCGGGTAGGGGTCACCGTTGCGAATATTACCGATGCGCTGTACGACGCATTCGGTCAGCGACAGATTTCCACCATCTATACCCAGGTCAGCCAGTACCGCGTGGTGCTGCAAGCCGCGTCGGGCAGTGAGCTCGGCCCAGCCGCACTTGAGCAGATACACGTCAAGACCACCGATGGCGCACAGGTAAAACTGTCGAGCCTGGCACGCGTCGAGCAGCGTCAGGCACAGTTGGCCATCGCTCACCTCGGGCAGTTTCCCGCAGTGATGATGTCGTTCAACCTTGCGCCCGGCGTTGCATTGGGCAAGGCCGTGCAGGTCATCGAACAGGTTGAGCACGACATCGGCATGCCGATTGGTGTGCAGACCCAGTTTCAGGGCGCTGCCGAGGCATTTCAGGCATCGTTGTCGAGCACGTTGCTGCTGATTCTGGCGGCTGTAGTGACCATGTACATCGTGCTGGGCGTGCTCTACGAGAGCTATATCCACCCGATCACCATCCTCTCGACACTGCCGTCGGCAGCAGTGGGTGCCTTGCTGGCCTTGCTGATCAGCGGCAATGACCTGGGGATGATCGCGATCATCGGTATCATTTTGCTGATCGGCATCGTCAAGAAGAACGCGATCATGATGATCGACTTCGCGCTCGACGCAGAGCGCAACCGGGGTGTTGCACCGGAAACGGCGATCTACGAAGCGGCGCTGCTGCGTTTCCGGCCGATTCTCATGACCACCCTGGCAGCATTGTTCGGCGCCATTCCGTTGATGCTTGCCAGCGGCTCCGGCGCAGAGTTGCGCCAGCCACTGGGGCTGGTGATGGTCGGCGGTCTGCTCGTCAGCCAGGTACTGACGCTGTTTACCACGCCGGTCATCTATCTGTATTTCGACCGGCTTGGCCGTCGCTGGAGTCGCAGGCCTGCCGACCCGGACCGGCTGGAACGGGCTGACGCATGAACCTGTCAGCGCCGTTTATCCGTCGCCCGGTTGCGACCGTACTGCTGAGCCTGGCGATCCTGCTGCTGGGCGCGGTCAGCTTCCGCTTGTTGCCGGTCGCGCCGTTGCCGAACATGGACTTCCCGGTAATTGTGGTGTCCGCCAGTCTGGCGGGTGCCAGCCCCGAGGTGATGGCCTCCACTGTGGCCACTCCGCTGGAGCGTTCGCTGGGCAGTATTGCCGGGGTCAATACCATGACCAGCAATTCAAGCCAGGGCACGACACGGATCATCCTGCAGTTCGATCTCAATCGCGACATCAATGGTGCGGCGCGGGAAGTGCAGGCGGCAATCAATGCTTCGCGCAACCTGCTGCCCAGCGGTATGCGCAGCATGCCGACCTACAAGAAGGTCAACCCGTCCCAGGCGCCGATCATGGTCCTGTCTATGACGTCGACGGTGCTGGAAAAAGGTCAGCTTTACGACCTGGCATCCACCATCCTGTCACAGAGCCTGTCGCAGGTTTCCGGGGTCGGCGAAGTGCAGATCGGCGGCAGTTCGCTGCCAGCGGTTCGTATCGAGCTGGAGCCACAGATGCTCTCCCAGTACGGCGTATCGCTTGACGACGTGCGCACCGCGATTACCGGTGCGAACGTGCGGCGGCCAAAGGGTTTTGTGGAGGATGATCAGCATAACTGGCAGGTTCAGGCCAACGACCAGCTGGAAACCGCAAAGGACTATGCGCCGCTGATCATTCGCTACAAGGATGGGGCGACCTTGCGCCTCAAGGACGTCGCGAAAGTCAGCGATGCCGTGGAAGATCGCTACAACAGCGGGTTTTATAACAATGACCGGGCGGTGTTACTGGTCGTCAACCGCCAGGCGGGTGCCAACATCATTGAAACCGTGGCGCAGATCAAGGCGCAAATGCCAGCCCTGCGGGCCGTGCTGCCTGCCAGCGTGAGCCTCAACGTCGCGATGGATCGCTCGCCGGTGATCAAGGCGACGCTTCACGAGGCAGAGATGACCCTGCTGATTGCCGTGGTTCTGGTGGTGATGGTGGTATTTCTGTTTCTCGGCAGTTTTCGCGCATCGCTGATCCCCACTCTGGCGGTTCCGGTATCGCTGGTAGGCACCTTTGCGATCATGCACCTGCTCGGTTTTTCCCTGAACAATCTGTCGTTGATGGCTTTGATCCTCGCCACCGGACTGGTGGTGGACGATGCAATCGTGGTGCTGGAAAACATTTCCCGGCACATTCACAACGGTCTCGACCCCATGAAAGCGGCCTTTCTGGGGGCCAAAGAGGTGGGTTTCACCTTGCTGTCGATAAACGTCTCGCTGGTGGCGGTGTTCATTTCCATTCTGTTCATGGGTGGGCTGGTCGAAAGTCTGTTTCGCGAGTTTTCCATTACCTTGTCGGTGTCGATCGTCGTCTCGCTGATCGTATCCCTGACCCTGACGCCGATGTTGTGCGCGCGCTGGCTCAAACCCCACGATTCGGGCAAGGACAATGCCTTTCAGCGCTGGAGCGAGCGGGTCAACGACCGCATGGTCGCCGGCTATGACCGCTCGCTCGGCTGGGTCATGCGGCATCGCAGGCTGACACTGCTCAGCCTGCTGATTACCGTTGTGGTGAATGTCGCGCTGTATGTGGTGGTGCCCAAGACCTTTCTGCCACAGCAGGACACCGGGCAACTGATGGGTTTTGTACGCGGTGACGACGGTCTTTCGTTCTCGGTCATGCAGCCGAAAATGGAAATCTTTCGCCGTTCGATTCTGGCAGACCCTGCGGTGGAGAGCGTTGCCGGTTTTATCGGCGGTAGCGGTGGCACCAATAACGCCTTCATGATCGTACGCCTCAAGCCGATTGCCGAGCGCGAGCTGTCTGCCGAAAAAGTGGTCGAGCGCCTGCGCAAGAACATGCCGCATGTGCCCGGTGGCAGACTATTCCTGGCGCCTGATCAGGACCTGCAACTGGGGGGTGGTCGCGAGCAGACCAGTTCGCAGTATCAGTACATTGTGCAAAGTGCAGACCTGAGCAGCCTGCGGCTGTGGTATCCGAAGATCGTTGCGGCGCTCAAATCGATTCCGGAGCTGACGGCTATCGACGCCAGGGAAGGGCGCGGGGCGCAGCAAGTGACCCTGGTGGTCAATCGTGATACGGCCAAACGGCTGGGCATCGATATGAACATGGTCACGGCGGTGCTCAACAATGCCTACAGCCAGCGTCAGGTCTCGACCATCTATGACAGCCTCAACCAGTACAAGGTGGTGATGGAGGTCAATCCCAAATACGCTCAGGACCCGGCGACGCTGGAGCAGGTTCAGGTGATTACTGCCGACGGGCAGCGCGTGCCGCTGTCGAGCATTGCTCATTACGAGCGCAGTCTGGCGAATGATCGGGTTTCGCATGACGGTCAGTTCGCTGCCGAAAACATTTCCTTTGATCTGGCCGAAGGTGCCAGCCTCGACAAGGCGACGGTGGCTATCGAGCGCGCAATTGCCGCCATCGGACTGCCGTCCGACATCATTTCCAAGATGGCCGGGACCGCCAACGCCTTCGCCTCGACCCAGAAAAGCCAGCCCTGGATGATTCTCGGTGCGTTGCTGGCGGTGTATCTGGTGCTGGGGATTCTTTATGAAAGCTACATCCATCCATTGACGATCCTCTCGACGCTGCCATCGGCCGGTGTGGGCGCATTGCTGACGATCTACGTGTTGGGCAGCGAATTCAGCCTGATCTCCCTGTTAGGGCTGTTCCTGCTGATTGGCGTGGTGAAGAAAAACGCAATCATGATGATCGACCTGGCCCTGCACCTTGAGCGTGATCAGGGAATGACGCCACAAGAGTCGATCCGCAGCGCTTGTCTGCAACGCCTACGACCCATTCTGATGACCACAATGGCCGCCATTCTGGGTGCATTGCCGTTGCTGCTGAGTACTGCGGAAGGCGCTGAAATGCGCAAACCGCTGGGCCTGACCATTATTGGTGGACTGATCTTCAGCCAGGTCCTGACTCTCTACACCACCCCGGTGGTTTACCTTTATCTCGACCGTCTGCGCCACCGTTACAATAAATGGCGTGGCGTGCGTACCGATGCTGCTCTGGAAACCCCGCTATGACCGAACGCCTGGCCTTTATATCCCGCCCGACAGGGCTGATTCGTCCACTCGCGCTGGGGCTCTGCGTTGTGCTGCTCAGCGCTTGTGCTGTTGGTCCTGATTACCAGGCGCCGTCGATGGCCGCGCCTGCGCAGTTCAAGGCCGCCGAAGGCTGGCGTGCAGCCACACCCGGTGACGCGATGGCCAAAGGTGCATGGTGGGAGGTGTACAGGGATCCGCAACTGAACTCGCTGGTCGAACGGCTCAACACCTCCAACCAGACCGTCGCCCAGTACGATGCGCAGTACCGGCAGGCACAAGCACTGGTGCGTAGCTCCAGAGGCGCATTTCTGCCGACACTGGATCTGACCACCGGCAAGACCCGCTCGGGGCAGGGCACAGGCACATCCAATACCGGTACGAATACCGGCGCCTCGGGAATTCGCAACAGTTACAACGCTCAACTGGGCGTCAGTTGGGAAGCCGATGTGTGGGGCAAGTTGCGCCGTGGGCTGGAGGCTGACACCGCCAGTGCGCAGGCAAGTCTTGCGGACCTGTCAGCGATGCGCCTCAGCCTGCAATCGGAGCTGGTGCAGAATTATCTGCAATTGCGGGTCATTGACGAACAGAAACGCCTGCTGGAATCCACTGTGGACACCTATCAGCGCTCCCTGACCCTCACCCGGAATCAATACCGCGCCGGTATTTCAGGAAGTGACGCTGTCGCCCAGGCGCTGACACAGTTGAAAAGTACTCAGGCCGACTTGATCGATCTGGCCTGGCAGCGTGCACAATTCGAGAACGCCATTGCCGTGCTGATGGGGATGGCGCCCGCTGACTTCAATCTGCCGGCCAGCACTTCGATTCCGCAATTGCCGCAGATCCCGCCAGGGCTGCCGTCACAGTTGCTTGAACGCCGACCGGACATTGCCGCGGCCGAACGCTCGGTCATGGCCGCCAATGCCAACATCGGCGTCGCCAAGGCCGCTTACTACCCAGACTTCACGCTGAGCATGAGCGGCGGTTACAGCAGCAGTACGTTCGCCAACTGGATCAGCCTGCCCAACCGCTTCTGGTCGGTAGGGCCGCAACTGGCGTTGACGTTGTTCGACGGTGGCAGGCGGACGGCGGAAGTTGATCGTACCGAGGCCGTGTACGACCAGACTGTCGCCCAGTACCGGCAGACCGTGCTGAATGGTTTTCAGGAAGTCGAAAATTACCTCGTTCAACTCAAAGTCTACGAGCAGGAGGCCGCCGTGCGCCAGGAAGCGCTGGTATCGGCTCGCGACTCGTTGCGCCTGACCAACAACCAGTACAAGGCCGGGCTGATCGGTTATCTTGACGTCGTCAACGTACAGGCCACTGCTTTGAGCAATGAACGCAGTGTGCTGAACGTTCTGCAAAGTCGCTTGATTGCCAGCGTTCAGTTGATTGCCGCATTGGGTGGCGGCTGGAATGCCGAAACAGGTTTGACCCTCAGGGAGTGAGTGCTTCACGGAGCAAAGGCGGTTTTTCTTGAACTGTTCGTGATAAATGAAAAATCAATAGCTGGTTGCCATCTTTTCGACCAGATACCGCGACATTTGGCAGCTATTGCGTACAATCATCCCCCGCAGTATCGGCATGGACGCGCTCATTGGGCTCCAGGTGCGTTTATGTTGATTGGCAGCTACACCCCGTCGCTCGTCGTGGTCTCCGTTCTCGTCGCAATTGTTGCTGCGTACACTGCTCTCGATCTGGTTGGCCGTATTATTTCGGCCAGGGGCCGCGCCGTTTATGTATGGATTGCGGGAGGTGCTTTCGCAATGGGCGTTGGCAGTTGGTCGACGCACTTCATCGGTATGCTGGCATTCGTCCTGCCTATCGACGTTGGCTATGATGTGCCGTTGGCACTGTTGTCCTTGCTGATCGCAATACTGTCTTCCGGTTTCGCGCTGTGGCTGGCCGCCCGGCCGCTATTATCCGCCGCGCAGATTGGCCTGGGTGGGTTGTTGCTGGGGCTTGGCATCAGCGCCACGCATTACACCGGCATGGCGGCAATGCGCATGCAACCCGGCATCGAATACACGCCCTGGTTGTTTGCGCTTTCCCTGGCGATCAGCATTGCCGCCTCTGCGGCGGCGTTATGGATAGCGTTTCGTCTTCGCCAGCAAAGGCCCAGGATATACCTGATGCGTGCGGTAGCGGCAATTCTGCTGGGAACGGCCATCATCGGTATGCATTACACCGGCATGGCGGCGGCCACCTTTGCCGATGGCAGCTTTTGTGGTGCGTTGCCCGATGGATTGAGCAGCAATGGACTGGACAGGATTGTTCTGGTCGCCAGTCTTTCGATACTGGGTATCGCGCTGTTCAGTTGTATTCTCGACTCCCACCTCGAGACACGTACCGCTGTCCTGGCCAATTCCCTGACTGAAGCCAATCAGGAGCTTACCCACCTGGCTCTGCATGACAACCTCACCGGGCTGCCGAACCGTGTGTTGTTGACGGATCGCATCGAGCAGGCGATGAAGAAAGTCAGCGAAAGCGGCGGCTGCTTTGCGTTGATGTTCATGGACCTGGATGGTTTCAAACCGGTGAATGACGCATTCGGCCACCATACCGGGGACTTGCTGTTGCGGCAGGTCGCTTTGCGTCTTCGTAACAACCTGCACCGGCACGACACGCTGGCAAGGATCGGTGGTGATGAATTCGTGCTGCTGGTCGAACTGCATGACCCGCAGGATGCGTTGGCTGTCGCAACGCGTCAGGTCAATGAAATAGGCAATCCGTTTACCATCTGCGAGCATCAATTGCAGATCTCGCTGAGCATCGGCATCTGCATGTACCCGGGCAATGGCAATACCCAGCACGAACTTCTGATCAACGCCGATGCCGCCATGTATCACACCAAAGCGGCCGGCAAGAACGGCTACAGCTTTTTCGATGCCTCGATGAACAGCAACGCACGCAATCAGCTGCAGATGTCTCAGGACTTGCGTAAGGCGATCAAGCACAGGCAGTTCTGTATCTATTACCAGCCCAAGTTCGACGCTTTGACCGGACTGCCCCTGGGCGCAGAAGCGCTATTACGCTGGAACCATCCGGAACAAGGCGTTATGGGCCCCGATCAGTTCATCGCCATGGCAGAGAAAACCGGCCTGATCATTCAGATCGGCGAGTGGGTACTGGATGAGGCTTGCCGACAGATGCGTGAGTGGTACACCCAGGGCTACGCGCACTGGCGCATTGCGGTGAACCTGTCAGCGTTGCAGTTCTGTCATGCCGGGCTGGTCACTGCGGTGGCGGATACCCTGGCCAGACATCAGCTCCCGGCCAACTGCCTGACCCTGGAAATCACCGAGACTACGGCCATGCATGACGCCGATGCCAGCCTGGCGGTGTTGCAAAGGCTGTCGGAAATGGGCGTGGATCTATCGATTGACGATTTTGGCACCGGTTACTCCAGCCTGATGTACCTGAAGCGCCTGCCCGCCAATGAAATCAAGATTGATCGAGGTTTTGTGCGTGACCTTGAGCATGACACCGACGATGCCGCCATCGTGTCGGCCATCGTTGCGGTAGGGCAGGCGTTGAACCTGCGGATCGTCGCCGAAGGCGTAGAAACAGCGGTTCAGAAGCGCTTCCTGACGCACTTGGGATGTCACTCCCTGCAAGGCTTCCTGCTCGGTTATCCTTTGCCGGCTGAGCAATTTCTCGACGAAATTCGCGCCGCCGAGGCGAAAGCGGCAGTCGACGTGCCCGATGTTGGGCAACCGGCTTTCTGAAGCGCATGGATGGCGCTGGACGGCAAAGGCTGGCACGATCAGAAACGTCTGGCTAACCTGCGGGTGTTAGCTGCGCCTTGATGCTGGCTTCTGAGAAAAATCATGGAAAAAGTCCTCATTATTACCGGTGGCTCGCGCGGAATCGGCGCAGCCACTGCGCGTCTGGCCGCTGTACAGGGCTATCGGATCTGTATCAATTATCTGTCTGACCATGCCGCAGCCGAAAAGACGGCAGGGCAGGTCAGGGCCCTGGGTGCTCAGGCGATCACCTTGCAGGCGGACGTCAGCAACGAAGACGAGATCATGCGCCTGTTCTCCAGGGTCGATTCGGAACTCGGCCGCGTTACCCATCTGGTCAACAATGCAGGCACGCTCGCTCAGGCTTCAAGAGTCGAGGACATGTCCGAATTCCGAATGCTCAAAATGATGATGACCAACGTGGTCGGACCGATGCTGTGCAGCAAACATGCCTTGTTACGCATGCTGCCGAGTCACGGCGGGCACGGTGGCAGTATCGTCAACGTATCCTCGCTCGCGGCCCGCCTGGGCTCGGCGGGCGAATATGTGGATTACGCCGCTTCGAAAGGCGCGCTGGACACGTTCACCATCGGACTTTCCAGGGAAGTGGCCGGGGAGAACATTCGCGTCAACGCGGTGCGGCCGGGGTTCATCTTCACCGACTTTCACGCCCTGAGCGGCGATCCGTTCCGCGTCAGCAAACTCGAGGGCGCACTGCCCATGGGCCGTGGGGGGACGGCGGAGGAAGTGGCCGAGGCCATTCTCTGGCTGCTGTCGGACAATGCGTCGTATGCCACAGGAACGTTCATCGATCTGGCGGGCGGGCGCTGAAGGCGTGCATGGTCTGGCAAGCGCCTTCAGATACCGCTTACTGACTCGTCACACCGTTACAGGTGGCGCATTGGCGGGCGGGTCGCCTACCGGTGTTTGATCGGGTAGAGGCGGTGAGGGGGGGGGCTCCTGCTCGGGTACTGGCTCGGGCAGAACGGGGTCGTCGATGTTTGGATCAGGTACTTCTACTGGATTGGGTAGAGTCATGGTTGCAGCCTCCTTGTTGACCCTTTTTACGACCCCCCGGCTTGATTGATGATTCAATTGATTTTAACCGGATCACCCTTGCCCGATTGTTCTGCCCTGCCTTTGGCTCATGTTCAATGCGCCCACCTGACAACCTCAAAACCTTTGAACTTTACCTTCGTTGACCGCTCGGAACCTAGGCAGCTGAATTCGACGAGTCTTCTGCATTTCGCGATTGTCCGCTGCCATACCGTCAATTTTTCCATTGCATGGAATGCACAGGAGCGTCCCTGGGGCGTGAGGAGTGATGCTCGATGAGTGAACAGCCATATGGTCCGGATTCCCTGGCCACCGATGTACCGCACCCAACCCAACCCTTGTCACTGACCCAGGCGCTGCAATTGCCCCGCATCGTGATCGAAGACACGCTGCCAGTGATCGACGGTGGCCTGTTTGCGGCCAAGGCGATCATCGGGCAACCGGTCACCGTGACCAGCAAGGTCTACGCCGACGGGCACGACAAAATGGCGGTCAATATTCGCTGGCGTGCTGCCGATGAGGACACCTGGCATAGCGCGCCAATGCACGAACTGGGCAATGACAGCTGGGTCGGTGAGTTCACCCCGACTTTGGTCAGTCGCTATGTGTTTCGCCTTGAAGCCTGGATCGATCAGTTCGGCAGCTATCGTTACGAACTGGACAAGAAGTTCGGCGCTGGTGTGCCTGTCGACCTGGAACTGGAAGAGGGGCGCATTCATCTGGTGCATGCCGCTGAGCGCAGCCAGCACGATCAGCGCCAGCAGATTGAAAGCCTGCTAGGTCAGCTGGAGCAGGGCGATAAAGACGAGAAAGTCGCGTTGCTGTTGCACAGCGAAACCGCAAACCTGATGAAGCTGGCTGATAATCAGGCCTTCCTGAGTCGTAGCGTTGAATTTCCGCTGGATGTCGAGCGTGAGCTGGCGCAGTTCGCCAGCTGGTACGAGCTGTTTCCTCGCTCGATCACTGATGACCCTGCGCGCCACGGCACCTTCAACGATGTCCATTCGCGTTTGCCGATCATCCGCGACATGGGTTTCGACGTATTGTACTTTCCGCCGATTCACCCGATCGGCCGTGCCCATCGCAAGGGACCGAACAACTCTCTTACCGCAGGGCCGGATGATCCGGGCAGCCCGTACGCAATTGGCAGCGAGGATGGCGGTCATGAAGCCATTCACCCGCAGTTGGGCAGCCGTGAAGACTTCCGTAACCTGGTGAAGGCTGCGGCCGATCACGGGCTGGAAATCGCACTGGACTTCGCCATTCAATGTTCGCAGGACCACCCTTGGCTCAAGCAGCATCCGGGCTGGTTCTCATGGCGTCCGGACGGCACGATCCGCTATGCGGAAAACCCGCCGAAGAAGTATCAGGACATCGTCAACGTCGATTTCTACGCGCCTGATGCCATTCCTGGTCTGTGGCTGGAATTGCGTGACATCGTTCTGGGCTGGGTGAATGAAGGCGTGAAGATTTTCCGCGTCGATAATCCGCACACCAAGCCGCTGCCTTTCTGGCAGTGGATTATCGGCGAGGTGCGCAATCAGCATCCTGAGGTCATGTTCCTTGCCGAAGCGTTCACCAAGCCTGCCATGATGGCGCGACTGGGCAAGGTCGGTTACAGCCAGAGTTACACGTATTTCACCTGGCGCAACACCAAGGCAGAGCTGTCCGAGTATTTCACCCAGCTCAACGAAGTGCCTTGGCGTGACTGCTATCGCCCGAACTTTTTCGTCAACACACCTGATATCAACCCGCGCTTCCTGCACGAGTCTGGCCGTCCTGGATTTCTGATCCGTGCAGCGCTGGCCACCATGGGCTCCGGGCTGTGGGGCATGTATTCGGGGTTTGAGTTGTGTGAAGCGGCACCGATTCCCGGCAAGGAAGAGTATCTGGACTCGGAAAAGTACGAGATTCGCGTTCGGGACTATGCCGCACCGGGCAACATCATTGCCGAGATCGCCCAGCTCAACCGCATTCGCAGGCAGAACCCCGCGCTGCAAACGCACTTGGGCTTGAAACTGTATAACGCGTGGAATGACAACATTCTGTACTTCGGCAAGCGTTCGGCGGATGGCAGCAACTTCATTCTGATTGCCGTCAACCTTGACCCCTTCAACGCACAGGAAGCAGATTTCGAGCTGCCGCTGTGGGAAATGGGCCTGCCGGATGACGCGGCGACGTCGGGTGAAGACCTGATGACCGGACACCGCTGGACCTGGTACGGCAAGTATCAGCACACGCGTCTTGATCCATCACAACCGTTTGGAATCTGGCGCATCCAGGCTGCGCAATAACACTCCCAAGGAGTCAGTAATGGCCAAGAAGCCCGGTGACGCGACATTCATCAAAGACCCGCTCTGGTACAAGGATGCGGTGATTTACCAGGTTCATGTGAAATCGTTCTTCGATTCCAATAACGACGGGATCGGCGATTTCGCGGGCTTGATCGAAAAGCTCGACTACATTGCCGCGCTGGGGGTCAACACCATCTGGTTGCTGCCGTTCTACCCGTCGCCGCGCCGGGACGATGGCTACGATATTTCCGAATACCGCGATGTGCATAGCGATTACGGCACCATGGCCGATGCCAAGCGCTTCATTGCTCAGGCGCACAAGCGTGGCCTGCGGGTGATCAGTGAGCTGGTTATCAACCATACGTCCGACCAGCACCCGTGGTTTCAGAAAGCGCGTCATGCCAAGCCCGGCTCAAAGGCACGGGATTTCTATGTCTGGTCGGACACCGACCAGAAGTACGACGGCACGCGGATCATTTTTCTCGACACAGAAACGTCCAACTGGACCTGGGACCCGGTCGCCGAGCAATACTTCTGGCACCGTTTTTACTCCCACCAACCAGACCTGAACTTCGATAACCCGCACGTACTTGATGCGGTGCTTGAAGTCATGCGCTTCTGGCTGGACCTGGGCATTGACGGTTTGCGTCTGGACGCTATCCCATACCTGATCGAACGCGATGGCACCAATAACGAGAACCTTCCGGAAACCCATCAGGTGCTCAAGCGTATTCGCGCCGAGATCGATGCGAACTACCCGGACCGCATGCTGCTGGCCGAGGCCAATCAATGGCCGGAAGACACCCAGCTGTATTTCGGCGACAGCAAGGGGCCGGATGGCGACGAATGTCACATGGCGTTTCACTTCCCGCTGATGCCGCGCATGTACATGGCGCTGGCGCAGGAAGACCGCTTTCCGATCACCGATATTCTGCGCCAGACACCGGAAATTCCGGATAATTGCCAGTGGGCGATTTTCCTCCGCAACCACGACGAACTGACCTTGGAAATGGTGACGGATCGTGAGCGTGATTACCTCTGGAATTACTATGCCGCTGACCGCCGCGCGCGGATCAACCTGGGTATTCGTCGACGCCTGGCACCACTGGTTGATCGGGACCGCCGCCGGGTCGAACTGTTGAACAGCATGCTGTTGTCGATGCCCGGCACGCCGACGTTGTATTACGGTGATGAGATCGGCATGGGCGACAACATCTATCTAGGCGACCGGGATGGTGTGCGTACGCCGATGCAGTGGTCGATCGACCGCAACGGCGGCTTTTCGCGTGCAGATCCGGCCAGCCTGGTATTGCCGCCGATCATGGACCCGATGTACGGCTTTCAGTCGGTCAACGTCGAAATTCAGGAGCGTGACCCGCACTCGCTGCTGAACTGGAATCGACGCATGCTGGCGGTGCGCAAACAGCAGAAGGCATTCGGGCGTGGCACGCTGAAAATGCTCTCGCCGTCGAACCGCCGCATTCTTGCGTATACCCGCGAGTACACGGCACCCGATGGTCACAGCGAAGTGGTGTTGTGTGTTGCCAACGTTTCCAGCGCCGCTCAGGCTGCAGAGCTTGAGCTGTCGGCTCACGCAGGCACAGTGCTGGTGGAAATGCTCGGTGGCAGCGCATTTCCGCCTATCGGGCAGTTAAGCTATTTGCTGACGCTCCCGCCGTATGGTTTTTACTGGTTTTTACTGGCTTCGGAGAATCAAATGCCCAGTTGGCACGTTGAACCCGCACAGAGCATGCCGGACTTCCCGACCCTGGTGCTCAAGAAGCGCCTTGAGGAGTTGCTCGAAGAGCCGCTGCGCAGCACCATGGAAAAAACGTCACTGGCTGTTTATTTGCCAAAACGCCGCTGGTTCGCAGGCAAGGGCAAGGACATAGAGCAGGTCAATATCGCGTATGCGGTGCGTTTCGGCGATGAGGCGCACCCTGTGTTGCTCAGCGAAATAGAAGTGACTGCAGACGGCCAGACCGATCGCTATCAGCTGCCATTCGGCTTGCTCGCCGAAGACGACATCAGCAGCGCGTTGCCACAGCAACTGGCACTTGCCAGAGTGCGGCGTAATCGTGATGTAGGGCTGATCACCGATGCGTTTACTCTGGAAACCTTCATTCGTGCAGTGATTCAGGGCATGCAGTCGGATACGGTCATCCCCTGCGCTGACGGCGAGTTGCGTTTCGAGCAAAGTTCTCAGCTGGCACCGCTCGCCCTCACCGCAGAGTCGGAAGTGCGCTACCTGTCTGCCGAGCAGTCGAACAGCTCGGTGGTCGTCGGTGGCAGCCTGGTGCTCAAACTGATTCGTAAAGTCAGTGCCGGGACGCACCCGGAGCTGGAAATGGGTGCTTTCCTGACCAACGCTGGCTTCAAGAATATCTCGCCGTTGCTTGGCTCTGTGGTGCGTGTCGGCAACGACGGAAAACCGAATCTGCTGATGATTGCCCAAGGCTACCTGAGCAATCAGGGTGACGCTTGGGAGTGGACACAGAACAATCTGGAACGCGCAGTACGCGATGAGTTGGCGCATGGCGTTTCCGGCCAGGAACAGCATTACAATGCGTTGCTGGAGCTGGCGGACTTTTCGCGTAGCCTTGGTCAGCGTCTCGGTGAAATGCACCAGATTCTGGCGTCGCCTACCGACAATGCAGACTTCGCTGTTGAAGTCACCAGCAGTCAGGACAGCAAGGCCTCCGGAACCAGCGTCAATGCTCAGCTTGAGCGCGCCTTGCAACTGCTTGAGCAGCGCAAGGGCGATCTGGAACAGGACGATCAGCAACTGGTCAGCGATTTGCTTGCACAGCGCAAGCAGATTCGTCAGCGCGTCGAAGGTCTGGCCAAGCGCTCGGCAGGTGGCCTGCGGATTCGCGTGCATGGTGACTTGCACCTCGGGCAAGTGCTGGTGGTCAAAGGCGATGCCTACCTGATCGATTTCGAGGGTGAACCGGCCCGCGCACTTGAAGAACGCCGTGCCAAGCACAGCCCGTTCAAGGATGTCAGCGGTGTTTTGCGCTCGTTTGACTACGCTGCCGCCATGGCAGTACGCAGCGCACAAAGCGTCGATACCTCGCCTGAGGCTGCCGGTGCTCGCAAACGTGTCGCCGAGACCTACCTGGCGCAGGCGCGGGAAGCCTTTATCGAAGGTTATCGCTCGGCAACGAGCGGAATGGCTCATGCCTGGAAAGATGCAAAAGGGGAGGACGCCGCACTGGAATTGTTCACCCTTGAAAAAGCTGCTTATGAAGTGATCTACGAAGCCGAGAATCGTCCAGCCTGGTTGGCCGTTCCCTTGCAAGGCTTGCGTGGGTTGCTGCAACCGTCTGATGGAGAGCCAATATGAATGCGCCTCACAAAACCGGCACAGGCCGCCGCGCGATTCCCGCTGCTGCGGACCTCGACGCGCTGATCCGCGCGGAACACCGTGATCCTTTCTCGATCCTGGGTCCGCACGGTGACGGCGGCAGCGGGCAATACGTTCGTGCCTATCTGCCCGCTGCGTTGAGCGTGCGTCTGCTGGCCAAAGATGATGGTCGCGAGCTGGGCGAGATGGAAATGAGCGAGGTGCCGGGGTTTTTCGTCGGTCATCTCGAACAGCCACAGCCTTACCTGCTGAAAATCCAATGGGCTGGCGGCGAGCAGATCACCGAGGACCCTTACAGCTTCGGTCCGCTGCTGGGCGAGATGGACCTTTATCTGTTTGCCGAAGGCAACCACCGCGACCTGAGCAGTTGCCTGGGCGCGCAAGTGACCAACGTCGATGGCGTCGACGGTGTGCGCTTTGCGGTCTGGGCGCCGAATGCCCGCCATGTGTCGGTGGTCGGCAGTTTCAACAGCTGGGATGGTCGTCGTCACCCGATGCGCCTGCGTCACCCGACCGGCGTATGGGAGATTTTCGTTCCGCGTCTGCAGCCCGGTGAAGTCTACAAATACGAGATCCTCGGTGCCCACGGGATTCTGCCGCTGAAAAGCGACCCTATGGCTCTGGCCACTACGCTGCCGCCCGACACCGCGTCAAAGGTCTCTGCGCCACTGCAATTCGAGTGGAACGACCAGGAATGGCTGCAAACACGGACAGGCCGCCACGATGTTGCCGCGCCGCTGTCGATCTACGAACTGCACGCAGGCTCGTGGCAGATGGAGCAGCACGAAGACGGTCAATGGCGACAGTACAACTGGCGCGAGCTGGCTGACCGCTTGATTCCCTATGTGAAGGAACTCGGCTTCACCCACATTGAGCTGATGCCGATCATGGAGCACCCGTTCGGGGGGTCATGGGGCTATCAGTTGCTGGCCCAGTTTGCACCGACTGCTCGCTACGGTTCGCCAGAAGATTTCGCTGCGTTCGTCGACGCCTGTCATCGGGCTGAAATCGGCGTGATTCTTGACTGGGTGCCTGCGCATTTCCCGACCGATACCCACGGCCTGGCGCAGTTCGACGGCACCGCTCTGTACGAGTACGCCGACCCCAAGGAAGGCTTCCATCAGGACTGGAACACGCTGATCTACAACCTGGGGCGCACCGAAGTTCACGGCTTCATGCTGGCCTCGGCGTTGCACTGGCTCAAGCATTATCACATTGACGGTCTGCGCGTGGATGCGGTGGCGTCAATGCTGTACCGCGACTATTCGCGTAATGCAGGCGAATGGGTGCCAAATCGCTTTGGCGGACGCGAAAACCTCGAGGCAATCGACTTTCTGCGTCATTTGAACGACGTAGTTGCGCTGGAAGCCCCAGGGACCATGGTGATTGCGGAAGAGTCGACCGCGTGGCCGGGTGTCAGCGAGCCGACCCAGCAGGGTGGGCTGGGCTTCAACTACAAGTGGAACATGGGCTGGATGCATGATTCGCTGCAGTACATGGAGGAGGACCCGATCAATCGCGGACACCACCACGGCAAGCTGAGCTTCAGCCTGGTGTACGCGTGGTCAGAGCGCTTCGTACTGCCTATTTCCCATGACGAAGTGGTACACGGCAAACATTCGCTGATCGACAAGATGCCGGGTGACCACTGGCAGAAGTTCGCCAACCTGCGCGCTTATCTGTCGTTCATGTGGACGCACCCGGGCAAGAAACTGCTGTTCATGGGCTGTGAATTCGGTCAGTGGCGTGAGTGGAATCACGACCGTGAACTGGACTGGTACTTGATGAAATACGCTGAACATATTGGCGTGAAGAAGCTGGTCAGTGACCTGAACCGAATCTATCGTCAGGAAAAGGCGTTGTACCAGCGCGATGCTGATCCAGCGGGCTTCCAGTGGCTGATCGGCGACGACCAGGCCAATAGCGTGTTTGCCTACCTGCGCTGGAGCAATGATGGCGAGCCGCTGCTGGTGGTGGCCAACATGACGCCAGTGCCGCGCCTGGATTATCGTGTCGGCGCGCCGGTATCAGGTGCATGGACTGAGTTGCTGAACAGCGACGCGGAAACCTACGCAGGTTCTAACATGGGCAATGGTGGGGAAGTGAACACCGAAGACGAGCCAGCACATGGGATGGAGGCTTCACTGAAACTGAACCTGCCGCCGCTTGCCGTGCTTATCCTCAAACCGAAGAAAGACTGACCAGGGCGCATCCCCGCGCTGACGGTCGCATTACCACACCAGCCTGAAACCCAGGCTGGTGTTTACTCCCTCCGTTCCTTGTTCGCCCAGATCAACAAGGTAATCAGCGCTCCAGTGCAGACTGGCCTTGCTGCTCAATGTCGCTATCATCCCGGCGCCGATACTGCCCGTCGTTGATCGATGCTCGGTTCTTATCTGCTCTGCATGATCGAATGTCAGCGTGTCATGGCCGTCTTTGGTGTGCCAGAGGTTGGCTCGCAGATAAGGCGCTATCGGTACGCTACTGAATTGATAGCGCCCCTTGAAACGTATGCCGATGCGCCCTGTGGTGTAAGACTGACTGTCGAATCCGAGATGGGCAATGCCGTCATGCTGATCCTGAAGGTCTATGCGTTGGTAGATGATCTGTAGCTGAGGCTCTGCAACCCAGCGCTGTGAGAGTGGCAGCGGATACCCGGCCTCTGCAGACAGGCTCATCACATGGCCTTCAATGTCGACACCTGTGCCCCTGACGGAGCGGCTGCGGCCGTCCAGGCGAGTGCACATCGCGACTGCGTCAACGTACCCGCCACCGGGTGTCGTCAGCGTCCAGTAGGCCCCCAGGCTTTGCCCGCTCAGTTTCAGGTGCCCTGTTTCGTAGTTTCTGAAACCCTCAGCAAAACCCTGCACTTTGCCATCCAGACGGTTATGCGCGACGAACAGCCCGACGCGCTGGCTCCGCCCGTTGTCCAAGTGCCAGGCATACAGATCATGGCCGATCTGGTAGCCCTTGAATGAAGCGTCCAGGCCTGGGCTCACGTCTCCAGACCAGCGTTGCCTGAAGTCGCTGCCAAACACACGTGCCCATCCGGCAGGCGCCATGTCGTATTCAGTCAGTAGCGCCTGATCACCCTGGCGCTCATGAAAGGTGCCCAGCGAACTCAGCGCCAGGACCGCAGCGCTTGGCGCTGCCACTGAATAGTTGGCGACCTCGGGGCGGTACAACGCGATGGGCGAGGCTCCGCGAACGGGTTCCGGCAGTGGCGGTGTTCCGATCGCGGGCACTGGCAGTGCGGCTGCCGGGAGGACCGGGGCCGGGGTGGTCGGCGCAGGCTCAGGGTTTGGGAGCGGGGCGGGCACAGGTTGCGGTGTTGGTGTCGGCTCGGGAGCAGGTTCGGGAGTCGGCTCAGGTGTCGGCTGGGGAGTTGGCTGGGGAGTTGGCTGTGCAGGTTCGGGGAGGGGCTCTACAGGGGGCGGCGCTGGCGTTGGCGGCGCAATCACCGCAGAGCGCAGGAACCAGCTGTTCTCCGAGCCGGCAGTGGCGCCGCCCTTGAACAGGTAATACTGATAAGCGCCTGCAGACAGCGGACTTTGCAACGAAAAGGCGCTGCTATCGCTGGTTGCACCGTTGATGGCTTGTACCACTTCAATGCCGTTGCCAAGGGGCAGGGCGCCCAGCCCACCCGCGTTGCTGACGATCATGCGCGTAGAACCACTGATCCTACCCTGTGCCACCACCAGTCGGTCGCTGGCGGATGCATCATCGCCCAGTGCCGAGAGCAACAGCAGCCGCCCGTTCTGGCCGGTGTAATTGCCGTTCACCGTCAATGTGCCAGTGAGCGCACTGCCTGCATCGCGCACGTCCAGCGTTCCGGCATTCTCTAATGAAGCGAGGGATGCTGCGCGGAAGGGCGCAATGCTGCCCGAGGTCGAGATCAGCGTACTGCTGGAATCAATGTTCAGAACGCCGGTGTTACTCACGCCGTCACCAAGGACCAGCTTACCGGCCAGATCCAGCTGCGAGCCGTTGCTCAGGTTGACGGTCTCCCAGTTGCCATAGCGACCCGGCTGCAAAGACACAGTGTTATCAAGCGTCAGCACGTCATTGCCAGGGCCGCCGTCAAGCAGCGGGTTGGCGCTCAGGTAATATTCGCTCAGGTTGTACAGCCGCGCCGCATCATCGCCGTCGGCCATCAACACACTGTTGCGGGCGTAGCCACCGTTCAGCCAATTGAAGCTGTCATTACCGGCGCTGGCACGAACTTCACCACGAATATCGCCACCGCTGAGGGTGATCAGGTCGTCGCCGCCGCTGACGCTGACATTGCCGCCCACAGAGCCGCCCAAGAGGGTGATCGTATCCCTGCCAAAGCCGGTTACCAGGTTGTTGATGATCGTGCCACCGGACATCTCGAACACGTTGTTGTCGAGCTTCATGTCAACTCGGCCAATGCTGCCGCCGGTCATCACCGCAACGTCGCCGTCCTCGAACGCACGAGTGATGGTGCCTCCGGTCATCAGAAAGGTATCTCGCCCGTCGCCCTGGTTCAGGCCGCCGCTGATCTCGCCCGCCGACAACGTGAATGAGTCGATTCCGGCACTCTGGGTTACGTTGCCGAGAATACGGCCTGACTGCATATCAACGCTGTCGATTCCTGACCCATAGCTGATATCGCCGGCGACCGTGCCTGTTCCGCCTTTGGGAAATATCAGAATGTGATCGCCGCTCAGACCGATAAATGAGCCGCTGATGTCACTGTCGCAGACTTGAACGCCGGACGACGTCGAGGACCCAAGTGCGCAGGCTCCCTCCGCACAGGACGGGATAATGGCCAGCATAATGAATGGCAGAACATTACGGGTGTGGTACAGATGAATACAACGAATTTTCATGACAGCTCTCCCGGCCAGGCAGGCAGCAGGGAGGCAATCGAAACGGATCAAGGCGCCAGACTGCCACGCTCAGTGACGTCGCCCCAAGGCTGGCGACGGTCGCTTTGCGGGCCTGTTTTCAAGGCCCGCAGTACGAAGTCAAGAGGTCGTTGGCCGATGCGTCAAGAAGTTGACCGACCGGTGGCGAGATTTAAACTTTTGCTACCAACTATTGGAATTACAAGTAAAAAACTTATGCGCTAAAGGTAGTGTTCATGCTGGATATGTTTGGTTGGCGGTGCGGCGTGATAACCAGATTGTCAGCGCCAGCGCGCACGCCGACAGCAACGCCGCGTAAAAAAATATCCAGTCATAGCCCTGACCCAAGGCAATAGCCCCCATTACAGGGCCGGCAATTGCCAGGGCCAGATCGAAGAACACAGCGTAGGCACTCAGGCCTGCGCCTCGGCTGGGGGTAGGTACGCTTTTGATCGCTTCCACGCCCAGCGCCGGGTAGACCAGTGAAAGCCCCACACCGGTCAGTCCTGCCCCAGCCAGAGCAATGCCGCTGCTCGGTGAAAGCCAGAGCATCAGCAGTCCGCAGATCTCCACAGCCATGCAGACGATGGCCGCGTTGTAGCCGCCGAGGCGGTTGATGGCACCGATGAACAGCAGGCGGGCGAGGATAAAGCACACGCCAAACATGCTCAGGCAATAGGCCGCACCTTCCCAGCCGCGGCTTAGATAAAACAGGGTGATGAAGGTGGTCAGCGTGCCGTAGCCGATGGAGGACAACGTCAGTCCCAGACCATAAGGCGCGATCCGGCCGAACACTGACCAATAGGGCAGGCGCTCACCGACTACGACCGGTACCGATGGCTTGTTGCGGATCAGCCAAAGTGCCAGCCCTGCCATCACGATCAAGGCGCCCCCCAGGCTGTTGAAACCCACGGCGTCGATGACAATCACTCCCAGCGGTGCACCAATGGCTATCGCACCATAGGACGCGATGCCGTTCCACGAGATTGATCGGGCCGTATGTTCCGCGCCGAGCTTGCCGATGCACCAACTGATAGTGCCAACTCCGATAAGCCCTTGGGAAATGCCGAGAAACAGTCGCGCAACGATCAGAATCGACAGGCTCAGCGTGGCAAACTCCTGAAGCAGCGTTGCCAGTAACGTCATGCTGCCACTGATGACGATGCCCCACAGTCCGAACACGATAGAGCGCTTGCTGCCCAGCGTGTCGGTCGCCCGGCCGGCAAAAGGTCGACTCAGCAGCGTTGCCAGGTATTGCGAGGCAATGGTCAGGCCTGCAATCAACGGGCTGAAACCCAGCTGGTCGTGAACATAGCCGGGCAGCACCGCAATAGGCAGGCCGATGCACAGGAAGGCGATGAACGTGTAGAAAACGATGGAAACGATCTGCAGGGTAATCGTCATGGAACCGGAGTGTGCGGCAGGCATTGGGCTCTTCGCTGGCAGGCGGTGGGAGTGCCTCATCATGGCGTGCGCTGTGACTAAAAGAAAGCAGGCTAACGGTTTTATGCGGGCTGATTATCAGGCAGTTGCTGTTCTGTAGATATGGTCATAGGATGACTGATCACACCACAATAATAAAAAGGTTCACCATGAGAAATATTCTGTTGCTGGCCGCTGCAGTCGGTTGTTCGTTTGGCCTGCCTGCCCAGGCAGCCACGTTTGCTTACATTTCCAGTCCCACTGACTGAACTGCCCCCCAAAAGTTGGACGGTTTTAGCTTGCCGCCTGAGCCCTGTATTTTACGGGGCTTTGGCCGTTGAGCTTCAGCTTGATGCGGTCATGGTTGTAGTAGTGGATGTACTCATCCAGACCTGCTTTCAACTCATCGATGCTTTCAAACTGTTTCAGGTAGAAAAACTCGGATTTCAGTGTACCGAAAAAGCTTTCCATTGCCGCATTGTCCAGGCAGTTGCCCTTACGGGACATGCTTTGTTTGACGCCTCGTACCGATAGCTTATGGCGATACTGCGCGTGTTGATACTGCCAGCCCTGGTCCGAGTGCATCACAAGCTTCGGCTCGTCCTGCAACTGCTGAAGCGCCTTGTCCAGCATGCTGGTGACCAGCTCAAAGCTCGGCCTTGTCGACACTTCATACGCCACGATTTCACCGTTGTACAAGTCCATCACGGGTGAGAGATACAGCTTTCGATTGCCTACCTTGAACTCAGTCACATCGGTCACCCACTTCTGGTTCGGGCGTTGCGCGCTGAAATTGCGCTCCAGCAAATTCGGCGCAATGGTTCCGATTACGCCCTTATAGGAGCGGTATTTTTTGGGGCGCACCACTGATCGCAGGCCCAGTTCTGCCATCAGTCGTTCTACAACCTTCTTGTTGACCAAAATACCTGCAGTGCGAATGACCGCCGTGATACGCCGAGCGCCATAAAGGCCTTTCTCCTCGTGGTAAATGCTTTCGACTAACTGTTTCAAAGCAGCATAGGGATCGGGTCTGGATTGCACCTGAACCTGATAGTAAAACGTGCTGCGTGCCAAGCCCGCCAGCCTCAGCAGAGCGCAAAGCGGGAACCGGCCCCTCAGTTGCTTGATGCTCAGGGCTTTTTCGGTTGCCGTCGTTTCTGCTCCTTCAGCTCTTCCAACTTTTTTAGGTAAGCGTTCTCCATGCGCAGATATTCAAGCTCGCTCATCAACTGGTCGCGCGTCTTCTGCGTATCGTCGGCGGTTACTGGTTTGGCGGGATAAGGCTTCTTTGGCATGGCGACAGGCTTTCTTCTGGCAGGAACATACGGGGCTGTACCGCTACTGTAATGCCGCTTTTCCCAAATGACTATTTGGCCGGGATCCCCGATACCAAAATGCGCAGCGGCCTGACGGAGCGATAGCTTGTGTTCACGCCTGTGCTCAAGCACTGAGCGCTTGAAAGCTTCGCTGTATCGAAGACCAGGCTTGCGATGGCCGGTGTGACCATGACTCTTGTAGTTAGCGACCCAGCGTCGAAGCAGGCTGAAATCGATCGAGAACTGGCGGGCTACCATACGAAAGCCCATGTTGTCTTCAAGATACGCTTTGACGACAGTGAGCTTGAACTGCTCTGAATACTTACCCATTTGAACACCCCCGTGAGGTCGGATTGGTGTCCAACTTCTTGGGGGCAGTTCAGACGGCCTTATATCCCAATACCGTCTGGATGAGCAGAGCGGCGCGCTCAGCCTGGTCGAGCAGACCAAAGCCGGAGACCAGGTCAATCCGATGGCCATCTCACCGGACGGCAAAGCGTTATTTGCAGCGCTGCGTTCCAAGCCTTATCAAGTGCTGAGTTTCAGCATCGAGCCTGCAACAGGGCATCTCAAGCCGCTGAGCCAGGCACCATTGGCCGAGAGCCTGGCCTATTTGTCTACCGATCGCAGCGGGCGCTTCCTGTTCGGCGCATCCTATGGTGCCGATTTGCTCAGCGTACAGCCCATCGATGCGCAACACCGCCCCAGCGACAGTATCCAGACCTACAAGACCGGCATGCATGCGCATTCGGTGCGCACCGACCCGAGCAACCGTTTTGTATACGCCGGTAATCTTGGCGTTGATCGTGTTCTGCAATACCGGCTGGAGCCAAAAGACGGCAAGCTTGTTCCCATTGGCGAGGGCTACGTTGCGGTTGCCGAGAGTACCGGCCCGCGCCACTTGGCATTCTCTTCCGATGGCAAATTTCTGTACGTGGTTGGCGAAATGAGTGGCACCGTCACTGCCTTCGCGATCAACCAGAAAACCGGTGCGTTGAAGCAGACAAGCACGGCGGACGGTATCCCGAAACGCTTGAATCTGGCGCCGGGGCAGGCCCGCGATGCGCGCAACAATGATCTCAAGGATGACCCCACCCCGCGTATCTGGGCGGCAGACATTCGCCTCGCGCCGAATGGCAGGTTGCTGTTTATCAGCGAGCGCACCACCAGCAGCTTGTCGGTGTTCAAGGTCGAGCCTGCCAGTGGCAAGGTGACGTTTGTCGAAAACTATCTGGTGCAGGAAAAACAGCCACGCAATATTGCGGTGTCACCCAATGGGCGCTGGTTGCTGGTGAGCGGTGAGAAAAGCGACAAGGTCGGCAGTTACGCCATTGCGGCGAACGGTGCCTTGCAGCGGGTCAGCGAAGCGCCCTCGGGCAAGGGTGCGCTGTGGATTGAAATGCTCAGCCAGCCGGGCCAATAGCGGTTTTGAAAATAAAAAGCCCTGTCACAAGACAGGGCTTTTTGTTGAGGCAGCCTGACAGGCTTAGAACGAAACGCCCTGGCTGCGCAGGTAGTCGTCGTAGGTACCGCTGAAGTCGATCACGCCGCTTGGGCTGAGTTCGATGATGCGGGTTGCCAGCGAGGACACGAACTCGCGGTCGTGGCTGACGAAAATCAGGGTGCCCGGGTAGTTTTCCAGCGCAAGGTTCAGCGCTTCGATGGATTCCATGTCCAGGTGGTTGGTCGGTTCGTCCATCACCAGCACGTTCGGTTTTTGCAGGATCAGCTTGCCGAACAGCATGCGGCCCTGTTCACCACCGGAAATCACTTTGACCGACTTGAGGATCTCGTCATTGGAGAACAGCATGCGGCCCAGAGTGCCACGTACCATTTGCTCGCCGCCTTGCGTCCACTGGCCCATCCAGTCGAAGAGGGTAGATTCGTCTTCAAAATCGTGAGCGTGGTCCTGAGCGTAGTAACCGATTTCCGCTGCTTCGGTCCACTTGACCGTGCCTGCATCGGGTTGCAACTCGTTGACCAGGGTGCGTAGCAGGGTGGTCTTGCCGATGCCGTTCGGACCGATGATTGCAACACGTTCGCCGGCTTCGACCTGGAAGCTGAAGTCCTTGAACAGTGTCTTGCCATCGAAGCCTTTGGCCATGCGATCGACAATGACCGCCTGACGGTGCAGCTTTTTGGTTTGTTCGAAACGAATGAACGGGCTGACACGGCTGGACGGCTTGACCTCGGCCAGCTGGATCTTGTCGATCGCCTTGGCTCGGGACGTGGCCTGCTTGGCTTTCGATGCGTTGGCCGAAAAGCGGCTGACGAACGATTGCAGCTCGGAGATCTGTGCCTTCTTCTTGGCGTTGTCGGACAGCAATTGCTCGCGGGACTGGGTCGCGACGGTCATGTACTCGTCATAGTTGCCCGGGAACAGGCGCAACTCGCCGTAATCCAGGTCGGCCATGTGCGTGCACACGCTGTTCAGGAAGTGACGGTCGTGGGAGATGATGATCATCAGGCTGTTGCGCTGGGTGAGGATGTTTTCCAGCCAGCGAATGGTGTTGATGTCCAGGTGGTTGGTTGGTTCGTCGAGCAGCAGCACTTCCGGATCGGAGAACAGTGCCTGCGCGAGCAGAACGCGCAGCTTCCAGCCGGGCGACACTTCGCTCATCGGGCCGTTGTGCTGCTCGATGCCGATACCCAGGCCCAGCAGCAGTTCGCCGGCACGGGACTCGGCGGTGTAGCCGTCCATTTCCGCAAACTCGGTTTCCAGCTCGGCCACGGCCATGCCGTCGTCTTCGCTCATTTCCGGCAGCGAGTAGATGCGGTCGCGCTCGGCCTTGACCTTCCACAGCTCTTCATGGCCCATGATCACGGTGTCGAGTACCGTGAATTCTTCGTAGGCGAACTGATCCTGGCGCAGCTTACCCAGTCGTACGTTCGGCTCCAGCATCACCTGACCGCCCGAAGGCTCGAGGTCGCCACCGAGGATTTTCATGAAGGTGGACTTGCCGCAGCCGTTCGCGCCAATCAGGCCATAACGGTTACCGGCGCCAAACTTGACCGAGACATTCTCGAACAAGGGTTTGGGGCCGAACTGCATCGTGATGTTAGCTGTGGAGATCAATTACTTTACCTATCAATAACTTGGGCAATAACTGGGGAGCGCTGGTGTCAGCGGTGTCGTGTTCGAGACACGACCGGAGCTGTTCAGCCTGCTCCGCCTGAGCATGAGCTGATCCAACAGGCATACGTCTACAGCAACGGCAGCCTGCCATGGCCGCGTTGCCGGGATATGAATGTGGGGGTTCATCCCAGACATTGGCGCGCATTGTCGCATAGGTCAGGCGGCAGTGACATGGTGGACAGTGCCGGATTGCCGAGTTGTCTGCGTTGCGGTTCGCTCAGGTGCCTGTCGGTTAGCATTGCTCAAGGCGTTTGCGCAGGGCAGAGGCAGGTGCGATTTCAAAGGAAGTCGCAGAAGAAATAGACAGGGTCGTCAAGTTGACTGATCGGGAGGTCGTTTACGTTCGGCTGGCGTTGTAATGGGCAACGCTCACTTTAAGTCGGGCCTCATCAATGCTCAACTTGGGAATGACTTCATCCGGAACTCGCGAGCTGTCGGATAAATTGAACACTTGAAAATCATCCCCGACTACATGCTTCGACATAAGTTCCAGTGACGGGAGAATTCTTGATTCGTAGTGCTGGTCCAGTCCACAAGGCGAGCACACGTCTGTCGACGATTCATAGAACCGGCCTGCAGACTGATTCATATCGAAGCCCACGAGAAAGACGCTATCAAAACCAAGGTGATAAGACAATTGCAAGGCGAGATACATGACCGTGCGAGCGTCGAAAAACCCCAATTCCAGGTTTTTGCTGAAGCCGATATCCCTGCTTCTATGACTCCATAAAGACACTTTTCTGACCAGTGCGTCGTCTCGTGAGCAGAGCGCCGCAACCGTGGATAACCTCGGTGATTTCTTCAGCGCATAGGCGCGCCCGGAAGGCCTGGGAATGCCGGAGCTGAACTGGTCTTCCCAGAGGCCGACATTCTCGCTCTCGCGCATTGCCGCAGCGAACAGCTCGGGCTGCTGATTGGGAAAGTCCCGGTCAGTACACACGTAGAACAATGGTTTGATGTTCGTTTCTGCAAACATCGAGAACGCCCCGTTCATGGTAATCATGGGGACGTCCGAAAAATCTTGAATCGGGAAGTTTCGGGCAGATTGACCTGAGCCAATCAGAAGAACCGGGCCTTTTCTGGTGCCTCTGCATTTGCCGAAATCAAGTACGCGGGTAGGCTTCGGAGTGTGGTCTTCAGCCGATTTGCGAAGATAAGCAGTCGCATTGATGGATTGACTAGTCATGACTACCCTGTAAGCACTAGTGGCAAATTAGTTGGGACATTTTGCGCGCAATACTACTGGCTGGTGGCCATTAGTTCAACATAAAAGAGTTTCAAAAGCGTATCATACTGGAAACATCACGCCACAGATTGATGACTAATTTTTGAGAATTTGCCATTCCTTTACAATGTTCTCGGATGTAAGACATGGCGCGCGGCATTGTTTAATGTTAATTGGCTAGTATCAAACTAGTGGTTAATGCTCCTGCCGCTAGATGCACTTAACGCAACAATACTGTGTATGCACACAGTCTTGGCGCTGTGCGGGGGAAGGAAGGCGGGAGAGGGTGAGGCTGCAAGGCCCGGCTATTACCGGGCCTCCTTGTTGTGGCGAATTTATTGATAGCTAATCGGATTTCCGTTCCTGCCGCTTCCTCCTGCACCAGCTCCCCAGCGCGTGGAAAGGGTGAATGAACATCGCAATCGCTCCGAGCAGAAAGACGATGGAGACAAGGATCAGGCCCAGGCCCTCGTGTGCAAACATAGTGATTGACTCCTGTTGTTCACTTTGTCGGTCCGCTGAAGACTAGCCGCTGAAACGCTTCACCTCATGAAGAAATTTTAATGAACTTTCCTGGCGGGGGCCGCGAGGCGAGCTTTTGCCTGGCTAGTGCTGTCGCGGCGAAGCTATGAAGTACTCGCGTTTGTTGACTCAAATAGCTGAGAAGGAGCGGATTTTCCGTGAGCCGGTCTGGGGACGGGACTTCTCAAAATTCACCCGTCGCGGAACTAGATGAGGTGATGACGAGACTATAAGCACGCTCGCGTTCATCGGGCCGTGTCTATGAGCGCGCATTCTCATCACCCGGAGGTTCCTGACATGAAGTCCCTTTTCCGTCCAGTCTTGCTGCTGGCTGTTGCTTTACCCCTGTTGCTGACTGGCTGCGGGGATAAGGAGCCCGAACAACGCACTGCGTTCACTCAGTTCCTGCAAACCCGAATTATCGACAAGCCAGGTGTGCACGTTCCCAAACTGACGGACGATGAAAAGAAAGACTTTGGTGACTACAGCTCGCACTATGCCGTTATTTCCGACTTCGGCGCGGGCATGGACACTGCAGTGCAGCCTCTCGCTGGCTTGATGCAGAAAGGATCCTTTCGCTCGGTAAGCGATGTCATTCAACGTCGCGCAGACCTGGCTGCCGTGCAGACAGGTCTGGATGAAGTCGGCGAGAAGTTGACCATCGAGCAGGGCAAGGCCGATGCGGCACATGCCAAACTCAAGCAGCCCGATGACTTGAAAGTCGTTTATGACAAGGCTTATGACCGGACTGTGAGCGTGCCCGCCAACACGTTCCGTGAAGTCTTGCCGCAAATAAAGGGCACGTTTTCGAGCGGCCTCAAGGTTGCCGATTATGTGGGCGCGCACAAATCGCAAATCGATATCTCCGGTTCGGCGATAACCGTCAAGGACCCGGTCGTACAGGCTGAACTCAACAAATTGCTGCAAGAGCTGAACGAGCAGGGCAAAAACGCTCAGCAGGCTCAGGCTCGCCTGCAATCGCTCATGACCGGTCGCTGAGACTGATCTGGCGGCTTGCCCCGGCCTTGTTGCCGGGCCAGGCCGTGTGTCGGGTATGATTCGCGTGTCTGTTTGCCTGACCCGGGGCCTGCCTGTTTGATAATCAAACCTCTCTTATCGACGATTGCCCTGCGTGAAGCAGTGCCCGCTGACGCTATATGCCTGAGCGCGCTGGGCATGCAGGTCTTTCTCGACACCTACGCAACGCAGGGCATCCGTGAGTCCATCGCACGCGAAGCCCTCGACGCGTTCTCCCCGCAGGCGTTTGCGCATCTGCTTGGCAAACCGGAAACGCTCATTATCGTGGCTGAATCTCTAGGGCATCTGATCGGCTTCGCTCAGGTTACGCTGTGCGTCGATCACCCGATGCTTGGCATATCGACGGCTGCCGAGTTGCAACGCCTCTATGTGCAGGAACGTTTCACTGGATGTGGAGCAGGGCGACTGCTACTCGAAGCCGCCGAGCAGCGCGCTACGGCCAGAAAGGCGGCGTTGATGTGGGCGACTGTCTGGGTTGGCAACCCGCGCGCGTTGGGGTTTTACCCGCGGCAGGGTCATGAAGTGAAAGGTTCGCCACGTTATGAGTTTCAGGGCGAAACGCATGAGAATAGGCTATTCGCCAAACTGCTCGGCGGGTCAAATCTGACGCGGAATTCTGTTTGATCAACGATTGCAGATGTGTGTCCCTGTGAGCGCAGCGGAACTCCGTGACGCCTCACAAGACTCGCGTTTATCCTTGCGCATCATTCTGAGCATTGTTGCCTTCAAGGAGTCGTTGCAGTGACCACCATCAAAATTACCGCGGGCGGATACGAGTTTCTGGCCGAAGCCAATCCGGATGCGCCGCAAACGGTGGAAGCGTTTCTCAAGCTGCTGCCTTATCGGCAGAAATTCATCCATGTGCGCTGGAGTGGCGAAGGCTGCTGGGTGCCGCTGGATGATTATCAACTGAAGCTGAATGACACGTTGATCGGTTTCGAGAACGCAACGAGTCATCCTTCTGTGGGCGACATTCTGTTTTATCCGGGTGGTTACAGCGAAACCGAGATTATCCTGGCGTACGGTTCGTGCTGTTTCGCCAGCAAGATGGGGCAACTGGCCGGCAATCACTTTCTGACCATCACTCAAGGCAAGGAAAACCTGCGCAAACTGGGCGTCAAGACGCTTTGGGAAGGCGCTCAGGATGTGGTTTTCGAGCTGGCCTGAGCCTGCGGTTATTGCGCAGTAGTCATTTGCCAGCATTTCTCGGAACTGCTGATCTTCGCCAGGGGTCTAGTCCACAATGCTTCCAGCTCCCGGAAGCCGACCTGGAGACAAGACCTTGAATATCTTTGAAGCATTGCGTGAAAGCCATGATCGTCAGCGCGGTTACGCTGACGCACTGATCCAGACCAGCGGCGACAGTGTCGAACGGGAAAAAGCCTACAAACAGCTCAAGGATGAGCTTCAGGCTCACGAGACAGCCGAAGAGCGGTTTTTCTACATTCCCCTGATGGCCCACGACAACGGCGTGGACCTCAGTCGCCATGCCATTTCCGAGCATCATGAAATGGACGAGATGATGGAAGAGCTCGATGAAACCGAGATGTCGAGCCCGGCCTGGCTGGCGACTGCGAAAAAGCTGTCGGAAAAAGTGCATCACCACTTGAAGGAAGAAGAGCAGAAGTTCTTTCAGATGGCGGGCAAGTTACTTGATGAAAAGCAGAAACAGAGCCTGGCTGGCGAATACGTGAAGGAATACGAAGAGCAATTGGCTGAGGGGTAATAGGCCCGTGCAGTGCTAGAATCGGCTTTTTCATTAGCGAAGGCACGACATGAAGCTTCTGTTTTTGACGAGCGCAACGGTGATTGCGGCAACGGTTCTGGCCGGGTGCGCAGCGCCTTCAAACTCAGCACGTGCGGCAGGGCCATTCAAGGTCCTGTCGAGTGCCAAACAGGATGCCGCCGTTGCCCAGTGCATTCAGGTGACCTGGCAGAACGAAGCGATGTTTGGCACATCTTCAGATGTGTTCCTGCATGATCTTTCCGGTGGCGGCTTCACCGTGTTCACTACCGAATCCAGGTATTTCGCAGACGTACACGCCAAAGGTCCTGCCACTGCTGTCGAGTTCTACGCCCCGCAGGGCGATACCCAGTCCGCCTTGCGATCTGCTGCGATTGCTACCTGCCTCTGACTGAATCTCTTGCCAATGCTCCCGCATTGGCAAGTAGTTCGTGGCGCTTTGCCCCCCTATCATCACTGCGGCGCGACCATTGCGCCTGCACCAGTACTGCGTACTCGACAGCGCGCGCGCACAAGAGTGGGGCCTTACCACTCAAACGTGACAAATGGTAGCGATGCCCTCAAGCCGTAATATCACCCAGCCATCAACTCCTTCATCTCCAGCCTTTTGATTTGCCTCGACATTTTTATGCGGTGTTTTTCGCAGGCCTCGTATGGCACACTTTCTGCTGTCTATTCCGTTGTTACATACCATTGTCCGCTATAGCGGAATAAAAATACTTCGGCGGAGTCTATGTCATGCATCGCGGACCTTCTTTTGTGAAAGCTTGTGCATTTGTCCTTGCAGCCTCATTCACGCTGGCCAACGCGGCTCAGGCCGCCGAAGGCAGCAAGCTGGATGCAGTATTGAAACGTGGCAATCTGGTGGTGGGTACAGGCAGTACCAATGCCCCGTGGCATTTTCAGGGAGCGGACGGCAAGTTGCAGGGTTTCGATATCGACATCGGCAGGATCATCGCCAAGGGCCTGTTCAATGACCCGAGCAAGGTCGAGTTCGTGGTGCAGTCCTCGGATGCGCGAATTCCCAACCTGCTGACCGACAAGGTCGACATCAGTTGCCAGTTCATCACCGTTACCGCCAGTCGTGCACAGCAGGTGGCGTTCACCTTGCCGTACTACCGCGAAGGCGTAGCGTTGTTGCTGCCTGCCAACAGCAAATACAAGGAAATAGATGACCTTAAAGCCGCGGGCGACGGAGTGACGGTTGCCGTGCTGCAGAACGTATATGCCGAAGAGCTGGTGCATCAGGCGCTGCCCAAAGCCAAGGTCGATCAGTACGACAGCGTCGACCTGATGTACCAGGCGATCAACTCGGGCCGCGCCGACACGGCCGCCACCGACCAGTCTTCAGTGAAGTATCTGATGGTTCAGAACCCTGGCCGCTACCGCTCGCCGGCTTTTGCCTGGAGCCCGCAAACCTACGCTTGTGCCGTCAAACGTGGCGATCAGGACTGGTTGAACTTCGTCAACACCGCCTTGCATGAAGCCATGACCGGTGTCGAGTTCCCGGCTTACGCCGCCTCGTTCAAGCAATGGTTCGGTGTCGATCTGCCTGTGCCTGCAATCGGTTTCCCGATGGAATACAAATAAGTCCACTCTGACCTTCAAGGGCAGGGCAGGCCTTCGGGCTTTCCCTGCCAGGTACGGGCAAGCATGAATTATCAATTGAATTTTGATGCCGTATGGCGTGACTTCCCCAGCTTGCTGGCGGGCTTGGGCCTGGGGCTGGAACTGGCCCTGATCTCGATCGCCATCGGCTGTGTGATCGGGTTGGCAAATGCATTTGCGCTGCTGTCACGTTACAAGGCACTGCGCATTGTCGCGTCGATCTACGTCACCGTGGTGCGCAACACGCCCATTCTGGTGTTGATCCTGCTGATCTACTTCGCCTTGCCCGGGCTGGGCATTCGTCTGGACAAGCTGGCGTCGTTCATTGTCACGCTGTCGCTGTACGCTGGCGCCTATCTGACCGAAGTTTTCCGTGCCGGTTTGCTGAGCATCCACAAAGGTCAGCGCGAAGCAGGGTTGGCCATCGGTCTGGGCGAGTGGCAGGTGAGGGCATACATCATCGTGCCGGTGATGTTGCGCAACGTGTTGCCAGCGCTATCCAACAATTTCATTTCGCTGTTCAAGGACACCTCGCTGGCAGCCGCCATTGCGGTGCCGGAGCTGACCTATTACGCGCGCAAGATCAATGTCGAAAGCTACCGTGTGATCGAAACCTGGCTGGTGACCACTGCACTCTACGTAGTGGCCTGCTATGTGATCGCCATGCTCTTGCGCACCCTCGAACAACGTCTGGCGATTCGCCGCTAGGAGGCTGTCATGTATCAACCCCCTGGCTGGTTGCAGGAATTGTGGACCGCGAGAGAAGTGCTCTGGTCCGGCTTTTTGACCAGTATCCAGTGCTCGGCGCTGGCGATTGCTGCGGGCACGTTGATCGGCATGCTGGCCGGTCTGGTGCTGACCTACGGCGGATTCTTCGCACGGTTGCCGATCCGACTCTATGTGGATCTGATACGCGGTACGCCGGTGTTCGTGCTGGTACTGGCAGTCTTTTATATGGTGCCAGCACTGGGCTGGCAAATCAGCGCGTTTCAAGCTGGCGCAATAGGCCTGACGTTGTTCTGCGGCTCTCACGTATCGGAAATCGTGCGCGGTGCCCTGCAGGCCATTCCCGCTGGCCAGCTGGAGGCTGGCAAGGCGATCGGGCTGCGTTTCAATCAGTCGCTGCGCTATGTGTTGTTGCCGCAGGCCATGCGCCAGATCCTGCCGACGTGGGTCAATTCCTCGACCGAGATCGTCAAGGCTTCGACACTGCTTTCAGTCATCGGTGTGGCTGAACTGTTGTTGAGCACTCAGCAGGTGATTGCGCGCACGTTCATGACCCTGGAGTTCTACCTGTTTGCAGGTTTTCTGTTCTTTCTCATTAATTACGCCATCGAGCTTCTTGGGCGGCAAATCGAAAAACGGGTGGTATTGCCATGACACAGACTCATACCGCAACCCCCGGCCCGGCGCTGCTCAGCATCGAAGGCCTGCACAAGTCCTATGGCGCAGTGGAAGTGCTCAAGGGGGTCGATCTGCGTATGCAGAAAGGCAACGTTGTTACCCTGATCGGTTCCAGTGGCTCGGGCAAGACCACCTTGCTGCGCTGCGTCAATCTGCTGGAAGAGTTTCAGGGCGGTCATATCCGGCTCGAGGGGCAGGATATCGGTTACAGCGACGTAGACGGCAAGCGCACCCGTCATCCGGAGCGGGTTATTGCACAGCACCGGGCAATGACTGGCATGGCATTTCAGCAATTCAACCTGTTTCCGCACCTCAGCGCTCTGCAGAACGTGACCCTGGGCCTGCTCAAGGTCAAGAAGATGCCCAAGGATCAGGCCATTGCCCTGGCGGAAAAGTGGCTGGACCGGGTCGGGCTGCTGGAGCGCCGCAATCACTTCCCCGGCCAGTTGTCCGGTGGTCAGCAGCAGCGGGTCGCAATTGCCCGTGCCATTGCCATGAATCCCAGCCTGATGTTGTTCGATGAAGTCACTTCTGCGCTCGACCCTGAGTTGGTCGGCGAAGTGCTGAGCGTTATCAAGGACCTGGCCGAAGACGGCATGACCATGCTGCTGGTGACTCACGAAATGCGTTTCGCCTATGAGGTTTCAGACCAGATTGTATTCATGAATCAGGGGCGCATCGAGGAGCAGGGGCCACCCAAGACACTGTTCGAACAACCGAAATCGACGCGCTTGAGCGAGTTTCTCAAGAACATCCGTTTTTAACGTTTCACGACGTCCAATGCTTCAAGACAAGGAAAAACTCATGACTATTACCCGTTATGGCGCAGGCAGCACCGCAGGGGGCGGCCAGCCACGTCCATTCGCCCGAGCAGTCGAGGCCGACGGCTGGTTGCACGTTTCTGGCCAGGTGCCTGCGCAGGATGGCGAGATTATCGTCGGCGGTATCGTCGAGCAGACCCACCAGACCATGCGTAACCTGATCGCGATCCTCGACGAAGCCGGTTATGCGCTCGAAGACGTAGTACGTGTCGGTGTGTGGCTGGAAGACCCACGGGACTTCTGGAGTTTCAACAAGGTGTTCGGTGAATACTTCAGCCCCGAGCATGCACCGGCGCGCGCTTGCGTGCAGGCCAGCATGATGGTCGACTGCAAGGTTGAAATCGACTGTATTGCTTATAGGCGCAAGTAGCAGCTTCAAGCCAGAAGCCTCGGGTTATCTGGCTTACAGCTCTACTTAAGGAATGAGCCATGACTGAAGACACAATCAAGCGCCGGGCACGTGGACTGGACCGGGCGTTCGATATTCTGGATTTCCTCAAGGAAAAGGCCAGACCCATGCGTCCCAACGAAATTGCCAGCGGAATCGGCAGCCCCAAATCGACGGTTTACGAGCTGGTGGCGTCGCTGCTGGAGCGGCGTATTCTGGAGACGGTCAGCAAGGACGGGCATGTCTACCTTGGCCGTCAGTTGTACTTTCTCGGTCAGGCGCATTTGCGCCACTTCGATTTCACTCGCGAGGCGGAAGTCTGCCTGGGCGAGATCGTCAGCCAGACGCGAGAAACCGCGCAGATGTGCCTGCTCAATGGCCGGAAATACACCGTTGCGCTGATGAAAGAGGGTGAGCGGCATTTCAGGATTTCCTCGGACATCGGTGAAAACGCGCCCATCCCGTGGACCGCTTCCGGGCGTCTGCTGCTCAGCCACCTCAGCGATCAGCAGATCATCGACCTGATTGATCCCGACGATTTCATCCTCCCGGGTGGCGAGCGTCTGCCGCTGGAAACCTTTTTGCGGGAGATCCGTAAGGCAGGCGAAGAGGGTTTCTTCTCCTTCGATAGCGTGGCCGACACCTTCACGCACTGTTTCGCCGCGCCGGTGAAAAACGAGCACGGTCAGTGCATCGCAACCCTGTGCATTGTCGCGCCGCGTGCCGATGCCAAGACCCATTACGACGACTATCGGCGGGTGCTGATCGACAGCGCCAACGGCCTGGCTCGTCGAATCAACGAATAACTGCAGGAGATTACTGATGAGCATCGCTGTCATGGACACCGCCGTCATGGACAAGGGCACTGCACAGCCGGGCGACAGCCTGGTCACTGATGTCAGCCTGCCTGCACTGGTCATCCATCGTCAGGCGCTGGATCACAATATTCGCTGGATGCAACGTTTTGTCACTGACAGCGGTGCAGAGCTTGCACCGCATGGCAAGACCAGCATGGTGCCAGCGCTGTTTCGGCGACAGCTGGACGCGGGCGCATGGGGCATGACCCTCGCCACGGCGGTCCAGACCCAGGCCGCTTATGCGCATGGCGTACGGCGGGTGTTAATGGCCAATCAGCTGGTCGGCGCGCCGAACATGGCGGTGATTGCCGATCTGTTGGCTGACCCGATGTTCGAGTTTCACTGCATGGTCGATCACCCAGACAATGTCGCTGCACTGGGCCAGTTTTTCGCGGCACGCGGCCTGCGCCTGAACGTGATGATCGAATATGGCGTACCCGGTGGACGCTGCGGCTGTCGTAGCGAAGAGCAGGTCTTGGCCCTGGCGGATGCTGTTCAGGCGCAACCGGCGCTGGCGTTGACGGGTATCGAGGGTTACGAAGGCGTCATCCACGGCGACCATGCCATCGATGGCATCAAGGCTTTTGCGGCGTCGCTGGTGCGCCTGGCTGTCGACCTGCAGGACAAGGGCGCATTCGCTTTGGATCGCCCGATTGTCACTGCATCCGGCTCGGCGTGGTACGACCTGATCGCTGAAGCATTCGATGCCCGGGCCGTTCGCGAACGGTTCCTCAGCGTGCTGCGCCCCGGCAGTTATGTGGTGCATGACCACGGCATCTACAAGGACGCGCAGTGCTGCGTGCTGGACCGACGTGCCGAGCTGAGCGAAGCGCTGCGCCCTGCGCTGGAGGTTTGGGCGCATGTGCAGTCCATGCCGGAGCCGGGTTTTGCGGTGATCGCCATGGGCAAGCGCGACGTTGCCTACGATGCCGGCTTGCCCAACCCGCTGCTGCGTTACAAGGCGGGTGTGCAGCCTGCATCAGGCGACGACGTCAGTGCCTGCAAAGTGACCGCTGTGATGGATCAGCACGCTTTCATGACAGTCGCGCCCGGATGCGAGTTGAAGGTTGGCGACATCATTTCCTTCGGTACCTCACACCCGTGTCTGACCTTCGACAAGTGGCGTTCAGGTTGTCTGGTGGATAATGACATGCGAGTGATCGAGCCTTTCAGCACGTATTTCTAATTCCGGTATTGGCGGGAGTAATCGTCTCATGAGCCTTCCACGGGTCGCCCTGATCGGCGGTGACACGCTCAATACGGCGGTTTACCTTGCCCGATTGTTGGGTGAGCGGGCCAAGGTGGATTACGTCACGGCGCTGGGTGACGACAGCTTCAGCGATGCAATGTGCCGGATCTGGGCCGATGAGGGCATTGGTCTGGGCAAGGTGCAACGCCTGCCGGGGCGTTTGCCCGGGCTCTACTGCATTCAGACCGATGCCAATGGCGAGCGTCGTTTCCTCTACTGGCGCAACGAAGCCGCCGTGCGGGACTGTTTCATGACGCCTGCGGCCGAGCCGATCCTCGCGGCGCTGGCCAGCTACGACGTGCTGTATTTCAGTGGTATCACCCTGGCGGTACTTGGCGAGCAAGGCCGCGCCCGATTGCTGGAAGCACTGGACCGTGCTCGTCAACGTGGGGTCAGGGTTGCCTTCGACAATAACTATCGGCCTCGGCTGTGGGCCAGCGTGGAGCAGGCTCGCGAGGCCTATCAGGCATGCCTGCAGCATGTGGATCTGGCGTTGCTCACAGAAGACGATGAGCAGGCGCTCTATGGTTATGCCGACAGTGAGCAATTACTGGCGGCCTATCGAGGTCGCGGCATCGGTGAGATCGTCGTCAAGCGCGGCGCGCAAAGTTGTCTTGTGGAAGCCGGCGGCGAGCGTTTCGACATTGCGTCGCAAAAGGTCGAGCGTGTCGTCGATACCACGGCAGCAGGGGACTCGTTCAGCGCTGCCTATCTGGCCGCCCGGCTCATGGGGGAACACCCGCGACAGGCTGCCGAAGCAGGTCATCGTCTGGCCAGTGTGGTGATTCAACACCCGGGTGCGCTGGTACCAAAATCGGTCATGCCAGTCTGATGGCACCTGCGACGGAACATGCAGTTGATCGGCTAACGCACTGACAGACAAGCATTTCGCTGGAACCTGCGCGCAAATCCGGCCACCATAGGCGACCTTTTTGCCTGCAAGCCATCCACCGGAGTCTGCGTGCCTGACGACCTTCCTTCTGCGCTTCCTCATGACCTGGATGTCGATCTCATGCCGCCTCGGCAACTGCCGTTCTTCAGGCGTCTGTTATCGCGCCTGATGGGCCGCGGCCTTACAGCGTTGGGCTCGCAGCACACGCCGTCGTGGTTCCAGGGCCATGCCGACGGCTATCTGAATGGGCACATAGAGGGCGTGCGCGAGGGTTATGCCGACGGCTACCTGGATGGTGAGGAAGCAGCGCGTCAGGTGCTGGTCATCAACGATACCCGGCCTGTCCGACATCGCGGCCCCAGAGTTGACGACCATCTGTTCGACGACTGGCGGCTGGCGCTCACGCCTGAACTGAAAAAGCGTATCAAGGCCGATGTCGCCGAAAAGCTCCCTGCGCATGCTCAGCCCAGCACGGCGCAGTGGAAGATGATTTTCAGCGATACGCCATCTACCTACGTCATTGCCGGGGCGGGCGCAGGCAAATCCACATCGCTGGTGCTGCGCATTCTGCTGTTGCATCACTACCTGGGCTTTAAACTGAATGCGATGACAGTCGTGACCTTCACCCGTGAGTCGCGCAAGGACTTCATCGGCAAGCTGATCGAGGTGATGGCCTTGTGGGGGCATGTGACGGGGCAGAAACAGGCTCGTGACCTGGTTCGCACCTTTCACTCGCGTATTCTGCCGCTGGTGCGCAGCCTGCCGGGTTTTGAGCAGCTCAGGGCGTTCGAGAACCTGAGCAGCCAGTCATCCGGCCTGGAAGAGGCGGACAGCAATCCTTTCGACCTGCGGATCAACGATGCGCAGCGTCAGCAACTCAATCTCTGCTACCGCGATCTGTACGCCGGCAACGAGCGTTTCCGCGAAGTCATGGCGCCGCTGTATCGCCATGCCTTGCAGCTCAAGGAACTGGATCGCGACCATCCTGACGTGCAGAAGCGTGTCGCGGTGACCGAGCTATCCTCGAAACGGGATGAAGAGTGGTGTGACACCGTCGAGGACTTGTGGATTCGCGCAGGAGCATGGCCTATAAAGGGCATTGAGCCTATGCGCCAAGCTGTTGAAATAAATGGATTTTCCTTTTGTTTTCACGGCTATATCGCTGAGCTTGATGCCTGGGTTGTGCTGGGCCTGGACGCCAGTGAAGACCAGCAACTCAAGCGGCCGGGTGCCAAATTGCCAGTGTGGGCCGAGGGGGTCATAAAGCGCACTCTGTTTCAAGCTTTCTGCAGTAAGCCTTTGATCTGGCTGGATAACTATCAGTCTGCCAACAAGCTATTGCAGTCATTGGCGGGCGACGCGGTTGCCGGGCCCGGATTCGACTATCGGGTCAAGGGTGAGCTCGGTGCTGCGCCGCTACTGGACTGTTTTGTCACCGCCGCCAGCTTCATCGAGAACCTGGGACTGGATGTACCCAATGCCGTGTCCGAGATGAGCTTTGCCAGCGACGACCCGGATCGTTTCTTCTTCGAAGCGCTGAGTCTGTTCTGGAAAGCTTTCGAAACGCACCTGCTGGCTCAGTCGCCTCCGATCATGACCTATAACCGGATGTTTGCGTTGTTCGGTGAAACATCGCCGGAAAACCTCAAACACGTCAGTGACCAGATGCTCAGACCGCTGTCGCATTTGATGATCGACGAGTTCCAGGATGTGTCGCCGCAGATCGTCTCATGGATACGCGCCAGCCTGCGCGAAATCCGGCGTCGTGGTCCTGCTCTGCATACAGGCCGGATCGCTCAGCATTCATCACTGCTGTGTGTCGGCGATGACTGGCAATCGATCTACGGCTGGCGCGGCAGCTCACCCAAGTATTTCATGGAGTTCGCCAGGGAGTTTTCGTCACCGGCGACCACCAGAGTCATGCTCAGTGACAACTTCCGCAGCCATCAGCACATTATCGATGCCGCAGAGCATATTGTCCGGGCAGCTCCGGCGATTGCGGGCAAGAAGGCTCGTGCCAGCGGCATGCCGCAAGAGTTGCTGCCGGTCACGGTGCTGGATCGTGACGAAGACGAACTGGCCGAGCGTGTAGCCGAGCACTACAACGACGGTGACTCGATTCTGCTGCTGTACCGCAAAGGCAGCGAGAAAAGCCGGTTCTCGGAGCGTTTGCAGGCATTGATCGATGCTGATGCGGCGATGGGCGCGCAAGGTCGTCGCATCAGGACGTTGACGTACCACAGTTCCAAAGGCTTGCAGGCGGATGCCGTGTTTTTGTTGGGCGACTGCCAGCATCTGACTGTCTCGCCTTACAAGAATCAGGTTTACCGTTTGGCAGGGCTGGGTGATGCGAGCGATCTTCAGCCCTTTGATACAGCGCAGAAGGATGAAGTCTTGCGCCTGGCTTATGTCGCCATTACTCGTGCGGCGCGGCATTGCTATTGGTATATCGATCAAGGCACCGGCGGCGGGGAAAGTGCCCAGATGCCTAAAGCTTCAGACAGAATTGCCCAGGACAAGCCTTTCTTCGAAGACTTGCGCGGTAAAGTCCGAACAGGCTGAGGCTGTCATCTCAGGAAAAACCGGCGACCTGTTGCTGCGTATGAGTGCCGAACAATTCCAGCTCATCCTCGATGGCTTCGATGATGCGCTCTACATCTGCGGCATTCATCACCGTGGAACACGGAAGGCCGGCGATGGCGACGACTGTCTCACCGCTGGCGCGGTCGAAAAGTCGTGCAATCATGCTGCCGGGAGCATCCATCGAGGCTTCAAAGCCTACCGGATGGAAGTGCCAGCGCATCAGCTGGCACGCATTGGGGAATGTGACTTTGTTCATGACAATGGCCCACCTTAATCAATCGAGCATTTCCCTTGCTCCAATGGGTAGGCAGACAGCCAGAATTCGTCCGGTAAAGCATGATGACGAGAAGATAATCAGCGCAGCGGACTATCGGTCGGTCGGGTTGCTTTCCAGCAGGATCGCTGAGCGGTCTGACGAGTACTGAAAATAGCATTCGCCAGCACCGTTCTGGAAAAATTTTTTATGACGCAGCACAAAAAAATCAATTATATGGCTGTCATCATCGCAAGGTATCAATGGGCACGTTCCATGCATTTGTCATTCACCCCGGAGAAGGCCCCGTAGTGAACTGAATTTGCTTGACGAAGGTGGTTTTCATGCCCGGTCTGGGGCAAGCTATCGTTATTGACCCGAGGAGCTGAAAATGCTGAGAAAATCCCTTGCTGCACTGATGTTGCTGGCCTCGACCAGCCATGCGGCGGAGACGGTCAATATCTACAACTGGACGGATTATATCGCCCCGGACACTCTAAAAAATTTTGAAGCGGCCACCGGTTTCAAGACCTCTTACGAGACTTTCGAAACCAACGAGACGCTGAACACAAAGCTGATTGCTGGCCATTCCGGGTACGACCTGGTCTTTCCGTCCATTCATTTCATGGGTCGACAGATTGAAAACGGCTTGCTCAAGACCCTCGACAAACGGCAGCTCCCCAACTGGAAAAACCTCAACCCGGTTCTGCTCAAGGCACTGGAGGGCAGTGATCCGGGCAACCAGCATGGGTTTCCCTACCTGTGGGGCAGCACCGGAATCGGCTATGACATGGCGAAGGTCAAGGCCATTCTTGGCAAGGACACACCGCTTGACTCATGGGATCTGGTGCTCAAGCCGGAAAACATGAAAAAGCTCGCCCAGTGTGGTGTCGCTTTTCTGGACAGCGCACCGGCGCTGATCCCTATCGCTCTGAACTACCTCGGCCTGCCACCGCACAGCGAGGTGCCGGACGACTACAAAAAGGCCAAGGCGCTGCTGGATGAGGTACGGCCGTATGTGCGCAATTTCAGTTCAGCCGACTATATTGGCGACCTCGCTACGGGCAAGATCTGTGTGGCAGTAGGCTACTCAGGGGATATTTCCCTGGCGCAGGAGCAGGCCCAAAAAGCGGGCAATAACATCACAATCAGCTATGTGGTTCCAAAGGAGGGCGCGCCAATGTGGTTTGACATGATCGCCATCCCGGCTGATGCCCCTGATGTCAAAGGTGCCTACGCGTTCATGAACTACCTGCTGCGCCCGGAAGTGATCGCCAACATTACCAATACGGTGCATTACGCCAACGGTAACGAAAAGGCCGACGCCCTGATCAATCCCGGCCTGTGGACGGATACCACTGTCTATCCAGACGCCGACATGCTGAGCCGCTTGTTCGTGATGTCTCAGGTCCCGGTTAATATCGAGGCGTTGCGCCAGGGACTCTGGAAAGAGCTCAAGGCCGACAAGTAAGGCTGCGAGGCGACCGACGTCAAATGATATGCGCCTGATGCAGCTCGGTCAGTGCCTGAGCTTTCAGTCGAGCCAGTAACGGATCGCGGCGATCCCTTGGTGCTTGCAGCCCGACCGGCAGTTGCTGGGTGATCGTGCCGGGGCGGCTGCCCATCACTAATACCCGGTCGCTCAGGTACAACGCCTCGTCGACATCGTGAGTCACCAGCAACAGGGTGATAGCGTGACGCTCGGCCAATTGCAGCAGCAGGTCCTGAAGCTTCATTCGGGTAAACGCGTCCACTGCGCTGAAAGGCTCATCCAGCAGCAGTACCGTAGGGTGCGAGTACAGGCCGCGAGCAATGGCCACGCGTTGCGCCATGCCTCCGGACAATGCTTTTGGCAAGGCATCGGCGAAACCGGACAGGCCCACTTCTTCGATCAATTGACCGCCCCATCTGCGGTCGTAGCCGGCATCGTCACTGAAGCCGATATTCTGTTCGACGGTCAGCCAGGGCATCAGGCGCGGTTCCTGAAACACAAACGCGACTTCTCCCTCAATGTTGTCCACCGAGCCACGAAAGTCCTGCTCCAGCCCGGCGACAATTCTGAGCAGCGTGCTTTTACCGCAACCGCTTGGCCCCAGCAGGCTGACGATCTCACCTGACTGTAATGACAGATCGATATCCTGCAGTACGGTATTGCCAGCGAATGCTTTGCGGTCTACGCGTATGTTCATCAACGATTCCGGCATCTATCGACCCTCGCGGCTTTGACCGGTGAATGTGTCCCGCCAGGCCAGAAAGCGTTTTTCCAGGCCTGCCAACAGGCCGTCGCTCAACTTGCCCAGTGTCGCCAGAACGATGATGGCCGCCAGCACGATGTCCGGGCGCGAGGTTTCGCGTCCGTCACTGAGCAGGTAGCCCAGGCCTTTGGTGGCCGCGATCAGCTCGGCGGCTACCAGAAACATCCATGACAGGCTCATGCCGCTGCGCAAACCGGTGAACAGGCCGGGCAGGGCGGCGGGCAGAAGAATACGCCGGGTCAGGCGATAGCGGCTGAAGCCATACATCTTGCCGACTTCCACCAGCTTTCGGTCAATGCCCCGAATCGCGGCCACGCCGTTGAGGTAGACCGGAAAAAACGCACCGATGGCGATCAGCACAACCTTGGAGGTCTCGCCAATGCCCAGCCACAGCAGTAGAAGCGGCACCCAGGCCAGGCTGGGGATGGAACGAAGCCCGGCGAACGTCGGCTCCAGATACGCCTCCGCCTCACGACTGAGCCCCACCCACGCAGCAAATACCAAGGCCAGGCTTGCGCCGATCACAAAGCCGCTGAGCACACGCAACAGGCTGGCACTGATGTGTTTCCACAACGCACCATCGGCCAGATCACTTAATGTCAGCACGATCTCGCTGGGGGCTGGCATCTGGTAGGAGGGCAGCCAGCCGATGCGCACGATAATTTCCAGCAAAACAATGATTGCAGCGGGGACTACCAGGCCTTTGAGCGGCGTTTTGTAGCGCTGCCAAAACGTGCGCTGCGCCCTGTCAGGCAAGGCCGCCTGCGCACAGGCAGGCAGGGACTTGTCTGGGCTGGTCATGGCGTTGCGATCACGGCTTTGGAAAACTCTGGCGTGATCAACTGATCGATCACTTGTTCGACGTTTACGCCTTTGCGCACCAGGTCCTCGGACACCAGAATCGGCGCCGCGGCCTTGGACGCTTCCATGTCTTTCGCGCTCAGTTGCGGGTTGCTCAGGTCTGTGCGGGTCAATTGCAGCCTGGCGACTTCCAGCGGCAAACCTGACTCGGTCGCCAGCAGCCTGGCCAGCTCATCAGGATTTTTTACTGCCCATTCCCGAGCCTGCTCATAAGCGCTCAATACTGTTCTGATCGCCTGTGGATGCTCCTTGGCGTAGGTTTCCGTGACGCTCAGTACGCCATAGCTGTTGAAGTCCTTGTTGCGGTAAAGCAGGCGCGAGCCGGACTGTATTTCACTGGCCGCCATGTGCGGGTCAAGCCCTGCCCAGGCATCTACGTCGCCTTTTTCGAGGGCGGTGCGTCCATCGGGATGCTGCAGGTGCAGCAACTCGACATCATCCTTTTTCAGCCCGGCCTTCTGCAGCGCGCGCAAGGTGAACAGATAAGGGTCGGTGCCTTTGGTGGCGGCGATTTTCTTGCCTTTGAGTTCGGCAACCGATTGCAGGGGAGAATCCTTGCGCACCACCAGAGCCGTCCATTCTGCCCGGCTGTAGACATACACCGATTTGATCGGGCTGCCGTTGGCCCGGGCCAGCACCGCAGACAGGCTGGCCGACGAAGCAAAGTCGACGCTGCCACTGTTCAGGTATTCCAGCGAGCGGTTGCTGCCCTGGCTCAACACCCAGGTGACTTTCGCCTCCGGCAGGGCTTTCTCCAGCCAGCCAAAATGCTTGAGCACCAGGCTGACCGGCGAATAATAGGCGTAATCCAGGCGGACTTCGGCAGGCGCGGTTTCAGCGGCCTGTGCTACTCCCTGCAGGCTAATCGCCAATGTGCAGGTCGTTACCATCCAGCGAATCAGGGCTCGCGGCGTTTGCAACCAAAAAGAAATAGGGGGTTGTGGCATAGTGAGCGTCCAGATCGGGGAGGCAAGGGCTGCAAGACTGGTTTGCATATTTCAAAAACAGCAGTCCAGAGAGCATGAAATTCACAAATGGAATATTGCATGCTCTGTGCCAAGGGTCCGGGTGCTTGAACAGCAAGGTATCAGGGCAATTTTCCAGTGTAAGTGATGTTGATCTGGCAGCAAGGTGTTGAACTGTTGTTGCCTGGTAAACAGTAAGGCTCACGGCCTGTTTTTCGACGATTTTCTGACAGTTTTCTGCTTTTCGGGTGATTTTTTTCGCCAGGTTTGCAACAGAATCGTTTTTTGACACTCCTAATCGTCCACATTCTTAATTTCGAAACATGTGAGCACTAAGATTCGCGCGTGATCCATGAGTGTGCGCCCACTGCGCCCTTGTTTGACTGATCCGCAGAAATTCTTGGGGCGAGCTGCATAAGCCTGCGTATTCGCACCAGCCAGATGGCTGATCCCTTTCAAATGCGCACCGGACTCAGAAAATAATGAATATGCCGAAAATGCCTTCGATCACCCGACTCCAGCGCCGCATCGCATGGTGCTTCTTCCCCTCCTTGCTGGTGGCTTCTGCCCTGGCCCTGTTCACCATGGGCAAGGGGGTTCATGCCGAGCCCAAGAACGGCACGCAGACACTGGTATTTCTTCGTCATGCCGAAAAACCGGCCATGGGGCTGGGGCAACTGAACTGCCAAGGGCTCAACCGGGCCATCGAACTGTCGGAGGTCTTGCCCAGGGAATTCGGCAAAGCTGACTTTATCTTCGCCGCCAACCCCAGCCGACACGTGGAAGAGGGTGAGGGCGACCTGTCCTACAACTACGTGCGTCCGCTGATGACGGTAGGGCCCAGCGCAATCAAACTGGGTCTGCCCGTCAACCTCGACTTTGGTGCCAACGACACCGCAGACCTGGCCGATGAGCTGATGCGGGACAAGTACCACAACGCAGTTATCTACACCGCCTGGTCGCATGGCTACCTGCCGGAGCTGATCAACAAGGTTGCTGAAGAAGCGTCCGGCAAGAGCACTAACCTGCTTGATGACTGGACGAACGATGATTTCGACTCAGTGATTGTCGTCACCCTGAAATGGGTCGATGGCAAGGCCACGCTCGATTACAAGAATCAAAAACAGGGCCTAAACAACGGCACCGAGACCTGCCCTGAGGCGACCTGATCTCGAACCGCAAACGTTTTCAGCCGTTGAGCGACTTCATCGACTCCGGGCTGTAACGCTCGCCCGACACGGCCCCTTGCGCCGGGAAGATCGCATCCAGTTGAGCCAGCTCATCGGTACTCAGTGTCAATGAAGCCGCTGCCACGTTGCTTTCCAGGTACTTGCGCTGTTTGGTGCCCGGGATCGGAATGATGTCGTCGCCTTGAGCAAGTACCCAGGCCAGCGCCAGTTGCGACGCGCTGACGCCTTTGGCCGCAGCCAGTGCCTTGACCTTTTCTACCAGCGCCAGATTGCGATTGAAGTTTTCGCCCTGAAAGCGCGGGCTGAAACGACGGTAGTCATCGGCAGCGAAATCGTCCGGGGTGCGCAATGCGCCAGTCAGAAAACCACGGCCCAGCGGGCTGTAAGCCACGAAAGCAATACCCAGGCGACGGCAAGTGGCGAGCACATTGTCGTGCTCCGGATCGCGTGACCATAACGAATATTCACTTTGCACGGCCGCCAGCGGATGCACGTTGTGGGCTCTTTCGATGGTCGCTGCGCTGGCTTCGCAGATACCTATATGGCGAACCTTGCCAGCCTTGACCAGCTCGGCCATGGCACCGATGGTGTCCTCGATGGGCACATTGGGGTCGACACGGTGCTGATAGTAGAGATCAAGATAATCGGTATTCAGCCGTTTCAGGCTGGCATCGATGGACTGGTGAATGTACGCCGGGCTGCCATTCACGCCACGCGCATGCGGGTCATCGCCACGCACGATGCCGAACTTGCTGGCCAGGTAAATACCTTCACGCTTGCCTTCAAGAGCCCGGCCGAGCAACGTCTCGTTGGTGTGCGGGCCATACATGTCAGCGGTATCAAAAAAAGTGACACCCAGTTCCAGCGCGCGGTGCAAGGTGGCGATGGATTCCTTTTCGTCGATGCCGGTGGTGTAGAAGTCCGACATTCCCATGCAGCCCAGTCCGATGGCAGAAACCTGCGGACCGTGGTGACCCAGTTGGCGAGTGATCACAATGAACTCTCCTGATCGTTGAAATAGCCGTCAAGTCTCTACGCTTTAGTTGGCGCAATAAACCGGGAGTTTCTTATTTCACTGTTGTGAAAATCCGAATAATTAACGTCCACGAAGCGCAAGAGCGTGCGGCGTCAATCCGACAAACCGTACTAGTCACAAAATCACGAGTGGAGTACAAATGTACTCCATGAACACATTATCTCCCCGTCGCAGCGCAATCCTTACCTTCATCCGCGATCGCATCGCGCAGCAAGGGCAATCGCCGAGCCTGGCGGAAATCTCCGAGGCTTTCGGTTTTGCTTCACGCAGCGTGGCGCGCAAGCACATTGTGGCCCTCACAGAAGCCGGTCTGATCGAGGTCGTAGCGCACCAGGCCCGGGGTATTCGCCTGCTCAACAGTGAGCCGCGGCCCGAATTGCTCGAAATTCCGGTGTTGGGGCGCGTAGCAGCGGGCGTACCTATCGGGCCGGATCTCGATATTCACACCACATTGCATCTGGATCGCAGCACGTTTACCCGTGTGCCGGACTACCTACTGCGCGTGCAGGGCGACTCGATGATCGAAGACGGTATTCTCGATGGCGATCTGGTCGGCGTGCACCGTAACCCGCAGGCCAGTGACGGGCAGATCGTCGTTGCCCGCCTGGACGGCGAAGTCACCATCAAGCGCCTGCAACGCAGTGCCTATCAGGTGCGCCTGTTGCCGCGCAACCCGGCCTACGAACCGATCATTGTCACGCCTGATCAGGACTTCGCCATCGAAGGCGTGTTCTGCGGGCTGGTCCGGCGCGAATGATGGGCGCGGTGGTCAGCCTTGACGCTTTGCTGGATGAGCGCAGGGTCTGGAAAGGCCGTCAGCAGAGCGCGCCGCAGGTCAGCCCGCACCCCAGTGGCCATGCATTGCTGGACAGCGCCTTGCCCACTGGCGGCTGGCCTGCTGCCGCCCTGACTGAAATTCTCATCCCGGCCAATGGCAGTGGGGAATTGCGTCTGCTGTGGCCAAGTCTGGCAAGGTTGTCCGCGATCGGTGAGCGCATTGTGCTGGTTGCACCGCCCTACATTCCGTACCCGCAAGCCTGGCTGGCCGCCGGGGTCGATCTGCGCCAACTGGTCGTCAGCGAGGCCGGTCCCCGCGATGCCCTATGGGCTGCCGAACAATGCCTGCGCTCCGGCAGCTGTGGCGCGGTCGTGTGCTGGCCCGGCATGGTCGATGACCGTGCGCTGCGACGTTTGCAGGTCGCTGCCGAAACCGGGCAGACCCTGGCGTTTGCCTGCCGCCCGCAGCAGGCCGCCGCCAACCCGTCACCGGCGGCCCTGCGCATCGCTATCGATACCCGTCCTGCACAATTGCGGGTGCTCAAGTGCCGTGGCGGGCTTGCGCCGCCTTTCCCCATTCCATTTTCGACCGACGTTTGAGGTTCTTATGCTCTGGGCCTGTGTCTTGCTGCCGCAACTGGCGCTCGACGGCGTCATGCGTCGTCGTAACGATCCCGATGAGCCTCTGGCGCTGATCAGCGGCAGTGCTCAACGTCGCGTGTTGCAAGCCGTCAATCCGGCGGCGCGTGCGCTGGGTTTGAAAGCCGGGCAGTCACTGACGGCCGCTCAGGCGCTGGTGTCGAACTTCTCCATGGTCGAGCATGACCCAGCCGACATCGAGCGCTTGCAGCAACTGCTCGCGGCCTGGGCATACGGTTTCAGCTCCAATGTCAGCCTCAAGTACCCTCGAGTGCTGCTGATGGAAATCGAGTCCAGCCTCAAGCTGTTCGGCCCATGGCCGGTGTTCGAGGCACGCTTGCGTGAAGAGTTGACCGCGCAGGGCTTCCGGCATCGCATCGTGGTCGCGCCCAACCCGATAGCCGCACGCATGCTGGCCAACATGCATGACGGGCTGAGCATTGATTGCCCGCAGGCGTTGCGCCGCAGCCTGGAGCATATGCCGCTGGAACGTATCGGTCTGAGCCGTGAAACCGCCACAGCCCTGACACGCATGGGGCTGCGCTCTGTGCGGCAGGTGCTGGCCCTGCCGCGCGATACACTGGCGCGGCGGTTCCCGGCCAGCGTGCTGCAGCATCTCGATACATTGCTTGGCGAACGACCGGTGGCACTGGAGTGCTACACACCGCCGGACTTCTTCGATGTACGCATCGAGCTGAATTTCGACGTCGAGTCGCATCAGGCCCTGTTGTTTCCGCTCAAGCGGCTGATCGCCGATCTGGCTTTGTTCCTGGCCGGACGCGACAGCGGTGTGCAGCGATTTTCCCTGCATCTGGAGCACGTTGAAGGTCCGGAGACTGTGGTGCCAGTCGGACTGCTGAGCGCCGAGCGCGATGCGTCGATGCTGTTCGAACTGGCCCGCGGCAGGCTGGAACAAGTGCTGGTGGCGTCGCCGGTACGTGCCGTGCGCTTGCTGGCGCAGGATTTGCCGGATTTTGTCCCGGCGCACCGCCAGTTGTTCGATGAGCGCGTGCAGCAGACCCTGCCTTGGGAGCAACTGCGCGAGCGCCTGCGTGCGCGACTGGGTGACGAGTCTGTGAATGGCTTGCGCGCCCAGGCCGATCACCGTCCTGAATGTGCCTGGCAACCACACAGCACAAGCAAACCGGTCTTGCCGGCCAAAGCTTGTATGCGCCCGGGCTGGTTGCTGCGAGAACCCCAGCCGCTGCCACTTCATGCCACGCGCATCGTGGCGGGGCCCGAGCGAATCGAATCAGGCTGGTGGGACGGCGGCGATGTACGTCGCGACTACTATCTGGTCGAAACCTCCAGCGGCCAGCGCGCCTGGGCCTATCGCAGCGTGGGCGAGCAGGGTGAACTGCTGCTGCATGGCTGGTTCGCATGACCAGCGAATACGCCGAGCTGCATTGCCTGTCCAACTTCAGTTTTCAGCGCGGCGCCTCAAGCGCCCGTGAGCTGTTCGAACGAGCCTCGCGCCACGGCTATCAGGCGCTGGCCATCACTGACGAGTGCACGCTGGCCGGTATCGTACGTGCGTGGCAGGCGTCCATCAGCACCGGCCTGCCGTTGATCATCGGCAGCGAAATGCACATCGAGAACGGGCCGAAAGCCGTGCTGCTGGTGAAAAGCCAGACAGGTTATGAGGCGTTGTGCAAATTGATCACGGTGGCACGCCGCAGAGCCAGGAAAGGTGAGTACCGGTTGTTGCGTGAAGATTTCGAGCCGTCTCCGGACGGGTTGCTGGCCATCTGGCTGCCGGACATCGAAGGCGACGCGCAAGCCTGCCTGGCGCATGGACGCTGGTTGCGTGAGCGCTTTGCCGAGCGCCTCTGGCTCGGCGTGGAGTTACATCGCGGCGCGGATGACGAGCAGCGTCTGGCCGACTTGCTGGCGCTGGCGCTGGCGCAATCGTTGGGTATCCCGGCAGTTGCCAGCGGTGATGTGCACATGCACGCGCGCGGTCGGCGTGCCCTGCAGGACACCATGACTGCCATTCGCCATCACACGACCGTGGCCGAAGCAGGGCACCTGTTGTTTGCCAACGGCGAGCGTCATTTACGGCCACTGGATGCGCTTGCCGAGCATTACCCGGACTGGCTGCTGGCCGAATCGGTGCGTATTGCCCGGCGCTGCACGTTTGATCTCAAACAATTGAAATATGAATACCCGCACGAGCTGGTCCCCAAAGGCCAGACACCCACGTCGTGGCTGCGTGAACTGACCGAGCGCGGTGCCCGCAAACGCTGGCCGAACGGGCTGACGCCAGCCACCCGCGCGCAGGTCGAGAAGGAACTGGCCCTGATCACGGAAAAGAAGTTCGACAGCTACTTTTTGACCGTGCATGACATCGTCGAGTTTGCCCGCAGCCAGCATATCCTTTGCCAGGGACGTGGCTCGGCGGCCAACTCGGCAGTGTGTTATGCGCTGGGGATCACCGAGCTGAACCCGGAAAAGAGCAACCTGCTGTTCGAGCGCTTCATCTCCAAAGAGCGCAACGAGCCACCGGACATCGACGTGGATTTCGAGCACGACCGCCGCGAAGAAGTCATTCAGTACATATTCAGGCGTTATGGTCGGGGCAGGGCGGCGCTGACGGCGGTGGCCAGCACGCATCACGGCTCGGGCGCAGTGCGTGATGTGGCCAAGGTGCTGGGTTTGCCGCCTGACCAGATCAACGCCCTGGCCGATGCCTTCAGCCGCTGGAGCGATTCGCTGCCGTCGCCCGAACGCCTGCGCGAATACGGCTTCGATGCCGACATGCCAATCCTCAAGCGTGTGCTGGCACTCACCGGCGAGCTGATCGGCTTTCCTCGGCATTTGTCGCAACATCCGGGCGGCTTCGTGATTTCCGAGCATCCGCTGGAGACGCTGGTGCCTGTCGAGAACGCCGCGATGGCCGACCGCACGATCATTCAGTGGGACAAGGACGACCTGGACCTGGTCGGCCTGTTGAAAGTCGACATACTTGCACTGGGCATGCTCAGCGCTTTGCGCCGCACGTTCGATCTGGTGCATCTGCACCGGGGCAAGCGCTGGACCCTCGCAGACCTGCCGGGAGACGACCGGAAAACCTACGAAATGATCAGCCGCGCCGACACCATCGGCGTGTTCCAGATCGAGTCGCGTGCGCAGATGGCCATGCTGCCGCGCCTGAGGCCGGAAAAATTCTACGACTTGGTCATCGAAGTCGCCATCGTCCGGCCCGGGCCGATCCAGGGCGACATGGTTCACCCATATCTGCGTCGGCGTAATAAAGAGGAAGCCATTACCTATCCGCCTAAACTAAAAAGCGTCTTTGAGCGCACCCTGGGCGTGCCGCTGTTCCAGGAGCAGGTCATGGAAGTGGCGATCATCGCTGCCGACTACACCCCGGGCGAAGCGGACGAGTTGCGCCGCGCGATGGCCGCATGGAAACGTCACGGCGGGCTGGAGCCGCATCGCGAACGGCTGCGTACGGGCATGCTGAAAAACGGCTACGAAGCGGATTTTGCCGACCGGATTTTCGAACAGATCAAGGGCTTTGGCAGTTATGGTTTCCCCGAGTCCCATGCCGCCAGTTTCGCCTTGCTGACCTACGCCAGTTGCTGGCTTAAGTGCCATGAACCGGCAGCGTTCACCTGCGCACTGATCAACAGCTGGCCGATGGGGTTCTATAGCCCGGATCAACTGCTGCAGGACGCACGTCGCCACCACATTGAAATCCGCCCGGTGGATGTGCGCTACAGCGACTGGGATTGTTCGCTGGAGCCGCTCGATCATCCCGACCGCACACGCAATCTGGCGATTCGCCTCGGGCTGCGCATGGTCCGTGGCTTTCGTGAGGAAGATGCCTTGCGCATCGAAGTCGCGCGCGCGAAACGCCCGTTTGTCGATGCCACGGACCTGACGTTGCGCGCCGAACTGGACTCGCGCGCCGCCGAAGCACTGGCGGATTCCGGTGCCTTGGGCGGCCTGATCGGCCATCGGCACCGGGCGCGCTGGGAAGTCGCCGGGGTTGAGGCCCAGCGCCCGCTGTTCGACGACCTGCCCAGCGAAGAAACCCAAGTGATCTTGCCACTGCCGACTGTGGCCGAAGACCTGGTGGCCGACTACACAACGCTGGGCACCACCCTGGGCCCACACCCGCTGGCCTTGCTGCGCCGGCAACTGGCTGCCAAGCGCTTTCGCAGCTCACAAGACTTGTTACACCTGGAAAACGACCGGACCCTCAGCGTGGCGGGGCTGGTCATTGGCCGTCAACGGCCGGGCACCGCCAGTGGCGTGACCTTCGTGACGCTGGAAGACGAATTCGGCATGGTCAACATCGTGGTCTGGCGCGACCTGGCCGAACGTCAGCGCAAGGTGCTGGTGGGCTCGCAACTGCTGCAGGTATTCGGGCGCCTGGAATCAAAAAGCGGCGTACGGCACCTGATCGCCCAGCGGCTGTATGACCTGACGCCGCTGTTGACCGGACTGGATGTGCGCAGTCGGGATTTTCAGTGAAAGTCATATTGTTGGTTATCGCTTGATGATGGTGGTTTATGACATCCTTCATTTAATCTCTGCTAATCCGGGTTGACCCTATTAAGGTTACAGTACCACATGAGCGAACGCGAAAATATGGAAGTGCTTCCGAGCGTAATGCGTACCCTTTGGTACGAGTCCTCAGATGGTCGAACCCATATATCTCAAGCTGACGTCCTGGCAAAAGAAGAGCCGGTAGTCATCCTTGGCGAGGCTGGCATGGGGAAGTCTCATCTACTTAAGTGGCTTGCCGATCATCCCGGATATGCGTTTTGCACTGCCCGGCAACTCATCAACCGCCGTGATCCTCAAACGATTTTGGGCACCGCTCAGACCATCGTGATTGACGCATTAGATGAGGTAAGCAGCCAGAGAGACGGCGACGCTGTTGACCTTGTTTTGCGTCGATTAGGAGAGCTCGAATACCCTCGCTTTATTCTTTCTTGTCGGGTGGCAGATTGGTGGGGCGCTACAAGTCTAGAAGCCATTCAAGAACAATACCCCAAGACCACATTGGAAATGCACTTGAATGCTTTTGATAAAGATGACTCTGAAAGGTTTTTAAGCGCTTCGGTGGGTCTAGAAGCCGCTCAGTCGATAATTGAGCATTTTAATTTTCGTCACTTAGAAGGATTGCTTGGTAATCCGCAAACCCTTGAGTTGATTGCCCGTATTGCTAGTTCGAAAAAACTTCCTGAGACGACTGGCGAACTATTCAAGCAAGCAATTGAGATTTTACGAATTGAGCATCGGAACTCCAATGCCCAAAATCAGCTACCTAGAGATGCCAGCCTAAACGGCGCAGGTGCTGCGTTCGCGTGCCTGATTTTGACCGGTAGCGAAGCCATCGTTCGACTTTCTGAAGCAAGTGCTTCTGAAGGCGAGCTACAACTTGCAGACGTCTCACTCTTGCCGGGTGGGGATGTACTAAAAGAGATTCTTGGTACTAGGCTATTCAAAGCCGAGGGGGCTGATCGATTTTCTTATCTTCACCGCAGGGTGGGAGAATACTTAGGAGCCCAATGGCTGGCTAAACAGGCTAATACACATACTAAACGCAGGCGTCTTCTTTCGTTGTTGCAAGTAAATGGGCTCGTGCCCTCCAGCCTTCGAGGGATTCATGCATGGCTTGCACTTGATCCAGCTTTGGCCAAAGATGTGATTGCTGCAGATCCAATGGGTTTGATTGAATACGGAGATGTAAGCGGGCTAACAGTTGATCAAGCAAAATGCCTAATTAAATCTTTAGAAAAATTAGCAATGGAGAACCCCAGATTTCGAGATTGGCGCCATTACGCAATGCACGGCCTTGGATTTCCAGTGCTTATAGAGGAGATTAGGCGACTGATAGTTTCCCCTGAAACACCCTTTGGTCTTCGATTGCTAATGTTGGAGGCAGTGCAGGATAGTAATATTGCAGCGGCGCTAAAGGATGACTTAAAAAAGCTCTTTTTGGATCCTGTAGCCGATTTTGCATGCAGGAAAGTTGCGGGAGAAATACTTGTTGATTTAGAGTGTGCATTATCTTGGCCTGGGATTTTATCGTTATTACGCAGCTTCGAAGATGAGCTGTCGGTTCGTTTGGCTATTGAGTTGATTGATGACATTGGTTACGAATGGATAGACGGTTGTTTGATAGCTGAGCTTGTTGTTACTTTCGCTAAAAGTGGCAGTTGTACCGTTGGTGTTCTAATGTCTCTGGAAAAAAATCTTCCAGAGTCTAGTTTGGAAAGTGTGCTTGAAAACTTGGCGGTTTTAGCGGTCTCAATGGGTAAGTATTATGAGCGTCCAGGTAATGATGTGCTAACTGACTTCGTATATCACTTGGTGGCTCGCCGAATTGTTTTTGGCAATACTGATCCAAAGTTGCTTTGGCGTTGGATAGAGCCGTTTCGAAGTGGTGCTGGATATGGATATGAGTCGCGGCAGAAACTTAATGAGTTTCTCTTGGTTAACGATTGTTTTCGACAAGCAGTACAGCGCTTAGTGATATTGTAACTGGCTGGTGATCGTGGTTCCTATCAGCAAGCTTGTAAATTATACGAGCGTTCAGGCGGTTTCAGAGTTTCCGAATCCGACCTCATTATCTTGTTGGGGTTTCTTGATCCGTTGGACAAAAGCGACAGGCGTTGGCGGGATATTATTCAGCTCATTGCGCATGACTCTCAGAATGGCGTGCAGGTTCGTGCTCTTGCAATTCCTTTCGCAGCACATAGCTTAGAAGAAATGAGCTGGATAAAAAATCTGGCAGAACCCATTATGCCTGAATGGCAAATCCAGCAGATAGAGGACGATCGTCAACGAGAGGCTAAGCGCTTAGCGGCGCATGCTGGGCATCGAAATTACTTTGCTGCACGCATCAACAAAATGCGCCGTGGTTCTTCAGAGGAACTCGTGGCACCTGCCCAAGCCTATCTTAACCTCTATAACGATATTGAGGACGCTCCTGCTCACGAGCGAGTAAGTCGATGGTTGGGGGATGATATTGCCGAGTCTGTCCATGAAGGGTTTGAAGCTTTTCTTATGCTTGCCTCTCCAGAGCCCACTGCACAACAGATTGCGCATAGTCATGCTAACGGCCGATTCTCTGGGGCTGGTTATATTCTTATTGCTGCTCTCGCAGAAAGGTATAGAAAAAAGATAGGTGTAGAAGACTTATCTAACGAACGCCTGATGGCTGGATTATTCCAGCTTCTTCATAGTCGCGTGGATCACCATGCAGGAGTTCCGGAGCTATTTAGGTATGTCGAGACTGCCGTTCGGGATCGCGGCATATGGAATGAGGCTATGAGAATGTTTTATGAGCCACAGTTGCATGAGTGCAATCAACACGTTGAAGGATTGTATAGGCTTATGCGCGACCCCTTAGACTTGGAAATGAGTACAGTGTTTGCTGGCGAATGGCTTCAGCGATTTACAAATTTAGTAAGCGGTATAGAAATAGAGCTGATTGAAAGGCTGATTCGTTCGAGTCGACTTGAAATTTTAAGAGATTTACTTGGGCAGCGTTTGATTTTGGCGAGCGAAGAGCGTCGCCTTAATTGGATTGCTATTGGGCTAATAGTGGACTTCTCTAGCACTGCAATCTATCTCAAGACGCAGCAGATTCTTCCTGAGCTTTTTTGGTATATACGAGATAGGGTCGGCGATCGAAGCAGTAACGACGTTAGTATCTCACCGCTTACAGCGGGGCAACGTGAATGGATTGTAGAAACGTTCCGCTCATCATGGCCTATGGTTGGGCGCCCGAGCGGTACGACGTCAGGTAACTCAAATGCATGGGATGCAAGCAGTTTTATTTCTAATCAAATTTCTCGAATAGGTAACTATTGCAACGAAGAAGGCGTGAGTGCGTTAGCGGGTATAAGGGATGCTAGCACGGATGGCTACTCTGAATTGATTAAGTCTGTTGTGGCGGAGCAGGCGAGAAAAATTGTAGAAAGCTTGTATAGGCCGCCAACCTTGGATGCTATTGCCGCTATCATGCATGATAACCTCCCAGCATGCATGCCGGATCTACAAGCCATTGTTATTGAAGAGCTTTTAATAGCGCAGGCAAAAATCAAAAGCGATGATGCCGAGTCTTGGCGGGGTTTTTATGATGATAGCGGAAATCCTTACGCAGAAGAGCGTTGTCGCGACCATCTTTTAGGCATACTACGATCAAGGATCGTCAGATATTTCATATGATCCTGAAACTCATGTGGCTAACGATAAAGAGGTCGATATAACCTGTTCGGCTGGCGCACTTCGTTTACCGATTGAGGTAAAGGGGCAGTGGCACGCTCAACTCTGGAAAAGCGCTGACCAGCAGCTTGATACGCTTTATACCAGGGACTGGCGTGCTGATAGTTTTGGAATATATCTGATACTTTGGTTTGGGGCGCAGGAAATGAAGAATAAATCCTTGCGCAGCCCCGGGAGGGAAAAGCTGTCGCCTACGACTCCTGATGAGCTCAGAGATATGCTTGCTGGCGAGAGCAGCTCCGCATGTAGTGGGAGAGTCGCCGTGGTTGTGCTGGATTTGGCACGTTTAACGGCATCCAACAATTAGGGGCACTCGGAAAATAGATTGGCCAAGCCCATCACCTTCAAAAAAGGCATTAGGCCCGCAATTTGCAGTGTTGAACACTTTCATCCTGCCAACGAGAAGCCCTGTATGTACAAAGACTATCCAGCCGCTTACCAGGTCAGCAAAGGCGCGGCGCTGCAAGTGGACACTGCCTTTTATGAGCGCATCCGCACGAATGCGCAGCAACGCACCCTCGTCGAACAGTTCGAAGTACCGATTCGTACCGGGCGGGCCTGGAAGGTCAAGGCCGGTCAGGTGTTTCGTGTCACCACACCGTTTGGCCCGCAGGTGGGCGATTTCAATCTGTGGAACGCCAACGACCCTCGGGAGCGCCTGTGGGCGGCGCGCACGCGTCAGTTGCAGGGCGCGCATGTCAGCACCCATGACCGGCTGTGGTCGAACCTGCCGTTTTTACGGCCGCTGGTCACCATCACCGATGACAGCCTGGCCAGCTACGGGATCGACGAGCATGGTGGCCGCCTGCACGATTTGCTCGGCACGCGCTGTGATCCCTACGTCAACAAGATGCTGACCGGCGAAGACTTTCATCATCACTGCCATTCGAACCTGACCCGCGCAGTGTTGCCGCACGGGCTGACCGAATTCGATGTGCATGACGTGTTGAATATCTTCCAGTGCACCGGCCTGAACCATGACGACATGTACTTCATGAAAGCCTGTCCGGCGCAAAAGGGCGATTACCTGGAGTTCTTTGCTGAAATCGACCTGCTGTGCGCCTTGTCGACCTGTCCGGGGGGAGACCTGTCACTGCCGATGTGGGGGCCTGACGCGCAGGACCCGTTAAGCGTTTGCCGTCCGCTGGGCGTCGAAATCTACGATCTCGACGCTGCGTTGCTGGAGGGTTGGCAGTCTCCCGAACGTGCAGCTTATAACGGTCAGCATGGCTTGCAGATTGCCAAGGCTGAATGGGAAAAATAACCGCTCAGGCTGCGCGAGCCATCTTGCGCAGCCCCCAGACCATCACCGCCCCCAGCCCGAGCATGGCCCCAGAAGCAGTGCCGGGTAGGCCACCCACCAGTGCAGGGGGGCGGTCATCATGCTGAATTCCGACATGCCGCCGATCCCGGCAATCAGGTTCAGGGGCAGAAACACCACATTGATTAGCGTCAGTTTGCGCAGCAGGGTGTTGGTGCTGTTATTGACCAGATTTCCGCGTGCATCCATCAACCCGGCGAACACCGTGGAATAGATCTCCGCCTGTTTGTAGCACTGGTCGTTCTCGATGATCATGTCGTCGATCAGCGCCAGGCTGTCGGCTGCGTATTGCCGGCCTTGCGCATGGTTGCGCAGACGCGTCAGGACCGCACCGTTGCTGTGGATGGCATTGATGTAATACACCAGACTTTCGCTGAGGTTGAACATCTGCAGCAAATGGCGGTTTTCCAGGGAAGAGTTGAATTTCTGCTGCAATTCCCGGGCGACCATCTTGATGACTTTCAAATGGCCCAGATAGTGATGAATATTGTTGAACAGCAGCTCCAGAAGGATATCCAGCGGCTGGTCCAACGGGCGGTGAGCCCCCAGCGCGCTCAAGGGTTGCTCGTCATCGCAGATCAGCACCAGCTGGTCCCGGCTCAACAGCACGCCAAAGGACGAAACGTCGAACGAGAAGCTGTCCTTGCCCGAATAGTTCTCGGGACGTTTCCAGATGACGAACAACGCATCAGGGTGAAACTCGATGCGCGAAATTTCGTCGGGGTCGAGTGCCGAGGCAACGGCATGCTCATCAAGGTGAAATCGCTCCAGCAATAATCTGCGTTCCCCGGCATCGGGTTTGCTGAACCACAGCACCTGAGCCTTTTGCGGGTCACATGCCAGCAACTGGTTGTTGTCGAGTTTCAGGCCCTGAATCATCGTTTCACCATGCCTGGCCGAGGCGCTTGAGCTCAAGACGGCGGACGAATTCTTCCAGCACCAGGCTGTACAGATCATTCTGCAGATAAGCGTCTTTGATGCCGGCGTCCAGATTCGGGTTGTCGTTGACCTCAATCACCACCACTTGATCGCCTGACTGTTTCAGGTCCACGCCATACAACCCGTCACCAATCAGGTTGGCAGTCTTGAGCGCCAGTTCGACCACGGCGCGCGGCGCTTCGTGCACCGCCAGGGTACGGCATTCGCCAATGACCTCGGCACCGATTGCCTTGTGGTTGTAGATCTGCCAATGCCCTTTGGACATGAAGTACTGGCAGGCGAATATCGGTTTGCGGTTGAGAATGCCAATGCGCCAGTCGTACTCGGTGTAGAAAAACTCCTGAGCCAGCAACAACACCGAATGCTCGAACAATTGGGCTGTCGCCGTATGCATTTCCTCGGGCGTACTGACTTTGATCACGCCTCTGGAAAAACAGCCATCGGGAATCTTCAATACCAGCGGGAAACCCAGGCGTGTGGCCACGTGCTGCAGTTCTTCAGGGCGATCCTTGTAGAGGATTTCCGTTCGCGGCATGCCCAGATCGTGGCTTTTTAGCAGGTCAGTCAGGTAAACCTTGTTGGTGCAACGCAGGATCGAGGTGGAGTCATCCATTACCACCAGCCCCTCGCTCTCGGCCTTCTTGGCAAAGCGGTAGGTGTGGTTGTCAACGCTGGTGGTTTCGCGAATCAGCAGCGCGTCGTACTCGGCCAGTCGGGCGTAGTCTTTCTTTTCAATCAGCTCGACATCGATGCCCAGGCGCTGACCGACGCGGATGAAATTGGCCAGCGCCTCGGTGTTGGACGGTGGCAGCTGTTCCTGCGGGTCATGCAGGATCGCCAGGTCATAGCGGGCCATGCGCCGGGAGCTGGGCTGGCGCCAGACGTTGCGGCTGAAGCCTTCCAGCGCCATGGCGAACTCATCCTGCTGATCATCGCGCAGGCGCGGCAAAGCACCGGCCTTGATACCGGCAATGTGCCAATTGTCGCGCTTGCGAAACTCCACCATCAGGATCGGGCAGGGGAAGACTTCAAACAATTGACGGGCGAGATCCTTCAACGGCTCAAGTGTGGTCTGGCCGAAGTAAAGTGTCAGGGTAAACCCTTCGGTGTCGTCATAGGGGTGATCCTGAAGTGCGGTTTCCAGCAACTTGTCCAGGTCATCGAGTGCCAGGCCGTAGAGTGACTTGCGGGTCAATTCGCTGATGGTCTTTACCGAGGGAATGACATTGTGCTGGCGTGCTTCGGCCAGCAGGGAACAGTAATAACCGTGGCCCAGGTATTTGTAGCTGCGGCACAGGTTGATGACTTGCACACGCTTGCCTGCCGTGGCTTTCAGCGGCTTTTCCAGATAATCCTGGGCGCTGATCAAGTCTTCGCTGGGGAAGTACGATGCCCAGTCTTCGAGCCGTTCGACAATAATCACCAGTTGCCTCTGCGCTGCAAAGAGTGTTGTGGGGTCTGCTCGTCGGGTTGTTGCTGAAAGCGCAAGTTGCGCAGATACTTCGTTCATCTTCACCTGTGCCGCTGACATGTGTAATCGATCCGATGGGAAACAAGTCCTTTCTATTAAGCATGTGCTTTTTGAAATGTCCCGTTTCGTTACACAACTTTTACGGCGGTGCAGATGGACTTTATATTTCGCGATGCAGTTGAAACCGATGTCGACGAATTGCTGCTCTTGGAGAACCAGTGCTTTGACGGCGACCGCCTGACCGCGCGCAGCTTTCACTGGATGATTCGCCGCGCCAATGCCAGCCTGATCGTCGCCGAGCAGGTCGGAAAGCTCACCGGCTATGCGCTGGTGCTGTTTCATCGGGGCACCTCGCTGGGGCGTTTGTATTCGCTGGCGATTGCCGATGCGGCGCGGGGCAAGGGGCTGGGCAAGCAGTTGTTGCAACGTGCCGAGCAGAAGGCCGTGGGCCGCGACTGCGCTTACCTGCGCCTTGAGGTGCGCCGTGATAACCACGCGGCTATCGGGCTGTACGAACGCAACGGTTACCGGCGCTTCGCTCAGGTCGACGACTATTACCAGGACCATGCGCCGGCGCTGCGTTACGAGAAGCGCATCGTCGAGCATGCCCGGCTGGACAGTCGTTCAGTGCCTTACTACCAGCAGACTCTGGAATTCACCTGTGGCCCGGCCTGCCTGTTGATGGCGATGAAGGCTCTGCAACCTGCGCGTTTGATGGATCGCGCCGAAGAACTGCAGATCTGGCGCGAGGCGACCACGGTGTTCATGACCTCCGGCCACGGTGGATGCAGCCCTCAAGGGCTGGCGCTGGCTGCCCGGCGACGGGGCTTCGCCGTGAAGTTGCTGGTGTCGGTGGCAGGCCCGCTGTTTCTGGGCGGCGTGCGCAGCGACAACAAGAAACAGGTGATTCGCCTGGTTCACGAGCAGTTCTGTCATGAGCTGCGAACCTGCGGTGTAGAGACGCTGCCCAACCGCTCATTGAACCTGCCTCGCGTACTGGCCGAGGGCGGCAAGCCGCTGGTGTTGATCAGCAGCTATCGCCTGACACGCTCCAAGGCACCGCACTGGGTGATGGTCACCGATTGCGACAGCGATTTTGTCTACCTGCACGATCCTGATATTGATCACAGCCTGCATCGCCAGGCCATCGACTGCCAGCATATGCCGGTAAGCCATGCCGATTTCAACCGCATGAGTTGTTTCGGCACCGATAAACTGCGCGCCGCAGTGATTGTGTTTGCCGCGCCTGTGGATGATCATGCGTGCGCTTCCCAAGCGGCTTCAGCAGCCCGGCCACAGGATCCCGTACATTGATCAAGTCAGCCCTCAAGGCCCTTTGCGCATTGGCCATCGCCGCGAGCCTGTCGGCCTGCATCAGCGCGCCAGTCCCTCTGACGCCAAAAACTGCCGAACAGTTGCAGCAACAGCCACCAGTGCGGTTTCTGCTGAGCTTTGATGACGGCCCCAGTGCGACGACTTTTTACAACCCCAGTATCACCGTACTCGACAGCCTGGCCGACAATCCGTTGCAGCCGAACATCAAGGCCGTGTTCTTCGTGCAGACCGGCGCCACAGGCGCAGGGAATAGTGATCAGGGGCGGGCGATCATGCATCGTCAGCATGAAGAGGGGCATTTGCTCGGCTTTCATACCGCCACGCCGCACCACACCAATCATCGTTCGTTGACCGATGAGGAGCTGGAGCAGTCCCTGACCCAAGGCTGCGCCATCATCGCCTCGATTACCGGCGTGCCGACCACGTTGTTGCGCCCGCCGTTCTGGAACTACGACAAGCGCACGTTCAGCGCCTACCAGCGTCACGACCTGCATGTATTACTGACTGACCTGAGCGCCAATGACGGCAAGATCTGGGGCTATAACTTCAGCCTGCGCCGCCGTTCCAACATGGTCAGTCAGCTCTCGCAGGTGCGCGAGCGCATTGCCGCCGGAGAGCTGCCTGCGGTGGACGGGGTGATTCCGGTGGTGGTGACCTTTCACGACCTGAACCGCTACACCGCGCGGCATGCGCGGGAGTACCTGCAGATACTGGTCGACAGTGCCCATCAGACCGGCGTGCGACTTGCCGACAAGCCGTTCTACGATGACAGCGCGCAGTTGCAGCGCGCTGCCCTGGCGCGCACGGTCAAGGACGCGGGGCAGCCTGTAAGGCTACCCGGCGCATGGAGCTGGATCTGGGACCACAACGCTCACTGACGCCCGGTCAGACTAGGGTGTTCTTACGCACGTGACCGCCCTGAACAATCATCGCCAGATGCTCGCCCTGACCGACCAGACAACCGATATCGCTCAGCGGGTCGCCATCCACCACCAGCAGATCGGCTATCGCACCGGCGCTGATGCAACCCAGTTCACCCTCGCGCTGGAGTATCTGCGCCGCAACACTTGTTGCACTGCGTAACGCCGCCAGATTACCGAGCAGTTCGGCGCGAATCTTCAGTTCGTGGGTCTGGTACTCGTGCATTTCCCCCAGTAAATCCGAGCCATAGCCCATCGGTACGCCCGCTTCGGCGAACAGCAGCAGGGCGTTGCGGCCGGCCTGGCGCACATCCTCGATTTTGGCCACCGAGTCCGCTGGCAGGCCGAAGCGCTCGCCGTATTCGGCAAGCATTTCATAGGTGACCTGAGTCGGCACCGCAAATGCGCCTTTTTCGGCCATCAGTCGGGCGGTGTCGGCATCCACCAGGTTGCCGTGCTCGATGGTTCTTACGCCGCATTCTATGGCGCGCCGAATCGCTCGTGCGGTATAGGCATGGGCCATCACGTAGGTATTCGCAGCGGCGGCTTCGTCAACGATGGCGCGGATTTCAGCTTCGCTGTATTGGGTGTTGGCAATCGGATCGGTTGGTGACGAGACGCCGCCCGAAGCCATGATCTTGATCTGGTTGGCGCCCTGTTGCAGCTCTTCGCGCACGGCCAGACGCACGTTATCGACGCCGTCCACTACGCGGGCGATGGCCCCGGCCCGAAAGCAGCACGAGCAAGGCTCGTTGAGCAGCAATTCGCCCCGTGCGCGCATGTCGCCATGGCCGCCGGTCTGCGACAGTGCTTTGCCCGAAGCGAAGATCCTTGGCCCGGGAATCAGCCCCATCTGGATCGAACGCGCCAGCGCCCAGTCGGCACCCCCAGCATCACGAACAGTGGTAAAACCGCGGTTGAGCATCGCAGCCAGAATCGGTAATGCGCGGTACATGATGATTGCGTTGGGTTGCAGGGCATTCATGCCCAGGTTGGCGTTGGAAGCCAGCACATGCACATGGCAGTCGATCAGGCCGGGCATCAGGGTTCTGCCGCCCAGATCGATAATCTGAGCGCCAACCGCGGCAGGCTCGCCTTCGGCACGCACGTCGATAATGCGCTCACCCTCGATCACGACTTCCTGGCCGGAAATCAATTGCCCTTTTTGCAGGTCCAGCAGACGGCCGTTGCGCAGGATCAGGCGTGTAGGATCAGCACTACTCATTGGAAAGCTCCAGACAGGGGACGATGGGCAGCAGGCGCACGGTCGCGATACAGCAGCGCACCAATGCCGCTGACGACGGCCGCGAACATGATGTAGAAAGCGGGTGCCAGGTTGCTGCCGGTCGAGGCAATCAGCCAGGTGATGGTGAAGGTGGCAAAGCCGCCGAAAATGGTGACGGCAAAGTTGTAGGCCACCGAAAGCCCGGTGGACAGCACGTGGGTGGGCAGTAATTCGCCAAAGGCTGCAAGGATCGAACCGATGTAACCGGAAATCAGCAGGCCGAGTACCAGCTCAAAGACCAGCAGCGAAAACAGTCCCGGCATCTGGTTGATGAACAGGAACATCGGGTAGGCGCTGAAGAAGATGGCAATTGCCGAGCCCAACAACCATGGGCGATGCCCGCTACGGTCTGCCAGGGCGCCGACAATCGGTGTGGCGACGATCAGTACTGCACCACCCATCATGCCGGCGCTGAAGCCCATCCATGACGGCAGGCCGAGCAAGCGCTGGGCGTAGGAGGGGATGTAAAACAGGATGGCATAGGTGCAGACGGTCCACAGCACGACCAGCGAAAAGCTGATCAGGGTCTGGCGCGGGTAGGTCTTGATGACTTCGCGCAGAGGCGACTCGACTGGTTTTGCGGCCTTGTAGGCAGGCGTCTCATCCACCCGGCTGCGAATATAGAAGCCGACCGGCCCGATCAGTGTGCCAATAAGAAATGGCACCCTCCAGCCCCAGCTTTCCAGCTGCGCCTGGGTAAGGTAACTGGACAGAATGGCACCCAGCGCAGAGCCGAGCAGCACTGCAACGCCGATGCTGGCCTGAATCCAGCTGGAGTAGAAGGCTTTCTTGCCGGGCGGAGCATGCTCGGTCAGGAATGCGGTGGCACTGCCCATCTCGCCACCGGCAGAGAACCCTTGCAGCAGTCGCGCCAGAACAATCAGCAGCGGTGCCAGATAGCCAATTTGCGCGAAGCTGGGCGTCAATCCGATGATCAGCGTCCCCAGCGCCATCAGCAGGATGGTCAGGGATAAAGCCGCCTTGCGCCCGCGCTTGTCACTGTAGATGCCCAGAACAATGCCGCCCACCGGACGCATGAAGAAGCCGACCCCAAAGGTCGCCAGCGCCAACAGGTAAGAGGTCAGCTCGCTGCCGGTGGGGAAGAACACTTTGGCAATGATCACCGAGAAGAAGCTGTAGACCGTGAAGTCAAACCATTCCAGGCCATTGCCGATCACCGTAGCGGTCACCGCGCGGCGTGTCTTTTGTTCATGGGTGCGTGAAGCAGAGGATCGTAATGTGCTCACTGGATAAGCTCCTGCATGCGATGCGCGCAGGGAAGCCCCTGCAGTGGCTGCATTGATTAAGGGGCAGGGTTGATGTAAGTGCGGCTGAGTCAGGTCTTTTTGCCCGTTTCAGTCGAGAGTAGGTGCTGGGCCGATTTTAAGAAAACGCTCATTGCGCAGGTTTGCATGCGTTATGTGCATGCAAGCGTCAGAGGCGGGGCGCTAGTGTGGTTATCTCATCTGTCAGCCATTTCTCGAACGCACGCGCAGCGCGCCGGGGCGTTTTACCGCTGGGTGTCAGCAAGTAATAGCCGCCTACCGCGCCGACGCTTTTCTTGCAGGCTGGTACCAGTGCACCGGATTGCACATGGCGGTCAATCATTGGCTGCCAGCCAAGCACGATGCCGTGCCCGGCGACAGCCAGGTCGACCAGCACCGGATACAGGTTGACGGTCATGCGCTTGCGGATCAGCGACGCATCAACGCCCTGACGGCCGAACCAGTCTCCCCAGGACAGCCACTGACGTTGCCCGTCTTCCAGCATCAGCAGGCAGTGGTCCAGCAACTGTGCAGGTTCCAGCAGTTGGCCGTTCAGGTAGTCTGGCGAGCAGTAGGCATTTACCGATTCGGCGAACAGCAAACGACTGTCGAGGCCCGTCGGTGATGTTTCGCGCAGGAAATACAGCGCCAGATCGAATTCCGCGCGAATCAGCGAGTCCAGCCCGTCAACCACTCGCAGGCGGATATCCACGGCGGGGAAGGCATCGCGATAGCGTCCCAGCAAAGGGCCCAGCCACAGTGCGGCCACGCCGCTGGAACACGCCAGCGTCAGTTGTTGTTCGCCGCTATGGGTAATGACTTGTGCCGTGGCCTCTGCACACAGGGTCAGCACGCGCTGGATCTGCTCGGCGTAAATCTGCCCGGCGACCGTCAGATGAATGCGCTTGTGCTCGCGACGAAACAGCGCGCGGCCGAGAAATTCCTCCAGTTGCGCGACCTGACGGCTGATCGCGCTCTGGGTGAGGTTCAGTTCGCTGGCGGCACGGGTAAAACTAGCGTGCCGAACGGCGGCTTCGAAGGCGATCAGGTTCTGCAAGGGTGGAAGGGGCTCGATACGCACGGCGGCTCCTGTTGCGGGCAGGTTTTACAAAGGGTCGGGAAACGGTGTCGATAGCAGCCAATCCCTGAACACGCACAGCGATGGCAGGTTCTGAAAGCGCGTCGCGTACGCCAGGTAGTAATTGCGCCCGCTGTCCAGCGGCTCGAACAGGGTGACCAGTTCGCCGCTGTTGATTTCGTCCTGCACCAGAATGCGCGGTACCAGTGCGATACCGATGCCCGCCGCCACAGCCTGGATCAGGTGCGAGGTCAGTTCGAAACTCGGGCCGGGGCGCATGATGTGGTGGTCCAGCCGATTACTGTCGAACCAGTCCGACCAGGCATTGGGCCGCGATACCACGCTCAGCAACGAATGCTGGGCCACCTGCGCCGGGGTGATCGTCTGGTAGCCGACAAGCGCAGCAGGGCTGGCAATGACCACCAGTTTTTCGCTGACCAGCGGGTGGGCGATGTAACCGGGCCAGTTGCCGTTACCCGCACAGATGATCGCGTTCATTTCGCTGGCTGCCGGCGTCAGGTCGGCATGCACGATGCGTGAGTGGATGTGCACCACATAGCCCGGATGCCGGGTGTAAAAATCATTCATCCGCGGCAGCAGCCATTTGGAGCCGAAGGTGGGCAGCACGGCCAGGTGCAGCGTGCCGCCTTCTGCCTTGTGCGCAATGGTTTGCAGGGTTGCACTGCGAATACGGCCCAGCGCCGCGGCCAGCTCATGCTGGTACAAGGCACCGGCAGTGGTCAGTTCGATACGTCTGCCATCACGCTTGAACAGCTCGACTTCCAGTTGGGCTTCCAGCGCCTGCACCTGGCGGCTGACGGCGCTCTGGGTCAAGGCCAGTTCGTCTGCGGCTTTGGTGAAGCTGCCATGCCGCGCGGCCGCCTCGAAAGCGAGCAACAAAGACATGGAGGGCGTCAGTCTTCTGGTGTTCATTCATAAAACTCATGGAAAAACGGCATCTTTTACGTTTGCACTGAAGCATGACACGCCGGAGAATCACGATAACCGTTGATAACGCCATGCATACGAGCGTTTCGAAGCATACGTGCTTTGCATATAAAACGCCTAGCCAGCCAGGAAGACCACCATGATTGCGCTGTTGAAACCGACCTCCGAGCAGGTCGGTCACTATGACCGTTTCCTCAATGCCCTGGTGGAGGGCGGCTTTCGCGGCGAAATAGCCAGGGACCTCGGCTCGCGTACTGTGCTGGCCACTGACAACTCCATCTATCAGCGCCTGCCGCAGGCTGCGGTGTTCCCGATGGACAGCCACGATGTGGCAATTGTCGCCCGCCTGGCAGCGCGGCCCGAGTACAAGCAGGTGGTGCTGACCCCGCGTGGTGGTGGCACAGGGACCAATGGGCAGTCGTTGACCGACGGCGTGGTGGTCGACCTGTCGCGGCACATGAACAATATCCTTGAAATCAACGTCGAGAAACGCTGGGTGCGGGTGCAGACCGGCGTGGTCAAGGACCAGCTCAACGCAGCGCTGAAGCCGCACGGGCTGTTTTTCGCGCCGGAACTGTCGACCTCCAACCGCGCCACGATTGGCGGCATGATCAACACCGACGCCAGCGGGCAGGGCAGTTGCACCTACGGCAAGACCCGTGACCATGTGCTGGAACTGACGACCGTGCTGCTCGGTGGTTCCTACGTCAACAGTCAGTCATTCAGCGCTGAGCAGCTGGCCAGCGAGCAAGCGCGTGTTGACCGTGCTGGCGATGTGTATCGCTGTGCGCAGCAGATCGCCGATACGCAGGCGCAATTGATCAAGGACGTTTTTCCGCCGCTCAACCGTTGCCTGACCGGTTACGATCTGGCGCACCTGCGTGAGGAAGACGGGCGTTTCAACCTCAACAGCGTGCTTTGCGGTTCCGAGGGGTCGCTGGGTTTTATCGTCGAGGCCCGACTCAACGTCCTGCCAATCCCCAAACATTCGATTCTGGTCAACGTTCGTTATGCCGGTTTCATGGACGCTCTGCGGGATGCCAAGGCGTTGATGGCGCACAAGCCGCTGTCCATCGAGACCGTGGACTCCAAAGTGCTGATGCTGGCCATGCAGGATATCGTCTGGCACGGCGTGGCCGAGTATTTCCCGCAGGACCCGGCCACGCCGACTCTGGGCATCAACCTGATCGAGTTCAGTGGTGATGAGCTGGACGAAGTGGAACAGCGCGTCCATGCATTCGTCGCTCACCTGCAAAAAGACACCTCGGTGGTGCGCCTAGGTCATACCCTGGCAACTGGCAGCGCTGCGGTAAACCGCGTCTACGCCATGCGCAAGCGTTCGGTAGGGCTGCTCGGCAACGTCAAGGGTGAAGCGCGGCCGCAGCCGTTTGTTGAAGACACGGCTGTGCCACCGGAAAACCTTGCCGATTACATTCAGGAGTTTCGTGCGCTGCTGGACAGCTACGGCCTGCAATACGGCATGTTTGGCCATGTTGATGCAGGCGTGCTGCACGTACGACCGATTCTGGACATGAAAGACCCTGCGCAGGCTGCGTTGATTCGGCCAATATCCGACGCCGTCGCCGCGCTGACCAAGCGCTACGGCGGGCTGCTGTGGGGCGAACATGGCAAGGGCCTGCGTTCGCAATACGTGCCTGAATATTTCGGCGAGTTGTATCCCGCATTGCAGGCCCTTAAGGCTGCCTGCGACCCGTTCAACCAGCTGAACCCCGGCAAGATCGCCACGCCTGCGACGGTGCCGGAATCACGCTTGACGCTGGTGGATGAAGTGACGTTGCGCGGTGATCTGGATCGCACTATCGATGAACGGGTCTGGCAGAGCTACGACAGCGCGCTGCACTGTAATGGCAACGGTGCCTGTTACAACTACGACACCGACGATGCCATGTGTCCGTCATGGAAAGCCACGCGTGACCGCATTCACTCACCCAAGGGCCGCGCTTCGCTGGTCCGGGAATGGCTGCGTCTGCAAGGCGAGCAGGATGTCGACGTCCTGACCGCCAGCGCCAGGGCGCGGAATGCCAATGTGCTGAAAAGTCTTGCCGAGCGAACTGTCAACAGCGTGGCCAGAGTAGCAGGGCAGAAGGATTTCTCTCATGAAGTCTACGATGCCATGGCCGGTTGTCTGGCCTGCAAGTCCTGCGCGGGGCAGTGCCCGGTCAAGGTCAACGTGCCTGAGTTCCGTTCGCGTTTTCTGGAGCTGTACCACAGCCGCTACCTGCGCCCGATCAAGGATTACCTGATTGGCTCGCTGGAGTTCAGCACTCCGCACCTGGCGCGCTTTCCGAAGCTGTATAACGCGATCATGGGCGCAAAACCGGTGCGTTACCTGCTTGAGCATGTCGCCGGTATGGTCGACAGCCCATTGCTCAGCCTGATGGACTTTCGCGCGGCCTGCGCCCGCTGGAATGTCGGCATTGCCACGCCGCAGCGTCTGGCCGCGTTGAGCGAGCAGGAGCGCAAACGTACGGTGGTGCTGGTTCAGGATGCGTTCACCCGATACTTTGAAACCCCGCTGGCAGCAGACTGGCTGGAGCTGATCTCGCGCATGGGTTATCAGGTTTATCTCGCACCGTTCGCACCCAACGGCAAGCCGCTGCACGTGCAGGGTTTTCTGGCCGCGTTCGAGAAGGCTGCCAGTTTCAACAGCCAGTCGCTTGTCAAGCTGGCAGGGTATGGCATTCCGCTGATCGGTCTGGACCCGGCCATGACCCTGGTCTATCGCCAGGAGTACAGCAAGACGCTGGGCAGCGAGAGCGTACCGACCGTCATGCTGCCGCAGGAATGGCTGGCTTCTGCGCTTGAGGAGCAGTGTGACGCTCCGTCAGGTGAGACGTATTACTTCCTGCCGCATTGCACTGAAAAGACCAACGAGCCCGCCAGTGTCGGCCTTTGGCAGAAAGCCTTCGCTCGCGCCGGGCTCAGGCTTGATGTGCTGGCCAGCGGTTGCTGTGGCATGTCCGGCACTTATGGGCATGAAACCCGAAACGCGAAAACCAGCGACACCATCTATCGTCAGTCCTGGCAGCCGCTGGTGGCCCGGCATGGCGGTGAAGGTCGACTGGTCGCCGATGGCTACTCATGCCGCAGCCAGGTCAAGCGCCAGGATGGCAAAGTGGTGCAGCATCCACTACAGGTACTGCTGGAACGGGTGAGGGCGCTATAGAGAGGACGCAGAGCGTCCATAACGGCATGCCCACGCGGAGCATGGGCACGATAGTTACAAAACTATCGTTCCTCACGCTCCTGTGAACTGCCCCCAAGAAGTTGGACACCAATCCGACCTCACGGGGGTGTTCAAATGGGTAAGTATTCAGAGCAGTTCAAGCTCACTGTCGTCAAAGCGTATCTTGAAGACAACATGGGCTTTCGTATGGTAGCCCGCCAGTTCTCGATCGATTTCAGCCTGCTTCGACGCTGGGTCGCTAACTACAAGAGTCATGGTCACACCGGCCATCGCAAGCCTGGTCTTCGATACAGCGAAGCTTTCAAGCGCTCAGTGCTTGAGCACAGGCGTGAACACAAGCTATCGCTCCGTCAGGCCGCTGCGCATTTTGGTATCGGGGATCCCGGCCAAATAGTCATTTGGGAAAAGCGGCATTACAGTAGCGGTACAGCCCCGTATGTTCCTGCCAGAAGAAAGCCTGTCGCCATGCCAAAGAAGCCTTATCCCGCCAAACCAGTAACCGCCGACGATACGCAGAAGACGCGCGACCAGTTGATGAGCGAGCTTGAATATCTGCGCATGGAGAACGCTTACCTAAAAAAGTTGGAAGAGCTGAAGGAGCAGAAACGACGGCAACCGAAAAAGCCCTGAGCATCAAGCAACTGAGGGGCCGGTTCCCGCTTTGCGCTCTGCTGAGGCTGGCGGGCTTGGCACGCAGCACGTTTTACTATCAGGTTCAGGTGCAATCCAGACCCGATCCCTATGCTGCTTTGAAACAGTTAGTCGAAAGCATTTACCACGAGGAGAAAGGCCTTTATGGCGCTCGGCGTATCACGGCGGTCTGAACCGCCCCGGGTTTCTCGGAGACCCTTTTGTTTGAGTCATGCCACCTGGGCAGACTCGGTGAGTTGCTGATAATAGATTGCTTCTGCTTCGACCGGTGGAATATGACCGATTGGCTCCAGCAGGCGGCGGTGATTGAACCAGTCCACCCATTTCAGGGTTTCCAGCTCCACCGCCCCCCGTGTGGGCCAAGAGCGTCGATGAATCACTTCAGCCTTGTAAAGACCATTGATGGTCTCAGCCAAAGCATTGTCGTAAGAGTCACCGACACTCCCGACCGATGGCTCAATACCGGCTTCGACAAGACGCTCGGTATAGCGAATGGACACGTACTGCACGCCACGGTCACTGTGGTGAATGAGTCCACCCTGCTTGACTGGGCGACGGGCGTAAAGGGCTTGCTCCAGTGCATCGAGTACAAAATCGGTACGCGCTGAACTGGACACCTTCCAACCGACGATGAATCGGGCAAAGACATCAATGATGAAGGCCACGTAAACAAAACCCTGCCAGGTACTGACGTAGGTAAAGTCCGATACCCATAGGGCGTTCGGGCACTCAGCCACAAACTGACGGTTGACATGATCCTGCGGGCACGGCCTGGCTTGGTCGCTGACCGTCGTCTTGACGGGCTTGCCGCGTACCACGCCTTGCAGGCCCAGCTCTCCCATCAGACGTTGCACCGTACAGCGGGCGACTTGCAGTCCGTCACGCAGCAATTGTCGCCAGACCTTGCGCACGCCATATACCTGGAAGTGCTCATCCCAGACTCGCTGGATGTGCTCACCCAGTTCCTGGTCACGCTGCGCACGCGCTGACTGCTGGCTGGGGTCAGCCTGCTGAGCAGCGTACCGGTAGTACGTCGACGGGGCGATTGGCAACACCTTGCAAATCGGCTCGACCCCGTAAGACTGGCGGTTTTCATCAATAAACGTCTTCATCGTTTGAATGGGCGGTCGAGCTCCGCCTGGGCAAAATAGGCTGAGGCCTTACGCAAGATCTCGTTAGCTTGACGCAACTGACGGTTCTCACGCTCCAAGAGCTTGACTCGCTCACGTTCGACTGTGCTCAGCCCATCACGCTGGCCGCTGTTGCGCTCAGATTGGCGAACCCACAGCCGTAATGTCTCGGGCGTGCAGCCGATCTTGGGGGCAATGGCACTGATGGTGGCCCACTGCGACTCGTACTCAGGAAGGTGTTCGAAAACCATCCTGATGGCCCGCTCACGGACCTCTGGGGAATACTTCGGTAGTTTTTTCATCGCTCCATCCTCTCAAAGGTTGGAGTCTCCGAGAAACCCGGGGCGGTTCAGTCATTCGCACTGCAGGTATTTTGGTCAACAAGAAGGTTGTAGAACGACTGATGGCAGAACTGGGCCTGCGATCAGTGGTGCGCCCCAAAAAATACCGCTCCTATAAGGGCGTAATCGGAACCATTGCGCCGAATTTGCTGGAGCGCAATTTCAGCGCGCAACGCCCGAACCAGAAGTGGGTGACCGATGTGACTGAGTTCAAGGTAGGCAATCGAAAGCTGTATCTCTCACCCGTGATGGACTTGTACAACGGTGAAATCGTGGCGTATGAAGTGTCGACAAGGCCGAGCTTTGAGCTGGTCACCAGCATGCTGGACAAGGCGCTTCAGCAGTTGCAGGACGAGCCGAAGCTTGTGATGCACTCGGACCAGGGCTGGCAGTATCAACACGCGCAGTATCGCCATAAGCTATCGGTACGAGGCGTCAAACAAAGCATGTCCCGTAAGGGCAACTGCCTGGACAATGCGGCAATGGAAAGCTTTTTCGGTACACTGAAATCCGAGTTTTTCTACCTGAAACAGTTTGAAAGCATCGATGAGTTGAAAGCAGGTCTGGATGAGTACATCCACTACTACAACCATGACCGCATCAAGCTGAAGCTCAACGGCCAAAGCCCCGTAAAATACAGGGCTCAGGCGGCAAGCTAAAACCGTCCAACTTTTGGGGGGCAGTTCACCTGCGTGGGAATGCCTTGCGTGATGCTGCGTGTCACAGATCCGTGCCGCGCCGTTCGGCCAGAACTTAAACCAGGTATTTGTTGAACCACCCCAATGTGCGGTCCCAGGCCAGTTTGGCCGCGGCTTCGTCGTAACGCGGGGTGGAGTCATTGTGGAAGCCGTGGTTGGCACCCGGATAAATGTACGTTTCGTACGTCTTGCCCGCAGCTTTCAAGGCTTTTTCATAAGCCGGCCAGCCTTCGTTGATGCGGGTGTCCAGTTCGCCGTAGTGAATCATGACCGGCGCCTTGATCTTCGCCACGTCTTCGACGTTGGGCTGGCGGCCATAGAACGATACGGCAGCGCCCAGTTCCGGGTACGCCACGGCTGCAGCATTGGCCACGCCGCCGCCATAACAGAAACCGGTGATGCCGACCTTGCCGGTGCTCGCGTCATGCTTCATCAGCCACTCGATGGCAGCGAAGAAATCGTTCATGAGCTTTTCCGGGTTAACGGTCTGCTGAAGCTCCCGGCCCTTGTCGTCATTGCCAGGATAGCCGCCGACCGAGGACAGGCCATCAGGTGCCAGCGCGATGAAACCGGCTTTGGCCACACGGCGGGCAACGTCTTCGATATAGGGGTTCAAACCGCGGTTTTCATGCACCACGACCACTGCCGGTACTTTGCCGGTGGCTTTTGCCGGGCGTACCAGATAGCCACGAACCTGACCATGCCCCTTGGGTGAGGGATAGGACACATACTCGGCAACGATATCCGGATCGGTGAATTCCACCTGTTCGGCCAGCGCGTAGTTGGGGCTGAGGGAAGCGAGCAGCGCGCTGGCGGTCAGGCCGCCGAAGGTGAACAACGCAGCACGATCGAGAAACTCGCGTCGATTGATCCGGCCGTGCGCGTAGTAGTCGTAAAGCTCAAGCAATTCAGGGGCAAAGTCTTTTGCAGTGAGACGTTCCATCAGTACGCTTCCTTCTGAATCATACAGGGCTGCCTGCGTGTTGGCGGGCTGATGGGCGCAGCGCGATCAACACAATGTCCGGTCCCGATAGTATTTCCAGAACACCGGGATCGCTACTGCAAATTGAAAAAAAGCCGTCATCCCTTACCGATCTCGCCAACGAGCCTGATGTGCAGGCCCGTGCCTGCTGCCAGTGGTTCAGGAAAATCAGGCATCTAATTGCACTACTTGCCATCAGTGATGTCCATTTGACTCCTTCGGCACATGCCACGGCGTTTGCGCTGTGCAAAACAACATATTATCGAGCCGCCGTATCAAGCAGCGTCGGTTCAGGCCGACAACACATCATGATCTTCACCCCACGCTCATGGTCATATTCCACCTGCATTTCGAGATAACGTGATGATGACCCTCCCGACGGAAGACCGCACCCAGCTATTCAAGGACACGGCTATCCAGTTCTGGAAACACATCACTCCGATCGTGTATGTCGCGCTGGGCATTCACTGTGTCTTGCTGATGGTGTTCCTGGGGCTGGGCATGAAGGTCCTGTGGGTAGCGAACATCGTCAGCACGCTGCTCTACATCAACTGCCTTTACCTGATCCGCAGACAGCGCTATCGCCAGGCCGGACAGCTGATGTGTCTGGAAATCATCGGCCATGCACTGCTCGCGACATGGGAGTTGGGCTGGGAAAGCAACTTCAGCTTCTACCTGTTCTGCGTGATCCCGATCATTGCCTTTACCTTTCAACTGGTCGCTATCAGACGCATTGCCTATAGCCTGGCGATACTCCTGTCGCTGGTCGGATGCTTCGCCTTTCGCCGGCACATGGGCCAGGAATCAGGCCTTAGCCAGAACGTGCTTGATGCGTTCGGTATCGTCAATGCGCTGGTGGCCACTGTCCTGTCGATTTATGCCACCGCACTCTCGGTACGTTTCACGTCGTCGATGCAACTGAGCCTGTTTCATATTGCCAACCGCGACAGCCTGACCAATCTTTATACGCGCAGGAGAGTCCTGCATCGCATACGCGAGCTGGAGGCAAGGCGTCAGGGGTTCTCGGCTTCACTGATCCTGCTCGACATCGATCATTTCAAACAGATCAATGATCTTCACGGGCATGAGACCGGTGACGCGGTGTTGCAGCGGGTGGCCGAAGTCATCAGTTCAAGCGTGCGCAACAGCGATATGGCTGCCCGTTGGGGCGGTGAGGAGTTTTTGGTGCTGATGCCGGACACCGCGCCCGATGATGCGCTGCGGGTGGCGGAGCGCATCTGGCGGCGTATTGCTGAAGAGGCCGGTCAGATCGATGAACGCAGCATTGCGGTCACCGCAACCCTTGCCATGGCAACCCTTGCCGCGGGCGAGACCTTTCAGATAACCCTCAATCGTGCCGACACGTCGCTTTATCTGGGCAAACAGCAAGGCCGAAACCGGGTAATGATCGCCGGGTGAGGTGTTCATTCACCCAGTGCTCCATCAGCGTGTAGACTTTCGCGCTTTGAACAGAGGGCGCATTGCGTCGCGCTTCCTCATTGGCTATGTATCGATCAAGGCATGCTTATGGATTTGCGTCAGCTCGAAGCCTTCGCGGCGGTCATGTCGGCAGGCAGTGTCACTGCTGCCGGGAAAATGCTTGGCCGTTCTCAGCCATCGGTTACACGGGCTATTCAGGAGCTTGAGCAGGAATTGGGCTTTGCCTTGTTCGAGCGCAGCGGGCCGAAGGTCACGCCTACCCACAAGGCGTTCATGATGTATGGCGAAGTGGAGAGCGCGCTGCTGGGCGTGCGGAATATCCGCCAACGTGCGCAGCATATTGCCCAGGAAGAAAATCACCAGATCAAGCTGGTGGCGATCTCGGCCCTGGCGGCTGGCTTGCTGCCTACGGCCTTGTCGCGATTGCCTGAACATCTGCGTCCGCAACAGATCCAGTTGCAGAGCATGTCCCCGGAGAATGTGGTTCAGGCCGTGTTGTCGAAAACCATGGACCTGGGCGCGGTAAGCCTGCCGCTGGAGCATCGCGGCCTGGAAATCCACTGGATCGGCGAAGCGCCTTGCGTGGCGGTATTGCCTGCCGATTCTGCGCTGGCCACCCATGAAGTGCTGTCGATGGAGCTGCTGCGTCAGCAAACGCTGATCACCATGGCCAACCCGTATCGCTTTCGTCGACGCATCGACAAGGCGTTTCAGGACGCGGGCGGTCAGCCGCCGCGCATGCTTGACACCAATACGTCCCTGATCGCCATGCAAATGGCCAGAGTCGGGCTGGGCATTGCGCTGGTCGATCCGTTCACCGCTATCGGCGTGCCGTTGCAAGGTGTAGTGGTCCGGCCGATCGCCTGCAACATCCCGTTTTTCTTCGGTCTGATTTCAGCCTTCGCCAGCCCGTTGTCCGATGTGGCAAGCGCGCTGATCGATGAGATTGCCGACAGCGCAAAAACCCTGTTGCCGGCAATGATCATGCACGAAGCCAGCGCGCACGATGCCCTGTTGCAGAGCATTTATGCCGAGTGAGCGTAAGGTGCAATGCGTGTCGTGACGCTCCACGGCACCGCACGCAGAGCCCGTTAAAATTCCATTCAGGAATATCAATATGCTTTTTTTGCGCATTGCGAGAATAAAAAGCGCCTCTTACTATTCGAATTAAGCATTCAAAGGCTTAAAGAATTCATTTAATGCGACATTGGAATGATTCTTGAAGTGTTTGAGTCACTGCTTGGGCTTGTGGCCCGAACATTTTTTCGAGTACCGATCAATGTCAGATGTAAATGCACCCGCTGGTCTGGCGGCCCTGGAAGCTCGTTTGCAGCAGGATCTGGTCTGGCTGGACCTGCCCGCCAGGCCCTGGGTCAAAGCCAGGGTGAGCGCCGGGCAGGCAGTGCTTGATGTGGCGATCATCGGCGGTGGCATGGCCGGTCTTGCTCTGGCCGCAGAACTGCGCAACCTCGGCGTGGCGGCGGTGATTTTCGATCAGTCCCCGGCCGGTTTCGAAGGCCCTTGGGCAACCACCGCGCGAATGGAAACCCTGCGTTCGCCAAAGCAACTGACCGGACCGGCGCTGGGGCTGCCGGCGCTGACGTTCCGCGCCTGGTACGAAGCGCAATTCGGTATCGACGGCTGGGCATTACTGGACAAGATTCCACGCCTGCAATGGGCCGAATACTTGCGTTGGTATCGCAAGGTGCTGGCGCTGGACGTACGCAACGAACACCGGGTGAGCCGGGTCGCACCCAGAGCGGACGGCCTGATCGAACTGGATATCGTGACGCCTGTGCAAACGCAATTCCTGCTGGCCCGGCATGCGGTGCTCGCCACGGGCCGTGACGGTCTGGGCGGCCCCTGGGTGCCGGATTTTGCCCGGCAGTTGCCGGAGCATTTGTGGACGCATTCGGCGGCGGGCCTGCAGGATGGCTGGTTCACCGGCAAACGTGTGGCAGTCATTGGCGGTGGCGCATCGGCCATGGACAGCGCCGCCACTGCGCTTGAAGCGGGCGCAACGCGGGTTGACCTGCTCATCCGGCGCGCCGAGCTGCCTCGCATCAACAAAGGCAAGGGGGTCGGTAACCCGGGCATGGTTCACGGTTATTGGCGCCTGCCGGATATCTGGAAATGGCGCATTCGCCACTACCTGAACACTCAGCAAGTGCCACCGCCACGCTTCTGGTTCGGGCAAAGCCCGCTTCATGCTCGACAGCCCGGTGCTTTCAGTCGAACAGAACCCGGCTGGCGGCGTGTGGCTGAACACGCCCAAAGCGCGTATCGAGGCCGATTTTGTGGTGTTTGCCACCGGGTTTCGTACCGACTTCCGGCAGCGCCCTGAATTTGCCCCGTTTTCGTCGCAGATTCGCGTCTGGCAGGATCGTTTCGAAGCGCCGCAAGGCGAAACCGACAGCGAACTGGCGGTGCTGCCGGATTTGGGCAATTGTTTCGAGTTTCAGGAAAAGACCCCCGGCGCCTGTCCGGGGCTGAACCATATCCATTGCTTCAGTTACCCGGCAGCGCTGAGCTATGGCGCGGTGTCCGGGGATATTCCTGCCATCAGCGAAGGCTCCAAGCGTCTGGCCCATGCCTTGGTCGGGCAGCTGTTCAATGAGGACATCGCGCTGCATTTCGACACCATGCTCGATTACGCCGAACCGGAGCTGCTGGGCGATGAGTGGGTGGCCAGCCAGCCGACCGCCGAAGAGCTGCGCCAATGATCGGCTGGGCGTTGCGCAGGCTCACTCAGTCGTTGCTGGTCATTCTGTTGATGACCGTGGTGGTGTTCGTCGGCCTCAACGCCATCGGTAATCCGATGGATATTCTGGTTGGTGAAGACCTCAATCAGGCCGAACGTCTGCAGGCCATCGCTCATCTGGGGCTGGATCAGCCGCTGTGGCAGCAGTACCTGATTTTTCTCAAAGGCGCGGTTCACGGCAATCTTGGGCAAAGTTTTGTGTACCACGAAGATGCAATGCGCCTGATTCTGCAGCGCTTGCCCGCGACCTTTGAGCTGGCGTTCAGCGCCTTGTTTCTGGCCGTAGTCATCGGTGTGCCGTTGGGCATGTTCGCTGGTATGTACCCCGAGCACCCGCTTTCCCGGCTGATGATGGCGGCCAGCATCGTCGGTTTTTCGCTGCCGGCGTTCTGGGTGGCATTGATGATGATCATGCTGTTCTCGATCACGCTGGGCTGGCTGCCGGCCAGCGGTCGGGGCGAAACCCGTGAATGGCTGGGTGTGCAATGGTCATGGCTGACGCTGGACGGTTTGCAACATCTGCTACTGCCTGCGCTGAACCTGGCGCTGTTCAAGATTTCGCTGGTGCTGCGCCTGACCCGTGCCGGAGTGCGTGAGGTGCTGCCTCAGGAATTCGTCAAATTCGCCCGGGCCAAGGGCCTTTCGCCGATGCGTGTGATGTGCATGCACGTCATGCGCAACACCATGATCCCGGTGGTGACGGTGCTGGCCATGGAACTGGGTTCGACTATCGCCTACGCCGTGGTAACCGAGAGCATTTTTGCCTGGCCCGGTGCCGGCAAGCTGATCCTCGACAGCATCAACATGCTTGATCGCCCGGTGGTGGTCGCTTACCTGATGGTGGTCGTGGTGATTTTCGTGGTGCTCAACCTGATCGTGGATGGCCTGTATTACCTGCTGGACCCACGCGTACGCATCGAGGCCTCCCGATGAATGTCATTGAAAAAGCCCCGATCGGCAGCACGCTGTTGCAGGCTCAATCGCCATGGCGGCGGGTGCTGACCGAGTTCTTCAGCTCACCGACTGCGGTGACAGGCCTGATGGTCCTTTTGGTCATTGTGCTGGTGGCTGTCCTGGCATCCTGGATCGTGGTGCAGAACCCCTACGACCTGATGCAGCTCAACGTGATGGATGCGCGAATGCCGCCAGGCAGCCTCAATATGGACAGCGGCTATACCTATTGGCTGGGCACCGACGGACAGGGTCGCGATCTGGTCTCGGCGATTATCTATGGCCTGCGCATCAGCCTGTGGGTCGGCATTGGCTCGGCGCTGATTGCGGCAGTGATCGGCACGTTGTTGGGGCTTGTATCTGCGTATGTCGGCGGCTGGGTCGATGCCTTGCTGATGCGTCTGGTCGACTTGCTGCTGTCATTCCCGGTCATTCTCATGGCGCTGATGATTCTCGCCTGGCTGGGCAAGGGCGTCGGCAACGTGATGCTTACCCTGATAGTGCTTGAATGGGCCTATTACGCCCGTACAGCGCGTGGTCAGGCGCTAACCGAAAGCCGTCGCGAATACGTCGATGCAGCGCGCGGGCAGGGCGTTGGTCCGCTGCGCATTGTGATCGGCCACATTCTGCCCAACTGCCTGCCGCCGCTGATCGTGATCGGCGCGCTGCAAATCGCCCGCGCCATTACCCTGGAAGCGACCCTGTCGTTTCTCGGTCTGGGTGTGCCGGTGACCGAGCCTTCACTGGGGCTGCTGATTGCCAACGGCTTTCAGTACATGCTCAGTAATGAATACTGGATCAGCCTGTTTCCGGGGCTGGCACTGTTGATCACCATTGTGGCGATCAATCTGGTCGGTGACCGTCTGCGTGATGTTCTCAACCCGAGGTTGCAGCGATGAGCCAGCCTGAGGTGTCAGCACAGCCAACCCTTGATGTGCGTGGCCTGTGCACTTCGTTCCATACCCGCGCAGGCGTGCTGCCAGCGGTGCGTGATGTGTCCTTGAGCGTGCAGCCGGGGCGTATTCTCGGCCTGGTTGGTGAGTCGGGTTCGGGCAAATCGGTCACCGGGTTTTCGATTCTCGGCCTTGTCGATGAGCCAGGGCGCATCAGTGGCGGGCAGGTGCTGTTCAAAGGGCGTGATCTGACCAAACTGTCTGCCTCGCAACTGCGCGGCATTCAGGGCAACCGGGTGGCGATGATTTTTCAGGACCCGATGATGACCCTCAACCCGGTGCTGCGGGTCGACACGCAAATGATCGAAGCGGTGCGCGCGCATAGCCCGCTCGGCAGGCGAGAGGCCCGTGAGCATGCCAGTCGTACTCTGGCGCTGATGGGCATCGCCAGCCCTGAAGAACGCCTGCGCGCCTACCCGCATCAACTGTCTGGCGGCATGCGCCAGCGAGTGGCGATTGCCATCGCGCTGCTGCACGCCCCGGACCTGATCATTGCCGATGAGCCAACCACTGCGCTGGACGTCACCATTCAGGCGCAAATTCTCAGTGAGGTGCAGAAGCTGGTACGTGAGCAGGGCACCTCACTGATCTGGATCACCCATGATCTTTCCGTGATTGCCGGGCTGGCTGATGACGTGGCAGTGATGTACGCCGGACGCATTGTCGAACAAGGCCCGGTCGCCGAGGTGCTGGATCGCCCGCAACATCCTTATACACAGGGGCTGATCGACAGCCTGCCAAGTCGCAACAAGCGTGGCCAGCGCCTGCGTCAGATACCCGGCATGGCGCCGGACCTTCTGTCTATGCCTGCCGGCTGCGCCTTTGCGGCGCGCTGCTCCAGAGCGTCGCAGATATGTGTACAGAGCGACCCCGAACCCCACGAGGCGGGACCGCGCCAGACGGTTCGCTGCTTTCATCCGGGAGCTGCCGATGCCCAGTGATCTGATTCCCCTTATCGAGCTGCACCAGGTCAGCAAGACCTTCGGCAAACCGGTGGCCGAACACTCTCTTCAAGGACTGCTGCAGCGACTGCACCTGACACGTCCGAAACCGGTGACCCATGCTGTGGATCGAGTCGATCTGCGGATCATGCGTGGCGAAGTGGTCGGGCTGGTGGGCGAGTCGGGCTGTGGCAAATCGACCCTTGGGCGCATGGTCGCTGGGCTGCTGCCGGTCTCGTCAGGTGTCGCATCGGTGGACGGCAAGCCGCTCGACAGCCTGACGACGCAGGAGCGCAAGGCGCTGCGCCTGAAAGTACAGATGATTTTTCAGGACCCGTCGTCAAGCCTCAACCCGCGCCTGAGGGTCGACCGTATCGTCGGGGAGGGCGCGCTGCTGCATGGCCTGACCGACCGCAAAGGGGCTGATGATTACGTCAGTGCCCAGTTGCAACGTGCCGGGCTCAGCCCGCAGTTGCGCCAGCGCTATCCGCATCAATTCAGTGGCGGTCAGCGTCAGCGCATCGGCATTGCCCGTGCACTGGCGGTGCACTGGCGGTGCAGCCGGAACTGTTGGTATGCGACGAGTCGGTAGCAGCGCTGGACGTGTCGATTCAGGCCCAGATCCTCAATCTGTTCATGGACCTGCGCGACGAACTGGGGCTGACCTATCTGTTTATCAGCCATGACCTGGGCGTGGTCGAGCACCTGTGCGACCGCGTGGTCGTGATGTATCTGGGCCGTGTGGTCGAGACGGCATCGGTCGATGACCTGTTTGCGCGTGCCAATCCCCCGTATACCCAGGCCCTGCTGGCGCAGATCCCGCGCTTTGATATCCGCAGTACCTGTTATGACGCGATCCAAGGGGAAATCCCCAGCCCGCTGAACCCGCCAACCGGGTGTCATTTCCACCCTCGCTGTCCGCACGCCATGGCGCGCTGCCGCGAGGAAGTTCCAGCGCTGAGGGAGGTTTCGCCGAACCACCAGAGCGCGTGCCATTTGAATGATCAACGCTGAACGAGCGCCTGAAGCTCGTCACCCTCTGCCATTGCGTACAAGGAATCACCCATGAAACCACTCGTTCGTTCGTTGTTAGCCGTTGGCCAACCATGATTCCAGCGCCGTTGAACTCAGCAAGATGACCAGGCCTACGCCCACTCCGACCAACAGTAATGCGGCCCAACCCAAAGCGGTGAGATTAAGAAGAGTTACAGCCGCCCCGAACAAGGTTCCCAGCGAACCTGCTAGACCACCTAGAGATATCAGCAAATATCCGTACAGCGCTTTATCGTTCCATTGCCATGCTTGCCACGCATCTATTGCATTCACTGCGGATAGAGTTACTCCGGAAACAAAAATACCTATTATCCGACCCGTCACTGAATGAATGAGTTTTTTGGCTAGCAACTCACCAAAGAAAATCGCTGTCTTTTTTGAATTGATGTTGAATAAAGTTTTCCGTCCTAAAGAAAATAATATTTTTTGACTGGCCAGCTTGACCGCCAAGGCCTCGGGGAGTATCAGTTTTTTTGTGTTCGGGCTGGTTAGGGCCTGCCGTCAGGCAGGCCCTTGTTTTACCAGCTCGGTCTGGTAAATCGGTCTCCGTACAGGATCGCAAATTGATTCATTGCCACTTTCCAGTCGTGTGCCGCATGACCCCAGTTGGCGGTGATGTTGCGCAACCCAAGCCATATCAGTTTCGTCGCGGCCTCATCGGTCGGGAAGTGCCCTCGAGTCTTGATGATCTTGCGTAACTGGGCATTGATGCTCTCGATGGCATTGGTCGTGTAAACCACTTTGCGGATGCCCGCCGGGAAAACAAAAAACGGTATAACCCGATCCCAGGCGCGACGCCATGCAGCAACCACAGTCGGATACTGCTTGCCCCAGGGGCCCGCTTCAAAGGCGTTAAGCTCTTGCTCAGCCACATCTGCATTGATCGCCTGGTAGATCGGCTTGAGTGCTTTGGCCAGTGCCCGACGTTTATCCCAAGCGGCATAGTCCAAGCTGTTGCGGATCAGATGCACGATGCAGGTTTGCAGCGTCGTGGCAGGAAAAACCGCCCCCAACGCCTCCGGTATTCCTTTGAGGCCATCCGTGACGGCGATCAGAACATCTTCAACGCCACGAGTCTTGAGGTCGTTGAACACCTTCATCCAAAACTTGGCACCCTCGGTGCTCTCGATCCATATACCCAGAATGTCGCGCGTGCCATCAGGTAATACCCCCAGCGCCAGATAAATAGCCTTGTTGCACACTAACCCCTCGTCCCGGATTTTGACCCGTAACGCATCGAAGAAGATCACCGGATACATCGGTTCCAAGGGTCGTTGCTGCCAAGTGCCCACCTCTTCCATGACCGCATCGGTGACTGAGCTGATGAAGTCATGGGACACGTTAGTTCCATACTGCTCAGATAGAAAAGCGCGGATCTCACGCACCGTCATGCCCCGGGCGTACATGGCAATTATCTTGTCGTCGAAGCCTGTAAAACGTCGTTCGTGCTTGGGAATCAGGATCGGGGCGAAGCTACCATCGCGGTCTCTGGGGATATCCAGGCGAAGCGGCCCGTCGTCGGTCAGAACCGTCTTGCTGCTTTTGCCATTACGCTGATTGGTCGACTCCTCAGGGCGCTCCGCGCCCTGAGGGTAACCAAGGTGGTGACCCAGCTCGGCGCCTAGCGCACGCTCGATCAGAGCCTTCTTGAACGCCATGGACGCGTCTTGAATGGCTTCGGCGCTCATCGGGCCTTTAACAAACTGCTCGATCAGCTCTTGGGGAATCGAGGGCAACTCCCTCGCTGTTGCATTGGCGGACTTCTTTTTGGTCGGCATACATGCACCTCTAGCTACATGTTATGCCCGAACACAAAATTTCTGACAGTCTCAGGCCTCGGCCGCAATTGCTAAATCCAATAAGGCTCCTCCCAATCCCGCGCCGGCTCTCAGAAATCCTTTTTCGCGTATTGACTGCGCAAATGCCTCACTCTCCGAACTCACATTCCAAACCTCCAACATCAACACCGCCAGACAAAACGGTGTCGACCCCAGCACCCGATAAGCCGCCTTGTTCTTCTCCGAATCCAGTCCCTCTATCGCCTCGCTCAACCCGCTCTTCGCCCGAATATGACCCCGTTCAGCATCACCCACCGCACCGGCCGCCTCACGAGCTTTTTTAAGCGTTCGGTTCATGTCGCCGACCACCTGCGCGGTTTTGTGGCCGCGGGGAATCACCAGTACCAGATGGTCGCCCTTGGGCAGGCGGGTAGAAGAGGGATGCGGTGGGGCGATGTCGCCGAAGGGCGTTCCGTCGGGTCTCAGGTATTCGCCGTAACGTGTTTTTGGCAGCGACTCTCTGCCAGGCAGGTCTTCCAGGCCGAACACGTAGTGTTGTGGGGTGGCCTGATTGCGCCGGATCAGGAAAGCAGCACCAAAATGCTCGGGCATCATGCTGCGCAGTTGTTGTACGCCTCGGCCCTGGCGGTTGACGTTGATCTTGTCAGTGTTTGCGCCGAGTCGTTCTTGCATCTGGGCCAGTCGGTCGTTTGCCGACCGGACGTTGGCATTGGCGCTGTTTGCATTACCTTTGGCTGACGCAAGAGTCTGGCTGGCTTTGGCGACGGCGTTCGCAGCGCCATCTGCGGCGCTTTGCAGGTTTTCAAAGATCCCGACCAGCGCCGCTGTTGTGGCTTTGCCGTTGTTGATCAGGAAGAAGTTCTGCAGGCTGTCGCCCGCCAGCAAGTTAGCGAGGGTGGTGGCGTCCAGTGTGACTTGGGCGATGGGGTCAGGCGCTGGCTGAGTCTCGAAACGGGCCAGTTCGGTGGCGCGAAAACGGCCGTCGCCTTTGTTCTCGTCATCTGTAACCGGCACGACATAAGGCGCGCAAGCGGTCTGTAGATCGCATTCGGGCCAGAGCATGAGGTGCAGGGGCGACGTGTCATCGCTGGCGGCCTGGTTCAAAAACTTCTGCCCAAGGCTCACGGCCTGATCCCATAGCCCAACACCTGTGACCGCATCCACCATGTCGCCACCGGGTGCCAGCGGATCGACGTTGGATGGCAGCAGCGCGAGAGTCGCCAGCGTCCGACTCAACTCATACATCGCCGCCACGTAGTCGAAACCTTCAAGGCTCAGGTGATCCGCCAGCATTTGCTCCGTGGCGCTTTGTTTAAGGCTGGCGACCAGCGCGTCCTGAGCACTGAGCATGTGCCGCCAGACCACCGCGCGCTGGACCGTGGCAGTGCATTGGTTGATCGCTCGCCTGCCAGGCTCATGCAGCTTGGCCATCGCCGCATGCAGCGGGTTTTCCTGACCGCGAATACTGCGCGGCACCACCAGTTGTTGCACCAGCAACGCGCTGGCATGGTGTAGGTGAAGAACGGCGTGTCGGGCGCACAGCGCGAACAGTTGCTGGCACGTATCGACACGTTGTCGCAGATGACGCAGTCGATAGCAGGCATCGTCCAGCAGCACGCCGCAGACCTGCCGCTGCCGCGCTTTGTCCAGCACATCGACGACACCGGCCTGCGCTTCCCAGAGCACGCCCGCATCGACGGGCTCGGCAACGTCATCGACCGGCAGACTGGCGAGCAGCGCATCGGCCATAGCGGTCATTTCCAGGTGCCTGACATCCTGCACAGCAACACCTCTGCCAGCCTGAGCGAGAAATGCCTTGGCTTCTCTGAAGGACTCGACCGGAAACTGCCCCGACAGATCACACAGATACCGCGCCGGATGATCGAGCAGCCTTTCATAACCGGGCTGGCGGGCGCGCTGCGGTGCAGCCAGGCTGACCGGAAACGCGTTGTATTGCAGATTCAGCCGGGTCGCCTTGATCGGGGCGATGAGTGCCTGGGCGACAGGGTTTTTGGCATCAAAGCCGGAAAACGCATCGAGCATCGCCTTGCCATCGGGCTTGCCCTTGTACAGGTCCGTGAAGCGCATTTTCGACCCGCTCAGATCAGGGCTGGTGCAGCGCTGATCTCTTGAAGCCGCGTCTTTTTCCAGATGCTCCAGGCGTGCCGCGCTGAGCTGTATTTCCGAGAAACACAACTGTAGCGTCTGCACGTGCCGGTTGTTCCAGAGTGCCGGCAGCCAGATGTCCTCAAGTGCCTGGCCAGTGGCCTTGCGCTCGCCCGCTAGAAACCCGCTTTGCTGACGATATCGGGCCACGTCGATGTCGTGATACGTGTTGCCGTTTTCGCTGACGTGGATCTCCAGCTCGCGCCACAGCTTCTCCTGATAAAACACATACACATAACCCCCGCGAGCCAGCACCGGTGTACCCATATCGTCCACCGTTTTCGAACCGGGCAATGCCACGAACGGTAATACCGGAACGATCTGGTTGAACTGCGCATCGGCCTGTCGCGGCGTGACTTTCGTGCCGCTGAGCAACGGCAGGCGAATCGGCTCGCCTTCAAGGGTCGCGATCTGCAGATGAAGGTGCGTGCCCTCGATGTGATCCCAGACCTTCAGGGTGCTGCTGAACAGCTCCCTTTCCAGCACTTCTGATTTGGGTGAATAGATACGGGTTCCATCAGAACCCAGCAGCAAAACCTGCTGCTGTTCCGAATGATCCTTACCCACGATCTGGACGATCAGTTTGTCCATTTCGCAGGATGGTCCAGCGCTAAGGCTGCCGTTGGTCATTGTGTGAATTCCCTGTTCTGGCGTTGGTGATCGATACCGTCGAGGCCCAGACAGAAACGGACAGTTGGGCTAGTTGAATGCCGTGAGAGCTAACAAGAACAGTGCCAAATATTTTTTATTCATATAAATCAAAAGGTTAATTTTAAATGTGATTCGAGAGTGATTTCTCAGTCGAAAATCCAATAAAAACCTGCGCGAGATTCTGCGTGCGATTACAAGATATTGCGCAACGCCGTCAAAGCGCCGCTAAGCGAGGCTCGCAAGCCCTTAAGTGATCTAAAGCGACCGCTGATTGCGCAACCTATTGCGCACCACTCCCCAAACCGCAACGCAGCCCTATCCCCGAGCGTCTCAACCCGGAAAAACGTTCTAAGTTAATGACTAAACAGTCTTTTTTATATTACCAAATGCGCTATATCGTCTGCTCCCAATAACTCAAGCTCATAAGGGAATTCACGATGCGGCGTCTGACAGCTCTGGCTATGGCAATCACAATCAGCGGTTCAGCATGGGCTGCGACGCCCCCGGATACGCTGGTGGTGGCGCGTTCAATAGACGACATTGCCAGCTTGGACCCCGCCGAAAGTTTTGAAATAACCGCGACCAACACCCTGGCTAATATCTATCAGCGCTTGCTTGAGCCAGACCGGCAGAACCCGGCCAGTCTGGTGCCTGCCCTGGCATCCAGATGGAAGGCGGGTGACGACGACAAGAGTCTGGTTTTCGAACTGCGTGACGGTGCCAGATTTGCCGCGGGCAACAGTGTTCGCCCGGAAGACGTCATTTACTCACTGAGCCGCGTGGTCAAACTGAACAAGTCACCTGCATTCATCCTGGGTGAGTTGGGCTGGACGGCGGAAAACGTCGACAGCTTCCTGACCCGGGTGGATGACCAGCATGTGAAGATTTCCTGGCCAGCAGCGGTAGGCAGTTCATTTGCGTTGAGCATTCTGTCTGCGACGCCAGTGGGCTTCATTGTCGACGCGGTAGAGGTCGGCAAGCATACGAAAGACGCTGATCTGGGCAACGGCTGGCTGAAAAATCATTCAGCCGGTACGGGTTCCTATGCGCTGCGCAGCTACGTGCCGCACGAGGCGCTGGTGCTTCAGGCCAATCCTAATGCCATCAAGGCCCCCAAGCTGAAAACAGTAATCCTCAAGAACGTCACTGACCCGGCAACCCGACGTCTTTTGGTGGTGCAGGGCGATGCTGACCTTGCGTTCGATCTGGGTGCAGACCAGTTCAGCGCTCTGGAAAAGCAGAAGGGCGTCAGTGTGCAGCGATTCCCGTCCTCAATGATCTATTACCTGGCCATCAACAGTGGCAGCACGCAGGCGCCTGCACTTAAGAACCCGGCGTTCTGGGAAGCTGCTCGCTGGCTGGTTGATTATCAGGGCATTTCCAAAGATCTGTTGAAAAACCAGTACAGCGTCCACCAGGCATTCCTCCCTGAGGGTGTCATCGGCTCGCTGGTCGACAAACCGTTCAAACTGGACGTCGATAAAGCCAAGGCCGCCTTAAAGGCGGGTGGTATTGCCGAAGGCACGAAAATCGAACTCAATGTGTTCAATCAACCTCCCTACACAGATATTGCCCAGGCGCTGCAAGCCAGTTTTGCCAAAGCCGGCATAGAGATTTCAGTGCGTCCGCTGGTAGAAAGCGAGCTACTGGCGAAAATGCGCGCCCGGGACTTTCAGCTGATCTTCACCTACTGGGGGATGGATTATCTGGATCCTCACTCCAACGCGAGCGCCTTCACTTACAACGTCGCCAACGGTCCGAAAACCATCGCCTTGCGCACTCAGTGGGATATCCCGCAACTGAGCCAGGAAACCCGCACGGCTGCTGCCGAACGTGACCCGCAAAAACGTGTTGCGCTGTATACCGACCTGCAAAAAACTGTGCAGCAAAGCTCGCCATTTGTCGTGGCGCTGCAAGGTCAGAACCAGGTCGCGGTACATGACGGCGTGCAAGGTGTGTTACAGAACATCACCGTTTCGCTGCCGTATTTTGATCAGGTGAGCAAAAGCAAGTGAGAGCAGGGGCTTCACGCAGAGTTAAAGTGGCGGCCAGCGGACTGTTGTCGTTGTCGATAACACTGATCGGCCTGTTGTTCTTCACATTCATGCTGACCACTCTATCGCCAGTCGATCCGGCGCTACGGATTGCTGGCGATCACGCCAGCGAATCGTCGCTGGCCCAGGTTCGAACCGATCTGGGCCTTGATCAACCTTGGCCAGCGCGGTTCGGTCGATATCTGAACAACCTCAGGCAGGGCGATCTAGGAGTTTCCATTACCTCCGGACAGCCCGTGCTGGAAGGTTTGAGCCGTGCGCTGCCAGCCACACTTGAGCTCGCGACCCTGGCCATTCTGCTGGGCAGTACCCTCGGCCTGTCATTGGGCCTGCTGGCAGCGTGGCGGCCGGGAGGCTGGGTTGACGGGCTGGTGCGGCTGGTCTCGCTGATTGGCTATTCAGTGCCGATCTTTTGGCTCGGTCTGCTGATGCTCCTGCTGTTCTACGCCAGGCTGGAATGGGCTGGCGGGCCAGGCCGTCTGGACGATTCGTACCTCTACGCCCTTGAATTGAGCAGTGGATTGATGTTGTGGGACACCTGGCGCTCTGGCGAAAGCGGCGCGCTGGCCAACGCCTTCAGTCATCTGGTCTTGCCTGTTCTAGTCCTGGCGTTTTACTCGATGGCAGGCATTTGCCGCATGACACGCTCCGCGCTGCTGGGAGAAATGGGCAAGGAGTACGTCGTGACTGCGCTGGCCAAGGGGGCGGGACGTGGTCGGGTGCTGTTGCGCCATGTGTTGCCGAACGTTGCCGGGACGCTGGTGGTCGTCGTTGCCCTGTCTTACGCAAGTCTGCTCGAAGGCTCGATTCTCACCGAGACGGTCTTCGCCTGGCCGGGTATCGGCCGCTACCTCACCACGGCGTTGTTTGCCGGTGACGTACCAGCGATCCTCGGTAGCACGCTGGTTATCGGACTCTGTTTTGTGGTCGTCAACGGCATCGCCGATGTGCTGGCTGGCATGATCGATCCGCGAACACGGGGGGTGTCATGAGTGTTTCCGTAGCGTTCGACAATATAGTGGCTCGCAGCGGATGGCGTCGCTCACCCGCATTACTCATCGGCGCGTCGATTATCGGGGTGCTGGTACTTGTGGCGTTGCTGGCGCCGCTGTTGAGTGGTTTTGATCCCAATACGCAGAATATTCAGGAGCGTCTGCTGCCGCCGTCTGCCACCCACTGGCTGGGCACCGATGCGTTTGGCCGGGATCTGTTCACACGCCTGCTTTACGGCACACGCCCGACCTTGCTGCTGGTAACGCTGGTATTGCTGCTGACCTTGCCCATCGGTTTGCTGGTGGGCGTTACTGCCGGCTTTTACGGCGGCTGGGCCGAGCGAATCCTGATGCGCCTGACCGACATAATCATGGCCTTTCCGCAATTGGTGCTGGCCTTGGCGTTTGTCGCAATTCTGGGGCCGGGCCTGCTCAACGGGGCACTGGCACTGTCGCTCACGGCATGGCCCGCGTATGCCCGTCAGGCAAGGGCGGAAACCAGTGTATTGCGCAACAGCGACTATCTGGCCGCAGCTCACTTGCAGGGCATACGTGGCATGCGTCTGTTGATCGGTCACGTCCTGCCGCTGTGCCTGCCTTCGGTGATCGTGCGTGTAGCACTGAACCTGGGCGGCATCATTCTGGCCGCCGCAGGGCTGGGATTTCTTGGCCTGGGTGTCGAGCCACCGACTGCGGAATGGGGCTCGATGGTTGCCGACGGCAGCCGGGTCATCTTTGATCAGTGGTGGGTCGCCGCTGCACCGGGAATCGCGATATTGCTGACGAGCCTGTCTTTCAACCTGCTGGGCGACGGTCTGCGCGATGTACTGGATCCTCGTCATGACTCATGAACAATCGCTGTTGAACGTGCAGGGCTTGCGGATCGGTTTTCCAGGCTCGGGCCCGGAACTGATCGAGGTGGTCAAGGGGATCGATTTCACTGTGGGCACTGAAAAGGTCGCGCTGGTGGGTGAGTCCGGCTCGGGCAAGTCACTCACCGCGCGTGCGTTGCTGGGGCTTGTCGCACGCCCCGGTCAGGTGACCGCCGAACACATGAGCCTGGCAGGCGATGACCTGCGCAGCCTGACGGCAAAGCAATGGCAGGGCCTGCGCGGTACTCGTCTGTCACTGGTGTTGCAGGACCCCAGGTATTCGCTCAACCCGGTGCTCAGGGTCGGCATTCAGGTTGAAGAGGCGCTGGTGCTGCATACCCGGCTGGGACGCCGTGAGCGCCGCGAAAAAGCACTCGACATGCTGGAGGCTGTAGGCTTGCCCAACCCGCTGGCGCTGTATGACAGCTACCCCCACGAACTGTCCGGCGGCATGGGGCAGCGGGTGATGCTCGCCGCGATGCTGATCAATGATCCGCGCCTTTTGATTGCCGACGAACCCACCTCGGCACTCGACAGCGGCCTGCGCGATCAGATTCTGGAGTTGATTCTGGGCCTTGTCGAACAACGCAACATGGGGTTACTGCTGATCAGTCATGATCTGCCTCTGGTGGCGAAATATTGTGACCGGGCGCTGGTCATGTACCGCGGGCGGATTGTCGACCGATGCAACGCCGCCGAACTGGCAACTGCCAGTAACCCCTACACGCAGACGCTATGGCGCTGTCAGCCCTCTGCTCTGACCTATGGTCAGGCACTTGCGACCCTTGATCGCAAACTAATGGAGGCGCTGCCATGAGCGTGGTGGATATCAATGAACTGACGGTAAGCTTCAAGCGCGGCCTGCATGCCTTTACTGCACTACAGATGGCAGAGTTGAGAATCGAACCGGGTGAATGCTTTGGCCTGATCGGCGCGTCGGGCTCTGGCAAATCGACTTTGTTGCGAGTGCTCGCCGGCCTCCAGCGCGACTGGCAGGGCAGTGTGAACCTCTTGGGGCAGCCGCTTCACGCGCAGAAAGCCTTCACGGGAACCTTGCGTCAGCAGGTGCAGATGGTGTTTCAGGACCCTTATGCGTCATTGCATCCGCTGCACCGGATCCGCCGCAGCCTGCGCGAGCCGCGGCAGATCAACGGCCTTCCTTTCGACGAGGCCAATCTGGTTGCATCGATGGAACAGGTGGGCCTGTCGGGTGACATGCTCGATCGCTACCCGCATCAACTGTCCGGCGGCCAGCGTCAGCGCGTTGCCATCGTTCGTGCGCTGCAATTGAATCCAGCACTGTTGTTGCTGGACGAACCGACCTCGGCGCTGGACATGACCGTTCAGGCGGAAATACTCAATCTTCTCCAGGCCCTGCGTCGCGACACGGGCATGACCATGATTCTGGTCAGTCACGACATGAATACCGTTGCCCATTTGTGTGACAGGGCACTGTTGATCCGCGAGGGACGTGTCGAGCGACATCTTGATCGTGCGGCACTTGGCGTATTAGCGGGGGCGAACCACTGATCGATTTCCCGGAAGAAATTTACGTCGAAAGTGGTACAAAAAAGTTACACATCGCGTTTATTTGTCGCTCGAGTGAATCACTTGTATACAGCGCAGATCAACGCGTTGCGGACCAATGACCCCGATTTTACGCAGCGGCGGCGGGCTTTTTGAAAAAAAGAGCGTGGACTCGGGATATAACACTAATTAGAATCAGTCTCATTTGGCGCACCCATCGCTCAAGGCTTTTGACATGACTGAAGCAGCGACGCTATCACAGCAGACCTTGCATTCCCTTTACCGCGATCATCATGGCTGGCTGGAAAGCTGGTTGCGCAGACGCATGGGCAATGCCTGGGATGCTGCGGACCTGAGTCAGGATACATTCCTGCGTGTACTGTCCAGCTCTCAGCAGATCGCCGATATGCAGGAGCCACGCGCTTACCTGCTGACGGTGGGCAAGCGCCTGCTCAGTAACTTCTATACTCGCCGCAGCCTGGAACAGGCTTACCTCGAAGCGCTGGAGCGGTTGCCTGAAGACAGCGTGCCGTCGCCTGAGCAGCGCTGGCTGTTGCTGGAAACCCTGCAGGCGCTGGACGAGTTGCTCGACGGTCTTTCGGCAGTGGTGCGCCGGGCGTTTCTCTGGAGCCAGCTTGAGGGGCTGGGGTATCGGGAAATCGCAGAGCGCCTGGATGTTTCCGAACGCACCGTCAAACGTTATATGGCGCAAGCCTACGAACACTGCCTGCTGGTGGATTGGTGATTCGCTCGGCACCTTCTAACGAAGAACGCGAGGTAGTACGCAGGGCGGCGCAGTGGTTGGCGCTTCTGGAATCCGGCGGCGCCAGCGAAGAAGATCACTCCATGCTGCAGCACTGGCGCGACAGCTCTGCCAGTCATGAGCGCGCCTGGCAAAAGGCGCAACAGCTGCGGCAGCGTTTTTTCGGCCTGCCTGCCAATCTGGCTATGGCTACTCTGGATCGTCCCGACAAAGCAAGACGCGCGGCGCTCAAAAGAGCGTTGGGCGCTGTGGCATTGGTCCCTACCGCCTGGCTGGTGGGCCGTCAGTTGCCGCTGGATGTCTGGCGTGCCGACCTGCAAACCTCCGTCGGCGAGCACAAGCGTCTGTCCCTGGCCGATGGCAGCACCTTGCAACTGAACACCGACAGCGCGGTGAATGTCGATCTGGGTGCACGTCGAGTCACCCTTGTGCGTGGCGAGATAGCACTCAAGGTGCCGGGCAGGGCAGCGCTGACCATCGAGGGCCCCTACGGGCGCGTCGTGGTCAGTCAGAGTGAAGTCTGTGTACGTCTCAACCAGAGCGATTGCCGTGTATCGGTGGTCAGCGGCGCAGTGCAACTCTATCCGCTGCAGGGGCCGGTGCTGGCATTGCATGCACAACAACAGGTCAGCCTCAAACAGGACGGAGCCGGGCCTGTCAGCGCCTTCGACGCCTTGCTGCCCGGCTGGCGCGACGATGTATTGACCGCACAGAACCAGTCTCTGGGTGATTTCCTGCGCGAGCTTGGCCGCTACCGCCCCGGTTTGCTGCGCTGGGAGCCGGCACTTGAAGCCCTGCGAGTGACGGGCAGTTTCAGGCTCGACAATACCGACCGCGTGCTTTCGTTACTGGCTGCCAGCCTGCCGGTGGACGTGCAGATGCGGACCCGTTACTGGGTCACGCTGGTACCTCGAAAAAACATTTCGACAAAAAATAATGCGTGAAGCTGTCCCTTTTTTTTGTCTCGCTGGTCATTTCAGGTAAGTGCACAAAAAATACGAGAGTTTCCCTCTATGTCCGCAGTGTCTTCCTACCGTTTGCGTCCGCTTTTGCATTTCAGCCTGTTGCTGACGTTGAGTTCCAGTCCGTTGTTTGCCTCGACCAGTTGGGCCGAAACCTCGGGCAAACGTGCCTATGAGGTGCCGGCTGGCAGCCTGAGCGCCGCGCTCACCCGCTTTGCCGGTCAGGCCGGGGTCAACCTTTCGGTAGACCCTGCGCTGGTGAACGGTCGAAACAGTTCGGGGTTGTCCGGCGAATTCGCGGTCGAGGAAGGCTTTGCGCGCTTGCTGCAAGGTTCCGGTCTGCAACTGATCTCCGTCGGAGAGCAGGCTTACACGCTGATCCCGGCACCTGACAGCGCGAGCGCAGGCCTGCAACTCGCACCCACCTCGATTGTCGGTGATAGCGGCTCTACCGATGGCCAGGAATACGCAGGCGGCCAAGTGGCACGCAAAGGCTCGCAAGGCATGCTGGGTTCGCGGGACTTCATGGAAACGCCCTTCAGCATGACCACTTACACCAAGGACGCGGTGAAAAACCAGCAGGCCCGTACCCTTGGCGACCTGATTGCCAGCGACCCGTCGGTGCGTGCCACCAACCCGGCAGGCGGGCGTTACGAACAGTTCACCATTCGCGGCTTCAGCCTGTTCAATAGCGACGTCTCATACAACGGCTTGTACGGCATCCTGCCTACATACACCATCGACATGGAAATGGCCGAGCGGGTAGACATACTCAAGGGTCCAAGCCAGTTGATTAATGGCATTTCGCCGCGCGGCAGTGTCGGTGGGGGGATCAACGTGGTCCCCAAGCGCGCAACGGATAAACCCATCACCGAGCTGACCACCAGCTATGCGTCCAAGGGGCAGGCAGGCGCGGCGGTGGATGTGGCGCGTCGCTTTGGCGAGGACGACAAGTTCGGTATCCGTTTCAATGGCGTGAAGCAGTCTGGCGACACTGAATGGGATCATCAGAGCGTTGATCGCGACATGGCCGTGCTGGGCCTGGATTTTCGCGGCGACCGCCTGCGCCTGTCGACGGATATCGGGCACACCGAGCGCGATACCGATGCCCCGCAGGAGCGCGTACAGGTGGGTGCCAATGCAAAGGTGCCCAACGCCAACGATGTTCGCGACAACTATGCGCAGTCCTGGAGCAAGGCGCGCACCAAGGATACCTTCGGCGCAGTGAATGCCGAATATGACTTCAGCGACTCGGTGATGCTGTACGGCGGTGTCGGCGCGCGCAAAAGTAACCATGACTTCCTGCGCCATGCGGTATCGGTCACCAACGACGCAGGTGACTTCAGCGTTCAGCCGCGCGACTTCACCCGCGACGAAAATGTTCGCACAGCCACTGCCGGCGCACGCAGCTGGTTCAATACCGGACCGGTCAGCCACGAGGTCAATCTGGCTGCCAGCTATTTCTACATGGACTTTGAAAACGGTGGTGCACGCTACGCAGCCGCGCCGAGCAATCTCTACAATCCGGTCGACACGCCGACACCCTCCAACCCCACGCGGGCCGACTCCAAGGTTTACACCGAGAACCGCTTCAGCGGTGTGGCCCTGACCGACACACTGGGCTTTTTCGATGACCGCCTGCTGCTGACACTCGGTGCCCGCTGGCAGCGAGTCAAGGTTGATGACTGGACCGACAACGTCAAGGGCGACACCTCCTACGACGAGGAAAAGGTCTCACCTTCAGGCGGCATTCTGTACAAAGTGACCGACGACCTCTCGGTGTATGCCAACTACATGGAGGGCTTGAGCCAGGGCAAGATCGCGCCGTCGACGTCGGTGAACGAAGACCAGATCTTCCCGCCTTTCGTCAGCCGCCAGATCGAGGTCGGGGCCAAATATGACCTGGGGTCATACGCCTTCACTGCCAGCGTATTCCGTATCAAGCAACCGGCCTACGAGACCAACACAATCTCGCGCGTCTTCGGCCCGAACGGCAAGCGCCGCAACGACGGCGTCGAGCTGACCATGTTCGGCGAACCGCTCAAGGGCTTCCGTCTGCTGGGCGGGGTGATGTACATCGACAGCGAGCTGACCAATACCGTCAACGGCACGTTCGATGGCAATCGCGCACCTGCCACCCCCGAGTACAACGTCAATCTGGGCGCAGAATGGGACGTGCCGAGCGTCAAGGGCCTGACCCTGACCGGGCGGGGTATCTACACCAGCTCGCAGTACCTGGACCAGGCCAACAGCAAAAGCATCGATTCTTCCGAGCGCTTCGACGTGGGCGCGCGGTATGCGTTCAAGGTCGATCAGAAGGACATCACACTGCGGGCCAATGTCGAGAACGTCATGAACAAGTATTACTGGAGTTCGGCAGGAGCGTCGGATGACAGCGAGCCGGGCCTGACCCTGTCGACACCCCGGACCTATCTGCTGTCAGCGACTATCGGGTTCTGAGTCGACCGCGACGCCCAGGGAAGGGCTCACCGGCGTAGTAAACAAACTGGCAGTCCTCATCGAGGAACAACGTGTGCGGCTATATAAATAATTAACCTGAGTATAAGCATAGAAGAGTCTGTTATATAAGACTCTCTTTAGGTGCCTTACATAAATAACAATCGTCCCACTGAGTGATGGCACTTTGAATAATTCCGACTTACAGGGCGGCCTATTCATGTGCTTGGCTACTTTTTAAGTAAGCAATAACGTTCATTTAAATTTCATCTTGTTTTTTGAAACAACGGGTTGCACTTTCAAGGAAATGATAATAGTTTGCATCCAGCATTTAGCGAGGACTAACCGATGTTGAATAATGGCTTATTGCAGTCTACTACGTCGCAGAAAACCAATGCCAACTATCTGGACAGGCAGAGCAGATTTGAATCCAATGTAAGAAGTTACCCGCGGAAGTTGCCATTGGCCATCGCCAAGGCACATGGCGTATGGGTCACTGATGTTGAAGGCACCACGTATCTGGACTGCCTGGCCGGTGCCGGAACACTGGCTCTGGGTCACAATCACGAAGCTATCATGGCCAGTCTCGACAGCTTCCTGACGTCCGGAATGCCGATGCACACCCTTGACCTGACCACCGCGGTCAAGGATGCCTTCAGCGAGACGCTACTGAGCCTGCTGCCGGGCCAGGGACGCGATTACTGCCTGCAGTTCTGCGGGCCGTCCGGTGCCGATGCTGTCGAAGCCGCAATCAAGCTGGCCAAGACTGCCACCGGCCGGCACAACATCATCAGCTTTTCCGGCGCTTACCACGGCATGACCCACGGGGCTCTGGCATTGACTGGCAACACCGCGCCGAAAAATGCCGTCACCAACCTGATGCCCGGCGTGCAATTCCTGCCTTACCCTCATGAGTACCGGTGCCCGCTGGGTATTGGCGGTGAAGCCGGCACCGAGGCGCTGAGTTATTACTTCACCCAGTTCATCGAAGACGTGGAAAGTGGCGTGTCGCTCCCGGCCGCCGTGATTCTGGAGGCGGTGCAGGGCGAAGGGGGTGTCAATCCAGCGCCCGCTGCATGGCTGCGGCAGATTCGCGAAGTGACCCGCAAGCACGGCATTCTGCTGATTCTGGATGAAGTACAGGCCGGCTTCGGCCGTACCGGCAAGATGTTCGCCTTCGAACACGCCGGGATCGAGCCCGACGTCATCGTCATGTCCAAAGCCGTCGGTGGCGGCCTGCCGTTGGCCGTGCTCGGTTTCAAGCGCGAGTTCGACGCCTGGGCTCCGGGCAATCACGCGGGTACTTTCCGCGGCAATCAAATGGCGATGGCCACCGGCCTTGCGACCCTTGAAGTGCTGCAACGGCAAAACCTGGCTGCCCAGGCCGCAAAACGCGGGGACTGGCTCAAGGCACAGCTTGGCCTTTTGCAGCAACGTTATCCGATGATGGGCCAGGTGCGCGGACGCGGGCTGATGCTGGGCATCGAGATTGTCGATGAGCGCAAACCGGCGGACCGCCTAGGCAGCTTGCCAATGGATCCGGAACTGGCAGTTGCCATTCAGCAGCACTGTTTCAAGCAGGGGCTGTTACTTGAGCGCGGCGGCCGAAATGGCAACGTGATCCGTTTGCTGCCGCCGTTGATCATTACCGAAGAACAATGCCAACTGGTCATCCAGCGATTCGAGGACGCCCTCAAGGCTGCACTGGCCCAGCTGCGCAAGTAAGCAGCTTGTAAACAGCGCGTAAGCAGTACTAACAGTGAGGACATCACTGCGCTTGAAACAGAACACGCACACAACGTTGGACTGAGCGACCCTATCGCACGTCGTGCACAGATTATCAATTGGCTTGTTGCAGATAATAAGCCACACCGACAGTTAAGCCGTTGTGCCGCAAGCGATAAATCAACGCTTGTTGCGACGTCACTTAAACAGTAAGCGTCAAGGCGACTGTGGAGCAGACATGACTAATACCGATCGCACCGTTTTATCAAACATGGTGAGCGAGTTGGCAACCACTCGTGCATTACTTAATTGCCTGATCAAGGAATTCGCACTGCCTGAACAGTGCCTTCATTACACTTGGCCACAGGGCATGCAAGGTATTGCGCCGGGCAGCTTCGTGGATGGCGGGCAATGGAAGGGCATTCCACTCACCATCAGCCTGCCTAATGAGCAGCAGTTTTTCGTGCTGGTGGACCGCCGCGACCATCTGGGCAGCCATCGCTACCTTTCCGATGTTTATGCGCGGCAGGGGCAGGGTACCTGGCGCTGCCTGGCTTTTGCCGAGTTCGCCCGGCAATTGCTGGCCGCCTGCGAGCACATGACCCGGGCCAGCAACGACGAACTGCTCGATCAGGTCCTGCAAAGCCAGCACCTGACTGCCGCCATCGTCGCCCACAACATGACCGGTCAGCACCCGGCACCGCTGAGCGGTTATCTGGCCAGCGAACAGGGCTTGTGGTTCGGCCATCCCAATCACCCGGCACCCAAGGCGCGTCTGTGGCCTGCGCATCTGGCGCAGGAGACCTACGCTCCGGAATTTCAGGCGCAGACCGCGCTGCATCTGTTCGAAGTGCCTCTGGACGGGTTGCGAATCACCTCCAATGGCTTGAGCGAAGCCGAGGTGATGTCAGGGTTCGCGGATCAATCGCGGGCCAGGCCCGGGCATGCGCTGATCTGCATGCATCCGGTACAAGCCCAATTATTTATGCAGGACCGCCGTGTGCAGCGCCTGATCGAACTCGGGCAGATCACCGATCTGGGCACCAGCGGGCCGCTGGCCAGCCCGACGGCTTCGATGCGCACCTGGTACATCGAAGGGCATGATTACTTCATCAAGGGCTCACTGAATGTGCGCATTACCAACTGCGTCAGGAAAAACGCCTGGTACGAACTGGAAAGCACGCTGATCATCGACGAATTGTTTCAGCGCTTGCAGCAGACCCGCCCGCAAACCCTCGGCGGGCTGTCCACCGTGGCTGAACCGGGTTCGATGAGTTGGGCTCCAAAAGGCTCCAGCGAGACCGACGGCCACTGGTTTCGCGAGCAGACCGGCGCGATTCTGCGGGAAAACTTCTGTCGCCGATCCGGCGCGGACTGCAGCGTGATGGCGGGTACATTGTTCGCGCGTGATCTGCGTTCGCGGCCTTTGGTGCACGATTTCCTTGAGCGTTTCAACGGCGGTGAACTTGAGGACCCGCACCTGCTGGACTGGTTCGATGAATACCAGGCCTTGCTGCTGCGCCCGGTCATGGCGCTGTTCTTCAATCACGGCATCGTGATGGAGCCACATTTGCAGAACGCGGTATTGATTCACGATAACGGACGCCCTCAACAGCTGCTATTACGTGACTTCGAAGGCGTCAAACTGACCGATGAACTGGGCATCAAGGCGATTCAGGTCGGGCTGCACCCGCGGATTAGACAGTCATTGCTCTACACCCGCGAACAAGGCTGGAACCGCATCACCTATTGCCTGCTGGTCAACAACCTGTCCGAGGCCGTGCTGGCCTTGAGTTGGGAACGTCCGCACCTCGCGCCGCTGATGTGGCAGCGGGTCGAGCGGCAGTTGCAACGCATCCGCGACGAGTTGGTGCTGCCCGCGCCAGAACTGGACGCGCTGATCGCCGGCCAGTCAATTGCCTGCAAGACCAACCTGAAGGTCCGGCTCGCCGCCAAGGCCGACCGTGAGGCCAACTATGTGCGCCTCGCTTCACCATGGGCCAAGGAGGCACGTTATGCATAAGTTGCCGGAAACCGTACTGGGCGCCATCAAAGAAGCTCAGGCACTGGAAACCGACCCGCTGGCGGCTTTCGTCTACGATCTGGATGCGTTGCAACAGCATGTCACTGACGTCATGGCAGCGCTGCCTGCGGGCGTAGAGCTGTATTACGCGATCAAAGCCAACAGCGAAGCATTGATGCTGGAAACCCTCGCGCCGCTGGTCAGTGGCTTTGAAATCTCTTCGGGGGGCGAGATCGAGCGTGTGATGGCCTGCCCGACACGCAAACCTTACGTGTTCTCCGGCCCTGGCAAGCTTGACTCCGACTTGCGCTCGGCGTTGCTGAACAAGGTTGAAGCCATCCATCTGGAAAGCCTCAACGAAATTGCGCGACTGCAACATCTGGCAGAGGAAACCGGGCGCGTGCAGCCGGTGTTTCTGCGCATCAACCCTCAGTTGCCAGCCGCGCAGTCGAGCAAGCTGGCGATGGCTGGCACCGCCACACCGTTCGGCATTGACGAAACCGATCTGGCCGAGGCGATCAGGCGCTTAGACGGCGCCAGCCACCTGACGCTCAAGGGTTTCCATGTACACGCCATGTCCCATCAGATGTCGGTTGAGCGTCACGAGCAGTTGCTGGATTTCTACCTGCAGCGCTGGCAGGAATGGAAAGCACTGGCCAGCTACCCGGAGCAGTTGACCCATTTCAACGTTGGCGGCGGCATTGGCGTCGATTATCTGAACAGTCAGCAGTTCGACTGGCAGCGCCTGTGCCGCTATCTGGAAAAACGCCTGGGCGAGCAGCGTGATGCGCCGATCCTGCGCTTTGAGCCAGGACGTTTCATCAGCGCCTATTGCGGCTATTACGCCATCGAGGTGCTGGACAGCAAAACCAGCCACGGCGAGCATTTTCTGGTCTGCCGCGGCGGCACTCACCAGTTTCGTCTGCCGGTTGCGCAAGGCCATGACCATCCGGTTATCCATGTGCCGTGTGCGCCAGCGACGGGCGCATCTGAGGAGCAGGCCTACACCGTGGTCGGCCAGTTGTGTACGCCAAAGGACGTATTGAGCCGCCAGCAGCCGCTCAAAGGCGTGAACATCGGCGATCTGCTGGTGTTGCCGCTGGCAGGGGCTTACGGCTACAACATCTCCCATGTCGATTTTCTCTGCCACCCAAGACCGATACAGCACTTTGTGCGCAACGGCGAACGGGTTCGCACATGAGTCTGAACGTCCCACGCCGTTGGGTGGTGTTCAATGTGCTGCTCGGTACGCTGACTGTCAGCCTTAGCAATAGCTCGCTCAACCCGGCGCTGCCAACCTTCATGGAGGCGTTTCAGGTCGGTCCGTTGCTGGCCACCTGGATCGTTGCAGGGTTCATGACCAGCATGGGCATGACCATGCCGCTGACCAGCTTTCTCAGTCAGCGCATTGGCCGCAAACGCCTGTACCTGTGGGGCGTGGCGCTGTTCATCGGTGGCTCCCTGCTGGGCGCGCTGGCCAACTCCATCGCATTGGTGATCACTGCGCGGGTGGTGCAGGGCATCGCTAGCGGGTTGATGATCCCACTGTCGCTGGCGATCATTTTCTCCGTGTATGAAAAGCATGAGCGGGGCAGGGTGACCGGGCTCTGGAGCGCAGCGGTAATGCTCGCTCCGGCATTGGGGCCGCTGTGCGGCAGCCTGATGCTGGAGTGGTTCAGCTGGCGCTCGCTGTTCCTGATGAATGTGCCCATCGGCCTGCTGGCCTTGCTGTTGGGTGTCGGCGTGCTGCCAGACTCCGAGCCTGTCGAGCGCAAACCGTTCGACCTGATCGGCTATTTGCTGGTTGCCTCGGGCATCGGCTTGCTGATGATCGCCATCAGCCGCATGCATCACGCTCAAGCGCTGCTCGACCCGTTCAATCAGGGCATGGTGCTGGTCGCAGTGGCCTGTCTGATTGCTTTCGTCAGGGTCGAGTTGAGTCGCAAGGCACCGCTGCTGAATCTGCGTCTGTTCAACCTGCGCGGTTACCGTCTGAGCGTGATCGTTGCCGTCGTGCAGTCGGTCGGCATGTTCGAATGTCTGGTCCTGTTGCCGCTGCTGGTGCAGACGGTACTGGGCTACAACCCGATCTGGACCGGCCTGGCCCTGCTGTGTACCGCCGCGTTCGCCAGCCTGTTCGGGCAGTGGGGTGGCAAGGCGCTGGACCGGCATGGTCCGCGCACCGTAGTCGCCATCGGCCTGCTGCTGACCGGTGCTTCAACCCTGGCGCTGGGCATGCTCAAGACGGATACGGCGATCGGCGTGGTGTTCATGCTGATGATGATTCGTGGCGCAGGCCTCGGGCTGTCCTACATGCCGGTGACGACGGCTGGGCTCAATGCCTTGCCCGAGCCGATGGTCACGCAGGGCGCTGCGATGAACAACATTTCCCGCCGTCTTGTGGCGTCGCTGGCAATTGTCATCGCCTCGCTGTGGCTGGAATTTCGCCTGAACACTGCGGGACCGGCCGCCACGCCTTCGGCCATCAATGAAGTCTTCATTGCCACCGGCCTGCTGATCCTGCTGGCACTGCCGTGTGCCTGGCGTTTCCCCCTTAACGACGAACGCACCGAGGCACAGCCCGGCGCGGTCGAACCCTGATAATTTTTCGTTCGAGGTATGAACATGGCTACCCCTTTACCGCTGAAACGCAACACCGTTTCACCCTCAACGGCCACCGGTGCCTGGCTGGCTGATATCAACCCCGAGCGCTACCAACAAGTACAGCGCCGGGTAATCGGTCAATTGCTGCAAACCTTGCTGTACGAGGCTGCACTGCCTTATCGGTGCGAGCCGCTGGACGATCATCGGCATCGTTTCACTGTCGCTGTCAGTGATGGTGTGGAGTACCACTGCGAAGGCCTGCTGAGTACCAGCTTCGAGCTGATACGCCTGGATCACGCCACCCTTGAACGCTTGGACAGCGCCGGGGAGCGTAGCGTGCCGGATTTGCATCTGGCGTTGAGCGAGCTACTCAGCCCGTTCAAAGACAGCCCGCACCTGGCACGCTTCATCCAGGAAATCGAGCAAACCCAACTTAAGGACCTGCAAGCGCGCAGTCAGGGTTATCAGCCCGCAAAACCCGCACATGAGCTGGACGTTGACGCTTTGGAGCAGCACTTCATGGACGCCCACAGCTACCACCCGTGCTACAAGTCAAGGATCGGTTTTTCGTTGGCTGACAACCGTCACTACGGGCCCGAATTTGCTACGCCGTTCGGGGTGGTCTGGCTGGCAGTGGCGAAATCGAGCGCGTCGGTCGGTCATGCGCGCAACATGGATTTCCAGGCGTTTATCCGCCAGGAACTGGGCACACAGCGCTGGCAGGAAATGTCCCGGGACCTGGCCGCGCAGGGCAAATCCATTGACGATTATCAACTGATGCCAGTGCATCCGTGGCAATGGGACAACGTCACGGTGTCGACTTTCTACCCGGAACTGGCCAGCGGCGAGCTGATTTACCTGGGCACCTCGACCGACGTCTACAAGGCTCAGCAGTCGATTCGTACACTGGCCAATGCCAGCCAGCCCAAACGACCTTACGTCAAACTGGCGATGAGTATGACCAACACCTCCAGCACGCGCATTCTGGCGCGGCATACGGTGCTCAACGGTCCGATCATCACCGACTGGCTGCACCAGTTGATCGCCACCGACAGCACTGCGCGTGCGCTGAATTTTGTGATTCTCGGCGAAGTTGCCGGTGTCAGTTACGACTATCGCCACCTGCCGGAAGCGCGCTCGGCGCAGACCTACGGCACGCTGGGTGCAATATGGCGCGAAAGCCTGCATCAGTACCTCAAGGACGATGAGCAGGCGGTGCCGTTCAATGGCCTGAGCCATGTGGAAAACCGCTATGGCGATGGTGAGCAGGCACCGTTCATCGATGCGTGGATCCGCCAGTACGGCGTCAAGGAGTGGACCCGCCAATTGCTGCAGGTCACGGTGCCTCCGATCATCCATATGCTCTACGCCGAGGGCATCGGCATGGAGTCTCACGGTCAGAACATCGTGCTTATCGTCAAGCAGGGCTGGCCGCAGCGTATCGCCCTCAAGGACTTCCACGACGGTGTGCGTTACTCACCCGCACATCTTGGCCGCCCTGAACTGTGTCCGGAGCTGGTCCCGCTGCCCGACAGCCACGCGAAACTCAACCGTAACTCGTTCATCATTACCGATGACGTGAATGCGGTACGCGACTTCTCCTGCGACTGTTTCTTCTTCATCTGCCTGGCCGAAATGGCGATCTTCCTGCGCCAGCAATACCAGCTGGATGAGGCGCTGTTCTGGCAGATGACCGCCGACGTCATTCTCGACTACCAGCGTGCGCACCCGCAGCATCGCGAGCGCTTCGAGCTGTTTGACGTCTTCGCACCATCCTATGAAGTGGAAGAACTGACCAAGCGCCGCCTGTTGGGTGACGGTGAGCGTCGCTTCCGCTCGGTGCCTAACCCGCTGCATACCTACAGGCCGCAATGATGCTGAGGACCAATACACTCAAGAGCAGACTTGGCAGCGGACAGCCTGTGTACGGGCTAATCAGTTCGATCCCGGCCCCGGCCGCCATCGAGTTGATCGCCGAGGCCGGTTTCGACTTCGTGATCATCGACATGGAACACGTGCTGATCAACCCGGAAACCGTGGAGAACATGATCCGTGTTGCAGAGAGCTACGCCCTCACGCCATTGGTGCGGGTCGCCGATCTAAACCCGAAAACCCTGCTGCGCCTGCTTGATGGCGGTGCGCAGGGCATCGTTTTGCCGATGATCGAGAGCCCCGAGCAACTGGCGGATGCCATTGCCGCCTGCAAGTACCACCCGCTGGGCCGCCGCAGCCTCAACGCCGGTCGTCCCGGCTCGTTCGGCAAGCACAGCCTGGCGCAGTACGTTGAAGCCGCCAATCAACAGATCATGGTAGTGGCGATGATCGAAAGCGCCGAAGGCGTGCGCCGCGCCGCCGAGATTGCCCGTGTGCCGGGGCTGGACATGATTCTGGAAGGGGCCGCAGACCTGTCGCAGTCACTCGGGATGCCCTGGCAGATCGATCAACCCGATGTACAACAAGCGTTGCTGGCCACCTGGCAAGCCACCAAGGCAGCAGGCGTCGCCTATTGCACCATTCCCCGTAAAGACGGCGACGCTGCCCGCTGGCAGGCTCGCGGCGTCAATGCCTTCGTCCTCGGCGATGAGCGTGGCATTGCCTTTCGCGCACTTCAGGCGCGTCTGGCCCAACATTCAGCAGAAGGAAAATAATCCGATGAACTTCACTTCACTCGCCGCTGACCTGGTCATGCAGGATCTGGTCGATTGCCTGCTGGCTGAAGATTTCTTTGGCCGCGAGCCATTGAGCCTGCAGGACACCGCTCACTGGCAAGCGCGCCACCCGCACGCCCCAAAACTTGAAGGGCAGAGCAGCACACAGCAAATCTGGGAATGGTGCTGCGATGACTCGGAGCAGCGCTTCATCAGCGCCGCGCTGCGCCCAGGCATTACTCAACAATGGGAGAAAGTGCCCGGCACGCCGGTGCTGGGCCGTCAGGCTGAGCGCTGGACACAGTTGTCCCCGGAAGAGTTCATGAAATGGGTATTCGCCGGTAAAACAACCCTGCTTCAGGACAGCGAGCGCCAGGACAATGAAAAGGGCATAGCGCTGTTTCTGGAGGTGTTGCGCATCAGTGTCTGGCAGACCGCGTTGTCGCTGGACCATAAAGTCGACGAGCACAACCTGATGGCACAGGATGGCGCTACGTTCTTCAGGACGATGGAACAGTGGGCTTCGCTACGTGATCGCCCATACCATCCACTGGCCAAAGCCAAGCAAGGCTTGAACGAGCAGGAATACCAACAGTATCAGGCTGAGTTTGCCCGGCCGGTGGCGCTGAACTGGGTCGCCGTCGACAAAACCTTGCTGCAATGCGGTGACGGAGTAGGGGATTTGCACGAGTCTTTCCCTGCTCGCCACCTGCTGCCAGAGAATCTGCAAGCTGTCCTTGAGCAGGAACTGCAACAGCGCGGCATTGCCGACAGTCACGTTGCGCTGCCGGTTCATCCTTGGCAATTCGAGCATGTTCTGCAGGTCCAACTGGGCGATGCCTTCACCAGGGGCGATTGTCAACGTCTGGCCTTCAACGAGGCCGCGGTATACGCCACCTCATCGCTGCGTTCGATGACACCGTGCCTCGACAGCCCCGATTACCTCAAATTGCCCATGGCGATCTATTCGCTCGGCGCGTCCCGCTACCTGCCAGCGGTGAAAATGATCAACGGCGGGCTGAGTGAAAAACTGTTGCGCCAGGTTGTCGACAAGGATGAAACCCTGAGTCGCTCGCTGCACCTGTGCGACGAACGCAAATGGTGGGCGTTCATGCCACCCCAAGCCACTCTGTTCGACGAAGGCCCCCGGCATCTTTCGGCCATGGTGCGAGGCTATCCGGCAGCTTTGCTCGACGATCCGGAATGTCGCCTGCTGCCGATGGCGGCGCTGGGTACACCGTTGCCAGGCAGCAATCGGCATTTCTTCGATGAGTGGATGGACTATCGCGACCTGCCGCGCAATCAGGCTTCGGTACTGACACTGTTCCGCGAGCTGAGCCACAGTTTCTTCGACATCAACCTGCGCATGTTCCGCCTGGGCATGCTCGGCGAGGTGCATGGCCAGAACGCAGTCATGGTCTGGAAAGCCGGTCAGGCACAAGGGCTGTTGTTGCGCGACCACGACTCGTTGCGTATTTTCGTGCCCTGGCTTGAGCGTAACGGCATGCGCGACCCGGAATATCGAATCAAGAAAGGCCATGCCAATACGCTTTATCATGACCGTCCTGAAGACCTGTTGTTCTGGCTGCAGACACTGGGCATTCAGGTAAACGTGCGGGCAATCATGGATACTCTGGCCCAGGTGTATGAGGTACCGTTAACAGCGCTGTGGACGGTATTGCGCGATGTTTTGGATAATCTCATTACAACCATCGAATTTGACGACGAGGCGCGTGCCATGATCAGGCATCAACTGTTCGAAGCCCCCAACTGGCCGCAAAAACTCCTGCTTACACCCATGATCGAGCGCGCAGGCGGACCGGGCAGCATGCCGTTCGGCAAGGGCGAGGTGGTCAACCCGTTCCACAGGTTGCGCCGTGCAACCTGACCAACATTTGCATCCTTCGCGGCGCACGGTATTGCGCCTGTCATTGGGGTTACTGGCGCTGCCCGGCATTGCCTGGGCAGAGCCATTGCGCGCAACGCCACCAAGAGTCGTCACCTTGTTTCAGGGGGCGTCCGACAGCGCCGTGGCCCTGGGCGTGACGCCGTGCGGCGTGGTGGATTCCTGGAGCGAAAAACCGATGTACCGCTACCTGCGCCCGGCGCTGGCGGTGGTACCGCATGTGGGCCTGGAAACCCAGCCTAGCCTTGAAGATATCGTGCTGCTCAAACCCGATCTTATCGTCGCATCACGCTTTCGCCATCAACGCATCGCGCCGTTGCTCGAGCAGATCAGCCCCGTGCTGATGCTGGAAGAGGTGTTCGAGTTCAAGCGCACGCTGGCGATGATGGGCGCTGCCATGCTGCGTCAACAGCAAGCCATGGACCTGCTTGACCAATGGCAACAGCGTGTGACGGCGTTACGCAGTCAGTTGCAGGAAAAATTCGCCGGGCGCTGGCCGATCACCGTATCGGTGCTCGACATTCGTGAAGATCATATCCGCAGCTATCTGCCCGCCAGCTTTGCAGGTTCGGTGCTGACCGAACTGGGCTTCGCCTGGACGCCCACTGCCCGCGAAGCAACGGGCGTTTCCCTTAAACTCAGCAGCAAAGAGAGTTTGCCTGTGGTCGATGCCGACCTGTTTTTCATTTTTCAGCGCGCGGACAGCAAAGCCGCGCAGCAAAACTACGACAAGCTGGTCCGACACCCGTTCTGGCAACAGTTGCGCGCAGCGCAGGATGGTCAGGTATGGCGCGTGGATGCCGTTGCCTGGAGCCTGTCCGGTGGCATTCTGGGTGCCAACCGCATGCTCGATGAAATCGCTCGCGTGGCCATGGCGGATAGTCCCTCATGACCGCTGCGGTAAAACTGGGTCTGGGACTGTTGGTGTTGATAGCGTGCATGGGATTGAGCCTGGCAACCGGAGCCACCTGGATATCGCCCTCTGCGATTGTCCGAAGTGTGTGGCAGCCCGATGCGCTTAGCGCTATCGAGCATGTGCTGCTCGATACGCGCCTGACGCGAACCCTGATGGCCGTCGCCGTGGGTTCCAGTCTGGCGGTTGCTGGCGCGCTGATGCAGGCACTGACGCGCAACCCGCTGGCCTCGCCCGGTCTGTTCGGCATCAATGCCGGGGCGACGTTTTCGATCATTGCCTGTTCGTCGTTGTTTGCGCTTTCGTCAATGAGCCAGTGGCTGTGGTGCGCGTTCATTGGCGCGGCGGTAGCAGGGACTATTGTCTGGATAATCGGCAACCGCGGGCAGGGCAGTCTCAACCCATTGCGAATTGTGTTGGCCGGCGCGGCGATTACCGCGCTGTTTACTGCGTTCAGTCAGGCGTTACTGGTAGTCAATCAGGACGGTCTGGACACCGTATTGTTCTGGCTGGCCGGTTCCTTGTCGGAACGCGATCTAGCCACCGCCGCGCCATTACTGATATGCGTGGTTGTGGCACTGGCCGGGTCACTGGTGCTGGCCGGGCAGGTCAACGTGCTCAATACCGGAGAAACCATCGCAACCGCATTGGGCCAGCGTACAGGCTTGATTCGCCTGCTGATGAGCATCGTGATCATTGTCCTGGCGGGCAGTGCTGTAGCGTTGGCCGGGAGCATTGGTTTCATCGGGCTGCTGGTGCCGCACATGGTACGCAAGACACTGTCCATCGATCATCGCTGGCTGCTGCCCGGCTGCGCGTTGCTGGGCGCAACGCTGTTGCTGCTGGCCGATACGCTGGCGCGGGTGGTGATCGTGCCTCAGGAAGTGCCGGTGGGCGTGATGACCGCACTGTTCGGCGCGCCGTTCTTTATTGCGCTGGTTCGCCGGGGGGCACGTTATGGATAGGCATCTGACCCTGCGCTACCGCGGTTTTTCCAGGCAGTTCAGCCTGACTGCATTGATACGTCTGTTGATCGGCGCAACGCTGACATTGCTGATCGCTCTGGGCTCGCTGGCTGTGGGCAAAATCAACCTGTCGCCCGCGACCCTTTTGAATGTTTTTACCGGTCAGGCGGATGCAAGTCTGGTTTTCATCGTCGAACAACTGCGCATGCCCCGACTGGTGTTGGCAGCACTCGTCGGCGCGGCGCTTGCGGTGTCCGGGCTGATCCTGCAAAGCATCATCCGCAATCCGCTGGCTTCGCCGGACCTGTTGGGTATCACCAGCGGTGCCAGTGCGGCGGCAGTGTTGTATCTGTCATTTTTCTCGGCTGCATTGGGGGCGCAATTCCTGCCTTTGGCGGCGATTTGCGGTGCAGGCCTTGCCGCACTGGTCATCTATCTGCTGGCGTGGAATCAGGGCGCTTCACCATTGCGCATGGTGTTGATCGGGGTAGGGGTGTCGGCCCTGCTGGCAGCGGTGACGACATTCGTTCTGGTGTTCAGCCCGCTGACCACTACCTTGTCGGCTTATGTCTGGCTGACCGGGAGCGTGTATGGTGCCAGTTGGCCGGAGCCTCGCGCCCTGGCGGGCTGGCTGGCGCTGACTTTGCCGCTGCTGGTGCTGCTCGCCCGACAGGTGCGCATGCAGCAGCTCGATGATGATCTGGCTCAGGGCATCGGTGTGCGTGTGCAATGGCTGCGCGCCGGGCTGCTGCTGGTGAGTGTTGCGCTTGCAGGTCTGGCGGTTGCGTGGGGCGGGGCCATTGCCTTTGTCGGCCTGATTGCACCACACATTGCCAAACGCCTGATGCCACCGGGGTTTACCGGACAGGCGCTGATGGCGGCGCTGATCGGTTCCAACCTGGTAATGCTCGCCGATCTGGCTGGCCGCACGCTGTTCCTGCCACTGGACCTGCCTGCAGGGATTTTTGTCGCGGTGCTGGGCACACCGTTTTTCTCTATTTATTGATCAACCAGCGGCATTAAGGAATTACGGATGGCGTCAATCGCAACCCACGACCTGACCCTGAGTTACCAGCGGCAGGTGATCATCGACAGCCTTGATCTGCAGTTGCCCGCGGGCGAGGTGACCGTTCTGATCGGCAGTAACGGTTGCGGCAAAAGCACCTTGCTCAAATCCCTGGCGCGTCTGCTCAAGCCGCAGCAGGGCACTGTGGTGCTCAACGGTGGCGATATCCACCAGAAATCCACTGCTACGGTCGCGCGCGAACTGGCGATTCTGCCGCAAATGCCAAGCGCCCCGGAAGGCATCAGCGTACGTCAGCTGGTGGCACTGGGCCGTTATCCCTATCAGAACTGGATGCAGCAGTGGTCCGTTCAGGATGAAGCCATGGTCGAACGGGCGCTGGCGCAGACCGGTATGCAGGAACTGGCCGAGCGGCCCGTTGATGCGCTGTCAGGCGGCCAGCGTCAGCGCGCGTGGATCGCCATGACGCTGGCCCAGGATACCGACATCGTATTGCTGGATGAGCCGACGACCTTTCTCGACCTGGCTCATCAGATCGAAGTGCTGGACTTGTTACGCGACCTCAATCGCCAGGAAGGCAAGACCATCGTCATGGTCCTGCATGATCTGAACCTGGCTTGCCGTTATGCCGATCACATGGTCGCCGTCCACGAGCGCACCGCCTTTGCCCAGGGACGTCCGGCCGACATCCTCAGTGAAGCACTGGTCAAGCAGGTCTTCGGCCTTAATTGCCGGATCATCGCCGACCCGTTCTTTGGTACGCCGCTGTGCATTCCCTTTGGCCGGGAACTGCCGCAATGAGCCTGGCACAGGCTTTCAGCGAGCCTGAATGGGCGCTGCTGTCCGGGGCGCTGCGCCTCAAACACGCAGTTGACCGCGATACCCGCTCGTTGCCAGCCCGTGCATTGCTGGACGACGAGGTGTGCGAACAATTGCTTGCAGCATTGGGGCCGGTCATCGGCTCTCCGACGCAGGCGATCACCGCGTCGCTGCTGGCCAAGCGCTTTTCTTTCCTGAGCACCGGTGCCTGCCTTTACGCCATGTCGGTCTACGACAAGGGCTTGATCCTGTCGCTGGACAATAGCGTGATTGAATACGCACACGAGGAGGGCCTGTGGACCTCTTCAATGCCCTTGGACGACGTAACACCTGCGGGTTATGAGCCGGGCACTCGCGAGGCGTGGCGGGAGGTGATTGTCGGCACCTTGTTCCGCGACCTGTTGCAGCCTCTGTGGGAGACCTTCAACCGTATCACTGGCATTTCCCGGCGCATCCTTTGGGAAAACACCGCCGTACGTGTCTATTCGCTGTACGACAAACGTATGGAAAAGGTTGAAGACCCGGCGATTCGACAGCGCTATGAAGCAGATTTCGACTGGCTGCTGAATCAGGCCGAGCCGGCACTGTTCGGCCTGAACTACAACCCGCTGAAACACTTCCGCCGCCCACCGGTTTTGCTGGAAGCAGAGGGCAAAAGCATCCGTTTTCGACGCACCTGTTGCTTCTATTACGACGCCAGCAACCCCGTCGAGTATTGCTCGACCTGCCCGTTATTGAGGCCAAAAAAATGTCGATGAACAAGCACATTGCACACCGTCAGCAACAACTCAGTGACGCCGTGATAGAGCAATACCGGGGCATTGCCGCCTCCACCATCGGCCACCTGACTGACAGTGGTTATCTGCCAGGGATCAGACCGCTGTTCGACGGCGCGCGACTGGTCGGCAACGTGGTTACAGTCAAAGTACAGCTACCCGACGGCAGCATCCTGCGCGATGCATTGCTTAACAGCCTGCCTGGCGACGTGCTGGTCATTGAGTGCGTCGGCGACGATCATTGCGCCTGCTGGGGCGAGCTGCGCACCCTGGCCGCGCTCATCAAAGGCCTGGCCGGCGTAGTCATATCAGGCGCGGTTACCGACGTCGCCGCCTTACGCGAACATCGTCTGCCGGTATTCAGCCGAGGTATCAGTGCTGTGACCACGCGAAGCCTGGGGGAATGTGGCGAACTCAATGGGCAGATTAATATCGGTGGGGTTGTTGTTAATCCGGGAGACATTGCCATTGGCGATGACGACGGAGTGTTCATTCTGAGTGCGCAGCAGGCGAGTGAGTTGTTGCCTGGGTTGCTGGCCAAGGAACAAGCGGACCATGACAAACGGGAGGAGTTTTTGCGACGACTGGACAGGGATGAAGCACCTGCTGCCGGTTAGCACATTAATCCAGCAGAGACGCATTCTTGAGTAGATCAAACAGCCCTTCAGGTACAAGCGTAGATTCGCGGGTAAAACTGGAACCAGAATGCCACGCGGCCTTGAAAGTTGCCCCGTCGCTTTCAAGGCCATCCAGCCAGGGCTTCTTATAGATTTCTGCGTCGTCAAATCTTGCATCGTAGACCTGCACGATCTCGTGCCCTGGCTTGCCCGCGTAGGTAAAAATGCTCTCCAACGTGCCAATCAACCGAACGTTGCTGATCGAAAAGCCCAGTTCTTCATACACTTCCCGGACCACGGCATCGATACTCCGTTCGCCAAATTCTATGCCTCCGCCAAGAGGGCGAAAAAGCGTTTGCTTTCCAACGACGTCGTGGAATTCGTTGACCAGTATTTTTCCCTGGTGGTGAAAAACGCAAAGAGCGAGGGCACGAATGCGCGGTTCTGACATGAATAAATCTCCTTTCCAGCGTTCTGCATGAGTCACACACAGACGTCATCAAGTTGTTGTTCAGCCATTATTCAGGTGAATAGCTGACCGACAGCCACCTTGCAATTTAATTCCGTGCAAACTTACAATTAATTGTCATGTATTAACCGTTATCGTACGACCAGACAGGCAATCTGGATCCTAATCAGATTTCGGAATTTACATCAGGATTTTCCGACGTTTAGTTGACCAGCGCGCTAAGGATGCTCCGATCAACTTGCCGCGCAGCGGTGGCAAGCCGTAATTTGCCAGGCACATAGCGCTATTTTTCTGAAAACGGTCTGATGCAGTGTGAGTCGAGCGCGTTTTTCGCTCGGTTTTCCGTGTTAAGCGCGCAACTCACCCAAACCCATTAGTCGCTTTCGAGCCATCCACAGGTTCGACAGGGCGAACAGCGTGGTCAGTTGGGCCGTGTTTTTCATCAGCCCACGAAAGCGTACTTTCACGTAACCAAACTGGCGCTTGATGACCCGAAACGGATGCTCGACCTTGGCGCGTGTCTGCGCTTTGCAGTACTCGATCTTGCGCTTGGCTTTGTACAACAGGCTGCGTTTGTTCAGCTTGGAATACGTGCTGCGCCGCGCCGCGATTTGCCAGATCACGTTACGATTTTCGTGCTCTTCACGCTTCTCGACACCGGTGTAGCCAGCGTCCGCATAGACCGCGTTTTCTTCCCCGTGGAGCAGTTCGGCGACTTGAGTGACATCGGCCACATTGGCCGCAGTGCCATGGACGTGATGAACCAGTCCAGACTCAACGTCAGCGCCGATGTGGGCCTTCATACCGAAGAAATACTGGTTACCCTTCTTTGTCTGATGCATCTCGGGATCACGCTCGCCGTCTTTGTTCTTGGTCGAGCTTGGGGCATGAATAATGGTGGCATCGACGATGGTGCCCTGGCGCAGCGACAGGCCTTTTTCCTGCAAATAACCGTTGATGACCGCGAGGATTGCAGGAGCCAGTTGATGTTTCTCCAGCAGGTGCCGGAAGTTCATGATCGTGGTGTCTTCCGGTATCGGCGCACTCAACGTCAGGCGTGCAAACTGGCGCATGGGGGTGATTTCGTAGAGCGCTTCTTCCATGGCCGGATCACTCAGGGAGAACCAGTTCTGCAGCAGGTGAATGCGCAGCATGGTTTCCAGCGGATAAGGTTTTCTGCCACCGCCGGCCTTGGGGTAGAACGGTTCGATCAGGCCCAGCAGACCTGTCCAGGGGACGACCTGATCCATCTCGGCGAGGAAGCGTTCGCGGCGTGTCTGCTTGCGCTTGCTGGCATATTCGAAATCGGAAAAGCTCATCTGGCTCATGGGAGGCTCGGATCAGGTGGTCAGGCGATTTTCGCATAACCGGGACTTGTTCGGAGATTCCCTAAAGGGATGTTCTCCAAATGACTCGCTCACTCTCCAGTTTGCAGCGATACCTGAAACGGTCGCCATCGTCCCGTCGATAGGCTATCTCAGGTGGATTTTGCTGAACCGTCTTCATGGTTCTGGTTTTACGACCCATTTCAACTGAAAGGGCAGCCTTGCATATTTCCGAGGGCGAGAAGTCAGCGCCTTGGGCTCTGGCAACATGAAAAGGCTTAAACTGACTCACGCTTTTTATGTGGAGTTTCAAGTGTGAACAGGCTTTTAGAACGATTGCTTGCCCTTGTTTTGTTTGTGCCTCTGATGTTTGCAGGTGCGTGGCTTGGGTTTGAGATACCTGGAATAGATCACGGCACACGGACAGTATTTTTCGTCGGCTGGATGATCGCTATGGCATTTGTTGTCGATCGAATCTGCACAAGAGTATTCAGGGAAAAGTAGGCAGTAGATCCGGGATCTGTACGACCGCGCCTGGCAACTGAGTAGGGGGCTGGAGATGATGCTTTCAAACCTGAACATTTCCAAGAGGAAGAGCATGAGTCCAGCGTGTGCCTCGCATTTGTAACGTCGTCATCAGTGGGGGGGCGGCGGCCCGGGTTGCATGCTTGCGATCGTGCCGGCGAACAGAGACACGGCGCGAAACGCAATTGCCGACCTAGAGCCACGAGATCTCAAAATCTTCAAGCAGAAGCTGAAGAGCGGGGCGGACTTCATAAGAGATGCTCAAACCGGATTCAACGCCGTCATTCGTGAGAGGTACATGAATCTGCCGTGCATCTGCTGTGAGCCATATCGGCATCGTCTCCATGCTGAATGAACAACTGAATCGGAACGCCTGATTCGTAAAGAGGCCGCTGCTCGCGCTTACCAGTCTGGTGGGCTGGTGAGGATGCTTGTTAAGAAGCCGAGTGTTCAGTAGGTCAGGTTTGCTTTTGGTAGGGACTCATCTTTACCGCTAAAAGAGCTCGTTCCTTCGTAAGAGGCTTCAGCGCCGCCTGGAAGTCTGCCATGCGCTAACCCCATATGCTTTCTGATCCGCTGTTAATACTGGCACCGGTCAATCATTCAAGCTCGAAGGAGTGACATTGCTCAGGGCAATTACGTCGGGGGGTGAAAAAACGTTGAGGACCCTACTTTGCAGTAACTGTGGATGTGTCAACCACTGTCAGGCGTTGGACCCTAAGCCGGGTGCTGATAGCTGGGCCTATTTGGACTGGGCCGGGCGAGGTGTATTGTGGCATGGTCGCTCCTTGCGTAGCGGGAGGGGTGCGACTTGTAACGGCGATGGTTACTCTGTCTATTTGGAATTCAGCACCTTGGATGTGTACCAGTTTTCCCGCAGGCCCCGGCTCACTATCAGTGACTGAACACAGTCATCATAAATACCACGTTTACTGTTCTCATGGATCAGCAATGAAAGAATTGAAAGACCTTGTAGACCATCGGGAACCTGCATTACCTCTAGTTGAGAAAATGCTGGCAGACGCATCTGTGAATCATCAATTGCTGCCTTCGTCCGCCGAAAGTTCGAGAGTTCTCACCCGTCTTCAGGTGACAACCAGATCAACGCTGGGCACCATTGCTTACCACACGGGCGGGCTATTGATCGATCACGGCTGGCTTCGTGTCTTGGGTTCCGGCCATCCACTATTGCCTCGAAATCTCGCTGACTGGAACGAAGGTCGCGCAGACGGTTGCTTGCTTGTTGCCGACGATGTCGTCGGCGGGTTCTTTGCTATCAATGGCGGTGGCTTGGGCGATGATGTTGGAGAGATGTATTACTGGGCGCCAGATACGTTGAAGTGGGAACAGTTGGAAATTGGCTATACGGACTTTCTAAGCTGGGCTTTGAGTGACCGAATTGCTATTTTTTACGACGGATTGCGATGGGAAGGCTGGCGTAACGACTTGAGAACGCTTGGCTCAGACCAATGCTTCTCGTTCTTTCCGTTTCTTTGGACACAGGACGGCTCGATCGATAGAAGCAGCCGGGCAATGATTGATGTCATCAAGCAGTTTGAAATGAACGTCGATCTGTCTCGCTTGTAAACTGCCGTGTTCAACTGGACAAATAATGTTCTGCGCCGCTTTCATTAAGGCTACTGCGTGGTTGATCCTTCTTCATCGCTGTCTTCTGTTCGGGGTCAAGGTCGATGGAGCTTTCTTTGGCGTATTTGACGTGCGCAGAGCGACCCCCAATCGCTGTGACAGCATTCAGCGGTCGAGTGCTTCAGATCTGGAGGTGTGGTCGGTGGGCTGAAGGCCGCCGGAGGATTGAAACAAGAATTGCGGACCACGACTGTTTTTGCGGAACAAAACAAAAAGGGCCTACCCAGCAAAATGCCCAGTAAGCCCTTCATATATGTGGTGCCCCGAGCCGGGGTCGAACCGGCACGTCCAAAGGACGAGGGATTTTAAGTCCCTTGCGTCTACCAATTTCGCCATCGGGGCGGTAGCGCCAAGAGCAGGGAATATATACACCCGGCCCCCATGAAGCAAGCTTGAAAGCGTCACAAATGACTCGGAATGCCGCTTTTTTGCCTGCCGGAAATGCTTGGTAAATCATGAGGCTACGAAATTTTATTGGAGCAAAGGCTGACTTGCAGCGTTCAGACGGCTCAGGCTTTGCTCTCTTTCACCACCGCATCGTTCACTACAGCCTCGACCTTGTCAGCCAGTATTCGCAGGTAGCTCGCCAGGGCGACTTCCTCCAGGCGCAGGCCTTTGCGTTGCCGGGAGCGGGGGAGTTTGGCCAGGTTGCCGAGCAGGAAGCCTTCCAGTACTGCGGGGTGGATGTAGCATTTTCGGCAGATGGCAGGGGTGTTTCCCAGTTGTTTCGAGACCGCCTTGACCATATCGACGATGTGCCGCTTGGCGTCGGCCTCCGGCTCCCAATGCAGTTTCTGCAACGTCGCGAGCGCCAGCGCACTCGCTGCCCAGGTCCGGTAATCCTTGGCGGTGAAATCCGAGCCGGTAAGGCTTTGCAGGTAGGCGTTGATATCGGATGACGTCACCGCATGGCGCACGCCATCTTCGTCCAGGTACTGAAAGAGGTTTTGTCCCGGCAATTCCATGCAACGCTTGATCACATTGGCCAAGCGCCGGTCTTTGACGCTGACCTTGTGTTCAACGCCGCTTTTACCCCGGAACTCAAAGAGGATCTGGCCGCCCTTTACCTCGACATGCTTGTTGCGCAGCGTGGTCAGGCCGTATGAGCGGTTTTCCTTGGCGTACTGGCTGTTGCCGATGCGGATCAGCGTCGCATCCAGCAATGAAATGACCGTCGCCATGACCTTTTCCCGGCCCATGCCCGGCTGCGCGAGTTGTGCTTCTATCTGCTTGCGAACCTTGGGCAGCGCATGACCGAACTCTATCAGGCGCGAGTATTTGTCCTGATCGCGTATCTCGCGCCAGCGCGGGTGGTAGCGGTATTGTTTGCGGCCGCGTGCGTCACGTCCGGTAGCCTGCAGGTGGCCCATCGGGTCGGCACAGATCCACACATCGGTGTAGGCGGGCGGGACTGCCAGCGCGTTGATGCGCTTGATCTCCGACTCGTCCTTGATGCGTTTACCCTCAATGTTGAAGTAGGCGAATTTGCCGCGCAGTACCTTGCGCGTAAGGCCCGGCTGAGTGTCGTCTACATAATGCAGGTCACTGGCGGGCTGGCTGATGGCAGTCGAGTCAGGCATGGCTAATTTCCAAAGGCAGTTAAAAACACTGACCTCGGTCTTTTACCGTGGTGCCGTTTATTTGCTGACTGACCGGTTTTCAGGGCATCAGGCCAGTACGGCAACCGCCTTGATCTGCGCCCAGAGCGACTGGCCTCTGTGCAGGTTCAACTGGTCACTGGAGTAGCGCGTGATGCGCGCGAGCAAAGGCGTGCCCCCGGCGTCCAGTTTCACCAGCACATGTGCCGAGTTGTCAGCCAGCGCTTCCTCCATCACCGTGACCGGCAAGCGGTTGAGAATGCTGCTTTGATCGTCGGGTTGCAGGTTCAGGCTGACATCCCGGGCCTGAACCTTGACGCGCAGAAGGGTGCCGATCTGCATTTCGGCGTGTGCGACGCGCATGCACAATGTGCTGTCGGGCAGCGTCACGCTCAGTAACTGGTAATGACGATCATAGGCGCTGACCGTGCCTTCAATGACCACGCCCGCATCGCCGCCCATGGCCAGTGGCAGGTCCAGCCGCGCCAGTGTTTCGCGAATCGGGCCGCTGGCCAGTACGTTGCCGGCTTCAAGCAGCACCAGATGATCTGCCAGGCGTGCAACCTCATCCTGAGCGTGGCTGACATACAGCATGGGGATGTCCAGCTCTCGATGCAGGCGTTCGAGGTACGGCAGGATTTCACTTTTGCGCCTGGCGTCCAGCGCTGCCAGAGGTTCATCGAGCAGCATCAGGCGCGGGCTGGTCAACAGTGCGCGTGCAATGCCCACGCGCTGACGCTCCCCACCGGACAGCTTGTCAGGACTGCGCTCCAGCAGATGGTCGATGCCGAGCAGTTCAGTGGCCTGCGGCAATTGAATGTTGCGCTGCTGACGCGGGATGCGTTTCATGCCGAATTCCAGATTGGCCCGCACGGACAGGTGCGGGAACAGGCTGGCTTCCTGAAATACATAGCCGATCGCCCGTTTGTGCGGAGCGAGGAAAGCGCCTTTTTCAGTGTCTTGCCAGACTTCATCATGAACACGAATGAAGCCCTGGCCAGCTTTTTCCAGCCCGGCAATGCAGCGCAGGCAGGTGGTCTTGCCCGAGCCCGAAGGCCCGAACAGTGCTGTGATGCCCGACCCCGGCAGGGTCAGGTCGGTACGCACGGTGAAATCCGGGTAGGTCATGTGCAGGCGGACTTCTATCGGTGAGGCCATGACTCAGCTCCATCCTGATTTGGATTTACCGCTGGAATACAGCGCCAACAGCACCAGGAAGGAGAACACCAGCATCGCTCCGGCCAGCCAGTGTGCTTGCAGGTACTCCATGGACTCGACGTGATCGAAAATCTGCACCGACACCACGCGGGTTTTCTCGGGAATGTTGCCGCCAATCATCAGCACCACGCCGAACTCGCCGACCGTGTGCGCGAATCCCAGAATCGCCCCAGTGATAAAGCCAGGCTTTGCCAGCGGCAGAATCACGTGGAAGAACGTGTCCCATGGGCCCGCTCTCAACGTGGCTGCCACCTCCAGCGGACGGGTGCCAATGGCTGCAAATGCGTTCTGTAGCGGCTGGACGACGAAAGGCATCGAGTACAGGACCGAGCCGATCACCAGTCCGGCAAAGCTGAAAGTCAGCGTGCCCAGTCCCAGGCTCTGGGTGAGCTGGCCCACAGCTCCGTTGGGGCCAAGCAACAGCAGCAGATAAAAGCCGATGACTGTCGGCGGCAAAACCAGGGGCAGGGCGACGACCGCGCCAATCGGCCCCTTGAGCCATGAATCAGTGCGCGCCAGCCACAGCGCGATGGGCGTGCCGATGATCAACAGGATGACGGTGGTCAATGACGCCAGCTTCAGTGTCAGCCAGATCGCCGCGATGTCGGCACTTCCCAGTGGCATTTACAGCTGGTATCCGAAGGACTTGATGATGGCGGCGGCTTTCGGCCCTTTCAGGTACTCGACCAGCGCCTTGGCAGCGGCGTTGTCCTTGCCCTTGTTGAGGATGACGGCGTCTTGCTTGATCGGGTCATGCAGGGCGTCCGGCACGATCCAGGCCGACCCGCTGGTCAGTTTGCCGTCCTTGTAGATCTGCGACAGGGCCACAAAGCCAAGTTCCGCATTGCCGGTGGAAACGAACTGGTAGGCCTGAGTAATGCTCTGGCCCTCCACGATCTTGGCTTTGGTTGCGTCGGTCAGACCCAGTTTGCTCAGCACTTGCGTCGCTGCCAGACCATAAGGGGCAGCTTTTGGGTTGGCGATGGACAAGTGTTGATACTGATTGGCCTTGAGCACTTCGCCCTTGCTGTCTACATAACCGTCCTTGGCCGACCACAGCGCCAGGGTGCCCACCGCATACGTGAAACGCGAGCCCTTGACGGTGTCGCCTTCCTGCTCAAGCTTTGCCGGGGTGGTGTCGTCGGCCGACAGGAACACCTCGAAAGGGGCACCATTCTTGATCTGTGTGTAGAACTGACCGGTAGCGCCAAACGCAGCAACAAGCTTGTGGCCGGTGTCCTTCTCAAAGTCAGTGGCAATCGCCTGAATGGGCGCTGTGAAATTGGCTGCGACGGCGACCTGCACCTCGTCGGCAAACACGTTGGCTGTAGCTGATACGGCGAAGGCCAGGGCAGAGAACTTGAGAATGGCGCGCAGCGTGGTCGTTCGCATGGAACAGCTCCTTGATGATGAAAACGCACGCCGTCGAAATAAAGGCGTTTCGCTATATAGTTAAATATATAGCGATAGCCTGTTGTTCTGAAAGCACTGTTTTACCGGGGTGAGAGAATTTTCAGCGCGTTTTCAGCCAGTTGCCGAGTCAGTTCGGTCGCACCCAACTGGTGTTTGATACCAACTGCCTGACCTGCCCAGAGGTTGGTAAAGTCACTGCTGCCCTGTTTTTCCGCTTGTGCGCGCAACGGCATCAAGGCACCGCCTGCCAGAGGGAACGCAGGGGCGAGTGGGCTGACGGGGCCAGCTTCGCGCATGATCCGGTTGACGATGCCGCGCGCCGGACGCCCGGTGAAGAGGTTGGTCAGCGCAGTCTGGCTGTCCGTTGCAGTGTGCAGCGCCTGGCGATGCAGTGCACTGACGCTGGCTTCAGGGCAGAACAGATACGCCGTACCTACCTGTACCGCCGAGGCACCCAGTACAAACGCCGCCGCAACCCCGCGACCATCTGCAATACCACCCGCAGCGATGACCGGAATGCGCACGGCGTCCACTATTTGCGGCACCAGCGCCAGAGTGCCGACTTGAGTGTGCAGTTGATCGCTGAGGAACAGGCCCCGATGACCACCGGCTTCGTAGCCCATGGCGATTACCGCATCACAGCCATGCTGCTCCAGCCAGACGGCTTCCTCGACCGTGGTCGCCGATGAAATGATCTTTGCCCCGGTGGCTCTGACCCGTTCCAGTAGCGCTCGCTCGGGAAGGCCGAAGTGGAAGCTCACCACCTCCGGCTTCAGGCGCTCGACCAGAGCACAGGTGGCGCTGTCGAAAGGGGCACGGTTGGAGACGGGCGTCGGTGCATCGAAATCGGCCCCCAACTCTTCGTAATAGGGTTTAAGTGCCTGTTTCCAATGCTCGGCGCGTTCGGCATCGTAGGCCGGAGCCTGATGGCAGAAGAAGTTCAGGTTCAGGGGCAGATTGCCGGTATGTTGCCGAAAGGTGGTGACTTCCTGTTCGATTTGCTCAGGGGTCAGCATTGCGCAGGGCAGCGATGCCAGCCCGCCAGCCTTCGCGACAGCAATGGCCATTTGTGATCCGGTGGCTCCGGCCATAGGCGCTTGCAGCACCGGCAGCTCTATAGTTAACAGGTCAATAATGCGGGTGTCCGGCCATTGGCTCATGTGTTTCTCCGGCTTGTATTCGGGCAGTCATGCACAGGGCATTGAGCGCGAGAATAGCGTGAATGGCAAACGGCATTTCCGGCGCAACACATAGACCGCGCGGCGAGGTTGACATAAAAAACGATCGGTCTAGTATTCCTGCATGACTCAATTGCCTTTAAAAACCAGACGCCCCGGGCGGCCACCGAAAGTGGACCGCGATAACCTCGAAACCCGCGAGGCACTGTTGCGCCGCGGTCTGGAAGTGCTCACCGAGCAAAGCTTCTCGGCCACCGGGCTGGATTACATCCTCAAGGAAATCGGCATCCCCAAAGGCTCGTTCTATCACTACTTCACCAGCAAGGAAGCCTTCGGCCGGGCGGTACTGGATGAATACGCCCGCTATTTTGCACAGCGGTTGGACCACTGGCTGCTGGACGAAGCGCTTTCGCCACTGGAGCGACTGGTGGGCTTTGTCCAAAGCGCCAAGAGCGGCATGGCGCGGCATGATTATCGACGCGGTTGCATGGTCGGTAATCTGGGCCAGGAAGTCGGTCTGTTGCCGGAGGGGTTTCGTGCCGTACTGGAGCAGACGCTGCTGGACTGGCAGTCAAAGCTGGCCTGCTGCCTCAGGGCCGCGCAGGCGCATGGTGAGTTGGCTAGAAGTGCCGATTGCGATGAATTGGCCGCGTTTTTCTGGATCGGCTGGGAAGGGGCGGTGCTCCGCGCCCGGCTGGTCAAAAGCGACACACCGCTGAACACGTTTATTGCCGGTTATCTTCGTGGTTTACCGCGATGACTTTTTCTTCAGGGCTATTTAAAGACGATCAGTCTAAATTGGAGGCGCACATGTTCAAGGGCATTTTGATCGACAAGGACGAGGCAGGTTATCGCGTCAATCTGACCGATATCGACGAAGCACAGTTGCCTGCAGGTGACGTGACGATAAACGTGTCGCACAGCACGCTGAACTATAAGGATGCGCTGGCAATCACCGGCCAAAGCCCTATTGTGCGTAGTTTTCCGATGGTGCCGGGTATTGATCTGGCGGGTACGGTGCAAGCCAGCGATACGCCTGAGTACAAGGTGGGCGACAAGGTTCTGCTCAATGGCTGGGGTGTTGGCGAAGGGCACTGGGGCGGTCTGGCACAGAAGACGCGGCTCAAGAGCGAATGGCTCATTCCATTGCCGGATGCTTTCACGCCCGCGCAGGCGATGGCCATTGGCACGGCGGGCTATACCGCAATGCTCAGCGTGCTGGCCCTTGAGAAGCACGGTTTGACACCCGACCACGGCGATGTGCTGGTGACCGGTGCCAATGGGGGAGTTGGCAGTTTCGCCATCGCTATTCTTGCCAGGCTTGGCTATCGGGTGATTGCCTCCACCGGGCGTGTTTCGGAAAGCGAATATTTGCATCAACTCGGCGCAGCGCAGGTCGTCGACCGGGCGACCCTGTCGCAGCCGGGGCGACCTTTGGTCAAGGAGCAATGGGCGGCGGCAATCGACTCTGTCGGTAGTCATACGCTGGCCAATGTGTGCGCCGGTATTCGTTATCGCGGCGTAGTCGCGGCCTGCGGTCTGGCGCAGGGTATGGAGTTTCCGGGCTCGGTTGCACCGTTCATTCTGCGCGGCGTCACTCTGGCTGGTATCGATAGCGTTACTCGCCCGCGCGCTGACCAGCTGGAAGCCTGGTCCAGGCTGGCGAGCGACCTGGATTTGGCGCTGCTGCCGCTGATCAGTCGTGAAGTCGGTTTGAGCGAGGTGATCGACATCGCGCCGCAATTGATCGCGGGTCAGATCCGTGGCCGGGTTGTGGTGGACACCGGGCGCTGAGTCGGTCAAAAAACGCTGGGTTCGCCCTTGTCACCTGACTGCGCATGTTCAAGTGCGCGATGCATCCGGGCGGTGCCTAGCCCGGTTTCGCATAATTGCAACGGGATGCAACCGCCAACTGCTGCGTTGGGTGTCACCAGCCAGCGACCGGCGCGCTCGGGTGTTTCAAGCACGCGAAGGATGTGACTGGCGATCATTGCGAGGCGGTCCAGACGCTCCGAAGCCACGGGGTCCAATGGCTGTTTCTGGCGCTGGCGACGTTCCAGCGTTGAAATTGATGCATTGAACAGCGCCTCCATTTGCCGCGGGCCAAGGGCCAGCGCGTCGCGTACCGCGCGGATCCAGCCATGCGCAAGGCCTGCCTGAATGTTCGCCAGGCGTTCGGCCTCGCTGCGCTGACTGACCTGATGGGCCAGCAACCAGAAATGCGCAGCCGCGTCGCGACGGCCATGTGCTTTGCTAACGAGGGGCGGAATCAAGATACGTGCTTGCCTTGAGGGCCGGAAAAGTCGGCCAAGGCTATCTCAGACAGCGCGTCGTTCAAGCTGCAGGGTGTTACCGATGATTGCCGGGTGGGCTGAAGCTGCTGAGCTGAACGAGCCGCGCCAGAGGTGTCGCACCAGGGCCCTCGTGCTAAAGTCGGCTGCCTGAATATGAATGAAGAGCGCCGCAGCTGTTCGCGCGCTTGCACCAGAAAAGGCGTCGTTCCACATGCCGCAAGACCCTTGTACCGATCAGGACGCACGCATTGTCAGCCAGCCTTCGCTGCCCGACGTCAACAAGCCGCTGCGCCTCTATCTCGACCGCCTGGCACCCTCAAGCCGCCTGACCATGACTTACGTTTTGCAGGACGCGGCAGATCGTCTGGGTATGGCTGACGTCGATATTCATGACATTCCCTGGCACACCCTGCAGCCTGGCCACGTGACCGCACTGGTCGCGACGCTGCGTGAAGACGACTACGCACCCAATACCACCTCGCTGTACGTGAACGCTATTCGCGGTGTAATGAACGAAGCCTGGCGGCACGACCTGATCAGCCACGAGCAATTACTGAAGATTCGCTCGATCAAACCGGTCAGCGGTACGCGTCTGGCCAAGGGCCGTAATATCCGCCGCACGCTGATTCGTGAATTGATGGAGGCCTGCGCTGCGGACCCCAGGCCGCAAGGGCGTCGCGACGCCGCAATCATTGCGATTCTGTACGGCTCTGGGATGCGCAAGTCCGAGTCGGTCAACCTGGACCTGTCACAGATCGATTTCGCCGAACGCAGCCTGCGGGTGCTGGGCAAAGGCAACAAGCAGTTGATCAAATATGCCCCCGAGTGGGCGTTCAAGGCGCTGAACGACTGGCTGGAACTGCGCCGCTCGTGCCTGCAGCCGGGGCAGGGCGATGACCCGTTCCTGTTCAACCGGATTCGCCGCGGCAGTCACATCACCCGCGACAGAATCACTAAACATGCCATTTACTTCATCGCCAAGCAACGCGGGCGGCAGGTGGGGGTGAACATCATGCCCCACGATTTTCGGCGGTCGTTCATAACCAGGGTGATCGAAGAGTTCGATCTGTCGATTGCCCAGAAACTTGCGCATCACACGCATATTTCGACCACCGCCAGTTACGACATGCGCAGCGAGAACGAGCGCCGCAATGTGGTGGACGGGTTTGATCTTTAGGCAAAAAAAAGCCACCTCGCACAAGCGGGGTGGCTTAAAAGATCTAACCAAAGGAGTGATGAAGCAGAGCAGAGATTCACTGGCCTCGCGACGCGGATTCGCGAGGCCGGGAGATATGTTCGTTCATCGCTGACAACGGTAACACCGCCGCCCCTGATTCAATTATCAGCGTTATTGATACCCGTCATTGCCAAAAAACATATGACCCGCACGTGTTTGCGTGGCCAGCCATCTCCAAAAATCGATTTCTCACCTCCGAGCTATCCGGCAATTGGATAGCCAACAATTGGCAACAATTTCATGCTTTACCGGACTTGAAACGTACGGGACTGAGCATGGAAAAGTTCGATATACACCGTAAAACCCGCTTCGACTCATTGGTACACGAGTACGGGCTCGATGGCAGTCGTCTGTTGCCTTGGGAAGGCTACCCGATGCCGTTCGCTGGCGGCTGGTGCGTGGTCCGTCCGGGCACCAGCAGCGAAGCGCATACCCAGATCGATCAGGAAATCTTCATTGCCATCAAGGGCAGCGCCCGTCTGGTGGTCGGCGAAAAACAGATGGATTTCGTCGTGGGCGATATCGCCGCGATTCCGAAACACACCAATCATTACGTCATCAATGATTCCGCCGAGGACTTCCACTTCTATGTGGTGTGGTGGGACATGAACTACGTGAATGCTTTCGTGGCTCAGCACAGCGAAACCACGGGGTGCCTCGATGAGTAAGTACATCGTGACCATCACGCCGCCCACCCCGAATGGCGATTTGCACATAGGTCATATCGCCGGCCCGTTTCTGGCCGCTGACGTGTTCACCCGGGTCCAGCGCCAGCGCGGTCACGACTGTGTGCTGGTGTCGTATTCCGACGATTACCAGTCCTACATGCTGCGCAAAGGACTGGAGCAGGGCGTTGATCCGGTCGAGCTGGCCGGGCGTAATTCCGACCGCATCGAAGCGTCGCTGGCGGCGATCAACATCAAACCCGACAACTGGATGCGTCCGCACAACAATCCATGGTTTGCCCAGGCGGTTGGCGAGGTGTTCAACGCGTTGCGTGAAGCGGGCTCGATCGAGTTTCGCGATTCCAGCGAGCCGTACTGCCCCGATTGCGATGTGTGGGGCTACGAGGCATTTGCCCGAGGCAACTGCAATTACTGTGGGGCCGAGTCTGATGCCAGCCAGTGCGAGAACTGCGCTCAGGCCCCTGACGCCGAGTTGATGACCGGTCTGCACTGCAAATTGTGCAGGCAGCCGTCGCAATGGAAAAAGGCCCATCGTGCATTTCTGAAGCTGGCTGATTTCAAGCCGCACTTGCGTGATCGTCTGTTGGGCCAGCAATGGCGCAAGCCGCTCGACAACTGGTTGCGCGATACGCTGGAGCACTTGCATGACTGGGGCGTAACCCGTCCGGGCGACGGCGGGCTTGACCTGCAGGCCGACGGCTCGTGCCGGGTCCACACCTGGTTCATGGGGCTGGCGGGCTATATGGCGGCATTTCGTGAATATGCCGACAGTGTCGGGCGTCCGGAGCTGTTCCGTCAGTACTGGCAGTCGGGACAGGGCACGCTGGTGCATTTTCTCGGTTTTGACTGCGTGTTCAGCCACGCCATCGTCTACCCGGCGCAGCTGTCGGCGCTGCGCGATATCAAAGTTCGCCAGCGCTTCATGCCCAATCAGTTTCTGAAACTGGACGGCCTGAACCTGTCGACCAGCCGCAATCATGCGATCTGGGTCGGCGATCTGGCCCGTGAAGCCTGTGCCGACAGTGCGCGCCTGTATCTGGCAAGCATCGCACCCGAGCAAAGCGAAGGCGATTTTCGTCTGACGCATTTCCGCGCATGGCGGGAGCAGATATTCGACGAATTTTTTCCCGCGTTGCTGGACGCTGGAAAGCATCGAGATGACAACTGGTGGAGCGGTATCTGTGGGGCCGATGCCGGGCTGTTGGAAGCGTTACGCCTGCAATGGAGCAGGGCTGCAGAGCCTGCGCAGTTCTCTATGAAGGGCATGGCTCAGGTGCTGCTCGACGTCATCGCCATTGCTCGCGCACGTCTGGCCGAAGGTCGGCCCGTCAGCCATCTGGCGGCGTTCATCGCAGTGGCTGGCAAGGCGCTGATTCCGGAAATGTCAGCGCAGATCATGACCGCATTCGGACTGCCCGAAGCCCGGGTCAACGCCACGCTCATGAACGGCTCGGCCGCTGAATACTCCATCTGAACGGATGCACCACATGTTCATCGATTACGAGATAGCGGTCATCGGCGCCGGGATTACCGGCGCCAGTATCGCGGCGAAGCTGTGCAGCGCAGGTGTGTCGGTCGCTCTGATCGACAAGGGCGCAGCCGGCAGTCTGGGGGCGAGCGGTTATTCCGGCGGACTGGTTCGCCTGTACGACAGCGATCCAATGCTGATGGAGCTTGCGGCGTGGTCCATCAGCCTGATGGACGACGGCATTTTCGCGACCACTTACGCAAGCGCGCTGCGACGTACCGGGGTGATCTACCGGACCGCCATGGACCAGCTGGATAATCTGTACCGGGCTATCGAGCAGCACGGCAGCGAGCGCTACCCGATGCGTCTGCTGGCGGGCCATGAACTCGATGGCGGTCGCTATCCGCACTGCCCGGCAGTTGAGCGGGTCAACCTGTTCGAACCTCGTGCCTGCGTCGGCAATGTACGTCAGGCTGTCGCTGCGCTGTGCCACGTGGTTCGTCAGCAAGGCTTGCTGCTGGAGCATCGCGAGATCAAAGCCATCGACTGTCGTGCTGCGGACCTCGTACATATCGACATAGGGGACGCTACATTGCGTTGTCGGGCCGTAGTGGTGGCTGCGGGTGCCTGGAGTCAGCATCTGGTGCCGCAGGCGGGGCTGGAAGCCCGTTCTATTCCCTTTGCCCGGGTACTGACTGACAGCGATTGGTCAATGCCGGTGATCGATGCGGTTACTCAGAGCTACGCTATACCGCTGACCCGCCATATCGTGCAGACCGGCTGCGGCAGTCGCGATAACAGCCTCTGGCCAGAGCATCTGGCACAGCCTGATGCGCGGCATGCCGAAGACGCCTGCAAGCGCATTGCCCGGCTGTGCGGTTCGGCAACCCACCCACGTGTGCTGGATGTGCTGCCGGGTTTCGACAGTTACAGCGCCGACGGTCGTCCGCTGCTGGGTTTCTGCGCCGAGTACAGCCCGGTTTATCTGGCCGCAGGCATGTCGGGACTGGGGTTCAAGTTTGCTCCTGGTGTTGCCGGTATCGCTTTCGAGCAACTGCGCAGTCATCTGGCAGGAAAGGACCGGCCGAGCCTCGGCTGGTCGGCATTGTCGCCACGCCGACACATGCCCGCTGCCAGTCTGGCGGGGATACAGCCATGACACCGCTCGCGTCACCTGTGCCGGGTCTGCGGGTCGGGGTCAGCGCACTGTTCGACCCCCACGACACGCCGCACGCGCGGACCTTCATGAGGGCGCTGGCCGTGGCGCGCAATTGCGTACCGGGGCTTGCGCGGGTGCAATGGCACTTTCTCGACGACGGAGCCAACGCCGTTCGCGGGGCCGAAGTGGCGCGGCAAATGGTCGACTGGAAAGCCGATCTGGTCATCGGCCATTTCTCTTCGGACGCAGCCGTCAGCGCCGCCGCGCTGTATCGGCAAGCCGGTATCGCGCTGCTGACACCGGCAGCAACGATAGATTGCCTGACGCTTGCGCATCCCAACGTCTTTCGCTTTTGCCCTTCGGACCGGCAACTGGCGGGGGACCTGGTGAACTGGCTGGCGAGCCGTCAATGGCACCGCGTGCATGTCCAGTCTGATGACAGCGCTCACGGTCAGGCCTTGTGCGTTGCTATCTGCGAAGCGCTGGTACGCGCCGGATTGCTGCGCGTCGAAGGGCCTGAGCACGCCGATGTCGAGGTATTTGCCGGCCGCCTCAAGCCCAGTCGTGAACACTGGCAGGCGCGACGACAGGCCGGGAGTACCGCCCGCTGGTGCTGACTGACGACGCTGCCTCGCCGTATCTGGGCTGCGCAGAGGACCAGCGTGGCAAGACGTTCGTCATCGGTTTCGGGACTCCTGACCACCCAGGAAACGGCTGCCATGCCAGCGCGCTGCACCAAACGTTTTTCGCTGCCGAGCCACACACCTACTTTCGCGAAAGCCTGCTGATGCTTTACGTGCTGGCCGAACTGGCCAACGGCCGTCTTTACGCCGGGCAACTGCTGAACGCGTTGCAGCACACCACCTTCAACACACCGCTGGGCGCAGTCAGCTTTGATCGGGGCGAGCTGCGAGGCGCGATGACCTGCGTCTGGACCCCGGGCCCCAAAGGACTGACCCCCGTCACCCGATAGCCGCAAGAAAAACCAAGAACACCGCTTCACGCCAACTCTAAGGACAGGAATTTCATGGGTAACTCGACACCACACACGTTGCACTCGGACGCCGTCTGTATCGGCTTTGGTCCAGCCGGCATCGCGCTGGCCTGTGCTCTTGAAGACGCACGGGAGGCCAATGACCCGCTCGGCGCGCTGTCCATCCGCTATCTGGAAGCTGCGCAAGACAGCCAATGGCACCGCGAACTGTTGCTGGCCGGGACTGACATCAACCATCACGTATTTCGCGACCTGGTGACGCCGCGCAACCCGCGCAGCCGCTTTTCCTTCGCCATGTACCTCAAGGAACAGGGGCGGATGTTCGATTTCGGCCTGCTGGGCCGTCCCGCCAGTCGCCATGAATGGTCGGATTATCTGGCCTGGGTTTCCAGGCAAGTGGACAGCCAGACCTGCTTCAACACGCCGGTCACCGGGATTGACCCTGTGCTGCGCAACGGTCGTTTGCACGAAGTACGGGTCTGCACGCCGCAAACCTGCTTCACGACGCGCAATGTCGTGCTGTCCAGCGGCAGCGCACCGCGCATTCCACACGCGTTCGAGGCGCTGCTTGGCCCGACGCTGTTTCACACGTCGCAGTTTCTGACCCGCCTGCAAGCCTTTGGCGAACAATTGCCCAAGCGCTGGCTGGTGCTGGGCTCGGGGCAGAGCGCCAGTGAGTCGGTGCTGGAACTGGTCAGCCGCGATCCTGCTATCGAAGTGCAGTCAGTGCATCGCTCTGCCGGTTTCAAGCTCACTCAACTGGGGCAGTTCCCCAACCGGGTGTTTGCCCCGGATCACGTTGATTACTTCCATAGCCTGAGCTCCGCAGCGCGGCAGCGCTTTCTCGACTGGAGCCGTTCGACCAACTACGCCGGGATCGACCCGGATGAAAGTCAGAAGCTGTTTTCGCTGATCTACGAGGACTCCATCGCCGGACGCAAGCGTCTGCAGACCCATGCCTACAGCCTGATCAGTGCCATCGAGCACAGCGCCGAGGGCTACCGGATCGAGTTGACCGACACCTTCAGCCAGCGCACCCAGGTGCTGGAAGTCGATGCCGTTGTGCTCGGCACCGGTTATCAGCAGTACCTGATACCGCCGTTATTGAGTGGTTTGCAGCCATGGCTCAAGGCCGATCTGGATGGCGGCCTGCTGATTGATCGGGATTACCGCGTCGCTATGCAGGGCGAGTGCGACGTGAATATCTGGGTCAACGGTCTTTCCGAACGCAGTCACGGAATCAGCGACAGCCAGTCGTTCTCGCTGATGGCGCTACGCGCCGAGCGTATCGCCAATGCGCTTGAGCGGGCGGTAGAACCGGCAGCCGAACCTTTGCTGGCACAGTGGAAGTGACCCTTATGTACGACTCTATTTGCGACATCGTTCACGATCAGACCTTCCTCAAGGTGTCTGGCCTGGGCGCAGACTTTTTCCTGAAAATGGAATCACTCAACCCGGCTGGCTCGATCAAGCTCAAAACCGCCGTAGGGCTGATCAATGACCTTCAGACTCGGGGTTTGCTGGGCCCTGACACGATTCTGGTCGAATCTTCGTCGGGCAACCTTGGCGTGGCGCTGGCGATGATCTGCGCTGAGCGGGCGATACCCTTTACCTGCGTGGTTGACCCCAACAGCTCCAGCCATAACGTCCGCATGATGCGCAGCTATGGCGCCGAGGTGATTCAGGTTCAGGCCCCGGACGCCAACGGCGGGTTTCTGGGAACACGCATTGCGCTGATCCGGGAAAAGCTCGCCAGCGACCCGCGATACGTCTGGCTCAATCAATACGAGAATGCGGCCAACCCGCGTGCTCACGCCCGGACTACGGCACGCTCGATCAGCCAGCACTTCGGTCATGTCGACTATCTGTTCGTCGGTGCCGGGACCACCGGCACGCTGATGGGTTGTGTCCAGCATTTTCAGCGGCATCACCCGAGCACCAGAATCATTGCCGTCGACAGCGTCGGTTCGGTGACCTTTGGCACTCCGGCCAGCCGTCGCTTCATACCGGGGCTGGGTACCAGCCAGCATCCGCCGATCTTCAAGGCTGATGGTATTTACGCGCTGGAGATGGTTCCGGAATCCCGTACCGTCGCCATGTGTCGCATTCTGGCGCGCAGCAAGGGCTTGCTGGTTGGCGGGTCCACCGCGACGGTGATCGCCGCGGTACATGCCTGGCGCGAGCGCATCGAGCCGGGTTCGGTGGTCGTGGCATTGTCGCCAGACTGGGGCGAGCGCTATCTGGACACCCTCTACGATGACCAGTGGGTCGAGCAGCGTTTTGGCCGTGAAGTGCTGAACATGACCCTGGCGGATCTTTCCTCACCAGAGGCTGCAACATTTCCGGGAAGCGTGAAAACGCCTTCGCGAGCAAGCTCGCTCCCACAGGATGTGTGTGAATCTGTTGTATGCACGTGCGCAAGCCCTTGTGGGAGCGAGCTTGCTCGCGAAAGCGGTGGGTCGGCGACAGCGCCTTCGGGTGCAGGTGCGCTTGCGCAGGAGCAGTGTTCAACCTTCTGGCTGGCTGCCGAGCGCCTGAAGCAGGCGGCGTTTCATGTGGTCGATGGCGAAGTGGTCGCGCGCCTGCTGGCGGCTGATCCGCTGGCTTGCATCGAGGATGTGCAGGCAGCTTATCTGGCCCACGAGGCCGGGCGCACGATCAACCCCGACAGTTACTTTCTGCGTTTTCCCGAGGCACCGGCCAATCGGATCATTGCCTTGCCCGCCAGCCTGTCCGGCGAGCAGGCAGTCAGTGGCATCAAATGGATATCCAGTTTTCCGGGCAATATCGAAATGGGCCTGCAACGCGCCTCGGCTGTGCTGATCCTCAATGACCCGCTCACCGGCTATGCGTTTGCCTGTCTGGAAGCCTCACGCATCAGCGCCATGCGCACGGCGGCCTCGGCGGTGCTCGGTGCGCGCTGGATGAACCGCCATCAGCGCCACGTCGGACGAATGGCGTTCATCGGTGCCGGTTTCATCGCCCGAACCATCCTCGACATGTTCGTCAGCGATGGCTGGACGATGGACGCAATAACCGTCTTCGATCAACACGACGACTCGGCATTGGCGTTGGTCCGGCATGCCGCCAGTCGACATCAGTTGAACAGCCAGCCCAGCGACTTGCCGACCGCCTTGCAGGCTGATGTGGTGGTGTTCGCTACCACCGCGCCGCGCCCTTATGTGCTGGAACCACTGCTTCGGCCAGGGCAACTGCTGCTGAACATTTCGTTGCGTGACCTGGGCCCGGACGTCATTGCGCAGGCCAATAACATTCTTGATGACGTTGAGCACTGCCTCAAGGCTCAGACTTCTCCTGATCTCGCCGTGCAGCAGTATCAGGACCGATCGTTCATCACCGGGACGCTGGCGCAACTGATGACCGGGCAGGTGGAACTGAGCCCGGATCGAGCCTCGATCTTCTCGCCATTCGGTCTCGGCGTACTGGACCTTGCCGTAGGCCAGCGCGTGTATCGCCAGGCAGTAGCCGAAGGCAGTGCGTTGCCGGTGCCGACGTTCTTCTTTGAGTCGAAGCGCTGGTGATGGCCATGCAGACACATACCGTCGCGATTATCGGCCTGGGCTCGCGTGGTTTGAGCGTTCTGGAGCAGCTGATCGGCCTGAGTCGCCATGCCGGTCGGCCGTCGCTGAATATCGAAGTGTTCGACCCGCAACCGCCCGGCAGCGGGCTGCACCATGCGCAGCAGGCGGATTACCTGATGCTCAACACCATGGCCGGCCAGTTATCCGCGTTTTCTTCCGCATTCCCGGCGTGTGCGCCGCCGGGTCCGACCTTTCTGCAATGGTGCCTCAGCCAGGATGTGCGCCTTGACGAGCGCGGCCATGTCAGCACGGACGGGCAGGGCAGAGCGGTGGCGTTTGGCGACTTTTTGCCGCGTGCATTGCTCGGGCGCTACTTGCAGGACAGCTATCGCCTGCTCCTGCAGTGCTGCCCGGCGCATGTGCAGGTGCGCTATCACGCCGAGCAGGTCATGACCTGTGGGCCGCTATTGGAAGCCCCCGGCTTCAGGTTGCACACCCGAAGTCAGGAGATGGATGTCGATGCCGTGTTCCTCACCAGCGGGCATGCCTTTAAAACCGGCGTGCAACTGGAGGTCGGCGATACGGTGGCCATCGAGGGACTGGGACTGACCGCGATGGACACACTGGCCCGCCTGACTCAAGGGCGCGGCGGGCGCTACGTGCGGGATGGAGGCTTTGCAGGTTGGCGATATCTGCCGTCCGGCCGCGAGCCCAAGGTGTTCCTGTACTCGCGCACAGGGCTGCCGTTTCATGCACGGCCGCAATGGAATGCCTGCAGCCAGCCCCCCTTGCCGAGGCTGTTCTTCACCGCTGCCGCCATAGCCCGTTTGCGCGAGCAAAAGGAGGGCGGGCAACTCGACTTTCGGGCCGATGTGCTGCCGCTGATCAAGGATGAAATGCGCGCCGTATTTTATCAGGCCAGGGTCCGGCTCGATGCGCCAGCGCAGTTGGCATCGGTGCAGCGTCTGCTGAGCGAGTCAACCGCCACACCGGCAGCGTTTGAGCGGCTGGCCGAGCTGTGGGGTGAATTTGACCCTGAGCAATGGCTGTTGACCCAACGCTGGTCGGGTGCGCAAGGCGCGTATGGCCAATGGTTCGTCGACTGGATCAAACGGGACCTGGCGCTGAGTCGCCTGGGCACGGCAGGCAGTCCGATCTGCCAGGCACTGGAGGTCTGGCGAGATTATCGCGACCTGTTGCGCCTGATCGCAGATCGCAACGGCCTGACTGAATCGTCGACCCTGGAGTTTTATGGCACATGGGCCGGGTTGAGCAACCGGCTGGTCGGCGGGCCGCAAAAGGAGCGCCAGGAAGATCTGCTGGCGCTGATCGAGGCTGGCGTCGTGACGATCCTGCCGCCGATGGACGATGTGCAAAGGGCCGATTTTCGCCCCGACAGCATGATTGGCGCGCGGGTCGCCCACGGCGGTCTGTCGGGCAATGGCCCGGGGCTGATCAGTGATTTGTACGAGCAAGGGCTGATTCGCGCTGCGCACGCCTGGCCTGCCGACGGTATTGAAACCGATGAGTCTGCTCGTGCCATTGGCCGCGATGGTTCTGTGCAGCAGCGGCTCTGGGTTCTGGGGCCGGCCGTAGAAGGCTGCACCTTTTACAACCACTACGTGCCCACGCCTGACCCGACCTGCCATGCACTGATCGAAGCGCGCAGGGCGGTCGAGTCATGCCTGGAGACGCTGGGAAAGCACACTTCAAGTAGCATCACATTCAAGTTTAATAAAGCTGTTTAACTTATTAATTAAAAAGGAATTACTGATATGTATGAAGTCACTTTACTGACCGCGCTGGCGGGGGCGTTCATCGTGCTGATCATCAGTCCCGGCCCGAACTTCCTGGTAATCACCCAGCTCTCGTTCAGCCAGTCACGGCAGCAGGGCATTTGTGCCGGGCTGGGGGTCGCCTCGGGCAGCATTCTCTGGGCCTTGCTGGCAGCCACCGGGTTAGGGCTTGTGTTTCAGCAGTTGCCGTGGCTGCAGCCGGCGTTGCAATTGCTGGGCGGCGCTTACCTGACATGGCTCGGCGCCAAGAGCCTGCGCAGTGCTGGCAGCCAGCCCAAACCGAGGGACATCGGTGCGCTGGGCATCGGTAGCCTGAGCCGCGCCTATCGGTTTGGCCTGCTGACTAACCTGACCAATCCCAAGGCGTTGGCGTTCTACACCAGCGTGTTCACCACCGTGACCACGCCGGGCATGCCGATGTGGGTGCGCACTGCGGGTGTATCGATCATCGCGGTGCTGGCAATTTCCTGGTTCGTGCTGCTGGCCACGTTGTTTTCGATCCCTGCCGTGCAGGTGCGCTATCAACGGATGAAAAAGGCCATCGATATCGTCACCGGTCTTTTCATGATCGCCTTCGGTCTGCGCCTGCTGATCGGTTTGCTGCCCGCCAACTTCTTTTACTGAAATAACCTGCAAGGGACTACGTACATGCACAGCAACGACTGGCACTACCCGACTTCAATCCGTGCAGGCGCTGGACGCGTCAATGAACTGGTCGACGCCTGCCGGAAGACCGGCATAAAACGGCCGTTACTGATTACCGACAGCTTTCTCGGCAGCACCGATATGATCGCCAGCGCCGTGGAGGATTGCCGCAGCCAATTAGGCCATTGCGGCCTGTTTGACCGAGTCAAGGGTAACCCCACCGGCACCAACGTCGCCGAGGGCCTGCACGCCTACAGAACCGGTGGCTACGACGGCGTCATCGCGTTTGGCGGCGGCTCGGCGCTGGACGCTGCCGACGACGGCTGGCACCGGCTCTGAAGTGGGGCGTGCGTCGGTGATTACCGATGAACAGGCACAGGTCAAGCGCACCATCCTGCACATTCGCATGATGCCGCGCATCGCGATTCTGGATGCCACGCTGACCCTGAACCTGCCAACGCACCTGACTGCCGCGACGGGTGCGGACGCCTTGACTCACTGCATGGAATCCTGGTGTTCACCGGCCTGGCACCCGATGGCCGAAGCGGTGTCGGTCAAGGGCATGCAGATGATCAAGGAATATTTGCCTCGGGTTGTTGCTGATGGTCAGGACCTGGAGGCGCGGCAGCAGATGCTGGTGGCCTCCAGCCTGGGTGCCGCCGCGTTTCAGCGCGGTCTGGGCGGCGTACACGCGATTGCTCAGAGCCTTGGGGCGCTCTACGACCAGCATCATGGCTTACTGAACGCGATTCTGCTGCCCTACGTGCTGGAGGCCAATCGCTCGGTGCTGCTGAAGCAAATGGATGATCTGGCGGTTTACCTGCGGTTGCCCACGCCCGGTTTTACCGGGGTAATGGACTGGTTACTGGCGCTACGCGAGCAGATCGGCATTGCGCATACGCTGGGCGAAATAGGTATCGACGATCGCGACGCCGAGCGGGTCGGACGCATGGCATTTGCCGACGGCTGCTCGCACACCAATCCGATTCGTCATTCGGCCGAGGCGTATGCGCAGATCTTCAGCCGTGCAGTGAAGGGCCTGTGAGCGATGATTGCCTTGAATGAGCCCGCCGTGCAGCGTGTCGATAAGGTCTGGCAACGCTTCATCGACCAGCGTCGGATCGTTGGCGGGGTGCTGTTGCTGGCCCGGCAGGGACGCCTGGTTTACGCCAGCGCACTCGGCTGGGCAGATCGCGAGCAACAGATTCCGGTCACTCGCAGTACGCGCTTTCGTCTGGCGTCACTGACCAAGCTGTTGACCTCGGTGCTGGTGTTGCGGCTCTGCGAACTGGGCACCTTGAACCTGCAAGCCTCGGTAACGGACTGGCTGCCAGCCTTTCGCCCACGGCTGGTCAGCGGCCGTGAGCCTGTCATCACACTGCAGCATTTGCTGTCGCACACTTGCGGCTTGAGCTACGGCTTCGAACAAACGCCCGGTAATGCCTATGAGCGGGCAGGGGTGTCGGACGGGCTGGATTGGGTGCCGTTCGATCTACCGGAAAACCTGACCCGGTTGGCGCGCCTGCCACTGTTGTTTGAGCCGGGTAGCGCCTGGGGTTACTCGTTGGGCACTGATGTGCTGGGCGCAGTGATTGAACAGGCCACCGGCATGCCGTTGTCAGAGGCTGTTGCCAAGTGGGTCACCCTGCCTTTACGCATGGATGCGACTTCCTTCAGGCACGACCAGCAACTAACGCTGGCCAGCGCCTACAAGGACAGTGTCAACGGCCCGCAGCGTATCGGTGCCAATGATGTGTTGTTGCTCGACAGCGGACAGGCGCGGTTGTCGTCGGCTCGGGCTCGCGACGCTGGCGCATATGAATCTGGCGGGGCAGGCATGCTGGGCACGGCTGATGACTATCTTCGGCTGCTTGAGTGCCTGCGTCTGGGGGGCGCGCCGTTATTGAGCGCCGTCAGTACCGAGCGCTTGCTGAATAACGCGATTGGAAGCATAACCATTGCCAGTCGGGGGCCTGGCTGGAAGTTCGGCCTGGGGCCGATGATCCTTGCCGATCCCGCTGCGGTGCGGGGGCAGCAACAGGGTGTCGGGACCTGGTCGTGGTGCGGCTTGTATGGCAGTCATTACTGGGTTGATCCGGTTTCTGCGCTCAGCATGGTCGTCCTGACCAACACGGCTGTTGCGGGCGCGTGGGGTGAGTTTGCCGATACGCTTGTCGATGCGGTCTACGCCAGGCCCGAGGTCACGCCCGGGCAAACTGCTTGCGATAGCTGCTCGGGCTGATGCCCACCAGATTGCGGAAGTGTCGGCGAAAAGACTCTTCGGAGCCGAAACCGGCGCGGTCCACCACTTCGTTGAGACGCAGCTTCGAGGATTCCAGCAATTCCTTGGCGTAGGCAATGCGCTCGCCGAGCAGCCAGTCGTAAGGCGTAAGGCCGGTACTTTCCATAAAGCTGCGGTGCAAGGTGCGGGTACTGAGCGCCGCCCTTGAGGCCATTTCCTTGATGGTGTGAGGGCGCTGCAGATCGCTGCGGATCCAGTCCATCAGGTTGGAAATCGGCCCGTCGCTGGCCGACACCAGTTGCCGGGACGCATATTGCGATTGCCCGCCTTCGCGATGAGGCGGGATGACCATGCGCTGCGCCACCATGTTGGCAACGCGCGAGCCGTGATCGTTGCGCACCAGGTGCAGCATCATGTCCAGCCCTGCGGCCGAGCCCGCAGCTGTCACGATAGTGCCTTGGTCCACATACAGTTCGTTGGGTTGAATGGTCAGGCCCGGATACATGGTTGCCAGCAGGTCGGTGTAGCGCCAGTGGGTGGTGACTTTGTGCCCGTCGAGCAAACCGGCCGCGGCCAGAACGAAAGCGCCTGTACAGATCGAGCAGATCCGCGCGCCGCGTGCATGAGCAGCCTGGAGCTGTTCGATGAGCCGCTGCGGAACTGCGGACTCCACTCCGCGCCAGCCTGGCACGATGATTGTATCGGCATTCTCCAGCAGCACTTCGCCAGGCGTTGGCACGATGGTAATGCCCCCGGCGGCGGTGATCGGCCCATCGTCGACCGGGAAGGTCGCGAATTCGTACCAGTTGACCCCCAGTTCAGGTCTTTTCAGCGCAAATACTTCGACCGTGCAGCCAAATTCGAAGGTGCACAACTGGTTGTAGATGAGTGCGACAACGAGATGATTTTTCATGGCGCGATGTTACCGGATATTGGCATTTCAGCCAGTAGTTTGGCGTGATGCTACTGGGTAATCTGCACCCTGTCACCGCTTGAAACTGCTTAAACCTTAATATGATGCAAGTGGTCTGCCATGCAGGCCCTGGAGCCAACTCGTGCCACTCAATATCGGTATCTACGTTTATGACGACGTCGAGGTTCTCGACTTCGCTGGCCCCTACGAAGTGTTCACCACCGCAACACGCATGCATGCTCGCAACAGCCGCGATGACCGGCAGTTGTTCAATGTGTTCACCATCGGGCGCAGCACTGCACCAGTGCGTGCCCGCGCCGGGCTCAAGGTCGATCCGGACTTTTCGATCAACGACCATCCGGCCATCGACTGCCTGATCGTCCCGGGCGGGGTCGTGACTGCCGAACTGGAAAAACCCGACGTGATTCACTGGATCAGCGATCAGTCAGAACCCGGGCGCGTTGTGGCTGCCGTGTGCACCGGTGCTTTTCTGTTGGCCAGGACCGGCAAGCTGGCAGGCAAGCAAGTAACCACGCACTGGGAAGACATTGACGACCTCAAGGAAATGTTCCCTTCGGTAGACGTGCTCAGCACCCTGCGCTGGGTCGACGAGGGCTCATTTGTGACATCGGCAGGTATCTCCGCCGGTATCGACATGAGTCTTCACCTGGTAGAGCGCCTGCACAGTCGTGAATTGGCCGAACGCACGGCGCTGCAAATGGATTTCGACTGGACCGAGAACGACTGAGCCACTCAGTTCCGCTGCGGATACCCCTGAAGACGCCGTGCACCCGAAATGTGCATAGCCACGCCTTCAACCTGATAGCCAGCGTTCGCTTTACCCCCGCTTGAGACATTTATTCGAACGGCCGATATCCCGGCCAGTTCGGTGTTTCAGCGGGGGTTTCCTGTATTCCCGAGCCTTCGGCTCAGCGGCAGGGCCGCACCCACCTTTGCAAAACCAGAGTGCAGGACACATGAAAACCCATTTCTTCAAAGTCGTTCAAACCGTTGCCCAGCACGGTTCGTTCTCGGAGGCCGCAGCCATTCTGGGCTGCAGCCAGTCGAACATCAGCTATGCCATCAAGGAAGTCGAAGACTTCTTTGAAAAACGCCTGTTCATTCGCAGCCGTACGGGCTGCACCCTCACCCCTGAAGGCAAGGTCATCAACCAGACCCTCGGAAACATCATGGCCACACTCGAACAACTAAAAAAAATGGGGTCAGCGGCAGCGTAACCATTCATTACCACTCGCATATCCTCGAGACCAGCCTGAGCGCCTCGCTGGACTTTCTCGCCCATCACTACCCCGATATTCACTTGAACGTGCTGCACCGCTCCGAACAAAACCCATCGCTGGACGCGTTGATAAAGGAAGTAGCCGACATCCTCATCCTGCCCGGTACTGTCCTGAATGAGCATTATCTCGAGCATCATTGCTGGTCGGACCATTACGTGCTGGTGGCGGCGCGCAGCAAACAGGCAACGCCGCAAAGCTTCGCCGAGCTTTCGCAGGTGTCACGTTACGTGGCCTGGCGGCATCCCGGGGTCGAGCGTTTGCACCAGCAGCTGGCATCGGCGCAGGTGCGGCTCAGTCAACGCGGCGAACTGACCTGTCTGGACACACTTCTGGATCTGGTCGCCAAGCGCCATTGCATTTCGATTCTGCCCAGGGCGTTGTTGAACGGGCGCTTCCGTGAGCTGGAGTCGATTCCGCTGCCGCTGACCGTGATGCGGCACATCAGTGTGGTGGCGCGGCCGGCCTCGCTGCTTTCCAATGCCGCCAATGCGGTGATTCAGGCACTGAAAAAGCCTCCTGTTGCCATCCCTCAACCTTATTGATGCCGCAAAACTTCGTCATAGCACGGTCGGCGAGCGTCAGACCGCGACATGAATGCAACGAATCGGGCCCTTTGGGCTCATATCCGTAAGCAATACATTCAGGGCGCTCCGCCTGCGGAGCGTCTCAGGTCGCCGATTCGAGAGGAAGACTGGACGCTATGACGATACCGGACAAGCAGTACGTGGACTGGCTGGTCGAGCAATCGATGCTTAATGCCGCAAGACAGCGCGCCAAGACCTATTCGGGGCAGGGCAGGCTCTGGCAGCGTCCTTTCGCCCTTGCACGTCCCAGAGATGCATCCGCCATTGCGTCAGTCTGGTTCACCGCCTATCCGGCTTCTATCGTCACTCGCGAAGGTGGGTCGGTGCTGGAAGCGCTGGGTGATGAAACCCTGTGGCACGCGCTGTCGGAGATCGGCATTCAGGGCATTCACAACGGCCCGCTGAAGCTGTCCGGCGGGCTGAAAGGCCGCGAGCGGACTCCGAGTATCGATGGCAACTTCGACCGCATCAGTTTCGGCATCGACCCTGATCTGGGCACCGAAGCACAACTGTTGAGCCTGTCGCGCATCGCTGCAGCGCACAACGCGGTGATCATCGATGACATCATCCCGTCGCACACCGGCAAGGGCGCAGATTTCCGTCTTGCCGAGCTGGCGTACGAGGATTACCCAGGCCTGTTCCACATGGTCGAGATCCGTGAGGAAGACTGGCCGCTGTTACCTGAAGTGCCGACCGGTCGCGACGCCGTCAACCTGATGCCCGATGTGGTCGATCAGTTACGCGACAAGCATTACATCGTCGGTCAGTTGCAACGGGTGATTTTCTTCGAGCCTGGCGTCAAGGAAACCGACTGGAGCGCCACCGACGTGGTGCATGGCGTCGATGGCAAGGCTCGCCGCTGGGTCTATCTGCATTATTTCAAGGACGGTCAGCCTTCATTGAACTGGCTGGACCCAAGTTTTGCCGCGCAGCAGATGATCATCGGTGACGCGCTGCATGCCATTGATGTGATGGGCGCGCGGGTACTGCGTCTGGACGCCAACGGCTTCCTTGGCGTGGAGCGTCGCGCCGAAGGCACTGCCTGGTCGGAAAGCCATCCGCTGTCGATCACCGGCAACCAGCTACTGGCCGGTGCGATCCGCAAGGCAGGCGGTTTCAGCTTCCAGGAACTCAACCTGACCATCGATGACATCGCGTCCATGGGGCAGGGCGGCGCTGACCTGTCCTACGACTTCATCACGCGACCGGCCTATCAGCATGCACTGTTGACCGGCACCACCGAGTTCCTGCGCTTGATGCTGCGCCAGGTGCATGCGTACGGCATTGATCCGGCATCGCTGATCCATGCCTTGCAGAATCACGATGAGCTGACTCTGGAGCTGGTGCATTTCTGGACGCTGCACGCCCATGACACCTTCCATTACCAGGGGCAGACGTTCCCGGGTAATATCCTGCGCGAGCACATCCGTGAAGAGATGTACGAGAAGTTGTCCGGTGAACACGCGCCGTATAACCTCAAGTTCGTCACCAATGGTGTCTCCTGCACAACGGCCAGCATCATCACCGCCGCGCTGGGCATTCGCGACCTGAGCACGATCAGCGATGCAGACATTCAGCAGATCCAGCACATCCACCTGCTGCTGGTGATGTACAACGCCATGCAGCCTGGCGTGTTTGCCTTGTCGGGCTGGGACCTGGTCGGCGCCTTGACGTTACCGGCAGAGCAGGTCGACCACCTGATGCAGGACGGTGACACGCGCTGGATTCATCGGGGTGCCTACGATCTGGTGGATCTGGACCCGGAAGCTGAATTTTCTGCTGGTGACATGCCGCGTCCGAAGACGCTGTATGGCAGCCTGGTCAGTCAGCTCCAGCGACCTGACTCGTTTGCCTCGCAGCTCAAGAAAATTCTTGCTGTGCGCCGCGCCTACGACATTGCAGCAAGCCGCCAGATTCTGATTCCCGACGTCGAGCATCCAGGGCTGTTGGTCATGGTGCACGAGTTGCCTGCCGGCAAGGGCACGCAGATCACCGCGCTCAACTTCAGCTCAGAGACTATTGTCGAAACGCTGCACCTGCCTGGCATCGCGCCGGGTCCGGTGGTCGATATCATCAACGAGCGGGTCGAGGGCGATCTGACCGATCAGGGCGAGTTCACCATCACGCTGGATGCCTACGAAGGGCTTGCCCTGCGTGTGGTGAGCACCTTGCCGATCTAGGCGCCCCCTGGCTGCTGTTTTTTCAGGCGATAGGCAAGCTGGGCGCGACTCAGGCCCAGTAAACGCGAGGCGGCCGCCAGGTTGCCTTCGCTCTCGTCCAGCGCTTCGTGGATCAGGCGCTGTTCGAGGTCGTCGATGGAGAATGCCTGGCCTGACTGCCCCAAAGTGTCCAGCAGTCTGGCAGTCGATGCCTGCCAGGTTTCTGAAACAGAAGTCTGCCGCAACGTGCCCTCGGGGTTCAACGAGTAGGAGTCCTCCGGTAACGACTCGTTGCGGAAGATATGCACCAGATCAATCGCCTGGCCCTCGTCGCTGGCAATCAGCCCACGCTCGATCAGGTTCTGCAGCTCGCGCACATTCCCGGCGAAGTCATAACGCAGCAACGTCTTCAATGCTCGCATGGTCAAGCCGGCCGGCGTCCTGCCGTACTCCTGACAGAATCTTTTGAGAAAAGCGTTGATCAGCAACGGAATGTCATCGCGGCGTTCGCGCAATGGGGGCAGGGTGATCGGGTAAACATTCAGGCGGTAGAACAGGTCCTCGCGGAACTCGCCATCGGCCACCGCCTTGCGCAAGTCGACGTTGGTCGCCGCCACCACCCGAACATCGACCTTGATGCCGTGGCCGCCCCCGACGCGTTCGATCTCCCGCTCCTGCAGGGCACGCAGCAGTTTGCTTTGCCCGGCCAGGCTCAGGGAGGTAATTTCATCCAGAAACAGCGTGCCGCCATTGGCGCGCTCGAAACGCCCGGGCCTTGAGTGCGTCGCCCCGGTGTATGCCCCACGCTCGACACCGAACAGCTCGGCCTCGATCAGGTTATCGGGAATGGCTGCGCAGTTGAGCGCCACGAACGGGCCTTCGCGGTTGCGGCTGAGCTGGTGCAACTGGCGGGCGAACATTTCCTTGCCGACGCCGGATTCACCGCTGATCAATACCGTTGCCGGGGTCATTGCCACACGCTGCAGTGCCTGGGTGGCGGCGTTGAATGCGGCGCTGGCACCAATCAGCGGCTGCTCGGTGCCGGTGGGCGGACTTGCGTCATGGTTCGCTTTTGCCAGTGAAGGAGTTTGTTCAGGGGCAGGTGGTTTGACCACGTTCAGGTAGCCCAGGTCGCGCTCGACGTCGCCCCATTGTTCCGCGGTCTTGCCAACGACCCGGCAGTTCGCGTGGCCCATGCCGCGGCACTCCACTTCGCGGAAGACCACCATCTGCCCGAACAGGCCGCTGACAAAACCGATGGCGTAGCCGATTTCGGTCCAGCACACCGAATCCTGCCCGATGCCATATGCCGCAACATGCTCGTCGGCTTCGCAGGAGTGGTGCCACAGAAACTCCCCTTCGTAGAACCCGGACTCGGCGTCGAACTTGAAGTGCAACGGCTCGACCTTGGTCATGCCTTCCAGCGTGTGCAAGTGCGTACCGGCACGAAACGCCGATGTTGCATCAGCCAGTGGCCAGCGTTCGCGAATCAGCCGGGCGTCGCGCGCGCCAGACAGATAACCGGCACGGGTGAACATTCCGCGTGCCTGCTCCTGCCCCAGACGCTCGATGATCTCGCGGCGCAAGGTGCCGAACGATGAGGTGTGCAGCAGCAACATGCGCTGATCGTTGAGCCAGATGCGCCCATCGTCAGGCGAGAAGAACAGGCAACCGGTCAATTCCTCGGCGGTCGGTGAGCCACTGGCGTCTGGCTGACTACTGTCGCCCCGAGGCAGGAAGTGCTCAGTGGAGACGCTGTGGTCGGGAAGCTCGCAGTGAGGAATTCTCATTCTTGTACCTCGGCCCGGCATTGGTCTAAATGATCAATTCATGACTTGGTTAATAAACATAACTTTATCAAATGAACAAGCTCGGCCGCGCAGTATTTCCGGTCCTTGATGTTTGCTCCGTTAATGAGGTTGCCGAAAAGTCTTGTTCCAGAGCGGTTGAGCGGCTATATGACAACCTGATTGCAATCCCGGCACAGGCTTTGCTCAGGCCTGTTTACGGCGCGTGCTGTCCATTGGAGTGGAGCAGGCGATTACAACCATAAAAGCCGGAGTCTGAATATGTCAGCGTCTGATGGCACCCCCCTGTTGCACCGCGCGATTGAAGCCGAATGTGTATTCAATGGCGACTGGATTCCTTCCTCATCCCCGTTATTGCCCGTCATCGAGCCTGCGACCGGCGAGCTGTTGATGAACACTGCCATGGCTGACGCGGCGGATATCGCCGTTGCCTGCCGGGAAGCTGCGCTTGCCCAGCCTGCCTGGGCGGCGCTGGGGCCTCGTGAAAAGGCTGAAATATTTTTGCTGGCCGCCGATCACGCGGTCTGTGCGTTCGATGAACTGGCTTTGTACGTGGCTCGGGAGAGCGGCGGCAGTCTGCACAAGGGCCAGCACGAAGTGAATGAGGCCATTGTGTTGCTGCGCCAGGCCGCGGGTATGCTTTCGCAGGCTCATGGTCACGGTCTGATGCTGCCCAGCGCTGCCGGTCGCCTGTCTTATGCACGGCGCGTCGCACACGGTGTGGTGGGGGTGATTTCGCCGTTCAACTTTCCGTTGGTGCTGTCCATGCGCTCGGTTGCTCCTGCGCTTGCCGCTGGCAATGCCGTGGTGCTCAAGCCTGACCCGCAGACGCCGATCAGTGGCGGTTTTCTGATTGCCAGGCTGTTCGAGGAAGCAGGGCTGCCCAAAGGGCTGTTGCATGTGTTGCCGGGGGCGGCGGATGCGGGCGAAGCGCTGTGCCGCGACACCAATGTACAGATGATCACGTTTACCGGATCAACTGCGGCCGGACGCAAGGTTGCCGAGGCTGCCGGGCGCAATCTGAAGAAAGTGTCGCTGGAATTGGGAGGCAAGAACCCCCTGATCATTCTCGAAGACGCCGACCTTGATCTGGCTGCCAGCAATGCAGCGTTTGGAGCCTGGCTCCATCAGGGGCAGATCTGCATGGCCACCGGCCTGATTCTGGTTCACGAATCGATTGTCGCCGACCTGACCCGCAAGCTGGCAGGCAAGGCACGGGCGTTGACGGTCGGTAATGCGGCACGCGGTGAAGCTGCGTTGGGGCCGCTGATCAACAAACGCCAGTTGCAGCACGTACACCAGGTGGTCAGCGACAGCCTGCAAGCTGGTGCGCAGCTGGAAACCGGTGGTGAATACGAGGGCCTGTTCTATCGCCCTACAGTGCTCAGCGGCGTGAAGCCCGGTATGCGTGCATTCGAGGAGGAGATTTTTGGCCCGGTGGCCGTAGTGGTCAGTTTTTCCACCGATGAGGAAGCCATTGAACTGGCCAATCGCTCTGAATATGGCCTGGCCGCTGCCGTTATTTCCCCGAATGTGGGCCGCGCGACGGCGATTGGCGATCGACTGCGGTGCGGCATGCTGCACATCAATGACCAGACCGTGGCCGATGAGTGCATCAACTCGTTCGGCGGGCGCGGAGCGTCGGGCAACGGCTGCAGCGCAGGCAGCCCTTCAGACTGGGAGGAGTACAGCCAGTGGCAGTGGGTGACCGTGAAGAATCAGGCTCCGACCTACCCATTCTGAGGGTGCCTGGGCTTCCATGCTTTATTGCAAGTAGTGATGTGATGCAACGACAAAACGTGATCCAACAACAATAAGAGCGCGTGACTATGAACCTGAATAATAAAACACTGATCATTACGGGTGTGTCCTCCGGAATTGGCGCTGAGCTGGCGAGGGTGGCGCGCTTTCAAGGTGCCAGAGTGATTGGCATCGATCTTCATGAACCGCAACTGACCGTGGACGGATTCTTCCAGGCGGACCTGGCTGATCCTGACAGTATCAATGCGCTGGTCGAGCGCTTGCCCAGACAGATCGACGCCCTGTGCAACATCGCCGGCGTGCCCGGCACTGCGCCGGTTCAGGCGGTCGCCCGAGTCAATTACCTGGGGCTGCGCCATCTGACCCAGTGTTTGCTGCCGCGCATGGCCCCAGGCGGCAGTATCGTCAACGTATCGTCGATACTCGGTGACCAATGGGTTAAACGGCTGGAGTTGCACAAGGCGCTGGCCGCCACTGAAAGCTACAGCGAAGGGCAGGCGTGGCTGGCAGCCAATCCGGTCGCTCAGGAGACCTGCTACCAGTACTTCAAGGAGGCGCTGATTGTCTGGAGCTTTCAGCAGTCGCAAGAGTGGTTTCGCGAGCAGTCGGTGCGTGTCAACTGCGTCGCGCCGGGCCCGGTGTTCACACCTATTCTGGGGGATTTTGTCAGCATGGTCGGCCAGGAGCGGGTCACCCGTGACGGCTTGCACATGAAGCGTCCTGCGCTGGCTGATGAGGTGGCCGAGGTGATTGCGTTTCTGTGTTCCGACGCATCGCGCTGGATCAACGGTGTCAACTTGCCGGTAGACGGAGGGCTGGCAGCTTCTTACGTGTAATGGCTGCAAGCGGTGCAACCCCGATGGCACGCTCGTGGCGTCGGGGATATTGAAAACAACAACAATAAGTACAGGAATCACAAGATGCCCAAGTCTATCTTGCGTACCGTTGCGACCGTATCAATCATCGGCCTTTCATCGACCACCTATGCCTATGACTTGCCCGGCCTTAATCTGGGCAACACCAGCTTCTACGACGGATCGCCAGCCCCGGCAGGGCCAGGCTGGTATCTGGAGGAGTACCTGAACTACGCCAGGGCCGATCGCTTCAATGACGTGAATGGCGACAAACTGCAACTTTCCAAACAGGATGTGGATGTACTGGCCGTGACCACGCAGCTCATTTACGTCGGCCAGCCTTTGGCCAATGGCGCGATGCCGGGTATTACCGCAATCAACACGTCGCTGGCGCATGTCGACGTGGACGATGGTCTGGATAACACCGTGCTGAGTTCGCGCGCAGGGTTTGGCGATGTGATCATCGGCCCGTTTCTTCAGTTACCGACGATAACTCGTGCTGACGGTAGCCCACTGTTGACCCAGCGTATCGAGACGGATATTGCGATCCCGGTTGGTGCCTACAATCGCAATCGTTCGATCAACCCCGGCAGCAACTTCTGGTCGTTCAACCCATACTACGCAGCGACTTACTGGTTTTCCCCGAAATGGTCGGCCAGCGGGCGTTTCATGTACTTGTGGAACGGCAAGAATGACGACCCGCAAGCCGGGTTCGGCAATGTCTCCGACACTCAGGCGGGCCAGGCGCTGCATGCCAACCTGACCGTGCAATACGCAGTGACCGAACAGCTTTCGCTGGGGCTCAACGGCTACTGGCTCAAGCAGTTCACGGACACCCAGGTGGATGGCCATGATGTCAGTGGCCGCAAGGAAAAAGTCTGGGCCATCGGCCCCGGCTTCCTGTACGCCTTTAGCAAGGAGAACGTCCTGACGGTCAACCGCTACTTCGAGCAGGGTGCGGAAAACCGCACCGAAGGCAACAAGCTGGTGCTGAATTTTCTGCACAAGCTGTAAGGCATTACTCGTCGTATAGCGATCGGCCAATGCGTAGCGTGCAGTTCGCGGCGCTACGCGGAGTGCTCGGCGTTACACATGAGTCCAGCTGACTATCGTGCCAATGCTCCGCGTTGGCATGCATTGGGTGACGCTCCGCGTCACAAATCTGCAGCCTTGCGCGGTATCAAGGGCGAAGCAGTCTCAGGCTTTGGTGCTGCCTGTATCTCGGGCCGAATTGAATGATGCGTCACGGCTGCAATGTGACGCAGAGCGTCACGAAATGCATTACCACGCGGAGCGTGGGAGCGAGAAGTATCGGGATTTCAGCTATGTTTTCGGGCTCTTCAAGACTTGTGCATGACGATGGACATAGCGACCTGATCACCTCGACTCTGCAACCTTGAGTTCACGTTTCTCGAGGGCGACCGACCTGGACAGCACCGTGATCGCCGCCAGTGCGGCAATCACCAGGCCGGGTGAGGTGGCCAACAGTACGCCAGCGGTTCCCGCACCGGCTCCGAGCAGATGCCCGGCAGCCAAAGGGCCGGCCACAGAGCCGAGGCGGCCGATGGCTACCGCAGCGCCGACACCGGTGGCACGTACCGAAGTCGGGTACGAAGGAGGGGCCAGCGCATACAGCACCAGTTGCGCGGCCATGACAAATACCCCGGCAGCAAACCCGGCAATTGCCATCGGCACGATGCCGACCGACACGCCCACGCCCGCCAACGCAGCCAGCAAACCGGCGTAGACGAACAGCACGACCTTGGTGCCGTTGCAGCGATCCAGCAACAGCCCGCCCAGTAGCGAGCCCAGCGCGCCGCCAATATTGAACAGCATCTGCACCAGGCCCGCCTGAGGTTTGCTGAAACCCTGGCCGATCAACAGCGACGGCAGCCAGTTGAGCAGCATGTACATGACGGTCAGGGTAAAAAAGTAGCCGACCCACAAGGCCAGTGTCGTGCGAGCTCTGCCTTCGCCGAACAGTGCGCTGGCGCTTGAATGCCGGGCAGCGCTGGCAGTCGTCTGCTGTTTAAAGGCACTGGATTCGGGCAGTAACAGGATCATCAACGGGACCACCAGCAGTGGCACCAGACCACCGATGATGAAAGTTGTCTGCCAGTGCTCGCTGGTAAACATCGCGACCACCGCAGCCAGGGCTCCGCCCAGCGGAACGCCTGCATACATGACGCTGATGGCGAGCCCGCGATGGCGTTCGCCGACAGCTTCGGCGCACAAGGCGATCAGGTTGGGCAGCGCAGCCCCCAGCCCCAGGCCGGTCATGAAGCGCACCAGCAACAGGGCAGAAAAGCTTTCGACATAAGCAGTGCTCAGCGAGAAGACCCCGAACAGCAGTACTGCGCTTACCAGAATCTTCTTGCGGCCGATGCTATCCGCAATCCAGCCGCCAAAAAAAGCGCCCGGCAGCAGCCCGATGATCCCTGCGCTGAATACCCAGCCCATCATTTTCGGGTCAAGGGCAAAGCTTTGACGAAGTCCCGCCGCCGCCGTCCCGGCAGCCTGCAGGTCGAAACCTTCGATGAGTGCGACGATAAAACACAAGATGATGGTCAGCGTCGAACGACGCAACGAACTGTTCATGGCAAGCCTCATTGTTGTTTTTGTTGTGGAGAAAAGCCTGTTCCCGAGCGCCGACGAGGCGTTGTGACAGGTGCTGATCAAGGTAACAAAAATAACTAAAAAATGAATCCGGACCAAGAATTCAATAAAAGCACGAATTAGTCTTTTTAAAACATTTAGTTAGGGAGGTATTTAAAGAGTGGTAGTCAAGTAGTTAACATTATTAATGTTCGATTATCGGTCGCTCTGGATTGACGTCGATACGAAATCCTCCAATTCTCCTTCCACGGACCTGCGGCCAGCGCCGGACCGAATCCAAAAACAACAACAATAAGTGGACATCCAACATGCCAACGCTCACTCGTGGTGCAGCAAAAGCTGTGTCAACTCTCTTTTTCCGTGGAAAAAATTGCGGTCTCGCGCTGGGCCTGCTGGGCGTCAGCGCTGTACCTGACCTCGCACAGGCTCAGGGGTTTCTGAAGGACAGCCACGGCACCTTGACTGCGGATTCCACGACTATCCGGACACCCATTCCACCAACATCCGGACACTGATTCCATGCTGATCCGGACACTCATTCCACAAGCATCTGGACACCGATTCCACGGCCATCCGGACACTTTCAGGCAGGCAGCAACGCAGGACTATTCACTACTATCGACCTCTTTTTTCGAAGCGAAGAGGTCGTCGTGGAGCGTTTATCCATGCGTAAAATCCGAGAGGTACTACGCCTAAAGTTCGACGCTGGCCTGTCCGTGCGCAAGATCGCCGCCAGCTTATCCATCGGCCATTCGAGTGCAGGGGATTACCTTTGCCGGTTCGCCGCCAGTGGGCTTCAGTGGCCCATCGATATTTCTGACGCGGAGTTGAATCGACGGCTGTTTCCACCGGCAGTGCCAGTGCCGACCTACCAGCGCCCAATGCCTGACTGGGCATGGGTACACGCGGAGTTGCGCCGCCCCGGCGTCACTTTGGCCTTGCTCTGGCAGGAATATCGACTCGCTCACCCGCAAGGCTTCCAATACAGCTGGTTCTGCGAGCACTACCGCCTTTGGACCGCCAAGGTCGACGTGGTCATGCGCCAGGAGCATCGTGCTGGCGAAAAGCTGTTCGTCGATTACGCCGGGCAAACAGCGCCGGTCATCGACCGACAAACCGGCGAGATCCGTCAGGCTCAGATCTTCGTCGCCGTTCTCGGCGCGTCCAGCTACACCTTTGCCGAGGCCACCTGGTCGCAGAAACTGCCCGACTGGCTGGGCTCGCACGTCCGATGCTTTGCTTTTTTCGGCGGCACAACGCAGATCCTGGTGCCCGATAATCTGCGCAGTGGCGTGACTAAAGCGCACCGTTACGAGCCGGATATCAACCCCAGCTACCGCGATCTGGCCGAGCATTACGGCGTCGCCGTCTTGCCTGCTCGCTCGCGCAAGCCCAAGGACAAAGCCAAGGTCGAAGTCGGCGTGCAAGTGGTCGAACGCTGGATCCTGGCGGTGCTGCGCAACCGCCAGTTCTTCTCGCTTGGCGAACTCAACACAGCCATCGCGCTACTGCTGGATCGCCTCAACCACAAGCCCTTCAAAAAGCTGCCCGGCTCACGCCGGTCAGCCTTCGAGGCCATCGACCAACCGGCCCTGGAAGGCCTGCCGGAACACCCGTACGTCTATGCCGAATGGAAAAAGGTACGCGTCCATATCGACTATCACGTTGAGGTCGATGGCCACTTTTACTCGGTGCCGTACCAGCTGGTGAAGCACCAAGTCGAAGTGCGGCTCACGGCCCAGACCGTCGAGTGCTTCCACGCCAACCAGCGCGTGGCCAGCCACCTTCGCTCGCAGCACAAAGGCCGCCACACCACCCAAACCGAGCACATGCCCAAGAGCCACCGCGAGCACGCCGAATGGACACCGCAACGGCTGATCCGCTGGGCAGAGCAGACCGGGCCTAACACCGCCGGCGTCATCACCTACATCCTCGAACGCCGAATCCATCCGCAACACGGCTTCCGCGCCTGCCTGGGCATCCTGCGCCTGAGCAAACAGCACGGCGAAGCGCGGCTGGAAGCCGCGTGCCAGCGTGCGCTGGCACTGGGCGCATGCAGCTACAAAAGCCTCGAGTCGATCCTGCGCCAAGGGCTGGAGCGCCTGCCGCTGGCCCAGCAAAACCTGCCGCTGCTGCCTGACGAGCACATCAACCTGCGTGGCCCGGGCTACTACCACTGACCTGAGAAAGGAGCTTCGAAATGCTACCGAATCCAACGCTCGACAAGCTACAAACCTTGCGCCTGCACGGCATGATCAAGTCGCTGGGCGAACAACACGCAACGCCTGATATCAATGATCTGAGCTTCGACGAACGCTTCGGTCTGATGGTCGATCGCGAGCTGACCGAGCGCGAAGACGCCCGCCTGACCACCCGCCTCAAAGCCGCGCGGCTGCGCCACAACGCCTGCCTGGAAGACATCGACTACCGCAGCCCGCGTGGCCTGGATAAGGCCTTGATCCTGCAACTGGGCAGCGGCCAATGGCTGCGCGATGGCCTGAACCTGATCATCGGCGGGCCGACGGGCGTAGGTAAAACCTGGCTTGCCTGCGCGCTGGCTCACAAAGCCTGCCGCGACGGTTACAGCGTGCGCTATCTGCGTCTGCCGCGCTTGATGGAAGAACTAGGCCTGGCCCACGGCGATGGCCGCTTCGCCAAATTGATGGCCGGCTACGCCAAGACTGACCTGCTGATCCTGGACGACTGGGGCCTGGCACCGTTTACCGCCGCGCAACGGCGCGACATGCTTGAGCTGCTGGACGACCGCTACGGCAACCGCTCGACGCTGGTGACCAGCCAAATGCCAGTGGACAAATGGCATGCGTTGATCGGCGATCCGACCTTGGGCGATGCGATCCTCGACCGGCTGGTGCATAACGCTTATCGAATTGAACTGAAGGGTGAATCGATGCGCAGGCGCGCAACGAAATTGACGGCGGCAGGGGCTTCAGACTAACAATGCAAACCTGCGTCGCTGCGCTCCGACTGCCTGTCCGGATAAGCGTGGAACGAGTGTCCGGATGTTGGTGGGCTGAGTGTCCGGATGACGTGGAATTCGCACCTTGACGCTGCGCAATTATTATATGGACCGTGATTACAAGGACGATGGTGCCAAAACAGCCACGCGGGAGTGGGCGCAGGGGTTCATTATCAACGCCGAATCCGGCTTCACAGAAGGACCGGTGGGCTTCGGTCTTGATGCGCGAACGCTGGTGGGTGTAAAGCTTGATTCTTCGCCAGACCGCAGCGGTACCGAGCTATTGCCGATATCGGCCAGTGACGGACGGGCTGCTGACGAGTATTCCCGACTGGCGCTGACCGGCAAGCTTAAATTCCGCGAAACCACAATCAAGACTGGCGACGTGTCGATTTTTCTGCCGTTTGCTTTCGCCAGCCCCTCACGCCTGTTGCCGCAGACTTTTCGGGGCACGACGCTGACCTCAAAGGACATCGACGGCTTGACCTTCAATGCCGGCTATATTGATCGGGTCAACAAGCGCGATTCCAGCAACTATCAGGCAATGACCATCGCTTCGCCGAACCGGCGCTTCAATGGTGCAGCAACGTCATCGCACATGGCCTATGCCGGGGGCGACTATCAGGTCAACAAGGAGCTCAGCATACGCGCGTATCACGCTGAAGTGGCTGATCTTTATACTCAGAACACGCTCGCGCTACTACACAAACTGGCAATCGGCGATGGCGTGCTTACCACTGATCTGCGCAGCTTTTTCAGTAGCGACACGGGCAGCGCGAAAGCCGGAGACGTGGATAACCAGAACCTGTCGGCGCTGTTGGGTTACAAGTGGGGAGGGCACAGCGTCAGCCTTGGTTATATGCATTCGAGCGGCGATACCGCTACACCCTATGTATCGGGCACCGAACTGATGGGGTTGAGCGAGATGACCATGAGTTCTGACTTTCTCAATGCCAGGGAGCGTACCTGGCAAGCCATTTACGACTATGACTTCACTGCCGTGGGGCTTGTCGGGTTACGCAGTCGCCTGCGTTATGTGCGCGGCGACAACATCGAACTGGCCGCTTTCAATGCCGATGATCGCAAGGAGCGTGAGTTTCAGATGGAGCTGGGCTACGTCGTTCAGAGCGGCCCGCTGAAGAATATCGGCCTGCTGGCGCGCAAGTCGATCTATCGCAACGACTTCCCCGCAGGCGCCGCCTTTCGCGATGAAAACCAGACGCGCTTTATTGTTCAGTACAGCTTGCCACTCTGGTAATCAGCCCGTCATCGACGGCAAAAATCGCCGTTGATGACGGATTTTTACGAATGGTAGACCTTTTTCAACAGCCTGAGCAGGTCCTGACGTTCCTGGTTATCCAGCGCCGAAGTGGAATCGAGGTCACTGTCGGCGGCGATCTGTTTCAGTTCGCGCAGCAATGTCTCGCCGCTCTTGCTGAGGAAGATGCCATACGAGCGTTTGTCTGGCTTGCAGCGAACCCGCACGGCCAGTGCACGTTCTTCGAGCTTGTTCAGCAACGGTACGACCTGGGGCGGTTCGATAGCCAGCGCCTTGGCCAGGTCTGCCTGCATAAGGCCCGGGTTTTGCTCGATGATCGCCAGCGCCGAAAACTGCGCCGGACGCAGGTCGTGGGCGGAAAGACGTCCGATCAGGTTCTGGAACAGCTTGAGCTGTGCCCGGCGCATGGCATAACCGATCAGATCATCCAGCGCAGAATCCGTTGGCAAAGCTGCTTCGGCAACCTGTGCGGAGGCCTGGCAAATGTCGGCAATGTCGGATGGCTTGGCCATTGAAAGTGCAGTCCTTTTGATGGGGTGGGTCAATCAGCCGATCAGTTTGCCGAGGTTAGCGAACGATAGCTATGGGGTATACGTCACTGTGACCAGCCTGTGCAGGCAGAGTGCCGACTTTTTGATTGATAAATATAACAGTTAATTGACATAACTATATTTGCCGTTTAGCTTTGAGCTATCGTCAAGCCAAGAACAAGAGAGTATCGCCATGAGCAAGTACGAAGGTCGCTGGGCAACCGTCAAGGTCGAAATTGAGCAAGGCATCGCGTGGGTCATACTCAATCGGCCTGAAAAGCGCAATGCCATGAGCCCGACCCTGAACCGTGAAATGATCGATGTGCTGGAAACACTCGAGCAGGATCCCGACGCAGGTGTTCTGGTGTTGACCGGTGCGGGCGAGGCCTGGACTGCCGGCATGGACCTCAAGGAGTACTTTCGTGAGGTGGACGCCGGACCGGAGATTCTTCAGGAAAAAATCCGTCGCGAGGCCTCCCAGTGGCAATGGAAGATGTTGCGCATGTACGCCAAACCGACCATCGCAATGGTCAACGGCTGGTGTTTCGGCGGGGGCTTCAGCCCGCTGGTGGCATGTGACCTGGCGATCTGCGCCGATGAAGCGACCTTCGGGCTGTCGGAAATCAACTGGGGCATTCCGCCTGGCAACCTGGTGAGCAAGGCTATGGCCGATACCGTGGGTCATCGCCAGTCGCTTTACTACATCATGACCGGCAAGACCTTCGATGGTAAGAAAGCCGCTGAAATGGGGCTCGTCAATGAGAGCGTGCCGCTGGCACAACTGCGTCAGGTGACCATCGACCTGGCCCTCAACCTGCTGGAAAAGAACCCGGTGGTACTGCGCGCCGCCAAGCACGGCTTCAAGCGCTGCCGCGAACTGACCTGGGAGCAGAACGAAGACTACCTGTATGCCAAACTCGATCAGTCACGACTGCTGGACAAGGAAGGCGGGCGCGAGCAAGGCATGAAGCAATTCCTCGACGACAAGAGCATCAAACCAGGGTTGGAAGCTTATAAGCGGTAGATGGCAGCTGCACGCGTAAGGCTTTGACTTGAGGCTTGCATTGCAAGGTTCGAGGCAGCCCTTGAACAACAATAACAAAGAGGAATGATCATGCTGGACGTGCCCCTGCTGATCGGCGGCCAGTCGTGCCCCGCCCATGATGGACGTACATTTGAACGCTGTAACCCGGTGACTGGCGAAGTGGTTTCGCGTGTGGCCGCAGCGACCCTGGAAGATGCCGATGCAGCAGTCGGGGCTGCTCAGGCTGCGTTCCCTGCCTGGGCGGCGCTGGCACCCGGCGAGCGCCGAGCGCGCCTGCTCAAGGCTGCCGAGCAGTTGCAGGCGCGCAGTGGCGAATTTATCGCTGCCGCTGGCGAAACCGGGGCGATGGCCAACTGGTATGGCTTCAACGTACAACTGGCCGCCAGCATGCTGCGCGAAGCTGCGTCGATGACCACGCAGATTACCGGTGAAGTCATTCCCTCCAATGTGCCCGGCTGCTTTGCCATGGCGCTGCGCCAACCCTGCGGCGTGGTGCTCGGCATCGCACCGTGGAATGCGCCGGTGATTCTTGCTACCCGCGCCATCGCCATGCCGCTTGCCTGCGGTAACACCGTGGTGCTCAAGGCATCGGAGCTCAGCCCTGCAGTGCATCGGCTGATCGGTCAGGTATTGCAGGATGCCGGGCTGGGCGACGGTGTCGTCAACGTGATCAGCAATGCGCCTGCCGATGCTGCGGCGATTGTCGAGCGTCTGATCGCCAACCCGGCCGTGCGTCGAGTCAATTTCACCGGTTCGACCCATGTGGGGCGTATCGTCGGTGAGCTCTCGGCACGCCATCTGAAACCGGCACTGCTTGAACTGGGCGGCAAGGCACCGTTTCTGGTGCTGGACGACGCTGATCTGGACGCGGCGGTGGAAGCGGCCGCATTTGGTGCCTATTTCAATCAGGGCCAGATCTGCATGTCCACCGAACGGTTGATCATTGATCGGAAGGTGGCGGATGCCTTTGTTGCAAAACTGAGCGCCAAGATCGAAACGTTGCGTGCCGGCAACCCGGATGACAGTGAATCGGTGCTGGGGTCGCTGGTAGACGTCGGGGCTGGCACGCGCATCAAGGCGTTGATCGATGACGCTGTGGATCTGGGCGCAACGCTGGTGATTGGCGGGCAGTTACAGGGCAGCATTCTGCAACCGACGTTGCTCGATGGCGTGACTGACACCATGCGCCTGTACCGCGAAGAGTCCTTCGGGCCGGTGGCTGTGGTGATCCGTGGCGAAGGTGACGAGGCGTTATTGCGGCTGGCCAATGATTCGGAATTCGGCCTCTCGGCGGCAATTTTCAGTCGCGACACCAGCCGTGCTCTGGCGCTTGCGCAGCGGGTCGAGTCGGGTATCTGCCACATCAACGGACCGACTGTGCACGACGAGGCGCAAATGCCCTTTGGCGGGGTCAAGTCCAGCGGGTATGGCAGTTTCGGTGGCAAGGCTTCTGTCGAGCATTTTACTCAGTTGCGCTGGGTGACCTTGCAAAACGGGCCGCGGCACTACCCGATCTGAATCCTCCGGCGCTGGCGTCACCGATGTTGCAAAAGACGGTGTCGCCAGCAAGTCAGGCATAACAATAACAAGGCTGCAGCCTGTGCTGCTACGCCCCGCCCGAACCGCTGCAAGCCGTTGGGTGTCTGCGTACCTTGATGGAGAGAACGCACGTGAGTTCCGATATCAGATCATCAACGCTGCACAGTGAAGATAGCTCACCACGCTATCGCCAGGTCTCCATCGGTCATCCGCCCATCGAGGTGCGGGAAGAGCAGGGCATTTTGCATATGCGCGCTCTGGAACCACTGGCGCAATTGCCCGATCGCTTGCTCGACCGATTGTTGTACTGGGCCAGCATCCGTCCGCAGCAAACCTTTATTGCCGCCCGCGACAGCCGTGGTGGCTGGCGCAAGGTCAGTTACGCCGACATGCTCACAGACGTGCGCGCCATCGCGCAGAGCCTTCTGGCGTATGGCCTCTCCGCCGAGCGGCCGTTGGCGCTGCTCTCGGGTAACGACATCGAGCATTTGCAGCTTGCATTGGGTGCCATGTACGCGGGGATTCCCTATTGCCCGGTATCGCCAGCGTATTCAGTCATGTCCCAGGATTTCGCCAAGCTGCGGCATGTTTGCGAAGTGGTGCAGCCAGGGCTGGTGTTTGTCAGCGAAGCCGCGCCGTTTCAGCGCGCCATTGATGCGGTCATTCCAGCGGATACGCCGATCATCACTGTACGCGGCCAACTCGCTGGCAGGCGTCCACTGAGCTTCGCCAGCCTGTTCGATCAGCCTGGCGGCCGTGAAGCCGAGGCGGCTTTTCTGGCCAGTGGTCCGGACAGTATCGCCAAGTTCCTGTTCACCTCGGGCTCGACCAAACTGCCCAAGGCCGTAGTGACCACGCAGCGCATGCTGTGTGCCAATCAGCAGATGCTGCTGCAGACATTTCCGGTGTTCGGCGAAGAGCCGCCCGTGCTGGTCGACTGGCTACCGTGGAATCACACCTTCGGCGGCAGCCATAACCTCGGTATCGTGTTGTACAACGGTGGCACGTTCTATCTGGACAACGGCAAACCGACCGTCCAGGGTTTTGCCGAAACCCTACGCAACCTTAAGGAAATCTCGCCGACGGCCTACCTGACCGTGCCCAAGGGCTGGGAAGAGCTGGTCAACGCGCTGGAGCAGGACGCCGAACTGCGTGAGCGATTCTTCTCGCGCATGAAACTGTTCTTCTTCGCCGCAGCCGGCCTGTCGCAAAGTATCTGGGATCGCCTTGACCGTGTCGCCGAGCAGCATTGTGGCGAACGGATTCGCATGATGGCGGGGTTGGGCATGACCGAGGCTGCGCCTTCCTGCACGTTCACCACCGGACCGCTGTCGATGGCTGGCTATATCGGCTTGCCTGCGCCCGGTTGCGAAGTGTGTCTGGTGCCGGTGGACGGCAAGCTGGAAGGCCGTTTCCGCGGTCCGCACATCATGCCCGGCTACTGGCGCTCGCCGCAGCAGACTGCCGACGTGTTCGACGAAAACGGTTTTTATTGCTCCGGCGATGCGATCAAGCTCGCCGATCCTGCGGCGCCCGAGCTGGGCCTGATGTTCGACGGGCGTCTTGCCGAGGACTTCAAACTGTCGTCCGGCGTGTTTGTAAGTGTCGGCCCCATGCGCAACCGCGCCGTGCTGGAAGGCTCGCCGTACGTGCAGGATGTGGTCATCACCGCGCCTGATCGTGAATGCCTGGGTGCGCTGGTGTTTCCAAGGTTGCATGAATGTCGCCAATTGGCCGGGCTGGATGCGCAGGCCTCTGATGCGCAGGTGTTGGCCAGTGCGCCGGTACGTGCGTGGTTTGGCGAATGGCTGATCCGCCTGAATCAAGGTGCGAATGGCAATGCCAGCCGTCTGGAGTGGATCGTGCTGCTTGACGAACCCGCGTCTATTGATCGTGGCGAAATCACCGATAAGGGGTCTATCAACCAGCGTGCGGTGCTGCAGTGGCGGGCAGAAATAGTCGAAGCGCTTTATCGTGATCAGTCCCCGGACAAAATCAGTGCCGAGCCGACGGCATGAGCAGCGGCGGGCAATATCTGGCGTTCAGCGACGTGGCCATTGTCGACGCAGTGCGCACGCCGTGGGTCGATCTGGGCGGCGCTCTGGGGCATATTTCACCCATCGATCTGGGTATAAAGGTCGGTCGTGAGGTTCTGGCGCGTGCTGCCATTCAGCCTGATCAGGTCGACAGTGTACTGGCTGGCTCAATGGCGCAAGCCAGTTTCGATGCGTACCTGCTGCCCCGGCATATCGGCCTCTACAGCGGCGTCGCGCAAAGCGTTCCGGCGCTGGGCGTGCAACGCATCTGCGCCACAGGTCTTGAACTGTTGCGTCAGGCCGCTCAGCATGCGAGCGAAGGCGGGCAGATGGCGCTGTGCGTTGCTGCCGAATCGATGTCGCGCAACCCGATTGCGGCCTATACCCATCGTGACGGTTTCCCGCTGGGCGGTGCCGTGCAGTTCAAGGACTTTCTCTGGGAAGCGTTGTACGACCCGGCACCGGCAATGGACATGATCGCTACGGCGGATAATCTTGCAAAACGTTACGGCTTGAGCCGTGAAGCCGTCGACGGTTATGCATTGCTCAGCCATCAGCGCGCACTGCAATCGCAGTTTGGCGGCCAATGGGCTGGCGAAATTGTGCCGGTCAACAGCCAGCGCTTTGAGCTGGAGGGGTATCAGCCGCGCGGCATCGAGTTGCCGCGCGGGGTTGAAACGGTTACGCAGGACAGCCATCCGCGAGCGACCACCCTGGCGGCGTTGTCCCGTTTGCGTGCTATTCATGCTGATGGTGTGCAGACTGCAGGCAACAGCTGTGCGGTGGTCGATGGTGCGGCAGCGGCGTTGGTGGGCAGCGCTTCGCAGTCACAAAGGCCGGTACTGGCGCACCTGCTGGCCAGTGCTGTGATTGGCGTCGCTCCGGAGTTAATGGGCATTGGCCCGACGCCTGCCATCCAGCTGTTATTGCAGCGCAGCGGGCTGGCGCTGAGCGACATTGGCCGGCTGGAAATAAACGAAGCGCAGGCGGCCCAGATGCTGGCGGTGACACAAACGCTGGAACTGGACAACGAACGACTCAACTGTCTGGGCGGTTCACTGGGCCTGGGCCACCCGCTGGCTGCCACCGGATTGCGTCTGGTCATGACTCTGGCGCGGCAATTGCGCGAAAAAAACCTGCGCTACGGGATTGCCGCCGCCTGCGTAGGCGGCGGGCAGGGTATGGCGCTGCTGATCGAGAATCCGGCATTCATTGCCCGCTGAGCCTGCCCCCCTTATCCATGACTCGAAAGCGACACTCAGCCATTTAAAGCGCTGCACTTGACGCAGGTCATCCTTTAGCGCTTGACCGAATTGAAGTGAACAGTGACTCTCGCGTCTCTCAACACTACGGAACCCGTCTATGCGTGCCCTCGCTGAGCTTTCTTTCGATTTCGTCTGGCATTTGATGTTCACGGATGACGATCAGCTCGACCAGGATCTGGCGGTGCGCTCGCTGGAAAATCTGTCTGACTACTTTTCGGCGATGTCCGACGAAGAGAAAAGAGCGTTCATCGCTGTGGCGCATGAACGCAAGGCTCGTCTTTTTGCAGTGCCCGATGCCGATGGCTACTCGCCGATGCTGCACGCCACTGAAGACCAGGCACAGTTTCTTGATCATGTGGTGTCCGGAAAATTCTTCCAGCAGTTTGAAGAGCCCGCGGCTGTTTATGCCAGCGACCGCGTGGTACCGATTCGCAGCAACTGAGCTGCCGGCTGCGGCTAGCCGCGTGCAGTTTCCGGCAACCTGGCAATCACCTTGATTTCAAAATCAAAGCCATAAAGCCAGGTGACGCCGACTCCCGTCAGGGTCGGGTTCGGCGCGTTGCCCCAGAATTCCGGGACCACCTTCCATATACGCTCGAACTTCGCTTCGGGGTCGACAATGAACACCGTCACGTCGACCACATCATCGAACGTGCAGCCAGCGGCCAGCAGAATGGCGTTGAGGTTGGTGAACGCCAGGCGCACCTGCTTTTCGAGATCCGGCTCCGGTGAGCCATCTTGGCGACTGCCCACTTGTCCAGAAACAAACAGAAAACCATTGGAACGTACCGCGGGCGAATAGCGATTGCGCTCGTAAAGCGCCTGACGACCAGCGGGGAAAACGACGTCACGGTGTGGCATGGGTGCCTCCATCAAAGGGTCGAGTGACCTGAAATCAGTGGTGAAGCCACTGTAGGGACTTGCGCCGAACCGATAAACGAGCAACCGTACTCAGCACTGTTTGGAGAACCCAAACAATCCGGCAGGCCAGCGTGACGAGACAGGCAGGGCGAGAATGGACCGTTTTGACGCGATGCAAGCGTTTGCCCGAGTGGTGGAAACAGGCAGCTTCACCAAAGCTGCCGCCACGCTGCACATGAGCAAGACCAGCGTGACGCAGCTGGTGCAGCAACTGGAGGCACGCCTGCGGGTCAGGCTGCTCAACCGCACCACACGCAAGGTCAACGTGACTGCCGACGGCGCAGCCTATTACGAGCGCGTGGTCAGGCTGCTGGCCGACATGGATGACGCGGAGACCAGCCTTTCCGACGCGACGTCGCTGCCCAGAGGTCGATTGCGCGTGGACGTGCCGAGCCCGTTTGCCAGCATGCTGTTGATGCCTGCGCTGCCTGGTTTCCATGCCCGCTATCCGGACATCCAGATCGACATGGGTGTCAGCGACCGTATTGTCGACATGATTGGCGAAAATGTTGACTGCGTCGTGCGCGGTGGTGAAATAACCGATCAGTCACTGATCGCGCGGCGGGTGGGCGACCTGCAACTGGGTGTGTACGCCGCGCCGTATTATCTAACGCGAATGGGCACGCCTGTTCACCCGCGCGAACTTGAAGATTCTGCCCATCGTATCGTTGGCTACCTGTGGGCGCGCACCAGCAAGGCGCTGCCATACGCAATGCACCGCGACGGTGAAAAGGTCCATGTGCAGGGCCGCTATGCGCTGGCGGTGGATGATGGCAATGCCTACATTGCCGCAGGTCTGGCCGGAATGGGCATTCTCTGGCTACCGGACTACATGGCCAGGCAGCATCAGGTGCGCGGCGACCTGATACCGCTGTTCAAAGACTGGCAGCTGGACAGCATGCCGATGTACGTGGCATTCCCGCCGAACCGGCATATCAGCATCAAGGTGCGTGTGTTCATTGACTGGATTACCGAGCTGATGGCCGAGCATGCGCCTGTCAGTCAGCGTCACGGAGCCGAGCAATCGTAATCTGCGCTCGCAGCATTGGCGACTTGCCATGTCAGGAATAGTGTTAAATTCTTGACCTGAGTATGAAAAGCTCAAGGCGGCGGGGATTTCATGCACTTGGGCAACATCGATTATTGGAGAACGACTTGATGACGCGTGTGCGAGTTTCGAAAGCATGTTGATTTCGATTGAACTGAAAAACTTCAAGAGTTACGAGAGTGCAAGTCTTCCGCTGGCAGCCATGACCTTTTTAATCGGTGCCAACGCTTCGGGCAAGAGCAACGTCCTTGAAGCTATTCGCTTGCTCAACTGGCTGGCCAAAGGCAGCCGTCTTGAAGACATCACACGATCAATTCAGAGTGGCGATGCGGTTGTTCGTGGGCAGGCAAATGATTTGCTGCGCGATCCTCTTGCGAGTTTCAGTTTGGGGGGCAGGTTTGAGGGCATGCCAAAGGGGTGGGGGCATTTTGAAATATCGATTGGCCTGGTAGCCGATCAGTTGGTCGTCACAGCGGAAAGCGTAGTGAAACCGGGTGAAGCGGTTCCTCTGTACCAGGTCGACGGTCGCGCCAATGACCATACCGATGAGATCAGGGTTGCCTACAACAACTTCAAACGAGGAAAAAACAAGCCTCATATTCCTTGTTCAAACCGACAAGCCATTTTCTATCAGCTCGAAACGCCAGGTCGATTTGAGTCGGCTCATCATGACTCACAGCGCATCATTCCTGCTGTTACAAAAGCCATACGTGAAACCTTGCGCAATGTGGTGTTTCTTGATCCGCGTCCTGCGCTGATGCGTGACTATGCTTATGTGAAGGACGACCTCATCAAAGAGGACGGCAGCAATCTGTCTGCGGTCCTCTACAGGATTTCTCAAGAGCCGGAACAGAAAACCAGACTGCTCGCCTTTATCAAATCCTTGCCCGAACAGGACATCACCGACATAGAGTTTATAAAGACTGATCGCAACGACGTCATGGTGAGGCTGGTGGAGTCTTTCGGACAGAAAAGCAGAACCGTGGACGCACCGCTGCTCTCTGATGGGACCCTTCGCGTTTTAGCCGTCGGCGCAACGCTTTTAACCGCTCCTGAAGGAGCGCTGGTGGTTATCGAAGAGATTGACAATGGTGTCCATCCCAGTCGTGCGGAAACCCTTGTAAGACAACTCCGAGCTACCGCTGCCGAAAGAAAGCTGCGAGTCCTGCTGACATCACACAACCCTGCTTTGATGGATGCGTTGCCTGATAGTGCGCTGGCTGATGTGGTTGCCTGCTATCGCGATCCTGAACACGGCGACAGCCGTCTGGTGCGCCTGGGAGACCTGAGTCGCTATCCGGAACTGGTCGCGCAGGGGCCATTAGGGCAACTCATGACGCGGAGGATCCTGGATCGTTTCTTGAAGGACGATACAACGGAAGATGAGCGCAAGGCACAAGCGCTGGACTGGTTGGCTGAATTGCGCCAAAACACAGATGGAGGAGCAGAATGACAGCCGTCTGCTTGATTGATACCTCTGTCTTCGTCGAAATTCTCAATGTGCCCATCAAGGCGCAACAACACATTGAAACCCTTCGTCAGTTAGAACAACGCATACTTGCTGGAGAGTCGCTGTTTTTGCCGATGGCTACGATACTCGAAACCGGCAATCATATTGGACAGAATGGAGACGGAGGCGCTCGACGTAAATGTGCAGAGCGTTTTGTCAGGCAGGTACAGGATGCATTGAAAGGGCGTTCCCCGTTCAAAGCCATCAGCTTCCTGCAAGAGGATGAAATGAGCGGTTGGTTGCGCGAGTTTCCAGAGCATGCAATGTGTGGCAGCGGGCTTGGCGATCTTTCCATCATTCATGACTGGAGACGACTCTGTTCTCTGAATCCATCGAGACGGGTTTATATCTGGTCTGAAGATGTACATCTCGGTGCGTTCGATCAACTGCCCCGGTTGTAATATCCTCAACGCCGCGCCGACAGCTGCTGCGGTGCCAGAAACGCATCGTGAAAATAGTTACGAAACGCCTGCATCGCCGGGCTCAGCTCTCGCTCGCGGTGCCAGGCCAGGCCGACGCTCATTGGCGTTACCGAGTCGGTGACAGTCAACGTTTCAATACGTTTGCCTTCCAGCGACCAGGGACGATGTACCAGGTCGGAGAGAATCGCCACGCCGCTGCCGTTGGCGACCATGCTGCGCACTGCTTCCACGGAGCTGGTGCGCACTCTGACATTAGGTCGTTGGCCGGCCAGTTCCCAGTAACGCATTGCACTTTGCTCCGCCTCATCGACGGTCAACAGGATATAGGGCTCTTGTGCCACATCGGCAAGGCTCACGGCGGCGCGCTGGCACAGCGGGTGATGGCTGGACAGCCATAGACGGCGTTCGGAGTTGAACAGCGTCTCCGAGACGATATCCGGGTGAGTGATGTTGGCTGTCAGCACCACTGCCATATCGAAGCGCCCCTGCAACAGACCCTGTTCGATGGCTTGCCTTTCGCGCTCATGAACCTCGATGGCTACATCCGGGTGCCAATGTTCCAGACGTTGCAGGTGGTGAGGCAGAAAGTAGCCAATCACGGTGTAGCTGGCGGCCAGGCGCAATACGCCGCTGGCGCGAATATCGGGTAGCGGGCTGTTCAGTGCGTCATAGACGCTGCGCAGGATCACGTAGGCGCGGTTGAGAAAATGTCGACCCGCTTCGGTCAGGCTCATGCCTTGGGCCGAGCGCTGGAACAACAGCGTGCCGAGCATGCTTTCCAGTTCCTTGATGGCCGTGGTCACCGCAGACTGGGAAATGTTCAGGTGAATGGCCGCCTGCGAGATTTGCCCGATCTCGGCCGTTGCTACGAAATAACGAACCTGGCGCAACGTCAGGGACATAAGCACTCCAATCGGCGGGTATCTGTTTTTCAGAAGATGATGTATCTGTAAATAGATCTACCCAAGGGGTGCAAGCGAATCTAACGTGTTTTGCAGGAAGCCGGATAGCTTCTTTTCCGGACTGACCCTTAACCCGATAGCCCCAGGAGCAAAAGCCATGCAGGTGGATTTCAACTCGGACATGGGTGAAAGCTTCGGCGCGTGGACCATTGGTGATGGTGTCGATAACGAATTGATGGCCTTCATCAGTTCCGCCAACGTCGCTACCGGTTTTCACGCGGGTGACCCCGGCACCATGCGCCGCACCATCGAACAGGCTAAACAGCTGGGCGTTGCCATTGGCGCGCACCCAGGGTTCCGCGATCTGGTCGGCTTCGGGCGGAGGCACATCAACGCAGCGCCGCAGGAGCTGGTCGATGACATGCTCTACCAACTGGGTGCATTACGTGAGCTGGCCCGGGTTCAGGGCGTGGCATTGCAGCATTTCAAACCTCATGGGGCGTTGTATATGCACCTCGCCCGGGATGAAGCCGCTGCCCGTCTACTGGTGGAAAACCTTCAGCGCCTGGAGCCCGAATTACTGCTTTACTGCATGCCCGGTTCGGTTATCTGCAAGATCGCTCAGGAGCTCGGTCAGCCGGTGATTCGCGAGTTCTACGCTGATCGCGACTACGACCTTAGCGGTTCCATCGTCTTCACCCGTAATGTGCGCGCGCATGACCCGGCCGAGGTCGCGGCACGCGTGGTTCGGGCGTGCCAGCAAGGTCTGGTGCGCACCGTCGAGGGCGAGGACCTGAGCATCGAATTCGATTCGATCTGCTTGCACAGCGACACGCCGGGCGCTCTGGCCCTTGCCGAAGCGACCCGCAAGGCGCTGGACGCTGCCGGAATCACGGTGCGTAAGCCGCGCTGAGTCAAATGGCATCGTGTGCACAGACACACGAGCTACGTTACTGATATTTGCCTGCCGTTCTACAACAAATTCAACAAGGAACAGACATGGCTGATCCGATTCGCTACAGCTTTGGCGCTGATGAACACCTGTTCGCGGAAGTCAGCGAGAGTATGTCGCTGGAGGCATTTTTCAAAGGGCTGGCGGTGACCCGTGCAGTCGAGCGTCTGGAACTGGACGGTGTACTGGACGTATGCCTGGCCAACGCGTCGTTCCAGATCCGCTTCGACCCGGACCGTATCGCACCGCATGCCTTGCTCGAAGCGGTGAGAGCTGCCGAGGTCGATGCGGTGGCCGAACGTACGCTGCAAACCCGTATCATCGAGATTCCGGTGCTCTACAACGATCCCTGGACCCATGAAACCCTGATGCGTTTTCGTGACCGCCACCAGGACCCGGGTTCGACGGACCTGGAATACGCTGCGCGCATCAATAACCTGGCGGATGTCGATGCCTTTATTGCGGCTCATAGCGGCGCGCCGTGGTTCGTCTCGATGGTCGGTTTTGTGGCCGGTCTGCCGTTCATGTTTCAGATGGTCGAACGCGAGCGCCAACTGCAAGTGCCCAAATACCTGCGGCCACGTACCGATACACCCAAGCTTACGCTAGGTCACGGTGGCTGCTTCGGCTGCATCTATTCGGTGCGCGGAGCGGGTGGCTACCAGATGTTCGGCGTTACGCCCGCTCCGATCTACGATCCGCAGCAGGGGCTGGCTTATCTGAAAGAGCACATGGTGTTTTTCCGGCCAGGCGACATCGTCCAGTTCAAACCGGTTGATCGGGACACCTATGATATGGCCGTTGCAGAGGTTGAAGCCGGACGCTTCGATTTGCGGATTCGTCCGGTCAAGTTTTCCCTGGATGCCTTTCTGGCTGATCCCGCTGGTTATCCCAAGTCGTTGCAGGAGGTGCTGGCATGATCAAGGTGCTCAAACCCGGTCTGGCGACCTCGGTGCAGGATCTTGGCCGCGAAGGCTATTACCACCTGGGCATTCCGCCCTCGGGTGCGCTGGACCAGTATGCGCTCAGCGCTGCCAATCAACTGGTCGGCAACCCACCCGGTGCCGCCGGGCTTGAATGCACATTGCTGGGGCCGGAGCTGGAGTTTCAGTGCGATACATTGGCCGCTGTCTGTGGCGCGCACATGACGGCGCGCCTCGACGGTGTGGAAATGCACCACGACACTGCCTTTGCGGTAAAGGCCGGACAGGTGCTGCGTTTCGACTTCCCCAAGGACGGCGCGCGCACCTATCTGGCGGTTGCCGGGGGGATTGATGTGCCGCTGGTGTTGGGCAGTCGGTCGACTTACACGCTGGGTGCGCTTGGCGGCTTTCAGGGCCGCCGACTGATGGCTGATGATCAGTTGCCGATAGGTATTCCTGGCGGCAAAGGCCGGGCCGGGGCGAGCCTGCCGATGGCTTTGCGACAGTCTTTGGGCGGGGAAGTGTATCTGCGTGTGGTGCCTGGCCTGTATTACGAGCGTCTGACCGAATTCGCAGCCACCAGCTTTTTCTCCGAGTCCTGGAGCGTAGGCTCGGAAGCCGACCGCATCGGTTATCGCTTCAAGGGCGGCAGGGCGTTGACGTTCCAGCCCAGGGAGCAGCCTTTCGGGGCAGGCTCCGATCCATCGAATATCGTCGACAGCTGCTACCCGATCGGCTCGATTCAGGTGCCTGCCGGGCTTGAGCCCATTGTCTTGCACCGTGACGCGGTGTCCGGCGGAGGCTACGCGATGATCGGTACGGTGATCAGTGCCGACCTCGACCTGATCGGTCAGATGCAACCCAACCAGAAAGCGCGATTCGTGGCGGTAACGCTGGAGGAGGCTCTCGAAGCGCGAAAGTCGTACAAAAAGAAGCTGGCGTGCCTGAGCAAACTGTTTCCTTCATAGAAGCGGTCAAAGAGCCTGCAGTTGCTCAAGCATTTTCGTACGGCACACATCGAGTATTTCGTCTGCCAGTGGCGAGTCGTTCGGGCAACTGCGCGATAGCAGCAGCGCGCCCAGTGCATGGGCAAACATATCGATGGTGTTTGCCCGCGCCTGTTTCCATTCGTTGTCGCCAGGAGACGTGCCTGCCGGAGCCAGGGCGGCAAGCATGCTCTCTATGCCCTCGGCAAAGGTTACCTTGACGTCGTCTGACTGACGTGCAGCATCAGCACTGAGTGCGGCTATCGTGCAGCCTGTGCCTGGGTTATCCCGGTGCTCTCTGGACAGGTAGTACTCGATGAACTGCGCAGGATCGACGTCTTTCGATTGCTCCACGGTGCGCGAGATGGCACAGGCAGCCGATTCGGCCATCAGATCGGACTTGGAGCCGAAATGCTTGTAGAACCCGCCGTGGGTAAAACCCGCTGCGGCCATCAAGTCTGCCACCCCGACACCGTCAAAGCCGTGCTCGCGAAACTGGATGGATGCCGTCTCGACAATGTGTGCCCGGTTGGCCTGGGCCTGCGCCTTGGTGACTCTCATGTGAGTTGCCTCTCTTGCCTGCTTGGTTTTTACCCGTCCGGGTTCGGCAGGGCGTGAATATAGCATTGATGCTGACCATCATCAAAATGATTGACAGTTAAGATGCTGATCGTAATCATAACCGCTCAAAGCTGACTGTTAGCTGTCCACCTTGTTTCTCGGCAACAGGATCGCGCCACGGGCGATCCTCAATCGGCAGGAGCAAAACCATGAAATACAGAACGTTTGGCAAAACCGGGCTCAATGTTTCGCAACTGGCGCTGGGCACAGGAAACTTCGGCACGGGCTGGGGCTACGGCGCAGACCCGGTTGCCAGCAAGGCAATTTTCAACGCCTATGCAGAGGCGGGTGGCAACTTCATCGATACTGCAGACATATATCAGTTCGGTCAGTCCGAAGAGTTACTCGGTACGCTGCTGGAAGGCCGGCGCGATGATTTCGTGCTGGCGACCAAATTTACCAACGGTGCCTCGGCCAATCCCGGCCGACTGGCCATCGGCAACAATCGCAAGGCAATGGTCAGCTCGGTGGAAGCAAGTCTCAAACGCTTGAAGACGGATCGCATCGACATCTATTGGGCGCACCATCCAGACGCTGTTACACCCATCGAGGAAATTGTCAGAGGGTTTGAAGATCTGGCGCGTGCAGGGAAAATCCTATACGCAGGCCTGTCCAATTTCCCTGCATGGCTGCTTGCTCGCGCGGTTACGCTGGCCGAAATCAGCCGTGCATTACCGATTGCAGCCGCTCAGTTCGAGCACAGCCTGGTGCATCGCGAGCCTGAGGCTGATCTTTATTCAGGCTTCTTACGCGCTTGGCCTTGGCGTCGTCACCTGGTCACCTCTGGGGGGTGGCATGCTGACCGGCAAATATCGCAAAGGGGAGAGCGGGCGCGCTGAGGGGTTTGGCGGCAAGGTATTCCAGCCTGAGAACTCGGCGCAGCGCACACGGATTCTCGATACTGTTCTGGAGGTTGCCGGTGAGCTTGGTGTCAGCGCGGGTCAGGTAGCCATTGCCTGGGCAGGTTCGCACGGTGCTGTTCCTATCATCGGGCCTCGTTCGCACGAGCAGATTGCCGATAATCTGGGCGCCTTGTCGCTGACGCTGACTGACGAACAGATTCAACGCCTGGATGCGGTCAGCAGTCTGGATCCCTCCGCTGGGCCAAGGTCGGCGGCTGATTGGTCGGATGAGACTCGTGCAAGGGGAGTGGCCTGAGTTGTTATTGGCCTGACTCGGATATTTGTTTATAGCCGCCAAATGAGCGGCTGGAGTCCTTCCAGGCGCAGCGTTGCCGCATGAGCGTGGTGCTTGCGTGTCTTGGCAAAGGCGGTGATCTTCGCCTCGGCGTTGAAAGTGTTAGCGTATTCCCCGCGTTTTTCTTTGTAATGAGAAAGACCAAAATACTCGCAGTCTTGTCCATCCATCGTCCTTGAGCCACGTAGAGTGATGAACGTCATCACCTTCCGTGCGCACAGCCCGTATTACTGAATACCGATGAGCAGCCCTGGCTGTCCCATCAGGAGAGCACCATGCATCGAAAATCAATTTGCGCAGCACTGGCCATCCTGTCCGCCGCCACACTCACCACCTCACTGGCCTACGGCGCGACCATCACCGGGCTCCCTGCAAGCGCCCCTGCCGACAGGTCGGTAGGCAAGCTTGAACAGGTGCATGCCTTTTACGATGCGATGCCTACCGGTGTGACAGTCACTGAAACCGGGCGAATCTTCGTCAACTTCCCTCGTTGGGGCGACAAGGTGCCTTTTACGGTGGGCGAGATTCGTGAAGGCAAAGTTGTTGCCTACCCGGATCTGGCGGTCAACCACGAGAATCCGAAGGACCCCGGCGACGGACTGATCAGCGTGCAGAGTGTGGTGGCTGACGGCAAAGGACGCGTCTGGCTTCTGGACACTGCCGCACCGCAGTTTGCTGCTCCGCGTCCGGGTGGTGCCAAGCTGGTTGCGGTAGACCTGGCCACCAACCGAATCGTCAATCGGCTGGTGTTTCCCGATAACGTCATATTGCCCAGCACTTATGTCAACGACATGCGCTTCGACTTTCGCAAAGGATCGCAGGGGACTGTCTATGTGACTGACTCTTCGGTAAGCGGTCCGGGTGCAATCATTGTCATGGACATTGCCAGTGGGCATGCCGTACGGCGCCTGAGCGGCGCGAAGTCGACGTCTGCCGACCCGGCTTTCGTGCCCGTGGTCGAGGGCGTGCCGGTGCTGGGTGATGGCCCGGACGGATCGCGCAAACCGGTTCACGTAGCCGCAGACGGCATTGCGCTGTCGGCCGATGGCAAAACGCTTTATTTCTCGCCACTGTCCAGCCGCCACCTGTACTCCGTCGCGACCGAGCTGTTGAACGACAGCGGTGTAAGTGAGCAGCAACTGGCCGCGGCTGTTCAGGACCTCGGTGAAAAGGGCGCCTCCGATGGTCTTGAGGCTGATGCAGACGGTGCTGTATATGCAGGTGACTACGAGCACAATGCAATTCGCAAACGCCTGCCGAGCGGTGTATGGCAAACCGTGGCGCACGATCCTCGCATGCTGTGGCCTGATACGTTGTCTATCGGTCCGGATGGCTACCTGTATTTCATCGTCAACCAATTGCACCGTCAGGCCGGTTTCAATTCGGGCCACGACAAGCGTGCCAAACCTTATAGCCTGCTACGCGTGAAAGTCGACGCTGCGCCTGCCCCCACTCATTGATCGAATTGAATACCGGAGCATTGATAATGAATACACCTGCAAAGCCGTTGGCCTTGATCGCCGTTCTGAAAGCCGTTGTGGGCAAAGAGTCCGCATTGAAAGAAGCATTATCAGCACTGGTGGAACCGTCCCGATCAGAGTCGGGCAATATCGAGTACACACTGTTCGAAGCGCGCGATGAGCACGGCACGTTTTACATGCGTGAATGCTTCAAGGATCAGGCGGCACTGGATGCGCACGTTGCCACGCCGCATTACCAACAGTTTGCAGCTGCAAGCGGCGAGTGGCTGGCAGAGCCACCGCAGCTGATATTTCTGGATCAGGTGTCTGGCTGAGTTCATTCATCTCTCAAGAGAAATGTATCTGCCGATACATTTCTCTGCCGGCTTCACTTGAAGCGGTTAGTACTGTCCAAGCACCGATGCGTTGTATTGCTTCAGAAGTTGATCGTACTGCTGCTCTACCGTCAGCAGACTCTTGTTCAATTGGTCAACATCGGCATGAGCGGCCCACTGCCGTTGCAAGGTGTCCAGAGCTGATAGCCAGTTCTGTGCGGGCGTCTTGATCACAAGCCATATCGGGCGTTTCCCATTGGCAGACTTGAGGTTGGGCATATTTTTGAAATAGCGCTCGGCATCCAGCCATGCGTTAGCCAGTTCGGTGTGCAAGGCTTCAAGCGCGTCCGGGTTCAGGCGAACGTTATCTGCGTTCTGGTTCAGGTAATTGATCGTTTGCCGGGCGAGGATCATGAAGTTGAGCGTGTGCCAGTGCTGATCGTGGCCAAGGTGATCGTCAATGGCCACGAGCTGTTCGCTGCGTGCCAGAAATTGAGGTTCCTCGAAGCGTTTTCGAACGGCAAGACTGCGCTGCTGCAGTTGTTGTATCCCTTGAGTAATGTCTGCATCCAGCTGCCGGGCAAGTTTGACATCGGGGCGTGGTTGATTGTAGAGCGCCTCGGCATCAAACGTTTTTTCACGCAGTGCGTCGAGCGTCTCGCTGTACTCGGTTACGGCAATGACCAGCGGATCTGACTTGGGGTAGAGCAGTTGTGGGTAACGGATACGGCAGGCCAAACTCTTATTGATTGCGATGGAACGACTGCTCTCACCCATTGCAAAGCTTTGGATGAACGGCCCCACACCCTCGCTGCCATCAATCAGCGCCTGATAGTGCTTGCGATAATCAGCATAGCGTTCAAGCAGAAGAGCATCGTCAAATACCAGGCACGCTGCCGCGTCCCGCATCATTGAAGTATCTGCAATCGTGTCTGTCGGAATGCGGTGGGTGCTGGTCAATCTGTGATGCGCCCAGACGATGGTCGCGAAAACACAAATAGCGGCGATGAACGCTCGATTACTGATCATGGCCAGCCTCCAGAGCAGATGCGGGCGCATACCACTGGTCCCGCGAGGGCGGGTGACAGGGCTGGTTTGTTTCAAGCAGGGCTGCGCAAAGGCGCTTCGGCCACGCCTGCAGACCTTGACCTTCTTGCACCGGCCGGTAGTTGATGACAGTGCCGGAGATGAACAGCAACGAGACTGTCAGGCCCATCACCACAATACCAATCATAAATTCTCTGGCCGGCGAGCCTGGAGCGATTGAAAATGTCCGCTTGAGCCCTTCCGGCCAGGCAATGCGAGTGCCGGCAGCAGCCACGGTGAGTATTGCGGAGTAAATCAGTAACGCTTTCCATCCCCCGATCAGCCAGGCGGGTACTGCGGGCGCCCAGCTTACGGTGCTTTCTCGCAGCAAAAGCGGCACCGGGCGGCGCAGTGTGAGCCAGCGACCAAAGCGCTTGGTGAGTCGCTCATCAAGGCGCCAGGCAAAAACGCCGAGCGTCTGGCCGCCTACGTAAAGCAAACCCGCCATCAGGCCAAGTGCGCCAATAATCAGCAACAGGGCGATCATTGTTTCGCCCGGATCACTTCCCAGTCGGTAATAACTGTCCCATGCCGTCATGGACGCTGCGCCAACGATTGCAAACGGCAATGCCCAAAACGATGTATGTCGGCGCAACGGTCGCCAGAAGTACACGTTTTCGCCGGGCACATGGCTGGCCAAATCCGGGTAATGTCGCGCCACTGTGTTGGCCAGCGACTCACAGGCTTGCCAGTCGGCAGGGGTGAAGCGGATGGTCATTGACACGCGAGCGTCATCGCTCATGGGCAGGAACAGCAGGCGGGCTGCACGTGAGCCTGTACTGTCGATTTTCTGCGTGGCAAGACGCTGCAGCTCTTCGAGAAACAAGGCCTGACGACTGCGTGCCAACAGCCGACTCCAGAAGGGTTCCGGGCAAAAAGTGCGACCGTCGGTTTTCTTCCAGCCTTGCCACTCGCACACGGCATCAAAAATAGGGCTGGACCAGACTTCAGCGTGGGCCAGTAACCCAGCGAGGTATTTGTTAAGCCATATACGCCGGTCGAGAGTCTGCATCCAGGCAGCCTGGTCAAGATGCAGGTACAGACTGGAGAAGGATTCGGCATTGCTGCTGTTCAGCGCCTCTGCCAGCTTCTGTTCGGTATTGCGTGACAGATTGTTCAGAACAGTTTGCGTCGCCCGCAAGGACAGGTCGATGCGTTGCCAGGCACTTAGCCACTGAAAAAGCTCGACTGCGCGCTCGGTCAGCTCGCAGACATCGGGAGCATCCGTCTGGCAATATTCCAGCATGCCTACTTCGAACGCCTGCTCACACTGTGTAGCTCGGGCGTGTTCCAGTCGCTGGTCCAGATTCTTCGCAGTGACACCTTCAAGCAGCAGGTCAGCCCTGCGGCGTTGAAGATCTGAGGCGCTGGAAGACTGAGCTGGCGACGGCATTTCGGGAGTCGGCGCAAGCAATGGGCCTTGCTGTTCCACCGGCTCTTCTTGAGTTTCGGCAGCCCAGCTTAGCGCTTGCTCATAGGCATCACGCAACCGCTGAAAACCAGCCGGATCTTCGTCCGGGCGGTTCTGTTTGAGCAGTACAGCGTAACGGCGCTTGATACTGCGAATATCAGAAGGAGCGTCCAGCCCCAGAATAGACCAGCAATTCACTGCATTGCGCTCAGGTCTGTACCTGCAACCATGGGGTCACGAACTCCTTGTATACCAAGACAGGAATGCAGAAGCGTCCGGGCAAGATGCCCGGACGTGAAAAATAACGGCGGGGGAGTTTAACAGGTGCTCAGACAGCAGACGCTACTTCCATCTGCTGTTTTCGCAGGATCAGAAAATATTGATCGGATAGCTGACAATGATCCGGTGCTCGTCGGCATCACGCTGACTGGCAAACTCGGTACGAAGTTGTGCATGACGCAGTGCAACGCTGAGGTTTTTCGCCGGGCCGGACTGCACCACGTAACTCAGGGTAACGTTGCGTTCCCATTCCTTCTTGTCGCCGTCGGACGTCTGGATGTTCGAACCGCTTTCATACATGGCCAGGAAGTTCAGCCCGGGAACGCCAAGCCTGGCGAAGTCATAGCCGTAACGGACCTGCCAGGTGCGTTCTCCGGCGCGCTGGAACTTGCCGATCATGGATTCGGTCATGAAGTAAGCAGTTGATCCATCGCCCTGATTCAACCATACCGCGTCGCTGTCGCCGGTCACTGCCTGATAACCGGCAGCAAAGGTATGACCGTTGATGAGGTAGGTGAACTGGGCGCTGGACAGGCGGCTGTCGACTTCACCCTTGGTAACGCCGTTGCCGTAATAACCCACCGTGTAGAACGCCGGATCGTGACCGTTTGCACCGTCCGAGCGGTTGTCGAAGTGGCGCAGGTCGGTGCGCAGGGTGCCCGGACCGAGTTGCATGTCGTATTTCAGTCCGAGAAAGTTCTGTTTGTAGAAGTTTTCCAGGTTGCCGTAGTAATACTGCAAGGTCAGGTCTTTGGTCGGTTTGTAATCGACGCCTGCGTAGTAGAACTTGTTGACGAATTCGCCGGTCAGCGGGTTATTGGCACCCGGAATCGACATGCCCATCTGGTTGGTCGAACCGCGGCCCATTACATGTTCCAGTTGCCCGGCAGTGAAGGTGAAATCACTCAGGTCTTTCGACTGGATCTGCCCGCCGCGAAAAGTCTGTTGCAGCATGCGATCAGTGGACATGACCACCGGAAGCATCGGCACCAGCGTGCCGTACTTCAACTCGGTTTTTGAAACGCGTGCCTTGAGCGTCGCGCCCAGGCTGCTGAACTCATCGACCGCGCGGCCGTCACTGTCAGTCGGGAATATGTTGCCATTGAATGCGGTACTTTGCGGGTTGTAGTGGCGGCCCTTGCCCGAGTCCAGACGAATGCCCAACTGGCCCAGCGCATCGACACCAAAGCCGACGGTGCCGGGCGTGTAGCCGGACTGGTAGTTGAGCATGAAGCCCTGGCCCCACTCCTGCGTGTAGTTCGGGTCAGCAGCACCGCTGCGGTTGTCTGCGTTGCTGAAGAAGTTGCGCGCCAGAATGCTGGCCTTGCTGTCTTCCAGAAAACCTTCGCCGAAGCTCTGCTGCGCGATCAGCAGGCCACAAAAGCCCGCAACGAAAGGGGTGGCGCGATTGATACGCTCCATCGGGTTCATCCTCATGCTGTCATTAAGTGTTGTGAGAGGCAGGGTCGGGCGGCAGTCAGGTTTCTTGTTGTTTTAAGAGGCGTGTTTTGCAGCTGAATCCGTTTCAGGTGTCGTTGTGTGAGGCGCTTGATACAGCGTGACGCGAGGTAAGCGGTAAAGAACCACCAGTGCGAGTACGCCCAGTGCGGCGCAGATCAACAGCCCTGTACCGACTGCATGGGCGAGGGCAGTGCGAGCCAGCTGCAACGTGGTGTCGATATCTTTGGGCGTGTGCTGCAGCAAGACCTGAGGGTCGGCCAGACGCGCTATTGCCTGCATCTGGCCTGCCGCTGACAGCGCATGTTGCAGATTGGCGACGTACAGCAACTTGACCAGCACACCCATGGCCGCGGTGCCCAGCAAGCCGCCAACCAGTCGCAACGATTGAGTGAGTGCTGTGGCGATACCGAGAAACTGCCGCTCGGCAAGCGTCTGGGTGAATACGGTGAGGTTGAGCAGAATGAATCCAAGCCCCAACCCCGCCAGCAGAATCAGTCCCAGCAAGGTCGTGAACCCGGCGTGCAGTCCGACCAGTGCCAAGGCGATGCAGGCAATCGACAGGGCAATGAATCCGCCAATCGGTAACCAGTTGGGGTTTGCCAGACGCGTGACGATGCGACTGTTGACGATTGCGCCCAAAGTGATACTCAGGGCCAGCGGTGTGAGCAGCAGCCCGGCGTCCTGCGGCGAGTAACCGTAGCTGCCCTGCAACAGCAGAGGCAGGTAAAACAGCAGGGTGAACATGATCGCACCGGCCAGCAGCGACATGATGAACAGCAGGCGGATGCTGCGATTGGCAAACAGCCCGGCGGGCAGCAAGGCGAACGCGCAACGGCGCTCTCTGAACCAAAGTCCGGTCAAGGCAATAACAGTGATAGCGCCGCACAGCAGGCTGATCGCCAGAGAGCGCTGACCGAGCCATTCAACGAACAATTGCAGGCTGCCCAGGCTCAGGACAATCAACACTGCGCCGATCCAGTCGAGCCTGATCGCACCGGCTGTTGGCGGGCGATACCAGGGTAAAAAGCGCCAGGCAAAAAACAACGCAATCACGCCCAGCGGCAGGTTCAGCCAGAACACCGAACGCCAGCCGAACTCGCCGGACAGGTAACCGCCCAACCCTGGGCCGATGGCATTGACCACGCTGAACATCGCACTCAGCAGAACCTGCCAGCGCAGCCGCTGACGGGTGTCGGGAAACAGCTCCGGCACACAGGCAAATGCCGTACCGATCAGCATCCCGCCACCGACGCCTTGCAGGGCCCGGCCAATGACCAGCACCAGCATGCTGTCGGCCAGCGCGCAGACCAGCGAAGCAACGGTGAAAATGACCGTAGCGGCCAGCACGAACGGTTTACGCCCGTAGAAATCGCCCAGTCGGCCAAAGATCGGAATGGTCACAATGGACGCCAGCAGGTAGCCGGTGGCGACCCAGGCATACAGCTCGAAACCATCGAGTTCCGCGACGATGCTTGGCAATGCGTTGCCGATCACTGTCTGGTCGAGTGCGGACAGCATCAGCACCAGGGAAATGCCGAGCATGGCCAGCAGGGCCTGTTTGAAGGTCAGGGCCGGGTGGCTCGGCGTGGTCATGGCCAGGCGCTCAGCGCAACGCAGCGACAGCAGTCGCAATGCGTGTGCAACCGGTTTCAAGGGTTTCGAGGGCCGTCGCCGTAGACATCCGGAAGAACGGTGCCAGGCCATACGCGGTGCCTGCTACAACCGCAACACCCTGACTTTCCAGCAGGTACAGAACCACATCGGTGTCGGCTTCCAGTACCGAGCCTGACGGGGTGGTTTTGCCGATCAGCGCTGCGCAATTGACGTAGAGATAAAACGCGCCTTGTGGCTGGATGCAACTCAGGCCGTCAATTGCGTTGATCAACTCCAGGCAGCGGTCGCGGCGCTGTTTGTAGACCTTGACGCTCTCGCCGACAAACGACTGGTCGCCATTGAGGGCCGCCACTGCGGCGGCCTGGCTCACCGAGCAGGCGTTGCTGGTGGATTGCGACTGCAGGGTAGCCATCGCGTTGATGATATCGCTGGGGCCTGCGGCATAGCCGATGCGCCAACCGGTCATGGCGTAGGTTTTTGATACACCATTGATGATCAGCACACGCTCGCGCAGGGCGGGTTCGACATTCAGCAGATGGCTGAGCGGGGTGTCGTCATAGCGAATGTGTTCGTAAATATCATCGGTCATGACCAGCACGTCCGGGTAGTCGAGCAGCACGTCGGCCAGTGCCCGCCATTCAGTTGCGCTGTAGGTCGCGCCGGTCGGGTTGCTCGGCGAATTGAGCAGCAGCCAGCGGGTACGCGGCGTGATTGCGTGGCGTAGTTGCTCGGCGGTGAGCTTGAACTGATTGTCTTCGGGGCACGGTAAGGTCACCGGGCGACCATCGCAGGCCAGCACCATGTCCGGGTACGACACCCAGTACGGCGCGGGGATCAGCACTTCGTCGTCAATGCCCAGGGTCGCTGCGAAGGCATTGAAGATCGCAGCCTTGGCACCGCTGGTGACTACGATCTGGCCGGGGGCATAGGTCAGGCCGTTTTCGCGCTGGAGTTTGGTGGCAATCGCGTCGCGCAGCGCTGCAGTACCCGCATTGAGCGTGTAGCGGGTTTCACCGTTTTCGATGGCGGCAGAGGCGGCCTGACGAATGTGGGCAGGCGTATCGAAGTCGGGTTCGCCAACCACCAGATTGATGATCGACTTGCCTGCGCGCCGCAGTTCATTGGCCCGATCGGCAGCAGCGCTGCTGGGCGATGGTTTGATGCGGAGCACGCGGGCAGCGATGCGAGATGCGGTCACGTTGGCATTCCTCGTTGATGGCCTTGACGGGGAATACGTTACGAGCCTGCAGACGGCAGGCCATAAGACGAGTTTGTTCTGGGTTGATAGGCAGCGCTTATGACCGCAGATGAACCAATGCTGCACCAAAAGCGGGCGAGCAATGCCTGCGGGGGCATCCATGCGTTGCAATCACGCTCGGCAGTTTCTGACATAGCAATTGCTTATGTCTGGTTTTTTCAGAGCTGGCCTGTGTCTTGCTGAGGCATCGGGGTCGTGACTCTGGAGTGCAGCACCTTGAACCTTCGCCGCTTGAAATACTTTGTGAAAATTGTCGACATCGGCAGCCTGACCCAGGCCGCCGATGTACTGCACATCGCGCAACCTGCGTTAAGCCAGCAACTGGTGACGCTGGAAGCCGAGTTGCAGCAGCAGTTGCTGATCCGCACCAAGCGCGGCGTTACCCCGACCGAGGCGGGCAAGGTTTTGTATGGCCATGCTCAGGTCATACTGCGTCAGTGTGAGCAGGCGCAAAGTGATGTCAACGCCAGCGGCCTGGCGTTGTCGGGGCCGGTGTCGGTAGGGCTGGCCCCGGGCACTGCTGCGTCAACCTTGTCGCTGCCGTTGCTGAAACGGGTGCGCGAGCGTCATCCGGGTATTCTCCTGTACCTCAACGAGAACTTTGGCACCACGCTGAGCGAACTGATCATGAACGGGCGCATGGACATGGCCGTTCTTTATGGCGGACGTGAGGTGCATGGCCTCAGTTTTGTGCCGTTGATTCGCGAGCAACTGTATCTGGTCAGCGCCCAGGACACGCTTCAGGGCTGTGAGGAAATAGCCCTCGCCGAGCTGGCCGATATCGACCTGCTGTTACCGCGCACCTACAACACCATCCGCCGTCTGGTGGATGAGGCATTTGTGCGCATCGAGCGCAGTGCCCGGGTGGTTGCAGAAGTCGAATCATCGACGACTCTGGCTGCCGCAGTAGCGGATCGATTCGGCTCGACCATTCTTCCCGAGTCTGCTGCGCGGGTGCTGGCCGATACGCATGCGGTCAATCTGAGCCGGATCGCCGAACCCGAGATCGAAGCGCCGCTGGCCCTGTGCCTGTCAGGCCACTTGCCGCTTTCGGTTCCGGCCCAGGCAGTCAAGGCCATCCTACTGGAACTGGTCGCAGAGATGCGCGGCAATCGCCGTACAGAGTAACCCCGGCGTCATAAGGGGCGCTTATCACCCCACAGTCAAACCGTCTTGGCGGTCAAAAATCGCTCTCGTTACATTGCCCTCAGCCACATTTCTTTTGCCAGGCAAGGGCTCTTGCATGAAACCGGAACGTATCAAAGCACTTATCGACCTGATGGCCGAATCAGACCTGAGTGAACTCAGCCTGTCTGAAGGCGATACGCAGTTGCGCTTGCTGCGTGAGTCGGTCGAGGCCGCCAGCGGCGTCAGTCCATCTGCATCAACGTCGCTGAAAGCGCCTGCAACCGATGCTGCTGCTTCCTCTCAGGCAAGTGCAACTGCCAATGCGCAAGAGGCTCAGGCCTGCGCCTCGCTGTATGGGGTCTTGCACCTGACCCCGGCGCCCGACCAGCCGCCCTTCGTTGAAGTCGGCACGTCAGTCGACGTGGGACAGACCCTGGCAGTGGTTGAAGCCATGAAGATGTTTCATCCGGTGACGGCTGAAAAGGCAGGGGTCGTGACCGCCATTCTGGTTGCCAACGGCGAAGAGGTTCAGGCCGGACAAGCGCTTTTCAGCATCGGTTGAAGGTCTTGGGTGGCCGTGCGGCTGCCTTCCGGGTTCACAGATCAGGGGTTTTTGATGTTCGATAAAGTGTTGATCGCCAACCGCGGCGAAATTGCCCTGCGCATCCAGCGCGCCTGCAAAGGCCTGGGCCTGAGTACGGTTGCGGTCTATTCCGAAGCGGATCGCGATGCCAGCTATGTACGGCAGGCCGATGAGTCACTGTGCATAGGCCCGGCCGCGCCGGGGCAGAGTTATCTGAATCAGGCTGCCGTTCTTTACGCTGCGCAGTTGACCGGTGCTCAGGCGATCCATCCCGGTTACGGGTTTCTGTCTGAAAACGCCGCGTTCGCCGAGCGCATCGAACAGGCTGGCCTGACTTTCATCGGCCCCAGTGCCGCCTGCATTCGGGTGATGGGCGACAAGGTCGCGGCCAAGCGGGCAATGCGTGAGGCTGGCGTGCCGTGCGTGCCAGGCCCGGACACCAGCATGCCTGCCGATCCGCAAGGTATCCTGAAGATTGCCCGTGACATTGGTTACCCGGTCATCGTCAAGGCCGCTGGCGGTGGCGGCGGGCGGGGCATGCGCGTGGTTCAGGAAGAGCAGCAATTGCTCGATGCAATTGCGCTGACCAGCGAAGAAGCCCGCCGGGCCTTCGGCAATCCCGAGTTGTATATCGAGAAGTTTCTGGGCCAGCCGCGCCATGTCGAGATTCAGGTGCTGTGCGATGCCTATGGCAATGCCGTCTGGCTTGGCTCGCGGGATTGCTCGATGCAGCGCCGCCACCAGAAGGTGCTTGAAGAGGCTCCTGCACCGGGCATCGACCCGGAATTGATGGCCAGGGTGGGCGAACGTTGCGCACTGGCCTGCCGGCAGATCGGTTACCAGGGCGTAGGCACGTTCGAATTCCTGTTTGAAAACGATGAGTTCTATTTCATCGAAATGAATACTCGCCTGCAGGTCGAGCACCCGGTCACGGAAATGACTTCCGGAATCGACATCGTTCAGCAGCAGATTCGCATGGCGATGGGTGAGCGCCTGAGTTTCAGCCAGGCCGACGTCAGCGTGTCGGGCCATTCTCTGGAATGCCGGATCAACGCCGAGGACCCGCGCAGCTTCATGCCTACGCCGGGGCAAGTCACCCGCTGGGAGATTCCTGGTGGTTTTGGCGTACGGGTCGACTCGCATGTGAGCCACGGTTATCGCGTTCCGCCTTATTACGATTCGATGGTGGCGAAGGTCATCACTCACGGCGCCAGTCGCGATGAGGCCCTGGCACGTATGCGCCTGGCACTGAGCGAAATGCACGTTGAGGGAATCTCTACCAACATCGCGCTGCATCGCGACATTTTGCAGGACCCGGTGTTCTGCAAGGGTGGCATGGACATTCACCACCTGGAGCGCTGGTTACAGACAAGGAGCCACCCATGACCCTCCAGCAGTTGCCGCCACGAATCACTTTGCTGGGAACCACCGCCTTGCTGTTCGAAGCACCCGGCGAGCTTGAGCTGGCAGCGCAGCAACGCATATGGGCGCTGGCCAGCCTGAGCAAGGACTGGCCGCAGGTGCGCGAATCGGTGCCGGGCATGAACAACCTGATGCTGACCTTCGCAGCGCCGCCACGCGACCTGACCGGCTTGAAAACCCGCTTGCTGGAGGCCTGGGAGCAATGCCAGCCGCTGCCGTTGCAAGGCCGGATCATCGAGTTGCCGGTGGTGTATGGCGGTGACGGCGGACCGCACATGGCCGATGTCATCGCCCATACCGGACTGGATATCGAGACCATCGCCAATCTGCATTGCGAACCGCTTTACCCGGTGTACGCCTTGGGCAGCCACCCGGGTTATTGCTATCTGGGCGGCATGGATCAGCGTCTGGCGACGCCTCGGCGCAAAGTGCCGGTACTCGATATCGGTGCCGGCTCGGTTTCCATCGGCGGCGTGCAGACGGGTATCTCCGCTTCAGCCGGCCCCAGTGGCTGGAACACGATAGGGCGCACGGAAATGGTGTTTTTCGACGCTGATCAGATCCCTCCAGCGCTGATGCAGCCCGGCGATCAACTGCGCTTGCGTATCGAGAGGATCATTCGATGATCGAAGTTATCAGCGCCACCGCACTGGCGACGGTCCAGGATTTGGGCCGCCATGGCAGCCTGGGCTACGGCGTCGGCACCTCCGGCGCAATGGACACGCTGTCGTTGCAGCTCGGCAATTTGTTGCTGGGCAACGACGAAGACGCGGCAGGCATCGAAATTCCACTGTTCCCGTTCGAAGTGCGTTTTGTCGAGGACTGCACTTTTGCTATCACCGGTGCTGCCTGTTCTGCACGGCTGGATGGCGAGCGACTGCCGGGTAACTGGGTCGCTCAGGCGCGCAAGAATCAGGTGTTGAAGCTGAGTTACCCAACGACGGGCAGTCGCGCCTATTTATGCCTGGCGGGCGGTGTGGATGTGCCGCAGGTTCTGGGCTCGCGCAGCACGCAATTACGCGGTGCATTTGGTGGCTGGCAGGGCCGCGCCTTGCAGCAGGGCGATCTGATTCCCGCCGGTGCGGCTAATCAACCGCGCGCTGGTGATTTTGGTCTGCAATCTGCTGCGGCGGCCTTGCCGTTGATTATCGACGAGCTACCGGCCATACGCGTACTGCCTGCCGCCGAGTTCGACTGCTTCAGCGTTGAAGCCCAACAAACATTTTTTGCCGGCGAGTGGAAAATCACCACGCAAAGCAATCGCTATGGTTATCGCATGGAGGGTACGCCCCTATTGCCAAGGGAGGCGCTGGAAATTCGCTCTCACGGCATTGTGCCCGGGGTGATTCAGGTGCCCCACGGCGGCCAGCCGATTGTGCAAATGCGCGATGCCCAGCCCAGCGGCGGCTATCCAAAGTTTGCGACGGTTATCGAAGCCGACCTGTGGCGTCTCGGTCAGGCCCCCATCGGCAGCAAGGTGCGCTTCGTGCAATGCAGCTACGAGGAGGCCGTCGAGGCACTGGACACCAATCACGCCTTCATCGAAGACGCCCGGCGCTTGCTTGCGCTGCGCGGCCTGCAAGGACATCGCTGATGAACATCAATGAAATTCGCCAACTGGCAGGCTGGATTCGTGATGCCGGGCTCACGGTTCTTGAACTGAAACGACCAGGGTTCGAGTTGTTGATCCGACGCGGAGTACGTGCGGATAACCCTGCATCGCGACCTGACGTGGACGTCGCAGTCGAACAGCCGCCAGCCACTGCGCTTGTAATAGCTGCGGATAACCCCGGCGTTTTTGTATCGAGACACCCCGACGAAAAAAACAGCTACGTAAAACCCGGCGACACCGTTGCAGTCGGGCAGTTGCTGGGCCTGTTGCGCATCGGCCTGCTTTATCTGCCGGTTCGCAGCCAGCAGGCAGGGCGTGTGACGCGTTTTCTGGCTGCCGAGCATGAACGGGTCGGTTACGGCCAGCCGCTGATTGAACTGGAGGGGTGACACGATGCGCATCGATCTGAACGCTGATCTGGGTGAGGGCTTCGGTCCCTGGACCATGGGTGAGGATGAGGCACTGATGCAACTGATCTCCTCGGCCAACGTGGCCTGTGGTTTTCATGCCGGTGATCCATTGATAATGAACAACACCGTGCACCGCGCCAAAGCGCTGGGCATCGATCTCGGCGCACATGTCGGTTTTCCTGATCTGCAGGGGTTCGGGCGGCGCAGAATGAACATCGAACTCAACGAGTTGTGCAGCATGGTGGTGTATCAGCTGGGCGCTCTGGCAGGCATTGCAGCCGCTGCCGGTTACCGCGTGACGCACATGAGCTTCCACGGCGCGCTGGGTAATATGGCCGCGGCCGATGCCGAACTGGCCAGGCCGCTGGTCAAGGCGGTCGCCAGTTTCGATGCGCAGATGATCATCAGTTCATCCAGCAGCGCGGCCATCGAACAGGCCGCCGAAGCGTGCGGCCTGAGAGTCGCGACCACGTTTCTGGCCGACCGTGCCTACGACGAAAACTGCCTACTGGTGCCGCGTGGCATTGCCGGGGCGGTGATCAAGGACCCGCAGCAGGTCCGCGCCAGGGTTGCGCAACTGTTGCAGGACGGTACGGTTGCGACCCTGAGCGGCAAGCGCGTGGCGGTCAATGCCCAATCAATCCTGTTGCATGGCGACACGCCGGGGGCGGTGGAGCTTGCGCGCAGCATTCGCCAGAGCATCGAAGAGCAGGGCGGTGTCATCACCCCGGTTTCACAGCTGCTCGGGTCATAAGCGCAGCTTATTGCCACACAACCATTGTGTCTTGGTCGCTGCCCATGACGCTCGTTAAAGTCCAGTACAAGGCGATCAGCATTAACAGCCAAGCGGCTGATCGACGCTTATTCAAGGAAACCCCGACATGCCTTTTTCCGATTACAAAACTGCGCTGGTGACCGGCGCTTCTTCCGGTATTGGCGAAGCCGTCGTCGAACGGCTGTGTGCCGAAGGTCTGCAGGTTCATGCGCTGGCGCGCAGTGCAGACAAGCTGGCGGCACTGGCGCAGCGCACCGGCTGCATCGCACATGCTATCGACGTGACTGATCTGGCCGGTCTGACGGCACTGTTCCAGGCCCATCAGTTCGATGTTGTGGTCAACAATGCCGGAGTCGACCGGCCCGGTTCGCTGCTCAAGGCCGACGCAGAAGGGATTGATCTGCTGGTCGATGTGAACCTGCGCGCGGTATTGCAGATCGCCAGGCTTTCGTTGCCGGGTATGGTCGAGCGTGACAGCGGGCACATCATCAACATCAGCTCGATTGCCGCCGCCTACAACTTCGGCGGCAACTCGACGTACCACGCCACCAAGGCTGCCGTGAGCATGCTTTCTCGCCAGCTACGTATCGATGCGTTCGGCAAGCGCGTGCGGGTGACGGAAATCTGCCCGGGGCGTGTGGCCACGGATATTTTTGCCCATGTGCATGGCGATTCCGAGGAAGTGCGCAAACGCTTCATCGAGGGCTATGAGCTGCCTGTGGCCAAGGACATTGCCGATGCAATCGCCTACGTGATCGCTGCGCCCATCGCGGTCAACATCGGCCATATGGAAATCACCCCGACGCTACAGGTACCCGGCGGGCTGTCGACCGCGCGCCCGCAGGACTATGAATGCTGAGGCTGCGCCTCGCTGCGAGCGCTGTACCCATCACGAGAGCGGCACCAGCCGCCATGCGACACCCGCGCCAGTACCCCTGGCGCCTTGCTTCTGCCCTGGCTGAATGTCAATGGGAACAACCATGACGAGTAAATTCGATCTTTCGGCGATCCTGCAGGGCGAGTATGCCGAGCTGATCGTCAAGGGCATAGAGACAACCCTGCAACTGGCGTTCGTTGCCTGGTGCATGGCAATGGCGGTGGCCTTGCTGCTGGTGTCTATTCGCCTGACCGGCAACAAATACGCCGAGCGTCTGGTGGCGGGCTATGTGTCCTACCATCGCAATGTGCCGACACTGGTGCAACTGATGCTCTGGTATTTCGGTATTCCGACGTTGCTCACCGAAAGCACGCAGCTCTGGCTGGCCAACTACAGCACCGAGTACCTGTTTTCGGTGATCGCGCTGGGGCTGTGCCAGGCGGCTTACTTCAGTGAGGACATCCGCAGCGGCTTGCGCGCCATTCCGGCCGGGCAAGTCGAAGCATCGCGCGCATTGGGCCTGGGTTATGTGCGTTCGATGCGTTACGTGATCCTGCCGCAAGGCGTTCGCAACTGCCTGCCGTCATTGATCAATCACACGGTGCTGCTGTTCAAGAACACCAGCCTGGTCATGGCCATCGGCGTCGTCGAGCTGACCTATGCCACTCGCGAGGTCGAGAACTACACCTTTCGCACCTTCGAGGCGTATCTGGTCGCAACCGTGGTCTACCTGGCCATTTCACTGATGCTGATGGGCCTGGGTGCGTTGCTGGCCCGGCATTTCAGCAAAGCCATGGCGAGGTAGGCGGCGATGTTCGATGTGTTCACGATTGTTCGCGATAACTGGACCTTGCTGCTGGTCGGCCAATACCCTCACGGCCCGATGGGCGGGCTGGTTTCAACGCTGATTCTGGCTGCGCTGGCGCTTTTGCTGGCGTTCCCGCTAGGGCTGCTACTGTCGCTGGCACGGGTCTCGCCGTGGCGCTGGCTGCGTTACCCGGCCACGGTCTGGGTCTATGTGATGCGCGGCATTCCGCTGCTGATGGTGATTTTCTGGACTTACTTTCTGGTCCCGCTGCTGATCGGTCATAACATCACCGGCTTCACCACCATGCTCTGCACGCTGGTGGTCTATCAGAGCGCCTACCTGTGCGAAATCATCCGCGGTGCCATTCAGGCGCTGCCGGCTGGTCAGTACGAAGCATCACGCGCGCTGGGCATGGGCTACATGCGCACCACGGTCTGGGTGATTCTGCCGCAAGCGCTGTACAACGCATTGCCAAGCCTGATCAGCCAGTTCATTTCGATCATCAAGGAAACGTCGCTGGGCTACGTGATCAACGTCCAGGAAGTGACCTTTGCCGCCAATCAGATCAATAACCAGCTGCTGACCAAGCCGTTTCAGGTGTTCTTCATTCTGGCGATCACCTACTACGTGCTGTGCTACGGCCTGACCCGGCTGGCCGCAGTGATGGAACGGCGGATTGCCCGCAAACGGGAGGGCAGCGTGTCGCCTGCACCTGTTCCCCTGCCTTTGACTACCGATAATTGAGGGTTGCCCAATGCATCCGATGATCATGTTTTCCAGGATCAATAAGTGGTATGGCGAGTACCAGGCCCTGACCGATATCACCGCTGAAGTGCAGCGCGGCGAAGTGGTGGTGCTGTGCGGGCCCTCGGGCTCGGGCAAGTCGACACTGATCCGCACCGTCAACCGTCTTGAAGATGTTCAACAGGGCCAGATCCTGTTTGACGGCCACGACGTGAACGGCACCGACGCCAACGTCAATCGCTTGCGCAGTCGGGTGGGTTTTGTATTCCAGAGCTTCAATCTGTTCCCGCATCTGTCGGTGCTAGACAATATCATCCTGACCCCGACCAAAGTGCGCGGCCTGAAAAACAGTGAGGCGCGCGCCAGGGCCATGGAACTGCTGGATCGGGTGGGGCTGGCACACAAGGCCGGCGCTTATCCGGCGCAGTTGTCCGGCGGCCAGCAGCAGCGCGTGGCGATTGCCCGGGCGCTGGCCATGGAACCGCCCGTGATGCTCTTTGACGAGCCCACCAGCGCACTCGACCCGGAAATGGTCGGCGAGGTGCTCAGCGTCATGAAAGGCCTGGCCAAAGAGGGCATGACCATGATGTGCGTCACCCACGAGATGAATTTTGCCCGTGAAGTGGCCGATACCATCTGGTTCATGGATGCGGGGCAGATCCTTGAAAAATCCAGTCCTGAGGCTTTCTTTCAGCAGCCGGACCACCCGCGTGCCCAACGCTTCATTTCCGACCTGCGCAGCCATTGAGCACAGGCCCCTGTTTCAGCAATCCCTCCATTTATTTCCAGGAGTCTCACCATGCGTATGAAGTCTTTGCTGGTTGCACTGGCATTGTCGCCATTGGCTGTTTCGGTTGCTCACGCTGATCAGCTCAGTGATGTGATGAGCAAGAAAAGCCTGAGTTGCGGCGTCTATGCTGACGTCCCGCCGTTTTCGGCACCGGACCCGAAAACCCGTGAACTGGTAGGCATGGACGTTGACCTCTGCAAGGCGCTGGCCAAACATATGGGCGTCGAGCTGGAGCTCAAGCCGCTGTCGGTCGAAGCGCGCATTCCTGAAGTCAAAATGGGCCGCGTTGACGTGATTTTTGCCAACCTGGCCTACACCAAGAGCCGCGCCGACCAGATCCAGTTCAGCGATCCGTACTACATCGCCAAGGAAACGCTGGTAGTGCGCGCCGCCAATGCCGATCAACCGAAATCCTTTTTCAAAGGCAAACGCATCAGCTCGACCAAAGGCTCTACGTCCGAACAGTCGATTCGGCTGGCTGATGCCACGCCTGTGACCTTCCAGGACACCGGTTCTGCCTACATGGCGCTGCAACAGAACAAGGTGGTGGGCCTGGTGACCAACACCATGACCGCGATCAAGCTGGTCGGGCAGGCCAAGGCCAGTGGTGTGGAGCTGGCAATCGCCAAGGAGCCGATGGCGCTGGAGCCTATCGGTGCCGGTATGCGTCAGGGCGAGCCGGCATTTCTGGCCAAGGTCAACGAATCGCTGCGTGCGATGGAAGCAGCAGGTGAAATCGACGCGATCTGGGCGCAGTGGATCGGCCCGAATACCGAATACAAAATGGTTCGTGAAGACAAGGTGCAAAGCCTCAGTGAATTGAAGTTCGACCCGCTGCCTTGATCAAATCTTGATATTTCCTTGAGGGTTTATTGATAGTCGACGTTCAGAGTTCTGCCGACAGTATTAACCGTCGGCATGACCCCGTGTGGGCGCCTCAGAGGAAAAAATGTCTGATCGCTCAGGTTCCGTTTCTGCATCGACAATTGGCGCTTCAATCACTGGAAAAAGGCGATTCGGTGCCTCGCCGGTATGGCTGATTCCGGTGATTGCTGCCCTGGTATGCGTATCGCTGCTGATTAGCAGCTCACTGTCGAAAGGGCCGAGAATTTTTATCAGTTTTCAAAGCGCCGAAGGGCTTGAAGCCCACAAGACCAGAGTCAAGGTCAAAAATGTCGTGATCGGCGAGGTGTCGGCCGTCACCCTGAGCAAAGACCGTACCGGTGTTGTGGCGACAGTGGATCTGAATGCCGACGCCCGTGCTTTCACTGCCGAGGATTCCATGTTCTGGGTGGTGCGCCCGCGTATCGGGGCCAAAAGCGTGTCCGGCGTGGATACCCTGCTTTCCGGGCCGTATATCGCGGCAGACAGCGGGACGTCCGAGCACCCGAAAAAACACTTTATTGGTCAGGAAAGCCCACCACCCCTAACGTTTGGCACAAAAGGCACACGTTTTACCCTGCACGCCGAGGACATGGGCTCACTCGATGTCGGTTCTCCTGTCTATTATCGGCGCATTCAAGTCGGTCAAGTGGTTGCCTGTCATTTGTCCGAGGATGGCAAAGGTGTGGATGCGGAAATTTTCATCAATGCCCCCAACGACAGGTTTGTGACCACCGATACACGGTTCTGGAACGCCAGCGGTATTGGCCTGACGGTTGATGCCGATGGGCTGAAGATAAAGACTGAATCGGTTTCGACGTTACTGGCCGGAGGTGTGGCCTTCGTTGAGCCGGGATACGGTTCGAGCGCGCCAAGGGCTGCAGAGCATGCACGTTTCAAGCTGTTCGAGGATCAGCAAAAGGCGCTGTCACCTCCCGATGGCGAGCCGGGTTATATCCGCATGATGTTCAGGCAGTCCTTGCGTGGCCTTGAAGTCAATTCGCCCGTCGAGTTCATGGGCATAAATCTGGGGCGAGTGATCTCCGTCGATCTTGACTACGATGCGGCCAGCAAGTCTTTTTCCAGCATTGTGGGGGCGGTGATCTACCCGGACCGCCTTGGGCAGGCCAACGAAAAGATCCTAGAGACATTGGGCACACCCGACGATTCGCGTACCGCGCAGTTGATCGCCGACTTCGTCAAACAGGGCCTGCGCGCACAGCCTCGCAGTGCGAGTCTGCTGACCGGCCAGCTTTATATTTCTCTGGGTTTCTTTGCCAACGCTGCGCCGGTTCAATTCGATGTCAACGCACGGCCGCTGATAATCCCCACCGTACCGGGAGAGCTGGAGAAAATGCAGGAGCAGGTACAGCTGATCGTTGAAAAGGTCAGCAAATTGCCGGTGCAGGAGATCGCCGGCAATCTGAATGGCAGCCTTGACGAAGCGCACAAGACGTTCAAGCTGTTCAACGCAGACGTAGTGCCCGAACTTCACACTGTTCTGGGGCAGTCCCGAAGCACGATGGAGATGGCCGGGGCGGCCCTTGCAGAAGACTCGCCGGTACGCCAGCAGGTCAGCCGGACAATGGATGAGGTTCAACGTACGGCCCGCTCGGTGCGGGTCCTGACCGATTATATAAGCCGCAACCCCGAAGCCTTGATCCGTGGTCGCACCCGGCAGGATGTGCCGAGTGTCTACCCGCCGGCCAATTCTGCGCCAAGGCCTGACTGACGCTGCCCGGACGTACTCAGTATCTTGGTTTTACAGCCCTCCATTGCGGCTGGTACTTCTGCATCTGCTTCACATCATCGCGCTGACGAATGCCACAGCTGTGGTACTGATCGTTGAGCTTGCCGAGCTGGTCGTAATCCAGCTCAAGGCCAAGGCCCGGCGCGCGGGTGATGCTGACGCAGCCGTCGACAATCGGCAGCTTGCCGCCCTTGATGACTTCCTCGTCCGGTTCCTGCCACGGGTAGTGTGTGTCGCAGGCGTAGTCCAGATTGGGCACGGACGCAGCGACGTGGGCCATGGCCATGAGGCTGATCCCCAAATGCGAGTTGGAGTGCATCGACACACCGAGGCCGAAGGTGTCGCACATCTTCGCCAGCGCCTGGGTGTCGCGCAGGCCGCCCCAGTAATGGTGGTCGGCGAGTACGATCTGCACGCTGTCGAGGGCCACGCTGCGTCGGAATTCATCGAAATCGGTCACGACCATGTTGGTCGCCAGTGGCAGGCCGGTACGCTTGCGCAATTCCGACATGCCATCCAGACCAGGAGTTGGGTCTTCGTAGTACTGCAGGTCATCGCCCAGCAGCTCGGCCATGCGAATCGAGGTTTCCAGCGACCAGTTGCCGTTGGGGTCGATACGCAGCGGGTAGCCGGGGAAGGCTTTTTTCAATGCCTTGATGCAGGACACCTCATGTTCCGGCTCCAGCGCACCGGCCTTGAGCTTGATGCTTTTGAAGCCATAGGCTTCGATCATGCGCCGTGCCTGGGCGACAATCTGTTCTTCGCTGAGCGCTTCACCCCAGCTGTCGGGCGCGTAAGGCGCATCGGCATGCTGCGCGTATTTGAAGAACAGGTAGGCGCTGAAGGGTATCTGGTCACGAATGGCACCGCCGAGCAGGTCCACCAACGGCAGGTTCATGGAACGTGCCTGCAGGTCCAGAAACGCCACCTCGAATGCTGAATAAGCGTTGCTTACCGCTTTGCTGGCGTGCGAACCCGGTGCCAGTTCAGCACCGGCCAGGCTGGCAGGTTTGTGTGCCGCAACCGTCGCCTGAACGATGCTGCGCAGTTGATTGAGGTTGAACGGGTCGAGCCCGATCAACTGGTTCTGCACCTGTTGCTGAATGGCCAGCGCCGGGGCGTCGCCATAGCTTTCGCCGAGGCCGATGTAACCGTTGTCGCTTTCCACTTCGATGATCGAGCGCAGTGCGAAAGGTTCATGGATGCCACTGGCGTTGAGCAGCGGCGGATCGCGAAAGGCGATAGGGGTTACGGTCACGCGTATGATTTTCAAAGGGCGGTCTCCCGGTGATCAGGTTTGAGGCTGGAAGGGGTGCCAGGTACGACGGCGCGGTGGGGTTTGGCTGGCTCATCTCTGGACGGGCGGCGCAGGTCACCACGCGGGGTGGTGCGGGCAAAGAAAATCACGACGGCAGCGAGCAACGAGGTGGCAGCCAGCCCATAAAGACCACCCTGAATCGAACCGGTGGTCTGCTCCAGAAAACCGAACGTAGTGGGAGCAACGAAACCGCCCAGGTTGCCGATGGAGTTGATCAGCGCAATGACCGCTGCGGCAATGCGCGCATCCAGATAGCCCTGAGGGATCGGCCAGAACAGTGCAGACGCGGCCTTGAAACCGATTGCCGCGAAACAGATGGCAACAAAAGCAAACACCGGACCACCAATGGTGGACATGAACATGCCGACGGCGGCGATCACCAGCGTGACAGCGACCCAGGCCTGTTGGTGCTTGAAGCGTGCCGCCAGTGCGGCAAAGCCATACATGGCCACAATCGAGATGATCCATGGCACCGAGTTGAACAGCCCGACCTCAAAGTCGCTGAAACTGCCCATCTTGCGGATCATGCTTGGCAGCCAGAAGGTAGCCCCGTAAATGGTCAGCGCCACCGAAAAGTAGATGAAGCAGAACAGCAGGATCTGCCGGTCTGCCAGCAAGCGAAACACCGATGGCCTGACGGTCTGAGTTGCTTCGCGCAGACGTTGCTCTTCGGATATGGCGGTGCTGAGTGCGGTTTTTTCTTCATCGCTGAGCCAGGTGGCTTCATGCGGGTGTGATTGCAGCCAGAACCAGACGAATCCGCACAGCACTATGGAAGCGAAACCCTCGATCAGGAACATCCACTGCCAGCCGTGCAGACTCAGGCCCTCGATGCCCAGGAGCGCGCCGGATACCGGGCCGGAAATTACCGAAGCGATTGCCGAGCCACTGAGAAACAGCGCCATGGCCTTGCCGCGATCGCTGGAAGGCAACCATTGGGTGAAGTAATAGATGATGCCGGGAAAGAAGCCAGCTTCGGCGGCACCCAGAATGAAACGCAGCACGTAGAAACTGGTTTCACCCTGAACGAACGCCATGGCCATCGCGGCCGCGCCCCAGGTGAACATGATGCGGGTCAGCCAGGCGCGGGCACCGTAGCGCTGCAACAGCATGTTGGAAGGTACTTCGAACAGTGCATAGCCGACAAAGAACAATCCGGCGCCCAGCCCGTAGGCCGCCGCACCGATGCCCAGATCGGTTTCCAGATGACTGCGTACAAAACCGATATTGACCCGGTCGATGTAATTGACGATGAACATCACTACAAACAGCGGCAACACGTGGCGTTTCACCTTGGAGGCCGCACGGGCAAGCACCGTGGGGTCCGTAGTGCCAGGGACGGTATTCAAGAGGCGACTCCCATTCATTGTTTTTTTGGGGATGAGTCGATCATGAGGGGGTGTATTATTCCCGTCCAATCCAGTTAATGACTTGATTGATACCGGGAGTGGATCAATGTTCGAGCTTTCTCAACTGCGCTGCTTCACCACGGTGGCCACGGAACTCAATTTCCGGCGCGCTGCCGAACGGCTGAATATGACCCAGCCTCCGCTGAGCCGGCAAATCCAGATACTGGAGCACAATCTGGGTGTCGAGCTGTTCACGCGCAGCACCCGCAGTGTGGCCCTGACCGCAGCGGGCAGGGCGTTCTTCATTGAAGCGCAGACGTTGCTGGAGCGCGCGCAGCAGGCAGCCATCTCCGCGCGGCGCTTTGCCGAAGGCGATATTGGTTCGGTGACCATCAGTTTTGTCGGCAGCGCGGTGTACGAATTTCTGCCCAGAGTGATCGCCGAGGCGCGGCTCAAGCAGCCGCAGGTGAAGATTTCCCTGACTGAAATGAACACCTATCAGCAGCACGAAGCGCTCAGGGCGCGACGCATTGACCTGGGGATCGTGCGAGCGCCGCTGTTTCAGCCCGGCTACGAGAGCGAATGCCTGGTGCGAGAGCCATTCGTGCTGGCGGTGCCGGGCAATCATCGGCTGGCTCACGCTGATTCAGTTACGGTGGCGGACCTGGAAGGCGCGCCGTTTCTGATGTATTCGCATTCGGCCTATCCACCGTTCAACGAACTGCTGACCGGTATGTTTCGTTCCGCACGAGTTGCGCCGGAGTATGTCCAATGGCTTGGGTCGTCACTGACTATTCTGGCACTGGTCAACGCCGGCATGGGCCTGGCACTGGTGCCGCGCTGTGCGACCAATGTGGTGTTCAAGGACGTCGTATTTCGTGACATTGACCTGGGCGAGGGTGTGCAGAGCGAGTTGCATCTGGTCTGGCGTGCCGACAATGACAATCCAGCGTGCCGGATGCTGCTCAAGGCTATTCGTGCGGCTGTCCGGGCGGATGAAAATTAAAGCGGAAAACCTTGCAGTGCGTTGGCATCAACTATCATTCATTCAGTCGATAGTCATCATCAAGCAAGGCAAGTTCTGTTTTTCCGGCAAAGGAGGAGGATGGCGCCATAGCCACCTGCTCCAAAGGGAGACGACGCGATGAGAATGTTTAACCTGTTGACGTTTGCTGCCGTGCTAAGCACCAGCATGATGCTCACTGCGCCAGCCAATGCTGCCGTCTCGTCAGTCTCTACGGTCTCAGAGCAGTCTTGCCACTTCATGCCGGTGGCCGACAGCGCCTCCAGTCTGCAACACACTCAGTCAGTGGGGGTGTTGTACAGCGAAAACACCGTCAGTAACCTCCAGTACCTGAACAACTATCACTCGGTAGCGCTCAGGAGCGGACAGAACGGCGCGCTCGATTCGCGTATCCGCAATGCATTCATCAGCAGTTCGGACCCGAAACTGGCAACCGACTGGCTGGTAGGCTCATTGCAGAAAGAATTCGCCTCGGTGACCGTTTACGACAACCTCGACGCGCTGATGAAAGCGCGCCCCGACGTGGTGGTGATGCTTGATACCTACAACCGTCTGGTAAGCAAGCGCAATAGTCAGGTCGAAGCGCGGTTCATGGCCCGGTTTTATGACACCAATCTGCAATACATCGGCAAGGCAGAAGGTGAGGTGGTCAAGGAGATGACCTCGGTCTGGGTGCAGGGCAAAGCTGCTCCAGAGATTGCCGCACAGATTGACCAGCAGCGTGAGCTGCAGGTCAATGCGCTGAAACAATTCGATGCATCGCTCAAAGCGCTGGTTATGCAAGCCGATAGGGCTCAGGTGGCGGCGAACTGAGTCTAGGTCGCGCCTGGTTCATGTCCGGTTGTTGATGACCTGAGCAAAATTCGCGTTGAACGCGAACTGCGACACACCCAGCACGGAGGTGATGGTTCGCGAACCGCTGCCTTGTAGTTGTATCTGTCCGCAGTGATTGTCCTGCGGTGTAATGCTCGTGTTGACGGACAGAAACTGCTCATCAATTTTCGTCGCTTCAATACCGCCTGCCATCAGCATCGTTGCCAGCGGATCGAATATCGGTACCGGATAACCTTCGGCGTGCGTGCCTGATTTGGTTTCAAGCACTTGCTTGACCAGCAAGGCGACAGGGTCGCTTGCCGTAATCTTTTGCGAGTAGCTCGCGTCGAGAATAACCTGGTTGCAGACGTCCAGCGGGACCAGGGTCAATGGCAGGCTCGACTGAAAAACGGTATCGGCCGCGACAGGGTCGACGAACACATTCCATTCTGCGTAGTGGTTACTGCTGTAGGCCTCACCCTGATCCCATTCCTTTTGAGCGCCGTTCAAGGCGGCGACGTTACCGTCAACATAGACAGCCCCAGCCATGGCGACGATCTGCTCGATCATCTGGAAGTCTGCGGGTTGGTTACTCAGTGAGAGCATCTTCGCAATGTTGGTAAAGCCACCCAGCGAAAGAACAGTGATTTTATCCTGGCTGTTCTTCACGGCCTGATACATGAACTCCCACGCGGGAAGGTTTGATAACGCCGGCAAGGCAGCCGGATTGAGCGTTCCCAGAAGGCCCATGATGTCATTCATATCGTTTTTGAATGGTTGTGGAAACCGGTTGTCGTACTCAAGTGGCTGATCGGTGCCTTTTGCCACAACAGTACTGAGACGGTTGCCAATGCCCAGTAAATGCTGCGCGATGATGACGCCCCAGCCTAGATCCGTTTCGCCACATCCAGTGACCGTGATACCGATGATGTCGATGTCCGGCCTTTTCATCAGGTAGGCGATGGACAGTACGTCGTCCCAGCCCATGTCCGTATCGATAATGACTTTCCTGTTCATGGTAATGCTCCCTGCCCATAGGGGACGTTTGAAAAGAGGGGGGTTGCAAGCGTTTTAGATATACCCGAGCACCTGCTCGAAAAGGGTATCGCCTGTTTATTTCCATTAAACCGACGCATGGATCGGTTTTACCGTAAAGAATTAATCACACCTGCCGAGAGCATGACAAGTGGGCCGATCATTAATTGGCTCACATGATGAGCAGCAAGCCACGTGTGCTTTGACTGTAGTGACAGAGAAGCCTTGCGATGCTGAAAAAACTAGTGAGTGCCTTGCGCACCGTGATGTCTGTACCCGCTGATAATCCCAGGCTGTTGCAGGCCCAATACGTTGCGTTGTCCCGACAGCTGCCATTGATGTATTTCGTGCTGCTGGTCAACACCTGGGCGTTGGCATTCACCCATTGGGCAACTGCTCCGATGTGGCTGACCCTGCTGGTTCCGGCGCTGCTCACTATTGTTTGCGCTATTCGTGCGCGCAAGTGGCTGCTCACGGTAAACCGGCCGCCACCCGCGCCAACCACCATTCTGGCGACGCTGCGCGGGACCAACGGACTGGCAGGCGTGATCGCTGCCGGTTTCGCCGCCTGGTCGCTGTCGCTTTATCCCTATGGCGATGCCTATGCCCAGGCGCACGTGGCGTTTTTCATGGGCATCACCGTGATTGTCTGCATCTTCTGCATGATGCACTTGCGGCCTGCGGCGTTGACCACTGCAGTTGTGGTCAACACTGCGTTTGTTATTTTTTTCGCGTCGACGCACAACATTACTTTCATCGCCACAGCAGTGAACATCGTGCTGGTGTCGATTGGCATGCTGATCATTCTTCAGTATCAATACCGCGATTTCACCAGCCTGGTGAATGTGCAGATAAGAACCGAGCAACTGAGCAATGAGAACCTTCTGCTGGCCAATCAGGACAGTTTGACGGGGCTGCCGAACCGCCGACAGTTCTTTCAGACACTGGACACGGCCTTGCAGGAGGCGCTGGCGCAGCGCACCGGGTTGGCGGTCGGCGTGCTGGATCTGGACGGGTTCAAGCCAGTCAATGACCTTTATGGGCATCGTACCGGCGACCGTCTGCTGATGCTGGTAGCCGAACGTTTGACCAGTGCCTTCAGCGATACAGTGCATGTGTCGCGACTGGGCGGTGACGAGTTCGCTCTGGTTATCAAGGGTGATATCAGCAACGATGCATTGCTGGCGTTTGGTAAACACCTGTGTGAACTGATGCATGAAAGCTTCGAGCTGTCGGATATGTCCATCCAGATTGGCGCAACTTTGGGCTTCGCTACGTTTCCGGCCACTGCAGACAATGCCACCCAACTGTTCGAGTTTGCCGACTACGCGCTTTATCAGGGCAAAGACCATAACCCCGGAACTACCTGCCTGTTCTCCGCCAGCCACCGCGAGCAGTTGCACGCCGATGGCGTAACCGAGCAGGCATTGCGGCGTGCCAATCTGGAGACCGAGTTCTACGTGCTGTTTCAGCCGATCATTGAAAGCTGCACACGCGAAACGGTGGCTTTCGAGGCTCTGGCCCGCTGGAAAAGTCCGGAACTGGGCTCGGTATCGCCTGCGCATTTCATTCCGATTGCCGAGCGAATCGGCATGATCAACAAGCTCACCGCACCCTTGTTGACTCATGCATTGAAGAGGGCCTTGTCATGGCCGGCGCCCATCAGACTGTCGTTCAACCTGTCGGCGCACGACTGCGCGACCTGGGAAAGTGTCAGTACCATTGTCGATATCATCGAAAACAGCGGTTTCGATGCCTCACGGCTCGATCTGGAAATCACCGAAACGGCGGTCATGCAGGACATTGCCCAGGTACAGCAGGCTATTGCACAGTTCCGGCAACTGGGTTGCGGTATCTCGCTGGATGATTTTGGCACCGGGTACTCCAGCCTCAGTCAGTTGCACGCGCTGGCGCTGACCAAACTGAAGATTGACCGCAGTTTTGTAACTGGCGTGCATGACAATCCGGCGAGTTACAAGATCGTGAAATCGCTGGTTGCCTTGAGTCTGGACATGTCTCTTGGCTGCGTGATTGAAGGCGTCGAGACGCAGGATGAGCTGAATGCACTGACCAGCCTTGGGTGCACGATGGTGCAGGGTTATTTCTACAGTCCACCGATCAGTTTTGAACAAACCCTGGTGTGGATCGAAACGCCGGATGAGGAGCGCACCTTCGGTTATGCAGCCTCGTGCCGGATCTGATCGACTGCGCTTGAACCATTCCCCTGTGTACGTGGAGTAAGATGCGTTTTTCGATCTCCACGGAATCCTGTCAATGAGCAAACCCGGGCAGACCATTCTTGTTGCGTTGCGCAAGATGATTGCGTCAGGCGAGCTGGCGGCCGGCGAGCGCTTGATGGAAGTGCCGACCGCCGAGCTGTTCGGCGTGTCGCGCATGCCGGTGCGTATGGCGTTTCGTACCCTGGAGCAGGAAGGCCTGCTGGTGCCCTTTGGCGGGCGCGGTTTTCAGGTGCGCTCGATCACGCCGATGGAAATCGCCGGTGCGGTCGACGTGCGTGGTGTTCTGGAAGGTCTGGCGGCGCGGCAGATGGCCGAACGTGGCTTGGCGCAGGAGGCTCGGGACGAGCTTGAAGCCTGCCTGGTGCAGGGCGATGCGCTGTTCGAAAAGGGTTATGTCACTGAGGACGATCTTGAGGTCTATCACGACATGAATATGCGCCTGCATCGAGTGATCGTGGCGGGCAGCGGTAATCGCGCCATTGCCGATGCGCTGGCACGCAACGACCATCTGCCTTTTGCCTCGGTGACGGCGCTGGCAGTGGATCGCGATAACCTGATTCGCGAATACCGGCGCTTCAATTTCGCCCACATGCAGCATCATGCGGTGGTGGATGCGTTAGTGAGCGGGCAGGGCGCTCGTGCCGAGGCGATCATGCGTGAGCATGCCAATGCTACCCTGCGCTACGCGGAGATTTTCGGTGCCGGTTTGAACGAACGCATGAAGGTCATCCAGCGCTCGAACTGATCAGATGTCGAGCACCAGCAGTGGGGTTTTCGAGCGTGAGCAGCATGGCGTGAACTGATCGTTGAGCGCCTGCTCGTCTTCAGTCAGAAACAGATCCCGATGATCCGGAATGCCCTTGAGGACGCGCGTCAGGCATGTGCCACACACACCTTGTTCGCACGACAGCGGAATATCGATGCCGTGGCTTTCGAGCACTTGGGCGACCGTCTTGTTGGCAGGAACGGCAAGTACCTGGCCGGTGCTGGCAATCTCGATAGAAAAGCTGCCGTCATTGCTGGTGTCCGCCGGCTCTGCAGAAAAGTACTCCCGGTGCAGATTGTCTTCAGACCAGCCGGCAGCACGGGCGCTGTCGAGGATGTGTTGCATGAAACCACCCGGTCCGCACACATACAGATGGGTATCGGGTTGCGGCTGGGCGAGTACATTGGCAGCATCCAGCGCGGTAGTGGGCTGTTCATCAAGGTGCAGCGTGACCCGGTCGGCAAATGATGAACGCTTCAGGCGCTCGATAAACGCGCCGCGCTCGACGGAACGAACACAGTAGTGCAATTCGAAATCGGCACCCTCCAGCGCAAGCTGTTCAGCCATGCACAGAATGGGGGTGATGCCGATGCCGCCGCCAAACAGAAGCGTGCGACGGCTGTTCCCGGCCAGCGGAAACAGGTTGCGCGGCTCGCTGATGCGTAGTTGCGCGCCTGATTGAATCTGTTCATGCAGGCTGCGCGACCCGCCGCGTGAAGCCGGATCGTTGAGTACACCAATCAGGTAACGATGACGCTCGTTCGGTGCGTTGCACAGCGAATACTGGCGGATCAGCCCGTCAGGCAAGTGCACGTCAATGTGTGCGCCTGCCGTGAAAGGCGGCAGCAACTCGCCATCGGCTCGCACTAGCTCGAAACTGCAGATATCCAGCGCTTCATCGTTACGTGATAACACGGTCACGTCGATCATGGTATGTCCTCGGGTGACCGCAGCACGGGTCACTTCTGATTGTTTTCAACGCATTCGGGCTGGCAGCAGGCGGTCATTTAGTGGCCATTACTGGAATCTGTTCAGCTGTGCTGGCTCGTTCGGCGGCGATCAAGCGTTCCAGAATTTTGCGCGACTGCACACCGCCGGCGTCGATGTTGAGCTTGAGCAGGTTGCGCTGCGGGTGCTGAAGCAGGTTCTGTTGCTGGCGTTCAAGCATCTCCAGGTCTTCGCTGAAGATCTTGCGCTGCCCCTCGCGGATGGTGGCCGTCAGTTGCTCGTCAGCCGGGTTGAAGTTGCGCGCCATGCCCCAGAAGTACCAGATCGAGGTGTCGGTCTCTGGCGTGATGAAGTCGACAACGATGCTCGATGCCTTGAACTCGTGGGGCGCGTGATAGCCACCTTTGCCCGCGTGGGCTACGCCTACCTCGATCAGTACATGGCTGGGCGGGGTGAAGCGGCAGATCTGCCAGCGATCGACTGGCACGTCATCGGCCAGGTTGTTGCCACGCAGCGCCATCTGCCAGAACGGCGGCGGCATGATGTTTTCCATGTGGCGTGCGGTAATGACTTCCTCGCCTTCGACCGTCGTGACAGGTGCCGCTTCGTCGATTTCCTTCTGACCGATGCTCGATGCATGCACGTAGGTTTCGTGGGTGAGGTCCATAAGGTTGTCGATCATCAGGCGATAGTCGCACTGAATATGAAACAGGCCGCCACCGTAGGCCCATTCGTCGCTGACCGCCCACTCCAGATGATGGATGAGCGCCGGATCGGCCTTTTCCCGGTCGCCAGGCCAGACCCATATGAAGCCGTAGCGCTCGACCGCGGCGAAGGTTTTGTTGCAGGGGAAGCCTCGAACACGCTGGCCGGGCATCGCGGCGGTCTTGCCATCGCCGCCCATCACCAGCCCGTGATAACCGCATACCAGTTGGCCGTTCTCGACATAACCCAGCGACAGCGGAGCACCGCGGTGCGGGCAGAAATCTTCCAAGGCGACAACTTGCTGGTTCTGGTCGCGATAGAAGACCATCTTTTCGTTGCAGATCTGCCGGCCCAGAGGCTTGTCGGCGACTTCATCCGCTGTACAGGCGACGTACCACGCATTTTTTGGGTGCATGACGGTTCTCCACGGTTCGATTATTGGTCTTATGGATCCACAGAATGAATCATGTTGTTTTCCTCGTGATTATTAATGCCACAGGATCAAGATTAGTCCAATGATTAATTTGATTAACTATTATTTAATGGATCCACAGACTGGCCATCAGGCGCATCTGGACACCAGCAATGCTGCGCGCAGACGGGGGGCGAGTGCTTCCAGAAGGGTCTGCACAGAGCGCAATGCCCGGCAGTCGGGACGCGTCAGTAGCCACAGATCGGTGCTGCACCCTTGCAGTGGTTCACTCAACCTTTCCACTGAGGCAAGGCCCTGAATCGTGAAATCGGTCAAGGCCGCCACGCCCAGACCGGCAGCGACCAACTGAGAGACCGCCGACATGTTGCTGCAGCGATAGCGTGGGCTCACCGCCGGAAATGCCTGTTTACGCCAGATCACCGAAGGGTGGTCGGGCATCGAGTCGTCCGGGCTGATCCAGGGAATGGAGGCAGGGCTGTGTGTCAGCGCATCGCGGTATTCGGGGCGACCACAGATGAAGTAGTCCGCGCTGCCCAGGCATCGTCCGATCAGGTGTTCGGGCGGGGTATTGGTCAGGCGCAGCGCGATGTCGGCATCACGACGGCTGAGGTTGGCGAACGCGTTGGAGGTGGCCAGTTCCAGCGTGAGAGCAGGGTACTGCGGCATGAAGTCCGCGAGCGTTGGCAATAGCAGGCTGTGCAATACCGCGTCAGTGCACGTCAGGCGTACCGTACCGCTGACCACCTGTTCGCCTTGCTGCAAGGCGATACGGGCAGCGGCGAGTGCCTGTTCGGCGTGTTCAGCCTGCTCGGCCATGGCCTGGGCAGTATCCGTCGGAATGTAGCCGCGGCGGTTCTTTTCAAACAGCGCAGCACCGAGGGCTGACTCCAGACGTCGGATCGAGCGGAACACTGTCGAAATATCAACGTGCAGCAGATCTGCAGCACGCGCCAAGGTCCGGCCGCGTACCAGCGCCAATACCAGGGCAAGATCGGCATGGGTGATTTCATATTGCATCGCTGCATTGTTCCTTTGCCTGAATGCCTATGTTTGTTGCGTAGATGACTATCCTAGACTGGTTTTATCCCGGCTGGATAGCGTCATATCGACGTGCTGGCTCACCAGATTCACAAGGACTCAACGTATGTCACGACCTCCCTTGATCGGCGTTACTGCCTGCCGTCAGCAGTTGGGCAAGTACTCCTCTCACACCGCAGGCGATGAATATGTCGAGGCGGCTGCGTTTGCGGGTGTCCCGGTCATTCTGCCCGCGCTCGACGTGCCCACCGAGCCTGCGCAGTTGCTGGCCTCACTGGACGGTTTGCTGTTTACCGGCTCGCCGTCCAATGTCGAGCCGCATCATTACAACGGCCCGGCAAGCGTGGAAGGCACTGCCCACGACGTGTTTCGGGATCGCACAACATTACCGCTGCTCAGGGCCGCTATCGCCCAGGGTGTGCCGGTGTTATGCATCTGTCGTGGTTTTCAGGAGCTGAATGTTGCACTGGGCGGCAGCCTGCATCAGCGGGTCCAGGAATTGCCCGGTTATCTGGATCACCGTGAGCCGCAAAGCGATGTGCTGGCCGTGCAGTACGCGCCGCAACACCCGGTGCAGGTGCAATCTGGCGGGTTGCTGGAGGCGCTCGGGCTTGCGCCGGGGTTCGAGGTCAATAGCCTGCACAGTCAGGGAATCGATCGTCTGGCATCGGATCTGCGCGCGGAAGCACTGGCACCCGACGGTCTGGTGGAAGCGGTTTCCCTGCCCGGTGCGCCAGGCTTTGTGCTGGGCGTGCAGTGGCACCGGAGTGGGAGTTCATGAACAACCCTGTGTCGCTGAGCCTGTTCACGGCATTCCGTGAAGCCTGCCTGGCGTATGCCCGGAACCGTCAGGGCAGCTAGTGCGATGAGCTGCTGAGTGTTGCTGACAAACGTGATTTAATATCCGGCTTTGCGGCCTGGGCGATGGACAATCCATTCCTCCTGGGCTTTGCTTCACTCATCGGATATCTTTCGCACAAGGCCATTATGGATACGGGAGCACGACTCAAACTGGTGCGTGAAAGCTACAAGCTGTCACAACGTGAACTCGCCAGACGCAGTGGTGTGACCAATGCCACGATTTCCCTGATTGAGCAAAATCGTGTCAGCCCCTCTATCAGCTCGTTGAAGAAGCTGCTTGAGGGCATCCCCATGACGCTTGCGGATTTCTTCACCTTCGACCAGCCACCGGGGCAGGATCAGTATGTATTCCGCGCCGGTGACCAGCCTGACCTGGGGCGTAACGGTGTTCGCCTGCTGCTGGTCGGCGCAACCCTGCCGAGCCGCCAGATGCGTTTTCTGCGCGAGCAGTACGCGCCGGGCGCAGACTCGGGTGAAGAGCCCATCGTCCACAGCGAAGGCGAGGAGTGCGGGTTGGTGACGCGCGGCACCGTGGAGCTGACCATCGATGGGCAGGTCAATATTCTCGGTCCCGGGGACGGTTATTACTTCCCGACCACCTTGCCACACCGCTTCCGCAACATTGGCCAGGACGAGGCCGAGATCATCAGTTCCAACACACCGGCCAATTTTTAGCGCACAGCAGCCTGCTGCGAGGGTAATTCCCCGCCACTTTACACCTTTGGCCGCACCTCAACTGACCAGTGCTGTCGGCATATAACCCTGTGGGTTCATGCACTGCCAGCGCCAGGCGTCAGTGAGCATCGAATCAAGGTTGAACCTGGCGCGCCAATCCAGCTCACGCAATGCTTTCCCCGGATCCGACCAGCACACCGCAATGTCTCCGGTCCGGCGCGGCTCAAAGATCAAAGGCACGGTTTTGCCGGAGATACGTTCGAAAGCGTGCACCACCTCAAGCACTGAATAACCCTGCCCAGTCCCCAGATTCCAGACGGATACGCCTTTTTGGCCGCGTATTCTGTCCAGCGCCTTCAAGTGGCCCTCGGCCAGATCCATTACGTGAATGTAGTCACGCACACCTGTACCGTCCGGCGTCGGGTAGTCGGTGCCAAAAATGTGCAGGGCAGGGCGTCTTCGATTCGCGACCTGCAGCAGGAAGGGCAGCAGATTATTTGGCGTGTTGCAGGGCGACTCGCCCAGCAGGCCGGACGGATGGGCGCCAATGGGATTGAAGTATCGCAGCAGCCCGATGGACCAGCGTGGATCCGAGCGGGCGACGCTTTTCATCACATGCTCGGCCATCAGTTTGGAATGCCCGTAAGGATTGGTCGGCAAACCCGGTGGGCAGTTCTCGTCCAGCGGCATTTGCTCACGGTCGCCGTATACAGTCGCTGATGAGCTGAACAACAGGTTTAACACGCCTGCCTGCTCCATCGCCTGACACAGGTTTACGCTGCCACTCACGTTGGTCTCGAAATAGCGCAACGGCTCTCTGACGCTTTCGCCCACTGCTTTGAGCCCGGCGCAATGCACCACAGCTTTCACTGGGTGGCGAGCGAATAGCCGGTTCAACGTCGCTTTGCTGCGTACATCGCCGTGGATGAACTCCACCTGTCGCCCGCTGAGTGTTTCCACCCGGCTCAATGTCTCTAGCGAGCTATTGCACAAGTTATCAAGCACCACGACATCGTGGCCCTCTTCAAGCAATTCAAGCGCAACGTGAGCGCCAATGTATCCCGCACCACCGGTAACCAGAATCATGATTATCCTTCCTGGATGTTCGCCGCCTCGGCAAGAGGCGTGCTGAGGGCTCGGCGTCGTGACCTTTATCAACAGGACGACAGAGGAGCCTTGCTTGCGAAAATCAGGACCAGACCACCGCGTGGGGAAAACGTACCGCAGGTGCCAAAAAACATTCGCTCAAGACTAGGGGCGTATTTGTTCCGCCGAGTTCAACGGTTCATTCCCGACGGCGCATACCCTTTATCGGAATCAGCGAACAGCGGCCCGGGCGCATGCTCGAAACTGATGAGAATATCTATAGTTGTTCCATGCACGTGATTGTTCCATGCATGCAACAGCCGCCAACGCACATCCTCATCATGAATGCCGTCGAAGTTCAGCCCTTTTCAGAGCCCTTCAGTTTCATCCAGGACTTTTTAGAAAAAGGGAGACTTCATGAACGGTGTCCAGAAAATCCAATACAGAAGGTCAGCTTCAGCCAGAGTCGAGGCAGCCGTCAGACCGCTGCTGCTATGCCTGTCCCACCTCAGGTGGGGGTTTGTGTACCAGCGTCCGCAGCACATCATGTCGCGCATGGCGCAGGATTATCGGGTGTTGTTTCTAGAGGAGCCTGTTTTTTCAGACTCGCCTCGCATCTGGCTTGAGTCACTGCCGCAAGCATGCGGTGTCACCGTATTGGTGCCGCACCTGCCTTCGCAGATGCAGCCTGATCAAGTGATCACTGCACAGCGCACGTTGCTGGATGGTTTTATGGATGCGCAACAATTTGGGGAGCTGCTGTTGTGGTATTTCACCCCGATGGCCCTGGCGTTTACCGACCACCTGCGCGCGCAAGTGACGATCTTCGATTGCATGGACGAGCTGTCTGCGTTCAAAGGTGCGCCGCCAGAGCTTGTCGAGCAGGAGCAAGCGCTGATGAAGCGCGCAGATGTTGTCTTTACCGGCGGCTTCAGCCTCTGGGAGGCCAAGCGCCTACAGCATACAAATGCACACTCCATGCCCAGCAGCGTCGATATCGGGCATTTTGCAGCCGCTCGCAACATGCTTGCCGCCCCGAAGGATCAACAATGCATTCCCTACCCAAGGCTGGGTTATTTTGGCGTCATTGATGAGCGTTTCGATATTGAACTGATTCGAGAAGTGGCGGAATCACAGCCCACATGGCAAATCATTTTGATCGGCCCCGTGGTTAAAATCGATCCGGCAACCCTGCCGCACATGGCCAACGTTCATTATCTGGGCAGCAAGCCTTATGACGATTTACCTGCCTATCTGTCTGGCTGGGATGTCGCATTGATGCCGTTTGCCCTGAACGATTCCACACGCTTTATCAGCCCGACCAAGACGCCGGAGTACCTTGCTGGTGGTTGTCCGGTGGTATCAACCCGGATTGCCGACGTTGTCAGAACTTATGGTGAATCCGGAGTCGTCGCAATTGCCGATGATGCCGACGCGTTTGTTCGCGCGATTCGCGAAGCTCTGGCGCATAAGGATCCTGCTGATTTTCTGCGTAAGGTTGACGCAGTGCTGGCCGGTGAGTCCTGGGACAACACGTGCGCTGTCATGAAGGCGCAAATCGGCCTGGTAACTACCGGGGAGCAAACCCAATGCCTCGGATAAATCCTCAATCAGCCGCGTTTGCAGAGACGCACTATGATTTCCTGATCGTCGGTGCTGGTTTTGCGGGAAGTGTAGTGGCGGAGCGGCTGGCAGCCGGATTGGGTAAACGCGTTTTGCTGATCGACCGACGTCCACACATTGCGGGTAACGCTTACGATCACCTAGACAGCGCCGGGGTGTTGGTCCATCAATACGGGCCGCATATCTTCCACACCAATGCCGAGCGCATTGTGGAATACCTATCGCGATTTACCGAATGGCGCGACTACCAACACCCTGTGCTCGCCAGTGTGGACGGCCAATTGCTGCCTATTCCGATCAACCTCGATACGCTCAACAGCTTGTACGGTTTACAGATGAATGAGCAACAAGCCGAAGCCTTTCTCGCCAGCCGGGCCGAGCCGGTAGAGATGATAAGAACCTCCGAAGACGTTGTGATCAATCAGGTGGGCCGGGAGTTGTACGAGAAGTTTTTTCGTGGCTACACCCGCAAGCAATGGGGGCTGGACCCGTCGCAACTGGACAGGTCGGTCACCTCTCGAGTGCCTACCCGTACCACTTCGGACAATCGCTACTTCACGGATACCTTCCAGAAAATGCCGCTGCATGGCTATACGCACCTGTTTGAACGGATGCTCGATCACCCGCTTATCGACGTGGCACTGGGGGTCAATTTTGCCGATATACGCGGGGCCGTGCAGTATCGGCACCTGATCTACTGCGGGCCGATCGATGAATACTTCGATTATTGCTATGGCCGTCTTCCATATCGGTCGTTGCGTTTCGAGCACAGGACCGTTGATCAGGCACAGTTTCAATCCGTGGCCGTGGTCAACTATCCGGATGAGGCAGTTGCTCATACGCGTATTACGGAATACAAGCACCTCACCGGTCAACTGCATGCCCAGACCAGTATCAGCTATGAGTTCCCGAGTGCCGAGGGCGACCCTTACTACCCCATTCCGCGACCGGAAAATACTGAGTTGTACAAGCGTTACAAGGCGTTGGCCGATCAGTCGGATGAGGTGACTTTCCTTGGGCGGCTCGGTACTTAAAAGTATTACAACATGGACCAGGTTGTCGGTCAGGCATTGGCGCTGTTCCAGCGGCTGGCCCATGAGTTGCCGGAGCAGATTGCCGAACCGATTGAACAGCCTGCGCGAGGCTGAGCATGGGTCGTCTGTTCGACAGCTTCTTCATAGGCGGATTCGAGTGTGCCAGCCATCGACGACGCGACGGCGTGCGACTCGATCTGCTTCACTCCACCGGGCACGACCGTTGGGCACCCGAAGATTTTGCCGCAATGGCGACGCACGGAATACGTACCGTGCGTGACGGTTTGCGCTGGCACCTGATTGAAACCAGCCCGAACTGTTACGACTGTGCCCATGTTACGAGCCGCGCGGCGTCAGGGCACTCAGGTGATCTGGGACTTATGCCATTACGGTTATCCTGATGACCTGGATATCTGGCGGCCGGAGTTTGTCGAGCGCTTTGCGCGTTTTGCCGCTGCGGTAGCTCAGGTAGTCAAAGACGAAGGGGAGACCGCCCCCTTTTATTCGCCAATCAATGAAATTTCGTTCTGGAGCTGGGCGGGAGGTGAAGTTGCTTATTTCAACCCTGGTAGTCAGCAGCGCGGCATGGAACTCAAACAGCAACTGGTCCGGGCCAGCATTGCGGCGATAGAGGTGATACGCGCAATAGAGCCAAGCGCGCGTTTTATTCAGGCCGAGCCATTGATTCACGTCGTACCGGCTACGCGCGGTAGTGCGGAGATAGCGGCAGCAGAGTGCTATCGGCAGGCGCAGTTTGAAGCCTGGGATCTTTTATCCGGGCGTCAATTGCCTGGGCTGGGCGGCCGATCCGAGTATCTGGATGTGTTGGGCGTCAACTTCTACCCCCATAACCAATGGCAATTCAAGGGTCGAAAGCTCACTCAGGACGACCCGCAATACAGGCCTTTTCAGGGCATGTTGAGCGAGCTGCATACACGGTACGCAAGACCGATATTGATTTCTGAAACCGGTGCCGAAGATGTTCAGCGTTTGCCCTGGTTCAATTACATTTGTGCCGAGGTCAGCAAGGCTGTCAGGGCAGGCTTACCGGTAGAAGGTATCTGCTGGTACCCCATTCTCGATTATCCGGGCTGGGACGACGCCCGATACTGCCCGACAGGCCTGTTGGGTTATGCAGACGGGCAGGGCAAACGGGCCTCCTTTCACCCTTTGCAGGTGGCGTTACGCGAGAGTGCGAGTGAATTTGCGGCTCTCATTCGACAAAAGGACGAAAAATCGGCTCTCGGCGTGAACGCTTTTTGAGTGTTTAGCCCCTCATATGAATATAATTCGTTTTTTGTCCAAAATCTGAGAACCCTTTCAAGGCTCCGCCAGTCCTAGCTTTGAGAACGTGTATTACACCCAACCAATATGTGTGGAGTTTCTGGAGTGTCGGAAGAAAAAGCCCGTGTCGACAATGCTGCAACGGGAGATATCCAGCATCAGGGAAAAGATATCTTTTTTGCGGCGGTGGAAACGACACGGATGCCAATGATCGTGACGGACCCCAACCGTGCGGACAACCCGATCATTTTTTCCAATCGCGCGTTTCTGGAAATGACGGGCTATTCGTCAGAAGAAATCATCGGTACCAACTGCCGGTTTCTTCAGGGGCCGGAAACGGATCGGGCCGTGGTGCAGTCCATTCGTGAAGCGATTGACGAGCGCGTCGATATCTCCACTGAAATTCTCAATTACCGCAAGGACGGTTCTACGTTCTGGAATGCCTTGTTTATTTCTCCGGTTTATAACGATGCCGGAGACCTGATCTATTTCTTTGCGTCGCAACTGGATATCAGTCGACGTCGGGATGCTGAGGATGCCTTGCGTCAGGCGCAGAAAATGGAAGCCCTGGGGCAGCTTACCGGAGGCATCGCCCATGACTTCAATAACCTGCTTCAAGTCATGGGGGGCTATATTGATTTGATCGGTAGCGCTGCAGAGAAGCCCACTATTGATGTGCAGCGTGTCCAGCGTAGCGTTCATCACGCCAAGTCTGCTGTCGAACGCGCGAGTACGCTGACCAAGCAATTACTGGCATTTGCCCGTAAACAAAAACTGCAGGGACGGGTGCTCAACCTCAATGGCCTGGTTTCCAGCACAGAGCCCTTGATCGAGCGTACGTTCGGGCCGCACGTGACGATCGAAACCGATCTGGATCCGGCATTGAAGAACTGCCGTATCGACCCGACCCAGGCAGAAGTTGCCTTGCTGAATATCTTCATCAACGCCAGGGATGCGTTGATCGGCAGGCCTGACCCGAAAATATCCATTGAAACCCGCAATCTGGTCGTCGATGAGTTGGCCAACATGTCCTATGACGGCTTGCTGCCTGGCCGCTACGTCAGTATTGCCATAATGGACAATGGCATTGGCATGCCATCGAGTATTCGTGACCGCGTAATGGACCCGTTTTTTACCACCAAGGAAGAGGGCAAGGGTTCAGGGCTCGGTCTTTCGATGGTCTATGGCTTTGCCAAACAGTCGGGCGGCGCGGCGCGGATCTATACCGAAGAAGGTGTTGGCACAACGCTGCGTCTGTATTTTCCGGTAGACGAGGCAATGCTGACCCATGCGGAGCCACCGAAAGCTGTCGACAGACGCATTGGCAGCTGCGAGCGGATTCTGATTGTCGAGGACCGGCCCGACGTCGCCGAGCTGGCGAAGATGGTGCTGGATGACTATGGCTATATCTGCGAAATCGTACTCAACGCTCGTGAAGCACTGAAGAAATTCGAATCCGGCAGCAGGTATGATTTGCTGTTCACTGACCTGATCATGCCGGGCGGCATGAACGGCGTGATGCTCGCGAGGGAAGTGAGGCGCAGGTACCCGAAGATCAAGGTGCTGCTGACCACCGGCTATGCTGAAAGCTCGATCGAACGAACTGATATCGGTGGTTCCGAGTTTGATGTGGTATCCAAGCCCTGCATGCCTCAAGACCTTGCCCGGAAGGTCAGGCAGGTGCTGGACGGGCCTAACGGTATCGCTTGATTGTTCCGCTAACGAAGACCTGAAGGCCTGACTGTTCTCGGTCAGGCCGATGAGTGTGTGGCTATACCCACTATTGACGGTGCTTTATGAGGTGCCGGTGATTGTTAATGCCTGTCGAGCATTAACAGACATCAGACAACTTCACTTATAAAATAAAGCAGATAATGAGGCCGGGAAGTTGTAAAGCGTGTGGAGCATTGTCGTCTCCTTCCGTTCCATTGATAGAGATCACTGTTCGTCGCCTTTTTATGTGATTCTGCAGGCCTGAAAAAAAGTCTATAAAAGTTTTAAACTTCTTGAGTGTCGCCCGGGTCATTAACGTGTACGCCACACATTTCAGCGTTCACTGCCAATGACTCAAAGGACTCTTATTATGATTCGCGACGACCGTATCGCTCCAGGCTCCCCTGTGTATCAAGACACGCATGCCATGGCTCCTCTGCTTAAACGAATTTCCTGGAGCGCTATTCTGGCCGGTGTTGTATTGGCCATGGTTGTTTCGCTGTTGTTGAACCTGTTGGGCACTGCCATTGGAAGTGCCAGTATTGACCCAATGCAGGAAGCCAACCCGTTGTCCGGAATTGGCACAGGTGCGGGTATCTGGGTTGTTGTCAGCTCGGTCATCTCGCTGTTTGTCGGTGGTTGGGCGGCTGGCCGTCTGGCTCAGCGTGAAGGCGCTTTTCATGGTCTTCTGGTGTGGGCGAGCGTATCGCTGATTACTGTCTATCTGGTGTCCAGTGCGGTAACAGGCGTGGTGCGCGGTGGCCTTAATCTGGCAGGCAGCGGTATGTCGGCACTGGGCAGCGGTATTGCTCAGGTAGCGCCGGCCGTCGGCGGCAAGATTCAGGATCAGTTGCGCGCTCAGGGTATTGATTTCAATCTGGACGATATCCAGGGTGAGATTGAAACAGCCATGCGCCAGACCGGTAAAGCCGAGCTGAACCCTGACAACGTCAAGCAGGAAGCTCAGGCAACCCAGGAAGATGCCCAGAACACTGCCAAACAAAGTGCACAAAATCCTCAGCAAGCCGATGAGCAATTGGGTGGCCTGATGGACCGCATCAAAGCCAAAGGTGACCAGGCGTGGGATGCTGCTGACCGTCAGGCGCTGGTTAATCTGATCAAGGCGCGTGGCAACAAGACTGATGCCGAAGCCAATCAGATCGTCGATCAGGCTCAGGCCAGCTATCGCCAGGCTTATGCCAAGTATCAGGAGCTGAAAGCTCAGGCAGAACAGAAAGCCCGTGAAGCGGCTGAAGTGACCGCCAAACGTGTTTCGCAAGGTGCCTGGATTCTGCTGATCACTCTGGTGATCTCGGGTCTGGTAGCAGCAGGTGCCGGTGTACTGGGTCGTCGTACTCAGCCGCCAGCCAAAGTTGTTGCTGCTGTCTGATCTAATGCAGCAAGACTGAACTGAAGTACCAGACGGGGAGCGTTAATCGCTCCCCGTTTTTATTTCAGCCATTCGATATCGTGTCAGTGCCGATCCGCTTCGACAACACGTTGGTAAAGTCCATCCCTCAATTTTTTACCTTATCATCGGCGGCTCTACAGCTTGCGTAACAGGGCAACTTTCAAAGAGCAAATACTCTAACAGCGTGCTGCGGGATATATATTCAATCTCAACGGTGGCACCTATGCCATTGATGTTGCCAAGTCTATATTCACTGGGTTTTAAGGGTTGTTACTGTGAAGGTGTCCGGGTGGAATATCGGGTCGGGCTTTGGTTGTTCGGCAGTGGGCTCAGGCTGGGTGAATTCGGCACTGAGCAAGTACGCTTGTGAGCGTGCAGAATCAAACGTCATGTTGTGCGCCCACAAACGGGTGCTGACACTTCCTTTGGTTCGATACTGCCCGTCCGGGTCACGTGCAACCACGGTCAGACTGGCATCTGCACCACTGGGTATCAACAGGCGATCGTTTTGGCGGTCGTACGCCATGCTGTTGACAGCGCGTGTGGTGGGCAATGCTGCGAGGCGTTTGCCGGTCATCAAGTCGGCAATAATTAACTGAGGGCTTGCGCCACGACAGGCAATGAACAGACGTTGTCGCGATTCATCGGCGGCGACCGCGCAGGGTTTGTTGCAGCCCTCGAACGTCCAGTACTGATGTTTCTCCAGCAGTTGGCCTGAAAGAACGGCCACTTGATTCTCGTCACGCATCGGCACTACCAGCGTGCCGTCGCTGAGGACGATCGGCGCGTCGAGTTTCTGTGCCGGAACCTGCCGGGAACCCACGAGTGCGTCGGTACGTGCGTCGATGAAATACAGTGTGGAGTGGTTGCCGCGACGGCCGCTGGTAACGATCACTCGCTGATGCCCGGCATCGTAGATGACATTGTTCAGGTTGCCTGAGTCCAGTTTGAGCCGGTTTTGTACGGTCATGCGGTCCAGCGCGGCGATGCCTAATGTCCCGTCCATGTTGGCGACATAGGCGCGATTGTGCTCGGGTGCAAAGGCAACGGCATTGGCACCGGTCGAGTTGTCCAGGGTCTTGATCAGAACCTGCCGTTCGACGTCGAACACGGATAAACCGTTCTCGCGGCGCGCGATGTACAAATGAGGCTGTGCCGGCTGCAATGCCGCGAACCCCCAACTGTAGCCAGCGCCTGGCAGCACGGTTGCTGCGCGGGTGGTGTACAGCAGCGAGTCATCCGCCTGAGCCGAAAGAGGTGCCAGCAGCGTGAACACACTGGCAAAAATCTGTAATCCCGTCACCTTGAGCCACCTGATCAACGACATCATCGGCTTAAAACTCCAGAGTGGTGGAAAGAATGAACTGCCGCGTATCACCAACGGACACGAAGTAACGGTTGGCGCTGGAGGTGTAATACGTGCGGTCAAACAGGTTCTTCACGTTGAACTGGATGTTGAGCTTGTGCTCATCGACTTTTGTATCGTAAGACGCGAAGGCATCCGCCACGGTATAGGCGGGCAGTGCGAATGAGTTGGCAGAGTCTCCCGGGCGCTCTCCGACGTAATGTGCGCCAGCGCCGGTGCGCAAGCGGTCACCGCCGCCGATAATGCTGCCCCAGTCGTATACCGCAGACACTGCCGCTGTGCGCCGGGCCACGTTCCACAGCTCGTTGCCCTTGTAGAGCGGGTCCTTGGTGATCTTCGCATCCAGTAGTGCAAAGCTGCTGATCACGCTCCAGCGATCGGTCAATTCTCCAGCCACGTCCAGTTCTATGCCTCGCGAGCGGGCTTCTCCGGATGTCCGCCAGTCGGTGAGCTTGGTCGCATCGTTGAACTGGGAGACCAGAATGTTTTTCTTGCGAATATCGAAGACCGCTGCGGTAGCCGTAATGCGTCCCGGAATGTCCAGTTTGGCACCCAGTTCGTAGGACCTGGCTTGCTCAGGCAGCACGGCAGAGTCAATGACCACGCCACTGCTTAACGGCGCAATGGTTGAGCTGGGTTTCAGTGATTGCGTGTAGCTGCCGTAGAACGACAACACATCGTTGTATTTGTAGACGATGCCACCGCGGGGCAGCCATTTCTGCCCATTGATATTGGTGTTTGCCACAAAGGGGCGACCGCGTCCGGCTATTTGATCGTAGGTTTGGTAGCGCGCACCGGCCACCAGAATCCACTGCTCGTTGAGGTGGAACGAGTCCTGAGCAAATAACGAGGTGGCGCGCAGTTTATCGGTCTGGTCACTGTCGCTGGCCGATACCGTGCTGGACGGCGATTCCCGGCCATAGACAGGGTTCAGATAATTGAAGCTGGACCGCGCCGTTTGACGCAGCAGGTCCGAGCGGAAGATTTTGCGTTTCTCATCATCGACGCCGACCTGCAAGTCATTCTGGAAGCCTGCGATCTGAAAGGTGCCTTCCAGGTCGGCAATTGCAAAACTGTCGGTGCTCACAGCACCATGGGTTGCATCGTTACTGCGCGTCACTGCGCCCGTGGCGGCATTGATGGCATTGATTCGCAGTTGGTTGGCATCGTAGGTTTCACGGTTCCAGCTGTAGCCGAAATGAGATTTCCAGTTGTCGTTGAACTGATGGTCGACGCTCAGTTGCGTGAGGTCCGAGCGACCTTCCATTTCATTGAACGGTTCGTCCAGGCGCCGGGTTCTGGGAATATCCAGCGGGTGATTGGTGCGCGGGTCCAGTGCCGTGCCGCGGTCGAAAGGGTAAAGAAATTCCCTGTGCTCATATGAAAGCACCACTTGTGTCGTGTCGCCGTACCAGGCAAGCGATGGTGCGACCAGCGATTCGCGATGGATGCCGAAATTACGCCAGTAATCCTCGTCTTCATAATCCATCACCATGCGATAAGCCAGACGGCTGTCGCCCAGCCCGCCGGTGCTGTCAAAGCTGCCACCGCTACCGTCGCGGCCATGCGCATAGGCGGAGGCGCGACCACTGATTGCGTTGTAGCTCTCCAGCTGCGGGCGTTTACTGACGACGTTGACTACGCCACCCGGGTCCATGATGCCGTAAAGCAGCGATGCCGGACCTTTGAGCACTTCCACGCTGTCAGCAGTAGCGCTCAAACCACGTCCCTGAACGATGGGCATTCCGTTGTGCATGATCGAACCGTCGCGATTGCCGCCAAAGCCACGCTTCATCAAGGTGTCTTGCGTCGCCGCCAGGGTGTTGCCCTGAGTGATGCCGCTGGTATTGGCCAGCGCATCGTCCAGATTGCGCGGTTTCTGATCGCGCAGAACTTGCGCAGAAACCACGTTCACGACCTGGGGCACTTCCAGCGTCGACCTGTCGCTGTGCAGGATCGAACTCGCACCGGTTGGCTGGTAGCTGGTACTGCGATCGGAGTTGGCTTCAACCTGTGTCGCGCGCAACTCCATCGACTCTGAGGCAACCAGCGTGTAGCTGCCGTTGCTTTGCTGCGCGGCAAAGATGCCGCTGCCTGCGAGCAATACGGTCAGTCCTTCAGTGACCGAGTAGTTGCCGTCAAGGCCCGGTCCGACCTTGCCGTCGGTATACGCCGCATTTCCGGCCAACTCGATACCTGCCTGCTGGGCAAAGCGGACAAGTTGCCCGGTGAGTGGGCCTTTCTCGATGCTGAACCGGTGAGTCAATGCGCTTGCATCGGTGGCAGAGGCGGTTGAGACCCACGATGCACTTACACCGCCCACCGTCAATGGAATGATCATGGCCAGCGGCGTCAGGCTGAGATAAAACGGGCGTCGTTTATGGAAATGCATAGTGCTGGCGTCCACGCTGATGAAAGGAAAAAATATTGGCTTTCATCTACACCGGACGAGCAGGGCAAAAGGGGAACCACCGCGTGCAAAAAAAACAGGACCGCGCAATTATGCCCGCGCCTCGACAGTGACCCACCAGGGCAGCGTGCGCTTGATCGCCACGGGCAGTACCGATGCGAGGGCAGCCAGTGCCCTGTCTGTATCCTTGATGGAAAAGGTGCCGACCACTCGCAGCCCTGCAATCTTCTCGTCACAAGCAAGGTAGCCATGCCGGTAGCGGGACAGTTCATTGACGAACTGCAGGAGCGGCATACCTTCAGCGACCAGAATGCCGGACGTCCACGCGTGGCCAGAGGCAGGAGCGGGTTGCGGGCTGTCGAGTCGATCCCCATAAAGGGTTATCTGCTGTCCTGCATGTACATCGCAGCGTTGATCGGCTGCCATGACCGACACCTCGCCTGAATAGACCGTGATGCAGGTGGCGTCATCATTCAGTAGCCGTGCGCTGTATGCCTGCGCTTTCCCATGAAGGGTTTTTACCTGCGTCCGCTTGTTCCGCGAGCGGGTAGCGTCGATCAATACTTCGCCTTTCAGCAGTTGCAACGCTTGAACATCAGGGGCGACAGTAACGTTCAATGCGCTGGCGGTGTTGAGCCAGATTCGGGTGCCGTCAGCCAGCGTGAACTCTCGTGTTTCGCCCGTTGAGGTGGATAAATCGGCCCGAATAGAAGCAAACAGCGAGCCGTTCTCACCGTTGTTCAGCAGTTGCCAGCCCAATGCCCCGCCCAGTGCGAGAACGCCCATTGAAAGAAGAGTTTGGCGACGACTCATCAATGAAGAGCTGGTGGACTGTAGAACCTTGTAAGCGCCATTTCTTTCTAGCGGATCCTGAAACTGGGCGAAGCGTCCACCTATCTTCTCCACCAGTGCCCAGGCCTTGCGGTGTTCCTCGTTCTGGCTCAGCCAATTCTGCCACTTGCGTCGCTCGGAATCGCCAGCATCCTCTGCACCCAGACGCGCATACCATGCCGCAGCTTGCTGGAGAACAGCATAGTGATCACTGCGAGGACTGTTCATGGTCGACACTCATCGGCACGTGTGAACTGCCCCCAAGAAGTTGGACACCAATCCGACCTCACGGGGGTGTTCAAATGGGTAAGTATTCAGAGCAGTTCAAGCTCACTGTCGTCAAAGCGTATCTTGAAGACAACATGGGCTTTCGTATGGTAGCCCGCCAGTTCTCGATCGATTTCAGCCTGCTTCGACGCTGGGTCGCTAACTACAAGAGTCATGGTCACACCGGCCATCGCAAGCCTGGTCTTCGATACAGCGAAGCTTTCAAGCGCTCAGTGCTTGAGCACAGGCGTGAACACAAGCTATCGCTCCGTCAGGCCGCTGCGCATTTTGGTATCGGGGATCCCGGCCAAATAGTCATTTGGGAAAAGCGGCATTACAGTAGCGGTACAGCCCCGTATGTTCCTGCCAGAAGAAAGCCTGTCGCCATGCCAAAGAAGCCTTATCCCGCCAAACCAGTAACCGCCGACGATACGCAGAAGACGCGCGACCAGTTGATGAGCGAGCTTGAATATCTGCGCATGGAGAACGCTTACCTAAAAAAGTTGGAAGAGCTGAAGGAGCAGAAACGACGGCAACCGAAAAAGCCCTGAGCATCAAGCAACTGAGGGGCCGGTTCCCGCTTTGCGCTCTGCTGAGGCTGGCGGGCTTGGCACGCAGCACGTTTTACTATCAGGTTCAGGTGCAATCCAGACCCGATCCCTATGCTGCTTTGAAACAGTTAGTCGAAAGCATTTACCACGAGGAGAAAGGCCTTTATGGCGCTCGGCGTATCACGGCGGTCATTCGCACTGCAGGTATTTTGGTCAACAAGAAGGTTGTAGAACGACTGATGGCAGAACTGGGCCTGCGATCAGTGGTGCGCCCCAAAAAATACCGCTCCTATAAGGGCGTAATCGGAACCATTGCGCCGAATTTGCTGGAGCGCAATTTCAGCGCGCAACGCCCGAACCAGAAGTGGGTGACCGATGTGACTGAGTTCAAGGTAGGCAATCGAAAGCTGTATCTCTCACCCGTGATGGACTTGTACAACGGTGAAATCGTGGCGTATGAAGTGTCGACAAGGCCGAGCTTTGAGCTGGTCACCAGCATGCTGGACAAGGCGCTTCAGCAGTTGCAGGACGAGCCGAAGCTTGTGATGCACTCGGACCAGGGCTGGCAGTATCAACACGCGCAGTATCGCCATAAGCTATCGGTACGAGGCGTCAAACAAAGCATGTCCCGTAAGGGCAACTGCCTGGACAATGCGGCAATGGAAAGCTTTTTCGGTACACTGAAATCCGAGTTTTTCTACCTGAAACAGTTTGAAAGCATCGATGAGTTGAAAGCAGGTCTGGATGAGTACATCCACTACTACAACCATGACCGCATCAAGCTGAAGCTCAACGGCCAAAGCCCCGTAAAATACAGGGCTCAGGCGGCAAGCTAAAACCGTCCAACTTTTGGGGGGCAGTTCACGTGCGGACAGTTCACGCACCATGCACTGATACATGACCTGTGCCATGTACTGTTTCACCATGCGCTCGCTGGTGCCAATCTGTTCGGCAATCTCGCGGTAAGTGTTGCCTGACAGTTGCGCCAGCAAAAAGGCGGTTCGCGCCTTGTGCGGCAAGTCACGCAGCATGGCGTCGATTTCATGCAGTGTCTCGAGAAGAATGGCAACGTACTCGGGGGAGGGGTGCAGGTTCTCGGGGCGGTTTGCCAGCTCTGTCAGCCATGCCTGCTCTATCTGCCCACGACGCCATTGATCTATGCACAGGCCGCGTGCAACGGTACATAGGAACGACCGCGCTTCACCGGGCAGCCTGAATACTCGAGGCTTGAGCAACAGGCGCAGGAAGGTATCGTGAGTCAGGTCCGCTACGTCGGCAGTGTTGAACGAGTTGCCAAAGCGCCGGGTCAGCCACTGACGTAGCCAGCCGGAGTGCTGTGCATAAAGGTCGTCGATGCGGGTCTGATCAGGAGCGCTTGAGCAGGTCATGAGAAAGCAGTCGCTCCGAAGTTATAGAGAATCATACGCATACAATAAACAATCTCATTGATAAAGCACAGAACAAGCGTGCCAATTGTCTTGTTGACTGACGTATGCCTTGCTGGCGTGTTCTGGCGTTGCCGCTCAATACGCTTGCCGCACGTGGGCTGGCGCTGTCGCAGATTCTGATCCTGCGTGCTATACCGATAAGCTATCGTCGATTTGAACCGGTTGCGTAAAGTGTCCAGCGTCGCGATATCCCGCCCGTGCGTGATGCACAAACGTGTCGTTTTGGTAAGCCATGAATATAAAAACCAACCTGAGACGTCGTATTGTGGTGGTGTTTGCGCTGATGAGCGCATTTGTGGCGGCCATGTTTGGCATCGGTATATACATGACCGAGCACTTCGTTGAATCCAGGCTCATTACCATTGATCTTGAAAACGATCTGCACCGTCTCTTGAATGCGCAAAGTACCAATGAGTGGAGTCATCGGCCTGAGCGCGAGGAATTGTTCTACGTCGAAGAAGGCGCAGGAGATTTGGCTGTTCCGCAGGATCTGGAATATCTGCATCCGGGGTTTCAGGAAATCACCCGTCAGGGCAAGGAGTATTACGCGCTGGTGAGTACCGTCGCCGACCGTCGCTATGTGTTGTTGCGAGATCAAAGTGGTTTCGAAAAGCGCGAAAGGATGTTGCTGGCCATTGTATTTGTCGGTTTTGTGCTCAGCGTGCTGCTTGCCGTGTTGCTTGGGCGTGTGCTCGCCACACGCGTCATCGCTCCGGTCGCGCGCTTGTCGCGTCAGGTTCGACACCGTGATCAACTGTTGTCTATTGCGCCGCCGTTGTCTCCGGACTATGCCGATGATGAAGTGGGTGAGCTGGCTGTTTCTTTTGACCATACGCTCGGGCAATTGCGAGCGGCACTGGGCCGAGAGAAGTTGTTCACCAGTGATGTCAGTCACGAGTTGCGCACTCCTTTGATGGTACTTGCCTCGTCCAGTGAGTTACTGCTTGAGAGTCCCTGCCTGGATGAGGTGGGGCGAGCGAAGGTCTTGCGTATCACCCAGGCGACGTCCGATATGCGCCAGCTCGTGGAAACATTTCTCATGCTGGCCAGGGACAATGGAGCCCATGCGCGCAATGGCCCTCGGGCGACCGTACATGAAGTGGCGTGCGACCTGATTGAGGTATGGCGAAAGCCGATAGAAGAAAAGGGGCTGGAGTTGATTTTCAGTCCTGACGCGAACGCAGGTGCGTCTTACAACGCGACCCTGTTGCATTCGGTAATGGGGAATCTGCTGCGTAATGCCTGGCATTACACCGATACGGGGTATATCAAGCTGTCGCTGTTCAAGACCGGGTTTTCTGTAGAGGACAGCGGTTCGGGCATTTCCGACGACACGCAGAATGCGTTGTCCCGACCCTTCGCACGGGGCGATGAACAACGTGGTGAAGGGATGGGAGTAGGGCTGTCACTGGTTAATCGGATCTGTGCCTACCAGCGATGGCAGGTGACATCAAGCAATCTGCCTGGCGGTTGCAGTTTCCGGGTGGAACTGCAACCGGAGGATGCGGACAGCGAGCCCGTCAGAGTCAGTTGAGTGGTTTATCCGTTCTGGTTTCAAGCGGTTGCGCCAACTGCCGCCAGCCATAAAAAGCAAGCGCGGTAAGCAGCGCACTGAGCCAGACAATCACACCAGCCCAGAACGTGTGGGACATGAAATGCCAGCCTTGAACCACTCGCGTGGTGCCGTAGATTGCACCCAGTACGGTCGATGCGTAGAGGATTGCCTTGGCGTGGCGCCAGCAGTAACGGCGTGCAACGAAATACAGTGCCACCATGGTAAAACCACCCGAGGCATGACCTCCTGGCCAGCAACGACCCGCGCCTGCTTCATGGAACAGGCTGAAGTTTTCGAACCACTCCTTTTTCTCCATTGTGCCGCCATACAGAGTGGTTTCCACAGGGCAGTAAATGCTCGTGTGACTTTTGAAAAAGTGGATCATGCCGGTGATCACCGCGAAAGAGACCACGATAAACAGCAGGTCGCGACGGTGACGAGCAGTGAAGCGTAACAATGGCGCTACCCGAGCGGTTTCAAGCAAGCCAATCACTCGGTCATTGCGCCCGGGTTTCAGCAGTGGCCATATAAAGGACAGCAATAGCCCGATCACCGCGGCTTCTCCCGTCCAGTCGGGAATGATCCTGGGCCAGCGGTGGGTCAGATTTTCAAATAGGCGGTCATGCTCAAACGGAAATACCTGAAGCGGGTAGTACAGCCAGTTGCTGATCGCTTCGTCGAGCGAAGTAAGATCAAAAACGACAAAGGTCAACAGCGCTATTGCCATCGGCACGCCGAAGTTCCACGCATAGAATCTTGATTTTTCGCTTTGCACTCTTTTTTATTCCGTAGTCATTTGCGTGGTTTGAGAGTTCATATCGATGTGCGCAAGTCTTCTGCGAGGCAGAATATACGTAGCCGCCTGTTCAATTCCTAGCGGGAGTTTCATGAAAACCGTTTCATTCAGCTTTGGCATTTTTTTCACATGTCATTGACCCGACGATGACGCGTCCTTGATCAAGCTGGCGGCCTTAAAAGGACAGAGCCAGCGTGTTCGGCTGTCCATTGAACAGGCAGGCATGCGGGGCAACTTGATGAAAAGTTATGGTAAATCCGCGTTCAGGGCATCTTCGCTTCTGGGCGGCAGGATAAACGTTGTTCTGATGGGGGCCGCCATTGTGATTTCCTTGCTCGTGTTGACGGGTTACACCTATTGGCCGCGTTCGCCAGTTCGGCTTGTTCAGGGCGAGAATCTGGCCATGTCCGGTTTGTATGCCAGCTGGAAGAAAGGTGATGTGATGGTACTGGTTCGCCACGGCGAACGCTGCGACCGCTCCAGCAACGAGTGCCTTGATGCAAACGACGGCATCACTCGCTACGGCAGTTCCGTTTCGACAGATGTCGGCCGGTCGTTCAGCGAACTCGGGCTCGCACACACCGATGTAATAACCAGCCCCTTGACCCGCACCGCCCAGACCGCACAAGCCATGTTTGGCCATCCGGTGGAGGCTCAGGAATGGTTGTACAACTGTGACGAGACAATGCTGAATGAGGTCGTGGCGCACAAGTCTCTGAATCGAAATCTGATTCTGGTGACGCACAGCGGTTGTATCGGTCAGCTGGAAAGTCTGCATGGGTATCCTCATGCTGCCACCAGCGAGTACGACAGTGCGCTTTTCATTTCGCTCGACAGCCAGGGTAAACCCGTTATCCGGGGAATTATAAACCCGGAGGACTGGACGCAACTGGCGCAGCAGAAAAGCCGCTGAGTTGCCAGGTACTTGGTGAAACTTGGCAGTGACTGAGGGCGGCGCGCATCGAAGAGGGTCTGCTCGGATAGAGGGCAAGTCGTGGCTTGCCCTCTATAAGTGGCGATGTTGCGTTACGGCTATGGTTTGGCGTTTTCAGGCTTCCAGCCAAGCAACTTGTGTTTGAACCCGTAACTGGCAACCTGGTAATAAGCGATGGCACGAGTGATCAACGGATCATCGCTGGTCGCCTTGCTTTCGACACTTTCTCCCAGCGCATTGTCGTGACGACGCAGGCCTTGGCGGGGGCTGAGGATCGCAAGGTTGTTTCCGTCAAACAGGCCCAGGTGCTGGTAATTGCCGACTACCACGCGAGGCGGCAACGAGGTGTCCAGAAACAGGTTGCGGCCGAAGAACGTCGATTGATAGTCCAGGTTCAACAACCCCAGCAAGGTGGGCGCCAGGTCGATCTGGCTGGCCAGACGGGATATTTCTGCCGGCTGGATCAGCTTGGGGGCGTAGATGAACAGCGGGATAGCGTAGTTATCGATAGGCAGGTCTTCCTTTCCGGCGCTGCCCGCGGTGTGGTCAGCGACGAAGACGAATATTGTGTTGTCGAACCATGGTTTCTGGCGCGCGTCCGCCAGGAACTTGCCAATGGCGTAATCGGTATATTTCACTGCGCCATCACGGCCGTTACCCGACGGGATGTCGATACGTCCTTCGGGATACGTATAAGGGCGATGGTTGGACGTCGTCATGAGTTGCAGCAGGAACGGTTTTTTTGCCGCAAAATCGGCATCCGCCAGGTTCAGCGCCTGACGATAAAGGTCTTCGTCAGCCATACCCCAGGCATTCTTGAAGTGAATGTCCTCTTCCTTGACGCTGCTCTGATCAACGACGCGATAACCGTTGCCGCTGAAAAAAGCATTCATGTTGTCGAAGTAACCACGCCCGCCATAAACGAAAACGCTGTCATAGCCCACATGGGCCAATTGCTGACCCAGGCTGGCAAAACCACTCTCACGACCCACGCGCTTGACCACCGAGCGCCCTGGCGTGGGCGGAATGGAAAGGGTTATTGCCTCCAGACCACGGTCGGTGCGTGTACCTGTGGCGTAGAAGTTGTTGAAGTAAAGACCCTGTTTGCGTAGCGCATCGAGGTTGGGCGTCAGGTTGCGTGTGTCGCCATTGCTGCCCAGGTGTTTGGCACTGAGACTTTCGATGGTGACCAGTACGATGTTAGGCGTGCGTGGCGTTCCCGGGTTGTTGATCGACCGTCGAATATCCAGAGGGTCGTTGCCAGTGAATTGGCTGTCGGGCTCGGCAAGCTCCTGGCGCATTTGACCGGCGACCTGAGCATCGGGGAGAGTGGCGTAGAACTGTTGATAGTCCAGTTCATTGTTGCGGAACGCGGCAAAAAACTGATAAGGCCCGTTACTGGCTAGTTCCCGCTGATAGGCATTGCCGCCCATGCCGCGTGGTGTGTCCTGATCGACCCATTGCAGGCTGATACCCGCGAACAATAGCAATATGCACTGGCGGCAAGACGACCACGATAGGACGGCAGGGGCGCTTTCACTGCTGCGGCTACTGCTCGACTGATCAGCAGACTAACGGCGATAGCAACCAGCGCCAGAATGCCGAGCAGTTTACCAACAGGGTAGGATTCGAGAATGTTATTGAGTACTTCATCGGAATAGACCAGGTAGTCCACCGCGATAAAGTTGAACCTCCCCCCGAACTCATCCCAGAACAGCCATTCGGCGACCGATACAAACAGCATGACGAATATACTTAACGTCATGACTCCCTGAAGGAACCAGCGGTGCCCGCGGGCACGCCACAACACCGGCGGGCAGAGGAAGACGTAAATGCCCAGGGGGACGGCAGCGTAGCTCAGGAATGCAAGGTCGCAGAGAAGTCCTGTTGCGAAGGTCGCGAAAAACTGCGTTCCTGCTTCATCCATATGAGTCGAAAATAAAAAAAGGCGTGTCAGAAAGAAAATGATCAGCCATGTACCAGTCGCCAGCAGCAAGAATCGGGCTGGGGCTGTTGAATAAATCCGCATTTGTCAATTCCTTGGACGGGAAAAATCTGAAATTTCAGGGTGAAGTGTTGAGCATCAGCGTCTACTGCTGCGGCATGAAAGTTAGAAGAGTTTTTCGCGTTGTCAAATTTCTGTAATCATAAACACACGCGGAAAGACAGTGCATCCTGCACGCTCTATTAATTAGTGTTAGCCAATTATTTATACACAAGGGTGAGTATTTGGTTGCGCAGGCGTGAAAAAAATGTTTAAGAGCTGTTCAACAATTATTCAACAACTCACTGTTTATAATTTGTCGTCCTGTTGCCTGTCGGTATCCTCTTTCTCGTCAAACCGGTATCTCCCTTGATGACTTCTCGTGTGCGTTCGCCGTTGCTGTTACTGCTGGGTGTCTTGCTGTTTTTTCTCGCACTGGGAAATCACCAGTTGCAAAATTCGACGGAACCGCGCGTTGCTGGCATCGCCATGGAAATGCACTTGAGTGGCAACTGGATTACGCCGAAATTGAACAACCAGCCTTTCCTGGAAAAACCGCCGATGAGTGTGTGGCTGGATGCGGCGGCTATTCGGGTGTTCGGTCCTGCCCCATGGGCGGTGAGACTGGCTTCTGCCTGCGCCGGCCTGCTCAGCGTGTTGCTGCTTTACAGCATGCTGCGGCGTTTCGGCCGGCCGGTATTCGTGGCCTGGGTAGCTGCTTTCATGCTGGCGACCCAGGCCAGCTTTTGGAGCAATTCGCGGCAAGTGGGCGAGGACGCCTTGCTGGCGCTGGGGGTAACCACGGCCTTGCTGGCATTCTTCCATGCCAGTAATCGCCTGCGTGGTGACGGACTCTCTACAGGGCCCTGGTTGCTGTTCACGCTGGGTATCACACTGGCGACCCTGAGCAAGGGCGTGCTGGGGCTGGCAATGCCGGGCGTGGTGATTTTCGCCTGGCTTGTTTGCGAGTCGTTGCAGAACAAACGCATTGCTATTGCTCACTGGTTGCGCCCGGCAATGTTCACCCTTGTTGCTCTGACTCCGCTGCTCGTGTGGCTGTGTTTCCTGTACGGACAGGGTGGCACGCAGTCATTGAAGGACGTGCTGTGGACCAACAGCGTTGGACGCTTCAGTGGTTCCTTCGAAGAGGCGGGGCACTACGAACCTGCCTATTACTACCTGACAAAACTGCTTGAAGCATTTTTGCCATGGAATATCCTGGTTTATCTGGGGTTGTGGCATTTTCGAAAGCAGTTAATGGCCAATCGTTATCTGCTGTTCTTCGCCCTGTGGCTGGGCGCGCAGTTCCTGCTGTTGTCGCTGGCCTCCAGTAAACGCATGGTTTATCTGATGTCGTTGGCACCTGCGGCGGCAGTGATTGCTGCGGAATATGCTTTTGTTCTGGGTGAGCGATTGCAGGCTCGCTCGGGACGCTCATTTTTTGCGGCGTCTATCGTGAGGAATGGAAAGGCGCTCATGGCTGCAGGCGTTGTGCTGGTTGTAGCTTGCTATCTAAGTGCAGCCCTATGGCTCGCGCCACAAGCCGACAGGCAGTTGTCATTTCTGCCGCTGACCGACAAAGTCCATACCTTGCAGTTGCAGGGACGGCAGGTTGCCTTGTTCCAGCCCAGCGAACGGCTGGCGGGGGCCAGCGTGTTCTATAGTCAGAGCCTTCTGAAAACACTCAATAGTAACGCTGAATTGACTGGTTTTCTTACCAGCGCTGACGGCAATGTCGCTGTGATGGAAAGCATGCAGCCACCCGAACCGCCTCTGCAGATTGTTGACAGCGTAAAGGTCGGGGATCGTGTCTACTATTTCGTCAGTCAGGCACCAGGGGCAGGGGCTGTCAGTAACTGACAGCCCCTCTGTACGGCGGGCGGAGCAGGGCCATTCATATGGCCTGACTGCTGGTTAACTGGTCATAGGGTGTCCACCGCTTCTGCGGGATTGGCAGATCGCACGATTCACCACGACCGATGGGGAAGTAGTGAAAGCCGCGCTTTGCCAGCCGTTCGGTGTCATACAGATTCCGGCCGTCGAAGATGATCGGTGCATTCAGCCGCTGCTGTATCTGCTCGAAATCCGGGGCTTTGAACTGTTGCCACTCGGTGCAGATGATCAGCGCATCGGCATCGTTGAGAACGGACTCAGGTGTTCCCATTAGAATCAGGTCCTTGCGATGACCATATATGCGTTGGGTTTCCTGCATGGCCTCGGGGTCGAACGCGCGCACGCTGGCCCCCGCGTCCCACAGCGCTTCCATGAGCACGCGGCTGGGGGCATCGCGCATGTCGTCGGTGTTGGGCTTGAATGCCAGGCCCCACAGGGCAAAGGTCTTGCCGCGCAGGTCGCCCTGATAGAACGCGTTGACCCGCTCGAACAGTTTGTTCTTCTGTCGTTCGTTGATGGCCTCGACCACCGACAGCAGGTCATTGGAGCAATGCGCCTCTCTGGCGCTGTGAATCAGGGCGCGGATGTCCTTGCCGAAGCATGAGCCGCCATAGCCGCAACCGGGGTAGATGAAGTCATAACCAATGCGTGAGTCGGCACCGATGCCCAGCCTGACGGACTCAACGTCTGCGCCCAGATGTTCTGCCAGCTCGGCGATCTGGTTGATGAAACTGATTTTGGTCGCCAGCATGCAGTTGGCGGCGTACTTGGTCAGTTCGGCGCTGCGCAGGTCCATGAACATGATGCGGTCATGGTTGCGGTTGAACGGTGCATACAGCTCGCGCATGACTTTGCGCACCGCTTCATTTTCGCAGCCGATGACAATCCGGTCCGGGCGCCGGCAATCGTTGACCGCCGAGCCTTCCTTGAGAAACTCGGGGTTGGACACTATATCGAACTGCAACAGGCGACCGGCCTGACGCAATACCTTGTCGATATGGCCTCGCAAGGCGTCGCCACTGCCGACCGGCACGGTGGACTTCTCGACGATGATCAGCGGCTCGCAGCGATGCCGGGCAATGGCTTCGCCTACCGCAAAAAAACCGCCGAGATCGGCCGAGCCATCTGCTCGGGAGGGCGTGCCAACCGCGATGAAAAGCACCTCGGCATGCTCCACCGCCAGTCGCTCGTCGGTGGTGAAGTGCAGACGTTCATGATCCAGATTGTCACGCACGAGATTGGCCAGTCCAGGCTCGTAAATGTGTACCTGACCCTGACGCAGTTGATCGATTTTGGCCTGGTCAATGTCCATACAGACAACATCATGGCCGACTTCGGCAAGTACGGTCGCCTGTACCAGACCTACATATCCGCTACCGAAAACGCTGATTCTCATGGGAAAGATCCTGAAGTGACGGGCTGGAGATGCGCCGCAGGTTGATGGTCAAGACACCTGCCACGATCAGCGTGACACCCACAGTTTTCGATACCGTGAACGTCTCGTGGAAAAATGGCAGAGTTGCAGCCAGCGTATAAACCAGTGCATAGCTGATACTGAGGAGCGAATAGGCACGGCTGAGGGGCAAATCGCGCAGCGCCAGCAGCCAGAAAAGCATGGAGAGTGCATAGGCTGTGATCGAGGCGCAGATGACGGCGATGGCACTGGACTGAACCTGCCCGATGTCCTGCAGGTCGAGCCATTGTCCAGGTGAGGGCAGGCGGCTCATGCTCCAGCGCATGCCCAATTGCGCCGAACTGACCAGTACAACGCTGGTCAAGGCGCACATCGTTGCTCTACGGCGAGTCATGCCTGACGTCCCAGCTGAAATACGCCGACAAGGATCAACGCGATACCAAGCCAGTGCTGTGGGTCAACCGGCTCTTTGAAAACATAGCGTCCCACCAGGGTGATCAGCACGAAGTTGAGGCCCAGCATGGGATACGCGATGCCTACATCCATGCGTTGCAACACCAACAGCCAGACCAGCAGACCCAGCCCGAGGCAGGCGATCGCCAGCCACAGCCACATAGAACGCAGTGCAGCCAATACGCCGGGAAATGTCTCGCGCCAGCCTTCCACGGCGTACTTTTGCGCGATCTGGCCCAGGCACGTCAGCAGGCATGCGCCCAGGAGCATCTGCCAGGTCATGGCGCTGACTTCTCATAAATGAGGATGGCCAGGTTGCCTTCGTCGTAACGCTGGCCATCCTTGGGAAGCAGTTCAAGCTCCCGCAACTCCTCATCACTCTTGCCGCGCATGATCACGCCGACCCGGCCTTCGCTTCGGGCTTTTGTAACCCAGGCGTCGATGCCCTGCAGACGGACTTGGCGGCCCTGTACATCCGGATAGCCCAAGCCGTATTCAAGCTCGCCCCAGGTATTGAAAAGCGTAATGTCCGGTCGTTTCAGGCGCCACGACAGGGCAGAGGCAGCGCCCAGATCATTGCTCAGCAAATGTGTACAGGCTGCCAGCTCCGCTTGATGTCTGGCGACAAACTGGTCGGGAGTCTTGTTGTACACCACGTCGTTTGGCAGGGCCGCGGGCAGCAATACGATCAGCAACCAGCTTCCCACCGCTGGCAGCGCCCAGAAGGTCAAAGGGCGGATGCCTTGCAGGGCGTTGGTGAGCGTCCACCCGGTAAGTACGATGACCGCCAGCAACAAGTGCATCGGTTCGTTTTCGTACAAGGGCTGTTTCAACTGCACGTAGATCAGCGCTAAAAGTCCGAGGAAGGTCAATGCTGCGTTAACTATTCCGTTAACACGCAACGCCCTGCCACGGCCTTGATTGAGACGTTCGACCAGAGCGTCAGCCATGAGCAATGCCAGCGGCAGCAGGCAAGGCAGTATGTAGGTCGGCAATTTACCTTTGCTCAGGCTCAGAAATGCCAGCGGCAGGACCAGCCATAGCAGCAGGAAGGCAGTATCGGGCCTGCTTTTTCGTTGCCAGGCCTGCTTAAACGTCACTGGCAGCAGCAGCGCCCAAGGCAGGCACGCGGCGATCAGCAGAGGCAGGTAGAACCACCAGGGTTGGGCATGCTGCGCATTGTCCCCGGCAAATCGGCGAATGTGCTCGTGCCAGAAAAAGTAACGCCAGTAGTCGGGCTCTTGCTGGTGTACCGCCAGAGCCCATGGCAGACAGACCGCAATGGCAATCACCACCGCAAGCGGGCCGAACCTGAGCAGTTCAGTCAGGCGTCTTTGCCATAGCATGTAGGGCAGGGTGATGATGGCCGGTAACGCCCAGGCCAGAAATCCCTTGGTCATGAACCCCATACCGCAGGCTACGCCGACCACCGTCCAGGCTACCAGGCGGGCTCGGCCGATGCTGTGCACGGCGTACCAGAACGTTACCAGCGTCAAGTTGGTCCAGAGGGTAAATTGCGGGTCGAGATTGCTGTAACCGGCCTGGCCGGCGACGAAACCGAAACTCATGAAAAGCAGTGCGCTGGCAAAGCTTTTGCGCGGGTCGCTCCAGATCTTTCCTGCCAGCAGGTAGGCCAGCAAGACACTTAAACCGGTGCTTATCGCCGAAGCAATGCGCACGCCGAACAGGTTCTCGCCAAAGACCGCTTGGCCCAAGGCAATCAGCCAATAGCCGGCAGCCGGTTTTTCAAAGTAACGCAAGCCCATGAAGTGCGGGGCGATCCAGTTGCCGCTGTGAAGCATTTCCTGGCTGATCTGGGCATAACGGGTTTCATCGGGAATCCACAAACCATTTAAACCCAGCGGTAGCAGGTAGGCCAGCAAGAATGCCGCTAGGGATGCTCCGATCAACTTGCCGCGCAGCGGTGGCAAGCCGTAATTTGCCAGGCACATAGCGCTATTTTTCTGAAAACGGTCTGATGCAGTGTGAGTCGAGCGCGTTTTTCGCTCGGTTTTCCGTGTTAAGCGCGCAACTCACCCAAACCCATTAGTCGCTTTCGAGCCATCCACAGGTTCGACAGGGCGAACAGCGTGGTCAGTTGGGCCGTGTTTTTCATCAGCCCACGAAAGCGTACTTTCACGTAACCAAACTGGCGCTTGATGACCCGAAACGGATGCTCGACCTTGGCGCGTGTCTGCGCTTTGCAGTACTCGATCTTGCGCTTGGCTTTGTACAACAGGCTGCGTTTGTTCAGCTTGGAATACGTGCTGCGCCGCGCCGCGATTTGCCAGATCACGTTACGATTTTCGTGCTCTTCACGCTTCTCGACACCGGTGTAGCCAGCGTCCGCATAGACCGCGTTTTCTTCCCCGTGGAGCAGTTCGGCGACTTGAGTGACATCGGCCACATTGGCCGCAGTGCCATGGACGTGATGAACCAGTCCAGACTCAACGTCAGCGCCGATGTGGGCCTTCATACCGAAGAAATACTGGTTACCCTTCTTTGTCTGATGCATCTCGGGATCACGCTCGCCGTCTTTGTTCTTGGTCGAGCTTGGGGCATGAATAATGGTGGCATCGACGATGGTGCCCTGGCGCAGCGACAGGCCTTTTTCCTGCAAATAACCGTTGATGACCGCGAGGATTGCAGGAGCCAGTTGATGTTTCTCCAGCAGGTGCCGGAAGTTCATGATCGTGGTGTCTTCCGGTATCGGCGCACTCAACGTCAGGCGTGCAAACTGGCGCATGGGGGTGATTTCGTAGAGCGCTTCTTCCATGGCCGGATCACTCAGGGAGAACCAGTTCTGCAGCAGGTGAATGCGCAGCATGGTTTCCAGCGGATAAGGTTTTCTGCCACCGCCGGCCTTGGGGTAGAACGGTTCGATCAGGCCCAGCAGACCTGTCCAGGGGACGACCTGATCCATCTCGGCGAGGAAGCGTTCGCGGCGTGTCTGCTTGCGCTTGCTGGCATATTCGAAATCGGAAAAGCTCATCTGGCTCATGGGAGGCTCGGATCAGGTGGTCAGGCGATTTTCGCATAACCGGGACTTGTTCGGAGATTCCCTAAAGATTTCGATTCGATGACCGATGAAGGTGGCAAGCCCAAACTGTCCCGGATAGCCACAATGTTTAACTCTCAGTTGAAAAAAACCAATAAGGCATTGGAGCGCCGCCTCGCCATGCTTGAACAAGCAGGGCAAATTCTGAATCTGGAGACAGTTGCCGCCGTTCTGGACGGGGCGGGCAAAGTGCAGTCAGTCAATGCCTTGTTCGAGACAGAACTGAGCTATGCACAAGCCGAGATTGCCGGGCGCAGTCTCTCTGAGTTGAGCCCGCCAGAGCTGAGCGCTGATGTTCACCAGAAGCGTGCTCTGGCTGCTATTCGGGATGGCAAACATTTCAGCGGCACGTTGCGCCTGGTCAGCAAAACAGGGGCCAGGGTGTGGCTGAGAACTGTGGTTGTCCCCTTTAAAAACGAAACCGGCGGTGTGGAGCAGATCACGCTGTACTCAAGCGTTTTGACACGCACCATCGAAGCCTCTCGCGAGAACGAAGCCCTCGTGAACGCACTGCAACGGTCAACCGCCGTTATCGACTTCACCCTCGATGGAATAGTCATCGCAGCCAATGATAACTTTCTGAAGGCAATGGGCTACGAGTTGCATCAGATCAAGGGAAAACATCACAAGATTTTTTGTTTACCTGAAGAGTCCGCCTCGGACGCCTACACGTTGTTTTGGGAAAGGCTGCGTCGGGGTGAATTTATCGTTGACCGTTTCCGGCGCGTCGACAAGTCCGGTCGTGATGTATGGCTGGAAGCGTCCTATAACCCGATTACCGACGCCAATGGCAAGCTCTATAAAATCGCCAAGTTTGCAACGGTGATTACTGAACAGGTTGAGCGTGAGAAAGCTGTCGCTGAAGCGTCGGAGATGGCCTATCAAACATCTATCGATACCGACGGCAGTGCCCAGCAAGGCCGAAAAGTCATCAAGGACACCTTGCAGATGCTGGGCCAGCTGACGATTTCGATGGAAGAGGCCACGCGGGGCATCGAGGCACTGGACTCTCAAAGTCAGGTCATTGGAACGATCATAAAAACCATCAGTGGAATCGCCGAGCAAACCAATTTGCTCGCACTGAACGCAGCTATTGAAGCCGCGAGGGCGGGCGAACAGGGCAGGGGGTTCGCGGTGGTGGCCGATGAGGTACGCCAGTTGGCCTCACGCACGACCAAAGCGGCAGAAGAAATCGTAAACGTCGTGAAGACCAATCAGAGCCTTGCTTCAGATGCCGTGGGCGTGATTGTGCGCAGTACCGAGCAGGCTTCCGAGGCGCTGGTGCTGGCTAACGATGCAGATCGTGTCATCCAGGAAATCCAGCAAGGCGCCAACACAGTAGTTCGAGCCGTCAGTCGGTTTGTCGATCAGCGCTCGAGTTAGTTGCAAACGGCGGAACACTACCGAGCCCGGTAGTGTTCCCGGTCATCATCCTGGCAAGGGTCAATAGGGCGTAGCGAATGCCTACTAGTGTGAAGTCTGGCGACCGCTGAACTGCCTGCAGTCGTACACCTGTCGTCATTTGAGCGTAGCGTTCATGTCATTCATTCGCAGTCCGCACATGGCTCGTAAATACCTTTACACCCTGTTGTGGTTTTATCTGTTTTCTATTTTTTTGGTGGCCATCGCGTGGGAATTCAAGCTTGAGTCCTTCGCCATGTACGCCATGAACTTACCGTATGATCAAGACTTCGAAGATGCTGAGCGCTGGCGTTTTGTATTAACGTCGACCGGGTTTGCATTGCTGTCGATGGTCGTACCGTTCATTCTTTTGAAGCGCCTGATGCAACGCTTGCAAGACAGCAAATCCAGCCGTTCTATCAGCCTATTGTCAATCTTCCGGAGCAACGCCTCGCGGGCTTCGAACTATTGGCGCGATGGCTGCACCCCGAGCGTGGAACTATCATGCCGCTTGACTTCATACCCGTGGCAGAACATTTGGGGCTAATCAAGCAACTCACTGAAAGTCTTCTGCTTCAGGCCTTCGATCAGGCGCGTGACTGGCCCAGCGACTTTACGCTGTCCATAAACGTCACTTCATTGATGATCGAAAGTGTCGATTTTCCCGACTGGTTGGCCCACGTGGCCAGTGGAGGTCAATTTCCACTGAGTCGGCTGGAAGTGGAAGTGACGGAAAATGCCCTTGTGGCCAATATCGACAGTGCACGCCTGAACCTGGAGCGTTTGCGCGCTATGGGGGTGAGCGTAGCGCTGGACGATTTCGGTACGGGCTATTCGGGGCTTTACCACCTGACCAAACTGGCCATCGACAAAATCAAGATCGACCGGTCTTTCTTTGACACCTCACTGGATAACCAAAATGAGATGGTCAAAGCCATCCTCGCTCTGGGAAAAAGCCTGCGCATGAAAATCACCGCCGAGGGAGTGGAGCACGAGGAACTTGCAGACTGGTTAGCCTCCCACGAGTGCGATTTCGCTCAGGGTTACTTGTTCGGACGGCCCTTGCCTTTGGCCCAGGTGACAGCGCTGCTGGCAATGGCCGAGCCCGAAGTACCGATAAGGGCGCGCGCCAGTGCCGGGTAGCACGAACGTCGGGCGCACAGGATGTGGCGCGCCACTAATGGCAAGCTACGGTGCCCGCCGAAGCGTAATCCGGGTCAACTCCGAAGGCTGGCCAAGACGAATGGCAAATCCGGGCCAGAGTGCGGTGCCGTTGTTGACGTACAGCTGCATCCCGCCGACATCATAAAGCCCCGACACAGATCCCCCGTTGGCCAGGGCCAGCAGGCGGTGAAGACCGAAGATCATTCCGCCATGGGTATGGCCGGAAAGTTGTAAAGTTACCCCTTTAGCCGCGGTTTCTCGCGCGTTTCTCGGTTGATGGTCGAGCAGGATGATCGGTGTGTCTTTTGCGATGCCTGCTATGGCTTTTTCAACGTCTGGCGCGGGGAAGCCGGTTTTTGGTGCGGTCACATCGGTGACGCCAGCCAGAGCGATCCGTGCGCCGTCGCGCTCGATCAGAGTGTGGCTGTTGGCGAGTGGCACCATCCCCAGCGAGACAAAGTGCTGCATCCACGTCTGGTTGTCGAAAAAGTATTCATGATTCCCGGGTATGACATACACGCCATCAGGTGCCCGTAAATCGCGCAACGCTTCGACATCCTGCTTTCGGTTGTTGAGTGAGCCATCGATCAGGTCGCCGGTGATGACGATCAGATTCACTCCCAGCGCATTTGACTGCTGCACCACCGCCTGCGTCCATGGTGCGTCAAACAGGCGACTGATGTGCATGTCAGTCAGTTGCAATACTTTGTAGCCCTCGAATTGCACAGGCAGGTTTTTGATCGCGATCTGGATGTCTTTCACAGGCGGCACGCGCACGGCCTGCTGCACGCCGATTGCCGCCAGCGCCAGGGCCGCCACACCGATGACGTAGCGCAGATTGGCCGGAATGGTCAGTGCTTGCCGGCGCATCAGCATCGTCAGCAACGTTGCGATATCGACGATGATTTGCAACACCGCAAGCAACAGGATCGCGCCGAATGCCCAGTTGAACAGCATCACAACGGTGCGTGGAAATTCCGGCGAAAACACGCTCCCGGAGGAAAACCGGCAATACAGATGATATTGCGAGGCTAGAACAAGCAGCAGAGCAACGGCAATTCTTGCCGATAGAGCCCACGGCATTGGCCACAAGAACCTGGCGATAACGTACAGGCAGGGCAGGCTGAACATAACGTGAAACATCAAAGCGCTCCTTTAGTCATCCGCCGATAGTAACGGCTCGCCTCTCGAGGCGTCGACCGGTGGGTTCCGAGGCAGTTGACTGGAGTTTTTCCTCACTTGATTCATAAGCTGATGAAGCAACACCCGATACTGGAAACGTGGTTGGGGCCACTTTCGGCTGCGGGCCCGGCTTTGCTCGCGATGATCCCCTCATGGCGCGGATTTTCAGTGCCTGGCGCATTGACTGAGAACGTTGGAATGGCAGGAAGTGGCATCCATAAATAAATGTATGGATGCATTAAGCATCCTAATCGCAAAAAGCCATCTCTCAATTGACGCTACGGTCCGCACTCATGGTTAATGGCTGCAACGCTATTCAACGTAGGGTTCGCCGCCATGCTCAGATTCCCATCTCGTCTAAACGCTGTTCTCGGAGCCTTGACCGGGCTGGCTTTGCTGATCAGTGCAAATGTCGCAATGGCGGGCCAGACGTTACGTTTAGCCCACGCCTCAAGCTCCAGCAGCCTGATCAATCAGGCGATGACACGTTTTGCTGCCGAGGTCAGCGCCGAGACCAAGGGCGAATTGAACGTACAGGTCTATCCCGACGGGCAATTGGGTGACGAAGCGCCTATTGTCGACTCGGTCGGCGCAGGAGCCATCGACATAGGCCTGGGCGGCTCGACCGACGGCATCGATCCACGCCTGAACGCGCTGTCGCTGCCATTTCTGTTCGAAGATTCGGTCGCCGTGCATGCCTACCTCGATAGCGCAGCCGGCAAGAAATTCCTCAGCATGGGCCAGGATCAAGGCTTCGTCATGCTCTCGGCGCTGGACTCTGGTTTTCGCCAGTTCGCCAACAGCAAACACCCGATAATTCAGCCCGCAGACCTCAGCGGCCTGAAAATACGTACGCCGCCCAACCCCGTCATTCTGGCAACCATCAAGCAATTGGGCGGGCTGGGACAGTCGATTCCGTTCGGAGAGGTTTATACCTCGCTGCAATCGGGCGTAGTGGACGGTGTGGAGCCCGAGCTGCGCGATTTTTACGACCAGAAGTGGTATGAGGTCGCCAAATATGTCTCGCTCTCGAACTACGTGTGGTCGGCTAACTTCTGGTTCATCAACAAGGACAAGTATGAAAGCCTGAGCGCAACTGATCGGGCTGCTCTCGACAAGGCGGTGGTAGACACCACAGCCTGGTATCGCTCGCAGCTGGAAGCGGTGTACAGCAAGATTCAGCAGGAAATGCAGGGCAAAGGCGTGAAGTTCAATGACGTCAACCCGCGTCCATTCCGCGAGTTGAGCAACCCGGTGTATGCCCAGTTCGGCAAGGTCTGGGGCGAAGACTTCGTCAGCCAGCTGCGGCACGACGCGCAAGGCGAGTGACGCCATGTCTATCAGCCCGCATCCCGACCAACCACCCAGCAGCCTGGCTGAACGCTGCCTTGCTGTATTCGGCTCGCTGATGTTCGCCGTGACCTTTCTGTCCATTCTGGCAGGCGTTTTCTCGCGTTACCTGAATCTGCATGGCTTCGAATGGTCGTTCGAGATCGCCACGATCGGGTTTATCTGGGTGACATTTATTGGCGCCGTGATCGCTGAAATGAGGCACGAAAACGTGCGATTCCAGGGCCTGGTGGGCATGCTGCCAAGGTCTTTGCAAAAGGCCCTGGATGCCTTTGCCAGTGTGGCCCTGCTGGGTATCAGCGCTTGGCTGCTGAGCAGCGGTGTGGCGTTCATTTCACGCACCGGCTGGATGCCAACCCCAGTGCTGCGCTGGCCCGCCGGGCTGAGTTCACTGGCGTTGATCAGCGCCGCCGTGATGCTTGCGCTACTGGCTGTGGTTCGTCTGACACGCCTGATTCGCAACGGAGTACGCCCATGACCGTGCTGATCCTTTTTCTGGCGTTTTTCTGTTTGCTGATGGCTGGCCTGCCAGTTGTCTGGGCGATGGCCGGTGGCAGTATCGCGGCCCTGCTGTGGGGTGATCTGCACATGCCGCTGGCCTGGATTGCCCAGCAAACGCTGCGCGGTGCCGACTCGTCGACCCTGGCCTCGATACCGTTGTTTCTGCTGGCCGGAGAGCTGATGAACCGTGGCGGTCTGACGCTGCGCATCATGCGTGTTGCGGAGCACTGCTTCGGGCGTTTGCGCGGCGGACTGGGGCAGGTAAATGTCGCCACTGCGTTCGTCTATGGCGGTCTGACCGGATCAGCCACAGCCGATACTGGCACCGTTGCCAAGGTCATGATTCCGGTGATGGAGGCGCGTGGCTACCCACGTGCCTTCGCCGCTGCTGTTACAGCAGCCTCTGGAACGCTGGGCATTATCGTACCGCCGAGCGTCATCCTGATCATGTTCGGCGTGTTGACCAACACGTCTATCGGTGGTCTGTTCATGGCTGGCGTTATCCCTGGCCTGATGCTCGCCGCAGTCTTCATGATGACCGCTTACATAGTCGGGGTTCGCGAGGGCTTTCCAAAAGCTGAAGGCAAGATGGACTGGGGCCTGTTCCTGCGGGACACCGGTGGCGCGCTGCCTGCGTTGCTGATGCCGTTCATGGTGCTCGGGTCGATAGTTACCGGCTTTGCCACGGCCACTGAAGCGGCGTCGCTGTCAGTACTCTATGCGCTGTTCGTCGGTACCATTGTCTATCGACAACTGGCCTGGCGCGATCTATTCCCGGCCGTGACCGAAGCGGTGACCACCACCGGCTCGGTAATGATCATCATGGCTGTGGCCATGCCGTTTGGCTGGATCCTGACCTTCGAACTGGTGCCCCATACAGTGGCCACCTGGATTGTCGGCCTGCATACCGGCCCGCTGGTCACCATATTGCTGGTGATTCTGGTACTCAAAGTGGTCGGTTTCTGGCTGGACCTTGGCCCGGCAATGATCATTCTGGCGCCGATTCTGGTCCCCGTGGCCAAGGCTGCGGGCTTCGAGCCCTATCAGATCGGCCTTATCTTCACCATGACCCTGGGTTGGGGACTTTTCACTCCGCCTATCGGCACCAACATCTTTGTGGTGTGCAACGTAGGACGTATTGATATCGGTGCCGTATCACGACGATTGATACCGTTCTGGATCGCCACCGCGTTTGCCATCGCCTTGCTCGTGTTTTTCCCGAATCTGACCCAATGGTTGCCCCGCGTCATGGGCTATTGATACCTCCCATTTCCTGAGAATAAAGATGAAACATTTGATCGGTGGAATTTCCAGCGGCGGCCGCGCTTTGCCCGAAATCGACGGCCAGGCTTTCAATGTCGCACGCTCCAATGGGCCATGGCTGTGGGACAGCAAGGGGGTGCGCTACGTGGATACCGCAATGGGTTTTGGTGCAACCATGCTGGGCCATGCTCAGGTGGAGGTCATGGAAGCGGCCAGTGCAGCAATGCTCAACGGCCCGATGCCTTCCTTTGCCCACGCGGACGAGGAGGCCGCTGCTGCCGCATTGGCGACATTCACCGGCGATCTCAGCCAGGTGATCTTCCTCAACACCGGCAGCGAAGCCGTGCACCTGGCCTGCCGCACCGCGCGCGTGGCAACGGGTCGCCAGCGCATTGTAAAGTTCGCTGCCGGCTATGACGGCTGGTACGACTCGGTAGCCTTTGGCAATGCGGGGCAGGCCTCGGCCTTGATGAGCGGCACAACCCGGCCTGAACGTGATGGCATGCTGCTGTTGCGCTACAACGATTTTGAGGATGCCGAACAACTGTTTCGCGATTACAGCGACATCGCAGCCCTGGTGGTGGAACCCGTGTTGGCCAACGCAGGCTGCATCGAGCCTGCGCCGGGCTATTTAAAGCACCTCAGCGATCTGGCTCACCGCAATGGCGCACTGGTTATCCTGGATGAAGTGTTGATGGGGTTGCGCCTGTGTCCAGGGCTGACCGGCACGCTGCTGGGTGCCGAGCCTGATCTGGCCACGGTCGGCAAGGCGATCGGCAGTGGTATTCCGGTCGCCGCTCTGGTTGGCAAACCCGAATACATGCGTCTTTTCGAGCAGGGAAAAATCGTACGCGCCGGCACCTACAGTGGAGCGCCGCCAGCGTGCGCTGCAGTACTGGCGACCCTCAAGCAACTGGCGACCGCCAACTATGCCGCACTGCTGACACGCGGTGACCAGCTGCGCGCCCAAGTGGTCGCAGCCTTTGCCAGCAAAGGCATGGCCGTTAGCAGTACGGGTTACGGGTCAGTGTTCACGTTATGGCCCTCGGCGACGCCACCCAGAACCTACGCCGATGCGGCGCATGTGGCTGACAGCGCGTGGACACTCTCGCTGCACAAAGCGCTGCGCCGTGAACGGGTCATGAGCATGCCGTTTGCCTTTGGCCGAACTTATCTGACCTTTGCGCATCAGGAAAAAGCGCTGCAAGCGGTGCTTGAAGGTTACAAGGCTGCCATCGCTTCGCTTTGAGACTCGCTTTCAGAACGGCTTTCGGCCTGAAAGCAATCACGGACGAAATGCGCCAGGCGGCGGGTGTTCAACAGGGCATGTTCGGGCACCAGCAGCTCCAGTTCGATGCTTGGCAGCCGGGGCAACTGCTCGGATTTCAGGATGCGCCAGCCAGATGGAACAACTGAAGCGGGCAATACCGTCACCGAGGTGCCCAGCCGAACCGAATGCATGACGCCCGGCAGATGAGATGAAGAACTGACCATCCGCCAGGGCGTCCCCAACAGATCCAGCGCCTCAATGATCTGCGGACGCGCCCGGCAGCTTTCGGTAAATAACGACAACGGCAAAACCTTCTGTTGCTCGGGAAAATGCCCCGGCGCTGCGCACCACAACATCGGTTCGCACCTAAGTAACTCACCCTGCACCTTGGTGCCGGAGCGGGTGATGATCGCCAGGTCGATGCTACCTTCGGTAATCATGGACTCGAGGCGAGAAGAAAAATCACAGATGATTTCTACCTGTAAATGCGGATAGCGCAGGGTGAACGCCTGCATGAGCTCGCAGCCCAGCGACTCAAGATAGTCATCCGGCATGCCTATACGAACGCGAGTGGCTTCCTGCCCGCAATCGAGCGCGGCAAGCGCCTCGTCTTCGAGCATCTGGATACGCCTGGCGTAGCCGATCAGCCGTTCACCATGCTCCGTCAGCGTAACGCCACGGCGTGACCGCTCCAACAGCTTGCGCCCGACCCGGGATTCCAGCCGGCCCAGCATCAGGCTGACAGCTGCCTGGGTCTTGCCGATACGCTCACCGGCAGTGGTGAACCCGCCGCAATCGATGACAGCAACAAAAGCAGCTAGGCAATCGGTATCGAGATGGCGCATGGGGAGACCTCGGGTGAAACCTGATAAGCGAGGTCTATGCACGTTCCATTCCGTTACGGGAAGTGAAGCAACTTGAATGTCACGACCGAAGCTTCTCATTCGCCTGGCTGTTGAGCTGACGCTGCATATCCCAGCAACGGTAATGATCTGTCAGCGTTTCCGTGATGGATCGATATTTGATGCCCAGATCATTCAGGCTGCGCTGGTTATCCACCACAAAGCGAATGCCGAGGTGCTTGCACAGATAATCCTGAGTGAGCCCGAAGAAGGGACCAATCAACCTGACAATAGCGTCGGGAATGCGGTAACGCGGCAATAACCAGGGGCATCGATGCAAACGGCGCACAATGCCAGCTATCTCCACGAAAGAAATCATATGTTGTTCAGCAAGGATATAGCGCCCCTGAGCGTCAACCTTGTTCGCTGCGATGATATGAGCTGCCGCTACATCCCTGACGTCCACGGTAGTCAGACTCAGGTCGGGCATGCCATAGAAGAAGTAACCGCGGAACATCTCATCCAGAAGAAACAGGCTTCCGGAGTCCGAGGCCGGCGTAAGAGAAGGGCCGAGGATCATGCCCGGATTGATAGTGACCAGGCTCCAGCGAGTCTGCTTCTCGCAGATCCGCCATGCTTCTTTTTCGGCCTCGACCTTGGCGTAGTGATAGGGGTTGGTTTCAAGCGTGCTGCTGGTATTGAAATAGTCTTCGGTAAGGGTCTTGTTCTTCATGTGCAAAACGTCAATGTAATCGCCAAAGATTGCCCCGACGGTGGAGGTCATGACGACACGAAGGACGCTGGGCGTTTTATCGACACTGCTCAGAACGTTCCGGGTGCCCAGCAGTGCAGGCTCAAGCATTTCCCGGAGGCCGTCCTTTATTTTTTCAGGCAGCAGAAAGGGCGACGCCACATGATGGACGACCGTGCAGTCGTGCATGGGCGCATCAAACGCGCCGTCTACAAGAAGATCTGCTTCGAACAGGTAAAGTTTGCCTGGATGTTGCTTTTGCAACGTCAGCAGAGGAAGCACTTTTGCCCTGTTGGTGAGGTTGCGCACGGTGGTATTGACGACATTGCCGCTGGCAAGCAGTTGCTGAATCAAGTGGCAGGCCACAAAACCGCCACCCCCGGTAACAAGCACTCGTTCTGTCATCACGGCCCATCTCTTGTTTGATTATTTATGGAGAGCAGAGAGCTACGATAAACAACCGGTCACAGAACGCAGGGGTTGAGCGGACAAAAAAGGGGGCGGCAGCGGACGTTTGATGATCACGTATGTTCTTGCGAGTACGCAAAAACTCAGGAGGTTGACAGGCCCTGGATGTCTTTTCGAAATTGTTGAATTTCGTATCTGGCTTCGCGGGGCGTTACCCCGGTCCAGCGTTTGAACGCCCGACGGAAATCACGAATATCGCTGAAGCCGGTTTCAGTCGCCACGTCGATCAATTTCGTTTCACGGTGACTCAGGAGTGACAATGCCCGGGCCCTGCGTAGCGAGTCGATGACGCCCTGATAGGACTGTCCCGCCTCGTCAAGACGACGCCTTAAGGTGCGTTCGCCGATATTGAGCTGTTGCGCAAGGTCATTGAGTGACGGCGGAGCGCAGAGACGCTTGCGTATTTCCCGTTGAACGGTTTCGACAAGATCTGACGTGCCTTTATCTTCCCAGTTTGCACTGTCCAGCAACTCTGCCACTTCTGCAGCCACGAAGTCATCGCGCGTCAACAATGGAATGTCCAGCCACAGGGCATCGAATTCGATCAGATTGTGAGCACCGGCAAATACCACCGGGCAGCGGAATATTTCGCTGTATCGTTGCCGGTGCGCAGGCTCTGGATATTCAAGCTCGATGCGGCTGGGGAGCATGTCATGATGCCCAGTCAGATGCCGCGCAATGGCCATCGCGCTGGCGAATGCCTCTTCCAGATAAAAACTGATCACGTCAGGGTCAAAGAACTGCGGCACCATGTAGGTCAGGCAGCGACCTTCATGAAGCGCCATTCGATGGCGGAGCAGGGCACCGGCATGCTTCTGGTAACGAATGGCCAGGTCCAGCGCCTCACCCAGCGTGGGACTGGCCTGCATACCCAGCCCGACAATGCCCCATGACACTGCTGTCTGGCGCTCGCCGACCGACAGACCCAAGCCGTCATCACCCAGCACCGTGATTGTTCGGCGTACCAGCAGGTTGCTTTGCCGATGCGACAGAAGATAGCCGGGCTTTTTCAGGTCATCAGGGGCAAAACCCAGGCCACGGCATAGCCACTCGGCATCGACGCCACGTTCGGTCGCGTACTGCAGGAGCATGCGCGATACCTGCGGCGGAGCCGAGGCTTCAGAGAACAGTGGGTCAGCAATGAGCTTCATGTTGATCCGGACCTTTTACAGACAGGTTTTATTGCGAATTCCACGTCATCCGGACACTCAGCCCACCAACATCCGGACACTCGTTCCACGCTTATCCGGACAGGCAGTCGGAGCGCAGCGACGCAGGTTTGCATTGTTAGTCTGAAGCCCCTGCCGCCGTCAATTTCGTTGCGCGCCTGCGCATCGATTCACCCTTCAGTTCAATTCGATAAGCGTTATGCACCAGCCGGTCGAGGATCGCATCGCCCAAGGTCGGATCGCCGATCAACGCATGCCATTTGTCCACTGGCATTTGGCTGGTCACCAGCGTCGAGCGGTTGCCGTAGCGGTCGTCCAGCAGCTCAAGCATGTCGCGCCGTTGCGCGGCGGTAAACGGTGCCAGGCCCCAGTCGTCCAGGATCAGCAGGTCAGTCTTGGCGTAGCCGGCCATCAATTTGGCGAAGCGGCCATCGCCGTGGGCCAGGCCTAGTTCTTCCATCAAGCGCGGCAGACGCAGATAGCGCACGCTGTAACCGTCGCGGCAGGCTTTGTGAGCCAGCGCGCAGGCAAGCCAGGTTTTACCTACGCCCGTCGGCCCGCCGATGATCAGGTGAACCGCCCCGGGTTTCTCGGAGACCCTTTTGTTTGAGTCATGCCACCTGGGCAGACTCGGTGAGTTGCTGATAATAGATTGCTTCTGCTTCGACCGGTGGAATATGACCGATTGGCTCCAGCAGGCGGCGGTGATTGAACCAGTCCACCCATTTCAGGGTTTCCAGCTCCACCGCCCCCCGTGTGGGCCAAGAGCGTCGATGAATCACTTCAGCCTTGTAAAGACCATTGATGGTCTCAGCCAAAGCATTGTCGTAAGAGTCACCGACACTCCCGACCGATGGCTCAATACCGGCTTCGACAAGACGCTCGGTATAGCGAATGGACACGTACTGCACGCCACGGTCACTGTGGTGAATGAGTCCACCCTGCTTGACTGGGCGACGGGCGTAAAGGGCTTGCTCCAGTGCATCGAGTACAAAATCGGTACGCGCTGAACTGGACACCTTCCAACCGACGATGAATCGGGCAAAGACATCAATGATGAAGGCCACGTAAACAAAACCCTGCCAGGTACTGACGTAGGTAAAGTCCGATACCCATAGGGCGTTCGGGCACTCAGCCACAAACTGACGGTTGACATGATCCTGCGGGCACGGCCTGGCTTGGTCGCTGACCGTCGTCTTGACGGGCTTGCCGCGTACCACGCCTTGCAGGCCCAGCTCTCCCATCAGACGTTGCACCGTACAGCGGGCGACTTGCAGTCCGTCACGCAGCAATTGTCGCCAGACCTTGCGCACGCCATATACCTGGAAGTGCTCATCCCAGACTCGCTGGATGTGCTCACCCAGTTCCTGGTCACGCTGCGCACGCGCTGACTGCTGGCTGGGGTCAGCCTGCTGAGCAGCGTACCGGTAGTACGTCGACGGGGCGATTGGCAACACCTTGCAAATCGGCTCGACCCCGTAAGACTGGCGGTTTTCATCAATAAACGTCTTCATCGTTTGAATGGGCGGTCGAGCTCCGCCTGGGCAAAATAGGCTGAGGCCTTACGCAAGATCTCGTTAGCTTGACGCAACTGACGGTTCTCACGCTCCAAGAGCTTGACTCGCTCACGTTCGACTGTGCTCAGCCCATCACGCTGGCCGCTGTTGCGCTCAGATTGGCGAACCCACAGCCGTAATGTCTCGGGCGTGCAGCCGATCTTGGGGGCAATGGCACTGATGGTGGCCCACTGCGACTCGTACTCAGGAAGGTGTTCGAAAACCATCCTGATGGCCCGCTCACGGACCTCTGGGGAATACTTCGGTAGTTTTTTCATCGCTCCATCCTCTCAAAGGTTGGAGTCTCCGAGAAACCCGGGGCGGTTCAGTGTAGTGGGAGCGTCTCTCGCGTATTGGGAGATGCAGCACCTAGGCTATGCTTGGGAAGGACATTGGGAGGACTTTTTCCCACCGTCCGCTGTACCGGGGCGTGCAACTCCGGCGCCGGACTTCATCTTTGCTTCAGACCCAGAGAGCCGATCATCGCCCACTTAGACTGCGTTCTGGCTGAGCTATGGGTGGACTTGGAATGCGCCAGCATCACAACCTCGAGATTACTGGCCAGATTGCGCTTGGGAGCGACTGGGGGCGTATGCATATAGCGACGATGCGGTTGAGATTCCTATAGATGCCTTAGTCCACAAGTTATTGACCAAATGGGTAAATCATAGTCAAACCGTTTGCCTTTGGTATCGCCTGGCAGCTTCACGAAACGACAGGAAAAACTTTTTAAAACAGTAAGTTACAGTTACGCGGGCTAAGGGCCATGGTCATTATTCGGAGGACTTGGGAGAACTCCATACCCGTTATTCAACGGAATTCTCCTCAAATTTGGCACTTTTTCCGGTGATTAACGATCATGGCGCTAACCTGAGCCCGAACGGTTAGCTTCAGAAACAAGCCTTTACAGATTCAGACGTGGAATGTACGCCAAACGAATCAACGGGTTGACGCTGAAATGGTGGAACGCCATGGTCATTAATCGCTGGAGTTCATGTGGGTTTGGATCGTTAATTGGCGGAAAAGTCCTGCAGCAGGGAATTCACCGACACTCGAGCACAGGATTCCGGCGATTAACGATCAAATCGGGAATATGCATTTTTGCGCGCGCTGTATTTATCCAGCAGAATCAAAAGCTTATTACCTGATGGCAGCTGTCCATTAATTAATGACCGGTGACAACAAGTCTTCCAGCCGAAGGGAGCGCGCGCAAGCTCTCGAATTTCCGCCAATCCTCAAAGGCAGAAATCAAGCTGGGCAATGAGGACCAGGGAGGAGGGTGCACATTTCGCAAATGTTGAATAGCATTTTGTGATAGATCTCAGCCTGTCAGAATCAGCCCGCACTCGCCTCTAAACCTCAAATTCTTAGCTCATTTACATAAACGTAATTTTTGACGTCGACGCGCAGCGGTTCTGGAGCGCATTTAAAGACTCGTATCCGAGCCGACTACGTGTATTGTCGAATCCAAAATCCTGAAGCGAAACCATAATAGCTGCTGCGCGGATAGTATCGAGCCTAGCAGCAGCGACTAACGCAGTATCCTGTTCCGTCATGCCATCTTGGGTCATCATACTCACAGCAGTTTGACTGATGTCTTTAATCACGTTACGTACCTGTCTCGACGTTATGCCGGGGCGACCTCCTAAAGTAGTGAAAACAGCCAAGTCAGCTGAAGCGCGATCGCTTTTAGCGATAGCTCTCGCTTTTAAGTATCGCTCAAAATAGCGTGAGAATACCTCCGGTGCCTGTAAACAAAAAACGCGTTCTGCGTCGATGGCACAGTAGGTCAGTATGGTATTTTTTTCCTGGAAATCACGTAATGAGGGACGCCAAGATTTGCTGCCTGAAATAAGTCTAACTGGAACAAGCATGAATATAATCATAGCTAAAATAAAAAGTGATCGTTCATGAGCGCTGTCATGCTCACACATTTTCTCCGCGGCCTTTAATAGGTAATTCAAATGGGTTCGCTCCAGTCGTCCAATAAGTGAAACGCTTCTTTCAGTAAGACTATCGATAAAAGACTCTTCGATATGCCTAGCAGGATTCGTAACTGCTAGCTGGCGTTTCTCCAAATAGTGAAAAAATTGCGTGCATACTGATCGAATACTCTTAAGCGCCTTGGCTTTTGCCACTGAGTTTTCGGCAGCAGTTGAAAAAGGGCGCCACCTGCGATTGATGATGTAGTAGCCATCACTGTTCCGCTTAAATCGGCGCATTGCGCTGCGACCAACCCAGCTTTCTGGGGGAGAAGCACAGAATCTAAGGAATTCTTTAATATCGCTGATACCGACCTTGGAAACGGGGGTTTTATTAATGATCCACGCCCACAGCAATAATCGCTCAGTGATGCCTCGATAATAAAAAAAAGTGGTACTAACGTCCGCTGCCTGGTCATAGTTTGCATAGCCCTGGAGGAAATCCTTCGCCGAATCGAAGATCAAGACGGGATCTAGTTCAACGCTGAAGCTCGCTAGGTAATCGGCAAGTTCAGGGTGCAAAGTGAAATATACGTCGGACGAAAGCGCTATCGCATCCTGATCAGAGAACATGGGGCGAGGTTCAGTCATAACGATTCTCCGATGAAATAGCTTAAAATAGCTCATAGAAGTCGATATGCCAGCTCCGGTGACGCTTTCGATCTAATATTTACGGATACTCGATGCAGATGAAATCCGTCTCTATGACATTCAACCTTGAATTCTAAGGTGTTGAAAATCCAGCGCTTTCAAATGTGATGCCTCCTAGCCCTAGCATCTATGAACACCTAGAAATATTCGTATGTCGATCAGGTTTCGCGGATTTGGGGATGTGCCCGTGTAGGAGAGCACTTACGAATGATCGGCTAACGCTTGATTTTTAAGTATTTTTTTTGATTTTCAGGATTAGCATTAATGGCTGACAGTCACAAGGTTGCTGGTAGCAGTTACAAATAGATATAATTTAACATAATATACATTATGCGTACCTACACATGCATCCTTGGTGAGCCCTGGCCACCAGATTTGAAGCCGAGAACTGACTCCTGTGTATTTCAAGAACGTGAAAATCGAAGCCCCTCACACTTCAGTGTCCGACCCATGTGCAGCGTAAACTTCAACAATGACGGACCGAGACATTGCGCCTGGCTCACGTACCCAAGTCAGCACTCGAATTCAAAACGTTTTGCGGTAAAGTGTCCGCCCGACGGTACCAACGCCTGCTAAACCTGAAATCAAGGACTGATATTGCCTGCATAAGCTCACCAGCATGGGCTGTAGATCCCGCGACCCTGCCAATGGTCGTGCAGATGCAAAAAGCTGCAAATGCAGCGACATGCGAGTCATATAAAGGCGATACATCGCCGCTGGGCAAGGCTGTTAACAAACAGTGCCGGAATCGAGCCAAAGCTGAGTTTGAAGACAGGCAAGACGAAAACCCGCTAAGGGACTGCATCAAACCAGGCAACGTTATAGACGATGATGTGCGAAAGTGTATGAAAGGAATGTAACAGCACTGCCAAAACCAACCCTGTAGCCTGATGACCTGATGACCTGATGACCTGATGACCTGATAGGTGATAAATATGACAGTTCCGAGGTTTGGAACAGCAACCCTCGCCCATTTATACTTATGCAACAAGCCATATCCTATATAACTCAACTAAACAGACATTTAGTTGAGTTATATAGGTGACCCGATAATGCCTGATCCTCCACGCCTCCGTTCGCTCCACTAACATCTGAGCAAACTGTCAGACGCACTGCCGACAGCCGTAAGGCAGCCTACCGCCGCATAGGCCCAATCATCCCGATCTGAGCATCCAGAGCAGCGAGCCTGTATGGCTGGGATATTCTGCTGGCGGGTACTGCGTGGCCAGGCAAGCCGATCGGACGCGACCTTGGCCCGTTGATGCGTCGCGCTCTGGATGCAGGCCACGAGGTCGGCCTGCATGCGTGGGATCACCATGGCTGGCAAGCCAATGCCGGACGCTGGAACGATCGCCAGTTGACCGCACAGATACACCGTGGGGTCGACTGTCTGAGCGACATTTTAGGCAACCCGGTGATCTGCTCCGCAGCAGCCGGCTGGCGTGCCGACCAGCATGTCGTGCAGGCCAAGCAGGCGTTTGGCTTCCGCTACAACAGCGACTGTCGCGGCGCTACCCTGTTTCGCCCGTTACTGGCTGATGGCAGACTCGGCACGCCGCAGATCCCGGTGGACTTGCCGACCTTCGACGAGGTGGTCGGCCCACAGCTCCAGCCAGGTGCCTTCAACGAATACATCCTCAACCGCTTCGCTGCGCAACGGCTCAACGTCTACACCATTCATGCTGAAGTCGAAGGCATTGTCATGGCGGACGGCTTCAGGCAGCTTTTAAGGCAGGCCGATGCACGGGAAATCGAGTTCAACCCGCTGGGCCAGCTGCTGCCGGAATCCATCGAGCAACTGCCTTGCGGACAAGTTGTTCGCGGTCACTTGCCCGGTCGCGAAGGCTGGCTGGGAGTGCAACAGTGATGCACTCCAGATACCGTGATGGCGCACTCCTGTTAGGGAATCTCCGAACAAGTCCCGGTTATGCGAAAATCGCCTGACCACCTGATCCGAGCCTCCCATGAGCCAGATGAGCTTTTCCGATTTCGAATATGCCAGCAAGCGCAAGCAGACACGCCGCGAACGCTTCCTCGCCGAGATGGATCAGGTCGTCCCCTGGACAGGTCTGCTGGGCCTGATCGAACCGTTCTACCCCAAGGCCGGCGGTGGCAGAAAACCTTATCCGCTGGAAACCATGCTGCGCATTCACCTGCTGCAGAACTGGTTCTCCCTGAGTGATCCGGCCATGGAAGAAGCGCTCTACGAAATCACCCCCATGCGCCAGTTTGCACGCCTGACGTTGAGTGCGCCGATACCGGAAGACACCACGATCATGAACTTCCGGCACCTGCTGGAGAAACATCAACTGGCTCCTGCAATCCTCGCGGTCATCAACGGTTATTTGCAGGAAAAAGGCCTGTCGCTGCGCCAGGGCACCATCGTCGATGCCACCATTATTCATGCCCCAAGCTCGACCAAGAACAAAGACGGCGAGCGTGATCCCGAGATGCATCAGACAAAGAAGGGTAACCAGTATTTCTTCGGTATGAAGGCCCACATCGGCGCTGACGTTGAGTCTGGACTGGTTCATCACGTCCATGGCACTGCGGCCAATGTGGCCGATGTCACTCAAGTCGCCGAACTGCTCCACGGGGAAGAAAACGCGGTCTATGCGGACGCTGGCTACACCGGTGTCGAGAAGCGTGAAGAGCACGAAAATCGTAACGTGATCTGGCAAATCGCGGCGCGGCGCAGCACGTATTCCAAGCTGAACAAACGCAGCCTGTTGTACAAAGCCAAGCGCAAGATCGAGTACTGCAAAGCGCAGACACGCGCCAAGGTCGAGCATCCGTTTCGGGTCATCAAGCGCCAGTTTGGTTACGTGAAAGTACGCTTTCGTGGGCTGATGAAAAACACGGCCCAACTGACCACGCTGTTCGCCCTGTCGAACCTGTGGATGGCTCGAAAGCGACTAATGGGTTTGGGTGAGTTGCGCGCTTAACACGGAAAACCGAGCGAAAAACGCGCTCGACTCACACTGCATCAGACCGTTTTCAGAAAAATAGCGCTATGTGCCTGGCAAATTACGGCTTGCCACCGCTGCGCGGCAAGTTGATCGGAGCATCCTTAAGAATAGTTAAATGGTGCCTAGGATTGATGAGCGGTTTTAGCCTCCCAGAAAACGAATGAAATAGGATTTTGTTGCATTTTCGGAGCACTAAACTAGTATTAGTGTTTCGCCGACCGAAAGACTGGCGACCACGAGGAGCTAGATATGCCGTGCAGAATATTGCGTTCACTATACCTCAGAGCTAATGGCGAAATACCATGCGATGACGATTTCGGTGAACAAATGAATTTGGGCTGGGTGCAAAAGAACGCGAAGTTCTCTCCATCGGAGATATTCTCCAATGAAAAGTATCAAGCCATCGAAGAGGCATTTGTATCAGGGGGCATGCCATGGGGACGCAATTTGTAATCACTGCGCACTTAATCGCCCAACAGACCCTGTAGACAATCATCTTCGAGCCAAGGTTATTTCTTACTTTCAAATAGAAACGACCTTAGCCTGCGGGTTAGGTTGCCCCGGCTGCTCTAGAAGCAAGCAAATACGTCTTCGGCCAGGCCCCCACACCCTTGACATGAGCCGCCTAAAAAACCTAGTCGATGGTCTTACTTCCGAGGGCTACGCTGTACATAATATTGAATATTGCGGACAAGGCGAACCATTGGATCACCCCAATTTCAAAGGCATAGTACGGACAACAAGAGAGGCATATCCATCCGCCAAACAGCGCTTGATAACAAATGGAAACCATGATTTCGCAGAAAAAGTCCACGGAGAATTTATAGATGAGATCATAGTTTCAATAGATGGCGCGCATCAGTCAAGTTACGAAAAGTACAGAATAGGAGAAAGCTTTGAAAAGGCTTTAAAATTCACTAAAGACGCTAAATCTTTAAACCCCCTCCAAAATGTTATTTGGAAATACATTTTATTTGAGCACAATGACTCCGAACAGGAAATCGAGTACGCGGAGAAACTGGCACAAACCATAGGAGTTGATAGATTACAGTTCGTTAGAACTCACAGCATCGGAAAATCATTGAATTGGGAAAACAAGGTACTTCCACTAAGATGGGTGGGTTCTGTAGACACCTCAACTCCATTAGTTGAACTGCAAAGCGCTCAGTAAGCTAGGTAGAATCTATTTATTAGCTGCCCTGCGAATAAGCCTCTCGCAGGCTCGCTACTTCAGCCCGCAATTCTTTTACGGCCCCCATGAGATAGGTGATCAGTGCCATCGGGTAGAGCTGTTGAATACGTGGATTGCCATTCTCGTCCGCACCGTCTTTCTCCCTGGATACGGCAAGAGGGTTAACTGCCGGCGCCTCATGCGCGATCAAACCTTGGAATACCGTATCGCCACCTTTGAAAAAGTCGCCAAGTTTTTTGCGCTGATAGGTAACAATACGATAGGCGCCAATTCGGTCAAGGAAGGATTCCGGGGTGAAGTCCTTGATGTACTTCTTGATCCGATAATCAGACGTAAACAGGGTGGAGCGGTTGCCGCATGCTACATCGGTAGGAGATTACGAAGCCTCGTTGCCGTGGAACCGCTCGTCAGAGATACCTCGCTAAACCCAATCCTCATTTTTGCTAGGCGGGGTTTGTGGCGCGGATACAGCTGAAATGGGTCGTAAAACCAAAACCATGAAAACGGTTCAGCAAAATCCACCTGAGATAGCCTATCGACGGGACGATGGCGACAGTTTCAGGTATCGCTGCAAACTGGAGGGTGAGCGAGTCACTTGGAGAACATTCCTGAGTGATACCGGCGAATGGGGTCGCTGGCGTCAGCAATATTCCCAAGGGGATGCGATGACAACCTACCGCGTCTCGAATGGGAAGCTGACGATCATGAACGACCAGGCAGACACTGAAACATTCAGGAAAAGTGATTTTTGATCAGTCAATGCAGATGCAAAAAAGCCCGGCGCTGAGGCCGGGCCTTCTGATCACCCATTCCTTATCTGCGCAGACTTTGCAGAATAAGCGAGGGCGACGTCTCGCTGGACACTTGCACCCTTACCCTTCACTTCCGTCACCTCACTCTTCAGACTCGGACGCATCAAATTCGACATCAAACGCCTGATAAAAAGCTTTATCGGTTTCGGCGATGATCCAGGCAAGAAGAATGACATGGTGCCCGGACTTATCACTCGGCAGCGTTGCTGATGTAATATCTTTCGGCTGAAGCTCAGTATGATATTGATCGGCAGGAGCCAGATCAGAAATATCACTCCACATCAGCCCATCTTGAGAATCGATTTTGAAATGCTTATCAGCGACATAGTTCTTCCCCTTGAAGTCTTCTCGGGTGATGGGTGTAGTTTCATCCCATCCGTCTTTGGTAATAAACCAACGGTAACCACGTGTCAAATGTTTAGCAGCATAGAACCATGTCACCTTAAACTCTTCTCCGCGCTTGACGCTCAAGCGAGGCCACGCCTCATCTTGCTGACCCGGGTTTTGTTTTTTTATTTCTTCAACAATACCGTTATCAGTAAGATTTACGAATCTCCGGTTATCAGTTTGCCCGCCACTCAGTATAAATCCGTCTGCTGGTGGTTTAGCAGCCGAAGCAGGATCAAACTTAGGTTCATCGACACCAGGGAAGTCGTGTGCAAGACCAGGTTCCAGGTCGGGAAAGTTTTTGCCACCTTCCATAGCGACCACTTCCCATTCCAGCAATAGGCCTTTTTTTATGGCATAAGAACCACGGGATTCAGGATTGGTTACCCTACCGTGCCTGGGTTGCTTACTATCAGATTCACTCATTTCCATATCCTCAATTGTTGAATCAGGCATGCCTTGCCTGTTGCACAATTGAAGACCTGCTTCCATGGGCCGGATAGCTAGCAGTACAGCCAGTAGATTTTTCTGTGAAAACCTGAAACGTGAGGGCTGGTGAACTGCCCAACCCGCCACCTTTGTTGTACGTGCCCGCAGCACTTAAAGCATGAAGTTAATCCGAAATATATTCCCCTCGGGGTCCAGCAAAACCGCCTGATACCAATGGTAATACGTCAGATACGGCGCCTTGATCAATCGCGCACCCAGCGCCACTGCTTGAGGCACCAACCTGTCCACCTCGGATTGCTCATCGACATCAATGTTGAGGAGAAACCGGCAACCGGTGCTACCAGTAAACTCATCCAGCCCCAACAATTCGTAGGCATCGAGTGCATTGAAACCGATGCAGGATTTGCCTGTATCCAGCCCACGAAAAATAGGCGACCTGATGGCCTCTATTTCACTGAAGCCGAACAGCTTCGAGTAAAAACCGCTTAAACCGATGATGTCCTGCGCGAACACGTTGACGTATGAAAGTGTGCTCATATCAGGCTACCTTGCTGCCGCCGAAGGTCGTCTGTTTGACGAACTTGGCCAGCAAGTGATCGCCCGAAGTCACCGGCGCGTGCCGTGGCGTGGTGCCAGGCGGCAGGCAACCGGGCAGGCACTCGATCAAGGTGTCATAGTTGGGTTGATGGAAGAACACCAGTGACTGCCGACGGTTGTCCTGCTCACTGCTAATGGGCGGGTTGACCACGCGGTGCAGGGTGGAAATCCACTGGTCGCTGGTCCACTGCATCATCAGGTCGCCGATGTTGACCACAAAACCGTTCTCGACATAGGGCACATCGACCCATTCGCCTTGCTGATTACGTACCTGCAAGCCGCCCAGTGCATTATCAGGGCGCACGATGGTCAGGCTGCCGTAGTCGGTATGCGCACTGGCGCGCAACTGGCCGGCTTCGACTTCGGTCTTGATATCCGGGTAACTCAGGCTGCGGAACATACTGATATGCCGGTCGATTCTGTCATCAAAAAAGCACTCGTCCAGTTCCAATGCCAAGGCAAACAGGCGCATCAACGATTGCGCCAGTTCACTCATCGCCTCGAAATAAGCTTGATACGCCTCTTTGAACCCAGGCAACAACGCTTCAGCAGGCCAGACATTCGGCGCGAAATGCGAACCTGCTTCGGCGTTGTGGTAATAATCTTCATTCGGCACGTTGCTTGGCCCGATGGAGAAGGATTCCTTCAGATCTCCCGGCGCACTTTCTTCCAGAGAATATGAAAGGCTCTCCTCGGCTATCGCGCTGTACCCACGCACCATCTCCGGGCTGGGACGATCAACCTTGCGTTTTTCCGCCAGCGGCAAATCAAAGAACTGGCGGGTCAAACCGGAGACCTTATCAATAAGTTCTTTGGGAATCTGGTGCTCGGTGATTACCAGAAACCCAATGTCCTTACACGCTTGATTGACTGCCTGCGCCACGGCTGCCTTGCCGTCCGGTTCTCCTGAAAAATAAGGGGCCAGGTTGATAATGGGCACATAGTGCAGAGTCATACGGCTGCTTCCTCTCGCTGACACGGTGCGGGAAAGTTTCACCGGCAAGGGTGAAGGTCAGCGAGACGAGAGCAGAAAGCATGCCACTGCAAGAATTCACAATTCATACAAACAGTTAGCCGTATCGACCGTTCAAGCCAGATCAAACGGTCTGAAACGGAACGCATGGTTTGAATGCGCACAGATGAAAAACGGCCCAGAACTGCGCACATTTATCTCCCGTGCGGATACGCACTTTCAATACGCCGGATGACCTCGGCGGTCGTGGTGACCTCTCCGAACTCATAGGCAATAGTTGTCAGCGATATACGCTGAACGTCTGCGGCTGAAACTGCACCAAAACCGACATCCGGGTAGTCCATTGCAGCATTGGCGTCACTCAGGGCGATAACCTTGTATTCCCGGTGCACGCCGTCCCTGATCGTGGTTTCACAACACACGTTGGTGACCGTACCGCAGACGATGATCGTATCGACATCCCGCGCGCGCAGCACCGTGTCCAGATCAGTGTTATGAAAGCCGCTGTAGAACAGCTTGTCGACAATCACATCATCCGACTGGGGCGCGAGCGCTTCGATAACCTCAACGTCCGGATCATGCCGTGCCAGTATCTGGTCCACATTCGGGTACAAATCGCGCATGCGCCCGGTGTCCGAACCATCGCCGCGCACGATATGGCGCAGATAAACCACCGTCACCTGAGCAGCCCGCGCGGCCTGCAGCAGCGTCTGGATCGGCTGGACGATATCCGCTGTACTTTTTACGTACAACGCCCCGGTAGGCTCACAAAAGACTTTTTGCATGTCTACGACGATGACCGCCGTTCTGCGCAGGCTGATCGGCCATCGGACAAGGGGTTTGCTCATCGGGTTTACCTCGGTTATGCCTGACAGGCTGGTTGGGCATGGCAAGCAATAATCGTGCTGCATGTGACAGATCAATTCCCGGCGAAACAACCATCCATTGAACACCCACGGCGATCATGCAACACCGACGGGCATGTGCCTCGCGCGCTCGCTCTGCCGTCCCAATTGCATTGAAAACACAAGGAACGTAGTCATGAAGCCAGGTTTCGTAACGCAAAAAGAGTCATGTGTGCATCATCTGAAAATTCAGTGCCTGCTATTGCTCACGCTTGCTTTGACGGGATGCGGAACAATCAACACAACGTTCAGGCCCGATTCCGTCGCAGGTGAAAAGCTCACTGACTGGAAATCAAATTGCTCCTCCATTCCGCGCGTTTACAGCGGAGTTATGCTCGATTTCTGTGAACTGAACGCAGAGCCCAAACAGAGTAGCGCTTATCAGAAGACCAATGCTCCCGAGTGGGTTTTACTGGACATGGGCTTATCAGGCGTCGTAGATACATTGCTCCTGCCTTACACGATTTATCAGCAAAACCAATACGGCTATATCAACGCAAGCCGCTTTAAATAGCGGCTGAGCTCGGTTTTCAAACCCCATCACTTTCCCGCGCCCAATAAAAAACCCCGCAGACGTTAATCTGCGGGGCTTTGAATAGTGGAGGCCGAGGTCGGAATCGAACCGGCGTAGGCGGATTTGCAATCCGCTGCATAACCATTTTGCTACTCGGCCTCAAACGAAAGATGCTTCACTTAAACATCAAACGTATTTTCATTTCGCGGGAAACCGGTATTTCTTTGGCTTCCAACCCATTGAATCTAAAGGGTTTTTTTCAATTCCTCGCTCAGGAATGGACGCAATTCTGTACTGGTTCGCATGTCATGTCAAGAACGAGGAGAAAATAATTCGCTCACTGCGCGCAGGTGTAATAGCTAATCAACCTGACGCTCCAGAGGCGCATACGGTTTGAAGAAGCCTGCCCCCATCCAGTGCGGTGTTTTTTCCGTGGTCAATGGCTGGGCGCGCTGGTAGCTGTTCGCGTTTTTCGAATAGCCTTTGTGGTCGTACTCGGCCATGAACGGGTACGGGAAGACCTTGCGGGTACGCCCGCGATTACCGACGTTTTCCTTGACCATCGATGCTGGCAGGGCTTTTGGCAGCGGTCTCTGCCGGTTGCCAGCCTTCTCGGGGCCTGCCTGTCGGGCGACAATCGCATCCGGTGCCTGGCTTTTTTCAACCCAGGCCATGATCGGCGTCAGAAGATCAACCAGGCTTGGCCCTTCCCCGCCGCCGCAGTGATAAACACCGGGCAACATATATAGCCGTGAGAACGCCTCGGTGCGTGTCTTGCCCATCTGTGCTTCGACCGCCTCGTGGTACGCCAGGGTGTTGAGCGGCGAGATGTTCGGGTCGGCCCAGCCGTGCCAGAGAATCAGCTTGCCGCCGCGGCTGGCGAATGGCGACAGGTCCGGGTTGGTGGCATCGTACAGCGCATGCAGCGGACGCAATTGATCAAAGGTTTTCTTGTCGAAGTTCAATGCGTTCAGATCGAAATCCGCGCTCGGGTTCTTCTCGAACACCACATTGCGAATGGCCTCCAGTGCAGCCGTTTCGCTGTAGACGGGCTGATCGGCGCTGACCGGTACGAATACGCCCGCCCAAGCCAGTTCCGAGCCAGGCTGCGGACCGCCCAACGTCAAATGTTCGCCACTGACAGGGTCTTTCGGCCCCTCGTAAAAACGTCTGACAGCAGCCACTTCTTCTGCGCTCAGGCAATTGGCAGTGTCGGCTGCTGTCTTGCATTGCAGTACGGCGGGGTCGAAGTGGCAGATGCGTGGGTCGGATACAAGGCCATCGATTTGCCCGTCCAGCACATCGCATTGGGCGAGTACGGCCTTGTGCAGCAGTGGCAGTCGGGAAGCGAGGAGAATCGGCTTGCCGTCTGCCCCTCGGTTGGAGCGGGCCATCCAGCCGTGGTACAGCGTTTTCTGTACCTGAAAGTTGAGCGCAGGAGCCCCGGCGATGATGCCGTCGAAATCGTCCGGGTAACGCTGGGCCTCGATCAGGGCCTCCCGGCCGCCGTCCGAGCAGCCACTGAAGTAGGCGTATTCGGCTTTGCGACCATAAAACGCAGTGATCACCTTTTTCGACGCCAGCGCGGTGAGGTGCACGCCACGGTGAGCGAAATCGGCGCGTTTTTGCGGGTCGTCGCCAAAATGGTTATCTGCCGCCTGATGCCCCATGTCGGTGGAGGCTACTGCAAATGCACCGGTATCAAGCGGCTTACAGCCATCAGCGGCGCGTACGGTCGAGTTGATGTTGCCACACAGCCCACCGCAGCCGACTTGCAGGTAGCGTTGTGCCCAAGTGCCGGTAGGCAGTTCAAGCCTGAAGTTTATCTGCGGTGCCAATCGGCCTTCCACGGCACACACTGCTACATCGTTGCGCATTGATTCACTGGCCGATAGCACACGACTGCCCTGCCCGCCGATATCGTTGAGGTCCACGCCGGTCAGCGCAGAGCACGCGCTGACCGGGTTGACCACCGCAAGCCGGGAAATGTTGTCGGCAGTTGCAGAGGACGGCGTACGAGCCTGGGCTGGCGTCTGAATGATAAGTGAAGTGACCAGCAGCGACAGAGCGCGGACGTACTTCGGCTGGGAGGGTTTCATGAGAACTCCTGTTCATGAAGGATCAAAACCACAGTGCGAGCATCTAAATGACCGCACTGCAGGTAAGGGTAAAACGTTTAAGCGAGGCAATTATTCAAAGGCTAGTAGAAAAAGTCACCGCGGATTCCATCCGCCGCCCATGACCTTGTAGAGCGTTACCCGGTTGCTCTGCTCGGTAAGGCGAAGGGAAATCAGCTCCTGCTCGGCACTGTACAGCGAGCGCTGGGACTCAAGTGCCTCCAGATAACTCTGCGACCCGCCGCGATACAGGGCATCGGCAAGTTCGTAGCTCTTGCGACTGGCATCGGTATAGGCCTGTTGTGCAGCCACCCGCTCGTCCAGCGTGCTGCGCACCGCCAGTGCATCGGCCACTTCTTTGAACGCAGTCTGAATCGTCTGCTGATAGGTCTGGATCTGAATCTGGTTTTCCACCTTGGCCGAGTCAAGCGTGGCCCGATTGGCGCCGCCGTCGAAAATCGGCACGCTGATACTTGGCGCAAAGCTCCACGCGCCGGTTCCGGACTTGAACAGACCTGACAGGCTGGTACTGGCAGAGCCTGCATTGGCGGTGAGGGTGATGCTGGGGAAGAACGCGGCACGCGCTGCGCCAATGTCGATGTTCGCTGCTTTGAGGCTGTGTTCGGCGCTCAGCACATCCGGACGACGTTGCAGCAGGCTGGAGGGCAATTCGTCCGGCACCTGCACCAGTTGCGCCACGGATGGCACGTCGGCAGTGGGCAGAAGCTCCTCCGGCAGATCGCTGCCCACCAGCAGGCGCAGGGCGTTGCGGTCCTGAAGAATCTGGCTTTTATATTGCGCCACATCGCCCCTTGCAGACTCTACCGTGGTTTGCGCCTGAGCCACTTCCAGGCCGGAAGAGCCGCCCAGCGCATGACTGTTTCTGGTCAGGTCGTAGCTTTTCTGCTGGCTGGCCAACGTGTCTTCAGCCAGTTTCAAAAGCTGGTTGTCGGCAGCCAGGGTGAGCCAGCCGGTCGCGACTTCGGCAATCAGGCTGATCTGCGTGCTGCGCCGGGTTTCGGTCAAGGCCAGGTAATCCTCGAGCGCTTCGTCCTGAAGGTTCTGGATACGCCCGAACACATCCAGCTCATAGCTGCTCAAGCCCAACTGCGCGCTGTACTCGTGGCTGATCGACGACTTGCCGGTCATCGAGGTCGATGACGATGTGCGTGTATGCGTGCCGCTGGCATCAATGGTCGGCAGGCTCGCTGCACGCTCGATACGGTATTGAGCCTGGGCTTTCTCGACATTCAGGCTGGCCAGGCGCAGATCACGGTTATTCACCAACGCCAGGGTTTGCAGGCGTACCAAACGCTTGTCGGTGAAAAAGTTCTGCCAGTCGATATCCGTGGGCACGCTGCCTGACGCAACAGGTTGGCCCGCCGTCGCCGGCAGCCATTGGTTCGATACAGGCGCTTCGGGGCGTTGATAATCCGGAGCCAGGTTGACGCAGCCTGTGAGCAGCGCCGTGACAGCCAGCGAAGGCCAGAAAAGACGCATCATGCTTCACCTGTAGATGTGGATTGGGCAACCGGAGCATTGCCTGCAGAACGACTGAAGCGGCGTCGGACTTCGACGAAGAACAGCGGCACCAGGAAAATACCCAGCACGGTGGCGCTGAACATACCGCCCAGCACGCCAGTGCCGATTGCATTGCGCCCAGCCGAGCCTGCGCCGGTGCTGAGGGCCAACGGCAGTACACCGAACATGAACGCCAGCGAAGTCATAAGAATCGGGCGCAGGCGTTGCCGGGCAGCAATGAGGGTGGCTTCATGCAGGCTTTTCCCCTGCTCCTGAAGATGCTTGGCGAACTCGACGATCAGAATCGCGTTCTTTGCCGCCAGGCCCACGGTGGTCAACAGCCCGACCTGAAAGTACACGTCATTGCTCAAACCGCTGAGCCGTGTCGCCAGAACCGCGCCGACAACGCCCAGCGGCACCACGAGCATGACCGAGAACGGCACCGACCAGCTCTCGTACAGGGCTGCCAGGCAGAGAAACACGAACAGCACTGAAATGGCATAGAGCATCGGCGCCTGAGCGCCGGACAAACGCAGTTGATAGGACTGCCCGGTCCACTCGTACCCGATGCCTTCGGGAAGTTGCTTGATGATGGCCTCAACCGCATCCATCGCGGTACCCGAGCTGACACCTGGCGCAGGATCGCCCACCACTTCAAGTGACGAGCTGCCGTTGTAACGCTCCAGCAACGGCGAACCATAGCTCCAGCTGCTGCTGGCGAACGATGAGAACGGGACCATTTCGTCATTGCTGTTGCGCACGAACCAGTGGTTCAGATCGGCTGACTGCATGCGCGAAGCAGCCTCGCCCTGCACGTAGACTTTCTTCACCCGGCCCTGGTTGAGGAAGTCATTGATGTAGCTGCCACCCAGCGCAGTGGACAGGGTCGAATTGATGTCGCTGGTAGACAGGCTCAGCGCACCGGCCTTGCGGTCATCGATGGTCACTTTTAACTGTGGGGTGTCGTCCAGGCCGTTGCTGCGCACGCCCAGCAAGCTCGGGTCCTTCTTCGCCAGCTCGATAAACTGCTCGCGTGCCGCGACCAGCGCCTCATGCCCCACGCCGCCAAGGTCTTTGAGCTGCACATCAAACCCCGAACTCTGCCCCAGCCCGCGCACCGCAGGCGGTTGCATGACAAACACGCTGGCGTCGCCAATGCTTGCCAGCGCCAGCGTTGCCCGCTGAGCCACCTGCGCTGCGCCCTGCCCCTTGCCGGAACGCTCGCTCCAGTCCTTGAGCTTGATGAACGCCCTGGCAGTGTTCTGGCTGTTACCGCCCATCCCCAGCCCGGAGATACTGATCAGTGCCTCGACCTCCGGCTGCTTGAGCATGTAGGTCTCGAACTGCCTCATAACCGCCTGCGTACGGCTGTCGGTAGCGCCTACCGGCAGCTGGATCTGCGCCATCAGCGCGCCCTGGTCCTCATCCGGCAAAAACGATGTGGGCAGGCTGACATAACCCACCGCCATGGCCACCAGCACCAGCACGTACACCAGCAGAGCCCGCCCGCGATGGTTGATCACACCGCTTACGCCTCGCTGGTAACGGTCGGCGCTGCGGTCGAAGGAACGGTTGAACCAGCCGAAAAAGCCGCCCCGTTGTGCATGCAACTGAGCGTCCGAGGCTTTGAGCATCGTCGCGCACAACGCCGGTGTCAGGGTCATCGCCACCAGTACCGAAAGCAGCATTGCCGAAACAATGGTTACCGAGAACTGCCGGTAGATGATCCCGGTGGAGCCGCTGAAAAAAGCCATCGGTATGAATACGGCGCTCAGCACCAGCGCGATGCCGATCAGCGCACTGGTAATTTCATCCATCGATTTGCGGGTCGCCTCCAGCGGGCTCAGTTGCTCTTCGCTCATGACCCGCTCGACGTTTTCCACCACCACAATCGCATCGTCGACCAGCAGGCCGATGGCCAGGACCATGGCAAACATGGTCAGGGTATTGATCGAATAACCAAACAGCGCCAGCACGCCGAACGTGCCCAGCAGCACCACCGGCACAGTAATCGCCGGAATCAGCGTGGCGCGCAGGTTCTGCATGAACAGAAACATGATCAGCACCACCAGTACGATCGCCTCACCCAGCGACTTCACCACCTCTTTGATCGACAGGCTCACGAACGGTGTCGTGTCATAGGCAATAACCGTCTTCAGTTGCATCTGCGTAGGGTAGAACGGTTCCAGTTCCTTGAGTTTGGCCTTGATCGCTTCGCCAACGCTCAGCGCGTTTGCGCCTGACGCCAGTTGAATGCCCATTGCCGCCGCAGGCCTGCCATTGAGCGCCGAATTGATGTCGTAGCTCTCGCTGCCCAGTTCCACCCGCGCCACATCGCGCAGGAGCACAACAGCACCGTCGCTGGAAGATTTGACGACCACGTTTTCGAATTGCTCAGGCGTCTGCAGCTTGCTGCGGGCGCTGATGGTCGCGTTCAGTTGCTGGCCGGTCACCGCAGGCAAGGCGCCCAACTGGCCTGCCGAGACTTCGGTGTTCTGCGCCTCCAGCGCCGAGCTGATGTCGGAGGGCATCAGTGCGTACTTTTCCAGCCTGGCCGGGTCCAGCCAGATACGCATGGCGTAACCCGAACCCAGGGTCTGCACGTCGCCGACGCCATCCACACGGCTGAGTTGGTCGAGCAGCGTGCTGGAAATGTAATCACCTATCTGCGTACCAGTGACACTTTCGTTATCGGATGCCAGGGCAACCAGCATCAGAAAATCGGAACTGCCCTTGGTCACCGTCAAACCTTCACTCTGCACGCTTTGCGGCAGGCGCGATTCAGCCTGCTGCAGCTTGTTCTGCACCTGCATCTGCGCCACATCAGGGTCGGTGCCTGCGGCGAAGGTCAGGTTGATGCTCGCACTGCCCGCAGAGCTGCTGGAGGCGGACATATAAGTCAGCCGGTCCAGCCCCTTCATCTGCTGCTCGATGACCTGGGTAACCGAGTCTTCGACGGTCTTGGCCGATGCGCCAGTGTAGGTGGCGGAGATCTTTACCGTCGGTGGCGCGATATTGGGGTATTGCTCAAGCGGCAGCTGGCTGATGGACAACCCGCCGGCGAACATGATGCAAATGGCAATGACCCAGGCGAAGATGGGACGATCAATGAAGAAACGAGCCATGTTCAGCGCTCCTTCACGTCAGCGGCAGCGACAGTGCCGCTCGGCGATGGCGAGTTCGGGCTGTCGGCGTTCTGAACACTGACTTCGGTGCCCACCGGCGTTTTCTGCCCGCCCTCGACCACCACCTGCTCATTGGCCTTGAGCCCGCTGCTCACCCACCACTGGTTGCCCACTGTGCGGTCGACACTGATCACCCGCTGCTCGATCTTGCCGTCGACCACCAGTAACACGGTGGTCTGGCCGCTGGCACTGCGGCTGACGGCCTTTTGCGGAATCAGGATCGCGTTGTGATCCTGCGCCTGCTCCAGCACCGCTACCACGTACATGCCCGGCAGCAACAGCCGCTCGGGGTTGGCAAAGCTGGCACGCAGCGTCACGGTGCCGGTGCCTTCATTGACGCTGACGCCACTGAATTGCAGGCGGCCGTCGTGGTTATAGGTGCTGCCGTCATCCAGCTTGAGGGTGATTCGGGCTTGCCCATCGCCGTTGGTTTGCAGCTTTCCGCTGGCCAGGTCGCGCTTGAGACGCAGCAACTCGGTGGTGGACTGCGTGACATCGACGTAAATCGGGTCCAGTTGCTGAACCGTGGTCAGCGCGGTGTCCTGCTGGGCCACCACCAATGCACCGGGGGTGACGGTCGAGGTCTCGATACGGCCACTGATGGGCGCGGTAATACGTGTGTAAGCCAGGTTGATACGCGCGGTCTGCACATCGGCCTCCGCCACTTTTACCTCCGCCGCAGCGGTCAACAGACTGGCCTCGGCGTCTTCTTTATCCTGCTGGCTGATGGCATCTATCTTTGCCAGTCCAATATCTCGCCTGGCGGTCGCCTGCGACGATTTGAGCGTGGCACGGGACTTGGCGAGCGTGGCCTGTGACTCCGCCAGCGCAGCCTGGTAGGTCGCACTGTCGAGCTGATACAAAGGCTGGCCGGCCTTGACGTCTGCCCCCTCGACGAACAGCCGCTGCTGAACGATGCCACTGACCTGCGGCCGTATCTCGGCGACCATGAACGCTTGAGTGCGCCCCGCCAGTTCGGTGGTCAGCGCCTGGCTGCGCGGCTGGACAGTGATGACCGACACGCTTGGTTTTGGCGCAGCGGGCGGCGGATCATCCGCCGAACAACCGCTCAGAAGACTGATAAGGGCTGCGTAGATGACAAAGGTCACGGTTATCAGGTATTTGGCGAAAATCTTGCTCGACATGTTTGCCTCAGGACGTTGTGGCGAAAGCCTGATGTCAGAGTGCGAGGCAAATGTGCAGGAAAATTGAAGATTGCTGCGCCGACTTGAAACTTGCGGTCACGAAGGCCTAAATGGACGCCGTCTTCAGGGAAAACCCGAGCCTTCATGAAATCGAGCATCTCCACCAAATTATTTGTCGCGGTACTGGCCAGCGTGCTGTCAGTGATCCTGATCATGGGTCTGACTGCGAACTGGAGTTTTGCCCGTGGCTTTCTGGGTTATCTCAACGAGCAGGCCATGCAGCGTATGTCGCCGGTCCTGCCGCGGCTGGCCGTGGCCTATGCTCGCGAAGGCAGTTGGGAGTTCATGCGTGACAACAAGGATCGCTGGTTTGAGGTGATGCGCCCGGAGCCCGCACAGGACTTCGCCATTCCCGGGCTGGCAACACCACCCACTTCCGATCTGACTGGTGCAGTGTTTCGAATCGCCTTGCTGGATGCGCAGAAGAACCTGGTAATGGGGTTTCCGGGCGTGCATGACGATGAATTCATGCGCCCGGTGGAAGTCGCCGGCAAAATCGTGGGCTGGCTGGCCGTCACACCCTTTCAGAGCGTCAGTGAAGCGGGTGGCGAGCGCTTTCAGCAGTACCAGCTGCGCGCCAGCCTGGCGATGGGTGTGCTGTCGCTGCTGCTGGCCGTGCTGATTGCCTGGTGGATTGCCCGCACGCTGCTCGACCCGGTCAAACGTGTTGCCGCTGCCACCCATCGGCTCGCCGCCGGGGAATACAGCAGCCGCGTGGCGGTTTCCTCCAATGACGAGGTAGGCCAGTTGGCTCGCGACTTCAATCAGCTGGCCTATACCCTGGAGCGCAATGAAAAGATGCGCCGGGAATTCATGGCCGATGTCTCTCACGAGCTGCGCACCCCGCTGTCGGTACTGCGTGGCGAACTGGAAGCCATTGAGGATGGCGTGCGCACCCTGGATCAGGCATCGATGAAGTCGCTACAGGGCGAAGTCGGCATGCTCAGCAAGTTGGTGGATGATCTGTATGAGCTGTCCCTGGCGGATGTGGGTGCCCTGACCTACCGCAAGGTCGACTGTGACCTGGCAGAGCTGCTGACAAACATCACTGAGATGTTCGAGGAGCGTTGCGCAGCGCGTCAATTGAGTTTGCAGCTGGAACTTGCGACTCACCCCTTGTCGGTACACGCAGACCCAGGCCGTCTGCAACAGTTGATCAGCAACCTGCTGGAAAACTCGGTGCGCTACACCGATGCCGGTGGCACGGTGCAGGTTCGCGCGGCCATGCGCGATGATGAAGTACGTATCGACGTGATGGATTCCGGCCCCGGCGTCGATCCCGCACAATTGCCCAGGCTGTTCGAACGCTTCTATCGCGGTGAAACATCCCGTAACCGCGCCAGCGGCGGCGCGGGTCTGGGGCTGGCGATCTGTCACAGCATCGCCCTCGCCCACGGCGGCAGCCTCAGCGCCGAACACTCGCCTACAGGCGGCCTCTGGCTGACCCTGTGCCTGCCTGGACGGCTGCGGCCATGACCTCCATGACTACCGAAACGCCGATTCTCATTGTCGAGGACGAACCCAAACTGGCTTCGCTGATGCGCGACTACCTGATAGCTGCCGGTTATTCGACCCATTGCCTGAGCAACGGTCTGGAGGTAGTGCCAGCAGTCAGAGCCAAGCCGCCGCAACTGATCCTGCTGGATATCATGCTGCCAGGCCGTGATGGCATGGACATCTGCAAGGAACTGCGCAGCTTCAGCGACGTGCCCATTGTCATGATCACCGCGCGGGTCGAGGAAATCGACCGTTTGCTGGGCCTGGACCTCGGTGCGGATGACTACATCTGCAAACCGTTCAGCCCTCGGGAGATGGTCGCTCGCGTCAAAGCCATCTTGCGTCGGAGCTCTTCCAGCGAGCCGCACACGCCCAAGGGTTTGCAGGTGGACGAAGCGCACTACCAGGCCTCGTTCAACGGTGTCACGCTGGACCTGACCCCGGTCGAACTGCGTCTGCTGGCTACTTTCGCCCGCTCACCGGGTAGGGTCTTCTCCCGCGACCACCTGCTGGACAGGCTCTACTCGGATCACCGCGTAGTGACCGACCGCACAGTGGACAGCCACATCCGCAACCTGCGCCGCAAACTGGAACAGGCCTGTCCTGGTCAGGATCCGATCCAGTCGCTTTACGGCGTGGGATACAAGCTCGAGCTGTGAGCGTCACAGCGTTGAGCACACGTCATCATACATGCCGTTCCAAGCACCCAACATCGGACGCGGAGCGTCCAGAAAGGCATGCGACGCGGAGCGCCGCACGATAGTCGGGATTATCGTTCCGCACGCTCCAGCGTGGGAGTGCCTGTCGTGACGCTCCGCGTCACAAATCTGCGCCGCGCCGTAACCTCAAGACCGGACTCAGAGCGTCCAGAACTGCATGCGACGCGGAGCGCCGCACGATAGTTACGATGATCGTTCCGCACGCTCCAGCGTGGGAGTGCCGTTCGTGACGCTCCGCGTCACAGATTTGCGACGCGCCACGGCCTCAAGACCGAACGCGGAGCGTCCAGAGCTGCATGCGACGCGGAGCGCCGCACGATAGTCGGGATTATCGTTCCGTACGCTCCAGCGTGGGAGTGCCTGTCGTGACGCTCCGCGTCACAAATCTGCGCGGCACCGCCTGCGCAAGGGCAGCCATCACACTTCAGGCACTCTCCGCTTGGCGAGTGCGATGCATTGCAGCGAGGTCGCGAAAGGCAGCGCCCGGGTGCCCTGCTTCCAGGCGTGGTCCTTCGCCGAACAGTTTCTCGCGCAGGGTGCCTTTGGCGTATTCAGTCTTGTAGACGCCGCGTTTCTGAAGTTCCGGCACCAGCAGGTCCACCGCATCGATGAACGTTTCATGGGTCAGCGCGTAGGCCAGGTTGAAGCCGTCCACGTCGGTTTCTTCAACCCACTCCTGGAGCAGGTCGGCCACGGTTTCCGGGCTGCCGACAAACAGCGGGCCGAAACCGCCGATACCGACCCAGTCGGCCAGCGCCTGCGGCGTCCACACCGTATTCGGGTCAGCAGTGGAAAAGGTCTCGACTGCCGACTGAATGGCGTTGGTGTGCACATGCCGAAGCGGCTCATCAGGCTTGAACTGGCTGAAGTCGATGCCGGTCCAGCCGGAAATCAACGCCATCGCGCCTTCATAACTGACCCAGCTTTTGTATTCCTCGAATTTGGCCTTGGCCTTGGCGTCCGTTTCGCCAAGGATCACCGTCTGCAAGTTGAAAATCAGCACACTGGAGGGGTCACGACCGGCCTCGGCGGTGCGGCGACGGATATCGGCCACGGTCTTTTTCAGCAGAACCTTGGAGGGTGCGGCCACAAAAACGCATTCGGCGTGCTCGGCGGCGAACTGCTTGCCGCGGCTTGAAGCCCCAGCCTGATAGAGAACCGGTGTACGTTGCGGCGACGGCTCGCACAGGTGGATACCCGGCACCTGGAAGTGTTTGCCGACATGGCGAATCTCGTGGATCTTGCCGGGGTCACTGAATACGCGACGCTCGCGATCACGCAGAATCGCGCCCTCCTCCCAACTGCCTTCCCAGAGTTTGTAACAAACCTCCAGATACTCCTCGGCATAGTCATAGCGCGCATCGTGTTCGGTAAGGGTTTTCTGCCCCAGGTTCTTCGCGCCGCTCTCCAGATACGACGTGACGATGTTCCAGCCTGCGCGGCCCTTGGTGAGGTGATCGAGCGTCGACAGACGACGGGCAAACGGATAAGGATGTTCGAACGACAGCGACGCGGTCAGGCCGAAGCCCAGATGCTCGGTCACCAGCGCCATGGGCGGAATAAGCTGCAACGGATCATTGACCGGCACCTGCGTGGCCTGGCGAATGGCCGCCTCACCGTTACCCCGATAAACATCGTAAATGCCCAGCACATCGGCAATGAACAAACCATCGAACTTGCCGCGCTCAAGAATTCTGGCCAGATCGGTCCAGTATTCCAGGTCCTTGTACTGCCAGGAGCGATCACGAGGATGAGCCCAGAGGCCAGGCGATTGATGACCGACGCAGTTCATGTCGAACGCATTGAGGCGAATCTGACGAGACATACACTTACTCCTGAGGCTGCGGCGGAACCACGCCATTGAGGCGTTGATTGCCGATAACCTGATAGTGCCAGCGCAGCGGTTCACGACCGGTCGGGGCAGGCAATGACGAACGTTGGCCGGTCAATTCGTACTGAATATTGCCCACCGCCTGCAATGCATCGGCACTGGCGATGACCGCCTCGCTGCTGGCGACAAGGCGCTGCTCGGGCGAGCCATCCAGCCTCCGGGCACGCTCCAGCAGCGCGGCGGCAACCTCCAGACGAATCTGCAGGTCGCCGACTTTGCTGATCACATGGGGGTCATCGACAATGCGCTGCAGGTCACTGAGCGGCCATGGCTGAGCGTGCTCACGCAGGTAATCGAGGGTGTCTTGCAAGCCTTCGCGCGCCTGACCAAGGTCTTCGGCGGCGACCTTCAGTTGTGCGGTAATAGCGGGATGCGTCATGGGCGTACTCCTTGATCAGTTCCAGGCATGGCGTGGCGGTGCAATGCCGTTGAGCACCTGATTACCGATCAGGTGATATTTCCAGCGTGCCGGGTCATGCAGGGTGTGGGTGCGCGCATTGCGCCAGTAACGGTCCAGATTGAGTTTGCCCAGCACCGAACGGGTGCCAGCCAGTTCGAACAGCTGGCTGCTGGCGAGCAAGGCAATCTGTGCCGACAGCACCTTGGCCTGCGCGACGATCACCGATGCTTGCGCGACGCTGGCCTCACTGGGTTCGGCCAACGCATGGTCAATGGCTTGGCCGGCCTTGGCGAGAATCGCGTCGGTGCCATGCAGCCGCCACTGCAAGTCGCCGATGGTGGCGATGCTGAACGGGTCCTGCCAGCCGAAATCCTGCTTGCTGTCGATCCATGGCCGCGCCAGTCGTGCGTGCTTGAGGGTTTCCTCGAAGGCGCCGTGGGCGATGCCGGTGTCCACCGCCGCCTGAATGATCTGCGAAATCGGCCCGTCGGCAGTCGGCTCATCGAATGCCCGGTGCGCAGGGATCACCGCGCTCGACGGGACTCGGACAGCATTCAGGACTGCCCCGCCGCTGGCGGTGGTGCGCTGGCCGAAACCGTCCCAGTTGTCGATGATCGTCAGGCCAGGATTATCACGCTCGACGAACGCGATGAAGGCCTGATTTTGCTCGTTGACCCCGGCCACTGGCACGATGTGCGCGAACAGCGCGCCGGTGCAGTAAAACTTTTCACCGTCCAGCACCGCGTGCTCGCCATCGAAGCGGATACGGGTCTGGAAGGCTCCGGCGTTCTTGCTTTTCGACTCGGAGAACGCATTGCCGAAGCGGTAACCGGCCAGTGCCTTGCCGAAGTAGTGACGCTTCTGCTCCTCGGTGCCGGTCTGCAGCAGGATATCGAGCACGCCCAGATGGTTCTGCGGGATCTGCCCGAGCGAAGAATCGGCGGCAGAAATGATCTTGATCACTTGCGCAACGGTGACGTAGGAAACGCCTGCGCCGCCATAGGCTTTGGGCACGGTAATGGCCCACAGTCCGCTGGCGGAAAACTCATCCAGCTCGGCGACCGGCAGACGGCGTTCGCGATCACGCAGCGACGCTTCCTCGGCGAACCGGCTGGCCAGTGCTGTGGCGACTTCGATGGCTTCGGCATCGGAAGCGATGACATGCGCTCTGGGCGGTGCTGCAGGTGGAATTGAGAGTGACTTACTCATGGACTGGCTCCTGCTCGTTGGCGACAGGTTGAAAACACTCAACACGCTTGACCTTGAACAGTGCACAGCCCGTGCCGTAAATTATTTTCTTTTTAAAACAATTGTTTACGATAAAACCCGGATTATTGGACGTGCCCTGCCGGGCAAAATGTCCGAACACTGTTGCTGGGCGAACAGCGGGGATTCACGCTTGAGTCGCTGTGCCCAGATAGAAGCTCTGGATGTCCTCACGCCCGGCCAGTTCCTGCGCAGTCCCTGAGCCCACCACCCGGCCGTTCTCTAGCACATAACCAAAGTGCGCGTATTCCAGGGTCAGATTGATATTCTGCTCGGCCACCAGCAGGCTCAGCCCCTCCTCGCGATTGAGCCCCGCCAGCGTGTCGAAAATTTCCTCGACTACCTGCGGAGCGAGGCCCATGGAAGGCTCGTCGAGCAGCAGTAAACGAGGCTGGGACATCAATGCCCGGCCGATAGCGACCATCTGCTGTTCGCCGCCCGAGGTATAGCCGGTCAGCCGTTTACGCAGCAGGCGCAGCCTGGGGAAGTAGCTGTAGACCCTCTCCAGCCTGGCCTTGATTTCGGCCCGTGATGGTCGCGACACAAAAGCGCCGATCAGCAGGTTCTGCTCGACACTCAAGTGGGTGAAGCAGTGTCGACCTTCCAGCACCTGCGCCAGACCGTTTTTGACCAGTGCCGAAGGATCGGAATGGGTGATTGGCAGGCCCTGGTAGTGAATCCGGCCACTGACCACCTCGCCCCGCTCGGCACTCACCAGTCTGGAAATGGCCTTGAGCGTAGTGCTTTTGCCCGCGCCATTGGCCCCCAGCAAGGCCACGATCTGGCCCTGCCGAACCTGCAGACTGATCCCGCGCAACGCGAGGATGGATTGCTCGTAGAACACCTCGACCTGCTCCACCGACAGAATGGTTTCGGCAGCGGGCGCAGCATGCGGGATCAGGCTCATCGGGTTTACTGCTCCTTGCTGCAATCGCGCGGGGTAATGCCTTTTTCCTTGGCGTACTGCGCAGCCGATGCCTCGATGATGGGCCGCAACAAGGCACGATCAGCCTGTATCCAGTCGCTGATCAGGTTCCAGCGCTGGCCGTCCCATTGCTGAAAGCGCACCGCACCACCGCCTTCGTGGTCAGCGCACGACAGCTTCAATGGCTGTACCAGCCCTTTGGCACCCAGCGCCTGCAAGCGTGCGTCGTCAAGGTTCAAATGCTCGAACCCCCAGCGCACCTGCTCGCCAGTCAGTGGCTTATTGCCGAATCGGGCCTGTGCAATGCGCAGCGCTTCGACATTGAGGATGCCGTTCACCACACCCAGGTTGTAATACACGGTGCCAAAACGCTTGGGGTCGGCCAGGTTGCCCTGCCCCTTGTCGAGCACCGCCGTCTTGATGCCTTGCAGCACCGGGAAGTCAGTGCCGGAGGGGTGCGTGGTGATTGAAATGAAGCCCTTGGCGGCTGCCCCTGCGGGAATCACGTCTTCCTCGGAATTGCTCCAGATGTTGCCAATGATGTGATCCACCGGAAAACCAACCTTCTGCGCCGACTTCAGCGCCACCGGATTCATCACCCCCCAACCACGCAGGATCACCCAGTCGGGCTTGAGGCGACGAATGTTCAGCCATTGCGATTGCTGTTCGTTACCGGGGTGCGGTACTTCAAGGGTGGTCAGCTCGAAGCCGTAATTTTTTGCCAGGGTTTCCAATACACCATTGGTTTCCTTGCCATATGGCGAGCCGTGATACAGCACAGCGATTTTCTTGCCCTTGAGCGACGCCAGGCCGCCTTCACGCTGACCGATGTAATTGACGATGGCCGACACTTCGGAGTACGGGTTCAACTGCAGCGGAAACACATAGGGAAAGACACTGCCGTCTGTGGAATCCGTGCGTCCGTGGTTGATGGTGATCAGCGGAAGTTTGTCGGCAGTAGAGCGCTCCAGCGTGGCGTAGGCGATGCCGACGGAAAGCGGATTGGTCGCCGCAGCCGGCGCACCGTTAAGCCCGCCTTTGAGACGCTCGTAGCACTCGACGCCCTTCTCCACCACGTATTCGGTTTCGCACTCCGACCAGGTCAACTTGACGCCATTGACCCCACCGTTGGCATTGACGTATTGCAGGTAGTCGATGAAACCACCGAAAAACCCGGTGCCGCCCGCAGCATAAGGGCCAACCCGGTAGCTCTGCAGCGGGAAATACTGCTCGTTGGCAGCCTGTGCCGTGGTAGCCAGACCACACCCCAGCAGGGCCATACCGAGGGCCAGACGCAACAGGGATTTTCGGTGTTTCATAGGCGCATTCCTTGAGGTACACGAGGTTTTTGTGGGTGAGTAACCAGTCAATAGCGCAGCGGCCAGACGCGTGCGCGCTGACGAAGGCGCAGCCAGAGACGCGCCAGCCCTTCGGGCTCCTTAATCAGAAAAGCGATGATCAAGGCGCCGAAAAGCATCTTCTGAATGTTTTCCAGTTGCCCGGAATCGATCAGGCCGACCGGCAGCAAGGCGCTGAGGTTGCCGAGCAGAATCGGGAACAGCACGATGAACGCCGCGCCAAGAAAGTTGCCTTGCACACTGCCCAGCCCGCCGATAATGATGATGAACAGAATCTGGAATGACCGGTTCAGGTCAAAACCATGCGGCTCGACCGTGCCCAGATAAGCGAACGCCCACAGCGAGCCAGCGACGCCCAGATAGAAACCACTGATGGCGAATGCCAGAAGTTTGGCCTTGAACAGGCGAATGCCGATCACCGCAGCAGCGGTGTCCATATCGCGCACGGCCATCCAGTTGCGGCCCAGCTCGCCGCGCAGCAAATTTCTCGCCAGCCAGAAAAGCAGCACTACCAGCCCAAGCGTCAACAGGTAGCGGCCTTGCGGCGAGCTGAAATTCACCCCGGCGATGATCAGTGGCGGCGAGGTGATCACGCCGGACGCATTGTCGTTGGTGAACCAGCTGAAGCGGGTCAATACCCACTCGACCACAAACTGTGCGGCGAGTGTCGAAACCAGCAGGTAGAAGCCCTTGATCCGCAGGCTCGGCAGCCCGAACAGCAACGCCACCAGCGCAGACACCAGCCCGCCCAGCGCAAAACCGAGCAGCAATGGCATGCCCGGCACCCGCAGTTGCAGGTTATAGGCAGCGAAAGCACCCACCGCCATGAACGCAGCCGAGCCCAGCGATAATTGCCCGGCGTAACCGGTCAACAGGTTCAGCCCCAGCCCCGCCAGCGACAGCACCAGAAACGGAATCAGGATCGCGCTGAACCAGTAATCGTTACCCAGCAACGGCACTGCGATAAAAGCGAATACCAACAGGCTCCACAGCCCGATGCGGTCCTGGCGCAGACGAAACACCCGGCGTTCATCCGCGTAGCTACTCGCCAGTTGTCCGGTTTCTCGATAAAGCATGGCATTGATCCTTGATGAAAGTCAGACGCGCTCTATCGCCCGCTCGCCGAACAGGCCGGCAGGACGAACCAGCAGAAACAACAGCGCCAGCACATACGGCACCCAGTTTTCGATACCGCTGCCGATGATCGGCCCCAGGTAAATCTCGGCCAGCTTCTCGGCTGCGCCGATGATCAGACCGCCGACAATCGCGCCGCCAATCGAGGAAAAACCGCCAATGATCAACACCGGCAGCGCCTTAAGCACAACAAGTGACAGGGAAAACTGCACCCCCAGCCGCGCCCCCCAGAGCAGCCCGGCCACCAGTCCGACAAACCCGGCCACGGCCCAGACCACCGCCCAGATGCGTGGCAAACGGATACCCACGGCCAGCGAAGCCAGCGGGTCGTCCGCCACTGCACGCAACGACAGACCGATACGAGTACGGTTGAACAGCAACGACAGGGCAATCACCAGCGCCGCAGCCGTGCCCGCCGCGAACAGGTCGAACTGCGAGAGCAACATGCCGCGAATTTCCAGTGGCTCGTCAGGGATGCCCAGCTCCAGGCCGTGAACCTGCGCCCCCCACAGCGCCTGGGCCAGGCCTTCGATCATGTACGACAGGCCGAGAGTGGCCATGAACAGGATGATCGGTGGACGATTGACCAGTGGGCGCAGAACCATTCTTTCGATCAACAGCGCCAGCACCACCATGCTGGCCAGCGTTGCCAGAAACGCCCAGAAAAACGGCACACCCCGCTCCAGCAGGCTGACAAACGTCAGCGCCGCGAACAGCACCATCGCGCCCTGAGCGAAGTTGAACACCCCCGACGCCTTGTAGATCAGCACAAACCCAATCGCCACCAGCGAGTACATGACACCTGCCAACAGCCCGCCGATCAGCACTTCAAAGAAGAATTCCATGGTTTATGGTTTCCCGACCGAAGACGAACGACGCGTGCCGAGATACGCAGCGATTACCTGAGGGTTGGCGCGAACCTGCGCGGGTGTGCCGTCCCCGATCTTGCGACCGTAATCCAGCACCACCACATGGTCGCTGAGGCCCATCACCACACCGATGTCGTGCTCGATCAGCACCACAGTGACGCCCAGCTCACGATTGATATCGCGGATGAACTGACTCATCTCGTGCTTCTCTTCGGCATTCATTCCGGCCATCGGCTCGTCCAGCAACAGCAGACGCGGTTCCGCCGCCAGGGCGCGGGCCAGTTCGACACGTTTTTGCAGGCCATAGGAAAGTTTGCCCACCAATGCATGGCGCCACGGGTGGATGCGCAGAAACTCAATAACCCGCTCGGCATGCCGGCGTTGTTCGTCGTCTTCGGCAGGTGCCCGACCGATGCGCAGCATCTGCTCAAGCCAGGTACTGCGCCGTTTGAGATTGCGCCCGGTCAACACGTTGTCCAGCACACTCATGCCCTTGAACAAGGCGATATTCTGAAAAGTACGGGCGATACCGCCCTCGGCCGCCTGGTGCGGACGCATCCGGCGGCGCGTCTGGCCGGCATAAGTAATGGAGCCGCTTTGCGCCTGATACACGCCATTGATGACGTTGAGCAGCGAACTCTTGCCCGCACCATTGGGGCCTATCAATGCGCAGATCTCGCCTGTAGCCACCGAGAAACTGATTGAGGTAACAGCTTTAACCCCTTTGAAAGATAAGGAAATATCTTCAAGTTCCAACAGCGCCACAGGCGCCAGCGCATTCAAGACGGCACACCCAGTAGTGCTGGCGTATGCGGCATATTATCTGCCGGTTCTTGTGGCTGACTGGTTTGGCTCGCTGCCCCCAACCTGATTGGCCTGATACCCAGCGCCGTAAAAAACGCTTCGCTCTGTGGCGTCAGCGCGTCGCCTGCCAGCAATGGTTTAGCCAGCCGACTCATGCCCAACACGTCCAGCAGCGGGCGGCGAATCAACCAATAACCCAGCCAGCGCCGCATGGCACCCGGACCAGGAGCCATCGCCCATTGATAAAGCCGGTGGCTGATGCTGCCTGGTAGCGGCAAGCGCTCCCTTACCCAGAGTTCCAGACGTGCGTAGGACTCGCGAGTGCCCAGCACCAGGGTGGGCCCCAGTTCGCGACGGTCGTTGTCGCGAGTGCCAAGGGCCTCGGGAAAATTCAGGCAAAACCCGGCAACCAGCCAGGGTGCCAACAGATAGCGCGCCTGCCCGCTGGCGGCAAACACTCTGGCGGCCAATGCCTGATCCTGGCTGGAAAGCGCATGCCTTTGCGCCAATTGCCTTGCGTCCGAAAGCAGAACTGCATGACTCAACTGCAGGTCCGGCTGCCAGTCGACAGCGGGAAAGACAAAGGCCGCAGCCCGGCTCTGGCGCGGATCGGCAACGTTGCCAGCCGGTCCGTCCAGCAGTCGGGCATAGTCGATCACCCCGCTGTCATCAGCCTCCGTCAGGCCGCGCTTGTCCAGCAACACGACGATGCCCGGTAAGGCGACGCGCACCTGGAGAAGCGCTTCCAGCCCGTCGACCACTGCAAACTCCGGGGACTGGCCTGCCAGCCACTCGCGGTTATCCAGCGCCGGGTCGAGCAGGCTGACGCTGCCCCCAAGCCAGTGCGCCGCCAGCGTCAACAACAACGCTTCGGCTCGCGCCTCGCTGATAATGAACAGCCTGTCGGCCGGGCCGAACCCGACGCCCTTCAAGGCAGCAGCCAAGCTTCTGACGTCAATGGCCGGCTCACCCCAGCTACGTTTCTGCCAGATACCGAATTGCTTGTAACGCAAGGCCGTCTGTTCAGGGCGGCTTTGAGCCTGCTGTAGCAGCGCCTGGGGCAATGAGTCGCACATGTTGCGCTTCCGTCGATAAAGAATCGATGAAGCCATAGCAGCGAGCGTGCCAGTCTAACAACCTTATTAATATCAATAGGTTGCAACGCCTGAATGAGTTTTGTCACTGTGCGGTTTGCAGACAAGCTGTTGCGCGGCTGTTGCCCGGACAACAGATGAATCCGCCAATTAAAATAAAATCTATAAAAATCAGATAGTTAGATTCAGGCATAAAGCATGCAGAGATCTGCACGAACCCACCCGGCCCATGTGCCGATCTCTTCGCGTTCAGGAGTACCGCATGACTCAATCAACCTGCTCAAACCCTCTCTCGCTGGGCACCGATTACGAAACTCTGGCCAACCGGTTCCGGCCGATTTTCCGCGAGATCGGCGCTGGCAACGTCGAACGCGAGAAAGCCCGCGCCCTGCCCTATGAACCGATTGCCTGGTTGAAGAAAGCCGGTTTCGGCGCTGTGCGGGTACCCGTCGAATACGGCGGTGCGGGTGCTTCGGTGAGCCAGCTGTTTCAACTGCTGATAGAACTGGCCGAAGCCGACTCGAACACTCCGCAAGCCTTGCGAGCGCATTTCGCCTTTGTCGAAGACCGCTTGAATGCACCACCCGGCGCCGACCGTGACACATGGTTTGCACGCTTCGTGGCTGGGGATCTGGTCGGCAACGGCTGGACCGAAGTAGGGGCAGTGAAAATCGGCGATGTGATAACCAAAGTCAGCCCTCAAGGCGATGGCTTCGTGCTTAACGGCACCAAGTTTTACAGCACCGGCAGCATTTTCGCCGACTGGATCGATGTCTACGCCCAGCGCGCCGACACTGGAGCCGATGTGATTGCGGTGGTGGATGCCAGGCACGCAGGCGTGCGTCACAGTGACGACTGGGACGGGTTTGGCCAGCGCACCACCGGCAGTGGCACCTCGGTGTACGACAATGTGCCGCTGCCTGCCGCACATGTCATCCCGTTCGAGCAGCGTTTCAAATACCAGACGGCGTTCTATCAGCTGGTGCTGCTGACGGTGCTGGCAGGTATTGGCCGAGCCGTCGAACGCGACATCGCGCATGAAGTGCGCGACCGCAAGCGCATCTTCAGCCACGGCAATGCGGGCAGCGTCAGCCAGGACTCACAGGTGCAGCAAGTGGTCGGGCAGATCTCCTCTCAGGTCCACGCCGCCGAAGCGGCCACCCTGCGTTCTGCCGAGCCTTTGCAACGCGCTTATGTGGCACGCTTCGGCAATAATCCACAGCAGGAAAAAGACGCCAACATTGCCGCGGAAATCGAGACTGCCAAGGCGCAGGTCATTGTGTCGGAACTGGTGCTGCGCTCTGCCACCGAGCTGTTCAATGCGCTGGGCGCGTCAGGCGTCAGCGTCAACAAGGCGCTGGATCGCCACTGGCGTAATGCTCGCACAGCGGCATCGCACAATCCGCTGATCTACAAGGCGCGCATTGTCGGTGACTGGCGCATCAATGGTACCGAGCCGCCTTTTGTCTGGCAGATCGGCAGCGGTACCGGCAAAGCCTGAGGCGTAAGGTTACGCCGCGTTACGCAACAGGTGGCGACTGGCAAAGCTGAACGCCAGCACCAGAAAGATCAGCACCCCGGTCGCCACCTGCTGCCAATAGAAGTTCCAGCCGATCAACAACAAACCATTGGCGATGACGTTGATGAACAGCACGCCCAATAACGTCCCGACAATGTTGGCACGCCCATGGCGACTCAGCGTCGTGCCGATGAACACCGCGCCAATGGCGTTGATCAGGTAGGCATTGCCCGACATCGGCACGTAGGCGTTGACCGTGGAGCTGAGCAGGATACCGGCGACCGCGCAGGCCAGAGCGCTGGCGACAAACACCTGTACGGCAATGCGCCGGGTAGAAAGCCCCGAGTAATACGCCAACTGCGGCTGAGTCCCCAGCGCAAGCATTTCCCGCCCCAGACGCCCGCGCGCCAGCACCAGCCCGTAAAAACCCGCCAGTACCCCGACCACCAGCAGCGGCAATGGCACGCCCAGAATCAGCACACCGCTGATGCCCGGCAACGCGCCCTGAGCGATGTAGATCGGTTGGCCACCGTCGGATAACAGCTGCTGCACGCTGGTGCCGATAAACAACGTACCCAGCGTCGCCAGAAACGGCGAAATACGCAGCCCGGCGATCAGCGTTGCATTGAACGCGCCCGCCGCGCCGCCTGCCAGCAAGGCCACCGCGATGGCCGCACCCAGACCGTGCCCGCCATTAAGCGTGACGACAAAGCCGAGGCTGGCAAAGTCCAGCGCTGTTCCGACCGACAGATCGATGCCGCCGGCAGCAACTGCCCAGGTCATACCGACGGCCACAATGGCCAGCAACACAAAATTATTCAGCACCAGGCTCGACAGGTTGCCCCAGCTCAGAAATCCCGGTGCATTGATGGCGAAAAACAGCAGGATGATCAGCACCAACAGCGGCAGGACCGCAGGCAAAAGGCGCGGCAGGAATTTCACCCGTGTTGAAGAAGTGTTCAGGGTCAGCGTATTCATTGTTCACCCTCCCGGCGGCCCAGCGCCCCGGAAAATGCCACCACCAGCAGGATCAGCAGGCCTTGAACGCCATTGACCCAGAAATTGGAGATGTTCAGCAATTGAAAGCCATTGATCAGAAAACCCAGCAGCAACGTCGCCAGCAAGGTGCCAGGAATGTTGGCGGTCAGGCGCCGCGAGAACACCACACCGAGAAAGGCAATCGCCACCACTGACAGCAGCATGTCGCCGGAGCCGGTGGTGCTGCCACTGAAAAATGCAGCAGAGCAGAACGCCGCAATGGCGGCGCAGCCACCGGCAATCAGGTAGCTGGCGAACACATGGCCCTGCAGATTCAGGCCGGCAGCAGTTGCCGCTTGCGGGTATTCACCGATGGCATACAGGCGCAGGCCAAACGCGCTGTGCTGAATCAGCAGCCACAACAGCGCTGCAACACTCAGCAACACCCACGCCAGCGCCGGAATGCCCAGCCAGACGCCGGAAGCCAGACTGTCCAGCAGCGCGGAATCGGTAGCCAGTACGGTGTTCTGAGTCAGCACCAGCTCCAGACCTGCAATCAAATTCATGCTCGCAAGTGTCGCCAGCAACGGCGGCAAGCGTAAAAACACCACTGCCAGACCATTGAGCGCGCCAACCAGCAGACCACAGGCGAGCGTCAAACCAATCGCTTGCCATGCTTCGAAACCGGCGTTGTTCAGACTGCTGTAAACGGCTGCGCACAGACCGAGATTGGCCGCCAGCGAGAGGTCCAGCCCGCCGCTGACAACGTTGGAGCCACCGCCGATGACCACACATGTCAGGCCCAGCGCCAATATGCCCAGCACGGCTGACTGGGCGAACACGTTGCTGATGTTACCGATGCTGAGAAAGTTGGGCGCGCTGACCGCAAAGCCCAGCAGTATCGCCAGAAATACCAGCAACGAACCGCGCTGTGCCAGCCGCACCAGCCAGCGTTGCGAGGGATCGCCGACCTGAATGACTGATGTTTCAAGCGTGGACATGGCGGGTCTCCTGGAGAGTATTTTTACCGTCATGACGGCTTTCGCTGGCACCGGTGGCGCAGGCCAGCAACTGGTCACTGTCGGTGCTCGACGAATCGAATTCGCCCGCAATACGCCCCCTGTGCAGCACCACAATGCGCTGGGTGATGCCGATCAGTTCCGGCAGATCCGACGACAGCACCAGCACTGCTGCACCGCCTTCGGCCAGCCGGGCAATCAGCCGGTAGATTTCCACCTTGGCACCAATGTCGACACCCACACTGGGCTCATCCAGCAGGTACAACGTCGAGTGTCGAATCAGCCATTTGGCCAAGGCGACCTTTTGCTGGTTGCCACCACTGAGCAATTGAACCGCCGCATCATGGTCTGAGGTCTTGATCGCCAGTTCACCGATCAGGCGCTGGCTTTCCCTTGACTGCGCAGCACCGTCGAGCAATCCCCAGCGGCTGAAGCGCCCGAGGCTGGCCAGGGTAATGTTCTCCAGCACCGAAAGCGCTGGCGCTACGCCATGCGTGCGGCGCTCTTCGGGGACCAGCGCGATACCGTTGCGCACCGCATCACGAGGGGATTTCAGTTGCAACGGCTGACCGTTCAACAGCAAGCCGCCGCGATCCGGCTTGAGCAGCCCGAACAGGCTCTTGAGCAGTTCCTTGGCACCCGAGCCGACCAGCCCGGTCAGGCCCACCACCTCGCCACTTCGCACGCTCAGGTCAACGCCGTTGTAAAAGCGCCCTGCTCCCAGCCCGTTCAATTGAAGCACTGGCGGGCCGGGCTGCGTCTGCGCCCGGAAATATTGCTCACCCACGTCACGATTGACCATCAGCCGGGCGATCTGCGCGGTGCTGACAAGCGCGGGATCAACCACCGCCACATCGCGTCCATTGCGCAGCACGGTGACCTGATCACACAACGATTCGATTTCCTGCAGGTAGTGGGAGATGTACACAATGGTCAGACCGTCATCGCGCAAGCGCCGGACAATCGCCAACAACCGGTCCACCTCCTGTTTGACCAGTGACACACTCGGCTCATCGAACACCAGCACCTGCGGTTTGGCCAGCAGTGCGCGAGTGATCTGCAATATCTGTCGCTGCGCGCTGTCCAGATCGCGTACCAGCGCCCCGCTCGGCAGGCGCATGGCAAAATAATCATCCAGCAACCGGGCCGCTTCGCGCTCCTGAGCGCGTCGATCGACGAACAGACCGCGTTTGATTTCCTGCCCGAAAAACAACGCCTCGCCGACGCTGAAGCTGCCCGGCAGCAAGCGCTCCTGATGAATGAAATGCACGCCCGCGGCTTCAATCTGGCGCGGAGTAAAGCTGTCGAACTGCTGGCCATGAATGCTCAAGCTGCCCGCATCGGCGCGATGGATACCGGCGAGGACCTTGATCAGGGTTGACTTGCCTGCGCCGTTTTCGCCAACCAGCCCATGAATCGTTCCGGCCTCGACCCGCAGGTTGACCCCATCCAGTGCCTGAGTGGCACCAAAGCGCTTACTGATGCCCTGCAAGTGCAAGGCCGCCGTTGCCCTCGTAACGTCTGCAATCGCTGCTCTCATGGTCGATCTCCTGCGTCAGTTATCACCCCTGAGTTCCTGCACTTGCGGCAGGTTGGCGGCCGTGGTCAGCAAGGTCGGCACCTGAGTATCTTTGGGCAGGTCGCGTTGCCCGGCCAGGTAGCGAGCGACGTTCTGCACCGCGGTCTTGCCGATCAGGGCCGGCTGCTGCGCAACCACCGCACCAATCGGCGAGTTCTCACGGCGCACCAGCTCAAGCACTTCCGGGGTGCCGTCGACGCCATAGGTCTTGATTTCAGCTCTTCCGGCGTCGATCAGTGCCTTGCTGGCACCCAGCTGGGGAATGTCCCAGGCCGCCCAGATCGCCGAAACACTGCCTTTGGGATACTTGTTAAGCAGTGCCGAGACTTGCGAGTAAGCGTCTTGAACCGTGTTGGGAATGACGTCACGCAACTCCGGCTCGATGATTTTCAGTTCCGGATGATCCTTGATCGCCAACTTGAGCTGGTCGTAACGAATGGCACACACCGGCACACCATAAAAGCCGTTGAATACCAGCACGTTGCCCTTGCCACCCGCGTCTTTGATCAGTTGCCCGGCCAGTGCCTTGCCGGTGGCAATATTGTCCGAGGTGGTGTTGTTGAGGCTGTATTGCGAAGGTGCATCGATGGTGAATAGTGGAATCCCCGCCTTGCTGATGCGCTTGAGCCAGGGGTCGATAACGCTGAGTGTGCCCAGGGTCTGAATCACCGCGTCGGGTTTTTGCGTAACCACGGTCTGCAGTTGATTGACCAGGTTCTTGTCGTTGCGACCTGCATCGAGCGTTATAGGCGTGCCGCCCAGGCGCTTGACCTCATCCACCTGCGCCTGAAACGTCTTGATATCGAAGTAGTGACTGGTACCGGTCATGCTGATCGCGATGCGCTTGCCCGCCAGCGAAGGTACATCGCTTTCATCGGCATATGCCGTCGCGACAAGGCTGGTGGCCAACACGGTCAGCGCCAGGGCGCGCCCTATTGCACGCAGGCGGGTTGGCTTATAAATCGGGACGGCATCAGGCATTCGGGTGGCTCCGCTGGCTCAGGAAAACAATCCTGATCAGCAGTGCACAGGTCATGCCCAAAGCCCTGCGGTTACGCTGGCAACGGCGCAGAGCCTGGCTTGCAGGCTATTGCGCCGAATTGCGTCTAGGCTGATAGCCGACGCTTCAGACCCAAGGCGGCGAACACATTGTCGATTCGCTGTTGTCCGGGCAACAGCAAGGTCATGCCTGACTGCTTAGCTAAGCTTGAACTGCCTAAGGGTAGTAGTCAGATCACTCGCCAGTTCGGCCAGAGACTGACTGGCACTGCCGGTCTGGCCGGTGCGCACTGCCGACTGCGCCGACAAGTCACGGATTCGTACCAGGTTGCGATCCACTTCGCGCGCGACCAGCGCCTGCTCCTCAGAAGCGCTGGCGATCACCGTATTTCGCTCATCGATGACCATGACCGAACTGGCGATACTGGCCAGCACGGCGTTGGCCGACTCGGCCTGCTGTTTGGTACGTTGGGCCTGCTCGGTACTGACTTCAAGCGCCACCAGCGTGCTCTTGGTGCCCTGCTGGATGTGCCCGATCATGGTCTCGATCTCACGGGTCGACTCGCTGGTGCGATGAGCCAGCGCGCGAACTTCGTCCGCAACTACGGCAAAACCCCGCCCGGCATCGCCAGCCCGTGCCGCCTCGATGGCGGCATTGAGGGCCAGCAGGTTGGTTTGCTCGGAGACTGCGCGAATAACATCCAGGACCTTGGTGATATCCAGCGTGCGGGTTGCCAGCGCCTGCGCCTCGACCGACGCGGTGCCGACATTGCGGGTCAGTTCAAGGATCGACTGAACGGTTTGATTGAGCTCTTCCTGACCTTCGCGGGCCGACACCGAAGAGGCTTTGGATTCTTCCGAGGTGGCCACCGCATTTCGCGCTACTTCGTCGACCGCCTGGCTCATCTCGGTAACGGCGGTGGCGGCCATTTCTATCTCGCTGTTCTGCACCACAAGATCAGCGTTGCTGTTGACCATCAGCACACTCATTTGCTCTGTGGCCGAGGCCAATTGGTGAGCGGCATCGCCGACCTGGGTCAGGGTCTGGCTCAGATTGCCGCGCATGCGCTCCATTGATTGCAGCAAAAGGGCCGCTTCATCAGTGCCCTCACGGTTGATTGCGCTGGGACGCAGGTCGCCCGCAGCAATGGTTTCCGAGCTGTGCAGCGCCTGACTGATCGGCACTGCCAGACTTTTGGTCAGGCGCCAGGCGAGCAATACGGTCAGCAACACCATCAGAAACATAACCCCCTGAGTGACTATCAGGGCGTTTTCATACACCGACGTCGCTGCAGCGCTGGATTCGGCTTCGGAGTCATCATTGATCTTTTCCAGCTTGCCAAGGGCGGCTTCGATACTTTCCGCCATGGCCTTCATCTCGCCCCAGACGAGCGACCTTCCGGCCTCTGCCTGATTCTCGTTGATCAGCGTATAGACCTTTTCGGCACGCTCGATGTAGCCCTGATAAGTGCTCTTCAGACCCTCTACGAGCGCGCGCTCTTCATCATCGGTGATCAGCGGGTCGTAGGCCTCTACGGCCTTTTGGAAACCGGCCTTCCTTTCAAGGAACTCGTTGTGAGCCTGAGCTACCTGCGCAAGATCATGCGTGGCAAGCATTTTGGCCACGGTGGTGCGGGTTTTCTCGACCGCCAGGGCAATATCGTCACCCAGCGCAATCCCTGGAAGCGCGTCGTTTTCGATTTCAAGCGATTGCTCACGAATACCGTGCAATTGCTGAATGCTAAAAATACCAAGCCCGAACACCAGCACCACCATCAACGCAAAGCAGGCGGAGGTCCGCGCGGCTATTTTCAGCTGTCTCAGCATGTTCAATCCCCTTCCCGTGGCTGACGAATAAATTAGCACCGTCATTTCTATCGGCTGATCGAGAAAAAGAATGAAGAACGTCGAATCAGAGCAGTGCCACTGCTATTCAGGGCCCACTTCAAGGAAACCTTATGGTAGGTTTCGCGACGCTCGATAACCACGAGATGACGGTCTTTTCAACCTTCAGACTGACTTACTGGAGTTGCCATGAAACATTATTACGCTGCCGCATTACTTGCCCTTGCACTGCCCGGTGCTGCTCACGCTGGCGACGCGCTGGTCAGCTACCCCGCTATCGTCCAGGCGTTGAACACCGGAGAGTCGGTCGCTGTGGCGATTGATCTTGGGCAATGCAAGTCTTCGGTCGCGGGTGCCGAGCCGTCCAAAACCAAAGGCGGCAAACGCATCGATGCCTACCGCATCACTCCCGACGGCACCCTCGCGTTCTCGGACAGCCACTTCACCCTCGATCGCGATAACAAGCCCATCGAGCAGTTCATTCGCTACCAGATACGCTCTAATGGCAGTGCAGTATTCAGCATGACGACGCTGAGTGTTCCCGGCTACCAGCAGGTCGGCAATCCGGTGAGTTATGAATGCGCGATCGGCAAAGGACTAAGCTTTTTTGCCAGCCAGTAACGGTCACGCCACAACCAAATGAACCAGACATATATCCGGCGTGGGCGACAGACCGTCCTCACGCCCTTGAAAGTAACGCTTGAATTGCTTATTGGTGGACAATTTCGAGCACGTCAAACCCGATTGATAAACTGAGAATGGTTGAACCCAGCCTGCACGCAAGCCGCCCTGTCAGACTGACCAGTCTCTGGTTATATACATAACCAGCAAAAATGATTTAAACGCCATCACGCCGACCCGCCAAGTGTCAGCGACAAGGTTTATACCTTGATAACACACTTGACACTTGCTTTCACACCCACGCGCTTCTTTGAAGGCTCTCTATATCTCGTTAACCTGATAAATACTGACACGCAGGCGGTCATCCCCGGCTTTTATATTTAATCTGCCGACGTACAGGTTTCTCAGCAGGTAATCATGAGCGCCGGAAGGAACGCTGAACTGTTTGCTGCACGTGCACCGACAGCGCGATTCGGAGAATGGCGCGCGGTCCGTTTCATCGAAGGCCACGAGCCCTTCTCCGACGACATCTATCTTTATTCCGTCGTCAGTCAGCAAGGTGTAGTACAGGCTGAATCGTGCAAGGCTGTCATCCTGGGGCACGAGAAAAAGGCTACCTCCCGGAAGAACCTGCCCCTGCAATCGATCGCCGTTAAATTCTCCTCCCAGTATCTCACCGCTGCTGCGTTGCCCTCGTTGAGGGTTACAAAGCGCTTGCGGCTTATCGATACGCAGGTGAGCAGCCAGTATTTCATGCAGTTGCATCGTCTCCATCCCTCTACCCCTCATCTTGCATGCGGTGGCTCGCGCCTGCCCATAACTGTACCGAGGTGTTTCTTTTAGCCCGGACATCGCATGCTGTCAATTTAAATGTACCGACTGGTACGCTTATGAGGCTTAGGATAAGCGTCTGTAAAGCAGTATCGTTTTGCCACTTTCGATAAATCTCTGTGGCTCGTACCCAGCGCGGAAAAAAGCGGAAATTCTATTCCGCAAGTTCATTTAAAAATTGATTCACATGGCCTATTACTCAACTAACAGTACTGGCCAAATGAGCCCACTCGGCCAACTCATAGCTCACTACTTACTAAATGAAGTTTAATCCGCGCCTGCCAAAAACCTGTTTACATGAGGACTGTCAACTTTTCCGACAGTGTCTTACAAGGAGATACGAAATGACCTATACCGTGAAACAGTATGGATGGATTCGCGATCTGCCTGATCATCGAGATCATCTTTATGCGGCCCCCACAACGGCGCTGGCGGCGCTCCCACACATGGTTGATCTGCGTCCCCATTGCCCGCCCGTATACGACCAGGGCCAACTGGGCAGTTGTACCGCGAACGGTATTGCCGGAGCGATTCAGTTTGATCGCATGAAGCAAAAGCTGACGCCAGCATTCGAGCCCTCGCGGTTGTTTATCTACTACAACGAACGGGTCATTGAGCATACCGTCGATTCGGACAGCGGCGCGATGATCCGCCACGGAATCAAAAGTGTAGCGGAGCAAGGTGATTGCCCTGAAAAAGAGTGGCCTTATGACATTGAAAAGTTCGCTGTCAAACCTCCGGCTGCCTGCTACAAGGACGCTAGAAAATACAAAGCGGTGTCCTACCAGAAGGTTGCGCAAAACCTCAACCAGATGAAAGGCTGCCTGGCGGCAGGCTATCCGTTTGTCATTGGTTTTTCCGTCTACGAGAGCTTTGAAAGCAAGAAAGTCGCCCAGACCGGTCATGCCCCGATGCCGGGCCCTCACGAAAAAATGCTCGGAGGGCACTGCGTGTTGGCGGTGGGTTACAACGATGCCCATCAGCATTTCATCCTGCGCAACTCATGGGGCACTGGCTGGGGCATGGAAGGCTACTTCACCCTGCCGTACAGCTATCTGCTGGATGAAAATCTGTCCACCGACTTCTGGACGATAAGGGTCGTGGCTGCCTGACCTTCTCAGGCACCTGGGCATTGCACTGCCGCATTGACACCTTGCAGGTACTCTCGCGGCGTGCAACCAAATTCCCGGCGAAAGACCGTATGCAGGTATTGCGCCGACCGGAAACCACAATCGCGTGCGATGTCGGCAATTGCGCAGTCCGTATTTTGCAGCCCGTGTGCGGCAGCGGCCAGTTTGAAACGCAGGATCTCGTCATGCACGCTACAGCCCCGCACCCGGCGAAAATGCGCTTCCAGCGACGAGCGCGAAACGCCCACGTACGCGGCTACCTGAGCGGTCTTGATGCCTTGGCACGCGTACTGCCGGATAAACAGCAACGCCTGCATGACATACGGGTCCCCCAACGGTTGGTGCAGACTCGAAGCCTGTACGTTGACAGCGTCCGGCGGTATCAGAATGTGGGTGCCGGAAGACGGCATGCTATGCAACATCTGGTGCAGCAGGCGCGCGGCGGTTCGGCCCATTGTGTCGGTGCCTTGAACCACCGAGCTCAGCGGGACACGCGTGAGGGTTCTGGTCAACGGATCGTTGTCGATGCCGATCAGCGCCACTTGTTCAGGCACGGCAATTCCGGCAGTCAGGCAGGCCTGCAACAACTGACGGGCGCGGGCATCTGTCACGGCAATGATCCCGATAGGCTTGGGCAGGCTTTGCAGCCAGGCGATCTGCTGTTCCACAGCGCTGTCCCAGAGCGGTGCACTGGTGCCCAGGCCGCGATAAACCTCGGCGTGCAGGCCGTCGCGCTGCAGCAGTCGACGAAAGGCCTGCTCGCGCTCCTGCGCCCAGCGATTGGCCTGAGCCTCAGGCAGACTGAAGCAGGCAAAGCGGGTCAGCCCGGCCACTATCAAATGCTCGTAGGCGGCCTTGATCAAGGCGTGGTTGTCGGTCGCGACATAGGGAATGCCCTTCGGGTAGGCGCGCTGATCCTGATAGGAACCGCCTACCGCCACCACCGGCAGCCTGATGCCAGCCAATGCCTCGCCAATCAGCGGGTCGTCGAAGTCGGCAATGATCCCGTCACCCTGCCAACGCTCGATGCCTTTCAGGCGACAGAGAAAATCTTCCTCCAGAAACAGATCCCAGGACACCCGGGTACTGCTTAGGTAGTTGCCGATGCCGCTGATGATGCCGCGGTCATAGATTTTGCTGCCGTTGAACAACAGTGCAATACGGTGAACGGGGGGTACGGTTTTCATTATTTTTATGCCGGTTTTTTATATTGATTCGATAAGCACTACATCGCTCAACACAGACTAGGCCCGCAAAGGACCAATCTCAATACTCAAAATCGCACTGCGCGTTGACGATTTTCATAATCAGCAGGCCTGGGGCCGTTGCTAGTATCGAGGCATCGCCAAGAACAATAAGGAAAACGCAGATGCCGTACTTCCCCGCCGTCGACAAGGTTCGCTACGAAGGCCCTGACAGCGACTCGCCCCTTGCCTTTCGTCACTACGATGCCGACAAACTGATTCTCGGCAAACCCATGCGCGAGCATTTGCGCATGGCGGCCTGCTACTGGCACACGTTCGTCTGGCCGGGCGCCGACATGTTTGGTGTCGGCACTTTCAAGCGTCCATGGCAAGGTTCCGGGGACCCGCTGGAGCTGGCTATCGGCAAGGCTGAAGCAGCTTTCGAGTTTTTCTCCAAACTCGGCATCGACTACTACAGCTTCCATGACACCGACGTGGCACCGGAAGGCAGCTCGCTCAAGGAGTATCGCAACAACTTCGCGCAGATGATTGATCAGCTGGAGCGTCATCAGGAGCAAACCGGGATCAAGCTGCTGTGGGGCACCGCTAACTGTTTCAGCAACCCGCGTTTTGCCGCAGGGGCCGCCAGCAATCCGGACCCTGAAGTATTTGCCTACGCCGCGACTCAGGTGTTCAGTGCCATGAACGCCACCCAGCGACTCAAAGGGGCCAACTACGTCCTGTGGGGCGGTCGTGAAGGCTACGAAACCCTGCTCAATACGGACCTCAGGCAGGAGCGCGAACAGTTGGGCCGCTTCATGCGTATGGTGGTCGAGCACAAACACAAGATTGGCTTCAAAGGCGACTTGCTGATCGAGCCCAAGCCGCAGGAGCCCACCAAGCATCAGTACGATTACGACAGTGCTACGGTGTTCGGTTTTCTGCAGCAGTACGGTCTGGAAAAAGAGATCAAGGTCAACATCGAAGCCAACCACGCGACCCTGGCCGGACACAGCTTCCACCACGAAATTGCCACAGCAGTCTCGCTGGGGATCTTTGGCAGCATCGATGCCAACCGCGGCGACCCGCAGAACGGCTGGGACACTGACCAGTTCCCCAACAGCGTCGAGGAGATGACCCTCGCCACCTACGAGATTCTCAAGGCCGGTGGTTTCACCAATGGCGGCTACAATTTCGATTCCAAGGTCCGTCGTCAGAGCCTCGACGAAGTCGACCTGTTCCACGGCCACGTTGCCGCCATGGACGTGCTCGCCCTGGCGCTGGAGCGCGCTGCGGCGATGGTGCAGAACGATAAGCTTCAGCAGTTCAAGGACCAGCGCTACGCAGGCTGGCAGCAGCCGTTTGGCCAATCCGTACTGAGCGGAGGTTTCAGTCTCGCTTCGCTGGCCGAGCATGCGTTCGCCAACGACCTCAACCCACAAGCCGTCAGCGGTCGGCAGGAATTGCTTGAAGGAGTGGTCAACCGCTTTATCTACTCCTGAAGCAAGGCTGAACGGACGCCGCAGTGACATTCTCACGACAAATCTGTGCCCGCGGCGTCCGACAACGTTCTACAGTTGCACCGGCATTACGCTGCACATCATTAAGTGTCTTTCGAACAACAATAAAAGGACGCACCCTATGAACACCCTGAAACGCACGCTGCTTGCCAGCGCTCTGGCCTTGCTGTCCCTGCCGGTCATGGCCGACTCCGCCCACCCGAAAATCGGTTTTTCCATTGATGACCTGCGTCTGGAACGCTGGTCACGCGACCGTGATTACTTCGTTGCGGCAGCGGAGAAACTGGACGCCAAGGTCTACGTACAGTCGGCGGATGCCAACGAGCAGAAACAGATATCGCAGATCGAAAACCTCATCTCTCGCGGCGTCGATGTGCTTGTCATCGTGCCGTTCAACGCAACCGTGCTGACCAATGCCGTTGCCGAAGCCAAGAAGGCCGGGATCAAAGTGGTGTCTTATGACCGGCTGATCCTCAACGCCGAGATCGATGCTTACATCTCCTTCGATAACGAAAAGGTCGGCGAAATGCAGGCCGGCGGCGTGCTGAAAGCAGCCCCCAAGGGCAACTACTTTTTGCTGGGCGGCGCACCCACAGACAATAACGCCAAGATTCTGCGCGAAGGTCAGATGAAGGTGCTGCAGCCAGCCATCGACAAGGGCGATATCAAAATCGTCGGCCAACAGTGGGTGAAGGAATGGAACCCCACTGAAGCCCTGAGCATTGTTGAAAATGCCCTGACCCGAAATAACAACAAGATCGATGGCATCGTTGCTTCCAACGACGCCACCGCCGGGGGCGCGATTCAGGCGCTGGCCGCACAGAAACTGGCCGGCAAAGTGCCTATCTCGGGGCAGGATGCGGACCTGGCGGCGGTCAAGCGGGTCATTGATGGCACCCAGACCATGACCGTCTACAAGCCGCTGAAGCTGATTGCCAGCGAAGCCGCCAAACTGTCGGTGCAACTGGTGCGCAACGAGAAGCCTGCCTTTACCGCGCAGTACGACAATGGCAGCAAGAAAGTCGACACCATCCTGCTGACCCCGACACCGTTGACCAAGGACAGCATCGACCTGCTGGAGAAAGACGGGTTCTACACCAAGGCGCAGATGGGCGGCCAGTGAGCTATCGATAATCAGTCGATAGAAAGCCTGGGCCTGTGCAGCACGGCTGCGCAGGCTCAGGCACGCCCTTGGATCCCCGTGTGAGCCTGTGCCATGTCCGACTATCTGTTGCAAATGAACGGCATCGTCAAAACCTTTGACGGCGTCAAAGCCCTGAACGGCATTGACATAAAGGTCCGGCCCGGTGAATGCGTCGGCCTGTGCGGCGAAAACGGCGCGGGCAAGTCCACGCTGATGAAGGTGCTGTCAGCGGTTTACCCCTACGGCACCTGGGACGGCGAGATCCTCTGGGATGGTAACCCCCTCAAGGCGCAGTCAATCAGCGAAACGGAAGCAGCCGGTATCGTCATCATTCATCAGGAACTCACGCTGGTGCCTGACCTGTCGGTGGCCGAAAACATCTTCATGGGTCATGAACTGACGCTCCCGGGTGGGCGCATGAACTACCCGGCCATGATCCATCGCGCCGAAGTGTTGATGCGTGAGCTCAAAGTGCCAGACATGAACGTGGCTCTGCCGGTTTCCCAGTACGGCGGCGGTTATCAGCAACTGGTGGAAATCGCCAAGGCACTGAACAAGAAAGCTCGTCTGTTGATCCTCGACGAGCCGTCCTCGGCCCTGACCCGCTCGGAAATCGAGGTGCTGCTGGACATCATTCGTGATCTGAAAGCCAAGGGCGTGGCGTGCGTGTACATTTCGCACAAACTCGATGAAGTGGCGGCCGTGTGCGACACCATTTCGGTGATCCGCGATGGTAAGCACATCGCCACCACCGCAATGTCGGACATGGACATCCCGAAGATCATCACCCAGATGGTCGGTCGCGAAATGAGCAACCTTTACCCCACCGAACCCCATGAGATCGGCGAGGTGATTTTCGAGGCGCGAAACATTACCTGTTACGACGTCGATAACCCCGGACGCAAACGGGTCGACGACATTTCGTTTGCTCTCAAGCGCGGGGAAATTCTCGGCATTGCCGGGCTGGTAGGCGCGGGTCGCACCGAACTGGTGTCCGCTCTGTTCGGTGCCTACCCGGGCCGATATACCGGCGAAGTGTGGCTGGACGGCCAACCTGTCGACACGCGCACGCCGCTCAAATCAATCCGCGCCGGCCTGTGCATGGTCCCGGAAGACCGTAAGCGTCAGGGCATTATTCCGGACCTGGGCGTTGGTCAGAACATCACCCTCGCGGTTCTCGATACCTACTCGAAAATGACCCGCATCGATGCCGAAGCCGAGCTGGGCAGCATCGACCGGGAAATCTCGCGCATGCACCTCAAGACGGCCAGCCCGTTCCTGCCGATCACCAGCCTGTCCGGTGGCAACCAGCAGAAAGCCGTGCTGGCGAAGATGCTGCTGACCCGCCCGCGCGTTCTGATTCTCGACGAACCGACCCGTGGCGTCGATGTGGGTGCCAAGTACGAGATCTACAAGCTGATGGGCGCGCTGGCGGCCGAAGGTGTGTCAATCATCATGGTCTCTTCGGAGCTGGCCGAAGTACTGGGAGTCTCCGACCGTGTGCTGGTGATTGGCGAAGGCCAGTTGCGCGGCGACTTCATCAACCATGAACTCACTCAGGAACAGGTGCTCGCCGCTGCGCTCAGCCACCCCGATGCCCCTGACAATAATGCCCGGAAGACCGCATAGATGAACCAGGTCAAACAGTTCTTCACCCGCTACAAAATGCTTGCGCTGGTGATTGCCATCGCAGTGATCTGGCTGTTCTTCAGTTGGCAGACCGATGGAGGGTTTCTGACCCCGCGCAACCTTTCCAACCTGCTGCGGCAGATGTCCATCACCGGCATTCTGGCTTGCGGCATGGTATTGGTGATCATCAGTGGCGAGATCGACCTGTCGGTGGGTTCATTGCTGGGCCTGCTCGGGGGGCTGGCGGCGATTCTGGATGTGGTTTACCACGTGCCGCTGCTGGCCAATCTGAGTCTGGTGGCCCTGTGCGGCTTGATGATCGGTCTGGCAAACGGCTACATGACGGCCTACCTGCGTATTCCCTCCTTCATTGTCGGGCTGGGCGGTATGCTGGCCTTTCGCGGCATTCTTCTGGGGATTACCGGCGGCACGACCATCGCCCCGGTATCGCCTTCGCTGGTCTACGTCGGCCAGGGATATTTGCCGCACTCTGTCGGTACAGCGCTTGGCGTACTGTTGCTGGCCCTGACGCTGTTCCTGACCTGGAAACAACGGCGCAATAGAGCCCTGCACGGGCTGGCGGCACATTCGATGATCCGTGATGTGTTACGCGTGGTATTGATCGGCGCTGTGTTGGGCGGGTTTGTCTATGTGCTCAACAGCTACGACGGAATCCCCGTTCCGGTATTGCTGTTGCTGGTCCTGCTCGGTATGTTCAGTTATGTCACCAGCCAGACGGTTTTCGGACGGCGCGTCTATGCGGTGGGCAGCAACATGGAAGCCACGCGGTTATCCGGCATCAACGTACAGGCCGTAAAACTGTGGATCTTCGGCATCATGGGCGTCATGTGTGCCTTCGCCGGGCTGGTCAATACCGCACGCCTGGCTGCAGGCTCTCCCTCGGCCGGCAACATGGGCGAACTGGACGCCATTGCCGCCTGTTTTATCGGCGGCACGTCCATGCGCGGCGGCTCGGGCACTGTCTACGGTGCCCTGCTTGGCGCGCTGGTCATCACCAGTCTCGATAACGGCATGTCCATGCTCGACGTCGACAGTTACTGGCAGATGATCGTCAAGGGCGGCATCCTCGTGCTGGCGGTGTGGGTGGACGTGAGCACACGGGCCGGACGGCGGTGATTCGCAGAAGTCAGAGGTTGTGCTGACCACTTTATTCTGGAGTTGCCGGTCTCGACAGTTCCCACAGGTTAATCGAGATACCGGGAACCACAGCGTGCGTTCCAGCCACTCACCGTCGATATGGTTTTCTACGGATACTGGCAATGAACTCATCCTCCACTCTACAAAAGCTGCTTGATAGGCGTGGTCAGGCGGCCAACGGAAATTCTGCGACACAGGCCGTACAGTGGCAGGAAGGAATGAACCTCACACTGCATGTGAACGGCGATAGCCTCACGATGTTGGCAGAGATCATCGATCTGCGTGCCGACCCTCAGGACGACATCCTCTTGCGCAAGCTGCTTGCCCATGCTTTTCCGGGCCTGCGGCTACGACGCGGCGCGTTGACCATCAACCCGGACGAGAACACGTTGGTGTATTCCTACGAGCATGACTTTCTCGCACTGGACAAGACCCGATTCGAAAATCTGCTGGCTAACTTTGCCGAAACAACGCAGGAGTTGCGTAACACCGCGCAGCGCCTGCGTTAGCGCTGAGGACAGAGCCCATGTTGAACAAGCCGACGTTGAACGGGATTGCCCCTACCGCACAAGCCGCTGCTTCCCATGCCGTCGAGGGCCCCACAAGCCCCACGCCAATGCGACTGGATGCAGCGCAAGGTCAGCGACCACTGCCACCGATGGACGCGCCATCGTCGTTACGCCTACGAGCGTCCGGCACATCGTCAGGTGGAGAACCGCAGGCGGCTCAGGAAAACTCAGGCAGCGCGGCTGCAGACAACAATGGAGCTGCACGCGCTCGGCGAGAGCCGGGGATTGATCCAGTCAGGCTTTTTGTGAAACTGATGGTAGGAACCCTTGCGCTCTCGACAGGATGTCGATTGACAAGGCATCCGGATGATTTTGCAAAAGATCCTGGAGGCAGTATATGGGCGGCCATGAGTTTAAAGCATCGCTCTTCTCAGAACGATCTGGATCAGGGAAACAGAACGGTTCTGGAGCGTTACGGCGCCTACATTCCCAAAGACAGTAACTGTTTCAAAGCAAAGGCAGACGTCACTCACGACATTCCCCCTGGCGTCGCAGGTCAGTGGAACGTTAAAACCCGTCAGGTGAAGCTGAACCCCAACATTGCGCTTGAAAGTCACCCGGCCGAGGTCGCAGGGCACGAGTTCATACACTGTTACACCCACCCGGAGTTCAGGGGTCGTCACATTGATCATCGGCACTGGAAAGCCTTGAACGAAGGCCTGACCACTCATCTGACGGAAAAACTACCCACGCCGAAACGCCTCTTGCCTATCCCTCTGGCCAAAGACCCTTATCACGGTTTCAAACTGGCCACAGGAGACTCATGGCCCGCTGCGGCGAAACGTATTGAAGGTGCTGTCGGCGAAGATACGCTGCTGAAAGCGTTCTTCGGCGGCGACGATGACGCCATCAGTGAAGTCGCCAAAGCCGCTGCCCAGATCTATCCCCGGCTTGCGTCAAGCCGCACCGAGCAGGAGTTGTACAGAGCCGGAATGATGCGCGGCTCGCAGCAATTGGCTGAGTGTTATGCCGGTGCCTTGCTCGCCAGCGGTCAGCCTTTGCCCGAGAGCTGGTCACGCAATATGCTCCCGGTGTTCAGTTTCTCGGACATGCAACCCGAGCAGGCGAAAAAGGCGCAATTGCAAGCAGAGCAGAGCCAGGAGCGAATGGGCATCATATTTGATGCGGCATTTTTCTCACCAGACCTGAAGACCCAACGACAGGCATTGGGCATGCTGCGCGAAGATCTACTGATGCACTGGGAAAACGTTGTGCCCGATAAAGGCTGACCCATCGAAGCCCTCGCTTTAAAGGCTACCGGGAAGGAAAGGTGCTCAAGCCTGCCTGGCCGCTACCGCTTCCACTTCGATCAGCGCACCGGGCAACGGCAGCGCCACCACCTGCAAAGCGGTGCGCGCAGGTTTCAAGGGTTGCTCGGGGGTGCCGAAAAACTGCGTGTAACCGGCCTGCAGGCCTGCAAAGTCAAGCTTGCCGCCGGTTTCCTCGGCCCCCACCAGAAACACCCGCAACTGCACGATATCGCCCAGATCAAGGTCCTGTTGCCGGAGGATATTGCGCAGTTTGTTGAACACCGAAACGCTCTGCACTTCAGTGTTGCCATAGGCGGCAGGCGTACCCGCCGGAGCGTGTGGGTCGGCAAGGTCGGGCAAAGTGCCGCTGATGAACACCAGAATGGCCGAGGCAGGCACAGTCACGGTTTGCGAGATTGGAAAATCGCCGACGCTGGTACGTTGAATGCTGTCGCTCATGGTGTCACTCCTCAATGGATGTTGATGCTGCAATAAAGGCTCAGGACGCCGTGAGGGCCGCCGTCTGTCGTTGCTGGATAACCCGCTCGGCCAGTTGCCCGACCACATGGCGCGCCGAATTGGCGGCTGATTCCTGCCAGATACCCACGCCGCTCTGCACCAGCCCGTCGCCAGCGAAGTAAACCCGGCCATGAGGTTCATCCAGCAAGGCGCTGGCGTCGGCCGGGAAATGTTCGCGTTGCAGCCACGGGCCTTCGCTGTAAGGAATCTGCTCCCAGGACACGGCCAACGGGTTACGCAGGTGATGCGAGTAACCGGGATGCAGCAGTTCGACCGCCTCTCTGGAGGCTGCGTATTGCGCCTCGAACGGTTTCGCGCCGAACACGTCGGCACCCTCCCCGGTCACGTAACCGGCGACGAGCAGGCCATCGCGGGTGTTCAAGTCATTGCTCGGGTACCACAGCAGGCGCGCCGGATGGTCGATCCAGGACAACCCGCCATAGGTGCGGTAATCGGTTTCCCAGAAGCGCGGGGATTGCCACGCCACCTTGGTCGCCTGATCGTTGCGGGTGCTCAGCAAAGCAGCCTTGACCGGCTTGCTGAAGTCGGTATCCAGCCTGGCCAGCAACGGCAACGGCAGGGTCGAGACCAGGTAATCGGCGCGTACTACCTGTTCGCGGCCGCTGTGTCTGTCGTGATAGGTGACCGCCACACCGTCTTCCAGTTGACGAATCTGGCGCACCTGCGCGCCCAGTTGCACCTGTTCAGTGAGGCGCTGGTAAAAGGCGTCGGTGATGCGGTCCATACCGCCGACCGGCTGAAACATGGTCGCCGAGAACTCGGGAAACTCAGTGTGCAGCAGCGCGCCCCACAGCTCGGGATGCAGCAGGCGCTCCAGCCCTACCGGCTGCGCACTGGTCGGCAATGCCCCCGGATGCGAGAGCGACTCCTGATGTCCGGAACGCAGGCTGCCCTCATAAGCCAGTTCCTGCGAGAGGTCGCCATACACCTGCAAAAACGCTAACAGGCGCTGACGCTCTTCGCCGCTCAACACATCGTCCAGAGCATCGCGCTGCACCGCCGTGGCCAGTAGACCCGAGAGGTGGCCGCGGGCGTCGTTGATAGCCTGGCCGACAGTGAACGTGGGCTGTTGCAGGTCCGGGCGGACCTGAGCGCCATGGCTGCTGTTGACCAGCACTTCAAGCGGCACCCCCAGCTCGCTGCAATAGTCGAGCAGCGTGCGGTGCTGGCTGGGAATCCGCGCTGGCCCGGCATTGAAATACAGCCCGGGATCAAAGCCCACGGTCTGCGTGCGACCGTCCTTGTAGTCCACCTGATCGCCGCTGCGCAACGTCCAGTTGCGGCCGCCCACTCGATCACGGGCCTCCAGCACTTGCACGGTAAACCCTGCCCGCGTCAATTCCAGCGCAGTCACCAGCCCGGCGATTCCGGCACCCAGCACCAGTACGCGAGTGCCCTGCCCCAGCCCGCTTCCGAGTTTAAGAGGTTTTGGCCGCCGGTGTGATGAAGGCCCCAGCCCCAGTACCGCAAGCGCGTCCTTGACGGCTTTTTCGCCACCTACCGCAGCAATGCTGGAAAGTGCTTCACGTCGTGTCAGTCCCATGTCATTTGCTCCCTTGAAGGCCTCAATCCGGTAAGCCGGGCGGGTTGATCAGCGACTTGTCGACGCGCTCCACATCCAGGCCCCAGCGCTGCAACACTTGCTCGTACTGCCCGCCGGCAATCGCGCCTTCAAGGGCGGTATGAATCGGTTTGACCAGACCGTTGTCCTTGCGCGTGGTCACGGCGATATCAGCCTGCAGTGGCCAGCCGCCGTTAACCGTGCCGACCCGCTTGATGCCTCCGGTGATGGCGGCCGAGTAGGCATACACCGAATTGGGCCCGAACAGCGCATCACTGCGCCCCGACTGAATGGCAAGCTGCGCAGCCGCCTGATCATCGAAATACTGCAACAGCGCAGGCTTGATACCAGCCTTTTCGTTAGCCTCGTTCCACACCAACAGGACCTTTTCCTGATTGGTGCCGGAGCCGACGATGATCTTCAGCCCCGCGATGTCCGACGCCTGTTTTATCTCGCTGATTTTGCTGTTGGTCTTGACATAGAAGCCCAGGACATCCTGGCGGTAGGTGGCGAAATCGAAGCGTTTCTTGCGCGCTTCGGTCACGGTGACGTTACTGATGACTGCGTCGTATTTGCCCGAACTGACGCCCAGTGGCCAGTCCTCCCAACTGGTCTGCACCACGTTCAATTGCAGGCCCAGGCTGTCCGCCACCAGTTGCGCGGTGTCGGCCTCGCTGCCGATGGTGGTCTTGTCATCATTGGCCAGCAGCGCCAGGGGCGGCCCCGCCACACCGGAGACGGCCACGGTGAACTTGCCTGGCTGGGCAAACTTGAAGCCCGCCGGGATCTGCGCAATGGCCGCTTCGTTGCGCGGTACATGAATGCGTTGCCGGTCAGGACTGAGGTCGACCGGTTGCGCGGTGGAAGCAAAAGCACTTTGCGCCACGCTGACGGCTATCGTCAGCAGGGCTACGCGGGCGGTATTCACTAGCATCAGCAATCACTCCTTGAAAGCGGGAAATTCACAGCACCTTGCCGAGAAAGGCAGCGGTGCGAGGGTGTCGGGGTTGGTGGAACACTTGTTCCGGGGGGCCTTGCTCAATCAACTGGCCATCGCAGAGAAACACCACGTGATCCGCCACTTCCCGGGCGAAGCCGATCTCGTGGGTGACGACCACCAGCGTGACACCCAGTTGCGTGAGCCCTTTGATGACATCCAGTACCTCGCCGACCAGCTCGGGGTCGAGGGCTGAGGTAGGTTCATCAAACAGCAGCACCTTGGGGTCCAGCGCCAACGCACGGGCAATGGCGACGCGCTGTTGCTGGCCTCCGGAAAGCTGGCGTGGGTAAGCGTCCACTTTGTCTGCCAGGCCAACCCTGGCCAGCAGTTCACCTGCTCTTGCCTGCGCCTCGGCCTTGCTCCAGCGTTTATGGGCCAACGGTGCTTCAGCAATGTTTTCCCAGGCAGTGAGGTGCGGGAACAGGTTGAAATTCTGGAATACGAAGCCGACCTCGATGCGCCGCTTGAGGATTTCGCGCTCCTTGAGCTCATAGAGCAGATCACCCTTGCGCCGATAACCAACGTAGTCGCCGTCGATGGTGATGTAACCGCTGTCGATCTTTTCCAGGTGGTTAATGGTGCGCAACAGCGTGGACTTGCCCGAGCCGGACGGCCCGAGAATCACCGTGACCTTGCCCGGCTCAATGCTCAGGTCAATATCCCTGAGCACCTGCTGGCTGCCAAAGCGTTTGCCCACGCCCTGGATCTGAATGCGCCCTGCGCGCACGGGTGCAGAGGCTTCACTCATGATGCTTCTCCTTCAACCAGCCGCGCACTCGCTGCAAGGGCGTGGGCGGCAAAACACGCGCCGTGCCACGAGCAAAGTGTCGCTCGACGTAGTACTGCGCGCTGGTCAACAGCGTGGTAATGATCAGATACCAGACAGTGGCAACAATCAGCAGCGGAATCACCGCTTGGGTACGGTTGTAGATGACCTGCACGGTGTAAAACAGCTCAGGCAAGGCCAGCACGTAAACAATGGAAGTGCCTTTGACCAGGCCGATGATTTCGTTGAAGCCCGAAGGCAGGATCGAGCGCAGTGCCTGGGGCAAAATGATGCGGAAAACCCGACGCGAAGCCGGCAAGCCCAGGGCTGCGGCGGCTTCATGCTGGCCAGCATCGACACCGATCAGCCCGCCACGAATGATTTCTGCGGTATACGCCGCCTGCATCAGGCTCAAGCCCAGGACCGCCACGGTGAATTGACTGAGCACGTCGACCGTTGACCATTCGGCGAAGACCAGATCGGTAAACGGCACACCCAGTACGATGTGGTCGTACAGGTAGGCGAAGTTGTAGAGAATGATCAACACCAGCAGCGCCGGCATCGAGCGGAAAAACCAGATGTAGCCCCAGGCCAGCGCCGCCAGCAGCGGTGAGCCCGACAGGCGTGCCAGCGCCAGCGCCGTGCCGAGAATGATGCTGAACACGGTGCTGAGCAGTGTCAGCAACAACGTCTGGGCCAGGCCGCGCAGCACTGACGGCGAGAAGAACCATTGCCCGAACACGCCCCACTCCCAGCGCGGATTGGTCGCCAGCGAATGCACGATGGCGACCAGCACCAGTGCAGCGAATATCGACCCCACCCAGCGACCGGGATGCCGGGCGGGTACTACTTGCAACGCCTTGATCGGTGGTTGTGCTACCCGGCTCTGGCGCAGCGGGTAACGGCTGGTCTCGTCGATGAAGTCATAGGGTTTGGCGACAGTGGGCATGCTTGTTCCTCGCACTCAATAGGGGTTTTCAGGTGCTGGCCTTAAAAGGCGTAAGTCAGCCGGGTGTAGTAGTAACCGCCGGTAAAACCGTAGGGCGAATAGGTGCCGTAACTGCTGACCATGGTGCTGCTGGGAACCCCCTGTTTCTTTGGATAGATGTCGAACAGGTTCTTTGCGCCGATGGCAACGTTGAGGTTTTTGCTGAGGTTGTAGCCGAGGTCCAGATCGGTGATCCACTTGGCGCTGTACACCCGATCCAGATCGCGATTGGTTGAGGAGTTGACCTCTTTGTAGGAACCGTAACGGGTCAGCGCCAGGTTCAGGTTGAAGCGCTCGATGCTCCAGTCGCCGCCCAGAATCAGTTTGGTACGCGGCTGCACGCCGGTAATCAGATTGCGCGCTTCGCGGTCCATCAGCTCATAGGAAGTACCGAGGATCGAGGTGGATTCCTTGTAGCTGAGGATCTTTGTCTGATTCCAGTTGAACGCCGCCGTCCACTTCACCGCCCCGAACTGCCCAAGGTCCTGGCTGTAGTTGCTGACCAGATCCAGACCCTTGGTGCGGGTGTCGGCACCGTTGATGAAATACTGGCCGCCCGACGTTGAATCGATGCCGTTGTTGAGCAGCACCTGAGTGACTTCATCACCCAGCAGAGTGCCGGTCAGGGTGATGCGGTCACGCAGATTGATCACGTAGGCGTCGGCGGTCAGGGTCAGCTGATCGGTAGGCGTCAGGGTGAAACCGAGGCTGAAGTTGGTGGAGCGCTCCGGCTTGAGGTCCTCGGCACCCAACGCTCTGGCGGCACCCGAGCCGGTCGGCAATACGCCGTAATTGATCGACTGATACACGCCGTCCACCACGCCGTAAGTGGTCGAACGTGCACTGAACAGGCTGTTGGCCAGGGATGGCGCACGAAAGCCATTGCTGACGGTAGCGCGAACGGCGAACTGCGGGGTGAAGTCGTAGCGTGTGGTCAGCTTGCCGCTGCGGGTCGCGCCCACACCTTGGTTGTAATGTTCATAGCGCAATGCGCTGCCGACATACCAGTCAGGCACAGGGTTGAAGCCTACGTCGACATAACTGGCGACACTGTTGCGCGAGGCGCTGCTTTCTTCATCCGGCGAAATGCCGTTAGTGACCTGCGCGCCTGAAGATGCACAGTTGCCTGGCGCAACGCAGTAGCCGCCGTTGGCATAGGATTCATAGTCGCCCGCCTGCACCTCATAGGTGTCGCGCCGATGCTCAAAGCCGTAAGACACGTCGAGGGGCTTTTGCAGGCCGACGTCGAAGCCGCGTTTGAAGTCCAGATTGGTGGTCAGCTCGGTGGAGATCCACGTTCCTGAGGTGAAGCTGTTGGGCGTGGCCTCACCCAGCGACGGGTTCTGGTTATGCGTGGTGCCCTGCTCCGCCTCGTTGCGCCCGTAAGTGCTGGACAGATCCCAGTCCCATTCACCGAGCGTACCTTTACCGCCAAACGCAGCCTGAAAATCGTCTTCATCGATGTACCAGGTCGGCGTGTATCCCGCCGGATAACCATTGGGCCCGGTGGTGATCGTGTTGGTGATGGTCGGCAGGCGAAAATTCTGCCCCTGCTCGGCCTTGCGACGCGAATAGGTGGTGAAGGAATACAGACTGAAACTGCCATCGATCGGCAGCTCGGCGTTGTAACCCAGGGTCAGCAGATTGGTTTTCGGCGTGCCGTAACCGCCATACGTGGACTTGCCCGCCAGGTCGTAGGCTTGTTCGTAGCTGTAGCCATTGGCGCTGGCCTTGTTGTCGTCATTCTGGCTGCGGGCATCCAGCGCCAGTTGCACGATACCGCCGTCGCCAATCTCAAAGCCTTTGTTGAGGCTTTGCTGCACGGTCTGCTTCTTGCCGTCATAACCGAGCCCGGCGTTGGTCACCGAGGCGCCGCTGGTGTCGGCCTTGAGGATGACGTTAATCACCCCGGCAATGGCATCGGAGCCATATTGAGCCGCCGCGCCATCGCGTAACACTTCGACATGATCAATGGCGCTGATCGGGATCAGATCGAGGTCTGCCGGCGCAGCGCCGGTGTTGATGCCGTTGATATTAAGAGTCGCGCTGGTATGGCGGCGTTTGCCATTGACCAACACCAGCACCTCGGCGGCACTTAAACCACGCAAGTTGGGCGCACGGGCAATGCCGCTGGCGTCCCAACCGGTTTTTTCCGGCAGTGTCAGAGATGGGATGACCGCGCTCAATGCCTCCATCAGGCCGGGCTTGCCAGTACTCTGTAATTGTTTGGCACTGACCACATCGATCGGCACCGGGCTGCTGGTCACGGTGCGCTGCTCGGCACCGCGATTACCGGTGACTACTACGGTGGACAAGGTGCGACGCTCATCCTCGGAGGTTTTTTCCTCGGCCTGAATCGCCCCTGACAGCAACACGCTCCCTATCGCCAACGCCAGCGGGCAGAAACCCGGCGCAACAGACAACGCTCGGGCACGGTGTAAGGCTTGCTTCATATCCACTCCAGACATGGCCGTCATTGAAGCCATGCATGCAAATCGCAAAGTCGGGCGCTCCTGCTGTCGTCGGGACAGCGCGGTACGCACGTTTCAGGCTGTGCAGGTAAAACCTGCGCGATGAGCTAGCGGTGGGGTGAGAAGCCGGTTGGCGGCAGAAGTGTCGCGCAGCGCCTGGTAACGACAGGGCGAGAGGAATAAAGCCAGTGGCAGGCTTGAACAGGCAACATACGTCGAACTCCCTTCCAACGATTCTGCTTGAGGGGAATGGTTTATCCCTCGGTCATGGCGCACTCGACGGCGGCCTGAAGCGCAGAATCCCGATAACGATTGGTACCATCCGAGGTAAGGGGTAGGCTGTTGAAACCAAACATAACGGAATCAATTTTGAAAATATAATTCTATTTGGTCATAAGCTAATATTATTATTTTTGATTTATATTTATTTTATTATTCATAAATAGCATTTTCAGTTCTCAGGTGTTCGACTGACAGGAAGACCCGGCTATGAGGCCGGGCTTCCCAAGGCTGCTCTACTTTGAGAGCAACAGCTCGACCAGCTCATCTGCGCCTCTGGAAATGCCGGCCTGCGCCGCCGACAAGCGCCCGAAGGTCGAGCTTATGTCATAAACCTTAGGGTATTGCCGAGTGACATAGGACTCCAGAAGCTGCGAAGTGGACGCATCGTAAATCTCGACCGCGTAGCTGACGGACCCGGTAAACGTACCTTCACGGTCTCTGGAGGCCTGAACGAGGTTATATGACCCCATGCCGATATCGAATCGCGAGAATGTAGACAGCCCGGTAACAGTGGTCTCGGCCCCGGTCAGGGTGAGGCGAATGCGCATTGTCCCGCGTGAAGGTGTGTCGGTGAACCGGAAATGCTTGCCCAGGGCTTCAGAGAACCTGACTGTCATGTCGTTGGCCAGGACGGTCTTTTCGTTGCGCTCCAGGTCTGAAAATTGCGCATCCGCTCCCGAGTAGATCACCACAGGTTCAAGCATTACTTTATCGTATTGGTTCCAGTTGACTGACGTCGAGTACTTGAAGGGAATACGACCCGAGCTGTCCTGTTTGTTGGGCCGCATTTCAAGTGATGACTCGATTCCTGAATAAGGCGACGGCTCGTGACTGGCACACCCCGTGACCAGAAAAACCAATAACAACAGCCCGGCCAACTTCATGTTTTTAACGTAGTGCATGCAGAACTCTCCAGCGTGATCAGGTTATTGAAATTCAAGCACTCACCGTCAATCCCAGAGCCCGACCACTATCAGGCACGCACCGTAACGGGCAGTACCTTTGAAGGGCACTGGTAATATCCCGGGACTGTTTATCCAGAAGCACGTTTTCCAGAGGCACTGTATCTCGGAGCACTCTCTTGCCTGATGCAGGGCCATCCATGATCGCGACTTACCGCGTTGCACGGCATTTAATCGATCATCATCAGACTGCTCTGCGAGGCGCTGCCGGACTGTTCTGGATGTGTGTCAGTCTGCAATGAACTGCGAGACCACCAAAACTGTACCGACGTGTATAGTTTTAAACCGTTGGCGATGGGTCGTCAACCTAAAATGTACACATCGGTATGCTTTTGAAGAGTTCACTATTCGCATCAAGCGGGCTGAACCCGTCAGACCCTTGCCCGGCAATCATTCCAGATTCCGCGAATCAGATCCTTGAGTAACAGTGCCTCGCTCCAGCGATCTGAAATTTCGCGCCCGTCACTCCCTGTGATTGCATACGGGGGTGGGCCCAGCGACAGGCTGGCTGGTTTATTCGGTCGAGCCAGCCAATCTTCAATACCGTAACGCCACCAGGCTGAAAACCGCTCAAGCCAGGGGCGGTGTTGTGCAAAGCTCAAAGGCACCTGCACTTGTTCACTATTGGCTATACGGCCGTGAAAGCCCCAACTATGGCGCAAGATGCTGTGAATGTGCTCGTCGTCCTCGGCCGTCGCCGACTCGGGCAACTCCCGACCTACCACGTAGTGGGACAAATCAGCCAACAGTTTGAGGTCCGGCATCTGCGCCAGCACGTCGAGGGTAAACAACAGATCACTGGTAAGGCGGTAACGGTGAGTTTCCAGCAGAACCGGAAAGTCCACCTGCTCGGCCAGACGCTGCCAGCCCTCGATCAACGTGATCGCCTGGGCCAGCGTCCGCGGACGTGCATCGGCCTGCAGAGTCAGGTGGTGACAACCGTAGCGGCAAGCAACTTCAAGCGCCCTGTCCAGATCGGCTACTGTCTGTGGGAATAGCTGACCTTCAATCTGTAAGCCACGGGCCTCTGCGGCGGCATGCAGCCGCATGACATCGGGGGCATGCCAGTAATGGTCGGTGATCCCGTCAAAGCCGGCGGCGGCAATTCTGTCCAGTTGCGCCTCGATGGGAACGTCACACTGGCCACGATGGTCCTGCATGGCCCATAGCGACTGAAATACCAGAAATGTGTCCATGTCAGAGCCTCAGCAGTTGTTTGAGCGAACACTCGGGGTCGTTGAGCATGGTGACGCTCAGCGGAGTTCGGGCAACGATCAGGCGCTCACACAGCTTGATATCTTTGGCAACGCTGTTGCCCAGCGCCAGGCCACAGGCCCCCTGCAGTCGTTGTTGCGCATCCAGGTAGAACAGCAACCGCCCACCGCAGGCCAATGCGCGGCTGGCTGAAGGCAGGGGCTGCGTGGTTACACCGACTGTCTGCACGCTCCAGTCGTACTGATCGGACCAGAAGCCGGGCACCTCCTGGAACGGAAGATCGTACCCCAGCATATTCAATGCGCTGTGGCGCCCCTGCGCTTCGGCGTTGCGCCAGGTCTCCTGCCGCTGATATACCCCCTCCGGGTGCAGGCGATACTCACACACATCACCGGCGGCGAAGATGTCCGGGGCGCTGGTGCGCAGTCGATCGTCGACACGAATCCCTTGCCCCACGGCAAGGCCAGCCGCTACTGCAAGCTCGATGTTCGGCTGCATGCCAACGCCGACAACCACTGCGTCACAAAGCACACTCCGGCCGTCGACCAGCAGCACTGACTCGGCGCGCTCATTGCCTTGCACGCCTTCAAGCACGACATTGAGTTGTACATCGACGCCGTGCTGCCGATGCAAATCCAGCAATGCCCGGGACACTTCTTCAGGCAAGACGCGCCCGGCCAGACGAGGGCCTGCTTCGAGCAACGTCACCTGGCAGCCTAGAGCCCGCGCCGTCGCCGCAACTTCAAGGCCAATGAACCCGGCACCGATGATCACCAGGCGTGAACCGTGGATCAAGGCACCCCGCAACGCCAATGCTTCATCGTGGGTGCGCAGGTAGAAAACATTGCTCAGGTGCCTGGGGATCTGTGCCAGGCAACGCGCCCTGCCCCCGGTCGCCAACAGCATCGGCTGTAAGGCAACTCATCGCCGTCAGCCAACTGCAGGCGATGACCCTGCGGGTCGAGGCTCTTTACCGGGTTGTCGGTCAGATGCTCGATACCCAGCTCAGTGAGGCGCGTGTCCGCACACAGGCTGCAACCGGCCAGGTCCACGGAGCCTCGCAGCACGCCCTTGGACAAAGGTGGGCGCTCATACGGCACGTGCGGCTCGGCGCCGATCAGTATCAGTCGGCCAGCGTAACCCTGATCGCGCAAGGTCAGCGCTGCACGGCCACCTGCATGACCCGCGCCAACGATAATCAATGGAGCATTCATGGCATGCACTCCTGATTTTCAGTCACTGACCGCAAGCAAAACCCGCCCGGCTTCGACCCGTACGGCAAAGGTCTTGAGATTGACGCACACGGGTGCTCCCAGGGCTTTGCCATTGCGATAGTCGAAGCGGCCGTTATGTTTAGGGCATTCGATGACGTGATCTATTACCAGCCCGTCGGCGAGGTGAATCTTTTCGTGGGTGCACAGGCCCGCCGTGGCGAAAAATTCGTTGTCGGCGGAACGGTATACGGCATAGGTATGCGGGCCGTGATCGAAGCGCATGACGTCTTCTTCATCAATTTCGCCCACGGCGCATACATCAATCCATTGATTGTTCATGGTTTTTCTCTCTCGTTCGGGAACAACCGGAAAGTGTCAGCCGGAGGTCGCTTCAGGCTGGGGACGTGCGGCGGTGGCAGGCGCTGAAGCATGTGACACCTGGCGCTTGATGAAGTAGGTCGGGTCGCGGCGCTGCCTCAGGAGGGTTGGAATAATTTCCTTGAAGGCTTCGCCGAGGCTGGCATAAGGCGGCGGACAGTCGTGGCGGATCTCTTCATGAAGTTGCGCCAACGCGTGATACGGCACCATCGGGTACATATGGTGCTCAAGGTGATAGTTCATGTTCATGTACAGAAAGCGCAGCACGCGGTTCATGTAGATAGTGCGGCAGTTGCTGCGATGATCGAGCACGTCTTCAGCCAGCCCCACATGTTGAGTAAGGCCGAACAGGTAAGACAGCCAGCCGCCATAAAGCATGGGCAAACCGACGTACATGAGGGGTAACCAGCTTTGCAGATACAGTGCCGCAGCAACCACTCCGGCATAAATGGCGAACCAGATACGCGCGGCCAGAAACACTCTGGGCCATTCGGACACCGGGATGAAATCCTTCTCTTGCTCGCTCATGTGCGCAAAAGCATGTCGGCACACGCCGCCCATTGTTTTGATCAGCAAGGGAATCTGAAACAGGCTCAGGAACATCATCACAAGGCTCGGCGGCCGTGGCTCGACAATTTCCGGGGCGCGACCTACCACGATAGTGTCGGTATGATGCCGCGCATGGCTCCAGCGCCATACATGTGGCTCGAACATGCACATGAAACTGGCCACCTGGTACAACCCGTCATTCATCCACCGGGTCTTGAACGCGGTGCCGTGGCCAGTCTCGTGCCAGCGCGGGTTGGAGGCTGTGGCGTAAAGAACGCCATAAGCCAGGAAGAACGGCACACATGCCCAGGAACCCCAGAACCAGTAGCCGCCAAAACCGCTGACCAGCAGCGCCAGCAACCAAATCGCGGTGTCGAGCAAGGCCGGGCCGTCGCGGCGCTGCATCAATTGTTTCATGCGTTGACGGGATATGGGCGACTGGTACCACTCGGCAGATACCAGGCCTTTTTCCGCTGCACGGGCAGGTTCGGGGCCGGTCAGGCTATAGTCGCGCTGACAGGCTGCAGTGTCTTGAGGCATTGTTATTATTCTCCGCAAGTGTGAAGTTTCAGGAACTTTGCGTAAGAAAATATAGAGAGCACCCACCCCCCTCTCAAGGCCTTGAATACATTCACTATCAAGCTATCATCGAGCATCTGCGGTGCTTGATAGTTTTCTATCAAGCCGCTTCAAGGGCATGTCATGAATAACAATAAGCGCCCCACCATCGCGACTGTTGCCGCGCAGGCAGGCTTGAGTGTCGCGACTGTCGATCGCGTGCTCAACGCCCGCGCTCCGGTAAACCCCGCTACCGCCGAGCAGGTGCTGAAGGCCGCGGAAGCAGTGGGTTATTTCGCCGCACGGCTGATTGCGCAGCGCATTGTCGAGCAACGTCCCACTTACCGTTTCGGCATTCTGTTGCTGAACACCGCCCAGGCGTTCTATGCCAACCTCGCTCAGGCCATTGGCCAGGCCGCGCAACGTCGTATCGGGGCCAATCTGACCTGCCAGTTCGAATACGTGACTGATCGCAGCCCGGCCGCCATCGTTGCCCAACTCGAACAACTGGCAGTGCAATGTGACGGCCTGGCGGTGGTCAGCTTCGCCCACCCGCTGATCAACGCTGCTCTTGAACAGATTCGCCAGGCTGGCGTCCCGGTGATAGCGCTGCTTTCAGACATACATGAGAAGGCCGATGAGCCTTACGTCGGTCAGGACAATTATCAGGTCGGACGCACCATGGGCTGGCTGCTGGCACGTACCTGCGGTGCTCGCAAAGGCAGCATCGGCATTCTGCTCGGCGGCCATCGCTTTCTCGGTCATCAGGCGCGGGTTGAAGGGCTACACAGTTACCTGGCAGAGCATGCGCCGGGGTTATGTCCTCTGGTGCCGCTGATCAACCTCGACAACTGCGATATCACCGAAGAGGCGAGCCTGGAATTGCTGGGCAATCATGACGATCTGCGCGGGCTGTGCGTGGTGGGCGGTGGTGGCGACGGCATCATCAGTGCCCTCGCGCAACTGCCCAGACGTCCAGCGCTGTGCTGCATTTTGCAGGAGTCCACCGAACTGTCGCGCCTCGCACTCGCGAACGGGCTGGTTGACGTGGTGATCGACTCCCAGCCTCTTCAAATTGCCGAGGCACTGGTAAATCTGCTGATCGAGTTGCAGACCGTCAACAGCTTCGATCCGCTCAGGCACCGGGTGTATGTACCGCTACAGATCGTGACCTCGGAGAATACCGACGCCTGACCGGCGTCAGAGCCCTCGAAAATCGGCGGCGTTCAAGCCGAATCGACTCATTTTGTTGTACAGCCCGCCGCGGGAAACGTTCAGCTGTCGAGCAGCGAGGCGAATATTGCCTCGGGTGCTTTCGAGCGCCGCAATAATCGCGTGCATTTCGTGGGTGCCAAGGTCATGGGCCGCCAAAGGCACTGGCAGCCGGCCCGGCACTGCGGGGCCGCTCCGCTGCCTGATTTCAAGGGGCAGATCGGCGGGCTGGACGAGCTCACCCGTGGCCAGATTGGTCGCGCGCTCAATGCTGTTTTCCAGCTCTCGCACGTTGCCCGGCCAGCTATAAGCCACCAGCAATTCCAGGGCTTGCGCAGAAAGCCCCAGCACTGACTTGCGCAATGAACGGGCACAACGATCAAGAAAATGTTGCGCCAGCAAGGCAATGTCTTCCCGACGCATACGCAGCGGCGGTACGGTCAGGTTGAGCACGTTGAGTCGGTAATACAGATCTTCACGAAAGGCGCCTTCGGCCACTGCCTGACTCAAGTTACGGTGAGTGGCGGCAATGATGCGTACATCCACTGATCGCGAGCTTTTCGCCCCGACCCGGGTCACTTCGCCCTCTTGCAACACCCGTAAAAGGCTGACCTGCGCGTCGAAGGACATGTCGCCGATCTCATCAAGAAAGATCGTGCCGCCATCGGCCAGTTCGAACTTGCCCGCCGACCCGCCTTTAGCCGAACCCGTGAATGCGCCCTCGACATGGCCGAACAGCTCGCTTTGCACCAGGTCCCGGGGAATCGCGCCACAGTTGACCGCTACAAAAGGCCCGCTATTGCGGTCACTCGCATTATGGATCGCCTGGGCGAACAACTCCTTGCCGGTGCCGCTTTCGCCAAGAATCAAGGTGGTGGAATCGCTGCGACTGGCGATCCGCCCAAAATGCACGGCATCTGCAATCGCCCGTGAACGGCCCTGAATGGTCTCGAACGTGTAACGGGCCTGAGTGCCGATAATTCGCCGGGTGATCTCCCGAATGCGCCGATTTTCTCGCAGCGACACCACGCGCCCGCCCTGCTCCAGTGGGCATACCGAAACCAGACAGGACAACTGGCTGAAATCATGCAGTTCAAAGGTGCAGTCCAGGTCCCGCAGCCCTTCACCGATACGCGCCAGAATCTGTTCGTTCAAATCACTGCGCCCCAGACGCTGGAACGGGCTGCCCAGCAAATCCAGGCCGACCCGAAAAAGCTGCCGGGCATAGCGATTGAGTGCTTTTATACAGCCTCGTTCGTCCAGTACCACCAAACCTTCGTTGAGCACTTCGAGCACGGTTTGCTGTTCTTCCAGCAGCGCCTGCAAGGCCATTTGCCGCGAGACGGCCTCGGCTGCCGCCTGGACAGTGCCGAGCGTATGAAAATGGAACCAGCCAGGTTCTGCGGTCAGAGTCAGCATCGCCAGGGTCTTGCCTTGGGCATTGCGGATTGGCGCCGCAGCGCAATGCATCCGCCGCTGACGAAGGCCTGTACCGAAGTTTTCCTCTGCCAGTACATACACCAGGGAATCTTCAGCCAGGGCCAGCCCGGTGCAGTTGGTGCCCTGCACCGACTCCAGCAAGCGCGTACCTACCGGCGTCAGATCCAGCCCGCAAAAATACAGTGTGGTGCCATCAGCATCGGTGAGGTTGATATGGCCTCTCGGGTTATAGGCAAGCAAGCCGCGCATCACTTGAGCTGCTGCGGCAATCAAAACCCGATTGGCCGCCAGAGTAGCCGCAAGGTGTTGAGGGTCGACAAACCGGTAGTCGCTGTCTTCCGGGTTCACGCCGCCTGCGATGCTGCGTCCCCAGGAATCCCAAATAACCTTCCTGACCGTCGCCGGGCGCTCGTCAACGCCACTCAGGCGCGCCCGCCAGGCCTGCTCCAGTTCGGGTATGGGACCGCTGTTGAGTGCCACAGTCCCCAATGCTGTGAGGTATCCGAGGTCTTGCACGCTGAAGGTCGCAGACTGTGAGGACATTGATGTATCCATGTTCATATATTCAACATGTCAGTATAGACATGTCATTAAAATGAACACTTTTCGACTGGAAATTTTTAATAAACCTTTAAAATCAATAGGTTAAGTTATGGCATAGCCTTTGCTCTCCCCCTTTGCCCGGCGCGCTTACGGCCGGGAAATAATCGAACAACAATTAAAAAGGGTTATTTCATGAGCAAAAAAATTCTCCGCCTTGGTCTGATTGGCGCCGGTCGCATGGGCAGCTTCGACGGCCAGACCGCCGCCCACCATATTCCCGGTGCCTGCCTTGCCGCCATCGCCGACCCCACTCCGGGCCAGGCGTCGCGTCTGGCCGCAGAGTTAGGGGTAGATCGGGTTTACACCGACCCTCAGCAATTGCTGGACGACCCAGACCTGGATGGCGTGCTGATCGCTGCCCCCGCGCGCAGCCACGCAGAATTGGTCATCAGCGCGGCGCGGGCCGGCAAGGGCGTTTTTTGCGAGAAACCCATGGCGATCACTCTCGAGGAAGCCGACCGCGCTATCGCTGCGGCCGCCGATGCCGGCGTGCCCTTGCAAGTCGGTTTCAACCGTCGCTTCGCCAAAAGCTTTCGTACGGCTCATCTGAACGTGGTTGAGGGGCGTATAGGTACACCGCAACTGTTGCGCTCGTTAACCCGCGATCCTGCGCTGAACAATCCGGCAGCCTCGCCGCAATGGGTGATCTTTCTTGAAACGCTGATTCATGACTTCGATACCTTGCGCTACCTGAATCCCGGTACCGAGGCAGTCAGCGTGTTCGTCATGGCTGATGCGCTGATTGCACCGGATTACAAGAACAATGGGTTTCTGGACACAGCGGTGGTGATGATCCGTTTCGACAACGGTGCCATTGCCACCGCTGAAGCCAGCTTTCAGGCGGTCTACGGTTACGACGTCCGGGGCGAGGTCTTCGGCAGTGCCGGCATGTTGACTATGGGCAACGTCAGTGAATCTGATCTGACCCGTTACCTGCCCAATAGCATACAGGCCGACTCCCAACGACTGGACACCGACCTGCTGCGTGACGCCTACATCGCCGAACTCAATCATTTTGCCGACTGCCTGCGTACCGGGGCCAAACCCCTGGCCAGTGGCGAAGATGCCCGAGCGGCGCTGGCCATTGCCCGCGCCTGCATCGAGTCGTTCCAGCAAGGCCGGCCGGTAGCAGTATCACGAGGAGTCGACGCATGAGCTCCATACCGTTCACATTAGCGGTCAGCGCCGAGATGGTGTTCCTGGATTTACCCTTCACCGAGCGTGTCAGGCGTATTCACGAGCTGGGCTTCAGCGCCGAAATATGGAGCTGGGCCAATAAGGACATCGCAGCGCTGGCTGCCATAGGGGCGAATTTCACCTCTATGACCGGCTACACCCACGGCAATCTGACCGATGCCGACGCAATCCAGCACCTGCTGGACAGCGCACGCGAATCCCTCGCGGTTGCCGCCCGGCTCAATTGCCCGAGCCTGAACCTGCATGGCACGGGCCTTGACGACAAAGGTCTGCCCGTCAATCCGGTGGCTCATGTCAATGGACGCATGTGGCTGAGTGCCTGCAAAACGCTGGAAAAACTCGCTCGCCTTGGCGAAGAGGCAGGCCGGGTATTCTTGCTGGAAAACCTGAATACCGAGGTCGACCACCCCGGCACCCCGTTCGCTCGCGCTGAAGACACATTGGCCCTGATCGAGGCCGTGGGCAGCCCGCACCTGAAAATGAACCTGGACCTTTATCACGCGCAAATCGGCGAAGGAAACCTGATCGAACTCATCCAGCGCTCAGGCAGCGCCATAGGAGAAATCCAGGTCGCCGACGTCCCAGGTCGCCAAGAGCCTGGTACGGGTGAAATTCATTATCCCGCCATCGCCAGAGCGTTGTTCGATATGGGCTACACGGGTGTCGTCGGGCTTGAAGGCTGGGCCAGTGGCAACAGCGAAGCAGCACTGGAACGCTTCAAAAAAGCCTTCACCCTGACTTGAGGAACACCTTGGCAAGCTCTCGTGAAAAGCGCTGGAAACGTTCATGACAGGTCTTGGTGAACGTCACACATAACAACAAAAGGAAACGTCTCATGCCCTTCTGCAAACTGTTTATCGCCGTGCTGTTACTGGTTTCCAGCCAATGGGCTGCTGCGAGCTACCGAATTGGCGTCACGATCGCCAGAGTCGACGATAACTTCATGACCTATGTGCGCAGCGGCCTGGAAGAAGCTGCCCGAAAAGAGAATGTGCAGCTCCAGTTCGAGGACGCTCAAGGCGATGTCGTTCGCCAGATCAATCAGGTTCAGGGCTTTCTCAGCCAGAAAGTGGATGCGGTTATCGTCTTGCCGGTGGACACCGCCGCCACGGCAAATATGACCCGCGCAGCGGTCGAGGCAAAGATGCCGCTTGTCTACGTCAACCGTCACCCGGATGAGCGCGTCTTGCCCAAGGGCGTTACCACCGTGGCGTCCAACGACATTGAGGCAGGACAATTGCAGATGCGCTATCTGGCAGAAAAGATGGGACGCAAAGGTACTATCGCGCTCATCATGGGTGACCTTGCGCAGAACTCGACACACGACCGCAGCGAAGGCGTCAAACAGGTGCTCAAGGACTATCCGGGCATAACGATCGTCGAGCAGCAAACAGCGGAATGGCAACGTAACAAAGGTATGGACCTGACCAGTAACTGGCTACTGGCGGGCAGAACCTTTGATGCCATCGTGGCCAATAACGACGAGATGGCCATCGGCGCCGCCATGGCGTTACAACAGGCTGGCAAAGCGAAGGGGGAAGTTGCAATTGTAGGCATTGACGGCTTGCCTGATGGCCTGGCGGCAATCAAACGTGGAATGCTGGCAGCCTCGGTGTTTCAAGACCCGAAGGCCCAAGCTACCACAGCTCTGCAATCGGCCATAAAAATGATCAAAGGCGAGCCGGTCGACGCCGAGGTCTGGGTGCCCTTTCAACTCATTACACCGGAGCAGGTAGCGGTGTTCGAGCAACATTATAAATAGTAGTCGGGAAGGCGAGTATCGAATGGAGGGATGAACGCCCTGCCCAGATGAGTTTCGAAGTTCAGGGGCAACGCATGGCATGGGCTGCCAAGCCGGGTATCGACACTGGCGTAGAAGGTGTGCGCTGGGTACAGTCTGCCAATAACGATGCCGCCTGGGTGAACTACTAAAGCACTGACTGCCGGGTTTCTTACCCGGCAGGATGGCTGCCCTGCCGGCGATTCAACCGACAGTGGCTTCCTTGCCGAAGTCTTCGTAGGTGCGCAGCGGGTGCCCGATAATGGCCTCCAGCCGGTCTACTGTTCCTTCGACTGCTTGAAGTGGCGACGGCAATATGGCTTCGGACGCCAAAACTGCTTCAGACAAGCAGAAGTACATCACAAGAAAGTAAACCCGGGATATTTACCGCAAAAACGAAAAAAGACGCCTAAGCGTCTTTTTTGTTAATCCCATATGCCTCTTGGGCATACATGGATTTAGATTTGGAGCGGGAAACGAGACTCGAACTCGCGACCCCGACCTTGGCAAGGTCGTGCTCTACCAACTGAGCTATTCCCGCATTGTCTTGATGACGGGCGCTATTCTAGCGTTTCAGAAAGCTGCGTCAAGCTCTTGATTCAAAAACTTATTTTTTTTCTGCCGTAGTCTTGAGGTGCGGCCAAGCGGCTCTGAGGTATTGCACCATCGACCACAGGGTCAACCCCGCTGCAACGAGCAGCAATGCGTAGCCGAGAATCACCCAGATCGTGATCGCAGGCGGGTTGCCCAGCAGAATAACCAGCGCGAGCATTTGCGCCGCCGTTTTCCATTTGCCCATATTGGAAACGGCAACCTGCGCACGCGCGCCGATTTCCGCCATCCACTCGCGGAGTGCAGAAATCACGATTTCGCGACCGATGATCACCGCTGCGGGCAGCGTCAGCCACAGATTGGCATGCGCCTGAACCAGCAGCACCAATGCCACGGCCACCATCAGTTTGTCTGCTACCGGGTCGAGAAAGGCGCCAAAAGGCGTACTTTGTTCAAGACGGCGGGCCAGATACCCGTCGAGCCAGTCGGTCGCCGCAGCGAACGCAAAGACTGCACTGGCGGCCATGTAGCTCCAGTGATAAGGCATGTAGAACAGCAAAATGAAGATCGGAATCAATAAAACGCGTAGTACGGTGATCAGATTAGGGATATTCATCGGCACAACTGGCTACGAGGTGAGCGGGCATTCTACTCGCTGTGCAGGTTTGCATAAATCGACTCTGCCAGCTTTTTACTGATTCCAGGTGCTTTTGCGATTTCATCGATGCTGGCACGGGACAATTCCTGTAATCCGCCGAAATGTTTGAGCAGGTCACGACGCCGGGTCGGCCCGACACCTGCAACGCCTTCAAGGGTCGAGGTGCGCCGGGTCTTGCCGCGCCGCGCGCGGTGACCGGTGATTGCGAAGCGGTGAGCCTCGTCGCGAATCTGCTGAATAAGGTGCAACGCCGGAGAATCGCCGGGCAGCGTGAATTCATGTGCTGCGTCGTTCAAGTAAAGGGTTTCAAAGCCCGCCTTACGCGTGGTGCCCTTGGCGACACCGAGCAGAATCAGATCAGGCACCTGCAATTCATTGAGCACATCACGGGCCATGGACATCTGGCCCTTGCCGCCGTCCACCAGCAGCACATCCGGCAACTTGCCCTCCCCGGCCTTGATGCGGCTGTAACGTCGGGTCAACGCCTGGTGCATGGCGGCATAGTCGTCGCCCGCCGTTACGCCTTCGATATTGAAACGCCGGTAATCGGACTTGATCGGGCCTTCAGGCCCAAACACCACACAGGACGCTACGGTCGCCTCACCACTGGAGTGGCTGATGTCGTAGCATTCGAGGCGCATTGGCGGATCTTCGAGACCGAGCACCTTGGCCAGCGCGTCGAAACGTGATGCGACATGCTGACGGTTGGCCAGACGCGCCGCCAGCGCCTGTTCGGCATTGGTGACTGCCATTTGCTGCCAGCGAGCCCGAGTGCCACGCACCCGATGGCTAATGACCATTTCACGACCGCGAAGCTCCTCGATGGCATCAATCAACGCCGGGAAGTCATCGTTGACGACGTTAACGATGACTTCGCTGGGCAACTCGCGATCAACGCCGCCGAGAAAATACTGAGCCAGGAAAGCCGACATCACTTCGCCGACCTCCTCTTCTATGCCGACCTGCGGGAAGAAGTTCTTGCTGCCCAGCACCCGCCCGCCCCGCACGCTGATCAGGTGCACGCAGGCACCGCCAGGGTTGACGAACGCGGCGACCACATCGACATCGCCGGTACCGCCGTCCATGCTTTGCTGATCCTGGACTCGGCGCAACAAGGCGACCTGATCGCGCAACTCGGCTGCGCGTTCGAAGTCGAGCGCCATCGCGGCTTTTTCCATGGAGGCGTTCAGTTCGTCACTCAGGGCATTGCTGCGTCCCTCGAGAAACATCACCGAGTGACGTACGTCCTCGGCATACACCTCAGGCTCGACCAGCCCGACACACGGCCCTTTGCAACGTTTGATCTGATATTGCAGGCAAGGACGCGTGCGGTTCTTGAAGTAGCTGTCCTCGCACTGCCGCACCTGAAAGGTCTTCTGCAGCAGGCTAAGGCTCTCGCGAATCGCGCCGGCACTCGGGTAAGGCCCGAAATAACGGCCCTTGGCCTTTTTGGCTCCCCGATGAATACTCAGTCGCGGGTAGTTACCATCGGACAGAAACACATAGGGATAGGACTTATCGTCACGCAGCAAAATGTTGTAGGGCGGCCGCCACTCCTTGATGAGGGTCTGCTCCAGCAACAACGCTTCGGTTTCGTTGCCCGTGATGGTCGTTTCAATCTGGGCGATGCGCGACACCAGCGCTCCGGTCTTGGGCGCGTGTCCGGTTTTGCGAAAATAGCTGGCAAGACGCTTCTTGAGGTTCTTGGCCTTGCCGACGTAAAGCAGTGTGGCTTCGGCGTCGAACATACGGTAGACGCCGGGACGACCGCTACAGGTCGCGAGAAATGCACTTGGATCGAAAGTCTGGGTCATGTTCAGGCGCTGGCATCAACCATGCCGTGACGTACAGCGAGCAAAGCCAGTTCAACATCACTGCTGATCGAGAGCTTTTCAAAGATACGGTATCGGTAGGTATTAACGGTTTTCGGTGACAGGCACAGCTTGTCCGAGATGGTCTGGACTTTCTGGCAGCCGACAATCATCAGGGCAATCTGAATTTCACGCTCGGAAAGCAGATCGAACGGCGAATTGTTGACCTGCGGCTGAAACGACTTCAAGGCCAGCTGCTGGGCAATCTGCGGGCTGATGTAACGCTGACCGGCAAACACCAAGCGAATGGCCTGGACCATTTCGGCAAGCCCCGCACCCTTGGTCATGTAGCCGGCAGCACCTGCCTGCAGCAAACGGGTCGGAAACGGGTCTTCTTCACAGACAGTGACTGCGACGACCTTGATATCAGGGTGGCTGCGCAGCATCTTGCGCGTCGCCTCCAGCCCACCGATGCCCGGCATCTTGACGTCCATGAGTACAACGTCAGGCTTGAGCTCGCGCGCCTTCTTTAGTGATTCCTCGCCGGAATCAGCCTGCCCGACAACCTGCAGACCGTCTATGTCGGCCAGCATGCGTGTGATGCCTGTCCGGACAAGATCATGGTCATCGACAACTAGCACCTTAATCAAGCAGACACCTCGCGCAACGGTCATAACGAATGCCAATCACCATAACAAAAACAATGAGTCAGACCTAGCACTGCGAACTCAGACTCTCGACAGCTTGACGGTGGGTGCTTCGAGAACGACGAAAAAAACCCGCAGGCCGCAGGAAAGCAGGCTGCATGTCCGCCTCGCAATGCTTACCCTTCAGGAGCGGAAAGCTCGGCAATGGTCGTCGTCAAACGCCTGATCGCATCCTGATCATCTTTGCCCAACACCCGGTAATTACCCAGAATCTTTTCTTCGATCACACTGAGGTTGTCAATCGGCACCGGCGTGCGCGCTCCCGTCAGCACATAGAGCACATCCACACCTTTGGCCGCCACCGCAGCCAGGTAATCGGCCTTGGGCGCGCGATCACCATTTTCATACTTTCCCTGGGCGTTAGCCTCAACTCCCCCTATTCACCGAAGGTACGCTGAGACATGCTCAGACGCTCTCGTTCTTTTCTCAGCCGACAACCGATTCCACTCATTTGAATCTATTATCCTGTTAAAGCCATTCTAACGAATGTTAGAATCCCGCAAAATTGAATAGATTTGAACGGTTTTGAACTATGCCCGGAATACGCACCGCCGCACAAGCCAAGGCCTGGCTCGAACAACAGGGAAAATCTGTTCAGGAATTCGCTCGGGAAAACAGCATTGATCCGGCGACAACTTACCAGGTGCTGGCGGGCCGCAAGAAAGGCAGGCGCGGTGAAGCGCATAAGGTAGCCGTATTGCTGGGCATGAAGATCGGGACCATCCCGAACATGCAAACCCCGCAGGAAGAAGTAATGGGTGAAGAGTAGCTGATCCTGCCGGAGACTGCAGGCGCAATATGTAGAAGCCTGGCCGCACCATAGCCTGCCGCCAGGTAACTGTCATCAGCCGTTGAGCGGTTTACCCCTCGCCCTCTGGACCACCACGTCAATGCTCGTAGCCATCGATAATCCTGGTGATTGAATTTTCCAATTGAATGCGCCGCCGCTCCTGAAGTAAGCTTCGGAGCAATCAACGGAGACCCAGCATGCTGCAATCCACTTCATCACTGCTTCAAGCGGCTACCGGCATTTTCTGCCGTGCATGCGCTGTGGCTGTGCGGGTTGCCTCGGTGAATGCTCCTGTTCAGCTCAACTCTTATTATGGGTATTGGTTTAGCCACTGGCGCGCCTGATACCTATCCGGCGCCCACTTCAAGGGGACGCCAACCAGAGAATTCTCTACCCCCGGTCGGCTTCCCGACCGGGGGTTTTGTTTTTTCAGGGCCAGGTATTTTCAACCCTTCATAAATATCACGCTGCACATTGAGGACTAAGACATGAACTACGCCACTTATTACCGCAACGACATCGACTTCGCCTGGCGATTTAGCCATCTCCGTTCGGGACAGCCTGCCGCCTCCGTTCGGTCACTGCCAGGTGGCAACCACAAACGCCCGGCCAATACGGCCCTTTGTCGAACACCCCAGTAGGTCTGCGCGGTACTGCACCGCCAGCCCAGGAAGCCAGAATATGAATTCGTCCGTTGCCGTAAAGCCGTCCGACCTGTCCAGCCATGCCGTTGCTCTGGCAGACAACAGCCCCGCCTCGAAACGCCTGCCCGGCACGCTTGAACTGAAAATGCGCCTGCCACTGAATGCAGCGCTGACCGAACAGGTTGCTGCCCATCGCCGCGCCGTACGCGCCATCCTTGAAGGTGAAGACTCGCGACTGCTCGTTATCGTGGGCCCCTGCTCGATCCATGACCCGCAATCTGCTCGTGAATATGCCGAGCGACTGGCCGGCCTTGCGGCGCAAGTCAGTGATCAGATGCTGCTGGTGATGCGCGCCTACGTCGAAAAACCGCGCACGACAGTGGGCTGGAAAGGCCTGGCGTACGATCCCCATCTGGACGGCAGTGACGATATGGCTGAAGGCCTGGCGCTGTCGCGACAATTGATGCGTGACATGCTGGAAATGGGCCTGCCGATTGCCACCGAGATACTGCAACCCATGGCCGCGGGCTATTTCGATGACCTGCTCAGTTGGGTCGCGATCGGCGCACGTACCACCGAGTCGCAAATCCATCGGGAAATGGCCAGCGGGCTGCCCATGGCAGTCGGCTTCAAGAATGGCACTGACGGTGGCGTCGCGGTGGCCAGCGATGCAATGCGTTCAGCGGCGCATCCGCATCGCCACTTCGGCATGGACGGTCACGGTCATCCGGCAATCATCCAGACGCAGGGCAATCCGGACACTCACATTGTGCTGCGCGGCGGCCACAGCGGCCCCAACTACGATGGCCAGAGTGTCGCTCGGGTGCAGGCCAGCCTGACCAAAAACAATATCCCATCGCGAATCATGGTCGATTGCAGCCACGCCAACAGTGGCAAGGACCCGTCACGCCAGCCCCACGTCTTTAACGATGTTCTTGAACAGCGCCTGGCCGGCAATACCTCACTGATCGGCATGATGATCGAGAGCCACTTGTTCGACGGCTGCCAGGCATTGGGCGGGACGCTGCAGTACGGCGTTTCGGTCACCGATGGCTGCCTTGGTTGGGAAGGCACCGAACAGCTATTGCGTCGCGCGGTTGACCGTCTGCGTTACAGATAAACAGAGCGAAGGAACTTTGTCGGGAAATACCGTACTGAATCCGGTAGGCTGTTTCTTTTTTTTCACAGGAGATTATTCCCCATGGCTAAAGCCACTGCCCGCCACATCCTTGTTTCGAGCGAAGAAAAATGCAACGAACTCAAGGCTCAGATCGAAGGCGGCGCTGATTTCGCTGAAATCGCCAAGGCCAATTCCAGCTGCCCATCCAGCCGTCAGGGCGGTGATCTGGGTTCGTTCGGTCCAGGCCAGATGGTCAAGGAATTCGACACCGTCGTGTTCAGTGCACCAGTGAACACCGTTCAGGGTCCGGTAAAGACCCAGTTCGGTTACCACCTGCTGGAAGTGACCAGCCGCCAGGACTGATCCTGCTGCGCTGAGTACCAGACGGCTCATCTTCGGATGGGCCGTTTTTGCAGGTGGCCGTTAATACCGTTGCCTGCTCGCAGCGGCTTGGCGAAGCGACCATTTGTCTGTAGAAGATACCGCGACGCAGATGCCTGAGCGCTGCCGGGATTTTCGTCATACCTTGACAGTCAGTTGCCTTTAACCCTGACATTCGCTTGCGAACGTCAGTCAGGATTCGAGTCATGCGTTTTGTTTTTTCATCGTTGCTCGCCTTCACGCTGACCTTCGTTTGCGTTGTTCAATCGCTGTCTGCAGCACCACAACACGCACTGACCGTTTACGGCGAGGCCCCGCGCTACCTTGCCGACTTCAAACATTTCGATTATGTGAACCCGGACGCCCCGAAAGGCGGCAGCATGCGCCGCTCGGCCATTGAAATAGGTCAGTTCGATCACTTGATGCCGTTTACCGACAAAGGTATGGGGGTTTCGCAGATCAATGGCCTGCTCTATGCCCCGCTGGCCATACGCTCTATGGATGAGCCTTATACGGTCTACGGACTTGTCGCCGAGAAAATGGAGCGTGGTGCAGACGGCCTTTCCTTGCGCTTTTACCTCAACCCGAAGGCGCGTTTCGCGGATGGCACCCCGATTACCGCCGACGACGTCAAGTACACCTACGAACTGCTGATGACCCAAGGCAACATGCAATACCGGACCCAGTTTGAGGCGGTCAAAGGCCTGGAAGTCGAATCCCCCTTGCAGATCCGTTTCGACTTCAAGCACAGCGACAGCCGCACCCTGCCCCTGGACCTCGCTTCACTGCCGGTATTCCCCGAACACTGGTGGAAATCCCGCGACTTCGCCAGTGGCGCGGGGTTTGAAGTTCCTCCGGGCAGCGGGCCTTACACCATCAGCCATGTCGACCCGGGGCGCACCATCACGTTTCAACGCGACCCAGGCTGGTGGGGCAAAGACCTGCCGGTCAGCAAAGGCCTGTACAACTTCGACACCTTCAGCATCGAGTATTTCGGCGACATTGACGTGGCACGCACGGTTCTCAAGGGCGGGGCCTACGACTACAACCGCGAGTTTTCAGCGACCGGCTATTCAATTCGCTATGACGGCCCGGCACTCAGTGACGGTCGCTTGCAGAAGGCCCAACTGGCCAAGGGCGCGGTGCAAAGCTCACAGGGCTTCGTATTCAACCTGAGCCGACCGATGTTTCAGGACCGCCGCGTGCGCCAGGCGCTGTCGTTGCTCTGGGACTTCGAATGGACCAACCGGCAGATGATGCGCAACATGTACATTCGCCAGGACAGCTTCTTCTCCAACTCGGAGCTGGCTGCCAGCGAATTGCCTACTACCGCCGAACTGAAAATCCTTGAGCCGCTGCGTGGCAGGGTCCCTGACCAGGTGTTCGACAGCGTGTTCAAGGCACCAAAAACCGATGGCACAGGCTTCATTCGCGACAAGCAACTGCAAGCACTGGCGCTGATGAAAGAGGCTGGCTGGACGCCGCAGGGCGACCAACTGGTTAACGCACAGGGCGAACCCTTCAGCTTTACGTTTCTCAACGCACAGAATGGTTTCGAGCGGATGCTGCTGCCGTATAAACGCACGCTGGCGCAGATCGGCATTCATTTTGATATTCGTCGCATCGATTCCGCGCAATACCTCAACCGGGTAATGGCCCGCGATTACGACATGATTGTCACCGGCTACCCGGTATCTACCTCGCCCGGGGCCGAGCTGTACAACAGCTTTGGTTCGAAAGTAGCGATGGACCCAGGCTCCAGCAATTACATGGCGCTTCAGGACCCCGCCGTCGACACCTTGATTGCAGGCCTGCTCAAGGCCGACAACAAGCAGGCCATGACCGACTATGCACATTGCCTGGACCGGGTACTACAGTGGAACTACTACTGGATTCCCAACTATTACCCGCCAGGCTCCTCCACCGTCTGGTGGAACCGTTTCGGCATTCCGAAAATCCAGGCCAGCAACAATGAAGCCATCGAAACATGGTGGGAAATCAGCCCGACGCCATTGACCAATGAGCAGTTCGCTGAAAAACGCGGTGCCTCAGCCATCGTTTCGGAGATGCACTGAATGCTCGGCTATATTTTGCGTCGCCTGCTGCTGATCATCCCTACTCTGCTGTGCATTTTGCTGGTCAACTTTTTCATCGTGCAGGCCGCGCCGGGCGGCCCTGTCGAACAGGCTATTGCGCGCTTGCAGGGAATTGGCGGTGCGACCGTGGGCGCCGGTGCGAGCGAATCGGCCGGTGCCGGACACTCCCGAGCGTCCCGAGGACTGGACCCGGTACTGATCAAACAGATCGAACATCAATACGGTTTCGACAAGCCCTTGCATGAGCGGCTCTGGCTGATGCTGAAGAGTTACGCCCGACTGGATTTCGGCAACAGCTTCTTTCGCGGTGCCACGGTCACCGACCTTATTCTGCAAAAAATGCCGGTCTCCATATCATTGGGCCTCTGGGCGACGTTGCTGACATACCTGGTATCCATCCCGCTGGGTATTCGCAAAGCGGTCAAACATGGCAGTCAGTTCGATATCTGGAGCAGCACCGCGATCATCATCGGTTACGCCACGCCAGCCTTCCTTTTCGCCATGCTGCTGGTGGTGGTGTTCTGCGGTGGCACGTCACTGAACTGGTTTCCGGTGCGCGGGCTGGTCTCGGACAACTTCGAGCAACTGACCACCGTCGGCAAGATCGCTGACTATTTCTGGCATTTGGTGCTGCCTGTTTCAGCGCTGGTGATCGGCGGTTTTGCCACACTGACCCTGCTGACCAAACATTCCTTTCTCAACGAAATAACCCGTCAGTATGTGACTACCGCCCGCGCCAAGGGTATGAGCGAGCGGCGCGTGCTCTATGGCCATGTGTTTCGCAATGCAATGCTGCTGGTTGTGTCGGGTATTCCGCAGGCGTTCATCAGCGTGTTCTTTGCCGGTTCGCTGCTGATCGAGGTGATCTTCTCGCTGGATGGCCTGGGCCGCATGAGCTATGAAGCGGCCGTTTCGCGGGATTATCCGGTGGTGTTCGGCTCGCTGTTCATCTTTACCGTCTTCGGCCTGCTGATAAAACTGATTGGCGATGTCTGCTACACGCTGGTTGACCCCCGAATCGACTTCAGCGCGAGGAATGCATGATGCGTAGCCTCTCGCCGCTGGCCCGTCGCCGTCTGGAGCGCTTTCGCAGCAATCGCCGGGGCTGGTGGTCGCTGTGGCTGTTCTGCGCACTGTTTGCACTGACTCTGGGCGGTGAGCTGATCGCCAATGACAAACCACTGATGGTCAGTTACCAGCACTCGCTCTACTTTCCGGTGTTCAAGCGCTACACCGAGCAACAATTTGGCGGCGAACTGCCCTTCCAGCCGGATTACCGCAGTGACTACGTGCGCCAGTTGATCACCAAGGGCGACGGCTGGATGCTGTTTCCGCCAGTCCCGTTCAGTGACGACACGCCCAACTATGAATTGACTACCCCGGCCCCCAGCCCGCCCTCAGCGAACAACTGGCTCGGCACCGATGATCAGGCGCGCGATGTACTGGCGCGGGTCATTTTCGGCGCTCGGGTGTCGATCCTGTTTGCGCTGGTCCTGACCTTCATCAGCGCGCTGATTGGCATCACCGCTGGCGCGCTGCAAGGCTATTACGGCGGCTGGGTAGACTTGCTCGGTCAACGTCTGCTGGAGGTCTGGTCCGGCTTGCCGGTGCTGTACCTGCTGATCATCCTGTCAGGCTTCGTCGAACCCGATTTCTGGTGGCTGCTGGGCATCATGGCGCTGTTTTCCTGGCTGACGCTGGTTGATGTCGTGCGCGCCGAGTTCCTCCGTGGGCGCAACCTGGAGTACGTCAAGGCAGCGCGTGCACTGGGCCTGGGGGACCGGAAGATAATCATGCGTCATATCCTGCCCAACGCGATGACTGCGACGCTGAGCTATCTGCCGTTCATCCTCACCGGTGCCATTTCGACCCTGACCGCTCTGGATTTCCTGGGCTTCGGCATGCCAGCGGGCAGCGCTTCACTGGGCGAACTGATCGCCCAGGGCAAGCAGAACCTGCAAGCGCCCTGGCTGGGCCTGACAGCGTTCTTTGCCCTCGCGTTGATCTTGACGCTGCTGGTATTCATAGGCGAGGCGCTGCGTGATGCCTTTGACCCGAGGTCCTGATATGCCGGAAAACCTGATCGAAATTCGCGACCTGAGCGTTGCGTTCAGCGGGCAAAAGGTCGTCAGCAACCTGAGCCTGGACGTACGCCGCGGTGAATGCCTGGCGCTGGTGGGTGAATCCGGCTCCGGCAAGTCCGTCACTGCGCACTCGATCCTGCAACTGCTGCCGCACAACGGTACGCTGACCACTGGCAGCATCACCTACCGGGGTCAACAACTGGTGGGTGCCGACCAGCGCACCCTGCGCGAGCTGCGTGGCAACCGCATTGCCATGATTTTCCAGGAACCGATGACCTCGCTGAACCCGCTGCACAGCGTGGCCCGACAGATAGGCGAGACGCTTCTGCTGCATCGCGGCATCAGTGGCCGTGAAGCGCAGAAGCGCATTGTCGAACTGTTGGAAATGGTCGGCATTCAGCAACCGGAAAAACGCCTGAAAGCCTACCCGCACGAACTGTCCGGAGGCCAACGCCAGCGGGTGATGATTGCCATGGCGCTGGCATGCGAGCCGGAACTGCTGGTTGCCGACGAACCGACCACTGCACTGGACGTCACCGTGCAACGCAAGATCCTCTTGCTGCTCAAGGAGCTGCAGCAGCGCCTGGACATGTCGCTGCTGTTGATCAGTCATGATCTCAATCTGGTTCATAGCGTGGCGCAGCGCGTCTGCGTCATGCGTGCCGGCGAGATTGTCGAGCAGTCCGATTGCAAGTCGTTGTTCAAATCGCCGCAGCATCCTTACAGCCGCCTGCTGCTGGATGCCGAACCTGCGGGCGAGCCGCTGCCACGCGACACGCGGGAAACGGTTCTGCAGGTCGATAACCTGAAAGTCTGGTTCTCCCTGACCGGCGGCATTCTGCGGCGGCACAAGGAGTACCTCAAGGCGGTGGATGACATCAGCCTGAGTATCGAGCGCGGCAAGACCCTCGGCATCGTCGGCGAATCGGGTTCCGGCAAGTCGACACTGGGCCAGGCGATCCTGCGCCTGCTGGAATCACGCGGCGGTATCCGCTTCCGCGGGCAGGCGCTGGACGGCTTGAGCCAGAAACAGATGCGCCCGTGGCGCAAAGAGATGCAAGTGGTCTTTCAAGACCCTTATGGCAGCCTCAGCCCGCGCATGTCAGTGGCGCAGATCATCAGTGAGGGCCTGGAGGTACACAGCCAGTACAACCCGACGAAATGCGATGCAGAGGTCATTCGGGCACTGGAAGAAGTCGGCATCGATCCGCAGAGCCGGCATCGCTACCCCCATGAGTTTTCCGGCGGTCAACGTCAGCGTATCGCCATTGCGCGGGCGCTGGTGCTGAAACCAGCGCTGATTCTGCTCGACGAGCCTACCTCGGCGCTGGACCGCACCGTGCAGAAACAAATCGTCGCACTGCTGCGCGAGCTTCAGGAAAAGCACGGCCTGACGTACCTGTTCATCAGTCATGACCTGGCGGTGGTCAAGGCGCTCGCCCATGATGTCATCGTGGTAAAGGACGGCAAGGTTGTCGAGCGCGGTGCCAGCCACGATGTGTTCGAATCACCGCAGCACCCCTATACACAGGAATTGCTGGCTGCTGCGCGCCCTGAATAATCTGGTCCACAACGAAGCTTCTGCCCGGAGGGCGCAGGAGCTTCACCGATTTACGCCTGCGGCCCCGGCGCGTCGTCATCGACCAGCCCCCACTCGGCGGTACTTGCCGTGCTGCTGCCGATCGGGGCCGGGGGCGGCGCCGTCAGGCTGGCGACTCCGCCTTCACTGTGCAGTTTGAGGCGCAGACGAACGTTGTTCTGCGAGTCGGCATTCTTCAGCGCTTCCTCCTCGCTGATCGCCCCCTCGACGGCCAGATTGAACAACGCCGTGTCGAAGGTCTGCATACCGAGGCTGCCGGATTTCTCCATGATGCCCTTGAGTTCGGTCAGTTCATTGCGCTGAATCAGGTCGCGAATGGTCGGCGTGCCCATCATCACCTCCACCGCTGCGCGACGTTTGCCGTCCGGGGTTCTAACCAGCCGCTGGGACACGAACGCCTTGAGGTTATTGCCCAGGTCATGCAGCAACTGCGCACGACGCTCTTCCGGGAAGAAGTTGATGATCCGGTCCAGCGCCTGATTGGCGTTGTTGGCATGCAGGGTCGAGATCGCCAGGTGGCCGGTGTCGGCAAACGCCAGCGCATGCTCCATGGTCTCGCGGTCACGAATTTCGCCGATCAGAATCACATCCGGAGCCTGACGCAACGTGTTCTTCAGCGCCGCGCGGAAACTGCGGGTATCGACCCCCACCTCGCGCTGGTTGACGATGGACTTCTTGTGCCGATGGATGAATTCGACCGGGTCTTCAATGGTGATGATATGGCCGCTGGCGTTGCGGTTGCGGTAATCGATCAGCGCTGCCAACGAGGTCGATTTGCCCGAGCCGGTGGCACCGACGAACAACACCAGGCCGTGCTTTTCCATGATCACATCGAGCAGTACAGGCGGCAGGAACAGGTCCTCGAAACGCGGAATATCCAGCTTGATATTCCGCGCGACGATGGACACCTCGTTACGCTGCATGAAGATATTGATCCGGAACCGGCCGATGCCCGCCAGCGAAACAGCAAGGTTCATCTCCAGTTCGCGCAGGAATTCGAGCTTCTGCTCCTCGTCCATCAGCCCCTGGGCAATCACCGCCACCTCGCCCGGTTTGAGGGTTTCACTGCCCAGCGGCTTGAGCACGCCGTTGAACTTGGCGCACGGAGGCGCTCCGGTGGAAAGATACAGGTCCGATCCGTCCTGACTGGCCAGAATCTTCAACAGCGCCGGAAAATCCATAATCAATACCGTACAAAATGAAGTAAAAAGACGACGACCGTCATGACGGCACGCGTGACGCGCGGGCGTCGCTCAGCAAGAGCAGGCATAATGGCAGCCTTTTGCAGCAGGTGATATTGCGACATGAAAGCCCAAGCCCGCCATATTCTGGTGAAAACCGCCGAAGAGGCCGAACAGCTCAAGCTGCGCATTGCCAAGGGTGAGGCGTTTGACGTGCTGGCTAAAAAGCATTCTAGCTGCCCATCCGGCAAACGTGGCGGTGATCTGGGCGAAGTCAGGCCTGGGCAAATGGTCGGTGCCATCGATCAGGTGATCTTCAAGAAGCCGCTACGCGTGGTGCACGGCCCGATCAAAAGCAAATTCGGTTATCACCTGGTGCAGGTCTTCTATCGCGACTGAGCCACAGGTCAAAAGCTGAAAAACCCCGAACCGGTTGAGGTTCGAGGTTTTTCGGGCCTTGACGAAAGCAGTGATTATTTCGGCGAAATCGCCCCGTCCACCAGCACTTGAGCTTCTGCCACCAGGCGCTTGAGGTGATCTTCGCTGACAAAACTCTCGGCGTAGATCTTGTAGATGTCCTCGGTGCCTGAAGGGCGTGCCGCAAACCAGCCGTTTTCAGTCATGACTTTCACGCCACCGAACGCCTGATCATTACCTGGCGCGTTGCTAAGCACCTTCTGAATCGGCTCCCCCGCCAGCTCGGTGGAAGTCACCTGCTCTGGCGACAGCTTGCTCAGCAGCGCCTTCTGTTGCGGGTTGGCCTTGGCGTCGACGCGGGTCGAGAACGGCTCGCCCAGCTCGTCGGTCATGGTCTTGTACGTTTCGCTTGGGTCACGACCGGTACGGGCAGTGATTTCCGCAGCCAGCAAGGCAGGAATCAGACCGTCCTTGTCGGTGGTCCAGACAGTACCGTCGCGGCGCAGGAACGAGGCGCCGGCGCTTTCTTCACCGCCAAAGCCCAACGAACCCTCGAACAGGCCCTGCGCGAAATACTTGAAGCCGACCGGCACTTCGTACAGGCGTCGACCCAGGCGCGCAGCCACACGATCAATCATGCCGCTGCTGACCACAGTCTTGCCGACTGCCGCATCGGCGCGCCACTCAGGACGGTTCTGGAACAGGTAGTCGATGGATACCGCCAAGTAGCTGTTGGGCGTCATCAGGCCACCGCTCGGGGTCACGATGCCGTGGCGGTCGTGATCCGGGTCACAGGCAAATGCCACTTGATAACGGTCCTTGAGACCGATCAGGCTCTGCATGGCATGGCTGGAAGACGGGTCCATACGAATCTGGCCGTCCCAGTCAACGGTCATGAAACGGAACGTAGGATCGACAAACTTATTGACCACATCCAGGTTCAGGCCGTAATGCTCGCCAATCGCCGACCAGTAGTTCACCCCGGCCCCACCCAGCGGGTCGACACCGAGACGCAGACCCGAATCGCGAATAGCGTCCAGATCAATGACGTTCTTCAGGTCGGCTACGTAAGTGTTGACGTAGTCATGGCGGTGAGTGGTGTCGGCACGCAGTGCTTTTTCATGGCTGATGCGTGAAACGCCAGTGACTTTCTCGGCCAGCAGTTCGTTGGCCTTGTTCTCGATCCACTTGGTGATATCACTGTCAGCCGGGCCGCCATTGGGCGGGTTGTACTTGAAGCCACCGCTTTGCGGCGGGTTGTGCGACGGCGTGATGACGATGCCATCAGCCAGCCCCGAAGTACGGCCACGGTTGTAACAGATAATGGCGTGAGACACCGCAGGGGTTGGCGTGTATTCATCGCCTTGCGAGATCATCACCTCAACGCCGTTGGCGGCCAGCACTTCAAGAGCGGTGGCAGCGGCTGGCGTGGACAACGCATGAGTATCAGCCCCAAGGAACAAAGGGCCGTCGATACCATTTGCCTTTCGGTACAGGCAGATCGCCTGGCTGATAGCCAACACGTGCCATTCGTTGAAGCCCAGATCGAACGACGTGCCACGGTGTCCGGAAGTGCCGAACGCAACGCGTTGAGTAGGTACCGATGCATCAGGTTGACCGGTGTAGTAAGCCGTGACCAGTCTCGGAATATCGACCAGTAACTGCGCAGGTGCCAGCTTGCCGGCGAAAGGACTGAGACTCATACAACCTCCACTAAGAAATGAAATACAGAGAAAAAATAAAGACTTGCTGCAGGTAAAAACATAATCGATGCGGCAGTTTACTGGCAGTTCGACAGCGCTGCTTGAGTATCGATCCCTAAGCCGTTGACGTTTCAGGCCGCCACCACGCCGGAAACAGCTGCCTGACCTTGTGCTCGGCAAAACGATCGTCGATCAGCATCACCACGCCACGATCACTCTGGCTGCGGATCACCCGTCCAGCGGCCTGCACCACCTTTTGCACGCCGGGGTAAAGATAGGTGTAGTCGTAGCCAGCACCGAACAATGCGGCCATGCGCTGCTTGAACTGCTCGTTGACCGGGTTGAGCTGCGGCAGCCCCAGCGTGGCGATGAACGCGCCGATCAACCGTGCGCCCGGCAAGTCGATGCCCTCACCAAAGGCACCGCCCAGTACGGCAAAACCGATGCCCTGACTGCTCAGGGTAAAGCGGTCGAGAAACGCGTGACGCTCACTCTCGCCCATGCCCCGCGCCTGCTGCCAGAGGGTGATGTGCGGATGAGTCTGCGCCATCAGTTCAGCCACTTGTTGCAGGTAATCAAAACTGCTGAAAAACGCCAGGTAGTTACCTGGCCGCGCTTCGAACTGCTCCGCCATCAGCTCGACAATCGGTGCCAGCGAGGCCTGACGATGAGTGAAACGGGTGGAAATGCGGCTGACAATCCGCACGTCGAGTTGGTCGTGATTAAACGGTGATTCCACATTGATCCACGCTGTGTTGACCGGCAGCCCGAGCAGGTCCGCATAGTAATGCCGCGGGTTGAGCGTTGCGGAAAACAGCACGGTGCTGCGCGCAGCGGTCAGGCGCGGACGGATGAAGCGTGCTGGAACCACGTTACGCAGGCTGAGGCGCGACAGGATGCGCTTGCCGCCCGCCTCGCGCCGGGTGATGTCGAATATGAAATGCTCGTCGAACAGCTCGGCGATGCGTGCAAAGCCGATGGCTTCCAGATAGAAACCCTGCAACGTGCCATCCACTGCCTGCGGGTGCTCGTTGAAATGATCACCGATGGTCGAGATGCACTGGTTCAGGCTGCCGATGAATTTTTCCGGTGCCGCCGAATACGCCTGATAGGCAGCGGGCTGCACTTTGTGCAGCGCATTCCATTGCCGGTCGAGACGCTGCAAGGCTTTTTTAACGGGTTCGGGCGACGTCTGGATCAGGGCTTTCAACTGGCTCTGATCAAGACTGGCGCTGTACATCTGCCGGGCCCGCTCGACCATGTTGTGCGCTTCGTCGACCAGCACCGCCACGCGCCACTGATTGAGCTGGCCGAGGCCGAACAGCAGCGCACTGAGGTCGAAGTAATAATTGTAATCAGCGATTACTACATCAGCCCAGTGTGCCAGTTCCTGGCTGAGGTAATACGGACAGACCTGATGCCGCAATGCGGCCTCGCGCACGCTGGCCTGATTCAGCCAGGGCGACTCAAGTGCAGCGGCGCGGGCCGCTGGCAGACGATCGTAAAAGCCATTGGCCAGTGGACAGGAATCTCCGTTACAAGCCTTGTCCAGATGCTCGCAGGCCTTGTCCCGCGCCACCAGTTCCAACACCCGCAGCTTTAGCTCCGGCGCACTGTGATTGATGACCTCAAGCGCATCCAGTGCCAGCCGACGCCCGGGAGTCTTGGCGGTGAGGAAGAAAATCTTGTCAAGCTGCTGACCGGGCGCCGCCTTGAGCAATGGAAACAGCGTGCCCACCGTCTTGCCGATGCCCGTGGGTGCCTGAGCCATCAGACAACAGCCGGTGCTCACCGCCTTGTACACCGACTCGGCCAGCACCCGTTGCCCGGTTCGAAAGGACGCGTGAGGGAACTTCAGGCTGCCCAGCGTCTTGTGCAGCGCCTGCGTATGCGCCATCTGTTGCTGCGCCCAGCCAAGGAATATCGTGCACTGTTGCTCGAAGAACTGTTGCAGCGTCGTTGCACTGAATGGCTCGCGAATCAGGGTTTCCTGCTCGCTGACAATGTTGAAATACACCAGTGCCAGCGTCACTTGTTCAAGTTGCAGACGCTGGCAAAGCAGCCAGCCGTAGACCTTCACCTGTGCCCAGTGCAATCGACGATGGTTGGCGGGCATCGCATCCAGCTCGCCGCGATAGGTCTTCACTTCTTCCAATTGATTGCGACCGGCGTCGTACCCGTCCACCCTGCCCCTTACCGTCAGCTCGCGATAGTCACCACTCAATGAGAGCTCGGCCTGGTAGTCAGCACCGCGACGCGACGCGACCGTGCGGTGTCCGGCAATCCCTTCCTGAGCCGTGGGTGATGGTGTGAAGCGCAGGTCAAGATCGCCGACCTTGGCGGTGAACTCGCACAGTGCGCGCACGGCCACGACATAACGTGCAGGCGAGTCACTGATGAGGGCTGGCTCGGAGTCGGGTTTTACAGGGGCGGTCGGGGTCACTGCGCTGGGAAGCCGTAGGTTGTGAATACTGGACAGGCGTCCAGTTAACAGCCTTGAATCACGTCTGGCAAACATAAATGGATCGACGGCTTGCGATGTCAGTGCCTAGTGCAGACGCGCCTGCGTTAACGCTTCTCCCAACGCGGCCAGGCGCGCGGCCGGATCCTGACTCCAGTCGATGGCGTAGCTGACCCATAAATGCTGCCCATAGCGGTTTTGCAAACTGAACAGTTCGCCGGGAGTAATGACGATGCGCTGGGCCAGCAGCCTGTCGAAGACCTGGCGCATGTCTACGGGATGCATGCTCTCGGCCCAGACGCCGCAGCCGCCCTCGAGTACCTGATAACGCAACGTTCCAACCGTCTGTTCATCCAGTTGCCTCGTCATCGACTGCATGCGTCTGGCCAGGGTTTCTCGCAACGCCATCAGTTGCCTGTCCAGACGACCACTGCTGCACAGCCTGGCAATGGCTCGCTGACGAATCGGCGGCAGTTCGAATGCTCGCAGCCAAAAATACTGCTGCCAGCGCACCTCAAGGGTTTTGCACAGCAGATAGCCGTAAGGGGCTTCAGGCCCAAGACTCTTGTCAAATGCGCCGATAATCACCAGACGCTGCGGGTCAACCCAGTGGCGCAGAGGGATCTGCTCGTAAGCAAATTGCACACCCGCATGGCTGTCATTTTCCAGCACCCAGACTTGATGGCGATTTAACGCTTGCGCAACGGCCTCGCTGTTACCCGGAGGGCGCATGCTGCCTCGCACCGGGTTCAGTAAAGAAGGCAACACGGCAAGCCCGATATCATTGTCGCGCAACAGGTTATCGAGTCGCGCAGGATCAAGGCTGCCGGTCTCGTGCAGTGGCAGCTCGATAACGCGAATGTCGAACGATTGCAGCAAGCGCAGCAACGCCCAGGCGCAGGGCGACTCCACCAACACCACAGTGCCACGCAGCCCCAACGTTTCGATAACGGCCTTGAACGCCCCATGCAGGTCTGGAGCGATATAGACATTGTCAGCGTGCCAGCAGTGTTCTGCATCACGGGTGTAGCGGGCTGCCAACGCGGTGCGCAGCTCTGGCTCGCCGAGCGGCTGAAAACCTGGCTCCCGCAGGCGCGGATAATGCCGAGTCAGTTCTCGCTCCATTGCCGGTAGCGGACTTTCCTGTGCATGCAGAAGGGTCGGTTCATCGCAACCCAGCAGCGACATGCCCGGACGACTGGCGTTATCGCACAGTACGTGTAACAGATCGCCATCGCTGTCAGAACATGCCCGCCCCGCCCTGTTCCCGCTGCACGGTGCCGAGTAATAGCCCGACTTGGGAAGCGAATAGACGCGCCCTTCCTTTTCCAGTAGCGAATAGGCGCTTTGCACCGTGGATATAGATACGCTCAGTCGCTGCGCCAGCTGTCGCAGTGATGGCATCTTCAGCGCCAGCTCGCCTTGTTGCTGGTCAACCAGCCGCACCAGATAGCGGTAAACCGCCTGGTAAGCGAAATCCATGTTGTTTTTCATCCAGGTATCCGCCGCTCAGCCAGACCAGGCTTTAGAAAGTCGCGACATGACTGATGCCGGTTGCCGACAGCAGCCATGATCCGAAACTGGTTCAGCGCCCGGAAAGCATCTCGACCACTGCCTGACCGGTCGCCGGGTCAACGGTCATGATTCGGCGTTTGTCAGGATCGGCAGCGCGAATTCTGGCGATGATCGAATGCGGGTCATCGAAGTTCACCCGTTGTTTGCCGTAAAGGTTTTGCAGCGATTGGAGGCTCAGACCGCTGATATCCACCAGCCACTGCATCACTTGATCCGGGGCCGTCGAGCCCGAGAGCACCTTGTGCAGATCCGGCAGTGCCACCAGCATGCCGGGATGGCAGCGGCGCAGAAATGATTCAAGGCCATCGCCCTGATTGACGAATGGCGAGAACAGCATGCAGACCAGTTGAGTCTCTTTCAGGCCAAACCCCTCCTGAGCGAAGCCTGAGGCCAGCTCGCGACGCGTCTCGATTCGCGCCCGCCCGGCATAAGCGCTGAGCGCCTGATCGATCAATCGTGGCGGCATCTGCTTTCTGCGCATCAGCGATGTTGCCAGCTCAAGGTATTCGGCTATCCCGTCGGCATAATTTCGCTCTTGCAGGTACTGCGCAGTCAGGCCCCGCATATGAGCCATCAGCAAAGGGTTGGCGCAATCGGACTCACTGAAGCTGAACGACAGATCATCGAAGCGGAAATCAAGGAATTCAGTCAGCAGGTTCCAGTGCTCGTCTGCCTTGCAACTGACCAGATCGGCGATGGTGATAAAGGCTGGCGCGTTGGCTTTTTCAGGGACCGCTATGGATCGGTTTGCCCGCGGGCTGTCTTCGCCGTCCCCGTACAGTTCGTGGTAATACGCTTGGCCGATCGTGTCGATGACCTTGAGTACGCCAGTCAGCGTCTGGTTGCCCCAACTGCCCGTGTATTGCCCGGTGCGCTGGGCCAGACGCATGATCCACGTCGCGTACTGCCGCTGCTCCATGCGTGAATCGCCGCTGACCACAGCATCGACACCGTTACCCCAGCTCAACGCGCGCCCCAGAAATTCCGCCAGCCCCAGATAGCAGGTATTGCAAAACGTGGTGCGCGCGTCACCTGCGGACAGATGTCCACCGAGCAGCATGTCCAGGCGATTCTGCTCGCGCCCTGCGCTGGAAAAAGGCAGATCCGGCTCGAAGGCCTGGGTGTACTGGTTGTCGATCACCAGCGTTTCGACGCGCGGGTCGTCATACAGAAACAATGCTGAATAGGTGCGGTTGATGTTATCCATCACCGCGGGTGTCATTCCCGCGTGGCGTCGATTGGCGACCCGCAAATTGAACGTACCGGGCGATCGACAGGCAATGCTCAACTGGGCGGCGCGCAAAAAGGCCAGCGTGTAGGCACTGTCCTTGCCACCGCCGAACGCCACCAGCACCTTGAAACCGGAAATTCGCTCGATCCCGCCAGCCGCGACAATCAATCGCTGAATCAACAACTGCAACGCCGTGCGTTCCGCACGGGTGAAATACCCCAGCAAACGTTGCAATACTTGCTGATAGACGTAATTCATTGCCTGTTCGTGGATAGAGCTCATTGTGTGTCACCTGCCTGTCGCTCAAAACGCGACACGGTGCAGGCAGAACATTGAACATCAAGCTGACAACCAAGTTTATAGTCGAGCATGACTCATTCCCTGAGTGGTAATTACCGACGCATTATCAATATCGCGAACACAATTACAAGACACAGTTTGTGCTTAAAAACAGTACAGCCTTCCGAACGTTCTCCCCGCCACTAAACTTACTGTTTAATACCTCGATTACTTGCATACTGCGCGACTGACTCACCACGGCGCAATGCCGCCAGCCATAAGGCTGGCCGCTCAAGGCGCTCCAGTGACCGGCAGGCTTTGCGCTCAATCATGTTTTCATCAAAGCTCGTAGGAAATAACATTTATGGATCACGCTAACTGACAGAGCCAATAAACCTGAATAAACAAATTGAGCCTGACGTAAACTTATCTGTTGTGGTTATCTTTTTTTAATTCTCACTCACCGTTAGCGCACCCACACAGGCTCGACGATGCGTTATTCAAATGACGTTTAATTAATGGCAGGGATTTCACAATAGAATGCAAAAAGCCTTCCATTCGGAAGGCTTTTTCGATAACACGCTTAAACTTGAAAGCTGCCGAGTCAGACCGACTCGACTTCCAGCACCGCACGCCCGCCAATCGGGCAGACATCCATGTAACGGTGCGCCTGCACCACCTGCTCGAACGGGAAGCTGCGTGTCTGCAACGGCGCAAGTACCTTGTCGGCGGTCATTTGATTGATCTGCTGCAAGGCGCGTTGCAGTGCAGCCTCATCCTGAGTAATACCCAGTTCAGGCTTGCCGGTGAAATTGCCCAGGCAGTGCACGTAGAACTGAATGTTCTTCTGGAACGCAGCGCAGGCCGGGAACGGCGTCTGATTACCGCCTTGCAGGCCATACAACACAAGGCTGCCGCGTGGCGCGAGCACATCACCCATGATCGACATCTGCGGGCCACCGAGGCCATCGAAAACAGCATCGACACCACGGTTTTCGGTGTACTTGTTGATTGCCATCAACAAGTCCTGCTCTTCGGTGACCACCACCTTGTCGGCACCCAGAGACTGTAAATACTCACGGGCATCTTCAGTCTTGGTCGCGGCGATCACCCGGGCACCCAACGCCTTGCCCAACTGCACGAAAGCAGGACCGGAACAGTGGCTGGCGTCGGTGACCAGCACGGTTTGCCCGGACTTGATACGCGCCAGGTCAACATAGGCAAAGTACGCCACCAGATAAGGTGTGTAATGCACGCTGGCCTCGACCGGCGAAAGCACATCCGGGTAGCGAGTCAATGCCCGACGCGGCAATACGATGGTTTCGCCATAGACCGGGTGCTGGTTGGCATCGGCTGCCGGAAAGCTGGCGACCTTGTCGCCGACTTGCAAATCGTCGACCCCGTCGCCCAGCGCAGTCACCACGCCAGCCATCTCATAACCCAGGCCAGCAGGCAGCCGGGCCTGGGTAGACGCGAGATTTTGTCGCCAGAGAACGTCGTACCAGCTGACACCGATGGCCTGGACGCGCACCTGCACCTCGCCGGTAACAGGCGACGCGACAGGATGCTCTTCGAGCTTGAGCACCTCGGCCGGGCCAAACTGGTGAAAACGGATCGTGCGGGACATTTAGAACCTCGCCTGGTAAACCTTGATGCCACAAACTTTATCCGGGCATTGCCGGGAACACTATCGGTGGCTATTGATAGTCGACATGCCTGTCATCGATTGTGTCCTGTGAGCTGCATGTCGCAGCCAGAAAGCGTCTGGAAGCCACGATGCGTAATGGCCGCCATTGTTCGCATGTCGACGAGACATTGCAAGCCATGTGGACATTCCGTGGCCTTGCCATTAATTTTCCCTGCGCCAAACCCGCATTTGCTCGTACTATCGCACCCTGCTCACGTCCCAACCGACAAATGGCCCGAGATATTCCGCATGAATCGTAACGACCTGCGTCGCGTCGACCTCAATCTGCTCATCGTTTTCGAAACCCTGATGCATGAGCGCAGCGTTACACGTGCGGCGGAAAAGCTGTTTCTGGGCCAGCCAGCCATCAGCGCAGCACTTTCTCGCCTGCGTGGCCTGTTCGACGACCCACTGTTCGTGCGTACCGGACGGAGCATGGAGCCCACCGCCCGCGCCACAGAAATATTCGGCCTGCTTTCCCCGGCACTCGACTCCATCTCGACAGCGGTCAGCCGTGCTTCAGAGTTCGACCCGGCCACCAGCACTTCAGTGTTCCGCATCGGTTTGTCGGACGACGTCGAGTTTGCCTTGCTGCCCACCCTGCTCAAACGCCTGCGCTCCGAAGCTCCGGGGATTGTGCTGGTGGTCAGACGCGTCAATTACATCCTCATGCCGCCATTGCTGGCCTCGGGTGAAATCTCGGTCGGCGTCAGCTACACTCAGGACCTGCCTGCCAACGCCAAGCGCAAGGTTCTGCGCAGGAGCAAGCCGCAATTACTGCGGGCCGACTCGATACCCGGCCCCTTGAGCCTCGACGATTTCTGCGCCCGCCCCCACGCACTGGTCTCCTTCGCCGGCGACCTGAGCGGGTTCATTGACGAGCACCTGGAAAAAATCGACCGCAAACGCCACGTCGTCCTCGCCGTGCCCCAGTTCAATGGCCTGGCGACACTGCTGACCGGCACCGACATCATCGCCACCGTGCCTGACTATGCTGCGCAGGTGCTAACAGCCGCTGGGGGCGTTCGGTCTGAAGACCTGCCGATCGAGACGCGTACGTTTGAGCTGCACATGGCCTGGAGGGGGGCGCAGGATAATGATCCGGGGGAGCGTTGGTTGAGGTCGCGGATTCAGATGTTTTTTGGCGATCCGGATAGTCTTTAGGCGTCGGCAGGCAGGCCGTTCAGCTGATCATGTCTGCCTTTCCACAAACCATGAAGCTAAATTCACTTCCAGTGGATTTCTACACTGGGGGGCACATCTGAGGACATGCTTTACCTCACTGCACACACGGGCGGCTGTAACTTGATCAAGCAATCAAGCCCTGCGGTGGAAGACCCACTCCTCAAGGCGTTCATGCTGGAACTGGATACAGCCCCCAAAACCGTTCTCACACAACAAACCGATTAACCAACTGATTCAGATTAACCGCCAGCTTTGACATTTCGCCGCACGCACTCGCGGTTTGCGCGGCTCCAGCAGCACTCTGTGTCGTAAGCTCACGAATGCTGACCAGATTTCGGTCCACCTCTCGAGCGACATGAGACTGTTCTTCAGAAGCGGTCGCGATCATGAGGTTGCGTTCATTGATTTGAATAATGGCCGTTGATATTTGATCCAGCGAGGTACTGGCCTCTTGGGCAACGCCAAGTGATTCGGTCGCAAGGTCTCTGCTCGTATTCATTGCCTTCACGGCCAGGTCAGAATCGCTCTGAATGGCAGCAATCATCTGCTCGATTTCTTGAGTAGACACCTGGGTGCGATGGGCTAAAGCCCTTACTTCGTCAGCCACCACCGCAAATCCACGGCCTTGCTCGCCCGCCCGTGCGGCTTCGATGGCGGCGTTCAACGCCAACAGGTTGGTTTGCTCTGCAATGGCCCTGATTACCTCGACAACCTTGGTGATGCTCTGAGCACGGTCTGACAACCCTTGAATCTGCTCGCTCGTGTTTTCAACGTTACCGTTCAGCTTTTGAATTGACTTTAACGTCTGAGCCACCCGCGCCAAACCTACCTCGGTATAGCCTTGGGTACGTTTGGACTCTTCGGAGGCTGACTCGGCATTACGAGCGACCTCATCAACGGCAGCGCTCATTTCTGTGACCGCTGTCGCTGCCTGATTGACTTCATCGTTCTGGGAAACAAGGCCGCGACTCGACTCCTCGGTAACCGCCGTCATCTCTTCAGACGCAGAAGCCAACTGAGTAGAGGAATCGGATATCTGCATGATGGTGGCGCGCAGGTTTGCCTGCATCTGCGCGAGCGCTTTCAACAGTCTCCCCGCTTCATCGGTCCCGCTTACCAAGACCTCTTTGGAGAGGTCACTGGCTGCGATGCGCTCAGCGACAGACAGCGCGTCGTTAATCGGGGAGGTAATACTTTTCGTCAGCAGTAATGCTAAACCGACCGTCAAGATAACGACACCCGCTATCAGGCCGACAACAAGCCACAGGCCGTTTTCATAGAGATCCGTCGCAGTTTGCCCGGCCCGTGCAGCGCCTTCGTTGTTAAAGTTGGTGAGGTCTTTGATCTGCACCTCCATCGTGTTCGTCAGAGGGCGGATGCTGGTACTCACCAGGCTGACCGCAGCCGCGATATCACCCTGTCTCATCAAAGGCTCAAGAATATCCAGTTGTTTGGCATAGGCATCAGCACTATTTTTTACCGGAATATAAAACGATCGCTCCTTTTCATCGGCGATGAGGGGCTCATAGTTCGCCACCGCTTCGGTGAATGCCTTACGGTAGCCAGCGAAGCTTTCAATAGTCTTTTGAATGGATTGAGGATCAGCAAGGCCTCGCTGCGTTTCGAGCCTCAGGCGAAGGATCGTGGTGTTCATCAACGCCGTTTGGCGGATGCTGGCCATCCAATTGAGTTCGACGTCTTTCTCGGCGTCTCTGAGCTTGCCCATTTGCAGGACTGCAAATACCCCCAGCACGAATACCAATACGATGATTGACGTGAAAAACAAGGCAGCTCGGGGAGCTAAATTGAGGTTTCGGAGGCGCATTCGAGATTCCTGCCTTTAAATTATTATTGACATATTAAAGAGGCTATCGACCCAAATCCGGAAACTTTAAGCTCGTCGTCGAAAGACCTTTTGGATGGTAAAAAGCGGTCATGACTTTACAAGACCTCAACTCAGCAGCGGCCTGAATCCAGAACGGGCTGGCCTATGAACTGCTTTCGTGTGGAATGGGCCATCGACCGCCCCTCGACGCAGTTGCGACCTCTGGTTTTGGCGCAGTAAAGAAGTCGATCTGCTTCCCTCAGGGCCGCTGTGTAACCCTCCGTCTCGAGTGCGTTGATCGCCACCACGCCCGAGCTGATTGTTACGTTGCCCAGCGGGCTGGCGGAGTGCTCTATTAATGCGTTTTCAATGGATAACCTGACCTCTTCGGCAACGCTTAAAGCACCTGTTAAATCTGTGCCAGGCAACAGAATCACAAACTCTTCTCCGCCATATCGTGCGGCCAGGTCGCCAGGCCGCTTGATACCGCTTCCGATAAGCCCCGCTACCTGGCTTAGGCAGTCGTCGCCCCGCAGATGGCCGTAGCAGTCGTTGTATTGTTTGAACCAGTCAATATCCAACAAAATAAGGGCGATGGATGAGTTATCTCTGGAAGCTCGTTCCCACTCCAGTTGAAAGGTAGCGTCGAAACAACGCCGATTGGCCAGATGCGTCAAACTGTCGGTCCTGGCGATGATCTCGAGGTCGGCTCTGGCGACACTCAACTCATTTTCCGCAGTGATCAGGTGTCGGATTTGCCTGTATAACAAGATGCCGAGTAAAACCAGGGTCAAACTGATCATGCCGACCAGCGCCATGGATCGATATGCATAAGCCCACCAAGGGGCGAATACATACTCGCAGGACACACCAGCGGCGGCGACGATGGGCAATCCGGACACCCGCCGATAGGCATAAATTCTTTCCACGCCATCCACTACAGACTTGAACACAGCGGTGCCGCTGTCGCTGTATGGCAGATAGCGAGTGAAAAGATCACCTTTGGCGATATTGGTGGTCATCAATGCTGCCAGCGTCGGTCGTCGAGCCAGCAGGTCGCCATTGTTCAGCGCGAGGAAAATAACGCCCTTGTCGTCCACATCCATGCGTTTGAAGAATGATTGAAAATAGGCCACAGGCACAGGCACAGTCGCCAGAGCCACACCTGCAAATGTGCCATCCGCAGTATTGATACGTCGGCTGATCGGGATGACCCTGTCTCCCGTGCTGCGGCTCTCAATGATGGAGCCGATGTGGATGGACTCGTCGGCGTTGTCGCGGTGATAGACGAAGTACGCGCGGTCGCTGTTGTTTTTTAACTGTATACCTCGAGAAAAAGAGTTGGCGACCCAGTTGCCTTGGGCATCGTAGATAAAAAGCCCTTGAATGCCGTTGACGTTCAACACGTCCTGAGCCATTCGCTTCGCCAATCGAGCTTGCTGAGGCCCTTCTACACCATCGTGTTCCACGCGTTCCACGAGATCACGCAGCGTATTATCAGCCTGTCGTACCGTATCCTGAGCTTGCTGCTCGGCAGCAAGAACAATGTTTGAAACCGTAATTGTGGCGGTAGCGACACGCTCACGCCTGGACTGGTTCATCTGCCAGGCTGTAGCCAAAACCAGCGATACACACACCAGGGCAATAAAGCCAATCAGTGCTTTGGTGAGCATGGAAGGCGCGAGCCTGACCGAGGGACGATAAACATGCTTCATGGGTGCGTCATCAAATTGACTTTTGAACGCTCCATGCATCTTTCGTACCCTGATAGCGGGTCTGGCCAGTGCCTTCACTTCTTGCTTGTCTTCGGTCAAAGCCGAGGTGCTGACTGGACCTCCTGGCTAATGGTCCGTGACATCCTCGCGTTGCTCCACTAAATTACGCCCCCCGAAACGCCCTGAGCCTTTCGCGCCTCAAACCTGAAATGCCTCAAACCTGAAATAGTGAAATTCAATGCCTGATTCCCAGACCAACGAAGCCCTGACCTCCTCCAAGCTGGAATACGAAAGCGCAATTGGTCTTTCCCAGCACGTGCCGCAGGCCAAGACCATCAGCGAGATGGTGCTTGATGCGTTCCAGACCGCCAAGGAAAGCGAAGAAATCCGTGAGCTGCGTGCCGCCATTCGTCTGGCGCAGGATGAGCACGATGACGACAAAGCCTACGAACTGATGGGCCAACTGAAACGCCTCAAGGATGCCGAAGCGGCAGACAGCGCAGCACTGGCCGATCTTGGCACGCAGTTCCCGATCAGCCGTATTCTGTCCAGCTACAAGAATGACCCGGCATTTCAGGAACTGGTCTACGGCCTGGCGCTCAAGGTGCTGAACCAGACGCATCAGGCGATCAGCAACCCCAATACCGCCAAGAGCAAAACGACGCGTGCCCGCAAGGAAGCCGAGGTCTACACCATCAGCAAGGATGGCCAGAGTGTCAGCCTGCCGTTACGCACCCCGCGTTCCAACCTTAATGTCGACCGCGAAGCCCTCGAGTTCCTTGGTTTCACCTTTGTCGGCGAAGGCGACACCGCCGAACTGCAGGAAACAACCTTCGTCGACAATGAAGGCAGCGAACTGCCGGTGACCCGTAAAAACATCGTCACCGCCCTGCAACAGGGCAAGGCATTCAACGCTTACAGCATTGCGTAATGACGATCGGCCGGCGATGCGATAACGCCATGGCGCTCGCCTCGCCGACGACCATGTGTTGAGCGAAGAGCAAGTCCAGTGGTTGTCTCCAGCCACTGGCACCGATTTACTCCATCAGCCGATCGCCTCTCGCAAAACCATGAGCCCGCGCACGCAGCGCAATAACCAGGCTCAGCACTAATAATGCAAACAAGACCCACGTAAACGAGCTCACGCCCCACTGCCCAAGCAACACGCCGCCCAGTAGCCCACCGCCTGCAATAGCGCTGTTCCAGACAACGACATTCATCGAAAGCGCCACATCAGCGCCCTCACCTGCCGAGTCGGCGAGCGCGGTTTGCAGAAGCGTGGCGGCACCCCCAAAGGTCAGGCCCCAGATAAATACGCCTCCATAGATGGCCAGGGCCGAGCCAGAAAACAGGCCCAGGAACACCGAAACCGCCGCAAAGCTCGCGAGGCTGGCCAGCACGGTCTTGCGTAAATGACGATCAACCAGCCGTCCCGTTACCCAGATGCCTGCCAGCGCGGCGACACCAAATGTCAGCAATACCAAATCAACGTCACTCGCCAACCCGGCCTCGGAAACAAACGGCGCGACGTAGGTATAAAGAATGTTGTGAGCCAGCATCCAGGTGAAGACCACTCCCAGTACCGAGCGTACGCCAGGGGTGAAAAAGACCTGACGCAATGCCATGCGCTGTGAAGCGGACTGACCAGGGTAATCCGGCACTTTGATCAGCACCCAGATGATCAACAGCAGGGTCATTCCGGACATCAACCCGAATGCCATGCGCCAGCCCATCAACCCGCCCAGCCAGGTTCCGAGAGGCACGCCCAATGACAACGCGATGGGCGTTCCTACCATCGCGACCGCCAGCGCGCGGCCCTGCAATTGCGGGACGACCATACGTCGTGCGTAACCCGCGATAAGGCTCCAGGCCAGCCCCGCAGAGACACCAGCGAAAAACCTCGCGATCAGGGTCAGCCAGTAGCTGGAAGACAGCGCAGTGACGGAATTGAATATCAGGAAGCCGACAATCGTCAGCAACAAGACTGTTCGGCGGCGCCAGCTCTGCGTAGCGATGGTCAGCGGAATGGCTGCCAGCAGTGAGCCCAACGCATAAACAGTCACCATTTGCCCTGCAAACGATGCCGAGACTCCCAGGCCACTGCCGATTTCGGGCAGCAAACCCGCAGGCAACGTCTCGGTCACGATGCAAATGAACCCTGTCATCGCCAAAGCCAGCAATGCCCCGAGCGGAAGTTTTTCGCTCTGTTTCTCGTCTGCCGTCATTCGAATCTCTCCACTAATATACTGATCGATACAAATATAGGCAGGACATCCAAGGTAGTCAATGACTTATGTATCGACTAGTATTTAAATGATTCTGAAGGAGACCTGGCATGGCAAAGATGGGACGTCCGCGCACGTTTGACCGTGACGTGGCAATCAATCAGGCGCTGCATTTGTTCTGGGAGCATGGATACGATGCGACATCCTTGAGCCAATTGAAGGCGAACATAGGCGGAGGCATTACCGCGCCAAGCTTTTACGCCGCTTTTGGCTCGAAACAGGCGCTGTTCAATGAGGTGATGGAGCGCTACCTCGCCACCCACGGTCGGGTTACCGACAGCCTGTTTGACAACACTCTGCCGCCCAGGGAGGCGATTGAACTTACCCTTCGCCGGTCCGCAAAAATGCAGTGCGAGCCCGATCATCCCAAGGGATGCCTGGTGGCGTTAGGCCTGATGAGCGCTTGCACGGAAGAGAGCAAGGCTATTTCCGAACCGCTCGCAAAAGCCCGGAACCTGAATCGTGCGGGTATCGTTGCCTGCATCCACCGCGCCGTTGCCGCAGGGGAGCTGCCCGCGACGGTGATACCGGAGACCCTCGCTGCTGCGTTCGACAGTTTTCTTCTGGGCTTGTCTACACTGGCTCGCGACGGTGTTCCATATGCCACACTGGATGCTGCAGTCACTCAAATGATGGGACTGTGGGATAGCATGCGTAGTGTTGCCGACGACCAATGACCCGTGAGCTCAGAAACCTCTGCATTCCCTGGTAATGCCTCGACGCATTGTGCATAGGCGTCCAATGCCAGAATCTTCACTAAATCCTTTCGGAGACCACCATGCTTCGCGCGTTTGAAAAATGGCTCGACCCCTTCCCGCCCGACGAAGTGCCGCCGCCTCCTGACGGTCTGGTGCGGTTTCTCTGGGCCTGCACACGGGGGGCTCGTGGCTATTCCTGGCGCTTGCGCTATTGAGTGCCGGCGTATCGATTTACGAAGCGTGGCTGTTTTCTTTCCTCGGACAGGTCGTGGACCTGCTGTCGGCGTGGAAGGCCGGCGACGCGACGGCCATGCAGGAAAGTAGCGTGCTGTGGGGCATCGGTCTGGTATTGCTGACCAGCATCGGGCTGGTGGCGTTGCGTACGATGGTGCAGCACCAGGTATTGGCGATCAACCTGCCATTGCGGCTGCGCTGGGATTTCCATCGGTTGATGTTGCGCCAAAGCCTTTCTTTTTTCTCCGATGAATTCTCTGGCCGTGTCACTACCAAGGTGATGCAGACGGCCCTGTCGGTGCGTGAGGTGCTGTTCACCCTCATCGAAATCGCACCCGGAATCGGGGTGTACTTCATCGCGATCATTGCATTGGCCGGCGGCTTCGACCTGAAGCTGATGCTGCCTTTCATTGCCTGGATCGCCCTGTTCGGTCTGGCCATGCTGTATTTCGTGCCTCGCCTGGGCAAAGTCGGACAGGAGCAGGCTAACGCGCGCTCATCGATGACCGGGCGTATCTCGGATGCCTACACCAACATCACCACGGTGAAGCTGTTCTCCCACTCCAAACGTGAGGCGCACTTCGCACGCGCTGCGATGGAGGACTTCAAGCTCACCGGCTTTCGCCAGATGCGCCTGGTCAGCCAGTTCGAGATCGTCAATCAGGTATTGGTGGTCGCGTTGATCATGGGTGCAGGTGGTTATGCACTGTGGCTGTGGCACCAGGGTCAGGTTGGCACCGGTGCCGTAGCGGCGATTACCGCCATGGCGTTGCGCGTCAATGGCATGTCGCACTGGATCATGTGGCAAATGACCTCGCTGTTCGAGAACATTGGCACTGTACAGGACGGTATGGAAACCTTGACCCGCGGCCCCAAGGTTCAGGATGCGCCGGATGCAGCCGCCCTGGTCACTACGGGTGGTGCGGTAACCTTTGATAATGTGAGTTTCAATTACAACGGCGAACGCCAGGTGCTCGATGCGCTGAACCTGAGCATTCGTCCAGGTGAAAAAATCGGCCTGGTGGGTCGCTCCGGCGCCGGTAAGTCCACACTCATCAACCTGCTGTTGCGCTTCTATGACTTGGACGAAGGAGCGATCAGCATCGACGGGCAAAATATTGCGCATGTCACCCAGGACAGCCTGCGTAGCGCCATCGGCATGGTCACTCAGGACACGTCCCTGCTGCACCGTTCCATTCGCGACAACATCGCCTATGGCCGTCCCGACGCGACTGATGCGCAAATCCACAGCGCGGCGGCCAGTGCCCAGGCCGATGGGTTCATCAGCCAACTGAGCGACAAGCAGGGCAATAGCGGCTACGACACCCTGGTGGGTGAGCGTGGCATCAAGCTGTCGGGCGGTCAGCGTCAACGTGTCGCGATTGCCCGGGTGATGCTCAAGAACGCGCCGATCCTGCTGCTGGACGAGGCCACCAGCGCGCTGGACTCGGAAGTCGAAGTGGCTATTCAGGAAAGCCTCGATGAAATGATGAAAGGCAAGACCGTGATCGCCATCGCCCATCGCCTGTCTACCATCGCAGCCATGGACCGGCTCATTGTCATGGACGACGGTCGCATCATCGAGCAAGGCACCCATGCCGAACTGCTCGGCAAGAACGGCACCTATGCGCGGCTGTGGCATCACCAGAGCGGCGGATTTCTCGGCGAAGATCATGGTTTGACCGAGGCCATGGAGTAGGTATAAGTGTGAGCGGTCCGCAATGGCTGTCGCCATTCGTGATCGCTCACATACGGGCGGGACAACCCGCCAATAACAAATTTAATAAATGCATTTTCAGTAAAAATACAATTATTATTTGATCATGATCAAAGAACTGAAAACTTTATTGCCGTGGCCAGAGAAGGGACTTTTGCGGCTGCCGGTAGCAAGATAGGACTCACCCAGGCCGCCGTCAGTGCGCAGATGCAACGTCTGGAGGCGGAACTCGGTGTCGAGCTGTTTGACCGAAAAGGACGCTCAGCCCAACTCAACCGAATGGGCCAACAGGTGCTGTTACAGGGGCAGGACCTGGTGCGCCAATTCAACGCCCTGGGCACTGCAACGGTGGGGTTGCCCGCTAACGTATTGGTGACTATCGGCGCGATTGCCTCTGTACAGCGCTCATTTCTGCCGCAGGCGCTTGCCGAGTTTCACCAACGATTCGCCGCGTGCAGGACGCGTGTCATCCCGGGGCTGTCCATGGATCTGGTCAATCAGGTGGACGCTGGCGAGATCGACATGGCCGCAATCATTCGCCCACCCTTCTCGCTGCACAGTGACTTGCGATGGACCACATTGGTGAGCGAACCCTATCGCCTTATCGTCCCTGCCGATACGCTTGGGGATGACTGGTCGGAGCTGGTTTCAGCTCACCCATTCATCCGCTATGACCGATCGTCGTTTGGCGGCCGTCAGGTTGACCGGTTCCTGCGACAAACCCATGTCTCCCTGCGTGAAGTATGCGAGCTCGATGAACTGGATGCGATCATCAAACTGGTGGCCAATGGCGTGGGTGTCGCACTGGTCCCAGAAACCGCGAGCAGTCAGGACTGGCCTGCTGGTGTGCGTTCCATCGATTTGCAACAACACACGTTTCATCGTGATATCGGGCTGGTACATCGCGCTCGTCGCAGCCTGAGCGAGCCTGTGCAAGCGCTGGTCGAACTGATTAACCAGCAGGCCCTGAACAAGCACTGACTCAGGACTTGCTGATCACTCAAGAGGCCTGGCGCAATGTTGCGCGCCAGGCCTTTTATCATTTTGCGAAGAGCTGGCTCATGTCCTTGAAGGCCTTGAACTCAAGGGCATTACCACAGGGATCGAACAGGAACATGGTCGCCTGTTCACCCACCTGCCCTTTGAATCGAATGTAGGGTTCGATGACGAACTCGGTGCCGAAGGATTTCAAGCGTTCCGCCAGGGCCTCCCACTGGCCCCATTCCAGAATGATGCCGAAGTGCGGAACAGGTACGTCGTGACCATCCACCGGGTTGCTGTGAACACTTTCTTGAGAAGCGGTTTTCGGGTGCTCGTGGATCACCAACTGGTGGCCGTAGAAGTCGAAATCGACCCACTGTGCGCTGGAGCGTCCTTCGGAAAGACCGAACACTTCGCCGTAAAAGGCACGTGTCGCGGCCAGGTCGTAAACAGGGATTGCAAGATGGAAAGGAGAAAGACTCATCAGGACTCCGATTACAGCTCTTATTGGCTTATGAGGTCGGACGATACGATCCCTGCCCGACGGCTTTTTCAAGGTAGCTTCATGCTAAAGCCACGCCAACCTAAAATAAATCAATATAAATTTTTCATAAGCACAAATTATTTTTGTCAATAACCTGCGCGGTAACCACCAGATCGCTCGTGACGAAGCCGTCGGCCTCGTAGAGGCATTCAGCACGGCCGGTGCCCCCGATTGCGCAGGATATGGATTACTGAGTGTCTCGCGACCACTGATCAAAAAAACGCGGTAACTGTCATTTCTGACAGTAGACGGATCGATGAGCGAGGTGGCTTGATGCAACTCGCCTGCAATGGTCAAAGAGAGATCTATTACTGGAATATGGACAGGGTTTTCCAGCCATGGGGTGATCGGTATTTCCAATACCTTGATCCACTCGCAGCTATTTCCTGTTTTCAAATCCGCCTTCGATGTTCCTCCCGATCAATGATGGGAATACAGTCAATGAGAATAGTTTCGTTACAGTATTTGCGTGGATTCGCCGCGCTACTTGTCGTTCTGTCCCATAACGTTTTTTTGTTGGGGGAGGGTTGGATAAAACATATACCTGGACTACTGGGCGTGGATATTTTCTTTATCATCAGTGGGTTTATTATGACTTTTATTACTTACCAGACCACTGAAAGACCGATATCATTTATCGTCAAACGCCTCTTTCGTATATGGCCGGTTTTCTTTATCGTCTGGCTGCTTTCCTATCTATTTGTTTATCCAGAAAAAGCACTTCACCAGATGGCATGCACCCTCTATTTTTGCCTGTTGGACTACAGTCTTCCGGCTCCCTCTTTTGGTTTCAGCGTATTGGGGCCACCCTGGACGCTGTCATACGAGATCATGTTCTACCTCATATTCACTATTTCCATGAGCATCAGCTATCGTTACCGCAGCTATATCTGCGCCCTTGTTTTTGTCATGTCTTCGGTAGGCTTTCAACTTTATTATAATGATCAGTTTGACTTCTCATCACAGTCAACGCCAGCGATTGTGGTCATACACTGGTGGCAGGCCTGGATTAAACTGATTAGCAACACCATTGCTTTTGAATTCATCTTCGGCATGATGCTGGCCGAATTAACTCTCGCGAACACACTGCCCCTGCTAACACCTTTCGGACGAAAATTCATGCGACTGGTGCTCTTGCTTGCAACAATAAGTGCCGGCTTTATCGGCCCGCAGGCCTATGGCATCAGCGGCGGATTCTGGCTAGCCGCGACTATTATGACGGCGGTGATCATGCTCAGTTATCGCTCTGAAGCAGGTAGCAATCGTACGTTGATTTTCCTCGGTGATATTTCCTACTCACTCTATCTTGTACATTTCTCTCTGATGGTTTTTTTGACTCAACTCATGTCCAAAAATGCATCACCCACTGAGAAATCAGGTGTGTTCATCCTGTCGATCACTGCCAGTATCGTTATGGCATCAGTCATGTTTAAGTGGATTGAAAAGCCATCAATCAAGGTCGGTAAAAAAGTCGCCAGTGCTTTATCTGCTCGGCTAAAACCGTATACCAACTGACGCTCTGCAATGGGTATACTTATTCAGGATGTCTCAGAGCACGAAATTTCAAGCCCGCCAAGCGTGCGCGAGGAAGATCTCATGTCAAAAGTTTTCGTCATCGGTGCCGCCGGAAAGATCGGCCGACGCCTTGTAAAAAACCTTGCCGACAACGGTCACGAAGTGCTCGCACTGCACCGCAAGGAAGAGCAGTCAGCGGCCATAAAAGAGACCGGCGCCCTGCCCTTGCTCGGCAACCTCAGCGAGCTGGATGCGTCTCGACTGGCGAGTTTGATGGCAGGCAGCGACGTGGTAGTTTTCACCGCCGGGGCCGGCGGCGCGGGCATCGAGCTGACCAATGCCATTGATGGCAAGGGCCTTGAGACCGCCGTGGCAGCCGCGGTGCTTGCCAAGGCAAATCGCTTCCTGCTGGTGTCGGCATTTCCTGAAGCTGCGCGCGGCACAGACACTTCAGCCGGTTTCGAGAATTACATGCGGGTTAAAAAACAGGCCGATGTGTATCTGGCATCTTCAGAACTGGACTGGGTGATTCTCAGACCGGGCACCCTGGTCGACAGCCAGGGCAGCGGTAAGGTCAGCGCAGGCCTGGCCATTGCTTATGGCGAAATACCACGCGACGACGTAGCCGCCGTCCTGGCTGCTCTGGTCGAACGACCCGGTATATCCCGGCAGATCATCGAACTGACCCAGGGCGCAACGCCTATCGACTTGGCATTAAGCACGCTGAGCAAGCGCTGATACTCATCAGAAGCAATCAGACCAGTTCGCTGTCCTTGATGTTGGCGATCGGTCCGAGGAGGGCAGGATCAAAGTCGCGGGCTGCTCGGCCTTCGAGCAGCAGCCGCGGCAGGTCCGGGTTTGCCAGGGCGCCCTTGCCCACGGCGATGATGTCAGCGCCCTCGCGCAGCACCTGCTCGGCTTTTTCCGGGTCGTGCAAGCCGCCATTGGCGATCAGCGCAACATCGGGCGCGTAGCGACGGGCCAGTTTGATCAGGCTGGCGTCACCCTGGGCAAAAGCAGGTTGCCATGCCTCGTGTTCCGTCACATGAATGTAATCGACTCCGGCATCTGCCAGCGCACCGAAAATGATCTCGGCATCGCGCTCGCCTCCCGCCCATTTATGTTGAAAATCGTTGACCTTGCCTTGTGAAAGGCGCACACCGACCGGGGCTTGCCCGGCCACTTTTTTCACCTCGGCAATCACATCGAGCGTCAGGCGCAGGCGCTGCTCAACATCACCTCCCCATTGATCGGTACGCTGATTGCTGTAATCGGTCAGAAACTGGTCCAGTAAATAACCGTTTGCGCCGTGAATCTCGACACCGTCAAAGCCCGCAGTGCCTAAGGCCAGCTGCGTGGCACGGGCGAACCCGTCGATGGCCTCGGCGATATCCTTGTCGCTCATGGCTCGCGGAATCCGATAGCTGCCCGCGCCGTAATAGAACGCCATCTGTTCGCCCTTGGGACGAATGGCCGAAGGGCCCGCCGACTCGCTGACGAAGCGATTGGCCTGGCTGAGTGCGCCTGCGTGCATGAGCTGCGCAATCATGACACTGCCATGCCGGTGCACAGCATTGGTCGTGGCACGCCATGCCTGAGCCTGCTCGTCATCGGTGAGCCCGGGCTGGAAGCGGTAGCCTTGGGAAGAACTGCGATCTGTATAGTTGCCCTCGGTGATGATCAGGCCAAAACCACCCTTGGCGAACCGCTCGTAATAGCGCGTCATGTTCTGCGTTGCACTGCCCTGCTCGTCCGCGCTCACGCGTGTCATGGGTGCCACCGCAAACCTGTTCTTAAGTTTGAGATGACCCATGTCGAACGGGGCTGTAACGTGTTTGTTTATCTCGCTCATACTTCAAACCCTCACTGTGCAGATCGCCTGCGAATTGCCCGCAGTCATGGACAGAACCTGCGGCAACGGTAAGGGCTGGCGAAGACCATTGGAACCCGGCCGTTCAGATAAGGCGCTTTAACGAAAATGGATAGAATCCGTGCAAATATCTGATATAGAGGTGTTCGCAGCCATTGCTTCCAGCAGAAGCCTGTCGGAAGCGGCGCGTCGACTCGGGTTGTCACCGATGGCAATCTCCAGACGTCTGGCTGCGCTGGAAAACGACCTGGGGGTCAGGCTGTTTCACCGTACAACCCGCTCGGTATCACTGACGCCAGAGGGCGAAGTGTTTCTGCCACACGCCAAAACCATGCTGCACGCCAGCGAAACTGCCCGCGCCACGCTGAAAGGCGATACCGGTACAGCCAGTGGCGTGTTGCGGGTCACCGCGCCCAGCGTGTTTGGTCAGACCGTGATCATGCCGCTACTGCCGGTATTGATGCAGGAGAATCCCGCCCTGAGTATCGACCTGACGTTGTCGGACAGCATCGTGGACATTGTCGGGATGGGCATTGATGTCGCCATTCGGATCGCCACGATACGTGACTCCGCTCTGGTGGCCAGATCGCTGGCACCCAACCCACGGGTGGTGTGTGCAAGCCCAGACTACCTGGCGAGGCACGGCAAACCAGCGCTACTGGAGGAACTCAGACACCACCCGTGCATTGCCTTGCACGCAATGCCCTGGTGGTCGTTCACAAAAAACGGCGAGCCCATCACCATTCGCGCTCAGGGCCCCTTCTCTGCCAACAGCGTCGAGGCCGTGCGCACGGCATGTAAACAAGGTATGGGACTGGCCATGCTGACCTATTGGGATGTCCGACAGGAAATCAACGAAGGCAGCCTTCAGCAGGTGGACTTCGAAGATGCCATGCCCGAACAGCTGTCTGTCACGGCAGTGCTGCCAACACGCCAGCGCGTTCCTCACAGGGTGCGCCTGTTCATTGACCGCCTTGAAGCAGCGCTCAAGAGCAAGGCAGGCGCGGCGGGAGCCACCTTGTAAACGAACGAACCGGCATCAAGCCGGTTCGCAAACCATCCACTGCAATCAGACCTGCATGGGCTGCGTGATCAGGATACTCAGCGACAATTCCGCTGCTGGATTCGCCTGCGCGCCCTGATGCTGCGGGCTGACTCACCCGCAAAATCAGCAATGTGTGGCGATCAGGAAAGAACAGGTTCCACCACGCTTCTCTCTGGAATCGCTGCGAACCTACACCGCAGACATTAACCAAGCGCCATAAAATACCTATAAAGCATAATAAACTATCAAATAAATCATAAAAACCTATATTAGCTTATAAGAAAAAATACTTTTACAGCCTCCTTACATAAGAATACGGTCTTAAAACCAGCCGGATCGCTGCGCTCGACTTGAAGAGGACTTTTCCATGCACCGCACTCAACCTTCGACTTTCGCCTACAGATTCGTATATCGGAGGACAGCGCGATGACCGTGCGCCCTCTTCTTGCACGCCTGTTATTCGCCGTCATTACTGCCCTCACCCTGCTCGGCTGCTCGCCCTCTGGGCAAGAAGGCCAGGCAAGCAAGACGCTTAAAGTAGCTTTCTTCAGAGACAACACCACGCTGGTCAGCCTTGATCCGTTCCAGGTGTATTGGCTGGAGCACCGCGTGGTGCTGCGTAATGTCGCCGAGTCGCTGACCGATCAGAACCCACAGACCGGCACTATCATTCCCTGGCTGGCAGAACGCTGGGACGTCAGTGAAAACGCGCTGGAGTACACCTTCCACTTGCGCAAGGATGTGACGTTCAGCAATGGCACGCGCTTCGACGCACAGGCCGTGAAGACCGCCTACGACAGCAATAAAGCGTTTGCCGTGCAATTGCCTGCAACCTTTGGCGCGACCTACCTGAAGGGTTACGACCACGCCGAAGTCGTCGACGATTTCACTGTCAAACTGGTGCTGGCCACGCCAAATGCGGGCTTTCTGCAAGCCACCTCAACCACCAACCTCGCCATTCTTGCCCCGGAGTCCTACACACTCAGCGTCAAGGAACGCTCGCTGGGTGCAATCATCGGCACCGGGCCATTCGTGCTGGAGCGCTACACCCCTGAAAGCGGTTTGCGCCTGATCAAACGCAAGGGCTATGCATGGCCATCGGCCAATGCGCAGAACAGGGGCGAGGCGCATCTGGATGCGGTCGAGGTCAGTTACGTTCCGGAAGAGAGCGTGCGCAACGGCCAGTTCGTTCAGGGCCAGGTGGACATCCTCTGGCCACGCAACCCGTTTTCCGAAGTGGACCTGAACCTGTTCAAATCCAGGGGCGCGACTATCCAGAGCCGCTCGCTGCCAGGGCCGGCCCTGAATATGTACCCCAACACGCGCGGCAATCGCATCCTCGCTGACCGCAATGTGCGTCTGGCGCTACAAAAAGCCATCGACCGCAAGACCTACGCCGCCACTGTCTACAACCCGCAATTTCCGGCGGTGTCGGGTATCTACGACGTCACCACGCCGTTTTACAAGAATCAGGCCGACAGACTGGCCTATGACCCTCAGGGTGCAGAGCGTTTGCTCGACGAAGCCGGCTGGCAGAAGAACGCCGACGGCTATCGGTACAAGGACGGCAAACGACTGAAGCTGGCCTACAACCTGTCCCCCGCTGAAACCGCTGGTGATGTGCTGATTCAGGATCAGCTGCGCAAAGTGGGTATCGAGCTCAAGCTCAACGTGGTGACCACCGCCGAATGGGCAGCTGCCAATGCGGCAGGCAATTATGACCTGACGTCCACCTACATGACCCGCGCCGACCCGATCATCCTGCAGACCATCATCGACCCGCGTAGCGCCAACAGTTCGACATTGGCGACCAACCTTTACGCACCGCAAACGCTGCCCAAAGCCCTGGAACTGTTTGACGCCGGGCTGACCGCCACGCGCAGCGAACAACGCGCAAAAGCCTATGGCGACCTGCAGGACCTGCTGATCGATGAAGGTTCGGCATTCCCGGTCTACGAGCGGGTCTGGCAAGCCGCCACGGCGAAAAACGTGCGTAACTTCCACTGGACGGCGGAAGGCTTTGCGCTGTTCAACGATATCGAGATCGCAGCGCCATGAGCCGTTATATCCTCAGCCGGATCGCCCAGGCGCTGCTGGTACTCTGGGGTGCCTACAGCATCACCTACTTCATTCTGTATCTGCTGCCCGGCGATACCTTGTCGATCATGCTCAGCGCCTCAGGTGTCGAAATCGACTCCCTGTCCGCGCAGGACCTGGCTCAAGCCAAGCTCTATTACGGGCTGGACCGAGGCGTCTTCGAGCAATATGTCGACCTGCTGTGGGGCGCTGTTCAGGGGGACTTCGGCAATTCGCTGACACTCAATCGTCCGGTTTCGGAACTGCTGGTCGAACGTTTGCCGCAAACCCTGAGCCTGGCGGGGCTGGCCATTGTTCTGTCGCTGATCGGTGGCGTCGGGCTGGCTTACCTCACCGCCTACGTGCGCTGGCAGCCGTTGAAGGTCGCCTTGTCCCGGCTGCCGTCGCTGGGCTTCTCAGTACCGGTATTCTGGATGGGCCTGTTGTTTATTCAGCTGTTCGCATTCAGCCTTGGCTGGTTTCCAGCGACCGGCAATCAGGGCTTTTCCAGCTTGATATTGCCCGCTGTCACACTGGCGATCCCCAGTGCTGCAGTGTACGCGCAGGTTTTACAACGCGGCTTTCAGGGCGTCTGGAAAGAGCCATACATCATTACCGCCTACGCCAAGGGCCTCACTCGCGCCCAGGTTCAGGCCCGCCATGCGTTCAAGAACGCTGCCTTGCCGCTGTTGACGCTGATCGGTCTGCAAGTGGGCAACACCGTGTCCGGTGCCGTGCTGGTGGAAACCATTTTCGCCCGCTCCGGGGTCGGTCGTCTTGCCCAGGAGGCCGTGCTGCGCCAGGACATTCCGGTGGTGCTGGCCATCGTTGCGGTCTCGGCAGCTGCTTTCGTCGTGATCAACCTGATCGTTGACCTGCTGTACCCCGCGCTGGATCCGCGCATCGCCCACACGCCAAAGGTCTCCTGACGCCATGACTATCTTCGACAACCGCCTTGCGCGCCTGACCCGCCTTGTTGATTCCAGTCAAAGCCTTTCCGGCAAAACCGCCCCCGCCGCGCAATGGCGGCGGCGTAGCAACCTGAGTCGCGCCGTAGAGGCCGCCAAGCCCCTGCTGCGTCGTCCGGGGTTTCTGCTCGCGGTGGCAATGGTCGCCTTTGCATTACTGGCCGCGCTGGCACCCAACCTGCTGAGCAGCTACGCGCCTTACGCCACCTCGCCCAGCGAAAAGCTCACCGCGCCAAATGCCGCGCACTGGTTCGGCACCGATGAACTGGGCCGTGATCTCTACACCCGCGTGGTACACGGATCGAGCCTGTCGGTACAAGCCGCATTGCTGGCGGTGGGCATCGCCATGGCCGGTGGCCTGAGCCTGGGGGTGATTTCCGGTTTTGCAGGCGGGCGCATCGATGCAGTGATCATGCGCCTGATCGATGTATTGCTGGCCCTGCCCGGCCTGTTACTGGCGCTGGCGATTGTCACCGCCATCGGTTTCGGCACCCTTCCGGTGGCCATTGCGGTCGGTGTGGGGATCATCCCCGGATTCGCGCGCACCACCCGCGCCGAAGTATTGCGCGTCAAGACCCTGCCTTACGTCGAGGCCGCGCGGCTGGGCGGTGCAAGCTGGACGCGAACCCTGCTGCGCCACATCCTGCCCAACGCCTGGGGCCCGGTGGCGGTGCTTGCCACACTGGATTTCGGTGCAGCGATTCTGGCGACTGCCGGGCTGAGTTTCCTCGGCTTTGGTGCCGAACCACCGGCTGCCGAATGGGGCACGCTGATCGCCAATGGTCGTCACTTCCTGATGACCGCGCCCTGGGTGTCGCTGCTGCCGGGCCTGTTCGTGGTTGGCGTAGTGTTCAGCTTCAACCACATCGCCCGCACTCTGGAAGAGACTCAACGATGACCGATACCGCCCAACTGATCGACATTCGTCATCTGAGTGTCGCCTACCGTTTCGACGGCCAGACCAACCAGGCCGTGCGCGGCGTCTCGTTTCAGGTGGCCAGGGGCGAAACCGTGGCAATTGTCGGTGAATCCGGGTCCGGCAAGTCGACCCTGGCCAACGCCATACTCGGCCTGTTACCAGACAACGCGACCATCACAGGCGGCGAGCTGCACGTCGATGGTCACGACCTGAGCCAAGCTTCCGAGCGAGAAAAACGTCGGGTTCGCGGCAGCGTGATCGGTCTGGTGCCGCAAGACCCGATGGTCGGCCTCAACCCTACCCTGCGCATCGGCCGGCAAATTGCCGAAGCACTGATTCAAGCCCACGGCCGGCGTTACCCGGCAGTGGATGCCGATGTGCTGGAATTACTGCAGCAGGTCGGTCTGGACAAGCCGGTATTGCGCGCCCGCCAGTATCCGCACGAACTGTCCGGTGGCATGCGCCAGCGCGTGCTGATCGCCATCGCGCTGGCGGGCAATCCGCGCCTGATCATCGCCGATGAGCCCACCAGCGCTCTGGACGTGACAGTGCAACGCAAGATCCTCGATCACCTGCAACGTCTGGTGGCCGAGCGTGGCATTTCCCTGCTGATCATTACCCACGATCTTGGCGTGGCTGCCGATCGTGCTGACCGTGTGCTGGTAATGAACAAGGGCGAGTTGGTCGAACAAGGCCCGCCGCAACAGATACTCATCACACCGCGCCATACCTATACCCGCGCACTGATCGCGGCAGCACCGGCTTTCGGCCAGCGCAAGAGCCCGGCAACAGTGCGCCCGGTCGCGAACAGCGACACACCTCTGCTGACCCTGAGCAACATCGGCAAGACCTATCGCCTGCCCTACGTGAAAGGTGAAGACACAGACTTCCAGGCTTTGCAGGACGTCAACTTTAAGGTTTATCCCGGCCAGACCCTGGCCATCGTCGGCGAGTCCGGTTCTGGCAAAAGTACTGCGCTGCGCATTGCTCTGGGCCTGGAAAAACCCACGCACGGGCGAGTTTTGCTGGACGGCCAGGATGTCACCGACCTGGGCTGGCGCGAGTTCAGACCGCTACGGCGGCGCATCCAGCTGGTCCAGCAAAACCCTTTCGCAGCCCTCGATCCACGCTTCACGCTATTCGAAAGCATCGTCGAGCCACTGGTCTCGTTCGGCCTGCTCAAAGGCCGCGAACTGGAGCAGGCCGCGCGACAGTTGATCGAGAGAGTGCACTTGCCCATAGCGTATCTGGACCGGCTGCCCCGTGAGCTTTCCGGTGGCCAGCGTCAGCGCGTAGCGATTGCCAGAGCGCTGGCCCTGCAACCGGATCTGCTGCTACTCGACGAGCCGGTTTCGGCGCTGGACGTATCGGTGCAGGCGCAGATTCTCGACTTGCTGGTCGAACTGCAATCCGAATCCGGCATCGCCTACGTGCTGGTGTCCCACGACCTTGCAGTAGTCGCCAGCGTTGCCCACCAGGTACTGGTGCTCAAGCATGGCAAGACCGTCGAGCAGGGTCTGGCCGAGGATGTTTTTGCCAGACCTGAAGCGGCTTACACCCAGGAGTTGATTGCTGCGATACCTGGCCGGCGTCTGGAGTTACAAACAGGGATGCACTGACAAATACCTGGGCTTACATCAATTGGTCGCACGACGTTTGGAGTCCATGGCGTCGGCGACTGCGCATATGCATATTCCTTATCGATATTTAAATTATCTTTTTAATAGCTATAGAGTTTCATCTTATGCACCAAACGTTGCCGAAGCAGGATGCAGGCAAGACCAGGCCAAGTTGCGCACCTGACTCGCATGTTCAGGCCGCATCAGCAAGAAGCCCCTATCCCCCTACTTCGAGCACCCGCAATGAAAGGCATCAACCCCCTGTCGTTCCCAGCCCTGATGGGTTCAGCGCTGTTGCTGAATGCCGTTATTTCGTTTCCCGCCCTGGCCGGACTGCTGGAAAAAGGCCGCACTGACGGCTTGACCGCTGGCATCGCCAACGAACAGCCCTATGCCTACATCGGCACCGATGGCAAAGCGACCGGGGCCAACGTAGAGATACTGCGTGCGATTCTCGAACCGCTGGGCATCAAGCAGATCGAGACGCCCATCACTGACTTCGGTTCGCTGGTGCCGGGTCTGGCAGCAGGTCGTTTCGACTTGATCGGTGCAGGCCTGTTCATCAATCCGAATCGCTGCAAGGTCATCGCGTTCTCCAACCCGGTGACGCGATCCGGCGGTGCGTTCATTGTCAAAACCGGCAACCCGCTGAACCTGCACAGCCTCAAGGACGTCGCCAGCAACGCCAAGGTGCGCCTGGCCACGCAACCTGGCAGCAATCAGGTTCAGGAAGCCAAAGACAGCGGTATCGCCAACGGCAACGTGGTGTTGTTCGACAAGGACACCGAGGCATTGGCCGCCTTGCAGGCGGGTCGCGTGGACGTGGTGTATTTCCCGGATGCCGAAGTCATCAGTCTGATCAAGAAAGCCAACAGTCCGGACATCGAGCGCGCCTTGCCTTTCGAGCAGATTCCGGACGCCAGTGGCAAACCGGGCTGGAATTACCACGCCTACGGCCTGCCAAAAAACGATCCGGCCTTCGAACAGGCTTTCAACGAACAACTGGCCAAACTCCGGGCGTCGGGCGAGCTGCTGAAAATCCTGCAGAAGTACGGCTACACCGAAAACGAACTGGCTGACCCGGCCATCACCGCAGCCCAACGCTGCAACCCATGATCTGCCCCGTCCCGCAAGGGCGCGCAGTAAACGGCCCTGACCCACACGAGTACGGCCATGCCTGTTGATGCTGCAACACTGGGAACCGCAGGTTTCATTGCCAGACAACTGGCCCACGGCGCCTGGATCACCCTGCAGATCACTGTGCTTGCTGAACTGCTGGTGCTGGTGCTGGTGCTCTCGTTTGTAATCGCCCTGATGCGCCTGTCGCCATTCAGGGCGTTACGCTGGTTCGCCACGGTATATGTCGAAGTGCTGCGTGGCATCTCGGCATTGGTGTTGCTGTTTTATCTGTTCTTCATCCTGCCGCTGTTCGGCATTCGCCTGTCACCCATGACCACGGGTGTGCTGGGGCTGGGGCTGACGTTTTCGGCGTATGGCGCGGAAATCATTCGCTCGGCACTGATCAACGTCAGCCAGGGTCAACGTGACGCTGTGCGTGCGCTGGATTTCGGGCCGATAAGCGCGTTTCGGCGAATCATTCTGCCGCAGGCCCTGCCGTTCATGATCCCGCCGACGGGCAACCAATTGGTCGAGCTGCTGAAAACCACCTCACTGGTTTCCCTCATTACCCTCACCGACCTGACCTTTACCGGCAGTCAATTGATAACCACGCTGGGCCAGCAAACGCTGATCTGGAGCATCGTGCTGGTCTGCTACTTCGTGATGACCTGGCCATTGAGCTGGCTGGTCAAGCGTTATGAGCAGCACGCCACCGCGTGGCGCACGGCAAGGGGATGAACGATGGAGTTTGATATCGCATTCGCCTGGTCGATTCTGCCGGAGCTGTTTCAGGGCTTGCTGGTGACCGTGCAGGTCGTGGTGCTTGGGTTCTTGCTCGCAGTGTTGCTCGGTCTGATCCTGGCCCTGACATTGCGCTCGCAGATAACCGTCGTGCATCGCCTGAGCAAAGGCTACCTGAGCTTTTTTCGTAATACGCCGCTGATGGTCCAGCTGTATGTGCTGTTCTTTGCGCTGCCGCTGGCGGGCATCACCTTCCCGGCGATCACCACTGGCGTGATCGGCCTTGGCTGCTATTACGCGGCTTACATTGCCGAAGCGTATCGCGGTGCCATCGATGACATCCCTGCCGGGCAATGGGAAGCCGCACGCGCGCTGGACTTCAGTCGTAGCGACACCTGGCGGCGCATTATCCTGCCGCAGGCGTTGAAACCCATGCTGCCGGTGCTCGGCAATTACCTGATCGGCATGTTCAAGGAAACGCCGCTGCTGGCGGTGATCACCATCCCCGAACTGTTTCAGGCTGCCAAGCAGATCGCTGGCATGACCTACCGTTACAACGAACCGTACACGGTAATGGCGCTGATGTTTCTAGCGATCAGTGTGCCGACCTCGTTGCTGTTCAAATACCTGGAAAGGCGCAGCCATGTCTGATCTTGCACACACCGCAATCCCGTCTGTCACTGCCGCGCAGATACAGTTGAAACAAGTGGTCAAGGACTTCGCCCGTAACCGGATCATCAATCACCTCGACCTGAGCATTCCTCAAGGCCAGAAAGTCGCATTGATCGGTCCCAGCGGCTCGGGAAAATCAACCGTACTGCGCCTCATCAAGGGCCTGGAAACCTACCAGCAAGGCAGTATTGAGGTCGCTGGCAAAACCGTGCCGGCGCGCAAGGTCCAATGGCAATGGCCTGGCTCACGCAGAGCCCCGGTAGAGCATCGGGTTGGCATGGTGTTCCAGCAGTTCAACCTGTTCCCTCACCTCACCGTGCAGGAAAATGTCACCGAAGCGCCGTTACGGGTACTCAGACTGCCTCGCGAAGAGGCCCTTGAACGCGCGCATCAATACCTGGGGCTGGTCGGGCTTGCACACAAGGCCGATGCCTATCCGAGCCAGCTTTCCGGTGGTCAGCAACAACGTGTAGCGATTGCCAGAGCTCTGGCCATGCGCCCGCAGGTCATGTTGTTCGATGAAGTTACCTCGGCGCTCGACCCGGAGCTGGTCGGCGAGGTGCTGTCGGTGATTCGCTCGATTGCCCACGAATTTCAGATGACCATGTTACTGGTTACCCACGAGATGAAATTCGCTCAGGACATCGCTGACCGAGTGCTGTTCATGGAGGGCGGCCGCATCGTGGCAGACGGCACCCCGGGCGAAATTCTGCTGAATCCGCAAAACGAGCGAACCCGAAGGTTTTTGCAGTTGGTGGAGCAGCGCTGATTGCCAGCGCTGCTCTTTTTGCAGGGTGAGACTTTTGGGCCTCGCGACTTTTTGAAAGTGGCTGCAATCAGATCCGGAAGCGCGCAACCATGCCTTGCAGGTTGCTGCCCAGGCGCGCCAGTTCCACGGTAGACGCCGCGCTCTGCTCAGTGGCCGTGGCCGACTGATCGGCGATGTCCCGCACGCTGATGACACTGCGATTGATTTCGTCGGTGACGGCGCTCTGCTCTTCAGCGGCAGCAGAAATCTGTTGGCTCATCTGTTCGATGGTCCCAATCGAATGAGTGATTTCAAGCAGCGATTCTTCGGCCTGCCGCGCCAGCGCCACTGTGCCTTCGGTACGTTGACGGCTGGCATTCATCAGCTCCGATGCCGCGCCGGTGCCATCCTGCAAGGACTTTATCAGCGCCTCGATTTCAGTCGTGGATGACTGTGTACGCTGAGCCAGCGAGCGCACCTCATCGGCCACCACGGCAAAGCCACGCCCCTGCTCACCCGCACGTGCGGCTTCGATCGCCGCGTTGAGGGCCAACAGGTTGGTTTGTTCTGCGACCGCCTTGATCACATCGATTACACCGCCAATCTTGTCACTGTCCTGAATCAGGCGCTGCATGGCCTCGCCCAGTTGCCCCACTTCACCGGCAAGCTGGCTGATTTCACGCGTGGCGTGTTGCACCACGCTGCTGCCATGAGCAGCACGATCACTGGCCTGTCTGGCGGCCTGCGATGCATCTTCAGTGTTCTGCGCCACTTCCTGAACGGTAGACGCCATCTGATTCATGGCGGTCGCTACCTGATCGACTTCCAGTTTCTGCTGAGTGACGCCCGCGCTGGTCTGCTCGCTGACGGCTGAAAGCTCCTCGGCCGCCGTGGCGATCTGTGTCACACCATTACTGATACCGCCAATCAGGGTGCGCAACGATACGGTCATCTGGTGCATGGTGTTTTGCAGCAGGCCCAGCTCATCCTGGCGAGTGGTGCTGAGGTCATTGGTCAGATCGCCGTCGGCAATTCGACGCGCAGCGATCACCGTGGAATCGAGCGGACGAGTAATCTGACGGGTAATCAGGATCGCCGCGAAGATGCCCAGCAGCAATACGATCACCGCCACCATGAGCAACTGGGTGACCGCGCTGTCTTTTTCTTTATTGGCACTGACCACCTGGCCCGCCATCAGCTTTTCGGTACTGGTGACGATGTCCATTGACTGCTGGCGAAGGCTGTCGCGAATCTGATCGCTCTGTTGCATCAGTTGCGAGATGGAGACCATCAACGATTTGTACTGTTGCAGTGCCCTGAGCGCCTCATCCACTGCCGGGCCGGCCTTGTTCGGCAATTGGTTGCGCGCACTGCTCACCTGAGCGATCAGTGAGTCGGCAGCATCGAAGGTGATCTGCCTGTTTTCAGCGGTCGGGATACTGATATAACGGCGAAACACCAGGCGAAAACTGGTCATGCCATTGCGCAGGTCGCCGGCAATCTTTACCTGGTCGATACCGCTTTGATCCAGCGAGCGGGAAACGTCGTCGAAGGTCTTTTGCAGGAGTGTCTCGAAGCTTCCGCTCACCTGCTCGGAAATGGTGATCAACGGCTGCATGGCCTGATCAATTTGCCGATTATTATCGACCAACTGACTGAACGTTTGTCTCAAGCCACCCACCTGATCGCGAATACCTCTGAGAATATCGGCATTGGCCGGAACAGTCAGAAGCTTCAGGCCGTCCTCGATGGTCTTGCCCAGGTTGTCCAGAGCGACCGTGTAGCCCTGCGAATTGCTCGCGTCAGGCTTGGCAGTATAGGCCTGCGCAGCGATCCTGAGGCTTAGCGCATCGGCCTTTACTTCAGAAACTTTGGCTGCCTTGCCCAGCCGCTCGATCAGCAGGTTGGTGCTGAGGTAGCCGATCGCGGTGACCGTCAGCACGCCCAGTAGTATCAGACCGAAGCCTATACTCAGCTTTTTGCTGACCTTCAAATTGTCCAGCCATGTCGACTTCATCAAACTTTTCCTCGGGATTTATCGTAATACTCAAGGATCGACTGTTCGCTGGACAACTTGATAGCGGCGGCGATTGCAAAGATTGATCGAAGAGATAGCAATATGACATGAGCTTTTTGGCTCGCCATAAGCGGAGCATTCTCAGCCCCGAATGCCTGGCCACCATCCACCTTGCGGGTCACCCGGAGGCAGGTTTTCGAAGACCTATGGGTACTCATCATTGCCAGTGATAGTAACCTTCGGTTTATTCGATTCGTTAATAACACCCTGTGCGCAACAGAATCCGCCCATTCCTTACTATCGGCGGAACTTCCCATGCACCAGACACTCAGCCATCTGCGCTACCCCCTCACCGCCCTCGCCCTTATCGTTATCAGTGCTTGCGGCCGCGCGCCGGAAGCCACCAGTGCGCCTGGCGCAGCCAAGGTCAGCGTGGCCAAGGTGCTGGAGCAGCCGATCAACGAATGGGATGAATTCACGGGTCGTCTTGAAGCACCGGAAACCGTCGAGGTACGTCCAAGGGTGTCTGGTCAGATCGATCAGGTAGCGTTCACCGACGGTTCGCTGGTCAAAAAAGGCGATCTGCTGTTCCAGATTGACCCGCGTCCGTTCCAGTCCGAAGTTCGTCGTCTTGAGGCGCAACTGCAACAGGCCCGTGCCGTCGCACTGCGCAGTGACAATGAAGCCCAGCGCGGCGAGCGTCTGCGTACCAACAACGCGATTTCCGCCGAGCTGGCCGACTCGCGCACCACCTCGGCGCAGGAAGCCAAGGCCGGTGTCGCGGCCATTCAGGCGCAGCTGGATCTGGCTCGACTGAACCTCAGTTTTACCCGTGTTACTGCACCGATTACAGGTCGTGTCAGTCGCGCAGAGATCACCGCCGGCAACATTGTGACCGCAGATGTCACCGCGCTGACCAGCGTGGTCTCCACCGACAAGGTCTACGCCTACTTCGACGCAGACGAACGCGTGTTCCTCAAGTACACCGAACTGGCCCGTAAAGGCCAACGCGGCCAGACCACTCCGGTGTACCTGGGCCTGTCCAACGAAACCGGCAACCCGCACCTGGGCCAGATGAACTTTGTCGACAACCAGGTCAACCCCAGGACCGGCACCATTCGCGGTCGTGCGGTGTTCGATAACGCCGACGGTGATTTCACCCCCGGCCTGTATGCCCGTCTGAAACTGGTGGGCAGTGGCACTTACTCGGCGGTGCTGATCAATGACGAAGCAGTGGGCACCGACCTGGGCAAGAAGTTTGTGCTGGTGATGGACAAGGACAACAAACCTGCCTATCGGGCTGTCGAACTGGGCCCGAAAATCGAAGGTCTGCGCATTGTGCGTAACGGTCTGGGCAAGGACGACACCATCGTCGTCAAAGGCTTGCAACGCGTGCGTCCCGGCCAGCCTGTGGACCCTGAGGTGACACCGATGGCCAGCGCCGACACCCTCGCAGCATTGCTCAAACAACGCCAGGCCCTCGAAGCCAGCAACCTGCCACAAGTGGCGCCCAAAGCGGCCGTCAAAATCGCCAGCGCCACTGCGCCGCGCGGTTAAGGGACTTGTCCGATGAACTTCTCCAAATTCTTTATTTCCCGGCCGATCTTTGCCGCAGTGCTGTCGCTGCTGATCCTGATCGCCGGTGCTATCTCACTGTTCCAGCTGCCGATCAGTGAATACCCGGAAGTAGTGCCGCCCACAGTAGTCGTGCGCGCCAACTTTCCCGGCGCCAATCCCAAGGTGATCGGCGAAACCGTAGCCTCGCCACTGGAACAGGCCATCACCGGTGTGGAAGGCATGCTCTATATGTCGTCCCAGGCCACTGCCGACGGCAAGCTGACCCTGACCATCACCTTTGCGCTGGGCACTGAACTGGACAACGCGCAGGTGCAGGTGCAGAACCGTGTGACGCGTACCGAGCCCAAGCTGCCGGAAGAAGTGACGCGCATCGGCATTACCGTGGACAAGGCCTCCCCCGACCTGACCATGGTTGTGCACTTGACCTCGCCGGACCAGCGCTACGACATGCTGTACCTGTCCAACTACGCAGTGCTCAACATCAAGGATGAGCTCGCGCGACTGGGCGGTGTCGGTGACGTGCAACTGTTCGGTATGGGCGACTATTCGCTGCGGGTCTGGCTGGACCCGAACAAGACTGCCTCACGCAACCTGACCGCCACCGATGTGGTCAATGCAATTCGCGAGCAGAACCGTCAGGTTGCCGCAGGTCAGCTGGGCTCCCCGCCCTCGCCGAATGCCACCAGCTTTCAGATGTCGGTCAACACCCAGGGCCGTCTGGTCACCGAGGAGGAGTTCGAAAACGTTGTGGTTCGTGCAGGCGCTGACGGCGAAATCACTCGTCTGAAGGACGTTGCACGCATCGAGCTGGGCTCCAGCCAGTATGCGCTGCGCTCGCTGCTGAACAACCAGCCCGCCGTGGCCATCCCTATTTTCCAGCGGCCCGGCTCCAACGCCATCGACATCTCCAACGATGTACGGGCCAGAATGGCCGAGCTGAAAAAGAGCTTCCCGGAAGGCATGGACTACAGCATCGTCTATGACCCGACGATCTTCGTGCGCGGCTCCATCGAGGCGGTGATTCACACCCTGTTTGAAGCACTGATCCTGGTCGTGCTGGTGGTGATCCTGTTCCTGCAGACCTGGCGCGCTTCGATTATCCCGCTGGTGGCCGTACCGGTCTCGCTGATCGGCACCTTTGCTGTCATGCACATGTTCGGCTTCTCTCTGAACGCACTGTCATTGTTCGGGCTGGTGCTGGCAATCGGCATCGTGGTGGACGACGCCATCGTGGTGGTGGAGAACGTCGAACGAAACATCGAGCTGGGGCTTGAACCGGTCCAGGCCACGCACAAGGCCATGGCCGAAGTGACCGGGCCGATCATCGCCACTGCACTGGTGCTATGTGCGGTGTTCGTACCGGCAGCGTTCATTTCCGGCCTGACCGGGCAGTTCTACAAGCAGTTCGCACTGACCATCGCCATCTCGACAGTGATTTCGGCCTTCAACTCGCTGACCCTGTCGCCTGCGCTGGCCGCGGTACTGCTCAAAGGCCACGATGCGCCCAAGGATCGTTTCTCGCGTTTCCTCGACAGAATCCTTGGCGGCTGGCTGTTCCGCCCGTTCAACCGTTTCTTCGAAAAAGCCAGCCATGGCTACGTCGGCACCGTCGCCCGGGTTATTCGCAGCAGTGGTATCGCACTGTTGGTGTATGCAGGCCTGATGGTCCTGACCTGGCTGGGTTTCGCCAGCACGCCGACCGGTTTTGTACCCAGCCAGGACAAGCAGTACCTGGTGGCCTTTGCCCAGCTGCCGGACGCTGCCAGCCTCGACCGTACCGAAGACGTCATCAAGCGCATGTCCGAGCTGGCACTTAAACAGCCGGGCGTGGAAAACGCGATTGCCTTCCCCGGCCTGTCGATCAACGGCTTTACCAACAGCCCGAACAACGGTGTGGTATTCGTCGCCCTCAAACCGTTTGAGGAGCGCAAGGACCCCAGTCTGTCAGCCAACGCCATTGCCGGCGCCCTGAACGGCCAGTTCGCGTCGATCCAGGAAGCATACATGGCGATCTTCCCGCCACCTCCGGTACAGGGGCTGGGCACCATCGGCGGTTTCCGCCTGCAGATAGAGGACCGTGGCAACCTGGGTTACGACGAGTTGTACAAGGAAACCCAGAACATCATTGCCAAGAGCCGCAGCGTGCCGGAACTGGCCGGGTTGTTCACCAGCTATACCGTGAACGTGCCGCAGGTGGATGCCACCATCGACCGCGAGAAGGCCAAGACGCATGGCGTTGCGGTCAGCGACATCTTTGACACCCTGCAGGTTTATCTGGGCTCGCTGTATGCCAACGACTTCAACCGTTTTGGCCGCACGTATCAGGTCAATGTCCAGGCAGAGCAGCAGTTCCGTCAGGATGCCGACCAGATCGGTCAGCTCAAGGTGCGCAACAATCTGGGAGAAATGATCCCACTGGCAACCTTCGTCAAAGTCAGTGACACCGCAGGTCCCGACCGCGTAATGCACTACAACGGCTTCATCACGGCAGAAATCAACGGTGCTGCCGGTCCTGGCTTCAGCTCTGGTCAGGCTCAAGCGGCGGTCGAGAAACTGCTGCGTGAAGAGCTGCCCAACGGCATGGTTTACGAGTGGACTGACCTTACGTACCAACAGATTCTTTCAGGCAACACGGCGCTGTTCGTCTTCCCGCTGTGTGTTCTGCTGGCATTTTTGGTACTGGCGGCTCAGTACGAAAGCTGGAGCCTGCCGCTGGCGGTAATCCTGATCGTACCAATGACCCTGCTCTCGGCGATTGCCGGGGTGATGATTGCCGGTAGCGATAACAACATCTTCACCCAGATCGGGCTGATCGTACTGGTGGGCCTGGCGTGCAAGAACGCGATTCTGATCGTCGAGTTCGCCAAGGACAAACAGGCCGAGGGAATGAGCCCGCTGGATGCAGTGCTGGAGGCATGCCGACTGCGCCTGCGTCCGATTCTGATGACGTCCTTCGCGTTCATCATGGGCGTCGTACCACTGGTGCTTTCCAGCGGTGCAGGTGCGGAAATGCGCCATGCCATGGGGGTCGCCGTGTTCTCCGGGATGCTGGGGGTCACGTTCTTCGGCCTGCTGCTGACGCCGGTGTTCTACGTGCTTATCCGTAATTACGTCGAACGCCAGGACGCCCGCAAGGCCGCCAGGGCACAAAGACTGCAAAACCTGCCTGCGGAGATGCATTGATGAGCGCGTTCAAACTTTTCCTCCCGAGCCTGCTGGTCATGGCGCTGGCGGCCTGCGCCGTCGGCCCGGACTACAAGGCACCGGTTACGGCGCCAGCACAACTGGCGTCCGCAGCTCAGGGCAACTATGACCGCGGCAAAGTGGACACCGTCTGGTGGCAGCAGTTTGAGGACCCTACCCTCAATAAACTGGTAGCCAGGTCGCTGGACGGCAACCGCGATCTGCGTGTTGCCTTTGCCCGCCTGAAAGCCGCACGGGCGATTCGCGATGACGTTGCCAACGACGCCATGCCGGTGATCACCAGCCGGGCCAGCAGTGACCTGGGCAAGGGTCAGCAACCTGGTGTTACTGAGCGGCGCGTCAATAGCGAGCGGTATGACCTTGGCCTGGACATGGCCTGGGAGGTCGACCTGTTCGGACGTATTCAGCGCCAACTGGAAGCCAGCAATGCCGATCAGGAAGCCGCCGAAGCCAACCTGTATCAGCTTCAGGTGACTCTGATTGCCGAGGTGGTCGACGCCTACGGGCAGCTACGCGGCGCACAGCTGCGTGAAGCCATTGCCCGCGACAACCTGAAAAACCAGCAGAGCTCTCAGGACGTGACCACCCAGTTGCGTGATGCCGGCGTGGGCAATGAACTGGACGTGGTGCGTGCCGAGGCACGACTGGCAGCCGTTGAAGCGACCGTGCCGCAGTTGCAGGCCGAACAGGTTCGCCAACGCAATCGTATCGCCACGTTGCTGGGCGAGCGCCCGGAAAACCTCAGCGTCGACCTGAGCCCGAGCAAACTGCCTGCTATCGCCAAGGCTCTGCCGATTGGCGATCCGACACAGGTGCTGCGCAATCGGCCCGACATCCGCGCCGCTGAACGCCAACTGGCCGCCTCGACCGCACGCATCGGCGTGGCGACCGCCGATCTGTTTCCGCGGGTCAGTCTGAGCGGCTTCCTGGGCTTTACCGCTGGCCGCGGGTCGCAGATCGGTTCGTCAGCGGCCAAAGCCTGGTCACTCGGCCCCAGCATCACCTGGGCGGCTTTCGATCTGGGCAGCGTCCGGGCGCAGATTCGCAGCGCCGATGCAGATGCCGAGGGCGCGCTGGCCAACTATGAGCAGCAGGTATTGCTCGCTCTGGAGGAGTCGGAGAACGCCTTCAGCGATTACGACAAACGCCAGCAACGGCTGGTTTCGCTGATGCGCCAAAGCGATGCGAGTCGTTCCGCAGCCAGGCTGGCGTCAGTGCAGTACCGCGAAGGCACAGCGGACTTCCTGGTCCTGCTGGATGCCGAGCGCGAGCGTCTGGCGGCCGAAGACTCTCAGGCACAGGCAGAAATCGAGCTGTACCGCGGCATCGTGGCCATTTACAAGGCACTGGGTGGCGGCTGGCAACCTCAGGCCTGATACGCCAACAGGCCGTAAACCCGCCCCGCGCCCCTTCAGGACGCGGGGCTTTTTTTGTCCGAACGCCGACGGCATCATGATTGTCGTTTGACAGCTGCCACCCACTCCCCGAAGCTGCAACCCGTCAAGCATTGGAAATCGATATGCCCAGACTTTCTACCAAGGGGTTATCGCCTCAACCCACTACTCGACATCGCTGGCTGATCGGCGCAGCGGCTGCGGCAATGCTGGCGCTATCACTGGCTTTCTGGTGGTGGCGCTTGCCTGTTCAGACAGCTCCCGCCAGGTTGAGCCACACCTACGCTCAGGCACTGGAACAGGCACACGACGGCAAGCCCGGCGCTGCACGCGTGCTGTACCAACAACTGGCACGAACCGACCTGTCTGACGAACAGCGCATCAACCTGCTCGCCGAATTGAGCGACTACCCCAGCCCTCAGGCCCTCAAATTGCTTGATGCCGCGCTGGGTGACAGATCCGCCAAGGTGCGCGAAGAGGCTATCGATGTCAGCGTCAGACTGGTCTCCAACAGCCAGCGCAGCCTGCTGCTGGGCCCATTACTGAACGACGACGAACAATCCGTCAGATTCCGCGCCACCAGTGCCCTGCTCGGCCTGTCACCTGATGAGCTGGGCCTGTACTTTGCCGTGCTGCAGCAAAGTGCCGAGGCGTTTCAGGAGTCGCTAAAGAGCCAGCCGCAAAACGCACAAAATCAGTTGCAACTGGCCAGACTGTACCTGCAGACCGGCGACCTGGAGCCGGCAGTCGCCGCGCTGCAGAGGGCCACAGCACTGGACCCGGGCAATATCGAAGCGGCGCTGGCGCACATCGAGCTGCTGGACCGCAAGGGCCAGGCCGAGCAGGCACGCAGCCTTTTTGCACAGTTGCTGGAACATAATCCTGGTTCATCCATGCTTCAGCACGCGCTGGGCATGTGGCTGCTTAACCACGGGCAGGCAGAGTTTGCTGTGCTCAGCCTGGCAAAGGCTACAGAGCTGGCGCCTGATAACACCGACTATCGCTATGACCTGGCGGTTGCCCTGCATTCGTTGCACGAGCTTGAGGCGGCGCAGAGGCAGTTGACGCAGATTGTTCAGAGCCAGCCTGCGAACCGAAAGGCCAGAGTGCTGCTGATTCAATACTGGAAAGAAAATGGTCAGTTGCAAAACGTGCAGATTCTGCTGGCAGAGCTCGAGCAGCAGAACCCCGACGACCCGGTGCTGCAACAGGGACTGTAGGGTCAGAAAGGCAAAAAAAGGCAGGCCAAGGGCCATCTTTTATGCCGCTACACGCCCTTTCATCCGCTGCCTTCAGACACTTCTGCTCTTTCCGCATCCGCCAGCCTTCATGTCTGTCAGATGTTTCTCCTTTTAAGCCGTCCAGTGTCGCATGGCTCGTTTTCCATCTGCGACTAATGTCGGAAATAACTTACACAACAGCTCGCCTGATAACGCCGGTTTCATCGCCTATATCCAACACCCTCCACCACGACTATTTAACGAATTTGAAAAAGGCTATTTTCTAACTGAAAAAAAAGGTGCATCATTTGCGGGCTACTGAGTTATAACTATCCTCTGTCTGCGCAATGACAAGCCGCAAAGGCCATGTTTCAGCATAGAAACCGCAGGTACAGGGCAGCATCGAGTGAGCGAATCGGCCAATCAGTTTTGTCTCATCGCTTTATAGGGCTGACAACAGCCATTACATTGTTGGAGTGTATTACTTGTCCAGACTTGCCGAGTTTCGAGCAGCAGAGAAAGCCCTTCAAGAACAGCTTGCACAGCTGGAATCCTTGAAGAATGACGCCGGGTTGAAGAAGGAAATCGAGTTCGAGCAAAAGCTCCAGGACCTGATGGGCACCTACGGCAAAAGCCTGCGTGACATCATCGCAATCCTTGATCCTTCAAGCGCCACGTCGCTGGTCGCACCCGCCGGACCAAAGCGTCGTCGTGCACGCGTGGCCAAGGTTTACCAGAACCCCCACACCGGTGAGCTGATTGAAACCAAGGGTGGTAACCACCGCGGTCTCAAAGCGTGGAAAGAGCAGTACGGTGTAGACACTGTTGATTCGTGGCTTCGCGCCTGATTAAAACTTTGTCAATTGAAGCCCTGCACTTGCAGGGCTTTTTTTATCTACCCGTACGTCAACTGAGCGCCTGCACACTGCATCTGCCTGATCAAACGCCCATACACAGTTGACTGTCTGCCCGCCGCTGACATTCATATACATGATTAAGTGAACTGCTCGGTACATGTACTTCCAGCGCGTCAGGTATTAATACCGTTGAAATAATGACGCCAATAAAAATTCATCGATTATTCGATTCAGCGCACAGTTACAAACCTGAACAGTTGCTGAAATGTGTAGAGTAATTGTTCAGTTTATTCGGTCTAATGAGCGATAAGAGAATTTGTTACTGCGTGCTTCGCCGGATCGAAAATCGGCGGATGGCCGACACCGCGCAGCTTCACACTTTTTTCACATGGATTCTCGGATGATGAAGACCGCTAAAGGAATAGCGCCCCATGCCCGCCTCGGCGGGCTTCTTTTTGTCTGCGAAAAAGCAGGTATCACTGCGCATCGTCCAGACGCAAACTCTCGCGGATACGCAACGCCTCTTCCTTGTTGGCCGTGTACCCATCTGCCGATCCCGCGTAGGAAAGCGACCAGGCCATCTCTTTACTGGCAGCCGCTACCAGTGTCTGGGTCAATACATGTACGCCGTTCTGGGTGATCGTGCAGGTGGTTTCCAGTGCAGGCACGACGCTGAGCCGGCTCTCACGCACATGCGTGCAGACGCTCTGCAGGCCGCTGCGGGCAAAATTGACCTGAACCGACTTGCGCATCTCCAGCAGTACACCCGGGACATTAACCTCATGCCCGGGCGTCAGGCGTGTCTGAGTCAGCTCCATGACCATCAGCGGGTTTCCACTTTGATCGTTTTTCACCGCGCGCTGTCTGACTTGCACGGACGGTTGCACGGGCTTGCCCGACTCGGTCGGCAGCGACTCTACCTCCCAGCCTGCGGGCCAGATGATCATTGCGTCGGCGGCGTGAGTCTGTGCGGCGCCCAGCAGCAGGAACAGGCACAGAACTGGCAAGGAGCATCGGTATTGCGAAAGGATCATGGTCAGGCCGCCAGAACAGTTGACCGGAAATTCTGAGCCTGTTGCCGGCATCGAGCAAGACCGAAGCGACGTTATCCGAACGAAGGTTTGGCACTGCCCGCCCTGCCCCGTATCATTTGGCATTATTTGTACATTCTGTTGGAGATACATTGATGAGCTTGCACGAACTCAACACACTACCGGGCGTTACGGCCGACCCTGAAGCGGCTACTCGGCAGTTTGTGTTCAACCACACCATGCTGCGCGTCAAGGACATCACCAAATCGCTGGATTTCTACACCCGCGTGCTCGGCTTCAGCCTGGTTGAAAAGCGTGATTTCCCGGAAGCCGAATTCAGCCTCTACTTCCTCGCACTGGTGGATAAGGCGCAGATCCCGGAAGACGACAAAGCCCGCAACGAGTGGATGAAATCGATCCCCGGCATTCTCGAGCTGACCCACAATCACGGTACCGAGAGCGATGCGACAGCTTCGTACCACAACGGCAACAGCGACCCGCGTGGCTTTGGTCACATTTGTGTCTCGGTACCAGACGTGAAGGTTGCCTGCGAGCGATTCGAGACTTTGGGCGTCGACTTTCAAAAGCGTCTGTCCGATGGCCGCATGAACAGCCTGGCATTCATCAAGGACCCGGATGGCTACTGGGTAGAGATTACCCAGCCAACCCCGCTCTGAGGCCTTGGTTGCCCTGAGTGATTGCTCCCGCTCGGGAACGATCACCCAGACAACAAAAAGCCCCGTGATCGTTCACGGGGCTTTTTGTTTAGCGCTGCCCGATCAGGCCGGTGCGGAGGTACGGATCAGGTGGTCAAAGGCACTCAGGGAGGCTTTGGCACCCTCACCCAGGGCGATGATGATCTGCTTGTACGGAGTTACCGTCACGTCACCGGCAGCGAAGATGCCCGGCACCGAGGTTTCACCACGTGCATCGACCACGATCTCACCACGCGGCGACAGCTCGATGGAGCCTTTGAGCCATTCGCTGTTAGGCAGCAGGCCGATCTGCACGAAGATACCTTCCAGCGGCACGGTGATTTCTTCGCCGGTGGTGCGGTTCTTGTAACGCAGGCCGTTGACCTTCTGCTCATCGCCGGTCACCTCAGTGGTTTGCGCACTGGTGATCACGGTAACGTTGGGCAGGCTGTGCAGTTTGCGCTGCAAGACGGCATCGGCACGCAGTTGCACATCGAATTCCAGCAGCGTCACGTGTGACACGATACCCGCCAGATCGATTGCCGCCTCGACACCCGAGTTACCGCCACCAATCACGGCAACGCGCTTGCCCTTGAACAATGGACCGTCGCAGTGCGGGCAATAAGCCACGCCCTTGTTACGGTACTGCTGTTCGCCCGGTACGTTCATCTCCCTCCAGCGTGCACCGGTGGCAAGAATGACGGTCTTGGCCTTGAGGCTGGCACCGCTGGCGAATTTAACTTCGTGCAGCTCACCGGCCGCGCCCGGAATCAGCTTGTCGGCGCGTTGCAGGTTCATGATGTCGACTTCGTACTGCTTGACGTGCTCTTCCAGCGCAACGGCCAGTTTTGGGCCCTCGGTGTGCTGTACCGAAATGAAGTTTTCGATGGCCATGGTGTCGAGCACCTGACCGCCGAAACGTTCGGCTGCAACGCCGGTACGAATGCCTTTGCGGGCTGCGTAGACCGCAGCCGCCGAACCAGCAGGGCCGCCGCCGACTACCAGCACATCAAAAGCCTGTTTGGCGTTGAGTTTTTCTGCCTGACGCGCACCGGCACCGGTGTCGATCTTGGCGAGAATTTCTTCCAGGCCCATGCGGCCCTGACCGAACAGCTCGCCATTCAGATAGATGCTGGGCACCGACATGATCTTGCGATCAGTCACTTCGTCCTGGAACAGTGCACCGTCGATAGCGACATGCTTGATGCCAGGGTTCAGTACTGCCATCAGGTTCAATGCCTGGACAACGTCCGGGCAGTTCTGGCAGGACTGCGAGAAATAGGTTTCGAAATGGAATTCGCCTTGAAGAGCGCGAACCTGTTCGATGGTTTCCGCACTGACCTTGGGTGGGTAACCGCCAACTTGCAGCAGCGCCAGGACCAGCGAGGTGAATTCGTGGCCCATGGGGATACCGGCGAAACGCAGGCTGATATCGTGGCCAGGGCTGCTCAGCGAGAACGACGGCGTACGTGCGTCGGTGCCGCTGTCATTCAGGGTGACATCTTTGGAGACACTGATCACATCATTGAGCAGTGCAAGCATTTCCTGAGACTTCGCGCCGTCATCAAGGGACGCGACGATCTCGATGGGGCGAGTAACCCGCTCCAGATAGGATTTCAACTGGGCTTTAAGATTGGCGTCCAACATGTGGCGGCTTCCTGTTTACAAAGGGTAGAAATAACAACGCCCAGGCGATTACCGCCCGGGCGTTTTTTGGGGCGATGCGGTTTACTTGCTCAAGAGCTCAACGCCCCCAGCCGATTCATGCGACTCAGATCTTGCCAACCAGGTCCAGGGACGGAGCCAGAGTAGCTTCGCCTTCTTTCCACTTGGCTGGGCAGACTTCGCCCGGGTGAGCAGCAACGTACTGAGCAGCCTTGATCTTGCGCAGCAGCTCGGAAGCGTCACGGCCAACACCACCGTCGTTCAGCTCGACGATTTTGATCTGACCTTCAGGGTTGATCACGAACGTACCGCGATCTGCCAAGCCGGCTTCTTCGATCAGCACGTCGAAGTTGCGCGAGATAGTCAGGGTCGGGTCACCGATCATGGTGTACTGGATCTTGCCGATTGCAGGCGAAGTGTTGTGCCATGCAGCGTGGGCAAAGTGGGTGTCGGTCGAAACGCTGTAGATCTCGACGCCCAGCTTCTTGAACTCTTCGTAGTTGTCAGCCAGGTCTTCCAGCTCGGTCGGGCAAACGAAGGTGAAGTCGGCCGGGTAGAAGAATACGACAGACCACTTGCCTTTGAAGTCGGCGTCCGAAACGTCAACGAAAGCGCCGTTCTTGAACGCGGTAGCCTTGAACGGTTTTACTTGGCTGTTGATGATAGGCATCGGTATATCTCCTGATGGGTTGGATGGGTTGTTAATTCGATGGAGTGAAGCTTACGCATGATCAGTGACAATCGCTCATTGGCAAACCTGATGTCACTGATTGCTTTTCACTATGAAGGCAGCTTATCGATAGAAGAAACCTTCGACCCGCTCCCTGTCTCCAGGTTGCCCGGGAACGGCGCGGCGTCAATGTAGCGCATCGCCGACTTGATGTCCCTCCAGCCTACATAAGACATCAGTGACTTGAGGTCCCAGCCGTTGCTGTGCGCCCAACTGGCGAAGCCGCGGCGTAGCGAGTGACTGGTGTAGTGCTCGGCGGCAATGCCTGCACGCTGGAGAGCCTGACGCAGCAACGGGATAACGCTGTTGGCGTGCAGCCCCTCCTCACCAAGATTACCCCATCGATCCACCGCCCGAAACACCGGACCGCGCACCAGCGCCGCGCAATTGATCCACTCTATATAAGCCTGCACCGGGCACAGCCGCTGCAAGGCAGGCGTCTGATACGTTCTGCCCAGGTTATCGCGATCACCCTTGCTGCGCGGCAGATAAAGGCTGATGCCCGAGCGGGCGATGGCCTTGACGTCCTGCACTTGCAGGCGACACAGCTCGTCGCTGCGAAAGCCGCGCCAGAACCCCAAGAGGATCAGCGCCGAGTCACGACGACAACGCAATAGCCGCGGCTGATCGTGTTGCGCCTCTGCATCACGTATCTCGATCTCCAGCCAGGCAATGACTTTCTCCAGGTCCTGCAACTGCAAAGGCTCGGCCTGCTTCTCTTGTGCCGGATGCAATGCACGAATGCCCTTGATGACCTTACGCACCATGGGCGCCTTGGTGGGATCGGCAAAACCCTGACTGGCATGCCATTGCGCCAGTGCTGACAGGCGCAGTTTCAAAGTGTTGACCGATAGCTTTCCGGCATGGCTGGCCAGGTAACGCGCCACGCTTTCGCTGGTCGCCGGCAGAAACCCGCCCCATGTCACTTCGAAATGCTCGATGGCCGCCCGATAACTGCGGCGTGTGTTGTCACGGGTTGCGGCATCGATATAGCGATCAACGTCATTCATGGTTCAAGCCTGCACGGTGTACCGGAGAAAGCGCCGAAAAATGAACTGACAACGCCTGACACGGGATAATACGCCAATATCCCGGGTTAATTAATTCAAAAAATAGCAAATTATTCCTAATAATATAGTATGTAATTACAGAGTACATACCACAGTACGAAATCGTAGGGGGACACATGGCTCGGGGCGGCGTAAACAAGGCGCTGGTGCAGAAAGCAAGGGTTTCCCTGCTGTCCAGAGGTGAAAACCCCAGCATTGATGCAGTACGTATCGAAATGGGTAATACAGGCTCGAAAACCACGATTCACCGCTACCTCAAAGAGCTGGACGCCACGCATACGCCAGCGCCGGACATCAACGAGGAGTTGAGCGGTCTGGTAGCTCATCTTGCCCAGCGTCTTCAGGAACAGGCTCAGGAACGCATTGATCAGGCCTGCGACACGTATCAGGCTGATCGCGCCACCCTGCAGCAACAATTGGCGACGACTCAACAACAGATCAGCGAACTGCAGGAACATGCGCAGCAACGTAACGAGACTCTGGAACAGCAGGCTGCCGCCCTGCTTCGCACGCAAAATGACCTGCAAACCGCACAGACCGAGCACGCCAGACTGTCTCAGGCCAACCGGGATCTGGAGTCGCGCCTGCACGACAAGGACGGCCAGATCCACTCGCTTGAGGAAAAACATCAGCACGCCCGTGAAGCGCTGGAACACTATCGCGACTCGATCAGAGAGCAGCGCGAGCAGGAACAGCAACGCCACGAAGGTCAGGTTCAGCAACTGCAAATGGAGCTTCGACAGGCACAGCAAGGCATCGCCATGCGCCAGGAAGACATCACACAGCTGAACCGTGACAACGAGAGATTACTGGCTGAAAACCGCAGCACACTGCGTGAGCTGCACGAACGAAAAGACCTGCTGAACCAGGCCACTACTCAGGCTGCCGCCCTGGCAGAACAACAGCATCACGCCCGCACCCAATGCGCTCTGCTGGAAGAACGGTTAGGCAGCCTGCAGGAAGAGAGCTCCACGCTCAAACAAGCCATGACAGAGGTTCGGCAGCAGAACCGGATGCTGGAAATGCTGCTGACCAAGAAGGAAGCAGCACTGGAAAACCTGCAGAACGGCCTCAGCCAGCCCGACAAACCCACGACCAATGGAAAAAAGCCAAAAGACAAGGCATGACAAGCAACGCTCAGACAGCCGTTACTGCGCAAGGCAAGAGCAGGTGGACATGAGTGCCCTGACCTTCATGGCTTTTTATCTGCACATGCCCGCCCGCCTGCTTGATGAAACCGTAGACCATGGACAAACCCAACCCCGTTCCCCGTCCTACGGGCTTGGTGGTGAAAAACGGGTCGAACGCCCGATCGATGACGTCTTGAGCCATTCCACAGCCGTTATCTTCTACGCTGAGCCTTACGTAATCGCCAGGTGCCAGCCCGTCTTTCTGAGCGGCAAGCGTTAACAGCTGGCTGCGCACCCGGAGCGCCCCTCCGACCGCAACAGCGTCACGCGCGTTGATCACCAGATTCAACAAGGCATTTTCCAGTTGATGCTCATCCGTATGCACGCAATTCAACCCCTCCTCCAGCTCGATGTGCAATTGTGCGCGAGCGCCGACCGTACCTCGCAGCAGCTCTTCCATAGACCGGACCATATGATTGATATCCACTGTCGTGACATTCAGCGACTGACGACGAGCAAATGTCAGCAGCCTCCGGGTCAACGCAGCCGCACGATTTGCGGAACTGGTCGCAGCATCCAGATAACGATCAACTTCCTCCACCCGGCCTGCCGCCACACGGAGCCTGATCATGTCCAGAGCACCCATCACGCCGGAAAGCACATTGTTGAAGTCGTGGACGATGCCGCCCGTCAACTGGCCAATTGCGTCCATTTTTTGCGCATGGCGCAAGACCTCTTCAGCCATTGCTCGCTCGACGATCTCGGCCTGCAACAATTCATTGGCAGTTGCCAGCTCGCGAGTGCGCTCGGCAACGCGCAACTCCAGACTTTCATTGAGTTCGCGCAGCGCCTCTTCAGCGCTGACCTGAGCCGTAATATCGGTATGAGTGCCCAGCCAGTGGGTGATGTGGCCCTTCGCGTCGCGCATGGGCAGTGCACGCGACAGAAACCAGTTGAAGGCACCGTCCTTGCCGCGCAGTGGAAAGGTATCTTCCCAGATCGAGCCCGTCGAAAAGCAGTACTGCAAACGCGCCAGCACACGCTCGCGATGCTCGGGATGCAGTAACGAACGCCAGCCCAGAGCCTTCATCGCCTCGAGCGACGTCCCGGTGTATGCGTACCAGCGCTCGTTATACCAATGGGCCTGCCCGCGAGGACTTGCAGTCCAGGCCAGCTGACTCATGTTGTCAGCCAGGGTTCTGAACTGATGCTCGCTTTCCCGCAATGCATCAATGTGCTGCGCGATTTCACAATCCTGCCCGGCCAGATGCAGGCGCATTCCGGCCGATGATTTTTCTCTGTTCACGTCGGGATCCGTCCTTTTCAAGCCTTGTCCCGGAGCTCTTCCTGACCTCCGGGTATTGCGCTGCCTGACGTTAGCGTTTGGCAGGCGTGCGCATGGTTACAAACTCTTCTGCAGCAGTCGGGTGTACGCCGATAGTGTCATCGAACACCTGCTTGGTCGCGCCAGCCTTGATGGCAATTGCCAGACTCTGGACGATTTCGCCCGCATCCGGCCCTACCATATGGCAGCCCAGTACGCGGTCGGTTTTCGCATCCACAACCAGTTTCATCAAGGTGCGTTCCTGATCGTCAGTCAGGGTCAGCTTCATAGGCCGAAAACGGCTTTCGAACACCTGCACATCGTGACCAGCCTTGATCGCGTCCTCTTCAGTCAGCCCGACTGTACCGATGTTCGGCAGACTGAAAACCGCCGTCGGAATGTGATTGTAGTCTACCGGGCGATACTGCTCCGGCTTGAACAGCCGACGTGCGACGGCCATGCCCTCAGCCAGCGCAACCGGAGTCAGTTGCACGCCACCGATGACATCGCCGATGGCCAGAATGGAAGGCTCGCTGCTCTGATAATGCTCATCGACCTTGATATAGCCATGCTCATCGAGCTTGATGTCGACACTGTCCAGCCCGAGGTTGTCGAGCATCGGCCGACGGCCAGTTGCGTAGAACACGCAATCGGTCTCGAGTGTGCCGCCGCCTTTCATGGACAGTAGCAGGCTGCCGTCGGCCTGCTTGTCGATACGCTCGATATCGCTATTGAAGCGAATCGTCATGTGACGCTTGAGCAGTTCCTCATGAAGATGAGTACGGACCCCGCCATCGAAACCGCGCAAAAACAGCTCGCGACGATAGACCAGCGTGGTATCTGCACCCAATCCATTGAAGATCGAGGCAAATTCCACGGCAATGTAACCACCCCCTACGACCACAACTCGCTTTGGCAACGTCTTGAGGTAAAACGCCTCATTGGAGGTAATGGCATGCTCGCGTCCTGGCACATCAGGCACCTGTGGCCAGCCGCCGGTTGCGATCAGAATGCGCTCGGCGCTGTAGGACTGGCCGTTGATCTCGACCCGCTGCGGGCCGACCAGCCTGGCGTGGCCTTCGAGCAGGGTAACGCCGCTGTCGACCAGCAGTTTGCGGTAGATGCCATTGAGGCGATTGATTTCGCGATCCTTGTTGGCGATCAGTGTGGACCAGTCAAAACTGACCTCACCCAGCGACCAGCCGAACCCTTTGGCATGATCGAAATCTTCGGAAAAATGCGCTCCGTAGACCAACAGCTTTTTGGGCACGCAACCCACGTTGACGCAGGTTCCACCCAGATAGCGGCTCTCGGCCACGGCAACCTTGGCACCGAAACCGGCAGCAAAACGTGCCGCCCTGACGCCGCCGGAGCCGGCGCCAATTACAAACAGATCAAAATCAAAGGCCATCGATATCTCCTTGGCAGAGGCACAGCATAACCGCTTGGCGGCCAGTCAGAAATGACAAAGCCACCCGAAGGTGGCCTTGTCCCGAGCGTCATCAATCGAAAATCAATGCGCTTTGCCGGTTTTGTAAAAGTGTTCGAAGCAGAAGTTGGTAGCCTGGATGTAGCCTTCAGCGCCACCGCAGTCAAAGCGCTCGCCCTTGAACTTGTAGGCCAGTACGTTGCCTTCTGCAGCCTGCTTCATCAGGGCGTCGGTGATCTGGATCTCCCCACCCTTGCCTGGCTCAGTCTGTTCGATCTTCTCGAAAATGTCCGGAGTCAGGATGTAGCGGCCGATGATCGCCAGGTTGGAAGGCGCATCTTCAGGCTTCGGTTTTTCAACCATGTTGGTCACGCGAAACAGGCCCGGCTTGATTTCTTCACCGGCGATCACGCCATACTTGTTGGTTTCCTGCGGATCGACTTCCTGAATGGCAATGATCGAGCAGCCATAATGCTTATGCAGTTTGACCATCTGCGCCAGCACGCCATCACCATCAGGATTTACGCACAGGTCATCCGCCAGAACCACGGCGAATGCTTCATTACCAATCAGCGGACGACCGCTGAGAATGGCATGACCCAGACCTTTCATTTCAGTCTGGCGAGTGTAGGAAAAGCTGCACTCGTCGATCAGTTTGCGAATACCAACCAGGTACTTTTCCTTGTCCGTGCCCTTGATCTGATGCTCAAGCTCGTAGCTGATATCAAAGTGATCTTCAAGAGCACGCTTGCCACGACCGGTCACGATGGAAATTTCGGTCAGGCCCGCCGCGAGGGCTTCCTCAACACCGTATTGGATCAGTGGCTTGTTGACCACCGGCAGCATTTCCTTGGGCATGGCCTTGGTCGCTGGCAGGAAGCGAGTGCCGTAACCGGCTGCTGGGAACAAGCATTTCTTGATCATAAAAGTCCTTGGTAAGGGCTGTTGGTGTTAACGGCGCAGTCTAATCAGGAGGCGGTCACCTTACAATGCCCCGCCTTTGGCCGTACGATGCCATGATAGAGGAATCCTCAGGCAGATAGTTCCGCACTTCCTGGATATTGCCTACAGCCAATTGCAGACTGGACCACGCTCAAGTCACCGCCAAAGCCCGGCGTAACAGCCTTGTGCACGCTCTTTCGACGACCGAAGCATTTATGCTCTGCTCCCAGAGAGCTGCAACAGTGGCCAGCAAACGACGAGCTATTTATCGAGCTATCTATGATGAAAAACATGGCGGAACGATGGCACTTGTTACCAGTCCAACGTCCGCATTTGTCAATTCTCTGACCTTATCTTGAAGCGAAAAACATGATCAGAATCCTTTCCCTACTGTCCATTATTGTTGCGCTGGGCCTGACCGGCTGCGCAACCGCCTCCAACACTTACCTGAAAAACGGCAGACAGGGCTTGAGCATCGACTGCTCCGGCGAGGCGATGTCCTGGGCCAGCTGCTACGAAAAAGCGGACGCTTCCTGCGCGGGTACAGGTTATGAAATTGTCGGTACGGACGGCACTCCGCAGCCTGCGGAAAGCGAGAAAACACTGGGTGTGGACGTAGGCAACTACAAGAGCCGCAGCGTGCTTGTAGTGTGCAAATAATCAAGCCTGCCGCCCTGTCCGAAGCGGACAGGGCCGGTTGAACCCGCCAGAGCGATCAGCCTGAAATGCACGCTTCGGCAGCGTTCTGAACATCCCTGAAGCGGATCGGAACGTTGGAAAGTCGTTCATAGACCTTGATCGTACTGCCACCCGAGCGGCTCTCGACATCGACGACCGCCGCAGGCGATTTGCTGAGCTTTTGCGCCACAATTACCCGCAGGCCATCATGACGAGGCTCGATAAGCGGCGGCTTGCGACTGCTGGCGATCTTGCCGACGAAGCAATCGGCATACTCCTTGGGGTTCTTGCCCGACATCACGTTCATGGTGGGGGGTGTATGTTCGATGTCATTTACTGTGGCACAGCCAGTCATTGCCAGAGCCAGGACTACTACAGCCAGTTTCATACAAAGCCTCCAAATAAAGGTGCTACGACAAGCTCGCGCGCAATTAAATCCCTACTGAGGCAATATTTGCCAGAAACACGGCAAATTAGTGTCCACCGACGTCAAATTGCGGGCATCACATGCTATCGTTTTGATTTTTCAGAAAAACCCTCATTCGGAGCCCGTCATGAAATTCGTACACCAGCGTGAGCATCTCAACGAGGACGACCTGGTCGTTATCGAGTGCTCGCAAACCTGCAATATTCGTCTGATGAACGATGCGAATTTTCGCAGCTTCAAAAATGGCGGTCGACACACCTATCATGGCGGTGCATTTGACACGTTTCCGGCCAAGATCGCCGCGCCGAGCACCGGTTTCTGGAACATCACCATCGATACTGCAGGCCGCAAGATAGATACCAATGCAGGCCGCAAACCGCCTTTCACCCACAAGATCAAGATCGTCCGGCGCTCTACCTCACGCCTGGGATGATGCAAGGAGTCACCGTGAACAATCCAGTCCCGCGCACCACTAAATTTGCTGTCAGCTACAAGCTCAACGGCGAACGCCGCTTCGAGTTCGCCCAACTGCAATCGGCCTCAACCGAAGAGGCCGAAGCCGCCTTGAAAAAAATGCACGGCCAGAGCGACGATCAAATCACTGACGTGAAGGTCAGCAAGGCGCTCTGATACCCGCAGGAGCTCGATCCGACCATGCAACGCAAAGGTGAAACTCCCGCCAATCTGGATCTGTTTGCCGACCAGACGACCCAGCCTGCAAGCAATGAGCTGATCGGGCCTGGGTCATGGCTGCTCAGAGGCTTTGCGCTGCCTGTCATGCCACAACTGCTGGACTCTCTTGAGGCGACACTGGCCCTTTCTCCATTCAGGCACATGCAGACCCCCAGTGGCTTGAGCATGTCTGCAGCGCTGAGCAGTTGCGGACAACTGGGCTGGATAACCGACCGTCATGGTTATCGATACACCGCAACCGACCCACAAACAGGCCTGGTATGGCCTGCGATGCCGGACGCCTTCATGCAACTGGCAAAGGATGCTGCGCACGCGGCGGGCTATGCCGACTTTATGCCTGACGCCTGCCTGATCAATCGATACATCCCTGGGGCGAAGATGTCTCTGCATCAGGACAAAAACGAGTACGACCATCGCTGGCCAGTGGTATCAGTGTCACTGGGTATTCCGGCCACCTTCCAGTTCGGCGGCCTGCTGCGCAGCGACAAGACCCAACGCATATCACTGTTTCATGGAGACGTGGTGGTCTGGGGCGGCGAGGACCGGTTGCGCTTTCACGGCATCCTGCCCGTCAAACAGGCCGAGCACCCTCTGCTCGGCGAACAGCGGATCAATCTGACGTTTCGCAAGGCTGGCCGCGACGACTGATCATGCGCCTTCAAGCTCGCTCGATGTGCGAGCCAGTGCGGGGCACACCGCTCGATGCAGATTCAATGCGGTGTTGATAATGCCGATGTGACTGAACGCCTGAGGGAAATTACCCAGCATGCGCCCTTCCTTCGGATCATATTGTTCCGCCAGCAGACCAACGTCATTGCACAGATCACACAGCCTCTCGAACAGCCGTGCAGCGTCATCAGCCCGACCCAGCAGCACGTACGCGTCAGCCAGCCAGAACGAACACACCAGAAACGTCCCTTCGCGGCCGGCGACACCATCAACACTGCGCTCGTTGTCGTAACGCAGCAACAGGCCATCCTGCATCAGCGTGCGCTCTATTTGCGCGACAGTGCCGGTGACACGAGGATCTTCCGGCGCAAGAAAACCGGTCAACACAATTTGCAGCAGACTGGCGTCGACCTCTTTGGAGCCATACGTCTGCACGAAACTGCCAAGATCAGCATCGAAACCGTTGCGACAGACATCAGCGTGGATTTCGTCTGCCACACGCCGGTAGTGGCTCGCCAATGCACGATCCTCATCGTTTTCGGCAGCCTTGGCGATCTGAGTGGCGTTTCGGTCGAAGGCCACCCAGGCCATGACTTTTGAATGGGTAAAGTGACGTGGTTCTGAACGAATCTCCCAGATGCCCGCATCCGGCAGGTGCCAGATCTTTTCCAGATAGGGCATGACCACCTTGGAGATCGCCACGCTGCGCGGATGCTGCGGCATGCCGCCTCTCAGCGCCTGGATTATGGCATCGGCAACCTCGCCATAAACGTCCAGTTGCACCTGAGTCGCTGCGCCGTTGCCGACACGCACCGGCAGCGAGTTCTCGTAGCCACTCAGCCACGGCAGCTCGTACTCCTGCAAACGTCGCTCACCGCCTACGCCGTACATGATCTGTATCTGTTCCGGGTTGCCGGCAACCGAGCGCAGCAGCCAGTCTCGCCAGGCGGTCGCCTCCTCGAAATAGCCCAGATTCATGAACGCCAGCAATGTCATGGTGGCATCGCGCAGCCAGCAATAGCGGTAGTCCCAATTGCGCTCGCCACCCAACTGCTCGGGCAATGAAGTGGTCACGGCGGCAACAATGCCACCGGTAGGAGCGTAGGTCATGGCTTTGAGAGTGATCAGCGAGCGCTTTACCTGAGCCGTCCACGGCCCGACGTCAGGGCAGCGATCAGAAAACTCACGCCAGTAGGCAGCGGTGCTCTCCAGTGCCTGGTCGGCATCGATCTGCTCGAGCAAGGGTGCAAAGGATGCCTGATAGGCCAGCGTGAAGACCTTGCGCTCGCCCTCATCGACATGAAAGCGGCTGGCGGTGTGATGATCCTGCGGGTGCAAGGCCACAGGGCTACGCAGCACCAGCATTTCCGGCCCGGCCACGGCAGTCAGCGTATGCTCATCCTTGCGCTCGACCCAAGGCACACTGCTGCCGTAATCGAAGCGAATGGCGAGGTCCACGCCGAACTCGACACGCCCGGACAGCCCGACCACGATGCGCACCACATGACCAGTCGTCTTCATGGGCATGAAATCGATCAGCATGGCGCGACCGTCACGGGTTTCGAAAACAGTTTCAAGAATCAGGGTGCCGTCGCGATAACGGCGCTCGACAGCAATAACCTCGGCAGTCGGCGCAATCTTCCAGCGGCCATGCTCATCGCTACCCAATAGAGCGGCGAAACAGGCCGTAGAGTCGAAGCGTGGGAAACACAACCAGTCCAGCGAACCATCACGGGCGACGAGCGCCGCTGTCTGACAGTTGCCCAGCAATGCATAGTCTTCGATCAGTGCAGCCATTCAGAAATGCCCGTCGTGATGATGATTCGTCCGCATGCGCAAACCGCTCGATCAAGCTGGAAGAATGTAACGCTCGATGGCGACAGCAACGCCGTCCTGCTCATTGCTATCTGTAACATGATCAGCCTGTCCCTTGACTGTCTGCTCGCCCTGCCCCATCGCAATCGACAAGCCAGCCTTGTGGAACATCGCCACGTCGTTACCACCGTCGCCAATGGCCGCCGTGCGAGAAAGATCGACTCCCAGATACTTCGCCAATGTAACCAGCGCGGAGCCCTTGTTGGCCTCCAGCGCAGTCACGTCGAGGTAGTATTTTTGCGAACGCGCAGCCAGGGCCAATCCTTCGATCTGCGGGTTGATGCGAGCTTCCAGAGTCTTCAGCAGCTCAAAATCAGCGCTGGCCGCAACGATCTTGTCGACGCGATCAAGGTATGGCTCGAAACTCTCGACCTGAACATAGCGGTACCCCAGCGCGTCGAGCTCATGATCGACGTAATCGGCGTGAGGATCGAGCAACAGCCATTGATCGTCGGCAAACACCCAGATCGCAACGTTCTGGCCGGTGAACAGCTCAAGACACATCCTGACCGCTTTGGGGTCAATGCGATGAGCCACCAGCAGGCTGCCATCGGGATGAGTGATGGTGCCGCCATTGAATGCCACGGTGGGCAAATCCACACCCAGCGCTTCGATCACCTGACGCATGGCCCTGGGCGGGCGACTGCTGGCCAGCGAGAAGTGAACGCCAGCATCACGCAGGCGCTTGATGGAGTCGATATTGGCCTGGCTAAGGCTGTGATCACGGCGCAGTAACGTGCCGTCGATGTCGGACAACAGGAACTGTACGGGCAGTTCAGACATTCAATTCTCTCCATTCGCGGCCATCACGGCTCAGCAGCTCCTCACCTGCTTGCGGGCCATCCTTGCCAGCTTCGTAAAGCTGCACTTGCGGCTGCGCGGCCCAGGCGTCGAGGAACGGCTGCACGGCACGCCAGCCGTTCTCGATGTTGTCGGCCCGCTGGAAGAGCGTCTGATCACCGGTCAGGCAGTCATAAATAAGGGTTTCGTAACCTGTGGAGGGCTGCATCTCGAAGAAATCCTTGTAGGCGAAGCCCAGCGCGATATCTTCCATTTTCAGTTCCGGGCCAGGACGCTTGGCAAACAGATCGAACCACATGCCTTCGTTGGGCTGGATCTGAATCCTCAGGTAGTTGGGCTTGAGGCGGTCGACTTCGGTGTCGCGAAATTGCGCATACGGCGCGGGCTTGAAGCAGATGGCGATTTCCGTGCTGCGAGCACTCATGCGCTTGCCGGTGCGCAGATAGAACGGCACCCCGACCCAACGCCAATTGTCGACCATGACCTTGAGCGCGACATAGGTTTCGGTCGTGCTGTCGGGCTCCACGCGATCCTCCTGACGATAACCGACAACCTCCTTGTCACCCATCGCGCCTTCGCATACTGGCCACGCACCGAGTTTGCCAGAGCTTCCTCCTGACTCCAGGGCCGGATCGCTCCAACCACCTTGGCCTTCTCGCCGCGAACGGCATCGGCACCGAAAGCGGCCGGCGGCTCCATGGCAACCATAGCCAGCAACTGGAACAGGTGATTGGGCACCATGTCGCGCAATGCACCGGTGTGTTCGTAAAAGCTGCCACGGGTTTCGACGCCTACGGTCTCCGCCGCCGTGATCTGTACGTGGTCGATGTAGTGGTTGTTCCAGAACGATTCGAACAGGCCATTGGAGAAACGGCTGACCAGAATGTTCTGCACCGTTTCCTTGCCCAGGTAGTGGTCGATCCGGTAGATCTGCTTTTCGCTCATGACCTTGAGCAAACAGCCATTGAGCTCGACCGCACTGGCCAGATCGGAGCCGAAGGGCTTTTCGATCACGACACGACGGAAGCCATCTTCGGTTTCCTGCAACAAACCTGACGAACCCAGCCGCTGGGCGACCTCGCTGAAAAATCGCGGCGCAGTAGCCAGATAGAACACCGCGTTCGCGGTGCCGGTGCTCTCGATCTTGCTGGCGATGTCCTGATAGGTGGAGTCGTCAAGGAAATCACCTTGCACATAACTGATGCGCTCGGCCAGCTTGCTCCACAGCGTAGGATCGAGTGGGTCCTTGCCGCCACCGGCAACCTTGCCGGCGGCTTCATCGCGAATGAAGTTCTCGAGCTTTTTCGCAAAGTCGGCATCGCTGATCGCATTGTGATCGACGCCAACGATGTGCAGCCCTTCATCCACCAGACCGTCGCGCGACAGGTTATAGAGTGCCGGCATCAGCAGGCGCTTGACCAGATCTCCATGGGCACCAAACAGAAACAGGGTCGTGGGGGGCGCCACTTCGGCTTTTTGCTCGGCGCTGCCGCGCGACAGGCCCATTACTTGGGTTCCTTGTGGCCACCAAATCCGAAGCGCATGGCCGACAGCATCTTGTCCGCGTACGAACTTGTCTGGCGAGAACGGAAACGCGCAAACAGGGCGCTGGACAGTACAGGAACCGGAACCGCCTGCTCGATGGCGGCTTCGATGGTCCAGCGCCCTTCGCCACTGTCGGCAACCGAACCGGAGAAAGCATCCAGGTGCGGGTCGGTGGCCAGGGCATCAGCGGTAAGGTCCAGCAGCCAGGAAGACACCACACTGCCACGACGCCAGACCTCGGCGATATCGGCGGTGTTCAGGTCAAAACGCTGCTCCGCTGGCAGATGCTCGGAGTTTTTCTGCTTGAGAAGATCGAAGCCTTCGGCGAAGGCCTGCATCATTCCGTACTCGATACCGTTGTGGATCATCTTCACGAAATGGCCGGAACCGGCAGGGCCGGAGTGGATATAACCGCGCTCGGCGCGATCGTCGGTCGAGGTACGGCCTTTGGTGCGCTCGATCGAGCCAAGACCTGGTGCCAGCGTTGCAAACAGCGGATCCAGGCGCTCGACAACAGCAGCCTCGCCTCCAATCATCATGCAATAGCCGCGCTCAAGCCCCCAGACCCCGCCTGACGTGCCGACATCGACGTAGTGCAAGCCTTTTTCGGTGAGCTCCTGAGCTCGCCGAATGTCATCCTTGTAGAAGGTATTACCGCCGTCGATGATCACATCATCGGCGTCAAGCAACTGGCTGAGGGTCTGAATGGTCTCTTCGGTCGGCGCACCTGCCGGGAGCATTACCCAGATGGCGCGTGGCTTGTCGAGCGCATCGACCATTTCCTTCAGGCCTGCGACTGCAACCGAACCGTCATTGGCCAGGGCGTTGCGTGATGCCTCATCGCGGTCATACACAACAGTCGTGTGGCCGTTCAACATCAAGCGGCGTGCGATGTTGCCGCCCATGCGGCCCAGTCCAATAATCCCAAGTTGCATGAAGGTGCTCCTTAAATCGTAAAAAAGGTGCCGCACTTGCTGTCCAGCGCATCGACAGGTTGCGAGCATGCAGGTTAGTCAAGCGAGGCGGAACGTCGGTTCCCTTGCGAGAAGGTGAAGGCGTCTACGCCCTCCTGTGGTGCATTTTGTCGCGATTAATAAACATTCGCGACAATTAAAAATAAAAAAGTTCCAAAATCATGCAAAAGAAATCAAAATCGGTGCCGATAGAGAGGGTAAGCAGCGGCGCTCATGGATTGAAAGTCATTGCCACGGACCTTTCTGAGGTTGAATCCGCCATTTGCGAGGTGAGCAATGGGCACTGTACTACCAGCACTTGCACCACAAACCCTGTATGTCACGATCCGCCGCGACGAATTGCGTGCATTGAAAGAAGAGCGCGAGCAGTTGCAGAAAAAGGTCGCTCATTTGAGCTCGATGCTGCAGCAACCCCACTTGTCTGCACCCGGCAAGATGCTTCAAGCCTGACTGCCATTGCATAACCCCTTAAAACGCTTCAGGGCAAGCCCGATATTCTGGCTTGCCCACCTGATCTGCTCTCACAGTCTGCGCCCCTTCCCTGTCCGATTCTGCTGAACATTTTTCCCTTATACCCGACACGGCTGCACACAAACCTGCTGCGTACTTTATAGCGCCTTCTGCCAGAACATGGCACGCCCCATTTCAGCGCTCAACTGGTAATTGTCGAAACCAAGCTTCCTGTAGGCACCTTGAGCTACCTCATTGCCCTCCAGAACCTCAAGTGTCAGCTTGCAGCAACCTCGCTGGCGTGCAATCTCTTCCACCTTGAGCAACATTTTCTGGCTGATGCCCATGCCGCGGTATTGAGCGACGACCGCAACGTCGTGAATATTGACCAGCGGACGACAGGCAAAGGTTGAAAAACCCTCAAAGCAATTGACCAGCCCTACCGGCTCTCCGGAAATGAACGCCAACACACTGAAAGCGTAGGGACGTTTGGCCAGCTCGATAGCCAACTGCTGACGCGCATCGCTCGACAGCGGCCGACCTGTGCCCATGACATCCATCGAATATTCGTTCAGCACAAATCCAATTGCATCAGCGTGCACGGGATTCGTGTAACTCGCTTGCAGTACCAATACCTCGGGGGCTTCCATTTCCATCCTCGTCAATTCAATAAAAGTGATTCTGTAAAATCATCAAAGGGTAACTCTTTAAGGCCAGCACGTTATTTCAAGCCAGCTCTGTGACTAGAGCGTCTAGCCCGATTCTATCCTGCCTCGCTGCAAAATGTTCCAGCGCGGATGTAGGAATTTTCTCGCCACGCCCACAGATTGACCGCCAGACGCACCCAGAAAAGGCGCGACGCACCGATCGGGCTCATGAGCGGCTCCACTCACCCGTTTTTTTCGATAAAAAAGAAACGCATGACCTCGATTGTCGAACGATCCGACGACCGGTCATGCGCCCTCGGGACTCGAATTTAACCCATAAAAAAGCGCAACGACTGCCGGGCTGGCCCTTGCAGCGTGCCAACAAGCGCGGCTTCAAAGCCCTTGCCAGACATTCGCGCAGAAAAAAGTCGAAACTTCTCCAAAACGCCCCGGTCAGGTGAATGGAGCATCTATGCTATTGGCTGACATCCGGTAATGGCGACATCACGCGGCTTTGTCACTACGCATGGTCCAAACGGGTATTGATCTTGCGTAGTGCACGTATGTGTACCCGGCCATAGGAAATGGCCAATAAAAATCAAGTGATGCACCAAGACTGTTTTAAGGGGAAAAATCGATGATTAGCGCCGCTGTCAAAACCCAGAAGGGAGAGAGTTTTAACCAGCCTGTCGGCGAGCTGACTCATCTGCCAGTCTTCTCTACCAAGAGCGTTCCTTTGCTGCAATTACCAACCTCGACAAATCAGCCTACGCCGACCATGTCTCAGGTCAGCAGACGCAAAGTGTTGTTCGTGACCTCGGAATTGGCCGACCTGGTGAAAACCGGTGGGCTGGGCGACGTATCCGCCGCATTGCCACGAGCAATGCGCCACCTGCATGACGTGCGGGTTCTTATTCCAGGTTATCCGCAGGTCATCAACAGCGGAAACCCGATCCATATCATCAGCCAACTGGGCGGGCATGCTGCACTGCCACCTTGCAAGGTGGGTCGCATGGACATGAAAGATGGCCTTGTGATTTATGTGTTGATCTGCCCTGAGCTTTACGAGCGTGAAGGCACGCCTTACGCCGACAGTGATGGCCGCGACTGGTCCGATAACCATATTCGTTTTGCCCGTCTGGGGCTCGCGGCTGCCGAATTTGCGGCTGGCGAAGTGAAAAGCCAATGGTGCCCCGAGCTGGTCCATGCCCATGACTGGCCTGCCGGCCTGGCGCCTGCCTACATGCGCTGGCGCGGGCAGTCCACGCCAAGCATCTTTACTATCCACAATCTGGCCTATCAGGGGACCGTGAGTACCGCTTCGAGTCGTGAACTGGGCATTCCAGATGAAGCGATCACCCCGGAAGGCATGGAGTTCTACGGCAAGCTGTCCTTCATCAAGGCAGGCATGGCCTTCGCGAGCCACATTACGACCGTGAGTGCCACCTATGCTCGGGAAATCACCACGCCAGAGTTTGGTTGCGGCCTGGAAGGTTTTCTGCAGAGCAAGGCTAACAAGGGTCAGCTCAGCGGCATCCCTAACGGAATCGACGAAAGCTGGGATGCAGCGACCGACGAACACCTGATCTGCCACTTTGCGCCCAACGAATGGACGCGCAAGGAAATCAACGCCGACTATGTGCGTGAGCTGTTTGAGCTGGATGCCTCGACCGGGCCCTTGTATGCAGTGGTTTCGCGCCTTGTGTATCAAAAAGGCCTGGACCTGACCATCGGGGTTGCCGAGCACATCGTCAACAACGGCGGACAAATCGCAATTATCGGTCGCGGCGAGCCCGAGGAAGAAGATGCCATGCGCGAGCTGGCCGCACGCTTCCCGGGGCGCATTGGTGTGCGTATCGGCTTCAATGAAACCGACGCACGACGCATGTTCGCCGGCAGCGATTTTCTGTTGATGCCATCGCGCTATGAACCCTGCGGTCTGAGCCAGATGTATGCGCAACGCTTCGGCTCCCTGCCTGTTGCACGCAACACCGGCGGCCTGGCGGACACAATCGAGGACGGCGTGACTGGCTTCCTGTTCAAAGAATCAACCATCGAAAGTTACACCGAAGCCCTGAACCGCACGTTTCAGGTATTCGCCCACCGTGAGCTGCTCAACGCCATGCGCTGCCGTGCAATGGCTGCTCCCTTCAACTGGCATCAGGCAGTAGAGCCCTACGCAGATCTCTACCGTGACCTGTTGAAGAAAAACGTGAGCATTTCCAGCAACTACTAGTTTAAGGATCAATGGATGCCACTGCGTACAGACGATAACTGGCGCCACGGCGCCGTCTTGCTAGACCCCGAACACACCCGGTTTGCCCTCTGGGCACCGGATGCCAACTACGTAAATGTCGAACTCCAGGATGGCCAGGGTGTTCAGTCACTGGCCATGCTGCCCCAGCCGGAAGGCTGGTTCGTCCTTGAGGCCCGCTGCGAAGCGGGCACTCGATACCGCTTCAAAATCGACCATGAACTGGAAGTGCCTGACCCCGCCTCTCGCGCGCAGGTCGACGATGTCCATTCTCAAAGCTTCGTAGTGGACCCTCTGGCCTATTCATGGCAAAACACCTCATGGCAAGGTCGGCCGTGGCATGAGGCGGTGATCTATGAGCTGCACGTAGGTGCGATGGGCGGCTATGCTGCGGTGGAAAAACACCTGCCGCGCCTTGCGCAAATGGGCATTACCGCGATCGAGCTGATGCCGCTTGCGCAGTTTCCCGGTGATCGCAACTGGGGCTACGACGGCGTTCTGCACTACGCCCCGCAATCTTCCTATGGCACACCGGAAGAGCTCAAGCACCTGATCGATACAGCTCACGGTCTTGGCCTGATGGTAATACTGGACGTGGTGTACAACCACTTCGGCCCGGACGGCAACTACCTGGGAAGTTACGCCAAGGAGTTTTTCCGCAGCGATCTGCATACCCCGTGGGGCGATGCCATTGATTTTCGCCGCCCGCAGGTGCGCGACTTCTTCGTCGACAATGCGCTGATGTGGCTGCTGGAATACCGCATCGACGGCTTGCGCATGGACGCTGTGCATGCCATTCGCGATAAAACGTTCCTGCCAGAATTCGCAACTCGCGTACGCGGCCAGATCGAGCCGGACAGGCACGTGTGGCTGAACCTTGAGAACGAGTTCAACCAGGCCGGTCTTCTGGAGAAAGGCTTCGATGCACAATGGGACGACGACGGGCACAACACTTTGCACGTGCTGCTGACCGGTGAAACCGACGCCTATTATTCCGACTTCGCTCAGGAGCCTACGCAAAAGCTTGCGCGCCTGCTCAGCGAAGGGTTTGTCTATCAGGGCGAACAGACGCGGCATGGACACACGCGAGGAGAGCCCAGCGGCCACCTTGCGCCGACTGCCTTTGTATTGTTCCTGCAGAACCATGACCAGATCGGCAACCGCGCACTCGGTGAGCGTTTGCCGCAGCTGTGCACGCCTGCTGCGCTGAGGGCCGCAACCGCCCTGTTGCTGCTTTCGCCGATGATTCCGCTGATGTTCATGGGCGATGAGTGGGCGGCCAGCGAACCGTTTCTGTTCTTCACCAGCCACCATGGCGAACTGGCCGATGCGGTGCGCGAAGGACGTCGCAAGGAGTTCGCCGACTTTGCCGCATTCGCCGATCCGGAAAAGCGCGAGCACATTCCCGACCCGAACGACATCAAGACATTCGAGGCATCACGTCCGGCGTTTTCGGCAGTTGATCTGGAGACCGACAAAGGCCTGGATCACCGCAGCTGGGTCGACTTTTATACACAGTTGCTGGCTTTGCGGCACAAGGAAATCGTGCCACGCCTGCCCGGTGCACGCTTCCTGAAAACCGATATTCTCGGCGACAAGGCCGTCAGTGCACGCTGGGTGCTGGGCGATGGCAGCGAGCTGCGTATCGACCTGAACCTCAGCGAGCAGGCTGTCGATGCTCCGCCGCAGAAAAATGCCCGGCAGATATTCTCCAGCGCCGCAAAATCGTCCGAACTTTCCCCGCAGGCCATCCTCAATCCTTACACGGCCATTGTCAGCCTGACAGCAAGTGATGTTCTGGAGGAACAGGATGAACAATGAGCAATTGGAGAGGCTTGCGACCGAGGCAGGGCTATCGGTGCATTGGGTCGATGCCAACGCTCGGCCGCAGACTGTCAGCCCTGATGTACTGCGCAAGGTTCTGGAAGCGCTGGGCTATCCGGCCGAAAACGGCGAGGCTATCGATGCCAGCCTGTTAAGCCTGCAAAACGCCAGCCACGGCAAAAGCGCCCCGCCGCTGCTGACGGTCGACACGGACAGTAATCTGGATCTGTCCGAGTGGTTTGCGCCGCAAACGCCATTCACGCTGCACCTCGAAGACGGTTCATCGCTGGACGCCAGGCTAACCGCGTCCGGCGAACTTCCAGCGCTGGCACCGCCCGGCTATCAACAGTTGGAGATTGCCGGTCAACATCTGACCATCGCTGTCGCCCCTAAAATCTGTTTCAGCATGGCAATGGCCACCGATGCGCCGAAGCCACATGGCTGGGGTCTGACTGCTCAGCTTTACAGCCTGCGCCGCGAGGGCGATGGCGGTTTTGGCGATACGGAAGCACTGGAGAAGGTTGTTCGCGCTGCCGGAGAGCGCGGTGCCGATGCGCTGGGCATCAGCCCGATCCATGCAATGTTCGCCAATGATCCACACCGTTACAGCCCTTATTCGCCGTCCAGCCGACTGTTTCTAAATAGCCTGTATGCGTCGCCCGGTGCCATTCTGGGTGAACATGCATGGCGTCAGGCGATAGAAGACGCGCGCGTTGGCGACGAAATGAAGCAACTGGAAGCGCAGCAGTTGATTGACTGGCCTGCTGCTGCCCAAGCCAAGTGGAAAGCGCTGCACAAGCTGTACGAAGGGTTCAGTGCGGGTGATCACCCTTTGCACGAAGACTTCAACAGCTTCCGCCACAGCGGTGGCGAGGCCCTGGAGAACCACTGCCGCTTCGAAGCGCTGTGTGCCGAATCCGAAACGTTGAATATCGGCAGCAATTGGCATGAATGGCCGGAAGAGTTCAAAGACCCTCGTAGTGACGCCGTCGCAGCATTTGCCGAAGCGCACAGCGAGCACATCAGTTTTCATGCATTCGCTCAATGGCTCATCGCCCGCGGCCTGGAGCGTGCGCAGTCTGCCGCACGCAGCAGTGGCATGCGCATCGGCCTGATCGCCGACCTGGCAGTGGGTGCCGATGGTGCCGGAAGTCAGGCCTGGAGTCGTCAGGACGAGTTGCTGTCGGCTCTGACTGTTGGCGCACCACCTGACATTCTCAACCGTGCCGGCCAGAGCTGGGGGATTTCCGCGTTTTCACCGGACGGCCTCAAGCGTAATGGTTTTCGCGCGTTCATCGAGATGCTGCGGGCCAACTTCGCCCATGCCGGCGGGTTGCGTATCGACCATGTCATGGGCTTGCAGCGGCTATGGGTCATCCCTCAGGGGGCGCCTCCTAGTGAAGGCGCGTATCTGAATTTCCCGTTGGACGACATGCTTCGCCTGCTGAGTCTGGAATCCTGGCGGCACAAGGCGATCGTGCTCGGTGAAGACCTTGGAACTGTGCCTGAAGGTCTCAGCGACAAGCTCAGCGCTCGGGCGATTCTGGGCATGCGTGTGCTGCTCTTCGAACAGAACAACGGTCAGTTCAAGCCCATCCTTGACTGGTCGGACCAGGCACTGGCCACCACCAGTACCCACGATTTGCCGACACTGGCAGGCTGGCTCAGCGAGCTGGATATCGAGTGGAATGCCCAGCTGGGTCACATCGACGAGCAACATGAATCGCAATGGCGTGAAGAACGCGGGCGCGAATATGCAAGCCTGTGCCGAGCCTTGAGTCAGAACGTCGACAGCCTGCCGTCCGAAAGCGAAGACCCTGAGCAGATCATCGACGCGAGCATTCGCTATCTGGGTCACACGCGCGCTCCACTGGTGCTGCTACCGATGGAAGATGCGCTGGGTGTCAAGGAGCAGGCCAACCTGCCCGGCACCATTGACAGCCACCCGAACTGGCGCAGACGCCTCCCCGGCGATGCGGCCTCCTTGCTTGATAACCCGAATGCTGCTCGACGACTGGAATTGCTCTCCCAATCCCGGCTGCAAGCTGCGGAGCGTGACCAATGACCCGTCCATTACAGCCTTTGCGCGCTACCCAGCGTTTACAATTTCATAAAGATTTCACGCTCGACGATGCGGTGCCGCTGGTGCCCTACTTCGCCAGTCTGGGGATCAGCCATGTCTATGCCTCGCCGCTGCTCAAGGCGCGTGCTGGCTCAATGCATGGTTACGACGTCGTCGACCCGACCGTCATCAACCCGGAACTGGGTGGCGAGCCTGCCCTGCTGCGTCTGGTATCGGCCTTGCGCGAACACGGCATGGGGCTGATCCTCGACATCGTATCCAACCACATGGCCGTCGGTGGTGCAGACAATCCCTGGTGGCTGGACCTGCTCGAATGGGGTCGGCGCAGCCCGTATGCCGAGTTCTTCGACATTCAGTGGAATTCGCCGGATCCGTTGCTGGAAGGCCAGTTGCTGCTGCCGTTTCTGAGCAGCGATTACGGCACCGTCCTGCAGGCCGGAGAAATCCCGCTGCGCTTCAACGCCGAGCGCGGCATGTTTTATATCGAGCACTACCAGCATCATTTCCCGATCTGCCCGCTGACCTATGATTCATTGCTTCAGGCAGTCGAACACCCGCAATTGAAGGAAATGGGCCAGCGCTTCACTGCGCTTGCTCAATACCCGCAAGCCTACGAACGTGCACGTCAGGCCAGAACCGAGCTGGCCGAGCTGGCGAAAGATCCGCAGGTGCTCAAAGGCATCGAGCAGATCCTTGCGCACTTCGACTCCAGCAAGCCGGAAGGCTTTCAGCGTCTGCATCAGTTGCTGAAACGTCAGCACTATCGTCTGGCCAGCTGGCGTACTGCCGGTGATGACATCAATTGGCGGCGCTTCTTCGACATCAACGAGCTAGGTGGTTTGCGTGTCGAACGGCCGCAGGTATTTGAAGCCACCCACGGCAAGATATTCCAGCTGATTGCCGACGGCCTGGTTGACGGGTTGCGGATCGATCATATCGATGGGCTGGCCAACCCGCGCGGCTACGGCCGCAAGCTGCATCGCCGGGTAAAAAGCCTGCTCAAGCTGCGTCCTGCCGAGGCGCGCATTGATCATCTGCCTATTTTCGTCGAGAAAATACTGGGGCCGGATGAGCCGTTGCGTGAAGACTGGAGCGTGGACGGTACAACTGGCTACGAGTTCATGAATCAGGTCTCGCTGCTGCAACACGATCCCAAGGGCAAAGAGCCACTTGGAGAGCTGTGGAGTCGACTGACAGAACGTACCGCTGACTTCGATCAAGAAGTGCTGGTGGCCCGGGACCTGGTCCTGCACGGCACACTGGCGGGCGATTTCGAGAACGTCGCGCAGTCGTTGCTGCAAGTTGCACGCAGCGACCTGATGAGTCGTGACCTCACGCTGGGTGCAATTCGCCGTGCCCTGCTCGCGCTGATCGTCAATTTTCCGATTTATCGCACCTATATCTCGGTCTGCGGCCGCTCGGCGCAGGACGACAAGTATTTCCAGCAGGCAATGGAAGGCGCTCGCACCACTTTGAACGAAGGCGACTGGCCAGTGCTGGATTATCTGGCACGCTGGCTGGGTGGCGAAGCGTGGCGCAAACTGCCACGCGGACCGTTGCGCAAGCTGTACAAGAATGCGTGTGTACGGTTCCAGCAACTGACCTCCCCGGTTGCCGCCAAGTCGGTTGAGGACACCTCGTTCTATCGCTCTGCAGTGCTGTTGTCGCGCAACGATGTAGGCTTTCATCCGCAGCATTTCAGTGCGCCGGTGGAAGACTTCCATCAGGTCTGCCTGGAGCGTCTGGAAAAATTCCCCGACAACTTGCTGACCACTGCAACGCACGATCACAAGCGTGGCGAGGACACACGTACACGCCTTGCGGTCCTGAGTGAATGTGCGCCGTGGTACGCCGAACAGGTAGAACGCTGGAGACAGCTGGCAGTGCCCCTGAAAGGCGAAGAACCGGCCATCAGTGCGGGTGACGAGCTGATGCTTTATCAGGCCTTGCTGGGCAGCTGGCCGCTGAGCCTGGAGGGCGAAGAAGCTCACCAGGAATACGCGAAGCGCATGGTGCAGTGGCAAGAGAAAGCCCTGCGCGAAGCCAAGCTGCAAAGCAGCTGGAGCGTGCCGAATCAGCCTTACGAAACGGCTTGCCGCGAATTTCTTGAACGTTTGCTGTTGGCTCCTGAAGCGCTGGCGTTGCGCCAGTCACTGAGTGCAACGGCCAATCGTATCGCGACCGCCGGGGCACTCAACAGTCTGGCGCAAACCTTGCTACGCTTGACCGTACCCGGTGTTCCCGATTTGTATCAGGGCACCGAGTTCTGGGATTTCAGCCTGGTGGATCCGGACAACCGGCGACCGGTTGATTATGCAGCCCGACAGAAAGCGCTGGCAGAAGATGCAAGCGCTTCCGACCTGCTCGATAACTGGCAGGATGGCCGCATCAAACAGGCGCTGATTGCGAAGGTTTTGAACCTGCGTGCCGAGCACCCAACGCTGTTCAGCGAGGGGCGTTATCAGCCTCTGGAAATAAAGGGTAGCCACGCCGGGCACGTGATGGCTTTTGCCCGGGAGACACAAGGAGTGCGCGCTATCATCGTAGTCCCACGCACAAGCAGTGAACTATTGGGTACTGCGCAAACTCCATTGATTAATGCTGCCAATTGGGGCGACACACGGATTATGCTTCCGTTTGCCGACTCTGGATCTGACTGGAAAGGACTCTTTTCCGACGGTGTCGCAACACACGTTCGGGAGATACCGCTCAGTGCAGCGCTTGAAAGATTTTCCGTCAATTTGCTTATTCAAACTATGTAATAGCTGGGAGTCTCAAGATGAGTGCCGACGAAAAAAGAATTCGCGATTTTGCTTACCAAATCTGGGAGTCCGAGGGTAAGCCCTCCGGACACGACGAGCGTCACTGGGAGATGGCGCGCAAGCTTGCAGAAGCAGAAGCCCTGGCACCTGACAAGTCCAGCGTGCGCAAGTCGAGCAAGCCCAAGCTGCCTGAAGTAGACAGCGCCAAGGCGCCTGCCAAGGGCGCGGCCAAGCCTGTGGCGAAGTCAGCACCAGCAGCAAAGCCAGCGGCCAAGCCCGCAGCTGAAGCCAAGCCAAAGCCAGCGGCCAAGGCGGCTCCCAAGCCTGCTCCCAAAGCCAAGCCGGCTACCGCTGCGCCAACTGATGCCCCAGCCAAGCCTGCTGCCAAGAAGCCACGCAAACCGTCGAATTCTTGAAACTCTTCTGGCCGGGCGCCAGTCCATTGTTGCAGGTCGCACTCTGATCGGAGATGAGGCCTGCTACACCCCCATACTTTATCGTCAATATTGAAGCCTTCGTGGCTTCGATAGCGGCCTTGGCCGCTCAGAAAATCATTCGACGTCAGGAAGTCATCATGAATACGAAGTCCACTACAACGGCAGAAGATAATTCAGCCCCGCAAGACAATCCAGGCAGCACCCCGTCTCGCATTCGTGAAGGACTTCCCTTTCCTCTCGGCGCCAGCTGGGACGGCCTGGGTGTCAACTTTGCCCTGTTTTCGGCCAACGCCACCAAAGTAGAGTTGTGTCTGTTTGACTCGACCGGTGAAATCGAACTGGAACGCATCGAACTTCCGGAATACACCGATGAGACGTATCACGGCTACCTGCCCGATGCGCACCCGGGCCTGATCTATGGCTATCGCGTCTACGGCCCTTATGACCCTAAAAACGGTCATCGCTTCAACCACAACAAACTGTTGATCGACCCGTATGCCAAGCAACTGGTCGGCGAATTGAAGTGGTCTGAAGCATTGTTCGGTTACACCATTGGTCATCCTGACGGCGACCTGAGCTTCGATGAACGTGACAGCGCGCCCTTTGTACCGAAGAGCAAGGTGATCGACGAGGCTTACACCTGGGGCCGCGATCAGCGCATCGGTACGCCTTGGGACAAGACCATTTTCTATGAAACCCACGTGCGCGGCATCACCATGCGCCACCCGGAAGTTGCCGAAGAGCTGCGCGGCACGTTTGCCGGTCTGGGATCAGCCCCCGTTGTCGACCACATCCGCAAGCTGGGTGTGACCTCCGTCGAGCTGCTGCCGATACACGCCTTCGTCAACGATCAGCATCTGCTGCAAAAAGGAATGACCAACTACTGGGGCTACAACAGTATTGCGTTCTTTGCGCCAGACCCGCGTTATCTGGCGAGTGGCAAGATTGCCGAGTTCAAGGAAATGGTTGCGCACCTGCATCATGCCGAGCTGGAGGTCATTCTTGATGTGGTCTACAACCACACGGCCGAAGGCAACGAGCTTGGCCCTACCCTGTCCATGCGCGGTATCGACAACGCCTCCTATTACAGGCTGATGCCGGACGACAAGCGTTATTACATCAATGACTCAGGCACCGGCAACACCCTCGACCTGAGCCACCCGTGCGTACTGCAGATGGTCACTGACTCCCTGCGTTACTGGGCTTCGGAAATGCATGTCGACGGGTTCCGCTTCGACCTGGCAACCATTCTGGGTCGCTACCACGATGGTTTCGACGAACGTCACAGCTTCCTGGTCGCCTGCCGTCAGGACCCGGTGCTGCGTCAGGTCAAACTGGTCGCCGAGCCTTGGGACTGTGGCCCAGGTGGCTATCAGGTCGGCGGTTTCCCGCCAGGCTGGATGGAGTGGAACGACAAGTTTCGTGACACCGTACGTGCCTTCTGGAAAGGCGACGAAGGCCAATTGGCAGACTTCGCGGCACGCATGACCGCCTCCGGCAACATGTTCAACCAGCGCGGTCGGCGTCCACAGGCGTCGGTGAACTTCATCACCGCGCACGATGGTTTCACGCTGCACGACCTGGTGTCGTACAACGACAAGCACAACGAAGCCAACGACGAAAACAACCAGGACGGCAGCAACAACAACCTGTCCTGGAACCACGGCGTCGAAGGCCCGACCGAAGACGCGGAAATCAACACCCTGCGTCTGCGTCAAATGCGTAACTTCTTCGCTACTTTGCTGCTGGCGCAAGGTACGCCGATGATCGTCGCCGGTGACGAGTTCGCCCGTACCCAGCACGGCAATAACAATGCCTACTGTCAGGACAGCGAAATTGGCTGGATCAACTGGGATCTGGACGAGGACGGCGCAGCATTGCTCAAGTTCGTGACCCGCGTGATCAAGCTGCGTCAGACCTACCCGATTCTGCGCCGCAGTCGCTTCCTGGTGGGCGATTACAACGAAGAAATCGGCGTCAAGGACGTAACCTGGCTCGCTCCGGATGGCAACGAGATGAGTGTCGAGCAATGGCACGATGCCAATGGCCGTTGCCTGGGCATGTTGATGGATGGCCGTGCACAGGAAACCGGTATCCGTCGTCCAGGTGCCGACGCTACGCTGCTGCTGGTCGTCAACGCGCACCACGACGGGGTCAACTTCACCCTGCCGGAAGTGCCTGAAGGCACCCATTATGAGTGCCTGATCGACACCAATCAGGATGATGCACGCAGCAAGGAGCACTTTGCGTTCGGTTCGCAATATACCGTCACGCCGCGCTCGCTGCTGCTGTTCGAACTGAAGCGCGAAGACCAGCAATGATTGATGCCTTGAGTGAGTTTCTCGACTGGCGCAAGCACGGTTATGCCGATACGCGTGCGCTGGGCGAGTGCTTGCAGGCATTGGTCAACGAAGGTCTTGATCAGCTCCCCCTGCCTGCCAGCGGTCAGACACTTGAGCGCTGGCGGGCGCTGGCCTGCATTGCAGGCCATGACCTGGGGTTGTGCAAGTTGTACGAGGGGCATACCGACGCCTTGGCGATCATGGCGGAACTGGGTGCCCCGCCCCCCGAACAATTCAGCACCTGGGGCATGTGGGCGGCAGAGCCGCCGCAGGCACGGGTGAATATCAGCGGCACTGGCGATTCACTTCGTCTGAATGGCCGAAAAGCGTGGTGTTCCGGTGCTACTGCCTTGAGCCATGCATTGATCACCACATGGGATGAAGAACATCGCCAGCAACTGGTGGCGGTGCAACTCGACCAGCCCGGCGTGCATATGACCAGTGATGGCTGGCGCGCAGTTGGCATGGGCGCCACCGGCAGCGTCGAAGTCGTGTTCGAGCACGCTACCGGGCAAGCGATTGGAGCGCCGGGCGGCTACCTGGAACGGCCTGGCTTCTGGCAAGGCGGCATCGGCATCGCGGCGTGTTGGTATGGTGCCTCCCGGGCGATCGCCCAACGCTTGCTGGCACAGGTCGGCAAACACGAAGAGCCACACGCTCTTGCGCACCTGGGTGCTGTAGATGTCGCGTTGCACGCCGCAATCGATGTACTGCGTGCCGCCGCTGCGCATCTGGATCAGGCCCCGGCTGAAAATGCCGAGGTGCTCGCCAGACGCTGTCGTGCCTACGTGGAGCACGCTGCGGAACTGGTCATTCAGCACGTGGGCCGCGCGGTAGGTGCGGGTCCTTACTGCAAGGACCCGCACTTCGCTCGACTGATCACCGACCTGCCGGTTTTTCTGCGCCAGAGTCATGCCGAGCAAGACCTTGCTGCACTGGGTCAATTGACGGGTAAACGGCTGCCAGCTTTACGCACGTGGTCACTATGAGAGCGTATCTATCATGAGCAAAGGCTTTCTAGTCAGCGACGACGAGTCTGGCCAGGGCACGCCTCTGGCTGCCTGGAACGCCTCCGGCAAACTGCGCAGCGTACCTGCGATTACTGCAGACCTGCTGGTGCCGAACAATTGCAGGGCGGTCATCATCGCCCCGCATCCGGACGATGAAGTACTGGCATGCGGCGGTTTGATGAGCCAGTTGGCGCAGCTGGAACGCAATCTGTTGTTGATCTCGGTCACTGACGGCACTGCCAGCCATCCGGGCTCCACGCTCTGGCCTGTCGAGCGACTTTCTGCAATCCGGCCCCAGGAAAGCGCCGAAGCCTTGAATCGTCTCGATATTCCCCTCGAGCGTCTTGAGTGGCTGCGCTGCGGCTTGCAGGATGGGACTGTGGCCGAATCCGAAGATCAGCTGACAGAGTTTCTTGAACGTCATCTGGGCCCTGCCGACGTGGTGTTCGCCACCTGGGCAGAAGATGGTCATGGCGACCACGAAGCCGTTGGCCGCGCCAGTGCAAGAGCCTGTGCGTCTACCGGAGCGCAGCTTTGCGAAGTACCGATCTGGGCCTGGCACTGGGCTGACCCTGAAGATGAGCGTCTGCCATGGGACCGCGCACGCAAGTTGCTGCTGGACCCGGCGACCCTTGCTCGTAAACGTAATGCCGCTCAGGCGTTCGTCAGCCAATTGCAGGGTGACCCGGCCATCGGTCTTGCGCCCGTTCTGCCAGCCGTTGTTCTGGAAAGACTGCTGCAACCGTTTGAACTGGTGTTTGTATGAGCGTCGAAGACGGCTATTTCGATGAGCTGTTTCGCAACAACGATGACCCGTGGGCGTTCAAGCAACGCTGGTATGAGCGGCGCAAGCGTGCGCTGACACTGGCCGCGCTGCCCCGTGAACACTATCGCTCGGTATTCGAGCCTGGCTGTGCCAATGGCGAACTCAGTGCCGACCTTGCCGGGCGCTGTGACGCACTGGTGTGCTGCGACACGTCAAACCTGGCGGTAGAACTGGCACGCAAGCGTCTGGCAGGCCTGCCCCATGTGCGCGTGCTGCAGGCCCGTTTGCCACAGCAGTGGCCGCAGGGACAATTTGATCTGATCGTCTTCAGCGAGCTGGGTTACTACCTAGACGTCGATGACCTGCACCGCCTGATCGACTGCATTCTATCCTCGCTTTCACCCGATGGTCAGTTGCTCGCCTGTCACTGGCGCCCTGATATCGAGGGCTGCCCGCTGAACGCACAGGCTGTACACGACATCATTGCCGAACGCTTGGCCATGCACCGTCTTTTCAGTCATCACGAACAGGATTTCCTGCTGGACCTGTGGAGTCGTGATGGAACCTCCGTAGCAGAACAGGAATTCTCCGATGATCGGCATTCTGATCCCGGTGCACAATGAAGAGCAGCTACTCGATTTGTGCCTCGAAACGATAAAGCAAGCGGCTGAACACCCGGATCTCAAGGGTGAGCGAGTAGAGGTGCTGGTGGTTCTCGACAGTTGCACCGACAGCTCGGCAGACATCGCGCGAGCGCACGGGGTGATGGTCCTTGAGGTCTCGGCCCGCAACGTCGGACAGGCACGCGCCGAAGGAGCAGCTTTTCTCCTCGACCGAGGTGCGCGCTGGCTGGCCTGCACCGATGGCGACAGCACCGTGGCGAATGACTGGCTTGCCGAGCAACTGGCACTGGATGCCGATGCGGTATGCGGGACCGTCATGCCCGGCGATTGGAACAAGGATATCTCTGCGGCTGCGCAGGCGGCTTACCTCAAGCATTACCAGCACCGGGACGGCCATCGGCACATTCATGGTGCCAACCTGGGTGTCAGCTCAATTGCCTATATCAGTGCAGGCGGGTTTCCGGCACTGGCCTGCCACGAAGACGTGCATCTGGTTCGCCAGCTGGAGCTGATCGGCGCGCGGATCGCCTGGAGCTGCCGCCCGCGGGTCACGACCAGTACCCGCCTGGACTCAAAAGCCAGAGGCGGGTTTGGCGACTTTCTGAGTTCGCTGAACGCCTGAAAAGCGCTTATTCGTGATGCGCTGTCTGCATACCTGAATGGTCAGAGTCGGCAGAATTGAGCGCCGTGCTGAAGAAGCGCACAGCTTCTGCGCTCAGGTTGCGGTGAATGTCTTCGCGGTCCACTCCGTCAGGGTCGTTGCACAGTAACGGTGCGCTCGAACGCTGTTCGTCACTGCACGGTGCCATAAAGACAAAGTGCCCTGCCCCCGCCAACAACTTATAATCCGGTGCCTGCGGCAGTTTGCGCGCCAGCGCTTCGGCGTTGCGGTCGATGGCCAGCAACTGGTCGTCATCCCCGGCATACATCAGCACCGGTACATGCACATCGCCCAGCGTGTGACGGCCGAACATCAGGCTCAACGGGGCCATCAACATCAGCGCACCGACCCTGGGGTCAGCCTGGGCATGCAGGTCATCGCGGTCAGCGACCAGCTCCCCTTGAGTCTTGCAGGCGTCACGGTCTGTGGGGCGTTCGAGGCAATACTGGCGCAGGCGCTGTAGATCAGGCTGCGCGCCCGCAAGAATAAGCGCAGTTTCGCCACCCGCCGAATAGCCGATCACGCCCACCTGACGAGCATTGAGATAAGGGGCCAGCATAGGGTCGAGCAAGGCCGTGCTGATCGCTTCAGAGATCTGCAGCGGGCGACCATACAGGTTACTCAGGCTGCCCAACCGACTGTGATCACGATCATTGTCGCCAGGATGAACCACAGCAACCACCACAAACCCCTGGCGCGCCAATGATGTGGCCAGGTCATGCAACGCCAGCGGTGTACCGGTATTGCCATGAGACAGCAGCAGCAACGGGAACCGGCCCATTGCAATCGGCGCATTTTCGCCGGCCTCGACGCGATAGCCGTGCAGGGTGCTCCACTGCTCACTGGCGGTCGACGGGTAAAAAGCGATGGCCTGCACCGGCTGTGAATCCAGCGGGTCGGGGAAACTCAGCTCGTGATAGCCCGCGCTCCAGGCGTCATCGGCCTGAGCGTGAACCGCAATCAGGCTGTCGAGCAAGCAAACCAGCATCACTGCACAAAGACGTACCATCGAAAGGCCCAACCTTTGCAAATCCGGAGGCTCGCCCGGATAGTCCATTCAGCGCTTGTGTCGAGCATCGTGCTCCAGCGCGCCGCTCTCACCCAGATGAGAGTGTGTAAAACAGAAATAGTGCACAAGCCGGGCCATAAACCGCCCGCTCTTTTCAGCAATCGTGAAAAACACCACAAACCGCAAACACAGTGCCGCGAAGATGCAGTTTAGTCCTTGAATAGCCCGCTTACCTGTAAGGAAGCTGTCAAGGTTGAGTACGCTCAAAACTGCGTGCATTTATGCGGCGCACAAAAAAACTCCACAACCCGGCGCACGTTGCTCGCGCAAGTTGTGGAGTCTTGTTCAGACCATCACCGACTCAGGCGGCGAACAGCTCGCTCTCGATATGTTGCTGCGCGGCTGTCATGGCGTTGGCACGCGGCTCTTCACCATAGGCCAGGCCGTGCGCACGAACAAATTGCAGGTCGGTGATACCGATGAAGGCGAACAGCGCCTTGAGCAGTTCTTCGTGGCCAGCGCCGGTTGGCTGCCCGACGTGCAGGCCACCGGAAGTGGAAACGATAATAACCTTCTTGCCGCCACACAGGCCTTCAGGGCCGGTTTCGGAATAACGGAACGTGCGGCCGGCAACCATGATCCGGTCAAACCAGGCTTTTAACTGGGACGGGATAGTGAAGTTGTACATCGGCGCACCGATCACCAGCACGTCGGCGGCAAGAAACTGCTGCAAGGTGGCTTCATTAGTGTCGACTTCCTGTTGCTGGGACGCATCTCGGGCTTCTACAGGGGTACCCGCTGCGGCAAGACTGGCAGCAGAGAAATGCCCGAGGGCTTCGCTGGCGAGGTCGCGGTAGGTTACCTGGCTGTCGGCATGCGAGCGCTGATAGGCCTGAACGACCTCATGGGTCAACTGACGCGAAGCGGAATGATCGCCGAGGATGCTGGAATCGAGGTGCAATAAATTCATAACGTAGCTCCTTAAAGAAAATCGCCACTTAGCGATGAAGTGGCGAGCATCCTATCCTTGATCGCAATAGATGATTAGTGGTCTTGAATGCGACTGTTCGTTCTATGAAGAGAACAATAAAGCGAGTCGGGACTAAGGCTTAGCTCTTTGAACGAGGTTTCGAACACATCCAGCAGCCCTCTGACCGCGGGAAGCAGCCCACGGCGTGAAGCAAACACGGCGTGCACGATGCCGCACTTTGGCCGATGCTGACTGAACAGTTCCACCAGACGTCCGTCCTGCAAGGCTTCCCGGACAATCAGTTCCGGCAGTTGCGCCACCCCAACCCCTTGCAGGGCGGCCTGCAGCATCATGTCCAGATCCGAGCTGATCAGCCTCGGCGTGTGGCGAATTTCAGCATAGTGGCCGGAAGTAGTTTCCAGCAGCCAGCGATGCTCATGGCTTGCAGACGGCGTGTCGAGGCTGGGCAGTGATGATAGCGCCTCGAGTGTCGATGTTGCGGACAGCCTGGCAGCCAGATCCGGGCGTGCGACCAGACGTTGAGCGCTGTGCCCGAGCAGCTTGACCACCAGCCCGTCGTCTTCCAGCGGCGGGAAGCGCACACGCAACGCAATATCGATGTTCTCCGTCAGCGGGTCGACACGGCGGTTGGTACTTTCGACCTGCACCTGAACCTTCGGGTGATCGGCCGCGAACCGGGCAATGGTCTCGTTGAAGCCCATCGCCGCCAGTGCCGGAGGACAGCTGATCGCCACCCTGCCCTGCGGCTCGGATTTGGAACGCAGAATCGCCTCTTCGGCAGCCTCGGCTTCGACCAGCATTGCCACGCAGTGAGCGTAGTAATCGCGCCCGCTCTCGGTCACGGCGAAAGTGCGCGTCGAGCGGTGAATCAGCCTTACACCCAGGCGCTCTTCCAGCCCGGCAATACGACGGCTGAGCTTGGACTTGGGAATTCCCAGTTTACGGCTTGCGGGCGCAAAGCCGAGGCATTCGACCACCTGAACGAAATAAAACAGATCATTGAGATCAAACACCCGGCCACCTCGCTTTCAGAGCCGCGAGTATGCAGCGCCATGGCAAGCCTCTCAATACCGGGTTTCAGATCCCGCCAGCTCACTCGGCCGTCAGGAATGCCAGCACCGGCACCGTAAATGATTCCCCGGCCTCGACACTGGACAGATGAGCCGCGTGCAATTCGATCATCTGCGAACCTTTAATGCGCTCGACCATGAAGCGCCCGTCCGCCGGGGTGGTTACCGCATCTTCAGTGCCGCAGACGACCAATACCGGCAACTGAATGGAGGCAATCTGCTCACGGAAATCTGCATCACGCACGGCAGCGCAGTTAGCTGCGTATCCCTGTGGCGATGTGCGGGCCAGCATACCGACAACCGTGTCGACCACAGCAGGCTCGGCGTGCGCAAATGAAGGCGTGAACCAGCGCGCAACAGAAGCATCACGCAATGCAACCATGGCTGACTGCCCGTCACGCAGAACGGTTTCGATGCGGGGGTTCCAGATATCAGGGTTGCCGATTCTGGCTGCCGTATTGCACAGCACGACCTTGCGCAGGCGCTGCGGCGCATTGATGGCGAGCCACTGACCGATCAGGCCGCCCATGGACAAGCCACAGAAAAAAGCCGTGTCTATGTGCAGCGCATCCAGCAACGCCAATACGTCGCGACCATTCTGCTCGATGCTGTAACTGCCCTCGCTGACCAGCGATTTGCCATGCCCGCGCGTGTCGTAGCGCAACACCTGAAAATGACGAATGAACGCAGGAATGTGGTTGTCCCACATATGCAGATCAGTGCCCAGCGAGTTGGACAACACCAGCACCGGCGCACCGGCCGGGCCTTCGAGCAGGTAGTTCAGTTCACCATCGGCGAGTTGCACGGCAGACATTCAAGACTCCGGAGAAGGACAAACCTGCACACTAATGAGTGTCGCAGCAGCATACAATCCGCTGATCGAATATCCGTGCGGCTATCGAACAGCTTACCGCTCGACGCCCCATTGAAGGAGCATTCCATGAACAAGACCCGTCACAAAGAAGACATCGCCCGGTTCTGCCTGGACTTGCCAGGCGCCCGAGAGGATTACAAATGGGGCGGTGTGCGCGTATTTTCCGTTGCCGAAAAAAAGATGTTTGCGGTCATGGACCTGGTCGGCCAGGACCTTTCATTCAAGGTCCATCCGGAACTGTTTCTGGGTTACGTGGATCGGCCCGGCATACGGCCTGCGCCTTACCTGGCCCGCGCGCACTGGATCAGCGTGGCAGACCTGCACACACTGAGCGACGATGAAGTGCGTGATCTGCTGACCCGCTCCCACCAGCTTGTAGTCGGCAGGCTACCGAAACGACAGCAGATCGGCTTGAAACTATAAAGGCAACAGCTGTAAAAGCCGCTTGCCCAGAAACAGCCAGTCAAGCCACAGCACCTGATGCGCCAGCACGATCAGCCAGAACACGATCTGGAAAGATACCTTGCGGGTCTTGTGCCGAAACACCTGTTGCGCCAGCAATGCTCCGGGCCAGCCACCGAGCAGCTCGGTGGCATGCAGGACGTTCTCCGGCGTACGCTGACCGCCGTTTCCGGCCTGTCGCTTGTCATGCCTATAGAGCACAAACGCCAGCAGGCTCATGACTATCAAAGCCAGCGCCGGGATCAACGTGACCTGCCTGAACCCCAGCGACGCCGAGCCGTAGACCGGTAGCACACACAGCAGCAGGAACGCCGACACCTTCAGGCGCAATTGCCGGACCGGTGCCCTGCCCCGACCGGCTGGCCGCTGCGGCTCGCGAGCCCGCGTCATGCCTTGGCCGATGCCCAGTCGATCCAGCCAAACTGCCAGGTCGCCAGAATCAGCAGGCCGAAGGCGATGCGATACCAGGCGAACACTGCATAGCTATGAGTTGCGATGAACTTGAGTAGCGCGCGAACTGCGATCATCGCGAAGATGAACGAGGTAATGAAACCGATGGCAAACACCGCGAAGTCGTCCGGGCGAAACATGTCCCGGTATTTGTAGCCCGAATACACGGCTGCACCGACCATGGTCGGCATGGCCAGAAAGAACGAAAATTCGGTCGCTGCCTTGCGTGACAAGCCGAACAGCAGGCCGCCAATGATGGTCGAGCCCGAGCGCGAGGTGCCGGGGATCATCGCCAGGCACTGCACCAGCCCGACTTTCAGCGCATCGCTCCAGGTCATGTCATCGACGGTTTCGGTGCGCACAGTGTGCTCGCGGCGCTCGGCCCAGAGCATGATCACACCACCCAAGACCAGCGCCGTTGCCACGGTAATGGCATTGAACAGGTAATGGTGGATCATGTCGGCAAAGATCACCCCCAACACCACGGCCGGCATGAAGGCGATCAGCAGGTTGAGGGTGAAACGCTGCGCTTGCTGTTGCTTCGGCAAGCCTGTGACAACGTCGAGAATCTTGCGCCGAAACTCCCAGACCACCGCCAGAATCGCACCCAGCTGGATAATGATATTGAAGGCCATGGCGCGCTCGCCGCCAAAATCGATCAGGTCGGCGACGATGATCTGATGCCCTGTACTGGAGATCGGCAAGAACTCCGTCAGCCCTTCTACAACACCCAATATCAACGCCTGAGCAGCGGTCCAAAGATCCATCATTCCCCCATGAAGCGATGCCGCAGGCTCGCTGTTTAATGTTGTCGTATAAAAAATGCTTGCCACTATGCCGTCGCGTGCCTGAACGAAGCTTGAAGAAAGTCGCGCAAATGCAAGGCGCGGAATGCTAGCAGACCTCCGCGCACAAAGCCTGCTGACGTGCAGCCTGACGCAACACAAGCTCCACGCCGCGCGCAGAAGCGCATACAATCGCCGCCCCTGCCCCTCACAACCCTAACCAAGGAGCCGCCATGTCCGGGCTTGAACTCTTCGCTGCCGCCATTGGCGTTATCGCGGTCTGGCTGACAGTGAAGCAGAATCCCTGGTGCTGGCCAATCGGGCTGGTGATGGTGGTGATCTACATCTGGATATTCTTCGACGTGAAGCTGTATTCGGACATGCTGCTGCAGGTCATCTATGCAGGCTTGCAGATCTACGGCTGGCTGCAGTGGACTCGCCATGGCGACGGCCTGCCGGTCAAGGCTGTCACTGTGCTGCCGAGCCATTCAGTGCTTAAAGGGCTGGCTGTCGGCGCAGTCATCAGCCTCGCGCTGGGCGCTGGCATGGCGCATTTCACCGACGCCGCACAGCCATGGCTTGACGCAGCTCTCACGGGCTTAAGCCTGGTGGCACAAGTGTGGATGGCACACAAACGCGTTCAGTGCTGGCCGCTATGGATTGTGCTGGATGTGATTTTTGTCGGCCTGTTCATCTACAAAGAGCTGTACCTGACCGCTGCACTCTATGCGCTGTTTACCCTGCTGGCCGTACAGGGCTGGCGCGAGTGGCGTAACGATCTGGCGCTGGCGCGATGAAAGTCCTGGTCCTGACCGGGCCTGAGTCCAGCGGCAAGAGCTGGCTGTCGGCCGAAATACAGGATCGGTTCGGCGGCGTGCTGGTCGGCGAATACGTACGTCATTTCATCGATCAACAGGGGCGCGATACCCACTACGCCGACATCCCGGCCATTGCTCGCGGCCAGCTGGACTGGGAGGATACTGCCCGCGCCAGCGAGCCGCACTTGCTGATACTCGACACACACTTGCTGAGCAATGTGCTCTGGAGCCGAACCCTGTTCGGCGACTGTCCGGCGTGGATCGAACAGCAACTGCTGAGCCGCTCCTACGACCTGCACCTGCTGCTTTCACCTGAGGGCGTGGACTGGATCAGCGACGGGCAACGCTGCCAGCCGCAGTTATGCGAACGCCAGGCCTTCTTCGACAGCAGCCGGGAATGGCTGGACCACCATCGGCAGGCCTATAAAGTGCTGGGCGGTGACTGGCCGCAGCGCCGCGAGCAGGCGATGACGGCTGTCGCGCAGTTGCTGGGAGCTCAGCGAATCTGATGCTTGTGTAACAGCCGATAGAAGGTCGGTCGCGATATGCCCAGAACTCTGGCCGCCACACTCAGATTGTCACTGTGGCGGGTCAATACGTCGCACAATGCCTGACGCTCGGCACGCGATTTATATTCCTCCAGCGTGCCCATGCTGCCAGCACTGTCTTCTTCGCCCAGCAAGCCCAGGTTTGCCGCTTCTATCTGCCGGCCTTCGGCCAGCACCAGCCCGCGCCGTACCCGACCGGCCAGCTCTCGCACATTGCCCGGCCAGTCGTGCTTGCCCAACGCCACCAGCGCATCCTGACTGAAACTGCGTGCTCGCCTGCCGCTGTCCTGACTGTACAAATGGGCGAAATGGTTGGCCAGCAACGCCAGATCGCCATGACGCTCGCGCAACGGCGCCACCCCGACCTGCAGCACGTTGAGCTGGTAATACAGGTCTTCACGAAAGCGCTTTTTCCGCACAGCCGTTTCAAGATCCTCACGGGTCGCGGCCAGCACCCGCACATCCACTGCAATCGACTCACCGCCGCCCAGGCGCTCGATTTGCCGGTCTTCCAGAAAGCGCAACAGCGACGCCTGGGTTTCCAGCGGCAGATCACCGACCTCGTCAAGCAGCAGCGTGCCGCCGTCAGCAGCTTCAAGCAGCCCGATCCTGTGCGCCTGAGCACCATCAAACGCATCATCCTCATGACCGAACAGCTCGGCCTGGATCGAATGCCCGGTGAACGCACCGCAATCCACGACGACAAAGGGCTTGCCGCGTCGCTGAGACTGTACATGCAGGCTGCGTGCGATCAGCTCTTTGCCCGTACCTCGCTCGCCCCGAATCAATACCGGTGAATCGATAGGTGCCAGCCGGCTCAACAACTTGCGCAGCTCACGAATGGGCCGACTGTCGCCCAGCAGCTCGGGCTCGGCCTCGGAAAGCGCCAGCCCGCCTTGCGCTTCGGGGCGGCCAGCCGCGAACGCTTTGTCCAGCGTGCCATGCAACCGCGCTGCATCGAAAGGAAGGGCGTGAAAATCGAAAAACCACTGGCAAACGAAATCGCCTATTTTTTCGCGTTGCAGATCGTTGGCTGACAGCACTGCAACCCAGCGCATGTTGCTATGGGCGACAAGCTCTTGAAGCCTGGGCAATTGTTCGAAATGACCGGACGTCAGGCGAATCAGGCCCACGTCATGATCGGGATTGAAGGTAGAACCTGAGGTGCTTTCCTGCACCGTCCATCCGGCATCACTCAAAGCAGGGATCAGAGGATGACAGTCGTCACCGCCGTCGATGATTAGCAGACGTCGCGTTGGGGCCGATCCATGCATGAAGTTTCCTTGGTGCCCGACGTGGAGTGGGATTTTTAAAAGCTTTTCATAAACAGCATGTTGGCGAGCCCAACTATCACCCTAGCAACTTTTTGACGCAGCGTTGTACCGTTTGGGTCTAACGCTCATAACCCTCTGTCACTAACGCCGTCGCTGCTGAAGGATGTTTATTTGCAAGGTCACGCGGGCGACCCTTGAAAAAAATTCGCATATTTTTCGTTGAAGGGTGTGACTCATGCCCCCTTGTCGTTCATCAACACAAGTAACCAGCCGGACGGTCAGCCCGCCGCCGTGACTGAATTGATATGGGCACTTGAGGAAAAAACCATGAACGTCCCACTGCGCTTCAACGATGCACTTCTGATCGCTGGACACGCTTTTGAACCCTTCCAGTGTGTTGCCTGGGCACCACAGGATGGTAACGGCGAACTGAGCCTGACGGTGATCGACCGCACCAGCAACCGTATCGGTCGCAAGCAGATCCCGAGCAGCACCTATTCAGACAAGCGGCAACTGGCCAGCGCTCTGGAACAGGCGCGTGAAGAAATCAGCAACGAAGGCTACGACCTTGAGCCTTGGACCATGCCAGCCTGACGCAGGTTTGAGCGTTGCCCGTGCACTGCAACTGACTGTCGTGCCAATGCTTCAGCGCATTGGCACGCAGTTTCAGAACTGCCAGACCTGATAGCTCAAACCGGTTTCAGCTCATCAATGTGCTGATAATCAGCCCCCAGGCTGGACGCCAGTTCCCGCGCCCTGCCCAAGCGGATCGGGCCTTTCTCGATATCGATCAACACACTCGCGCAATTGAATGCAGGCAGGACGGGTAACTGCTTGATCCTGCCATCGGTCAGCACCAGAACCCGCTGCTGCTCGGCCGGATAGCGTTTTTGCCGCTTTGCCAGCCATTCACCGGCCTGCTGGAGCGCTGCAGACAGTGGCGTGCCGCCGCCCGCACCCAGTGCATCCAGCCATGGACTCAATGCCGAGGACGCTTTCAGGCCCTGATGTTGCCAGCGTGGCGTGTCACCGCTGGCGGTCAGCAAGGCAAGACGCGCGCGGCGTCGATACGCATCGTCGAACAATTGCGACAACAGCCCCTTCGCCTGGCTCAACGCCTGATGGCGTCGTGTAGAAGCTGAAGCATCGACAATCACCAGCAATAACTCACTGGGACGGCTGCTGCGCGGCTGGCGAATCAGGTCCTTGCGGCTTTTCGGCCGACCGCGCAACAGTGTGGACAACCATTGCACCGGGCCATCAGCACCGGCACGCATGGCCCCTTGTCTGCCAGTGGCCAGTCGACCAGGACGGGGAACGGCATCCGCCCCCTGCGCGATACGAGGGCGGATGCCTAAGGCTTTTTTGGCCAGCTCGGCACTTCGCGGCGTGCGCCGGTAGTGACGGCCTGGGCGGGCAGCTCGCCCCAGTTGCCCTGCCCGCTTTCAGGGTCGGCCTGCCTGCTGGACGATCCGGGCGGCGGCGCTTCCGGGTTTTGTGGTGGCGGGGCCGGCTCGCGCCGCCGATGACGCAAGGCAAACTCGGCGACCGCTTCGATGTCCTGTTCTTCAATTCGACCGGCACCACGCCATGCAGCATGGGCGCGCGCGGCGCGCAGCCAGACCAGATCGGCGCGCATACCGTCGACACCTGCAGCAAAGCATCGCTCGGTGATCATTGCCAATGAATGGTCATCCAGCTCGATACCTGCCAGCAGCTGACGCGCCTGCTCACAACGAAGCTTCAAGGCGTCCTGCTGCGCTTGCCATTGCTGGCAAAACATTACCGGATCGCTGTCGAAATCCAGACGGCGACGGATGATCTGACTGCGCTCGGCAGGCTGGGTCTGGCCACTCAATGCGACGTTCAAGCCAAAGCGATCCAGCAACTGCGGGCGCAATTCGCCTTCTTCCGGGTTCATGGTGCCTATCAGTACGAAGCGCGCTGCATGGCGATGGGAAATACCATCCCGCTCGACCATATTGACGCCGCTGGCAGCAACGTCCAGCAACAGGTCGACCAGATGGTCGGCGAGCAGATTGACCTCATCGACATACAGCACACCGCCGTCGGCCTTGGCGAGTACACCCGGGGAAAATTGTGCACGACCCTCGGCCAGCGCGGCGTCCAGATCCAGCGTGCCGACCAGACGCTCTTCAGTAGCACCCAGCGGCAAGGTGACGAACTGACCACTGGCCAGCACATCGGCCAACCCCCGCGCCAGCGTCGACTTGGCCATGCCCCGAGGCCCTTCGATCAATACGCCGCCGATGCGCGGGTCAATGGCGGTCAGGCACAACGCCAGCTTCAGGTCATCGGCACCGACCACAGCGGCCAGCGGAAAATGTGGAGTTTCGGTGATGTTCGGGTCAGGCAAGGTCATCAGTTCTCTTCTATGTCCAGGAGCAGGTCTTCCAGCGCCTGCTGATACTCGCCCGGCTCCTGCCAGAGGCCGCGCTGCTGGGCTTCGAGCATGCGCTCGGTCATGTCGCGCAAGGCATCGGGATTGTGCTCGGCGAGGAAATCGCGCGTGGCCGGGTCAAGCAGATAGGCGTCGGCCAGCAGCGCGTACTGGTGATCATCGATCAGCTCGGTCGTCGCATCGAAGGCGAACAGGAAATCCACCGTGGCGGCCATCTCGAACGCGCCTTTGTAGCCATGACGTCTGGCCCCGTCGATCCATTTCGGATTCGCTGCGCGCGAGCGTATCACCCGGTTCAGCTCTTCCTTCAGGGTGCGGATTTTCGGCAGGTCCGGCTGGCTGTGATCGCCATGGTAACTGGCGGTCTTCTGCCCGCTGAGGGTTTCCGAAGCCGCCAGCATGCCGCCTTGAAACTGGTAATAATCGTTTGAATCAAGCAGGTCGTGTTCGCGATTGTCCTGATTCTGCAGCACGGCCTGTACCTGAGACAGACGCTGGGCAAAGCGCTTACGCGCAGGCGTACCTTCATCGGCAGCGCCATAGGCGTAGCCGCCCCAGTTCAGGTAAACCTCGGCAAGGTCCTCACGGCTCTGCCACAGACGGCCGTCGATCGCGCCCTGCACGCCAGCGCCATAGGCACCGGGCTTGGCACCGAAGATCCGCCAGCCCGCCTGACGTGCCGCTTCGTCTTCGGTCAACCCTTCTGCGATAAAACCTTGGCGTTCTTCTCGCACCCTGGCCGCCAGCGGGTTCAGGTCGTCCGGCTCGTCCAGCGCGGCAACTGCCTGCACCGCAGCGTCGAACAGCTTGATAAGGTTGGCGAAGGCATCACGGAAAAAGCCGGACACCCGCAATGTCACGTCCACTCGCGGACGGTCCAGCAGGCTGACCGGCAGAATCTCGAAATCATCGACCCGCTGGCTGCCCGTCGCCCAGACCGGGCGTACGCCCATCAGCGCCATCGCCTGAGCGATATCGTCACCACCGGTGCGCATGGTCGCAGTGCCCCAGACTGACAGCCCCAACTGACGCAGGTGGTCGCCATGGTCCTGAAGATGCCTTTCCAGCAACAGGCTGGCGGACTGGAAACCGATACGCCACGCTGTGGTGGTCGGCAGATTGCGGACATCTACGGTAAAGAAGTTGCGCCCCGTGGGCAGCACATCCAGACGCCCCCGACTCGGCGCGCCGCTGGGGCTTGCCGGAACGAAGCGGCCGCTCAGTGCATCTAGCATGCCCTGCATTTCGCCGGGGCCGCAGGCGTCCAGACGCGGCGCGACCACTTCACGCAGGCTGTCGAGGATCAGTGCCAGATCATCGTCGACCGGCAGGTCATGAAGCGCTTCGCCTTGGGTCACGCGTTCGATGAGGGCAGCGGCGTAAAGCTCAAGCCGTTCACGCGCATCACCGGCAGTGCGCCACGGGTCACTGCTGACCGCCAGCAACGCAGCGGGACGCGCGCCGGTCCAGGGCTCGGCCAGTTCGCAATCCAGCGGGTCAAAATCCAGACCGAACGCTTTGCTCAACGCCCGTAACAGACTCGACTGCGCGCCGCGCCCGTCGCCGCGCGGGATGCGCAGCAGGGCCAGCAAGGTGTCGGTGCGCAGGCGGCCTTGCGGCGACTGACCGAAGATGTGCAGGCCATCGCGAATCTGCGACTCTTTCAGGTCACACAGGTAAGTGTCCAGACGCGGCAGCCACAGCGCCGCATCGGCGTCGCTGTCGAGGTTCTCGCCCAGAGCCAGCTCGCGATCTATATGGGTTTCACGGACCAGTTCGAGAATATCCCGTTGCAGCTCGCGCGCGCGGCGCGGATCCAGCAGTTGCGCCTCATAGAACTCGTCGGCGAGCAGTTCCAGATTGCGCAGCGGGCCATAGGTTTCCGCACGGGTCAGGGGCGGCATCAAGTGATCGATGATCACCGCCTGAGTGCGCCGTTTGGCCTGTGCGCCCTCGCCCGGATCATTGACGATAAATGGATAGATGTTCGGCATCGCGCCCAGTACGGCGTCCGGCCAGCAGGTTCGGGACAGGCCGACGCCCTTGCCCGGCAGCCACTCAAGGTTGCCGTGTTTGCCGACATGCACCACGGCATGAGCGCCGTACGCCTTGCGCAGCCAGAAGTAAAACGCCAGATAACCGTGGGGCGGAACCAGATCCGGGTCGTGGTACACCGAGCTGGGGTCGACCTGATAGCCACGCGCAGGCTGAATGCCAACGAAGGTCAGGCCAAAGCGCAGCCCGGCAATCATCATTCTGCCACTGCGAAACATCGGATCGCTGTCCGGCGCGCCCCAGCGGGCATTCACGGCATCACGGTTTTCCTGCGGCAGCTCGTTGAACGCCGCCAGGTATTCCTCCAGTGCCATGCTTTGCTGGCAGGGCCGCAGGTCAATGCTGTCCAGATCATTGGTCACGCCACCCAGCAATTGCTGGATAAGCTCGGTGCCGCTGTCCGGCAACTGTGCCAGCGGATAACCCTCGGCCTGCATGGCGCGCAGGATGTTCAGCGCCGCAGCAGGCGTGTCGAGCCCCACACCATTGCCGATGCGCCCGTCGCGGGTCGGATAGTTGGCCAGGATCAACGCCACACGCTTGTCGCCGTTGGGCAGCCGCGCCAGTTCGATCCAGCGCCGCGCCAGTTGCGCGACAAAATCCATCCTGTCCGGCTGGGCGCGGTAACACACCACGTCCGACTGGCTGCGCTCGCTACGCCAGGCCAGGTCCTTGAAACTGATCGGTCGACTGATGATCCGCCCGTCCAGCTCCGGCAAGGCAATGTGCATCGCCAGATCGCGCGCACCAAGGCCCTGTTCGCTGGCCTGCCAGGCAGGTTCGTTGTCCTGCGCGCAGATCGCCTGAATGACCGGCACGTTGCGCCGAAACGGGCGCAGATGCGGCGCTTCCGGGCTCGACTGGGCAAAGCCTGTGGTGTTGAGGATCAGCTCGGTTTCGGCCTCGTCCAGCCAGTTCTCCACCTGAGTGAAACAGCCGGGCTCCTTGAGGCTGGCCACGGCTATGGGTAGCGGGTTGATGCCGTGCGCCTGCAAGCGCGCACAGAACTCGTCGATAAAACCGGTATTGGCGGCCTGCAAGTGCGAGCGGTAGAACAGCAGCGCCACGACGGGCTGTCCTGCAACCCAGTCGGCTTGCCAATCGGTGAGCTGCGCACTTGCCAGTCGAGGGTGGTAAATGGCTGTGCGTGGCAACGGTTGGGGCTCGGTCCAGGAATAGTCCCGGTCCAGCCAGCGGCTGGCCATGCAACTATACATTTCCAGCGCATTCTGCAAGCCGCCCTGACGCAGAAACTGCCAGAGCCGGTCGCGTTCTGCGGCAGGCACCGTGCTCAGGTCGCTCAGCTCAGGATCGGGACGATCATCACCTGGCACCAGAATGACCTGAACCCCGCGTGCCGCCAGCTCCATCAGCCGCTCGACGCCGTAACGCCAGTAACCGATGCCACCGTGCAGGGAAATCAGAATGACCTTTGCGTGGCGCAGCACCTCATCGACGTACAAGTCGACAGAGGCGTGATTCTGTACCTGCATGGGGTTGGCCAGACGCAGGCTCGGGTAGTCGTCAGGAAGCTGGCGTGCAGCTTCGGCCAGCAGCGCCAGGCTGGAGTCTCCGCTACAGAGAATCACCAGCTCGGCCGGGGTCTGGCCCAGATCGGCAATGCTGTCGTCGGGTACGAAACCGCCGGGCTGGGTTCTCAGTAAATGCATGGGGTCAGCCGACAACTGCAGCGTTGAGCTGCGCTTGCAGGGCCACGGCATCCAGCTCCTGACCAATCAGCACCAGATGCGTGGCACGCTCTTCGTCGGCGCGCCAGGCGCGGTCGAAGTGCTTGGCGAAACGCGTACCCACACCCTGGATCAGCAGGCGCATCGGCTTGCCGGGAATGGCCGCGAAGCCCTTCACGCGCAGAATGCCGTGCTGCACGACCAGTTGATTCAGTGCGTCGAGCAACAACTTTTCATCGGCCTGAGGCAATTTCAGGGAAATCGAATCGAAAGCATCGTGATCGTGGTCATCATGATCGTCATTGTCGTGATGATCATGGTGGGTCTTGCGACCATCGATGTGCAGCTCGGACTCGGCGCCAACACCCAGCAGTACGCTGATCGGCAGACGACCGCTGCTGGCTTCAATCACCTTGACGGCTGGCGGCAGTTCTTCGGCAACTTCGGCACGCACCGCTGCCAGACCTTCGGCGTCGATCATGTCGGCCTTGTTGAGGATCACCAGATCGGCGCTGGCCAGTTGATCAGCGAACAGCTCGTGCAGAGGCGACTCATGGTCCAGATTCGGGTCGAGTTTGCGCTGCGCATCGACCTGATCGGGGAACGCAGCAAACGTACCGGCCAATACCGCAGGGCTGTCGACGACAGTGATCACCGCATCGACCGTGCAGGCGTTGCGAATTTCCGGCCACTGAAAAGCCTGAACCAGCGGCTTGGGCAATGCCAGCCCCGAGGTTTCGATCAGGATGTGGTCCAGATCGCCACGGCGAGCGACCAGCTCGCGCATGACCGGGAAGAACTCTTCCTGCACCGTGCAGCACAGGCAGCCGTTGGCCAGCTCATATACCCGGCCGTTGGCCTCTTCTTCGGTGCAACCGATGGTGCACTGCTTAAGGATTTCTCCGTCGATGCCCAGTTCACCGAATTCATTGACGATGACCGCGATGCGCCGCCCTTCGGCGTTATCGAGCATGTGCCGCAGCAGGGTGGTTTTGCCCGAGCCGAGGAAGCCGGTGACGATGGTGACGGGAAGCTTGGCCAGTGTTTTCATCAGGTGCCCTTTGGCAATGCGGCGGGCAAACAGGACGAGAACCGCATGCCTGGCACACGGATCGGATCGCCACCGGATCACCCCGCCCGGTTGTAGTGAGAATTCGCAGGCCTTTTGGTCAGCCCGGTTCGAGGCAGGTCTCCTGGCTCACGGCGGCATGTGGCAGGCAATCAAGACCGTGCCGACACGCATTCATCGCGCCTTCCCGCCGTAGCAGTGGCTGTGCAATGAACCTCACCGTTTACAGTTGCGGGGGCAGCTGCGGCGTGTACCGCATTCCCGTCTTAGCTCCATGTGTAACGCTTTACGCATGGAGAACCTCGAACCGGCAAGGCTACGCAGTGACCGCAGACAGGTCAATCGTTCAGATTGACGATTCCCCGCCGCCCATGCTCTCCTGTACGCCTTGTTTCGGGTGCCCCTCACGGGGTGAAACGGGAAACCGGTGCGCTCACGCTGTCGAGCAAGTCCGGTGCTGCCCCCGCAACGGTAAGCGAGAGAAGGTCTTATCCACTGTGCCACGGCATGGGAAGGTGACCTTGCAGGCCTTGAACGCGCGACGTTTGAGCCCCTCGCGAGCCCGGAGACCGGCCCGACATCGTTGAATGACAAACCCGCGGTGGGCGGGCGCAGTTGAAACCTTCGGCGTCTGCCGGCAGGTTCCTTTGCGCGTGGCCCGCTTGCCAATCACCAAGAGGGATCGCCATGTCGACCATCAGCAGCAGCCACGCCGCCACTACCAGCTCCACACGCACTCAACGCCTGACAGCCGCCATCAGCGCTGCGCTGCTGGGTGCATGTCTGGTGTACTTCGCCGGTTTCTCGCACATCGCGGCCGTACACAACGCCGCACACGATACACGTCACAGCGCTGCCTTTCCTTGCCATTAAGGACTCCACAATGTTCAAGCGAATCGCACAAACTGCCGGGTTCACGGGCCTGCTTGCGGCCCTGCTGCTGACCGTGCTGCAAAGCTTCTGGGTGGTGCCACTGATCCAGCAGGCCGAAACTTACGAAAACGCATCTGCCGAACAGGTCCATGAGCATGCTGACGGCGCGACTGCCGAACACAGTCATGCGCATGAAGAAGCTGCCTGGGAACCTGAAAACGGCTGGCAGCGCGTGCTGTCCACCACGGGCGGCAACCTGGTGGTCGCAGTAGGCTTCGCCCTGATGCTTGCCGGGCTTTACACCCTGCGTGCGCCGGGCCGCACGGTGCAAGGCGTATGGTGGGGGCTGGCCGGTTTCGCGGTTTTTGTGCTGGCACCCACGCTTGGCCTGCCACCTGAATTGCCCGGCACAGCTGCCGCCGAACTGAGTCAGCGTCAGGCCTGGTGGATAGGTACGGCCGCATCGACTGCCGCCGGGCTGGCCTTGCTGGTATTTGGTCAGAACTGGCTGCTAAAAGTGCTGGGCGTGGCGATTCTGGTCGTTCCTCACGTGATCGGCGCACCACAGCCGCTGGTCCATCAGAGCATGGCACCCAAAGCTCTGGAATCGCAATTCATGATCGCCTCGCTATTGACCAACGCGTTGTTCTGGGTCGCGATGGGGCTGATCAGTGCCTGGCTGTTCCGCAGAAACGATGCCGACCTGCATCAGGCCTGATTCACCGACCGTTCAGCCCGGCGCGTCACTGGTGGCCGGGCTGGGTTGTCGGCGCGGTTGCTCCGCAGCGACGTTGCGCGAGCTGATCGAGAACAGCCTTCGCGTGATCGACCTGGAGATTGCCAGCGTCACTGCGCTGGCATGTATCGACCTGAAAGACCAGGAACCGGGCCTGCTTGAACTGGCCGCGCAACTGGCAGTGCCGCTGGTGTTCTTCAACGCAGCGCAATTGGTTGCGTGGGAGCTGCACCTCACCCATCGTTCTGCGCAGGTCTTCCAGACCACGGGCTGTCACGGTGTCGCCGAAGGTTCGGCACTGGCGCTGGCCGCGCAACTGGGAGACGGCACCGCCACCCTGCTGATCGAACGGCAAAAAAGCGCCAACGCCACATTTGCCTTGGCAATCAGCCCTGCACACAGCGGATAATCTCCCCGCGCTCATCCACTCCGGAGAATTCATTGACTGTCTATTTCATCGGTGCCGGCCCTGGCGATCCCGAGCTGATCACCGTCAAGGGGCAACGCCTGATTCGCACATGCCCAGTCATTATCTATGCAGGCTCACTGATGCCGCTCGCCGTGCTGGAGGGCCATCAGGCCGTGCAGGTGACCAACAGCGCCGAGCTGCATCTGGAGCAGATCATTGAGCTGATAAAGACCGCGCATGCGCAGGGCCAGGACGTTGCTCGTGTGCATTCCGGCGACCCGAGCCTGTATGGCGCCATCGGCGAGCAGATCCGCCATCTGCGGGAACTGGGTATTCCATTCGAAATCATTCCCGGCGTCACCGCGACCGCTGCCTGCGCTGCGCTGCTGGGCGTCGAGCTGACCCTGCCGGATGTGTCGCAAAGCGTGATTCTGACTCGCTATGCCGACAAGACCTCAATGCCCAGCGGCGAGGAGCTGGCCAGTCTGGCCAGTCACCGGGCAACCATGGCGATTCATCTGGGTGTAAACAACCTGCAGCGGATTGTCGACGAGCTTGTTCCACATTACGGAGCCGATTGCCCGATTGCCGTGGTGCACCGCGCCAGTTGGCCGGATCAGGACTGGGCAGTTGGCACACTGGCGGACATTCACGACAAAGTGCAGGCCAAAGGCTTTCGTCGCACTGCATTGATTCTGGTCGGACGTGTGCTTGCCGACGACACGTTCAGCGACTCCTCGCTGTACCGCGCCGGGCATGCACACCTGTTCAGACCGAGCTGATATTGGCGAAGGCGGTACTCCCGGCGCTGAACACAGCGGATCACCCCCGGTCGCTGCGACCAGTCGATGCGAAGCATCTCCCCGTCAGGCAGCCGCCTCGTACAACTTCGGTGCAACCACTTCGCCACTTTCCAGGCTCTTGCGCAGAATGTCGGCCTGCAATGCAGCCGCTTTCATGGCGCTCTCCTTGATATAGCCATAACCACGAATTCGCTCCGGCAGACGTGCCAGGTTCAAGGCGGTATGGCGATTCTGTGCTTGCAGGTGCTGAAGAATCAGTTCGATGTCACGCACGTAACCGTCAATCAGCTCCCTCTCCTGTTTGCGCTCAAGGCTGTGGCCGAAAGGATCAAGCGCTGTGCCACGGAGGAATTTGAATTTCGCCAATACATTGAAGGCGCGCAGCATCCAGGGGCCGAAACTGCGTTTGCGCGGCAGGCCGTTGTGCGGATCGCGTTTTGCCAACCATGACGGGGCCAAGTGGAATTCCAGCCGATAATCGCCTTCAAACTGCGCTTCCAGCTGGCGGGTAAACTCGCCGTTGCTGTACAGCCGTGCCACTTCGTATTCATCCTTATAGGCCAGCAATTTGAAATAGTTGAACGCAACCGCTTCAGAGAGCATCGGCTGCTGACCGGGAAACACGCGTGATTCGGTATCGCGCACACGTTGCAGCAACTCCACATAGCGCTTGGCATAGGCGCCGTTCTGATACGCCTTCAAGGTTTCGACATTGCTCTGAATACGCTGATCAAGGTCCATTGGCTGCTGCGGCTCGCTGACCTTCTGCTGCGGATTGACGAAGGCTTCGACCGCCGCAGGATCATGGGCGGTACGACGGCCCCAGAGAAACGCCTGCTGATTGAGATTGACCGCCACCCCGTTGAGTTCGATCGCCTTTTCGATGGCCGCCGAGGTCAGCGGAATCAGGCCCAGCTGAAACGCGTAACCGAGCATGAACAGGTTGCTGGCGATGCTGTCGCCCATCAGCCGGGTGGCCAGCGATGTGGCTTCGACGAAGTGGGTCTTCGCAGCGCCGACCGACTCGATGATAGTCTGCTTCATGGCCTCGGCCGGAAACACGGCATCCGGGTTGCGCGTAAACTCGGCAGTCGGCGTTTGCTGGCTGTTGACCACCGCGTGGGAAATCTTGCTGTCGAGCTTGGCAATCGCATCCGGCCCGGCCGCTACCAGCAGGTCACACCCCAGCAACAGATGCGCCTCCCCAGCCGCGATACGCACCGCGAACAAATCCTGCTGACGCGCTGCAATACGGATGTGGCTGACCACCGGGCCGAATTTCTGTGCCAACCCGGCCTGATCGAGCACGCTGCAACCCTTGCCTTCCAGATTCGCGGCATAACCCAGCATCGCACCGACGGTGGTTACGCCTGTTCCGCCAACCCCCGGCAACAAAATATTGAACGGTCGCTCCAGCGACGGCAGTACAGGTTCGGGCAAGCGAGCGAACGCCTCGACTTGCTTGGGCAATGCCGGCTTACGCAGCTTGCCGCCATGCACGGTGACGAAGCTTGGGCAGAAACCTTCTACGCAGCTGAAATCCTTGTTACAAGCGTTCTGATCGATTTCGCGCTTGCGGCCCTGAGCCGTTTCCTTGGGCAGCACAGACAGGCAACCGGATTTAACCCCACAGTCGCCGCAGCCTTCACATACAGCCGGATTGATCAACGCACGCTTTTCCAGATCCGGCATGGTGCCGCGTTTGCGACGGCGGCGCTTTTCAGTCGCGCAGGTCTGATCGTAGATGATCACCGATACGCCTTTGAACTCACGCAGCTCGCGCTGCACGCTGTCCAGATCACGCCGATGATGAAAGGTAGTAATCGGCGCGAAATTCTGTCGACTCGGGTACTTGTCCGGCTCGTCGGAGACCAGCGCAATACGCTGCACGCCCTCGTTGAACACCTGGCGGCTCAGTTGATCGACGCGCAGTATTCCGTCGATTGGCTGGCCACCGGTCATGGCAACAGCATCGTTGTAGAGGATCTTGTAGGTGATATTGACCTTGGAGGCCACGGCTGCACGCAGCGCCAGATGCCCGGAATGAAAGTACGTGCCGTCGCCCAGATTCTGGAAGACGTGAGGTGTTTCGGTGAACGGTGCCTGACCGATCCAGGTCACGCCCTCGCCGCCCATCTGGGTGAAGGTATCGGTTTCCCGATCCATCCAGATGGTCATGTAATGGCAACCGATCCCGGCCAGGGCGCGACTGCCTTCCGGCACACGCGTCGACGTGTTGTGCGGGCAGCCGGAACAGAAATGCGGAGTGCGCTGGGTGTTGAACAGCGGAGCCTGAAGCGCCTGCTCCTTGTCGCTGAGAAACTGTAGACGTGCCTCGATCTGCGGGCTGCTGTAGAACGGAGCAAGACGCTTGGCGATGACCCTGGCGATCATCGCCGGGGTCAGTTCGCTGAGGTTCGGCAGCAGTGAACGGCCCTGTTCATCGAACTCACCGACCACCACCGGGCGGCGGTCCACGGGCCAGTTGTAAAGCTGCCCGGTCAGTTGATCTTCGATGACACTGCGTTTTTCCTCGACCACCAGAATTTCGTCCAGCCCTTCGGCAAAGTCGTGCACCGAGACCGGTTCCAGCGGCCAGCTCATGCCGACCTTGAGCACGCGAATCCCGACCCGGTCGCACAGCTCCTGATCGATACCCAGCTCTTCAAGCGCCTGACGCACATCCAGATAGGACTTGCCGGTAGTAATGATGCCCAGCCTGGGCTGCGCAGAATCGATAACCACCTTGTTGAGCTGATTGGCACGCGCGAAGGCCCTGGCCGCGTAGATCTTGTAGGTGTTGAGCCGCGCTTCCTGGGCCAGCGGCGGATCCGGCCAGCGGATGTGCAAACCGCCTTCCGGCAGTGCGAAATCTTCCGGAATGCGCGTTTTGACCCGCAACGGGTCAACCTCGACCACGGCTGAAGAATCCACGTTCTCGGCAATGGTCTTCATCGCCACCCAGCAACCGCTGTAACGCGACAATTCCCAGCCGATGATGCCGTAGTCGAGAATTTCCTGAACATTGCTGGGGTTGAGTACCGGGATCATCGAAGCGATAAACGCATGTTCGCTCTGATGGGCAATGGTCGATGATTTGCAGCCGTGGTCATCGCCCGCAAGAATCAGCACACCGCCATTGGCTGCAACGCCTGCCGAGTTGCCGTGCTTGAAGACATCCCCGCAACGGTCCACGCCCGGGCCTTTGCCGTACCAGAGGGCAAACACGCCATCGTATTTGCCGTGGGGGAACAGGTTGACCTGCTGACTGCCCCAGACGGCCGTAGCCGCCAGTTCTTCGTTGATGCCCGGCTGAAAATGGATGGCGTTTTGTTGCAGGTAGTCTTTGGCGTCCCAAAGGCTTTTGTCCAGATTGCCCAACGGCGAGCCGCGATAGCCGGAAATAAAACCGGCGGTATTCAGGCCCTGCGCTTCATCACGTTGTTTTTGCAGCATCGGCAGGCGAGTCAGGGCCTGTGTGCCGGTCAGGTACAGATTACCGGTGGCAAGCCGGTATTTATCATCCAGACGAATATCAGCCAGAGACATGCGGATACCTCTCTTGTTCTTGTCTTGTTCTTATAGGTGTCAGGCTTTTGCGCAGGGACGGTCCAACCCGGCAGCCTTGCCATTAGACTGCCAGCAGCAAAGAGGCTTTTTCTTTCTAAATGCGTGCAAATCTGCTGATATTGAGCATGCTTTTTTCGACCAGAACAAAAAACAAGGTCAATTCATGCAGCCTAAATTGAGCCCCATCGATCGCAAGATTCTTCGTCTACTGCAACATGACGCCAGCCTGTCGGCGGCAGAAATCGCCGAACGGGTCGAGTTATCGCAATCGCCCTGCTGGCGGCGCATCCACCGGCTTCAGGAAGACGGAGTGATAGAACGCACTGTCGCCCTGCTCAGCACTCAGAAGCTCGGCCTGAGCATGACCGTGTTTGTCGAGGTCAAGCTGTCGGGCCATGGCCGGCGCTATCTGGCCGAATTCGAAGAAGCGATCATCGGCCACCCGGAGGTGCTGGAGTGCTACACCATGGCCGGGGGGATGGATTTCATGCTCAAGGTGGTTGCCCAGGACATCGCCAGCTATGAGCGCTTCCTGCGCGATCATTTGCTGCAGTTGCCGCACGTACATGAGGCCCATTCGAACATTGCCATGAGCACGGTGAAACGCACCACGGAGTTGCCGCTGGACTAGAGGGTGTAGGGTGGGACCGAAAAAGAAAAATCCGTCGAGCAGGCGCTGGCGGATTATCTGGGTCGATGAGGGCAATAAAAACATTTGACTTGCAAATGATAATGATTATTATTGAATCAGCGGGTCGCGAGATCCGCTGGATAACCTGGAAGTCTTAGGTCGGCTTCCTGATTATCTCCTCATCAGGCTAATCACGGTTTTTGACCCGGCTTTTTGCCGGGTCTTTTTTTGGTTCTTTCTTTTGGTTTCGCTGCTTCAGGCTAATGAAGTCTGGGTACTGCGCAGGTGTGTAGCAATGGCGCAGATCATAGCAAAGCAACCCTGATACGGGTCATGTTTTTGCAGCGAAAATGCCCGGATAAGGCATATAAAAAGTAAATGCTGCAACTTTTCACTTGAGAATGATTCTCGCATTCACTAGTCTACTCTTGTCACGGACGATGCCTGTCATTGCAAGGAACAATCCCCATGGAAGATCAGCGAGCGATACATCATGAGTAATCAGCTCCCTTCTTTGCTGCACCTCCCCGCCCGCCTGCCTGAGCCGCAACCCGCGCCGCAGGTCATCGAACTCGGCCACCGGCTTGGCAAGCTTTCGCGCCGTACCCGGCAGATATTTCTGCTCAGTCGGCTCGACGGTCTGGCGTATGCCGACATCGCCCGTTTCATGGATGTCGATATCGCCCGGGTAGAGCGCGCGATGCTTCGCGCACTGGGCAAGGCACATCTTCAGAGCACCGATGACAGCCGTGCCATTCAGGACCAGGCCAGCCGCTGGTATGCGCACTTGCAGAGCCCTGCTGCAACGGCCAGTGAACGCATCGAATTTCGCCACTGGCTGGACGCCGATGCTGCACACCTCTCAGCGTTCCAGAACAGCGAGCGCATGTGGCGCCAGTTGCAGGCACCCGCCCTGTTGCTCGGTGCGTCCGGCTGGCATCGGCGCAAGCGACGTGCCTATCTGGTGTGGTGCCTGCTGACGGCATTCATCTGCAGCCTGATGGTCACCGCCGAGGCTATTTCTTGACACAGGATGACCGCTGCGATGAAGTTTACGTCGCAAGGTGCCCGGTTGATCGGTGTACAGTAGCGGCCTGAAAAGGCATCTACGTAAGCAGGCACCTATCTTGACCCTCACGATCAGTTCAGATTTCGACAGTGGCAATATTCAGGTTCTCGACGCAAGCGACCCCGCGCATATAAGCCTGGCGATCCGGCCAGACACGCAAAGCGCGCATTTCCAGTGGTTTCATTTCAAGGCTGACGGCCTGAACGTCGGCCAAACCTATGGTTTCAGCCTGACCAATGCCAGCGAGTCCACCTTCAACAATGCCTGGACCGGCTACAACGCCGTAGCGTCCTACGACCAGCAGAGCTGGTTTCGGGTGCCGTCCGGTTTTGACGGCAAGGCACTGAACTTCAGCCTTGCGCCTGACCAACCGCAGGTCTGGTTTGCGTATTTCGAACCCTACAGCCGTGAGCGCCATGACCGGCTGATCGAACAGGCACAGGAAAAGGCCGGCGCACACTTGCTGGCTGTCGGCAAAAGTGTCGAGGGTCGTGATATTCAGCTGCTGCGCAAAGGTGACGGTGCCGAAGGCAAGCGCAAGATCTGGATGATTGCCCAGCAGCATCCCGGCGAGCACATGGCTGAATGGTTCATGGAAGGCGTGATCGAACGCCTTCAGCAAAAAGACGACGCAGTGCTGCAGCAATTACTCGCCAACGCGAACCTGTATCTGGTGCCTAACGTCAACCCGGACGGCGCCTTTCATGGCCACTTGCGTACCAATGCCAACGGCAAGGATCTCAACCGCGCGTGGCAGGACAGCACTGAAGAACAAAGCCCGGAAGTCTTTTTCATCAAGCAGCAGATGGAAAAATACGGCGTGGACATGTTCCTCGACGTGCACGGTGACGAGGAAATCCCCTACGTATTCACCGCCGCGTGTGAGGGCAACCCGGGGTACACCGCGCATCAACGCCAGCTTGAAGAGCGCTTTCGCAGCCGTCTGTGCGAGGTTAGCGACAGCTTCCAGACGGTCTACGGCTACCCGCGCAGCGCGCCCGGCCAGGCCAATGTGAACCTGGCGGCAAATGCCGTGGGCGAACGCTATAAATGCCTGGCGCTGACGCTGGAGATGCCGTTCAAGGACCACGATAACGCGCCGGACCCGGTAACAGGATGGTCAGGCGAACGCTCGGCGCAACTGGCCGGGGATGTATTGACCGTGCTGGCCGAGATGGTTAACGACCTGCGCTGAAGACTCCCGCCTGTCGGCAAGCCGAGATGCCCACTTAAACGTGGGCATTTTTGTTTTTGCTGGCTGTACGGCGTACGATCAAACTCGCCAATGCGATTAATGCCAGCGTGATCACCACTGCTCCGTAGACATTGCTGGTCATCACCAGCCCTGCCGAGTGGGCAAAGAATCCGGCAACCAGTGCCGGTATGCAGAAGGCCAGGTAGCTGAGTACCAGAAGGCTGACATCAGCCCTCCCCGCTCATGGGCATGCGCGGTTGGCATGAGCATCCGCAGTGCGCCCAGAAAACTTGATCCGAAACCGATGCCCGCCACCACGGCACCGACGAAGAACAGCCACAACATGCCAAGGTTGACCGCCAGTAGAATGACCGCCACACCGAGCGGCAAAAAGCTTGCGCCTACCCACAATCCCAGCACCGGCTCGCGCTGACGCAAGCTCAGAATCGCCAGCGCGCCACTGAGCGTCAGCGCCGCAACCGCCAGGCCACCGTTGAGTGGCGAGTTCAAGCCAGTCGCCGCTGCCAGCAAGGATGGGCTCAGCGACAGAAAAAAACCGCCCAGTGCCCAGGCTGCTATATCCACCGGCAGTACCAGCCATAACATGCGCCGCGACTGCTGCGGAACGTGCAGCGATGGCTTGAGGGATTGCCAGACGCCTGGCTGGCGGCTGACGGTTTCTTCCACTCGGCCAAGGTAAATCGCTTGCGCCACAAAGGCGGCCAACAGGAAGCAGTAACCCAGCACCAGTGGCAACGGCGCGAACTGCACCAGCAGTGCCGTGCCCAGTGCCCCCACCGCCATGCCGAGCATGGGCGAGATGCTGTTGATCAGCGGCCCTTTGACTGAATCGCTGTCCAGCAAGGCAGCCCCCAATGCACTGGCAGCAAGTCCTGTAGCAAACCCCTGCAACAGACGCGCGGCCATCAGCCAGCTAACATCGCTGGCAAAAATGAACAGCAACATCGAAACGATTTGCAGCAGCAAGGCACCGAAAATCACCGGACGCCGCCCCAGGTAATCAGACAACGAGCCACCGATCAGCAAGGCGGCCAGCAGGCTGAATGCATACACTGCAAAAATCAGGGTGAGCACGCCGGACGAGAAGCCCCATGCCTCCTGATACAGGTGATAAAGCGGCGTGGGTGTGCTGGACGCGGCAAAGAAGCACAGTGTAGTGAAGGCCAGAAACCCGAGATGGCTTCGCGCCCGGCCATCAGACTTGAGGTCTGATAGCGTCGAACCTTGTGAAGGAAGGGACATGAATACGCTCTCCGCCAATGCAACCTGTTAAAGCCATAAATTAGCTTTTGCGGAGTGTGCGACGCAGGAGCGCTTAAAGCAAATACTTTGTGTTAAGGTCCGCCGTATGGCTATCAAAGAAGCAGTACGCACCGGAGGCCGCAGCGCCCGAGTGCAGGAATCCATTCACCGCGCGGTCCGCGATTTGTTGCTGGAGCATGATCGTTCGGCGCTCAGCGTGCCAATGATCGCGCTCCGGGCGGGCGTTACGCCGTCGACCATTTATCGCCGCTGGGGTGACTTGACCACCTTGCTGGCAGACGCCGCCATTGAGCATCTGCGCCCTGATGCGCCAATAGATCAAGGCAGTCTGCACCAGGACCTGCTGACCTGGAGCGAAATGTATCTCGACGAAATGTCATCGACTCCAGGTCGAGCCCTGATGCGCGATGTGGTCGCCAGCACCTCTGGCTGTGTCGGCAGGTGCGCGGCAATGGTCCGTGAGCAATTGCAGGTGATGATTGATCGTGCGACGGCTCGCGGCGAAGCCTCGCCGACCGCCGATGACCTGATTGATGCCATCGTTGCGCCGATGATCTACCGGATTCTGTATTCCGAATCGGCCCCCACGCCCGAACGCGTGCGTCAATGGGTCGAGCGCTGCCTGAGCTGAGGCAACACTTGCTGCAGTCAGTGGCTGAAACTCCCGTTATGATGCGCGCCTTGTCCGATATCAATGACCGAGCCTATTCATGCACACCCTCGCAGATCTACGCGCCGGCAAGCTGGCAGGTATCAAACGGCTTGACCTTTCCTGCGGCCTGAGCGAATTCCCGGTCGAGATATTCGACCTGGCGGACACCCTGGAAGTATTGAACCTCAGCGGCAACTCGTTGACTTCGCTGCCTGACGACCTGTGCCGCCTTACCCGGCTGCGCGTGCTGTTCGCGTCAGACAACGCGTTCACGCACCTGCCGGAAAGCATCGGCCAATGCCAGCAGCTGCAGATTGTCGGCCTCAAGGCCAATCGCATTGAACAGGTCAGCGCCGCAGCACTGCCACCGCGCCTGCGCTGGCTGATACTGACCGATAACTGTATCGAGTACCTGCCTGATGAACTGGGCCGTCGCCCGGACCTGCAAAAGCTGATGCTCGCTGGCAATCGCTTGCGTACGCTGCCCGCGACCCTCGCTGATTGCCACAAACTGGAGCTGATCCGCATTGCGGCCAATCGCCTGACCGAGCTGCCGGACTGGCTGCTGAGCCTGCCTGCCCTGGCATGGCTTGCCTATGCCGACAATCCACTGTGCGCCGAGCACCGTGCCGAGCCGATCCGTCAGATCCCGTGGCATCAGTTGAGCATCGGTCAGCGCTTGGGCGAAGGCGCTTCCGGGATCATTCAGCAGGCGCTCTGGCAGCACGCAAACAATGAGCGAATGACGGCGGTCAAGCTGTACAAAGGCAGTGTCACCAGCGATGGCTCACCGCTCAATGAAATGGCCGCCTGCATCGCCGCTGGCCGTCACGCCAACCTGATCGAGGTGCTCGGGCAAATCAGCGGGCATCCCGATCAACAGCGTGGTCTGGTCATGGAACTGATAGCGCCCGACTTCGGCAATCTTGCCGGGCCGCCGAGCCTGGAGTCCTGCACCCGCGATGTCTATGCCCGCGAAACACGCTTTTCGCTGCCGGTACTGTTACGTATCGCCGAAGGCATCGCGTCGGTCACTGCGCACCTGCATGCCAACGGCATCACGCATGGCGATCTTTATGGCCACAACATTCTTGTGCAGGAAGATGGCAACTGCCTGCTGAGCGACTTCGGCGCGGCGTCGTTTCACCCGTCAGCGGTACAGGGAAAGGCGCTGGAGCGCATCGAAACACGGGCATTCGGTATCTTGCTGGGAGAATTGCTGGAGCGTTGCGATGCAGATGAGCAGAACCAGAACGTCATCGAGGGGCTAAGGGCGCTTCAGGCGAGTTGCGTACAGACTGATTGCCAGCGACGACCGTCACTGGCGGAGATTCTTCTACAGATAAAAGCATGGGGCGCGTAAAGCGCTCCATTACACAGTGATCAGCCTGCAAGACCCACGTACACGTTCTGCACGTCGTCGTGATTGTCGATGGCTTCGAGAAACGCTTCGACTTCGGCCATCTGCTCCTCGGTCAGACCATCCACGGTGCTTTTCGGGCGATAACCCAATTGCGCCGACTGCACGGTGAAACCAAATTCAGGGAGCGCCTTGCAAACCGCATCCATGTCTGTGGATTCGGTCAGGAACAGCGTAGCGCCCTCCTCAGCCGACTCGAAATCCTGGGCACCGGCTTCGATTGCCGCCAGCTCCGGGTCGGCATCCGCTGCTGCAGGGACAGCCTCGATCATGCCCTGATACAAAAAGTCCCACGAAACCGAGCCCGCAGCACCCAACTGGCCCTTGCGGAACAGCACGCGAATTTCCGAGACCGTACGATTGATGTTGTCGGTCAGGCACTCGACGATCACCGGTACGCGATGCGGCGCAAATCCTTCGTAAGTCAGACGCTCGAAGTTGACGCTCTCGCCCAGCAGGCCTGCGCCTTTCTTGATGGCACGCTCCAGGGTTTCGCGCGGCATCGAGGCCTTTTTGGCCTGTTCCACTACCAGCCGCAGACGCGAGTTCATGTCCGGGTCTGCGCCAGCGCGTGCGGCGATCATGATCTCCTTGGACAGCTTGCCAAACGTGCGTCCCTTGGCATTGGCTGCCGCTTCTTTATGCTTGACCTTCCACTGTGCGCCCATGTCTGCTCTCTTGATTCGCTAGGCACCTCGCCGCCTGCGCCTGCACGACTGACAGAACGCGGCGCTGGCAAGGCGCTGAAAAAGGGTCACCGGCAAATATCCTGTCCGGCGCGGCGCATTTTATACGCGATCACGGCAGATGAAACCCCCGCCGCGCACATTGCTCGAACGAACTCGCCAAGATGGCTGCCAATCGGGCCGACGGCAATCATCCGCTTTCCATCACTGCTTGTAGTCTTTTTCCGAAAAACCTTGCAGCAATGCTTTTAGGCCAAGGTATTCCGTAACCTGCGCACCCTGATTTTGAAGGTAGAGAGCCCCGCAGATGCGCAAGGACCTGCAAATGCCAATCATACTGGCGATTACCGACTGCCAGACGGATCTGCATGTCATCAGCTTCACCGGCCGTGATGCTCTCAATGAAGCGTATCGCTTCGATATCTGGCTGATCGGCGCCCCTCTTCTGGATGTGCGCAGCCTGCTGCACCGAGAAGCGTTTTTGAGGTTCGGTGAGCGTCGCGGCGGCGTGCATGGCCAGATCTGCCATGCGGCCCGAATCCACAGCGGGGCTCGCGTGAGCCTTTATCACCTGATCCTGATGCCCAGCCTTGGCAAGCTTGCAGCCCATCGGCACCGGCGCATCTATCAGGATATTGCGCCTCCTCAGTTGATCGCTCAGTTGCTTGAGACACACGGTATTGGCGCAAACGCTTACCGCTTCGAGCACATGAACGGTCTTTACCCGGCCAGACCGCTGCATATCCAGTACGACGAAAGCGATCTGCACCTGCTGCAACGCCTGTGCGAGGAAGAAGGCATTCATTTCCGTTTCGAACATCGTCAGAGCGGCCATCGGCTGGTGTTCTCGGATGACTCTGCAAGCTTTCCGGCACAGCCAGTACCCTTACGGTTCAAGCGTCAGGAACAGTCAGGCACATCGACCGGGACGCTCTTGCACATGGCAGAAGTGCTGACGCTTCCAGGCGTTTCGCGACAACCCGCTCCAGGCCTGAAACAGACGCAGCCCCCCTCGTCAAAGCACGACGAGAACGCCAGAACACCCGCAGCCAATCATGCATTTCAACCGTCAGGCGTTCTCGGCCCAATCAGCCAGGAAGAGGCGCTAGGTCGCCAGCGCGGCATGCGCGAGCTGGAGCGCTTGCGCTGCGAACGGCGCGAGGTCAGCGGGCACAGTAACCGGTCTGGCTTGCGCAGTGGCGAAGTCATACAGGTGCTTGATCACCCGGAGCCATTGCTTAACGACCAATGGTTGCTGACCGAAGTGCTGCACGCAGGTCGGCAATTACAGGTGCTCAGAGGGGCCACCGCCCATGATGCCCTGGCAATCCTGCGCATCCTCACCGACGAGCAGCGCTCATCACCCGCAGCCGCACAGCTATCAGGCAATGGCTATGGCAACCGTTTCAAGGCCATCCCCTGGGCGATGCCGTTTCGCCCTTCAGCCAGACATCCTCGACCGGCCGCCACAGGCGATCATATAGCCACGCTGCAAGACAGCGACACGTACGCAGAACAGCCCGGCTACCGACCGGTTCGTTTCGACTGGCAAGCGCAACACCCGGAAGACCGAACCACCCAGCGCTGGCCGATGGCGCTGGTGGCCTGCCGCGAGATTCATCAGTTGCTGCCTGGCTCACGCGTACTGGTCCGTTATCTGGACAGTCATCCCGAGCGCCCGGTTATCTGCGCAGCCCTGCCACCGGCTGAATATGCCTCGCAAGACAGTCTGTGGCACGGCGACCAGTCTGCAAAACCAGCCGATTGCATTCGACTTGCGAGCGGCCAGCACCTGCGCGTTACAACAGACAGCGAGTTGATTGTTCACGGGCAGGCGGCAGAGCTGCACATTGATGCGCAGCACATCCAGATTCTGGGTCGCGTAGATCAGCAGTCCTTGAAATCCGGCTGGCGCTTGTCGATAAACGCGTTCATGCCCTCCTTCTGATCGTGACTGGCGAAGGCTGCGTGAAACACCCGGCGCTCGAACCGGATGCCTTCGGCCAGACTGACCTCGAACGCGCGGTTGACGCTCTCCTTGACCATCATCGCCACCGGCAGGGACTTGCCGGCGATCACCGCCGCTACCGCGAGGGCTTCCGGCAGCAACTGCTCAAGTGGCACTACCCGCGCAACCAGCCCGGCACGTTCGGCTTCGTGAGCATCGATCAGGCGACCGGTCAGGCACATTTCCATGGCTTTGGCCTTGCCGACGGCGCGAGTCAGACGCTGCGTCCCGCCCATGCCCGGCAACACACCGAGATTGATCTCCGGCTGCCCGAACCTGGCGTTTTCAGCCGCCAGAATGAAATCGCACATCAACGCCAGTTCACAACCGCCACCCAACGCAAAACCGGCCACTGCCGCCACGATGGGTTTGCGCCGCGCGGCCACCCGATCACTTTCGCGAAACAGGTCGTCGAGGTAGATTTGTGGGTAGGACAGGTCGACCATTTCCTTGATATCGGCACCGGCCGCAAAGGCTTTTTCCGAACCGGTCAGCACGATGCAGCCGATGGCACTGTCTGCTTCGAACTGGTCGAGTGCGTGGTTCAACTCGTCAATCAATTGAGCATTCAATGCATTAAGTGCCTCGGGACGGTTCAGCGTAATCACGCCAACCTTACCTATAACCTCACCTAGAATTGTCTCGTAAGACATTGATAAATATCCTTTTAAATTAATAACCATGCACAGGCATAAAACCTAGAATCTACATTCGAAAAAAACCGTAACTCTTTGAATAAATTATCTAATCGATGATTTCAATGGCGACGGCGGTGGCCTCTCCGCCACCGATGCAAATCGCCGCCACCCCGCGCTTGAGCTGCCTGCGCTGCAAAGCCGCCAACAGCGTCACAATGATCCGCGCGCCCGAAGCGCCTATCGGAGACCCAGCGCGCACGCCCCACCGTTGACATTGACCTTCTCGTGCGCAAGGCCCAGTTCACTCATCGCTACCAGCGGCACGACTGCAAACGCTTCGTTGATCTCGAACAGATCGACGTCATCCAGCGCCCAGCCTGTCTTGCTCAGCAGACGCTGAATGGCGCCTATCGGTGCGGTTGGAAACAGGCACGGCTGATCAGCAAATGCCGCATGTGCGTAAAACACCGCCAAGGGCCGCAACCCTCGCCGCTGCGCCTCGGACTGACGCATCAACAGCAGTGCTGCGGCGCCATCGGAGATTGAGCTGGAGTTGGCTGCCGTAACCGTGCCGCCCTCGCGAAAGGCGGGTTTGAGCGTCGGGATCTTGTCCGGACGCGCCTTGGGCGGTTGTTCATCGTGAATGATCTGCCTGGACTCTTTACCCACGGTGACCTGCACCGGCACGATTTCTGCGTCGAAATGACCGTCGGCGATGGCCTCCTGCGCGCGGGCCAGTGACGCCAGAGCGAACGCATCCTGCGCCTCGCGACTGAAACCGTTCGACCCGGCGCAGTCTTCGGCGAAGGCACCCATCAGCCGACCCGGCTCATAGGCATCCTCAAGGCCATCCAGAAACATATGGTCCAGCACCTTGCCGTGCCCCATGCGGTAGCCATTGCGAGCGCGATCCAGCAGGTAAGGTGCATTGGACATACTCTCCATGCCGCCAGCCACTACCACCGCCGTGCTGTCTGCCATCAACAGGTCATGGGCCATGATTGCGGTCTGCATACCGGAACCGCACATCTTGTTGACCGTGCTGCACAGCGTCGCATTGCCTAGCCCGGCCCCGAGCGCAGCTTGTCGGGCGGGCGCTTGACCGAGGCCCGCCGGCAGCACGCAACCAAACAGCACATGCTGCACGTCTGCACTTTCAATGCCTGCCCGCTCAACGGCCGCGCGGATGGCGATCGAACCCAGTTCTGTGGCACTCAGGCTCTGCAGATCACCCTGAAAACCGCCCATGGGCGTGCGCGCAGCGCTGACAATGACCACAGGGTCTTGATGAAGGGGTGTCCTTTCGATGGACATGATTATCTCCAGTCTTGTTTTTATAGGATCGGTCGAATCATCAACCTGCTGCCTTGCGGACGCAATGGTTGAAACAGGCAGATTAGCGGGTATCCCGGCATTGCGCCCGACAGGACGAATCTCTCATGGCAGACGAGGTCTGAAGATGACTGAACCCGACGCTGGAGCACACGAATGTCGCTACGCCCGATCCGCGCCCTGCTCTCAGGCCTGCTTATCCTTGGTTTGAGCGCGTGTGCACTCATCCCCCATCGAGACCCGCTGACGATCAACGTCGTCGGTATCGAACCCGTTCCCGGGCAGGGACTTGAACTGCGCATGGCGGTCACATTGCGGGTGCAGAACCCGAACGAAACCGAGATCAACTACACCGGCGTGGCGCTGGATCTGGACGTGAACGGTAAGCTGCTCGCCTCTGGCGTGAGCAACCAGAAAGGCACCGTAGGACGCTTCTCCGAGGCGGTGCTGGTGGTGCCGGTCAGCGTGTCGGCGTTCGCCGCCTTGCGCCAGGCACTGGGGCTTAGTCAGAGCCAGCGTTTGGACAATCTGCCCTATACGCTTCGCGGCAAACTGGCTGGCGGCCTGTTCGGCACGATGCGCTTCAGTGACAGCGGCACGCTGGATTTGCGCCAGGCCGAGGGAGATCCCTGGTAACCAGTCATTACGGGTAGTAATGCCTGTCAGGGTTTGGCAGCGTAAACGGGGCGATACAGGTGGCATGCTTTCTGCTGGCTGACTGCTGAGCATGCTCCATGCCTCCCCATCCTCAAGGAAGATTTGCCAATGACCCCGCAGAACCCGTCAGCACGTTTTTTCCCGACCTTTCTGTCTCTTGTGACGCTGATGCTCAGCCTGTGCATGGCACCGACATGGGCTGCAGAAAAAAGCGCCAAGCGCGGCATTGCCTACGACATCGCCCTGCCCGCCGACCTGAGTGCGTTATCTTCGGGCGTGAGCTGGTGGTACAACTGGAGCCCCAAGCCCCACGACCGCCTGGCGTCCTACGACTACGCCTCAATGTACGGTGTGGATTTCATCCCGATGGTATGGAACGGCAACGTTGACGACGGTCAATTGAAGCAATACCTGCTGGCCCATCCCGCCATCCGCTATTTGCTGGTGATCAATGAGCCGAATCTGCTCGACCAGGCCAACATGACGCCCGAAGCGGCGGCCAGTTTCTGGCCGAGGCTGGAACAGATCGCTGCCCAGACCGGCGTAAAACTGGTTGGGCCAGCGATGAACTGGGGAACCATGCCGGGCTACGGCGACCCGGTGGTATGGCTTGATGCCTTCTACACAGCCTATCGATCGATGAATCAAAATCGCGACCCGCGCATCGATTACCTGGCTTTTCACTGGTACGACTATGGTTTGCCAGGAATGCTCGATCGGCTGTCGAAGTACGGAAAACCCTTCTGGGTCACCGAGTTCGCCAATTGGCACGCCCTGGATGACGGTGCGCAGATTGATACGGTCGAAAAGCAGAAGCAGCAGATGGCCGAGATGGTCGCCACGCTTGAGCAGCGCACGGACGTGTTCAGGTACGCCTGGTTCACTGGCCGGATGAACCCGGACCCGCACTTTTCCAGCCTGTTGAACAATGAGGGTAAGCTGACCGAACTGGGCCAATACTACCTCTCGTTGCCGTATAACGAGTGACACTGCGTTGAGTGACCACGGGGTCTTCACAGCTGGCAAGCGAGGCTGCGCCAATCTCGGTCAGGCCACTGATGATGTGCTGGGTATAAGGAAATGACTGATCGGGCTCCAGGACTCTTGCGGAGACCAGAAGCCCCTCCCTGACCAGCGTGTCGACCGCTCCCACACAAACGTGGATGGCCGGGGCACGAGCGTACGCGCGCACCAGCTCCCGGTAGATCTGACCAAACGTAAGCTTTTGGGGTTTGCTCAAGCACAATCGCTTGACGATGCTCAAGATCGCGAGGTCAACGCGTGGACATTCGTAACTCACCGCATTTGCCTTTAACTTAATGAAGCCTGACGCGCAAAACAGTGGACACCCGATACCGTTCTTCCCGACCTGCACAACACACGCTCAACCTTAAATAAAGCCGTGCACAAAGCGTCAATTTTTGCACACTTTTTAGAACACTCTATTTATTGAAGCGCATTCAAAAACAATCATTGAGCCCATCAATCTTTTATAGAACCGCCCTGAATAGACTATTAGTCGCTTGTGTTGAACGCACATAAAAGCGTCAGAATGAAAAGCTTACCAGATCACTAAACCTAGCGACAATTAGGTTTACTAAAAAGCAATTAAAACCTGAAAATTCCAATTTTTTTAAAAATTAAAACCAATTTAATAGCAAAAATAGCTATTTAAACCCGTAAAAATCATCATCTCAATTTTTTTTCGTCAAGAAAAACCTGATGAAGGCCAACTGACATCATTTAATAAAAATAAGGTTAGTAATACTTTATCTACCGGTGAACTTTTTACTGTCGCGTTGGACTTACTGTTCAGCGATGTGTCATTGCGACAGCCGTCTGTTTTTCTCCTGCAAACCATTAATCGAGATGCAATCGATGACTAGAACCATGCTGTCTGTTTTCAGTGCAGTACTTTTGTGCGCGCACAGTGTCTGCGCACTGTCAGCGGACTCAACTTCCAGCACAAATACCGCTGTGTCCGATCAACAGATCCGGACGCAGGTGGAAGCCAAGCGCGACCAGTTATCAGGCGCTGACAAGATCAACCCGGCTCAACAACAGAGTTCGTCGTCCCTGCTCGAAGCGCCAGTGGACACCGACGACGCCCCTGCCCAGGCACAACGACCATGAACAACCTCAATCAACCGATCACATCGACCGGAAGGACACTTGCCTTGTCAGCCTTCAAACAGACGCTGAGCCTGAGCCTGCTGACGTTCAGCGTCATGCAGGCCAACCTTGCGCTCGCCGCCGTGACCCCGGCGACCGGTAACGCAGTCGAAGCGCGCGTCAGCTCGATTCTCGACAACATGAACCAGTCGGAAAAGATCAACTTCACTCGCGTCGACGACGGCCACATGATCCCTTCCCTGCTCAAGTGGGGCATCAAGGGCACCGTGGCGTATGACTCGTCCATGGGCGTACACGTCAACAATGCCACGTTCGGTGCTCAGTACCCTTCGCAGTCGGCGCTGGCAGCGACCTGGAGCATCAACCGGGCCAAGGAATTCGGCCTGGCCATCGCTTATGAGACACGGATTTCCGGCGGCCAGCAGATGCTGTCGCCAGGCGTCAACCTGTACCGCACGCCCTACAACGGTCGTTCGGCAGAATATGTCAGCGGTGAGGACCCGTTCCTCGGCGCGGTACTGGCACCGGCAATTGTCAACGGCATTCAGGCCCAGGGCATCCAGGCCAGCGGCAAGCACTACCTGGCCAACGAGCAGGAAGCCAATCGTCAGGCAGTCGACATCAAGGTCGATGAGCGCACCCTGCGTGAACTGTACCTGCCGGGCTTCGAGTCGATGGTGAAGAACGCCAATGTCGCCTCGATCATGTGCGGTTTCAACAAGGTCAACGGCGACTATGCCTGTGAAAACCATCACCTGATCACTGAAGTGCTCAAGGGCGAATGGGGCTATCAGGGCATGGTCATCAGTGATTTCAACGCCATTCACGATGCGTTCAAGGGCGCATGGGCCGGTACTGACATCGACATGCCATCCGGCCTGCAGTTTACCGAAGCCAAACTGCTGCCTTACCTGTGGAGCGGGCAACTGACCCAGAACGTGATCGACGACAAGGTCAAACGTAACCTGCGCGCCATCGTCAGCTACGACCTCCAGGAAAACCTCAACACCGCCAAGACTCTGGAGCATCCCGAGTACGGCATGCGCGCTGCACTGAATACCGCGCGCGAATCCATCGTATTACTGCGCAACGAAAACACCGCTGCGGGCAAACCGTTGCTGCCGCTGGCGCGCTCGGCGAAAATCGCTGTGATTGGCAACTGGGCCCACGATGTCCCTGCATCTCCTTTTGGCACTGCGAACTCGCCGCCCAACAGCTATGTAACCGAGCTGAGCGGCCTGCAGCAACTGGCGTCCAGCAGCTCCGATGTCACCTACCTCTCGGAAATGAGCCTGAATCCGGCCAGTTCGGTGTGGTATCAGCCAGCAACCGGCGACAACGGAATCAGCAACGCCGGGGTAAAAGCCGAGTACTTCTCCAACACCACCTTTTCCGGCGACCCGGTGCTAACGCGCGTGGAACCAGGCTTGAACCTGAACTGGACCACCGGCAGCAACGTCACCAACGCAGGCAGTACTGCGGTGTCTGGCTTCAGCCCGTCACCCGGGGCATTCTCGGCGCGGTTTACCACCACCATCAAACCAACCGTCTCGGGCGCTCAGATGTTCAAGGTGCGAGCAGACGGCCCTTACAAACTGTGGGTCAACGATGAACTCGTTCTGCAGAGCGATGGCGTGCCTTACTCCGGTGACGTAGTGAACGCGCTGACAACGTCGGGGAAAACCGCAGCATTGTCGGCTGGCAAGACCTATAGCGTGAAGCTGGAATACCAGCGTGTACAAGGCAACTTTATCCCTGTGCTGGGTAGCCTGACGGGCGTGCAGATGAGCTGGGCGTCGTTGCGTCCGCCAAAAGACCTGTCGAAATACGATGCAGTCGTGGTTGCTACAGGGAATACGTCCGAGAACGAAGGCGAAGGCTCTGACCACGGTTTCGATCTGCCCGATCAACAGGCTGAGCTGATCAGCTTCGTTGCCAAGGCCAACCCCAACACCATCGTCGTCATGCACGGCGGCGGCGTGGCCAACATGCAGCCTTGGGCAAACAAGGTGGGCGCTACGCTGCAAGCCTGGTTCCCGGGCCAGCAAGGCGGTCAGGCGCTGGCTGAGATCCTCTATGGCAAGGTCAACCCGTCGGGCAAGTTGCCGGTCACGATCGACAAGAAAATCGAGGATAACCCAAGCTACGCCTCCTATCCGGACCCGGTTGCCTATCGCGGCAGCAATCCGCTGACCGAAATGACCTACAGCGAAGGCCTGTACATGGGTTATCGCGGCTATGACAAGAAACACGCCAAGCCGCTCTACCCGTTCGGTTACGGCCTGTCCTACACCACGTTCAGCTACAGCGACCTGAAACTGTCGACCAACGTGCTGACGCCGGGCTCGACAATCGACGTCAAATTCACCGTGACCAATACGGGTGACAAGGCAGGCTTCGAAGTGGCACAGCTATATGTGCAGCCGGTCAAACCTGCGGTGGACCGTCCGGAGAAAGAGCTCAAGGGCTTCACCAAGGTGTACCTGCAACCCGGCGAGAGCAAGACTGTCAGCGTACCGATAGACTCCCGCTCCCTGGCCTACTACGTCGACAAGACGGCAAGCTGGGACGTGGACGCCGGGAAGTTCAAGATTCTCGTGGGGGCAGACTCGGAGAACCTGACCCTCAACAGGACGCTGATCACCCTGTACCCGGAAAAACTGACCACTCGTGACAGCAACCCGCTGCCACTGCCACTGCGCAAGGCAGTACAGGTCAGCGCGGCACAGACTTACTGATGCACCCCGTCAAGGCTCAGGGATGAGCCTTGATATCCCTGCCCAGACGCTGCACGTAGATATCGAAAACCGCCATGACGTCGACGTCTTGCGGGCTTCTCAGCCACTGAATCTGCAAACCGTCCATGACCGAGAAGATTTCCTGGGCCAGGGCTTTGACATTGATGTCGGCACGCACTTCTCCCGCCTCTATCAACGCCTGCAAATGGCCGCGTGCATGCTCATGAGTCAGCTGGAATCGCTCGCGATGCCATGTCCACGCAGGGTGCGACTTCGACAGGCTCTCGGTATTCATCAGCAGTGCCGCCTGACACTCGTCGGCATTCTCGATACTGAAGCTCATGCTCAGCTTCAGAAATTTCAGAAACCCGTCAAGCGTCGGTTCGGTCACCAGATCCTGAAAGCGTGACGTAACCCGCTGATCCCTGCGCTCCAGCAACGCAGCGAGCAAGGCTTCCTTGTTGGGGAAATGGTGCAGCAAGCCGACGGTGGTGATGCCGGCAAGCAATGCAACCTCGCGCATTGATGCACTCGAATAGCCGTCCCTGGCGAAAACAACCGTGGCGGCATCCAGCAAGGCCTTTCTGCGCATGTCACCCTTGGGCGCACGACGGCGCTTGGGCGCAGCTGTTTCTTCGGATTCATTCCCTGATTCTTCGATAACCATAAAAACCTGATAACGCCTTGATTCAATGTACCCCGATGCTGGTAACCGGGGCCCTGCTGGTAAAAAACCGCTTCGCTGTCAGTGAAGCGGTGGTGATGGAGATCAGCGCAATGATCGCATTACCGGTAAACATGCCAGGCAATGCACCACTGCTGCCGAACCAGTGAATACCGGCGAATACGAAGGGCACTGTACCCGCTGTTGCCCTGAGCCAGGCAAACACCGCCACCCACCATGACTTGTTCATGGTTATGAATACGGCGATGGCGACGAAATCCAGACCAATCAAAACCCAGAGGCCGCCGCCCCACAAGCAAAAGGCCATGAACACAGCGCGGGCCTCGGCTCCTAGCTGGTAGAGATCGGCAATCATGCCGCTACACAGCACCAGCATCAACCAGACTGCAAGCCCGTAACAGACCACCAGCCGCCGGGTAAAGATGACCGCAGAACGTACGCGATCATCGCGGTTCGCACCAATATTCTGGCCAAGCACCGGGGCCAGCGCGCCGGGCAAAGCAAAAAAGGCGCAATACGAAAACTGCAGGACCCGATCCAGCACTGCCATGGCGGCCAGGGCGGAGGTGCCGAATGCCGAAAGTGAGGCGACAAGATAAGCCAAACCGATCGGTGTCGCCAGATTCGCCGCCATGGCAGGAAGCGCAAGCCTGAAGGTACGCACGGCATGCAGGCGCAGCAGTTTCAGATTGCGTGTGAAGACCATCCCCATGCGGCTGCGCACCCAATACAGGCCGATGGAAGCGGACACCGCTGCCGATATGGCAAAGGCGATGCCTGCGCCGTTCAGCCCCAGGTCCAGCACAAAGATGAACAGCGGGTCTGCGACCGCCAGCGTGGCGGCCGCTGAGAGCACCACTGCCAGCGCCCGACGGTTATCACCGGTGGTTCTGAGCATCTGCGCCGACATCTGCATCACGGCCTGTAGCACGGTAAAAGGCAGTGTCAGCCAGATGAAACTGCGCGCCGCCTCGTAAGTGGCCGCCTCGGCCCCCAGCCAGTGGGTAATCGGCACCACCAGCGCCAACTGCGTGACAGACGCCAGAGCGGCGACCGTGACTACCATCAGCATGAGGCTGCCGGTCAATCGAGGGATGGACTTCACCGCACGATGACCGATGCGCTCCGACAATACCGAAGTCGCAGCGATGATCACGCCGGTCACCAGCGCGCTGTTGAAAAAAATCAGCACCTTGGCGATGCCGACCGCAGCCAGAAGCACAGGGTCATGCAGCATCGAGACATAGACCAGCGTCAGTATGTCGACGAGAAAAACCGCAAACAGGCTCAAGGCACTGGTACTGGCGGTGACGACGATGTGGCGCGCTACGCTGCCCTGGGTGAATCTTGCGCTGGCTTGGGCCATCAATGTTCTCAAAAAGCCTGGTCAGCCCGGCATGCAAGTGCATGAGGAACGGAAGTTTGTAACCGTCATGCCAACACTGGCACGAGCAACGATCACCGCCAAATGCGAGGGTCGCTGTCGCGGGCTACTTGCTCGCCGCCACCAGACGATTCACTTCACTGCGAACCATGTTGGCGTATTCCGGCGGGCTCATCGTGTCCAGTTCGGAACGTACCCATTCGGACCACTTGCCCTTGCGCTTGGCGCGCTCGCCCATCAAGCGTGCAGCCTCACTCTTGGCCTTGCCCAGATTGCTCTGCCAGAGGTCGAACAAACGGGATTTCTCGTCTTCAAGAGCGGTACGTTCGGGGAGCGGCCGATTGGCCAGATTGAAACTCATCACAGTCACCTACGGCTAAAAACGGCTGCATCTTACACCCGTAAGGGGCGTTACCTGCAGAGTCTTGCGTCGGGTCATTCAAGCAATTGCAACTTTTCAGGATGCGCGAGACTCCATTGATCACTGTTGCCATCACTTGAAAGGAAGATACCCATGGCTCGTAAGACCCCTGCTCAACAAGCTGCCGATCAAATCAAGGATCAGGCATTCAGTGACCTGCAGGCACTGATCGAAGAATCCGACAAATTGCTCAAGGAAAGCGCTGCGCTGGTTGGCGAAGAAGCAGAAACGCTGCGTGCACAACTGAGCCTCAAGCTTAAGCAGGCACTGGACTCGATGGCCAGCGTGCGCGACCGCACCAAACCAGTCGTTGAAGCGACCGAAACCTACATCGGTGGTCACCCGTGGCAAACCGTGGCTATTTCTGCAGGCTTCGGCCTGGTAGTCGGCCTGTTGCTGGGTCGTCGTTGATCGACAGCCGCTGATGAGAAGCATCGCGGGCCTGGGTACGGGCCCGCAATGCTTGATGCTGTTGTAACGATGGTGTAGGTCTGATGAATTACCTTAAGCGGGCGTGCTGTACCACCGACGGCTCGGCAAACCGGTGGGATTTGCTCACTTTGGCCTGCAACAACACGCGCTGTTCCTCAGCCTGGGCCTGGCTTTCATAAGGTCCGATCAACAATTGCTGCTTACCGTCGATGTCCACGATGACTGGGGCATAACTGCGTTCCAGCAGCCAGGCACTGGTATCGCTCACCGCTTCGCGCGAATTCATCTGGATGAACCACTGTGGCGTGGAGACCGGAGCAGTAACCGCCGCATCCTGGGCTTTTTCCCTGGCGGGCGCACTCGAGTTGCCTGCATCGCATCCGGCCAGAGCCAGTACCACTATCATCATTACCGTCTTGCGCACGTAGGTCTGCTCCTCGTCTGAAGTGGCGCGAGTCTAACATTCTCGCAATGCCCGTTGATGGACTGTGTCGAGGTGTCGCATGCCCGGCCAAAGGGCTTTGGGCACTGGCCATGCGCTGTTCTCGCAACAATCAGTTATATTTTTTGCGATCACTGGTCATGTGATCAGATATTTCTTTGCATATAAACGCAACATGAAGTGTCAAACGCCTGCGACCATGTTGACCGATGGCTTGCCGCCGTTGGTGCATTAGAACAGGAGTTCATCATGTGCGACGACCGTAACCCCCTGCATTGCTTCATTCCGCCTTATATGCTCGAGCGTATGGCGCAGTCCCCAAAGACTCTGGTAAGCGCCCGGGCCATTGCCAACCTGACGAGCAGCTCGGCGTTCCTGGCATCACGACTTTCAGCCCGAACCATGCCCTCCATGCACGCGATCAAATCGCCTGACGGTCGAAAGCACTGCGTGATTCACGATGCCAAGGGAACCGACGATCTTCCCGGCGCTGTGGCTCGCAAGGAAGGCCAGGCCCCGACTGGTGACAAGGCAACCGATGAAGCATACGACGGTTCCGGCGATGTCTACGATTTCTACGCGGAACTGTTCGAGCGCAATTCGCTGGACGACAGTGGCATGTCGCTGGTGTCTACGGTGCACGTCGCCGAGGTGGACTTCAATGGCGACCACGTACCGCTGAGCAACGCCTACTGGAATGGCAGCCAGATGGCGTATGGCGACGGTGATGATCTGGTCTTCAAGCGCTTCACCGGCAGCCTGGAAGTAATCGCCCATGAACTGACCCACGGGGTGCAGAGTTTCACCTCGAACCTGGATTACCGCGGACAGTCCGGAGCCCTCAACGAGCATTTCGCCGATGTCTTCGGCATGCTGGTGCGTCAATGGAAACAGGGCACCAGCGCCGCCGAGTCGGACTGGGTAGTCGGCAAGGAATTGCTAGTGCCCGCTCCTACACGACGGGGTATTCGCGACATGGAAAAACCGGGCACCGCCTATTCCAACGATCCGGACCTGGGCGATGATCCGCAACCGACAACGATGGCCGATCTGTACACTGGTGCCAAGGACCGCGGCGGCGTTCACATCAATTCGGGCATCCCCAATCGGGCGTTCGTGCTGGTCGCCAAGGCGTTGGGCGGAAATGCCTGGGAAGTAGCGGGCAGAATCTGGTATGAAACGATGCTGGAGCTGGCCTCTGACAGTCAGTTTGTCGACTGCGCCAGAGCCAGCATAAAAATCGCCTCGGATTCACGCTTCGGCCCTAAAGCCAAAAAAGCCGTACAAGCGGCCTGGAAGGAAGTCGGGGTCAAGGTTTAGCCGAACACAAAGGTGCTTGAAATGAAAGTCTGTCTAGTGCAATCCGGCGGCTTTGCGGGCGCCGTCAAACGCTGTGAAGTCGATACGTCCACCCTTGAGCAGCCGGAAGCCGAGCAACTGCAGCGGCTGGTCAGTGACAGCGGCCTGAATCAGTCCAGCAGCGCGTTCAATGATCAGGCGCGGGATCTGAATCAGTACGAAATCACTATTGAGGATGAGGCCAGAGAAATCTGCCTCACGTTTGACGAACACAACGTGCCAGCGTCCGCCCGCCAGCTGCTAGGGTTCCTCAAGCAACGCGTAAAGCCCGGCAAGCTCTAGGACAGGCCTGTTTGAAAACAATACGGCGACCGATGCCTTGCAGATGAGTGTAAAAGGCATCGGTTGCCGACATATTCTCCACCCTTATTCCTGCATGTGCTCCCGCATGGAATAATGGCGCTATGACATGTGAACCACCCACCGCTATCGCGGTCAATGACGTGTACCAATACGTTGGCATGGACTGTACAAAAAAAAAACGCTTCACACTGCCATTAACGAGGTATCTTTTCGTGCTTCGCGTTCTCACCCCTTACCTCTGCAGCAATGGCGTCGATGAGCACTGTGCATCCTACTGAACACTCTCCTGGCCTGATCATTTGCGAGCATTGCGACTCGCTGTACGAAGCGCAACCGCTGAAGCCCGGTGAAGCAGCGTTCTGCCTGCGTTGCGAGGCACTGCTCGGGCGCGGCCACCGAATGACCATTGAGCAGTTACTGGCACTGACCGTCGCTGCGGCCATGCTTTTTGTATTCGCCAACCTGTTTCCCGTGATCAGCATCAGCATGAAGGGCCTGACCAACGAGGTCACGCTCTGGCAATCGGTTGAAGCCCTTGCCCAAGGGCGAATCACGATCATTGCGCTGGTCGCCGGCCTTTCGATTATCTTTGCGCCGCTTTTGCAGATCGCCTTGCTGTTCTGGGTGTTAGTACATGCGCACAAAGGCATCATCGCGCCCGGCTTCAGGGCCTGCATGCGCGCCCTGGAACACCTGCGGCCGTGGAGCATGCTCGAAGTGTGCATGCTCGGTATTCTGGTGGCGATCATCAAGCTGTCAGGAATGCTCGACGTGCATCCCGGCGTCGGGCTGTGGGCCATGGCCATGCTGATGGTGCTGATTCTGCTGATCGCCAACAAGGACATCCGCAGGTTGTGGGATGAACTGGGAGTGCCGCCGCAATGAACGGCATTCCCTTCGCCCATGAACACAAGCTCTGCCTGTGCCATACCTGCGGTTACGCCTGCCAGGAGGGCGCTACGCGCTGCCCGCGCTGCGACTCACCGGTACACAGACGCAAGCCCAACAGTATCAGCCGCACCTGGGCTTATCTGATTGCCGCACTGATCTTCTATATCCCGGCCAATGTGCTGCCGGTGATGTACACCAACCTTCTGGGCAACCGCAGTGAAAGCACCATCATGAGCGGCGTACTGGAGTTTTTTGAAAGCGGCTCCTGGGACATTGCCATCCTGATCTTTGTCGCCAGTGTTCTGGTGCCCTGTATCAAATTTCTGGTGCTGGGCATGCAGCTGATCACGTGTCAGCGCCGCAGCACCTGGGCGATGCGCGAGCGCGCACGTCTTTACCGTTTCATCGAGCTGATCGGCTACTGGTCGATGCTCGATGTGCTGGTTGTGGCCCTTGTGGCGTCTCTGGTTCAGTTTCGCGAGCTCAGCACCATCGAGCCGCGGATCGGTATTCTGTTTTTTGGCTTGGTAGTGGTGATGACGATGTTCGCCGCCATGAGTTTCGATCCCCGGCTTATCTGGGACGCAGAGGTTGAAGATGTCTGACAATACCCTCCCCCCGTCTGCTTCAGTGCCACGCCCTGAAGTCAAACGTCGTCGCCTGCGCGTCTCGCTGATCTGGCTGGTGCCGATCGTTGCAGCGATCATTGGCGTATCCATGGCTTTGCATGACTGGATGAACATCGGCCCGAAAATAACCGTGAGCTTCCTGACCGCAGAAGGCCTTGAGGCCAACAAGACCCAGGTCAAATACAAAAACGTGATCATCGGCATGGTTACCGATATCACCCTTAGTGAAGACCGTACCCATGTACTGGCCAGCATCGACCTGAACACCAGCGCCGCGCCGTTCACGAGAATCGACAGCCAGTTCTGGGTGGTGCGACCGCGCATCGGCGCGCACGGCGTATCGGGCGTCGACACGTTGCTGTCAGGCGCCTTCATTGGCGCCGACGCGGGCAGCTCCGAAGAGACTAAAACCAGCTTTACCGGTCTGGAAACACCGCCACCGGTCACTTTTGGTGAAAAAGGCAAGCGCTTCAAACTGCATACCGACGACCTCGGCTCTCTGGACATTGGCTCACCGATCTACTATCGACGCATTCAGGTCGGTCAGGTGGTTGGCTACGAGTTGTCCAAGGATGGTCGCGGGGTCGATATTCAGATCTTCATCAACGCACCAAATGATCAGTACATCACCACCGACACCCGTTTCTGGAATGCCAGCGGGGTCGACATCACGGTTGGCGCGTCAGGGGTGAAGGTCAATACCCAGTCGCTGACCTCGATCATCTCCGGCGGCATTGCCTTCCGCGAGCCCAACTGGAGCCCGGACTCGAAACTCGCCGACGAGAACGCCGAATTCAAGATATTCGATGATCAGGCCACCGCGCTGGCTCCGCCCGACGGCGAACCGCGCTATATCCGCATGCGCTTCAATCAGTCGCTTCGCGGGTTGACGGTCAACGCAGCGGTAGACTTTCTGGGCGTCAATATCGGCAAGGTGGTGTCGGTCGATCTGGATTACGACCCGGCGACCAAGACCTTCCCAGGTATCGTGGGTGCAGTGATTTATCCCAAGCGCCTGGGTGCGGCCGAGTCGAAACTGCAGGAACTCGGCGGCAAGGGCGATGAAGAGGAACAATCCGCCAGAGTGCTGGGAGCGTTTGTCGCCAACGGCCTTCGCGCTCAAGTGCGCAACGGCAACCTGTTGACCGGCCAGTTGTACATCGCCATGGAATTCGATCCCAAGGCACCGAAAGTGGCATTCAATGCCAAGGCCCGTCCGCTGGAAATCCCGACCGTACCGGGCAGCTTCGACAAGTTGCAGGAGCAATTGCAGGCGTTCGTCGAGAAGCTCAGCAAACTGCCGATCGACGAGCTGGCGAAGAATCTGAATGGCAGCCTGAGCGAGCTGCAGAAAACCCTCAAACAGGTGAACAGCAGTGTGCTGCCGCAGATGCGTGGCACCTTGCAACAGGCTGAAAAAACGCTGGGCACCGCCAACGATTCATTCGCTGAAGATTCGCCTGCGCGTCAACAATTGGGCCAGGCGCTGGATGAAGTGCAGCGCACCGCTCGTTCGGTACGGGTGCTGACTGACTTCCTCAGCCGCCATCCAGAATCGCTGATTCGCGGTCGCACGGGCGATGCAGCCCCACGCTCGTTCAACGCCCCGTCCTCATCCCGAGCCATTGATCTGGAGCCAAAACAATGACCTTGCGCCTGAAACTGGCGTTACTTGCCGCAGCCCTGGGCCTGGGTGCCTGCACATCGACGCAGACCCACTATTACACCCTGATTGCGCCCATGGGCGCGGCCAGCAGCGTAGCGGCCAGACCCATGCCGTTTCAGTTCGAGATGCTGCCGGTCTTGATGCCGGTTCAGGTTGACCAGCCGCCACTGGTGGTTCGCCAGGGCAACGGCAGCCTTGCGATTCTGGACACCGAACGCTGGGGCTCGCCACTGGGCGACGAGTTTCACGATGCGCTGACGCCGCAACTTGAACGTCATTTCGGCAGCCGCGACATGGCCGGTCTGCCGAAAAACAGCGATCAACCGGTGCTTTCGGTCCGTACAGATGTACGCCGCTTCGAGTCGATGCCTGGCAATTATGCGTTGATCGATGTGGTCTGGACGCTCGGGCTTCGCGATGCAGGCGCCACCGCCGGCAGCAAGCGGCAGAGTCTGACGTGCAGCAGCGTGATTCGCGAACAGGCCGGGGAAGGCATGGAAAATCTCATCATCGCCCATCAGAAGGCCGTGTCCCGGTTAGCTGACAAGATCGCCGCAACTGCCGCCAGCTGGACCGCACAACCCGCCTCTCACTGCCTGTAAGCCTATCGGGAGGTCCATTAAAGACCTCCCGGTTTCAGGCAACATGGCTGCAGAAAGCCTTGCAAAACCGCCGTTTAAAAGCGTTCAAGTCCGTACAAAAATGTATCACCCTGTTTAATTCCTACGTACACTCTACCGCCTGTCTGGCACGTTAGTACCTGATCGGCCCGAATGCTCAGTTTTCCGGGTCTGTTGGAGTGCCTTATCGATCAGTGCCAGTAACGCTTGTTAACCCTGATGTGTGGCAACAAGCCTTTGGCTTGCAGCGGACAGTCTATCGAGGACAAACGGATGACAGGGATCGGAGCACGGCTGAAAAAGGAACGTCTGCGCCTCAAACTTTCGCAAAGCGCACTGGGCGCGATAGGTGGCGTGGAAACCAACGCTCAGGGCAACTACGAAAACGGTGTTCGCTCGCCTCGGGCAGACTACCTTTCCAGCGTCTCGAATGCGGGCGTGGATGTGGCCTACGTGGTGACCGGTCTCAGCTCACCCGCCGTCACGATTTCGAATAGCCAGGCCTGCGCTCCTCTCAACCGCGTTGTTGCTCGCCTGCACGGCAACCTGCACGACGTGACTCAGAACCTGTACCACGTGACCCGCTTGATTGAATCAAATGCAGGCGAAAGCAACGTCGACAGCGACCAGCTGGAAAACATCAAGAACGACGCAGAAGCCATTACGGTTGCGACCGTTCGGCTGATCTACATGACCTCGAAGTTGAAGTGACGCAGAGCATGTAGTGTGCCGCCAAGGCGGCTCATTGCGCCGCAAACGCCTTGTCCCTGAGTTTTTCCATGACCAGCGCTATGAATGCCGACACCGCAGGCGGGAGATGTTGCCGACTGGGATAAAGCACATGCAGACCATGACTGGTGCGCTGGTACTGCGTCAGTACCGGCACCAGTCTGCCATCGCGCAAATCCGAGCGGATGAGCGTCGCGGGCAATAGCGCAATACCAAGCCCTGCCAGGGTCGCTTTACGCAATGCCTGCGCGGTGTTGGCATTGAATCGGCTGGCCATCTGCACCTCATGCATCTTCGCGTCCGGCCCGAGCAACCGCCAGACAGTGCTCCCGCCGGGATGCGCCGTGCTGACGCAGTAATGCCCGTGCAGGCTCTGCAGCGAGTCCGGCAAGCCGTGAGCGGCGATATACGCCGGGCTGGCGACCATAGTGTCATGCCCCTCTTCGATCAATTGACGCCCTACGTAGCCCGAATCCTGCAAAGGGCCGCCGCGAAACGCGATGTCCAGCCGGTCAGCGATCAGGTCGGCGCGCTCATCGCTGAGCACGAACTCCAGCTGAACCAGAGGATATTCGGCAAGAAAATCAGCCACCCACTCCATCGAAAAGAAATCGAAGAAATCCGCCATTGCGGCGATGCGCAGCCGACCGCCAGGTTCTTCTCGATGTGAAACAAGTTGCTCTGCGGCATCCATCAAACCATCGACAGCGCCCACACAGCGTTCGTGGAAGTCTTCACCTGCCTGGGTGAGGACCAGCTTGCGTGTCGACCGATGCAACAATCGAGTGCCCAGCTGTATTTCCAATTGCTGAACCCTGCGGCTGACCGTATTGGAAGGCATGCCCAGATGCCTTGCCGCCTGCGCAAAGCTGCCGCTGCGCACGACCTGCACAAACAGGGCGACATCGTTGAGGTCAAGCGCCACGGGGTTTATTCCTTCCATTTATGGATGAGTCCAAACCAACTATACCGACTAATCAAGTAATCCACAGAGGCTTATTCTTTGTGCTCAGGCATCAAGGCCTAGAGGACAACGCTATGAACACTATCGTCAGCATTCAGCCACGCGCCATCACCCATCGCACCAGCGGCAAAAGCCGAGGGCCTATCACTCGCCTGATGAGCCCTGGCGATCTGGGTCAGTTATTGAAGCCTTTCGTATTTCTTGATCAATTCGGCTTCAAACCCGAGCCGGGAAAAAAAGGCTTCGGCATGCATCCACACTCAGGAATTGCAACGCTGACCTATATGATCGAAGGCGAAATGGCCTACGAAGACACCACCGGTAAATCAGGCATATTGCCCAACGGTGGTGTGGAATGGATGAGCGCGGGCAATGGCGTATGGCATGACGCCCAGCCGGTAAGCGATGCGCCGATTACAGGCTTTCAGCTATGGATAGCCCTGCCCGCAGCGCAAGAGAATGGCCCTGCACACAGCGTTTATCTGGCGGCGTCGCAGGTTGCGCGGCAAGGCCCGGCACAGGTGCTGCTGGGGCGTTACGGTGCAGCACAAAGCAGCATACCTGCACCACAGGGCATGAATTATCTGGCCGTAAAACTGAAAGACGGCGAGCACTGGCGCTACACGCCGCCCGCAGGTCATAGCGTCGCCTGGCTGGCGATCAACGCCGGACACCTCGACGCAGGCGGCCCGATCAGCGCTGGCGAACTGGCTATTTTCGAGGAATCGGATCGCCCTATCGACTTCGTCGCAAAAGGCGATACCCATTTCGTGCTGGGGTCGGCAGTCAAGCATCCGCATGATCTGGTCACCGGCTACTATTCGGTGCACACCAGTAAGGCCGCGCTTAATCAGGGCGAACTGGAAATAGAGCGAATCGGCGCAGTGCTGCGCGAGCAAGGCAGGCTCTGATTGAGCAGCCGCCTCCTGTTCAAAAACCGGCTACGTACTCATCTGGACAGCGGCGCACTGGAACCGATACTTGAGCCCAGGTGGCAGCGCCTCACCTGGCCGTATCTGTACTATCCAGAACGCCGCTACCTGCCCTCGCCGCTCAGGGCTTTTATCGACTAGCCCATAGCAGCAATCGGGCGCACGCCATGGCGCGCCGGTGCTGCCATGGCGAACAACTCATCAACGCGTCTGACCTCCTCCGCACTTGGCTTGATCGCAATGGCGCACGCGACAAAAATGCCCGCATTGAAGATCAGGCCGATGATGCCGCTGGTCAACGAACCCAGTGCCGGAATGTCGTCGGGGTAAATTGTGGTCAGCACAATCGCGATCACAATACCGACCAGCATGCCGGCAATCGCGCCTTGCTTGTTGCCACGACGGCTGAAGACGCCGAAGAACAGCGGCACGGCCAGCTGGATGATGCCCTGATAGGAAATCTGTGCCAGCAGTTGCAGGCGCGCGTAATCGAAGGTCAGGTACGCCAACAGCGACGCCGCCGCGATGAAAACCACCATGCCCACCTTGGCGAGAACAGTCTTCTCGCGATCACTGCGCGGCTTGCTCCAGGTCGCCAGATCGTTGGCAAACTGTGTACCGCACACCTGAACGCAGCCGTCGACATGGCCGATGCTGGCCGCCAGGACAATCATGATTGCCAGCCCCAGCAACCACGGCCCGCCGATATCGAACAGTGACAGGAACCAGCCATGCTGCGGATGCGCGGCCACGTTGGGGTCCTGACTGATTGCCGCGGCGAACAGCATCAGAATGCCGTAGAAGCCACCCACCAGCATGATGGTCAGGAGTGTGCCCTTCTTCACCGAACGCACACCGCTGGCGGTATAGATACGCTGAAAGCTCATGGGCCAGCACATTGAGCCGATCACCCCGGTAAAGATCAGGCTGAACATGTACATCGGGCCGTAAGTGCTGCCTGCGCCGCCGGGGATCACCAGCATGCTGGCGGGCAGTTGCGACAGGTTGGCGAACGACGCCTGAGCACCGAACAGCAGGAAAATGCACAGCGCGGCACACAGCACGTAGGCAATCAGCCCCTGATACATGTCGGTCATGATCAGGCCGCGCATGCCCATGCTCACCGTCCAGTACTGTCGGATCAGGATCACCACCACCCCGACCAGCAGGCAAGTCGTCACGCCCCAACGGCCGAAACTGGCGAACTGAAAAAGAGTCGCGAGGGCCTGAATTCCCATCACCACCCAGGGAAATACCGAGATGATGCCAATGATCGAGGCAATGCGTTTGACCACCGGGCTATTGAAGCGCATGCCCAGTAAATCCGGCTGGGTGGTCAGGTTGAAACGCTTGCCCCAGGTCCAGGCACGATTGGCCATCAGGTACATGGCGGTCACGCCGAGCGTGGCGTAGACCATGCCGTAAAAGCCCAGCGCGCCACCGACAGACAGTGCAAAGAACGCGGTAAAGGTTGCACCCGGCCACCACGAGTTGGTGTAGCACATGGCGATGAACCAGGGGCCGTAGGAACGACCGCCCACCGCGTAGTCGGAAAAGCTCTCGCTCTTGCGATTGGTCGCGTACAACACGGCAATCATGCCCGCCAGGAATACGCCGATCAGGCCGAAAGTGATGTAAAGGTCCGAAACCGTAGTCGTGCTGATCATTGTCCGTCCCCCTCTTGTGGAATTTCACCCAGCAGAGACTCGACCACGTACAGCATCCACAGGCCCAGCCCCATGAGCACGGCGATCAGAATCCAGTAGAAGATCGGCAGTGGTACACCGATCACCAGCGCGGTGCTTCCACTGACCTTGAGGTAGAACGGTGGAAACAGCGCCATCGTCAACAGCGCGAAGAAGTACAGGCCAAACACCAGATTTTTCAGGCGGCCGGGATTTTCAGAAGACGGAACGTTACTCATGGAGTGCTCCTTGAATTTCAGGATCTGGCTATGGATAAGTGATCGGATAAAACTCAAGCAGGAAAAGGAACACGCGGTCACCCGCTACTTTTTTATTATTGGAGTGCTTGTTACAGGTATGCCTGGAGAGGACGGGTCATGCTTGCCGCAACCAGGTTTCCCATTGCGAATCATTGATGATGCTGCGCGCGCGCATGTGCTTCCAGGTGCCGTACTTGTAGAAGTCGAAGTCCAGTTGCGACACGGCGTGCTGGACCATTGCCCAGGTTGACCATTTGATATCTGCCAACGCCTTGTTCAGCTTGATCCGCGCTACGGTTTGCGCGCTGACCTGACCGAAGTAGTCCTCGATCAGCGCCAGCTCCATCTCGTCACTGAAAAACATCTCGCCGAACCACAGCGCCAGTTCGTAATGGCGATCGTTATTGGAGGCGTACTCGAAATCCACCAGACGAATCTGACGCTCCGCGTTGAGCATGAAGTTGCCTGCCAGCGTGTCATTCATGCACGGTGCCAGATCAATTCCGGAAGCTTGCAGGGCAGCTTTTGCGCGCTGATATTGCAGGCACAACCAGTCGTCATCCTGAGGCTTGATGCCCTTGAGCTCGGCCACCTGGCTCTGGTGCTCGGCAATCATGTCGAACACGGTCTTGGTCTGTTTCAGCAACGGCTGATCGTTGAACGCCTTGAGCCCGTGCAGAGCGCCGTGGCGTATGTCGCGCTGCAGGAAGTCATGATTGGAGGATGCCCGCCAGCCCTCCATGAACTCGAACACTTCGACACCGAACGCTTCAAGAAACGCAAACACCGGCGCACCGTAGCCGGTTTGCGCCGCTTTCACACTGGCCTCGTGGGCCGTGTGGCGGTCAATGAACATTTCTGTGCCGGCGCCCGGCACCTTGAAGAAGTACGCCGTGTCGGCCCCCTCGACCTCGACCCGCCAATTAGTGTTGGAGATACCGCCGCTGACCGGCTCGTAGCCGACGCGCCGCCCCTGCCAACTGTCGATACTGCGCACCGCAGCTTCCAGTTGTCGTTCCTGGGTACTGACAGACTGCCCTAACGTTTTCATGCTCTACCCTCCTGAACCTGACGCATCCAGCCTTCCAGGCGCGGGTCCTGAACACACTGCCGGCAACGCAGCAGCGTCCATTGACCGACCTTGGAAAACTCCAGTGGCCGCACGGACGTCGCACCTGCCCAAAGCCCCCACAATGTCCAGTACCAGTCGTTGATCAGCGCATACAAGCGGCAGACGGCATAGTCGACTTCCAGACACTGCCCCGCCCATGCGCTGATCCCTTCGCGCCACTGGCTTTCAAACGAATAAAGCTCGTTGAGGGTAATCGCAACGTCGTACCAAGGGTCCATGCAGCCGCCGTAGTCGAAATCCACCAGGCGCAACCGGCCTTCGCTTGACACCATCACATTGCTGGCAACGCCGTCGCCGTGCAGCGGCACCGCCTGCACAGAGCGGGTCTGCAATGCCTGCCAGACCATGTCAACACAGCGGTCAATCCATTGGTGTTCTGCGGGCAGTGCAACGTTGTCACGTTCGCAGAGTGTGCGAAGGCGCTCGATATCCATCATCGGCGAGCGCACAACATCAGGCACAGGCCCGACATGCACCAGCCGCTTCAGCGCCCACAGCGCCTGAAGGTGGCCCGGCGCGAGCAGGTCATCGAGCCGGGCAGCACGCCAGTCCAGACCCAGATCCTCGAAAATCAGCACACCGCAGGCCGTGTCTGCGCCAAGCAAGCGCGGTGCCGCGCCGCTACGGCCTGCGCATTCACTGGCCTGCGCTGCCTTTTCGAAATCAATCAGTTGCGCCATATCGGTATGCAGCACCTTGGCGTAAACAGCGCCCTGTGCACCGGCCACTCGAAAACCCGTCCATTCGGTCGACAGCCTGGAGGGCGATGCCACGCCCTGCGTAACGACCTCGGTGTGCGCGTTCGCATCCAGCCCGCAGTTTGCCAATGCGCCGAGCAGGCGTGTGGTCAGGTCGTCAGCATATGACATGGTCAGTCCTCAACTAAACGAAGCGGATGAGGTGCAAGCCCGATACAACAGCCCGGTCAGCATGCGCAAACCGTTGCGCATGTCCTGATCGTTGGTGTATTCGGCCTCGTTATGGGAAACGCCATTGCTGCTGGGGATGAACAGCAGGCACACCGGGTAATGGCGGTTCATGCTGATCGCGTCATGACCGGCGACCGTCATGCTGTCGGCGGTCGACAGGCCCAGCTCGCCGCCTACTGCGTGCGCCAGTTCCGCAAACCCTTCATGCAGCCTGGCGGGCGGGCGCAGTACGCTGCTTTCCACCTCAAACCCGGTCATGGTCCTGTCGGCGATAGTGTGCAACGTTGCGTCCAGGCGTTCACCTGCCGCGCTCAGCAGACCGACATCGCGGGAGCGGTACTCGATCAGCAGGGAGACCCGGGAAGGCACGACATTGGGTGAATTGGGGTACACCTCGATACGTCCTACCGAGCTGTGCATCTGCAAGCCATGTTGCCCGGCTTCGTCGCGCACCGCCGTGATGGTGTGTGCGGCGGCCAGCAATGCGTCACGGCGGGCGGCCATGGGCGTAGGGCCGGTATGATTCTGCTCGCCATCGAAACGCACCCGCCGTTTCAACGCGGCCCAGGTTTCCCGGACCACGCCGATTGCCGTCTGGCTGCTTTCCAGGCCAGTGCCTTGTTCGACATGAATTTCGACGTATCCGGCAATGTTCAAATCAACCTGATCATTACCCAGATAACCTATGGCTTGCAGCGCATCCTTCAAACGGATGCCATCGCCATCGCGGCTTTCCCAGGCATTTTCCAGGGCCAGTGCCCCGGTAAATACACCGCTGCCGATCAGGCTCGGCTGAAAGCGGGCGCCCTCCTCGTTGGTCCAGTTGACGACGGCCAGATTGCAGGCAGGTATTTCACCGCGTTCACGCAGTTGCCGCGCCAGACTGGACACCGCGACGGCACCGGCAAGCACGCCGTACACACCGTCGAAACGACCCGCGCTCGGCTGGCTGTCCAGATGTGAACCGCACAGCAGATAAGGCGCCTGGGGATCAAACGTCATGAGGCCGAACAGGTTGCCGATCGCATCGACACGCACTTCAAAGCCGTGCTCTTTCAGCCAGTCCCGAAACAGGTCGCGCACCCGACCGTCTTCAGCAGATGCCGCCAGCCGGTGCAAGCCACCCGCCGGTGTTGCACCAATGGCCGAGCTTTGCTGAAACAGCGCTTCAAATGCCGCCAGATCAGCTGCACCTGGCTCGATCAATTCAGGGATAGAGGGTGTCGACATGATCTTTCTCCAGGCGTGTCACAAACTCGTCGGATAACGCGCGATTGGTGACCAGGGTGGTGATCGCGGCGAACGGAAGAGTATTGATAAAGGTGCGATGACCGAACTTGCCATCATCAGCCAGCACAACACTGCGCGCGCAGTGCCTGACCAGCGTCCTGCGCAACATGGCTTCCGGCTCCTGGTAATCCATCAGCCCCAGGTCCAGATCAATGCCGCCGATACCCATGAAGGCGATGTCGTAATGAAACTGCCGGGCGAACTCCAGCGTGTGCGGCCCGATCAAGGCGTTGTCGGTACGCCGCACATCGCCGGGCGCAACCAGCACCTGATTGTCGCTTTGGTGCGATATCAACTGGGCGATGTCCAGCGAATTGGTGATGATCTTCAACTGGCTGAACCGCGTCAGTTGCTGGGCCAGCGCCAGCGTCGAAGTACCGGTGTCGAGGAAGATCGCCATGCCTTCGCTGACCAGTTGCGCAGCGCGGGCAGCAATACCTGCCTTGGCGCGGGGCTTGAGCCTGCTGCGTTCCTGCAAAGGCAGTTCTTCGCTGGATCTGGGCAGAATCGCGCCACCGTGAATTCTCCTTAATCGGCCCTCTTCTTCCAGATACTTGAAGTCGCGGCGAATGGTCTCTTCGGACACGAACAGCAATTGTGCAAGGTCCGACGCCTTGACACGCTGCTGTTGGGCGAGCAGGCGCATGATTTCGTCCAGGCGCGGCTGATTGAGCATGGGGGTGGCATTCCGTTGCAAAGTAAGAACTCCAGTGTCCGGGCCCGTTGGCCGTTGATCCGCAAGCAAGAGGGACATGGCTACTGCCCCAAAATCGGTGGCAAGTGTTGATCCCATGGCGCGATGGCTTCCACAGCGGCACAGAACTGCAGCACCTGAGCGTCGGCAAAGCGTGGCCCGACCACTTGCAGACCAATGGGCAGCCCGCCGGAACTCCACCCGCAGGGCAGGTTGGCCGCCGGGTTGCCGGTCATGTTGAAAGGGTAAGTAAATGGCGTCCAGCGCGCCCACGGCAAAGCGCCGTCCTGCCCGGCATAACCGGCCGGTGCCACGTCGTCGGCAGCAAACGGCAGAATCGGCAACGTGGGCATGATCAGCAAATCGTAATCTTCAAACAGCGCATGGACCTGATTGGCAAACGCAGCGCGCTGCTGAAGTGCCTGCAAGTAATCGCTCAGGCTGTGCTGGGCAGAACGCCTGATCAGATCGGCAAAGCCAGGGTCAAGCTGGTCCAGTTGCTGCGCAAGCGCTTTGCCATAAGCAATACCGCGCCCGGCAACCCACAGCGTTTCGAACGTCGCCAGCGGGTCCTGCCAGTTCGGTTTGAGCGTGCTGACCGTGACGGGCAGCGACCTGGCGATGTTGCCTACGGCGGCTTCGACTGCTGAGGCGATTTGCGCGTCGACCGGTGTGTCAAACAGCGTCGGGCAGAAGCCGATACGCAACGGACTCAACGGTTGGTCACACCGTGCCAGAAATGACTCGTCAGGGGCTGGCAGCGCCTGGTGATCCAGCGGATCCGGCCCCGACAGGATATCGAACAGCAACGCGCTATCACGCACGGTTCGGGTAATCGGTCCGGCATGACTGAGCATCTCGGTGGCTGACCAGGGCCAGGTCGGAATGCGTCCCAGAGTGCCTTTGAGGGCGAACGCACCACAGAACGAGCCAGGTATGCGCACCGAGCCGCCACCATCGGAGCCCAGTGCGGCCGGCACCATGCGCGCCGCCACCGCAATCGCCGAGCCGGAACTGGAGCCACCACTGGTCAGTGCCGGGTCCCAGGGGTTACGCCCGTTGCCGAACACCCGTGACGTACTCGCGCCGGTCCAGCCGAATTCGGTCGTCGCTGTCTTGCCCAGAATGATCGCACCAGCATTCTTGAGGCGGCGAATGATCGGTGCATCCTGGACCGGCACCGAGTCCAGAGCAGTCAACGAGCCACGCGTGGTGCGCAGTCCCGCTGTCGAAAAGAGGTCCTTGATGCCAAAGGGTATGCCGTGCAGCGGACCTCTTACCTGACCACGCTGCAGTTCGGCAGTCATCGTCCAGGCCTGTTCGAGCGCGACATCGGCGTATACGTCACCAAACGCATTGAGTGTGGAATTGTGGGTTTCAATCGTTGCCAGACATAACTCAGTCAAGCGTATCGGCGTCATGCAGCCTTTGCGGACAAGCGCGGCAGCTTCAATCACGGTAGGCATGGACGATGGCTGTGGCTCAATCAATGTAGATACCTCTTTCATCAGTGAGATACTTCTGCGCAATGCCCAGTGCCGACGACTGTCGGCGCATTACATTCAGCAGGGGCTGGCGCGTCAAGTGGGTTTTGTTGGATATATTGAATTTGTGGTTTTAAATTTTGTAACAGCACCGTCACGGTGCCAAAAAAAGCTCAAAACCCTGCGTCGCCCAATTGCGGTGCGCAGTTAAAACGGCGGGAAGAGGCAGGAGAAAGAAAGAAGGAGGCGATGGGCAAGCAGATAGAACGGCGCCTGTCCGTGGCGCAGTCCTGTCATTGAAACCGGTATTTCAAGTCAGCGATCAAACCGCCAGATCGTGAGCATGGAACTCGGTTACACCGACCAGCTGGATTTCAAAGTCTGCATGCAAATCACCATTGACGTTGCCGGACAGCACGTGGTCGGCGAAACGCAGTTGGCCAGCGCCTGTGAACTCGCCGCTGCCAATGAAGCTGAAAGCATCAAGGGCTTTGGTGTCCACGTTGGCATCCATCTTCAGGAAGCTCAGCTTGTCGCCCTGCTGGCTGTTGAAGTCGGTAATCACGTCGCTGGCGTGGCCTTTGCCCATTTCTGCCAGGTCATTGAACACAAAACGGTCAGCGCCGCTGCCACCGGTCATGATGTCTGCGCCCAGACCGCCAACCAGCTTGTCATTGCCCGCGCCGCCGAACAGCACATTGTTCGCATCGTTACCGATCAGGGTATTGTTGCGATCATTGCCCAGCAAAGTGAACTCGCCCTCACCTTTGAGGTGGACGTTTTCAAAGTTGGCCAGCGGGCCGGCATTCAGGTCGATCACTGTGGCAACCGGCGATGTGTTGTCATAGGTGATCTTGAGTGTATCGATGCCCTCATTGGCCTTCTCTTGCACCAAAGCGAGCTCACCAGCCTGATCAATAACGTAGGTGTCGTTACCCAGACCGCCAATCATGGTGTCCAGACCGCCACGACCATCAAGCACGTTATCCAGGCTGTTGCCGATCAGCGTGTCATTGAAAGCAGAGCCAATGGCGTTTTCAATGTGCGCACCGTAGGCAATCGCCAGCCCTGAGTTCATCAGCGTCGGGGCATCAGGATTCTGGTTGTAATCGAGGAACGCCTTGCCGATGGTGCTGAACTCACCCTCGTTGAGGTTGATCTTCACAAACGAAGCCTGATTGCTGGCATCGATCGTATCCTTGCCACCAGCGTCCCAGATCGTCTCGAACACCGACTGATCGGGTGCCCATTTGTAGACGTCATTACCGGTGTGATAGCTGGTGTTGGCACCGTATATGAACTGCATGGCCGCCACATCGAGCAACATCGGCGTGGTGGGTTTGAAACTGTAGTTGTTGGTGTAGCTCATGATGGTGTAACGGGCATCTTCAAACTTGGCATCGAGCAGAACATCGTTGTATTGCGAGGCTTCAAACGAATGTTTCAAACCCAATGCATGACCCGTTTCATGCATGAACGTCAGGTAATCATCCGTGCCTTTGGCAGGATCAGCCGCGTTGACTTTCGGCCCGATCCAGACATCACCGGACCGGCCCAGTGTGCCTGGCGCGTAAGCCTGGCCGTACTCAGTACTTTGCAGACTCTTGAAGCCGCCAAAACGAATGTCTCCGACATTGTCCGGGGTGTCCTGAACCTCGGTGAACTTGATGTCTGCCACTGCACTCCATGCACCCAACGCACTTCTTGCCGCCGCTGCCTGGGCATCGGTCAGTGAATAGGCATCGCTGGGCTCCTGAGAGCGACTGTAGTCAGTGGCATAGACGGAGTTGGCAGTATGAAAGCTGTAAGTGAGGTGAGTACCGGTTGAATCGCCTAACCAGAACGGCCCCCACAACAGGCTGGTGACTCTGTCGTCGGGAGACCCTTCGGGCAAAAGTTCGGCAGGACTTGAATCATTTGGGCCGGGCATCAGCAATGCTCCTGAAGAATACACACGTTAGTGATTAACCAACGATCTTTGCCCACGCAAAAATCGCCAGGCAGTTTATTACATAACAGGCACACTATGGGCACAATAAGTTACAAGCAAACTACTTAGGGATGCCGGACGCGCATTGCCAACACCCGCAGACTTCTTATTACGAATGTACTTTTATAGCTATTATACGCCTCCTACTAATAACGCTACATGAAACCTTCTTTAAACCCACGATTCCAACTGACCGGGTTCATTGCCCAAGCCGCCAATGAGCATTCACGGCAAAACGCGAGAACCCGATCAAGACCGGCAACGAAGGCGGTACAGTTGAGCTATCGTGTAACGGCTGTCGACGCGCTGGACGGTTCAGCGTTCGCGACAGGCACAGAACTGAAGTCTGACGCGTCCGGCCGGATCGCGTGCATTTATACGCTGTGTACCTTGCTGCCCTGTATAAATCATAGGCATCATAAGACCTTATCTCATCTGATCGCGGTGCGCCCCATGACCCACCACCCTGCGCCACTTCCTGCCAACGAAGAAGAACGAGTCCTGTCTCTTGAGCATCTCAGGATACTGGACAGCGTTCCCGAGCAGGACTTCGACGACATTGTGCTGCTCGCTACCACGCTGTGCGACGCGCCCATCGCCCTGGTTTCGCTGGTTGACCGGGAACGCCAGTGGTTCAAGGCCTGCATCGGCCTGGACGTCAAGGAAACCCATCGCGATCTGGCCTTCTGCGCACACGCAATCCTGCAACCTTCCGATGTGCTGGTCGTAGAAGATGCAACCACCGACCCCCGCTTCAGAGAAAGCCCGCTGGTGCTGGGCCCTCCTTATATCCGGTTTTATGCAGGCGCACCGATTCGCACCGACACGGGCCATGCGCTGGGCACGGTGTGTATAATCGATATCTGGCCGCGTGTTCTGACCGAACAACAACGTCTGGCCCTGCTGGCACTGGCCCGCCAGACCGCAGCCTTGATGCAATATCGCCTGCTTACACAACAACGCGACCAACATGCCGCAGAACTGGCCCTGGGACTCGAAAGCGCACAGAGTCAAAGCCTGGCCGTTGAACGCAATCTGCGCGAGTCACAGCGGGTGTCGTCATTGGGAATGCTCACAGCGAGCATCGCCCACGACTTCAACAACCTGCTCCAGGCGCTGAGCGCCAGCCTGCAACTTGTCCGCATGCGCTCGCGTCGCCCAGCTGATGTCGAGACGCTCAGTGACACGGGCCTGCGAGCTGTGGATCACGGTCGACAATTGGTCACCCGTTTGCTCGATAGCGTTCGTCAGGACGGCCCCGAACTGATCTGCATCGATGTCAGCGAACGGATCGATGCCGCCCGTGATCTGTTATTGCGCTCGGCAGGCGACAATCTGGAACTGTCGTTCGACCTTAGCGCACAGGGCTGGGGCGTCCTGTGCGCCGAAGCGCAGTTGCACGCCGCCGTATTGAACCTCTTGGCCAACGCCCGTGATGCAATGTCAGGGTCTGGCAAGGTACATATCGCCACTCGACTGGAGTCAGTCAAGGAAGACCCACGATTGCCGGAAGGCGACTACCTGGTACTCAGCGTGGCTGATAATGGCCCAGGCATGGCCGCCGATCTCAAGGAACAGATATTCGAACCCTTCTTCACCACCAGACGCTCCGAACCAGGTGCCGGCCTGGGCCTTGTTCAGGTGCAGGAGTTTGCGGTGAACGCAGGCGGAGGCGCACGCGTCGAAACAGCACCTGAAAACGGGACGACCGTGCATCTCTATCTGAGAATACTGGGTCCGATCAATTCAACGAATTAAGCGCCCCACTACTTCACAGACGTCTGACGCGGCCTTGTTATTCATTAGATGAATAACAAGGCCGCATCAGACGCATTCACCTCATGAATTACATTACCATCATGGCGACAATAGCAATGTACTTATTGCGCGTTAGATGCCTGTAAAAAATAAACAGCGTGGGTTCTCTTTTACAAAAAATACACTCACAACAATGGCGCTTTCCGATTCACGACTATATTCAATCAACAGCAAACATTCTGTTTGCGCTACTGCCTTGGCAACAGGATGTTTGCTGTGGGATACGCAGTTGCAATAACTGCACGTTGTACACACATTAATCAAGGAATAGATTATATGTTGAAGCCTCATGGTTTAACGCCGCTCGCATTGACGGGCGGCATTCTTGTATCGCTATTGTCTGTCAGCCTGTCTGCCCACGCCGATACCGCCACCGATATTGCCACTACCGGTTGGGCTACTCAAAACGGGGGCACCAAGGGTGGTTCGAGGGCAGCAGCGAATAACATTTATACGGTGAAAAACGCCGCCGAGCTGAAAGCCGCACTGGCTGCGTCGGCAGGCAGCAACGGCCGGATCATCAAGGTGACAGGGGTTATTGATGTCAGCGAGGGCAAACCGTACACCAAAACCTCTGATATGAAGCAGCGCGCCCGCCTGGACATCCCCGGCAAAACCACGATTGTCGGCACCTCCAGCAGTGCCGAGATAAGGGAAGGGTTTTTCTACGCGAAGGAAAACGACGTCATCATTCGCAACCTGACCATTGAAAACCCTTGGGACCCGGAAGATGGCAGCGCCGGCAACTGGAACTCGGAGTACGACGGGCTGACGGTCGAAGGTGCCAGCAATGTATGGATCGATCATGTGACGTTTACCGACGGCCGTCGTACCGATGATCAGAATGGCACGGCCAATGGCCGTCCAAAACGACACCATGATGGCGCACTGGACGTCAAGAACGGCGCCAACTACGTCACCATCTCGTATTCCGTGTTCCGGAATCATGAAAAGAATAACCTGATCGGTTCAAGTGACAGTAAAACAACCGATGACGGCAAACTGAAGGTGACCATTCATAACTCGTTGTTCGAGAATATTTCCTCTCGCGGGCCGCGCGTGCGGTTTGGTCAGGTTCATCTTTACAACAACTACCACACTGGAAGTACCAGCCATAAGGTCTACCCGTTTGTGTATGCCCAGGGCGTCGGGTGGCGCTGTTGATCATCGCCGTGGCAATGGCGGCGGCCGTGCGCTTGAGCGGGGTAATGACCTTCAACAACGGTGTGTTGCGCGACCGCGCCATTGCGCTGCTGGAGGCGCAGAACCAACTGGCCGAATTACGCATGATGACAAGGCTCAGGCCTGGTTTCACAGCCCGCAAGTGCGACCAGGGCAGGCGCTCGCTGACCTGTGAACAGACACTCAAAGCCAGTGCAGACGGAATGTTGATGCGGGTCAGTCTGCGAGTATTACAGCGGGACAATAAAGCGCCACCACTGGCCCGCCTCGATACCGTTATAGCGATCCGACGCCAGCCGAAAGAGTCTCCATGAGCGTTTCAACGACGCAGCAGGCTGGGCAACTCCGGCAGGCCTGCCAGGCTGGCGACCTTGAATCGTGTGCGCTCGGTACCCTGCTCGATCACTACTGCGTCACTCTCGATAGCCACCAGACGTACATCCTTGGCAAGCAACTCCCCCGCCAGATAGCTGCGCGCCGGTCTATCGTTGACAGTGAGAATCGCCACCGCGCCTTTGCTCCCGGTCATGACACCGGTGACCTTGATCCGGACCTGAAGTGGCTGGTTGGCGAACCACTGTCGGGCAGGACTGCCGACATCGGCAGCGGGAGCCGCGCTTTCCGGCAAGGGTGCGCGCACAGGCTCGAGCGCAAGCAACAGCGACGACCAGAGTGCGATACCCGCCAGTGCTGCAATCAAGGCCGCCGATTGCACCAGGCGCGGCGCTGATAATGGATGAAACGAAAATGCCATGACTGAACCTCCTGTTCGTCTGCCGGAGCAGTCTACATCACTGCATCAGAATGCCTGGCACCCGCTTTGATCAGTATGCAAGCGTCATCAGGGAGCCTCCGATCATGAGTATGGACACACAACGGGGTTTTACTCTGATCGAGTTGATGGTGGTTCTGGTCATCATTGGCACCGTCAGCGCAACGGTGAGCATGAGCATCAAACCCGATCCTGCCGCTTTGCTGCGCAAGGACGCTGAACGCCTTGCACATATGCTGCACATTGCACAGGTCGAGGCCAGGGTCGACGGTCGGCCAATCACCTTGCTGGTCGATGGCAAAGGCTTTGGTTTCGCACGACGTGCCGAGCAAGGTGTGGGCTACGACCGCTTCATGAACGACCCGCAGCTGCGTTTCAGAGCCTGGGAAACACCCTCCATACGCATCAGCGTAGACCCGGCGCAACGAGTGGTGTCAGGTCCCGAATGGATCGTCGCACCGCTGCGCATCCAGCTCTCTGACGGTGAACGATCCTTGAGCCTGCAGCGTAGCTCGCTGGATCAACTGCAGGTGGTCAGCCCTCCATGAAAGCAAGGCAAAGCGGCTTCACATTACTGGAAGTAATGGTGGCTATCCTGCTGATGACCATCGTCAGCCTGATTGCCTGGCGTGGGCTGGAGAGCATGACTCGCACCGATATCCAGTTACGCGAAAGCACCGGGCACACCGAGTCGGTACTGCGAGCGCTGAACCAGTTGGAGCGCGACGTGGCCATGCGTGCAGGCGTCGAGCTGCAAAACCCGCTGCCTGGTGAAGAAACCGATCCGCAGGCAAAAACGTTGATACCCATCAGTATTTGCAGTGCGGAAAGAAACGGTATGCGCCTTGACGTCATTCGCAGTGCGGCCACGGCCGGGGAAGGACTGCAGCGAATCCGCTGGTGGCTAAAGGACAACACTCTGTATCGCGCGGCCGCAGACAGCAGCAACCGCTACCCCCTACCCGCTCCCGACGAAGGAATAGCGGTGCTCGATCAGGTCGTCGAGGCAAAAATAAGGGTCTGGAGAACTGTCGGAGGCTGGCAACCGCTCGACAGCCACAGGGAAGACAATCCCGACGGGCTGGAAATCGTGTTCACGCTACATACCCGTAATGGCGACGAGCGCTATCGAAAGGTGCTGGGGCCGCTGGATTAGCGAGCATTGCCTACAGCCGACTAAGAGACGATGGTTTGAGTCCATTCTGCCGTCACGTCTTCAAAAGGGTCTGCTTTAATCACGCCCCCAGACCTCTCAAGCCCCAATGACGCCTTATCACCGCGCTGACCACCGGCTGAGCGTCGACCTGCAACAGCAGCGCATGAAAGTCAGGCCGGGTGGTATGCAGATGCTCGCGCGCACCGCCCCATCTGGTCACGATACTGGCCAGAATCTCCACTGCACCGGGATCATCACAACGCCAGAAGCCTGCGTTAGCGAACAGATCCGCGAATGTCTCCCAGTTTTCATGCAACCGCGCGCGGGTGCCGGTTTCGAGTAGCGTATCCAGCGTATCGTCGGAGCCCGACAGCCAGCGCTGCGGGTAATCGATAATCCCGATCGGGGCGTAGCAGTTGGCGGCGATGTAGACCAGCGCGCGAAGGGCTTGAGCGCGCAGGGCAGGCTTGCTGGGCAGCAGCCCGGATTCGGGATGCTCCAGTCCCAGATGAATCAGAATTGCAGCGCTTTCGGTGAGCACCGTGCCATCGGCCAGGACCAGTGTGGGCACCTGCAGCAATGGGTTGACCCGCCGCAATGCTTCCTTGCCTGGCCCCTCCTCCCACGCGCAGGCCCTGAACAAGGTAAAAGGAACCGAGCAGCGCCAAAGCGCTATCTCGATGGCTGCGGACCCCGAACCCTCTGTGCCAAAAAGCGTGTACATGCCAATGCTCCTTGTCAGGTGCTACATGCTCGGTCCGCGCAGTCACACAGACGCAGGAGCAAACAAATGGGCGTGCATAAAGTCGATGAATACCCGCAGGCGCAGGGAAAGGTGCTTGCTCGATGGCCAGAGCAACCTGAAACTTCCGGTGTGCACCGTGTAGTCGGTCAGTATTGGCACCAACTCGCCACTGCGAATGGCCGATGAAATCATGAAGTCCGGCAGGCAGGCAATTCCCAACCCCGCCCGCGCAACATCAACAAGAACTTCCGTCGTGTTGCACACCATCACCTGGGGCAAATCGAGATCATCGGCACCGGCCTCGCGACGTAGCGGCCAGTGTTCAAATTTGCCCGAAGAGGGAAACTTGTGCAACAGACAGGCGTGCCGACTCAAGTCTGCTGGATGTTGAGGTGTCCCGCGCCGGGCAAAATAGTCCGGAGCGCCGACGATTTTCAATTGAAAGCCCCCCATCCGCCTCGACATAAGGCCCGAGTCGCCAGGGTCTCCCGTGCGCAGGACGATATCAAAGCCTTCCTCGATGATATCGACCATGCGGTCGGAAAAATCGATGTCCAGTTCGATATCGGGATAGGTGCGCATGAACTCGATGATGACCGGCATGACCAGGCCGCTGACCAAGGGCAGGCTGATGCGCAACCGGCCTCTGGGCAGGTCCCTGGCATTGCTCAACTCCATTTCTGCCGTTTCAAGCTCCGACAGAATACGGCGACAGCGCTCCAGAAATATCGAGCCCTCCAGGGTCATGGCAATACTGCGCGTACTGCGATGAAAAAGCCTGACACCCAGGCCCTCTTCCAGACGGCCGATACTCTTGCCTACCCCCGACGATGAAATGCCCAGGCGTTTTCCAGCCTGGGTAAAACTCCGTGTTTCAGCGACCAGAACAAACACCGCAATGCTACCGAGCGATTCCAATACCCACTCCTATTAAGGACAGCCCTGTCCTATACCTTCGGAACATAAGCCTGTTTTTGTTTGCAGACGCAACCCCTAATCTCCCGACAGGGCAACTGCCCTTGGATAAATGCGTGCAATGCACCGAAAACTGCGCACGCTTCACAGGGAAATTGCACATGACTTCAGCAAGCCAGGTTCAAGCATCGTCTGCTACCAGACGCTGGGGACAATTGTTTGCCGCCTGCCTGACAGGCATCCTGATTCCGTTGTGCTTCACTGGCCCTGCCGTGGTCCTGCCCTCGATAAACAAGGCGCTGGGCGGATCAGCCGTCGAGCTCACGTGGGTCATCAACGCTTACATCCTGACTTACGGCAGCGCCATGATGGCCGCTGGCAGCCTGACGGATATCTACGGCAGAAAACGCGTATGGCTGATCGGACTGGCGATATTCGTGCTGTCGACCTTTGCCATTCCGATGGCGTCATCCGTCGTGCAGATTGATGTACTTCGCCTGATTCAGGGGCTGGGCGGTGCAGCGGCGTTCGCTGGCGCAATGTCATCGCTGGCCCAGACCTTCCATGGAGCTGACCGCACCCGAGTATTCAGCCTGCTCGGCACCACGTTCGGGATAGGCCTGGCCTTCGGCCCTCTCGCGGCGGGCTCGCTGGTCGACTCGGCTGGCTGGAAATGGTCATTCCACGCAACGGCTCTTATTGGGGTTGCAGGATTCTTTCTGGTGCTTTTCAGCGCTACAGAATCCAGAGACCCCAATGCCACCGGCATGGACTGGCCAGGAGCGATCAGCTTTACCGCGGCACTGACCCTGTTCACCTACGCAATCCTGCTCGCCCCTGAAGACGGCTGGACCCATCCACTGGTCATGGGCGGCATTATCGGTTCACTGTTGCTGTTCTGGATATTCATTGCAGTGGAACGGCGCGTGGCCAGACCCATGCTTGATCTGTCGCTGTTCAAGAGCGCGCGCTTTGTCGGCGTGCAGATTCTTGCGGCCAGTCCGGCATTTTTCTTTGTCGTGCTGATCATCATGTTGCCAGCGCGCTTCATTGGCATCGACGGTCTCAGCGCTCTGGAAACCGGGCAAATGATGACCGCACTGGCCGCGCCCCTGCTGATCGTACCGATGCTTGCCGCACAGCTGGCACGTCGTTTCACCTCCGGGCTACTGTCCGGTATCGGTTTGCTGCTGGTGGCTGTCGGCCTGCTGTGGCTCGCGCTGGCGCTGGACAGCGGAGCAATCAAAACCGCCTTGCTGCCGATGGCCTTGATCGGCATCGGCATCGGTCTGCCCTGGGGGCTGATGGATGGCATGGCGATCAGTGTGGTTGAAAAGGAACGCGCCGGTATGGCTACCGGCATCTTCAATGCCGTACGCGTGTCTGCCGACGGCATAGCCATTGCGATCGCAGGCGCACTGCTCGCCACGTTCATTCAGTGGGGTCTGTTCGATGCCCTGACGGGTGTCGCGCCTGATGTGGTGACAAACGCTGCCAACCGCGCCGCATTGGGCGACCTGCAGAATGCGATCGGTCTTCTGCCCGGCCAGGCAGAACTGCTGCACCAACAGTACGCCACCGCGTTCCGCAATCTGCTGTTCATTCTCAGCGCCGCCACCGTGCTGACGGCCGTGGCGGTCTTTGCGCTGCTTGGTCGCGTGCGCGCTCATGACGAACCGCCACTCGAGCCATCCGACACGCTTGACCTGGCGGGAGAAGCCAAGTGAGCCCACATGAGATGACCGGAACACAGCGGCATCCTGCCTTTGCAAAGGTGTTCGCACCGGGCCATCTCACCTTCGGCCTGATTGCGCCGCTGGAAGGCTATCCCGACGCTGCCGCGCCGACCATGAAAAATCACATTGCCCTCGCAAAACAGGCCGACAAAGCCGGTTTTGCAGCACTCTGGCTGAGGGATGTACCGCTTCTCGACCCAGGCTTTGGTGACGCTGGCCAGATATTCGACCCTTTCGTGTATGCAGCACTGCTTGCTGCGGTGACCACACAAATCTGCATCGGTACAGCCGGTATCGTACTGACGCTGCGCAACCCGCTGATGGTCGCCAAACAGGCCTGCAGCCTTGATGTATTGCTGGAGGGACGCTTCCTGCTGGGGTTGTCGACGGGTGATCGGCCCGGCGAATACCCTGCATTCGGCGAGAATTTCGACACACGCGCAGAGCGCTTCAGAGAGGGGGTCGAGATGCTGCACGCCGTAACCGAGCACTCTTTTCCGGCCTTCACGTCGCGCCACTACGGGAAACTCAATGGCACGCTGGACCTACTGCCAAAACCTTTTTTCGGGCGGTTGCCGATGCTCGCCATCGGTCGCTGTCAGCAGGACATCAAATGGCTGGCCAACCATATGGACGCCTGGATATGGCATCAGAGTGGCTTCAACACCCTGCCCGACGTGATCAATCACTGGCGCGATGCCAACGAGCAAAAACGATTCAAGCCCTACGGTTATGCGACGTTCTTTGATCTGGAGGACAACAAGGACGCGCCCATGAAAGTCGGCCGTGGCATCAGTACAGGGCGCAACGCCCTCATCGAGCTGTGGCAGCGTCAACGGGAACAGGGCGTTTCGCATGTTGCGCTGAACCTGAAACCACTGAGACGTCCGGCCACGGAAGTGTTACAGGAGCTGGAAGAGTATGTGCTGCCGTATTTCCCGACCCGACGCAGTGAGCATGCCTGAGCGAGTATTTCGCCTACACGGCCACTGTCGGCAAAGGATCTAGCAGGGAAGAACGACATAAAACCGACCTGGGAGGTCATCATGCGCACTGAAAAAGCTTATCCGATAAAACCTAACCCGATGCGCAGCAGCCGCAACAAGATACAGCTGGGTGTTTTCTCCACTAACACCGAGGGCGGCTGCACCGTCACCAATGCGCCGGAACGCCTTCGCGGAGACGATTGGGCAGGTAATCTGGAAATCGCCCGGGTGGCCGACGATGCGGGGTTTGAAGCCTTCATACCGGTAGGCCGCTGGAAAGGTTTTGGCGGCACCAACAACACCGGCGGTGTCTGTTTCGAAACCTACACCTGGGCTGCCGGTATTGCCGCCCTGACCAACCAGATTGCCGTGTTCACCACATCGCACTTGCCCACGGTTCATCCGCTGTTTGCAGCCAAGCAGGCGGTGACCATCGATCACATCAGCAGCGGGCGCTTCGGGCTGAATATTCTGTGCGGCTGGTACGGCGCGGAAATGCGCATGTTCAACGGCCAGATGATGGAACACGACAAACGCTACGACTACGCGGAAGAGTGGCTGCACATCGCAAAAAATGCCTGGGAACAGCAAACACCGTTCAACTTCAAAGGAGAATATTTCAACATCTGCGACGCTATCTCGCAGCCGCACCCCCTCAACACCCCCTATCTGATCAATGCCGGCGGTTCACCGCGCGGCAAACGGTTTTGCGCCAAACACTGTGATGCCGCCTTCCTGATCGTCAAACACCTGGACGGTGAAGACGCCGTGCGTCAGCAGATTGCATCCTATAAGGACCTGGCGAAGCAGGAGTTCGACCGCGATATAAAGATATGGTGTTACGGCTACGTGGTGCAGAAGGACACGCAAGAACAAGCGGACGCCTACCTGGACTATTACGCCAACCAGCTGGGTGACGATGAGGGCTGCGATATCATCACCAGCGAGCTGGGCATTCAGACCGGTATTTTCACCCCGGAAGACGCGGTCCGTTTTCGCTTTCATTTCAAGGCAGGGTTTGCAGGCGTGCCGCTGGTAGGCACTCCGGAGCAGATCGTGGAACTGTTCAAGAAATATTCTGACTGGGGGATCGATGGCATCGCACTGACATGGCTTGATTACCACGAAGGCATAAAGGATTTCGTCAGAGAAACATTGCCATTGATGGAACAGGCGGGCCTGCGCGAAGCAATCACTGTCGAGGCAATCACTCCGAAAGTAGCTGCCGAAGTAGCCTGATGATGAGGACTCCCTGGCGTAGTTAGCCAGGGAGCTTTACCCGAACGATTTAAATGGCCAGCATGCGTTGTGGATTCAAAAGAGTCATCTCGGCACGACGCTCGCAACTCAAACCGAACGCGTCGAACCACTGCCCGCTCATCGACAGCCACTCGTGCACATCGACCTGACTGGTCTGCCCAAGGTCGGAGCTGTAGACCACATTGGGAACATGACTCAATACCTTAGTGAAATCCTGTCGGTCCTGATAGCCCAACAAGTAGGTCAGCGCCGTCTGTTCGATGTAGACCGATGGCTCACTGCCAATCACCGCAAGCTCGGCTGCTTTCAGACCGGTCAACGGGTTGGCGGGCTGATTGAGCATCAGCCTTGGCACACCGATGCGCAGTGCTTCCTCGATCAGCATCCTGACTTCATCGGCGTCGGCATGCCCTGTCGAGATGACCAGCGGATAGTCACGGGCCATTTTGAGAATATCCAGCGTCTGCGGCGTAAGGCGTCCGTTCTGCGCTGTCACTCTGGCAGGCTTGATGGGCTTTTCGCGCAACAGCGGATGGCTCAGGTTGCGGGCCAGCGTGCTGGTATGCGTTCTGCCGGTGACGGTTGGCAAGTGCACAATGAAACGTCCAGGTTCATCGCCGCGCAAACAGAGACTGCGCTCGACCACGCGGTAGTCGATGCCGCCAGCGATCTCGTTCAGGACCACTGAACCACTGACCGGAAAACCCTGATTGCGTGCTTCCCATGCCTGGGCCGCCGTGCATCCCAGGTGATTTTTCAATACGACCCGGCCCTGCACCGCCGCGTAGCGCCGGCCCGCCTCTATCGCGCCATGACGGCGAATGAACGCGTCAGGATTGGCGTGATAATGCACATCAATGAAGCCTGGCTCCTCGATCTGACTCATTGCACACACTCCGCTCTGGCGATCAGAAATGTATCGATGCTCTCCAGCACCCGGTCCAGATCATCCGCCAGCGGGCGCATCCCGCCATCCGGCACACACAGTGAGCGTTGTTTGTGGCCTTTGGTACGCAGCACATGACCCGCCCCCACCAGTTGCGACTTTTCGCCAAACACGCTCAGCACACGCCCTTTGTAATCGAGCAGGCACTCACTGATATCCAGACCGCTCAGTAGCCGGAATCCCAGGGTCAGACGCTGTCCCTGGGTTGATAGCGTTGCGTCATTCTCGCTGACGGACGGGTGCTCGTGTTTCTGGCCTTCAGGCAACACCAGATCGTCCAGCAGGCGTTTGGCTTGCTCGACATCCCCTTGTTCTGCCAGATCCGCCATACGTCCCAGCCTGGAATCCAGCAGCGCATCGGCTTTGGCGGGGGAAGAAAGCAGCAACAACGCAGGCGTCGAACGCAGTAATGAAGTGCCTGCCAACGCCTGTACCAACGCACCACCCAAGGCCACGCCGACGAGTAGATCCGGCACACCCCAAGGCTCTAGCGCGCTGACCCAGCGCTGGGTAAACCCGTCAAAGTCTTCGCCCGCCTTGACCGGCAGGGACAGGGAATCAAAAACCCTGACCTGATAACCCGCCGCAGTGAAATGCTCGATCAGCGGTTTGGCGAAGCCACCCGCGTCCCAGACCGGCATCACCGGTGAAAGAATGAATACGCTTGATTGCCCGACACCGAAGGTCTGGCAGGTGATGCAATGACTCATGGCTTTTGCTCCTGCAAAAATGACAAGACCCGCTGTTTCGAGCGGGTCCGGTCGTTGATCCATCCTGACGGGTCAGCGGGTCGTGCGCAGACGTTCAACACTGGTGGCATAGCCGCGCAGGGTTGACTCGATAATGAGCTGTGCGGGCAGCACCTCCTTGATCAGGTCCGCCACCTCGCCGGCCCAGATCGCCCTGATACTCACATCATCGGCCGCCAGTGCTGCTTCATACTCAAGACGCAATTGATCGGCTGATGCAGCAAACGCCTGCTCCTCACCTACCCAACTGTCGGAAAATTTATTGGCGATCACTCGTCCGCTGTAGCCCTGCGGCCAGTCGATGCCGCGCACCTCATCGAAGATCCGGGTTCGCACCGTATCGCTCGCGACAGCCTGCACCAGGCGCTGTTTTACCCGTTCGGAAGGCAGTGCTTCCTGCGAAGCCAGAAAGCGCGTCCCCATCATCACGCCATCCATGCCGAGCGCAAGCGCAGCAGCCATGCCACGGCCATCGGCAATCCCGCCGGCACCGATAAGCACAACATCGTCACCCACCGCGTCGCGAACTGCCGGAAACAGCGGCAATGAAGCTCGGCGCAAACTGTGACCACCCGCCTCGGCGCCTTGCACGATCAGCGCATCGGCACCGGCGTCCAGCGCTTCTAGCGCCTGGTCGACGTCATGCACCTGAACGATGACTTTGGCGTTGGCCTGTTGAATGGGCCGGACGAAAGGACGTACATCGCCAAACGACAACGCAACCACTGCCGGGCGGTACTCGAGAGCCAGCTGAAGCAATTCGAACTGCCTCGCCACGGTAAACATGACCAGGCCCACACCCCATGGTTGCTGCACGTCGTGCATCATCTCCAGTTCACGCGCCATCCATTGCGGGTCGCCGTAACTGGCACCCACCAGACCAAGACCACCGGCCCGGGAAACCGCAGCCGCCAGACGCCCTCCGGACGCCCCGCCCATCGGTGCCAGAATCAGAGGATGTTCAATTTCAAGAAGAGAAGTCAGTGCTGTATTGATCGTGGCCATCGCTGATACCTGTGAAAAGCCGGGTGAATGTCAGACGAAGGCGACGTATACGCCGCCCTCCTCTGCAGTTAATGGATCAACCCGCTTTTTGTAGTGCAATTTCAGGGGTGATGTACTCGGCCACGTTATAGAGGTGATATTCCCAGGTACCGGTTTCCTTTAACCGCGAGTATCGCGACAGAAACTCTTTGTCGGTAAACAGCGACTCGAACTGACTGCGATCACTCCATTGCGCCTGATTGATGACGGTCTTGCCGTCCGTGCTCTTCATCAACCGGCTCCATTTGAACGCACTGTAAGTACGTGCGACATAACTGACCGTTTCTTCAAGAATCTCGATAGCCAGATCCTGAGCACCTTCATTGACCTGCACAACATTGATCAGATACACCGCCTTGTCATCGGTGACGGAGTGAGCATCGAACAATTCCATTTTCATAGTCAGTTCCATTTATAAAAAGAAGTATAAGAACACGTAGTCAAACCAGAAGCGGCGTTGAAGCCGCCGGTTTACCGTCTTGCCAGAGCAGCGGGGAAATCACCTCGGCCACTGCTGTTTTCTCGACCAGCCCGATAATGATCTCGTGAGTGCCGCAGGTCATTCGTTGGGCCACCGAGCAGAAAAGCGTCGCCTGGGCCGTGCGCAGATACGGCACTCCCTGGTCCTGCTGCCAGTCTCCGCTTTCAAACCGCGCAGGCCCGTTGACCGCGCCGCCAAACACGCTGACCAGTTCCGCCTGCCCGGTTTGCAACAGGTTGACCGAGAACTTTCCCCGCTCAAGCAAAGGCAGGTAAACGCTGGCGCTGTGATTGATGCACACCAGAATGGACGGCGGGTCACTGCATACCGAACTGACGGCAGTGGCTGCCATACCGTAAGGCGTGCCCTCATGTTCGGTTGCCACAAGGGTGACGGTCGACGTCAGGCGGCGCATGGCTTTCTTGAAGGCAGCGACATCCATGTCGGGAGACTCAAGTGCGCTGAGTCGAGTTTGAGGTTCAGGCACATTTGCGCGTGCTGCCAATCGGGAAGCCTGATTCATGGTCGTTCTCCCACGCTGACTTTTTCAGCGTCCGTCAGCCAGGGCTGGTCGTAACGATAGGTGCTGCGGGCATTCTCCAGTGTCGAGCCCGTGGATATGGCCTCGATAATGCTGCGCTCAGTCTGCTCGACCGCCTGAGCACGGCGTACAACCTCGGCGGCCAGTTGCTGTGGAATAACCACGCAACCACTGCCATCACAGACCAGAAGATCACCGGGCCGGACAGTAACCCCATCAATGACCACAGGCACTTGTACCGCTTTGAGTTGTGCGCGGTTCTTGGCTGACTGCATGAAACGGCCACGACTGAACAACGGATAGTTGCACCTGATAACGGTATCGATATCACGTGCCACGCCATCGATAACAGTGCCTTTGATGCCGTTGGCCAAGGCGAAGTGGGTCATGATATCGCCCCATACCGTGCAGTCATGACGCCCGGCGTTGGAGGAGACAATCACCGCGCCGCAAGGCACATGATCGATGTAGTTGGCAGCCCCTTTGAATGCCCTTGGCGTATCGACAGCTTCGTACTGCACGGTGAACGCAACACCGACACAACGAGTGCCCGGCACTTGCGAAACAATACCCGGCAGCCCTCCATTGATCCCGAGACTGTCCAGTGCATCAGACAGCGAAGCGGTATCCAGATGTTCACATGCGTCCAGCACGGTTTGCGTAATTGCCACCGGTTCAATATGCGCTGACATGACGTTCTCCCTGAGCTGAGGCCTGCCCGATGCGGTACCCGACAGAGCTGGCCTGCAACTCGATGCACTGCTGGACAATCGCTTCGCCCACCTGGTCAGTGGTGTGGGAACCGCCAAGGTCGTAACTGCGAACGCCAGATTGTGAAACCAGGCTGACGGCGTGAGTGATACATGCCGCCTGGGCCGGGTATCCCAGATGTTCCAGCATCAGTGCAATGGCCATGAACATCGCGCTGGGGTTGGCCTTGTTCAACCCTGCATGAGCAGGCGCACTGCCATGTACAGGTTCGAAGTAAGCACCTGAATTGCCAAAGTTGCCGCTGGGCGCAAAACCCAGGCCACCCATCACGCCAGCACCCAGATCGGAAAGGATGTCGCCGAACATGTTCTCGGCAACAATCACCCCGAAGCGTTCGGGCCGTTGCACCATCCACAAGGCAACCGCATCGACATTTTCGATAACACCGGTTATGTCCGGATAACGCTGTGCGATTTCTTCGAAGATACCCCGTGCAAACGCACTGCTGTGTCGCAGCACCATCGGCTTGTCGACAAACGTGACCCGGGTGAAGTTGTTCTTGCGCGCGTAATCGAATGCGTATTCAAAAATACGAGTCAAACCACTTCGCGTCTGCAGGCGCAACGTGACGGTCGCATCCTCCTGCCCTTCCCGCTGCCACGGCGCGCCAAGTGCTTCGCGCTCTTCAAGCAAGGGCACCAGCGCATCCGGGACATGCCCGAAGTCCAGCCCCGCATAAAGACCTTCGGTGTTTTCTCTGATCACGACAAAGCGAAATCTGTCTTCACCGGTCATGTCAGTAACCGGGCGTACATTTGCGTACAGGTCCAGATTCTGCCTGAGCTGAATGACCGGGCTGACATAGCGCCGGTTCCGGCCCTGAAGTGCCAGGGGCAGCTCTGCTTCCGCCTCTGCCAGCGGCTTGCTGGTTATTGCCCCCAGCAACGTTGCGTCACAGCTGGCCATGACTTCCCAGGTCTGGGCAGGAACCGTTTCACCCTCGCGCTTCCAGCATTCCCAGCCGATATCCGCCGGTATCAGATCAAACGGCAGGTGCAACGCTGCAATCACCGGAAACGCCGCTTCCATGACCTCAATGCCGATACCGTCGCCGGGCAGAATGCATATACGCTTGCGGGATATTTGGGCGGTCATAGCGCAACTCCTTTTACGCTTTGAGACAGGTCACTGAAGATATTCGACAACGCCGCTCGCGGAGCAAGGCGCGCCACTTTGTCCTGTTGATGCATGACCTCGATCGCTCGGTACTCGGAGGTCAGTTGAAACCGTTCAAGGGTGTCTGCCACCCGCTGACTGACATCGTAGGGGAAGTTGTAAGTGCCCAGAATGATATCCATCAGCGGGCTGGGCATATTGTTATGCGGTATCGAGTTGGCTGTGACAGCGGACAATTCGATCACCTTGACCAGGTCAAAACCGTGGCTGACGCCTATACGCTCCAGATAAGCCACCAGCATGCTCAAGTGAAGATTCCCGGCCCCTTTACCCATGCCGCAGATGGACGTGTCGATGTATTCAGCACCGGCCTCGATAGCCGCCGATGCATTCGCCAGCGCCAGCGACAGATTGTTATGGGCGTGAAACCCCAGTGGCACCATTAACCGGCTTGCGAGGCGACTGAACAGCCGGTGCACATCGACCGGCAGCATATGACCGTTGGAATCCGCACAACAGATGATGTCCGCACCGGCACCCTCCGCACGAGCGGCCGTATCGAGCACGGTTCCCGGCGTCTGCGATGTCACATGCGTTACATTGGCGCTGACACTGAAGCCGTGATCACGGGCCAGTGACAAGGTCGCCAGCCCTTCATCCAGTTGATCGCGGCGCAAACAGACACGAATCATCGAAACACCCTGCTCCTTGAGCATGGCGAAGTCATCTACCGTGATGTTTTTAGGGTGAACCATCACTGCCAGCTCAATACGTCCAGCGGCGGCCTGCGCAATGTTCTCAATAAAGCGTGCGCCTACATCACTGGTCAGCCCGTGCTCGCCCTTCGGCGCAAATGATCCCTTGCAGTAACCAATTTCACAGAGGTCGACGCCTGCATCCGCCAGGCCTGAAGTAATAGCCCGAGCCTGGTCTTCCGTGAAGTTGAAGTTGTTTCGATAACCACCGTCACGCAATGTAACGTCGAGAATCTTTATGTCGGCCATGAGAATCTCCGGCTGTCCTTAGGGTGTAAACAGGGTGCTTGAGATGATCTTGCCACTGCCTCTATTCTTGTAGTTATCCAACAGCGCCGCACCTGCAAACATTGCCGAGCCGACACCTGAACGTCTCGGAGTTTCGAATCATTAACTTCTTAACTCGGCATTGATCCTCGTCAAAATCGACCGCGTTGTAAATTGTCGATATTTAATCAGGGGATGTGAATTTTTTCACCGTCACCTTATGCGTCTGCCGAAATAAGGATTTCTGTCACTGGCCCGACTAGCGATAACAGCTTTCTACATAATTCATCGCGGCCTGAATGGAAGCCACCGCGCGCAAGTCTTCATGCACGCCCAGCCAGACATCGACCTCCAGCGGTGCCGACAGCTCTACCCGGCACAGACGAGAGTTCGCCTCTACCGCAAAACTTGGAAGCAAGGCAATGCCCACACCGGTTTCCGCAGCACGAATTTGCAGCTCTACTGTTTTGGCTTCCAGCACGAAGGGGCGTTCACCGACAATATTTCTGAGCCAACCGTTCTGACTGTCGCTCATCAGTTCATTGTCGTAGGCAATAAACTCATAGTGCTCCGGGTGCCGCTCCTCCAGATAAAAACGTGCGCAATAAAATGAAAATGAGGCGGTGCCGATACGTCGTGCGACGATGCCATTTTCAACCGGTCTGGAAAACCGTATGCACAAGTCAGACTGGCAACTGGATAACGACGAATACTGATGATCCCCCAACAAGCGCAGCACAATGCCGGGGGGCATGGCACGAAACGCCCCCAGTTGCGGCACCAGCTTCTCGACCGCCACCGAGGGCGGCGCGCTGATAGTCACTTCCACACCCTGCGCTACCTGCGCGGCAACAGCGAGGCGGCCAATGGCCTGGGTCTGCGCCTCGATCTGCCGCCCGATAGCCGCCAGACGCCGCCCTTCATCAGTCAACTCGTACAACCGCTTGCGACGGTCGACAAGCTTTACATTCAGGGATTTTTCCAGCGAAGCGATACGCCGCGAAACAGTAGCGTGTTCCACACCCAGCACCCTGGCAGCGCCACTCAAGGAACGGATGGCGGAAAACATCACGAAGTAATGCAAGTCCTCCCAGTCAAAACAGACTTTCGGTTTTCTGAACAGGTTATTAACGTCAAGGGAAACTGATCCATCCAATGGAGTCATTGTCATTCAAGTCATGTCCTTATACGGTTCGCGCGAATAAAAGTCTTCATTACGTATCGACGATGAGTAGCGGCAGACGTGCAGAACGATAAGGATAATGCTGATAACTTCCTCAGGCCCGAAGAGCGAGCGGGTGCCGCTGGGTAGTTTAGGTTATTAGCGGGTGGGTATTGCGGAGAGGGGTTCGGATGATTTGGGACGGGGGTGTCCGGAGTAGTTTCTTTGAATTATAACTAGCGGGATTAGTGCTTAGCCCACTCGCGGGGAGTATCAGTTTTTTTGTGTTCGGGCTGGTTAGGGCCTGCCGTCAGGCAGGCCCTTGTTTTACCAGCTCGGTCTGGTAAATCGGTCTCCGTACAGGATCGCAAATTGATTCATTGCCACTTTCCAGTCGTGTGCCGCATGACCCCAGTTGGCGGTGATGTTGCGCAACCCAAGCCATATCAGTTTCGTCGCGGCCTCATCGGTCGGGAAGTGCCCTCGAGTCTTGATGATCTTGCGTAACTGGGCATTGATGCTCTCGATGGCATTGGTCGTGTAAACCACTTTGCGGATGCCCGCCGGGAAAACAAAAAACGGTATAACCCGATCCCAGGCGCGACGCCATGCAGCAACCACAGTCGGATACTGCTTGCCCCAGGGGCCCGCTTCAAAGGCGTTAAGCTCTTGCTCAGCCACATCTGCATTGATCGCCTGGTAGATCGGCTTGAGTGCTTTGGCCAGTGCCCGACGTTTATCCCAAGCGGCATAGTCCAAGCTGTTGCGGATCAGATGCACGATGCAGGTTTGCAGCGTCGTGGCAGGAAAAACCGCCCCCAACGCCTCCGGTATTCCTTTGAGGCCATCCGTGACGGCGATCAGAACATCTTCAACGCCACGAGTCTTGAGGTCGTTGAACACCTTCATCCAAAACTTGGCACCCTCGGTGCTCTCGATCCATATACCCAGAATGTCGCGCGTGCCATCAGGTAATACCCCCAGCGCCAGATAAATAGCCTTGTTGCACACTAACCCCTCGTCCCGGATTTTGACCCGTAACGCATCGAAGAAGATCACCGGATACATCGGTTCCAAGGGTCGTTGCTGCCAAGTGCCCACCTCTTCCATGACCGCATCGGTGACTGAGCTGATGAAGTCATGGGACACGTTAGTTCCATACTGCTCAGATAGAAAAGCGCGGATCTCACGCACCGTCATGCCCCGGGCGTACATGGCAATTATCTTGTCGTCGAAGCCTGTAAAACGTCGTTCGTGCTTGGGAATCAGGATCGGGGCGAAGCTACCATCGCGGTCTCTGGGGATATCCAGGCGAAGCGGCCCGTCGTCGGTCAGAACCGTCTTGCTGCTTTTGCCATTACGCTGATTGGTCGACTCCTCAGGGCGCTCCGCGCCCTGAGGGTAACCAAGGTGGTGACCCAGCTCGGCGCCTAGCGCACGCTCGATCAGAGCCTTCTTGAACGCCATGGACGCGTCTTGAATGGCTTCGGCGCTCATCGGGCCTTTAACAAACTGCTCGATCAGCTCTTGGGGAATCGAGGGCAACTCCCTCGCTGTTGCATTGGCGGACTTCTTTTTGGTCGGCATACATGCACCTCTAGCTACATGTTATGCCCGAACACAAAATTTCTGACAGTCTCCACTCGCGCAACGTATTAATGACAGAGAACGCTTCAGGCTGCCGTACCTCCGGGTACGACAGCCTGAATTACTGTTATTGCCAGTTGCTCGCAATCACCACGTTCAATGATGCCTGGTAACTCTCGGACAACTTAAGTTCACCGGCAGCCGGCGGTGCAAAAGCCGCCATGGCTTCTACCAGTTGATCAACCTGCCCTCCCAGCAGGACCTTGCCATCGTCGGTGCGGAACTGCTCGATCTGCTGAGCCTTCTCCCAGCTGCCAGCGCCCCAGAACGACCATTTGGACACAGTCACTTTATCCTCCGTGCCGATGACACTGACCTCCAGATCCCAACCTTTCTTAGTAAACCACAGCTGATCGGCAGAGATACCGGCACCGAATTTAAGGACATCGGTGTTTGCATCAGGATCAAAATCATCGATCACATCCTGACCGTCGCCCCGTTCGAATTGGTAGAGATCGCTACCCCTTCCGCCGTCCAGCCGATCATTGCCGGTCCCACCTGTCAGAGTGTCGTTGCCCGCATCACCGTAAAGCTGGTCGTTACCTGCCCCTCCCGACAGGAAGTCGTTGCCGCCCAACCCGTGAAGTTCGTCGTTGCCATCCAGACCCGCCAACGAATCAGCCAGAGCGTCATTCCCATAGAGGACATCGTTGCCCTGACTGGCCGTACCGCTACTCATTGTTGCGATCACATCAGCCCCCCAGTTTGTTCCATCGGAGAACTGAATCTGCTCGACCTGGGTCGATGTATTGGAGAACCATCCAGACACCGTAAGCTTGTCGGCTGACCCTGCGATGCCTACATACAGATCATACGTACTGCGGCTGAGCTGGATATCGGCAGGCGTGAGACTGTCGGCGATCTTGATGACATCCAGATTGCCTGCAGAACTGTCGTAATCACTGATCCAGTCCTGCCCGGCTCCACGATAGAAAAGATAGGTGTCGTTACCAGCATCACCATAAAGGTTGTCATTGCCGGCGCCACCATCAAGGGTATCCGCACCTGCACCACCGTAAAGCGTGTCGTTGCCGGCACCGCCATTGAGCGTGTCATTACCCGACAGACCGTAAAGTGTATCGTCCCCCCCCCCAATCCGTTCAGGGTATCTGCGACAGATTCCTCCCCTTGCAGGACGTCGTTGCCTTCAGTTGCAACGCCTTTGACCATCGCGTTCAGGGCGGCTACATCCCAGAGTGTGCCATCCGCAAACTGAACCTGTTCAACCTGCGAATCGGCAGAATAAAACCAGTCACGAACCGTTATCTTGTCCGATGTACCGATAATCGCCAGCTCAAGATTGTTTCCTGCACGCGAAACCTTGATATCGGTTGAAACAATACCTGGTGCCAGTTTGATCGTGTCGATATTGCCAGCGGTCCAGTCGCGATCATAGATCACATCCTGACCGCCGCCACGCTGAAACAGATACGTGTCATTGCCGGAGCCGCCATAAAGCATGTCATTACCAGCGCCACCATCCAGCGTATCTAGCCCCATTCCGCCATCAAGCAAGTCATCGCCTGCGCCGCCCATCGAGCTGCTCACTGGTCTCGTCTCCATAGATTGTTTCTGCTCCTTCACTGGCCACGACCCGCGAAAGACGCTTGAGATCGCTAACCGACCAGACTGTCCCGTCAGCAAATTCGACTCGTTCAACCTGATAGCCGGAATCGGTATAACTGTAGATCTTCATCCAGTCAGTGGTGCCCTTTATGGAGAGATAAAGATCTGTGTTCTCTCTCCTCACGACGACATCGTCAGGAATAATGTCGGCAGCCACTTTAATGGTATCTGCATTACCAGCGGTCGTATCAAACTCGCTGATCGTGTCCTGACCCATCCCTCTGTAGAACAGATAAGTGTCATTGCCACGAGATCCCGTCAAGTAATCATTACCGGCACCACCGTCCAGGGTGTCATCGCCATCATCACCATAGAGAAAATCGTTACCTGCACCGCCGTTCAAAGTGTCGTTGCCTGCGCCTCCATACAAGGTGTCGTTACCCTCACCTCCACTCAACACGTCGTTGCCTTCTTCACCATACAACTTGTCGTTGCCATTGAGGCCATCGAGCACATCATCCCCGACATCGCCATACAAGGTATCCGCCGCATCACTGGCCACGCCACGAGTCATGGTTTTCAGGGTATCGATATCCCATACCGTCCCATCGGCAAACTCGACACGCTCCACCTGATAATTGATGTTATTGAAGAACGTGACCGACATTTTGTCAGTCGTTCCGTTTATCGAGAGATACAGGTAGGTACCATCGCGACTAACCGTCACATCGGCGGGCGCAATATCGGCTGCTACCTTGATCGTATCGATATTGCCAACTGTCCAGTCGAAATCAGTGACCGTGTCCTGCCCCATGCCTCGGTAGAAAAGATAAGTGTCATTGCCAGATTCGCCGTATAACCTGTCATTGCCTGCACCGCCATCCAATGTGTCATTGCCGGCGCCGCCATAGAGCGTGTCGTTGCCATCAAGCCCGTTGATGACATTCGCCTTTGCATCGCCCATGAGATAGTCACCGCCTTGAGTTCCAATAATAAATCCAGCCTTGCCACTGACTACAATGTCGAACACATCAGTTGCCACCGCTGCGGAAGAGTCAATAGCTGAAACTTTCACAGACACTGTTCCTTCGTTGTCGGGGGTGCCACTAAAAGTGCGAGTGGCCGCATCGAAAATCAGCCAGGCGGGAAGCGCCGAGCCATTAGCCAAGGTGGCTCGATAGCTCAGCTGATCTCCGGCGTCGACATCCACAAATGCACTCGCCGGCATTACATATTTGAGCGCCTGACCGCTCTCGATGCTCAGGTCGGCAACCGCGCTGACGAGTTGTGGAGCATCGTTCACATTGACTACCGTCAGGGTGAATACATCTGAAGTGGCTGCACCGGCTTTATCGGTCGCCGTGACGTTAATGATGTACACACCCACATCACTGTTTGTCGGAACACCGACGAAAGTTCGGGTTACCTCATCAAATTTCAACCAATCCGGCAAAACGGCCCCATTAGCGGTCGTCGCAAGCAGTTGCAAGGAGTCCCCGTTATCGGCATCTATAAACGCGTTGGCCGCCAGCGTCAGGACGAACCGGTTGTCTTCAGCAACGCTCTGGTCGGCAGTCGCGCTCACCACGGTTGGAGCACGATTGGCTTGGGTTGCCATTGTTGCGGTATTCCAGACCGTACCGTTAGCGAACTCGATGCGCTCGATACCGTGCCCATCGGTAGCGGTCCAGCCAGAAATGATTTGCTGGCCATCGTTCAGGCGCAACACCATGCCCTGTGCGGAATGATCGACTGCGACATCCCCTTCGTTAATGCCTGCCTCAAATACAATGGTGTCAACGCCCCCGCTGGAATCCAGACGTTCACTGATGATGTCATGCCCATCACCGATGCCGAAAACGTAACGGTCATTACCCTTCCCACCTTGCAGGAAGTCGTCGCCGGCAGCACCATACAAGCGGTTATCGTTGTCATTGCCGAACAGCTCATTGTCCTGTTGGTTGCCACTGCCGATCAAGGCTGAGCCGGACAAGGTAAGGATTTCGACATTCGTAGTGAGGGTGTAGTCAATCGTGGAGATAACGTTGTCATTACCGGCGTTGATACCCTCCAGAACAAAATCGCCTGCATTATCTACAAAGTACGTGTCATTCCCCATGCCACCGCTCATACGATCGGCACCTTGAGCGCCATCAAGACGGTTGTCTGCAGCGTTGCCCCGAAGAATATTGTTGTCGGTGTTGCCAGTGGCATTGATGTCGGCGTTACCCATAAGGGTCAGGTTCTCCAGATGGCTGGCCAACGTGAAAGAGACAGAGGAAAGGACCCTGTCAACCCCCTCTCCCTCCAACTCCACGACTCGATCGGAACCATCGTCGACCACATAGGTATCGTCCCCCAGGCCACCGATTAATACATCGGAGCCACCAGCGCCATCCAGGGTATTGTTTGCACTGTTGCCTACCAGACGGTTGGCCAATCGATTGCCGGTGCCATTGATCGCCGCGCTACCCTGCAACTGCAGAGACTCGACTTCATCACTCAGAACATGGCTGACGCTTGACTTGACCAGATCATAGCCACCCCCGACAACTTCCTTAATCACATCACCTTCGTTGTCGACGATGTAGGTATCATCTCCCGACCGCCCTTCAAGAACATCCGCGCCCGCCCCACCGTCGAGCGTATTGCCACCTGCATCACCGATCAGCAAATCGTCGGCAGCCGTGCCACTCAGCAGCACTTTAGGCTGTGCAACCGCCTCACCGAAAATGAAATTGGCAGCTGAAAGCTGGCTGGAAGTAATGCCTTTGAGGGTCAGGTATTGCGTACCGCTGGCCATTGTCCCCAGCCAGACTCTCAGATACTGCTCGCCATCGACCGTGACATCAGTGAAGTTCAACTCGGCAAAACCGTGTACGGCACGAATCTGCGATAGATCGATTTTCTCGTTGGGGTTGGTCACCTCGAAATCATCAATCAGGTTAGCCATGATGCCTTGTGAAGCACTCGCCCCGAGATCTTCAACCACGACAAAACGATCATTGCCTGCACCACCGCCTGCCGATGCACCTGTGTGCGAGGCTACGCCACCCAGGTTGATAGCGGGCGACAACAGAGTCATGCTCGCGTAGTCGGCAATGCCTTGATCACCTTCCAGATAAAGGACATCGTTGCCGGCATCACCGCCAAGATAATCCAGTCCGGCACCGCCGTAGAGCACGTCATCACCCGCTCCACCACGCACCACGTCGTTACCCTCACCGCCACTCAAGGTATCGTTGCCACCAGGAGTGGAGGCAGTCGAACTTTCACCTACCAAGACATCATCGCCCATGCCACCGAAGATCGCGTCAGCACCGGCGCCGCCAAACACACGCTCGCCGCCATCGTTAGCCCGATAAAGGAATCCATCGTTCGTATCCGGCAGGACACGTTCAATCACTGTGCCATCCAGCCCGAAACCAAAACCCGAGTACTTCGCCAACTGACTCAGAGTCACGCCTGCCGGTACATGAACGAAATTGCTCAAAGACAGTCCTTGAGACTGGACATTCTTGAGCAGCAGGATCTGACCATCCTCAAGTGTCAGTTGCGTATCAGCACCTTGCTGGGTAATGCCCATTGATGAATACACATTAGCAGTAAAACCGGACAAGACGATTCTGTCGGTACCAATGACGAAATCGGTAATCACGTCTGAGTCACCAGCTATTTTATCGATTACAAAATAGTCGGTATCGGCACCACCCGTAAGGGTGTCATTGCCCTGCCCTGCGATCAGCGTGTCGATTCCGGCACCACCAGACAGCAGGTCATTACCTCGACCACCCGATAGCTGGTTATTCGCATCGCTACCTGTCAGCGAGTCGCCGAACTCACCACCAATCAATTGCTCGATCTGATCCGGGTTAGTTATGGAAAGGCGAGCACCGGTGAACCGCCCCGGGTTTCTCGGAGACCCTTTTGTTTGAGTCATGCCACCTGGGCAGACTCGGTGAGTTGCTGATAATAGATTGCTTCTGCTTCGACCGGTGGAATATGACCGATTGGCTCCAGCAGGCGGCGGTGATTGAACCAGTCCACCCATTTCAGGGTTTCCAGCTCCACCGCCCCCCGTGTGGGCCAAGAGCGTCGATGAATCACTTCAGCCTTGTAAAGACCATTGATGGTCTCAGCCAAAGCATTGTCGTAAGAGTCACCGACACTCCCGACCGATGGCTCAATACCGGCTTCGACAAGACGCTCGGTATAGCGAATGGACACGTACTGCACGCCACGGTCACTGTGGTGAATGAGTCCACCCTGCTTGACTGGGCGACGGGCGTAAAGGGCTTGCTCCAGTGCATCGAGTACAAAATCGGTACGCGCTGAACTGGACACCTTCCAACCGACGATGAATCGGGCAAAGACATCAATGATGAAGGCCACGTAAACAAAACCCTGCCAGGTACTGACGTAGGTAAAGTCCGATACCCATAGGGCGTTCGGGCACTCAGCCACAAACTGACGGTTGACATGATCCTGCGGGCACGGCCTGGCTTGGTCGCTGACCGTCGTCTTGACGGGCTTGCCGCGTACCACGCCTTGCAGGCCCAGCTCTCCCATCAGACGTTGCACCGTACAGCGGGCGACTTGCAGTCCGTCACGCAGCAATTGTCGCCAGACCTTGCGCACGCCATATACCTGGAAGTGCTCATCCCAGACTCGCTGGATGTGCTCACCCAGTTCCTGGTCACGCTGCGCACGCGCTGACTGCTGGCTGGGGTCAGCCTGCTGAGCAGCGTACCGGTAGTACGTCGACGGGGCGATTGGCAACACCTTGCAAATCGGCTCGACCCCGTAAGACTGGCGGTTTTCATCAATAAACGTCTTCATCGTTTGAATGGGCGGTCGAGCTCCGCCTGGGCAAAATAGGCTGAGGCCTTACGCAAGATCTCGTTAGCTTGACGCAACTGACGGTTCTCACGCTCCAAGAGCTTGACTCGCTCACGTTCGACTGTGCTCAGCCCATCACGCTGGCCGCTGTTGCGCTCAGATTGGCGAACCCACAGCCGTAATGTCTCGGGCGTGCAGCCGATCTTGGGGGCAATGGCACTGATGGTGGCCCACTGCGACTCGTACTCAGGAAGGTGTTCGAAAACCATCCTGATGGCCCGCTCACGGACCTCTGGGGAATACTTCGGTAGTTTTTTCATCGCTCCATCCTCTCAAAGGTTGGAGTCTCCGAGAAACCCGGGGCGGTTCAAGATCGAGTACTGCAAAGCGCAGACACGCGCCAAGGTCGAGCATCCGTTTCGGGTCATCAAGCGCCAGTTTGGTTACGTGAAAGTACGCTTTCGTGGGCTGATGAAAAACACGGCCCAACTGACCACGCTGTTCGCCCTGTCGAACCTGTGGATGGCTCGAAAGCGACTAATGGGTTTGGGTGAGTTGCGCGCTTAACACGGAAAACCGAGCGAAAAACGCGCTCGACTCACACTGCATCAGACCGTTTTCAGAAAAATAGCGCTATGTGCCTGGCAAATTACGGCTTGCCACCGCTGCGCGGCAAGTTGATCGGAGCATCCCTAGCTCTACGTCAATCCGGCTGGCGGTGTGTGCAAATACGTAAGTGCGCAGGCCCGACAAGGCCGACTCAAAGAGCATGACCCCGGCAAGACCAATTGCAATGACATCAAGCGTTGTCAGGCCGTGATGAACCAACACTTTGTCCATCACTACTTGAAAGAACAGAGGGGTGATCAGCGAGAAAATCTGCAGAACGAAGGAGACCAGCATCACTTCGCCCAGCAACTTCCGGTATTTGACAATAGCGGGAATGAACCAGGTGAAATCGAAACTAGAGGACTCGCCAGGGGTGCCAGCTTCAGAACGAATGAGCAACAACTGGCCAGTCCAGCGCGCCTGTAACGCCTCGAAAGTCACCACTTCAGGGCGCTGAGCCAGTGGGTCGTGAATCAATGCCTTGCCTTGATCAAGGCGCGCAATGATAAAGAACCCACCGTTATTGTCCGCGGCGATGGCAGGAAGGGGTGTGCGGTCCAGACGCTCCGTGATGGTCTTCGCAGCCTTGGCTTTCAAGCCGAGCTTGCGGGCCGCAAGTAACAGGCTGTCTTGCGACAGGCACTGGTCGGGGCTGCCAAACTCATGGGCAAGTTGTTCTGGCGAAGCGGCCACCTGATGGAAGCGCGCAAGCATGACCAGCGAGGCCAGTCCGGTGTCGAGGCGAGGGGCATTGCCAGGCGTCCGAGCGCTCATTTCCGAATCATTCATAGTGCTTCCCTGCCGACCTGCCACTGGTAGGCAAATCTGATCAATTTACTGATTAAATTAATTGTAAAAGGCCACTTCAATGGATATGCCACTGGCATAACCGACGGATTCAGCCCTCGACTGCGTTAACTAAACGACATTACGAATATCAAACTCCTGGCGGCAGAAAATCGCGGGCAGGGTCGTAGTCTTGCTTCAGGTATAACGCAAGTGCTTTCAAGTCATCAGGATTGAGAGTGCCAGCAGCCTGTTTAAGCTTGAGGTTGTCGAGAATGTAGTCATACCGGGCATTGTTGTAATCACGAACTGCGGCATACAACTGACGCTGGGCATTGAGCACGTCGGCGATGTTGCGCGACCCCACATCAACGCCGACCTGATTGGCTTCCACGGATTTCTGACCGGAAACGATGCTTTGGCGTCGGGCTGCAATCTGCTCTATGCCCGTATTGATGCCGCGAAACGCATTACGCGTATTCAGCACCACTTCGCGGCGGCGGTCTTCCTGTTCGTCCTGGCTCTGATAAAGACGCTCGGTGGACTCCTTGATCTGGGAGTTGGTCATTCCGCCCGAGTAAAGAGGGATATTGAGTTCAATGCCGATGCTACTTTGGGCAACATTGTCGCGATAGCCGTTAGCACCGAAGTCAGTCGGGTTGCTGTAGCCAAAGCTGTCGTTATCACCTTTGCGATAAGAAGCAACAGCGTCAACCGTGGGGGCATGCCCGGCCTTACGCTGATTAAGCGTTTGCTCGGCAGCACTGACTGCACGCTCGCTGGCTTGCAGCTCAAGATTCTGTCGCACGGCAACGTCGACCCAGGCTCGGGGGTCATTGGGTACGGGAGCCTCAACCGGCATCTGATGCTTCATGCCTGCAATTGACGTGTAGCTGTGCTTGGTCAGGCGTTCCAGCGCTTCATAGGCATCATCTACTTTCCGCTGCACCAGTTGCCGGTTGGCGCGAGCATTGTCATAGGCGGCTTGAGCGTCATACACGTCAGTGATGCTTGAAGCACCATCCTCTAGACGCCCTTGAGCCTGGTCGCGCTGGCGCAACAGCGCAGCCTCTTCCGCCTGAGCGGCTGCGAAAGCGTCCAGTTGGCGCAGTGTTTCGAAGTAGGCCTGGGCAGCAGTCAGCAGCAGGTTTTGCTCTTTAGCGGACAGCTCAAGCTCGGCCTGATCCACGCTCGATTGCGCAGCCTTCAATTGAAACCAGCGATCAATGCGGAACAACGGCTGACTGAGATTCGCACGAAACGTTGTGCCACTTCGCTCACGGCTCAAGGAAGGCTCGTCCCGCTCCAGACGGGTGACTTCAGACGTTGCCCCGGCGGTCAGATTCGGCAGCAGGCCTGCCCGAGCCTGAGGCACTGCTTCGCGTTGCGCCTTGTACGCATGACGTGCGGCAGACAATTGCGCATCGTTGAAAAAGGCGGCTCTATAAACATCTAAAAGATCCGCATGCTGCTTAAGCAGACCCTGACGGTCATGAGCAAGGCACTGATCGTCTGGCACATTGACAGTGGCAGGCGCTGCAAACGAGGGAGCCAGCGCAACGGCGAGGAAGAACAGCAAGACCACTCTGAGGGCATGAAGATACACTGCGCATCCTTGCAGTAGCATATTGACATCAAAAAAGAGGGAGATACTAGAACGCCATCATGATCGCGTCAAATAATTGTATCGACCGTGTATCCGATTTGTTGAACTTATTTTAATAAGCCGACTTCGCGTCACCCGGAAGCCCCCTTCGGATTGATCAGGCTCCACTCTCCCCACCCTTGCGACCGCGCACGCAGGGCCTTGCCAGCACGCTTGCGCCGTATTCCATCCACCCTTCAGCAAGGGCCGTCATCGCGGGCCCAAGCCCACGTGCTTTTTCCGTTATCTGGTAATCAACGCGGGGTGGCACCTGGGCGAACACCGTCCGGGTGATCAGACCGTCCATTTCAAGTTCGCGCAACTGCGCCGTCAACATATGTTGAGTGACACCGGGAATGGCTTTTCGCAATTCACCGAAACGGTACACACGCTGATTGAGCAACCACATGATTTCAAGTTTCCACTTACCCGAAAGCAGTGCAAACGCGCGGCGCATTTCTTCATGCATATTAATAATGGCAGGTTCATTAGTCTGCTTTTCCATACTAAGTCCTATTCATTCACCCTACTTGCGGACGGCCATGTTGGACGACACTCTTGCACACCGTCGATAACAACTATTTGCCAGGAATACTTCATGAATGAATCCACACCTTACTGGATCAGTACGGCCCTGCTTTGCCTGCTGTATCTGGCCTCTGCAGGCCTTTACCTGTTTAAAAGCGAATGGACCCGCACCGCGCTTGCCGGTCTCGGTTATCCGGGCTATCTGGTCCCTGTGCTCGCTGCACTGAAACTTCTCGCGGTGGCGGCAATACTGTCGCGCATCAACGTGGGCCTGAGCGATCTTGCGTATGCAGGCGTGTTCTACCACTTGCTGTTATCCGCGCTGGCTTATATCGGCATGCGTCAACCGCAAGGCGCCCTGCCCGCTGCAGTAGGGCTGTTACTGTTGGCCTGCTCTTTCTTCACCCAGAATGCCGCGCGTGAGATACCTTCTGCCTATGGACAAATAACTGCGGTACAACCGCAGACTCGCGCGACACTGGGTTTGCCGCAGGTGCTGCCTGCCTGAGTGCCAGAACAGTCATCGGGTCAACAAGCATCCCGCAGCACAAGCGGGAGGCCTATCGAATCACTGTTGCCCGGACAACTTCATGATCATCCGTGACAGCAGATAGATCCGTGGCGCGACACTGCCCACCTCGGCGTACTCTTCAGGCGTATGAATGTTGCCACCGACGATGCCGAAACCATCCAGTGTTGGCGTTCCTACGCTGGCAGACAAACTTGAATCAGCCGCCCCGCCGCTGCCCTCGATGGTCAGGGTGCGCCCCAGTTCACCGTAGATGCCCTGTGCCATAGCGACCAAAGCATCGGACTGCGGGGTCTGCGGCATTGGCGGCAAGCCACGGACCAGACTGGTCTTGACCTCGGTGTCAGGCACCAGTTTGTTGGCCGACACCCTGGCCAGGTCCTGCTCGACGCGATCGAACTCCTCCGGCACTGCGGCACGCACGTCGGCCTTGGCGCTGGCCTGATCAGGAATCACGTTGGTGCGATCACCCGCCTTGAGCACGGTGAAGTTGACGGTGGTTTTCTTCTCCTCGTCGCCCAGTTTGCCGAGTTGCAGGATCTGATGCGCAACCTCGGTGGCAGCGTTACGCCCCAGTTCCGGCGCAACGCCCGCATGCGAGGCTTTGCCCTTGACTTCGACCAGTGCCGTCGCAGAACCCTTGCGCCACACCACCAGACCATCAGCAGGACGACCCGGCTCCAGATTGAGCGTGACATCGTGCTCTTTCGCTGTTTTCTTGATCAGCTCGGTAGCGACGCCTGAACCGGTTTCTTCGCTGGCGTCGAGCAACACTGTGATCTGTGCGTAGTCGGTGAATTTCAGGTTGTGCAGCACCTTCAGAGCATAGATAGCAGCAACGATGCCGCCCTTGTCATCCATCACACCAGGGCCATAGGCACGACCGTCCTTGATATGAAACGGACGCTCGGCCGCAGAGCCTTCCTTGAACACGGTATCCATGTGTGCCATCAGCAGAATCTTCGCCTTGCCGGTGCCTTTCAGGGTGGCGACTACATGATTGCTGGCCTCTGGTGTATTCGGAACGAGCTCGATGGTGGCACCGAGCTTTTTCAGTTCTTCAATCGCGATGTCACTGACTTTGGTCAGGCCCGGTACATACCCGGAGCCTGAATCGATGTTCACCAGACGCTCCAGCAGCTTCAAGGCTTCGTCCTTGTATTGCTCGGCATCGGCCTGGATCGCCTTGTGCGGTTCGGCCATGGCCGCTGGTGCCAGAGCTGTCAGCGCAAGCGCCAAAGCGAGATGAGCTGCCAGTGGCGAGCGGGAGAATGAGCGCATGTTGTTCCGTCCTTGTGTTTGGTTCGTCGAGGTTTTCAGGACCATACCTTACACAAACACCGGCCGTAATGAGTCAACTCGCGGTACGCCAGCGCTCGAACGTGTCAAACAGCAGCCCATACAGAATCGGGATCAACCCCAGCGTCACCAGTGTGCCCAACGCCAGCCCGCCCATGATCGTGATCGCCATACCCTCCCAGAGCGGGCCGGCAAAAAGCATCAGTGGGACCAAGCCGATGATGCAGGTCAGTTTGGTCATCACGATCGGCCGCAACCGCTTGATCGCTGCGTTGACCACCGCCTCACGAACCGACAGCCCGTGCCCGCGCTCAACCTCGATGCGTTCAAGCAATAACACCGCATTGTTGACAATAATGCCGGCCAGCGACAGCAGTCCAAAGGTCGCCATGAAGCCGAAGGGATATCCGGTGAGCACCAGGGCCAACGCCACGCCGATGAGCACAAAAGGCACACTGGAGATGACGATCAGCAACTTGCGAAACGAATTGAACTGCCACACGAACAACAGCAGCATCGCCACCAGCGCGTGCGGCATGTATTGCAGAAGCGCCTGGTTGGCTTCGGCCGAATCCTCTATTTCGCCACCCAGTTCGATGCGATACCCCGCTGGCATGTTGAGCGTCGCAATCTGTGGTGCCAGATGCTCAATGATCGAGGTGGCGGTCAACGACGGGTTGTGTCCGACGACAGTAATCGCACGCTCCAGGTTGCGGCGCTGAATGGTCGATGCCTCGGCCTGGGGCTCGACCGTCGCGATGGCGGACAACATCAGCGGTGCCGCCCCGGAAGCCGGGTAAATCAGCGTGCTGTCCAGATCATTGGCAGGCGTAATCGGTGTGCCCTGCTCACGAGCCACAATCGCCACAGCCGTTTCGCCATCCTGCAGCGATGACACAGACAGCCCGTTGTTCCTCAGTTGCAGGGCCTGAGCGATGTCCTGAGTGGAAACACCGGCATGCAGCGCCTTGTACTGACCGACGACTACGTCGTAACGCAGAAGCCGGGTACGCCAGTCATCGCGTACGTCCAGGGTTCCGGGCAATGCCGACAAGGCTTGCTCGATCTTGCGGGCAATATTTCGCAGCACTTTTTCGTCAGGACCAATGACCCGGTAGACCGCAATCCCGGCTTCGGTGGTGCCCATGGAAAACCGCTTGGGCTGCGCTTCGACTTCGGGGTGCTGAGTCAGGATGAAATGCCGGGTTCGCTCAATGACTGCATCGAGGTTGGCACCGTCACGCACGCTGACCGTGAAGTAGGCAATATTCGGCGCAGGCAGAGGCGGATTGAGACCCAGAACAATTCTCGGTCCGCCATTGGCGACATAGCCGATGCTGTGTTTGACGTCCTGATCGCTGCTCAGCCACTGACTGATATCGCGCACGGCCTGAGACGTGGCACGCGAGCTGCTGCCGGGTTCCAGCACCAGCGGAATCTGGAACTGCATGCGGTCGGACTTGGGCAGAAAGTCATAAGGCACCTGGGTCAGCACGACGACCGCAACTGTCAGCAATCCCAGCATGCTGGCGATGAAGATCAAGGAGTTATTCAGCAGACTCTCGATGACTTTTCGATAGCCTCGATAGAACACCGATGCATACTCATCGGCGTTGTCAGCCGCACCCGAGACTGCCGGTGCCTTGGCGAAGTAAAAGCATAACAGGGGCGTCACGGTGATGCTGAGCAGCCACGAGCTGATCAGCGTGGTGGCGAGCACAATCGCCAGCGAACGCAGGTATTCGTTAGTGCTGGTCTGCCCCAGAAAGAACGGCGAAAACGCCAGCACAATGACCAGTGACGAGGTCAGCAAAGGGATCATCAACGTGCGCCCGGCTTCCTCGCATGCCCGCCGTCGGTCCTCCCCGGCGTGCAGACGCCGCTCGATGTCCTCGGCGATGACAATGCCATTGTCCACCAGCAAGCCGAGGGCCAGGATGATCGCGGCAATCGACACCGTCTGCAGCTCGATCCCCAGCGAGCGCATGACCAGCAATGTACTCAGGATGGTCAGGGGCACAATCACCCCGACCACCAGGCCGGTACGCCAGCCCAGAAACAGCATGACCACACACATCACGATGACGACCGTTTCGGCCATGACGTGATACATCTTGTTCATTTCGTGCTGAACCACGCTGGACTGAAAAGTCACGATGTGCAGGGTAAAACCCGCTGGAAGTTGTTGTTCCAGCTCACCGAGCTTTTTGCGCAGAGCGGCACCGAACGTCTGGACATTGAGCCCGGGCTGCATCGAAACGGCCAGCACCACAGCATCCTGCCCTTGATAGATCGCTTCGGTTTCCGGCTGGTCGACAGGGCTCACCGATATTCGGGTCAGGTCATGCAACGCTACCATCTGTCCGCCAGGCAACTGCACGGGAAACTGACGAAGCTGATCCAGCGACAGCACCTCGCCGCTGACCGAGAGCGTGGTGCTCTGTTGCCCGATGACCGGGTTGCCTCCCGGCGCGATCAGGTTGCGGTTTTGCAATTGCTGGAGCAACTGTTGCGGCGAAAGCCCGGCTGCCGCCAAGGTCTGGTGATCGAAGTCGAGGTAGATTCGCTCGTCCTGCAGGCCATACAGCTCGACCTGATCGACACCCTTGAGCTCATAAAGCTGATTGCGCAGGCGTTTTATCGGCGCGCGCATCTCGCTCATGGTAAAACCCGGCGCCGTCAACGCAACGGAAGCCACTGCCACGCGACCGAAATCATCGTCCACAAAGGGCCCTTGGGTACCGGCCGGGAAAACGCCGTTCGTTTCGCTGACCTTCGCCCGGAGTCGTTGCCACAGCAGCCCCAGATCCTTGACGGTGTCATACGCCGTGACTTGCACAATCACCCGGCCTGGCTGGACCGTGGTGACAATGTTCTTGATCTCGGCCAGTTCACGGATGCGTTCTTCGAGTGGCCTGGCAAGCAGCTCTTCCGTCCGCTCGGTGGAGAGTCCTGGCAGGGATACGCTGACCAGTGCGTCGCGAACCGTAACCGAAGGCTCTTCCTGCGACGGAAACCCCAAAAAGGTCGCGACACCGGCCAGCAAAATCAGGAAGGCCGCAAACAGGGTCAGGCGGCTCGCGCTCATTGCGCGGTAGGTAAGACTCATTGCGTGCCCCCGGTCAAGCGTGTGCCAGGCTGAAACAGGGTGACGGTCTCGCCGTCCTGCAGGAAAGCCGCGCCGGCAGTAACCACTCGCTCCCCGACAGCCAGGCCGCTGGCGATCAGCGCCCGGCCATCTTTAACCGTACCCAGCGAAACAGAGCGCAGGGCGACTGTTCCGCCTGGCTGGTAAACAAAGACCTCGGCGGAGTTGCTGCCGGTGCCCATCCATAACGCCTGGACCGGGACCGACAAGGGCTGTGTACCGGTATCGGGATGCATCTGCACCAGCAGCGTGATGCCACTGGGCAATCTACTGGCAGGTCGCAGCACACGAAACACAGCCGTTCTGACCAGCCCGTCATCGGCACGGGGTGAGATGCCTTCAAGTGCCAGATCAAACCCTGAAGTGCCATCTGCCGTGCTTGAGGCTCTGGCCAGGTCACCAGGTTTGAGGGTTTCGGCAAGTGCTAGCGGAACAGCAGCCACCACCTCCTGCCCGGCAGCGGATTCGATGTCCAGCACCACTTGCCCGGCGGGCAACACGGTGCGCGGCTGTGCATGCCGCGCTACTACTCGCCCGGCAAAGGGTGCGATCAAACGGGTACGGTCCAGCTCGCGATGGGCCAGAGCCTGTTCGGCCTGGGCCCGGACCTGCTCGGCTTTGGCCTGCTCGCTGGATGCCAGGGCCGACTCGACCACACTCTGGGCGACACTGCCTGCCGCAAGCAGACGCTTCTGACGCTGATAATTAAGCTCACGTTCAACCGCCTGCGCTCTGGCCAGACGCAGACTGGCCAGAGCTTCTTGCAGACGCAGCTGCGCAGGCTGTAGGTCAATGCTGGCGAGCACCTGATCCTTTTCAACGGTATCGCCAATGTCGACCCGCAGCTCTGTCAAAGTGCCTGCCGATTCAAACGCCAGACTGGCGCGCTCCTGCTGCCGAACGGTGCCGATAAAGCGCACCGTGGTTCCCTCTCCTGCCCGTGCAGCTTCAACCTTGACGGCACGGACGGCCGAGACGCTGGCCGTATGCTTATCGCTGCACCCACTGACCATCAGGGCAATCATTACGATACTGCAAGCGTGTAAAACACATCGCTGTAGATCAGGAAACCCATCGGGATGTAATCGCATGGCAGGCTTCACCCCTTTAGAAGGCGTAGTTCAAGGCAATCAAACCGCTGCCTTCAGCATCGGTCTCGACCAGCGGGCTGCCGCGGGTCTGATCGGTGTAGTGAGTCACCCCGACGCTTGCAACGGTTGACCAGTGGGCATCAAAGGTGTGCTGCCAGGCGAGCGCAGCCGAGTAAGCGTAAATCCCGCTGTCTGCCGTGAATCTGGAAAAGCCGGTGCGCTGACTCTGGATCGGGCTCACACCGAAGTAGGTCTGGTTGTAACGGCCGTCACCGGCATGCGCATCGATATCCAGCGTCACCGTATCGGTCTGGCTGTGGTAGGCGATGCCCTCAAAACCCAAGCGGTAACGGTTGCCACGCTTTTCACCGGCCACACGCAGTTCGGCCTCGGCACTGGCCGACAACCATGGCGTGAGCTGTTGAGAGATCATGAAGTCGCCAACCGTTGCACCCTTGACGGTGCCCATCCCTATGAGCTCATTGGAACCAGGGCGGTTTGTACTGTTTTTCTCGGTACGGCCGAAATCGTAGTTGAGCGCTGCGCTGGCCCCGAACCCGGAATCCGACTGCCACTGCAGCCCCACTCCCCGTGCGGTATCCGCAAAAAAGATACCGCGCTGGACAGTGAGCATCGGCAACACCTGACTGCGGTATTCATCGGCCCCCATGTAGCGTGGCAGCACGGCCATGCCGAGGCCGAAATTGACGTTGAACCTGTCGCCGAAAATGGACTGGCTTTGCGTGGACGCGCTGTCCTGAGCACAGGCCTGACCGACCAGTGTCATGGCCACTGAGGCGATCAACACGCCTAGCGCAGGCTTGAGCAGTGCAGGACGAACGTGAGGACGAGCGATTTCAGGACTCATGGTGATACTCCGGTTTCATTCAGGATTGAGGTGGGGTTGTCGGTTCTGCGCCGCGAAGCACTCGAAACAGGTCGATCCGGTTTTGTTGCAGCTCATCGAGTGACTTGCGACCGGCTGCATCGGCTTCGGCGATACGGATGGTGGAGCCCAGCAATGCCGTGCGTTCGGTAGCACCGGCATTGAGTTCGAAGGACAGGCGGCGCACTTTTTCCTGGACCAGCGCTACGCGCTCTATCTCGTTGCGGACATGGCCCAGGGCCTGCTGACGACGGGTCAGCACACCGGCCATTTCACGGAAGGCGTTCTGAATGGCTTTTTCATACTCGGCGACCGCGATCTGCTGGCGCACATGCGCCAGATCCAGGTTGGCCTGATTACGCCCTCCGTCGAACAACGGCAGGTTCAGTTGCGGGGAGAACAGCCAGGCCGGGGTCTCGACCAGCGCGGCGGTCAGCGCCGGCGTATCCGGCGTGGTGGCTGGCAACACTGCCGAGTAGCCGGTGAGCAGCAGCAAAGCCTGGGAAGCATTCGCGTGATCGCTTAGCGCATCCTGCACCTGTTGCTGTGCAGTCAAGGTATCAAGGCGCTGCGCCATCAGATCGTCGAGTGAAATGGCACCCTGGCGCTGCTGCTCTTCGGCCGCCTTTACCAGCATCAGCCGGGCATCATGAACGGTCTGCGCATCCTGCTGCACGGCGGCGGCCAGACGCTCGGCCAGCCAGGCGCGAGCCACTTCGGCAACCAGCGCACTGCGCGCCGCCTGCTGGCCATACGTGCTGGCCAGATAATCATGCCGCGCGGCCTCGGACAGGCTGCGCACGCGCCCAAAAAAATCCAGCTCAAAGTCCGAGACGCCCACCGATGCGATGGAAAGGTCCTGGCCGTAACGCTCATCGGCAGCCGCATTATCGAAGTGTTGACGGTTACGCTGGACGCCTGCTGCAATCGTCGGGAAACGATCGGCACGGGTTATGCCGCGCATCGCCCTGGCTTCATCCACTCTCAGCACCGCCACGCGAAAATCGCGATTGAACGTCAGGGCTGATTGCAGCAGAACCCGCAGTTCACCCTTTGGCGACAGCTCGGCAGCCAGCGCTTCTTCGTCAGCGGTCAGCGCGATGGCAATGGACGCATCACCGGCCGGGACGACAGCAGACAACTGGTCTGCAGGAACCGGCAAGGCCGGGCGCTGATACTCGGGAATCAATGAGCAACCCGAAAAAACCAGGCTCAGCAGCATAGCCAGGCAACAGCATCCGAGGTTGCGGATACGCTTGGACAGCGGTGTACTCATCAGCATAGGATCTGTCCGCGACAGTGGGCTCTGGACGCAATCCTGAACGTCGACTTTCAATAAACCGTTCGTGAATTATCAAGATTTGATCAAGAGGCATTCTTGTGTCAGGAAAACGCATTCTGATCGTCGAAGACGATGCCGACAGCGCCAGCATTCTCGAGGCTTATCTGCGTCGTGACGGGTTCAGCGTAGGGCTGGCCGAAAACGGGCAGCGCGGTATCGATATGCATCGCCAGTGGAAACCCGACCTGATTCTGCTGGACGTCATGCTGCCGCTGGTCAGTGGTACGGACGTGCTGTCGGCAGTGCGCCGTTGCAGCGACACACCGGTGATCATGGTCACGGCCATGGGCGACGAACCGGAAAAGCTCGGCGCATTGCGCTACGGGGCTGACGATTACGTGGTCAAACCCTACAACCCCAAGGAAGTGGTGGCCCGTGTGCACGCGGTGCTGCGCCGCTCCCAGCAGAACGCCAGTAACGACCGCCATTTGCGTTACCAGAACCTGCTGGTGGACCTGAATGCAGTCACCGCCATCATTGAAGGACACGACGGCACAGACACACTGCTCGACCTGACACCCACCGAGTTCAAGATCCTTTCGACCTTGCTGAAAACACCCTCCAAAGCCTTCACCCGCGAAGAATTGCTGGAAATCTGCCTGCCCGACAGCGAGGCGCTGGCCAGGGTTGTCGATGCGCACGTGCACAATCTGCGTCGCAAACTCGAAATTCACGGCGTGGATAATGTGCTGGTGACAGTCCGCTCTGTCGGCTATCGATTCAGGTGAGCCTCATGCGACGTTTTTTCAGACACCGGCAGAAACCTTTATGGCACTGGGTCGGCATGCGCATGAGCATGCTGGCGGTCGGTGCGGTCATCGTGATCGCGTTCTGCATGTGGCTGCACGTCACAGTGTCTGACTGGCTCACACTGCAGGCAATGCCAGCCGATGTGCGCACGGAGTTCATACGATTGCAGGCCGAACCTGCCATGGACATGGTCAAGCTTCGCGAGCTGTTCTTCGAGTATTACCCGATCGAAAACCTGCTGCCGGGCATCGCCAACAAGGAATGGTGGGTATTGGCAGCGCTGGTGATGATGGCCATCCCTATCATCATCTTTTTCGGCTTTTTGTTCTCCCGCCCGCTTTCCAGCCAGTTCTCTTCGATTGCCAGAGGCGCACGTCAGGTCGCCCAGGGCGACTTCAAGACGCGCCTGCCCATGAGCGACAAAGACCCGGACGAGCTACAGGCGCTGGTCAGCGACTTCAATACCATGACCACCCAGCTAGGCCGTTACGAACTGGAGGTCAGCGAGTCCAGCGCGATGATCGCCCATTAACTGCGCACGCCACTGAACGCGGCCATGGGGCGCATTCAGGGCATGATCGATGAAGTGTTCCCGCGCGATCTGGCACAACTGGAAATGGTCCACCGCCAGCTCAACCAGTTGAACAAACTGGTGAGCGATCTGCACCTTCTCTCGCTGGCCAGCGCTGGCCAGCTGACCCTGGACAAGACGGTATTTTCCCTTGAGAAACTGGTGGCCGAACGCCTGAGCTGGTTTGCCGCACAGCTCGATCAAGCGGGCGTTGTCGTGACGATCGACATCCCCCAACGACTGACCGTCAACGCCGACCGTGACCGGATCGGCCAAGTGGTCAATATTCTCGTCGATAATGCGCTGCGCTACTCGGCGATGGGCGGTGAACTGCTGATTGTCGGCAGGGCCCGCGCACGGAGCATGGAACTGACCGTCTCCGACCGCGGGCCCGGCTTCGGCTCGGAAAACCTTGAGCAGGTGTTCGACCGTTTCTGGCGCGCCGAACGTTCGCGGGCGCGCTATTCGGGAGGCAGCGGCCTTGGCCTGTCCATCGCCCGGGCTATTTGCCTCGAGCATGACGGCACTATCGGGGTGCGCAACAGGCCTGGCGGCGGGTCGGTGATCCGCCTGGAAATCCCGGCCTGATCCTGCTGACCCGAACCTGCGGATCAATGCCCCATCAACGAATCGATAGCGTCCGGTTTGTCGTGCACGCCAAACCGATCCACCAGCGTGGCCGTCGCCCGGTTCATACCTACAACGTCCACACTGATACCCGCCCTCCTCAGCTTGAGCACCACCTTGTCCAGCGCGGCAACCGCAGTGATGTCCCAGAAATGCGCCTCGCGCAGATCAATGGCGAGTGTTTCGACGTTTTCGCGCAGGTCGAAGGACGCCATGAAGCGCTCGGCAGAAGCAAAAAACACCTGACCGGTCACGTAATAAGTGCGGTGGCTGTGCTCGGGGTCGCGTTGCGAAGTGACGTCGAGATAACGGGCGATCTTGCTGGCAAAGAACATCGCGGCCAGCAGGGACCCCACCAGCACGCCATAGGCGAGGTTATGGGTGGCTACCACCATGATCACCGTCACGACCATCACGATATTGGTCGAGAGCGGGTACTGTTTAAGGTTGCGGATCGACTCCCAGCTGAACGTACTTATCGACACCATGATCATCACCGCCACCAGCGCCGCCATCGGAATACGCGCCAGCCAGTCGCCCAGAAACAGCATCATGATCAACAGCAGCAAGCCCGCGCTGAGGGTCGAGAGTCGTGTTCTGCCCCCCGACTTCACGTTGATCATTGATTGGCCGATCATCGCGCAACCGGCCATGCCACCGATCAGGCCACTGGCAATATTGGCAATGCCCTGCCCTCTGCACTCACGATTCCTGTCGCTGGTGGTATCGGTCAGATCGTCGACAATGGTTGCGGTCATCATCGACTCAAGCAGGCCCACCACCGCCAAAGCCGCGGAGTACGGCAGGATGATCAACAGCGTGTCGAGATTCAGCGCAACGTCCGGCCACATGAACACCGGCAGACTGTCAGGCATCGCGCCCATATCACCAACTGTTCGTACATCAAGGCCCATGTAAATGGACATTGCCGTGAGCAGCAGAATGCACACCAGCGGCGACGGCAGCAGCTTGCCCAGCAACTGCACGCACGGGAACAGATAGATAATTGCCAGGCCCGCCGCCGTCATGGCATAGACCGGCCAGGTCGCATGGGTCAGTTCCGGCAGTTGGGCCATGAAAATCAGAATCGCCAGCGCGTTCACAAAGCCGGTCACCACTGATCGTGAAACAAAGAGCATCAGCTCTCCGAGGCGCAAGTACCCGGCGATGATCTGCAACACGCCGCACAACAAAGTGGCCGCCAGCAAATACTGAAGACCGTGCTCTTTCACCAGGTTCACCATCAGCAGTGCCATCGCACCTGTGGCGGCGGAAATCATCGCCGGGCGGCCGCCCACGAAAGCAATGACCACACAGATACAGAACGAGGCGTAAAGCCCGACTTTCGGGTCTACCCCCGTGATGATGGAGAACGCGATAGCCTCTGGAATCAGGGCCAGTGCAACGACAAGCCCGGCCAGAACATCGGCCCGGACGTTGGAAAACCACGTAGCTTTGATTTTTTCGAGCATGGAAATACCTGTGTCGAGCACAGCAGGACGCGCAGCAGCGAATGCCGGACGTACGTGTGCATCGGTTTTCGAATGAGTAGTGATGGAGGTGGCGGCGACCGTAAAACGGACACAGCGACAGGCGACCGCAGTCAGTGGCAGTCAGGTGTGGCGAGGGGGCGAAGCGCTAAGGCGGCGTAGGCAGCCAGCTGGAACGGGACAAGAGTGATTCCTTCGATGGGTCGCACGACGCGATTATCATAGCCCCATCCGTTTAAGGGTTTCAAGACGCAGAGGCTAGCCCGACAGCGACACCGCGCAGCTCATATGCTTTTTCCAGGATAACTTGCTCCTGTTTGCAAGGGCTGTTTTCACTCATGATGCAGGCATTATTTGCCCCGATGCCTTCTATGAAACGCTACGAAAAATTCGCCGCCGACATTTCGGAAATGATTCGCAGCGGCGTGTTGCCAGCAGGCGAGAAAGTCCCCTCCGTCAGGGTTGCCAGTCGCACCTATTCGGTGAGCCCCGCCACCGTCTTCAAGGCGTATTACCTGCTGGAAGACAAAGGCCTGATTCAGGCTCGTGCACGCTCCGGGTATTACGTGCGCGAGCATGCTGCCAATGCGCTGACAGAGCCTGAACTGGTCAGGCACACCAGCGAAGGCACCGAGCTGGGCGTCAGCGACCTGATTTTTTCCGTGCTTGGCTCGCTCAAGAACCCGGACACCGTCCCTTTCGGCTCGGCATTTCCCAGCCCGAACCTTTACCCATTGCCGCGCCTGGCCAAGTCGATGTCTTCAGCGGTGCGGGCGATGACGCCAGCGGGCATTGTCAGCGACATGACCACCGGGAACTCTGAACTGCGCCGACAGATTGCTCTGCGCTACATGATCAGTGGCGTGCGCCTGCCCGCCGACGAACTGGTGATCACCAACGGCGCGATGGAAGGCCTGAATCTGTGCCTGCAATGCGTTACCGAGCCCGGCGACCTGGTCGCCATCGAAGCACCTGCGTTCTATGCCTGCCTTCAGGTGCTGGAGCGGCTCAAGCTAAAAGCCGTCGAAATCCCCGTGCATCCGCGTGACGGCGTGGATCTGGACTCTTTGCAGGACAGCCTGACACGCCTGCCGATCAAAGCCTGCTGGTTCATGAGCAGCTTCCAGAACCCGCTGGGCGCGAGCATGACCCAGGCGAAAAAAATCAGGCTCTACAACCTGCTGGAACGACAGCAGATCCCGCTGATCGAGGACGATGTGTACGCCGAGCTGTATTACGGCGCCAATGCACCCCATCCGGTCAAAAGCCTGGATCACAGCGGGCTGGTGATGCACTGCAGCTCGTTTTCCAAGACCCTGGCCCCCGGCTACCGTGTCGGCTGGGTGGCAGGCGGGCGTTATACCGAACAGATCAATCGGCTGAAACTGATGACCACCATTTCACCCTCTGTCCCCGCCCAGGCAGCGATTGCCGACTACCTCAAACATGGCGGCTACGACCGGCACCTGCGCAAATTGCGCGACACCCTCGAACTGCAACAGGGCGCGATGCTGGCCGCTGCCGCTCGTTATTTCCCGACAGCGACACGCGTCACCCGCCCCGCTGGCGGGTACTTTCTGTGGTTCGAATTCCCCGAGCAAGTGGACTCGCTGCAGGTGTTCCAGATGGCCCTGGCCCAAGGCATCAGCCTGGCACCCGGCCCGATCTTCTCGGCCTCGCAGCGCTTCAAGAATTGCGCACGCCTGAACTACGGCACGCCCTGGGATGAACGCAGCGAGCAGGCCATGGCGATGCTTGGACGAATCATCGCGTCGTTCTGAAGTGTTTACGTTCGGCCCACGTACAACTGATCCGTATTTTTAAGCTATTTCTGAATCTGTACCAGAATCTGCCTGCGCAGGATAATGGCCACGCATTAAAACGCGCAGGACAACCGTCATAGACCGGAACCTGCGACTCGTTACAGACAGATCGATCAGCAGGAGACGCTCATGGGCAAGCTCGGACTTTCATTGATAGGTTTTTTGTTGCTGGCGATAGCGGTGGGTTTGCTGGGGACTATTTCGCCGTATTGAGCATTGATTATCGCCGTGATACTCATCGCTCACGGTTATACACACGTCCTGATGACTATCGCGCCCATGCTGCGCATTGGCGCGAAAATCTGCTCGAAACTCGTTCAGCAGCCGATTAATTAGTCTTCCTCATATACCCTTGCCGATTTACCCGTCTAGTCTTGTCACTGCCTCAACTGGTTTATGCACCCCGCGGTTTTATAAATAGTGCTGATCCGCTGCTTCTGGAAACCGAGCAAATCATTCGCCATGCCAGACCCGGGCTGACGGCTGAAGAGCTCGCCAAAATGTTGGATCTGAGCGAGCGGACAATGCATCGACAATTCAAGAAATTAACCAATGAGTCGCCTGAAGAGCTCATTACCCGAGTGAGGATAGAAACGGCTTGCGTCCTCCTCCAGACACCGGGAGCCAGCATTAAAAAAGTGGCACTCAAGTGCGGCTACAACGAGGATACCTCGTTCCGACGGGCTTTCATTCAACTTACCGGGATGACGCCTGCGGATTACAAGCGCAGGTCTAAAGCGCAGTCCTCCGATGCGAGCGGATCAACGACGCGTTCGGTGCAGACGTAAGATTCATTTCTGGTACTGGAGGCGATTTAAAAACTACTCAAGGTGTTTTCTTTGCCAAGTCCATGAATTGTCGCGTTGCCAGTGCTCGGCGCTAAAACTAAAAAACCCGCCAGAAGGCGGGTTTTCGGTGTTTCAAAGATTTTTAAAGTCTTCTCTGAAACCTTGTCTGGCTCCACGACCTGGACTCGAACCAGGGACCCAGTGATTAACAGTCACTTGCTCTACCAACTGAGCTATCGCGGAATGAGCGCTATGTTACTGATTAGGAAAAGGAAGTCAAGCGAGGGACTGAAAAATTTTCTGCGTTGCGGCTTGCGCGATATCGGTTGTTCCTGATGACCCACGGGAGAATACCTCTAGTGCCTTGCGCGACGCTGGACGCAGCCGATCGTACTGAAGTTGGCACTTTTGTCACATCAAGAAATATCTATCCCGGTCGACACCTGAGTCAGGTAATTCCTTTCCTACGGATCAGGTATAACAAAAAAATGGCCTCGCTCAAGACAGTACAAGCTCGCTACACCGCAACCTTCGTAGGATTCATGGCGCTGGTCGTTGTTCTGACGGTTTATGGCATCGGTCAGTTCGTGTCCCCCAGGCTTACGGCCAACGATGAAAACATGCTGACCGCCAAGGCGGCAGACATCAGCGATGAGATCAAGACCGAGTTGGCGCGCGTACAGGCGCAGGCGCGGGTGATCACCGAGCTGGTGCCGCAGCTGTCCAGTGACGATATCGACCGCTTGCTGCCGTTCATGGTCAACCAGTACGGCGAAGCCAAGGTATTCGGCGGCGGGATCTGGCCTTTGCCGAACGTGCGCACGCCCGGTCGTGCCAAGCACAGCACCTTCTACCATCGCGATGCGTCGGGAAAATTGATCGTCAACACCCATTGGAACTCGCCTGAGTCGCTCAACTATTTCGAACAGGGCTGGCACAAAGGCGGCTTGAACTCCCCTGCTGGCCAATGCGCCTTGGGCGCCCGCCTATCAGGATGCCGCCAGCCCGGAACCGCGCACCAACTGCGCCATGGCCATTACCAAGGACGGACAGCCTTGGGGCGTGTCTACCATCGACGTGACGCTGGGCTTCTTCAACAAGCTGGTTGAAGCCAAAGAGCAGGAAGTCCATGGCCGGATCATGATCATTGAGGCCGATGGCAAGATTCTGTCCAACGTGCCGGGCAGCAGCGACAAGATCGTGCTGCGCAACGTCTCCGAACTGGCGGCGCAATCGCCGTTCATCAATGGCATCAAGTCGGCACTCGCCGTCAAAGGTACTGGCACCTCGCGTCTGACTTACCAGAACAGCGATGGCGAGGAGTCAACCCTGTTTCTGATGCCGGTTGCTGGAACGCCCTGGTTGCTGGCCGTTTCGCAAAACACCGATCTGCTGAAAAGCCAGAGCGAAACCGTCCTCAAGACCCTGGCCTGGCTGCAGATCCCGATGGTTCTGGTGCTGCTGGTGCTGATGATCGTTGCGTTGCGTTGCGCACGCTGATGAACCGTCTGGGCGTGCTCAAAACCAACATCGACACGCTGTCGGCCGGTGACGCCGATCTCACCCGGCGCATTGCCGTCAAAGGGCACGATGAAGTGGATCAGGTGGGTGAGTCGGTCAACAACTTCATTGCCTACCTGCAACGCATGATGCTCGACGTCAGCAGTTCCACCAGCGAGATTGCCAGCGGTATCGAACAACTGCGCAGTCAGGCGGGCGTTACCAGTGCCATTCTGATCCGCCACGCCAACGAAACCGATCAGGCCGTTACTGCGATCACCGAGATGTCCTCCACCGCGGACGAAGTGGCCCGCAGCGCGGCGCAGACCGCAAGCTTCACGCAGTCGGCCAACGAGAACGCTCAGGTATCGAAAACCGTTGTTGCGGACGCTTCTGACAGCGTGAATGCACTGATCAGCGAGGTCGATTCGGCCACCAGCAAAGTGCAGTCGATGGAGCAGGACGCCAAGCGCATCAACGCGGTGCTGGCGGTGATTGGCGAAATCGCCGGGCAGACCAACCTGCTCGCACTTAACGCCGCCATTGAAGCCGCGCGCGCCGGCGAACAGGGTCGTGGCTTTGCGGTCGTGGCCGATGAGGTGCGCGCCCTCGCCGCTCGCACCCAGGCCAGCACGTCGGAGATCAACGAAATGCTCGGCAGCCTGCAACAAGGCGTCAGCGCAGCAGTAGCCGCGATGGAAAAAACCCGCCAGAGTTGCCAGACCACGGCAGGCAAAACCACTGCCGTAACAAGCGGCCTGGACGACATGACTCGCTCGGTTCTGCAGATCAACGACCTGAGCACGCAAATCGCCACAGCGGCCGAGGAGCAAAGCGCGGTGTCAGAGGAAATCAGCCGTAACATCATTGCCGTTCGGCACATCGTCGAAGAGCTGGTCGAAGGCGGCTCCAGTAACGAACGCAGCACCGCTGCCCTTTCCGAGTCCAACACTCGCCTGATTGCGCTGGTACGGCGCTTCAAGGTCAGTTAAAACCTGTGCGGGCCTGCCGCAGCTTGCGTCAGGCCCGCTGTCTATTTGATCCGGTAGTGGAAAGTATTCTTCACCCCGGACACGGTCACTGCCCTGCCCTCGACAACCCGTGGCTGATAACGAAAGGTTTGCGCTGCGGCCAGTGACGGACGGATGAACAATGGATGGCACGCACCCTGCACTTGCGGGTTGACCACCGTGCCTTGCGGCGACACGTCGTAGACCACCGTGCAATCACCCTCGATGCCTTTGTCCAGAGCCCGTTCGGGATAGTCCGGAGCCTCCTTGCTGAGTGGCTGATACTGGCTGCTGTCAGCGGCGGCCTGCTGTTGTGCTGATTGCTGCGCCTGGCGGGCGCGCTCGGCAGACTGACGCGCCTGTTCGGCCTGACGTTGTTGCTCAACCTGCTGACGTTGCTGTTCGGCCAGCCGCTGCTGTTCCTGGCGCTTTTGCTGCTCGGCTTCGTGCAGGCGCTGAACGCTCTGTTGCTGTTCGCGCTCACGCTTTTGCTCATCAACGCGCTTGCGTGCCAACGCCGCCTGTTCGACCTGGCGCTGCGGCTCTGCCTGCGGTTTTGCAGCTTCTACCGGCTGGGTGATCGGCAGCGAGGCCGGTGCAGGTGGCGGCAGCTGAAAAGGCTCGACAACCGGCGCAGCGGCGACTGGAACCGGCTCAGGCGCTGGCGGCAAAATCACTAATTGCGTGGTCAGGGTTCTGCTCTGTGCGGGCGGTGCTTCGTGCGGGCTCCAGCCGAACATAAGACCGCCCAGCAGCACGCCATGCAATGCCAGCGCGATGGCAGCGGCCAGGCCATTGCTGCGCAGCCAGGGCCCATTCACCCATTCGCGGCGCGGCGGGTGGTAATCGAGGGCCAGGGTGTTCATTGCGGGGCCTCGGTCACCAAGCCCAATTGCGTTACGCCACTGCGTTGCAGCGCCGCCATGGCGGCGACTACCCGGCCATAATCAGCCTTGTCATCGGCACGGATGAACACTTGCGTGTCCTTGCGCTCGGCAACCAGTCGGGCAATGCGCTCCTGCATGTCTTCAAGGCTCGCAGCCTTATCGGTCTGCGCCTGAGTATCGACCGTGTCGCCCAGGTTCCAGTAGTAGCCGCCCTGCGCCTTGACGGACAGGGTCACGATGCGCTGCCGGGTATCGCTGGCGAGTGCTTCGCTGGCGACTTTGGGTAACTCGATTTTCACCCCTTGGGTCAGCATCGGTGCCGTGACCATGAAAATCACCAGCAGCACCAGCATCACGTCGATATAGGGCACGACATTCATTTCGGCTTTCGGGCCATGTTTGCGTTGCGGTTTGACCAGCATGACAAGTCCTCAGGCCGCAGCGGCCATGTTGCGGGTCAGGCCTTGCAGGGTGCGGTTCAGGCGCACCTGCAGTTCATTGCCGAAGCTGTAGTAACGGGCCGTGAGCGTCTGGCCACGCGCGGCAAAGCGGTTGTAGGCGATAACGGCAGGAATGGCGGCGAACAGGCCGATGGCCGTGGCAATCAAAGCTTCGGCAATACCCGGCGCGACCGTCGACAGTGTGGCCTGCTGCACTTGAGACAGGCCGATGAAGGAATTCATGATCCCCCAGACCGTGCCGAACAGGCCGATGTAGGGGCTGACCGAGCCAACCGTGGCGAGAAACTGCAGGCCTTTTTCCAGTTGCAGCTCCTGCTCGCTGATGGCGACCTGCAATGCGCGTTCGACGCCTGACAGCACCACGTCAGGCTCGATGCCGGGACGTGGCTTGAGTTGCACGTACTCGGCATAACCGGCGTTGAAGACGCGCTCGATACCGTCAGCGCCCTCTTGAGCCGAACGGCTTTCGGCGTACAGTGGTGCCAGCTCGGCTTCAGCGCGAAAGCGCTGCTGAAACGCATCCAGTGTCCGCTCGTAATGGCCCAGCGCAAGACTGCGCTGGATGATCAGGTACCAGCTGACCAGCGAAGCGAGTAACAGAATCAGCATCACGGCCTTGACCAGCAGGCTGGCATCGCTGATCAGGCCCCAGATAGTCATGTGTTCGAGGGTGGCGTGCATCGTGGTAGTCCTCTGTAATGGAACGAATGATTAGCACCGCTTGATGACAAACGACTTACGGCAGCTTCAAGGTTTTCACCACCTCGGCCCACGGTAAGAACTTGAAGTTCTGCGCCTGCTCGGGCATGCGTTTGCGCCCGTCCTGCACCACCAGCATGCCTTTGCTCCAAGGGCCGCCGAGGTTCATGGAGGTCACTTCGATGCCGTCGGTTTCCGAGGTACCGTCAATCCCCGCGTTCGCGTTGAGACCGACCCGAAAAGCGCCGCGCAGTGCGTAAGGCGGCTCGGCATCGACCACCACGTAGCTGTCGTTGCCCTGACTGGAGATCACCAGATAGTCGTGCTTGTCACTCTGATACAGCGCCAGCCCCTCGACATCGGCATGCACCGCCTCGCCCACCTTGATCACACTGGAAAGCGTCGCAGGCTGATCGGCGCGCGCATCGACTTCCCAGACGCCAACGTCCTCTTCACCGAGAAACAGGCGTTGACGCTGGTCATCGGCCACGCAGCCTTCCGGCTGGGTGTCGACCTTGAAGCGGCGTACCAGCTCGCCTTTTGCCTTACCGTCGGACGCGCTGAGCCGATACTGGAGAAAGCTGCCGTCTTTACCGTTGGCGAAGGCGTATAGCTCGCCACTGGCAGGTTTGAACAGGCAGACGCCATAGATTTCCGCCAATGGTGTGGGGATCTCTCCCGCTTCACGAATGACGCCGCTGGTCCGGTCGATGCTGAACAGGCTCAGGCTGTTGTGATCCCGGTTACTGGCTACCGCCAGATCGACATTCTTCTTGCCGAGCATGAAGCCTGGGCGTAGATCGACGTTGTTCAGGCGGCCTACCGGTAATTCCTGCAGCTGCTTGCCAGTCAGGTCATAAGCCAGCAGGCCCTGCTTTTTGTTGGTGCCCAACACGCGACTGAGCGCCGGATTTTTCGGGTGGACCCAAATGGCCGGGTCGTCGGCGGCGTCACCCTGACGCCCGACCGGCTGGCTCTGACTCGCCGCCATGACAGTCGGCAACGGCTTGGCGTTATTCACCGGTTTGGGCGACCAGCTCAGTTCCCCCTGATACAGGCGCTCGCCGTCATTGTCGTTAACCAACACCTGCAAGCTGTTCTTGCTCTCACGCACAGAAAGCCCTTCCGGCTTTTTCAGGCTCATCAGCGACAGATCGGCCACCGGCGTCCAGCTCTCCAGCGAATCCTGCTGCTGATAGAGATGCAACGCCTTGCCTTTCGGGTCCAGCGCCAGCAAACCGCCCGGAACAATGGCCATTGCCCCCGCCGCCTGTTTCAAATCGCCAAACGGTTCGCGCAGAGCCACAGGCTGACGCGCGACCTCAGCCTCGGGGTGCGCCGAATAAGCCCACCAACCGATGTTTTGTTCATTGACGAACAACCTGTGCGCAGCGTCATCGACCTGACAAAACTCGGCTTTGGGTGGTAGCGGCAGGTTGCGCACCAGGCGTGGCGCGTCGTTCAGTCGATTATCTGCGCCAATCAGCCATTGTTCGCCCTTGCCCTCCTCGCCCACCAGAAACACAAACAGGTTGCTGGCGTCATCGCGGTACAGGCACAGACCGGCCACTGAATAATCGCGTGCGGGCAGATATACCGGCTTTGACCAGTGTGCTCCGGTCGGATCGAGCTGGGTCAGCATGGCCTGCTGGCGGGCATTATCCAGCGTTGCAATGAGCACACTTGAGCCTTTAGTACGGCTGTCGAGCCCTTGGAACGACCCCGGCATTTTCGCCAGCTCGCGGCCCTGCTCATCCAGCAGCAACAGACCGGCCTTGACGCTCGCGGCCAGGCGGCGGGTGCCGTCACTGCCCGGCAGAAAGCTCGCCGATTGAGCCTTGAACGAAGCATTTTCAGCCCAGCGTGTCAGGTTCAGGTCCATCGGCGGCGAAGCGTGCGCAGCCCCGACCGCAAGACAAAGCAGTAGCGCCAGGCACGCTGGCTTGGGTGATAACGAAATGATCATGAACGGTTGAATCCTTTGAATGAGCGCGTCAGGTCGATCAGAAGTGAGTGAAGGTCAGGCCGACTTTGTAGGTCGGGCCGTATTCTTCGTACTGGCCGTTGTAGGCGCGATGACCGCTGTAGACGAAATACGGCTGATCGGTGAGGTTCTGCGCCTCGAAGCTGACCTTGAGGTTCTTGGTCAGTGAATAGCGGGCGCTGAAATCGACGAAAGTCTGCGCATCCACGTACTGGTCGTGGTCCTTGTCGCCGATCGACGCCAACTCGTAGAGATAGGCCGATTTGTAGTTGGCGGACAGACGCAGACTCAGCTTGTCGTTCTCCCAGCCGAGCATGACGTTACCGACGGTTTTCGACTGGCTGGGCAGGTCGATGTCGCGCTTGCGGTTGGTGCCGGTGCTCTGGTCGAAACCGTTGATGCTGGCGTCGGAACGGCTCAACGTGGCGTTGGCGCCCAGCAGCAGACCGTTCCATGGCGATGGCAGCCAGTCGAGCTTTTGCGAATAGGCCAGCTCCAGGCCATAGAGCTTGGCCTTGTCGCCGTTGGCGTAGGTGTTGGCTTCGGAGAAGTTCGCCCACTGCCCGGTGCCCGCCAGGTCGGTGTTGTAGACGAAATTCTGGATGTCCTTGTAGAACACGAACGCCGACACCGTCCCCGCTCGGCCCATGAAGTGTTCGATGCCCAGGTCAAGGTTGCTCGACTCCAGCGGCTTCAGATTCGGGTTACCGAAAGAGGCTTCGTCATCGTCGATCACAAAGCCCGGCGCCAGTTGCCCGAACGTCGGGCGCACCACGGTTTTGGTCCAGGCGGCGCGCAACTGGGTTCTCTTGTCGATCTGATAACGGGCATGCAGACCTGGTAACCAGTGGTGATAGCGGCGGTTGGTGGTACTGGACTCGAATGCCCCATCGCGCACGCCAGTTCCTTTGGCGTCCATCTCCGTGCCCTCGTAACGTAGACCGGCGATGAAGCGCCATTTATCGACATCCAGCGTATTCATGAAGTAACCGGCATTGATGTCTTCGTTGATCTTGAAGTCATTGGCCCGGCTTTCCGACGCGTCGTAGGCGTCGGCGGCGTTCAGGCCGCCGATCAGGCCCTTGACCGCAGTGGGACTGATACCGCTGCCGAAATTGCCCAGTCGATAGTCGATGGTGCCTTTCTGGAACTGTGTCAGGTTGAGTTGCTGATCGCTGAAACCCTGATCATCGAAATCGTCGTATTTCCAGACTTCCAGATCGTTGCTTTTGTCGCGTCGGCTGACCTTGCCGCCAAACTTGAACTGCGAGGCATAGCCCTTGAAGTCGTAATCGCGGGCCAGGTCGAGGCGCACGTTCTTCTCGGTGTCTTTGGTGTACTGCTTTTCCCGGTCGACCTTGTCCAGAGTAAAGTTCGAATTGTCGTAGAACGAGGGATCGACGATGGGCCTTGGCTTGTCGCGGTCGTAGAAACCGGTGTCGGCAAAATCATCGTTGCCCACGAATGTGGCCCCGGCAATATGGCTAGGGCTGTCTTCACTGGACTCGCTGTAACCGGCCTGGCCGCTGAGCGTCCACAGGCCGACCATACGTTCGCCACCGAACACGTAGGACTGGATTTCCTGAGTTTCGGTGCGCGCCTTGAGCTTGCGCGTGCCCTCGGCATCGCCGGTCTGCCCTGCGCTCTGGGCATTGGCAAATTCGAAACCGTTGGTGGTGCGCACCTCATCATCCTTGAAACGGCTGTACAGGGTGCGCAGGTAGTATTTGCTGAGGTCATCGGGTTTGTAATCGAAGTTAAGACCACCCCCGGTGCGCTCGCGGCTGATGTCGTAGTCGCGTTGTTCAAACGATTGCAGTCGCGAGCCGTCCCAGTCTCCGCCGGTCTCGACGTTGTCGGAGCCGAAATCACGCTTCTGCCAGCTCAGTGCTGCCGCCACACCGAAGTTGTCGATGCCGTCGCCAAGGCTGAAACGATTGCTCGCCGCGCCAGAAAACTTGGGGCTGGTCTGGTGGGTGTTCTTGTCGTAGCTGGCTTCGCTGCTGCCGGTGTAGAACAGCCCTTTGTGGTCGAAGGCAGAGAGGCTTTCGACATCGACTGTACCGCCCAGCGAGTTGGCGTCCATGTCCGGGGTCAGGGTTTTGATCACTGACAGTGACTGCACCAGTTCGGCAGGCAGCACATCCAGCGCTACGGCGCGTCGGCCACTTTCCGGGGCAGGCACCAGCGTGCCGTTGATGGTCACGCTGTTGAGGTCAGGCGCCAGTCCCCTGACGGTGACAAAGCGCCCCTCGCCCTGATCGCGCTCGACGCTGACGCCCGGCATGCGTTGCACTGCTTCGGCGACGTTCTGGTCCGGTAACTGCGCAACACCGTCGGCATGCACCACGCTCTTGATGTTGTCGGAGCTGCGTTGCTCCTTGAGCGCGTTGTCGATACTCGCCGCCTGCCCGACCACTTGCACGTGCTCGGTGGTATCGGCTTCGGCCGCCTGTAAACGTTCGCTGGCAATGGCAAATGCCAGCGCGCTGAGTGTGAAGCCGACCAGTTGAGCCCTGCTGCGACGCCTGTGCATGTTAAGTCCTCCCCCATAATCCCGACAGGCCAGGCAAATGACCCGGCAACTGGAGGCGCAAGCTAGAGCCGCGCAGTGACGGTTCTGTGACAGGTAACGGGCGCAGGGGCTGGAAACAGCGGGTTTGAGGGTGATTTGGCAGGCAAATGAGCTGATTTGACTTTCAGGCGGGGCTGGCCGGAATCAAAAGCCGATGTGCGTATGACTCTCTTTCCAACGCTCTGCGTTGGAATGGAGTTCGTGACGCTCCGCGTCGCCAGTGCCACCGTGATCGAGAAGCACGTATGGCGACCTCCTGCAGACGCATCATGACATTGTGCTGCTCCGGAGACTTGTGACGCAAAGCGTCACGAACCGCATGCGTTTGGCAGGCGAACCAGCCGGGTGGCAGTCAGGCGCGTAGAAAAAACCTGCAACACACGTGAGCTGATTCGACCTTTAGCGGTCCGCGTTACCCGTCACCGAAGTGTCATGTACATCTGTTCTGCTGGCCGATAACCAGCAGCTCGGGAGCCGTCTTTTCATGTTCAGGATCATCCAACCCCATCGCTGGAAACTCGCTGCGCTGATGGTCGCTTCCAACCTGGGCCTGCTGGCCTTTCTGGCATTTGGCAACGTCAAACAGGTCAGCGAATGGCAATGGCTGGACATCGTCGGCGAAGGCGGCTCCGCGCTGCTGTCGCTGGTCTGGCTGTTTCTGGTGTTCAAGAGCCGACCAGCCGGTCGGGTCACCAATTACCTGTCGACAGGCCTCAGCTGTGTGTTCTTTTCCTGGTGGATCGACGCGCTGGACGAGTTCATTCGCCTGCCCAGCCACATCCAGTGGGGTCACTGGCTGGAATCCGGACCGATGCCAATCGGCCTTATCCTGCTGACCCTCGGTATCTATCACTGGCATCGCGAGCAACTGGCGATCAGCGCTCAGATGGAAAAGCGCGAGCGTGGCTTTCGTGAGCATCGGCTTTACGACAAGCTCACACCGCTGGGCAGCGCCGACTATCTGAAACGCCAACTGGTCGTCAGCCTTGAAGAAAGCCTCTGCCAGCAGCAACCGTTGTCGCTGCTGGTACTGGATGTGGATGACTTCAGCGCGATCAATAACGCATTCGGTCATGCCGAGGGCGATGAGGTTCTATCGGCGCTCAGCCATCTGCTGGTACTCAATTTGCGCCGCCAGGACCTGCTCTGCCGTCTGGCGGGCGACCGGTTTGTGGTGTTGTTGCCCAATACCGGAGAGAGTCAGGCGAAACTGCTGGCGCTGGAGCTGCAACAGGCGGTTGCCAGCCTGGCGCACAAGACTCGGCAACAAGGTGAACGCATTCAACTGTCGGCCAGCGTGGCGGTGGTCATGGCCCTCAATGAAACGCCGGACAACCTGCTGCGCCGCCTCAACCTGTCGCTGGCCCGCGCCCGACGTCCCCTGACCCGTACTGCCTGAGCGACTGCCGTGACTCTCAAAAGTGACTGGTACGAAGCCGACAGCCGCTTCATCCCCGGCCATTACCAGCCGGCTACGCTGATTGATCTGGCCTTGTCGCGCGGGATCGACAGCCATCGCCTGCTCAAAGGCACAGGCCTGTTCTACGAAGACATCGTTGCGGGCAAGACGCGGCTCAGTGCGCAGCAATTCTTCGTTCTGATCGGTAACGCGCAACGCCAGATGGAAGCCGACGACACCAGTTTCCTGTTCGGCCAGCGACTGTTTCCCGGCCATTACGGCGCCGCAAGCCATGCGCTGCGTCATGCGCAAAACCTGCATCAGGCGCTGGAAATCCTGATCCACCAGCATGCGCTGCTCAGCCCGCTGCTGACGCCGCGTCTGGAGCTGGATGAGCATTTTGCCTACCTTTACTGGCTGGACAGTTGCGGCGCTGGCGAATGAACTGCCCCCCAAAAGTTGGACGGTTTTAGCTTGCCGCCTGAGCCCTGTATTTTACGGGGCTTTGGCCGTTGAGCTTCAGCTTGATGCGGTCATGGTTGTAGTAGTGGATGTACTCATCCAGACCTGCTTTCAACTCATCGATGCTTTCAAACTGTTTCAGGTAGAAAAACTCGGATTTCAGTGTACCGAAAAAGCTTTCCATTGCCGCATTGTCCAGGCAGTTGCCCTTACGGGACATGCTTTGTTTGACGCCTCGTACCGATAGCTTATGGCGATACTGCGCGTGTTGATACTGCCAGCCCTGGTCCGAGTGCATCACAAGCTTCGGCTCGTCCTGCAACTGCTGAAGCGCCTTGTCCAGCATGCTGGTGACCAGCTCAAAGCTCGGCCTTGTCGACACTTCATACGCCACGATTTCACCGTTGTACAAGTCCATCACGGGTGAGAGATACAGCTTTCGATTGCCTACCTTGAACTCAGTCACATCGGTCACCCACTTCTGGTTCGGGCGTTGCGCGCTGAAATTGCGCTCCAGCAAATTCGGCGCAATGGTTCCGATTACGCCCTTATAGGAGCGGTATTTTTTGGGGCGCACCACTGATCGCAGGCCCAGTTCTGCCATCAGTCGTTCTACAACCTTCTTGTTGACCAAAATACCTGCAGTGCGAATGACCGCCGTGATACGCCGAGCGCCATAAAGGCCTTTCTCCTCGTGGTAAATGCTTTCGACTAACTGTTTCAAAGCAGCATAGGGATCGGGTCTGGATTGCACCTGAACCTGATAGTAAAACGTGCTGCGTGCCAAGCCCGCCAGCCTCAGCAGAGCGCAAAGCGGGAACCGGCCCCTCAGTTGCTTGATGCTCAGGGCTTTTTCGGTTGCCGTCGTTTCTGCTCCTTCAGCTCTTCCAACTTTTTTAGGTAAGCGTTCTCCATGCGCAGATATTCAAGCTCGCTCATCAACTGGTCGCGCGTCTTCTGCGTATCGTCGGCGGTTACTGGTTTGGCGGGATAAGGCTTCTTTGGCATGGCGACAGGCTTTCTTCTGGCAGGAACATACGGGGCTGTACCGCTACTGTAATGCCGCTTTTCCCAAATGACTATTTGGCCGGGATCCCCGATACCAAAATGCGCAGCGGCCTGACGGAGCGATAGCTTGTGTTCACGCCTGTGCTCAAGCACTGAGCGCTTGAAAGCTTCGCTGTATCGAAGACCAGGCTTGCGATGGCCGGTGTGACCATGACTCTTGTAGTTAGCGACCCAGCGTCGAAGCAGGCTGAAATCGATCGAGAACTGGCGGGCTACCATACGAAAGCCCATGTTGTCTTCAAGATACGCTTTGACGACAGTGAGCTTGAACTGCTCTGAATACTTACCCATTTGAACACCCCCGTGAGGTCGGATTGGTGTCCAACTTCTTGGGGGCAGTTCACTGGAGCGTGAGGAACGAGAGGTGTCTGGCAGAAACTCCGCAGATTATCGTGCCGACGCTCCGCGTCGACATGCAGCTCTGGACGCTCTGCGTCCTCTTTAGAGCATGCGGTGCGGCGCAGATTTGTGCCGTGGAGCGTCACTCAAGGCATCACCACACTGGAGCATGAGGAACGATAGGTGTCTGGCAGAAACTCCGCGTCCGGCCCTGAATCGCTCAGTCGCTGTACAGCGCCTGAGCGCGACGCAGGCGCATGCGGCTGCCGTTGAGGTGCAGGTACATCGCCGAGCGCGCTGCGTCGACGTTGCCTTCGGCGATGGCGTTGTAGATTTGCCGATGTTCGGTGTTGATTCCGGCCAGGTAGGCGTTGCGATCGCTCTGCCCTGTGTAGGCCGAGTTCATCCGCGTGCGGGGAATCAGCTTGGTGCCCAGATGTTTCATGATATCGATCAGGTACGCATTGCCAGACGCCTTGGCGATCTTGAGGTGAAATTGAAAATCGGCATTGATGGTGGTTCCGGATTTCTGCGGGCCTTCGAGCAGCGCATCGAACGCCCGCTTGAGCTCAAGCAACGCTTCAGGGCTGCGTCGCTGCGCAGCCAGCCCTGCTGCCTCGACTTCCAGGCTCAAGCGAAACTCCAGCAGGTTCAGCACATCGGACAAGGTGGCGATGGTCGCAGGCCCTACCGAAAAACCTTCAGGCGGTGGCATGTCTAGAACAAAGGTGCCGACACCATGCCGGGTTTCCACCAGCCCGGCGGCCTGCATCCGCGACAGCGCATCGCGCACCACCGTGCGGCTGACACCCTCGGCTTCCATGATGTGGATCTCGGAAGGCAATTTCTCGCCGCGCACCAGCACACCGTCACGCATGCGCTGGGCGAAGCGGTCGACAAGGGTTTCTGCCAGGCGTCGATGGTTCTTTTGCGAGGAAAGCGCGTTGTCCGACATTGCAGCCTCAGTTCTGTCCGATACGCGAGTATAGGCTGCGATCACCACACAAAACACGCCTTGAGTACGGTTATACTCAGCCACCCGACACGGACCCGATCACCCGCCATGGAACAACCTTCCACATCAAAAGGCCGTCGCTCCAGTCTGACTCAGCAACTGGTCGCCGAGTTTTCGCGCAGAATTCGCGAAGGCGAGATCCAGAGCGGTGAAAAGCTTCCTACCGAACAGGTGATCATCCGTGAAACCGGGGTCAGCCGCACCGTGGTTCGTGAAGCGATGTCGCGCCTGCAAGCCGAAGGTCTGGTCGAAACCCGGCATGGCATCGGCACCTTCGTAGTCGATGCCGCGCAGCCAGGGCATTTCCAGCAGATTGAATCGCCAATCGGTACATCCGGCGACGCGGTATCCATCATCGAGCTGCGCCTGAGCATCGAGCCGGAATCCGCCGCGCTCGCGGCTCAACGCCGCACGCCCGAACAACTGGATGCCATCCGTCAGGCACTCGATGAGCTGCATCGCTGTGCGCGCCTGGGGCACGACACCATGAAGGCCGATTTCGAGTTTCACCGGCAGATATCACTGTGCACAGCCAATAGCTTCTTTACCGACGTGATGAGCCAGCTCGGCAGCAGCATCCTGCCCCGCACCCGCAGCGGCTTCGGCAATATCACGTCGTTGCACGCAGAGGACGACCCAGGCATCCAGCAACGCGAACAGGAGACCATCTTCGACGCCATTGTCCATCAGGATCGGGATGCCGCCCGAGCCGCGATGCGTCTGCATCTGATCAACAGTCTGCTGCGCCTGCGCGCAAAGGATTAGCCACTAAAACGCTTATCGTTTACCATGCCGCCCGTCGGTTTCCGAGAGGAACTAACAGGGAATTCGCACGCTTTGTCTGCACAAGGCCAAAACGAAACTGCCCCCGCAACTGTAGGCATCGAGCCTGCTCCATGACTGCCACTGGATTCAGCTCCGGGAAGGCCGGAGCCTGGCGATGACATGCCAGTCAGGAGACCTGCCGACCTGCTTCAATCCACTAACCGGCGGGGTGTCCGGGAAGGACATCCGCACGCGGCAGCATTTCCCGTCGTGCCCGGTCATTTGCCGGGGATGTGTTTCCTGATGTGCATTGCGCCTTGGCACCTGCTCCAACGGAGACCGCATTTCATGTCGCTGCCCCGCCTTGCCGTACTTGCCGCCAGCCTGACGCTGTCCACCCTGACCCTCGCCGCGCCTACTCAGTATCCGCTGACCCTCGAAAACTGTGGTTCGACCCTGACGTTCGCACATGCGCCGACCAAGGCAGTGACCATTGGCCAGGCCGGTACTGAAATGCTCTACGAACTAGGCCTGGGCGACCGGCTGGTGGGCACTTCGCTGTGGTTCAACAACGTGTTACCACGCTTCAAGGCGCAGAACGACAAGGTAGAACGTCTGGCCGACAACGACCCAAGCTTTGAATCGGTGATTGGCAAACGTCCGGAACTGGTGGCGGTGCAGCTGGAGTGGATGGTCGGCAAACAGGGCGTGGTCGGCACACGCGAGCAGTTCCATGACCTGAAAATACCCACTTACATTCTGCCGTCCGATTGCGAAGGCAAAGACAATCTGGTCGGTGCCGACGGCACACGCCTGGAGCCGTTCCGCATCGAGACCATCTACAAGAGCATCGAGCAACTGGCGCAGATTTTCGACGTACAGGACCGCGGTGACACGCTGGTCGCCGACCTCAAGGCCCGCCTGAGCGCGGCGATTGCCAACGTCAAACAGAACAAGGCGAACGACGTCTCGGCGCTGTTCTGGTTTTCCAGTTCCGACCTCGCCAGCGACCCGTTCGTGGCAGGCCGCAAAGGCATCCCGGACTTCATGCTCAACAGCCTGGGCATGCGTAATATCGTCAAGTCCGACGAGGAATGGCCGACAGTGGGCTGGGAGACCATTGCCAAGGCCAACCCAAGCATTCTGGTGATTGCACGCATGGATCGCCGCCGCTTCCCGGCCGACGACTACCTGAAAAAGATCGAATTCCTCAAGAGCGACCCGGTGACGCGCAACATGGACGCAGTCAAGCATGACCGGATCGTGATCATCGACGCCGAAGGCATGCAGGCTGGCCTGCGCCTGTTTACCGGGTTCGAGGAACTTGCTGACGCCGCCAACCGTTTCAACGCTGCACAATGAGATTACAGGTAGCACTGGGCCATGTGCTCTGGGTCTCGGCAGTGCTGGTGCTGGCAATCATGGTCGGTGCAGCGATTGGCGAAACCTCGATCAGCCTGAAGGTGGTTTTTCAGGTGCTGGCCAACAAACTCTGGGCTGCCGGCTATGTGCTCGACCCTATCGACGAAGGCATCGTCTGGAACTACCGGCTGACCCGCGCCATTGTCGCGGCAGCCTGCGGGGCCGGGCTGGCGATCTGTGGCGTGGTGTTGCAATCCTTGTTGCGCAACCCGCTGGCAGACCCATATCTGCTGGGAATTTCCGCCGGAGCCTCGACCGGCGCGGTGCTGGTCGCCATTCTGGGCTTCGGCGCGGGGGCTATTTCGATGTCGGCAGGCGCTTTTGCCGGGGCCGTGGCGGCGTTTTCGCTGGTCGCCCTGCTGGCGCACTCGTCGCGAGGCACCACAGCAGCCGGGCAGATCATTCTGGCCGGAATCGCCGGTTCACAGCTGTTCAATGCCCTGACGTCGTTTCTGATCACCAAATCCGCCAGCTCCGAACAGGCACGCGGCATCATGTTCTGGCTGCTGGGCAACCTCAGCGGCGTACGCTGGCACTCGGTCTGGCTGGCAGTGCCGACGGTGCTGGTCGGTCTGCTGGTGTGCCTCTGGCACCGGCGAGCGCTGGACGCGTTCACTTTCGGCAGCGACTCGGCGGCGTCACTGGGGATTGCCGTGCGGCGCGTGCAGATCATCCTGATCGCGACCGCAGCCCTGGTCACCGCAGTGATGGTATCGATCGTCGGCTCCATCGGTTTTGTCGGGCTGGTGATCCCGCACGCGGTGCGTATGCTGATCGGTGTGCGCCACGCACGGCTGGTGCCGTTGAGTGCATTGAGCGGCGCGCTGTTTCTGATCGCTGCCGACATCCTCTCGCGCACGCTGATCAAGGGCCAGGCGCTGCCGATTGGCGTCATTACCGCACTGATCGGCGCACCGGTCTTCGCTTTGATTCTTATCCGGGGAAATAGCACGCGATGAACGCCTTTCCTCATCTGGTCAACGCACCGGTGCTGGGCTGCTCCGGGCTGGGTTATTCGGTTCGTGGCACTGCGTTGCTGCGCGACGTCGACTTGAGCATCGCAGCCGGCGAGACACTGGCCGTGGTCGGCCCTAACGGTTCGGGAAAATCCACCCTGCTGAAACTATTGGCCGGTATTCAGAAACCGGTCTGCGGCACGGTCAGACTGGGCGGGCAACCACTTGAGGCAATGAGCCGCAGAGACGTGGCGCGCTTGCTGGCGGTGGTCGAACAACAAGCGGAAACCAGCGATGCCGTGACGGTTCTGGATGCCGTCGAGCTAGGCCGCACGCCCTGGCTGTCGGCACTCGAGCCGTGGAGTGCTAACGATGACGCAATCGTTCGCCAGGCGTTGCAGAATGTGGACATGCTGCACATGCAGAAACGTGCCTGGCACACCTTGTCCGGTGGCGAGCGGCAGCGCGTGCACATCGCCAGGGCACTGGCGCAACGACCCAGGATCCTTCTGCTGGACGAACCGACCAATCACCTGGATATCCAGCACCAACTGACCATTCTCGGTCTGGTCAGGGCTTTGCCGGTAACCACTGTGATAGCCCTGCACGATCTGAATCAGGCGCTGGATTGCGACCGCGTGGCGGTCATGGAGAAAGGCCGGCTGGTCGCACTGGGGGCGCCGGTCGAGGTGCTGACCCCGGAACGCCTGCTGAGCACCTTCGGCGTCGTGGCGCACTGGCTGACCGACCCTTTCGACGGCGCGAAAATCCTGCGTTTGCGCTCACACTGAAGACGCGCCGATGGTCAGCCGGTCACCTGGCGCATGCTTCAACAGGTGCGCCGCGCGGCCTGTAGCACTACAATGCGCGCTTTGCACGCCGCAGGATCCCGTTGCCATGTCGTTACCCAAACACCACCTGGAATTGCTCAGCCCTGCACGGGATGTGACCATCGCCCGTGAAGCCATCCTGCATGGTGCCGATGCGGTGTATATCGGCGGGCCGAGCTTTGGTGCGCGGCACAACGCCTGCAACGAGGTCAGCGACATTGCCGAGCTGGTCAAATTCGCGCACCGCTACCACGCGCGGATCTTTACCACCATCAACACCATCCTCCATGACGACGAGCTGGAGCCCGCGCGCAAGCTGATTCACCAGCTTTACGACGCCGGCGTGGACGCGTTGATCGTGCAGGACCTCGGGGTGATGGAGATGGACATTCCGCCCATCGAGCTGCACGCCAGCACGCAAACCGATATTCGCACCCTGAGCCGGGCGAAGTTTCTCGATCAGGCCGGTTTCTCGCAGTTGGTGCTGGCCCGGGAACTGAATCTGCAGGAAATCCGCGCAATCGCCGATGAAACCGATGCGGCCATCGAATTCTTCATCCACGGCGCCCTGTGCGTGGCGTTCTCCGGGCAGTGCAATATTTCCCACGCGCAAAACGGCCGCAGTGCCAACCGCGGCGACTGCTCGCAGGCTTGCCGCCTGCCGTACACGCTCAAGGATGATCAGGGCCGCGTCGTTGCCTTCGAAAAGCATCTGTTGTCGATGAAAGACAACAACCAGAGCGCCAACCTGCGCGATCTGGTGGACGCAGGCGTGCGCTCGTTCAAGATTGAAGGTCGCTACAAGGACGCAGGCTACGTCAAAAATATCACCGCCTATTACCGCCAGCGTCTGGACGAGATTCTCGAAGACCGTCCGGACCTCGCCCGCGCTTCCAGCGGCCGTACCGCACACTTCTTCGTGCCTGACCCGGAAAAGACCTTTCATCGCGGCAGCACCGACTATTTCGTCAGTGACCGCAAGATCGACATCGGTGCTTTCGATACGCCGACGTTTACCGGTCTGGCAGTCGGCACCGTCGAAAAACTCGGCAAGCGTGACCTGATCGCTGTGACCCATGAGCCGCTGTCCAACGGTGACGGTCTTAACGTGCAGATCAAGCGTGAAGTGGTGGGCTTCCGTGCCAATATCGCCGAGCTCAAAGGCGAGTTCGAAGAAGACGGCCAGAAGCGCTGGCGCTACCGTGTAGAACCCAACGAGATGCCTGCGGCCCTTTCCCGTGTGCGCCCCAACCATCCGTTGAATCGCAACCTGGACCACAACTGGCAGCAGGCGCTGCTCAAGACCTCGGTCGAGCGCCGCATCGGCATTCAGTGGCAGGTTACCCTTCGTGAAGACCACCTGCGCCTGGAAGCCATCAGTGAAGAAGGTGTGAGCGTCGCGGTAAACCTTGACGGCCCGTTCGGCGCAGCCAACAAGCCCGAGCAGGCGCTGGATCAACTGCGTGACCTGCTCACTCAGCTGGGCACCACGATCTACCATGCTCAGGATGTCAGGCTCGACGCGCCACAGGCGTTCTTCGTGCCCAACTCGCAGCTCAAGACCCTGCGTCGCGATGCCATCGAGGCGCTGACCGAAGCGCGCATCGAGGCGCATCCACGCGGTGGCCGCAAGGCGGAGACGACCCCGCCACCGGTGTACCCGGAGTCGCATCTGTCTTTTCTGGCCAACGTCTACAACCAGAAGGCTCGCGACTTCTATCATCGCCACGGCGTACAGCTGATCGACGCGGCCTACGAGGCCCACGAAGAGACCGGCGAAGTGCCCGTGATGATCACCAAGCATTGCCTGCGCTTCTCGTTCAACCTGTGCCCGAAACAGGCCAAAGGTGTGACGGGCGTGCGCACCAAGGTCGCGCCGATGCAACTGGTGCACGGTGATGAAGTGTTGACCCTCAAGTTCGATTGCAAGCCTTGCGAAATGCACGTGATCGGCAAGATGAAAGGTCACATTCTCGACTTGCCGCTCCCCGGCAGCGCGGCGGCCAAATCGGTGGTCGGCCATATCACACCGGAAGACCTGCTCAAGACTGCGCGTCAGCGTTCCACTCGCTGATCGGTATGAGGGGGGGTTGGCGCCCTGCCAGCCCCTTGCGTCTTCTGACAAAGCAATCTTAAAGAACGCGCTCCATATGGGTGGTATTCCACACCGGGTCGTTTTCCACATCGGTCACAGCAAAACCCTGTTTCTCCCAGAAACGGATCGCGCCGGGCAGAAACGGATGGGTATGCAGGTACAAAACCTCTATGCCACCTGCCTCGGCATGCGCCCAGAGCGCCTGACATAAACGGCTGGCCAGCCCGTCGCCGCGAAACTCCGGCGTGACGAACAGGCGCACGATCTCAACGGTTCTGCGCCCGCGATAATCGAGCTGCAGGAAACGATGATCGAACGGCAGGTAGCCCACAGCCGCGATGATCTGCCCTTCACTGCGGGCGATCAGAAACTTGCCGTCCTCCCCGCCCAGATACACCTGCTCGAAACCGGCCAGATCGGGCGGAACGGTGACGGTGTCGAGCAAGGGAAAGATCCCGGCACGTGCACGCATGACGAAATCGACGGTGTGCGGGATCTCGGAGGGGTGTACCTCAGTAATAGTGATGTTCATGAGCACGGACTTATTGGGGGAATTGCAGGGTGATACAAATGTTACGCCAGAGATGGGCCTTTGGACGCACGGCTTGACTATAGAGCAGGCGGCGCGGCGCAGAATTGTGACGCGGAGCGTCACGACAGGCATTCCCACGCGGAGCGTGAGGAACGATATGTGCCTGGAGCGACTGGGGCGCCCGGAGGTAAAAACGCCGATTATCGTGAGCGGGCAATGCGGCGCACAGCTTTACAGCGCAAACCCTTCGATGCGCACCAATGCAAGGCAGGAAAAATCATGCGCCGGACGCCGTTGTAAACGCTGCGCAGCCTTGCGGGCATTGCCAATTCGGGCCTGGAGCACTGCCGACGCAAGCTGGCACAGCCCCTGCATAATCTTGAACAACCCCACCATGAATGTGGTCGGGCCGCCCCGGTTGATCGACGTTGATCGCCAGTCTCGAAGAGACCAGAGGGCCACATGGGTGCATCCGGCAACGTGGCTTGATGGCATCCCCGAACACCCAATAAGAGAACAGGCAAAGGCGCCTGGAACCGAAAGGTTCCGGGCGCTTTTTTTTTGCTTCAAAAAACCTGATTGGCCTCGGCCGGGACTTGCTATGAACACCACAGTCTTCCCCATGAACGATGTAAAAACCCTGATCGTCGTCGGTAATGGCATGGTCGGACACCATTGCGTCGAGCAGTTGATCGCAGGCGGCGCACTGGAGCGTTATCGCATCCATGTATTTGGCGAAGAAGCACAGCGTGCCTACGACCGCGTGCATTTGTCCGAATACTTTACCGGCCGCGATGCCGAGTCGCTGGCCATGAGTGAAATGTCTGTCTACGAACAACCTGGCCTGACGCTGCACCTGGGCGTACCGGTGCTGGAGATTGATCGTGATCGTCATGAAATCATCACCGCCGAAGGCTGCTTCAGCTACGACAAGCTGATCCTGGCCACAGGCTCCTTCCCGTTCGTACCGCCGATCGAGGGCGCACAGGGCAACTCGCGGCTGGTCTATCGCACGCTTGAGGACCTGGACACCATTCGCTACGCCGCCTCGAAAGCTCGCCGTGGCGTGGTAGTCGGCGGTGGTCTGCTCGGGCTTGAAGCGGCCAATGCACTGAAATCGCTTGGCCTGGAAGCCCATGTTGTCGAGTTCGCCCCGCGCTTGATGCCGGTGCAACTGGACGAGCACGGCGGGGCCGCCTTGAAAGCGCGTATCGAAGCGCTGGGCGTCGGCGTACACCTGTCGCGCGCCACACAATCGATCAGCGACGGCAAGCAATACCGCTATCGCATGAACTTCGCCAACGACGAATTTCTGGAAACCGATCTGATCGTGTTCTCTGCCGGTATCCGCCCGCAGGACGCTCTGGCTCGCCAGTGTGAACTGGAACTCGGCCCGCGTGGCGGTATTGCAATCGACGAGCACTGTCGCACCAGTGACGCCGATATCTATGCAATCGGCGAGTGCGCGGCCTGGAACGGCAGCGTATTCGGCCTGGTAGCACCCGGTTATCAGATGGCCCGTGGCGTAGCTGCACAGTTGTGCGAAAAGGACACTGAGCCGTTCTTCGGTGCCGACATGTCCACCAAGCTCAAGCTGCTGGGCGTGGATGTCGGCTCCATTGGTGACGCGCACGGTGCGCTGGCCGGGGCTGTCAGTTATCGTTTCATTGACGAAGCCACCGCCAGCTACCGTCGCTTGGTGGTGTCGGCCGATGGCAAACAGGTACTCGGCGCTGTGCTGGTCGGCGACAACAGTTACTACGACACCCTGCTGCAATATGCGCAGAACGGCATCCCGCTGCCCGCCGATCCATTGAGCCTGATTCTGCCGCGTGGCGAAGGCGCGCCGACGCTGGGTGCCGATGCCCTGCCCGCCACCGCGACCATCTGTTCCTGCCATAACGTCAGCAAGGGCTCTATCTGTTCGGCAATCGACAATGGCTGCACCGACCTCGCCGGGATCAAGGCCTGCACCAAAGCGGCCACCGGCTGTGGCGGCTGCACCGCGCTGCTCAAGCAGGTGTTCGAGCATGAGTTGATGGCGCGCGGTGTGGCGGTCGACAAAAGCCTCTGCGAGCACTTCGCCTACACCCGCCAGGAGTTGTACTCGATGGTCCGCGTCGAAGGTATCGAGACCTTTGACGAGCTGCTGACTCGCCATGGCAAAGGCGCGCATGGCTGCGACATCTGCAAGCCTGCGGTCGGCTCGATTCTCGCTTCGTGCTGGAACCGCCCCATCACCGAACCTTCGCTGGTGCCACTGCAGGACACCAACGACACCTTCATGGCTAACATGCAGAAAAACGGCACCTACTCGGTCGTACCGCGTATTCCGGGCGGCGAAATCACCCCCGACGGGCTGATCGCGATTGGTGCCGTGGCCAAGAAGTACGACTTGTACACCAAGATCACCGGCGGCCAGCGCATCGACCTGTTCGGCGCGCAACTGCATGAACTGCCGGACATCTGGAGTGAGTTGATTGAGGCGGGTTTCGAGACCGGGCATGCCTACGGCAAATCGACCCGGACGGTTAAGTCCTGCGTCGGCAGTACCTGGTGCCGCTATGGCGTGCAGGACAGCGTCGCCATGGCACTGCGCATCGAGGACCGTTACAAGGGGCTGCGCTCACCGCACAAACTCAAGTTCGCCGTATCCGGCTGCACCCGCGAGTGCGCCGAAGCGCAGAGCAAGGATGTGGGTGTGATTGCCACCGAGAACGGCTGGAACCTGTACCTGTGCGGCAACGGCGGCATGCGTCCGCGCCACGCCGAGCTGTTCGCCACCGACCTGGATGACGAAACCCTGATTCGCTACATCGACCGTTTCCTGATGCTCTACATCCGCACTGCCGACAAGCTGCAACGCACCTCGATCTGGCGTGAATCGCTGGAAGGCGGCCTCGACTATCTCAAGGCGGTGATTGTCGATGACAGCCTGGGGCTGGCCGCAGAGCTGGAGTCGCAGATGCAACTGGTGGTCGACCGCTATGAATGCGAATGGGCCAATGCCCTCAAGGACCCGGAGAAGCTCAAGCGCTTCCGCACCTTCGTCAACGACGGACGTGGCGACCCGGACGTGCATTTCGTCAAGGAGCGCGCCCAGCGTCGTCCGGCAAAACCCGAAGAGCTGGCCCTTATCCCGCTGTTCAAGGAGGTGGTGTAATGAATTCGTCCAACACCGTATTAGCGGGCGAAAACGCCCATTCTGCACTGCAACTGCACTGGCATGCCCTGTGCGGACGCAAGGATCTGGTCGCCAACTCCGGCGTGGTAGCGTGGCTGGACGGCGCGCAGGTAGCGCTGTTCTACCTGCCTGAAACCCCTGAGGGCGAACAGCTTTTTGCCATCGACAACCGCGACCCCAAGTCCGGTGCCAATGTGATCGGTCGCGGACTGATTGGCCATATCGCTGGCGAGCTGGTGATTGCCTCGCCGTTGTACAAGCAGCATTTTCGTCTGCACGACGGTAGTTGCATTGAGTACCCGGAACAACGTCTGGAGGTCTGGCCGGTACGGCTTAACGGAGATCAGGTAGAGATTGCCGTCTAGCTGATAACAATAGGGCCAGACAACCTGATCGCTGGCCGACCAGGCTGTTGCGTGGGATGAATGACCGACTATTGCAGCTCGGACAACAGCGCTTTGTTGAAGCCCTGCGGATCTTCCATCTGCGGGGCATGCCCCTTGCCCTTGAACTCCACCAGTCTGGCACCAGGGATCATCTGCGCCACCTGCTTGCCCAATACCTTGTAATTGCCGATCTTGGCCTTGACCTCGGGCGGTGCGATATCGCTGCCGATGGCAGTGGTATCGGCATCGCCGATCATCAACACGGTCGGCACCTGCAGCCTGGGAAACTCGTAGAACACTGGTTGGGTAAAAATCATGTCGTAGATCAGCGCCGAGTTCCAGGCAACGATCTTATGGCCCGGCCCCTTGTTCAGGCCCGCCAGCATGTCGACCCACTTGTCGTATTCAGGCTTCCAGCGCCCGTCGTAGTAGGTCTTCTGCTCGTAGGCGCGAATGCCTTCGGCGGTGGTTTTCAGTTCGCGCTCATACCACTGATCGACGCTGCGGTAAGGCACGCCAAGGGCCTTCCAGTCTTCCAGACCGATCGGGTTGACCATCACCAGTTTCTCGGTCTGTTTCGGGTACATCAGCGCGTAACGCGTGGCCAGCATGCCGCCGGTGGAATGGCCGACGACCGACGCCTTGTCGATACCCAGCTTTTCGAGCAACGCGTGGGTGTTCATCGACAACTGCTGGAAGCTGTATTGATAGTGCGCAGGTTTGGTCGAGGTGCAAAAACCGATCTGGTCAGGCGCAACAACGCGATAGCCCGCAGCACTCAGCCCCTCGATAGTGTCTTCCCAGGTCGCGGCGCAGAAATTCTTGCCATGCATCAGCACCGCGGTGCGGCCATTGGCCTTGCCGGTGGGTGCGACATCCATGTAACCCATTTCCAGCGTCTGGCCCTGGGACTGAAAACTGAATTTGTGCAGCGCGTGGGGGTAAGTGAAACCTTCCAGTTGCTGGCCATAACCGGGCGTTTCAGCCAGTGCTGCGCCTGACAGCGTCAACGACATCAACATGCCGGCAATCTTTGCAGCCCGCATAAGGGGCACCTCCTGTAGCCTGTGGATAGGGGTCGAAATCTGCAGCCGCTTCCACGTTAAACCGCAGACCAGCAAGTAGACCTTGTTTCCCACTACAGATTCGCCCCTTTCCTGCCTGTAGAACCGTAAGCAGACGTTTCATCATGCCAGCCCGACGGCGGCAAAACGCTGGACGCCCCCTGCCACGCTTGCCTAGACTGAGCCGTCGGTTACAGGCCGTCGTGGTCAGCCAGGTCTGATGCCAAGGAACAGCAATGAATCGAAATGAACTGCGCAAGGCCGACATCAACCTGATGGTGGTCTTCGAGACATTAATGCAGGAGCGTAACGTCACCCGGGCAGCCGAAAAGCTGTTTCTCGGCCAACCCACGATAAGCGCCGCACTGAATCGCCTGCGCAACCTGCTCAATGACCCGTTGTTCATCCGCGTCGGGCATCGTATGGAGCCGACCGCGCGCGCCCATGAGATTCTCAAGCACCTGACGCCAGCGCTGGATGCCATGTCTACCGCGCTGAGCCTGACCACCGATTTCGATCCCTCGGTCAGCAAGATGACTTTTCGCATCGGCCTGACCGACGACGTCGAATTCGGCCTGTTTCCCGCCATGCTCAAGGCCATCCGCGAGGAGGCGCCTGGCGTGGTGATCGTGGTCAAGCACGTCGACTATCTGAATATCTCCGAAGTGCTGATGTCCGGAGACATCACCGTCGGCGTCTGCCTGACCCGTGAGCTGCCGGCCAATGCCAAACGCAAGACGCTGCGCAACGTGCAGCCACGGCTGGTACGCGCCGACAAACCACGCGGCCCGATGAGCATCGACGAATATTGTTCACGACCTCATGTGGTGGTGTCGCACGTGGCCAGCATCAGCAGCTTTGCCGATGAGTGGCTGACCGCACTGGGTCGCAAGCGTCAGGTCGTGTTGTCAGTGCCGCAGTTCGCCACCCTGCCCGCACTGATGGCTGGCACCGACATGATTTCGGGCCTGTCCGACTACGCGGCCAAGGCCATGAGCGCCTTGGGTCTGCTGTATGACGAGCCGTTGCCCTTCCCCACGCCGGGGCTGGACCTGTCGATGACATGGCTGAGTGTGATGGACAGCGACCCTGCCGAGCGTTGGCTGCGCAGCAGGATCGAGGAGTTCATGGGCGAGCGCCAGGAAGCGCCCGCCCTGGCCGGTTGATCAGCCGAAACGACCGGTAATGTAGTCTTCGGTCTGGGTCTTGGAGGGCTTGGTGAAGATGGTGTCGGTGTCGCCGTGCTCGATCAGTTCACCCATGAACATGAAGGCGGTGTAGTCGGAGCAACGCGCCGCCTGCTGCATGTTGTGGGTCACGATGATCACGGTGAACTGCTCCTTGAGTTCAGTGATCAGCTGTTCGATACGCCCGGTCGAAATCGGGTCAAGTGCCGAAGTGGGCTCATCGAGCAGCAACACCTGAGGGCGCAGCGCGATGGTGCGGGCGATGCACAGACGTTGCTGCTGACCACCGGACAGACCGGTTGCGCTCTGCTTGAGCTTGTCCTTGACCTCATCCCACAACGCCGCACCACGCAGTGCCTGCTCGACGCGATCTTCCATTTCCCGACGCGACAGCTTTTCGTGGTGCTTGATGGCATAGGAAATGTTGTCGTAGATCGACATCGGAAACGGCACTGGCTTCTGGAACACCATGCCCACGTGACTGCGCAGGCGGTTCATCGAGTAGCCTGGCGCCAGGATGTTTTCGCCATTGAGCAGCACTTCGCCGCGCGCTTCCTGTTTCGGGTACATCGCGTAGATACGGTTGAAAACGCGCAGCAGGGTCGATTTACCGCAACCCGACGGGCCGATGATCGCAGTGATGCGCTTCTCGGGGATGGTCATGTCGATGGACTTCAACGACTTCTGGTTGTTGTAGAAAAACTCCAGACCGCGCACTTGGATCTTGGTCTTTTCGTTGGCCAGGGAAAGGTTGTTCATCAGGACGCCCTATTGCGCAGAAGAATTAAGCGAGACAGCAGACTCAGTATCAGTACGAACAACGTCATGACCAGCGCACCGGCCCATGCCAGGGAGTGCCAGTCATCGAACGGGCTCATGGCGTACTGGAAAACCACCACCGGAACACTGGCGATTGGTTTGAGCAGATCACTGCTCCAGAACTGGTTGCCGAAAGCGGTGAACAGCAGCGGCGCGGTCTCGCCGGTGATACGTGCCAATGCGAGCAATACGCCGGTAACCACACCCGCCTTGGCAGCGCGCAAGACGATTTGCAGAGTCAGCTTCCATTGCGGCACACCCAGCGCCAGTGCGGCTTCACGCATGGTCGAGGGTTGCAGTTGCATCATTTCGTCAGTGGTACGCACCACCACCGGGATCACCAGCAATGCCAGAGCCAGCGCGCCGGCAATCGCCGAAAAGCCCACTTGATGGCCTGTGACTGCGTTGAGCGGCAGTACCACAACGGTGTAAACGAACAGGCCGAGCACGATGGAAGGTGCCGACAGCAGGATGTCGTTAATAAAGCGTACTGCGTTACCCAGCTTGGTGTAGCGAGCAAACTCGGCCAGCCAGATACCGGCCATCAGGCCGATTGGTGTACCGATCAACAGGCCTATGCCCGACATCAGCACGCTGCCATAGAACGCGTTGGCCAGGCCACCCTCGGTGCCAGGCGGCGGGGTCATGCCGGTGAACAACTGCAGGTTTAGCGCGTCGATACCCTTGATGATAGTGGTCAGCAGAATCCACACCAGCCACAGCAGGCCGAAGGCAGTGGCACCACAGCTGAGCACCATCGCAATCTTGTTCTTGATGCTGCGAACCCGATACAGGCTCTCGCTGCCTGTCACATCCTTACTCATAACCCCTCCTTACGCGAAAGGCGCGACAGCATCAGACGTGCAAGGGCCAGCACGATGAAGGTGACCACAAACAACAGGAAGCCAAGGGCGATCAGTGCCGAACGGTGCAAGTCGGTATAGGCTTCGTTGAACTCGTTGGCGATCACCGAAGCAATGGAACTGCTCGGCATCATCAGCGATGCAGAGAACTGATGGGCGTTGCCCAGTACAAAGGTGACCGCCATTGTTTCACCCAGCGCGCGTCCCAAGCCGAGGAACACACCGCCGACCACTGCCGAACGGGTGTAAGGCAGCACGATGTCCCAGACCACTTCCCAGGTCGTGCCGCCCAGTGCGTAGGCCGACTCTTTGAGGGCCACGGGCACGGTACGGAAGACTTCCTGCATAACCGAGGTAATGAACGGCGTGATCATGATCGCCAGCACGATACCGGCGGTCAGCATGCCGATACCCAGCGGCGGGCCTTGAAACATCGGACCGATCAGCGGCAGTGCGCCGAGGTTTTCGGTGATCCAGGGTGACAGGTGTTCAGCCATGAACGGGCCAAAGACAAACAGCCCCCACATGCCGTAGATGATCGACGGGATACCTGCCAGCAGCTCGATGGCCGAGGCAATCGGCATGCGCAGCCAAGGCGGAGCTACTTCGGTCAGAAAGATTGCAATGCCGAAACTCACCGGGACGGCGATCAGCAAAGCCAGAAAAGAGGTAACCAGGGTGCCGTAGATCGGAACCAGCGCGCCGAACTTGCCGGCGTTCACGTCCCACTCGGTGCTGGTCAGAAAGCCAAACCCGAAAGTCTGGAATGCCAGACTGCCGCCCCACAGGGTCGACAAGGCAATACAACCCAGCAAAGCAAGCACCAGCATTGCTGCGGCCTGCAATGAACGCTTGAACCACAGGTCATGACGATGATCCCGTTTGGCGCGCTTCTCGCCCTCGGACTCACCAGCGGAGACGTTAGCGGACAGGTATTGGGGGTTTTCAGTCATGTTGAGGCCACTCGCAAGGAAAAGCCCCTGTCACCGAGCCTATATCGCGGCTGATGACAGGGGTGGTACGGGTTGAATCACTTACTTGGTGAATTCCGTTTTCCAGTAGCTTTCCACGCGTTCGACCAGCGATTTCGGCAATGCTACGTATTCCAGCTTCTCGGCCTGTTTCTGGCCGTTTTCCAGGGACCATTTGAAGAAGTCGAAAGCGGCTGCGCTTTTCTCTTCGTTCTTGGCTTTCTTGTACATGATGATCCAGGTGGTCGCGGTGATCGGCCATGCAGCCTCACCCGGCGCGTTGGTCATGATCAGGTTGAAGTCTTTGGCGCTCGCCCAGTCGGCAGTGTCAGCAGCGGCAGCAAAAGCCTTGGCGTCTGGCTTGATGAATTTGCCGGCAGCGTTTTTCAACTGGGTGTAAGACAACTTGTTGGTCGTCGCGTAGGAGTACTCAACGTAACCGATCGAACCCTTGATCTGTTTCACGTAGGCAGAAACACCTTCGTTACCCTTGCCACCCACACCGGCTGGCCACTGCACGGTCGAACCGAACTTCAGCTTCTCGTTCCACTCCGGGCTGACTTTGCTCAGGTAGTTGGTGAAGTTGTAAGTTGTACCCGAACCGTCCGAGCGGTGAACAACGGTGATCGCAGTATCAGGCAGCTTCACGCCCGAGTTCAGGGCAGTGATTGCCGGGTCGTTCCACTTCTTGATGTCGCCCATGAAGATCTTGGCGATAGTTGGGCCGTCCAGCTTCAGCTCGCCACTTTCAACGCCTTCGACGTTGACGATCGGCACGATACCGCCGATGACGCTTGGGAACTGACCCAGACCGCCAGCCTGCAGGTCCTCAGCGGACATAGGGGCGTCGGATGCACCGAAGTCAACAGTCGCTGCCTTGATCTGGGCAATACCGCCGCCCGAACCGATGGACTGATAGTTGATACGGTTATCCTTGGTTTTGCTGTAGTCCTGGGACCACGCTGAAATAACCGGGTAGACGAAACTCGAACCAGCACCTGTGACATCAGTCGCATGGGCCACACCGCTGAGGCACAGCGAAGCGATCAGAAGCGACAAGCGTTTTTTAGTCAGCAGTATCACGGTAATACCTCAGTCCAGGAGATTGTGTGGTGGCCCAGTTAAGGAGGCCCGAGGCGGATTTAAAACCTGAAATGTTGCTGTTTCATGACAATCCAACGAATCGTGTCGGTGAGGGAACTTTTTTGTAGGCGATTTCCTACGCTGCCGACGCTGAAAAACCCTGTAGAGCCCAATGTTTACGGCGAAATCATGCCCCACAGCGCAAAATAGCTTTTTGCCACCCTTAGATAGATAGCCAAACGCCATCTGCGTTATAAAAATGTAAGAAAGTATGATTTTAAGAATCGTTGGGGATGACCAGACGGTCACGTTATAGCTAAATCAACTTAAAAATTTTCCATCAGCGCTCATCACATCTATGCAAATCAGCGAATGCAAAAGGTTTGAAACCGCCGACGCAAGGAGTCGGCATTGGTGGGAGCGTGTCGCACGAAGCTACCGTTCGTCGGGTTCAACGGCACCTATGGCCACTGGCCAATGACCAATGACCAATGACCAATGACCAATATACGTACGTTAAAGAACTACTTTAAAACAACGGAGTAAGCATCATGATCAAGACCAAACTGACTGCCCTCACCCTGGCAGGCCTGATGGCCGTCGCTTCGGGTGCAGCCTTTGCCGAATCGACGACCAGCTCTGAAACGCCAATCAACAAGAATGCGACCAAGCTGCCGGGCACTAACACCCAGCCGATGGACCGCACCTCTTCCGAAACTCCTGGCGCGCAAACAGACAGCAAAAAAGCGGCTGCCGAAAAGTCGATGAATCATGACAAGGGCGCACATGGCACGCACGACAAGAGCAACGTTACTGAAAAAACCAAGACTCAGTAATTATGCTTCTGACGCGGGCAGGACAACATGTTTTGCTCGCGGGTCAGTGGCAGATCCCGTAACACCGTTCTACCCCATTGCACTCACGGAGGTTGCAGCATGATCAGGAATAGATTGGGGGCATTAGGCCTTGCAGCACTGCTGGCGCTCTCGTGCGCAAGCGCATTCGCAGGCTCTACAGGCCCGACGAACCCGGTAGGCGACGGTCCGAAAGTACCCGGCACCGGAACGGAAAAGAACGTGGACGGAACCAGTCCCGGCGCGCCAGGCACAAGCCCCGGCACCAAAGGCATGGACCCGCTGCCCGGAAAGAACGGCAGTGCGGCTGACAAGCCTCATGACTCGAAACAACCGCATGACGCCAATCACCAAGACAGTCAGGATGAACACAAAGCGCCTTGATGGCAGGCCAGCTCTTCAATGACGTCGGCAGCATGTTCAGTTGCCCACTGCACATAACACACCTCCACCGGCATACCATGCTCGGCGCAGAAATCCAGCCAGCGCAGTTGGTTGTCCTGGAGACGATCCCCTGGTCCTTTGACCTCTATCATTCGATAACGCCGCTGCTCCGGGAAGAACTGGATCAAGTCCGGCATTCCGGTCCGGTTGGCTTTTACATCCTGCAACAGACGACGAAACCAGTGACGCAGGTGCTCAGCGGGCAGGCAATACAGTGCCTGCTCCAATAGCTGCGGCGTCAATGCAGCCCAGAATACGAAGGGTGATTGCAGGCCGAATTTGCTTTGAAAATGCTCGCGAATGGTCGTCAGATATTCACCTGACTCCAGTTGCATCAGGCAGGCATCGAACAATGCCACCCTGTTTTGATAGAAATCCGGGCTGTACAGGTCGCTGGGCGCACTGTGAAACGGGTGAAAGAATGCGCCAGGCAAGGGCGCGAAAATGGCCTTCCAGCACAGCAGACCAAACAGGGAATTGATCAGCGCATTCTCGACGTAATGCACTTCCCCACCCTGCTCTTGTTCAAGGTGCTGGCGTATCAGACGTTCGACACTCACCCCCGCCAATGGCGCAACCTGCACGTCCAGCCGCGAGACGATACGCGCCGCGCGCCTGCGCTCGACCGTCAGGCCGAGCTTGCGTTGCAGTCGTGGCAACACGCGCGACAAATGCTGAACCTCGGCATCACTTTCCGGGGCACTCCGCGCCTGCTGCACAAGCGTCATGGCGGCTGCGTATTCGGCGTTGCGTTCCAGCACCCGGATCTGCCGCGAACGCGCGCCGGGGTAGCTGGACTGACGGTACACCGCCATCGCCAGAGGCCAGTCCTGCAGGCGCTCGGCCTGTTGCCCGATGCGAAACAGCAGTTTGGCGCGGCGCATATGCAACCACGCATTGCCGCACTGGACCGCGATGACCTGTTCGGCCAGCGCATGCAGATCGATGCAGGCTTCCAGCGCTTCTCGACAGGCATGCAATTGCAGGCACACATCGATGTCGGCGCGCTGATTGATGACGCGCGACTGCACCGAAAATTCGACCTTTTCGTAGCGGTAGATACCCAGATCAGCCAGCACGAACTCTGACCACTCCTGATACAGATTGCCGAAGTACAACAATCGCAGGCGGTCACAGAGCGGCATGATGTTCAGGCCGAACACGGCGTCAGACAACGTCGGGTGCCATTGCTCAAGTGCCTGTGGCGCTTCATACAACGGCTGCAAGCGCTCCAGCCATGCCTGCTTGCGCTCTGGCCCCTTGACTGCATGGGCTTTGAAGCACTGGGTCAGCTCGTCGCGGCGCAGCAACTGGAACAGTTCGCTCAAACCCAGTGGCGGGCTGGTGACGACCCAGCCGCGATCCAGCAGCGGCTGCACTGCCTCACGAGGGTCGCCGATTTCGACGTAACTCAGTTTGCTGGCCCGAAACAATACGCCCTTGCGCATCACCATGCGTACCAGCAGACCCTGGGCACGCACGGGCGCCTCGGCAAACTCGCTGATGAAACGGCGCTCGGCTGCGTCGAGCAGGTCGTCGTAGCGCAGGGCAATCCAGGCAAGGACCTGCCGGAAGTTTTCCAGGTAATAGAACGGATTGTCGAGAGGAGCAGTATTCAAGGCCAGCGTTCACATGAAAATGATCAGACTGGACAAGAATACTGGTTATCCGTACAGATTCCAGCTCAAATACCTGCTGAGCGCCGGTCGGCCGATCAATGGCACGTATCGCGGCCAGACAGTCGGCCTTAGAATCAGTGGGATAACCTCTGTAGCCAAGAGTCGGATATGCAAACGCCACTGGTTTATCTCGCAGGCTTCGACGTGTTCCGGCCCGACGCCGTCGAGTACGGACGCTACCTCAAGGCGTTATGCTCGGCACACGGGCTTGAAGGTTTGTACCCCTTCGACAATGAAGTGACCCTCGGGCGCACGCCGCATGAAACTGCGCAGCAGATTTACTCGATGAATATCGCGATGATTCATCGCTGCTCTGCCGTACTGGTCAACCTGAATGTGTTTCGCGGTCTGGAGCCGGATTCGGGCAGCGCATTTGAAGTCGGTATGGCGGTGGCATTGAACAAGCCCGTTTGGGCGTACTTCGAGCCAGTGACCTCGTTGCGCGAACTGGTTTCTCATGATGAACACGGGTTTGATCGCGACGGCTTTATGGTTGAGGACTTCGACTTGCCCCGCAACCTGATGCTCGCCTGTAGCTGGGCGGGTACCAGCTCTACCGTGGAGCTGGGTGCCGAGGCACTGGCAAGGTACCTGAATGGCTTAAAGGTCATGCCCGGCGAGTAGCTGAACGCACGCGCTCACCCCCAACCCAGAAAGTCCCCGCCGTTGTCACGCAGCATCTGCAACATGCCCTCTGCCGCTGGCGACAGGTAGCCGCCCTTGCGCAGGGTCACGCCGATTGTGCGCTTGAGCGTGGTCTGTTCCAGTGGCACTTCACGCAGGTGTTGCATGGTCTTGCCAAACTCCAGCGACTCGCGGGCGATGAAGCTCAGCAGGTTGCTTTGAGCAATCAAGCCTGGCAACAGGGAGATCGAGTTCGCCTCGATCTGCACTGTCGGCAGCGGCAGGCCGTTGGCAGCAAAGGTCGCGTCCAGCCACTTGCGTGATGAAACGCTGACTGGCGGAAGTACCCAGCGATACGCGCAGAGGTCACTCATCTTCAATGAGGTCTTGAAGATCGGGTGGTGTTTGCTGGCGACCACCACGGCTTCGTCCCTGAGTATGGCGAAGCTGGTGACGTCTTCGCTATCGGGTGCCAGTGCGCAGATGATCATGTCCAGCTGCCCTGAACGCAGCGACTCACGCAACAGGTCATCCTGGCCTATCACCAGCTTGAAAGTGACATCCGGCGTACGCTGTAACAGGGCCGAGGTCAGTTTCGGCATCAGGTATTCCGCCATCGTCGCGGCGCAGCCGACGCGAATGTTGCCCACCATGCCACTGGCGAAATCCCTTACTTCCCGCTGGGTCTGGGCAATGCTCTGCTGCAGTTCCTTGCCGCGTGCCTGCAACAGCTCACCCACCGGGGTCAGTTTGATGCGTCGACCGTCACGCTGAAACAGCCGCGTTCCGAATGATTCCTCCAGCCGCTGAATGCTTTTTGTCAGCGCGGGCTGACTGCGATTGAGCTTTTCCGCGGCTCGCCCGAGGTGGCCCAGTTCGGCAATGGTTTCAAAATAAGTGAGATCGCGCAGGTCCATATCTATCAACCAAAGTTATCAATTCATGATTATTAGAAAATAGACTTGATCGGTTGCCAAGTCGATACTGTTTGCATGTGATCCACCCGATTCAAGGAGAACGTCCTTGTCACACGCTTCACGCTTTTCACTTTCCACCCTTGCCCCGTTGACTCAATGGACGGGCCTGATCCTGATGGCCGGTGCTGCCGGTCAACTGCTCAAACTGTTCAATATGCCTGCTGCGATGTTCCTCGGCCCCATGCTGGTTGCTATCGGCTTTGGCGTGTCGGGCGCCACCATCCGCATGCCCAAGCGGGCGTTTCAACTCGGCCAGGGCACCGTTGGTGTGCTGATTGCGCATGCCATGTCAGTCAGCGTATTGCTCACGGCGCTACAGTCCTGGCACGTCATGCTGCTGGCCACGATCCTGACTGTGGTGCTGAGCGCGGCGGTGGGTCTGGTACTGGTGCGCTTTGGCGGAATCCCGAGTAACACTGCCGCCTGGGGCACGTCGCCCGGCGCAGCTTCGGCGATGGTCGCCATGTCCGAGGATTACGGCGCAGACTCGCGAGTCGTTGCCACCATGCAATATGTGCGCGTGGTCTGCGTGGTCACCATCGGCGCGCTGGTCAGCCATTTCATCGGCGCACCGGATTCCGGGGCTGACCTGCACAGCACCGCAGCCGCCTTACATAGCCTGAACCTGATCGACCTCGCCCTGAGTCTGGCAGTGATCGTAACGGGCGTAGCACTGGGCTCGCGCCTGCCAGCGGGTGCCTTACTGGTGCCGTTGATGCTGGGCGGCGCGCTGCAACTGAGCGGCGTCATGCAGATCAGCATTCCTGACTGGCTGCTGCCAATTGGCTATGGTGCTATCGGCTGTTATGTAGGGCTGCGTTTCGACCGGCCGACAGTGCAATACGTGTGGCGACGACTGCCGATGATGATTCTGGCCTCACTGCTGCTGATCGTTCTGTGCGCCCTGTCGGCCTGGCTGATTGCAGTGATGATGGGCAAGGATTACCTCTCGGTGTACCTGGCAACCAGCCCGGGCGGCCTGGACACCATGGCCATTATTGCCATCGATACTCATGCCGATGTCGGCTTCGTGCTGGCCATGCAGACCCTGCGCCTGTTCGGCGTGATCCTGACCGGCAGTTTCCTGGCCCGGCAGATTATCCGCCTGAGCGACAAACGCATCCCTGCGCTCTGATTGCCGATGCCAGGCTCAGCCGTTCACTCATGCCCCGCCAGAGCACTGGCCAGGCTGGGTGCCAGCGGCAACACCGGCAACAGCGTGGCCTGATAGGCGTGATAAAGGTCCGGCTTGCCCGGCCAGATATCAGCACTTGGTTCGTTGCGCTGGTTCAGCTCATGGCGCCAGCTGCCATGCTCATGATCGATGAACAGGGTCTCGTTGAATTCCCAGAAACGGCGATACCAATCTTCGTACTGTTGCTCGCCGGTACGTTGCAGCAACGCTGCAGCAGCAGCGGCCGCTTCGCAGTGGGTCCAGTGCAGGCGATGACGGACCACTGGCTGGTTCTGCCAGTCAAGGGTGTAGACGATACCCGGCGCACCGTCGACATCCCAGCCGTAGCGGCAGGCATTGGCAAACAGCTGGCGGGCGTCATCCAGTAACCATTCCGGATTTGAACGCCCGGCGTGGCGACGCGCGGCCTCCAGATGCAGCACCAGCCGTGCCCACTCGAAGGCATGCCCCGGCGTGGTGCCGAACGGCCGGAAGCCATCAGCCGGGTTTTCGCGGTTGTAATCGGGCAGCGGTTGCCAGTTTTGTGTGAAGTGCTCGATGACCTGAAAATTGTTGGCCCCGGCATGTTGATGGATCACCCGCTCGACAATGCTCAACGCCCGGTCGAGCCATTGAGCATCGCCGGTCACGTCGGCCAGCGCGAGGAAGGCTTCGGTGCTGTGCATGTTGCTGTTGGCACCGCGATAGGCCTCTTCGTTGCTCCAGTCCTGCGCAAACGACTCACGCATGGCACCTTCCTGCTCGCTCCAGAAACGGGTCTGGATGATCTGGATGGCCTCGGACAGCAATGCTTGCGCGCCAGGCCGCCCCGCCACCACGGCAGAACTGGCCGCCAGTGCGACGAAAGCGTGCAGATACGCTTGTTTGTCGGTTTTGCCGCCGTCTTCGAGCGCGGCACTGAACCAGCCATCGTGTTCGGCATCGCGCAACGGGCCACGCAATGCGGCGATGCCATGATCGACCAGTGCGGCACAGCCGGGTATGCCTTGCGCATGGGCCATGGCAAAACAGTGGGTCATACGTGCGGTATTCATGGTTTCGGCCGTGGCGCCGACCATCAGACGGCCGTAGTCATCAAGACTGCCAAAACCGTTGTCGAGTCGGGAAGCCTTGGCGAAGGTCAACAGACGGTTGCCTTCCAGTGCCAGCCATTGATGATGGGCTGGCGAGCGCAGCCAACTGCTGAAGGTGTGATTATTATTATCCATGACGCGATGCCGCCCCCTTCGATAAGGTTGTGCCCAGACTGTACCGGAGGTCATTTCGACCGAGGGCATAATGCGCGCCCGGTCGATCGTCGGCAAGCGGACACAACCTGTATCAATGTAGGGTTTTACACCTTGAAGCGTGAGACCACCTGATTCAGGTCAGCAGCAAGACGCGACAATTCATGACTCGACGCACTGATCTGGTTGGCACCCTGAGTCGACTGCATGGACAGATCGCGAATGTTGACGATGTTGCGGTCGACTTCACGCGACACTTGCGCCTGTTCTTCCGCAGCGCTGGCAATCACCAGATTACGCTCGGAAATCTGATTGATCGACGATGTGATATCACTCAACGACTCGCCCGCGCCCTTGGCCAGCGCCAACGTCGAATCGGCCCGGTCGCGGCTGGTGTTCATCGAGTCGAGCGCCTGCGCAGAAACGCTGCGCATGGCATTGACCATCGAGTCGATTTCCAGCGTCGACTGCTGTGTTCGATGCGCCAACGCACGGACTTCATCCGCCACTACCGCGAAACCACGGCCCGACTCGCCCGCGCGCGCCGCCTCGATGGCCGCGTTGAGCGCCAGCAGGTTGGTCTGTTCGGCAATCGAGCGGATCACGTCCAGCACCTTGCCGATATCCTGAGACTGATTGGCAAGGTTCTGCACCAGTGTCGAGGTGGCCTGCACGTTGTCGGTCAGTGTCTGGATCGACTGCACCGTCTCGATCACCCGCGTCTGGCCTGCCAGTGCCGAGGTACTGGACTGGGTGGAGGCGTCCGACGTGGACACGGCGTTACGCGCGACTTCTTCTACCGCCGAGGTCATTTCGTTGATCGCCGTGGCGGCCTGATCGATCTCTGCATTCTGCTGGTTCAATCCGCGATAGCTGTCCTCGGTGACCGAGTTTAGCTCGGTGGCCGCCGACGCCAGCTGGGTAGCCGAGCTGCCGATGTGGCGCATGGCTTCACGCAAATTGACCTGCATCATTGCCAGCGCACGCAGCAGTCGGGTGACTTCGTCTTCGCCGTCGACCTCGATGGTATGGGTCAGGTCGCCGTTGGCAACCTGCTCGGCAGCAGTGACGGCACGTTGCAACGGCCCCACGATACTGCGGGTCAGCCAGAGCGCCAAACCGATGGTGCACAATGCGGCGATAACGACAAAGACAATGACGATGTCACGCGATTTGTCGTACTGGGCTTCGGCCGACTTGCCTTCGGCATCCACCTTGGTGACATAGAAATCAGCCAGATCATTGAGCTGTTTGCCGGAGCCATCGACGATCTGCTTCATATCGACCAGCAGCAGCTTGTTCAGACCGGTGCTGTCGCCCTGCCCGGCGAGAACAAAAGAGCGATCCAGCGCGCTGCGGTATTGACCCATGGTGACCATGAACTGGTCAGTCAGGGTCTTCTCTTCAGGGGTGTCGACGAACGTCTTGAGAATGCCCAGCTTCTTGTCCAGATCACCCAGACGTACGTCCAGTTGCCCGCGATAGGTCGGAATGCTCGCAGGGTCGGTGTCGAGCGCCATGCGCAAGGAGATGGTCCGGATACGCAGCATGATTTCCCGGATATCGTTGACCACTCGCATGCTGGGCAGCCAATTGGTCTCCACTGCCACTTCGCTCTGGCGAATGGTCGACATCTGTGCCAGCGCGAACCATCCAAGTAAAGCCACCAACAGGGAAATCAGGGTAAAACCCAGACCGGCACGACGAGCGATTGTGAGTGTGCGTAGATTCATGACCAGTGCTCTTTTGTATTTGGAGGGCAGTATCTGACGCCAAGTTGTCAGACAACCGAGAGCGTATCGTCCTTGTCCGACAATTCTTTAGGATTGCTGGTGATAATCAGGTTTTTTACTCAAAAGGCCGATCGGCCAACTGGACCGAGCCTGTGCAAGGCGCTGCCCGAAGGGCAGCCTTCAGCGTCCTGCCGCCATTTGCCAGAGCCGCGCCAGGTCACGCGCGCGGTCGTGCAGCAGGCGACTGGCATCGCGACAGGCCTGTTCAAGGCTCATCGGCCCGCTGGCCAGCGCGAAGGCCGCGCCAATGCCGTGCGGGTAAAGCTGCTCGTAGCCTTCGCCCAGCGTTCCAGCCAGCACGATCACTGGCACTTGCTGGCGCTTCGCGACGCGCGCGACGCCAAGCGGCGTCTTGCCGCGCAAGGTCTGCGCATCAAAACGGCCTTCGCCGGTGATGACCAGGTCGGCCCCGGTCAACGCCTGCTCCAGCCCGGTCAGCTCGGCAACCACCTCAACGCCTGCGCGAAACGAGGCATTCAGATACGCCTTGGCAGCAAAGCCCATTCCGCCTGCCGCGCCGCTGCCAGGGCTGTTGCGCTGGTCCAGACCGAGGATCCGCGCCGAATGGTCGGCGAAACACCCAAGTGCGGCATCCAGCGCCACAACCTGCTCGGGCGATGCGCCTTTTTGCGGGCCGAAGATATGCGAGGCGCCATTCGGTCCACACAGAGGATTATCGACGTCGGCGGCAATCTCGACGCACACGTCAGACAAGCGCGGATCAAAGCCGCTCAGGTCGATACGGGCCAGATCGGCAAGCGCGAGACCGCCCGGTGGCAAGGGCTGATCGTCGGCATCGAGAAAGCGTGCGCCCAATGCCGAGAGCATGCCGCTGCCGCCGTCGTTGGTTGCGCTGCCACCGATGGCCAGAATCACGCGACGGGCACCCGCATCCAGTGCCGCCGAGATCAACTGGCCCGTACCTGCTGTGCTGGTCACACAGGCATCGCGCTGTGCCAGCGTCAGTAATTGCAAGCCACTGGCCATGGCCATTTCGATGATTGCCGTTCTGCTCTCGGCCAGCCAGCCCCAATGAGCCTGGACCGGATCGCCCAGCGGTCCGCTGACCCGGGCGCTCATCAGTTCACCATTGCAGGCTGCCAGCAACGCTTCGATGGTGCCCTCCCCGCCATCTGCCATCGGGCATTTGATCAGTTGGGCATGCGGCCAGACCTCGGCCAGACCACTGGCGATGGCGTCGGCAACGGCCTGTGCACTGAGGCTGTCCTTGAACGAGTCGGGGGCGATGACTATTTTCATTGTTGTTCTCCATATCCGATGCTCGCATGCTCTCATCCGCCACCGGGTTTGCCGCCAGCCCTTCGCACAACGATCGGCAACCGTTATCGGGCATTTGAACAAAAACCGTGTTCAGTCGTGACGAGTGATCATCTGCGTGCCCAGATACAGACGCAGCAGGTCATTGGTCTTGTAAGGATCGCAGCCGGTCAGCTCGCCGATCTTCTCCAGCCGGTAACGCAGGCTGTTGCGATGGATGCCCAGGGCTTCGGCGCAGGCCTGGCTTTCGCCGCTGTACTCGAACCATTTGCACAGGGTGTCAAGCAGTTGTACGTGGTTATGCAAACGGCCAATCGGCTCGGCGACGTCTTCAGCCAGCCAGTCGTGGCGGTAGCGCCAGAACAGCACCGGCAAACGGTACGCCTCAAGACGCAGCAAGCGTTGCCCCGGCAGAGCCTGACTGGCGTAATCGAGCAGATCCCGCGCCGCCGCACAGGCATGACGCAAGGCAGGCAGGTCAGCAGACTGAGCCACGGTGGCCATGCGCAGCACCGGCCAGCGGTGCTCATCGAACTGCTTGAGCAGCAGCGCATCGTCACGTTCCTTGCCAGTGGCGCGGCACCAGTACAACAAGGTGGGCTCGCGCAGCACGCACCAGCTGTCGGCGTAACGCGTGCCAAGCCAGGTTGCCACCTGGCTGGCAACCTGCCCTTGCTGGTCAAACTGGATCAATACCACCTGACGCGCCACATGCGGCTGCAAACCAAGCTGGCGGGCTTCATCCACCAGGCTATCGGGGCAATCCGGCAGCAGCAGGCGCGCCAGCAGGTCTTCGCTGCGCTGTGCCCGCCATTGCAGGTCAGCCTGCTGACGACGGTGTTCCATAAGCATCTCGGCGGTCATCTTCACCAGCTCGCCGTACACCCGGACCTCGTCGGGCTCGCCGGTGATGCCGAGCACGCCGACCAATTGATGGTCAAGCATCAGCGGCAGATTGACCCCCGGCTTGACGCCACCGAGCTGCAACGCCGCCTGCGAATCAATTTCCACCACCTGCCGGTTGGCCAGCACCCGCTGCGCGCCCTCATGACGGGTACACAAGCGCTCGGGGTCGCCACTGCCGATGATGATACCCAGGTAGTCCATGACATTGACGTTGTAGGGCAGAATGGCCATGGCCCGGTCGACAATGTCCTGGGCCAGCGCCCGATCAAGGGCGAACATGAAAAGCTCCAGACGCGTGGCAAGGCTTGCAATGGTTAGGCATATGGATACATTTTGTTGAAGTTATAGAACGCCCGAGTGTGCCTGAAAGTGGTCACCGGCGCGACGTACATGGCAGAGTGCCCGCGTCGACCTTTTGAATTTCCACACACGTGCACAGGCCCCTTTTGATCAAATCCCGACTCGCCAGTCTGCTCTCGCTATTGACCCTGCAAGCCTGCACCTCAATGGCGGAAAGCGAAGCACCGACGCAGCGTTTTGAAGACTACCGTCAACAAACCATTGAACTGATCCGCAAGCAACGCAACTTCCAGACCGCCGACCATGAGGCCGAACTGGGCTGGAACGCGCCGCGCCAATGGACCCCGACTGGAACGCCTAAAGGCGGCGTTCTGCTGGTGCACGGGCTGGGTGACTCAGCGTGGTCATTCAATGACGTGGCACAGAAACTCGCCGATCAGGGCTATCTGGTCAGGACTGTGCTGCTGCCGGGGCATGGCACCAGGCCCGAAGACATGCTCGAAGTGCGTCTGGAGCAGTGGCAGCAGGTGGTGCGAGAGCAGACCCAACAGCTAAGCCGCGAGGTGCCGAAAGTCTATCTGGGGGGCTTTTCAACCGGGGCCAATCTGGTGCTCGATTACGCCTATGACCACGAAGAAATTGCCGGGCTGGTGTTGTTCTCGCCGGCATTTCGTTCCAACAGCGGCTATGCCTGGCTGACCCCGTGGATCGGCTGGGCCAGGCCGTGGCTTGCCGCCCCCAACGACGGCCTGCGCCCGATGCAGACGCCGGTTCGTTACATGAACATGCCCACCAACGGTTTCGCCCAGTTCTATCGCAGCAGCGCGCTGACTCAGGACCGCCTGCATCAACGTCGCTATGACAAGCCGGTGTTCATCGCCATCGCCGAGCACGACTCGGTACTCGACACTGATTACGTGCTGGACAATTTCAGCCAGCGCTTCAGTAACCCCGCCAGTCGCCTGATCTGGTACGGCGACCTGCCCGCCCGCGCTGCCAATACGCCGCGCGTCGAGGTGCGCAAGGACTACCTGCCGGAATACCGCATCAGCCGCTTTTCCCACATGGGCCTGCTTTTTTCAGCGGATAACCCGCTTTATGGCGTATCCGGTAGCCAGCGCATCTGCTGGAACGGCCAGAGCACACCGGACACCGCGAAATGCATGGCGGGCGAGCCGGTGTGGTATTCGGACTGGGGCTATACCGAACCGGGCAAGATCCACGCACGCCTGACCTTCAACCCGTATTTCGAGTGGCAAACCCAAGTGATGCTCGGCGTGCTGAATGCAACACAGTAAAACTCAAAGGCTCTTACTCCAGCGGCACCAGTCGCTCACGGCTGTTGCTCAGGTGCGTCCACATCGCCGCACGCGCTGCATCCGGGTCCTTGCGGCGAATAGCGCTGAGCAGTGCTTCGTGTTCAAGGTTGGCCAGATAGCCTTGATGCGCGAGGTTATTGCCCGCCCGCTCGCTTGACGCAATGCGGCTACGCGGAATGATCGCGCTGCCCAGGTGCTGCATGATTTCCATGAAGTACGGGTTGCCGGTGGCTTCGGCGATGAGCATGTGAAAGCGTTTGTCGGCCTCCACACAACTGTCGTCATTGGCCAGCAGATCCTGATAATCGTCCAGTGCCTGACGCATGGCCGCCAGTTGCTCATCGGTGCGGCGCACAGCCGCCAGCGCGACGGCCTGGGTTTCCAGGCCAATACGCAGTTCGATGATATCGCGCACCCGTGAAACGGTTTCAACCTTCAGACGCAGGCCGGTCTGGTCACTGCGCTCCAGCACAAACGTACCGATACCGTGGTGGGTCACCACCAGCCCTGACGCCTGCAACTTGGAAATGGCCTCGCGCACGACAGTGCGACTGACGCCGTGCTCACGAACGATCTGGTTTTCGGAAGGCAGCTTCTGACCGGGTGCGATTTTGCCCAGCAAAATACGCTGGCTCAGTTCGGTGACCAGATCGGTGGCCAGGCTGTGCTGACGACGTTTGGGCGCTGCGCTGACAGGCTCTTGCATGGCGAATGAATCCTGACTTGTCTGGTCGGGCTGCCGTATCACGTTCATGACAGCGCGAATGTGAGGTTGAGTGCGCAAAAAGGCCGGTGGCATCGGCCTGCGCAGTTGTCTTACTTGTATTACAAGCTATCTGTCACTGTCAAAGCTCTTGATTTACCTCGAAGCGTTTTTTTCAATAGCACAGCTTGAAAGAAACGGCCCGTGAATAGGTCATACCCGGCTCATAAAAAGGCTGATACCCAGCAATCAATGGGTAAAAATGTTAAATTAACATCGTCATACTGACGCACCCTGCGCATGTACCTGCATCCAGAAAAACTTTCCCAATCGTCCAAATCATCAGCATCAGGGGATTGCACAAGCCTTTTTTACTTGTATGATGACCGACAATGCAAGGGACACACTTCGCACATACCCGCATAAAAACAACGAGTGGGAGATTCAACTGTGAGCACATCCAATTCCAGGATGGCCGACGGCACTGATTCGGTTCTGAGTTCAGCCGTATCGAAGGTCAAACGTCACGTCCTGCCGCTTTTCGTCATCATGTTTATCGTCAACTACATCGACCGGGTGAACATCGGCTTTGTGCGTTCGCACATGGAGCATGACCTGGGTATCGGTGCTGCTGCCTATGGCCTGGGTGCCGGACTGTTCTTCATCGGTTATGCCCTCTTCGAAGTCCCTTCCAACATCCTGCTGCAGAAAGTCGGCGCACGTATCTGGTTGACGCGGATCATGCTCACCTGGGGCATCGTTGCTGCCTGCATGGCCTTCATCCAGAACGAAACCCACTTCTACATCCTGCGTTTTCTGCTGGGTGTGGCCGAGGCAGGCTTCTTTCCAGGCGTGATCTACTACTTCACCCGCTGGTTGCCCGGGGTTGAGCGCGGCAAGGCAATTGCCATTTTCCTCAGCGGCTCGGCCATCGCTTCGCTGATTTCGGGACCGTTATCAGGCCTGCTGTTGCAGATCACCGGTTTCGGAATGAAAGGCTGGCAGTGGATGTATTTCATCGAAGGCATGTTCTCGGTGGGCCTGTGCTTCTTCGTCTGGTTCTGGCTGGACTCCAAACCGCACGACGCCAAATGGCTGACCCGCGAAGAACAGGACGCGCTGGTCAGCGCCATCGATGCCGAACAGGCTGCCCGCGAAGCGGCGACGCCAGTCAAAGCCTCCATCGGCAAGTTGCTCAAGGACAGCCAGATCATTCTGTTCTGCCTGATCTACTTCTTCATTCAGTTGACCATCTACGCAGCGACCTTCTGGCTACCGAGCATCATCCGCAAAATGGGCAGCCTGACTGACTTTGAAGTCGGCATGTTCAACTCCATTCCATGGCTGCTGTCGATCATCGGCATGTACGCTTTCGCCACGCTGTCCGCCAAGTGGAAGCGCCAGCAGGCGTGGGTAGCGATTGCGCTGCTGATTGCCGCTGCCGGGATGTTCATGTCCACCACTGGCAGCCCGATCTTCGCCTTCGTTGCCATCTGCTTTGCAGCACTGGGTTTCAAGTCGGCTTCGTCGCTGTTCTGGCCCATCCCGCAAGCGTATCTGGATGCACGTATCGCTGCGGCGGTCATTGCGCTGATCAACTCGGTGGGCAACCTGGGTGGCTTCGTGGCACCGACCACTTTCGGCTTGCTGGAAGAGCACACCGGCTCGATCCAGGGCGGGCTGTATGGCCTGACGGTCACATCGATCATTGCCGCGATCATCGTCTTCGCTGCGCGCAATACGCCCAAGCCAGGCGCGACGCCGGTAGCCGCCATCCATACCCCGGCCACGCATTGATGCAGGTTCGAAGCGACGCCATTACAGGCCATATTTTTTTACGGGATCAGCTATGAACATTCAACAAGCCAACATCACCAGCAAGGCCCCTGTCATTACCGAGATGCAGGTAGTGCCAGTGGCTGGCCATGACGACATGCTGCTCAACCTCAGCGGCGCGCATGGCCCTTACTTCACCCGCAATATCGTGATACTCAAGGACAATGCCGGGCATGTCGGCGTCGGCGAAGTGCCGGGTGGCGAGTTGATCCGCCAGACGCTGGAAGACGCACGCTCGCTGGTGGTCGGCAGCAGCATCGGCACTTACCAGAAGATCCTCAATGAGGCACGCAAAGCCTTCGCCGATCGCGATTCGGGCGGCCGCGGCCTGCAGACCTTCGACCTGCGCATTGCCATTCACGCTGTCACCGCGCTGGAAGCCGCCCTGCTCGACCTGCTTGGTCAGCACCTGGACGTACCGGTTGCTGCATTGCTGGGCGAAGGTCAGCAACGTGATCAGGTCGAGATGCTCGGCTACCTGTTTTATGTCGGCGACCAGCGCAAAACCGACCTGGCCTACCGCAGCGAGCCCGACGCCGATAATGACTGGTTCCGCATTCGTCATGAAGAAGCGCTGACTCCGCAGGCGGTGGTCCGTCTGGCTGAAGCTGCGCACCAGCGTTACGGCTTTCAGGACTTCAAGCTCAAGGGCGGCGTACTGAGCGGTGACGCAGAGATCGAAGCCGTCACGGCGCTGGCTGAGCGTTTTCCCGATGCGCGAATTACGCTTGACCCCAACGGAGCCTGGTCGCTCAAGGAAGCCATCCGCCTGTGCCGCGATCAGCATCACGTGCTGGCGTATGCCGAAGACCCGTGCGGAGCGGAAAACGGTTTTTCCGGTCGTGAAGTGATGGCCGAGTTCCGCCGCGCCACCGGGCTGAAGACGGCCACCAACATGATCGCCACCGACTGGCGGGAAATGGGCCATGCCATTCAACTGCAATCGGTGGACATTCCACTGGCTGATCCGCACTTCTGGACCATGCAGGGCTCGGTACGTGTGGCGCAGATGTGCAACGAGTGGGGTCTGACCTGGGGCTCGCATTCCAACAACCATTTCGATATTTCTCTGGCGATGTTCACCCACGTTGCCGCTGCGGCGCCGGGCAACATCACGGCGATTGATACCCACTGGATCTGGCAGGACGGCCAGCGCCTGACCAAGGCCCCGTTGCAGATTATCGGCGGCAAGGTCGACGTGCCCAAGCAGGCGGGGCTGGGCGTCGAGCTGGACATGGACCAGCTGGCCAAGGCTCACGAACGCTACAAAGGCATGGGCCTGGGCGCACGCAATGACGCAGTGGCCATGCAGTTTCTGATCCCGGACTGGAAATTCAACAACAAGCAGCCTTGCCTGATGCGTTGAACCAGCTTAAAAAACCACTCGCCGCCTGCTGACAATCTGGCTGGCACACGGCGCGCAACCCCCTTGCGCGCCGTTTTTTTCAAATCCGGCTTGGCATGCAAAATGGGCATGCTACTGTCTCGTAATCTCCTGTAACGACTAGACCGCATGAGCCATCTTGCCCGCACCCGCCCTCGCCTGACGCTCGCAGCTTTGGTTGGCCTCACCGCCGGCATTGCCTGGGCCTGGCTGATCCCCCACGCAACACTCACGCAGAGCCTGCTGACCGGCTGGGACACAGGGGTATGGCTGTATCTGATCCTTATTTTCGTTCGCACACTGCGCAGCAATGCCGACGATGTCCGCCGAGTCGCGATGATGGAAGACGAAAACGCGGGCGTCATTCTGGTAACGGTCTGCGTGGCGGCACTGGCGAGTCTGGCGGCGATCATCTTCGAAGTCGCGAGCAGCAAGGGCCTGTCCAGCGACGCCAAAATGCTCCATCACGCCTTTACCGGTCTTACCGTCATCGGTTCCTGGCTGATGATCGGGGTGATCTTCAGCCTGCATTACGCACGCATGTTCTATACCTGGAAAGGCAAGGAGCCCGCGCTGGCGTTTGTCGGCGGAGAAAAGCACCCTGACTACTGGGACTTTCTGTACTTTTCGTTCACCCTCAGCGTTGCGGTACAGACCTCCGATGTCGGCGTCGCGACCCGCGAAATGCGCAAGGTTGTGCTTGGTCAGTCGTTGATCTGCTTTGTGTTCAACACCGCGATTCTGGGCTTTTCGATTAATATCGCTGCCAGCCTGTTCAATTAGTGCTCGGTTTCATACAAACCCGTCAAGAGGCCTTCAGACAATGACCCCGTTGAAAATCGCAGTGCTCGATGATTGGCAAAACATAGCCAGCGATGTGGTGGACTGGTCGGTGCTCGACTCCGCGGGCGACATCAGCTTTCTGCACGACTTCCCGGCCGACACCGTAACCATGGTGCAACGGCTGCAAGGCTTCGACATCATTTGCCTGATGCGCGAGCGAACCCTGTTCGATGAGGCACTGCTCAGCCAACTGCCTGCGCTCAAATTGCTGGTCACAGGCGGCATGCGCAATGCGGCGATTGATATCCCTGCGGCCAAGCGCCACGGCATTGTGGTGTGCGGAACAGAAAGCTATAAACAAGCGGCACCGGAACTGACCTGGGCGCTGATCATGGGCATCACCCGCAATCTGGTGGCCGAGGCCAACTCTTTGCGTGCAGGCAACTGGCAGGTCGGGCTGGGCAGCGACCTGCACGGCAAGACCCTGGGCATTCTCGGGCTGGGCAGTATCGGCAAATGGATTGCCCGCTACGGTCAGGCGTTCGGCATGCAGGTCATTGCCTGGAGCCAGAATCTAACACCCGAAGCCGCTGCCGAATCGGGCGTCACGTACGTCAGCAAACAGCAACTGTTCGAACAGGCGGACGTGCTCTCGGTGCACCTGGTACTCAGCGACCGCAGCCGTGGCCTGGTGGACGCGGAGGCACTGGGCTGGATGAAACCGAGCGCCTACCTGATCAACTCGTCCCGCGGCCCAATCATCGATCAGGCTGCGCTCATCAAAGCCCTGCAACAACGCCACATCGCCGGCGCCGCGCTGGACGTGTTCGACATCGAACCGCTGCCCGCCGATCACCCGTTCCGCATGCTGGACAACGTGTTGGCAACACCGCATATCGGATACGTCACCGAAAACAACTACCGGACCTTTTATGGGCAGATGATCGAAGACATTCAGGCCTGGCATGCGGGGTCGCCGATTCGGGTGTTTGGGTGACGAGTCCTGCAACATAACGACACTGCGCCTGCGCCGAGGCTCTGGCCTGCTACAACTGAAAATGCCTCAACCTTTCGTTCAGGCCGTTGGCAAGCTCTGCGAGTAGCTGACTTGCGCTGGTGGTCTTGTCCGCGCGAGCTGCCGACTGGGCCGCCAGGTCCCGAATGCGCACCAGGTTGTTGTCGACCTCGCGGGCGACTTGCGTTTGCTCTTCGCAGGCGCTGGCGATTACCAGGTTGCGATCATCAATGATCATCACCGAGTTGGCGATAGAGGCCAACGCTGCGTTGGCCAGTTCTGCCTGCGCTTTGGTGCGATGCGCCTGCTCGCGGCTTAGCGACAATGCCGCTACGGTGCCCTGGGTGCCTTGTTGTACGTGCACCCTGCCCTTCTTGCGCAGCACGAGCAGACGCCTTTGACTCTTCTGAAGTGGAAACAGCATTACGCGTGACTTCCTGTACCGCCTGGCTCATCTCGGTCACCGCAGCGGCAGACATCTCTATTTCGCTATTCTGTACACGCAGGTCAGCGTTGTTATCGCGCATCAATATGTTCAGTTCTTCGGTCGCCGTGAACAATTGTCCCGCCGCCTGCCCGACATGGCTCAGCGTGTTTCTGAGGTCCAGGCCAGCAGACGACCTGCGTCCTCCTGGCCTACCGTGATCAGTGCGTGAACCTGTTCGGCATGGCACGCGTAGTCTTTAAACGTCTTGCCCACGCCCTCAATCAACTCCCGCTCGCCCGGTGAATCGATGAAAGGCTGGTACGCATCTATGGCTTTTGCGAACACTGATTCGCGCTGCATTAATTCATCGCGCGCCTGAACCAGTTGATCGGCACTGCGAGCGGATAACATTTTCATTACGTCGTAGCGTGTGTTTGAAAACGCTAGAGCAATGGCGTCGCCCAAGGCAATTCCGGGCAATGAGTCGTTTTCGATCTCAAGGCCTTTGGCACGAATACTGGACAACTGTGCCAGGCTGAAAATACCCAATCCCAAGACCAACAAAACCATGACAGCAAAGCATGCCAACGTTCGCGTGGCTATTTTAAAACGACGATCCAGATAGCAAACCCTTGTTGAGCGTCGATGACCGCCACCCTCTAAGAAAAAGCTAAAAAATCAGTCATCAGGCTTTTTGTTGCCCTACACGCTCTATGTAGGAAAACCTCCTCGCCGCCAGATACAATTCAGATACACTAAAGTACAATTTCGCCAAAAAACCATCTAAAAAAAAACAAAAAAAGCGAAACACTAATAAAAGCGTCATCGAAACGTCACCAATCATCAAGATGAACACTGTCATTCAATACGTTATCGCTTCCCTGGCGACTCATTTTTCTGCTTCACCGAGCGCAACCACTTTTCGCAAAGAGCCCACAGAGACATTCGATGAACATCCATACCGCCAGGTCCTATGACCCCCTCACGGCCACCAGTGAAAAGCCTGCAACGGCATACAGAACCACGCGGGCCGTGGACGCTGGCGTTACTGAGGCGAACCCTGAAAAGCAGGCGAAACTCGACACCTATACGGCCTCCGACAGCCGCTCCGCCGAGACACCGGAAGCGTCCCCTGTTTATACAAGAATGATGCTCAGCCGAAATACCCGGTCACTGGAGAGCGAAGATTCCTCGTCAGACACGGCTCTGCTTGCCAGTCAAAAAGCGCTTGTCAGCCAGAACGACACAAAGGCTGTTGGCAGCGAAGTGGCCGCGGTGAAGGACAGCACGGCCCTTTCGGACGCAGAAAAAAAAGCCAAGGAAGCAGAAAAGGCCGCTTCTTCAGAGGCAGCCAAAGCTGCCCAGACCGTCGCGCGCGGGGGAGCCAACGCCAATCCTGATGACATCGCCACACCTGCTGCTGCCACGAAGATGATTCAGGACCTGAAAACGATTGGAGGCGGGACCTTACGCTTCCAGATGACGCATGATCAGATCAAGAACGCCAGGCAGATGGATAAGCTCAGGGCATTGCTTAGCGAAGGAGACAAACAGGGTGTGAAAGTTCAGTTCACCTTTCGCGACAATGCGAACCAGGGTGGCGGAAACGTGCTGACCGGAGAAAAGTTGAAGCAGGCCTCGGCCGACATCAGTAATGTGGTCAAAAAGTTTGGCAGTCGTACCAGTTTCGTACTGGACACTTTCAATCAGGGCGGCAAAAGCGCCAGTCAGGACTGGGCTGACATGCAGACCACATTAATTAAAGCCGCGCGCAATTCCGGCTATAAAGGAACTATTGTTGTCGAGGACAGCAACTGGGGAGGTGGCCTGACTGCTGGCCCGCAAAGCGGCCTGGTCAAGTTTGCCGATCAATTAAAGGCCGCCAATGGCGAAGGCAACCCTGCCCTGATTGGCAGTTTTCATGTGTACGCCAGGGAAAGCGAAGCCTCCTCCCGGCTCGGAAAACAGATCAAGGCACTGCGAGAGGCTGGTTATAAATTCCAGATTGGCGAAGTGGGTAACGCCAAATTTCTGGTAGGAAACACGTTCCAGCAAAAGGACGAAGCCACCAAAGCCTTGCAGGATAATATGACCGCTCTCAAAGCAGCCGGAGCGGACATTCTACCTGGCAAGGACCAGTTCCAGGATGGCAAACTTCGCCGCCGTGCCGGCTTTTCAAAGTCAGATCAGTTCTTATGATTCAATACGGCGCGTGATCAGGGTCCGGTATCCATCACACACGCTGCTGAACCTGACCCTCAAAGGGCCAGGCTTTGCATCTCAGGTACTTGCACCATCACAACGTATAAGCAATCCCCACCTGCACCGTCCGCGGCGCCCCCGGATACGCATAGACGTTGCCAAACGCACCTTCCTCATACTCGGTATCGAAGACGTTCTTCAGGTCCAGGTTGAGCTTCACGTGCTGGTTGACCTTGTAGTAGGCCAGCAGGTCGAACACGGTGTAGCTGTCCATCGAAAAGGCGACATTGGCGGTGCGCCCGGCGCGCTGGTCGACATAACGACCGCCGCCGCCCAGACCCAGGCCGCGCAAGGCACCCTCCTGAAACTCGTAGACGTTGAGCAGGCTGAAGGTCTGCTCAGGGATGTTCATCAACCGTGTGCCGGAGCGCAGGGTGTTGTCCTTGGTCACTTCGGCGTCGACGTAAGCGTAGCTGCCCATCATCCGCCATTCGGGCGTCAGGTTGCCGACCACGTTGAGATCCAGGCCACGGCTGCGCACTTCGCCTGCCGCTACACTGAATGTGGAATCAACCGGGTCGGTGGTCAGCACGTTACGCTTCTCGATCTGGTAGATCGCCGCATCAACACTCAACTGGCCTTCCAGCGCTTCCCACTTGGTGCCGATTTCGTAAGACTTGCCCTCTTCCGGCTTGAAGCCGCCACCCAGCCGGCTCGCGCCGCTGTTGGGTTTGAATGAACGTGCGGTATTGGCGTAGACAGCGATGGTGTCGGTCAGGTCGTAGCTCAGGCCAACACGCGGTGTGACGGCATTATCGCTGGCGGTCCAACTGCTGGTGCCAGGCAGGAAGGAATCGTAATCATGTTCAAAACGTTCCAGACGAACGCCGCCCAATAGCTTCAGACGCTCGGTCAACGCCACCTGGTCCTGCACGAAGGCAGCCCAGGTCTTGAGGTTTTCCTTGTCGTGGGTCGTGGTCCGGGTAAGTGCTGGCCGGGCCTGACCATAGACAGGGTTGAAGATGTCTATCGGGTAGGCACCGACGGCGCCGCTGGAACGCTGGATGATCGACTTGTAGTCATAATCCTCATACTCGACCCCGGTCAGCAGCGTGTGGTCGAAACCACCGACGGAAAAGTGCCCGGTCAGGTTCAACTGCACATCGCGATCTGTCCATTCCAGCTTGCGATAGTTGAAGTTGCGCCCGAGGGTGCGACCATCTGCCGCCAGGCCGTTGGCCTCGATGGCATTGCCTTGCAGGGAACCGTCGAGAAGCTGGACGCCGCCACCCAGCTTCCAGTCGGCATTGAGGTCATGGTCGAAGCGCAACTGAGCCATGTTGTTGTCGTTATGCAGCTTGCCCACGCTCTTCTCACCGAAGAACGTATCGCGCGAGGCGGTACTCGCCTGGTTGGCATAACGCGTCAGGCCACGATCCAGCGGTGCATTGTTGCGCATGAAGTCGCCTTCGAAGGTAATGCGCGTGACGTCGTTGACCTCCCAGCTCAAAACCGGAGCCACGCCATAGCGTTCGGTCTCGACGTGATCACGAAAGGTATCGCCGCCTTCGCCCACGACGTTGAGGCGATAGGCGAAACGCCCTTCGTCATCCAGCGGACCGGACGCGTCCAGCGTGCCGCGCTTCATGCCCTGATCATTGAGCTGGCTGCCCAGCGTGACCTTGCGCTCGGCCAGTGGCTGCTTGGAGACCACGTTGAAGGTGCCGCCCGGATCGCCCCGGCCGTACAGCGTGGTGGCCGGACCGCGCAACACTTCAAGGCGCTCGATGGTGTTGGCATCCGGCATGTTCGGATAGCCGCGATTGATCGGGAAGCCGTTGCGATAGAACTCGCCGGTGGTAAAACCGCGCACCGTGAATGTAGTCAGCCCTTGACCGCCGAAGTTGTTGGCCCGCCCGACGCCACCCGCGTAGTCCAGAGCGTCCTGCAATCGTGTGGAACCGATGTCTTCTACCGCGTCGCGGGTCACAACGCTGACGGACTGTGGCGTTTCATGCAGCGAGGTATCGGTGCGCGTGGCGCTGGCGGAGCGTGTGGCCCGATAGCCTTCGACCGGCCCTTGCGCCGTTTCGGCATTGGCAGCGCCCTGGATGTCGATATTCTGCAACTCTACGGAAGGTTGCCCGGCAGTAACCTGGTCAGCCCAGGCGGCTTGAGAGATCGCTTGAATGACGCAAAGTGAAACGAGAGTACGACGCATCGACGTGCAGCCCTTGGCAAGAAACCAGGCCTCTTGGGACCCGGCAGGATTTTTCGCGAATAGTACAGATTCGTATTAACACCTGATACAAATTCGCAAAAATATCTTTTGCCCATGCTGCGCATCACACTTCGCAACCGTGGGGACAAACAGGCAAACTGGCGCTCATCGCACCTGACAAGAGAACCGACAATGCCTCTTTCCAACAAGCCCGCCGACCCGCATTGTGCTTTGCTGGTGATCGACATGCAGTACGACTTCATGCCCGGCGGACAACTGGCGGTGGCTGACGGCGACGCGTTGCTGCCGTTGATCAATCGTCTGGGCGCGCGTTTTGCCCAAGTGATCATTACGCAGGACTGGCATCCTGCCGGGCATATTTCGTTTGCTTCAAGCCACGCTCAGCGCCTGCCGTTCGAGAGCATCACCCTGCCCTACGGCCCGCAAACCCTGTGGCCGGACCATTGCGTGCAAGGCAGCCACGGTGCGCAGTTGCACGCTGATCTTGACCTGCCTCACGCACAACTGATCCTGCGCAAGGGCTGCAATACGCATATCGACAGCTATTCGGCATTTCTGGAGGCAGACCGCACGACCAGCACAGGACTGGCCGGGTATCTGAAAGAGCGCGGCATCGACACGGTATTCGTGGTCGGTCTGGCGCTGGATTTCTGCGTCGCCTGGTCTGCTCAGGATGCACGCAGTGCCGGTTTCAATACGTATGTCATCGAAGATGGCTGTCGCGCCATCGACATGAACGGCTCGCTGGAGAATGCCTGGAAGACCCTCCTGAGCATGGGTGTAGAACGCGTGCAAAGCTCAGATCTGCTGGGCTAGACGGGCGCACCCTGCAACCGGCGCAAACAATCGTTGATACGTCCCGCTGTTAGCGAACGACCGCGCGCGGCGCCTGTCTGAACCATCGGACCGGCAATGCCCTTGCCGGTCCCTTTCATCACTGGCGCTGAGGATGTTGTATGGATCACGAAGTAGACGGCAAGACCCCCGGCCTGTCAGCCGAGGAAGAGCGCGAGATTGATGAGAACCAGCCGCCCCGCGCGGCGGTGCTGCACGAAACCATCCGTATTCAGGGCGATCACGAACTGGAGCGCAGTGTTGCCGCCCTGTGGTGGTCGGCGCTCGCGGCCGGGCTGACGATGGGCCTGTCGTTGATGGCGATGGGGCTGTTCAAGTCGCGGCTGGAAGGCATACCCGGCAGTCACGTAATCAGCAGCCTTGGCTATTCGGCCGGGTTTCTCGCGGTCATCCTGGCGCGCCAGCAATTGTTCACTGAAAACACTATTACCGCCGTGCTGCCGGTCATGAGCAAGTTGAACCTGGCCAACATCGGTCGATTGTTTCGGCTCTGGGGTGTGGTATTGGCGGGCAACCTCGCAGGAACGCTGCTGGTGGCGTATGTCATGCTCAATCTGCCGATTTTCGACACCAGTACAGACAAGGCATTTCTGGAGATTGGCCACAAGGTCATGGAAAACGACGTCAGTCAGATGTTTTCCAAGGGCATCGTGTCCGGCTGGATGATCGCGACCATGGTCTGGATGATTGCATCCATGGAAAATGCCAAGATCGCCATTATCATTCTGATCACTTACCTGATGGCGCTCGGGGACTTCACGCACATTGTCGTGGGCTCGGCCGAAGTGTCCTATCTGGTATTTGCCGGAGAGCTGGGCTGGAAGGATTTCTGGTTTACCTTTGCCGGTCCTACATTGGCAGGCAATATCATTGGTGGCAGCTTTATCTTTGCCTTGATCAGCCATGCACAGATCCGCAGCGAAAAAGACACGACCGCCAAACTGGAACGCGATCGTCAGGACAAGGCAGAAAAAAGCCGCCGGGAAAAGCAGCAGCAAACGCTCAAGGACGCGGATATCAGCATGCAGAATGACATATGATCCCTATCATTAAACTTTCTTTCAGGAAGCGCAGTGGCTTTTAAAGGCAGAATGAGTTTTTGAACGCACTTATTCAGGCAGGGACCATGACCCGAATTCTGGCAATCGAAGATGATGCCATCACAGCAAAGGAAATCGTGACCGAACTCAGCAACCACGGACTGGAAGTGGACTGGGTGGACAACGGCCGTGACGGTCTTGCACGTGCAGTGAGCGGCGATTATGACTTGATTACTCTGGACCGCATGCTTCCGGAGATGGATGGTCTGACCATCGTCACCCATCTGCGCGCCCAGGGTATCGCCACGCCAATCCTGATGATCAGCGCTCTTTCCGACGTGGACGAGCGGGTGCGCGGGCTGCGTGCAGGTGGGGATGATTATCTGCCCAAACCATTTGCTTCCGACGAAATGGCGGCGCGTGTCGAAGTGCTCCTGCGCCGCAGCAACCCGGTCAGCGCGGGCAAGACAGTGCTACAGGTCGCTGATCTGGAACTGAACCTGATCAGCCGCGAAGCCTGCCGTGGCGGTGAGCCGCTGACCCTGCTGCCCACCGAGTTCAAGCTGCTGGAGTTCCTGATGCGTAACAGCGGCCAGATCATCACCCGCATGATGATTTTCCAGGAAGTCTGGGGCTATCACTTTGATCCGGGCACCAACCTGATCGACGTGCACATTGGCCGTCTGCGCAAGAAGATAGACCAACCTGGCACCGCACAGCTGATCCAGACCGTGCGAGGTTCAGGTTATGTTATTGCCGAACCCGTCTAAGGGCTGGCGATCTTCAACAAGCCGATTACTGGCGCTATACAGCTCCCTGTTTGTCGCCTGGAGCGTGATGCTGCTGGGCGTCCTCTACTGGGAGGTCAACTCCTACCTGGACAACCTCGCCCGCCAGTCACTCACTCACCGCCAGCAGCTGTTTTCGCGCTTTGAAGGCCAGGCCCTGGTTGATGCTCTGGCCACCAGCATGACCTTCGATACGCGCGCAGTGGACGCCTATGGCCTGTTCGACCGAAACTTTCGTCCCGTGGCAGGCCCCATCACCCGTGTGCCGAAAAATCTGCCCATCGACGGCCAGATCCATGTACTGAGCGACTGCATCGAATCGGATGACCCGGGCCTGCCGCAAGGCAGCTGTGATGCGATAGTCAACCGAACGTCCGACGGGCGCTGGCTGGTACTGGTGCGCGAGAATGGCTCGTTGCTTGCCGTCAGCACTCTGATCCTGCATGCCTTGCTGTGGGGCATCTCTCTGACCATTATTCCCGGGGTCGCCGGCTGGCATTTGCTGCGCCGCCGCCCGTTGCGCCGCATACGCGCCATTCAGGCCAGCGCCGAATCAATCATCGCCGGCGACATGGCTGGCCGACTGCCGGTCTCGAACAGGCGTGATGAGCTGGACATGCTGGCGGTGATCGTCAACGCCATGCTCGACCGTATCGAAAAGCTCATGAACGAGGTCAAGGGCGTCTGCGACAATATCGCCCATGACCTGCGCACGCCACTGACCCGGCTGCGCGCCCAGCTTTATCGCATTCAGCAGCAATCAGCACACGATTCGCCCCATTCCACCCAGATTGCCCAGGTCATCAGTGAAGCAGACACGCTGATGGCGCGTTTCCGCGGGCTGCTGCGCATTTCGGAACTGGAAGACCGCCAGCGACGTTCGGCGTTCATTGAGCTGGAGCTGCAACCACTGTTGCAGGAACTGCATGATTTCTACCTGCCACTGGCCGAAGAAGACCAGATCACCCTGCTGCTGGACCTGCACGACACATTACCCACGCTGGTAGGCGACCGAGCGCTGCTATTTGAAGCGCTGACCAACCTGCTGGGAAATGCAATCAAGTTCACCCCTTCCGGCGGGATTGTAAAAATCAGCGCCTACCCCTCCAGCGACGGCATCACGCCGTGCATTGAAGTACAGGACTCAGGGCCCGGCATCCCCGTCGCCGAGCGCGCAGCCGTCTTCCAGCGCTTCTATCGCAGCGAAACCGGCACTGAACAGAGCGGCTTCGGGCTCGGTCTTTCCGTAGTCGCCGCTATCGTCAATCTGCATGGTTTTACGCTGCAAATAGGCATCAGCGAATACGGCGGCGCAAGCTTGTTGCTGGAATGTCGCACCGTAAACACTCTGGCCTGAGATTCAATCGCGATCCCCTGCGCAAAACACTACGTGCCTGCTTTTTGACGAGCTTGAAGCGTCTGGGTCAGTGGTTCCAGAACTTTCGATAGTTATCTGGCGCAGCCTGCCAAGCGCTAATTTGTAACAATATATTTCAAAAAACGCTGTAGCTTGACCGTTTCAGCGCTCACAAGTTCCACTCAATAAATGCGCTTTTCTGGCTTTATATGACGGTTTTCCCCGAATAAATCACCCCATCGAGCAGATGGCGGTTCTTCGCCTTCCAGGCAAAATGTGAACGAATAGACATTTTTATGACGTCAGCGTCTTGTCGCTTCGCTGGCGCTGCGCTATCTATAACCGGGCAAACAAGGTTCCTGCTGCACCGCTTGGCTGCACCCAAAATAATAACTCACCGGATTTCGCCACTAACAAGGCGAGGCTTTGACATGGCTGCCAAAGCAGAGAACGCTGTACTAATTAGTTGGATCAACATCGGCTGGGAGGCTGTTATGGGCGCACAATCAAAGATTTTAAGCGTAGGTCAGTACAAGGTTTACACCGAGACTTACTGGAAAGGCAGCGAGGCCAAGACCATCTTGCTGGTCAACGGTGCGTTATCGACCACCGGCTCTTTCGGGCAGACCGTCAAGTACCTGCAACCGCACTACAACCTCGTACTATTCGACCTGCCGTTTTCGGGGCAGTCCCGAGCCCACAACCCGGACGACATGATTGTCAGCAAGGAAGATGAAGTAAACATCCTGCTGCAGTTGATCGACCTTTATCAGGTGAACCACCTGCTGTCGGTATCCTGGGGCGGTGTATCGGCCCTGCTGGCCCTTTCCGAGTGCCCGCCATCCGTGGAAAAGGCGATCATCAGCTCGTTCTCGCCGGTCCTCAACGAGGCCATGCTCGATTACATCGATAACGCCCAGATCTATCTGGCCGCCCGCGAGAAGCGCAAGATCGGCTCACTGCTCAATGACACCGTGGGCAAGTACCTGCCGCGCCTGTTCAAACTTTATAACTACAAGCACCTGATCAGCCTTGCCGAACACGAATATCGCCAGATCGACTTTCACATCAGCCAGATTCGCAAACTAAGCGCCACTAACTACGTCGAGCGTTTTTCCTCGATCAAGATTCCGGTGCTGTTCATCAACGGTGAAAAAGATGAGTACACCACCGTTGAAGATGCGCGGATGTTTTCCAACTACATCGCCAAAAGCAGTTTCAACGTCGTTCCGGACACCGGGCACTTTCTGGATCTGGAGAGCAAGGCGGCGTGGCACCACTCGCAACGCACCGCACTGACGTTCCTGGGCACCGAAGCCACTCAACAGGTGTGGCCAAGCGTCACCGCGATGGCCTGAAACACGCTCGCCTGCGCCCGGGAAGCCGTTCAGCTTTTCCGGCGTGACGCAGTGGTTCACCGGTGTTGGTTTCTTTGATCGGGCAGTGCTATTCGTTGATGACTTTTCCCTTTGCAACGCGCTTGCGTTGGTACTGCCGTGCTACCGGAAATGTCCGGCCATCGCACCTCATACCTGTTCAGCCCAGCCTGGTGCTGGGGTTCATTTCACTGCTCTCGCTCAGCGCTTGTTCCGCAGGGAAACCTGCAGAAAAGGCGCTGGTGCGAGTCGAGGTGCAGCCAGTTGCCTTGGTGGACGTCTCAAGCAGTGTGGCGCTGACAGGCGATATTCAGGCGCGCAAAGTAACCGAGCAAGCGTTTCGCGTGTCGGGCAAGCTGATCAAACGCTACGTGGATGTCGGGAACCGCGTGCGTGCCGGGCAAGTGCTTGCCAGGCTGGACCCGCAAGAACAGAAGAACGAGCTGGCGTCGGCCAATGCCGAAGTGGCCATGCGACAGTCGCGCTTATACCTCGCCGAACAAAATTACCTGCGTCAGCAGTTACTGCTGCCCAAGGGCTATACCAATCTCAGTGAATACCAGAAGGCACGCTCCGGCCTTGAGAGTGCGCGAGCTGAATTGGCAGCGCTGCAAGCTCAACAGGCCAATGCACGTGATCAAGTCGGTTACACCGAACTGCTCGCAGTAGCAGATGGCGTCATCACTGCACGGCATGCCGAAGAAGGTCAGGTGGTCCAGGCCGCCGCACCGGTGTTCAGTGTCGCTCACGATGGCGAACGCGAAGCGGTATTTTCCGTGTATGAATCGCTGCTGCGCTCCGATCAGACAGGCGCTACGGTGATCATTAGCCCTATCGCTGAACAGGGCATTCAGTTGACCGGCATCATCAGGGAAATCACGCCCATCGTTTCCGCCGCTAACGGCACATTGCGAGTGCGCGTTGCGCTGCCGGACGTCGCCGTTGCACCTGCACTCGGCTCAGTGGTCAGCGCCCGCCTGCAGGTTCGGTCACAACGGGCGTACGCTCTGCCCTGGTCAGCGCTGAGCCGCGCCAAGGGCCAACCGGCAGTCTGGCAGGTGGACGCTCAGGCAAGGGTCAAGCTGACGCGGGTCAACGTGCTGCGCTATGAACAGGGCCAGGTGATCGTTTCCGAGGGGCTGTCCGAGGGCGATCGGGTGGTTTCCCGAGGGCTGCAGTTTCTCTACCCGGGGCAACGGGTCGAGGTCGCCGAGCGAGTGCCAGTCGAGGTGGCCGTCTCGTTGGCGTCATCGGCACCTGGGCAATGAGCAGCACACCTGCAGAACCACGACCGACACATGCTTGCTGGCTGCTCTGTTTGCTGATCATGACGCTTCCGGGCTGCCGCGACAAACCGCTTCGCGAAGCGGTCGAGCGGCCCGTGCTGTTCACCGAAATTGCCGATCAGCGCAGCGCCTCTTATGCACGCTTCGCCGGAGTCATCCAGCCGCAATACGAGGTGGCACTGGGTTTTCGTGTGGCCGGACGACTGGCAACCCGGCACGCAGAGGTCGGTGACCGAGTGCGCAAAGGCGATCTGCTCGCCACGCTGGAGCCAGGCGATCAGCAACATCGTTTGCGTGCCCGCCAGGCAGAACTCGGCAGAGCCCGGTCTGCCTGGCAGCAGGCGCGCGATGAGCAAACGCGTTACCAGCAACTCTACGAGCGCGGTATCGGCTCGCGGGCGCGTCTGGACCAGTTGAACAGTGAAGTGCGCACTCAGGACGCACTTCGCAGTCAGGCCAGCATTGCGCTGCAATAAGCTACTGACCATGTGTCCTACACGCGCCTGTCAGCCGAATTCGACGGCCTGATCACCGAATGGCAAGCCGAAGTCGGTCAGGTCATCGCGACCGGTCAGGCAGTGGTCAGCCTTGCGCGTCCGGAAAGCCGCGAAGCGGTGGTCGATTTGCCGCTGGGGGCACTGGATGACAATCAGCGCATCAGGGTTATTTTGCAACTCGATGAGCAAGTCTCAGTGGCCGCAAAAGTCCGCCAGCTTGCACCGCAAATCAACGCCGAAACCCGCACTCAACATGTCCGCCTGGCCTTGCAGCACATGCCCGACAGCTTTCGTCCGGGCTCGACGGTCACGGTCGAAATCAGCGGCGACGCACCGCCGTTTCACGAGCTGCCCGGCAGCGCCGTTGTGGAGTGCGACGGCCTGTCTCAGGTATGGGTCATCGACCCATCGACCTCGACACTCGTTGCGCGCACGGTGCAGGTACTGACGCGCACGGGCTCGAAGGTACGGATCAGCGGCGAGCTGCACGAGGGCGAAAAAGTGGTGACTGCCGGCGTTAACGGCATGCAGTCCGGACAGAAAATACGCATGCAGCGAGAGGTCAGTTTGTGAGGGAGCGTTTCAATCTGTCGGCCTGGGGGCTCAGGCATCGCTCGCTGGTCTGGTACATGATGTTCGTTTCACTGCTGATGGGCAGTTGGTCGTTTCTGAATCTGGGCCGCGAGGAAGACCCTTCCTTTGCCATCAAGACCATGGTCATTCAGGCGCGTTGGCCGGGTGCTACGTTGCCCGACACCTTGCAACAGGTCACCGACCGGCTGGAAAAGAAGCTCGAAGAAATCGACGCGCTGGATTACGTGAAAAGCTACACGCTGGCCGGCGAATCGACGCTTTTTGTCTTCCTCAAAAGCGAGACCCGTAGCGCCGACATCCCGGCAGCGTGGTATCAGGTACGCAAGAAGATCAGCGATGTACGCAGCGAATTGCCCAGCGGCATTCAGGGCCCTGCATTCAACGACGAGTTTGGTGATGTGTTCGGCAGTATCTATGCGTTCACCGCTGACGGCCTGTCGTTCCGCCAGTTGCGCGATTACGTCGAACAGGTGCGCGCCGATATCCGCAGCGTGCCCAACCTGGGCAAGATCGAGCTGCTCGGTGCCCAGCGCGAAGTCATTTATCTGAATTTTTCGATCCGCAAGCTCGCGGCGTTGGGCATCGATCAGCGCCAGGTGCTGCAAAGCCTGCAAGCGCAAAACTCGGTAACGCCCGCCGGGGTGATTGAGTCAGGCCCGGAACGCATTGCGGTACGCGCCAGCGGTCAATTCAGCAGTGAAGAGGACCTTGAGGCCGTCAATCTGCGCTTTGGTGAGCGGTTCTTTCGCCTCAGCGATCTGGCGACTATCGAACGCCGCTACGCTGACCCGCCCTCCTCGCTGTTCCGTTTCAATGGCCAACCGGCCATCGGGCTTGCGGTGGCCATGAAGCAAGGCGGCAACATTCAGGCATTCGGTACGCAGTTGCAGCAGCGCATCGACGAGCTGACCACCGAGCTACCGTTGGGCATCGACGTGCATCTGGTGTCCAGCCAGGCCGACGTGGTTGAAAAAGCCATCGGCGGCTTCACCCATGCACTCTTTGAAGCGATCCTGATTGTGTTGGTCGTGAGCTTCATCAGCCTCGGCATTCGCGCAGGTCTGGTGGTGGCCTGTTCGATTCCACTGGTGCTCGCGCTGGTCTTTGTGTTCATGGAGTACAGCGGCATCACCATGCAGCGCATCTCGCTGGGTGCGCTGATCATCGCCTTGGGGCTGTTGGTGGATGACGCCATGATTACCGTCGAAATGATGGTGACCCGCCTGGAAAGCGGCGATTCGTTGCCACAGGCCGCGACCTTCGCCTATACCTCGACGGCCTTCCCGATGCTGACCGGCACGCTGGTGACGGTTGCCGGTTTCGTGCCCATCGGCCTGAATTCCAGTTCAGCGGGCGAATACGTGTTCACCATGTTCGCAGTCATCGCCGTGGCCCTGTTGCTGTCCTGGCTGGTGGCGGTGCTGTTTGCGCCACTGATTGGCGTGCATATCCTCAAGGCGTCGGCGCCGCATGCCGCGCCGGGGCGCTGGATGCGCGGCTTCAGCGGCCTGCTGATCAAGACCCTGGAGCGCCGCTGGTGGGTGATCGGCATCACGTTGCTGATGTTCATCGGCTCACTGTTTGCCACCAGAATGCTGCAGAACCAGTTCTTTCCGGACTCCGACCGCCCGGAAATTCTGGTGGATATCTATATGCCGCAAAACGGCTCCATCGAAGGCACACGCCAGACCATGGATCGCTTTGAGGCCACGCTCAAGAACGATCCCGATGTGCTGCGCTGGAGTTCCTATGTAGGCAAAGGTGCGGTGCGTTTCTACCTGCCACTGGACCAGCAACTGAGCAATCCCTTTTATGGGCAACTGGTGATCGTGAGCCAGGGCGGCGCAGCGCGTGATCGTCTGATCGAGCGTCTGCGCCAGCGCTTTCGTGACGATTATGTCGGGGTGGGCGGCTACGTCCAGCCATTGAACATGGGGCCGCCAGTGGGCTGGCCGGTGCAATACCGGGTCAGCGGCCCGGACATCGAACAGGTGCGCAGCCAGGCGATGGCACTGGCGGCCATCCTCGACGCCAACCCAAACATCGGCCAGGTCATCTATGACTGGAACGAGCCGGGCAAAGTGCTGAAGATTGATATCGCGCAGGACAAGGTGCGTCAATTCGGCCTGTCTTCGGAAGACGTGGCGCAAATCCTCAACAGTATGGTCAGCGGAACGACCATCACTCAGGTGCGCGACAGTACCTACCTGATCGACATGGTCGCGCGCGCAGAAAACGATGAGCGCAACTCGGTACAAAGCCTCGGCAACCTGCAGATCCCGACACCCAACGGTGCGAGCGTGCCGCTGCTGGCGTTCGCCACGCTCAGCTACGAGCAGGAACAGCCACTGGTCTGGCGTCGCGACCGGCTGGCGACCATCACCCTTAAAGCCAGCGTGCTCGGAAAACTGCAACCGGCCGCGCTGGTCAGGCAATTAAAACCGGAAGTCGACGCCTTCAGCGCCCGCCTGCCACTACGCTATTCGCTGGCTACTGGTGGTGCGGTCGAGGCCAGCGCCCGCTCGCAAGGGCCCATATTGAAGGTCGTGCCACTGATGTTGCTGCTGGTGGTGAGCTTTTTGATGATCCAGCTGCACAGTGTCAAAAAACTTCTGCTAGTGGTCAGCGTGGTGCCGCTCGGTCTGATTGGCGTTGTCGCAGCGTTATTGATATCCGGCTATCCGCTGGGCTTCGTCGCGATTCTTGGCGTTCTGGCGCTGATCGGCATCATTATTCGCAATTCGGTGATTCTGGTCACACAGATCGACGAGTTCATCGCTGCCGGTGAGAGCGCCTGGAAATCGGTGGTCAAGGCCACCGAACATCGCTGCCGGCCGATTCTGCTGACCGCAGCAGCCGCAAGCCTGGGCATGATCCCGATTGCCCGCGAGGTGTTCTGGGGCCCGATGGCGATCGCCATGATCGGCGGTATCGCCATTGCCACCTTGCTGACGTTGTTTTTTCTGCCTGCGCTGTATGTGGTGAGCTACAGGATCAGGCCGCCTGCGGCTTAGCGGGTCAGATTTCGATTGGCAGAAAATCGAACAGGGCCTGAGGAGCCTCGACCAGCAACATGTTTTTGAGCGGTTCCGGGCACTCAAGCGCCCGGAACTGCTCGACCACACTGGCGTAACTGACCTCTTGCTCATGCTGGGTGTGTGGCCAGTCGCTGCCCCATACCAACCGGCGCGGACCAAAGCTTTGCAGCAGCAGAGGCAATGCAGCGTGGGCAAACGCCGCATTTTGCTCGGCAGTGCCGCCCAGTCGATAAATTGCCGAGACTTTCATCCACAGCTGCCCGCTCAGGCCCAACTCCAGCAATGCCTGGAACGCCGGGTCATCAATACCAAGGCGCGCATCGGGCCGACCAAAATGGTCGATCACAATCTTGCAACCGAATGGCAGCAACTGCCGGATCAGCCCCGGCAAGTCCGCAACCTCACGGTGCAGTTCAACATGCCAACCAAGGGTCCAGACGTTCTTGAACAACGACTTCCATTCAGGTGCGGTGAAGTCAGGCAATGCCCTGCCGATGAGGTTCAGGCGAATACCGACAATGCCCAGCCCCGCCATACGCTGCAAGGCACCACGGCTGATATCGGTATCAACCACCGCCACACCGCGCAACCGATCAGGGGCCTGCGCCAGAGCGTCGAACAGAAATCGGTTATCGGTGCCCAGAAAACTGGGCTGCACCAGTACGCCATGACTCAAACCATGTTCGTGCAGGTGGGCCAGATACGCTTGCACAGTGGCATCGTAGTCCGGGCTGTAACGTCGTCCTGACGTCAGACTCAAATCCTTGCTGAAGACATGAGCATGGGCATCAATGCCCAGGATTGGCGTGGTACAGGGGTCGGTCATGAGTTCATCTGTAGTCAACGCAGTGCCGTAACACCGCGGGTGAAAGGATATTCAAGCCTGCTGCGCTGCGCCCTTATCCAGCGGCTCGGCAGCAATCAGCGTGGCATCAAGATTGCGTCCACGGGTTTCCGGCAGGCAGAAAGCAGCCACCATCGCCACGCCATAGGCAATACCGGCATCGATGCCGATGGCAGTGCCCAGCGACATCGATTCGCTCATATGGCCCACTAGAAACGGGAACACCGCCGACAATACGCGCCCGAAGTTGTAACAGAAGCCAACCCCTGCCCCACGTACGTCTGCCGGGTACAACTCGTTGAAAAACGAACCCAGGCTGGCCGGAATGCCAGCGGCGAAGAACCCCAGCGGAAAGCCAAGAAACAGCATTTGCGTATTGCTCAGCGGCAGCATCAGATAGCACTGCACCGTGACCACGCAGCACAGCGCGAACAGCATGATGTTCTTGCGTCGGCCAATGCGGTCGATCAACAGACCGCTGCATACGCAACCGCACCAGAATGCAACGATAATGACCGCCAGATAGCCGCCGGAGCTGAGCACTGACAGGTTGCGTTCGGTTTTCAGAAAGGTGGGCAGCCACGTCATGACCGCGTGATAACCGCCGTGCGCACCAAGGCCCAACAAGCCGCCGAGCAAGGTGACGCGCAATAATTCGGGGCGAAAGATTCCGGCCATCGACTTGAAGAAATTACCCTTCGGCGCAGCGTTTTTCTGCATGCGCTGGAAGCTGTCCGGCTCCTCGACGTTGCGGCGCACCCAGATAATCATCAGTGCTGGCAGCAGGCCAACGAAAAACATTACCCGCCAGGCAATATCCTCCGGCACAAACGAATAGATCAGGGTAAACAACACCACCGCCAGCCCCCAGCCGACAGCCCAGGCGCTTTGCACCGTTGCCATCACCTTGCCGCGGTAGCGCGACTGGATCGTCTCGGCCATCAACACCGCGCCCGCCGCCCACTCACCGCCGATGCCAAAGCCCTGCAGCGCTTTGATGATCAATAACTGATTGAAGCCGGTCACGAAGGCAGACAGGAAGGTGAAGAAGGAAAACCACAGGATCATCCATTGCAACGTGCGAACCCGGCCATAGCGATCCGACAACGTTCCGCCGACCCAGCCACCCAGTGCCGACGTCACCAACGTCACGGCGCTGATAAGCCCTGCGTCGCCTTTGGTCAGGGCAAAGGCGGCAATCAAGGCAGGGATGGCCAGACCGAACATCTGCACTTCCAGAGCGTCCAGCGACCAACCGCCGAAACAGGCCCAGAAGGTCTTGCGCTCCTTGGGAGTGACTTCGCGATACCAGTTGAACATGGCTTCCTATCCTTATGAGCGTCGAATGAGTCGGGGTGATTGCAGTGCGCTCAGCGAATTTCCACGCTGTAGCGGAAATGGCTGGCGTGCCCTCGTGAACGTCGCCACTCCAGAGGTTCACCGGCGTAATTACGCGCCAGTCGTTCAATGACCACTACCGGGCTGCCGGCCGAAACCTGCAGCAACCGGCCGTACACCTCGTTGACCGCTTCAGCCGTCAGGCTCTCTTGCGCATAAGCCACAACCTGACCGCAAGCCTCTTCATAGATCGGATAAAGCAACGGCCCCTGGGTATCGAGATCCAGATCCAGCAACGCCTGGAAGCGGATCCGAGGCAGCCAGATTTCTTCAGCCAGCACCGGCTGACCATCCAGCAAGCGCAGCCGGATCATCCGAATGACCGGCGCATTGGCCACCAGACCCAGCGCCTGACTGACCGCTGAAGGCGCAGCCACAGGCTCTATTGATAAAATCCGGCTTTCCGGTACACGGCGCTCGCCCGCTTCGGTCTGAAAACGGAAGAAACGAAACAGCGACGACTGAAACCTGGCACGCCGAATAAACGTGCCACGCCCCTGCTGGCGCTCCAGAACGTTGTCGCTGACCAGCAGATCAATGGCCTTGCGCACGGTGCCGGTGGACAGGCAATACTCAGCGGACAGCGCCGCTTCAGTAGGAATGGCTTCACCCGGACGCCAACGATTATTGGCAATCTGTTCGGCCAGACTGTCGCGCAGGCGTTGATAAAGCGGAAGGCGTTCGTCGCTGGAGAGCTTGTTCATTGTTGTAGTTATCCAGTCATATATATGAATATTCGGACGCGAGTATTCATCCGTGGTTAGCGGACGTCAATAGGGGCAGACGCCCGTACAGGCTTATGTAACTTGTCATCATCATTCCTGGAAATATCCTGTATCAACTCGCCGCACCTACTTAATACCCGACAAAACCGTTAGCCTGCTTGCCATCAGTCAAAAACCCGCCTGACAGATGCGCCTCGCGTGCCTGTCAGGTATACGCTCAAGCGAGAATCTTCATGCCCCACTCGTCCCACGCGGCGCACAAAGCCGTGAGCATGACCCCGGCCATGGTCATGCTGTTTGCCTTCTGCTGCGGCGCGATTGTCGCCAACATCTACTATGCGCAGCCGATCATCGAGCTGATTGCCCCGGACATCGGGCTGTCGAGTACGGCGGCGAGTCTGATCGTTTCGTTAACGCAGATCGGTTATGCGCTGGGCTTGTTCTTTCTGGTGCCACTGGGGGATTTGCTGGAGAACCGCAGGCTGATGCTGATCACCACTGCGGTTGCGGTGCTGAGCCTGCTGGGCGCTGCGTTTGCCGAGCAGCCGAATCTGTTTCTGCTGGTGTCGCTGCTGGTGGGTTTCAGTTCGGTGTCGGTGCAGATGCTGATCCCGCTGGCGGCGCATCTGGCACCGGAAGAATCCCGCGGCAGAGTGGTGGGCGGAATCATGGGCGGGCTGTTGCTGGGGATTCTGCTGGCGCGGCCGATTGCCAGTCTGGTGGCCGACCATTTCGGCTGGCGCGCAGTGTTCGGGGCAGCGGCCGTGGTGATGATCGGTATCAGTGTGGTGCTGGCAACCACCATGCCCAAACGCGTTCCGGATCATCGTGCATCCTACGGCCAGTTGCTGTTCTCGCTCTGGACGCTTTTGCGCACCCAGCCGGTGCTGCGCCAGCGGGCTTTTTATCAGGCATGTATGTTCGCGACCTTCAGTCTGTTCTGGACCGCCGTACCCCTGGAGCTGTCACGCAATCACGGGCTGTCGCAAAGCCAGATCGCGATCTTTGCCCTGATCGGCGCAATCGGTGCCATTGCGGCACCCATCAGCGGACGCCTGGCAGACGCCGGTTACACCCGCATCGCGTCTTTGGGCGCACTTCTGTTCGGTGCACTGAGCTTTCTTCCGGGCCTTATTCATCCTGCCTACAGCGTGATAGGCCTTGCGGTAACGGGCGTGGTGCTGGATTTCTGCGTGCAGACCAGCATGGTGTTGGGCCAGCGAACCGTCTATGCACTGGATGCCGCCAGCCGCAGCCGGCTCAACGCCCTGTACATGACCAGCATTTTCATCGGTGGCGCGATTGGCTCGGCGGTGGCTAGCCCGTTGTTTGATCATGGCGGCTGGACCTGGGTGCTGATCGCAGGCACGGTGCTGCCGTTGACTGCCTTGCTGGCGCTGCTCAGGGATCGATCCGGACAGAATGCGTAAACGCTGCACTTTGTAACTGATTTGCAGGATAATACCGCGGCGATGGCATGGCCCATCGCCCTTCTGGCTCTCTCTCGCACCTCAAGGCCCGCGTATCCGGCACCTCTGGATCTGCGCGATTGAACACGGATTGTACAGACGCCTCATCCCAAGGCCCCGAATCCGCCGATACTGCTTTTCAAGCGCATCGGTACGCACTTGCGCAACCCGAACAAGGCAAAACAGCAATGGACGCAGCACTACGAACAAGCAAAATTTCCGCGATTTTCGCCAGGATATCGATCGGCGTCAGCGGCATGATTGGAGTTATCTGGAGCATCTTCACCTACCTTTTCCCGGACCCGGCCGTTCTTGGCCTCAGTATTGACTTCATCAACTGGAAGACACTGGTCATTATCGTCGGCACAGGTATGGTGATAAGCGGGTTTTGTATCGCCTTCCTGGCCAGAAAGCTTCCCTCAATTCTCAAACTCAGTGTCTGGCTGGCGCTATCACTGTTTCTCTGCGCGGTGTTCTTCAAACTGGGCGGCGAATACGCTAAACCTTCGGTCGATTTCGCCCGCGGTCAAACACTGTTCACCGAGAATGAAAGCGCCAACCTGTTCGGCAAACGCTCCGAGACGGTCGACAACGTGAGTATGGAGTTGCTGGGTTGTGATCAGAATGGCCAGTCGCCTACCTGCATGTTGGAGCTGACCAACAAAAGTACAGACCGCGACTTCCGTTTTCTGAACCCGATCAGCCTGTTCGAAGAAACAGGCGGCGCTCTGGGCCTTTCGCAACTGCGTGTCGGCGATGCGAAATACGACCGCTGGGACAGCTTCCAGTTGATCCGTAACGTCCCTACCCGCGTGACGCTGATCTTTGAAGCGGCCAAGGGCCGGGTCAAGCAGTCACCTGCTTTGAAGCTGACCTTCCGTGATCGCGAGAACAAGGACAACGTGCTCAAGTTCAACGAGGTCAAGGTCAATTAAGTAGCAAACATAGAGGGTGCGTCGTCTTGAGTATGACGACGCACGTATTCGCTACCGGACTGACTGCTGCAGCCAGTTAGCCAGGTCAATGACTTCGGTTTCGTTGATGCTGTGCCCCAGCCCTTCATACCCATGAAATTGCGGTGACAGGCCAAGCGACTTCAGCGTGGCTTCGGCTTGCGGGCCGCTGGCGTAGGCCACCTGGCGATCCTGTACCCCGTGACCGATGAAGACGTTCAGGCGCTTGAGGTCATCAGAGGCTTTGAGCTCGGACTGCACCACCGGCAACAACCGCCCGCTCAACGCCGCAATCCCCCCTACCAGCTTGGGCTGACGCAGGGCGACTTCGTAGCTCATCATCGCGCCCTGGCTGAACCCGACCAGAAACACCTTGCCCGGCTGCGTGTGGAACTTGCCGGTGGCCTGGGTGATGAATGCACTCAACTGCTTGCCGCTGCTCTTGAGGTCTTCGGTCACGCCATCGTAGTCAGGCACGCCTGGTTTTTGGGTGAACCACTTGTAACTGTCAGCGCGCAACTCCACTGGAGCCTGCACCGACAGGTAGTTGTAATCGGCCGGAAGATGCTCCTTGAGCCCGAACAAGTCAGCCGCATTACTGCCGTAGCCATGAATGAAGATCACCAGCGGCCGGTTCGGGGTTTCGACGTTGACCTGTGCCAGGTAATCCAGCGGCAGATCAGTGTGCAGGGTGTCCTGCGCCTGCGCCATGCCGGCAACGGCAACGGCAAACAGCAAGGCAGTGAAAAATTTCAGCATCGGTTCATGACCTCTGTTTGACGCTGCCAGCAAGCAGCGTCGTGAGTGGGCTCGGAAGCAGAAACTGACACAGCCTCAGTTCTGCATGCTGGTCCGCGAAACTTCCGGCTTGATCAACTGCATCTGCTGACGGTAGTCATCCGTCACCTGACGTGCCTGGCTACTGCTGGTGATGACTCGCGGCGTGATCAGCACGATCAGTTCGGTACGGCCCTTGGACTTACTGGTACTGCCGAACAGCCACCTCAAGCCCGGAATGCGTCCCAGATACGGCACAGCGTTGACCGTCTCGGCGTTATCCTGCTTGATCAAACCGCCCAGCAGCACTGTCTGGCCACTCTGCGCGGCCACCTGCGTAGCGACCGAGCGCGTGGAGATACGCGGATTGCCGTTGGCGTCGTTGTTAGTGGAATTGGTGTCGGCGCTACTGACCTGCTGCTGAATGTCCATGTACACCAGTCCGCCCGGATTGATGCGCGGCACGACGTCGAGAATCACACCGGTCTGCACATATTCGACGCTGCTCAATGTGGTGTTGGTGGAGGTGTTAGTGTTGATCGAAGTCTGGCTGATCGGGATGTTGTCACCAACCTGAATCTGCGCCTGCTGGTTGTTCATCACCACCAGCGATGGTGCCGACAGGACCTGGGTTCGACCATTGGTTTCCAGCGCACGTAAGGCGACCTGCAAGTTGTTGCTGACAAAGGAGTAGAAGAACGCGTCAGTAGAAGCAAGCGCAGCCCCGCCGGTACCAATCGCACCCTGACTGCCCGCAGTGTTGGTAACGTTGCCGGTTGTACCCGAGTTGCCCGCCAAGCGTCCCAGATACCACTGCACGCCCATGTCCAGCTCGCCAGTCAGCGAGACTTCCAGAATGCGCGTCTCGATTTGTACTTGTAGCGGCGGATTGTCGAGGCGCTTGATCGCCGACTCGATTTCCTTCCACTGCGCCGGACGGGTGCGTACCAGCAACTGGTTGCTGCTCTTCTGCGCAGTGATGCGCGTGCTGGCGTCCAGCGACTTGCTGTTGCCGTTCGCGCCTCCACCTTCCTGGCTGGCCGAATCCGATTCACCGCCGCTCTGATCGTCGCTCTCGGATTCACTGTCGCCACTGTTCTGGCTGTTGTTCATGCCCTGGCTGTTGCCAAAGCCGCCGCCATTACTCATGCCACCGCCGTTGCTGCCCAGCCCGTTGGAACTGCTCATGCCGCCAACACCGCTGCCGCCATTGGAGTTGAGCGATGACAAGGTGGTGGTGCGCAGCCCCGGCGCAACCTTGGCTGCCGAGTCTTCCTTGATGGCACCCGACCCGTAGATCTGCCGCAGGTATTTGGCCAGATCGGTAGCTTTCATGTTGCGCACGTCGTACACGTACATCTGCGGCTCGTTACCGCCGCCTTCATCGATGGTATGAATCCACTCGCCGACTTCGCGCAGGTATTCAGGCTGCGAGGAAATCGCCACCACCGAATTGGTCCGCTCGATCGGCAGGAAACGCACCATGCCCGCCAGCGGCATGCCGCTCTCCGGACCGAACATTTTCTGCAACTCAGGCATCAGTTCACCGACCGAGGCACGTTGCAGACCGAATACGCCGACCGACATGCCCTTGAGCCAGTCCACATCGAACGTGTCGATGGTGTCCTGATAGTTGGACAGCTCTTCGGGCGTACCCGCCAGGCTCAGTACATTGCGCGCCGGATCAACCAGCAGGAACGCGTTTTCCCGGGCGAACGGCTTGAGCAGCTTCTGCATTTCGGTCGCCGAGATATAACGCAACGGAAACAACCGCGCCGACATGCCCGCCGACGGTTGCGCCACCGGCATTTCCGGCACCAGCTTGCCGGCAACGGCCTGATTCGAGGGCAGGATCACATAGCGATTGCCCTGTTTGATCATGGCGTTGTCGGTCCAGGACAGCAACGTTTCAAGAATCGACAACGCTTGCTGCTTGTTGACCGGCTTGGAGGTCGAGAAGCTGACATCGCCCTTTACACCTTGGGCAATGCTGTAATTCTCGTGCAGCAGATCACCCATGATGCTGTTGATCACCGCCTGAATCGGCTGATTGGTGAAATTGAAGACGATGTCGCCGGTTTCGGCCGGACGCGCCGCCGGAGCAGCAGCGGGCTGGCGGATGAAACGCTGGTTGCCCTTGATGATCTGGCGCTGCGGCGAGCTCGCCGGTTGCTGTGAAGGTGGCTCGACTGGCGGTCGTTCGCTGCGCGGGTCTACCGGCGGGCGTTGTGAACCGGTTCCCTGGAGCGCTTCCTGCAGCATGCCATTGTCGGGATCGAGAGTGTCGGGCTTTGACGCGCAGCCGCCTAGGGCGACGGCGGTAGCCAGGCAAAGCAAGGGTGTGCGCAAGGTAGCGATGGCAGAAACTCCAGAAAAGGTACCCATCACAGGGTGGAATCGTTGGTTAAGGTAATCGGCGGTGTACTCGACGGCGGCGGCAGACGCAACGCGGGCAGGCGTAGCATTTGCGTACGGCCATCGAGTTGAAAGGTGGCCTGGGTAGGCTCCAGACGGTCCAGCGTCCAGCCGTTGGGCAGGCGATCGCCCTGACGGATCTTCAACGCTGGACCGCTGGCTTGTTTGATCAGTGCAACACGCAGCGAGCCGTCCATGATCACCCCGGTCAGGGTCAGGCCGGCCAGGCTGGTGGCCTGCGCGTCGGCTTTGCGAACCGCCACGTCCGGGCTGCGGTCAGGACTGAACAGCGGGGTTTTCCAGGTATTGGCCAGGCTGTCCAGCGTCGCCGACGGCGCATTGTGGGTCTGCGCCTTCTGATCGATCGGGTTGCGCGGTGCCTGCTCCGGCAGCCAGTCGGGCGAGTGTGCAGCGCCACTGAAAATCAGGGCGATCAGCCCCGCCAGCAGCGCGGCCAGAGCCAGTAGCGACCACTCCAGCGGGCGTAAGGAACCGATCATTGCTCACCCTCCCCGGCGCTGGCCGGTTGCAGGTAGCCGCGCACCAGCAGGTGCACCACCAGTTTGCCGGCGGCACCGCTGGCCGGAGCATTGGCATCGCGACGCATACTCATCTCGTCAATGAACAGAAACGGGCGCTGGTACTCCAGCGCATGCAGAATGGCCGTCAGCGGTTCGATGGCGCAGTTCAGGGTCAGGCTGACCTTGACCTGCCGATACGGCTCGGCGCTGTCCTGCTCTGGCGTGATCGGCATACGCTGGGTCAACTCGCAGCCGCCGCCAGTGCTTGCCTGGCTGCTGATCAGGTCGGCAATGCGCTGCATCAGATCCGCCGCCACAGCACTCGGGTCTTCGCCGGGCAACAGACTGGTGCTGCTGGCCGGGTCACTACGGGCCTGTTCCAATTGCTCACGCAATGAGTCGCCCTGCTGCAGAAGGCCGGCGTAACGCTGCTGCTGTTCGCGCAACTGGTCGGTCTGCTCGCTGATGTCGCGCAAGGGTCCGGCGAACCAACTGTCGATCAACAGCCAATAAGCCAGGCACAGCACCAAGGCAAGAATCATCAGGGCCGCGCCCCGCCGCTCACGGCTTGTCAGTGGACGGCGCATCGGCGTTCTCCTGATGCTGGTTCTGGTGCAAATGCGCACGCAGTGAATACTGATCCTTGCCGGTCTTGGTGTCGGGCTGGATCACGCCCTGAAACTGCGCGTTGTCCAGACTGTGACAATCCTTGACGCGGCCGATCAGGGCACTGGCCTTGGCGCTTTGCCCGGAAAACGCAACTTCGGCGCTGTCACTGATCTCCAGATGCTCGATCCAGGTGTCCGAAGGCAGGCAAGCGGTCAATTCACTGAGCAGCGCCGACAGCGGCGGTTGCGCAGCCTTGCGGCGGATCAGGTAATTGGCTGCGCCCAGCGTGTTGGTCAACTGCTGACGCAGCTGTTGAATCTCACCCACCTGGGCCTTCTGCGCCTGGACACTGGCCTGCATGTCATCGAGCAGACTCTGCCGGTCATTCAGCCACAACAGCATGGCGCTCAGCAGCAAACCGGCACACAGCCAGAGCAGCCAGCGCTGCAAACGATGACCGGAGTGCGATTGCTGCGGGCGCAGTGGCATCGGCAACAGGTCGATGCCCATACGCTGCCCGCCAGTACCCATGTCGGCAGTCCCCATGTCAGTGACGACATCTACCGCATCGGGACGCAAACCGCGCTCGGCGCACTCACTGAGTATCGCGTCCAGCCGCTCGCGCAATATCGCCACCAGTGTGACCTGCACAAAGCTGGCGCTGCGACTGTCCTGACGGGCCACAAAATACAACTGGCCAGCGTCGAACGGGGTGAAGCGGTCCAGCTCGTAACCGACGACAGTCGACAGATTGCGCGCCGCGGCAGCTGGCAGTTGCAGGGGCTGCACCAGCACCGCCGACGCTGGCAGCAACAGCACACGTCGTGCCTGAGGCGATGCATCGGGCAGCGGCTCGACCAGCGGCCAGACGTGCGCCTGCTCCAGGGTCTCGCGGCCCAGCCAGCGACGCACACGCGGCGGCAGGCAGGCGCGAAGCTCCGCGACCCACCATTGCCAACCGTGTTGCGCCGGACTGCCACGCCACTGCCGGGCGACCTGTTCGCGTAACGCGTAGACAGGCGCCAGACGTGCAGAAACTGATGAATTCATTCTTGCCAACGCAACACCCTGTAGGGCTGTGCGCCTCCCTCCGATGGGCTCAATAAAACAGTGGTTTGTAACAGGGCAGTCACACCGCCCGGTCTTTCTGCGCGGCTGTCGATGGCCAGCACTTCACCTGGATCGGCCCCGACCGCGCTTTGGTTCGGCAGGTTCAAGGCCCGTCGCAGCAACGCCGAAGCGAATGCCGGGTCGGGCCGATCAAGGCCGCTCCATAATGTTATTTCCGGCAACAGCCGGGCATACAACGCCTGACTCATGCCCGGCAACTGGCGTACTTCCTCAACCACCCGCAACGGTGACTGACCGCCGTTGCGCTGCTCTTCCAGCACCTGGGCAATACCGCTGGCCTGATTCTTAGCCGCGCCGCAGGCCTGCAACAGCCGCGATACATCCGCCACCGGCGCGCTGTTGAGGTCCAGCTTGCCGCGCTCGCTCCTGATGCTGACGAGCAATTGCGTATCATCCATCCGCAACGACACCAGACGCCCATCGGCAATCCAGCGTTTGCGCTGCGCAGGATCAAGCAAACCCTGCACAGCCATATTCATGCCAGCTTCGGCGGCCATCAGCGCCTGAGTGTTCTGGCGCAACCAGAGTGCCTGTCGGCTTTCCAGTTGCACCCACCCGGCCAGCCCGCCAAGCAGCAGGCTCAACAGCGCGAGCACCCAAAGCACCACCAGCAGCGCAACACCACGCTGCTGTCGATTGGCTATATTCATTCGCCGCCCGCCCCACCGGACAGGTCCAGACGCAAAGCGACTACTTCGGGGACCCACTTCACCGCCCCGCTGGTCTTCAGGTCGATCCTTACAGCACCGGGCAAACGATTCGGCCAGGGCCATTCGGCCATCCAGCCTGTCGGCTTGCCCTTGGGGGTCAGCCCGCGATAACTGAACGTCAGTGACTCGACGTTTTGCAACAACACCTGAGGCTCACCCCAAGGTTTCAGGGCAATGCCGTTTGCACCAGACTGGACCTGAGCAAAAGACACTTGCAAAGACCGATGGCCTTGCGGCCCTCCAAGTTCCAGGCTGTGCACCTGTATGCCACCGCCCAGCTCACCGGGCAGCGTGGCGACAAAGCGCAACTGCTGCGCCGAGCCTTCAAAAAAACCGCTGTTGACGTCGTCTTCGGCAGACGTATCCAGCGGCAGGGCCTGACCAATCGAGCTACGCAGAAACGCCTGCGCGGCGCGGACTTCGTCCAGGTTCACGGTGTAACGTTCGGCCTTGAGCACCGCACGGTTGGCACCGAGCAGCGCCCCCGCAACCAACACCAGCAGCACGCCCAACAGACTGATCACCAACAGTACTTCCAGCAGCGTGAAGCCACGCTGGGTGCGGGTCATGATCCGGCCCCGCTGACAGCGCCGCGCAGTTTAAGCGTACTGAACTGCGCTTTGCGCTGGTGCTCGCTGAGCATCAGGTCGAGGCGAAACATCCGTGCCTCACCATTGGCACCCGACAGTTGACGGATATCCAGGGTCCAGTCGATGCCTGCGAGTGTTCCCTGACGCGTACCGTTTTCCAGCGGGCCGGCACTTTCCTGATCCATAATCGTGCGTGCTGCATGGCTGATCCGGTCACTGCGCGACACCTGTTGCAGAGAGCGAGCGCTCTGCCCGAATGCAACCAGCAGAACGCCGCTGCACACTGCCATAACGGTCAATGCAGCAAGCATCTCCAGCAGGGTGAACCCCGACTGCGATGTTTTCATTAAAGCGACCGTACCTGAACGCTACCGGTCAGCCAGCCAATATCAATACGCCAGCGCCGGTCGCCGTCGGCGACAACCACGTTGCCGCCACTGGAACCGCCATCCGGGTAGAACTCCACGGACGAGCCGAGATCCGACGCGGTCTGCATGGTCACATGCAGATTTTCAGGCCAGTGCACCTCACGCTTGCCGGGCGCCTTGAAAGTCGCCTTGCGCAGATTGAACTCAGTGCGTGCAGGCTGACCGGTGACAATCGCACGCACTCTGGTTGCCCTAAGCGCCTCGACCATGTCGCCGACCGCGCGTCGCTCACTGGCGGTACTCAAACCCTGTTGCAGACCGAACCCCACCAGACCGACGGCAATGCTCATCAACACCAGCACTACCAGCATTTCCATGAGGGTAAAACCCCGGCTTGCGACAGGCGTTCTCATGCTGAACGTTACTCCCAGTTGCCCAGGTCGGCGCTGTACCCTTCGCCGCCCGGCTGACCGTCCTGGCCGTAGAAAATCAGGTCGAAACTGCCGTGCTGGCCCGGGAAGCGGTAGCCGAACGCGTGGCCGAACGGGTCTTTAAGGTCCGAAGGCTTGGCGTAAGGGCCATTCCAGTTCGAGGCGTTGCCCGGTCTCTCGGTCAGTTGCTGCAAAGTCTTGGGTGGCGAACCGACGTCCAGCGCATAGCTTTCGATCTTCATGCCCAGGCTGGCCAACTGAGCCTTGCCTGCGCCGTATTTGCCCTTGTCGACGTTGCCACCTACCTGGCGCACGACGATGGTCGCAACAATGCCCAGCAATACGATAACCGCGAGCATTTCCAGCAAAGTGAAACCGCCCTGTCGGCGTGCGGGTTTGAAGCGTGTGCGGCTAAAAGTCATCGGAGTGGTTTCCTCTTTCATGGATTCAGATATTGCTGGTCAGGCTCATCAGCGGCAGCATGATCGCCAGCATGATCACCGCGACCATGCCCGCCATCACCACCGTCAGCGCCGGTACGAGCGCGGCGAGCATGCGGTCGATACCGCGCTTGGCCTCGACGTCGAACACATCGGCGACCTTCATCAGCATGGTGTCCAGTTCGCCCGCCTGTTCGCCGACCTCGATCATTTGCAGCGCCAGATCCGGCAGCAGCGGTTGCGCGCCGAACGCACTGGCCAGCGTGCCGCCGCCCTTCACCGACTCGGCAGCCTGCTCCACCTGCGCCTGCAAGGCGCGGTTGGTGCAGACCTGGCGAGCGATCACCAGCGCCTGCAACAACGCCACTCCATTGGTCAACAGCGTGCCAAGCGTTCGAGTCAGACGCGCTGCCTCGATGCGTTGCAGCAAGGGACCGATTACCCGAATGCCGAGTATGCGGCGGTCGCGGCGTTCACGGCGCTGTGGGTCGCGCATGCGAATGGCCATGCCCCAGATCAGCGCGATCAGGCTCGCCAGAACAGCCAGGCCGTAGTTGCTCAAAAATTGTCCGAGGTTGAGAATGACCTCGGTGATCAACGGAATCGGCACGCCGAGATCCTTGAAGATCGGTACGAATTGCGGCACTACATAGGCCAGCAACAGGGCCAGCGAGCCCAGTACGCCGACCACCAGAAAGGCCGGATAGATCAGCGCGTTGATGACCTCGCCACGCAGCAGCTGGCTACGTTCAAGGTAATCACTCAATTGACGCAGCGTGCTTTCCAGCGCGCCCCCGGCTTCACCGGCGCGGACCATGCTTATATAAAGTGGCGAAAACTGTGTGCCCTCTTCTTCCAGCGCAACGGACAACGGCTTGCCGGCCTTGACCTGTTCGCGGATGCGCTCGATCAATGCCTTGGTCTGCGGTTGTCCAGGCTGTTTGAGCAGAATTCCAAGAGATCGTTCCAACGGCTGTCCGGCACCGAGCAACGTTGCGAGCTGCTGCGTGAAACTGACCAGCGCTGCCCCATTGAGCAAGCCGCTGCCCAGTGCGCGGCGCAACCCGCCCATACCGGCCGCGTCAATCTGCAAGACCATCAGGCCACGTTTTTGCAGCGCGGCGATTGCAGCATCCTGGTCGCGGGCTTCCAGCGTGCCGTTCTGCGGCGCACCTTGAGCATCCAGTGCGCGGTACTTGAACAGGCTCATGTGCCTTCACCTCGGGTGACGCGCAGCACTTCCTCCAGCGAGGTCATCCCGGCAACGGCCTGGCGCAGGCCCTCTTCATGCAGCGTGCGCAACCCGCCGCGTCTGGCAGCTTCTTCCAGCGTCGAAGCGTCGGCGTGGCGCATCAACAGACTGCGCAGCTCTTCGTTCATGACCAGCAACTCGGTGATTGCACTGCGCCCCCGGTAACCGCCGCCAGGTGCATCGGCACGCGGGCGATACAGGCGAATCGGGCGCTCGTCAGTGAAGCGCTCCAGCCCGTGCTCGGCAATCAACTCCGGCGGCGCATCGAAGGCTTCACGCGTTGCCGGATCAAGACGGCGGACCAGACGCTGGGCCAGAATGCCGTTGACCGTCGAGGCGATCAGGTAGCTTTCGACGCCCATGTCCAGCAGACGGGTAATACTCGCCGCCGCGCTGTTGGTGTGCAGCGTCGAGAGCACCAGGTGACCGGTCAACGAGGACTGAATGGCGATACGGCAGGTTTCCAGGTCACGCATCTCACCGATCATGATGACATCCGGGTCCTGACGCACGATGGAGCGCAGTGCCCCGGCGAAGTCCAGGCCGATGGAAGGCTTGACCTGAATCTGATTGATGCCCTCGAGCTGATACTCGACCGGGTCTTCGACGGTGATGATCTTGCGCTCGGCGGTATTGAGCCGTGAGAGCGCAGTATAAAGAGTGGTGGTCTTGCCGGAGCCGGTCGGCCCGGTGACCAGCAGAATGCCGTGCGGACGCTCCAGCACGTCGAGAAATTCATCCAGCCGCTCGCCGTCGAAACCCAGGCTGGGGAAATCGAAATTGATGGTCTGCCGGTCCAGCAAACGCATGACCACCGATTCGCCGAAGCTGGTGGGCACCGTAGACACCCGCAGGTCCAGCTCCTTGCCCTGGATGCGCAGCATGATCCGGCCATCCTGCGGCAGACGACGCTCGGCGATGTCCAGCCGCGCCATGATCTTCACCCGGGAAATAACCGCCGCCGAAGAACTGGACGGTGGCGCTTCGGCCTCATGCAGCACGCCGTCGATGCGATAGCGCACTTTTAACTGGCTCTCGAACGGCTCGATATGAATGTCCGACGCACGCTGTTCGACCGCGCGTTGCAGAATCAGGTTGACCAGACGAATGACCGGCGCTTCGGAGGCCAGATCCTTGAGGTGCTCGATGTCTTCCAGCGAGCCGCCCTCCTCATCCAGGTTCTCGATCAGGGTGCCCATTGCCGAGCGGCCCTGTCCGTAATAACGCTCAATAAGGGTTTCGACTTCATTGCGCGGCCCGATGGACAGCCGCACCGGCACTTCGCAGGCATAAGCGATGGCCTGGAACGGGTACAACGTACCGGGGTTGGCGCTGAGCACTTGCAGCCCTTGATCGCTCCAGCCTACGGGCACGACTTGATAGTGGCGCATGAAGCGCTCGGTCAAAGGCGGCAAGGGGTCGAGCAGCGGCGGCACAGCGTCAGCAAGTAGCAGCGGTGCCTGCAACAGGGCTGCCCATGCGCGGGCCAGTTCAAATTCGGAAACCAGACCCAGACGAGTCAACAGCCCGAGCAGCTCGGTGCCTTCAGACTCTTGCTGCAAACGTTGCGCCCGCTCCAGATCGGCCATTTTCAGACCCGCGTGCTCGGTCAGCCAGGCGCAAACCTGCGCGGCATCCGGAATGAGGAGGCGGGAAACATCGACGGGAACTGGCGGCATGAATGAGGGCATTTTGCTACTTCGGAGGGACATGTTGCAGCACTCTCCGACTGGAAAGTGCTGTGCTCAAAGGCTTCAAACGATCAATTTGACTGCTTTTGAGGAGTTGCGTTCTGTGGACGACCACCTTTTGTCGTCTCGGTCTTCTGCTTTTGCGCCTTCTGCGCTGCCTTGGCGTCCTGGGTCTGAGTCATGACCGTCGAATCGCTTGCACCGGATGTTGCATCGTCATCGGTCGCTTCAGCGGCAACTACTGCACCACTAAGGGCCAGACCCAGAACAACGCCCGCACTGATTACAGAGAATTTCATCGTAGTTAACTCCACAGAAAAAAGAAGTGAATTCTGCAAAAGGCAGAAATCGGATAAAGACCGGGCAAGAAATAGCGTACAGCACGCATCGCAACTTGCGAGCTGTCTTTCTTCGTCCTGGCCAGCCATTACGTCAGCGAATTGAGCGGTCTGCAACAAATCGCGCCCAACGCCAAAGTCGACTTCATCGAAGGCCTGTCGCTGGACCCAAGCACCAGTGCCTGGACCACCACCGACGCAACTGGCAATGAAGTCCAGGGCATGAAAGTCGAGTACTTCAGCAACACCAACTGGTCTGGTGATGCAGCGGTCACCCGTACCGAGAAGCATGTTGACCTGGACTGGGCCAACGACAAGAACCTGCCGTTCGAAAGCAACACTTCGACGTCCGATCCGTACACCAGCAAAGGTTCGACCGCTGGCGAACTGAATGGCGATACATCGTCGACTTCGATTCGCTACACCGGCAAGGTCACCCCGACCCAGAGCGGCGAGCAGGTGTTCAAGGTTCGTGCCGACGGCGCCGTGCGTCTGTGGGTCAACGGCAAGAAAATCATCGACAACGGTGACGGCAAGCCATTGCCGGGCAACAGCATCCCGCCGACCATTCCAGAGTTCGCCAAGATCAATCTGGAAGCTGGCCAGTCTTACGATGTGAAGCTCGAGTACTCGCGTCGCGCCGGTTACCTGTCGACCATGGGTGGCCTGGTAGGTGTGCAGCTGAGTTCGGCTTCGCTGAACGCTCCTCAGGACTTGTCCGGCTATGACGCCGTTGTGGTTGCCGTGGGTAACAGCAACGAATACGAAGGTGAAGGTTTCGACCACAGCTTCGATCTGCCTGAGTTCCAGAACGAGCTGATCCAGAACATCGCCAAGGTCAACCCGAACACCGTGGTGACCATGTATGGCGGTACGGGTCTGAAGATGAGCGACTGGATCGAACAGGTTCCGGTAGCGCTGCATGCCTTCTACCCGGGTCAGAACGGTGGTCAGGCTCTGGCCGAGATCCTGTTCGGCAAGGTCAACCCGTCGGGCAAGCTGCCGATCAGTATCGAACGCAACATCGAAGACAACCCGGCTTACGCTTCCTTCCCGAAATTCGACAATCAGAACACTCTGACCGACATGGATTACAAGGATGACCTGATGCTGGGTTATCGCGGTTACGAGAAGAAAGGCATCAAGCCGCTCTACCCGTTCGGTTACGGCCTGTCGTACACCACGTTCGGTTACAGCAACATCAAAGTGACGCCGGGCGTTGCGGTGGGCAATACGCCGATCAAGGTGTCCTTCGATCTGACCAACACCGGCAAGGTTGGCGGTTCTGAAGTCGCTCAGTTGTACGTGGGCCAGCAGAACCCGAAAGTCGAGCGTCCGATCAAGGAACTCAAAGGCTACAAGAAAGTGTTCCTCAAGCCGGGCGAAAGCAAGCGCGTGACCATTGAGCTCAATGACCGCTCGCTGGCCTACTTCGACGTTAAAACCAATCAGTGGGTGGTTGATGCCGACACCTTCAACTTGTCGCTCGGTGGTTCGTCGCAGGACATCCGCCTGAACGCCAAGCTGGTCAACTCGTTCCGTCAGGAACTGTCGACCACCACCAGCAAACCGCTGCCACGCTCCGCTCTGAACTCGGTTCTGGTCGAGAAACCACCGGTCAAGACCGGCGGTGTATTCAAGCAGACCGTCGAGTAAGCGTTAGCTGACTGAAGGGTAAACGGACAAATAAAGGCTCAGGGACGAGCCCTTACCGCTGCATCGACCTGCGCAATGTAGGTATCGAAACACTCGACCAGGTCCACCTGATCGGGAAAGCGTAACCACTGAATCTGCAAGCCATCCATCATCGCCAGAATCTGCCGGATGATCTTGTCCAGATCCACATCCGCACGCACCTCCCCGCGCTCCACCAAACCTGCAAACTGTCCCATCAAGTGCGCGTGAATACGCTCGTAGCGCGTCTGGAACCATTCAAAGGCTGGCTGGTTTTCCAGCAGACTTTCAGCATTGAGAATCGAAAAGGCACGCACCACGCCGGGCGCCGTGGCGTTTGAACGGTTGATTGCGCGCAGGCCGCCAAGCAGGCCGGTCAACGTGTTGTCGGTGCGCACCTCGGCAGCAATTCGGCTATTGACCTCATCGCGTCGGTCCAGCACGCCCATCAACAGCGAAATCTTGCTGGGAAAATGGTGCAGCAGCCCGGCGACGGAAATACCGACGATGGCCGCTACCTTAGCCACCGAAGCGCCGGTATAGCCCTCAAGGGAAAACACTTGCAAGGCCGCATCAAGCAGCTCTTTGCGGCGCTTTTCACCCTTTGGCGCGCGCCGCTGCCGGGTGACTGCCGTGCCCGTTTCCGTGGGGTCATGCAGAGTCATATCAGGCTCCTTCTTGAACAGCCGCGTACCCTAACCATTCAGGCGACTACTGGCAACGCTATTGAACCGGATTGTTGGACAATTTCATTTTGCGCGGCCATTTAGATTCAATGCAATTGCCACTGCAATCAACACCAGGCTGATCGCCAGCGACAACCACAGCAGACCGCTGCCGCCCTGCGCTTCACGCACCCACGCAAAAAACCACGGAGCGCCAGCTGACAGCAGAAAGGCAGGAGCCAGCAATCGGCCCTGCAGGTGTACGTAATGCGAATGTGCAAACAGCTCAAAGGGTAGATTCGCCCTCAGCAATGTGGCCAGCCCGTTCATCGCGCCATAACCGAACAGGAACATGCAGGCCAGCAGGGTATGGCCCTGACTGAGCAGCCCCAGGGTAAAACACAGCACCATTCCGGCAGCGACCCAGACATTCAGGCGCAGCGCTGGCATCGACTGCGCCAACAAAGCCTGCGCCAGACGCGCGCAGGTCTGACCGATGCCCCACAGCGCTGCCAGCACGACCGGCACGCCCAAACCAGCCAGCAACGCGGGTAAATGGGCAGACAAGCCGGCTGACAGGAACGCGATCAGGGACATGCTCAGGGCGTAGCCGAACTGAGGTATCCAGGCAGTGGTGTCAGCGGGCGCAGGCGCGGCTGGCCCGGCGTTCAAGACCGGCAACCGGGAGTCCGGCAGGCCGCTGACCAATAACCCGCTGAGCAATGCCAGGCAGCCGTAGACAGCAACCGCACTACGCCAGCCCAACGCATTCAACAAGCCGTGGCCCAGCGGCCAGAATACCGCCGAAGCCAGCCCGCCCAACAAGGTAATCTGCACCATCAGCGCCCGAGAGCGTGCACCGAACAGCGCTGCCAATGCAGCAAACAGCGCATCGTAAAGTGACAGACGCATGCCGACGCCCAGCACTGCCCAGCCAAAAAACCACGACTGAGGTGTCTCGCACACAGCCAGCATGCAGCAGCCAAGCGCGTTGAGCCCGGCCCCGTATTGCAATACCTGCCGTGCACCGAGACGCTGGAGCAAACGCGCACTGAAGATCGAAACCAGGCCCATGACCAGCAGCGCAACTGACAGCCCGGAAAAAACCTGCTGGCCGCTCCAGCCCAGATCATCGGCAATCGCATTGCCGAAAGCCCCCGTTAGATAAAACGTCACCCCCCAACTGATCAGTTGCGCGAGCCCCAGTTTGACTACCGTCAGCCTGGACAGATCAGCGCGGTCCACGTCAGTCAGGCCCGTTCGGAAGGTGCACTGCCCGAGCCGTCGCCGAGCATGCGCTGCATCAGCACGGTGTCCACCCAGCGACCGTGCTTGAAGCCGACTGACTCGAATACCCCGACACGGCGAAAACCCAGGTGCTCGTGCAGACGCAGCGACGCGATATTCTCGCTATTGCCGATCACCGCGACCATCTGTCGCCAACCGCCCTGTTCGCAGCGCTGTACCAGCTCGCCAAGCAATGCCAGACCGATGCCCCGCCCGCCCATACCATCCCGTATATAGACCGAGTCTTCTACAGTAAAGCGGTAGGCAGGACGCGGACGATAGGGTGTGGCGTAGCCATAGCCAACCACCTCTCCGGCGAGCTCGGCCACCAGATATGGCAGACCGTTGACGAGCACCTGCGCACGGCGCTGCAGCAGCTCGGCGACACTCGGCGGATCGAGTTCGAAACTGGAAATGCCATGCAGCACATGATCGGCGTAGATCGCCTGTACGGCAGGTATGTCTTGATCACACGCATCACGCAGGATAAAGGTCGGGGTCATATCGGGCTCTGGGCAAATGTCGTTGGATGAGTGCAATCATGCCGCTCACCAAGCCGTTAAAAAAGCTATGATTTATCATTCACAGCATAAGAAATACTTTGCCATGCGCCGACTCAACCTGAATCACTTGCATACCTTCTCGCTGGTCATAGCGCACGGCAGCTTCTCCGCAGCGGCCGAGCGACTGCACCTGACCCAGCCAGCGGTAAGCCTGCAAATTCGGCAGTTGGAGGACCAGTTGAACCTGAAATTGATCGAGCGCGTAGGCAAGCGGCTCAAGCCCACCTCGGCGGGCACTACGTTGCTGGAGCATATTGCGCGCATTGAGGCGGTGGTCGAAGACGCCCTGCTGGAGTTGTCCAGTCACGCCAGCGGCGTTGCCGGAAAGGTTGCGATCGGTACCGGCGCAACCGCCTGCATTCATCTGCTGCCGCCCATGTTGCAGGCACTGCGCCGTCGCTTTGCACAACTGGATGTGCGGGTCAGCACCGGCAACACGGACGGCATTCTCAAGGCTGTGGAAGAAAACCGTCTGGATCTCGCACTGGTGACGCTGCCCGCCTCGGGTCGCAGTCTGCATATCACCCCGCTGCTTGAGGATGAGTTCTTGGCGATCTTCGCCAGCAGCCAGCAGCCGATTGCCGCTGAAATGACCCCGGAGCACCTCTGCGAACTACCGCTGGTGGTCTTCGAAGCAGGCAGCAGTACGCGGCTGCTGATCAATGAATGGTTCTTGCAGGCCGGGATCCGGGTAAAGCCGGTCATGGAACTGGGCAGCATCGAGGCCATCAAGGAAATGGTTGCTGCGGGCCTGGGCTACAGCATCGTGCCGCGCATGGCGGTTGCTGCAGTCCATCACCGCCGCGGTTTGCAGGTGCTGCAGCTGGTGCCGGGGTTGAGCCGCACGCTGGGAATTGCATTGCGCCAGGACAAACCGGTCAGCAAGGCGTTGCGCCAGGTGCTGGATGCATTGCACAACCTCAACGCTACACCACCTTAAAAGGTCACAAAAGCGCGCCACGATAGAAGCCTGATCGCGCCCATGCGCTATAAAGAGCAGCGGCGCTTGACTTGGCAAATCAGGCCGACAGTTGCATCAGCAGCGAATCAGGTTGTACGATGACTGCCCACTGGTTTTAGAAAAAATGATCGCTGGCCTGCTTTTACACGCCACATCACTGACAATCTGTAAAGCAACTCGGCAACCCATAAGGAGCGCCGGTCCGGATACCTTCCATACCGACCTCCAACCTCAAAACAACAGGAGATACCGATGCCTAACATTCTCGGCCAGAATTTCATCGCTGGCGGCCGCAGCGCTCTTGGCCAAAGCCTGCAAAAAAGTCTGGATGCCACAACAGGCGAAGAACTGCCTTACAGCTTCCATCAGGCTACCGACGGCGAAATCGACGCTGCCGCCCTCGCCGCCAAGGCTGCCTTTCCAGAATTCCGTCAACTGAGCCCGGCCCGTCGCGCCGACTTCCTCGACGCCATTGCCGATGAACTGGATCAGTTGGGTGATGATTTCGTCGCCATCGTCTGCCAGGAAACCGCTCTGCCCCAGGCACGTATTCAGGGTGAGCGCGGTCGTACCAGCGGCCAGATGCGCCTGTTTGGCAAGGTTCTGCGTCGCGGTGATTTCGTCGGTGCACGTATTGACCTGGCCCTGCCGGATCGCAAGCCGTTGCCACGCGTCGACCTGCGCCAGTACCGCATCGGTGTGGGCCCGGTTGCCGTGTTCGGCGCGAGCAACTTCCCGCTGGCGTTTTCCACTGCTGGCGGTGACACCGCTGCTGCACTGGCTGCCGGTTGCCCGGTGGTGTTCAAGGCGCACAGTGGCCACATGGCGACTGCCGATCTGGTGGCCAGCGCTATCATCCGCGCCGCAGAACGCACCCAAATGCCGAAAGGCGTATTCAACATGATCTTCGGTAACGGCGTGGGTGAAGGTCTGGTCAAACACCCGGCTATCCAGGCCGTCGGTTTCACCGGCTCGCTGAACGGCGGCAACGCTCTTTGCAAAATGGCCGCCGAGCGTCCACAGCCGATTCCGGTGTTTGCCGAGATGTCCAGCATCAACCCGGTAGTGTTGCTGCCAGGTGCACTGCAGGCACGCGGCGAAACTGTGGCCAAAGAGCTTGCCGGTTCGGTGGTGATGGGTGCCGGTCAGTTCTGCACCAACCCCGGTGTGGTCATGGGCCTGCGCTCCCCGGCGTTTTCGACGTTCGTCGAGCAACTGACCGAACAGATGGGCAGTCAGGCGCCGCAGACAATGCTCAACGCGGGTGGTCTGCGCAGCTACAGCAAAGGCGTCGAGCATTTGCTGTCGCATCCGGGCGTGACGCATCTGGCTGGCAAGCCGCAGGAAGGCAAACAGGCTCAGGCTCAGTTGTTCAAGGCTGACGTCAGTCTGCTGTTGAACGGCGACCAGTTGTTGCAGGAAGAAGTTTTCGGCCCGACCACGCTGATAATCGAGGTCGCTGACGATGCGCAGTTGAAAGACGCGCTGCAAGCCTTGCGTGGCCAGTTGACCGCGACTGTGATCGGCGAACCTGCAGACCTGAGCCAATACAATTGGCTGCAACCGATACTGGAAGAGAAAGTCGGCCGTATTCTGTTCAACGGCTACCCGACCGGTGTTGAGGTCTGTGAAGCCATGGTGCATGGCGGCCCGTACCCGGCAACCTCGGATGCACGTGGCACGTCGGTAGGCACTCTGGCCATCGACCGTTTCCTGCGCCCGGTCTGCTATCAGAACCTGGCCGACAGCCAGTTGCCGCCTGCGTTGCAGAATGCCAACCCTCTGGGCCTGCGTCGTCTGGTCAACGGTGAATGGAGCGATCAGCCTCTCGTGTAACAACCATCGCTTGACTCGTAAAAAAAGCAGCGCGACCTGATGAGGGTCGCGCTTTTTTTTGAAAAATATTTCTTTTTTGTGCTTTAAATCGCTTATGGCGGACCTGTCTTCCAGCCTGGTGGCAGCACCATGGAAGTGCAAAACATGAGCTGTTCATAAAATAACCACACAGCTGTAAGCCACGTGTAACAAGGGTTTCAAAAAGTTACCCACAGACATACCCACGATTTCCGTGGACAACTTTTCATCAATTTCGGACCTTAAAAACCCTGAGCAGCGCAAGCGTAAATTTTTACAGGTTCCCCACACCCTCATGTGTGATGGCACTGGTAATGGCCCTTGGGGCTCCGTGACATAACCTTATGCACGTTTGGCGGTTGATTCGGCAGGCCGTCCGGCGTGAAATAGGCGATTTATCAAGGCATTCCGATTATGCAGCAGCGTTGTGAAGTGGCCGTGCTCGGTCTGGGTGCCATGGGTGCAGCCACTGTCTATCAACTGGCGAAGGCCGGAGTCGATGTAATTGGCGTCGATCGCTATGCCCCTCCGCACACACAAGGCTCCAGCCACGGCGATACCCGCATCACACGACTGTCGGTTGGCGAGGGCCCGCAATACCTGCCGCTGGTACGCAGTTCGCACAGCATCTGGCGCGAACTTGAGGCGCTGAGCGGCGAGTCGCTGTTCGAGCAGTGCGGAGTGCTGGTGATGACCTCCAGCCCTGCGTACGATCCTGAAGACAGTAAAGACTTCACCCACCAGACCATCGCTTTGGCCCGCACCTATGGCGTGAAGCACGAAGTATTGTCGGCGGCGGCCATTCGCGAGCGCTTTCCCCAATTCACCCCTGTTCGGGATACCGCCATTGGCTACTTTGAACCCGAAGGCGGATTTGTCCGGCCAGAGCGCTGCATCGCGGTACAGCTGCGTCTGGCGAGGCAACACGGCGCAAGGTTGCTGACCCATGAGACGGTCACGCACTTACAGGCACAGGGTGATCAGGTGCGTATTACCACCGACAAGGGCACGATCATCGCTGACAAGGTCGTGGTCAGTGCGGGCATGTGGTCAGCCGAATTGCTCGGCGCGCCTTTTAGCGATCTGCTGCGGGTGTGCCGGCAAAAGCTGTTCTGGTTCGAATTGCAGGAGAATGCCGCTTTTGCACCACGTTCGCCGAGCTTCATTCTGACTCACGGGCCCGGGGAGGATGATGTCAACTATGGCTTCCCGCCCCTGCCCGGTGAAAACAGTATGAAGGTCGCCACCGAGCAATACATTGAAGCATCCGCTGCCGACCAGCTGGACCGCACTGTTACGGCAAGGGAGGAGCAGGAAATGTTCCAGACCCAGGTGCAGGGCAAGATTGCGGGACTGACGCCGAACGTGGTCAAGTCTTCGGTCTGCGCCTACACCGTCACGCCGGACTGCCACTTCATCATCGATGAACACCCCCATCTGAAGAACGTGACAGTGGTTTCGGCCTGCTCCGGTCACGGCTTCAAACACTCAGCCGGGCTCGGGCTGGCCCTTGCGCAACGCTGTATTCACGGCACCAGCGATGTAGACCTTTCAGCCTTCTCGCTGGCGCGTTTCACCGCGCAGAACTGACCAACGACACTCAGCGCGCCACAACGAAGGCCTCGTCAATACGCGCCAGATCGGTGTCGCGCAACGTACCGGCGTAGTAATGCAGTTTGATCCAGGCCATCAAGTAATCGTAACGGGCTTTCGCCAGATCACGCCGGGTGCTGTAAAGCTGCTGTTCGGCGTTGAGTGCGTCCAGGCTGATGCGCTCGCCGCCGAGAATGCTCTGACGTGTCGACTCGACCAGTGCCTGTGCAGAGACCAGTGCTTTCTGATAAGCGCGCAACTTGCTCACCCCTGACGCACAGGCGTTGAACTGGCGACGCAGCTCGATCAGGGTTTCGCGGGTCTTGCCCTCCAGCTCGTATTCCGCCTGCTCGCGCTTGCTGTTGGCCTGACGCACCGAGGCGCTGGTGCCGCCTCCGGCGTACAGCGGCAGACTGAGCTCGATACCTATCGTGTTGGTGTCGTAACGCTGATTGTAGGTGTTGCCGCTGTCCGATTCGTTCTGACGGATACTCGCGTAAGCATTCACCGTCGGCAGATGCCCGGCGCGGTTGCGCTCCACCTCGTATCGCGCCACTTCCAGCGACTGGCGTTGCGAGGCCAGGATCGGGCTGTTGGCCATGGCCAGCGCATGCCACTCGGTAAAGCTGGACGGTGCCAGCACCAGCGCCTGAAAACTGTCCCTCAACGGCTCCAACTGCGCAACATCGATACTCGGCTCGCCCAGCAACGCGGCCAGTTCGCGCAGGGCCGCGTCCTGCTCGTCGCTGGCTTCTATCTGCTCGGCAATCGCCAGCTCGTTGCGCGATTCCGCTTCAAGAATGTCGGTGCGGGTACCCTCGCCTTGCTGGAACATTTGCCGGTTCTGCGCAAACTGGCGGTCGAACGCCTGCTGTTTAGCGCGGGCTATATTGATCTGGTCCTGCGCGAACAGTGCCTGGGTATAAAGGGTCAGAACCCGCACCAGCAATTCCTGACTCTTGCTGCGAAAGGTCTCGTCGGCAAACAACGCCTGGGCCAGGCCTTTGCGGTAATTGGCATAGGCTTCGTAATCGATCAGCGGCTGCTGAACCGTCAGGCTTGAACCAAAGCTGTTGTAGTGGCGATGGTCAGTGGTGTCTTCACGGCCGCCTTTGAGGGTGGCCTTGGAGTCGTTGCGTCCTTTGTTGTAGCTGTATGAAACACGCGGCAACAAGCCTGCACGACCAATCACCCGGTTTTCCAGGCCCGCATCGCGCTCCTTGAGCGCGCCCAGGTAAGTCGGGTCGTTGCGAAGCGCCAGCTCATAGACCTGAAACGGGCCCATCGCATGACTCAATGAAGCAGTGCCCAGCAGGATGGCCGTCAGCAAAGCGGCTTTCAGGGGATGACGAGACATCCTATTCCTCCGTCAACGCGGAGCCGGCACGGTCCAGCAAAGGTTTGAACAGATAATTGAGCAGCGAGCGTTCACCCGTGCGCACAAACATTTCAGCGGGCATGCCCGGCTTGATCACCAACCCGTTGAGTTTTTCCAGTGCCGCATCGCCCACCGAAGTGCGCAGCACGTAATAGGGCTGGCCGGTTTTCTCATCCTGCATCTGATCGGCGGAAATCAGGTTTACCTCACCGGAAACCCGCGGCGTGCGACTTTGATTGAACGCAGTGAAGAGGATATCGACCGGCAAATGGCTGGCGACCTTGTCGATCAACTGCACCGGCAGACGCCCTTCGACTTCAAGCCGTGTGCCCTGCGGTACAATTTCCAGCAGGGTTTCACCGGCACGCACCACTGCGCCTTCGGTGTGCACGCCCAGGTTGACGGCGATGCCATCAGCAGGGGCAAGAATTGCACTGTGCTGCAGACTGAAACCTGCCGAAGCCAGTTGTTGCTCAAGGGTAAGCGCCTTGACCTGGGCATCGGCCCACTGGCTGCGCACTTCTTTCTGATATTCCTCGCGCTGCTGCTGAAGACGCAACCGCGACTCGACGATCCCCTGCTCTATCCGCCCGGTTTCGCCTGCGTTCTGCGCCAGGCTCTGCTGCACTTGAGAAAGCTGGCGTTGAAACTCCAGCAGACGGTTGCCTGGAATGAAACCGTTCTGCGCCAAGGGCTCCAGGTTACTCAGTTGCTTGCGTAGCGAGTCAGCCTGAGCCAGCAGGTCCGATCGAGCGCGGCGCATACCGGCGAGTTGCAGCCCGGCACCTTCGATACTCGCCTGCAAACCGGATTGCTCTCGAGCCAGCGCCTGTCGCCGACTGCTGAACAGTTGCCGCTGGCCCTCAAGCACGAGCGCCAGACGCGGGTCGGGGTTCTGCCCCTGCCCGGCGGCAATCAGTTCTGCGGGAAAGTGCACCTCATCCAGGTTGTCGCGCTCGCTCTGCCAGCGGGCCAGGCTGGCCCAGGCCATTCGATACTGGGCACGCAGCGATTGCACGTCGGCCTCGACCTGAGTCTGATCAAGGCGAAACAGCGGCTCGCCCTCCTTTACCGACTGGCCTTCGCTGACGAGAATTTTGCTTACAACGCCGCCATCCAGCGACTGCACGGCCTTGCGCTTGCCCGACACCACGACGGTGCCTTGCACGGAAATGCCCTGATCCAGCGGGGCGAGACTGGCCCACAGAAAGAAGCTGCCCGCCCCTGCCAGCATGAGAATCCAGCCTGCGCGAACGAAGAACTGCACGCCGCGCTCCTTGCCCGGCACGGCGTAATGAGTGTCGATGGGGCTGTTCATACGTCGGACTGCCTGTTCTGCGTGCCGTACTGACGGCTCATGGAAAGCCCGGCGGGTGCAGGGCGAGATTGCGATTGAGGGTGCGCTTGCGGTGCTTGCCCGGGCGATGCCTGTCCGGACAAGGCCTGCAACACCTGAGCCGTGGTGCCGAATGCCTGCATGCGACCTTCGCTCAGCACCAGCAGACGATCGGTCTGGTTCAGAGACTGTGTGCGGTGGGTGACGAGCACGACGGTACAACCGCGGGTCTTGAGCTCAGCGATCGCCTGAGTCAAAGCCGCTTCGCCCGCGGCGTCCAGATTGGAATTGGGCTCATCAAGTACCACCAGTCGCGGATCGCCATACAATGCTCGGGCCAACGCGACGCGCTGTTTCTGACCGCCTGACAAGCCAGCGCCATCGTCGCCCAGCCGCGTGTCGTAACCCTGCGGCAGGCGCAGAATCAATTCGTGTACGCCCGCCAGTTGCGCAGCAGCAACCACGGCGCTCGCGTCGCCCTCGCTAAAACGCGCGATGTTTTCTGCCACGGTGCCACCGAAAAGCTCGATGTCCTGCGGCAGATAACCGATATAGGGGCCCAGCGCCTCGCGGTCCCAGCGATGCATGTCGGCCCCGTCCAGACGTACCGTTCCACCCAGCACCGGCCAGACACCGACCAGCACGCGTGCCAGGGTCGATTTGCCGGAACCGGATGCTCCCAGTACACCGAGCACTTCACCAGCTTGCAGTTGAAAGCTCACTTGCTGAATCGTCGCCGATGTCTTGCCCGGAGGCGCAGCGCTGACCTGTTCCGCGCTGATCTGACCGCGCGGTGCTGGCAGTGGCATGCGCGGCGCGGGCTCGGCGTAGGTCTTGAGTAACTGGTCCAGACGTCCGTAAGCCAGGCGTGCAGAACTCCATTGTTTCCAGACTGCGATCAGTTGATCGATGGGGCTGAGGACCCTTCCCATGAGGATCGAACCGGCGATCATCATGCCTGCGGTCATGTCTCCGTTTATCACCAGCAGTGCGCCCAGGCCCAGCACCAGCGACTGCAGACAAAGGCGCAGGGCCTTGCTGATCGAACTGATCACCGCTCCAGTGTCACTGGCACGGTTTTGCAAGGCCAGAAAGCGCCCATGCACATGGAACCAGCGACGCCGCAACACTTCGAGCATGCCCATCGCCTGGATCGCCTCGGCCTGTTGCAGGTGCCGGGTCGCCAATTGCGCAGACTGCTGCGAGTACCCGCTGGCCTCGGCCAGCGGTTTGCGGGTCAGCCATTCGTTGAGGCAGGCCAGTCCGACCAGCAACACTGTCCCCACACTGGCCAGCACGCCAAGCCAAGGGTCGAAAAGGAAGATCACCGCCAGGTAGATGGGAAACCACGGGGCGTCGAAGAACGCGAACAACGCCGGTCCGGTGAGAAACTGACGGATAAAGGTCAGGTCACCCAGCGCCTGCCCAGCCTGACGCTGTCCGGCGTGCAGGTTGCTCTCGAACGCAGCCTGATAGACGCGCAGATTGAAACGCCTCTCCAGCTCGCTGCCGATGCGGATTACCACAAAGCTGCGGACCATCTCCAGCAGGCCGATAAACGCAAAGAACCCGACCACCATCAGCGTCAGCATGGCCAGGGTAGTCTGGTTCTGCGACGTCAGTACACGGTCATAGACTTGCAACATGTAAATCGATGGAGCGAGCATCAACACGTTGATCAGCGCGGTAAAACAACCGACACCAATCAACGCGCTCTTGTAGTCAGCCAGCGCTTTATAAAGCGGCGGCCGGGCGCTTTGGGGCAACGCACTCATGGTTGTTCCTTGATGGTCTTGCTGGTGACGGAGTGACATCCCTGGGTTTTAACAAACAACTCGCGCAGGTCCATGAAACGCTTAATCGGCGAGCCGTCCAAGAACCAGCACTTCACCGCCGGGCAGACGCGCCTGATAGATCTGCTCCCCCATGTTATTGAGGTGAATCAGGCGATTGCCTTCCTTGTCGGTAAATGCCAGGCCATCCGGAGTCGGAAACCAGCCCGTGGGGGCTTCGTGCAACCACTTTACTGCACAGGCGAGATCGCCCGTCAGTTTCGGTACATCAGTGTTGAGGTGCAGCTCACAAACTTCGTCCGTGTTTCCCTGAAGCGAAAGTCGCCACTTGCCACTTCGCTCAGCTGGGTCGGGCAGTTTCAAACTCATGGCCATGCTTGCTCCAGAAATACCCACCAGCAGCGCAAAAGCCACTGGCACGATTCGAACAACGTGATTGATCTTCATGATGGGGTACTTTCCAGATCATGGACGACAGCAGGGTCGTCCATGATTGTTACAGATTAAACCACGATATCAGTAGCCAACGCTTGACCAACAGTCCCTACGAGGAAGTCCCCCACACCCTGACCTGTGAAGTCGATCGCCAGGCTACCCAGATTGCTGCTCTGGTTGTAGCTGAGGATCGCTTCGCCGGCATGGCCGCTGAACGCGTTGCCGAACTGCAGCGCGCTCAGCGTGGAAATGGCCGATACATCGATTTTGTCCTGACCGCTGACAAAGTCACGAATCGTATCCTGCGCTGCACGGTTGGAATCGGAACTGGCACCAAACACAAAAATGTCTGCACCAGCACCACCGGTCAGGCTGTCGGCACCGCCACCACCGTAGATGATGTCGTTGCCGGCACCACCTTTAAGGTCGTTGGCAGCGGCATTGCCGATCAACAGGTCGTTGCCCGAACCGCCCACCGCGTTTTCAACCACCACGCCTTTGGCAATTGAAACGTTACCCACCATGCCACCCACGTCCGAGAACGAGGCCGCATTGAGGTTTATCTTCTGGTTCTGGGTGAAACCCGAGAAGTCGAGGGTATCCTTGCCCCCGCCGTCCCACACCGAGAACACCACCTTGGAAGAGGCAGAAGTGGCGCTGTAGAAATCACGCCCGGCGGTGGAGTTGAAACCGTAGACCGTATCACCGGCACGGGTGCTCATGTTCGCGCCATAGAGCTGCTGAACGGCAGTGATGTCATCCAGCAACGGTGCCGAAGAGTACGACGGAGCGCCGCCCTTGACGAAGTTCTGGTTGGTGTTGGACTCACTCCAGTAACTCATGACGCTGTAGCCACGCGTATCTTCTGCGTAGCTGGCATCCTTGTAGGTCGGGCTGCCTTCGCCAGCGTTTTAGTCGCCAGGGTGAGACAGGCCCAGGGTGTGGCCAATTTCATGGGTCAGGGTCTGACGGCCGTAGTTGCCATTGTCCGGGGTGGTGTTGACCTAGTAGCTGTTATCGACAAGGTACCAGGACTGGCCGTCAGTGCGGCTGTTGCCGCTGGGCAGGTAGGCAAAAGCCGCCCCGCCTGCGCTGCCGTTGCTGTAGTTACCGAAGGTCATATGCCCGTCGCCGCCGGAAGCGGCCTGGGTAAAGCTGACCTTGACAACGTCTGCCCAGGATTGCATCGACAATACGGCCTGTGCTTTCTGCTGTGCGTTGAACGCACTGAAAGTCCCCAGCGAATTGTCGAACCCGGCAGGTTTGGCGGTCAGAAAGGTGTATGTGAGGTTGATAGTGCCGTTGCCATCGCGATCAGTCCACGCAGCGTTGTCGCGAAGGATGTAATCGCCGGCCTGATCGACCGAGTACGAAGGCTTGCCATTGATCGTGAGGTTACCGCCACGGTCATACTGGTGAGCGAACGTATTGATCTGGTCGAAAGAGGTGCTGGTAGCAGCAGAGAGTTGAATTGCAGCATTTTCTTTGACTTTCGTCATGACACTTCCTTGTTTGCTGATTAACAGGTTAGGTACGGCAGGACTCCCCCTGTAGCGAGAGAGTCCAGTCACTCGCCTTGTGGTGCGTAATGCGTTGAAGCGTAACAAAGCTGACACATTTAGAAATCTTGTGTCCAGCTCTGTTCCATGATGTCAATTAGCCCAAAACGAGGAAGTGCCACAGGCCTTGGGGAATCGTCCGATATTATTTTTTGTGATGATCAAAAGCTGATAAGTGCTTGAGCAGACTAGGACAATCTTGATAAAGATGACTGATCGGTCAGGTTGCCTACCATGCATAATTTGACTGGACGGACAGTCTCTGACCAATCCGGCTTGCCCTTCCCAGGCTGCCGGAAAGGCATATCGCCATCACCTGAGATCCTGACACTTCTCAAATCCCGGAAATGCAAAAGCCCCGAAAGATCGGGGCTTTTGTTTAACGCATTTGAAGCGCAACGGCCTGAGTACTCAGGCCGAAGTCATCAGTCGTCGCGGCTCATGATGCCGAAAATCTGCAGCAGGCTGATAAACAGGTTGTAGATCGATACATACAGGCTGACCGTCGCCATGATGTAGTTGCGCTCACCACCCTGAATAATCGCGCTGGTCTGGAACAGAATGCAGACCGACGAGAACAGCACGAAGCCTGCGCTGATCGCCAGTTGCAAACCGCTGATCTGGAAGAACATGCTGGCCACTACCGCGCCAAGCAGAACGAAGAAGCCTGCGGTAATGAAGCCACCCAGGAAGCTCATGTCCTTGCGGGTGATCAACACGTAAGCCGACAGACCGCCGAAAACCAGTGCGGTCATCGCGAAAGCGGAGCTAACCACTTCGGCGCCACCGGCCATGCCCAGATAACGGTTAAGGATAGGGCCAAGCAGGAAACCCATGAAACCTGTCAGGGCGAAGGTCGAAACCAGGCCCCAGACCGAATCACGCAATTTATTGGTCAGGAAAAACAGACCATAGAAGCCGATCAGTACCACGAAAATGTTCGGATAGCCGACGCGCATCTGCTGAGCGACAAATGCCATGACACCACTAAAAGCCAGCGTCAGAGCGAGAAGACCGTAAGTGTTGCGCAGGACACGACTAACCTCTAGCTGGTCGGCCTGCATGCCGGTTTTAAGGCTGTAATCCTGTTCGCGCATGGCGAAACTCCTTCCTGTTGAAATGTTGAGTTGCAAAGATCATAACAGAGGCGCTGCAACTGGCTAGTCACAGAGTTTGACAGCTTGTTTCATTCCGGTATTATGGCGCCCGCAACGATAGTGGAGGTATGGCCGAGTGGTTTAAGGCAGCAGTCTTGAAAACTGCCGACTGTAACAGGTCCTAGAGTTCGAATCTCTATGCCTCCGCCATATTTGGTAGCGCAAAGCCCTGATTATTCAGGGCTTTGTCGTTTCTGGGGTTTGGCTAATGCAATCGCAAGCTCATCCGCCCACGCTTGGCCCGCGCTGACAAAATGTGGATACTGCCAGTTTGCCAGCCGATGAACCATGGAAGATCCCAATGGCACCCAGCCGAACGCTTGTCCATCCTGTTGGAGGCACGCAACCCCACGCGGGCGAGATTCGGCATGCTGCCGAGTCTGACAGTCACGGCTCAGTGTCAGACACCTTTGAAATACGCCTTATCGATGAAGAGCTCGAACGCCTCGCGATCGGTCGATATGCCCGCTTCAGTCGAGCGTCAGGCAATCTCGCGGGCGGCACTCAGCCTTATCCCGACCGTATCCATACAACGGCTTCCGATGAGGGCTTCTCCGACCTGGCCATAGGGCGCTATGCGCGCTTCAGCAGACCGTCTCCCAACCTTGTTGGCGGTACACAACCGCAGGCGGACATAGCGCCGGAACAGGCGCCCTCGGCCTTCGCTCCGCAAATGCGCCATACAGAGCGTGAGTCTGAGTTCTTTACCATCCGGCAGTACTCTCCCGGCACCAACTCTTTCAGCATTCCCAAGGCACCTGATCGTCCGGCGAAGGCCAGATGGCTGCGTCCAGGGGAGCCGTTCAACGTGGCCGATATCACCTTGCCCGGCGGCATGATCTACACAGGAACGCAAAACCCGGAATTCAGGCTATCCGAACCTTCTTTCATAGACGCTGCCTTGCCGGTGGCCGGTTCCGATGCGCCTCCCGCTGCACGGTCGGCATACTATTGGTCGACCTATAAAGACCTCGAACCTGCGGCACGCCGGGGCTATCTGCAGTGGCTGGCAGGGGGACGTTGCGATCCTGAAGCAAGCAGCGGTTACCTGTTCATGTTTTTCCACGGCCTTGAACGGCGTTTACTGATCGACAGCCTTTCTGATCCCGACGCACGAAAAGAAATTCCCGCTTTAAGAGAGGAAATCGAGCGTTTGCGGACTGTTTATCATCGGGATTTTTCGTTTTGCAACCAGGCTTCGCGGCTTCTCGAATACCTGAGCATGCCTGTCATTTCAGGGCAGATGTATTTGCGCGAGCCACCAATGGAGTCGGCCGACTACTATGAAATGCCCATCGTGCTGCGAGTGGCGCTAGGTCAGATGGCCATCGACAAACACCCGCTGAATGCATCCTGGGCCTTGTCTTGGGCGCTGACGGATCCGAATATCTCGCGTGGCAAACCTGTTGGCAGATGCACAGATCTGTTTCAGCGGCTGTTCAGGGCCGAATATGAAGAACAGTTTCCCGATGGCCTGAAGCTGCTGAGAAACAAGACCAGACTATGGGTCGCCTATCGCCCATCGTCCGCCTACCTCGATGTACCGGAAATACCGGTGGGCGACCTGCCAGACGTCAGCATTACGTCCGCCACTCGCAAGAAAATTCAACTCCTCGTGCAGAGCTGTGCTTCAGTACTTGCTCCATTCAGTCGGTACATGGGCCGCAATGCCGATGATCTCAATAAGCATGAGTCATTGGAGGCGCTGCTATTGCTGCCCGTGTCGCTATGGCCCGAATACGCCAGACATGAACTGCGACAGCTTCAATCGGAGGTCAGGACTGCTACGAAGCTGACGACGCTTGATCAACTGGCCATACGTTTCAAGTCTGACGGTGCCCAGGCACGCAACCAGATCGTCGCGCTGACAAAAGTGCTTGAAGGCATGCACATAGGTATGGAGCCGGATGTGCTGGCAGGCAATCGTGCGCCCAAACCTGAGGACAGCATCGTTCTGTTTGTGACCGAGCCCGATCCAGGCATGTCGAGGGTGACAGTGGATTACAATGCGGCTGTTGTCACGCTGGATCTCGCCAGCAGTGTTGCAACGGTTGATAGAGGCACAAGCCAGCGTGCAGTTGCACTGCTCGAACAGCATATCGACTCATGGGGTCATCTGCGTATCTCGCATCGAACACGTCTCAAGGCATATATGTTGATGCAACTGCAGCAGCCGCCCAACCTGGCAAGCCTGAAAAAGAAGCTGAGCTCGCTAAATCAGGACGAAAAGCAGACCATCGTCGGTTGCCTGACTCACCTGGCCCACGCTGACGGAGCGGTTACGCCTGAGAAAGTCAGACTGCTTGAGCGGATATACAGGGCACTTCGACTCGATCCTCACACCCTTTACAGCAACCTCCATGGTGCTGCGGCCGGTTCGCAGACAGGCCCGGTATCGACAGCGCTGTCAGCCACTACAGCAACAGGGCCCGACAAGAAGCCAGGCTCCGGAATCGTGCTGGACATGGGCAGGGTTGCCCAATTGCGACGTGAAACGGCAGAGGCGTCGGCGCTGCTGGCTGATGTTTTTCGCGACGATCAGGAGGACGAGCAGCAGGATGACAAGCAGATAGCCGAAGACGATGCATCACAAGACACCCCAGACACTGACGCCCATCTTCATGGGCTTGATGCGGGCCACTCTACGTTTCTGCGCCTGCTGGTTTCGCGCAACCAATGGAGTCGACGAGAGCTGGAAATCGCAACGGCGGAGATGGCGTTGATGCTCGACGGCGCGCTGGAGCAAATCAACGATATGGCATTCGAATTGTTCGACATGCCGGTTTCCGAGGGCGATGACCCTATCGAAATCAACCCGGATATTTTAAGCGAGCTTGCCCTATGAACAAGATACGAGCCAAGGATCGCGATGCGGTCATTCAATCACTGCGCGCGGGTGTCGTTCCTCGTGTCGGACAGCACTTGATCCAGGTCGGACGGGCGGGTGAGCTGTCAGCTCTTATCAAGGATGTAGACCGGCTGGCCGAAGGCGGTTCTGCCTTTCGCATCGTGGTCGGCGAGTATGGCGCGGGCAAGACTTTCTTCCTCAACCTGGTCAGAGGCATTGCGATGGAACGCAAGCTGGTGACGATGCACGCCGATCTGAACCCCGATCGACGCCTGCACGCCTCGGGCGGTCAGGCCCGCTCCCTGTACGCCGAGCTTGCGAAGAACATGTCTACACGCACCAAGCCGGACGGTGGCGCACTTCAGGGTATTGTCGAAAAGTTTATTTCCCAGGCCAGAACCCACGCGAGTAGCAAAGGCGTAGACAGCGAGACGGTCATACGCCAGAACCTCGCCGAGCTTACGGAAATGGTCAACGGCTATGACTTTGCCGAAGTCATAGCCGCTTACTGCCGAGGCTTTAACGAAGGGAACGAACAGCTGAAAGCCGATGCAATCCGCTGGCTTCGGGGAGAATTCACAACCAGGACAGACGCTCGCGCGGCCTTGGGAGTCAGAAGCATCGTTGACGACGCGTCCGTTTACGATCAGCTCAAACTGCTTTCCCGATTTGTGCGTCTGGCAGGCTTCGGCGGGCTTATGGTGTGCCTGGACGAATTGGTCAACCTCTACAAGCTTGCCAACACGCAGGCTCGCAATGCGAACTATGAACAGATCCTGCGCATCCTCAATGACTCCCTGCAAGGATCGACTGACGGGCTGGGCTTTGTTCTGGGCGGCACGCCGGAATTTCTGATGGACACTCGCCGCGGCCTCTACAGCTACCCGGCCCTGCAATCGCGCCTTGCAGAAAACACCTTTGCCAAGACAGGCTACGTTGATCTTTCCGGCCCTGTCATTCGGCTGACCAGCCTGACCCCGGAGGACTTCTATGTCCTGCTGCTGAACCTGCGTAACGTTTATGCATACGGCGACGCGGAACAATACCTGCTTCCGGAAGAGGCGATCCCGGCCTTTATCGAGCACTGCGGTCAGCGTCTGGGTGAGGCTTACTTTAGAACGCCACGCACCACCATTACCGCGTTTATCAACCTGTTGGCGGTTCTGGAGCAAAACCCTGAGGCCAACTGGAGAAACCTTGTGGGCGCCATTGACATTGCCAGGGATGACGGCGGCAAAAGTGATTTCACTGTAGAGGCCGATAATGAACTCACAAGCTTCAAGCTCTGACTCATCCGCATTCCAACGGCTTCACCCCAATGTACAGCAATGGGTGTGGTCGCAAGGCTGGACATCGCTAAGGGATGCTCAGGAATGGGCCATCCCTGCGCTGATCGACGCTGATCGCGACGTTATAATTGCGGCCTCCACCGCAGCGGGCAAGACCGAGGCGGCATTTCTGCCCATTCTGACCCATTTGCTCAACAATACCGATGCGCCGGGCGCTGTGCTCTATATCAGCCCGCTCAAAGCCTTGATCAATGATCAGTGGGACAGGTTGACACGTCTTTGCGAGCATCTGGAGATCCCGGTGGTCGGCTGGCACGGGGATGTTTCGGCAAGCAGAAAGCATCGTTTTCTGAAATCGCCCAGCGGTGTACTGCTCATAACCCCCGAGTCGCTGGAAGCCCTGTTCGTGAACCGGGGCTCGGCACTTGCTGGCCTCTTTCAGCCCCTTCGCTACATCGTCATCGACGAATTACATGCTTTCATCGGCAGCGAGCGCGGCAAACAATTGCAGTCCCTGATGCATCGCGTGGAAACGGTCGTCGGCAAAAAGCTGCCACGCGTAGGGCTGTCTGCAACCCTAGGTGAGATGGCGCTCGCCCGCGAGTTCCTGCGTCCGGGGCAAGGCCAGCGCATGGACGAAATCATTTCTCAAACGTCGGGCCAGGACCTTCAGGTTCAGGTACGTGGTTACACCATGCTGCCGATGAAGAAACTGGCGGCAAACCTGCAGATGGTCGTCACAAAAGACGACGACAACGATCAGGATGAAGAGCAGAAAGAGGATGTCTCCGGGACCAGACACGCTATAGCCGCGCATATGTACAAGGTATTACGTGGCAGTAACAATCTGATCTTTCCCAATAGCCGCGACAAAGTTGAATGGTACGCCGACCGGCTGCGGCATTTGTGCGAAAACGACGGTTTGCCGAACGAGTTCCTGCCTCACCACGGAAGCTTGTCCCGAGACTTGCGTGAAGATACGGAGCGAGCACTGAAGGCCGGCAGCCCGCCCGCCTCGGCCGTCTGCACAACGACCCTCGAACTTGGCATCGATATCGGTAACATCAAGGCGGTCGCGCAGATCGGACCTCCGCCATCAGTGGCGAGCCTGCGCCAGCGACTAGGCCGCTCCGGGCGTCGCGCAGGTGAGCCCGCCACACTTCGCGCCTACTGCCAGGAAGACACCCTGACACCTGATTCAGACCTCTCGGATCAGCTCCGGCAAAACCTGGTGCAGACAATCGCCATGATTCGATTGTTGATCGAAAAGTGGTTCGAACCTCCAAGAGCAAACGGCCTGCACGCCTCTACGCTGGTCCAGCAATGCCTGTCTACGATTGCGCAGCAAGGTGGTGCACATGCTTCACAGCTCTGGAATGAGCTGATCGCGAGCGGAACATTCGCGGCCGTTGATAAAAACGACTTCATGGCCCTTCTCAAGACTCTGGGTGAAAAGAAACTGATCGTCCAGGACAGCTCTGGCCTGCTATTGCCTGGCGAGATCGGTGAAAAGCTGGTCAACCACTACGAGTTCTACAGCGCGTTCAGCAGCGACGAAGAATTCAGGCTGCTTCTCGATGGCAAGCCGCTAGGTTCCATTCCTGTCAGCCGCCCGCTGACCCTCGGGCAACGCATCATCTTTGCAGGCAAACGCTGGCAGGTCATGGATGTGGACCTGGAAAAGAAAGTCATTACTGTCAAACGCGCCCGTGGCGGCGAACCTCCGGTATTCGACGGACTGGGCGCAAAGATCCATGACCGGGTGCGTAAAGAAATGCGCGCGGTACTGACGGAGGTCACCCCCTGCCCGTTCCTCGATGCCAATGCACAAGTCCTACTGGCGGAAGCGCGCCAGACATTTCACCGGCTGGGGCTAGCTGACCAGTGTCTGACGGGATCGACCTCAAACAGCTATCTGCTGACCTGGGCGGGCGACTACACCAATGATGCGCTGTGCTTGCTGCTTAACCAGGCTGGGGTCATGTGCACAGCTTCGGGACTAGTACTCGAAATCAGCGCCTCTCAGGAAAGCGTGCTGACAGCACTGGGCAGGATTGCGGAACTGGACGCAACCGACGTGGAACCACTGCTGAAAGATGTGAAGAATCTGATACGGGAGAAGTGGGACTGGGCCCTGCCAAATTCGTTGCTGATCAAATCATTTGCCTCCAGCCAGCTTGATATACCGAACGCGATTGCGCTTGCGAAGACCTTGACGGCCTGACTGCCCTGCCCGCGCAACCTGATATATTGATGTCCATACCGAATCAATAATCCTGGTCATGCAATGCCCATCAATTTCGACCTAAACGACCTCCAGGCATTTCGTGCCGTGGTCGAGAATGGCAGCTTCCGCAAGGCCGCTGAAACCGTGCAGATCACCCAGCCTGCACTCAGCCGCCGTATAGAAAAGCTTGAGTCTGCGCTGAACGTGAAGCTGTTTGAACGGACCACCCGCAGGGTCAGCCTGACCACGGTGGGCCGTGCATTTCTGCCTCAGGTCGAGCGAATACTGGATGACCTCGACATCGCATTGATGACCATCGATGGCGTCGGTTCCACCCGGATGGGTAGCGTCACCATTGCTTGCGTGCCGTCAGCCGCCTACTACTTCATGCCGCAGGTCATCAGCGAGTTTCATAAGCTGTTTCCAAAAATCAGAATCCGGGTCATGGATGCCAGCGCCAACGAGGTCAACAGCGCGGTTGCCCTTGGCGAGGCAGATTTCGGGGTGAGTTTCAGCGGCAATCTAGCACCGGAGGTCGACTTCGAATTGCTTCTTCAGGAACGCTATGTGATGGCCTGCCGCCGGGATCACCCGCTTGCGACCTGCGCCAGCGTGAGCTGGGAGGAAATGTACCGCCACGACTACATCGCTCTGGACATAACGTCAGGTAACCGTCTGGTACTGGATCAGGCGCTGGCGCTCTCACGCCCGAACAAGGAGAGTATCTGCGAAACGCGGCATGTCACCACCATGATCGGCCTTGTGGAGGCCGGCCTCGGCGTGGCGGCGGTGCCCTCGATTGCCATGCCGATGACCGCTCACCCGTTTCTGGTGAGCGTGCCATTGGTTGCACCTGAAGTGGTTCGCAACGTAGGGCTGATCAAACGTCGCGGGAGGACATTGACGCCTGCAGCCCTTGAACTGGAACGACTGGTCAGGAAGATGCCGCTACGTTCAGCGGGGAACTGAATCCAGCCCGGTAGACTGCACCGTGGCCTGCGCTTTTGGGGACGCCAGGTAATCGAGCAATGCCTTCGCCTGCTTCGGGTGCTCGGCATTGACCGGAATGCCAGCGGCGTAGCGGGTAACCGACTGAACGTCTTCCGGAATCTTCGCCACGAATGTCACGCCGGGAACCGGCAACAGTTCGGCCACCTGTTGAAAGCCCACTTCGTAGTCGCCCTTGGCAACCACTGAAGCAACCGGGATGCGCTCGATCATCTTGCCCTTCGGCGCGAGTTCCTTCTCAATACCGAGCTTTTTGAAAAGCTCTTTTTCGATGTACACACCACTGGCGCTGTCGGAGTAAGCAACCGACTTCGCCTTGAGCAGCGTGTCTTTCAACTCGCTGTCGGTACCGATTGCAGGCTTGGCCGCCCCCTCCTTCACCACCATCCCGATCCGCGAATCGGCCAGCTCGACCCGCGATGCCGGGTCTACCTTGCCTTGCTTGATCAAATCATCCAGCGCATAGCCGACCATGATCACCACATCGGCATGCTCGCCACGAGCCAGGCGGTTTGGAATGGCCTCGGGGGCCTTGCCCATCGACGGGCCAAGGATGGTGTCCAGTGTATCCCCGGAAGACGTCGCGTATTGCGGCCCCAGCAGTTTATATGCAGCAGTAAAGCCGCCTGATGTCATGACCTTGAGCTCTTCAGCCTGAGCGGCAACGCTGACTGCCATACAGCCCAGAAAAAGCACCGCCAATTGATGTTTATGCAACAGTTTCATAGTTTTTTCCTTTATTAAACAGCCAGTTGCGGGCGAACCGAAAGGTGCCGGTAGAGCACCAGGGTCGCGCCAAGCGCGCAAGCTGCAGCGAACGTCATCCAGTAAGCAGGTGCAGCCTTGTCACCGGTCAGATGGATCAACCAGGTCGAGATTGCCGGGGTGAAACCGCCGAAAACTGCTGTCGCCAGGCTATAGGCCAGAGAAAAACCGGCCACCCGTACCTCTACCGGCATGATTTCAGTCAGCGCCGGAATCATCGCGCCGTTATACAAACCGTAGAGAAACGAGAACCACAACAGCACTTCCAGCATATGAGCAAAGCTTGGCGCCTGAGCGAGAAAGGACAGCGCCGGATAAGCGCTGATGATGGTCAGCAGGGTCATCGCTACCAGCAGCGGCTTGCGTCCGAAACGGTCGCTCAACATGCCGCCGACCGGCAGCCAGATAAAGTTGGAGACACCGACCAGCAACGTCACCAGCAGCGCATCGGAGGTATTCAGATTGAGTACGGTTTTGCCGAATGTCGGTGCATAAATGGTGATCAGGTAAAACGTGGTGGTAGTCATCGCCACCATCAGCATGCCGGCAATCACCACGCGCCAGTTTTGCAGCAGCGTCGCGAACACCTGTCGCATGGTCGGACGGTGAGCGCGCGTGGCGAACTCTTCGGTTTCCTGCAGGCTGCGGCGTAGCAGGAAAATGAACGGGATGATCAGGCAGCCGATGGCGAACGGAATTCTCCAGCCCCAGTCGGCGACAGCAGCAGGTGTCATCCATTGGTTCAAGCCGTAACCCAGCGCGGCGGCGACAACGATTGCCACCTGCTGGCTGCCTGACTGCCAACTGGTGTAGAAGCCCTTGCGGCCGGGTGTCGCCATCTCTGCCAGATACACCGACACGCCGCCCAATTCCGCGCCTGCGGAAAAGCCTTGCAGCAAGCGGCCGACCAGCACCAATGCCGGTGCCCACAAGCCGATGCTCGCGTAACCGGGCACCAGGACAATCAACAGCGTGCCACTGGCCATGATCGACAGAGTCACGATCAAGCCTTTGCGCCGGCCCACGTCATCGATGTAAGCGCCCAGAATAACGGCACCCAACGGGCGCATCAGGAAGCCCGCACCGAAGACCGCGAAGGTCATCATCAGCGAAGCAAACTCACTGCTGGCCGGGAAAAAGGCGGAGGCGATCTGGGTGGCGTAAAAGCCAAACAGGAAGAAGTCGAATTGCTCGAGGAAGTTGCCTGAAGTGACGCGAAATACTGCTCCGGCCTTCGACCGGGTGTTGCCTGTTCCTGATGGGGATGAGCTGTGCATCAGTGTTCTCCAGCGATCTTATTAGAGTGTTGTAAGCGCTTATGGGTAAGGAGTCTGCCGGACACACTTTGAAACGATAAGTGCTATGTTTTCATCGATTGATGCCCGATGAACATCAATCGACACTCAGACGGTTGCGCCCTGACCCAGCGCTTGCAGGTCGAACCGCGCCAAACTCACACGTCGGCCCTTGAATTCTTTATCATTGCGGATGTTTTGTTGGCAGAGCCGATCATGAAATTCGCCATCTCGCTTTTTTCCGCCGCCCATGCGCCCTCCTCGCGACGAGCCTTGCTGTTCGCCAAAGCCGTACTCGCAGGCGGACATGAGATCGTCCGGTTGTTTTTTTATCAAGACGGCGTACACAGCGCGTCGGCCAATGTCGTGACGCCTCAGGATGAGCAGGATATGGCCCTGCAATGGCGTGACTTCATCGCCGAACACCACCTGGATGGCGTGGTATGCATCGCCGCCGCGCTGCGTCGTGGCGTGCTTGATGCCCAAGAGGCCGAGCGTTATCAGCGGCCAGCGGCGAATCTGCGGGAGCCTTGGGAATTGTCCGGGCTGGGGCAGTTGCACGATGCCGTGCAATCGGCTGATCGTTTGATCTGCTTTGGAGGGCCGTGACATGCCCAGATCATTATTGGTAGTCAGCCGTCAATCGCCGTGGTCCGGTCCCGGTGCCCGTGAAGCGCTGGACATCGTGCTGGCGGGTGGTGCATTCGATCTGTCGGTCGGACTGCTGTTTCTGGATGACGGGGTTTTCCAGTTGTCGCCGCAGCAGTTGCCCGACGCCCTGCAACAGAAAGACCTGACCGCAAACCTCAAGGCCCTGTCGATGTTCGGCGTTGAAGACCTGTATGCCTGCGGGCAAAGCCTGACCGAGCGCGGCATCCCTGCCAGCGCATTGAGCGAAGAAATCAGTCAGTTGTACACACGCTCCGAACTGTCGGCACTTTTTGACCGCTACGACGAGGTGATTACGATCTGATGGCTACTTTGCACGTTCTCTCCCATTCGCCTTTTGCCGACACCCGACTGGAAAGCTGCCTGCGCCTGCTGGGCCGTGACGACGGTGTATTGCTCTGTGGCGACGCTACTTATGCACTGACGCCGTCATGCGCACCATTGAAATCCCTACAGCCCCTGGCCGATTCATTGCAGTTGTTTGTGCTTGATGAAGACTTCAAGGCACGCAATCTGCCACTGCCCGCCGGAGTAAACAGCATCGACTACCCTGCCTTCGTGGAACTGTCCTTACGCTTCGACAAGGTCAATACCTGGCTATGAAACAGTTGACGATTGACGGGCACAGCATCGAACTGGACAAGGATGGCTTTCTGCAGGACCTCAACGACTGGTCGCTGGACGTCGCCCACGCCCTGTCCGCTGAGGAAGGTATCGCCCTGAGTGCCGAGCACATTGAAATCCTCCAGTTGCTGCGGGATTTCTACGCCGAGTTTCAGCTTTCGCCAGCCACTCGGCCGCTGATCAAATACACCGCACTGAAGCTGAGTACGGAAAAAGGCAACAGCATGCACCTCAACCGCCTGTTCAACGGCACTCCCGCCAAACTCGCCGCCAAGCTGGCGGGCCTGCCTAAACCGACCAATTGCATATGAACGATTACGCCGCGCTTGTTACCGAAACACCTGAAGAGCATCCCTTTGCGACATTTGTGCGCATTCTGGGCAAAGGCAAACGCGGTGCGCGCAACCTGACGCGCGAAGAAGCGCGAGAGGCCATGGGCATGTTGCTCGATGAGAAAGTCGAGGACACTCAGCTCGGGGCATTCCTGATGCTGCTGCGCCATAAGGAAGAAAGCCCTGAGGAACTGGCGGGGTTTACCGAAGCCGTGCGCGAACGCCTGAATGCTCCGGCGATTCAGGTCGATATCGACTGGCCGACCTACGCAGGGAAAAAGCGTCATCTGCCGTGGTACTTGCTGGCGGCCAAGTGTCTGGCGCAAAACGGCGTGAAGATCCTCCTGCACGGCGGCGGTGCCCATACTGCTGGACGCCTGTACACCGAACAATTGCTCGGCCTGCTGAATATTCCCCCGTGCCGCAACTGGTCAGCAGTCGAAACCTCGCTTGAGCAAGGCAATATAGCGTTCATTCCGCTAGGGGACTGGGCACCGCAGCTGCAACGCATGATTGATCTGCGCAACACGCTGGGCCTGCGCTCCCCCATTCATTCTCTGGCACGCATTCTCAACCCGCTTCAGGCCCGTTGCGGCCTGCAAAGCATCTTTCATCCGGGCTATCAGAGCGTGCATCGCGATGCCAGCAGCCTGCTGGGCGACAACGCCATTGTGGTCAAGGGTGACGGTGGCGAAATCGAGATTAATCCGGACACCATCAGCCATTTGTACGGCACCACTGGCGGCCAGCCTTGGGACGAGGAGTGGCCAGCGCTTTCGCCGCGCCGTCACGTAAAACCGGCGACACTCGACCCGCAGCAACTGTTGGCCTTATGGCGCGGGGAAATCGAAGAAAGCTACCCGCAACTGGCGTTGATATCGACAATCGCGCTTGCCCTGCGCGGCCTGGGTGTCGCTCGCGACGACGCTTTCGAGCAAGCCCGAGTGTTCTGGGATCGCCGCGCCAAGAACCTTTGACCTATCGGCTGTGACGATCACCAGCCCCCATAATCTTGCGCGTTTTAGGTCGAACCGATGCGCCCTGGCTGACCTCCAAGCTCTACAACCTGGAAATGGGAGTCAGACATGGGTCTTCTGGTCGAAGGACACTGGCAAGACCAGTGGTACGAAAGCAGCAAAGATGGCGCCTTTCAGCGCGAAAATGCGCAACGACGCAACTGGGTCACAGTCGACGGACAAGCGGGGCCATCCGGTGAGGGCGGTTTTGCTGCACAGGCCGGCCGCTACCACTTGTATGTCTCACTGGCATGCCCGTGGGCACACCGCACACTGATCGTACGCAAGCTCAAGGGACTGGAAAACCTGATCGGCGTTTCAGTGGTCAGTTGGTTGATGCTGGAAAATGGCTGGACTTTCGATAAGCAGAAAGGCTCCAGCGGCGATGCACTGGATGACTTCCAGTTCTTTCACCAACGCTATACGGCCGATGATCCCAGCTATACCGGACGCGTTACTGTCCCTGTGCTGTGGGACAAACAGCGGAAATGCATCGTCAGCAATGAGTCTGCGGAAATCATTCGCATGTTCAATGGCGCATTCGACGAATTGACCGGCAACACGCTGGACTTTTATCCGCAAGCCTTGCGGGCGAGCATCGACGAGCTCAACGAGCAGATTTATCCGAACGTCAACAACGGTGTCTACAGGGCCGGGTTCGCCACCTCGCAGGGGGCATACGAAGATGCATTCAATGATGTGTTTGCCGAACTGGACGTGCTGGAAAACCTGCTGGGCGAAAAGCGCTACCTGACGGGAAAACACCTGACCGAAGCCGACATACGCCTGTTCACCACCATCGTGCGCTTCGATGCGGTGTATTACAGCCACTTCAAGTGCAACCTGCGGCGCATCGCGGATTACCCGAACCTCAGCAATTGGCTACGTGAGTTGTACCAATGGCCAGGTATCGTGGAGACCGTGAACTTCGAGCACATCAAGGGCCACTACTACGCGAGCCATCGCACCATCAATCCGACCGGCATCATACCCAAGGGTCCAGCGCTTGATCTGCAGGCAGGTCACGACCGGGAGCGGCTGTCCGGTGAGGGTGTCTGGAGCAATTGACAGATTGGCAAAAAAGGATGGATAGCCCGAACGGGCTATCCGTAATCGGCTTCAGACAGTCGCCTGAGCCCCTTCGAACCATGCCAGTTTTTCACGCAACTTGACCACTTCGCCGATGATTACCAGCGTTGGCGCATGCACCTCATGCTCGGCAACCAGTTGCGGCAGATTGGCCAGAGTGCCGGTAAACACACGCTGATTGGCCGTCGTGCCCTGCTGGACCAGCGCAGCAGGCGTGTCGGCAGAGCGACCATGCCTGATCAGCTCTTCACAGATGACCGGCAAACCGATCAGCCCCATGTAAAACACCAGCGTCTGAGCAGGCGCAACCAGGTCGGACCAGGGCAGGTCTGTGGTGCCGTTTTTCAAGTGACCGGTAATGAAACGCACAGACTGTGCGTGATCACGGTGCGTCAGCGGTATACCGGCATACGCCGCACAACCACTGGCGGCGGTAATACCCGGAACCACCTGAAACGGAATGCCATGCGCAGCCAGCTCTTCGATTTCCTCACCGCCACGGCCGAAGATAAATGGATCGCCGCCTTTGAGGCGCACCACTCGCTTGCCTTGCTTGGCCAGTGCAACCAGTTGCTGGTTGATCTGTTCCTGCGGAACAGCGTGCTCTGCACGGCGTTTACCGACATAGACACGCTCGGCATCGCGACGGCACAGGTCCAGAATCGTAGGCGCGACAAGGCGGTCATACAGCACCACATCCGCTTGCTGCATCAGGCGCAAGGCCCGGAAAGTCAGCAAGTCAGGATCACCGGGGCCAGCACCGACCAGATACACCTCGCCGGTCTCCGGCGGCGGCTCGCCAGCGATCTTGGCGATCAGCAGACGCTCGGCCTCGGCCCCCTGCCCGGCCAACTGGCGGTCGGCAATGGCACCCTGAAAAACATCTTCCCAGAACGCTCGGCGTTGCTGCACATTCGGAAACAGACCTTTGACCTGATTGCGAAAGCGCGCAGCCAGCCCGGCGAGCTGCCCATAGGTGGAGGGAATCCAGGTTTCCAGCTTGGCACGGATCAGACGTGCCAGCACTGGCGCATCGCCACCACTGGACACAGCGATCACCAATGGCGAGCGGTCGACAATCGCCGGAAAGATAACCGTACACAACGCCGGGGCATCCACCACATTGACCGGAACGCAGCGCAGCCGGGCGTCATGGGAAACCTGGGCATTGAGCGGCTCGTCATCCGTCGCGGCAATAATCAGCACACAACCATCAAGATCGCCTTCGCTGTAGCCACGCAGGATCATCTCACCGCCGCTCTGGACGACCAGCTCGCTCAGTTGGGCCTCGATTTCTGGCGCAACCACGCGCAGCACTGCGCCAGCGTCGGCAATCAGGCGTGATTTGCGCAGGGCAATTTCACCACCGCCGACCACCAGCACCCGGCTGCCACGCAGGTTATGGAACAGCGGCAGAAATTCCATTTAACCGATGACCTCAAGGCCGCCCATGTAAGGCTTGAGCACCTCGGGCACACGAATCGACCCATCCGCCTGCTGGTAGTTTTCCAGCACCGCGACCAGTGTACGACCCACCGCCAGCCCCGACCCATTGAGGGTGTGGACCAGTTCCGGCTTGCCGGTTTCCGGATTGCGCCAGCGGGCCTGCATGCGGCGCGCCTGGAAATCACCGCAGTTGGAGCACGAAGAGATTTCGCGGTACTTGTCCTGGCTTGGAATCCACACTTCCAGGTCGTACGTCTTCACGGCACTGAAACCCATGTCGCCGGTGCACAGCGCCAGCGTACGGTACGGCAGTTCCAGCAACTGCAGAACGCGCTCGGCGTTGCCGGTCAGCGATTCAAGCGCAGCCATGGAGTCTTCAGGCGCAACAATCTGAACCATCTCGACCTTGTCGAACTGGTGTTGGCGGATCATGCCACGCGTGTCACGACCCGACGCACCCGCTTCGCTACGGAAGCAAGGGGTGTGGGCAACAAACTTGAGAGGCAGCTGTTTGGCATCGAGAATTTCACCCGACACGATGTTGGTCAACGACACTTCCGCGGTCGGAATCAGGTACAGATCAGCTTCGCCTTCGCGGGTGATCTTGAACAGGTCTTCCTCGAACTTGGGCAACTGGCCTGTACCCTGCAACGCAGGTGCCTGCACCAGATAAGGCGTGTAGGTCTCTTCGTAGCCGTGTTCGTTGATATGCAGATTGATCATGAACTGCGCCAGCGCACGGTGCAGGCGCGCGATTGGGCCACGCAGCAACGCAAAACGCGCACCGGACAGCTTGGCAGCGGTCTCGAAGTCGAGCCAGCCGAACTTCTCGCCCAGAGCAACGTGATCCTTGACCTCGAAATCGAAGGCAGTCGGCGTACCCCAGCGACGCACTTCGACGTTGCCTTCTTCGTCAGCACCGACCGGCACCGATTCGTGAGGCAGGTTCGGAATGCTCAGCACCAGCGCATCCAGCTCGGCCTGAATGCCGTCCAGCTCGACCTTGCCTTCGCTCAGCTCGTTGCCCATGCGCTCGACGTCAGCCATCAACGGCGCAATGTCTTCGCCGCGCTGCTTGGCCTGACCGATGGATTTGGAACGTGCATTGCGCTCGGCCTGCAGCTGTTCGGTGCGGGTCTGCACCACCTTGCGCTGGGCTTCCAGCGATTCAATGCGCGCCACATCCAGTGTAAAGCCACGGGAAGCCAGGCGATCCGCTACGTCCTGAAGTTGAGTACGTAACAGTTTGGAATCGAGCATATCGTTCTCTCGTCTATCAAAGTCTGGTCAGGGACAGGCCAACCCAGGTTGCGAGCAGCCCGCCGAATACGCTGATACCGGCATAACCAAGGGCCAGCGGTACCTGCCCGCTTTCCAGCAGGCGCAGCGTATCCAGTGAAAAGGATGAAAAGGTCGTCAGACCGCCTACAAAGCCGACAATCAAGCCGGCACGAATTTCGATGGGCACTTCCGGGCGCAGCAGAAACAATCCATACAGTACGCCGATTATCAGGCACCCTACGATGTTGACCGCAAGCGTTGCTGCGTAAAAATGTCGTGGCCAGTTGGCGCTTACCCAGGTACCCGCTGCAAAACGCAATAATGTACCAGCGATCCCGGCAATCGACACCGCAAGAATGGTCTGGATCATCACTTTCTCCGCTGGCGGGGACTGGCATCGTCCAATGCGCTCAGATGCCTGAGCTTCTCACCGATCTTGAGTTCCAGACCGCGTGGCACAGGCTGGTAATACTGCCGTGGTTCCAGCTCGTCCGGAAAGTAGTCCTCACCTGCCGCATAGGCTTCAGGCTCGTCATGGGCGTATCGGTATTCTTCGCCATAACCGAGCTGCTTCATCAGCTTGGTCGGCGCATTGCGCAAATGCAGCGGAACCTCCAGCGAACCATGCTCGCCGGCTTCGCGCATTGCAGCCTTGAAGGCCATGTAAACCGCGTTGCTTTTTGGCGCACAGGCCAGATAGACGATGGCCTGCGCTACTGCCAGTTCGCCCTCGGGGCTGCCCAGACGCTCCTGCACGTCCCAGGCCGACATGCACAGCGGCAAGGCGCGCGGATCTGCATTGCCGATATCTTCACTGGCCATGCGCACCACGCGACGCGCCAGATACAGCGGATCGCAGCCGCCGTCGATCATCCGGGCAAACCAGTACAGGGCTGCGTCGGGATCAGAACCACGTATTGACTTGTGCAAAGCCGATATCTGGTCATAGAACGCCTCGCCGCCCTTGTCGAAGCGACGTCGGCTGTCACCCAGCAGGCTCTGCAGCAGCTCGACGTCGATCTCGCTGCCGTCTTCGGCAAGATCGGACGCGTTTTCCAGAAGATTGAGCATGCGCCGACCATCGCCATCAGCGGCGGCCATGAGAATCGTGAAGCCTTCATCGCTCAGGGTCAGTTGGCGCTTGCCCAACCCGCGCTCCTCGGTCAGAGCACGATGGACCAGCTTGCGCAGCGCCGCCTCGTCCAGGCTTTTGAGCACATAGACACGGGCACGGGACAACAAGGCATTATTGAGTTCGAACGAAGGATTTTCGGTAGTAGCGCCGATAAAAATCAGCGTGCCATCCTCGACATAAGGCAGGAACGCATCCTGTTGCGACTTGTTGAAGCGGTGCACTTCGTCGACGAACAGAATCGTGCGTTTGCCATATTGCCCGGCCTGCTGTTTGGCGACTTCCACTGCCTGACGAATTTCCTTGACCCCCGCCAGCACGGCGGAAACAGTCTCGAAATGCGCGTCCGACACCTTGGCCAGCAGCCTCGCCAGGGTAGTCTTGCCCACACCGGGCGGGCCCCAGAAAATCATCGAATGCAGCGCACCCTGCTCCAGTGCCTCACGCAGAGGCTTGCCGTGGGCAAGCACGTGCTCCTGACCGACGTACTCATCCAGATTGGTAGCACGCAAACGTGCAGCCAGAGGCTGAGCTATCGGTTCACGGCTGAACAGATCCATGATCAGGAATTAACCCTTTTACTCTTGAATGACATCAGCACCCTTGGGAATCTGGAACTGAAACTTGCTGGCCGCAACAGGCTCGTTGGCCTTGACGCCGGTGAACAGGATATTGGTGCGCTGGCCCACGCTGTCGATCAGTTGCATGTCGTTGATGATGCCGTTACGAAATGACAAACGCAGGCTGTCGAACAGGGTGTCCTTGGTCTTGGGCTTGAGCACGAAGTCGATCACACCACCCGCCTCTTTCGCCGTGATATCGAAGCTTTCGCTGATCTTCGACACGTCACCGGACAGCAGCAAGGCTGGGGTCTGGGTCAGGCGCTGATCGAGCTTCTTGATGGTGACCTGCTCCAGATCAGGGTCCCACAACGACACTTTCTTGCCGTCGGAAACCATCAACTGCTCCTGTGGCGCATCGGTGTGCCAGTTGAACAGGCCTGGACGCTGCAACGTCATTTCGCCGGTAGTCTCTTGCAATTGCGTGCCGCCACCGTCCAGCGTCAATTGCGAGAAGCGTGCGGTCAGGGTCTGGGATTTCTCCAGCAACTGGGTCAGGCGTGCCACGTCCTTGCTGTCGGCATGGGCGGACATCACGGAGAAGGTCAGTGCGGTGGCCAACAGCATGCGGATAAGACGCATGGGATTCCTCTTTGAAGTCGATGATGATGCGGCAGCGTGACTTGCACGCTGCCGCCGCAGTTCGGGGTGATAAAAATCAGTCGCGCACCGGTCCTGGAGCCAGAACTTCACGCGATCCGTTGGTATTCATGGAGGTCACGACGCCAGCCATTTCCATTGCTTCGATCATGCGCGCTGCGCGGTTGTAGCCGATCTTCAGCTTGCGCTGCACGGCAGAAATCGATGCGCGGCGGCTTTCGAGTACAAACTTGACCGCCTCATCGTAAAGCGCGTCGCTTTCGCTGTCTTCAATGCCTTCGCCGCCACCGCCATCAAAGCCGCTGCCGGGCTCTTCCACACCGGCGAGAATATCGTCGTTGTAGTCAGGCGAACCACGCAGTTTCCAGGCTTCTACCACGCGATGCACTTCCTCGTCGGAAACAAACGCGCCGTGCACGCGAATCGGCAGGCTGGTGCCCGGCGGCATGTATAGCATGTCGCCATGGCCCAACAGTTGTTCGGCACCGCCCTGATCGATGATGGTCCGGGAATCGATCTTGCTCGACACCTGAAACGCCATGCGCGTCGGGATGTTGGCCTTGATCAGACCGGTAATCACATCCACCGATGGACGCTGTGTCGCGAGGATCAGGTGGATACCTGCCGCACGAGCCTTCTGGGCGATACGGGCGATCAGCTCTTCAACCTTCTTGCCGACGATCATCATCATGTCGGCGAATTCATCCACCACTACCACGATGGTCGGCAGCTTGCTCAGCAACGGCGCTTCGTCATGAATGCTTTCCCGCTTGTACAGCGGATCGGCAAGTGGCTCCCCGGCATCCTGCGCATCCTTGACCTTCTGGTTGAAGCCCGAAAGGTTACGCACACCCATTTTCGCCATCAGCTTGTAACGGCGTTCCATCTCGGCAACGCTCCAGCGCAAGGCGTTGGCAGCGTCCTTCATGTCGGTAACGACCGGACACAAGAGGTGCGGAATGCCTTCGTAGATGGACAGCTCAAGCATCTTCGGATCGATCATGATCAGCTTGGCGTCTTCCGGGCCGGACTTGAACAGGATCGACAGGATCATGGCGTTCACACCAACCGACTTACCGGAACCGGTCGTACCGGCCACCAGCAAGTGGGGCATCTTGGCCAGGTCGGTAATCACCGGCTTGCCGCCGATGTCGTGGCCCAGCGCCAGGGTGACCGGCGACTTGGCATTATCGTATTCAGGGGTCGACAGCACCTCGGAGAAGCGCACGATCTGGCGGTCTTCGTTGGGGATCTCGATACCGACGGTGGTCTTGCCCGGGATCACCTCGACCACGCGCACGCTGGTGACCGCCAGTGAGCGGGCAAGGTCCTTGGCGAGGTTGGCAATGCGACTGACCTTGACGCCAGCGGCCGGCTGAATCTCGTAACGGGTAATGACCGGGCCGGGATGGATGGAGTCAACCGAGACCTCGACACCAAATTCCTTGAGCTTGATTTCCAGCAGATGACCGACCGCCGCCAGGGACTCTGGCGAGTAGTTGAGCTGCTTCTTTTCTGCCGGATCAAGGATGGAGATGGGCGGCAAGGTGCCTTCGACTGCGCTGTCAACGAACAGCGGGGCCTGTTTTTCCTTCATGACCCGCTTGCTCGGTTCTGCAGGCTTTGAAGGGGCTGGCGCAATAACCGCAGGCACGTGCTTTTCACGCTCGGTCATGTGTTTGCTCAGCGACACTTCGCGCTCCATCAGGCGCTCTTTGGCCTTGGCCTGCTCGCGACGGTCAGGTGCAACGGGCGCGACCACATCGTTGACGCGCATGTCGACTTCACGCAACTGCGCGACCATCTGCTTGCGCTCGGCACGGGCGGTCCACCAGCGGTTCGCCGCCCCCTGGAACAGTTCGAACAGGTCAAGGGTGATCTTGCCGGTGACGTCCATGACCTTGAACCATGACAGATCGGTAAATACTGTCAGACCGAATAGAAACAGGGCGATGAACAGCAAAGTGCTGCCCTGGATGTTCAGGGCTTTCTTGGCCAGATCGCCCAGCACTTCGCCCAGCACGCCGCCAGCAGAGCCCGGAAAGCCTGCCGAAAAGTGAAAATGAATGTGCGCCAGCGCCGCGCCCGCCAGTATCAGGAATACCAGCCCGATCAGACGCCAGGAGAAGAGCCAGCCGCTCCACTGCCAGGGTTCGTGACGATGACGAAACACCTGCCAGGCCTTGATTGCCAGCAGCAGTGGGAAGATATAGGCGAAATAGCCCAGGATCATGAACAGTATATCGGCACAGAAGGCACCTGCGCGCCCCGCAGCGTTCTGCACCTGCGCGGCGTTACTGCTGGTGTGGCTCCAGCCGGGATCACTCTGATCGTAGGTCAACAATGCCATTATCAGGTACAGGCACAGGGCGCCAAAGGCGATCAGGGCCCCTTCCTTGAGCCGGTAGTGCAATTGCTGCCGCCAAAGCGGAACAGCGCTGGGTGCTGGGGTGGATTTCTTCAAAACGCTTTAATTCCTGCGCTGTAGCGCGAACATCTCGTTGATTGACCAGAAACGGCTGTCGGACGGCGCTGAATGCTCCCGCATGAACAGGGATAGCAGACATCGGGAAGCCCGTTCGGCAGACGTTTGAATGATAACGCCCAAAGCGGGCATTGTACGGCTTTACAGGCGCTGGGGTCTGTACGAAAACGCGTCAGACCGACTTCAGACAGTTCCGCAATGCGGGACATGCTTTCATGTTCGCTGATGATGTTCAATTTGAGCATGCATTCCGTTTTGTGACAAAGGCTTATGACGTGTTTCTATCAACCGCCCACAACTTCAAGGGCTGCACCATCATCGCCGCGCTCTTGCCCTACCGTATGTGCCAGGTACGCGCCATAATGACAACCGCTTGTGACCACGCCTGCCGCACAGAGTTGCACTGACAGGCGGGTGCGCCCTCCCCTTCCGCAAAGTTGTGATGCCATGCTGACCTGGTTGAACCGCAATAGCCTGGATTTCCCGCCACTGGAGAAAGCCCTCCGCGAGCCCAACGGATTACTTGCCGCCGGTGGAGACCTGTCAGCCGATCGCCTGATCAATGCCTACCGGCACGGCTGCTTTCCGTGGTTTCAGGACGGCCAGCCGATTCTCTGGTGGTCTCCCGATCCGCGTACCGTACTGTTTCCCGAAGAACTGCATGTTTCGCGCAGCCTCGGCAAAATGTTGCGCCAGTCTCGCTACCACGTGACCTTCGACCGGGATTTTGCGAGCGTGATCAAGGCCTGCGCTGCGCCGAGAAGTTACGCCAATGAAACCTGGATCACCGGCTCGATGCAGGATGCCTATCTTGAGTTGCACCGACGCGGCCATGCGCACAGCGTCGAGGTCTGGGATCAGAATGAACTGGTCGGCGGGCTGTATGGCCTGGCAATGGGCCAGCTGTTCTTCGGTGAGTCCATGTTCAGCCGTGCAGACAACGCCTCCAAAGTCGGATTCGCCACGCTGGTGCAGCACCTGACCGACTGGGGTTTTGTATTGATCGATTGCCAGATGCCGACCCAACACCTTCACAGTTTCGGCGCACGCTCGATTCCTCGGCAGACTTTTGCCGACTATCTGTCCGGGCATCTTGATCAGCCAAGCGGTGCCGACTGGTCATCTAGGCGAGTTTGACAGGCTGGCATACACTCACAGGTAAGGATTTACCATTAGGCGACGACCATGACAGAGCTGGCGAGGCTGAAGTTTTATGCCACTCAACCGCACACCTGCAGTTACCTGCCTGAAGAGCAGGCGACTACCCTGTTTCTGGACCCCAGCCAGCCAATGGATGTGCAGGTCTACGCCGACCTCTCGGACATGGGCTTTCGCCGTAGCGGCGATCATCTTTACCGCCCCCACTGCCAGAACTGCAGCGCTTGCGTGCCCGCGCGCATCCCCGTGAACCTGTTTGTACCCGACAGACAGCAAAAAAGGATTTTGAAACGTAATGCCGATGTACAGGTGCAAAGCACCAGACCGGCCTTCACCGAGGAATATTTCGATCTTTATCAACGTTACATAGAGCAACGGCATGCTGACGGCGACATGTTTCCACCCAGCCGTGAACAGTTTTCGACATTTCTGGTTCGCGACCTGCCCTTTTCGCGTTTTTACGAATTTCGCGTCGACCAACGACTGCTGGCAGTTGCGGTCACCGACCTTTTGCCCAACGGCCTTTCCGCGGTCTACACGTTCTACGAACCTGATGAAGAGCGCCGCAGTCTGGGCCGTTACGCGATTTTGTGGCAGATCGCCGAAGCCGCCAGACTTCAACTGCAGGCGGTGTACCTGGGTTACTGGATCAAAAACTGCAAAAAGATGAATTACAAGACCCAATATCGGCCCATTGAGCTACTTACCAATCAAAGATGGGTCACTCTGTATTGAACCCCTTGGCTTAAACTGGTTTTTTCGGGCACAATGCACGCCGCTTTTGCCTGGCGCCACTTGCACCGGGCCACTCATTTGTATACCGAGGGCTTTACTGCATGTCGAAAGAAGACAGCTTCGAAATGGAAGGCACTGTCGTCGACACCCTGCCCAACACCATGTTCCGCGTGGAGTTGGAAAACGGGCACGTCGTAACCGCGCATATCTCCGGCAAGATGCGCAAGAATTACATCCGTATTCTGACCGGTGACAAAGTGCGTGTAGAACTGACGCCCTATGACCTGAGCAAAGGGCGCATCACCTACCGCGCTCGTTAAACAGGCATTGACGAAAACGCCCGGCATAAGCCGGGCGTTTTTGTTTGCCTGTTTCATACAACCAGAGACCCCGGCCTGCCCCGCATCCATTCACGATGCGGAGCGAGGCTTCGGCGTCAGGCCATTTCTGCTGTGGTTTCGAAGTCGAAGGTAATCTCGCCATCCTTGATATCGATGTGAACCACACCGCCGTGCTCTGACAATTCGCCGAACAGGATCTCTTCAGCCAGCGGCCGCTTGATCTTGTCCTGAATCAGGCGAGCCATCGGTCTGGCACCCATCGCCGCATCGTAACCACCCTGCGCCAGCCAGCTTCTCGCCGCCTCGGACACTTCGAGCAGTACGCGCTTGTCTTCCAGCTGGGCCTGAAGCTCGGTAAGGAACTTGTCGACCACGCTCTTGATGACTTCGTGGCTGAGACGGCCAAACTGAATGATGGTGTCCAGACGGTTGCGGAACTCCGGCGTGAAGCTCTTCTTGATCACTTCCATCGCATCAGACGAGTGGTCCTGATGCGTGAAACCGATCGAAGCACGCGCGGCGGACTCAGCCCCGGCATTGGTGGTCATGATCACGATCACGTTGCGGAAATCTGCCTTGCGCCCGTTGTTATCGGTCAGCGTACCGTGGTCCATCACCTGCAAAAGCAGGTTGAAGACTTCCGGGTGAGCCTTTTCGATTTCATCGAGCAGCAGCACGCAATGCGGTTGACGAGTGATGGCTTCGGTCAAAAGACCGCCCTGATCGAAACCGACGTAGCCCGGAGGCGCGCCGATCAGACGGGAAACGGTATGCCGCTCCATGTACTCGGACATGTCGAAACGAATCAGCTCGACACCCAACGCCTTGGCCAACTGGCGAGCGGCTTCGGTCTTGCCGACACCGGTAGGGCCTGCGAACAGGAACGAACCGACCGGCTTGTCAGGCGACTTGAGGCCTGCACGCGAAAGCTTGATCGCCGTCGACAACGAGTCAATAGCTGCATCCTGACCAAACACGGTGAGCTTCAGATCGCGCTCCAGGTTACGCAGCAGCTCCTTGTCCGAACTGTTGACGTGTTTTGGCGGAATACGCGCGATCTTGGCGACGATGTCTTCGACCTGAGGCACATCAATGCGCTTGACGCGCTGCTCGACAGGCTGCAGACGCTGGTAGGCACCGGCTTCATCAATAACATCGATCGCCTTGTCGGGCATATGACGGTCATTGATGTAACGCGACGCAAGCTCAGCTGCGGCGCGCAGCGCTTCGTCACTGTACTCGATGCTGTGATGCTGCTCGAAACGGCTTTTCAGGCCACGAAGGATGCCGATGGTGTCTTCGACCGAAGGCTCGGACACATCGACTTTCTGGAAGCGACGCGCCAAGGCGCGGTCTTTTTCGAAAATCCCGCGAAACTCCTGAAAGGTCGTGGAGCCGATGCAACGAATCTCGCCAGACGACAGCAACGGTTTGAGCAGGTTGGAGGCATCCATCACCCCGCCTGATGCCGCACCAGCACCAATGATAGTGTGGATCTCGTCAATGAACAGAATAGCCTGAGGACGCTTGCGCAGCTCATTGAGCAACGCTTTGAAACGCTTCTCGAAATCGCCGCGGTATTTGGTCCCGGCCAGCAGGGCACCCAGATCAAGCGAGTAGACAACGCTGCTGGCGAGCAAATCAGGGACCTGGTTGTCCACGATACGCTTGGCCAGGCCTTCGGCAATAGCCGTTTTACCGACCCCAGCCTCACCGACCAGCAACGGGTTGTTCTTGCGACGACGAGCCAGAATCTGAGCTACGCGCTCGACTTCGCTTTCGCGACCGACCAGCGGATCGATGCGCCCCTGGCGCGCCAATTCGTTCAGATTGCTGGCATAGGCATCCAGAGGATTGCCTGAGGAAGATGCTTCACCGCCCTCGTCGTCCTGCATATCCTGTTCACCTTCAGAAGAGTGTTCGCCATGCCCCGGAACCTTGGAGATACCGTGGGCGATATAGTTGACGACATCAATCCGGGCCACGCTCTGCTGCTTGAGCAGAAACACGGCCTGGCTTTCCTGCTCACTGAAAATTGCAACCAGCACGTTGGCGCCGGTTACTTCGCGCTTGCCGGAGCTCTGCACGTGGAAAACTGCCCGTTGCAGCACACGCTGGAACCCGAGCGTCGGTTGTGTCTCGCGATCCTCGTCATGAACGGGGATCAGCGGAGTGGTGGAGTCGATGAACTCCTGCAGATCATGCTTGAGTTTATCGAGGTTTGCACCGCAGGCACGCAGAACAGTGGCTGCAGCCTCATTATCCAATAGAGCCAGCAGGAGGTGCTCGACCGTCATGAACTCATGACGCTTCGAACGTGCCTCCTTGAAGGCAAGATTGAGGGTGACTTCGAGCTCACGGTTTAACATAGCTTCACCTCATACCCAAGTGGTCGGCGTTTAACCGTCCTTCTCGATCTCACAGAGTAGCGGATGCTGGCTCTCCCTGGCGTATTGATTGACCTGCATTGCCTTGGTCTCGGCGATGTCGCGGGTAAACAATCCGCAGACTGCCCGTCCCTCTGTATGGACGGCCAGCATGACTTTGGTGGCCAGCTCACGATTCAGGTTAAAAAACACCTCGAGCACTTCTACGACGAAATCCATCGGGGTGTAGTCATCGTTGAATAAAACCACCTTGTACATCGGTGGCGCCTGCAGGGTCGGCTTGGCGTCCTGCACCGCGATGCCTGCCGCGTCGTCCTCGTGCGACTGCGGACTGTCCTGATTGAATGTTAGTCGAATCTTGCTAAATGCATGCATGGAAAGAAATGTTCGTTTGAGGGCGGATTGAGCTGTCAGTCGCAGTTTGGACGCTTTTCAAACAGACCGCCACATGACCTTGACTATCAGCTAAACGGTGTTACAAACAATAGAGCCCACATTGGGTAAAAAGGGTCCGCGCAATCAACCAAAATTTTTGGGGAGGCGGATTGAAGTGGATGATACTCCTGACGGAGTCCTTTGCAGAGGGATATGGCGATGCTTAACGGAAAAGTCAAGTGGTTCAACAATGCAAAAGGTTATGGATTCATAATCGAAGACGGCAAGCCGGATGACGACTTGTTCGCCCATTTTTCGACCATCCAGATGGAAGGTTACAAGACCCTCAAAGCCGGCCAGCCGGTCAGTTTTGAAATCATTCAGGGGCCAAAAGGGCTGCATGCCGTGAATATCGCGCCATTGCTGGCTAAAGCAGGTGAGCCTGTGAAGGAAACCCATGCTGCGTCTGAGCATGAACCTGAACATGCACACGCTTGAAATCCTCCATGGAAACAGCCTGACAGCAGATCAATGGTCTTTCGCGCCAGCTGACTGAGTAATCAGAAACACGCAATGAGCCTGTACCGGATCTTGAGAAACCGCAGCTTTGGTAGCTTGAACCGATGCGACTCCACAGGGTATCGAATTAGCGATTATTGCACCGCGGATGCCCCTACCGTGACAGAGCCACCAGCGCCCCACTCCTCCGCCAGATCCCGCCTCTTGAAGCCTGATTGATAACTCGTAGACATCCTGGTCGTTCGACCAACGGCGGATGTTCATTATTCGATAGCACGCATAGCATTAATGCCTCGCGCCAATGGTTTGATATACTCGCGCCGTGACCGAAGAGTCATAAAGGCTGACCCGTCTGAAATCAGACCCTCAACCTTCCTATGCGTCGGGTCGCTACCTGGCCTGACAGCTTGACGCTCGACTGATGCACCCAACATCACCGCGAATGAACCTCGACCTGGGCCCATGGCCGAACCGTGGGCAAGAGTGCATACCCTGCGCGTATCGAGATTTTGTGCATGCTCAGCAAAACAGAGAGTTAATACGAATGTCCAACCGCTCGAAGATCATCTACACCTTCACCGACGAAGCTCCGGCCCTCGCCACCTATTCGCTGCTGCCTATTATCGAAGCTTTCACAGCCTCCTCCGATATCGACGTGGAAACGCGCGACATCTCCCTGGCGGGCCGTGTTCTTTCAAGCTTCCCGGAGTCGCTTGGCGCCGATCAACAAGTGCCGGATCATCTCGCCGAGCTGGGCAAACTGGCCACTACGCCAGAAGCCAACATCATCAAGCTGCCTAACATCAGTGCCTCGGTCCCTCAATTGAAGGCGACCATCAAGGAGCTTCAGGATCAGGGCTACAAGATTCCCGACTACCCTGAAAACCCTGTCACTGACGCGGAAAAAGAAACCCGCGCACGCTACGACAAGACCAAGGGCAGCGCCGTGAACCCGGTGCTGCGCGAAGGCAACTCCGATCGTCGCGCACCGTTGTCGGTCAAGAACTACGCTCGCAAGCACCCACACAAAATGGGCGCCTGGTCCGCCGACTCCAAGGCCCACGTTGCGCACATGAGCAACGGCGACTTCTACGGCAGCGAAAAAGCTGCCCAGATCGCAGCCGACAACACCGTTAAAATAGAACTGATCGCTCAGGACGGCACCACCACCGTTCTGAAGGAAAAAACCGCCGTCAAGGCTGGCGAAGTCGTTGACTGCTCGGTAATGAGCGCCAAAGCTCTGCGCAGCTTCATTGCCGCCGAGATCGAAGACGCCCGCAAGCAAGGCGTTCTGTTCTCGGTGCATCTGAAAGCCACCATGATGAAGATCTCCGACCCGATCATGTTCGGCCAGATCGTTGATGAGTTCTACAAGGATGCATTGACCAAGCACGCTGACACGCTGAAGCAGATCGGCTTCAGCCTGAACAACGGCATCGGTGACCTGTACGAGCGCATCACCAGCCTGCCTGCTGAAAAACAGGCCGAAATCAAGGCTGACATCGAAGCGGTCTACGCCACTCGCCCACAACTGGCGATGGTCAACTCCGACAAGGGCATCACCAACCTGCACGTGCCGAGCGACGTAATTGTCGACGCATCGATGCCAGCGATGATCCGTGACTCCGGCAAGATGTGGGGCACAGATGGTCAACTGCACGATGCCAAGGCAGTGATCCCGGATCGCTGCTACGCCACCATCTATCAAGCGGTCATCGAAGACTGCAAGAAAAATGGCGCATTCGACCCGACCACTATGGGCAGCGTACCGAACGTTGGCCTGATGGCTCAAAAAGCCGAAGAATATGGCTCCCACGACAAGACTTTCCACATCCAGACCAACGGCGTGGTTCGTGTAACCGACAGCCAGGGCAACCTGCTGATGGAACAGAACGTCGAAGCGGGCGATATCTGGCGCATGTGCCAGGCCAAGGACGCGCCGATCCAGGATTGGGTAAAACTGGCCGTCAACCGCGCTCGCGCCAGCAACACACCGGCTATCTTCTGGCTGGATTCGTCTCGCGCCCATGACAGCGTGATGATCGAGAAAGTCCGCAAGTACCTGGGCGACCACGACACGTCGGGCCTGGATATCCAGATCCTGTCACCTGTCGACGCGATGAAGCTGACCCTGGAACGCACTCGCGCCGGCAAGGACACGATCTCGGTAACGGGCAACGTGCTTCGCGATTACCTGACCGATCTGTTCCCGATCATGGAACTGGGCACAAGCGCGAAAATGCTGTCGATCGTTCCGCTGATGAACGGCGGCGGTCTGTTCGAAACCGGCGCTGGCGGCTCGGCTCCCAAGCATGTGCAGCAGTTTGTTGAAGAAAACTTCCTGCGCTGGGATTCGCTTGGCGAGTTTCTGGCTCTGGCGGCGTCCCTGGAACATCTGGGCAATGCCTACAACAACCCGAAAGCGCTGGTTCTGTCCAAGACCCTCGACCAGGCCACTGGCGAGTTCCTGGACCGCAACAAGTCGCCTTCGCGCAAGGTTGGCGGCATCGACAACCGCGGCAGTCACTTCTACCTGACCCTGTTCTGGGCTCAGGCACTGGCTGCTCAAAACGACGATGCAGACCTCAAGGCACAGTTCACGCCTTTGGCCAAAACCCTGACTGACAACGAAGAAAAAATCGTTGCCGAGCTGAACGCTGTTCAGGGCAAGCCGGTGGAAATTGGCGGCTACTACTTCCCTAACCCGGAAGTCACCAGCAAGGCCATGCGCCCAAGCGCCACTCTCAACGCAGCTATCGATGCGTTGAAAGCGTAAGCGGCATGAGACCGGTGCGACGCATTACTGCGTCGCCCAGCCAAAAGCCCCGGCCCGCGTGTCGGGGCTTTTGCATTAAAGCCAAAGACAGACCGGCAGCCCACATACTGAACATTCTTATCTGGCAGCAGAGGATCAATCCATGACCTGGCAAGCCCACGTTACCGTCGCCACCATCGTCGAAGATCAGGGACGCTTCCTGTTCGTCGAAGAAATGAAAGGCGGACGCGCCGTACTCAACCAACCCGCCGGGCACCTCGACCCGAACGAGAGCCTGCAACGTGCGGCAGTGCGGGAGACTCTTGAAGAAACCGGCTGGGATGTCGAACTGACCAGCGTGGTGGGCATTTACCTGTACACCGCGCCGAGCAACGGCGTGACCTACCAGCGGATATGTTTCGCCGCCAAGGCCATACGCCATAACCCTGAATATCAGCTGGACGAAGGCATCGTTGGCGCCGTCTGGCTGACTCGCGACGAACTGCTGGCCCAACAGGAACGCTGGCGCAGCGAGCTGGTACTGCGCTGCCTGGATGATTACCTCAATGCCGAACATTTCAGTCTCGACCTGCTGCGCGACAAGGCGTGAGACTCGACGCCCTCAGCCTGATAGAATCGCGTCCTTTTACAGGTCAGCCGTTGAATCCCCATGCGTGATCCAGCCCCCTCGAACTCAGAAATGAAGCGCGTCATAGTCGGCATGTCCGGCGGCGTGGACTCTTCCGTTTCCGCCGTACTGCTCATGGAGCAGGGTTATCAGGTGGAAGGCTTGTTCATGAAGAACTGGGAAGAAGACGACGGAACGGAATATTGCACCGCCCGCGAAGACCTGGCAGATGCCCAGGCCGTGTGTGACAAGATCGGCATCAAGCTGCACACGGCCAACTTCGCCGCCGAGTACTGGGACAATGTCTTCGAACATTTCCTTGAAGAGTACAAGGCCGGGCGCACCCCCAACCCGGACATCCTCTGCAACCGGGAAATCAAGTTCAAGGCGTTTCTTGACTATGCGCTGATGCTGGGTGCCGACCTGATTGCCACTGGCCACTACGTGCGCCGTCGCGATACCGATGGCCGCACCGAGCTGCTTAAGGGCCTGGACCCGAACAAGGATCAAAGCTACTTCCTGCATGCCGTCGGTGGCGAACAGATCGCCCGGACGCTGTTTCCGGTGGGCGAGCTGGAAAAACCGGAAGTACGTGCCATTGCTGAGAAACACGGCCTGGCGACGGCCAAAAAGAAGGACTCCACCGGAATCTGCTTCATTGGCGAACGCCGTTTCACCGACTTCCTGCGTCAGTACCTGCCCGCCCAGCCTGGAGAGATCAAAACCACCGAAGGTGAAGTCATCGGTCGTCACAGCGGCCTGATGTATCACACCATCGGCCAGCGCCAGGGCCTTGGGATTGGCGGCCTCAAGGACGCCAGCGATGATCCGTGGTACGTGCTGATCAAGGATCTGGACAACAACGAACTGATCGTTGGCCAGGGCAACGACCACCCGTGGCTGTTTTCCCGCGCACTGGTGTCTTCGGAAATCTACTGGGTCAACCCGATTGATCTGAGCAGCCCGCGCAAACTCACGGCCAAAGTCCGTTATCGTCAGGGCGACCAGCCATGCACACTGGAAAAGACCGCCGACGGCTACCGAGCCACATTCGATGATCCGCAGCGGGCCGTCACACCCGGACAGTCTGTGGTGTTCTACGATGGCGAAATATGTCTGGGCGGCGGTGTGATCGAAATTGCCGAACCCTGGACCAGCAAGGACAAGCGTTGATGACCCCGATTCAGGAACAACTGATCGCTCTGGGTGGCGTATTTCAGGCCGCCGTACTGGTCGACCGGATCGCCAAGACCGGACAGGTCAGCGAAGCCGCGCTGAGCTGCATGCTCGGCAGCCTGCTGGTGGTTGACCCGAAGGATACGCTGGACGTCTACGGCGGCGATGACCTCAACCTGCACGAAGGCTATCGCGCCATGGCCAGCGCTCTGGAACGCGACCCTGCAACACTGCAGCGCGAACCGCTGCGTTACGCCCTATCGATGCTCGGCCTGGAGCGACAGCTGGCCAAGCGCGACGACTTGCTCGAAATCATCGGCAGGCGCATCCCGGTGATTCAGTCTCAGGTCGAACATTTCGGTATCGCTCACGAAAACGTGATCGCTGCGACCGGCGCCCTTTATGAAGACACCCTGAGCACCCTGCGCCAACGCATTCAGGTCCAGGGCGACATGCGCAACCTGCAGCAACCGAACAACGCGTCGAAGATTCGCGCCATCCTGCTGGCAGGCATTCGCTCCGCACGCCTGTGGCGACAAGTTGGCGGTCATCGCTGGCAACTGGTGTTCAGCCGTCGCAAGCTATTGAAAGAACTCTACCCATTGCTGCACGGCTGATCCGCCACGCACCAATGACCTTCACCACCACAGGCACGGCGCTGTCTACGCTGGTCAGCGGGCTCCGGTCCGAGTGACTTTTCATGTATGATATTCGCCCTTTTCGTTGCCCGACTGTCCGAGAGCATCCCATGCAGCTTTCTTCGCTCACTGCGGTTTCCCCTGTTGATGGCCGCTACGCCGGCAAAACCCAGGCCTTGCGCCCTATTTTCAGCGAATACGGCCTGATCCGTTTCCGTGTGATGGTTGAAGTTCGCTGGCTCCAGCGTCTGGCGGCCCACCCGCAGATTACCGAAGTCCCGGCGTTCTCTGCGCAAGCCAACGCCATCCTCGACACCCTGGCTGAAGACTTCTCGGTTGAGCACGCCGAGCGCGTGAAAGAGATCGAGCGCACCACCAACCACGACGTCAAAGCCGTTGAGTATCTGCTCAAGGAGCAGGCTGCCAAACTGCCGGAGCTGGACAAGGTCAGCGAGTTCATCCACTTTGCCTGCACCAGCGAGGACATCAACAACCTGTCTCACGGCCTGATGCTGCGTGAAGGCCGTGACACTGTGATGCTGCCGCTGATGCGCCAGATTGCCGATGCTATCCGTGAACTGGCGATCCGCTTCGCCGACGTGCCGATGCTCTCGCGTACCCACGGTCAGCCAGCGTCCCCGACCACGCTGGGCAAGGAATTGGCCAACGTGGTTTACCGTCTGGAACGCCAGATCAACCAGATCGCCGCAGTGCCCTTGCTGGGCAAGATCAACGGTGCGGTCGGCAACTACAATGCCCACCTCTCCGCTTATGCCGATATCGACTGGGAAGCCAACGCACGCGCGTTCATCGAAGACGAGCTGGGGCTGGGCTTCAACCCGTACACCACGCAAATCGAACCGCATGACTACATCGCCGAGCTGTTTGATGCGATTGCGCGTTTCAACACTATCCTGATCGACTTCGACCGCGATATCTGGGGCTATATATCCCTGGGCTACTTCAAGCAGCGCACCATTGCTGGCGAAATCGGCTCGTCGACCATGCCACACAAGGTCAACCCGATCGACTTCGAAAACTCCGAAGGCAATCTGGGCATCGCCAACGCGCTGTTCCAGCATCTGGCGAGCAAACTGCCTGTCTCTCGCTGGCAGCGCGACCTGACTGACTCCACCGTACTGCGCAACCTGGGCGTCGGTTTTGCCCACAGCGTTATTGCTTATGAAGCCAGCCTCAAAGGCATCAGCAAGCTGGAACTGAACGAGCAACGCATTGCTGCCGATCTGGACGCGTGCTGGGAAGTTCTGGCAGAGCCGATTCAGACCGTCATGCGCCGTTACAACATCGAAAACCCATACGAAAAACTGAAAGAACTGACACGCGGCAAGGGCATCGGCCCGGAAGCGCTGCAGACTTTCATCGACGGTCTGGACATGCCTGCCGAAGCAAAGGTCGAGCTGAAGAAGCTCACGCCAGCCAACTACATCGGTAACGCAGCGGCTCAGGCCAAGCGCATCTGACACGCAAAAAAATTGCACACGCCCGGCTGTGCCGGGCGTTTTCATTTCAAGGGCTTACACATGAATCCTGATATTCCTCTGCAACTTCTGGGCGGCATCAGTGCACGCGTTTTTCTGCGTGACTACTGGCAGAAAAAACCACTGCTCATCCGCCAGGCTCTGCCGGACTTTCAAAGCCCGATCGATGCGGACGAGCTGGCTGGCCTTGCTCTAGAGGAAGAAGTCGAGTCCCGCCTGGTCCTCGAACACGGCGAGCGTCCCTGGGAGCTGCGTCGCGGTCCCTTTGCGGAGGATGAATTCAGCAAGCTGCCCGAACGCGACTGGACCCTGCTGGTGCAGGCGGTGGACCAGTTCGTTCCGGAAGTCAGCGAACTGCTGGAAAACTTCCGCTTCCTGCCAAGCTGGCGCATTGACGATGTAATGATCAGCTACGCCGCCCCAGGTGGCAGCGTCGGCCCGCATTTCGATAACTATGACGTGTTCCTGCTTCAGGGCCACGGCAAGCGTCACTGGCAGATCGGCCAAATGTGCGATGCAGAAAGCCCGCTGCTGCAGCATGCCGACCTGCGCATCCTTGCCGAATTCGAAAAAACCGAAGAGTGGACGCTGGAACCGGGCGACATGCTTTACCTGCCGCCACGTCTGGCTCACTGCGGCGTTGCCGTCGACGACTGCCTGACCTACTCGGTCGGTTTCCGCGCGCCAAGCGCTGCCGAGGTCCTGACTCATTTCACCGATTTCCTCAGCCAGTTCATCCCGGATGAAGAGCGCTATACCGACGCTGACGCGCAACCGGTCAGCGATCCGCATCAGATCCAGCACGATGCGCTGGATCGACTCAAAGCGCTGCTGACCGAACACATGAGTGACGAGCGCCTGCTGCTGACCTGGTTCGGCCAGTTCATGACCGAACCGCGCTACCCTGAACTGGTGACCGGCCCGGAACTGGAGGAAGACGACTTGCTCGATAGCCTCGAGCAGGGCGCGGTGCTGATTCGCAACCCGAGTGCAAGACTGGCCTGGTCTGAAGTCGACGACGATCTGCTACTGTTTGCCAGTGGTCAGAGCCGCCTGTTGCCGGGCAGTCTGCGCGAATTGCTTAAACTGATCTGTGCCGCCGACGCATTGCACAGTGAAAACCTCGGCCAATGGTTGGCCGATGACGATGGACGCAATCTGCTTTGCGAACTCGTAAAACAAGGAAGTCTGGGATTTGCCGATGAATAAAGTCACCGTAGCTGTCGCACAATGGCAGAAAAACAACGCCGACATCCGGCGCATACGCGATTCGGTATTCATCGCCGAGCAATCGGTGCCACCGGAGCTGGAGTGGGACGCTGAAGATGCAACTGCCGTGCATTTTCTCGCCTATGAAGGGGAATACGCAGTAGGCACCGCTCGCCTGCTGCCCGACGGTGAAATCGGTCGGCTGTCGGTTCTCAAGGACTGGCGCGGCATGAAAGTCGGTGAAGCGTTGCTCGGTGCGGTGATCCACGAGGCCGAACAACGTGGACTGGAGCCGCTGAAGCTCAGCGCTCAAGTGCAGGCCGTCGAGTTTTACCAGCGCTTCGGGTTTGCCGTGGTCAGTGACGAGTTTCTCGAAGCCGGTTTACCGCACGTCGAAATGCGCCGCGAAACACCTGAAACCTGATTATGTAGGCGTTTTTCAAGGCACTACATGATGATCGCCCTGCTCTTTTTCGCTAGACACTTTTCAGGTCGAGACGAAAAATGCCAGGGCGTTTTTGTGGCGGCCCATTCAGCTTACCCGACTATAGCCGATACACTGGCAAACTCATGCTTTACGCGCTTATCGCGGAGAATGATCATGCCAGTCCTTAACCTGCTTAACGTGGTAATCACCTCAGTGCTGATCGCATTCAGCACTCAGGCCCTTTCAGCGACCGAAGTCGTTCCTCTCAATTACCGCACCAGTGCCGATCTGCTACCCGTAGCTAAATCCTTTCTAGGCACCGAAGGCTCCGTCAGCGCTTATGGCAATCAACTGATTGTCAATGCAGAGTCGCGCAAGATAGAAGAACTTCGCACCCTTATCGCACAACTCGACACCGCACCGAAACGCCTGTTGATTAGCGTCGACACCAGCGACAACGCAACGCGCAACAGCAGTGGCTCACGCGTCATAGAATACGGCACCGCCAGCCGTGAGGGCAGCGTTCAGCAAGTGCAGACCAGCGAAGGTACGCCAGCACTTATCCAGATCGGCCAGAGCGTTCCGCTGACCTCCTCGTCCACGGATTCCTATGGCTACTCCCAAAGCAATACTGAATATCGCAATGTAACCCAGGGCTTTTACGTCACTGCCAGTGTGACCGGCGATACCGTTCACCTGAGCATCAGCACTAACCATGACCGCATGAGTCAGGAGCGCGCTGATGCCATAAAAGTGCAAAGTACCGATAGCCAGGTCAGCGGCCGGCTCGGAGAATGGATCACGCTGGCGAGCAATAGCGATCAATCGGTTGCCGATCAGCGTGGCCTTGCACAACGCTATTCAACCCAGGGTCGCGACGACATGATTTTGCGCGTAAAGGTCGAAACCCTCGAGTAGCCTGCGCTGGCGCGAAACCCAGCACCTACGGGCCTTTTAGTGACTCACCAGTCTGATTACGCAATTATGTAGTGAGATCAAAAAAGCACTACAAATTGTTTGACGACCCCGATACCCCGAGGCATGATTGCCTCGCTCCCGCTGATCGGAGGCTGCGCAAAAAGCCTTTGACTGTCGCTCTCCGAGCAGCGAGCAGCCATCTACAGTGCCTTCGATAAACGAGGCGTTTTGGCGGAGCAGGACTTCTAATCAAGACCTACTTCTCGGGGTTTACAAAATGGCACTGACACGCGAACAACAAATAGCCACTCTCGAAAAAGACTGGGCCGAAAATCCGCGCTGGAAAAACGTGACCCGTACTTACTCCGCAGCCGATGTGGTCCGCTTGCGTGGCTCGGTTCAACCCGAACACACCTTTGCACGGCTGGGCGCTGACAAACTGTGGAACCTGGTGACCCAAGGCGCCAAGCCGTCTTTCCGGCCAGACAAGGACTTCGTCAACTGCATGGGCGCTCTGACCGGCGGTCAGGCCGTGCAGCAGGTCAAGGCCGGTATTCAGGCCATCTACCTATCCGGCTGGCAGGTTGCTGCCGATAACAACTCTGCCGAATCGATGTACCCGGATCAGTCGCTGTACCCGGTCGACTCGGTGCCAACCGTGGTCAAGCGCATCAATAATTCGTTCCGCCGCGCCGATCAAATCCAGTGGAAAGCTGGCAAGGCTCCGGGTGACGAAGGTTATATCGATTATTTCGCGCCAATAGTAGCCGACGCAGAGGCCGGATTCGGCGGCGTGCTCAATGCATACGAGCTGATGAAAAGCATGATCGAGGCGGGGGCCGCCGGTGTGCATTTTGAAGATCAGTTGGCATCGGTGAAGAAATGCGGCCACATGGGCGGCAAAGTGCTTGTCCCGACTCAGGAAGCGGTTCAAAAACTGGTTGCTGCGCGCCTGGCCGCCGACGTGGCCGGTGTGCCGACGATCATTCTGGCCCGCACCGACGCCAACGCTGCCGACTTGCTGACTTCCGATTGCGACCCCTATGACAAGCCGTTCGTGACAGGCGAACGGACTCATGAGGGCTTCTACAAAGTACGTGCCGGTCTGGATCAGGCAATCTCGCGCGGCCTCGCCTACGCGCCTTATGCCGACCTGATCTGGTGTGAAACCGCCAAGCCGGATCTGGACGAGGCACGCCGCTTCGCCGAAGCAATCAAGAAGGAGTACCCGGACCAATTGCTTTCCTACAACTGCTCGCCGTCCTTCAACTGGAAGAAAAACCTCGACGACTCAACCATCGCCAAGTTTCAGCGCGAGCTTTCGGCCATGGGCTACAAGCACCAGTTCATCACCCTGGCGGGCATTCACAACATGTGGCACAGCATGTTCAACCTGGCGCACGACTACGCCCGCAACGACATGACTGCCTACGTGAAGCTACAGGAACAGGAATTCGCCGATGCTGCCAAGGGCTATACCTTCGTGGCCCACCAGCAGGAAGTGGGCACGGGGTATTTCGATGACATGACCACCGTGATTCAGGGCGGCGTATCGTCGGTAACCGCACTGACCGGCTCGACGGAAGAAGAGCAATTCCACTGAGACACCGCGCAACGCGTTGAAAACACAGACCGTCCGTAAGGGCGGTCTGTGTTTTGTGTCAGATAGCGCCTGTATTGATTTCGGACAATGTGCAGCTCACGAACAGATGCTACAAAAACCGCACTTTATAAGCGGTGCCCTGCATAACTATGCTCCGAGTATCCTTTGGCGAACTATGCAGATCCATTTAAATGATATTAATTATCATTCAAATTGTCTTTCATTCCTTTTCGTCACCAAAAAACATAATTAGCCAAAACCTTGCTGAAGCCCGGCTGGCATGCCTTACAGCCCTGATAAAGGACGGCGGGCGATTAATTTCGTAAATAAATTTCATGTAGAAAATTTACTTGCCAACTGTTTGCACATAAAATCAATCCGTTGACCGCACTGCGACATTTCGTCACTGCCTCGACTCTTTATCAAGCACAGAGACCTTTGCTCTCTAACAAGGACTGACAGCATGCCCGAATCGACAGGTCTGATTGCCCATAACTGGGGCTTCGCCATTTTCCTTTTGGGTGTTGTCGGCCTCTGCGCCTTCATGCTCGGCCTTTCCAGCCTGCTCGGAAGCAAGGCCTGGGGCCGCAGCAAGAACGAACCTTTCGAATCCGGCATGCTGCCTACCGGCAGTGCGCGTCTGCGGCTCTCCGCAAAATTCTATCTGGTCGCGATGCTCTTCGTGATCTTTGACATCGAAGCCCTCTTTCTCTTTGCCTGGTCTGTGTCCGTTCGCGAAAGCGGCTGGACCGGATTCGTCGAAGCTCTCGTTTTCATAGCAATTCTGTTGGCAGGTCTTGTCTACCTATGGCGGGTTGGCGCTCTTGACTGGGCTCCTGAAGGTCGCCGTAATCGGCAAGCGAAGCTGAAACAATGAGGCTTTGGCGATGCAATATAATCTCACCAGGATCGACCCGGACGCTCCTAACGAGCAGTACCCCATCGGCAAACGGGAAACCGTTTCCGATCCGTTAGAAGATCAAGTCCACAAAAACATCTACATGGGCAAGCTGGAAGACGTGCTGAATGGTGCGGTCAACTGGGGACGTAAAAACTCCCTGTGGCCCTACAATTTCGGCCTGTCGTGCTGCTATGTGGAAATGACCACCGCCTTCACGGCCCCTCACGATATCGCGCGTTTCGGTGCGGAAGTTATCCGGGCGTCGCCACGGCAGGCGGATTTCATGGTCATTGCCGGTACCTGCTTCATCAAGATGGCACCGATCATCCAGCGTCTCTACGAGCAAATGCTCGAACCCAAGTGGGTCATCTCCATGGGTTCATGTGCCAACTCCGGTGGCATGTACGACATCTACTCAGTGGTCCAGGGGGTGGACAAATTCCTTCCCGTGGATGTCTACGTGCCCGGCTGCCCGCCCCGCCCCGAAGCATTTCTGCAAGGCTTGATGCTGCTGCAGGAATCCATCGGCAAGGAGCGTCGCCCTCTTTCCTGGGTCGTTGGCGATCAAGGCGTATACCGCGCCGAGATGCCGTCGCAAAAGGAACAGCGCCGCGAACAGCGTATTCAGGTGACCAACCTGCGCAGCCCCGACGAAGTCTGATCCAGCCCGTTCTTCTTATAAAAAAGACAGGAACCGGGGTTGATTCTGTACGTTGACCGAAGTGATTGAGACCTATGACTGCAGACAACGCTCTGTACATCCCGCCTTACAAGGCTGACGACCAAGACGTCGTCGTTGAACTGAACAACCGTTTTGGCGCCGAGGCGTTCACTGCCCAGCCAACCCGCACCGACATGCCGGTGCTGTGGGTCGAGCGCGCGCGGCTGTTTGAAATTCTGACGTTCCTGCGCAACGTTCCCAAACCCTACTCCATGCTCTATGACCTGCATGGCGTGGACGAGCGTCTGCGTACCAACCGTCGCGGCCTGCCCGGTGCAGATTTCACCGTGTTCTATCACCTGCTGTCGATCGAGCGAAACAGCGACGTGATGATCAAGGTAGCGCTGTCTGAAAGCGACCTGAGTGTGCCAACCATCACCAGTATCTGGCCAAATGCCAACTGGTATGAGCGCGAAGTCTGGGACATGTTCGGCATCGACTTTCCGGGACACCCGCATCTAAGCCGCATCATGATGCCGCCAACCTGGGAAGGTCACCCGCTGCGCAAGGACTTCCCTGCCCGCGCGACGGAGTTTGACCCCTACAGCCTGACACTCGCCAAACAGCAACTGGAAGAGGAAGCCGCACGTTTCCGTCCGGAAGACTGGGGCATGAAACGTTCTGGCGCGAACGAGGACTACATGTTCCTCAACCTCGGGCCGAACCACCCTTCCGCTCACGGTGCGTTCCGTATCATTCTGCAGCTGGATGGCGAAGAAATCGTCGACTGCGTTCCGGACATCGGCTACCACCACCGTGGTGCAGAGAAGATGGCCGAGCGTCAGTCCTGGCACAGCTTCATCCCGTACACCGACCGCATCGATTATCTCGGCGGGGTGATGAACAACCTGCCTTACGTACTCTCGGTCGAAAAACTGGCAGGCATCAAGGTGCCGGAAAAGGTCGACGTCATCCGCATCATGATGGCCGAGTTTTTCCGTATCACCAGCCATCTGCTGTTCCTGGGTACCTACATCCAGGACGTGGGTGCCATGACGCCGGTGTTCTTTACGTTCACCGACCGCCAGAAAGCCTACACCGTGATCGAAGCCATTACCGGTTTCCGTCTGCATCCGGCCTGGTATCGCATCGGCGGGGTTGCCCACGACCTGCCTCGTGGCTGGGAAAAACTGGTCAAGGACTTCGTCGACTGGCTGCCCAAGCGCCTCGACGAATACACCAAGGCTGCCCTGCAGAACAGCATCCTCAAGGGTCGTACCGTGGGCGTTGCCGCGTACAACACCAAAGAGGCCCTGGAATGGGGCGTCACCGGTGCAGGCCTGCGCTCCACCGGCTGCGATTTCGACTTGCGCAAGGCACGCCCTTACTCCGGCTACGAGAACTTCGAGTTTGAAGTACCGCTGGCCGCGAACGGCGACGCTTACGACCGCTGCATGGTCCGCGTAGAAGAGATGCGCCAGAGCATCAAGATCATCGATCAGTGTATGCGCAACATGCCGGAAGGCCCGTACAAGGCGGATCATCCGCTGACCACGCCGCCACCGAAAGAGCGCACCCTGCAGCACATCGAAACCCTGATCACGCACTTCCTGCAGGTTTCGTGGGGCCCGGTCATGCCGGCCAACGAGTCCTTCCAGATGATCGAAGCGACCAAGGGTATCAACAGCTATTACCTGACGAGCGACGGCGGCACCATGAGCTACCGTACCCGGATCCGCACCCCGAGTTACCCGCACCTGCAGCAGATCCCTTCGGTGATCAAAGGCAGCATGGTCGCGGACTTGATCGCGTACCTGGGTAGTATCGATTTCGTTATGGCCGACGTGGACCGCTAAGCATGAATAGCCCGCTAATCCAGACTGACCGTTTCGCCCTGAGCGAAACCGAGCGCTCGGCCATCGAGCACGAGATGCATCACTACGAAGACCCACGTGCGGCGTCCATCGAGGCCCTGAAGATCGTTCAGAAAGAGCGTGGATGGGTGCCCGATGGTGCCATCTACGCAATCGGCGATTTGCTCGGCATCCCCGCCAGCGACGTCGAAGGTGTTGCAACCTTTTACAGCCAGATCTTCCGCCAGCCGGTCGGACGTCACATCATTCGCGTCTGCAACAGCATGGTGTGCTTCATCGGCGGCCACGAAAACGTGGTCGACGAGATCAAGAGCTCACTGGGCATCGGCCTGGGTCAGACCACCGCTGACGGTCGCTTCACCTTGCTGCCGGTCTGCTGCCTCGGCAACTGTGACAAGGCGCCGGCCGTGATGGTCGACGACGACACTTTCGGCGATGTACAGCCTGCTGGCGTTGCCAAGATGCTGGAGGGTTACCTATGACCATCACTTCCTTCGGCCCTGCCAACCGCATTGCGCGCACGGCAGAAACCCATCCGCTGACCTGGCGTCTGCGTGACGACGGCGAGCCGGTCTGGCTCGACGAGTATCAGGCCAAAGACGGTTATGCAGCAGCGCGCAAGGCGCTGACGCAACAGTCGCCTGACGATATCGTCCAGTCGGTCAAGGACTCGGGCCTCAAAGGCCGCGGCGGTGCGGGCTTCCCTACCGGCGTCAAATGGGGCCTGATGCCCAAAGACGAATCCATGAACATCCGCTATCTGCTGTGCAATGCGGATGAGATGGAACCCAACACCTGGAAAGACCGCATGCTGATGGAGCAACTGCCCCATCTGCTGGTCGAGGGCATGCTGATCAGTGCCCGTGCGTTGAAAGCCTATCGTGGCTACATCTTCCTGCGTGGAGAATACGTAACGGCCGCCAAGCACTTGAACCGCGCCGTGGCCGAAGCGAAGGCTGCCGGCCTGCTGGGCAAGAACATCCTCGGCACCGGCTTCGACTTTGAACTGTTCGTACACACCGGTGCCGGTCGTTACATCTGCGGTGAAGAAACCGCGCTGATCAACTCGCTGGAAGGCCGCCGCGCCAACCCGCGCTCCAAGCCGCCCTTCCCTGCTGCCGTAGGCGTCTGGGGCAAACCGACCTGTGTAAACAACGTCGAAACCCTGTGCAACGTGCCCGCCATCGTCAACAACGGCAACGACTGGTACAAGTCGCTGGCCCGCGAAGGAAGTGAAGACCACGGCACCAAGCTGATGGGCTTCTCCGGCAAGGTTAAAAACCCGGGTTTGTGGGAGCTGCCATTTGGCGTACAGGCTCGCGAACTGTTCGAAGACTACGCCGGCGGCATGCGCGATGGGTTCAAGCTCAAGTGCTGGCAACCCGGCGGCGCCGGTACGGGTTTCCTGCTGCCAGAGCATCTGGACGCCCAGATGTACGCAGGCGGTATTGCCAAGGTCGGTACCCGGATGGGCACCGGTCTGGCGATGGCCGTCGACGATTCGGTCAACATGGTTTCACTGCTGCGCAACATGGAAGAGTTCTTCGCTCAGGAGTCCTGCGGCTTCTGCACCCCATGCCGCGACGGTTTGCCATGGAGCGTGAAAATGCTTCGTGCCATCGAGAAGGGTCAGGGGCAGCCGGGGGATATCGAAACCCTGCTGGGTCTGGTCAATTTCCTCGGCCCAGGCAAGACCTTCTGCGCTCATGCACCGGGCGCTGTTGAACCGCTGGGCAGCGCGATCAAGTATTTCCGTTCGGAGTTCGAAGCCGGTATTGCGCCAGCCAGCGCAACCACGCTCGTCCCGGGCAAAAGTCCGACCGTGGTCGGCGCATAACAAGACACAACGGCCGGCGGCTGTTCGGGCTGCCGTCCTCGTACCTGCTGACGCCCTCCGGGCTGAACGATACGGGTACTACCGAGATTCCATTAGCCACGCCCGCTGACAACGGGCCAACGAAGACCTTTGAACCATGGCTACTATTCACGTAGACGGCAAAGCGCTCGAAGTCGATGGTGCAGACAACCTGTTACAGGCATGTCTGTCGCTGGGCCTCGATATCCCTTATTTCTGCTGGCACCCTGCCCTTGGCAGCGTTGGCGCCTGTCGCCAGTGCGCGGTCAAGCAGTACACGGACGAGAACGACACACGCGGTCGTATCGTCATGTCCTGCATGACGCCAGCCACCGACAACACCTGGATCTCAATCGAAGATGAAGAGTCCAAGGCCTTCCGGGCCAGTGTTGTCGAATGGCTGATGACCAACCACCCGCACGACTGCCCGGTCTGTGAAGAAGGCGGTCACTGCCACCTGCAGGACATGACCGTGATGACCGGCCACAACGAGCGCCGTTATCGCTTCACTAAACGTACTCACCAGAATCAGGAGCTGGGGCCGTTCATCGCGCATGAGATGAACCGTTGCATCGCCTGTTATCGGTGCGTACGTTTCTATAAAGACTACGCAGGCGGCACTGACCTGGGCGTTTACGGCGCTCACGACAATGTTTACTTCGGTCGCGTTGAAGACGGCACGCTGGAAAGCGAGTTCTCCGGCAACCTCACCGAGGTCTGCCCGACCGGTGTGTTCACCGACAAGACCCACTCCGAGCGCTACAACCGCAAGTGGGACATGCAGTTCTCGCCAAGCATCTGCCACGGTTGCTCCAGCGGCTGCAACATCAGCCCAGGTGAGCGTTACGGTGAATTGCGCCGTATCGAAAACCGCTACAACGGTTCGGTCAACCAGTACTTTCTCTGCGACCGAGGCCGTTTCGGCTATGGCTACGTCAACCGCACAGACCGTCCACGTCAGCCATTGCTGGCCGAAGGTCAGGTCAAACTGAGCCTTGACCAAGCACTGGACAAGGCGGCGGATCTGCTGCGCGGCCGTAACATCGTTGGTATCGGCTCACCTCGCGCCAGCCTTGAGAGTAACTACGCACTGCGTGAGCTGGTCGGAGCCGAGCATTTCTACAGCGGTATCGAAGCCGGTGAGCTGGAGCGTATCAGGCTGATCCTCAAGGTCCTGAACGACAGTCCGCTGCCGATCCCGACCCTGCGTGACATCGAAGATCACGATGCCATTTTCGTGCTCGGCGAAGACCTGACCCAGACCGCTGCACGTATGGCCCTGGGCCTGCGTCAGGCCGTCAAGGGCAAGGCTGAAGACATGGCTGCGGCGATGAAAGTCCAGCCGTGGCTCGACGCTGCCGTGAAGAACATTGGCCAGCACGAACTTAACCCGCTGTTCATTGCCAGCCTCGCCGAGACTCGTCTCGACGATATCGCAGAAGAATGCGTGCACGCTGCACCTGACGACCTGGCTCGCATCGGTTTCGCCGTTGCCCATGCACTGGACGCCAGCGCCCCGGCCGTAGAAGGTCTGGACAGCGAGGCGCTGGAACTGGCGCAACGTATTGCCGATGCCCTGCTCGCGGCCAAACGTCCGCTGATCATTTCCGGCAGCTCGCTGGGTTCGACAGCGCTGATCGAGGCGGCGGCAAACATTGCCAAGGCCTTGAAGCTGCGTGACAAGCAAGGCTCCATCAGCCTGATCGTGCCGGAAGCCAACAGCATGGGTCTGGCGATGTTTGGTGGCGATTCTGTCGATGCCGCCCTGCAAGCAGTGATTTCCGGTCAGGCCGACGCCATCGTGGTACTGGAAAACGATCTGTATCGCCGTGTAGACGCCAAAATCGTCGACGCTGCGCTGAGCGCTGCGAAAGTCGTGATCGTCGCCGACCACCAGAAAACCCCGACCAGTGATCGTGCGCATCTGGTCCTGCCAGCTGCCAGCTTCGCGGAAGGCGACGGCACGCTGGTCAGCCAGGAAGGCCGCGCCCAGCGCTTCTTCCAGGTGTTCGATCCGACCTACCTGGATGCCAGCATTCTGGTTCACGAAGGCTGGCGCTGGCTGCATGCCCTGCGCGCCACCTTGTTGAACAAGCCGGTCGACTGGACGCAACTCGATCACGTCACCGAAGCCTGCGCCAGCAGCACCCCGCAACTGGCGGGTATCGTCAACGCTGCGCCGTCTGCCTGGTTCCGGATCAAGGGCCTTAAACTGGCTCGTGAACCACTGCGCTACAGTGGTCGCACGGCGATGCGCGCCAACATCAGCGTGCATGAGCCGCGCACCTCGCAAGACATCGATACAGCGTTCTCCTTCTCCATGGAAGGTTATTCAGGTTCCGCCGAACCTCGTCAGCAAGTGCCGTTCGCCTGGTCTCCGGGTTGGAACTCGCCGCAGGCCTGGAACAAATTCCAGGACGAAGTCGGTGGCCACTTGCGCGCTGGCGACCCGGGCACACGCCTGATCGAAAGCCAGGGCGACGGTCTGTCATGGTTCTCCAGCGTTCCACGCGCGTTCTCTCCAGAGCGCGGCACCTGGAAAGTCGTGCCGTTCTTTCACCTGTTCGGCAGCGATGAAACATCGTCTCTGGCCGCTCCGGTTCAGGAACGTATCCCGCAGGCTTATGTAGCGCTGGCCAAATCCGAAGCCGATCGCCTGGGTGTCAACGATGGTGCCCTGCTCTCCTTGAGCGTTGGCGGTGAATTGCTGACCCTGCCGTTGCGCATCAACGAAGAACTGGGCGCGGGCCTTGTGGCATTGCCGTCCGGGCTGCCAGGCATTCCGCCAGCGATCTTCGGCAAGTCAGTTGACGGTCTGCAGGAGGCAGCGCAATGACCTGGTTTACCCCTGATGTGATCGACGCAATCATTGCGGCCGTCAAAGCCATTGTCGTGCTACTGGCCGTGGTGGTCTGCGGTGCGCTGCTGAGCTTTGTGGAACGTCGTTTGCTGGGTTGGTGGCAAGACCGTTATGGTCCGAACCGAGTAGGCCCGTTCGGCATGTTCCAGATTGCAGCCGACATGCTGAAAATGTTCTTCAAGGAAGACTGGAATCCGCCGTTCGCCGACAAGGTGATTTTCACCCTGGCCCCCGTTGTTGCAATGAGCGCCTTGTTGATTGCCTTCGCAGTCATCCCGATTACCCCGACATGGGGTGTGGCGGACCTGAACATCGGTCTGCTGTTCTTCTTCGCCATGGCGGGTCTGTCGGTGTATGCGGTGCTGTTCGCCGGCTGGTCGAGTAATAACAAGTTCGCCCTGCTGGGCAGCCTGCGTGCTTCGGCACAAACCGTATCCTACGAAGTGTTCATGGGCCTTGCGCTGATGGGCATCGTGGTTCAGGTCGGTTCGTTCAATATGCGTGACATCGTTGAATATCAGGCGCAGAACCTGTGGTTCATCATTCCGCAGTTCTTCGGCTTCTGTACGTTCTTCATCGCGGGTGTTGCGGTGACTCACCGCCACCCGTTCGACCAACCGGAAGCCGAGCAGGAACTGGCTGACGGCTACCATATTGAATATGCCGGCATGAAATGGGGCATGTTCTTCGTGGGCGAATACATCGGGATCATCTTGATCTCGGCGCTGCTGGTCACGCTGTTCTTCGGTGGCTGGCACGGCCCGTTCGACATTCTGCCATCGCTGGCATTCTTCTGGTTCGCCTTGAAAACCGCGTTCTTCATCATGCTGTTCATCTTGCTGCGTGCTTCCATCCCGCGCCCGCGTTATGACCAGGTCATGGATTTCAGCTGGAAGTTCTGTCTGCCGCTGACCCTGATCAATTTGCTGGTGACTGCTGCGATTGTGTTGTTGAACACACCGGCAGGCTCGGTTCAGTGAGGATTTGACCCATGTTCAAATATATTGGTGACATCGTTAAGGGTACAGGTACCCAATTGCGCAGCCTGGTCATGGTCTTCGGCCACGGCTTCCGCAAACGCGACACCCTGCAATACCCCGAAGAGCAGGTATATCTGCCGCCCCGCTACCGTGGTCGTATCGTTCTGACCCGCGACCCTGACGGAGAAGAGCGCTGCGTAGCCTGCAACCTGTGTGCAGTGGCATGCCCGGTCGGCTGTATTTCGCTGCAGAAGGCCGAGACAGAAGACGGACGCTGGTACCCGGACTTTTTCCGCATCAACTTCTCGCGCTGCATTTTCTGCGGCCTGTGTGAAGAAGCGTGTCCGACTACCGCAATTCAGCTTACGCCGGACTTCGAGATGGCCGACTTCAAGCGTCAGGATCTGGTGTACGAGAAGGAAGATCTGCTGATCTCCGGTCCCGGCAAGAACCCTGACTACAACTTCTATCGCGTTGCCGGTATGGCCATCGGCGGCAAGCCCAAGGGCTCCGCACAGAATGAAGCCGAGCCGATCAACGTCAAGAGCTTGCTGCCTTAAGGAAGTAAAGATGGAATTCGCTTTCTACTTCGCATCCGGTATCGCTGTTGTGTCCACCCTGCGGGTGATCACCAACACGAATCCGGTGCATGCCCTGCTCTACCTGATCATCTCGCTGATCGCTGTGGCCATGACTTTTTTCAGCCTCGGTGCGCCGTTTGCCGGTGTGCTGGAAGTCATTGCCTATGCGGGCGCGATCATGGTCCTGTTCGTGTTTGTGGTGATGATGCTGAACCTCGGCCCAGCCTCGGTTCAGCAGGAGCGTGCATGGCTCAAACCCGGCATCTGGATTGGTCCGGTGATTCTCGGCACGCTGTTGCTGGCCGAGTTGCTGTACGTACTGTTCGCCAATCAGACTGGCGCTGCAATCAGTCACACCACAGTCGACGCCAAGGCGGTCGGCATCAGCCTGTTCGGGCCTTATCTGCTGGTGGTGGAACTTGCCTCGATGCTGCTGCTTGCTGCAGCCGTCACGGCATTCCATCTGGGCCGCAACGAGGCCAAGGAGCCAAGCCAATGAATGCTATCCCTCTTGAGCACGGTCTGGCGGTCGCCGGGGTCCTGTTCTGCCTGGGTCTGGTCGGCCTGATGGTGCGCCGTAACATTCTCTTCGTGTTGATGAGCCTGGAAATCATGATGAACGCCTCTGCACTGGCGTTCGTAGTTGCCGGCAGTCGTTGGGCTCAACCGGATGGGCAGGTCATGTTCATCCTGGTGATCAGCCTTGCGGCAGCCGAGGCCAGTATCGGCCTGGCGATCCTGATGCAACTGTATCGCCGCTTCCACACTCTCGATATCGATGCTGCCAGCGAGATGCGCGGATGAATCTTCTCTTTCTGACTTTCATATTTCCCCTCATCGGTTTTCTGCTGCTGTCGTTCTCTCGTGGGCGCATATCGGAAAACCTTGCGGCGCTCATTGGCGTCGGCTCTATCGGCCTTTCAGCCATCGTCACGGCCTGGGTCATCTGGCAGTTCAACGTGGCACCGCCGGAAGGTGGTCACTACACCCAGGTGCTGTGGCGCTGGATGGACGTTGATGGCTTCCAGCCCAACTTCGCGCTGTATCTGGACGGTCTGTCCGTCACGATGCTGGGCGTAGTGGTTGGTGTCGGCTTCCTGATCCACCTGTTCGCATCCTGGTACATGCGCGGTGAGGCGGGCTACTCGCGCTTCTTCTCCTACACCAACCTGTTCATTGCCAGCATGCTGTTCCTGATCCTGGGCGACAACCTGTTGTTCATCTACTTCGGTTGGGAAGGCGTGGGCCTGTGCAGCTACCTGTTGATCGGTTTCTATTACAGCAACCGCAACAACGGAAATGCAGCGCTCAAAGCGTTCATCGTCACCCGTATCGGTGACGTATTCATGGCTATCGGGCTGTTCATCCTGTTCCAGCAATTGGGCACGCTCAATGTGCAGGAACTGCTGGTCCGGGCGCCGGAACACTTCAAGGTCGGCGATTTCTGGATTGTGCTGGCGACCTTGATGCTGCTGGGTGGTGCTGTCGGTAAATCGGCACAACTGCCACTGCAAACCTGGCTGGCAGATGCGATGGCCGGTCCTACACCGGTTTCGGCACTGATCCACGCAGCAACCATGGTTACCGCGGGCGTTTACCTGATCGCGCGGACTCACGGCCTGTTCGCACTGGCACCGGACATACTGCATCTGGTAGGCATTGTCGGCGGCGTCACGCTGGTTCTGGCGGGTTTCGCAGCGCTGGTACAGACCGACATCAAGCGTATCCTCGCCTACTCGACCATGAGCCAGATCGGCTACATGTTCCTGGCATTGGGCGTAGGCGCATGGGAAGGCGCGATTTTCCACCTGATGACACACGCCTTCTTCAAGGCGCTGCTGTTCCTTGCTTCCGGTGCGGTGATCGTTGCGTGCCATCACGAGCAGAACATCTTCAAGATGGGCGGCCTGTGGAAGAAACTGCCATTGGCCTACGCCAGCTTCATCGTCGGCGGTGCAGCACTGGCTGCCCTGCCGCTGTTGACGGCAGGCTTCTACTCGAAGGATGAAATTCTCTGGGAAGCATTCGCCAGCGGTAACAATGGCCTGTTGTATGCCGGTCTGGTGGGCGCGTTCATGACGTCGCTGTACACCTTCCGTCTGATCTTCATCGCGTTCCACGGTGAAGCCAAGACCGAAGCACACGCAGGTCACGGTATTGCTCACTGGTTGCCGCTGTCGGTACTGATCGTGCTGTCGACGTTCATTGGCGCGCTGATCACCCCGCCACTGGCAGGTGTTCTACCGCAGAGCGTCGGCCATGCCGGTGGCGAAGCCAAACACAGTCTGGAAATCGCCTCTGGCGCCATCGCCCTGGCCGGTATCCTGCTGGCAGCGCTGCTGTTTCTCGGCAAGCGCCGCCTGGCGACGGCTATCGCCAACAGCGCTCCGGGCCGTTTCCTCTCGGCCTGGTGGTTCGCGGCATGGGGCTTCGACTGGATCTACGACAAGCTGTTCGTCAAGCCGTATCTGGCAATCAGCCATGTACTGCGTAGTGATCCGTTCGACCGCACCATCGGCTTGATCCCACGTCTGGTCAAAGGCGGTCATGACATCATGAGCCGCACCGAGACCGGCCAGTTGCGTTGGTATGCTGCCTCGATCGCCGTGGGTGCCGTTCTGGTACTCGGTGCCGTCGTTCTGGTTGCGATCTGATATGAACCTTGCGAATTTGCGAAAGGAATTGAGCCCGTCATGATTCTGCCCTGGCTAATCCTGATCCCCTTCATAGGCGGCCTGCTGTGCTGGCTAGGTGAGCGCTTCGGCTCTACCCTGCCGCGCTGGATTGCGTTGCTGACAATGACCCTGGAACTGGTTCTCGGCCTCTGGCTGTGGGCTACCGGCAACTTCGGCTACGCGCCGGTGCCGGGTGCCGATCCGACCTGGACCCTGGAATTCCACCACCCGTGGATCACCCGCTTCGGCATCGACGTGCATCTGGCACTCGATGGCCTGTCTTTGCTGATGATCCTGCTGACCGGCCTGCTCGGCGTGTTGTCGGTACTGTGCTCGTGGAAGGAAATCCAGCGCAAGGTAGGCTTCTTCCACCTGAACCTGATGTGGATTCTGGGCGGTGTGGTCGGCGTGTTCCTGGCCATCGACCTGTTCATGTTCTTCTTCTTCTGGGAAATGATGCTGGTGCCGATGTATTTCCTCATCGCGCTCTGGGGTCACAGTTCTTCGGATGGGAAGAAAACCCGTATCTACGCAGCCACCAAGTTCTTCATCTTCACTCAGGCCAGCGGCCTGATCATGCTGGTGGCGATCCTGGGTCTGGTGCTGGTGCACTTCAATCAGACCGGCGTGATCACCTTTGCCTACGCCGACCTGCTGAAGACCAAACTGGCACCGGGTACCGAATATATCCTGATGCTGGGCTTCTTTATTGCCTTTGCCGTGAAGCTGCCGGTGGTGCCGTTGCACTCCTGGCTGCCGGATGCGCATGCCCAGGCACCGACTGCAGGCTCCGTCGACCTGGCGGGTATCCTGCTGAAGACGGCGGCTTACGGTCTGCTGCGCTTTGCCCTTCCGCTGTTCCCCAACGCATCGGCCGAGTTCGCACCGATTGCAATGACGCTGGGCCTGGTCGGTATCTTCTACGGCGCTTTCCTGGCGTTTGCCCAGACCGATATCAAGCGCCTGATCGCGTTCTCCAGCGTCTCGCACATGGGCTTTGTACTGATCGGCATCTACTCCGGCAGCCAGCAAGCGCTGCAAGGCGTACTGATCCAGATGATCGCCCACGGCCTGTCGGCTGCGGCACTGTTCATTCTCAGTGGTCAGCTGTACGAGCGCCTGCATACTCGTGACATGCGCGAGATGGGCGGCCTGTGGTCGCGTATCGCCTACATCCCGGCCATCAGCCTGTTCTTTGCCGCCGCCTCTCTGGGTCTGCCGGGCACTGGTAACTTCGTAGGTGAGTTCCTGATTCTGCTGGGCAGCTTCGCCAGCTCACCATGGATCACGGCGATCGCTACCTCCGGCCTGGTGTTCGGCTCTGTCTACTCGCTGATCATGATCCACCGCGCCTACTTCGGCCCGTCGAAGTCCGACGAGGTTCTGAAGGGCATGGACGGACGTGAAATGATCATGGTGCTGGGCCTTGCGGTGTTGCTGGTCGTGCTCGGGGTTTTCCCGCAGCCGTTCCTCGACACATCGGCAGCGACCATGCACGGCGTGCAGCAATGGCTAGGCACTGCCTTCACTCAACTCGCTTCGGCCCGGTAAGAGCGCTATGGACCTGACGATTCAACACTTTATTGCGCTTGCGCCACTGCTGATCACCAGCCTCACCGTTGTAGTGGTGATGCTGGCGATCGCATGGCGCCGCAATCACTCGCAAACGTTCCTGCTTTCAGTAGCAGGTCTCAACCTGGCCCTGCTGTCGATCTATCCGGCACTGAAAGTTGCCCCACTGGTCGTGACACCACTGCTGCACATCGATAACTTTGCCTGCCTTTACATGGCAATCATCCTTGCCTCTACCCTGGCCTGTGTGACCATGGCACACGCCTATCTGGGTGACGGCAAGGCAGGTTATCCAGGCAATCGTGAAGAGCTTTACCTGCTGATCCTGCTGGCAGCTGCCGGTGGTCTGGTGCTGGTCAGTGCTCAGCATCTGGCGGGCCTGTTCATCGGCCTGGAACTGCTGTCGGTGCCGGTCTACGGTCTGGTGGCGTATGCCTTCTTCAACAAGCGTTCGCTGGAAGGCGGCATCAAGTACATGGTGCTATCGGCTGCAGGTTCAGCGTTCCTGCTGTTCGGCATGGCGCTGCTGTACGCAGAAGCCGGCTCGCTGAGCTTCGAGGGCATTGGTAAAGCCATTGCCGCGACAGGGATGCCAAGCCCGATTGCCAGCCTGGGTCTGGGCATGATGGTTGTGGGCCTTGCATTCAAACTGTCGCTGGTGCCTTTCCACCTGTGGACACCGGACGTCTACGAAGGCGCTCCTGCGCCGGTAGCGGCCTTCCTGGCTACGGCCAGCAAGGTGGCAGTGTTTGCCGTGCTGGTGCGTCTGTTCCAGATTTCACCGGCAGCCAGCAGTGGCGTACTGCATGACGTGCTGGCAGTCATCGCCGTAGCGTCGATCCTGGTCGGCAACCTGTTGGCGCTGACTCAGACCAACCTCAAGCGTCTGCTGGGCTACTCCTCCATCGCCCACTTCGGTTACCTGATGATTGCGCTGGTGGCCAGCAAAGGCATGGCGGTCGAGGCGATTGGTGTCTATCTGGCAACTTACGTGCTGACCTCGCTAGGCAGCTTCGGTGTGATCACCATGATGTCTTCGCCTTACAGCGGACGTGATGCCGATGCGATGTTCGAATACCGCGGGCTGTTCTGGCGTCGTCCGTACCTGACGGCAGTCATGACCCTGATGATGCTGTCGCTGGCAGGTATCCCGCTTACCGCAGGCTTCATCGGCAAGTTCTACATCATTGCCACCGGTGTCGAGTCGCAACTGTGGTGGCTTATCGGAGCACTGGTGATCGGTAGCGCCATTGGCGTGTTCTATTACCTGAGAGTGATGGTCACCATGTATCTGGTCGACAACAAGCTTCCACGCCACGATGCAGCGATCAACTGGGCGCAGCGCACTGGCGGCGTTATGCTGCTGGCCGTCGCGATCCTGACATTCGTGCTGGGTGTGTACCCGCAACCGCTGCTCGATCTGGTGGTCAATGCCGGTCTGCATGTAGCAGGCTGATCATCCAGAAACAAAAAACCCTGCCATTCAGCAGGGTTTTTTTTGTCTCTGGAAAACTAGCCCGGCAGCTTCATCGGCTTCTTGGCACCGCTGAACAAACCCCAGCTGGAGATGAACAGCGCAGCCACCAGAGGCCCTATCACAAAGCCGTTCAGACCAAAGACCGACATACCACCCAGCGTTGAAATCAGGATCAGGTAGTCCGGCATTTTCGTGTCCTTGCCCACCAGGATCGGACGCAGCACGTTATCCACCAGACCGATCACGAAAACACCGAACAACCCCAGCACTACACCTTGCCAGATCATGCCACTGAGCAGGAAGTAGACAGCCACTGGCGCCCAGACAATCCCCGCCCCTACAGCGGGCAACAGCGACAGGAAGGCCATGATCACCGCCCACAGCAACGCACTCGGGATGTCCAGCGCCCAGAAGATAAAACCGCCCAGCGCACCTTGCGTTACCGCTACCACGACGTTGCCCTTGACCGTGGCACGTACCACTCGAGTGAACTTGAGTTGCAGACGACGCTTCTGCTGTTCGCCCAACGGAAAGGCCGTACGTATCTTGCGTACCAACTCCTGCCCATCTCGCAGGAAGAAGTACAGCAGGTACAACATGATGAACACACTCACCACGAAATCGAAGGTGCCCTGCCCGAAGCTGAACGCTTGAGTCGCCAGATACTGACTGCCCTGCATTGCCCCTTTGGTGATCTTGTCGCGCAATCCTTCAAGATCGCCCATGCCCAGTCGGTCGAGCAGTGCCTGGATCGAATGCGGCAGCAGGTCCTTGAACTCGGCGAGATAACCGGCGATATCCAGTTGCCCGCTCTCGACATTCTTGTACAGCGTGGTGCCCTCCTGAACCAGCAAGGCGCTGATGACGATCACTGGCAGAATCGCAATCACCAGACAGATTGTCAGGGTGCACAGGGAGGTAAGGTTGCGTGACCAGTTGAACTTGATCTGCAACCTGCGCTGCACAGGCGCAAAGATGATCCCGAGAATGACCGCCCAGAATACTGCGCCGTAAAACGGCAGCAGAATCCATATGAAGGCAATGGTGACCAGCACCAATAGCATAATGAGGGTTTTGTATTGCAACGTGGTTTCGTTCATGTCCTGTCCATGTCAGTAGACCGCGCCTCGCGCCCGGTCTACAGCTTAGTCAGCACTTGAACGTACGAGTGCCATCTTCTATGAAGGCAATATGACCGCGATGGCAGGCGCAGGCTGTTGCGGACATCAGCGCCCCTGCCACGCAAGCATCAGACACGGAACTGGCCGACCAGACTGTCAAGGCGCGAGCCCAGTTCGGCAAGGCTGCGTGAGGTCTGTGCACTTTGCCGGGTTTCGTCGGCGACGCTTTCGACTGCACCTGCGATCTGATGAACACTGCGATTGATTTCTTCGGCAACTGCCGTTTGCTCTTCGGCTGCGCTGGCAATTTGCGCGTTCATCGAATTGATCGTCGCGATCAACTCACCTATGGTCACCAGCGATGTTCCTGCTTCGTTGGCTTGCGCAGAGGTCCCGTCGCCAGCTTCGCTGGAACGGCGCATTGCCGTAACAGCCTCCTGAGTGCCCTGCTGCAGACGACCGATCATCCCTTGAATTTCCTGCGTGCTTTGCTGGGTGCGGCTGGCCAGCGCCCGAACCTCGTCGGCAACCACAGCAAAACCACGCCCTGCTTCCCCTGCCCTCGCGGCCTCGATGGCGGCATTGAGTGCGAGCAGGTTGGTTTGTTCGGCGATAGAGCGAATGACGCCCAGTACGCTGACGATCGAAGAAACGTCCTTTTGCAGAACATCCAGTGACGAGCCACTTTTGCGGATGTCGTCTACCAGCGCATGAATCTGTCTGATGCTGCCGTCCACAACGCGCTTGGCGGCGTGCCCTTGCTCGTCGGTCTGCTGAGCAGCCACGGAGGCACCCTGCGCGCTCTTGGCGACCTCTTGAGCCGCAGCCGACATCTGATTGATTGCGGTCGCCACCTGATCTGTTTCGTGGCGCTGACGGTCCATGGCGGTTTCCGAGCGCTGTGCCTGGGATGACACTTCTCCGACCAGTCCATTGAGTTGCCCGGTCATTTCACTGACCTGACGAACCATACCGTGGATCTTGTCGACAAACCGGTTGAACGAACCAGCCAGATCACCAAGCTCGTCATTACTGGTAATGGCCAGACGCCGAGTCAGATCGCCTTCACCCGCCGCGATGTCATCCAGATTGTTTTTCATCAAACCGAGCGGACGTAGCAGAGTGCCGGCCATCAATATCCCGATGACGCCAATGATGACCAGCACCAGGACGGTGATACCCAAAATGCTGTACAGCATTTCCTTCAGGCGCGCTTCGACATTCTGCCTGACTTCGGCAACTTTAGCGTCAATGCCGTCTATATTGACGGCAGAACCGATGATCAGATCCCACTTCGGCAGATAATCCGTGTAGCCAATCTTGGGCACAGGTTCAGTCTTGCCAGGCAGGGCCGAGGAGTACATCACATAGTGAGTGCCCGCCTTGCCGACCGCCACCAGTTCGCGGTTGATGTAGACCCCGTTCGCATCGCGGGCGTCATTGAAACTCTTGCCCACGCCATCAGGACTGTTGCTACGGAATATCCGGATTACCTGAGAGTCATAGCCAAAGATATAACCATCCTTGCCATAACTGATGGAGGAAAGCAGCTTGATCGCATTAGCGCGCGCAGTTTCATCACCCGGCGCTGCAGCCTCGTAAAGCGGCTTGATGGCCGTCATGGCGATCGCAACGTAGTTCTGCAACGTTGCCTTGGCTTCAGAGAGCAAACGCTCTCGCGTATCACTGACCTCGCGCTCTGCCTGCCGGTGCAGCATGAACACCGTGGTGGCACTGATCACCAGCGCAAATATCAGAACCGGCAGGACTGCCAGCGACAGAACCTTGGCTTTCAGACTGAGACGCATAGGAGTGGCCTTATGGTTATTTTTATGAGTCAGAGATACCTGTCAGGCTATCGGCGGCATCCGACGGACATTAAGACCTGGCGTATTTTTTTGTATGAAGACTCTGAAAGTTACAGGCTGGCAACTTATGGAGCGGTGCGCTCGGGAAGATCAATGCGTACGCGAAGGCCACCAGCGGGGCTCTCCTGCAATTGCAGTTGGCCGCCCCAGGCCTCGACGATATCGCGCACAATCCCCAGGCCAAGGCCATGACCGGTAATCTGCTCGTCAAGGCGAGCGCCACGGCTGAACACCTCTGCGCGCTGCGACTCCGGAATACCGGGCCCGTCATCGTCCACCAGCAGGCTGAAGCCCTGAGCCTGACTGAGAATGCTCAGACGCACTTCGCTGTCGGCCCACTTGCAGGCGTTGTCCAGAAGGTTGCCCAGCAGTTCGAGGATATCCTCCCGGTCCCACGGCAGATGCATGCCTGCTTCGACATCGTTGACCAAATGAAGGTGGGCACCATGAATCATGCCCAAAGTGGAAAACAGCCCGGGCAGTTCAGCATCACAGTCGAAACGGGCTCCGGGCAGCGCGTCCCCGGAAAGACGGGCCCGATTGAGTTCACGCTCCAGACGCAGACGGATATTTTCCAATTGCTCCTGCAACGTCTTGCGCAGTGCGGGGTTGCCGTCCAGCTGTCCACTGAGGGCCAGGCTGAGCAATACCGCAAGCGGTGTCTTCAAGGCATGCCCCAGATTGCCCAGTGCATTGCGTGAGCGTTTCAGGCTGTCTTCAGTATGCGCAAGCAGATGGTTGATCTGAGCCACAAGGGGCTCAAGCTCGAGGGGCACCTGATTGTCCAGTTGCGAACGCTGACCCTGTTGAAGCTGGAAGATCTGCTCGCGAACGGTTTCCAGAGGCCGAAGCGCCCTGCGTACAGTGATGCGCTGCAAAACCAGCACCAGGATCAGCGCTGCGAGCCCGAGCCCAACCCCGATCTGCTGCATGAGACGAAAGCTCGCCCTGACCGGCGTGTAATCCTGGGCGACGGTAATTGAAATCTGCTTGCCGAACTTTCGGTATTCGCTGGTCAGCATCAACAGCGACTGCCCGGTCTTGCCAAGTTCAAGGTTAGCGTGCAACCCCACCCCAGGCTGCGGCAGCTCAAAATCCCACAAAGAACGGGAGCGCCAGTGGCCCTGCGGCAAGTCCATGCGGAAATAGTGGCCGGACAGCGGGCGCTGATAAGCACCCGACAAGCGATGGTCATCCAGTTGCAGCCCGGCAGGACCTCGGACCAGCGCCACCAGCAGGTTCTCGCTCTCGTTGCGTAAGCCCGACTCCAGATAGCGCTGCAGGCCCACTTCAAACAGCCAGAGACTGGTCTGCGCCATCACCAGGCCAACAACGACCATAACGGCGATAAGACCCAGGCTCAGACGCCGTTGTATGGATTTCAACCTCCGGCTCCGCCGTACAGATAGCCTTGGCCACGGCGTGTCTCGACCACTGCGCGGCCTAGTTTGCGCCTCAGGTGATTGACATGGACCTCGATGACATTGGAGTCACGCTCGTTTTCGCCATCGTACAAGTGCTCAGAGAGATGGCTTTTGGAGAGAATCTGTCCAGGGTGGAGCATGAAATAGCGCAGCAGACGAAACTCTGCAGACGTGAGCTGGATATCAACGCCATCCCGGCTGACACTCTGGCGACCTTCATCCAGATTAAGGCCGGCAGACTCCAGGGTTGGCTGGTTGGCAAGCCCGTGCGAACGCCTCAACAGGGCCTGAATACGCAACTGTAGTTCTTCAGGATGAAAAGGTTTGGTCAGGTAATCGTCAGCCCCCGACTTCAAGCCTTCTATACGCTCTGACCACGAACCTCGTGCCGTCAGAATCAGTACGGGGGTAGCCAGGCCCTTGCCGCGCCATTGCTGGAGAACCTCAAGCCCGGGCATGCCGGGCAACCCCAGATCCAGAACAATGAGGTCGTAGGGCTCGGTTGCGCCTTGATAAACCGCGTCACGACCGTCAGCCAGCCAGTCGACTGCATAGCCTTGCCGTCCCAGCGCAGCGAGTAACTCATCCGCGAGAGGAACATGGTCTTCAACCAGTAGCAGGCGCATCAGTCATCATCCTCGTCTTTCAGCAATCGGCTATCGCGCGCATCGAACTTGAGCTCACGGACAACACCCTGCGGGGTCAGCAACTCGAATTCATACACGTACATGTTATTTTTTTCCTCAAGCTCAGCCTCCAGCAGGCGAGCGCCGGGATGAAGACCCAGCGCGCGCTCGATAAACTGTTCGAGAGGCAGTATCACCCCACGCTGCCGCAGACTGAGCGCTTCATCCTGATTCAGATCCCTGGCATAGACAAAAGAGCAGGTCAGACTCAAACCAAGGATGACACAGAGACGCTTGTCGACATTCATTAGTTATCCTGATGATTCCTGTAGACCTGACCCGTAGCGGCGTCTATTTCGAGAACCCACTCAATATCGTGCTTGTCACGCAGCTCGACATTGTAAACGTACCTGCCGTATATATTCTTGAACTGTGTATCAAGAATACTGGCACCAGGGTGCTTGCTGAGGGCGTTAGCATCGAGCTTTTCAGCAGACTGGAGAGTGCCCGCATTACTGAGGCGCAATACCTCATGCGGGTCGACACCACGCGCCTGGATGACACATGAAGTCAGAACACATGTCAGGGCCGCCAGCAGGGTTGTCAGCGTTTTCATTATTGGAGGAGTCCATAGCGGTCGATGCTTCTATGGCGTTTACCTTACCCCGTACAACTTAACTCAAACTGAATAGATCTGGCCGAGTGCCATCAATCGCATCTGAAGGAATCGTCACACACAAGCCCTGCATGGAGTTTCAGGCCATTGCTGTTAAACTGGCCGATTGCATTTATCGCGTCTGCGATCGCCATTTTTCCGGGGCCAATACACAGTGGAAATCTTCAAAGAGTTTACCTTCGAGTCAGCACACCGCCTCCCTCACGTACCAGAGGGTCACAAGTGTGGACGTCTGCACGGCCATTCGTTTCGTGTCGGCATTCATCTGGCTGGCAAGGTTGATCCTCACACAGGCTGGATCCGCGACTTTTCGGAAATCAAGGCTATTTTCAAACCGTTGTACGAACGCCTTGATCATAATTACCTGAATGACATCCCCGGCCTTGAGAATCCAACCAGCGAAAACCTGGCGAAATGGATCTGGGATGAGCTGAAGCCTCTGCTGCCGGAGCTGTCCGCCGTTCGTATTCATGAGACCTGCACCAGCGGGTGCGAATACCGCGGGGATTGATTCTCCCGGAAAATAAAAAACCACCTCGACCAGGTGGTTTTTTTGTATCTGCACGGTACGAAAAAGACTTTATCGTGCCTCAAAAACAAAAACCCTCAACGCGTAAGCGATGAGGGTTTCTGGAATTTAATCTTGACGATGACCTACTCTCACATGGGGAAACCCCACACTACCATCGGCGATACATCGTTTCACTGCTGAGTTCGGGATGGGATCAGGTGGTTCCAATGTTCTATGGTCGTCAAGAAATTCGGGTACCGAATCGTGCCATGCGGCGCGCTTCAGCAAATCGGGTATGTGATAGCTCGGTGCGTTTGTGACGCAAACTTTCGGTTCGTGTCGTCTTCACAGTCACCGCAATCTGGTCCTTCGACTCAAATTGCTTGGGTGTTATATGGTCAAGCCTCACGGGCAATTAGTATTGGTTAGCTCAACGCCTCACAGCGCTTACACACCCAACCTATCAACGTCGTAGTCTTCGACGGCCCTTTAGGGAACTCAAGGTTCCAGTGAGATCTCATCTTGAGGCAAGTTTCCCGCTTAGATGCTTTCAGCGGTTATCTTTTCCGAACATAGCTACCCGGCAATGCCACTGGCGTGACAACCGGAACACCAGAGGTTCGTCCACTCCGGTCCTCTCGTACTAGGAGCAGCCCCTCTCAAATCTCAAACGTCCACGGCAGATAGGGACCGAACTGTCTCACGACGTTCTAAACCCAGCTCGCGTACCACTTTAAATGGCGAACAGCCATACCCTTGGGACCGGCTTCAGCCCCAGGATGTGATGAGCCGACATCGAGGTGCCAAACACCGCCGTCGATATGAACTCTTGGGCGGTATCAGCCTGTTATCCCCGGAGTACCTTTTATCCGTTGAGCGATGGCCCTTCCATACAGAACCACCGGATCACTAAGACCTACTTTCGTACCTGCTCGACGTGTCTGTCTCGCAGTCAAGCGCGCTTTTGCCTTTATACTCTACGACCGATTTCCGACCGGTCTGAGCGCACCTTCGTACTCCTCCGTTACTCTTTAGGAGGAGACCGCCCCAGTCAAACTACCCACCATACACTGTCCTCGATCCGGATAACGGACCTGAGTTAGAACCTCAAAGTTGCCAGGGTGGTATTTCAAGGTTGGCTCCACGCAGACTGGCGTCCACGCTTCAAAGCCTCCCACCTATCCTACACAAGCAAATTCAAAGTCCAGTGCAAAGCTATAGTAAAGGTTCACGGGGTCTTTCCGTCTAGCCGCGGATACACTGCATCTTCACAGCGATTTCAATTTCACTGAGTCTCGGGTGGAGACAGCGCCGCCATCGTTACGCCATTCGTGCAGGTCGGAACTTACCCGACAAGGAATTTCGCTACCTTAGGACCGTTATAGTTACGGCCGCCGTTTACCGGGGCTTCGATCAAGAGCTTCGCTTGCGCTAACCCCATCAATTAACCTTCCGGCACCGGGCAGGCGTCACACCCTATACGTCCACTTTCGTGTTTGCAGAGTGCTGTGTTTTTAATAAACAGTCGCAGCGGCCTGGTATCTTCGACCGGCGTGGGCTTACGCAGTAAATGCTTCACCCTCACCGGCGCACCTTCTCCCGAAGTTACGGTGCCATTTTGCCTAGTTCCTTCACCCGAGTTCTCTCAAGCGCCTTGGTATTCTCTACCCAACCACCTGTGTCGGTTTGGGGTACGGTTCCTGGTTACCTGAAGCTTAGAAGCTTTTCTTGGAAGCATGGCATCAACCACTTCGTGTTCTAAAGAACACTCGTCATCAGCTCTCGGCCTTGAGATCCCGGATTTACCTAAGATCTCAGCCTACCACCTTAAACCTGGACAACCAACGCCAGGCTGGCCTAGCCTTCTCCGTCCCTCCATCGCAATAACCAGAAGTACAGGAATATTAACCTGTTTTCCATCGACTACGCTTTTCAGCCTCGCCTTAGGGACCGACTAACCCTGCGTCGATTAACGTTGCGCAGGAAACCTTGGTCTTTCGGCGTGGGTGTTTTTCACACCCATTGTCGTTACTCATGTCAGCATTCGCACTTCTGATACCTCCAGCAAGCTTCTCAACTCACCTTCACAGGCTTACAGAACGCTCCTCTACCGCATCATCAAAAGATGATACCCGTAGCTTCGGTGCATGGTTTGAGCCCCGTTACATCTTCCGCGCAGGCCGACTCGACTAGTGAGCTATTACGCTTTCTTTAAAGGGTGGCTGCTTCTAAGCCAACCTCCTAGCTGTCTAAGCCTTCCCACATCGTTTCCCACTTAACCATGACTTTGGGACCTTAGCTGACGGTCTGGGTTGTTTCCCTTTTCACGACGGACGTTAGCACCCGCCGTGTGTCTCCCATGCTCGGCACTTGTAGGTATTCGGAGTTTGCATCGGTTTGGTAAGTCGGGATGACCCCCTAGCCGAAACAGTGCTCTACCCCCTACAGTGATACATGAGGCGCTACCTAAATAGCTTTCGAGGAGAACCAGCTATCTCCGAGCTTGATTAGCCTTTCACTCCGATCCACAGGTCATCCGCTAACTTTTCAACGGTAGTCGGTTCGGTCCTCCAGTTAGTGTTACCCAACCTTCAACCTGCCCATGGATAGATCGCCCGGTTTCGGGTCTATTCCCAGCGACTAGACGCCCTATTAAGACTCGCTTTCGCTACGCCTCCCCTATTCGGTTAAGCTCGCCACTGAAAATAAGTCGCTGACCCATTATACAAAAGGTACGCAGTCACCCAACAAAGTGGGCTCCCACTGCTTGTACGCATACGGTTTCAGGATCTATTTCACTCCGCTCTCCGCGGTTCTTTTCGCCTTTCCCTCACGGTACTGGTTCACTATCGGTCAGTCAGTAGTATTTAGCCTTGGAGGATGGTCCCCCCATATTCAGACAAGGTTTCTCGTGCCCCGTCCTACTCGATTTCATTGCAAAGGGATTTTCGCGTACAGGGCTATCACCCACTATGGCCGTCCTTTCCAGAACGTTCCGCTAATCTCAATACAACTTAAGGGCTGGTCCCCGTTCGCTCGCCACTACTAAGGGAATCTCGGTTGATTTCTTTTCCTCAGGGTACTTAGATGTTTCAGTTCCCCTGGTTCGCTTCTTGCACCTATGTATTCAGTACAAGATAACCATCTTATGATGGCTGGGTTCCCCCATTCAGACATCTCCGGATCACAGTCTGTTTGCCGACTCCCCGAAGCTTTTCGCAGGCTACCACGTCTTTCATCGCCTCTGACTGCCAAGGCATCCACCGTATGCGCTTCTTCACTTGACCATATAACCCCAAGCAATCTGGTTATACTGTGAAGACGACATTCGCCGAAAGTTTGCATTCACAAACTTTACCTTAGCCCGGACACACACCAGTGAAAGAGGTGCCCGGTCTATTTCTTTCTATCACATACCCAAATTTTTAAAGAACGATCTAATCAAAGACTAGAAATCAACATTCATGCACTGATCGTCAGGATCAATGGAATGCTCATTTCTAAGCTTTCAAACAGAAGCAGTAAGTGGTGGAGCCAAGCGGGATCGAACCGCTGACCTCCTGCGTGCAAGGCAGGCGCTCTCCCAGCTGA
>NZ_CM176704.1:3767500-5325000 GCF_058129925.1 Pseudomonas sp. Pme6b
CGGCGCGTCACTGGCAAAGAGTCTTTTCCCCGTAGTGGGCGCGCAAGGCACCACGACCTTGAGGCTGGTATTTGCGAGCCTTATCCTTATCGCCATCCTGCGCCCATGGCGAGCGAATCTGACCGCAAAATCGCTACGCACTGTGGTGATCTACGGCATTGCGCTGGGCAGCATGAACCTCCTTTTCTATATGTCGTTGCAGACTGTGCCTTTGGGAATCGCGGTCGCGCTGGAGTTCACCGGTCCACTGGCTGTAGCTCTGCTGTCTTCGCGCAAGCCCATCGATTTTCTATGGGTTTCGCTGGCAGTCATCGGCTTATTGCTATTGATCCCCCTCGGGACCTCGAACGAAGCGATTGATCTGCTCGGCGCTGCGTATGCCCTGGGGGCCGGAGTGTGCTGGGCCGCTTATATAGTGTTCGGGCATAAAGCAGGTGCAGACAACGGCGTACAGACCGCCGCGCTTGGCGTAATGATTGCCGCACTCTTCATCGGACCTGTCGGCGTGATACACGCAGGCTCTGCATTATCTGACATTTCATTGGTACCGGCAGCGCTGGGTGTCGCCATTCTGTCGACCGCCCTGCCCTACAGCCTGGAAATGATCGCGCTGACGCGAATGTCGGCACGCACATTCGGCACACTGGCAAGCCTGGAGCCTGTCTTCGCAGCGCTGTCAGGTCTGGTGTTTCTTCACGAGAGCCTTTCACTGACCCAATGGCTTGCAATTGGCGCAATCATCTTCGCGTCCATCGGCGCCACCCTTGGTTCTGCAAACACAAAACCTCAATTGGTCCCTGCCGACTGAACTGACCAAGCAGTCACAAGGTCAAGAAGCGACATGGCACTAGCATTTGTTGAGCGCATGCGCCATGTTTACGCCTGACCTACTCATGTTCGAGAGTTTTGCGTCACAGTTTTACCGACTCATGATCCAGTCAACCGGATGGATCGCGATCAGCAATGGCCCGCTAAGGAAAGGAATGAAATACATTTTTATCGTATTGGCCATGTTGGCTGTGGCAGGTTGTGCAGCTACATCCAAACCCGTCAAGCAAAGCAAGCGCGGCATTCACATCAACTGCTCCGGCCTGACGTCTTCCTGGGCCAAATGCTATGAGCTTGCGACCAACGCCTGTGCGTCAAGGACGTTCAAGGTCATCGCAAAATCGGGCGATGCCACAGAAGAGCCGGAAGACTATCCGTTCGGCCTCAACCCCGCTGGTTATACCAGCCGCAGCATGATCATTGTCTGTAGAAAAAGCACGCCACTGACGGATCCGTTACCGCAGGACTGAGCCTGCGGTAACGCGCTTCGAGATATCAGACAGCGACCGTGCGTGCCTGCAACCACAACAGCGCTGTACCCTGCAGTAGAGGGCTCAATCGCGCAAGAACGTGAGCGTGGTAATCGTTCAACCAGGTGCGCTCTTCCTCGTTCAACATCGAGACCTCGATGCAATGCGTATCGATCGGGCAAAGCGTCAGGGTTTCAAAACGCAGGAACTCGCCGAAATCGGTAGTGCCCGCTTCCTGATTAATCACCAGGTTTTCGATGCGCACACCCCAGCGCCCGGGCCGGTAAGTACCAGGTTCAATAGACGTGATCATGCCTGGGAGCATTGCTGTCTGCGGCGTTGCAGGTGCCTGATAGGCAATAACTTGTGGCCCTTCGTGGACGTTCAGAAAATACCCGACACCATGCCCGGTGCCATGACCGTAGTTGACGCCTTCACTCCAGATTGGCGCTCGGGCAATGGCATCCAGCAACGGCGAAAGAATGCCTTTGGGAAAATGCGTGCGCGATAACGCAATAACGCCTTTGAGAACCCGCGTACAGTCCTGCTTCTGCTCGGCACTCGGCGTTCCGATCGCAACCATGCGCGTGATATCGGTGGTGCCACCAAGGTATTGACCGCCCGAGTCGATCAACAGCAAGCCATCACCTTCTATCTGCGCGTGCTCAGCTTCAGTCGCTCGGTAATGCGGCATCGCGCCGTTGGCATTGAACCCTGCAATGGTTGCAAAGCTGGGTGAAACATATCCCGGACGTCGCTCCCGTGCCTGAGTAAGCTTTTCATCAATCGTCACTTCGCTGATGGGCTCACGTCCCAGCGCGCTGTCCAGCCAGGCGAAGAACTCACAGAGTGCCGCACCATCCTGCTCCATTGCCTGACGGATATGACCGGCATCGGTCTCGGTTTTTTGCGACTTCAGCAGCGTACTCGGATTAAGCCCTTCGACCAGCGTGACTTCACTGTCCAGATAATCGAGCAAGCCGCAGGTAACACGCGCCGGGTCAACCAGCAGTCGTGCGTCTTTCGGCAGCTCGCGCAAGGCTGCGCCAATCTGCGTGTACTCCATGAGATTGATACCGTCGCGCTCCAGACGCGAACGCACCAAGTCCGGCACTTTCCGTGAGTCCACGAATAGCGTGACGCTATACGGGCCTATCAGGGCGAAGGCTATGAAAACCGGATTGTAGGAGACGTCAGCGCCACGCAGATTGAACAGCCAGGCTATGTCATCCAGTGTTGCGATGAAGTGCCAGTCAGCGTTTCGCTCGGCAACGATCTGGCGAACACGAGCCAGTTTTTCACCACGGTCCAGAGATGCCTGAGGAGGCAAGTGTTCGTAGATTGGGTGAGACGGCAAGGCGGGACGGTCCTGCCACAGCTCGGTGAGCAGATCGATATCCGTACGCAGGCGGGCACCGCGCGCGTAAAGCCTGCTTGCAAGAGTGCGCGAAGAGGCAACGGCCAGGACCGCCCCGTCAACGGCAACCACACTTTCGGCTTTGGCTTCGTCTGCCAGCCATTCAAGCGGACCCTGCTGGCCGGGCAACAGTTTTACCAGTTCGATACCGCTACCTGCCAGTTCCTTGGTTGCCTGCTCCCAATAGCGACTGTCAGCCCATATGCCTGCAAAGTCCTGGGTAATGATCAGTGTACCGACCGAGCCGTGAAAACCCGACAGCCACTGGCGCCCCTGCCAATAGCCGGGCAGGTATTCGGAGAGGTGCGGATCCGCTGACGGCACCAGATAGGCATCGATGCGCTCCCTGCTCATCAAGGCGCGGGTTTGCGCCAAACGTTCTGCCACTTCTGAACTGGCATTGGATTGCGTGCTCATTGACTCTCCTGCTGACCCGGAAATTGACTGCTTTCACCGGTTCAGATAATGGAGCACTCATCGAGACTGAGCAACCGCCCAGAACGCTGGCTGAATCAGACAGGCATGAATCGACTCGACCGCACGCTCGATATCCTGATCACGAGTGAAGCGCCCCAGGCTCAGACGTATGGTCTGGCCGGCAGCCTGCGGACTCAGTCCCAGAGCCAGCAGGACGTGTGAAGGCAGGTTCTTCGCCGAGTTACAGGCCGAGGTGGAAGAGAAGGCAAGTCTGTCGCCCAGCGCTGCTATGTCGAGATCGTTGTGGGTAAACGTAAAACTGAGGGTGTGGGCAATCCGCTGGGTGGGACTGCCGTTGATACACACCCCCGGAATATCGGCCAGTCGCTCACAGAGAAGACTATTGAGCCGCTGTATTTCAACAACTTCTTCTTCAAGCACTTCGGCCGCCAGGGCAAAGGCCGCACCCATCCCGGCAATCTGATGCGTCGCCAGGGTGCCGGAGCGCAGACCACATTCATGCCCGCCTCCGTGAATCTGGGCGAGAACCCGTTGCTGCGCGCGCGGGCCGACATACAGCGCGCCAATCCCTTTGGGCCCGTAGATTTTGTGTGCAGAAAGCGACATCAGGTCTACCGCGAGCTGACTCAAGTCAATCGGCAACTTGCCAGCGCCCTGCGCAGCGTCGACATGCAGCAATGCGCCGTGAGCCCTTACCCGCCTGCCGATTTCCGCGATGTCGTTGACTGTACCCAGTTCGTTGTTGACCAGCATCAGCGAGACCAGAAACGTATCATCGCGCAAAGCGGCACTGACCGCGTCGGCGCTGATCAGGCCATCGCTGTCCGGTGCCAGCCAGGTAACCTCGACGCCCTCTTCCTCAAGTTGCCGCGCAGTATCAAGGGTTGCCTTGTGTTCGATCTGACTGGTGATGATATGACCGGATCTGCCTCCGGCGAATGCTGCCTGCCTCTTCGCGCGTTCTTGAGCCACGCCCTTGAGCGCCAGATTGCTGGATTCGGTGGCACCGGAGGTCCAGATGATCTGCGAGGCCTGAGCACCTACCAGACGGGCAACCTGCTCACGGGCAATTTCTACCGCAACGCGGGCCTTTTGTCCGAATGAATGAGCGCTGGATGCAGGGTTGCCAAAATTGCCTGACACACCCAGACAATCGACCATGACCCTGATAACACGCTCGTCCACAGGCGTAGTGGCGGCGTAATCAAAATACAGCACTGGCTCTTTCATGTTCGTTCTCCTGCCTGCAGTCCATGAACACGATCATGCACCAAACCGAATAGAACAAAAAATTATTAATTGATATTTAAATAGATCAATTGGAAATATAAAGAGGCGCAGATTGTAAAATCCAGCGACTTTATTGACGTCTTGCAAAGCACGTTCAGCGTGTCATTTAAATACACCTGCAAGATGATATTTTTTTGACACACTTATGAATCATATAGTTATAAAATCTGCTCTACCATTTATCAAAAATATAACAGAAATCTGACGAAATAATTTGACAGATACCCTGCCGCGACCGATATATAGGACCGTCAGGCGCATTCCGTTGTCACGCACATGCCGCAGAGCATGGCGTCGGGATAATCAAGCCGAAGTCGACCGCGGTTCCGTCCCACGCTGTCAGTTATTTCCACGGTGCTCATCAGGCGCCGGCGGATGTCTGTTGACTCCCCAATCTATTTTTAAAGTGCTGAACGCGTTCGGTGTGGCGGTAGCGTTGCCTGAAGCAATGCAGCGCCTGCACGCAAAAAAAGATGTCCGGTCACGCACTCGGCAACACCCCGATTCAGAGAAACATGGAGGCTTCGATGATTAATGTGACCAAGACGTATCTGGGTGATATCGACCAGTTCAAACGCTACGTCGAAGGTATCTACGCCCGTGGCTGGCTGACCAATCACGGCCCGCTGGCCAAGGAACTGACGGACCGGCTCAAGGACTATCTGGGCGTCAAACACATTATTCTGACCAACAATGGCACCCTGGCCCTGCAGGTTGCCTATCGGGCTCTGGGGTTGAGCGGCAGCGCTGTTACAACGCCATTCAGTTTCGTCGCCACCAGCAGCTCGCTGCAATGGGAAGGTATTCGCCCGGTCTTTGCCGATATCGATCCGGACACCTGGAATATCTCGCCGCAACACATCAAACGCAGCATCGTCGAAGACACCACAGCAATCGTGGGCACCCACGTGTTTGGCAATCCTTGCGACGTAGAAGCCATTCAGCAAATTGCCCGTGAACATAAGCTCAAGGTGATCTATGACGGCGCACATGCATTTGCCGTGCGCCATGCAGGCCAGTCGGTGCTCAACCATGGCGATATCAGCACCCTGAGCTTTCACGCCACCAAACTGTTTCACACGATCGAAGGCGGCGCGATCATCACCAACGACGACGAACTGGCCAGAAGCGCCCACCTGATGTGCAACTTTGGCATATCGGCAGTAGACCGAATCGACGGCATCGGCATCAATGCCAAGCTCAATGAATTCTCCGCAGCCATGGGGCTGTGCATTCTCGACAACATAGGCAACATCCTTGAAGAGCGCGCGCAAATCGCTCACCGCTATACGTCAGCGCTGGAAAGCTACCTGGATCTGCAAAACCCCCAGGCCGACAGCGAACTCAATAACAGCTATTACCCGGTGGCGCTGCGTAACGAGCAACAGCTGTTGACGGTGCGCACCGCGCTCAACCTGCGCAAGATCAACCCTCGCCGCTATTTTTACCCCTCACTGGACACCCTTGAATACCTGCAGCCACAGCCCGGCCAGCCTGTGTCCAGAGCATTGAGCGAACGAGTGCTGTGCCTGCCGATCTATCCCGGCCTGCTGAAAAGCGAGCAGGACCTGGTCATACGCACGCTGATCGAAACCTGTGCTGTGACAGATATGGACTACCCGGCTTGCTCCGCTGCCAGGGTCTGCTGACTATCATGCGTGACACAAGCCCGGTCATTCGCAGCCGTTCGATCATTCGCAACACCGTCCTGAACTACAGCGGACAGGCCTATGTAATGTTGGTCGGGATTCTGATCATGCCGTTTTATCTGGGCCATCTGGGTGCCGAGGCCTACGGCTTGATCGGTTTCTTCACCCTGCTGCAAGCCTGGCTGCAACTGCTGGACGCGGGACTGTCTCCCAGCCTGGTGCGCGCAGTGGCACATCAGCAAGGCACTCCCGTGAGCGAGAAAAGCCTGGGCCGTCTACTGCGCTCATTCGAACTGATATTTCTACCGATCACGATGCTCTGCGGCCTGCTTGTCCATGTCGCCAGTCCCTGGATCGCAGCACAATGGTTGAACGCCAATACGCTGCAACCCGACACTCTGGCGCATTGCATCACCTTGATGGGCATCGTCATCGCCTTGCGCCTGTATTCGACACTCTATAAAAGCGCCATTCAGGGCCTTGAGCAGCATGCCTGGCTGAACGCTGCCAATGTGTCGATTGCAACGCTGCGCTACTTCGGCGGCTTGCTGCTGGTCAGTCAGTTCTCCCGAGACCCACAAGACTTTTTTGTATTTCAGCTCGTGGTCGGGCTGCTCGAAGCCCTGCTTTTTGCCAGCAAAGCCCGCAGGCTGATGCCTGCGCCGCGTTGGCTGACCGGCCTGGACTGGCAACTGATCAAGCCGCTGCTGCCCTTCGCCGCCAGTCTGTCGTTAAGCGCAGTGCTGTGGATTGTGCTGACTCAGGTGGACAAGGTGCTGCTGTCGAATCTGCTGCCACTGGACCAGTACGGCTACTTCTCACTGGTTGCGTTGATCGCCACGGGCATCGTGATGCTGAGCAACCCGCTGGTTCAGACGCTCTTGCCGCGCCTGACTGTGTTGGTGGCCGAAGGTAGGCGCGACGACATGCACACGTTGTTTCTGGCAGCCAATCGCCTTGCCTGTACCTTTCTGTTCCCTCTGGCAGGCGTAATTGCCCTGTATGCCGAGCCGCTGATTATCGCCTGGACGGGTGATCACACAGCTGCGCGCTGGAGTGGACCGGTGCTGGGCTGGTACGCGCTGGGCAGCGGAATCATGGCTGCCAGTGCTTTCCAGTTCTACCTGCAATACGCCTATGGCCAAATGCACTTGCACCTGTGGTACAGCGTGATTTCGACACTGATCAGCGTGCCTGTAATGTTCGTGGCTATCCATTATCAAGGCGTTTACGGCGCAGCGCTGGCGTGGTTTTTTCTGCGTGCGACGTCCTTCGCCATATGGCCCGTCATCGTCCATCGGCACCTGGCACCGGGCCTTCATCGCCAATGGTTGAGCGACATTCTGCGGATCAGTGCGATGACCGCTGCGGGCCTGGCGATCAGCGCGCCTGTGTTCCATCTGATTGCCGATGAAAGCCGTGGCAGCCTGCTGCTGGCGCTCGCCGCCAGCGGCCTTGTCACTCTGGCACTGGTGGCGGCAAGCCATGGGCCGCTAGCGTCAAAAATCTATGTTTTGTTCAGCAAACCGAGTACCTGAGCCATGGACGACACTGCAAAAAATACCGACGAGGCCTGCATGGCACCGCCGTTGCTGAGCATCATATGCCCCGCCTACAACCAGGAGGCCTTCATTGCTCAGGCACTGGACGGGTTTCTGTCACAGCAGACCGATTTCAGGTTCGAAATCCTGATCAACGACGATGCATCCACGGACAGCACTGCACGCATCATTGCGCACTACGCCGAGCGGTATCCGACGATCATTCGGCCCTTCTATCAACAGGTCAACCAGTACAGTCAGGGCGCACCTTGCGTTCCGGGCCTGTTCGCCGAAGCCCGCGGCCGTTACATCGCCTACTGCGAAGCCGACGATTACTGGACTGATCCGCGAAAGCTACAGTTGCAAGTGGACTTTCTCGAGAGCCATGCCGATTACGTCATCACCTATCACGACGCGTTCGCCTTCGACGAATACGGCCAGTATGGCGTGCAACTGCAAGGCCTGCTGCGCAGCGACGCTACGGCGCTGGAGCTGCAACAGGCCAGACGCCTGTCGACCCTGACCGTCTGCTTTCGCAATGTGTTCAGCACAATACCGCCCGAATTGAGCATGTGCGGTGCACCGTTGAACGATATGTGCTGGTGGTCATTGCTGGGGGCCTACGGCAAAGGCAAGTTCATGGCGCAGATCAAGCCGGCTGCCTATCGGCTGCACCCCGGCGGCGTGTTTTCCATGCGCAGCGACAAACGCAAATTGCATATGAACCTGCAGACCTGTTCAAGCCTGGCCAACTATTACAATCGTCTGGGCAATCAGCCCCTGTACGAACACTTCCTGATGCAGACGGTGTGCCTCTCGCTGGCCGCGCTCGCCCCCCGCCACAAACTGCAGACGTTGTGGAAAGTGGCCGGCAATGTTGTCGTCAACCTGAGCAGACGCCTGTTCCAGACCAGTGGCAAAGCACATGTTCAGTAACGTACTGGTGTTGTGCGTCGGCAACATCTGCCGCAGCCCGATGGCCGTCGCGATACTGCATCAACGCCTGGAGGCCACGCAGGTGCGCGTTCAGTCAGCAGGCATCGCCGCGCTGTCAGGTTCGTCCATCGACCCGGCGGCTCGGCAGGTTCTGCAAACGCACCGGGTACAGCCGCAGCGCCATGCAGCTCGGCAGATGAGCCGTGATCTGCTACGCCAGGCCGACCTGATTCTGCTGATGGAGCAGGCACATTTTGCCGACGTCCTCAAACTCGCACCCGAAGTACGCGGCAAAGCCTTTCTGATCGGTAAATGGCAACACCCGCTCGACATCGCCGACCCTTACCGACGTCCCGCATCAGCCTTTGAACAGACCTACACGCAGCTCTCACGCTGCATTGACGACTGGCTTCCTCATTTTCAGTCAGGAGCAACAGGATAAATGACCGTCATGAACCGTCCTTCGCTGGATTTCCACCAGGACTCCCGGATTGATCTGGCAGCGGTCCTGCGCATGCTGTTCGATCACAAAGCGCTGATCCTGTGGACCGTCAGCCTGTTTTTTCTGATCGGTCTGGGCTATGCCATTCTGGCCACTCCGGTGTATCAGGCCACCGCCATGATCCAGATAGAGCCCCGAAAAATCGGCATCGAGGGCACCCCGGAGGTCAGCGCCAAGCCATTGTCAGTGTCGCAGGCGACCACCGAGATCGAGCTGATCAAGTCGCGCGCATTGTTGGGCAAGGTCGTCGACGATCTGAAGCTCAATACGCTGCAGACACCTGATTTCTTTCCGGTAATCGGCCCTTACCTATACCGTACCTTCAAGCCAGTGCGCGACGGTGAATTGGCTAAGCCGTTATTCGGCCTGACGCAATACGCGTGGGGTGGCGAGAATATCGAGGTATTCCAACTGGAGGTGCCGGAGCACCTGCTTGGCGAAAAACTCACCCTCACCGCAGGTAAGCCTGGCCAGTTCTCGCTCTACGACAACGAGCACAATCTGCTGCTTGGCGGCACCATCAACCGCATTGTCGAAGGCAACGGGGTGAAGATTCAGGTCGCTGCGCTGCGGGCGCGTCCCGGTACCGATTTCAGTGTCTCCAGACAGCGCACGCTCAGCACCGCGCTGGTTTATCAGAACCGGTTGAAAATCGCCGAAGCAGGCCGGGACTCGGGCATCATCTACCTGTCCATTGAGGACCAGGACGCACAGCGGGCCAACCGGATTCTCGACGGAGTCAGCCATCTTTATGTACGCCAGAACGTGGAGCGCAGTTCGGCCGAGGCCGCGCAGCGGCTGCAGTTTCTACGCTCGCAGTTGCCTGCCGTGCGCAAACAGCTGGAGGACGCGGAGACTGCGCTGAACACCTTCCAGACCAGCGCCAGGTCGGTGGACCTGAGCATCGAAACCAAAGGCGTGCTTGATCAGGTGGTCAGCCTCGACTCGATGCTTTCCGAACTGAAACTCAGGCGTGTAGAGCTGGAACGGTTGTACACCCGTGAGCACCCGACCTATCGCAGCCTGATGAGCCAGATGAACCAGCTGGAACAACAGAAACAAGGCCTGTTGAAGAAGATCGATGCGCTGCCCATGACCCAGCAGGAGTTGCTGCGTCTGACCCGCGATATGCAGGTCATCAGCCAGACCTACACATTGATGCTCAACAAGAGTCAGGAGCAGGACATTCTGCGTGCTGGCAGCATTGGTAATGTGCGGGTCATCGACAACGCCGACACCAATGTCGAGAAACCCGTCAAACCGATGAAAACGCTGATTGTGCTGATCGGCGCACTGGTCGCGATGACCATCGTATTCGTGCGCCAGGCGTTCTATCGGGGCATCGAGAGCGCCGAAGTCATCGAAAGTCTGGGTATGCCGGTCTACGCATCACTGCCCCATTCGCGTCAGCAGGAACGCCTGGAAAAGCGCGATCAGGACAGCAAGGATTCAAGACTGCTGAGCATTGCCGCACCCGGCGAGCTGGCCATCGAATCGCTGCGCAGCCTGCGTACCAGCTTGCACTTCGCCATGCTGGAGGCGCGTAACAACGTACTGATGATATCCAGCCCGACACCAGGCGCCGGCAAATCGTTTGTATCGAGCAATCTGGCAACCATCATTGCCCAGACCGGCAGGCGGGTTCTGCTGATCGATGCCGATATGCGCAAAGGCTACCTGCATCGGCTCTTTGGCCTGCAGCCCAAACACGGTCTGTCCGACACGCTGGCCGCCCGCTTGCGGTGCACCGAAGTCATCCATCAGACGCGGGTCCGGCATCTGGATTTTATGTCCTGTGGTTTCGCGGCACCCAACCCCTCGGAACTGCTGATGCATGACAACTTCAACAGGATGCTGGCCGAATTGTCGCCGCTGTATGACCTGATCCTGATTGACACGCCACCCATCCTCGCTGTGACCGACGCGACGCTGGTGGGTCGCCAGGCAGGTACCTGTCTGCTGGTTGCTCGTTTCGGCATGACCACCGCCCAGGAAATCGAAGCCTGCAAGCGCCGCCTGGGCCAGAACGGAATTCTGATCAAGGGTGCCATTTTCAACGCGGTGGTGCGCAAGGCCACGACGTCCGATTACGACTACGCGGCCTATGGCTACAACTACCACCCTGCGCCCCGATAACCCGTATTGACGCCTGCCGTTCACTGAGCTGTTTCATTTAAAAGGAATTAATCATGGCCCTCTCCGCCCAGGAAGCTCGCTGGTATCTGATCCAGACCAAACCGCGTCAGGAAGCCCGCGCCGAAGAGCATTTGCGACGCCAGCATTTCCAGTGCTACCGACCGCTGCAGGTCGATGTGAAAAAAACCGCTGCCAGGGTTCAGGCCGACGAGCCTTTGTTTCCCGGTTACCTGTTCATTCAGATGGATCAGGTACAGGACAACTGGTACCCGATTCGCTCCACACGCGGCGTCTCGCGCATTGTGACGTTCGGCGGGCACCCGGTGCCGGTCCGCGATCATCTGATCGAGCAGATCCGCCAGCGACTCTCCACACCTGCGCCCAAAGCACGATTTATTCAAGGTGATCCGGTAATGATCACGACGGGCAGTTGGAGTGATGTGGAAGCCATCTTTCTGAGCGGAGACGGTACCGAGCGTGCGGTGATTCTGCTCAACATGCTGCAACGCCAGCAAAAAATGGTGTTGCCCATCAGCAGCCTGTCAAGGGTCGAAGCCCGCGCGTAAGGCCTGCCGCACCTGTAGGAAACTGCCCAAGGCGTGTGCCTGAAACATGCGTCTCAGCCTGCTTAACCAGCCCCGGAACCACACCATGCCCCACCAGATCACCCTGGTGACGCTCACCTATGGTGACCGTTTCAGCTATCTGCACATATTGATCAGCCGCTCACTGGAGAGCCCGCTAATTGGTCGTGTGATCATTGTCAGCAACGCTTCTATCGCACCATTGCAGGCGCTGTGCGATGAGTGGCCCGAGCGGGTTCAGGTGATCTGGCTGCCTGACAACACCGGCTCGGCCAACGGCTATTCGACAGGCATCAAGGCCGCGCTGGAAAACGGCGACGATTACATCTGGCTGATGGACGACGATAACGCGCCGACCACCCATGCCATTGAGGTGCTGCACCGGTCTTTGCAAGAACGGGAAACGGTCGACGGCCAGGACAATTGCGCAGTGCTCGGCTTTCGCCCCACGCATCAAGCGGACATCGCCGCGGGTGTACCGCTGCGTTACGCAATTCAGCGGCGCTCAAGCTTCTTCGGCTTTCACATCGCCCAGTTGCCATACAAGATCTGGCGACGCCTGCCCTTCGGAAAGCCCGGTGCCAGCGTGCCCATGCCGGAACGGGTGCAGCTCCCTTTCGCCACCTACGGGGGGTTACTGGCCCATCGCAGCCTGTACAAGAAGATCGGACTGCCACTGGACGCGCTCAAGCTGTACAGCGATGACACCGAATACACCTGGCGCATTACCGACGGTGGCGGGAAGGTATTTCTGGTCCCCGAAGCGCTGCTGGAGGATCTCGAGGACTCATGGAACATCAAGGCGCGCACCCGCAACGTCTATGAAAGCTACTTGTCGGGCGGATCGGACCTGCGCGCTTATTACGCCGCGCGTAACCAGGCGTGGTTCGACAGGCATATCTGGGCGTCCTCCCCACTGCTCTATCAAGTCAATCGCCAGGTATTTCTCTGCCTGTTGAGCCTATATGCCTGGCGCTATGACGCCGATGCGCGCCTGAACCTGCTCAACGACGCCATTCACGACGGGGAAGCCAGCGTGCTGGGCCTGAACAAGGCCTACCCGCTATGAAGATACTGTTTATCAGCAGTCTTTATGCGCCCGATATCGGCGGCGGCGCAGAGATCATTCTGCAACGTACTGTCGAGGGCTTGCAGCAACGTGGACACAGCGTCGCCGTGCTGGCCACCACTGATCGGCCCGGCCTGCAGCTGGCAGAGGTCAATCGGGTCAAGGTCTATCGCGCCGGCCTGCTCAACCGGTACTGGCACTTCATCGCCCAGCGTCCGGGCCGTCTGGCGCGGCTTGCCTGGCACTGGCGCGATCGCTACAACGCCGGCATGCGCGAGTACGTGAGGCGAGTGGTGGAACTGGAGCAGCCGGAGCTGGTGGTGTGCCATAACCTCACCGGCTGGTCGGTGTCGGCGTGGGACGAAATAACCGGGGCCAATCGCCCGATCGTGCAGGTCCTGCATGACTTTTACTTGCTCTGCCCGGCCAGCACCATGTTCAAGAAGGGTCATAGCTGTCAGCGCCAATGCACGATGTGCTCGCAGTTGCGCAGCAATCATGCACAGCTGTCAGAACAGGTCGACACGGTCGTGGGTGTCAGCCGCTTCATGCTCGACACCTTGCAGGCGCAGGGCTATTTCAAAGGCGCGCGGGGTTACGTAGTGCATAACGCCAGCCCGTTCACTCCACCGATTTCGGGGCAGCCCAAGGCACCCGCCGATGATGCACCGTTGCGCTTCGGTTACCTGGGCACGCTGTCCACAAACAAGGGGCTGGGATGGTTGATTGATCAATTTCAGCATCTGCCGTTCAAAGCCACCCTGCAGATTGCCGGGCGTGGGCAGGCATCTGATGAAAAGCACTTCAGGGCCATGGCCACATCACCGGACATCAGCTTTGTCGGCGTCCAGAAGCCCGAAGACTTCTACCGCCAGATCGACGTGGCAATCGTCCCCTCCCTGTGGAATGAGCCGTTCGGCATGGTGGCCGTCGAGGCCTGCGCACACGCCCTGCCCGTCATCGCCAGCCGCATGGGCGGGTTGACGGAAATCATCCAGGAACCTCTAAACGGTCTGCTGTGCAATCCCGATGACCCGGACTCGTTGGGGTTGGCAATGCTCAAGCTGCACCAGCAACCGGAACTGCTGGCACGCCTCGGCAGCCAGGCACGCAACAGTGTCGCGTCGTTAATGAGCCTGGACCTGATGCTGGACCAGTACGAAAGCATCTTTGCCCAGACCCTGCAGGACCGCCGTACATACGTCACACAGTAACGGGGCGCAATCTGCCCCATCAAGCCCGTTCAAGGACAGAACCTGGCACCAGCCAGATCACCCTCATCAGCAGGATGCTCGAGATGATTGTCATCAATTCACGGTTCCTCACCCAGGATGTCAGTGGTGTACAGCGTTACGCAGAGCAGATGTGCAGAGCCCTGAAGCGGCTGCGCGACGATCTGGTATTCGTCGCTCCGCGCACCATCAGGCTGCATGACTGTGCCAGCGCACTGGAGGCCCAGTGCATCGGTCATTCCACCGGGCATATGTGGGAGCAGATCGACCTGCCGCTTCACCTGAAACGTCAGGGCAGCCCGCTGCTGATTTCAGTCAGCAACACAGGGCCAATGTTCTATGGCAACCAGATAGCGACTCACCACGACATCACCTATGTGCGCTATCCGCAAAGCTACACCCGGCTATTCCGCCTGGCCTATCGGACCATCACCCCGATTCTGCTGTCACGCGCCAGAACGCTGATCACCGGCAGCAACTTCTCGCGAAGGGAAATAACCTCGTTCTATGGCTACGCCGAGGACAAGGTGCTGGTCGTACCCGCTGCGGTCAGTGCCGAATTCACGCCGGGGCCGACACCTGTCGATCAGCCGAAATACTTGCTTGCAGTTTCCTCACCCGCCGTACACAAGAATTTCAACCGGATGATTCAGGCATTTCTGAGTTTGCGTGGCCACACCGACCTGCAACTGCATATCGTCGGCGCAGCCAGCGCACTGTTCGCCGACCCTGATCTGCAACACCTCGCCTGCCGTGACCCGCGCATCCGTTTTCTGGGGCGACTCAGCGATGCCGAGCTGATCAGCCAATATCAGGGTGCCGTCGCGTTCGTATTTCCTTCGCTTTACGAGGGGTTCGGCATTCCGCCGCTTGAAGCCCAGGCCTGCGGTTGCCCGGTGCTGGCCGCCAATGCCGCTTCGATCCCGGAAGTCCTGCAAGGCAGCGCATTGTATTTCGACCCGCTTGACGTCAGCCACATGGCCGCAGCAATGCAGCGCGTGCTGGTGGATGCGCCGTTGCGCAATGCGCTGCGTGCTCAGGGGTTGCATAACGTGCAGCGTTTTTCCTGGGACCTTTCCGCGCAACGCCTTTCCCAGCGTATCGATGCGCTGCTGGAGTCTGCTCCTGCGTCGCAGAGCAAGCGCCATGTCGTACCCGAGTCGTCCGCAGGCAAACCCTGAACCCACAACAGTAACGCCAGCATGCGCCCTGTCGCATCCGCAGTAGCGCGGGCCATTACAGCAAGGAACGCCCATGAGAATTGCTATTGTCCACGACTGGCTGGTGAGTTACGCCGGTGCCGAGCGCGTGCTTGCTTCCCTGATAAACATCTGGCCCGATGCGGATCTGTTTGCAGTCATCGACTTTCTCAGCGATCAGGACCGCGCGCAGCTACGCGGCAAGGTAGCCAGAACAACGTTCATCCAGAAACTTCCCGGCGCGCGCAAACATTATTCACGCTACCTGCCGCTGATGCCGCTGGCCATCGAGCAACTGGACCTCTCCGGCTACGACCTGATCATCAGCAGCAGCCACGCAGTGGCCAAGGGCGTGCTTTGCGGCCCGGACCAACTGCACATCAGCTATGTGCATTCGCCAATTCGCTACGCCTGGGACTTGCAGCACCAATACTTGCAGGAATCAGGGCTGGGCAAGGGAATCAAGGGCAGTCTGGCGCGCCTGGTCCTGCATTACATGCGCCTGTGGGACCAACGTACGTCGACCGGTGTGGACGCATTCATTGCCAATTCGGGCTTTATCGGCGCACGCATCTCGAAGGCGTATCGACGTGACTCCACCGTCATCTATCCGCCAGTGGACACGCTCGGTTTCACCCCCCAAGGCGCGCGTGGGGACTTCTACCTGTGTGCCTCGCGGATGGTGCCCTACAAGCGCATGCCAATGATCGTCGAAGCCTTCGCCGCCATGCCGGACAAACGCCTGATCATGATCGGTGACGGACCGGACCTGGCCAAGGCGCAGGCCATTGCCAGGCAGGCGCCTAACGTAACGCTGCTGGGTTTCCAGCCTGGCGCGGTACTGCTGGAACATATGCGCAGCGCCAAGGCGTTCGTCTTCGCCGCCGAGGAGGATTTCGGCATCAGCCCGGTTGAAGCCCAAGCCTGCGGCACGCCGGTAATCGCGTTCGGCAAGGGCGGCATCATGGAGACCGTGCACGGCCTGGATCAACCGCAACCGACCGGCGTGCTCTACCGGCAGCAAACCGTGGCAGCGCTGAGCGCCGCCATCGGCGAGTTTGAAGCTGCGCAATCACGCATCTCGCCGCAGGCCTGCCGGGCCAACGCCGAACGGTTTTCGGTGGCGCGTTTCGAGCAGGAGATCAAAGCCTTCGTCGAGAACCGTCTGGCCACCTCGCATCTTGTGCATCTGGCTCGCCTGCCCCACCCGCACCGCGTCGCTCAACCAGCGCCGGTCCCGGGCAGCGAACTGCCAGGCCGTGTCGTCCCCATAAAAACCGTCTGAGCGAGCCCCTCCAATGCGCACTTCCGTCCGCGGCATTCTGCATGCCCATCAGTCAGCGCTGTCGCTCGCCCATCGTCTGCTGGACCTGATTATCATCGTGTTGATCGGTTACTGGCAAACCGGGCTGCAGGTCAGCGACAGCATCGAGGCCTGGTCGCACATCATTCTCGCGGTACTGGTATTTCACTGGGTCAGCGAATATCACCAGCTATATGGTTCATGGCGTGGCGAGCGCATCCTGCGCGAATTGACCAAGGTTTTCAGTTACTGGGCGATGACCTTCATCACCCTGCTGTCACTGAACAGCCTGCTGCTCAACCAGACGCAATTGCCCGATAACGGCCAGATGAGCTGGTTCGCCCTGGCGCTTGCGGTGCTGTGCGGCTATCGACTGCTGATCCGCCTGGCCCTGCACAGGCTGCGTCGGCACGGCTTCAATACGCGCAGGGTGGCAATTGTCGGGACCGGCCAGGTCGGTGAGCGACTGGCGCGTTCCATCTCCCTTGCGCCGTGGATGGGGCTGAACCTGCTGGGGTTCTACGACTCGCATCCGCAGCAGATGAATCTGCTGGCCGAAAAACGCCGTCTGCCAGTGCTGGGTGATCTGGACCAGTTGATCGAAGATGCCCGCGCAAGCCGGATAGACAAGGTGTACATCACCCTCGCGTTCAGCGCCGAGCCGCAATTGCGCGAGCTGATTACCGGCTTGAGCGACACCACCGCCTCGGTGTACCTGATTCCCGACGTGTTCATGTTCGACCTGCTGCATGCCCGCAGTGAAAGCATCAATGGCCTGGCCAGCATCAGCATTTTCGATTCGCCCATGGACGGTGCCTGGAGCCTGGTCAAGCGCGCCGAAGACATCGTCCTGTCCAGTCTGATTCTGCTGCTGATCGCCCTGCCGTTGCTGGCCATCGCTGCGGCCATCAAGCTCACCTCTGCGGGCCCGGTGCTGTTTCGCCAGCGCCGCTACGGACTGGACGGCCGTTCGATCATGGTCTGGAAATTTCGCAGCATGAACGTTCAGGAAAACGCCGATGTGGTGCTTCAGGCAACGCGCAATGACGCACGGGTAACGCCGCTGGGGGCATTTTTGCGGCGCACTTCGCTGGATGAACTGCCGCAGTTCTTCAATGTGCTGCACGGCGACATGTCCATCGTCGGCCCGCGCCCTCACGCCATCGCCCATAACGAGCAGTACCGCAAACAGGTCAGCGGCTACATGTTGCGCCACAAGGTCAAACCCGGCATCACCGGCTGGGCGCAGATCAATGGCTGGCGCGGTGAAACCGACACACTCGACAAGATGCGCATGCGCGTGGAATTCGACCTGGAATACATCGAGCACTGGTCGATCTGGCTCGACCTCAAAATCATTCTGCTGACGCTGTTCAAAGGCTTCGTCAACAAGAACGCATTCTGACGCTTCCCCTGAGTGAACGAACGCGCCGAAATTCGTCGGTACGCCGAAAGAAAGGAGCAATGCCATGAAAGGAAAAACCCAATGAATCCAAGGTTAGTTGCTTTACTGCTCACCAGCCTGGCGCTGCAAGGCTGCGCATTCGCCCCGGGGCAGCACATGACCCCGGACGACGTTACCACCGTTAAACCAGACGAACCCCGGGCGCAACTGGTCGAGGTCACACCGAAAAGTCTTCAGCAACAGCAACAACGCGCCACCGCAGATGCCAAGGCACTGCCGCAGGCGCTGCTTGACTACAAGACTCCGGAATACGTGATTGGCGCTGGCGATACCTTGCTGGTCACCGTGTTCGAACACCCGGAACTGACCGCGCCAGGCTCGCAAGACCAGCTGGATGCCAACACCCGGGAAGTGCTGAACGATGGCACGCTCTACTTCCCCTACGTCGGACGAATCCGCGCGAGCGGCAGAACGGTGAGCGAAGTGCGCGAGCAGTTGCGCATGGGGCTGGCGCCGCAATACACCGAGGTCAAGGTCGACGTCAAAGTGCTGCGCTACAACAGTCAGCGAATACTCCTGTCCGGTTCCTTCAAAGTGCCCGGCCCGCAACCCATTACCAACATTCCGTTGAGCCTGGTGCAGGCCGTGAGCGTCGCGGGCGTCGACCTGACCGATGCCAACCTCGCCGGTCTGACCCTGCGCCGCGATGGCCGCGATTACTTGATCGACATCGACTCGCTGAACCGCAAAGACTCGCAACTGAGCAGAATCTTCCTGAAGGATGGCGATTACCTCCACTTGAACAGCAATTCGCGAAACAAGATCTACGTGCTGGGCGAAGTACGTAACCCGCAAGTGATCTCCTTCGGCACCACCCGCCTGACGTTGCTGGAGGCGCTGGGCAACTCCGGCGGCCTCAGCCCGGACAGCGCAGATGGCGATGCGGTGTATGTGATACGCGGTGCGGAAAACTTTGCCGAAGCGACCTCCACCGTTTACCACCTCAATGCCAGGAAGCCCACCGCCTACCTGCTGGCGGGGCAGTTCGAGCTCAAGGCGCAGGATGTGGTATTTGTCGGCCCAGCCGATATCACCCGCTGGAGCCGATTCATCAGCCAGTTGCTCGGTTCGGCCAGTGTGGTGCAGACCGGAGCAGCGTTCCGCAACTGACTCTGACGTCGCTTTGAAAATCTTCCTGCAAGCAGTTTTGCGGGAATTTTTTTGGCCCGCCGAACAACGCGAAACTGTTGCCTGAGCAACAGTCGTTCAACAGTTGGCTGGCTTTTCGTCAGCATGGCAACGCCGCACCATCGGTATGAAAAGCGCGCAAGCCCAATGCCTGCGGGCCATCACCGGACCTTGCGAAGGCTGGCACACAAGCTGCTTTACAGACACACGCTTATCGCAAGGAAATCCCATATGCTCGTTGTTTCACTTTCCGGCAGCCCCTCCCCAAAATCCCGTTCCGGCGTAGTGCTGGCCCATGCCAGCCGCTGGTTGCAAAGCCACGGGGTGGAAGTCACCACGCTGCGCATACGCGACTTCAATGCCGAGGACCTGCTTTTCGCCCGCTTCGACAGCCCGCAAGTGCTGGAATTTATCGAAGCGGTTAGGCAAGCAGATGGCCTGCTGATTGGTACGCCGGTCTACAAGGCGTCATTTTCAGGCGCACTGAAAACCCTGCTCGATTTGCTCCCCGAGCGCGCACTGCATGGCAAAGTAGTCCTGCCGCTGGCCACCGGCGGCAGTATCGCGCACATGCTGGCCGTGGATTACGCCCTCAAACCGGTACTGTCGGCGCTCAAATCGCAGGAAGTGCTGCACGGCATCTTCGCCATCGATACCCAGATCAGCTACGACGACAACGAAGAAGGCGGCACCCTGGACGAAATCCTCACCGAGCGCCTGCATGAGGGGCTGGAGCATTTCCATCACGGCCTGCAACGTCGCTTGCAGGCACGTCACAAGCAGGCCGGCGGGCATTTGCAACTGGCTTTATAGCCCGGCATCAATGCTCGACAAACAGCGGATACAACGAGGCCACCAACAGCACGGCCATCACGCCGTTGAAGATGCGCAACCCCAGCGGGTCACGCAGAACATTGCGCAACAAACTGCCAAAGCCTGCCCAGATGCCGACACTGGGCAGGTTGATCAGCGCAAACACCGCCGAGATCACCACCACATTGTAGAAATAGCCCTGCATCGGCGTGTAGGTGCTAATGGCACCAATCGCCATGATCCAGGCCTTGGGGTTGACCCATTGAAACAGCGCTGCACTCATGAAACTCAGCGGCTTGCCCTGACTGTCGACGTTATCGGAGGCAGGACCTGACGTGGCGATTTTCCACGCCAGGTACAACAGATAAGCGGCGCCGACATAGCGCAGGATGGTGTAGAGAAGCGGCCATGCCTTGAACACGCTACCCAGCCCGAAACCGACGGCCAGCACCAGGACAAAAAAACCGATGCTGATACCCAGCATGTGCGGCAACGTACGGCTGAAACCGAAATTGACGCCCGAGGCCAGCAGCATCATGTTATTCGGGCCGGGGGTAATAGAGGTGACGAACGCGAAGAGTGTGAAGGCAAGAAGCAAATCGAAAGAGAGCACCATACAGCTTGTCCGGATCAGTGGGTCAGGCACTTACCCTATAGAAGGCGCTGCAAGAAACACACGGACAGTTGACCGGTAATTATTACCGTACAGTTTGATAAAAAACTCTTTTAAAGCGGACTGTTAACCTTGTGGCTGCTGGCCAGTCACATTCAGGTCAACGCTTGCTTCGCCTTTATCATCGAATTCGCGCGCCTGCTGTGCCTGCGGATCAGCCATCAATTGCGCCTTGCGTGCCTGGTATTCATCAAACGACAGGCCGCGCCGGTTAAGGTCTTCAAGCGCCAGTTGATGGCTTTCTTCGGCGCTGAAGGGACGCTGCTCGACAGCATGGTGGGTGGAGCAGCCGGAGAGCAATGCAACGGTGAATGTGAGGACAAGCGCAAGGGCAAGTATACGGTTCATCTGGGGCCTCCGGGGCAGGCTTCATTTCAGGAATGACGCAAGGTTACGCCCGCCCCCGACGCAGCAAAAATCATCCGCCGTGATAGTCGCTATCGACTGTTGCGAGCATCCTCGATCAATACCTCGCGCAACGCCTGAGCCGCAGCGGAAAGCTTGTGATCGGCCAGCATCATCAGGCCGATACGACGCTCGATACGCGGTCCTACCAGCGCGATGCAGCAAGCACCCAGTTCCTGCATCTGCCCGATGCACAGCGACGGCACCGCGCTGACACCCAAGCCATTGGCAACCATGCGCCCGATGGTGGACAGCTGATGGCTTTCAAACGCCACTGCCAGTTTGCCGTGCATCGGCTCGATGGCCTGCTCCAGTAGCAAACGCACAGCCGAAGGCCTTTGCAGGGCAATGAAGTCTTCGCCCAACAGCTCGGCCCAGGACACTTCGCCAAGCCCGGCCAGCGGCGAATCCTTCGAGACCACGGCTACGAAACGATCCCTGTAGAACGGAGTGAACGACAACGCGTTGTTCGACTCGGGCTCAAAGCCGATGCCCAGCTCGACACGGCGGTGACGCACCATCTCCAGCACCTGTTCATTGATCACGTCATGCACCGCGACATTGACCCGTGGGTAGCGCCCGCGAAACACCTTCAGCGCTGCCGGTAATCGATTGCCGGCAAACGACGGCATGGCGGCGACCGAAACCCGGCCCGTTTGCAAGGTAAACCTCTGTCGCAACAGCTCTTCGGTGTTGTCCCAGTCAGCCAGCAACTGGCGCGCCAGCGGCAACAGGGTTTCGCCCTCGGGTGTCAGGCCGACGTTACGTGTAGTGCGTGTCAGCAATTGCCCGCCAAGGTCCTCCTCAAGGCTCTTGACGGTCAGGCTCAACGCCGGTTGCGAGATGTTCAGTCGTTCCCCGGCCTGGGCGAAGCTCAGGTACTGCGCAACTGCCAGAAAAGCCCGAAGCTGCTTGACGTTCATATATTTGTTTTTCTTATCAATTGATCAGTAAAACAAAATTAACAAATCAGTCGACCCGAGAGAAGATGCAAGTCACCCGATCCTCCGACAGTGCGACTGTCGGTCAACAACTATAAAAGGCGGATCAACATGGCTGGACTCGATAAACGAGTAACGACCTACGAAGAAGCCCTTGCCGGGCTGACCGGCAACATGACGGTACTCTGCGGTGGTTTCGGTCTGTGCGGCATTCCGGAAAACCTCATCGCGCAGATCAAGCGTATGGGCATCAAGGGCCTTACCGTCGTTTCCAACAACTGTGGCGTTGACGGCTTCGGCCTGGGCATCCTGCTTGAGGACCGGCAGATCCGGAAAATGATTTCGTCCTACGTGGGCGAAAACGCCTTGTTCGAAAAGCAGTTGCTCAGCGGCGAGCTGGAAGTCGAACTCACCCCGCAAGGCACCCTGGCAGAAAAACTGCGCGCAGGCGGCGCGGGCATCCCTGCGTTCTACACCGCGACCGGTTATGGCACGCCAGTGGCTGAAGGCAAGGAAACCCGGCAGTTCAATGGCCGCAATGTGATCCTGGAAGAGGCCATCACCGGCGACTTCGCCTTGGTCAAGGGCTGGAAAGCCGACCACTTCGGTAACGTTATCTATCGTCACACCGCGCAGAACTTCAACCCGGTAGTAGCCACTGCTGGACGAGTCACGGTGGTCGAGGTCGAGGAAATCGTCGAGCCCGGCGTACTCTTGCCTACTCAGATCCACACGCCTGGCATTTACGTCGACCGGGTGATTCAGGGCACCTTCGAAAAGCGCATTGAACAGCGCACCGTCAGAAAATCCTGACAGAGCAGCTCGGCCATACAACAACAAAGAGATTTCAGACCATGGCACTTTCTCGCGAACAAATGGCTCAACGCGTCGCCCGTGAACTCAAGGACGGTTATTACGTAAACCTGGGCATTGGCATTCCGACCTTGGTGGCCAACTATGTACCGGACGACATCGACGTCATGTTGCAGTCGGAAAACGGTCTGCTGGGCATGGGCGCATTTCCGACCGAAGACACCATAGACGCTGACATGATCAATGCTGGCAAACAGACGGTTACGGCGCGTATCGGCGCGTCGATTTTCTCGTCGGCCGAATCCTTCGCCATGATCCGCGGCGGTCATGTAGACCTGACTGTGCTCGGCGCTTTCGAGGTGGATGTCGAGGGCAATATCGCGTCGTGGATGATCCCCGGCAAGCTGGTCAAAGGCATGGGCGGAGCGATGGACCTGGTGGCAGGTGCCGACAACATCATCGTGACCATGACCCATGCCTCGAAGGATGGCGAATCCAAACTGCTGCCCCGCTGCAGCCTGCCACTGACCGGCGCGGCCTGCATCCGCAAGGTTCTGACTGACCTGGCGTATCTGGAAATCGACAACGGTGCCTTCATCCTCCGCGAACGTGCGCCGGGGGTCAGCGTGGAAGAAATCGTGGCAAAAACCGCGGGCAGGCTGATTGTGCCGGATGATGTGATCGAGATGAGTTTCTGAACGCGGGCATCTTCGAGCAGGATGGATACATCTCTGTGGGAGATTCTATGATTTCGTTTTGCTGCCGGTTCCCGGCAGTTCGCGGACAAGTCCGCTCCCACAGATTCCGGACAGTTGTGGGAGTGAGCTTGCTCACGAAGACATTGGTTCAAACACTCGATATCCAGGGACTGTACTGGCCTCTGCGCTCTCACAGGATTTGTCGTTCTGGACGCTCTGCGTCCGCAATAGTCGGCTGTTCAAGTAACTCCCCGATAATAATTACAAAAAGAGGTGCCCCCGATGGCCGCCAACATAGAAGAAAGCCGCTCTGCCCGATTCGCCTTGCGCTGCGCCGCATGGGCTGAACGCTGGTTTCCCGATTCATGGGTATTTGCCGCGCTGGCGGTGGTCATCGTCACACTGGCAACACTGGCCATTGGCGCACGCCCGGCTGAGGCCGCCAAAGCGTTCGGTGACGGGTTCTGGAGTCTGATTCCGTTCACCATGCAAATGGCCTTCGTGGTCATCGGCGGTTACGTCGTGGCCAGTTCGCCGCCCGCGGTGCGCCTGATCGACCGCTTGGCCCTGGTGCCGCGTAACGGTCGTTCGGCAGTGGCATGGGTGGCGCTGATTTCCATGCTGGCTTCGCTGCTCAACTGGGGGCTGTCACTGGTGTTCGGCGGCCTGCTGGTGTGCGCCCTCGCCCGCCGTACCGACCTGCGCATGGATTATCGCGCAGCCGGTGCTGCCGCGTATCTGGGGCTGGACGCAGTCTGGGCGCTGGGGCTGTCGTCTTCGGCGGCACAGTTGCAGGCCAACCCGGCCAGTCTGCCGCCGTCGATCCTGGCGATAACCGGCGTGATCCCTTTCACTGAAACCATCTTTCTCTGGCAATCCGGGGTCATGCTCGCCGCGCTGGTAGTCATATCGCTGATCGTGGCCTATGCCACCGCCCCTGGCCCGAACAGCGCCCGTGACGCCAAAGCCTGCGGTGTCGACCCGGCATTCAGCCTGCCGCCACTGGCACCTCGCACACGGCCGGGCGAATGGCTGGAATACAGCCCGCTGTTGATCATCCTGATGGTGCTGCTGGGGGTCGGCTGGCTGTTCAGCGAGTTTTCGAGCAAACCGGCGATCACCGCAATTTCCGGGCTCAACACCTACAATTTTCTGTTCATCATGCTCGGAGCGTTGCTGCACTGGCGACCACGCAGCTTTCTGGATGCCGTAGCGCGGGCCGTGCCCACCACCACCGGCGTATTGATTCAATTCCCGCTTTACGGCTCGATCGCTGCGTTACTGACCACAGTCAAAGGCGCTGATGCGCAGACCCTGGCGCACTACATCTCGACATTCTTTACCAGCATTGCCTCCCACGACACCTACGCCATTCTAATGGGCGTCTATTCGGCCATTCTGGGCTTTTTCATTCCGTCGGGCGGCGGCAAGTGGATCATTGAAGCGCCTTACGTGATGCAAGTCGCCAACGACCTGCAGTATCACCTCGGTTGGGCGGTGCAGATCTACAATGCAGCCGAAGCGCTGCCCAACCTGATCAATCCGTTCTACATGCTGCCGCTGCTGGGCGTACTGGGCCTCAAGGCACGTGACCTGATCGGTTTCTCGTTCGTGCAGTTGCTGGTCCATACGCCGCTGGTGCTGTTTCTGCTCTGGGCATTGGGCACTACGCTGGTCTATACGCCACCGGTAATGCCCTGATCGTCAGCCATTGAACGAGTAGTCACGCTCGACCTTGCAGATTCGCGTGGTGAACGCCTGATACCAGCGCGCGCGTCCCTGTTCGCGGACCTGGGCGTGATCGGCCTGCTGTTTCCAGGCCAGAATCGCGGTTTCGTCGCTCCAGTAGGACACGGTGATGCCCAGTCCGTGTTCGCCGCGAGCCGATTCCACGCCCAGAAAGCCGGGCTGCTGCCTGGCCAGTTCTACCATCCGCTGCGCCGCGTCTGCGTACGCCTGACCCTCTTCAGACGTACGCAGTGAGGTGAACACCACCGCAAAGTAGGGTGTGGGAAAGCGCGCTGCCATCATGATCGATTCCTCTGCGCGGCCTGGCTGCACGCGCGGACGAACGCAGCAACCACAGGAGATACCTTGCCCTGCAACGCAGCCCGCTCCGGCTGGAACAGCGTGGCGACGAAGAACGGGTGGCCCTGCAATTCGATACTGCGCACTTCGCCTTCAGGGCCGCGGCCGCTGACTTTCAATGCATCGCCGAACAGCGCTGGCTCAAGCTCACGACGCAGACCGTAGCGGCAGTGATAACGCTCCTCGATATTCAGCGTGCCGTAGGCTTGGGCAATCAAAGTGTCGGGTTGCAGGTGAATCGCCGCCACGGATTCAACCAGCGAGCAGCTCAATGGTTCGATGATGAAGTTTGCCGCCTGCGGCGCAGTTTCGCCGTGCTCGGCGTCTGTCCAGCCCAGTTGATTGCGGGCGTACTCCACCAGTGCGTGCTGAAAGCCGCCGCACGTCCCCAGAAACGGTACGAGACGCTCGCGTGCGAAACGAATGGCCGTCAAAGCGCCCTGCATGTCCAGGTACGGGCTGGCCGGTACACACCACAGACCGTCGAATTCGCCAAGCCGTGCAACGCTGCCGATCTGTGGCGTCGGTAGCCATTCGAAGCTGACCGGCACGTGAACGGTCTCAGCCGCCATCTCCAACGCCAGGGGAATGGCCTGATGGGCTGGCACATCGGCGTTGAAATCGCCCACCAGCCCGATCTGCAAAGTGTTGCGTACGTTATTGACTGTGCCCATGCCCTGCCCCCTGTTCGATTTCGTATAACCCGGGCGGACTATAAACAGGCAGCAAAACCAGCAGAATGGGCATTGCAGCAATGCCTGGCGTGCAGCGCTGCACGTTTCTTCAGCCAGTTACCGGCGTCAGCACCGGCTGCCCGGAAAAGAACGCCAGCAGGTTATCGTTGACCATTTGCACACTGTCTCTGGAAGCCTCGGGCGACAGGCCTGCGACATGGGGCGTAAGCACAACATTGCCCAGCGTTTTGAGTACGTCCGGCACAGCGGGCTCATCGTCGAACACATCCAGCGCAGCCCCGGCAATCTGCTCGCTCTGAAGTGCACTGACCAGCGCATGGGTATCCACCACACTGGCACGCGCAATGTTGACCAGAAAGCCGTCAGGGCCCAGCGCTTCAAGCACACCGGCATCGATCAAGTGCTGCGTGCCACTGCCACCGGGTGTGGCAATGATCAGGAAATCCGACGCCGCAGCCAGCGCCTGTGCGGTGGCGTGCCAGGTGTAATCGCAGTCGGTGCGCGGTTTGCGATTGTGATAGCCGATGGCGATGTCGAACGCGGCTGCACGCCTGGCAATCGCCAGCCCAACCGCTCCCAGTCCGACGATTCCCAAGCGCTTGCCTGCCAGCGACGGTCGAACCACCTTGCGCCATTCGCTACGGCGTACCGACGCATCGGCCTGCGGGATGTCGCGTACCAGCGACAGCAACAGCGCCAGCGTATGGTCAGCCACTGTGGCGGCGTTGACGCCTGCACCATTGGTCACGGTGATGCCGCGTGCCTGCGCGGCGGGCAAATCAACCTTCTCGTAGCCGGCACCGCTCACGCAAATGATGCGCAGGTTCGGCAGTGCATCCATTTCCTCGGCGAAAAAACCCAGTGGCCCACGCGTCATCACGGCGCTGATGCTCTTCCCGTGTGCAGCAATTGCCTCGGCGCGCAGTTCGGCCGTCGGCGCACGAATCAACTGATAACCGCTGCTTTCCAGAATCGGCAAATACATGTCCAGATTTTCCACCAGCACCAATACCGTTGTCATGCGCACTCCCGTTCGGTCAGCAAAACGCTGACAGTAACGCGACTCGGTGCGCTTGTGCATAGCCAATGGCGCTCGTTGGAAAAAAACCTTTCGCGATAACGCCAGGCGTTCATAAAGTGGACGCATTTGCCGGACAGACTGAGGCACAAGCAACCTCGCCAACGCGATAGTGCGCTATCGTTGCGTGCAGCGCTGTGACCAGTAACGGTATTCGCTGGTGCAGTAGAACGCCTTCCATCCATAAGGAACCAACCGCCCATGCAAGGATTTTCCGCCACTCTGTCGACCACAACCCTGTTGAAAAAGACCCTCCTGGCCGCAGCGGTCATGTCGGGCCTGATGCTGTCATCCGGTATGGCAGCGGCGGCGGATGCACCGGGCAAGGTGCTGAGCGAAAAATACGGTCTGCCCTGGCCAGCCGTAATCGCCCATCGCGGAGCTTCGTTCGACGCTCCGGAAGAGACCATTCCGGCCTATACCCTGGCACGCGACCTGGGCGCGGACTATCTGGAGATGGACATCCAGCGCACTAAAGACGGCGTGCTGATAGCACTGCACGATGACGTACTGGAACGTACGACCAACATTGCCGAAGTGTTCCCGACACGGGTCAAGGACCCGGTCAGCACCTTCACCCTGGCGGAGCTCAAGCAACTGGACGCCGGCTCATGGTTCAACAAGGCTTACCCCGACCGGGCGCGCGCGAGCTACAGCGGATTGCAGATCCTGACGCTGGATGAGGTCATCGACATCGCCGAGGGCGGCGCGAACAAGCCTGGGCTGTACATAGAGACCAAGGTGCCGAACAAGTTTCCCGGTGTCGAAGCCGACCTTAAAAAGGTGCTGACCAAACGTGGCTGGCTGGCTCAGCGTCCGGCCGCGGCGGCTGGTCATGTGAACGTCGCACACATGCCAGGGCGTGTGGTATTGCAGACGTTCGAGAAGCAGAGCCTGGAGCTGCTGCAAAAAGAAATGCCGAAAGTGCCCAAGGTCATGCTGCTGTGGATTGGCGAAGGCTCGATAGAGCCTAAATCCGGCGTCGCGTTCAAAGACTCGGGGGCCAAGGACAAGGCCAGCTACTACGCAGCGCAGGAGGTCAAGTCTCCGGAGGAATTCCAGAAGTGGATTGACTGGGCCAAGGCTCATGGTGCGATCGGCACCGGCCCTTCTTCGCAACTGGCCAAGGGTGGCGATCAGAGCTACATGGACCTGGTCAAACCCTGGATGAACAACCTGACCCACGAGAAAGGCATGGTGATCCACCCTTACACGGTGGACGACGCAGAGGACTTCAAGCGGATCAGCAATGACGGGGTTGACGGTTTCTTCACCAACCGCACTGCCGAACTGTTGAAGTTCTACGGGCGGCCGGCGAAAGAGAGCATCGAGACGATTCTGAAGCGTAACGGCTACTGATCGACTGGCTGGCCGCATCCTGCGATGCGGCCAGCGCCGATTGATCAGAAATCGATGGTGCCGGACAGCTTCAAGGTGCGTGGCTCGCCTTGAGTCAGATAACCCCCATTGGCCGATGCCCAATAATCCTTGTTCATCAGGTTTTCGACGTTGGCACGCAGCGTGACGTCCTTTTGCGCAACGTTGAAGGTATAGCGCGCGCCCAGATCGAAGCGGTTCCAGGTCGGAATGCTCAGATTGTTGGCAGCGTCGACATATTGCCCGCCGGTGCGCAGCATGCGCGCATTGATGGCTGCGCCCGTGACGCCTGGCACATCCCAATCGGCACCCGCGTTGAACTGGAAGGTCGGCACACCAATGGCCCTGTTGCCATCGTTGCTGCCACCCGACGTGCCGCTCACCTCGGTGTCCATCAGAGTAAGACCGGCCAGCAGACGCAGGCCGCTGACGGGCTCGCCGAACACGTTCATTTCCACGCCACGGTTGCGCTGCTCGCCATCACGGACGTAGCGCGTTCCGCTGCCATCCTGAATCTGGTAGCCATCAGTCGGTTGTTCGATACGGTATACACCCAGGCTTGCGCCGAAAGTACCCATATCCAGCTTCACGCCCGCTTCAATCTGTTTTGAACGCGCCGGCGCGAACACCTCGCCAGGGTTGATCGTCACGGTGCTCGGCGCCGTCGGCCCCTGCGCAAGGCCTTCAATGCGGTTTGCATAGAACGACACATAGCGCCAAGGCTTGAACACCAGCCCGTAGACCGGCGTGGTGATTGCCTCGTCATACAGTGCGTTGCGCGGGCCGCTGCCATAGTCGTAGCCCTGGACGCGCAGTTGCTGGCGACGCAGGCCTGCGGTCAGCAGCAGGCGATCATCGAAAAAGCCCAGCGTGTCGGAGAACGCTACGCTGCGCATACGGCTCTTGCCGACGATACCGGGGTCACTGAGATCGCCACCCGAGAAGCTGTCCAGCGCAGGACGTGTTGTTTCCACTGGGTTGTACAGGTTGCTGCCAGCCGGACTGTCGAACAGGTAGGCACTGCGCTGCTCGGTCCAGATGCCGGACAGACCGAAGTTGACCTTGTGACTGACCGCGCCGGTCTGCAGCTTGCCGTTGATGCCGGCCATGGCTGTCTTGTTGTCTTCGTCATGCGGAATGGAAGACGGTGACGCCGTGATGTTGCCTGCGGCGTCATTGATAGTCGGCGAGCCATAGATACCGTTTTCACGGGTGTGCTTGGCACCGGCTGCGGCGTACAGCGTCCAGTCATCGTTGAGGTCGTATTCGGCCCGGCTCATGCCGAAGGTGTCTTCGGTTTCGGTCCAGGTCCAGTTCGGCGCGTAATTGGTGTCGGCATCCGGTGCATGCGGCACACGGGTCAGGCCACTGCCAACGAACACCATGTTGCGATTCTGATTGATGCGCTGCTTCTGGTAGGCAAAATCGCCGGAAAGACGGAAGTTGTCACCCTGATAATCAAGCCCCAGCGCGAACAGCTTGCTGCGATGCTCTTCGTCTTCAACGCCGGTCTCGCCTTCGCGCTGAGACAGGTTGAGGCGTGCGCCGAATCGATTGCCTTCGCCAAAGCGCTGGCCGAGGTCCAGGTGCTCGCCGACCCGGCCGTCGCTGCTGATGTCGGTGGTAAAACGCCGTGTCGGCGTGTCCTGAGCGCGCTTGGGTTGCAGGTTTACGCCGCCGCCAATACCGGAGCCGGTCGGTGTTACGCCGTTGATGAAGGCATTGGGGCCTTTGAAAACCTCAACCCGTTCCAGCGCATCGGTGGAGATGATCTGGCGTGGCAGCACGCCGTAAAGGCCGTTGTAGGAAATATCATCGGTAGTCAGTTTGAGGCCACGAATGACGAAGATCTTTGAGGCGTTGGCATAGCCGCTTGACTGGCGAACCGATGCATCATTGAGCAGCACATCGCCGATGTCTTCAGCCTGCTGGTCCTCGATCAATTGTTCGGTGTAGCTGGTCATGGTGAACGGCACGTCCATGACGTCGGCATTGCCCAGAACACCCAACTGCCCGCCGCGAGCCACTTGCCCTCCTGCGTACACGGGCGGTAGCGCGTGCGGGTCGGCCTTGTCGGCACTGATATCGGTCTCTCCGAGAACCATCGGGCCTTCCTGCTGACTGGCGGCAGCAGTAGCGGCCCAGGCCGGAGAACCAATGGAACAGCAAAATGCGAGCAACGTGAGGCGCATCGGGATCGATGGGATGTGCATGAAAAGGTCCTGCTGACGAGATGAGCGAGATCGGAAGAAACCTTCCTGGAGATGACCGACTCAGTGGATGCGAAATGCTACCATATGTTACTGGGAATGCTTATCATTAATTTGTGTGCAGGGCGTCACATAACCAACGCTCATCGCTACGTCTCACACAGCAATGCTTTGAAACAGGTAGGGGACAGCCACCTGAGTGCGACTCTCGTGTAAGCTCGTACGCTATTGGTTTTCCCATCGAGAGGCCTATGCAATCCACTTTCCGACGCTCGACACTGGCAGCACTTCGTGGTTTTGCCTTGCCAAGCGGTGCAATCTCCATTGTTCCTTCTGCCGCCGACTATCGGCGCTGTCTGCTGGAAAGGATCGCTTCGGCCACCCGGCGCATCTATATCATCGCGTTGTATCTGCAACAGGATGAAGCTGGTCAGGAGATCCTCGACGCACTGTACGCGGTCAAGGCTGCACGGCCCGAGCTGGATGTCGTGGTGCTGGTTGACTGGTTCCGCGCGCAGCGGGGTCTGATCGGTGCCGGGCGGCAACCGGGCAACTCGACCTGGTATCAGGCGCAGAACCTTGAATACGATGAAGAAGTGCCGATCTACGGCGTGCCGGTGCAAACCCGTGAGCTATTCGGCGTGCTGCACCTCAAGGGCAGCGTGATCGACGATTGTGTGATCTACAGTGGCGCAAGCATCAACAACGTCTACCTGCACAAGCTCGACAAATACCGTCTGGACCGTTACCACCTGATCGAAAGTGCGCCACTGGCCGACGCTTTCCAGAACCTGGTGCAGCGCGAAATACTCCCCTCACCGGCGGTGCACCGCCTCGACCTGCAATCGCCACCTGGCTCGCGCAGCATTCGCAGCGAGATTCGCGCTTTTCGTGCGGACCTGAAACGCGCTGCGTACGACACTTCAGCAGGCGAAAAGGAAAACGGCGAGCTGCGGGTGATTCCGCTGCTGGGCGTCGGGCCGCGTAACAATCTGAATCGTGCCATCTGCGACCTGATCGCCTCGAGCAAGATCCAGCTGACCATCTGCACGCCGTATTTCAACCTGCCGGTGGCGGTCACCCGCGAAATCAATCGGGCGCTCAAGCGCGGTGTGCAGGTCGATATCATCATTGGTGACAAAACCGCCAACGACTTCTTCATCGACCCGGACGAGCCGTTCAAGGTGATCTCGGCCCTGCCCTATCTGTATGAAATCAGCCTGCGACGCTTTGCCCACAAGCATCAGAAGGCAATCGCGCAGAACCGCCTCAACGTGCACCTGTGGAAACACGGCGATAATACGTTCCACCTCAAAGGCATCTGGGTCGATCAGCGCTATACGCTGCTGACAGGCAACAACCTGAACCCTCGCGCCTTCAATCTTGATTTGGAAAACGCCTTGCTGATCGATGATCCGCAGGGCCAGTGGAGCGAAACGCGCGAGGCGGAAATCGCCCATTTGATGCGCAACACCCAACGCGTCAACCAGTACGACGAACTCGACACACTGGCCAATTATCCCGAAGGGGTACGCAAATTCCTCAAGCGCGTCAGCCGTGTGCGGGTCGAGCGATTGCTGTACCGGATACTCTGACCCTCAAGCCTGAGGCCGACATGCCTGGCATGTCGGCCATACAACCAAAGAAACAGGGTGTGTCAGGGCCGTTTCGCCCCCAACTGCTTCCACATCTTTTGCGTGATTTTGCGGCGGTTGCTGTAGCCTGCCCACGGGTCGGCCTTGAGTTTCTTTAAACGCTGCGCAAGGTTGGTGATGTCCCACTGCGCCGAGGATTTCAGGCCTGCCAGTTCATCCACAGCAATCGGCACCGAGACCGGCAAACCTGGCCGGGCGCGCACCGAATATGCAGTCACGGTGCTTCCGCCACGGCTGTTGCGCAGGTAATCAATGAAAATTTTCCCTACCCGGTTTTTCGGCCCCATGGTCGCGGTGAAGCGTTCGGGCAACTGACGGCTGACGAATTCGGCGATAGCCTTGGAGAAGGCTTTAACCGTGTCCCAGTCAGCCTGCCGCGCCAATGGCACGATGATGTGCATGCCCTTGCCGCCGCTGGTCTTGAGAAAAGCTTCCAGCCCAAGTTCCTCCAGCACGGCGAGCACCATTTGCGTGGCTTCGATCATGCTGCGCCAGGGCAGCGCCGGGTCGGGATCAAGGTCCAGTACAAAATGATCCGGCGTTTCGATCCTGTCACGCGTAGCGCCCCAGGTGTGCAACTCGATGGCCCCCATTTGCGCGGCACCGACCAGCGCCTGCAATGAATCGATCTCCATCAGCGCGGCATGCCCGGGGTCCAGAGCACGATCCAGCTGTTTGATGTGTGGAATCGCAAGATGCTCGGCGTGCTTCTGGAAGAACTGCTCGCCGTCGATGCCTTCCGGGCAACGCAACAATGCCACAGGACGCTTGTTCAGATACGGCAGAATCCATTCGGCAATAGACGCGTAGAACTGCGCAAGTTCGACCTTGCTGGTGCCGGTCTTGCTGTCGATCACCCGATCCGGATGGCTGATGCCGGTGCCCGCAACGTCTACTTTGCCTTTGCCGGCAGCGGTTTTCTTGCCTGAACGCGGCGCTGCCGATGTCGATTGCGTCCGGGTCTGGCTGGCAACCCTGGCGGGCTGAGCGTCTTCGCGCACCACCTCACTGGCAGGCTTGTCACTGCGCAACCCGACAAATGCGGCTTGTCGCACAATGCCTTCGCGGGTCCACTGGGCGAACTCCGCCTCACAGACCAGTTGCGGCTCTACCCACTGCACGCCACGGGCCTGAGCCGAGGTCAGCTTTTTCGCCAGAGGTGAATCCTTGCGCTGCAGCGGTTTGAGTTGTTGATAAAGCTGTTCAAGCGTCACCTCACTGAAGCCGGTGCCCACCCGCCCGGCATAGACCAGTCCTTCATCGCCCTCATTGACCGCCAGCAACAAGGCTCCGAAGGCCGAGCGGCTGCCTTGCGGGGCGGTGTAGCCGACGATCACCAGTTCCTGACGCAACCGGCATTTGAGTTTGATCCAGTCGGCGTTGCGCTTGCCGATATAAACACTGCCGGCCCGCTTGCCGATGACACCTTCCAGGCCCATTGCCGCAGCGCTTTCCACAATATCCTGATGCCCGGCCTGAAACGCATCCGAATAACGCAGCAAGCGACTGCGCTGGGCGTCGAGCACTTGCTTCAAGGCGTCGCGGCGCTGCTCAAGGGGTACTTCACGCAGATCCTCCGCACTCAGGAACGGCATATCGAACAGGTAATACAGGATGTTTTTGCTGTTCCCTGCGTCAAAGGCATTCTGCAACCCCTGAAAGTCGGGCAACCCTTGCTCGTCGAGAACCACTACTTCGCCGTCGAACCAACTGTTTTGCAATTTCAGGCCCTTGAGCGCCTTGACCAGCTCGGGCAGCCGTTCGGTCCAGTCGTGGCCGTTACGGGTGAACAGGCGCACTTCGTCGCCCTGAATGCGGGTCAGAATGCGATAGCCATCGAACTTGATCTCATACAGCCAGTCACCCGCTGGCGGTGCATCTACCAACGTGGCCAGTTGCGGCGAAAGGGTTTCCGGGAAAACCGTTTTCGACTTCTTTTGCGCGGGCTTGCGCGCAGGCTTCGCTGCACCGGCTTTGGCTTTTTCGTTTGCGGCGCTGGCTTTTGGCTTCGCTGGCGCTGCACGCCCTGCCCCTAGGTGCGCGCCGCTGATCACGCTCTGCGGCTGCTCCAGAGTGATGTCATATTCGGCGGCAGGTCGCGCAATGGCGTCCTTTTCTTTGATCAGCAGCCACTGCTCCTTGCTGCCGCTGCCCGTGAGCCGCGTGCGCACCAGCGCCCAGTCGCCGCTGAGCTTCTCGCCGACCAGGGTAAATTTGAGTTTGCCTTCCTCATAGGTTTTTTGCGGATCACCGTGCGGCTGCCAGACGCCACGGTCCCAGACAATCACATCACCGCCGCCGTACTGCCCTTTCGGGATGCTGCCCTCAAAATCGGCATAGTCCAGCGGGTGGTCTTCAACATGCACCGCCAGACGTTTTTGCTTGGGGTCCAGGCTCGGGCCTTTGGGCACCGCCCAGCTCTTGAGCGTGCCATCCAGCTCCAGTCGAAAGTCGTAGTGCAGGTTGCGTGCGTCATGCTTCTGAATCACGAAACCCAGCGCCTTGGCCTTGGACGAAGACTTGCCTTTGCGCGTGCTTTCGGCAGGCTCGGAGGTGATGGCGAAATTGCGCTTGCGCGTGTATTCACTGGCGGGCTTGGCCATGTCCGGTGTCTCCGTCTGGCTCAAGAGGCTTTGCTGGTTTTCTTGCGGGCTGCGGGCCGCTTGGGCTTGGCCGCGGCCTTGTCAGCAGGTTTTTCTTTTGCTGCGGGCTTGCTCGCTTTGCCTTTACTGGCGCCACCCTTGCCCGCCAGGCTGCGTCGCAGCAAGTCGGTGAGGTCAATGACATCGGCACTTTTGCGCTCTTCCTCGGCCGGATCCGTCTCGACATCCTCGATCTCGCCTTCGTCTGCCTTGGTTTTGACCAGGTGCATGATCTTGTCCTGAAAAGTGTCGCGGTACTGCTCAGGCTGCCAGTCGGCGCTCATGTCCTTGACCAGACGCCTGGCCATGTCGCGTTCACTTTTGTTCAACTGTACGTCCGTCACTGCGTCGCTCAGTTCCAGTGTGTCCAGCTCACGCACGTCGGCAGGCCAGCGCAGGATCACCATGACCAGCGCCGACTCCAGCGGCATGACCGCCGCCAGGTGTTCGCGGGTATGCAGCACGACATTGGCCAGCGCCACCTTTTTGGTGTCGACAAGGGTTTCGCGCAGCAGCGCGTAGACTTTTTCGCCGCGTTTATCCGGGGTCAGAAAAAAAGGCGTGTCGATGTTTTGCAAAGGAATCTGCTGGCTGTCGACAAAGGCGAATATGTCGATGGTCTGCGTCGATTTGGGGTGCGCGGAACGAATTTCCTCCTCGCTGAGCACCACATAGCGATCCTTCTCGTACGCCACGCCCTTGACGATGTTTTCGCTGGTGACTTCCTTGCCGGTGACCTTGTTGATCCGCTTGTAGCCGACCGGGTCCATGCTGCGTTTATCGAGCCAGTCGAAGTCGACACTGGTTGACGTTGTCGCCGACACCAATGCGACCGGTATATGCACCAGCCCGAAGCTGATTGCGCCCTTCCAGATTGCCCTTGCCATGGTCTGACTCCTGTTGATCCTGAAAAAGTGACTGGACCGGTCGAACAAAAGTTTCGACAGCCTGACGAGTGCCGGAAAATCCGCGCAGGCGCAGCCCGTTTTTCATCTTGGCAATCTGACTGTCAACGTTTTGGCTTTTGGTGCGAACTGTATTAACGGGATGCTTACAGCCGTCAAAGCCTTGTAGTAGAGGGGTTCGCGCAAAGAGAAGCAGGATTTTTCAAGTCACATATGCGTTTAAGATCTAAAAATATGGTTTAACGTTCTTTTGCGGAATAAATCAGACGTTCTATAAATGGCCCCACCCCGAACGCTGTTGGCGAACTGTCTGCGAATCAACAGTTGGTCCCGTCAGCTTTCACTTAGCTGATCACTCCCAAGGATTTGTCATGAACGTTTTCTGGTTTCTTCCGACTCACGGCGACGGCCATTATCTGGGCACGACAAAGGGCGCACGTCCCGTCACCCTCAATTACCTGAAACAGGTGGCGCAGGCCGCCGATGACCTGGGCTATTACGGGGTATTGATTCCGACCGGTCGCTCTTGCGAAGACTCGTGGGTCATCGCCTCGGCACTGGTGCCATTGACCGAGCGTCTGAAGTACCTGGTGGCGATCCGTCCGGGAATCATCTCCCCTACCGTCTCGGCACGCATGGCGGCCACGCTGGATCGTTTATCCGGCGGCCGACTGCTGATCAACGTGGTGACTGGTGGCGACCCGGACGAGAACCGTGGCGACGGCAGCTTCCTCGATCACAGCGAACGCTATGAAGTCACCGACGAATTCCTGAAGATCTGGCGTCGCGTATTACAGGGCGAAGCAGTCGACTTCGAAGGCAAGCACCTGCGCGTGCAGAATGCCAAAGCGCTGTATCCACCGATTCAAAAGCCCTATCCGCCGCTGTACTTTGGTGGCTCTTCCGATGCCGCGCATGACCTTGCGGCCGATCAGGTGGACGTTTACCTGACCTGGGGCGAACCTCCGGCAGCTGTGGCCCAAAAGCTGGCCGATGTGCGTGAACGGGCAGCCCGCAAAGGTCGTACCGTAAAGTTCGGCATTCGCTTGCACATCATCGTGCGCGAAACCAGTGAAGAAGCCTGGAAAGCCGCCAGCACATTGATCGAACACATCAGCGACGAAACCATCGCTGCGGCCCAGAAATCTTTCTCGCGCTTTGATTCCGAAGGTCAACGCCGTATGGCTGCGCTGCATGACGGACGCCGCGACAACCTGGAAATCGCGCCTAACCTGTGGGCGGGCGTGGGTCTGGTTCGTGGCGGTGCTGGCACGGCACTGGTCGGCAACCCGCAGGAAGTCGCGGCACGCATCAAGGAATACGCAGACCTGGGCATCGAGAGCTTCATTTTCTCGGGCTACCCGCACCTGGAAGAAGCGTACCGCTTTGCCGAACTGGTCTTCCCGCTGCTGCCTGAGCCTTACGCCAGCCTCGCCGGGCGCGGCATCACCAATTTGACGGGCCCGTTCGGCGAAATGATCGCCAACGATCTGCCCCCGCAGGCCAAGTGATGTCAGGGCAACTGCTGACCTTACCGCACTCGCCTGCGCTGGCGACCTCGATCAGAGCCACTGCGCAGGTATTCGAGGACCCCAAATCCAAGGATCTGCTCGCTCACGTACGCCAGGTGGCGCCCAGCGATGCCAGCGTACTGATCATTGGTGAAACCGGCACTGGCAAGGAACTGGTGGCACGGCACGTCCACGAACTGAGTGCCCGTCGCGACAAACCGTTCGTGGCGGTCAACTGCGGAGCATTCTCCGAGAACCTGATCGAGGCCGAGTTGTTCGGCCACGAGAAAGGCGCCTTCACCGGCGCGATCAGCGCGAAGGCCGGCTGGTTCGAAGAGGCCAATGGCGGCACGCTGTTTCTCGATGAAATCGGCGACCTGCCCATGACTCTCCAGGTCAAGCTGCTGCGCGTACTTCAAGAACGTGAAGTGGTCCGCCTGGGCTCGCGCAAGAGCGTGCCGATTGACGTGCGGGTGCTCGCAGCCACCAACGTACAACTGGAAAAAGCCATCAATGCCGGGCATTTTCGCGAGGACCTTTACTACCGGCTGGACGTGGTCAATCTGGAATTGAGCCCGCTGCGCGACCGGCCCGGCGATATCCTGCCGCTGGCCCGGCATTTCATAGAGGTCTACAGCCAGCGTCTGCGCCATGGCCCGGTGCGCATTAGCGCCGAAGCCGAGCACAAGCTCAAGACCTACAGCTGGCCGGGCAATATTCGCGAGTTGGAAAACGTTATTCATCACACCTTGCTGGTCTGCCGCGACGGAGTTATTCAGCGTGACGACCTGCGCCTGTCGAACCTGAGGATCGAGCGTCAGGACGAACAGAATCCGGCTGACGAGTCAGCCGAACAGTTGCTCAATCGGGCGTTCCAAAAGCTGTTTGAAGAACAGGCAGGTGCCTTGCACGAGAAGGTCGAAGACACGTTGCTCAGGACCGCGTATCGCTACTGCCATCACAACCAGGTACACACCGCCAGCCTGCTGGGCCTGACCCGCAACGTGACGCGCACTCGTCTGATCAAGATCGGTGAGCTGGCGGTCAACAAACGCAGGCCGGGTGAAAATATACAGGGCGACCGGATGCTGCATTTGTCGGTGTGAAGATCCAGACCGATGACGCGGAGCGTCATGAACGGCATTCCCACGCTGGAGCGTGAGGAATGAGCGCTGTCCGCAGGAACGCTATCGTGCCCATGCTCCGCGTGGGTATGCCTTTCTGGACGCTCTGCGTCCTCTCCTGATCACGCGGCACTTCACGACAAACGCATCGCCAGAGCCTTGGCCTGAATCGCCACGTCGGTCACTGCGGTGCTTTCCCACCACATGCCGCGCAGTGGCGGGCCCATGGCGAACAGGCGTGACGAGCAGCGACCTTGCGCGTCCAGCACCGCGCCACCGGCGTCGGCAGCAATGCCCAGCGCCAGCGGTCCGGGCTGAATCAAACCTCGCAGCAGCAATTGCCGAGGCAACGGGCGATCCACGCGTCGCCAGTCGTACTCGATGCCGGTAGAGTTGATCAAGGCATCGCCAACGATCTGCGTCGGTTCGCTATCACCGCGCCGACGCACGCTGATCTGCACCTGGCCTGACGGCAGGCTCGCAACAGCCTGCAACGAAGCGGCGTCAATGCTCAGCCGACCTTGCCTGATCAGTTGCGCCAGCAGTGCGGCGCTGGGTGGCGGCGAGCGATGGTGATGACTCTCCCACCATGGCCGTACATGACGGACAAACTGGCGGCGCTGCCTGTCACTGGCCTGATTCCACAGCCTGCCAACGTTGGCGCGCACGGTGTCCAGCGGGGCCTGCCAGTCAATGCCGCTTTCGATGGCCAGCTCGCACTGCTCGCGCACCTTGCTTACCAGTTGGCGAGTGCTGCGGATACTCGGGTCCTGCGCCAGGAAATCAGACCATTCCGGTGGCTGGCGCCGCACATGGGGCAGCAGGCCATGCCGGGAATAGATCTGAATCGGCCCGCGGTGCCCGGCCTTTTCCAGTGAGACCAGCGCATCGACCATGGTCAGCCCCGAACCGATGATCAGCACCTTTGACTGCGGATCAAGCTTTTTCATCACCGCCACATCCCAAGGGTCCAGCGCTGCCGTGTTCAGCTCGTTCGAATCGCGTCGCGGGGTGCGTGAAGCCGCGTACATGCCGGTCGCCAGCACGGCACGGCTACCGCGCAACTTACGGCCGTCAGCCAGCGAGACACTGACCCCACCTTCATGGACCTGCAGGTCGACTGCCTCGCCAGGCACATGCACGGCGGTCGAGCCAAAGGCTTCAGCAGCGCTTAGGGCTTCACGCAGTCGCTGCTGAACATAAAGCCCGAACACACCGCGTGGCGGAAACAGTTCGGCGACCGGGACCCTCTGCTCATAAGCTTCAGGCCAGCCCCCGGCGGCCAGATAGTCAGTCAGCCACTGGGTGAGGTCATCCGGATTATCCGGATCGACGCTCATCCGCGCAGCGTTGCCATTGAGTGTATGGCCCGGCTCCGTCGCACTGTAGGCCTCGCCCCGGCCGAGTTCGCTGCGGGTTTCGATAATCAGGATTCGGCGCTGGCCCGGTCTGCGCAACAGTTGCGCCGCCAGCATGGTGCCGCTCAGACCGCCGCCGATGATCAGAATGTCAGCCGTCTGGTGGGAATCTTCGGTCATCGAACAGCGCCTCGGTCGAGTTGCGATAAAGAATCGGAAAGGTCAGAGCACGACATTACGCACGAAGCGCAGGGGCACATCGGCGTCATTGCAGTAGCGGTGCGGCTGGTTGCTGGGAAACATGAAGAACTCGCCCGCCCCGACCTGCTGCACGGCCGCAGGGTCGGCAAAGCGCAACGTCAGATGCCCTTCGACGACGTAGACCTGTTCACTCCAGCCATCGGGATCGGCCTCCGAGACATAGGCGTCCCCAGGCTGCAGGCAGAATTCCCACAACTCCACCTCGCGCCGGGCAACGGCCCTGGCCAGCAGCACCGCCTTGCTGCCGACGATCGTACCGGCCCATGCCAGCTCATTGATGCGGCTGTAATCACGATTTTCAGGTGCCTGGATCAGGTCGCTGAACGCCACTTCCAAGGCTTCGGCCACGCGGTCGAGTGTCGCCAGGCTGACGTTTTTTTCGCCGGCCTCGATAGCGACCAGCATGCGTCGGCTGACTCCGGACTTTTCCGCCAGAGCCGTCTGGCTGAGGTCCGCACTGTTACGCAGACGCCGGACGTTCTGGCTGACGTGCTGCAGCACCGGAGGGCGCTGGGAGTTTTCTTTGTGCATGCAGGTGCTCACATCAAACCGTTGCGCATTATACTGCCCAGCCCAGGGACACTGTCAGGTTGTTCCGCCTTTCACCGCGCGCATGGCAATTAACAGGAACCAGGAGCTGACATGAAGTCTATCAGCCGCATACCCCGCATCAGCAAGGCAGAAGCCGTACTGATTCTGATCACCATGCTCTGGGGAGGCACCTTTCTGCTGGTCCAGCATGCGATGACCGTCAGCGGGCCGATGTTCTTCGTCGGCCTGCGCTTTGCCGCCGCAGCGCTTATCGTAGCGCTGTTTTCAATAAAGGTGCTGCGCGGTCTTACCTTCCTCGAACTCAAGGCGGGCGTCTTCATCGGCACCGCGATCATGCTCGGTTACGGTTTGCAGACGATCGGACTGCAGACTATCCCCAGCAGCCAGTCCGCGTTCATCACGGCACTCTACGTGCCCTGCGTGCCTTTGTTGCAATGGCTGGTACTCGGTCGACGACCAGGATTGATGCCGACACTGGGCATCATCCTGGCTTTCACCGGGCTGATGCTGGTAGCGGGGCCGCAAGGCGCATCCCTGCAACTCAGTTCCGGCGAAATCGTGACGCTGATCAGCACGGTGGCCATTGCCGCCGAGATCATCATGATCAGCGCCTATGCCGGTGAGGTCGATGTGCGTCGAGTCACGGTGGTGCAACTGGCCACTGCTTCAGCGCTGGCATTTCTGATGATCGTTCCAACCGAGGAACACTTGCCGGACTTTTCCTGGTTGCTGGTGCTCAGTGCCGTGGGACTTGGGACCATGAGTGCGGCGATCCAGATTGCCATGAACTGGGCACAGAAAAGTGTTTCGCCTACACGCGCCACCGTGATTTATGCCGGTGAACCGGTCTGGGCCGGGATTGTCGGAAGACTTGCCGGGGAGCGCTTGCCGGGTATCGCCCTGCTGGGCGCAGCACTGATTGTGGCCGGGGTGATCGTCAGCGAAATGAAGCGGCGTTCTGCCCCCGGTGAACAGAGCCTTGCTGAAGAAGATGGCATGCGCAAAGCCGAGTGAACGGCGGCTATTGTGCGCCGTGAAACACATGTCCCGTGACAACTTTTTGCTGTCTTAAAAACAGCAGACACTTTTTGTAGGAAATTTCGGAAACAGTCCCTTTGGTATCGGGGTGTCTGGCACGTATGATGCTTGACATTCCCCTGCAGATTAGAAGCCTATGTCCCTGATAGTTCTACTGCTTCTGCCTTTCATCGGCAGCTGTCTGGCGGCCTTTTTGCCGCACAACGCGCGTAACGCAGAATCGTTTTTGGCCGGTCTGGTCGCCCTCATCGGCGCTATCCAGATGGCATTGTGGTTCCCGCAGATCGCCGACGGCGGCGTTATTCGCGAAGAGTACTTCTGGCTGCCGAGCCTGGGGATGAACTTCGTTCTGCGTATCGACGGCTTCGCCTGGCTGTTTTCGATGCTGGTGCTGGGCATTGGTGCGCTGGTCTCGCTCTATGCCCGCTACTACATGTCGCCAGATGATCCGGTACCGCGTTTCTTCGCGTTTTTCCTGGCTTTCATGGGCGCCATGCTCGGCCTGGTGATGTCCGGCAATCTGATTCAGATCGTGTTTTTCTGGGAGCTGACCAGCCTGTTCTCGTTCCTGCTGATCGGCTACTGGCACCACCGCGCCGATGCACGGCGCGGCGCGTACATGGCGCTGATGGTCACCGGCGCGGGGGGGCTGGCGCTGCTGGCCGGCATGATGATCCTCGGCCATGTGGCCGGCAGTTACGACCTGGACCGTGTCCTGGCCTCCGGCGACGCGATTCGTGCGCATGCCCTGTACCCGGTGTTACTGACCCTGATTCTGATCGGCGCGCTGACCAAAAGCGCCCAGTTCCCGTTCCATTTCTGGCTGCCCCACGCAATGGCCGCCCCTACACCCGTGTCGGCGTATCTGCACTCGGCGACCATGGTCAAGGCCGGGGTGTTTCTCATGGCACGAATGTGGCCTGCGTTGTCCGGCACTGAACAATGGTTCTGGATCGTCAGCGGCGCAGGTGCCTGCACGCTGATTCTGGGTGCCTACGCGGCCATCTTCCAAAATGATCTGAAGGGCCTGCTGGCCTACTCGACCATCAGTCATCTGGGCCTGATCACGCTGTTGCTGGGCCTCAACAGCCCGCTGGCTGCGGTAGCTGCGGTCTTTCACATTCTCAACCACGCTACCTTCAAGGCCTCGCTGTTCATGGCCGCCGGGATTATCGACCACGAGAGCGGAACGCGAGATATCCGGCGTCTCAGTGGGCTGGTGAAGCTGCTCCCCTACACCGCAACACTGGCGATGGTCGCCAGTGCATCGATGGCAGGCGTGCCGCTGCTCAACGGGTTTCTGTCCAAGGAAATGTTCTTTGCCGAAACCGTGTTCATTTCCGCCACTGCCTGGGTCGAAATTACCTTGCCAGTGATCGCGACCATCGCCGGGATATTCAGTGTTGCCTATTCGCTGCGCTTCACGGTCGATGTGTTTTTCGGTCCGGCGGCCAAGGACCTGCCGCACTTGCCGCATGAGCCGCCGCGCTGGATGCGTGCGCCGGTAGAACTGCTGGTGCTGACGTGCCTGATCGTGGGGATTTTCCCGGCGCAATCGGTCGCTCCCCTGCTCGCCGCCGCTGCGCGTCCGGTAGTCGGCGGAACATTGCCCGAATACAGCCTGGCGATCTGGCACGGCTGGAACCTGCCGATGGTCATGAGCCTGGTGGCGATGGCTGGCGGTATCATCCTGTATCTATTGCTGCGCAAACCTCTCAAGCACGAGCGCATTACTGCCCCGCCGCTGGTGGGCAGACTCAACGGCAAGCGCTTTTTCGAACGCAGCCAGGTAGTGATGATGCACTGGGCGCGGCGTTTCGAGCGCAAGGTCAGCACTCGTCGCTTGCAGCCGCAACTGTTTCTGCTGGTACTGGCAGCCGTACTGGGCGGCTTCATCCCGATGTATTTCAGTGGCCTGACCTGGGGCGACCGCCCGAAGATTCCGGGCTCCGGGGTGTTTGTCACGCTTTGGCTTATCGCAATTGCCTGCGCAATAGGTGCAGCCTGGCAAGGCAAGTATCACCGTCTGGCGGCACTGGTCATGGTCAGCGTCTGCGGCCTGATGACCTGCATCACCTTCGTCTGGTTCTCGGCACCTGATCTGGCGCTGACTCAACTGGTCGTGGAGGTAGTGACGACGGTACTGATCCTGCTCGGTCTGCGCTGGCTGCCGCGACGCAATGAAGACGTCGCCCCATTGAGCGCGCGCCTGCGCGCTCGTACCCGGCGAATACGCGACTTCGGGCTGGCGGTTCTTGTCGGCCTGGGTATGGCGATATTGTCCTACGCCATGCTGACCCGTCAGACACCCAACGCTATTTCGTCCTTTTACCTGAGCCGCGCGCTGCCTCAGGGCGGTGGTACCAACGTGGTCAACGTGATGCTGGTGGATTTCCGCGGCTTCGATACGTTTGGCGAAATCACCGTGCTGGCGGCGGTAGCGCTGACAGTGTTTGCCCTGTTGCGACGCTTCCGCCCGCCGAAGGAAAGCATTCTGCTGCCCACACAGCAACGCCTGCTGGCCCGTGACGTGGTGACTGATCTGGTTAACCCGCGCAGTGCCAGCGATACCGCACTCGGTTTCATGATGGTTCCGGCAGCGCTGGTGCGATTACTGTTGCCGATTGCCTTCATCATCTCGATGTACCTGTTCGTTCGTGGTCATAACCAGCCAGGTGGCGGATTTGTGGCCGGTCTGGTGATGTCGGTGGCGTTCCTTCTGCAATACATGGTGGCAGGTACCCAATGGGTCGAGGCGCAAATGAGCCTGCGCCCGTTACGCTGGATGGGCACAGGCCTGTTGTGCGCGGTTCTGACCGGAGCCGGTTCCATGGTGCTGGGTTATCCGTTCATGACCACGCACACCGCGCACGTCGATTTGCCGGTTCTGGGCGATATTCACATTGCCAGTGCGCTGTTCTTTGATGTCGGCGTGTACGCCGTGGTCGTTGGCTCGACGCTGCTGATCCTCACCGCACTGGCTCACCAGTCGGTGCGCAGCCACCGTCCGACGCAACTGCCCAAGCCCGTTGCCAACCCGCAAGGAATCCTCTGATGGAAGAAGTCATTGCAATCGCCATCGGCGTGCTGGCCGCCTCGGGCGTCTGGCTGATCCTGCGCCCACGCACCTTTCAGGTGGTCATGGGGCTGTGCCTGCTGTCCTACGGGGTCAACCTGTTCATTTTCAGCATGGGCAGCCTGTTCATCGGCAGAGAACCGATCATCAAGGACGGCATTCCCCAAGACCTGCTCAATTACACTGATCCATTGCCGCAGGCGCTGGTACTGACCGCCATTGTCATCAGCTTCGCCATGACCGCGCTGTTTCTGGTGGTATTGCTCGCCTCCAGAGGCCTGACCGGCACCGACCATGTAGATGGCCGGGAGCCCAAGGCATGAGCTGGATGAATCAACTGATCATTGCGCCGATCCTGCTGCCTTTGCTGACCGCTGGGCTGATGCTCTGGCTGGGCGAAAAGCATCGGCCGCTCAAGGGACGTATCAATCTGTTTTCCAGCATCCTCGGGCTGGGCATTTCCGTGGTGCTGTTTCTCTGGGTGCAGCACAGCGGCAGCAGTGGTTCGATCGGTGTCTACCTGCCAGGCAACTGGGGTGTGCCGTTCGGTATCGTGCTGGTGGTAGATCACCTGTCGGCACTGATGCTGGTGCTGACCGGCATAATCGGTGTCTGCGCCCTGTTGTTCGCGCTGGCGCGCTGGGACCGGGCCGGTGCCAGTTTCCACGCACTGTTCCAGATCCAGCTTATGGGGCTATATGGCGCATTCCTGACCGCCGACCTGTTCAACCTGTTCGTATTCTTTGAAGTGCTGCTGGCAGCGTCATACGGCTTGATGCTGCATGGCTCCGGCCGGGCGCGGGTGTCGACCGGCCTGCATTACATTTCGATCAACCTGCTGGCTTCGTCGCTGTTCCTGATCGGCGCTGCGCTGATCTACGGCGTAACCGGCACGCTTAACTTCGCCGATCTGGCGATCAAGATCCCGCAAGTGGCAGAGTCCGATCTGGGCCTGCTGCATGCAGGCGCTGCCATTCTGGCCACGGCATTTCTGGCCAAGGCAGGTATGTGGCCGCTGAACTTCTGGCTGGTCCCGGCCTATTCGGCAGCCAGCGCGCCGGTAGCGGCCATGTTTGCGATCATGACCAAAGTGGGCGTTTACACCCTGCTACGCCTGTGGACACTACTGTTTTCCGGTCAGGCCGGGGCCTCGGCATTCTTCGGCGGCGACTGGTTGATCTACGGCGGCATGGCGACGATTTTCACCGCTGCTATTGCAATCATCGCTGCCCAGCGCCTGGAGCGCCTCGCCAGCCTGAGCATACTGGTATCAGCGGGCATTCTGCTGTCAGCGGTCGGTTTTGCCCAGCCGAGCCTGACTTCGGGTGCGCTGTTCTACATGGTCAGCTCGACGCTGGCGCTGAGCGCAATGTTCCTGCTGGGCGAATTGGTCGAGCGTTCCCGCTCGGCCAACGAGATCCCTCTGGAGTACGACGTGGATCAACTGCCCCGCATCCTTGAGTCGCTGCATCCGCCACCCGGCACCAACCTGGACGACGAGCAGAAAGTCGTAGTCGGTCAGGTCATACCCATGACCATGGCATTTCTGGGCCTGAGCTTTATCGCCTGCGCGTTGCTGATTATCGGCATGCCACCGCTATCGGGGTTCATCGGCAAACTCACGCTGCTCAGCGCGTTGATGAACCCGCTGGGGCTGGACGTCGCGCAGGACGAAGCGCTCTCGACCCCGGCATGGATGCTGATCGGCCTGCTGATCTTCTCCGGGCTGGCGTCGCTGATCGCTTTTTCCAGGCTTGGCACACAGCGCTTCTGGACACCACACGAGCGCCCTTCGCCGTTGCTGCGACGCAATGAATGCTTGCCGATCATTATCCTGCTGGGCCTCTGCGTTGCGCTGACGTTCAAGGCCGAGCCCTTGTTGCGCTATACCCAGGACACCGCCGCCGCGCTGCATGAGCCCAAGCAGTATGTGCAGTCGGTCCTTGCCACACGTCCGATACCCGGCCCTACCAGCCAGGAAATCAGTTCGGAGGGGCAGCCATGAAGCGCCTGTTTCCGGCTCCTCTGCTTTCTCTGGCACTGTGGCTGTTGTGGCTGGTGCTGAACCTGTCGATCAGCCCCGGCCACCTGCTACTGGGTGCGGTGCTGGGCTTGCTCGCGCCCTTGCTGATGGCACCACTGCGCCCGCTGCCGGTGCGCATCCGCAAACCTGGCACAATCCTGAAGTTTCTGTGCCTGGTCGGGTGGGATGTGGTGGTGTCCAATCTTCAGGTCGGTTTGAGCGTATGGCGGCTCGAAAGTCGTCCGCCACGCTCGGCTTTCGTGCGTATCCCGCTGGACCTGCACGATGCCCATGGCCTCGCCGCGCTGGCGATGGTCACCACGGTCGTACCCGGAACGGTATGGTCGGAACTGGGGCTGGATCGCAGTGTGCTGCTGATGCATGTTTTTGATCTGGAGGATGAAGCGCAATTCATCGAACACTTCAAGACCACCTATGAGCGACCGTTGATGGAGATCTTTCAATGAGTGCATTGCTCGACAACGCGATCCTGATCAGCCTGCTGATCTTCGCCCTGGCGATGGTGATCACCCTGCTGCGCCTGCTCAAGGGTCCCTCAGCCCAGGACCGGGTGCTGGCGCTGGACTACCTGTACATCATTGCCATGCTGATGATGCTGGTGCTCGGCATCCGTTACGCCAGTGACACGTACTTCGAAGCCGCCATGCTGATTGCCCTGTTCGGCTTTGTCGGCTCCTTCGCTCTGGCCAAATTCCTGCTGCGCGGAGAAGTGATCGAATGACCGGACTGCCGAACACCGTGCCCTTCTGGGCTGAGATACTGACCGCCGGGCTGCTGATCGCCAGCAGTCTGTTTGCCTTGACCGGTGCCCTCGGGCTGCTGCGCCTCAAGGACTTCTTCCAGCGCATGCACCCGCCAGCCCTCGCGTCGACGCTGGGCGCCTGGTGCGTTGCGCTGGCGTCGATCATCTATTTCTCTGCACTGAAGGCAGAGCCGGTGATTCACGCCTGGCTGATTCCGGTGCTGCTGGCAATCACCGTACCTGTGACCACGCTGCTGCTGGCACGTACGGCGCTGTTCCGCAAGCGCATGGCCGGTGACGATGTGCCCGCAGAAGTCAGTAGCGGCACTGGCAATGGAGAATCGGCAGGCGGCTGAATCTTCAGCCTGGCCAGCGTTACTCGCTGGCCTTGAAGGTCAGCTCGCCCTTGCGCCATTTGGCGGCCTTGCCGACTGCGCCTTTGAGAACCTTGCTCATACCGGTCTGCAGCTGCTCTTTTGCGGCAAACACCATGACCACAGCCTGACCTTCCTTGAACACAATTCCGTGGCCTTCAGGGATATCGACGAATGCATATTCGCCCAATCCATACACAGTCATTTTGATTTCACGGAATTTCAATTCGAGCTTGCCGCCTTCACGGCTTGGCAATACCGACGCGCGGAAATGATCGCCCACCTTGAGCTCCAGGCGCGGCTTGTCGTCGACGACCAGAGCGGTTTCGGTGTCGATTTCAGCGATATAAATACCTTCGGCTGACTGCTCGGTGATGTAGACAAAACGGGACTGAAACTGCTTGACCAACTGTGCGCGGAGATCGCCGAGCACGAACAAGGCATGGGTATCCAGATTACTTACAGCCAAAGTACAAACCCTCAAACATAAAAATGAGGCTGCCTGATGTCAGGGCAGTCAAGAAAGTGGTTAATCCATAGACCGCGTCAAGCGACCGGATTTTTTCCGGCACGCTGCACGCGGAAGCGCTGAAAGCGCCACCGCAAACCTTGTGCAGGCGGGTGGCGGATTCTACCGGCTCATGGCAGCTACGGGATATATACCTTTTGTACACTGCAGTGTCGCAAAAGCGCTGGAGCCCTGAAACCGGCGGCCAGCTTGACCACGACTTAAAGGCTGGACGGGTTCCAGCCAGGCGATCGATGTGCATTCGGCTATACTGGAAACATATCACTTGTAGGCAGAGCACAAAAGGCCATCTTCTCATAAGGCCAAATGCATCGAACTCTTGCGTGCGTCGGCCACTCCCATAAGAACTGATGAAGACGGGGATATCCCCCGGCGAGGAGATGACATGGAACAGACTACAACGACCATCAACGACCTGTTCGCCCAATTGGCACTGGATTCGGACGATGAGAGCATCGAAGCGTTCATCGCCAGCCACCCCCTGCCTGACGACGTAAAGCTGATTGATGCCGACTTCTGGACGCCGCGGCAGGCTGACTTTCTCAAGGAGCAGCTGCATGAGGATGCCGAATGGGCGATGGTGGTCGACGAACTGAATGTGCGCCTTCACAAAAAGCCCGAGTGAACCACTCGGGCGTTGATTCCTATTGCGGATAACCGGGCTGGCCGACATTGGGGTGCAATGTCCTGCCACCCGGTTGCGGGGCATGCACAAAAACAGCGTCACTAAAGGTGCCCATTCTGCCCACCACTGCGTTCCAGTGCGCAGACTGATGGATATAGCGCCAGCGCAATAGCTGCTCTTCATGACTGTCCAGTAAGTAAGGCCCGCCTCGCGCATAATCGATCAGGCGGGCTGAAATGCCTTCGAGCTCGGGAGGAAGCTGAAATTCAGGGCTGTTCGGCACCGGGTCGAAAGGTACCCCCTCATCACAGGCCAGTGCATGCATGACCTGTAACGACACCCTCGACAAGTGACCAAAGACCTGGCGGTTCATACCCACTGCAGCAACGATCGTTTTCATGCCACTCAGGTTTTTTCTGCACGGGTAACATTTGCTTTCGCAGGTCTGAACCCTCAGAAATGCCTGTCTGTCCAGCGGGTCGATCCAGTCATCCCGGCTCATGGTACTTAACAGGGCCTGGGCGTTCTTCCAGCAAGGCGCCGCCTCACACGGGCTGTCACGGTTGACCAGGCTGCTTTGCGGACGCGTGAGCAACACGCTTTCTTCCATCTGAGGAGGATAACCACCGCCGATATCGGAATGGGCACCGGGTAAAACGATTTCTTTCGGCCATTCCGGCAGGACGCTGTTAAGCGCGAAGTTGCGCCGTGATTCATCACGAGCAACCAGATGCAGCACCTGTTGGGCACAACCCGGCGGCAGGTGCAGATTGACCCTCCTGTTGCTCGCGTCCCGGGTATTGCCCATATCCCTGAAACTGCCGATGGCGGCGACCGTGTCGAACAGGCCGATAACCTTGAGCTGTACACTGCCGTTGCGCCAGCTGAAATGCTCACTCAGCCTGACTTTGCGGCTTTGAAGTATCGGCTCAAGCATTCCTGCCCGCTGTTTCAGGATTTCGTTGGCCAGGTGCCTGGCCGACGCAGCCCCTCGACTGAAGCCGAATATGTCCAGTTCAAGCGCTTCCAGTACACAATCCGGGTTGTCGTGTGGAAATGCCTTCAATACCGTTTCAAGCTTTCTGAATGCATTTTCCACTTTGCATATCACACCAGTGGTGCCACGGCCGAAACTCTGTCCCGGCCATACCGAATCACGCCCGCCGGAGGTAGTACCCGCCCCGCTTACATAGATCGGGTAGTACACCTTCAAGCCTGCACTGTCATTTTCGGCGACACGTTGCAGCCGATAAAGATCAACCAGCCTGGCTATATTACTCAGATCATTACTATAACTACTGCCAGGATGAACATGACGACCCGCACACTCTTTAATGTGCTGACCACCATTCATTTCAATCAATGCCTGACAGTCAGCCCCGATCTGGCTGTTGACGCGATTATTTCCCGTGCCGTCGAAGAAAATTCCGATCCGTGCGGTAACACGCCGCGTTACCACATCCGAGATTGCTGCTGTTTGTTCGGCACTCCATTTATCGTTCATATCTTTTCCATCCTTAGAGGCAGGCCAAGAAAAGGCCGCACTTAAATCAAAACGTAAATAACGTTGATTTAAACAGCTTGCTTAAAGACGGTGATCAGTCAAGTCATGCAGCGTGTATTCAGAGTATTCCTACAACTTCTGTCGTCAGGTATTTATTATTTATAAACAAACACCTACACGTTTGTGCAAACGGGTTTCAGAACCCGCAATTTCACCAAACAGAAAAACCAACCGGGCAGGTTATTTAATACTTGATCTAACCTGAGCCGCCTGTTTTAAAGAATCAGCGGCTTTGCGGTTTGTACCCAAGGCGCAGACCACCCCAATGTCGCCCGTTGACCACAATAGGCACAGACAGGTCGTGCATCAGTTCGCCGGTGTCCCGGGTGTAGGTTTGCAGCAGAACAGGCTGTTGATGGCTGCCGCAGCGAATGCCGGTACGATCATCAAACTTGCGCTTGCTTCGATTACGCGCATTGTCCACCGTCGCATCGCCGGTCAAAGGCTGACTGAAAGCGTTGTTGTGCGTCGGCACATACCCTTGCTGCGTGCAGGCAATGGCGAATACCAGACCTTCATGGCGCGAAAGCAACGGTTCTTGCAATGCCGGCAATACTTGATCGGTGTAGCGATCAAAACGCGTGGTAAAGCGGGTGGGTGAGGTATTGGGGACGGGTTTGTAGTTGCGATCAAACAAGTCATCCAGGCTGACGCGCCCCTGCACAATGTCAGCCTCGAATTTTTCCGCGATCAGCCGCGCACCTTCGCGGGCCAGGTCGTAGATACGCTGGTGATAGTCATCCAGACCGACCTGAGCCAGCCGCTGGCTGATGGTCTCGGCCTGCCCCTCCATCTGTACTGCGGCTTTGGCCAGTTGCCGGGTTTGTTCATCACTGACGGCAAGATCACTGCGCATGTGCTCGACAGCATCGAACAGGCTGGCCAACTGGTCCTGGTTGCTCCTCGCGCCTTGAGCAATTTCGCTGACCTGGCTTTCCACCTCAATCGCAAGCCGGGCGATATTGCCCAGATGCTGTCCGGTCAGCTCGACCTGCTCGACCCCCGCATCGAGATCAGAAGACAGCTCGCGAATCTGCTCCACCACCTGTGCGGTGCGTTGCTGGATATCGGCCACCATCTGCCCGACTTCCCCGGTAGCACTGGCAGTACGGCCCGCAAGCCCGCGTACTTCGTCAGCGACCACCGCAAAACCGCGCCCGTGCTCACCTGCCCGGGCAGCTTCGATGGCCGCATTGAGCGCCAGCAGGTTGGTCTGGCTGGCGATGGATTGAATGACCAGCGTCACACGCTGGATTTCTTCACTGCGCTGGCTCAACGCCTCGATCAACTCACGACTGCCGACAGCACGCTTGCTCAAGAGGTGCATGCGCTCGATGGACTCATTCAGAACGCCGCTTCCCGATTCGCTGCGCTGGCGCGCCTCACTGGCTGCAACCAATGCCTGTTGACTCAACTGGGCAGTCTGCTGCTCGGTCGCAATCATCTGTTCAGCGCTGTTGACTATCTGTCCGGCAGCACCCAACTGCGACTGCACCTTGCCCGCCAGTTGCCCGACAGAAAATGCCACCTGAGCGGCCGACAGTGCGTTGTGGCTAGTGGTGCGCGACAGGTCGCGGGTCAGCAGCGCGATATCACTGTCACTTGCCTCGACTTGCAAGCCAGGCTGCCTTCTGCGCAACAAAAGCGGCAGCCAGGCGACCAGCAGCGCTGCGGGAATGACGATATAAAGAGACAAACCGATAACGCTCATGGCGGCGAAGAGCAGGCACAACACGACACTTTGCACCGCTGGCACCCACCACTTCGACGCAGCGCCGCGAGCATCGGCCAGTGGTAATCCGGCTGCCATGGATAGGTTCTCGGCCATGCTGCGTCACCCCGTCGGTATTTATCATTATTACGTTTATTAAACGCTAGATAACGGCCTTATGCCATGCCCCGTTGGTCGTAGCGAGCAATACGTTTTGGACAAATTCCGGGCACAACAAAACCGGGAGGCAATCGCTTGCCTCCCGGTTCGGTCACTCAGCTGCTGCCTGCGTATCAGGCCTGGCGCTGATGCTTGTCGATCTGCTCGTGGCGCTCTTGCGCCTCGATGCAATATTTGGTGGTCGGGCTGATCAGCAGACGCTTCAGGCCGATTGGCTCACCGCTGTCATCGCACCAGCCGAAGGTATCGTCGGCAATACGCGAGAGTGCCATTTCCAACTGGGGCAGCATGCGCTGGTCGCGGTCGATCACATTGACCAGCCAGTGACGCTCCTCTTCAACCGAAGCGGCGTCTGCAGGGTCGGCAGGCGTGTCCAGGCTCTCGATCGCAATACGGCTCTGCTCGATTCGCTCGTGGATCTCGACCTTCATGCCCTGCAACAGCTCGACGAAGAAAGCGTGCTGCTCGGCGTTCATGTAGTCATCGGCCGGCATGGCCAGCAACTTTTCCTTTGTCATTTATTTCTCTATAAAAAAACGTGCATTGAGGAGCGGCTTGACGTTGCCGTGCAAACCAATAATCTCCAAGCGCCACCTGGCACTCAATTTACGAGGGGCGGCAGTCTAAGGCCGGCTAGCGGGCTCGGCAACACAATTGAAGGATTTTTGTACAACAATTGCCGTAAAACCCTTGAAATGCGGGCGAAAGACCCGGCCAGCATGCTGCTTGATGAGGCTCTGACCTGCTGACAGCTAATCGGTTCCTGCAACATTCAACGCACAAAAGGGCCTGAAAAAGGCCCTTTGATGCAGATTATTGAATATCAGCGCTTGGTCTTGCGCTTGTTGCGATATTGATCGATTACCACCGCCACTACAATGATCAGGCCTTTGATAATGTCCTGAACATAGGCGTCTACGCCGACAAAGGTGAAACCACTGGCCATTACGCCGAGAATCAGCGCACCGATCACAGTGCCGGTGATTCGCCCTACTCCACCGGACAGGCTGGTGCCGCCGATGACTGCGGCAGCGATAGCGTCCAGTTCATAGGACATGCCCATTCCGGCCTGCCCGGTTGCGGCACGTGCCGAGGCAACCACCCCTGCCAGCCCGGCCAGCAGCCCGGCGATGCTATAGACGATAACCAGGTGGCGCTTGACGTTGATCCCGGAAGTACGCGCAGCCTGCATGTTGCCGCCGATGGCGTAGGTGTATTTGCCGTACTTGGTATAACGCAGGGCAATGTGGAAGATCACCGCCACCACCAGAAAGATGATCACCGGCATCGCGCCCTGTCCGATAGCCGTGTAGGAGTCAGAGAGCATGCTCACCGGCTGACCTTCGGTGTAGAAGCGCGCCAGGCCACGCGCGGAGACCATCATGCCCAGCGTGGCAATGAATGGCGGAATACCGGTTATGGCAATGATGCTGCCGTTGATGGCACCCGCCAGCAGCCCGACTCCGAGCCCGACCACGATCGGAATCCACACGGGCAGGTCGGTCAAGGAAGGAAATACCGCCCGGGAGAAGTCCGAGGTTTGCGCCAGGCTCGCGGCAATCATCGCTGACAGTGCCAGCACCGAACCGGACGACAGGTCGATGCCTGTGGTAATGATCACCTGAGTCACGCCGATGGCCAGCAAGCCGATGATCGACACCTGAAGGATCATCAGTACCAGACGCTGGGAGTTGAGCAGAAAGCTCTGATCACGGACGATCCAGCCAAACAGCTCAAAGATCAGACCGATACCGATCAGCACCAGAAAAATACTCAGCTCGGTTGGCAGCCGCCGTTTGTTCCTGGTCGGTGCCAAGGCTGGTTTGTTTTGCGAAATCGCGTTGCTCATGTTCGTTCCCCTTTTGTTCTTCTTCTACCGAGCCCTGTAGTGCGAACTCAATGAACCTTGTGGCCGGAGGCCAGATGCATGACTTTTTCCTGGGTCGCTTCGCCTCGATCGAGGATCCCCATCATTTCGCCTTCGTGCATGACCATCACCCGGTCGCTCATACCGAGGACTTCCGGCAGCTCTGAAGAGATCATAATGACGGCCATGCCTTCACTGGCCAGCAGGGAGATCAGGCGATAGATTTCCGCCTTGGCCCCCACGTCGATGCCGCGGGTGGGCTCATCCAGAATCAGTACTCTGGGGTTGGTCATCAGCCAGCGTGCCAGCAACGCTTTCTGCTGGTTACCGCCCGACAAGGTGTCGATGCACTGCTCCAGTGACGGGGTCTTGACCCGAAGTTTTTTGCACATGTCCTCGCACAGCGCACGCAGTGCCTTCTGTTGCACGAAACCATTACCGGCGTAGTTGGCGAGCACGGCCATTTCCATGTTTTCCATCACCGACAGGCATGGAAACAGCCCAGTCAACTTGCGGTCTTCCGTCAATAGTGCAAAACCCAGCTCAATGGCCTGATGCGGGTCGGCAATGTGTACCGAAGCGCCATCAAAGCGTACCTCGCCGCTGTCGCTGGGGGTTATGCCGAACAGGGTCTCGGCCACATTGGTCCGGCCCGACCCCATCAATCCGGCAATGCCAAGAATCTCTCCGGCACGCAAATCGAAACTCACGTCCTTGAAAATGCCGTTCAGGCACAGGTTGCTGACTGAAAGCAGCACTTCGCCTGGCGGCTTTTCCCGCTCGGGAAACAGTTGGGTCAACTCACGCCCCACCATCATGGTGATCAGGCTGTCGCCGTCCATACTTTCGGCGCGCTGCAGGCCGATATAGGCGCCGTCGCGAAAAACCGCTACTTCGTCGGCAATCTCGAAGACTTCGTTCATCTTGTGGGTGATGTAGATGATGCCTTTACCCTGAGCGCGGAGGTCGTTGATGATCGAAAACAGGTGAGCGACTTCGGTTTCGGTGATGGCCGAAGTCGGCTCATCCATGATCAGCACGTCCGAGTTATATGACACAGCTTTGGCGATCTCGACCATCTGCCGCTCGGCGATACTCAGGTTGCCCACCAGATCTTCGGGATCGAGCCTGATGCGCAGGCGCTCCAGCAGTTCGGCAGTGCAGCGGTGCATTTCCCGGTGATCGACCATGTGCAGACCGTTGAGCTGTTCGCGACCGATCCAGATGTTCTCGGCGATGCTCATGAACGGCATCAGGTTCAGCTCCTGATGGATCATCGCAATGCCGGCCTGCAGGGCCGAAAGTGGCGTCTCGAAGCGAATCGGCTTGCCACGCAAACGGATTTCGCCCGAGTCCGGCTGGTAGATGCCAGCGATGATTTTCATCAGCGTTGACTTTCCGGCACCGTTCTCGCCCATCAGCGCCAGCACGCTGCCAGGGCGCACACGCAGTTGGACGTCGTTGAGCGCGATGACACCGGGGAAGCCCTTGCTGATATGGCTGATTTCAAGCAGATAAGGCGGCTGGGCATCCGGCGTCGGGCTATCGCTGTCACTGGACGGCAGATCGCGTTGTGCGGGCGGGTTGGCAGTAGCTGAACCGAACATGATCACAACTCCTCAAGCGGCAGGCTGCGGGAGGAACGATCCTCCCTGGCCTGCCGATTGCTGTTATTTGAAGGTGGCGACGTTTTCAGGCGTAATCAGGCGATAAGGGATGATGATCGCCTGGGGCTCGACCTTTTCCTTTTTCGCCATTTTCACGGCGGCATCAATCGCCCCGTCGGCCTGGCCCTTGGCATCCTGAAAAACGGAGACTGCGAGGTCGCCCTTGGTAACGGCGCTGAGCCCGTCTGGCGTACCGTCGACACCGGCGACTAACACGCTGCCTTTATCCACATCCACGCCTGCCTGCTTCAGCGCCATCGCCGCGCCAATGGCCATTTCATCGTTGTTGGCCAGCACCGCGTTGAATTTACGGCCCTGGGTAAGCCAGTCGTTGGTCAGGTCCATGCCCTTCTGGCGTAGCCAGATGCCGGTCTGCTCCTGATCTATCTTGATGTCCGGGTACTTGGCCAACACCTCCTTGATGCCCTTGGTGCGGTTTTGCGTGGAGTTGTTGGCCAGGTCACCCAGAAGAATCATGACACTGCCCTTGCCTTTCAGTTTGTCGGCGATGTATTGCGCCTGAAGTCGACCTGCCTCCATGTCATCCGACGTAACGGTGGCGACGCCTGCTGGCAGTTTCGGATCGTCAGGGCGGCGGTTGACGTAGACCAGCGGGATGCCGGCGGCGACCGCGTCCTTGGTGATCCGTGCAGTGGCAGCGGTGTCGACAGGATTGACGATCAGGGCGTCGACTTTCTTGTTGATCAGGTCCTTGACCTGGTCGAGCTGTTTGTTGACGTCCGCGCGGGCATCGACGAACTGCAGGTCCACTTTCTCGGTCGTGGACATGGCTTTGGCCTTGGCATTCATGTCGTCACGCAGGTAGGTCAGCCAGGTGTCATCGAACTGCGACATGGCCACACCGATCTTGATATCGGCCAAAGCTGCACCGCTGCCCAACATCAGCGCCATGGCCAATGAGGTCAAAGCAATCTTGGTCTTCATGAGGATCTGTCTCCAAATTATTGTTGTTCGGATGCAGCGAATCAGCGTGACAGGCGGATCCCGGTCGCTCCAGGAATGCAGAACAGTTGCGCGTCCTTGTGTTGCACGCACATGCCACGGGCAACGATTGTGAGAAATCGCTCCATGGTCCGAATCCAGAATGAAGAGGTGGCAGAACGCTTGGCGGTGAGGCCAGAGGTAGGGGTTTTCATCGACAGTACCTATCTTTTGTTTTGTTTTTGTTGGTGTGCATCTCGTGACTTGAAATACCTTCAAAGCCCGAGTGATTCGATAGTCGGTAACCTGAAAAAGACTCTATTGGAAAATATTTTCCAATTCAACTGATTTTAGAATTTTATTCCATTTCATTTTTATTCGGCTGCACATACGACAAAGCCCGACGCTTGTCAGGCGTCGGGCTTTGTCCGATGGCAGGCTTGAATGTGCAGCGTGGCACGCGATGATTACAACACCACAACCCGCCCTTCACTGGCGCTCAAGCGAGCTGCATCCATGACCTGTGCCGATGCGATGGCATCATGAGGATCAACCGGATTACCGCCCTGCTCGTCAACGGCGCTCTGCAACAGGCGGTAGAACTCAAGCCAGCAACCGCGCTCCGAAGGCACACGCTCGCGATGGTCACCCTGCTCGAACCAGCCCCAGCGCCGATGCTCTTCGACACCCCAGCGCTCGCCCTCGGACCGTGGCGTGAGGCCGGCAAACGCAGCCTCCTCCTGACCGTCCAGCCCTTCGACGCTGTAACAGCCCTTTGATCCACTGACCCTGAAACGCGGCTTGGGGGTATTTTGCAGACAACTGCCTGACAGGTGCGAAGTCACACCGCTGGCGTGCCTCAAGGACACGAAGAACGTGTGGTCCAGTTCGTCTTGCGGCGTAGCGAACTGCAATTCTGCATACACCCGCTCGACCTGCCCGAACAGTACCAGTGCCTGATCCACCAGATGACTGCCCAGATCACGCAGCATGCCACCACCGCTGGCCTTGCCTACGGAGCGTGGCGAATAGCGCTCGATACTGGACTCGAACCGGCTGATCTGCCCCAGCGCCTTGTTGTCGATCAACTTGCGTACGGTGAGGAAGTCGGAATCCCAGCGCCGATTCTGATAAACGCTAAGCAGCACGCCCCGCCGTTCGGCCGCTTCCACCAGCTCGCGCGCCTGGGCGGCGTCGCTGGCAAAGGGCTTGTCGCTGACCACCCCGACGCCCAGCTCTATCGCTTCAAGGATCAACGCTCGGCGCGAAGCCAGGGGCGTGGAAATCACCACCACATCTACCCCGGCAGCGACCAGCTCGGCCAGCGTGTCGAAGGTTGCCACGCCGGGATGATCGTTGACCACTTCCTGTTTTCGCTCGGGTGAACGGGTGACAACGCCTGCAAATGTGGCACCGGGCAAACTCGAAATCAGCGTTGCATGAAAGTAACGCCCGCCTTTGCCGTAGCCCACCAGCCCTGCTCGCATGGATATCTCCTGTAGTCCATGAACCTCATGGCCGCAGCCATCGGTCGTGTATTGGATGCCACCGTTTCAACGAAGCAGCTCGCTTTTGACCCGCTCCAGCATGAATCGGCTCGATTCATCTGCACGCTCCTCCCAGGCAAATACGGCCACTGTGGCAATACCGTCGAAATCAATGTCCCGCAATGTCGAGAAGAACGCGTCCCAGTCCACCTCGCCCTGCCCGATGTCCAGATGCTGATGCACCGTTGCCGTGACGCCAGGCGGGTTGACGATGTAGCGCAGGTTGGACGAAGCCCGGTGATTATAGGTGTCGGCAATGATCAGGTGGGTGAGCTTGTCACCTGCGTACTGCAGCATGGAGGCAATGTCCCCCACGCCATCATCGTAGAAAAAGGTGTGTGGCGCGGCATACAGGTAATTGATCCAGTCCCGGTCCAGGCCGCGAATGATGTCGACTGACTCGTTGTTACGTTCGCAGAAGTCATAAGGATGCGCCTGGATATCGAGCCGGATGCCTTCTCGCTCGAAGTACGGCATCAGTTCATCCATGGATTTCATGAACTGGTTTTCGCACACCAGTGCATGATCGGATTGTCCGCTGAACTCGGTATTCATAAGGTCGCAGTCCATTTCCACGGCCACCTGAATGGCGCGCTTCCAGTTGCGCACCGCTGCAATACGCAAATCTTCATCCGGCGCAGCCCAATGGTACAGCGGCAACAGCGAGGAGAGTTTCACACCAGCATCGCTCAGGGCTTTGCGAAACTCCCTGATTCGCGCACGATCCACGCGCGGGTACTTGTAGAACGGCATGAAATCTTCGCGCGGTGAAAGCTCTATGTAGTCGTAGCCCAGTTCCGCCGTCTTATCGACCATCGCACCCAGCGACAGGTGGCGATACATATAAGGATCCAGTGCGATGCGCATGATGCCCTCCCTTTTACTGTTTGAAAGACAGCCCGATTCCAGACACCTCTGTCAGTCATAAAACGCGGGACGCATCTCCAGGGCAATCGGCACGACTGCTCCACTGTTCTGCGCTTGCACACAGGCATCGGCGGCCACCGCAGCGGCATAGCCATCCCAGGCAGAAGGTCCGTAAATCGTGCCGGCGTTAACGCCATCGATGAAGTCCTGCAACTCGACGTCATAGGCGGCAATGAACCGGTCTTTCCAGTCCATCAGGATCGCGTTGGACAATTTCGCTTCGCTACGCAACTGCACCTGGGAAGGCTCAGGCAGTTTGGCAATGCCGCTCTCGCCGACCACTTCACACTGGATGTCGTAGCCGTACTGGCAGTTGACGAACACTTCGACGTCGATGCGCGTGCCTCTGGCCGTTTCCAGCATCACGATCTGCGGATCTTTCATGTGCGCAAGGGCCTTGCTGGTCTTGCGCGGGAACACCACCTGTACCGACACATAGTCATCGTTGAGCAGCCAACGCAGCACATTGAGTTCATGAATCAGCGTGTCGGTGATCGCCATGTCGGTCTTGTAGTTCTCGCCGACCCGAGGGTTGCGGTGCGCACAGTGAAGCATCAGCGGTTCGCCGATACGGCCGCTGTCGATCACCGATTTCAGGGCGCGATAGCCCTGATCATAGGGGCGCATGAAGCCCACTTGAACCAGACGCCTGCCGCTGGCGATCTCGGCCTCGACAATGTGCCGGCAACCCTCGGCGGTAACGGCCAAAGGCTTTTCGCAGAACACCGGCTTGCCTGCGGCAATGGCCGCCAGCACGTACTCTTCATGGCTGGGGCCCCAGGAACAGACCAGCACCGCCTCGACGTCGGGCGCGGCAATCAGCGCGTGGCCATCGGCATACACTTCGGCGCCGATGTCCAGCTCGCGCACCACTTTGGCTGCCTGCTCCAGGTTGATGTCGGTGACCGCTACTACCTGACTGCCAACCAGCGTTTTGCTGCAACGCCGGATATGATCCTGACCGATTGCGCCTGTACCGATCACGCCGAGTTTCAATGCCATTTTCATGTTCCTTTTTTTATTGGATGTTGCCGTGAACGGGTCACGGGCGCTGAACGATAACCAGTGATCAGTACTGTCGAGCCTTGGCCAGTTCGCGGTTGAGTTTTTCGTAAACCTGGGCCGTGGTGCCGGTCGTTGATACTTCGGCAACGCCGACACGCCACCACGACAGGTATTTGTGGATCATGGTCTTGGGCAGGACCTTGATGTCGATCAGCGTCGAGACCGTCTGACGTTGCGCATCGACGAGCGCCTGACGCAGTTGTTCGGCGGTGCTGACCTTATAGGTCTTGCAGCCATAGGCGGCAGCGCTCATGGCGAAATCCACCGGTACAAAGTCGCCGTCGAGCTTGCCTGTGTCGGGATTGCGAAAGCGGAACTCGGTGCCGAAACTGTCCATGCCGTGCTCCATCTGCAGGTTGTTGATGCAGCCGAAGGTCATGTTGTCCAGCAACACCACGTTGATCTTGCGCCGCTCCTGAATCGAGGTCGCCAGCTCTGAATGAAGCATCATGTAAGAGCCATCACCGACCAGCGCGAAAACCTCGCGGTGCGGCGCAGCGAGCTTGACGCCCAGTGCGGCATTGACCTCATAGCCCATGCATGAATAGCCGTATTCGACGTGATAGGTGTCGACCCCGGTGCTGCGCCAGGCACGCTGCAGGTCGCCCGGCAAACTGCCCGCGGCCGCAACGATCACTGCGTCAGCAGGCAGGTTCTGGTTAAGGATGCCCAGTACGCCGCTCTGGGTCAGACACGAGCCGGTCAGCTCGATGAACTCGCGCAGCACGGCCGGATCCAGGTGATCGTTGATTTCCGGGACGAAATCCTCGCTCTGGTACTCGACCGCATACAGGCGATCAACCTCGGCATCCAGCTGCGCACGGGCTGTCTGCGGCGCATCGTCCCAGGCAGCACGGTAACCGCTGGCTTGCAGGCTTTCGGTCAGTGCCTGCAATGCCACCTGCGCATCGGCCAGGACCTGCACGCCATCCAGCTTCTGCACATCGAAGGCACCGACATTGAGGTTGAGAAACTGCACATCCGGGTTCTGGAACAGCCATTTCGACGCGGTGGTGAAATCGCTATAGCGGGTGCCGACGCCGATGATCAGGTCCGCCTCTTTCGCCAACCGATTGGCCGCCACCGTGCCGGTTTCGCCGATGCCGCCCATGTTCAGCGGGTGCGCCGAAACGATGGCACTCTTGCCTGCCTGGGTTTCGGCGAACGGGATATCGAAGCGCTCGGCAAAGGCTTGCAAGGCATCGGCTGCGCCGGAATAACGCACGCCACCACCGCAGATCAGCAGCGGTTTGCGCTTGCCGGCCAGCAGCTTCAACGCGTCGTCAAGCATGGCCTTGCTGGGCGGGCGGCGGTCGATACGGTGCACACGTTTTTGCAGGAAGCTGTCCGGATAATCGTAGGCCTCGGCCTGCACATCCTGAGGCAGCGCCAGCGTGACGGCACCGGTATCAGCCGGGTCGGTCAGTACGCGCATGGCATTGAGCGCCGCGCTCATCAACTGCTCGGGACGGTTGATACGGTCCCAGTATTTGCTCACCGCCTTGAATGCATCGTTGGTGCTGATGCTCAGGTCGTGAAACTGCTCGATCTGTTGCAGCACCGGGTCAGGCTGGCGGCTGGCGTAGACGTCCCCCGGCAACAGCAGCAACGGAATGCGGTTGGCCGAGGCGGTTGCGGCGGCGGTGATCATGTTCGCCGCGCCTGGCCCGACCGAAGAGCTGCACGCGTAGATCTTGCGCCGCAGGTGCTGCTTGGCAAAACCGATGGCGGCGTGGCACATGCCCTGCTCGTTACGGCCTTGATGAACCATCAGGTCGCCGCTGTCCTGTTCCAGCGCCTGCCCAAGACCCAGCACGTTGCCATGCCCGAAAATGGTGAAGATGCCAGCGACGAATTTGCTCTGCACGCCGTCGACTTCGACGTACTGATTATCGAGAAACTTCACCAGGGCCTGGGCCATGGTCAGTCGGGTTGTACTCATGTTCGCACCTTGTTGTTGTTTGAGGTGGCCAGGGTTTGAGGCGGCCTGACGGCTGACGTCAGTGACGCTGCGAAACGGCTCGTGACAAGTGCGTCATGCTCGCCGCTATCGCCTGAGGGATGTCGGCCAGCGCATGGACGCTTTCGGCGAATGGTTCGAACGACAGATGGCCCTCATAGCCGCTGTCCAGCAAACGCTCGATCTGCGATGCATTACCCAGAATGTCAGCTTCGCCGACCAGCACGCGATGGCCATCGCGAATGCTGTTGAGCGGTGCCTGCGCATCCTCGACACCGGAGATATGCACCAGCCCGGTCAACTCTGGAAACAGCTCGACCTCACCGGCCAGGTGGTGGTGAAAGGTGTCATGAACCAGCCGATAAACGTCCAGCCCACCCACCGCCCTGATTGCGTCCACCGCCTGACGTTTGAGGCGCAACGAGCACTCCTCGAAGCCCAGCGGTTCGACGAAGCCGAGAATGCCGTGCTCACGAAGAATAGGTGCCAACGCAGTCAACGCGGTGCGCAACCCCGAAGCGCGCTGCGCGCCGTTACGCGGATCTGCACGGTCATTGAGCGGACATAGCACCAGACCGCGCGCACCGCAGTCGCGAGCGTACTGCGCAAGCTTCGTCGCCTGGGCTGCGCGCTCTTCATTCCAGACATCGAATGGGTACAGGGCGTTGATGGACAGCACCTTTACCCCCCGGGCAGCGCAAAGGTCACGAACGACCTGGGGTGCAGTGCCGTCCTCGATCTCGATACCCTTGAGGTCGTTGCGAATCTCGATGGCATCGGCACCCAGCTTCACCGCCAGATCGACGAAACCTTCCAGAGACAGGCGCGGCGCGACCATTCGATTAAGGGCGAAACGCAGAGGTTGGTTCATTGTTCTTGTTCTCCGCAACATTCCATTGATGAAGGCTATTTGGCAGTCGGCATACTGAACTCGGGGCCTTTGGCGATGCTGTCCGGCCAGCGCTGCATGACACTCTTGTAGCGACTGTAAAAGCGCAGGCCTTCTTCGCCATACGCGTGGTGATCGCCAAACAGTGAACGTTTCCAGCCGCCAAACGAATGCCAGGCCATGGGCACCGGGATAGGCACGTTGATACCGACCATGCCGACCTTGATGGTCCGCGCAAACGCACGGGCCACACCACCATCGCTGGTAAAGCACGACACACCGTTGCCGAATTCGTGTGCGTTGATCAGCTCGACGGCACTGGCGAAATCCGCAACGTGGACGATGCCCAGCACCGGGCCGAAGATTTCTTCCTTGTAGATCTGCATCTGCGGCGTGACGTGGTCGAACAGCGTCGCCCCGACGAAAAAGCCCTGCTCGGCACCCGGCACCTTGAAGTGGCGACCATCGACAATCAGCTTCGCCCCCTCGTTGACGCCCTGATCGATGAAACCCTCTACCTTGGCCTTGTGCACGGCGGTGACCAACGGCCCCATGTCCGAATCGGCCTGCATGCCATTGCCGACCTTGAGCTGATCGATGCGCGGCAGCAGCTTGTCGATCAGTTGCTGGCCGACATCGCCTACCACCACTGCAATGGAAATCGCCATGCAGCGCTCACCCGCCGAACCATACGCCGCCCCGATCAAGGCATCGGCGGCTTGATCCAGGTCCGCATCGGGCATCACGATCATGTGATTCTTGGCCCCGCCCAGCGCCTGCACGCGCTTGCCGTGGGCCGTGCCCTGCTGGTGGATGTACTCGGCAATCGGCGTCGAACCGACGAACGAAATGGCCTCGATGTCAGGGTGCTGCAGCAAGGCATCGACCGCGACCTTGTCGCCCTGCACCACGTTGAATACACCATCAGGCAGACCGGCCTCCTTGAGCAGGCGCGCCATCAGCAGGCTGGCCGACGGATCGCGCTCGGAAGGTTTGAGGATGAAGCAGTTGCCGGTCACCAATGCCATAGGGATCATCCACAGTGGCACCATGACCGGAAAGTTGAACGGCGTGACCCCGGCGCAGACGCCCAGTGGCTGACGCAGGTTCCAGTTATCGATACCACCGCCAATGTTGTCGCTGAAATCACTTTTCAGCAGGCTGGGCGCACCGCAGGCAAATTCGACAATCTCGATACCGCGCACCACTTCACCACGCGCATCGGACAGCACCTTGCCGTGCTCGCGGCAAATGATCTGCGCCAGCTCGTCGTGGTGCCGGTCCAGCAAGTCCTTGAACTTGAACATGACCCGCGCCCGGCGCAGCGAGGACTGATCGGCCCAGCCGGGAAAAGCAGCCTTGGCCGAAGCGACCGCTTCATCCACGGTTTTCACGCTGGCCAGCGCAACGCGCGCTTGAACAGTGCCGATTGCCGGGTTGAAGACATCGCTGTAACGCTCACCATCGCCGTCATTCAGGTGTCCGTTGATGTAATGGCCGATTACCGGTGACTCGTTCATCTCATGCCTCCAGAGTAAAAAGGGGAAATCAAAGATCCAGCAGCCAGCTGTGCTGCGGGTCGTTGTGGAACTGCCAGGCGCGTGTCGGACCGGCCATCACGTTCAGGTAATACGATTCGTAACCGTAGGGCACAGACACCGGGTGATAACCTTTGGGCACTGTCACCAGATCATTGTTTTCCACGGCCATGGCCTGATCGATACTGCGGTCGTCGGTGTAAACCCGCTGGAAAACGAAACCCTGCGGCGGGTTGACCTGGTGGTAGTAGGTCTCTTCGAGAAAGCTCTCGTGGGGCAGATTGTCCCGGTCGTGCTTGTGCGGCGGGTAGCTGGACGAATGTCCCGAAGGAGTCCGTACCTCGACCACCAGCAGCGAATGCGCCGGTTCACTGTCCGGCAGAATGTCGCACACGTAACGGGTGTTGGCCCCTTTGCCGCGTACGCTGCGTTTCATGCTGCCCGGCATGATCAGCCGCGCCGCAAGCTGTTTGCCCGCATCGCCCGGCGCCGTGCATACGGCCAGATGCAGCGGACCACGCGCAACGAACTCTGCCTGACTATGCGGTGGCAGGTAGACCGCAAACGGCGATTTTTCCTCGAACACCGATTGCCGGTCGCCGATGTTTTCCCAACTGAAAGCGCCCTGCCCCGGTGCTTCGCCATTCACGCTGGCGTGCCCGGCCAGCAAGACCACGCACAGTTCGTTTTCTTCTGCAGCGAGAGGCAGGCGCTCTCCGCCCTCCAGTCGGTAGGCGGCAAAGTTCACGTACTCGAGCGAGCCGGGCGCCAGCGTCACGATGTCACGGCCCTGGGGTTTGCTCTTGGTCAGCAGATTCATGGTTCAATCCTCCTTATTGCGCATCGGCCAGCAGTTGGCGCAAGGTGTCATAGCCCTTTTTGGCATACACATAACTCGGCGCTACCGCTGGGTCCTGTTCGGCCTCGACCACCAGCCAGCCGCTGTAGCTGGCTTGCAACAACACCTTGAGCAGCGCAGAAAAGTCGATATCACCGTCGCCTGGCACCGTGAACGTGCCATTGATGATGCAGTCCGGAAAGCTCCAGAGATTGTTGCGTGCCAGTTGCACCACAGGTTTGCGCACATCCTTGAAATGCACATGGCAGACGCGCTCGATGTGCTTGCTCAGCACCTGCAAAGGCTCGCCGCCGCCCATGTAACAATGCCCCGAATCGAACAGCAGTCCGACTTCCTTGCCGGTCAGTGTCATCAGCCGATCAATATCCTGTGGCGACTCGACGTAAGCGCCCATGTGGTGGTGATACGCCAGGCGTACCCCTCGGGACAGGGTGAAACGCGCCAGTTCGGTGAGTTTTTCGGCATATTCAAGCCAGGCTGCATCGGTGTGAAAACGCGGTCGTTCAACCAACGGAATGCGCTGCCCCTGAATCGAGTCAGCCACTTCACCGTACACCAGTACCGAAGCGCCATTCTCGGCGAGCAATTGCACATGCGGGGTAATGGCTTCGATTTCTTCGGCCACCGAGCGCCGCGCCAAATGGCTTGAATACCAGCCGGAAACCAGCGCCAGATCATAGGGCCGCAGCACATCGCCGACCCCCTTGGCATCTTTCGGAAATTTGCCGTTGAGCTCAAAGCCCTCGTAACCAATGGCTTTGCCTTCGCTCAAGGCGGTGCTCAGTGGCGTCTCTCCGCCGAGGGCCGGCAAGTCATCGTTGCTCCAGGAGATCGGGTTGATGCCGATGCGGATCCTGGGTGTGGAAATGGAAACGGGCATGGCTGCACCTTTTTTGTTGTTATCGCGACGTCAGATCAAGAAAGAGTCAGGCGCGGCTTTCGCGCCAGGACTCGATCAACCAGTTGAAGGTGCTCTGCACCCGACTGACCAGCGCCGCATCGTCTATTTCCCCGGCCATCCAGGCCCGGCTTGGCTCGCGAAATATGGTCCGACCGACGGCAAAACCCTGGCAGACGCGGCTGTGTCGTGCTTCGGCAAAACCGGCAGCGAGGTCTTCGACAGGCGCATTGAGCCCGAGCAGTACCACGCCACGGCAATACGGATCGCGCTGCTGGATCAACTCGTCCAGCTGCTGCCAGACCTGCGCGCTCTGCGCCTCGATCTTCCACCACGCCGGGTAGATGCCCAGGTTGTACAAACGCTTCAGCGACCGGACCATCACGTCAGGATGAGACGAGGGGTGATCCTTGGGTGGAATGATTTCCAGCAGCAGTTCGTGACCACTGACTTTCGACGCGTCGTAGAGCGCCTTGATCTGCGCTTCCTGTTCCAGACGCAGCATGGGCTCGTCATCGGGGTGATATTGCACCAGGCACTTGATGATCTGCTCTTGCGGCCAGGCGAGCAGATTGCTGCCGATGGAGCGGCCATGCTCGAACGCCAGGGGTCTTGAACCCTGCACTTCCACCGGACGCGCCACCCACCAACCGCGACCGGTCGCAGCGTTAAGTGAATCCTGACCGAAGCGCTGATCGGCGAGCAGCCCGACATCGGCTTCGATGCCACGCTGGCGCAGGCCGGCTTCGACCCGCTCAACCGCCTGCACGAACAGTTGCTTGAGCTGGCTGATGCTGCTCAGGTCGCGCCCGGCCTGTTGGGCCAGCTCGACCAGTTGGCCGCGATGATCGAAGGCGAAGATGAACAACTGCCGCCACTGCTTGCGTGGCACGCTGACCTGATGCAGCCGTTGCAGGACAACATCCTGATCAGGCCGGGTAATGGGGTGCGGGCTGCTGAACAGGTAATCCAGTTCGGCAGGCGTCGGCATCGCAGGCGCGCAGGCATGGCGCGATACCACCAGACCGCCACAGGCATTGGCCAGCTGGCAGCAGCGCTCGTCACTGGCATCCTTGAGCCAGCCGCTGAGAAAACCGGACATGAACGCATCGCCAGCGCCCAGCACGTTGAGCACTTCCACCCGCACGCCGGGGTAGATTGCGCCGTCTTCAAGCCGCTCAGGAATGGCACCGTGAATCACCGTGCAACCTTGCGGGCCGAGCTTGACCACAAGCGTTGCTGCCGTCAGTTCGCGCACGGTACGCAGGGCCGTGAGCAAATCGGTAGAGCCGCCGGCAATCTGAAATTCTTCTTCAGTACCGACAATCAGGTCAAAACGCGGCAGGATGCGCTGCACATGCTGGCTGACCTTCTGATCGGCGACAAAACGTGTCTCGCCATCAGCCTTGGCCGCCAGGCCCCAGAGCACTGGGCGATAATCAATATCCAGCACGCGTTTGACGTCGTGCTTTTCGGCGTAGTCGAGCGCCTGGCTGCTGGCCTTGAACACTTGATCGGTAGAAAAATGCGTGCCGGTGATCAGCAGCGCCTTGCTCGACGCGATCTGCTGTTCGTCGATGTCCTCGGCGCGCAAAGCCATGTCGGCGCAATTTTCGCGGTAGAACACCAAGGGGAACGTTTCGCGGTCTTTCAGCCCCAGCAGCACCATGGCGGTCAGGCGCTCGGGATCGCGCTTGATAGCGCTGACATCACAGCCTTCGCGGGCCAGCGACTCGACCAGGAAGCGACCCATATGGTCATCACCTACCCTGCTAAGCATGGCCGACCTGAGCCCCAGCCTGGCAGTACCGAATGCGATATTGGCCGATGAGCCGCCCAGGTATTTGGCGAAACTGGAAACGTCTTCCAGCCGCGCACCTACTTGTTGCGCATAAAGATCGACGCCCAGGCGTCCGAGGCAGATCAGATCCAACTGACGCCCAGTGGCAAAGCGTGTCTGGCCCATGGTGGCTCCTGTTATTTTTATCAGCCTGCAGCGCCTGCATCATGTGTACACGCTGCTTTGTGAATGCAGCGTAAAACGTCGAGCCTCATCAATCAATATTTATTCTATAATTATTTTTAGTGGAATATTTTTTCCATACCGCTATTCAAGTGCTGGCACAATGCACAGACGGGTAAGCTATAGTCGTCCCGGCCCAAGGCAGCCTCCATCGTCGGGCACACAACTGCGTTACCTTGAAAGATGTTGCCCTGTAAGAAATTGCCCTGAAAGAACAGGTAGAAAGGATTTGAATATGACCCGCGCCGATCAGCCCACTCTGCCCGAGACGAGCGTCGACATGCCGCCGACCAATGCCGAAGGCCTGCTAAGGCTGATCACTGATGAGTACGACGGTTTACCGCGTCAGCTCAAGCGCATCGCCAGCTATATGAGCCAGCAGAGCGACCGGATCATGGTTGACCGGATCAGTGACATTGCCCGCGAGTGCGAAGTCCACCCGTCGGCCATCGTGCGCTTTTCCCAGCGTTTCGGGTTTAGCGGCTTCAGTGAGATGCAGGCGTTGTTTCGCGAGGCTTACACGCACAAGACCACGCCGGTGCAGAACTACCAGCAACGCATCCGCAGCATGATCGCCAATAAGTCTCAGAAGGCCCACTCGGGTGATCTGGCACGCGAATGCGTGAGCGCAACACTCTCCGGGCTGGAGCGTTTGAGTGCAGAGCTGGACGACGATGAGTTCGAAAAGGCTGTAGACCTGGTGGTCAACGCCGACAATATCTACGTGGTGGGTGTGCGCCGCTCATTTGCTGTGGCGGATTATCTGGTCTACAACCTGCAACACACCAACAAGCGTATTCACTTGATATCGGGCCTGGGGGGCAGCTATCGAGAGCAGATGCGCAGCGTGCGTGCCAACGATCTGGTGATTGCCATCAGCTTCACGCCCTACGGCAAGGAAACCCAGCATTGCCTACGCATCGCCCAGCATCATCAGGCCAAGACGCTGATCATCACCGACAGCAATCTGTCGCCGCTGGCCAAGCGTGCTAACTCGGTGTTGCTGGTCAATGAAGGCAGCTCGTTCGCCTTCCGCTCGCTGAGCGCCACCCTGTGCCTGTGCCAAGCACTGTTCATTGCAGTGGCGTATCGGCTGGAGCTGAAAGTCGACGAGATCCACGAGCAGGTCGGGTTTGATGATTGAGGGCTGAGATTCCTGGCCCTCAGGTCTTAGCTTCCTGCCCCATTCGCTGCTGGTTCTTCTCACCCATTTTCTTCGCGCGTTTTTCCAGCACCAGATACACCACCAATGCAATCAACAGCGGCAGCAGGAAGTAAATGGCGCGGTAGCCGATCAGAGCTGCCAGCAGACTGCCCTTGGAGAACTGGTGAGCCAGCAAGGTAATGAATACAGTCTCAAGCACGCCCAGCCCGGCTGGAATGTGAGTAATGACACCCGCGATGCTGCTGATCAGCAACACACCGAGAATCGCCGGGTAAAACGCCTTGTCGGGCAGCAGCGTGTAAATCACCGCAGCCATCAGCGACCAGTTCAGAGCCCCCAGGCTGGCCTGCATCAAGGCCTGCTTCATCGACGGTAGATTGAATTCCTGATCACGAACGGTCCATGAGCGCTTTTTGGAAAACCGGCAGGCCAACAGGTAGGCAACACACACGGCCAACAGTCCGAAACCGATCAATTGCAGGGTCGTGGTGCCGATCGACCATTCCTCTGGCAACTCCAGAAAACGCATCGAAAACACGAAACCGGCCAGCAGCATGTAGCCCAGCCAGTTGGTAATCAGGCTGAGGCTCAGAATCCGGGTGATGGTCGACACGTCCAGCCCCAACCGGGAATACAACCGGTAACGCAAGGCGATGCCGCCAACCCATGAACTGAGATTGAGGTTGAATGCGTAGCAGACAAAGGTCACAGGCACGATCTGTTTGATCGACAATGTGTGGCGGGTGTAATACCGCGCCAGTACGTCAAAACCGCAATAGGTTGCATAACTGGCAAAGGCCACAACAGCGGCAATGGCCAGAGTGCTGGCCTTGTAGGACGACAGCGCCTGCTTGACCTCTTGCCAGTCAAGGTTCTTGACCAGCAGAAACAACAGGACCGGGACAGCAATGAAGAAAAACAGATTGAATATCCGCTTTGCCCATTTCCATTTGGCTCCCTGCGCACTTCGCGGCGCTGCATTTGCGGCCTGAGTCATGAAGTTTTCTCCTGGTCCATCTCGTGGTTGTTCTGTTGCTGTTCGATGACTTTCGCTTCCGGCACCACGTCACCGGCCCGTAACGGCTTGAGGCGCACACCGTGAACCGGGAACAGGCCGGCAATGGCCGGAAAACGCCGCAGGAAAAAGAAGCTTAAAACGATCATCGGCGCACGCCACCACTGGCCGCGCGCCGCGCCCTTGAGGCTCATCTGCTTGCTGTGGGCAGCGGCAAGCTCCATCAGATGGTTTTGCAGATGCTCATTGAGCCCGCGATCACGGATGAACAGATTGGCCTCCAGGTTCAGCGCCAAGCTCAGCGGGTCTAGATTGCTGGAGCCCACGGTGGACCAGTCCTGATCGATCAGCGCGACCTTGCCGTGCAATGCACGTTGCTTGTACTCGTGAATGACCACGCCGTCGCGCAGCAGGTAGGTGTAGGTCAGCCGCGAGCAGACCCGCACGAACGGCATGTCGGGCTGACCTTGCAAAATCAGGGTGACCTTGACGCCCCGCCGTGATGCATTGCGCAGCTCACGCAGAAAGCGGTAGCTGGGATAAAAATACGCGTTGGCCAGGGTGATCCGTTGCTTCGCAGCGCGAATCGCCTCAAGGTACTGCTCTTCGATATCGGTACTGTGCTCGTCATTGTCGCGCTCGGCGAGCAGCATGCTGGCGTCACCGGCGCGGTCCAGCTTCAGTGCAATGGGCGGCAATTTGTCACGAACGACCTTGCTGAGCATGTTCAACGCGCTGTGGTGAATATCGCCAACAATCGGGCCACGGACCAGAACGGCATAGTCCTGTTTGGCCGTCACCCCCGTGTCAGTCATGTGATCGACGCTGTAGTTGATGCCGCCGATAAAGCCCAGTTCGCCATCAATGACGACCACCTTGCGGTGCAGACGGCGGAATAGGTTGGTGCGCATACCCATGAATCGCGGACGCGGGTCGAACAGCTGAATCTGAATACCGGCATCGATCATGGTTTTGACAAACACCGAACTCAGGTCCGATGTCCCGTAGTCATCTACCGTGACAACCACTTTCGCGCCGTTGGCCGCAGCTTGGAGCAACGCCTGTTGCAAGCCCTCGCCAATCCGGTCTTCAAAGATGATGAAAGTCTCGATCAACACCTCTTTGCGCGCGGCCCGTATGCACTCGAACACCCGGGCGTAGAAGTCTTCACCGTTGATCAGCAGCTCTACCGAGTTGCCATCACACCACTGCCCTGTCGTATTACTCATAAGGTCAACTCCACCGCCAGCGGTGCATGATCGGAAAGATGAGACCACGGGCGGCTGGACAATACTTTCGGCCTGTGGGAAGTCGCGTTGCGGACATAGATCCGGTCCAGCCGGAGCAACGGCCAGCGGGCCGGAAAGCTTTTGGCCGGCGCGCCGAAGCGCTCGACAAAAACCTCGTGCAACCCGGTGCCCTCCAGCAAAGCATCGGCGCGCTGACGCCAGTCATTGAAATCACCGGCAACGATCACCGGCTCACCCTCGGGAAGACGCTCCATCAGTTCGGCGAGCAGGTTGAGCTGCTGACGCCGATGGCTTTCACGCAAGCCCAAGTGAACACACACCGCATGCACCCGACCGGCGTATGGCACCTCCAGGATGCAGTGCAGCAAACCGCGCTGCTCGGTGCCATGAATGGAAATGTCGAGGTTCTCGTGCTGGATGATCGGGTACTTGGACAGCAGCGCGTTACCGTGATCGCCATCCGGGTACACCGCATTACGACCATAGGCAAAGTCGTTCCACATGCTGTCGGCGAGGAACTCGTACTGGGAAATCGTCGGCCAGTCCTTGACGCTGCGCGCATGGCTCTGGTGCTCGCCGTGCACTTCCTGAAGAAACACGATATCGGCCGATACAGTACGCACAGCCTCACGCAACTCCGGCAAAATGAAGCGGCGATTGAAAATGCCAAAGCCCATGTGCATGTTCATGGTCAGTACATTCAATGAAACACTGGCGGACACTGGCGTTGCTGGGCCGACAGGCGGATTGGCACTGGTCAAGACTCGCTCCCGGGTGAATATTCACGTCATATGAAGCCACCCATCGGCACAGGTTCCGTCCCGTGTCGCCTGTGCTGCGTATTTGCCATATTCAGTCGGGCATATTCAATGGCACTGATCTGACGCTGAAAAAAACGCGTACAAATGAAACGCAGGATCCCGGCAACTGCCTAAACTGCTTACGGGACCTGTAAAAAAGCGACAAGGAATCCAACCGTGGATGCACCGACTTCTCAACGCTACACCGCACGAGCCAGATGGCTGCACTGGGTCATGGCCATACTGATTGTGCTGGCGTATACCCTGATTCTGAGCCGCAGTCAGTTTGGCAAGGGTTCTGAATACCGCACACTGGTCGTGCAGAGCCATTTCTGGGTGGGGATTGTGATTCTGGCCATGGCGTTTTTCCGCGTCGCCGAACGTCGACGGCATCGTCCGCCCGGCATAACGCCGCCGCTTGAAGGCGCGTTGCGCTTAGCCGCGACACTTACGCATTACGCGCTGTATGCGTTCCTGTTCGCTCAGCCTTTATTGGGTCTGCTGACGGTGATGGTGGAAAAAGGCGCGTTACCCATTCCCCTCACCGACCTGCAGATACCCTGGCCCCTGCCGACCTCGGATCGCAGGGCCGAAACGTTCGAAGATGTGCACAAGCTGCTGGGCTCGATCTTCTATTACGTCATCGCCCTGCACGTAGTCGCCGCGCTCTGGCATCACCTTCTGCGCAAGGACAATACCCTCAAGCGCATGCTGTAAGTCAGGAGGCTGACAGAACCCGGGCGAGCGTGGCTTTTACCTTGCCCATACCATCGCGCAGGGCCTGTTCGATTTCTGCCATGGTTATGACAGTGGTCGACTTGCCCGCTGCCGGATTGACCACCAGCGCCAGGCAGGCGTATTCCAGCTCCAGCTCACGGGCCAGAGCGGCCTCGGGCATACCAGTCATGCCGACGATGTCGCAGCCATCACGCTCAAGGCGGATGATTTCGGCGACCGTCTCCAGGCGCGGCCCCTGAGTACAGGCATAGACACCCCGATCAGAGAACTCGCACCCTTCAGCGGCCAGTGCTGCAACCAGCCGCGCCCGTAACGCTTCGCTGTAGGGATAGCTGAAGTCAATGTGCGTGACCTCTTCCAGATCATCGGCAAAGAACGTGTGCTGGCGACCGCTGGTGTAGTCGACCAGATCATGCGGCACGCAAAAGTGCCCGGTGCCCATCGCAGGATGTATGCCACCTACCGCATTGACCGCCAGAATCGCTTCGGCACCAGCCTGCTTCAAGGCCCAGATGTTGGCCCGGTAGTTGACCTGATGCGGTGGCAAACGGTGCGGATGACCATGCCGCGCCAAAAACATCACTTCGCGACCGGCATAATCGCCAATCTGGATTTCGCCGGAAGGTGCGCCATAAGGCGTGTTCATGGGCAAGGACTGCCGAATGTTCAGGCCTTCCAGCTGGGTCAGGCCAGTCCCACCAATAATCGCGTAAACAGTCATCGCAAATCCTTAATCGATCAGTTGAGCAGCGCGCAGGGCCTGAAGCGCGGCCTGCCAGCGCGGGTGTTGCCGATAATCAGTACTGGCTGATGCCTGGCCGCGCATACGCGCGATGCGCGGCGAAGGCCTGACTTTCAGGCGCTGGGCCGCACCGAGGGCCAGCTCTGCCGCAGCGCGGTCGTTGCATACCAGCCCCATGTCGCAACCCGCCGTCAGCGCAGCCTCGATACGGCTGGCGGCATCACCGACCACATGGGCACCGGCCATCGACAGATCATCGCTGAAAATAACACCGTCAAATTTCAGTTCATCGCGCAGGATGTCTTGCAGCCAGCGCTTGGAGAAACCGGCAGGCTGCGAATCGACTTTCGGGTAGATGACATGAGCAGGCATCACTGCAGCGAGCTGTCGGCTCAGGCGTGCGAACGGCACCAGATCGCTGGCGCGAATCTGTTCCAGACTGCGCTCGTCATTCGGGATAGCCACGTGAGAGTCGGCTTCGGCCCAGCCGTGGCCAGGGAAATGCTTGCCGGTCGCAGCCATGCCAGCCGCGTTCATGCCACGAATAAACGCCCCTGCCAGCAGCGCAGCACGCTCCGGGTCGCCCTCAAACGAACGCGTCCCGACGACCGCGCTGCGCTGGTAGTCCAGATCCAGCACCGGAGCAAAACTCAGGTCCAGGCCGACAGCCAATACTTCGGTGGCCATCAGCCAGCCGCAATGCTCGGCCAGCAGCACAGCATCTGGCTTGTCGGCAATGGCGCGCATCGGCGGTAGACGCACGAACCCCTGCCGCAGGCGCTGGACCCTGCCGCCCTCCTGATCAACTGCCAGCAGCAAGTCCGGGCGAACGGCGCGAATCGCCGCACTCAGTTCACGAACCTGACGGGGATGCTCGATGTTTCGGGCAAAGATAATCAAACCGCCCACTTCGGGCTGACGCAGAAACTGACGGTCTTCGCTGGTCAGCCAGGTGCCGGCGACATCGACCATCAGGGAGCCTTGCAGGCCAGAACTCATAGAAAAAACCCTTACACACCAGTGCCCATTTGCAATCCGGGCATGGTGCTTGATCCTGAAGCCTGACGCAATGCGATGCGCCGGTACATTAAGGCTTTGCGGGTCAGGCCTTGGCGACCGCAGGCGTGCCGGTGCTGCTCTTGCTGCGCGGCCTGAGTTGAGCGGCGATCATTGTCGGGTCACTGACGCTGGTGTCGGCACGCATACCTGCGGCGAGAAATGGCACCATCAGGCGCATGACCTGCTCGATGGAGGTATTGACGCCAAAATCGGTTTCGGCAATCGCGCGCAAGGCCTTGATGCCGGACATGCTGAATGCAGCGGCACCGAGCATGAAGTGCACGCGCCAGAACAGCTCGATAGGCGGAATACGGGGGGCGGCTTCGTTGACCAGCGTCATGTAACGACGGAACACCTTACCGTACATGTCTTCAAGATAACGGCGCAGGTGGCCCTGACTCTGACTGAAGGCAAGCCCTAAAAGACGCATGAAGATCGACAGGTCGTTACCGCTTCGCGGTTGCACGACAAGCGCCTGCTCGACGAGGATCTCCAGCAGTTCTTCCAGGCTCGGCTTGTGTTCGGGTTTTGCCTGGCGACGCTCCAGCTCGCGATCGAGACTGATGCAGAACGGGCCGAGAAAACGTGAGAACACCGCCTGAATCAGCGCCTTTTTCGAACCGAAGTGATAGTTCACCGCAGCCAGATTGACCGAAGCCTTGCTGGTGATGAGACGCAAGGAGGTTTCAGCAAACCCCTTTTCTGCGAATAACTGCTCGGCAGCATCAAGAATGCGTTCAACGGTTTCCGACTGGGCCATGGCTCTCTGCCTAACAAACGAACGTTTGAAACATACGTATCAGGCGCCCCGTTTGTCAAGCGGACCCGTTCATTTTGTGGCTGAACAGTCACGAAACTGGATGTTAAATGACAACAGACAGCTTATGCAGCGCTTTTTGACGCAAGGCTTCGCAACCACACATCGCACCGCCTGGCAGCGAAAGTAAAAAGGATGATTGCCAACGCGCGTTCACTGTATATAATCCCAGTCACTGTATAAAAAGCCAGAGCGCCCATCATGATCAAACTGACGCCACGCCAGGCTGAAATCCTGGGCTTCATCAAACGCTGCCTGGAAGACAACGGCTTTCCACCTACACGTGCGGAAATAGCCCAGGAGCTGGGTTTCAAATCGCCCAACGCAGCGGAAGAACACCTTAAGGCATTGGCTCGCAAAGGCGCCATCGAAATGACCCCTGGTGCCTCACGCGGCATCCGCATTCCCGGCTTTGAAGCACGGCCGGATGAAAGCAGCCTGCCGGTCATTGGTCGCGTAGCAGCTGGCGCGCCGATTCTGGCTCAGCAACATATCGAAGAGTCCTGCAACATCAACCCTTCCTTTTTCCACCCCAGCGCCAACTACCTGCTGCGCGTTCACGGTATGAGTATGAAGGACGTCGGGATTCTGGATGGCGACCTGTTGGCGGTGCACACCACTCGCGAAGCACGTAACGGCCAGATCGTAGTTGCCCGGATCGGCGACGAAGTCACCGTCAAGCGTTTCAAGCGTGAAGGCAGCAAAGTCTGGCTGCTGGCTGAAAACCCTGATTTCGCCCCTATCGAGGTCGATCTCAAGGATCAGGAGCTGGTGATCGAAGGTTTGAGCGTCGGCGTCATTCGCCGCTAAGGAGGCGTTATGCAGTTCCATCAAGCACCGCATTCACAATTGCCACTGTTCGAGGCGTTTCTGGCTCAGCCCATCGCCCCGCTGCTTGCCGATGCAGTCGAAACACCCTGGGGCAACGAGCCAGAACTCTTCAGTGAACTGTCTTTGCGCGGCGCCGCCGGGAACTGCCTGAACCTTCTGGCCCCTATCCTTCGGGAACTGAGCGAAGAAATCGACGCACGCTGGCTGACGCTGATTGCGCCACCCTCAAGCCTGACCCAGACCTGGTTGCGCGATGCAGGACTCAACAGGGAACGGATTCTGCTACTGGAGCCGCGCGGCACACAAAGTGTACTGGAGCTGACTCGCGAAGCACTCAGACTTGGCCGTAGCCATACGGTTGTGAGCTGGATCAATCCACTTGGCACCGCAGCGCGTCAGCAATTGATCAGTGCTGCAAAAATCGGGGAAGCACAGAGCCTGAACATCCGGCTGGGCTAAAAAGCCCGGTCGTCGATCAGTGCAGGACGTGGGGCACGTCATCCTTCTCGACTTCGCCCTCAGCCAGACGGCCAGCCATCTGTACGCCCACACTCAACATGGCCTTGGCGACTTCAACATGCTGACCTTGCATGAACGCTTTGGCATCCGCAGAGAAATCAAGCGTCACCAGAGAACCCTCGTCATCGGCACGACGCAGTTCAATACGTCCGTCAGGCAGTTCGACAATTTCCAGGAAAGAGGTAGGCATTACAGTTACTCCGCAAGAGGCGGGCATTGTAACAGCCTGCCAGCCTGCACTTCATTGGTTTTCAGCACTCGCTCAGGCCTTCACGAAAACGGATGGCCAACCCTTTGAGTTGCTGACGCCAGTTTTCGAGCTCTTCACGTGTCAGTTCAGACTCCGGCTCAGCGTCCAGGTTCACAGCCTGTATCATCGGCTGCGTGACGTCACCCTTGAGCTTTTTCGGTGCACGCGGCGGCTCATACAACGCGTTATAGGCCGTCAGCAACTGAGCCAGCCATGTCTGGCGGTTCTGGGCAAGCTCAACCAACTCGGCCATTTCGGGAATTGCTATGGCGTTCAGCACTTCCTGAGTCAACAAGTCCTCCGCACGACGCGAGCCGGCCTGCGGCAGTCGGTAGAACCCCGCGATCTCGTGGCACAAGCCGAGCAGCGCGCCATACAGATGAAACAAGGCGGACTCACGCTCGGCCTGCAACAATGCAGGCGCGTTCACCGCCTGCCCCTTCTCCGCCTTCCCCAACGCGTCGAGCGCAAGCCCTGCGAAATAGATCTTCTGGTTGGTACGGGTATAGAGCTCATGAGCCATGGCGAGACTCTCCATAACAATGGGATAGAGGACAGCATAGCCTGTGGCGCCGGATCAGTCTGGCACCGCAGGCCGTGCCTGTCGAAAACAGCGCCCGACACGTTTGCGTCGGGCGCTTGCGATCAACGCTTGTCTTCAACCTTCCAGGCGCTGCCGTCGTAGAACGCACGCCAGCCCGTAGGCTTGCCCTCTACTTCGGTCTGGACATACTGCTCTTTGGTCTTGCGACTGTAACGGATCACTGTTGGACGACCGTCCGGATCCTTCTTCGGCGCTTCGCAAAGGAAGTGGTACTTGGGATCGATTTCGTCCTTGTGCGGCGCGATCTCGATAACCAGCGGGGCACGGGTTTCACGGTTTTTCGGGAACTGGCTGGCAGCCAGGAACAGGCCCGAAGCGCCGTCACGCAGAATGTAGGTGTCGTCGACCTTGTCGCACTTGAGCTCCGGCATCTTCACCGGGTCCATCTTCGGTGGTGCTGCGTCGCCGCTTTTCAGCAGCTTGCGGGTGTTCTTGCACTCCGGATTGGTACAGCCGAAGAACTTGCCGAAACGACCGGTCTTGAGCTGCATTTCGCTGCCGCACTTGTCGCATTCCAGACTCGGGCCTTCGTAGCCTTTGATCCGGTAAGTGCCTTCCTCGATCTCGTAACCTGTGCAATCGGGGTTGTTGCCGCATATGTGCAGTTTGTGCTTTTCGTCGAGCAGATACGCGTCCATCGCCGTGCTACAGATCGGGCAGCGATGTTTCCCGCGCAGAACCCGCGACTCGGACTCGCCCTCGTCATCGTCGGCAATTTCGTCGCCGGGGGTCAGATTGACAGTCGCCTTGCAGCGTTCCTTGGGCGGCAGGCTGTAGCCGGAGCACCCCAGAAACACACCCGTCGAGGCGGTGCGAATCTGCATCGGGCGGCCGCATACCTTGCACGGGATATCGGTCATCACCGGCTGGTTGGCACGCATGCCGCCATCAGCGGCCTCGGCCACGTCGAGCTTTTTACGGAAATCACCGTAGAACTCGTCCAGGACGCTTTTCCAGTCGCGCTCACCCTGAGCCACGTCGTCGAGGTTTTCTTCCATCCCGGCGGTAAAGCCATAGTCCATCAGGTTGGAAAAGCTTTCGGACAGACGTCCGGTGACGATGTCACCCATTTTTTCCGAGTAAAAGCGGCGATTGTGCAGCGCCACGTAGCCACGGTCCTGAATGGTCGAAATGATCGCGGCGTAGGTCGACGGGCGACCGATACCGCGCTTTTCCATTTCCTTGACCAGACTGGCTTCGGAATAACGCGCTGGCGGCTTGGTGAAGTGCTGGCTGGGGTCGAGCTTGTTCAGCTTCAGCGCTTCGCCCTGCGCCATGTCCGGCAAAACGTCGTCATCGCCCGGCTTGGCCATCTGTGGCAACGCACGGGTATAGCCGTCGAACTTGAGGATGCGGCCCTTGGCGCGCAGCTCGAAGTCGCTTGCGGCGACCGTGACAGTGGTCGACAGGTATTGTGCAGGCAGCATCTGGCAAGCCACGAACTGACGCCAGATCAACTCGTAAAGGCGCTCGGCGTCACGCTCCATCCCGGCAAGCTTGCTCGGGTGGGTGTTGACGTCGGAAGGTCGAATCGCTTCGTGAGCCTCTTGCGCGCCTTCCTTGCTGCTGTAGACGTTAGGCGATTCCGGCAGGTACTTCTTGCCGAACTCGGTTTCGATGTAGTCACGCGCCATGCTTACCGCGTCGGCCGATAGATTGGTCGAGTCGGTACGCATATAAGTGATGTAGCCAGCCTCATACAAGCGCTGTGCCATCATCATGGTCTTCTTGACGCCGAAGCCCAGGCGATTGCTCGCCGCCTGCTGCAGGGTCGAGGTGATGAACGGCGCCGAGGGCTTGCTGCTGGTCGGCTTGTCTTCACGCTTGACGATGCTGTAGCTGGACGCCTTGAGCTTTTCAAGGGCTACCATGGCCTGGGTTTCGTTCAGCGGTTTGAACGCTTCGCCGTTTTCACGCGCCACTTCGAACCGCCCATTGGCGCCTTTGGCGGTGCCCAGATCGGCGTGGATTTCCCAGTATTCTTCAGGGTTGAACGCGCGAATTTCACGCTCACGCTCCACCACCAGCTTCACCGCAACCGACTGCACACGACCGGCAGACAAACCACGGGCCACTTTCTGCCAGAGCAGCGGCGAGACCATGTAGCCTACGACGCGGTCAAGGAAACGACGCGCCTGCTGAGCGTTGACCCGGGCAATGTCCAGCTCGCCTGGCTTGGAAAACGCTTCCTGAATGGCTTTCTTGGTGATCTCGTTGAACACCACGCGCTTGTAGCGGCTGTCATCCCCGCCGATGGCTTCGCGCAGGTGCCAGGCAATGGCTTCCCCTTCGCGGTCCAAGTCCGTCGCGAGATAGATGGTGTCGGCATCCTTGGCGAGCTTGCGCAGCTCTTCAATGACCTTTTCCTTGCCAGGAAGGATCTCGTACTTGGCCTTCCAGCCATGTTCCGGATCGACTCCCATGCGCGAGACCAGCTGGCGCTGCGCCTTTTCTTTAGGCGTCAGTACCGGGCCCTCGCCCGCAGCAGCCTTGCCACGCTTGGCGGCAGGGTCTTTGGCGGCACTAGCCGAACCGCTGGTGGGCAGGTCTCGGATATGGCCGATACTCGACTTCACCACGTACTGGTTGCCCAAATACTTGTTGATGGTCTTGGCCTTAGCCGGGGATTCCACGATGACCAGCGATTTGCCCATGGATCAGAAAATTCCTGAATAACTAGATGAAAGACAGTGAGGAGCTTGTAAAGGCCACGCTATATATAGTGGCTACAAGGTGAGGTCAAGCACAGCCTGTTGTGCAATTCCTTCTCACGTTGGTGAAACAGGCTGGGTTCAGCCTCAACCAGAGCAAAGCGCGGGACGTGCTCGCCGTCAACCTCGACCGACTCCAGAAACATGCTCAAGGGACGCACCCACATCCCGAAATCGCCGTACAGAGCCTGATAGAACACGACTTCCTCTTCGGTTTCGGAATGCCTGGCAACACTGAAAACCCGGTACTGCGGGCCTTTGTAATGGCGATAGAGCCCTGGTTGCAGTTGCATGCTGCGGTCCTCTTGTAAACACGTTCAAAAAATTTGGCTGAAGAAACCTTTTTTTCAAAAAACAAAAGCCGGGGCACCAAGCCCCGGCTCGCATCACACACAGGAATCAGACGCGTTCGAAAACGGTCGCGATGCCCTGCCCCAGACCAATACACATGGTAGACACACCGAAGGTGCCGCGATTTTGCTTCATGACATTGAGCAAGGTGCCGGAGATGCGCGCGCCGGAACACCCAAACGGATGACCCAGAGCGATGGCGCCGCCGTGCAGGTTAACCTTCTCGTTCATCTTGTCGAGCACTTTCAAATCTTTCAACACCGGCAAGGCCTGTGCAGCGAAGGCTTCGTTGAGCTCGATGAAGTCGATATCGGCGATCGTCAGGCCTGCACGCTTGAGCGCTTTCTGAGTTGCCGGAACCGGACCATAGCCCATGATCGCTGGGTCGACACCGGCCACGGCCATCGAGCGAATCACCGCCAGAGGCTGGATACCGAGGTCCTGGGCGCGCTGCGCCGACATGACAATCATGCACGACGCACCGTCAGTGATCTGCGAGGACGTACCGGCAGTCACGGTGCCACCTTTTGGATTGAACGCCGGCTTGAGCGCGGCGAGACTTTCCAGGGTGGTGTCCGGACGAATGGTCTCATCGTAGTCAAAGACCTTGAGGAAGCCGTTCTCGTCATACCCCTGCATCGGGATGATCTCATCCTTGAACTTGCCTTCCAGCGTCGCCTTGTGGGCCAACTGGTGGGAACGCAGGCCGAAGGCATCCTGCTGCTCGCGGGTGATGCCATGCATTTTGCCGAGCATTTCAGCGGTCAGGCCCATCATTCCGGAGGCTTTGGCAGCGTGCAGGGACATGTGCGGGTTCGGGTCCACGCCATGCATCATGCTGACGTGGCCCATGTGCTCCACACCACCGATGACGAACACGTCACCGTTGTTGGTCATGATCGCCTGCGCAGCGGTGTGCAGCGCGCTCATGGACGAACCACACAGACGGCTTACTGTCTGCGCAGCCGAAGTGTGCGGGATCTGGGTCAGCAATGACGCCATGCGCGCGATGTTCCAACCCTGCTCCAGGGTCTGGTTGACACAGCCCCAGATCACGTCCTCGACTTCAGCCGGATCAACCTTGTTGTTGCGCTCGAGCAATTTGCTGATCAAATGCGCGGACATGTCTTCAGCACGGGTGTTACGGTGCATGCCGCCCTTGGAGCGACCCATCGGGGTACGACCGAAGTCGACAATCACGACGTCTCTTGGATTAAGGCTCATTCGTTCATTCCTCGGAAGACGCTTGACCGAAGAAGCTCTGGCCTTTACTGGCCATTTCACGCAGCTTCGCGGTCGGTTGATACAGGGCACCCAGCTCGGCGTATTGGTCAGCCAGGGCAACGAATTCGGCAACACCGATGGAGTCGATGTAGCGCAGCGCACCGCCACGGAATGGAGGGAAACCAATACCGTAGATCAGGCCCATGTCGGCTTCGGCAGCGGTTTCGACGATGCCGTCTTCCAGGCAGCGAACCGTTTCCAGGCACAACGGGATCATCATCCAGTTGATGATGTCTTCATCGCTCACTTCACGCTGTTCGTAGACGATCGGCTTGAGCACATCCAGCACAGCCGGGTCATTGACCTTCTTGGGCTTGCCCTTCTTGTCGGTCTCGTAGGCGTAGAAGCCCTTGCCGTTCTTCTGTCCCAGACGTTTGGCTTCATACAGCGCGTCAACCACAGAGCGGCGATCATCCTTCATCCGGTCAGGGAAACCTTCGGCCATGACATCACGGCCATGGTGGCCGGTGTCGATACCGACAACGTCCATCAGGTAGGCAGGCCCCATCGGCCAGCCGAATTTCTCCATGACCTTGTCGATGCGCACGAAATCCACGCCTGCGCTGACCAGCCTGGCAAAACCGCCGAAGTACGGAAACAGTACGCGGTTGACCAGAAAGCCCGGGCAGTCGTTGACCACAATCGGGTTCTTGCCCATTTTCCTGGCGTAGGCAACGGTCGTGGCGACCGCTTCTTCGCTGGACTTCTCGCCACGGATCACTTCCACCAGCGGCATCATGTGCACCGGGTTGAAGAAGTGCATGCCGACGAAGTTTTCCGGACGCTTGAGGGCCTTGGCCAGCAAGCTGATCGAGATGGTCGAAGTGTTGGACGCCAGAATGGTGTGCTCACCCACGTTGGCTTCGACTTCCGCCAGTACCGCCTGCTTGACCTTCGGGTTTTCGACAACCGCTTCGACCACCAGGTCGACGTTGCCGAAATCGCCGTAGGAAAGCGTAGGACGAATCGCGTTAAGCGCTTCGGCCATCTTCGCCGCAGTCAGACGGCCTTTTTCCAGACGGCCGCCAAGCAGTTTGGAGGCTTCGTTCAGACCCAGCTGAATGGCTTCTTCGCGGATGTCCTTCATCAGGATGGGCGTGCCCTTGACTGCCGACTGATAGGCAATGCCGCCGCCCATGATCCCGGCGCCCAGTACGGCGGCCTGTTTCACTTCCTTGGCGACTGCGTCGTAGCCCTTGGCTTTCTTTTTCAGTTCCTGATCGTTCAGAAACAGGCCGATAAGGCTCTGCGCAGCAGATGTCTTGGCCATTTTCACGAAACCGGCGGCTTCGATTTCCAGCGCCTTGTCACGACCGAAATTGGCGGCTTTCTGGATGGTCTTGATGGCCTCGACCGGTGCCGGATAGTTCGGTCCGGCCTGACCTGCGACAAAACCTTTGGCGGTTTCGAATGCCATCATTTGCTCGATGGCATTGAGCTTGAGCTTGTCCAGCTTGGGCTGGCGCTTGGCCTTGTAGTCGAGCTCGCCGGAAATGGCGCGCTGAATCAGGTCAAGGGCCGCGGCCTGAAGCTTCTCGGGTGCAACTACCGCATCAACGGCACCAACCTTCAGAGCATCCTCTGCGGAGCTTTCCTTGCCTGACGCGATCCATTCGATTGCGTTGTCAGCACCGATGATGCGCGGCAAACGCACAGTACCGCCGAAACCAGGGTATAGGCCCAGCTTGACTTCGGGCAGACCGATGCGAGCACTGCTGGAGATGACCCGATAGTCTGCGGCCAGGCACATTTCCAGACCGCCGCCCAGCGCAATGCCGTTGATAGCGACAACGGTGGGCACGCCCAGATCTTCGAAATCGCTGAAAATCCTGTTGGCTTGCAGATTGCCCGCAACCAGTTCGGCTTCCGGCAACTTGAAGTTGTCGACGAACTCGGTGATGTCGGCACCGACGATGAACACGTCCTTGCCACTGCTGACGATCACGCCCTTGACCGAGGCATCGGCCTTGATTGCATCGACTGCCTGACGCAATTCATTGAGGGTGAGGCGGTTGAACTTGTTGACGGACTCACCCTTGAGATCGAAATTCAATTCGACGATGCCACTTTCAAGAGCCTTAACCGTGATGGCTTTACCTTCGTAAATCATCAACTGATCTCCACAATATGGAAGCTGAACAATACCCGCCGGACATTAATGTCCGACGGGGCTACGACGTCGCCGTCGATGAACTCGCCAAATCACACGTTTACCCGCCGCGACGTGGTAGCCAGGATTCTGTCAGAGCCTTCTGACGACCAAACGATCATTTCATACGCCCGTTTGATTTGGGTACGCACACCATCAGGCATAACCGAGAGATTGTCAATTCGACTAAACACTCGAAAATATTCGTTTTCGCGGGAATATGCAGGCACTCCATAATGCCCACGCCTGTGTGCGATCCGCCATCATTCGCCAGCGTGATAGTAGCCGAACTCAGGTGCTGTAGCCTGATCTAGAGAGCGTGACACGAGACAGCTGTAGGCCAGGAAAATCAGGTGCGGACGCACCGCCTGAGGGCACATACAAAAAATATTTGCAGGAATCGCGACAAAATGGAGCAAAAGGGCTAGAGTCGCAACACTGCGCCACAAGAGGCTCGCAATGCAGCTGATTTGCGGGTGCGCAACAGCGAAGGCCGACATGGCGGTGAAAGCCTGTCGGCACGCGACGAATTATCGGCCTGCCTGGCCAACCCCGGCCCGATGTTGTTATCGGGCTTTTTAATGCCTGCGATTTAATGCCTGAGAGTCAGGCTCAGGCCAATTCCCTGAGCAGCTTATCAATACGCTGCAACACTTCTGCCTCGCCCCGCTCCGCCCAGTACACGGCAACCATCTGCCCGTCAGCTTCGACCTTGTAGGCATCTGCGGGCAACGTCTGCAGATGAGGCAGCAGCTTTGGATCTTCGCAGACCTCACGCCAGCGGTTGCGCCAGACGCCCGGCTCGCTCTGCCAGTAAACCCAGGCATCTGCATGCGAGCCCAGCCGCGGGCGATGGTACTGCGCGCAAGGGCTTGGCGGCTCTTTCGTCAGCCAGTGCGGCCACTCTTGCGGGGCAAGCTGCATACCCATTCCCAGACGGCGCGCCTCCATGCGCAATGCCATCCTGCCGCTCTGATGACGCGACGGGCGCAACCACACAAGCGGGCTCAGCATCACACCAATGATTGACAGGACTATCCAGACCGTCATATTTCTTGCCCCCAAGCCGATTTCGGACTTCTCACAACATTTTTGAAAACAATGGCTTGCACAAGGGTCTGCCCAGATGCGAACGAAAGAGCCATACTCCCACCATCGCAATGTTCCCGGAGGACACCCTCATGCCGTACGAACACATTCTGGTTGCCATCGACCTCACCGATGAGTGTGACCCGGTCATCCGTCGCGCCAGCTTGCTGGCCAAGGCCAGCGAAGCAAAACTGTCAGTGGTGCACATCGTCGAGCCAATCGCCATGGCATTTGGCGGTGATGTCCCGATGGACCTTTCGCAATTGCAACAACAACAGATCGATCAGGCCAGGGAAAAGCTCGGAAAGCTCAAACTCAAGTACCCGCAGCTGGAAAACAGTGAAAGCCATATGGTGTTTGGTCAGCCACGACAGGAAATCCACAAGCTGGCCAAGAGCGAAGCTTGCGACCTGATCGTTGTCGGCAGCCATGGCCGCCATGGCCTGGCCTTGTTGCTTGGCTCCACCGCCAACGACGTCCTGCACGGTGCTCCGTGCGATGTGCTGGCAGTGAGCCTTAAAAAGCCCGAGTAATCTGACCTGCTACATCGAAAAGCCCGGTTACCCGGGCTTTTTTGCATCACACGAACGCGTCAGCGATCACTCGTCCAGTTCGGCCCAGCGCTCCAGCAGCTTGTCCAGCTCGGCCTGCAGGTTTTCCAGCTGCGCCAGCACGGCAGCAGTCTGTTCCGCAGAACGCTGGTAAAAGCCCGGCTCGGCCATTTCTGCAGTCAGGACGGCCATCTTGCCTTCAACCTCATCGATCTGTGCAGGCAGCGCCTCCAGCTCGCGCTGAAGTTTGTAGCTAAGCTTCTTCTTGGCGACCGGCATGTCCTGCGCGGCAACCGGTGCGGCCTGCACCACAGCGCTGGCCAGTTCGGCCTTGCCCGACTTGGTGTCGGCAACACCCAGAAGACGCGGCGAACCGCCCTGACGCAGCCAGTCCTGATAACCACCGACGTATTCGCGAACCTTGCCTTCACCTTCGAACACCAGCGTGCTGGTGACGACGTTGTCCAGGAATGCCCGGTCGTGACTGACCATCAGCACGGTGCCCTTGAAGGTCAGCAAGACCTCTTCGAGCAGCTCCAGAGTTTCGACGTCCAGGTCGTTGGTCGGTTCGTCGAGCACCAGCAGGTTGGCAGGCTTGCTGAACAGCTTGGCCAGCAACAGACGGGCACGCTCGCCACCGGACAGCGCCTTGACTGGCGTGCGGGCACGTTGCGGGCTGAACAGGAAGTCACCCAGGTAACTCAGGACATGACGGCTCTGGCCATCGATGTCGATGAAGTCACGCCCCTCGGCAACGTTGTCGATCACGGTCTTTTCCAGGTCGAGCTGGTGACGCAACTGGTCGAAATAGGCCACATCGAGACGCGTACCGACTTCAACCTTGCCACCGGTCGGCTGCAGGTTGTCGAGCATCAGCTTGAGCAATGTGGTCTTGCCGGTGCCGTTCGCGCCGAGCAGACCGATACGGTCTTCGCGCTGCAGGACCATGGAGAAATCCTTGATCAACATCGGGCCACCCGGATGGGCAAAGCTGACGTTGTCGAGAACCATGACCTGCTTGCCGGACTTTTCGGCAGTATCGAGCTGGATATTGGCCTTGCCGGTACGCTCACGGCGCTCGCTACGCTCTACACGCAGCTCCTTCAGGGCACGCACGCGGCCTTCGTTACGGGTACGACGAGCCTTGATGCCCTGCCGGATCCAGACCTCTTCCTGAGCCAGACGCTTGTCGAACAGTGCGTTGGCAGTCTCTTCGGCTGCCAGTGCGGCTTCCTTGTGGACCAGAAAACTGGCGTAATCGCCGTCCCAGTCGATCAGGCCACCGCGGTCCAGCTCAAGAATACGGGTCGCAAGGTTTTGCAGGAATGCCCGGTCGTGCGTGATGAACAGCACCGCACCCTGGAAATCCTTGAGGGCTTCTTCAAGCCAGGCGATAGCGCCAATATCCAGGTGGTTGGTCGGCTCGTCGAGCAGCAGCAGATCCGGCTCGGAAACCAGCGCCTGAGCCAGCAGAACACGGCGACGCCAGCCACCTGACAACTCGGCCAGGGTCTTGTCGGCAGGCAACTGCAAGCGGCTGAGAGTGCTCTCGACCAGTTGCTGCAGGCGCCAGCCATCACGGGCTTCGAGGTCCTGCTGAACATGCATCAGCTTGTTCAGGTCTTCCTCGGTGACGCAGTTCTGCGCCAGATGGTGGTATTCGGCCAGCAACGCACCGACGCCATCCAGACCTTCGGCCACCACGTCGAAGACAGTCCGTCCGTCGGCTACCGGCAATTCCTGGGGCAATTCGCCGATCTTGAGGCCGGGCGCACGCCAGACAGCCCCGTCATCAGGCTTCTGAACGCCTTTTACCAGCTTCAACATGCTGGATTTGCCTGTGCCGTTACGGCCGATGATGCACACCCGCTCACCACGGGCGATCTGCCAGGACACCTTGTCCAATAACGGCATGGCGCCGAAAGCAAGGGACACATCGCTGAATTTGAGCAGGGTCATGAGCTTCTCCAAAAACCGGGCGCGCATTCTACCTGAGATAACCGGCGGATGTCGGGAATCGTGGCACCCGTGACAACTTCCACATACCCTTCATAACCGACAATTATTTCCATATGAGACAAGCTCGTCGGCAATGCTTTCACCATGAGCTGGCAAAAGGCTAAGCTAGCAATACTTTTCACGACTCATCTGCTCGGAAGTCTCATGCGCAGTCGTTTGTTCAGCTTTTTATCGTGCCTGCTCCTCTCCACCACCGCCATCCAGACTGCTCATGCGGTAGACCTCAACCAACAACGCAAGTATTACGACGAAGCCAAGCGTGCGCTGGCCAAGGGCGATTCAGGCCCGTATCAGATGTACAGCACGGCGCTGGCCGATTATCCGCTGGAGCCCTACCTCGAATACGACGAGCTGACGGCGCGCCTGAAGACTGCCAGCAACGCGGAAATCGAGAAGTTTCTTGCCGAGCATGGAGACCTGCCACAGGCCAACTGGATGAAGTTGCGCTGGTTGCGCTGGCTGGCGGAACGCGGTGACTGGCAACCGTTCGTCAAGTACTACGACCCGAAAATGAATTTCGTCGAACTGGATTGCCTGTACGGCCAATACCAGTTGAGCAACAACAAGCGTGCCGAAGGCTATGCCAGCGCAGAAAAACTGTGGATGACCGGCAAGACACTGCCAGCCGCCTGTGACGGCTTTTTCGCGCAATGGGCAGCCGCAGGCCAGTTGACAGAGCAGAAACGCTGGCAACGGGCCAAACTGGCCGCTCAGGCACGCAATTACAGCCTGGCCAACACACTGGTCAACAGTCTCAACTCGCTGGCCCCGCAAGGACGCCTGCTGCTGGCCGTCGCCCAGAAGCCGGAAATGGTCAACAACCCCGCGCAGTTTGCGCCGGTGGATGAAGCCATGTCCGATGTGGTCGGCCTTGGCCTGCGCAGACTGGCCAAGGAGGATCCGCAGAAAGCCCTGTCGATGCTCGATGGCTACGCGGCAACCATGCACTTCTCCCGTGAAGAGCAGGTGGAAATTGCCAAGGAAATCGGCCTGACCCTGGCACGTCGCTACGACGACCGCGCCCTGGAGGTCATGACCCGGTACGACCCGGAGCTGCGCGACAATACGGTTACCGAGTGGCGTATGCGTCTGCTGCTGCGGCTGGGTCGCTGGGAAGATGCCTACGAACTGGCACGTCGACTGCCCAAGGACCTTGCTGCAACCAATCGCTGGCGTTACTGGGAAGCCCGCTCTCTGGAACTGGCGCAGCCCAACAGCCCGCTGATTGCCGCTCTGTACAAGGACGTGGCCAAAGAACGCGACTTCTACGGTTTTCTGGCGGCCGATCGCACACAAAGCCCCTATCAGCTCAACAACAAGCCCCTGGTGCTCAGCCAGGCGCTGATCAACAAGGTACGCAATACCCCTGGAGTGCGTCGTGCGCTGGAGTTTCATGATCGCGGCGAAATCGTCGATGGACGACGCGAGTGGTATCACGTCAGCCGCCAGTTCAACCGTGACGAAATGGTTGCCCAGGCCAAACTGGCCTACGACCTGAAATGGTATTTCCCGGCCATTCGCACGATCAGCCAGGCGCAATACTGGGATGATCTGGACATCCGCTTCCCGATGGCCCATCGCGACACACTGGTACGCGAAGCCAAGGTGCGTGGGCTGCACTCAAGCTGGGTATTCGCCATTACGCGCCAGGAGAGCGCCTTCATGGATGACGCTCGCTCGGGCGTCGGTGCCAGCGGGCTGATGCAGTTGATGCCTGCCACCGCCAAGGAAACTGCCCGCAAGTTCAGCATCCCGCTGGCCTCGCCGCAGCAGGTGCTGGACCCGGACACCAACATTCAGCTGGGCGCCGCCTACCTGAGTTCGGTGCATGCCCAGTTCAACGGCAACCGCGTGCTTGCTTCAGCCGCCTACAACGCCGGGCCAGGCCGCGTACGCCAATGGCTGAAAGGTGCCAATCACCTGGCCCTCGATGTCTGGGTAGAGAGCATACCGTTCGATGAAACCCGCCAGTACGTACAGAACGTGTTGTCCTATTCGGTGATCTATGGCCAGAAACTCAACTCGCCTCAGCCGCTGGTTGACTGGCACGAGCGGTTTTTCGACGATCAGTGACCGGTCGGCAGGAGTGCTTCTCAGAGCACTCCTGCCGCCACGCAACGCCTATTCCAGCACTTCGACCGGCATACCCACTTCAAGCTCGCCCAGCCCCTCGTTGACCACGTTCTGGCCAAACAGCACGTTACCCTCCACTTCCCGATAGGTCTTGAGCGTGGCGAAGGGTTCGCGATCCGGGCTGCGCTCGCCGGTAGCGGGATCGATAGTGGTGAGAATGCAGCGCGCGCAAGGCTTGAGTAGCTGGAATTCGATGTCGCCGATACGGATGCGCTTCCAGCCATCCTCGGCAAAGGCCTCGGCCCCTTCAACCACCAGATTGGGTCTGAAGCGCAGCATTTCCAATGGCCTGCCCAGGCGGGTCGACAGGTCATCGAGCGAGCCCTGACCAATCAGCAGCAACGGGAAGCCATCGGCAAAACTCACCCGATCGTTAATCGTCTGATAGCCCCCGGGCAGCCAGCGCGCACGCTCTGCCGGCAGATAAACCATGCGGGTGGGCTTGCCAATAAACCGGCTGACCCATTCGGCTGCCACATCGCCAGCGTCCGGCACCTGCAACGAATCACGCCAGACTGTCACACCGCGCAGGTTTGACTCGATATCCAGCGGAACCGCGACGTCCAGAGGCTCGAAACCGGGTGCCGAAAGGGTTACACCGCCGCGGGCATTCCACAACACCGTCAGTTGGGACATGTGCGACAGGGCGCGCTGAGTGAAGAACCGACCGTTGCTTTCGTCGACCAGCATCCAGCGTCGGTCCCCCGCCAACCCCAACTGGTCGAACGACGCGCGTTGCAGCGTCTCCGCCTTGCAGGATTTGAGAGGGAAACGATAGAGAGAGCTGAGACGCAACATGAGAGCCGGTTCCTTTGATGGCGGGATAAGCTTTGACGAAGACATCGAAGCTTATCCGAAGCCGGAGCGGCAGGCATCCGCGATCAACAATCGCGCGAGGTATCAGCCAATCATCAAAAGACGTTCGCGCACTACTTCGACCAGCTTGTCGGGCTGGAATTTGGAGAGGAAGTTGTCGCAACCGACCTTCTTGACCATCGATTCGTTGAAGCTGCCGGACAACGAGGTGTGCAGAACGATGTACAGACTGCGCAAACGCGGATCGTTGCGAATCTCGGTGGTCAGGCGATAACCGTCCATTTCCGGCATTTCGGCATCGGTGAATACCATCAGCAGCTTTTCATGGACGTTCTCGCCCGCGTCCGCCCAACCCTTGAGCATGTTCAACGCCTTGAGACCATCACTGGCCACGTGCAGCTTGAGGCCCAATTGAGACAGCGTGTCGCGCAACTGCGCCAGTGCCACCTTGGAGTCATCGACCAGCAACACCTCACGACCACGGGCATTTTCCAGTACCGGGTCTTCGAGCTTCTCGCGGGACACCTTGGCGTTGTACGGCACGATCTCGGCAAGTACTTTTTCGACGTCGATGATTTCTACCAGTTGGTCATCGACCTTGCTGATCGCCGTCAGGTAATGCTGACGACCGGCGCTGGCCGGCGGCGGCATGATCGCGTCCCAGTTCATGTTGACGATGCGATCCACACCACCGACCAGGAAGGCCTGAACCGAGCGATTGTACTCGGTGACGATGATCGTGCTGCCAGGCCCCGGCACCAGCGGCCGCATACCAATGGCCTGGGAAAGGTCGATCACCGGCAGGGTCTGGCCACGCAGGTTGACTACGCCACAGACGAACGAGTGGCGTTGCGGCATGAGGGTCAGCTTGGGTAGCTGCAATACTTCCTGGACCTTGAACACGTTGATCGCAAACAATTGCCGACCGGCAAGGCGAAACATGAGGATTTCCAGGCGATTCTCGCCCACCAGTTGTGTGCGCTGATCTACTGTGTCGAGAATGCCTGCCATTATTAGCTCCTGAAGCAATGGTCACGATGAGTCTGTTGAGCCTGTATCGGCTGAAACCAGCCGGACCTTAATGGCGATGAAAGGCCATTCTCAGTATTGATATCACTTTACCATCATGATTTACTGGTGTCGCTTTCCTGCCAGACAAATACGACGATGAGCGCGTCCTGGAAAAGCCTGAACATACCCAGTCGCTCAAGGTAAAAATCAAAGAAGCACAAAAAGTCAATCGGGGATAACCTGATATGATCGACATCTAATTGCCACTATTGTGACGCCATTCTCAATACAAGAATGGCGTCAGGTTCGTGTCCGCTTTTCAAACCTTGTAATCAAGCGGCGCTGGCAACATTCAGAAATGCCCTACATACTTTTGTTTGAAATCGACATTAACTGTCAGCCATTCGCCGCGGGCGGAAGTTCGCTATCCATGATCAGTGGAGACAAAGGATGCTGAGCAACAACGATTGGCAGCATAAGCACGACCAGTTCCTGAGCACCTCTCAGGCACTTCTGTACAAGTCGGAAGAATGTCTTTCGCACCTGGAGTTGATCCCCAACGACGAGGACGCCACCGGCTGCCTTCTGACCACCCTGCGCACGCTGGCCCAGGAGGCGGAAGCCGCGCCTGTGCCTTGTATTGCCGAGTTTTCACGTCAGCTGTGTCAATTATTGAAAAGCGGCGACCAGGCCAATGAACTCTCACAGGAAACCCTGCTGACCGTCAAAAACTGCCTGATGCTGATGTCCTGGCAGGTCGAGCTTCTCGATCCGCAAACGGGTGAGTTGACGATGGACAACAACGAACAGCTGGAGCTGTTGGAAAAGCTGGCCAGCGCTTCCTCGCAATCGGCAGCGGTGAAGGATGCAACCCAACGATAACGCTCGACTGTCGAGCATCACACACGCAATGTCATTGAAGTGATGTTGTCACGTCAGGGTTTTCCGTCCTATTGTCTTCACTGCTTTCAAATCGTCTTAAAGGTTGACCAGGGACTGAAAGCACGCCTCGGCGGTCCCATTTACACAAGAAGCCACAATGACCTGCAATCTGTTACTGGTCGACGACCACTCCCTGATCAGAGCCGGCGTGCGAGCGCTGGTTGCAGAAATGCCGGGCTACGCCATTATCGGTGAAACGGCGGACGGCGCGCAGTTGTCGAGCCTGGCGCAGCGACTCAAACCCGACATCATCCTGCTCGATATCTGGATGAAGAGCGTCGACGGCCTTGAGGCGCTTGAACAACTATTTAAAGTACAGCCACATTGCAAGGTCTTGATCCTGTCGATGCACACCGATCCGGACATGATCATACGTGCGCTCGACATCGGGGCTCGCGGCTATCTGCTCAAGGACACCACCGCGACCGAACTGGAACAGGCACTGGAAGCGCTGCGCAACAACGAACGCTACCTGAGCCCGGCCATCGCTCATACCGTTATCGAGCGCGCCCTGCGCGGAACACGCTCGGACAGGGCCCAGGCGACCAAGGAGCGGTATCACCTGACCGCTCGCCAGCTGGAAATCCTGCGTCTGATCGTGCGCGGCAAGTCCACACGTGAGATTGCCGTCGGCCTGGGACTGAGCATCAAGACCATCGAGACCCACCGCTCCCAGGTCATGAAGCGGCTACAGATATTCGACGTCGCCGGGCTGGTACTATTTTGCGTTCGCGAGCGGATTATCAGTCTGGACGATTGAGCATCGGTGCACGGCTCAGCACCGGAGAATCCGCCGGCAAATGCACCTGAAGCGCGCCCGGCCGAGCTTCGAAGCGCAAGTCCTCGCCAGACAACGGCTCACCATCGAGGTTGATGTCCAGCCCCTGAGCCGACTTGAGTTCTACCCAAGGCAAACGCGCGCGAATGAACATGTTGTCGATGCCCAGCCCGCCTTCCAGCAGACTCCTCAGCGTGCCGACCACTTCCTGAGGCGCGGGCAGGATACTGATGTCGAGCAGACCGTCATCGGCCAGTGCGGTCGGGCACAGCTCGTGTCCACCGCCTGCCTGCCGGCCATTGCCGATACCCAGCGCCAGCAGGTCTCCACGCCAGTGGAAATCCGGCCCGGTGAGTTCGCCGTGGGCAGCATGCAATTCGCTGAACCTTGTCAGGCCGGTAAACAGATAGGCCGCGCCGCCCAATACCTTTTTCAGGTCTTCGGATGTGTTGGCCGTTACCTGACTGCCAAAGCCGCCGGTAGCCATGTTGAGGAACAGTTTGCCGCCGACTTCACCCAGATCGACGGCACGCGGTGCTACGTCCATCAGTTGCAGAGCCTTGGAGACCTCAAGAGGCACCCCGGCTGCGCGGGCAAAATCGTTGGCAGTGCCCAGCGGCAAAATAGTCAGGCTGGCTTGTGTTTCGGCCAGCGCCAGGGCCTCGGCGATATCTCGCAAGGTACCGTCACCACCGCCCGCCACGATATGCCGATGCCCGGCGGCCAGCGCTTCGCCAACCAGGCGCTGGGCATCGCCAGCTTCCCAGGTGAGCCTCACGTCCAGCTCCCAGCCCTGCTTGCGCTTGTCTGCAACGGCATCACGTACGTCTTCGTTGAGCGCCTGTTTACCGTGAAGAATGAGCATTGCCCTGCGTTGTGTCATGACACCTCCTCTGACGAACCCTACGAATTGAAGCCTGCGAGCGACGCTCTTTCTGTAATCAGCGCCCGCATACATTTCGCACGACGCATGACTGTGACCCCGCACATGTCAAAAAGGCCCACCCGTCACAGAAATTTTTTTCACGTCATCAAGAACAGATCAACCCCCGCCAATACTGGGCAAAACCCGGAAGCAGAAGCTCTGGAGCAACGATTGCATCAGAGTTGGCACACCTTTGTACTGACGCTATTTGTTTCATGAGCTTTACTGACAGCAGGTCCCTCACTTGGGGGAAGTTTCATCTACAAATGGTTGAAAAGTCTTAAATAAAATTCGGAACAGGACGACATATATAAAGTGATATTCACAAAAGACAGTCCAGATTCGTCATGACCTCGACACGTAACTGGCTACGCTTGGACACTATCTGTGAACAGATGCCTATTTGAAGCTGCAAACGCGTCATTGCAAATCGCCTGGGATCAGCAGGATCCAGACGCATACAGGGAGTAAGGGAGTTCTATGAGGTTGCAGCCGGTCGACAGTCTTTCGCTCACCCGCACCAGTCTGGTCGAATACTTTCTTTTCGGTATTCGCCTGGCCCATGGCATTGCCTGCATTCTGCCCGGCCTTGCAATCATGCTGCTTATCAAGCATGACGGCCCGGAAACACAGCAGGGTTATCTGACCATGCTGCTGTTTTTCGGCTTTGTCGGCGTGTTGGTGTTTCAGGCCATGGGCGTCTATTCCGAAGCGTTGTTCAGCAACGATCTGCGCATGGGCGCGCTGGCAGTTGCCTGGACCGCAGCCTTCGGGCTATTGCTGTTCATGCAACAGGCAATGGGGCTGTTCGGCTATCTCTCTCCCGAAGAATCGCTGATCTGGTACCTGACCAGCCTGGCGCTGTTCGGCATCATTCGCCTGCTGCTGTTGATGCTGTTCAAGCGGCAGATGCGCAAGGGTGTATTCCTGCAACACGCTGTGATTCTGGGCGCGACAGAAAATGGCCTGCGCCTGGCCGAGTACCTGCTTGAGCATCAGGACATCCGTTCGGGTGTCACCGGCTTTATCGACGACCGGATCGGTCGCATGCCCAAGACCGTAGCCAACCTGCCTCTGCTGGGCAATACCAGCGACCTGGAACGGCTGATTCGCGAAGAGAAAGTGACCCAGGTGCTGGTCGCCCTGCCCTGGACGGCGGAAAACCGCATGGATTACATCATTCGCGAACTGCGCAGGCTACCGGTCAACGTGTTGCTGGTGCCGGACATGATTGCCTTCCGGCATACCCACAACCGCATTACCGAAGTGGCCCGGCTGCCGATGTTCAATGCGTCGGATCTGCCGCTCAGTGGCTGGTCTCCATTCATCAAGCGCGCCGAAGATATCGTTCTGTCGTCGCTCGCTTTGCTGGTGTTGTCACCGGTAATGCTGCTGGTTGCGCTGGCGATCAAGCTCGACTCCCCAGGCCCGGTGTTTTTCCGCCAGAAGCGCTACGGTTACAACAATCGCCTGATCGAAGTATTCAAGTTCCGCTCCATGCATCAGCACCAGGCCGATGCAACGGCCGAGCGCCAGACCACCCGTGGCGATGCCAGAATCACACGGGTCGGGCGCTTCATTCGCAAGACCAGCCTGGATGAACTGCCACAGCTGTTCAATGTAGCGGCAGGCAGCATGTCAATGGTCGGGCCACGCCCACATGCGACGGCCACCAAGGCTGCAGGGATTTTGTTCGAGCAGGCGGTGAAAGAATACACGTCGCGGCATCGCGTCAAACCGGGGATCACCGGGCTGGCGCAGATTAACGGCTATCGTGGTGAAACCGACACCGTGGAAAAAATCGAAAAACGCGTCGAGTTCGATCTCGAGTACATCGAAAACTGGTCTGTCTGGTTCGACCTGTACATCCTTATGCGCACTGTGCCTGCAGTGCTATTCACTCGCGAGGCTTACTGATGAGCACGCTTATTCCCTGCATCATCGCCGGTGGCTCCGGCACCCGTCTGTGGCCGGTCTCGCGAGAAGCCATGCCCAAGCCGTTCATGCGCCTTCCCGACGGCCAGAGCCTGCTGCAGAAGACCTTCCTGCGGGCGGTCGGTCTGCCCGGAGTTGACCGCCTGCTGACGGTTACCAACCGGGAAGTGTACTTCCGCACGGTGGACGACTATCGCCAGTTGAACAAAGGCAATGCGCGTCTGGATTTCATCCTCGAGCCCTTCGGGCGTAATACCGCAGCGGCGGTCGCTGCCGCTGCGCTGCATGTCAGCCAGCTGTATGGCGATGACGCGCAGTTGCTGGTTTTGCCTGCTGATCACCTGATTACCAATGTCGAGGAATTCTCCAGAGCAGTGACGGCCGCGCAGAAGCTGGCCACTGAGGGTTGGATGGTGACGTTCGGCATCGTGCCGACCGCAGCGGAAACCGGTTTTGGCTATATCGAAAAAGGCCCGGCACTTGACGCCGATGCCTGTCAGGTCGCCCGTTTTGTCGAAAAACCCGATGCAGTCACCGCCCAGGGCTATGTGGACGGTGGTCTGCATTTCTGGAATGCCGGGATGTTCTGCATGCGTGCCGATGCCGTGCTTCAAGAGCTGCGTACTCACGCGCCTGACGTGCTGAATGCGGTCAGCAGTTGCCTGGCATCGAGCCCGCGAAAGGAAGGCAATCGTGAACTGCAAGTCGAGCTGGACAGCGAATCGTTTGCCCTGACCCCGGACATTTCCATCGACTACGCGCTGATGGAGCGATCCGAAAAGGTCGCCGTAGTGCCCTGCCAACTCGGCTGGAGTGACATCGGTTCCTGGCAGGCCGTGCGTGAGCTGTCTCCCGTCGACGCTCAAGGCAATTACTGCAATGGCGAAGCCGTGCTGCATGACGTCAGCAATTGCTACATCGACTCACCCAAACGTCTGGTGGGCGCTATCGGCCTCGACAACCTGATCATCATCGACACCCCCGACGCCTTGCTGATCGCAGACGGACGCCGCAGTCAGGACGTCAAGGTCATCGCTCAGGAGCTCAAGAGCCAGGGCCATGATGCCTACCGTCTGCACCGCACCGTCACGCGTCCGTGGGGCACCTACACGGTGCTCGAAGAAGGCAAGCGTTTCAAGATCAAGCGCATTGTGGTTCGCCCGCAGGCATCACTCTCATTGCAGATGCACCATCACCGCAGCGAGCACTGGATCGTGGTCAGCGGCATGGCCACCGTCACCAACGGCGAGCGTGAATTCATGCTTGATACCAACGAGTCGACGTTCATCAAACCGGGGTTCACGCACCGGCTGGTCAATCCGGGCGTCATCGACCTGGTGATGATCGAGGTGCAGAGCGGTGAGTACCTGGGCGAAGACGATATCGTGCGTTTCACCGATATTTACGGACGTGTTCCCGACAAGACTGTGAAGAGCTGATCCACGAGCGGCAAACGCCGCTTGATTCACTCGGTTTTCAATTGATAGCAACCGGAACAGGCAGTACCCGCCAACATGAATTTATTACCCGCAAGGGAGCCGTATTTGTGCTCGACAGGAGTTCAGGACCAATGAAAAGCATGATGCTGATCGCAAGCTTATTGCTGTTGAGTGCATGTAACACCCCGTCCAGGGTGGGCTTACCGGATGACCGTGCGCAAATTGAAGCCGGTCAGGCAGCAGGTCGCGCACTGGCGGGCAAACCGCTGCCGCCGGAAAGAATCCGCCCTGGCGATACCCTGCGAATCGTGCGCAACAGCGGCGAGGCACCGTCGATTTCGGCGTTTACCGCCAACTCCATCTACGAGCTGACCCTGTTTCAGGTGCTCAACGACGGCACCTTTTCCTACCCTTACATCGGCACTATCAAGGCTGCGGGCCTGACACTCCAGCAGTTGAATGACCTGCTGGAAAGCAAGCTGCAGAATGTCTACCGCGAGACTGCACTGACCATCAACATTTCCCAGTCACCGGGCAATACCGTATTTGTCGGCGGTGCCGTGCGCAACTCGGTGACATTGCCGGTCAATGTCGCCACCAATCTCGATCAGGCGATTGTCGGCGCGGGCGGTGTAGCGCTGGATGCCGATGCCGGCCAGGTCGCGCTGCTGCGTCAGGAAGAAAACGGGCTCTACAAGACCTACTTCTTTGATTACAGCAAGTTTCTCTGGGCGGGTGGTGCGGGTGGCCCTACAGCGCCGGTACTGCTGAAACGTGGCGATATCGTGTTCGTTCCCAAATCATCGGTCGGCAACAAGGTTGACGGCGTATCCCTGTATTTCAACCAGCTGATCCCCTTCGCGAAGTCGATCGGACTGGGCATGAACTACGAGCTGCGCAACAACAATTAATTGTCAGGGAAACAGACATGATCAACATCCGCTCATTCCGCGACCTGCTGCGCCTGCTGTTCATTTTCAAGCGCGAAGTCAGGATCACCGTGGTGGCGACCTTCGTCATCATCCTTCTGGGCGCGTTTCTGCTCCCCAACCGCTACGAGTCCACGGCTTTGCTGTTAGTCAAGCCCGGCCGCGACAGCAGCACTGTGCCTATCGAGCTGTCAGACCGTCAGGCCATCGTGATACCGAGCGGCCTGCGTGATCCGCTGCTCGATGAAGAGCGCATGCTCAGCGGACGGCCGATCATGCGTGCAGTGTCCGAGAAATACCTCGCCGAGCTGTCTATGGTGCCGCCCGAAACCGGCATTCTGGCGTCGGTGAAGAACGGCCTCAAGGCAGTCGTCGGGGCAGTCGTCAACGGCGTGCGCAACGTTCTGCAATTTATCGGTCTGGTGGAGCACCGCTCGCAGGCCGAACGTCTGGCCGAGGATCTGGAGAAAAACTTCAAGGTCAGCCACGAACCGGGCTCGTCGGTGATGGAGCTGAGATTTACCTGGAACGACCCGGACATCGCCCAGACCGTGCTCAGGACCTGGATCACCGAGTATCAATTGCAACGTACCAAGACACTGGGCCGGGTCAGCCTGTACGCGTTCTATGAATCGGAAGTGAAAACGACTGGCGCGAACATCATCGAGTACAAGAAGCAAATCCAGAATTACCTGAACCAGTTGAGCGCAGTGAGTATTTCCCAGCGCCTGGCAGATACCTCGCAGGGGCTCAACGATCTGCGTACCGAGCGTAACAATACAACCCGTTCCATTGCGTCTACCAAGGCCGGCCTGGACCTGCTGAAAAAGCAGTTGGCAGAGCAGCCCAAGACAGTCTCGGCAGGTCGCGAACTGGCGTTGAACCCCAATCGCCAGGACTTGCAGAACCGCATCAACGGCAAGGAAGTGGAGCGTCAGGAAATGCTCCGCTCGTTCAAGGAAGAGGCGCCGCCAATCCGGGCGATCAATGAGGAGGTCAACAACCTCAAGAAGCTGCTCAAGGAACAGGAAGCCACCGTCCAGCGCTCTGAAAGCATCACTCCCAACCCCATCTACAACCGCATGCAGAACGTGTACGCCGATCAGCAGACCAGCTACGCGCGCCTGCAAACCCAGCTCGTTCAGCAAAATGCGCAGATCGCGCAGCTGGAAAGCGACCGCCAGCAGGCACTGAATCTGGAGCCGGAGCTTTCGCGCCTGCAGAACGAACTGGATGCGGCAGAGAAAAGCTATGCGCTGTACAAGGACAGCCTGGAAAAATCGCGTATTGACCGTGAGCTGGACAACAGCCAGATCAGCAATATCGCGACCATCGAAGACGCCACCTTCAACCCCAGCCGGGTGTTCCCGAAAAGCCTGCTGATGCTGTTTCTGGCATTCCCGCTGAGTATTGTGGTTGGTGCCGTGGCGCTGTACTTCTTCTACCTGCTGGACCAGCGCATCCACGACGGCGACAAGATCGAGAGCAGCTTCGGCGTCCCGGTCTGGACCAGCCTGCCCGACCTGGAACGCGCTCAGGAACGCAGTGCAGCCTTCACCTCCAATTTGCACCGGGTATACGGCATTCTGCCGCTCGATCAGGTAGACGAGCGCGGCCTGACCATCGGCTTCACCTCGGTCAAGTCCGGCGCTGGCGTGTCGTTCGTGATCGAGCGGCTCAGCACCTTGCTGATCGAACAGGGTCATCAGGTCCGCACCGAAGGCCGCGGGCCGGCCAGCCCTGGCGAAATCGTGTTGATCAACGCTTCGGCACTTTCCGCCAATCAGGATGCTTTTGTGCTGCTACGCAAGGCTGACCTGATCGTGTTGGTGGTGCGTGCCGAAGACACCACCGTGCCGATGCTGGAAGACACCTTGAATAACCTCAATACCGCATTCAAGAAAGTCGACGGCATCATTATCAACCGCCGTCGTTTCGAGGTACCGGAGCAGGTACTTAACTTCCTCAAGCGGATCGGGAGCCGAGGCTGATGCGCATTGCCCTGCTTGCGCCGCTGCCACCCGAGCAGACCGGCATCGCCGATTATGCCGGTCACCTGCGGCATGCGCTCGAAAGCCTCGGCCTGCAGGTCAGTACACCGCTGCTGGGTGTCGGCAACGATCCACGTGCCGCAGAACGGCGCGTGGCCGAAACGGACTGGAGCGAAATCGATCTGGTCCATGCCGAACTGGGTGGCGGACGGCTGGCAGAGTTTCAGGCCCTGCGTGCCTTGCGTCGACGCTTCCCGAAGCTGCCGCTGACCGCGACAGTGCACGATCCCGAGCGGCTGGTGTGGCGGCGCGAAAAACTGCCGTGGCCCTTATCGATCGCCAGCGGCATGCGCTCACCGCTGCCGGAAATGGCGACGGTGCTGGCCGACCCGCTGTGCCTGCGTGAAGAACGGCAATTGGCGCAGCACATGACCCGTCTGGTGACACTGACCCAGGCGGGCAGCCAGAGCCTGCGTCAGCGCATGGGGCTGAAAACCGCACAGATGGCGGTGATCAGTCACGGCAACGTCGCCATCGCTCCCGCCCCGCTACCACCTCTGAAGCCATTGCGCCTGCTGTATTTCGGCTTCATTTATCGCGGCAAGGGAATCGAAGACCTGCTTGATGCGCTGGCCAGCGTTTTCACCGCGCAGCCTGCGTTGAGGTCGACCGTACGCCTGACCCTGGCAGGCGGCAGCGAGCCGGAAATGGCCTTCGGCCCGTCCGGCAGCTACCTGGAGCAACTGCGCCTGCGTATCCGCCAACTGGGCCTTGTCGATCTGATCGACTGGCAACTGGACCTGCCTGCCGAGCAGATCCCGCAGGTAATCCAGGCCCATCACGTGATGGTCCTGCCTTATCGCGAATCGAGCAAACTGAAGCTTCTGGGCAAACTGCGCGGCACCAGCGGCGCGCTGTCATGGGCGGTGGCGTGTGGCAGGGGCGTGATTACTTCTAATGCACGCTCGTTTGCCGAAGAAGTCTCGCACGGCAACGGCATGATCTATCCGCAAGGCGATGTGGACGGACTGGCAAAGGCTCTGACGCAAGCTTGCGCGGATCCGGAGCTGGTCAAAAAATGGGCCGAAAACGCCTCGCACATGGGCAAGGCCAGAGTCTGGAGCCACACCGCAGAGCATTTTCGGGATGTATTCCGCCAGGCGTGCGAGGAGAAGTGACATGCAGCGTCCATCCAGATTCCGGCAAATCGTCGCGAGCGCACTGCTCAGCGCATCAATGACTGGCGCGGCCCAGGCAGCAACGGTCCTCAAGGCACCTCGCGAGGTGGTCTGGGCGGACTTTCTGGGCGTCAACGTGCAGTTTCAGTATTTTGCGCCTGATATCTATCAACAACAGATGAGCCGCCTGGACGAACTGGGCCTCAACTGGGTGCGCCTGACCATTCACTGGCCGGTGATAGAGCCGCAAAAGGATCACTACGCACTGACCGAGCTGGATGCCGCCATGGCCGCAATCAAGGCGCACAGCTACAACACGGTGGCTTATCTGGTGGGCTCGGCACCTTTCGCCAGCAGCGCACCGGCCGGTGCGAAAAGCCGCGATCAGTATCCGCCCACGGATTTCAACGTATTTGCCGCACGCATGACCGCCCTGGCCCAGCGCTATCCACAGGTGAACAACTGGCAGGTCTGGAACGAGCCGAACATTGTCTGGCTGCCCAAGGAGGACCCGACCGCCTATGGACGCCTGCTGACCACCACTGCCAGCGCGATTCGCGCCGCCCTGCCGGACAAGACCATCGTCACTGCGGGCATGGCTTATTACAGTCAGATGCACAGTACCTCTGGCTACATGCTGCAGGCCCTGCTCGATAATGGCCTGAGCCAGCAGAACATCGTGGCGGCATACCATCCGTATTCCGAGTACCCCGAAGGCGATTCGCTACCGGACCGCGATTTTCTGGTGCGCGCCAATGCCATGAACCAGTTGCTGCACAACAATGGCGTCAAGCAGGTGTGGGCCACTGAATGGGGCTGGTCAAGCTATGCAGGCCCAGTGGAGATGCAACATTTGATTGGCACTTCAGGTCAGGCCGACTACACCCTGCGCCGTCTGGCACTGATGAGTGCGATGGATTTCCAGCGCATCTTCCTGTTCAATCTCAGTGATCTGGATGAGCGCGCCTCGGCCCGCGATCAGGGTTACGGCCTGCTTGACCTGCAAGCCAGCCCCAAACCGGTCTACACCGCACTGCAGAATTTTCTCAAGATCACCGGCCCGCGCCTGCAACCCGCCGAGCCGCCCGCAGTGAGCCGTGTACCGGACGATCTTTACGCAGTGCCGTGGACCCGTGACGATGGCACTCATCTACTGATGTTCTGGAGTGCGACCGGCACCTCGCTGAATTTCCCGAACATCACCGACGCGGTCGTGCATGACCCGCTGAGCGGCAGCCGCACTCCATTGTCCGCAAGCCAGGGTGTCACTCTGCTGCTGAAGCCGACTCTGCAAATTCTGGAATGGAAGCCCTAAGTATGCGAATTCTATGGACGCTCCCTTACCTGCCCTGGCCTACCACAAGCGGCGGCAAAACCCGGGAATACCATTTGCTGCGCAATCTGGCAGCGCGCGGCCATCGCATCACCCTGCTGGTGCAGTCCAAGAACGCGCTGGACGATAGCGCTCGTTCGGCACTGGAACCCTGGCTGGAGCGCTTGATCGTGATCGATCGACGCCCGCTGTTAAGCCTGCGCACGTTGCTGGCCGTGGCGTTTGCACCTGCGCCGATGCTCGCCAGCGTCAACGGCTACGCCCCGAAACTGGAAAAAGTCTTCGAGCAATTGCTTGAAGAGGACTGGGACATCATCCAGTTGCAGCACACCTATTTCTTTCAGCCATTCGAACGCGTACTCAAGCGTTCAGGCAAACCGTTCGTGCTGACCGAACATAATGTTGAATCAGACCTTGGCGCCGCCAGTTACGACCGCCTGCCACGCTGGGCCAATGCCTTCGCCGTGTATGACCGCTGGCGCTACCGGCGTTGGGAAACCCGGGTATTTCGCCAGACCGGCGAGTTGATCGCGGTCACCGAAGACGACGCCAAGGTGCTGTCGCGCTTGAGCGGCAGGGCCACGTCTTATGTCGTCAACAGCGTCGACTGCGCTTACTACGCCAGCGTTCATGCGGACCGAAACAGCCATCGCCTGCTGTTCATCGGCAACTACGAATATGGCCCCAATATCGATGCCATCGAATGGGCGCTGGACGAAATCATGCCGCTGGTCTGGGCTCAGGCACCTGCTGTGCGCTTTGCCATCGGCGGCTTCGGGCTGCCTGAAGCCTGGCGTGAACGCTGGCCTGACCCGCGTATCGAATGGCTGGGTTTCGTACCTGACCTGCGCGTCTTGCAGGCCAGTGCCTCAATGTTCTTCGCGCCCCTGCGCCAGGGCGGCGGCTCCAAGCTCAAGACGCTGGAAGCCATGGCCGCCGGACTGCCGGTAGTCACCACCGCGCAAGGCGTTTCCGGGTTGTCGGTCACCAATGGCGAACATTACCTGGGCAGCGAAGACGCGTCCGGGCTGGCAACCCTGATCATTGAATACACCGATAAACCGTTACGGCTCGACCAGATTGGCGAAGCCGGCCGCGTTTATGTGCGTGCCCGGCACGACTGGTCCGTTTCGGCCGCCCAGCTGGAAGTGATCTACACCCGCTTTTCGCTCCCCAAGCAAGGATCGCGCTCATGCGTATAGGACTCGACTACCGCGCGGCAGCCGGTTACCCCATCAGCGGCATCGGTCGCCAGAATTTCGCGCTGGAACAGGCGTTTCGTGAACATCCGGACGTGCAATTGCAGCTGTTCGGCGTGGCACCCTACGATCACCCGGTACGCCGTTTGATGCACACTCCACGCTGGGCGGCACCACTGGACTCGGTGCATCGCCTGCCGGATCGCTTGCGCTTCGAAGGCATGTTCCTGCCGGGTGCCCTGCGTGATGCCGGGGTGCAGATCTACTTCGCCAACATCAACATGGGCCTGCCGCTGGGGCGCAAACCGGCTGACATGCGCTACGTATTACAGCTGCACGATCTGTTTCAGATCACTCAGCACAACAGTCACGGCTCACGACTGAAAGCCAGGATTTACCGGCTGACCGACTACCTTTCGATTGCCTGGTCGCTGAAAGTGGCCGACCAGATCTGGGTGCCGTCGCAATTCACTGCCAACGAAGTCGCGCGCCTGTTTCCCAAGGTCAAAGGCAAGCTGCGCGTGGTGCCGTTGCTGGTAGAAGGTTTCAAGGGTGAGCCGGCTGATATCAGCCAACTGCGAATGCCCCTGCGTTACTGGCTATGCGTGGGCACACGCGAACCGCGCAAGAACATCAAGTGGTTCGTGGATGCCTGGCAGACCGCACGCATGCAATTTGTCGACACCCCGGAACTGGTACTGGTCGGTGGCGACGATCCGCTGACCGAAGCCCAGCGCCAGTTACCGGGCCTGCACGTGCTCAGCGGCCTGAGCGATGCAGAACTGCACGCGGTCTACCAAAATGCCGAGCGACTCTGGCAGCCGTCCAGAAGCGAAGGCTTCGGGCTACCGGTGATCGAAGCACTGAACACAGGCACGCCGGTTGCCGTGGCCACAGGCTCTTCGCTGGATGAAATCGCTCCGCCCGACAGCCCGCGCTTTTCACCTGTCGACAGTGGCAACCTGATCAGACTGATGGGCACGTTGTCGCATGCGCCCGAAGAGGACCCCGCAGTTGCCAGGGAATGGACAGAACGCTACCAGTTGAAAGCCTTTTGCGAACGCGTGCACGCGACACTGGAGGAATTGCGCTGATGCCACTGGCCTTACCCCTGGGGCTGATGTTCAGCCTGATATTCGGTGTGATGATCTGCATGCTGCCTGCACCGTTCGTCGTGGCGGCAGCAATCGGTCTGGCAGCGGCGGCCACGATCATTCGCCGCCCGGTCCGTGGGCTCGTGCTGTTCTGCCTGATCGGGACCTTCCTGCCCTACTCTACAATTCAGATTGGCGTTCGTACCACGGTGTCCGAAGCGCTGATCATGCTGACCTGGGCCAGCTACCTGCTGCATGCAGTCTTTCAGGAACGCAACACTGTGCCCAAAATGCTGAGCACCGAAAAATTGCTGGTGGCATTGATGCTGTTCAGTGCGTTCCCGTTTCTGGTCGGCCAGTTGACCGTCGTCGCCGACGGCAACGGCCCGATCAACTGGGTTCGCTGGCTGTTCAACCTGTCTACCCTGTTTCTGGTACCGCGCTTGCTGACTGACCTCAAGACCCTGGAAAAGGCGGTCATGGCGCTGCTCGGCGGGACTTTGCTGCTTTTGGTGCTGTCGATCTCGGTGTATGTGACCAAAGGCTCGGCAACTGCCATCATTCCGATCCTCGGCAGCCTGGGCTACAGCGGTGCAGACATCTTGAGCGAGAGCCTGCTTTCGCTTGCCAGCCGCATGGGCTCACCGTGGATGCACCCCAACGTGGCAGGCGGTGCTCTGGCCATGTTGCTGCCGCTGGCATTCTGCTTCGGTATGACGCGCACCGGCTCGGCGCGCAGGCTGGGCCTGACGGTGGCGGCACTGGGTGCCATCGGTCTGTTGCTGACCGGCTCACGCGGCGCGCTGCTGAGCCTGATCGCCGTGATGCTGTTGATGGCCCGGCGACGCATTCCGCATCTGGGACGGCTGTTGATGGGCGGACTGGTCGCCGGTATTTTCCTGCTGGCGTTCTACCCGCCGCTGCAGGACCGACTGATGGGGTTGTTCACCTCCGACGACGCCAGTACCGCGATTCGCTTCCTGGAATACAGTCATTTTCCCGACGCAGTCGCCACCTTCCCGTTCGGCATCGGCTTCAAGGTCGACCCGCCGGTACTGGGCTATACAAAATTCGGTATTTCCAACCTGTGGCTGAACTTCATCTACAAGATCGGCCTGCCGGGCATGTTGCTGTTCATCGCCGTGACCATCAGTTGGTGGAAAGAAGTTCGCCCAGGCAGCGACCGGGTAGTGCTGACTCGGGAAAACGCCATTGCGCTGGGCTGCACCACGGGCGTGCTGTCTGCTTTGTTCAGCGGCCTGTTTGACCACTACTTCAGTTTCACCAGCGTGCTGGTTGCCTTGTTCTGGCTATTTGTCGGCATCAGCCTGCACGAAACCAGACGCCTTCGCGCCAAGGCCGAAACGACTCCTCAACACCCTGACGCCTCACACGAGCCGGGAGCCTCCTCATGAAACACCGCATGATGCATTCTCATAATCTCAGAGAGGCACTGCCCGACTACGCGCGCAAGATGGCGGTGCCGCTCGAAGAGCTGGAAGCCGCCTACCAGTGGATGCTGGACAACGAAGTGTGCTTTGAAACACGTATCAAGGATCGCACCCTGTCGTTCATCTGCTACCTGAATATCGAACCAAGAATCGAAAACCCGCTGGCGCGGCGCTTCTACAAGCTGCTGTCCAGCGAAACCCTGGGTGCGCTGATTCCTTTGTACGGAATCAACTGGCCGACCCTGCGTGACCGCATGTTGCGGACCTGGGAACAGGCTTACAACATCCTGATCTGCAAGATCCCCAGCCATACCCTGCGCCTGCTGTGGTTGCGCATCGGTGGAGCGAAAATCGGCAAGGGTTCGACTGTGTGGCGCAATACCGAGGTGCTGGGCGTCGACAGCCTGCGCATCGGCAACGACACCACCGTGGGCTGGCACTGCCAGCTTGACGCCCGTGGCGGGCTGGTGATTGGCGATCACGTCACCATCGCTTCACACGTGCTGATTATTGCGGGTGGACACGACCTCGCCGAGCCCGAATTCTGGGCGGTCGGCGGGCCGGTGTTCATCGGCGACTACGCATGGATCTGCAGCCGCGCGCTGCTCTCGTTCGGTGCAGACATCGGTGAAGGCGCGGTAGTGGGCGGCAACAGTGGGGTGTCCAAACCTGTCGCGCCGTATGCGATCGTCAGCGGGCCGAATGCCGAGGTCAAGGGTGAGCGCGCCCGCGGCCTCAACTACAAGGTGGGCGGCAAAGGCCTGTTCACCCTGTTTCACTGATCGGCAGGGCGCGCGATGCTGGGCTCGACACTTTGGCTGACACTGGCCACCCTCACCGGTCTGGCAGCCGGTTTTGCCCGTGAATGGCTGTTGGTAGCAGCCTGGGGTGCCGGCAGTCAGAGCGATGCCTTTCTGGTCTCAATGTTTTTGCCCGAAGCGCTGCGCATGTCACTGGCCGCAGGACTGCTCAGCGCTGCCGCCCTGCCCCTTTATCAGCAACGTCCGGCTGACCGGCAACAACGCTGGCTGGGCGGCATGGCACCGCGTTTGTTATTGACCGGGGTGGCATTGAGCGCAGTGCTGGCGATCGGTGCCGGGTTTCTGGTGCGTCTTATCGGTCCGGGGCTGGACGCCGACGGCTATGCACAGGCAGCCAGCGGCCTGCGCTGGCTGGCCTGGTGCGCACCCGGCTTCATGCTTCACGCGCTGTTCTGCGTACCTTTGCAGGCCCGTTCGCGCTTCGTACTGGCCGGGCTCGGCTCGCTGCTGTTCAACCTGCCACCCGTTATCTACCTCGCCACGTTCAGCCACGCCGCAACATCGACCGGGTTGGCCAGCGCGTGCGTACTGGGCAGCGTGCTTATGCCGGGCGTGTTGTTGCCTGCCCTGTATCGTTCGGGATGGCGACCCTGGCAGTGGCAATCAGAAGCCGGTGCCGTGCGCGAACTGCTGCAACGCATTGGTCCACTGCTGAGCAGCAACCTGGCCAGCCAGGGCCTTGCCTTGCTTGAGCGAATGGTCGCGTCGTTGCTCGGTGAAGGCGCGGTAACCTGGGTCAATCTGGCGCGCAAACTGATCAACCTGCCGCTCATTGCATTGATGAGCCTGAACCAGGTACTGCTCGGGTTGATGAGCGGCAGCGCGGGCGAGCAGCGTTTGTCGCTACTCAGACGCGGGCTGGGCAGCGCCACATTACTGACCCTGCCGGCCGTAGCCGGGCTGATCGGTGCGGCCGGTGCGCTGGTGACCCTGTTGCTGCCCAATCAGAGCCATGAGGGTCCGTTGCCTGAGCTGCTGGCCTGGTTTGCCGTGCCGCTGATGTTTGGTGCCTGGAACGCCTTGCTGGCGCGCTACGCCTACGCCGCCGGTGACACTCGCCTGCCGCTCAACTGCGAGTTGATCGGCAGTCTGTGTAACGCGCTGCTGCTGGCGACGCTGCCCTTTGCCTTCGGCCTGACCGGTATCGCCATCGCGGCGCTGGGCGGCGCGCTGGTCACAGGCGTGCTGCTGATGCGCCGTCAGGCGTTGCTCGGCGTTTTGCCGTGGCGCAGTCACTGGCTGCTGGCCAGCCTGCTGATGATCTTCGCCGCCCTGCTCCTGCACCCGCTTCACGACACCTGGCTGCAATTGGGCCTGAGCTGTGTTTACGGCGCTTTGCTGCTGCTCGGGCTGACGTTGTGGCTCAAACCATGGCGCAACGTGCCTGCCTGATCGGCAGACTGCCGACAGGCCTCCCTGAACAGCTCCAGGCTCGGTGAGACGAACTTGTCGCGGTGAGTGATCATGAAGAACCGACGATTGAGCGGCGGCAGCGGGCTGGCGAGTGTGCGCAACTCCCCGCTCACCAGCAGATCGGCGACGATACGCCGGGACAGACAACTGATGCCAATGCCTTGAGCAAGGGTGCGCATTATCGCTTCAGAACTGCCTATCTGGCGCATGTCCTGCAGATCGTGCAAATGCCTGAGCAACAAGTGCTCGACCTCCTCCCGGGTCCCCGAACCCTGCTCACGCAACAGCCATTCAGCGTTTTGCAGCTCCCCCAGTGAAACCTGCTGTTGCCGCGCCAACGGATGAGCGCTGCCGGCAACAATGACCATTTCATCGACCAGCCATGGCTCAGCGATCAGCTCTGGCAGATGGCACGGTGCCTCGATGAGGCCCATATCGATTTCAAACTGCGCGACCTTGCGAGCAATCAGTGTGCTGTTGCCGATGTCCACATCGACTCGCAGCAGAGGCGTCGAACTGCGCAGTGCGCCGACTATCTGCGGCACGACGTAATTGCCAATGGTGCTGCTACTGCCGATTCGCAGGCGAGCATTCAAGGTCGCGCCCGGCAATAGAAAGCTGTCTTCGATCTGCTGGGCGTTTTCCAGCATCTTCATGGCACGTGGCAGCAGTGTCTGGCCGTTATCGTTGAGGACCAGCCGCTTGCCCACTCGATCGAACAGCCGGGTGCCCAGCGCACTTTCCAACTCGTTCAATGCCGCGCTGGTAGCCGACTGGGACAAAGACAAGGCATGACCCGCGCTGGTGGTACTGCCACAGCGGGTGATTGCGCAAAAAATCTGTAGTTGACGCAGGTTGAGTCTCAAGACTGAACTCCGTAGCCGGGTAAATCTACCTGAAAATCAGGTAACAAGAAGATAGATTACCCGTTTAGAAGATTGTCTGTGACTACGTAGACTGAAAACCTGTTTCCCATTCAGCAGCAGGATACGGTCATGAGCAGGTTCGCTATTATCAACAAGGTCAACGCGCCTCTTGCAGCGCTGACGAGCCCGCTGGAGGCCGTTCGACAATTCACCCCCAACTGGTTCGCAGTGACTATGGGCACCGGAATTTTGTCACTGGCGCTGGCGCAACTGCCGGGGGACATTGCTGCATTGCGCACGCTCGGTGAAGCGTTATGGCTCCTGAACATAGGCCTGTTCGCCCTCTTCAGCGTCATGTATGCCAGCCGCTGGCTGCTGTTTTTCGACGAGGCGCGTCAGGTGTTCGGGCACTCCACCGTATCGATGTTCTTCGGCACCATTCCCATGGGGCTGGCGACTGTCATCAGCGGCCTGCTGGTGTATGGTCCGGCGCGCTGGGGCACTGCCATCGTGCCGCTGGCCGAAGCATTGTGGTGGCTGGATGTAGCAATGGCCCTGGCGTGTGGCGTGCTGATTCCGTTCATGATGTTTACCCGTCAGGAACACAGTATCGAGAAGATGACCGCTGTCTGGCTGTTGCCAGTGGTGGCAGCAGAAGTTGCAGCAGCCTGCGGCGGACTGCTGACCCCGCACCTCGCAGCCGCTGATTCGCAGTTCACCGTGCTGATCACCAGCTACGTGTTGTGGGCCTACTCGGTACCGGTGGCATTGAGCATTCTGGTGATTCTGCTGTTGCGTCTGGCATTGCACAAACTGCCTCATGAAAGCATGGCGGCGTCGAGCTGGCTGGCACTTGGCCCTATCGGCACAGGCGCATTGGGCATGCTGGTGATGGGCAACGAGGCCCCGGTCATCTTTGCCGCCCACGGCCTGGCGTCGCTCGGCACGGTGGTGGCTGGCATCGGTGTGATGGTCGGTACGCTGTTCTGGGGGCTGGGGCTGTGGTGGTTGGCGCTGGCTGTATTGATCACGGCGCGTTACTTCAAGCAGGGTATCGAATTCAATCTGGGCTGGTGGGCATTTACCTTCCCGCTCGGCGTGTATGCGCTGGCAACGCTCAAACTCGGCGCTACCCTGCACCTGAGCTTTTTCGACGTGTTTGGTACCGGGCTCGTCGCGCTGCTGGCACTGATGTGGTCGGTGGTGTCGGCACGTACTCTGGCAGGCGCCTACCGGGGACATCTGTTCGTCTCGCCCTGCATCGCTTCGAGCCAATGTGTCCGCCGGTAATTTCCCTTGAACTTACCTCGCGGACGAAGCGCCTGAGAGAAACATCTTCAGGACAAAGAGCACTCATGCATATCTCAGAATTTTCCGGTAACTACGGCGCTCGCGATGAAAGCATCGTTATCAATTCGTATACCACGGTGTTGCGCAGGAACGGCGTTCCCCATGACTTGTTCGCCACCTACTGGCGCGATGTTCACGGCCCTCTGTGCGCGAGGCTTGAGGGCCTTGGCTGGTATGTGCAGCATCACTTGACGCGTGAAAAGGATGGTCATTTGTGGCCGCTGATCGAAGGCGTCACGCCACTGCCGGGCTACGTGCTGGATGGCGGTGTGGAGATCGGCTTTCTATCCGCCGAAAGTCAGCAACAATTCAAGGACGCCAGCGCTTTGCTGTTCTCCGACGAGCAGAACATGTTTGAGCAAACCATTGCTTACGACGTGCCGGATGGCTCCAGCACACTGGTGGACCGACTGCCCGATCCGATCCCCAACGAAACAGCCACGCTGGACAAAATGCACCTGCATTTCCATCTCGCCAGCGATGACCTGCCCGCCGCCCGCAAGGCCATTGAAAAGCTCGCAAGTGAAATGGCCGCTGCCGATGCCGTACTCAAACTGCGCCTGCACCTCGCGCAGCCCTACGACAACGCCCAGCCGGCACCGCCTGCGCCTGATGTTGATCACAAGGTCGAGGAATCACGCCTGAACATCATCATGATGGAACTGGTGTTCGAATCGGCCTGGGCCCGTCGAACCTATTACGCCAGCGAGCACTTCAAGGCCATCACTCAAGGTATCAGCGAGCACGTGCGTTACATCACGCCGTTTGGCGTCAGCGGTGTCTATACCTACGTGCGCGACGCGGTCATGACCACCGCAGGCATACGTGGCAGCAGGCAGGCCGAGCTGATCCGCCAGCTGGGTGCCATCAATCAGACCCGGCCCGAGATCGAGAGCCTGTTTGGCGCGGCGACCTGAAGGGCTTTTGAGCTGACAGTTATCTCATCCTGCACGCTTCGAAATCGTGCTTTACTCAAAAAAATGGAATTGGGTGACGCCTGTGAAAGCTCTGACGACTCGTGAGGTGTATCAGCAACTGCGGGACGCTGCGATGGGCACACGGTCGTTGAGGCTTATCGGCACAACCTCCGGCTCCGGGCTGCAAAAGGTCGATATCGACGGCTGGCTGCTGACGCTGGAAATAACCGATGGCAGCCCGACGCGCTGTCGGGCGTGCTGCTGTCCGCAAGGCCGGGAGGGCTCGTTCGAAAGCTGGCTGCGCACCGACCCGGTCAGTTTGCTCAGTGGCTGGGAGCATTCGCAGATCGAGCGGTTGTTGGGTGAGGCGGCCGATCAGGTCCGGGGGCAGTCACCTAAGCCTCAATGATCGTTCCTGCAACGCATCCGTTATTAATGGCTGAGTACCGCAGGTTCGAAAACGGGCGTCGGGCAATCCAGATTACGTGCCAATGCGCGCTTGGGTCACTACAAGTTTAGCAGAGGCACCTCTCGTTTCTCACGCTCCGCGTAGGAACGCATTTAGTGACGCTCTGCGTCACACGGCGGTTCTGTTATTTCAGGTGGATTGAGGTTCGGCTCAGGTCACCTTTGCGCCCTTACGGCGCCTTACTTTGAGGGACCAAAGTGAGCAAAGTCCCCGCTCCTGTTTCCGGCCCGACTTCGTCGGGTTCCTTCGCCCTGGCACTGATCCGGGGGTCGCCGCAACGGACCATCCACGGTCCGGTGCGGCTAGCCTGGCGTCCTGCCAGGCTACCCCCGGATCAGCGCCAGGACTCAGCCGTCACTAACGTCGCACTTTGCGTCGTCAGTGCCATCGCGGTAAAAAAACAATGCGCTGAGAGCGGCTGCTGTTTGACCATCGTTCCAACGCTCCGTGAACTGCCCCCCAAAAGTTGGACGGTTTTAGCTTGCCGCCTGAGCCCTGTATTTTACGGGGCTTTGGCCGTTGAGCTTCAGCTTGATGCGGTCATGGTTGTAGTAGTGGATGTACTCATCCAGACCTGCTTTCAACTCATCGATGCTTTCAAACTGTTTCAGGTAGAAAAACTCGGATTTCAGTGTACCGAAAAAGCTTTCCATTGCCGCATTGTCCAGGCAGTTGCCCTTACGGGACATGCTTTGTTTGACGCCTCGTACCGATAGCTTATGGCGATACTGCGCGTGTTGATACTGCCAGCCCTGGTCCGAGTGCATCACAAGCTTCGGCTCGTCCTGCAACTGCTGAAGCGCCTTGTCCAGCATGCTGGTGACCAGCTCAAAGCTCGGCCTTGTCGACACTTCATACGCCACGATTTCACCGTTGTACAAGTCCATCACGGGTGAGAGATACAGCTTTCGATTGCCTACCTTGAACTCAGTCACATCGGTCACCCACTTCTGGTTCGGGCGTTGCGCGCTGAAATTGCGCTCCAGCAAATTCGGCGCAATGGTTCCGATTACGCCCTTATAGGAGCGGTATTTTTTGGGGCGCACCACTGATCGCAGGCCCAGTTCTGCCATCAGTCGTTCTACAACCTTCTTGTTGACCAAAATACCTGCAGTGCGAATGACCGCCGTGATACGCCGAGCGCCATAAAGGCCTTTCTCCTCGTGGTAAATGCTTTCGACTAACTGTTTCAAAGCAGCATAGGGATCGGGTCTGGATTGCACCTGAACCTGATAGTAAAACGTGCTGCGTGCCAAGCCCGCCAGCCTCAGCAGAGCGCAAAGCGGGAACCGGCCCCTCAGTTGCTTGATGCTCAGGGCTTTTTCGGTTGCCGTCGTTTCTGCTCCTTCAGCTCTTCCAACTTTTTTAGGTAAGCGTTCTCCATGCGCAGATATTCAAGCTCGCTCATCAACTGGTCGCGCGTCTTCTGCGTATCGTCGGCGGTTACTGGTTTGGCGGGATAAGGCTTCTTTGGCATGGCGACAGGCTTTCTTCTGGCAGGAACATACGGGGCTGTACCGCTACTGTAATGCCGCTTTTCCCAAATGACTATTTGGCCGGGATCCCCGATACCAAAATGCGCAGCGGCCTGACGGAGCGATAGCTTGTGTTCACGCCTGTGCTCAAGCACTGAGCGCTTGAAAGCTTCGCTGTATCGAAGACCAGGCTTGCGATGGCCGGTGTGACCATGACTCTTGTAGTTAGCGACCCAGCGTCGAAGCAGGCTGAAATCGATCGAGAACTGGCGGGCTACCATACGAAAGCCCATGTTGTCTTCAAGATACGCTTTGACGACAGTGAGCTTGAACTGCTCTGAATACTTACCCATTTGAACACCCCCGTGAGGTCGGATTGGTGTCCAACTTCTTGGGGGCAGTTCACCGCGTGGGAATGCAGTTCGTGACGCTCCGCGTCACACGCCGGTTCTGTGATGTAAGGTGAATTGGGGCTCGACTCAGGTCACCTTTTCGCCCCTCGGCGAGTTACTTCGATAACGTCGCACTCCGTGTCTTCAGTGCAATGGTGATTGAAAAGCGCTTTGCCTCGACTCGACCCATTGCTGAATCGATTAACTAGGCGTTAAATAGCTGTTGAAACGATATGCAGCACCATAATTCCAATAATTACAGAAGGACCACCACCATGAAATCCCTTCCCCTGCTCGTGGGCCTCGGTGCCCTCACAGCCGCTTCCAGTGTGTTTGCCTGGGATTATGTGCTGCTCGACACCGACAAGACTGCGCAGAATCAGCAGATCACCAGTCAGCAGCTGGGCGTCAAGACCGACAAGCCGTTCACTGTCACGATGCGTACGCTGCATGGCGGTCGTCAGGAAGGCGTGAGCATTATCGATATCGATAATGGCACGATGAAGCTGTCAGTCGTCCCGACCCGTGGCATGAACGTGCTGCAGGCATCAGTCGGCGATGTGCGCATGGGTTGGGATTCGCCGGTCAAGGACGTGGTCAATCCGGCCTTCATCGAGCTCAATGGCCGCGGCGGGCTGGGCTGGCTGGAGGGTTTCAACGAACTGGTGACCCGTTGCGGATACGAGTGGGTGGGCCACCCGGGCATGGACAATGGCGAACTGCTGACCCTGCACGGTCGCGCTGCCAACATTCCGGCGAGTGAGGTGACACTGCAGATCGACGAAAAGCCGCCCTACGCGATCCGCCTCAAGGGTGAATTGAAGGAGCAGGCGTTCAAGAAGGTCGACTTCTCGGTGCAGACCGAACTGGTCACCGAGCCAGGCAGCACGAGCTTTTCGCTCAACGATACGCTGACCAACAATGGCGACTATCCGAAAGAATACCAGGCGCTGTACCACAGCAACTTCAGCACGCCGTTCCTCGAGCAGGGGGCGCGTTTCGAAGCGCCGGTCAAGCAGGTCTCGCCGTTCAATGAAAAAGCCAAGGGTGACCTGGGCGACTGGCAGACCTACCGCGCACCGACGCCGGATTACGACGAGACGGTCTACAACATCGTGCCCTACGGCGATGCCAAGGGTGACACGCTGACCGTGCTGCACAACAAGGCTGGCAGCCTGGGCGTGTCGGTCGGTTTCAATACCAAGCAGTTGCCGGTGTTCTCGCTGTGGAAAAACACCGACACCAAAGGCCAGGGCTACGTCACCGGACTGGAACCGGGGACCAGCTTCTCCTACAACCGCCGCTTCCAGCGCCCGCTGAATCTGGTGCCAACCATTGCGCCGAAAGAGCAACGCCAGTTCCAGATCAGCTACAGTCTGCTGGCTGACAAAGGTGCTGTCGACAAAGCCCTTGGGCAGGTCAAGCACATTCAGGACGGTCGCGAGACAGAAGTGCGCAAAGAACCGCTGGTGGATCTGACCAAGGAGCAATGATCCTCATCCGAAAACGCAGCGGTGAAACAGGGCCGGATGTCGACGCACGTCATTGTGTCGACATCCGGCCCTGCTCGTTCCGGCGGTAAAAAATTCTCACAACACTTGAGGTTTTTGCCTGTCTACACCCTCTCACCCCTTCGAAGACGAGCATGCACATGAAAATCCTGATGGTTTTGACATCCCATGACCAACTGGGCGACACCGGCAAGAAAACCGGTTTCTGGCTCGAAGAGTTCGTCGCGCCGTATTACGCGTTCAAAGAGGCCGGTGCCGACGTTACGCTGGTCTCTCCGAAAGGCGGTCAACCACCGCTGGACCCGAAAAGCGATGAGCCTGATGCTCAGACCGACGACACCAAGCGCTTCTCCAAAGATGCCGATGCGCAAAAAGCGCTCGCCAATACGGGCCTTCTGTCTGGCGTCAATGCGGCCGATTTCGATGCCGTGTTCTACCCGGGCGGTCACGGCCCGCTGTGGGACCTGGCTGAAGACAAGGACTCCATCGCGCTGATCGAGGCCTTTGCCAAGGCAGACAAGCCACACGGGATGGTCTGCCACGCACCTGGCGTATTGCGTCACGTAAAGTCGCCGGACGGCCAGCCGCTGGTCAAGGACCGCCGTGTCACAGGCTTCACCAACAGTGAAGAAGAAGCGGTCGGCCTGACCAATGTCGTGCCTTTTCTGGTCGAAGACACGCTCAAGCAACTGGGCGGTGACTATTCCAAGGGCGACGACTGGGGCGTCTACGTGCTGACCGATGGCAAGCTGGTAACTGGCCAGAACCCGGCCAGCTCTGCGCAGGCGGCCAAAGACTTGATCACTCTGTTGAGCTGATTGATGTGCGCGGTTCAGCGTCCGACGCTAACAGCACCGGGCGATAAACCGCGCGTCATTTAAATCGAATCTTGCACCCGCCACACTGACCAATAACTACACCCCCCGACAAAAAGGAATACGGTCATGGCAGATGAATCCAAACGCGAAGACCTCGATCACAAACCGGAAAACGCCGGCAAGGTGGGCGAGAAGAACAAACAGCTCAATCAGCAGGGCGAACAGGCCCGACCTGCCACCTCACCCGACCCGCAGAAAGACAAGTCAGGCAACTGACACCCGTCAGAGCAAGCCGCGTTCGGCACACACCTTCACGACTTGTTCACGCAGCCAGCCGCTGGCTTCGTCTCGATCCGCTTGGGCGCTCCACAGCATGTCCAGGCTGAAGCCAGGCAGGTCCGGTGGCAGTTCGAATACGGAAATCCACGGTTCATTACCCAGCAGCGTCTGAATACGCCGTGGCAGAACCAGCATGAAATCGGTGCCTTCCAGCAATTGCAAGGCCGCCCGATAGCTGTTGGCCCGCGCGACAATGTTGCGCTCCAGACCCTGTCGCTGCAGCCAGCCATCCACCATGTTGGTGTGGGACGTCCACGGCGTCGGGTAGACATGACGGTGCTGGACGAAGGTTTGAGTGTCGATCAGGGCGCTGAGCGGCGCGAACCTGGAGTCCATGACGCAAACCAGATCATCCTCCATCAACACCTGCGAAATCAGACTGTCCGGGACTCGGTGAAAGCCAGGCCCGAAGCACAGGACGAGGTCAAAACGACCGTCGTTCAACTGCTCGGCAGGCAACTGCTTCTCAAGTTTTTGCACATTGACCGTCACCGAGAAACCAGCGGCAGCGAAGTCACGCATCAAATGCGGCAATACCAGCAGCTCGAAATACTCCGGCGCACAGACCGTGAAGGTCGTTTGTGTGCGAGTCGGGTCGAACAGATCGAGGCCGTCATGGCACAGATTGACCGAGCGGAGAATCTGCTGCACATGGTCGTGCATGGCCAATGCCTTGCGGGTCGGGCGCATGCCGTTGCGGGTGCAGATGAAAAGGTCGTCCTCGAAGTTCGCACGCAGCTTTTTCAGGCAGTAACTGACCGTCGACTGGCTGACATGCAACGCTTCCGCGACCAGGGTCAGGTTGCGCTGCTCATACACCGAGACAAAGACCATCAGGTCCTGCATGTCCAGCTTTCTCAGGGCATTACTGTTAAGCATCAAGGTATCTCGCTGGCGCTGTGACCAGGCGGTCAGGTCAACGCGCACAAGATAGCATCAAAATGCGATCATGCCGCCTATCTGCCAGTGATGACAGGTTCGCCGAGTGCGTCGCGCAGATGATCAGCATAACGCCGGGGGTCGAGTCGCACCACCATCAACAGCATGATCGCGACCAACGCCATCAGTGAACACCATGCACCCGCAAAGCTGCCCGTCAGGTCGCGGATTATTCCGGCAAACAGCGGCGACAGGCTGGCAATCAGATAACCCACGCCCTGCACGAATGCGGTCAGGCCGCCTGCCTGTCGAGGATCATCGGCATGGTCCATAGACACAATCAGGCTCATCGGAAACAAACCGCCGATCCCCAACCCCAGCAAACAGGTCCACAGCAGGCCCAGCCGCTGCGGCAGCAGAATCAGCCCGGCAAAACCGATCATCATCAACACCAGCAGCACCGCCAGCGCTACGCGTTTATCGCGACTGCGGTTAGCCAGCGCCGGAACCAGCAGACCCGATACGACCTCCATCAGGGTCAGAAAGCCCAGCAACAGGCCGGCATCCTGCTCGCTCCAGCCGTTCTCCAGATAATACGGCGCAAGCCAGGCCAGTACGCAGGTATAGGACGCAGTACCGAGGCCGAAGAAAACTCCCAGCATCCAGGCCCAAGGCGTGTGGAAGAAAGTCTGCCGGAGCCCTGCAGTGGTTGACGCATCGGAGCGCAATACGCGCCGCTGGGCAAACCAGAAGCACATTGCCAGAAGAGCCAGTAGTGACCAGACCGCCAGGCCGAAGCGCCAACTGCCACTGCTACCCATTACCACGGGGCTGAATGAAGCGGCCAGCGCGGCCCCGCCCATGATCGCAGTCACATACAAGCCCATGCACAAGGAGACATTGGCTTTGAAGCGCGATTTGATCAACGCGGGCATCAGCGCCTGAATCAAGGCAATACCCAGCCCCGCCAACACGACGCTGAAAATCAGTTCGACAGCAGAATCGAGAACCAGACGCGCCAGGGTTGCCAGGCCGATAAGCACCAGTGAAAGCAGGATGCTGCGATGCGTCCCCAGGTAACGCGCGATGCCGATGCCGAAAAACATCGCCAGCCCCATGGCCATGATCGGCAGCATGGTCAGCAATGACGCCATCCCGAAGCCCAGCGGCACCTCCAGACGAATCGCCGCAAGCAACGGACCGACCGCTGCCATCGATGGGCGCAGGTTGAGCGCCACCAGTACGATACTGACCATCAACCCCATATTCCGAACCGCCGAGCTACGCACCTGCATACCGTCACTATTACTTTCGATGATCAGGATTAGGCCGTGCGCGTGCTCATATGACAAATCAAAATCTGGGTGCTGCTATTTAAAAAATCAGTTCAGCAATGGCGCGGGCAGTTTCAGGCATTTTGCCGAGGGCATTTGCAGTTCGTTACTCGGCCGTGCTGCTCGGGCTCGGGCTCGGGTTCAGGCTCGGCAACTTCATCGACGCCGAGCCACCATGTCAAACCGCGACACGGGTATTGCACATAGAACGGCTGGCCCATCATCGGCGTGGTGATCGAGACATTCTGCTCCCAGGCCAGCGCCAGGATGCGATCGAACGGTTCGTGCCAAGCGTGCATCGATAGGTCGAAGGTGCCGTTGTGAATCGGCAGCAACCAGCGACCGCGCAGGTCCAGATGTGCCTGCAGCGTCTGCTCGGGTTGCATGTGCACATGCGGCCATTCGACGTTATAGGCCCCGGTTTCCATCAGCGTCAGGTCAAACGGTCCGTATTGCTCGCCGATGGTCTTGAAGCCATCGAAATAGCCGCTGTCGCCACTGAAAAAGATCCGCTGATCGCCGTCGATCATCACCCAGGACGCCCACAGGGTGCGGTTGCTGTCGAGCAGCGTACGCCCGGAAAAATGCTGCGAAGGCGTAGCGACAAATTCGATGCCCGCCACTTCGGTGGACTGCCACCAGTCCAGTTGGCGGACCTTGTGCGCGGGTACGCCCCATTCAATCAGCGTATCGCCTACACCAAGTGGTGCCAGAAAATGCTCGGTCTTGTCGGTCAGCGCCTTGATCGCCATACGATCCAGATGGTCGTAGTGGTTATGCGAAAGGATCACCGCCTTGATTGGCGGCAACTCTTCGAGGCTGATCGGCGGCTGATGAAAGCGCTGCGGCCCCGCCCACTGCACCGGCGACGCGCGCTCGGCAAACACGGGATCAGTCAGCCAGAACTGGTCGCGTAATTTGAGCAGGACCGTCGAATGCCCGAGGCGATACACCGTGTTGTTGGGCGCTGCCAGCAACTGCTGACGCGACAGCGGCTGCACCGGAATTTCGCCTGCGGGGCGCGTGTCCTTGGGCTTATTGAATGCCTGATCCCAAAAAATGCGGAGCGTTCGCAGCAGACTCGCCGGTTTCATCGTCGCATGATTCCGATATCGCCCCTCATGACGGGACAGGACAGGCAGTGAAGAAGCATCCTTTTTCTGATGTGTCGAGGCCATGGTTTGCTGACTCCTGGGAACAGGTTGAGGCACCAGCCGTGCATACTTTGTACGTGATCCCGTTGCAGGATGCTCGATGAAAGATATGTAACAGTGTTTTACACTACACGGTGTAGTTTTAAGCTTGCATGATCCTTGGCGACAAGTAAACTGCTGAGTGTAACTTTCTCTAAACGTCCGTTTGAAGCGAACCTATGACCGCACCCATGCGCCTCACCGATCAGAAACGCGAATCCATCGTCCAGGCAGCTATTGCCGAATTTGGAGATCGTGGTTTCGAGGTCACCAGCATGGACCGCATCGCTGCTCGGGCCGAGGTGTCCAAACGCACGGTCTACAACCATTTCCCCAGCAAGGAAGAGCTGTTCGCCGAGATGCTGCAGCGTCTGTGGAGCTGTGCCCCGCCGCAATCGGAAGTGATTTATCACCCCAATGTCGGTCTGCGCGAGCAACTTCGAGACCTGCTGTGGGGCAAGATGCGCAACCTGACCAACAGTAATTTTCTCGACCTGGCGCGTGTCGTGGTGGGCGCTACAATTCACTCGCCCGAGCGTGCTCAAGTGTGGATGGCCCGTATCAATGAGCGCGAAGAAACCTTCAGCGCGTGGATCCGGGCGGCTCAGAAAGGCGGTCGCCTGAAGCCTGTCGACCCCGGTTTTGCGGCGACGCAGATGCACGCGTTGCTCAAGTCGTTCGCATTCTGGCCACAGGTAACCTTCAATGCCGCACTGCTCAACCCTCAGGAGCAAAGTGATGTGGTCGAGTCGGCGTTGAACATGTTTCTGGGCTGGTACGAAGTGACTCCCTGAGGCTTCTGATCCGGTTTTTCAGTCGAGTACGATGCCCCGGCACTCGCCAAAGCCAATCGACACCTGCCCTTCCCGATGACAACGGGCACGCAGGATGACCTCGTCGCCAGCTTCCAGGAATATGCGCTTTTCACCGTTGGGCAACGCCACTGACTGCTTGCCGCCTGCGGTCATCTCCAGCAGGCTGCCGTACTGACCTGTCTGAGGACCGGACAGCGTACCCGTGCCAAGCAGGTCGCCCGGTTGCAGCTTGCAACCGTTGACGCTGTGGTGTGCGACCATCTGCGCCACGGTCCAGTACATGTTCAGCGAGTTGCTCAGACCCAACCGGTAAGGCTCCAACCCCTCGGCCTTCATCTGCGCGGTCAGCAGCAGCACTTCCAGCTCGATGTCCAGCGCGCCACCCTGCTGATCATTCTGATCAAGCAGGTACGGCAGCGGCTGAGGATCGCCCTCCGGACGCAGTGGCTGGGGGCTGCGGAAGGGTATCAGCGCTTCGGCGGTTACCACCCAGGGCGAGATCGTCGTGGCAAAGCTCTTGGACAGAAACGGTCCCAGCGGCTGGTACTCCCACGCTTGAATGTCACGCGCCGACCAGTCGTTGAGCAGGCAGAACCCGGCGATGAGCTCCGCGGCGCGGTCAATCGCGATGGCATCGCCCTGCGCATTCCCCGGCCCGATCCACACACCCAGCTCCAGTTCGTAATCCAGGCGTTTGCAGGGACCGAAAACGGGAACGTCCTGACCCGGCGCAAGGGTCTGCCCATTGGGCCGCCGGACCGGCGTACCGGATGTGCAGAGGGTCGATGCCCGGCCGTGGTAGCCAATCGGCACATATTTGTAGTTGGGCAGCAGCGGATTGTCCGGACGGAACAGCTTTCCGACGTTCAGCGCATGGTGAATACCAACGTAGAAGTCAGAATAATCACCTACCCGCGCCGGCATGTGCAGGCTGCACTCGCTCATCGGCAGCAGCAAACCTGCAACGGCCTGCATACTGTCACGTTGCGGGTTGTCCGCATCCAGCAGTTGCAGCAATGCGCTGCGCAATGCCTGACGTGCTGGAGCGCCCAGTGCAAAGAAATCGTTGAGCTGGTCACGGCTGGCCACTTCGGCAGCTTCAGCGGCCTGCCCGTGAAAAACCCTGGCGGCTGTTGCTGCGCGCAGATCGACAATCAGATCGCCAATCGCCACGCCACCACGCGGGCCGGTAGTGCCATGGCTGAACACACCCAGCGGCAGGTTCTGCAACGGAAAATCAGCGTGCTCGTTGGCCGATGCCACCCAGCTACGACGATTGAGAGAGCCAGTCATCGGCGCGGTTCCTTGTTGAATGTCCTGGTCATGTCGTTCCAGCAGGCATCGTAATCGGCTTGCAGTTGCGGGCAGCCGAGCGCGTGGCGGCTGGGACGCAATACCTTGCCGGTCTCGAACATGAAGGCCATGGTGTTTTCGATTTTGTTCGGTTTCAGCTCGGCAGCAATGGCCTTTTCTGCCGTGACATTATCCGGGCCGTGCGCGCTCATGCAGTTGTGCAGCGAGGCGCCCCCGGGCATGAAGCCTTCAGCCTTGGCGTCGTAGGCGCCATCGATCAGGCCCATGAATTCGTTCATCAGGTTGCGGTGGAACCACGGCGGGCGAAAGGTATTTTCCGCCACCATCCAGCGCGGCGGGAATATAACGAAATCGATATTGGCCTGGCCGTGGGCGGCACCTGGTGAAGTCAACACAGTGAAAATCGATGGGTCCGGGTGATCGTAACTGACCGTACCGATGGTGTTGAAACGCCGCAGATCATACTTGTACACAACGTTGTTACCGTGCCAGCCCACCACATCAAAGGGTGAATGCTCCAGGTGTGTCGACCACAGTTCACCAAGGAACTTCTGCACCAGCTCCACCGGTTGCTGATTGTCTTCAAACCAGGCCACTGGCGTCAGAAAATCACGTGGATTGGCCAGCCCGTTACTGCCGATCGGACCAAGCTCCGGAAGGCGTAAGGCGCAACCGTGGTTCTCGCAGATGTAACCGCGGGCGCTGCTGTCGAGCAGTTGCACGCGAAACTTCATGCCTCGCGGCAAGACGGCGATTTCCAGCGGCTCGATGTCCAGCAGACCCAATTCGGTGATGATTCTGAGTCGCCCCTGTTGCGGCACAATCAACCATTCGCCATCGGCGCTGAAAAACGCACGCTGCATAGAAGTGTTGGCTGCGTATACGTAGACGCTCACACCGTCTGCCTGATCCGCGGCCGAGGTACTCGCCAAAGGGATCAGGCCGTCAATGAAATCGACAGGCTCGGCGGGGATATCGAAGGCGTTCCAGCGCAGCCGGTTGGGGTTGATCGGGCCCTGCTCCTGACCGGCGATCTGCCGACCCATGCGTTGGTAACGCGGATGGGCCGCCGAAGGTTTGATGCGATACAACCAGGTACGCCGGGCTTCGCTGCGCGCGACCGTGAAGGCAGTACCCGAGAACTGCTCGGCATAAAGCCCCAGCGGGTGCTTCTGCGGAGAGTTCTGGCCAATCGGCAATGCTCCGGGCAGCGCCTCGCTGCTGAACTGGTTGCCAAAGCCCGACTGATAAGCCATTGCGTCGGAACGGGAGTGGATAGCCATCTGGACCTCTTGTTGTTATGGGGTCGGGCAGAGACGGGTAAAACATCATTTAACGTAAAACGATTACGCATAACGTAATTTGAGTTTGCCAGCCGGTCAAGCTATAAAGCTGCCTTTCCCGATCGGCGCACAGCACCCATGACCCAGGACATCGAAAGCTCGACAGGCGGACGTCAGCAAAAGGTTCAGGCCGCCGAAGTTGGGCTGGGCGTGCTCAAGGCGCTGGCCGATCTGTCGCCCTCCACTTCCCTGTCGAAACTGGCCGAGCATCTGGGCATGCCTGCCAGCAAGGTTCATCGTTATCTACAGGCGCTGATTGCCAGTGGCTTTGCCGAGCAGGATGCTGTCAACAATCACTACGGGCTGGGGCGCGAAGCGTTGCTGGTCGGGCTGGCCTCACTCGGCAAACTGGACGTGCTGAAAGTATCGGCGCCGTGGCTGGCCAGCCTGCGTGATGAACTGAACCAGACCTGCTTCCTGGCGGTATGGGGCAACAAAGGGCCGACTGTGGTGTATGTCGAAGCGTCGATGGGCGCAGTGACGCTGGTGACGCAAATCGGCTCGGTGCTGCCGTTGCTCGGCTCGTCTACCGGCCTGGTATTCGACAGCTTTCTGAACGAGCGCGAAACCGCTGCGCTTCGCGAGCAGGAAATGCCTTTGCTGAGTGCCGACCAGTTGCGCGACGTCAAGCTGCATATCGAGCAGATCCGTACGACGGGCGTCCACCAGATTCAGGGCTTGCTGATGCCGGGCATAAACGCAGCCTCTTCGCCGCTGTTCGCCATGGGCAACAAGCTGGTAGGCGTGATCACCGTGGTTGGGCCGGGATCGGTGTTGAACGACGAGACGCAGAATCTGGCGGCCAGGCGGCTTTTGCAAACGGCGCAGGCCATCAGCGAGCGTATGGGCGGTAGCCGTCCGTCAGACTGACTCAGGAAGAGGCGGTTGATACCCAAGCAAAATGGCTCGCTCCATGCCAGCCGTGAATCAGCCGACCTTCGACGCGGTTACGCCCTCTGGTTTGCCAGGTAAAGCAGCCGATCCGCTTCCGCCAACGCGGCGGTATGTCCATCCTTCTCTGCTGCGTTGATCGACACCACGCCCGAGCTGATGGTCAGTTTGCCCAGCGGGCTGGCCGAGTGCTCTATACGATTGGTTTCAACGGATGATCTGATTTTTTCCGCGATCTTCAGCGCCCCTGCCAGGTCGGTTTCAGGCAGCAGAATGACAAACTCTTCGCCGCCGTAACGTGCCGCGATATCCCCAGCCCGGTCAAGACTGTTGCCTATGAGCCCAGCCACTTGCTTCAGGCAGTCGTCTCCCTGCAGATGACCGTAGGTGTCGTTGTATTGTTTGAACCAGTCAATATCCAGCAGAATGATCGCGATAGTTGCAGTATTCCGGCTCGCCCCCCCCCCACTCCTGCTGCAAGGCCGCATCGAAGCAGCGTCGATTGGCCAGGTGCGTGAGGCTGTCCGTGTGAGCGATGATCTCCAGCTCGTTCCTGGCGATGTTCAGTTCACCTTCCGCATTGATCAACTGCTGGATTTGCCGGTACAGCAGGACGCCAAGCAAAACCAGCGCAAGGATAATAATGCCGGTGATGGTCATGGACCGGTATGCATAGGCCCACCAGGGCGCGAACACATGCTGACAGGAGACGCCTGCAGCGGCGACGATCGGCAACCCGGACACCCGCCGATAGGCGTAGATCCTTTCCACCCCGTCCACCACGGAGTTGATCAACGCGGTGCCGCTGTCGCTGTAGGGCAGATAGCGAGTGAAGATATCGCCCTTGGCGACATTGGTGGTCATCAGTGCGGTTAATGTGGGGCGCCGCGCCAGCAGGTCGCCATTGTTCAGAGCGAGAAAGATCACCCCCTTGTCGTCTACATCCATGCGCTGGAAAAAAGCCTGGAAATAAGCCACCGGCACGGTGGCCAGTGCAACGCCAGCAAAACTGCCATCCGCAGCATTGATACGCCGACTGACCGGGATGACCATATCCCCGGTATTACGGCTTTCTACGATAGACCCCACATGAATGGACGGGTCAGGGTTATCGCGATGGTAAATGAAGTAATCGCGGTCTTCGTTGTTTCTGGTGTGCACGCCGTTGGCAAAGGAATTGGCGACCCAGTTGCCCTGAGCATCGTAGATGAACAGCCCTTGAAGCCCTTTGACGTTTATCAGGTCTTGAGCCATCAGCCTGGTCAAGCGGCTTTGCTGCTGGCCTGCGACCCCGTCCTGTTCCACACGCTCGACAAGGTCACGCAGCGTATTGTCAGCCTGTTGCAGGGTGTCCTGAGCCTGCTGCTCAGCGGCAAGCACGATATTGGACACCGCAATCCTGGCGGTGGCCGCGCGCTCGAGCTTCGACTGGTTCATCTGCCAGACGGTAGCCAGGGTCAGCGATAGACAGACCAGGGCAATGAAGCCGATCAACGCTTTGCTGAGCGCCGAAGGTGTAAGCCTCGTCGAAATAAAGGAAAGCCGTTTCATAGGGTTGTCATCAAATTGGCAGTGAACCCCGCCATGCAGTTTCCATACCTTAGCGCCACTAACCCGAACACGTTGTTACACCGAGGTCACGCGGGGCTTAGTTGAATGAATGCCCCGCAGGCTAGTTGCTCAAGAAGTCATTACAGGTATTCGGTTTTTTGACGATACAGCTTCTAAGCTGCTAGAGGCAGCTACCGATACACTACTGTGAGAGGTGCTGCAATGTATCGAACTTTGCTTTTCCGGCATGGCGCAAGCGCGTGTTGGCAGGGTGTTTTCACCGATGCCGGCACAGCGGCATTGTACATCGATCGCTTCGAGTTTCAGGCGCGATCAGCTTATAGCGATGACCTCAAATGAGTACTTACCCAGTCGGCGATGACGACGAAGAGCGTATTCGGATTTTGAATGCTTTTTCGTTGATGGATACCCCACCTGAGCACGAATACGATCAGATCGTGCAAATGGCATCGCGGATTTTCGATGTGCCCATTGTGCTGATTTCGCTGGTTCATCGCGATCGGCAATTCTTCAAGGCGCGTATCGGCCTCGATGTCTGCGAAACGGGCCGTGACGTCTCATTCTGTAATTTTGCGCTCATGGGCCGTAACGTTTTTCTGGTGCCTGATGCATTGCAGGATGAGAGATTCAGCTCAAACGCCTTGGTAGTAGGCGCTCCCTATATTCGCTTTTATGCCGGGGCGCCGCTGATAACCGCCAGCGGTCATGTGCTGGGCAGCCTGTGCCTGATCGACAATAAACCTCGGGAGACTTTCTCGCAGCGAGATCAATTGGTTCTTAAGGATCTGGCGGTCATAGTCATCGAAAGAATGGAGTTGCGTCGGCTTGCGCTTGAGAATGAAGACAGCCACGCCCGCTTCATGAATATCACCTCGACTTCACCCGACGCGATTATCTGCTCGGACAGCAAAAACCGGATCATCTCATGGAACAACTCGGCCGAGCTCATTTTCGGACATCGATCCGAGGACGCCCTGGGAAAGCCTCTCGACATTATTATTCCGCCAGAAATGCGCTCCAGGCATCATGCAGGTTTGTCGAGGGTGGCGTCAGGCGGCCCGACATTCATTATCGGAAAATCCATTAACCTGACGGCCATACATCGCGACGGTCATACAATCCCGATCGAGCTTTCGCTCTCACAATGGACGTATGCCGGCGAGCCACAATTCGGGGCGATCATTCGTGACGTCACCCAGCGTGTCGAGGCGGACAAATTACTCAAGCATGCGGCTGAATACGATCATCTGACCGGGCTTGCCAATCGATCGACACTCAAAAGGCGGATCAAGGAGGCGTGCGATGCGCAGCTGCCAGCAGCTATCCTGCTGATCGATCTGGACGGTTTCAAGGACGTCAACGACACGCTGGGCCACGCTGCGGGCGATTTTGTGCTCAAGGTGACCTCTCAGCGTCTTCGCGAACACGTACCGGCCTGCCATATGGTCGCCCGTCTGGGCGGCGATGAGTTTGTCGTTTTCCTGTCAGACACGGCAGACCCTGACAACGCAACCAGGCTGGGCCTGGCGCTCATAGCGGTCATCGAGGAGCCGATTGAGTTTGAAGACAATTCAATCTACATCGGTGCCAGCATCGGCGTCTCCGTAAGGTCCGGCTCCGACTACGACGAGGAGCAAATGCTCGGCAATGCGGATCTGGCGCTCTACCAGGCCAAGTCTGACGGACGCTCCCTTGTTCGCACCTTCACCTCCGAGCATCGACAGACCGCGTCAAGAAGAGGCGCGCTCAGCTCATCGATGCGTCAGGCGTGGGCCAACAAAGAGTTCGAGCTGTACTACCAGCCTCAGGTACGACTTGCGGACGGTCGTATTACCGGAGCCGAAGCCCTTATACGCTGGAACCATCCGACACTGGGTGTGGTGTCTCCGGCGGTTTTTCTACCTGCACTGGAAGCGGGTCTTCTCGCGGTACCGGTGGGCGAATGGATCCTGCGCTCAGCCTGTGAGCAGGCAGCGCAATGGCAAAACACCGGCTGTGACGAATTTCGCATCGGCGTCAATCTGTTCGCCGCTCAGTTTCGCATGCGTGACTTTGCCGAAATGGTTGAAAGTGCGCTTGAAGACTTTTCCTTGCCGGCACACTCACTCGAGCTGGAGATCACGGAAAACATCATCCTGCGAAACGAACAACGCATTATGGAACCGTTGCGCCACCTTCGCTCATTGGGTGTGGGCATTGCATTCGACGATTTCGGTACCGGCTATGCGTCCCTGAGCCTGCTGAAAGACTATCCGGTGACACGGCTGAAAATTGACCGCTCATTCGTAAGTGGCGTGGAGCGCAGCAAGAAAGACGAAGTCATCATTGAGGCCGTTATCAGGCTGGCGAACGGCTTCAATCTCCAGGTCACGGCAGAAGGCATAGAAACCCGCGAGCAGGAAAGTCTGATGCGCCATTATGTGTGCGACGAGGGTCAGGGCTATTTGTATGGTCGTCCCATGCCAGCGCATGAATTTACCGAGCGTTATATCTCGTCTCTCAATCGACAGGCTGACGTGCTCAAGCACAAATGACTCAGAACGAGCCTGAGCAGGCTCGTCTGATCGCAAGGCGGACACTTCCGGTTATCGCTCAATCCGGCGTCAGTACGCCACGCTGTATCTGGTCACGCTCGATGGATTCGAACAGCGCCTTGAAGTTGCCTTCGCCAAACCCGTCGTCGCCCTTGCGCTGAATGAATTCGAAAAACACCGGGCCCATCAGCGTTGCGGAGAATATCTGCAACAGCAAGCGACGCTCGCCTCCTTCGGAAGAGCCATCGAGCAGAATACCGCGTGACTTGAGCTCGGCCTCCGGCTCACCGTGATCGGGCAGTCTTCCCTGAAGCATTTCGTAGTAAGTATCCGGCGGCGCCGTCATGAAACGCATGCCGGTTTCCTTCAGCGCGTCCCAGGTCTTGATCAGGTCATCGGTAAAGAACGCCACATGCTGAATGCCTTCGCCGTTGAACTGCATCAGAAACTCTTCGATCTGCCCGGCGCCCTTGGACGACTCTTCGTTCAGGGGAATCCGGATCATGCCATCCGGGGCGGTCATGGCCTTTGAGGTCAGACCGGTGTATTCGCCCTTGATGTCGAAATAGCGCAGCTCGCGGAAGTTGAACAGCTTTTCATAGAACCCTGCCCAGTACGCCATGCGCCCGCGATACACGTTGTGGGTCAGGTGATCGATGAATTTAAGGCCGGCACCGACCGGGTGGCGATCAACGCCTTCGATGAAGTTGAAGTCGATGTCGTAAATCGAGGTGCCTTCACCGAAACGGTCTATCAGGTACAGCGGCGCGCCACCGATGCCCTTGATGGCGGGCAAGCGCAATTCCATGGGGCCGGTGGCGATTTCCACCGGTTGTGCGCCCAGTTCAAGTGCCCGGTTGTAGGCCTTTTGCGCGTCTTTCACGCGGAACGCCATGCCGCATACAGAAGGGCCATGTTCGGCGGCAAAGTATGAGGCCAGACTGTGCGGCTCGTTGTTGAGGATCAGGTTGATCGCGCCCTGACGATACAGTGTCACGTCCTTGGAGCGATGGGTTGCGACTTTGGTGAAACCCATCATCTGAAACACAGGCTCCAGGCTGTTGGGGGTCGGTGACGCGAATTCGATGAATTCAAAGCCCATCAGGCCCATGGGGTTTTCGTAGAGATCAGCCATGACTGGCTCCTTGCAGGAAAAGTGAGAGTGGTTAAACCAGCGCAATCACTGTCCTGCGGGCGGCGCACACGGGATCCCTCGCACGCTGCGCGCGAGAAAATCACCGAATATCAGTTGCAGACCAAGAATCTTCATGAGGGCAGCCTACTCCGGCTTGTCCGATTGTGCATCAGGGTGTGCCTGTTGAAAGGCCGGATGTTGCATGGCCAGACGCTCGACCCGCTGGATACGCGGGTATGCACTCAGTTGGACGTTGTAGCGATGGGCTGCATACAGCTGTGGTAACAGGTAAATATCCGCAAGGCCGGGGCTCGTACCAAAACAGAAACCATCCTTTTCGATCAACTGCTCGACGGCCTGCAAACCTTCGCCGATCCAGTGCTCGATCCAGCTCAGAATAGCGGGTTCGTCGTGACCCAGACCGCGTAACCGGTTGAGCACCGAAACGTTGTGCAAGGGGTGAATGTCACAGCCGACCAGCGCCGCAACGGCCCGCTGGCGCGCACGCAGAACAGCATCCTGCGCCAGTAACGCAGGCTGCGGGTAGCACTCTTCCAGGTATTCAATGATCGCCAGTGACTGGGTGATGACCACGCCATCGTCCAGCCTCAATGCAGGCACCCTGCCCTGCGGGTTGACCGCCTTGTAGCCGGGTGTGCGCTGCTCGCCGTCATCAGGCAGCAGGTTGACCGGGATCGCAGCGTAATCCAGCCCTTTTAGGGCCAACGCAATACGCACACGGTAACTTGAGGTCGAGCGGTAGTAAGTGAATAGGTCCACGGAAGTCGCCTGCCTGACGCACGGGTGCTGTGTTTATTATTTTCGTAACAACATTACGTAATGCGTAAATTGCGCGATCCGCCTGACGCTGTCAACTCAAGCCTTGTGCTGAATGAGCTAGGATGCATTAACCCGATAAAAACAACGCTGGGTGCCTGCATGAATATTCTTTATGACGAACGCATCGACGGCGCGCTGCCCGCAGTCGACAAGCAGCAATTGCTGCACGAGATACGACGCCAACTGCCCGACCTGGACATTCTGCACCGCGCCGAAGAGCTTCGGCCCTACGAGTGCGACGGGTTATCGGCCTATCGCACCACGCCGATGCTGGTGGTGCTGCCACGGCATGTCGAAGAAGTGCAGACGCTGCTCAAACTGTGCCATGCGCATCGCGTGCCGGTGGTCGCTCGCGGCGCGGGCACCGGGTTGTCGGGTGGCGCACTGCCACTGGAGAAAGGCGTGCTGCTGGTGATGGCGCGCTTCAATCAGATCCTCGCTATTGATCCGGCTGCTCGTCTGGCGCGGGTCCAGCCCGGCGTACGCAACCTGGCCATTTTCCAGGCAGCAGCACCCCACGGTCTGTATTACGCACCCGACCCTTCCTCGCAAATCGCCTGTTCCATCGGCGGCAACGTGGCAGAAAATGCAGGCGGCGTGCATTGCCTCAAATACGGACTGACCGTGCACAACCTGCTCAAGGTCGAGATACTGACCGTCGAAGGCGAGCCAATGACCCTGGGCAGCGACACGCTGGACTCACCGGGCTTCGACTTGCTGGCACTGTTTACCGGCTCCGAAGGCATGCTCGGTGTCATTACCGAAGTCACGGTCAAGCTGTTGCCCATGCCGCAGGTGGCCAAAGTGCTGCTGGCGGCGTTCGATTCCGTGGAAAAAGCCGGCGGTGCGGTGGCCGATATCATTGCCGCAGGCATCATCCCCGGCGGGCTGGAGATGATGGACAATCTGGCGATTCGTGCCGCCGAGGATTTCATTCACGCAGGCTATCCGGTTGATGCAGAAGCCATCCTGCTTTGCGAGCTGGACGGGGTCGAAGCCGATGTACATGCCGATTGCGAACGGGTTCGCGAGGTATTGACACTGGCTGGCGCGATCGAAGTGCGTCAGGCGAAAGACGAGGCCGAACGGGTGCGCTTCTGGGCCGGGCGCAAGAACGCCTTCCCCGCCGTAGGCCGTCTGTCACCGGATTACTACTGCATGGACGGCACTATCCCGCGACGCGAGTTGCCAGGGGTATTGCGCAGCATCAAGGAGTTGTCAGCTCAGTACGGCCTGCGCGTGGCAAATGTGTTCCATGCTGGCGATGGCAACATGCACCCGCTGATCCTGTTCGATGCCAATCAACCGGGTGAGCTGGAGCGCGCCGAGGCGCTGGGCGGCAAGATCCTTGAGCTGTGCGTCGAGGTCGGCGGCAGCATCACCGGCGAGCACGGTGTCGGTCGCGAGAAGATCAACCAGATGTGCGCGCAGTTCAACAGTGACGAACTGACTTTTTTCCATGCAATCAAGGCCGCATTCGACGCCAGCGGCCTGCTCAATCCCGGCAAGAACATCCCGACCCTGCATCGCTGCGCGGAATTCGGTGCCATGCATATTCATGCCGGGCAATTGCCGTTTCCCGAACTGGAGCGCTTCTGATGAGCGAGATGGACAAAGACGTCAGCCAGGCTCTGCTCGAACGGGTCGATCAAGCGCTACGGGACAGCACGCCGTTACGTATTCAGGGTGGCAACAGCAAGGCCTTGCTTGGCCGTGAGACAACAGGTGAGGTGCTCGATACCCGCGAACACCGTGGCATCGTCAGTTACGACCCGACAGAACTGGTGATCACCGTCCGCGCCGGTACGCCGCTGAGCGAGCTGATGCAGGTGCTGGACGCCGCAGGCCAGATGCTGCCCTGTGAACCGCCCGATTTTGGCTGCGCAACGCTCGGCGGCATGGTCGCCGCAGGACTGTCGGGCCCGCGCCGCCCCTGGAGCGGGTCGGTGCGTGATTTCGTGCTGGGCACCCGGGTCATCACCGGCCTCGGCAAGCATCTGCGCTTTGGCGGCGAAGTCATGAAAAACGTTGCAGGCTATGACGTTTCACGCCTGATGGCAGGCAGTTTCGGCTGCCTTGGGGTGCTGACCGAGGTGTCGCTCAAGGTGCTGCCCAAACCGCGTTTGTGCAGCAGCATCGCGTTGCAGATGGACAGCTCGCAAGCCTTGGCCCGCCTCGCTGAATGGGGTCAGCAACCTATGCCTATCAGCGCAGCCAGCCACGACGGTCAAGTGCTGCGCCTGCGTCTTGAGGGCGGCGAAGGCTCGGTGGCAGCAGCCCATGAGAGGCTCGGTGGCGAAGTGTTCGATGGCGCTTACTGGCAGCAGTTGAATGAGCAGCGTCTGCCCTTTTTTCTGGACCCGCGACCTTTATGGCGGCTCTGCGTACCTGCCCAAAGCGCCGTACTGGAACTGCCAGGCGAGCAACTGCTCGACTGGGGCGGCGCACAACGCTGGCTGAAATCCGACGCAGACGGCGAAACCATTCGAGCGATCACCACGGCGGCTGGCGGGCATGCAACCTGCTACAGCCAGGGCGTTGTCGACAACCCGTTCCAGCCGCTGGCCGCACCTGTACTGCGTTACCACCAGGCCCTCAAGGCCCGGCTCGACCCGCAGGGCATTTTCAACCCCGGCCGACTGTACGCGGAGTTTTAAGCATGCAGACCACATTGAGTGAACACGCCAGAACCCTGCCCCGCGCCGAAGAGGCCGAACACATCCTGCGCAGTTGCGTGCATTGCGGTTTCTGCAATGCCACCTGCCCGACCTATCAACTGTTGGGTGATGAGCTGGACGGCCCGCGCGGCAGGATCTACCTGATCAAACAGGTGCTCGAAGGCCAGCAAGTCACCGAAAAAACCCGCTTGCACCTGGACCGCTGCCTGAGCTGCCGCAACTGCGAAACCACCTGCCCGTCCGGCGTGGATTATCACAACCTGCTGGACATCGGCCGTGCAGCGGTTGAGGCCCTGGTGCCCCGCCCGCTTGGCCAGCGGTTGCTGCGTGAAGGCCTGCGCCAGGTAATTCCCAATGCCGGACTGTTCCGTTTGCTGACCGGAATGGGCATGAAGTTCAGGCCCTTGTTGCCGCAGACACTGGCAACCAAACTGCCTGCAACAGTCCATGCTGCCGGGCTGCGGCCGACCACTCGTCATGCGCGTCAGGCGCTGCTGCTTGATGGTTGCGTGCAGCCAGGTCTGTCACCTAATACCAACGCTGCCACGGCACGCGTGCTTGATCGTCTGGGCATCGGTATTACTGCGGTCAGCAAGGCCGGATGCTGCGGCGCCGTGGATTACCATCTGAATGCACAGGAGGCAGGTCTGAACCGGGCGCGGCGCAACATCGACGTCTGGTGGCCCGCGCTCGAAGGCGGTGCCGAAACCCTCATCCAGACGGCCAGCGGTTGCGGTGCATTCGTCAAGGACTACGGCCATTTGCTGCGCCACGACCCAGCCTATGCAGACAAGGCCGAGCGCATCAGTGCGTGCACAAAGGATCTGGTCGAAGTACTGCGTGACGAGCCGCTGGAAACCCTGGGCATCAAGGTCGACACGCGACTGGCGTTCCACTGCCCATGCACCTTGCAGCACGCACAGAAACTCGGTGGTGAAGTGGAACGCGTACTGGCTCGTCTGGGCTTCAACCTGACCCAGGTGCCGGACGGCCATTTATGCTGCGGCTCCGCCGGCACCTATTCAATCACTCAGCCGGCCTTGGCCCGTCAATTGCGCGACAACCGCATGAACGCGCTTGAAAGCGGCAAACCTCAGGTCATCGCCACCGCCAATATCGGTTGTCAGACTCACCTGGCCAGCGCCAACCGAACTTCGGTACGGCACTGGATCGAGCTGATTGATGAAGCGCTTGGCACTCCAGAATCTCGCTGAACTCCTATCCAATAACCACTGCTCCGGAGCAACCCATGAAAATCAAAGCCGTCCTTACCCAAACCGAAGTGAGCCTGATGCTCGGTGCCGCACGCGACGAGGCCCAGGCCAATGGCTGGGCTGTGGCCATCGCGGTCGTTGATGACGGCGGCCATCTGCTCGCATTCGAACGACTGGACGACGCGTCGCCGATCAGCAGCTATATCTCGATCGAAAAAGCCCGTACCTCGGCACTCGGCAAACGTGAGTCCAAAGGTTACGAAGAAATGGTCAACGGCGGGCGTACGGCATTTCTCAGCGCCCCGCTGCTGACCTCGCTGGAAGGCGGCGTTCCGGTCATCGTCGACGGTCAGGTGATTGGCGCGGTGGGTGTTTCCGGCGTTAAGGCCGAGCAGGATGCACAAGTGGCCAAGGCCGGCATCGCGGCGCTGAATGCCGACTGACAGCGCAAGCCGCTGATGACTATATACAACCGGCCACTGCGCCTGCGTCATCCGCCGTGGCAGGTTTGGCAGGCGCAACTACAGCCTGTAGATCGAAATCCAGCTCATGTCCGGGTGGGAGGAGTAGATATACGTACCGGTCCTGTTGAGTACCGCGCCGCCCACCGAAGGAAAATAGGCGATACAGGTGGCGATTCCCTTCACAGTGTCGATCCGGTAGACGTCGTAATTGCAGGTGTAGATCGCATACACATAGCGCTCATCCGGCGTGACGCCTATGACTTTTACCGGATAGCCCTGGGTACCTATCTTCTCCCGATAAAACATTTTGTTGGTGGCGGCATCGATAATGTACACCTCGTCGATTCCGCCCACGTACAGCCAGGCGCCATCGGAACTGAAGGCCATCGACCGCGGATCTGAAAATCCGGGAATATCATGCTGCAGGTAATCCACCCTGCTGATTGCAAGAACATCGGTGGGTGCCGTCCGGTCGACCAGCATCGTTGCGTAAAACCGGTCATTCAGGGGGCTGATCCCGAGGGCCAGCGACGCATTGGTCAGGGCACCCAGATCAAACTCGTTTTCGACCGTGTAGTTCTCGGTCTCGATCAGGCGGATAAGTCCGCCAAGCGCATTCTGAAAGGACAGGCAGATAAAACGGCCATCCGGGCTGCACAGGATGCGGTTGACGTTGGCAGCCGGAAGTATCCTGATGACCTCCCGCAAGCGCGTGTCCACCACGTAGCACCTCTTCTGACCAATGGTGTAAAGCCGTTTCCCATCGGGGCTCAGGGTAATCGCACCCGCGCCTGCCCGCTTGATACTGCCGACCACGCTTGCACTGGCGATGTCGACCACGCTGACTTCGCGGCCACTCTCATGAGCGACATACAGCGTAGTTTCATCGGGACTGATAACGATCTCAGCGGGTACAAAGCCCAGCGGGATGATGCCGGTCAACCATGCGATGTCCAGAGGGACTCCTGAACCGACCGGGTCTGCGATGTGAGTCAGAGCTCTAACGTTTTGAGATGCTTTTTTTTGCATTTCTCTCACCCTTCAATAGGTCTTGTAAGACCGCCAGGACGGGGAATAGATAAGAAGATATATCCCCGTCATCCAACGATGCGGCCAAGACACTTATGCCGCTCCGATCCAAAAACGTAGGGTCATTGAATACTCAACACGAGGGGATGGGTACTGTCAGAAATAACAGTCCAGACGCACCGAAACCGTCCGAATGAGGGTATCAGCAGCGTTGCAGGACAGGGCCGTCGGGCACTCCAGCCCAGCGTCGGGAAAGCCCGGAGCGCAACGACCACTGGTCAGCGTGATGGCCAGGGGGGAAGCATGCAGGGATGGCCTTAATAAATACTCAGGAGCTTTCCCGTACCACCAGCTCAAACCCCAGATCCACCTGCGAATGCTGCGTGACCCCGTCGAGCAGGCCCAGCAGCAGCTGTGCCGCGCGCTGCCCGACTTCCTCCCTGGGCGTGCGTATCGAGGTCAGGCGCGGCACCATGTGGGCAGAACCGGGCAGGTCATTGAAGCCCACCAGCGATACGCGTTCGGGAATGGCGACGCCCAGACGCAAAGCCTCAAGGGCAGCGCCCTGCGCGAGGTCGTCATTGCAGAAGAAAACTCCGTCGACATCCGGATGTTGCTCCAGCAGGCGGGCAAACAACTCACCACCCAGGCCAATCGAGGACGACTGAGGCGTCGAGACCTGCAGCTCGGGGTCGAACAGCCCGGCGTTCTCCAGCACTTGGCGAAACCCGGCCCCGCGCTGCAATACGCGAGGGTCGAGCTGAGCGGCCATGTAAGCCAGTCGGCGACGACCACGCCCCAGCAGATGGCGTGCGGCTTCTGCTCCGGCCTGCTGTTGCGAGAAGCCGACGCAATAGGTACCCAGTCGCGTATCGAGCTCCATCATGTGCACGCAAGGCACGCCGCTGGTTTCAAGCATCTGGCGCGACGCTGCGGTGTGATCGAAACCGGTCAGCAGAATACCGCGCGGACGATTGACCAGATGGTTGCGCAGCAGTTTCTCTTCCTCATCGGGCGAGTAGTGATAGTTGCCGATCACCACGTCCAGACCGCGGATGCGCAACACGTCCTGAATGGCCTCCAGCGTCTCGATAAACAACTGGTTGGAAAGTGAAGGCACCAGCACAACGACGGTCTGGCTGCAGGAAGAGGCCAGCGCCCTGGCTGCAGAATTTGCGACATAGCCCAGGGTCTGTGCCGCAGCGCGGACCTTTTCCGCCAGCTCCGGCGCAACAGTGGTAACGCCGCGCAGCGCCCGGGAGGCCGTGATCGGCGACACGGCGGCAAGCCTCGCCACCTCATTGAGCGTAGGGCGACCAGTAGAGCGGGAACCAATGCGGATCATGCGTTGCCAACTAACATAGGGGTTGCCAAATGTGTCGAATGCCCCATAAGGTAGCGCTGTCTCATGGAAGGTGACAATGCTTTATCGCTGGTTTCACATGGGCCACCCGGTCAGGGTCGCCGCGGAGAACAGCCTCCAATGCTTATTGATGAGCCCAAAACAACGACAAAAACTGGAACAGCCCGGGCTGAGCCTGATGTCCACCGGACAAAGACAGCGCTGTCTCCAGATGAGGTGCCTACTGTGACAACTGCGAATACTGCTATTTCCGCCCTTGTGGTAATGGGTGTCTCTGGCTGCGGCAAAAGCGCCGTCGGTGCCGAGATCGCCCGCAACAGCGGCGGTCGCCTGATCGAAGGCGATGCGTTCCACCCTCCCGCCAATATCGAAAAAATGAGCGCCGGAACCCCTCTCAATGATGACGACCGGGCCGGCTGGCTGACCCGCCTGGGCGAAGAGATGGCTGCTGCCCTGGCAAACGGTGAGCACCCTGTGCTGACCTGCTCCTCACTCAAGCTTATCTATCGCCAGCGTCTGCGCGATGCCGTACCCGGCCTGGGTTTTGTTTTCCTGGAACTTACCAAGGAACTTGCCGCCGAACGTTGCTCGCACCGGCCGGGGCATTTCATGCCCGCCAGTCTGGTGGACAGCCAGTTCGCAACCCTCGAGCCGCCTTACGGCGAGCCGCTGACGTTGATCGTCGACGCATCGCAGCCTATCGATGTCATCGGTGAACAAGCCGCAGCATGGTGGAAAGACTCCCACGCCTGATAAAGGCGTGAGCGCAGAAGACAGCGCTGTCTTGCGTACACACGATATTAACGTCGGCGCTGTTAACAGCTCCTTAAAACAATAAACCGGAGAAACACCCATGTTCGGTATGACCCATGAGACGTTCCTGCTCGTCGATGCGCTGGTGACCATCGTCGGCCTTGTACTGTTGATCACCACCTTCAAGGTACACCCTTTCGTCGCGCTGACCCTGGCGGCAGGCTTTCTTGGCCTGACCTCGGGAATGCCGGTTGAAAAAGTCATGAAATCGTTTCAGGACGGCTTCGGCGGCGTACTGGGGTTCGTCGGTATCATCCTCGGCCTGGGCACCATGCTCGGCAAGCTGATGGCGGACTCGGGCGGCGCGGACCAGATTGCGCAAACGTTGATACGCACCTTCGGCAAGCAGAAAGTGCACTGGGCCATGATGTTCTCGGCCTTTCTGGTGGGCATCCCGCTGTTCTTCGAGATCGGCTTTGTGTTGCTGATCCCGTTGGTGTTCATTGTTGCCCGTCGCACCGGCGTATCCATCGTCAAGATCGGCATTCCATTGCTGGCAGGCCTGTCAGCCGTGCACGGCCTGGTTCCGCCACATCCGGGTCCGTTGCTGGCCATCGGCATTTTCGGTGCCGACATTGGCAAGACCATTTTCTACGGACTGATCGTTGCACTGCCGACGGCCATCATCGCTGGCCCGATCTTCGGTAGCTGGATTTCAAAAAGCATCCCTGGCACGCCTTCAAAGGAACTGATGGATCAGATTGCCAAAGAGTCGAGCACTGAGAACCTGCCAGGCTTCGGTATCACGCTGGTGACCATCCTGCTGCCGGTCTTCCTGATGCTGCTCAAGACCTTTGCCGACGTGGTGTTGCCGGAAAACAACATGTTCCGCATCTGGATGGACCTGATCGGTCACCCGATCAGCGCCCTCCTCGCAGCGCTTTTGCTGGCGTTCTACACCTTTGGTGCGGCGCGTGGCTTTGACCGTACAAAAATCATGAAACTACTGGACCAGAGCCTGGCACCGGTTGCCGCAATCGTTCTGATCGTGGGTGCAGGCGGTGGCTTCAAGCAAATGCTGGTCGCCAGCGGCGTGGGCGACGTGATCGGACACATGGCTGTGCAGGCTCAGATCAACCCGATCATGCTGGCCTGGCTGGTGGCTGCCGTCATCCGTATTGCAACCGGTTCGGCTACCGTGGCAACCATCACCGGCGCAGGGATCGTGGCACCCGTGGTCGGCCTGATTCCTGGCGTCAACCGCGAGCTGCTGGTGCTGGCAACCGGTGCCGGCTCGTTGATCCTCTCGCACGTCAACGATGCCGGTTTCTGGCTGGTGAAGCAGTACTTCAACATGACGGTTGCCGAAACCTTCAAGACCTGGACGGTGATGGAAACCATCCTGTCGGTGGTCGGCCTGATCTTCATCATGTTGCTGTCGATGGCGCTTTAAGCCCAACTCCGGCAGGGCCTTTGCGGGCAATGAAACCCGCGAAGGCCAACGCCTTGCTGTACATCGCATCTCTGCGCCACAGCGCGCACTCCGGACCGGCCACCCAGTGTCCCTGATAGCGTCAACAAGCCTGAGCGTAGTAGCGATGGCGACCCGGCAGCCCTTTCCTACATCCTCGTTCGACACTTTCAACTGAATTTTCAGAAAGTCCGAGCAATCTCGCAAAGTCATGCCTACGCTTACACTCATGCCGAGATGGGCTTATCCCGCCTCGTCGAGTGAGACGATGACGACCTCACAGCGTGCAGCGGTTCACGATACTTTTTACATGACGCCAGTAAATACGGGCATTTTCACGTCGAAACGGGCAGAATTGGCGCGCTCGTCGTATCGCAGATGCAAATCTCGATGACAAGAAAATGAACCGAGGGAATTTAATTCACCCATGTGACGTCATAAGACGGATGCATTTGGATGCACTCGGCAACAATCACCACGCAAAGGCAAACGCCAGCCTCTTGAGAGAGGCGTTTTCAAGAGGCCATCAAGGAAAAGATTATGTTGATACTCACTCGCAAAGTAGGCGAAAGCATAAACATCGGTGACGAGATCACTGTCACGATTCTTGGCGTTCAAGGGCTTCAGGTCCGCCTGGGCATCAATGCACCAAAAAATGTTTCAGTGCATCGTGAAGAAATCTACAAACGTATCCAGGCAGAACTGGCTCCGAACCAGGACCCACAATAATTCCTGCAGTACCCCTTATTCAATGTTGATTTGCCATTTACTGGCAGACAGCCGTACGGCGTCCCTGGGGCGCCGTTTTTTATGGTGCTGTTTACCTGTAATTGCTGCCTAACCCGCCTGAATGTGAAGCGCTGCCTGCATGAATAAGTCCATACCGATCATCTCGGGAACAGCAGCTGGACAGGACAGTCTGCTGGTGACGGCCTCAACCACTGCTCGGCTTGCATCATGGTGAAACTGCCAGACGCCGTAGATACGTCCATCGAAGGCGGGTTCACTGCCCAGATGCGGATCGACGCCAAGCCCGGCCCCCAGACCAAAAAGATACAGGCCCTTCATTCGACGACCCTGCTGGTCCAACGGACAGCCGCAAGCGTCGGACTCAAGACCGCCCTTTGTCTCGCGCAGGCTGATGAAGTTGCCTTCGGCATCTTTTAGCGTCGGCAGCACAGGTTGATAGCCAGAGCACTGCACGATCACCGCCGAGTCGGCAAGCGCGAGCCGGGCCGGCTCGTGGTCACCAGGTCGCCCGCCCAGCGTCTGAAAAATCTGCACCCGCACGCCCGTCTTGCCGACACGGCCGCTACACAGCGCCTCGCGCCCAATGTCCAGCGCTCTATAACGCAAGCCGCCGGAGCGGTTGACTCGGCCTGATACCGGACACACATCGTGTTGGGCGTCGAAAAGGTAACCAGCTGCCTGTGCTTGTTCGACACTTTCATAAAACAGCCTGATGCGGCTTCGATGAATAAGCGTCAGTTCCTGCAAGCCCGCGAACTCCAGTGCATCTGCCAGATTTTCCAGCATTGAAAAGGCACTGTGTGAGCCACCCACAATCGTGATTCGCCCTTTACCGGCCAGCGCGGGACCGAACACTTCGCGTAATTGCACCGCATTCATACGCAGCAACCTGTCCGCGCTCTGAATACTCACATTGCCTGGCAGCGCCAGCCCCTGCCCGGCGAGAGCATCAATCAGGTGCTGTGGATCCTGACGCCCACCCAGATTGAGTACCAGCGCCCGGCAGCGCACACGTCTTTTGCCGTGCGGACCGTCAACGTGCAGGCAAAATGTGTTGCCGTCACTGACCACTTCATTAATGGTCGTACCGGACCAGACTTTTACTCCGTAGCGTTGCACGATGTGGTCCAGTACCAGCCTGGCGGCCTCGGCCATGAGCAGACCGGCATCAGACAGCTGCGGCGCGCTTTGTGCCTGCGCTTTGATACGCCAATACGCTGCCGAGTTTTCCAACGGCTCGAATACCTCACGTAATGCCGGATCGCGCAGGCAATCGATGAATACATCGCCCACAGAATTGGCGGTAATCCGATACTCCCCCAGCACGCTTGCTCCGGGCCGGTCGCTTGCATCAATGACGACCAATCCTTTCGCGGCAATTCCGGGCATTGCGCCGGTCTTCAGGGCACTGAACAAAAAACCCATGCCGGCGAGCCCGGCCCCTCCGACGACGCAGCCGCAGGTTGTTTCCATACCGTTATCAAACATGATGATGCTCCATCGTCATTTCATACGTTGGTGCAGCACAGAAGTTCTGGATGATCGAGTGCCTGGCTGATCAGGCGAACCAGCGTCCCTGCACGATTCGAGGCGAAACACATACAACCGAACACCGACAAAGGCTCATTCACCGAAGTGATGAGTCGTCATGAAACAGTGTTTTTTACAGAAAGTTACAACACGTAAAACAGGCGGGACCTTGAAGTAGCGGAGTGGGCAGTAAAAAACCGCTCAATGCTACCGCCCGTTTTTTAAGCGGCGTTTTTTATCAAGTGGAAAAGCGTGACAATGCGTTACGCATTCAGGAGGCAATCGGATAGTTGCAAAGAAACGCAAAAGTGTCAAATAGGCAGGGCGTTGAGCAACCCGTTCAATAGTGCGCGATAAGCTGATGATTTCACGGCGCTTGTACTTTTTTAAACCCTTGACGTGCGCACAGTTCAAGACGGTTAAAAAGTTTCATGAATTTCTATTATTTTTTTATCGCCCATCTCCGAAACAGCATGACTCCGACGCTGTTAAATTGACGTGCGATCGGGCAGCGGGTTTTGCCCGAAAAAGTCGAACCGGCAACCGCACAAACGACAAGGCCCCGATCAACACTGATCGAGGCCCTGCTGCGTGATGCCTGGACATCAGAGGGATGAAGCAGTATCAGGCAGCGCTGTAATGCGCTTGTGACGCCTTGGCTTTTGCCGGTTCTTCACGCAACCCGGCTACCAGTGCAGAGATATCCCGGACAGTCTTGATACGGCTGAGCGGGAGGCTCGTCTGACGATGGGTACGCCCGGACACCGGATCGCTTATTTGCACCGTCATCTGATCGTTGGCAATGGTGCAGGTGCAACGCAACGGCAGGAATGCACGTTCAACGATACTCCTGAGTTCTAACTCAGACAGTCCACTCGTAATCATCTCTTTATCTCCTTATGGGTGTAAGCATGTCCCGACCATGACAAATTTTGACAATTTTTATTGTTGATGACTCTTTTAAAAAACGGCCCAGACCAGCCCGCCAATTATCTGTCGTCACTCGCGTTATGCTTAAACGAGTTATACACCTCTCGCAGCCCCTCTAGCAACTTCCACAACCGAATATCCTTGCTCCTTTTAATGCTGTCCCTTATTGAAGAATCAACAGAAAAAACGATTCACCGTAATGATTTCCAGCGTACTACGGCCTGACGTGAATCACGGCGTACAGAAGTCACACTAGAAAGCAGCATAAATACTGACGAACGGTCGACTGCCGGGACGGCGTTATCTGAAAAAATAACCAGACACTGTTATCGAGTCGCTTGAAAAACGGGTTAAAGATAAAAGGCACGCCCGGGCCGATGCAATAATAGCCGTGCGTGCCCCCGCATGAAAAACTTACTGTTCCGAGCCAGACAGACGCAGATGGATCAGCGCCACCCGGGCACCTTGTTTATCGCGTTTCTCTTCGATGGCATAAGGGCGAAAGCCCATCCGCGGGTAAAACAGCAACCCGGGGACGTTATGGTTGTAGCAGGATGCAATCAGCTCAGTCGCTTCGTGCTTGTCAAATGCGATCCCCATCATACTGGTAATCATGTAACGCCCTACCCCTTTGGAGCGGGCCTTCGGAGCGATGATCACATTACCCAGCGAGCAACGGCCGCGAAATTTGCATTGAGAGAAATTGGCAAAACCGACAACTTCGCCATCCATCTCGATGACGGTCGAGTCGTGTCGGGTCTCCAGTGCTTCGCTGAGTTGCGAGGCAGTCAGCGGGTAAGTCGCTCTGGGGAACATGTAGAACAGTTCGTCGGCATTCTGCGGCAGTTCGCAAATCGTGGGGATGTCTTTTTCTTCCAGGGGGCGGTGATGGAACATGAGCGGTAACCTCTTGAAGAAATTGAAGAAAGCGCGAGTTAACGTTAAGCAGATCGGCGATTCGGGCGACGGCTGGTGACAAAAATACAGCGCCTGTCCCTTCACAGCATAATCCCCGGCTATCGAAAAGGGCACCTCAATAACGAATTGTGCTATTGAGCGCCTTTGTTGACGCTGCATTCGGACCTCTTGGCGCAACGTATTGAAGCGTAGGGGTTTGCGTGTACATCATGATTGCTCAGCTTGAAAACATACCCGGAACCCCGCTGTGCAATATTCTGTAACCCATGTTTGGTGGTTCATCTTGCAACCCTGACGCAGAACCGGCATTTATTTCACTTTGTTGACTGGATCATGCGTCTTATGCCGATTTCGCCCCTGGCTCGCTTCAAGGCTCGTCCGATCAAATGGGTCTGCATGTTAGCCATCATTATTGGCCTCCCGGTCGGCTGTGCAGTGCTTGAGCACAAGGAACGCGAACTGGTGTTTCGCATCGAGCCCGGCACCGCAAGCTGGTACAGCGGCCTGCCCGCCGATGTCCAGGAGATCGAACTCAGCACACCGTCATTTGGACCATCGCAGAATATCCACGCCTGGTGGTGGCCCGCATCGGACAAGAACGCCCCGGCCGTGCTGTACCTGCATGGCTCAAGATGGAACCTCACCGGCCAGTTGTTCCGTATCCAGCAACTCAAGGCGCAGGGCTACTCGATACTGGCGATCGATTATCGGGGTTTCGGTCAGAGCATGGGCCAGCTGCCATCCGAGAAGTCGGTGTACGAAGATGCACGCATCGCCTGGGCACGCCTGAAACAACTGCAGCCCGATCCGCAACGCAGACTTATATATGGGCACTCGCTGGGCGGGGCAGTTGCGGTGGATCTGGCAGCCGAACTGGGCAATGACGCAGAAAAGGGCAACGCGCCGATTCAGGCCCGCGGGCTGATAATAGAATCCACCTTCACCAACCTGGCCGATGTGGCCACAGCGCTGGCCAATACCTCGCTGCCTGTGCGCTGGTTGCTGTCGCAGAAGTTCGACTCTCTGGACAAGATTGCAGACATCCACATGCCAGTGCTGATCGTGCACGGCACCGAGGATCGCTACGTACCAGCACGCTTCAGCGAGCAGCTGTTCGAAGCAGCGCAGGAACCCAAGAAGCTGATACTGGTGCCTGGCGGTACACACAACAACAGCATGCAGATCGGACAGCCCGCTTATAGTCGGGCCATCCGTACGTTGCTTGATACACCGGCATCACTGCCCAGGGTCACAACACAGGACCAGCCGTCAAAGAACGCCGGTTAGACATGGCCGGACACGACGCAGTAGTCTCTGGGCTCATCACCCAGAGACCGCGCAATGAACTGCATTGTCGAGTATTCAGACCCGCATCACCGCCTTGCCGTCATCGAACTGTGGAAGACCGTCTTCAATGACCCCATGCCGCATAACCGTCCGGAGTTGTCGATCGACAAGAAACTGGCTGTCGGGGACCGGCTGTTTTTCGTCGCCGTCATGGACGGCCGCGTGACCGGGACCATTCTTGCCGGTTACGACGGCCATCGCGGCTGGCTGTATTCGGTTGCAGTTGCCCCGCACCAGCGTGGCAAAGGACTGGGAACAGCACTGGTCAGGCACGCAGAACAGGCTCTTACGGACCTTGGCTGCGTCAAGATCAATCTGCAGATTCATACGTTCAACGAAAGTGTGCAGGCTTTTTATCAAACATTGGGGTACACGCCCGAGCCCATCATCAGCATGGGCAAGCGGATTGACGCCAACGTCGATAGTCATTGATAACCTGAAAAGGCCCCTGTTTGCAGAGCACCGGGCTCAATCATTTATTTACATGAGAATCAGTATCAAATTACAATTATTGCTATTAACGTCCTTGCTGAGCATTTCCCTTGAGCACCTCCTCCCAATGCCCTCGCCGTCCCGGCCCTTTTTTGCTGTCCGCACTTTCACTGGCGATGTGCGCCAGCGGCGCAGTGCATGCTGCTGAAACCGCAACCTTGCCTGCCACCCAGGTATCCGCCGCCGCTACCGAAGGCCGGGAAGGCTACAGCGCCGAAAGCACCAGTACCGCGAGCAAAAGTGATGTACCGATCAAGGAGGAGGCACAGTCGGTCAATGTGGTAACGCCGCAGACCATCGCCGACTACAACGTGCGCTCACTGGACGACGCCATGAAGTTTGTCAGCGGCGTCAGCCAGGGCAACACACTGGGCAACACCAAGGACTCGGTGATCAAGCGTGGCTTCGGTACCAACGACGACGGCTCGATCCTGCGCGATGGCGTACGCTCGGTGGTATCGAAAAACTTCGGTGCCACCACCGAGCGCGTTGAAGTACTCAAAGGTCCGGCATCGCTGCTGTACGGCGCGATGGAGCCGGGTGGCGTGATCAACGTGATCAGCAAACAACCGCAATATGTGCAAAGCACCACGCTCAGTGGCTCGGCCTACAGCGAAGGCGGTGGCAGTTTCGGCATCGACACCACCGGACCGCTGGGCGATTCCGGGCTGGCCTACCGACTGGTGGCAGAGCGTCAGAGCGAGGACTATTGGCGTAACTATGGCGTCGATCAGCACACCCTGATCGCGCCCTCGTTGTCCTGGACCGGAGAACGCGCCAGCCTGACGCTCGCCTACGAATACAACGACTACATCAGCCCGTTCGACCGCGGCACGGTGTTCACAGGTGGTCATCCGGCCGATATCAGCTATGACAAGCGGCTCGACGAAAAGTGGGCCAATACCGTGGGCATCAGCGAAACCGCAACCGCGCGCTTCGAGTATCAGCTTAGTGATGACTGGAAAACCCGTCTGACCTACGGCTGGAACAACGACCGCTACAGCCTCTCGATTGCCCAGCCAAGCACATTGTCCAGCAGCGGTGTACTGCGTCGTCAGGCCAATGGCGGCCACTATGATTATGAAACGCGTTATGCCAGTTGGGACTTCATCGGCAAGCAAGAGATTCTTGGCCAGCAACATGATCTGTTGATCGGTGCCGAGCAGGAAGACTCCGACAAGTATCGTGGCAAGACCTACCGCAACACGGCTCAAAACGGCTTCAATATCTTTTCGCCCAGCTACGGCAGCCTGGCTGAACCCAGTGTCGTCAGCACGACCACCAGCAACCTGAGCAATCAACTGACCTCATCTTCCCTGTACCTCAAGGATAACTGGCACCTGAATGACCGCTGGATTCTGGTCCTGGGTGGTCGCTATCAGCATTATGACCAGTACATCAAACAAGGCCTTGGTGCTAGCCGAGTCACCAATCTGGACAAGAATGACGATGTATTTCTGCCAATGGCCGGTCTGGTATTCAAGGTCAATGAAGACCTCTCGCTGTACGGCAACTACAGCCGTTCGTTCGTGCCCAACGACGATGTGAACGATGACGGCACGACCTTCGACCCGGAAGAAGGCCGCAGTTACGAAGTTGGTGCCAAATATGCACTGGCACCGGCGCTTAACCTCAACCTCGCGGTGTTCGACATCGAGAAGAAAAACGTCGTCACCCCCACTGGCGTGACCGGCGTCAGCGAAGCAGCTGGCAAGGTCGGCTCACAAGGTGTGGAGCTGGACGTGACCGGGCGCATAGCCGAGCGCTGGGACATGATCGGCACTTACGCTTACACCCACACCGAAGTGCTGGATGATCCAAGCAACAAGGGCAATCGTCTTAGCCAGGCACCCAAGCATACGGCCAGCCTGTACCTCACCCACCATCTGCAAGTCCCGTCCGGTCTGGGCGACTGGCATGCAGGTGGCGGCGCACGCTATGTGGGCGAGCGCGCTGGTGATGATGCCAATACCTTCTATATGAGCAGCTACACCGTAGCCGATGCGTTTCTACGCTGGGATGTGCCGATGGCCGGTTACAAGACGCGCCTGCAACTGAACGTCGATAACCTGTTCGACAAGCAGTACTACCCCTCCAGTACAGGCAGCCAGTTGCAGGTCAACGTTGGCGAGCCGCGCACCGCGCGCCTGAGCGCCAGTGTCACTTTTTAACCAGTTACAACGGAGCAGGCCTGCAACGGCCTGCTCCACGCCTAACCAATGGGATGAATCAGGACTTCATCCGATAAAAACTGATCAGCGTTTCATTGTCTTGAATGTATTCGGTCTTGCCAATGAAGGCGCTCTTTTCCAGCCATTCATTAGGCCCAAGGGAAACCTTGAAGCGCGGCGTGCATGTGCATTGGTAATGGCCGTCACTGATCGGCCAGACCCCGTTCTGCAATTCCTGCTGACCCACTTCGTCCATGAGCAGGACACCCTGGCTTTCAACGCTGATCAATTCACCCAATTGCGTGACCAGAGTGAAACGAGTGTCCAGAAAGGCAAGCTCGGATGACAATTCAACCTGCATACTGCTGCCGCCAGCCTGCACCGAGCCGCTGAAATATTCGGCATGGAACTCTCCGCCCAGAATCCTGCTGCTGCTACGCAGTCCATCGCTGCATATGCCCATAAGCACAGGAACGTCGGTCTTCAGAATGACGGTGAGCACTTTCTCAAGCTGAGGCACCACTGCCGTATTACCACGAAAAGAGCGTTTGACGGGTTTCTTGAAATCGATGATGTTCATGGACCTCTTCACTCCATCGTTGAATGAATTCGGGCAATGGATGGCTGGGCGCAGCCATCGGATTTGCAAAATATAGAACGCCTCGATCCGTCGGCATTTATCTGCGCTGTCTTTTCCAGTAAGCTCCTTGAAACCAGCTGAAATCGTACCGAACGGTTCAGTTCCAGTCTAGAGAATTTTGCATTTACTGTACTACCCGGTTCACTAAGGGATTGAGGATATAAATGAAGGTGCGTACTGAAGCACGCCGCGAAGCCATCATCGATGCCGCAGCAAGTGTCTTCCTTGAAATGGGCTACGAACGTGCGTCGATGAATGAAGTCACCAAACGGATGGGCGGCTCCAAAGCAACGATCTACAGCTACTTCCCCTCCAAGGAGGAGCTGTTCATCGCCGTGGTCAACAGGGTTGCAAACGCTCATCTTGCCGAGGCCGTTTCGGAACTGGCGATCTCTGTCGACAAGGACGCAGATGCAGAATTAGACCTGCGAACGCTGTTCACGCGCTTCGGGGAGCGAATGTTGATGGTACTCATCAATGATGACAGCGCGTTGGCGGTGTACCGCATGGTAGTGGCCGAATCCGGGCACTCCGACATCGGCACAATGTTCTATGACTCAGGCCCCAGGGAATTCCTGCAAACGGTGACGACGCTGATGAATGCGGCCATGCAACGTGGCCAGCTAAGTACCACTGATCCGCATATCGCAGCGCTGCAACTCACCTCGCTGCTGACTGCGGAAACCGATATTCGCCTCTATCAACAAACACCCGCACGCTTGAGCGTCGAGCAGATTCAAAGCATGGTCAAACGAGCAATTGATACTTTTATGCTGGGCATGGAAAAGCGCTGATTCACCGGGCTGCGACAGGTAGCCCTCTTTAAATGCTGGTTAAAATGTAAAGCTGCCAGGCCGTGACATATTTGCTTACCATTTATTCGGACAACCTGATTCAAACCTCGATTCCGGGCCCGTATAGCTCGTCAAGAAAACCCGAAGGAAGGCGATAGCCTATTGCCCACTTCGGAAAAATAATAATGATCCTGCGAAAACTCAATCTTGCACCGCGTTCGGCTTTATGCTTCGGTATTTTTTGCCTGATGATCGTTGCACTGGGCCTGCTGGCTTTGCGTCAGGCAGCACTTCTCAACACAGCAGAAAAATTCATCGAAACCAACGTGCTACCCAGCGTAAAACTGCTCGGCTCTCTGGACAGGGAGTTTGTCGGTATCAGGGGCAATAACGCCCGACTTCGTAACCCCCTTGAGCCGCAGGATCGCAGGACCAAGGCACTTAGCGACATTCAGCAGGCCCGCTCGCTGACTGCCGGTCTTTCGGACTCTCTCAGCAAACTGATCGTTACCCCTCAAGGGCGTCAGGCATTCGACGAGCTCCGCAAAGCCAACGCCGACTATCAAACAGCCCAGGATCGCTACCTGGCCTCTGTTGCAGCGGGCAATCTGGAAGGGGCAGTTGCCATTTCCAATGGCGACATGAAAGTTGCGGCGGATCAGGTCGAAAACACGCTGAAAAAACTCATCGGCATCAACGACAGCAAAGCGGAAAAAGCGGGTGATCAAGCCGAATCTGCTTATCAGCAAACCTTGTTGATGGTGAGTATTTTTATCGCGGTCGGCGTGATTACTACCCTGCTGCTGGCCTGGATGTACACCCGCAGCCTGACTCAGCCGATCGGTGAGTCGCTGAACATTGCGCAACGCATTGCGGCCAATGACCTGAGCAAAGACATTCCACAAGACGGCAGTGATGAAGCGGCCAGACTGATCGCCGCACTGGCGTTGATGCAAGCCAACCTGCGCAGTGCCCTGACCCTGATCGGCGACTCGTCCACCCAGCTGGCCGCTACTTCCGAAGAGATGCACGCAGTCACCGAAGATGCATCGCGCACCATTCAGCGTCAGAGCAATGAGATCGAGATGGCAGCTACGGCCGTCAACCAGATGAGCGCGGCGGTAGAGGAAGTGGCCAGCAACGCCGCATCGGCATCGGAAGTGACGTCTCAATCGAGCACCGCAGCCATGGCCGGACGTGCGCAGGTCGATGAGACTGTCACGGCGATCAACCTGATGGTCTCCAAAGTTCAGATCACCTCAACCGAGGTGCAGGGCCTGGCGGTCATGGCAACGGACATCAGCAAGGTGCTGGATGTGATCCGCGCCATCGCCGAACAAACCAATCTGCTGGCACTCAACGCTGCGATCGAGGCGGCCCGTGCAGGCGAAGCAGGGCGAGGTTTTGCCGTGGTCGCGGACGAAGTACGCGCATTGGCACACCGCACCCAGCAATCGACCCGCGAAATCGAACAGATGGTCGGCTCGATTCAGACCGGCACCGGCAACGCTGTCACTGCCATGGAGCAGACCAGCGTTCAGGCACACAAGACCCTGGAGATGGCCAATGGCGCCGGCAAGGCGCTACTCGAAATTACCGACTCCATCAGCCAGATCAACGAACGCAATCTGATGATCGCTACCGCTGCCGAAGAACAGGCCCAGGTTGCTCGTGAGGTCGACAGGAGCCTGGTCAGCATTCGTGACCTGTCCAGTCAGACGTCCGAGGGCTCCAATCAGACCGCCATCGCCACTGCCGAGTTGTCGACGCTGGCGTCAGGCCTGAACCGTCTTACCAAGCAGTTCCGCGTTTAAGCTCTATCGCCGGGAAGCGCGCTTCCCGGCATCTCCCCTTGTCGAATGGCCTGCCCTGATCTAAGTTGTACGACGACAGATGAATTACTCATCTGCGCGGGCTTCGCTCACATTCAATAACGACAAGAAAAAGGGATGAACATGAAAAAGCTGACACTGCTAATGGCGTTTCTGTGCCTGTTTACCGGCTACGCCGCTGCGGCAACTTCTGACGAGACTGATGTTGCCGAGGCGGTATACAAGCTCACGCAAGCCATGTGGCACAAGGACATAAAGCAACTCAATGCGCTGACCGCCGACAACCTCACGTATGGACACTCCAGCGGCACCATTCAGGACAAGAAAGCGTTCATCGCAGACATCGAGACCGGCAAGAGCGCCTTTAACGAACTGAAGATGCTCAATCAGAAAATCATTCTTTCCGACGACACCGCCCTGGTGCGCAATCATTTCTCGGCACAGGCAGTGAATAGCGGCAAGGTTGTGCCGACCGAAATCGAGAACTTCCAGATCTGGCAAAAGCAGAATGGACAATGGCTGCTCATCGGCCGTCAGGCATTCCGCTTTTAAACCCACCGGTTCAAGGCAGCAGCAGGCGCTACTGCTGCGTGCCGAACATCGCCGTCCAGTAAATTCCTGCGTCACTTTTCGGGTCCATCGCGTAGGCTGCTCCCAACTCGCGGAAATCAGGACTCATCAGGTTGGCGCAGTGGCCGGGGCTCAGCAGCCAGCCATCCACCACCTTGCGCGCGCTGTCCTGGCCTGCAGCGATGTTCTCACCGACCTGCTGGCCTATATAGCCAGCAAGTTCGGCCCGATCGCCAGGCGTACGACCGTCGCGATCCTTGTGGTCAAAAAAGTTCTGATTAGCCATTGCCTGCGAATGACGTTGTGCGGCACTGCCCAGAACAGCGTTCCAGACCAGAGGCGTGGTAGCAGCGAAGGATTGCGTTCCGCACTGACGCGCCTGGGTACGGGCGTTATTGACCATTTCCAGAATTTTTTGCCCTTCTACCTGCCAATCGCCAAGACGCGAAGCCACCAGCGAGCGTGCCAGGACAATGCGCCAGTCTCGCCCCTGCCGGCTAACCCCGATGTCGACAAATTGCGGGTCCAGCACTACTCGGCAAAAACTCTCCAGCACCGCTTTAAGTGCCGAGTCAGCGTCATTTGGGCCGGACAGACTGATCGCCTGCACAGTGACCATTGGATAGGAGGCACGCGTCAGCGCCTGTTGCAGGTCCAGATTGCCACTGGCGGGCAGCACCAGACGTGCATCACTGGTCAGTGGCGGCAGTTCCATGGATACCTGCTCGCCACAGCGCTGTGCCTGACCACGATAGGCGTTGATGGATTCGATCAGTTGCGTATCGTCGCTGGCCAACGCAGCACTGGCAAAGATTCCACAGCACAGCACGGCCACAAATGATAACGATACTCTCGGGAGCGACAGGCGCAGGGTGTTGAAAATGACAGGCATGAAAAGTCTCTCTCGGGCTGAGTCCGCCTATGATGCGCGAAATGACCCGGTCGGGCGCAACGCCTTTTTCATGTCAGTGCGGAAATTAGCCACCGAAAAGGCAAAGACGTGCGCCAGACAGTAATTTGGCGAGACGACTCAAAGCTTGAAGGTGGCGACCAGCGAATTGAACGAGGTGGCCAGTCGCGACAGTTCCTGGCTCGAAGCGCTGGTCTGGTTGGCACCTGCGGCGCTCTGGGTCGAAAGGTCCTGAATGTTGATCAGGTTGCGGTCCACCTCGCGGGCGACCTGGGCCTGCTCTTCGGAAGCCGAAGCAATGACCAGGTTGCGCTCGTTGATGGTCGCCACACCCAGGGTGATTTTTTCCAGCGCGGCACCGGCACGCAGCGCCAGCTCCTGAGTGTTGGTGGCCAGTGACAGGCTCTTGCCCATCGCAGCAACGGCGCCATCGGCTCCGGACTGCACGGTGCTGATCATGCCTTCGATTTCCACTGTCGAGGCCTGGGTACGGTGTGCCAGGGCACGAACCTCATCAGCCACCACCGCAAAACCACGACCCTGTTCGCCGGCACGCGCGGCTTCGATGGCGGCATTCAGCGCCAGCAGGTTGGTCTGTTCGGCGATACTGCGAATCACGTCCAGCACCTTGCTGATCTCCCGCACATGCCCGGCCAGTTCTGATACAGCGCCGGTGGACTCGGTGATCTCGTGCACCATGGTGGTGATGCCCTTGACCGTATGATCCACCTGACCACGTCCATCGACTGCATCATCGGTTGCAGCCTTCGACGCCTCGGACGTCGACACCGCATTACGCGCCACTTCTTCCACGGCAGCAGTCATCTGATTCACGGCAGTCGCAGCCTGCTGGATTTCGTCGTTCTGGCGAGTCAGTCCGCGGGTGCTTTCATCGGTAACGGCGCTCAATTCTTCGGCAGCAGAGGCTAACTGGTCTGAAGCACTGGCAATTTGTTGAATGGTATTTTTCAGACCGGTCTGCATGTCGGACAGTGCGTCCAGCAGTTGTCCGGCCTCATCGCCACGATCAGAAACAATCGGTTGGGTCAGGTCGCCACCGGCAATGCGCTGAGCACTTGCTACCGCGACCGCCAACGGCCGGGTAATCATGCGGGTGATCAACAGCCCCAACATGATTGCCACCAGAAAGGCGATGACTACGCCGATTTCAAGCATCATCACCGAAGAATTCCGCAGATCGGCAGCAGCCGCAGCACCCTCTTTGATCTGACGGTTGTTGGAATCGATCATAGTGCGCAAATAGCTGCGCACCTTGGTAAAGCCTTCCGAAGACAGTGTGTTCAGTCGGGTGCGGGCAGCGTCGTAATCACCGGCCTTGATCAGATCGACAACCTGCTGGGCTCCGGCAACGTAGTCGGGCATCATCAGCTCAAACTGGTCACCGGCGGCACGCTCGTCATCTTCCAGCGGCGTGGCACGGTAAATCGCGAATATCCTCTGTGCGCGAGCCAGATCTTCGCTCAACGCCTGTCGAACACGTTCCTTGTCGGCTTCAGGAACACCGCCATCCTGCGCATCCAGCAAACGGTACAGTCCACGGTTGTGAGCGGTGAGGCTGGTCAGCGTTTCATTAGTGTTGCTGACAGAAACAAGGTTGTTGGAAAAGGTAAGCTCAAGCGCGTTGCCCAAGCGGGTAACCCCGACCATGCCCAGGCCGCCAACGGTCAGTGTGATCAGTGCACAAACAATGAATGCCGAAAGAAGCTTGGTCGAAAACTTGGACTGACGCAGGAAATTCATGGGGCTTACCTGTTGCTGAATGAGGTGCGACATCCGTGCCTGAGAGTGACCAAATAGTCGTGATGTCATAATGACTTCACTCCATTTGGATCGTTCCAACGCACTCCCCACTTTTTTGATAAATTGCGCTTGTGCGACTACTTCCGTCTATCAATACAGGTCTGCCTGCGCGACACCCTGGCTGTCAGTGCAGCCTTGACGCTTGCGCAACACCTTCCGGCACGCCAGGGTTTTCAAGACGCTGCTCGGCGAACGCCCTGGCATCCCGGGTCATACGGTCGAGATGACGGTCACGCTGCTTCTCTGCATCGACCATCGCTCTCTTGCCGTGCTGTTTGAGCAGGTACGCATGAATCTGACGCACTTCCACCGAGCTGTAGATCGGAGCGATGTCCATGACCGCAAGCAGGCCATCCGTTCCGTGATCCAACGTGTTCATGATGACCTGCGGCCCGCGTGCGCCCAGGACCTGGAAGCCCAGCGCTTCGAAATACGCCACTTTGCCCACCACGCAATACAGCTCTGCGTGAGGGTAGCGACCGACCATTTTACTCAGCATCGAGCGTGCAATGCCTTGGCGACGATGGCTTTCGCGCACCGCCATATAGGCCACGGCACAAGCCTGTGGATCATCTTGCACAGGCAGGTACAGTAAAAACCCCAATACGGTTTCCGGGTCCTCATCGTCCAGCGCGACGATCAGTTCGACCGCCAGGTTTTGCGAGCCGTCCATGGCGTTCAGGTAGAGATGCACCTCATACCCCACGCCATACTGATACAGGTTGTACAGCGGATTGCTCGGCGCAATGGCTACCATGCTGATGTCGGTCACGTAGTCCACGACCATCTGCTGGATCTGGCTACGGATGAACTCCGGTGGCGGGGTTTGTAGCAACATGATGGTGGGCATGAGACGAGCGGCTCCATTAAACGCGGCGTGGCTGCACAAGGTGTGGCCACATGATAGCGCGTCAACGCTTTCAAAACCGATAATGTCACTTTGCCGCAGGATAACTTAGTTGTAACTTATACGACGACCGCAGAAGACAATATCAAAAAGCCAGCAATCTTGAATGTCACATTATTTAGTTGCACGATCGTTCCACACCGGGACGCCAGCACTTTATTATTGACGAGCTTTCAAAATGATAATGATTGCTATTAACCTTGAACAGCGTGATTAAACGTGCCTTTTATTAACACCAACATTTAATAAAAAATCCTTTAATTTCATGACTATAAATAACTAAAACCATGATTTTTTATACGTTCACCTGCAGCCCGCCTTCCTCATAGCCAAGGAAATTATTCAACTAATTGTGAAAGTTTTTACTCGGTTCCTCTCCCCTCTCAGTATTTATCTTAATCACCCCGATATATTTTTATAATCACCCCCCTGCCCCCGCGCGCCTAAGATATACCGGCCTACTAAAAATATGAGGGATTCAAAATGCCGTTATTAAACTGGTCCAGACATATGGTGTGTCTGACTGCAGTCGGTCTCGTTACTGTTCCGACCGCCTATGCAGCAGACACCCTGACTCGCGACAATGGTGCCGTCGTCGGCGACAATCAGAACTCTCAGACTGCAGGCGCCCAAGGGCCTGTCCTGCTGCAAGATGTGCAGCTGTTGCAAAAGCTGCAGCGCTTTGATCGCGAGCGTATTCCGGAGCGCGTGGTCCACGCTCGCGGCACGGGTGTCAAAGGTGAGTTCACCGCATCGGCCGATATCAGCGATCTGAGCAAGGCCACGGTGTTCAAATCGGGCGAAAAAACCCCGGTCTTCGTGCGCTTTTCCTCCGTTGTCCATGGCAACCACTCGCCTGAAACCCTGCGCGACCCACACGGCTTCGCCACCAAGTTCTACACGGCAGACGGTAACTGGGACCTGGTAGGCAACAACTTTCCAACCTTCTTCATCCGTGACGCCATCAAGTTCCCGGACATGGTCCACGCCTTCAAGCCTGACCCGCGTACCAACCTGGACAACGATTCGCGTCGCTTTGACTTCTTCTCGCATGTTCCAGAAGCCACCCGTACGCTGACACTGCTGTATTCAAATGAGGGTACGCCTGCAGGCTATCGCTTCATGGACGGCAACGGCGTACACGCCTACAAACTGGTGAATGCCAAAGGCGAAGTGCACTACGTCAAGTTCCACTGGAAGACCCTGCAAGGCATCAAGAACCTTGATCCGAAAGAAGTCGCTCAGGTCCAGTCCAAGGACTACAGCCATCTGACCAACGATCTGGTCGGTGCCATCAAAAAAGGCGATTTCCCGAAATGGGACTTGTACGTTCAGGTCCTGAAGCCTGAAGAGCTGTCGAAATTCGACTTCGACCCTCTGGACGCCACCAAGATCTGGCCTGATGTCCCTGAGAAGAAAATCGGTCAGATGGTCTTGAACAAGAACGTCGACAACTTCTTCCAGGAAACCGAACAGGTCGCAATGGCCCCGGCTAACCTGGTTCCTGGTATCGAGCCTTCCGAGGACCGTCTGCTGCAAGGCCGTGTGTTCTCCTACGCCGACACCCAGATGTATCGCCTGGGCGCGAATGGTCTGAGCCTGCCGGTCAACCAGCCCAAGGTTGCGGTGAACAACGGTAATCAGGACGGTGCTCTGAATACCGGTCACACCACCAGCGGCGTCAACTATGAGCCGAGCCGTCTGGAGCCACGTCCAGCCGACGAAAAAGCGCGCTACAGCGAACTGCCGATCAGCGGCACCACCCAGCAGGCGAAGATTACGCGTGAGCAGAACTTCAAGCAGGCGGGTGATCTGTATCGCTCCTACAGCCCTAAAGAGAAGACCGACCTGGTGCAGAGCTTTGGCGAGTCGCTGGCTGACACCGACACCGAAAGCAAGAACATTATGCTGTCGTTCCTGTACAAGGCAGATCCGGACTACGGCACTCGGGTAACCGAAGTCGCCAAGGGCGATCTGAGCAAGGTCAAGTCGCTGGCTGCAAGCCTCAAAGACTGATGATCTGATGTCCCGCTCCGGCGTTCACGACGCCGGGGCGGTTCCAGCCAGGAGAACGCCTGTGAAAAATCTGATCTATGCCTTGCTGCTGTTTGCTGCAGCCGCAAACGCAACCCCACCCGCCCCGGCACCCGCTTCCGAACTGACCGCTGAACAGACCGCCAGCCAGTTGCGCACGCTGTTTTTCGACGCGTCCCGTGAAGGTAACAACCCGATGCTGGACACCTTCATCGAAGCCCATTACGACCTCAACGTGCGTGACGAACAGGGCTATACCGGCCTTATTCTGGCCGCCTATCACGGCCATGAAGATTCGGTGGAACGCCTGATCAATGCCGGTGCTGACCCTTGCGCCAAGGACAATCGCGGCAACACTGCGCTGATGGGCGCGATTTTCAAGGGTGAGCTGAGCATCGCCAAGCACCTGGTTCAGGCCGATTGCGGCCCAAACCTGACCAACAATGCCGGGCAGACGGCGGCCATGTACGCGGCGCTGTTCAAACGCACTGAAGTGCTCAAGGCGTTGACCGACCAAGGTGCCGACCTGACCATCCGTGACAGCATGGGCAACGACGTGCAGGGCTTGTCGAAAGGCGAATTCCAGACACTGCCTGCCCGCTGACGTTTTTTGGACTCAATCCTTGCGTTCGATCATTTCGTAGATGCGGCTGGCGAACGCGTCCATGGTGAACGGCTTGGTGAGCACCCACATCCCCGGATCCAGATGGCCGTTACCAATGATGGCGTTCTCAGCATAACCGGTGATGAACAGCACTTTAAGGTCTGGTCGAATGATGCGCGCAGCATCCGCCAGTTGCCGACCGTTCATGCCGCCAGGCAACCCGACGTCGGTTACCAGCAGGTCGATACGCATATCGGACTCCAGCATCTTCAGCGCAGACGCGCCCTCGCCCGCCTCGATCGGGATATACCCCTGATCCTCTAGCACTTCGGCCACCAGCATGCGGATGGTCGGCTCATCGTCGACAATCATCACCGTACGCTCGGTCTGCGCAGGCGCCGATTCGCAAGTCTCGACAGCCTCGACCTCTTCCGCAGCCCCAAGGTAATGACGCGGCAGGTACAGGCACATGGTCGTGCCCTGCTCAGGTTCAGAGTAGATACGCACCTGCCCACCGGACTGGCGCACAAAACCGTACACCATCGACAATCCCAGACCCGTGCCCTGCCCGAGTGGCTTGGTGGTGAAAAACGGGTCGAACGCGCGGTTGATAACCTCAGGCGACATGCCGGTACCGGTGTCACTGACACACAGCGACAGGTATTGCCCCGGTGTCAGATCCCGGCTCTGGGAGCCGCGCTCGTCAATCCACCGGTTAGCGGTTTCGATGGTGATTCGCCCGCCTCGCGGCATGGCATCCCTGGCATTGATACACAGGTTCAACAGCGCATTTTCCAGTTGCGGGGCGTCAATGAACGTCGACCACAACCCGACTGAGGTCACGACTTCCAGCGTGATGTGAGGTCCGACCGTACGTCGAATCAGCTCTTCCATCCCGATCACCAGCCGGTTGATATCGACCGGCTTGGGGTCAAGCGTCTGTCGACGTGAAAACGCCAGCAGCCGGTGAGTCAGCGACGCTGCACGCTTGGATGCATCCTGCGCAGCCCCTATGTAGCGATCTATTTCAGTGAAACGGCCCTGGCTCATGCGCGTCTTGAGCAGTTCCAGCGAGCCGGTGATACCGGTCAGCAGGTTGTTGAAGTCGTGGGCGATACCGCCAGTCAACTGACCAACCGCTTCCATCTTCTGCGACTGGCGCAGGGCATCCTCAGCCTGAGCCAGGCGTTCCTGCTCGCGCAACCGTTCGCTGACGTCGTAGGCAAACAGATACGCGCCAATGGACTGGCCTTGTGCATCGCGAAGCGTGCTGTAACGCATTTCGAAGTGGCTGGCCGGATCCTTCGAATCGCTGAAGCTGACGCTTTCGGCAAACTCCTCGCCTGCCAACGCCCGCGTCCAGCGCTGCTTAAGGCCCGCTTTGCTCTGCGGACAGTCGTCCAGCAGGTCGAGCATATTGTCGCCTACCTGAGGACGGACGCCAAAAAGACGCTCGAACTCGCGTAGCGCTGAGCCATTGATGGCCATCCAGCGGTAATTGGCGTCGATGACATGGATGAATGCATTGGTGCCATTGACGACATCGGCGAGCACATTGCGCTCGGCGACGGCCTCGACAATACGAGCCTCCAGCGTTTCATTCATCTGCTGTAACGCCAGCTCTGCGCGCTTGCGTTCGGTGATGTCTTGAAACAACACCGCTACCTGCTTGCGGCTGGCCGGCTCGATGCGGAACGCGGTCAGTGCCAGGTAGCGCCCGGTCGCCACCAGCTCGCGCTCGAAGCGGACCGGCTCACCGGTGCGCAATACCTTGCCGTAGAACTCGACCCAGCCATCCGCCTCTTCGCGAACCATCTCGCGCAGCTTCTTGCCCACCACATTGGGAATGCCGGCGTGATACTCGTAAGCCGGGTTGGCTTCAATATGAATGTAATCGCTCAACGGGCCGTGCGGGCCGTCAAAGAACTCGATGATGCAAAAGCCTTCATCCATCGCGTTGAACAGAAAACGATAACGCTCCTGAGAGTGCGCCAGGGCGTTTTCGGCCTCCTGACCACTGACGCTCAGGCGCTCTTTAAGCGAGGCGTTTTCCTGCTCCAGAGCCGATAATCGGCTCTGGAGATGTTGTAGATCTGTCGGGGTCACGGCGGAGGCACCTGCGGTGTGGGTTGCGCCGCGTTCCCTTCAGGCAGGGCGGCACGAGCACGCTACGAGAAAAAACGCTCAGTTGCAAAAATAATGGCATTTTGCATTCGAAAATCGATGATTTTCGAAAGTCAGGGCGGTATGTGCTTCTCGATACAGCCAGAGCGAGCCCAGCCGAGCAGCCCTCCAACAGCACACAACGTCAGCTCATTCCGATCCTGCTGTTCGCAGAAGCAACCATTCATCCACGATCTGGCCCATGTTTTTGGGCTCGCCATTAGTGATCCACGCCATGAATGGCCGGTCGAACCTGAACGACGGCCCGCATTGTCCGGTCATGAAGCGCCTCACGTTCTTCGTATTTCGGTAGCGGTCGTCCACCGGGGTATCACGTGTAACAGGATCGGAGTGCCCGTCGAATGTCATGCGTTACCCTGCCCGACAGTGTTGAAAGTCTGTGCTTTATAGCTGGAAATCAGCAAGCCCCGCGACTGCTGACTGCCGGTTATGAGAGCCGATCCGTTTACTCTCCGGCAAACGGCACCAGCGACTCCAGCAGCCATGCACCTGCTGGCCCCAGGCTGCGCTGGAATGACCAGATGACATCGACCGCCGAGCGACGCGGCCAGCCCGAGACTTTCAGCTCTTTGAGCAGCCCGCCCGAATAGCGCGACACCAGCCAGCGCGGCAACGCCGACCAGCCAAAACCGAAGGCAGCCATGTCCATCAACAGCAGGTAATTGGGCGCTGACCAATGACGGTGACCGCTGGTGGGCAGGTCGTCGGTGGGGATGCTGTGCTCGACCAGCGTGTTGAGGCGCAATGCGCGGTAACCCGCCAGTTGCTGATAATCGACCCGTTCCAGCGCGGCAAGCGGATGTTTATGCGAGACGAACAGACCGAAATCGGCACTTTCGTCGATGGTCGCGTGACCGATCTCCGGTGGGTAGCTGGCTTGCGCCGACAGCAGCCCCAATGATGCCCTGCCCGACTGCACCAGGCTGATGGCATCACCGTGCTCGGCGAATACGCATTCCATCTCCAGCTCCGGAAAGCGCTGATCCAGCTCGGTCATCAGCCGTTCGAAATCAGCGAACTGGTTGGCGTCCGACAGCACCAGCGTCAGCCTTGGCTCGACGCCTGCCGCAAGCCTTGCAGCAGCCCGGCGCAGTCGGTCCGAGGCGCACAACAGGTCATCGACACGGCCGAGCATGACCCTCCCGGCTTCGGTCAGAACCGGCTGCCTGGAAGAGCGATCGAACAGCTCCAGCCCAAAATCGATCTCCAGGCGGGCAATTGCTTCACTGATCGTCGACTGACTCTTGCCCAGACGGCGTGCAGCTGCACTGAACGAACCCAGCGCGGCAATCTGGGCGAAGGCTTCCAGGGCTTCCGGTGAATAACTCATGACACTCTCTTATCGGCTTTACCGATGGTATTGATTTTCAGGTTAACGCAAACACCGATGATAATGCTGCCACCCACGAGCACAAAGGACAGTCTTATCATGAGCAACAGCCCACAACACGCCAGCCAGCACGCATCCGTAGCGTCCAAGACCCTGCGTGAAAGGGCGCTGCACGCCAGCCTGTTCGAGATCGGTGGCGTGATTCTGGTCGCACCGCTGCTGGCCTGGCTCATGAACCATTCGCTGGCAATGATGGGCGCCATGACAGTGATGATCTCCACCATCGCCATGCTTTGGAACATGCTCTACAACGCCCTGTTCGACAGACTGCGCAACAGGTACGGGTTTGCCATGAGCCTGACCACTCGCGTGCTGCACGCAACAGGTTTCGAAGCCGGACTGATTCTGGCCGTCGTGCCACTGGCCGCATGGTGGCTGACGATCAGCCTGATGGAAGCATTCTGGCTGGATATCGGTCTGCTGCTGATGTTTCTGCCTTACACCATGCTGTTCAATTGGGCCTACGACGCACTGCGTGAACGTGTAGTGCAGCGGCGTATGGCCAGGTGTGAGGTGCCTTGAGAGGAGAGGTCTGCGCGGGCGCTCAGGCATCAGCTATATAGATGCACCGCATCAGTTCTTCTCACTGGATTATCAAATCAGCTCCGTTGCAAACTGTCGCCCAATGACCACGGCAAGGACACCCTTCAATGACAACTGAAATACTCAAACTGGCGGCATTCAGCGATGGCGATCGCGGTGGAAACCCGGCAGGCGTGTGGATTGGCGATGCGCTGCCCGATGACCTCGTCATGCAGCAGCTTGCCGCCGAGGTCGGCTTTTCCGAAACCGTGTTTGCCGCTCCTGTGGAAAGTTGCTGGCGTGTACGTTATTTCTCGCCGCTGGCAGAGGTCCCGTTCTGCGGACACGCGACCATCGCTTTGGGCGCAGCACTGGCGGCACGGCAAGGCGACGGCGTGTTCAGCCTGACGCTCAATCAGGCGCAGATCACTGTCGAAGGCCATGCGCAAGGCTCCCTGACTTCGGCAGCACTGCAATCGCCACCGATCTTCAGCAAGCCGATCAGCGCGCAGTTGCTGGAAGAGGCCCTGGCGCTATTCGGCTATACGCACAACGATCTGGATGAACGCATTAAGCCAGCGCATATCAACGGCGGTGCTGGGCACCTTGTGCTCGCGCTGAACAGCCGGGCACAGCTCAAGGCTATGCACTATGACCAGCAGGCCGGTCGAGAGCTGATGGTACGCGAAGGCTGGGCGACTATTTTGCTGGTATGGGCCGAAACCGAACAGCTGTTCCACACTCGCAACCCATTTGCCTTCGGCGGCGTTTATGAAGACCCGGCTACCGGTGCGGCCACGGCGGCCCTGGGTGGTTATCTGCGCGATATAGGCTGGCCGCACGGTGGCCTGATAGACATTATTCAGGGCGAGGACATGGGCAGCCCGTCACGTCTGCGCGCGGAAATCCCCGAGCAGCCCGGGAGTTCGATCCGGGTGTCGGGGATGGCGCGCACGTTGTAGTCAGAATCAGGTCCTGAGCTTGCTGCCGCCGATAGCCACGCCCAAGAGCATCACGGCAACGATCATGAACGCCAGCTCAAGGCTGCTGACATGGGCGATGAAACCGATTGCCGCAGGACCAATCAGAATCCCGGCGTAACCAACCGTGGTGATCGCCGGAATCGCCACGCTTTCCGGCATGGTCTTCTGCCGACCGACTGCGCTGTAGCAGACCGGTACGATGTTCGAGCAACCCGCGCCTACCAATGCATACCCCAGCAGCGCCGCCTGCCAGACCGGGATCAATGTCGCGACGGCCAGCCCCGCTGCGGCACACAGCCCGCCAAGAATGATCACTCGATTGGAGCCCACCCGTTTTTTACCACCGGATCGCCAAACAACCGCCCCAGGGTCATGGTCGCGGCGAATACCGCATAGCCCAGTCCGGCATACGACGCTTCGACACCACGCAACGAGGTCAGGAATACCGCGCTCCAGTCAAGCATTGCGCCTTCGGCCAGAAATACGGTGAAGCACAGCAGGCCGATGAACAGCACCACGCCACGCGGGATGGCAAAGGCTGGCCCATCGGCCGGACTGCCGTAAGGCAACAGATTCGGAGCCGCTTTGGCCAGCGCAACCAACGTCAGAAATACCACGATCAGCATCGCCGTGAACGGCGAGATGCCCAGACTGAGCAAGCCGGCGACACCCGCGGCACCGACAATCCCACCGAGGCTGAACAGGCCATGGAATCCCGACATCATGGTCTTGCCGCTGGCACGCTCGACAATCACCGCCTGAACGTTGGCCGTGCAATCCACACCCCCCATGCTCGCGCCAAACAGGAACAGCGTGGCTATGAGTAGCGGCAGACTGGATATCGTCGCCAATAGCGGTAGACACAGACAGATCAACACCGTCGAGCAGACCAGCAACCGCCGACAGCCAAACCGCGCTGCCAGCGCACCGGCCAACGGCATCGAGAGAATCGAGCCTACGCCGAGGCACAGCAACAAAAGCCCGAGCGTGCCCTCATCAAGGCCCATCCGCTGTTTGACGTAAGGCACCAGCGGCGCCCAAGAGGCGACACTGAAACCGGCAATGAAAAACGCGATACGCGTCGAAGACTGCTCCGCCCGAGCCTTGGCATCCTGGGCTGCGGTGCTGAAAGAGGTCATGCATGCTCCTTGTAATTTGCCGAGTACGGTCACACCGGCCAGCGCGACAGCCTAACAAAGCTGATCGATTAGCCAAAACCTCTGATGCACTTGCATGAGGCTCGTTCCATCGTCGTGCAAGGGCCGTCCGATTTGCAGCTTTTTGCACCTCAGGCCAGTAGACTGACTACCACGCGCACCAGACAGGTGCGCAATCTGTCGAATCAGCTGTCGCGGAGGCCGTCGTGTCCAAAGGTGTAGTGCTGTCGATCCTGGCGTCAACGCTGTTCGGGGTCATGTATTTCTATACGTCACTGATGACCCCGCTCGACGGTGAAGAGATCTTCGGCTGGCGCATGCTGCTCACCGTGCCATGCGCGACGCTGTTCATGCTGGTCAGCGGAGACTGGCGGCGAGTCCGCGAAGTGACTGTCCGGCTCAGGCAGCAACCGCTGCTGATCTTCGCGCTGCTGCTGTCTTCGGTGCTGATCGGCGCGCAATTGCTGATCTTCATGTGGGCACCGCTGCACGGGCGCAGCCTGGAGGTGTCGCTGGGTTATTTCCTGCTGCCGCTGAGCATGATTCTCACCGGCCGCATCGTGTACGGCGAGCACCTCTCCTACCTGCAGAAAGTCGCTGCGGTGTTTGCCATGATCGGCGTGGCGCATGAGCTGTGGAGGCTGGGCAGTTTCTCCTGGGAAACCCTGCTGGTCGCGGGCGGCTATCCCCTTTACTTCGTGCTGCGTCGCAAGCTCAGGACCGACCACCTCGGCGGGCTCTGGTTCGACATGCTGCTGATGCTACCCATCGGCCTGTGGTTTATCGCCAACGGTCATCCACAAGCCATCCAGCAGGCACCGCTGCTGTACCTGCTGATTCCCGTGCTCGGGGTCATCAGTGCCTCGGCACTGGTCAGTTATATCGTTGCCAGCCGGTTGCTGCCGTTCAGCCTGTTCGGGTTGCTCAGTTATGTCGAGCCGGTGCTGCTGGTCGGCGTCGCCCTGTTGCTGGGCGAGAGCATCGGCCGCGATGAATGGCTGACTTACCTGCCAATCTGGCTGGCCGTCGTGGTGCTGATGATCGAAGGCGCCAAACACGTGCTGGCCCAGCGCCGTCGGGATGCAGCCTGAAGCTCAGGTCTCGGTGAAACGCTCCAGTTGCATTTCCTGAAGCCGACTCAGGGTGCGCCGAAAGGCAAACGACAGATAACCCTGGGTGTACAGTTCGTCCATCGGCACAGGCGCTTCTACATACAGCGGAATGCGCCGGTCGTAACATTCGTCCACCAGCGCAATGAAACGTCGCACGCCGTCGTCGTTGGGCGATAACTGCGGCAGCTCGCGGTCGCCTGCCGTCACCTGCTCCACGCCATCCTCGGTGCCACGGGCAATCTTCGCCTCGCGCTGGGCGGCGCTGAGGGGCGGCACTTCGCTGAGCAGAATCACCGAGAAACGATCACACAACGCGATAAAATCCATCGCAGCCAGCGGTTGTTCACACAGGTCACGATAGCGGCACCACACTGCCGTATCGGAATGCTGAACCACATTGATGCTGCGATAACCGAGCATGACCTGCGAGTCGTGAACCGGCTGGCCAGCGCTCAGCGCTTCGAATATCCCCTTCAATGAACTTGGCTGACCGGCCTGTGCAACCCAGTAACGCTGGTGCAACTGTCCGGGGTGCAGGCGATGATCCTCGCCGCCGTCGACCGCCACCACATTCATGTATTTCAGGATCGCGGCGACCGCTGGCAGGAAGCGCTCACGATTATGGCCGTGGCTGTACAACTTTTCCGGTGGCTGATTGGACGTACAGACCAGCACTACGCCCTCTTCGAACATAACTTGCAGCAGCCCACCGAGAATCACTGCGTCGCCGATGTCAGTCACGAACAACTCATCGAAACACATCACCCGCACTTCCCGCGCCAGCTCTTTGGCGACCACGGTCAGCGGCTGAGGCGTGCCCATCAGCTCGAACATGCGCTTGTGCACCCAGCGCATGAAGTGATGAAAATGCTGACGCCGGGCCGGCACGCTCAGGCTTTCGAAAAAGCGGTCCATCAACCAGGTCTTGCCGCGCCCGACCGGCCCCCACAAATAGACGCCCTGTGCCCGACCCCGCGCATCGGCCAGGGCCTCATAGCACGCCTGCAACTGTCGGGCAGCCTGCAACTGCGCCTGATCAGGCTGAAAACCACGCTGGACGGCACGTTCGTAGGCTTGCAGCGGGGAGACAGCATCCATCAGGCACACACCTTAGGTATCAGAGAAAAGACATCCAGCCTGAAACGCGGCTCATGCGTGCTGCACGCCGGCGCGCTTGAGCAGCCGCTTGCAGCGCTCGGACAGATGCACCACTCGCAAATGCTTGCCCGCTTTGACATAGCGCTCGCGCAAGGTCTTGAGCGCAGCAATGGCCGAGTAATCGACGAAACTCAGGTGGCGACAGTCCAGTGTCACCTGTGCAGGGTCCTCGGCCGGGTTGAACTGGTCGAGAAACGGCGTGGTCGAGGCGAAGAACAGCGTGCCGTGCAGGTGGTAGACCTTGCTGCCATCGGCCTCTACATGGCTGTCTGCATACAGCTCGCGGGCCTGCTGCCAGGCAAAGTTGATCGCCGCGATGATGATGCCGAACAGCACCGCAGTGGCCAGATCGGTGAGCACCGTGACCACGGTCACGGCAATGATCGCCAGTACGTCATTGACCGGCACCTTGCGCAGCACACGCAACGATGCCCAGGCGAAAGTCTGCTGGGCAACCACAAACATCACCCCGACCAGCGCCGCCAATGGAATGCGCTCGATCAGCGGCGACAGAAACAGCACGAACATCAGGATCATCAAACCCGCCACCACGCCCGACACACGACCGCGGCCGCCGGAACTGAGGTTGATCACCGTCTGGCCGATCATCGCGCAACCGCCCATGCCGCCGAAGGCACCGGAGACCACGTTGGCAGCGCCCAGCGCTACGCACTCACGATCCGGATAGCCACGGGTTTCGGTGATCTCGTCGGTCAGGTTCAGGGTCAGCAGGGTTTCCAGCAGGCCGACCAGCGCCATCAGGATGGCGTATGGGGCGATGATGCGCAGGGTGTCCAGGTTCCACGAAATGTCCGGCATGGCGAATACCGGCAGGCCACCGGCAATGTGCGCCATGTCGCCCAGGGTGCGGGTCGGCAGGCCGAGCAAATAAACCGCCAGCCCGACGCTCAGGATCGCCACCAGCGCAGGCGGTGCAACACGGGTCAGGCGCGGCAACAGATAGACAATCGCCATGGTCAACGCCACCAGACCGAGCATCACGTACAGCGGCGTACCGCTGAGCCATGACTCACCCACCTTGAAGTGCTCCAATTGCGCCATCGCGATGACAATCGCCAGGCCGTTGACGAAGCCCAGCATCACCGGATAAGGCACCAGCCGCACCAGTTTGCCGAGCCGCAGCAGCCCGAACAGGATCATGATCAAACCGCCCAGCAATACGGTCGCCAGCAAATATTGCACGCCGTGCTGCACCACCAGCGCGACGATCACCACCGCCATCGAACCGGCCGCGCCGGAAACCATGCCCGGACGCCCGCCGAACAGGGCCGTCAGCGTACAAATGATGAACGCGCCGTAGAGCCCCATCAGCGGGTTGAGATGGGCCACTAGTGCAAAGGCAATGCACTCGGGCACCAAGGCAAAGGATGTCGTGAGCCCGGCCAGGACTTCGGCGCGTATACGGATTGATTTCATGGGTTACCTGAACCGCGCCCCGTGGAGGAAGCGCAAAAAAGGAGGCATATTACGCAAACCCGCCGCCACCGACCACCGCAGCAAGGCTTCAAAACAGCGTTCTTCGATGATCGGCGGCGACCCAAAACAACAAGGAATCATGTGATGCCAAGGAATAAGACACTGTTATGCGCGGCGCTTGTGCTGAACGCTTCCCTTGCCTGCGCTCAAGACCCGGCACCTGACCTTGATGCCGTTGTGCAGCAAGCGGCGCAGCAGGTGATGCAGGAAAACAACATTGCAGGCATGTCCATCGCCATCACCCGCAACGGTACACAACAGTTCTATAACTACGGCGTCGCCTCAAAAACAACCGGCCAGCCGGTGTCCAGCGATACGTTGTTCGAACTGGGCTCGATCATCAAAACCTTCACTGCCACACTGGCCACCTGGGCGCAGGCCAATGGGCAGTTGTCGCTGACCGACAGCATCGACACCTACCTGCCGCAATTGAATGACACACGCCTGGGCAAAATACCGGTCTTTCACCTCGGCACCCACACAGCAGGCGGCTTCCCCCTTCAAGTGCCCGACAAGGTGCGGAACACTCGCCAATTGATGGACTATTTCAAGGCCTGGCAGCCCGACTACCTGCACGGCACCCACCGCACTTATGCCAACCCCAGTGTGGGCCTGCTCGGCCTGGTTGCGGCGCGCAGCATGAAGCTGCCGTATGAAAAAGCCCTCCAGCAGCGCCTGTTTCCGGCGCTGAACCTGAGCAACACCTACGTGAACGTGCCCGACGAAAAGCAGAAGCTTTATGCGCAGGGCTACAACAAACTCGACGAACCGGTCAGGGTTAACCCAGGTCCTCTGGCTAGTGAAGCCTACGGCGTGAAATCGAGTGCGCGGGACATGATCCGTTTTGTCGAGGCAAACCTTGGGCCTGGTCAGTACGACGCGCCGCTGCAACGCGCTCTCAGTGACACACGGATCAGCTATTTCAAAGTCGGCGGCATGACTCAGGACCTGATCTGGGAGCAGTATCCGATGCCGGTTGGCTTGGCGCATCTGCTTGAAGGCAACGCCAGTGCCATGCTGAACACGCTCAAAACCGAAGTGATCGAGCCGCCGCAGGCAGCGCAATCTGCGGTCTGGGTCAACAAGACCGGATCAACCAACGGTTTCGGTGGCTATGTCGCGTTCATACCGGAAAAACAGCTCGGCATCGTGATTCTGGCCAACAAGAACTATCCGAATGAAGAACGGGTAAGGCTGGCCTACCGGATTCTCGGCGAGTCAGGCTGCTGTTCAAAGCCCTGAAAAAAGCCCTGCTCCCCCGGCAGCTTCGATTTCAAGCAGCTTGCGCTTGCGCTCGACACCCCAGCGATAACCGGATAACGACCCGTCGCTGCGCACGACCCGATGACAGGGAATGGCAACTGCCAGCGTGTTGGCACCGCACGCATTCGCCACTGCGCGAACTGCGCTGGGCATACCGATACGCGTGGCGATATCGGTGTAGGTTGCGGTCGATCCGGCAGGTATATCCCTGAGCGCCTGCCATACCCGCTCCTGAAAAACCGTGCCGCGGATATCAAGCGGCAGCGCGAGGCCGGTCGCAGGCGACTCGACAAAGCCCACGACCCTGGCGACAAGTCGTTCAAACTCTTCATCCCCGCCGATCAGGTTGGCATTGGGGTACTGGTCCTGAAACTTTTCGACCAGCACATTGGGGTCGTCTCCGAGTGAAATGGCGCAGATACCCTTGGGGCTTCTGGCCACCAGAATCGAACCCAGCGAGCTTTCACCCAGTGCAAACCTGATGTCGACATTGGCCCCGCCTGCCCGGTACTCAGAAGGTTTCATGCCCAGCATTTTTTGCGAAGCCTCATAGAATCGGCTGTTGGAGTTGAAACCTGCTTCATACAGCGCACTGGTGATGGTCACATCGTGGGAAAGCTGGACTTTCACTCGCGAGCGCAAGGACGCGACGCTGTAGGCTTTGGGCGTCAACCCGGTGAGTTTCTTGAAAGTGCGATGAAAATGAAAACTGCTCATCCCGACCTTTTCCGCAAGCGCAGCGAGATTGGGCATCGAGTCGCAGGCGTCTATCAGCCTGCAGGCTTCGGAAACGGCCGAAGCATGCTTGAGGTCCACGCTTTGCTGATCACTGCCACTGCGCCGCGACAGGCGAAACCCGGCAGCTTCAGCCTCGCTCGCCGAAGAAAAGAACACGAGGTTTTCCGGCCTTGGAAGTTTGCTCGGGCTGCCGGGTTTGCAGTAGATACCGGTTGTCAGCACACCGTAGACGAAGTCAGCGCCCGCACCTGAACGACGATTGAGCAGGACCTCCCAGCGCGGGTCCTCTTCGGTTCGTGGCGCGCGCGTTTTCAACGTGCCTTTCATGTTTTCCATGGTGATGGCCTGTCTTGGGTTTCGATGAGCCTATCCCTGTCGCAACACACAGGCACTCCGAGTCTTGCTCTCAAATTCGAGATAAATCGATGTCGCTGAAGTTGGCCGGTACTCGCCACAAATACCAGGCGGCAATGGTTCGGTAAGGCGCGAAGCGCTCGGCAAGCCGTGCCATTTGCCGGTGCGACGGTTTGAGTTCCAGAGCATACAGTCGCCGGTAGCCTTCGCACACGCCGAAGTCGCTGGCGGGCATCACATCCAGCTGACCGAGCCCGTAAATGAGCATCATCTCCACGGTCCAGCGCCCCACGCCCGGCAGTTGGATCAGGCGTTCGACCAGTGCTTCGTTGCCCATGGCCAGTGCCGCACTGACCTCAGGCACCAGACCGTCCACTCGCGCAGCGGCAATCGCCTTGATCGCCCGGCATTTGGACGCCGAGAACCCACAGGAGCGCAGTGCCTGATCATCCAGCTCGACCAGTGCCTGCGCCCCCGGGAAGCTGTCATCCACAAAAAGCGCACGCAACCTCATGACCATCACATCGCCTGCCCTGGCATGCAATTGCTGGTAGGCGACGGCCTTGACCAGCGCCTGAAACGGGTCCTGCGCTGCACTGACCGGGTGCAGACAGGGGCCGACCTGGTCAATCAGCGACTGCCATTGCGGGTCTATGGACCTGAGCGCAGCGACCGCCTCAGCATGCCTGCGGTCAGCGCTGTCTGATTCTGATGACATGATGATTTCCGGAATAAGGCGGTCAGACGGGCAACCACAGTTTACAGGGGTGTTGAAAATGATCGCTGATTTCCGAAGACCGCGGAACGTTCAGAAAACCGTGATCGATTAGCTGAACCTGACCTGAACGACTTTTCAAAAACGCAATCCCGATAAAAAACAACTACCCGCAGTCAAGAATGAGTATCATTATGTTACGCAGTGTTTCCGGCTTATAGCTCGCTGAAGCACGTTCACCCTACAGTTTTGACCCGGTGAGATATGCTCGTTCCGTTTTTGATCATGCTGCGCGAAGGCATCGAAGCCGCGCTGATTGTTGGCATTATCGCCAGTTACCTGAAGCAGACCGGCCGCGGCGAGTGGATGCCTGCGGTGTGGATCGGCGTGTTCCTCGCTGCCGCGCTGTCGCTGTTCGTCGGTGGCGGGCTTGAGTTGATGAGCGCCGAATTCCCGCAGAAGCAACAGGAGTTGTTCGAAGGCATTGTCGGCCTGATCGCCGTGGGCATTTTAAGCTCGATGGTGTTCTGGATGCACAAGGTTGCCCGCTCGATCAAGCACGCGTTGCATGAGTCTCTGGACGCTGCCCTCACCGGCTCGAAAAACCAGACCTACGCGCTGATCGCCATGGTGTTTTTCGCCGTGGCCCGCGAAGGGCTGGAGACCGTATTCTTTCTGCTCGCCGTGTTCCAGCAGAGCGAAGGCTCGGGCGCACCGCTGGGTGCCCTGCTCGGCCTGTTGCTGGCCGTGGGCTTCGGCGTAGCCATTTACAGCGGCAGCATGCGCCTGAACCTGGGCCTGTTTTTCCGTTGGACCGGGCTGTTCATTCTGGTGGTGGCTGCGGGCATTCTGGCCAACTCCGTTCAGGCTTTGCATGAAGCCGGGATCTGGAATCATCTGCAGGAAGTGGTCTTCGACATCAGCGCACTGTTGCCGATGGATGGGCCTGCCGGCTCGGTACTGGCCGGCATGTTCGGTTACCAGGACGCTCCGACCGTCAGCACCTTGAGCGTCTACCTGATTTACCTGATCGGGGCGCTGCTGCTGTTCTTCATGCCGCACACCCCGGCGTCCGGCAAGACCCTACAGCCGAAAACATCTTCTGTGACGAACGAATAAGGGCACCCATGTCTATCCGTACCCCAGGGCCTTCCGAGAACGCCCGGCCGCCCCGTGTCCTGCAATTGGCTGTCGCCGGTTCGGTGATCCTGATGATTGCCGCTGGCGGGCTGTTCTATTACGCCTCGCAGGTCGCGGCAAAAAAGCGTGCAGCCAATGCCGGCACTGAAACCGTGGTCAATATTCACGCCCGCAACTGTGAGCCGAATGTGCTGACAGTGGCGGCGGGCAAGAATGCCTTCCGCATCGTCAACCGCTCGGAACGCGCCGTCGAATGGGAAATTCTCGATGGCGTGCTGGTGGTTGAAGAGCGGGAAAACATTGCGCCGGGGTTGAGCCAGGTGATCAATGCCAATCTGGCTCCCGGCGATTACGCGATCACCTGCGGCCTGCTCAGCAACCCGCGTGGCACCTTGCACGTCACCCCGACCGCCGAGTCCGATGCAAAAGCCAAGGCGCGCCCGTCGATGACCGCCTTCATCGGCCCTCTTTCCGAATACCGGGTGTACCTGAGCCTGCAAGGTTCGGCGCTGATCAAGGCCGTGACGGCTCTGCAACAAGCCATTGACGCTGGCGACCTGAGCGCCGCTCAGGCGGCCTACCTGCCCGCCCGCACCGCGTATCAGCGTATTGCTCCGGCTGCTCAGCGCCTCTCGGAACTGGACAACGCCATCAACGCCCGCGCCGATTACTACGAGAAGCGTGAACAGGATCCGGGCTTTACCGGCTTCCATCGCATTGAATACGCATTGTTCGATCAGCACAGCGTCGAGGGCCTGTCGCCCGTCGCGCAGCGCCTGCAAACCGATGTCACTCAGCTCAAACAGCAGTTGATGGCGCAATCGCTGGCCCCCGAACAACTGGCCGCCATCGCCACCCGCACGATGCGCAGCCTGGCTGACGTACGCAGTAACGGCGAAGAGGAACGCTACAGCCACAGCGACCTCAACGGCTTTGCCGCCAACTTGGACGGAACCCGCAAAATCGTCGATCTGCTGCGTCCGTTGTTGACCCGCAGTGCTGCCGATCTGCTGCAGAAGATCGATGCGGCCATGGCTGATCTGGACACCACACTTGATGCGTTGAGCACCGCTGAGGGAGGCATGCGCCCCTATGACCAGGTGGACGAGACGCAGCGTCGGCAAATCGCCGCCAAGGCCGGCGCGCTGGCTGACGCACTCAACGGCATCGACGCGGCACTTGGCCTTTCTGGCCTCTGATTCACTGGAGCACAGCACACTACGATGAAAAACCCAGACAACAGTCCAGAAGCCACTAACGCCCCCGCTTCAATACAGCGTCGCCGTGTCCTGATGGGTCTCGGTGCTGCCGGTGCCGCGCTGGCTGGCAGCAGCCTGAGCGGCAACGTACTGGCCGCAACGCCGGCGCAAGTCACCGAAGCACCGAACAGTGAAAAGACCCAGGACCACAACGACTTTCATGGCCTGCATCAGACCGGCATCGTCAACCCGCGTCCGGCCGCAGGCATGCTGGTCGCGTTCGACGTGCTGGCTGCCGACCGCGAAGATCTCGAGCGCCTGTTCCGCACGCTCAATGAGCGCATCGCGTTCCTGATGACCGGCGGCCCGGTGCCGGAGATTGATCCGAAACTGCCACCGCCTGATTCCGGCATTCTTGGCCCGGTGGTCACCCCGGACAACCTGACCATTACCGTGTCGGTAGGCGAATCGCTGTTCGATGAGCGCTTTGGCCTGACCCCGGTCAAACCCAAACGCCTGATCCGCATGACCGGCTTCCCCAACGACGCGCTGGATCCGGCCAGTTGCCATGGCGACCTGAGCATCCAGTTCTGCGCCAACACCGCCGACAGCAACATTCACGCCCTGCGCGACATCGTCAAGAACCTGCCTGACCTGCTGCTGGTGCGCTGGAAGCAGGAAGGCACCGTGCCGCCCCAGGCACCGAAGAAGCCTGGCCAGCCGCCGGAAAGCGCGCGCAATTTCCTCGGTTTCCGGGATGGCTCGGCAAACCCGGATTCCAACAACCAGAAGACCATGAACGAGCTGGTCTGGGTGCAGCCGGGTAGCGACGAGCCAGCGTGGGCCGCCAACGGTAGCTATCAGGCCGTGCGGATCATCCGTAACTTCGTGGAACGCTGGGACCGCACGCCATTGCAGGAGCAGGAATCGATTTTCGGCCGCAGCAAAAGCACCGGTGCACCTATGGACGGCAAGGTCGAGACCGACGTACCCAACTACGCGGCAGACCCGGAAGGCAAGAAAACCCGACTGGATTCGCACATCCGCCTGGCCAACCCGCGTACCGCCGAAAGCCAGCGCAACCTGATCCTGCGCCGTCCGTTCAATTACTCCAACGGGGTGAACAAGAACGGTCAGCTGGACATGGGCCTGCTGTTCATCTGCTATCAGGCTGACCTGGAAAAAGGCTTCATCACCGTTCAGAGCCGCCTCAACGGCGAGCCGCTGGAGGAATACCTCAAGCCGGTCGGTGGGGGTTATTTCTTCACCCTGCCGGGGGTAACCGGTGACCAGGATTTCATCGGCCGCTCGCTGCTGGCAGCTGCTTCGCCCACTAAAACCGCATGACCTACCCACTCCAGACCCGGAAGACACCCATGAAAAAGACGCCCCTGGCTTTGCTCTTGACCCTTGGCCTGCTCCAGACGCCACTGGCTGCCTTTGCCGCCACCGCGCCGCTGGACCTGGTAGGTCCGGTTTCGGACTACAAGATTTACGTAACCGAAAACATCGAAGAACTGGTCAGCCATACCCAGAAGTTCACCGATGCCGTGAAGAAGGGCGACATCGCGACAGCCAAAAAGCTGTATGCCCCTACCCGCGTGTACTACGAGTCGGTAGAGCCGATTGCCGAACTGTTCAGTGACCTGGACGCGTCCATCGACTCACGCGTCGACGACCACGAACAAGGCGTCACGGCAGAAGACTTCACCGGTTTCCATCGTCTGGAGTACGCGCTGTTCTCTCAGAACACCACCAAGGACCAGGGCCCTATCGCCGACAAGCTGATGAGCGACGTCAAGGACCTGGAAAAGCGTGTAGCCGACCTGACCTTCCCGCCTGAAAAAGTCGTCGGTGGCGCAGCCGCCTTGCTGGAAGAAGTGGCGGCGACCAAGATCTCCGGCGAAGAAGACCGTTACAGCCACACCGACCTGTACGACTTCCAGGGCAACATCGACGGCGCGAAGAAAATCGTCGACCTGTTCCGCCCGCAGATCGAGCAGCAGGACAAAGCCTTCTCCAGCAAAGTCGACAAGAACTTTGCCACCGTGGACAAGATTCTGGCCAAGTACAAGACCAAGGACGTTGGCTTTGAAACCTACGACAAGGTGAAAGAGAACGACCGCAAAGCCCTGGTCGGCCCGGTCAACACCCTGGCTGAAGACCTCTCGACCCTGCGCGGCAAACTGGGCCTGAACTGACCTGAAACGCCGCGCCTGAAAGCGCTTTTTAACTCGATGACACTGACGACGCAGAGTGCGACGTTAGTGACGGCTGAGTTCTGGTGCTGATCCGGGGGTAGCCTGGCAGGACGCCAGGCTAGCCGCACCGGGCCATGGATGGCCCGTTGCGGCGCCCCCCGGATCAGTGTCAGGGCGAAGGAACCCGACGAAGTCGGGCCGGAAACAGGAGCGAGGGGGGTTGGTTACTTTGGCCCCATCAAAGTAACCCGCCGAGGGGCGAAAAGGTGACCTGAGCCGAACCTCAATCCACCTGACAAAGAAAAAACCGCCATGTGACGCAGAGCGTCACGAACGGCATTCCCACGCTGGAGCGTGAGGAACGATAATCTAACTACCGCCATCGTGCGACGCTCTGCGTCGAATGCCCTTCTGGACGCTCTGCGTCCGCTCCTAGATCCCGCTGAACCAGTTGTAGCCCTGATCCTCCCAGTACCCGCCAGGATTTTCGTTGCTGACGAAGATCTCGACGATGTGCTTGGGGTTCTTGAAGCCCAACTTGGTCGGCACTCGCACCCGCAGCGGGTAACCGTAATCCGGTGGCAGGGCGACTTCACCGAAGTCCAGCGCCAGCAATGTCTGCGGATGCAGCGCAGTAGGCATATCCAGGCTTGAATAATAGCGATCGGCGCACTTGAAGCCGACGAAACGTGCCGTGGTATCGGCACCGATGTACTCCAGAAAAGTCTTCAGCGGCACACCGCCCCATTGTCCTATCGCACTCCAACCCTCAATGCAGATCAACCGCGTGATGTCGGTGCGTTGCGGCAATTTGCGCAGTGCATCCAGCGTCCACGGCTGCTTGTCACGCACCAGCCCGGACACCGCCAGCCGATAGTCGGAAAGCTCCACCTCCGGCACGTTGTATTCGGGGTAGAACGCATTGAACGGGAACGGGTTGGTCAGCTGCGCCTTGCTGTAGGTCGGGGCCAGTTTCTGGCCGTTGAACAGCCAGGCCTGAACCCGGTCATTCCAGCGCGACATGGCCCACAGCACTTTGTCGACCTGATCGCCATCCTGCAGGTTGCAGCCGGTGAGCATCGACATCGCCCCCACTGTCAGCCCGGCGCGTAGAAACGAGCGGCGCTGGATATCGACCAGCTGGCTCTGCTGCGCAGGCTCCAGACGAATGCGCTGGGTGATGCGTTTACGAGGTTCGTTCATGGTTGCGCAGTTCCGTCTTCGTTCGGCTGGCGGCCGCCGGTAATCATGGGTAACAAGGTACTGGGCACCAGCACGACCAGCACCAGATGAACAACAACAAACGCGCCAATGGCCGTCATCGCGCCAAAATGCACCCAGCGGGCAAAATCGAACCCGCCCAGCAGGGCAACCAGGCCCTGAAACTGCACCGGTTTCCAGATAGCCAGCCCGGACACCACCACCAGCACGCCCATGACCAACACCAGCCAGTACATCAACCGTTGTACCGCGTTGTAACGGCCTTTGACGTGGGCCAGCCGAAAGTGCAGCGCATCACTCATGTCACGCTTCACTTCGGACGGGCGAACTGGCAGCAGATCGCGTTTGAAGTGGCGGCTGAATACGCCATACAGCACATACAGCAGGCCGTTGATCACCAACAGCCACATGACCGCGAAGTGCCAGGCAATGGAGCCGCCCAGCCAGCCGCCGAGTGTCAGGAATTTGGGAAAGGTGAATGGCATCAGTGGCGACGCGTTATAAATAGCCCAACCGCTCATGAACATGCAGACCATGCCCAAGGCATTGACCCAATGCGTCAGGCGCACCGGCCACGGGTGGATAGGGCGGGTTTTCATGCGCAGATCCCTCTAGATCAGGTGTAACCGAGGATGTCAGCAGCAGCCTGCCACTGACAGCCTCGGCTGCGATTACATCGGCGGGGTAAAACCGTCCTTGCCGACTGCGACACCACGTGCCGACTTGCCGTCGTCAGCCGGGAACACCACGACCTTGGCGCCCTTGGTCAACTGATCAACCTTGCCTGGCTCGACGTAGGCGATAGGCACATCCTGCGGCACCACCAGCTTCTTCTCGCCACCCTCGTATTTGACGGTCAGCGTGCGGCCATCGGTGCCAGCCAACGTGCCAACGGTGCCATTGGTCATGGTGCCGGTACTGCCATCAGCGTTTTCCCAGCCGTAGTGACCTTCGCCGCTGCCTTTGAGGCTGGCTTCAAAAACGGTCACTTCCAGCGCTTTCAGTGTGCCGTCCGCCTGCGGGATGGCAGCCGAACCTACAAAACTGTCGCCTTTGATTTGCTTGAAGTCAGCTTCGGACACAAGACGAATACCGGTCTTGTCAGTCAGCTTGATACTTTCGTGCTGACCCGAGCGGGTGGTGAAATCGAGGGTGTCGGCGCTTACGCTGTCGACGGTCCCGCGCATGGGTTTGACCACTTTCATGTCAGCAGCCTGAGTCATGACAGCAGCGCTGAGCAACAGCAGGCCGAACGTAGTAGAGAGTGCAGTCTTCATCGGTACTTCCTTGGCAGTTGATATCTGGAACCCATCCTTGCACCGCTACCGGCACCGCAGAATGACCGGGCAATGACATTTTTGTCATTCGCCGGACACCTTGTCGGCAACTGGTTAGACTTTGGCATCGGCGCACGTGGGTGCCTGCAAAAGCGTAGCGGACAAAACGATGCATATCCTGCTGATTGAAGACGACACCAAAACCGGTGAATACCTGAAGAAGGGCCTGGGTGAATCCGGCTACAAGGTCGACTGGACCCAGCACGGTGCCGACGGCCTGCACCTGGCACTGGAAAACCGCTACGACCTGATCGTGCTGGATGTGATGCTGCCAGGCATCGATGGCTGGCAGATCATCGAAGTGCTGCGCGCCCGGCAGGACGTGCCGGTGCTATTCCTGACCGCTCGCGACCAGTTGCAGGACCGGATTCGCGGGCTGGAGCTCGGCGCTGACGATTATCTGGTCAAACCGTTTTCCTTCACTGAACTGCTGCTGCGCATCCGCACCATCCTGCGCCGGGGCGTGGTGCGCGAGGCAGACCATTTTCATCTGGCCGACCTTGAACTGGACCTGCTGCGCCGCCGCGTGACGCGTCAGCAGCAGGTCATCGTGCTGACCAACAAGGAGTTTGCCCTGCTACACCTGTTATTGCGCCGCGAAGGCGACGTGCTGTCACGGGCACAGATTGCCTCGGAAGTCTGGGACATGAATTTCGACAGTGACACCAATGTTGTGGACGTCGCCATCAAGCGCCTGCGCAGCAAGGTCGACCTGCCCTACCCGGTCAAGCTCATCCACACCGTGCGCGGTATCGGTTATGTGTGCGAGGTGCGGCCATGCGACGCCAGCCTTCCCTGACCCTGCGTTCTACCCTCGCCTTCGCGCTGGTGGCGATGCTTACGGTCAGCGGCGCGGGGCTTTATCTGTACCAGTCCATAGAAGAAACTGTCATGCAACGCAGCGACCACGCGGTACTGGCGCGGCTCGATCATTTCCGCAAGCTGTTGCGCTATGACCTGACGATGGACAACCTCAAAGGCAGCCCGCAACTGTTCGAGAACATGCTCGACAGCGAGGAAGATATTTTCATCATCGGCGAACCTGGCAAGCCACCGGTGATATCGGTCAACCCGCAACGCGCGCCACTGCCAGAGCTACCGACCGTGGCGCAGGATCAGCCTTTACGGGTCGATGACCTGCGCAGTGGCCTGAGCCTGCAAGGCGTGCCGTTGCGTGCGGCGGCAGTACAGGTGATGTCCAATGGCGTTGCAGTGCGCTTGCAGGCCGCGCACCTGATGGTCAAGGAGATGGCCATGCTCGCCAGCTTCCGGCAGAGCATTTATATCGCCGTTGCACTGGCGTTCCTGATTACCGCCGTGCTGGGTTACGTATTGCTGCGACGCGGCTTGCGCCCACTGCGCAGAATGGCCGCCCACGCTGCCGCAATAACCCCGGCCAGCCTGCACAAACGGCTCGACAGCCACGACACGCCTGTCGAGCTGCAACAATTGAGCGATGCCTTCAATGCCATGCTTGACCGTCTGGACGACGGCTATCGACGCCTGATGCAGTTCTCCGCCGATCTGGCCCACGAGATTCGTACGCCGGTCGGTTCGCTGATGGGCCACTGCCAGGTTGCCTTGCGCCAGAACCGTAGCGCCGACGAATATCAGGTCCTGCTGGCTTCCAATCTGGAAGAGCTGGAACGTATCTCAAGGCTGGTGGAAAGCATCCTGTTTCTGGCTCGAGCGGACGAAGCCCAGGCCGCGCTGGAACGCCAGCCGCTGGACCTGCACGATGAATTGCAACGCGTGGCAGGTTATTTCGAAGGGCTGGCTGAAGAGCGTAATCTGCGGCTGAGCCATAGCGGACAAGGCACGTTGCTGGCCGACCCGATCCTGCTGCGCCGTGCACTGAGCAATCTGGTCGCCAACGCAATTCGCTATGCGAATGAAAACAGCGAAATCCTGATTCGTGTTGCGGCAGTTGATCGTCAGTGGCGAATCGAGGTAGAAAATCAGGGCCCGGTATTACCACAAGCCACGCTCGCGCGACTGTTCGACCGCTTCTATCGGGGTGACGCCTCGCGCCATGAGCGCTCGGACTCCAACGGCCTGGGGCTGGCCATTGTTACAGCAATCATGCACCTGCATGGCGGGCGGGCCGAAGTGGCTCAACCCGCCGCCGGCAGAATCTGCTTCAGTCTGATATTTCCAGCGGTCTGAATCTTCCAGACCGTAACGATCAATTCTTTTTCTCGTGGGCAATGGCCAGCTTGTAGAAAGTGGCCGAACCGCCTTCAGTGGTGTAACCGGTATTGTCCTGGGTGTAGACCCCTGCCTTGAAATAGAACAGTTTGCTGGCCCAGGCTGAATCCAGCTTGGCGTACCAGACTGCGTCGAACGCATTCACCGTCAGATCGCCAGACGGCGACAGGTTGATGGTGTAGTTGAACTGCTTATTGAGCGGCACACCCTGGGCGATGTTGATGACCTCGATTTCCGAGTCCGGCGTACGACGAAACTTGGCGACGATATTGCCGGTCTGCAGCTTCTCCTTGTACTGATACTCCACCTTCAGCAGCGGTTCGGTGCTCTGGTAGCAGTGAATCTGACCGATCACGATTTTGCCCGTGGAAGGCACTTGATCGACCTCCAGCGTCGCGCGCAGAAAATTGTCAGCGCTTGAGTAGGCCCAGTTGAAGACCCTGCCATCGGACGTCGTCTCGCGTAATTCGGAGCGCGGGTACTTGGCGTTCTCTGTGGTGGAACCGGTCACCGGTGCCCAGAAAAACAGCGTATCCCCGGATTGAAAATAGCCATCCCGATAACCCTTAACCAACTTGGGGGTTTCGATGATGGTCGCGGGACTTCCGACAGGGACGGAAAGATTCCAGGTGGCAAGGTCGATCATGGAGTAGCTCGCAAGGTACGCATTGCGCACCGACAGAATGGCTCTGGAACGGGCGTGCTGGCCCGTTGTGGTCAACCAGACTATCGGCTCAATCGTTTATTTTTTAAACAGCAACGACAACGCAATGACGCCAATAAACCGCCACAAAAAGACCGATGCCACTACTTTGATGCCATATCCCTACACAAGGCAGATCGCCATCCATTTGCTGCAGACGGTGATTCATCAGGACCCTCCTATCGGGTGCCGCGCCATTTTTTTGAATGGTGCTGCGTAGATGCGCGGGATTTTTGGGCTTTTTACCGACGAACGGTAGCAATTATTTTTTGAAATAATGAACTTTCCCCGCTAAAAGCGGACGCGAACAGCCGTTCATCGCCTCTACGCCCTCTCAAAAAACCCTTTCGGGCGTCCCTGCAACCCAAAAAGCCCCACTGGGCAGTTACGGGTTGACTGTAAGAACTTGTTACGAGATATTAGTTAGCACCCTACTAACATCCTACCTAACAATATTGTTCCTAACTAAATTGTTCACGACTCAGCCCCCGGTGATTCATGCTTGTCGACCCACTGCATCGCGCTGTCAGTAGCGGCCTGGTAGCCGCCTCTCGCCAATGGCGACGCATTTGCCAGAACACACTGGTCACCTATGAAATTTCTGAAGCATGTGCCGGGCCACTGCTGGCCATTGCGCGCCTGGGTGACGGCGTGCATCAGGTAAAAGTCGCGCAGGCGGCCGGCATGGAAAGCCCGACACTGGTGCGCCTGCTCGACCAACTGTGCAAGGCCGGCATCGTCTGCCGCAGCGAAGACCCCAATGATCGCCGCGCCAAGGCCCTCAGCCTTACGGACAAGGGTCGTGCGTTGGCAGGCTCGATAGAACAGGAGCTGACGCGTCTGCGGGCGGATGTGCTTCAGGGCCTTCAACCTGCCGATCTCGAAGCCACCTTGCGGGTATTTCAGGCCTTCGCCGAGGCTGCACAAGGTGAGCACGGGGGGCAGGTTTGAACGGATTTTTCTCCAGCGTCCCACCGGCACGCGACTGGTTCTACGGCGTGCGTACCTTCGGCGCGTCGATGCTGGCGCTGTACATCGCGCTGTTGATGGAAATGCCTCGCCCCTATTGGGCCATGGCCACGGTGTACATTGTCTCCAGCCCCTTTGTCGGCCCGACCAGCTCCAAAGCCCTGTACAGGGCCGCCGGCACCCTGGCCGGTGCAGCGGCGTCGGTGCTGCTGGTACCGATGTTCGTACAGACGCCCTTGCTACTGGCCATCGTGGTCGGACTGTGGACCGGCACCCTGTTGTTCCTTTCCCTGCACTTGCGCACGGCCGACAGCTACGCACTGATGCTGGCGGGTTACACCATGCCGCTGATTTCCCTGCCGGTGGTCGACAACCCGCAGGCCGTGTTCGACATCGCCGTGTCGCGTACCGAAGAGATTTTCCTCGGCATCATCTGCGCCGCCGTCGTGGGTGCAATGTTCTGGCCCAGACGTCTGGCACCGGTATTTCAGGCCACCACGGAAAAATGGTTCAGTGACGCCTCGACCTACAGCCAGCGCTTTATCAGCCGCACCTGTCAGCCCGAGGAAATCGGCGCGCTGCGCAATTCGATGGTTGGCAGCTTCAACTCGCTGGAAATGATGATCGGCCAGTTGAGCCACGAGGGCGCACGCAAGCAAACCGTACGCAACGCCAATGAGCTGCGCGGCCGGATGATCCATCTCTTGCCGGTCATCGATGCACTGGATGACGCATTGTGGGCGCTGGAGCGACGCACGCCTGAGCTGTTGGCCAGCTTGAAACCCGTGCTGCAAAAGGCTTGCGACTGGCTTGAAAGCACTGCCGACGGCCCGCAACGGGAGCAATGGCAACAGTTGCATGATGAGCTGGAACGCCTTCAGCCGAACTCTACGCAACTGGACGACCGCGATCAGCTGCTGCTCTCCAACACGCTTTTCAGGCTCGGCGAGTGGATTGACCTGTGGCTGGATTGCCGGACCCTGCAATATGCGATCAAGACAGACGATCAATCGCCATGGAGAGCGGTCTATCGCCACTGGCGTCTGGGTCGGTTGACGCCGTTTCTGGACCGCGGCCTGATGCTCTATTCAGTGACCTCGACGGTGCTGGCGATCATCGCTGCATCGGTGTTGTGGATTCTGCTGGGCTGGAAAGACGGCGCCAGTGCCGTGGCGCTGGCAGCGGTGTCGTGCAGCTTCTTTGCAGCCATGGACGACCCTGCCCCGCAAATCTACCGGTTCTTTTTCTGGACTCTGCTTTCGGTGGTATTTGCCAGCCTGTACCTGTTCGTGGTGCTGCCTAACCTGCACGACTTTCCGATGCTGGTGCTGGCCTTTGCGGTGCCCTTCATCTGCGTCGGCACCCTGACTGTGCAACCGCGCTTCTTTCTCGGCACGCTGCTGACCATCGTCAACACCTCGTCGTTCATCAGCATTCAGAGCGCCTACGACGCGGACTTCATGAACTTTCTCAACTCCAACCTGGCCGGACCTGCCGGGCTGTTGTTCGCCTTTATCTGGACGCTGGTGTTCCGCCCGTTCGGGGTTGAACTGGCGGTCAAGCGTCTGACCCGTTTCAGCTGGCGTGACATCGCCAGCCTTAGCGAAGACGCGTCTCTGGCCGAACACCGGCGCATGGGCGTGCAAATGCTCGACCGTTTGATGCAGCAGTTGCCGCGTTTGACACTCACCGCGCAGGACACCGGGATTGCCCTGCGTGAATTGCGCGTCGCGCTGAACATGCTCGACCTGCTGGCCTACACCCGACGCGCCACGCCTGCGGCCCAGGTGCTGTTGCGTCAGGTGATCGATGAAGTCAGCGGCTATTTCAAACACTGTCGCAAGGCCGGTGAAAGGCTGCCCGCGCCCCGCGGCCTGCTGATGGCCATGGACCGCGCACGCCGTTCGTTGACGGCTCAGGAGATGGGCGACAACCCGGCCCGGTTGCATCTGTTGCACGCCCTCAGCGGCCTGCGTCTGGCCTTGTTGCCGGGGGTCGAGATTGTCACCGTCGGCGGCGAACTGACCGAGCAACTGCCGCATAACATCGATGGAGCGCCCCTGTGATCGGTGATCTGGATATCAGCGGGATCTTCATCCCCACGTTCCTGGCGATGATGGGCATCGCCTATCTGCTGTTTCTCGCCGTGCACGCGCTGCTGTCGTGTGCCCACTTCTACCGTCTGGTCTGGCACCGGGCTTTGTTCAACGTAGGTCTATACGCTTTGTTGCTCGGCGCCGTGGATACTCTAAGTCGATACCTGATGACATGAAAAAACCGATACTGACACTGGGCCGCGTGGTCCTGACCCTGCTGGTTGTCACTCTGGCTGCCGTCGTTGTATGGCGCATGGTGATGTATTACATGTACGCGCCGTGGACCCGCGATGGGCATATTCGCGCCGATATCGTGCAGATCGCGCCGGACGTGTCCGGGCTGATCCAGAAGGTCGAGGTCACCGACAATCAGCCCGTGCACAAGGGCCAGGTGCTGTTCACAATCGATCAGGACCGCTTCCGCCTGGCCTTGCGTCAGGCGCAGGCGACAGTCGCCGAGCGCCAGGAAACCTGGGAACAGGCACGTCGCGAGAACAGGCGTAACCGTGGCCTGGGCAACCTGGTGGCGCGTGAGCAACTGGAAGAAAGCCAGTCCCGCGAAGCCCGCGCCCTTTCTGCGCTTGGTGAATCAAAGGTCGCAGTGGATGCCGCGCAGCTGAATCTGGATCGTTCGGTGATCCGCAGCCCGGTGGACGGCTACCTTAACGACCGCGCGCCCCGCGACCATGAATTTGTCACCGCCGGGCGTCCGGTGTTATCGGTGGTCGATGCCGCATCGTTCCATATCGACGGCTATTTCGAAGAAACCAAACTGGACGGCATTCATGTCGGCCAGGGCGTCGACATTCGTGTCATCGGTGACAACGCACGGCTGACCGGCCATGTGGTGAGCATCGTTGCCGGCATCGAAGACCGCGACCGCAGCAGTGGCTCGAACCTGCTGCCCAACGTCAACCCGGCCTTCAGTTGGGTGCGTCTGGCACAGCGCATTCCGGTACGCATTGCCTTTGATGACGTACCTGCCGACTTCCGTATGATCGCCGGGCGTACTGCAACGGTGTCAATCATCGACGATACGCAGGAGGGCACACGATGAAACGTGCCTTACGCATGGCCGCACTCGGTTTTACTGCCGTGTTGTCGGCCTGTCAGGTAGTCGGGCCGGATTACCAACTGCCCAAGGATGGCGCGATCAATCGTCCGGATTTACAGGGCGAACTGGCCGGGCGCTCGGTCAATACGGTATCGGCCCCGGTGCCTGCGCACTGGTGGCGGCTGTATCAGGATGCGCGTCTGGATGAACTGGTGCGCCAGGCCATTGCCTCTAATACCGACCTGCGCATCGCCGCCGCCAACCTGCAGCGCGCCCGCTACCAGACCTCGGAGGCCGAGGCGGCGGGCGGATTTACCAACGGCGCGAAAATCGGCGCACAGCGCGTGCAGGAATCGGGCGAAGCGTTTCTGCTGACCGACAAGGTGCCGGTCGCCAACGTCGGGGATGTGGGTCTGACTACGTCGTATCAGTTCGATCTGTTCGGCACCTTGCAGCGCGGCATCGAAGCAGCGCAGGCCAATGTCGACGCCAATCAGGCGGCGGTGGATACGGCACGTATCACAGTGGTCGCCGATGTGGTGCGCGCCTACACGCAGATTTGCGCTGCCAACGAAGAACTCGACATCGCTCGCGAATCGCTGGACCTGCAGAAACAGAGCGTAACCCTCAACCAGCGTCTTCGCGATGCCGGGCGAGGCGATGAAACCCAGGTCACTCGCTCGCAGACGCAGTTCAAGTCACTGCGAGCCGAAATGCCCCGTTACGAAGCGCGGCGTCAGGCGGCGATGTTCCGCCTGTCGATGCTGCTGGCCAAACCTGTAGAGCAACTGCCCGCCGGGGTCAGCAGCTGCAATGCGCTGCCGCACATTGCGCAGGTCATGCCGGTAGGCGACGGCGCAACACTGCTCAAACGCCGCCCGGATGTGCGTCAGGCTGAACGTCATCTGGCGATGTCGACTGCGCAAATCGGTGTTGCCACCGGCGAGTTGTATCCTGACATCAGCATCGGCGCGAGCATCGGTACTACCGGCCTGATCGAGAACCTCGGCAAACCGGCCGCCAACCGCTGGGGCTTCGGGCCGCTGCTGAACTGGACCATCCCGTCCAACGGCTCACGCGCACGCATCCATCAGGCTGAAGCCTCCGCGCAAGCTGCACTGGCGCGCTTTGACGGTGTGGTGCTCAACGCCATCCGTGAAACCCAGACCGGTCTGGCGCAATACACCGCCCTGCTCGACCGTCGCGATGCTCTCAAGGAAGCCGAACAATCGGCCAAGCAAGCGGCTGACCAGACCCACCGCTTCTATCAGGCCGGACGCGCCTCGTTCCTCGCTGACCTGCAAGCCACACGCACTTACACCGACGTGCGCGCACAAATGGCCGAAGCCAACACCCAGGTGGCCATGGGACAGATCAACCTGTTTCTGGCGCTCGGCGGCGGCTGGGAGAAGGATGACGTGGCGCAGAAGTAGGAAAGGCGCTCGCCTCGCCATCAGGCCTCGTTCGGATTGATCAGTGCCCTCAGGACATGGTCTTCCCAAACTCCGGCAATTTTCAGGTAGGCGCGCGCGTACCCTTCCTTTTCGAAGCCGAGTGATTGCAGAAGTCGCTCGCTGCGTACATTGGCTGGCATGTGGCTGGCCATGATTCGATGCAGCCCCATCTGTTCGAAACAATAGCGATTGCCCACCTCAAGCGCCCTTTGCATCAAGCCACGCCCCTGAGCAGTCTCTGCCAGCGAGAAGCCGAGGTTGCAGGCCTGAAAAACGCCCCTCACGATATTCGTGTAACTGAACCGCCCCAGCAATTCGCCGCCGACTGAGTCGATGACGAGGAAGAAAACCGCGCTGCCGGACTGCATGCTTTCCCACTGCTGCTGAACCCTGGATCTGGCGTTTTCGAGAATGAAATAGTCATCGTCCCTGAACGGTTCCCAAGGCTGCAGATGCTTGCGATTGGCCTTTTCGTACCGGTTGATCAACTCGCAATCATCAAACGCCAATACCCTTATAGAAAAGCCCTCACCTGAATACTGCATGCATCCTCCCGCGTCAGTCATTGCCGACGCTCACCACCTGGCTTGTTATACCTGATGATTCCAGCACTGGACGCTCTACGCCACAAGAGGACGCGGAGCGTCCAGAACGGCATGCGACGCAGAGCGACGCACGATAGTTGCGATGATCGTTCCTCACGCTCCCGAACGGCATGCGGCGCAGAGCGACGCATGATAGTTGCGATGATCGTTCCTCACGCTCCCGAACGGCATGCGGCGCAGAGCGACGCACGATAGTTGCGATGATCGTTCCTCACGCTCCCGAACGGCATGACGACGCGGAGCGACGCACGATAGTCAGGGTATCGTTCCTCACGCTCTGGTATGACCCCCGAAGGTTGGACGCAACCTTTGGAGGCGTCATGGGTAAATATACAGTGCAGGCAAAACTCGCAGCCGTGAAAGAATATTGTGCCGGCAAGGCAGGGTTGAGGGATGTTGCGCATCGCCACGATGTGGACTTTTCCTGTCTTCGTCAGTGGGTCGCGGCTTATCAGATCCACGGCCCAGCGGCTCTTAAAGAGAAAAAGCGGCAGCGTTACAGTGACGAGTTCAAGCTAGCTGTTTTGAAGCGCATGCATGATGAGCGATTATCACTGCGCCAGACAGCGGCCTTGTTCGATATCCGTCAGTTCGGCATCATCAATCTATGGCAGCGCCTTTTTGACGAAGGTGCGCTTAACGCCTCCTCAAAGCCCCCTGAGAAAGCTGGACGCCCAAGAAAGATGACGACGACCCTTCCCCCTGTGAATTCCGCTCCAGTCGACGATGAATCGCGTTCGCGTGACGAGTTGCTTGCCGAGGTGAAGCAACTGCGGATGGAGGTCGATTATCTAAAAAAGCTCGATGCCTTGGTTCAGAAGAAGCAACGAATAGCGCAGCAGAAAAAGCGCAAATCGTAATAGAACTGAGGCCTTTGCATTCTCTGGACGGCCTGCTGAAGTTTGCCGGTCTGGCACGCAGCACTTTTTACTATCAACAAAAGGTACTGCTGGCAGACGACAAATACGCAGGGCTGAAGGACCTGATTCAGGCAACGTTCTACGAGCATAAGGGCCGGTATGGCTATCGTCGCATCACGGCAGTCTTGCGCAGGGCGGGCCATCTTGTGAACCACAAGACGGTGCAGAAACTAATGGGGCAGCTAGGCCTGAAGAGCCTGATACGCGTGAAGAAATACCGTTTCTACAAAGGCGAAACAGGTAAGGCCGCGCCTAACCTGCTAAAGCGTGATTTCAAAGCGCAATACCTTAACCAGAAATGGGCCACCGACGTGACCGAATTCAAAGTAGGAGGCCAGAAACTCTATCTGTCGCCGATCATGGATTTGTACAACGGCGAAATCATTTCCTATGCGATTGCCAGGCGCCCGCTGTACTCCATGGTCGACGAAATGCTTGACGGAGCATTCACGCGGCTTGGACCGGATGAAAAGCCGATTTTGCATTCTGACCAGGGCTGGCAATATCGGATGCCTATTTACCAGCGACTGCTCCATGAGAATTCGATCACAGCCAGCATGTCGCGCAAGGGTAACTGCTATGACAACGCGGCTATAGAGAGCTTTTTTAGCACGCTGAAATCCGAATTTTTCTACCTGAACAAATTTAACGATCTGGATGAGCTTCAAGCGGGTATCGAAGAGTACATTGAGTATTACAATCACTCACGCATAAAACTGAAGCTTAACGGCCTGAGTCCTGTGGAATTCAGGATGCAGGCCGTCAAGGCAGCGTAAGTGGATAATTGTCCAACCTTCGGGGGGCATACCACTCCGCGTGGGAATGCCGTTCTGGACGCTCCGCGTCCGATCTTGAGTGGCCGAAGCGTCACATCTTCGTGAGAGGACGCTCGACTCAGACTTCCAGTGCCCGCAGGCGTTCCTGGCGGCGTTCGTCCTCGACAGTCGTTGCAGGCTGGAGCACAAAGTCGAAGTCTATGTCTGCGTGGCGGCCGTTGGCGTCTTCGGTGAAGCGAATTTCGGCGATCAGTTCATCGCGCGTGGCGTAGGCAAAATCATCGTGCAGGTACTTGTCGCCCGCCAGATTGATCTGCGTGGTCAGGTGACGATGGCCAGGCGCTGAAATGAAGAAATGAATGTGTGCCGGACGTTGACCATGACGACCCAACTGGTCGAGCAATTGCTGAGTCGGCCCATCCGGCGGGCAGCCGTAGCCTGATGGCACGATGCTCTGGAAGCGGTAGCGCCCTTGTGCATCGGTGCGGATCCGGCGACGCAGGTTGAAAGCCGATTGCGACGGGTCGAAATACGAGTAGGTGCCCCCGGTATTGGCGTGCCACACATCGACGATGGCATTGGCCAGCGGCGCTCCATCGGTGCCGCGAACCTGGCCGGTCATGAACAGTACGGTTGCAGGGTCCTGACCATCGTCCAGGCGGGCATAGTGATCGGACAGCGGAGCCCCTGCGACATACAGCGGCCCTTCAATGGTCCGCGGGGTACCGCCCGTCTGCCCGGCCTGTTCGTCTTCAGCGTCCATCAGCAAATCAAGGTAATGCTCGAGCCCCAGCCCCGCGACCAGCAAACCGGCTTCCTGACGGCTGCCAAGCACGTTGAGGTAATTGACGGCTTTCCAGAACTCTTCCGGCGTAATGCGCAGGTCTTCGATGATTTTTATCGTCTCGGTCAGCACCCGGTGCACAACGCTTTTCATCCGCGGGCTGCCACCCGGCTGGTCAAGGCCGCAAGCCTCATTGAAGAACTGTTGCACATCGTCGGTCTGGGAAATGCGTACGCTCATGGTCTTTTCCTCATCGGTGTTCATTGTTGTTTTGCCGGTGTCGGGCTGAAAAGGTACGAACTCAGCGGTCGTCTTGATGGATGGAAGACGGGTGCCTGCACAGGGCCGTAACCTCGATTTCCATGTAGGGATAAAGCGGCAGTTGCAGCAATGTGTCGTGCAGTGCCTGGGCGTCTGCCACATCAAAAATACTGACGTTGGCGTACAGCCCGGCGATGCGCCACAGATGGCGCCAGGTGCCCTCTTGCTGCAGGCGCTGGGCCAGGGCTTTTTCATCAGCCTTGAGTCGAGCGGCCTTGTCGACCGGCATATCGATCGGAAGTTTGACGGTCATGCGGACGTGGAAAAGCATGTTGTGGGTATCCTCGTGGCTAGTCTTGTGCTCCGGCAGATCAGCTGCGGGCAAAGTGCGAAAGACGCTCAGCATCCAGCTCCATCCCAAGCCCTGGGGTGTCGGGGATGATCAGTTGAAAATCGCGATAGACCGGAGGCTCGACCAGAATGTCTTCGGTCAGCAGCAGTGGCCCGAACAGTTCGGTGTGCCACTCCAGCCGGTCGAGTGTGGCGAAGGCGTGAGCTGCTGCCAGCGTGCCGACGCTACCCTCCAGCATGGTCCCGCCGTACAAACCAATACCGGCGGCTTCGGCAATCGCAGCGGTGCGCAACACGGCACGCGGGCCGCCGACCTTGGCGATTTTCAGAGCGAAAATCGACGCTGCACCCGACTGCGCCAGCGCAAAGCTGTCCTGCACCGACTCAATGGCTTCATCGGCCATCAATGGAATCGGGCTGCTAGCATTCAGACGAACCATGGCCGCGCGGTCGTGGCGCGAAAGCGGCTGCTCGATCAACTCGACGCCTGCCTCTGCAAGCAACTGGCAGCCACGTATGGCCACCGCCTCGCTCCACGCCTGATTGATGTCGACACGCACGCTGGCTCGATCACCCAATGCCCGCTTGATCGCCGCAACATGAGCGATATCACGGGCGGGTTCACCGGCACCGATCTTCAGCTTGAAATGCCGGTGACGGCGCATCTCCAGCATGTGCTCGGCTTCTTCGATGTCCCTGCCGGTGTCGCCACTGGCCAGTGTCCAGGCCACTTCCACACCGTCGCGCACGCGCCCGCCAAGCAATTCGGCAACCGGCAACCCAAGGCGCTTGCCCTGGGCATCAAGCAGCGCCGTTTCAACCGCCGAACGCGCGAACGTATTGCCGCGAACGGCACGATCCACGCGCTGCATCAACGCGTTGAGGTTGGTGGCGTCTTGCCCGACAAGAAGCGGAGCGAACCATTTGTCGAGGTTCACCTTGATGCTTTCCGGGCTCTCTCCGGCATACGCCAGACCGCCGATGGTGGTGGCCTCGCCGATACCGATAATGCCGTCACTGCACCGAATGCGCAGGATGACCAGTGTCTGACCATGCAGGGTATGCATGGCCAGTTTGTGCGGACGAATCGTCGGCAGGTCGACGATCAGGGTCTCGAAACGTTCGATCGTGATGGCACTCATGGGGGTTCCGTCTGCTGGGTAATTGTTCTGGAGCAGCGACTGGCGTCAGGCGGCCGGTCAAACGCTGCTGTCGGCGAATTTCTCGAAGTACAAACGCGAGGCGTCCAGCGAATGCCCGTGCAGCCAGTCCTTGATGGACTCGACCATCGGCGGCGGACCGCACACGTAAATGTCCGTGGGTACTTCGGCCAATGCAGCGGCGTCCAGGTGATCGACGATGTAACCGCGCCTTCCGCTCCAGTCGGCCTGCTCTTCGCTGACCACCGGGACAAACCTGAACCCGGGAATCTGCTGGCTGTAGGCTTCAATTCGCGCCAGCTGGCAAAGGTCCTGTGCCGTACGCACGCCGTAATAAAGATGCACGGGCTGCCCGCAGCCTCCTTTGGCGGCGATCTGATCGAGCATGCCGAGGAAGGCGGACAGCCCCGTACCTCCGGCAACAAGCGTCAGCGGCCGATCGACATGGCGCAGGTAGAACGTGCCCAGTGGTGCTTCGAACTGAATCACGTCACCCACCTGGCAGCGGTCACGCACGTAGTTGCTCATCGCCCCGTCAGGTAAAAGGCGAATCAGGAACTCCAGCGTGTTACTGCCGGGAGCATTGGCAAACGAGTAAGAGCGACGCAGATCAGTGCCGGGAATTTGTAACCGGGCGTACTGGCCGGGCAGATAATCCAGCCCACTGTTCTGCTCATCCAGCGTCACCTGCACGATGGCGGTGCCCTGCGAAACCAGTTCGACCTGGCTGACCTTGCCTTGAAGGGCGCTCGGGCCGGTGTTGTCACACAGGCTGGAGGCGAAATCGAAGTAGAACGCCGCATCGGACTTCACCCGGGTCTGGCAGCTCAGCACCTTGCGTTGCGCCAGGTCGCTGGCCGAAAGCGCCTCATCGTCCACGTAATCCTGGGTGTACTGCCCCGACTCGCAACGCCCCTGACAGGTGGCGCACACGCCTTCGCGGCAATCCATCGGCAACGTGATCCCGCTGCGTAACGCAGCATCCAGCAACAGTTCATTGTTCTGCACGTTGCAGAACAGCGTCTTGCCGTCAGCAAAACTGAAAGCGACCTTATAAGTCATGTCCGCTCCGCTACCTCAGAGGTGATAGAAATCGAGCACCGAGTTGATGGTGTCGTTGAGCAGCACCACGTGTTTGCGGGCGATTTTCCAGCTGTCGCCATCAGGACGCAGGCGATAGCTGGCGCGTCCGAAGAACTGCTCCGCAACTTGCAGGCGGTAATACAGGGTGTGCCAGTTGACCTGCACGTCCAGTTCGCCCGCCTGCCCATTTGCACCCTCACCCGCAGGTGCGATGCGCACATTGCTGATCAGGTGCAGCGTGCGCGGCATCGGGATGGTTGACGCCGCTTTGCCGGTACGCAGGCGGTAGACACGATCTTCCAGGCCACCGCGGTTGGGGTAATAGATCAGCGACATGCCTTTTCTGGGATCGGTGGTGTAGACATGCTCCGAATCCCACTGCGGCAGGTGGAACTCGCTGTCTTCACTGAACAGGTCCAGGTAGCGATCCCAATCCTGGGCATCGCAGACTTCGGCCATGTGGTACAGGAACTGCTCGATGCGGTACTGCAATTGGGCGCTCATGTTCAGACCTCACGCAGTTTCAGGGAGTGTTCTTCAGCGGCCTTGCGTGCCAACCCTTCAAGCAGGAAGCGCTGCCAGTTACCGTGCTGATTGACGTACAGCCCTTCGTGGGTGAACTCGGTGCCGGTGAGTACCGGCGAGATGCCGATGGCCTCGCTGTTGGGTGTTGCCCCGTCGACCCATTTTTCGTACCCGCGCGAGATGTCGCTCCAGCGTTCCAGGCGCGCCTGAAAGCCACGCTGGGCCTCGCGAAACTCCACCAGGTCATCCGGCGTGCCCAGCCCGGACACATTGAAAAAGTCTTCGAACTGGCGGATGCGGTTTTCGCGGTCGGCGTCGGACTCACCCTTGACGCCCAGGCAGAAACTGTTGATTTCGGTCTTGTTCCAGGCCAGCGGGCGGATAATGCGCAGTTGCGAGCTGATCTGGTCGAGGAAGAACATGCTCGGGTAGATGTTCAGGTTGCGCAGCCGGTGCATCATCCATTCAGCCTTGCTCTGCCCGTATTCCTCCACCAGGCGCGGCATGATGGTCGCGTAACCGGGGCGTACGCTCGGGTTGGGCATGTCGCTGAACAGCAGGCTGTGACCGTTATGAAACGAGAACCAGCCGTCGTCGGTGTCTGCATCACCGGCCCCCAGCTTGCTGTAGTCCAGCGTACTGCCCGCCGCTGCGCCCTTTTCGGCGTTGACCTGCTGGCGGTGCTGCACCGTGGCGACGTAGTTATAGTGCACGGTACTGACGTGATAACCGTCCAGACCGTTTTCGTTCTGCAGTTTCCAGTTGCCGTCGTAGGTGTAGGCCGACTTGCCCGGCAGCACTTCCAGTTCACCGGTAGCCGACTGCGCGACCATCATGTCGAAAAACACCTTGGCATCGCCCAGGTAGTCGGCAAGGCTGTCGCTGCCATGCACATCGAGGCTGATGAAAACAAACCCCTTGTAGCTTTCGATGCGCGCCTTGCGCAGACCACGCGTGGCCTTGTCGAAGCCTTCCGGGTACTCGCCGGGCGCCTTGACCTTCACCAGGCGACCATCGCTTTTGTAACACCAGGCATGGAACGGGCAGGTAAACGTCGACTGGTTACCCTTGCCGACCCGGGTCAGGGTGGTGCCGCGATGCTGACAGGCGTTGATCAATGCATTGAGCTGGCCGCTGCCATCACGGGTGATGATCATCGGCTGGCGACCGGCGCGCATTGTCATGAAGTCGTGATTATTGGCAATTTCGCTTTCATGACAGGCGTAGATCCAGTTCTTTTCGAAGATCAGTTCCATCTCCAGATCGAACAGCTCGGGCTCGGTGAACATCTCCCGGGCAATGCGGTACACACCTTCGACGGGACGAAAATCCAGACAACCTTCAACAAAGTGCTGCCATTGGCTTACGGTTTTTGCGCTGCTCATCAGGGGGCTCCTTTTTAGAGTCATCAGCCTTGAACTGATTGAACGCCCCGCAGCACTGCCCTTCTATCCGTTTTCCCGGCAGAACGTATCCGTTTTGCGGTTATTTGCAGTAAGTGGATAGAGGCGGCATACGCGCTGCAGTAACGTGAGCAGAACCTGATCAGAACCAGACCGGACTTACCGGCAGACCTACCGGCAGGGCATCGATATGAAGAGTGAAGCTGTTTTGCCCAACGACTTGCGCGCCCATGGCCTTCATGCCGCGCACCATGATCTGGACGGCGCGCGGGCCTGGATGTCGACCATCTGCGGCCCGCACAGCCTTCAGGCCAGCGCTCCGCATTGCCTGGAATTCGAACATTCGGCGAACGTGCTCAGCGCAATGTCTACGGTGCTGGGGCGTATCCAGTACGGCACCGATGTGGTGATCGGCGTCGAGCCCGGCAGTTCGTTGAAGAGCTACAGCATCAGCCTGCCGCTGGACGGCGAGCAGGAGCTTGACTGCGGCAAGGGGCTGTTGCGTTCCAATGCCGGAACCGGGCTGATTATTTCGCCGTTCGACTCGCAGCGACTGAGCATCACCGGCAACTGCCGCAAGTTGCAGGTGGCGATTGACTGCTGCTCAATGCAGCGCGTGCTGGACGAGTTGCTGGAGCGCCCGGCCCAGGCGCCGCTGGTGTTTGAGCCGTGTATCAACGCGGAGCTGGGTGCCACGGCGTCGTGGTGGCGCATGGTGCGGTATCTGGTCGATGAAATGGACGGCGACTGCGACTATTTCGAGCACCTGCCGATGGCGCGGGACCTGGAGCGCAGCCTGATCAAAGGCTTGATTCTCTCGCAACCGAACAACTATTCGGCGGCCCTGAACGAAAAGGTCCAGAGCCGCTGTCCGGCCTATCTGAAACGGGCGCAACAGTTCATCGAAGACCATTGCGGCGATGATATCCACCTGATCGATATCGAACGCGCGGCCGGTATAGGGCCGCAGAAACTGCACGACAGTTTCAAGACGCACTTCGGCGTCTCGCCCGTGGCCTACCTCAAGCGTTTTCGACTCCAGTCGGCGCGACGCAGCCTGTTGCAGGGGCACAGTGGCTACAACATCGCGGCCATTGCCTCGCAATGGGGCTTCAATCATCTGGGGCGCTTTGCACAGGACTACCAGCGCCTGTTCGGCGAGCTGCCCTCGCAGACGCTGGAACGCGGCAGCCGACACTGATCGCCCCTGTGCAACGCTCTTTGTCATCCACAAATCTGCTTTGATTGGCCGCAGGCCCCCACGAGACTTATAACTATCGTGCCAATGCTCCGCGTTGGCATGCAGTTCGTGACGCTCTGCGTCACAAATCTTCAGCCTGGCGAGACAGTAGCCGTAACCGCTAACGATCAAAGCGCTCGGCGAGGCTCCTCAAACCCTCCACCTGATGGCCGATTTCCTCACTGATGCGTCGGCCATCCAGTGCCTTGGCCGCACTTTGTCGCGAGGCGTCGGCGATCCGCATGGCTTGCTGGTTCAGGTCTTCAGCGACCTGCCCCTGCTGCTCCATGGCGCTGGAGATCTGTACGCTCATGGAGGAAATCCGGTCCAGCGCTTCGTTGACCTGAGAGAAACTTTCACGCACCGACGTGACCGCTGTCATGCCTTGCCGGGAAAGCGTCTGCCCCTCATGGGTGAGCTGCACCGTCTGTTCGGTGGTCTGGCGAAAACGCTGCAACAGCGGCTGAATATTCAGCGTGGCTTCCTGGGTGCGGGTCGCCAGTTGCCGAACCTCATCGGCCACCACGCTGAAGCCGCGCCCGGCATCACCGGCACGCGCGGCTTCGATGGCGGCATTGAGCGCCAGCAGGTTGGTCTGTCCGGCAATGTTGCTGATGATGTCAGTGATGCTGCCGATGGATTCGGTTGCCGTCGAAAGCTCGCCGGCCGCAGCGGAAATTTCGGCGACCGAGGCATTCAACCGCTGCATGGCCGACAAGCTCTGTTCAGCCAGGGCTTGCCCCTGACTGGATTGTTCCACCGCCTGGCCGGTGGCTTCAGCACTGTGTTGCAGGTTGCGAGAGACTTCCTGGATGGTCGCAGTCATCTCGCTCAACGCCACCACCGACTGATCGGATTCACTGCGCTGCTCTTCGAGTCGCCGTGCCTCGTGTCCGATCAGTTCATGCAGCGCGCCCATGTGCTCGTCAATCAACCGGCCACTCATGCCAATCCGGCTGAGGGCGGTTTGCAGACGCGCCTCCCCGGCGATCAAGGCCATGTTGACCAACGCTGGCGTAGCGCTCAGGTCAGCGTACAACCCGGCCAGCGCAGGGGCGGCGAACGCTTTGGGGTGCGACGCCAGTACCGCCCGCACTTGCCGGTTTTGACGCCAGCTCTGCCAACCCGTGAGCACAAGGACACCCAGCAATGCGCTGACACCTTGCAGCCAGGCCGACTCCAGCCCCGCGCAGGCCAGAGCGATGCCGGAACCGACCAGCAGAGTCGGCCAGCTCCACGACAACCAGCGAGTCATCGCCGCAACCGCCGCAACCGCCGAGACCGGCGAGCCACGACGCTGCCAGCGGGCAAAAAATACCTGGGCACGGTGTTGTTGCTCACTGCTTAGTGGCAGATAGATGGCACCGTAACCCTGCACACCTTCGCTGCCATACACCGGTTTGATGTACACATTATGCCAACGCTGGCTGCCGTCCCTGTGACGGTTGCAGACGATGCCCATCCACGGTGTGCCTTGGCCCAGCGTCGACCACAGGCTTGCAAAGACAGCGGCGGGCATCAACTCGTGACGAAGCAGCGTCACCGAGGCCCCCAGCAGCTCATCGCGAGCGTAACCATGCTCGCGGGCAAATCCATCGGAGCAGTGTTTGATCTGACCTTTGAGGTTGGTCCGGCAAATCAGTGCAGGCCTGCTGGGTGCAGAGCTATTAGAAGGAATGGTCATATCGAAAACTCGCACGCAGAAAAAAAGCCTGTCGCAACGACAGGCAAAACCCGAGTCAGCTGTGGAGCAGCGCCTGCGGTGATTTAAAAATGGTGAACGTAGCGCATCTGCACGCGACTGCCGTCAGGACGATTTTCGACATCCTGTTCGAAGTACGCGTTGACGAACACATGGTCGTTTTGAGAGAAGCTGTACATCGCACCTGGCCCGATTGCCCAGACTTTTTCCCTACGCCCGGAAACGTCGTGACCGTCGACCTGGGTGTCGGTGATCTGCTTGAGCCAGTAACCGTTGATCCCCAGCCGAAGCTGATCGGTGACCGCATACTCAGTCGCGAAGTTGGCGTGCAGCGCCTGCCCTGCCTGAATATCGCTGACATTGCCGAACGACTGTGCCGGGTCGTCATTCTTGCCGTTGTACAAGTAGTGCGCGCGAACCGACGCCGTCCACTTCGGCGTGAACCAGTAGGTCGCAGCCCAATACGGATTGAACGACCAGGCGTTGTTGACAGGGTTAATTGCGTGTTTGTCGTCGTACTCGCCGGTAGGCAGGTTGACCTGCAACTCAATGCGCTGCACGAAGCGCGGCCCGGCCGGCCCCATCACCGGGTCGAACTGAATGAACGGCCCGATCAACAGATCGCCCATACCGGTCTGGCCGCGCAACGCGGCGTTGTTCAGCCCGTCGTCGACCTTCATGCGCGTCACCACAGGCAATACTGCGTTCAGCCCCAGGCTGGCGTTGCCCAGACGCACGTTCGACAGGTAGCTGAGCTGCGTCACCGCGACCTGATAATCCAGATCCTGCTTAGGCAAACCCAGGGCTTTGCCGTCCTTGTCGCGCAGGCGATCAGCGCTGTAATTCTGGAAATACTCTTGCAAGTACCATCCGGGACCTGCGGGCAAACCGCCGTCCAGAAAGCTGGTCAGGCCCAGATTGACCACCGGCAAGTCATAGGCACCGGCCCCTTGTGCGATCAATAAACCCGCCCCGCAAACACACATCAGTTGCGTTTTCATGCGTTTATCTCCCCGTTTTTCTGCATGTCGTGCGGCAGGCTTACTGGGCCAGTCCGGGGTGCGCGGCGGCAATCCGGTACTGGCCTGCGTGAAAGACCAGCGGTTCTGCGCCGCTGTATCGGTAATGCTCGATTTCGCCGATGAAGATCAGGTGGTCACCGCCCTCGTACTGGCGCACGTTGCGGCACACCAGCGTAGCGACCACGTCATCGAGCAGCGGTACGCCAGCCGTACCGGCCGCGTGTGCCACGCCGGCGAACTTGTCGCTGGAAGGTCGGGAAAAGTGCCGCGACAGGCCATGCTGCTCGGCACCGAGCACGTTGATCGCAAAGTGGCTGGCCTCGCAGAAATCGTTCAGGCTCGGTGCGCTGCGTGCCAGGCTCCAGAGCACCAGCGCGGGCTCCAGCGAAACCGATGAAAACGAGTTGGCGGTCATGCCCACCTTGCGTCCGTCGGCAGTGCAGGTCGTTATGACCGTGACGCCAGTGGCGAACTGGCCCAACAGACCGCGCAAGTCGCGGGGGTCAGAGTCTTTCGCGTCACACAGTGGCTGGGTGGTTTCGATATCAGTGCTCATAGGGGCTCCCTCTGGCAGCAGTCTTATGCCGCTTGTTTGTTGTTCTTCTGGATAAAGGCCTGGCATTGTTCGGCGTCGAACCACCACGGAGCAAACTGGCGCGGGTCGTCGAACGCGTTGGTGATGGCAGAAGCCAGCGGCAGTGACTGGCTGGCCGCGCCGAGCAGTTCGAGCAAATGCCGGGGCGGCGGCGTGAGCATGCTGTTGGTCCACTCCACCACATGCCGGGCGTAGCTCCAGTACTGCTCGAAGGTCTGCTCCATCCACGCCTGATCGAACGCTTGATCGCCACGATCGAGCACCGATTGCAGATAGACCTTGCTGCACTTGGCGGCGTTGTTGGAGCCTTGTCCGGTGATTGGGTCGTTGACCACCAGCGCGTCAGCCATACCCAACACCTGACGTCCGGACGGCAGGGTCAGTACCGGGCGGCGGACCATCGGCGTGAAGCGCCCGGAGAGGAAACCCTGATCGTCGGTGAGGCTCAGGTTGTGGCAACGCTCGGCTTCCCAGGGCAGGTACTGGCGAACGATTTCCAGGCTTTTCTGCAAGTGGGCTTCAGGCGTCTTGATGTCCTGCCAGCAGTCCAGAGGGCCGCCGGGGATACCTTCGAACACCATGATTTCGCAAGGGCCGCTGGTGGTCAGCGCAGGAAACACAAAGTATTCGCCGACTCCGGGAATCAGATTGAACGCCACCCTGGAAAACGGCGAAACCGGCGTCATGCCCTTTACGTAGGTCAGCGCCAGCGCCCGCTGCGGCTGACTGAACTGCGTGCGTTGCGGGTCTTTGGCGAACTGGTTGACCACTTCGCCCTTGCCAGCGGCCAGCAGCACCAGATCATGGTTCAACGACAAGGTTTCCAGCTCGTCGATGCCCACATCGGCAATGACCAGCTCGCCGCCACGTTTGACGAACTCGTCCATCCATACCGGCATTTTCACCCGCTGATCCACTGACTGAGCGTAGCGATCCAGCCGCGCGGCCCAACTGAACAGTTGCTCGCCGGGCAGCTCCGGGTGCGGCACGGTCAGGCCGATACCCTCGACAGCCGGGCATTGCTGCTCCCAGAAGTTGAGCCCCAGATCACGTTCGGTCTGCAGCGAGGTGTTGAACATGCACTGGCTGGACATGACCTTGCCGTTGCGAATCTGCTCGCCCGTGCGGTTGGTGGTCAGGGTGACGTGATAGCCCTCGGCAAGTAGCCCGAGAGCGAGTTGCAGACCGGCCTGGCCGGCTCCGACGATTGCAATACGACGCATGATGGCATTCCTGTTGTTGTGAGTGGGTAGGCGTGTCACACCGGGGCCAAGCGTTATGAAAAGGCTGCGTGTCTACCGAAGCCATCACTGCGCCAGGCGCGGGATGGCAGACAGGTTCTGCTCGGGCCCCATCGCCGAATAGCCGCCGTCCACGGCATAGTCGGCACCGGTGACAAAGCTGGCTGCTGACGAGCACAGGAAAGTCACGACGTTGGCCACTTCAGCGGGCTCGCCGAGCCTGCCCAGCAGGTGATACGAAGCCGCCACCTGATCGGCTTTGGCGCGATCGCCACCACTGACCTCGGCGATTACCCGCGACCAGGTCCAGCCCGGTGATACCGAATTGACACGAATGCCGTCGGGGGCTAAGTCCATAGCCATGCTGCGGGTCAATTGTTTGATCGCCGCCTTGGAAACCGGGTACAGCCAGCGACCGGTCTGCGCGCAGCCCGCAGAAATGGAAGAGAAATTGACAATCGCACCGCCACTGGCCTTGAGATCGTCGTGTACGGCCTGAGCCAGAGCGATGGCCGAAACCAGATTGACGTTCAATGCTTGCAGCCAGTCTTCGCGGCAGGAAGCAAAGCCGTCATCCTGATAGGTACAGGCCAGGTTGATCAGCAGGTTTACCGAGCCCAACACCTGGCGCACCCCGGTCAGGGCTTCGCTGATCTCTTCATCCCTGGTGATATCAACGGGGAAAAATCGCGCCTGCTTGCCCAGCTGTTCGGCAGCGCGCTGACCGGCTTCGGCGTCAATGTCGAACAGCGCCACTCGCGCGCCAGCATCGATCAGTCCACGGGCCACGGCCATGCCGATCAGTGTTGCGCCGCCGCTGATCAAAGCGACCTTGCCGTGCAAGGCATCGGAGTTCAGAAATGTAGACATGGTTAATCCTCAGGCGCTTTGGTCGGCACTGTTCGCCCAGTTGGGCATCAGGCTGTTGGAAGGCAGGCTCTCATCAAGCAGTTTGCGGGCGGTTTCAACCCCGGCGACGGGCAGCCCGGACGGGTCGAGCAGACCGACCTGCACCAGCACGCTGGCCTGGTCCCAATAGATGTGCTCGTGACAAAGCCTGGGGCCTCGAAACTTCACCACGCCAAGCATCGGTATCTGCACCTTGCGCCCCGTGGGAGCGACGCCCGGCAGCATCCAGTCGATCTCGCTGTCGTGGGTAAAGGTCATGATGAATTCGTCGACGATCTGGGTAGCGCCCACCGTTCGGGAAATAGGCGTCAGCGCCATGTCCTGCGGGTTGCCGTGCACAAAATGGTGCTGATAGAAGCGGCTCAATTGCGCATGGCCGACACCGCCGGTCATGGTCGGAATGTGATTGACGTACGGTTCGGCAACCATGGTGGCCATGGTTGCGGGCACGTCACGGGTCTCGAACTCATGGCGAATGTGCTCTTCCCAGAGCGCTGACAGGTCGTATTCGGGGCCAAGCGTGCGGCGCAGTGCCGCCACAGTGCGTTCATGCGCCATCAGCGCGGCGGGCTTGTTGAAGTGGTGGCCGTTGGGACGGGCGAAGGCGTGATCGACGCCGGGATAAAGGTAGGTTTCCACGCCCGGCGTGTTCTGTGCGGCGGCAAATATCTCGGCACGGGCCTCTGTGGGGCAGAATTGATCCAGCTCGGCAGCGTGCAACACCAGACGGCGACCTTGCAGCCCTTCCAGCTCGGCCAGCGCCTTCTCTATGCCAACCCCGTAATAGCCAACTGCACACGCCACCTCGGGTAGGCGGCAGGCGGCCAGATACGCCAGCTTGCCGCCCAGGCAATAACCCACCACCCCTTGAGCACTGCCGGTGCATTCAGGCAGTTGGCGCAGGGCATGCAGGCTGGCGCGAATGTCATCGACACCGGCACGCTCGTCAAACGCCTGATAAAAACCGAACGCCTGCTGAAAATCCTCTTCGCTGTAACCCAGCTCGACGCCAGGCTTCTGCCGCCAGTACAGATCGGGCACCAGTACGCTGTAGCCTTCCTCGGCGAGGAAGTCGGCAACGTCGCGCATTGCCTGATTGACCCCGAATATTTCCTGGCAAAGCACCACTCCGGGGCCGCTTCCACCGATTGCAGTGGCCACGTAGGCCTGGAACTGTCTTCCATCGTGCGCATTGACGCTGACATAGCGACCGTTCATTTGCGAGTCTCCAACATCGTGTGAAGTTGGAGCCAATCTTGCGAGCCTTGAACGGGATCCACTATCCGCTGGCTGCGGGCCCTGTCCGGACGGCGCGGAAAGTTGCACAACGCTTTTTTTCTTTCGATACGCAATAAATCCGCATGCGTAGAACTGGCGTGGCGTTTGCTAAGTACTCGTCAGGACCACAAAAAAGTGGCCAAAAAGAAACAGCAGAGCGGCCGCAGTATCCAGAAACTGCGAGCGTTATCCGCAGTGTGAAAATGGCGGGTGACATAAAGACTCAAGCTGCCTTGAAACCGTGCACGAGTGAGAGTTGCCATGAATTCGGAATTGGGTGGGGCGCTTTTTGAAAACACGCCGCTGTTTACAGCGCAGAACCGTCTCTTTTTGCTGCATGACCGGGAACGCATTCGTGAACAGGTGGGCAAGGTATTCAAACCTCATGATCTGAAGGTGGCGACATCCACGCAGGAAGTCAGTGCTTCCATGCACCATGTGCATCTGGGCAAGCTGTCGTTGAGCCGGCTGGAGTACGGGGTGCCGGTGAGCATCGATCCGGGCCGACTGGAAAATTTCTTTCTGATTCAGATTCCAACGCGCGGCAGTGCCGAGATCCACTGTGACGGCGTGCGTTTTACGTCCTCGGCACAATGCGCCTCAATCATCTCGCCCGACACACCGGTTTCGATGCGCTGGGCCGCCGATGCTCCACAACTGGCCTTGCGTCTGGATCGGCAAGAGGTCGAAAAACATTGTGCCCAGCATCTGGGCCATGGTTTGAAAACCCCGCTGCGCTTCAAACCCGAACTGCTGCTGACCCATCCTAACGCGAGCTACTTTCTGCAGTTGCTCGGTGCACTGGCCGATGCACTGGCCTGCGACGGGCACCCCATCCATAACCCGCTGGTGCTCAAGCAGTTTGAAGCGACGCTGATCAATGCCCTTATCTACGGGCAGCCAAACACCCTGCAAAACCCGTTGAGCGCGCCGGAACCGGCCCGTCGGGTTTCGCCGTACTTTGTCAAACGCACCGAAGAGTTCATCCTCGCCCACGCTCATGAGCCGCTGTCCATCGAACAACTGGCCGAGCATGCGGGGGTCAGCGTGCGTACGCTATTTTCCGGGTTCCGGGAGTTTCGCAACATCAGTCCGATGGCGTTCCTGCGCAACGTACGCATGGAGCGCGTACACCTGGAATTGCGCAACCCCGGTACCGATTCGGTGACCGATATCGCAATGAAATGGGGGTTTGCGCACCTGGGGCGGTTCTCGCAGGAATATCGCAAGTACTACGGCGAGTTGCCCTCGGCAACCTTGCGCTTTCGTCAATGAGGATAGTTGAGGTTATCGTTCCTGACCCTCCAGCGTAGTAACGCTGTTCTGGACGCTCTGCATCCGATCTTTGAATGGGGTGCCAACGCACTTGCACTCACCCGCCCATGCTCCTAGGCTCTGCCGATATTCGAATCGGGAAGCACCATGGACACCTCTCTCAGCCGCCGCGAGCGGTTGCATATCGTTATTTTCGAGGCGAATACGCCTGCTGGCAGAACGTTTGACAAGATTGTGCTGGTCGCGATTCTGCTCAGCCTGCTGGTCACGGTCATCGACAGCATCGAGAGTATTCATCGCGATTACGCAATGCTGTTCGCCTGGATCGAATGGGGCTTTACGCTGCTGTTCGCGATCGAATACATCCTGCGCCTGTACTGCTCGCCCCGACCGCTGAAGTACGCGTTCAGTTTCTACGGGCTGGTCGACCTGCTGGCCATTGTGCCGGGGGTTCTGTCGATCTATTACAGCGACGCGCAATACCTGCTGATCGTGCGGATCATCCGTATGCTACGGATTTTCCGGGTGCTCAAGCTCGGCACTTACCTGCGCCAGGCCAACTATTTGCTTGCTGCGCTGCGCGGCAGCAAGCAGAAGATCATCGTGTTTCTGGTCACTGTTTCCACTCTGGTCACGGTGTTCGGCACGCTGATGTACGTGATCGAAGGCCCGGAGCACGGCTTCACCAGCATCCCCAAAGGCATTTACTGGGCTATCGTGACCCTGACCACTGTGGGCTTTGGCGATATCGTGCCGAAGACGCCGGTCGGGCAGATGCTCTCGTCGCTGGTGATGATCATCGGCTACTCGATCATCGCCGTGCCCACCGGTATATTCACCGCCGAACTGGCCAACGCCATGCGCGGCGAACAGTTGAAACACGATTGCCCGGTGTGCTCGAAGAACTTCCACGAACACGGCGCGGCGTTCTGCTCACGCTGCGGTAATCAATTGTTTGCAAAAGTAGAGTCCAAGGCATAAGCAAAGACCTTTTCAGTCTTTAAACAGCAGGCGCGATACTGATAGTGTCGCGGCATTACGCCATCAGGCTTTACACACAATTCTTCATCTCAAGGACCCTGCAGTGAATAAACTCTTCGCCGCCTCGCTACTGGCCGCTGGCCTGGCCTTTGCCAGCGCTGCCCAGGCAGCCCCGACGCTGCTCAACGTCTCCTACGACGTGATGCGTGATTTCTACAAGGACTACAACAGCGCCTTCCAGAAGCATTGGAAAGCCGAGAAAAATGAAGACGTGACCGTGCAGAGTCCTTTGGCGGTTCGAGCAAGCAGGCGCGCTCGGTCATCGACGGGCTGCCGGCTGACGTCATCACCATGAACATGGCGACCGATATCAACGCGCTGGCCGACAATGGCGAGCTGGTGCCGAAAGACTGGGTCAGCCGCCTGCCGAATAACAGTGCGCCGTTCACCTCGGCCACTGTTTTTATCGTGCGCAAGGGCAACCCGAAAGCCCTGAAAGACTGGCCGGACCTGATCAAGGATGGCGTGGAAGTCATCGTGCCTAACCCGAAAACCTCGGGCAACGGCCGCTACACGTACCTGTCGGCCTGGGGCTACACCCTGAAAAAAGGTGGCGATGAAGCGGCCGCGAAGAAATTCGTCGGTGAACTGTTCCGCCATGTGCCCGTGCTCGACACGGGCGGTCGAGGCGCGACCACAACGTTCATGACTAACCAGATCGGCGACGTGCTGGTGACCTTCGAAAACGAAGCGGAAATGATCGCTCGTGAATTCGGTCGCGACCAGTTTGAAGTGGTCTACCCGTCCGTGTCGGCAGAAGCCGAGCCGCCAGTGAGTGTGGTCGACAAGGTCGTGGACAAGAAAAAATCCCGCGCCTTGGCCGAAGATTACCTGAAATACCTGTGGTCACCGGAAGGTCAGGAAATCGCGGCGAAAAACTACCTGCGCCCACGTGATCCGCAGGTCTTGGCCAAATACACCGACCGCTTCCCGAAAGTGGACTTCCTGTCGGTCGAGAAAACCTTCGGTGACTGGCGCACAGTGCAGAAGACCCACTTCATTGACGGTGGTGTGTTCGACCAGATCTATCCGGGCAAATAAGTCCCCCGAAACGCAAAACGGCGACCCATCAGGTCGCCGTTTTCATTTGCAGGCTTGAATCAGTTACTGAACTGCTTACCCAGCCCGGCCGGAACGCCGCTGGCGTCGGTCGCCTGCCACGGACCGTTAGGGTTGGTTGCCCAGCTCCAGCCGTTGTTCCACTGATAGTAAGTACGCTGGCGATAGAAGGTGTTGGGCTGATCGTCCATCACGTACACCCCCAGGCGCGGGTCCCAATGGCTGCCACCGCCCGGTGGCGGGGCGAAACTGGCCGAGGTCTTCGGCGCTGCGGCTGGCGCTTTGGCAGGCTCGGCAGGCGCCGTGTTCGGGCGCGGTGCGCCGGGTTGCTGGCCGCCCGGCAGGTTAAGGATCGGATCCTGGCTGTGAGGCGGTGCCGGATGCTGGACAGCACAGGCACTCAGGCCAACGACCAGCCCCAACAAGGTGATGCGTGCGGTACGGTACATAAGCGATTTCTCTAGTTATCCGGACTGTCGATGATCAACGCCTGCTGCGCCTGAGTATCGCTGGCCAGCGGCTGACTGCGGCCAACCCACTCACCGGTGGTTGGCTGCCCTGCGCGAGACACTCGCGCAACCAGTTGGACTTGCGCAAAGTTCGACAGGTTCAGTTGCGGCATCATTGCATCGGCATCACTCAGTTCAACCTCGGCAGGCAGGTCCGCCACCGTGATGCGTTTGACCGCCAGTGGCGCGGCCGGGCCGTTGATTGCACGGGCGAAGATGAACACGCTGTCACCCGGTTGAACATTACCCTTGAGCGAGGCAGCCAGCGTGACACGCACCTTGAGCGCCCTGGCCTTGACCGGCGCGGCCTGCCCGGCAAGGTTTTCTCTGGCGCGGGCTATGCCGCCTTCCAGCGCCGAGCGCGAAGCGTCCTGCGCGGGCAACGCCGCCAGCAGGCGGGTCCAGTAATCCACGGCTGCCTGATAACGCTGTGTTTCGAACGCGGCAATCCCCAGCAGGCCGAGGCTGGTGACTTCGTTGGGGTCGGCCTGCAGCGCTTCGTCGGTCAGCGCCTGCACCTGTGCGGTGAAGTGTTTGTCGCTGGCGAAATACAACGCCTGTGCCCACTGCCCGAGCAACTCTGGCGATCTTCCGGCCAGTGCCACCGAGCGCTCGAACATCTGCGCGGCGTCACCGGGGCGGTTCTGCGCCATGTAGCTGCGCGCCAGAAAATACAGGTTTTCGGCTGAATCCGGCTGAGCCTGCACGCTGCGCTCCAGGCGCTGGGTCAGGTCTGCCAGCGAGGTTGGTGGTCGAGCGAATTCGCGGCTCAGTTCAACCCGGTCACTGGCACCCAGTTGCAGATAACCCGCCAGCCCCAATACAGGGACCAGCACCGCAGCCAGCACCAGCGAGGGCTTGCCCAGACGCGATGTGCGGGCAGGCTCTGCGCCTTCAGTGTCGGCGAGCAGCTTGCGCGCAGCTTCGGCACGAGCGCCTTGCAATTGCGTCACCGACAACACGCCCTGCTCTTGCTGAACCTGCAACTCGCTAAGCCGCTCCTGATACAACGCCACGTTCAGGGCTGTGCGATCTTCTTCACGTTGCGCACGATGGCCGCGCAGCACCGGTATCAGCAGAAACCCCAGCGCCACGAGCAAGAGAAGCCCGGTCGCGATCCAGAAATCGGTCATGGGCGGTGGTCATCCAGCAAAGCGGCGAGGCGTTGTCGCTCATCCTCGGAAAGCACATCGGCCTGTTCGGAGTTCGCCTTGCGACGCCGCCCGACGATGAAACAGATCACCACCAGACCGCCGATCAGCAGACCGGCCGGGCCGAACCAGAGCAACCAGGTGCGCGCATTGAGGCTGGGTTTGTAACGAACGAAGTCACCGTAGCGATCAACGATGAAGTCGATGATCTGCTGATTGCTCTGCCCTTCACCCAGCATGCGGTAGATTTCCTTGCGCAAGTCAGCGGCAATAGGCGCGTTGGAATCGGCGATGTCCTGATTCTGGCATTTGGGGCAGCGCAGTTCCTTGGTCAGTTCGCTGTAGCGTGCACGCTCGGCCTCGTCGCGAAAAGTGTAGGCGTCGATGGCAGCGTGGGCGATGCCTGAGCACAGCACGCTGAGCAGGACAATCATCAGGCAGCGCTTCATGGCTGCGCCTCATCAACCAATTGCTGGTAACGGGCAGCGAGCTTTTCTCGCCACACAGCCTCATCGATGACCCCGACATGCTTGTAACGAATAATGCCCTGACGGTCGATCAGGAAGGTCTCCGGCGCACCGTACACGCCCAGGTTCAGCCCCAGCGAGCCGTCGTCGTCACGGATATTCAGCTGATAAGGATCGTGAAATTCCTTGAGCCATTTCAGCGCGTCGGCGTTGACGTCCTTGTAGTTAACGCCGTAGATCAGCACGCCCTGCTGCGCCAGCCGGGTCAGCACAGGATGCTCCACCCGACAGGCCACGCACCAGGTGCCCCAGACGTTGACCAGTGCGGGTTTGCCCAGCAGGTCGGCGCGGGTCAATACGCGGCTGCTTTGAACTTCGGGCAGCGAAAACTGCGGAAACGGCTTGCCGATCAGCGCCGACGGCAGCTCGGCGGGGTCCAGATACAAACCGCGATACAGGAACGCCGCCACGCCGAGAAACAACGCCAGTGGAAGGAGCATGACCCAGCGTTTCACAGTGCAGCTCCCGACATGCCCAATGCCTCGCGCACCTTGCTTTTGACCCGCGTGCGATAACGACGGTCAAACGCCGCCAGCACACCACCCAGACCGGTCAGCAGACCGCCGAGCCAGATCCAGCGCACAAACGGTTTGACGTGAACCCGTACGGCCCAGGCGCCATTGCCCAGCGGTTCACCCAATGCTACGTAAAGATCACGGCTGAAACCGGCATCAATGCCTGCTTCGGTCATCATTGACTGTTGCACGCTGTACAGACGTTTTTCCGGGTGCAGCTCGGTGAGCTGAAGCCCGTTGCGCAAGACGCGAACGGTGCCGCGATCGGAGGTGAAGTTCGGCCCTTCATAATGCTTCGCGCCCTCGAATACAAAGACGTAACCGCCCAGCTCAGTGGACTCGCCAGGGGCCATGCGCAAATCGCGCTCGGCGCTGTTCTGGCTGGACAACACCACGCCCAGCGCGCACACCACGATACCAAGGTGCGCCAACTGCATGCCCCAATAACTGCGGGTCAGGCCAAGCGCGCCGCGAAGCAGGCCCTTGTGACGGGTCTTGTCGAGCAAGTCGCGGACCCCGGCCAGCAGCACCCAGGCGGCGAGCATGAAGGTGGCCAGCACCGCCCACTGAAAATCGCCCATGAGCAGGGCGGCGATCACCGCCAGCACGGCGCTGCCGACCAGTACCGGGGCGAGCATGCCCAGCAGCCATTTCAGCGGTGTGTCCTTCCAGCGCACCAGCACGCCGACCGCCATGACCACCAGCAACAGCCCCATCAACGGTACGAACAGCGCATTGAAATACGGCGGGCCGACCGACATCTTGGCTCCGCTCATGGCATCGATCACCAGCGGATAAAGGGTGCCCAGCAGGATCATCGACGCAGCAGTCACCAGTAACAGGTTATTGCCAAGCAACAGGGTTTCCCGCGACCACAGGCCGAAGCCGACATGGCTTTTGACCACCGGCGCACGAATCGCAAACAGGGTCAGCGAGCCGCCCACCACGACCAGCAGGAACATCAGAATGAACACGCCGCGTGCCGGGTCCGAGGCAAAGGCGTGCACCGAAGTCAGCACCCCGGAACGCACCAGGAACGTGCCCAGCAGGCTCAGGGAAAAAGCGGCAATCGCCAGCAATACCGTCCAGCTCTTGAACACGCCACGTTTTTCCGTGACCGCCAGCGAGTGAATCAGCGCAGTGCCCACCAGCCAGGGCATGAACGAGGCATTTTCCACCGGGTCCCAGAACCACCAGCCGCCCCAGCCCAGTTCGTAATAAGCCCACCATGAGCCAAGGCTGATCCCGATACCGAGAAAGGCCCAGGCCACCAGCGTCCATGGCCGCGACCAGCGCGCCCAGGCGGCGTCGAGTCGGCCGCCAAGCAAGGCGGCGATGGCGAAGGCAAAGGCCACGGAAAAACCGACATAGCCCATGTAGAGCATCGGCGGATGCACGATCAGGCCTATATCCTGCAACAGGGGGTTGAGATCGCGTCCGTTGGCAGGCATTTGCGGCAGAAGACGGGCGAACGGGTTGGAGGTGAGGATCAGAAACAACAGAAAGCCCAGGCTGATCATGCCCATCACGGCGAGCACCCGCGCCAGCATTACCTGAGGCAATTGCCGGGAAAACACCGAAACAGCGAAGGTCCAGCCGCCGAGAATCAGCGCCCAGAGCAGCAACGAGCCTTCATGCGCGCCCCACACGGCGCTGAATTTGTAATACCAGGGCAGCGCCGTATTGGAATTCTGCGCCACATAGGTAACGGAAAAGTCGTCGGTCATGAACGCGTAGGTCAGGCAACCGAAGGCAAAGATCAGAAAACTGAACTGGCCCCACGCCGCCGGACGCGCCAGGCTCATCCACAGGCGGTCGCCGCGCCATGCACCGATCAGCGGAATAATGGCCTGCACCAGCGCAAAGCCGAGTGCCAGAATCATCGCGAGATGGCCGAGTTCGGGAATCATCGATCAGCCCTGTTTCGCAGGTGTGGAAGAGCCGCCCGGTACCGCCTGGCCGCTGTCGCGCAGCGCCTTGGTGACTTCGGGCGGCATGTACTTCTCGTCATGTTTGGCCAGCACCTCATCGGCCACCACCACACCCTGCGCATTGAGCTTGCCTAACGCGACAATGCCCTGCCCTTCGCGGAACAGATCGGGAAGAATGCCGCGATAGGTGATGGTCACCGACTTGTTGAAATCGGTGACCACAAAACGCACATCCAGCGAGTCCGCCGAACGCTGCAATGAGCCCTTTTCCACCATGCCGCCAGCACGAATGCGCGTGTCCAGCGGTGCTTCGCCGTTGGCGATCTGGCTTGGGGTGTAGAACAGATTGATGTTTTCCTTCAGCGCACCGAGCGCCAGGGTCAGGGCCAGCCCGACGCCAGCCAGCAGGGCGGCAATGATCAACAGACGTTTTTTGCGCAACGGGTTCACCAACGATTCTCCCGTTTCAGGCGACGCGCCTGTTGTTTCAGGAACCGCTGGCGCGCCACCAGCGGCATTGCCACGTTGATCAGCAACACCAACAGGCACAGACCGTAGGCCGACCAGACAAACAGCCCGTGGCGGCCCATGGCGAGAAAGTCGCTGAATGACGCGAAGTTCAAGACCTGCCCTCCGACGGTTCTGGCGTTTGCCCCAGGCTCCGCAGAACCTCGGCCTTGACCCACTGGGTGCGCGACTCGCGACGCAGCACTTCAAGGCGCATACGCAGCAGCAATACGACGCCGAAGAAGCAGTAGAAACCCAACACCGTGAACAACAACGGCAGCCACATTTCGGCAGGCATGGCCGGTTTTTCCGTAAGGCTGAACGTCGCGCCCTGGTGCAGGGTATTCCACCACTCGACCGAATATTTGATGATCGGGATATTCACCACGCCGACGATGGCCAGCAGTGCACAGGCCTTGGCAGCGCTGGCGCGGTTGCTGATGGCATTGCCCAACGCGATCAGGCCGAAATACAGGAACAGCAGAATCAGCATTGAGGTCAGGCGCGCGTCCCAGACCCACCACGCGCCCCAGGTCGGCTTGCCCCAGATCGCGCCGGTCGCCAGTGCCAGCGCGGTCATCCACGCGCCAATGGGTGCAGCGCATTGCAGCGCGACATCGGCCAGTTTGATTTTCCAGACCAGCCCGACCACGCCGCACAGGGCCAGCATGACGTAGCAGGACTGGGCCAGCATGGCGGCAGGCACATGGATATAAATGATCCGGAAGCTGTTGCCCTGCTGGTAATCCGGCGGCGCAAACGCCAGCCCCCAGATGATGCCGATGCCGAGCAGCAGTGCAGCGGCCACACTCAGCCACGGCAGCAGACGTGCGCTGATGCGGTAAAACCCTTTTGGTGAGCCGAGTGTGTGCAGCCAGGCCCAACCGATGCTGCTTTTCATGGCGTTGCTTTTCATCAGGTGTATCCAGGGTGTTGACCGGCATCGAATTCTCGATCCCGGAACCTCAATTTATTCACCGACGCTGATTTTCAGGCCAGCGGCTATCGCAAAGGGGGTCAGAGTGATCGCCAGCACGCTCAGGCAGCCCAGCCACAGCAGATAGCCAGTCGCTGGCATGCCTTGCAGCGCGGCTTGCAACGCACCGCTGCCCAGAATCAATACCGGGATGTACAGCGGCAGAATCAACAACGCCAGCAACAGGCCGCCGCGCTTCAAACCCACGGTCAGCGCCGCACCGACTGCACCCAGCAGGCTGAGCACTGGCGTGCCCAATAGCAGCGACACCATCAACACCGGCAGGCACCGCACCGGCAGCCCCAGCATAAGCGCCAGCAAGGGCGACAACAATACCAGTGCCAGCCCGGAAAAAACCCAGTGTGCCAGCACTTTGCTCAAGACCAGAAGGGCCAGCGGGTGCGGCGAAAGAACCCACTGTCCCAGCGAGCCATCCTCGAAATCACTGCGAAACAGCCCGTCCAGCGACAGCAACACGGCCAGCAGTGCCGCGACCCAGACCAGCCCCGGTGACAAGGCTTGCAACAATTGCGTCTGCGGCCCCAGCGCCAGCGGGAACAAGGCGACCACAATCGCAAAGAACACCAGCGGGTTGGCAAGCTCTGCCGGACGCCTGGCCAGCAGGCGAAACTCACGGGCGATCAGCAGGGCAAAGACATTGTTCATGCTGACCACTGCCCCAGATCGATGTCCCGATAGCCCGCAGGCAGGCGGCTCAGGGTGTGATGAGTGGTCATGACGATCATGCCGCCCTTTTCACAGTGCCCGGCAAGATGGTGTTCCAGTTGGGCAATGCCCTGGCGGTCCAGCGCGGTGAACGGTTCATCGAGCAGCCAGAGTGGCGGGCCTGGCAGATACAGACGCGCCAGCGCGACGCGACGCTGCTGCCCGGCCGACAAGGTGTGACACGGCACATCTTCGAAACCTGCCAGCCCGACCGCGTCAAGCGCATTGAAAATGGCATCGGCATCGGCATCGGCATCGGCATCGGCATCGGCATCGGCATCGGCAGGATGATGAAGCGCACAGAGCCAGGAAAGATTCTCCAGCGGTGTCAGCAGGTCCTTGAGCGCCGACGCATGGCCAACCCACAACAGATTGAGCCCCGGCGCTGTCGGCTGGCGGCCCGCTGGCTGGCCGTTGAGCAGCACGTGCCCGGCCGTGGGTTGCATCAGCCCGCACAACAGGCGCAGCAGGCTGGTCTTGCCACTGCCATTGGGGCCGCTGACCTGCAGCATGTCCCCCGTGCGCACCTGCAGATCAAGGTTTTCGAAAAGCATCCGCCCGTCCCGCTCACACGTCAGGGCCGTCGCTTGCAAAAATGGGGGGGCTGGGATCATCGGGCGTTTCCAGTGCTGGAGCATCGCGAAATGTACCAAAACAGACACATACGCAGTAAAAGGCGGTTCAAGTCGGGGGTGATATGGCCGTTACATGAAGAGAAGTTAATGGCGGCCGGTCCGGTTTTGGCCGGTATTATACATGCGAGTCCTGTTATCAAAGGGGCAATTTCCTCAGGTCGATATTTCAATGACAGGCGACATCACCAGCGTCCCGGCGACAATCCCTACCACAACCCTGCTGCGCGCCGGCATCTCCCCTGCGCAGGTGCTGACCCTGCTGCAATCGGCGGATAATCTGATCCCCGAAGGCGAAACCGTCGACGCCGAAGTGCTGACCCTCAAGCAGGTCAACCAGAACTTCCAGTTGCTGCTGCGGCTGGTACTCGCCAATGGCAGCCTGACCAACCTGCAGGTCACCAGCAGCGTACCGTTCACGCCCGGCAGCCTGTTGCAGGTGGCGCAAGCCTCGCCCAACGAGCTGACACTGACGCTGCAACAGATCAACAGCGCACTGAAAAACTCGATGACCAGCATCGATACGCAACAATTGCCGGTCGGCACGCTGTTGCAGGGCAAGGTCATGACCAGCCAGGTGATCGCGCAGGCAGTCAATCAACTGGCCACGCAAAACCCGGGTGCCGCAACGCCCACCTATCGCTCCATCGTGATGCTGCTCAATACTGCACTGGCGGGCTCCAGCCTGACCATCGAAAGCCCGCAGCCGCTGACGGTCGGCAGCCTGCTGAGCGCGCAGGTACAAGGCAACCAGGCGCTGAACTTCGTCGCCCTGCCCGGTCGTTTCGATCAACTGGCCGTGGCGCAGCAACTGGCTGCTCAGCAAAACCGCCAGGGCTCGCTGGATAACCTGATCAACGCCCTGCAAAACCTGCAGTCAGCCAATACAACCAGTGCCAGCCCTGCCAGCAACTCTGGGATCAGCGCCCCGCTGCAAGCCGCCATCAGCCAGTTGCTGGACGATCTGCCCGACATAGAGCAGATGAGCACACCGAAAGGCGTCGCCCAGGCCCTCAATGCCAGCGGCGTGTTTCTGGAAGCGAAGCTGCTTGCCGGGCTCAATCCGGCTCAGGTTCCGGACATGAAAGCCAACCTGATGCGCCTGATTGCACAGATTCTGCCGGGGTTGCCGGACAACACCACTTACAGCGCCGCCGCTGCTTCCAACACCCTGGCGCGGGCCATGCCCAATGCGATTCGCAATGCCCTGGGCACCCTTGGGCTGGTTGCCGCACGCACCCAGCCGAGCATCTTTCCGTTGCCGTCGCGCAATGTTAGCGGTGGCGAAAAAGAGGACGACCTGGAGATTCTGCTCAAGCTGGCTGCGGCGGCTGTTTCGCGCCTGCAAAGCCACCAGTTGGGCGGTCTGGAGCAGACCCGCACCAATGCCGACGGCACGCAGGTGACCACCTGGCAACTGGAAGTGCCGATGCGTAACGCGCATGACATCGTGCCCTTGCAGGTCAAGGTGCAGCGTGAAGACAAGCCGGATCAGGAAGCTGCCGAAGACCGCGACGATGTCGAGATCAAGGAAACCCGGGAAAAGCTCTGGAAAGTCGATCTGGCATTCGACCTTGAGCCGTTGGGGCCGCTGCAGGTGCATGCGCAGTTGTTGCGCGGCACGCTGTCCAGTCAGCTATGGGCCGAGCGGCCCGACAGTGCGGCCTTGATCGAACATGAACTGGGATATTTGCGCGAGCGGCTGATTGCCTGCGGCCTGGCAGTGGGCGAACTGGCCTGCAGCCACGGCGCACCGCCCAGCGGCCCGCGCACCGCCCTTGAACAACGCTGGATTGACGAGAACGCCTGATGTCCCTACCCGATCATGTCCCGCGCCAGGCTATTGCCCTGAGCTACGACGGCCAACAGGCCCCGACGCTCAGCGCCAAGGGCGACGACCAGCTGGCCGAGGCCATTCTGGCCATTGCCCGTGAATATGAAGTGCCGATCTACGAGAACGCCGAACTGGTCAAACTGCTGGCACGCATGGAACTGGGCGACAGCATCCCCGAGCCGCTCTACCGCACGATTGCCGAAATCATCGCGTTTGCCTGGCACCTGAAAGGCAAGTTTCCGGTGGGTCAGGACCCGGATGCGCCGCCGGTGGAGCGGGATATTACGCCGCGTCGATAAACGCGCAGGCACCATCGCGAAATAGTCTTGCAGTTGGTCTGCCAGAGGCATTGTTGAACGTCTGAACATCTAATCTTCGTGGTTACTGAAATCAAGAGTACTCAGTCGGAGGATTAATGATGAATCATCATACAGCGCCGGTGTCGGCAGAACTCAATTACGGGAGCACCCAGGATGGCCTGATATCCATGATCCCGGTGCGCAGAGACCTGAAGTTTGACCTGCCGGCGGATCGCATTACCGACTGGCACAACCACTGCGTTCAGACAACGGTATTGCTCAATACTATGTCCATCGTAACGCCGCTGACGGAGCGCTACATCATCGAGAGCCTGCGCGAATATCGCGAGAGTATCGAAGATCCGGAGCTGATCGAGAAAATCGACGGTCTGGTGGCGCAAGAGGCCATCCACAGCCGTGAGCACCGACGCTACAACGCCTTGATTGAGGCAGCCGGGCTGCCCGTCGACCAAATCATCCGGGGATGGCAGACCTTGTACGGTATCACCCAAAAGCGCTGGGTTGCCCGATGGTTCAGGTTGGCGACGGTCATGATGCTCGAACATCACACCGCTGCCGCCTCGTCAAAACTGTTGAAAATGCCATCCATTCTGCAGAGCAGCGTCGAAGGCTATCGAGACATGCTGACTTGGCATTCACTCGAGGAGCTCGAACACAAGTCGGTGTCCTTTGAGGTCTGGCAGCAGGTGATCACGCCAGGATGGCGGCAGTACGTGTACCGCACACTGACCACATTGGTTATAAGTCCACCCTTCTGGAGTGCCTTTTATATCTCACTGCTGCGGGTACTCTGTGCAAGCAGGCGGTCGGACAAAGCGCTGTCCGGCTACTGGCAGTTGTTCAAGATGATGTTTGGCGTCAGAGGCTTGATCTCCTCCAACGCCTGGGTATGGATTCAGTACCTGCTGCCAGGCTATCACCCTTGGAAGGACGACAACAGCGCTGCCCTGGCATCCGCCATGAGAAAGCTGGTCAGACGCCAGACCTCACCTTGAAGGAGGCTGTCGGCACGGTCACAACGCAATCGGCTTGCGCCCTGCAAACGAGTGCGCCAGGGTGCCGCCGTCGACCAGATCCAGCTCGCCACCCAATGGCACACCGTGAGCAATGCGCGACGCCACCAGGCCTTTTTCGTGGAGCAACTGGGCGATGTAATGCGCCGTCGCTTCGCCTTCCACCGTCGGGTTGGTGGCGAGGATCACCTCAGTGAAGGTGCCCTGCTGGCTGATACGCTCCATCAGTTGCGGAATGCCGATGGCTTCCGGTCCCAGGCCGTCGAGTGGCGACAGATGGCCCTTGAGCACAAAGTAGCGACCGCGATAACCAGTCTGCTCCACCGCGTAGACATCCGTCGGCCCTTCCACCACACACAGCAGCGTGTCATCACGGCGCGGGTCGGCGCATTGCGGGCAGAGCTCCTCTTCGGTGAGGGTGCGGCATGAGCGGCAATGACCAACGCCATCCATCGCCTGCCCCAAGGCCAGCGCCAGCCGTGAGCCGCCGCTGCGGTCGCGCTCCAGCAGCTGCAACGCCATGCGTTGAGCGGTTTTCTGACCGACGCCCGGCAGCACGCGGAAGGCATCGATCAACTGGCGAATCAGGGGGCTGAAGCTCATGGAGAAAAATCCGACAAAAATACAAGACGCGGTTTATACCCGCGCGTTGCTGTGAGCGTCAATTGAGGTGTTCGATACTGCGACCAACAGCGCCTACGTGATTAATGTGATCAGCTCTTCAGCGCCGTCTCCAGAAACTCCGTCAGTGCCTGCACCCTGGCGCTGCGGTGCTTGCGCACGGGCCCAGCAGGTTGATCGGAGCGCTGGCCAGTTGCCAATCGGCCAGCACCCTCACCAGCCTGCCGCTGGCAATGGCGTCGCTGACGTCCCACTGCGAGCGCAAGACGATGCCCAGCCCCTGCTCGGCCCAGCGCCGGGCAACCGAGCCGTCGTTGCTGAGCAGCGCAGGCTCGATGCGCAGGGTCTTTTTCGCCTGGCCCTTGCTCAGGTGCCAGAGGGTCACGTCTTCATCGTTTTCGCGAATGCAGATGCAGCGATGACAAGCCAGCTCGTCAGGCGTCGAAGGCGCGCCGTGCTGCTCCAGATAAGCCGGGCTGGCGCACAGCCAGCGATGGTTGTGCGCCAGAGGTCTGGCGATCCACAGACTGTCATTGAGGCTGCCGATATGAATCACTGCGTCGCTGTCATGCCGATCAGGCCACGGCGTTTCGCGCAGGTCCAGGTGCAGGCACAACTGCGGATGCAGTTTGGCAAAGCGCGCCAGCAAAGGCGCAATGCGCTGGCGACCGTAACCAAACGGCGCTGCCAGACGCAGGGTGCCGACCAGTCGCTCATCGTGCTGCTTGAACGATTCCGGAAGCGCTTCAAGCTGTTCCAGCAGGTGCGCGCTTTCCTGTGCGAAACGTTCGCCATCGGCCGTCAGGCTCAAGCGCCTGGCGTCACGATTGGCCAGGGTAATGCCCAGTTGCGTCTCCAGCTTGCGCAAGCGCATCGACAACGCGGGCGGCGAGACATTCAGGACTCTGGCAGCAGCACTGAGGGATTCGCAGCGCGACAGGGTCACGGCCAGACGCAGGTCTTCAATAGCGATCATTCAGCTCAGCTTAAGGATTGATGACAAAGCATTGAACCACAGCTTCATCACGCATGAGTAGAGTGACAGCCGTACCCAGTCACGCGAGCTCTGCCATGTCTGCCCTCTTGTCTTCTCTCGATACGCCTGTCGCGTTGCTTGATGTGCCGCGTATGCAGCGCAATATCCAGCGCATGCAACACCGCATGAATGAACTGGGTGTGCGTTTGCGTCCGCACGTGAAGACCAGCAAATGCCTGCCGGTGATTCAGGCGCAGATAGCTGCAGGTGCCAGCGGCGTGACGGTCTCGACCCTGAAGGAGGCCGAACACTGCTTTGCCGAGGGCATCAACGACGTGTTCTACGCCGTCGCCATCGCACCTGGCAAACTGGACCAGGCACTCAAACTGCGGCGCAACGGTTGCCGCCTGAGCATCCTGACCGACAGCGTGGTCGCTGCCCAGGCGATTGTCGCCTTCGGCCAGCGACATGATGAGAACTTTGATGTGTGGATCGAAATCGATTGCGACGGCCATCGTTCCGGGCTGACCGTCGACGACCCTTCGCTCTTCGACGTCGCGAGAACGCTGATCGAGGGCGGCATGCACCTGCGAGGGGTCATGACCCATGCCGGGTCCAGTTACGACCTCGACACCCCCGAAGCGCTGCAAGCCCTCGCCGAGCAGGAGCGCAGGCTTTGCGTCAGCGCCGCCGAGCGCATTCGGCAAGCGGGGCTGCCCTGCGCGGAAGTCAGCATCGGCTCGACGCCTACCGCGCTGTCGGCGCAGAGCCTGCAAGGCGTGACCGAAGTACGTGCCGGGGTCTATGTATTCTTCGATCTGGTGATGCACAACATCGGCGTGTGCCGCGCCGACGAACTGGCCCTGAGTGTGCTGACCACGGTCATCGGCCATCAGCAGGACAAGGGCTGGATCATCGTTGACGCAGGCTGGATGGCCATGAGCCGGGATCGCGGCACCCAGCGCCAGTGTGAGGATTTCGGCTACGGCCAGGTGTGCAGCGAAACCGGCGAGTGGATCGACGGCGCGCGGGTGACGGGTGCCAATCAGGAGCATGGCATCATCACGCTCGCCACCGGCAGCCAGGCAGACATTACTGCGCGCTTCCCCATCGGCAGCCGGCTGCGCATTCTGCCCAACCACGCCTGTGCTACCGGTGCGCAGTTCCCGGACTACCACGCCTGCGATGCCGAAGGCGCAATTCACACCTGGAGTCGCTTGCATGGCTGGTGATATCGAACTGATTCGCACACCCCTGGCCGCCGCGCCAGGCGGGCATTATTCCCAGGCAGTGTTGCATGAAGGCACGCTGCATGTTTCCGGGCAACTGCCGGTGCGCGCTGACGGCAGCCACAGCGTCGACGAGCCATTCGAGGTGCAGGCCGTTATTGCGCTGGACAACCTGGCTGCCATTCTTGAGGCAGCAGGATGCACGACCGATGACCTGCTGAAAGTGACCATTTACATCGCAGGCATCCAGCACTGGCCGGCCTTCGACCGCATTTATGCAGGCTATCTGGGCGACCATCGCCCGGCCCGCGCCGTGGTGCCGGTTCCAGAATTGCACCACGGCTACCTGATCGAGATCGAAGCCCTGGCGCGCACCGTACGATGAACACTATCGGGAGCACCTCATGACCCCGCAAAAAAGCGACGTTCTGATTATCGGCGGCGGCTTCATGGGCTCGTCATCAGCGTTTTTCCTGCGCCAGCACGGGCGCTCGGTAACTCTGCTGGAACGCGACCAGATCGGCCAGTACGCCAGCGGCGTCAACTTCGGCAACGTGCGCCGCCAGGGCCGCTTTCTCGGCCAGCTGGAACTCTCCAATCGCTCCTGGGCGCTGTGGAAACGCCTGCCCGAACTGATCGGCGAAGACCTGGAGTTCATTCCAAGCGGCCATATGCGCGTGTGTTATCGCGAAGACGAAATCGCTGAACTGGAGGCCTATGCCGCCGCACCCGAAGCCCGCGAGCTGGATTTGCAGGTGATCAGGGGCAAGACGCTGCATGAGCGCTTCCCGTTTCTCGGCCCGGAGGTCAAAGGCGGCTCTTATGCGCCCCACGACGGGCACGCCAACCCGCGCCTGGCCGCACCCGCCTTCGCCCGTGCGGCGATTCGCGCCGGGGCAAGAATCGAAGAGCGCACCGAGGTGGCAGAGGTGCAGAAGGTCGGCGGCGAGTTTCACGTCAGCACCACCGACGGCCAGTTGTTCGTCGCCGAGCAATTGCTGATCACCGCCGGGGCCTGGGCGGCCAAGCTGGCCGAGCAGTTCGGCGAGCCGGTTCCGCTGGAGCCCAACGGGCCGCAAATGTCAGTGACCGAACCGGTTCCCTACGCCCTGCCGACGGTGCTCGGAGTGTTCACCAAAATCAAGGAAGAAGTGATCTATTTCCGCCAGATACCGCGCGACAACATCATCATCGGCGGTGGTAATCGCAACAAACCGGACATGCTCAATCGCCGCGCCTACTTCAAGCCGGAAAGCCTGATCAACCAGATGAAGCAGATGAAACGCCTGTTACCCGGCGCAGAGAAGCTGAACATCATCCGTGTCTGGAGCGGCATCGAGAGCTATACGCCGGATTCTCTGCCGATCATGGGCCGCAGTGGCAAGGTGGACGGCCTGTTCTACGCGTTTGGCTTCTGCGGCCACGGCTTTCAGCTCGGCCCCGGCGTCGGCGATGTCATGGCCGAGCTGATCAGCACCGGCAGTACGCGCACCTTGATCAGCCCGTTCGATATTCGCCGCTTCACTGACCCGACGGCCATCGAGATGCCGTTCACGTCCAGCCTGATGAGCACAGGCAAGCTCATATGAGCCGAAACGACCCACTTCACCCTTGCAACGGAGGCTCCATGCACGCGACCCCAGATACCCTCTATCGATATCGCCCGGTGACTGAGGCGGACATTCCTGCGGCCCATGCCCTCTCGGTACACCTCAAATGGCCGCACCGCGAAGAAGACTGGGCCATGGTGCAACGCACCTCCGAGGGTTTTGTCGCCGAACGTGACGGCCAACTGGTGGGCGTGGCATTCACCTGCCACCAGGGCGACTGGTCATCCATAGGTCTGGTGATTGTCAGCGATGAACATCAGGGCAAAGGCATCGGTCGCCGCCTGATGCATCTGTGCCTTGACGCAACCGCACCGCGCACACCGATCCTCAATGCCACGGAACTGGGCGCGCCGTTGTACCGGAGCCTTGGCTTTGTCGATTTTGCGCGGATCCAGCAGCATCAGGGCATTGCTGACCTGTCAGGGCTGGCGACACCGAGCGATGGTCTGCCGGTTCGGACGCTATGTCCGGCCGACCATGCCGAACTGATCAGGCTGGCCAACACGGGCAGCGGTCTGGATCGCACCGTCGTGCTGAATGACCTGTTGTCGCGCGATGCAGAAGAGGTGGTGGGCATCGACCATGAGGGGCGCCTGACAGGCATCGCCCTGCTGCGTCGCTTCGGCAGCGGGCATATCATCGGCCCGCTGGTGGCCCGTGACGTGGGGCAGGCACGGCAGTTGATTGCCCATCTGCTGCAACGGATACCCGGCATGTTCGTGCGCTTCGACATTCTGGCTGATTGCGGCCTGGCGCCGTGGCTCGAAAGCCTTGGCCTGCCGTGTGTCGACAGGGCACCGCGCATGGTGCTCGGAACGCCGCCGCCATCGAGCAAGAACGTGCAGCAGTTTGCACTGGTGACCCAGGCCATAGGCTGAAATCAGCGCGGATAAAGCCCCGGAACAGGTCCGCAATGTTAGCGGGTCGCATACAGCAGATTATTCTTTGCAGACCGGCAGATCGGCGCTTTTTATCCAGACCGCTTTGTTAGCTTATAGGCATATAACGGCCTGATATCAAACGGCCTGACCTCGCCCATTATCGCTCCAGGGAGCTCGCTGGATGACCTCACAGTCCTTGAACAGCCGTCGCGTTGATCCAGACACCGCGCAGAAATTCTATATTGATGGTCGCTGGTCGGCGCCGCTCAACCCGGCCAGTATTGCGGTGATCAACCCGGCGACCGAAGAAGTGGTGGCGCACGTTGCCAGTGGCTCGGCCGCCGACGTCGACCGCGCGGTTGCAGCGGCGCGGGCAGCCTTTGCGGGCTGGTCCGGCACCTCGGCGCCCGCCCGGGCCGAGATAATCGGGCGCATCCATGAGCTTATCCTCGAGCGCAAGGAACAACTGGCGCAGGCCATCTCGCTGGAGATGGGTGCAGCTATCAGTTCTGCGCGGGCGATGCAGGTGCCACTTGCCGCAGAGCACGTTCGTGTTGCGCGTGACCTGCTGGCGACCTATCGCTTCCAGAGCGTCGAAAGCGGCACCGCGATTGAACGCGAACCCATCGGTGTGTGCGGGCTGATCACGCCGTGGAACTGGCCGCTGTATCAAATTACTGCAAAAGTCGCCCCGGCGATTGCCGCTGGCTGCACGGTGGTGCTCAAACCCAGCGAACTCTCGCCATTGAGCGCCTTGTTGTTCGCGCAACTGGTGCATGACGCGGGCCTGCCGCCGGGAGTGTTCAACCTGGTCAATGGCAGCGGCCCTGAAGTAGGCAGCGCGATGGCTGCGCACCCTGACATCGACATGATCTCGATCACCGGGTCCAACCGTGCAGGCGCGCTGGTTGCGCAGGCTGCCGCACCGACCGTGAAACGGGTGACTCAGGAACTGGGCGGTAAATCACCGAACATTCTGCTGCCCGACGCCGACTTCGCCAAAGCGGTGCCGCCCGGCGTGATGGCCGCGTTCCGCAACGTTGGCCAGTCGTGCAGCGCGCCGACCCGCATGATCGTGCCCAGGAACCGACTGGCGGAAGTTGAAGCGCTGGCAGCCGAGACGGCCAAGACGATCATTGTGGGAGATCCGCAGCGTGAGGAAACAGTGCTGGGGCCGATCGCCAACGAGGCACAGTTTCACCGCGTACAGGCGATGATCGATGCCGGGCTGAGTGAAGGCGCGAAGCTGGTCTGCGGCGGGCCAGGCCGTGTGCAAGGCCATGAGCAAGGCTTCTACACCCGGCCGACGGTATTTTCCGAAGTGGACTCGTCCATGCGTATCGCCCGGGAAGAAATATTTGGTCCGGTGCTGTGCCTGATTGCCTACGACACGGTTGATGAGGCCGTGGCGATTGCCAACGACACCGTTTACGGTCTGGGCGCGCATGTACAGGGGCAGGATCTTGAGCAGGCCCGTTCGGTGGCTTCGCGCATTCGTGCCGGACAAGTGCATCTGAACTACCCCGCCTGGAACCCGATGGCCCCGTTCGGCGGCTACAAGCGCTCGGGCAATGGCCGCGAGTATGGCGTGCATGGCTTTGAAGAGTATCTGGAGACCAAGGCTATTGTGGGGTTTGGTTGAGTGGCGCTGGTGCTGAAAGTCCGGAAAATGGGCTCAGACTACGATGAGGATCGTTCCCACGCTCCGCGTGGTAATGCCTTTCGTGACGCTCTGCGTCACACAGTTCTGCGATTCAGTGAGATTCAGGGTCGACTCAGGTCACCTTTTCGCCCCTCGGCGAGTGACTTTGACGGGGCAAAGTAACCAAACCCCTCGCTCCTGTTTCCGGCCCGACTTCGTCGGGTTCCTTCGCCCTGACACTGATCCGGGGGTCGCCGCAACGGGCCATCCTTGGCCCGGTGCGGCTTGCTCGGCTTCCTGCCTCGCATCCCCCGGATCAGCGCCAGGACTCAGCCGTCACTAACGTCGCACTCTGCGTCGTCAGTGCCATCGCGGTTAAAAAGCACTGCGTTTGATTATCGTGCCTGCGCTCCGCGTAGGCATGCAGTTCGTGACGCTCTGCGTCACACAGCGGTTCTGCGACTTCAGGTGGATTGAGGGTCGACTCAGGTCACCTTTTCGCCCCTCGGCGAGTGACTTTGACGGGGCAAAGTAACCAAACCCCCTCGCTCCTGTTTCCGGCCCGACTGCGTCGGGTTCCTTCGCCCTGACACTGATCCGGGGGTCGCCGCAACAGGCCATCCATGGCCCGGTGCGGCTAGCCTGGCGTCCTGCCAGGCTACCCCCGGATCAGCGCCAGGACTTAGCCGTCACTAACGTCGCACTCTGCGTAGACAGTGCCATCGCGGTTGAAAAGCACTGCGTTGGCAGCGACTGCGTGTAAGGCATGACATTGTTTCGTATCGAAGATTTGTGACGCAGAGCGTCACGAACTGCGTACCAACGCGGAGCATTGGCACGATAATCCGATAGTCACTGAAATCCGATAGTCACTGAAGCATGCGGCGCGAGTGTGAGAAATCACTTTCTGGCCGCTTTGGCCACATCAAGCCTGCGCAGGTGGCAGGTGACTTCTTCGCGGTCGTGGTAGAGCTGTTTGCAGCCGATCGACACCCGTACGCCACGCGCCTGAAAGCCTTCTTCGATACGGTCGAGCAATCGGCGTACTTCGGCGTAGCGCTGTTTCATCGGCAGTTTGAGGTTGACCACTGCTTCGCGGCACAGGCCTTCACCCAGCCAGGTTTCCAGCAACGCGGCATTGCGCGCAGGCTTCTCGACGATGTCGCAGACCATCCAGTCCACCGGATGCCGGGGTTTGTAGGTAAAACCGTCAGCCATCAAGTGCTGGACCAGCCCGGTATCCATCAGGCTTTCCGCCATCGGCCCATTATCGATGGCCGTCACCAGCATGCCCCGGCGCACCAGTTGATACGTCCAGCCACCCGGTGCGGCGCCAAGGTCCACGCCGGTCATGTCGCCGGAAAGGCGTTCGTCCCACTGGTCTCTGGGGATGAAATGGTGCCATGCCTCTTCCAGCTTCAAGGTGGAACGGCTAGGCGCCTCGCGGGGAAACTTGAGGCGCGGGATGCCCATCGGCCACATGGCAGAGTTGTCCGCATCGGCCAGACCGAGAAACACTTCACGGCCACTCTTGAAGGTCAGTAACAGACGCGGCTTGCGCGGATCGTCAACCAGCTTGCCTGCCTGCATCAGAGCCTTGCGCAGCGGTGCCTCGAACTTCCTGCAGAAATTCGACAGCTCCTTGCCGTCGTTGGTATCCACGACCTCAAGCCACAGGCTGCCGCAGCCCGGAAACGCCGAAAGCTGCGCAAGGATCACACTGATGCGGTCGGTTTCCGGCAACTCGAGAAACATCCCCCGCGCCCATTGCCGGGGAAAGATCAGCGCGTCGAAACGCTGACCATTCATCAACCGTTCGGCACCATCCGCCTCGGTGCAGATGAATTCGGCACAGGCGGTATCGGGACGTGCCTTGGCGTACCCGGCAACGTCCAGGCGCGCGGCGTGATCGGATATCTCCGAGCAGACTTCGCCCTCAAAACCGGGTCGGCAGTGCATAAACAGTGTATTCATGGGTTACTCCTGGGCAGTGGGCACTCGGGCGTAACCCCGCAGACTTGAAAGCCGCGCATGATAGCCCAATCCAGGAACCACTGGTGCTGCGCAACAGTCCACAGCAGTTGAAGCCTGATGCGGCGCTCCCGACCTGATGCACATGGAGCCCGTGAACCGATGTTCGGAGAACAATCCAGAAAGGAGACATTCATGCCCTCCCTTGATAGCCTGAAGAGCCTGAAAACGCTCGAAATCGACAACAAGACCTATCATTATTTCAGCCTGCCGGAAGCTGCCCGCTCCCTTGGCGACCTCGACAAGCTGCCCATGTCACTCAAAGTGCTGCTGGAAAACCTGCTGCGTTGGGAGGACAACAAGACCGTCACTGGCAACGACCTCAAGGCTATTGCCGACTGGCTGACCGAGCGCCGTTCGGACCGGGAAATTCAATACCGCCCTGCCCGCGTGCTGATGCAGGACTTCACCGGTGTGCCGGCAGTGGTCGATCTGGCCGCCATGCGCGCTGCCGTGGCCAAGGCTGGTGGTGACCCGCAGCGCATCAACCCGCTGTCCCCGGTGGACCTGGTCATCGACCACTCGGTGATGGTCGACAAGTTTGGCAACGCCGAAGCGTTCGGCGAGAACGTCGACATCGAGATGCAGCGCAACGGTGAGCGCTACGCGTTCCTGCGTTGGGGCCAGAGCGCTTTCGATAACTTCAGCGTAGTGCCGCCCGGCACCGGCATTTGCCATCAGGTGAACCTCGAATACCTGGGCCGCACTGTGTGGACCAAGGAAGAAGACGGCCGCACTTACGCGTTCCCCGACACCCTGGTCGGCACCGATTCGCACACCACGATGATCAATGGCCTTGGCGTGCTGGGCTGGGGCGTGGGCGGTATCGAAGCCGAAGCGGCGATGCTTGGCCAACCGGTGTCGATGCTGATCCCGGAAGTCATCGGTTTCAGGCTGACCGGCAAATTGAAGGAAGGCATCACCGCCACCGATCTGGTGCTGACGGTCACCCAGATGCTGCGCAAGAAAGGTGTGGTCGGCAAGTTTGTCGAGTTCTACGGCGACGGCCTGGCTGATCTGCCACTGGCAGACCGGGCGACCATTGCCAACATGGCACCGGAATACGGCGCGACCTGTGGTTTCTTCCCGGTCGATGAGGTGACGCTGGACTACCTGCGTCTGTCCGGTCGTCCTGACGAGACCGTCAAGCTGGTCGAGGCGTATTGCAAAGCTCAGGGCCTGTGGCGTCTGGTAGGTCAGGAACCGGTGTTCAGCGACAGTCTGGAACTGGACATGAGTACCGTGGAAGCCAGCCTTGCAGGCCCCAAACGTCCTCAAGACCGTGTCGCGCTGCCGAATGTATCCAAGGCATTCAGCGACTTTCTCGGTTTGCAGGTCAAGCCCGCCAAGGTCGACGAAGGTCGTCTGGAAAGCGAAGGCGGCGGCGGTGTCGCGGTGGGCAACGAGGCTCAGGTCAGCGGTGAAACCCAGTATGAGTACAACGGCCAGACCTATAACCTGAAGGACGGTGCCGTGGTCATCGCGGCGATCACCTCCTGCACCAACACCTCAAACCCCAGCGTCATGATGGCCGCCGGGCTGGTGGCAAAAAAAGCTGTCGAGAAAGGCCTGAAGCGCAAGCCCTGGGTGAAAAGCTCGCTGGCACCCGGTTCGAAAGTCGTGACCGACTATTACAACGCGGCAGGTCTGACCCAATACCTCGACGCCCTGGGCTTCGATCTGGTGGGTTACGGCTGCACCACCTGTATCGGTAACTCCGGCCCACTGCTGGAGCCTATCGAAAAAGCCATTCAGCAATCCGACCTGACAGTGGCCTCGGTGCTCTCGGGCAACCGCAACTTCGAGGGTCGCGTCCATCCGCTGGTCAAGACCAACTGGCTGGCATCGCCGCCTCTGGTGGTCGCCTACGCACTGGCAGGCTCGGTGCGAATCGACATCAGCAGCGAGCCACTGGGCGAAGGGTCGGACGGGAAACCGGTTTACCTGCGCGATATCTGGCCAAGCCAGCAGGAAATCGCCGATGCGGTGGCCAGCGTCAACACCGGTATGTTCCACAAGGAATACGCCGAAGTGTTTGCCGGTGACGAACAATGGCAAGCCATCGAAGTGCCACAGGCCGCCACTTATGTCTGGCAGGACGACTCCACGTACATTCAGCACCCGCCGTTCTTCGAAGACATCGGTGGTCCATTACCGGTTAGCGAAGACGTGGAAAACGCGCGCATCCTCGCCTTGCTGGGCGACTCGGTGACCACCGACCACATCTCCCCTGCCGGGAATATCAAGGTCGACAGCCCCGCCGGACGCTACCTTCAGGAAAAAGGCGTCAAGTATCAGGACTTCAACTCCTACGGCTCACGCCGCGGTAACCACGAAGTGATGATGCGCGGCACTTTCGCCAATATCCGCATTCGCAACGAAATGCTCGGCGGTGAGGAAGGCGGTAACACGTTGCATGTGCCCTCCGGCGAGAAGCTGGCGATATACGATGCAGCCATGCGCTACCAGGCAGAAAATACGCCGCTGGTGATCATCGCGGGGCTGGAATACGGCACTGGCTCCAGTCGCGACTGGGCGGCCAAGGGTACTAATCTGTTAGGCGTCAAGGCTGTCATCGCCGAAAGCTTCGAACGGATTCATCGCTCGAATCTGGTCGGTATGGGCGTGCTGCCTTTGCAGTTCAAGAACGGCCAGACCCGCAAGACACTGGGCCTGACCGGCAAGGAAACGCTGAAAATCACCGGACTGACCAACGCCGACGTGCAACCGGGCATGAGCCTGACTCTGCATATCAACCGCGAAGACGGCAGCAAGGAAACCGTCGACGTGCTGTGCCGCATCGACACGCTTAACGAGGTGGAATACTTCAAGGCGGGGGGCATTCTGCATTACGTGTTGCGACAGCTGATCGCTTCCTGACACGCATTGCCTGACACGCAGCCTGCCCCAGCTTAGGGGTCAGGCTCGTGCATGAAGATTTGTCTAAGCTCAAACCGGCATCGCTGGACGTCGGATAGAATCCTGCGCTTCTTGAAGCAGGATGTATCTCATGAGTACGAGGCACGGCTGGTTCTCTTTCTTCTGAGTGCTGGCTACGCGCTTGCACTGTCCTATGGCAGCCTTGCCCCTTCTGCGGCCGCAAGTTTCAGCCTGTTGCTCCTCGCCTGGTTATGCGTGGCGTTGCCCTCCCATCAATACATCCGCCTTTTTGGTCACGCGCTGTTTATTGTGACGGGCCTCGCGTTGGCTTTTCATCTGGCACCCGGCTTCAATAGCGCGCAAGTCATCGAGGCCACCCGATTCACGGCCGATGCCCAGGTTTTTTCCATGTCGCTTTATCTGGACAAGCCTCTGATCGGCTTCTGGCTGATACTGGCCTGCCCGTGGATCATGCCCAGGGTCGACATGACCCATTCGCTGCAAACCGGCGTTCTCGCGCTGATCGTGACGTCAGCGTTCTGCATGACAGCAGCCGTCATTCTCAACGTTGTCGGCTGGGCACCCAAATGGCCTGATCAAGGCCTGATATGGCTGCTCAACAACCTGTTGCTGGTGACCCTGACCGAAGAACTGTTTTTTCGCGCATATCTGCAAGGCGGTCTGCAGCGCCTGTTCAAGGGCTCTAGGTTTGCGAGCGCACTGTCGATCACCCTTGCTGCAAGCCTGTTCGGGCTCGCTCACACAGGCGCCGGCTGGGAGTGGATGGTGCTGGCGAGCATGGCAGGTGTGGGTTACGGCATCGCGTTTCGTTTTGGTGGCCTGCAAGCGGCGATCATCAGTCACTTCGGTCTGAATCTGGTGCACTTCGGGCTTTTCACCTACCCCATGCTTGGCCGGTAATGCTGACTGCCCGGTCATTTGTGACGCACCGCTCAATTTATCGACACGCCGGCCGATAACACACCATAGTCTTCCGGATCGAAGGATCGAAACCCAATGCGCAACAACCAGCCCATCACTCAACATGAGCGGACTTTTCCTGCCGAGCAGCGACTGATCTCCACCACCGACACCCGCGGTACGATCACGTATTGCAACGATGCCTTCGTCGACATCAGTGGTTACAGCGAGGCGGAACTGCTCGGTGCAGCGCACAACACCGTGCGTCACCCGGACGTGCCACCTGCGGTTTTCGAGCACATGTGGACCACTCTCAAAACCGGGCAGCCGTGGATGGGCATCGTCAAGAATCGCTGCAAGAACGGCGATCATTACTGGGTCAACGCCTACGTAACGCCGATGCTGGAAAACCGCAAGGTGGTGGGTTTCGAGTCGGTACGCATCAAACCGACAGCCGAACAGATCCGTCGTGCCGAGGCGCTTTATGCCCGGATCAACAAGGGCAAGAGCGCGATACCGAGCCGCGACAAGTGGCTGCCGGTACTTCAGGACTGGCTGCCGTTCATTCTGGTCAGTCAACTGAGCTTCCTGATCGGCGTATGGCTCAACTCGCATTGGGGCTTTGCCCTGGCGGCGGCGCTTTCAGTGCCACTGGGCCTGCTGGGGTTGTCCTGGCAGCAGCGCGGCACCAAACGTTTGTTGCGCCTGGCCGAGCAGACGACCTCTGACCCACTCATCGCACAGATGTATACCGACAGCCGTGGCCCACAAGCGCGCCTGGAAATGTCGATCCTCAGCCAGGAAGCACGTCTGAAGACTTGTCTCACGCGTTTGCAGGACACCGCCGAACACTTGACCAGTCAGGCTCGTCAGTCCAACTCGCTGGCCAATGCCAGTTCGACCGGGCTGGAGCGCCAGCGTGTGGAAACCGAGCAGGTCGCCGCCGCGATCAACCAGATGGCCGCCACCACCCAGGAAGTCGCCAGCCACGTAAACCGTGCTGCCGATGCCACCCAGCAGGCCAATGAACTGACGCGTCGCGGCCGCGATATCGCCGGTGAAACCCGCGAAGCCATTCAGCGCCTGTCCACCTCGGTGGGTGAAACCGGCCTGACCGTGATCCGACTGGCCAAGGACAGCGATGAAATCGGCGGCGTGGTCGATGTGATCAAAGGCATCGCCGACCAGACCAACCTGCTGGCCCTAAACGCCGCGATCGAAGCGGCGCGCGCCGGCGAGATGGGCCGCGGCTTTGCGGTCGTGGCGGATGAAGTACGCCAGTTGGCGCAACGCACTGCTGAGTCCACCGGGCAGATCCATGGTCTGATCGCCAAACTGCAGCAGACCGCCAACGACGCGGTACAAACCATGGACGCAGGTCGCCGTCAGGCAGAAGAAGGCGTGGCCCGGGTGCTGGAAGCGGACCAGGCACTGGTGGGCATCAGCGAGGCCGTCGCCAACATCACTGACATGACCACCCAGATCGCCACCGCCACTGAAGAGCAAAGCGCCGTCGCCGAGGAGATCAACCGCAATATCGCCACCATCGCCAGCCTGGCTGACCAGACATCGGACGAAGCCCATCGCTCGGCAGTGTTGAGTGGTGAACTGACCGATACGGCAAACTCGCAGTATTCGTTGGTGGAGCGATTTAATCGCTGAGACTTGAGACTGTTTTCAACGCCTCGACAAACTTCGGTTGGTCGGGGCTTTTTTATGGAACGCTAGTGGTGTGCGCGGTTAGTTTTAAATATAAATCTGACAGAATCCGGGAAGCGATCTGAAGACTGCGTAGGATATTTCTTTAACACCTTCGACGACAGCAACGTAGCACTTTTTACCGTTACAGCGCACTCATACTCCGATGAGTTGAAATTCAAGTGGTGCGGTAGTTATTTATTACCCCTGTAACTATCGTTTATCACTTGAGTAAAAACTTCAGCTCTGCGCCATGTGGCGCCTGCCTTTTTAATTGGAGAGACAACTTGCAGGATTTCAGCGAGTACTATCAATTTTCCACACCCGTGTTCCAGCAGCAAGCCCTGTAGATAGCTTTCAGTCAGAGGTTCCTGCCAGCGACCATGTCACGATCAACTATAAGGTCATCGACTGTGCGGACAATGCGTCACTACTCTCGCACTCCGTGACGCTGTCAATGCAGCTTTAAGCACAGCAGCCTACATTTCTTGCCTACAACTTGACGGTTTCGCACGCTGATGCGTGCGAGACCCTAATGATAAAGTTGAGTGAATATTCCTATGCATGAGTGGGAATCTAGACAAAACGCAGTTTTTTACCTTTTGTAAGATTTATCTGTAGTTAACGTCCTACAGGTATTTCACGCAGAAAAAGTTCAAGAAAAATACCTGCACCCAGCTTTACCCTTTATTTACAGCATCCTTGACACTAATGATCAATAATTTAGTACGCACATGCTACAAAATGTAACCTCACAACCATACACAACCCGTGCATGGCTTTGAAATGGGCAGACACTTGACCTGAACACTTATGTGCCTTGTAATATTTCCGCTGCCGACAACTGCCGGCATATACATAACAACTCAACTTAATGTCAATAAAAGAGTTTACGATGGATAAAGAACAATCCACGGATGTAGCGGCGCGCACCCAAAAAGAAAAAAACAACCCCAAAAGCGCGAGTGCTGTTCAAGAAGCCCCACCCCACGAGAGCCTCTACCGACAGGCGAGCCCCCTCCATCTTCCGTCCGATATTTCCAACACGCTGAAAGCACCTGTGCTGCCTGACATCGATCCTGATTCCATCAGTCACGAACAGGCACATGCGGGCATTACCATTCATATCCCCGGGTCGGTCAAAATGTGCTGGGGTGACGAAATCCATTTCTATTGGGGGAAAAACCTGTCATCGACAACGCTTTTCCATCGGGTAGGCGAAAACAGCGTGGTACGTGTGCTGTGTATTTCCTACAACTTCACGCCCTATGTTCAGTACGGTCTGGTTGACCTGTATTACGAGCTTTATCGCGATCATCGCCTGATCGGCACATCGCCGGTGTTGCGGGTGAACGTCAACTATGCAGTGCCTGTCACGTCCCGACAGAGGCAACGCAAACGCAGGTTTATCGATCAATAACTGAAGAGCCCCCGGTGATCACTCACCGGGGACTCTGGTGTTGCTCAGGTACTGGCCTTAAGAATCAGAATGCCAGGCGTAGCCCCACATTCGCACCCCAGGGTTGCTCGATATGCCGACCTTTCATGTAATCGAAGTCTGCATGCAGTTTCAGACGCTCGGACAGCGACACCGATACCCCGGCGCCCAGTTCGCCGCGAGAACCGAACAGGCTGTTATCAAATTTAACATCGTTGGCTTTCACCTCGTTATGGCGCGAAAACTCCTGCGCAATGGCGACACGCACATAAGGCTGCAACACTCCGCCATCCTTGAGCGCAACACTGCGGCCGAGCGAGGTGCCAACCTTGCCCAATACCGACTGGGTCTGATCGTTCTTCGCTTTCATGCCGTTGTCCAGGCGCAGCTCCTGCCCCTGAACGACAACGCTGGACAGCTGAGCGAAGGGCTCAAGGAAGTAATCGTCCGCCAGCTTGATGTGGCGGCCGAACTCTACCCAGCCCCCTACCCCGTTGTTGGTGTAGTCACCCTTGGCCTTGCTTGCATCGCTCATGGCAACATCTGCCTTGTTGCGAAAGCGGTTGAGCTTGAGCACCCCGTCAACGTAGTAGCCGTCGTCCGACAGCCAGGTGGCATAGGCACCTGCATAGTAGCTGTCGACTTTTCCCGTAGTACCACGGCTCAAATCGATACCGGACGTGCTGTACCCTCCCAGCACACCCAACACCAATTGGCCGCTGCTGACCTCGACAGGCGCATCGGCACCCAGCGACAGGCCACTTTGCTTCTGCCGGTAGCCGACACCATCACTGGTCGTGGCATTAAGCCTGTTGCCATAGGCACGCATCCAGCCGCCCGCCCTGCCGCTTGCGCGAACCTCGCCCATGCGCGAACGCAGGGTAGAGAGCTCACTCATCCAGATGGCAGGTGCCGCGCTGTAAAGCGCAAGTGCGCTCTGGGTCGAGGGGCTTATGACCTTGTCTTTACCGACGATGAACCAGTCATTGCCCTGTTGCTCCAGCAGATAAGAATAGGCGCCGAGGTCGACACGCCCGCCCAGCAGGCTGAATTGCGCGTCACCACCTTCGGTATGCACCACCTTGAGCGGTGCCATGTCAGCAGAGACAACCTCCACCCCCGTGTTGCGCACCCGCAACCCGAACTGCCCACTGGCCGGGCCGTTGACGTCTATAAGATCTCCGACACCGTTGTCCAGATCCACGCGCAAGCCAAACGTGCCGCCCCCTGACAACTCATTCAGCGAAAGTGTATGGAACCCTTCACCAGCAAACGAAACCCTCCCCCCGTGCAGAGAAAGCGACTTGACGGCATTGTCGCCCTGCATCTGCCAGTGACTGCCCGAGGTAATCGCCAGACGGTTGCCATTGACGATGTTGCCGTTCAATTGCGCGTCGTTTTGCAGCGTGATGTTCAGGGTGCTGGTGTCATCGGCGACAAGGTCGCCGTAGAGGGTGCTGTTGTCGACGTTGAAGTTGACAGTGCTGTGATCTTCCACCTCCAGCAGGTTGCCATTTCCGGCCCATAGCTCGGAATGGTTTTGCACAGCAATGTCGGCCTCGATGTCGAGCGCAGCGCGCTGGTTTACTTTGATGGCGGCCCCGGCCAAACCCTGGACTATCGATCGGTCAATCACAGCAACGGACTTGTTTCCGACCAGTATTCCGGCTTGGGATCCATCTACCAGATGGATTCCATTCATGTCGCCTGTCACATGACTGTTGTCGGCGATCAGCACATTGGCGCCAGAAACAAAAATCCCCTGGCCACTTTTGCTTTGCGACGCAAACCCGCGCACATCGGTATTGAAAATACTCAGCGCCCCCCACAACCCGACTGAAATACCGTAGCCCGATCCCGATACATCGCTTGAATGAGCCGATACTGAACCGCCCCGGGTTTCTCGGAGACCCTTTTGTTTGAGTCATGCCACCTGGGCAGACTCGGTGAGTTGCTGATAATAGATTGCTTCTGCTTCGACCGGTGGAATATGACCGATTGGCTCCAGCAGGCGGCGGTGATTGAACCAGTCCACCCATTTCAGGGTTTCCAGCTCCACCGCCCCCCGTGTGGGCCAAGAGCGTCGATGAATCACTTCAGCCTTGTAAAGACCATTGATGGTCTCAGCCAAAGCATTGTCGTAAGAGTCACCGACACTCCCGACCGATGGCTCAATACCGGCTTCGACAAGACGCTCGGTATAGCGAATGGACACGTACTGCACGCCACGGTCACTGTGGTGAATGAGTCCACCCTGCTTGACTGGGCGACGGGCGTAAAGGGCTTGCTCCAGTGCATCGAGTACAAAATCGGTACGCGCTGAACTGGACACCTTCCAACCGACGATGAATCGGGCAAAGACATCAATGATGAAGGCCACGTAAACAAAACCCTGCCAGGTACTGACGTAGGTAAAGTCCGATACCCATAGGGCGTTCGGGCACTCAGCCACAAACTGACGGTTGACATGATCCTGCGGGCACGGCCTGGCTTGGTCGCTGACCGTCGTCTTGACGGGCTTGCCGCGTACCACGCCTTGCAGGCCCAGCTCTCCCATCAGACGTTGCACCGTACAGCGGGCGACTTGCAGTCCGTCACGCAGCAATTGTCGCCAGACCTTGCGCACGCCATATACCTGGAAGTGCTCATCCCAGACTCGCTGGATGTGCTCACCCAGTTCCTGGTCACGCTGCGCACGCGCTGACTGCTGGCTGGGGTCAGCCTGCTGAGCAGCGTACCGGTAGTACGTCGACGGGGCGATTGGCAACACCTTGCAAATCGGCTCGACCCCGTAAGACTGGCGGTTTTCATCAATAAACGTCTTCATCGTTTGAATGGGCGGTCGAGCTCCGCCTGGGCAAAATAGGCTGAGGCCTTACGCAAGATCTCGTTAGCTTGACGCAACTGACGGTTCTCACGCTCCAAGAGCTTGACTCGCTCACGTTCGACTGTGCTCAGCCCATCACGCTGGCCGCTGTTGCGCTCAGATTGGCGAACCCACAGCCGTAATGTCTCGGGCGTGCAGCCGATCTTGGGGGCAATGGCACTGATGGTGGCCCACTGCGACTCGTACTCAGGAAGGTGTTCGAAAACCATCCTGATGGCCCGCTCACGGACCTCTGGGGAATACTTCGGTAGTTTTTTCATCGCTCCATCCTCTCAAAGGTTGGAGTCTCCGAGAAACCCGGGGCGGTTCAATACCGTGGAGCCAGGGTTGATAGAGCCCATCACTCCATGAAGAACAATGCCGCTATCTGTCGCGTTTTTCACGGTAGCGTTGGAGAGACTACCCAGCGCATCGGAAAGGCTGATACCGCTTTCAACCACGCCGGACTGAATATTGACAGTAGCGTCTCTCACAACCACCTGGTCTGCTCGCCCACCGACAATATTAAGAATACTTTGATCACCAATATGATAAGAATCGAAGGGAGTATCAGGACCTACGGTAATGATTTCAGCCCGTCTAACGGTTTCATCTGGCAACTTTTCATCCGGCCACAATCCGGTGACTGCTTCAGTGTCTAAAGACAGACCATTATTATCGCTCGATGCCGCTGCCGACGCCTGCACATTAGCTAGAGCACCAAAGGCAATCACGGCAAGTTGAAACGCGCCACCCCGCGACTTAACGACATTACTTCTTCTACTAGACACCGTCCATCTCCTCGTTTTTTTGAGAGTGGAAAGATAGCTCACTTAATTCATAAACTCTGGCCCTGTTCAATACCCAAAACGTAGGATCATTCCCAAAATAATATAAGAATTTTCTTACAGCGAGCATCCAAATGGACGCCAAGCAAAAAATTCGCAAACCAATTAAATAATTCCCACGCAACCACTTGACCAACCCACTAAAACCCTATTACGTCCAATTGTGACTGGGAACATCATTAGCTCTTTCGCCAAGTACCAGCCAAAAAAACCTTATTCAGAAACGCGCTCGAAAAAGTAGGAAATCCCCTACAAAATTTTAATGACAAGGCATCTACACATGAAAAATTGCTCAAACAACTATCTCCCAACACCTGTTTCAGTTTCCGGAAACAGGCATCGAAACTTGAATCTTGTATTGACTGCACCCGATATTGCAGTCGCATTTCATGATCAGGATACGCCAGGGCTCATACCGGTCGCTGACGCATCCCAAACGTTGACGGTCGATCTCGTTGTATGGCCAGCCGCACTTCCTGGTTACACCTATCAACTGCTGTTCAACAGTATCGCGACCGGTCCCCGAAAACTGATTCTGCCCTCACATGCACCAGGAGACCCCCTGCACCTGGAGATCCCGGCCGAACTGTTGCTGGAAGGTTTCCACGATGTCGCGTACGTCGTTGTCAATCCGATCAATCAGGTAGAACAGAAATCGGAAATTTTCCGGATTCAGATCGACCGGACAGCGCCAGGCGCTCCGGAGCTTGCTGCCATACAGTTCCCAGCCGAGATCCAGAACGGTCTGACTGCCGCCGAGCTCGATCAACTGGGTGGCCAACTTGATGTACAGATTGCCGGCTACACCGGTATGGCCAAGCATGACCGCATTCTGACCAGGTGGGGAGATATCGTAGGCCCCACTGCTGTCGTCAACGAAACCGATATGGGGCTGGACAAGGTCTCGGTCACTTTTACACGAGCGTTTCTACAAACGTTGGGGGAGGAAGAAAAGCAGGTGTGTTACCAGGTCATCGACCGTGCGGGCAACCCTTCAATCCTCTCGAACACTGTAGAGGTGAAATTAAGGCTGAAAGACTTGCCTTCTGATTATCCGGCACCTGTCATTGATCAAGCGGTAGGCGATCTGGTTGATTATCTGGAAGCTCAAGCGGGAGTACTTGTCGACATCCCCCATTATCCGGGCGCAGCGGCGCTTGATAGCATCCAGCTATTCTGGGGCACCAGTAATCCCTTGACCCCTGTATTCGTCGCGCCTGGCGACGAAGATGAAGCCGTCATACTCACGTTGAAACTGCCATTTGAGGCCATTGCCCAAGGTCCGCAAGGCGACACAGCGGTTCATTATGAAGTGTTTCGCAACGGCGAACTGACGGGCACATCGCTGGACACCCATATAGACGTTTTTACAACACTTCCCTTCCCCACCCCCTTGAACAATTTGACGATACAAGGGACGAGCGTACAAAACCCGAACACTCAGGACAACTTTATCGATGAAGACGATTACGAGTTGAACGGCAGAGGGGGGGTGGCCTGGAATACGGGGTTCGAAATCAATGATGATCTGAACCTGTACTGGGGCAATCAGGTAAAAACGCAGTGGTATCAAATACGGTCTAGCGACGTTGCAGCGGCAAGAGACTTGATTATTCCGATTGATAACGAGCTGATGAAGTTGCAAGGCACCGGCGAAGCCATTCCCGTGTATTTCACAGTCACGCGTACAGGAAACCCAAACAGTATGACGAGTCCGACTCAGCCTGTAACAGTACGGTCTCGAGAAGAGCAACCCGGTGGCGAAAACGGATTGACCGGGCCCACGTTCAATCTCACGTCCAACGGAGTGCTGGGCCCCAATGAAAATCCGGACGGTGCCGATGTAAAAGTTTCACCTTATGTAAATATTGCCGAGGGCCAGAAGATCACCTTCACGTTCAAGGGTTTTGACGACTTCAATAATCCCATCGAAGCCGCTACTTATGTGACGACTCGTAAGCTGGATGAAGTGGATGTTGTGCAAGGGCATGTATTCAAGGTCCCTCAGATCAACACACTGCTTATTTGCACAGGGTTTGCGGAGGCGAGTTATACCGTCGACCCTGTCGAAGGCAGCAATCAAAGTCCGGCAAACTCCACGGTCACTCGCGTCATCGTGCATATGCTTAAACCTACCGACTTTACCTGTCTGGGTCGCTAAACCGTTGCGGGCTCACAACGCCCGCAACTTTTAAACTTATAAGGAACACCCATGTATAACCTTGCGACTGAAAAAAAAGAAACCGTGCTGACTGCGCCAGTCATCGCAGCCGCCTTGAACGATGGGCTATTACCCATCGACAGTTTGAACACGCCCCTCGAAGTGCTGTTGAACGTCTGGCAAGGCGCGCGCCCCGGCTATACCTATCAGCTGTACTTCGATGGAGTGCTTATTGGTCTCAAGAAAGAGATCCTGCTTTCGCAGATGCCAGGTGACGACCTCATGCTGCACATTCCATCCGAGCTGTTGACGGAAGGTCGTCACTCTGTGGCTTACGCGGTCGAAAACCCGATCAATATGGTCGTCGAGTTTTCTGCCGAGGCAGTTGTAATCGTAGACCTTACCCCGCCTGGCGATCCGCTGCTGGCCCCCATCATTTTTCCCACGCAGGTACAGAACGGTCTGACCTCAGAAGAACTGCAAACCATGGGTAACGTGCTTTCAGGGACGATTGCCAGCTACAACGGCATGCAGGAGGGCGATGTTGTCCGCACCTACTGGAATGATCTGCCCGGTCCGATGGCGGTGGTGAGCAGTGATGACGTGGGTCTTAAACGAACAATGGTCGACTTCGCCAGGCCGTTTCTGGAGTTGATCGGCGACATTGAGGCGCCGGTTTACTACACGATTACAGATCTGGCAGGGAATCTGTCCATGGCCTCGGAGGCGGTGGACGTGAAGCTGCAACTCGCGCAAGCAACGCCCCTGCCCACTCCAACCATAAAAGAAGCCACCGGCAACACGCTAGACCCAGCTAACGCCCCATCCGGGGCAACCGTAGTGATCGACGCCACCGCCAACCTGAAAGCCGGCGATCAGGTGATCGTGCAATGGCAAGGGCCCAACGGCAATGACACACGGGAAAAGACGCTGACCGGCGCGGACGCGGGCAAGACGCTGGAGGTAGTGTTTGCTGCGGCGCTGGTAACGGCAAACGCCGGGCAGACGGTGGCGGTTTCTTATGTGGTCAATCGCGTCAATGGTCTGGTACAGGTATCCGACACACTGGCCTTGCAGATTCTGATGGGGCAGCCCGAGCTGGTGCTGGACACTTCGCCGGTTACGCTGGCCGGCAAGGTTTATCTGCTTCCGGGCTCGCCGGACCTGCTGCCGAACTTCCCGGCCGACACCACCCTTCAGCGTCAGGCCAGCGGCGGACAGGCACCCTATCAGTACACATCGAGCAACCCGCTGGTCGCGAAAGTGGACAGCAACGGCCTGGCCTCGGTTCGAGGCAACGGCACGGCCACCATTACGGCGTCCGATGCTTCGGGCGCGAGTAAAAGCTACCTGATCACCGTCGTCGGCGTCATCCATTGCATCGGCCTGGGCAGCGGGAGCTTTTCTCAGATCAGCAAAAACGCAGGCAACAACGGCGCAAGGATTCCGACTATTCACGAACTGGTGGAGATCTATAACCTGTACGGCAATCGCTGGCCGATGGGCAACGGTAATTATTGGTCGTCCACTGTTTCAAGCGCCGGCATCGGGGGCTGGAACTGGTACTACGTGAAGAACATGGTCTCTGGCGGAAACTTCAAGTTGAAGAGCCACAACTCCAGTCTTGGCGTTGGCATCAGATGATCGAAAACTGATGAACCTGTAATTATCAAACAGGGCGTTACCTGAGAGGGCAACGCCCTGCTTCTATTCATACGTTCTACAGAGTCAGGCCATGCACCCCACCACATCCCCAGCCAAACGCTTTGTTCGTCCCGCGTCGTGTGAAGGCAGCTTTCAGGCCTGCGTCAATAAGCGACCGTTCAAGGTGCTTGCCCTGGCGGGCCAATTGACCCTGCGGGCTGAGCTGGAGCAGGCACCCGATCAGTGGGTATGGAAGCTGATCGTCGACGGCAAGGTGGGCACAAAACGAACGACTATCGGGCTGTTTCTGGACAACGACCTGAAACCCGGTGATCACAATCTGCCAGGCCATGCCCAGATCAAAGTGATTTACAACGAGACGCAGCACCGGCAGAACACCCTCTATCATTCGGCACACTTTCAAAACGGCACCCTGAGCCTGTTGGAAGCCAATCCCTATACTCTGCGCCTGCGCGGACGCTTCAGTTTCAGCATGTCATCGATTAATTTCGAAGTGACCAACGGCTTTTTCGACGTACATTGCCGATAAATCAGGTGCGCAGAAAGCGGGCAATCACTTGCGCCGACTCGACCAGGCATTGTTCATGGCTGATACCTGCGACTTTCAATGGTTTGAGGTCGTGATTGGCGGTCGGCAACCAGTGCAGTTGAATAGCGCTGGACAACGCATAACCCTCCACTGCTTCGCGATTACCCAACGCATCGCGCTCGCCCTGAACGATCAGAGCAGGTGTTTTCAATTCAGCCAGATGGGCCACGCGCGGTTTCTCCGGCTTGCCCACGGCATAGAACGGATACCCCAGGCAAACCAGCGCATCCGCCTCGATCTCATCGGCAATCAGGCTGGCCATTCGCCCGCCCATCGACTTGCCGCCAACAGCAAGTCGCCCAGCCACAAAAGGCCTGACCAAGGCATAGACCTCTCGCCAGCATTCCAGCAATTGCGCCTGCGGATTGGGCGGACGCTTGCTGCCGCCGTGACGCCGCAGGGCCATGTAAGGAAACTCGAAGCGCAGGACGCTGACGCCTTGCGCCGCAATATCGGTGGCCATGTGGCTCATGAAATCGCTGTCCATCGGTGCGCCTGCGCCATGTGCCAGCAGCAAGGTGGGCGCCTCCTGCGCGTCTGCCCGCAGGGTGGGCGTCCATAACCAGCCTTTTTCGTTGATCAGTTGCAGCCATTGATCCTTGCCAGTGCCGGGCTGTGGGCCTTTGCTCATGCTTGCCTCGTTCAGATGAATCTCAGAGTAGCCCGCTACTATAACCGCGAATCCTGCGTGAATCGCGCAAGCGCAGAGCGCGTGGACGCACCGACAGGCCCTGCCGGACAGCCACCATTCAGGTCCGCCCGGTTAATCTGCCAAGGTGCACAAGGTAAAAGTACCAAGGCGATGAGCGCCCCAAACCTGACACCGCCGGGCGGTTTCATTGACGGTACTGGCCTCGCACAATTGCAACAGAACCGCTGAGTCGGTCGCCAGAGTCATATGCCTGCTCAGGCCAGTTTGCTGGGCTATGACAGATGCAACCGCCGATTGAACATGCGTGACAGTCTTTGCGCGAGTCCTGATCAACTCGTCTGTACGCGAGGGTCGCCACCGCTTTGCTCCAATCCAGCGGCGATGCGTGAACTCCGCACCCTGCAACGGGGTGCGGAATACTCGCTGACAATACAACGCAGATTATCCGCTCCGCGCTGCGGCTTCCCACACCCTTCTTTCAAAGCTAAACTCGTCGACACACGTCTGCTGCAACCATTTGACGCTCGCTAATGTGCCTGTCTGTTCCTGCCCCTGCCTTTTCGTGTGCCTCGATGCCATTTCCAGCGATGCATCGCCCGAGCCCGATTACGTCTGCGGTCAACATCTGAATCGTGGAAGTCTGTAATGAACACAACAACCAGTCCGACGACCTACAACTACACAGTGGTGCGCCAGTTTGCCATCATGACCGTGGTCTGGGGCGTGATCGGCATGAGCCTGGGAGTGTTCATCGCTTCGCAGCTGGTCTGGCCGGGACTGAACCTGGAACTTGAATGGACTACCTTCGGACGCCTGCGGCCGTTGCACACCAACCTGGTGATCTTTGCGTTCGGTGGCTGCGCGCTGTTTGCCACCTCTTATTACGTGGTACAGCGCACCTGCCAGACACGGCTTGTTTCCGATGGCCTCGCGGCGTTTACCTTCTGGGGCTGGCAAGCCGTGATTGTCGGCGCCATCGTGACGCTGCCGATGGGCTACACCACCACCAAGGAATATGCCGAACTTGAATGGCCGGTGGCCATTCTGCTGGCGATCGTCTGGGCCGCCTACGCTGCGGTGTTTTTCGGCACCATCGTCAAACGCCGGACCCGGCATATCTATGTCGCCAACTGGTTTTACGGCGCATTCATCGTGGTGACCGGCATGCTGCACATCGTCAACCACATCTCGCTGCCGGTCAGCCTGTTCAAATCCTATTCGGCCTACGCCGGAGCGACCGACGCCATGATCCAGTGGTGGTACGGGCACAATGCCGTAGGTTTTTTCCTGACTACCGGCTTTCTCGGCATGATGTATTACTTCGTGCCCAAACAGGCCGAGCGCCCGGTGTACTCGTATCGTTTGTCCATCGTGCATTTCTGGGCATTGATCACCCTGTATATCTGGGCCGGTCCGCACCATCTGCACTACACCGCCCTGCCAGACTGGGCACAGTCGCTGGGTATGGTCATGTCGATCATTCTGCTGGTACCCAGCTGGGGCGGGATGATCAACGGCATGATGACACTGTCGGGTGCATGGCATAAGTTGCGGACCGATTCGATACTGCGCTTTCTCGTGGTCTCGCTGGCGTTCTATGGCATGTCGACCTTTGAAGGCCCGATGATGGCAATCAAGACCGTCAACTCGCTGTCGCACTACACCGACTGGACCATCGGCCACGTACATGCCGGGGCATTGGGCTGGGTGGCGATGATTACCATCGGGTCGGTTTATCACATGATCCCGAAACTCTACGCCCGTCCGCACATGCACAGTGTCGGCCTGATCAACACGCATTTCTGGCTCGCGACCGTCGGTACTGTGCTGTACATCACCTCGATGTGGGTCAATGGCATCACCCAGGGCCTGATGTGGCGTGCAGTGAACGACGACGGCACGCTGACCTATTCCTTCATCGAGACCATGCAGGCCAGTCACTCCGGCTACATCGTGCGCGCCATCGGCGGTGCCATCTTCACCAGCGGCATGCTGTTGATGGCCTACAACGTGATACGTACAGTGCGAGCCTCTGACCCGCAGGCGGCCGAGGCCGCTGCGCGCATTGCCGTCGTGGGAGCGCATTGATGAAACATGATGTGCTCGAAAAAAACATCGGCCTGCTGGCGTTCTTTATGGTTATTGCCGTGAGCATCGGCGGGCTGACGCAGATCGTCCCGCTGTTTTTTCAGGATGTGACCAATCAACCGATCGAAGGCATGAAACCACGCAGCGCGCTGGAGGTAGAAGGCCGCGATGTATTCATCGCCAATGGTTGCGTAGGCTGCCACTCACAGATGATCCGGCCATTACGCGCCGAAACCGAACGCTACGGGCATTACTCGGTGGCGGGCGAAAGCGTCTGGGACCATCCGTTTCTATGGGGTTCCAAACGCACCGGGCCGGACCTGGCCAGGATCGGCGGTCGCTACTCGGATGAGTGGCACCGTGTGCACCTGAATGACCCTCGGGACGTGGTCCCAACGTCGATCATGCCCGCCTATCCGTTTCTGGCCGAGAAAAAGATCGACAGCACGCAGACGGCAAAAAAGCTGCAAGTGCTGCGTACCCTTGGCACCCCGTACACCGACGCGGACATCGCCGGTGCGGCCGCCGCCGTGCAGGGCAAGACTGAAATGGACGCGCTGGTGGCCTATCTGCAAGGCCTCGGCACGCTCATCAAGAGCAAACGGTGAACATGATGGACATCGGAATGATTCGAGGCCTTGGCACACTGGTCGTGATGGTTGCGTTCATCGGCCTGATGCTGTGGGTGTTCAGCCCTGCCCGCAAGGCGCACTTCGACGATGCGACCCTGTTGCCTTTCGCAGATGACCCCGAGGCCATAGGCAGGGTCGAGCGCGCCAGGGCTGAACGGGAAGATCAACCATGAGTACGTTCTGGAGCCTGTACGTCGCGGTCCTGACGCTGGGCACAATCATCGCCATGCTCTGGCTGCTGCTGTCCACGCGCAAAGGTCAGCCCGACGAACCGACAGATGAGACCGTCGGCCATGCGTTCGACGGCATTGAGGAGTACGACAACCCACTACCCAGATGGTGGTTCTATCTATTCATAGCGACCATCGTTTTTGCGCTGGGGTATCTAGTCCTGTACCCGGGCTTGGGCAACTGGAAGGGTTTGCTGCCCGGTTACGACTATCGGGACAAGGACAGCAAAGTGCAATTCTCCGACGGCCAGCAAGGCTGGAGCAGTGTCCACGAATGGGAACGGGAAGTGGCCGTTGCCGAGGCCCGCTATGGCCCGCTGTTCGCCAAATACGCCGCCATGCCCGTCGAGGAGGTAGCCAAAGACCCACAGGCGCTGAAAATCGGTGCTCGCCTGTTTGCCTCCAACTGCTCGGTCTGCCACGGCTCTGACGCGAAAGGCGCCTACGGCTTTCCCAATCTGACCGATGCCGACTGGCGCTGGGGCGGCGACGCTCAGGCGATCAAGACGTCGATCATGGCCGGGCGCATGGGCGTGATGCCCGCCCTGGGCGAAGTGCTGGGCGAACAGGGTGTGCGTGATGTGTCGGCCTACGTGCTGAACCAACTGAACGCCCGGCAGTTGCCCGAAGGTGCCAAAGCTGACCCGGTCGCGGGCCAGAAGACCTTCGCGACACTCTGCGTTGCCTGTCACGGGCCAGAAGGCAAGGGAATGCCGATTCTCGGCGCGCCGGACCTGACGCATCCCAACGCGTTTATCTACGGTTCCAGCTTCGCGCAGTTGCAGCAGACCATTCGCGATGGCCGCCAGGGCCAGATGCCCGCTCAGCAGGTACTGCGAGGCAATGACCGGGTTCACATTCTGGCTGCCTATGTTTACAGCATGTCCCGCCAGGAGAAGCCACCTGAATCCAGATGACGCGGCTCGATTAGCGCATGGTTGTTGCATTCTGAAAGAACAAATTCGTTGTAGTTACATCTCTACATGACTAGACTCCTTCACGACCACAATAATCTGTCTACTCATTCTGGAAGTCGCGCACATGACCACTACCCTCTCCAGCCGTGAATTCAATCAGGACACCAGCGGGGCCAAGAAGGCCGCGAATGAAGGCCCCGTGTTCATTACCGACCGAGGTCGCCCGGCCCATGTGCTGCTTTGCATCGAGGATTACCTGAAGCTGACCGGCAGCGCAGCAAGCATCGCCGACATGCTGATAATGCCCACTGACATCGATATCGAATTCGAGCCTCAGCGTGCCGTGATCACCCCGCGACAGGTTGATCTGTCCTGATGTTCCTGCTCGACACCAACGTGGTTTCAGAGCTCAGAAAGCGCACTGCAGACGCCAACGTGCTTCGCTGGTCGCGAACACAGATGGCCTCCAGCCTGTTCATCTCGTCCATCACGATTCTTGAGCTCGAAACAGGTATCCTGCGTATCGAACGCCGCGACCCGGCACAGGGTGCAGTATTGCGAATGTGGCTTGACCAGCATGTATTGAAAGCGTTCGCCGGGCGTATCCTGACAGTCGATACTCAGGTCGCAAGGCGCTGCGCCCAACTGCATGTTCCCGACCCGCGCAGCGAATGCGATGCGTTGATCGCGGCTACTGCGCTGGTGCATGGCATGACTGTGGTCACACGCAACACAATCGATTTTCAGTCGTGCGGGGTCGCGCTGCTCAACCCCTGGGTCAGCCAGTTGAATGAAGAAGCGGCCGTTTACTCACGTGCGTCACGTTGAACGCGGATGTAAACCTGCCTGACCTGTATCGGCCCGGGCTACTCCACCGCCGCTGGACCCATCAATGAGCAACCAGATTCCAGTACACGACATCACACCGCCATCCGAAAAAAGCGGCGAATTCATCGACCTCTATGCCTCGCGCGAGAAAATCCACACCCGCGCGTTCAAAGGTCTGTTTCGCAATGTGCGCATGTTGGGCGGTGCCGTGTTGCTGCTTATCTTTTTTGGCACGGTCTGGCTCAATAAAGGTGGGCACCAGGCGGTCTGGTGGGACCTGCCGCAACGCAAGTTCTACATCTTCGGCGCGACGTTCTGGCCGCAGGATTTCATCCTGTTGTCCGGCATTCTGATCGTTGCAGCCTTCGGGCTGTTCTTCATCACGGTCTATGCCGGACGGGTATGGTGCGGCTACACCTGCCCGCAAAGCGTCTGGACCTGGATGTTCATGTGGTGCGAGAAAGTCACCGAGGGTGACCGCAACCAGCGCATCAGGCTTGACCATGCCCCGATGAGCACCGGCAAACTGGCGCGCAAGCTCGCCAAGCACAGCCTGTGGCTGCTGATCGGCTTTGCCACGGGCATGACCTTCGTGGGTTACTTCTCTCCCATTCGCGACTTGTGCATTGATCTGTTCACGGGCGAAGCGGATGGCTGGGCGTATTTCTGGGTCGGCTTCTTCACCCTGGCCACTTACCTCAATGCAGGCTGGCTGCGCGAGCAGGTGTGCATCTATATGTGCCCCTACGCGCGGTTCCAGAGCGTGATGTTCGACAAGGACACGCTGATCATCTCCTACGACCAGAATCGTGGCGAAGCCCGAGGCCCGCGCAAGAAGGAGGCTGATCCTCAGGCACTGGGGCTGGGTGACTGCATCGACTGCATGATGTGCGTGCAGGTCTGCCCGACCGGCATCGACATTCGTGACGGCCTGCAGGTGGAATGCATCAGCTGTGCGGCGTGCGTCGATGCCTGCGATACAGTCATGGACAAGATGGACTACCCTCGCGGCCTGATTCGCTACACCACCGAACACAATCTGTCCGGGCAGCGCACCCGCACCTTGCGCCCGCGCCTGATCGGTTATGCACTGGTTCTGTTGCTGATGATCGGGCTGCTGATCGCGGCCTTCTGCATGCGTGGGCTGGTGGGTCTGGAGGTCAGCAAGGACCGTATGCTTTTTCGGGAAAACGCCGAAGGCCGTATCGAAAACGTCTACACCGTGAAAGTGATGAACAAGGATCAGGTGGATCACGACTATGTGCTGGAGGCCAGCGGCCTGCCCGACCTGAAACTGCAGGGCCGTCGGGAAATAAACGTCCCGGCAGGCGAGATCGTCAGCCTGCCGGTGGAGCTCTCCAGCGCGCCCGAAAAGCTCCCGGCACACAGCAATGAAGTCACCTTTACCCTCAAGGACATCGACAGCGACACACATGTCGACACCAAAAGCCGTTTCATCGGCCCACCTCTTCGTTAAGAGCACCGTCATGCCCGTTGCGACTGCTGCAAGCCCTTGGTACAGGCACCTCTGGCCATGGATCATCATCGCCATTCTGACCTGCTCGGTGACGTTGAGCCTGTCGATGGTGTTCATTGCAGTCACCAACCCTGACCCGCTGGTTACCGATAATTACTACGAGGCCGGCAAAGGCATCAATCGCTCGCTGAATCGGGAAGTGCTTGCGCAAAACCTCAAACTGCACGCCCGTGTACATCTGGACGAGTTGACCGGCGAAGTCGAGCTGCGCCTGAGCGGCAACAGCAACCCGGAGCGTCTGGAGTTGAACCTTATTTCGCCGACGCGCCCTGCCAGTGATCGCCGTGTGTTCCTGACCCGCAGCCCGTCTGAACCGGGCCGTTACATCGGGCAGTTGCAAGACCGGGTCGAGGGTCGGCGCTTTGTGGAACTGCTGGGTGTCGAAGGCGACCAGACCTGGCGTCTGTTCGAAGAAGAGCAGGTCGACGCTGCTGACCTGACCCTGGGCGACGAACCCCTGCAAGCCGCGCAACGCCGGAAAGACTGAACATGGCGACGTTGCCCCGCGCCACTCCAATGCGCTGTTACCACTGCGACCTGCCCGTGCCGGCCGGCAGCCGTTTCACGGCGGTTGTGCTCGGTGAACCCCGGGAGCTGTGCTGCCCCGGCTGTCAGGCGGTGGCCGAGGCCATAGTCGCCAGCGGCCTGGAAAGCTATTACCGCCATCGTAGCGAGGCCTCGGCCAACCCGGAAAGCCTGCCCACGCAATTGATCGATGAACTGGCACTCTACGACCGCCCTGAAGTACAGGCGCCGTTCGTACGCCACGAAGGCGATTTGTCAGAAGCCACTTTGCTTGTCGAGGGCATCAGTTGCGCAGCCTGCGGCTGGTTGATCGAAAAGCGCCTGAGCCGCTTGCCCGCAGTGGCCGAAGCGCGCATGAACCTCTCCACCCATCGCCTGCACGTACGCTGGCGCGGCGACCAGCTTGCCCTCAGTCAACTGCTGAGCGAGCTGCACGCAATTGGTTATGTCGCTCACCCCTGGCAGGCCGATCGCGCCGCCGAACGTCTGGCAAGTGAAAACCGTCTGGCGTTGCGGCAACTGGGCGTCGCTGGCCTGCTGTGGTTTCAGGCAATGATGGCAACCATGGCCACCTGGCCGGAGTTCAACATCGACCTCAGCCCGCAGATGCACACCATCCTGCGCTGGGTGGCGCTGTTTCTGACCACTCCGATCGTGTTTTACAGTTGCGCACCGTTCTTCCGCGGTGCGTTGCGCGACCTGCGCAGCCGTCAACTGACGATGGACGTCTCGGTGTCGCTGGCAATAGGCGCGGCTTATGTCGCCGGCATCTGGACTGCGGTCACCGGCGCTGGCGAATTGTATTTCGATGCGGTAGGCATGTTTGCATTATTCCTGCTGGCCGGACGCTACCTGGAGCGCCGCGCCCGCGAGCGCACAGCGGCAGCCACGGCGCAGCTGGTCAACCTGCTGCCTGCCTCATGCCTGCGCCTTGGTGACGATGGCCAGAGCCAGCGCATCATGCTCAGCGAACTGCGTTTGACCGATCGTATATTGGTGCGCCCCGGTGCGGTGATCCCGGCTGACGGCAGGATCCTCGAAGGTCATTCCAGTATCGATGAGTCACTGCTGACCGGCGAGTACCTGCCACAAGTGCGCAGCGCGGGCGATGCGGTCACCGCAGGAACGTTGAATGTCGAGAGTCCGCTGACCATTGCCGTGTCGGCGCTGGGTCAGGAAACCCGTCTTTCGGCCATTGTCCGCCTGCTCGAGCGCGCCCAGGCGCAGAAGCCTCGTCTCGCGCAGATCGCCGACCGGGCTGCACAGACCTTTCTACTGTTTTCGCTGATGGCGGCGGCGCTGATCGGCGTTGTCTGGTGGCAAATCGACGCATCCCGTGCATTCTGGATTGTCCTGGCAATGCTCGTTGCCACCTGCCCCTGCGCGCTGTCGTTGGCGACACCGACCGCGTTGACAGCAGCCACCGGCACGCTGCACAAGCTTGGTCTGTTGCTGACCCGAGGTCATGTACTGGAGGGCCTGAATCAGATCGACACAGTCATCTTCGACAAGACCGGCACCCTGACCGAGGGACATCTGGCGCTGCGCAGCATTCACCCGCTACGCGAACTGGACGCCAGCCGCTGTCTTGAGCTGGCGGCGGCGCTGGAAAACCGTTCCGAGCACCCTATTGCCCGCGCCTTTGGTCGAGCGTCAAGGGCCGCCGAAGAGGTGCACAGCACACCGGGGCTAGGGCTGGAAGGACGTGTTGACGGGAAACTGCTGCGCATCGGCCAGGCGCCGTTCGTCTGTGCGCCGAGCGGCACTGAACCGCCGGTGATCACTGATGAGTCCGGCCAGTGGCTATTGCTGGGCGATGCGCAAGGGCCGCTGGCCTGGCTGGTACTCGACGATCGACTGCGCGACGATGCCGGCACCTTGTTACAAGCCTGCAAGGCACGAGGCTGGAAAACGCTGCTGCTGTCCGGAGACAGCTCACCGATGGTCGCCAGTGTCGCGCAGGCGCTGGGGATAGACGAAGCGCGTGGCGGTATGCACCCGGACGACAAGCTGGAGGTGCTGCGGCAACTTCAGGCTCAGGGACGCAAGGTGCTGATGATCGGTGACGGGGTGAATGACGTCCCGGTCATGGCCGCTGCCGACATCAGTGTGGCAATGGGCTCGGCCACCGACCTTGCAAAAACCAGCGCTGACGCCGTGCTGCTGTGCAACCGTTTGCCGGTGCTGATCGACGCACTGAATCTGGCCCGACGTACGCGCAGGGTCATTATCGAAAATCTGCTCTGGGCCAGCCTGTACAATGGCCTCATGCTGCCATTCGCGGCACTGGGCTGGATCACCCCGGTATGGGCGGCCATCGGCATGTCGCTCAGTTCATTGACCGTAGTGCTCAACGCCTTGCGCCTGACCCGCATGCCGCGCCGCGCCCTGACGTCACAACCTGCCCCGGAGGTTTCATGCCCGCGCTTTACATCATGATCCCTGCTGCGCTGCTGCTGGTGGGTGTCGCGATCTACGTGTTCTTCTGGGCGGTGGACAGCGGCCAGTACGACGATATGGAAGGCCCGGCGCACAGCATATTGTTCGATGATCCGCCGTCAGTGGATCATGCCCGGCCAGAACAGCAACGGCCTGGCGCTGACGAGAAACACGATGTTTGAACTTGCTTCGACGCTGCTCTCGGCGTTCATTCTCGGGCTGCTGGGCGGCGGCCATTGCCTGGGGATGTGTGGCGGCCTCATGGGAGCGCTGACACTGGCCATTCCCAAGGAACAGCGCAGCCGTCGATTCCGGCTGCTGCTGGCATATAACTTTGGGCGCATTCTCAGTTACACGATTGCCGGCCTGGGTTCCGGGCTGGTCGGCTGGGCAGTCGCGCAAAGTCCGCTGGCAACGGGTATGCGGGTCATCGCCGCAGTGTTGCTGATCGTGATGGGGCTGTATCTGGCTGGCTGGTGGAGCGGGCTGACGCATATCGAGCGCCTGGGCCGAGGACTGTGGCGATACCTGCAACCGCTGGCCAGTCGCTTGCTGCCGGTGTCCAGCCTGCCCCGCGCCTTGTTGCTCGGCGCGCTGTGGGGCTGGCTGCCCTGCGGGCTGGTTTACAGCGCCCTGCTCTGGGCCGCCAGCCAGGGCAATCCTCTCCATAGCGCCTTGCTGATGCTGGCCTTCGGGCTGGGCACCTGGCCCGTTCTGCTGGCCACCGGACTTGCCGCCGAGCGCACCACTGTCCTGCTGCGCAAACGAGGTATTCGCATGGCCGGAGGGTTGCTGGTGATCGTGTTTGGCCTCTGGACCTTGCCGGGGCCGCATCAGCATTGGCTGATGCGGCACTGAGGCCGGGCAGCTCACACCGCTTGATCCACGTCAACGCCCGCCCTTGAGCGCCTGCGTATGCTCGCGACATCGCCAGCCTGACCGGGAAACGTGCGCATGCTTGACGCCATTCGTTGGGATTCAGACCTGATCCATCGCTATGATGTGGCAGGACCGCGCTATACGTCCTATCCGACAGCAGTGCAACTTCACACACAAATAGGCGCATTTGAACTGCTGCATGCTCTGCGGGAAAGCCGCAAGGCGTTGCGCCCGCTGTCGCTCTATGTGCATCTGCCCTTCTGCGCGAACATTTGTTACTACTGTGCCTGCAATAAGGTCATCACCAAGGACCGCGGACGCGCCCAGGCTTACCTGCAGCGGCTCGAACACGAAATACAGATGCTCGCCTGCCACCTGGCACCCGGTCAGGTAGTGGAGCAACTGCACCTGGGCGGCGGCACGCCGACCTTCCTGAGTCATGCTGAACTGCGTCGGTTCATGGCGCAGCTGCGCGCGCATTTCAATTTGCTGGAAGATGACTCCGGCGACTATGGCATCGAGATTGACCCTCGCGAAGCGGACTGGTCGACCATGGGCCTGCTGCGCGAGCTGGGTTTCAACCGGGTCAGCCTTGGCGTGCAGGACCTGGACCCGACCGTGCAACGGGCGATCAACCGCATGCAAAGCCTGGAGGAAACCCGCGCCATCGTCGAAGCCGCCCGCACGCTGCAGTTTCGTTCTGTGAATATCGACCTGATCTACGGACTTCCCAGACAAACCGCGCAAGCCTTCAGCCGCACAGTGGATGAAATCATCGAATTACAGCCCGACCGGTTATCTGTGTTCAACTACGCCCACCTGCCGGAACGCTTCATGCCGCAGCGGCGCATCGACACGGCCGAACTGCCGGATGCCCGGAGCAAACTGCTCATGCTCGAGCGCACCGTCGAGCAGCTGGGCAACGCCGGTTATCGCTACATCGGCATGGACCATTTCGCCCTGCCCGACGATGAGCTGGCTATCGCCCAGGAAGACCTGACCCTGCAACGCAATTTTCAGGGCTACACCACGCATGGTCACTGTGATCTGATCGGGCTGGGCGTCTCGGCCATCAGCCAGATTGGCGAGCTGTACAGTCAGAACAGCAGCGACCTGAGCGACTATCAAAGGCTGCTGGACAGCGACCAGCCAGCAACCAGACGAGGGCTGATGTGCAGCGATGACGACCGGATAAGACGCGCAGTCATTCAGCAGTTGATCTGCCACTTCATGCTGGATTTCGCCGAGATTGAAAAAGCATTCTCCATCGATTTCAGAGACTATTTCAGCGACGCATGGCCACAACTGCTTGGCATGGCGGAGGACGGGCTGATTGCGTTGAGCGCCGCGGGAATTGAAGTGAAACCGTCAGGCCGGTTGCTGGTGCGTGCTGTGTGCATGGTCTTCGATGCGTACCTGACCCGGCAGAACAGGCAGCAGTTCTCCCGGGTGATATGAGCAGCGGCCTGGTTCTACATTTTGGCCAGAACCAGCATGCCCGCCTTGGTCTTGTCGGCGTCGCTGGAGTTCAGGCTGTTCATCAGCGACGACAAATCGGCCGTGGAATTGCTCACCTGCGCCTGCAATGTGGTGAGCACGGTCTGTAGCGCCGCGGCCTTGGTGCGGCGCTCCTCGGGACTCAGACTCGGGTCCTTCAGAGCCTTCTGGATCTGCTCCATGGTTTCCGCGATCCTGCGTTGAAGCTCGCGAATAGCCTTGAGGATCTTCTGCACGGAAGCCGGCAGGCCGCTCTGCTCGATATCGGCATTTCTGGAAGACGACGCAGCGGCAGCCTTGCCTGCTGACGACAGATTGACTTCAACACCCTTTGCCTCACCGGCAGGCGTCTCGACGCTGCTTTCGCTGGCCTGGCTGCTGTACGTAATCTGCGAGGTCGCAGTACGTATCGTAATACTGTTGATCAACGGAAGTGTCGTTGACATGCCAAGGCATCCTTGTTCATCCGAGGGAATACAGGCTTATCGGCAGCCGCTCTGGAACCTTGATGGTACAGAAGGCTTTGTAGGCTGGCCCCGACAAGCAAGGGTGAGGTACCCTTACGGCTTATGTGTGTTTTCCCACAAGGAATTAAGTGATGTCCGAGCCAGTAAAGTTGCGCGCTCAAAACCAGGCTCACTGCAAGGATTGCAGTCTCGCTCCACTCTGCCTGCCCCTCTCATTGAACACGGAAGATATGGACTGCCTTGACCAGATCGTCAAACGGGGCCGTCCGCTGAAAAAAGGCGAGTTTCTATTCCGTCAGGGAGATACCTTCGAGTCGGTCTATGCAGTACGCTCCGGCGCGCTGAAAACCTTCAACATCAGTGACAACGGCGAAGAACAACTCACCGGCTTTCATCTGCCCAGCGAACTGGTCGGAATGTCAGGCATGGACGCCCAGGCTTACCCGGTCTCGGCGCAGGCACTGGAAACCACTTCAGTGTGCGAAATACCATTTGAACGCCTGGATGAACTGTCGGTGCAGTTGCCGCAACTGCGTCGCCAGTTGATGCGCGTCATGAGCCGCGAGATTCGCGAAGATCAGCAAATGATGCTGTTGCTGTCGAAGAAGACCGCCGATGAGCGTATTGCCACGTTTCTGATCAATCTGTCTGCGCGCTTTCGGGCCAGAGGTTTCTCGGCCAATAAGTTTCGTCTGAGCATGTCGCGCAACGAAATCGGTAATCACCTGGGCCTGGCCGTCGAGACGGTGTCGCGGGTATTCACCCGGTTCCAGCAAAACCAGTTGATTGCTGCAGAAGGCAAAGAGATTCATATCCTCGCCCCGATCGAGCTGTGCGCGCTGGCGGGCGGCGCAATGCAAAGCTGATACGTGCGATCTGTGGCGGGTCGGCTTAAACTATCGGCCAAACCTGCCATGGATCCCCCTGATGACTTTCGATCAATCGAACTTCAAGTCCCTGATACGCCCGGTCATAGACTTTCCCAAGCCGGGCGTGGTCTTTCGCGACATCACTCCCCTCTTTCAGTCGCCCAAGGCTACCCGTCAGGTAATCGACAGCTTCGTGCAGCGCTATATAGAAGCCGATTTCAGCCATATCGGCGTCATGGACGCGCGTGGTTTTCTGATTGGTTCGGTGGTGGCGTATCAACTGAACAAGCCGCTGGTGCTGTTTCGCAAACAAGGCAAATTACCTGCCGACGTACTCTCCGAGGCCTATCAAACAGAATACGGCGAAGCGTATCTGGAAGTGCATGCCGACAGTCTGTGCGAAGGTGACTCAGTCATCATGTTCGATGACCTGATCGCGACGGGAGGCACGCTGATCGCCGCCGCCAACCTCATCCGCCGCATGGGCGCCGAGGTACATGAAGCCGCTGCGATCATCGACCTGCCGGAACTGGGTGGCTCCAAGCGTCTTAACGACCTGAAGATCCCGACGTTCTGTCTGACCGAGTTTGCGCTGGACGAGCAGTAAGACCGGCGCTGACCGTGGCTCCGCTTTGCACGGTGGTTCTGCGATGTCAGATGGATTGGGGTTCGACTCAGGTCACCTTTTCGCCCCTCGGCGAGTTACTTTGACGGGCCAAAGTAACCAAACCCCCTCGCTCCTGTTTCCGGCCCGACTTCGTCGGGTTCCTTCGCCCTGTCACTGATCCGGGGGTCGCCGCAACGGGCCATCCATGGCCCGGTGCGGCTAGCCTGGCGTCCTGCCAGGCTACCCCCGGATCAGCGCCAGGACTCAGCCGTCACTTACGTCGCACTCTGCGTCGTCAGTACCATCGCGATAAAAAAGCACTGTATGGCAGCATTAACAGGTAAGGCATGATGTTCTGCCGCACCGGAAATTTGCAACGCCAAGCGTTAAGAAGAGCATGCCAATGCAGAGTGATTGACACGAGAATCATACTCAAAATCGGACGCAGAGCGTCCAGAACGGCATTCGACGCAGAGCGTCGCACGATAGTTGAGATTATCGTTGCAGTTCTGGACGCTCTGCGTCCGACCTTGAATGGGCAGCGCAGGCGTGTACCGAAGAGAAACTAGCTCGCAGTATTGCTGTGCAGTTTGGTCATCAGTTGCGCTTCGGCCTGGGTCAGGCCGCAGGACTGGGTCAGCTCATCGATGCTGGCACCCATGCCGACCAGGCGTGCAGCCTGGGCAAAGGACAGCGTGGAGGGATCGCGCTGTTCCAGTGCAGTGAGCTTGTCCGGCAACGGCGCAACGATGGCACGCAGCTCGTGCAACGCTTCGCCCATGCGCACCGTGCCGTTCTGGTAGTTGTCCAGGCGTCTGGCCAACTCCTTGATCCGCTGATCACGCAAGGCAGCCGCCTCATCACGCTCGGCATCGAGCTTGCGCTGACGCCTGGTATGGGCCAGGAACATAAACAGGGTGACTACCCAGAGAATGCCCAGGAAGAAGACAGCTACCTCAAAGATCAATCAGATGCTCTCCAGTTCGGACCACTCTTCTTCGGACATCATTTTGTCCAGTTCAACCAGAATCAACAGTTCGCCGTTCTTGTTGCAAACGCCCTGAATGAATTTGGCCGACTCATCGTTACCCACGTTTGGCGCAGTTTCGACTTCAGACTGACGCAAGTAAACCACTTCAGCCACGCTATCGACCAGAATCCCGACCACTTGCTTGTCGGCTTCGATGATCACGATACGCGTATTGTCGCTGACTTCAACCGGAGCCAGACCAAAGCGCTGACGGGTATCGATCACGGTGACCACGTTACCGCGCAGGTTGATAATGCCCAGTACGTAGCTTGGCGCACCCGGGACCGGGGCGATTTCAGTGTAGCGCAGCACTTCCTGCACCTGCATCACGTTGATGCCATAGGACTCGTTGTCCAGGCGGAACGTAACCCATTGCAGGATAGGATCTTCGGAACCTTGTGCAGACGACTTATTCATAACCCCAACCCCTCACGTGTGTTCTTTGCAGGTGATGCCACTGGCATCGACCCATGATTATTTCGACTTGTTCAACTGCTTGACCGCGCCACTGGCTATCAGCTCGGCCAACTCTGCAACATCCAGCAACGCGCACATGTGCTCGATAACCGTGCCCGCCAGCCATGGGCGCTGACCTCGCTGCGTGCGCCATTTGATCTCATTCGGATCAAGACGCAACGAACGGCTGACTTGATGCACCGCCAGTCCCCACTCGTATCCCTGCACCGAAATCACGTACTGCAATCCCTGGCGAAAATCGTCGCGGTATCGATCAGGCATGATCCAGCGCGCGGTATCCAATACTTTCAGGTTGCCCGCCTGGCAAGGCAGGATCCCGAGAAACCAGTCCGGTTGACCGAACAGTGGCGTCAGCTCCTGCCCTGCCAGCGGGTAAATCGACCCCAGGCATACCAGCGGCACTGCCAGCGTCAGTCCGGCCACGTCGAACAACAGGCATTCGAACGGCTCGGCGGCCCATGCCGGGCGACCATCACTGGTAGGCGGCGGCGTCGGCGTGCGCTGGGTCACCAGTGTGCTCAACTCAGCGACCGGCTCGACCAGCTCAACGGTCGAAACTGCTTCTTCAACCTTCACCACTTCGGCAACAATCACCGGAGCGACTTCAATCACCGGCGCAGGCGCTTCAACCTTTACCGCTACAGCCACCGGAGCCGGCGCGGCCACCGCAACCGCCAGCGGTTTGATCTGCGCTTGCATCCGCGCATCAAAGGCTTGCTCTTCGAGCACAGCCGCCTGAAATTCATCGATGCTGCTGACAGGCTCTTCAAGCACCTCAGTCGCGTCGTACAGCAATGCGTCCAGATAGGACTGCAACGCCAGCTTGGGTCGTGTTGCTACTTCTACAGGGCGGTTCATACCGGGGCCCAACAAAAAATGGAGCATGTGCAACCTGATAGAGTTATCGGCCGCATTGAGGCATCACTTGAGCAAACTGTGTAGAAAGAATGGACGTTCACGTCAGGCCACCTGAGCATTGAGCTGCTCGGCGAGCATATGCTTGAGCAATGCCCGATAAGCAATCACACCGCGACTCTTACTGTCATTCTGCGACGGCGTCAGCCCCAGACGGCTCGCATCGCGCAGCCGCGTGTCGACCGGCACGTAGGCTTGCCAGACATGATCGGGAAAACTGTCGCGCAATAATTTCAATGTGCCCATCGACGCTTGGGTACGACGGTCGAACAAGGTCGGCACGATGGTGTAAGGCAACGGCACCTTGCGCGAACGGTTGATCATGGTCAGGGTATTGACCATACGCTCCAGGCCTTTCACGGCCAAAAATTCAGTCTGTACCGGTATCGCCAACTGCTGGCTTGCCGCCAGCGCATTGACCATGAGAACGCCCAGCAGCGGCGGACTGTCGATCAGCGCATAGTCAAAATCCTGCCACAACTGCGCCAGACTTTTAGCGATCACCAGGCCCAGGCCGCTCTGGCCAGGGGATTGACGCTCCAGTGTGGCCAGCGCCGTGCTGGAGGGTATCAGCGAGATACGCTGGTCACTGGTCGGCAGCAGCAATTGGCCCGGAAGCCCCTCCGGAACCGCACCCTTGTGGAGAAACAGATCGAAGGCACTGTGTTCCAGTTCGTCCGGGTTATGCCCGAAATAGCTGGTCATGGAGCCGTGGGGGTCCAGATCGACCACGACCACACGCTTGCCCGCATCGGCCAGCAGGCCGGCCAGGGCGATGGTCGTGGTGGTCTTTCCGACTCCACCTTTCTGGTTGGCTACTGCCCAGACTCTCATTGATGTTTTTCCTTGCGTACAGCAACGACCATACCGATACGATGTTAGGGGGCAGGTGACGGAGAATTGACGGCGTTCGCACGTACCGGCGGCTTTGCTGGCACCGGTGCAGTTTGTGTGCCAGCACGCCTCAGTGCAGCATCCGGTTGCACATTGGCCGACCCTGAACTGGTCAGGCTGCGACGCACATCCAGATTTCGCGAGATGACCAGCACTACGCGGCGGTTCTTGGCACGTCCGGCGGCAGTGGTATTGGGCGCGATCGGTTGAAACTCACCGTAGCCCACAGAGGCCAGTCGCGCGGGATTGACACCGTCCATCGCCAGCATGCGCACAATGCTGGCAGATCGAGCCGAAGACAGTTCCCAGTTGGTCGGAAACTGCGCAGTGCTGATCGGCTGATCGTCAGTGAAGCCTTCAACGTGTATGGGATTGTCGAAGCGTTTGACGATTCCGGAAACCTTTTCAATGATCGTGAAAGCCTTGTCGCTGGGTATGGCGTCGCCGCTGACGAACAACAGGCTGGAGTTGAGTTCGATCTCGATCCATAACTCGTTGCCGCGCACCGTCATCTGATCGGACTTGATCAGGTCGCCGAACGCATCGCGAACATCCTGAGCGATGGTCTGCAGCGGATCATCAGAAGCCTGGCCAATTCCGGCATCGGTCTGTTCGCTGTCCTTGACCAGCGGCTCGGCGGGCTTTATCGAGACCGGGCGCTGCTCACCAATAGGGATCGGTTTCATAGTGCGCTCGGTATCGTTGAATACGCCAACCAGTGCCTGGGACAGAATTTTGTATTTGCCTTCATTGACCGAGGAAATCGAGTACATCACCACGAAAAAGGCGAACAGCAGGGTAATGAAGTCGGCATACGACACCAGCCAGCGCTCATGATTTTCGTGTTCTTCGGCCTGACGTCGGCGAGCCATGCGCTGTTACTCCATGAAGCCTTGCAGCTTGAGTTCGATGGAGCGCGGGTTTTCACCTTCGGCGATGGACAGCAAGCCTTCAAGCAGCATTTCGCGGTAACGCGACTGACGGTGGGCAATGCCTTTAAGCTTGTTGGCCACCGGCAACAGAATCAGGTTGGCCATTGCAACGCCATAAATGGTGGCAACAAAAGCCACCGCAATCCCACTGCCCAGTTGGCTCGGGTCGGCCAGGTTACCCATGACGTGAATCAGCCCCATTACCGCACCGATGATGCCCACGGTCGGCGCATAGCCGCCCATGCTTTCGAATACCTTGGCAGCCTGAATATCGCGGGTTTCCTGAGTGATGAAATCCACTTCAAGAATGCTCCGGATCGCTGCAGGCTCGGCGCCATCGACCAACAGTTGCAAGCCTTTGCGGGCATAACTGTCAGGTTCGGAATCGGCGACCGTTTCCAGACCGAGCAAGCCTTCCTTGCGGGCGGTCATGCTCCAGCCGATCACCCGGTCGACACCGCCGGGCAGATCGATACGAGGCGGGAAAATGATCCAGCGGATGATTTTCATGGCACGCATGAACGCGCTCATCGGTGACTGCAACAGCGACGCACCCAGTGTGCCGCCCAGTACAATCAGGGCTGCCGGGCCATTGAGCAACGCACCGAGGTGTCCGCCTTCAAGAAAGTTGCCGCCAATGATCGCGACAAACGCCAGGATCAGGCCGATAAGACTGAGTACATCCATCAGAGACAGGCCTCTACCAGGTGGCGACCTATGTCATCCAGACTGTAGATCGCATCTGCAAGCTCAGCCTTGACGATTGCCATCGGCATGCCGTAAATGACGCAGCTCGCTTCGTCCTGCGCCCATACGGTACTGCCCGCCTGCTTGAGCAGGCGCGCGCCCTCACGGCCATCGGCACCCATGCCGGTCAATACCACCGACAGCACCTTGTCACCGTAGGACTTGGCGGCAGAGCCAAAGGTGATATCTACACAAGGTTTGTAATTCAGGCGCTCGTCACCCGGCAGAATCTTCACCGTACCGCGCGCATCCACCATCATCTGCTTGCCGCCCGGTGCCAGCAACGCCAGACCAGGGCGCAGAACGTCGCCGTCCTCTGCTTCCTTGACGCTGATCTTGCACAGCTTGTCGAGACGCTCGGCAAAGGCCTTGGTGAAGGCCGCAGGCATGTGTTGAATCAGCACCAGCGGTGCCGGGAAGCTGGCTGGCAACTGGGTAAGTACACGTTGCAACGCAACCGGGCCACCGGTTGAGGTGCCGATGGCCACCAGTTTGTATGCCTTGCGCTTGGGCGTGCCTGAGGTGGTCGGGTGTGCCGGAGCATGGTGAGCATGAGCCGCAGGGGCCGTGGCAGGCGCTGCAGTGCGCGTCGGCACGGCACGGGCTGGCGCGGTGGTGGGCGCAGGTGCACGGCTGGACGACGTCGGCGCTGCCGGTGCAGCCGCCGATGCAGCGCTGGCCGCACCAAACCCGCTTGAACGGCGGTTACTGCGCGAAATGCTGTTGATTTTCTCGCACAGCAGTTGTTTGACCTTCTGCGGGTTGCGCGAGATATCTTCGAAATTCTTGGGCAGGAAATCCACGGCACCGGCGTCCAGAGCATCCAGCGTCACGCGCGCACCTTCGTGCGTCAGCGACGAGAACATCAATACCGGGGTGGGGATACGCTGCATGATATGACGAACTGCCGTAATGCCATCCATCATCGGCATTTCGTAGTCCATGGTGATGACATCAGGTTTGAGCGCCAGCGCCTGCTCAATCGCTTCCTTGCCGTTGGTGGCGGTGCCAACCACTACAATGTTGGGGTCCGAAGAAAGAATTTCCGTAACACGGCGGCGGAAAAAACCGGAATCATCCACCACCAGGACCTTGACTGCCATAAACACTCCAATAGGTGTTGCAGGCAGCCAGGCTGCCCGCACCCCCGGGTTCAGATACGCCGTGCGGCGTAACGCTTGAGCATGCTGGGTACATCGAGAATCAAGGCGATGCGACCGTCACCGGTGATGGTGGCGCCCGACATGCCTGGCGTACCTTGCAGCATCTTGCCCAGCGGTTTGATAACCACTTCTTCCTGGCCGACCAGTTGATCGACAACGAAGCCGATGCGCTGGGTGCCGACCGTCAGGATCACGACGTGCCCTTCTCGCTGCTCTTCATGAGCCGCCGAACTGACCAGCCAGCGCTTGAGATAGAACAGCGGCAAGGCTTTGTCACGTACGATCACCACTTCCTGACCGTCAACCACGTTGGTAGTGGACAGGTTCAGGTGGAAGATTTCGTTGACGTTGACCAACGGGAAGGCAAAAGCCTGGTTGCCCAGCATCACCATCAGGGTCGGCATGATCGCCAGGGTCAACGGGACCTTGATGACAATCTTGGAACCCTGGCCCTTGGTCGAGTAGATGTTGATCGAGCCGTTGAGCTGGGAGATCTTGGTTTTAACCACGTCCATGCCCACACCGCGACCTGACACATCGGAAATCTCGGTCTTGGTCGAGAAGCCCGGTGCAAAGATCAGGTTGTAGCAATCGGTGTCGCTCAACCGATCGGCTGCATCCTTGTCCATGACACCACGTTTGACCGCAATCGAGCGCAACACGTTGGGGTCCATACCCTTGCCGTCATCGGAAATCGACAGCAGGATATGGTCGCCTTCCTGCTCTGCCGAAAGAATTACCTTGCCGCCGCGGGACTTGCCCGAGGCTTCGCGTTCTTCCGGCGTTTCGATACCGTGGTCGACCGCGTTGCGCACCAAGTGGACCAGCGGGTCGGCAAGCGCCTCTACGAGGTTCTTGTCGAGGTCGGTTTCTTCGCCGACCAGTTCCAGATTGATCTCTTTCTTGAGCTGGCGAGCCAGGTCACGTACCAGACGCGGGAAGCGACCAAAGACTTTCTTGATCGGCTGCATACGGGTCTTCATGACCGCGGTCTGCAGGTCGGCAGTGACCACATCCAGGTTCGAAACCGCCTTGGACATGGCTTCATCGCCGCTGTTGAGACCCAGACGCACCAGGCGGTTACGTACCAGCACCAGCTCGCCGACCATGTTCATGATCTCGTCCAGTCGGGCGGTATCCACACGAACCGTGGTTTCGGCTTCAGTCGCAACCGGCTTTTCACCAGTGGGCGCAGGAGCGCGTGCAGGTGCTGGAGCAGGCTTGGCGGGCTCGGCCTTTGCCGCAGGTGCAGGCGCCGCAGCAGGCTTGGCAGCCGGTGGCGGAGCAGCAGCTATGGCAGTTGCCGGAGCAGGTGCCTTGGCAACGACCGCATCAGGCTCGAACTTGCCTTTGCCATGCAGTTCGTCGAGCAGGCTTTCAAATTCGTGATCGGTAATTTCGTCCGATGCCGCTGCAGCAGAGGGTGCCTTGGCAGCAACGGCCGCAGGTGCAGGTGCAGGTGCAGGTGCAGGTGCAGCAGCAGCCGTAGCGGCTATGGCACCGTCAAACGAGCCCTTGCCATGCAGTTGATCAAGCAAGGCTTCGAATTCGTCGTCGGTGATTTCATCGCCGGCAGGCGCTGCACCCTTGCTCTGTGCAGCAGGTGCCGGGGCTGGAGCGGCTACAGCATCGGCCGCAAACTTGCCCTTGCCATGCAACTGATCAAGCAGGGATTCAAATTCCTGATCGGTAATTTCATCGCGAGCTGGCGCAACCGCAGGTGCCGCTGATGGTGCCGCAGACACCGGACTGGTGCCGTGCAGCGAATCGAGCAGTTGCTCGAACTCATCATCGGTAATGTCATCGCTGGCCGCTTGCTCGGCAACCGGAGCCGGAGCCTCGGCTTCAACCACCGGCTCGGGCTCGGGCGCTGCGACTTCGTCGGCAGATTGTGGCTCGGCCAGTCGCGAAAGCGCAGCCAGCAGTTCTGGCGTCGCCGCAGTTACGTCAGTCCGTTCACGTACCTGACCGAACATGCTGTTGACGGTGTCCAGAGCTTCCAGGACCACATCCATCAGTTCGGAATCAACGCGACGCTCACCCTTGCGAAGAATGTCGAACACGTTTTCGGCGATGTGGCAGCACTCCACCAGCTCATGGAGCTGGAGGAAGCCGGCGCCCCCTTTTACAGTGTGAAAACCGCGAAAAATTGCATTGAGCAGATCAGCATCATCCGGTCGGCTTTCCAGCTCGACCAATTGCTCTGACAACTGCTCCAGAATTTCGCCGGCCTCTACCAGAAAATCCTGAAGGATTTCTTCATCGGCGCCGAAGCTCATGGGGTGCTCCCTAAAATTAACCGTCAACAGATCTTAGAAGCCGAGGCTCGATAGCAGATCGTCTACATCATCCTGTCCGGATACGACGTCTTCACGTTTATCGGCATGAATCTGCGGACCTTCACCCTTGGCGAGATGTTTTTTAGGATCTTTTTCAGCAAGGATGGATTCTTCGTCATGTTCGATGCCTGCGAAGCGATCGACATGGCTGGCCATGAGCACCAGTTTGAGCAGATTGCTCTCGACTTCCGTAACCAATTGCGTCACGCGCTTGATAACCTGCCCCGTAAGGTCCTGGTAATCCTGGGCAAGCAAAATATCGTTGAGATGCCCGGAAACCCTATCTGCCTCCTGCTCGGTGCGCGTCAGAAAACCATCGACCCGCTTGGCCAGCTCACGGAATTCTTCAGCACCGATTTCGCGGCGCATGAAACGCCCCCAGTCGTCACTCAATGCCTTGGCATCGGAGCTCAGACCGCTCATGAGCGGTGTGCTTTCCTCGACCAGGTCCATAGTGCGGTTGGCCGCATTCTCGGTCAGCCTCACCACATACGACAGGCGTTCGGTCGCGTCGGTGATCTGCGACACTTCCTCGGCTTGAGGCATGTGCGGATCAATATGAAAGTTGACGATTGCACTGTGCAGCTCACGAGTCAGCTTGCCCACTTCCTGATAAAGGCCGCGGTCGCGTGTCTGGTTGAGTTCATGGATCAGCTGCACAGCGTCACCGAAGCGGCCCTTTTCAAGGCTGGTGACGAGTTCCTGCGCGTGTCTCTTTAAGGTCGACTCAAAGTCGGCCATCGAATCATTGTTATCCATAGCGCCCTCGCGGCATGCATCAGCTATTGACGCGTTCAAAGATCTTTTCGATCTTCTCTTTAAGCGCTTGAGCCGTGAATGGCTTGACTACATAACCGTTCACCCCGGCCTGGGCAGCTTCAATGATCTGCTCACGCTTCGCTTCGGCAGTAACCATCAGTACAGGAAGGCTCTTGAGACGCTCGTCCGCACGGACCTGACGCAACAAGTCGATACCGGTCATGCCAGGCATGTTCCAGTCCGTCACCAGAAAGTCAAAGGCACCGCTCTGCAGCATCGGCAATGCGGTCAGACCGTCATCCGCTTCAGATGTGTTGGTAAATCCCAGATCACGCAACAGATTCTTGATGATCCGCCGCATCGTTGAGAAGTCATCAACGATGAGGATTTTCATGTTCTTGTCCAATTCGACCTCCAAGCAGTCTTTAACGCGTTCAGCACCTGAACACGCTGTTCACTCAATACTGGCACAGCACACCCCCAGCTATACGAAACGACGACGGGCTTGGCACAACGACAGTCAAGACTGCGACTAAAGCCCATCGAGACATTGCCCGACAGGCCCTTGCCTCGTCTATCCTGCTACCACGTAACGCTTTGCACAGCCGGCATGCAGACAACGCACGACAAACGTCGCGCACTGCCGTCAACGCGCTCGCCACTCCCCCAAACGCCCCCGCAAACGAGCTGCGCACTGGCTGTGTAACTGACTGACCCGAGATTCGCTGACCCCAAGAACCTCTCCGATTTCCTTGAGGTTCAGCTCTTCGTCGTAGTACAGCGCCAACACCAGACGCTCACGCTCTGGCAAATTGGCAATTGCATCGGCCAACGCTGCCTGGAAGCGCTCGTCTTCCAGGTCGCGCGACGGCTCAAGCGAACCGCTTGCGCCATCCTCATGCAGCCCTTCGTGATCGCCGTCCTGAAGCAGGTCGTCGAAACTGAAGAGGCGGCTGCCCAAGGTGTCATTCAAAATCCCGTAATAATCATCAAGACTCAACTGGAGTTCGGCCGCAACCTCGTGATCTTTAGCGTCACGGCCGGTTTTAGCTTCAATTGCACGAATTGCGTCACTGACCATTCGGGTATTGCGGTGCACTGAGCGTGGTGCCCAGTCGCCCTTGCGCACTTCATCCAGCATCGCACCACGAATGCGAATGCCGGCGTAGGTCTCGAAACTCGCACCTTTGGTTGAATCATATTTGGTGGAGACTTCAAGCAGACCGATCATGCCAGCCTGGATCAGATCCTCGACCTGCACGCTGGCCGGCAAGCGCGCCAGCAGATGATAAGCGATACGCTTGACCAATGGCGCATAACGCTCGATCAACTCGTATTGCGAATTACGGGAAGCCTTGCTGTACATCTGGTAGCCGCTCGCAGTCATTGCACAGGCCCTGCACTGGTCTGGTGAACGAGTCGCTCAACGAAGAACTCGAGATGACCCCGCGGGTTGGCTGGCAGCGGCCAGGTATCAACCTTCTGGGCAATGGCCTTGAACGCCAGCGCACATTTGGATCGCGGGAATGCTTCGTAGACGGCGCGCTGTTTCTGTACGGCCTTGCGCACGCACTCGTCGTACGGCACGGCACCTACATACTGCAGCGCGACATCAAGAAAACGGTCCGTCACTTTGGTGAGTTTGGCGAACAGGTTGCGCCCTTCCTGCGGGCTCTGCGCCATGTTGGCCAGCACACGGAAGCGGTTCATGCCGTAGTCGCGGTTGAGCAGTTTGATCAGGGCGTAGGCATCGGTGATCGACGTGGGCTCGTCGCACACCACCAGCAACACTTCCTGAGCGGCGCGCACGAAGCTGACCACCGATTCGCCGATACCGGCAGCCGTGTCAATCACCAGCACATCAAGGTTGTCGCCAATCTCGCTGAACGCCTGGATCAGACCCGCATGCTGGGCCGGGGACAGATGCACCATGCTCTGGGTGCCAGAGGCGGCAGGCACGATACGCACCCCACCCGGCCCCTGCAACAGAACGTCGCGCAACTCGCAACGGCCCTCTATCACATCGGCAAGTGTACGTTTAGGCGTCAGCCCAAGCAGAACGTCGACATTGGCCAGACCCAGATCGGCGTCCAGCAGCATGACACGACGGCCAAGCTCGGCAAGGGCCAGTGAAAGATTCACTGACACGTTAGTCTTACCGACGCCACCTTTGCCACCGGTCACCGCGATAACCTGTACGGGATGCATGCTGCCCATGTTATTTCTTTACCTTGTCTTGCGTAGACCGAAACCACATCGAGGGCTGCACGTTCGCAAATGAACACCGCATGGCAGACCGTTGACGCAGGGACATTCCAATAATATCCATCACTTAACCCACTCTCTTGCCAGGGGTGTGATAGAGGTCAGCAAACATATCAGCCATCGCTTCCTCGCTCGGCTCATCCTGCATCTGCACACTCACCGCACGGCTCACCAGTTGATGACGACGCGGGGTGTGCAGGTCGTCAGGAATACGGGGTCCGTCCGTGAGGTAGGCCACAGGTAATTCATGACTGATCGCCAGGCTCAGGACTTCGCCAAGGCTGGCTGTTTCATCAAGCTTGGTCAGAATGCATCCGGCCAGGCCACAACGCTTGTAACTGTGATAAGCAGCGGTCAGCACCTGCTTCTGGCTGGTGGTCGCCAGTACCAGGTAGTTACGCGACTTGATGCCACGCCCTGCCAGACTTTCCAGTTGCATGCGCAGCGCGGGATCGCTGGCTTGCAGCCCGGCGGTATCGATCAACACCACGCGCTTGCGCAGCAGCGGCTCCAGCGCCTGGACCAGCGACTGGCCAGGATCGACATGGGTAACCGGCACGTTGAGGATGCGCCCAAGGGTCTTGAGCTGCTCCTGTGCGCCGATGCGGAAACTGTCCATGCTGACCAGAGCGATATTCTGCGGACCGTACTTCAACACGTAACGTGCCGCCAGCTTGGCCAGCGTGGTGGTCTTGCCCATGCCGGCAGGCCCGACCATGGCAATGACTCCACCCTCTTCTAGCGGCTCGATGTCCGGCACGGCAATCATGCGCGCCAAATGGGCCAGCAACATGCGCCAGGCCTGACGAGGCTCGTCAATCTCCGGGATCATCGACAGCAGATCGCGCGACAGCGGGCCGGACAAACCGACACGTTGCAGGCGGCGCCACAGATTGGCCTGCTGCGGACGACTGCCCTGCAGCTGGTTCCAGGCCAGGGAGCCAAGCTGGACTTCCAGCAGCTCGCGCAAGCCGTTCAATTCGGAGCGCATCGAATCATAGGCGCGCTGGCCGACAGCAGGCTCTGCGGGCGCAGGCGGCGTGTACGCGAATGGTCGTGGCGGCTCTTCGAGCGTCGGCTCGATGTGCGTATCGACAGCGCTGACCGGTTTGCCGGAAAACAGCTGAAGATTGATCGACGCGTCACTGTCGCTGCGGTTGTTCAATTCGGCCTGAGCAGAGACGATGCGCGACTGGGTCTTGCGCAGCTCGTCTTCGAGCTCCATGTTCGGCACACGCGGTGCCAGGGCGGACAGCTTGTAATCCAGAGCGGCAGTCAGCTCTACGCCACCGGCAATGCGCCGGTTACCGATGATGGCCGCCTCGGCGCCCAGCTCATCGCGAACCAGTTTCATGGCTTGACGCATATCGGCGGCGAAAAATCGCTTAACTTGCATGACTCACTACCTCAGCCGTTCGGCCCGACAGTCGCTACGATGGTTACTTGCTTGTTGTCCGGAATTTCCTGATACGCCAGAACATGCATGTTCGGTACAGCCAATCGTCCAAATCGTGACAGCATCGCCCGGACAGGCCCTGCTACCAGAAGAATTACCGGCAACCCTTGCATCTCCTGACGCTGGGCGGCCTCAATCAACGAACGCTGGAGCTTCTCAGCCATGCTTGGCTCAAGAAGAACGCCTTCTTCCTGACCCTGACCAGCCTTCTGCAAACTATTGAGCAATATCTGTTCCAACCTTGGTTCCAGAGTGATAACAGGCAGCTCCGGCTCAACACCTACAATGCTTTGGACGATTGCGCGGCTCAGACCCACTCGCACGGCAGCCACCAAAGCGGCGGTATCTTGACTCTTGCCGGCGTTGTTGGCGATAGCTTCTGCAATGCTGCGAATATCACGCACAGGTACATGCTCAGCCAGAAGCGCTTGCAGCACGTTGAGCAACGAGGACAGGGACAGCACACCAGGGACCAGCTCTTCAGCCAGTTTGGGCGAGCTTTTGGCCAGCAATTGCATCAACTGCTGGACTTCTTCGTGACCAATCAGTTCATGAGAGTGCTTGTAGAGAATCTGGTTCAAGTGGGTTGCCACCACAGTACTGGCGTCCACCACGGTATAACCCAGCGACTGCGCCTGGCTGCGCTGGCTGATTTCGATCCAAACGGCCTCCAGACCAAACGCCGGGTCTCTGGCGGTGATGCCGTTCAGGGTGCCGAACACTTGACCGGGGTTGATCGCCAGCTCGCGATCCGGATAAATCTCGGCCTCGGCCAGAATCACGCCCATCAGCGTCAGACGGTAGGCGCTGGGTGCCAGATCAAGGTTGTCACGGATGTGTACGGTCGGCATCAGGAAGCCCAGCTCTTGCGACAGCTTCTTGCGCACGCCCTTGATACGCGCCAGCAGTTGACCACCCTGATTGCGGTCCACCAGCGGAATCAGGCGATAACCCACTTCCAGGCCGATGATGTCGATAGGGGTGACGTCATCCCAACCCAGCTCCTTGGCGTCCTGAACACGGGTCGGCGAAGGCAGCAGGTCCTGTTGGCGTTGCACTTCGGCCAGCGCCTCGACTTTCACCTGGTTCTCTTTCTTCCAGAGCAGATACGCACCACCCGCAGCCACCAGGCCGAGGCTGATGAAGGAGAAGTGCGGCATGCCCGGCACCAGCCCCATTACGATCATGATCGCAGCGGAAACTGCCAGTGCCTTGGGCGAGGCGAACATCTGACGATTGATCAGCTTGCCCATCTCTTCCGAACCGGAAGCGCGGGTCACCATGATCGCTGCGGCAGTGGACAAAAGCAGTGATGGCAATTGCGCCACCAAACCGTCACCGATGGTCAGCAGGGTATAAACGCGGCCTGCATCAGCGAATGTCATGTTGTGTTGCAGAATACCGACCAGCATGCCGCCGATCAGGTTGATGAACAGAATCAGCAAACCGGCAATTGCATCGCCGCGCACGAATTTGCTGGCACCGTCCATGGAACCGTAGAACTCGGCTTCCTGAGCGACTTCAGCACGGCGGCGCTTGGCTTCTGGCTGATCGATGAGACCGGCGTTGAGGTCGGCGTCGATTGCCATCTGTTTGCCTGGCATCGCGTCGAGGGTGAAACGCGCGCTGACCTCGGAAATACGGCCGGCACCTTTGGTGATTACTACGAAGTTGATGATCATCAGAATCGCGAACACCACGATACCGACAACATAGTTACCACCGATCACCACCTCACCGAAGGCCTGAATCACCTTGCCCGCAGCGGCGTGACCGTCCTGACCGTGAAGCATGACCACTCGCGTGGAAGCAACGTTCAGTGCCAGACGCAACAGCGTAGCGACCAGCAGAATGGTTGGAAACACCGAGAAGTCCAGCGGCCGCAGAGCGTAAACACACACCAGCAACACGACGATGGACAGTGCAATGTTGAACGTGAAGAACACGTCCAGCAGGAACGGCGGCATAGGCAACATCATCATTGCCATCATGACCAGCAACAACAGCGGAACGCCCAACTGACCACGGCCCAGGCCAGTGATATTGCTGCGTGCGCTACTGAATATCTGAGAACGATCCACTGATTGTTTACCTGCGCACTAGATCAAAACATTGACGCCGATGGCGACCTGTATCGACCCTGTTGCAAAAAGCTGTCCAACTTTTACAAAGCCAGTGCTGGTAAGGCTTTAGGGATGCTCCGATCAACTTGCCGCGCAGCGGTGGCAAGCCGTAATTTGCCAGGCACATAGCGCTATTTTTCTGAAAACGGTCTGATGCAGTGTGAGTCGAGCGCGTTTTTCGCTCGGTTTTCCGTGTTAAGCGCGCAACTCACCCAAACCCATTAGTCGCTTTCGAGCCATCCACAGGTTCGACAGGGCGAACAGCGTGGTCAGTTGGGCCGTGTTTTTCATCAGCCCACGAAAGCGTACTTTCACGTAACCAAACTGGCGCTTGATGACCCGAAACGGATGCTCGACCTTGGCGCGTGTCTGCGCTTTGCAGTACTCGATCTTGCGCTTGGCTTTGTACAACAGGCTGCGTTTGTTCAGCTTGGAATACGTGCTGCGCCGCGCCGCGATTTGCCAGATCACGTTACGATTTTCGTGCTCTTCACGCTTCTCGACACCGGTGTAGCCAGCGTCCGCATAGACCGCGTTTTCTTCCCCGTGGAGCAGTTCGGCGACTTGAGTGACATCGGCCACATTGGCCGCAGTGCCATGGACGTGATGAACCAGTCCAGACTCAACGTCAGCGCCGATGTGGGCCTTCATACCGAAGAAATACTGGTTACCCTTCTTTGTCTGATGCATCTCGGGATCACGCTCGCCGTCTTTGTTCTTGGTCGAGCTTGGGGCATGAATAATGGTGGCATCGACGATGGTGCCCTGGCGCAGCGACAGGCCTTTTTCCTGCAAATAACCGTTGATGACCGCGAGGATTGCAGGAGCCAGTTGATGTTTCTCCAGCAGGTGCCGGAAGTTCATGATCGTGGTGTCTTCCGGTATCGGCGCACTCAACGTCAGGCGTGCAAACTGGCGCATGGGGGTGATTTCGTAGAGCGCTTCTTCCATGGCCGGATCACTCAGGGAGAACCAGTTCTGCAGCAGGTGAATGCGCAGCATGGTTTCCAGCGGATAAGGTTTTCTGCCACCGCCGGCCTTGGGGTAGAACGGTTCGATCAGGCCCAGCAGACCTGTCCAGGGGACGACCTGATCCATCTCGGCGAGGAAGCGTTCGCGGCGTGTCTGCTTGCGCTTGCTGGCATATTCGAAATCGGAAAAGCTCATCTGGCTCATGGGAGGCTCGGATCAGGTGGTCAGGCGATTTTCGCATAACCGGGACTTGTTCGGAGATTCCTTAGAGACAGAAGTAATGGGAAACCAGCATACCTTGCGCAGTCAGAAAATCTTCAAGAGCGGACGCAGAGCGTCCAGAACGGCATGCGACGCGGAGCGTCGCACGATAGTTGAGATGATCGCTCCTCACGCTCTGCGTGGGAATCGCACAGAGCGGACGCAGAGCGCCCGGAACGGCATGCGACGCGGAGCGTCGCACGATAGTTGAGATGATCGCTCCTCACGCTCTGCGTGGGAATCGCACAGAGCGGACGCAGAGCGCCCGGAACGGCATGCGACGCGGAGCGTCGCACGATAGTTGAGATGATCGTTCCTCACGCTCTGCGTGGGAATCGCACAGAGCGGACGCAGAGCGCCCGGAACGGCATGCGACGCGGAGCGTCGCACGATAGTTGAGATGATCGTTCCTCACGCTCCAGCGTGGGAATGCCGTGGGTGACGCTCTGCGTCACAAATCTGCGCCGCACCACACGCCCAAGAGCGGACGCAGAGCTTCAGGAACCGCATACCCATGCGGAGCACGGGTGCGAGGGTGGTCTGCTGGCGACAAAGCAAAGGGCTACGCATCGCGCTGCAGGTCGGGCGGGATCTTGATGTCACCCAGTGGGTCTGGGCGCTTGCCTTGACCGGCGCGGAATTGGCGGATCTGGTAGACATAGGCCAGCACCTGGGCCACGGCCAGATAGAGCCCGGCAGGGATTTCCTGGTCCAGCTCGGTGCTGTAGTAGATGGAGCGGGCCAACGCCGCAGATTCCAGAATCAGTATCTGGTTATGCGCGCCGATTTCGCGAATCTTCAGCGCCACCAGGTCCGTGCCCTTGGCCAGCAACATCGGCGCCCCGCCCTGCTCGGGATCGTATTTCAAGGCTACGGCAAAGTGCGTCGGGTTGGTAATAATGACATCCGCTTCCGGAATCGACGCCATCATCCGCCGCTGGGACATTTCGCGCTGCAACTGGCGAATACGCTGTTTAACCTCGGGGCTGCCCTCGCTGTTCTTATGCTCGTCGCGCACTTCCTGCTTGGTCATCAGCAACTTCTTGTGCGCCTCATACAGTACAAAGGGCACGTCGGCAGCAGCAATGAATATCAGACCACAGGCCATCCAGAAGCTGCTCCAGCCGACCACCAGCAGGCTGTGTATCATCGCCTGTTCCAATGGCTCATGAGCGATGGCCACCAGATCATTGCGCTCGTTGCTCAAGACCACCAGCGCAACGGCGAGGATGATCAAAAACTTGCCGAAGGATTTGAGCAGCTCGACCAGCGCATGCGGTGAAAACATGCGTTTGAGCCCTGCCGCCGGGTTCATCCGGCTGAATTTGGGCATCAGCGATTTGGTTGCGAACAACCAGCCGCCAAGCATGATCGGCCCCACCAGCGCCGCCACCAGCATGGCGATCAGAAACGGCAGCATCACGACCAGCGCGTGCAGGCCGGAGCTGAGCAACGCCTTGCCCATGTATGACTGATCCATGAGCGTTTCGCGGCTGATCGTAAAATTGTCGCGCATCAGCTCGGACATCATCTGCGCAATGCCTGAGCCGAACATCAGCAACCCGCCCGCCCCCATCAGCATGACCACCAGCGTGGTCAGCTCCTTGGAGCGCGCAATCTGCCCATCCGCTCTGGAGTCCTTGACCTTTTTTTCCGTGGGGTCTTCTGTCTTGTCCTGGCCATTCTCGTTTTCTGCCATCTCAACGAGCCCTCACCATGTCGCGCAACGATTGCAGTGCCTGACTGGCAATCGGCTGATACTGATTGAGAATATCGCCCATGCTCATCCACAGGATGACCATGCCCAGCACGAGAGTCAGCGGGAAACCGATCGAGAAGATGTTGAGTTGCGGCGCTGCACGGGTCATGACGCCAAAAGCGATGTTGATGATCAGCAACGCAGTAATAGCAGGTAACACCAGCCTGAGTCCGGAACTCAACGCCCAGCCTAGCCCGTTCGCCAGCTCCCAGAAATTATTGACCAGCAGACCACCACCCACCGGCATCGTGGTGAAGCTTTCGACAAGCACTTCCAACACCACCAGATGGCCGTTCATGGACAAGAACAATAGCGTGACCAGCATGGTAAAAAACTGGCCAATGACAGCCGAAGATACGCCGTTGGTAGGGTCGACCATCGAGGCAAAGCCCATGCCCATCTGCGTCGAGATGATCTGCCCGGCGATCACGAAGATATGGAAAAACATCTGCAGGGACAGCCCCATGCCGGCACCGATGATGATCTGCTCGCCGATCAGCAACAGCCCACTGAGGTCAAGCGCCTGAACCGGCGGCATGGCTGGCAGCGCTGGAGCGACCACCACAGTGATGGCAAATGCGAGGTAAAGACGCACGCGTCGGGGAACCAGCGTGGTGCCGATCACCGGCATGGTCATCAGCAACGCGACGATACGAAACATCGGCAGCATGAAGCTCGCTACCCAGGTACTGATCTGGATATCGGTCAGCGCAAGCATCGGCTGCATGCGGCGCTAGCCGATCAGCGTCGGAATACTGGTGTACAACGACAGCATGTATTCCATGAAAATTTTCAGCAGCCAGGGGCCGATGACAATCAGCGTCACGAGCATGACCAACAGGCGCGGCAGGAAGCTCAGGGTCTGTTCGTTGATCTGCGTGGCCGCCTGAAACATCGCCACCAGCAGACCGCACAACAGGCTCGGCACCACAAGAATCGCGACCAGCACGGTGGTCAGCCACAGCGCCTCGCGAAACAGATCGACAGCTACTTCCGGCGTCATCGGGCAGACTCCTCAGTGAAACGGCTCATACGCCACCAAAACTGCCAGCCAGGGTGCCGACGATCAGCGCCCAGCCATCCACCAGCACGAACAGCATGATCTTGAACGGCAGCGAAATGATCAGCGGCGACAGCATCATCATACCCATCGCCATCAGCACACTGGCCACCACCAGATCGATGATCAGAAACGGAATGAAGATCATGAAGCCGATCTGAAACGCCGTCTTGAGCTCCGAAATCACGAACGCTGGAACCAGAATGGTCAGCGGCGCGGCATCCGGGGTGGGGATGTCGGTACGCTTGGACAGGCGCATGAACAGCTCAAGGTCACTGGTACGGGTTTGCGCCAGCATGAAATCCTTGATCGGCACCTGCGCCTTGGCGACTGCATCCTGTGCAGTGAGCTTTTCAGCCAGGTAAGGCTGCAGCGCATCCTGATTCACACGGTCGAAAACCGGCGCCATGATGAACATGGTCAGAAACAGCGCCATGCCCGTCAGGATCTGGTTGGAAGGTGTCTGCTGCAAACCGAGGGCCTGACGCAGAATCGAGAAGACGATGATGATCCGGGTGAAACTGGTCATTAGCATGACAAACGCCGGAATGAAGCTCAGCGCAGTCATGATCAGCAGGATCTGCAGACTGACCGAATACTCCTGCTGACCATCCGCACCATTGGACAGCGTGATCGCCGGTATCGATAGCGGATCGGCTGCCAGTACAGCAGGCGTCACCATGACCAGCAACAGCAGTATCACGAAACGCAGCGCGCCCATCACTTCTTGTCCTTATCCTTGCCCATCAGCTCCATCAGGCGCTGAGCGAATTCAGGGGTCGCCTGCTCACGCACTGGCACCTGTACCGGTTCCTTGAGCACATGCAGGGGCGTGATCCGCCCTGGCGTGATACCCAGCAAGATCTGTTCACTGCCGATCTGCACCAGCACCAACCGATCACGCGGACCGAGCGCGCGCGAACTCACCAATTCGATGACCTGACCATTGTTCGGCCCCACGCGCTGCACGCGGCGCATCAGCCATGCGAGCACGAAAATCAGACCGATCACCAATATCAGACCGAACAGCAGCTGCACCAACTGCCCGCCCATACCGCCGGATACCGTATTGGCTACCTGCGCAGGTGCGGCCTGAGCAGCGGGCTCGGCAGCCCAGGCCAGCGACGGCAGGGTTAGCAGAACACTTAGCCAGCGCCTCATTTAGCGCAGCTTCTTGATGCGTTCGCTCGGGCTGATCACGTCGGTCAGACGGATGCCGAACTTCTCGTTGACCACCACCACCTCGCCATGCGCGATGAGCGTGCCGTTGACCAGCACATCCAGCGGTTCGCCAGCCAGGCGATCCAGCTCGATCACCGAGCCCTGGTTGAGCTGCAACAAGTTACGAATATTGATATCGGTGCTGCCCACTTCCATGGAGATCGACACCGGAATGTCGAGAATCACATCCAGGTTGGGACCGTCCAGAGAAACCGGACCCGTGCTTTTCGGCACGCTGCCGAACTCTTCCATGGTCATCCGGCTACCCGAATTCCCCGCATCCGCCGCCAGCAACGCATCGATATCAGCCTGACTGTCGCCAGCTTCGCCCAATGCAGCAGCCCACTCGTCGGCCAACGCCTGATCTTCAGCAGACGTCATATCGTTTTCATCAGCCATCAGTTGTCCTCTGCACGCAGTATTTCAGTTACGCAACAATTTCCGACGTTGACCAGACAGGTCAGCGTCGCGCTATGGGTTCGATTACTTGCAGGGCCATCTTGCCCTTGTGCGAGCCAAGCTTGACCTTGAATGACGGTACGCCATTGGCACGCATGACCAGCGACTCGCTCAGTTCCACCGGGATAACGTCACCAGGACGCATGTGCAGGATGTCCCGCAACGGCAACTGGCGCTGAGCGATGGTCGTGGTGAGCGGCACATTGACATCAAGAACGTCTTCCTTGAGCGCGTTGATCCAGCGCTCATCCTGATCGTCCAGATCCGACTGAAAACCGGCATCGAGCATTTCGCGGATCGGCTCGATCATCGAGTACGGCATGGTCACGTGCAGATCGCCGCCACCGCCATCCAGTTCGATATGGAAAGTGGAAATCACCACGGCCTCGCTCGGCCCGACGATGTTGGCCATGGCCGGGTTCACTTCCGAGTTGATGTACTCGAAGTTCACTTCCATGATGGCCTGCCAGGCTTCCTTGAGGTCGATGAACGCCTGATCCAGCACCATGCGCACGACGCGAAGTTCGGTCGGCGTGAACTCACGGCCTTCGATCTTGGCGTGACGGCCATCGCCACCGAAAAAGTTGTCCACCAGCTTGAACACCAGCTTGGCATCAAGGATGAACAGCGCAGTACCACGCAGCGGCTTGATCTTGGCCAGGTTGAGGCTGGTCGGCACGTACAGCGAATGCACGTACTCGCCGAACTTCATGACCTGAACGCCACCCACCGCCACGTCCGCCGAGCGGCGCAGCAGGTTGAACATGCTGATACGCGTGTAGCGGGCGAATCGCTCGTTGATCATTTCCAGCGTCGGCATGCGCCCGCGGACAATCCGGTCCTGACTGGTCAGGTCGTAGCTTTTGACGCTGCCAGGCTCGCTGACGGTGTCGGTCTGGACCATCCCGTCGTCGACGCCATGCAGCAGCGCGTCGATCTCATCCTGGGAGAGCAGGTCTTGCACGGCCATGTGAGAGTCCTACTGCAATACGAAGTTAGTGAAGAGCAGCTGTTCAATCACAGTCTTGCCGAGTTCTTTCTGTGCCACTTCCTGAATGCTCGCGGTCGCTTTCTGACGCAGCATTTCCTGGCCGATCGGCGAGGCCAGCGACTCAAAGGGTATAGCAGCAAACAGCATGACCAGGTTGTTGCGGATCAGCGGCATATGCGCCTTCAGCGCTTCCATATCGGCGGCATTGCGCGCCAGCATGGTGATACTGACCTGCATATAGCGCTGGCGACCATTGGAGTTGAAGTTGACCACGAAGGCCGGGGTCATGGGTTCGAACACCGCCACTGGCTTGACGTTAGCTGCGGCAGCGGCAGCAGCCGGGTCTGGTGTGCTTTCGCTCTTGTGCATGAGGAACCAGGTCGCGCCCACCGACAAACCTACCGCCAGCAGCAACGCCACAACGGCGAGGATGATGAGCTTGAGTTTGCCTTTGGTTGCCGGGTCTTTAACTTCTTCGCTCTTCGCCATGCCAATAATCCGTCACTATTCAATAGGTTCTTCAATACGTGACAGAGGCAGAGCAAGTGTTATGCCAGAGTTGTACGAGATGGAGATGTATTGGACACAACCGGTTACGCGGCTGGGCGCGGAGGGATGGTAATGCTTGTGTCAGTGCCGAATCAGCCCGACCCGGGAGCTGATGACTATCGTCCCCACGCTCCGCGTGGGAATGCCGTTCGTGACGCTCTGCGTCACACGGCAGTTCTGCGACTTCAGGTAGATTGGCGTTCGGCCCAGATTCTCGCTCCCACGCTCCGCGTGGTAATGCCTTTCGTGACGCTCTGCGTCACACAGCGGTCCTGCGAGATCAGGTGGATTGGCGTTCGGCCCAGATTCTCGTTCCCACGCTCCGCGTGGTAATGCCTTTCGTGACGCTCTGCGTCACACAGCGGTTCTGCTATGTCAGTTATGTTTGTGTCCGGCTCAGGTTACCTTTTCGTCCCTCGGCGACCTACTTTGATGAGGCCAAAGTAGGCAAATCCCCTCGCTCCTGTTTCCGGCCCGACTTCGTCGGGTTCCTTCGCCCTGTCACTGATCCGGGGGTCGCCGCAACGGGCCATCCATGGCCCGGTGCGGCTAGCCTGGCGTCCTGCCAGGCTACCCCCGGATCAGCGCCAGGACTCAGCCGTCACTAAGGTCGCAATTTGCGTCGTCTGTACCATCGGGATCGAAAATCATTTCTGCCTTAACAACTAGCAGACAAGGCATGACTTCGCGTCGCGGCTGCCATGTGAGGCAAGGAGCATCACGCGTAATAATCGATCTCGCTGCTGCCGATCACGCGTGCAGCCGGCTGGCTGACCGGAACAGCGGCATCGACGCCTGCAATCTCATCCGAAGTGTCGCCTGAGCTCACGCCATTGCCACGACCGTTGCGCTGGGCACGGCTGGCCTGCTCTTGAGCCTGTTGCTGGGCCTGCTGTTGCGACTGGTCGGAAACGTTGACGTCGACGTTGCCAAGCCCCTGCTGAACGAACGACTCACGCAACCTCGACATCTGGCTTTCCAGTGCGTCACGCACGCCCATATGGGCGCTCATGAACGTTACCTGGGTCTGCTGCTCAGGTGCCATGTTGATGCGAATGTCCAGACGTCCGAGTTCGGCGGGCTCCAGCTTGATATCGGCGGTTTTGAGGTTCTGGCTCGACAGGTACATGACGCGGTCGACAATGCCTTCGGTCCAGCCGCTTTGGTGCATGGCCAACGGCTGATTCATCAACGGCGCTGCGGCAGGTGCTGCCGCAACACGGGCCGGTTGCGCGGCCTGGCTCAGCGCAGCGAGGCGATCGGCAAAGTTGTCGACGCGCGTGTCGCCCGCGGCGCTTTTGACATCCTTCAGTCCTTCGCCGATCAAGCCGCTGAACGACTTGTCACTGCTTTCCGTGCTGCTCTCTTCCGAGGGAAGCTGCTCGCTCAGGGCCGACAGGTTATTGACGAGATTCTGGTTTGGATCGGCCTCTGCGTTGGTCGGCGTCGCTTTGTTGGCAGCATGGGTATTCTGCGCAGCCAGCTGCGTTTTGGCGTTGGCATTCTCCAGCGCCAATTGCACTGCATCCAGACCATCAAGCGGATCGGCGTCCGGATTGAATGCTTCTTCAGTCGCTGCGGGCGGAGCAGCCTGAGTGACCGTGAGCACGGTAGCTACGGGCGCAGCCGTGGCGTCAGGGCTTTGTGGTCTGGCGACCGGCAACGCAGGCGCTTGAGCAGCCATCGCCTGCAACGCCGGGTCAAGCACCGGATCGACAATCGCCAGCCCTTCAGTCAATGCAGAGTCGGCAGATGCCTGTGCGTCATCCTGCTTTGAACCGGCACTGGCAGCATCATCCTCAGCGGCAGTCGATCGGGTTGGCAAATCATTGCCGCTATCGGCAACACTCGACGTGTCAGCGGCATTGGCCTGATCACTGGCAGGCTTGTCCTTGCCGGCGGCAACCTTGTCCTTGTCAGGCGCAGCCTTGTCGCGAGCCGGCTTGACCGGCGCATCATCACGCGACGGAACGGCATCCTTCGCCTGTTTGGCATAGACATTGGAAAAGCTGGAGGCCCCGTCTTTGCTGCTGTCAGCAGACTTGACCGCATTATTGGCCGTACCGGACCTTGAGGTCGCAGTGCTTGTGGCCTGAAGAAGCGCATTGGTAGCGAGGGGCATTTCGGTCTCCGCATAAGCTGCTGGTTATCGCCTTACCAGAACACTGAGCAATATGCGGGCCAACCTTCCACACCCACTTCAAAGGTTGCCGAATAAAGGAAGATCGGGGATCTGGAAATCAGTGATCAGCTGACAAACAACTGCCGCTCTGCGTTAAACAAACCGCGAATAGTCATGTATTCGCTGTCGATTTTACCGATCAACTCTGGCAGACCTGTGAACAACTGCTGACGGGACTGCTCTTCCAACTGACGACACAACTCGGAAAGTTGCAAGGCACCCATATTGGCGCTGCTGCCCTTGAAACTGTGCGCGGTGAGGCTCAATTCCTGAAAGTCAGGATGGCTGACTTGAACAGCAAGACGCAGTTGCGCGATACGCTGCTCGGAATCCTTGAGGAACACATCCAGCAAGGTCGGATATTCGTCCTCCATGACTTCCTGCAAGGCATTCAGCACGCTGTAATCCAGATGAATCGACACTTGTTCACTCCTTGATCAAGACTCCAGGGGGGATTATGCCACTCCCTCCCAGGAAAATTCCACGCAGGCCGTCCTGCCATCCGCGGACCATCGAGCCTCACGACTCAATTCACACACCAGGCGGAGCCCGCGACCATACAGCTCATTGCCCGCAGGTATCTGCATCCGGACTTTTTCAATATCAAATCCCTGACCACTGTCCTCCACGCTGAGGGTCAGCCGACCACCCGCTGCGACCGGCTCGACCCGCACAGTCACGCGGATAAACCCGGTCTGAAGCATGCCAAGCCGCTCGGCGCGCTGCTGATAATACAGGGCGAAACCTGCTGCATCATGCTTTAGCGCCGAATCCAGCCCTAGTACACCATGTTCCAGTGCATTGCTATAAAGCTCGCCGAGCACCATGTGCAATGCAGCACCCTGATTGCGCAGGCCATGAACTTCAAGCAGCAACTGCAAGACGTACGGCAACGGGTTGAAGCGCCTCAGGGTCGAAGCGCGAAACTCGAAGCTGGCCGACCAGTCCAGTGGGCTGGAGGCACCGCTGTCCGAATAGGTCAGGGCAGGCAGACTCTGCAATGGCTCATCGACGGCGCTGATTTCCAGCAGACTGACATCGTCACGTGCCTTGCCACCAAAATCGTTGAGCGCTACGAGAATTTCCTCGATCAGCAAATGCGGCTCGCGGTTGGTAGAAAGCACCTGGCGCAAACGCTGCGCACCGAACAGTTCGTCATTGTTGTTGCTGGTGTCGAGCACCCCGTCGGACAGCAGGAAGATGCGATCGCCCGGCGCCAACGGATAGACCTCGGTGCGTGCATCGAAAGCATCGACACTCAGCACGCCCAATGGCAGGTGACTGGAAGCCAGCGGCACATGCTCACCCTGCGCGCCACGCAACAGGTAGCCGTCCGGCAAGCCCCCGCTCCAGACCTCGACCTGCCGTTGTGCAAGGTTGATACAAAGCAGCGTTGCACAACAGAACATGTCGACGGGGAGGATGCGTTTGAGCTTGGCGTTCATTTCACGAAGGATTTCAACCAGGCCGTAGCCCTTGGCGGTCATGCCGTAGAACACCTCGGCAAGCGGCATCGCCCCGACGGCAGCCGGCAAGCCGTGCCCGGTGAAATCCCCAAGCAGGACCTGCATGTGCCCGGCCGGCGTGTAGGCGGCCAGCATCAGGTCGCCGTTGAACAAGGCATAAGGAGACTGCAAATAGCGGATATTGCCGGCCCCAAGGCAACCGGCGTGGGCAATCTGATCGAACACCGCCTTGGCGACACGCTGCTCGTTGAGCAGGTACTCGTGGTGCTTGCTGATCTGGTCACGTTGTTGACGGACGGTTTCGTGCAACACCCGCAAGCGGTTCATGGCATTGAGTTTGGCGGCCAGCACCAGCGGGTTGTAAGGCTTGGACATGAAGTCGTCGCCACCGGCATCCAGACAGCGTGCAAGCGCTTCGCCTTCAGTCAGCGAGGTGAGGAAGATGATCGGCACCAGCGACTCACCACTCATCGCCTTGATCCGTCGCGCCGCTTCAAAACCATCCATGACCGGCATCATGGCGTCCAGCAGGATCAAATGCGGGCTTTCGGCCTTGAAGATGGCCACAGCCTCGACACCATTGCCAGCACTGAGAACCCTGTGGCCCTGCCGCGCAACGATGGTTGAAAGCAGCAACCGGTCACTGGCACTGTCATCGGCGATCAGAATGCACAGTTTTTTCGGGGATGACTGCACTGGGTATGCTCAGTTCGAACAACTTCGAGAAATTGGAAATAGCCAGAATCTTCAGTACATCAGGCGTGCAATTGACAAGGTGCACCACCGCTTTATCGCCACCGGCATGGTCGCGTAACAGCAACAGCATCCCCAACGCAGAACTGTCCAGGTAATGCGTGCCCCGCAGGTCGACCACATAGTTCAGCGTCTGCGGGTAATCCTCGTAGGCTGCGCGAAACGCCTGATGGGATTGAAAATCAAAGCGCCCCTCGATGTAAAGGGTCAGCGTCTGGCCATCGGCAGAGCGTTCGGAAGTGACTGTCATGAGGAACCTCGAGGTGTTTCATCACCGAGACATTGATAGCGTAGACCAGCCAGAGAAATCACCGCGGGTCTGATTGAGTCAAACGTCAGAATTGTTCGTGACGAGGCAGACGCTGCGACAACTCGTCGAGCAATTTCTGCTCCCGCTTGTCCTCCAGTCTGCGTGCTTCATCCATATAACGCTGCACCAGCTTGCGCAAGCCTTCAACCCGCGCATAACAATCCTGCCAGGCGCTACGCGCCCTATCGAGATTGGCCTTGTGCCACTCAAGACTTTTGTATTGCTGGGCAACGGCGACATCGAGCTGACTGAGAAAGCGCTGATAACCCAGCAACCACTGCCCGGAAACCCCAGCGCTGCCGCGTTGCAACCATTGCTGCTGATAATCCTGACGAAACTGGTCAAGTTCCTGCAGCTTGTTGTTGGCCAGATTGACCTGCCCCTGAAAATGCCCAAGCCGCTGAGCCGCCGTTCGCTCGGCGGCTTCCGCCATCTCGACCACTGGCGCCAGACGCGCCGCTCGACTCTGAGCCATAGGCTATCAGCCGCCAGGTGCCGGTGCGAATATAGACGCCAGCGCCTCGCCACTGCCTTGCATGCTTTCGTTGTCTCGCAGGCCCTGGCGCTGATAGCGCACCAACACCGGGTGCAACGCAATCGCCATGTCGGTCTCGCGATCGCCACCCGCGACATAGGCGCCCACGCTTATAAGGTCGCGAGTCTGCTGGTAACGCGACCACAACTGTTTGAAATGCTGCGCACGCGCCATGTGCTCGGGGCTGACCACCGCAGGCATGACCCGACTGATGGAAGCTTCGATATCGATGGCCGGGTAATGACCTTCTTCAGCCAAACGCCGGGACAGCACGATGTGACCGTCGAGCACACCCCGCGCGGAGTCGGCAATCGGGTCCTGCTGGTCATCGCCTTCCGACAGCACCGTGTAAAAGGCCGTGATGGAACCACCACCCGCCTCGGCATTGCCAGCGCGCTCCACCAGCTTGGGCAGCCGGGCGAACACAGAGGGCGGGTAGCCTTTGGTGGCTGGCGGCTCGCCGATGGCCAGGGCGATTTCCCGCTGAGCCTGAGCAAAACGGGTCAACGAGTCCATCAGCAGCAGGACATTCTTGCCCTTGTCACGAAAGTATTCGGCGATCCGCGTGCAATACATGGCAGCGCGCAGCCGCATCAGCGGCGCATCATCGGCTGGCGATGCAACCACCACCGAGCGCTTCAGACCCTCTTCGCCAAGAATATGCTCAATGAACTCCTTGACCTCACGACCCCGCTCACCGATCAGGCCGACGACGATGATGTCCGCCTCGGTGAAGCGCGTCATCATGCCCAGCAGCACACTCTTGCCCACACCAGTACCGGCAAACAACCCAAGACGCTGGCCGCGGCCAACCGTCAATAAACCGTTGATGCAGCGAATGCCGACATCCAGCGGCTGGCTGATGGGGTCACGCTTGAGCGGGTTGATGGTCGGGCCATCCATCGGCACCCAGTCTTCAGCCTTGATCGGCGAGCGGCCGTCCAGCGGCCGGCCCGCGCCGTCAAGCACGCGGCCCAGCATGCTCATGCCCATCGGCAGGCGACCGGTATCGGCCAGCGGCACCACCCGCGCGCCGGGCGCAATGCCCGCCACGCTGCCGACCGGCATCAGAAACACCTTGCTGCCAGAAAACCCCATCACTTCAGCCTCGACTTCGACCGGGTGATGACTGTCATCGTTGATGACCACGCAACGGCTACCCATCGCCGCACGCAGGCCCTCGGCCTCAAGCGTCAGGCCAACCATACGCAGCAGGCGACCCTCTACTACCGGCTGGGCAGGCAGACTGATCGACTCGGCGTAGGAGCCGAGGCGCTTGCCGAAACTGGTGCGATCAAGGCGCATCGAGCGTGTCCGCGTCAGATTCGGCTGCACTGGAAGCCTTGCCGGGCGCAGCCTCCAGCTCGACGCTGAGGTCCGCCGCAGCCGGATGCGTCACCTGCTCATGCAACTGGTCATGCATTTTGGAAATAGCCAGGGCGATTCGCGTTTCGACACTGGCATCAATACGACTGTGCTCAGTTTCGATACGGCAACCACCCGGCAGCAAGTCTTCGTCTTCGACTATTTTCCACGACTCTTCATGACGCTCGCGCATGGCCTTGACCAGCAGGAAGTCCTGAGGATTGATGAAAATTCGCAGGTTCTGCGCACCCATCGGCAATAGCTTGAGGGCATCGCGCAACACGCTGGCGATCTGCCCGGAATCAGTGACCAGTTCGCGCTGAATGACCTGCCGCGCGATGTGCTCGACCAGATGAATGACGGCCTTTTCGATCTGTGTGTCCTGCTCGGCGATAGGTGCCAACAGGTGGCCCATCAGTTGTTCCAGGCTGGCGACCTTGGCCGCAAGAACGACTTCCGCTTCCTGGCGCACTTTTAGCTGGGTGCTGTGAAAGCCTTCCTTTTCACCGGTGGCGAAGCCTTCGTTCCACGCCTCCTGGCGGATGCTTTCCAGCTCCTCCAGGGTCAACGGCTGAACTTCGTCCAGCGGTACTTCTTCCATCTCGGCCGGTTCGTCGACCGGTTCCGGTTCGGGCTCAGGCTCGGGTTCCACATGTGGATCGAAGCTGGGCAACGACCAGATATCGAGTAACCCGGCGTCCTTGGCGCGAATGAGGTCGCTGGCCGATTCTTTATTGGAACTGGACATGAGTCGGCTGAATCCTTAGATCATTTCCTCGCCACCCTTGCCACCGAGTACGATCTCGCCGGCCTCGGCCATACGACGCGCAATGGTGAGGATTTCTTTCTGGGCGGTTTCCACATCGCTGACACGCACCGGACCTTTTGCTTCCAGGTCGTCGCGCAACAGTTCGGCGGCACGCTTGGACATGTTCTTGAAGATTTTTTCCTTGATCGCCTCGTCCGAGCCCTTCAGCGCCAGTACCAGCACGTCCGAGGATACTTCGCGCAACAGCGCCTGAATACCGCGGTCGTCCACGTCGGAGAGGTTGTTGAAGACAAACATGAGGTCTTCGATCTGTACCGAAAGGTCTTCGTCGACCTCGCGGATCGAATCCATGAGTGCGCCTTCGATAGAGCTGTCGAGGAAGTTCATGATGTCGGCTGCACGCTTGATACCACCTAGGGTAGTACGCGACGTGTTGGCGTTACCGGAGAACTGCTTCTCGAGAATCTGGTTAAGCTCTTTGAGCGCTGCTGGCTGCACCGTATTGAGCGAAGAAACGCGCAGGATGATATCCAGACGGACCTTGTGGTCGAAATGCCCAAGCACCTCGCCCGCCTGGTCGGCGTCAAGATAAGCCACCACGATGGCCTGAATCTGCGGGTGCTCGAAACGGATCACGTCGGCTACGGCACGCGGCTCCATCCACTTAAGGCTGTCCAGACCGCTGGTGTTGCCACCCAGCAGGATCCGGTCGATCAGGCCGTTGGCCTTGTCTTCGCCGAGTGCCTGGGTCAGCATCTTGCGGATATAGCCATCGGAACCGACACCAAGGCTGGTCTGATCGCCGACGATGTCGACGAACTCGCTCATGACCTCTTCGACCTGCTCGCGATGCACGTTGCGCATCTGAGCCATCGCTACGCCCACTTTCTGGACTTCCTTGGGACCCATGTGCCGGAGCACCTGAGCCGCGTCGGTTTCGCCAAGGGAAAGCAGCAGCACTGCGGCTTTCTCGACTTTGGAGAGTTTGGCTACCATGGCTCGATCATTCATCAGTGTTAATCCACTCTTTCACGACCTGGGCCACACGACCCGGGTCTTCGGCCACCAAGCTCTTGATTGCGTTCAGCTGTGCGTCATAACCCTCGGTCGGGCTAGGCAGCAGAATACTTTGCGGGCCACCCAGGCTGACGCGGTCGTTGGACAACTCGCCATCCAGGCCGCCCATGCCACCCAGCTCGGCGTCGCCACCGAAACCGGCCAGTTCCTTGCTCTTGCCGGTGGTGATGTTGGTCAACACCGGACGCAACACGCCAAACACCAGGATGAGGATGAAGATCACACCCACCGCCTGTTTGACGATGTCCCAGAACCACGGTTGCGAGTAGAACGACGCCTCTGGCAACACTTCAGCGCGCTCGCTGGAGAATGGCACGTTGATCACGCTGACGCTGTCACCGCGGCTGGCGTCGAAACCGACGGCATCCTGCACCAGACGGGTAAAGCGAGCCAGGTCAGCAGCGCTCCACGGAGCACGAGTAACTTCGCCGTTGGCGGCGTTGGTCTTGACCATGTCATCGACTACCACCGCAACCGACAGACGAGTCAGACGGCCCTGCTGCTGCTTGGTATGGCTGATCGAACGGTCCAGCTCGAAATTCTTGGTCGACTGCACGCGCTTGTCGGCCGGGTACGGAGCCAAGGCTGGCTGACCGGTCGCCGGGTCCATGATCTGTTGACCATTGGCATCCAGCAGCGGCTGGCCTGGCGCGATAGGGCCGGCAGCACCGGCCGCACCGGCAGTGGCATTCTGCGGAGCCGTCGCAGGACCTGGCGGCTGGTTGCTCAACGCGCCCGGAACGCCGCCCGTGCTTGAACTGCTGGAGCGCTGTTCGTTGACCGACTGCTCGCTGCGCAAGGCAGGCTGGTCAGGGTTGAAGCTTTCGGCGGTCGATTCGACGGCGCTGAAATCGACCACTGCCGAGACTTCAGCCTTGTAGCGATCGTTGCCCAGAATCGGCTGCAGAATGTTCTGCACACGCTGGGTCAGCATGCCTTCCATGCGACGGCTGTAGTCGAACTGCTTGCCGGCCATGGTCAGTTCGGAGTTTTCCGCCTGATCGGACAGCAAAGCGCCCTTCTGGTCGACAACGGTGATCTGCGACTTGCTCAGCTCGGGAACACTGGTGGCCACCAGGTTGATAATGGCCATAACCTGGCTGGGCTCCAGCGAGCGGCCAGCATACAGCTCGACCAGTACCGAAGCGCTTGGCTTGCGGTCGTCACGGACAAACACCGAACTCTTCGGAATCGCCAGGTGCACTCGGGCACCCTTGACGTTGTTCAGGGCGGAGATGGTACGTGCCAGTTCGCCTTCCAGACCACGACGATAACGCGTGGCTTCCATGAACTGACTGGTCCCCAGGCCCTGATCCTTGTCGAGGATTTCGAAACCGATGTTGGCGTCGTTCTGTACCACGCCTGCCTGCGCCAGCTGGATACGCGCACGCTGCACATCATCGGACTTGACCAGCAGCGCGCCGGAATTGGGTTCGACGGTGTAGTTGATATTCGCCGCAGTCAGGGTGTCCATGATCTGCTTGCTGTCCATGCCCGCCAGGCTGCCATAAAGCGGACGATAGTCAGGCTGCTGGGACCAGAGCACCACGGCAAAGCCGATGGCCACGCTCGCGGCAAGACCGACCATGAGGCCGATCTGACGCAGCATGGTCATTTCGGAAAGGTTTTCCAGAAAAGACAAACCGAACAACGGTTTCTTATCGGAAGCGCCCGCTCTTGCTGGAACGGGATCGGCAGTTGCTTCGGCCATGACTCAGTACGTCCCTTAAACCGGCATCTGCATGATGTCTTGATAAGCTTGAACCAGCTTGTTACGCACCTGGGTCAACGCCTGAAAAGACACGCTGGCTTTCTGCGACGAAATCATGACGTCGGTCAGATCCACGCCGCTCTTGCCGATTTCAAATGCATTGGCCAACTGGCTGGAGGCCTGCTGGGTCTGCGCGACCTTGTTGACGGCCTGGCCAAGCATGTCGGCAAAGCTGCTGGCGCCGGCTTCCTGCGCGCCGGACACGGGCTTGGGTGCAGACATCGCATCCATCTGCATGGCCCGCATATCCAACATCAAGCGATTAAATTCAACACCTTGGCTCATGGACGTTTCTCTCGTAAGGCCCGCAAATTTTTGACACTGATTCAGCGGGTACAGAAGACATAGCAACAACGGTGCCAGCTAGATGGCGGCTATTTGCCACACCAAATGGGAATGCCATGTTGCCCGACATCAAATCACTCCAGACCTCCCGTATTCATGGGGGTATCCGGATATTTCCGGCTTGCGCCGTTTATACGATATTCACTGACCGGCGATCACAACCACCGATCAGCGCCACCGGTTCAGGTAGCGAACAGATAGGCTTCCACATCCATCCCGGCATCGCGCATCTGCGCCAGCTTGTAACGCAAGGTACGCGGGCTGATACCCAAGCGCTCGGCGGCCTCCTTGCGACGACCGCGCTCCGCACGCAGCGTGTCAATAATCATCTGAAACTCGCGACGCCTGAGGTCATCACCCAGTGCACCGACAGACTCCGCATTGCCACCTGCATTATCAGGCGAGGATGTGACAGGCAAAGACGGCACAGCCTCCACCACGGCAGCGGCTGGAAGACTTGTCACCGGCCCGGAGAGACAGAAATCCTGCGCCTGTATCACCCCGCCCTGCTGCAGAATCAAGGCTCGCTGCACGGCGTTATCCAGCTCACGCACATTGCCAGGCCAGGGGTAGTTGACCAGACACTGCTGCGCCTCGGCAGAAAGACGAACCGGCGCGTGCTTCATTTTATTGACGTGCTTGGCCAGAAGCCGCTCGGCCAGTGGCAGAATATCGGCAGTCCTTTGACGCAGCGCCTGCCAGGCCAGTGGAAATACCGACAGGCGATAAAACAGATCTTCGCGAAAGCGCCCCGCCGCCACTTCCCCTGCCAGATCGCGGTTGGTAGTAGCCACAACGCGAATATCCAGAATGATCGGCTTGCGCGCACCCACGCGCTCGACTTCCCGCTCCTGCAACACACGCAACAGTTTGGCCTGCAGCCCCAGTGGCATTTCGGAAATCTCGTCAAGCAGGATTGTCCCGCCGTCAGCCTGCTCGAACTTGCCGGCCTGCGCGGCAATGGCGCCGGTAAACGAGCCCTTTTCATGACCGAACAGCGTCGCTTCCAGCATATTGTCCGGAATCGCAGCGCAGTTGATCGCAATAAAAGGCTTATCGGCACGCGGAGAATTTTGATGAATGAAACGCGCCAGCACTTCCTTGCCTGTGCCGGACTCACCGGAGATGAGCACAGTGGAGTCGCTCTTCGCCACACGGCTGGCCAGGTTCAATAACTGGATACTGGCGGGTTCAACAGCAATCGGCCCGTCGCGCTCGGCAGGCTCCAGACGACCCAGTGCATGTCGTGCAACCAATGCAATCAGGGCCTTGGGCTCGAAAGGCTTGACCAGATAATCGGCCGCGCCCTGACGCATTGCATCGACCGCGCGATCAACGGCACCGTGAGCGGTCATCAGCAATACCGGCAGTTGCGGATGCCGACTGCGCAACAGGCTCAGCAACTGATGACCGTCCATGCCCGGCATGTTGACGTCGCTGATCACCAGACTGAACGGTTGCGCCTCGGCTGCGACCAACGCCTCTTCAGCAGAGCCGACCGCCTGGTATCCATAGCCAGCCAATTCCAGGGTTTCCCCAAGTGCCTCGCGCAGCGAACGGTCGTCCTCGACCAACAGCACGTTGATCGACATCAGTTGTTACCCATCGAGCCGGAAGCCGGAATCAATGGCAGGCTGACAATTGCACAGGTGCCACGACCGACCCGCGACAGATAATGCACACCGCCCTGATGCGCACGCGACACCGCCGTCACCACAGCCAGACCAAGCCCGGTGCCGGTGGTCTTGGTGGTGAAAAACGGCTCGCCGATACGCGCCAGCGCAGCCTTGTCCATACCACTGCCATTATCGCTGAAGCATATGCGCAACACATTGCCGCGGCTGTACACATGAACTTTCAGCAGTGTCCGGCCAGCACTGGCCTGGATGGCGTTTTCAATCAGGTTGAGCAACGAACCGACCAACGTGTCGCGATTGCACAGCAACTCGCCTTCAATACTGTCGCACTGCCAACGCACCGGTACGCCCTGCACATGGGTGACCGCAGCGTTTTGCAAAGCCTGAAACAAGGCAACGGGCGTCAGGCGATCCGTCAGCGGCAACTCGCCACGGGCAAACACCAGCATGTCGCGAACCTGATGCTCGAGCTCATGCAGACGATCCTTGAGCCGTGCGGCAAAGCGCTGCTGGGTTTCCACCGGCAATTCCTGCTCGGTCAGATGACTGGCGTAGATCATCGCGGCCGACAACGGTGTACGAATCTGATGCGCCAGAGAAGCGACCATCCGACCCAGCGATGACAGCCGCTCGTGACGCGCCAGCTGTTCCTGGAGACGGCGGGTTTCGGTCAGATCATTAAGCAGCACCAACTGCCCGGGTTCAGCGTCCAGCGAGCGGGTTGCAATGGAAAGCCTGCGGCCGTCCTTGAGCGAGACTTCGTGGCCATCGTCTTCACGCGGGGCAAAACACCGACTGATGACGTGACGCCAGAGCATGCCCAGCAAGGGCTGGCCCAGCAGATCGATTGCCGCAGGATTGGCTTCGCGCACCACGCCCATGCCATCAATAACGATTACGCCACCGGGAAGCAGATCAAGCAGGTTTTGCAGGCGGTTGGCCAGCCGCTCCTTTTCCGCCAGCTCTTGTAGACGCTGAGCACCGGCGTGGGCCAGTTCGCCCTTGAGTTCAGTGACACGCGCTTCGAGCAGACCATAGGAGTCGGTCAATTGCGCCGACATTTGATTGAACAGCGAGAACGCCTGCTCAAGCCCCTGACGACTTTCCAGCTCCGGGGAGTATTGAGCCTGAGCAGATAGGGCGGAAGTCAGTTGGGCGGCCTGGGACATAGTTCATCTCTCTCGTGGCGAACCGTCAGTAAACGGTGTGTTGAGAGGGACTTTGCAATCCTCGTGCCGAAAAAAAACCCCTGAAAATTCAGGGGCTTGATTTTTGGCGCCACAGACAGGCGTCAATCATCTGCCTGTTCATCACCTTCACGACGGCTCATACCGTACTTGCGCATCTTCTCGACCAGCGTAGTGCGACGAATCCGCAAACGCTCTGCAGCGCGGGCAACAATGCCGTTGGCATCGTCGAGCGCCTGCTGAATCAGGCCCTGCTCCAGGCCACCCAGATAGTCCTTCAGATCCAGACCTTCAGGCGGCAGCATTGCGCCCGACGCGAAGTTCGGCGTGTTGCTGTTGATGGCAACGCGCTCTTCGATATCGCTGCGCATGCTGTCGACCATCTGCTCGTCTTCGTCGTCGACATAGCGGAATTTCTTCGGCAGCTCGGCCACGCCGATCACGCCGTACGGGTGCATGATCGCCATGCGCTCGACCAGGTTGGCCAGCTCGCGAACGTTGCCCGGCCAGGCATGACGACACAGCGACATGATGGCGGCGGAGTTGAAACGAATCGAGCCGCGCTTTTCGTGCTCCATGCGCGAAATCAGTTCGTTCATCAACAGCGGAATGTCTTCGACACGCTCGCGCAACGGTGCCATCTCGATGGGGAACACATTGAGACGGTAATAAAGGTCTTCGCGGAAGCTGCCAAGCTCGATCATGTTTTCGAGATTCTTGTGCGTCGCGGCAATAATGCGCACGTCGATGCTCTGCGTCTTGTTGCTGCCCACGCGCTCGAAAGTGCGCTCCTGCAACACGCGCAGCAACTTGACCTGCATGGGCAGCGGCATGTCACCAATTTCATCGAGGAACAGCGTACCGCCGTTGGCAAGCTCGAAACGGCCGGCACGACTGGTGATTGCCCCGGTAAACGCGCCTTTCTCATGCCCGAACAACTCGCTTTCGAGCAGCTCGGCCGGAATGGCACCGCAGTTGACCGGCACAAACGGCGCATCGCGGCGTTTGGAGTGATAGTGCAGGTTGCGCGCTACCACTTCCTTGCCGGTCCCCGACTCACCGAGAATCAACACGCTGGCATCAGTGTCGGCGACCTGCTGCATCATTTGCCGAACATGCTGAATCGCGCGACTGGTCCCCACCAGACTGCGGAACAGGTTCGGCTCACGATGACGTCCACGCTCGCGGGCCTGGTCGTACATCTCGCGATAGACCTGGGCACGATGCAGGGAGTCGAGCAGCTTGCTGTAGCTGGGCGGCATCTCAAGCGCGGAAAGAACCCGCCTGCGCAGATCCTCCGGCAACTCGACAGAAGAATTTTCACTCATAAGCAGCACAGGAAGGAACTCATCCCATGCTGCGATGGTCTTAAGAAGCCCTTGAAGGCTGCCCGGAGCACTTACGCTACCGACCAGCACGCAAAGGACTTCTCGCGGAGACGCCAGAGAGCCGACCACCTGCTGCCAGTCCTGGCTGGAACAGGAGAGATTTTCTTCGCCAAGAAAATTCAGGATAACCGCCAGATCCCGGCGGCGCTGGCTATCGTCATCGATTAGCAGAATCTTGATTTCACGCCACATGCAATAGCAACTTCCCTAGTCAACTCAATGCCCATGATTGGGGGGCAGCTTGGCATCTCAGCTGTACAAACCTTGAGACGCCAGAAAATAGTAAACATCACTAGTTAAGTCAAAAAAACGAACACAGTCAAATTTATGGCGAAATTCTTGTCGAACAATAAAAATGACAATTAAACATTAACCGAACAGATGGTATACCTTCGTCGCGTTCTTCGCATTCTGGATTTGAGTCATTTCATCGACGACTGCTTGACGCTCCCCGGTTGCAACATCAATCAGTTGCCTGTAGACCCCCAACAACTCCTCGAGATTGCTGCGCAGAGCCGGCTCGTCAGCAGGTGCTTCGCTGACCACCGCATCGACACATTCGCGACACGCCAGGTCAAGTTTGACGATAGCCTCCCAGTCGCGTTCGGCAAGCGCCCCCACCAGGGCTTCCCGGGTTTCCTCGATACGCTTGAGCGCAGCACTCATCTTGTTGTTCTCCTCAGGGCAGCAACTTATTGTTGTGCTTGTGCGGTACCGATAGCGTCCCAGCCTTCCTTGACGGTAATCAGCAGCCCGGCAACCTCGTCGAGCATCTTCTGATCGTTGCGTGCGTTGGCTTCGGCCAAACGCGTCATCATGTAGTGATAAAGGCTGTCCTGCCTGACCAGCGCTTCGCTGGGGGCGTTGTCCAGGTCAAGCCCTTCACGCAGACCACCTACAATACCGATAGCCTTGCTGATGAACACGCCTTTGCTGGCGACGTCCTTGCGTGCCATGGCACCCTTGGCTTGAGCGATACGGTCGAGGCCACCCTCCATCAACATTTGAACCAGACGGTGAGGACTGGCTTCCGAGGTCTGAGCCTGGGAGCCGATCTTCTGATACTGCCGCAACGCTAACATCGGATTCATAAAGGGGACCTCGTCGCAAATCCATAATACTGATACTCAAGCTATCGACGCATGGCGCAGAAACTTTAGCCCAAAAGCAGAAACCCGACACGGAGTCGGGTTCTGGGTACTTCTGTAAAACGAATTTAAGAAGCGTTTTTCTGCGCGTTCATCGCTTCGAAGATCGAAGTGATACTGGTAGCGGTCGCCTTGAGCTGCCCGACCACCAGGTCCATGGCGTTGTATTTACTGGTCAGACTGGTCGTCAAGCTGGCAATACGACGATCAAGAGCGTCCTGATCGCTGGCAATACGGGTCTGTATTTTATTGAGACTGCTCGTCTTGCTTGCCAGAACACCGTCAGACTTTGTGTAGGGCAGAAGCGCCTTGGTCATACGCGAAACCAGGCCGCCATCAACCGTACCGTCGGCATTTGTTGCACCCGTACCAGTGAACATCGTCTGAATCTGACTGCCCAGTTTTTTATCGTTCAGCGCTGCTGTGAATGTAGCAGTGTCCAGTGACAGCGTACCGTTGGACTGCTCGGTCTTGATGCCCAACTGCGAAAGAGCACTAAGGCCGGCACTTGAAGAGGCACTCGCCAGCTGATCACGGATAGTCGCCAACAGCGCGCGCGGCGTAGCATCACCAGTAAGGGCGGCCGCCGTGTAAACACCCTTGTCGCTGATCGAGCCCTTGGTCAGGGAAGTCACCAAAGTGGCCAGCGTGTTGTAGGAGTCCACAAAGGACTGCAGCGACGCCTTCAACCCATCGGTATTGGTCGCCACCGTGACGGTAGTGGTTGCTCCAGCAGCACTTGGCGCGACCAGATCGAACGTCAGCCCGGAAATCGCGGTACTGATTGTATTCGTCTTACTGGTCAGGCTCAGGCCGTCAACAGTGAAAGCAGCGTCCTTGGCGGTCGCAGTAATCGCGCCAGCACCGGGAATCGCCTTGCCGTTGGCATCGGTCCCCGTACTGGTATCGCTCATCAGCTTGGTGCCATCGATATTCAGCGCTTCCTGACCGGAAGCACCCACGACCGAAATGTCACTGCCCTTGCCGGTGGTGGTAGAACTGAAAACGAGACGGGCACCATTGTCATCGTTGATGATGTTGGCAGTAATGCCTTTACCCTGCAGCGACGAGTTGATCTTGTCGCGCACTTCCTGCAACGTCGAAGTACTGTCAATCTTGACATCGTAGTCAGTGCCATTCTGAGTGATTTTCAGGGTACCACTCGGAATAGCACTCGCCTGCGTGGAATTCAGCGCGGCTGTGGCCACCTTTGAAGGCGTTGCCAGCTGGGTGACACCGATCGCGTAAGTACCGTTGACGGCCGTATTGCCAGCAGTTGCCTTTACCACTGCTTCGTTGGCAGATGTCGCAGCAAAGCCCTGAAACGCAGGCGTCGTGGAACTGCCCAGAGTATCAAGAGTTTTCTGGAACGCAGCCAGTGCCGACGTCAGCTGACTCACACCCGACAGCGATGCGGTTGTCGCGGCGGTCTGCTTGTCGATCTGGTTTTGCTTGGGCGCTTTCTCTGCGCCCACCAGACCTTCGACAATGGACGTGATTGCCAGACCCGAACCCAGGCCTGTTGTAGATGTAATTGGACTAGCCATTTTGCTTCTCCCTTCAAGAATGTCACCGGTTTTACCGCCTTTTCACAGGTCTCGCAAAACGGCAACAAATACCGTACTGACAATCAGGCCTTGGCGCGGAACAACAAACTGTTCGCATCACTCAGGCTATCGGCCAGCTTCAGGATTTCTGCATTGGGAATTTGTCTTACCACTTCACCCGAGTCACTGGCAATGACCTTGACGATCACTTTGCCAGAAGCTTCATCGATCGAAAACTCGAGATTGCGCTTCACCGAATGAAAAAATTTCTGGATGTCTTCTGCCGCGGCTTTGACTTTCGCCTCGTCGTGGGAGTCATCCTTGTGCAGATCTGAGCCTTTACTTTCCGCTGTGGCGGCAACACGCTCGACTGACGGCGTATCGGCAGGCTTGTCAACAGACTTGTCCGGCACTGGAGCCTGACTCGCCGGTTGGGCGGCCGGATAAGAAACGTTCAGCTTTACACTCATATCCATAACCATCACCTCCGAAAGTAAAAAAGCGAGAGAGCGCTATTACGCACTCCCCCGCTAAAACTCATGTCGCTATTACTGAAGCAGTTTCAGTACAGCGGATGGCAGCTGGTTAGCCTGAGCCAGAACAGAGGTGGAAGCCTGTTGCAGGGTCTGTTGCTTGGTCAGCTGTGCAGTTTCAGCAGCGAAGTCGGTATCTTGTACGCGACCCAGTGCAGCACTGGCGTTTTCGTTGATGTTCTGCAGGTTGGAGATGGTGCTGGTCAGACGGTTTTGTGCAGCACCGAGGTCAGCACGGGTGGAGTTGATGGTCTGCAGAGCCGAGTCGATGGCGGCGATAGCGGCAGAGAAGTTGGTCTCTGCAGTGGTGCTATCGGAACCAGCGATGGTCACAGCAGAACCGACACCCAGGGTGTTGGCGTCGAAGCTTGCGCTCAGAGTCAGAGTGATCTGGTTCGAAGCGCCAGAGTTGGAGCCGACCTGGAAAGTCATGGTGCTGGCGGAACCGTCGAGCAGGTTCTTGCCGTTCAGGTTGGTACTTTGAGCGATACGGGTCAGCTCGGAACTCATCGCGGTGAATTCTTTGTTCAGCGCGTCACGGTCAGTCGAGCTGTTGCTGTCGTTTCGCGACTGAACAGCCAGTTCACGCATACGCTGCAGAATGTTGGTCGACTCTTGCAGTGCGCCTTCAGCGGTCTGCGCCAGAGACATACCGTCGTTGGCGTTTTTGATCGCCATTGTCTGACCACGGATCTGCGAAGTGATCTTGGTAGCGATTTGCAGGCCGGCAGCGTCATCTTTGGCGCTGTTGATTTTCAGACCGGAAGACAGACGAGTCATCGAGGTCGAAAGTGCGTCGGAAGCGCGACCCAGGTTCTTCTGGACGTTCAACGATGCTACGTTGGTGTTTACTGTTAAAGCCATGATGAATTCCTCGTTGGTTTGGTACTACGTGGCTTCCGGCCCCTGCAAGCGCCGGGTGTGCCTAGAGAACCTTCGTAATAGTTATCGTCGCGATGGCAGGTTGCTTGAGTGTTTTTTTTGAATATTTTGCCATCATGCCTGTACCCCTTATAAAACAAGGGTTTGAGACGAAACCAAACCAACATGACGCGAGAAAACCCGTTGTCTGAACTTCACGTTCCAGAAGGAGCAGGCCACTGTAGAAGTTCAAAAATGTGACCAGAATCGATTATTCAAAAAAAAGCGCCCGGTGAACTAGTCACGGGCGCTGTTTTTAGCCTGCGGCGATTCAGGCTTTATAGATAATCGCAGAACCCCAGGAAAGCCCCACGCCAAAACCGCTCAGTGCTACTCGATGCCACGAAGAGTTGAGTACGTGCTTTTCAATCAGCAATGGAATGCTCGACGACACGGTGTTACCCGTTTCAACCATGTCCTTGAGAAATTTCTCGGGTTTGTCTTCAAAGCGGCGTGCCACGGCATCGACAATAGCAGCGCTGCCCTGATGAATGCAGAATGCATCGATATCGTCAGGCGTCAGGTCTGACTCTCCCAACAGTTCGTGCAGGTGCGCCGGTACTTTCAGCAGCGCAAAATTGAACACCTGACGACCGTTCATGAAAAACACGCCGTTGCTGACCTTCAAGTGCGGCGCACCCGAACCATCGGTGCCGAATTTTGCCTTGCCCAGTTGCCAGGCAGCGTCCTCGCCCATCCAGGTTGCTGTGGCTGCATCGCCAAACAACATGGTGGTGTTGCGGTCCTGCGGGTCGACGATTTTCGAATACGGGTCAGCGGTTATAAGCAGGCCGTTTTTGAGCCCTGCTGCCTCCATGAACCCCTTGATCGCGTAGATGCCATAGACATAGCCGGAACAGCCCAGTGAAATGTCGAACGCAGCGACATTGGTCGACAGACCCAGCTTGTCCTGAACGATGGCTGCGGTATGCGGCAGCCCCTCTTCGTCACCGTTCTGGGTGACGACGATCAAAACGTCAATACTTTCGCGCTTGAGCTGCGGGTTGTTGGCAAACAGGGTATTGGCCGCTTCAACGCACAGGTCCGAGGTTTCCTGGCCAGCGTCTTTACGCGGCAGGAACGTGGAACCGATTTTCCCGAGGATGAAATCTTCATCCTTGCCGAAACTGGCACCTTGAGCGTAGTTATCCACGCCAGCAGTGGGCACGTAACTCGCTATGCTTTTAATGCCAATCATCATGGCTTCCCGATGAGTAAACAGGTCATTTTTCGTCCCGATAAGAATCAGGGCGCTACCGAATAAGGGTGATTGCAGACATTTTCAGGGCGCAAGGCGTGTGAAAGCAAGCCAGGCGCGTGTCGCTCCCTGTAACACAATACAGTGAAGATGCACGTTATGACCCGCAGGTCACGCCGGTTTGCACGCTTTGCGATTATTGGCGGAGGGAAAAAACAAAATGCTGCCGCAGCAGGAGGGCGACGATCCGGCCGTAAAACAGCCGGATCGCGTGATGCATGCAGCTTAAACCACCAGTGTGAACCCCTTGCCGTCGAGATCGAGATTGGCGTTATAGGCTTCGTCCTGGGCAAAATGCGCCGCCCACTTTCCGGCCAGCGCGCCAAGCGCTGGTTCGGGAGCATTTACCACGCCTGAATGCACCACCTGAACATGCGGGGTCCAGACCGTCAGATAGCCCGCCTGCGCCGCCTTCAGGCACAGGTCGACATCGCCCAGAGACTCGGCAAAAGCCTCTTCGTCCAGCCCGCCCAGTGAGTCGTACAACGCTTTGGCAATCATCAGGCAGGCCGATGACACCGCGGAGTAGTTCTGCTCGACCACCAGCCGCTGCATATAACCGCGCGACGTCTTTGGCTCGCCAACGAAACCGGAACCGACACCGCCATTAAGTCCCAGAACAAGACCTGCCTGAGTAATGGTTCCTTCACGATCAACCAGACGGACCCCGACCACGCCCACTTCCGGACGTTGTGCCTGGTTGAGCAGCGACTCGATCCAGCCGACATTGACGATCTGGCTTTCGGCATCCAGCAGAATCAGGTACTCGCCCCTGGCTTCCTGGCTGACCAGATTGCGCAAGGCGGCCGTGCTGACACGCTGCTCGGCGCGGAATACGCGTACCCGGCTGGACAGCTGTTGCTGCTGATCAAGCCACGTCGATAATTCGGCAGAGGTGCTGGCGTTATCACCGATCAACACTTCATAGCGCTGATAGCGGGTGCGTTGCAGGATACTGTGCAGGCAACGCTGCAGTTCCGGCAGATTGTCCTGACTGTGGAGCAGAATCGAGACCACCGGCCGATGGGCATGGCGATAATCGATCTTGTAGGTGCCGGGCAACGCCGAGCTGACCTCAGCCTGATAACCCCGCTGCCCTAGATGACGCGTCAGCGCCTTTTGTTCGTCCTGATTCTCTTCAAGCTCGGGGGCATCGCAGATCAGTACCGGCTCGCTCAAATGCGCCAGACCGCTCATGCCGCCTTGCTCGATCAGGCGCAGCAGCAGGTCGAATTCCAGCGCCTTGGGAAACTCTCGCGAATAGCCGCCCGCCTCGACCAGCAGTTCGCGGCGAATCAGCCAGTGCCGAGCGGCCAGCGTCGGCACACTTTGCAGCAGATCGAGGTTGAAGCCCGGACGGAACAACGGCGCCAGGGTGCCGTTGGCTTGACGGTGAATTTCATCCACAGCAACGGCTCGGCACTGCCCGGCGTCAATCAGCTCGGCGCTGGCCAGCAGCAGACCGCTGCGGGTGAACTCTTCACCCGCCTGCGCCAGCATCAGCCAGTCGCTGGAAGCCTGTTTGACGACCTGATTGATCTTGTCGACATAGTTGCTTTCGGTGACTTTGACGAAGTGCAGTGTGTCGTTCAGGCTGGTGGTTGCCGGCAGATCACCGGTGGTGAATACCACGACCTTGAACGCTCGATAATGGCTGTTGATAAGGCTGTCGAAGGTTGCCTGCAGCTTGAACACGTCGGCGTCCAGATCAAGCAGCAAAATACCGATTTGCGAACCTGCTGGCCGACGCGTCAGCTGCGTGGTGAGCTTTTTCAGTTGTGCCGGTGCCGGATCACGCGCATCGAGCCAGTCGAGCAACTTGCCGGAAGGCATGCCACGCAACAGCTGACTGTTATCGAAAGCGGAATCAGCCTGCAGACGCTGGCCCCAGGCAACGATGCGCTCGGCGCGCTCGATGTCGTCCTCGTCCTCGGACTTGCCCAACTCATCGGCCAGACGTTGCACGACGCTGTGACTGAAGGAGTAGTGTGCATAGGCTTGCCACAGACGGCTCAAAAGCGACTCGGCGTCCGGATTGCTCTGTACGCGCAACAGCTCGGCCTGCTTCACCAGCACGGACTCCAGCCCTTCCATCTGCACCTGCCCTGCCGGCAAGAGATGGATCAGAAACTCGATTTGCGCCAGTTCGTCGAACAACGGCTGGTTGTAGAACGGCAGTTCAACGAACTGGCGAGGCTCGAACTGCGCATCTGCCTGCGTCAGGGCAACGTTCCACGCTGAACTGATGATTTTTTCGCCGCCCTGATACGGCTGGGTTTCGAGGCATTCAGCCATGGCTGCCAGGCCGGCCAGTACAGCATGCTCGCCCTGCTCACCTTGCAGATCGCGGCTATTGCCGAGCGACGAAACAATCAGGCGCGCAAGCGTTTCGCGCTCGGCTTTGGCCTTGGGGTCGATATGCTTGACTGCGCATGCAATGGCAGCGCCATAGCGATGCTCTGCCTCCTTGCCGGCGTTGACGTGCAACGCATAGGGAATGGGCAGGATGCGCAAGGCAGCAGCCGCAACCAGAAAGGCCATATGGCCGATTTCCTGCCAGTGCAGCTCGGTGCCCTCAGGCACTGACGTGAACCACTGACGCGCCAGCCCGGTCCGGGTCACGGCGTTGAGCAGTGACACGCTCTGACCCATGAAGCTCAGAAGCCGCTCGTCGGCCTGATCAGACGCGTAGTCCTCATGAACCTTGCGGTCGCGGCGGAAATAATCCACGTGATCGACGTAAGCCTGGTAACCCAGGCTATAGCCCTGGCAAGCACCGTAACGCTCGTTGCTTTCAAGGAAACTCACGGCCTCGGTCAGTGCGTCAGGCAGCAGGAAACTGTCGACCTGCGCGTACACCACAAAGGGCGTGGACACCTGCTTGAGGCCTTCTGCAATTCTGGCGCTGAGCCCGGTTTCACTGAGGGCGGCGTTGTGGATGTACTGCAGCCCGGCACGCTCCGCAAACTGCGCGTCGGGCGCAGGCGAGGCATCGACCACAATCACATTGCACGGATAACTGCCGTAGTACTTCAGCGCACGACGCAGGAAATCCGGCTGATTCTCGGCGAGCAACAGCAGGGTCAAACGCTGGCTCAACGGGGTGGTTTCATTTCCAGAATGGCTTTGCATGAGCTTTCCTTGATAGCGTGCCGATCGCGTCTCTAATCCTGGTGACCAGAAGAAACCCTGATAACCAAAAGACCCGGTCAACGCAAGAGCAAACAACACAGCTCCAGCCATCAGTGACTGGAGCGCATTAAACAGGTCGGGTCAGTCGGGCAACCAGCCGTTAGCCCAATATTGCAGGTTTTCTCCACGCAACATGAAATCGCGCAAGACGGTTTCGCGCAATTCGTCGCCCATACGATAGCTCGCATTGGGGTCTGACAGGTGCATGCGAATCGCCTGCAACCATTCTTCGGAGCTGTTGGTGTAGACCCGGGTAGCCGGCAAATGGCCCCGGTACGCCTCGGTGTCCGAACAGATGACCGGGTAGCCGCACGCACCGTACTCCAGCAGCCGCAGATTGCTCTTGCAGTCATTGAAGATATGAAATTCCAGCGGTGCCAGGGCCAGATCGAGGTTCAGGCTGGCCAGTTTGGCCGGGTAGGTTTGCAGGCTTACAGCTGTGTGATACTCATGAATGTAAGGCTTGAGCAAATCCGGGCACATGCCGAAGAACACCCACTCGACCTCATCGGCCAGTTCACGCACGACATCGACAATCAATTCCAGGTCGCCCCGATGACTGGTCCCGCCGCCCCAGCCGATGCGCGGCTTGCCGGAAGTGCGACGCTGGCTTTTGAGGCTGCTCCACAAGTGCGTCGCCAACATGTTCGGTACGACACGAATATCGCTGTGCATGCTCGACAGCACCTGAGCCAGTGGCTGGGTAGACACCACCACTCGGTCGCACAGGCCTATGCCCTTGCGCAGCATCTCGGCAATGTTGTCGGGCATGCTGCGCCGGTGCTCGTTGCGCTCGGGCACATCGATGATGTAGTCATCCAGTTCAAAAATGCGCATGGCACTGGAGTAGTTTTTGGCCAGAACGATGTCTTTGATCTTGGGTTCGGAATAACGCCCTTGAAAAACGATGACGTCCGGACGCTGGCGCTCGATCTCGACGGGCGTAGTCGACTCATAGGACATTCGGCCTACCACTCGCCCGGCTGTCATCAACTCAAGCAAGGGTTGGCTGACACGGTAGTGGCCTACCGCCGACGAGTTGACCAGCATGCCCAGAATCGAAGGCAGATGGCGGGTGCAGAACGGTTCCCAGCCCATTTGCAGACCTGGGTCAAGATCGAACGCCTGCACTTCACTGAGCTGAAGATTGGGGTTATAGGCCGGGTCCCGGGCCATTTTCGGCAGCCATTTTTCAAAGAACGATTGCTGCTCTTTATCCAGCGCCTGACGAGACGTTTCAGAGCGCTCGGCGGCGGCAGGCTCGGCCAATACCAGTGACGAATCGGGTGTGCCGACAATCAGGTAGCCGTCACGCCCGACCCGCATGCACAGGTCCAGATCCTGCAGCCCCTGAGTGAAGGTTGCTGCTTGCATGCCGCCTGCGTGGTCGAACACTTCCTTGCGGACCATCAGGCAATTGCCACTGACCGCGCTCCAGTTCTGTGTCAACTGCAAGCGCTGCATGTAGCTGCTTGAGCCTGTCGGATAATTGATGAAGGGCCGACCCGCCAGCCCGTCCATGCCCATCACCATCCCTGCATAGAGAATATTACCCTGAGGGGTAAGGATTCGTGGACCGACGATACCGACTTCGGGGCGCTGAGCATGATTGAGCAGGCCTTGCAGCCAGTCAGCCTGATGCAGCACGGCATGTGGGCTGAGCATGAGCAGATAATCGCCGTTGGCGTGCCGGGCGGCGAGGTTCTGGGCGCTGGCTTCGCTGCCGGGCTCGGTCAGCGCATAAATGCGCAGCTTGTCGCTGCCCAGCTCACTCATCGCGGCAAACCAGGCGCGGGTATCGGCGCCCTCGCTGGCGTTGTCGACGATCAGCACTTCAAAATAAGGGTAAGTCGTGTTGCTGAGCAGGCTTTCTACACAGCGCTCCAGGGCTGCCAGTTGATCCCGGGTGGTAATGATCACCGATACCAGCGGGCTTGTAGCATGCCGGTACTCGATCCGGTTCAGCAGTGGCAACTGATCATGGTGGATGACGTGCTCTCGGCCAATGCGCGAAAGATGGGCCGATACGACCGACTCGTTATGCTCGATCACCTGAGGCAGCGAAAGCCATTCAGCGTAGGTCAGGGTCGATTCAACCTGAACCTCGGCGATGTGTTCGACAGACTGAGGCCCGACGCCTTCCACCAGACGCCAGATGAAATCGTGCGGTGCCAGTTCGCCGTGCACAGGGTCGAAGCCGCCTGTGTCCAGCAGATTGCGGCGCTGGAACGCCAGCGTGCGGCCAACGTAAGGATAGGCCCGCATCAGGTCCAGGTTGAAATCAGGCTTGAAGATCGGCTCGCTGGATTTCCCATCGACCAGCGCGCCTTCGTCGCTGTAAATGCACAATAGGCCCTCGCTTTGCGCGACTCGCTCTGCCAGCACCAGCAGTGACGGCCGAGTCAGCCGGTCACCGGCACGCAGCAGATAAACCCAATCGGCGTTCTCCAGCAGCGGCAGCACTTCGTTCAGTTGGCGCGCCCAATCCGGCTGCAACGAGAAACGCAGCACCTGCGGATCGTCAACATCGGCATTGGTCAACACAACCACTGAATCAGCGGCGTAATCCTGCTCGGCAATGCTGCGCAGGGTGATATCCAGCCCTTCGGCATCGCCAAACGGGTCAACGACCACCGGAACGATGCGCGGCTGCCACGTCCAGTGTCCGATGCGTTTCTCGATCAGTTTTCTCTGCGGGGCGGTAAATTGCCGACACGACAGCCATTCAGTGTAGAGCTCGGCGTAGGTTTCGCTCTTGCTGCCCACCCTGCTGTGCATGACACCCTGACGACTGGCCATTATCCCGTAAATGCCGACCTCGTCCCACTCGCGGGGCTGCTCCAGCGCCTTGCGCAAGGGCAAAAAGCGCACCCAGCCCTGGGCCGGGGCCTGCTCACCGCTACGTGCCTTGAGCATTTCGCTCAGCCAGCCCCATTCAGTGGCGGCCTTTTGAATCACGTCGGGCTGGCCGCTGAAACGATCCGGGTGCCGGCGCTCGACGTTTTGAATAGTATGCAGCGCCACCAGGTTGCCACGGCGCAACAGGCATATGAACAGGGCAAAATCCAGCAGTGCGATAAACCCCTGTCCCGACTGGGCAATCGAAGGCAGGTACTCCATAACATCGGCCCGGCGTATCAGAGCAGCACTGAACCCACCCAGATAATTGCGTGGCGTACGCTCGAAAATCGCCAGCATGTCCTCGCCTTTGAACACGGCGTCGTAGGGCACAAGCCCGACGTTTTCCAGACGGGGTGGCAATACATAGTCATCGATGTCGACCAGATGTCGTCGGCCAACCACCAGACTCACGTCTTCATAGGCATCCAGAACGCCTGCCTGATTAGCGATGAAGTACGGAAAGAGGCGGTCGTCGTCACACAGAAACTTGATGTATTCGCCGCGCGACTCTTCAAGGCACTTCAGCAGATTGGCCTGGAACCCCAGCCGCTGCGGGTTGCGCACGTAACGCGCAAGGTTGCTGGATGCAGGCACCAGTTCGTCGAAAACGGCCTTGATTTCATCGGTGCGGCAATCGTCGCAGACAATGATTTCCAGGTTGTCGTAAACCTGATTCAAGGCACTTTGTAGCGCGGCGCGGAAGAACCGGGGATTGAGGGCGGGAATGACGATACTGACGAGGGGGACTGAATTCACTATTGCAGACTCGCGAGCGGCGGGAAGTTACCGGTCAAGTAACCTCCCTCACCGCTGAAATAAAGACGGCGGATGCTCAATGCCAAGGTTACAGCTGGCTGAACAGGTTCAGCTTGGACAACTGGACAAATACCTGCTGAGAGGCATCCAGCATAGTCTTCTGCAACGTCAATCGGGTGGTGGCCTCAACGATATCGGCGTTGACGTAGGTGCCTTGCTCAACTGTGTTGTTACCCTTGAGCAAATCGTTGGTCGTGCCCTGCGCCGTCGCCGCCAATTGCCGTGCGCCGCCGGCGGAGCGCGCTGTGGACGCCTGGTCGATGCTGCTGGCAATGTTGCCAAGCGCCGAGCCCAATGCGGCATCAAGCTTTTGCGAGGCAACCAGATTGCCGTCAGTCGGTGTCGACAACGCCTTGATCGCTGCGGTCAGCGTATTGAGGATGTTCTCGGTCTGGTGCGTGCCGGACTCCACGACAAACTGGTCACCGGCTGCTGGCGTACCGCTGACCGTAAAATTGACGCCCGACGCATTGGCCGTCGAACCGGTCAACGTGCCACTCGACACGGGTTTGCTGCTGCTGGTCACGGGCGACGCATACAGGTCGTAGGCAGTGGCACTGGTGAACTTGAGAATCGCACCATTGGGCGGAAAGGTGTTGTTGAACGCCGTGCGGTCAGCCGTTGTGTTGCCCACTGCCGAACTGCTGATAGTAGCGGCCGACGTGTTGCCCGGGCTGCGCGACGCCGAAACCGTGTCCGGCGTCGAGGCCAGTTCATAGCTGCGATTGGTCAGTGCAGTAGCGGCCGTTGCAGGCGTGGCAGATTCGGCAGCTGACAGGTTGATGTTCATGGTCAGCTCGACACCGCGGAAGGTGAAGGTCTGATCAGCGAACGAGCCATAGCTGAATTTACCGGCAGTTGACGCATCGGTCGTGACGTCGGTGCCGCTGGCATCGGTAATCTTGAACTGCGTACCGCTGAGGAACGTCATGGTGTACGGTTCGCCAGCCTGATAGCCCGAGTTGTAGGCGCTGGTGGACGTCACCTGACCGCCAGTCAGGCCAACCTTGCCGTCGTCGGTCGCAGGCGAAAGCAGGGTCGAGGACGTACGGGTAGTGTTGACGGCTTGCTCGAACGCTTCATAGCCTGTGGTGTTGCTCGGTAAAACCAGGCCATCACCAATCGCCAGATTGACGCTGGTCTGGTCCCCGCTATAGCTGTAAGTACCATCGGCATTCTGCGCGTACGGCGGAGCCGAAGACTTGGACCCGGCAAAAATATACTGGCCGTTGGAGTCCTGGCTGTTCATCAAGCCGAGAAGCTGGCTCTGATACTGCTTGAGTTCAGCAGCCTTGGCCAGGCGGTCGGAATCGGTGTAGGCACCGTTGCCTGCCGATACGATCACTTCACGGGCTGTCTGCATCGTATCAACGATGCTGGTCAGCGCGGTCTCGGAATTGACGATGTTGGTATTGATCGTGCCGATGTTCGACGCGTACTGGGTCAGCATTGAGTTCTGCTGAGCCAGTTGCAGGACACGTGCAGCGCCTACCGGATCATCGCTGGCGGTATTGAGTTTGATGCCGCTGGAGACCTCTTCACTGGTCTTGAGCACATTCGAATAAGTACGCTGATAGTTGGTGTTGGTGGATTCGTAGAACTGGGTAGTTGAGATCCGCATGGTTCACGACTCCTTAAAGGCTGTTGATCAGCGTGCTGAAAATGGTTTGGGCCGCCTTGATGATCTGCGAAGAGGCGGTGTAGTACTGCTGATACTTGATCAGGTTGGCCGCTTCTTCATCGAGCGACACGCCGGAGACCGAATCACGCGCCGATTTGGCCTGTGCAACGACGGCAGCGCTGGCGGTGACATCGCTCTTGCCCTGCCCTGCCAGCGTACCGACCACCGAGACCAGATCGGCGTATGCGCCGGACAGGCTGGTGCCCACGCCGCCGTTGGTGACGCCGACAGTCTTGGCCGTCTGCAACCCTACTACTGCCAGCGCGTTGCGGTTGTCCGAAGAGCCGGCACCCGTCAGGCCGATGCTGAACGTGTCATTGACCAACGGCGAACCGGAGAGGGTCATCTGCACTTCGAATGCCGTCTTGCCGGCTGGCGTGGTGGTGTTGTCGGTGTAACCGATGCTCAGCTTTACAGCGTTGCTCTGACCCTGAATGATCGTGCCACTTACCGCGCTGCCATTCTGGTCGAGCACGGGCGCACCACTGGCATTGATCAGCGTGTAGCTCTGCACACCGGTACTGCTGACCGCACCCATCACCAGCTTCATCGGCGCGGAGTCTTTGATCGCGTTACGCAGGTCAGACGTCTGAACGCTGTTATAGATGTCCGATTTGGTATTGAGCACTGGCTGCGTGAAGCCACCTGTACCCGAGTTGCTGGCCCCGGCAGTAGCGGTCAATGGCGCGGCGGCTGCAATGTCCTTGGGATCGGTCAACACCACCGAGATACCCGAGGCGCCGTTGCGTGTCGGAGTGACCTTGAAAACGTCGCCAGCAGCCAGCGCATTGCCATTGAGGCTGACACTGAAGCCATCGAACTGTTTGGGCGGGTTGTCAGTCAGCGCACCGGTGCCGACGCTTTCGCCGTTGGGCAGGCGACGAACCGTGAAGTTGGAGGCGTCGCTGAAGGTGACTTCATAATCGTCGGCGGTCAGTTTGCTGGTATCGCCAATGGTCACGTCCAGGTTGCCGGAACCGGCACTGTTGGTGGTCTTGCCGGTACTGCGCTGCGAAATGGCGTCGGCACTGTTGATGTTGGAATACAGGCTGGAACCGAAGTTGCCTTTGCTGTCGATGCCCTGGCTCATCTGGCTGTTGACCTGATCGGCCAGCACCATCGCGGCACGGCCAAGCTCATTGGTCGCAGGCACCAGCACATCGGAGCGATAGCGCAGCAGACCGCCAATCGAGCCACCGCTGATCACCGAGGTGACGTCAGTCTTGGTCTGGCCGTAAGCGATTTGTACGTTGTACTGCAGAGGATCGGCAGGGCTCGGGGTCGCCGACATGGTGTACGACGTGCCACCGCTGACCAGCGATTGGCCGGTGCCGGTGTAGATATCGTAGTTGCCGTTGTTCTCGATTACCTTGACACCCACCAGCCCGTTGAGCTGGCGCACAGTCTCATTGCGCGAATCGAGCAGCGAATTGGGCGTAGTGTTACCAGCCCCTGCCTGAGTGATCTGCTTGTTCAGGCTTGCCAGGGTCGTGGTCAGCTCGTTGACCTGTTTGGTGAAGGTGGTGAGCTGGGCATTGACGTTGTCATTCTGCGACGACAACTGTGAAGCGACCGAATTGAAGCGTGAGCTCAACGCAGAAGCCTGAGTCAGAAATGCCGAACGGTCCGACGACTGGGTAGCGTTGGTGGCAATGCCCTGCATCTTGGTGAAAAAGTCGGCCAGCTGCGTGGACACGCCAGTGGCGCTATCGGACAGCAGCGTATCGGTCTTGCTGGCCTGGCCGGAGTACGCAACCGCGTCGGCGCTCAGGGCAGTACTGGTTTGCAATTGGGCATCAAGGTAGCTGTTGTAGATACGACGCACGTCGGACAGCGTCGTACCGGTGCCTATATAACCGACACCCAGGCCGATATTGATCTGTGCCGAAGCCGTGGTCATTACCTGCTGACGCGAGTAACCGGCGGTATCCACGTTGGCCGTGTTGTTACCGATGGTGTTGATCGCGGCACTGCTGGCATTGATACCTGAGAGCCCAATTGAAATCAGCGACATGATTCAAAACCTTATAAAGTCGTGGAAGAGCCCGATGCAGCAGCGTAAGTCTGGTAACTCTTCATCTGCTTCGCGATCTGCGAAATCTTGCTGGCATAGTCCGGGTCAGTGGCGTAACCTGCCTTCTGCAATTCTTTTACAAACTGTTCCGGTTTATCGGCCGAATTGACCACTTCTTTATACCGATTGTTGTTCTGCAGCAGGCTGACCAGGTCATGGAAGCTGTCGGCGTAGGAGTCGTAGGAACGGAAATCCGTGGTCTCCTTGACCATCTTGCCGTCACGGAACTCGCTGGTAATGGCACGCGCTTCAGCGCCTTTCCAGCTACCCGCTGCCTTGATACCGAACAGGTTGTGACTGCTGCTGCCATCCTGCTGACGCATGATCGACTTGCCCCAGCCGGTTTCCAGCGCAGCCTGCGCCACCAGCATCACTGGATCGACGCCGATGCGTGCGGCTGCTTCCTTGGCCAGCGGCAGCATGGTCTCGACAAACTGATCGGCGTTGCTGAATGCGCGCTTGGCCGGTGCCAGCGGTGGCTGGGCCATGGAACGCACGTACTCAGGCGCGGGTGCCAGGTTGGGGTCGAGCGTCCAGTCGCCGTTGTTGCCATTGCTGCTGGCGGTTGCGCGAGCAGGTACCGGGCTGTTGCTGACGGCTGCGGTGGCGGAAGGCACGATGCCGGCCAGCAATCGGTCGGTGAGTTTGGTTGGCAACGACAGACGACGCGAGTTGAGCGCCGCCATGTCATTGCGCCCATCACCAGATGCCGAAACTGCCGCAGCCGCCTGATCTGCCGCCGCCGAGCGCGTGGCCCACAGCGGACGCTGATAGACACTGGTCGCCAGCCCGGTTTTGGCCGGGGTTGCATCGGTGGTCGTTACAGGCGTGGCCGTCGTATCGGTCGGTGCTGCGTGCTGAATACCCTTGTCCTTGGACAGTTGACGCATCAACACGTCCTGCAAACCGATGCCGTTGCCACGGGTGGACAGGGTGACCGCCAATTGCTGGTCATACATGTCCTGATACTGGCGCGTCGCCGGGGTGTTCATCGGGTTGTCCTTGGCCAGCACTTCGTTGGCCGAGCGCATGGCCTTGAGCATCTGGCTGACGAACAGCGACTCGAACTCGCGAGCCACCTTCTTCTGGTTTTCCACACTGTCCTTGTCGCCATGCTTCAGCGACGCCAGACGGTTGACGTCGGTGTAGGCACCGGAGTCGACCGCTGACGAAATTCCGCTCTTGGGCATATCCATGCTCGAGTCCTCAGATAACTATCAGATCGGCTTGCAACGCGCCGGCCTGCTTAAGGGCTTCGAGGATGGCCATCAGGTCGCCGGGCGCAGCGCCCACCTGATTGACCGCACGAACAATCTCATCCAGCGTGGTGCCTGGACCGAACTTGAACATCGGGTGTAGCTCCTGCTGGGCATTGACCCGCGAACGCGGCACGACCGCCGTCTGACCACCGGACAATGCGCCCGGCTGGCTGACAATCGGGTCTTCGGTAATGGTCACGGTCAGGCTGCCGTGCGTTACCGCAGCGGGCGAAACCTTGACGTTCTGACCGATCACGATAGTGCCGGTCCGCGAATTGATGATGACCTTGGCAGCGGTCTGGCCCGGGTCGACTTCCAGGTTCTCCAGAATCGACAGGTAGTCGACACGCTGGCCCGGATCAAGCGGCGCGGTCACACGTACCGAGCCACCGTCCAGCGCCTGAGCAACACCAGGACCAAGCAGCTCATTGATCTTGTCCACAATCCGCTTGGCAGTGGTGAAGTCGGACCGGTTCAGGTTAAGGGTCAGGGTATTACCCTGATTGAAGCCGCTCGGCACCGAGCGCTCGACCGACGCACCACCGGGAATACGGCCCGACGACGGAACGTTGACAGTGATTTTCGAACCGTCACGGCCTTCCGCGTCAAAACCGCCGACCACCAGGTTACCCTGTGCGATGGCGTAGACATTGCCGTCGACACCCTTCATCGGCGTCATCAACAGCGCACCACCGCGCAGGCTCTTGGAGTTACCGATCGAGGAAACGGTGATATCGACCGTCTGACCCGGCTTGGCGAACGCTGGCAGATCCGCGTACACAGCAACTGCTGCAACGTTTTTCAACTGCACAGTGCCGGAACCGGACGGCACCTTGATGCCGAACTGCGACAGCATGTTATTGAACGTCTGCAGGGTGAACGGGGTCTGGGTGGTCTGGTCGCCCGTACCATTGAGACCCACGACCAGACCGTAACCGATCAACTGGTTGGCCCGCACGCCGGAGATGCTTGCGATGTCCTTCAGACGCTCGGCGTGAACGCCGAACGCTGTGGACAACAACAAGGTCGCCACTATCAGTTGCTTGAGCTTGATCATGTTTATCCCGCTATCAGAAAGGGAACAACGGGCTGAGGAAGAACCGGTCGAACCAGCCTGGCTGGCTGGTATCGGCAAAGGCTCCAGTCCCCGAATAGGTAATACGTGCATCGGCAATACGGGTGGACGACACTGTGTTGTCGGTGGCGATGTCATCAGCCCGAACCAGACCGGCAATCCGCACCAGCTCGTCACCGGTATTGAGGGTCATCCACTTCTCGCCACGCACCGCCAGAATGCCGTTGGGCAACACATCCGCCACGGTCACAGTGACCGAACCGGTCAGGCTGTTGCTCTGTGCGGCCTTGCCATCACCCTTGGTGGTCCGCGCGCCGGTGTAACCGGCGTTCAGGCTCAGGTCGTTGCCACCAATCGGGTTGTTGGTGGTCAGCCCCGAACCGAACAGCGAGGTCAGACCAATACTGTTGGTGCTGTCCTTGGTCATGGCCGAAGTGGCCGCCTTGCTGGCTGCCATACGCTCGGAAAGCGTGATGGTGATGATGTCGCCGATACGGAAAGCCTTGCGGTCGCCATACAGGTTCTGCTCGAAACCGGCTTGATAGATGGCACCATTGTTGGCAGCGGCCGACATGGGTGTACGCGGCAACACCGGAGCGTAATAAGGGTCATTGGGCTTGGCCGTCGGCGCAACGCAGCCAGACAGCAGGGTGATCCCGCACAATGAAGCGATCAACACTGAAAAACGCGGAACACTAAGGCGGTTCATGACACTTGAAACCTCGCGGTGTAACAGGCGCTTATCAGGCGCCCCATCGGATTGAGCAGTTTTACGAGCGACAACATCAAACACTTACAGGTTCTGAGTCAGGTTCTGCAGCATCTGGTCGGCGGTCGAGATCACTTTGGAGTTCATCTCGTAAGCACGCTGGGTGGTGATCATGTTGACCAGTTCCTCAACGGTGCTGACGTTGGAGTTTTCCAGGGTGTTCTGCAGGGTCGGACCCAGGCCGTTGAGGCCAGGCGTGCCGATCTGCGGCGCGCCGCTTGAACCGGTTTCCAGATAAAGGTTGCCGCCGATGGCCTGCAGGCCGGCCGGGTTGATGAAGTCAGCGGTCTGGATGTTGCCGATGATCTGCGGTGTGGCGGTTGCACCGGCCAGCGTGACGGAAACAGTACCGTCCTGACCGACTGTGAAGGTCTGGGCGTTCTGTGGAACGACAATCGCAGGCTCAAGAGCGTAGCCGTTGGCAGTCACGATCTGGCCGTTGGCGTCCAGGTGAAAAGTACCGTCGCGGCTGTAGGCAACAGTGCCGTCCGGCTGGGTCACCTGAAAGAAACCACGACCGTTGACCGCCAGGTCCAGCGGGTTGTTGGTGGTCTGCAGGCTACCGGCTGTGAAGTTCTTCTGCGTACCGACAATGCGCACACCGGTACCCAATTGCAGACCGGATGGCAGCTCGCTGTCCTGAGTGGACTGGGCACCCGGCTGGCGTTTGATCTGGTAGAGCAGGTCCTGGAACTCGGCACGATCACTCTTGAAACCTGTGGTCGAAACGTTCGCCAGGTTGTTGGAGATAGTGGTCAGGTTGGTGTCCTGAGCGGCAAGGCCGGTTTTAGCGACGTATAGTGCAGGAAGCATGTGTGTTCTCCTCAAGCGCCGGTTTGTCGGCGCAAGCTGTCATTGATTAGCCAAGTTGCAAGACGCGAGCCATAGACTGATCGTCTTCTTCGGCGGTCTTCATCATCTTGACGTGCAATTCGAATTGACGGGACAAGGCCAGTACCGAGGTCATTTCCTCGACCGCATTGACGTTGCTCGCCTGCAGAAAGCCGGACTCGACCTGAACGGTGGCATCTGCGTCGGCAGGCCGACCGGTCTTGGTGTGGATCAGGCCATCGGGGCCTTTTTCCATGGTCTTGAGGTCAGGCTTGACCAGCTTGATACGGTCGACCTGCGCCATCACCTGTGGGCTTTCGCCGAGTGAGCGAATGCTGATTGTGCCGTCGGCACCGATCTCGATCTGCTGCTGAGGCGGCACGGCAATCGGACCGCCATTGCCCATTACCGGCAAACCGCTGCCGTCGCGCAACACACCCAGGGCATCGATGTTCATGCCGGAGCTGCGGGTGTAGGCTTCGCCACCATCGGGGGTCTGCACTGCAATCCAGCCATCACCTTTGACGGCGATGTCCAGTTCACGGCCGGTCTCAACCATGGCACCGGCGGAAAAGTCGGTCCCCGGACGTTCGCTCATCGCATAGGCACGCGACGGCATGACCTCGCCAAACACCGGCATCGAGCGGGCCTGTTCAAGGTCACGCATGAAACCGTTTGTTGATACGTTTGCCAGGTTGTTGGCGTGAGCCTTCTGCGCGATCGCGTTTTCGGATGCACCGCTCATTGCGACGTAAAGCAACTTGTCCACAGTCTTCCTCCTCCGACAGACGCTTGCCGCCTGTAGCTGTTCTGAAAGGGTTAAAGCAATTTTTGAACCAACTTGTCAGGCTCGATACAAATGCCTGATTAACCAGCAAAAACCGGCATTCGATGATGCCCTTCGGGCAAAGCGCCGCCCAATAGCGGCGGAGGACTGCCGCCTGCCGATCATCAAGCAGCGAGCACCGCCAAAAAAACTTCATTGGTATGGGCTGACAAGCGGATCGACAGTGATAATCTTGCCGACACCGCAGCCCTGAACGGGAACCCTCATGCTTTTTCGTGCATGCATTGCCGGCATCGCCAGCGCGAGCCTGATGACCCTCGCCCTCCTCGCCCAGGCCGCCCCCGCTCACTATTACAAATGGCAGGGCGACAGCCGGATTGTCTGCGCCCAGACCAGCCCCGGGCCTGGCTGGACACGGCTGAAAGGTCACTTCATCAAATCCGACTGCTCAATCTGATCAGGTCGACTGAATCAGCGTCTGCATCACGGTCGCCTCTGTCGATATGGCTTTGGAGTTGGCCTGATAAGCCGTCTGCGCCTGGATGAGAGCAATCAGCTCATCAGCCAGGACGACATTGGACCCCTCCAGCCCGTCGCCAATGAGGCTGCCAAGCGTGCCGACGCCCGGCACATCGTAATCGGCAACGCCAGAGTCGGCGGATTCGGTCCAGCGCGTATCACTGCGCGCCTGCAACCCCTGCGGATTGGAGAAGCTGGCGAGTATCACCTGACCGATATTCTTGTTCATGCCATTGGTAAACCCGGCACACAGGATGCCATCGCGCCCCACGCTCAAGCTGCTCAACTGCCCCGCCGCATGGCCATCAACATGCGTGGAAGAACGCGAACTGGCGGCGTTGTGCTGCAGCAGGTTGGTGAAGTCGATCGTAATGCCCTTCGCACTGCCAGCCGCACCGTTGGGTACCCATTTTTCTGGCCCTGTGACCCGCTCGGCAGGCATGGCCGGTGTCCAGCCGGTCAGTTGCAGACCGTTGCTATGGGTACTCGCAAAACCAGGGCCGCCGGTCAATGACTGTACCCAGCCGCCAGAATCAAACACGATGTTTGCAGTCAGCGGGTCGGTGGAATCAGGCATCTGCGGGTTGCGGCCATCAATCAGCGCATGAATGCGCCAGCTGTTGGTGCCGTCCTTCACGAAATACTGCTTCAGCTCGTGCTGATTGCCCTGGCTGTCGAAAATCGCATTGGCAAACATATCGCTGTACGTCTTCAGGTCCGATGGATCGAACGCCGGAACCGGGCGATCCATCAACGCATCACCAGGATCAAGCATGCTGATCGATCCATTATTCAACGGCAGCGACACTGTGCCGCCATTGGCAGCGCCGTTACTGACCCAGGCACCATTGACCTCTTCAGCCGGCCGCCAGCCTTGCAGGGCAAATTCGGTATCCGAGATTTTACGAAGGTGCTGGCTATTGCCGCTGTATGACAGCGATCCGTTCGGTCTTTGCTCAAGGGTTACTTGCAACGGTGCCACGCTGTTCGGGTCCACCGGATTACGCCCATCGATCAGCACATACATGGACCACTGACTGTCGCCGGTCTTGACGAAATACTGCTTCAGCTCATGATCCGCCGCAGGCACCGCAGTGGCTCCTGCTCCAGACCCCGCATCCTGAATGGTACGGCCAACGACCCGCGTGTAGGTCGCAGGATCGGCCGGGTCGAAGACCGGCAAGCGCGCGAGCGAAGGCAGCGAGGCGTCCAGGTTGATGTTCTCGGCAACCCGCGTGGTGGCTCTGGCCGATACATTCGATGTATCAATCTGCAAGTCGGTACGCAACCCGCGCTTGATCTCGCCCTGCTCGTTTGCCGCATAGCCTTGCAATCGTCCACCCTCGCTGTCCACAACGAAGTTCGCCGCGTCCTTGAGGAACGCTCCGGCACGGGTATAGGCAAGAGACCCACCGTCACTCACCACAAAAAAGCCGTTGCCCTGAATACGCATGTCGAGCGGATTACCCGACGTGGTCATGCTTTCGCCCTGATTGAAGTTTTGCTGCATTGAAGCAAGACGTACGCCATCACCTACAGCATTGCGACCACTGCCCAACTGGCTGGCTGAATACAGCGCCGAGAACTGCGCACGCGACGACTTGAACCCGATAGTGCCGGAGTTGGCAATATTGTTACCGGCCACCTCCAGCCTTTTATTCGCGGCATGAATGCCGCTGATCGCGGTATTGAACGACATGAAAACTCCTTTACCCCAAAGGGCAACTCATAGAGGAGTTTTGATTCTCACATCATCGCGCGTAGGAGATTTCCAAGTACATTGACTGAACTTTCTGCAAGTTTAATTAAACTCGAGCGTGCATCACCTTGTAAAAAACAACCAAAAAAAAGCCCCTTCGAAAAGGGGCTTTATTTAACGCTCTACACTATCAAGTCATCTGAATAGTGGTTTGCATGATGGTGCTTTGAGTGGAGATAGTTTTGGCGTTCGCCTGGTAGTTGCTCTGCGCCTTGATCAGGTTGACCAGCTCCATGGTCAGATCGACGTTGGACTCTTCCAGCGCCTGACCAGTGATGTAGCCGAGGGTGCCCGATTGCGGCGTGCCGCTGACCGGTACGCCCGAAGCGAAGGTTTCACGCCAGTTGGTGCCACCTGCCTGCGCCAGGCCTTGCACGTTGGCAAAGTTGGTCAGCGAGGTCTGCCCGATCACTTGGGATTTGCCGTTGGTGTAGGTCGCGAACAGGTTGCCGGTTGCATCAACGCTCATCGCACTGAGCTGGCCAGTGGCGTAACCGTCCTGGTCCTGAGTGATCAGGCCCGACACCGACGCGGTCTGGGTAATACCGGCCATGTTCAGTTTGATGGAGGCACCCGTAGCACCGTTCGCGCCCCAGCTGGCGGTCGTGCCGGTGCCGGATTGCACACCTGGTACCCAGTTGGCGACAGTAAAGGTGCCATCAGTGTTGAACTTGATGTTCGCACTGTCGGTCGGTACGGTGCCCGGCGCTGCGACGACCAGATTACCCGAGGAGTCGAATGTCAGGTCGTTCTTGTCGGCCGTAGTAGTGGTCGGGTCGGAAATGCTGCGACCGTCCATCAGCGAGTACATGGACCAGGTGTTGGTGCCGGTCTTGACGAAATACTGATCCAGCGTATGCGCGTTACCCTGAGTGTCATAGGTCGGCGTGCTGTACTTCATGTTGTACGACTTGGTGTCAGTCGCGTCGAACGTAGTGAGCGACGGCAAGGCAGTGGTCGAATTCAGGTTGGCAACGTTGGTAATGGCGGTGGTTGCCTTGGGCTGAAGGTTGGACGAATCCACCCGCAGGTCGCTCAATGCACCGGTTACCACACTGCCGTTGGCATCAACGTTGTAACCCTGCAACTTCATACCGCCGCTGTTGACGACGTAGCCTTCCTTGTCGGTGTGGAATGCACCGGCACGGGTGTACAGCTTCTCGCCGTTATTGCTGAGCATGAAGAAACCGTTGCCGTTGATGGCAAGGTCGAGGCTGTTGGCAGTACCGGTAGTCAGGTTGCCCTGCGAGAACTGCTGGGAAACCGCTGCGGTTGTTACGCCACTGCCCACATTGGTCTGGCCGGAAGTGCCGCGAATCGATTGAGCGTATTGATCGGCAAACTCCGCGCGCGACGATTTGAAGCCAGTGGTCGCAACGTTGGCAATGTTGTTGCCGGTAACGTCGAGACTTTTGTTTGCAGCATAGAGCCCACTAAGGCCGATATTGAAAGACATGTTTCACTCCTGCGCCTGGTAGGCTCTACAATCCGATGGTTTGAACTTTGGACAGGGCAACACTGCCGCTGGCCAGATTGAGCATTGTTTCTGCACCATTCACACCCAACGTGACGCTGTTGACCGTGGCAGGCAGGTAAGTCGAAAGCTGTGTGTTCTTGCCGTCAACCGAGCCTTCAGCCTTGAAGGTGTAGTTGCCCGACGCAAGCGCTGTACCGTCGCTGTCCGTACCGTCCCAGGAAAAGCTGGTGGTGCCGACTTTCTGCGCGCCCAGCTCGACGGTGTCGACCAGATTCGATTGCGAATCGTAAACCTTGATACTTGTCGCCGTAGTGGCGCTCGGAATAACGATCGAACCGGTCATACCCTTGGTGGTATCCACGGTGGTGGAGCTCGAATCGATGATCACCGAGCGACCTACCAGCGACGATGCCTGCAACGCCTGGGACGACTTGTAACTGGTTGCAATCGTGTCAACCGTCGACGTCAGGTTCTGCATGCTTTCAAGGCTGCTGAACTGTGCCAGCTGGGCCACGAACTGCGTGTTGTCCTGTGGGTCCAGCGGGTTCTGGTTCTTCATCTGCGTCACGAGCAGCTGCAGGAACGCGTCCTTGCCCAGCGTACCGGTGGAATTCGTCGCGGTCGGCGTCGGATTCTGCAGTGTGTTCAAGAACGTCGATGAGACGCTGCTTGCTGTGGTGTTATCGGCCATAACGTTCGCCTTCTATCACTGACCGAGGGTCAGAACCTTCTGCATCATGGATTTAGCGGTGTTCATGATTTCGGCGTTGGTCTGGAAAGACCGGCTGGCAGAAATCATGTCGGCCATTTCTTCCACGACATTGACGTTGGGGTAGTAGACATACCCGTCCTTGTCAGCGGAAGGATGATTGGGCTCGTAACGTGCTTCCAGGTTCGAGCTGTCTTCGATGATGCCGTTGACCTGAACGCCCTGCCCGGCTTCGCCCTGATCCTGGAACAGCGAACCGCCTGTGGACTGCTGACCCTGCATCACGGTGGCAAACACCGGGTGACGGGCGCGGTAGGTCTGGTCCATGCTCGAAGACACGGTCTCGGCGTTGGCGATGTTACTGGCCGTAGTGTTCAGACGCGTGGTCTGGGCACTCATGGCGCTACCGGCAATGTTGAACACATTGGCTAGTGACATGAATTATTCTCCGCGAAGGGCTGCAACCAGCCCCTTGAACTTGCTGTTGAGCAATGTGAAGCTGGCCTGAAAGCCCATGGCGTTCTCGGTGTAGCTGGCCTGCTCGACCTGGGAATCGACGGTGTTCTGGTCCAGCGAAGGCTGCGACGGGGTGCGATACAGCAGCGTCCCGTCATCATTGCCCATGCCTTCGGCTTCGATATGGCGGCTGTTGGTCTTGTTCAGCGCGAAATGACCGTTCTGCACCTTGTCGTTTTCGGCAGCCAGCACCGACGAGAAGTCCAGATCGCGAGCCTTGAAGTTCGGGGTATCGGCGTTGGAGATGTTGTTGGCCAACACCTCTGCACGCTGAGCCCGGAAGTTCAGAGCCTTTTCATGTATGCCTAGCGCTTTATCGAAGCTGATGCTCATTTCGGGAAACCTTTGCCGGTTGACCTGATTCTGTTGTTACTGACAAAGCAATCGGCGTGCCATGTTGCAAAAGCCAATGATTGCGGGGGCCGCAGGCGGCGGCGAGGCGGCAATGCCAGAAAAGCGGCAAGGCATTTCCGCTGTGGGAGGAGAAAGCGGCAAGCGGGGTGCCGTTTTTTTGCCAGTGTCGACTTGCCGCCTGACAATGGCGGCACTTCATCATTGCCTCATTCGGACGCCCAATAAAAAAGAGACCCGAAGGTCTCTTTGACGACTGAATCAGAGGCCAAGCTCACTTAACCCAGGGTGGTCATCAGGTCGCCGCCCCAATGGCCAATGGTATTTGCGCTCGGACTCGGCGATCGGCAAATCGTTGATGCAGGCAAAGCGCCGCTGCATGAGGCCGTTTGCAGCGAACTCCCAGTTTTCGTTGCCACACGAACGGAACCAGTTGCCAGAGTCGTCATGCCATTCATAGGCATAGCGCACGGCTATGCGGTTATCGGTAAATGCCCAGAGCTCCTTGATCAGCCGGTAGTCCAGTTCCTTGCGCCACTTGCGTTCCAGAAAGGCCTGAGCCTCTGCGCGGCCATTGATGAACTCACTGCGGTTACGCCAGTAGGTGTCTTCGGTGTAGGCCAGCGCAACTTTCGCCGCATCGCGAGAGTTCCAGCCATCCTCGGCGCCACGGACTTTCTGGACAGCCGTCTCCAGGGTAAAGGGTGGAAATGGCGGTCTTCCTTTATCACTCATCTCAGCGTCCTCAGAACGGTTTATAGGGCAGAAATTTTCCATCAAGGGTGATCACGGCTCGCTCGCCCCCTTCCGGATCTTCGACTTTCTTGATGTCGAGCTTGAAGTTGATTGCGCTGATGATGCCGTCGCCGAACTGCTCATGCACCAATGCCTTCAGCGTTGTGCCGTAGACCTGAACCATTTCGTGGAAGCGATAGATCGTCGGGTCACTGGAGACGTCTTCGACATTGCCGCGCAACGGGATGGTTTGCAGTTCGGCGACCGCGTCCCTGTCCAGCCCGAGACGCTCGGCGACTACCTCGGCCACCGCTTCCGGCAATGGGTGCTGACCGAGCAATGCAGCCGTGACATACACCACGCTCAACCCCGTACCTTCTGCAAGCCCTGCCCACGTCAGGTTCTTTGCGGTCTTGGCCTGCAGCACACGTTCAGTCAGATTCTGGCGCGGTGCTCTGGAAATGTTGCTGTGCGGCATAGGTAACCCTCCGGAATGAATTCATATCAATCACAGCATCGGCAACTATCACCATAAGATCCAAGACTGATTTATGATCATCGCCATAATCCTGCCTTATGGTGATGCCGTGCTGTTACGCCATATACGTTATTTGCTGGCAGTCTCCGACCATGGCAATTTCACCCGGGCGGCCGAGGCCCTGCATGTCTCGCAACCGGCGTTGTCGCAACAGATCAGGCAGCTGGAAAGCAGCCTGGGTGTGCAACTGTTCGACCGCACCCGCCGCAGCGTCGTGCCGACCGATGCCGGCCGCGTGTATCTGGACCACGCGCGTCGTTGCCTGCTTGAGCTGGAGGCCGGGAAGCGTGCGCTCAACGATGTCAGCGATCTGTCACGCGGACAATTGCGCCTAGGTGTCACGCCAACCTTCAGTGAATACCTGATAGCGCCGCTGATCGACCGCTTCAGCGCGCTGTACCCCGGAGTGGCGATAATCCTCACAGAGCTGCCTCTGGAGCAGATTACCGAGGCATTGATCAATGACGCGCTCGATCTGGCCATTGGTTTTGCCGGCAGTCATGCTGTCGAGATAGACAGCCAGCCTCTGTTCGATGAACAACTGTGCCTGGTCATGGCAAAACCTGCCCCCGATAAGCAGACCGCGCTGACACTTGAGGACCTGCAAACGCTTCGCTTTGCCTTGCTCGCCCCCGGATTCGCCACTCGCCAGCTGCTGGATGCCTGGTGCCAGACGCAGAATTTCAAGCCTGCGGTCAACCTGGAGGCGAACTCGATCGCCATTTTGCTCAAGGTTGTTGCCCAGGGGCGTATGGCAACCATTCTTCCCGATGCCATCGTTCGCGAGCAGCCCGGGTTGCGCGAAGTTCAGACGACCCCTGCCCTTCCTGGGCGGACGGTTGCGCTGCTGCGGCGTAAAAACGGCTACCAGAGCGCCGCCGCCAACGCTTTTGCCAAACTGGTGAGTAACAGTACGCAAACATGAACCGATGGGCAGACGATCGAAGCTGTTTTCAGCCGCGCACAAAAAAAGAGACCCGAAGGTCTCTTTTTTCATCGCAGGCAACTGACAGACCGTCACTTGGCCTTATAGATGATCCCGGGGCTGCACTGAACCATCTGATAGTGATCCGGCAAACCATTGAGCGCTTCGGAAGCCCCCAGAAATAGGTAGCCGCCTGGCTTGAGCGTACCGTGGATGCGCAGCAGGATGTCCTTCTTCACTTCAGCGGAGAAGTAGATCAATACGTTGCGGCAGAACACGATGTCGAACTTGCCCAGCGAGGCGTAGCTGTCGAGCAGGTTGAACGAGCGGAACTCCACACGGCTCTTGATCGGCGTCTTGACGACCCAGCGACCTGGACTTTTTATATCAAAGAAACGCTGCAGACGATCCGGCGACAAGCCGCGGCCGATAGCCAGACTGTCGTACTCGCCGGTCTTGCAGTTGTTGAGCATTGCGCCAGACAGATCGGTGGCAACAATCTGCACGCCCGATTTGAGCTGGCCCTGATTGGCGCGCTCGAACTCATCAATCGACATCGACAGCGAGTACGGTTCCTGGCCCGATGAACAGGCCGCCGACCAGATGCGCAGTCGCTGACCAGGGCTGGCCTTGATCTGCTCGGGCAGCACTTTGTTCTTCAGCACTTCGAACGGATAGGTGTCGCGAAACCACAGGGTTTCGTTGGTGGTCATCGCATCGACAACCTGTTCGCGCAACCCGCTGCGCGGCTGGGTCTGGATGCGCTGAACCAACTCGCCAAGCGACTTGATGCTTTGCTGCTCCATCAGTTTGTTGAGGCGGCTGGACACCAGATACTGCTTGTTTTCCCCAAGCAAGATGCCACAGGCTTTTTCCAGAAATACCCGGAACTGATCAAAATCCAAATTACCCGTAGACAAGGTGCCGCCTCTCAAATCATGTGAATCACCGGGGACGGCGCCCCCGGCTGGTTATTCTGCTGCCTTGATCCGCGCAACAACCCTGGCCGCAAGATCATCAGGCCGGAATTTCGCGAGAAAATCATCAGCGCCGACTTTCTTGACCATCGCCTGGTTGAATACCCCGGACAGAGAGGTATGCAAGGTGATGTGCATCTTCTGCATACGCGGGTCATTACGTATCGCAGCTGTAAGGGTATAGCCATCCATCTCCGGCATTTCAATGTCGGAGATCATCATCAGGAACTCTTCTTCCGGTTTTTTACCCTCTTCGACCATTTTGCGCAGGTAATCCAGCGCTTGACGGCCATCGTTAAGGGCAACCACCTCCACACCGACGGTTTCCAGGCAGCGGCTGACCTGCTTGCGGGCCACCGACGAGTCATCGACCGTCAGCACACGCAGCGAAATCGCCTTGTGCTGAACCTCGGCATCGATCACACCGACCGACACTTCTTCGGAAATAGGTGCGACTTCGGCAAGAATCTTCTCGACGTCGATAATTTCCACCAACTGATTATCAACCCGGGTAACTGCGGTCAGGTAATGATCGCGCCCGGTACCTTTGGGTGGTGGATGAATCTCTTCCCAGTTCATGTTGACGATGCGTTCTACAGAATGCACCAGAAAACCCTGAACCTTGGTGTTGTACTCGGTAATGATGACGAAGGAGTTGACCAGCGAAATCATGCCTGTGGAACCCGTCGCCATCGCCAGATCCATGATCGGGATCGTGCCGCCACGAATATTGGCCACACCCCGGACGATCTTGCTCGACTTGGGCATGATGGTGAGTTTCGGGCATTGCAGTACTTCTTTTACCTTAAAGACGTTGATCCCGTAGAGCTGCTTGCCGTCGAGACGGAACAAGAGCAGCTCCAGGCGATTCTGACCCACCAGCTGAGTTCGCTGGTTTACCGAATCCATTACACCTGCCATGCCGAACCCCCTTACCAAAATGACCGCCGCCCAGACACCAGATCAACAAGCGGCACGGGCTTTGCTATTTATTACCTCATGAACGCAAAGACGACAATTTCTCGACACCTCGCATTAGAAACCCGCAGGCTTCTGTGCGCAATCGCTCTGCTGTGCCTTTGTGGCACGGTGAGCCTCGCTCGCGCAGAGAATTTCACACTGCCTGAACAGCTTATCGGCGTCACCCAAGGGTTTCTTGAGTTCACAGTAGAAGACTATTTGGCAACCAACCAGATTGACGGGCGTCATGACATACAGGTCAAGCAGCTCGACCCGCGTTTACGGATGGGTGCCTGTGACAAGGATTTGACAGCCACACTGGAAAGCCCGCGCCCGGTCGGCCGGGTTACGGTGCGGGTACGCTGCGAAGGCTCTTCGCCCTGGACAGTATTTGTGCCGGCCCAGGTGCTGCTGTATCGCAACGTCGTGACCGTGATGCGCCCGCTGAAACGCGACGCCATCGTTACTGAAGAAGACGTTGCGCTGCGTGAGCGCGACGTGAGCAGCCTGGGCCAGGGATTTCTGGCCTCTCTTGATCAGGCCGTCGGTCAAAAGGTTGTCCGACAAATGGTCATCGACCAGGTCGTTACCCCGGTGGCGCTGGAACAGCCACAAATGATTCACAAGGGCGACCAAGTGGTCATCATCGCCCGCAGCGGTTCGCTGGCGGTGCGCATGCCCGGCGAAGCGATGTCCGACGGCGGTTTCAACGAACAGATACGGGTGAAAAACCTTAATTCCCAGCGGGTGATCAAAGCGAATGTCACCGGCCCAGGGCAGGTGGAAGTGGCCATGTAATGCATTGATGCTGGCGCACAGGGTGTGTTTTTTTAGACTGCGGGGAATATCCGACGGTGAAAAGCGTCTATTGGGAAGCTTTCTCACAATCGGCCTAAAGTTTGATAGGGGTTGGCCGAAAACAAGGCAAGCGTCCAAACACCCAGAGGTTTTTTCAATCATGGTCATAGATTTCAGTCGCCTTAACAATTCACAGTCTGTTGCCGGTACAACACGTACCAGTGCCAGTAAAGACACCGTCAAAACCGATGCACCAGCCCCTGCAGCCACCGCAGGTGTCAAAAGCACCGGGGAAACTTTTTCTTTGAGCAGTGAGGCTCAACAGTTGCAGAAAATCACGGACAAGCTGACCGATCTGCCAACCGTCAATAGTGCTCGCGTTGCCGAGCTCAAACAGGCCATCGCCGACGGTAGTTACACAGTGGACAGCAACCGTGTCGCCAGCAAGCTGTTGAATTTCGAAACCCAACGCTAAGCCAAGGCTGGCGCTGGATATTCTGGACGCTTAAAAACCAGAGCATGCGATGCAAGACACTACTTTGTTGCAGATGATCACTGACGACATGGTTTCGGCCCGACAGCTTCTAGAGCTGCTGCAGGCCGAATCCCTGATTCTTCACGGCCGCGACATGGGCGAGATGGAGCAGGTACTGGCGCAGAAACAGGCGCTGGTCATTCTTCTCGATCAACATGGGCGCAAACGTAGCCAGGTGCTTGCGGGCATGGGGCTGCCAGCCAATCGCAGTGGTCTCCAGCAACTGGCCAGCCAGTCGGATGTCGGCGAGCAATTGCTGATGGCCGGTGACGAACTGAATGCGTTGATCAATGAATGCCAGACGCTGAACGAGCAGAATGGTAGTCTGATCCAGCTGCAACAGATCAGCACCGCTCATCAGCTTCGCATACTGAACGGCGGTGAGACGCCCACGCTCTATGACAGTCGCGGGTCAACTGCGCTTAGAGCAAAACCACGCCCTCTGAGTCAGGCGTAACTTCCTGTATCAAGGTTTCGTGCGTAGTGGCAGAATGCCTGTTGTTGCGTTGCCGTAGTATTTTGCCTGGAGATTCAAGAACGTGAATGGCTCAAGCGCGGACGATGTTCCGCAGCCCCCGAAGGTCCTCAACACACCTTTGGAAATTGCCGCTAACCTGCGGTTGCTACTCGAGAGTCATGATCCTCTGATCATTACCTTCCATGAGCGTGCCCAACGCTTTCAGAGCTACCTGCTTGAAGTCGACCGTGACAGCAACGTCATGGCGCTCGACGAAATGATCCCCCGCGATGGCGAACGCTTTTTAAGTAATGGCGAGTCTTTCCGCGTCGAAGGTTTTCACGACGGCGTGCGTATCGCCTGGGAAAGCTCATCGCAGATGGAGATTGTCGATACCAACGGGCAGCGCCTGTACCGCGGGCCGATGCCTGAAGAGGTGATTTACCACCAGCGGCGCAACGCATTTCGTGCAGCGCTGAAGCTGGCGCAGCTGGTCGACATCGAGATCGGTGGAGACCGTTTGAAATCCCCTCTGACCGGCAAACTGCTGGACATCTCTGCAACCGGTTGCAAACTGCGCTTTGAAGGCGATGTGTCCGAGCGCATGCAGTTGGGCCAGGTATACGAACGATTTATTGCGAAGTTGCCATTCGGAGCAATGACAGCTCCGGTCGAGCTGCGTTATTTGCACTTCGAGGAAAGATTTCACACCACCTTTGCCGGCGTGCGCTTCCACAACATGAGTGGGCTTGTGCAGCGTCAGGTTGAGCGTTTCGTCTACCAGTTGCAGCGTGAAGCTCGCCGCTTCGACAAAGACGACGACTTCTGATCCCCGCTTCTGCTTGCTGGTGATTGCGGCAACCTGCCGCAATCACACCGTAATCCCCTGCTCTGCCCCCGCTACACTCAAGCCTTCCAGGTCTCGCTTTCACGCTCGCGTTCGTGCTCTTCAGCTTCGGCTGTTTCCGTGCCCGCGACCGGCTCGGCCTGTGCCTCGGTTTCTGCGTCGGCGTCGGCCACCACTTCAGACTCAGGTTCGGACTCCGGCTCGACGGTGGTCTGCATCTGCTCCTGAACCACCTGCTCATCGACACGCGGGTCGAGTGCAACCACCAGGGGCGAACTGGACATGCTGTCCGGCATGGCGACGTGATGCAGCGGTGCGTTTTCGACCTGATGCAAATGGGTAACGGCCTTGGGTCTGATCAGCATCACCAGAATCACCCCGGCACCACAGACGAACGCATACAGCATGTGGCCGCCAAACAGCTTCATGACCACGCCGGCAGCCAACGGGCCGATACTCGCGCCGATGCCATAGGTCATCAGCAACATGGCCGTCAGCGACACCCGGCGCTCGGCCTCGACGTGGTCATTGGCAAACGCCACCGCCAGTGGATAGAGGCAGAACTGCATCAGCGAGGCGAGAAAGCCGACGCCGAACAGGACTTCGACCGGCACACTCGGAAACACCGCCAGCGGCAATGACGCCACCACCAGTGCAGCGGCAAAGATGCGCATCAGTACGGATCGGTCATAGCGGTCGGAAAGCAGACCCAATGGCCACTGCACCAGGAACCCGGCCAGAATGCAGCAGCCCATGAACAGACCGACCTGCTCGGTGGACAGCCCCTGTTCGGCGGCGTAAACCGGTGCCAGACCGTAGAACGAACCGATGATTAGCCCGGCACCCAACACCGCCGTCAGCGACTGCGGCACACGCTTCATGAAGAAGAGCGGCTCCAGCGGTGCCGGGTGCAACGGTGCGGGGTGAATCGCCCGGGTCATGGCGACCGGCACAAGACACAGCGCGAAGCACAACGCCACCAGCATCAGCAGCTCAGGGCCCAGTTGCGGGTGGACCACCAGTACCAGTTGCCCCAGCACCAGGCCCAGATAGGACGCAATCATGTAACCGCTGAACACCATGCCGCGCTGTTTGGCGGCGGCCTGCTCGTTCAGCCAGCTCTCGATGACCATGTATTGGCACATCATGCCCAGGCCGACAATCACCCGCAGCACCAGCCAGGCGGGCAGCCAGCTGATCAGGCCATGCCCGAGCACCGCAGCACCAACGATACCGGCGCAGGTGGCATAGGCCCGAATATGACCGACACGACCGATCAGACGGTGACCGATCTTGCCCCCCAGGACCAGACCGAAATAGTTGGCGGCCATCAGTGCACCGACCCACAGGCTGTCGACCTGATCGGCCGCCAGGCGCAGGGCCAGATAAGTGCTCAGCAGACCTGAGCCGATCAACATCATCAACGAGGCAAAATAAAGCGCTCGAAAGGACTTCCAGATTTGGCGCATCAACTTTCCAAAAATAGGGAGTCGCCCGACCGGGCGAGCCCAACACTGCGATTCTTAAACCTGAGCAGCCAGAACGCGCCGTTCCCAGGGGGTTATCTCGTCAAAAAAACTGGTCAGTTCCAGGGTCTTCGACGCGATGTAGCCTTCGATGAATTCATGACCAAACAGTTCCTTGGCCAACTGACTGCTTTTCAGACGCTCCAGAGCGGCGTGCAGGGTACACGGCAATGACAATTCTTCCGGCACCTCAATCGCGCCTTGCATGGGCGGGGTGGGTTCCAGCTTTTGCTCGATGCCATGCAGCCCGGCTGCCAGGCTTGCGGCAATGGCCAGATAAGGATTGGCGTCGGCGCCTGGCAAACGGTTCTCCACCCTTCGAGCCGCTGCTGCACTCGACGGGATGCGCAGGCCGGCTGCGCGATTGTCGTAGGACCAGCAGGCGTTATTGGGCGAAGCATAGGGTTGGCACAGGCGCTGATAGGAATTCACATTGGGCGCGAACAGCGCTGTGAAATCAGCCATGCAGGCTTGCTGACCCGCAATAAAGTGACGAAACGTGTCAGTCGGTTGGCCATCTGCACCACTGAAGACGTTTACCCCGGAGTCTGTTGCTACAACGCTCTGATGAAGATGCATCGAACTGCCCGCCGTGTGAGCGAGCGGCTTGGCCATGCAGACCACAATAAGCCCGTGCTTGAGCGCGACCTCCTTGAGCAGGTGCTTGAACAGAAAGGTCTGGTCGGCGAGCAGCAGCGGGTCGCCATGCAGCAGGTTGATCTCGAACTGGCTGACGCCCATCTCGTGCATCACCGTGTCACGCGGCAGACCCAACGCCGCCATGCAGGCGTATACCTCGGCGAAAAAAGGCCGCAAGCCATTGTTCGAGCTGACACTGAACGCTGAATGCCCCTGCTCGCGTCGTCCGTCAAGCCCTGTCGGCGGCACGAACGGATACAGCGGCTCGGGGTTGGGCGCAAAGATAAAGAACTCCAGTTCGGTGGCCACAACCGGTGCCAACCCCCGTGCGGCGTAGCGGGCGATGACGGCCTTTAGCTGGCTGCGCGTCGAGAGCATGCAACGCTCGCCGCTCAACTCCTCGGCATCGCAAATCGCCAGGGCGCGCGGTTGCTCGCTCCAGGGTAGACGATGGACCTGCTGCGGATCGCTGAGCAGCGCGAGGTCGCCATCATCGCTACCGTAAAACCGTGACGGCGGGTACCCGCCCATGATGCATTGCAGCAACACCCCCCGCGCAAGCTGCAATCGCCTGCCCTCCAGAAAACCGGCAGCGGTCATCACCTTGCCGCGAGGCACGCCGTTCAGGTCCGGGGTCACACACTCCACTTCATCAATGCCCATCAGCAGCTGTGCCAGCGGATGGGGGTCATTGCGTGTCATGGTTCAATCCTTTGTCATGGGCCAGGCCGCTTGGCGGCAACCCGTACAAAATACGCAGCGGGCGTTCGGGATATCAAGCACTGAAACGACTTAGTGAGAAGGATTACAACCCGGCCTCGACCTGATCCGACGAAAGCGGTCTTGGCCGGGTTCTTGCTGTGTACCCCGGTCACAACAGTTCGACTGTCATTTTTATGTCAATGGCAACGCCTTTGCCGGAAGCCCTTGAAGCAGATGCCCTTTCGAACAGCAATCGGATAAAACACGAGCAGAGAACCCTCCATGAGCGCACCGATTCCAGTAACTCGTCCTCTGTTACCGCCTCTGGAGGAGTTCATTCCCTACCTCGAACACATATGGGAAAGCCGCCAGCTCACCAATGGCGGTCCGTTTCACCAGCAGCTTGAAAAGGAGCTGGCCGAGAACCTGGGCGTGCAGCATCTCTCGCTGTTTTCCAATGGCACGCTGGCGCTGATGACTGCCATTCAGGCGCTGCGCATCAAGGGCGAAGTCATCACCACGCCCTACTCGTTCGTGGCAACCGCCCATTCGCTGCTCTGGAACAGCCTGACGCCGGTGTTTGTCGACATAGACCCGGGTACTTATAACCTGGACCCGGAGCGCATCGAAGAAGCCATCACTCCGGCTACCACGGCGATCATGCCCGTACACTGCTACGGCATCCCGTGTGACGTCGACCGCATTCAGCAGATTGCCGATCGCTATGGCCTGAAGGTCATCTACGATGCCGCCCATGCGTTCGGTGTCCAGCATCGCGGGCAAAGCCTGTTGAATCACGGGGATCTGTCGGTGCTGAGCTTTCACGCCACCAAGGTGTTCAACACCTTCGAAGGCGGGGCCATCATCAGTCCGGATGCCAAGACCAAGCAACGTATCGATTACCTGAAGAACTTCGGCTTTGCTGACGAAGTGACCGTGGTCGCGCCGGGAATCAACGGCAAGATGAGTGAAATCAACGCTGCGTTCGGTCTGCTTCAGTTGAAGTACATCGATGAAGCGCTCTTGAAACGGCAACGTATCGATGAACGCTATCGCGATGCGCTGGCAACGGTACCGGGGCTGAAAATTCTCTGGAAAAGCACCGAAAAACACAATTACTCGTACTTCCCGGTGCTGGTCACCGAAGACTTCGCGATTTCTCGCGATGACCTTTATCAGCGGTTCCGCGACCACAACATCCTGGCGCGCCGTTACTTTTACCCGCTCATTTCCACATTCCCGATGTACCGGGGCCTTGACTCGGCAAAACCTGATCGCCTGCGTGTCGCGACCGGTCTGTCCAGTCAGATCCTGTGCCTGCCGATCTACGACAGCCTGACGGATGAAGCCTTCGACAGCATCATTGATGTGATCGTCACAGCCAGTAAAGAGAACTGCTAATGCGAACGTGCCCGGTCTGCTCCTGTCGTTTTCCGAACTTCTATCCGCTGGGTAGAAGCCATCTGGAAATCCTCCACCGCCTGAACGTCCACTACTGCATCGAAGACTTCGAGACCCTTAACGTCGGGCAATACAGCTGCCCCGAATGCATGGCGTCGGACCGTGACCGGCTTTACGCGTTGTTTGCCATGAACATGCTCGACAACCCGCCGGGCAAACCGCTGCGCATTCTCGATATAGCACCGGCAGTGGTGCTCTCGAAGTTTCTGCGCAGCCTGCCCAACGCCCGATATCGCTCGGCCGACCTGTTCTCGCCGCTGGCTGATGACGTGGTCGACATCATGGACATGCACATGTATGCCGACGAGTCCTTCGATTTCATCGTGTGCTCGCACGTACTTGAGCACGTACCTGATGACCGCAAGGCCATGTCCGAGCTGTTTCGGGTACTGGCCAAAGGCGGCTCTGCCATCCTGATGGTGCCGATTCTGCTGACCGCCACCGAAACCGAAGAAGACCCGGACGAGGCCAGCGTCGATGAGCGCTGGGCGCGCTTCGGCCAGGACGATCATGTGCGGATGTACGCCAGACAAGACTTCCAGTCCCGTTTGACGCAGGCCGGTTTCGACGTGAAGGCCCTCGGCTCGCAGGCATTTGGTGAAGGCGTCTTCAAGCAGCACGGCATTACGGAGCAGTCGGTTTTGTATATAGGCCAAAAAAGCTGACGACAACTGCAGATCATGGACGCCGACTGCGTTGCCCGGTTGGTTTTTAAAACTTTTTCAAAAGTGGTATTGCGATGAGTTCTTCACGCCTGGTCAGTATTGTCATCCCCGCTTACAAACCGGCTTTCTTCGAAGCAGCGCTTGCCAGCGCGCTGCGCCAGAACCACGACGACATCGAGATCATCATCACCGACGACTGCCGTGACGATGGCATCAAGGCTATTGTCGAAAAGCTCAGCCCGAACAGCCGCTGGCCCATTCACTATTTCAAAAATGCAACGCCGCTGGGCGAACCTCACAACATCGCACACGCCATAGCGCGTGCGCAGGGTGAGTACATCAAGTTTCTCTACGACGATGACATCCTTCTCCCGGACTGCGTGCGCCTGATGTTCGATGTCATGCACGACAGCCCGGACATCAAAGTCGTGTCAGCGACCAGAAAGAGGATCGACGCCAACGGCGCTCTGCTGGCAGACAACCTCTACACGGCCTACCCATTCGGCAAAAACGTCGTTCTGAACGGTCCCGAGCTGGTGTCCTTTCTGGCCAGTCACCCGATCAACTTCGTCGGCGAGCCCAGTGCAGTCATGTGTCGTCGCGAAGACCTGCTGGTATTCGGGCAGGACATCATGTCTCTGCAACAGGTGCTGATCTGGGGGCTGGGTGATTTGGCCATGTACGTAAAGCTCTTGCGTCATGGCAACCTGGCGATGCTCGCCCGTCCCCTTTCCTATTTCCGGGTGTCGGATCAGCAGAGCAGCGAGGCATTCAGAAAAGACCCGACCCTGCCTCGCGAAGGTCACGCCAACTTCAGGCGCATTCCCACAGAGCTGGGCTGGGTAAGGCCTGACGAGTTCAATGGCAAGGTCAAGGTTGCTCCGCTGCCACAACGCGACAATATTCAGGAAATGGACCTGCTGGCCTACTTCGACAGAAGGCCCGAAGCCACTGTTCGGAATACCCGTGTCGCCGGCTGGCTGGCTCAGCGTCGACCTACGCCAGCCCAGCATGTGTTGCTTGAAGAGTACCTGCAACAACACAACGGCGGCCCTGCGGTTGCGATTGTCGTGTCGGACTTCAATCAGCAGCCCGAGAGCGTGCTGAGCACGCTGCAAAGCCTGGCGTCCGATGCGCCTCTGCTCGACAAGCTCAAGGTGTTTGTCCTTGCCGACTACGACCGGGAACAGCAGACGCCGCTGCAAGCGCAACTGCCCTGGCGGGATGCCAGCATGGAAAACCGCGCAACAGTCATCAACGCGTTGATGCAGGAAAACGACCAAGCGTGGTGGATCCTGGTTGACGCCGGCACGACGTTCACCTTGAGCGGCCTGCTGTGCGCCGTCATGAAAATGATCGAAACACCCGAAGCCTGTGCAGTGTTCGGCGACGAAGTGACCCTGCATGCGCAGGCAGGTGCTCATCTGGCCTTTCGCCCGGACTTCAGCCTGGATTACCTGCTGACCTGCCCGGCGGCAACCAGCCGCAATTGGCTGTTCAATCGTGAAAAAGCTCTGGAAGTGGGCGGCTTCGACCCAGTCCACGCGCAGGCCATTGAACTCGACCTGATCCTGCGCATGATTGAGGGTTCGGGCTATACCGAATTTGCGCACTCTTGCGAGCCGATGATCATCTCGCCCTTATGGCAGGCGCAGGAGAACTACGATCAGGCGCGCACCGTGCAACGGCATCTGCACGTGCGTGGCTACCCAGGCAGTAAGGTGCATGCGCTGGAATCGGGACTTTACCGGATCGATTACGGCCATGCCGAACAGCCTCTGGTCTCCATTCTCGTCACCTCGCAGGATCAGCTCGAAACGCTGCTGCCCTGCGTAGAGAGCATTCTGGAAAACACGACATATCCGCACTATGAAATTCTGATCTGCGACAACAACAGCCAGTCGGCACAGACCACGCAATGGCTGGCGACCATCGATTCGATGCAGTCGGAGCGGATTCGCATCGTTCGCCACGAACAGGCACTGAGCCCGTCGGCGCTGCTCAACTCCGCAGCCGAACACGCGCTGGGCGACTATCTTGTGATGCTCGACAGCCACGCCCTGATCATTCAGCAGGACTGGCTCAACCACCTGCTCAACCACGCACTGCGCCCTGAAGTAGGTGTTGTCGGCGCGAAACTCATTTCGACGGATGGCAATGTCGTGCAGGCCGGCATCATCATGGGCCTCAATGGCACCGCGGCCACCGTCACTGCCAGCGACATCGCAGGATCTGCGAGCGATGCGCAACGTCTGGAAACAGATCAGAACTACAGCGCTGTCAGCGGCTCCTGCCTGATGATTCGCAAGTCCGTGCATGAAGAGGTGCAAGGCCTGGACGAGCACTTGTTCCCCCTGCACTTCAATGACGTGGACCTGTGCTTAAAGACACGCAGCACCGGGCATCTGGTCGTCTGGACACCGCACGCCATCGTCGCGCTGCGCCCGGACGACGCACAGAGCGACGCTGAAGCACTGGACTTCGCGACGCGCGCGCTCTACCACCGCTGGCTGCACTACATGGCCTGGGACCCTGCATACAACAAGAATCTGACGCTGACTGACAGTTTCGTTGCCCAGAGCAACCCGCAACTGAGCTGGCGGCCATTGACCCACCGTCCACTGCCGGTGGTCCTTGCTCTGCCCTGCAATCATGCGGCTGCCGGCAATCGCATCAGCACCGCGCTGCAAAGCCTGAGCGCCGAGCGCGAGACAGACGGCATCATCAGCCATGCGCCGCTTCCATTCGTGGAAATTGCCAGACTCAGCCCGGATACGGTGGTTATCCAGGGGCCAGTAAACGAAAGCCTGATTGCCAGCATCAACGCGATCAAGGACCACACCAATGCCTGGGTGGCCTACGACCTGCCGCACTACCCGGCGTACGCTGAAATCGACAAGAGCGCTGTGCCACTCGCAACAGTGCAGGCCTCCCTGCGCCACGGGCTGGCGCGGGCAGATCTGATCACAGTCCCCACAACAGCGCTGGTGGAGCTGCTGGAGGGCTCACACCCCAACGTTCAGGTGATTGAAACCCGACTTGCGCCTGAGCCATGGCGCAATCTGCAAAGCCAGCGCCAGACTCGCCCCAGACCTCGTGTAGGTTGGGTAGGCACGGCGGCAGAAACGGGCGACCTGCTGATTCTGTCAGAAGTCATCAAGGCGCTGGCAGACCGTGTGGAGTGGGTCATCATGGGACCCTGCACGCGCTGGCTACGCCCTTATATTCATGAACTGCGTTCGCCCGTGGAGGGCACTTTGTTCCCCGGGACGCTGGCCAGTCTGAACCTGGATCTGGTGTTGGCGCCTGCAGAATCCAACCTGATCAATACGAGCAAAAGCCCGGTGGCCCTGCTGGAGTTCGGTGCCTGCGGTTTTCCAGTCATTTGCAGTGATGTGCTCAGCGTGCCTGAAGACCTGCCCGTCACTCGGGTGGAAAACGAGACGAATGCCTGGGTCAGTACCATCGAGCAACACATTGATCAGTTGGATGAGTGCGCACGCAAGGGCGATGCCTTGAGACAGGCTGTCGTTGATAACTGGATGCTTGAGGCCGATCACTTGCAAGCCTGGCGCGATGCCTGGCTGAAGGGCTGATCAGAAAGGATTAAAACCAACAACAAGCTCTGCGTCCGGGCGGTGACGCAGAGCGATGATGTTTACCAGTGTATGACGCACGCCCCCCACGAATAGCCCACCCCGAACCCGACCGCAGCAACCCGGTCGCCCGGTTTCAGCGTACCGCGGTTCAAGGATTCCTTCAGCGCAATGGGAATGGTGCACGACACCGTATTGCCACAGTGCTGGAAGGCAGAAACGAACTTCTCGACCGGCAACTTCAAACGCCGACGCAGGGCATCCAGCATGAAGTGGTTGGCCTGATGAAACACGAACAGATCGACATCGGCCACACCCAGTTCGTCATCGAACAACGACGCGAACAACTGCGGTACGCGGGTCATGGAAAACTCGAAAATCGCCGGGCCATTCATGTACAGGTGTGCATCGGTACGCACGCTGCCACCGTCATCCTGATACTCGGCAGGCTGAAGGTTTTCCGCCGAGGGCCTTCGCGCACCACCAATCGGGACCATCAGGTTTTCCGCCCCGGAGCCGTCACTGCCATAACGAAAACGTTCCAGGAAAGGCCCGCCCTCAGTCGCGCTGAGCAGGGTCACGGCCGCGGCATCACCGAACAGGGTACGAACACTTTTGTCCTGCGGATGAATGTAGCGGCTGTAGGTTTCCGCCGTCACCAGTAACACATTCCGGCATTGCCCTGACTCGATCAACCCTTTGGCGATGCCAAGTCCGTAAATGTAGCCTGAACAGCCCTGATTGAAATCGAAGGCGGCGCAGTGGGTGGGGAGCTGCAAGCGGTGCTGCAGAATGCAGGCGGTGGCGGGCAATACATAATCCGGGCTTTGCGTGCAGTAAATCAACGCGTCTACTTCGCTGCGCTGAATATCTCCGTTGAGAAACAACTTCTCGCAGGCGCGGTACGCAAGGTCGGACGCAGTTTCATCCTTGTCGATGATGCGCCGCTCGCCAATACCGGTCTTCGAGAAGATTTTCTCGACATCCCATTCGGGAAATTCGCGCGCCAGTGTTTCATTGTCCAGCGAATGAGCAGGCAGTTCATATTCTATGTTCACGATCCTGGCATGAGCGCCCATGAGCGTTACCCCGATATGCGTGTGGCAGGTACACCGAATACTGTAGTGCCAGCGGCGACATTGCGTATTGCAACGCTACCCGCTCCGACCACAGCCTGTTTGCCGATCCTTACCTTTGGCAGGACGCTGGCATGCGTCCCCATGAAAACACCCTCCTCCAGCACGACACCGCCAGTGATATCGCAATGCCCGCTCAAGGTGGAGAAGTCGCCGATGTCTGCGTCATGCCCCACCAGACAGCCAATATTGAGGGTTACAAATGCGCCGATGCGAAGATCGACCGTGAGCACCGTTGAAGGACAGATCACCGCACCCTGGCCAATGGAAACATTTTCGCCAATGATGACCGAGGGGTGAATGAGGGTGAAAAATTGCGCGCCCCTGGCAAGGAGTTTTTCCACGACCAGGCGCTTGCCGCTCGGGTCGCCGATCGCACAGACCAGATACTCTTCGGGCTTTGGCTGGTAGCCGTCCACCGTCGAAACGACAGGCGGATAATGGTCGAAGCGCTCGGTTGAGCCCGGGCCGTCATTGATGAATCCGGCGATGAGCCATCCCGGATTGTTCTCCACCCAATCCGTCAGCCAAGCATGCACTTCACGGCCGAAAGCGCCGGCACCTACGATGAGCAATCTATTGGCATTCATTGCGCCAGGTATCCTCCATCCACAACCATCGCTGTTCCGGTCACCCAGCGAGCCGCCGGAGACAACAGGTAATTGACCGCATAGGCTATGTCCAGCGGCTCACCAAACCCCAGCGGGTGCTTCTGCTCAACCACGGCCATGGAATCGATACCGACCAGATCTTCAAGCTTGCGGGTCATTTCGGTTCGCACTATGCCCGGCGCAATGGCATTGACCCTTATTCCGTCTCTGGCCAGTTCAAGTGCCGCAGCGCGGACCATCGATTCCACTGCGCCTTTACTGGCGCAGTAGGCCATCAGGGAAGGCTGGGCGGCCTGAGCCATCACCGATGAAAGCAGAACAATACTGGCCCCTTGAACGAAGACGCCTTTCTGCCTGAATGACTTTATCAGCGAAAAGCCAGAGGTCACGTTGGTGGCAAACACCATTTCCCATTGCTCGATTGCCAGGGCTCGAATCGGTAGCGGCATCTGTACACCGGCAGCATGCACCAGCCCGTCGAAAGGCCCGTAGGTGCTGGCCAGGGTTTTCATCCAGGCCGGGACTGCGTGCCCGTCAAGCAAGTCAAAAGGCTCGACCCCGTGACTCTCACCGTGAAGCTGGCGCCTTGTTGCTTCAAGCCGTTCGGTGTTCCTGGCAACCAGTACCACCCGGGCGCCCTGCTGGCTCAGCCATATCGCAACCTGGCTGCCGATGCCGGAAGAGGCACCTGTGACCATGATCAATTTGCCGCTTAATGAAAACGGATTACTCACCACCCAACGTTCCTCTTCAGGGCTGACCGGCACCGCCTGGAAAACCCCTGATCGCTTATGACTCTGTAACGAGACCGATGACGTCATCCACACTCTTACAAGCGTTGAGACGGTTGGCCGACAGGTTCTTATCCAGCCGTTCATTCGCAAGCGACATGAAGGTCAGGACCGCAATGGAGTCCCAATCCAGACTTTGTCCTTTGCTCAAGGTGCCTTCGCCTGCTTCCATCGCTTCTTCGATCAGCTTAAGTACTTTGTCTTCCATCTCGATGCTCCCGGACAGCCTGCTATTGGATTAAAACGCGCGCCGACCAAAGCCTGCGCCTGACAGGACGTTAGCAATAATCGAACCAAGCCATTGAGCACACGGGGAAGCCCCTGTTATCGGGCTGGACAGGGGCAAAAGGCAGGCATTGAGGACACGAAAGTCAAAAACATGACAGGCTTATCGACAACGGGATAACGCAAGTGCGCGGCACCGCGTCAATATAATGCTGGTGCGCGGCTGTCTCATATTTCGCAGCAATTGCAGTTCGGGTTTCAGGGCAGATAAATGCTGAACATTCCCCCGCCCAGCACGCCGCCGTTGGCGATTTCGATTCGCCCGCGCATGCCGTTGCGCACATGCAGCCGGGCAATGTGCGCAGCAAAGTACAAGCCCAGGCCGGTACTGCCACTGCCCTGATTGATGCCCTGCACGTATTCGGTTTGACGCTCGATCAGATACGCCGGGTAACCGGGGCCGTCGTCATTGAGGGTGATCTTCAACTGACCGCCTTCTTCACCGATGCTGATCACGATCTGCTCGCGGGCAAAACCGATTGCATTGACGATGATATTGCCGACCACCGAGCCCACCAGTTCACGGTCAAAAAAGCCCAAGGGGCTCATCTCATCGATTTCATAGCGCGCGGCGATACCGCGGCTGGCCAGCACGTCCTGATGGTGCGCCAACTGCGCTTCGATGAAGTCGTCCAGTTCATGGTAATCCGGACGCAACGGCAGCTGGTTGACCCCGAGTTTGTAAAGGCCAAGCAACTGCACAAGCATGCCGTTGAGGTTGGCGAACTCATAGTCGATGACGCCCTGTTCCGGCATGTCACGCTGATGACCGGAAAGCTTCGCCAGCCACTCGCTGTGCGCCTGTGTCAGGGTCGCCAGCGAGTTTTTCATGTCATGTACGGTGGAGGCGATCACCATCGAAAAGTCGAGGCCCTGCTCTGTCTCTTCACTCATGCGCCAAACGCCCTCTCCCTGAGTTTCTGGTAACGCTCATAACGCGGATCGCTTTCCGGAATCTTGCCCAGCACGGTCAGGCTGGCACGGCACTCGTCAATGCCGGCCTGCCCGAGGTTCTGCCCCGGATGAAGCAGCGACTGCACCATGTTCAGCACAATACTGATGTTCTTCGGCTGCAAGCCCAGGGCGCTGCGGAAAAACGCCTGTGCCTCGGTGAGGTTGCCGGCCTTGTAACTGCGCACGCCTTGCAGGTTGAAATCGACGGCAGCCTTGCTGGCGCCCAGAATCGCGGGATCGTCGGTCATGCTGGCGACGCTTTTCATCACCGCAGGATCATCGCCATAGGCTTCAGCACAGCTCTTCAAAACACTGGCACCCGCTTCTTCCTGGCCCAGTTTCTTGAGCTGCGCAGCCACCATCAGGGCGGCATCTGCGCTGAGCACCTGCTCCATGCCATCGAGCCTGGCCATGGCCTGCTCGGTGAGCTTGGCTGCGGTTTCCGGGTCCGAGTGCTGCAGGCTGGCAGCCTTCATCAGGCGGGTGCGCACTTGCAGACCTTCGTCGTCGGTGTGTTCCTTGGCAACGTCGACTAGGGCGTTGTTGATCTCGACACGCGTGCGCGCATCCAGCCCCTGCTCGCCGCCCTTGCTGATCAGAGCATGTGCCAGACCCAGGTTGGTTTCCGGGTCCTTGAAGCGCGAATGCTGGCCTTGGGAAACCGCCTGGCGATAGGCTTTGGAGGCACTTTCAAAATCCTCGTTGCCCAGCGCCAGCTTGCCCAGCAGCTTCTGTCGACGGACTGCCAGAGGGGACAGGCGCACAGCGCTTTCCAGGACCGTCTGCGCCCGCTTGGCATCGCCAAGCGCCACCAGCACATCAGCCAGGCCGTCGAACAGCGCCGGCATGGCCGGAAACGCCTTGATTGCCTGCTCATAGACGGCCTGCGCTTCGGCAGTCTTGCCGCGTTTCAGCAGCAGACTGCCCAACGCGCCGTAGGCCCACGGCGTGGCACGATCAGCCAGAATGGTCTTGAGAAAAGCTTCCAGTGGCTCGTTCTGCTTCAGGTCCCGCAAGGCATCCGCCTTGTAGCGCAAGCACAACGGCGCATAACGCGGGTCCTGCTCGATCAGCTTGTTGCACGCGGCCAGTACCTCGGCCGGTTTGCGCCGGTCGAGGGCCTGCAGAATCGGCTTGAGCAAGGTCTTGCGCTGCACCAGCTTTTCCAGGCGCTGGGCCAGCCCGGCACGGTTGAACGGCTTGGTCAGGTAACCGTCCGGCTCCCACTCAAGCGCACTCATGACCATCGCCTGACTGTTTTCGGCGGTGACCATAATGAACACGCTTTCGTAGCTCAGCAGCCGCTCGACCATCAAGTCTTCCAGCACCTGCTGGCCATTCTTGCGGCCATCACCCAGATTGAAGTCGTGCAATACGAAGTCATAACGCTTTTGCGAGCACATGCGCAGCGCCTGCTCGCCGGTGTCGGCGGTATCCACTTCCTTGACGCCCAGTTCACGCAGCATCGACCGCACTGAACTGCGAAAGTCAGAGAAGTCATCAACGATAAGAAAGCTTTTTTGGTTGTACGCCAGCATCCGGATTCCTGCACAGGAGAGGGTGAAAATATGAGACCCACGGCCTGAAAACCACTCAGACCCGACTCGGCAGCCCATTTTTCAGGACGCACATAATAAATGATGGCAACATGCCATAACACAGTTCGCCGTTGCCGCCCTCCCCGCAACAAGCCACGCGGTTCAGGGCAACACTCAGTTTTTCGACCATACGGGCAGAAACTGTAGAACGAACATCAACTTCGCGCATTGTCCGGGCGGCAGGCATGCAGACATTTTGCGAGCTGGATCGTAATTGCAGGAGCAGGAAGGGAGTTTTAGCGGAGGCTCATCACCTTTCGCTCATGCCAGCGCGCGGCGCTGGCATGAACAGGTGTTTCGGGCAGGTTTACACCCAGCCATCGTTCTTCTTGCGACCCTTGGTCAACGCCGGAAGGATCAGGCCCACCAGCAGGCCTGCACCGGCAATGCTGCCGCCATAGACCATGTAGCGCATCATCACCTGCTTGTTCTCGTCGCCGAGCCGCGCCTGAGTGGCACGCAATTCGGCCTGAGAATCAGCCAGTTGATCGTTAAGGGTCTTGGTGCGGGCTTCCAGTTCGTCGACCAGTTTCTTGCGCGCATCAAGAGTCTCTTGCATACCTTGCACACGGGTCTTCCAGGTATTGTCGATGCCTGCCAGTTGATCGGTCAGTTCGCTGACCTGCTGGGTCAGTTGCGGCACACGCTCGGCCTGACCAGGCACCTCCTGCAGGTCAGTGCTGGGGATCCACACCGTGGAACCGCCTTCGCCGCGCACCTGGCTGAACTTGCCCGAAGAGCTGAGCAGCTCGACCTTCTGCCCGGATTTCAGCGTCCCCACAATCCGATGATCATCGGTTGGTCCGCTGCGTACGTAGGTGGTGAGGCTGTCGCTGACCCAGCGATCGCTGCCTGCGGCCTGCGCGTTGCCAGGAACGACAACGGTCAATGCAGCGCCAAACAGGCCTGCGCCGAGCAAGCGACGCGAAACAGCGAACAGGCCAGGGGCTCGGGAAAGAAGTGCGGAGAAATGACGAGACATGGCGATAATTATCTTTATCTGAAATGAAAATAAAGCCTCGTTTAACGGGCCGGCTAAGGATGGGAGCGGCAGGAGATCAAAGGTTTTGCAACTCCTGCCCGGACGGAATGTCTGCCTATCAGGCGCGCTTAAAAAGCACCTGATGATCCGTTTCGTGCAGGCCGTCCAGAAAGTCCATCAGCTAACAGACTCCGTTAACGGGGTCAGGTTCACTATTGCCCGTTGTCCGCGTCAAAATTCAGCCGCACGGTCATCCCGGGCAAGTGCCTGCTTTCAAAAGAATTCGCTTGTCGATTCAATTCTGCGATGGCGCACAAAGGCTCAAACAGGGGACGTCTGCGGTCCGGCGTTTGCTTTCCCGGCCAAGTGCTGTAGAAAAGGCTCCACAGGGGTGAATGTTCTCAATGTTCACCATCCTGATGCTCGACTGCATCGCTCTAATGGAAAATAGAATGATCCCAAGACAAGTGATTAACGCCACCGTAAGCCCGAAAGGCAGCCTTGAAACCCTGTCCCAACGCGAAGTGCAGCAACTCAGCGCGGCCGGTTCAGGCAGCACCTATACCCTGTTTCGCCAGTGCGCCCTGGCCATTCTCAATACTGGCGCCCACGTTGATAACGCCAAGACCATTCTTGAGGCGTACGAAAGCTTTGAAGTGCGAATTCATCAGCAGGACCGCGGTGTGCGCCTGGAGCTGCTCAACGCTCCGGCCGATGCGTTTGTCGATGGTGAAATGATCGCCAGCACCCGCGAGATGCTGTTCAGCGCCCTGCGTGACATCGTTTACACCGAAAGCGAACTGGACAGCCAGCGCATCGACCTGAGCAATTCTCAGGGCATCACCGATTACGTGTTCCACCTGCTGCGCAATGCCCGCACGCTGCGCGCTGGCGTAGAGCCGAAGATGGTGGTGTGCTGGGGTGGTCACTCGATCAACACTGAAGAATACAAATACACCAAGAAAGTCGGCCATGAACTGGGCCTGCGCAGCCTGGATATCTGCACCGGCTGCGGCCCTGGCGTAATGAAAGGCCCGATGAAGGGCGCGACCATTGCCCACGCCAAGCAACGCATTGTCGGCGGGCGCTATCTGGGCCTGACCGAGCCGGGCATCATTGCGGCCGAAGCACCCAACCCGATCGTCAACGAGCTGGTGATCCTGCCGGACATCGAAAAACGTCTCGAAGCCTTCGTGCGCGTTGGCCACGGCATCATCATCTTCCCCGGTGGCGCAGGCACGGCTGAAGAATTCCTCTATCTGCTTGGCATTCTGATGCACCCGGACAACAAGGACGTACCGTTCCCGGTAATCCTGACCGGTCCGAAAAATACCGAGCCGTACCTGCAACAGTTGCACGCGTTCGTCGGTGCCACGCTGGGTGAAGAAGCGCAGCGTCATTACCAGATCATCATCGACAACCCGGCAGACGTCGCCCGGCAGATGACTCAGGGCCTGAAAGAAGTGAAGCAGTTCCGCCGCGAGCGGAATGACGCGTTTCACTTCAACTGGCTGCTGAAGATCGAGGAAAGCTTCCAGCACCCTTTCGATCCCACTCACGAGAATATGTCGAAACTGCAACTGAACCACGACGTGCCCACTCACGAGCTGGCCGCCAACCTGCGCCGGGCGTTTTCCGGGATTGTCGCGGGCAACGTCAAGGACAAGGGCATTCGCCTGATCGAGGAGCACGGTCCTTATCAGATTCAAGGCGATCCTTCGATCATGGGGCCGCTGGACAAGCTGCTGCAGGCGTTTGTCGATCAGCACCGGATGAAGTTGCCCGGTGGCGCGGCCTACGTGCCGTGTTATCAGGTCGTGGCCTGATCCCACGGCAATAACCGGCAGGCAAACGGGGCGCCCTTGAGCGCCCCGTTTCTATTTCTGCTGACGAAACGCTTTGGGCGACTGCCCGGTGGCGCGTTTGAAGAAGCGCGAAAAATAAGCGGGTTCGGAAAACCCGAGGCTGTCGGACACCTGATTGATGGTCATGGTGGTGTAGATCAGGTTGCGCCTGGCCTCCAGCAACAGCCGCTGGCTGATGATCTGCAAGGCCGACTGGTTGCACAGGCGCCGACACAGCGAATTCAAATGCGCGGCGCTGATGCCCATGGCCTGCGCATGCCGGTGAATGGACCAGTGCTCGCGAAAACTCGCCTCCAACTGATGCATGAACACCTGCAAATGCTCACGGCCGCGGTCCATGGCGTGAATTTCTTCGCCAGCATGCTCGCTGCTGCGCCGACTGAGCCAGACCACCAGCACGTTGATCAATGAATGCAGCATCAGATCGCGACCAGCCCTGGGCTGCCGGTACTCACGGGCGATGGCGCTGAACAGCGTATCAACGTAATGGCTGTCCGCCCCTAGCTCGTAACACCGTGTCGTGCGCATTGCCGAGCTGTCGAGTGCCGTCTCAAGCTGCTCCACCAAGGGTTTGGCCAGACTGAGAATGTGCCCCTGAATATCTTCGGCAAACCTGAAGGTGTGCACGCTTAACGCCGGAACCACCTGCAGCGAAGGTGTCTCGACCTCGGTGACCACATCCTCGACCTTGAGCATCGCCCTGCCGGACTGCACATACAGCAACTGCACCAGATCTCCATGGCGATGCGGCTTGATCTCCCATTCGTGCATCTTGCTGCGCTCGGGGATCGACTCGCAATGGATCAGGTCCGGGGTCGGCCAGGCCGCGGTTTCCCCGTAAAGCTTGAACACCGGTATCGTTGCAGTGGCAGGTCTGGCCATGTGTTCTTCTCCCGTCCGGACCCTCGAAAAGTCCAGATAATGCGTCGAATATTGCCTTCTTATCTCGATGGCATCCATTAAAAATGCAGGAGACAAAAACAATCATATCCCGCTGATGACACTTGGCAGGGATCAAAAACAGGACCATCGCCATGAAAACCCAGGTTGCCATTATCGGTTCAGGCCCTTCAGGGCTGCTGCTGGGCCAACTGCTGCAGCGTGCCGGCATCGACAACGTGATTGTCGAGCGCAAGGACCCCGATTACATCCTCTCGCGCATCCGCGCCGGCGTGCTTGAGCAAGGCATGACCGACCTGTTGCGTGAAGCAGGCGTCAGCGAACGAATGGACGCCGAAGGCTTGATTCATGACGGTTTCGAGCTGGCCTTCGACGGGCGCTGTGAGCGCATCGACCTGAAAACCCTGACCGGTGGCAGAACCGTGATGGTCTACGGCCAGACTGAAGTCACCCGCGACTTGATGGCCGCGCGCGCAGCAGCAGGTGCGATGACTGTCTATGACGCGTCTGACGTGAACATCCACGATCCAAAGACCGACAGTCCCTATGTGACGTTCGTGAAAGACGGCGAAACCGTGCGCCTGGACTGCGACTACATTGCCGGCTGCGACGGTTTCCATGGTGTATCGCGGCAATCGATCCCGTCTGAAACGCTGAAAATCTTCGAGCGCGTTTACCCGTTTGGCTGGCTCGGCGTGCTGGCCGACACGCCGCCGGTCAACGAAGAGCTGGTCTACGCCAATCACCCGCGTGGCTTTGCCCTGTGCAGCATGCGCTCGGCCATTCGCACCCGCTATTACGTGCAGGTCAGTGCCGAAGAGAAAATCGAAGACTGGTCGGACGAACGCTTCTGGACCGAGTTGAAAGCCCGTCTGCCCGAGCATCTGGCAGACCGCTTGGTGACCGGCCCGTCCATCGAGAAAAGCATCGCGCCGCTGCGCAGCTTCGTGGTTGAACCCATGCAGTACGGTCGCCTGTTCCTGCTCGGCGATGCTGCGCACATTGTCCCGCCTACCGGCGCCAAGGGACTGAACCTGGCGGCCAGTGACGTCAGCACGCTGTACCGGATTCTGCTCAAGGTTTACCGCGAGGGCCGCACCGACCTTCTGGAAAAGTATTCGCAAATCTGCCTGCGCCGCGTGTGGAAGGCCGAGCGTTTTTCCTGGTGGATGACCTCGGTGCTGCACAACTTCCCCGACACCGATGCGTTCAGCCAGCGCATCCAGCAAACCGAACTGGACTACTACGTCGGCTCGCAAGCCGGGCGCAGGACCATTGCGGAGAATTATGTGGGCTTGCCGTATGAGGCGATTGAGTAGCGTATTTCACCTATTGCGTATGAGGACGCAGAGCGTCCTGAAAAGCATGCCGACGCCGAGCGTCGCACGATAGCGGTAGTGAGCTCTGCGTCCGGTCTTGAGCAGCGTCGCCAAGAGGATGCGCAGCCATGCAATGCAATGCACGCCAGCGCAGAGCCCTGCGTTGTGCAATCACACAACGCAGGCCCTCCACAGCCGTGCAAAACCCCAAAGCGTTTTCATGGGCACCACTCTATGATCGGCAGTGCACCTGACAGCTCCATAGCTGCATAAAAACAACAAGCACAGAGGAACACACGCCATGACCGCTACCTCGACCCAAGAGGCGGGCGACGCTGACGGCAATCATGTCTACCGTCGTATCACCCTGCGCCTTATTCCGTTTATCTTCATCTGCTACCTGTTCAATTACCTGGACCGCGTGAATGTCGGCTTCGCCAAGCTGCAGATGCTCGACGCCCTGAGTTTCAGCGAGACTGTCTATGGCCTCGGTGCCGGTATCTTCTTCATTGGCTACGTGCTGTGCGGCTTGCCCAGCAATCTGGCGCTGAACCGCTTCGGGCCGCGCCGCTGGATCGGCCTGATGATGATTACCTGGGGCATCTTCTCGACCTGCCTGCTGTTCGTCACCACGCCAGTCGAGTTCTACGTCCTGCGCTTTCTGACCGGCATGGCAGAGGCCGGCTTCTTCCCCGGCATCGTGTTGTACCTCTCGCGCTGGTATCCGAACCAGCGTCGCGGACGGATCATGGCACTGTTCATGTCGGCCATTCCGGTCTCCGGACTGCTGGGCGGTCCTTTTTCCGGATGGATTCTCAACCATTTCGCTGCGGGCCAGGGCGGAATGGCCGGCTGGCAATGGATGTTTCTGATTCAGGGGCTGCCTACCGTGGCGCTGGGTGTGCTGGCCTTCGTTCTGCTGTGCGACAGGGTCGAGGATGCCCGCTGGCTGACGCCCGCGCAGCGTCAGCGGGTCAAGACCGATATCACCAACGATGAACTGAGCCGTCCGGTGCAGGGTAAAAGCTCGGTGGCTTCGGTGCTGAGCATGCCGTTCATATGGATTCTGGGCTTTATCTATTTCTGCATTCAGAGCGGTGTCTACGCAATCAACTTCTGGCTACCGTCAATCATCAAGAACCTCGGTTTCAGCGATGCCCTGGTGATCGGCTGGATCAGCGCCGTGCCTTACCTGATGGCAGGCGTGTTCATGCTGCTGGTCGGCCGCTCCGCCGACCTGCGCAATGAGCGCCGTTGGCATTTGGTGGTGCCGATGCTGATGGGCGCCACGGGCCTGATCATCGCCGCCAACTTCGCGACAATGCCCATCATCGCCATTCTCGGCCTGACCATCGCGACCATGGGTGCCCTCACCAGCCTGCCAATGTTCTGGCCCTTGCCAACCGCACTGCTCAGCGCCAGCGTTGCAGCGGGCGGGCTGGCGCTGATCAACTCGATCGGCCAGATGGCAGGGTTCCTCAGCCCGTATCTGGTGGGCTGGATCAAGGACCAGACCGGCTCGACCACCCTTGCGCTGTACTCGCTGGCCGCGCTGACCATCGTCGGCAGCCTGGTGGCCTTGCGAGTCAGTCGTCAATCGAAAGGCAAGGTTGCGGCGACCGCCTGAACTTAACCACACAGTTCTCTTGAGCCAGGCCATGTGCCTGGCTTTTTGATTGAACCTGTCACTTTCAGGCAGAAACCCTACCGAAAAATGAAAAAAACGATCAAAACGCTTGCCATAAATGATTGATTCAATCATTATCGTTTTACTAAAAATAAAACGAGAACCTGGCCATGCAATTTCGCGGCATCATCCCAGCTCTGGTCACACCCTTCACCGCTGATCAGCAACTCGACGAGCAAGCCCTGCGCAATCTGATCGAAAACCTCCTGAATGCAGGCGTTCACGGGCTTTTCGTACTGGGCACCAATGGCGAATTCTTCACCCTTTCCGAATCGGAAAAACTCAAAATTGCTCGAATCACTGTCGAAGCCGTGGCAGGACGTGTGCCGGTTGTGGTCGGTACCGGCGCGTTCGCCACGCACGAAGTGATTGAAATGAACAAAAAGATGATTGATGTGGGCGCAGATGCCCTGTCGATCATCACGCCGTACTTCAATGCCATCAGCCAGTCCGAACTGATCAAGCACTACACCGCCATCGCCGACGCTGCCGAGCTGCCGAGCTGCCGAGCTGCCGCTGATGATGTACAACATCCCGGCCAAGACCGGCATGTCGATCGGCATCGGTGCCGTGGCAACCCTCAGCCAGCATCCGCAGATCAAGGGCATCAAGGACAGCGCCGGCAATTTCGACGCACTGGTGCAGATGATGCAGTACCGCAGCGACGACTTTGCGGTGTTCGCCGGAACCGACTCGCTGATCTACTGGAACCTGCTGGCTGGCGGTGACGGCGCTATTGCCGCAACCGCCAACGCCGTGCCGGAGGTGGTCATGTCGATCTGGAACAACTTCCAGTCAGGCAACCACGAAGCGGCCCGTGCCGCGCAGGAAGCCCTGCGCCCGCTGCGCGATGCCTTCGCGCTGGGCACCATGCCGGTGGTGCTGAAAACCGCAACGCAACTGCTCAATGTCCCGGTCGGCCCGTGCCGTGCGCCCGTGCAGCCGCTCGATGCCGCCGCACTGGAAAAACTCCAGAAGCTGCTGGCCGTCTACCGCCAAGCCTGAGGTAATCGCGATGTCTGCTACTTACCACTTCCAGACTGTGAAACATGTGCTCCACGGCCCCGGCAGCCTCGACCTGCTGAGCGAAAAACTGCCGCTGCTCGATGTGCCGGTCAAAAGCGTAATTCTGGTTACTCAGAACGCCATGCATAACCTGGGGGTTACCCAGCGCGTCACCGAGCAACTCAGTGCGCAGAATATCCGTGTGCACATGCTTGATAACGTCGAAATCGAACCGACGCTGGAAAATATCGAGCGGGTATTCCGCGAAGATGTCGCGCCGCACGCCCCGGAAGCCCTGATCGCGATTGGCGGGGGCAGCGTGCTGGATGCCGCCAAGCTGTTCGCCGTCATGCTGACCAACGACACACCGCTCAGAGACCTGCTGGGCATCGACAAGGTGACTCACCCCGGCAAGCCTATGGTGCTGGTCCCGACCACGTCCGGTACGGGGTCGGAAGTGACGCCCAATGCCATCGTCACTCTGCCCGATGAAGAACTGAAGATAGGCGTCGTCAGCCGTCATCTGCTGCCGACGCTGGTCATTCTCGACCCGCTGCTGACCCTCAGCCTGCCGCGCCCGATCACCGCCGCGACCGGCATGGATGCCTTCACCCACTCGCTGGAGTCCTTCATCTCCACCAAGGCCAACCCGATCAGCGATGCGTTTGCGCTGGAATCGATGCGCCTGATCGCAGGCAGCATTGTCGAAGCCTGGCAACAACCGGAATCGGTTCGCGCACGTGGCGACATGCTGCTGGGCTCGATGTATGGGGGCCTGGCGCTGACCGCCGCCGGAACCGCAGCGGTGCATGCACTGGCTTACCCGCTGGGTGGCAAGTTTCACGTCACCCACGGCGTGGCCAACGCCATGCTGTTGCCTCACGTGATGGCTTTCAACCTGGACAGCTGCGCCGAACGCCTCAAGCGTGCGGCACTGGTCTGCGGCGTGGCACAGCAGGACGACAGTAACGAGACCGCTGCCCACAAGCTGATCGGACAGATTCGCCAATGGACCCAGGTGCTGAACATCCCACAGAACCTGCGTGAATTCGGGGTTGCCGAAGAGCATCTGGCGGACATGGCGGTAGCGGCTTCCAAGGTCACACGCCTGATGACCAACAACCCCAAAGTCCTCAGCCTGGATGATATCCAGCAACTGTATCGGTGCCTGCTGCCATGAGCCGCGCCGAATTTCCGGGCCTGCTGATCATTGCTGACGACCTGTCGGGGGCAGCCGATTGCGCAGCGGACTTTGCTTCACGGATCGACACTCATGTGGTCCTGACCGGCAATGCCAAAGACTTGTCGGGGGTGATCGCCATTGATGCCGACTCACGTCGCCTTGACCCGCAACAGGCCGCCGAACAGAACCGCGCAGCCCTGCAACAGCAATCCCGAATCGGTATGGCGCTGTACAAGAAAATCGACTCCACACTGCGCGGCAACGTCGCCAGTGAGGTCGATGCCTTGCAAGGCCTGCGCGGCATGGCGCTGGTCGCTCCGGCGTTCCCGGCCATGAAACGCACGACCGTTCAGGGCGTGCAATTGATTGACGGTGTGCCAGTCGATCAGAGCGATGTCTGGCGCAACGAGAACCTGCACGGCACCGGCAACCTGCTGGATCTGTTTGTCGCGCAGGGCCTGCGTACCCAGTGGCTCGGCCTGGACACCCTACGTGATTCTTCACGGCTCAAAACCACATTGCGCAACGCACTTGAACAGGGTGTGCAGGCGCTGGTCTGCGATGCACAACTGGACAGTGACCTGCTGCAACTGGCCCAGGCATCGGTGGCCTGGCATGAAGAACTGTTCTGGGTCGGCTCGGCCGGGCTGGCTCGCCATCTACCGCACGCCTTCGAGCTGGCCGAAGCCTTGCCGATCAAGGTCGAGCCGCGTTCTCCGGTGCTGACCGTGGTGGGCAGCATGTCCCGGCATTCCCAGGCCCAGGCCGACCGACTCGCACAGGCCAGCAAGCCACTGTGCCTGACACTGCAACCGGCAATGTTACTCAATGAAGATGCGCACGCCGAGCGCGCCGCAGCATACCTGCAACTCCAAGAGCATCTGGCTACCGGGCGAGATGTGCTGGTACGCCTCGATCAACAACAACGCGACCCGGCGCAGGCGGCCACATTGAGCAACGCGCTGGCGCAGTGGCTGGCCCCCGCCCTGCCCCATGCCGGTTCAGTGGTAGCCACCGGTGGCGAAACCGCCAGAGCCATTCTGATTGCAGCGGATATCAAACGCTTGACGCTGTTTGGCGAACTGGCCACCGGCGTGGTTCTGGCCGAGGCCCGACTGGGCAAGCACACGTTCAATGTCGTGACCAAAGCCGGGGGGTTCGGCAACCCCGACACCTTGCTCACCGCCTGGCAAATGCTCCACGCACCGGCTGCGACCGGCACCCCTTTCAACGAGGAAGCTTCCTATGTCTGAGCGTCTGTCTGAACGTCCCGTCATTGGTATCACCATGGGCGACGCCGCCGGGGTGGGACCGGAAATCATCATGAAAATGCTCACCCACGCCTCGGTGTACGCCACCTGCCGTCCGCTGGTGATCGGCGATGCCCAACGCCTGGAAGACGCCAACCGCATCGTCGGCAGCCAGTTGCGCGTCAACAGCATCGCCAGCCCTGCAGAAGCCCGTTTCACCCAGGGCACGGTGGACTGCATCGATCTGGGCCTGATACCCGCTGACCTGCCCTACGGCAAACTGTCAGCGGTGGCCGGCAATGCAGCCTTCCGCTACACCGAGCGCACCGTGCAACTGACTCAGGCCGGTGAGCTGGACGCCATATGCACTGCCCCGCTGAACAAGGAAGCGCTGCACGCAGGTGGGCATATTTTCCCCGGCCACACCGAAATACTCGCGCACCTGCTGGGCATCGAAGAAGTCTCGATGATGTTGATGACCCCGACCTTGCGCGTCATTCACGTCACGACGCACATCGGCATCATCGACGCCATTGCGCGGATCGAGCCAGGGCTGGTCAAGCGCACCATAGAACGCGCCCGGGAAACCCTGATCCGCGCCGGTATCGAAAATCCGTTGATCGCGGTGTGCGGCATCAACCCGCATGCCGGGGAAAACGGCCTGTTCGGTTATGGCGAGGAAGCCACCAAGATTCAGCCCGCAATCGATGAACTGCACGCCCGCGGCTGGCGTGTGGAAGGCCCGCTGCCCGCCGACACGCTGTTTTTCCGCGCCGGACGTGGCGACTTCGATGCGGTGGTTGCGATGTACCACGATCAGGGTCACGGCCCGGTCAAGGTCATGGGCCTGGAAGCCGGCGTCAACGTAACCATCGGCCTGCCGGTCATTCGTACCTCGGTAGACCACGGCACCGCCTTCGACATTGCCGGCAAAGGCATTGCCGACGAACGCAGCCTTATCGAAGCCATGCGTCAGGCCGTGGAGCTGGCAACCCGTAAACGCGACACCCGCAATTCCATCGCCGTCTGAGGTCGTTACCGGTACTGACCCAACGATCCCCAGCGGCACCCCATAACGCGCCAGAACAACAACAATGGAGCGAGACTGATGGATACCTTCAACGCGCAAGACACCTCGATCATCATCGGCATGGTGGTCGTCTATATCGTCATAACCACCTGGATGAGCATGCGCCTGCGCAGCAAGACCAGCGAGCAATACATGGTCGCCTCGCGCACCATGCCCGCCTTCGTCGTCGGCGTGCTGATGATGTCCGAATTCATCGGCGCCAAGTCTACGGTCGGTACGGCACAAGCGGCCTTCGAAAGCGGTTTTGCCGCCTCCTGGTCAGTGATCGCCGCAGCCATCGGCTTCCCGCTATTCGGCCTGCTGATGGCGCGCAAGCTGTACAGCTCCGGCGAATTCACCATTTCCGGCTTCATCGCCAAAAAATACGGCACCTCCACCAAGCTCGCGGTCTCGATCATCATGATCTACGCGCTATTGCTGGTGAACGTCGGCAACTACGTCAGCGGCGCGGCAGCCATTGCCACGGTACTGAAAATCAACCTGACCACCGCGGCGTTCATCACGGCGATCATCAGCACGCTGTACTACGTGTTTGGCGGCCTGAAAAGCGTGGCCTACATGAGCATCCTGCACACCGGCGTGAAATACATCGGTGTGTTGATCGTGCTGGGCGTGGCGCTGAAAATGACCGGCGGCTTCAGCCCCGTGGTGCAGAACATGCCCGAGCATTACTTCACGTGGGACGGGGCCATCGGCGGCTCGAAAATCATGGCCTGGATCATCGGCACGGTCGGCGCGATTTTCTCCACGCAGTTCATCATTCAGGCCATCTCCTCGACCCAGAATCAGAACGCGGCACGCCGCTCGACCTTCTACGCCTCGCTGCTGTGCATCCCGATTGCCTTGGCGCTGGGCTTCATCGGTGTCGCCTCCAAATACCTGCACCCGGAAATGAGCAGCCTGTACGCCCTGCCGATCTTCCTGCAATCGATGAGCCCGGTATTGGCTGGCGTGGTGACCATCTCGCTGGTTGCCTCGATTTTCGTCAGCGTCAGCACCGTGGCACTGGCCATCGCCTCGCTGGTGGTCCGTGACTTCTACGTGCCGTGGCGCAAGCCGTCGGTGGATCAGGAGTTCAAAACCACCCGCCTGATTGCACTGGTGATCGGTTTCGTGCCGCTGTTCTTCGTATTCTTCGTGCCCGAGATCCTTAACCTGTCGTTCTTTACCCGTGCCCTGCGGCTGTCGATTGCCGTGGTCGCCATGATCGCGATCTACCTGCCGTTCTTCGGTTCGGGCCGAGGCGCTACCCTGGGGTTGATCGCTTCAGCCATCACCACCAGCGTCTGGTATCTGCTGAACAACCCCTACGGCATCGACAACATGTATATCGCGCTGGTGACACCGGCTATCGTCATTGCCATCGAGCGACTGCTGCCGCAGTCCGCGTCGTCCAAACCTGCTCAAACCGAGGTTCCTCATGCCAACCGCTGATACCCGCCAGGACGCATTCCTGCCAACGCCTTACGCGCAGAACCATGCCGCGAACCTGCACGAGCTGGCCGACGGCACGCTGCTGTGTACCTGGTTCGCCGGTACTCAGGAGGGCATGGCCGACATCTTCGTGCTGCTGTCGCGCCGCGACCCGGCCACCGGCGTCTGGAGCGAGCCGCAGAAGATGTCCGAAGATGCGTCCCGCTCGGAACAGAACCCGATTCTGTTCCAGGCACCCGGTGGCCCGTTGTGGCTGATCTGGACAGCACAGATTTCCGGCAATCAGGAGACCGCCATCATCCGCCGTCGTCTGTCACTGGATAACGGCCAAAGCTGGGGGCCGATTGATACCCTGTTCGACGAGCCCGGCACCTTTGTGCGCCAGCCGCCAGTGGTGCTGGATAACGGCGACTGGTTGCTGCCGGTCTGGTACTGCATCACCGGGCCCGGCGAAAAGTGGGTTGGCAACCATGATGTCAGCGCGGTGATGATCTCCACCGATCAGGGCCACAGCTGGTCTCGCCATGACGTGCCGGACAGCACCGGCAGCGTGCACATGAATGTTCATCAATTGCCGGATGGCAGCCTGCTCGGCCTGTTCCGCAGCCGCTGGGCAGACTTTATCTACAGAAGCCGCTCAACCGACCGTGGCCGCTCCTGGAGCGCCCCGACGCCGACCGAACTGCCCAATAACAATTCGTCGATCCAGTTCGTGAAGCTGGCGACCGACGAACTGGCTCTGGTCTATAATCCGGTCAGTGCCGAGGGCCACGCCCAGCGCCGGGCCTCGCTGTACGACGAAATCGAGGATGAGGGCGACGACCGCGTCACACCGGGCGCACGTCAGGACGGCAAGGCAGCGGTGTGGGGCATCCCCCGCGCACCGATGAGCCTGGCGATCTCCCGCGACGGCGGGCACAGCTGGCCGACCCGGCTGGACCTGGAGCTGGGGGACGGGTTCTGCCTGACCAACAACTCGCAGGAAAAGCTCAATCGCGAGTTCTCCTACCCCAGCATCATTCAGGCCGCCGATGGCAGCCTGCACGTCGCGTTCACCTACTTCCGGCAGAAGATCAAGCATGTTCACCTGCCGCTGAACGCGATCCGCTGACCCACCCGCGTCGATTGGCCTGTTGCCAATCGACACCTTTGCGGAACCCATGTCATGCCCGAACCGATTCAGTCCGTACTCGTCACCGGTGCCAGCTCCGGCATCGGCAAAGCCATTGTCACGCGCCTGCTGGAAAAGGGCCTGCAGGTCACCGGTCTGAGCCGGCGTGCGCCGGACCTGCAAAACCCGAACTTCACATGGCGCGAGTGCGACCTCAATGACTTCGCCGCGCTGGACAAGGCGCTGCAACAGACGCCACACATCGATGCGCTGATCCATGCGGCAGGCTTCATGCGCACCGCGCCGCTGGGCGATCTGAACGACGCCGATGGCCAGGCCATGTGGCATCTGCATGTCGCCGCTGCCAGTCACATGGTCAACGCGCTGTACCCACGGCTGCGCGCCGGTTCGCGGATTCTGATGATCGGCAGCCGGACCATGCAGGGTGCCGCCGGACGCAGTCAGTACGCTGCCACCAAAGCGGCGCTGCAAGGCATGGTTCGTTCCTGGGCCATCGAACTGGCACCACGCGGCATCACCGTCAACCTGATCGCCCCTGGTGCCACCGAAACGCCCATGTTGCTGGCCCCCGGACGCAGTGGCACGCCACCGCGAAAACCGCCCATCGGCCGTTTTGTGCAACCGGATGAAATCGCCGGTCTGGCGGCCTTTCTGCTTGGCCCCGACGCGGGTGCAATTACCGGGCAAAGCCTGGTGGTGTGCGGCGGTGCGTCGTTGTAAGGTTGCATCCCGTTTCCAGGCTTTAATGCAAGGGCTGTAATGAAAGTCGCCAACCGTCGTCAAGCGATACTCGAACTGGTTCTTTCCGGCAAATCCAATGTGGACGAGCTGTGCGCCCAACTGGGCGTCTCGGAAGCCACCGTACGCCGCGACCTCACAGCCCTGGCCGAAGATGGCTTGATCCTGCGCACCTATGGCGGTGCGGCGCATGTCGGCCAGCGCGAACCGGAAACCTCGCTGGAAGAGCGCAGCCGCCAGCACAGCCAGGAAAAAATGGACATCGCCCGTGCCGCGCTGGCGCATATCAACGATCACGACACGCTGTTTCTTGAAGGCGGCACCAGCACAAGCGCACTGGCGCACATTCTCAACCAGCGCCGCGGGTTGCATGTAATCACCAACAACCTGTTGGCACTCAGCGATCTGGCGCTGATACCCGATGGCCGTATTACCGTGCTGGGCGGCACACTGCGGGCATCGAGCATGTCGACTTATGGCGTGGCGGCGCAGGCAGCGCTGGAACACCTGAGCGCCGACAAACTGTTCATCAGTGCCGACGGCGTGGTGGCCGAACTGGGCCTGTGCGAGGCCAGCGCCGAGCAGGCGTACCTCAAGGAAAACATGCTGGCGCGTGCCGCACAGGTCTTCGTACTGGCCGACATCACCAAGCTGGGCCGCGCGCGTCAGCAGCACTGGACACCGTTACGCCAGCCCTGGACGTTGATCACCAACCCGGTGGATGACGAGTCACTGCTCGCCCCTTTCAAGGCGCGCAAAAGCATTCAGGTGGAAATTGCCCTGCCCGGCTGACTTCACGCTCATAGCATAAAACCGTGATGTGCAAATTCTTGCGCATCACATGACCGCTGAAACTGGTCACGCCCCATACACAAAGCCCTCCAGCACCTAAACGAGCTTGCGCATACATGCGCAAAAGCCTGCGCAATATTTCGCATTTTTTGTCTGGCCATTGAGCTTTTTTTAAACCTTTAAACGCTATCTATTTGTTTTAAATAGATAAAAAATTGTCGGCATGCATCTTGGAATGTACTTCTGCATACAGCGGGCGAAATTGCCCGTTTCTGCGCAGAGAGTTTCCCACATGACCGATAAGCACGGCACGCACCAGCAACGACGCGCCGCACTGTTCCCCAAGACTCCGGCGACGGCCACCAGCCTTTGTCCTTTCAGAGGACCGAACGTCGCCATCGTGCCGGTGCGCTACGCGCTGGATCGCTCCCGCTACGACGCCGCGCCGGAGCAACTGAAGCCGTTGCCGAAACAGGGCAAATGGGCGCTGATGCCGACACTGAAAACACGCAGCTACACCCTTCGCCAGCTGTACGATGGCTACGTCTATGTGTTCGACGAAACGGCCGGGACGCTGCATGAATATGTCGCCTCAGCAAACAACGGCCATCTGAGCCGCATTGTCTGGACGGACGCGCAGATCGGCAATGACCAGCGAAGTGGCGCCAGTGATGGCAAGCCCTTTCTGCTCTACCCGCGACGTAACACACTGCACATCGCCTTTTCCCCGCAGCAATGGACATGGCGAGTTTGCGAGCATATGCGCTCCAGCGCCCCAAGCCGTGCGCTGTGGATGAAAGCGCTGGATCTGGCCAGCTACTGCATCACCATGGCCGAGCCGGACACCCTGCCGTTGAACCGTATCGCCGAGGCCGTGGCGGACATCGACAAGGGCCATGTTGCCGACGACGGCCGTTTCGCTGACTCGGCGATCCCCACTGCTCGCCCGCTGTCGGAAGACGCCGAAACACATCCGTTATGGGCACCACTGGGTGCTGATGTTTTTTGGCAAGGCAGCGTCGACGATCAGGACAGTTCCCTGCTCATCGCCCTTGATGACCCGCTGGCCGTTTTCAATGATCTGGGCATGCAACTGGCCGCTGATCAGGCGGCTTTTCGCGACTGGCAAGCCGAGCACGAACACAAGATCCAGATCGCCCAGACTGTCTCCGGACTGTGTGGTGCCGAGAGCGACCCGCAAAAACTGCCAGCGTCGGTGCGCGGCAATGCGGCTCGCACGCACCAGTACCTGAGCGAGGTCGAAGCGTACTTCGAGCAATGCATCCTTGAAGAGGCACAGATCAGCAGCAGCAACGTTCCCGGAGATTTTCTACTGCTGCCGGACATGTTCAAGAGCCTGGACATGCGCAAATCGATCGAAGCACGTTACGGCAGCGCCCCTACTGAAGAGGCCGCACAGACCTGGAAAGATCGCCACAAATGGCGACGCGAAGTCGATCTGGGCAGCGCGCGTCAGTATCTTCAACAGCATCTGCCAAGCGGAGACGCACTGCTGCAACAGGTGCGTGACACTCAACGCGATTTTCAGCTCTGGGCAACACATATCGGCACAGACCCGCTCAAGCTGTTTATCGATACCACCCGTCCAACACAGCTGCTGTACCTGCAAACGATCATGCTCAACCTGCAGATCATTTACGCCCAGGACAGCGCAGCCACCACCTGGCTGGCCGAGCAGGAAGCCAACGCCAGCACGCTGTTTGGTACCTTGCGCTACGGCTTCTCACCCGCGCTCAAACAGGCGTTGCACCAAGAGGCCGACGCGCTATTGAACGGCCTCGGCGACGTCACTAACCTAGCCACGCGCATTGGCGAACTCAATGGTGCTCTCAATCACCAGGGCTTTGCCGACAAACCGTGGATGAAGGCGCTGAAGCAACCCGTTCAGGGCACCTTCAAAGCCCTCGGCGAACTGGCCAGCGGCGCAGGTAAAACGACGCTTGAGAGCATCCTGCTGGCCTGGGTACCCATGGACAGCCGCATGGCCCTGGGCAAACAGCAGAACATCGTCGCGTTGCTTCGCACCCTGTTGATTGGCCAGATTTTGCTTGGTTCGACGGCACGCATCGCAGTCGATCAACAGGTATTCACCAAGCTCAAACAGTGGACCCGCGAATGGCAGGTCCTCAACAAGCAGATCAGCGATACCCGTCGCCGGTGGCTCTATCCGAATGCCTACAACACACGCCAAAGCACCGCTCGCAACCTGCACGCCCATAAACAGAAACTGCGCGTCCACGAACTGAGCATCCCCGCTCTGCTCGACTTCCAGAACAACGAATACGCCAAATTACTGCAGGACGAGATTCGCCAGTACTTCCAGTCCGGCAAAACCCTGGCCAAGGACTGGCTGGCCCAAGCCAAACGCTGGACCGACCGACTCGGCGGCACTGCGGGCTCGATCACCTGGGGTGTGATCATGCTCAACTTCATCAATACCGCGCTCACTTACCGGGACGTTACTCGTGATGGAGACTTCAGTGCCAAGGATATTGGCAAGGTCACGTATGGACTGGGTTACAGCTTCAATCTGTTGATGGCGGTGTTTGTTGAAGCGCCGTGGAGCGTAATAAGGGATGCGACGCCGGAGCTGATTGACGGCAAGAATGTGGCAATTCTGGACAGGTCCAGTGCGTATTGGAAAACCAAGGGAAATGCGACGTGGGGTAATGCAATACGTGGGTTCAGGGTTTCGATGGTGGCGATGGGTGGGTTTGGGGTAGCAGCAGTTACGCTTGAACTATTTGGTATCACAGATGATTTTCACGAAGCAAAAACATCAGGAGAAGAATACGGAATTGGCATTAAGGGATTTTCTGTATTGGTAATGGGATTGGGTTCTGCAGCCCAGTTATTGGCAGGCATTTTTCCCGCTGGTGTTTTTACGATTATCGCGATGAATCCTTGGTTCAGCGTAGCCTTGATGGCAACTGGTTTTATTTATCTCATCGCTACGATGGCCCTGAATTATTTCAAGCAAGACAGTGTTGGCTGGTGGCTACGCAAGTGCTGTGGGAGTATCAGTTTTTTTGTGTTCGGGCTGGTTAGGGCCTGCCGTCAGGCAGGCCCTTGTTTTACCAGCTCGGTCTGGTAAATCGGTCTCCGTACAGGATCGCAAATTGATTCATTGCCACTTTCCAGTCGTGTGCCGCATGACCCCAGTTGGCGGTGATGTTGCGCAACCCAAGCCATATCAGTTTCGTCGCGGCCTCATCGGTCGGGAAGTGCCCTCGAGTCTTGATGATCTTGCGTAACTGGGCATTGATGCTCTCGATGGCATTGGTCGTGTAAACCACTTTGCGGATGCCCGCCGGGAAAACAAAAAACGGTATAACCCGATCCCAGGCGCGACGCCATGCAGCAACCACAGTCGGATACTGCTTGCCCCAGGGGCCCGCTTCAAAGGCGTTAAGCTCTTGCTCAGCCACATCTGCATTGATCGCCTGGTAGATCGGCTTGAGTGCTTTGGCCAGTGCCCGACGTTTATCCCAAGCGGCATAGTCCAAGCTGTTGCGGATCAGATGCACGATGCAGGTTTGCAGCGTCGTGGCAGGAAAAACCGCCCCCAACGCCTCCGGTATTCCTTTGAGGCCATCCGTGACGGCGATCAGAACATCTTCAACGCCACGAGTCTTGAGGTCGTTGAACACCTTCATCCAAAACTTGGCACCCTCGGTGCTCTCGATCCATATACCCAGAATGTCGCGCGTGCCATCAGGTAATACCCCCAGCGCCAGATAAATAGCCTTGTTGCACACTAACCCCTCGTCCCGGATTTTGACCCGTAACGCATCGAAGAAGATCACCGGATACATCGGTTCCAAGGGTCGTTGCTGCCAAGTGCCCACCTCTTCCATGACCGCATCGGTGACTGAGCTGATGAAGTCATGGGACACGTTAGTTCCATACTGCTCAGATAGAAAAGCGCGGATCTCACGCACCGTCATGCCCCGGGCGTACATGGCAATTATCTTGTCGTCGAAGCCTGTAAAACGTCGTTCGTGCTTGGGAATCAGGATCGGGGCGAAGCTACCATCGCGGTCTCTGGGGATATCCAGGCGAAGCGGCCCGTCGTCGGTCAGAACCGTCTTGCTGCTTTTGCCATTACGCTGATTGGTCGACTCCTCAGGGCGCTCCGCGCCCTGAGGGTAACCAAGGTGGTGACCCAGCTCGGCGCCTAGCGCACGCTCGATCAGAGCCTTCTTGAACGCCATGGACGCGTCTTGAATGGCTTCGGCGCTCATCGGGCCTTTAACAAACTGCTCGATCAGCTCTTGGGGAATCGAGGGCAACTCCCTCGCTGTTGCATTGGCGGACTTCTTTTTGGTCGGCATACATGCACCTCTAGCTACATGTTATGCCCGAACACAAAATTTCTGACAGTCTCAGTGCTGTTGGTCGAGAACCCTAGCCTATCGTTACGCTGAGACTGCCGAAGGTGAGCAGGAAGAAGTGCGCGCGCTGATGGAAATTCAATTATCTCCGCAGGTCCATGCAAAAAGCACCGTGCATTACGAAGACCGTTACCTTGGCAAAGGCGATTACTACAGCGTAGCCGTACAAAATGGCGCGGGGGTACAAGTGCGCTTACCCAATCTGTTACGCGGGCAATCTGTGCATTTCAACATCGTCAGCAGCAAACGACCATGGGGAGTGCTACCTGTAGAAAAAATAGACGACCCTCTGCATGAAGCGTTTCTGGACCGCGGACAATTCAGGAAGGCCGAACAGTTCGGGACGCTTACCAACAAGCAAGCTGGCAAGACGAGTGAAGATTTCACCTATCCTCTCATGCCACCTGAAAACGAAGACCTCATCTGGGAAACCTGGGTGCCGCTCGACAAGGACGCAACGTATCTTGAGCTGCAAATCTGGTATCCGAACAATCTGATCAATCCTGGTGAGGACGATAGAGGCTATCTGTTTCAGATGGAGCTTGGCACAAGGGGCGATACCGCTATTGATGGTTTGGCTGCTGTGGAGCTTGAAGTACAGGCATCAAGCAGAATTGGCACCCTGACTCTGGAAGTCGCAGAGAGTACTCCTTTATGACTCAACAGACGCCCTCCCCATGCCTGCTAAAAGGCCGAGACATTCTAAACTGGAAAATAAAAACGCTGGCTAAATCACCTAAAGAAATCATGATAGCGCAGTCCATATTTGCCGCAATTCATCTGACCGGGAGCTCAATTTTTATTTGGGGGGGCTGGAAAGTATTTTTAAAAAACCCGCCTCTACTAGCGGGCTTGATACTTGCCCTTGGAGGGGTTCTGGCTTACTTCATAGGCCTGCTCATCCGCCAAAAAACCATCTACAACTACACCATAAAAACCAACTGTGCCCACCTGGAGTACTACCTTCACTACCCCGACTTCGCCTCGTCCTTCTTCAAGGGCATTGCCATAGCCGTCATCCTGATATTCGTCTTCATCGCCGCTCTCACCGGCTCACTGCTTTTCCTGGTCGGGCCGGCAGCCATCGCCTGTATCGCAGCCCTCAAGCTACTCAGCTGGGAAAACCCCATTCACCATGAACAAAACCTGCCTTGGGATGAGTACAACTTTGTGACCGTCGACCGTAAACGGCTGATGATCGTCACACACCGCACGGATGTCACACTAGGCTTTGAGGCCCGATTCCAGCATGAGGTGCTGTTTAACAAATACCTCGCGTTTCTCCACACCGTGCTCCCCCCAACAACTGAGTTCACGGAAAAAGCCTGGAAATGGTAGCCCCGTTGCCGACCTCAATAAGCACTCCCTTAAGGCCGAACCACGAGATCTCTGGTATTCACCCTATCTGGCTGCTCGGTTGCATAAACCAGTGGTTGCTTAATCGCACCCGATATTACTACAGCGTAGCGCTACAAAATGGCGCAGGAGTACAAGTGCGCTTGCCAAGTCTATTACCCGGGCAGTCCGTGCACTTCAACATAGTCAGCAGCAAGCGACAATGGGGAGTGCTACCTGTAGAAAAAATGGACGACCCACTGCATCAAGCTTTTCTGGACCGCGGGCAATTCAGGAAGGCCGAACAGTTCGGGACGCTTACCAACAAGCAAGCTGGCAAAGCGAGTGAAGACTTCACCTATCCTCTTATGCCACCAGAAAATGAAGACCTCATCTGGGAAACCTGGGTGCCACTGAACAAGGACGCGACATATCTTGAGCTGCAAATCTGGTATCCGGCCAGTCGTTTAAGCCCTGGCGAAGACGATAGAAGCTATCTGTTTCAGATAGAGCTTGGCCTAAGAGGTGATACCGCTATTGATGGATTGGCTGCTGTGGAACTTGAAGTGAAGGCATCAAACAGGGTCGGTACGCTGGCTCTAGAAGTCGCAGAGGGTACGCCATTATGACTCAACAAGAAAACAACCCAACCTTGCCACAGGGTAGAGATGCTCTGAACTGGAAGATCAAAACACTTGCGATAACAGGATGCACACTTTATATGTGGGGAGGCTGGATAATGTTTTCAGATAGCCTCTACTCATTAGTGGGAACTTTATTAGCATTGGCCGGTATTCTTGCCTATTTCGTAGGCCTGCTCATCCGCCAAAAAACCATCTACAACTACAGCCTAAAAACCGACGGTGCCACAGTCGAGTATTACCTCCACTACCCCGACTTCGCCTCCGCACTTTTCAAAGGCATCGCTATTTTCGTCATCCTGGCATTCGTCCTCGTCGCCCTTCTCACCGGATCATTGCTCTTCCTGATCGGCCCAGTGGCGATGGCCTTTATCACAGCCATCAAACTGCTGAACTGGGAAAACCCCGTCCACCATCGACAAACCGCCCCGTGGCATTTGCATGAATTTGTCACGGTTGATCACAGACGTCTGATGGTCATTATCCATTGCGAGGATATAACCAGCGGATTCGCCGCGCGTTTTCCCAGCAAGGCGCTTATGGACAAGTACCTCGCGTTTCTGCGCAAGGTACTTCCGGCGAACGCTGAATACATCGAAAAAGCCACTAACTGGCATCAGGGCTGACGCAACTCAGGCTTGAGCCGACACACACTGCAAGCCTGAGAAAGCGATCAAACTGCGATTGGCACCGTGAAGCGGAACTCGCTGCCCTCGCCCACCCGGCTTTGCGCAGCCAGTTCACCGCCGTGTGCCTTGATGATGCCTTGGGAGATGTATAAACCCAGACCGGTGCCGGTCGGGTTGCCTTCCTTGACGGTCCAGTAGCGTTCGAAGATGTGCGGCAATTGCTCGGGAGGGATGCCTTCGCCGGAATCACGCACGGTGAACACGATTTCAGTGCCGTTGGACATCGCCGCCACGCCGATCTTGCCCAGTTTCGGGGTGAACTTGATGGCGTTGCCGATCAGGTTAGACAGCACCTGAAACAGGCGCTCCGGGTCGGCCTGGACCTTGAGGTCGGGCTCGGCATTGAAGGAAATCTCGATGGATTTATCCAACGCCAGCGGAGCCAGCAAGGTGTAGGCCTCTTCGAAAATCTGGCTGACTTCCAGTGGCTGCGGTGTGATGGTGTAGCGGCCTGCTTCGATTTTCGACGTGTCGAGCAGGTCTTCGAGCAACACATTCATGCGGCTGGCTGCTTGCTGCATGGTGTCGATTGCCGTGGAAATACGCCGCGAGGTGTGTGGCCCATCGGAGCTGAACGACTTCTGCATCATTCCGCAGAGCATGGAAATGACCGTCATCGGGTTGCGCAGGTCATGGGAAACGACCGCTACCAGTTCGTCACGGGCACGAACGGCCTGTTGCTCCTTGCGCACCTGGCGGGCAAGGTCGTTTTCCAGCGCGGAGCGGCGCAGGTCGTTAGCTGCAAATACGTCGCCATGGCTCCACTTTGGCGCAATCCCGGTCATTTCGACCTTCCAGATTTCAAACGATGTGCGCGGCCGAAGGCGCATACCGCCTTCCGAGCTTTCCATGTTCAGCGGTTTGTTCGGATCACCGCTCCACTGGACGCTTTCCTTGACCTCGGAACGAAACCAGATCACGCCGTTATCCACAGGTTTGGGCAAGTTCATGGCCAATACACCACTGGCGACTGGCTGGTAAGCTTCCCCGGGCGCGTAGACGCTGGAAAGATGATGACTGGCATACACCGGCTCGCCGCCTGCAATCATCCATGTGTGCAGCGCACGTATATCCGAAACCTCCGGGCAGGCCCCGAAACAATGCGTTTGCCGGTCTTCGATGATGGCGACGCCGCTCGCGCCTACCAGATCCATCAATAACTGTGGTTGCTGCGCCAGACCGTCAAAGACGTTTTCTTCGGACTCGGCCATGACCAGATTCAATTGCTCGAGCGCCCTGACTTTCGCCTCTCGCTGACGGCTTATTTCCAGCGCTTCCATCGCGCTGATCTGCAGCGACAACACCTGACCGATCGCCTGGCAGGCACTGCGCAGTTCGTGGGACACGTACAACGGGGTACGGTGCCCGCAACTGATCAGGCCCCACAACTTGCCGCCCTGAATCAGCGAAACACTCATGGACGACAGCACGCCCATGTTTTTCATGTACTGACAGTGGATCGGCGAAACACTTCGCAGCGTCGAAAAACTCAGATCGAGTTGCTGCTGAGTGTCGGGGCGCAATTGAGGCACCAATGGCACCGGGGTGTAATCGGCATCAGGAATAATGCGCAGCCAGTTGCGGCGGTACAGTTCGCGCGCCTGCTCGGGAATGTCCGACGCCGGAAAGAACAGGCCGTTGAAGAGTTCCATGCTGGGTGCAGACGCTTCAGCGATCACCTGACCATGGCCTTCTTCTTCGAAACGATAGATCAGTACCCGGTCGTAACCGGTCATACGCTGGATCTCGCGGACACTGACTTCATACAGCGTTTGCAGATCACTCGCAGCGTGCAACTGACGCAACATACGGCCCATGTTGCCAGTGCGCTCGGTATAACTGACCGCTTGCGCGTCCTTGTCCTGAATCTCGAGTTCCAGAACCAGTACCCCCTGATTGCGGTGCATCAAGGCTTCGAACTCGATGCCATTGACCGTCATCAGCAAGCGTTGCGCATCAACGAACAAATCATGAGCGCTGGCGCTTCTGATCACCTCGGCCCAGCCGGCCCCCAGAACATGCTCGAGGCCTTTACCGAGAACCTGTTCGGGTGCATGGCCCAGCACGCTCTGCACGTTCGCACTGACCTGCAGGATCGTCAGGTTTGGCTCTTCCAGAGTGAACAACAGACCGTGAGGCTGAATGGCTCCGGGAAACTGAATAGGCTCATCCGCACAATTGGCCAGGAGGACTTCAAAAGCGTCCTTGTCGAGTTGGCTCATAGCAGTACCTCTTGACTATCGAGCCATTGCTCGAAACATGCAAATGTGGACTGCGCCGCAAACGCTGCGGCGTCAATAAAAACAACTTCTCGCGGCACTGCATCCAGGTGGTTCAAAAACGCCCTCCAGCGTGGCCCGGTATCGGCACCGTAAACATCGAGAAAGGCCGCTCCACTCTGCTCATCCAGACCCAGTCGCCTGTTTATTTCGCGCCGTAACACCTGCCCGCCCAACGTTGCACCTTCAAGGACGTACATGACTCCCAGGCATGAACCGGGCGTATCCACTGCTGGCAATTGCTCGCAGCGAGGCAGTTGCCTGATGTCGTCATCAGACAGACCCAGAGCACGCAGGTCCTCGACCAGCACAGCGGTTTTGACCCGATCTTGCGGGATAAGCTCCGCAGGCATCAAGGCACTGTCGTGCAATGCAGCTTCAAGCGGTGCATAAAAGCCGTAATAAGCCTTAAGCAAGCGAAGGTAAAGAGCATGATCCAGCGCGGGTGAAAAAAACGGCATGCGTTTTTCGAGCTTAACGTGAAGCTGACTCGTTTCAGCACGCAGTGCATCAAGCAGTTTCAGCGGGGTAACACATGAAAAACTTGCCGGCATCCAGGAAGGCTCTTGAGTGTGCAATAGACAAAAAACGCATCCGAGCGAAAACAGGCCGCCAAAATACAGATTCGAAGCAAAATCCGACAGTTTTTTCCGGTATTAGCGATGAAATACCATAATCCACCAGAAAAATAGCCAGTGTCTCGGTCAGCTATTTATACCGCCCGAAGAACTTGCTCTTGACTGGTGACGATAGTCGAAAACAGCGCCATGTACGTCTTTAATCCGTGCAGGGTTCACATTGGCAAGCACTTTAACATCATCAAATACAGATGCCATCATTACGCAAGCATACGGCCTTGACCATAGGCTTGCGCAATATCCTGCGCCTGGCGCGGTTCGGGTGATCAACGCACGTTCTGATACAGCATCATTCGCGAGGTTTCATGCAGACCGCGAGTGAGGTCACGCAGCCGCTCGAACTCTTGCGGGTTCTGCTCGGCGACGTTATCCAGCGGCGTGGGGGAAGACAGATCGTGAAGCGTGGGCGAGCTGCCATCGTGCTCCATTTGCAGCAGGTAGTTACGGGTAACACCGCCAATCAGCGGGAACGTGCCTTCACGCAGTACCAACGGCACCACACGCTCGCCTTCGGGGGCGGGCTGCTGAATGTCACGGCCCATCGTGCCGCTGGTGAATGGCATACCGGTCATTCCCGCCAGTGTCGGCAGTAGATCCGCAAGGCCGACCGCGTCATCGACTACCCGGGTGCCCAGCAGGCCGGGCGCATGAATCAACAGCGGAACGTTATTGCTCTCCAGCCCCAGTTGTTCGAACGCCGGGGCCATGTGCGGGATCTGGCTAATGCGTGTGTTGTGATCACCAAACAGCACAAAGATGGTGTTTTCGTAATAACCGCCCGCCTTGGCCAGTTCCATCAACCGACCGATATTGAAGTCCAGCAGACGCACCGCATTGTATTGCTCCACGCTTCGCGAACCGGCAGCCTGGACCTGCTGCAGTGTCTTGTCGCTGACCTGAAAACCATCGTTGTCTTTGGGGATGGTAAATGGCCGGTGATTGCCAGCGGTCTGTACGTAGGCGAAGAACGGTTTGTCAGCTGGCAACGCGCGCAGAATCCGGTCGCTCTCCTTGAACAGATCCAGGTCGGAAATCCCCCACACATCCACCTGCGGCGACTTCCAGTCGCGCTCGTCGTAAAGACGCACGTCATCGATACTGCGGCGGATCAACGCGTTCATGTTGGCCCAACCGGAATTGCCACCAATCATGTACAGCTTCTCGTAGCCCTTGAAGTCATTGATGATGGTGTTTTGACGGGTCAGCAGCGGATGACGCGTGGCCGTTTCCTGCCGGGTCACATCAGGCACCCCGGTGATGCTTGCCCAGACCGTTTTTGCGGTGCCGGTCACCGGCACATAGAAGTGCTTGAAGAACCAGCTTTGAGTCGCCAGGTGGTCCAGATTCGGCGTCGGGTTCAGCGGATTGCCGTAGGCACCGACAGCACTGGTGCCCAGTGATTCAAGCATGACGAACATGACATTCGGCGGCCGCTCGCTGCGCACTCGGTAAGGCTGCACAGGCTGGTGACGCTTGAAGTTCAAGGCCTGCGCATCTGGCTGCTGGACACCCAGATAGCGCGCGACCGACTCATAGTGCTCGCGCACCTGGGCTTCATCGAAGTGGGACTGGGAGACCTTGAGCGTGTCGTACAGGAACAGCGCCGGGTTGAGCCCCAGTGCCGCGACCTGGCTGTTGCCGGAGAAGAATGCATCGCTCCAGCGCAACGGTACGGGATTTTCCAGATTGAGATTCTCGACCCGGCCCAGCAAACCGAGAAAGGTCGCACAGACCACCAGTGCCGAACCCCAGACCACGGACCAGCGATTGAGCGGCCGGGCCTGGCGGTCCAGAGTGACACGTTCAAGCCTGAGCAGCGCCAAGCCAAGCGCTGCAACGGTCAGCAACCAGCCGGCAGTGATCCACAGCACCGGATAGGTCTGCCAGAGCATGTCCCGGGAAATCTGCGCATCCTCCAGATAGCGCATCACGCTGGCGTTGAGCCTGACCCCGAGATAGGCGTAATGACCAAAGTCGACGATATGAATCATCGTCAGAACAGCCAGCGCAACAATCAGATAGCCTCGCGCCAGCCAGCGCAAGACCGGCTGGCTGACCATGTTCCAGCGCGGCAACCAGAGCAACACTGCGACCGGCAGCAGTATCAGCAGCGCCAGACGCAGGTCGAAACGCACGCCGATACCCAGCGTCTGCGCAACCTCGCCATGGGTAAACAGGGCGCCCGGCTCGACGCCAGAAAATCCGAAGAAAAACACCCCCCTCAGTAACGCCGACAGCAGGAATACCAATATGACCGCGCTCAGCCAATAGTGCAGGTGTCGCGATTGCAACCAACTCATCGTCATTCCTCTAGACATTGCCAGCAGACAGAGTGGCCGAACGGCGCGACTCCGTTGCCCGGCGATAAACAAAACGGATGCCCAGGCTCAGCAAAGCCCCGCAGCAGTACAGGGCGAGAAGCGGGTCAATCAGGTAATCCCAATAATTTTCCGACGGTTTGATACGAAATGTGAATGCCAGCGTCGCAGCAGCCAGCATCACCACAGCCAGCGCATTACGCATCAAGACCAGCCCCAACGCGATAACGGCGACAATAATGATCATCGGTCGCGGATTGTAACCCCAGCGGTAGGGGTCGAAGTAAGTCAGACCCAGCGTGGCCGGATACAACGTCAGCGCCAGCACAGCGAACACCAGCAGCATCACCCATCGCCGGGACACTGCCATCGGTCTGAGCACACCCAATCGCTGCAAGGTCAGCCAGCCCAGCACCACCAGACTGCTGATTGCCAGATCGTCGGTCAGGCTGCGAGCGTACGACGCCATCGACAAACCGTCGAATGAAATAACGCTCAACAGCGAGGTCGCTGCCAGCAGGCCACAGCGCCACCATAACGATGCGGTCAGCGGAGCCAATAGCACAAACAGGGTCCAGGCAAACGCCAGATGAGCCAATCCCAAAGCGATCATAAAAGTTGCTCCGCCAGCCAGGCCTCGTTGAAGCTGACGTGTTTGATGAAGGTGTTATTCCACGAGTAGACCAGGTGATACAGGCCGTCCGGGCTGCGGATGAAGTACGGGTATTCGTATTCGAAATCACACCCCTGCGCGGAACAGACACGCTGGTCCAGATTGCTCAGAAACTCGGCTTCCATCGGTTGGCGACGTGCGCCGCTGGAAGCGCGAAAGCCTTCGCCGATGGCAGCCTTGTAGGCTTCCAGGGCAAACGGTGTACCCAGCGGATCGGGTGACTTGTCCAGATCCGGCAGCGGCCGCCAGACCTTCATCTGCTCGTCGGTGCTGTACAGGCTGAGCTTGAAGCGACCTTCGCGCAGATCATTCAACGCCACCAGCAAGCCCTTACCCGGTACGCCGACGGCGGCCAGCGACGAGTTGGGGTTGCTGGGTGTCAGCGGTTGCGGCTCGCTCCAGGTCTGACCGCCGTCTTCGGTACGGCTGGCCAGTACCCGGTGAAACGTCTCGCCGGCATAACGCAGCAAGGCTACGGCGCGTTGGCCGTCCAACGGTACGACGGTGGGCTGCAGGGAATTTTTACCGCGGCTGATGCGAAACTTGTCGATGACTTCGCCATCTGCGCTCAGATACAGGTATTCGGCAAACTTGCCGAGAAACTCGTGGTAGACCGGCAGGCCGATCGAGCCGTCGGTATGAAACACCGGCGCGCCACGTACCAGCGTGCTGATGTTCAAAAACGGCGATATCACCAGCTGCCACGGCGGCGACCAACTGGCCCCCATATCGCTGGACACCATGGCATTGACGGTACTGCCCGCCCAGCCGCCGACCGAGACTGACACGTAGAACAGCCACAGGCGATTGTCCGGAGCCAGCGCGATCACCGGGTTGCCCAGTTTGCGGATGTATTTGCCAGTACCTGACTGAGTGGACGCCCGGGTCGCCAGGACCTGCTCGCCGCCCCATTCACCGTTGGTCGCATCGAACCGCGAGGTACGTATTTCAACGTCTCCCGCGCCTTCGCGAGAACCGGCGAACCATACCGACATGAGGTCGCCGCCAGGCAATGCCGTCACGGCTGACGAATGCACGAAATCGTCCAGATCAGAAGACGCGAAACGCGAAATGTAGGATGCCTTGGGTGCCACACTTTCAGCATCGACCGGTGCGGTGCTCACGACAAAGGCAGATATCCGGTGCTGTGGATGGCTTAGCCATGCACTGAGAAAAATCACTACAACAATCAGGCCTGCGCTCCATGCAGTCAGGTTTTGGGAAATAACACGCATCAGGAGGCATCACTGTGATGAAGGGCAAGGAGGTGGTTTCAGCGATGGCGATCTTCAGGTAACGGACGTCGTTTGCCTGTCAGCATCGACAAGGGCAGGTTGTCACGCACTTGAAAGCTTTCGAAGATGGCCGCGGCCATGTGCAGCACTACCAGGGCACACAATGTATTGGCGAGAATTTCATGAGCCTGCAAAGGCCAGTCAGCACCCCACAAGGCATCGACTTCCTCCATCAGGAAGCCGGTCAGGCCCATGCCGAAGATCAGCGCCATCATGAGTACCATGACCAGCGCACCGAGCGGAGAATGACCGAGCCTGTGTACCGGCTGCCGGTTGATCAGCGACCGGACATGCGCACGCAGGCGCGCCGGGCTCGGCCAGAAATCGCTCCAGCGCGCGCTGGCTGGTCCGATGAATCCCCACACCACTCGCACCGCCAGCCAGGCAACCGCGTAATAGCCCAGCCAGACGTGCCAGTCGTCACCCGCCTCATTGAAGAAGTAATTGGCAACGAAAACACCCGCGATCGAGATATGAAACAGTCTGACCAGCGGGTCCCACAGGCGCAGGGAAACCCGGTTCATTACTTGATCTCGGTCTTGACCGCTTTACCAGTGACCGGATCGTGATAGATCTCGACCTTGCGCTTGTCCTTGTCGAAGCCGTAAATCTCGTAGCAGTTGCCGTCAGTCACTTTGAACTTGCTGATCTCGTAACCCTGAGCCTTGAGCTGCTCCTGGAATTTGGCCTGATCCTGCCATTGGGACTTTTCAGCGGTGGTGCATTGCGGACCGGCAAGGGCCAGCGGGCTGGCCAGCAACAGGGAAACCAGCAGGACTTTACGCATGACAGATACTCACAGGCAGTTAAGGAGCCGCTACTGTGCGAAACCAGTCTTAGGAAAAGCTTAATACGCAACAGCTCGTAACATCTTCCCGGACACACGGCACTTCGCGACGCTGCCTGCTGACGGCATGATGGCGCCCTTCTCACCCTATTCATTGGTCACAACCCTATGCGCCTGCTTCTTGTCGAGGATGATCGTGCGATTGGCCAAGGCATCCGTGTGGCCCTGAACACCGAGGGCTACACGCTGGACTGGCTGGAAGACGGGCTGAGCGCGCTGCACGCCCTGCGCAGCGAACCCTTCGACCTGTTGCTGCTCGACCTCGGCCTGCCGCGCATGGATGGTTTCGATCTGCTGCGCCAGTTGCGCGCCGAAGAGCTTGCCCTGCCGGTGCTGATCCTGACCGCGCGCGACGGCACCGCCGACCGTATTGCCGGTCTGGACGCCGGTGCAGACGACTACCTGATCAAGCCGTTCGACGTCGATGAACTCAAAGCCCGGGTCCGGGCTTTGCTCAGGCGTAGCCAGGGACGTGCGCAGCCGTTGCTGGAACACGCCGGCATCAGCCTCGACCCGGCTTCGCAGCAGGTCAGTTTTCAGGGCAGCGAAGTGCCGATGACGCCAATGGAATATCAACTGCTGCACCAATTGATGATCCGCCCCGGCAAGGTGGTCACCCGCGAGCGCTTGTCCAATACCCTGTATGGCTGGCAGGACAAGGTCGAAAGCAACACTCTGGAAGTGTTGATTCACAACCTGCGCAAGAAACTGTCCACCGAACTGATCCGCACCGTGCGCGGCGTCGGCTACCTGCTGGAGCTCAAGGCATGACCTCGGTACGCGCGCGCATTCTGGTCCCGGTGCTGGTGCTGTTGCTGCTCGGCAACCTGGCGATAAGCCTGCTCGCGCTGCGCGACAGCCATCACGAAATCGAAGAAGTCTACGATGCGCAATTGGCCCAGAGCGCGCGCCTGTTGCAGGGTGTGCTGCGCCAGCGCGCTGCGGGTGAGCAGGATCTGGACAAGCTTTATCAGGCGTTCGATCAGGCCATGAGCCGGGTCGGCACCAGTGGCGTTGCCCATCCGTACGAAACCCGGCTGACGTTTCAGGTCTGGCGCACGTCGGGCGAGCTTTTGGTGCGTTCGGCCGAAGCGCCGCTGCTCAGTGCGCCTCCCGCAGAAGAAGGCTCGCATGATCTGGTCGAGAACGGGCATGAGTGGTGCGGCTTCCTCCTGGCCGACCCGCAGCAGGGTTTCCTGATCTGGGTCGGTGAGCGCGACGATGTGCGTCAGGACCTGATTCAGCGCATTGTCAGCCACACCTTGTGGCCGACGCTGATCGGCGTGCCGCTGCTGGTGGTCGCGATCTGGCTGGCGATCGGCTGGGGCCTGCGCCCGTTGCAGTCGATGGCCAGGGTCATTCGCCAACGCGATGCCGAAAGCCTTGAGCCGCTTGATATAACACCGCTGCCCAAAGAGCTCGAACCCATGCAACACGCGCTCAACCGTCTGCTGACCCAGATCGAAAGCGTGCTGGAGCGCGAGCGGCGGTTTATCGCCGACGCCGCCCACGAACTGCGTACACCGCTGACCATTCTGCGCATCCACGCACAGAACGCCCGCCAGGCTGAAACCCCGGAACAGCGTCTGGAGGCACTGGATTTTCTCGTGCACGGCGTCGACCGTGCTGCCCGTCTGGCCAGCCAGTTGCTGACGATGGCCCGACTTGAGCCGCGCCTTGAAGTCAGCCAGTTACAAACCTTTGAACTGAACACTTTGGTGCGCGAGGAAATGGCCGAGCTCACGCCGCTGGCACTGGAGAAGCGTGTCGATCTGGTGTTCGAGGCGGGCGATGACTGCGTGATCCACAGCGACCCATCAGCGATCACCATCGCACTGCAGAATCTGCTGACCAACGCGCTCAACTTCGCCCCGCCGGCCAGCGAGATTCGCGTGATGCTCAACCGCCAGGAAGACGGCAGCGCGTACTTGTCAGTCGAAGACGCAGGGCCGGGTATCGACGAGAAACAGAAAGCACGCCTTTTTGAACGCTTCTACAGTCAGGGCCACAGCAATGGCGCTGGGCTGGGGCTGGCGATCGTCGATATGATCGTGCGCAAACTGGAAAGCAGCCTGCACCTGCGTAATTCAGCGCAGGGCGGGCTGTGTGCGGAGCTGCGAATCAAAAGCAGAATGGCTTGAAAGCCAGTCGGCTCAGAGCACCACGCGTAAGCACTGGCCAGCGTGATACAGCGTGAAACCGGCGTCGTAAGCCAGCGTACGCAGGCCATTGGCCGAGACCTTTTTGCTGCTGGAAAAGCTCACCGGCAGCGCAGTTGCGTCGTTGCTCAGCAGGTAATCAGCAAAGCACTTGCCCACCAGCGTTCCGGTGGTTACGCCGCGGCCATTGAAACCGGTCGCGGCCAGCAAGCCGGGCGCAGGCTCGAACAGACGCAGCAAATGGTCGGGCGTGAAACCGATTCGGCCAGTCCAGGTGCTCTGCCACTCAACCCGACCCAACTGGGGAAAGTAGTGCTGCTGGATGCGATCAGCCCACTGACGAATAAACCACAGCGGATAATTGCCAGCGTTGCCAAGGCTGCCCAGCACCAGTCGCCCGTGGGCATCGCGACGAATACTGCTGAGCACCGTGCGCGTGTCCCAGGAACCCTGCCCGCCACGCAGAATGCCCGCCTGCTCGCTGCCGCTGAGCGGCTGTGAAGCGACCTGATAGTAGTAGCCTGCGAAGATGTGATCCTTGACGTCGGTCCACTCACCTTCGGTGTAGGCGTTGGAGGCAATGATGACCTTCTCGGCGCGCACACTGCCCGCGGCGGTGGACACTTTCCAGCCATCGGCAGTGCGTTGCAGCCCGTTGACGGGAGACTCGCCAAACAACTGACCGCCCAGCGCCACAACATTGAGCGCCATGCCTGACACATACGCCATCGGGTTCACCGTACCGGCACGGTGATCGAGCAATGCCCCGCTGACCTTGTCGGTGCCACAGGCATCTTCACAGGGTTTTCCGGTCAGCAGTTCGACCCTGGCACCGCGCCGCTGCCACTGCTCGGCACGGCTGCGCAGATCAGCCAGTCCTTTTGCATTGTGGGCCATGTGCAGGTTGCCGGTGCGGGTGTCCTGACACTCGATGCGGTACTTGTCGATAGTCGAAAACACCAGCGCCGGAGCCGCGCCCAATGCACTATTGAGGCGGCTGGCCTCGACACTGCCCAATACCTTGTCCAGTTCATCGGGTGCCACCCAGGTGCCTGCATTCACCAGACCGACGTTGCGCCCGGAGCCGCCATGACCAACCTGATGAGCTTCCACCACGCACACCGATTTGCCGCCTTCCAGCAACCGCAACGCCGCCGACAAACCGGTGAAACCTGCGCCGATGATGCACACGTCGGCGCTTCGGTCCCCAATCAAGGCCGGACTGACCGGACGTTGCGGAGTCAATTGTTCCCACAGACAGCCTTCAGCAAACTGCACCATCGAAAAGCTCCAGCAATGTCGGCAATAAGCGCCCGGTTCACATCAGTCGAAAACGATGCCCTGAGCCAGCGGCAACTCGCGGGAGTAGTTGACGGTATTAGTCTGCCGGCGCATGTAGGCGCGCCACGAATCGGAGCCGGACTCGCGCCCCCCACCGGTTTCCTTCTCGCCACCAAATGCCCCGCCGATTTCCGCACCGCTGGTGCCGATATTGACGTTGGCAATACCGCAATCGCTGCCCGCGGCACTCTGGAAAGCCTCGGCCTCACGCAGGTCGGTAGTGAAAATGCACGACGACAGGCCCTGCGGCACTTCGTTGTTCAGGCGCAAGGCCTCTTCGAAGTCGTCGTAAGCCAGCACGAAGAGAATCGGCGCGAAGGTTTCGTGACGCACGACTTCGCTCTGGCCAGGCATTTCGGCAATGGCCGGCGTGACGTAGTAGCCGTTCGGGTATTTGTCCTGCAACTGACGCTCGCCACCGAACACCTGACCGCCCTCGTCGCGCGCCTTGGTCAGCGCATTCTGCATGGCCGAAAATGCTTGCTGGTCAATCAGCGGACCGATCAGATTACCTTCACGAGGATCACCGACACGCACCTTGGCGTAGGCCGCTTTAACCCGGGAAACCACTTCGTCCTTGATCGACCGATGCACAATCAGACGACGCAGCGTGGTGCAGCGCTGACCGGCAGTGCCCACGGCGCTGAACAGAATGCCGCGCACGGCCAGGTCCAGATCGGCGCTCGGGGCCAGAATCATCGCGTTGTTGCCGCCCAGCTCCAGAATGCTGCGCCCGAAACGGGCAGCAACACGCGGACCGACTTCGCGGCCCATGCGGGTGCTGCCGGTGGCGCTGATCAGTGGCACGCGCGGGTCATCGACCAGCGCTTCACCGGCGTCACGATCACCGATCACCAACTGCGCCAGTGCTGCGGGCGCATCACCGAAAATCTTCAGCGCCTTGTCGAACAGCGCCTGACAGGCCAGTGCCGTCAGCGGAGTCTTTTCCGAAGGCTTCCAGATCACCGGGTTGCCGCAGACCAGCGCCAGCGTGGTGTTCCAGGCCCAGACCGCAACCGGAAAGTTGAACGCGCTGATCACGCCGACCACACCCAGCGGGTGCCAGGTTTCGCGCATGTGATGACCGGGACGCTCGGAGGCGATGGTCAGGCCGTACAACTGACGCGACAGACCGACGGCAAAGTCGCAGATGTCGATCATTTCCTGCACTTCACCCAGACCTTCCTGAGTGATCTTGCCGGCCTCGACCGATACCAGTTCGCCCAGATCAGCCTTGTGCTCACGCAGCACTTCACCAAAGATCCGCACCAGCTCGCCACGCCGTGGGGCCGGTACTGTGCGCCACTTTAGAAACGCATTGTGGGCGCTGTCGATGCGCGCCACGACCTGCTCCTTGCCTTCAAGCGTGACCGAGGCAATCTGGCTGCCATCAATCGGGGTGTAAACCGGATAGTCCCCTTGTGTGTGGGCACTGTTCGCCACGCCCAGACGTGCTAATAACTCGGCAACCATGTTGATTCTCCTGTCATGGAAACGGTGGAAATCACTGATGAACCCAGTATTGATCCACTCGGGGCTGGCCCACAAACGACGTTTTTGAAAAACATGATTCCTTTTAGGAATGAACTGCCTGCCATTAACAGCAACGAAAGCGGCTACATCGGGAATTATTGGAATGACCCGGTGATTTTATTTCGTTTGCGAGCGTTGCCCGATGTTTGTTTGGATAAGGCCATCATGATCCCCCGGAGTCAGGTCCAGGCCGATGAGCGAACACATCAGCGAATCCATTTCGTTTGTCCACAGCATAACGTTGTCCCACGGCCGCAATGCCGAAGTATGGGACACCACCGGCAAGCGCTATATCGACTTTGTCGGCGGCATCGGGGTGCTCAATCTGGGGCATTGCAACCCTCAGGTGGTCACGGCCATTCAGGATCAGGCGGCAAAGCTGACCCACTATTGCTTCAACGCTACGCCTCACGATCCGTATATCCGCTTCATGCGGCAACTGACGGAGTTCGTACCGGTGAGTTACCCGCTCAGCGGCATGCTCACCAACAGCGGTGCGGAAGCGGCGGAAAACGCCTTGAAGATCGTACGTGGCGCGACGGGCCGCACGGCTGTGATTGCCTTCGATGGCGGCTTTCACGGCCGAACACTGGCAACCCTGAACCTCAATGGCAAGGTGGCGCCCTATAAACAGAAAGTCGGCGTGCTGCCCGGCCCGGTGTTTCACATTCCGTTTCCCAGCAAGGACAACGGCGTGACCACCGAGCAGGCGCTAAAGGCACTGGAGCGACTGTTCAGCGTAGAGATCGATGTCAACGATGTCGCCTGCATCATCTTTGAACCGGTGCAGGGTGAAGGCGGCTTTCTGGCCATGGAGGCGGATTTTGCTCAGGCGCTGCGAGCGTTCTGCGATGAACATGGCATCGTGTTGATCGCCGACGAAATTCAATCCGGTTTCGGCCGTACCGGGCAGCGCTTTGCGTTCAGCCGCCTGGGCATCGAGCCGGACCTTATTCTGCTGGGCAAGAGCATCGCAGGCGGCATTCCGCTGGGCGCCGTGGTCGGTCGCAAGCATTTGCTCGACAACCTGCCCAAGGGCGGGCTCGGCGGCACCTATTCCGGCAACCCGATTGGCTGCGCTGCGGGCCTGGCCTCGCTGGCACAAATGACTGATGCCAATTTGTCCACCTGGGGTGAACAGCAGGAAAACGCCACTGTCTCGCGCTATAACGCTTGGCAGGCAGGCAAGCTGTCGCCGTACCTGGGCAGGCTGACCGGCGTAGGCTGCATGCGCGGTATCGAACTGATCACAGCGGATGGCGAGCCAGGGACCCGGCAGCTTGCCGACCTATTGGCCTCAGCGAGGGACGCTGGCCTGTTGTTGATGCCCAGCGGCAAGTCGCGGCACATCATCCGCCTGCTGATCCCGCTGACCATCGAGCCCGATGTTCTGCACGAAGGGCTGGATATTTTCGAGCGTTGCCTGTCAGCGCTGGCTTGAACACGTACGGAGAAACCATCCTGATGAGCACTGCACGCTTTGCCGACCCGGACCAGATCCGCGCGGGCTTTTCTCGCGCCATGTCGCAGATGTACCAGCACGAAGTGCCGCTGTACGGCACGCTGATGGGGCTGGTCAGCGAGGTCAATGCGCAGGCCATGAGCCGCGACAGCCAGGTGCTGAACAGCCTGCGCCAGACCGGCGAGATCCAGCGGCTGGACATGGAACGCCACGGCGCGATCCGCGTCGGTACGGCTGAGGAACTGGCCACCCTCGCCCGCCTGTTTGCGGTGATGGGCATGCAGCCGGTCGGTTATTACGACCTGACCGAAGCCGGTGTGCCGGTTCACTCCACAGCGTTTCGTGCCGTGCATGAACAGGCGTTGCAGGTCAGCCCGTTTCGGGTGTTTACCTCACTGCTGCGCCTGGAACTGATCGAGAGTGACAGCCTGCGCGAGTTTGCCAGTCAGGTGCTGGCCAAGCGCAGAATCTTCACGCCCGGTGCCCTGGCGTTGATCGACAAGCATGAGACAGACGGCGGGTTGAGCGAGCCCGACGCTGCCGAGTTCATTCAGCAGGCGCTGGAAACCTTTCGCTGGCATAACACGGCGACGGTCTCGCTTGACGAGTACCAGAAGCTCAACGTCCAGCATCGCCTGATCGCTGATGTGGTGGCGTTTCGTGGCACGCACATCAACCACCTCACCCCGCGCACGCTTGACATCGATGCGGTGCAAAGCGGCATGCCCGGCAAAGGCATCACGCCCAAGGCCGTGGTTGAAGGGCCACCGCGTCGCCAGTGTCCGATTCTGTTGCGCCAGACCAGCTTCAAGGCGCTTGAAGAACCCATTACGTTCATTGGTCAGTCGGGCAGCCACTCGGCACGCTTCGGCGAGATCGAACAGCGTGGCGCTGCACTGACCCCCAAAGGTCGCGAGCTGTATGACCGGCTGCTGAACAAGGCCCGCGACGCGCTGGGTGAGTTCCCCAATGAGGCGAATGCCCTGCGCTATGCCGAACTGCTGGAAAACACGTTCGAGGCGTTTCCGGACAGCCACGCTGAAATGCGCAGGCAGGGCCTGGCCTACTTCCGCTATTTCCCGACCGAATCAGGTATTGCCGAGCATGCATCCGGCAGTCTGGAACAGCTTGTCGACGCAGGTCACGTGCGCTTCGAGCCACTGGTGTACGAAGACTTTTTGCCGGTCAGTGCGGCGGGCATTTTCCAGTCCAACCTGGGCGATAACGCACAGGCGCACTACGCGACGAATTCGAATCAGCAGGATTTCGAGCAGGCACTGGGACGCGGGACGCTCAACGAACTGGACCTGTATGCCGACACCCAGCGGCGCTCACTGGAGGAATGCGCCAGGGCGCTGGAACTGAGCAGTCCCGCCTACTAATTAGTGAGAGCGACAGGGGCTGCACGATAGTTGAATTATCCGTACACACCGACGCGGGACGTCAGCACGAAGTTGAGATTATCGTTCCTCACGCTCCAGCGTGGGAATGCAGTTCACGACGCTCTGCGTCGCCAAGAGGACGCGGAACGTCCAGAACGGCATGACGACGCGGAGCGTCGCACGATAATCGGATTGTCCGTGCAGATCGACGCAGAGCTTCGGCACGGAGTTGAGACTATCGTTCCTCACGCTCCGCGTGGGAATGCAGGTCTCGACGCTCTGCGTCGCAAAGAGGACGCGGAGCGTCCGGAACGGCATGACGACGCGGAGCGTCGGCACGATAGCCAACATCGTCTTCGCGAACGAGTTCGCTCCTACGGCCTTCGGCCAGAATCAAAAGCGGACTTGTGCATAATGATGAGCGCTCTGCGTCACATTCCCTTAGCGTTCTGCGTTCTGTTTAAAGCAACGATAAATAAAATTCGCAATATTGGTGTGCAACCTCGCGCTATGCATACTGCGATTGCGTGTGGACAGCAAAGTGCCGTATTCAAAGGCTCATCCCTTCAAATAACGCACCCTGTAATCCCCTTGCAAAGGCTCGAAGCAGCCTGGGTCCGGATCACGTTCAGACCTCATAAAAATACTCGGCCGGATAACGGCCTCCATGACTTCATGGACTTTCCAACGCTGCCCTGGCGCCTCATCGCGCCGACCTGAAAAACAGAATAACGATTGATAAGGCCTGAAAAAGGCCATTCAGCAGGCAAGGGGATCATCATGCAAAACTCACACGCTGCAGTGTCGGGCGACAATCAGGCCGTTTCATCGACGGTGAAGCTGTATCTCTGGGCCGCCGTTATCCTGATCATTGCCGAGATGATCGGTGCCATCAGTATCCCGCTGGGCCCCGGCAAGGTGGTGCTGCTACCGATGGTGTGGGCGCTGCTGTTAGGCGCGATGGTCGGGATCGCCAGTCGCCGCCTGCCAGGCAGCATCGGTATCGATCACGGCATCCAGCTGCGCTCGGCCTCGATCCTGCAACCCGCCCTGCTGATTTTCATCGCCAAACTCGGTCTCGTCGTCGGCGGCTCGCTGCCGGTGGTGTTCGCCTCGGGATGGGCGCTGGTGTTTCAGGAGTTTGGCCACTTTGTCGGCACCGTGGTGCTCGGCCTGCCGGTCGCGCTGCTGCTGGGCATCAAGCGTGAGGCAATCGGCGCGACGTTCTCGGTTGGCCGCGAGCCCAGCCTGGCAATCATCGGCGAGCGCTACGGCATGGACTCCCCGGAAGGCCGCGGCGTACTGGCCGAGTACCTGACCGGCACCCTGTTCGGTGCGCTGTTCATTGCCATCGTTGCAGGCTTTATCGCCAGCCTGGGGATCTTCCATCCCAATTCGCTGGCGATGGGCTCGGGCATCGGCTCGGGCAGCATGATGGCTGCTGCAGCCGGAGCGATTGCCCCGCAGCAGACGCCGGAAGTTGCCAAGGAGGTCATGACGCTGGCGGCGGCATCAAACCTGATCACCACCACCATCGGCACTTACTTCACCCTGTTTATCTCCCTGCCACTGGCGGTGTGGGGCTATCGGGTGCTTGAGCCGCTGATCGGCCGCACCACCAAGGCGTCCATGACTGATGAAGGCCTGCGCCACAGCGATGTGTCACTGGAAGTTCCGGAACTGGGCTGGGCGGGCAAGATCAGTGCGTGGCTGGCAGCCGGTGCACTGGCGCTGATTGCCAACTATGTCGGCTACAAGACCCTGTCGGCCGATGCATTCACCGGCATGGGCATCATGATTTTCTGTGCCTTCGTCGGCGAAGCGCTGTGCAACCTGATCCGTCGCAAGATCCCGGCAGTGTGCATGGTGTCGCTGGTGGCGATGTTCCTGACTTCACCGGCCTGCCCCTGGGCGGCCGAGATTGCCCGGATGACCAGTTCGATCAACATGCTGGCGGTCATTACCCCGATGCTGACCTTTGCCGGCCTGTCGATTGCCAAGGACCTGCCAGCCTTCCGCCGTCTGGGCTGGCGAATTGTGCTGGTATCGTTCCTGGCCAACTTCGGCACCTTCATCGGCGCCGTGCTGATTGCCGAGATGTTTCATTGATTCTGGAGCGGGCTAGATCACCGCTTCGTTCACCAGCCAGTCATGCACGGCGCGGCGTGCCGGAGTAGAGAGCGCACCCTCACGATAGGCCAGGACGTATTTCTTCCTGGCCTTGATCGGATGCCCGAACGGCACGATCAGCAAGCCTTGCTCCAGCTCATCAGTAATCAGCGCTTTGCGGGCAATGGCCACGCCCATGCCCATGCGCGCGGCGTCGATGGTCAGGTGGTTGCGGTTGAAGGTGTGACCACGGCGCACGTCGATACCATCAGCGCCGATGGCGGTCAGATAAAACTCCCACTCAGCGTATTCGTAGCTGCCGCGCCAGGCAGTGATGTCATGCAGCAACGGAAAATGCACCAGCTGGCTGGGCGTATCGAGTGGCGGCTTGCCCACCAGCAGGCTTGGCGAACAGACCGCAAACAGCTCTTCTTCCAGCAACGGCGTGGTCGACAGCCCCGGATAGCTGCCGTCGTTCAGGTCGATGGCCAGATCGAAATCGTCATCGCGCAACGACCCGCTGCTGTCTTCGGCAATGATCCGCAACTGGATGTCCGGAAACGCTTCCTGCAAACGTGGCAGGCGTGGCATCAGCCATTTGCTGAGAAACGAAGGGATGCAGCGCAGCTTGAACACCCCGCCAATGCGTCCGGAATACAGCAGACGCAGCTCTTCGCTGATACGGCTCTGCACCTCGTTGGCGACCACCGCCAGACGCTGGCCTTCGGCGGTCAGCTCCAGCCCGCGCCCGACCCGGTGAAACAGCGCGAAGCCCAGGCGCTCTTCAAGCTGGCGCATCTGCTGGCTGATCGCGCCGGGAGTGACGTGCAGCTCTTCGGCGCACCGGGTGAAGGAAAGATGTCGGGCTGCGCAGGCGAACACCTGTAACCAGGCGTGCATCTGTGCGTTGAAGATTCTGCTCATTGAAGAGTTCCGCTAAAGCGTTGCATAGCAACAATCGTTTGTCGTTTCGACAGCCGAAGCCAAAGATGAGTAACAGAAAAAGGGGAATACCAAATTCCCGTGCATCATCTCACCTGAAGGACCTTCGTGATGGCTATCAGCGTCTTCGACATGTTCAAAATCGGCATCGGGCCGTCCAGTTCTCACACCGTCGGGCCAATGCGCGCCGGGGCACTGTTCGTGACCGAGCTGCGCAACCAGAACCGGTTGCACAGCGTAGAACGGATCGAGGTGCGATTGTACGGCTCTCTGTCAGCCACCGGCATCGGACACGGCAGCGATCGCGCAACAGTCATGGGCTTGATGGGCGAATGGCCGGACAAGATCGACCCTGGCCAGGTCAACCAGCGCATCGACGCGCTGCGTGCCGATAACCAGTTGATGCTGGCGGGCGAGCAGGCCATCACCTTCGTCTGGGAGCGGGACATGTGCCTGCTCAATGAAAACCTGCCCTATCACCCCAACGGCATGACGCTGTGCGCCTATGGGAAGACCGGTGAAGTTTACGAGCAAACCTACTATTCGGTGGGTGGCGGCTTTGTGATCGATGCCGAACAGGCAGCCAGCGGCGTGCTGGACAACGACACTACTGTTCTGCCTTACGACTTTTTCAGTGGCGCGCAGTTGCTGAAGCTGTGCAAGACCCACGGCATGAGTATTTCCGAACTGATGATGGCCAACGAGAAGGTCTGGCGCAGCGAGGAAGAAATTCGCGAGAAAATCATGGTCATCTGGGCCGCGATGCGCGCCTGCGTCGACAAGGGCCTGCTTGAAACCGGCATCCTGCCCGGCGGGTTGAACGTGCGCCGTCGCGCCTACCGCCTGCATCAGAGCCTGCAGAACCTCGATAACCCGAACGTGATCGGCTCGACTCTGAGCGCCATGGAGTGGGTCAACCTGTTCGCCCTGGCGGTCAACGAGGAAAACGCCGCGGGCGGGCGCATGGTGACTGCGCCCACCAACGGCGCGGCGGGTATCGTGCCTGCGGTGCTGCATTACTTCATGAAGTTCAAGCCTACGGCCAATGATGACGACGTGGTGCGTTTCTTCCTCAGCGCCGCTGCGGTCGGCATTCTGTGCAAGAAGAACGCGTCCATTTCCGGTGCCGAAGTGGGTTGTCAGGGCGAAGTAGGATCGGCCTGCGCAATGGCCGCCGCTGGCCTGGCGGAAATTCTCGGTGCCACGCCCGAACAGGTGGAAAACGCGGCGGAAATTGGTCTGGAACACAACCTGGGACTGACCTGCGATCCGGTCGGCGGGCTGGTGCAAATCCCTTGCATCGAGCGCAACGCAATTGCTGCCGTGAAAGCAATCAACGCTGCACAAATGGCCCTGCGCGGCGACGGCGAGCACTTCATCTCGCTGGACCACGCCATCCGCACCATGCGCGATACCGGCGCGGACATGCACGACAAATACAAGGAAACTTCACGCGGTGGGCTGGCAGTCAATCTGATCGAGTGCTGATCGGCGCAGGCGTTTACTGATTCAACAGTGCCGAGCCCGAATAGAATATCCCGCCCAGCGCGATCAGCAGCAAGGTCACGCTGGAGGCGACTTCGATCTTGCGCTTGTACTTCAAGGCCAGCTTCTGACGCATCAGGAAGATGTAGGCAAACAGGATCGACAGGTCAATGATGATCCACAGCAACGACAACAAGGCAATGCTGCCCTTGAACGATTCGGTGACGTGAATGAACTGCGGGAAAAACGAGACGAAGAAGATGATGTCCTTCGGATTGGAAATCCCCACCAGAAAACCGGTCACTAGCCCGCTGTGCCTGCTACGCGCAGGCAACGGCGCTGGCGCTGCTTCAGGCGGCGTCTGGGCGTAACGCAACGCCTGTTCCAGCGCCTGCATTGACAGATAGGCGATGAAGAAACAGCCCACCAGGCTGATCCAGTTGAGCATGCTTACGCTCACCGACAGCGTTCCCGTCAGAATCAATGCCGCGACCAACACCAACACCAGTGATGCCCAGTTGGTGCCCAGCGCCGTCAGCATCGCGCGTTTCGGCCCGCACGCCAGGCTGGTATTGACGACCAGTGCCACCACCGGACCAGGGGTGATGATCAGCATGAAGACGCTGAACATGTAGATCAGCAGCAACGATATATCCATGGGTACTCAACGCTCGTTCAAATGGTCAGTCTTGTCGACTTTGATATGCAGAGGACAACGGGACAGTGAAAGCCCGCCTTCTTCATACAGTTGGTATTGCTTCCATTCCAGGCTGCTACGGTCGCCGAAAAAACCCAGCGTGTCGGGTACCACGCCGTTGTTGTAATCGGCGATTCGCTGGCGAATCTTTTCCCTGACCTTGCGACCACTTTCCGTCTCGGCGCTTGCCACCTCGTCAAAGTTCTCCCGAGGGTTGACCACAAACACAATGTGCCCACCCAGCGAACGGCTTTTCATCGCGCTGTGACGGGGAAAGCTCATGTTGATGAACATCCGCAGTCCGGCGAAGTGATAGGTCCACTCGAACACTTCAGGGTCTGTGCAGGCTTTGGCCGGCCAGGGCGTTCGGTCACCGTCATGTAAATGCTGCAAGGTGGCCCACGCATAAGCCTGCTCTTCGGCCAAGGTGTTGAAATCGGTTTTCTCGAAAATGACAATCAACGGGTTGAACAGGCGATCTTCAAGTGGCGTGTCATTAACGAACTTTACGTACGCTTCCATGCCGTCACGTAGCGCTTGTTGCTCATTCTCACAGGGGATGAACAGCAGCAGACAGCTTCCGGACTTGTTGGCACGGCGGCCAAAAAGACAAGGAAAGCCCTTGTCACTCAGCACCTGCTCGAACTGCCTGTAAGCCTGAACCCTCCAGCCCATTTCCAGGGCGGTGTCACTTTCCAGCAAATGTCTTACAACAGATTGGCGTAACAGCTTTTCGGACTTGGGCAGCATATTCCCTCACGCACGCAGCAGATAAGAACACCGCCTTATTGTTTGATTTTTACGACAGTGGACGAACCGGCGATTCTGACCGGAGACGCGTGCGCGGAAAAATGGAAAAAGGTGTAACCTACTATGACAAATAATCATGATTAGTTATCACATGACTGAACGTATACCGCCGCTTTACGCGCTGAGAGCCTTTGAAGTCGCGGCTCGATCATGTTCATTTACGCGTGCTGCGCAGGAGCTCTCCCTTACCCAGAGTGCCATCAGTCGTCATATTCGTACCCTGGAAGAAACCCTTGGCTGTCGATTGTTCGAGCGCAATGGCCCGCGGCTTTCGCTCAGTGACGAGGGCCGGCGGCTGTCCAGTCAACTCAAGATCGGCTTCCGGATTATCGAGGACGCCTGCCAGCCATTCCGGGGTCAGGGCGCGAATCTGCGCCTCAAATCACCGTCCACCCTGACCATGCGCTGGCTGCTGCACGCGCTGGAGTCCTTCAAAAAGCCTGCGCCTGCCCTGCCGGTACAGCTCTCCAGCGTGTGGATGGACTTTGATAGCGTGGACTTCTATTCGGAGCCTTTCGACTGCGCGATTCTGCTGGGCAATGGCAACTTTGGTGCCGAGGTGGAAACCTGCAAGCTGTTCGATGAATGGCTGATTCCGATCTGCTCGGCAGACACGTTAGGCGACCAGCCGTGGGGAACAGAGAGGCTTCAGGCCGCTGAACTTATCCATCCATCCAGCGACCGCCGCGACTGGCGGCGCTGGCTGAGCCGGATGGACCTCTCTGGTCAGGTGACGTTGAGCAAAGGCAAGGTGTTCGACACCCTTGATCAGGGCATTACCGCTGCAGTCAGAGGGCACGGTGTGTCGATTGGCGATCTGTTTCTGGTCGCTGATGACTTGAACGAAGGTCAGGTCTTTCTGCCGTTCAACTCGGCGGTTGGCACCGGGGATGCCTATTACCTGGTCTGGCTGCAGGACAGCTTCAAGCGCCAGCGAGTACTGGAACTGCGCGACCACCTGCTGACCTGCCTGCCGGACATATCCGGTATTGCAGTGGAGTTGCTCGCGGCACCTTGAAGGAGTCCGTTCCCGGTGGGAGTGAGCTTGGTCACGAAGAAGCCGGACAACCCCATAAAAAGGGCGTCTGGACCATTGCCTTCGTGAGCAAGCTCACTCCTACGGCATAGGATGCAAGCCATTCAACTCAGCGGCAGACACTGCTCCACCAGCGATGTCCAGACCGCCACACCCGGTTCGATCACCTGGTCGTTGAAGTCGTAATACGGGTTATGCAACGCCGCCGACGGTTTCTCGCCATCGACGCCCATCCAGATGTACGCACCCGGGCAGGCATGCAGCATGAAGGCGAAGTCTTCGGAGGCCATCGACGGGTTGCAGCCCCACTGCACGTTGTTCTCCCCCACCGCGGCGACCGCTGCGCGGCGGATCGTAGCAGCAGCATCGACGTGGTTTTCAGTCACCGGATACCCCACGTTGTAGACCAGTTCGCCACGCACCCCGAAGGCCGTCGGCAAACGCTCGACGAACTCGCCGATCAGTTGCTGAACCTTCTCGCGCACCGGCGTTTGCAAACAACGCACCGTGCCGCGCAAAACTGCGGTTTCCGGGATGACGTTGATTGCTTCACCGGCGTGGAACTGGGTGATGCTGACCACCGCAGAATCCAGTGGCGACAGACGACGGGAAACGATGGTCTGCAGCCCGAGCACCAGTTCGGCAGCAGCCACAATCGGGTCATTGCCCTTGTCCGGCATGGCCGCATGGCTGCCCTTGCCAGTCAGGGTGATTTCGAAGGTGTCCAGCGATGCCATCATCGGCCCTGGATTGATCACCACCTTGCCAGCAGGCACGCCCGGCCAGTTGTGCAAACCGTAGATCGCTTCCATCGGAAAGCGCTCGAACAGACCGTCTTCGATCATCCGTTGCGCGCCGCCGAGGTTTTCCTCGGCAGGCTGAAAGACAAAATGCACTGTGCCAGCAAACCGGCGGGTTTCCGACAGGTGCCGGGCGGTGGCCAGCAGAATTGCCGTATGGCCATCGTGTCCGCAGGCATGCATGCAGCCCTTATGGGCCGACTTGTGCACGCTGTCGCCCAGCTCCTGAATAGGCAGAGCGTCCATGTCGGCACGAATGCCGATGGTCGGGCCGTCGCCATTGCGCAGGGTGCCGACCACGCCAGTACCGCCCAGACCGCGGTGCACCTGAATGCCGAAGCTACTCAGCAGATCAGCCACCTTGTCCGAGGTTTTCAGCTCCTGAAACCCCAGCTCCGGCGCAGCGTGGATCGTGCGGCGCCAGACAGTTGCTTCGTCGATCAGTGTCTTTGAAATAGGCATGTACTTACTCCAGACTCGCGCCGTAGCCAAAACTGGCGGCAGGCTTGGCGGCGGTTTCGACCCAGACGCTTTTCACTTCGCTGTACTCGCGCAGCGCATCCAGACCCGAAGAACGGCCATAACCACTTTCACCATAGCCGCCAAACGGCGAGCTGACGTGGATAGTCTTGTAGCCGTTGACCCAGAACGTCCCGGCACGCACCTGTCTGGCAACGCGATGGGCGCGCCCGACATCACGGGTCCAGACGCCACCGGCCAGGCCAAAACGGCTGTCGTTGGCGATGCGGATCGCGTCTTCTTCATCCTTGAACGGAATCGCTACCACCACCGGGCCGAAGATTTCTTCCTGCGCACAATGCAGCTCGTTGGTGCCCGCCAACACCGTCGGGTTGACGTAATAACCCGGCTTGTTCGGGATCGGATCAGCCTGCTCGCCAATCAGTCTTGCGCCGTCTTTCAATGCGCGCTCGACCATGCTCTTCACGTGGTTGTACTGCTTGGCATTGTTGATCGGGCCGATCTGGGTGTCCGGGTCGCCGGGGTCGCCGACCTTGAACTGAGTCGCCGCCACCGCCAGCGCTTTGGTGAACTTCTCGAAAATCGATTCCTGCACCAGCAGCCGTGAGCCGGAGACACAACTTTGCCCGGCACCGGAGAAAATCGCCGTCTGAGCGCCACGCAAGGCCACTTCCAGATCCGCATCGTCGAATACGATGTTGGCTGACTTGCCACCCAGCTCCAGCACCGCGGGAATACAGCGCTGCGCCGCAGCCACGGCGATATGCCGACCGGTCGCTGGCGAGCCGACGAACACCACTTTGCGGAGGTCAGCCTTGGCAATGAACGCCTGGCCGATGGAATGGCCGAAACCGGCAATCACGTTGACCAGCCCTTTCGGTACTCCCGCGCGCTCAATCAGCACACCGACCATTAAAGAGCTCAGCGGCGTCAGTTCCGACGGTTTGAGGATGACTGCGTTACCCGCCGCAATCGCCGGGGCGATCTGCCAGCCGCAGGTGAAGATCGGCGCGTTCCACGGGGTGATCTGCAACACCGTGCCCAGCGGTTCGTAGGTCACGTAGTTGAGGTGGGTGGTCGGCACCGGGATGATTTCGCCATGCAGCTTGTCTGCCCAGCCGGCGTAATACTCGAACATCTCGGCTACCTTGAGCACTTCAACGCGGGCATCGCGGATCGGCTTGTTGGCGGTCAGGGATTCGATCTGCGCAAGATGTTCCAGTTCTTCACGAATCAGATTGCCTACCTGGTACATGGCGCGACCCCGCGCCTGAGCGGTCAGCGCCCACCATTGCTGCTGCGCAGCCTTGGCCGCCTTGTCGGCGATGTCGACCAACGACTCGTCAGCGTCCGGAAAGCTCAGCAACAGGCTGTCGTCATGGGCATTGCGCACTTCAACCGGCGCGCCGTGGCCTTCGATGAACTGGCCGCCGACGTAGCTGGCGATGACACTGCGATCGCCCCAGTAAGGACGCATCAGTTCGAGGATTTTTGCAGTGCTCATCGCTTATTCTCCATGACCGTAAAGTTTGCCATCGGTGCGTTGCACGATGGCGCAGAAGTCTTCGTTGTCCGCAAGGGTTTCGCTGCTGGCCTGCCACAATTGCGCGACGACCCGCGACAGCGGCAGGTCCATGCCCAGGCTGTCCGCCAGATCGCTGGCCAGGCCGACGTCCTTGCGCATCAGGCCCATGGTGAAACCCGAGTCATAGGCCTTGTTGAGTACCCAGGTCGGGAACATCACTTGCGTGGCACCGCTGCGTCCGGAACCGGCATTCAGGCCCTGCAGAAGTTTTTCCGGATCGACACCTGCACGCGCGGCCATCGCCACGGCTTCGGCAGTGCTGATCAGGTGGCAGGCGGCCAGCATGTTGTTGGCGATCTTGGCCACATTGCCTGCGCCGCACTGGCCGACGTGCACGCGTGTGCCGCTCATTCCTTCCAAAATCGGCATGGCGCGCGCAAGATCGGCATCTTCAGCGCCGATGACCATCGACATGGTGCCGGTGGCTGCGCCTTTCGGGCCGCCCGAGACAGGTGCATCGATAAAGGCAATGCCGGTTTTGGCCAGTTCAGCGGCGACCTTACGGCTCATTTCCGGTGTTGATGTGGTGGTATCGACCACGATCGAGCCGTTGCGACCGAACTCGCTGATACCGCCCGCACCGAGACACACCGACTCCACATGCTCGGCCTTGGGCAGCGACAGGATCAGAATATCCACGCCTTGAATCAGTTGTTTGCGGTCGGCAACCGGCTTGACGCCTTTGCTTTCAGCCTGGGCCAGCGCAGCCTGCGACAAGTCGAAGCCGCTGACATCAAAGCCCTTGCCCGCCAGCGTGGCAGCCATGCCGCCGCCCATGTTGCCCAATCCGATCACACCTGCTTTCAAAGTCATGTCTGCATCCCGGTCAAAGGTTTTGTACGAATTCGAGAACGACGCTGCGAGCCTTTTCGGCGAGCAATGTGCTGATGATCCGAGTATGGACAGCGTTCTCACCTCTCAGCAATAATCCTCAAATCGAATTTATGTTGCCTTTAGCGCAACACAGAGCCTCTACAGGAGCCTTATGAGCCTGGTGCAAGATCGACGCATCCTGTATTTCTTCGAAGCCGTGCGGCTGGGCAGCGTCAGGGCTGCCGCCGACTTCCTCAACGTCGCGCCCTCGGCGGTCAGCCGCCAGATCGCGCAACTGGAACAGGAGCTCGGCTCGCCATTGCTCGAGCGCCATCGCCGAGGGGTCAAACCCACTGAAGCAGGCGACAAGGTGCTGGCCTACTACCGCCAGCGACTGACGCAGCAGGAGGTCCTGCTGGATTCGATTCAGGCGCTGAAAGGCCTGCACAGCGGCTCGGTGACATTGGTGTCCGGAGAAGGTTTTCTTGAAAGCCTCGCGCAGCCGCTGGCCCGGTTTTCCGAGCTGTACCCGCGCATCGAACTGCTCGTGAACGTTTGTGGTAGCAACGAGGTGATTCGCCAGGTGGTGGAGGACGAAGCGCATATCGGCCTGGTCTTCAACCCCGCTGCCGACCCGAAAATCCGCTCTCACGCCCATCAGCGCAAGCCAGTGTGCGTGATCACCGCACCCGATCATCCGCTGACGCAAGAGCAGGCTCCGATAGAGCTGCGGGCACTGGAACACTACCGTGTCGCGCTGCCTGCTGTGTCTTACGGCATTCGCCAGATTCTTCTGCAGGCCGAACATCAACTGGGTATTACAGTGCAGCCGACACTGACCTGCAGCACCTTCGCCATGCTCAAGCATTTCGCCATGCAGGGTGGCGTCACGCTGTTGCCGACCTTTGTTGTGGAGGAGGAGATAAAGGCCGGAAAACTGCGCGCCCTGCCCTTGCAGCATGAGGTGTTCAGCAGCCCGCAGACGCATTTGATCAGCCGTCTGGGTCGGCAGCTCAGCGTCGGTGCCAACCGCCTGATGGGCATGCTGTTGCAGGACATGACGGCGTTTCGCAATTGACCTACCGTTAGTCCCGCTTCGACCAATCGCGCTGAACCAACAAAATCCTCATGGTTCATCTTCAGTACGGATCAGAACTTCTGCCGCCATCGAGGATTAATCATGAGAGCTTTGACTTACCACGGCGCGAACAGTGTGAAGGTCGACACAGTGCCAGACCCGGAAATACAAGAAGCTGACGACATCATTTTGAAAGCCACCGCGACCGCAATCTGCGGCTCTGATCTGCACTTGTATCGCGGCAAGATACCCACGGTGGAACACGGCGACATATTCGGCCATGAGTTCATGGGCATTGTGGAAGAGACTGGCCCGGCGGTCACCGCTGTGCAGAAAGGTGATCGCGTAGTGATCCCTTTTGTGATTGCTTGCGGCAGCTGCTTTTTCTGCAACATCGACCTGTTCGCAGCCTGTGAAACCACCAACACCGGGCGCGGCGCGATCATCAACAAAAAGTCCATTCCGCCAGGGGCAGCACTGTTCGGTTTCAGTCATCTGTATGGCGGCATTCCCGGCGGTCAGGCTGAGTACGTGCGCGTGCCAAAGGCCAATGTCGGCCCGTTCAAAGTGCCGGGCACACTGGCTGACGAGAAGGTTCTGTTCCTTTCCGACATCTTGCCCACTGCCTGGCAGGCGGTAACCAATGCGGGCATCGGCCAGGGTTCGAGCGTTGCCATCTATGGCGCTGGTCCGGTGGGTCTGATGAGCGCCGCATGCGCGAGAATGCTCGGCGCCGAGAAGATATTCATGGTCGATCACCACCCGTATCGCCTGGCCTACGCGCAGAAAACCTATGGTGTGATCCCGATCAATTTCGATGACGACGATGACCCGGCCGATACCATCATTCGTCAGACAGCTGGCATGCGCGGCGTGGACGGTGTGGTCGATGCAGTCGGTTTCGAAGCCAAGGGCAGCACCACCGAAACCATTCTGGCCACGCTGAAACTGGAAGGCAGCAGTGGCAAGGCATTGCGTCAGTGCATCGCAGCGGTAAGGCGTGGCGGCGTAGTGAGCGTACCGGGCGTTTACGCAGGGTTTATCCACGGTTTCATGTTCGGCGATGCGTTCGACAAGGGCCTGACGTTCAAGATGGGCCAGACCCATGTCCATCGCTTCATGCCTGAACTGCTCGAGCACATCGAAGCGGGACGACTCGAACCGGAAGCCATCATCACCCACCGCATGTCGCTGGAAGATGCTGCGAAAGGTTACAAGCTGTTCGACAAGAAGGAAGAGGATTGCCGCAAGGTGATTCTGACTCCGGGCAACAACACCATTGTGGTGCCAGACGCCACGACAGAAGCGCTGGTTGCGGGTGGCGTGCCGGCCATGTAAGGCGCACCCTTGGTGCTCAAGATCGGACGCAGAGCGTCCAGAAGTGCGCTAACACGCGGCGCGTGGGAGCGATCGCCACACGCTCCGTCGATAGAGAATGCGGAGCGTCCAGAAGATAGTGGTCGTTGAGACTATCGTTCCCTACGCTCCAGCGTGGGGCGCCGTTCTGGACGCTCTGCGTCCGATCTTTGTGCCGCGGAGCATCACCCAAAGCGTGTGTCAGTGCATTTGCGGACGCACATTTTATCGGCTCAGGTAGGCAAATCGCCCTTTGAACGGTTTGCCGATGGGGTCGGCCAGGTCGCCGTGTTTGCTGGTACTCAGCCCAAGGTCCACCAGCGACTCTGCCAGTTTCACCGCCGCCGCCACGCCGTCGATCACCGGCAGACCAATCGCTTCACTCAATTGCCGACCCAGATCGGCCATCCCGCCGCAGCCCAGCACAATGGCACCTGCCCCCTCTTCATCACGTGCCCGGCGAGCCTGTTCGGCCATGCACTCGATCAGCTCAGGCCCGCTCTCTTCCAGCGCCAGCACCGGTAGATCGATACAACGTACCGAGGTGCACAGTTCGCTGAAGCCATAGCGCTGCAACAGGTGCTCGGCGATGATCCGCGTTCGGGTCAGCGTGGTGACCACTGCGAAGCGGGTGGAAATCAGACTGGCCATATGGAAAGCCGCTTCGGCAATGCCGATAACAGGTGCGCTGGCGTACTCGCGGGCTGCCAGCAGGCCAGGATCGCCGAAACAGGCGATGATGTGCGCGTCGACCTGTTGCTCACGGCCTTTGCGTATCTCTTCCAGCACGCCAAGGGTCGCTATCGCTTCGTCAAAATGGCCTTCGATAGACACCGGGCCATCATCGGGACTGCACGCAAGAATCTGCGTACCGGGGCGTGCAATGGCTTGCGCCGCGAGGCCAATCTTGTGGGTCATGGCTTCGCTGGTGTTGGGGTTGATCACTTGAATACGCACCGGAACTCCTTCAGCGCCGTTTGAAAATGCTATGAAAATCTACTGTCTCGCTCACCGGTGCATCTACATTCAGGCTGGCGCGGATACGGCGCAGATGCTCGGCCATCCACTCGCGGGCCTGTTCGCCCTGCCCGGCTTCGAGCAAGGTCAGCAAGTCAACGTGCTGACCACAATCACAGCCGACGCTGCGCCGCGAACCGTACACCGCCACGATCAGCGAAGAACGCGTAGCGAGCTGCGCGACTTGCTCGGTCAATACCTGATTGCCCGCCAACGCGCTCAATTGCACATGAAATCTGGCCGACAACTGAATAGCTTCGCTGTGACGCCCGGCGTGTTGCGCCTCATGTTCCTGTTCACAGAGCGCACGCAGTGATTCCAGACGCTGACCGCCTGCCCGTGCGGCGATATCGGCCATCAGCGCGGGTTCGATCAACTGCCTGGCACCCAGCACATCCTGCGCTTCCTGCGCCGACGGTTGCGCGACCTCTGCGCCGCGCTTGGGACGCAAGGTCACCAGCCGTTCCAGGGCCAGGCGCTGCAAGACCTTGCGAATGCCGGTCCGGCTGATCTCGAACACTTCAGCCAATGCGTCCTCGGGCAAACGCGTGCCTGGCGCAAGCCGGTGCTCGACGATTGCTTCCAGTACGTGCTGATAAATTTGCTCGTCGCGGCCTTTTTCATCGGCAGCGGGCGTCAGGAACAAGGGAGCGCTGGCAGGTCGAGTCATGGTTTCAGATCACTTTTTCGGTACAGATCGTATACAGGAATAGTGCCCGATGTACCACTTGATGAATAGCGCTATCTAAGCCGCCAAGCAACGCCTATGGGCTGGGCAGCCTGCAAAATCGCACCGAAAATGGGCCATTGCGCTCCGTTAGTGTGCGCTTTAAGCGCTATGACGGACGTGCCCACTGTGCTGACTTTTCTGGACTGGAACGCCAGCTGGCATAGCGCGCATTGACTTTTTGCCTATGAAAAAACGTATGGCACATCTTTTGCGTACAGGATCGTATACAAAAATATCATCGATCGTACCCCGATCCCGCCACGATCCATCGAGGGAGTAACGCTATGACAGACCAACGCCCGGCCGGATACAGCCCGCGCCTGCACAACCATGATCTGGGGCCGGTGCAGCAGAAGTGGACCTGGTACAACATTCTGGCGTTCTGGATGAGCGACGTGCACAGCGTCGGCGGTTACGTTTTCGCCGCCAGCCTCTTCGCGCTCGGCCTGGCCAGCTGGCAAGTGTTGATTGCGCTGCTGGTGGGCATCTGCATCATTCAGGTGATTGCCAATCTGGTCGCCAAACCCAGCCAGCAAGCCGCCGTGCCCTACCCGGTCATCTGCCGCCTGGCCTTCGGGGTATTCGGTGCCAACATTCCTGCAATCATCCGCGGGCTGATTGCAGTGGCGTGGTACGGCATTCAAACCTATCTGGCGTCCAGCGCACTGGTGATCGTGGTTTTGCGTTTCTTCCCGGAACTGGCTGCGTATCAGAACCCGACCTTTCTCGGGTTGTCGTGGCTTGGCTGGTTCGGTTTTCTGGCGTTGTGGGTGGTCCAGGCTGCTGTATTCTGGACCGGCATGGAATCGATCAAGCGCTTCATCGACTGGGCCGGTCCTGCCGTTTACGCGGTGATGTTCGCGCTGGCAGGCTGGATTGTCTGGCGCGCCGGTTGGGATAACATCAGTTTCACCCTGGCTGAAAAAGAGTTATCCGGCTGGGCGGCGTTCGGGCAGGTGGTCATGGCCATCGCGCTGGTGGTCTCATACTTCTCCGGCCCGACGCTGAACTTCGGTGATTTCAGCCGCTATTGCCGCAGCATGGCCGACGTGCGCCGCGGCAATTTCTGGGGCTTGCCGGTGAACTTTCTGGCGTTCTCGCTGGTGACGGTGGTGATTGTCTCGGGCACGCTGCCGATTTTCGGTGAAATGATCCACGACCCTATTGCCACCGTAGCGCGTATCGATAACACCACCGCCGTGCTGCTCGGCGCATTTACTTTCGTGACCGCCACTGTCGGCATCAACATCGTCGCCAACTTCGTTTCCCCGGCCTTCGACTTTGCCAACGTGGCCCCCAGCCGCATCAGCTGGCGTGCAGGCGGCATGATTGCTGCCGTAGCTTCGATCTTTATCACGCCCTGGAACCTGTTCAACAACCCTGAAGTGATCCATTACACCCTGGACGTGCTCGCGGCCTGCATCGGCCCACTGTTCGGCATCCTGCTGGTGGATTACTACCTGATCAAGAAGCAGCAGATTGATGTCGACGCCCTGTTCAATGACACGCCAAGCGGTCGTTACTGGTACACCAATGGCGTGAACTGGATTGCGGTCAAAGCGCTAGTGCTGACGGCGCTGGTGGGCCTGTGCTTTACCTTTGTCGAGTGGTTCAAGCCCATTGCCAACTTTGCGTGGTTCACCGGGTGCATCCTGGGTGGCGCGCTGTTTTATGTGATGACCCGCTGGTCGCCCGTGCAGACTGCCAACCTGCCTGCGCCTGTCGGCCAGAACTAAGAGCTACTGCAGAGGCGCTGGCACCTGACCGGGACCAGCGCCTGCACGTTACACAAACACCGGTCGCCTCGCGAAATCAGCGCTTTCAGCTGGCTCGGCAAGCCCGATATGACCTGAAAGCACTGCCCAGACTGCCTCCGTAGAAAATACTGCACTTATCAGATGATATTAATTTAATATCACTCTCAGACCAAACCCATGGAATGATGGAGTGTCACTGATCGCCTGTAAGGCCTGGGGCACAAAATAGAATAAAATTTGTACAACTTTCAGGCCGCTGCGCTGCCCTATGACTGAGTCTTTGTGAACCAGGCGTTCAAGTGGGTCGATAGTGATGAGCAATGATGTTTCCGGCGGCATGCCATTCGCCCCCCAGCCACTCCCGCCTTCAGAGCAGGAAGCGGTCGAGCAGCTACAACTCGCCCTTGATTCAGGGGCAGTTGTCGGCACTTGGGTGTGGGACATCATTGCCGATCAGTTGACCGGCGATGAGCGTTTTGCCCGGACCTTCGGCTTGTGCCCGAAGCTGTGCGCCAAAGGCTTGCCACTGGAGCTGGTGATAGCTTCCATTCATCCCGACGATTCGGCCAGAGTCGACAAGTCAATCGAGGACGCGCTTCAGAACAGCGAAACCTACCGATGCGAATACCGGGTTCTGCATGAAGACGGCCTTTATCGCTGGGTTGAAGCCAGCGGAAAAATCGAGCGTGATAGTCGCGGCAAGCCTGTTCGCAGTCCGGGCGTATTGCTTGATATAGACAGCCGTCGCATGGCTGAAGACGAGCGCGACCGGCTCAACGAGTTGCTGAGGATATTCACGGCTGCCGTTCCGGGCGTTGTCTACGCCAAGGATCTCGAAGGTCGCATGCTGGTCGCCAATCGTGGCACCGCTGAACTGATCGGCAAGCCGCCCGAGTTTTTCATCGGCAAGACGGACCTGGAGTTTCTGGATGATCAGCAACAGGCACGGGTGCTCATGGAAACCGACCGGCGGATCATGCAGAACAATGTCAGCGAACAGATCGAAGAACAGGTCAACCTGCCTGACGGCTCTGCAGCGACGTGGCTCTCGACCAAAGCGCCCTTGCTCGATGAAAACGGCGAGGTGATCGGTCTGATCGGCTCATCTGTTGATGTCACCGCCAGAAAAAAAGCCGAAGAAGCGGTCAGAGAACTCAATCAGACACTCGAACAGCGCATCGAACAAGCCGTTTTCGAACGTGAGCAGATCGAAGACGCCCTGCGCCATTCCCAGAAGATGGACGCCGTCGGACAACTGACAGGCGGCATCGCACATGACTTCAACAACCTGCTGGCCGGCATTTCCGGCAGCCTTGAACTGATCACCAAACGACTGGCTCAAGGCCGTGTCGGTGATGTAGACCGGTACGTGTCGGTCGCTCAGGGCGCAGTACGGCGCGCGGCTTCGCTGACTCACCGGCTGCTGGCGTTTTCGCGGCGTCAGAACCTGTCCCCGAGAGTCACCAACGTCAACGTGTTGATTCAGGACATGGAAGAACTTATTGCACGCACGGTCGGCCCGGAGATAGATATAAAAGTCGTCGCCCACGATGACTTGTGGCCTGCACTGATCGATCATGCCCAGTTGGAAAGTTCGCTGCTGAACCTGTGCCTGAACGCCCGTGACGCAATGCCCAGTGGCGGGCGCATCGTCATCGAAACAGCCAATGCGTCCATTGAAGAATGTACCGACCCTGACCACGGCATTCCTGCCGGCGAGCACTTGAGCATCCGCGTCACAGATACTGGCATGGGGATGAGCCCGGACACCGTCGCCAAGGCGTTTGAACCGTTCTTCACCACCAAACCCATTGGCGCCGGGACCGGCCTGGGCCTGTCGATGGTCTACGGTTTTGTGCGCCAGTCCGGCGGTCAGATCCGCGTCGAGTCGGTTGAAGGTCATGGCACCAGCGTAGTCATGCACCTGCCACGGCATATTGCTGAAAATGCTCCACGCGCTGCCGAGCCCGAAATAACCGAAGAGCCAGCGCAGCACACCGGCGAAACCGTTCTGATCGTTGATGACGAGCCGTCGGTCAGAATGCTTGTCGCCGAGGTGATCACCGGCCTGGGCTACAACTGCCTGGAAGCAGGCGACGCTCAGTCAGGTTTGCAGATCCTGCAGTCAGATACCCGCATCGACCTGCTCATCAGTGACATCGGTTTGCCGGGCGGCATGAACGGCCGGGAAATGGCTGACGCTGCGGGCGACTGCCGACCGGGGCTGCCGACCCTGTTCATCACTGGCTACGCCAAGACTTCAGTGCTGGACGACTGCCACCTGCGGCCCTGCACACAAGTTTTGACCAAACCGTTCGGGCTGGATGCTCTCGCCGGGCGAGTGACAGGCCTGATCGGCGCGGATGCAGCCACTCGCTGCTATTGATAGCGTGCACCCTACGACACCCGATGGCCGGTATTTTGTGGTCAAGGGACAACTCTGGCGATGTTCCAATCCGTCCCTGAGCGAAGAGGTTCGTCAGCGACTAGTGAATGAGTTGATGGCTGCCCGGCGCGAAGTCAAGGCAGCCAAGGCAAGCGCGGATTCAGATGCACTGAAAGCCGCCCGGACCGGGGTTCACCAGGCCAAGGTTGCACTTGGGGAGCGCGGCGACGTCTGGTGGACTGACGGGGCGAGGGATTTCAATCGGTGCAATGTGGAAAACACGCCATATGCGCAGTGGTATGAAGTGTCAGAAGCACAACGATCGACTAAGTAAACGCCTTCGATACAGCGGCAAACCTCATTCATTACTATTCACCGCCCCGCTTGATCATCGGATTAGGCCTCGCCTTGCCCCTGAGGCGCTGTGATAGACGCTCCGCGAAGCATTTATATGATAACCAGCATTTATTAATCGGCGCGCCCGCCGATAAACCGCTATTGCTTTTGCTGTACTTCACATCTCGGCACTCCCCCTCTAAAGGCCCTTATCGGCATGACAAAATCGCTAAAATTCAGCCATAAAATCCTGTTGGCGGCGTCTCTCGTAGTGATCGCCGCATTCACCCTGTTCACGTTTTACAACGACTATCTGCAACGCAACGCCCTGCGCCTGCAATTGAAGGAGAACCTGAATCAGACGGGTGACAGCACCGCAGGCAACATCCGCAACTGGCTTTCAGGGCGAATTCTTCTGGTAGAGAACCTGGCGGAAAATGCGTCTTCGCCGCAATCAACCGACGCGCAGAATCTTGCCCTCGGCCAACCCACGCTTATCGCCACCTTCATGAGTATTTACCAGGGTAAGAGCGATGGTTCTTTCGTCACTCAGCCGCCTGATGACATGCCGGCCGACTATGACCCCAGGACCCGGCCGTGGTATGTCGATGCCGTGCGCGCAGGCAAGACGATCCTCACCGAACCGTATCTGGATGCTGTGACCAAAGGGTTGATCGTGACTCTTGCCACACCGGTCAAAAGTGCATCGGGTGTATCCGGGGTCATTGGCGGTGATCTGAGCCTGGAAATACTGGTGAAAATGATCAGCTCGCTGCGCCTTCATGGCGACGGCTACGCGTTTCTGGTCGATGCGAATGGCCGCATTCTGGTCCACCCGGACACTTCGCTGGTAATGAAAACGCTGGCAGAAGTCTACCCGGCGAATACGCCGAAATTGTCCCAGAACCTGAGCGAAAGCGAGCATGCCGGAAAAGCTCAGATTCTTACGTTTGCCCATGTAGACGGGCTGCCTTCCGTCAACTGGTATGTGGGCGTGGCGATGGACAAAGAGATCGCCTATGCAGCACTGGGCGAGTTCAGAAACTCGGCCATCGTGGCGACTGTCATTGCGGTGGTGCTGATAATCCTTCTGCTGGGAATGCTTCTGAGCGTACTGATGCGGCCGCTCAACCTGATGGGCCGCGCCATGCACGATATCGCTGCCGGCGAAGGTGATCTGACCAAACGCTTGACGATTCAGAGCGAAGACGAGTTCGGGTATCTGGGCAACGGCTTCAACCTCTTTGTAGAACGAATCCACGACTCGATGCGTGAAGTAGCCTCCTCCACGGTACAGCTCAATGAAGTTGCCCAGCGGGTAGTGAATGCCTCCAACTCGTCGATGCTCAATTCCGATCAGCAGTCCAACCGTACCAACAGCGTGGCCGCAGCCATCAATGAGCTGGGCGCTGCAACCCAGGAGATTGCCCAGAACGCCGCGCGCGCCTCTGGCCATTCAAGCGATGCACGCACGCTGGCCTCGGACGGTCAGGACGTGGTCGGGCAGAACATCGCGGCCATGAGCCGCCTGTCAAAGCGCATCAGCAACGCAAGTGAACAGATTGAAACGCTCAATACAAAAACCGCCAACATCGGCCAGATACTGGAAGTGATTACCGGCATCTCTCAACAGACCAACCTGCTGGCCCTTAACGCAGCCATCGAGGCGGCACGCGCGGGTGAAGCCGGCCGAGGTTTTGCCGTGGTGGCCGACGAAGTACGCAGCCTGGCCCACCGAACGCAAGAATCGGCGAGCCTGATCGAGCAGCTGCAATCGGGCGCTCGCGAGGCTGTTGCGCTCATGAACGAAAGCCAGCGTGAAAGTGTTGAAACGGTCGGCATTGCCAACAAGGCCGTTGCAAGCCTTGAACACGTTACCGAACGCATTGGCGAAATCGACGGCATGAACCATTCGGTTGCCACGGCGACCGAAGAACAAACTGCCGTTGTGGAAGCGATCAATGTGGATATCACAGAGATCAATACCCTGAACCAGCAAGGCGTGGAGAACTTGAACGCTACCCTGCGCGCCTGCACTGACCTTGAACAGCAATCCACCCGCTTGACTCAGCTGGTGGGTAGCTTCCGTATATAACGCTCAAGCCGCTGCCAGAGAATTTCTGGCAGCGGCTCTACATCCCGACTGCCAGGAAGCACGCGCAACTAAGGCAACTGCTGTTCAATCACCACCAGCCACCCCATGCCGGGATAAGTCTCAAAGCCCGGGGTCATTGAATACCCTTGAATGCTGTTGTTGGGCAGTGTGCTGTAACCGGTGGCCTGCCCCGCCCTGGTCTGCAAGTCGATACTGTGGCCCAACGGGCTTTGGGGGTCGGAACTGGCAATTATCCTGTGGCTGGCATCGACCATCATCACTCGGGTGCGGATGCGCTCTTCATCACTCAGACGCACGCCATTGATCACCGAGTCCGACTGATTCTTCCAGTCAAAGAAAATCCCGATGACGCCGATCACAGGTGAGTGTTTGCCGGCGTTACTGCGCACGGCTGCACTGAACGCACAGGTTTGCGAGCCGTTGAGCAAGGGCTCCACAGCGACTTCACCGGCAAAGTATTGATCGCCAGACGAGTGCCGCACCGCCTGCTTGAACCAAGTCGCCTCATTTACATTCGCACCGATAACCTTGTCGAAGGTATCGGGCCGACCGGACGCAATCACGCAGCCGGTTGTATTAGCAACCCAGATGTCCAGGTACACCGTATAACTGTCCAGAATGACGCCGAGGCGCTCACTGGAGTGTGCGCGACTCTGCGCAGTTGGGGTCATCAGTACATCAACCAGCGATGCATCGGTCGCCCACCAGCGAACATCGCACGTGCGCTCGTACAAATTGCGATCAATGATTTCGATCAGGTTCAGTGCGAGGTCTGCCAGCCGTTGTCCTCGCACATCAAAACACATGCCCTTACCAAGTTCGGTCAGTTCATTGACCGACGCTTGCAGGTCTTGAGTCAGACCGCTGGCAATCTTTGAAATCTGCTCGGAGATATTCTTCACCTCCTCGGCCACCACCGCAAAACCCCGACCGGCTTTACCTGCATGCGCCGCTTCGATCAGCGCGTTTATTGCCAGCAATCGAGTCTGGCGGGTGATCAGTTGTATATCGCTGACGCCACGAGTTGCCAGAGATTCCACTTCACGGGACAGGGTCACAATTCGTTCGGGTTCGATCATTTTCTTTCTGCTTCAATGAGTTACCGTAGGCGGCAGCCATCGCACAATCGTCGTGCAAAAAACAGAGGGAAAGAAGTTGTCATTCTCAAGGGCGCGGAAGTCTGGGCTTCCTGTTTTTATCGACTGATGTCGTAATGCCCTCAACCCCGCTAATGTAGTTTTGAAGGTCGACAATCTGCAAGCATTGCGCACGGAACGTTTGCACGACGGGTTTAAGAAGCATGTATGCGGAAGGGCTTCGGGCTGAGGGCATGCACTCAACTGTTGACGCTTTCGATCTCAGACTTTGTTGCTTGCACTACAGCCTCGCCCACCTCGGTAAGACCGAAAATAATATGCTGCACATAGGGAAACGAAGCGTCACAGGGCAATACGGCACCTGAAATCAACAGGCCTTCTTTCACAAGAGTATCGATCATCTCCATGAATTCCCCTATTGCCGGAACCGCTGGCTGGAGACGAATCAAACTCAGGTACAGCTGACCAGACGTCATCTTTCCAGGGCGGAAAAAATGGGCGCTGTCAACGATCTCCAGCACGGCCAGCTCATCGGAAAAATGATGATTGCTCACAGTGACCTCCAGCTTCAGGAACCACGACCCGCGTCTCCAGCCAGGTCATGGTTCAATCGGCGTTGGCAAGTGGCTATCCGGCTTCAGAAACTCCATCACTTCAGCAGTAACGGAGGGGTGATCAATCAGCCGGTTATGGCCCAGCCCTTCCGTGGTAAAAAGACGTGCTCCGGGCCATAGCTTTGCGAACCGAGCCCCCTTTTCCCACGGGGTTTCGCGATCTCGGCGGTCATGAATAATAAGCGCTGGACGATCAAGCAACTGCAGTCGCGCAGAAGCGTCGTAATCCGCGAAGCGGCGGCCGCTCAGCGCATGCAAGTATCCTTCAAAAGGTGCGAAAACCTTGTGCGCGATACCAAAAGTTTCAAACTGATGAAGCGCGTTGTCAGCCGGGGCCAGGAACGGCGCAATCAACACAAACCGGTCGGGACGCCACTGCTCTTCCTGAGCGAAAATGATTGACGAAGCGCCCAACGAATGAGCGATCACGGCCGCAGGCTTTCCGAAATGGCGTCCTACCTGCTGAAGCACTTCCACAAACTGCGGCATGTGGCTGATATCGCCAGAGCTTAATCCATGGGCAGGCTGATCAAAACCAACCACCGCATAGCCCATCGATCGTAACAACGGCACCCAGCCGACAAAACGCATCGCGTAGCTTGACCACCCATGGGAGAACAACACATAAGGTTGACTGGAAGGATCTCCCCACACGTAGGTGCAGATCTTGAACCCGTTCAGTTCCAGAGTACCCGTTTGCACATCCGCCGATGCGCTCAGCGCAGCCGCAGCCTCGGCACGTCCTGCGGCCTGGGGTGTCACGAAACGTCGGGCAAGGTATCTTCCGGTGGGGCCAGGTAGAATACGGCTGGCAAGCATGAAGGTGCCCCGCAGCGTCAATAATCGAAGCCTGTTGGTAAGTTTGCTCATCGGTATTCTCCGCACCAGCCATAATACCTGGAGCAATTAGAGCAGCCTATCTTGTCACTGACAAGATAGGCTGTACGATGGCTGTATAACTTTTATTTCATGACAGGGAGCTTCGTATGTCGACCTCAGATACCCCGCGTACTTACCACCATGGCAACTTGCCGACCGTCTTGCGGCAGGCGGCCTGGGACATCGTGGGGGAAGCAGGCATGCGAGGACTCTCACTGCGTGAATGCGCAAGACGGGCGAACGTTTCACACGCCGCACCTGCGCACCATTTCGGCTCTCTGGAAAACCTGATGGCAGAGGTGGTGGCCGATGGTTATGAACGGATGGTCGACGCTATCCGTGCCGCGCAGCGGGACCTTGGCGACTGTGTACTGGGCTGTGGGATAGGCTATGTCAATTTCGCTAAAAACTACCCACAGCACTTCCGGTTGATGTTCGGAATGGGCGGGGTCAACCGCACATTACCCAGGTTGCTCACTTCAGGCGAAGCCACGCTGCAACTGCTTCGTCAGTCGATACGTACAGCATGGGTCGCAAAAAACGGTGCCGAACCAGACTCGACAGTGCTTGAGCAACGCACCTTCCTCGCCTGGAGCACTGCGCATGTGTATGCCTCATTGGCGATCGACAGAAAGCCGGACGAACTCTCTGTGGCCTCGGCCGAATCGATACTCAAACCGATGGCGTCTTTTTTGCTTACACCATAGCGCTCCGCGCCCCGCAAAAGCGCCCGTGCCTATATGCCCACTTCGCCCTCTGAAACGCCCTCTGCGCCGCATCTCCCGAGCGGCCAAAGCGCCTGCGCGCGAGATTTCTCTTCGCCCCTCTCGCCTATGAATGCAGGCGCACACGACCTCGCCATATTTTGATGTCGACCAACATCAATAAGTTGACATTTTAGATTTTGATCGTAATCATAACGCCAAGGATCAATTGGCAGGGCCCTTCTGCGTCAGCGTCGAAGGCCCTGCCGGGTGACCGACAATCGCAGGCGCAAACGCCTGGCTGCCCTTATTGCATTACTTGTCAGGACATCACCAATGACTACTCTCTCCACTGTTCTCATCACTGGCGCTTCCAGCGGTATTGGTGCCATTTATGCTGAGCGATTTACCCGTCGTGGCCACAACCTGGTGCTTGTCGCACGTGACAAGCTACGCCTCGATGCTCTGGCAGCAAGGCTGAGTGAAGAAAACGACGTATCTGTCGAAGTGCTTCAGGCCGACCTGACCAACTCTGACGACCTCACAGCGCTTGAAACTCGCCTGCGCGACGATGCCCGGATCGGCGTCCTTATCAATAACGCAGGTATTGCTCAGTCCGGCGGATTCATTGAGCAGAGCGCTGAGGCTATTGAAAAGCTTGTCGCCCTCAACATTGTTGCGCTGACGCGACTCGCTGCCGCAGTGGCCCCTCGCTTCGCGCAGTCCGGTACCGGTTCAATCGTCAACCTCGGGTCGGTGGTGGGCTTGGCGCCAGAGCTCGGTATGACCGTTTACGGTGCCACCAAGGCTTATGTGCTGTTCCTGTCTCAAGGCTTGAACCTGGAACTGGCACCCAAGGGCGTGTACATCCAGGCGGTCCTGCCGGCAGCTACCCGCACCGAAATCTGGGAGCGCGCCGGGATCGACCTCAACACCCTCCCCGAGGTGATGGACGTCGAAGAACTGGTCGATGCAGCGCTGGTGGGCTTCGATCGTCGCGAACTGGTGACCATTCCGCCACTGCACGTTGCAGGTCGATGGGACGCGCTTGATGGCGCGCGGCAAGGGTTGCTGTCGGACATTCGACAGGCGAACGCCGCAGAGCGCTATCTGACCAAAGCCTGAAACCAGGGTACCCATCATGAGTAGCTCAAATCTGCAGACTGAACCGCCCCGGGTTTCTCGGAGACTCCAACCTTTGAGAGGATGGAGCGATGAAAAAACTACCGAAGTATTCCCCAGAGGTCCGTGAGCGGGCCATCAGGATGGTTTTCGAACACCTTCCTGAGTACGAGTCGCAGTGGGCCACCATCAGTGCCATTGCCCCCAAGATCGGCTGCACGCCCGAGACATTACGGCTGTGGGTTCGCCAATCTGAGCGCAACAGCGGCCAGCGTGATGGGCTGAGCACAGTCGAACGTGAGCGAGTCAAGCTCTTGGAGCGTGAGAACCGTCAGTTGCGTCAAGCTAACGAGATCTTGCGTAAGGCCTCAGCCTATTTTGCCCAGGCGGAGCTCGACCGCCCATTCAAACGATGAAGACGTTTATTGATGAAAACCGCCAGTCTTACGGGGTCGAGCCGATTTGCAAGGTGTTGCCAATCGCCCCGTCGACGTACTACCGGTACGCTGCTCAGCAGGCTGACCCCAGCCAGCAGTCAGCGCGTGCGCAGCGTGACCAGGAACTGGGTGAGCACATCCAGCGAGTCTGGGATGAGCACTTCCAGGTATATGGCGTGCGCAAGGTCTGGCGACAATTGCTGCGTGACGGACTGCAAGTCGCCCGCTGTACAGTGCAACGTCTGATGGGAGAGCTGGGCCTGCAAGGCGTGGTACGCGGCAAGCCCGTCAAGACGACGGTCAGCGACCAAGCCAGGCCGTGCCCGCAGGATCATGTCAACCGTCAGTTTGTGGCTGAGTGCCCGAACGCCCTATGGGTATCGGACTTTACCTACGTCAGTACCTGGCAGGGTTTTGTTTACGTGGCCTTCATCATTGATGTCTTTGCCCGATTCATCGTCGGTTGGAAGGTGTCCAGTTCAGCGCGTACCGATTTTGTACTCGATGCACTGGAGCAAGCCCTTTACGCCCGTCGCCCAGTCAAGCAGGGTGGACTCATTCACCACAGTGACCGTGGCGTGCAGTACGTGTCCATTCGCTATACCGAGCGTCTTGTCGAAGCCGGTATTGAGCCATCGGTCGGGAGTGTCGGTGACTCTTACGACAATGCTTTGGCTGAGACCATCAATGGTCTTTACAAGGCTGAAGTGATTCATCGACGCTCTTGGCCCACACGGGGGGCGGTGGAGCTGGAAACCCTGAAATGGGTGGACTGGTTCAATCACCGCCGCCTGCTGGAGCCAATCGGTCATATTCCACCGGTCGAAGCAGAAGCAATCTATTATCAGCAACTCACCGAGTCTGCCCAGGTGGCATGACTCAAACAAAAGGGTCTCCGAGAAACCCGGGGCGGTTCAGCTCTAAGTGATTCCCGAGTCTGCGGAGCGGTGTTCTGCAGCGCATTATTGACGCCCTCTAGGGCCTCGCGCAGACAATTGAAGTGGGTATCGCTCAAATGATCGAAAAACAATTCAAGTCCTTCGTCCGTTTCGAGAAACTTCGGATCCCTTATCCCCACCGACGTAATCGCGGCCTGCACAGCATCATCGAAAGAAGTCAGAGCACGACGCGTGTCCTCGTTCAGGCCCTCCAGAGTCTGGGCTGCGGCATCCAACCAGATCTCGTCATTGACTTCGCCTTTGGCCAGCACGGTTGGCGCATTACGTCCGCGGATGTTGTCGCACAACGAAACAATGGCAGGCTGAATGCCGCCGGCCATGAACGGCTTGGCGGCCGCGAACGCAAGCGCGCTGCCGAAACCAGACCACGGTCCGTGGACGGCGCCGATGAAGCTTGACGCACCGAACGTAAGCATACTGGGTAACGCGCTGCTGATAGGGTTTGGCAGGCCAGAGTTGAAGCTGAACTTTAGGAAATTGTTCACATCACCGCCATGCATGCCCCTAGAGGCATATGCCATTACACGGATCGCATCGTCGTCTATCCGAGCAGTCATGGTCTTCGCGCAGATGTTCTCATGGCCTTCGCTGGCGTGGCGCTCGTCGTGTACCCGAAAAGTTTCGCAGAGCTTAAGGTAGAGGTCAGGGTGCGTGGGCGCATTTTTGGCGGCCAGATAGGCAGTCTGCAATTGGCTGAGGTCTTCCGGCTTGCGCGACATCACAGTCGTCCCGTCCGGTATGACCTTGGCCGCCGCCGTGATGTCTCTAACGCGCGCCGTGGTAAGTTGCTCTGCGGTCTGCGTCGTTGCAGCGGTGGCCTGCATTCCCTCTGTTTGCGTGATGCCACTTATTTCATGAGAGCATGACGCTTCTTGCCCAAGATTGGTTAGAGGATTGTAGTGTTGTGTTGCACTAACTGATTGAACGGGCTTCATCGCTGCCTCGACATTGTTGTTTATTTGACCAGCCGGCAAGAGCCGACGCCCCGCCAATGAGTGTTCGAAATCACAGGAGGGTTCCAAAGACAGCTTCGAAACAGAGTCTGATAATAGACTTGGCAGGATTGCTGGGCCGCTGCACAGCCAAAGCGCTGAGGGACATTTTATGAACGAGATTCCTACCCCTGTCACGGGGTTCATAACGTGTCGTGTACTGAGCCGCTTCAGGCCAAAGACAATGTATGACTATCCCATTCTGGTTTGGATCGAATTCGAGCGACAGTGAGATGATTCAGTCCAATTGATTTCCCGGGGAGGGCACACAGGAACCCTGATCACAAATGCTAGAAGGGTGAAAACATCTTACGCAACGAATGGGACATGCGGTCGGTGAACTCATCACCCGACTAAGCCGTCATGCCTTGATGGCTGGTGGGCGGATCCACAGAGACGATCCGTATGCCTCGGTTATCGATTGCCTTCTTGGGGAGCCTAGAGAATTCGGAAAAAATCGTACTACAAGGGCTTCCCCATTGAGCACAAGCCCAATAGTTTCTGTTTGACTCCGCTGCATATGCCGGATCGACGTAAGAAGGTGAAGGACTGCGGTACTACAAACGGTCATCTTGAGCTGATCGCTCGGACCCTGATGAAAGACGCACGTGAGGGCCTCGTTCGCTAACCGGGACTGAATTTCCCATACGATTTTTCAGGTATCCCCCACGCAGGTCCAACCCGCTTCACATCAACGACGGCAGTGCACATTGATCCTTTTATCCGCTCATGATCCTCGCCCTAACGCCTTACAAGGTGATCAGTCATGACCTCTGGTGTTTACGCGCCCGTTGGTTCTGCCTGTTCAGGCTTGAACGTGTCGCCGTAATGCAGAACGGCCCAGGCCATCCTCGCATTCTTGGCGGCAATCGCCACGGCCGCACGCCAGTAACCCCGTCGCTCCATGAGGTTGCGGATCCAGCGACTGAGAGGGTCTTGCTTATTGCCCAGGTTGGCCATGACAGATCGAGCTCCAAGCACCAGTAGACTGCGTAAATAGGCATCCCCGGCTTTGGTGATACTTCCCAGGCGCTGCTTGCCGCCGCTACTGTACTGGCTTGGCGTCAGACCGTGCCAGGCAGCCACTTGGCGACCGTTTCTGAAGTCGTGCCCATCTCCAATACTGGCCACTAAAGCACTTGCTGTGGTCGAGCCAACCCCACGCAATTGCAGCAGCCTACGGCTGCGGTCGTCTTCGCGAGCGATCTGATTGATGGCTCGATCAAGTTCCACCAGCCGATCCTCGATATGGCTGGTGTGCTCCAACAGTTCACTCATGCACCGTCTTGCCCAGCCAGGCAAGGTGTCCAGACAGGGACCAATCTCTTTTCTCAATCGCTCTGGGCTTTGTGGCAGGACCACGCCGAATTCAGAAAGTAATCCGCGCAGTCGGTTGTACGTAGAGGTGCGTTCTTCGATGAATCCCTGGCGGGTTCGATGAAGGCAAAGAGTGGCCTGCTGATGCTCGTCTTTAACAGGGACAAACCGCATGCTGGGTCGGGTCACTGCCTCACAGATCGCGGCCGCATCTGCGGCATCGTTCTTGCCGCGCTTACCCGACCTTCTATAAGGCGAAACGAGTTTAGGAGCCATCAACTTGACCGTATGGCCGTGCTCGGCGAACACCCTCGCCCAATGATGAGCGCCTGAGCAAGCCTCCATACCAATCAAGCACGGGGGCAACTGGGCGATCAATGGCACCAGTTGATCCCGCGCAACCTTGGGCTTCACCAAGGTTGCATTACCAGCCTCATCAACGCCGTGAACGGCGAATACGGCCTTGGCTAGATCGATTCCCACGGTAATAATTGGCATGGACTTCCCCTCCTGTGGTTTTGATGCAGGTTTGACACTTCATCATGGCACTTCGATGCCGATTCGCGACTTTCGCCGCGCCCTTGGGACGGGGAAGTCCCTTTCATTCGCTAAGCATTCTACCTGTCAGTTGAAACCATAAAGATAGACGCCTCGGCGTCAGAAAATGCAGAAAACGGCCCTAGTCTGACGCGGTGCCAGTGAGTATCCTGACGCCGGATTGAGGTGTACTTCAATTAGACACCGCCCAGGCGTGACATGGCCCTATCTCCTGTCGGCAGAGCTTACCGAATGAAAGGGACTTCCCCGTCCAGAGGGCGCGGCGAAAGTCGCGAATCGGCATCGAAGTGCCATGATGAAGTGTCAAACCTGCATCAAAACCACAGGAGGGGAAGTCCATGCCAATTATTACCGTGGGAATCGATCTAGCCAAGGCCGTATTCGCCGTTCACGGCGTTGATGAGGCTGGTAATGCAACCTTGGTGAAGCCCAAGGTTGCGCGGGATCAACTGGTGCCATTGATCGCCCAGTTGCCCCCGTGCTTGATTGGTATGGAGGCTTGCTCAGGCGCTCATCATTGGGCGAGGGTGTTCGCCGAGCACGGCCATACGGTCAAGTTGATGGCTCCTAAACTCGTTTCGCCTTATAGAAGGTCGGGTAAGCGCGGCAAGAACGATGCCGCAGATGCGGCCGCGATCTGTGAGGCAGTGACCCGACCCAGCATGCGGTTTGTCCCTGTTAAAGACGAGCATCAGCAGGCCACTCTTTGCCTTCATCGAACCCGCCAGGGATTCATCGAAGAACGCACCTCTACGTACAACCGACTGCGCGGATTACTTTCTGAATTCGGCGTGGTCCTGCCACAAAGCCCAGAGCGATTGAGAAAAGAGATTGGTCCCTGTCTGGACACCTTGCCTGGCTGGGCAAGACGGTGCATGAGTGAACTGTTGGAGCACACCAGCCATATCGAGGATCGGCTGGTGGAACTTGATCGAGCCATCAATCAGATCGCTCGCGAAGACGACCGCAGCCGTAGGCTGCTGCAATTGCGTGGGGTTGGCTCGACCACAGCAAGTGCTTTAGTGGCCAGTATTGGAGATGGGCACGACTTCAGAAACGGTCGCCAAGTGGCTGCCTGGCACGGTCTGACGCCAAGCCAGTACAGTAGCGGCGGCAAGCAGCGCCTGGGAAGTATCACCAAAGCCGGGGATGCCTATTTACGCAGTCTACTGGTGCTTGGAGCTCGATCTGTCATGGCCAACCTGGGCAATAAGCAAGACCCTCTCAGTCGCTGGATCCGCAACCTCATGGAGCGACGGGGTTACTGGCGTGCGGCCGTGGCGATTGCCGCCAAGAATGCGAGGATGGCCTGGGCCGTTCTGCATTACGGCGACACGTTCAAGCCTGAACAGGCAGAACCAACGGGCGCGTAAACACCAGAGGTCATGACTGATCACCTTGTAAGGCGTTAGGGCGAGGATCATGAGCGGATAAAAGGATCAATGTGCACTGCCGTCGTTGATGTGAAGCGGGTTGGACCTGCGTGGGGGATACCTGAAAAATCGTATGGGAAATTCAGTCCCGGTTAGCGAACGAGGCCCTCACGTGCGTCTTTCATCAGGGTCCGAGCGATCAGCTCAAGATGACCGTTTGTAGTACCGCAGTCCTTCACCTTCTTACGTCGATCCGGCATATGCAGCGGAGTCAAACAGAAACTATTGGGCTTGTGCTCAATGGGGAAGCCCTTGTAGTACGATTTTTTCCGGATTCTGCGTGCTCCCCTACTTTAAATTCCGTTTTCTGAAGTACCCCTGTTAGTCAGTCAGCGTTGTTGAGAGGGGGTGTTCGGGTCAGCGAGCCATTCTGACCATGAGCGGGGCGCTCCTTTGGGGTTTGCTTGGCGTATTCGTAAAACAGCGAAATGAATTCCAAGCGGTCATTGCGCAGGTTGGCGCGGCCTTCGTGGGTGACATCCTTGTTGAAATCCAGCGCGCGACCTGGATTGAACGCGAGTTGGCGTTCTATCAGGTCATGAAACGATACGCGGTGAGCGTTCTTGAGCATGTCGTGCATGGCGATGAAGATGCCTGTGCGGCCTTGCCCGACACCGCAATGGATATGTACCCGACCGTGCTCGGGTAACGCGCGCTCCATGGCTAGGAATAGGTCAATGTCTTCCGAACGTGGGCCCATGTGGTCGGTCACCATCAAACGCAGGTACCCTGCACCAGTGGACTTCACCAAGTCTTCTTCACTGGAGATATCCGGGTTCTTCAACACTACCTTACGAGGATTCTCCAGCCCGTGTTTGGCATCCTTGCGATGAATGATCTCGACTGCTGGCTGCTGCTTGAGCGCAGCGATGCGAGATTGCTCATCGGCGATGACGGCATTGCGACTTTTACCCACGTTCGCCCAATTGTTGCCCAGTCGCCAAGTACATGGATAGCCCCCAACGATCGCGTGAGATTCTTCTCGTACATCCAATACCACGACGGGGCTTTCGGGGGTGGGATGTAAGCGTTGCACTTGCTCCAAACTGGCGATACTGGCACTGCCGGAAATGTGCAGCGTGTCCCAGCCTTTTTGATTGAGGTGATGAGGAAGAATAAAACTGTCCGAAGAACGGAAATTTTCCAGTTCGCCTGGTGTGCGGTCATAGAGGAACACGGGTTCACCGGTCGGCCGCTCCGGTGTAGTCAGCGCTTGTTTGAATTTCGTAACCGCGTGTCGATAGGCTTCGGGAGTCAACTGCGCATAGGCAGGCTCGAGATCGCTGGCTGAACCCCCTCTCGACAAAGGTATGACGCCTCGGGAAGTAATGACATGATTCTGCATGAATTGGATCCTATGAACAAATGCACCTCTTTCGTGGGCGCATAGGCTCCAACGGTTCCAACTGGCAGTGAGACCCCGTGACGGAAATTTCGGCATTTTGTGCCGGTCTGATCAGCCAACCAGCTTGAAACGTGCGACGACATTGCGCATGTCGTTGGCAATCCGAGCCAGCGGCTACTGATAGTCGCAATTAATGCGAGCCCGCGGGTTTTCGATTGCAAGCCGCTACATCTAACCACTTCTTAAGTGCGTTTACGGTTCCGTTGCTCCCCAAACCCCGATTTCGCCAAGTCTTTAAAGCTGATTTGGCGTAAACAAGTCCGCTTCTACATCTGTGTCACCAAGCTTGCGACGCTGCGCGGCAACGTCGTAAACAATCAACAGCTCATCACCGGCCTGTTCTCCGGTGCCAAAGATGCACATGCCCTCGGCATGATCGACGCCTTGCCCGAAAGGCACCTCCATCACGATCTCCAATTGGTCCGAGAAAATCACGCTTTCTTCTTCGGCAAAGTCACCGTGCCAGCGAAAGACTTTTACCGGACCGTCCAGCTCCATTGTCGGCCCCGCCAGAATCAGCAGGTCGTCACCAGAGATGCACAGGTCACGCACACCCAGGCCATTCAGCTCGAAGAAGTGTTTACGGTATCTGCGCCCATCTGGACCAATCTTCTTGAGCACCAGCGTATCAGTCGAGTCCTTGCTCAGTTCGGGCTCGATCTCAAACACGATGGCCCAACCGCGGAGTACCGGACCACGCAACCCTAACAACAGGCGCGAGCCGATGACTACCAGCCCTTCGATGTCAAAACCATTGTCCTTACTCGGGATCAGCAGAAAGTCTTTCAGTTGATCGTCTTTTGCAATTTCCTTGATCAAGTCATTGCCGAATTCGTTACCGTTTAGCTGTGCTGCTGTTCTAGCATCGGTATCCACCTTTTTGGTAAGTACATGGCTGTCGCCCTCCTGAACCACCGGGATGCGGGCCAACAAATAACGATTGCCATCCGCCTCTACCGTCGATAGCTGCTTGATGTTCTTCTGCGAGGAATCGTCGGCTTTGGCCTTCTTGCGTTTCAGGCTATGTGAGCCGGCCAGCCAGAGGTAACCCGTGCCGTGATCATAGGCCAGCCCCTCGATATCGATCTCCGCATCCGACTTTGGTAGAGGTAACTTTAAATACTTGATTAGTGAAAATGATCGGTGCTCATCACATATCACCTCGCCTCGCGCAGCATTTCTAACGGTCAGCCGTTCAAGGCTCGTGGTTTCATCGTTGGCGATCCAGAGCGTGGTACCAATCCGTTGAACTGCCGAAATGCCATCGCGCAATGAGGCAAGCGCTGGATCAAAACGCAGTAGCGCAGTACGTTTACGCATGAGTATGCTCCTTTCAGATAAAGTTGACAGGGTGACAAGCCGACATGCTGCGCTGCGGGGGCGTAGACCCCGGCCAGCCGCGCTGTCTCCGTAATGCTACACCCACCGCTTCAGAGGGCAATGCCCCGGTCCATGCATAGGAAAATTGCGATGACTGCAAAAAGTGCCGAGCGCGATGTGGCTATCTCAGAGCTTGCCAACCATTTGGAGCGTGATCTAATGCCTTGTCCAGCAGGGCGTACCGCACTGCTGACGTGGATAGAAAAAAAGCTGGCTAACATAGCGCTCAATCCTGTACCCACAGCCGCTGATGCTACGTGGTTGATCGAAAGCGCTTATATCCAATGAGCCGCTGCACAGCCAAAGGGCTAAGGGACATTCTATGAACGCGATTGCTATCCCTGTCATGGGGTTCATAACGTGTACTGAGCCGCTTCAGGCCAAAGGCAATGGGTATGACTATCCCATTCTGGTTCGGATCGAATTCGAGCGACAGTCAGATGATTCAGTCCAATTGATTTCTCGGGGAGGGCACACAGGAACACTGATCACAAATGCTAGAAGGGTGAATATCTCAAGCCACGACTGGGACAACCGCCCGTATGACCCGCTTGATAGCCTCGTCCTGAACCGGTGGGCTTTTTCAAAAGCGGGCTGGGTGCTTCGTAACGTTGCGCGAGCTCGTCGCGGAGCTTCATGACGGTCGTAGTTGAACACGCAGCGTGCCTCGATGTATAGGAATTTCAATAATTCCTATACAGGGTAATCCTCCTAAAAAGGCACCCTCTGCGTGATGCCAACGTGGCGTCGATGTCGGCAAAAAGCTTTTTTCACCCATCACCCACGCCGAAAAATGGATTGAAAGCGACTTTTCTGTACCTTTTCCAGATTTTGGACGCACCTCTCCCGTATCAGGCCGGCACGTACCTCAATTGCGTGATGCTTTGAGCGTTGTTGATCAAGCCCTGCACCGTCAGGCCGGCGATGGCTGCGGTGTACACCATCCGCGCTCCGCACAGCACGCAGCTGAACGGATCCCGATGCAAGAACGCTTTGCTCATCTGCGCAAAATACAGTTTTGGCGCTTTGCCACGCCTTTCCATGCGTAGCGCCTCATACACCCGGGGTAGCTGTCGGCCACAGACGCGGTTGGCCAGAAATCCAAAATACCGGATCATCCGAAAGTGCTTTTCGGGGATGTGCTGCACCACCCGGCGCAGCATGTCGGTCTGGCTCAGTGTTTCCTGCTGATAGGTCTTGGTGCGGTGATCCAGGCAGGTGAAGCTCAACGTGGCACCGGAGGTGTAGTGCGCCAGACGACTGCCCGAGATGGGCGGTTTTTTCAGGTAGTGGCCCAGGTAATTGATTGTCTTTCGGCCGTTTTTCGTCTTCTTCGACAAGTGGATGTGCCAGTGCTGACCACCGGCGTTGAGCACAAGGTGACGCCAGTCATTTTCGCTCTGCAGATGAGCGTTTTCAGGTGGGACGGTGGTGTGCTCCCACTGACTGAGCAGGTACTGGCGTACATTCCACATCCAGCGCCGACGCAAGGCTGATGGATGAAACGACAGATCTTTCCAGACACCTGCGTCATCGATCCCACCCAAGGTGACCGAGACATGGATGTGTGGGTGCCAGTTAAGTCGCCGGCCGTAGGTGTGGATGGCGCAGAAAACACCCACCTCCACGCCCCGGCGTCGGCCCGCATAGAGCAGGTTGTCGACGGCCAGGCGACACAAGGCATCGAGCCAGTGACGGTTATGAAAGAACAGCGGCCACAGGGTGTCAGGCAATGTGAACACCAGGTGTTGCCAGGTACACTCGGGTAAGCTGCGGATTCCACGACTATCCGGACACCCATTCCACCAACATCCGGACACTGATTCCATGCTGATCCGGACACTCATTCCACAAGCATCTGGACACCGATTCCACGGCCATCCGGACACTTTCAGGCAGGCAGCAACGCAGGACTATTCACTACTATCGACCTCTTTTTTCGAAGCGAAGAGGTCGTCGTGGAGCGTTTATCCATGCGTAAAATCCGAGAGGTACTACGCCTAAAGTTCGACGCTGGCCTGTCCGTGCGCAAGATCGCCGCCAGCTTATCCATCGGCCATTCGAGTGCAGGGGATTACCTTTGCCGGTTCGCCGCCAGTGGGCTTCAGTGGCCCATCGATATTTCTGACGCGGAGTTGAATCGACGGCTGTTTCCACCGGCAGTGCCAGTGCCGACCGACCAGCGCCCAATGCCTGACTGGGCATGGGTACACGCGGAGTTGCGCCGCCCCGGCGTCACTTTGGCCTTGCTCTGGCAGGAATATCGACTCGCTCACCCGCAAGGCTTCCAATACAGCTGGTTCTGCGAGCACTACCGCCTTTGGACCGCCAAGGTCGACGTGGTCATGCGCCAGGAGCATCGTGCTGGCGAAAAGCTGTTCGTCGATTACGCCGGGCAAACAGCGCCGGTCATCGACCGACAAACCGGCGAGATCCGTCAGGCTCAGATCTTCGTCGCCGTTCTCGGCGCGTCCAGCTACACCTTTGCCGAGGCCACCTGGTCGCAGAAACTGCCCGACTGGCTGGGCTCGCACGTCCGATGCTTTGCTTTTTTCGGCGGCACAACGCAGATCCTGGTGCCCGATAATCTGCGCAGTGGCGTGACTAAAGCGCACCGTTACGAGCCGGATATCAACCCCAGCTACCGCGATCTGGCCGAGCATTACGGCGTCGCCGTCTTGCCTGCTCGCTCGCGCAAGCCCAAGGACAAAGCCAAGGTCGAAGTCGGCGTGCAAGTGGTCGAACGCTGGATCCTGGCGGTGCTGCGCAACCGCCAGTTCTTCTCGCTTGGCGAACTCAACACAGCCATCGCGCTACTGCTGGATCGCCTCAACCACAAGCCCTTCAAAAAGCTGCCCGGCTCACGCCGGTCAGCCTTCGAGGCCATCGACCAACCGGCCCTGGAAGGCCTGCCGGAACACCCGTACGTCTATGCCGAATGGAAAAAGGTACGCGTCCATATCGACTATCACGTTGAGGTCGATGGCCACTTTTACTCGGTGCCGTACCAGCTGGTGAAGCACCAAGTCGAAGTGCGGCTCACGGCCCAGACCGTCGAGTGCTTCCACGCCAACCAGCGCGTGGCCAGCCACCTTCGCTCGCAGCACAAAGGCCGCCACACCACCCAAACCGAGCACATGCCCAAGAGCCACCGCGAGCACGCCGAATGGACACCGCAACGGCTGATCCGCTGGGCAGAGCAGACCGGGCCTAACACCGCCGGCGTCATCACCTACATCCTCGAACGCCGAATCCATCCGCAACACGGCTTCCGCGCCTGCCTGGGCATCCTGCGCCTGAGCAAACAGCACGGCGAAGCGCGGCTGGAAGCCGCGTGCCAGCGTGCGCTGGCACTGGGCGCATGCAGCTACAAAAGCCTCGAGTCGATCCTGCGCCAAGGGCTGGAGCGCCTGCCGCTGGCCCAGCAAAACCTGCCGCTGCTGCCTGACGAGCACATCAACCTGCGTGGCCCGGGCTACTACCACTGACCTGAGAAAGGAGCTTCGAAATGCTACCGAATCCAACGCTCGACAAGCTACAAACCTTGCGCCTGCACGGCATGATCAAGTCGCTGGGCGAACAACACGCAACGCCTGATATCAATGATCTGAGCTTCGACGAACGCTTCGGTCTGATGGTCGATCGCGAGCTGACCGAGCGCGAAGACGCCCGCCTGACCACCCGCCTCAAAGCCGCGCGGTTGCGCCACAACGCCTGCCTGGAAGACATCGACTACCGCAGCCCGCGTGGCCTGGATAAGGCCTTGATCCTGCAACTGGGCAGCGGCCAATGGCTGCGCGATGGCCTGAACCTGATCATCGGCGGCCGACGGGCGTAGGTAAAACCTGGCTTGCCTGCGCGCTGGCTCACAAAGCCTGCCGCGACGGTTACAGCGTGCGCTATCTGCGTCTGCCGCGCTTGATGGAAGAACTAGGCCTGGCCCACGGCGATGGCCGCTTCGCCAAATTGATGGCCGGCTACGCCAAGACTGACCTGCTGATCCTGGACGACTGGGGCCTGGCACCGTTTACCGCCGCGCAACGGCGCGACATGCTTGAGCTGCTGGACGACCGCTACGGCAACCGCTCGACGCTGGTGACCAGCCAAATGCCAGTGGACAAATGGCATGCGTTGATCGGCGATCCGACCTTGGGCGATGCGATCCTCGACCGGCTGGTGCATAACGCTTATCGAATTGAACTGAAGGGTGAATCGATGCGCAGGCGCGCAACGAAATTGACGGCGGCAGGGGCTTCAGACTAACAATGCAAACCTGCGTCGCTGCGCTCCGACTGCCTGTCCGGATAAGCGTGGAACGAGTGTCCGGATGTTGGTGGGCTGAGTGTCCGGATGACGTGGAATTCGCAGGTAAGCGGTGCTGTTGATTGGCGATCCACTGATCGGTAGCTTTTTTGCCGCAGGATGGACAGGCGCGGCAGCTGCAGGTGTTGCACAGGTATTTGGCGTGCGGGCAGCTGTGGTTGCCGCAGGTGTAGTGTTTGACGCCCAGGATCGAGGTGCCGCAGGCCAGCATTTTGGTGACGGACTCGACTTCGATGTTGCGCAAGCCGCCCTCCTCGAGGAGGTGTGCCCAGCATTGATTGGCGGTGAAGAGGTTTTTGAGCGGTCGAGGTGTGTAGGCTGGACTCATCTGAAGCAGCAGCGGTGGGTAAGCAGGCTTCATGATGATCAATAATGGGCCTCATGACAAAGCTCAAATCCATGTTTCTGCTGCTACGCGATCGCAAGAACGGGCGATTTGCAGCCGCAGGCTGCCCTGTTCGTGCAAGTCGTTAAAGTTAGGTGTAGCGGCTTGCAATCGAAAACGGCCGCGCTTGCAATCAGTGCAAGTTTAGGAGCAGATAACTGCAACTTTCTTTGACCTATATTAATAGTTGGTTGATCCTGGCTAGCGGACATTAACCATCCAGAGCGATGGCAACATAATCAATCTGGATGCACTCTGGACTGGAGCTGGAGGGGGAAGGAAAATTCATTGTGGAACTCTACGCTTGGCGACGACCACGTATAGCTTTGTAAAACGAGCTAATGACCAGAAGCACATAGGATACCTAGATTATGCAAATAAAGAACAGTCATCTCTCTTCAGCGTCAAGAATGGTGCAGACTACTTTTAATGCATCGCCTAAGATAGAAGCAACTAATACAATAGCGAAAAATAATGAACCCGCTGCGCTGAGCGCTACGCAAACCGCAAAGACACACGAAGGCGATTCAAAAGGCCAATCCAGCAATAACTCTAAATTGCCGTTCCGCGCCATGAGGTACGCTGCATACCTTGCAGGCAGCGCCTACCTCTACGATAAAACTGCCAATAATTTTTTTCTTTCTACCACTTCTCTGCATGATGGCAAATGTGGTTTTACCAGCGATGCCAGGCTTAACGATGCACAAGACAAAGCGCGAAAGCGCTACCAAAACAACCATAGCAGCACTCTTGAAAATAATAACTCGCTTTTAAGCCCGCTTAGGCTTTGCGGAGAGAATCAATTTTTAACGATGATTGATTATCGTGCGGCAACTAAAGAGTACCTCTCCGACCTAGTTGACACCGAACAAGCGCACTCATCAATTCTGAAGAATATTATGTGCCTGAAAGGTGAGCTTACCAATGAAGAAGCAATAAAAAAACTCAATCCGGAAAAAATACCAAAAGACTTCGACCTTACAAATAGCGAGGCCTATATAAGCAAGAACAAATATTCTTTGACTGGAGTTAGAAATGAGGAAACGGGATCTACTGGTTATACATCTCGCTCTATCACAAAGCCATTTGTGGAAAAAGGCCTGAAACACTTCATAGAAAAGACTCATAGCGAAAAAGCTCTCACGCCCAAGCAGTGTATGGAAACTCTTGATAACTTACTTCGAAAGAATATCACGCTCAACAGTGATTCCCAATTCGCAGCAGGCCAAGCACTTTTGGTTTTCAGACAGGTCTATGCGGGTGAAGACACTTGGGGTGATGCGGAACGGATCATATTGAAAAGTCATTATAATCGAGGCACTGTACTCCAAGACGAAGCTGATAAAATAGAACTAAGTAGGCCGTTCTCAGAGCAAGATTTAGCAAAGAGTGTGTTTAAGAGGAATACCAGCATTGCAGGACCGGTGCTCTACCATGCATATATTTATATACAAGAAAAAATCTTCAAGCTACCCCTCGATAAAATAGAGGATTTGGAACATAAATCAATGTCAGACTTGAAAAACCTACCTTTAACTCATGTAAAACTTATTGATTCAGGTGTAGGATTTGAAGACGCCTCTGGATTAGGAGACTCGTTTACAGCTCTCAACGCGACGTCCTGTGTTAATCACGCAAGAATAATGAGTGGTGAGGCCCCCTTGTCAAAAGATGATGTTGTGATTCTGATAGGTTGCCTCAATGCCGTATACGACAATTCGAGCGGAATCAGGCATTCTCTCCGCGAAATTGCGCGAGGGTGCTTTGTGGGTGCTGGTTTTACTGTCCAGGACGGTGACGATTTCTACAAACAGATATGCAAAAACGCCTCTAAGCAGTTTTACAACGGCTAAAGTGTGGGGACGGTCGACAGAAAGAATGCCGATAGTCCCTCCGGTCTCAGGATGGTTGTCGCCTCTCTGGTTGGGGAGCCCGCAGAATTCGGAAAAAATCGTACTACAAGGGCTTCCCCATTGAGCACAAGCCCAATAGTTTCTGTTGGGGTCCGGGGAGCAATGGAACAGCCAACCGACTTCAGGAGCCGCAGGACTCTCCTGAGCTCACGGTAATCTGCTCAATACGCTGTCCGAAAGAGGATCGTCCTACGGACGCTCAGCAAGCAGCCGCTTAATACCCGCAAATACGCCACCAATCAGGGAGAGGGGTATTCCTGCCTAGCGTGGATTACGTTCACGACCTCGATGCGCTTGAGGGTGACACGATAGACCAGGACGTAGTTTGGATGAGCCACCAGCTCGCGAGTGCCTGGCGCTCGCCCAGAACGATATAAATAGGGGTGTTCGGCTACCGGCTCGATAGCCTCCTGCAGGAGGCTTTTCAACCGGCGCGCTGCGCTCGGGTTTTCCCATGCGATGTAGGTTGCGATTTCGCGCAGATCATCCAGTGCGGGACTGAGCCAGACCACCGGCAGCATCAGCGTTTCTCACGTTGGGTTTCAACCTGATCGATCAGCGCTTCTATTTCCGCCATGACCTCATCGTGAGGGATGGCCGGACGCGGATCGGCCAGACTGGCGGCGACCTTGGCGCGAAACCAGCGGTCGTAGCTTGCGGCCTGTTCATCGGTTTCGAATTCTGAAACGATGGGTGAGAGGTTGGCCATGTGGCTTTCTCCAGCTGGGAGGGTTTTACATCACTGTTACATAGCGTTCACGCCATGTGTACGTCATTTTCGCATCATATGTACGCCAAATCTGAGCCATCCATCGTTGCACTGCAAATCAAGTGACTGAAAATACTTCAGCAAGGTCACAGACAGGCTCTGGACCAAGGCAGCGCTCAGACATCTGCCTTAGCCGCCAGGTACTGCGACCAAACACGTTTTACCTGGCTGACACTGACACTGACACCCGCCAGCCGCGCAGTCTCTGCAATGCTACACCCGCCGCTTTTAAAGGCAATGATCTGTTCATGCACTTTAGCATTCGGCTTGCGTCCTCTATATAGACCAGCGCTCTTGGCCAAGTCGATGCCCTGCCGCTGTCGCTCTCGCCGGTCCTCGAAGTCGTCACGTGCTATTTGCAGTGCCACACGCAACAGCATGTCTTGTACGCCTTGCAACACCACCTTGGCGACGCCACTGGATGCCTCGGCCAATTCCGATAGATCGACGATGCCGGGAACCGCCAAGCGTGCGCCCTTAGCCTTGATCGCGTCCACAAGCTTTTCTGCTTCGACCAAGGGAAGACGGCTGATTCGATCTCATGCGCAACAGCTCGGGACGGTCGGATCGAGCGCCCGATGCTTTTTCGCGATAGACCGCAGCCACGTAGTAGTCCGATGCTCGCGCATTGCCAATGATCGCTTCTTGGCGCTGCAAGTCCTGGTCTTCGGTACTGACACGCAGGTACACCCGCGCAACGTTGAGAGTCGTCATACTTTAATCCTTTAGATACGTTCCTGATTCAACACTACGTTTACGCTTCCCAGGGGTTAATGACGTTCAACCCGGCAGCCTCAAAAGGGCCAGTGTCACGGGTGGCGACGGTGAAGCCGTTGGCGATGGCGATGGCGATGGCGATGGCTGCAATGAAGGCATCTGCCGTTTCGACCGCCAACCCGGCTGCGCGGGACTTGGCCAGCAGCTCGGCATAAGCCTTCGTACAAGTCATATCGAACGACAGCACCCTATTGGCGAACATCGGCAGCAGGTGCTTTTCCAGGTTTTCACGCAAGCTATCCTGGCGTTTTCCGACAGGCATCAGCGCGATACCTGCACGCAACTCGGCTACCGTGATGGTGGACACATAAAGCGTTTCCAGCGCTTGTGCGTCTATCCAGTCAAGGACGTGGGCATTGGGCTCTCGGCGCTGCGGTTCTGAAATTACGTTCGTATCGAGCAGGATCATTCAAAGCTCACCGCACGGGCCGGAGACGTGATGCGCGTGTTCTCAAACAAGGTGTGTTCTTTATCGGTCAGACCACCAACCTCACGGGCAATAGAAGCTAGGAACGAGCCAAGTTTCACACGTCCCTCGGGTCTCGCCGCCCGCTCCAAGATGTCGCGTATTTCGGCCTCGGTGCTGCGCCCGTGCAGGGCAGCTTGGATGCGGATTGCTCGATGCACTTCATCGGGTAGATTTCTTACGTTCACGTTTGCCACTTGGTAGTTACCAGTTTTTGCCATCAGTGCTATCACTATATGCTTTTGATACCATAAATCAAGAATGCTAGGCTGGTCTATTTAGGTATACCCGACGAAGCTCTGCTCATTAGCTATGGATCAATCGGCCTAAACGCGACCCTTTAGAGCTAGGTCACAATGAGCCTACCTTTTACGCCATGATGATTGGTTTCCTTCCATATTACGCTCTGAGCTATCTCCCTACCTAATTTTGCGTCAAAGCGTCAAAGCGTTATAATTCTCTTGCTTGTGCAATGAATGAGGATTACGATTGATTGCGTTAATTGACGCAATAACGCAATAACGCACTGAGCTTGACTGGAGGCGGTATGGCACTTCGTATCGGTACGGCATCTCAAAAAGGGGGCGTTTACAAGAGCGCCATTGCTCGCGCTGTTGCCGCTGACCGAAAACTGACCCAGTAGAGGCTGTTCTGCCGACTGAAAACTGACCCAGGTGTTCAACTGCTTCTGCTCACTTTTTGAGCAGGAGAACACAGGGTGATCAGCATGGAAATGTTGGGAAAAATCCGGCGGATGTACTTCCGCGACAAGCTCTCGCTGCATCAGATAGCCAAGCGTACCGGGCTGTCGAGAAACACCATCCGAAAATGGGTCAGAGCGCCCGAAGCCAATCAACCAGCGTACCAACGGTGCGCATCCTTCAATAAGCTCAACCCTTTTCACGAGACCTTAGAGCAGGCGCTCAAGGCTGATTCGTTCCGGCCAAAACACAACCGTAGGAGCGCCAAGGCACTTTTTGAGCAGATCAAGGCCGAGGGTTATGACGGCGGTTACAGCCAGCTCACGGCGTTTGTCCGCTCTTGGCGGTGCGAGCAAGGCAAGTCTGTACGCGCTTTTGTACCGCTGACTTTTGCCCTCGGTGAGGCCTTTCAGTTTGACTGGAGCGAAGAAGGCCTGCTGATCGGTGGCCTGTTTCGACGTATCCAGGTCTCCCATATGAAGCTGTGCGCAAGTCGCGCGTTCTGGTTGGTTGCGTACCCCAGTCAAGGCCACGAGATGCTGTTTGATGCCCATACACGTTCGTTTGGAGCGTTGGGTGGCGTGCCACGTCGCGGCATCTACGACAACATGAAAACGGCTGTCGACAAGGTTAACAAAGGCAAAGGCCGCACGGTCAATGCCCGGTTTTCCGTGATGTGCGCGCACTATCTGTTCGATCCGGACTTCTGCAACGTGGCCTCTGGCTGGGAGAAAGGCATCGTCGAAAAGAACGTGCAAGACAGCCGGAGGCGAATCTGGCTCGATGCTCAAAATTGCATGTTCCATACCTTCGAGGAGCTGAACGTCTGGCTCGGCCAACGCTGTCGTACGCTCTGGGCTGAACTTGTACATCCGCAGTACAACGGTTTGACGGTGGCAGAAGTCCTGGAGCTGGAGCAGGCTGAAATGATGCCGATGCCGACGGCCTTTGATGGCTACGTGGAACGCACCGTCCGTGTCTCTAGCACCTGCCTGATCAGCGTGGCGCGCAATCGTTATTCGGTGCCTTGCGAGCGTGTGGGTCAATGGGTCAGCAGCCGTTTGTACCCTTCGCGAATCGTGGTCATTGCCGACGAAACGGTGATCGCCAGTCACGAGCGCCTCTTTGATCGAGATCAGATCGGTTTTGACTGGCAGCACTACATCCCACTCATCGAACGCAAGCCTGGTGCACTGCGCAATGGCGCTCCATTTGCTGATCTGCCAAAACCGTTACAGCTTCTTAAACGCGGACTGAGGCGTCACACCAACGGTGATCGAATCATGATGCAGGTACTGGCTGCTGTGCCCATCGCCGGTCTCGAACCAGTGCTGGTGGCGGTGGAGCTGGTACTTGAATCGGGAAGTCTGAGCGCCGATCACATCCTCAATGTCGTTGCCCGCCTGACCTCCACCGCACCACCTCCCTGTGTAGAAACCAGCCTGCAACTCAAAGTGGCGCCGGTTGCCAATACAGCACGCTACGACCGGCTCCGTACGACCGATGAGGAGAATCGCAATGCGTGACCTAATGACTGAACTCAAAGAACTGCGCCTGCACGGCATGGCCAGTGCTTGGGAAGAACTGGTCTCTCAAGGAACAGCGTCGACGGCTTCATCGAAATGGCTGCTGGAACATCTGCTTCAGCAGGAACATGCGGATCGCGCGGTGCGCTCGGTGAATCATCAGATGAACATGGCAAAACTCCCCATGCACCGTGACTTAGCTGGCTTTGACTTCAGCGCTTCCAGCGCTGATGCCCGGCTGGTCAGCGATCTATCCAGCTTGGCGTTCACTGAAACCGCGCAGAATGTCGTGTTCATCGGCGGCCCTGGCACCGGGAAAACACACCTGGCCAGTGCCTTGGCTGTATCCGGAATCACGGCCTACAACAAACGCGTGCGCTTCTTTTCCACGGTGGATCTGGTGAATCTGCTGGAGCGTGAGAAGTACGATGGCAAGGCAGGGCGAATCGCCCAGGCACTGCTGCGCACAGACCTGGTGATACTGGATGAACTCGGATATTTGCCCTTCAGCCAAAGCGGTGGCGCCCTGTTATTTCACCTGCTGTCCAAACTGTACGAACACACCAGCGTGGTCATCACCACCAACCTGAGCTTCTCGGAATGGTCGAGTGTGTTTGGCGACGCCAAGATGACCACCGCGTTGCTGGATCGGCTGACACACCACTGCCACATCGTCGAAACGGGCAACGAGTCCTACCGCCTACAACACAGCACATTGGCTGCCCAGACAAAGATCAAAACACGCGAACGAAAGCGAAAGGACGGAAATGATATCGAGGACGATGAGCCATTTTGATCCGCACCATAAATGCCCTGCTGCATGCGGTGGGGCTTGATGCGTCTTCAATCGGAACACTGCTGCTAAGCTTATCCACAATTGCTGGGGCAAAAATCAGCAATCCGTCCTGGGTCAATTTTCAATCGGCAGGGTGGGTCAGTTTTCAATCAGCGCCAACAGGCATAGAGGCTATGCGTCGACACGCCAAGACGCGCCGCCACATCAGCGACAGGCAGCTTCTTTTCGGTCACTTGATTGACCGCTTGGATTTTGAATTCTTCGGGATAACGTGGGTTGCTCATGGCACCTCCTGATTGGCCTCAGTTTAAGGCATGGAGGTGTCTACAAAACCCGGGGCGACTCACCCCCAACGCCATACAACACTGCTCCGCTCTTGCGCCCGCGGTTGGGGTGACCAGCGACCACATAGCCATGGGTAGGAATGACGTAACCCCGCGTATTCCTATTGACGTAATATACAGGGACTTTGGACAACGTCTCAGCTCCCCTGAATTTCAGTTCTTGAAGTACAGTATTGAAGGCTTCCCGCTCATGCCCTTCGGGCAACAAGGGAAATCTGCCGGGATGTCGTGCGTCTACAACCTGCCCATCACTTTCGCATTGGAAGTCGATCAAGGCCGTTTTCCCCTTGATGACACGCGTTACCCTCGTCCACCCGTTACCTAGATCGAGCGTTGTTGCGTCCGTATTCCCCTTCCCATCGGCCATGAATGCGACGAACACCTGGACACGAGACTGCGCATCTCGCATCCCCAACAGGGATTCAATCTTGTGACCGATTTTCCCGGCGACCCCGGTTGCTTGGGTCCAATTTGTCCTCTTTTTCTCTGCATAAAGACCAGCCGCTTTTCGCGAACCGCCAGCCACTCGCTCGGGCGCGCGTGATCCAGAATCGCCGGAAGCTGCATGTGTCGGAGCGTGGCGCAAAGCTTCAAGATGAACACGCCGTGCGTCGAGCGGCCCATCACCGCCCGCCTTGAGCAACACCTGGCCCAGCGTCAACTTTGGCTCGACGGCCTCGCAACTGCGCACCAACGTTTCGTACGACTCGCTCGATACCTCTGATCGGGGCAAGAGACCTTTGCTACGCAAATTCTGCAGCAAGCCCCCAGCCTCTTCCGCCAAGGCGAGTAGATCATCCTGCGTAGGTGTATCTGGGCAATTCTCCGTTAATGCAGCCAAAGCCTCAGGCAGCTTCTCAAGACCCAAAAGCGTATCGGCATGAGGATGGAGCTAAAGGGCGACTTCTCCAGAATTACTATTGAGGCTTTCACTTAGCTCCGCTACGCGAGCTCTGGCCAGGCAAATGAAACTGCCGAACTTCACATGGGACGACATACTGACTGGCATATCGGCCAAAACCTTGGGATCAATATGGATCAAGGCCAAAAGATCCGGAACGCCTCGAACCGTCGCGTGTGACTCATTGACCATATCGCTTATTGACTGATGCAGCCGCACCGTTTTCAGACTTTCGCACACTTGGGTCAGTGCATCATGAGAAGGATGGGACACCGGTGTGTGTGCCTGCTGGCTCGTGCAGCGGTCAATTACCTCTTTCAGCGCCTGCTGCTCATCATGCGCCGACCAATGCTTGCCCATTGCAGCCTCGGCAAGCTGATTGGCGAGTTCGGCAACAGCAGGAAACGATGTGATCGCCCTCTCCAGTTCACGCTGAACAGCACCCAACAGTCTTGTGAAGTCTTGCGTCGGCGCAGTTGAAGTGCGCCCGAATGCAGCGTTCAATTCACCAGAGGCGACGAATGCACGAGTACGAGCTTGCTGAGGCGATTGCGCATGGCTGCTCTCGGCTTCGGAGGACGCAGTGGAAATACTCGCCAGGAATAATTGAGACGGACGCGTGATCTGAGCTGGATTCATTGATTTACTCCTTCTTTCAACGGCATAGCGACGCAATGAAAGGAATGAGTGGTGTCCCGCCCAGAACGGTTCCCTGCGTCGGGGGTGAAACCGCATGAACCCGAGGAATTAGCAGGGCTGGGATAAAATTGTACGGTAAGCACCACCTAGACGGAATATGCCCTCTTGATACCCGCGTTTAGTGAGGCAGGAGTCGCCGCCAAACGCACGCACCGGCGCCCTGCACTCAAGAAGGAACAGGCGCTGCCATTGGCGAACAAACCCAAACAGCGACCAGAATCTGGAGGAGCGCTTGCAGTTGCTGGAGCTGCGCTGGCGACTGTCGCCAAGCTGGCCAAGGACAGTGAACTCCCTGACGCTATCCTCACCCAGTCCGGACTGATGATCCCGCCCCGGGATGCATCAGCACTCGACACCGCCCCTGGCAATGATCGAGACGGCACTACCTTGCCCTGCGATGGCTAGCGCTTCCTTGCAGGCGGTCGAGGCCACAGCATGGGGCACGTCAACCCGAAGCACGGCAACGAACCGTGGGTGGCTGTTCCATACCCGCCTCTCTGACCAACTCGCACCATTCAGTGCCCGCATGTTTAAAGTCGGTGTGCGGGACGCGACCTACGCGCTCGATGGTTTGCTGTATCACGAGTCAGATCTTCTGACCGAGTAACACTACACAGGCACGGCGAGGTTCACTGACCTTGTCTTCGTCATAAAGCACCTGCTGGCTTTCGTTTTGCGCCGCGCATCCGCGACGACTTGACCGAAACTAAGCTGTATATGCCGCAGAATATCCAAGACTACACCACACTGCGACCCATGATGGGCGGCACGCTGAACATCGAGCACGTCCGTACCCACAGGAACGAGATCTTGCGTGCTTTGCCATGCACTCGCAGGGGGGCGTCACCAGGCATCTCCTGCAGATCGCTGGCTCACGGTTGAACCGCCCACTAGCCGCAAGCAGTGGTAAAGCGGGCTGGCCAAGCAGGGCGGTAGCCGCTTGGCCTCGGTTTTCTCATTTTCTGTGAACAATGATGCACTCGAGGCTGTAATCTATCCGAGAAATCGAACGGATCTGCACTATGAAATTTCGTGCCGAATTGTATCTTAGGATAACAAAGGACGTGCGCACCTTGGACCGCTACCGACTTGACTTGGAAGAAGGTGTAACGGCTGAAGTCTTTGGCGACCCTGAGAATGCCAGCTACGAATGGCGGCTTGTGCATGCCAACGGACTTGTAGAACAGCACTCCGATTGCGGGTATGGAATACCTGGAGTCGCGATGCGTGACGCGCTAGTAATCTTTTATGGGTCTCCCAAATTTGGTGGAGGCCTTGTGGATCTCAGGTCTGCTGCGCATGAACCCCGGAATTGGGACGAGTTCACAGACAAAGCAGTCTCCATTACGGTTGACCTAATCGAGGCGGCAGATAACGAGCTGGACACGCTACGGCGAGACGCCAATCGCTATCGAATGTTACGAGAACACTGGCTCCGAATCGGGGAGCGATCGACTACCTACCGTGCCGATGGATTGGATTTGTGGTGCGACGAACACCTACCAGACTCAGATCAGTGACAAACACCTGACTGAAAATCCATATCTTCCATCAGCCCGCTAAGTCGCGGCCTTAGCAGTAGTCGGACACGCGCTGCTTGTCAGTGAAGATTGTAAGCGTGCACAGAAGACACCCCGCTGAGCACCACACCTAAGGATAGCGTCTAGTGAAAGAACGTAGTTTATCTGCACTGTTTTTCGAGCTTACCCTGAAAGATGCTCGGATCGTGATTGATAGGATCTCTGATTCCTCAAACGAACAGGTTCTAGAAACACAAGCTGCATATGCAGCTGGGTATCTACATTGTGCGCAAGATCAGATGCTAATCACAGTTGATCAATGGATGGCCTTGCTCGACGAAATTGAGACTAAGAAGCATTTTTGGAAACGTCGTCGAGCCTGCCAAGAACAGTAAAAGCATTCCATGCCCATGAAACTGCGGCCCCAATAACTGAGCGGCTTTCTCTGGCTGGCCCCGTCGCCCTAATGCATATGGTGACGGCTGTGCGAGCGTGGTATAAATCAATAGCATTTTTGGCAAGGCAAGTTCGCAGAGCGCTTATCGGCTGCTCAAAAGCCGTTGAAGCAACACCACCAACCGCGACCCTGTCGGTACTTCTGCGGCGAGAAACGTTGAGATATTTTGGCCACGTCCAGTGAGCCCATGATACCGTATACGGAACGATTCAAAAGAAAGCTTTATCTGATAGGACGCACATGAGATTTTCCAATACCAACCCAGATAAACCTGTGATCACCGCGGCCGAATTCTCCGCTATCGCTGAAATTGAAGCGACTACTAGCACATTGCAATTGGTCAGCCGCCTTACTCAGATGAGATTCGTGTCCATTGCCAAGTTTACAGAAAGCGACTGGATTGCGTGTGCAGTTCATGATGCCGTGCATTTTGGCATCGCACCAGGTGATGCTTTTGCTTTGGAGGAGAGCCTTTGCAATGCAATGCGTTTTGATCACAAGACTCTAGTGATTCCGAGGTTGAGCCAAGATCCGAAATACCGCGATCATCCGAACGTGAGCCTTTTTGGCTTCGAAAGCTACGTAGCAATACCTATATTTTTTTCTAATGGAACGCTTTTTGGGAGCCTGTGTGCCATAGATTCACAGCCAGCGCTGCTTGATGACCCAGATGTAATTAGCACTTTGGAAATAATTGCCAAGCTGATCGGCGTGATTTTTTCTATGCGTATAAACCAACAAGAACATGCGTCGTAGCCATGGCGAAAAAGTTCATCTTTACAGCACGCTGAGACTGATTTTTCTCCTCGCAGTACATAGCCCCGGAATAACAGTTAGCAGCTTAAGAAGGCGGCCAGACAGCAATACTGGAGGATCAGCTCTCGTTCTGTTCGTCCGAAACGGAGACTTATAAATGCTGAGCAACCCAGTTCTTCATGTACTCCAGCACTCGAGTCGCACCTTCATCAGATTCAGCGAGTTCAATTGGTCGCTTATCGTCTAAATAGGGTTGGGCTTTTCCAACCATTTGAAAGCTGCAACCTTACTCCCGCGCACAGGATTCGCCAATTTCAGGATTTCCTGCAGCAGTTCAGGTTGCCCGTACCAAGATTCTGGCTTGGTTGTCGGCTTACTGTTTTGAACGACGCGAGGCAACTGGCAAGCAGCGAGTTCGCTTGCGTTGACTTACTCTCGCTTCCAATGTGCGAGCTTCACGAGATCAGTATTCGGTGGCCGAGTCTGATCAGTAGTTGGCACGACCACGCCAATCAGCACGTTGGTATGGGCTCTGATCATTTCTAGGGCCGCTGCCCTCCAGGCCGGGCGCGAGCTAAACCAACTGGCTCTAAGTTACACATTTGGCGATCGCAGCGACCAACGTCGGCATATCGAAGGGTTTGACCAGCACCAGCGTGTCTGGCGGGAGACGTTTCTCCAAGTCGTCTCCGGCATAACCGGTGACAAGCAATACGGGCATATCGTCGTACAGCACTCGGCATTGATAGGCCAACTCGCAGCCATCCATTGGGCCGGTCAAGCCGATATCGCTGATCATCAAATCGAAGGATTCAGCAGCTTCGCGCATGCGCTCTAGTGCACCGGAAGCGTCGCTGGCGACGATAACCTCATGACCCAACTGCTTTAGCCAGGTCGCCATCGTTTCACGCACTTCAAACTCATCATCTACCAACAGAATGCGGCCTGTTGGCTTATCTATAACTGATGACTGCTCAAGGCTAGGTGACAGCGTTTCGACGACCGCGTCTGTTGATGAGTCAGAACTTTCAAAGGGTAACCACATTCGAACCCGAGTCCCGACTCCGAGCACACTATCCAAGTCGACTTTGCCCCCCGACTGGTTAGCAAAACCGTAAACCTGGGACAAGCCCAGTCCCGTCCCGGCTCCAATCGGTTTGGTGGTAAAGAATGGCTCAAATACCTGGTCGAGTTGCTCCAGCGGGATGCCACTACCTTGGTCCATGACCTCGATGAGTGCAAAGCTCTGATACGTTTTATCGTCATCCAGAGCAAGCGTCATATCCTGGGCTTGTTGCGCCGTCACTTCGATATTCCCACCTCGTGGGCTCGCATCTCGCGCATTGACCAAAAGATTGAGGATTGCCGCCTCAAATTGGGCACTATCAACGTGAATAGCTGGAAGATTCGGAGATACCCACACCGTCACGTTGACGTGGTGTTCCGCAGTAGGACGTAGGAGGCTTACGATATCAGGCAGACGGCTCGCAAGGTCGAGTGCACATGGGGCAAGTGGCGAGCGCCGAGAGAAAGCTAGTAGTCGGTGTGTGATCATTGCAGCCCGCTGAACCAGCTCTTGTCCGCGCCTAGCTCGCTCAGGAACTGCCGAGAAGCGTCCAGATCTGGCGAGGTTAGAAATAAGTTCGAAAGAGACGCCGAGACCTTGGAGGATATTATTGAAGTCATGGGCGATGCCTGCAGTAAGCTCGCCGATCGCAGCCATTTTGCTTCTTTGCAACGATTCGGCTTCCATTTGCTTGCGGACTGTAATATCCGCGACCACGCCAGATACACGTAGAGGAATGCCGCCTTCAGAAAACTCGGTCCGCCCGAGCGGTGAAACCCAATGAATGGAACCGTCCGGCCAGCGCACACGAAATTCGCAACTCAGTGAGCCGACCGTTCTTGCACGCTCGAAAGCATCCGTGAGGATATGGCGATCCTCCTCAACGATATGCGTCAGAGCAATCTCCAGTCCCCATTGGGGCTGGAGGGTTTCGTAGCCAAAAATCTGATCGTGGCGAAGAGATCTCAGGACTTCTTGGTCGCGCTCCAGATCGAGCATCCAGACCCCCAGGTCGGCACTCTGTAGCGCGAGCTGAAGCAGGTGGGTGGGTAACGCATCCATGATGATGTCTCATCGGAAAGTAACAACTAAAAATCCTTGGCAGGACTGGAAAACCCAATTCAAAGATGAACGAGTGGATGCTGATAGCTCAGCGCGTAGCTTCCGCTTGAAAAATGCCCCATGTCTACGATGCGAGTCCAGTCTATTTGATCGTGAGTCAGTATGGCCCCGCCGAACGTGCTTAGTTCCCGGGTTATGGTGACGCTGGCGCAGGGTTGACTCCGTTACCGAAATTTTGCTGCCCCTGGCTTCTACCTTGCGCATCATATCAATGCTGAATATTTACCGATTGATGCTGGATTAGCATGTCATCACCCAACGGGTTAATTCGCAATCAGCGCCAACAGACAATGCTTTGTCGCCCATAGCCAGCACCTTGGCGGCGACACTGCATGCAGAAGCCAACCAGATGCACAGACAGGTCAACACCGTGTTGAAAATACCTCCAATCGACTCACGCCGTTGACGCGACAGGCATTGGTCAAAAAAAGACCAATGCTTCACAGCCCAGCAGCACGGCGGGTAAGCCCAACTTGCGCTGAGGTTATCCACAGGGTCATCCACCGAATCTGTGAGTAGATGAGGTCGACGGCAGATTCAACAGGATGGCTGTAGATCACTTGTAATGGGGGTGTTGCGATGTCCCTGGCAGACCCTAATTTCGAAACCGTAATCTCAGGCCATTCTAACCTCACGGGACCAATATAGGGTTTACTAAGGCGCATCACCTCTTTAGCAATCAATGTGTCTCCTTTGTGCGAATTCCACGTCATCCGGACACTCAGCCCACCAACATCCGGACACTCGTTCCACGCTTATCCGGACAGGCAGTCGGAGCGCAGCGACGCAGGTTTGCATTGTTAGTCTGAAGCCCCTGCCGCCGTCAATTTCGTTGCGCGCCTGCGCATCGATTCACCCTTCAGTTCAATTCGATAAGCGTTATGCACCAGCCGGTCGAGGATCGCATCGCCCAAGGTCGGATCGCCGATCAACGCATGCCATTTGTCCACTGGCATTTGGCTGGTCACCAGCGTCGAGCGGTTGCCGTAGCGGTCGTCCAGCAGCTCAAGCATGTCGCGCCGTTGCGCGGCGGTAAACGGTGCCAGGCCCCAGTCGTCCAGGATCAGCAGGTCAGTCTTGGCGTAGCCGGCCATCAATTTGGCGAAGCGGCCATCGCCGTGGGCCAGGCCTAGTTCTTCCATCAAGCGCGGCAGACGCAGATAGCGCACGCTGTAACCGTCGCGGCAGGCTTTGTGAGCCAGCGCGCAGGCAAGCCAGGTTTTACCTACGCCCGTCGGCCGCCGATGATCAGGTTCAGGCCATCGCGCAGCCATTGGCCGCTGCCCAGTTGCAGGATCAAGGCCTTATCCAGGCCACGCGGGCTGCGGTAGTCGATGTCTTCCAGGCAGGCGTTGTGGCGCAACCGCGCGGCTTTGAGGCGGGTGGTCAGGCGGGCGTCTTCGCGCTCGGTCAGCTCGCGATCGACCATCAGACCGAAGCGTTCGTCGAAGCTCAGATCATTGATATCAGGCGTTGCGTGTTGTTCGCCCAGCGACTTGATCATGCCGTGCAGGCGCAAGGTTTGTAGCTTGTCGAGCGTTGGATTCGGTAGCATTTCGAAGCTCCTTTCTCAGGTCAGTGGTAGTAGCCCGGGCCACGCAGGTTGATGTGCTCGTCAGGCAGCAGCGGCAGGTTTTGCTGGGCCAGCGGCAGGCGCTCCAGCCCTTGGCGCAGGATCGACTCGAGGCTTTTGTAGCTGCATGCGCCCAGTGCCAGCGCACGCTGGCACGCGGCTTCCAGCCGCGCTTCGCCGTGCTGTTTGCTCAGGCGCAGGATGCCCAGGCAGGCGCGGAAGCCGTGTTGCGGATGGATTCGGCGTTCGAGGATGTAGGTGATGACGCCGGCGGTGTTAGGCCCGGTCTGCTCTGCCCAGCGGATCAGCCGTTGCGGTGTCCATTCGGCGTGCTCGCGGTGGCTCTTGGGCATGTGCTCGGTTTGGGTGGTGTGGCGGCCTTTGTGCTGCGAGCGAAGGTGGCTGGCCACGCGCTGGTTGGCGTGGAAGCACTCGACGGTCTGGGCCGTGAGCCGCACTTCGACTTGGTGCTTCACCAGCTGGTACGGCACCGAGTAAAAGTGGCCATCGACCTCAACGTGATAGTCGATATGGACGCGTACCTTTTTCCATTCGGCATAGACGTACGGGTGTTCCGGCAGGCCTTCCAGGGCCGGTTGGTCGATGGCCTCGAAGGCTGACCGGCGTGAGCCGGGCAGCTTTTTGAAGGGCTTGTGGTTGAGGCGATCCAGCAGTAGCGCGATGGCTGTGTTGAGTTCGCCAAGCGAGAAGAACTGGCGGTTGCGCAGCACCGCCAGGATCCAGCGTTCGACCACTTGCACGCCGACTTCGACCTTGGCTTTGTCCTTGGGCTTGCGCGAGCGAGCAGGCAAGACGGCGACGCCGTAATGCTCGGCCAGATCGCGGTAGCTGGGGTTGATATCCGGCTCGTAACGGTGCGCTTTAGTCACGCCACTGCGCAGATTATCGGGCACCAGGATCTGCGTTGTGCCGCCGAAAAAAGCAAAGCATCGGACGTGCGAGCCCAGCCAGTCGGGCAGTTTCTGCGACCAGGTGGCCTCGGCAAAGGTGTAGCTGGACGCGCCGAGAACGGCGACGAAGATCTGAGCCTGACGGATCTCGCCGGTTTGTCGGTCGATGACCGGCGCTGTTTGCCCGGCGTAATCGACGAACAGCTTTTCGCCAGCACGATGCTCCTGGCGCATGACCACGTCGACCTTGGCGGTCCAAAGGCGGTAGTGCTCGCAGAACCAGCTGTATTGGAAGCCTTGCGGGTGAGCGAGTCGATATTCCTGCCAGAGCAAGGCCAAAGTGACGCCGGGGCGGCGCAACTCCGCGTGTACCCATGCCCAGTCAGGCATTGGGCGCTGGTCGGTCGGCACTGGCACTGCCGGTGGAAACAGCCGTCGATTCAACTCCGCGTCAGAAATATCGATGGGCCACTGAAGCCCACTGGCGGCGAACCGGCAAAGGTAATCCCCTGCACTCGAATGGCCGATGGATAAGCTGGCGGCGATCTTGCGCACGGACAGGCCAGCGTCGAACTTTAGGCGTAGTACCTCTCGGATTTTACGCATGGATAAACGCTCCACGACGACCTCTTCGCTTCGAAAAAAGAGGTCGATAGTAGTGAATAGTCCTGCGTTGCTGCCTGCCTGAAAGTGTCCGGATGGCCGTGGAATCGGTGTCCAGATGCTTGTGGAATGAGTGTCCGGATCAGCATGGAATCAGTGTCCGGATGTTGGTGGAATGGGTGTCCGGATAGTCGTGGAATCCGCAATCTTGCTGTTCTAAAAACCGTTTACGCTCAGTAGAGTTTAGCTGGTCTACAGACGTAATACGATTTCCGCCGCTGCTGGCTAGGTTTCCGTGCGACGCGACATGCTGAGGTGAACAGGTACTAGATACTGTTGGACTATATTGGTTGCGACTGGATGATGCACATATGCCCATGGAAGATTCCTCACTTAAGATTGAAGTGGTTTTTTATTGCGCTACTGCTATCGATAAAGTGCTCAAAACTTGCGACCCCCTGTGCGCCTTCGATGTCCGCTGGCAACAGCCGAGCATGCAAAATCAGATTATATTGATTATCAAGACCTAATATCAGGCAGGTTTTTTTAGGCTAAAGTCATTAGCTTGAAGTAGCTCACGACTAAATCCTTCGTACTTATCTTGATACGCACCAAGAGTGCTATGTAAATAAATACAACCGTCACGTTCTCCATAAATCTTAACGGGAATATCGTCGTTGACCATAAAGCGATAAACCTCATCCTCGAACTGCTTTCCGGGTGGCGTAGGTAGCTTGTAACGCGCTATCAGAGCATCCACCCATCGATCAAAATTTGTTTTCATATGTTTTTCCCATTCGTAGATGACACATATGATATGTGTGGTCGATATTATGGGTTTAGTTCCATAGCGGCATACCAAGATTCCGGGCGGCCCGTATTTTTCGGCTGGATTTAGTGTGGCATTGTAGTGGTCAACTGATCCCGGACACGACGTTAAGTTTTTTCTTGGCCTGAGCCGGTGGCAGTCCACCATTAAATTGGTGCGGTCGAATCCAGTTGTACCGGTGCATCAAAAAATGGCTGATATCCCGCTGAGCTTGTTGGACCGTCGTGTAGCCCATGGTCGGTATCCACTCGGTTTTAAGGCTCCTGAACACCCGCTCCATCGGCGCATTATCCCAACAATTTCCTCGCCGGCTCATGCTCTGACGCATGCGATATCGCCAAAGGCGCTGGCGAAAACTCCGGCTTCCATATTGCGAGCCTTGGTCGGAGTGGAACAGCAAACCTTGAGGCTTCCCTCGCTGCTCGTAAGCCATGTCCAAGGCCTTGATGACCAAGTCGGCATCCGGCTTTCCCGACAACGCCCAGCCCACAACACGGCAGGCAAAAAGATCTAGCACAACCGCCAGATACTGCCATTTCCCTTGAGCCCAGGTGTAAGTGATATCGCCACACCAGACGTGGTCAGGAGCGGACACATCAAACTCCCGGTTCAAAATATTAGGAATGTCGGGCCGCTCGACCGTCGCCTTTTTGTAAGCATGCGATCCCGGTTGTTTGCTGACCAACTCCAGCTCGCGCATCAGGCTGCGCACCTTGAATCGCCCGATTCGCTCGCCGTCGTCCTGCATCATGGCCGTGATGCTACGGCTACCGGGAGCACTGCGGCCTTGGGTGAACAACTCGTTCACCCGACTGCGCAATCGAAGGCGTTCTACATCCGGTGTGCGGCGCCTGAGACGCCGAGCGTAGTAGCACGAGCGGGTCACTTCAAACACCTTGCACAGCCAATCAACCGGCTCGTGGATGCTCAACTGGTCAATCAGCGCGAACCCTCGAGATCTTCCGATATCAAGAGCGCGGTAGCCTAATGAGATGGTCACCCCCACACCCTGCGAGGGCTAAGCTTTAGCAGGGTGCTTTATTTTCGGAGGGCATCATCATGAGCGAGTCAGCGCTGATAGGTATTGATCTCGGTAAACATACGTTCCATCTGCACGGCCAGGATAAGTCAGGCCGGGAGGTGTTTCGCAAAAAATGTTCACGGGCGCACATGATGCAATTTTTTGCCAGCTCGCAGAGCTGTGTCGTGGCAATGGAGGCCTGTGCGGGGTCGCACTGTGTTGCTCGTCAGTTGGCGGCAATTGGACACACGCCCAAGCTGATTTCCCCGCAGTTCGTCAAGCCCTTCGTCAAGGGCAACAAAAACGACTTTGTCGACGCTGAGGCGATTTGCGAAGCCGCTTCTCGTCCTTCGATGCGTTTCGTTACGCCCAAGACTGAATCCCAGCAAACCCTTTCTGTACTCCATCGGATGCGCGAATCGTTGGTGCGTGATCGCACCAGAACCGCTAATCAGATGCACGGTTTTCTATTGGAATTTGGCGTCAGCCTGCCCAGAGGTTTGGCCATCATGAAGCGTCTGGCGGTTGTTTTGGCTGAGCATGAACTTCCCGTTCGTCTGACGGTGCTGCTGCAGCGTTTGCACAATCACCTCATCTATCTGGATGAGCAAATCAAGGCAATGGATAAAGAGCTGGCATGCCAAGTGGCCGATGATGATCTGGGTAGCCGTTTGCTGAGCATTCCATGTGTAGGCCCGATCACCGCCAGCCTGCTAGCTGTGGAGATGGGCGATGGTGAGCAGTATCGATGCAGCCAGGACTTTGCCGCATCAGTGGGATTGGTACCCAAGCAATACAGCACCGGCGGCAAGGCCAACTTACTGGGGATCAGTAAACGCGGCGACAAGCACCTTCGACAGTTGCTCGTGCAATGTTCCAGGGTCTACATGCAGAGACTCGATCACCAGAAAGGAGCCTTGGCCGACTGGGTTCGTTCATTGCTGAGTCGACGCCACTCCAATGTTGTGGCCTGTGCCTTGGCTAACAAGCTGGCGCGAATCGCTTGGGCGATAGCCGCGCACCATACGCAGTACGAAGCAGGGCCAGGCGCCTGAGCGCCTGATTCGGCAGTTGTTGCTGTACCACGATTTACCTTTCAGGTTTTGCGATAGCTGAATAGTGGATGACGTAAACGGCCTATCAGCCTGACGAAGAACCTGTTTTAAAAATTGGCTCAGCAAGAAGCCGTTAGCCTTTTTCCCGCTCAAGGCGAGCAATTCGGGCTTCCAGCTCTTGGATTTTCTGCTGCTCCGGGGTCAGCGCCTTGCTCTGCGGGGTGACGCCCGTGCGTTCTTGCTGCACCTGGTCGACCCATCGGCGCAAAGCAGACTCTCCGACACCAAGCGAGCGAGAGGCCTCAATGTGGCTATAGTCTTGATCGAGCACGAGGCCTACGGCCTCACGTTTGAATTCAGCGGAAAAGGTACGGCGTTGTTTGGTCATCAGACACCTCTGTCTGGCGAGCATTCTCGCCTAAGGATGCTCCGATCAACTTGCCGCGCAGCGGTGGCAAGCCGTAATTTGCCAGGCACATAGCGCTATTTTTCTGAAAACGGTCTGATGCAGTGTGAGTCGAGCGCGTTTTTCGCTCGGTTTTCCGTGTTAAGCGCGCAACTCACCCAAACCCATTAGTCGCTTTCGAGCCATCCACAGGTTCGACAGGGCGAACAGCGTGGTCAGTTGGGCCGTGTTTTTCATCAGCCCACGAAAGCGTACTTTCACGTAACCAAACTGGCGCTTGATGACCCGAAACGGATGCTCGACCTTGGCGCGTGTCTGCGCTTTGCAGTACTCGATCTTGCGCTTGGCTTTGTACAACAGGCTGCGTTTGTTCAGCTTGGAATACGTGCTGCGCCGCGCCGCGATTTGCCAGATCACGTTACGATTTTCGTGCTCTTCACGCTTCTCGACACCGGTGTAGCCAGCGTCCGCATAGACCGCGTTTTCTTCCCCGTGGAGCAGTTCGGCGACTTGAGTGACATCGGCCACATTGGCCGCAGTGCCATGGACGTGATGAACCAGTCCAGACTCAACGTCAGCGCCGATGTGGGCCTTCATACCGAAGAAATACTGGTTACCCTTCTTTGTCTGATGCATCTCGGGATCACGCTCGCCGTCTTTGTTCTTGGTCGAGCTTGGGGCATGAATAATGGTGGCATCGACGATGGTGCCCTGGCGCAGCGACAGGCCTTTTTCCTGCAAATAACCGTTGATGACCGCGAGGATTGCAGGAGCCAGTTGATGTTTCTCCAGCAGGTGCCGGAAGTTCATGATCGTGGTGTCTTCCGGTATCGGCGCACTCAACGTCAGGCGTGCAAACTGGCGCATGGGGGTGATTTCGTAGAGCGCTTCTTCCATGGCCGGATCACTCAGGGAGAACCAGTTCTGCAGCAGGTGAATGCGCAGCATGGTTTCCAGCGGATAAGGTTTTCTGCCACCGCCGGCCTTGGGGTAGAACGGTTCGATCAGGCCCAGCAGACCTGTCCAGGGGACGACCTGATCCATCTCGGCGAGGAAGCGTTCGCGGCGTGTCTGCTTGCGCTTGCTGGCATATTCGAAATCGGAAAAGCTCATCTGGCTCATGGGAGGCTCGGATCAGGTGGTCAGGCGATTTTCGCATAACCGGGACTTGTTCGGAGATTCCCTAAATGGGTGTCCGGTTTCATTAGACCACTACACATAGCTTATGGAGTGGTTAATCCCATGGCGCCGCCCTTCATTGCGATAATGTTTAAGGATAGGGATGCGGCCGTAAAAATATTTGAGCGGTGGCGAGAGCGATTCGGGACAGTAGACAAGGAGGAGGAAATCCACGTAGGCAGAGACTGTCAGAAATTTTGTGTTCGGGCATAACATGTAGCTAGAGGTGCATGTATGCCGACCAAAAAGAAGTCCGCCAATGCAACAGCGAGGGAGTTGCCCTCGATTCCCCAAGAGCTGATCGAGCAGTTTGTTAAAGGCCCGATGAGCGCCGAAGCCATTCAAGACGCGTCCATGGCGTTCAAGAAGGCTCTGATCGAGCGTGCGCTAGGCGCCGAGCTGGGTCACCACCTTGGTTACCCTCAGGGCGCGGAGCGCCCTGAGGAGTCGACCAATCAGCGTAATGGCAAAAGCAGCAAGACGGTTCTGACCGACGACGGGCCGCTTCGCCTGGATATCCCCAGAGACCGCGATGGTAGCTTCGCCCCGATCCTGATTCCCAAGCACGAACGACGTTTTACAGGCTTCGACGACAAGATAATTGCCATGTACGCCCGGGGCATGACGGTGCGTGAGATCCGCGCTTTTCTATCTGAGCAGTATGGAACTAACGTGTCCCATGACTTCATCAGCTCAGTCACCGATGCGGTCATGGAAGAGGTGGGCACTTGGCAGCAACGACCCTTGGAACCGATGTATCCGGTGATCTTCTTCGATGCGTTACGGGTCAAAATCCGGGACGAGGGGTTAGTGTGCAACAAGGCTATTTATCTGGCGCTGGGGGTATTACCTGATGGCACGCGCGACATTCTGGGTATATGGATCGAGAGCACCGAGGGTGCCAAGTTTTGGATGAAGGTGTTCAACGACCTCAAGACTCGTGGCGTTGAAGATGTTCTGATCGCCGTCACGGATGGCCTCAAAGGAATACCGGAGGCGTTGGGGGCGGTTTTTCCTGCCACGACGCTGCAAACCTGCATCGTGCATCTGATCCGCAACAGCTTGGACTATGCCGCTTGGGATAAACGTCGGGCACTGGCCAAAGCACTCAAGCCGATCTACCAGGCGATCAATGCAGATGTGGCTGAGCAAGAGCTTAACGCCTTTGAAGCGGGCCCCTGGGGCAAGCAGTATCCGACTGTGGTTGCTGCATGGCGTCGCGCCTGGGATCGGGTTATACCGTTTTTTGTTTTCCCGGCGGGCATCCGCAAAGTGGTTTACACGACCAATGCCATCGAGAGCATCAATGCCCAGTTACGCAAGATCATCAAGACTCGAGGGCACTTCCCGACCGATGAGGCCGCGACGAAACTGATATGGCTTGGGTTGCGCAACATCACCGCCAACTGGGGTCATGCGGCACACGACTGGAAAGTGGCAATGAATCAATTTGCGATCCTGTACGGAGACCGATTTACCAGACCGAGCTGGTAAAACAAGGGCCTGCCTGACGGCAGGCCCTAACCAGCCCGAACACAAAAAAACTGATACTCCCCGTAGGCATTGTTCGCCGGTTTTCCATCGAGCATCCGACGCATTACGGAATGGTCATCACCTCAAAGATCCCGAGGGATCAAGGGGATCTACAAGTTGCGATGCTGGCGTCGCGCTCCCTGACCATGGAACCTGCTGATGACGTCAACCTCACAAGGTTTTTGGACGACTACAAGAAGGCTGGTGCTTATCTCTTAATGCCAGTTGTAATGGTGCCTGGGCAACCACCGCAATTCATCGACGGAATCTATCTGCTTAAGAGATCGTTGCAGGTGAAGGACGCTTCCGATGTTGGCCCAAATGACCTAGAAAACATGTTTCTTCAGCCTCGGGGATTTGGGCACAAGCACACATGACCTGTAAGGGTTTATCTCTGTCAGCCGCCCCTACATGGGCGGCTCAAACGTGCCGACCAATTCCGACGTATCGAGATCAACTGCAGCGCAAATGACTTTTCAATTGGAATGGAATTCAAAGAAAGTGAGAACGAGCTAGCACCAGTTTCGGAAATCGACCAAAACAACCATGGTTCCTTGGTGGATCTCTCGATAATGAACGTGCAGAGAAGTGGGGACCAAAGTGGGGACTAGCGACAAGGATAATCGAAAAAGCTAACACCAAGTCTCGCTAACCACTTGATAATTATGGTGTCCCAGGGCAGGTTCGAACTGCCAACCTTCCCCTTAGGAGGGGGATGCTCTATCCAATTGAGCTACTGAGACACTGCGTGCCAGCACACCGATCGGTGCCAGCGAGGACGGCGTGCATCTTAGCGGCATGTGCCGCTTTTGTCATGTCGTCATTGCCCTTCAAAGCTGTAGCCGATGTCGCCCCGAAACGCGGCTGAATAAACCGATCATGCAATTTGCAATCCCCCAAAAAGCCATCATTGCAAAACGCACTGCACCCGACTTTTTTCAATTAATATGTCATTGATTTAAAAGGAATTTTTATCATTTTCTGATTGGCATGCAGACTGCATTATCAGTATCAGTGAACACATCTCCTCCCAAACGGTCGGGCACAGGTACTGGAAAATGAACAAGACTCTCTCAGTGTTGAATGCGGCAGCTCTGGTGGCTCTGGTGGCATTTCATTTTCATGACTCCGGCGCCAGTGACACGCAGGTCACCGCACCTGCTCCTGTTCATCACCAGATCAGCCATGCGCCTCAGTTGGCTATCATGACTGACCGCATTGCTAGCGCAGCGGTATTGGCCAATGACGATGATGATTCACTCCAGATGCCACGCGCCGAGCAGCGCTGGATTTTCTGAGAACGCTTGAACCAGCCATTTATAGAGAGAGTAGCCATGTCAAAATCCGCGTTGTCATTTCTGGTCCTGGCGATTATGGCTGTGATCGTTGACCTGTTGCTTCCTGTCCAAGCGCACACCCTGAGCATCGCTGCCAACATCGCTGCAGGCGTGTTCGCCAGTCTTTTCGTAGTAGCGCTTTTTCTCGGCCGTCGTATCAAATTCGACCCGGTGCTTCGCTAATCTAAAAGGCATAGCACCAAAAGCTCACAACCCTCTCGCTCGACCCGCTCATCGCGCCGAGCACTGCGCTCATATCCTCCAAATCCTGCTTTCGCCCCGCCCTCGCAACCCTTGGTCGGGTAGCTTCGTTTGCGCTGAATTCCGACCTACTCTCAGAGTCAGATGGCCATGATGGCAAAAAGAAGCTCAGTGACGTGCCCGGTTATTCAGGGGCAAATGCGAGGACTTTGCAAATTTGCTCGCATTTCTGATAATTGGTGCTGGCCAAAAGCCGCCACCTGAGTCAATATTTGTCACAGAATTGACGCCAAGGATTCGACGTATTACGGCATGATGTCGGCCCCTTGGAACCCCGGTTGAACATTTGGCCAAAATGACTGTCTCACGATGACAATCTTGCGGCCACTTGCTAGAACCGCTTCCCCTGAACTAACCGGTTAAATATATGAGCCCTATGAAACAGGCTACTTATTCCAGCCGCACGGCTGACAAGTTCGTCGTTCGCCTACCAGACGGCATGCGTAATCGCGTGCAAGAGGTAGCCAAGAATCATCACCGCAGCATGAACTCGGAAATCATTGCTCGTCTCGAACAAAGCCTGATTCAGGAAGGCGCACTTGGTGATGAACCAAGCCTGCGTCTTGACAGTCCTGAGCTGTCCTTGCACGAACGCGAGCTGCTGCAACGTTTTCGTCAGCTTTCACATCGTCAACAGAATGCACTTGTTTCGCTGATTGCTCATGACACGGAACTCGCTTCCGAAGAGTCCTGAGACTTGGTGTAACAGACAAAGGCCAGCGAAAGCTGGCCTTTTTCGTTGTAGCCTTTTTCGTTAGTAGTCGTAGGCCTAGCGGCAGTACATGGCAAGCCGAAGACTTCGTCAGGGCATAAAAAACCGCCTGATCATGGCGGTTTTTTTATTTTAAGAGCCTATCTTGAAACAGAAAGCTTAGAGCAGAAAGATCGTCGCCAACCCCAGGAAGATGAAGAAACCGCCGCTGTCGGTCATCGCCGTAATCATGACGCTTGCTCCCATGGCAGGGTCTCGCCCCAGGCGCGCCAGCGCCATAGGGATGGAAACGCCCATCAGCGCCGCCAGCAGCAGATTGAGCGTCATGGCTGCGGTCATGACCACGCCTAGCGACCAACTGCCATACAGCATGTAGGCAACCACGCCGATCACCCCGCCCCAGAGCAAACCGTTGATCAAGCCGACAGCCAGTTCCTTGCGCAGCAAGCGGGCGGTATTACCGGTATTGACCTGATCCAGCGCCATCGCGCGAACGATCATGGTGATGGTCTGATTACCGGAGTTGCCACCAATCCCGGCCACGATAGGCATCAGCGCAGCGAGCGCCACCAGCTTCTCGATGGAGCCTTCGAACAGGCCGATCACGCGCGAAGCCAGGAAGGCCGTCACCAGATTGACTGCCAGCCAGGCCCAACGGTTGCGCAGGGAACGCCATACCGAAGCGAAAATATCTTCTTCTTCGCGCAGACCCGCCATGTTGAGAACTTCGCTTTCGCTCTCTTCACGAATCAGGTCGACCATTTCATCGATGGTCAGACGGCCGATCAGCTTGCCGTTCTTGTCCACCACCGGCGTAGAGATAAGGTCGTAACGCTCGAAGGCCTGTGCCGCATCGTAGGCATCGTCTTCCGGGTGAAAGCTGACCGGATCGTTGGCCATGACTTCGCCAACCTGCTTCTCCGGATCATTGACCAGCAGGCGCTTGATCGGCAGCACACCCTTGAGCACGCCTTCGGAGTCGACCACAAACAGTTTGTCGGTGTGGCCCGGCAGCTCTTTCAACCTGCGCAGGTAGCGCAGCACCACTTCAAGGCTGACATCCTCACGGATCGTCACCATCTCGAAGTCCATCAGCGCACCGACCTGATCCTCGTCATAGGACAAAGCCGAACGGACGCGCTCACGCTGTTGTGAATCCAGTGCCTCCATAAGCTCGTGAACGACATCACGGGGCAACTCGGGAGCAAGGTCAGCCAGTTCGTCGGCGTCCATGTCCCGTGCCGCCGCGAGCAACTCGTGATCATCCATGTCAGCGATCAGGGTTTCACGAACGGAATCGGATACTTCAAGAAGAATGTCGCCGTCACGCTCAGCCTTGACCAGCTGCCATACGGTCAGACGATCTTCCAGAGGCAGGGCTTCGAGGATATAAGCGACGTCGGCAGAGTGAAGGTCTTCGAGCTTGCGTTGCAACTCGACGAGGTTCTGCCGGTGAACCAGGTTTTCTACACGGTCCTGATGCTGACCTTCCTGACGATGGGTCAGGTCTTCAACAATACGCTGGCGCTGCAGCAGATCGACAACCTGAGCCAGGCGATCCTGCAAGCTTTCCTGCGTTTTTTTTACTTCTCTTTCGGTCATAGGCGAACTCCACTCCCAGCAGCGGAGCACGCCGGGAGATCAATCAGTTAATTCATGATTGTTGAAAAACATTATTGAGTAACGACTGGGTAAGTCCATGGAGGTGTTCCACAAGCCCCGGCGGAGCTGACGGGCGCAATGATACACCGCTTTTAGAGAAGCGCATGCGAGAAATTCGGCCTATAACAACCGTTTGCAGCACAAACCTGTAAAACTCTGTGAGCTGGCCCGGCCTCAACGTCACATTCAGCCAAGAAAACCTGCTCGCCGCCTCCAGAGGCTGCGGCTAGGCTTGCACGACACCCTGTCATGGAGGACTTGAGCATGCGCACAGCCGTTCATCTATCCCTGTGGAGCGCTCTACTCTGCGCTCCTGCACCCGCGACCGCCAGCACTGTTCATCGCTGCGAAGACGCTTCCGGAAAAATCATGTTCACCACTCTCGGCTGCCCTGAAGGCCACAGCACCAGCATGCAAAGGGCCTTCAATGCGCCACCGGGAACCAACATCGGGTTACTCCCGCCCGCAAACCTTTCAGCGCCAACACGCAGGAAGCCCGCGAGCCAGGAACTGGTAGTGGTCGGCACGCGCGATGATGGTTGCGGCAACCGCCTTAGCGCCGAACAGCGTCGGGCAGCTATCATCAACCAGCGCACACCTCCCGGCATGACTATGCGTGATGTCGAGAGCCTGCTGGGGCGTCCGGACAAAATCACCAACCGTAATGGCGAATTGCATTACGTGTACAACCAGAAAAAGGGCCGCAGCAACAATGTGACATTCGACGGGAACGGATGCGTTAAAGGAAAACGCTAGAAAGCAAAAAGCCCACATCTTTCGATGTGGGCTTTTCGTTGTATGGTGCACTCGACAGGATTCGAACCTGTGACCGCTCGGTTCGTAGCCGAGTACTCTATCCAGCTGAGCTACGAGTGCATTGGTGTTTTTAGACCAGATCACCTCTGGTTGAAGCCAGTTATCGGAAACCTTGTAATTGCTTACAACACTTCAAACAACTTTAAATGGTGCACTCGACAGGATTCGAACCTGTGACCGCTCGGTTCGTAGCCGAGTACTCTATCCAGCTGAGCTACGAGTGCATGTGTTGGTGCCGCGCATTATAGGTCGTAATATTGTTTAGTCAAGCACTTTTTCTAGTAAATTCAACAACTTACCGATCAAACCCAATCTTACGCACTACATAAATAATGGCGGAGAACGGGGGATTCGAACCCCCGACACCCTTTTGAGGTGTACTCCCTTAGCAGGGGAGCGCCTTCGGCCACTCGGCCAGCTCTCCGCAACACGGGGCGTATAATAACCACCCTTTTCCCCGTTTGCAAACCAAAAATTCAATAAAAATTAATGGCTTGGTTCTTCGTCCTTCTCTTTCTTGATGCGAAGGTAAATCTCTTCACGGTGGACAGCGACTTCCTTGGGCGCATTGACACCAATACGCACCTGATTACCCTTCACTCCGAGCACGGTCACGGTAATCTCACCGTCACCAATGATCAGGCTTTCCGCGCACCGACGAGTCAGAATCAGCATACTTTTCTCCTTACGCCTTTATTCAGGGACAACAGTCTGCAAACCAGTAGGCATCGACCTGTAGCACAAGGCCACAACCCTTACCTGTGTATCGACTAACGCAAAGAAAACCACAGCCTTTCTGCGCAGCACCCGAAAGACGCGGTCGGACCGCGTCCTTCGACGACAGGATCACTCACCCTGCCGCGGAGCATCCAGCTCAAAAGCCGTGTGCAACGCGCGCACAGCCAACTCCAGATACTTCTCTTCGATGACCACGGAAACCTTGATTTCCGACGTGGAGATCATCTGTATATTGATACTTTCCTTGGCCAATGCTTCAAACATACGGCTGGCAACGCCTGCATGCGAGCGCATGCCGACACCGACAATGGACACCTTGGCGATCTTGGTATCGCCGGACACTTCACGAGCGCTGATCTCACGCGCGGTGGACTCAAGCACCTGCAAGGCCGCCTGATAGTCGTTGCGATGGATCGTGAAGGTGAAATCGGTGGTGTTATCGTGCGAAACATTCTGCACGATCATGTCGACTTCGATATTGGCCGCGCTGATCGGGCCGAGAATCTTGAACGCTACGCCGGGGGTGTCTGGCACACCACGGATGGTCAGCTTGGCTTCATCGCGGTTGAAGGCGATGCCGGAAATGATCGGCTGTTCCATGGATTCCTCTTCATCGATTGTAATGAGGGTGCCCGGCCCCTCTTTGAAGCTGTGCAAAACGCGCAGCGGGACGTTGTATTTGCCGGCGAACTCGACCGCTCGGATCTGCAGCACCTTGGACCCGAGGCTGGCCATTTCCAGCATCTCTTCGAAGGTGATCTTGTCGAGGCGCTGAGCCTGCGACACGACACGCGGGTCGGTGGTGTACACACCATCGACGTCAGTGTAGATCTGGCACTCGTCAGCTTTCAGCGCTGCGGCCAGCGCAACACCGGTAGTGTCCGAGCCACCACGGCCGAGGGTGGTGATGTTGCCGTGCTCATCGACGCCCTGGAAGCCGGCGACCACCACCACACGACCGGCTTTCAGGTCGGAGCGGATCTTCTGGTCGTCGATCTGCAGGATGCGCGCCTTGTTGTGCGCGCTGTCGGTAAGGATACGGACCTGATTGCCGGTGTAGGACACCGCAGGCACGCCACGTTTCATCAGCGCCATCGCCAGCAGCGCGATGGTGACCTGCTCGCCAGTGGAAACGATCACGTCCAGCTCACGGGGAACCGGCTGATCACTGATCTGCCTGGCCAGCTCGATCAAACGGTTGGTTTCGCCGCTCATGGCCGACAGCACGACCACAAGGTCGTCTCCAGCCTCACGGAATTTCTTGACCTTGTCGGCCACCTGCTCGATGCGCTCTACAGAGCCCACCGAGGTGCCGCCAAATTTCTGTACGATTAAAGCCATCTCAAAGCCGCCTCAGAACCCGTTAAGAGCACCTATTAACCCATTCAAATCCTTGCAAGGCCTGCCGGCAATCGACAGGCCTGCAGACTCGACTCAGATACCCTGCTCTACAAAAGGAACGGCCAGTGCCAGCGCTGAATCCAACGCACCTGCATCGACACCACCGCCTTGAGCCATATCAGGACGCCCACCGCCTTTACCACCGACAGCGGCAGCCGCCTGCTTCATCAAATCACCGGCTTTGAGTTGGCCAGTCAGGTCCTTGGTCACGCCTGCGACCAAGACAACCTTGTCCTCATGAACACTGCCGAGCAGGATCACTGCGCGGCCGAGCTTGTTCTTCAACTGGTCGACAAGCGCCAGCAGCGCCTTGCCGTCCTGGCCATCCAGGCGCGTAGCCAGAACCTTGACCCCTTTGACATCCAGCGCGGCAGACGACATGTCGTCGCCGGCGGCACTGGCTGCCTTGGCTTGCAGTTGTTCCAGTTGTTTTTCCAGCAGACGGTTGCGCTCAAGCACAGCCGTCAGCTTGTCCAGCAGGTTGTCGCGATTGCCTTTGACCAGCGTCGCAGCTTCCTTGAGTTGATCTTCGGCCGCATTCAGCCAGGCCAGCGCAGCAGCACCGGTAACCGCCTCGATACGCCGCACACCTGCAGCGACACCGCCTTCACTGACGATCTTGAACAGCGCGATGTCACCGGTGCGGCTGGCGTGAATGCCACCACACAGCTCGACGGAAAACTCGCCGCCCATGCTCAGTACGCGAACACTGTCGCCGTACTTTTCGCCGAACAGCGCCATGGCGCCCTTCTTCTTCGCCGTGTCGATATCGGTTTCTTCGGTCATTACCTCGGTGTTCTTGCGAATCTCGGCGTTGACTATATCTTCCAGCGCACGCAGTTGATCGGGCTTGATCGCCTCGAAATGGCTGAAGTCAAAGCGCAGACGCTGACTGTCGACCAGCGAGCCTTTCTGTTGAACATGCTCACCCAGCACCTGACGCAATGCGGCGTGCAGCAAGTGAGTGGCCGAATGATTCAATTTGGTTGCATCGCGAACTTCATCGGCCACCTGTGTTTCAACCTGTGCGCCAACGCTCAGGCTGCCGGACGCCACAACACCGTGGTGCAGGAACGCACCGCCAGTCTTGGTGGTGTCACTGACATCAAAACGCACATCACCGGCATGCAGGAAACCACTGTCGCCGATCTGACCGCCTGATTCGGCATAGAACGGGGTGGTGTCGAGAATCACCACGCCCTCTTCGCCTTCATTCAGGTGAGTGACCGACTGACCTTCTTTATACAGCGACACAACGCTGGCGCTGCCAGTCGTTGCAGAGTAACCGGTGAACTGCGTGGCGACGTCGACCTTGACCAGGCTGTTGTAGTCCATGCCAAACGAGCTGGCCGAACGGGCGCGCACGCGCTGGGCGTCCATTTCACGCTCGAAGCCGGCTTCGTCCAGGGTCAGATTGCGCTCGCGGGCGATGTCACCCGTCAGGTCCATCGGGAAACCGTAGGTGTCGTACAGCTTGAACACGACTTCACCCGGCACCACGGTGCCTTTGAGGTCAGCCAGATCCTGTTCAAGAATTTTCAGACCCTGTTCAAGGGTCTTGGCGAACTGTTCCTCTTCACCTTTCAGCACGCGCTCGATATGCGACTGCTGTTGCACCAGCTCAGGGAACGCAGAGCCCATTTCGGCCACCAGCGCCGCAACGATCTGGTAGAAGAAGCTGCCCTTGGCACCCAGCTTGTTGCCGTGACGGCAGGCGCGACGAATGATGCGGCGCAGGACATAGCCACGACCTTCGTTGGAAGGCAGCACGCCGTCTGCGATCAGGAAACCGCAAGAACGGATGTGGTCCGCCACGACCTTCAGCGAAGCCTGGTTGTCATTGCTGCAACCAATGGCCTTGGCCGACGCAGCCAGCAGGCTCTGGAACAGGTCGATTTCATAGTTGGAATGTACGTGTTGCAGAACGGCACTGACACGCTCCAGGCCCATACCGGTATCGACCGAGGGCGCCGGCAGTGGGTGCAACACGCCATCAGCCGTACGGTTGAACTGCATGAATACGTTGTTCCAGATTTCGATGTAACGGTCACCGTCTTCTTCCGGCGAGCCTGGCGGGCCACCCCAGATTTCCGGGCCGTGATCGAAGAAAATCTCGCTGCAAGGACCGCATGGCCCGGTATCGCCCATCGTCCAGAAGTTATCGGAGGCGTAAGGCGCGCCTTTGTTGTCGCCGATACGAACCATGCGCTCGGCAGGCACGCCGATCTCTTTGGTCCAGATGTCGTAGGCTTCGTCGTCGGTCGCGTAGACCGTGACCCAAAGCTTTTCCTTGGGCAGGTTCAGCCATTTCTCGGAGGTCAGGAAAGTCCAGGCGTAGGTGATGGCATCACGCTTGAAATAGTCACCGAAGCTGAAGTTGCCCAGCATTTCGAAAAAAGTGTGGTGACGAGCGGTATAGCCGACGTTTTCCAGGTCATTGTGCTTGCCACCGGCACGCACGCATTTCTGACTGGTAACGGCGCGGGTGTAGGCGCGTTTTTCCTGGCCCAGGAAGCAATCCTTGAACTGGTTCATGCCTGCGTTAGTGAACAGCAGGGTTGGGTCATTGCCCGGAATCAAGGAGCTTGAAGCAACACGGGTGTGGCCTTGCTCTTCGAAGAAGCCAAGGAAGGCTTCACGGATTTCTGCGCTTTTCATAGGTTCTTCCACGGAGACTGCGGCCAGAGGCAAGTGCAAAACGTCAAATGACGTAGCGACGGCAAAGGGCCGCATTATATAGGCGTTGCGCCCTCGGTACAGTGTGTTTGTGCGATAGAAACAACTAACTGGATTATCGTCATCTCATGAGTGTTCAAAGGCTGCAAATGCAGCGATGACCTGTTCAACCTGCGCACGCGACACATTCAGATGGGTCACCATGCGCAGTCGCGACGCGGCTGTGAGCACGATGCCACGCTCGGCGCAGAACGCCTTGAGTGCTGCAGCGCGCTCACCAATCTGCACGTAGACCATATTGGTCTGCACCGGCTCGACAGCGTAGCCGAGCCCGCTCAGGCCTTCGGCCAGAAACGCAGCATTGGCATGGTCATCCGCCAGCCGCTCGACCTGATTATCCAGCGCGTAGAGCCCTGCGGCAGCCAGCACTCCGGCCTGACGCATGCCGCCACCGAGCATTTTGCGCAAGCGGCGCGCTCTGGCGATCAACGGCTGCGATCCGCACAGCACCGAGCCGATCGGTGCGCCCAGACCCTTGGAAAGGCACACCGATACCGAATCGAAGTGCCGGGTAATCTCGCGGACATCGACTCCCAGCCTGACCGATGAGTTGTACAGCCGTGCGCCGTCCAGATGAAGGGCGAGGCCTTTTTCCAGCGTCAGTGTGCGTGCGGCGGCCAGGTATTCCAACGGTAGCACCTTGCCCTGCATGGTGTTTTCCAGGGCCAGCAGGCGTGTGCGGGCGAAGTGAAAGTCATCGGGTTTGATGGCGTCGAGCACCTGCTGCAAGTCCAGCGAGCCATCGGCCTGCACGTCCAGTGGCTGTGGCTGAATAGAGCCCAGCACCGCTGCACCGCCGCCTTCGTACTTATACGTGTGGGCCTGCTGACCAACGATGTATTCATCGCCACGCTCACAGTGCGCCATCAGTGCCAGCAGATTGCTCATGGTGCCTGACGGCACGAACAGCGCAGCATCAAACCCGAGGCGCTCGTCGAGCGTCGCTTCGAGCAGGTTGACGGTTGGGTCCTCACCGTAGACGTCATCGCCAACGGGCGCACGTGCCATGGCATCGCGCATACCGGCCGTAGGCAGAGTCACTGTGTCGCTGCGCAGATCGATGACAGTCACGAAAAAGCTCCCTGAAGTTGAAGATCGATAATGCATGCAACCTTTGGCTTGCAACAAGGCATTACTGAAGACGCGGTACATGATAATCAAGCACCGCCGCTCTCGATACTCCGTGCCCTTATAAGAAAAAGGTAGGTGCACCGTACGAAAGTGTCCATGCATGATCCAGCGAACTGTGATAAAAATCCCGCGCCGGCCACGTAAAGTGCCGGCAACGTTCTCAGGGCGGGGTGCAATTCCCCACCGGCGGTAATGGCGCGCAATGCGTCTAGCCCGCGAGCGCTTGGGGGTCGCAGCTTTGGCTGGCGATCGGCAAGGTCAGCAGACCCGGTGTGATTCCGGGGCCGACGGTCATAGTCCGGATGAAGAGAGAGCGGGATTGGTGTCTGCAAGAACGTCTGCAAAACCTCATCATGAACGACATCGTTCAGGAGGCTTTCCTACGCGACTTGAATCCCTTTCGATCCAAACGCCCTGTTTTTTCCATAAAGGATGCTCCGATCAACTTGCCGCGCAGCGGTGGCAAGCCGTAATTTGCCAGGCACATAGCGCTATTTTTCTGAAAACGGTCTGATGCAGTGTGAGTCGAGCGCGTTTTTCGCTCGGTTTTCCGTGTTAAGCGCGCAACTCACCCAAACCCATTAGTCGCTTTCGAGCCATCCACAGGTTCGACAGGGCGAACAGCGTGGTCAGTTGGGCCGTGTTTTTCATCAGCCCACGAAAGCGTACTTTCACGTAACCAAACTGGCGCTTGATGACCCGAAACGGATGCTCGACCTTGGCGCGTGTCTGCGCTTTGCAGTACTCGATCTTGCGCTTGGCTTTGTACAACAGGCTGCGTTTGTTCAGCTTGGAATACGTGCTGCGCCGCGCCGCGATTTGCCAGATCACGTTACGATTTTCGTGCTCTTCACGCTTCTCGACACCGGTGTAGCCAGCGTCCGCATAGACCGCGTTTTCTTCCCCGTGGAGCAGTTCGGCGACTTGAGTGACATCGGCCACATTGGCCGCAGTGCCATGGACGTGATGAACCAGTCCAGACTCAACGTCAGCGCCGATGTGGGCCTTCATACCGAAGAAATACTGGTTACCCTTCTTTGTCTGATGCATCTCGGGATCACGCTCGCCGTCTTTGTTCTTGGTCGAGCTTGGGGCATGAATAATGGTGGCATCGACGATGGTGCCCTGGCGCAGCGACAGGCCTTTTTCCTGCAAATAACCGTTGATGACCGCGAGGATTGCAGGAGCCAGTTGATGTTTCTCCAGCAGGTGCCGGAAGTTCATGATCGTGGTGTCTTCCGGTATCGGCGCACTCAACGTCAGGCGTGCAAACTGGCGCATGGGGGTGATTTCGTAGAGCGCTTCTTCCATGGCCGGATCACTCAGGGAGAACCAGTTCTGCAGCAGGTGAATGCGCAGCATGGTTTCCAGCGGATAAGGTTTTCTGCCACCGCCGGCCTTGGGGTAGAACGGTTCGATCAGGCCCAGCAGACCTGTCCAGGGGACGACCTGATCCATCTCGGCGAGGAAGCGTTCGCGGCGTGTCTGCTTGCGCTTGCTGGCATATTCGAAATCGGAAAAGCTCATCTGGCTCATGGGAGGCTCGGATCAGGTGGTCAGGCGATTTTCGCATAACCGGGACTTGTTCGGAGATTCCTAAACAGGAGTCAGAACACGTGCAACCTACTGCAATCGACAGCAAAAGCAAAAACCACCCGAACGAACGCGTCGCCTTCATCCAGGCCTGCTGGCACAAGGATATCGTCGATCAAAGCCGTAAAGGTTTTATCGCCGAGATGGCCAATCATGGCTATGCGGAAAGTGACATCGACATCTTTGAAGTGGGCGGTGCCTTCGAAATTCCGCTGCATGCAAAACTGCTGGCCAATACCGGCCGCTACGCTGGCATCGTCGGCGCTGCACTGGTAGTGGACGGCGGCATCTATCGCCATGAATTCGTTGCGCAGTCAGTGGTCAGCGCGCTGATGCAGGTCCAGCTGGAAACCGAAGTACCGGTGTTTTCCGTGGTCCTGACACCGCACCACTTCCATGCGGGCGAAGAACATCAGAAGTTCTTCTTCGATCACTTCTCGCACAAAGGCGAAGAAGCGGCCAAGACCTGCGCTGACACCTTGAACAAGGTACGCAGCCTGCGTCGCCTGGACGCTCAGCAAAAAGCGGCCTGCTGAAACGCGTAGCAGCGGCACGAGAGGCGTTCTTCAGGACGGTCGCAAAGAGGACGCAGAGCGTCCAGAACGGCATGCCGACGCGGAGCGTCGCACGATAGTCGAGATTATCGCTCCTCACGCTGCAGCGTCGCACGATAGTTGAGATTATCGTTCCTCACGCTCCAGCGTGGGAATGCCGTTCTGGACGCTCTGCGTCCGATCTTGTGGGTGCCCAGCGATCAGCCAAGGCTACCCGCATCAGTCGGCACAATCAGAATCCCCGCCCGCAGGCCGTTTTTGACCTTCGGGTTGGGGAAGATGATTCTCGCGCCATCCTCCTCTACCACCCAGCGTGAACCACCCGCGTCTTCGGCCAGCACGTAGCCCTTTTCCAGCGGTGAGAAGTTTTCTACAGCATCGGCGAGGTTGAACGTGAATGCATCGGTGCGCTTGATGACTTCGCGTGCCACGCTGAACAGCTGCAACCCCTCAAGATTTTCATCCAGCTCGGGCTCGCGGCCTTCGATGATCTGCTCCAGACGCAGACGCAGCGGCGCAAGGTTGACCTGTTGGTTCTGGCCGAACGGCCGGGCCTTGCCCAGTTCCAGAGTAAAGGCCTCGGCACCCAGCTGATCGTAGGTATAGGCACTGAACACAATGGACGGTTTGTTCTGCAGCAACACCGCACTCATCCCCGCAGCACGCAGCCGGGCCAGTTCGAGACGCGAGTGCTGACGACCTTCTTTCCACGGGTACAGCGCGAACTGCTCGATCTTCGAACCGCGAATGGCAGTGTGCAGGTCGTAATGCAGGCGGTAGCGATCCGGCAGGCTGAAAAAGCTGGCGGCCAAGTGCTCCAGCTCGCAGGCACGCAGGGCTTCTGCACCGCCACTTTGCTCGTGACGACCGTTGAACAGCCGATTGACGTCCTGCTCGACAAACCGGGTACCGCGCCGCATGGCGTCGGGATTGCCAAACAGGAACAGAATACGTGCGCGCGGTTTAAGGTCGCCGCGCGCGATGCTGCGGATCAGTTCATCCAGCAGCTCGATGGGTGCAGTCTCGTTGCCATGAATACCGGCAGAGAGCAGCAGGTCCGTGCCATTGTCACGGACCTCCGGCGGGCGGACCTCCAGAGCCCCCTCGCCCATCCATCGCATTCGCACGCCTTCGACGGTCAGTTGAGTCTTTTCCGCTGGCTCACGTCCAGCCAGGGTCAGTTCAAGCAATTTGCCGAGGGCGAGCATAGGGCAACTTCCTTAGTGGTTGCAGTCAGGACCGTGAACGTGACCGTCTTCGTCGGCACCTGCGTCGGCTGGCTCCATTTCCAGTTGCAGGCTGACCAGGTTGGTTGCCAACGGGCGCAGCAGCAGGTTGGCGTACTCGGCATCGTCTTCTTCGACATCAACACCGATCAGCAATTGGCCACGGCCATCCTGCTGAATCCACAGCTCCTTGCCCTGCCAGATAATGGCAACGCGGGTGCAAGAGGTTTCCAGCTGGGCGCCATCGGTGTCTTCAAGGATCAGTTGCAGGGCGTCGCTCATAGTCGGAATGCTCTAGATAAAGAAATCATGCGCCAGACATTTGCCCGGCGCGCAGGGTGTTTCAATTCAGTTGAAACGGATAGACGGCACCCAGTTTAAGGATTTGCGTAAGTTCATCCAATGCCGTACGGCATTCGCTCAGCAATCGGGGATCGGCCAGATCGTTTTCACTCATGCGATCACGGTAGTGCCTGTCGACCCATTGCGTCAGCGTGTCGTACAGCGGCGCGGTCATGATCACGCCAGGGTTCACCGCAGCCAGCTCGGTTTCCTTGAGCGCCACACGCAGTCGCAGGCATGCAGGGCCGCCGCCGTTCTGCATGCTTTGCTTGAGGTCGAACACTTTGACCTGGGCAACCGGGCCGTCATCGGCAATCAATCGCTGCAGATAAGCCCAGACGCTCGCATTGGCCTGACACTCCTGCGGCACGATCAGCAGCATCGAGCCGTCCGGGCGTGACAACAACTGGCTATTGAACAGGTAAGAGCGCACCGCATCCTGCACCGAGACTTCGGCACGCGGCACACAAATCGCCCGCAACTGCCCACCGACACGGCCGAGTTTGTCGCGCAGCTCATTGAGCATCAGCTCGGTGTTGAGGAATGCATCCTCGTGATAGAACAGCACCTCACCGTTGCCGACCGCGATCACATCGTTATGAAATACACCCTGATCAATGACCGCCGGGTTCTGCTGAGCATAAACCACGCCGCCCTCGCTCAAGCCATGCAAACGCGCAACAGCTCGTGACGCTTCCAGGGTCTGGCGGGCCGGATACTTTTGCGGTGCCGGGTAGCGGGTATCGAACGCACTGCGGCCAAAAACGAAAAACTCCACACCGGGCTGGCCGTAGTCCTGACAGAAACGGGTGTGGTTGGCCGCGCCTTCGTCACCGAACTGCGCGACTGGTGGCAACGCAGGATGATGGGCAAAGTGCTTTGCATCGGCAAACATCGCCCCCAGCACGCGGCTGGTGGTCGGGTGCTCGATGCTGCGATGGTATTTGCAGTTGAGGTTGGCCGCCGTGAAATGCACGCGCCCATCTACCGTGTCTGCACTGGGGCTGACCGTCGCGGCGTTGGCCACCCACATGCTCGATGCCGAGCAACTGGCAACCAGCAACGGCATGTCCTGACGGGCAGCTTTTTCAATCACCTGTTCATCGCTGCCGGTGAAACCCAACTGCCGCAAACCGGCCACATCAGGGCGTTCCTGCGGTGCCAGCACGCCCTGGGTAAAACCCAGGTCCATCAGCGCTTTCATTTTCGCCAGGCCTTGCAGCGCCGCTTCACGCGGGTTCGCGCATTGCTGGCTGTTACTCTGGGAGGCGACATTACCGTAGGACAACCCGCCGTAGTTGTGGGTTGGCCCGACCAGACCGTCAAAATTCACTTCACAGGACTTCATCGGCAAGGCTCCGTGGATCTGTTTTTATAAGCAATCGTGCGCACCCTGTCAGCTCAGCCTGATGCCGGGAGTCAGTGTCGTCGGCAGGGTCAGGCTGCCCGCCTCCAGCGAAGCCACCGGATAGGCGCAATAGTCGGCTGCGTAATAAGCGCTGGCGCGGTGGTTGCCCGAGGCGCCGACCCCGCCGAACGGTGCGCTGCTGGCGGCGCCGGTCAGCTGTTTGTTCCAGTTGACGATCCCGGCGCGGCTGTGCAGCCAGAACTGCTGATAGCGTGCTTCGGAGTCCGAGAGCAAGCCTGCCGCCAGGCCATAGCGAGTGGCGTTGGCTTCGGCGATGGCGGCGTCGAAACCGGCGTAGCGGATAACCTGCAACAGCGGGCCGAACAGCTCTTCGTCAGGCCGCTCGGCGACCGCGCTGACATCGATAATGCCCGGCGTCAGCAGCGCTGCTCCGGCCTGCGGCTGACGCATTTCCAGCAAGGTCACTGCGCCGTTGGCGAGCAGGTTGCGCTGCGCGTCGAGCAAGGCGTGTGCGGCCTCCAGTGAAATGACCGAGCCCATGAACGGAGACGGCTGCTGATCGAACGCCCCCACCTCGATAGTCGCGCTGACGGCAACCAGCCGCGCCAGCAAGGCATCGCCCCAGTCGCCCTCGGGCACCAACAGGCGACGCGCGCAGGTGCAGCGCTGGCCTGCAGAAATGAACGTCGACTGAATGATGGTGTAAACCGCTGCGTCGATGTCCTGAACCTGATCAACGATCAGTGGATTGTTACCGCCCATTTCCAACGCGAGAATTTTGTCGGGACGCCCGGCGAACTGTTGGTGCAGCGCATCACCGGTGCGGCTTGAGCCGGTGAAGAACAGCCCGTCGATGCCTGGGTTGGCAGCCAGTGCGATACCGGTTTCGCGCCCGCCTTGCAGCAGGTTGAGAACACCGGCAGGCAACCCGGCTTCGATCCAGCACTTGATGGTCAGTTCGGCGACTTTCGGCGTCAGTTCGCTGGGCTTGAACACTACCGTATTGCCCGCCAGCAAGGCCGGAACGATGTGCCCGTTAGGGAATCTCCGAACAAGTCCCGGTTATGCGAAAATCGCCTGACCACCTGATCCGAGCCTCCCATGAGCCAGATGAGCTTTTCCGATTTCGAATATGCCAGCAAGCGCAAGCAGACACGCCGCGAACGCTTCCTCGCCGAGATGGATCAGGTCGTCCCCTGGACAGGTCTGCTGGGCCTGATCGAACCGTTCTACCCCAAGGCCGGCGGTGGCAGAAAACCTTATCCGCTGGAAACCATGCTGCGCATTCACCTGCTGCAGAACTGGTTCTCCCTGAGTGATCCGGCCATGGAAGAAGCGCTCTACGAAATCACCCCCATGCGCCAGTTTGCACGCCTGACGTTGAGTGCGCCGATACCGGAAGACACCACGATCATGAACTTCCGGCACCTGCTGGAGAAACATCAACTGGCTCCTGCAATCCTCGCGGTCATCAACGGTTATTTGCAGGAAAAAGGCCTGTCGCTGCGCCAGGGCACCATCGTCGATGCCACCATTATTCATGCCCCAAGCTCGACCAAGAACAAAGACGGCGAGCGTGATCCCGAGATGCATCAGACAAAGAAGGGTAACCAGTATTTCTTCGGTATGAAGGCCCACATCGGCGCTGACGTTGAGTCTGGACTGGTTCATCACGTCCATGGCACTGCGGCCAATGTGGCCGATGTCACTCAAGTCGCCGAACTGCTCCACGGGGAAGAAAACGCGGTCTATGCGGACGCTGGCTACACCGGTGTCGAGAAGCGTGAAGAGCACGAAAATCGTAACGTGATCTGGCAAATCGCGGCGCGGCGCAGCACGTATTCCAAGCTGAACAAACGCAGCCTGTTGTACAAAGCCAAGCGCAAGATCGAGTACTGCAAAGCGCAGACACGCGCCAAGGTCGAGCATCCGTTTCGGGTCATCAAGCGCCAGTTTGGTTACGTGAAAGTACGCTTTCGTGGGCTGATGAAAAACACGGCCCAACTGACCACGCTGTTCGCCCTGTCGAACCTGTGGATGGCTCGAAAGCGACTAATGGGTTTGGGTGAGTTGCGCGCTTAACACGGAAAACCGAGCGAAAAACGCGCTCGACTCACACTGCATCAGACCGTTTTCAGAAAAATAGCGCTATGTGCCTGGCAAATTACGGCTTGCCACCGCTGCGCGGCAAGTTGATCGGAGCATCCTTAGGCAGATGACCAGGAAAGTTGTACGGCCCGAACACCGCGACCACGCCATGTGGCTTATGACGCAATACTGCCGTGGCGTCGCCCAGCGGCCCGCTCTTTTCGCCGGTTCGTTCGCGATAGCTCTGCACCGAGATGGCAATCTTGTTGACCATGCTGGTTACTTCGGTCGCTGACTCCCACAAAGGCTTGCCGGTTTCTTCACCGATGCAATGCGCCAGTTCATCGGCGCGGCCCTTGAGGCTGGCAGCAAAGGCCTCCAGCACAGCAATGCGCTGATCCAGAGAGCGCTGCGCCCAGCCGGGAAATGCCTGACGCGCAGCCTGCACTGCGTAATCGACTTGTTCTGGCGTAGCAGCCTGCCCAGACCAGAGCGTTTGCTGGCTCACCGGGTTCAACGAATGGAACAGCTCGCCCTGCCCGGCCTGCCATGCACCTGCAATGTAGAGGGTACTCATCAAACGCCCTCCCGCGCCGCAGACAAAGGCACGGCGCGCACGTTGTCGCCTGCACTCATGCGCAGCCGCTTGGCGGTTTGTGGCGCAACCACCAGCGTGCCAGCGGCGAAACGCGCAGCGCCTACCGTAATGCGGCAGTCTTCACGCTTGCGGTTGTAAATCAGAAACTGCGGCGCATCGTCACCTGGCGTACCGATGGCCAGTACCAGCGTCTGGCTGTCCTTGATTGCGCGAATCTTGCCGGTCTCGCACTCGATGGCAGGCCCAGCATCGAAGATGTCGACGTAACCCTGATACGAGAAACCCTCGCCCTTGAGCATGGTCAGCGCAGGCTCGGTGTCGGCATGCACGCGGCCGATCACATTGCGTGCATCTTCGGAAAGAAAGCAGCTGTACAGCGGAAACTTGGGCATCAACTCGGCAATGAATGCCTTGTTGCCAACACCGGTCAGGTAATCGGCCTGGCTGAATTCCATCTTGAAGAAATGCCGACCCAGACTTTCCCAGAACGGCGACCGGCCATTCTCGTCGGACATGCCACGCATCTCGGCAATGATCTTGTTACCGAACAGCTTCGGAAATTCGGCGATGAACAGCATGCGCGCCTTGGACAGCAGGCGGCCATTGAGGCCATTGCGTGAATCGCTGTGCAGGAACAGCGAGCACAGCTCGGAATTGCCGGTCAGGTCGTTGGCCAGGAACAGGGTCGGGATTTCCCGGTAGATGTTCAGTTCCTGCGACGCACTGACCGTGAGGCCGACCCGATAGTTGTACCAGGGCTCGCGCAGGCCGACCGCCCCGGCGATGGCAGAGATACCGACCACCCGACCATCGTCATCTTCAAGCACGAACAGATAGTCGGCATCGCCGCGCTCGGCTTCTCCGCGAAAGGTCTTTTCAGCCCAGCCTACCCGGTGCGCGAGACGCTGGTCATTGGCGGGCAGTGTCGTCAGACCGGCACCGGTGCTGCGCGCCAGCTCGATCAGCGCAGGCAGGTCACTGCTGCGTACAGGACGAACGATCATGTTATCTCCTCAGCGGCTCATCGAGAGCCTTGAAACTCGCTAATCGGCTATCGAACGTCTGGCTCAGACCGCGACGATCCGCACACTGGCACCTTCACCAACGCCCAGTGCTTCGGCGGCCTGCAGGCTCAGCACCACCGGTCTGCCAGGTGCCCAGTCCAGTTCCAGGAGCACCGCGCGGTAATCCTGCAACAGGCCGTTGGCAACCAGATAAAGACGCCCGCCTGTGCCGACATCGCTGCTTTGCGCGGTTTCGACCTTGACCGGCACCAGACGGCTCTGCGCGATGGACCGGATTCCGGATACCTTGGCATGCAGGGTCGGGCCACCGTCGAAGATGTCGATGTAATGGTCGGTTTCAAAGCCTTCGCGCATCAGGATGTCGAAGGTGATCTGCGCACGCGGATGCACCTGACCCATGGCCTCCTGCGCAGCGTCAGGCAGCAATGGCACGTAGATCGGGTAATGCGGCATCAGCTCGGCGAGGAAGGTCCGGCTTTTCAGCCCGCACAGGCGCTCGGCAGCGGCGTAGTTGAGATCGAAGAAGTTGCGCCCGATGGCATCCCAGAATGGCGAATCTCCCTGTTCGTCGCTGTAACCGACGATCTCGGTGACCACCGAATCGGCGAAACGCTCGGGGTGACTGGCAACAAACAGCAGGCGGCCGCGAGAGTTGAGCTCCGACCAAGCAGTGCCAACCAGCTCCGGGACCACGTAGAAACTGGTCAGCAGGCTGTTACCGGTCAGGTCGTGACACTGGGACAGAACATGGATCTTGTTATGGATCTTCAGTTCGCGGGAAGCATGCACGAAGGTTTCGTTGCGAAAACTGTAAAACGGCTCGGAGTAGCCCGCCGAAGCAACAATGCCCGAGCAGCCCACCAGCTTGCCGCTTTCGCTGTCTTCGAGCACGAAAAAGTAGGTTTCTTCGCCGTTGAAGCTGACCTCGGCGGCGAATGATGCCTCCGACGAGCCGATCTTGTCGGTCAGGCGGCCAGCATCGTCGGGCAAGGACGTGACACCGATAGGGCTGTCGGCAGCGAGGCGTTGAACCTCGGCCAGATCAGCCATTTGCGCAGGGCGCATCACCAGCATGGTGCCACTCCTTGTAGATCGACCGGCATTTACGCCGGCACTGGTAAAAGCACCACACGGCATCATGCCGCACAGCACAGGAAAATGTCCGGTGTTTGCCGATCAGGCAGACACCGGGATAAAGCGGATGAATCAGGACGTCAGCTTGGCGATGGCACGCTCGAAGCGGTTCAGGCCTTCTTCGATGTCTGCGTCTTCAATCACCAGGCTCGGCGCGAAACGGATCACGTCGGGACCGGCCTGCAGAATCATCAGATCCTGGGCTTCAGCGGCGTTGAAAATGTCCTTGGCCTTGCCTTTCCAGGCGTCGGACAGCACGCAGCCGATCAACAGGCCCAGGCCGCGCACTTCGGTGAACACGCCATATTGCTGGCCGATGCTCTCCAGGCGGGTCTTGAATTGCTGATGCTTGCGCTGCACGCCAGCCAGCACTTCAGGCGTATTGACGACATCAATCACCGCTTCACCGACCGCGCAGGCCAGCGGGTTGCCGCCATACGTGGTGCCGTGAACGCCGACCGCAAAGTGTTTGGCAAGTTTTTCAGTGGTCAGCATGGCCGCCAGGGGGAAGCCGCCACCGATGCTTTTAGCGCTGGAAAGTATGTCCGGGGTCACGCCGTAATGCATGTAGGCGAACAGATGACCGCTACGGCCCATGCCGCTCTGCACTTCATCGAATACCAGCAACGCGTTGTGCTCGTCACACAGCTTGCGCGCGCTTTGCAGGTATTCCAGCTGGCCCGGCAACACGCCGCCCTCGCCTTGAATCGGCTCCAGCACCACGGCGCAGGTCTTGTCGGTAACAGCCGCTTTCAACGCTTCAAGGTCGTTGTACGGCACGTGGCTGATGCCGGTGATTTTCGGCCCGAAACCATCGGAGTATTTCGGCTGGCCACCGACGCTGACAGTGAACAGGGTACGGCCATGAAAACTGTTCAGCGCCGCGATGATTTCGTATTTTTCCGGGCCGTACTGGTCATGCGCCACACGACGCGCCAGCTTGAAGGCGGCTTCGTTGGCTTCAGCACCCGAGTTACAGAAGAACACGCGCTCGGCGAAGGTCGAATCCACCAGCTTTTTCGCCAGACGCAGGGTCGGCTCGTTGGTGAAAACGTTGGACACATGCCAGAGGTTGTTGGCCTGCTCGGTCAAGGCACCGACCAGCGCCGGATGGCAGTGGCCCAATACGTTGACGGCGATCCCGCCCGAGAAATCCACCAGTTCGCGCCCCGCCTGATCCCAGACCCGGGAGCCCGCACCGCGCACGGGGATGAACCCGGCCGGGGCGTAATTGGGGACCATTACCTGGTCGAAATCGGCGCGTTGCACCGCAGCATGCTCAACGGACATCGGAGTCTCCTGATGAGGAACGCCTGCCTGAAACTGGCGAGCGATGGGAAGATTGTAAGGACTGAATTGTGTTCGGCCTTGCCGCCAGGCGACAACTTGTTACAGCGCAAAACCGGGTTTTTTCAAGGTTTTCGGCAATGCGACATATTGCGTCACAAAGGCGCAGTTTAAACGGATTGAGGCCGGCCTGTCTGGACCAGAGCTGTCGCGGCAGCACTTCTATCGTGACAAGACAATCAACCGCGTTCGGCAGGCACCGGCGAAAGTTCGAACGGGCTGCTGCTGCGTCGCTGGTTGCGGTCTTCACGCGGCGTGGCACCGAAGAAGTTGCGGTAGGCGCTGGAGAAGTGCGGCCCCGAGGAAAAACCGCACGAAAGACCGATCTGAATGATCGACTTGCTGGTCTGCATCAACATCTGACGCGCCTTGTTCAGGCGCAGCTCCAGGTAATACTGACTGGGTACACGGTTGAGGTACTGCTTGAAGATTCGCTCTAGCTGACGGCGCGACACACACACGTGCTGGGCGATTTCGTCAGTGGTCAACGGCTCTTCGATGTTGGCTTCCATCAACAGTACAGCCTGGGTCAGCTTTGGATGGCTGGAGCCCAGACGGTTCTGCAACGGAATGCGCTGACGCTCGCCGCCTTCGCGAATGCGTTCGACCACCAGTTCTTCGGAAACCGCCCCGGCCAGTTCCGCGCCATGATCGCGAGACAGCACCGCCAGCAGCAGGTCGAGCACCGACATGCCACCGCAGGCGGTCAGACGATCCCGGTCCCAGTCGAACAAATGGCTGGTGGCGATGACCTTGGGGAAGCGCTCGGCGAAGTCGTCCTGCCAGCGCCAGTGCACGGCAGCGCGATAGCCATCCAGCAGGCCCAGTTGCGCGAGCGGGTAAACGCCCGCCGACAGCCCGCCAATCGAACAGCCGGCACGCACCAGTTGCTTGAGCGCGCTGCCCAGCGCCGGAGCCACGCCTGCCGGAGGCTCATCAGCGAGCAGAAACAGCTTCTGAAAACCGTCCAGTCGCCCGGTCCAGGGCTCGCCCGGCAATTGCCAGGCTCCGGCAACCGCTGTCGGCTCCCCTGCCTCGGCCTGTAGAAACGACAATTCGTAGACCACTTCAGGATGAACGCGCTGAGCGACACGCAAGGCTTCCTCGGCAAGTGCCAGAGTCAGGGCTTTGGTGCCAGGCCAGACGAGAAAACCTATTCGATGGGCAGTCATTGGGACATCCGATACGTATTGCCGCAAAAGCCGAGCCTCAGAAGATGGCTCGATCTGGAACATCCAGGTCATGTCGCGCGTCGCGCAGCATGCCCTGTTCTGCCGTAAAAAGGCATCGCCATGCGATGCCGATCGTCACTTGAGGCTGCCGGACAGGAACTGCTGCAGACGCTCGGTCTGCGGGTTGGCCAGTACCTCGCGCGGGTCACCACGCTCCAGAACCACACCCTGGTGCAGGAAAACCAGCTGGTTGGAGACTTCCCGGGCAAAGCCCATTTCGTGAGTCACCACCACCATGGTCCGGCCTTCCTGAGCCAGCCCCTGCATGACCTTGAGCACATCACCAACCAGTTCAGGGTCGAGCGCCGAGGTAGGCTCGTCGAACAGCATCACTTCAGGTTCCATCGCCAGCGCGCGGGCAATGGCCACACGCTGCTGCTCGCCACCGGACATGTGTCCTGGATAAGCGTCCTTACGATGGGACACGCCGACCTTGGCCAGGTAGTGCTCGGCTTTTTCCAGCGCTTCCTTTTTCGACACGCCCAGAACATGAACCGGCGCTTCGATGATGTTCTGCAGCGCCGTCATGTGCGACCACAGGTTGAAGTGCTGGAACACCATCGACAGACGTGAGCGCATGCGCTGCAACTGTCTGGCGTCGGCAGCTTTCAGACCGCCGTCCTTGTTCGGCACCAGCTTCAACTCTTCGTTGTTGAGCAGGATCTTGCCGGCATGGGGCTGTTCGAGCAGGTTGATGCAGCGCAGAAAGGTGCTTTTGCCCGAGCCGCTGGAGCCGATGATGCTGATGACATCGCCAGCTTTGGCGGTCAGGGACACGCCCTTGATCACTTCGTGACTGCCATAGCGCTTGTGCAGGTCCTGCACTTCCAGTTTGTTCATGCTTTGGGCTCCCACAGAACGGTCAATCACTGAGCAGACGTCCATGACGCAGCGCGGTGCGCCCCGCCACTTTGGCCAGCCAGAAACCTGGTTGAGCGTAACGAAGCCGCTCGATGGCAAACAGCACCCCGGCAGTATTCGCACAAATGGTACTGACCTGATCGGACAGCGGGTCGATGACTTCGAACAGCGCATCGCCGATTTCGACTTTATCGCCTGCGGCACGCAGGAATGTCACCACGCCAGGATGCGGCGCATAGAGCAATTCGGTACCTTCGAATGGCAGACCTTCACAGGCTTGATGTGCGGGCTGCGGCCAGTCACCGCTGATAAAACCCTGTTCGGCCAGAAACGCCAGAATGCCTTCGGCGTGCGCTTGCGCCTGAGGCTTGCCGGTGTCGGCCTGACCACCCAGCTCGATAGTGGTCGCCAGACACGCCAGCGGGATCTGCGCCTGCGGGAAGGTCCGTGACAGACGCAACCACGGCAGCGAACAGGCTTCATCGAAGGAACTGCCACCGGAATCCTCGGCCAGCAGTGCCACCTGAATATTCAGGTGCGCCGACAGCGAGCGCCATTGCGGCCAGTGCTGTGGCAAGGCATACATGTGCAGCGCGGCATCGGCATCGCAATGCAGATCCAGCACCACATCAGCGATGCTGGCATGCTTGAGCAGGATGCGCTGCATGCCTTGCAACTCCGATTGCGCGGCAGGCAAGCCTTCAAGTGCAGTCATCATCGCCTGACGAATCAATTGGGTATTGGCGCGCGGGTCATCGCCCAACTGGCCTTCCAGCAACTCGGCGACCGGCTCGCTCAGCTCGGTGAAGTCACGGTTGAAATTCTTGCCGCTGCCGAACTCGAAACGCCCCTGATGCGCACCTTGCAGCAACTGCCCCAGCCCCAGCGGGTTGGCCACCGGCACCAGCTCGACGACGCCCTTGAGCGCGCCTTGCTGTTCCAGCTCGGTCAGGCGTCTCTTCAACTCCCAGGCGGTGCGCATGCCGGGCAGTTCGTCTGCGTGCAGACTGGCCTGAATGTAGGCTTTTCGCTCGCCAGTGCCGAAGCGAAAGACACTCAGCGTGCGTTCGGTGCCGAGGGTGCTCCACGGCAATACATGATCGATTCTTTGCATTTCAGACCTTCCGTGGGGCCAGATAGCCCAGCCAGCGGCGTTCGGCAATTTTGAACAGCCGCACCAGAATGAATGTCAGGCACAGATAGAAAACGCCTGCGGTAACGTAAGCCTCGAACGGCAGGTAGAACTGCGCGTTGACCGTGCGGGCAGCGCCGGTGATGTCGATCAGGGTCACGATGGAGGCCAGACTGGTCGTCTGCAGCATCATGATGACCTCGTTGCTGTACTGCGGCAGCGCCCGGCGCAAGGCCGACGGCAGCAGAATGCGCCGATACATTTTGGCCTTCGACATGCCCATGGCCCGCGCAGCCTCGATTTCACCGGCCGGCGTGGCCTTGAGGCTGCCGGCAATGATCTCGGCCGTATAGGCGCTGGTATTGATAGTGAACGCCAGACAGGCACAGAACGTAGCACTGGACAGCCAAGGCCATAAAAAGCTTTCGCGCACCGCGTCGAACTGAGCCAGCCCGTAATAGATCAGGAACAGCTGGACCAGCATCGGCGTGCCGCGGATCACATAGGTGTACAGCCAGGCCGGCATATTGACCCAAGGGTTTTTCGAGACCCGCATCAGGCCCAGCGGCAACGCCGCGAGCAACCCGAATGCGAGCGAAATCGCCAGCAGTTTCAGGGTGGTCAGCAAGCCGCCGAAGTACAGCGGCAGGCTGTCCCAGATCACGTTGTAGTCAAAGATCATAGGTCAGCCGCCCTGACGCCTACCGAGTAGCGTTTTTCGAGGTAACGCAGAGCGAGCAGCGAAACACTGGTAATCACCAGGTACATCGCTGCAACCGCCAGAAAAAAGGTGAAAGGCTCGCGGGTGGCATCGGCCGCCTGCTTGGCCTTGAACATCATGTCCTGCAGGCCGACCACGGAAATCAGTGCAGTGGCCTTGGTCAAGACCAGCCAGTTATTGGTGAAACCGGGGATGGCCAGACGAATCATCTGCGGCACCAGAATGCGGAAGAACACCTTGCCGCTGCTCAGGCCATACGCCATGCCTGCTTCGGCCTGCCCCTTGGGGATGGCCATGAACGCACCGCGAAAGGTTTCCGAGAGATAGGCACCAAAAATGAAGCCCAGAGTGCAGATCCCGGCCAGCAAGGGGTCAAGATCGATGTAGTCATCAAAATCCAGCAGCGGCGCAACGCGGTTGAGCAGGTCCTGACCGCCGTAGAAAATCAGCAATATCAGGACCAGATCGGGAATGCCGCGAATGACCGTGCTGTACAGATCGCCCAGCCAGGCAATCCAGCGTACCGGCGACAGACGAAGCGCCACGCCGATCAGACCGAGAACGATCGCCAGAGCCATCGACGACAGGGCCAGCTGCAACGTCAGCCAGGCACCTTCGAGGGTAACCTTTCAACATGATGTGCGGTCCTCAAGCGTGGAATAAAAATGGCGCAAGCCAGGCAATTCTGTTTGCGCCATTGATCAGGATCGGTATGACGACTTACTTGCCGTAGATATCGAAGTCGAAATATTTGTCCTGGATAGCCTTGTACTTGCCGTTGGCACGGATGGCTGCAATGGCGGCATTCAGGCGCTCAAGGTTGGCCTTGTCACCCTTGCGCACGGCGATGCCGATGCCGTCACCGAAGTATTTCGGGTCGGTGAACGATGGACCTGTGAACGCATAGCCCTTGCCTGCGTCGGTCTTCAGGAAACCGTCCTGCAGCAGGGTGGCGTCGGCAATCGTGCCATCCAGACGACCCGCACCGATGTCCAGGTAGATTTCGTTCTGCGAACCGTACGGCGTCACTTCCACACCTTTGGGGGCAAGAACTTCACGGGCGAAACGCTCATGGATCGAACCGCGCTGCACGCCGATTTTCTTGCCCTTGAGTTCCGCCAGGCTGTCGCTGATCACGGTGCCGTCTTTCATGACCAGACGGGCCGGGGAATTGTAGTACTTACCGGTAAAATCCACAGACTTCTTGCGGTCGTCGGTGATCGACATGGAAGAAAGGATCGCGTCGATCTTGCGCACTTTCAGCGCCGGGATAAGGCCGTCGAATTCCTGCTCGACCCAGGTGCACTTGACCTTCATTTCTTCACACAGCGCATTGCCGATGTCGTAGTCAAAACCGACGATGCTGCCATCCGGAGCCTTGGAAGCGAACGGAGGGTAAGCCGCTTCGATGCCGATTTTCAGCGGTTTTTCATCAGCAAAGATCGGCTGGGCGAGCACGGACAACGCCATCGCGCCAATAAGCATGAGCTTCTTCATTTCCAGGACTCCATCGGTAAAGCACGACAAGTGGCAAAGTGAGCAAGCGCCCAATGTGCGAAAGGACAATCTCGGGGGAGAGCGACGCCGGGGGCGTGACACCGCATTGGTGGCTCACGGACCTTCGGCGAATGACGGGCATTTTAACGACAGGCTCGAAGTCGATATTTCTTCAATGCGACAACTAGTTACAGATGCACCGAAAAACCCACTACCAGCTATTGACGAAGCATATTTCTGCTGATCCAGCAGAGCCAGCCAAACCTGTCATAACAGCAAAAAGCGCGCCCATTATTGGCAAACCCTTCTAATCCGGCAAGCCCAGCGTTCCATATGGCGGATGAAACGCCCTGATGCGTCGCAGCTTCCTACAAGAAAGCCAGAGAACGTCCCACAATGAAGCACCGTCCGACAACGCCGTGTAAACCCGTAACAAACCGATATATATCTCGTTTCCGATACCGGGCCGCACAAACAAAAGCGCCCCGCCCGGCATTAACCGGACGAGGCGCGCTCAGTCAATGAGCGGTCAGGCAGCGTTCATGGTCTTGTGCGTGTCAATCAGGTGCTGCACCACACCCGGATCGGCCAGCGTCGAGATGTCACCCAGCGCATCGTACTCAGCGGTGGCAATCTTGCGCAGGATACGGCGCATGATCTTCCCCGAACGGGTCTTCGGCAATCCAGGTGCCCACTGGATGAAATCAGGCGAAGCAATCGGGCCGATCTCCTTGCGCACCCAGTTGCGCAACTCAGTGCGCAGCGCGTCGCTCGGTTCTTCGCCACCGTTGAGGGTGACGTAGACGTAGATGCCCTGCCCTTTCAAGTCATGTGGCACACCGACCACTGCGGCTTCGGCGACTTTCGGGTGCGCAACCATCGCGCTTTCAATCTCTGCGGTGCCCATGCGATGGCCGGAAACGTTGAGCACATCATCTACGCGCCCGGTGATCCAGTAGTAGCCGTCCTCATCGCGACGGGCACCGTCACCGGTGAAGTACATGCCACGGAAGGTCTTGAAGTAGGTGTCGACGAAACGGTCGTGGTCGCCATACAGCGAGCGTGACTGACCCGGCCAGGAATCGAGAATCACCAGATTGCCTTCGGCCGCGCCCTCGATGAGGTTGCCCAGGTTGTCCACCAGCGCCGGAATCACGCCGAAGAACGGACGTGTTGCCGAGCCCGGTTTCAGCGCTGTTGCGCCTGGCAGCGGGCTGATCAGAATGCCACCGGTTTCGGTCTGCCACCAGGTATCGACAATAGGGCAGTTCTGTTTGCCAACGGTGTTGTAGTACCAGCCCCAGGCTTCCGGGTTGATCGGCTCGCCCACCGAACCCAACAGACGCAGACTGGACCCGTCGGCACCTTCAACGGACTTGGTGCCCTCGGCCATCATGGCGCGGATCGCGGTAGGCGCGGTGTAGAGGATATTGACCTTGTGCTTGTCGATGATTTTCGACACACGCGTGATGTCCGGGTAGTTCGGCACACCTTCAAACAGCAGCGTGGTTGCACCATTGGCCAAGGGGCCATAGACAATGTAGCTGTGCCCGGTGACCCAGCCGACGTCCGCGGTGCACCAGTAGATTTCGCCCGGCTTGTAGTCGAACACACGCTCATGGGTCAGCGCCGCGTAAAGCAGATAACCCGCAGTGGTGTGCAACACACCCTTGGGTTTGCCGGTCGAGCCCGAGGTGTAGAGGATGAACAGCGACTCTTCGGCCCCCATCTCTTTTGGCGCGCAGGTGCTGGAGGCCACTTCCAGAAGCGAGTGGTACCAGATGTCACGATGACGGTTCCACTCGATTTCGCCACCGGTACGTTTGCAGACGATGACCTTCTGCACGCTGCTGGTTTCCGGATTGGTCAGTGCACGGTCGACATTCGCCTTGAGCGCAGTCTTCTTGCCACCGCGCAGGCCTTCATCCGCAGTAATGACCACCTTGGAACTGCAATCGATGATCCGGCCAGCCAGTGCTTCCGGCGAGAAACCGCCGAATACCACCGAGTGAATCGCACCGATCCGGGCGCACGCCAGCATGGCGACCACAGCCTCGGGGATCATCGGCATGTAGATAGTGACGACGTCACCACGGTGCACGTCCTGCCCGCGCAGTGCGTTGGCAAACTTGCAGACTTCGGCGTGTAGCTCGCGGTAGGTGATTTCACGGTGCTCGGAAGGGTCATCGCCTTCCCAGATGATCGCAATCGTGTCGCCGCGCTCTGCCAGATGGCGATCCAGGCAGTTATAGGCAACGTTCAGCGTACCGTCGGCGAACCATTTGATATCGACCCGATGGTCGTCGAACGAGGTTTGCTTGACCACACTGAAAGGTTTGATCCAGTCGAGGCGCTGAGCCTGTTCACGCCAGAAACCATCAGGGTTGACCACCGACTGCTGGTACATGGCCTTGTAGGTCGCTTCATCCGTCAGCGTAGTCGCTGCGACTTCTGGGCGGACGGGGTACAGGGAAGCTGCACTCATCTTGGTTACCTCGGTGGATAGTTGTTGTTTTATGCACCCGTTGTATCCCGCCCCACCCGGTGGGGCCATTCGACGTTGGTATTACCGGCGGGACCGGAGCGTCAAGCGCCCCCCCCCCCCCGGATTATTACCGTTTTGATGAAAGCGCTTATCCAAAGTCTTTATATATGTCGCCATGCAACAGGCCTAGAATTCATCTCGCCAATACGGCAACTATCAGCTGCCCCCACGCAGCCCGCTTCTTGATATCAAACAGAGTTCGTACATGACGCTAAAAACGTGATGCGGACGCGCTCACTTTCAAAAAGGTAAAACACAATGAAAGCTTTATTAGTGACATTGGCACTGTGCGGTGTCAGCAGCTTCGCCATGGCCGAAGAATCGCAGACCAAAGTTGCTGCCCAGCAAGCCCGTGTCGAGCAATACACGTATGGCACTCATCTGGATATCGCCCGGGTTATTTCCATCAGCCAGATCCCCAATGTCTGCGAAGTGGTCCCGGCGCGCATGGTCTATGAAGACTCGCAAGGCGCAAGGCACACCATGAGCTACCAGGTGATGGGCAACGGCTGCAGTAACGGTTGATGCTTTTCGCTGTTGCGACCCGTGCTCGACGCCTCGCAGATATTGATTGCGGGGCGTATACACGAGCGTTGATTGCCGGGCGGTCAATCAGCGGATTGTTGATCGGCTGCGTGCCGGCCTGACTCACGCCCCAACTCAACTCATAGCCACGCAACTTGTTGGCAATGGTTGTATGTGACACCCCCAGGCGTTTGCCCAATTGGCGACTGCTGGGATATTGCGCATATAAATGTTCCAGCACCGATTTTTCGAAACGCCCGATAATAGCGTCCAGCCCCCCTTCCAGAGACACGTCGCTCAGCCCTGGCCGCACACCGTAATCCGGCAAACGAATATGCTCGGCCTGCACCTTGCTGCCGTCACACAGCGATACAGCCTGAAACAATACATTTTCCAATTGCCTTACATTTCCGGGCCAGTGGTACTGACTCAGGCGCTTGATGGCAGCCGGCGCAATGCCTGGTAACGGGCAGCCGATCTGGCGGCTGGCGTGATCCAGAAAGTGCTCCACCAGCGGCTCAAGACCGTCCAGACAATCGCGCAACGGCGGTATGTGCAGCGACAGCACATTGAGGCGATGATAAAGGTCCTGCCTGAAGACCCCTTGGGCGCATAGCTCCGACAGGTCGACCTGGGTCGAACACATCACACGCACATCGAGAAACATGTCCTCGTCGCTGCCGACCCGGCGAAAGCTGCCGTCCTGAATGAAACGCAGCAGCTTGGCCTGCATTCGCGCACTCAGCTCACCCACACCATCAAGGAACAGCGTGCCGCCTGCTGTCAGCTCCAGCAACCCGAGCCGGCCTTCCGCTCGCGCGCCCTCGAACGCACCGGGGTCGTAGCCGAACAGCTCAATCTCGGCCATGGACTCCGACAGCCCGGCACAGTTGAGCGCCATCAGCGGTGACTGGCCACGCGGGCTGGCAAGGTGGCAGGCACGGGCCAGCAATTCCTTGCCGGTGCCGGTTTCGCCCTCGATCAGCAGCGGCGCATCGAGTGGTGCCATGCGCCGCGCCTCGCGGACCACCGCAGCCATGACCTTCGAACTCTGAAAGATGCTGTCAAAGCCGCGTAACTCCTGTTTGCGCACATGGTAGATGCGCTCACCAACCCGATCAGCGCGGTGCAGGGTCAATACAGCCCCGGCCATGGCTTCGCTGTCATCGTGCTCCGATTGCAACGGGGCGATGTCGGCGAGAAACACATCGCCGCGCACCTTGACCCGCAGACCATTGATCCGCGACTGGCTGGCCCGCACCAGCTCAGACAGGTCGAAATCCTCGGCATAGCGCGACAACGGCATCCCCGGCACTTCATCCACCCGCACGCCCAACAACTGCGCGGCGGCACGATTGGCTGCGACGATTGCACCGGCCATGTCGATGGACAGCACAGGGAACTCCAGCGCGCCGAGCAAGGCGTTAAGCTCCATGTGCCGACGCTCGCTGGGCATCAGCCCAACGCGCTTGACGCCGAATACACCGGTGATCGCCTCAAACTTCGGGCGCAGGGCCTGAAACTGCAGATTGATCAGGTTCGGGCAATGCAGATAGATAGCGTCGCCATGCTCGCCCCCCACTTCACCACGCGCCACGTTGACGCCGTAGGCCACCAACAGATCGAGAATGTCGCGAAGAATGCCGATCCGGTTCTGGCAATGCACCTTGATGCGCATGATTCGGTCGCCCCTGTGAACGTGGGTTTTTAGAGAGTGGCAAAGTTTTCCGTCAACAATACGTTACAGAGGCACGCTTCGCGAGAGAGAAATCTGCTGAATTCATGGTCCACGGGAACCATAAGTAAAGTTTTCGTTACGAATTTGGGCGACAAGATGGGAGCGCGACGGCTTTCGCAGGCAGACCCATCGTCGAAAGCGGGTTATTCCTGCAGGCAGGCTTTTACAAAAATACGTTTACAAGAGCAGCCTTTCGAGGACATCAGCATGGCCCAGACGCTTTACGTGGCACGCGAGCCGGACGCTTCGGGCTTCATTGATTACACAGCAGCCGAACATTCGGTATGGAACACTCTGATTACCCGGCAGATGACGATCATTCAAGGTCGGGCCTGCCAGGAGTATCTGGACGGTATCGAGCAACTGGGCCTGCCCCATGAGCGCATTCCGCAGCTGGGTGAAATAAATAAGGTGCTGGGTGCAACCACCGGCTGGCAGGTTGAGCGAGTGCCAGCGCTGATCCCGTTCCAGACGTTCTTTGAACTGCTGGCCAGCAAGCGCTTCCCGGTGGCGACCTTTATTCGCACCGAGGAAGAACTGGATTATCTTCAGGAGCCGGATATCTTTCATGAAATCTTTGGTCACTGCCCACTGCTGACCAATCCGTGGTTTGCCGAATTTACCCATACCTACGGCAAACTCGGCCTGAGCGCGAGCAAGGAACAACGCGTGTACCTGGCCCGGCTGTACTGGATGACCATCGAATTTGGTCTGGTCGATACACCACAGGGGCGCAAAATCTACGGCGGCGGTATTCTTTCTTCGCCCAAGGAAGCGGTGTACAGCCTGTCGCCGGCTCCCGAACACCAGCTATTCGACCCGCTTGAAGCGATGCGCACGCCGTACCGCATCGACATTCTGCAACCGCTGTATTTTGTTCTGCCAAGCCTCAAGCGCCTGTTCGACCTGGCGCAGGAAGACATCATGGCGCTGGTAGAACAGGGCATGCAGTTGGGCTTGCACGCCCCGAAATTCCCACCTAAAACCAAAAGCCACGCGGCCTGAAACGCGGCCAGGTATCTGAAAAGGAAACCCTGTTTATGAGTACCTTGAATCAAGCCCATTGCGAAGCCTGCCGAGCAGACGCCCCACAAGTCAGCGAAGCCGAGCTGCCGGAACTGCTCAAACAGATCCCCGACTGGAACATTGAAGTGCGCGACGGCGTCATGCAGCTGGAAAAAGTGTTCCTGTTCAGGAACTTCAAATTCGCTTTGGCGTTCACTAACGCGGTCGGCGAGATTGCCGAGGCTGAAGGCCACCATCCAGGCCTGCTGACCGAATGGGGCAAAGTGACGGTGACCTGGTGGAGCCACTCGATCAAAGGCCTGCACCGCAACGACTTCATCATGGCCGCACGCACCGATGAAGTGGCCCGTGGCGCCGAGGGCCGCAAATAATTTTTGCGAGAAGGTCTACGAGGGTTATTGCGCCCTGATGCAGCCATAACGCAGTAAAACCAAAGCGTGCAGCGACTCGCAAGGCATAGGCCCGGACAGTGAAAATGCGATTTTGTTTCGCTGACAAGCCAATGAGGATAAAAAAATATCCTGATTGTCATTTTCAGTGGGGTATCCTGCGCAGGCTTTTTTAAAGCACGGTTCTATCTGCAACCCCTTGCGAGGAGCGACGACGATGCATGAAATCCCTAACTTCCCACCAGGCCAACAGGAACCACAACAGTCGACCCTGGCTCAACAGGAGCTTGGTCAACCTGTCGCAATGAAAGCAGCACCCTCGGCTCAAGACAGCCAGAAAGCCGGAAGCAAAGACTGAAGGCGATTGTTTTCAGGCGTATCGAAAAACGGTTCTGCCGATTTTCAATACGCCTGGAAAACCAGTAACAGGCAAACAGCAGATTTTTATGAGCGACTTCACTGAAACGCAAGCCAATGCCCTGATTGGCACCGCCGAGAAAATGATCGAAATCTGGTCACGCCTCAGCCCGGAAAAACAGAGCGCCCTGCTCGCCCGTTTCGGTACTCAGGAAAACGCCTTGGCCGCCCTCGTGACCACACAGCTTGTAGCCCCGGCAAACAAATAATCCTCCATTCGCCGTTTATTTCACTTCGTTGCACCTGCATGACGCGATGCGTCGGTATGATAAGCACTTCGAGAGCTTGCTAAGGGTTTTTCCCTGCCCGCTCGAACGCCATACCCGCACAGAATGAAAGCCTGCCCCATGCCCGAGACACAGCAAACCACGCCGCAAACCTCTATGGCTGTTACCCAGACCGTCATTTCCATTGTGATGTTCACGTTTATCGGCTACCTGAATATCGGTATTCCGCTTGCCGTACTGCCAGGCTACGTCCACAGCGATTTAGGCTTCGGCGCGGTTATCGCAGGCCTGGTGATCAGCGTGCAGTACCTGGCGACATTGATCAGTCGACCATGGGCGAGCCGTATCATCGACAATCTGGGCAGCAAGAAAGCCGTGCAGATCGGCCTGACCGGCTGCGGACTGAGCGGTGTGTTCATGCTGGTGCCGGTCTGGCTGGACAGCTGGCCGATGGCGAGCCTGGTGATTCTGCTGATTGGCCGGGTGATTCTCGGCAGCGCGGAAAGTCTGGTAGGTTCGGGCTCGATTGGCTGGGGCATCGGCCGGGTCGGCGCGCAGAACACTGCCAAAGTGATCTCCTGGAACGGTATCGCCAGCTACGGCGCTCTGGCCATCGGCGCACCGCTGGGTGTCTGGATGGTTGACTCACTCGGGTTGTGGACAGTAGGTGTCAGCATCATGCTGCTCTGCGCACTGGGCCTGTACCTGACCTGGCACAAGCAGGCCGCACCGATTGTGCCAGGTGAACGGCTGCCCTTCATGCACGTACTGGGGCGAGTGTTTCCACACGGCATGGGCCTGGCGCTGGGCGGCATCGGCTTCGGCACCATCGCCACCTTTATCACCCTGTATTACGCGAGCAACCACTGGCCGAATGCGGCGCTGTGTCTGACCCTGTTCGGTGGCAGCTTCATCGCGGCGCGCCTGCTGTTCGGCAACCTGATCAATCGTCTGGGCGGCTTTCGGGTAGCGATTGTCTGCCTGTCAGTGGAAAGCCTGGGGTTGTTGCTGCTGTGGATGGCCCCCACTCCGGAGCTGGCACTGGCTGGCGCGGCGTTGACCGGTTTCGGGTTCTCGCTGGTGTTTCCCGCACTGGGCGTGGAAGCCGTCAATCTCGTCCCTGCCTCCAGCCGGGGCGCTGCGGTCGGCGCTTATTCGCTGTTCATCGACCTGTCCCTGGGCATCACCGGCCCACTGGCAGGCGCGATTGCCGCAGGCTTCGGCTTTGTCTCGATCTTCCTGTTCGCGGCGCTGGCGTCACTTACCGGGCTGGCGTTGAGCGTCTATCTGTACAAGCAGACGCAGGTGGTACGCCAGTGATGATCTGTTCCGGTCATCGCTCCCGCGCTCCAGAACGGCATGCGACGCGGAGCGACGCACGATATTCGGGCTGATCGTTCCCACGCTCCCGCGTGGTAACGCCGTTCTGGACGCTCTGCGTCCGATCTTGAAGGGCCAGCCGTACTCAGAAATCCACTTTCCCGCGTCCGGCCTTGATCGAGCCGCGTTTGCTCTTGGACTCCAGGCGGCGGGTCTTGGAACCCAGGGTCGGCCGTGTCGGGCGGCGTTTCTTTTCGACTTTGGCGGCGTTGACGATCAACTCGCTCAAGCGCAATAACGCGTCGGCGCGGTTCTGTTCCTGAGTGCGGTATTGCTGGGCCTTGAGCACGATCACGCCATCTCTGGTGATGCGGCTGTCACTCAACGCCAGCAGCCGCTCCTTGTAGAACGGCGGCAGCGACGAGGCGTTGATGTCGAAACGCAAATGCACGGCGCTGGAGACCTTGTTGACGTTCTGACCGCCCGCGCCCTGGGCGCAAATGGCCGTCAACTCGATCTCGGCGTCCGGCAGATGGACATTGTTGGAAATCACCAGCATCGGGGCATCTTCTTTTCTGCTCCAGGCACGGTTATTTACCAGTCTCGGCATTCATGACAACGCTACGCCTGTTCTTGGCTCGATAACACACCCACATGACCGCCAGCCAGACCGGTATCGCGTAAACCGATATCTGGATGCCGGGAATCATCAGCATGATGCCGAGGATAAACAGCACAAACGCCAGACACACGTAGTTACCGTAGGGATACCACAGCGCCTTGAACAGCGGCACTTGGCCGGTACGGTTCATGTGCTGGCGGAATTTCAGATGCGAATAGCTGATCATCGCCCAGTTGATGACCAGGGTGGCCACTACCAGCGACATCAACAGCTCCAGCGCCTGCTGCGGCACGAAGTAATTGAGCAGAACCGCCACCACGGTCACCGCGGCAGACGCAAAGATAGCCTTGACCGGCACCCCGCGCCTGTCGACCTGCGCCAGCGCCCTGGGCGCATCGCCCTGCTCGGCCATGCCTACCAACATGCGGCTGTTGCAATAAGTGCCGCTGTTATAGACCGACAGCGCTGCAGTCAGTACCACGAAGTTCAGGATATGCGCCGCCGCATCGCTACCCAGCATCGAGAACACCTGCACGAACGGGCTGCCGCTATAGGAGTCACCCGAGGCATTGAGGCTGGCCAGCAGGCTGTCCCAGGGTGTCAGCGACAACAGCACCACCAGTGCGCCGATGTAGAAAATCAGAATGCGGTAGATGACCTGATTGATCGCCTTGGGGATCACGGTCTTCGGCTGTTCGGCCTCGGCAGCGGTGAAGCCGAGCATTTCCAGGCCGCCAAACGAGAACATGATGATTGCCAGCGCCATGACCAGCCCGCCGACACCATTGGGAAAGAATCCGCCGTGTTCCCAGAGGTTGCTGACCGACGCCTGCGGGCCGCAACTGCCACTGACCAGCATGTAACTGCCCAGCGCGATCATGCCGATAATCGCCACCACCTTGATGATCGCGAACCAGAACTCGGTCTCGCCGAACACCTTGACGTTGGTCAGGTTGATGGCATTGATGAGAATGAAGAACGCAGCCGCTGAAACCCAGCTCGGGATGTCCGGCAGCCAGTAATGAATGTACTTGCCGACAGCAGTCAGCTCCGACATACCGACCAGGATGTACAGCAGCCAGCAATTCCAGCCGGACAGGAACCCGGCGAAACCGCCCCAATAATTGTGGGCAAAATGGCTGAACGACCCGGCGACGGGTTCTTCGACGATCATCTCGCCAAGCTGGCGCATGATCATGAAGGCGATGAAGCCGCAGATGGCATAACCGAGAATCATCGACGGCCCGGCTGATTTCAGCACGCCCGCCGAGCCGAGAAACAAGCCAGTGCCGATAGCGCCGCCCAGAGCAATCAGCTGAATGTGCCGATTCTTCAGACCGCGCTTCAATTCACCCGAGGATGCAGTTGTTTCACTCATTCGATAGCTACCTGATTGTTCTTGTTCTGTGACCGAAAAGGAACTGCCGCGCTTGTGACGCAACAGAATTGCAGCACCCCGGACGGGTGATCCGAAGTATTGAGCAGCAATGATTCACAGAAAAAAGCGCGGCATTGTACACCTGCATCCAGGTTGAGGTTTGAAACAGGGAAATGAATGCAGCGGGGCTGTATGACAAGGTTTTTCACATCGCCAAAAACGACAACGCCAGCCCTTGGGGCTGGCGATGCCATTCATTCACACCACAGGATCACTCAGGCTTGCGACGACCGAAGCCTGGACGCTGACCTGAACCTGCCGGTGGACCGCGACGCTTGCCTGACGGCGCATCGTCGTTGACCAGCTTGATGCCGACACGCTTTGGCCCAGGCTTGGCCGGGCGCTTATTCATCTCGCTCGGACGCTCGGCGACCGGTGTGCCACGGCTGTTGTCTGCCGGACGCGGTGCACGAGAACCGGGCTTGCCCGAGTCCTTGCGCGGCGAAGGACGCTGCGTGGAGTCGCCGCCACGCGGACGATCACGTTCGCTGCCGGTAATTTGCGGCTGACGCGGTGCGCGGTCGCCAGTCGCCGGAGCGCCAGCAGCCGGACGCAAGGTGCGAACGCGCTCGCCTTTGCCCAGAGGGCGCGACGATTGACGCTGCAGACGTTCCATCTTGTCTTTGGTCTTGGCATTCATCTGCGGCTGGGCCACAGGTTGCAGACCGACTTCGGCAGCCAGAATGTCGACTTCGTACTGGCTCATTTCGCGCCAGCGGCCCATCGGCAGGTCGGAGTTGAGGAACACCGGCCCGTAACGCACGCGCTTCAGACGGCTGACCACCAGCCCCTGGGATTCCCAGAGACGGCGCACTTCACGGTTACGACCTTCCATTACCACGCAGTGATACCAGTGGTTGAAACCTTCGCCGCCTGGTGCCTGCTGGATGTCGGTGAAACGTGCCGGACCGTCTTTAAGAATCACACCATTCTTGAGGCGCAGCAGCATGTCGTCATCGACTTCGCCACGCACACGAACCGCGTATTCGCGGTCCATTTCAAACGACGGGTGCATCAGACGGTTGGCGAGTTCACCGTCAGTGGTGAACATCAGCAGACCGGTGGTGTTGATGTCGAGACGGCCGATGTTGATCCAGCGACCCTCTTTCGGGCGCGGCAGACGATCGAACACGGTCGGACGACCTTCAGGGTCGTCACGGGTGCAGATTTCGCCATCGGGCTTGTTGTACATGATCACGCGGCGAACCGTTTCGGCTGCTTCTTCGCGCTTGATGACGCGACCATCGACACTGATGGCGTCATGCAGGTCGACGCGTTGACCGAGGGTCGCGTCCTTGCCATTGACCTTGATGCGGCCTTGGGTAATCCAGGCTTCTACGTCACGGCGTGAACCCACGCCAATGCGCGCCAGAACCTTCTGCAGCTTTTCGCCTGCGGGTCCGATTTCCTGGCTGTCCTGCTTGTCTTTTTCACTCATCTGGGCACCTCCCGGTGTGTCGAATCAGGGCTGGCCGAGAACCGGCAAGACCTGTGCCCGGCACGCTGTGGATAGCGGCAGGGCGAAATACTTGAAAGCCCGGGCGTATGATCGCCGAGGGTCGGCCATCATACGCCCCTGCGTCGGTTTACGCATCCAGCGTCAGTGGCAAATGCCCGAATCACTTCTTCTTTTTACGACCGGCGGTCTTGAGCTTCGCCAGCCGCTTGGCAGACTCCTCGAGTACCGTGCGCTTGTCATCCTTGTCGAGTTTCTTCCAGGCCTTGATTTCCCGCTTGCTGCGGCCACAGCCCAGGCAGATATCATCATCGAACTTGCACAGGCTGATGCAGGGGTTCTTGGTCGAACTCATGGGCAGCGGGTCTCATGGCGAGGGATATAGTTTGTGACTCTGGTCAGGCGTATGAATTCGACCGAAGTGCGCTGCACGCTCCAGGACGAGGTATCAAGAGGACGCAGAACGCTCATGGCTACATACAGGTCTTGTGGGAGCGAGCTTGCTCGCGAAAGGGCCCTTACAGAATCCGAAAATAGCGAGCCTGCACCATCGCCTTCGCGAGCAAGCTCGCTCCCACGAGACTTGTGTATCACGCTGAACGCTTCAGCGTGGGAGCGATAGTCAATCAGACCTCATCGTCGCCTTTGTCGTCTTCAGGATCTGGATCTGGCTCTGGCTCTGGCTCCGCCCGCAGCAGGTCGTCGAAGTCGGTCTTGAGGCCTTGCTCCATCGAATCCAGTTCCACCAGCAGGCTGCGGAAGCTGGTTTCGTCGCGAGGTGCTTCGGGTTCCGCTTCCGGATCGAGGCTGGCGTCGGCCAGGGCCTGCAGGTGCGCGGGTACGGGGGCGTCTTCGAAATCCAGGACCGGCTCGGTTTCCATCTCGCGCAGGTCGGCCAGCGGCGGCAGCTCGTCCAGGCTTTTGAGGTTGAAGTGATCCAGAAAACCCTTGGTGGTGGCAAACATCGCCGGCTTACCGGGCACGTCACGATAGCCCACCACCCGAATCCACTCGCGTTCCAGCAGGGTCTTGACGATGTGGCTGTTCACCGCAACACCGCGCACGTCTTCAATTTCGCCCCGCGTGATCGGCTGGCGATAAGCGATCAAAGCCAGGGTTTCCAGCATGGCGCGGGAGTAACGCTGCGGCCGTTCTTCCCACAACCGTCCGACCCAAGGGGAGAACCGGTCACGAATCTGCAGGCGATACCCCGAAGCGACTTCCTTGAGTTCGAAAGCACGCCCCTCGCAGGACTTACGCAGCACCTCCAACGCTTTTTTGAAAATCGGCGGTTCGGGACGCTCGCCCTCTTCGAACAGCTCATACAGCCGCTCCAGTGTCTGCGGCTTTCCGGAGGCCAGCAGAAAGGCTTCAAGCAACGGGGCCAGTTCACGCGGTTCGTTGAGGTTCATGGGTGTGTTCTTGCTCTACTCGGCTCGCGCCCGGACATGGATCACCGCAAAGGGCTCGTTTTGGACCAGCTCGACAAGGGATTCCTTGACCAGCTCCAGCACCGCCATAAATGTCACGACCACACCCAAACGCCCTTCTTCTGCGGTAAACAGCTCGGCGAACGGTACAAAACCGCTGCCCTTGAGACGTTCCAGCACGTCGCTCATGCGCTCACGCGTCGACAGCGCCTCGCGGCTGACCTGATGGCTTTCGAACATGTCGCCGCGGTGCAGCACTTCGGCCATCGACATCAGCACTTCTTCAAGACTGACATCCGGCAGCAACTTGCGCGCACGGGCTTCGGGGGCGTCCAGTTTCGGTACGATGACATCGCGGCCGACCCGGCTCAGGCCGTCAATACCTTCAGCAGCGGCCTTGAAGCGCTCGTATTCCTGCAGGCGGCGAATCAGCTCGGCGCGCGGGTCGCCCTCTTCCTCTTCGACTTCCGCCGAGCGCGGCAGCAGCATGCGCGACTTGATCTCAGCCAGCATGGCGGCCATGACCAGGTATTCGGCCGCCAGCTCCAGGCGCACGGTTTTCATCAACTCGACGTACCCCATGTACTGCTTGGTGATCTCGGCCACGGGAATATCGAGGATATCGATGTTCTGTTTGCGGATCAGGTACAGCAGCAGGTCGAGCGGCCCCTCGAACGCTTCAAGAAAGACCTCCAGCGCATCGGGCGGAATGTACAGGTCCAGCGGCATCTGCGTGACCGCACGCCCGTAGACCAGCGCGAACGGCAGCTCCTGCTGGGCGTCTGCCTGGCTGTCGACGGACTCGACGACGGTCATTAAGCGCGTTCACCGAACGGCGTTGGATCACCGCAGCCAACCCGAACCACTTCTGGCTCTCCGCCAGCCAGGTTGATGACTGTGGACGCCGAAATACCGCCGATCCCGCCATCAATGATCAGGTCCACCTGATGCTCGAGAATCTGGCGCATCTCGTAGGGATCGCTGAGCGGCACAGTGTCACCCGGCATGATCAGGCTGACGCTCATCAGCGGCTCGCCCAATTGCTCGAGCAAGGCCTGGGCAATGGGATGGCTCGGCACGCGCAGGCCAATAGTGCGGCGCTTGGGGTGCAGCACCAGGCGCGGCACCTCGCGGGTGGCGTTGAGAATAAAGGTGTAAGGCCCTGGGGTGTGAGCCTTGAGGGCACGGAAAGCGCCAGTGTCGACCTTGGCAAAAAGCCCCAGTTGCGACAGGTCGCAGCACATCAGGGTGAAGTTGTGCTTGTCGTCCAGCTGACGCAGGCGGCGGATACGCTCGATGGCGCTCTTGTCACCGATCTGGCAACCCAGCGCATAGGACGAATCTGTCGGGTACACCACCAGCCCGCCGGCTTTTATGATTTCCGCGGCCTGTTTGATCAGGCGCTGCTGCGGGTTTTCCGGATGGACCTGGAAAAATTGACTCACGGTAACTTCCTGTTCAGACGGCGGCAGTAGGCTGTTCATGTTTGAATCTGCACCACAAAGGCGGTAGATCTTCAGGCACGGGACGATAAGTGCCGATCTCGCCCCAGTTGCCAGGACCGTGGAAGTCGCTGCCGGCAGAAACCAGCAGACCGAACTCGCGTGCAAGGATGGCCAGGGTCCCCACCTGATCGGCAGGCTGCATGCCATTGACCACTTCTATGGCGTGCCCACCGGCCTGGACGAAATCGCCGACCAGTTTACGCCGTTTACTGCGAGTAAAGTCATAATGTGAAGGATGCGCGAGGCTGACCCATGCACCCGATGCCCGCAAGGTGGCGACGGTTTCTTCCAGCGTTGGCCAGTGCTGCTTCACATCGCCCAGTTTGCCAGCACCCAGCCATTTGCGAAACGCCTCGGCGCGGTCCTTGACGAAACCTGCGCGCACCATGAAGTCAGCAAAATGCGGGCGAGCAGGCGCATTACCGCTGTCACCCAGCTCCTGCTGGATCGCGCGAGCGCCTTCCAGCGCGCCAGGCATACCTTTGATCGCCAATTTGCGGCTGATTTCTTCAGCACGCAGCCAGCGTCCCTCATGCAAACGGCTGATAGCTTCAGTCAGCGCCGGGGCCTGGGTATCGAATCCATAGCCCAGAATATGGATGGTCGCACCGCCCCAGGTGCAGGACAGCTCCACCCCGTTGACCAGCTGCATGCCCAATGAATGCGCTGCCGCGCGGGCTTCTTCAAGCCCTTCGAGGGTGTCGTGGTCGGTCAGCGAAAGGACGCGCACGCCGTTTTCATGAGCACGGGCAACCAGTGCCGTGGGCGAGAGCGCCCCGTCGGAAGCGGTGCTGTGGCAGTGCAGGTCAACATTCATAGTGGTGCTTTCGTGTTCATTGATGTTTGTTATTATGCCGCCACATCCTGCTTCTGGCTGCCATTGTGAAACAATTCATCGACTTCATCCCGCTGCTCCTGTTTTTCATCGTTTACAAAACCGAGCCGCGTGCCGTGGATATCCTCGGCAATACCTATATGGTAGGCGGCATTTTCAGCGCAACGGCGATGCTGATCATCAGTTCGGTGGTGGTCTACGGCATTCTTTACCTCAAACAGCGCAAGCTGGAAAAAAGCCAGTGGCTCACACTGGTCGCCTGTCTGGTGTTTGGCAGTCTGACACTGGCCTTCCACAGCGAAACCTTCCTGAAATGGAAAGCCCCGGTGGTCAACTGGCTATTTGCCGTGGCTTTCGCCGGCAGTCATTTCATCGGTGACCGCCCGCTTATCCAGCGCATCATGGGCCACGCATTGACACTGCCAGCGGCGATCTGGACCCGGCTCAACATCGCCTGGATCGTATTCTTCCTGTTCTGCGGCGCGGCCAACCTGTACGTGGCCTTCACCTATCAGGAATTCTGGGTCGACTTCAAAGTATTCGGCAGCCTGGGCATGACCCTGATCTTCCTGGTCGGCCAGGGGATCTACCTGTCACGCCATCTGCACGACACCGCACCCAATACGACCAAATCCGAGGACTGACATGCTCTACGCAATCATCGCCACCGACGTCGAAAACTCGCTGGAAAAACGCCTCAGCGTGCGCCCGGCACACCTTGAGCGCCTAAACGCGCTCAAGGATGAAGGCCGTCTGGTGCTGGCCGGCCCACACCCGGCAGTCGACAGCAACGACCCGGGTGCTGCCGGTTTCAGCGGCAGCCTGATCGTGGCCGAGTTTGAATCGCAAAGCGCCGCCAAGGCGTGGGCCGAAGCCGATCCATATGTTGCGGCAGGCGTTTATGCCAATGTCGTGGTCAAGCCATTCAAGCTCGTCCTGCCCTGATCACCTCCTCGGACACCCTTACGCGCTCTGCCTCAACCGAGGCAGAGCCGTATTGAACCCCGCCTCTTGCTCATCCTTCCTGACACCCTGCCGATACCCTGCTCAATGTGCGAATTTATACGGCTCGGTAAAAGGGAGTTCAGATGCGTTCAGGTACGTGGTGTCTGTTGGCAGTTTTGATGGCGACGGGGTTTCAGGTGAACGCCGAGACGGTCAATGAGAGCGGCGCAGTGCAGCCTTTGCACCTGCCCAGCCCCGCCAATCAGATTGCCGACCTTCAGTTGCGGCTCAAGGACAGCGAGCGTCAGCGCGACGAGCTGACACGGCAGTTGCAAAACGTCGATCCGGAACGCGACAACGCCTTGTTGACACGTTTGCGCCAGGAGAACCAAAAGCTCAAGTTGCAGCTCAAAGAAGCACTGTCCGCAGTGCCCCCGCGCCTGCTGACAGAGCAGCAACAATGGTTCATCGCAGGCGGTGGCGTTGCGATGTTCGCCCTTCTGTGCGGTATATTGGTCAGCGGTTGGCGTAGGCAACGTCGGCAGTGGCTAAATTGAGTGAGTCATGAGCGAGCTGTTACTAATTGATGATGATCAGGAGCTGTGCGAACTGCTGAGCAGTTGGCTGAGCCAGGAAGGCTTTCAGGTGCGCGCCTGTCACGACGGGGCCAGTGCGCGTCAGGCTCTGGCCGATGCAGCTCCGGCGGCCGTGGTGCTGGACGTGATGCTGCCTGATGGCAGCGGCCTGGAACTGCTCAAGCAATTGCGCAATGACCACCCGGACCTGCCGGTGGTCATGCTCTCGGCACGTGGCGAACCGCTGGACCGCATTCTGGGCCTTGAACTGGGCGCTGATGACTACCTGGCAAAACCCTGCGACCCGCGTGAGCTCACCGCCCGCCTGCGCGCCGTGCTGCGTCGCAGTCACCCGGTGGCGTCGTCTACGCAACTGGAACTGGGTGACCTGACCTTCAGCCCGATGCGCGGCGTGGTCAGTGTCGACGAAAAGGAACTGACCCTCACCGTCTCCGAAAGCCGTCTGCTTGAAGCACTGATGCGCCAGCCCGGCGAACCACTGGACAAGCAGGAGCTGGCGCAACTGGCGCTGGGCCGCAAACTGACGCTCTACGACCGCAGCCTGGACATGCACGTCAGCAACCTGCGCAAGAAAATCGGCCCTCACGCTGACGGTCGTCCACGCATCGTCGCCCTGCGCAGCCGCGGCTATTATTATGCTTTGTAAGCAACTGCCCCCTTACACAAGCTTTACCAAGCGCTGACTGCGCTTGACCTTGATCTCCCTAAACTGGGCTCATCGGCATCGAGCCGCACTAGAGACAAGGAGATACACCATGCGCAAGACCCTGATCGCTTTGATGTTCGCCACTGCCCTGCCGACCATTGCCATGGCCGCACCACCAGCGCCACCTGCCGGTGGCCCGGATGCTGACGCACCTGCCATGCACATGGATCGCGATGACCGCGGCCCTGGCCCTGGCCCACGTATGGATCGCGGCCCTGGCCCGATGGGACCGATGGCCAAGCTGGACCTGACACGTGAACAGCGTCAGCAGATCGAACGCTTGATGCGCGAGCAACGGCACGAGCGCCGCGAAATCACTCAGAGCTACCTGGAAAAAATGCCTGCTGCCGACCAGAAAGCAATGCACGACGAAATCGAAGCCAAACGCTCCAAGACCGACAGCGAAGTTCGTGCACTGCTGAGGCCTGACCAGCAGAAGCTGTTTGACGAAATCAAGAAGAAAGAAGATGAGCGTCGCGCCGAATGGGCCGAGTTCAAGGCCTGGAAAGCAGCAAAAGCGGCAAAAACGCTGTAATCATCAGGCCTCGCGGCCCGATAAGCTGAACACAACCCGGCATGCACGCGCATGCCGGGCTTTTTTACTGAGACCGAGGAAATCCTGTGCGTTCATTGTTCTGGCGAATCCTGGCCAGCTTCTGGCTGGCCATTGCTCTGGTGGGAGGCCTGTCGGTGCTCGTCGGGCACATGCTCAATCAGGACGCATGGATTCTCAATCGTCATCCGGTGCTCAACTCACTGCCGGAACAATGGACACAGCGCTTCGAGGAAAAGGGCGCGGATAACGCTCAGGATTTCCTTCAGGACATCAAACGACGCAATCGTATCGACGTTCAGGTGCTCAGCGACAGCGGCGAGCCTATGGTGCGTGGCACTTTCCCGCCGCGCGCCGCCGCGCTGGAAGCCCGACAGCAGGCCGACGAGGATCAGGGCCGCAAACTGCCATGGCGCCGCCTGGCCACTGAATACAGCAGCCCGAAAACCGGTGAAACGTACCTGTTCATCTACCGCGTTCCACACCCGGAGCTCGACGAGTGGCATCGCCAGAGCCTGATGTGGCCGCTGAGTGCGCTGGGCATTGCACTGGTGGTGCTGACCCTTTTCAGCCTGTTCGTGACACTCTCGATCACCCGACCGCTGAGCCGTCTGCGCGGCGCCGTGCATGATCTGGGGCAGACCAGCTATCAACAGCACAGCCTCGGCCAACTGGCCAATCGGCGTGACGAATTCGGCGTACTGGCCACTGACTTCAACCGTATGGGCGCACGCCTGCAAAGCCTTATCGGCAGCCAGCGGCAGCTATTGCGTGATGTGTCACATGAACTTCGTTCGCCACTGGCCCGGCTGCGTATCGCCCTGGCGCTGGCTGAACGTGCGGAGCCCGCCGAGCGGGAAAAGCTCTGGCCACGGCTGGGTCGTGAATGCGACCGGCTGGAGGCGCTGATCAGCGAGATCCTGGCCCTGGCGCGCCTCGACGCCGAGCTTCGCGGCCCTGAGCCTGTCGACCTCGAAGCGCTGCTGCAGCGCCTGAAGAACGACACCCAACTGGACGGTATCGACCAGAACATTCGCGTCGAGGTGCAGGACAACCTGCAGCTCAAAGGCTGGCCGGACATGATCGAACGTGCGCTGGACAACCTGCTGCGCAACGCGCTGCGCTTCAACTCCACCGGTCAGCGCATCGATCTGCAGGCAACTCAGGTCGGCGATTACGTCCGTCTGAGCGTCCGCGATCATGGCCCGGGGGTTGCGGACGAACATCTGGCACAACTGGGCGAGCCGTTTTACCGCGCCCCCGGCCAGACGACGCCGGGACACGGCCTGGGGCTGGCGATCGCCAAACGCGCAGCGGAACGGCATGGCGGCAGCCTGATACTGGGCAATCACCCGGACGGCGGCTTCATTGCCACGCTGGATCTGCCCAGAGAACCGCTCAGCTCATCATCTGTTTAGCCTTGCCACTCGCTGACAAACCCGCCAACGTCGACTTTCGGGGCTTCGCGCGGCGGGTTCTGCGGGGTGCCGAGGTATAGAAAGCCAATCACCTCTTCGTCGGCCTCAAGCCCGAACCCTTTGGCGACGTGTGGCGTATAGCACAGCTCACCCGTCCTCCAGACCGCGCCGACACCCAGTGCATATGCCGCCAGCAACACGCCGTGGGCGGCGCACCCGGCGGTGATCAGTTGTTCCGAACGCGGAACCTTGAAATGGTCTTGCAAGCGAGCGATCACCACCACGACCAAGGGTGCGCGCAACGGTCCCAGACGGGCCTTTTCCAGCGCCTGCGGGGTAATCTCACCGCTACTTTGCTGCAGCGCTTCCACCAGCAGCTCGCCCATGCGCTCACGGGCCGGGCCTTCGACGGTCAGGAAACGATAAGGCTTGAGCTGTCCATGATCCGGTGAGCGCAGCGCCGCACCGAACATGATTTCCCGCTGCGCAGCGTCCGGGGCCGGGTCGACCAGTCGTGGAACCGATACACGATTGAGCAAAACGTCGAGCGCCTGCATGGACTGTCTCCTTGAAAAGTGATCGAGCATTCTAGAGCCTGTTTACCGTCAATAACGAGTGCGACGGACAATTCCTTACCCACTCTGTCGAACCCTGCCCCTGGCTGCACTGGTTTACATGCCTTCAAGCGCGGGTAGAATGGCGCCTTCCCTCACACCCGCCCGAGCCATTCATGTCGTTGCCGACCTTTCGCATCATCGGTTTCATTATCGGCATCTTCCTGATCACCCTGGCTGTCGCCATGATCGTGCCTATGGCTACGCTGGTCATCTACGACCGTTTCGAGGACCTGCGCGAGTTTCTGTGGGCCAGCGCCATCACCTTTATCGCCGGCCTGGCGCTGGTGGTGCCCGGACGCCCCGACAACGTCCAGTTGCGCCCGCGGGACATGTACATGCTGACCGTCTCCAGCTGGATCGTGGTGTGCATCTTCGCCGCCCTGCCCTTTCTGCTGACCCAGCACATCAGTTACACCGATTCGTTCTTTGAAAGCATGTCAGGCATCACCGCCACCGGTTCCACCGTGCTCAGCCATCTGGACAGCATGTCACCGGGCATTCTGATCTGGCGTTCGATGCTGCACTGGCTTGGCGGTATCGGCTTCATCGGTATGGCCGTGGCGATTCTGCCGTTGCTGCGCATTGGTGGCATGCGCCTGTTCCAGACCGAATCGTCGGACCGCTCGGAAAAGGTCATGCCCCGCTCGCACATGGTGGCCAAGTTCATTGTGCTGGCCTATGTCGGCTTTACCGCGCTGGGCAGCCTGGCCTTCTGGGCGGCGGGCATGAGCCTGTTCGATGCGATCAACCATGCGATGTCGGCCATTTCCACGGGCGGGTTCTCTACCTCCGACCTGTCGCTGGCCAAGTGGCCGCAGCCTGCGGTGCATTGGGTCGCGATTGTGGTGATGATCCTCGGCAGCCTGCCCTTTACCCTGTATGTCGCGACCCTGCGCGGTAATCGCAAGGCGTTGATCAAGGATGAGCAGGTGCAGGGGCTGATCGGGCTGCTGTTGGTCACCTGGCTGGTAATGACCGTCTGGTACGCCAACACCACCGACCTGCCGTGGACCGAGGCGCTGCGTCACGTGGCCCTGAACGTGACGTCGGTGGTGACGACTACCGGTTTTGCACTCGGTGACTACAGCCTGTGGGGCAACTTCTCGCTGATGCTGTTCTTCTATCTGGGTTTCATCGGCGGCTGTTCGGGCTCGACGGCGGGCGGGGTGAAGATCTTCCGCTTTCAGGTCGCCTATATCCTGCTCAAGACCAACCTTAATCAACTGATTCACCCACGCGCGGTGATGAAGCAGAAATACAACGGCCATAGACTGGACGACGAAATCGTTCGCTCGATTCTGACCTTTTCGTTTTTCTTCACCATCACCATCTGCCTGATCGCATTGATGTTGTCGCTGCTCGGGCTGGACTGGATGACCGCACTGACCGGGGCTGCCAGCACTGTGTCCGGCGTAGGGCCGGGGCTGGGCGAGGTGATTGGGCCTGCGGGCAACTTCTCTACCCTACCCGATGCTGCCAAATGGATTCTGTCCGGCGGCATGCTGCTCGGCCGCCTGGAGATCATTACCGTGCTGGTGCTGTGTGTGCCGGCGTTCTGGCGGCATTGAGGTCTGGCTGGGCGCGGGAGCAGACCGGGCGACGCTTCGCTTATTCGCGAAGACGGCATTTGATTTATCGTTCCCAAGCTCCGGGTGGTAATGCAGTCGCACTCTGCGTCGTCAGTGCCATCGCGGTTTAAAAGCGCCCTGGGGCGGTTTGGCCAAGGCTCGGTTCAGCCAGGCGCATAGCAACTAGTGCCCGCCACCCGCCGCTGGCCCCGCCTTGGCGCCAAACGGCGGTTTGGCCAGCCAGACCAGCAGTATCAGCCCCGCGAATACCCAGCCCAGCAGGTAGAAATAATCCACCGTGGACATCATGTAGGCCTGCGCGTTGAGGGTGCGTTCCAGCTGTGCGTAGGCCTGCGGGCTCGCGCCGCCCAGGCTGTCGAGGGCATGCCGGGTTGTCGGGTCGAAAGTGCTGATGTTTTCACTCAGATAGGCATGATGCTGGTTGGCGCGACGGATCCAGATCCAGGTGGTCAGCGACGCCGCAAAGCTGCCGCCCAGGGTGCGCAGGAAGGTCGCCAGCCCCGAGCCGTCGGCGATCTGATTGGGTGGCAGGTCGGACAACAGAATGCTCAGGGTCGGCATAAAGAACAGCGCCACACCGATGCCCATGAACAACTGCACCAGCGCCACGTGCTCGAAATCCACGTCAGTATTGAAGCCGGCACGCATGAAACAGCTCAGCCCCATCGCCAGAAACGCCAGCCCTGCCAGCAGACGCAAGTCGAACTTGTGCGCGTACTTGCCGACAAAGGGCGACATCAGCACCGGCAGGATGCCAATCGGCGCGACGGCCAGCCCCGCCCAGGTCGCGGTGTAGCCCATCTGGGTCTGCAACCACTGCGGCAGAATCAGGTTGATACCGAAGAAGCCTGAATAGCCGCCGATCATGACCAGCGTACCGATACGGAAATTGCGGTAGGCAAACAGCCGCAGGTTAACGATCGGGTGCTTGTCGGTCATTTCCCAGATCACGAAGACGACCAGCGCAACCAGCGAAATCAGCGAACCGAAGATGATGAAGTTCGACTCGAACCAGTCCAGATCATTGCCCTTGTCGAGCACTATCTGCAGCGCGCCGACACCGACAATCAAGGCCAGCAAGCCGATGTAATCCAGCGGTTGATGAGCAGTGCTGACCGGCCTTTTAGCCATCTGCGAACGCACCACCAGTACCGCAAACAGGCCGATGGGGATGTTGATAAAGAAAATCCACGGCCAACTGTAACTGTCAGTGATCCAGCCACCGAGGATCGGCCCGGCGATAGGCGCAACCACCGTCACCATCGCCAGCAATGCCAGCGCCATGCCCCTTTTCGCCGGAGGATAAACCGCGATCAGCAATGTCTGGCTCATCGGATACAGAGGACCGGCCACCATGCCCTGCAACGCCCGGAACCCCACCAGTTCCGGCATGGACTGGGAAATGCCACACAAAAACGACGCCATCACGAACAGAATGGTTGCCCACAGAAACAGCTTCACCTCACCAAAGCGGCGACTGAGCCAGCCGGTCAGCGGCAAGGCAATCGCGTTGCTGACTGCGAACGAGGTAATCACCCAGGTGCTCTGCTCGGAGCTGACCCCCAGGTTGCCGGCGATGGTCGGCAACGCCACGTTGGCAATCGTGGTATCGAGCACCTGCATGAAGGTCGCCAGCGACAGACCGATGGTGCACAGCAACAGGCTTGGCGGGGTAAAAGAAGCGGGGGCGTTGTTGCTCATCGCAAATCCCTGAAGACGAGTGCGACACCCCGGCCAAGTGGTCGGGGTTCACGGATTGGCGGTTCAGCGCTGAACGGCAGTCTTGCCACTGGAAGCACTGTTCTCGTGAATCAGACGGGCGATCAACGCATCAGCGTCGGCAAGCTGCGTGGCGTAAACCTGAGTGCTGAAAGCGGCCTGCTTGCGCGGCTGTTGCGCCAGCACCGGACCGCTCTGGTCATGCAGATTGACCTCGACGGTGGTCGACAGACCGATGCGCAACGGATGCTTCGCCAGCTCTTCAGGGTTGATATGTACACGGACCGGCACACGCTGGACGATCTTGATCCAGTTACCCGTCGCGTTCTGTGCCGGCAACAGCGCAAAGGCACTGCCGGTGCCTGCGCCCAGGCTGTCGATGGTGCCGCTGTACTTCACATCGCTGCCATACAGGTCGGAGCTGATCTCCACCGGTTGACCGATGCGCATCTTGCCCAGTTGGGTTTCCTTGAAGTTGGCATCGATCCACAACTGATCCAGCGGGATCACAGCCATGGTCGCGGTGCCCGGCTGGATGCGCTGGCCCAGTTGCACGCTGCGCTTGGCCACATAACCGGTGACCGGCGCTACCAGCGTACTGCGTGCATTGGCCAGAAAGGCCTGACGCAACTGGGAGGCAGCAGCCTTGACGTCGGGATGTGAAGAAACAACCGTGTCATCGACCAGCGCCACGCTGGTGCTCAACTGCTGCTGAATGTTGTTCAACTCACTTTGCGCGCTGGTCAGGCTGTCTCTGGAATGCGACAGCTCTTCCTGGGAAATCGCCCCGCCCGCAGCCAGACTGCGCCGACGGTTGTAGTTCTCCTGAGCGGTCTGCACGGCGGTGCGCTGCGCAGCCAGTTGTGCCTTCATGCCATCGACATTGCTGTACAAACCACGCACCTGACGCACAACCTTACCCAGATTGGCCTCGGCGCTTTGCAGCGAAACTTCGGCATCGCTCGGGTCGAATTTGAGCAGCACCTGCCCTTCGTGCACCAGATCCCCGTCGTCGGCACCAATGCTGATAACGGTTCCGGTAACCAACGGGGTGATTTCGACGACATTGCCATTCACGTAGGCGTCGTCGGTCTCTTCGCTCCATTGGCCGTAAAACTCGTACCAGGCCCAGATGGCCAAACCAAGAATCACGACGATGACGGCGAGCCCGATCAGCAGGAACTTGCGCTTGCCGGGCTTCGGCGTTTGCTGTGAGGACGGGGCAGATGTGTTTTCAGTGGCGGCAGTGGCCATGGCAGTTACCTTTTTATCAGCGAAGCGGCGAGACAGGAACGAGCGGCAGGCGCACGCCTGCCGACAGGTCTGCCGCTCAGCTTTTAGCTTTGGGGTTGAAGCTCAGACGAGTCAGGGTGATGTGGTCATCGGCGGCCACCAGTACCTTGGTGAGAATCCTTGTCAGGGTCTCGACCTCACCACTGTCGAGCGCGGCAAAGGTGTCATTCATGGCGTCCGCACCAATCTGCGGCAGCAGGTCCGAGAGCGCCTGCCCCTGCTCCGTCAGCGCCAGGCGCACCTGGCGACGATCAGTCGCTGACCGCTGGCGCACAACCAGCCCTTTCTGCTCCAGACGATCGAGCATGCGGGTCATCGAACCGCTGTCCAGCGACAGGTGACGACACAATTCCACAGGGGTGTCGGTCGAGAACTGGGCAATGATGATCAGCACCTTGAACTGCGCGAACGTCACGTCATAAGGCAGCAGGTACTTGTCGAGCATGCGGTCTTTGAGCGCATTGGTACGACCGACCAGCAGCCCGATCAGGCTGGAATCGAAATTGTCGGGGCTGAAATGTTTCAAAAAATCATCCAGATAGCTGCCTAGGCAGTGATTGCAAAATATTACTGCCTAGGCAGCCGTTGTCAAAGCATTTATTAGCTTGCTTACTAAATACCCATAAAAAAACGACCGCTGGCAAGGCGGTCGTTTTTGAAGGTGCGCGCGGGGAATCAGGCGGCGAAGGGCACACCACTGTGAAAGCGAAACTCTTCGTCAGGGCTTTCGATCAGCTCACGCTCGGCCAGACGGATTTCCTCGATCTTGGCATCGACATCAGCCTTGTCGCCGTAGCTGTAAGCCAGCTTGAGATAATCCTGAAAATGCCGCGCTTCGGATTTCAGCAGGCCGCCGTAGAATTTGGCCAGCTCTTCGTCCAGGTGAGGCACCAGCGCAGCGAAGCGCTCACAGGAACGGGCCTCGACAATGGCACCGACGATCAGCGCGTCGGTCAGTCGGTAAGGATTGTGATTGCGCACAAGTTTGCGCAGCGCTCCGGCATAACGCGCCGAGCTGATGTTGGCCATAGGGATCTGGCGCTTTCTGATGATGCTGATCACTTGCTCGAAATGGCGCAGCTCTTCCCGAGCCAGACGCGACATCTTGCTCAACAGGTCGAACTTGTCGTTGTACTGAAACATGAACTGAAACGCAGCCCCGGCCGCCTTCTTCTCATTGTTCGCATGGTCGATCAGCAAGATATCCAGGTTGCGCAACGCGGCCTGAACCCAGCTGTCGGGGGTGCGGCAAAGCAGGAAGGCTTCGATTTCGGGGATCGGGTACATAAGCTCACAGAATGACAGAGAGACAAAGCCCGGCATTATACGAGGAGCGACGATGCCTCGCGATACAAATGCATGCAATGAAGGACGGCTGCCTGATCAGGCCCCGAACGCATCGCGCAGAAAGCCCGGTGCGATGTAACGCTGATAATGCGCCTCGGACAGCAGGAAAAACTCGCGATCGATCGCATCGCGCAATTCCGGCAGCGTCCAGTCACGAAACTCCGGCAGCAGCACAAAGCCGTAGGCCTCAACCTGACTAATGACCCGTGCGCCGCGCGCGATCAACTGGTAGGCCCAGCAATACTCGGACTGATGCGGCACGAAACGGATCTTGCGCTGGGTGAGCTGCGCGCGCAGCTTGTCGGCATCGAAGACTTCAAGCTTGGCAGTCATCACCTGGACCAGCAATTGTTCCAGACGCAGCCATACCGCTCTTTTTTCATCCTCGTTATAGCCGTTCCAGTGGATGACCTCGTGGTGGAACCGCTTGCAGCCACGGCACACCAGGTCCCCATAAACAGTGGAGCAAAGGCCGACGCAGGGGGTTTTGATAATGTAATCGGGCATGTCAGGCAGGACTGGGGAAGGCGAAACAGGGGCTAATGTTAGCCCTTTGTCTAAGCAAGTTCACCCCCGAAGATGTAGGGGCTAACTTACCTTTAGCGAAGTTTTGGCGTAGAATCAGCGAGCCTTTTAAGGCGCCAATGTCCGTTGGAAGCTGTTTTCAAAGCGTCACGAGCACAGTCAGGTTAACCCCGCATTGCGGCGTCGACAGGCCATTCCCTCATCAAGAATGGCCGTGTCGACCGTCACTCCCCCCGTTCTGCAGGCGTAAAACTTTGAAAACAGCTTCTGTTAGGAATCGCCGACACCCTGCCAACAAGGCTCAATAAGCCTTGCGTGGGTACGGACGATTTCTGGATGAGCGTCCCGGACACCCATTTGGGACCACTGATGAGGGTTAATACTGTGCTTGAAGCCTACCGTAAACACATCGAAGAGCGTGCCGCCCAGGGCATCGTGCCCCAGCCGCTTAACGCCGAACAAACTGCAGGCCTGGTCGAGCTGCTGAAGAATCCCCCGGCTGGCGAAGAAGCTTTCCTTGTCGATCTGATCACCAACCGCGTTCCGCCAGGCGTTGACGAAGCCGCTTACGTAAAGGCCGGTTTCCTGTCTGCCCTGGCCAAGGGCGAAGCCACTTCTCCCCTGATCGACAAAAAACGTGCAACCGAACTGTTGGGCACCATGCAGGGCGGCTACAACATCGTCACCCTGGTTGAACTGCTCGACGACGCCACCCTCGCGCCGGTCGCCGCCGAACAGCTCAAGCACACCCTGCTGATGTTCGATGCCTTCCACGACGTGGCCGAAAAAGCCAAAAACGGCAACGCTCACGCCAAGGCTGTCCTGCAGTCCTGGGCTGACGGCGAGTGGTTCAAGAAGCGTCCGACGCTGGCCGACAAGATCAGCCTGCGCGTCTTCAAGGTCACCGGCGAAACCAACACCGATGACCTGTCCCCGGCACCTGATGCCTGGTCCCGTCCGGATATCCCGCTGCACGCCCTTGCCATGCTGAAAATGGCCCGTGACGGCATCGTTCCAGACGTTCAGGGCTCTATCGGCCCGATGAAACAGATCGAAGAAATGCGCGGTCAGGGTTTCCCTATTGCCTACGTCGGCGACGTGGTCGGTACCGGTTCCTCGCGTAAATCGGCAACCAACTCGGTACTGTGGTTCTTCGGCGACGACGTTCCTTACGTGCCGAACAAGCGTGCCGGTGGTTTCTGCTTCGGCAGCAAGATTGCCCCGATCTTCTACAACACCATGGAAGATGCTGGCGCCCTGCCGATCGAATTCGATGTCTCGAACATCAACATGGGTGACGTGATCGACGTCTACCCGTACGCCGGCAAGGTGTGCAAGCACGACAGCGACGAAGTCATCACCACCTTCGAAATGAAGACCCCGGTGCTGCTCGACGAAGTTCGCGCAGGCGGTCGTATTCCGCTGATCATCGGTCGCGGCCTGACCAGCAAGGCGCGCGCCGAACTGGGCCTGCCTGAGTTCGACCTGTTCAAGACCCCTGACCAGCCAGCCGAAAGCACCAAGGGTTACACCCTGGCGCAGAAGATGGTCGGCAAGGCGTGCGGCGTTGCAGGCGTTCGTCCTGGCACCTACTGCGAGCCGAAGATGACCACCGTCGGTTCCCAGGACACCACTGGCCCGATGACCCGCGACGAGTTGAAAGACCTGGCATGCCTGGGCTTCTCGACCGACCTGGTCATGCAGTCGTTCTGCCACACTGCAGCCTATCCAAAGCCTATCGACGTCAAGACGCACCACACGCTGCCTGACTTCATCATGACCCGCGGCGGCGTTTCCCTGCGTCCAGGCGACGGCATCATCCACAGCTGGCTGAACCGCATGCTGCTGCCGGACACCGTCGGCACCGGTGGCGACTCGCACACCCGCTTCCCGATCGGTATCTCCTTCCCGGCCGGTTCCGGTCTGGTGGCGTTTGCCGCTGCTACCGGCGTCATGCCGCTGGACATGCCTGAGTCGATCCTGGTTCGCTTCAAGGGCAAGATGCAACCCGGCATCACCCTGCGCGACCTGGTTCACGCCATTCCTTACTACGCCATTCAGGCTAGCCTGCTGACCGTAGAGAAGAAAGGCAAGAAGAACGCATTCTCCGGCCGCATCCTGGAAATCGAAGGCCTCGACAACCTGAGCATCGAGCAGGCTTTCGAGCTGTCTGACGCCTCTGCCGAGCGTTCGGCTGCCGGTTGCACCATCAAGCTGGCCAAAGAGCCGATCATTGAATACCTGAATTCGAACATCACCCTGCTGCGCTGGATGATCGAACAGGGTTACGGTGATCCGCGCACCCTGGAGCGTCGTGCTCAGGCGATGGAAGCCTGGGTTGCCAACCCGGAGCTGCTGGAAGCCGACAAGGACGCCGAGTACGCCGAAATCATCGAAATCGATCTGGCCGACGTCAAAGAGCCTGTGCTCTGCGCGCCGAACGACCCGGACGATGCCCGCCTGCTGTCTTCGGTACAGGGCGAGAAGATCGACGAAGTGTTCATCGGCTCCTGCATGACCAACATCGGCCACTTCCGCGCTGCGGGCAAGTTGCTGGATCAGGTCAAGGGCCAGCTGCCGACGCGTCTGTGGCTGTCGCCGCCGACCAAGATGGACGCTCACCAACTGACCGAAGAAGGCTACTACGGCATCTACGGTAAGGCTGGCGCGCGTATGGAAATGCCGGGCTGCTCGCTGTGCATGGGTAACCAGGCACGCGTGGAACCGAACTCGACCGTAGTGTCGACGTCGACCCGTAACTTCCCGAACCGTCTGGGTGACGGCGCGAACGTCTACCTGGCCTCCGCCGAGCTGGCGTCCGTTGCTTCGATTCTGGGTCGCCTGCCGACCGTCGAAGAGTACATGGGCTACGCCAACCAGATCGACACCATGGCAGCGGACGTGTACCGCTACCTGAGCTTCGATCAGATCGCCGAGTTCCGTGAAGCCGCTGCGAACGCCAACATCCCGGCCGTTCAAGTGTAAGCACGAAAGCAGGCGTTAAAAGAACCCCATCCTCGTGATGGGGTTTTTTTTGTTTGAATCACCCTCGTACATATATTTTTCACATTCGGATGGCTATAGTAGCGACCCTTGTTGGGGAGTAGCCTGCTCTTGACTCCGGTCACTGAGCGTTCGCATCAACATTCTCGGCTGCATGCCGTGGTGCGGACACCTTCTGGTTGGCGAGACCAACGATGCATCCATGCCTAAAGTCGGGCGTGTGGTTGCGTCGTTGACTCATAGCCCGACTGGATATAACCGTGAACCCGATTTCCCTCCTCTTTCTCGCGCTTGCCATGTCCACGGACGCCTTTGCTGCGGCCCTTGGTAAAGGAGCAAGCCTGCATAAACCGCGCTTTATCGAAGCGTTGCGTACCGGTTTGATATTCGGCGCTATCGAGACCATCACCCCGGTGATCGGTTGGGGCATCGGTCAGGTCGCCGCCCGCTTCGCTGAAAGCTGGGACCACTGGATTGCCTTCACCTTGTTGCTGGTACTGGGCCTGCACATGATCTACAACGGCATCAAACACGATGACGATGAAGAACAGGAAAAACCCGGCCAGCACTCGTTCTGGATTCTCGCCGTCACCGCATTCGCCACCAGCATCGATGCACTGGCGGTCGGCGTAGGTCTGGCATTTGTCGACGTCAATATCGTGATTGCCGCCCTGGCGATTGGCTTGGCAACCACGGTAATGGTCACCATCGGGGTGATGTTGGGCCGAGTGCTCGGCACCATGGTCGGCAAGCGCGCTGAAATCGTCGGCGCGACGATTCTGTACGAGCACCTGTCAGCGGCTTGATCGACAGCCTGAAGCCTGTAACCACGCACAAAAAAACCGCATCTTTCGATGCGGTTTTTTTGCTTACGGCCTTGCTACGACAGCGGTCAGACCGTCAGGGCCTGCCCACTCATGGCCAGGTCCAGCAGCTCACGGTTGGCAACGGCGTACATGGCGTAATCCGTGCCGCTTGCCGCACGAAGCTCGACCAGCATGGCACGCCAGCGCTCGACCATCAGCGAGTGCTGCTCCAGCCACAGGGCCAGACGCGCATCGATCTCCGAAGGACCGTCAGCCATTTGCAGGACCGACACGGTGATCGCCCGCTGTTGCCAGTCGACATCGTCACGGAACGCTTCACGCGCCAGGGCCTGCCAGTTGTTTTCCACCGGCAGGCTGCTGATCTGTTGCAAGTACCAGGTGATGTCCAGCGCGCTGCCCACGGCAAAGTACGCCTTGGCCACGTCGGCAGCGTTCTGCCCGGTCACGTCGGAGGCTTCGATGATCGGCAGCAGCGTGTACAGGTGCGTCGTACCCGCCACCATACGCGCCAGCAGTTCCGGCACACCGGCTTCGACATAAGCCTGATAACGCGTCTGCCATATCTCGCGGGTAGGCCCGTCTTCCAGCAACTCGTCAAGCTTGAGGCCCAGTGCGGCGAGGTGCGGACCGAAGTGCGCCACGTCACGACCGGCATCCAGCTCGTTGCGACGACTGCGCAGGAACCAGCGCGTTGCACGACGCCCAAGACGCATCAGTTCATCCATCAGCGCCAGCTGGATCTCGGCGGAAACCTTGTAGTCCAGCGCTTCGATCTGACGGAACCAGTGCGGCAGGTGGAAGATGTCGCGCACAATCACGTAAGCACCAGCCACAGCCGCAGCACTCATGCCGGTCGACTCCTTGAGCCGCTGCACGAAGGTGATGCCCATGTGGTTGACCAGATCGTTGGCGATCTGGGTGCTGACGATCTCGCGTTTCAGACGATGACTGCGCATGGCCGTTGAAAATCTGGCCCCCAGCGATGGCGGGAATGCAGTTTCCATATCGCGCGCCAGATAATCGTCATCCGGCACACGGGATTCCAGCAACGCTTCCTTGAGGTCGATCTTGCTGTATGAGATCAATACCGACAGTTCGGCACGGCTCAAGCCCTGTTTGGCCGCCACCCGCTCGGCGATCTGCTCTTCAGCAGGCAGGAACTCAATGGCGCGGTCGAGCTTGCCACGGGCCTCCAGGTCATTCATCAGACGCTTGTATTCAGCAATCCGCTCGTAAGCACGGCGTGCTGCCAACGACAGTGCCTGAGTCTGCTTGTAGTTGTTACCCAGCACCAGGTGGCCCACTTCGTCGGTCATGCTTTCGAGCAGCTGGTTGCGCTGCTTCCCGGTCATGTCACCGGCCTGCACCACCTCGTTGAGCAGGATCTTGATGTTCACTTCGTGGTCGGAGCAGTCCACACCACCGGCGTTGTCGATGAAGTCGGTGTTGGTCGCGCCGCCATTGAGGCCGAACTCGACACGGCCCAGCTGGGTCATGCCCAGGTTGCCACCCTCGCCCACCACCTTGCAGCGCAGCTCGTTGCCATCGACGCGCAGCGCATCGTTGGCCTTGTCGCCCACATCGGCATGCGATTCTTCGCTGGACTTCACGTACGTGCCGATACCGCCGTTCCACAACAGATCGACCGGCGCCTTGAGCAGCGCATGCAGCAGTTCGGTCGGGGTCAGCTTGTCGGCCTTGATATCGAAGCGCGCCTTCATCTGTTCGGTGATGGCGATACTCTTCAGGCTGCGCGGGAAGATCCCGCCGCCAGCGGACATGATGCTGGTGTCGTAGTCGGTCCAGGACGAGCGCGGCAGATTGAACAGGCGCTGACGCTCGACAAAGCTGCTGGCCGGGTCCGGATTCGGATCGATGAAAATGTGCAGGTGGTTGAATGCGGCAACCAGTTGCAGCTTGTCGGACATCAGCAAGCCGTTGCCGAACACGTCACCGGCCATGTCGCCGATGCCGATCACACTGATGCTGTCCTGCTGGACATTGATGTCGCGCTCACGGAAGTGACGCTGCACGCCTACCCACGCGCCCTTGGCGGTGATGCCCATCTTCTTGTGGTCATAACCGGCCGAACCACCGGACGCGAACGCGTCACCCAGCCAGAAGCCGTAGTCGATGGCGATGCCGTTGGCGATGTCGGAAAAGGTAGCGGTGCCCTTGTCGGCTGCGACTACCAGATACGGGTCATCATCGTCATGACGCACCACATTGACCGGCGGTACCAGCACGCCTTCCTTGAGGTTGTCGGTGATGTCCAGCAGCCCCGAGATGAAGATGCGGTAGCAGGCAATCGCTTCAGCCTGCACCTCATCACGGTTGCCAGTGGTCGGCAGACGGCGCGGCACAAAACCGCCCTTCGCGCCGACCGGCACGATGACCGAGTTCTTCACCTGCTGGGCTTTTACCAGGCCCAGCACTTCGGTACGGAAGTCTTCTTCGCGATCAGACCAGCGCAGGCCGCCACGCGCCACGTTGCCGAAGCGCAGGTGCACGCCTTCGACGCGCGGCGAGTAGACGAAGATTTCAAACTTGGGCACCGGCTTTGGCAATTCGGGGATCAGGCGCGGGTTGAACTTGAAGCTGAAATAGCCCTTGCTCTGCCCGTTGGCATCAGCCTGATAGAAGTTGGTCCGCAGGGTCGCCTTGATCAGGTCCAGATAACGACGCAGGATGCGGTCTTCGTTGAGCACCTGAACGTCGTCCAGGGCAGTCAGAATCGCCTGTTCCAGACGCAGCTGCTTGTCATCCAGATCGTCGGAACCCAGCTTGCGCGCCAGGTAGAAACGGGTCTTGAACAGACGCGTCAGCTCGCGGGCAATGTCGGTGTGGTTGTTCAGCGTGCTGGCGATGTAGCCCAGATCGAAGCCCAGACGAATCTGCTTCAGATAGCGCGCATAGGCACGCAGCAGCGCCACGTCGCGCCAAGGCAGACCGGCAGTCAGCACCAGACGGTTGAACGCATCGTTTTCGGCGTCGCCGCGCACGATATGCACGAACGCATCCTGCAAGGTGTCATTGAGCTGTTGAATATCGAGGTTCAGACCTTCGCCATAGGTAAAGGCGAAGTCATGAATCCAGAATTCGCGACCATTGGCGTGGTGCAGGCGATACGGGAACTCGCCCAGTACACGCAGACCGAGGTTTTCAAGAATCGGCAACACATCGGACAGTGCCAGCGGTGTGTCGGCGTGATACAGCTTGCAATGCAATTGCTGGCGGCCACCAGCCAGTGGCTGATAGAAGCTCATCACCAGCGGATTGGTTTCGCTCAGGCTCAGCACGTGCTGCATGTCGACCACCGCCGAATGCGCAGCAAAGCGCTCGCGGTAGCCGGCCGGGAAACCTTTCGGGAAATCGGCCAGCACGTTGGTGCCGTGGGCCTCGCCAAAGCTCTCGACCACAAGACTGGCGTAGTCGTCTTTCCACGAGCGACAGGCCTGAATGACTTCGTTTTCCAGCTGGGCAACGTCGATGTCCAGATTGACCTTCGGATCGACCCGCAGGATCAACTGCACACGCGCCAGCACGGATTCAGAGAAGAACGTCCAGAACTCGCAATCGCTGGCTTTCAGGCGATCCATCAATACCTGCTGGATCTTCTGGCGCACTTCGGTTGAATACACGTCGCGCGGCACATAAGCCAGGCAGTAGCAGAAACGGCCGTATGGGTCCTTGCGCAGGAACACGCGAATCTTGTTGCGCTCCTGAATCTGCACGATGGACATGACCGTAGTGAACAACTCGTCCACCGGCGTCTGGAACAAGTCGTCACGGGGCAGCACTTCGACGACCTGCGCCAACTCCTTGCCCAGGTGCGCCTTGGCGTCGAAACCGGAACGGCGCTCGACTTCTGCGACCTTGCGACGGATGTACGGGATCTGCCGTACGCTCTCGCCATACACCGACGAGGTGTACAGGCCCATGAAGCGACATTCCTTGATGACCTTGCCCGAGGCATCGATCTGCCGGATCGACACGTAATCCGGATAGGCAGGACGGTGTACGCGGCTTGGATGCGCCGCCTTGGCAAACGACAGCAGCACCGGCTCTTGCAGGTATTTCACTGCGTAGTCTTCGATGTGCAGCTCTTCGCGGGTCAGACCGGGGCGTAACAGTCGGGTCAGCCCCAGGAAAGACGACTCGTCATACACCAACTGGCCGCCTTCGGCGTCGTTGCGTACTTCAAACTCTTCATAACCCAGAAAGGTGAAGTGGTTATCCACCAGCCATTGCAGGAAGACCTTGATCTCGGCCTTCTCTTCGACGTCGGTATTGGATTCGTTGGCATCGATACTGGCCAGCAGCTCATGCAGACGCGCTTTCATCGGCCCGAAGTCTTCGACGGCAGCACGTACCTCGCCCAGCACCTGCCCCAGCTCGCGAGCCAGCACATTCAACTCGCTGACGTTGGCGCAGCGGTCGATCTCCAGGTACATCAGCGATTCCTGCAGCACGTCCTCGCCGGTGGTGCCCTTGGGCAGCAGCTCCAACAGTTCGCCAGCAGCGCCGCGACGCACGCTCAGTACGGTGGTCTGCAGGGTGTGGATGCTGTAACCGCGACGGTTCAGCTCGGTACGCACGGAGTCGACCAGAAACGGCAGGTCGTGATGCAGCACTTCAACGGCAGTATGAGTCGACTGCCAGCCGTGGCGCTCGTAATCAGGGTTGTAGACCCGGACCTGCGGGTGAGCGTGCTCGAAACGCTCCAGCAGGCGCCATGCGGACAAGGTGCAGCCTGCCAGGTCGGACAGACGCCGCTGGGTGAGTTCGTCGAGGGAAATGATGCCGAAGAATTGCTCGGCAAACAGCGCCACTTGTGGCAGTGCCTGTTCGCTGATGTGCTGAGCCAGTGCCGCTTGCAGTTGATGCTGGAAGTCGGCCTTGCTGGCTGCGGTGAAGAACGCCATCTGTGGTACTCCGCTTTGGCTTTTATTGGGGAGGCTTGAAGAAGGTGTTGCGACCGGTGTGCCCTTACATTCACTTGCGTGGGCATAACCTGATCGAGTGTAAAGCTAAAGTACTAACGCGCGCTGTGTCAGGGTAGTCACATTTGAATGCGGGAATAAAAAACTGCGCGCATCCGACACCGTACACCACTCGTCTGCCATGCAGCTTAACGAGAGCTGACGGCGTGCTGCTTACGAGGCTGCGACATATTCGGTCATCAGGTCGCGTTAAAATCCGCACGATGGTGCCAAACATCCCCGACAAAATTTACTCGGGACTGGCAAAATCCCCCTGACGCCTCAGTTGCCAAGACCCGGAGCCCCATCATGCAAATCAAGACCGCCAGCCTCATCGCCAACCCGTGCGACGACGAATACGACGACATGGCGCTGCTTTGCTGCCACGCAGAGAACGGCGTGCTGTTTTCCCTGGCCCGCTTCCCGGACGAGAACGAAGTGGAAATCACTGTCAGCGATGAAAAGTCACTGAATGTGTCCAGCCTGAAAGTCAGCTTCAGTGCCGAGCGCCTGTTGGTGGAAATCACCCCGGAGGACGCGAAGCAGCTCGATGGCCACCACCAGTATGAAATTCTGCACGGCACCGACGCAGCCGAGCTGCAGGATGTTCACCACACGCTACAGATCATTCTTGAAAACGTGGGCGAGTACACCAGCACGATCAGTTAACGGGCAAAACCGCTAGAGTGAGTACTTCGCCGTACAGGAGCCCGTCATGAACCGCATTTTCGACGCCCACTGCCATATCATCGACCCGCACTTCCCGCTGATCGCCAATAACGGCTACCTGCCGGACCCGTTCGGCGTCGGAGACTACCTTGCGACGGTCCAGCCGCTGGGCGTTCAGGGCGGCGCGGTGGTGTCCGGGTCCTTTCAGGGCTTTGATCAGGGTTATTTACTTCAGGCGCTGCGCTTGCTGGGGCCGGGCTTCGTCGGTGTCACTCAACTGCCCGCCAGTGTCACCGATACTGAACTGGACACCCTCAATGCCGCAGGCGTGCGCGCCCTGCGTTTCAATCTCAAGCGCGGCGGCTCGGAGCAGCTCGACCAGCTGGAAGCGCTGGCCGTGCGAGTGCATGAACGCGCAGGCTGGCATTCGGAGCTGTACATCGACTCCCGAGAACTGGCGGAAATAGAAACCCGTCTGCTGAAATTGCCAGCGATCAGCATCGATCACCTGGGATTGAGCGCCGAAGGATTGCCCGTGGTGCTGCGTCTTGCCGAGCGCGGTGTGCGGGTCAAGGCCTGTGGTTTTGGACGCGTTGACTTCCCGGTGCGCGAAGCACTCAGGGATATCCATGCCGCCAATCCGAATGCGTTGATGTTCGGCACTGACCTGCCCTCCACGCGAGCGCCCCGCCCTTTCCAGCCTGACGATATCGAATTGCTGATCGACGCACTGGGTGAAGGCGGCGCCCGTCAGGCGTTGTGGGATAACGCAGCTGAATTCTATCGGCTCTAACCCTGCCGCATTCGACGGCCTGACCCTGTCGTCCTACACGCCCATACACAGAACATGTAGGGCAATTCCCAGTTAAATGACGTATGCGTCTCTAAATGCAATAAAAAACGCGGTAGTCGTTAGTCGATACCTGCCTGGATGGATTAAAGTATCGCCCCCAGCTCAGCAGTCACCAGACACAGCTGATCACCCTGCCAGGAACCGTCACCGATGGAACATCGTGAAGCGCTGATTGCGCTGCGAACCTTTCTTTCAACGCAGATCCTTGGCCAGGAAAAGCTGATCGAACGCCTGCTCATCGCCCTGCTTGCCGACGGTCACATGCTGGTCGAAGGCGCACCCGGCCTGGCCAAGACCAAGGCCATCAAGGAACTGGCAGAAGGCATCGAAGCACAGTTCCACCGCATTCAGTTCACCCCCGACCTGCTGCCTGCCGACATCACCGGTACGGAAATCTATCGCCCGGAAACCGGCAGTTTCGTATTCCAGCAAGGGCCGATCTTCCACAATCTGGTACTGGCCGACGAAATCAACCGTGCGCCGGCCAAGGTTCAGTCAGCGCTGCTCGAAGCCATGGCCGAACGCCAGGTGAGCGTGGGCCGCAGCACCTACGACCTGTCACCGCTGTTTCTGGTCATGGCCACCCAGAACCCCATTGAGCAGGAAGGCACCTACCCGTTGCCAGAAGCTCAGCTCGATCGCTTTCTGATGCACGTCAAGATCGGTTTCCCGGATGCCGCCGTCGAACGCAAGATCCTGCAACAGGCGCGTGGCGAAGCCCTGAATGGCGAAACCAAGCCGGAACGCCGTGTCAGCCAGCAGGCGATCTTTGCCGCACGCAAGGAAATTCTCGGCCTGTACATGGCCGATGCGGTCGAGGAGTACCTGGTGCAACTGGTCATGGCCACCCGGACCCCGGCCAAATTCGACCCGGAACTGGCCGAGTGGATTGCCTACGGTGCCAGCCCGCGTGGTTCCATTTCGCTGGACCGCTGCGCCCGCGCACATGCCTGGCTGGCCGGACGTGACTTCGTCAGCCCCGAAGACATTCAGGCAGTGCTGTTCGATGTATTGCGCCACCGGATCATCCTGTCGTTCGAAGCCGAAGCTGCCGGTATCGATCAGGATCGCGTGATTCAGCGCATCCTCGACGTCGTGGCCGTCGCCTGAGCCCATGCAACCCTACCTGATCCCCCAGCCGGGCATCCGCGTCAGCCTCAGCGAGCTGATCGAAATGCGTCATCGGGTGCGGGAAGTGCAGCTGTTCTCTACGCCCAGCCAACGCAGCCCGTTGATCGGCCTGCACCATTCCAAACTGCGCGGGCGCGGCGTGGATTTCGATCAGGTGCGGGTCTATCAGGCTGGCGACGACGTGCGCAGCATCGACTGGCGAGTGACCGCACGCACTCAGGAGCCGCACACCAAGCTGTTCCACGAAGAACGCGAGCGGCCGATTTTCATTCTGGTGGAGCAAAGCCGTCGACTGTTCTTCGGCTCCGGCCTGATGTTCAAGTCGGTACTCGCGGCCCAGGCTGCCGCGCTGATCGGCTGGGCCGCGCTGGAACACAACGACCGGGTCGGCGGGCTGGTGTTCGGCGATAACGAGCACTACGAGATCAAGCCCCGACGCAGCAAACAAAGCCTGTTGCAGTTGCTCAACCGACTGGTGCGGGTCAATCAGTCACTGCACACCGAGATCCCGGCAGACCGCGATGCCTTCGGCACTGCGCTGCGTCGCGCTAGGGAAGTGCTGCGCCCTGGCAGCCTGGTCATCGTGTTGTGCGACGAACGCGCCCTTTCCGATGCTGCCGAACAACAGTTGAGCCTGCTGTCACGCCACAGCGACCTGCTGTTGCTGCCATTGTCCGACCCACTGGACCGTGCGCTGCCCGCTGCGGGCCTGCTGCGCTTTGCCGAACGCGGCGCGCAGCTGGAACTCGATACCCTCAACCCCGAACTGCGCCGCGCCTACCGGCAACAGGGCGAAGACCGCTCTGCGCGCTGGGAATTGCTGGCGCAGAAACTGCGGGTATTGCTAATGCCCTTGAGCACCCAGGCGGAACTCGTTGAACAATTGCGCGAATACCTCAACGCAAAGCGTCCGGTGAAGCGCAAATGAATCCGCTTGATCAGCTCGAGCCGCTGATTGCTCCCGAAGCCGTCGGCTTTTGGCCGCTTGCCCCGGGGTGGTGGCTGCTGCTGTTGCTGATCCCGGCAGTGGGCTGGGGCCTGTGGCGTTTGCGTGTACTGCTGCCGGTCAAGGCGCGCAAGGTTCGCAGCGAACAACCGCTGGACCCGGTTCGCCTCGCCGCCCTGGCGGAACTCGCCAGCTTGCCCAAGCCCTACGATGGCGCCCCGGCAGGTGCCTGGCTGCAGCAGATCAACGGCCTGCTCAAACGCCTGTGCCGCAACCATTATCCGCACAGCCAGAGCCACACGCTGAACGGCCGAAAATGGCTGGCGTTCCTCGACAACCGCTGCCCGGCGGCAGGCCTGACGCGCTGGATGATTCTGGTCGAAGGTGCCTACAAACCCGAGTGCAAGCTGGACGACAAGGCCATCACCGGGCTGACCCAGGCGGTTGATACCTGGATCCGCAAACATGTTTGAGTTCGTCTGGCCCTGGGTTTTCGCCCTGCTGCCGCTGCCGTGGCTGATGCGCGCCCTGCTGCCCATGGCCGACAGCGGCGAGCCGGCGCTAAAGGTCAGTTTTCTCAGTGAACTCGAAGGGCTGAGTGGACGCCGCGCCAAGGCCAATCTGCCGGTCTGGAGACAGCGTGCGCCCTTTCTGCTCATCTGGCTGTTGCTGTTGATAGCCACCGCGCGACCGCAATGGCTGGGCGAGCCACTGCCAGTGGCTGCCAGCGGGCGCGACCTGCTGGTGGCTGTCGACGTGTCCGGTTCCATGGACTACCCCGACATGCAGTGGAAAAGCGATGAAGTCAGCCGACTGGTGCTGGTGCAACAGTTGCTCGGTGACTTTCTCGAGGGCCGCAAGGGCGACCGGGTCGGTTTGATCCTGTTTGGCACTCAGGCTTTTGTCCAGGCACCGCTCACCTATGACCGGCGCACTGTAAGGGTCTGGCTTGACGAGGCAAAAATCGGTATTGCAGGCAAGAACACTGCGCTTGGCGATGCTATCGGTCTGGGCCTGAAACGCCTGCGCTTGCGCCCGGCCACCAGCCGCGTGCTGGTGCTGGTCACCGACGGTGCCAATAACGCCGGTCAGATCGATCCGATCACTGCCGCGCGGCTGGCTGCCGAAGAAGGCGTAAAAATCTACCCCATCGGTATTGGCTCGGACCCCGACAAGGACGCGCTGCAAAGCGTCCTCGGCCTCAATCCGAGCCTTGATCTGGACGAGCCGACGCTCAAGGAAATCGCCAGCCTCAGTGGCGGCCAGTATTTCCGTGCTCGCGACGGCGACCAACTGGAAAAGATTCGCGCCACCCTGGACAGCCTGGAACCGGTTGCCCAGCAGCCCACCCAGGCACGTCCGGCGCAGACGCTTTATCAATGGCCGCTGGCGACAGCCCTGCTGTTGAGCGTACTGCTGGTACTGCGTGAACTGTGGCCAAACAATGCGCTGCAACGCCTGCTGACCGTCGTGCGTTCCGTCAACTGGCGTGAGCACGTCAAAAGCCTCTGGAGGTCGCGATGATCGCCTCTCTGTGGCCGCACTGGTTTCGCCCCGAATGGCTGCTGATCCTGCCGTTGCTGGCGCTGTTGATCTGGCGGCTCTGGCATCGGCAGAAACGCGCCGGGCGCTGGCAAATGCTTCTGCCGACCCACTTTCATGCCGTACTGCTCAACGGTGGGCGCGGCAGCAACAGTAAACTGCCGTGGGTCGCACTCGGGCTGGCATGGCTGCTGGCGCTTTTCGCGTTGCTGGGCCCCAGCTGGCAGCGTGTCGAACAGATCAGCCAGAAACCGGTCGATCCGCTGGTGGTGATACTTGAACTCACCCCGCAGATGCTCGCCACCGACAATGCGCCCACCCGCCTGGAACAGGCGAAACGCAAACTGCTGGACCTGTTGCAAAAGCGCAGCGATGCGCAGACCGCCATCGTCGTCTATGCGGGCAGCGCGCACACGCTGGTGCCGCTGTCCGATGACCTGGTCACCAGCCATAACCTGCTGGAAGCCATCAGGCCGTCGATCATGCCCATGACCGGCCAGCGTGCCGATCTGGCGGTCCAGAAAGCCCTGCACCTGCTGAAACAGGGCGCACTGGGCCAAGGGCGAATTCTGCTGATCACCTCGTCACTGAGCGAACAGGAACGTCAGGGCATCCGTACGGCGTTGCGCGGGCAATCGCCGCCGTTGCTGATCCTTGGCATCGGTACGGCTGACGGCGCGCCGGTCATGCAGGAAAACGGCAGCCTGCTCAAGGACGACCAGGGCGCCATTCTGGTGTCGCGCCTGGACAGCAACAGCCTCAACGAATTCGCCGATCAGGTCGGCGGCAGCTATCGTCAGGCACGAGGCGATGAAGAAGATTTGCACAGCCTTGGCCTGCTGGCCAGCCCCCAGCACATGAGCAGCGACGGGCAGGTCGTGCAACTCGATACCTGGGCCGATCAGGGCCACTGGTTCCTGCTCCCGCTATTGTTGATCGCAGCCCTGGCTGGTCGGCGCGGCTGGCTGTTCTGTCTGCCGCTACTGTTCATGTTTCCGCAAAACAGCCAGGCGTTCGAGTTTCAGGACCTGTGGCTGCGTCCCGATCAACAGGGCCAGCGGCTACTGGAGCAGCATCGGCCAGCCGAGGCCGCACAACGCTTCGAAGACCCGCGCTGGAAAGGCGTGGCCTTTTACCAGGCCGAAGACTACGTCAGCGCCGCCCAGCAGTTTGCCGAAGGCAACAGCGCCGCCGACCATTACAATCGCGGCAATGCCCTGGCGCGCAGCGGCGAGCTGGCGGCAGCACTGGATGCCTACGAACAGGCCCTGGACCGCCAGCCCGAGTTTCCCGCGGCACAAACCAACCGGGCGCTGGTACAAAGCCTGCTGGACAAGGCCGATGTCCAGAAGCCTGCCGAGGATGAACAGAACAAGGCCGATCAGGGCGAAGAAGGCCAGCAAGCGTCACAGGACCCCAACAGCAGTGCATCGCCAGCCGATCAGAACCCGTCCCGCTCGGATCAGCCCGGTGCCAGCGAGAGCCTGCCGCCAGACGTCAGCGGTCAGGCCACCTCAGGCGAATCGGCGGACGACGAGCAAACTACCCGCCCACCGCTCCAGGCCGCAGACACCCCTATTACCGGCGAGCGGCGTCAGGAACTGGAACAGTGGCTGAGGCAGATTCCGGATGATCCGGGCGAGCTGCTGCGGCGCAAATTTCGCTACGAACAGCAACATCAGGAAAAGACCCGATGAGTCGCGTGTACACCTTATTGATCGGCCTGCTGCTGAGCCTGATCAGCTTGTCATTGCAGGCTGCGCAACTGACCGCCAGCGTCGACCGCACGCGCCTGAACGCCGGGGAAACTGTCGAGTTGACGCTGGAAACCGATGATGTGACGCAGTTCGGCAAGCCGGACATGAGCGCCTTGGAAAGCAGTTTCGAGGTGCGCGACACGCGCCAGCTCAACAGCCTGAAAACCCTGGACGGCAGCAGTCAGGCCACCACTCGCTGGATCGTCACCCTGCTGCCTCGCGAGACCGGCAGCGTGTTGATCCCGTTGTTGCAACTGGGTGAGCTGAAAAGCCAGCCACTGACGCTACAGGTTCTGCAAAGCGAGCCCCAGGACCCAGGCAGCCATCTGGCGTCGATCTTCATCGAAGCGAGCCTCGATCAGGACAGCGTCTATGTTCAGGCCCAGACCGTGCTGACCCTGCGCGTCTACCACTCGGTGTCGCTGTTCGACGACAGCAGCCTGAGCCCTTTGCAAGTACCGGACGCACGGGTCGAAAAACTGGGTGATTCGCGCACCTACGAAAAGCTGATCAATGGTGTGCGTCATGGCGTGATCGAAACACGCTACGCGATCTATCCGCAGCAAAGCGGCGTGCTGAAGATACCGGCACAAGTGTTCAGCGCTACGCTGGTGCAGACACCTGCCGAAGGCTCGCAAGGCCAGGATGCCAACCCGTTCGGCCCGCAACCAGGTCGATCGGTGCGGGTCAAATCCGCCGAAGTGCCGTTGACCGTCAAACCCAAGCCCGCCGACTACCCGGCTGATGTCGCCTGGTTGCCGGCGCGCAGTATCAGCCTTGAAGAGAGCTGGAGCCCCGAGCCCGGCACCACTCAGGTCGGCGATTCACTGACCCGCACCCTCATACTCAAGGCCGAAGGCCTGGCCGGTGCGCAACTGCCACCCTTGCCGCCCACCGAAGTGCCCGGCCTGCGGCGTTATCCGGATCAGCCACAGCTGCGCAACCTGCCCAGCGAACGCGGCCTGATCGGTACCCGCGAAGAACGCGAGGCACTGGTGCCAACCCGCGCCGGGGCAATTGACCTGCCTGCGGTTGAAGTGACCTGGTGGAATACCCGTGAAGATCACCTGGAACACACCAGCCTGGCCGCACGTACCCTGCAGATCAGCAGCAACCCCGGCCTGGCAGTGGACACGCCGGTGAACAACGACATGAGCGGCGTGACGGTGATCGGCCCGCCGGTCTGGCCGTGGCAACTGAGCACGCTATTGCTGGCCTGCACCACCTTTTACGGTTTCGCCCTGTGGTGGCGGGCCCGCGGGCAGCCGGCAATCGCCCGGGCCGTGCAGACCGGGCCCAGCCCGCGTACCGTACTGGATGACCTCAAACGCGCCTGCCTGGCCAACGACCCTCAAGGCACCCGTCAGGCACTCGACGCGTGGGCACGCCAGCAGCCGGAAACCCTGGCCGAAATGGCCGCGCGTTTCGTGCCGCTGTCCGATGCACTGGACGGTCTGAACGGCGCGCTTTATAGCGAGACCGGCAAGCTGTGGCTGGGTGAAGACCTCTGGCGCGCCGTGCGCAAGCTGCCCGCCGCCGAACATATCAAGGACCCGGCAGGCGATGCCGGGTTGCCACCGCTGTATCCCAAGTGAGGATGCAGCTCAGGCAACACCTCTCACGACAAGGTAAACCAATGCGTCTGTTTCACACCTCTGACTGGCATCTGGGTCAGAACCTGCACGGTCAGGAGCGGGATTTCGAACACGCCTGCTTTCTGACCTGGCTGCTGGCCCGTCTGGCCGAACGAAAACCTGATGTACTGTTGATCGCGGGCGACATCTTCGACACCGTCAACCCGCCGGTCAAAGCGCAGGAACGCCTGTACGACTTCATCGTCAACGCCCATGAACGGCAGCCGCTGCTGACCATCGTGATGATCGCAGGCAACCACGACTCCGGCTCGCGTATCGAACTCCCTGCACCCCTGATGCGCCGTTTGCGCACACACGCACTGGGCAGGGTGATGTGGCTGGACGACGGTGTGCTGGACGCCGAACGCCTGCTGCTACCGTTGCCGGACGCCGAAGGCAACGTCAAAGCCTGGTGCCTGGCGCTACCCTTCCTGCGTCCTGCCGAGGTCACCGGCCCGACGCTGGGTGACGACTACCTGCGCGGTATCGGTCGGGTTCATGAGTTGCTGATCGAAGCAGCCAACCTCAAGCGCCAGCCAGGTCAGGCACTGATCGCCATCAGCCACGCGCACATGGCGGGCGGTTCGGTCTCGGAAGACTCCGAGCGCAGCCTAATCATCGGCAACGCCGAAGCCCTGCCGGCCAGCCTGTTCGGGCCGAGCATCACCTATGTCGCGCTTGGCCATTTGCACAAGCCGCAACGAGTCAATGGTGAAGAGCGCATTCGCTACAGCGGCTCGCCGATCCCGCTGTCCTTTTCGGAAATCAGCTATCAGCACCAGATTCTCGAGATCAATTGCGACGGTGAGACGCTGACCAGTGTCGAGCCGTTGCTCATCCCTCGCGCCGTCAACCTGCAACGCCTGGGGCCTGCGCCCTTGGCCGATTTGCTGGTACAGCTCAAGGCGCTGCCGGACATCGACCTGCTTGCCGACCCGGACCGCCAGCCGTGGCTGGAAGTGCGCGTGCGTCTTGATGAACCGCAACCGGACCTGCGCAACCAGATCGAAACCGCGCTGCAAGGCAAAGCCGTGCGGTTGGTGCGCATCGGTGCTGAATACGCCGGTAAAAGCAGTGCCGACGGCAACGAGGGTGAAGCCGCCCTGATCGAGCTGGACCAGCTAACGCCTCAGGAATTGTTCAGCCGTGCCTGGCAGGACAACTTCGGCAGCGAGGTCGACGAACAGACCCTGACCGATTTCGCCACGCTGCTGCGTGAAGTCCAGCAGGAGAGCGAACAGCCATGAAAATCCTTGCCATTCGCCTGAAAAACCTTGCCTCGCTGGCCGGGCCGTTTGAAATCGATTTCACTGCCGAGCCGCTGGCCAGCGCCGGTCTGTTCGCCATTACCGGCCCGACCGGCGCAGGTAAAAGCACCCTGCTCGACGCCTTGTGCCTGGCGCTGTTCGGAGCGATTCCGCGGCTGAGTAATATCGGCCAGTCCAAGGTCCCGGACATCGACGGCGACATCACCACCAGCGACCCGCGCACCCTGCTGCGGCGTGGCACGGGCAGCGGTTACGCAGAAGTGGACTTTATCGGCATCGATCAGCGCCGTTATCGCGCCCGCTGGGAAACCAACCGCGCACGCGACAACGCGACCAAAAAGCTGCAGGCCAGCCGCCAGACCCTGACCGACCTGGACAGCGAACAGGTGCTCAGCAACCAGAGCAAGCGTGAATTCGAGCAACTGATCGAGCAGCGTCTGGGGCTCAACTTCGAGCAGTTCACCCGTGCCGTGATGCTTGCCCAGAGCGAGTTCAGCGCCTTCCTCAAGGCCGACGACAAGGAACGCAGCGAACTGCTGGAGAAGCTGACCAATACCGCCATCTACAGCCAGCTCGGGCGGCGCGCTTACAGCAAGAGCAAAGAGGCCGAGGAAGCGCTTAAAACCCTCACTGCTCAAGCCAGCAACATCGTCCCGCTGGCTCCGGAGCTGCTGGCCGAACTGGAGCAACGCCTCAACGATGCGCAGCAGCAGCTCAAGGCGCACCAGGCACAGCAACGGCAACTGGAAATCAAACAGCAGTGGCTGATCGAGCTGCACCGCCTGCGCGACGAACATCTTGCCGCTCAGGAAGCGATCACCCGTACTCAACAGGCCTGGGACGACCAGAGCGGAGCACGTCAGACCCTCGGCCAACTGGAACGCCTGGGCCCGCAGCGCCACCGTTTCACGCGTCGGGTCACGCTGAACGCCCAGCTCAACCCGCTGGCGGAACAAATTCGTCAGCATCAGCAACAGCAGGCTTCGCTGCAAGATCAGCAGCAACAACTGGAGACCCGCCGCACCCAGGCGCACGCCAGTCTGCTGGCGGCCCAGCAAACCCACAGCAACGCCAAACCGCTGTTGCAGCAGGCTTTTGACACACAGAACACGCTGAACCACCTGGCCCAGGAACTGGCCAAGGTGTCTGACCTGCATCAGCAAACCGGACAGCTTTGTACTGAGGGTCAGGCCAGCCTGCACATTCTGCTCGACCAGCAGCAACAGGTTTCGCAGCGCCTTGAACGTATTGCCGAGCAACTGGAGCACAGCAGCGAACTGGCCCCGCTGGCTCAGGCCTGGAGCGCCTGGCGCGACCGCCTGAAATCCCTCACGCTGATCGCCAACCGCCTCAAGCACGGGCAGAGTGAACTGCCTGCACTGCAGCAACGTGCCAGCACGGCCGATCAACAGTTGACCGAGCAACGCAGCGCGCTGGAATTGCTGTACCGCGAAGCCGATTGCGAAGTGGATGCGGTGACTGAACAGGTACAGATTCTCGGCAGCCTGCTGCAGGACAATCGCAAGCAGCAACGCGCATTCGAAGACCTGGCCCGTCTGTGGGCCAGCCAGCAGGACGTAGACCGACAACTGGCCGATCTGGCGCAGCAACAGCAAAGCGCTCAGCAGCAACGCGAACAGCTCAACAGCGAAGGCATTCGCGTTCGTGATGAACTGACCGTCGCCGAACAGACCCTGACCGTTACCCGGCAACTGCTGGAACGTCAACGCCTGGCCCGCAGCGCCAGCGTTGAAGAATTGCGCGTCCAGTTGCAGGACGACCAGCCCTGCCCGGTCTGTGGCAGCATCGAACACCCTTGGCATCAGCCGGAAGCTTTGCTGGAAAGCCTCACGCAACATGATGACAACGAGCAGGCCAGCGCGCAGAAGGCGGTGGACCAACTGACCGAACAGCGCAACCAATTGCGCGAGCAGGTTGGCGGCGTGATCGCTCGCCAGAAAGAGCTGCTGCGTCAGCACGAACAGCTCACCCTGCGCCATCAAACCCTTGCACCGGACCTGGAATCTCATCCCCTCGCGGCTCAATTGCTCGACCACGACGCAGGCAAGCGTGACAGCTGGTTGAGCCAGCAATTGAATAACCTGAGCGAAGTCATCACCCGTGACGAGCAACGCCAGGAAGCGTTGCTGACCCTGCAGAAAGACGCCGCCCGCTTGCAGCAGCAACTTCAGGCAGCCACAGAAGCCAGTCAGACCGCGGCGAGCCATGTTGCCGAGCAGCTCAAGCAGCTGGACGTCGACAGGCAGCGGCTGGAAGAAGAACTGAGCGCATTCACGCCGCTGGTCTCGCCACACGTGCTTGAGGGGCTGCGCAGCGATGCATCGGCAACGGTGATGCAGCTTGAGCAGCAGGTGACTCAGCGTCTGGATCAACTTGAGCAGCAACACGAAGAGCAGCAGGAGCAGAGCGAGCGCCAGCAGAAGATCGAAAAGCATCAAATCGAGCAGCAGACTCGCCTGCACCGCCAGACCGAACTGGCGCAGGAAGTCGCCCGGCTAGGCGAGCAGCAACAGGCCAGCCAGCAGGCACTGACCGGCTTGCTGGGCGAGCATGCGACTGCCGAGCACTGGCAACAGGCGCTGGAAAACGCCATCGAGCAAGCCAGGCAAACCGAAAGCTCGGCCGCCGAGGCTCTGCAGCAGATTCAAAGCCAGTTGATCCAGCTGGCTGCCGAACTCAAGTCCGCCCAGCAACAACAGCAATCCTTGCAGCAGGAACTGGCTGAACTTGATGTGCAGATCAGCGAGTGGCGCGGCCAGCATCCCGAGCTGGACGATACCGCGCTCGACACGCTGCTGACTTACGATGACGCGCATGTCGAGCAACTGCGTCTGCAACTGAACGCTACCGACAAAGCGCTGGAGCAGGCAAAAGTATTGCTGCAGGAGCGCGATCAGCGCCTGCAACAGCATCAGGCGCAACACAGCGACCTTAGCGACAGCACGCAACTGGCGGCAGCGCTGCAACAGGCCCATGAACAGTCCGCGCTCGGCGAGCAGCAATGCGCCGACCTGCGCGCCGAACTCAGCGAAGATCAGCGCCGTCGCAACGCCAACAGCGAGTTGCAGGCGCGCATCAACGATGCCAATGACGAATACCTGCGCTGGGCACGCCTGGCATCGCTGATCGGCTCGGCCGAAGGCGACAAATTCCGCAAGATCGCCCAAGCCTACAACCTTGACCTGCTGGTCCACCATGCCAATGCGCAGCTCCGGCAACTGGTGCGCCGCTACCGCCTGAAACGCGGCGGCAGCATGCTCGGCCTGCTGGTCATGGACACCGAAATGGGCGACGAACTACGCTCGGTTCACTCGCTGTCGGGTGGCGAAACCTTCCTGGTCTCGCTGGCGTTGGCGCTGGGACTGGCGTCGATGGCCTCCAGCACGCTGCGTATCGAATCGCTGTTCATCGACGAGGGCTTCGGCAGCCTCGACCCGGAATCGCTGCAACTGGCGATGGACGCACTGGACGGCTTGCAGGCACAGGGTCGCAAGGTCGGCGTGATCTCCCACGTACAGGAAATGCATGAACGGATTCCGGTGCAGATCAAAGTGCGTCGCCAGGGGAATGGGTTGAGCACAATCGAGTTGGGTAACTGAAAGAGCTGTGACGCGGAGCGTCACGAACGGCATTCCCACGCTGGAGCGTGCGGAACGATAATCTCAACTATCGTGTTCTGGACGCTTTCAACTATCGTGCGGCGCTCCGCGTCGCATGCCGTTATGGACGCTCTGCGTCCGGTCTTGAATACGCCATCGCCGTCAATGCTTTCGCGAACAGGCTCGCCTGACATTCCGTGCATGGTCTGCCGCGCAGTGGGCAGTAAGTCGCAGGGACCTGTGTTGGCGAACATGCTCGCGAAAGCGTGACGGCTGATGAATCATTGAGCGGATTTGTGATCCAGCGCTGCGTAGAAATTAGCGCTCTGTTGCAGGTATTTCGAGGTGTAGGTCTGAGCAGCGTGGGCTTTTTTGTCAGTTACATCGACACTGGCACTGGCTGGAAGCGCAACGCTTGCGGAAACAGCCGATGCAGCAATGATGGAGAAAAGATTGAAATTCATGTCGGTCACCCCTCGTTATCCGGTTAGCGTTTGCTTGAAGTGTTAGCCGTCTTGGCCGTGACTCAAACTTACGCCCGAGGGTGGTTCAGCAGAAATCTTTTGTAGCACTAACCCATATCATCAAGAATGATAACGGCTCCAGCCCTTGTATCTAGAGGGCTGGAGCTGGAAAGGCTTACTTGTCAGTCAGAAAACGCAGATAAGAAGGTGAATCTGCATTAAATTTCTGCACAGTTTCACCGATCTTCCCGCTCTGCGGATCACGGCGCACGGTTACGATCTGGTTGCTCTTCTGATTGGCGAACAGCATGTACTTGCCAGTCGGGTCAAAGGCGAACTCGCGTGGCTCCTTGCCTTCCAGGGAACGGCGCTGAATTTCTTCCAGCTTGCCGCTGGCCTGATCGATACGGAATACCACGACCTGATTCGCGTCACCACGATTGGTCACATAGAGAAACTTGCCGTCCGGTGAGGTGTGCAAGGCACCGCCACCGTTTTTCTCCTGCACGCCTTTGTTCTTCATATCAACCAGTTGGGTCTGCTTGAAGACGCCGTCATGGTAGTCAAACACCGCGACCTGCGCCGTCATTTCCAGCACCAGCCAGGCATGCTTGCCATCAGCACTGAACAGGGTGTGACGTGGTCCGGAGCCACCCGGCAATTGCACGGTCGGCTCCTTGGCTGGCTGCAGTGGCTTGGCCTGGCTCGCGTCGTAGCGATACACAAACAGCTTGTCAGCGCCCAAGTCAGCGCTCACTACGTACTTGTCATCCGGGGTCGGCACGGCCAGGTGCACATGTGACGACATCTGCCGCTCACTGTTGACCTTGCTTCCGGGCCCCAGCGGCAAGACCTGAACGGCCTCGCTCAACGTACCGTCCTTGCCCACTGGCACCACTGTCAGCGCGCCGCCCGGTTCAGGGTTTACTGCGTAGTTGGCAACGAACAGGTAGCGGCCGTCATAACTCAGGCTGGAGTGCGTCGGTTCTTCACCGCGGCTTTGAACCTGATTGATCGGCGTGATCTGACGGGTTTTCGGGTCGATTGCAAAGCTGCTGACCTTACCGACCACATCTTTTTGCCCTGGGCCGTTTTCATTGACCGCGAACAGATAACGCTGGTCTCTGGACACTGTCAGCCACGAGGGGTTTTCGGTTTTGACCACTTGCAGCGGCTTGGCATCGATCATCCCGGTTTCGCTGTTGAAGGCAAAACGATAGATCCCTTCACTCTTGCCTTGTGTGTAGGAACCTATCAGCAATTCAGTATCGGGCATGGCTTGGGCCTGCAGGGTAAACGCGCTCATGGCACTGGCAATCGCCAGCCACGGCAGAAATTTATGAGGCATGGGGGCATCCCTTTTTGTCGAAATTATTGATGCCTGTTACGGCACTGTCGGGGTCTATGACAGCGCCAGCCCGCATTTACTCAATCCTGCGCAGAATCATCTTCATCGGAGGGTGTAAAGGCATCCAGGCAGATGATCCGGTGATCGGCGTTGCCGTCATTGATCACCCAGCTTTGCAGGGATTCATCGAAGGTCGCAGCATCGACTTGCGCCTTGGTGAAGCGCCAGACCTTGCGCTCACGGCCGTCCATGCATTCGACGTTCAGTTCATCGCCCAGAGAGAAATCCCAAGCGTGCAGACCGTCGATTTCCAGCATGGTGGTGGCTTCGAGTGCGGCGAGCAGTGTGGTGGGTGTGGTAGTCATGAAATTCATCCGGCCAGCAAAAGCGCGAATGATAGGGCAAAAGGCAGGCGTAGATACAGTCGGAGCGTAAGTAGAGCCGTACCAGCGCCGAGCGCTGGCACGGTGAGCAATCAAACAGGGACTGCGCTTACAGCTTGCCGATGCCGCCCGGCTGAAACACCGGCTCGCTCGGTGCCAAACCGTTGACCAGCGGCTTGCCGAACTCGGCCTGACTGATCTCGAAACGATCGCCCGGCTGGGTGCGCACGCCATCGGCAAACGACAGTGTCGCGGTGCCGAAGAAATGCACATGCACGTCACCGGGCCTGAGGAACTGTGCGTACTTGAAGTGATGGTATTCAAGGTTTTCCAGGCTGTGGCACATGTTCGCTTCGCCACTGAGGAACTCTTTTTCCCACAGCACCTTGCCGTCGCGCCAGACCCGACTGGTGCCCGACAGGCTTTGCGGCAAGTCGCCCACGCGCAACTCCGGCCCGAACGAACAAGCGCGCAGTTTCGAATGCGCCAGATACAGGTAGTTGCGACGTTCCATGACGTGGTCGGAGTATTCATTACCAATGGCGAAGCCCAGACGATAAGGCTTGCGGTCATGACCGATCACATACAGGCCACTCAGCTCGGGCTCTTCCCCGCCATCTTCGGCAAAGGGCGGCAGCGAAAACGAATGGCCGGGGCGCACGACAATGCTGCCATCACCCTTGTAGAACCACTCTGGCTGAACACCGGCCTGCCCCGCAGCCGGCTTGCCGCCTTCGACGCCCCATTTGAAAATACGCATGGTGTCGGTCATCGAAGCTTCGTCGCCGGACTGCTGGTGCATCTTGTCGCGTGCCGACGCACTGCCCAGATGGGTCAGCCCGGTGCCGCTGACCAGCAGGTGCGCCGGATCAGGATGGTCGAGCGGCGGCAGGATCAGCAACGCCTCAAGCAACTGCGAATAGTCGTGCGTCTCGCCAACGCCACGCTGCTCGACCTGGTGCGCCAGAGCCGAACCCGCCTCGATTGCCGCCAGCGCCAGCTCGCGAACACTTTCGACACCCTGGACCTCACGTACCTGATCACCGTCGACCAGACCGACCCGGCGCTGACCGTCGCTCAATTCAAACTGTACTAACCGCATGAAATTCTCCTTCCAGATAATGGGCCGCTGAAAACCTATCTCGCCTTGGCACTCGCCGCGAAGTCGGACACTGGCAGCACATGCTTGCGCTCCAGCACGTGATAGACGATGCCGGTCAGCAGCAGCCCGAAGACCATGACGCCCGACAGAAAATAGAGGCCCGATGCCAGGCTGCCGGTGATTTCCTTCAACGCACCGATCACGAACGGCCCGATGTAGCCGCCCAGGTTGCCGACCGAATTGATCAGCGCGATACCGGCTGCGGCACTGGCACCGGCAAAGAACCGCCCTGGCAATGTCCAGAACACCGCCGTGCAGGAGAACAGCGCAAACGCCACGACACACAATGCAGCCAGCTGCGCCACCGGCAGGGTCAGCCAGGCGCTGCAGAACAGGCCGATGGCACCCAGCACATACAGCACGGCCAGATGCCCGTAACGGTCGTTGAGGCGGTCGGAACTGCGCGGCACGATCAGCAGGCCAATGATGCCGAAAATGTACGGCACCGAAGACACAAAGCCGGTGGTCAGGTCACTGCCACCGAACTGTTTGATCAGCGTCGGCAGCCACAGGCCCAGACCGTAGATACTCAACGTCACCGGCAGGTAGAACAGCGCCAGCAGCAGCACGCGCTTGTCTTTCAAGGCATGCAAGGGATTGCCGTGGCGAGTCTGGCCGTATTCTTCCAGGTCCTTTTTCAGCTCACCGGTCAGCCAGTCTTTCTCGGTCTGGTCCATCCATTTGACCTGTTGCGGACCGTCCGGCAACCAGCGCAGCACCGGCCAGGTCAACAGAATCGCTGGCGTGCCGATGACGATGAACAGCCATTGCCAGCCATGCAGGCCGAGTATGCCGTCCATGCCCAGCAAACCACCGGACACCGGCCCGGTGATCATCATGGCGATGGGTTGCGAGAGGATGAAAAGGCCAAGGATCTTGCCGCGATGGCGCACCGGAAACCACTGGGTGATGTAGTACAGCACACCGGGAAAGAAGCCCGCCTCGGCAGCACCGAGCAGAAAACGCATCACATAGAAGCTGTGCGGCCCTTGGACGAAGGCCATGCCGATGGTGATCGCGCCCCAGGTGATCATGATTCGTGCGAACCAGCGGCGTGCGCCAAAACGCTCGAGCATCAGGTTGCTGGGGATTTCAAACAGGAAGTAGCCGATGAAAAACAGTCCGGCACCCAGCCCGTAGGCCGCGTCGCCGATACCGATGTCGGCGCCCATGTGCAGCTTGGCAAAGCCCACGGCAGAGCGGTCCACATAAGCGATCAGGTAAAGCAGGATAAGAAATGGAATCAGTTTGAACGTAATGCGGCGTATAAGCCGCAATTCCTGGCTCATGTAGGCGGTCTCCCATTGTTTTTGTTATGGAACCTGCGGGGATCACCTCTGTGACTGGGTGCCGAATGAAGCTGCACATATGCCAGGATGATCCCTCGTCTACGACTGACTATATAGTAATACTATTTGAACTGACAACTCTTCCAATACGCGTTTTTTAGGCTTACCTTAGCCAGCAGCATCGCCATTAAGTCTTACAATAAGAGAGCCGATCATGTCTGACTCCGATAAAAAACCGACCCTCCGTTCTGCCCAGTGGTTTGGCACCGCTGACAAGAATGGCTTCATGTACCGTAGCTGGATGAAGAATCAGGGTATTGCCGACCATCAGTTCCAGGGCAAACCGATCATCGGCATTTGCAATACCTGGTCGGAGTTGACCCCCTGCAACGCGCATTTCCGGCAGATCGCCGAACACGTCAAACGTGGCGTGATCGAAGCAGGCGGCTGGCCGGTCGAGTTTCCGGTGTTTTCCAACGGCGAATCCAACCTGCGCCCTACCGCAATGTTCACTCGCAACCTGGCGAGCATGGACGTTGAAGAAGCGATTCGCGGCAACCCCATCGATGGCGTCGTGCTGCTGACTGGCTGTGACAAAACCACGCCTGCCCTGCTGATGGGTGCCGCCAGTTGCGACATCCCTGCCATCGTCGTGACTGGCGGACCGATGCTCAACGGCAAGCATCAGGGCAAGGACATCGGCGCCGGCACCATCGTCTGGCAGATGCATGAGTCCTACAAGGCCGGCACCATCAGCCTGGATGAATTCCTGTCCGCCGAAGCCGGCATGTCTCGCTCGGCAGGCACCTGCAACACAATGGGCACGGCCTCGACCATGGCCTGCATGGCCGAAGCGCTGGGCACTTCATTGCCACACAACGCCGCCATTCCTGCGGTGGATTCGCGACGTTACGTGCTGGCCCACATGTCCGGCATGCGTGCGGTGGACATGGTTCGTGAAGACCTGCGCCTGTCAAAGATTCTCACCAAGGCCGCATTCGAAAACGCCATCCGGGTCAATGCGGCCATTGGCGGTTCGACCAACGCCGTTATTCACCTGAAGGCGATTGCCGGGCGCATCGGCGTCGACCTGGACCTGGACGACTGGTCGCGCATGGGCCGCGGTATGCCGACCATCGTCGACCTGCAACCCTCAGGGCGCTTCCTGATGGAAGAGTTTTACTACGCCGGTGGCCTGCCTGCCGTGCTGCGGCGCATGAACGAAGCCAATTTGCTGCCCAATCCGGACGCACTTACGGTCAATGGTAAAAGCATTGGCGAAAACACCTGCAATTCACCGATCTATGGCGAGGACCAGGTAATCCGTGCGCTGGACAATCCGATTCGCGCCGATGGCGGTATCTGCGTATTGCGCGGCAACCTCGCCCCCCTCGGCGCAGTGCTCAAACCGTCTGCCGCCACGCCAGCACTGATGCAGCATCGGGGCCGGGCGGTGGTGTTCGAGAACTTTGAAATGTACAAGGCGCGGATCAACGATCCGGATCTGGACATCGACGCCACGTCGGTCATGGTCCTCAAGAACTGTGGCCCCAAGGGTTATCCCGGCATGGCCGAGGTCGGCAACATGGGCTTGCCAGCCAAGCTGCTGGCGCAGGGCGTGACTGACATGGTGCGTATTTCCGATGCACGTATGAGCGGCACGGCCTACGGCACAGTGGTTTTGCATGTGGCACCGGAAGCCGCAGCCGGCGGGCCATTGGCCGTGGTCAAGGAAGGTGACTGGATCGAGCTGGACTGCGCTGGCGGACGTCTGCATCTGGACATCCCGGAAGCCGAACTGGCGGCACGCCTCGCCGATTGGCAGGCACCGCAGCAGCTGTTACTCGGTGGCTATCGCCAACTGTACGTGGACCGTGTGATGCAGGCGGATCAAGGCTGCGACTTCGACTTTCTGGTCGGTTGCAGAGGTTCAGAAGTGCCTCGCCACTCGCACTAAAAGAAGCGGCGGTCCCTTGTTCTGGCGACCGCCGTCACTGTTGTGCGATGGTATGATGCCCAGCAATCACTGCCAGGACCCAATTGCGCTCTCATGGATTATCGAAAGCCTTCCGACCGAAAAAGCATGCACGCGCGCATTGTCCAGGAACTGGGCATGCAAATCGTATCCGGCCGTTTCAAGCCTGACGAAAAGCTGCCTGCCGAAGCGCTGCTCTGTGAAGAGTACGCCGTCAGCCGCCCGGTACTGCGCGAAGCCACACGGGTTCTGGTCGCCAAGGGGCTGGTCTACTCGCGGCCGCGTGTCGGCACGGTGGTCAAGGCCCGACGCGAATGGCACCTGCTGGACCCGGATGTGCTGCACTGGGTGATGCAAAGTTCGCCGCAGAATGAATTCTTCAACCTGCTGACCAGTGTTCGCGCAGTCATCGAACCGGCTGTTGCAGCACTGGCTGCGCAACATGCCACGGACGCAGAAATCGAGTCGATTCACGAAGCCTACCTGCGTATGGAGGCCGCACCGACCCCGGAAGACCTGCTGCAACCCGATCTCGACTTCCACAGCCGCATCGCCGATGCCACCCATAACGACCTGCTGGCGCACTTGTGCAACATGCTGTCGCTGGCGTTGCGTGAAGCGCTCAAATACTCCAACAAACGCCCCAACCTGCACGAACTGGCCATGCCTCGTCACAAGGCAATCCTCACCGCCATCCAGAACCGCGACGCGCTGGGCGCACGCCATGCTTCGCTGGTGCAACTGGACGATGCGCGCAATGCGCTGAGTGTGGTGCTGGGTGGCGGTTGATTGGCTCGACTGAGTCGATAACTCGTTGAGCCTGTGTATTCGCCGTGTTTATTAGAGACGCAAGTCATATTGAAGCGTAAGTCATCATTCCAACGTGCCGCGTGGGAATGCCGTTCTGGAAGCTCTGCATCCTGTCCCAAGTAAGCGGCGCGATACGAATTAATGACGCAGAGCGTCACGAACTGCATGCCAACGCCGGAGCATTGGCACGATAGTTAAAAGGACCCGGAGTTACAGGCCGCCACGGCCTTAATGCGAAAACAACGAATTGCCCACCTTCCCCGCCATCTTCTCCGGCTTGATCAGAAACCGTGCCAGCGCGGGCAGCAGCCACAGTGCGCCGAACATGTTCCACAGCAGCATGAAGGTCAGCATCAGGCCCATGTCGGCCTGAAACTTGATTGCCGAGAAGATCCAGGTGCACACACCAATGGCCAGGCAAAGGCCAGTAAACAGCACGGCCTTGCCGGTGGACTTCAGGGTTTCGTAATAGGCTTGCTGCAGCGGCAGACCGGCGCGCAGGAAGCTTTCCAGGCGGCTGTAGATGTAGATGCCGTAATCGACACCAATCCCCACTCCCAACGCCACAACCGGCAGGGTCGCGACCTTGACGCCGATGCCCATGAACGCCATCAGCGCGTTACCCAGCACCGAGGTCAGCACCAGCGGCAGGACGATGCACAGGGTCGCGGCCCATGAGCGGAAAGTGATCATGCACATGGCTGCCACGCAGAGGTAGACCAGCACCAGAATGACCAGCTCGGACTGCCTGATGACCTCGTTGGTCGCGGCCTCGATCCCGGCATTGCCTGCGGCCAGCAGGAACTGCAGGTCCGGCGTGTCGTTCTCTTTGGCGAAGTCCTGGACGGCATGTACGGCACGGTCCAGGGTTTCGGCTTTATGGTCGTTGAGGAATACCAGCAGCGGGGCCAGGGAACAGTCGGTGTTGTACAAACCATCAGCGCGGGCGATGGAGTTGTTCAGCACGTCTTTGTTGCGCGACAGGCTTTCCCACTTCAGGTTGCCCTCGTTCATGCCCTTGATGACCTGCTTGGAAACGGTCACCAGCGAAATGGCTGACTGCACGCCTTGGGTGTTTTCCATCTTCCAGGCCAGTTCGTTGATCGCTGACATAGTCGAATACGCCGAGCAGCCCTCGGGGGCTGTCTTGACCATGACCACCAGCACATCGGAACTGGTCGAGTAGTGATTAATGATGAACGCGTTGTCCTTGTTATAGCGCGAGTCAGGGCGCAGCTCAGGGGCGCCCTGGTCCAGATCACCGATCTTCAGGTTCTGGCTGTACCAGAGCCCGCAACCGAAGGCCAGCAACGCCAACACAATCGACACCGGCGCGACTTTGGCACTGGCAAAGTTCGACAGCAGTCGCCAGAAAGGATGCTCGCAGACCGCATCCTGCTTGCTACGGCTCACCGCCCGTTTGCTGATACCCACGTAGGAAATGGCCACGGGCAACAGAATCAGGTTGGTGAACACGATCACCGCAACGCCTATGGACGCGCCGATGGCCAGTTCGCGGATCACGCCGATGTCGATGATCAGCAACGTGATGAACCCGACGGCATCAGCCAGAATGGCGATCATGCCCGGCAGAAACAGCTGACGAAACGTGCGACGCGCAGCAGTCAGAGCGTTTTCGGCCTCGCTGGATTGCAGGGCGATACCGTTGATTTTCTGCACGCCGTGAGAGATGCCGATAGCAAAAATCAGAAACGGCACCAGCATCGAATACGGGTCAATACCGAAGCCGACGACGTGCATCAGCCCCAGTTGCCAGATCACCGCAATGAGCGTGGTGCTCAGAACCGCCACGGTACTGCGGATACAACGGGTGAACCAGATCAGCAATACCAGAGTGATCAGAAACGCGATGCCAAAGAACATCACCACCATGAACAGACCGTCAATCAAGTCGCCGACTTTCTTGGCGAAACCGACGATATGAATCTTGATATGGGGGTTTTGTACCTGGTATTTGTCGCGGATCTTCTCTTCAAGCTGATGAGAGAATTGCTGGTAGTCCAGCGCCAGCAACTTGCCCTGATCGGCCGGGTCCGGGTAAGACTCCTGCAGCGGAACCTCAATGATGCTCGACCTGAAATCGTTGGCGACCAGTCGCCCGACCTGCCCGGACTTGAGCACGTTGTTGCGTAACTGATCCAGACTGGCGTCCGAGCCGTTGTAACTCTGCGGTATGACTTCGCCCCCCGCAAATCCCTCTTCCGTCACTTCGGTCCAGCGCACGCTGGGGCTCCAGAGGGATTTGAGACCGGAGCGGTCCACCCCGGGAATGTAAAACACCTCGTCACTGATCTGGCGCAGGGTCTCCATGTACTCTTTGGAGAAAATATCGCCATCCACCGCCTCGACAGAGATGCGCACGGTATTGCCCAGGTTCGCCAGATCGTTGCGGTGCTTCATCATGTTCTGAATGAACGGATGAGACAGGGGGATCATTTTTTCGAAACTGGTGGAAGGCCGAACCTGCGTGGCCTGCCAGAACAGAAAAATACTCGCCAGCAGACAAAGGATAATCACCGCAGGGCGATGATTGAAAATCAGGCGTTCAAGGAAGGTTGCCTTTTCGTCCGAGTGTTGCGTGTGTTGAACAGTGCTCATGCCGGAATGTCCCCGCCCTGAAAGGTCTTATTGTTGGGTCGTATCGGCGCCCGTCGGCGAGGTGACGCGCACGCCGCCTTGTCCTACCAGAATCAGATTGCCTTGAAGGTTGCCGGTGACCCCGGCCAGCGAGATGCGATCGGGCCGATTGAACACCTTGAACGTTTCGCCATCATCATTGCTGCGCATGACGCTACCGCCGTTACCGACCAGCACCAGCGAACCATCGGCCAGCAATGTGGCGCTGGCCAGACCGAACTCGACCGGGCCGCGTGCGCCCTTCAGTTCTATAGGCTGCCAGCTGTCACCAAAATCGCTGGAACGAAACAGATTGCCGCGCAAACCATAAGCCAGCAGCGTAGAAGGCTGAGCCGTGCCGATCACGCCGAATAGCGAGCCTTGATAGGGGCCTTCGAGTTTCTCCCAGGTCTGCCCCTGGTCACTTGAGCGAAACATGCTGCCCGCCTCGCCGACAATGAACAGGCCTGCGTCTTTGACCTGAGCAATGCTGTTCAGGTGATACTGGTCTTCGTTGTCCAGCCGCTCGCTGACATCTTCCCAATGCTGACCGCCATCAACGGTGCTCAACAGCGCACCGTAAGCGCCCACGGCAAAACCGGTGTCGAGGTCCTTGAACCAGACGTCCAGCAGTGGCGCCTCGCGCTTCAAGTCCTCGAACTGCTTGCCCCAGCTCTTGCCACCATCGTTACTGGCCAGTATCTGTGCGTCATGACCCACCGCCCAGCCATGCTGTTCATCCACGAAAAACACAGCCGTCAACAGCTGGCGGGTCGGCACGCGAGCCTGGCTCCAGGTCTTGCCTTGATCGTCGGAGAACAGAATATGCCCATGATCACCCACCACGACCAGCCGTGCGCCGGCATGGGCGACGTCCAGCAACAAACCGCGTGAGGCTCTGGCCGATTCGACAGCATAAACAGCCTTGTCTGCAGCAGCGGCTGATGTCGATGCAGAGTCGGACCCGGCCGTTGCAGGGACGGCAAAACAACATGAAGTAAAAATCGCCAGGGGCAGGCCCGCGTATAACCGGATGCGTCGATGGAAAGGGGCACGCATGAACTTCTCCGCTCTTATTATTATCAGGTGGCTGCTATCAACTGCGGGTATCAACCGACTCGTATTGCCCCGGACGTCCACAGCCGTCCGGCTTTACCTGTGTGGAAGACCGTTCATCCTAGGCAGCTTTGCAAATGCCTGACAATCGACATGTCGTTATCTTTTGTTAAGCGCACGAATGTGATTGATGGATCATCACGATGGTTAATCGCGCAGCTTCCCCAGACGCCTGTCAGTGAATACCCCGGCGACGCAATGCGGCGGGTTTGAAGGCATTTACGCTGGGCACAGGCTGGGAGAAATCACTGGTGCCGGGCTCCTGATTGTCCAGGCTCTGTACGTGGTAACGGCGTGCCTGCAAGTCATGGAAAACGTCCAGTGCAGACCAGGTGGTCGGTAGCTCGTAATAGTTTTTCAGGTACGCCATGGAGACCCGCCACAATTGCCCTCTGCCGTCATATTGATCGACAACTGCGGCCTGCCAGCTGTCTTCATCCAGGTACAGCGTGCGCCGGGAGTAGACGTGCCGCGCGGTAGGTTTGAGCCTGCCCTCCACCACCCATACACGATGCAACTCATGGCGTGTATAAGCCGGGTTGAGGTGGCCGACCTGCAATAACTGTCGGTAGGTAATATCAGGGCTGGATATCCGGTAATTGTTGTAAGGAATATAAATTTCGCGTTTGCCCAGCAACGTCCACTCGTAACGGTCCGGCGAACCATTGAACATGTCGGTATCATCTGCGGTACGCAACCCCTCGGAGGCCGGGATCGGCATATCGTAAGCCAGACTCGGCGCCCGTCTCACCCGACGTTGCGCAGCACTGTAAGCCCACGCTTGCGGAGGCTCCTGCACCTGATCAAGTGTTTCATGGACCAGCACGGCGGAACCGGCCATGCGGGTCGGGCACTGGATAAACGACAGGTAATAAAACAGCACATTATCCAGACTGGCAAAACTGCCCGCGGGGTCATAAAAGCGGAACAGCACTTTCTGACGCGAGGTGTTTAATTTGAAACTGCCGTCACGCTGTATGGCGACCTCCGAAGTCCCTCGCACCACGTAATGACCGCGATAGCGGGCAATATGATTCCACACAGCCTGAATACCCTTTTCCGGAACAGGAAATGGAATGCCGCCATAGGCATCGATAAAACCGTTACCGCCACCGATCAACCGGGCGTTTTGTGCATTATGCCGTGTATTATCGTACACCCATTGCGGTGCCGACCCGGAACGTCGGGTGGTGTATATCGGCATCTGATAACTATCAGGCCAGGTTTCGAACATCGCCACCTGCCCAGGTGTCAGGTAGCTGCGATAGTGCTGCATATTGGCGTGCGTAATAGTGAACAAGGGCTTGTCTGCGGCATACGGGTCGACATGCCGCGTACCTGAGCCCTTGTATCCAGGCGGAGGCCGAGTGATTCCGCCGCGCCATGGCGGGATGGTCCCTGCTGCGTTACCCGCCACCTCGCCTCCCAGCGGTGTCAGGCGGTTTCCGAGCAGCGTAGCCTCAGCTGCCAGACTGGTGTTGAGCGCGAGCAGCATCGCCAGCGCGAACCCCGGCAGTTGTTTCATGAGCATGTGGGCTCTCCTTGCGTGGCCTGTCCGGGACAAGTGTCCGAACTCAGGCCGATAGTATTTGCGATGTAAACGAGGTGTCGTGAGAGACGAATAAACTTACCGTCCGTTCATAAAGACTTATTAAACGGATGAACCCGTCAATGTAATTATTGATCCCGCGAACACTGTGGAGGTCAGGCAAGAGTCTGTAGGAAACTTCCTAAACTTACGATACTTTACAAGATGACCGACACAGCAGGCACCCAGAGTTGTCCGCAGTAATGCAACGCGAATGCCAATAAGCGTCAACATACAGATCAACATAGAGAGCCGGTACAGATCAATTCATTAACGGACCTTCTGTATCGCCAGAATTAAAAACACGAGTACAGCCTGTTTGATTGTCAGACATAGCATCAAAATATAACCGGTTGATACCGGTCATTGCGGACTCGATAAACGTTCGGTAACAGCGAGGGTGTTACGTGTATTGGACAAGTAACACTTATTGAGAATAAGCAGCGTTCAGTCGATGACCACGTGGGGCAGGAACCGGCTGGTGTCCTTGGTGATCAGACTGTCGTCTTCGCGAATGCCGATTCCGGAGGCAAGGTCGCCGATGACCCAGGAGCCGATCAGCGTGTAGCTGTCACCGAATCGCGGCAGCGGCGAGTACGCCTGCAAAATATAAGGCGCATCAGTGTAAGGCCCATCGACTGAAATCACCTGATCGCCAGGCGTGCGCATTTCAATGTTGGCACCTTCACGAGAAAAGTAGGGTTTGCGTACCCAGCCCTTGGGAACCGGTCTGCTCGGGTCCTGATCGACGCGCGAAGGCAGCAGGTTCGGATGGCCCTCATTGAACTGCCACAACAACGGCAGAATTCCCTTGTTGCTGAGAATCGACTTCCAGGCAGGTTCAACGAACTGAGTGCCACTGGCTGGAACGTGCTGGCCAAACTCCTCGTGAAAGATATGTTCCCAGGCGTGAAGCTTGAACAGCCGCTCGATCCAGCGTCCGTCCAGGTCGACAAAACGCCCCTCGGCACTGAGCCCGATGTCCTCGATATCGATATGCCGGGCATCAATGCCCACGTGCGCAGCCATGCGCCGCAGAAAGTCGGTAGTACCACGGTCCTCGACAGAGCCGGACATCGCCGAAAAGTAGAACGGGCTCGCCCCCGGAAACTCGGCAAACGCCCGAACAAGATCCTCGGCAATCGAATTGAACTGGCTGGCATGCGCGGGCAGAACACCGCGCGCCATCTGCTCGTCCAGCCAGAGCAACTGGAACGCACCTGCCTCCATCAGACTGGTGGGCGTATCAGCATTGATTTCGTACATCTTTGCCGGGCCCGTGCCGTCGTAGGCAAAGTCGAAGCGCCCGTAAAGGTGTGGATGCCCCTGTTTCCATGACGCGCGGATCACATCAAAGAACGCTTCCGGAATCGCCAGGCGGTGCAACAACTCTTCGCTGTCCACCACCCGCGCGACTGCGTCCAGACACATCTGGTGAAGTTCCTGGGTAGGCACTTCAAGGTCGCGGGTAATCTGCTGCTCGGTGAATAGATAATACCCGCGCTCATCCCAATAGCGCTCGCCATCGATGGTATGAAAGTTGAACCCTTCACGTTCCGCCGTTGCGCGCCAGTCCGGGCGTTCCTCGATACTGATCTTTTTCATGGCCCGGACCGTCAGCCTCCGAAACTGCTGCTGCCACCGCTGCTCTTGCCGCCCCAGCCACTGCGTGCCGAGGCCTGGCTGCCGAAGCCGCCGCGCGAGATAGTCGACGACACCGAGGACGAGCCGGAGCCCGAACTGCCCAGGTTTCGCCCCAGTGTGCTCTTGCCATAGCTGCGATCCGGACTGGATTGCGCCTGGGTCGAACGGCCAAAGGTTTTGCCGCGATCAATCTGACTTGGCAAGGACGAGCTGTAGTAACCGCCGCGGTCATCGCGCGTCTGGTAGATAGGTTGCGAGTAATAGCGATTGTTGCCGAAGCCATTGCTGAGCAGATTACCGATCAGCAGACCGGCCATCAGCCCGGTGGTGCCGCTCATGCCTGCGGGAGCGGACTGGGCGACTTCCTGATTGGCCCGGTCCAGCGCCTCTTTGGGCACACGCCCGGAAAAACCCAGCTCAAAGCCGCCGAGTTTCGGCATGTACTTGCCATCCGAAGTGACCTGGCAATAATCCGGTACAAAGTCCGCGTCGCAAGACGCCTTGTCATCATAGGTCGGCGCGATGCGGCGATGGTCGGACAGCGCCTGCATGTAGGCATCCGAACAGACATTTACCGGCACCTTGGCATCAACGCACTCCTGCACCGAACTGAAGTTGGCCTGCGCGTTGAAAGTATCCTTGTCTTGCGACGGGCCACACCCGGCAAGGGCCAGCGGAAGCGTGCTGGCAAGTACCAGCTTTACTGAACTGCGTCTCATCGTGAGTCTCCTTGTTCAAGGCTGCCGTCAGACCGAAGGGGTCATGCAGGCTGCGTTGAGAAGACCGACGCTGATTGCGACGCTGGCCGAGTAAATGGCGGCAGCCATTTCGCCCTTGGCAATACGTGTCGACAGGCCCTTGAGCACCAGGCTGGTAACACCGAACGCCAGCAGTTGCACAACGGCTGCAATCACCACCCAGACGATCACATCCAGAATGCTGATGCTGTAACTGATGATGTTGCTGGCTGGCAGCGCGAAACCGATCAGCGAACCGCCCAACGCCAACGCGGCAGCACTGTTGTTCTCGCGAATCAGCGCAAATTCCTTGTGCGGCGTGATCCTGCTGTAGATGAACTGGAACAGGGCGAACAGAATGGCCGCAACCAGAATGTACATGACGAAGCCAATCACGGCAGGGGCATTGAGCGACATACGCAGCGCGTCGATCATGAAGATTTCCTTGTCAAAGAACGTTGATATCAGTGGATTGCAGCGTTATGCCAACGGCCGTGGTGAGGGTAATGCTGCCCTCTTCGTCTTCCTCGACGGAAAACAGCAGAAACTCGCGGCGGTTGATCAGCCCCGTTTCGCGGGCATACAGCATGCTCAGGTGTTTGACGCGATACGCAGCATCAGGGCTGACAATGTCCTCATCCAGTGGCGTCAGCTCGGTCTGGCCGGGCGACGTGCCCCATTGCCGTTCGAATACCTCGCCATCGTGTTCGTAGGTGGGCAGGCCGATCTTCGACGACGGACCGGTCAGGCGCAGCAACTCATCCTTGCTGGTGATCGGCTCGGCGCTGTAGTAACCGAACAGAATAATGTCCTGCACGTCTTCCGGATTGGGGCCGTTGCTGACCACCTGCAGGAAGTAGTCCTCATTATCCAGGTAGAAGCGATGCAACGCCATCGACTGGCCCAGATCTACGCGCCCCACGGCCCAGACCTTTTCATCGTCTGGGACAACCACTTGCGAATGCCCGTCGAGCAACAGCTTCAACGAGCTGTCCAGACATAACATGCGACCGGACGCCAACCCTAACGGGCTGACCGTGCTGACGGATTGCACGCCATCACGACCTGATGCCTTGGGTGCTTCCAGCCCCATGGCACGTTTGAACCAACTCATAGTGCAGTTCCCTTGAAGTCGACTGGAGCCGGTATGGACATGTCTTTAACCGGAATAAACACACTGTTCAAAAGACTGGCTCACTTCTGCGCCAGCAATGCCTTGGAATGCATCAGCCACGCTACACAAATACCCGCCAGTGCGCCGGCAATATGTGATTCAAACGATATGCCAGCTACCGGGACAAAGCCGAAAACCAGTCCGCTGTAGCCCGCCAGTACCAACAGCGCGACCAGCACGCTGGCGATACTGCGCTGATACCATGCCCGCGCGAGCAGGTAAGCCCACAAACCAAAAATCAGACCGCTCGCACCGACATGGATATTGCTGCGACCGAAGCTCCACACCAGCAACCCGCCCAGCAGACAGACCAGCCCGGCGACCCATGCATAACGCCTGACACCCTCAGTGGCGACCAGCCAGCTCAGCACAATGAACGGCAGCAGGTTGCTGAGCAAGTGCTGAATCGAACCGTGCAGAAAAGGCGCAAACACAATGCCGCGCAACCCGGTCGCATTGCGCGGAATGATACCGAAATGAATCAGGCCGTTGCCGGTGATCGAGTTCAGCACTTGCACCGCAATCATAACTGCTGCCAGGGCGAGGATGACCTTGAGTCGTTTGGAAAACTCCATTCACCACCCTCGCCTGCCCTGTGGCTTCGCTTACTGAGCCGGCGTCTGGTTTTTGGCTTTCAGACGTGCCAGCACATCTTGCGCACCGCCACTTTTGGCACCAATACCGGCATCCTGCAGACGACGCTCCAGATCGCTGCCGCTGGACTGGCTGGCCAGTTCTTCGGCCGCTTCGAGCTTGGCGTCCTGTTCATCCTGACGTTGCTTGAGACGCGCCAGCGAGCCTACTGCGGTTTCGACTGCGCCGCTGGCACCACCGGTTGCAGTGGCCGTTGCAACGCGAGCTTTTTGCACGGTTTCACGGGCCTTGGCCATCTCGACCTGCTGCTTGAGGCTCTTGATTCGCGATTCGGCCTTGACCACCTGTTCTTGCAGCAGGCTGACCTGCTTGTTGAACTGATCGGCCAGTTCCTGCTCCTGATCACGCAGGGCCTCGATCTCGGCGATCTTGTTCGCGCACTCCACAGCCAGCGCTTCTTCACCCTTGTTCAGAGCCTGCATGGCGCGGCCTTCCCAGTTGGCGATGCTGGTGGCGTGTTCTTCAAGACGCTGTGCCGAAAGCTTGTGCTTGGCCTTGATGGTAATCAGCCCGTCGCGGGCCTTGACCAGCGCATTGTCGGCGTCACGAATTTCCTGATCCAGAATGCGGATGGCATTGGCATCGGCAATCGACTCGCCCACTTCGGAAGCGCCACCACGAACGGCGGTCACCAGTTTTTTCCAGATACTCGTAGTCATGAATGTTCTCCGCCTGACAGCGCTGTTCAGTAGATGAAATGATCTTCAAAAGCATCGGCCGCACGGATCACGTTGTCCGCGAGGGTAAGGATTTCCTGCACGACTACTGTGAGCGACGATGCTGCGCTCAACGCGCCAAACAGGCAGTAGACTTCCTGACCGTCACCCAGCTTTTCGATACCGACCGATGACAGCGGAAACAGATCGCGGCTGCGCAGGACGACATCGTTGAACGCCTGCACGTTCTTGATCTTGTTCACCTCGATCAAGGTCGCGTCAGCCAGAATCTGCTCGCCTTCCACCGCGATATAAATCGGCAGATCGCCATACTCGGCCATGGTCAGCCTGATGCCCGAGGCATCACCCTCGGTTACATCGAGCTCGATCTTTCCATTCGTCACCAGCTCCAGTTCGCAAAGTGCCTTCTGCAGAGAGCTGATGGTCCAGTGGGTATTCTCGGTCATGAAATCCTCCAGTTTTATTCTGTCGCCCAAAAAGGGCTGTCTTAAGGCTTTTTCAATGCCACGCAGGGCATCGACGTTCTCGGGCCGGATCCAGAATTCCCGCTTGACCAGCCCCGCCTCTTTGAGTCGCAGACGCATTTCACGCATGTAATCGGTGGAGCTCTTCGGAGCCTTGGCCGGGACCGCTGCGTTATCGCCCTGGGTTTTACGAGGCATTGGCGCTTCCCCCTTGCTGCTGGCCGTGGATCAGGTGAGCAACGTATCAGATGTTTTTGAAGATAGATACGCATCACATGTGAGATTTTTATGGACGCCAAAATTCTCGTTCCCACGCCCCGCGTTGGCACGATAGTCAAAACACCGCACGGCGACGCACACTCCAAAAAAAAGCGCTGTCCGCATCAGCGGACAGCGCCTTTCTCACAAGTGCCTGTCAGGCACTGGGCAACCCTTATTCAGCCAGGCTTTTACTCACCACTTCATACACGTCCGCCGACAGTTTGCCGGAGGCGAGGATACGCTCCAGCTCGGCCTTCATCAGCGCCTGACGGGCGCTGTCGTATTTGCGCCAGCGGGTCAGTGGTGCCAATTGGCGGGAGGCGATCTGCGGGTTCAGGGCGTTCAGCTCGATCACAAGGTCCGCGAGGAAGCGATAGCCGGAGCCGTCCGCTGCGTGGAAATTGATCAGGTTCTGCCCGGCAAATGCACCGATCAGGGCGCGGACCTTGTTCGGGTTCTTGATGCTGAATGCAGGATGCTTCATCAGTTCCTGCACGCGTTGCAGGCCGCCCGGCTGAGTGCTGGCCGCCTGTACGCTGAACCATTGATCCATGACCAGCGCGTTGCTCTTGAAGTTCTCGGCGAACACGGCGAGCGCTTTGTCGCGTTCGGCCGTAAACGGCGAATTGACCAGCACCGCCAGCGCAGTCAGGCGCTCGGTCATGTTGTCACTGGTATCGAACTGGTCGATGGTCGCCGCCAGTACTTCAGGTTTGCCGCTAAGCATCAGGTACGACAGCGCAATGTTCTGCAGCGCGCGACGGGCGAAATGCGTGGACTCGGCGACGTATGGCGTGGCCCTGGATACCTCGCGGTTGGCCTTGTAGCGTGTCAGCAGACTGTCAAACAGGCCATCGGCCAGTTGTTGGCGAGCAAATTCGCGAGCGGCGTGAATGGCATCGACATCCGCCACCTCGCTGATCTCGGCGAGATAAGCCTCACCCGGCAACGAGAGCATTTCTGCGACCATCGCCTGATCCAGACGCTCATCCGCCAGCACGGTGCCCAGCGCAGTGATCAAACGCTGGTCCATGACCAGTGCCTGACCTTGCTGGTGCTGACCGATCAGCTCCTGCAATACCTGAACCGACAGTTGCTGACCGGCATCCCAACGGTTGAAACCGTCGCTGTCGTGTTGCATCAGGAACATCAGTTGATCACGGTCATACGGGAAGCTCAGCTTGACCGGCGCAGAGAAACCGCGCAGCAGTGACGGCAGTGGCTTTTCGGCAACGTCAACGAAGGTGAAGGTCTGCTCGGACCCGGTAACCGAGAGCACTCGCGTGGTGCTGGAAGCTGCGGTTTCGTCCGCCAGACGCAGAGCAATCTCGCCGCCTTTGCTGTCCAGCAGCCCCAGTTCGACCGGAATCACAAACGGCTGTTTCTGATCGCCAGGCTGGCCTGGTGTGCTTGGGCAGCTCTGCCGGAAAGTCAGGCTGTAGGTTTTCGCAGCAGCGTCATACGACTCGCTGACCGCCAGACGCGGCGTACCCGCCTGGCTGTACCAGCGCTTGAACTGGGTCAGGTCGACGCCGTTGGCGTCTTCCATGGCCTTGATGAAGTCGTCGCAGGTCACGGCCTGGCCGTCATGGCGTTCAAAATACAGATCACTGCCCTTGCGGAAGCCTTCGGCGCCCAGCAGGGTGTGGAGCATGCCAACCACTTCCGAACCCTTTTCGTAAACGGTCAGGGTGTAGAAGTTGGAGATTTCGATGAAGCTGTCCGGACGCACTGCGTGGGCCATCGGGCCTGCGTCTTCGGCAAACTGGTGAGTTCGCAGGTAAGCAACGTCCTGAATACGCTTGACCGTGGCCGAGTTCATGTCCGCCGAGAAACCGGCGTCGCGGTACACCGTGAAGCCTTCCTTGAGCGACAGCTGGAACCAGTCACGGCAGGTCACGCGGTTGCCCGACCAGTTGTGGAAGTATTCGTGGGCAACGATCGCTTCGACCCGCTGATGCGCGGCATCGGTCGCAGTCTCGGCACGCGCCAGTACGGCACTGGAGTTGAAGATATTGAGGCCCTTGTTCTCCATCGCGCCCATGTTGAAGTCGTTGACCGCGACAATCATGAAGATGTCCAGGTCATACTCACGACCGTAGGTTTCTTCATCCCAGCGCATGGATTTCTTCAGGCTGGTCATGGCGTGCTGGCACTTGTCGACGTTTTCTGGCTCGACATAGATGCGCAGGGTGACTTCCCGCTGGCCCATGGTGGTAAAGGTGTCTTCGATGCACCACAGATCACCGGCCACCAGCGCGAACAGGTAAGCCGGCTTCATGAATGGGTCTTCCCACGTCGCCCAGTGCCGTCCACCCTCTTCTTCACCACTGGCAATCGGATTGCCGTTGGAGAGCAGAATAGGGAAATTCTGCTTGTCGGCGCTGAGCGTGGTAGTGAACTTGCTCATCACGTCGGGGCGGTCGAGGTAGTAGGTAATCTTGCGAAAGCCTTCGGCCTCGCACTGGGTGCAGAACATGCCGCTGGATTTGTACAGGCCTTCCAGCGCGGTATTGGTTTCAGGATGAATGCGCACGGTGCTGTCGACCGTGAAGCTTTCGGCTTGCGGATGCAGCGTCAGGTGATCTTCTGTCAGTTGATAATCCGCAGCGCTCAGCTCCACATCGTTCAGTTTGACCGAGACCAGTTCCAGATGCTGACCGTCCAGCACCAGCGGCGGCAGGCCTGCGCCACGCTCGGGGTTGCGGCGCATGACCAGTTGGGCGTGGACCAGCGAGTGGTCGTCGAACAGTTCGAAGGTCAGGTTCGTCTCATCGATGAGGTACTCGGGAGCCTGGTAGTCCTTCAGGTAAATCATTTTCGGTTGCTCGGTGCGCATGCTGGAATCCTTCTACTGATGCACGGCCAGCTGATAGGCCGTGTACTTGCGAATATTGATCACGCCGGTATCGAAAATCAGGTATTGGCCCTTGATCCCCAGCAGCGTGCCTTCGGCAATCGGGTTCTTGTCCAGGTTGAAGCTGACAATCTTGGTCGGATACGCCTCGACCGGGTAACGAAACTCGACAGGCTCGGCGTCATGTAGCAATTGGATGGCTTGCAGACCGAATCGTTCTTGCAATCCCAGCAGGCCCGCGCCGCAACTGTCGAACAATTCCTGGCGAATGGCCTTGAGATCGACCGGCTGGGCATCACCTTTGAGCAGCGCACGCCAGTTGGTACGGTCGGCCACCTGACTGCGCAGCAGGTCTTCGACAAAGCCGGACTGCTGACGGGTGGCCACACGCAGAATCGGCAACGCCTGACTTGCGCCCTGATCCAGCCAGCGGGTCGGCAACTGCGTGGACCGGGTAATACCGACCTTCACGCCTGACGAATTGGCCAGGTAGACGATGTGATCGGTCATGCAGAACTGTTCGCCCCATGCCGGATCGCGACAGGTGCCCTGATCGTGATGGCATTTTTCCGGGCTCATGATGCACATGTCGCATTGCGCCAGCTTGAGCATGCACGGGTAGCAGTAGCCCTGGCTGTAACTGGACTTGGTCTTGCGCCCGCAATGACTGCAATGAATGGCACCAAGAAACTCCAGGCGCAGCGTCTTGCCGATCAGCGGGTTGACCGCAATCTCGGTCTCGCCCAGACGAAAAGCGTATTGCACACATGACGCATCATCCTGACGCGCCGACATTTTGTTGACTGCTCCGCGACCAATTTCGATCAATGAATAGCATCCGATTTGAACAGGATATTGGGCACTGGCGCTGATTTGGAGGCGCATTCCTGCGGCCCCATGTAGCCCGTGCGCTGGTCTTCCGGCAGGTTCTGCACTTCCCAGGCGATCAGCGCCTGCAACGACAGCTCACGCTGTTCCTGAGTAAGCTTGCGGCCATCGGACCATTTGCCGATTTCCACGGCCAGCTTCAGGCTTTCGTAGATATCCGGGGTGATGTTTTCGATCATTTCTATAAAAGACGACATGGCGCACTCCAGAAAATAGCGGGTAATTTTACGACTTGCGGCGCGCAATCGCACCGCCGACCAGGCCGGTAGCACAACCGATGATCAGACCGCCGACATGCGCGCCGTTGGCGATCTCGCCGAAACCGAGCATGCTCACCAGGCCGGACAGGCATAGCGCCAGCCAGATGAGCATCATGATCAATACCCCGCGCGGCAGGCGATAGACCGGGTTGGGCGCCAGCATCTGGAAAATCCAGCAATGCCCGAGCAGGCCGTACAGCACGCCGGACAGTCCGCCAAACAGGCTTGGGCCGCTGAACAGGTACTGCACGTAATTTGAAACAGCTGAAAACAGCAGCGTGAGCAGCAATAAAGACAGACCGCCCTGACGAATTTCGATGCGCCTGCCCAGTTCCCAGAACCACATGCCGTTCATGGCCAGGTGCAGGATGCCGAAGTGAATCAGCATCGGTGAGACGATCCGCCACCATTGCCCGGCGGCCAGGCTGTCGGACAACGGCAGAAACGTCGCGTACTCGCCACTGATCCGGAAACCCTGAAAGGTCAGCCAGCGGATGACTTCGAGGTTGTCGCCCAGCAGCGTCATGCCCGCCACCAGCAGGGTGACCAGCAACACCAGGGCCGTTACCGGGCTGTTGCGTAGCTGCTCGATCAGGCCCGGCGACTTGTACGTCACGTTTGGGGCGTCTTGCGCCAGTTGAAAATGCTCGTCCCCTTCAGGGAAGCGCGTGTACAACTCGCGCACTTCATCGGCCAGTTGCGGCGCATCCGGCACCCAAAGCACCTGCTCGCCAGCCTCTTCGCTGACCCTGTGGGGAATCCGCAAGCGCTGCAACAGGCTGACAAAGCCGCTCAGGTTGGTGGTCAACGGCAACCGCAGTACTGCAACAGCACTCATTGTGAAACCTCGGGACGCTGCACGTCGACCCAGACGAACTTGTCCGGGTCGATCTGTGTTTCCTGATCCAGCCGATAGGCGACCAGCTTGCCATAGAGCACGGCGCTGTAATCCAGACAGGCCAGATTAGGCCGGATAGGCGCGGGGACGCCGCTGCGCCAGTAATGACCGACAAACAGCAGCGGCTCATTGATACCGTAACGCAGCAATGCGTTTTTTTCCGACGTGGACAGCGGGGTCTTGGCTACGCCTTCAGGCAGCGCGTCGGGCTGAAATACCACGTCGCCATAGGTCTGCGGGTCATCTTCCCAGAACTTGGTACGAAAGAACTCGCGGGTCAGCCCGTCGCCGCCGGTCAGGGTAAGACCGTGCGGCAAACGCATGTCGGTGCCGCGCAGCAGACGGTTGAAGACATTGCTGGCGAAGCTGCCGGGCACTGCCGAGGCCTGGACAAAATGCTTGTCGATACAGCCGGTGCCATGCAGGCCGCGCAACGGATCGATCAGAGTCGCATCCCAGCAGGCATGCACCACCCTGAAGCGACCGGCGTCCATGTACAGCGGCAGCTCATAGAACCAGTTGACGAACTCGCTCCATTCATCCGGGTAGCGCTCGAACTGCGCCAGGGTTTCGCCGATCAGCCGGGCATGGCGCGGGGTGTGCTCACGCACGAACTCATGACCGCTTTCCGGCAAGGCTGGCGTCATCCAGCCCAGCGCGTTGAACTCATGGTTGCCCATGATGCACAGGGCATGACCGGCCTGAACCATATCGCGGACGATATGCAGCGACTCGCGAATACGCGGGCCACGGTCAATGATGTCGCCGAGGAAAATTGCAACGCGCTCAGGGTGACGCCAGACGCCAGCCTGCAGACGGTAGCCGAGAAGCTCCAGCAAGTGCTCCAGGGTATGGGCGCACCCGTGCACGTCACCGATCAGATCGTAGCCACGCGCCGGATCGAGCATTAATCGCCCCCGCCGCCGAGCTTGCTGCCCCAGCCAAGCTTGGTGCGGCAGACTTCGTAATAATTGTGATCCAGCGGGTGAATCAGACGCAGCTTCTGCGGTTTCTTGCTGACCGTGATGGTGTCACCCGGTGCGCAGGTAAAGTGATTCTGGCCATCGCAGGACACTTGCGGATAAATGGTCATGTCCTTGGACACCACGATTTTCAGCTCGCTATTGCCGTCGACCACGATGGGCCGCCCGGACAAGGTGTGCGGGTACATCGGCACGATGACGATGGCGTCGAGCTTGGGATGCATGATCGGCCCGCCCGCCGACAGCGCATAGGCTGTCGATCCGGTCGGCGTGGCGACGATAAGGCCATCGGCCTTCTGACTGCACACAAACTGACCATCTATATAGATCTCGAACTCGATCATGCGCGTGGATTTGCCGGGGTGCAGCACAACGTCGTTGAGCGCATCGCCCTGACCGATGGCCTCGCCGTGGCGGCGCACTTCGGCCTGAAGCAGGAAGCGGTTTTCGACCAGATAGTGCCCGTCGAGCACTTCAGCGCATTTGACCTCCAGTTCGTCAGGACGAATGTCGGTCAAAAAGCCCAGGCTGCCGCGGTTGATACCCAGCACCGGAACGTTGTGCCTGGCCAGTGCCCGTGCTGCCCCTAACAGGCTGCCATCGCCACCGACCACGATGACCATGTCACAGACTTCACCGAGCATCTTGCGCGACGAGGTTTGCAGGCCATGACCGGGCAGGACTTCGGCAATCGTCTCTTCAAGAATGACGTGCAGGTGGCGGTCCAGCAGGAATCTCTTGAGTCGGCGAACGGTATCGAGCACCTGAACACTGCCCAGGCGACCGATGATGCCGATATTGCGAAATTGCTCCATGAGGCTCCTGCTGCGGTTTCGAGACGACTTAAAACAGCGATTATGGGCGAAACGGCCCGGTAGCAGCAAACCGGCACGTAAAGATCAAGCGAAACGCCTCATCACGAAGCGCTTCAATCAGCAGATTGGCTCTGAACGAATGAGCGAATTCCCGCAAAAAAACCGGATTTTCCTTACATACCCCACACAAGGTATTCATTAGCTTCGTCCGTTTTCAATACACCTAAGGACGACACATGATTCCCTCAGGCCGCCAGGGCGACATGCACCTCTGCCCGTTGCCGGGCCACGGTTGCACCCCGATTGTCACAGCCTCCTCCGACACCCTGATCAACGGCATATCCGCCGCCAGAGTAGGCGATATGTGCGGCTGCGGCGCGGTGATCGTTACCGGCTTTCCCTCGATCCTCATCAACGGTCGCCCGATGGCCCACCTGGGCAGCCCGACCAGCCACGGCGGAACGATCATTTCCGGCAGCCCCGATGTGGGTGGCGGCTCCGACTTCGGCGATGCCGCTGGCCCAGCCATCGATTTCTCCAGGCTCGGCATCCTTCGCAAGGACGGCACACTGGACGAACCGAAGCTGAATCAGCTTGTGAACGACCCTGGGTTGCAGGAGAAAGCCAAAGCGGCTGAAGCACTGTTCTCATCTGCAACTTCCAACACGGCCATAGCGCCAGCCTGCAACCACCCGGATCAAATGGAAGAACTGACCCGCTACATCGCTGACGAGATGAACCACAGATACCCAAGAGCAGTTGGGGTAAAGGAGTAAGAGTGCACTCATGCTTCAACGCGACTGAAAGCGAGGGCACTGCATGAAACGAAAAATCCTGATACACGCCATAGCCCGCTGGCCGAAGTTAACGGCGACCTTTCTCATCCTCGCACTATGGGATTTCGCTACGCCCTACGTAAGCGTCTATTACTCAGACAAGGCAGACGGAGAGCTTAGCTATACATGGATTACCGATCACCGCATAAGCAGAGGTGGCATAAGGCCTGGCGGAGCAACTGGGGACAGCGGCCATATATTTCAAAAAAAAGATTTCTTCATGTATTTCCAATGGTGGGACAACGCAGGAATCAGCGGTTGCGTAAACATAGATCCGCAATGGCCAGAGACTACAATCTTCATAGATGCCAACGGCCGCATCGACCTGAACGTCAAGGGGGCAACCGACGTCAAGCGATTCTCGCCCTGCCCCGGTGGTGAAGACCCTGATTTTCTCGGACTGGCCAGGCCCGTTGAATAGCACCGCATCTTTTCGCCTTCACAATCAGCTCACCTGAACCTCAACTCACGCTATCCTCGGCACATGACTCTATTCCCCAGCCTGATCGACCTCCCCCGCCAACTACGGCACTCCGAAGTGCGCGACCTTGCCTGGGTGATCCTCGCGCCGCCCATGCTGGAAGTCGCGCCGTGGCCACAGCGTCATCCGCTGGCCGGCAGTGACTGGGTACAGGACCCGCAGCGACTGGCGGACTTTCTCTGGCAACTCGACCGTGACAGTCGCCCGCTGGAAGACTGGCTGGCGCTGGCAACCACACGCCGGCTGGGCCGCTATTACGAACGGCTCTGGCAGTTCGCGGTGCAGCACGCGCCGGGGGTGGAAATCATTGCCGCCAACCTGCCGATCCGGCTCGGCAGCCAGACGCTGGGCGAACTGGACATGCTGCTGCGTGATCGTGAAGGCGTGCATCACGTCGAACTGGCAATCAAGCTCTACCTAGGGCCGCAGGACGGAGACGGCCGCGACCCGGCCAGCTGGCTGGGGCCTGGCTGCCAGGATCGGCTGGACCGCAAGCTTGCCCACCTGAGCCAGCATCAGTTGCCGATGTCTGCACGTCCGGAAAGCCGAGCGGCCCTGGCAGCGCTGGGTGTCGAGGCCTTCAGCGCGCAGTTGTGGCTGGGCGGTTATCTGCTGTATCCGTGGCCAGGCTCATGCGAATCGCCCGCAGGTGTTCACCCGCAGCATCTCAAGGGCCGCTGGTTGCATCAACGTGACTGGAAGCCGTTTGTGGCGCAAAGCAGCCCCGGACGCTGGCAACCCCTGCCGCGTCATGCCTGGCTGGCACCGGCGCTGTACGACGAAGCGTGGAGCGATCAGCAGCTACGCGACTGGCTGGCCGAACTCGACCCGCTGGCCCCGGCGCAATTGCTGGTGCGCCTGAAAGAGAATACCGAGGGCAACTGGGAAGAAGCCGAGCGCCTGTTTCTGGTGTCGGACATGTGGCCGAATCTGGCCGACACCAGCCACCCGCTCAACTCAATCGCAGTGCCAGCGCAGCCAGTGTAATCAGCAACACCGGCACGGTCAGTACGATGCCGACCTTGAAGTAATAGCCCCAACTGATGGTGATCCCCTTGCGCTCCAGCACATGCAGCCAGAGCAGCGTCGCCAGACTGCCGATCGGGGTGATTTTTGGCCCCAGGTCGCTGCCGATCACGTTGGCGTAGATCATCGCTTCCTGAATGGCACCGCTGGCATGGCTTGCATCGATGGACAGCAGCCCGATGAGCACGGTGGGCATGTTGTTCATGATCGAAGACAGAAACGCGGTCATGACGCCGGTGCCCATCGCTGCGCCCCAGATGCCATAGCCGGCAAACCAGTCCAGCAGACTGGCCAGATAACCGGTGAGTCCGGCGTTGCGCAGACCATAAACCACCAGGTACATGCCCAGCGAAAACACCACGATGTGCCACGGCGCTTCTTTCATCACCTTGCGCGTCTTGATCGTATGCCCTTTGGCGGCAATGGCGAGCAGCAGCAACGCGCAGACCGACGAAATCGCACTGATCGGGATGCCCAGCGGCTCAAGAGCGAAACAGCCCACCAGCAAAATCAGCAGCACGGCCCAACCGGCCAGAAACGTAGCGCGGTCATGGATAGCCGTTTCGGGCTTGTCCAGATGTTCGGGCTCGAACTCGCTGGGAATATCCCGACGGAAATACCACATCAGCACGGCCAGAGTGGCGGCGACGCTGGCCAGGTTCACCGGCACCATGACGGCTGCGTAACGGTTGAAACCGATCTTGAAGTAATCCGCCGAAACGATGTTCACCAGATTCGATACCACCAGCGGCAGGCTGGCCGTATCGGCAATGAAGCCGGCCGCCATGACGAACGCCAGGGTCGACGCAGCGGAGAAGCGCAACGCCAGCATCATGGCAATGACGATAGGCGTGAGAATCAGCACGGCACCGTCGTTGGCGAACAAGGCTGATACCAGCGCACCGAACAGCACGAACAGGGCGAACAGACGACGTCCCTTACCCTTGCCCCAGCGCGCCACATGCAGCGCGGCCCAGGCAAAGAAACCCGCCTCATCCAGTAACAGCGTGATAATGATCAGCGAAATGAACGTCGCCGTGGCATTCCAGATGATGCCCCACACCACAGCGATGTCGCTGAGGTGCACAACCCCTGTCAGCAACGCCAGAACCGCCCCGAGTACCGCACTCCAGCCTACGCTCAGGCCTTTGGGCTGCCAGATGACCAGCGTAATGGTGAACAGGAAGATCAGCGTTGCTATCAGCATTATTTGGTCCGGGGTAGAAGAATAGCGAGGATGCCAAGCAGCGGCAGGTATGAGCACAACGTGTAGACGAACAGAATGCCGTGGCTGTCAGCCAGATAGCCGAGCAAGGCTGCGCCAATGCCGCCGAAGCCGAACATCAGGCCAAAGAAAAGCCCGGCAATCATGCCCACGTTGCCAGGTACAAGCTCCTGGGCGTAGACGACGATGGCGGAAAAAGCCGACGCCAGTACAAAGCCAATGATCACGCTAAGAACGCTGGTCCAGAACAGGTCTGCATAAGGCAGGGCCAGGGTGAACGGTGCAGCGCCAAGGATCGAAAACCAGATCACCGCCTTGCGGCCAATGCGGTCGCCGATCGGACCGCCGAAAAAGGTCCCGGCCGCCACTGCGCCCAGAAACAGGAACAAGTGCAACTGCGAACTGGCGACTGAAAGGTCAAACTTCTCGATCAGGTAGAAGGTGAAATAGCTGGTCAGGCTGGTCATGTAGAAGAACTTGGAAAACACCAGAAATGCCAGCACTGCCAGTGAGGCAATCACGCGTTTTCTGGACAGTCCATGAGTGGCCGCCTGACCTGCCTTGAGCTTGAACAGGTTGAGGTGCGCGCGATACCAGCGGCTTATCGCATACAGCAAACCCAGCGAGAACAATGCGAACAAGCCGATCCAGGCCACGTTGCCCTGGCCGAACGGGATGATGATCGCCGCCGCCAGCAATGGCCCGAACGCGGAGCCGGTGTTGCCGCCCACCTGAAAGGTCGACTGCGCGAGCCCGTAACGGCCACCGGAAGCCAGTCGCGCGATACGCGAGGCTTCCGGGTGGAATGTCGAAGAACCGATGCCGATCAAGGCGGCAGCCAGCAGAATCAATGGAAAACTGCCCACCATCGACATCATCACAATGCCGACCAGCGTACAGATCGACCCTACAGGCAGTACCAGCGGGTTAGGATGGCGGTCAGTGTAATAACCGACCCACGGCTGCAGCAGCGATGCGGTGATCTGAAACGTCAGGGTAATGAGGCCGATCTGGGTGAAGCTCAAGTCGTAGCTGGCCTTGAGCATCGGGTAGATCGACGGAAGAATGGCCTGAATCAGGTCGTTGATCAGGTGAGCAAGGGCAACGGCACCAATAATGCGCATCACCAGCGGGCTGGCTTGAGGGGGGGTCGAGGCCTTCGCCGTCACGGGCTGAGCGCTGGTCGCCATGGGTATTCATCCGTAAAAAGGTTTTCGGGTTCCCCGGACGGATGATTACAAGATGTGTCACGCGTACCAAGGCGCGCCAATGTGCCATTTTTCAGGGCAACTGTGCCATGTTTTGTTGCGTTTTTGCTGACGGGTCGAGAACTGCTCCGCGCTGCACAGCGGTTCTGTGATGTCAGGTGGATTGAGGTTCGGCTCAGATTCTCGTTCCCACGCTCAGCGTGGTAATGCCTTATGCCAACGCGGAGCATTGGCACGATAGTCGTAAACATCAGCAAGCTAGTCACGTCCATCGTGCCCACGCTCCACATCGGCACGACAGTCGGCTAAATTTGTGTATAACAAGAAGAACCAACACGAGGGTGCGCGCCGTGGATACCATCAAGCGTTTCTCAAGCTTTGCCGAGTTCTATCCTTTCTACCTCGCCGAGCACAGCAGCAGTACCAGTCGGCGCCTGCACTTTGTGGGCACCTCATTGGTGATCTTCCTGCTGGCGTTCGGTGTGGGCAGCGGTCGCTGGGGGTTGTTGTGGTTGTTACCCGTCGCGGGTTACGGTTTTGCCTGGGCCGGGCATTTCTTCTTCGAGAAAAACCGGCCGGCCACGTTCAAGCATCCGTTCTACAGCCTGCTCGGCGATTTCGTCATGTACCGCGATATGCTGTTGGGCAAGGTATCGTTCTAGCCGGTTGAATCAGGCAACCGTTTCGCTGACCGGCTCCTGAACCACCGGCTGGCTTGCTTTCAAGTGCGCGTCGGCCAGACGAAACAGTTCGATAGTGCCGTCCAGGTGTTCGATCAGGGCGGTACAGGATTCAACCCAGTCGCCGCAATTGAGGTATTCCACGCCGCCCACCTGGCGGATTTCCGCATGGTGGATGTGCCCGCAGACCACGCCATCCAGTCCGCGCTTCACACATTCGTGGGCGATGGCTTCCTCGAAATCGCTGATGAAATTCACCGCACTCTTGACCTTGTGCTTCAGGTAAGCCGACAGCGACCAGTAGCCATAGCCGTACTTGGCGCGCCAATGGTTCAGCCAGCGGTTGAGGGTCAGGGTGAATTCGTAGGCCGAATCGCCGAGAAAGGCCAGCCAGCGGTGATAACGGGTGATCACGTCGAACTGATCGCCGTGGATGACCAGAAGACGACGACCATCGGCCGTCACGTGCTCGGCTTCGTCCACCAGCTGGATGTTGCCCAGAACCAATTTGGAGTAACGACGCAGGAATTCGTCGTGGTTGCCCGTGACATAAATGACTTCGGTGCCGCGCTTGCTCATGGTCAGCAGCCGACGGATCACGTTGGTATGCGCCTGCGGCCAGTACATGCCGCCACGCAGCTTCCAGCCGTCGATGATATCGCCCACCAGATACACCTTGTCAGCCTGATAGCGCTTGAGAAACGCGGACAAGTGCTCGGCCTGGCAATCGCGCGTGCCCAGATGAACGTCGGAAATCCACAAGGTGCGCACGCGTTGTTTGCGGCTGGGTGTGGCGAGCTGAGCACTGGTCATGGGATGACCTCCGGCAGGGTTTCCAAGAGAGTGGAGCATGCCGGTTAACCGAATGTGACACGTGCGTGGCGATGTCGTGACAATGGCCTGTATTACTGAGGACTGGCGGGAGTATGACGGTCGTTGTGGCCCAGATCACGGGCCGGGTCGATCTGGTCGCGGAGCCGCTGCTTGAGCACCTTGGCCTCGGGAAAGCCGCCGTCGGCCTTGCGTTCCCAGAGTTGCACGCCATCGCAGGTAATGCGAAACACACCACCGGTGCCCGGCTGCAACGAGACCTTGCCCAGGTCGTCACTGAACGTGCTCAACAGCTCCTGGGCGAGCCAGGCGGCGCGCAATAGCCACTGGCATTGAATGCAATAGGTGATGATGACTTCGGGCTTTTCGGCAGACATGGACGTCCCCTCCAGAAATTCAGACGCCCATGATACGCACCCTGCGCAGGATCAACGAGCATAGGCGAAACGACGCAGTGCGCTGAGCGTCACGTCGCGGGCTGGCTCCTGCGTTGCAGTATCGGCAGCCTGCGTCTTCACGCCCAGCAAACCCAGCAAGCGGCTACGAATTGCCTGAAACCCGGCCTGCCCGCTGTCACGTTGGCGTGGCAGGTCAACGCGGATGTCATCGGCAAGTTTACCGTCGGCCAGCACGATGACCCGGTCAGCGAGCAGGATCGCCTCATCGACATCGTGCGTTACCAGCAGCACCGCCGGGGTGTGCTTGCGCCACAGGTCGATGATCAACTGGTGCATGCGAATGCGGGTCAAAGCATCGAGGGCGGCGAAAGGCTCGTCGAGCAACAGCAGTTTCGGCTCACGGACCAGGCCGCGCGCCAACGCTACACGTTGCGCCTCGCCACCGGATAATGTGGCCGGAAAGGCATTCAGCCGATGGGCCAGACCGACTTCGGTCAATGCTGCTTCGGCCCGAGCCTTGGCATCGTTGATGCGCAGGCCGAGAACCACGTTTTTCCAGGCGCTTTTCCACGGCATCAGCCGCGGTTCCTGATACACCGCGGCACGTGCCACCGGCACACGCAGCTCGCCACTGTCGATGTCGTCCAGCCCGGCCAGAGTGCGCAGCAAGGTGGTCTTGCCGGAGCCACTGGCACCCAGCAAAGCGACAAACTCGCCCGCGGCAATGTCCAGGTCCAGCCCGTCAATCACCCGTTGTGGGCCAAACTGGCGAACCACGTTACGCAACTGAACCGGGGGCGTGACTGATGAAGTGTTACGCAACTCAAGGGTCGCCATGCTCAATTCCTCACGAAGGTCGGTCGCCAGGCCAGCGCATAGCGCTCCAGCGTGCGAATGATGCCGTCGATCACCAGGCCCAGGACGCTGTAGATCAACAGACAGATAACGATTACATCAGTGCGCATGAAGTCGCGGGCATCGCTGGCCAGAAAGCCGATTCCTGCGGTGGTGTTGATTTGTTCGACAAACACCAGCGCCAGCCAGGAGATACCCAGCGAATAGCGCAGTCCGACAAAAAAAGAAGGCAGCGAACCGGGCAGAATCACGTGCCAGATCAGCTCGCGACGGCTCAGCCCCAAGGTGTTGGCGGCCTCGATCAGTTTCGGGTCGATGTTGCGGATGCCGGAAAACAGGTTCAGGTACACCGGAAAGGTGGTGCCCATCACGATCAGCGCCACTTTGGTGAATTCACCAATGCCGAACCAGAGGATGAACAGCGGCACCAGTGCCAGCGACGGAATGGTGCGCAGCATTTGCATCGGCGAGTCGAGGGCGATTTCGCCGCGCCGGGAAAGCCCGGTTATCAATGCAGCGACCACACCAATACTGACGCCGATGCTCAAGCCCAGCAATGCGCGCTGCAGCGATACCCACAGGTGCACGGCCAGTTCGCCTGAAACAATCATCGACCATAGCGTACCGCCGATCTGCGACGGTGCGGCGATCACTCGGCTGGGCAGCAGACCGGTTTGTGAGGCCAGCTCCCAGAGCAGCAACAGTGCCAGCGGGCTGAGCAGACGCAAAACAGAGCCCGGCACTTGCCGACGCTGACGATGCTGTTCAGAGGCGCGACGCTGTTCAGGCTTGTTGACCACAAGAAAACCGGGGTCGGCGGGGTTGAGCGTTGTGTCGGACATGGGCGCATCCTTTCTGGGCAAATCGGGCGTGACGCACCCGACGCAGTATGAACACCATGCTATGTGCATAAGAAAGCCGAGTGAAATTCTATTTGGCTCTAAGCTAATAGTTAAAATATTTGATTACCGACATAACTTATAATGCATATTTTTTATAATTAACTTAGACCAAAATCGAATTTCACAGCCCCGTCTGCTTGCCTTTATGGTGCTTCTCGACAAGGTCGAACGGACCTCAACCATTGGCAGGAGTTTTCATGAGCATCGAATTCATTGGCTATATCGCCACGCAACCCGGTTCTGAAATCCACCCGCGCAGCGGCGCGACCATCCAGCCCGACTACGTGAAGACAGTGGCCAAGGCTCATGAAGACGCAGGTTTTGATCGTGCGTTGATCGCGTACCACTCCAACAGTCCGGACAGCACACTGGTGGCTGCGCATGCCGCCAGCGTGACCAGCACATTGAAGTTTCTTGTCGCACATCGTCCCGGTTTCATCTCCCCCACCGTGGCAGCCCGGCAATTTGCGACGCTGGACGTGTTCAATGGCGGGCGCACTGCGGTGCATATCATTACCGGCGGCGACGACAAGGAACTGCGTGCCGACGGCAGCCACATCGGCAAGGACGAGCGCTACGCACGCAGCGATGAATACCTCAGTGTGGTGCGTCAGGAATGGACCAGCGACAAGCCGTTCGATCATCAGGGCACCTACTACCAGTTCGAGGGCGCGCACTCGCTGGTCAAGTCCCCACAGCAGCCACACATCCCGCTGTACTTTGGCGGTTCCTCGGCAGCGGCGATTGCGGTGGCCGGCAAACACGCCGACGTCTACGCCTTGTGGGGCGAGACGTACGAGCAGGTGCGCGATGTGGTGAAACAGGTGCGCGCCGAAGCCGCCAAACATGGCCGGACCATTCGTTTCAGCCTGTCGTTGCGCCCGATTCTGGCCGACACCGAAGAACAAGCCTGGGCACGCGCCGACAGCATTCTGGAAAAAGCCAAGGCATTGGCAGACCGCAACGGCTTTGTCCGTCGCGAACCACCCAACGAAGGGTCGCGTCGCCTGCTGGCCGCAGCGGCACAAGGTTCACGTCTGGACAAGCGCCTGTGGACCGGCATCGCTGGCCTGCTCGGCGCGCAGGGCAATTCCACGTCGCTGGTCGGCACCCCGGAACAGGTCGCCGAAGCGCTGCTGGACTATTACGACCTGGGGATTACCACCTTCCTGATTCGCGGCTTCGACCCGCTGGAAGATGCTATCGATTATGGCAAGAAGCTGATCCCGCTGACCCGCGCACTGGTGGCTCAGCGTGAACGGCAGGCTCGCGAACAAGTGGCCTGATTCAACGCCATGCGGGCGGGCGAGGCTTCTGACTGAAGACTGCCCGCCCGCAATGACGTTTTCAGGCGGCTGCTGAAACCGGCTTGAGGGAGCGCGCCACCAGCGCGCCAAAAGCCTCGACCGGTGCTTGCAGATTGCCCAGAAAACGTGGGTAGAACAGCCACAGGTCCATCACCGGTTTGAAGTCCTTGAGCGGTAGCACCGCCAGTTGCTCGCGGTGAGCGCTGCGCTCCAGCAACGGCCTTGGCACCAGACCCAACCCCATGCTATCGGCTACCAGCCCCAGTTGCAGCTCGGTGCCGAAGGTTTCCAGATTGACCTTCATGCTCAGCCCCTGATCGGTCAGCGTACGCTGCAAACCTGCGCGAAAACCGCAGCCGTCGGGGTTGAGTACCCAGCCCTGCTCGTAGCAATCCGCCAGCTTGCCGGGCTTTTTCGACACCAGTCCCTTGGCGCAGACCACCACCAGTTCCATCTTACCGATGGACTGACCGACGATGTTGTCCGGAAATATCTTGCCAGCAGGGAACAGCGCTGCCGCAGCATCCAGCTCACCGTTTTCGATCTTGCCGATCAGGTGACTGCCCCAGCCGGTGCTGACCTGGGCGCGCAAATCCGGGAATTCTCCGCGTAGCTGCTTGAGCGCATCGAGCAGCACCACGTCACCGATGGTTTGCGGCACACCCAGACGCAATAGGCCGCTGGGCGGCGTGTCGCTGGCCACCAGCTCGCGCAACGCATCCATCTCGCGCAGGATTGCCAGGCACTTCTGGTACACCTGGATGCCCATCGGCGTTGGCTTGAGCGGCTTGGTATTACGATCGAACAGCTCGACCCCAAGGGCCTGCTCGAAATTCTGCACCCGGCGAGTAATCGCCGGCTGGGTCAGATCCAGCGATTCAGCGGCATGGCTGATCGACTGACAGCGGATGACTGCAACGAACGCATCGATATCATCAATTTTCATTCGGACCGCACATAAAGAAGAGAAGAAACACAGGCAAAAAGAATAGTCCCGGCAGACGTCCATTCATAGCCCGTCCAACAGACCGACGCTAGATTTCACGCATTGCAGCACGGAAGTAAAAGACGTTTTCGTTATAACCTAATCATTAAAAAATAGCATATTAAATATCCATATTATGCTTATATCAAACCATTCCCTGACCCTGACCTGGAAATGGACATGACTCAGAACCGACACCCGGAACGACTCGGGGCCTTTATCGACGCGCTGGGCGAGCTGATTGGCAGCGAGCCGCACGAAGGCGATCTGTTGCGTCGCGGCGGCAAGCTGCTGGCGCAACTGGTCAGCCACGATGACTGGCTGGCAGAAGAATTTGCCGTACCCGACCCCGACCGCTATCAGCAATTTCTGCTGCATGCCGACCCGCAGCAGCGCTTTTCAGTGGTCAGTTTTGTCTGGGGACCGGGGCAACGCACGCCGATTCATGACCATCGAGTCTGGGGCCTGATCGGCATGCTGCGCGGTGCCGAGCATTCACAGGGCTATACCCGCAACGCGCAAGGACGCCTGGAAACCAGCGGCCCGGCAATTCGCCTGCAACCCGGCCAGGTCGAAGCGCTGTCACCGAAAAGCAACGATGTGCATCAGGTCAGCAATGCTTTCAACGATCAAGTGTCGATCAGCATCCACGTTTACGGCGCCGATATTGGCACCGTGAAACGTGCGGTCTACGACCTGGACGGCACAGAAAAACTGTTCATCTCCGGCTATTCGAATGCCGCAGCCATCACCCACGCTACTCAGGATCAGCCAACAGGGAGCCCCGCCCGATGACCACACCCGCCACCCGATCATTTGCCGACGTTCGTCAGGCCTTGCTGGACCGCCAGGAACTGGCCTTGGTAGACGTCCGCGAAGAGGCACCCTTTGCCCAGGCCCATCCTCTGTTTGCGGTGAACATCCCGTTGTCGAAGCTGGAGCTGGAGGTGTTCCCGCGCATCCCGCGACGCGACACAGCCATAACCCTGTACGACGATGGCGAGGGCCTGGCGCAGGTTGCGCTGCAACGTTTACAGGCGCTGGGCTACAGCGATGTGAGACTGCTCGACGGCGGCCTGCAAGGCTGGCGTGAGGCTGGCGGCGAGTTGTTCATCGATGTGAATGTGCCGAGCAAGGCGTTTGGCGAACTGGTGGAACACCATCGTGCTACCCCGTCTCTGGCGGCTGAAGAGGTCAAGGCCCTGCTCGACAACAACGCCGATGTAGTGGTGCTCGATGCCCGGCGCTACGACGAATACCAGACCATGAGCATCCCCGGTGGCATCAGCGTACCGGGCGCGGAACTGGTGCTGCGGGCACGGGAGCTGGCACCGGACCCGAACACGCGAATCATCGTCAATTGCGCCGGTCGCACGCGCAGCATCATCGGCACTCAGTCACTGGTCAATGCGGGCCTGCCCAATCAGATCAATGCGCTGCGCAATGGCACGATTGGCTGGTTACTGGCCGGTCAGACGCTGGATCATGGTCAAGACCGGCGTTTTGCAGCAGTCAGTGAGGAAACCCGCGAAACCGCCAGTGCCGATGCGCGCAAGGTGGCTGATCGCGCCAAGGTCAAACGCGCCAGCCGCGCTGACCTGCAACGCTGGCAAGCCGAGACTTCGCGCACCACGTACCTGTTCGATGTGCGCACACCGGAAGAGTTTGCCAAAGGCCATCTGCCCGGTGCGCGCTCCACACCGGGCGGGCAACTGGTGCAGGAAACCGATCACTTCGCCAGCGTACGCGGCGCACGAATAGCCTTGGTGGACGACGACGGCGTGCGCGCCAACATGTCGGCCTCCTGGCTGGCGCAACTGGGCTGGGACGTGTGGGTGCTCGATGATCTGCATGCAGCAGACTTCAGCGAAACGGGTGACTGGGATGCGCCGTTCCCTGCGCCACCGCAAGTGGAGGCGATCAGCGTCGAGACGCTTGTTCAATGGCAGACACAGGTCAAGGTGGCGGTGCTGGATTTCACCGCCAGCGCCAATTACGTCAACCAGCACATTCCCGGTGCCTGGTGGACCTTGCGCGCCGACCTCAAACAGGCGCTGGAAAAAATACCTGCCGCCGACCGCTACGTATTGACCTGTGGCAGCAGCCGTCTGGCGCGCTTTGCCGTGGCCGACGTCGAAGCGCTGACCGACAAGCCGGTGTTTTTGCTCGATGGCGGCACCGCCAGCTGGATCAAGGCTGGCCTGCCGTTGGAGCATGTCGAAAGCCGACTGGCCTCGCCACGCATCGATCGCTATCGCCGCCCGTACGAAGGCACCGATGCGCCGCGCGAAGCCATGCAGGCCTACCTGGACTGGGAGTTTGGCCTGGTGGAGCAATTGGGCCGGGACGGGACGCACGGGTTTTACGTGATTTGAGCGTGAGGAACGATAAGTGTCTGGCCGACCGATCAACTCAATGGAGAAACACCTCAATGCTGCCTTTTTTCAAATCACCTCTACCGCTCAAAAGCCTGCTGCTGGGCGCGTTGCTCAGTGTGCTGGCAGGCCAGCAGGTGGTGGCTGCCGAGCAGGCTCCGCTGTTGGTCGCCAATCAGAAGTCGCTGCTGAAAATACTGTTGCAGGTCTCCGGCGAACTCAAGGACGTGCCTTACCAGATCCAGTTTTCCGAGTTCCCCTCGGCGGCCCCTCTGGGAGAGGCATTGAACGCTGGCGCTGTGGATATCGGTGCGCTGGGTGATGCGCCCTATGTGTTCGCGCTGGGCGCGGGTGCGCCCTTGAAAGTGGTCAGCATTACCCATGCCCAGGGCCGTTTCACCACGGCGGTGCTGGTCTCGAAGGACTCGCCGATCAAGACCGTTGCCGACCTCAAGGGCAAGCGCATCGTCACCGGGCGCGGCTCCATCGGCCACTACCTGGCGATCCGCGCCCTGCATGAAGCCGGGCTGAAAACCAGTGACGTCACCTTCATCAACCTGCTGCCCAGCGAATCGCGTCTGTTGCTGGACAGCGGCGACGCCGATGCCTGGGCGACCTGGGACCCTTACACGACGATTTCCATCGCGCAAAGCGACGCTCGTGTGCTGGTCAGTGGCAGCGAGTTGCTGAGCAATCACCTCTACCTCGCCGCCACCAGCAAGGCCATTGAAGGCAAACGTGCCCAACTGGATGATTTTGTAGCCCGCGTGGAGCGCGCCTTCAACTGGTCCAATGCTCATCCCGAAGAGTACGCGGCCGCTCAGGCGAAAGTCACCGGCCTGCCGCTGGCGGTGCATCTGGCGGTGGCCAAGGCGACGAAAATGCAACGTACGCCGATTGATGATCAGATCGTTCAGGGACTGCAGAACACTGCGGACACCTATCTGGCTGAAGGCATCCTGACTAAAAAAATCGACGTTTCAACCGGCTTCGACAAGAGCTTCAACGCCTCGCGCGCGCAGATCGCTCAGGCCGCCACGCAATGACCGCTGCATAACCGCTGCGAAAAGGACCCCGCATGACACTCTCGACCCTGCGCCCTACCCCGCGCCAGCATTATCCGGCAGCCGAGTCGGCTGAAGACTTCAGCGAACGACTGGCTACGCTGACCGCCACATTGGCTGAAACTGCCGAGCAGTACGACATCAGCGCCCAGTTCCCGCATGCCAACTTTCAGTTACTGCACACCCACGGCCTGCTCGGCCTGACCGTACCGGCTGAACTGGGCGGCGGCGGTGCCGATCTGCCGCGCGCGCAGCAAGTAGTCAGCGCAGTGGCCAAGGGCGAACCGTCGACGGCGCTGATTCTGGTCATGCAATACCTGCAGCATTCAAGGCTGCAAGAGAACCGTAACTGGCCGAGCCATCTACGTGTACAAGTTGCCGAAGAGGCGGTACGCGAAGGTGCGCTGATCAACGCCCTGCGCGTCGAGCCTGACCTGGGCACCCCTGCGCGTGGCGGCCTGCCGGGCACCGTCGCCCGCCGCAGCGCCGACGGCTGGCGCATCAGCGGCAGCAAGATCTACTCCACCGGCAGTCATGGCCTGACCTGGTTCGCCGTATGGGCGCGCAGCGACGACGATGACCCGCTGGTGGGCAGTTGGCTGGTCCACAAGGACACGCCGGGCATCAGGATCATCGAGGACTGGGACCACTTGGGCATGCGCGCCACCAGCAGCCACGAAGTCCGCTTCGACGACGTGCTGGTGCCGCTCGATCATGCCGTCAGCGTCAGCCCGTGGAGCGCCCCGCAATCCGAACTTGATGGGTCGGGCATGCTGTGGATGTCGGTGCTGCTGTCGTCAGTCTACGACGGCATCGCCCACTCCGCCCGCGACTGGCTGGTGCACTGGCTGGAACAGCGCAAGCCGTCCAACCTCGGGGCCGCGCTGTCGACCCTGCCGCGCTTTCAGGAAACCGTCGGGCAGATCGACACCTTGCTGTTCGCCAACCAGAGCCTGCTGCAATCCGCGGCCCAGGGCCACACGCCCGCACAGCATGCTGCGCAGATCAAATACCTGGTGACCGGCAACGCTATCCGTGCGGTGGAACTGGCCATCGAGGCCTCAGGGAATCCAGGACTGTCACGCAGCAACCCGCTGCAGCGCCATTACCGCAACGTGCTGTGCGGCCGGGTGCACACGCCGCAGAACGATGCGGTATTGGCGGGTGTGGGCAAGGCGGTTTTTGCGGCGCGTAATAAAGAGCAGTAAAACGCGCTCAGAGCAGTGACGGCGGCTCGAACGCCGTCACGGGCGGCAGTGCCTGATCCCATTTGACGATATCCACCGACGCGGTCTGCGCCGCACACCCTTGCGACAGGCTGGAAGCACCGATGTCCTGGGTGATCACATTAGGGTTGCCGTGCTTTTCCAGACTGCCCGGCTCGCCATGCACCAATGGATCGAACCAGGCACCGGTGGCAATCTGCACAACGCCGGGCCGAATACTGTCCGATACGATTACTCCAGCCAGAAACGCCCCCCGCTCATTGAAGACCTTGGCCACATCACCATCGACCAACCCGCGCATTTGCGCATCCAGCGGGTTCAGGGTCAGCGGCTCGCGTACCTGAATTTTCGAGGAACGGCTGTAGCTGCCGTGGTCGTACTGACTGTGCAGGCGGGTTTTGGGTTGATTGGACAGCAGGTGCAGCGCGTGGGTAGGCGCAGGTTTATCCAGCCATACCGGATGGCCAGGACAGTCCGCATAAGCGAAGCCTGCGATGCGCTCGGAGAAAATTTCGATACGCCCGGACGGCGTCGGCAGTGGATGCGCGTCAGGGTCATCGCGAAAGGACTTGAGCAGTACGTTATCGGTCTGGGGATAGTCTATTTCCAGTAATCCGTCACGCCAGAACTGGTCGAAATCCGGTAGGGTAATACCAAAGGTTTCAGCGCGCTGCCGAGACTCATCGTAAATAAAATGCAGCCAGGCCTGGACATCACGTCCTTCGGTAAACGCCTGCGCCACACCCAGCCGCTCGGCCAGCCCGGCCAGAATCGAATAGTCATCACGAGACTCGCCCACCGGTGCGATGGCCTGCTGCATCGCAATCATGAAACGATCAGACGCCGAGCTGCCGATGTCATTGCGTTCCAGCGCCGTGGTGGCTGGCAGCACGATGTCGGCATAGCGTGCCTGAGCGGTCCAGAACTGCTCGTGAACGATGATGGTTTGCGGCCGCTGCCACGCTTCCAGCAGCCGATTGAGGTCTTGATGGTGGTGAAAGATATTGCCACCCGCCCAGTACACCAGGCGAATATCCGGGTAAGTCTGCTGCTGCCCGTTGTAATCGAAGGGTGTGCCGGGGTTGAGCAACATATCTGTCACCCGCGCAACCGGAATGAAGTCCTTGACCGGATTACTGCCTTGGGAAAAGCGCGGCCCGGAGAACGCCTTGCGGCCGCTGCCGGTGTTGTTCATGCAGCCATAACCCAGGCCAAAGCCGCCACCGGGCAAACCGATCTGCCCCAACAACGCCGCCAGGGTGACGGTCATCCAGAACGGTTGCTCGCCATGTATAGAACGCTGCAATGAATAAGCGACGTTGATCATGGTGCGTTTGCTGGCCATGCGCCGCGCCAGGTCGACAATCTGCTGCGCAGCGATATCAGTCAATGCAGCGGCCCACTGCGGGCCCTTAGGCTGGCCGTCGACGTGACCCAGCAGATAATCGCGAAAACGCTCATAGCCCACGGTGTAGCGCTGAACGAAATCTTCGTTGTGCAGCCCTTCGCTGATCAATACCCAGGCAAGCGCCATCATCAACGCCGTGTCGCTGCCGGGGCGTACCGCCAGCCACTGGTTGGGCGCCGGGCCAGCCAGGTCATCACGCAGCGGGCTGACGTTGACGAACTCCACGCCCGCGTCGGACATGCGTTGCAAAGCGTCGGCGAGCAGATGGTCACTGGCACCGCCGGGGCTGGTTTGCGCATTCTTGGCGGGCAACCCCCCGAAGGCGACGAACAGCTCGCAGTGCTCGGCGAGGTTCTTCCAGGACGTATGCGCCGCCAGCAGCCAGTCCATGTTGCCGACAATGTGCGGCATCAGCACCCGCCCGGCCCCCAGGCTGTAGCTGTCGGTACTGAATACATAACCGCCGATGCAGTTGAGGAAGCGATGCAGCTGGCTTTGTGCGTGATGAAAACGCCCCGCGCTGCCCCAGCCGTAGCTGCCGCCAAAAATTGCCTGATTGCCATACTCGCCTTTGACGCGCTGCAACTCACTGGCGACCAGATCCAGCGCCACCTCCCAGGAGACCTCGACGAACGGCTCCTGCCCACGCAGATCGGGTCGCCCGCCGGCTTGCTGAAGAAAACTGCGACGTATCGCCGGGCGCATGACGCGTGTGGGCGAGGTAATGGCATCGGCAACCGAATCGCCAATCGGTGAAGGGTCCTTGTCCCACTCCGCAGGCAGCAGGGCTTTCAACTTGCCTTCCTCGACCTGCGGGCGATAAACACCCCAATGCAATGACGTAAAACTCATGATGAAGGCTCCAGGACAAGGCAGTCGTTCAGCGGGCAACCTGCGTCTGGCTGTCCAGCGCCGCATTGAACGACTCGTCAAACACGCTGGCAGCAGGATAGCGTTTGGTCAGCCCGGCGTGGTTGAAAAAATCGATAGTCTGCTGTGCGCCTGCCACCACTTGCGGGGTGATCGGCACCACCACGACCTGAGCGCGGGAAAACCAGCGGCGCGCTACTTGAGCATCGGCTTTGGTCAGCGCAGCCCAGGCGTTGGCGTAGATTTCATTGTGCTGCGGGTCGCTGACCGACCAGGCGCGCGCAGCTTGCAGGCGCTGCAGGAAATCGCTGATCTGCGCGCGCTTGTCCTTGATGGCCTGATCGTTGGCGACAATAAAGCTTTGCGCAGGGATCAAGCCGTCGGCAGTTGCAATGATTCGTGCGCCCTGACGCTCCTGTTGAGTGACATAAGGGCTCCCAGGTCGCAATCGCGTCCACCGAGCAGCCATCCAGCGCGTGAGAGGAATCCAGTGCACTAAGGTAGCGATAGTCCACGGCATCGCGGGCGACACCCGCCCTGTCCAGCGCGGTGAGCATCAATTGCTGGCTGAACGAGCCCTTCCAGATGGCGACTTTCTTGCCGGCCAGATCCGCGACGGTTTTGATCGGCGAATCCTTGCGCACTACGATCGCAACGCCGTCGAGGTTCTGCCGCGATACGCCGATGACCTTGATCGGCGCACCCAGCGCGCCCATGAACAGCGCAGGCGAATCGCCCAGCAAACCGATGTCCAGGCTACCGACGTTCAACGCTTCGGCGACCGGGGAGCCTGCGGTGAACTGCTTCCATTCAAGCTCGTAGGGCAGATCCTTGAGTACACCGGCCGCTTCCATCACGGTCCGGGCGCTGTAACTCTGATCACCGACAATCAGGTCGGCAGCCTGGGTGTTCAGCGTGGCCACAAGGCCCAGCGCCAGGCCCGTCAGCAGGCGTTGGCTCCAGCAGATGATAGTTGTCGGCACAGGCAGGGTCTCCAGAAGCATCGGGCAGATCGAATTGATCGGCAACGACCCTAACACCCGAACAAAAATTAGCTAAATTCATTTTTGTTCTAGCCTAAGATGCAAAAAAATTATCTAAACCTGTCCGACGAAGCGCTCACCCAGGCGGTTCATTGAGCTCGATAGCTGATTCCAGACGCTCGCGCAGGAATTCGATGAATGCCTGCACTGGACGTGAGGCCTGACGGTGCTGGGGATAAACCGCTGACAGCGTCAAGGGCTCGGGCCGCAAGTCATCTAGCACCCGCACCAGGCTGCCGTCACGCAGCGCCGCGCCAACAATGAACGTCGGCAGGTAGGTGATGCCCAGCCCGGCCACAGCCGTGTCTCTCAGCAGCTCGCCATTATTGGCGCGCATCCGCCCGCTGATGTTCAATATCAAAGGCTTGCCCTGCACCTGAAAACGCCATTGCGCCTGACGGCTGTGGCAATAGGGCAGGCAATCATGAGCGTGCAGATCTTCGGGTTTTTGCGGCGTACCGCGCTCGGCCAGGTAGGCAGGGCTGGCGCAGTAGACCCGATCAATCGAGGCAATGCGCCGGGCGATCAGGCTGGAGTCTTCCAGCACCCCGATACGCAGCACCAGGTCATAGCCTTCGCTGATCAAGTCCACCGCACGGTCGCTCAGGTCCACCTCCACCGCCACGTCGCGGTAGCGCTGCAAAAACAGCGGCAGCAGACAGCCCAGATGCGCAACGGCAAACGACAGCGGCGCACTCAGGCGCAGGGTGCCGCGTGGCTCGTTGTTCTGCCCGGTAATCCCCTGCTCGACCTGTTCGACCTCGGCCAGCAGGCGCAGGGCAGACTCGTAGTAACTCTGCCCCAGCGGCGTGACATCCAGACGTCGCGTCGAGCGGTTGAGCAAACGTACGCCCAGCCGTTCCTCCAGTTGCATCAGGCGCCGACTGACAAATTGCTTGGACAGGCCCAGCTTGTCGGACGCCGCCGTGAAGCTGCCGGACTCCATGACCTGGCAGAAAATCCGCATGTCTTCAAAAGGGTTCATGTGTCGTGGCCTGAGTGAACGCTGGGTGCTGTTCGACAGAGCGTAACGTGCCACCCGGCACTGTCAACCACAGCGAGACAGTCATTCATGTTCCAGCTACTTATTGCGACAGTCGATAAGCCGTAACCTTTGTCTCACTTGATCGATTGCTGAATGTGCAGCGTCGATAGACGGATGGAGAAAGAATCATGCTGACTCTTCGTAAAGCTTCCGACCGCGGCGCTGCCAACCATGGCTGGTTGAAATCCTTTCATACCTTTTCCTTTGCCGGTTATCGCAACCCCCAGGAGCAGGGCTTTTCCGATCTGCTGGTGATCAATGACGACCGCGTGATTGCGGGCAAAGGTTTCGGCCAGCACCCACACCGTGACATGGAAATCTTTTCCTACGTTCTGGAAGGTGCGTTGGAACACAAGGATACGCTGGGCACCGGGTCGGTGATTCGCCCTGGCGACGTGCAATTGATGAGTGCCGGCAGCGGCGTGGCGCACAGCGAGTTCAATCATTCGCACACCGAGGGCGTGCATTTTCTGCAGATATGGATCGTGCCGAATGTTGCAGGCGCAACCCCGAACTACCAGCAGGAGCATTTCAGCGCTGAACAGAAACGCGGTCATTTGCAGCTGATCATTTCGCCAGAAGGCGAGAACGGTGCGCTCAAGGTCCGTCAGGACGCTCGTGTGTATGCCGGTCTGTTCAATGGCAATGAAACTGCGACCCTGGAACTGGCTGCCAACCGATATGCCTACGTGCATGTGGCCCGTGGCAGTGTGGTGCTCAATGGGCAGCCGCTTGACGAAGGTGACGGGGTGCGTTTGCGCAACGAACAGGTCATTAGCCTGAGCGAAGGCGTTGACGCAGAAGTGTTGGTCTTTGACATGCGGCCCAATGAACTGCCGCAAATGCCCTGATGTATCGGGCCCGTTACCGGGATCGACATGGCGTTTCTTTCACTTGATCGACGCCTGCGCCTGAGCCACGCTTCGCCCTACAAGGCATAGTATTCACTCCCCCCTGCCCTTGCCGTGCAGCGGGCCGGGTGGGTCAGCGCTATCGAGCATCAGGCGAGGAGAAAACCGTGGCCAGTGATCAACTTGATTGTATCCTTTTGAAACCCGCCAAACCCTCTCAAGGCAAGCAGGGTATGGATTATCAGGTCGGCATCTCCGCACAAAGTGCAGGTGCCCGACATATCCATATGCAGCTGATGACAATTGCCCCTGGAGGCAGGGGCAAGGCTCACAAACATCAGGAGCATGAAACCGCCATCTATGCCCTGAGTGAAGCCACCGGCTGCTGGTACGGCGAGTCGCTGGAAAAGCATGCCATCGTGGAACAAGGCGACTTCTTTTATATCCCGGCGGGAATGCCGCATGTGCCCTATAACCGCAGCAACGAGCGCGAAGCAACGGTTCTGGTCGCGCGTACTGATCCCAATGAGCAGGAGAGCGTGACCCTGATGCCGGAGCTCGACGAGTTACTGGCATCCAGACAGGACTGAGCGTGACATGCGAGAAAGATGATCTTTTATAAAGATGCTCAAAACACACAAACAAAAACGCCGCTCTGATGAGCGGCGTTTTTGTGAGTTTGGAGCGGGAAACGAGACTCGAACTCGCGACCCCGACCTTGGCAAGGTCGTGCTCTACCAACTGAGCTATTCCCGCAATATGGCGTCCCCTAGGGGACTCGAACCCCTGTTACCGCCGTGAAAGGGCGGTGTCCTAGGCCACTAGACGAAGGGGACACTGCCTGAAACACAATGGTGTGTGTTTCAGTTCCAGACATCATCCGAAGATGTATTCTGGTTTCACTCAACCCTGCCCTGAGGCAAAGCTGCTTAAAATTGGAGCGGGAAACGAGACTCGAACTCGCGACCCCGACCTTGGCAAGGTCGTGCTCTACCAACTGAGCTATTCCCGCAATGGCGTCCCCTAGGGGACTCGAACCCCTGTTACCGCCGTGAAAGGGCGGTGTCCTAGGCCACTAGACGAAGGGGACACACGTACAACATTCACTACTTATTTGCGCTACGCTGTGTGCTTTACGCTGTAAGTGGCGCGCATTCTATGGATGGATTGAGGGGTCGTCAACCCCCATGTGAAAATTTATTGAAATCAATAACTTCGATGCCGTTCGGACGCTGACCGACTGTCGCCAATCGTTCAGCTGCCTAATCTATATAGAAGAGATGCCGACAAACTCCAGGAGGGACATCTATGCGCAGTAGTGCTTAGCCACTACACTCGCACTAAAACTAATTGAACAAATGAGGTTTGCACAGTGACTCCACTCATGATCACGCTGATGGTATTAGCAGGTATCGCTCTGCTCATCGCGATCGGCTACCTGAATCACGTCGCTGAAAACGGCAAACTGGAAAAGGCCCGCACCAAGGTCGAACTCAGTGATCGCTTGCGTCGCTGCAGCGAAATCACCGAAGTATTCCCCGGCCAGTTGATGTCACCAGCCTTGAAGCTGCTGCTTACGCGTCTGGAACTGAACGTCGTGCAGCGCATGCTCAGCCTGGACAAGGGTAACGCTCAACTCAAGCACCGCATCGGCGAGCTGGAAGAGCAGATCGGCAAAGGCGAACGCATCGACATCCCCAACCAGGTCACGCCGATCCAGACCGAAGCCAAGGCCAAGGACGTGCGTTTCCTTCTGGAAGCCCTGCATGGTCAGGTGACCCGAGCTGCACATGACGGCTTTCTGCAAACCAGCGAAGCCAAACACTGGATCCGCGAAATCCGCACGATTCTGGTCACGCTGCACATCGAGTTCTTCAACAACCTCGGTCAGATGGCCCTCAGCCAGGACCAGCCGGGCCAGGCTCGTCTGGCGTTCGAACGCGGCGTGCAGTATCTGCGCAACCAGCCGGACCCGGTGACGTACCAACAGCAGTTGCTGGCGATGGAAAAACAACTGGCCCGCGCCAACTCAATGGTACTGACCAATACCGCGCCATCCGAAGACGACGACAACGCGCTGACCGAAGGCTTGAAGGCAGACGAAACCGAATCCGAATGGAAGAAGAAAGTCATCTACGATTGATGACTGCCCCGCCGCTGCCGGACCTGTGCTCCGGACAGCGGCAGGTCGAGCGACTCAACAGTCGGTCGATGCCAGAAAGATAGCCGCCAGACGTTCGATCCCCGCCTGATCCACCTCGTTGAAACGCCCCACACTCGGACTGTCCAGGTCCAGCACGCCGATCAGACGCCCATCCTTGACCAACGGCACCACCAGCTCGCTGTTCGATGCGCTGTCGCAGGCGATGTGTCCGGGAAACTCGTGAACGTCCTGAACACGCTGGGTTTGCCGACTCTGCGCTGCTGCACCGCAAACGCCGCGACCAAATGGAATGCGCACGCACGCAATCTGCCCCTGAAACGGACCCAGCACCAGCTCTTCATTGCGATTGAGGTAAAAACCCGCCCAGTTCAGATCGTCGATCTGCGTATAGAGGAATGCCGAGAACTGCGCCGCATTGGCGATGAAGTCGCGCTCGTCGGCCAGCAATGCCTCAAGCTGGGCCGCCAGCAGACCGTAGCCATTGAGGCCGGCACCGGTGTTTTGCAAATCGATCATGTGTGTTGCTCCAACAATTCAAGTCCTACCCAGTAACGTGCAAATTGATACGCGCAGCGGCCATTGCGATTGCCACGCGCGGTCGCCCAGCGAATCGCAGCCTTTTCCAGGCTTTCGTCGCGCTGCCATTGCAAGCCGGCCTTGTCTGCCAGCTGCGTGATCCAGTGCTCGACCACGTTCAGGTAATGTTCCTGGGTAAACGGATAAAACGACAGCCACAGGCCGAAGCGGTCAGACAATGCGATCTTGTCTTCCACGGCTTCGCTGGGGTGCAGCTCGCCGTCGACGTGCTTCCAGTCAACGTTGTCGCTTTCCTTTTCGGGCACCAGATGGCGGCGATTGGAGGTGGCATACAGCAATACGTTATCCGGTGCCTGCTCCAGCGAGCCGTCAAGCACGCTTTTCAGTACGCGATAATCACCCTCGCCCGACTCGAACGACAGGTCATCGCAGAACAGTACAAAGCGCTGCGGCAGTTTGTGCAGTTGTTCGACCACACGCGGCAAGTCGCCCAGATGATCACGCTCGATCTCGATCAGGCGCAGACCGGCCGAGGCGTGCTCGGCCAGCAGAGCGCGGATCAGGGACGACTTGCCGGTGCCGCGCGAGCCCCAGAGCAAGGCATGGTTGGCAGGCAGGCCATCGATAAACTGACGTGTATTGCGCCCCAACTGATCGCGCTGCAGGTCGACGCCGATCAGATCGGTCAGGCGCGTATCCAGGCTCACCTGCAACGGCATCAGGTAGCCGCTACGGCCCTCTTGAACCCAGCGCGCCGCAAGCGTCTGTGACCAGTCGACCGGCTCGCGCACGGCTGGCAACAGCGGTTCCAGCCGGGCCAGCACGGCATCGGCGCGTTGCAGAAAAGCATCCAACCGAGAATCCACGGGATCCCCTTATATTTAACTGATTGGTCAGCAGTGCCTATCAGCTATGCTTGGCCAACCAGAAGTGGCAGTAAGTACTCATGGATATATCGCTCAAAAACAGGCTTTCGTTCAAGCAGGCGCGCCTGGCTGTATTGATCGGCTTCGCGCTGGGGACCTTGCTGAGCCTGTTCCAGATTGCAATCGATTATGCCAGCGAAGACGCGTCCATCAATCGTGAAATCAAATCACTGCTGGAAATCATCCAGAACCCGGCATCGCGCATTGCCTACAACATCGACTCGGAGCTGGCTCAGGAGCTGACACTCGGGCTGCTGCGCTCGCCTGCCGTGGTCAGCGCCAGACTGACCGATAACAATGACGCCGTGCTTGCAAGCGTTGAACGCCCCATGGCGACAGGGCGCTATCGAGTGTTCAGCGATTGGCTGTTCGGTGAAAGCCGTCAGTTTCAGGAAAAACTGCACCTTAACCATTTGCCCGATGAAACCATCGGCACACTGTACCTGACCGTGGACACCTTCGCTTTCGGCAGCCACTTTCTGCAGCGCGCCGAGATCACTCTACTCAACGGCTTCGTGCGCAGCCTGGCGCTGGCCGGCATTCTGACCATTCTGTTCTACGCCACCCTGACCAAGCCGCTGGTAAGGGTGATCCGCGAACTGAGCAGTCGCGACCCGCGCAACCCCGACCAAGGGAAAATAACCTGCCCGCCTCACCATGAGCAGGATGAAATCGGCGTACTGGTCGCGACCTTCAACCGTCAATTCGAAACCATGGGCAGCGAGTTCTCCAGACGACGCGCGGCCGAAGATCGGCTGACCGAACATCTCAACGAACTGGAAAACATTGTTTCGGCACGCACCAATGAGCTCAAGGCCAGCAACATACGCCTGCGCGAATCCAACGAGGAACTACAGATAGCGCGCAGTACGGCGCTGGATATGGCCCATGCGCGCTCGGCGTTTCTGGCGCACATGAGCCACGAAATCCGCACCCCGCTCAACGGCCTGCTTGGTATGCTGGCGCTGTCACTGGACAGCCCGCTCAGCGCCGAGCAGCGCCAGCAACTGATGATCGCCCACGACTCCGGCAAGGTGCTGGTCGAACTGCTTAACGATATTCTCGACATGTCCAAGTTCGACGCAGGTCATCTGGAGATCGAGCGCATTCCCTTCGACCTTGGGGTGTTGATCGAGGACACCGCCAACCTGCTGTCACAGAATGCGGCCCCCAGCGTGGAGCTGACCTGCCTGATTGCGCCGGACTTTCCGGCCATGGTTACCGGCGACCCTACCCGGGTGCGGCAGATCGTCAGCAACCTGCTGTCCAACGCACTCAAGTTCACCCGTTTTGGGCGCGTGGATGTGCGTCTGACTAACCATAAAGATGTCAGCGGAGAAAACCGGGTACGCATCGAAGTCCGTGACACCGGCATCGGGATTGCGCAGGACGCCCAGGCGAAAATATTCCAGCCGTTCACTCAGGCAGAAACCGCCATCACTCGGCAGTATGGCGGCACCGGGCTGGGTCTGGCGCTGACCAACAATCTCTGCGAGGCCATGAATGGCACGCTGAGTATCCAGTCACAGTCCGGCTTCGGCAGTCAGTTCTGCGCCGAGCTGCCGCTGCCGGTGCATGTGTCCGCTGTCACTCAGACCGCGCTCAGGGGCCGGGTCACTGTGGTCAGCTCGGCCGGCAGCGGCCTGGTGGAGCTGCTTGGCAACCTGCTGCCAACCTGGGGGGTCGATCTCAAGCGACGCAGCATTGATGATCGCCCGGAAGACGTGGACCTCGACAGCAGCCCGGACCTGGTCATTACCGACTGCCCCGAATGCCTGTTTGCGATTCGCCCCACTACACCCGTGCCGATCCTGCTGGTCACTGCCTATGGCAATTTCATGCCCGGCGAACAGGTTACAGCCCTTGCCCCGCTGCAACAGCAGGCTCGACCACTGGCGCGCAACGCGCTTTACCACACGCTGCGGCGTGTACTGGGTCAGGAAGAGACAGGCGTCAGGGACACAAAAGCGCCAGAGCAAACGGCTCAGCGCATGGCCAGAGTACTGTTGGTGGAAGACAACCCGGTCAATCAGCTGGTGGCCAAGGGCATACTTGGCAAGCTGGGGTGCGAAGTGATCATCAGCAGTCACGGCGGCGAGGCCTTGGAACAATTGGAGCAAGGCCACTTTGATCTGGTGTTGATGGACTGCAACATGCCCGTTATGGACGGCTATGAAGCCAGCCGCCAGATCCGCAGCAGCGGCCGCTGGCCAAACCTGCCGATCGTGGCGCTTACCGCCAACGCCATGCCCGATGAACGTGAGCGCTGCAAGGCGGCAGGCATGAACGACTACCTGGCCAAGCCATTCCGGCGCGCCGAACTGGCGGGCATTCTGGACCAGTGGATTCCCATCGCTGATATCCGCTGAAACGGCTTAGCGCAGCAGCGCTTCGATTTCACCGGTCAGTTCCTCGGGCTTGGTCAACGGGGCGAAACGCTTGACCAGCGCGCCATTCCTGCCAATCAGGAACTTGGTGAAATTCCACTTGATTCGCTCGGTCCCCAGCAACCCCGGTGCCTGCTGCTTGAGCTGAACGAACAAGGGATGGGCCTGAGCGCCGTTCACGTCGATCTTCTTGAACAGCGGGAAGCTGACCCCGTAGTTCAGTTCGCAAAACCCGGAAATCGCGCCCTCGTCACCCGGCTCCTGCTTGCCGAACTGATTGCAAGGGAAGCCCAGCACTACCAGCCCTTTATCCTTGTAGTCCAGCCAGAGTTTTTCCAGGCCTTTATATTGCGGGGTAAAGCCGCATTTGCTGGCTGTATTGACCACCAGCACCGCCTTGCCAGCGTAGTCGGCGAGGGTTTTCTGTTCTCCCTTGATCGTAGTGACCGGGATACTCAGCAGGTTTTCGCTCATCAAAAGAGGCCTCAAGACCAGGCGGTGGCTGGATCGGAATGTGAGCACTGACGTTAGCCTGCAACGGCGTGCGGCGCACGCCAATTTTCGGTATTGATACAGGTCGATAAGCCCGGAGCCGCTGCGCGCAGCGGCACAGCAATCGCCCGGCTACTGGCGCGGGACCAGGTCCAGGCACACCGAGTTGATGCAGTAACGCAACCCGGTCGGTGGCGGACCATCGGGAAACACATGACCCAGGTGAGCGTCGCATTTGGCACAGACCACTTCGGTACGAATCATGCCGTGGCTGACATCGCGCACTTCGACCACCGCGCTACCTTCCAGCGGCGCGTAAAAGCTGGGCCAGCCGCAGCCCGAATCGAACTTGGTAGTGGAATCGAACAGCGGCTCATTGCAGCAGATGCAGTGGTAGACGCCTTCTGTCTTTGTCTCGTTGTACTTACCGGAAAACGGCCGCTCGGTGCCTTTCAGGCGGCAAACCTGATACTGCGCCGGGTCGAGCATCTCTTTCCACTCTTCAAGCGTTTTCTGCAACTTGTCCACAGGTACACCTCCAAATTCGAAAAACCCCGATCTGTACCTTTTCCACAGATCAGGTGGCACGTATGATTGCGCCAGGTCAGACGTCAGTCTGGCACCCGCGTTTGTCGCATACAAACCCATTTTCATGGCGAACGTGCTGCGACCTTCATTGCAAGCCGGCAACAGCTCGTCCATTTTCGGGATCATCACCATGCAGTTCAACAAATCGAACAAGCTCGCAAACGTCTGCTACGACATTCGCGGGCCGGTGCTCAAGCACGCCAAACGCCTGGAAGAGGAAGGCCATCGCATCCTCAAGCTGAACATCGGCAACCCGGCACCGTTTGGTTTCGAGGCGCCGGACGAAATCCTGCAGGACGTGATCCGCAACCTGCCGACTGCCCAGGGCTACAGCGACTCCAAGGGCCTGTTCAGCGCCCGCAAGGCCGTCATGCAGTACTACCAGCAGAAGCAGGTCGAAGGCGTCGGCATCGAAGACATCTATCTGGGCAACGGTGTGTCCGAGCTGATCGTGATGTCGATGCAAGCATTGCTCAATAACGGCGACGAAGTGCTGGTTCCGGCACCCGATTACCCATTGTGGACTGCGGCAGTGGCGCTGTCCGGCGGCAGCCCGGTGCATTATCTGTGCGACGAGCAGGCCAACTGGTGGCCGGACCTTGAAGACATCAAGGCCAAAATCACGCCGAACACCAAGGCCATGGTGATCATCAACCCCAACAACCCGACCGGCGCAGTATATTCCCGCGAGGTATTGCTGGGCATGCTGGAGCTGGCTCGCCAGCATAATCTGGTGGTGTTCTCCGACGAAATCTACGACAAGATCCTCTACGACGACGCCGTGCACATCTGCACTGCCTCGCTGGCACCGGACCTGCTGTGCCTGACCTTCAACGGTCTGTCCAAGTCGTATCGGGTCGCAGGCTTCCGCTCCGGCTGGATTGCCATTTCCGGACCGAAACACAACGCACAGAGCTACATCGAAGGCATCGACATCCTGGCCAACATGCGCCTGTGTGCCAACGTGCCGAGCCAGCACGCCATCCAGACTGCGCTGGGCGGCTATCAGAGCATCAACGACCTGATCCTGCCGCCAGGCCGTCTGTTGGAGCAACGCAACCGCACCTGGGAGCTGCTCAACGATATTCCCGGCGTCAGCTGCGTCAAGCCGATGGGCGCGCTGTATGCATTCCCGCGCATCGACCCGAAGGTGTGCCCGATCTTCAACGACGAAAAATTCGTCCTCGACCTGCTGCTCTCGGAAAAACTGCTGGTAGTTCAGGGCACCGCGTTCAACTGGCCATACCCTGATCACTTCCGCGTCGTGACCTTGCCGCACGTTGATGAGCTGGAGCAGGCCATTGGCCGCATCGGTAACTTTCTGAAGGGTTATCGTCAGTAAACAGACACCGCCCCTCTCGCGCCGCATCCCTGCCCCGACCTGTTCGGGGCAGTTTATTTGTGCCCTGCCAAAACAGCATGAGCGCCCCGCCCTCAACCCTTCAGGCATCGACCACTCTGGCTCAGGCCCCGTTCAGCTTTGCAGGATTACCATCGATTGCGTGAAGAGGACACAGTTTGAAATAGTCCCTCTGTTGAATAGCAGCGGGCATCACCTTATATACCCGGCATCGAGTTACATATTTACCTGAGGAGAACGTTTCGACCATGATGCGCATTTTGCTGTTTTTGGCCACTAACCTTGCGGTCGTGCTGATTGCCAGCATCACCCTGAGCCTTTTTGGCTTCAATGGGTTCATGGCGGCCAACGGGGTTGATCTGAACCTCAATCAGCTGCTGGTTTTCTGCGCTGTGTTCGGTTTCGCGGGCTCGTTGTTCTCGCTGTTCATCTCCAAGTGGATGGCGAAAATGAGTACCGGCACTCAGATCATCAGTCAGCCTCGCACCCGCCATGAGCAATGGTTGCTGCAGACCGTTGAACAACTGTCCCGCGATGCGGGCATCAAGATGCCGGAAGTCGGTATTTTTCCGGCGTATGAAGCCAACGCATTCGCCACGGGCTGGAACAAGAACGATGCACTGGTTGCGGTAAGCCAGGGCCTGCTCGAGCGGTTCTCGCCGGATGAGGTGAAAGCCGTACTGGCGCACGAAATCGGCCACGTTGCCAACGGCGACATGGTCACACTGGCGCTGGTGCAGGGTGTGGTGAACACGTTCGTGATGTTCTTTGCCCGCATCATCGGTAACTTCGTCGACAAGGTGATCTTCAAGAGCGAGAACGGTCAGGGTATTGCCTACTACATCACGACGATTTTCGCCGAGCTGGTATTGGGCTTTCTGGCCAGCGCCATCGTCATGTGGTTCTCGCGCAAACGCGAATTCCGCGCTGACGACGCAGGGGCTCGACTGGCCGGTACGGACGCGATGATCGGTGCGCTGCAACGCCTGCGTTCCGAGCAGGGCGTACCGGTGAACATGCCTGACAGCCTGACGGCGTTCGGCATCAACGCCGGCCTGAAGAAAGGCCTGGCAGGGCTGTTCATGAGCCACCCGCCGCTGGAGCAACGTATCGAGGCGCTGCGCCGCCGCGGTTGATTCAGGTTTCGAGATCGGCGCTCTGCGTCGGCACGCCGTTATGGACGCTCTGCGTCCGGTCCTGAGTGAATGGCACGGCAGGAAAGGCGGCACGGTCGTAAAAGGCTGCGAAATGACCAATATCGTGCTGTCGCAGGTCCCGATTGACCTGCGCCTGATGAAAGCCAATCTACCCTGCCTTCCAACGCTGCAGCCAAAACTCCGCCTGCATGAAACCTCCTGAAAATTAGATCAAAAAGCGCCAGAACTTATATTAGATTTAGATCATGAGAATGACCGACTATGGGGCATTCTCATATTCTGGAGCTGTAAATGTTCCCAAGCCTGTTTATTTCCCATGGCTCTCCCATGCTCGCGCTGGAGCCCGGCGAGAGTGGCCCCGCCCTGACGCGATTGGCCGCCAGCCTGCCCAGGCCTCGCGCCATCATAGTGGTGTCTGCACACTGGGAAAGCCACGAACTTACCGTTAACGCCAACCCTGAGCCCGAGACCTGGCATGATTTCGGTGGCTTTGCGGCTGAACTGTTTGCGGTGCAGTACCCGGCACCAGGTCTGCCTGAGCTGAGCCGCACGATAGTCGAGTTGCTGGCCGCCAGCGATCTGCCCGCACGCATCGACAGCAGACGACCGTTCGACCATGGTGTCTGGGTGCCCTTGTCGTTGATGTACCCGAATGCCGATATTCCGGTGGTTCAGGTCTCACTGCCCAGCCGCCAGGGCCCCGAGCTACAGACACGGGTGGGCCGCGCGCTGGCCAGCCTGCGCGCACAGGGTGTATTGATTATCGGCTCCGGTAGCATCACGCATAACCTGCGCGATCTGGACTGGAACGCCGGCCCTGGAAGCACAGAGCCATGGGCTGCAACGTTTCGTGACTGGATGATCGACAAGCTGCAAAACGACGATGACGCCGCACTGCACCACTACCGCAGTCTTGCTCCTCATGCGGTGCGAGCACACCCGAGTGACGAGCATTTGCTGCCGCTGTATTTCGCACGGGGCGCAGGCGGAGCATTCAGTGTTGCCCATCAAGGCTTCACCATGGGTGCGCTCGGAATGGACATCTACCGGTTCGGCTGATACCGAAAACGCCTTCCCGCCTGAATCCTGAATTCAGCGCAAAAAAATCCCCGAACCAGTCGGGGATTTTTTTATTGACCTATCAGCTCAGAAGCCGATCAGTCTTCGCGATAGCGACGCAGCTTGAGCTGCTTGCCAGCAACACGGGTGTCCTTGAGCTTGGTCAGCAGACGCTCAAGACCATCTTCCGGCAGCTCGACCAGGCTGAAGCTGTCACGCACCTGGATGCGGCCGATAGCTTCGCGGGCCAGGCCGCCTTCGTTGAGAATGGCACCCAGCAGGTTCTTGGCAGCGATACCATCACGCGCACCCAGCGCGGTACGGCAACGAGCACGACCTTCGGCCAGCGGGACCGGCGCACGACGCTCACGCTCAGGACGATCACCGCGATCGCTGCTGCCGCTACGCTCTGGACGATCACCGCGAGGGGCGTTGTTCGGAACCAGCGGGCGCTCGCGCTCGATGGCTGCCAGGGTCAGAGCCTGACCGTTGGTAGCCTTGCGCAGCAGTGCAGCAGCAAGGGCACGCGGGCTGCAACCGATGTCGGCAGTCAGACGATCCAGGAGATCGCCATGAGTCGATTCGGCATCGGCAACCAGTGGCGACAGGCTGTTGGTCAGTTTCTTGATGCGGGCATCCAGAACGGCCTGGGCATCCGGCAGGCGGACTTCAGCAACCTTCTGACCGGTTACACGCTCGATCACCTGCAGCATACGGCGCTCGCGAGGAGTTACCAGCAGCAGTGCACGACCTTCGCGACCGGCACGACCGGTACGGCCGATACGGTGAACGTAGGACTCTGGATCGTAAGGCATGTCCACGTTGAATACGTGGGTGATACGCGGAACGTCAAGACCACGGGCAGCAACGTCGGTCGCTACAACGATGTCCAGACGGCCATCCTTGAGGGAATCGATAACGCGCTCGCGCTGGTTCTGAGCGATGTCACCGTTCAGTGCAGCAGCCTTGTAGCCTTTGGCTTCAAGGGCGCTTGCCAGGTCCAGGGTCGCCTGCTTGGTGCGGACGAACATGATCAGGGCGTCGAAGTCTTCGACTTCCAGCAGGCTCAGTACAGCGGAGGTCTTCTGGTCAGCGTGAACCAGCAGGTGAGCCTGCTCGATCGCGGTAACGGTCTGGGTCTTGGTCTGGATCTTGACGTGCTTCGGATCGCGCAGATGGCGCTCGGCGATGGCACGGATCGACTGTGGCAGCGTTGCCGAGAACAGTACGGTCTGGCGGGTTTCAGGCATGGCCTTGAAGATGACTTCGAGGTCGTCCATGAAGCCCAGCTTGAGCATTTCGTCCGCTTCATCGAGAACCAGATGGTTCACGGTTGCCAGGACTTTCTCGTCACGACGCAGGTGGTCGCAGAGACGGCCCGGGGTGGCGACAACGATTTGTGCGCCGTTGCGGATGGCCTTGAGCTGCGGGCCCATTGGCGCGCCGCCGTAGACCGCTACAACGGTCACGCCCGGCATTTGTTTGGCGTAGGTCTCGAACGCGGTGGCAACCTGAAGTGCCAGTTCGCGGGTCGGGGCCAGGATCAGTGCTTGCGGCTCGCGCTTGCTCGGGTCGATGCGATGCAGGATAGGCAGTGCGAACGCGGCAGTTTTACCCGTACCGGTTTGCGCCTGACCAATCATGTCGTGACCGGCGAGAATAATCGGGATCGATTGCTGCTGAATGGCCGAAGGCTCTTCGTAGCCAGTGGCGACGACTGCTGCAACGATATTTGGATGAAGTTCGAGAGCGGCGAAGCCGCCGATTTCCTGGGTCATGGGTCTGCCTCTAGTGCATCCGCAAAGACCCATGCTTCAAAGCTGCGCGTGCCGTGTACGACCTTGAGGTCACCCTGGCTGCTTTGTCGGCGGGGATTTGCGAAAACGTTTGATGAATGGATCGTCCAGGCTAGTCCGTTGTGCGAACAAGCAACCGAAGCTGGCTTCGGGGTACTGCAATACCTTGACGAGGGCCCTGTTAAGGCCGGCGCGCACTATACCGGAAATATGCACCTTAGTGAGTCTTTTTTTGCGAAACATTGCGCCATCCTTGAGCAACCCAAGCCCCTTGGTCCGGGCAGAGGGCTGGCCGACAAGGGCGCGGGCCCGAGATTTCGGGCGTTGCCGCTTAAACGTTTAATCTGCTCTTGCGGATGGCCGGTATCCCGACCTGCGGGGTGTGGCGAATTGTCTCACCCCTGATTTCAGACCAGCCAGCACATGCCTCGCCCGCTCAAGTCGCGGAACGGACCGCCCTGATCAACGACTCCAGCGAGTACCCCAGATGCGGCGCAAGTGCCTCGGCACGCGAACTCAATGCCTCGATATCCAGCGTCTGATCGAGGTCGGCAGGCACAATCAGAATGACGTTGCCCTCCTTTACCGGCAGCTCCCAGTAATGACGGTGGTACAAACCCCGCAGCAAGGCCGCGCCCAGCGGTTTACCGTCGTCGGTGGCCCACTGGTTGATGATCAGCCAGCCACCGGGATTGAGGCGTTGCTGGCAGCCCTGCAAAAAATTCCAGGCCAAATGCCCGACGCCCGGCCCGACATCGGTGTAAAGGTCGACAAAGATCAGGTCGGCAGGCTCTGCGCTGTCCAGCAACTCCAGCGCATCGCCGATGCGGATATACAGACGCGGATCGTCATCGAGCCCCATGAACTCCATGGCCAGACGCGGCACGTCCGGACGCAGCTCGATGACTTCAACGTCTTCAAGCGGCAGGAACTTCATGCAGGCCTGGGTCAGCGTGCCGGCACCCAGCCCCAGAAACAGCGCGCTGTCCGGCGCGTCGTGACACAGTGCGCCGATCAGCATCGCGCGGGTGTAGTCGTATTCCAGCCAGCTCGGGTCAGCCGTAAACGTGCAGCTCTGCTCGATAGCCTCGCCAAACTCCAGAAAGCGGTAATCCTCCACTTCCAGCACGCGGATCATGCCGAAGTCGTCGTGGACCTCGGCCAGAATTCGTTCTACGCGCTCACGCTCTTCCGTCATTACCGTTCCTGGTCATCGCTGCGCCGAGCGCAAAACGCGAATTGTCCGGCAAGCGCGCGGCTTTGTCACACATTGCCGGGCGCTATGCCATCCCGGTGGTCTGCCCTACGCTGGCAGAGCAACGGCGAACTGCTAACATGCTGGCCCGATTGCACAACCCTAGAGCCAATAATGAGCCAACCCTGGAGCCCCGACAGCTGGCGGGCACTGCCGATTCAGCAGCAACCTCACTACCCTGACGCCGCGCACCTGCTGAAGGTCGAACAGACCCTGGCCAGCTATCCGCCGCTGGTGTTTGCCGGCGAAGCCCGAGAGTTGCGCCGCCAGTTTGCCGAAGTGACCCAGGGTCGCGCGTTCCTGCTACAGGGCGGCGACTGCGCGGAAAGCTTCATGGAGTTTTCCGCCGCCAAGATTCGCGACACGTTCAAGGTGCTGCTGCAGATGGCCATCGTCATGACCTTCGCCGCCGGCTGCCCGGTGGTGAAGGTCGGACGCATGGCCGGACAATTTGCCAAGCCTCGCTCGGCAAACGACGAAATCATCGACGGCGTAACGCTCCCGGCGTATCGCGGTGACATCGTCAACGGTATCGGTTTCGATGAAAAAAGCCGTGTGCCGGACCCGGAGCGCCTGCTGCAAGCCTATAACCAGTCCACCGCCACCCTAAACCTGCTGCGTGCCTTCGCGCAGGGCGGGTTTGCCGACCTGCATCAGGTGCACAAGTGGAATCTGGACTTCATCGCCAACTCGGCGCTGGCCGAAAAATACAGCCAGCTGGCCGGACGCATCGATGAAACGCTCGCGTTCATGCGCGCCTGCGGCATGGACAGCTCGCCGCAACTGCGTGAAACCAGTTTTTTCACCGCCCACGAGGCATTGCTGCTCAATTACGAAGAAGCCTTCGTGCGGCGCGACAGCCTGACCAATGATTACTACGATTGCTCGGCACACATGCTGTGGATCGGCGACCGTACCCGGCAACTGGACGGCGCGCATGTCGAATTCCTGCGCGGGGTGAACAACCCGATCGGCGTCAAGGTCGGCCCGAGCATGAACACCGACGACCTGATTCGTCTGATCGACATCCTCAACCCTGACAACGATCCGGGCCGTCTCAACCTGATCGCGCGGATGGGTGCAAACAAGGTCGGCGATCACCTGCCACAGCTGATTCGTGCGGTCGAGCGCGAAGGCCGCAAAGTGCTGTGGAGCTCCGACCCGATGCACGGCAACACCATCAAGGCCAGCAGCGGCTACAAAACCCGCGACTTTGCGCAGATCCTCGGCGAAGTGAAGCAGTTTTTTCAAGTGCATCAGGCTGAAGGCACTTATGCCGGAGGCATCCATATCGAAATGACCGGGCAAAACGTCACCGAATGCATCGGCGGCGCCCGCCCCATCACCGAAGATGGTCTTTCGGATCGCTACCACACCCACTGCGACCCGCGCATGAACGCCGATCAGTCACTGGAGCTGGCGTTCCTGATTGCCGAAACCCTGAAGCAGGTCAGGCGCTAAGCAGAGCAAGCCGCCCGCTCAGCGCTTGAGCGGGTCATCCCAGAACGAACGCTCGACTTCCTGCTGAATGTCGGCTCGACTCAGCCCCAGATCCTTCAGCGTGCCATCACTCATCTGCGCCAGATAGCGGCGCTGACGGTGCAGCTCCAGCCAGCGCTGCAAGTGATGCTTCAACCACACCAACGCCTTGCCAGGCTGAGCATGCCCGGCAGGCCTTTCGATCAATACACACTCTTTTTGACCATTCATCATCTTGCCCTCCGTGTGAGATGACTAAAGTCTCGCGCCTGACCCAAGATCAATCCAACGAATGTTTCTTATGCAATGCATCTTTAAAATTGATGTATTGATCGACCAAAATGTGCTGCCGCTCACACCGGCAGTCGATAATTATTTAAGTGCCCACTTGCCCCGACAGACATATAACTACTATATAAAAACCCAAGCCAGACATACAGCGACCTTACAGCAAGCCAAGCGCTTTCGTTATTACAGAATAGACTAGCGTTTCGATTGACAGGCCCCGTGAACGTTCTAGAATTCTGAAAACAGCTTCTTGGGTAACTACTATAACAACCATTATACCAATGCCCATTATAAAAACGGCTGACACCCGTCCATTGAAGATAATAGCTAACCGCTGAGGGTGCCAAGAGGCGCCCCCTAAACGAGAAGACGTGCATCGGTAATATGTAGCGTTCTGGAGAAACACATGGGCATGGAAGCCAATCGCATTTTATTCAACGCCGAACCATTTGGATTCGGTCCCTCTGCGGCAATTGCCGCCATTGCACCTTACTTTATAGGCAGCGGCTGCCATGCCTACGCGGGTGAAGGGCACTCACTGGATCTGCAAAAGCACCTTCCCTATCGAAAAATCCATGACATGACCGGAAGCAGCCCGAGAGACTGGGATAAAATAATCTCTGATGTCGATATCGTTGTAACAGCCATGGATCTCGACATAGCAATTCGATCACTGTCCTTAGGTAAACGCGTTGTTTTTTATGATGCCTTGACCTGGTGCTGGCAAGCAGAAACACGCTGGCCCCGCATCGAAGAACTTATTCACCGCCCTCGCTTGCTTTATATTGCCCAGAACTTTATAGGCGTAGTTGAACGCCTAGCGGGCATAAAATCAAAAAATCACTTTGTTGTCCCGCCCATTACATCCCGAACCAGGTACGCACCTCGAAATAGTGAGTCCAACGTTGTCCTGCTTAATCTGGGCGGACTTAAGAACCCTTATACCGATGAGGCGATGCTTATCGACTTTGCCCGCGCGATTACGCTCGCCTTGCGTGCAGCACTCGATCAGGGGGTAAAGCTTCACATCGCCACCAGCCAAACAATCGCAGAAGCACTGGAATCAGACGATGCCACCACTTACCCCCTTACGGAGGTCGCCCGGATGATGCATGACTGCCAATTTGCAGTTTGTACACCTGGCTTGGGCAACATCTACGAATCGGCTGTTATGCAAACACCGGTCATATGGCTGCCGCCGGTCAACAATACGCAAGGCCTTCAGCTGGCTCATCTGCGCAACGCCGGTATGGTTGACGCGGAGCTAGGCTGGGAAACGCTGGGCGTCAACATTGATTACACAACGTCCACACAAACCTGTCTGGCTAGCATCGACGAGGCGATTTCAACACTGGGAGACATTGAGCGAAGTGCCGTTCTCAATGAAAAAATGGCAGTTGCAGTTGCCCGCATGCGCCAGTGCACAGGCGGCAAGACTTCTCGGCTGATCGAACGCTTCGGCAGCGGAGGTGACGCAGTGGCCGCTCAAAAAATCAGGGAATGGATAAACGTACCCGAAAACGGAGATCGCTTATGAAAATTGCCCAGGTTGCCCCTTTGTTCGAGGCGGTCCCGCCTCAACGCTACGGAGGTACGGAGCGAGTGGTGTCCTACCCCACTGAGGCACTTGTTGAACTAGGCCACCAAGTGACGTTGTTCGCCAGCGGCGACTCATTGACGTCTGCAGAGCTTGATGCAGTCTGGCCCGCCGCTCTGAGGCTCGATTACGGAAGCTTCGACGTCATCAGCCCGCACCTGGTCATGATGGAACGCGTGAGGCGTCGTGCGCAGGAGTTCGACATTATTCACTTCCACCTGGACTTCTACCCCTTCTCCCTGTTCAGCCGCCAGCCCACACCGTTTGTTACCACCTTGCATGGTCGAGTCGATCTGCCCGCACTCAAACCGGTGTTCAATACCTTTGCAGACATGCCGCTTATTTCGATTTCCAACGCTCAACGCAATGATCTGCCAGCCGCCAACTGGGTGGGCACGGTGTATCACGGCTTGCCGCTACAACTCCATACACCCCGGCAAGTGGAAAGGACATACCTTGCTTTTCTGGGACGAATCACGCCTGTGAAGCAAGTCGATGCGGCCATTCGCATCGCCCAACAATGCGATATCCCCATCAAGATTGCTGCCAAGATAGACGCCGTTGACAGCGCTTACTTTGAACGAGACATACGTCCGCTATTGGATTCCCCGCTGGTCGAATACATAGGTGAGATCAATGAGCAGGAAAAAACCACTTTCCTGTCAGGCGCCTTGGCACTTTTGTTTCCTATTGATTGGCCAGAGCCTTTCGGTCTGGTCATGATCGAGGCAATGGCGTGCGGTACTCCAGTGATCGCATTTCCCTCCGGCTCAGTCCCGGAAGTCATAGAAGACGGAGTCACAGGCTTCGTTGTCCGCAACGAAGCAGAAGCGGTAGCCGCCGTCCATAAGGTGGACCAGCTATCTGCCATGCGAATACGCGAGCAGTTTCAAAAGCGTTTTTCAGCGCGTCAAATGGCCGAAAACTATGTCCATGCCTATCAGTCACTCATTGACCGGTCCTCATCTAAAAGTCGTCATCGCAAAAAACAGAGCTGACGCATAAGATCAGCTTGAAGAATGTTTCTTATTCAGTCCATCTGGGAGATTGATGGTTTGGCCAACTATCCAGGCATCGATACAGAGCTGCTGCGCACCTTTGTGGCAATTGCCGACCACGGCGGTTTCACCCGCGCAGGTGAAGCCGTGAACCGCACTCAATCGGCGGTCAGCATGCAAATGAAGCGTCTGGAGGAGGATGTCGTACAGCGTCAACTGTTCCAGCGTGAAGGCCGGACCCTGAACCTGACGGCAGAGGGGCAAGTGTTACTTGGCTATGCGCGGCGCATCCTCAAGCTGCACAGTGAGGTGTTCAATACGCTGCGCGAGCCACACATGATCGGGGTGGTAAAAATCGGCTCGCCCGACGACTACGTGATGCGCTTTTTGCCCGGCATTCTTTCGCAGTTCGCGCAGGCCTACCCGCTGGTTCAGGTAGAGGTGCATTGCGAACCGTCCGACCTGCTGCTGCAACGCAATGACCTGGACCTGGACCTGACCATCGTTACGCGCAAGCCCGGCACCGAGATCGGTACGCTGTTGCGTCATGAGCGTCTGGTCTGGATGGAAGCCAGCGGTTTTGCTCCGCATGAGCAAAACCCCATTCCGCTGGCGATGTTCAATACGCACTGCTTCTGTCGCGACTGGGCATGCAACGCACTGGACAGCGTGGAGCGTGATTACCGCATCGCCTACAGCAGCTCCAGCATGGCAGCAATCACAGCAGTGGTCAGCGCGGGCCTGGCAGTCACTGCACAGTTTCAAAGCCTGATCACTGCAGATTTGCGCATCATCGGCGCGGCCGAACAATTGCCCGAGCTGCCAACGGCAAGCATCGTACTGCTGCGCAATCCGAAAAACCCCTCGCCCATCACCGAATGCATGGCCGACTACATCATCGACGGCTTCAAACCTTGAGCGCGAGAATGACTGCGCAGAGCACCAGAAACACGCAGAACATCAGGCGCAGCGTTCGCTCCGGCAGCGAATGCGCCAGTTTGACACCCCAACTGATGCTCGCCAGACCACCAATGGCCAATGGAACGCCCATCGACCAGTTGACGTGATCGTGCAGCGCGTAGGTAACCAGCGTGATTCCGGTGCTCGGGGCTGCGAGGGACAGCGCCAACCCTTGCGCCACAACCTGTGTCGTGCCAAACACGCTGGTAAGAATCGGCGTGGCCACCACTCCCCCGCCAACGCCAAACAGACCTCCGGTCATACCGGACCCGACGCCCAGCAGCCATAGCCATTTTTCATGGCGCAACCCGCTACCGGCCTGATGGCCGCGCCAATACATCTGCGCCACGTTGAACACGGTCAGAACCACCAGAAAGCCGACAAAGCCCAGGCGCATGCTTTGCGGATCCACGCGCACCGCCAGCAGCGACGTCAGCCAGGCAAAAATAAAACTGGGAACAATCAACATCAACGCATTACGAAGCAAAATCCGGTTGCGCTGGTTATAGCGCCACAAGGCGAGCAACACGTTAGGCAGCACCATCAACAACGCTGTCCCTTGCGCCAGCTGCTGATCCAGACCGAACAGCACACCCAGCGCGGGAATCGCCACAAGACCACCACCGATTCCGAACAGCCCCCCCAGGGTGCCCATCGCTGCACCCAGTAACACAAACATCACAATTTCAATCACACTACGTCCCCGCCCAGTCAATGGCCAAATGCTACGCAGTCCTGCGCGCAACCAACACCCGGTGTTACCTGTTTTTTTTTGCGCGCGGCGCAAGCTGTCAGCGCTTTGAGCCTGCACGCTCGAAATTATCTGGCACATTAAAGAATGCAACACTAAGTTAAACTCATTCGACTGAGTTTGAGGACCTGATATGAGTGCCGAAGAAAACCCTGCCCACGCTGCACCTGCCGATTGCGATTCGCTGCTGCTGGATAACCAATTGTGCTTCGCCCTGTATTCCACCTCATTGATGATGACCAAGGTTTACAAACCGCTGCTGCAGGCGCTTGGACTGACCTATCCGCAGTACTTGGCAATGATGGTGCTGTGGGAAAAAGACGGCCTTACCGTAGGTGATGTCAGCACGCGCCTGCTCACCGATCCGGGCTCTCTGACACCTTTGCTCAAGCGTCTTGAGGGCGAGGGCTTTATCAGCCGCACCCGCAGCAAGGAAGACGAACGCGTGGTATTGCTGCACCTGACTGAACAAGGTCGTGCACTGCAACACCAGGCACTGAGCATACCCGGCTGTATTCTGTCGGCGAGCGGCCTGAACATGGAAAGGCTTCGTGACCTGCAGACACAGTTGCTGGACTTGCGTGACCATCTGCACCAGAGCCTTTAAGACAAAGGGTCACGCCCCCCGGACTGACCTGTTGCTCGTCTCGCCAAAGCCCCGCACATCAAGGGGCTGGCAAGATTTCCAACTGCCCGCCCTGGTAGCTTTCCTCCTCCGGAAAAGACCTCTTTCGACTTTTCGCAAAATTTAGCTTGCGCGCTAACTATCCTTGCACTACCTTTGCCCTGCACTTAGTTAGCGCGCAAGTATTTTGCACAATTAACCCTACCGAACGAGGAAAAATCATGGACACTCTTTACACCGCAGTTGCAACCGCCACAGGCGGCCGTGATGGTCGTGCCGTATCCAACGACAAGATTCTCGACGTCAAACTCGCCACTCCGAAAGAGCTTGGCGGTGCTGGCGGCGCAGCCACCAACCCGGAGCAACTGTTCGCTGCCGGTTATTCGGCCTGCTTCATCGGTGCCCTCAAATTTGTCGCCGGTCAGAGCAAACGCAGCATCCCGGCAGACGCCTCGATCACCGCCCACGTAGGGATTGGCCAGATTCCCGGTGGTTTCGGTCTGGACATCGACCTGCATGTAAGCCTGCCCGGCCTTGAACAAGCCGACGCTCAGCAACTGGTCGATGCCGCTCATGTGGTCTGCCCTTATTTCAACGCCACACGCGGCAACGTCGATGTGCGCCTGCATGTAACCGTCTAACCCACCGGCCATAGATACGAACATGAGCAAGGGAACGAACATGAAGACCTTCAGCAAAGTCATGACGGGTACGCTTCTCGCACTGTCCATCGGCAGCGCGTTTGCCGCAGGCGATCCTGCCATCGAGCACAACACTCAGGCTTTTCTCGATGCCTTGAATTCGGGCACTGGCAAGCCCATTGAGCAGTTGTCGCCGAAAGATGCCAGGGCCGTGCTGGTAGGAGCACAGGCAGGGGTCAAACTGACGCTGCCCAAAGCCGATGTCAGCGAAAAGACCATCAACGTCGATGGCCAGCCGATCAGCCTGAATATCGTGCGCCCTGCTGGCGTAAAAGGGACCTTGCCGGTTTTCATGTTCTTCCACGGCGGCGGCTGGGTACTGGGTGATTTCCAGACCCACGAGCGACTGGTCCGCGATCTGGTCGTGGGCTCGGGCGCGGTAGCGGTGTTCGTCAATTACACGCCTTCACCCGAAGCGCATTATCCGACGGCGATCAACCAGGCTTACGCAGCAACCAGATGGGTAGCTGAGCACGGCAAGGAAATCAACGTCGACGGTAAGCGCCTGGCTGTGGCGGGTAACAGCGTAGGCGGCAACATGGCAGCGGTCGTTGCACTGATGGCCAAAGAAAAAGGCACTCCGGCGCTCAGGTATCAGGTGCTTCTGTGGCCGGTGACTGACGCCAACTTTGATAACGATTCATAAAACCAATACGCCGAAGGCCACTTCCTGACCCGTAACATGATGAAGTGGTTCTGGGACAACTACACCACCGATGCCGCGCAACGCAACGAGATCTACGCCTCGCCGCTGCGCGCCACCACCGAGCAACTGAAAGGTCTGCCACCGGCGCTGATTCAGACCGCCAGTGCCGACGTGCTGCGTGATGAAGGCGAAGCCTATGCGCGCAAGCTGGACCAGGCGGGCGGGCCGGTCACGGCGGTACGTTACAACGGCATGATCCATGACTACGGTCTGCTCAACGTGGTCAGCCAGGTCCCGGCTGTTCGCTCAGCCATCCTGCAGGCGTCTCAGGAGTTGAAAGAACACCTGAAATAAAGGCAGACGCTCAAACTTCAGCCGTAAAAAAACCCGCAGCAATGCGGGTTTTTTGCGTAACGGGGTTACAAAACCATGCTTACTTCGCACGGCCTTTGTAGGAACCGCCTTCACGGGTATCGATCTCGATCATGTCGCCGATTTCGATGAAGTCAGCAACGCTCAGCTCGGTACCGTTTTTCAGTTTGGCAGGCTTCATGACCTTGCCCGACGTGTCGCCACGAGCGGAGCCTTCGGTGTAGTCGACCTGACGCACGATAGTGGTCGGCAATTCTACGGAAACCAGACGGTCTTCGAAGAATACGGCTTCACAAACGTCAGTCATGCCTTCTTCGACGAAAGGCAGAACGCTTTCGATGTCTTCGGCGTTCAGCTCGTACATGGTGTAGTCAGTGGTGTCCATGAACGTGTAGGTGTCACCGCTGATGAAAGACAGGGTGGCTTCCTTGCGATCGAGGATCACATCGTCCAGCTTGTCGTCGGCGCTGTAAACGATCTCGGTCTTGTAACCGGTCAGCAGGTTTTTCAGCTTGGTCTTCATGATCGCGCTGTTACGACCGGATTTGGTGAATTCAGCTTTCTGAACCAGCCAAGGATCGTTTTCGAGACGGATCACGGTACCGGGTTTCAGCTCTTTACCAGTTTTCATTGCATATATCCGAATTTGGATGGAATTAACCAAAGGCTCTGTACGAGAAACAGCCTGCGCAGGCCTTTTTCGTACAGAGCCTTGTATCAAGGCCGCGTATCATAGCGAATTTCCATAAAACTGCACCAGCGCCGTGGCAAGATCAGTCTGTGCGGCTTGTTGCAGACACCAGTGCCCGGCGTGCTTTTCAATTTCAGCCCAGTGTTCGGTGAGTGCCAGCCAGCTTTCGTCCAGGTCGCTGCCGATATTCCAGTTCTGCCAGAACTGATTCACAGCATGCGCTGCCTCAGGCGCAAGATCCGCCAGGTAGAGCGCTAAAAACGCATCAAGCTTGGGCAGGTGCGCGTCGTCTTCCTGCTGATAGATGTGCCAGAGCATCGGCCGCCCCGCCCATTGCGCACGGACGAATGAATCTTCGCCGCGCACGACGTTGAAATCGCAGCTCCACAGCAGTTGGTCGTAGCGTTCCTGGCGGATGAACGGTAACACCTGAACCGTCAGCCCTCCCCTTACCTGCATGAAACCTGCGTGTAACTCATCGTCGACACCCAGCCAGCGCCGCAGATCGGCGAGAATGCGCCCCTCCGGCACCAGCAGGTGATTCGGCCGACTGTCGCTGGCCAGCGCGTCAAGCCAGCTGCCCAGCCCGGGATTTTCATAGGCAAATACCGAGATCAAGCGGGCATCAGGCAACGGTTCGACGCCCAACCCCTGCAAGAAACCTTGCCTCGCGGCCTTGTCTTGCTGAAATCTCTGGCGCTGTTCGATCAGGTTTCTTTCGCGCAGCAAGCCGCCCGTGGCGTCGGAAAATCCGGGAAAGAAAAAGAACTTCTTCAAACCGTTCAACTGTGGCGAAGGCAAACCGTGGCAACCCGAGACCCAGTCTTCGGCGCTGAGGTACTCAAGGTTCAACCACAGCGGCCTTGGCGAACGCTGCAGCATCGATTCGGTATAGGGCGTCGGCAGGCGGCAGGCAAAGGCCTCGATGACCACGTCAGGAATATCGCTGTTTACCCATTCAGCGGGCCACTGGCACACCCTCACGCCCTCTTGCCATTGCTGCTGAGCCTTAAGATCAGCGTCGGGACACAAGCGAACGAAAGCCGACAGGTCATCGATCCATAAACGCACATGCAGACCCTGCTCGGCAACCAGCTGGCGTGCCAGACGCCAGGTCACGCCGGCATCACCGTAGTTGTCGACTACGCTGCAAAAAATGTCCCACGAGACTTTCATCGTGGCTCCCTGAGGCTGGATGGCAAAAAACGTTGATTGTCGTTCAGAACGCCCCGTTGCCACCAGCCTGATGCCACTGGACAGCACAGTTTTCATGCCCGGCCATCAGGCATGGCACAATCGCATCTGTTGCCCTGCAAGGAGTTCAGCCATGTCATCCACTACCCGCCGTCGCGACCTGTATGTGTCGTTGAAATTGATTGTCTGCATTGCGCTGGGTATCTGGCTGGGCGTAATGGCGGTGTTTCTGACCGCACTGCTGTATTACAAAAGCCTGCCCCCGGCGCAAACCCAGGCGTTGGAAAACGCCGCCGCCCAGCTCACCGCCCCGCCTGCGCAAAAAACTGCCGCGCCGTCTGGCCCGGAGACTGAAATGTTCCGCAAATACGAGCAAAGCCTGCGTGAAAGCGAGGCCCGTCAGGCCCGTGAACAGGCTCAGGAACAACAACAGCGCACCTTCAACCGTTCCAAGTGTGATTTCTGGATACAGCAGGACCGCACTGCGCCGAGCGAAAAAAGTCGCGCCAGCATCAATCAGTACTGCGGATAAACCATGAACAAGCAGGACGTGCTGCAATCGATCATCGACAAGCTGGAAATCGATCTGGACATCGCGCAACGGGCGGCACAGACCGCCTACGAAACGGCAACCCACGAAGAGAATATTGCCGAGAACAAATACGACACGCTGGGGCTGGAAGCATCGTATCTGGCAGCAGGCCAGGCACGACGTGTCGAGGAGATTCGCCAGTCGCTGGCGGCGTATCGGAAATGGTCGCTCAAGCCATTCGATGAATCACGCGGCATTCAGACCGGTGATCTTGTCGCTGTCGAAGCCTTGAGCGGTCAGACGCAATACCTGTTTCTCGGCCCTGATGCTGCTGGCCTGAAGGTCAGCGCAGGTGAACAACTGGTCACGGTCATCACTGCCAAGGCACCGCTGGGGCAGAGCTTGCTGGGAAAATTCGAAGACGATGCCGTACAGATTGTCATCAACGGCAGCGGACAATCCTACGAGATCACACAAACGATGTGACACACCCGGCATCTACAGGGTTGATCGCACCAAGTTTTTGTGGGTAAGGTGAAGCGTCGCCATCATCACCGCAACCGGGGCAACATCAAAGCAAACAAGGACTAAAACCCAAGGAGATTTTTCATGACGAACGTCATCGCTTTCCCTGACGCCCATGAACGTGATCGCCTGAAGTCCAGTCAAGATCCGGCGTTGAGATACCTGAACAAGAAAGAGCGACAGCTGATCGACCAATTGCGTTCCACCAGCCATGCGGGACGCCAGTACGTCTATGACTATGCCAGCATCATGCATTTGTCCAGGCCGTTGTATCCCGAACCTGTGGATTGACCCTGATTGCAGAGCCTGGCCAAAGGCTGCGCCGGTATATCGGCGCAGCTTCCAGGATCATGTCTGCCGGGTTCAGCGTGTCAGCGAAAAAATCAGTGCAGAGATCGCCACCACACCGGCGGCCACCACAAAGTAGTTCGACCATGCACCTGCATATTTGCGCATGGCGGGTACTTTGTAGACGGCATACATCGGCATCAGGAACAGCAGCGCCGAAATCACCGGCCCGCCCAGGGTCTCGATCATGCCCAGAATGCTCGGGTTCAGCGTTGCGACCATCCAGCACACCACCAGCATGAAGACTGCTGTCAGACGATCCAGCGCCTTTGGTGCAGGACGACGCCCGGTTTTCAGAACCAGCCCTTTCAGGCCCTCGCTTGCACCGATGTAGTGGCCGAGAAACGACTTGGAAATAGCCACGAACGCAATCAGCGGCGCCACGAAGGCGATGGTCGGGTTGTTGAAGTGGTTGGCCAGGTAGGAAAGGATCGAAATGTTCTGTGCCTTGGCCTCGGCCAATTGGGCTGGCGAGAGCGTTAATACGCAACTGAACACGAAGAACAGCACCATCACCACCATCAAACCGTGGGCGCGGGCCAGTATCTGCGAACTGCGTACCTCGGCGTTTTCGCCGTACTGACGTTTCTGATCAACGGCAAACGCCGAGATGATCGGCGTGTGGTTGAACGAAAATACCATTACCGGAATGGCCAGCCACAGGGTAGGCAGGAACGCTGAAGGCTCGGGAAAGGTGGTCGCGGTACTCAGGATGCCACCGGTCCAGTGCGGAATCAGGAATACCGCCAGAAACAGCAGTGCGACGATGAAAGGGTAAACCATAAGGCTCATCGCCTTGACGATGATCCGCTCGCCACAACGCACCACGGCCAGCAGGCCCATGATCAGCACGAACGCCAGCGCTGCGCGTGGCGGCGGCGCTATGTGCAACTGATGCTCAAGAAAACTGCCCACGGTATTGGTGAGGGCCACGCTGTAGATCAGCAGAATCGGAAAGATCGCAAAAAAATACAGCAAGGTGATCATCGCGCCGGCGCTTTTGCCGAAATGCTGCTCGACCACTTCAGTGATATCGGCCCCTTCACGCCCGGACAGTACGAAACGGGTCAGCCCGCGGTGGGCATAGAACGTCATGGGAAACGCCAGCAACGCCAGCACCATCAGTGGCCAGAAACCACCGATGCCTGCATTGATGGGCAGGAACAGCGTACCTGCGCCAATGGCAGTACCGAACAATCCGAGCATCCAGGTGGTGTCATTACGGTTCCAAGAGGCGATGCTCTCGGGAGCTACATCCAGGCGTTCTACGACGCCGTTAGCCTGATCATTCATCCGGTCGACTCTCCGTGGCCGGTTTATCAAAAAGGGCAGCGCGTCGAAAAAGCCGGCAGTTCAGCGCTCCCCTCGAAAACAGCGGGCGAGATTCTCCGGGATTGACGCCAGAAGTCAAAGGCTTGTAGGACAACAATTTCCGGACTGTAGGCAGGCAATCCCGTGCACGCCTTCTGCACAAAGGGCTGGAGAATGATCGACCTCTTGTCGACGACGTCGTGGTTTTACAGGGCAGCGCGCTCAGTGAGCACCCGTGCCTGCATTCTGCGCGGGAACAGTTTGCGTTTTTCAGCCAGCCTCACTCATTAGCTGGATAAGCAGACAGGCGTTCTTTCACTTGATTCCGGTACAAGTTCTCATCACGATTGAAAGCCTGCTGCATCGATTCATCTATCCATGTATAAATGCTGTTACACATTGGCCCATCTCTGGAGACTCAGCGCATGCGTTACGCGCTCGATCATAAGGCCCAAACCCATCAACGTATCGTCAAGGAAGCGTCCATGCGCTTTCGTCGCGATGGCATTGGTGCTACGGGCCTACAACCTTTGATGAAGGCACTGGGCTTGACCCATGGCGGTTTCTACGCGCATTTCAAATCCAAGGATGATCTTGTTGAACAGGCATTGAGTCACGCCCTCGACAATGTAAAAGGAATCACCAGCGACGTTTTCGCCAGACAGGACTCGCTCAGTGAATTCATTGATCTCTACCTCTCTATAGACAGTCGCGATTCGCCAGACGGCGGTTGTCCACTACCGACCATGTGCCTGGAACTGGGTCAGCGCGACCAGCCCAGCGCAACAACGGATAAAATCATTCTTCACTTGCTGGAACTGTTCGATCAGTCTCTGGCGCAGACGGGTGCTGAATCCAAGAGCCTGCCGGTGCTGTCTACCTTGGTAGGCGGCCTGGTACTCGCCCGCAGTGCTTTTAACGAAGAATTGTCGCAGCGCATTCTGGACACGACCCGGGACTATCTCAAACAGGAGATAAAGAAGAGCGCCAACTGACTTATCGAAAACAGAACGTTATCAAGATCCGTTCTCGATAAAGCGTGCATAAACAGACAGGCCGATCATTGATCGGCCTGTTTTTTTAATGGATAGAGCGAGGCTTAATCAATTGCCAGCTTCTCGCGATTCCTCTCCAGAATAGCCTTGCCAATGCCCTTTACTTCGATCAATTCATCGACGGAGGTAAACTCGCCATTGGCGTCCCGGTAAGCAACGATGGCATCGGCCTTGTTTTTTCCTATACCCGCCAGTTCTTTCTGAAGCATTTGCGCATCAGCGGTATTGAGATTGACCTTATCGTTACGTTGCTCGTGAACGGCGGCGGGCGCTGCGTTTTCCATGGTGGCGGGCGACACGGCGGAGGAAGACGGTGCCGCAGTGGCGTTGACCGCAACCGAGGCACTGGTAAGCAAGGCAAAGATCAAAGCACTGAAGATACGGGTTCGCATAGATAAGGCTCCATAACAGTTAAAGGCAGCATTTCACATGCTGTGCCTGAAACTTAGAGCACTGCTGCCGCCTGGAAAAGAAGTCGAGCGTTGCTGTCTATGTCCAGATCAATCAACGTATGTCTGCCGTTGCCGGGCACTCGGTAATCGTTGATCAAATCACGGTTCGCCGCTGCGTTCCTGATACATCCAGTCAACGATTTCACCTTCCGGTGCATACCCGTTTACGGTTTCTCGCAGCAATTGACGCACGCTGTTGTAATCGTCGCGATCCACCGCATCCAGCAGTTTTACAAGACGGCCCTTCAAGACATCCCACTGCAGGAAATCTTCATTCGCACTCATGATCATCGGGTGCTCGGTGGCAACGACGTTGTCCCCGATCAACAGCTCTTCATAGAGCTTTTCACCAGGACGCAGCCCGGTGAATTCGATGGAGATATCTCCCTGCGGGTTTTTTTCGGAGCGAATGGACAGACCGGACAGGTGGATCATTTTCTCGGCCAGTTCGACAATCTTGACCGGCTCGCCCATGTCCAGAACGAACACATCCCCACCATGCCCCATGGAACCCGCCTGAATGACCAGCTGCGCGGCCTCGGGGATGGTCATGAAGTAACGGGTGATCTTGGGATGCGTCACCGTCAACGGTCCGCCTGACTGGATCTGCTTGTGAAACAGCGGAATAACCGAACCGGACGACCCGAGCACATTGCCGAAACGAACCATTGTGAAGCGCGTCTTGTTGACCTGATAAACGTTGGCCTTGTCACCGAATATCACCGGCGCGGTCTCGCGACTCAGCGCCTGCAGTATCAGTTCGGCAAGGCGCTTGGTGCTGCCCATCACGTTGGTCGGGCGCACTGCCTTGTCGGTGGAAATCAGAACGAAGTTGGAAACACCCGCCTGCAACGCCGCCTGTGCGGTATTGAGCGTACCGACGACGTTATTGATGACTCCCTCGGCAATATTGTGCTCGACCATAGGGACATGCTTGTAGGCTGCAGCGTGATAGACCGTGTCGACCTTCCAGGTTTTCATGATCGACAGCAGCTTGGGGTGATTGCGTACCGACCCGAGTATGGGCAGCAACTTGACCGAGAGAGACTCGCGAGCCGCTCGCTGCTCAAGCTCGGTAAGAATGCTGTAGAGGTTGAACTCGCTGTGGTCGAGCAACAGCAACTGGGTGGGCTGCAACAGTAATATCTGTCGGCACAACTCTGAGCCGATCGAGCCGCCTGCGCCGGTTACCAGCACCGTTTTGCCCTTTATGCAGTGCTCAAGCAGGTTGTCTCGGGCCGGAACTGCATCGCGTCCCAGAAGGTCCGCGATATCGACTTCCTGAAGATCGTCTACCTTGACCCTGCCAGCGGCAAGGTCCATGAAGCCGGGAACGCTTCGTACGTGGAGCGGAAAGCCTTCCAGAAAGCCCAGAATTTCCCGGCGACGCCCGCGCGATGAAGACGGGATCGCCAACAGGATTTCCTGAGCACCAGTGGAATCTATCATTCGCTGGATATTTCGGGGCTTGTAGACCTGAAGGCCGGAAATCACCCGATTGGAAATCGATTCGTCATCGTCAATGAACGCCACCGGATGCATAAGGCGTCCCATGCGCAAGGCAGCAACCAATTGGTTTCCTGCCGCGCCAGCGCCGTAAATGGCGACCTTCTGCAGACCGTTGTCACTCTTGGCAAAGGGTACGTGTTGCGCTGCGGCGAACCAGTCGCCGAGAAAATACTGCCGCATGGCCAGGCGCAGGCCGCCGATCATCACCATGCTCAGCCACCAGTAGTTGAAGATGACCGAGCGCGGCACCAATTGCTGGTGATTGCTGTAAACGTAGACCATGCAACCGAGGATCAGAGAGGACATCGTGACGGCCTTGATGATCGCAATCAGGGCGTCGTTGCCGAAATAGCGCATCACCGCGCGGTACATGCCAAAACGAATGAACAATGGGATAGCAGCCAGCGGCGCACTGATGAAAAGCCAGGTATGTTTTTCCAGAGGATTGATCAACTCATCAATTCCCAAGCGCACGACAAACGACATCCACAGCGCGAGCCAGACAAGAAGAACGTCAGCAGCGACCTGAATTATTCGCTTTTTGCGGCGTGGTAGAGCCAGCAAACTGGCCCGCAACCTGCTCATCAATTGTTTAATGCTCCGTTATGATACCGGCTGAACCATCACCTCATACCAGTATCTGTGAAACAGCTACGAGCCTGAGACAACCAGAAAACCGCTTCGTTACCTGATTTCCGCCTCACCGGCGCGGAACCTTAGCGCCAGAAAAACAAGGGGGATGTACGCAATTACCGTCCATATCAGCCCTTCGCCATCGCCCAGTGCCACCCACATCGCAATAGGTAACAACCAGACCAGATTGATCAGCCCCACAGCCAGCGTGACCGGCGAATGCCTGCCGTAATGACGTGACGCGAACTGATAAGCATGGCTGCGATGGGCCTCATAGAGCTTTTCCTTGCGCAACAGACGCCGGACAAGCGTTACCGTGGCGTCGACAATAAACACACCCAGCAGAATCAGCCAGGACCAGAGTAACTGAGGCGAGGCCCAGGAACCCTGAATGGATAGCACACCGAGCACTATTCCGAGAAATCCGCTGCCTGCATCGCCCATGAATATCTTCGCCGGCGGAAAATTCCAATAAAGGAAACCGGCAACGGCGGCAGCCAGCAAAAGCACCTCCCACGACAGCCCGACATAGTCACCGAGCGCATAAATGATGCTCATGCCCAGGCACACCGTAACTGCCTCGATACCAGCGATCCCGTCAATACCGTCCATGAAGTTATAAAGATTCAACATCCATACCAGGTAGAACGCCGCGAGTACCTGGCCGACTGCACCAGGGGTGAATGTCCACCCCATGATGTCAACCGGAGCGAGCCCGTCCAGCCAGAACAACGCCCAGGCAGCGGCAAAAAAATGCCCCAGCAGGCGCCATCGTGCGGCGATGTGCCCATGATCGTCCATGAAACCGATCACGGCGACCAGCCCTCCCGAGCCGACGATTGCAGCAAGAGCCGATGCAGATAGCCCCCCCGCCCAAGCCAGAACTGCCATCGCCATGACAAAGGTAACGACGATAGAAACGCCACCGCCCCTGGGTGTAGGTGTGGAATGTGAGCTGCGGGCATTTGGAACGTCGATCAAACTTCTGGCGAGGGCATACTTGCGCAGCAACGCCGTCAGAAGCAGAGACACAAAGGCAATAGCAATGACTGACAGCCACTCAATCATGTTTGTCGTGTTCCAGATAATATCGAGCAGTATCCTGCATGGCGTGTTCAATACTCACAGGTGGATGCCAGTCCAGCATCGTACAGGTTTTACTGATATCGACCTGCAGCGAGCTGCATAACCGTTGTGAAAAGGCTTTCTTGCCAAGCAATGCAGCAGCGCTTTTCAACAGCCCTGCAGGCACCGGCAGCAAGCGTGCCGGTTTTCCGAGGGCCTTGCCCATTTCACGCAGAAGTCGGGTAGTGGACAGATCGTCCCCGTCACTGACCAGAAATGTCTGGTCACCTGCAGCAGGATGATCGACGCAGACCATGGCCAGATCAGCCAGATTATCCACCGCCACCAAGCTTCGACGATTGTTGATGGACCCGAGCGGAAGCGGCAGCCCCTTGTCGAGCCAGCGCATCATGCTCTTGAAGTTGGCCTTGACCCCCGGGCCATAGACCAGAACCGGACGAATAATCACAACCTGCATACCGGATCGGGCAGAAAGCTCGCGTAGCCCCTCCTCGGCCTTCTGCTTGGAAACACCATAAGCGTCCAGTGGATTACAGGGATCGTCGGCTCTGAACGGCGCACCGAGATGGGTGAACTCGCCGTTGGCCTTGATGGAGCTGAGGAAGATAAAGCGCCTGACCCCCGCTGCTGCAGCTTGCTCGGCAAGATTCAGCGTCGCAGTGACATTGGCGCGAAAGTATTCCTGATCCGGCTCGTCAGCAGTCTCATTGAGTACATGGACCCGGGCAGCACAATGAATAACTACATGCGCCCCGGCCACAAGATCAGACCATTGGTTATCCGGGGCCAGAGACTCTGCGCTGACAACATTGATGCGTTCTGAAGAGCAGCTATAGGCCCCTCGCACCGCGACCCGAACAGAATGACCGGTATGCTCAATCAATCGGCGCACCACAGCACTGCCCACGAAACCTGTCGCACCTGTTATTGCAACCAATGCAACATCACCGCTCATGCAAGAACGCCCTTCCAAATTAGCCAAATATTCCGTATATGACGCTTTTTGACAACTGAAATATCTTCAATTCATTTTATAACTTTCCAGCTGGCGTAAGAACCCTTTTCGGCAACGCACCTGAATCAACTGTATAAATCCCTGCATCAGTGCCCTCCGGCCTTCAGTGTGGGCCAGAGGTGATTTACACTAAACCGGGTCAGGTGCACACCTTGAAAATTCAATTACCCCCCAACCATAACTAGCACGCTCGCCCCTCAAGGAATAAGCAGTTCCACGGTTCTTTTTTCAAGCGAGTATTTACGACCCAGAATATTCCCCAGCATCTTTTTCGCAGTTGCCTCGCCATGCACCAGTCGAATCTGCGCAGGCCACTCTTTCATGCCGGTCACGAAACTGACAAGTCCTGCCTGATCCGCATGGGCGGAGTAACCTTTGGCAGTATGAACCTCTGCGTGGATATCAAAGCGTTCACGATCCAGTTCGACATAGCCACCCAAAGGACCGTGCATCTGGATGGCTGCACCGGGTGTGCCCTTGCCCTGATAGCCGACAAACACCACGTTATGCCTGGCATCGCCCAACATGGCTTTCAGGTAATTGACAATTCTGCCGCCGACGCACATGCCGTTGCCGGCAATCACGATGGCCGGACGCGCAGTGCTGGTCAGGTAGTTGACGGTACGCAGGTGCTCCTCATGCGTATCGACGGTGATCAGCTGCTCGAAACCCAGCGGCTTTCTGCCAGCGTCAAGCCTTAGCCGGGCATCCTCATCACAATAGTCTTCGAATGCCTGATAAACCTTCGTGAACCGGCTCGCCAGAGGTGAGTCAAGAATGATCGGCAATCTCGACCAATCGGCAGGCGGTACTTCACCTCCAGCCGGGAGCGCACTGTTTTCGACAGAGTGATTCAACGGCATTTTGCGCCGCAGAATGTCCTCCAGCTCGTAGAGCAATTCCTGAGTACGGCCGATGCTGAACGCAGGTATCAGAACGGTGCCGTTATCTTCGAGTGCCTTGTCAATGATCTGCTCAAGTGCTTGCTGGCGAATGCTGCGATCCTCGTGAAGGCGATCACCGTAAGTGCTTTCCAGAATCAGAACATCCGCGCGTTCCGGGGGCTTGGGGGCTGGCAGAAACGGTGTGTGACTTGCGCCGAGATCACCGGAGAACACTACACGCAGGGAACGCCCTTGCGCAGGGTAATGCAGATCGCACTCGATATAGGCAGAACCGAGTATATGTCCGGCACGCTGCAGACGAACCCGGCAGTGCAATTTTTCGTGTTCGACCAGACTGAACCAGTTATCGAATGGCAGCGCGATGATTCTCTTGTTGATGAGCTCCAGGTAACGCTGTATTTGTTCGGGGTCATGCGCAAACTCGATCTTCAGAATATCTTCCATGACCAGTGGCAGCAGATGGGCGCTGGGCTCGCTGCACAGTATGGGTCCCTTGTAGCCAGAGGCCAGCAACTCGGGGATACGCCCGACATGGTCATTGTGCACATGGGTGACCAGCAGCGCTCTGATGGTCTCGGGATCGAACCCGAACGAGGCGGCACGCTCACCGCGCTCCTGCACCGAGCCGCAGTCGATCAACAGGTTGCTCGAGGCGTCCATACACAATTGATGACAGGAACCGGTTACCGTATCGACAGCACCGTGATGAATGATTTCCGGATAAGACATGCAGTTACCTTTTCTTGCCAGCCTGTACTTGATGTTTGCAACATCCGGCATCGGATCTGAACAGTAAGTTTCGGCGCATTCTGCACGTGAAAGGCTTATTTTCAAGACTTGACACAAAGCTGTCAGGACAGCAGCAATCGGCGCTGCTAAAGAAGATAACCGGCTACCCCTTTAGAATGGGCACCTGAATTAAAAAAGAGATTAATCCTACACACTGAAGTAACTACTCTTCGTACAACAGAAGAATAAACTGACAGAATTATAAGTCCGATTTTTGAAGAATACCGACGATAAGCGTGAAGCACATGCCAGCCTCGAAACGCCGCATGCCATTCGATGGGGTGCAAGGGCGTGGAGAATACGCATATTACGTCGCCAGAAATGCCTTCGGCGACGCCTGATCAGCGCTGCTCAAACGGAGCGAGGGGAAGGCGTACGTTTTTTGCGAAGACTGGATATCCATGTCAGCACCGGACCGATAACCATGCCCAGCAGCAGAGCCAGGACAACTGGCAATGCCAACGGAAGCTGAGGCGCTGACCAGCCGAAAAAAGTTACCGCGACAGATTGCCGGTTTTCAAGCACGAACACGGTTGTTGCCAAAACAGCAAGCAACACGGCGACGATCAAAATGACTCGTTTGAAGATACGCATCTGGTGATCCTGTGGTAAATGGCTTCAAAAGCCCTCTTCTTCATCCTCATTGACCCGATCCCGCAACTCTTTGCCCGGTTTGAAATGCGGGACAAACTTGCCGTCGAGACTAACCGACTGGCCGGTCTTCGGGTTGCGCCCTACTCGCGGTGCACGGTAATGCAGTGAAAAGCTGCCAAAACCCCGAATTTCGATTCGGTCACCGGTCGCCAGGCACTGGGACATTTGTTCAAGCATGGTCTTGATGGCCAGCTCGACATCCTTGGATGAGAGCAGCCCTTGATGGGTGACAATTCGTTCGATCAACTCCGACTTCGTCATATTTTTCCCTTCTTTTTCAAGCAGCTAGATCAGCGCTTGGAAGGTTTTAGCATGACCGGATGAATTTGAACAGCCCATCTATTGACTTATGTTCAATACTGTCTACCAGGCATGAAAAGATTACACCCACATTACAGGCGAGACGTATCGGAAGGGAGCTGGAGCATTCGAAGAATAGAGACGGCCTGAGAGGCCACTGAGGACATTTGGCAGCCTGGGCAGTGCCTGTGCAGACATTCCTGAAACAAGAACCTGTAAGGCCTTAGCAGCAGAAATAAAAAAGGACGACCGAAGTCGTCCTTTTTGTGGTCAAGCAGAACTTAGTTCTGTTTTTCCATTTGCGCGCGCAGCAGGTCACCAATGGTGGTAGGACCAGTGCTTTCAGCGACTTCAGGCTTGCTACGCAGGCTCTGAATGGCTTCTTTCTCGTCTTCAACGTCTTTCGACTTGATGGACAAGCTGATTACGCGGCTCTTGCGGTCAACGCTGATGATCTTGGCTTCGATCTCTTCGCCTTCTTTCAGAACGTTACGCGCGTCTTCAACGCGGTCACGGCTGATTTCAGAGGCTTTGAGGGTCGCTTCGATGTCGTCGGCCAGGGTGATGATGGCGCCTTTGGCGTCAACTTCTTTAACGATACCGCGAACGATAGCGCCCTTGTCATTGACAGTGACGTACTCGGAGAACGGATCGCTTTCCAGCTGCTTGATACCCAGCGAGATGCGCTCACGCTCAGGATCAACAGACAGGATCACGGTGTCGAGCTCGTCGCCCTTCTTGAAGCGACGTACGGCTTCTTCGCCCACTTCGTTCCAGGAGATATCGGACAGGTGAACCAGGCCGTCGATGCCGCCGTCCAGACCAATGAAGATACCGAAATCGGTGATCGACTTGATGGTGCCGGAGATTTTATCGCCCTTGTTGAACTGGCCAGAGAAATCTTCCCATGGGTTGGATTTGCACTGTTTGATGCCGAGGGAGATACGACGACGCTCTTCGTCGATGTCCAGAACCATGACTTCCACTTCGTCGCCAACCTGAACGACTTTCGAAGGGTGGATGTTCTTGTTGGTCCAGTCCATTTCGGAAACGTGTACCAGGCCTTCCACGCCTTCTTCCAGCTCTGCGAAGCAGCCGTAGTCGGTCAGGTTGGTAACACGCGCGGTAACGCGGGTGCTTTCCGGGTAGCGAGCCTTGATAGCAACCCATGGATCTTCACCCAGTTGCTTCAGACCCAGGGAAACACGATTGCGCTCGCGATCGTACTTCAGGACCTTTACATCGATCTCATCGCCAACGTTGACGATTTCCGATGGATGTTTGATGCGCTTCCAGGCCATGTCGGTGATGTGCAGCAGGCCATCGACGCCACCCAGATCGACGAATGCGCCGTAATCGGTGAGGTTCTTGACGATACCCTTGACCTGTTGGCCTTCCTGCAGGGACTCGAGAAGAGCTTCGCGCTCGGCACTGTTCTCGGCTTCCAGGACACTGCGACGGGAAACGACAACGTTGTTGCGCTTCTGGTCCAGCTTGATGACCTTGAACTCGAGCTCTTTGCCTTCCAGGTGAGTCGTGTCACGCACAGGGCGGACGTCAACCAGAGAACCAGGCAGGAACGCACGGATGCCGTTAACGTCGACAGTGAAGCCGCCTTTAACCTTACCGTTGATAACGCCCTTGACCACTTCTTCAGCTGCGAAAGCCGCTTCCAGAACGATCCAGCACTCGGCACGCTTGGCTTTTTCGCGGGACAGCTTGGTTTCGCCAAAGCCATCTTCGACCGCGTCCAGCGCAACGTGAACTTCATCGCCGATCTTGATGGTCAGCTCGCCAGCGTCGTTGTGGAACTGTTCCAGCGGGATGAGGCCTTCAGATTTCAGACCGGCGTGAACCGTAACCCAACCTGCCTGGTAGTCGATATCCACGATGATAGCGGTGATGATCGAACCAGCCTGAAGGTTGAGGGTCTTTAGGCTTTCTTCAAAAAGTTCTGCAAAGCTTTCGCTCATTTTAATTCCTGTTGATCAAGGGCGAAGAATACGCCCATCTGCCACGTTCCAGACAACGTGGGTTTCGTTCAAGTAAAAGAAAGCCTGCGGGACTATGACTGGTCTCCCACACGCTTCTTCGTCATCCGGCGATACCGCGAAGCGCGATTTCGCTCAGAATGCGTTCCAGCACCTGCTCGATGGACAATTCAGTGGAATCCAGCTGTATGGCGTCGTGCGCCGGCTTCAGCGGGGCTACCGCTCGCTGGGTGTCACGCTCGTCGCGTGCACATATCTCATCTAGCAGACTCGACAGACTAACATCATCGCCCTTGGCCTTCAACTGCAAGTAACGCCTGCGCGCACGCTCCTCGGCACTGGCAGTGAGGAATATCTTCAGTGGTGCATCCGGGAACACCACGGTGCCCATGTCTCGACCATCTGCAACAAGGCCCGGCTCCTCCTGAAAAGCGCGCTGGCGCAACAGCAAGGCGTCGCGCACCGCCGGCAGCGAAGCCACCTGCGACGCGCCGCTGCCTACCTGCTCGTTGCGAATGGCATGGGTGACATCCTCGCCTTCCAGAATGATGCGCTGCCCCTGCCCTGCCGCAGTCGCTTCGAACTGCACATCCAAATGAGCGGCCAGAAGCTTGAGCGCCTCTTCATTGGTCAGGTCGACGCCATGATTACGCGCGGCAAAAGCCAGAAGACGATACAGCGCACCGGAATCAAGCAGGCACCAGCCGAGTTTTCTGGCCAGCAACCCGGCTACAGTGCCCTTTCCGGAACCGCTGGGTCCGTCGATGGTGATAACGGGAGCTTTGATTTTCACTTTTTGTCCTCTTGCGCTACACGCATGCCAACCTGAGCGCACAGCGCCAGAAAATGGGGAAACGATGCGGCGGCATCCGCGCACGCTTGAATACGGATGGGCGCCGAAGCCCTCAACGATGCAACGCGAAACGCCATGACGATACGCTGATCGCTGCGAGCATCAACCTCGCCGCCACCTGGCACACCGCCTTCGATAATAATGCCATCCAGCACAGGCTCGGCCTCGATACCCAGAGCCAGCAGACCATCGGCCATCAGCCTGACGCACTCTGACTCGTCGGCTTGCAGCGCCTGTGCGCCGCGCAGAATGGTACGCCCTTCTGCACACGCTGCGGCAACAAGCAGCACCGGAAATGTATTGATCGCCAATGGCACCAGCGCTTCAGGAATATCAGCCCCTTTCAGCCGGGCGGAGCGGACATGCAGGCCTGCGAGCGTCCCGCTCGCCAGTTTGCGGATATTTTGCAGCACGATGTCGCCGCCCATCAGGCGCAGGATATCGATCGCCCCCTCACCAAGGGAACTGACCGGAACGTCCTCGAGCAGCAAGTCGCACCCTTCGCTGATCGACGTTGCCACCATGAACAGCACCGCAGACATGACATCCACCGGCCCTTTGATGTGGTGGCTCACGCCATCCGCAGGCCCGCCGCGAACCTCACGATGGTCGCCAGACGCTGTATCGACCCGGGCACGACTGGCCAGAATTCTGCCGAAGTGCTCCCTGGCTGCGCGAGCGCGGGTGAACACATCCTTCAGTTGTGCGCCATCGCCAGCGTCTACCGCATCGCGCAAGGCATCGAGATCCGTACGAAAGCTGTCCAGCGTGCGCAGTACTGCTTGCCGATTGGCCATGAAGATGTCGTGCCACATGGTCGGATCGCTGCCTGCAATACGCGTGAAATCACGGAAACCGCCAGCGGCATACCTGAATATGTCCAGGTTTTCATTACGCTTGGCCAGTGAGTCGACCAGACCGAATGCCAGCAAATGCGGCAGATGGCTGGTTGCAGCCAACACCTCATCGTGACGCTCGACCTGCATGTGCTCGACATCGGCGCCCAAGACAGACCACAACCGGTCGACAATCGCCACCGCTTGAGGATCGGTCTCAGCCAGCGGGGTCAGAATGACTTTATGACGCCTGAACAGCGCCGCGTTGGATGCTTCAACGCCGCTCTGCTCGGACCCGGCAATCGGATGCCCGGGCACAAAACGTGTCGGCATATGGCCGAATGCCTGGCGCGCAGCGCTGACCACGTTGCCTTTGGCACTGCCGACATCGGTGAGAATTGCGTTACCCAGATCCAGCGGCGCAAGCAGCGCGAGGAGCTTTTCCATAGCCAGAATCGGCACCGCCAACTGAATCACGTCGGCACCATGACAGGCCACGGCAAGATCGGCCTCACAGCGATCCACTACCCCCAGTTCGACAGCCAGCTTTCGCGACTGCGGATCAAGATCGACGCCGACGACTTCGCGACACAGGCCGCTTTCGCGCACGCCCTTGGCAAAGGAGCCGCCGATCAGCCCAAGCCCCACGACCACCAGACGACCGATCAACGGCCGGGCCGGTTGTTCAGAAATTACATCAACCACGCGAACACACCTGACAGCCCGACAAGACAACAAACAAACGGATCATGCACAACGCCCTCAAAGAACCGCTTTCGGGTAGGAACCCAGCACCTTCAAGGCAACGGCTTCACTGCTGATTTTTTCCAGCACGGCCTTGACCAGCGGGTCCTGGTGATGGCCGACAAAGTCGATGAAAAACACGTAAGTCCACTTGCCACTGCGCGACGGGCGGGTTTCGATGCGTGTCAGGTCCAGACCGCTCTCGTGAAACGGCACCAGCAGCTCGTGCAGCGCACCCGGCTTATTGCTCATCGACACAATGATCGAGGTCTTGTCATCGCCGGTCGGCGGGACTTCCTGGTTGCCGATGATGAGGAAGCGCGTGGAGTTGTCCGGGCGATCTTCGATCTTTTCCGCAAGACGCGTCAGACCATACAGGCCTGCCGCCATATCGCCAGCGATAGCCGCCGAATTCCACTCGCCCTTGACCCGCTTGGCGGCTTCGGCGTTGCTGGCAACGGCCACACGTTCGACATTCGGGTAATGAGCATCGAGCCATTTGCGGCACTGGGCCAGCGACTGAGCGTGGGAATAGATGCGCGTGATGCTTTGCGTCTTGGTGCTTTCGCCCACCAGCAAATGGTGGTGGATACGCAGCTCGACTTCGCCACAGATGACCATGTCGTGTTCAAGAAAGCTGTCGAGCGTGTGGTTGACCGCGCCTTCGGTGGAGTTTTCCACCGGGACCACGCCAAAATTCACGGCACCGGCAACCACTTCACGAAACACTTCGTCAATCGCAGCCATCGGCAGACTGATGACTGCATGCCCGAAATGCTTCATCGCGGCGGCCTGGGTAAACGTACCCTCAGGGCCGAGATAGGCGACCTTGAGCGGCTGTTCAAGCGCGAGGCAGGAAGACATGATTTCGCGGAACAGCCGCGCCATCTCTTCGTTGCTCAACGGACCACGATTGCGTTCCATGACTCGCCGAAGCACTGCAGCTTCGCGCTCCGGGCGATAGAACACAGGCACTTCACCTTCGGCCAGCGAGGACATCTTGACCCTGGCCACTTCCTGGGCACAGCGGGCACGCTCGCTGATCAGCTCCAGAACTTTCTCATCGAGGCTGTCGATACGGACGCGAAGCGCCTTGAGTTCTTGCTCGGACATCAGCCGTGCTCCTTCTCGAAGTCTTTCATGTAGGCCACCAACGCGTTGATAGCGTTGATATCGATTGCGTTGTAGATGGATGCACGCATGCCGCCCACCGAGCGATGGCCCTTGAGGTTGAGCAGACCGTTTGCATCGGCACCGGCCAGGAACGGCTTGTCGAGACGATCGTCAGCCAGACGGAACGGCACGTTCATCCACGAACGATCGGGCTTGTTGATCGGGTTGCTGTACAGCTCGCTGGCGTCGATAAAGTCATACAGCGTGCGCTGTTTGATTTCGTTGCGCTTGCCGATTGCCTCTACACCGCCCTGCTCTTTGAGCCATTCGAAGACCAGCCCCGACAGGTACCAGGCCAGGGTCGGCGGCGTGTTGTACATCGAGCCATTGTCGGCAGCGACTTTGTAGTCGAGCATGGTCGGGCACAGCGAACGTGCGCGGCCCAGCAGGTCTTCACGAATGATCACCACCACGATGCCGCTGGGGCCGATGTTCTTCTGGGCGCCAGCGTAGATCATGCCGAAACGCGAGATGTCCACCGGGCGCGAGAGGATGTCCGAAGACATGTCGGCAACCAGCGGCACGTCGCCGGTTTCGGGAATCCAGTTGAATTCCAGACCACCAATGGTTTCGTTTGGCGCGTAGTGAACGTAGGCAGCATCCTTGGACAGCTTCCACTCGTTCTGACCGGGAATGGCAAAGTAGTCGTAAGGCTTGGCGCTGGCGGCGACGTTGACCGTGCCGTAGCGCGATGCCTCGTCGATAGCCTTCTGCGACCAGATGCCGGTATCGATGTAGTCGGCCTTGCCGTTTTCCGGCAGCAGGTTCAGCGCAATCTGCGCGAACTGCTGGCTCGCGCCGCCTTGCAGGAACAGCACTTTGTAATTGGAGGGGATGGACAGCAGATCGCGCAGATCCTGCTCGGCCTTGGTGGCAATGGAGACGAACTCGTCACTGCGGTGGCTCATTTCCATGACGGAAAGGCCTTTGCCGTGCCAGTCGAGGAGTTCCGCCTGGGCACGCAGCAGAACAGCTTCAGGAAGCGCAGCAGGACCTGCGCAGAAGTTAAAGGCTCGCTTGCTCATATCCACTCTCGTCAAATACGTTGGGTCTGTACGCGCTTGTTTCTGGTTGCTTGCCACGAGCAGACAGACGCCGCAGCGACTGGCAGCTCCTTGCTGAAATTCTGATCCGGCTGCAGGGCTGGCCGAATGCCGCAAGGGCTGGACTTGCCTGGAATGCACATGCACTCACAGACGAGCCAGCCCTTACCTGATTTACGTTACAGCTTAGTTCTGCGGTTCGTCTTCATCTGGCGCAGCGTCCGCTTGCAGGTCTTCACCGGCATCGTCCACTTCCACTTCAGCGGCATCGACGATCACGCCGTCAATAACCTCTTCACCTTCAAGCTCTTCGCCTTCGACTTCCGACGGCTCCTGAACACGCTCCAGACCGACCAGTTTCTCGTCGCTGGCCAGCTTGATCAGGGTCACGCCCTGAGTGTTACGGCCCAGACTGGACACTTCGCCCACCCGGGTACGCACCAGCGTGCCCTGATCGGAAATCAGCATGATTTCTTCGCCATCAAGCACCTGAACTGCGCCAACCAGACGGCCGTTACGCTCATTGCTGACCATGGCGATGACACCCTGACCACCACGCTTGTACTCGGGGAACTCGGAAATGGCCGTACGCTTGCCGTAGCCGCGCTCGGAAGCGGTGAGGATCTGGCTGCCTTCTTCCGGGATCAGCATCGAAATGAGCTTTTGCCCTTCTGGCAGACGCATGCCACGCACGCCACGAGCGGTACGCCCCATGGCGCGCACATCGGATTCCTTGAAGCGGGTCACTTTGCCGCCATCGGAGAACAGCATGATTTCCTGTTCGCCATCGGTAATGGCAGCGGAGATCAGGATGTCGCCCTCGTCCAGCTCAAGGGCAATGAGGCCCGAGCTGCGTTGACGGCTGAATGCAACCAGCGGGGTCTTCTTGACGGTACCGTTGGCGGTGGACATGAAGATGAACGGAGCCTTCTTCTTGTCGGCGGCCTTGATACGGACCTTGCGCTCTTCTTCGGTCTCGCTGCTGTTTTCCGCGTCGTCCAGCTCGCCCTCAAGGGCTTCGCCTTCTTCGTCGGCACGCTTGCGCATGGCTTCGAGGTCAACCGGCAGCATGGTGGTGATGTATTCGCCGTCGCTCAGCGGCAACAGGTTGACCAACGGACGACCACGGGCAGCGCGGGACGCTTCCGGGATCTCATAGGTCTTGAGCCAGTACACCTTGCCCTTGCTGGAGAACATCAGCAGCGTGGTGTGGCTGTTGGCGACCAGCAGGTGAGCAATGTAATCCTCATCCTTGATGCCGGTGGCCGACTTGCCCTTGCCGCCACGACGCTGAGCCTGATAGACCGCCAATGGCTGGGTCTTGGCATAGCCGCCATGGGAGATGGTGACCACACGCTCTTCTTCGGTGATCAGGTCACCCAGGGTCAGGTCCAGACGTGCATCGAGAATCTCGGTACGACGGGCATCGCCGTACTCGGAGCGGATCACTTCCAGCTCTTCGCGGATCACTTCCATCAGGCGCGTTGCGCTGTTGAGGATGCGGATCAGCTCGCCGATCTGGTTAAGGATTTCCTGGTACTCGCCCAGCAGCTTCTCGTGTTCCAGACCGGTCAGGCGATGCAGACGCAGTTCCAGAATGGCCTGAGCCTGTTCCGGTGACAGGAAATACTTGCCTTCACGCAGACCGTATTGCGGGTCCAGGTTCTCAGGGCGGCACGAATCGGCACCTGCACGCTCGACCATTTCGACCACTGCGCTTGATTCCCAAGGCGTCTTGATCAACGCTTCCTTGGCTTCTGCAGGTGTCGGAGAGGCCTTGATGAGGGCGATGACCGGGTCGATGTTGGACAACGCAACAGCCTGACCTTCAAGGATATGGCCACGCTCACGCGCCTTGCGCAGCTCGAATACGGTACGGCGGGTAACCACTTCGCGACGGTGACGAACAAAGGCTTCCAGCAGGTCCTTGAGGTTCAGGATGCGTGGACGGCCGTCAATCAGGGCAACGATGTTGATACCGAAAACGCTTTGCAGCTGGGTTTGGGCATAAAGGTTGTTGAGAACAACCTCTGGCACTTCGCCACGACGCAGCTCGATGACCACGCGCATACCGTCCTTGTCGGACTCGTCGCGCAGCTCGGTAATGCCTTCGAGTTTCTTTTCCTTGACCAGCTCGGCGATCTTCTCGATCAGACGTGCCTTGTTCAGCTGGTAAGGCAGCTCGGTGATGACGATCTGCTGACGTCCGCCGACCTTGTCGATGTCTTCGACGATGGAGCGGGCACGCATGTAAATGCGTCCACGACCCGTGCGATAGGCTTCGATGATACCCGCACGGCCGTTGATGATCGCCGCTGTCGGGAAATCCGGGCCGGGGATGTACTGCATCAGTTCGTCGACCGTCAACTCTGGGTTGTCGATCAGTGCCAGGCAACCATCGATGACTTCACCGAGGTTGTGCGGCGGAATGTTGGTCGCCATGCCCACGGCGATACCGCTGGAACCGTTGACCAGCAGGTTGGGAATACGGGTCGGCATGACCGCGGGGATCATTTCGGTGCCGTCGTAGTTCGGCACCCAGTCCACGGTTTCCTTGTGCAGGTCGGCCAGCAGCTCGTGCGCCAGCTTGGTCATGCGCACTTCGGTGTATCGCATGGCCGCAGCGTTGTCGCCATCGACCGAACCGAAGTTGCCCTGACCGTCTACCAGCAGGTAGCGCAGCGAGAATGGCTGAGCCATACGAACGATGGTGTCGTACACGGCCGTATCGCCGTGCGGGTGATACTTACCGATCACGTCACCAACCACACGGGCGGATTTCTTGTACGGCTTGTTCCAGTCGTTACCCAGCTCGCTCATTGCGAACAACACGCGCCGGTGCACGGGCTTCAAGCCGTCGCGCGCATCGGGCAGTGCTCGACCGACGATTACGCTCATCGCGTAGTCGAGGTAGGACTGCTTCAGCTCGTCTTCGATATTGACCGGGAGGATTTCTTTGGCCAGTTCGCCCATGAGAAGCCTGATTCCTTTTTCTGGTGAAACCTCGCAAACCCATTCGGGGTATACGAAGCTCGCCGCTGCCAGCATGTGCAGGGCAGCGACTTACGACAAATCAACGAGTTATGCCATGAATCTACGCAGCGTGGGCGACTACAATCAGTGTCCCCGATAACCTCCGGATATTACCACAATCGCCGAGGCGCTCACATCCTTTGCAGGCGCTGAAAACGAGCCACCGGCGTGCAAGACGCCTGAGAAACGCTTACAGGCCCGCCCAGCCGCATTGCACAGCGGCAACGGCTCGAGCCCGACCGCATCAGTGAAGGTGTTTACGGCTCATCAATTGCGCCATCCGGGCTGTATCGGGACGCTCGACAATGCCCTTCTCGGTCACAATCGCATCGATCAGGTCTGCCGGTGTCACATCGAACACCGGATTGAAGGCCTCGACCTGTGCACCGACCCGCTGACCGCCCACTTCAAGCAGCTCACGGCCGTCGCGCTCTTCAATGATGATGTCGTCGCCGCTGGCCATCTCCATATCGATGGTCGAACTCGGTGCCACCACCATGAAGCGCACCCCGTGGTGCATCGCGGCTACGGCAAGCTGATAGGTGCCGATCTTGTTCGCAACATCGCCATTGGCGGTGATGCGATCAGCCCCGACGATGACCCAGGTAATGCCCTTGGTACGCATCAGGTGCGCAGCGGCGGAGTCTGCATTCAGGGTGACCGGGATGCCTTCATTGGCCAGCTCCCAGGCGGTAAGCCGCGACCCCTGCAGCCAGGGCCGGGTTTCATCGGCATAGACCCGCTCGATCATGCCTTCCAGATGCGCTGCGCGGATCACGCCCAGCGCAGTCCCGAACCCACCGGTGGCCAGCGCTCCGGTATTGCAGTGGGTGAGCACCGTCTGCAAGTTGCCTTGATGCCTGCGGATCAGGTCGGCGCCCAGTTGCGCCATGGTCAGATTGGCCTCGCGATCACTCAAGTGAATCGCCACGGCTTCTGCCTCAAGGGCCACGAGCGGATCGTCACCGTCCTTCACACGCATCAGACGATCACGCATCCGGTTCAGCGCCCAGAACAGGTTCACGGCGGTCGGGCGTGAGTCGGCCAGCAACTGCATGTCTTCTTCCAGCGCCGGATACCAGTCTTCGCCTTGGGCAATGCGCGCACGTGCGCCCAGCACCGCACCGTAGGCGGCACTGATACCGATGGCCGGTGCCCCGCGCACGACCATCGTGCGAATCGCCTCGGCGACTCCCTCGGCGGTGGTATAGCGGTGCCAGACTTCCTCGAACGGCAGTACCCGCTGGTCCAGCAGGTACAGAGCGTCGTCTCGCCAATCGATGGCCTTAACTTTCTCTGCAGCCAACAGTCGATCGCGCATCGCCAACTCCATCTTGAACATCCGAAACCCAGCATCAAAAGCCGCTGATTATAGCGAGCCGCCTGCGAAGACGCTCGGGTATACTTCGCCATCAACGTAATAAACGATGGAAACCTTCTCATGCCGAACGCTACAGCACCGCTCGACCTTTTGCTCCTGCCCGCCTGGCTGGTGCCGGTCGAGCCCGCAGGCGTGGTGCTCAAGGACCACGGTATCGGCGTGCGCGACGGCTGTATCGTCTATATAGGGCCGCGGACCGAGGCATTGAGGCAAAACGCAGTGCAGGTGCAGGAGCTTCCCGGCATGCTGCTCAGCCCAGGCCTGATCAACGCCCACGGTCATGCAGCCATGACACTGTTTCGCGGGCTGGCCGATGACCTGCCACTGATGACCTGGCTGCAGGACCATATCTGGCCCGCCGAAGGCAAATGGGTCAACGAAGACTTCGTTCGCGATGGCACCGACCTGGCCATCGCCGAGCAGCTCAAGGGCGGCATCACCTGCTTCTCGGACATGTATTTCTACCCCAAGGTGGCTGCCGAGCGCGTCCACGCCAGCGGCATGCGCGCGCAGATCACCGTTCCGGTACTGGATTTCCCGATTCCGGGGGCTCACACAACGGATGAAGCACTGCACAACGGTATCGAGCTATTCAACGACCTCGCCCATCATCCACGCATCAAGATCGCCTTTGGCCCGCATGCGCCCTACACCGTGGGCGACGAGAATCTGGAGAAGGTCCGGGTTATCGCCGATGAACTGGACGCCATGATTCAGATGCATGTCCATGAGACCGCATTCGAAGTCGAACAGGCTGTCGAACAGCGCCAGGAGCGCCCTCTCGCCCGCTTGAATCGGCTGGGCATGCTCGGCCCGCGCTTCCAGGCCGTGCACATGACACAGATCAACGACGACGATCTGGCCCTGCTGGTGGAAAGCAATACCAGCGTGATTCATTGCCCAGAATCCAATCTCAAGCTGGCCAGCGGTTTCTGCCCGGTCGAACGGCTGTGGCAGGCCGGAGTGAATGTTGCGGTGGGCACCGACGGTGCCGCCAGCAACAATGACCTGGACCTGCTCGGCGAAACCCGCACCGCCGCCTTGCTGGCCAAGGCTGTTGCCGGTTCGGCCACAGCACTGGATGCACACCGTGCGCTGCGCATGGCGACGCTGAATGGCGCTCGCGCCCTGGGTATTCAGGCAGAGACCGGCTCGCTGGAGATCGGCAAGGCGGCAGACATGGTCGCTTTCGACCTGTCGGGCCTGGCCCAGCAACCGATCTACGACCCGGTGTCGCAGCTTATATATGCCACTGGCCGCGATTGCGTAAGCCATGTCTGGGTGGCCGGCAAGCAATTGCTCGACGCTCGCCGGCTGACTCGCATGGATGAACCCGCACTGCGCGACACCGCGATTGCGTGGGGCCAGCGTATTTCCGGTAAAGCCGAATAATTCGATTCGGACCGAACACATGCCAGTCAGGCTTATCTATAAGCCTGACTGATGAAAAAGAATTTTGAGTTCAAGAGGGACACCCATGAGCAACGTCGACCGCGCAGAAATCGCTAAATTCGAGGCCTTGGCCCATCGCTGGTGGGACCGCGAAAGCGAATTCAAGCCGCTGCATGACATCAATCCGCTGCGCGTCAACTGGATCGACGAGCGTGTCGGCCTGGCAGGCAAGAAGGTGCTCGACGTCGGCTGCGGCGGCGGCATTCTCAGCGAGGCGATGGCCCTGCGCGGCGCAACGGTCACCGGCATCGACATGGGCGAAGCGCCGCTGGCCGTCGCACAACTGCATCAGCTTGAATCAGGCGTCAGCGTCGAGTATCGGCAGATCACCGCCGAGGACATGGCCGAAGAGATGCCCGAGCAGTTCGATGTGGTGACGTGCCTGGAAATGCTTGAGCACGTACCGGACCCATCGTCGGTGATCCGCGCCTGCTATCGCATGGTCAAGCCGGGCGGTCAGGTGTTTTTCTCGACCATCAACCGCAACCCGAAAGCTTATCTGTTCGCCGTGGTCGGTGCCGAATACATCCTCAACCTGCTGCCACGCGGGACCCACGACTTCAAAAAATTCATCCGCCCTTCCGAACTGGGTGCCTGGAGCCGCGATGCAGGCTTGCAGGTCAAGGACATCATCGGTCTGACCTACAATCCGCTGACCAAGCATTACAAGCTGGCCTCCGACGTCGACGTCAACTACATGATCCAGACTCTGCGGGAGGCGTGAGACATGCGTTTGAGAGCGGTTTTATTCGACATGGACGGCACCCTGCTCGACACCGCACCGGACTTCATCGCCATTGCTCAGGCGATGCTGGCCGACCGCGGCCTTCCCCCCGTACCGGACAAACTGATCCGCGATGAAGTTTCAGGTGGCGCCAGGGCCATGGTGGCAGCGACCTTCGCGATGTCGCCGCAAGCGCCGCAATTCGAAGCATTGCGCCTCGAGTTCCTGGAGCGCTATCAGCGTGACTGCGCCGTCCACAGCAGACTGTTCGATGGCATGGGCGAGTTGCTGGTCGACATCGAGAAGGCCGGCCTGATCTGGGGCGTGGTGACAAACAAGCCGGTGCGCTTCGCTCAGCCGATAATGGAACAGCTCGGCCTGGCCGAACGCTCCGCCGTACTGATCTGCCCGGACCACGTCACGCACAGCAAGCCACACCCCGAGCCGATGATTCTGGCCTGCAAGATGCTCGACCTCGACCCGGCCAGCGTCCTGTTCGTAGGCGACGATCTGCGCGACATTGAGTCCGGTCGCGACGCAGGCACCAAGACTGCTGCCGTGCGCTACGGCTACATCCACCCCGACGACAATCCTGACCACTGGGGTGCCGACGTGGTGGTCGATCATCCGCTGGAACTGCGCAAGGTGCTGGATAACGCACTGTGCAGATGCTGAACGAGGTTTTACATGTTTGACTACTCCGCGCACCCGGAACTGCTCAAGGGCCGGATCATTCTGGTCACCGGTGCCGCTCGCGGCATCGGTGCTGCAGCCGCAAAAACCTACGCAGCGCATGGCGCGACTGTTCTGCTGCTGGGCAGAACTGAAGCCAGCCTGGCTCAGGTCCATGACGAGATACAGGCAGCAGGTCATCTGCTGCCGTTGGTCATACCCTTCAACCTGGAAAGCACCGACCCCGCGCAGTATCACGACCTGGCGACCATGATCGAGCGCAAAGTCGGCCGTCTTGACGGGCTGCTGCACAACGCCTCGATCATCGGACCGCGCACTTCAGTGGAACACCTGCCAGGCGAAGACTTCATGCAGGTCATGCACGTCAACGTCAATGCCACCTTCATGCTCACCCAGGCATTGCTGCCACTGCTTCGGCGCTCGACTGATGCATCGGTGGCCTTCACTTCCAGCAGCGTTGGTCGCAAAGGCCGCGCGCAATGGGGCGCGTACGGGGTATCGAAATTTGCTACCGAAGGCCTGATGCAAACTCTCGCCGACGAGCTTGAAGGCGTCACCAGTGTGCGGGCCAACAGCATCAACCCGGGCGCTACCCGCACCGGTATGCGTGCGCAGGCCTACCCTGACGAAAACCCGCAGAACAATCCCGCGCCCGAAGACATCATGCCGGTCTACCTGTACTTGATGGGACCGGACAGTAAGGGCATAAACGGGCAGGCGCTGAATGCTCAGTGAGCAAAAATAACCAGACATTGCCGTGACGGAAAACTGTCACGGCAGGCGTTTTTAGCGGCATTTTAAGTCAAGGAATTGCCGACTCGCCCTCACTGTCAGAGAGATGGCGTCAGCTAAACCACTGATTTTAATAAGTCCGGGCAAAAATGAACCGAATGGCACGACATCCCCTCTAACCCAGCCAAGCCAGCAATATGTGCTGAGGAGCGAAGAGATGAATTTTCCTACCCAGACCCATGCAATCGATTTCGATACGGCTGAACTGCAACGCCTGGGTTTTCGAAATCGACCCGACGCCATACTTCCACCCCCGTCACTGCCCGAGCTGGTTTATCAGCTTGGGCGACAATTGCAGACCAGCCTGGAAGCCGAGCGGATACTGACCCTGTTTTTTCAGGGTGTGCAACGGTTCCTGCCATTGAGTGGTCTGGCCTATCGACATATCGAAAGCGACCTGAATCTGCGTCTGGGCGAGATGTCATCCGACAGCGCCACCTTTCACCTGCGTCACGAGGGCAAGTGCATCGGTGAGCTGGAGTTTCAAGGCGCCAAGCCATTTGATACCCGGCAGCTGAGCGACCTTGAATCGCTGCTGGTCTGTCTGGTGTACCCGCTGCTGAACGCCCTGCTGTATCGCATTGCGACACAGACGGCGTTGCGCGACCCTTTGACCAGTACCGGTAACCGTATCGCAATGGATCAGGGCCTGGCTCGCGAGATAGAGATATCGCGTCGTCACAAGCAACCGCTTTCATTGCTGATGCTGGATATCGATCATTTCAAGAAAGTGAACGATGAGTACGGCCATCATACTGGCGATGATGTACTGAAAACCGTTGCGCAAAGCCTGAAAGCGCAACTGCGCAATATCGATCGTGTGTTCCGCTATGGCGGTGAAGAGTTCGTGGTGATTCTTTCCAACACCGGAGCCAGTTCGGCTGAACTGATCGGCGAACGCCTGCGTCAGGCCGTGCGGAACCTCGAGTTTCGCGAGCTTGACCCAGCCCTGACCATGACCGTCAGCCTGGGATGCTCAACACTGCTGCCGGCAGAAACCGCCGACAGCCTGCTGCGCAGGGCCGACAACGCCCTGTATGTTGCTAAACGCGAAGGTCGCAACCGTCTTGCCATGGCCAGCTAGCACTCTTTCCTGCCTTTCTCGCCCAGCCTCTAAACTTCCAGCGCGGCAACACGCCCACGCGCAGGCTTGACCTTGTCCAGCTGCATGCAGCGCTCCAGGAACAAATGCATGTAATCGTAACTCTTGATAACGGCCTGACGCAGCTCAGCTTGCAGCTGCAGGCTCGGTTTATTACCCACCAACGTGCAAATGATCTCGAGCGCCTCCCAAGGGTGCGCGTCGTCGTACTGTGCATGCATCTTGAGCCATTTCATGGCTTTCTTGCGGGTTTCTTCAGGGAATGCTTCGGCGTACGCACCATTGGAACAGACCACTGCCGACCACTCGCCCGTCGCTCCTTCAATGGCATAGTTGGTGGCCGCCATCGCAACAGCCAGTGAGTCCGAAGAGCTGGTCTGCCAGCACCAGTGGCTCAGTGCGTGCAGCTCAGGCGCAACCCGTTGATCGTGGAGGTCTTCAAGCGTCACATCGTGCGCTGCACACCAGTTCACCCAGTAGTCAGCATGATTGAGTTCGACGCGAATATTGCGCATCAGCCAGCGGCGCGCCATGTCTTCGCCAGGATGACGACCAAAGCGGGTCTTGGTGAGGTTCTTGGCCATGTACACCGCGAACTGCTCGACAACCGGCCAACCGCCAATCAGGTAATGGCGCATGATCTGCGGACTCAGCTTCGCGTCGCGCATCTGCTGGTACAACTCGTGCTCGACCACCCGTGCCTTTGCAGCGCTGCAATCCTTGATCAACTGCTGCGCCCAGGCCGGATAACTGCTGGCTTCCATGAGCGGACCGGTTCTCTCGAAAGTGTCGATCAATGGGTATCTCCTTATAGGATTTCAACTGATTAACGTAGCGTTCCTGGCGCGCCGAACATCAGGGGGTCAGGCCGTACGGGCTGAATGTACAGACTCTCGCAAGTGAACAATTCAGGGCGTGATATCAGATACCCTTGTGCAAAATCCACGCCCATTTCCTGCAACGCAAACTCTATCTGCGGCGTTTCTACGTACTCGGCAATGGTGCGTTTGCCCATCACATGACCAATATTGTTGATGACCTCGACCATAGCCTTGTTGATCGGATTGTCGAGCATGTCCTTTACAAAACTGCCATCGATTTTCAGAAAATCCACAGGCAAGTGTTTGAGATAGGCAAAGGACGACATGCCCGAACAGAAATCATCAAGGGAAAACTGACAGCCCAGCCCCTTCAACTCGTTGATAAAGCGAATCGCGCTGTCCAGGTCTGCAATGGCACTGGTTTCAGTGATCTCGAAACAGATCATTCCGGGCGATACGGCAAATGCCTTGAACTGCTGTTTCAGGTATTCGAGGAACGTATCATCGCCGATACTTGAACCTGACAAATTTATAGCACATAGCGCCTGCGGTGCCTGATGCCGATCATCACTCTGGCATTGGGCGATCACTTTGAAGACATTGTGCACCACCCAACGATCCAGCGTCGTCATAAGACCGTAGCGCTCCGCAGCCGGGATAAAGTTGTCCGGAACCACCATTCGTCCGGACTCATCACGCAGGCGCAGGAGGATTTCTATGTGCCGTACCTCACCGCCTTCACCTTTGATCGAAGCGATTTCCTGCGCATAAAGGCAAAAGCGATTTTCATCCATTGCCATGTGCAGACGTTGTATCCAGGCCATCTCGCCGAACCGCATCGACAGGGTCAGGTCGTCAACACTGTAGACCTGAACCCGGTTGCGGCCTCTCTCCTTGGCCATATAACAGGCCATGTCGGCAGCAGACAACGACCCTTCAAGCGTGGCGGGTGTATCGCCGAGCTGCACCAGACCGATACTTACGGTAGTCATGAATGGCCGACCTTTCCACATGAAATGCAGGGTCTGCACGATCTCGCGCAACCCCTCGGCTATATCGAGGGCCGTGTCGGCAGGGCAATCGACCAGCAACACGCCGAACTCGTCACCTCCCAACCGGGCCAGTGTGTCACCGTCGCGCAAGCCCTGCGGCAATGCCCGGCAAAGCTGGCGCAGCAGCTCATCGCCCGCCGCATGACCACCGGTGTCATTGACCAGTTTGAACTGATCCAGATCAAGAAACATCAGACAGTGGCTGCTCGCCTGATCGTCAATACCATCCAGTACCCGCTGCAGGCGATGCTCGAATTCACTGCGATTGACCAGCCCGGTCAGCGGATCATGGGCGGCCTGCCATGACAGATCGGCGATGTACTGACGCTCCTGTGTCATGTCATGCAGCACCAGCACCGCCCCGCTGACCACGCCCTCGTTGTAGATCGGCGTACCGACCAGTGCTACCGAGACCGTACTGCCATCCAGCCGCTGGATAAGCTTGCTGTTGGCGCTGCCGCCCTTGAGCTTGCCGGTGACGATCTGCTCGACCAGCGTCGAGGTGTCCTTCTGATCGTTTTCATCCAGCAGATTGAACAGCGCTGTCAGCGGAAGCCCGCTGGCCTGGGTGCTTTTCCAGTGCGTCAGGCCCTCGGCTGCGGGGTTCATGTAGACAATGGCCCCGGCCACGTCGATGGTGATCACTCCGTCGCCGATGGACTCCAGGGTAATCTGGGCGCGCTCTTTCTCAAGTTGCAGAGCATCAGCAAACACGCGCCGCTGGACAATCAGACGACGCACACGCAGCAGCGCCAGAAGAATCAGTAAAACGGCAGTGACCAGATTGACCGCAATCAGCAGGTTGAGGATGAACCGGGACCCCTCGCCCAGCGCATCACTGAACGCCCGCGCTGCGGGCGTTACCCCTTCATTGATGACATTGATCTGCACTCGCCACTGATTGACCTCGGCGGCAGTCACCTCACCCTCACCGACCCGGTCGTGAATATTCCGCGCAAGTTCATTGAGCTGCATGAGGTAGCCATCACCCACCTCCCAAAAGTGAATGGCCTGCTTCATGAAGCTGAAGTTATGGAAGTTCAGGTACATCCAGATGATGCCGTTCGCGTCATCGGGGTGATTGCCGCCCTGAATGATCCCGGCCCTGGCATCCGCCATGGACGGAATAGGCTGATCGAGCGCCTTGCGCAAGGCGTGGCCGCCCTGAGGGACGGAAAAGGCGTTTTGATACTTCAGATAGTCACGCTCATCATGCGTGATGGCGTATAGGCTCAGGTAATGGATGGCGTCTTTCTGGCCCTTGGACCAGAGACTCTCGCCCGCCACATAGCTGCGCACCGCAGACATGGTGTAGAGACTGACACACCCCAGCAACGCCTGAAACAGCGCGACGGCAATGAATGGCCATACGATGCCCAACAGACGGGGCTTGGAGAAGGTCCATGGTTGATTCATGGGTTTCACCTCACCACATGCCTGAATAAACGTCTAGCGCAGAGACTAGGCTAAATTCGTAAATGATGGCAGGTGATTCTCCCGCAATCGAGCCAACCTGTGCGCTGATCGAGGCATCGCACATCAGATTTGTTGCAAGTGTCCGTACAGCTTTGCGTAAAGACCTCCATCGGCAATCAACTGTTGGTGTCCGCCGTCTTCGACAATCCGCCCGCCATCAAACACCAGCACCCGGTCAGCCTGCTTCACGGCCGACAGGCGGTGCGCGATGATCAGCGTTGTGCGACTGCGCAGAAAACGTGCGAGGGCCTGATGCAGGTTGTACTCGGTAGCCGCGTCCAGTGCAGAGGTAGCTTCATCGAGGATAACCACTTTAGGGTCGGACAATACCATGCGTGCGATGGCCATGCGCTGACGCTGGCCACCCGACATTCTGACCCCGGAGCGCCCTACCACGCTGTCCAGACCTTGTGGCAGATCGAGGATCGCAGAATCGAGTTGCGCAACTTCCAGCGCACGCCAGCAGGCTTCGTCGCTGCAGTCACGACCGATGGTCAGGTTGGCGCGCACCGTGTCATTGAACAGGGCGGGATGCTGCAGTACCACGGCAACGTTCTCGCGCACAGTGTCAAGACCGATATCCTGCTGACTGACGCCGCCAAAACGGATCACTCCGGTGCGGGCCGTGTACAAGCCCAGCAGCAACTGCACCAAGGTGCTCTTGCCGCCACCACTGGCACCGACGATGGCGACCTTTTCACCCGGCGCGATGCTCAGGTTCAACTGATCCAGCACCAGGTCTTCGCCATAACCGAAACTCAGGCCACGCACCTCGACCCCCACGGTCTCGCGCCCTGCGAAAGGGTCAGTGCCGCCGACATATTGCGGCTCATCGGCACGCGCCAGCAGCTCGTTGATACGCGTCAGAGCACCACCCGCCGCGTAATAGGCGTATTGCAGATTCAACAGTTGCTCAACCGGCGTCATCATGAACCAAAGGTAGCTGAACACCGCGAGCATCTGCCCGATCGACAGGTCCGAGAACAACACCGTGAGCATTGCGGCGGCACGAAAGATATCGATACCGAACTGGAACAGCAGCCCGCTGGCACGCCCCGAGGCGTCGCTTTTCCATTGCGAATTGATGGCGTAATCACGCACTTCCTGCGCCCGCATGCCCAGCCGACCAAGGAAGAAACCCTGTCGATTACCCGCCCTGACTTCCTGAATCGCATCCAGTGTTTCACTCAGCGCCTGGGTAAAACGCGACGTGCTGTCGTTTTCCAGCTTCTTGAGATGCTTGACCCGCTTGCCCAGCTTCACCGTGAGCAGAATCACCAGCGGGTTGAACAGCATGATCAGCAGCGCCAGCTTCCAGTGCATCCACATCAGAATGCCCGCCGTGCCTGCCAGGGTCAGCGTGGCTACCGGCAGTCGGCTGAGGGTTTCGCCGACAAACTTGTCCAGCGTGTCCAGGTCGGTCACCAGATGCGTAGTCACCGTGCCGCTGCCCAGGCTTTCGTACTCACGCAGGGAAATGCGCTTGAGCCGTTCGATCAAACGTAGCCGGATACGGTAGACGATATCCTTGGCCAGCCCGGCAAACAGCCGCGCCTGCAGAACGTTGAACACCAGCGCTCCGACACGCAGCACCAGAGTCAGCAAGAGCATCAGGCCGATGTAGCCCGCCGCCTTTTGCAGGCCGTCAGGCAGCAAGTGATTCATGACTTTCAGTGCCGCATCGCCGCGCCCCAACAGCACTTCGTCAACCAGCAACGGCAACAACAACGGGATCGGCACGCTGCACAGTGTCGCCAGAACCGCGACACCATTGGCCAGCCACAGGGCTTTTTTATGACGCAACGCAAGACGCCGGATCTCGGCCCAACTCAACGCATCGCCATGCTTGGCTTGCGACCGCCGGGCGGCATCGGGCGATTCATCACGCACTGGCTGCACGCTCCAGCCATCGACCCAGCAAGGGCGAAAGGCTGCTCAACGGCTGATAACCGTTGGTCAACAGCGCCAACTGGCCGTTACGCTCGGCAAGCAGGGTCGGAAAACCGGCGATGCCCAGATCCTGCGCCCAGGCGAAATCAGCTGCCGTGGCAGCTTGCCGCTCCTTACTCTCGAATTCATCGGCAAATGCCTGACGCGACAGCCCCGCCTGCTCGGCCAGTTCGGCCAGCAATGAAGGGCGTGTTACGTCACGACCTTCGCTATAGAAAGCCCGCTGAATCAGCCCGACCAGTTCCCAGGCGCGGTCCGGGTCCAACTGCCGTGCCGCAGTGACGGCCAGACAGGCAGGCGTGGTGTCGTAGACAAACCCTTCCGGCAGCGCACCCTCGCGAAGAAACGGCTGGCCGGTGGCATCTTCGACCGCCTGCCAGTGCTCGATAATGTAACGACGCTTGGCCGGCTCCAGCGCTGCACCCTCAGAGCGCAGACCGCCCATGACCAGATGCAGCGGCACGCCCGCTGCCCGAGCCTGTTGCACCAACGCGTCGGCAACTGGAGCGAAGCCCCAGCACCAGGAGCACATAGGGTCCATGACATAGATCAGGCGGGCAGACATGGCTCAGGCCTCGGAGGGCAAACGATAGTTGCGACCAATCGGATGGGGCTGGTTACGTGCCTTGGCCAGTTCGATCTGTTTTTGCCGGTCGATGGCGCTGCGACGAGTCTTCTCGCTCAGCGAATCCCAACAATGCGGGCAGCTGACACCCGGTGAGTAATGCTCGCTGGCGCGATCCTCGGCACTGATCGGCGTGCGGCAGGCATGGCATTGATCATAATCGCCTTCGGTCAGGTCGTGGCGCACCGTAACCCGGTTGTCGAACACGAAACACTCGCCGCGCCACTGACTTTCCTGCTCAGGGACTTCTTCCAGATATTTGAGAATCCCGCCCTTGAGGTGATAGACCTCTTCAAAACCCTCGCCCAGCATGTAACTGGAGGCTTTTTCGCAGCGAATGCCACCGGTACAGAACATGGCGACCTTCTTGTGCACCGCCGGGTCGAAATGCGCCTTGATGTATTCCGGAAACTCGCGAAAAGACGTCGTCTTCGGATCGATGGCGCCCTCGAAGGTGCCAATCGAGACTTCGTAGTCGTTGCGGGTATCGATCAACAGCACTTCAGGGTCAGTGGTCAGGGCGTTCCAATCCTTGGGCTCGACGTACGTGCCGACGCTCTTGTTGGGGTCGACACCCTCTACGCCCAGGGTCACGATCTCTTTCTTGAGCTTGACCTTGGTGCGATAGAACGGCTGCTCGTCGCAGTAGGATTCCTTGTGATCGATGTCGATCAGGCGCGGATCGCTCTTCAACCAGGCCATCAGGCCGTCGATGCCTTCGCGGCTGCCGGACACCGTGCCGTTGATGCCTTCATCGGCGATCAACAGTGTGCCCTTGATGCCGTTGTCGACCATCGCCTGCAACAGGGGCTCGCGCAGTTCCACGTAATCGCTGAGGGTGACGAACTTGTACAGCGCGGCCACGACGATCGGCTGAGTCATCGGCTCTTGAGTCATGTATCTCTCCAGTGGCGACCCTCGCAAAGGGCCTACCGGGTAAAAATGTGCGGACAAAAAAAAGCACCGACCAGTCGGCGCGGTGCGGATTCTAGCAAAAACCGGAGTGCAGCAGGCAGGTCAGCGGATCAATAGCCCCGGTAAAAGGGCGCAAATCAGCCAAAAACCCTGATCAGTGACCGCCAGCACAGGTCGGTGAAGCAGGCGCTGCACCGACCTTCGACCATTCTTCAGGCGTGTAAGTGTGCAACGCCAGCGCATGAAACTCGCCCATCAGGGCACCCAGCGTGGCGTAAACCTTCTGGTGCCGCTTGACCGAATTCAGGCCCTGAAACTGATCACTGACCAGAACAGCCTTGTAATGGGTCTGCTGACCACGACTGTGCATGTGGCTCTCGTCGAGCACTTGCAGATGGTGCGGTTGCAGCAGCGCAAGCGCCGACTCGATTCGTTGTTGCATGGTCATGGCAGCAATCGCCTGTCAGGGCTTTTTGGCAGGAGCTGGAGCGGCTGCCTTGGCAGGTTCCAGTTCGGCAGTCATGTCAGCCAGAAGCTTGTTGACGACCGGCACTGCGCTTTCCAGCTTGCTTTGGGTCAGTTGGGCCGATTGCTGAGCCAGCTCAGGCATTTTGGTCATCACTTTCTTGCCCAGCGGAGACTGGTAGAACGCAACCAGGTCCTTCAGCTCGCTTTCGGTGAAGTTGGCGGTGTACAGCTTGACCATCTCAGGCTTGAGCTTGTTCCAGCCAATGGCTTGGTCCAGAGCGGTGTTGGCCTTGGCCTGATAGGTTTCAAGCAGGGCTTTTTTCGATGCAGGTGCCTTGGTTTCAGCAAAACGCTGAGCGAACATCTGCTGAACCTGCGCATAGACCGGAGCGCCCAGGCGATCGGCGTTGGCAAGTTTCAGGAACGTTTCGGCGCTCGCGTTGTGACTGGCGGTGTCGGCGAAGACCTGGCCGCTGGCACAGACCAGGGCTACCGCGGTACAAATGGCACGAAGACGGGTCATCGAGTTTCCTTATCTAGCAAACGAGGCATTACCCCAGGGCCGACCATTCTGCGCTTATCTGGGCTTTTGGCTCAACCCCCGGTTCACCCAGCGGTTAAAAAGCACTGCGCGGGAACCCTGTAGGCATATGGACACCTAACCCTGCAACGCACTTAAAGGAGTAAGAACAGTGAGCCGCACCGAAACCGACAGCATTGGCCCGATCGAAGTCCCCGAAGATGCCTACTGGGGCGCGCAGACCCAACGCTCACTGATCAATTTTGCGATTGGCGATCAGCGTATGCCACTGCCCGTTCTGCACGCGCTGACCCTGATCAAGAAAGCCGCGGCACGCGTCAACGACCGTAACGGCGATCTGCCCGCCGACATTGCCCGCCTGATCGAACAGGCCGCCGATGAGGTGCTCGACGGTCAGCACGACGCGCAATTCCCGCTGGTGGTCTGGCAGACCGGCAGCGGCACGCAAAGCAACATGAACGTCAACGAAGTGATCGCAGGCCGAGCTAACGAACTGGCAGGTCAGGGCCGTGGCGGTAAATCACCAGTTCACCCCAACGATCACGTCAACCGCTCGCAAAGCTCCAACGATTGCTTCCCGACAGCCATGCACATCGCCACTGCCCAAGCGGTCAAGGAACAGCTGCTGCCCGCCATCGCCGAGCTTTCCAGCGGGCTTGCCGAACAGGCTGCGCGGCACATGAAACTGGTCAAGACCGGGCGCACGCACATGATGGACGCGACGCCTATCACCTTTGGCCAGGAGCTGTCGGGGTTTGTCGCGCAACTGGATTACGCAGAAAAGGCCATTCGCGCTGCGCTTCCCGCCGTCTATGAGCTGGCTCAGGGCGGTACTGCGGTCGGTACCGGGCTCAACTCGCCGAAAGGCTTCGCCGAGGCCATCGCAGCAGAGCTGGCTGCACTGTCCGGGCTGCCGTTCGTCACTGCGCCCAACAAGTTCGCCGCACTGGCCGGTCACGAGCCGCTTGCAGCACTTTCCGGCGCACTGAAGACCCTGGCCGGAACCCTGATGAAAATCGCCAACGACCTGCGCCTGCTGGGTTCCGGCCCGCGTGCCGGGCTGGCCGAAGTCAGGCTGCCAGCCAACGAGCCCGGCAGTTCGATCATGCCCGGCAAGGTCAACCCGACCCAGTGCGAGGCCTTGTCGATGCTCGCCTGCCAGGTCATGGGCAACGACGTGACCATCGGCTTCGCCGCCAGCCAGGGCCACCTGCAACTGAACGTCTACAAGCCGGTGATCATTCACAATGTGCTGCAATCGATCCGCTTGCTGGCCGATGGCTGCAGCAATTTCAATGAACACTGCATTGCAGGCATGCAGCCGGATGCTGAAAAAATGGCTGAGCACCTGGAGCGCGGACTGATGCTGGTTACTGCACTCAATCCGCATATCGGTTATGACAAATCGGCGCAGATTGCCAAGAAGGCTTACACCGAAGGCCTGACCCTGCGTGAAGCCGCATTGGCGCTGGGTTATCTGACCGATGAGGAGTTCGACGCCTGGGTGCGTCCGGACAAAATGCTCGAGGCAGGCAGTAATGGCTGATGCCAGAAGCGGCGCAACGCCACTGGAAGGTAACGGCAAACGGATTCTGATGGTTTACGGTACGCCGAAAGCCATCAGCCTCTGCCATGCCCTTGGCGAAGCCTATGCACAGGCTGCGCGCAGTGAAGGGCATGTGGTGCGGGAACTCAAGCTGGGCGAGCTGGATTTCGACCCCATTCTGCACAATGGCTACGATCAGACCCAGACACTTGAACCGGACCTGCTTGACGCCCAGCGCCAGATTCACTGGGCCGAGCATCTGGTATTCGTCTATCCCGTCTGGTGGGGCGGCTTGCCGGCACTACTGACAGGCTTTTTCGACCGGGTACTGACGCCCGGTTTTGCGTTCAAGACCCACGGCCGCAAGCATTCCTCCAATGAGCTGCTCCGAGGCCGCACTGCGGAGCTGCTGGTCGCCATGGACACGCCGCCACGCTATTTTCAATGGATTTACGGCGCGCCGGCTCACCGGCAGATGGTGCGGACGATATTGGGCTTTTGCGGGATAAAAACCAAACGCCTTAGCGAATTTGCCCCGGTGCACAGTGCCAGCGAACAGCAACGCCAGGAATGGATTCTCCAGGCGCAGGCACTGGGCAAGCGCTGATCTGTCCGAGCGGTGAATTCAGGCCTGTGCGAGCCTTGCCTTGCGCGCTCTGAGGCCAGCGACCAGTGAAGGACCAAGCGCGGTCAGCGCCGACCCCGTCACCACCAGCAGCGCGCCGCCGTAACCCATCACGTTCAATTCCTCTGCCTGCACATAATCAGGCCATAGCCACGCTGCGGCAGCCACGGCGGTCAGCGTAACCAGCGGCGTCATCGCAAGCGTCGCGCTGACCCGTGATGCCTCCCAATGCGCCAGCGCCTCAGCGAAAGCACCATAGGCCACCAGTGTATTCAGACAGCAGGCGAGTAGCAGCCAGCCCTGCAACGGGCTCAACAATAACGCCTCGGCGGGGTGCGCCCAAGGCGTTAGCAACAGCGCACAGAACAGGTAAATCACCATCATCACCTGCAGCGAATTCCACACGGTCAGGAGCTGCTTCTGGCTCAATCCATAGAACGTCCAGATGGTCGAGGCCAGGAGCACCACCAGCACACCAAGGGTGTAATCGCCCAACGAGGTGAACAGCTCCACCAGACGCTGATTGAAAAAGAAGCCGAAACCGATCAGCAAGACGGCCAGACCAATGCCCTGCCCCAGACTGAAACGTTCCTTGAACAAAAAGATACTGCTGATCAACAGGAAGATCGGGCCGACCTGAACCAGTAATTGCGTGGTACCGGGGCTCAGCAGCCGCAAGCCGATGAGGTACAGCACGTAGTTGCCGACCAGGCCGAATACCGCCAGCCCCACCAGTACCTGACCCTTGCGTCCCAGCACCTTGAAGCTGGGCAGGCGCTTGACCGACGCCAGCCAGATGAACAACAGCGCGCCGGAAACAGCCAGGCGAAACCAGGTCACAGTGACAGGGTCCATCACCTGCAGGACCTGCTTGAGCTTGATTGGCAGAATGCCCCAGAGCAACGCAGTCAACAGCGACAGACAAAGGCCATAGACCCAGCGACCAGACGAGATGTGCATTGAACCTTCCGCAAGAGATAGAACCAGTTGCTCATTCTAGGCGCTGATCTGCAAAGCAACAGTTACAGCTGGGCGCAGTTAACGCCGCCAATTGTGTTCTTTACCCCTGACCGCCGTGATTGCGCTGATACGTCTCGCTGCCCATTGCCTGAATCTGACCTTCGATCAAGGCGTCGAAAGGCTTCAGCAGCGCCTCGAAAGAGCGTGGCGCTTCCAGCGTCTGCAACGTATGAACGATAGCCTCAAGCGTCGATAAGGCATCCGGACCCGGCGCTTTGCGCAAGCGATAACGCGAAACTGGCACAATGCCTGGTGTGACCCTTGGCAGGCCCGCCAACAAGGGGTTGAGGTGCAGCAGTTTGCGCGCCTTGCGCCAGGTGCCATCCGGCACGACCAGCAACATGGGCAGCGAGTTCTGCACATAGGGCAGCAACGTCTCGGCAGCGTCACCCGGAAACAGCAACCGCGCCTGATAGCCGGGCGGGTTCAAAAGCGTTTGCAGATCATCGAACACTTCCCCCACCCGCAACTGCGCATTGACCAGACCCAGTGCGGCCAGTCGCGCCGTATTCAACGCATGGCCGGCTTCATCGGGATGCTGCAGGATCAACACTCGCGTGCGGCTGTCCAATTGCGGAATCAAGGCGCAGAGACAGTGCGGGACGGGACGCAGGCAACGTTTACAGCGGGCGCGGGGCATCGGTTCTTACTCGGACAATCCAAAAAGGTTAAAACATGCCGCGCTGCGCCATGACCTTGAGCTCATCACAACCGCCTGTCGAACTGCGGCGCAGTTTAACCGGATAGCCCCCATTGCACGGGGGTGAACCGTAGCTGCAACAGCGATTTGAGCTAGCCTTGAGGTCTGGGCTGGTGAAATGAAGTACGCCTGCTGAATCTGACAAGATCAACCTCAGGGGCTTTCATGAATCGCGAAGAAATCAAACAGAAGGTGTTTGACGCGCTAGGCATCATTCTAGTGGATAAAAGCATGATTCACGAAGGTGCCACCTTCATCGACCTGGCTTTTGAGGACGATGACATAGAGTGTCTGTTCGCGGCGCTGGGGGACATCTTCAACTTCGCGTTTCCTGACCAGATCAAGGAACAGGCCATCACAAAGCCCGAGGACTTTTCCCTGCACATGATCATCGAGCTAATTCTGTTGATGGGAAACGAAGGCAACAAAACCAGGATAAAACCCGGACATCGGCATTGAATGCCAGCCCTTGTATCGGGACACTCCTGTGCGTCCCGACCAGATTCAATATGCGCTCTGCCCAGCGAAGAGGGTCAGGCGAGAGGTTTACCGGCGTTGGCGACGACGATCATCATCGGCACGAACCGGAATGGGCTGCAGTTTTGGTCGTTCTATAAGACCCAATGCAACGCCTGCGTCATGGAGCCATTCTTGCAGTTTGCTATTCATAGAGCCCCCTTGAGGGAAATACCCGGCAGTCAATCTGTACACATCACTCACTAGAGATCATAGAAGCAAATGAACCGTTAGCCGAGTGCTACGGAAAACAATTTTCCGATAGAGCCAATGTGACATTTGTACAGGCTCGCTTCTAGTCTTTGCGACGGACGGCCTGTTACTGAACGTTGCGCCGACGAGCCAAACTGATCATTCAGGCGGACTGATCAGGCCGTCATTGTCAGTCATAGCCCGTTCGAGCAAGTCCGCGGGCAGACTCTTGCTGGCACGCGCACCCAGCAGCTTGAGTTGCTCGCTACGGCTTATCAGGTTGCCGCGCCCCTCCGTCAGCTTGTTGCGCGCCGCCGAGTAGGCCTTGTCCAGTTGCTGCAGACGGTTGCCTACCTCGTCCAGATCCTGAATGAACAACACAAACTTGTCGTACAGCCAACCTGCCCGCTCGGCAATCTCGCGCGCGTTCTGGCTCTGACGTTCCTGCTTCCACAGGCTGTCGATGACCCGCAAGGTGGCCAGCAGTGTGGTGGGGCTGACAATCACGATGTTGCGATCAAAAGCTTCCTGAAACAGATTCGGCTCCGCCTGCAAGGCTGCAGAAAAAGCCGCTTCGATAGGCACGAAGAGTAGAACGAAATCCAGACTGTGAAGCCCCTCAAGACGCTTGTAATCCTTGCCCGAGAGGCCTTTGACGTGATTGCGCAGCGACAGCACATGTTGCTTGAGCGCAGCCTGACCGATAACGTCGTCATCAGCCGATACGTACTGCTGATAAGCCGTCAGGCTGACCTTGGCATCGACCACCACTTGTTTGTCACCGGGCAGCATGATCAGCACATCAGGCTGAAAGCGCTCGCCATCCGGCCCCTTGAGGCTTATTTGCGTCTGGTATTCACGGCCCTTTTCAAGCCCGGCATGCTCCAGCACCCGCTCAAGAATCAGTTCACCCCAGTTACCCTGGGTCTTCTGCCCTTTCAAGGCGCGCGTCAGGTTGGTGGCTTCATCGCTCAAACGTTGATTCAACTGCTGCAGACGCTCCAGCTCCTTCGCCAGCGAAAAACGTTCGCGGGCTTCGTTCTGATAACTTTCCTCGACGCGCTTTTCGAACGACTGGATGCGCTCCTTGAGCGGTGTGAGCAATTGCCCCAGTTGCTGCTGGCTGGTTTCGGCAAAACGCTGCTCACGCTCATCAAAGATCTTGCCTGCCAACTCGGCGAACTGCGCGCGCAGCTCATCCCGGGAACCCTGCAGATCATTCAGGCGCTGCTGATGGCTGTCCTGCTGTTCACGCAACTCGGCATTCAATGCCGCGCACTGCGCATCCAGACGACGCAACTCGGCTTCTCTGCCGGCACGTTCATGATTCCAGGCATGCGCCGTTTCGCGAGCGCTATCGCCTTCCTGACGCAGCAACTCGACCTCGCGCCGCAGCGCTGCAAGGTCGGCCTGTTTGGCCGCATTGGCCTGGCTGAGGTCACTCACCTCGTCGCGGCAGGCATCCAGTTGCGCATTGAGGCCTTCCTGCGCCATCTGCGCCATGCTCAGGCGCTCGTCCAGCAGCGCGCTCTCGGCCTGACGAAGTGCCAGACGACGCTGCAACTGCCAGAGCAATGCCAACAAGGGCACAGCAGCTGCAGCAAGCCCCAGTAACAGGCTGTTCAGGTCCAGTGCCATAAAGACTCCATGCAGGCTGAATCATCGCCAGCGGCAGTGTGGGTAAGCGCGTGATAGTGCAGCAGAAACGTCGTCTAGGGCGAGGCAAGATCAACAGGCGGGGGCAAATCGGGGGAAAGGATTATACGCGCTTTCAGCAACGCGCACAGCCCCCATTTCGGGGACATTTCAGCCGGGACAATCCACAGAAGCTGTGGATAACTCAGTGGACAACCCCCCTTTAACTTCCGCAAACGCAAGCAGGATGCGGCCTGCGCTCAAACTGACGATTTTTTCACCAACTAAAAAAACGATGTTTTTCATTGACTTAATAATTCACCATCATAAATCAAACTCTTAGCAACGCTTGTGACAGTGATATGGCAGCTTGTTCAGCTAATGTGCACAACTCCCTGCCGGGGCTCTTTTCAGCCATTTCGGGCATCATATGATTGTTGCTCGATTGCATCTTATTCTCAATGAATACGTGGCTTTCAGCAGCCTTTCAACCACTGGGATCGACCTGTCGCCGACGCAGTCCACACCTCACCAGACGCCTTGAAAACAATGCAGGCGACAAATCATGCATCTCGCTGTCCAAGCACTGCCAAAAAAGACCAAATATCAGCCACCAAGGATTCAGTGAAGGCCCCATGAAGGAGATAGTGAAGTTCTTCCTGCTGCTGATGGCCGTCTGCATCGTCGCCCTGGCCACCAGTATTGTCCTGCCACCGCCGGACGGCGGCGTCTTCGCCTACAGCGTGCTGTTGTCTGCAATTGCCCTGCTGCTGATCATCTGCAGCGACCTGAGCAATGGACGTATCAACAAGACAGGCGACATCATGCGCGCCATCGAAGGCCGCAAGTCCCTGCGGCTGACCATCGCTGCCTACCTGCTCGGGTGCTCAATGGTCGCATCCGTGACCGTGCTGATCTACCGTATGGTCGGGCACTGGTGAATTTTATTTACCGACGCTTGCAATACTTCGAAATGGCGGGTAGCATGACGACCGTTAGTACCAAGCTGAAAATCAATTCCGGTCGACAAGTCCCCCGACAGACACTCCTCCATGCGACGAGAATGTTGGCAACAAGGGATCGACCACCTCGATGGTTTCCAGACATGAACCTTTCGCGCTGATGCACCATTTGGGGTGACAGTGCAGTCATGGCTCTCATGGTCTGCTTCAACCAGCCTGCAATTGATCAGGATCTTCACCCGGAGCGTAGAACCTTTGCTCCTGTTGTGTTGCCTGCCCTCCTAAGTACCTACCGGTCAGCCAGAGCGCCATACGATAAAGCGCGCTTCAACTGCCTGTCTTTGTTCCAGTCAGGTTCTCCGCCCAGCCAGGCTTTTGTATCAAATGTCGGCCCGCGTTTACTGGAATCTTTATTTATGCACGGTATTGTTCCGTGTTGTTTCAGGAAACACCTTGAATATGAATACTCAAACCCAACACGCAATTCACACATTGACCAATGCTTTTGCCCCGATGAACTGCCTGATCATGGCCGCTCGCAAAGGCTGTTTCAGTTTTACAATCGTCAACGAACACGGCATCGCCCGTCACAGCGAACGCCTGTACCCCGATCAGTACGCAAGCGCCGAACCGCTGCAAGCCGTGATCGAGCGTACTCGTCAAGCACTCATCGCCTGACGCAAACGATTCACCGCTCGCCAAAAGCCCCGCCCTGCAAAGCGGGGCTTTTTTATGCCCGCTCTATATTGAATTGACGACATTGACCAATGTGCAGCACTGAGACTTCGTCTAAATTGCAATTCCCACGGCTTTATCAAGATTGTCCTACAAGATTAGCTCTAAATCGGGCTCCTCAGCCTATAGCGCGCCATCGAAAATGTTGGTAATTTTCGACCGGTGAACAACAAGGAGTTCTAATAATGAAAATAATGACAAAAACACTGAACCGGACAACACTTGGACTCGCCCTGGGTCTGGCTTCTTCTCAACTGCTTGCAGCCGGTTTTGCCCTAAACGAACAAAGCATCAGCGGCATGGGCACAGGCTTTGCAGGTCGCTCCTCGTCAGCCGATGATGCAAGCACCGTATTCGGCAACCCTGCCGGCATGTCCCGAATCAAACGCGAACAAATCAGCGTCGGCGCCGCAGCCGTGATTGCCAAGACCGACATCGACAACGGTCGCGGCACATTCGGCGGCAGCAACGACGGTGACATGGTTCCGGTGGTCGGCGTGCCAATGGGCTATTACGTCAAACCTATCGATGATCACTGGGCATTTGGTCTGGGCGTGTACGTCCCGTTCGGCCTGGTCACTGATTACGAAAAAGGCTTCGCCGGCCGCTACTGGGGCGACAAGAGTCACGTCCAGATCGTGACCTTCCAGCCAACTGTCAGCTATGCATTCAATGACAAGGTTTCCATCGGTTTCGGCCCGACCATCAACCGCATCGACGGTGAACTGACCTCGGCAACATTGAACGCCGCAACACCGGGCCGTAATGACGGCAAGGTGAAGATCGAAGGCGATGACACCGCAATCGGCTTCAATGCCGGCATCCTGGTGCAGGCTACCGACACCACTCGTCTGGGCCTGACTTACCACTCCAAGGTCGATTACAAGCTCAAGGGCAAGACCAAGATCGAAGGCTCGGGCTTCGGCCCGTTCGGCGGCCAGAAGTACGATGCTTCGCTGGACATCTCCACGCCTGAGTCGGTGGACTTCTCTATCACCCAGCAACTCGACGAGAACTGGACTGTTTACGCAGGCAGTACCTGGACTCGCTGGAGCCGCCTGCAGGACATCACCGTCAACAACGATGGCGTCCCTGCTCTGCTGGGCGGTTCTGCCGGCCCAATCGGCACCATCACCGAAGAACAGAACTGGCACGACACCTGGGCGCACGCCATCGGTGCCTCGTACAAGGTCAATAAAGAGTGGACCCTGCGCACAGGTTTCTCCGTTGATCAGTCGCCGACCAACAACGTCAACCGCTCCCCACGCATCCCGACTGGCGATCGCAAGATCATCAGTTTCGGCGCAGGCTGGAGCCCGACCGACGACCTGACCATCGACGTGGCGTACTCGTACCTGCGTGAAGACGAAACCAAGATCCGCGACTCCAGCGCGACCAAAGGTTCGTACAGCGCTGACTACCGCAACACCGCTCACGGCCTGGGCACTTCGGTTACCTATCGCTTCTGATAGCAACTGCCAGGCTGAAAAAAGCCCGCAACCAGTAATGGTTACGGGCTTTTTATTGCGTGCCTGGTGCGCTCAGACCCGCATTGATTGACTGCCGTACAGATACTCCGCGTCATTGACTGGCTACCGTACAGATGCTCTGCCTCATGACTGACTATCGTGCCGACGCTCCGCGTCGGCATGCAGTTCTGGACGCTCTGCGTCCTCTTTGTGGCGCTCAGCGTCACACAAGGCTTCTACGATGTCAGGCAGATTCAGACAACACTCAAGCCCGCCCTAAGGCTTCGACGCAATCGCCTTTTCAATGGCTGCGATCAGCTCAGGATCATCCGGCTTGGTCATGCTGGAGAAGTTGGCAATGACCTTACCCTGGCGATCAACCACGTACTTGTAAAAATTCCAGCGCGGCGCACTGCTTTGCTCGGCCAGCACCTTGAACAAATGGGTCGCATCATCGCCGCGCACGGCCTGCGGCTCGGTCATGGTGAAAGTCACGCCGTAATTGACGTAGCAGACCCTGGCGGTCTCCTCACCATCCTTGGCTTCCTGTTTGAAGTCATTGGACGGCACGCCCAACACCTCAAGCCCCTGCCCCTTGTAGCGCTGACTCAGCTCTTCAAGCCCTTTGAACTGCGGGGCAAAGCCACAGAAACTGGCGGTGTTGACCACCACCAGCGGCTTGCCGGCAAAGCGTTTGCACAGGTCGATGTTTTCCTTGGCGCGCAGCTTGGGCAACTCGCCCTGCAGCAGCGGCGGACAGTCGGCAGCCATTGCAGCGCCACTCATGGCCAGCAGCAGAAGAGGTATCGAAACAAAGCGAATGTTCATCATGGCGGCCCTGGATAATGTTGTCGTTTGTCGACACGCTACCCCATGCCAGGCTGTCTGCCTAGCAAGCGCCCATTCCCAGTTGCAACGCAGCCAGCCCAACGTGCTGCCAGGCCCACCAGACCAGCCCCAACACCACCGCGCCTGCGAGCACCGCCGCCAGTAGGGGCCAGCGACGGCTCATGCCAGGCTACCCTGCGCCTGCAACCTGGCCACCGGGCGCTCACGCACCGGCCAGTTCAACGCGGCGGCCAGCAGACTCAGCAGTATCGAGACTTGCCAGACGAGGTCGTAGTTGCCGGTGCGGTCATACACCAGCCCGCCGAGCCAGCCGCCAAGGAATGCACCTAACTGGTGAAACAGAAAGACGATACCGCCCAGCATCGACAGGTTACGCACACCAAACAGTGTCGCGACCGTGCCGTTGGTCAGCGGCACAGTCGACAGCCACAGCAGGCCCATTGCTACGCCGAACAGATAGGCAGTGGTCTGGCTCAGCGGAATCCAGAGAAACAACACGATCACCACAGCGCGCAACAGATAAAGCGCGGTCAACAGTCGAGGTTTGGACATGCGCCCGCCCAACCAGCCAGCGGTGTAGGTGCCAAAGATATTGAACAACCCGATCAAGGCCAGCACCGTTGTACCGACCTTGGCGGGCAAGTGTTGATCCACCAGATAGGCTGGCAGGTGCACGCCGATGAACACCACTTGAAAGCCACAGACGAAGAAACCCAGTGCCAGCAGCCAGAACCCCGAATGCGAGCAGGCTTCACGCAGCGCCTCGCCCAGCGTCAGCTCGATACCGGTAGACACGCTCGGCGTATCCTTGAGCATGCCTACCAAGGGCAGGATCAGCGCCACCATTACGCCCAGCACCAGCAAGGCACCGGACCAGCCCAACCAGCTGATCAAACCCAGTGTGCCGGGCAACATGGCGAACTGGCCGAATGAACCCGCCGCGCTGGCGATCCCCATGCCCATGCTGCGTTTTTCCGCAGGCAGCGCGCGCCCGACGACACCCAGAATGACCGAAAAAGACGTGCCGGACAGACCAATACCGATCAGCAAACCAGCACTAAGGGAAAGACTCAGAGACGAATCAGCCATACTCATGCACAACAGCCCTGCCGCATACAGCACACCGCCAACGAAGACGACTTTGGCCGCTCCAAATCGATCTGCCAGCGCCCCGGCGAACGGCTGCGCCAGACCCCACATAAGGTTCTGCAAGGCGATGGCAAAGGCAAAGACCTCACGCCCCCAGCCAAAATCCGCGCTCATGGGCGCCAGAAACAGGCCGAAACCGTGCCGCGTGCCCAGCGAAAGCGCAAGGATCAACGCACTGCCCAGCAGAACCCAGCCGCTGGTACGCCAGATCGATGTCATGGTTAAGCTCCCTGCACTTTGTTACATGGTTTTACCTGCGAATCGCGAAGCTACGCGCTGCCGGTAAAAGCTGTCAACAAAGCGTTGTGCAGGGTCTCAAAGCAGCGCCAGCGTCAGCAGCACCGCCAATTCCAGCAGCTCGAGCAATGCCCCGGCCGTATCGCCGGTGCAGCCGCCCAGACGGCGCATCATCAACTGCCGCAGCCAGAAGAAACAAACGGCGCAGACCAGCAATACAGCTACCCCTGACCAGCCGGCGAGCAGCACGCACGCAATGGCAGTGGCGGCCAAAACCTTGCGTCCAGGGCCACGCGGCAGGTGATCGGCGAGCGCCTGCCCCAATCCCCCGGAACGCACATACGGCGTTCCCAGAAAAAGCCCAAGCATGGCAGCGCGTCCGATCAGCGGCGCCAACAGCAGCCCGATACTGCTGTGACTTTCGATCAGCGCCAGAATCGCTGCAAATTTGAGCAGCAGCACCAGCACCAGCGTGACCACGGCAATCGGCCCGCTACGCGGGTCCTTCATGATCTGCAAGGTACGTTCGCGATCACCAAAACCGCCCAGCCAGGCGTCGGCACTGTCGGCCAGACCGTCCAGATGCAAGCCGCCACTGAGCAGCACCCAGGCGCTGAGTACCAGCGCGGCATGCAGCATGAGCGGCGTACCACTGAGTTGCGCGCTGAAACCCAGCAGCAGCATGCCGAACACCACGCCTACCAGCGGGTAGAACAACAACGAACGCCCAAGCTCTTCCGGGCGCGGCATGCCGGGCAGACGAATCGGCAGGCTGCCGAGAAATTGCAGGGCGATCCAGAACGGCAGCATCTCAGACCTCCGTGATTACGCCATCAGCAGCGACCTGAATCGACAGCAGTGCGCCATGGCCGACCACTACCTGCAACAGTTGCTCGCGCGGCAGCCCACGCGCCTGCGCCAGCAGCAGACGCATCACACCACCGTGACTGACCAGCAACACGCGTTCATCGGCATACGCCTTATGCAGACGCGCCACCGCATTCAGCACCCGTGTCGAAAAATCGATCACTGGCTCGCCATTGGGCGGCGTGAAGGCGTAGGGATCGGCCCAGAACAGGCCCAAGCCTTCGGCATCGGTTTCCATAAGCTGCGCAGGGCTGTGGCCTTCCCAGTCGCCGAAATGCAGCTCCTGTAAACCCGGCTCCAGTTGCATGGGCAGCGACAGGCGCTGCGCCAGCTCTTCGGAAAAACGTGCACAGCGCTGCAAAGGCGAGCTGACAATCCGTTCCCAGGGACCGCCATTGGCCACTGCCGCACGCATCTGCTGCCAGCCGAGTTCGGTCAGAGCATCGTCGAGGCTGCCGCGCAGACCACCGCCCAGCTCTGTTTCGCCATGACGCAGCAAGTCCAGACGCAAGGTCATGCGGGGCGATCCGCCACTGCCGCTTCGGCAAACGTTGCCATGCCGTTGTGCAGCTCGCAGGCCAGACGCACCAACGGCACCGCCAACGCTGCGCCACTGCCCTCGCCCAGACGCAAGCCGAGGTCCAGCAGCGGTTCGGCCTGTAGCGTTTCCAGCAAGTGCCGGTGGCCCGGTTCGGCGCCACGGTGGCCGAACAACAGCCAGTTGCGGCAAGACGGATTCAGGCGCACCGCCACCAGGGCGGCCACGCTGCAAATGAAACCGTCGACCAGCGCCACGATGCCTTCCTGCGCACAGGCCAGATAAGCGCCGGTCAGCGCGGCAATCTCGAAACCACCCAGGCAGAACAGGCTGTGTAGCGGGTCGCCGGCCTGCTCGGCATGCAGCGCCAGTGCGCGTTCGATGACACGGGTCTTGTGCTCGATGCCCTCGGCGTTCAGCCCGGTGCCGGGACCGACCAGCAACGGCGCGGCACATTCCAGCACCGAGCAGGCGACGGCGCTGGCCGCCGTGGTATTGCCGATGCCCATCTCGCCACCGATAAACAGCTCGGTGCCGACCGCCTTGGCGCGCAACACGCTGTCGCGCCCGGCCTGTAGAGCAGCAAGCCCCTGTTCGGCGCTCATGGCTGGCCCGTGGGCGAAATTGGCGGTGCCCGCGCCGATGCGCAAATGACGCACGCCCGGCAAATCCAGAGGCGCCACGGTACCCAGATCCACCACGTCCAGCTGCGCCGAGAGCTGGCGCGCCAGCACGCTGATCGCTGCGCCACCGTTGACGAAGTTATGCAGCATCTGGCCGGTGACTTCCTGTAGATAGGCCGATACACCTTCGGCCACCACACCATGATCGCCGGCAAAGATCGCGATCCACAATTTGTCGGCAGCCGGACGCTCGCGCCCTTGCAGGCTGGCAAGCTGTACCGCCAGACGCTCCAGTTGTGCCAGCGAACCCGCCGGCTTGGTCAACTGTTGCTGACGGGCCAGTGCCGCCTCGCGCATCGGTACATCAATGGCCTGTGCAGGCTTGAGCCACCAGGAATTACTCATAGCGCGGTTCCTTTCAACGTCAGGGGCAAGCCGGCAACGGTCAACACGACACGCTGGCAACGCTCGGCCAGCGCCTGATGCAACAGGCCGGCTTCATCGACATAGCGACGGGTCAGTTCGCCGAGCGGCACGACGCCAAGCCCGGTTTCGTTGCTGACAAAAATGATTTCACCCAGCAGCCCGGCAAGGCTGTCGAGCAGGGATTCACGTTCTTGAAGCAGGCGCTCGGGGTTGTCGAGCATCAGCAGATTGGTCAGCCAGAGGGTCAGGCAATCGACTAGCAGGCAGCAATCGGGCGCCGCATTTTCGCGCAGCACCCGCGCCAGCTCGATCGGCTCTTCGACCAACCCCCAGTGCTCGGGACGGCGTGCGCGATGGCTCGCAACACGCTGATTCATTTCGCCATCGAGAGGCTGACTGGTGGCGATGTAGGTCACCTTCAGCGTGCTGTCGGCGGCCAGTTTTTCCGCCAGGCGACTCTTGCCGGAACGCGCGCCGCCGAGGATCAATTGCAGCATTCAGTTCGCCTCCAGGCCACACAGTTCGCGAAGCAATGGGCCGTCCAGGTGTTTTTCCACCAGGTCCGCCAGACGTTCTATGTCGCGCTCGCGCAGGGCGTGATAGTCGACGGACTGCACGTTCGCCAACCCCGCCCAGCGCAGTAACGCGCTACAGGCCGCAGGTGATTCGAACAGGCCGTGCAGGTAAGTCCCGAGCACCTGCCCGTCGACACTCTGCGCGCCATCGCAACGCCCGTCGTCCAGTTGCACGGCAGCCTGCTCCAGCGCCGGCCCTGTCGTTACCCCGGCATGAATTTCGTAGCCGCTGACCTCGGCGTCTTCCAGGGTCAGACGACCGCGCACATTGCGCAGTTGCTTTTCCGCTTCCAGCACCGTGCTCATTGCCATTAGGCCAAACCCGGCGCTGGACCCGGCTGCGCCTTCCAGCCCGAGAGGATCGTGCACCTGCTCACCGAGCATTTGCAGGCCGCCGCAGATCCCCATCAGCTTGCCGCCATAACGCAAATGCCGCTCGATGGCGGTGTCCCAGCCATGGCTGCGCAGGTAGTTCAGATCGCTGCGCACGCTTTTCGAGCCGGGCAGAATGATCAGGTCAGCAGGAGGAATCGCCTGGCCGGGACCGATGAACTGCAGATTGACCTGAGGGTGCAGGCGCAGCGGGTCGAAATCGGTGTGGTTACTGATGCGCGGTAGCACTGGCACCACCACGTTCAGCACATGCTCGACCTTGTCGGTCTGACGCTGGTCCAGGCCGTCTTCGGCTTCCAGGTGCAGGTCCATCACGTAGGGCAGCACGCCAACCACCGGCTTGCCGGTGCGTGCTTCCAGCCAGTCCAGGCCCGGTTGCAGCAAGGCGATGTCGCCGCGAAAACGGTTGATGATGAACCCCTTGACCCGCGCCTGTTCGCTGGGCGACAGCAACTCCAGCGTGCCGACCAGATGGGCAAACACCCCGCCGCGATTGATGTCGGCAATCAATAGCACCGGGCAGTCGACCGCCTCGGCAAAGCCCATGTTGGCGATATCGTTGGCGCGCAGGTTGATCTCGGCCGGAGAGCCCGCGCCCTCGACCACGATCACCGGGTATCTTTCACCCAGGCGCCGATGGGATTCCAGCACCGCCTGCATGGCGATCTCTTTGTAGCCGTGATAAGCCACCGCGTTCATGGTGGTGACCGCACGGCCGTGAATGATCACCTGCGCACCCGTATCACTGTTGGGCTTGAGCAGCACCGGGTTCATGTCAGTGTGCGGCTCCAGAAAGCACGCCTGCGCCTGCACCGCCTGGGCGCGGCCGATCTCGCCGCCGTCCGCCGTTACAGCGCTGTTGAGCGCCATGTTCTGCGGTTTGAATGGCACGACCTTGACGCCCTGTCGGGTCAGCCAGCGGCACAGTGCCGTCACCAGTGTGCTTTTGCCGGCGTCGGAGGTGGTGCCTTGTACCATCAGCGTGGTCATGGGTATTCCTTGCGGTATTCAAGCAGAACAGTGTGCAAACGCAGCCAGTCGGCCTCGTCGCGGGGCAGACCGAAGCGCAGGCTGGACGACTCGGGGGTGTCACCTTTGAACAGGCGCAACAGCACGCCACGCTGCGCACAAAACTCATAGAGCGTTTGCGCTTCAGGGGTCATGCGCCACTGAAACAGCGCACAGCCGCCCTGCGGGCTCAGACCGTACTGGTCAAGCAAGGCCACCAGACGCTCGCGAGCCTGCTCGCTGCGTTCACGCTGACGGGCCTGCCCTTCCTGATCATTGAGGCACACCTGACCGATGATCCGGGTTGGCCCACTGACCGACCATGGGCCGATTTCCTGCGCCAGCATCCTCAGCAATACCCGCTCGGCCATGACAAAACCGAGCCTGACACCGGCCAGGCCAAAAAACTTGCCGAACGAGCGCAGCACAATCAGCCCGGTGCGCCACGTTTCGGCAGCCAGGCTAAGGCCCGGCGTGTTATCCATAAACGCTTCATCGACGACCAGCCAGCCACCGCGCTCGGCCAGTCGTGCATGCCATTCCAGCAGGCGCTCGGCGCTCAGGTGCAGGCCGGTCGGATTGTTCGGGTTGACCACCACCAGCACATCAAGAGAGTCGAGAAAGTATTCGACCTCCTGCTCGCCTACCTCGCGGACCACGAAGCCGTTCTTGCGCCATGCATGTGCATGCTCGGCGTAGCAGGGCGACAGCACGCCAACCCGACCTCCGCTGCGTACCCGCGGTAACGCTTGAATCGCAGCCTGTGAGCCGGACACCGGCAATAAGCGAGGTACGCCGTAATAGCGGCAGGCCGCCGATTCCAGGCCATCGTCGGTCTCGGGCAACCGCGCCCAGGCACGCGTCGGAATCTCCGGGATGGGCCACGACCAGGGCGCGATGCCCGTGGACAGGTCCAGCCAGTCAGCCAGTTCGATACCGTAATGCTGCGCTGCGGCGCGCAACCGACCGCCGTGCTCAAGCATAGAATTCAGCTACCACGCATATGACCAGCAACCACAACCAGACGCCGCGCTGCACCAGTTGCCAGCCGCGATCAATGGAGTCTGCATCGGCAGGTGCACCTTCACCCAATTGCGGACGCTGATGCAGCTCGCCGTGATAGATCGCCGCCCCACCCAGTTCGACACCCAGCGCACCCGCGCCAGCGGCCATCACCGGACCTGCATTCGGACTGTCCCAGGCCGGGGCCTGCTTACGCCAGCAGCGCAGCGCCAGCCGGGTCTTGCCCAGCAAGGCGTAAGTCAATGCCACAAGGCGTGCAGGAAGGTAGTTGAGCAGATCGTCGATCTTCGCCGCAGCCCAGCCGAAACGCTCGAAGCGCTCGTTGCGGTAGCCCCACATGGCGTCCAGCGTGTTGCTCAGCCGGTACAGCACCACGCCGGGCGCACCGGCCACGACAAACCAGAACAGCGCGGCGAACACCGCATCACTGCCGTTCTCCAGCACTGATTCGGTAGCCGCGCGAGCCACTTCGGTGGCATCCAGTTCGCTGGTCTGGCGACTGACCAGATAACCGACCCGCTGGCGTGCCTCGACCAGATCGTCACTGCGCAACGCTTGCGCCACCGGCTGAACATGTTCGCCCAGGCTGCGCATGCCCAGCGCGCCATACAGCGCCAGAATCTCGACCAGCCAGCCAATACCGGGCAACCAGCTCAGTAGCGTGGCCAGCAGCGTCAACGGCACTACGGTGATAACCCAGGCGGTAACGCCATGACTGCGCCAGCCACGGCCACCGCTATTGAAACGCTGCTCGACACGGCTGGCAAAACGCCCGAACGCCACCAGCGGATGCCATCGTTTTGGTTCACCGAGCAACGCGTCCAGCGCCACACCGGCGACGCTCAACAGCGCCACACTCATTGACTCACTCCCCATTGATTCTCGTACAGCAGCTCGTGCAGCGGACGCGCCTGCGCCCAGCCTTCCATCACCAGCATTGGCGCAGGATAGAACTCCTTGACCGGCCCCAGGCAAATGATCGCCAGCGGCTTCGCGCCGTCAGGCATGCCCAGCAGTTCGGCCAATGCCTCGGGGTCGAACAGCGACACCCAGCCCATGCCCAGGCCTTCTGCACGCGATGCCAGCCACAGGTTCTGGATCGCGCAGGACAGCGATGCCATGTCCATTTCGGGCAAGGTGCGACGCCCGAAAATGTGTTGCTCACGCCCTTCCATCAGCGCGGCGACCAGCACTTCTGCGCAGTCGTTGATGCCTTCGACCTTGAGCTTCATGAACTCGTCGGTGCGCTCGCCCAACGCCTGGGCAGTGCGGATACGTTCTTCTTCTACATGCGCCTGCATTTTTCCGCGCAACGCCGGATCGCTGATGCGAATGAAGCGCCACGGCTGCATCAGCCCGACACTGGGTGCCTGGTGTGCGGCTTCCAGCAAGCGCGCCAGCAACTCGGGCGCCACCGTGCCGCCGACGAAGTGGCGCATGTCGCGACGCTCGGCGATGGCCCGGTACACCGCAGCCCGCTCTTCAGGGCTGAACGCTTGTTCGGTCATGGTTTGAACAGCGCCGCAATCGCCTGAGGGCAGGAAGGGAAATAGAAATGCACGTAGGACGCGGTCAGACGACCCAGGCGGTAGACTGCCTCTGCGCCACGCCCGCCGTTGGGGCTGACGCCACGGGCAATCGGCTGCAACTCGGTGCTGGTCAGCGAATGGTGATACGTGTGACCGTGCAGCGTGCCCTCGGGCAATTCAACCGCTTGCAAGGCCAGCGCCGCCAGACGCTTCTGCATGACCGCCTCACCGGACAGCAAGCCGACCAGTTCGGCGCGCACGCCCTCCACATCGCTCAGGGCTTCGAGTAAATAAAGCATGCCGCCGCACTCGGCCAGAATCGGCTTGCCAGCGATATGGTGCGCCCTGATCGATGCCTGCATCGTCAGGTTTTCCGCCAAAGCAACGTGGTGCAACTCCGGGTAGCCACCCGGCAGGTACAGGCTGTCGGCGTCGGGCAGCTCGCGGTCATGGATCGGCGAGAAGAAACTCAGCTCTGCGCCCATGTTTCGCAGCAGGTCCAGGCTTGCGCCGTACAGAAAGGCAAAGGCCTCGTCGCGGGCAATGGCGATGCGCACACCGCTGAGCAACGGCTCGACCTGAACCGGGTCGGGCGCGGTAAAGGTTACGGCTGGCGGCAAGGCCACTTCGCAGGTGCTGGCCAGCGCGGCGGCAGCCATGTCCAGCCGCACATCCAGATCATTGAGTTCGCTGGCCTGGACCAGCCCCAGATGGCGGCTGGGCAATTCGAAACCGACTTCCCGGGACAGTGCGCCATACCAGCGCAGGCCTTCGGTCAGACTGTTTTCCAGCAACTGCGCGTGGCGTACCGTGCCAACCCGATTGGCCAGCACGCCGGCAAACGGCAGATCCGGCTGATAACGCGCCAGCCCGAGCGCCAGCGCGCCAAACGTCTGCGCCATAGCCGTGCCGTCGATCACCCCCAACACCGGTACGCCAAAGTGGCGGGCCAGATCAGCGCTGGACGGTGTGCCGTCGAACAACCCCATGACGCCTTCGATCAGGATCAGGTCTGCCTCATCTGCGGCTTCCCACAACAGGCGACGGCTTTCGTCGGCACCGACCATCCACATGTCCAGCTGGTAGACCGGTGCGCCGCTGGCCCGCTCAAGAATCATCGGGTCGAGAAAATCCGGCCCGCACTTGAACACCCGGACCTTGCGGCCCTGGTTGCGGTGCAAACGTGCCAGTGCCGCGGTGACGGTAGTCTTACCTTGCCCGGAGGCAGGCGCGGCGATCAAAACCGCCGGGCAATCGCGCGGAGCTCTCATTGCAGTGCTCTCATTGCAGTGCGCCCAATAAAGGATTATTCACAGCTCGATACCTTTCTGCGCCCGGATACCGGCCTGAAACGCGTGCTTGACCACGCCGATATCGGAAACCGTATCAGCCAGGTCGATCAATTCGGGTTTGGCACCGCGGCCGGTCACCAGCACATGCTGCATAGGTGGGCGGGCCTGCAGGTCACTCAGCACTTGTTCAAGGTCGAGGTAACCATGCTTGAGGGCAATGTTCAGTTCGTCGAGCACCACCAGACCAATGGCCGGGTCGCGAAGCATTTCCCGAGACACGGCCCAGGCGGCTTCGGCAGCGGCAATGTCACGCTGGCGATCCTGGGTTTCCCAGGTGAAGCCCTCGCCCATCACGTGATAGCGCACCTGCTCGGGGAAACGGCGGAAAAACATTTCTTCGCCAGTGCTGTTGCGGCCCTTGATGAACTGCACCACGCCGCACTGCATGTCGTGGCCCATGGCCCTGGCAAGCATGCCGAATGCCGAGCTGCTCTTGCCTTTGCCGTTGCCGGTCAAGACCAGCAGCAGGCCGCACTCGTTGGGTGAGCTGGCAATGCGCTCGTCCATCACGGCTTTCTTGCGCAGCATGCGCGCCAGATGGCGTTCGTCGCGTTCGGGGGATTCGTTCATCCGGGTTCTCCGCTCGTGGCAGTCGACAACAGACGGAAGGACAGCACTGGACAGCACGGCAACGGCCTGCACAGAGCATCACCCTCCGTGATGCCATTGAGTGGTTCAGGCCGGTCTCCGGGCTCATGAGCGGGTTACCCCGGCTGCGCGCCTTCCCATGTCGAAACACAGTGGCGTCAGGCACAGCCTTGACTCATTTACCGTTGCGGGGGCAGCGCCGGGATCGGATCGATTGATCCACACCGGCTTCCCTGTTTCACCCTGCCAATCAAGGATTGCAGAGCACCTGAAACAAACCGCGAAGGGTAGAGGGTTGGGCTGGGAGCGTCAATCGACACCGACGCTGTGAAACGTGATTGAACCCAGACGGTTCGCAGTGCCTCTATCAATTATCGGACCACGCCCTTGTTTATGGAGATTCACCATGTTCAGACTCAGACTCCACTACGCAGTGTTGCTTCTGGTTGCCGGTGGCCTCGCTGCCTGCGGCGAGTCTTCGACCCTGCAAGTCTCGGATGGAACAGGCCCATCGCCCAAACTGCCGGAGCCTAACAAGACGCTGATCCCGACCGTCAACATCGCCCCTGCCGTAGGCTGGGAAAAAGGCGCAAAACCGGTCGCCGCGCCGGGCACACAGGTGGCAGCGTTCGCCGAAAACCTGGACCACCCGCGCTGGCTGTATGTATTGCCCAATGGCGACGTGCTGGTGGCGGAAACCAATTCCCCGGCCAAACCGGATGATTCCAAAGGTATTCGCGGCTGGGTAATGGAAAAAGTCATGGGCCGCGCCGGTGCGGGCGTGCCAAGCGCCAACCGCATTACTCTGCTGCGCGACGTGGACAAGGACGGCGTCGCAGAGACCCGCACCGTGTTCCTGCAAAACCTCAATTCGCCGTTTGGCATGACGCTAGTGGGCAACAAGCTCTATGTCGCCGACACCGACCGCCTGATCAGCTTCCCGTATGAAGCGGGCCAGACCTCGATCAGCGCGCAGCCGACCAAAGTGGTCGATCTGCCGGGCGGCACGCTCAACCACCACTGGACCAAAAACGTCATTGCCAGCAAGGATGGCAGCAAGCTGTACGTCACAGTGGGCTCCAACAGCAACGTGGCCGAGAACGGCATGGACAAGGAAGAAGGTCGTGCAGCCATCTGGGAAGTGGACGCTGCCACCGGCAACCACCGCATTTTCGCCTCGGGCCTTCGCAACCCCAACGGCATGGACTGGGAACCCAAAACCGGCAAGCTGTGGACGGCGGTCAACGAGCGTGACGAAATCGGCAGCGACCTGGTGCCAGACTACGTGACCTCGGTGCAGGATGGCGCTTTCTACGGCTGGCCCTACAGCTACTACGGCCAGCATGTCGACGAGCGCGTCAAACCGCAGAACCCGGCACTGGTCGCCAAGGCCATCGCACCGGATTACGCAGTCGGCCCGCATACGGCCTCGTTAGGGTTGGTATTCGCCGATGGCAAGACGCTGGCGGCGCCGTTCAACGAAGGCCTGTTCATTGGCCAGCACGGCTCATGGAACCGCAAACCGCACAGCGGCTATAAAGTGGTGTTCGTGCCCTTCAGCGGCGGCAAGCCCAACGGCGCTCCAGTCGATGTGCTGACCGGTTTCCTCAACAAAGACGAAAAAGCCTATGGGCCGCCCGGTTGGCGTGGTCAATGATCAGCGCGGCGGCTTGCTGGTGGCAGACGATGTCGGCAACAAAATCTGGCGCGTGACCTCGGCCAAGGCAGCTCAATAACGCCGAGCGTAGAGGGTTGACGCAGAGCGTCGTACGTTAGTTGAGTTATCGTTCCGCACGCTCCAGCGTGGTAATGCAGTTCTCGACGCTCTGCGTCGCACGATAGTTGCGATGATCGTTCCGCACGCCTGGAAAGGCATGTCGACGCAGAGCGCAGTACGGTAGTCGAGTTATCGTTCCGCACGCTCCAGCGTGGGAATGCAGGTCTCGACGCTCTGCGTCGCAAGAGAACGCAGAGCGTCCGGAAAGGCATGCGACGCGGAGCGTCGCACGATAATTTCTGGTCAGACCGCGAGCAGGCGACGCGCTATGGCCGAATCTGCGCCAGACTGGACGGCTGAATGACGCGCTTGGCGTTGAGGTAGGCTTTCTGCCAGTAAGGCTTGTCGAGGCTGTCGAGCTTGACCGTGCCGCCGCTGGCCGGGGCATGTACGAAGCGGCCTTCGCCGACGTAGATGCCCGCGTGGGACACCTGCGAGCCGCCCGAGGTGGCGAAGAACACCAGATCTCCTGACTGCAATTGCTCGCGACGGATATTCGGCGCACCCATCACGATCATCTCGCGCGTGGAACGCGGCAGGGAAATGCCCGCGGCATCACGATAGACATAACCTATAAGACCGCTGCAATCAAAACCGGAGTCAGGCGTGTTGCCACCCCAGCGATAAGGCGTGCCAACCAGTCCCAACGCACGAAACAGCACGTCTTCGGCAGCCGGAGAAAGAATCTGAGGGGGAGCAGTGACCACCGGACGCTGAACGACCCGGGGAGCTTTGGGCGGTGGCGGCGCACTGGCGCAGGCACCCAGTAACGCAGCAACAGAGATGACTATCAGGCGCAACGCAATCGACATAACCACAACAACCTATCCGGATGCGGCTTACGCTGCCGAGAAGCTCAAAAACGCAGAAAGACCCGAAGGTCTTGTTCTGCGCGTTCTATTTTATTTACGCCGCTTTGGCGCGGTCTTGACTGTAGTCGAAGTCATCGCCGTTGTCTGCGTGGCATCAGGCGTCGACTTCACAGCGACTGTACCTGGCGCCATTGCCAGAGGCCGCTTGGCCTCGATAAAGGTCTTGCTCCAGTAGGCGTCATCGAGGCTGTCGATGCGTACACCGCCACTGCGACGGCTGCTGGAGTGAATGAACTGCTGGTTACCGGCGTAGATCGCTGCATGGCTTACGCGACCACGGCCACGGGTACTGAAGAACAGCACATCGCCAGGCTGAAGGTTTTTACGCGATACCAGCGGTGCGTCAACGTTGATCATTTCACGCGTGGAGCGCGGCAGGCTCATGCCAGCCTCTTCGCGAAACAGGTAACCAATGAAGCCGCTGCAATCGAAACCCGAGGAAGTCGATGTGCCGCCGAACTTGTAACGAGTGCCGATCAGGGACTTGCCACGTTCCAGGATGCTGTCGGCCAGAACCGGCAGCTGGTAGGACTTGTTGTCGGCGAAGTGAGCAAGCTCGTCTTCGGTGGCAATCTCGTCCTGCAAGGCTGCGGAGTCGGCGCGACGTGCTGCGGACTGAGCGTTTGCCGCGCTCTGATAACGAGCAACGGGCTGAGCCTGTTCTTGCTGTGCGACCGGCATATTGGCCGAGCAACCGAAGAGGAATGTAACGAGTGCGAGAGGCACGAGGGGTGCGAAGCGAACAACCTGCATGGGCACAACCGTGGCTGACTAGTTAAGATGGCGAGACTATGCCTTTTATGAAGGTGATTTGCAAATTCAATCGAACTAGATGTGACTTATGAGTTCCGCCATGACATGTGCTGCCCGGCACTGCAAAAAGACGTCCATCTGCGCGCTGTGATCGGTCGGCTGCGGATTGATTTCCGCCGTAAAACCCCCGGAAACTCTGGTGCGAATGACCGGTTCATGAATGTAGGGGAAGCTTGCCGTGGTACCGATACTCAGGACTGCGTCATAGCCTTTAGCCAGTTGTTCATACAGTGTTTCCAGTGCTCTTTCAGGGAGCATTTCCTGAAAAAGAACGACGGGCGGTCGCATAACGCCACTACATGCCGAGCATAAAGGGGGCAAAGGACGCTGCAAGTGCTCACTCAATTGCGGATCTTCAGCGCCGCAGGATTGGCAAAACAGTGGCGAGAGCTGCCCGTGAATTTCTATCAGGCGCTCTGGCGGGCTGCCCGCCGCACGGTGATAACCGTCGACATTCTGGGTCAGCACCCAGCACTCGGGCTTGATGCGTTGCAACTGGGCGATGGCGTAATGCGCGATATTCGGCTCGCCACCCAGGCACGCCCTGCCCAGTTCAGCGATGTACTTCCAGCACAGCTCGGGGTCACGGCGCAGCATTGGCCCGGACAGGGCCATTTCTATAGGCAGGCCGTCGTCGGTCTTGCCGTTGTACAGCCCGCCGACGCCGCGATAGGTCGGCAAGCCCGAATCAGCCGACAGGCCTGCCCCGGTGATCACCAGAATCCGTTGTGCATGGCGCAAGGCTGCAGCCGTTTGCATCAACAGCGCCTGATCTACCACCCCAGCGTCTCTTTAAGAAAGGGAATGGTCAGCTTGCGCTTTTCCTGGAGTGACGCCTGATCAAGGCGCTCAAGCAATTCGAACAGCGCGCTCATGCTGCGTGTACCACGCGTCAGAATGAAATGGCCTACCTCATCGGTCAGGTGCAGGCCGCGCCGTGATGCACGCAGTTGCAGCGCACGCAGCTTGTCTTCGTCGGACAGGCCGCGCATCTGGAATACCAGGGCCATGGTCAGACGGGATTTCAGATCGGGGAGTTTGACCGGCAGTTCGCGGGGCGATTTGGACGCTGCAATGAGCAGACGACGCCCGCTGTCACGCAAACGGTTGAACAGGTGAAACAGGGCTTCTTCCCACTCCGGCTTGCCGACAATGGCTTGCAGGTCATCCAGGCACACCAGTTCGTACTGTTCAAGATGGTCGAACAGCTCGATACCTTCATCGATAACTTCGGCAAGCGGCAGATACACCGCAGGTTCGCCCAGCTGCTCGAAACGCAGGCACGCAGCCTGAAGCAGGTGCGTGCGCCCTACTCCATCCTTGCCCCACAGATAGATGAGGCTTTCCGTCCACCCAGCGTCGGCTTCGCACAGCCGCTCGACATAGCCGAGTGCAGCGGCATTGGCGCCTGGATAGTAATTGACGAAAGTGGCGTCATCACGCAGACGCACACTCAGGGGCAGCTGAATCGGTTTCATGCTGACTAACGGCTCATGCAAACCGTCAAGGGCCTCTGTGTAAAGAGCGCAAAGTTTATACCCGTGAAGCGGGTCGCACAATGCGACAGACCTCAAGCAAAATCAAAGGTTTGCGTCAGGGTGCGTAAAGCGCGGGTCGAGAAAGGGCGTTTTGAGGTGATGCATGCATTGCCTGCACAAGCCTCTTCACCGGGCAGTGAAGAGGCGTGCGATGCCCTTACAGCTCGGGATCTTCCGCACCTGCATAGATTTCCGAGTCTTTATAAACGTCGTGCATGTGGCGCACCAGCACCATGATCACTGCAGCGACCGGCAACGCCAGCAGAATGCCGGTGAAACCGAACAGCTCGCCACCCGCCAGAATCGCGAAGATCACCGCCACCGGGTGCAGACCGATGCGATCCCCTACCAGTAATGGCGTCAGCACCATACCTTCGAGGGCCTGACCGATCATGAACACCGCAACAATCCCCATCATCGGGTACAGGTCGCCGCCAAACTGGAACAACCCGGCGACCAGCGCTGAACCAATGCCGATCACAAAGCCCATATAAGGCACGATGGCAGCCAGACCGGCGATCACCCCGATCAACAGGCCCAGTTCCAGCCCGACCAGCATCAGACCGGCCGCGTAGATCACTCCGAGACCGACCATGACCAGCAACTGCCCACGTATGAACGCGCCCAGCACCTCGTGGCACTCGCCCGCCAGCTTGACGATTTGACCTTCACGCTGACGCGGCAGCAGACCGCGGATCTTGCCGGTCATGATGTCCCAGTCACGCAACAGGTAGAAACACACCACCGGGATCAGCACCAGATTGGTCAGCCAGCCGATCAGCGCCAGGCTCGACGCCGTAGCCTGAGACAGCACCACAGAGACGATATCCCCAGCCTGCCCCATGTGCTCGGAGATGGCTGCCTTGATCTTGTCGAACTTCCAGAACCCGTCTGCCAGACCGAACTTGGCCTGCACCCACGGCAACGCCGAGTGTTGCAGCCAGTCGAGGATCTGCGGGGCCAGCTCATAGAGACGAAACAACTGCTTGGCCAGCATCGGCACCAGCACCAGCAGCAAGGCCATCAGCACCAGCGTGAACAGACCGAACACCGCCACCACGCTCAAGGTTCTGGACAGCCCGGCGCGCTCCAGACGATCCACCAGTGGATCGCCCATGTAGGCCAGCAGCAGCGCCACCAGAAAAGGGGTGAGGATCGTGTGCAACAGCACCACGAATGCGACCAGCAAGGCCAGGCCGCCGATCCAGAACCAACGCCGTGTATCAGTCATCAACATCCCTCAATCCAATGGAAAAGCGCTTTGCCGGTTTACCAGCGGAAATAAAGCTGTGGTGCAGACGCCGGAACAATCATCGCTGCGGGCGCAGGTGCCGGAACAGCAGCAGCTCCATTGGCTGGCGCAACCGGCGCAGTCGCATCGACAGGCGCAGCAGGCGGCGTTGCGGCAGCGGCTGCCTCGGCTGCGGGCACTTCCTGCAATTTGGCCAGCGACAACTGCGAGCGTAGCTGATCGGTGCTGCCACTGACCTCAAACACCACTTTATCGCCGTCAACAGAACTCAGACGCACGCCGAACGGATCAAGTAACTGAAGCAGTTGTGCATAGCGCTCCAGTGTCATGCCCTGAACCTGCACCAACAGGCCCGTCGAGGCACCGGGCTTGGCGACGAAACGTGGGGCCAGACGCTGGCTGACCGACAGCAGCACAGCGTCTGCCAAGGCTTCGGAAGTAGCCCCGGTCGCGGTGCCCTGCTCACGCTGATCACCCAGCCACAAGCGCCATTTGCCCTGCCACTGGCCTGCATCTTCCTTGGCGTGCACCGCCAGTATCGCGTCAGCACCGTAACGCTCGGAGGCTTCCTTGAGCGGTGCGGCATCAGTGCCTTCCAGTGTCTTGGCGTTACCGACGCCCTGCTCGCTCAAATCAGCCAGCGGCAGACGCAGCGGCAAACCGCGGTGTTGCGCAGCGCGGCGCAGCGGTTCGGCGGCAGCCTGACCGTCACCGACCAGATTCGAGCCTTCGACCGAGTCGTTCAGCCACCAGCCGAGGATCGACGGGCGATTGCTGCCCCAGATCGACAGGCCGGCATCACGCAACGCACGGTCGGTGGTCGCTGGATCGAAGTCCACCAGCAGGGTTTCAGGCGGACCGGCCTCATAGCCGTACTGGCTGATGATTTGCTGCGGATCTTTGCGCAGCGCGGCGATGGCCGAACCCTGCGCGGCCTTGGCGTCACCGGTCAGGCGCAGCACCAGCGTTTCGACCGCGGCCTGGGTGGCCCGTGTGCGCTCATCGGGCGACTGACCAGTCACCGGCTCGCGGACCTGATAAAGGTTGCTGACCGTTTCGGCAAGGCTGGGGAGGCTGATCAGGGACAGACAGCCGACTAGAAGAACTCTGGAAAAACGCATGGACAGTTCCCGAACGGAAAAAAGTAAAAAGAAGCTGTTTCAGGAGGTGTACAAGTCTGGGACAGCCTTGAACCACCAATCATTCAATTTGCGCATAAAGTACACCTTAAACGGCGGCACTCGCACTGACCGGAGCTGCCGGATCAGGTTTATTTGGCGCAACACCGCCCTGTTGTCGGCGCAAGGATGGCCCCTGGGGAGCAAGCCTGATAAAATCGCGCGCCTTCGCAGACCGGCAATCGCCACGGCCCAACATTACCACCGCATGACAGCGCGGTGCTGAACGGGTCCCAACGCAGCGGTCGATACCTCCGAATCCCCCCTAAAGGCCTGGATTTTCTATGAGCAAGCAACCCTCCCTGAGCTATAAAGACGCCGGTGTAGACATCGACGCCGGTGAAGCATTGGTCGAACGCATCAAGAGCGTCGCCAAGCGCACCAAGCGTCCGGAAGTCATGGGCGGCCTGGGAGGCTTCGGCGCCCTCTGCGAAATCCCGGCCGGCTACAAGCAACCGGTCCTGGTTTCCGGCACTGACGGCGTGGGCACCAAGCTGCGTCTGGCCCTGAACCTGAACAAGCACGACACCATCGGCATCGATCTGGTCGCCATGTGCGTCAATGACCTGGTGGTCTGCGGTGCAGAGCCGCTGTTCTTCCTCGATTACTACGCCACCGGCAAGCTGAACGTCGACACCGCTGCCCAGGTCGTCACCGGCATCGGCGCTGGCTGCGAACTGGCTGGCTGCTCGCTGGTCGGCGGCGAAACCGCTGAAATGCCGGGCATGTACGAAGGCGAAGACTACGACCTGGCTGGCTTCTGCGTCGGCGTCGTGGAAAAGGCCGAGATCATCGACGGTTCGAAAGTCGCTGCCGGTGATGCCCTGCTCGCTCTGCCATCGTCCGGCCCGCACTCCAACGGTTATTCGCTGATCCGCAAGATCATCGAAGTGGCCGGTGCCGATATCGAAAGCATCCAGCTGGACGGCAAGCCATTGACCGAGCTGCTGATGGCACCCACCCGCATCTACGTCAAGCCGCTGCTCAAGCTGATCAAGGAAACCGGCGCGGTCAAGGCCATGGCCCACATCACCGGTGGCGGCCTGCTCGACAACATCCCGCGTGTTCTGCCGCAGGGCGCTCAGGCCGTTGTCGACGTCGCCAGCTGGCAGCGTCCGGCCGTTTTCGACTGGCTGCAGCAGCAAGGCAACGTCGCTGAAAACGAAATGCACCGCGTGCTGAACTGCGGCGTGGGCATGGTTATCTGCGTTGCTCAGGAACACGTTGAAGCCGCGCTGAAGGTTCTGCGCGAAGCTGGCGAGCAGCCATGGGTGATCGGTCAGATCGCCACTGCTGCCGAAGGTGCAGCACAAGTCGAGCTGAAAAACCTCAAGGCGCATTGATGCCAGCCATCTGCGATGTCGTGGTGCTGCTGTCCGGCACCGGCGGCAACCTGCAAGCGATGATCGACAGTTTCAAGGACGGGTCCAGCCCGGTCCGTATCCGCGCGGTGATGTCCAACCGCGCCGATGCGTTCGGCCTGCAACGCGCCAGGGACGCAGGCATCGAAGCCTGCGTGCTGGATCACACTGCCTACGAAGGCCGTGAAGCCTTCGATGCAGCGCTGATCGAACTGATCGACACTTTCCAGCCACAGTTGGTGGTACTGGCCGGATTCATGCGCATTCTCAGCGCAGGCTTCGTGCGCCACTTCCATGGCCGCCTTCTGAATATTCACCCTTCCCTGCTGCCGCGTTATAAAGGCTTGCACACGCACAAGCGTGCGCTGGAAGCTGGTGACACCGAGCATGGCTGCAGCGTGCATTTCGTCACCGAGGAACTCGATGGCGGCCCACTGGTCGTACAGGCAGTTATTTCGGTACAGTTGCACGACACGCCCACAACGCTCGCGCAACGGGTTCATGTTCAAGAGCACCGTATTTACCCACTGGCCATTCGCTGGTTTGCCGAGGGCCGACTGAGCCTTGGTGAACAAGGTGCGTTACTGGATAGCCAGTTACTCCCGGCCAGCGGCCATCTGATTCGACATTAGGAGATATTATGCGTCGCGCTCTGCTCTTCGCTTTCGCTCTGCTCGCATTGCCTGCCGTACAGGCCGCAGAACTTCAACCCTTCTCCGCCAGCTACACCGCCGACTGGAAACAGCTGCCCATGAGCGGCACGGCTGAACGCAGCCTGGAAGCAGGAGCCAATGGCACCTGGACCCTGAGCTTCAAGGCCTCGATGATGATTGCCAGCCTGACGGAAGTCAGCACACTGAAGGTCGACAAGGAAACCTTGCTGCCACAGACCTACAGCTTCGAGCGCAGCGGCCTGGGCAAATCCAAGAAGGTTGATCTGGCGTTCGACTGGAACACCAAGTTCGTCACCGGCACCGACCGTGGCGATGCGATCAAGCTGCCGCTCAACCGTGGCATCCTCGACAAGTCCACGTATCAGCTGGCGTTGCAACACGACATCGCTGATGGCAAGAAGAGCATGAGCTACCAGGTGGTCGACGGTGATGAAGTAGACACCTACGACTTCCGCGTACTGGGCTCGGAAAAGGTTACCACCAAGACTGGCCAGGTCGATGCGATCAAGGTCGAGCGCGTGCGTGACCCGACGCAAAGCAAGCGCACCACCGTGCTGTGGTTCGCCAAGGACTGGGATTACCTGCTAGTGCGCCTGCAACAGGTCGAAACCGACGGTAAGGAATACAACATCGTGCTGCTCGACGGCACCGTGAACGGCAAGGCCGTCAAAGGCAGCTGATTGCCCTGACCGCTTGCCATACAGAGCCCCGCTTATTAGCGGGGCTTTTTATTGGCTGCAAACAAGAGGACGCAGAGCGTCCAGAACGGCATGCCGACGCAGAGCATCGCACGATAGTGGCGGTGCTCTCCCGGACCCCTGGCGCGCCCTACGGAGTGCCGACGCCGAACCTCGCGCTATACGGACACCTATCGTTCCCTACGCTCCGCGTGGGAATGCCGTTCTTGACGCTCCGCGTCATCTTTTTGCACCGCTAAAGGCACATGAAAAATCCTTCACTTTGCCGCAACCAAGCTGCAAGCCTCGCCATGCAAGGGCTGTAGGCAAACGACCATTTTTTGCTCACTCGGGAACCTGAACAGGCTATTTACTTAGGCAGCTAACAAATTCTATAAAAGAGTCCTGCGACACATCGCCGCAGTATCCAGAGGCCTAACCATTCAGGCCATCAAAGTCAGGAGCTTACTACTATGACTGTCAGAGTTACTGAACGCGACGACGCCCACCTCTCTCACGAAGCCGTTGCCGACGGCATCCAGATCTGGGACGTGCATCAACAGGACCAACTTGTCGGTATGTTCCACGTAGAGTCCGATGCTCTACGCTACAAGGAAGAGCTGGAAGCACTGGAAAGCCAGGGCAACCACTAAGCGACTTCCCTGAACCGCAACCACCCAGAACAATAAACGACAAAACCCGCTGAATGCGGGTTTTGTTTTGACCGGTCAGCGCGTTACCACATCAGGTCGTCAGGCACCTGATACGCAGCGTACGGATCGTCGGCATCTGGCGCTTCGGTCGGGGTGCTGAGCAACACGATACGGCGCGGGTCGCGCTCCTGGATCTTCAGCGCAGCCTCACGCGGAATGATCTCGTAACCGCCACCGTGGTGAACGATGGCCAGCGAACCGCTGCTGAGCTTGTTGCGCACCAACGCGTTGACCGAGATCCGCTTGACCTTCTTGTCGTCAACGAAGTTGTAGTAATCCTCGGTAATCAGCTTGGGCAGACGCGACACCTCGATCAGTTGTTTGACCTGAGCAGCACGGGCCTTCTGCTCGACCTTCTCCTGCTGCTGACGGTTCAGCTCCTGGTCACGCTTGGCCTTCTCGGCCATGGCTTCCTGAGCCGCGCGCTTTTGCGAGTCGTCGGCCTGGGCCTGACCCTTGTGCACCAGACGCTGCTCTTTCTGCTTTTCTTTGCCGACCTGCTTGGCCTGCTTTTGGTTGACCAGACCTGCCTTGAGCAACTGATCGCGAAGGGAAAGGCTCATTGTCTACTCACTTATACCGTTACCGCACACTCAGCCGCAGCCGGGTGTGCTCTTTTCCTGACGTTTGGCTTCACCCCACAATGCGTCCATTTCTTCGAGCGAGCACGCTTCGATAGGACGCTGGATGTGGCGCAAGGCCTGTTCAATGAATCGGAAGCGTCTGTCGAACTTGCTATTGGCCGAGCGTAGCGCAGTTTCCGGGTCAACTTTAAGGTGCCGGGCCAGGTTCACGACGCTGAACAGCAGATCGCCGACTTCCTCGGCAATGCCTTCGGCGTCATTGTCGACCATGGCTTCGAGAATTTCATCGAGTTCTTCACGTACCTTGTCGACCACCGGCAACGCTGCAGGCCAGTCGAAGCCGACCTGCGAAGCGCGCTTCTGCAGTTTGGCGGCACGACTCAACGCAGGCAAGGCCACCGGCACGTCATCGAGCAGCGACAACTGCTCGGGGGCGCCAGACTTTTCGGCACGTTCCTCGGCCTTGATCTCGTCCCAGCGCTGGTTGACCTGCTCGTCGGTCAGGCACGGCGTTTCTGCCGGCGCGTACAACTCGCCGGTCGGAAACACGTGCGGATGGCGACGCAGCAACTTGCGGGTAATACCGTCGATGACGTCGTCGAATTCAAACCGGCCTTCTTCCTTGGCCAACTGAGCATAGAAGACCACCTGAAACAGCAGGTCTCCCAGTTCGCCCTTCAGATGGTCGAGGTCGCCCTGCTCGATGGCATCGGCCACTTCGTAGGCTTCTTCCAGCGTATGCGGCACGATGCTGGCGTAGGTCTGCTTCAGGTCCCACGGGCAGCCAGACTGCGGATCACGCAGCCGGGCCATGAGGTTCAGCAGGTCTTGAACTGTATACATGGGGCTCCCTGTGAGCGCAGGCAACGCTTATGGCGTCCTGTTCCTGCGAGTTTCAATGATGTTCGGCAACTGGGAAATACGCCCCAGCAACCGTCCCAGCGCGTCCAGACCCGGAATCTCGATGGTCAGCGACATGAGCGCTGTGTTGTCTTCCTTGTTCGAACGGGTGTTGACCGCCAGTACGTTGATACGCTCGTTGAGCAGCACTTGGGTGACGTCACGCAGCAGGCCGGAACGGTCGTAGGCGCGAATGATGATGTCCACCGGATACGTGAGTACCGGCACCGGCCCCCAGCTGACCTGAATGATCCGCTCGGGCTCGCGACCACCCAGTTGCAGCACCGAAGCGCAATCCTGACGGTGAATGCTGACGCCACGGCCCTGGGTGATGTAACCGACAATCGCATCGCCCGGCAGCGGCTGGCAGCAACCGGCCATCTGTGTCATCAGGTTGCCAACGCCCTGAATCTGAATATCGCCACGCTTGCCAGGCTTGTAGCCCGTAGCCTTGCGCGGGATCAGTTCCAGCTGTTCATTGACGCGATCAGGTTCAACCTCCTGCTGAGCCAGATTGACCAGTTGCGCCAGACGCAGATCACCCGCGCCCAAGGCGGCAAACATGTCGTCGGCGGTCTTGTGGTTGGCCTTGTCCGCCAGCTTGTCGAAGTCGACCTGCGGCAATGCAAGGCGCGCCAGTTCGCGTTCGATAAGGGTTTTACCGGCCGCAACGTTCTGGTCGCGGGCCTGCAATTTGAACCAGTGAACAATCTTGGCGCGCGCCCGCGAGGTCGTGATGTAACCGAGGTTGGAGTTCAGCCAGTCACGGCTCGGCGTGCCGTGCTTGCTGGTGATGATCTCGACCTGCTCGCCGGTCTGCAGGCTGTAGTTGAGCGGTACGATGCGGCCGTTGATCTTCGCACCACGGCAGTTATGGCCGATTTCGGTGTGCACCCGATAGGCAAAGTCCAGCGGTGTCGCACCCTTGGGCAGGTCGATGGCGTGGCCGTCAGGGGTGAAGACGTAGACCCGGTCAGGCTCGATATCAACCCGCAGCTGATCTGCCAGGCCACCAATGTCACCCAGCTCTTCATGCCACTCAAGTACCTGACGCAGCCAGGAAATTTTCTCTTCGTAATGATTGGAGCCAGATTTGACGTCAGTGCCTTTATAACGCCAGTGCGCGCAAACGCCCAGTTCGGCCTCTTCGTGCATGGCGTGGGTGCGTATCTGCACTTCCAGTACCTTGCCTTCCGGCCCGATGACCGCTGTGTGCAGCGAGCGATAGCCATTTTCCTTGGGGTTGGCGATGTAATCGTCGAACTCTTTGGGAATATGCCGCCACAAGGTGTGCACAATGCCCAGCGCGGTATAGCAATCGCGCATTTCCGGGACCAGTACACGCAACGCGCGCACGTCATAGATCTGGCTGAATGCCAGGCCTTTGCGCTGCATTTTGCGCCAGATGGAATAGATATGTTTGGCTCGGCCACTGATGTCAGCCGTCACGCCGGTGGCTTGCAGTTCGTTGTCGAGCTGGGACATGACATCGCTGATGAAGCGCTCGCGGTCCAGCCGGCGCTCATGCAGCAGCTTGGCGATCTGCTTGTACTGATCAGGCTCCAGGTAGCGGAAAGAAAGGTCTTCCAGCTCCCACTTGATATGCCCGATACCCAGACGATGGGCCAGCGGCGCGTAGATGTCGAAGACTTCCCGGGCCACACGGTTGCGTTTCTCGTCGTCGGCGTTCTTTACCGCACGAATCGCGCAAGTGCGCTCGGCCAGCTTGATCAGCGCAACGCGAACGTCGTCGACCATCGCCACGAGCATCTTGCGCAGGTTTTCGACCTGCGCCTGACTGCCTAGCACCAGAGATTGACGAGGGCTGAGACTGGCGCTGATCGCGGCCATGCGCAGCACGCCGTCGATCAGTTTGGCGACCGTCGCGCCGAAACGCTGCTCGACTTCCGGCAAAGGGATGACACCTTCACGCACGCCGCGGTAAATGACCGCCGCAACCAGCGAGTCCTGATCCAGCTTGAGGTCAGCGAGGATCTCCGCGATTTCCAGACCGGTCTGGAAACTGGAGGTGCCCTCTGCCCAGTGATTCTTGTGGGCCTTGTCGTTCTGCTCGGCTTGCCGGGCAAACTCACAGGCCTGTTTCATGACTTCCCGGTCCAGGACCAGGTCGACGCTGACAATATGATCGAGCCACGCGTCGAGATTGATACTGCCGTCTGTGTTTATCGGCTGGTTCGCTCTCACCTGTACCATGCTGCTTACCTTCCCTACGGCGCGATGAATAGCGCCATCAGTCGCCAGCCTTCTGAGCGAATGCCACTTGCCGGGCAAGCAAGGACCGGCATTCGCGGGCCAGTCGGATTAAATGAGGTTCCCTGTCAGCAGCGACCTCGATCCAGTGAACGCTGCTCACTTACTCATTTCAAATAAAGCCATCGCCTCGACATGCGCCGTCTGTGGAAACATATCGAGGATTCCGGCACGTTTTAATCGGTAGCCCTGACTGATCAGTTCGACCGTGTCACGAGCCAAAGTTGCCGGGTTGCATGAAACATAAAGCAGTCGCCGGGCACCCGTTTTTCTGATCTGGCGAACCACTTCAAAGGCCCCGTCACGCGGTGGGTCCAAGAGTACCGCAGAAAACCCTTCCGCCGCCCAGTCGGCGTGTGTCAGCGGCTGGGAAAGATCCGCCTGAAAAAACTGCACATTGTGCAGATCATTACTCATTGCGTTCACGGCTGCACGCTCGACCATGGTCGCAACGCCTTCGACCGCCACCACTTCCTTCGCCAGACCCGCCAGTGGCAAGGCAAAATTGCCCAGACCGCAAAACAGGTCCATTACCCGTTCATCTTTGGCAGGCGCCAGCCATTGCAGAGCCTGCTCGATCATCGCGGTGTTAACCGCCGCGTTGACCTGAATGAAATCTCCCGGTCGCCAGGCCAGTTGCAGGTTCCACGGCTCCAGCCGGTAGCCCAGCGTATCGCCGGGGCTGGCCGGTTGGGGCTCGCCGTCGCCCTGCAGCCACAGCTGCGCGCCGTGCTTGGAGCAAAACGCCTGCAACAGCGCCAGGTCGGCCTCGGCAAGCGGCGCGGTGTGGCGCAACAACACGGCAGTCGCAACCCCACTGAACAGCTCGACGTGACCCAGCGCCTGCGGTTTGCTGAAGTTTTTCAGCATGCCAGGCAACTCATTCATGATGGGTTGCAAGGCCTGTACCAGCACCGGACAGTGTTCGATGCTGACGATGTCCTGACTGGCGGCTGCGCGGAACCCCACGTCCAGCCTTTTGGCCTTGGCATCCCAGCGAACCGCGACCCGCGCGCGTCGGCGATAGGCCAGCTCGGCACCGCTCAAAGGTGCCGCCCATTCATCCGGCACAGCATTCGCCACGCGCAACAATTGCTCGGCGAGCATGCGCTGTTTCAGGGCAAGCTGTTCTTCGTGGGGCACATGCTGAACACTGCAGCCGCCGCAGCGACCGAAATACTCACAGGCCGGAGCGCGACGCATGGTGCTGGCGTTGAAGACCCGCTCGGTGCGCGCCTCGACGACCTTGCCGCGCGCATTTAGCACCCGCGCCTCGACCTCCTCGCCCGCCAGACTGCCAGCGACAAACCAGGTCTTGCCGTCAAGAAAAGCGATACCGCGACCGTCATCGGACAGGCGCTCGATAGTCAGCCGCTGTTTTTTACCGGCAGGAATCTGCACGGTCTTGACGCCGCCCGTGGGCTGAAAGCGCAGACCTCGTTCATGTTTGGCCATCAGTTGGGCGAATCGTAGATGCCGGTCGACAGGTAGCGGTCGCCTCGGTCACAGATGATCGCCACAATCACGGCATTTTCTACTTCACGGGAAATGCGCAGTGCCCCAGCGACCGAGCCGCCGGACGACACACCACAGAAGATGCCTTCTTCGCGCGCCAGTCGGCGCATGGTGTCTTCGGCCTCGGTCTGGCCCATGTCGATGATGCGGTCGACACGGTCCGACTGATAGATTTTCGGCAGGTATTCATGCGGCCAGCGGCGAATACCGGGGATCGAAGCGCCCTCCATCGGTTGCAGACCGACGATCTGCACCTCGGGATTTTGCTCCTTGAGGTAGCGTGAGGTGCCCATGATGGTGCCGGTGGTGCCCATCGAGCTGACGAAATGGGTCACGGTACCGCCCGTCTGCCGCCAGATTTCCGGACCGGTGGACGTGTAATGCGCCTCGGGATTGTCGCCATTGGCGAATTGATCGAGCACCTTGCCGCGGCCTTCGGCCTGCATGCGCTCGGCCAGATCACGGGCACCTTCCATGCCCTCGTCCTTACTGACCGAAATCAGCTCGGCACCGTAGGCGGTCATCGCGGCCTTGCGTTCGGCACTGGAGTTGTCCGGCATGATCAGAATCATCCGGTAACCCTTTATCGCTGCGGCCATGGCCAGTGCGATCCCGGTATTGCCGGAAGTGGCTTCGATCAGCGTGTCACCCGGATGGATCTGGCCGCGCAACTCGGCACGGGTGATCATCGACAGGGCCGGACGGTCTTTTACCGAGCCAGCGGGGTTATTACCTTCAAGCTTCAACAGGAGGGTATTGCTGGTATTACCCGCCATGCGTTGCAGACGCACCAGCGGAGTGTTGCCGACGCAATCGGCAATGGTTTGATACTGCAGGGTCATGGCGTCTTCGCAATCCAGACTGCGGGGGGTGCCTATCATAACGGCAAACGGCCAAAGCCCATATCACGCAAAGTGCGCTGCTTATTCCCAAAAAGAATAAACACTGTTTTTTCCACTGCGGCCTAGCCCTGCACAGAGAGTTAGGTGGCCCATGCTGGCGGTAAATGGCTAAACTCAACCCCTTGTGCCGATACAGCCAGGCAGCCGATGCCTGATATCGACGGACTGATACGTGTTGCCGGAGAACGAGCGTGCTGACCAAGCTGGGTATAAAAGGCCGTGTGCTGCTACTGACTATTTTGCCTGCCAGCCTGATGGCCGCAATGCTTGGTGGTTATTTCACCTGGATGCAGTTGAGCGAACTGCAAAGCCAGTTGCTGCAACGCGGCGAAATGATCGCCCAGGATCTGGCACCATTGGCCGCCAACGCATTGGGGCGCAAGGACAAGGTCCTGCTAAGCCGCATCGCGACCCAGACCCTGGAGCAGACCGACGTGCGCGCCGTGTCGTTTCTCGACGTCGATCGCACGCCACTGGCCCACGCCGGACCGACCATGATCAGCCCTTCGCCGATTGGCAGCGGCTCGCAGTTGCTCAATTCGACCGGCACCGACGCCACGCGTTATTTGCTCCCGGTATTCGGCAATCAACGCCACCTGACCAGCCCGATCATTCCGGCCGAAGCCGACACCCTGCTGGGCTGGGTCGAACTTGAAATATCCCATAACGGCACGCTGTTGCGCGGCTATCGAAGCCTGTTTGCCAGCCTGCTGCTGATCCTGACCGGGCTGGCCTGCACCGCGACTCTTGCAGTACGCATGAGCCGCACCATCAACGGGCCGATGAGCCAGATCAAACAGGCAGTGTCGCAGCTCAAGGACGGCAATCTCGAAACCCGCCTGCCGCCGCTGGGCAGTCGGGAGCTGGACGAACTGGCGTCAGGCATCAATCGCATGGCGGCGACCTTGCAGAACGCGCAGGAAGAGCTGCAACTGAGCATCGATCAGGCGACCGAGGATGTACGCCAGAATCTGGAAACCATCGAAATCCAGAACATCGAGCTGGACCTGGCGCGCAAGGAAGCCCTTGAAGCAAGCCGGATCAAGTCCGAATTCCTGGCCAACATGAGCCACGAAATCCGCACGCCGCTCAATGGCATTCTGGGTTTCACCCATTTGCTGCAAAAAAGCGAGCTGACGCCGCGTCAGTTCGACTACCTGGGCACCATCGAGAAGTCGGCCGACAACCTGTTGAGCATCATCAACGAGATTCTCGACTTTTCGAAGATCGAGGCTGGCAAGCTGGTGCTCGACAACATCCCGTTCAACCTGCGTGATCTGCTGCAGGACACCTTGACCATCCTCGCCCCGGCGGCGCATGCCAAACAGCTGGAACTGGTCAGTCTGGTGTACCGCGATACACCACTGGCGCTGTCCGGCGACCCGTTGCGCCTGCGGCAGATTCTGACCAACCTGGTCAGCAACGCGATCAAATTCACCCGCGAAGGCACCATCGTCGCCCGTGCCATGCTTGAAGACGAAACCGAAGAGCACGCGCAATTGCGCATCAGCGTGCAGGACACCGGCATCGGCCTGTCCAGTCAGGATGTGCGGGCGCTGTTCCAGGCGTTCAGCCAGGCCGACAACTCGCTCTCCCGCCAGCCGGGCGGCACGGGTCTGGGTCTGGTGATTTCCAAGCGCCTGATCGAACAGATGGGCGGCGAAATCGGTGTCGACAGCACGCCGGGCGAAGGTTCGGAATTCTGGATCAGCCTGAAACTGCCCAAGGCCCGCGAAGACAAGGAAGAATCGTTCAATATCCCGCTGGGAGGGCTACGCGCAGCAGTGCTTGAACACCATGACCTGGCGCGGCAGGCGCTGGAGCATCAGTTGGAAGACTGCGGCCTACAAACCATCGTGTTCAACAACCTGGAAAATCTGCTCAACGGGGTGACGGCGGCGCACGAGACCCCGTTGGCTATCGATCTGGCGGTGCTCGGCGTGACGGCGCTGGAAATTTCCCCGGAACGGCTGCGCCAGCACATCTGGGACCTGGAAAACCTCAACTGCAAAGTCATGGTGCTGTGCCCGACCACCGAGCACGCGCTGTTCCAGTTGGCGGTCCACGATGTCTACACGCAATTGCAGGCCAAGCCCGCCTGTACCCGCAAACTGCAAAAAGCGCTGTCCGAACTGATCGCGCCGCGGGCGATCCGCGCCGACATTGGTCCGCCGTTGTCGAGCCGCGCGCCGCGGGTGCTGTGCGTAGATGACAACCCGGCCAACCTGCTGCTGGTGCAGACCCTGCTCGAAGACATGGGCGCAGAAGTCGTGGCCGTCGAGGGCGGCTATGCAGCGGTCAATGCGGTGCAGCAGGAAGCGTTCGATCTGGTGTTGATGGACGTGCAGATGCCCGGTATGGACGGGCGTCAGGCCACCGAGGCGATTCGTGCCTGGGAAGCTGAACGCAACCAGAGCTCACTGCCGATCGTGGCACTTACCGCCCACGCGATGGCCAATGAAAAACGCTCGCTGCTGCAAAGTGGCATGGATGACTACCTGACCAAACCGATCAGCGAGCGACAGCTGGCGCAGGTGGTCCTCAAGTGGACGGGGCTGGCACTGCGCAACCCGGCGCCGGAACGCCAGAACGAAGCACCTGACGTGCACGTCGGGCCGCTGGTGCTCGATCATGAGGAAGGGCTGCGCTTGGCTGCGGGCAAGGCGGATCTAGCCGCCGACATGCTGGCCATGCTGCTGGCCTCGCTGGCCGCCGACCGCGAGGCCATCCGTGTGGCGCGGGCCAACCAGGATGTACAGGCGTTGATCGAGCGCATTCACCGTCTGCACGGCGCAACGCGCTACTGCGGCGTCCCGCAACTGCGCACCGCCTGTCAACGCGCCGAGACCCTGCTCAAGCAGAACGCCGCGCACACCGAAGCGGCTCTGGACGATCTGGACAAAGCCATCATTCGTCTGGAAGCCGAGGCACGGGTGACCGCGTGATGGCACCGTTCGCTCCTCACACTCCAGCGCAGCAATGCTGGTGCGGGTGCCCGGCGTCCGATCCTGAAGGCGTGGAGCATGATAGGATGCGCGCAATTTTGGAGGACCCATGGTCGAACACGATTTTCGCTACAGCATGCTCAACCCGCAGCACACATTGACCGAATGCCGCACTTTGGCACCCGGTCGCTATCAAGTCACCGGTAACGGCGGCTCGATTCATGACAACGACCAGTTGCTGGTGACGATCAAAGGCAGCAAAAGCCTGCACATGCGCCTGACCGTCGAGAAAGTCCGGCACCTGATCAACCCGCCGGGCCAATGGATTGCAGTGGCCAAAGGTCCGGTGTTCGATGAGTTGGCGATTCATCAGTGGAAAGTGAATTGCGACAGCTGCGCCGCCGAACTGAACTTCGAGTTCATGGTAGAGAGCAAGCTGGGCGTCAAGGCGCAGAAACCTGCCGCCATCGCGCGCATCGCGGAGCTGGGCTGGAAAACCGAAGGCGAGAAGCACCTCTGCAAGAAGTGCCAGGAGAAAGCGGCATGAAACAGTTTGCGCTCCTGAGCCTGATCGGCGGCGCGCTGCTGGCCGGTTGTACCGCTGACCCGCTGCCGATCCAGCAGGATCACAGTTATGTAACGGAGTGGATAGGCGAACGTCCGCTGATCGATAACAGTCGCTTGACCATGACGCTGGGTGCCGATGGCCGTGCGTATGGCAATGCGGGCTGCAACCACTGGTTTGCGCCCTATACGCTGAACGATCACAGCATCAGTTTCGGTCCGGTGGGCAAAACCCGCAAGATGTGCGCCCCCGCGCTGATGGAGCAGGAACAACGCTTCATCAAAGCCATCAGCAGCGTGCAACGCTGGGACATCTCGCCCATCGAGCAACTGCGCCTGTGGCCAGCCCAAGGCAAGCCGCTGCGCTTCTGGCTGGAAGATAGCTGATCCGAAGCTCCGCGTAACTTGCGACGCAGAGCGTCTAGAACTGCATTCCCACGCTGGAGCGTAGGGAACGATCACTATCCTGCGACGCCCCGCGCAACGCCTGGATAACAGCCGACTGCTCGCGCATTGCACTATCGTGCGGCGCTCCGCGTCGCATGCCGTTCTGGACGCTCCGCGTCCTCGTTACGGCGCAGAGCGTCGAAAATCGATCCGATCACCCCTCCCCGCGCAATGCCTTGAGCTTCTGGATCACGGTGGCGGCTGACTGCTCACCGAGCAGTTGCTCGCGCATCTTGCCCTTGTCGTCGATGATGTAGGTCACCGGCAGCGCTTCGGAGGGCGGCAGGCTGTACTGCTCGGCAGGGTCCTGAGCCAGCACGGTGAATTTGATACCCAGTGCGTTGGCAGCGCTTTTCAACTCATCGCCCTGCAGGTTGTCAAAGTTGACACCCAGCACCGTGACCTTCTTGTCCTTGAGCTGTTCGGACAATGCGTTGAATTCCGGCACCTCGGTACGGCACGGGCCACACCATTCGGCCCAGTAGTTCACCACCAGCCAATGCCCCTTGATTCGCTCGCTGGCCACCTTCTGGCCGTTCTGGTCAGTGCCCAGGTCCACGCCACATCCGCTGAGCAGCAAGCTGCCGAAAAGTATCACTGCTGCTGTTAATCGCCTTGCCATTTGTTTCCTTCCTCGCCCCGTTCAACCTGCAATCACTTATATCCAGGCTACGACTATTGACCATTCGATATGTCGGACAGTGCCATCGCTGGTTAGAATACGCCACCCCACACAAGATGCGACGTGCAAATGACCGATCTGACGCTGTATCACAACCCGCGCTGCAGCAAATCCCGCGGCGCGCTGGAACTGCTTCAGGCCCGCGGCCTGACGCCCGATATCGTCCTGTACCTGGAAACCCCGCCCGACGCAGAGCGTTTGCGTGACCTGCTCGGCAAGCTGGGCATCACTGCCCGGCAACTGTTGCGTACCGGCGAAGACGATTACAAGCAACTCAACCTGGCCGACCCGAGCCTGAGCGACGAGCAACTGATCGCCGCCATGGCCGCGCACCCCAAACTGATCGAGCGGCCGATTCTGGTCGCTGGCGACAAGGCTGTGATTGGCCGCCCACCCGAGAACATCCTGGAGCTGCTGCCGTGAGCACACCTTACATTCTGGTCCTCTATTACAGCCGCAACGGTTCCACCAGCGAAATGGCCCGGCAGATTGCCCGCGGTATCGAGCTGGGCGGCATGGAAGCTCGGCTGCGCACCGTTCCTGCCGTTTCCGCCGACTGCGAAGCGACCGCCCCTGAGATCCCGGAAAACGGCGCGCTGTACGCGACCCTCGACAACCTGAAAAACTGCTCAGGCCTGGCGCTGGGCAGCCCGACGCGCTTCGGCAACATGGCCGCCCCGCTGAAATACTTTCTCGACGGTACCAGCAACCTTTGGCTGACCGGCGCACTGGTCGGCAAACCCGCAGGCGTCTTCACCTCCACTGCCAGTCTGCACGGCGGCCAGGAAACCACGCTGATGTCGATGCTGCTGCCGTTGCTGCACCACGGCATGCTGATCATGGGTCTGCCCTACAGCGAATCGGCGCTGCTGGAAACCGCAGGGGGTGGCACGCCTTATGGTGCCAGTCATCACGCCGGTGCCGATGGCAAGCGCGCGCTGGACCGCCATGAGACTGACCTGTGCCGTGCACTGGGCCAGCGCCTGGCCAAAACCGCCTTGCAGCTGGACACAACACGCAGCTGAATCGGCAGGGCGTGGTCTGACGCTTTCAGTTAAATCGCAAACTTGCAGCGCAAGGGTCGGTCTGAACCCTTGACCTGCCTGTTGAATTTCTTTGGAGAACCGATGCAAGACTACAAATGGCTGAACGAGTATTGCCTGAATCGATTCGGCTCCGCCAAAGCACTGGAAGCCCACCTGCCCACCCCGAAGACACCGAAACAACTGCAAGCCATCAGCGCCGACCGCTATCTGTCGACCATGGCCCTGCGCGTGTTTCGTGCAGGCCTGAAACACAGTCTGGTGGACTCTAAATGGCCGGCGTTCGAGGAGGTCTTCTTCCGCTTCGACCCGGAAAAAGTCGTGCTGATGGGGGCTGATCACCTGGAGCGGCTGATGCAGGATGCGCGCATCATCCGCCACCTGGGCAAACTCAAGAGCGTGCCGCGCAATGCACAGCTGGTTCTGGACATCGAACAGGAGCACGGCAGTTTCGGCAAATTCATCGCCGAGTGGCCGGTCGATAACATCACCGGCTTGTGGCAGTACATTGCCAAACACGGCAACCAGATGGGCGGACTGTCAGCGCCACGCTTTCTGCGCATGATCGGCAAGGACACCTTCATTCCGACCTGGGACGTGGTGGCCGCGCTGAACGCGCAGGATATCGTCGACCGCGTGCCTACCAGCAAACGCGATCAGGCGATTGTGCAGGACGTCTTCAACCAATGGCACGCAGAAAGCGGTCGGCCGATGTGCCAGCTGTCAGCCATGCTGGCGTTCACCGTCAACCACTGAGCACCGTCAGATATTCACCACATTGACGAACCGCGACGCAGCGGTTTCGTCGATGCGCAGGTTGCTGAAGTCGAACAGGTTGCGATCAGCCAGTTGCGAGGGCTGTACGTTCTGCAGGGCGCGGAAGATGCTTTCCGTGCGACCCGGTGTCTTGCGCTCCCAGTCGATCAACATGTCCTTGACCACCTGACGTTGCAGGTTCTCCTGAGAGCCGCAGAGGTTGCACGGGATGATCGGAAACTGTTTAAGGTCTGAATAGGCCTGAATGTCCTTTTCATGGCAATACGCCAATGGACGAATCACCACGTTACGGCCATCGTCGGCACGCAGCTTGGGTGGCATGGCCTTGAGCGAGCCGTTGAAAAACATGTTGAGGAAGAACGTCTCGACGATATCGTCTCGATGATGCCCCAGTGCCATCTTGGTAGCACCTATTTCATCAGCGAAGGTATACAGCGTGCCACGACGCAGCCGTGAACACAGCGAACAGGTCGTCTTGCCTTCAGGAATCAATTCCTTGACCACTGAATACGTGTCTTTCTCGACGATGTGGTACTCGATACCCAGCTCTTTCAGATACGCAGGCAGCACGTGCTCGGGGAAGCCAGGCTGCTTCTGGTCCATGTTGACGGCCACGATGTCGAATTTGATCGGCGCGACTTTCTGCAAGTGCATCAGCACATCGAGCATGGTGTAACTGTCCTTGCCGCCGGACAGGCAGACCATGACCTTGTCACCCTCTTCGATCATGTTGAAGTCGGCAACCGCCTCGCCGGCCAGCCGACGCAGACGTTTCTGCAGTTTGTTCTGATTGACTGAAAGGGTGCCCATGTATGGAAATATCCGCTGACGGTAGCTTGAGAAAAGCCGGGCATTTTACCTATAACCGACCTTTGGTTAAATATGCCGCGCGCGTGCTGTTCAGACTGGCAATCGCCCTTGATCAAAAACGACCACCGGGCGGCCAGCATTTTCAGAGCGTAGTCACATTGCGGCATACTTGGCGCACTGGAGAATCCTAAAGCATGCCCGACCAACTCAATTCACGCGTTGAAACCTGTTACCAACAAGCCGAAACCTTCTTCAAGCGCACCTTCAAACGCCCAGTGGTCAGTTTCCAGTTGCGCGGCCAGAAGGCTGGTGTCGCTCACCTGCACGAAAACCTGCTGCGCTTCAATCCGCAGCTCTACAAGGAAAACGCCGAAGACTTCCTGCGCCAGACCGTGCCGCACGAAGTCGCGCACCTGATTGCCCACCAGCTGTTTGGCGGCAGCATCCAGCCACATGGCGAAGAATGGCAACTGATCATGCGCGGCGTCTATGAACTGCCACCCAACCGCTGCCACACCTACGCCGTCAAGCGACGCAGCGTGATCCGTTACATCTACCGCTGCCCTTGCCCGGACAGCGACTTTCCGTTCACTGCCCAGCGTCACAGCATGGTTCGCAAGGGCCGGCGCTACCTTTGCCGCCGCTGCCGCGAGCCATTGGTGTTCAGCGGCGAGACGCGCACGGAATAACTCCCCAGACAAACGACAGGCATAAAAAAACCCATCCGAAGATGGGTTTTTTATGGCCTGACGGTTAATCAGACGGTTTTGGTGGTATTCACCGCACCGGCTGGAGTCGGGCCTTCGGCAACGCCGAGGTCGTCTTCAGGACGGGTTTCCAAAATGGCAGAGCCACCGGAAGTCAGCTCGGACTGCAGCTTGTCGGTGTCCAGCTCGCCGACCCACTTGGCAACCACAACAGTGGCAACAGCGTTACCGACCAGGTTGGTCAGGGCGCGGGCTTCGGACATGAAGCGGTCGATACCCAGAATCAGCGCCAGACCGGCAACCGGCAGGTGGCCGACAGCCGACAGGGTTGCAGCCAGAACTATGAAGCCGCTACCGGTTACGCCAGCAGCACCCTTGGAGGACAGCAGCAACACCAGCAACAAAGTGATCTGGTGGGTGATGTCCATGTGCGTGTTGGTCGCCTGAGCGATGAACACGGCAGCCATGGTCAGGTAGATCGACGTACCGTCGAGGTTGAACGAGTAACCCGTCGGGATAACCAGACCCACGACAGATTTTTTGGCGCCCAGACGCTCCATCTTGATCAGCATGCGTGGCAGGGCCGATTCCGACGAGGAAGTACCCAGTACGATCAACAGCTCTTCACGGATGTAACGAATCAGCTTGAAGACGCTGAAACCGTGAGCGCGGCAGATGGCACCCAGCACCAGCACCACGAACAGCGCGCAAGTAATGTAGAAGCAGATCATCAACTGACCCAGCTGCACCAGCGAGCTTACGCCGTAGGCACCGATGGTGAAGGCCATGGCACCGAACGCACCGATGGGCGCCAGCTTCATGATCATGTTGATGATGTTGAACATCACGTGGGCGAAGCGATCGATGAAGTCCAGAACCGGCTTGCCGTACGAACCCAGACGATGCAGGGCGAAGCCGAAGATCACCGAGAACATCAGGACTTGCAGGATATCGCCGTTGGCAAACGCGCCGACGATGGTGTTCGGAATCACGTTGAGGATGAAGCCGACGATGCTCTGATCCTGGCCGGCAGTGACGTAAGCCGCGATCTTGGATGCGTCGAGCGTGCTGACGTCGATGTTCATGCCGGCACCCGGCTGAACCACGTTGACCACGATCAGACCGATCAGCAGAGCGATGGTCGAAACGATCTCGAAGTACAGCAGCGCATAACCGCCGGTCTTGCCGACCGACTTCATGTTCTGCATGCCGGCGATGCCGCTGACGACGGTACAGAAGATGATCGGCGCGATAACCATCTTGATCAGTTTGATAAACCCGTCACCCAGCGGCTTTAGAGCCTTGCCGGTGTCCGGGTAGAAGTGACCGATCAGGATACCGATGACAATCGCAACGATTACCTGAAAATAGAGGGATTTGTAGATGGGCTGACGAGTCGTCATTGCAGTTTTCCTCAAGGGCGTCGTCGGCATCTTCACCTGATGCACGCGAGCCTATAAAGCGCTAACCCTCCTGCACTGGAGGGATTTGTTTTGTCGAGCTGCGCAAGGCAGGCCTCTGCCATGTAGATAGCAATAGGCGTGCCATAGAATCAAATAGCCATCAAAAACCCGCATTACAAGGCGCAGACGGGTAACGGTAGACGCAATCCGAAAAAGACGTGGCGGTTTTCCGCCGTATGGTGGGAAAAATGGGCACACAGTGGCGGGTATCCGCCGTCTTTCTGTGGTGACTGGAGTACCTGGTGACGCGCAGAGGTGTGACGCAGAGCGTCACGCACGGCATTCCCACGCTGGAGCGTGAGGAACGACAGGTGTGATAACACTATCGTGCCAATGCTCCGCGTTGGCATGCTGTTCTGGACGCTCTGCGTCCGCTCTTGACACTGGACGAACACACCCTCACTGCGCCAGGAAATGAATCCTGAACGCCGCGCCGCCCAGCGGGGAATCGCCCAGGGTCAGTTGTGCGCCGTAGCTTTCGATGATGTCCTTGACCACCGCCAGACCAATGCCTTGCCCAGGGTTCTGGCGGTCCAGGCGTTCGCCACGTTCAAGAATGCGCGCACGCTGGCTTTGCGGGACGCCGGGGCCGTCGTCTTCGATGCACAGTTCATCGCCGTCCGCTGAGCGGGTAAAGCTCACGCGTACTTCGCTCAGGCATAGCCGATAGGCGTTTTCCAGCAGGTTGCCGAGCATTTCCAGCAACGCGCCCTCTTCCATGTGCACCTGACAATGCTCCGGCAGGTCCAGCGTGGCCTTGACCTGTTTGTCGCGATACACCTTGTCGAGTGTGTTGCACAGGCTTTCGACCACAGGCCGCAGCATGACATGGTGCCGCACCAGACCGCTCTTGCGCAGGCTAGCCCGTTGCAGTTGATAGCCAATCTGTTGGCTCATGCGCTCGATCTGCGATTGCAGCACCCACGCCTGCTCGACATCTTCGGGGCGCTTGGCGATGTTTTCGCTGACCCCTTGCAAGACCGCCAGCGGTGTTTTCAGGCTGTGGGCCAGGTCATCCAGCGAATCACGGTAACGAATCCGCTGTTCACGTTCGCTGCGCAGCAGGCGGTTGAGCGAGTCGGTCAGACGCAGCAGTTCGCTGGGATGCTCCTCGCTCAGGCTGTCGCGCACGCCGGCTTCCACCTGATCCAGTTCCTGGCTCAAGCCGCGCAAGGCACGCAACCCCCAGGTCAGGCCCATCCACAGCAACCCGAGCAGCACCGCCAGTGCTGCGCCAAAGCCCAGATAGAGCTTGCGGCGCAAACCGTCGATGGTTTCCTGATAGCCGCGCAAGGGCTGCACGGCGACGATACTGAACGCGGCATTGCGCCCGCCGAGCAGCCGGATCTCGACGTCATAGACGAAATACTCATCGCCATTGATTCCCTTGATCTTGGTGAACTCGCTGCCCTGCCCGTCATACTGCGGGCGGTAGTCGATGTTCTCGCCTTCGGTGGACAGTGAGCGCCAGACCATCTGCCCCTGGCGGTTATAGATGTAGCCCAGCAGACGACTGCCCGGCAGGTTGAACTGTTCGCCCGGCAGCACAGACGGCATCAATAGATGGCCGTCTTCGACGCGCGCCGCAGAAATCATGGTGGTCACGTCGGAAGCCAGGCGTTGCTCTATCGCCCCGCGCAGCGCCAGGCTGAACGCCCCCTGCAAAGCAGGCAGCATCAGCAGCATGAAGATCACCGCCAGAGTGGCGGCACCCAGCATCAGGCGCAGGCGAAGCGAACGAATCACGTACAGCGCTCATTGAACAGGTAGCCCATGCCGCGCACGGTTTCGATAGGTTTGAACGCCACGTTGCTGTCCAGCTTGCGACGCAGGCGGCCGACCAGCACTTCGATCACGTTTGGGTCGCGCTCGTCGTCATCAGGATACAGTTGCTCCATCAGGCGCTCTTTGGGCACTACCTGCTGGTGATGGAGCATCAGGTATTCGAGGATGCGGTATTCGTAGGCGGTCAGCGCCAGCGGTTGTTCAGCCAGCGCGGCGTGCTTGCGATTGAGGTCCAGCAGCAGCGGGCCAGCCGTGATGGTGGACTGAATGAAGCCGCTGGAACGCCGCAACAAGGCGTTGAGCCGCGCTTCCAGTTCTTCGAACTGGAAGGGTTTGACCACGTAGTCGTCAGCGCCGGCCGCCAGCCCTTCGACCTTGTCCTGCCAATTGCCGCGCGCGGTCAGGATCAGAATCGGAAACGCCTTGCCCACTGTGCGCAACTGCCGAATCAGGTCCAGCCCACCGATGCCCGGCAAGCCCAGATCGATCACGGCCAGGTCGTGATTGAATTGCGTGACCTGATACAACGCTTCCTCAGCGTTGGCCACCGCTTCCACCACATGTCCCGCTTCGGTCAGACGGGTTCGCAGGTGGTGGCGCAGCAGCGCTTCATCCTCAACTACCAACAACTTCATGCAGCTCTCCCAGGCACAATCGCAGCCTCAAGACAAAGAATGAAACGACATCGTCGCATCAGTACTCAACAGGCGGGCGCTGACGGGCACGTGTTGTGTCACATCATAGCTGCCCAGCAGGATTTCGCGGCTGACAGGCACACCATTGTGAGTCCCTGTCAGGGTGCCGTAAACCGGCGGTGAATAAAGTGTGCCCACAGAAACATTGGTATGTGCCTGTTCCCCGAGCGCATGCCCCCAGCTGTTGGCGTCATCAAGCCTTTCGCTGGTCTTGCCGAACTCGATACGAGCCACGTCAAGCCGACCATCGCCCGCCTGCGCTGCGGCGCTGCCACCCAGAAAAGCCAAGGCCAGGAAAAACTTGTTGAGATTCAACATATCGACTCCTTTTGCGCTCGGGGACGCTGTCAAGGTACGGCCCAACAGTAATCGCGCCGGGCTGAACCCCGACTGAACACGCCATGAACCGGCGCTGAACAGTCATCTACACCGGATGCAGCGGAATCGGCTATGGTTGTTTGCGACCTCAAACTATCAAAAGGAGCTGACCATGCGTGTGTGGATTGCAATGATCATGATGGGCCTGACCGGACTCGCTCAGGCAGCTATCAAGACCGAGCAGATCGATTACAAGAGTGCCGACGGAACCAAACTGGTGGGTTACTACGCTTACGACGACGCGGTAAAAGGTCCACGCCCAGGTATTCTGGTGGTTCACGAGTGGTGGGGCCTGAACGACTACGCCAAGCGCCGCGCCCGCGACCTGGCTGCACTGGGCTATAGCGCCATGGCCATCGACATGTACGGCGAAGGCAAGAACACCGAGCACCCGAAGGACGCGATGGCATTCATGCAGGCTGCGCTGAAGGACAGCGATGCGGCTGACAAGCGCTTTGCTGCCGGGCTGGAGCAATTGAAGAAGCAACCTCAGACCGACCCGAAAAAAATTGCAGCGATCGGTTACTGCTTCGGCGGCAAGATCGTGCTGGACGCGGCGCGGCGCGGCGAACCGTTGCTGGGCGTAGTGAGCTTCCACGGCGCACTGGTCACCAATACCCCGGCCAAACCGGGCATCAAAGTGCCGATGCTGGTCGAGCACGGCGCCAAGGACAGCATGGTCACCGCTGAAAACGTTGCGGCGTTCAAAAAGGAAATGGACGACGCCAAGGCAGACTACAAATTCGTCAGCATCGACGGTGCCAAACACGGCTTCACCAACCCCGACGCCGACCGCCTGAGCCACGGCGACCACGGCGGCCCGGACATCGGCTACGACAAGGCTGCCGACCAGAGCTCCTGGTCAGACATGCAGGTGTTCTTCAAGAAGATATTTGGTTGAGTAACAGATGCTCCTTCTGCACGGAGCGTCGCACGATAGCTGGATTCTCGTTCCGCACGCTCCAGCGTGGTAATGCACGTCGCGACGCTCTGCGTCGCCAAGAGGACGCGGAGCGTCCGGAACGGCATGCGACGCAGAGCGACGCACGATAGTTACGATCATTCCGCACGCTCCAGCATGGGAATGCAGTTCTCGACGCTCTGCGTCGTCAAGAGGACGCGGATGTTACCAGTGCCCTTCCCTCAAACCCGTTCCCCCGGCAAAATGCCGCCCATGACTCAATTACCCGACCTCCCCGTCTGCTGCCCCGAACTCGTTCAGCACTGGCCGTTGCCGCATGCGCTGCCGGGCGCGGTGCTGGTCAGTGGGCGGTTCGATCCGCTCAAGCTGGTCGACGGCGACTTTCAGCGTTGTGAGCTGCAAATGCCGGCGAGCATTCAGCGTTCGGTGGCCAAACGTCAGACTGAATTCCTCGCCGGTCGTCTCTGTGCCCGCGAAGCCATGCGCCAACTGGATGGCCGTCTGCATGTTCCTGCTGTGGGTGAAGACCGTGCGCCAGCCTGGCCCGCTGATGTCTGTGGCTCGATCACCCACAGCACCGGCTGGGCCGCCGCTGTGGTGGCGCACAAGCGGCAATGGCGCGGACTGGGGCTGGACACGGAAAACCTGCTGAGCCATGAGCGTGCCTCGCGACTGGCCGGGGAAATTCTGACGGCTGCCGAGCTGGCCGACATGGCAGCAGGCGCGCAGGATCAAGTCGCGCTGCGCGTGACCCTGACCTTTTCGATCAAGGAAGCGTTGTTCAAGGCGCTCTATCCCATCGTGCAAAAGCGCTTCTATTTTGAAGACGCGCAACTGCTTGAATGGTCCGCCGACGGCAGCGCGCGCTTGCGCCTGCTCATCGATCTGTCCACTGAATGGCACGCAGGCAAGGAACTCGACGGCCAGTTCAGTGTGCTGGGTGATCATCTGTTGAGTCTGGTCGCAGTCGAAGGCTGATCAGCCGGGCAGCGGACAATGCTCGCAACGCCCGACCCACTCCACCCGATGACTCAGGCAGCACACACGACGTTGCCTGCGCGGCTCATCACCCTGCGCCTGCACAACATAACGCACCGCCTGAAACAGAGGATTGGCCCGCCCATCCGGCCTTTTCCTCTCGCTCAACAGCGCCAGCCCTGGCGCCAATGACACAGTGCTGCACGTGGCCAGTTGCACAAGACAGCCTTCCAGATAATCCCCCGCGCTGCTCCACAACACCGCGCAGGGCAGCCCGCCATAGGCGCTCAATGCGGCAATAAAGGGCTGCAGATTGTCATCAAGCAATCCGGCAAACTGTTGAAACGGATCAGCCGGAATGCCCCGCCAGGCCTCTCCCTCACCCGCCAAACGAACGCCATTCGGCAGGCCACGTTCATCCACTGCCAGTGCGACCTGCTCCAACGCCAACGGCCAATGCCAGCCATGCACCAGACTGGCAACCAGCACCGGCGGAATAACCTGCATGAAGTAAAACTTGGCCCATTGCGACACCAGCACCGGCAATTGGCTGGGCATCAACTGCGGCCCGTAAATGCTCAGCAGTAACTGATCAAGCCGCTCGGCTTGCAGCAGATCAGACAACGCCACTACAGGGCGCGAATCAGGGCGCGAATCATCTGCCGCCAGCAACGTCTGCCCGAAGCGCTCAAGCGGACCACTGAACAGCTGAGCACTCAACGCGGCACCTGCGTACGCGGCCAGGACAGGCTGAAACACGCGCCACCCAGGCTGGCGCTGCGCCCGATCAGCGCGCGACCTTCGTGCCAATGGATGATCCGCCGCACAATCGACAGGCCCAGCCCATGCCCGCCTGACGCTCGGGTGCGGCTGTCATCGATACGCATGAACGGCGTGAAAATCTGCTCCCATGCCTCTTCCGGAACGCCGGGACCGTCATCGTCCACATCGATACGGCACTGCTGCGCCTCCAGTCGATAACTGATACACACCTCGTTTTCCGCATGGCGCATCGCATTGCTCACCAGGTTCTGTACCGCACGATGCAGATAACGCGGTTCTGCCTCGACCCAGGCGGCTTCGCCCTCTTCAGAGGTCAAACATTCGCCCCGTGAAACCCGCACATCGGCGCGCAAGGGTGCCAGTTCGGCGATCACCTGATCGATCAGCGCATCCAGATCGACACGCTGGAAGTTCAGGGTCGGCGCGCCTTGCTCAAGGCGCGCGTAAGTGAGCATTTCATCGACCAGTTTGTCGAGGTCCTGAATATCGCTGTCCATGCCGCGCATGTATTTGCGCCGCGCCTCGGGAGTGGTGGCGTCGCTGACCATCTCCAGACCGAAACGCAAGCGTGCAACCGGCGTGCGTAGCTCGTGAGACACCGCGCGCACCAACTCGCGCTGGATCATCAGCGAGCGTTGCAGGTGCTCGGCCATGCTGTTGAACGCCGCCGCCACCCGCCCCACCGAGTCGGAACCCTCGGTCGGCACGCGGGTTTGCAGGCTGCCTTGGGCGATCTGCGTCGCTGCAGCTTCCAGCTCCAACACGCGCCGCTCCAGACGCCGCACCAGCAAGTACACCACCAGACCGATAAAACACAGGCCCATCAAGGCGATCACCAGCAGCCAGTGCAGCGGATAGGGGTTCATCTGATACAGCGGGCCGATTTCCAGCACCCAGTTGGTGTCGACGATTCCGGCCAGCACGCGGATCGAGTCGCCGCCCTTGCCCAGCGCCATCACCGTGTCGCCTTCATAGATGCGGCGGCGCTGGTCATCGTCCAGGTCAGCCTGGTCCAGCGCCAGTAGATGCAAGTCGAAACCAAAGCCCTTGTCGATGCGCAGGGCTTGCAGGCGTGCCGGTTGCTCATCGACCGGAAAGCGCACCAGCTCGTCGATCAGCAGGTAAATAGTGGCTCGCGCCAGTTGCTCGGTGATCTGCTGCACCTCGCCGCTCAGCAGCAGCGGTTCCTTGTCGCTCAACTGACGATAGACCCTGGCGGCGTGCGGGCCGATCTGCTCGACCACCACCTGCCCACGCGCCAGACGACCGCGCGCGCCGCTGTCCAGTCCAGCCTGCTCGATGCTTTGCAGGCTGAGGGGAATGCCCAGCAAGCGCTCCCAGATCGCCAGGGCGCGGCGCCGTTCGATGCCATCGAGCGGCACCAGATTGTCGGCCATCACCGTAAAGGTGCCGTGGGCCAGACGTTCGCGGTATTGCTCGCCGCGCGACTGATTAAGCACGTGCAGGGCGAACACGCCAAGCAGCGCGACCAGCACCAGTACGCCGAGCATGCCGCCGTAGATCCGCAGAAAGATCGAGTTCATAAGGTCAGCCGCTGAACACGTGGCCGCTCATGTCCTGCGCCGCTTCGGGCACAAACAGATAGCCCTTGCTGCGCACGGTCTTGATCAGACGCGGGTGGATGGGGTCGTCGCCGATTTTCGGGCGGATGCGTGAGATACGCACATCGATAGAACGATCCTGCCCGTCATAACCCACACCGCGCAGCGCAGTGAAGATTTCCTCGCGGGACAGCGTGCGCCCGGCATTGGCCACCAGCAGCCACAGCAGGTCGAACTCGGCGCCGGTCAGCTCGATGCTCTGCTCGCGCAGCCAGGCCTCGCGCAGGGCGTTGTCCACCACCAGCGGGCCGAACACCAGCCGCCGCAGCTCTGCAGCAGGCACCTGTGGCGCTTCACTGCGGCGCAGCAAGGCATGAATACGCGCCAGCAGCACGCGCGGATGCACCGGTTTGCAGACGAAATCGTCAGCCCCGGTATCGAGCCCCTGAATATGATCGGTGTCATCAGTGCGCGCGGTGAGCATCAGAATCGGCCCGTCGTAACGGTCACGTACCGAGCGACAGATACTGAAACCGTCCTCGCCGGGCAGCATCAGGTCAAGAATCACCAGATCCGGCTGTTCGGCAATGATTCGCGCTGCCGCCAGCGCGCCATTGCCCTCAATACTTACGCGCAGGCCGTTGTTGTGCAGGTAATCGCTGGTCAGCTCGGCCAGTCGCTGGTCATCTTCGACAATCAGTACATGCCAGGTGTGTGGCTCCAAAGCAACCTCCCCTTGTTGTGATTGACCCATTGTTGTTATTCAAAACAAGGGTTGCGGCACCGCGTCGCAGGCGAGTGTAGCAACCGCCGCCCGCCTCGCACGACACCCGACGCGGCTTAGCACATCACATGCCAGACAGGTCTTGCAGCAGCGTTTTTTTGTGATAGGGTTCGCGCCCTCAAAAATCAGCAACCTGTCGCCAGTACCTACAGAAATCGGTGACAAACGGTCACGATCCAGTAGTTATGCGGCCTACACGCATGGTGTGCGATTCATACACAAACTACACACACTTTATCCACAGGCGGTGCGTTGCAATTCATGTCCAAAACGCATTATCTTGTAGCCCGGCGACGAGACACACCCTACATGTGGGGTTTTTCGCAAAAACACCAGCACAACTCAAATGGGAAATTCAAGCATTTTTGTTGCGTCTGAGGGGTTGAACTTCAAGCCGGTTTAGGCACCCAAACCGCTCGCGCTTGAGCCAGAGCCATCCCGTATACGTTTTGCAACATCGAACACGCATTCTTCATCAGATTTTCAAAGGATCGGGCACAGCCCGGTCCTTTTTGGCTTCAAAACCTGGAAGCGGCTGTACCTCCCGCTTCCACCTTCGTTTTGGAGCCCCTGAGTCGCCTTTTGCGACTTACTGCTCGAAACGAAACGGTGGGCAGCAATGCCCGAACAAACTTAAAGGAACGTGGAGTCACACATGCAAACAGACACAACTCGCGAGAACTCGCCGACCGGCGCGCCGCAGGCCAGCCAGACCCCACAGGACCTGTCTGCCACTGCTCCCGGTCAACTGCGCGTGATCAAGCGTAACGGCACTGTCGTTCCTTACACGGATGACAAGATCACCGTTGCCATCACCAAGGCGTTTCTTGCAGTTGAGGGCGGCAACGCTGCCGCCTCGTCGCGCATCCACGACACCGTTGCACGCCTGACCGAACAGGTCAGCGCCACGTTCAAACGGCGCATGCCTTCGGGCGGCACCATCCACATCGAAGAAATCCAGGATCAGGTCGAACTGGCGCTGATGCGTGCCGGCGAGCAGAAAGTGGCTCGCGACTACGTCATCTACCGCGATTCGCGCGCCAAGGAGCGTGCCGTTCGTGCCCCTGAAGATCAGGTCCAGGCTCACCCGTCGATCCGCATCACCCTCGCCGACGGCAGCTTTGCGCCGCTGGACATGGGTCGCCTGAACACCATCGTTACCGAAGCGTGTGAAGGCCTGGCTGAAGTCGACGCCAACCTGATCCAGACCGAAACCCTGAAAAACCTGTATGACGGCGTGGCGCTGAAAGACGTCAACACCGCACTGGTCATGACCGCACGTACCCTGGTCGAGCGTGAGCCGAACTACTCGTTCGTCACCGCCCGCCTGCTGATGGACACCCTGCGCGCCGAAGGTCTGGGTTTCCTCGGTGTCGCCGACAGCGCCACCCACCACGAAATGGCCGACCTGTACGCCAAGGCGCTGCCTGCCTACGTCGCCACCGGTATCAAGTTCGAACTGCTCAACCCTGTGCTGGCCGAATTCGACCTCGAAAAACTCGGCAAGGCCATCAACCACGAGCGCGATCAGCAGTTCACCTACCTGGGCCTGCAAACCCTGTACGACCGTTACTTCATCCATAAGGATGGCGTGCGTTTCGAACTGCCGCAGATCTTCTTCATGCGCGTGGCCATGGGCCTGGCAATCGAAGAGAAAGCCCGTGAAGACCGCGCCATCGAGTTCTACAACCTGCTGTCGTCGTTCGACTACATGTCCTCGACCCCGACGCTGTTCAACGCCGGTACCCTGCGTCCACAGCTGTCCAGCTGCTACCTGACCACCGTGCCGGATGACCTGTCGGGCATCTACCACGCGATCCACGACAACGCCATGCTGTCCAAATTCGCAGGCGGCCTGGGCAACGACTGGACGCCGGTTCGTGCGCTGGGCTCGTACATCAAGGGCACCAACGGCAAGTCGCAAGGCGTCGTACCGTTCCTGAAAGTGGTCAACGACACCGCCGTTGCGGTCAACCAGGGCGGCAAGCGCAAGGGCGCTGTCTGTGCCTACCTGGAAACCTGGCACATGGACATCGAAGAGTTCATCGAGCTGCGCAAGAACACCGGTGATGATCGTCGTCGTACCCACGACATGAACACCGCCAACTGGATCCCTGACCTGTTCATGAAGCGCGTCTTCGACGACGGCCCGTGGACCCTGTTCTCGCCATCCGAAGTACCGGACCTGCACGACCTGACCGGCAAGGCCTTCCAGGAGCGTTACGAGTACTACGAAGCGCTGACCGAATACCCAGGCAAGATCAAACTGTTCAAGACCATCCAGGCCAAGGATCTGTGGCGCAAGATGCTCTCGATGCTGTTCGAAACCGGCCACCCATGGCTGACCTTCAAGGACCCGTGCAACCTGCGCAGCCCGCAGCAGCACGTGGGCGTGGTTCACAGCTCGAACCTGTGCACCGAGATCACCCTGAACACCAACAAGGACGAGATCGCGGTCTGCAACCTGGGCTCGATCAACCTGCCGAACCACATCGTCAACGGCAAGCTTGATACCGACAAGCTCAAGCGCACCGTCGATGTAGCAGTGCGCATGCTCGATAACGTTATCGACATCAACTACTACTCCGTGCCGCAGGCCAAGAACTCCAACCTGCGCCACCGTCCGGTCGGCCTGGGCATCATGGGCTTCCAGGATGCGCTGTACCTGCAACACATCCCGTACGGTTCCGATGCTGCGGTGCAGTTCGCCGACACGTCCATGGAAGCCGTCAGCTACTACGCCATCCAGGCGTCCTGCGACCTGGCCGACGAGCGCGGTGCCTACGAGACGTTCCAGGGTTCGCTGTGGTCCAAAGGCATCCTGCCGCTGGATTCGCAACAGATCCTGATCGAGCAGCGTGGCGAGAAGTATATCGATGTCGACCTGAAGGAAACCCTGGACTGGGCGCCGGTTCGTGCCCGTGTGCAGAAAGGTATCCGTAACTCGAACATCATGGCCATCGCACCGACCGCCACCATCGCCAACATCACTGGCGTGTCGCAGTCGATCGAACCGACCTATCAGAACCTCTACGTGAAATCGAACCTGTCCGGCGAATTCACCGTGATCAACCCGTACCTGGTTCGCGACCTCAAGGCTCGCGACCTGTGGGACTCGGTCATGATCAACGACCTGAAGTACTACGACGGTTCGGTACAACAGATCGAGCGCATCCCGCAGGAGCTCAAGGAGCTTTACGCGACTGCTTTCGAAGTGGACACCAAGTGGATCGTCGACGCGGCAAGCCGTCGTCAGAAGTGGATCGACCAGGCTCAGTCGCTGAACCTGTACATCGCTGGCGCTTCGGGCAAGAAGCTGGACGTGACCTACCGCATGGCCTGGTACCGTGGTCTGAAAACCACCTACTACCTCCGTGCCCTGGCCGCGACCAGCACCGAGAAGTCCACCGTCAACACCGGCAAGCTCAACGCAGTATCGAGCGGCGGCCACGGCCCGGACGACTCGGCGATCACCGCCCCACGCCCAACCGAAGCAGCACCGGCCGGCCCGGCCCCAGTGCCAAAGGCTTGCGCAATCGACGAGCCGGATTGTGAGGCTTGCCAGTAAGAAAGTAACTGCGGTGCCCCTGAGAACGGGGCACTTGCTTAGAGCTCTTCTCAAGTCCGAAAAATTCATCACACAGCAGAGTGGATAGAACCCGAAAGACAATCACGAAATGAAACGATTGAAAGATGGACAGTGAAAGCCATGGCCTAGCCTAGATGGTTATACCTAGAAATCTCTCAATATGAGTTAGGCACGCTGAAAAATGGTGCTTTTCTGAAGAGTCCGAAGCTGGACAAGGTGATGGAGAAGCTAGCGAGCGATTGCGCAAAAGTTGTGGAGACCCAACGCAATCACCCGCTCCGTCCAGAGCCATGCAATACGAATGCCCCCAAAGGACGTGCATTGAGCCAAATACAGACCTTCGCGTCAATGGCTCCCTGCTCGGCGGTCTCCTTTGGGTGTGAAATTTTATTTAATCCAAAGGAGCTCCCTTATGGGAACCAACACCAAAGTGACATCCGTATCTTTAGCACACCTAGCCTCTGAGACCCTCCGGTCATCTAGTACCTCGGCCATAGCCAAGAGTTTGGCAGCATCGGCTCTAGCTCAAGCGAGCTCAGGCAAGCAGACGGGCGAGAGAATGGAGCATATCGCAGGAAATGTGCTGCAAAGCGATAAATACAGCCAAACGAGCAAAGCCCTCGCGGCATCGCTTGTTTCACAATCCCCAAAACGCTGAGGACGCCATAATGAAAATCAACATGGCACACGTCAAAGAGCGTTCTACTACTGGTACATGGATTAATTTTGCGGTGTTCGACGCGAAAGCCATCAATGGGGACAACGATAGTCTGCTGGCACAGCTTACAGCCGCCGCTCGCAACGCTGGACTACGTGTTGATCAGTCCGCCCTTGCGTACAAAGTAGGTGCTGGCATCCGATTTTTTGGATCGCCCCACCTTGTGAACTATCTATCCGCATCTGGGCTTCCACGCTGGACACACAAGCTCGACGCTTGAATTTATCCTCCCCGACATACATTGCCGGGGAGGACTTTCCGCCCAGCTGAAGGCCAGAGCTGATTCCTCTTACGACATCAGCAATCAGCCCCCCTCCAACACTCTTCATTTTTTAGCTACACTGACACCTTAACGAAATCAGAGTCTCAACCATGCCGACGCTCTCAATTCAAGCCAAAAAAGCTCACTTTGCCAAGGTGCGGCGATCCAATTATGCAGCCAGCTTGCGCTTGGAAGGTTATGACTGCACGCCGCTCGATGCCGAGCGTCCTCTTCCGACTCGCGAAGAGCTGTTGAAAACTTACCGTAACAAACAGGCCTGATGCTCGATAAATATGGGGCTAACCAGGATCCATACTGCTATCCCGGCACGTCTATTTTGAAAAACCGCTTGAACTTGACTAGCGATGATCTACTGTCAGATGCGGAGCGCGCACTGTCTGAAGTCGCTTTGAGTCTAATCGAGTTTGCACCGCCTCCATACGATCTCTCGTACCTGAAATACCTTCATCGCCTTCTGTTCGCAGATCTTTACGACTGGGCGGGAGAGCTACGCACTGTAGACATATCCAAAGGGAATACCCGTTTCTGCACGACAACCCGCATCGAGCCTGAGGCGAAAAAAATATTTGCTCCTCTCGCTAACGTAAACTGGCTTCAAGAGCTGGAACGAGAACAGCTTGTAAACGCCAGCGCCGAAGCTTTCGGTGATCTGAATGTCATTCATCCCTTCAGAGAGGGCAATGGCAGGGCCCAGCGAGTATTGTTCGAACATCTCATCATGAACGCAGGATACGAAATCAGCTGGTGGGCAGTAGAAGCAGAGGAATGGATGCAAGCGAATATCTATGCGGTGGATTGCGAATATGGTCCGCTTATAAACGTGTTTGAGCGCTGTATCGGAAAGCCTATCTTGCCAGAAACCTGAACCATTCATCGATTCACGTGTTAAATGTGCAGCCAAATTTAGCGCTGAAGCCGACCATCAACCCTCCCTTCAATGGCCTGATCACGCCAAGAAGCCCAGTGGCCTTAGCGCCCAAAAAACCTGCCGATTACGAGTCGGTGAAAACACAGTCTACGTGCGACAAAGTACCCTGTTGCCCAAAATCAGCAGACACTATATCCTGCGTTTCGAAATGTAAAAAACACTAGATAAGGGATTCGCCTGAATTTTCCCTGTGTTTTAGCCTGATCCGATCCGATGTTGAAACGGGTAAGAAAAAGCGTGAAGCTCTCGCCGAAAATTACTCATGGATAACCAAGTGCCGGGCAAAATCTGTATAATCCCGCGCTCGCTTCAGGGTACTCAAATGACCATTTGCATACGCAAAGCTGGCTCACCTCAAAGCAATCCAGATCATTCGCTTTGCTCGCCTGTCGGGCGTTGCCACGGCAGCAAATCGAGCGAACGACCGACCACCAAATAGCCGGTCAATCGCAGCATCAGTAATCAGGTAATTCCCATACTCCAGTGCCTTCGTCTTCCACCTGACGTCGGCGCACCACATCTTGAAATCTAATCACGGGCGCCAAGGCGACCCCTAAGCAGGAGCCTCATCACCATGCTGAGCTGGGACGAATTCGATAAGGAAGACGGCGAAGTAGTCGCCAAAGCGACCAACGCCGGTCACGCCAACGAAGCCAACATGGACCGCCTCGACAGCGCCGGTGGCCTGGCTGCACAAGAAGCCCGCGCCGTTACAGCCGCCGACTCCGCTGCCCTGATCCGCGCCAAGAAAGCGCTGGACGCACTGGACGTCGCTGAAGGCCTGGCCGAGCTCGAAGGCGCCAGCGCCCGCGTCGCCGTTGACGAAAAAATGATGATCAACTGCCGCGCCGACCTCAATCAGCTCGTACCTTTCAAGTACGACTGGGCCTGGCAGAAGTACCTGGACGGTTGCGCAAACCACTGGATGCCGCAAGAAGTCAACATGACCGCCGACATCGCCCTCTGGAAAAACCCGGAAGGCCTGACCGACGACGAGCGCCGCATCGTCATGCGCAACCTGGGCTTCTTCTCCACTGCCGACTCGCTGGTTGCCAACAACCTGGTGCTGGCCGTGTACCGCCTGATCACCAACCCGGAGTGCCGCCAGTACATCCTGCGCCAGGCCTTCGAAGAAGCGATCCACACCCACGCCTACCAGTACTGCATCGAATCGCTGGCCATGGATGAAGGCGAGATCTTCAACATGTACCACGAGATCCCATCGGTCGCTAAAAAAGCGGCCTGGGGCCTGAAGTACACCCGTTCGATCTCCGATCCGAAGTTCGAAACCGGCACCGTCGAAACCGACAAAGAGTTGCTGCGCAACCTGATCGCTTACTACTGCGTACTGGAAGGCATCTTCTTCTATTGCGGCTTCACCCAGATCCTCTCCATGGGCCGCCGCAACAAGATGACCGGCGTCGCCGAGCAGTTCCAGTACATCCTGCGCGACGAGTCCATGCACCTGAACTTCGGCATCGACGTGATCAACCAGATCAAAATCGAAAACCCACACCTGTGGGATGCCGAGATGAAAGAAGAAGCCACGCAGATGATCCTGCAAGGCACCCAGCTGGAAATCGAATACGCCCGCGACACCATGCCTCGCGGCGTGCTGGGCATGAACGCGGCGATGATGGAAGACTATCTGAAATTCATCGCTAACCGCCGCTTGAGCCAGATTGGACTGAAGGAAGAATATCCGGGGACGACGAATCCGTTCCCTTGGATGAGTGAAATTATGGACTTGAAGAAAGAGAAGAACTTCTTTGAGACGCGGGTTATTGAGTATCAGACTGGTGGGGCGTTGAGCTGGGATTGATGGGATAGAAGAGTTATAAGCGTTAAAAAAAGCCAGGTGCGAAAGCTACCTGGCTTTTTTGTGAGTCGGAGCACTAGCAAAATTTAACGCCATAAGCGATTATCGTAGCGCAATCTTGTTAACAACACGACAGGGAAGAAAAATGAAAATTGCCTCACATTTATACGATGCAAGAATCGAAGCATCAAATGTACTTGTAGAAGTTTCGATCTCAGAATATGAAGCTCTCATTAAAAATGTGCTTAAAAACAACATATTTCAACGTAAACGCGTCAGATCCTCTAAAACCGTGTATGCGCTATTAAAGCATGATCTTATGCGCGAGTGCGTTATACCGCCGGTAGTTCTCGCACTTACATCAGGCGCAGAAAAATATGACGAAAAAGCCGAGGAAAAGCTTATATCGCAAATTCAAGAAAACTCTGACAACTTAGTAATTTTAGATGGCTTACAGAGAACTCATACCATACTTGACTTACTCGATGATCTACGCTCCAACAAAGATGAGGCCGGAATCAAGAAGTTAGAGAATGCCAGATTAAGAGTGGAAATCTATATTGGCCTTAACCGCTTAGGCATTTTGTATCGAATGTTAACACTTAACACCGGACAAACTCCGATGTCTCTGCGCCAACAGATTGAAATACTGTATCTAGATTATCTTGGAACCTCTATACAAGGTGTAGAATTAGTTAGAGAAGCGGACGGCAAGGCAGCAAACAAGCACAACCAATATAACTTTAAAGATGTTATTGAAGGCTTTAACGCCTACTTAGATCGAGACGAACTACCTATAGATAAAGCAGATGTTTTAGAAAACATTAATAGCTTAGAAAAACTTTCTAAAGAGGACCAATCATCTAAGCTATTTGAAAAATATCTAAATGCGCTTTATTTGTTCACATCGAAAGCAATAGAGCTATGCGACGGAGCTGAGGTTACAGATATATACCTAGAGAAGAATAAATCTCCTTTCGGCAAGAGCGCTGTTCAGATATTCAAAAAACCTCAGGCAATGTCCGGCTTTGGTGCTGCAATCGGAAAGCTGATTGACTTTGAAGTAATATCAGATATAGAAGAAATTATTAGTACAACCTCTAAGCTTGAGGTAGACGACCCAGAAGAGTTTCTTGAGGAAATAAACAATTCTTTAGACTGGCTTAAAAACAACACCAGCAAAATTGGTAACGCACAACGGACTTTTTTTAGCTTTTACTTCAGAGATATCTTCAACAAAGATACAGACAGCTATAAAGATCTTACTGAAGCAGCCAAAAGTGCTTTAAGAAAATATCAATCGCAGAACATGTAACGGACTGCCAAATCATGACGATAAAGGCTATTATATCCGGCGAGGAACTAGAGCTTCAGTTGGTTAGCTATAGTGACGAGGGATTTAAGTTATCCGATAGCAAAGGACTTTACGAAGACATTCTCCTGTCAACCCCACTGACACTAAACTGCGAATTCTCCAACAAAGAATTTGAAGTTTTTTTTCTCGCAAAAAAGGACATTTTAGAGAATCACATCTACCAAATTTATGATGACTCAAGAAAAGCGCGTATAGGTTGGTGTATACCTGTAAATGCTCTTGATTCTGCAGATCATGATTCTGCAGATCATGATTTTGCTGATAATGTTCACTTTCAAAAATATGCTTTTGCCGCTATAAAAAACTCTATATCGAGCATAAATGATTCAATCTTTATCAAAAAGCCGGATTTGAGTTCCAGCTTGCAGCTTAGATTTTCCGACTTATTTCACCCTAGCACTGCAATACTTATAATAAGTAAGGAAACATTACTAGCAAATCAGATATTTGAAATTGAAAGAGTAACTCCTAGTCTAATCAGGCACGGATATGTGAGACTCACTAACACATCACCTGACGACATCACGCTCAAAGGCACTGACCCGGAAGGCGATAAAATATATCTAAAAGTCACCTCATCTGACCTTGGCAATCATCAGGTGATTGACTCGTTGTTGCATTCCGCATTTGCCTACGAAACAAAACCGCTACTTTGTTTTTTCTACATCTATCAGATTTTTGAACTCCTACTTGAGGAAATATACCAAACGGAACAGTCAAGAATAGTAGACGATCTTATTATTGCAGCAGGTGATTCATCTAAAGCAAAAGAAGCTTTGGAAAAAGCACAACGTATAAGTTCAGAAAAAAAACGTATTGGACTTTTGGCCACTGAGTATTCGAAGCAGCACGGAACACTCGCCAATCTAAAAACGTCCTGTAACATTTTACTAAAGCTGATGGGGCGTAGTGAAGGCACTACTTTTGAAGAATACTTCTACTCCATAAGAAATTTCCTATTTCATCAATATAGAGACTTTCCCAGCAGCCAGGAGCAGTTATTAAAAGACGTAATATATGATGTCAGAGAGTGCTTACCTGGAATTCTTTGCGATTTCAAAAAGCCTATTAAATTACCCGTTTAAAACAACCCACCTAATGATCATTTGAGAACCCAGTTTTCAAATGATCATAACAAAATAATATATGGAACCCACTCAAAAAATATTTCGGCAACCCCATATCTAAATCAAACGGCACCCCCCACAACCTCAACCCCTCCGAAAACTCAAAAACCGGCAACGTCTCCTGAAACGCCCCACGCTTCGGATAAATCAGCACCAAATCCCCCTGCCCGCCTAAATACTTCTGCCCATACGCAAACAGTTGATAAAAATCAGCCTGGCTCAGGCCATAATTTTTGCTGCCAAGCTCGCTGTCCAGCCGCTTCCATTTGGTGTCCAAAACCCAGCTCTTCTCTCCCTGAGTGATCATCAGATCGGGCCGTAACTGAAAAACTTTTTTACCCTGATGAGTACACAGATACTCACTACTGCGCTGGGTATACAGCGTCGCATCTGGCGACAGTGAATCCTTCAGGCAAGCAGCCACGTAGCGCTCGAACAGTTTCTCCATCGGGAACAGCAGACTTATGCCCTGCCATTCGCCCGCAATCGCCAGTGGCGTTTGCTGTTGGATGATGAGCTCGCACCACGGCTTCACAGGCTGGTAATGAGCCATGAGCCGGTCGTGACGCCACTGTTTGAAATCTTGAGTGGTGTCTCGGCTGTTTGGGATTTCTAGCAACAACGAGCGCAGTTCGTGGGAGAGACGCCAATTACTGGGGTCTTGAGTAGTTTTACAAACGATGTCTAACGCTGTTTTGAGAAGGCGGTTCTCGGCCCGGTCGGGTAGGAATATGTCGTGGCGGACTTGAAAGTGGTGTTGTCGGCCAGGTGGTTGGCGCATTTGGCGGGCGGTGTTGAGTTGGCCGCGCAAATATCGCTGCTCCTCTTCGACTCGTTGGTAGTCGAAGCGAAGGCCGCGTTTGATGAGGTGGTCGAGCGCTTCTAGAAAGCTGCTCATCACCCATTCGGTCAACGGCGCATCGAAGCGCTGTAACGCGGTTGCGCCGACCTTACGGGTTGGTAGGTCCAAAGACTTCTGAATCATACGCCGGAGCAAAGCACGGCTTTGCTGGATGCAGTCACCTTGTTCGAAGTGCTTGGGTAAGATTTCGATCCGCGTGCCGCAGGGTGTTTCCAGCGCGCCAACGTAGTTGTCGAGTTTAAGCCAGCGGCGGCCTTCGACTTGAACCAGCGCTGCGCCAGCCTTGCTAAAGCGGGAACTGGTTTCGCACAGCCAGTCGAAAGCAGTGGTAGACACTTGGGCTACATCAAGCGTCGGGTTGGGAATATTGCTGGTAGTCAGCCGAGCATATTCTCGGACCGTGACAGTGGTCTTCACCCCTGCTGCTCGCTGAGAAACTTGATGATCTTGCGTCCGAGGCTTCGCGTATTCAGCGCGGTACCCAACGCGGACGTAATGGAGATGCCGTGCTTGCTCGCAAGCTCGCGCAACAGTGGCTTTGCAGGCTTAATGTGCTGACCTCCGCGATACACATCGATGCGACCATCGGCAGACTGCCTTATATCTACCCCATCCGTTCTAACGTTTTTTACTTCCAGCGGCGCACCGACTTTCAGGTTGTGATCAATCACACCCAGGTACGATTCAATCTTCTGGAACGCTGGCAGATTCAACTCCCAACGCTCATTGCTCTGGCCAACCGTGACCGTATCCCCAAACAACGCAATGAGGTCTTGGCTCGGCTGAATCAGAAAACTATTTTCCGGGGCCTTGCGCTGATCGTTGAGAACCCACTGAATGCGCTGCCAATCTTCGAAGAAATACTCCTGAAGCAGCGGCAGGATTTGCTCGCGGAAGATGCCTTCCAACCGCTCCAACGTAGGCTCATCCTTGAGCGGCATAAAGTAAGCGTGGCCAAGGCAGTGGTCTCGATCAAGCAGGGCCGCTATGCGTTGATTCATCACGCTGAGCAATTCGTCGATGGCGATGCCATCAACCTCTACTTCATCAAGCAATTCTGGATTTGGCGGGACTTCGATGAAGGTGAAGCGACGACGCAGGGCAATGTCTAACGCGGCCAATGATCGGTCAGCGGTGTTCATGGTGCCGATCAGATGGATGTTGCCGGGGATGCTGAAACGCTCTTTCGAGTAAGGCAGCATGACTTCCAGAGCCTCATCGGCGCCCGCTCGCTTGGAAGGCTCGATGAGCGTAATCAGCTCACCGAAGATGCGCGAGACGTTGCCTCGGTTGATCTCATCAATGATCAGCACTTTGGCGTCGCTATGCTGAATAGGGGCAGGCTCAAATAAGCCCTCCTCGTTTTTGCCCAGCATGTGCTCGACCATTGATGGCAAGAAGTTCTTGTAGCCGTTCACCAAAAACGGATCGAGGACGGAGCCCGGCACTTTCTTGTCCCAGCGGCCATTGCCCAGTTCTTCGATTGTGAAGGTGCCAGCGTCTACATAAGAAGCGAGTGTATTCAGCAGACTCATGCCGATGGGAAGGTGTTTACCTTGGGGCTTCTCTATCTCAACGACGTCAGGCGTGGCGCGGGTCACTTTGTAGCCTGTGCCGTAGCGATCACCGACCTTGAATGCTCGGTATTTTCCGCTCAGTTCACTCGCAATTGACTCACAGAGGCTCTTGAAGACGCCAGATACCACTTCGTAACGGATCTGACCTTGCTCGTCAGTCGTAGCGCGAAGCCCTTCAACAAAGTCTTCGTAGCTGAAGCTCTGATGAAAGGTCACAAAGCGCACGTCGCCTGCTGCGAGCAGCTCGTCAAACCGAGCTTTTAATGCTGATCGGCTACCAGCATTCTTAGCAAGAAAAGGCTGATCAAGGATCTGCAACGTCGCTTCGACTGTGGCGTAGGTTTTCCCCGTACCGGGCGGACCGAAGAAAATCTGATTGAGCGAAGGCATTGCCGAACGTCCTTGTAGGAAAAGTCCGACAACAGTATCTAGATTGCCGGCATGGGTAAAGCGAAGCCTCGGTGGTGTCGTATTTATGTAGCAGCCCTGAGAATGCGACGCAGAGCGTCGCGAACGAGACTGTCAGAAATTTTGTGTTCGGGCATAACATGTAGCTAGAGGTGCATGTATGCCGACCAAAAAGAAGTCCGCCAATGCAACAGCGAGGGAGTTGCCCTCGATTCCCCAAGAGCTGATCGAGCAGTTTGTTAAAGGCCCGATGAGCGCCGAAGCCATTCAAGACGCGTCCATGGCGTTCAAGAAGGCTCTGATCGAGCGTGCGCTAGGCGCCGAGCTGGGTCACCACCTTGGTTACCCTCAGGGCGCGGAGCGCCCTGAGGAGTCGACCAATCAGCGTAATGGCAAAAGCAGCAAGACGGTTCTGACCGACGACGGGCCGCTTCGCCTGGATATCCCCAGAGACCGCGATGGTAGCTTCGCCCCGATCCTGATTCCCAAGCACGAACGACGTTTTACAGGCTTCGACGACAAGATAATTGCCATGTACGCCCGGGGCATGACGGTGCGTGAGATCCGCGCTTTTCTATCTGAGCAGTATGGAACTAACGTGTCCCATGACTTCATCAGCTCAGTCACCGATGCGGTCATGGAAGAGGTGGGCACTTGGCAGCAACGACCCTTGGAACCGATGTATCCGGTGATCTTCTTCGATGCGTTACGGGTCAAAATCCGGGACGAGGGGTTAGTGTGCAACAAGGCTATTTATCTGGCGCTGGGGGTATTACCTGATGGCACGCGCGACATTCTGGGTATATGGATCGAGAGCACCGAGGGTGCCAAGTTTTGGATGAAGGTGTTCAACGACCTCAAGACTCGTGGCGTTGAAGATGTTCTGATCGCCGTCACGGATGGCCTCAAAGGAATACCGGAGGCGTTGGGGGCGGTTTTTCCTGCCACGACGCTGCAAACCTGCATCGTGCATCTGATCCGCAACAGCTTGGACTATGCCGCTTGGGATAAACGTCGGGCACTGGCCAAAGCACTCAAGCCGATCTACCAGGCGATCAATGCAGATGTGGCTGAGCAAGAGCTTAACGCCTTTGAAGCGGGCCCCTGGGGCAAGCAGTATCCGACTGTGGTTGCTGCATGGCGTCGCGCCTGGGATCGGGTTATACCGTTTTTTGTTTTCCCGGCGGGCATCCGCAAAGTGGTTTACACGACCAATGCCATCGAGAGCATCAATGCCCAGTTACGCAAGATCATCAAGACTCGAGGGCACTTCCCGACCGATGAGGCCGCGACGAAACTGATATGGCTTGGGTTGCGCAACATCACCGCCAACTGGGGTCATGCGGCACACGACTGGAAAGTGGCAATGAATCAATTTGCGATCCTGTACGGAGACCGATTTACCAGACCGAGCTGGTAAAACAAGGGCCTGCCTGACGGCAGGCCCTAACCAGCCCGAACACAAAAAAACTGATACTCCCTCGCGAACTGCATTCCTACGCGGAGCGTTGGAACGATATGAGTTGCTGAGCCCCATACCTCGCCTGAAGATCGGAATTCCCTGACACCCCCTCCCTCCCCAGTCCGATATCGACACGTTGCCAGCGTCGGTATGGTATGCGCCGGTGCCTAAGAAACACCCAACGTAGATGTAGTGAGTTCACGCATAGCTTCAGATTCCAATCGTTCTAATTGAACGGGGAATCTCGGCTTTGCTGATCCGCTCAGTTGGGTTTTCTTACGCCCGCTCTACGTTGGTCTTTAACGTCATTTCAGTTCATACGTAGAGGTCAGCATGTTAAGCAATCTATTTCAGGCCAGTGCTCGTCAGCGGCGCGAGGTGTGTGCCGGTTTCACCCCAACCCCCTTCCACCGCCACAACCGCCAACTCCTCGCCCTCCTCCTAGAAAACCAACCCTGGTTCAGTGCCCGAGATCTCGGTCGCATGATCGGCTGGCCGTTGAACGAGCGGACGCTGCGCAAGCTGGATGCTGACCAGCACCGGATGATCACGCTCGACCTGCACGGCGAAGCACAGCCAGAGCTGATGGTCAGTGAGTCGGGGGCGTACGCGATGATGGTGCATCACTATCACGCGGAGAATCGTGGGTTGCGGCAGTGGATTACCAATGAGGTGGTGCCTGCGTTGCGGGATGGGCAGTTGCCGTTTGATGACTGCACGCCGCACCTGAGCATGCTGCAGTGGCCGGGTTTGTCGGTGAGTATGTTGCACTGGCACGGCGAGCCGTGGATACGGTTGCGGGACATGCCTATGGTGTTGGCGCATCCGCAGATGCAGGTCGATGCACGGCCGCACCGCTTGGCAAAGTCGTGGTGGCGGGCTGTGTTGCCTGTCTCTCGGTTGGGTTGAATGTGGCTTGATGGTCGCGACGCTGGGTGACGACCATCGTGTTTTTACAGAATCAGTCTTTCAGACGGCGTCGGTAGTCGCTGATCATTTCTTTGGTGACGTCATCCTTGTAGCAGATGGGTGCGTAGCCGCCTTTGCGGCTGTAAGCGCTGCGTTTGCCACATTGGCTGCCATTACGGGCAGAGTTGTAGAGGCACGGGCAGTTGCCGGGGTAGCTGTCGATGGATTCCTGGATGATGGCTTTGACGATTGAGGCGTCTGTGACTTGGGTTTCTCGGGCGTTTGCGGAGAAGGCACAGAGTAATGCGAGTATGGCGACGAAGCCTGTCCCTGTCTTTTTCATGGCTATTCCTTAGCGAGTGCAAACGAGTGTCTGTTGCAAGGTTTTACCATGATACCAATAGGCCACCAATTCTTTAGCAGAGTCCTTGCCTGGGTGTTCTCACATCGTGGGAGGGCATTTTGAGATGTGTGAAGTTTTTGTCATAGCGAGGGTCGCCATATGGGTAGCACGTGGATGCGCTTGTCGCTATACAAAAATTCGAGTGGGTCTGGAAAAGGGGCCAAAAAAGACATAGCAGAATAGATTTAACCGCAGTGGGGGTGACCTAAGGATGCTCCGATCAACTTGCCGCGCAGCGGTGGCAAGCCGTAATTTGCCAGGCACATAGCGCTATTTTTCTGAAAACGGTCTGATGCAGTGTGAGTCGAGCGCGTTTTTCGCTCGGTTTTCCGTGTTAAGCGCGCAACTCACCCAAACCCATTAGTCGCTTTCGAGCCATCCACAGGTTCGACAGGGCGAACAGCGTGGTCAGTTGGGCCGTGTTTTTCATCAGCCCACGAAAGCGTACTTTCACGTAACCAAACTGGCGCTTGATGACCCGAAACGGATGCTCGACCTTGGCGCGTGTCTGCGCTTTGCAGTACTCGATCTTGCGCTTGGCTTTGTACAACAGGCTGCGTTTGTTCAGCTTGGAATACGTGCTGCGCCGCGCCGCGATTTGCCAGATCACGTTACGATTTTCGTGCTCTTCACGCTTCTCGACACCGGTGTAGCCAGCGTCCGCATAGACCGCGTTTTCTTCCCCGTGGAGCAGTTCGGCGACTTGAGTGACATCGGCCACATTGGCCGCAGTGCCATGGACGTGATGAACCAGTCCAGACTCAACGTCAGCGCCGATGTGGGCCTTCATACCGAAGAAATACTGGTTACCCTTCTTTGTCTGATGCATCTCGGGATCACGCTCGCCGTCTTTGTTCTTGGTCGAGCTTGGGGCATGAATAATGGTGGCATCGACGATGGTGCCCTGGCGCAGCGACAGGCCTTTTTCCTGCAAATAACCGTTGATGACCGCGAGGATTGCAGGAGCCAGTTGATGTTTCTCCAGCAGGTGCCGGAAGTTCATGATCGTGGTGTCTTCCGGTATCGGCGCACTCAACGTCAGGCGTGCAAACTGGCGCATGGGGGTGATTTCGTAGAGCGCTTCTTCCATGGCCGGATCACTCAGGGAGAACCAGTTCTGCAGCAGGTGAATGCGCAGCATGGTTTCCAGCGGATAAGGTTTTCTGCCACCGCCGGCCTTGGGGTAGAACGGTTCGATCAGGCCCAGCAGACCTGTCCAGGGGACGACCTGATCCATCTCGGCGAGGAAGCGTTCGCGGCGTGTCTGCTTGCGCTTGCTGGCATATTCGAAATCGGAAAAGCTCATCTGGCTCATGGGAGGCTCGGATCAGGTGGTCAGGCGATTTTCGCATAACCGGGACTTGTTCGGAGATTCCCTAAACCTTCTGCCAGAATCGAAAACAGACTTATGTATAACAACGAGCGCTCTGAGTGGTGGTGATGCTGGGAGGTTCTGTGTCCAATTCAGAGTGTGCAGTGCAATGAAGACAGGTGATACAAACTATCATCTTGGCAATGCCACTTTTAAAAGTCAGGAAATCACATCAAGACGCTCACAGGAAAAACTTATCATATCTCCGACGTCGATATCTCCGGGTAGAACATCATCCAACTCAATAGTGAGTTGACCTACAATCACCAGCGATTTTTCAAAACTAACCACCTCAGCCAGAATTTCATGAACGAATCCATCGTCAATACGTAGTACGTATGGCTGAGAGCCTGCCGCCATCTTGCATATATTTTTTATTGATATCGCAAGGACAGGCTCTAGCAGCATGTCCCCGACATTCATATGATATGGATGACAAAAAGCTACGCACTGAGTTTCAGCATCACCGATTGTCAGCATTGTTTCCAGAGCATCTTTTGAGATCCATTCACACTGTTTAACAAACATTTAAAATCCTGAGCCTTGGCTTTTGCCGAGCCATCGATTTCACCATTGCAAAACTTCAGTGAGACACATACCCCTTTACAACTAAAAGCTTTTCATTTCCTCGGGAATAAATATTTCCGCCCCTGAAAAAACCGCTTCATTTTGGCATGCCTTATAAATTTCCGCCAAGAAACTTTCGAACGCTTGAAAATAGATACTCTCAACCTCATTATTGCCATCAAGAAAAATCGACATATTTATCTGACTATTTGTATATTTCTTGATGCCTGCGTATTCCTCTTCAAACTTAAGACCCAAATACCTAACCAAATACTCTCCGATACTTTCAGGAAGCCTTTCAAGACTATTAAACTCCCATCCATAATCGCCTATGACCTTAGATGCGCCTGTAGGAGCTATGAAAACTGCCTGACAACTCCTCTTCATACGACCACTCAAGTTCCTACGAACGCCTCGTAAATTTCAATTGGTTTTTTTATCCAATGGCTGCCAAAGAATCCTTTTAATATAATCCTTAGCTTCCTGCTCAGTTTCAAAATCCAAGACCTCGTACTCATCATTTACTAACATGTCTCGCCAAGAAACATTTTGATCATGAAGACACTCAGCTAACTCATACCTCATCTCATCTGTTTTTCCACTAGAATTAAGACTATTAACATATATACCTATAGCAACGTCTTCTGCCAGATTAAAATCCGAACAAAAAACAGTCTTTAGCATGTGTCGAACATTTTCATATTTCATAAATGCCTTACCTTTTTAGGGAGCAGGTGCTGGAAAGATAGTAATTGTCTCCCAGTTTTTCTTGCTGGGATTATACTGATACAAACCTTCTATACTTCGCAAATTTTCAAACTTTTCTGGAGCGCCATTTGTCTCAAGGTTTTTAAGGATGTTGCCAGTGGGCAATACCCTCTTGAAACCTCTTCCAAGATCAACGCCGATATCGCCTGCGTCTTGAGCCGTAACCCTTATGACATCCTGGCCTGGCTGGCGCGCTATAGCCCTTTCCAAAGCTCCACCATTCCTAATGGTTTGGTCAGCAAAAATCAATAATTCATCGCTGTGGAAAGCCGATGATAAAGGCGGTACTGACGGGCCGACGTCTCCGTTCGGCTTAATGGCTGATTTTGCCCGGAGCATTAGGTCTCCATCAGAGACTTTACCACCGTGAACACTTAGGGAGTGTGCGTTGGGGTGGCCCGTCACAAGATCTAATTGTTTTGCATCTATCTTGCTTGAAACAGTTTTTTGATCAATTGCGTCTGGTTTAGCTGCGTCTGCGGTCTTTGAGCGATTTGTTGACAAAGCCTCTTGAGGTTCCAGCGCCCCCCTACGCGGCTCCGGCCCCTGCAAATCAGGTCGCTTCTTCAGCTCATCCTCATGCTCAAGCATCCACTGGCCCAGTCGCTCGCCTTTGGCGCTGGCCCGCATTTCATTTGCCAAGGCACGAGCGTTACCGCGGCCGCGTGTGATGTACTGAACCATCGCGCCCAATAGCAGAATCACAACCTCAACGTGCCCTTGTGCGATTTCCTGAACCGCGCTGTTCTGTGCGACCGGATCGTCTCCCATGAAGGAGCTCCACCCTTGTTCGCGGGGGCCTTGCCATGCTGTGCTGATACCACGAGTGTAGTAATGAATGATGCGCGGAAAGCCATCGATGACGGATTCAGCGATGGACTCCAGACCAAGAATCCCCAGTATGAAAGTGCTGGCCTGCGCCCCTAATGTAGCGCCCATTAAACCACCGGGAGCAGCACCTACCCCGAAAAAAAGCGCGCCCGCGCTTGCACCGGCTACTCCTCCGACAAAAGCACTGCCCACGACGATCATGGCCATCTGGGCGACTACATCGATCAAGTCCTTGATGATGCTGGAGATGTCGAGGTCAACGAAACGTTGTCCCAGTATGCGACAAGCCTCCGATTCGGCGCGGTCGAACGCGGACCTGACACAATTGAAGCGGCGAATGATCAGCGCGGGCGACGGGACGGGTTCATTTCGATGCGTGCGAAAATGGCCCCCTCTGTAGGGCGCGATATCACGATCAAGCTTTCGCCGTATGTCATCCCATGAGGGCAGCATGTGAAAAAAGAACATTCAGTGTCTCCCTGACAACTCTTGATACAGCTCTGCCTGAGCAACTTAACAGAAGAAGTGTAAAAAAATCCGAGGGGTACATGAAGCCCGCAAAAATTCGGAAAATTCGTACAACCGCTTTGGCGGCTCAAAAGCAGCCGTTGACTGACTCCGGTTTCCCGCGTGTGGTGCAGGTGTGAAGCTGAACTTGGCCAGAATCTCCGCGCAGTCTGGATACGAGCCTTGGCAAGCCCGGAGAGCAGGCTTCTACCCCTCAAAATAGGGAGTTTTAGGAAGAAGTTACGACGGTTGCGAAGCGGCCCTGAAAAGGTCACCTCGGTTGTGCCTGATGTACCGCATGCACAGGTTTTGCTGCCGGTTCCCGGCATATCGCGAGCAATGCGGATCGCCGCCCCGGTTGCTCCTACGCCCTGCGGGCAGAAGCTTGGACTTATGAGTGATCCAGCATTCGCGTGATGGCTTGGATGTGACGCGGGAGCGTCACGAAATGCGTGCCAACGCGGAGCAGTGGCACGATAGGTATTGCCTGCGGGGCTACTGCACCCCGCAGGCATCCCACATCAGAACTGCCAATCCAGCGACAAGCCCACGCCGTGGGTTTTATCCCGTGCACCGAGCAAGCCGTTGTAGTCCAGGTTGATGCGTGCATCCTTGCCCAACGCCAGGCTGGCGCGGGCACCGACTACGGCGGCGTCGCGGTCCATGGAGACGCTTTGTACGTTGAAGCTGTTGCCGGCGCTGGCGAAGGCCAGGTGTTGTTCGGACGAGGTGTCGCTCAGGTTGTGATGCCAGCCGAGGCTGCCCGACAGGTCGATTTTCTGTCGGTCGCTGATCGCGATGGTTTTCAGCGCCCGTACACCGAGAGTGCTCAGCACCGCATCGCGGTTATCGCTACCGGCAGACAGCGCCGCCGCGTCACCCTTCTCGGAGAAGCTGTCGGTGTTGAGGTGGACGTAGGCCAGATTGGCGAACGGCTCGAGGGTCGCGGGTTGCAAGTGGATGCGATACGCCGCCTCGGTAAACACTTGCGTGCTCTGGGCATCGTGTTTGGTTTTCTCTTTGCCAGCAGCACCGCCGACCTGTACGTCGCGTTGTGCGTCGATACGATGCCAACTGTGCGCGCCGCCCAGGGTCAGGCGCAGTGCGCCGATTTCATGGCCGAGGTAAGCGCCCAGGTGGTAGCTGTCCACCGAAGCCCGGGAATGCATGCCGGAGCCCATGTTCAATGAGCTGTCGCTGTAGCCCGCGACCACGCCCAGACGTGTGTCATCGGCAAGGTTGCCATCGACACCGGCCAGCAGGCCGCCAATCGAGGTGGTGTAACCGGCGGTATCGTCACGCGAGTCGGTCTTGCCCCAGGCACCCAGGGCTTTGATCCAGACATTGTCTTGCGCGGCCGTATTGCCATCAGTGCCGAATACGCTGGTCCCGAGACGCTCACCCACTGCATCGCGGATCTGCCGGCTGTCGTTGATCAGCACGCTGCCAATGGCCGGGTAGATCTCGCCGGACAGTTGCTGAAAGCTGTCTCGGGCAGCAGCTGCGCTTTGAGTCAGCAACAGGTTTTCGTACACCGCGTTGCCTGCGCCAAGCTGTTCGGCAGCGGTTGCTACGGCAGATTGATTCGGGGTTTGGGCAACGCTGCTGAATGCGCTGGTTTGCTCGACGTTCAGCGCGACGCCGTTGGCTGCGTAGTCGAGTCGGCCACCCAAAAACGCGTAGTTCGAAGTCACTGAGCCGAACTGGCCGTTCACGCCATTGGCGGCTTGCAGCACGTTGTACTGGCGACCTACGACGCTTTGGATCGGTGCAGAACTCAAGGCCACCGGCGTCGCGTTCTCCAGCGCCAGCGTCATGTTCGCGCCTGACACGGTGGCGCTTCCGGTGGCGACGATGCGGTCACTGGCGGTGGGCGAAAGCTCAACGGCGTAGGTCGAACCCGGTTGCAGGGTGACATCACCGTTGACCTGCAACGTACCGATGGAATTACCCGGCGCAACGATACCGCCACTGCGCGCTGTCAGCCCACCGATCTGGCCGTTACCGCCCAGCGTGCCGCCCGCATTGACCTGCACAGCGGAAACCAGCGAGCCGTTGACCGACAGCAAGCCGCCATTGACCAGGGTATCGCCTCGGTAGGTGTTGGCGCCTTGCAGAATCAGTCGACCGGCACCGGATTTGACCAGGCTACCTTGGTACTGACGCTGAGCGGCTGCGGCGGCACGCGCGGTGCCGGTGGCGTAATCGGCCTGATCCTGCTGGCTGGCGGTACTGGCAACGCCGTTTTGCCAGCCTTTGCTGATCAGGGTTTGCTGCCAGGTGGCCTGCTCGGCAGTGTCTTCGGCCTGACGCTGAAGCAGCGCCTGATCGGAAATATCGTTGCTCCATACATCACTCACACCGGCACCCAGGTTGGCGTCGAAGGTGCCGAGCAATTGACCGGGACCGCGCATCGCCCGCTCAAGATCGGCCACGCCCCAGCCCACGCTGTTGGTCGGTGCCTGAGTGACCGAGCCATCGAGCTGGGTGGCGGTGGTCAGCAACACTTGCAGCGCCTGCTCGTTATTCAGGTACGGGAAGCGTTCCATCACCAGTGCCAGCGCCCCGGTGGCGTGCGGTGCAGACATCGAGGTGCCGGACTTGATCCCGTAACCGCCGCCGGGCACGGTGCCGTTGATCAGTCGCCCGGGCGTGGTGATGCACCAGTATTTGGACAGGCCACACTGGTTGTAGCGCTGACCGTTGCTGCTGTCGAGGCCAGACACAGCCAGCCAGTGGCCTTCGAGGTCTGGCTCGAAATACGGCAACGACGCCCGCACGCTGGCATTGGCGTAACCGCTGTTGCCTGCACTGAACACGTTTATCACGCCCTTGCGCGAGACGTTCGCCGCTTCGTCCAGCCAGGTTCCACGGTTGTAGTGCTGAGCGTAGGCCGCACGCACACCTGCCTCGGTGGCGTAGGTCACGTCGGATGGCTGGCTGCCCCAGCTGTTGTTGATGGCGCGTACTCCGGCATCCGCCAGCGCCCCATACACCGCCTTGAAATACTGCGGGTCCGGGCTCGGGCCGAACAGGAAGCTGTCGTTCTGATTGGTGTTGCCGACGTAGATCTGTGCGTTGTACGCCACGCCATGCACGCCGACGCCATCGCGCGCCGCGCCCATGGTGCCGGTGACGTGCGTGCCGTGGGTGTCGTTGTTCGGGTTGATGGCGCCGGTGATGCTGAACGGCGAGCCGTCAACGTAAGTGCCGGTAGCGGTGACTGCGTGGTAGCGGGATGGCGTGGCTTCCGGGTGGGACGGGTCGAAACCTGAGTCCAGCGCACCGATCTTGACGCCTGCGCCAGTGATGCCAGCGGCGTAGGCCTGATCAGCCTGAATACGCCCCAGGCCCCAGTCGCTCTGGAATTCTGCCGAACGCCAACTGGCAGCGTCACCCGGTTTGCCCTGCTCGACATAATCCGCGTAGGCAGAGCAGCCAAACGTAAAAGACAACGCACAAAGAGCACCGCTTGCTACAGGCTTAAACGAATAACGGACAGCACCCAAACGCTTGGACTTTCGCATCCCTGCACACCTGATAATGGTCGGCTCTTCATTGAGCGATTCCAGAACATAGTCTGCAGTTATGCACTTGGCAACAGATTTATTTCAATTCTGATACAAGTTTCAGGACATAAGGATAATGCATTACTGGATATATAGTTAAGTGATATCCGTTTGAATGTATTGAGTTTGTCTGTTTTTTTGATATGGAGGTAATTAAATTGAGTAGTGGCAATTTAATTGCACGCCCTCCACTTTTTCTAGTTTTCCAGCCAATATCTTCAACAACTTCAGTTAAGCGCCTTATTTATTCGGATATACCAATAATTGTCCGACAACAATTGATAATCACCCAAATGGAGTCTGCGTTACGGCAAACAGATGACGCGGAGCGTCATGAACTGCATACCCACGCGGAGCGATGGGCACGATAGGTGGTGGGGTTGGGTTTTGTGTAAACGCACGCAGCCGCAATACCCCAACTCTCGTTACCACGCTCCGCGTGGTAATGCCGTTCCGGACGCTCTGCGTCCTCTTCGGGCTACGTCTTCTGAGGTCAGGCTGGGGTCTGGGTAGCGGGGTTGCTGTGTGAACGCAACCAGGCGCAATACCCCCAACTCTCGTTACCACGCTCCGCGTGGTAATGCCGTTCCGGACGCTCTGCGTCCTCTTCGGGCTACGCCTTCTGAGGTCAGGCTGAGGTCCGTGGGGTTGTAGTGTGAACGCACCCAGGCGCAATCCCCCCAATTCTCGTTACCACGCTACGCGTGGTAATGCCGTTCCGGACGCTCTGCGTCCTCTGCGCATGCTTAGCGACTGAACCGCTCGGCCAGGCTGTGCAGGTACTGCGCCATTTCTTCCAGTTCGCTGCTGATCTGCGAGCCTTGCTGCGCCTGGCTGGCACTCTCGTCGCAGAGTTGCGCGATACGGGTAATCTGCTGGCTGATGTTTTCCGCAACGTGGCTCTGTTCTTCGGATGCCGAGGCCATTTGCTGGCTCATGCCGGTGATGCGGGTCACCGACTGGCTGATGCCGTCCAGGGCCTTCTGCACGGCTTCGACGCTGGCGACGCTTTCCTGGGAGATCTGCTCGCCTTTGTTGGCGGTCTGCACCGCACGGTCGGCACCATCACGCAGCGAGGTGATGATTTGCTGAATCTGCTCGGTCGAGGACTGCGTACGGGAAGCCAGCGAGCGAACCTCATCGGCCACCACCGCAAAGCCACGCCCCTGCTCACCGGCACGGGCCGCTTCGATGGCCGCATTGAGCGCCAGCAGGTTGGTTTGTTGAGCGATGGAGGTGATCACGTCAACCACGCTGCCGATTGACTGCGTCGCGCTGGCCAGTTCACCCACTGCGTTGCCGATGTCGGAGACCGAGTTGGCCATGTGCCGAATCGCCAGCAGGCTTTCATCGGCCAGACCACGCCCCTGTTGCGCCAGCTTGTCGGCTTCCTCGGCGGCGTGGGCGGTGTTCTGTACGTTGTGGGTCACTTCCTGAATGGTCGCCGCCATCTGATTGATGGCCGTAGCCGATTGATCCGCCTCACTGCGCTGCTGGTCCAGCGACTCGGCCTGACGCAACGACAGTTGCGCAGAACGCCCGGCGTGCTGGCGTACGCTCTCGCCGGTATCGGCCAGGCGCGTCAAAGCGGTTTGCAGGCGGGCTTCTTCGCTGAGCATGGCCAGATCGAGTTGCGCCTGCGGGCCACGGTTGTCGCTGTAGGTCAGCGCAACCAAAGAACTGGTGAACGCTTTGGGGTGTTCTTCGAGGGTGCTGCGAATGCTGCGGCGCTGACGCATTTCCAGAAAACCGCCCAACACCACCATCACGATCGGAATCATGATGATCGAAGGCAGATCGTCCAGCAGGTAGACGCCGACAGCGAGTGCCAGGGCGCAGAGGATCATCGGTAGCTGGCGAACCAAGTGATAGGCCGCCGAGCTGGTTGCCGACACCGCCGACTTACCAGCACGCAGCCGTGCATACAATGCTTCTGCCCGACGAACCTGGTCGCGGGTCGGCAACGAGCGTACGGACTCATAGCCGACGATTCGACCGTTTTCATACACCGCCGTCACGTAGGCGCTGACCCAGTAATAATCACCTTGCTTGGAGCGATTCTTGACCACGCCCATCCACGGCTTGCCCTGCTTGATGGTTTCCCACATATGGGCGAACACCGAAGCTGGCATATCCGGATGGCGCACAAGGTTATGCGGCTGGCCGACCAGTTCTTCGCGGGTAAAACCGCTCAACGCGACGAAGGCATCGTTGCAGTAGGTAATGTGGCTATTGAGGTCGGTGGTGGAGATGAGGCGTTCAGATGCCGGGAAAGTCCGTTCAGTCTGCGTGATAGGCATGTTGACGCGCATTAATAATTCACTCCGTGATAATGCTTGATATGCCGGGCGTGTGCTGAAGGTGTAGCACAACCTTTCAGGGTGGCAACCGGCAGTCCTCGTGCACTGTTATCGCCCACAAAACTCAGGGCTTTAGCCACAGGCGGCAATTAGGTGGGGCGGGGAACAGCAGACGGGCATGATCGCCAAGTAGGAGTTTGCGTCCTGACGAGGATGCCTGCACCATGCCGCCCCTGAACGCGACGCGACTCAAGGCACCTTTATGGCACGCAACACGACATCTGCTCTGGCGGCATTGATCCGCATATTTCGCAGGCTACTGAGCAGGGTTGCCGGCCAGACAGCGGATCAGCAACAGCATGCGCAGCCCACCAAACCCGCAGTGCATTCACCGCAACCGCAAAAGCCTGTCAAAACCAGCCGCGCCAAACGCCCGGAAAAGCGTCATGAACCGGCCACGCCAAAGCTGCCGGCAGAGCCCGCAGCGCCCGCAGCGCCCGCGTGTCCGCACTGTAAAAAAACCATGGTGATCAAGGTGGCCCGCACCGGCAAGAATGCCGGTGAGTTCTGGGGCTGCGTGGCGTATCCGAAATGCCGGGGCATTCGGCCGATCTTTCGTTAAACGCCAGACCGGTCACGCCTGCTCAAGAAAACAACGGGTTCAGCTGATGCCCGCCAACAGTTCCCGCGCCATGCGCCGATGCTCCTCGTCGGACTCGGCAATGACCTGTTGCAGAATTTCACGAGCCGACTCGAGATCGCCCTCCTCGATCAGCACCTGCGCCTGATTGATCTGGCTGAGTGGTGGCTCTTCAAGGTCCAGCAGGTCGAACTCTGCGTCGTCGCTCATGAAACTGTCGAGAAAGTCATCGCTCAGGTCGTCAGCGGCGGCAGGTGCCACCACTTCGATGGGCTCGATGACATCGGGCTCGGAGAAATCACTGAGGAACTGCTCATCCGAGAGCTCAAAGACTTCCGGCAGTTGAGTCAGGTCCGAAGAAAAACCAGGGTCGACGTCAGCGGGCGCTGGCGCAGCAGTCGCCGCTGCTGGCTTGATGCGCGGCGGCGGGCTGTCGAACGGATCGACCAGATCCCAGTCGGCATCCATCGACAGGTCATCGAGGTTCAACTGAAACTCGTCCTGCGAATTCAGCGCCGCTGCGGCGGTTTCGTCCAGCTGCGCCGCGGGTTCAGGCTCCAGGTCGGGCTGCAGATAGGCGGCAGACTCTGGCTCGGGCTCGGACTTTTCGAAAGACAGCGTGGTAGCCGCGACCGCAGCGGCAGGGACGACCGCCGCCACAGGCGCAACTTCGGCGGCCTTGATTTGTGGAAAGCGGTCGCGGATGTCTTGAATGGTCTGCGGATCAACACCGTGCTCCAGCGCTGATTGCTCTTCCCGAACAAAACCGCTGCCGTCGCCCTGCTCCGCCAGCAATTCCAGCAAGCGGATGCGAATGTCATCACGCTCCGGCTGCTTTTCCAGGGCGCTGCGCAGAATGCCCATCGCCTCGGTAAAGCGCCCGTAGGCGATGTAAATGCTGACGCCGTCCAGCGCATCCGGCGTAGAGCCAGCCGAACGTTGCGCTGCCGGTGGTTTGGTCGCTGCCGGGGTCGGTGGTGGCTGCACCACGGGCTGTGGCGCAACGGCGGGCACTTCGAACACCGGAAGCATGGTCGCCTGAGCAGGTTTGATCAGTTGCTCATCCGGCGCAACAGCAGGTGCTGCGGACTGTTTGCGCTGCTGGCGTCGTCTCGAATAAGCAAACGCTACAAGCAGAAGCACAATCAACACGGCAGCAAGCAGTATCGGCAGGCTCAGGAATGAATCGGTGCCTGGCGTCGGGGCAGCGGCCGCTTGAGCAGGAGTAGCCGGAGTTATTGCAGGTGCGGCAGGCGTGGCAGGTCGGGCAGCGGATTGCGCAACGGCAAGATCACTGCGCAGCGCGGTGATTTGCTTGTCCTTGCCACTCATCTGCTCTTGCAGTTCTTGAGTCTGGGCTTTGAGCGCCTCCAGCGATTGAGCCAGTTGCTGGTTTTCAATGGCGGCCGCCGACAGTTGCTCGGCGGTGCGCTGCAACTCGGCAGGCTTGGGTGACGACGCCTCCGGGCTGGCGGCAGGCGCAGCGGCACTTGGCAATATCGCGGAATCGGGCAGCAACAAATCCTGGCCAACTTTAAGCGCGGAACCGGCGCCCGCCGCGAATGCCTGCGGATTGAGCAAACGAATGCCGTCTGCCAGCTGGCTTGCCGAAACCTTGTTGCCCGGCCCTTGTAAGCGGCTGGCAATGCCATTCAGGGTATCGCCATTGGCAACCGTGTAATGCTTGCCCTGCACGGCGGCCGGTGGCGCGACCGGCATGCGGCTTTCCTGCGCCGAGGCCGTCGAACGTTGCGTGTTGCGGCTGCGCGTGGCGGCCAGACCTTGCGGTGAGGTGGCAGGATCAAGCAACACCGTATATTCGTGCAGCAAATCGCCATTCGGCCGCGCCAACTGGACGAGAAAACTCAGGTAGGGTTCGGTGACCGGTTTAGTGGATACCACCCGGATCACGCCGCGATCGCCGCGCAGCACAGGGGTGAAGCGCAGGTCGTTGAGAAAGAACACCCGCTCTATGCCCGCCTTGGCAAAAGCCTCGGGCGACGCGAGCCTGGCGACAACATCTTCGTTGCTCAGACCACCAGTCTCCAGCAGCTGGATCTCGGCATTCAGCGGCTGGTTGAGCGCCGAGTGCAGGGTGATTTCACCCAGCCCCAACGCAGACGCCAGCGTAGAGCAGGCCAGCAATGACGCCGCTATGACGCTCTTGCAAAACACCCCGCGCGCCCTGCGACCTGCACCTTCGACAGCAGCCAGTGAACTCTTCAGCATGCGAACCCTTATAGAAACCACAGCAGGCTTCTCACGTAATCAGTTGGACTTCAGTATCCGTTGCACGATTATGGTTGAGAACGCCCGGCTTCGTCTCAGGATCTTTCCAGATTGGCCAGAATCTGCGAGTGCACCCGCATGCTGACGCGCAAATCTTCCTCGCTCACGCCCTCGAACAGCTCGATACGCAGCACATTGGCGATGGTTTCAATCTTTTCAATCAGTGGCAAGGCAGTATCACTGAGCAGGATCTTTTTCGCGCGTCGATCCTCGACCACCGCCTGGCGCTGAACCAGGCCCTGCTTTTCAAGACTGTCGAGCAAACGCGCCAGGGTCGGCCCTTCGACGCCCACGCTTTGCGCAAGCTCGCGCTGGGTGGGCGGCTCGGTGAACCGGGCGAGGTGCAGCAGGACCAGCCAACGCGCCTGAGACAGGCCAAGATCGGCAAGCCGACGATCCAGTTCGGCGCGCCAGCCCCGGGTGAGATGTCCGAGTTGCATCCCGAAACGGTGTTCATCAGTCAATGGCATAAGGAAACTCATGATTCAAACTAATTATTAGCGAGCTAAGCATGGTCCTTATGTTCAGGCAAGCGCGGGACGGTGACGTTTCGTCGCACGCTGTTATACCTCAAATTCCGATTGCAACGCCGCTCGCACGCAATACAAAACGCCCTCCGGCACCCGCCCGGCAAACTGCTCGGCAATCGCCGACACCGGTGGTAGTTCTCCTTCGCCATCGAGAAAGGCATCCTGAACCTCGCCCAACAGGTCTTCCGGTAAGTCCAGTGCCTGCTCGATGGACAGCTGCTGCTTGCCGATGGCCTCGGCCAACAGGGTGTAGACATTCTTTTCCGAGCACTGCAACTGACCGGCAATCTGCGTGGGGGTCATACCGGCACGCGCCAGGCTGATCAGCTCGTGGCGTACATCGGCCACCACCCGTGGTGCCTCGGCCTTGCCACTGAGCACTTCAAGAAAGGCCTCGCCGTAACGCTCCAGCTTGCGCGCGCCCACGCCGCCCACTCGGGCCATCTCGGCCATTGATCCGGGTTTGCTGCGCAGCATTTCCAGCAGGGTCGAGTCCGGGAAAATGACGTAAGGCGGCACGGCATGTTCCTCGGCCAGCTTGCGCCGCAAGGCACGCAAGGCCTCCCACTGCTCGCGCTCTTCGCCGCGCACCAGTTGGCTCGCCGGGCTGCCGGAACTGCTCTTTGAAGTGGTTTGTGGCTTGAGGTCGCGGCGCAGTTCCAGAGTAACTTCGCCACGCAGCAAAGGCCGGCACGTGTCGCTCAAGCGCAGGCCGCCATAGCCTTCAAGGTCGATGTCTGCCAGCCCGCGCGCCACCAGTTGGCGGAACAGCGAGCGCCACTCGGCCTCGGTGCGTGCCTTGCCGACCCCGAACACCGACAGATGCTGATGGCCGAAGCTTTCTACCTTGTCGTTGGATTTGCCCAGCAGCACATCGACCAGATGACCGACGCCATAACGCTGGCCGGTACGGTAGATGGCCGACAGCGCCTGACGCGCAGGCTCGGTGGCATCCCAGGTCTGCACGCCATCGACGCAATTGTCGCAATGCCCGCATGGCTTGGGCATGTCTTCGTCGAAATAGGCCAGCAGGGTCTGTCGGCGGCAACGGGTTTCTTCGCACAGGGCGAGCATGGCGTCGAGCTTGTGCTGCTCCAGACGCTTATGGCGCTCGTCACCTTCGGAGTTCTGCAACATCTGCTTGAGCATCAGCACGTCTTGCAGACCGTAAGCCATCCAGGCATCGGCAGGCAGGCCATCACGCCCGGCCCGGCCGGTTTCCTGATAGTAGGCCTCAAGCGATTTGGGCAGGTCCATGTGCGCAACAAAACGCACGTTGGGTTTGTCGATGCCCATGCCGAACGCGATGGTCGCCACCATGATCAGCCCTTCCTCATTAAGGAAGCGTTTCTGGTTGGCAGCACGTGTTTCCGAGGGCAGCCCGGCGTGATACGGCAGCGCGGGATAGCCGTTTTCGCTCAGAAATACGGCCACTTCATCGACTTTCTTGCGCGACAGGCAGTAGACAATGCCAGCATCGCTGCGCCGTTCGGAGAGGAACGCCAGCAGCTGTTTGCGCGGCTGTTCCTTGGGCACGATGCGATAGAAGATGTTTGGCCGGTCGAAGCTGGACAGAAAGCGCTCGGCGTTCTGCAGGTGCAGGCGCGTGACGATTTCTTCACGGGTACGCTTGTCGGCGGTGGCAGTCAGCGCAATGCGCGGCACATCCGGAAACAGCTCGGCCAGTTGCCCCAGTTGCAGGTACTCAGGGCGGAAATCATGACCCCATTGCGATACGCAGTGCGCTTCATCAATGGCAAACAGGGCAATTTGAAGGTTTTGCAGGAACGACAGCATGCGCGGCTGCACCAAGCGCTCCGGGGCGAGGTAGAGCATTTTCACTTCGCCCAGGCGAATGCGGTTAGCCAGTTCGCGCTGTTGCTCGGCACTGAGGGTGGAGTTGAGCGCAGCAGCGGACACACCGAGTTCATCCAGCGTGGCGACCTGATCGTCCATCAGCGCAATGAGCGGCGAGACGACCACACAGAGCCCCTCACGCAACAGCCCCGGCACCTGAAAACACAGGGACTTGCCACCACCGGTCGGCATCAGCACCAGTGCATCGCCACCGTTGGCTACACGCTCGATAATGGCACCCTGGCGACCACGAAAGCTGTCGTAACCGAAGATGTCTTTAAGTACGCGTTGTGCCTGCTCAAGCATAAAAACCCCGGAATATCCTGCTGCACTGCAAAACGGGGGAGTATACCCGAGCGCTCGGGAGCAATGGATGGCTCGGACATGAGCGGTCGAAATTAACCGCAATTGGCCTGCGCGCTGGCGCCAAGGACGCTCAGGGCCTAGAATCCAGCATCGTTTATTTTCAAGGTAGCGCTTCCATGTCCTTCGCTGAGCAATTAACCCGCCTGCAAGTCTTCCTCGATGCAGATGAACTGCACGAAGAAGCACTGGACTACGTGGCCGCTCATGGCTACCTGACCGCCCTGTCCATCTGTGCCGAAGACGTGCCGGAGCGCGAGTGGATCGACGCGCTGTTCTCCGAGCCGCCGCAGTACAGCAGCGAGGCGCAACAGACAGAGGTCGAAGCCACGCTGATCGCACTCAAGGCACACATTGCCCGCCAGCTGGCGTCGGACGAAGAGTTCGAACTGCCGTGTGATCTCGACCTGGGCGACGATCCGGATGATTCGGACCTGCGTGGCTGGTGCATCGGCTTCATGGAAGGCGTGTTCCTGCGTGAAAACGCCTGGTTCGAAAGTGCCGAGGAAGAAGTCAGCGAAATGCTCCTGCCGATCATGGTCGGTTCGGGTCTGTTCGACGAGCAGCCGGAGTTCGCCGACATCGCCCAGGACGCCAACCTGATGGACGACATGATCGTGCAGATCCCCGAAGCACTGACCGCCCTGTACCTGCTCTGCCAGGCTCCGGACGAAAAGCCGGCGATCCTCAAGCCCCGCCACCACTGAGTCTGCGCCTATGGCGCAAGACCCACCGCGCACCAGCCGTCACCGCTCGGTGCGCTATCTGCTGATAGCGGTTGGCTGGTTGAGCGTGGTATCGGGCGTCATCGGGATATTCCTGCCGGTGCTGCCCACCACGCCCTTTCTGCTGCTGGCAGCTGCATGCTTCGCGCGCAGCTCTCCACGTTTCTACCACTGGCTGGTCGACCACCCGCGGCTTGGCCCATGGATTCGAGACTACCTTGAAGGCAACGGCATCCCGCTCAAGGGCAAGGTGTACGCAATCGGCCTGATGTGGCTGAGCATCAGCCTGTCGTGCTACCTGATCGCACAGCCTTGGGCACGAACTTTCATGCTGACCAGCGCGGTGCTGGTGACCATTTACATCATCAGGCAGAAAACGCGCCCGCCTCGCAAATGATGCCCCGCTGCGCCCGCCAGTGCCGATGCAGACAGGCACGCGGTTCAGACGATCACTTCTTCTTGTCTTTACTAAACGCCTTTTCCAGCGCCTCGTTGATCGTGCGTAACACCTTGACCCTCGCCCAGCGCTTGTCGTTGGCCTCGATCAGTGTCCACGGCGCAATTTCGGTGCTGGTGCGATCCACCATGTCGCCCACTGCCTGGCGGTAATCCGGCCATTTCTTGCGGTTGCGCCAGTCGTCTTCGGTGATCTTGTAACGCTTGAACGGGATCTTTTCGCGCTCTTGAAAACGTTCCAGCTGGGTCTGCTGATCGATGGCCAGCCAGAATTTGACCACCACAATGCCTGCGTCCGTGAGCTGCTCTTCGAAGTCATTGATTTCGGCGTAAGCGCGCTTCCAGTCGGACTCGCTGCAAAAGCCCTCGACCCGCTCGACCAACACCCGGCCGTACCACGAGCGGTCAAAAATAGTGAATTTGCCGCGCGCCGGTATCTGCCGCCAGAAACGCCACAAATACGGCTGAGCACGTTCATCCTGAGTCGGTGCAGCAATCGGTACGATAGCGTACTGACGCGGGTCGAGCGCCGCTGCAACACGACGTATCGCGCCGCCCTTGCCTGCCGCGTCGTTGCCTTCGAACACGGCCACCAGTGCATGGCTTTTCATGCGTTTGTCGCGCATGTTGCCGGACAGGCGAGCCTGCTCGGTGATGAGCTGCTGTTGGTAGTCGTCCTTGCTCAGGTGCAGGCTCAGGTCGAGGCTGTCCAGCAGGGTCAACTCATTGTCATGGATCGCCAACGGGCCAACGGTGAGCGCAGCGGGCTCGGGCTCGACTTTGTTCAGCGCGGCCTGCATGCCTTCCAGCAGCAGACGGCCGACCGTCAGGCTGCGGTAATTGGCGTCCACGCCTTCGATCACATGCCAAGGCGCATATTCGCGGCTGGTACGACGCAGCACCCGCTCACCGAAGCGCACGAACTTGTCGTAAGTCTTGGACTGTTGCCAGTCCAGCGGGCTGATGCGCCAGCTGTGCAGCGGATCATCCTTGAGGGTCTTGAGGCGCAGCTTCATCTGTTTTTTTGACAGGTGAAACCAGAACTTGAAGATCAGCGCGCCTTCATCGCAGAGCATCTTTTCCAATCGCTCGGCACCGCTGATGGCCTGATCGAGCACCGCGTCCTTGAAACGCCCGTGGACCCTGCCCTGCAACATCTGGCTATACCAGTTACCAAAGAAGATTCCCATGCGCCCCTTGGCAGGCAGTTGTCGCCAGTAACGCCAGGCGGGTGGATGGGCCAGCTCTTCGTCGGTCTGCTGATCGAAGGTGCGTACCTCGATCAGGCGCGGGTCCATCCATTCGCTGAGCAGTTTGACGGTCTCGCCCTTGCCTGCGCCCTCTATGCCGTTGATCAATACGATGATCTGCCGACCGGCCTGCTCGTGCAGGTCTATCTGCGCTTCCAGCAAGGCTTCGCGCAACTCGGGCAAAGCAGCTTCGTAGGTCTCGTCGTCAATGGCATGACCGATTTCAGCGGATTCAAACATGCACAACTCCTGATTGGGGATGGCTCAGAGAACGCCCGGTGGACAACCCTCAGTGAGCATTCTGACCACCGATTGCGGGCATCGGTCAATCGGCGCAGCAGTGATCGCACTTTTATCCTCGCACACGGCTAAAATGCGCCCACTGCCACCGCTGAGCCTGACATGACCATTACCCGCCACGCCCGGATAGACTGGGACGAACAAGGCAACCCGCGTTCCCGCGATTTCTCCGATGTCTACTTTTCCACCGAGTCCGGTCTGGACGAGACGCGCCATGTGTTTCTGGTCCAGAACGACCTGCGTCGGCGTTTCAGCGAGCTGCCGGAGGACGGCAGGCTGATCATTGGTGAAACCGGATTCGGCACCGGGCTGAATTTCCTCTGTGCCTGGCAGTTGTTCGACGAGTGCGCGCCCGCCAATGCGCGCCTGCAGTTCGTCAGCGTCGAGAAATACCCGCTGAGCCGCGCCGACCTGCAGCGTGCCCTGGCGTTGTGGCCAGAGCTGTGGCCGTTCGCGGGTCAATTGCTCGATCAATATGTGGCTGTGCATGAAGGCTTTCAGCGTCTGGTATTCGATGACGGCCGCGTGACCCTGACCCTGCTGATTGGTGACGCGCTGCAGATGCTGCCGCAGCTGGACGGGCAGATTGATGCGTGGTTTCTCGACGGGTTTGCGCCAGCGAAAAACCCGGAAATGTGGACACCCGAACTGTTTGCCGAACTGGCGCGCCTGTCTGCACCGAGCGCCACGATAGGCACGTTTACCAGCACCGGCTGGGTGCGGCGCTCGCTGAACGCAGCAGGCTTCAAAATGAAGCGGGTGCCGGGCATCGGTCATAAATGGGAAGTGCTGCGCGGCGCGTTTATCGCCTGGCCTGAAGATGCTGCACCCTCTCCTGCCGCCAAACCCTGGTTCGCCCGCCCCGCTCCGATTAGCGGCGAGCGCAAGGCGCTGGTGATCGGCGCAGGGCTGGCAGGCTGCGCCACGGCGCAGAGCCTGGCGCAGCGGGGTTGGCAGGTCAGCCTGCTGGAGCGCCACGCCGCACCGGCGCAGGAAGCATCCGGCAACCCGCAGGGCGCGCTGTACCTGAAGTTATCGGCGCATGGCACAGCGCTTTCACAGTTGATCCTCAGTGGTTTTGGCCACACGCGAAGGCTGCTTGAACGCTTGCAGCGCGGTGTCGACTGGGACGCTTGCGGCGTGCTGCAACTGACCTTCGACGACACGGAGGCACAACGCCAGAAACAACTGGTCGATGCTTTCCCCGAATCCCTCCTGCGCTTGCTCGACCAACCGGCAGCCGAGGCGCAAAGCGGCGTTGCGCTGAACAGTGGCGGGCTGTTTTACCCCGAAGGCGGCTGGGTGCACCCGCCTGCCTTGTGCAATGCGCAGGTCGAGCACCCGAATATTCGTCTGATGACTCATCATCAGGCGTTGCAACTGCGACGTGTGGAAGGTCAATGGCAGGCCTGGAACGCAGAGCAACTGATCGCCAGCGCGCCAGTCGTCGTGCTGGCCGGGGCGGCGGATATCAAGCAGTTTTCGCAGAGCGCCGATTTACCGCTCAAACGCATCCGCGGGCAGATCACCCGTTTGCCGCAGACTCAGGCCAGCGCGGCATTGCGCAGTGTGGTGTGCGCCGAGGGTTATGTGGCTCCGGCGCGTCTGGGCGAACATACACTGGGTGCCAGTTTCGATTTCAGCAGTACTGATCTGACCCTCAACCTGGCCGATCATCTGGACAATCTGGGGCTGTTGCGGGAGATTTCAGAAGACCTCACTTCACGCCTCGAGACCGCCGATTTGTCGCCCGAGCAATTGCAGGGTCGCGCAGCCTTTCGCTGTACAAGCCCGGACTACCTGCCCATCGTCGGGCCGCTGGCCGATCGCGAAGCATTCCTTCAGGCCTATGCTGCCCTGGGCAAGGACGCGCGCCAGGTGCCCAACATCGCCTGCCCGTGGCTGGACGGCCTGTACGTCAACAGCGGCCACGGTTCGCGCGGGCTGATCACCGCGCCGCTGTGTGGCGAACTGATCGCCGCCTGGCTCGATAACGAACCTCTGCCCTTGCCGCGTAGCGTTGCCGAAGCCTGTCACCCTAACCGGTTTGCCCTGCGCGGGCTGATTCGCGGCGGCGGGAAGTAGCTTTATGATTGTCGTTCGGGAATGCAGGTCGCGACGCTCTGCGTAGCAAAGAGGACGCAGAGCGTCCTGAACGGCATGACGACGCGGAGCGTCGCACGATAGCTGATATCTGGTCGCGACGCGCTTGCGCTCAGGCGCTAATCTTTTAACTCAGTCAGAACCATTGAGCCGCTCATGCTGCAAGTGCGAAACGTATTCAAGCGCTACACCACGGCACAGGGGCCGCTGAATGTATTAAAGGGCGTGGACCTGCACCTGACACAGGGCGAAAGCCTGGCGTTGATGGGCGAATCCGGCAGTGGCAAAAGCACCTTGCTGCATCTGGTCGCGGGCCTTGATCAGGTCGATGACGGCAGCATCGAGGTTGCAGGCCAGCGTCTGGACCTGATGAACGAAAGCCAGCTGGCGAACTGGCGGCGGACTGAAATCGGTCTGGTGTTTCAGCAGTTCAACCTGATTGGCAGCCTGAAAATCGCTGACAATCTGGCGTTCCAGGCACGGCTGGCCGGGCGATTCGATGCGCTCTGGCAGGCGCGCCTGATCGAGCGTCTGGGTCTGGGCACGCTGCTGAATCGCTATCCCGAGCAACTGTCCGGCGGACAACAGCAGCGGGTAGCGATAGGTCGCGCCCTCGCTTCACGGCCCAGCCTGCTGCTGGCTGACGAGCCCACCGGCAATCTCGACGAGACCACCAGCGACGAAGTGCTGCAACTGCTGCTGGATGTGCTCGCCGACAGCCCCACTAGCCTGTTGATGGTCACCCACAGCCCGCGGGTCGCTGACCGACTGGCGCGCAAAGTGGTGCTGCATCTCGGTCGTCTGGCTGTCGAAGGCGAGCGCTGATGCGGGTTTTCTACTGGACGCTGCGCGCATTGCTGAGCCACTGGCGACGTCACCCCGTGCAGTTTTTCAGCGTGCTGACCGGCCTGTGGCTGGCCACCGCACTGCTGACCGGCGTGCAGGCGCTCAATAGTCAGGCACGGGAAAGCTACCAGCGCGCCAGCCAGCTGATTGGCGGCGAGCCGCAGACCCGTATCGCCGCCAGCAGCGGCGGGCTGTTCCCGCAGGCATTGTTTATCGGGTTGCGCCGCGAAGGCTGGCCCGTATCGCCCATGCTGCAAGGCCGTATCGTGCTTCAAGGGCGCGAAGACCGTCGCCTGCAACTGATGGGTATCGAGCCGGTGACTTTGCCGACCGGCTCGACACTGGCCGGGCAGACGCTGAACGCCGAACAGGTCGTGGACTTCCTCACGCCGCCGGGCATGACCTGGATTGCGCCGCAGACCCTGCAAGCGCTGGGGCTCGAAGAAGGCCAGCAACCGTTGACCGAAACCGGCGTTCCGCTGCCCCCCTTGCACGCTAAACTCGACATGGCGCCCGGCGTTTTGCTGACTGACATAGGCTTTGCGCAACCGTTATTGGGCCAGCCGGGGCAATTGTCCGGAATGCTGCTGGCCAAGGATTTTGCCCGGCAAAACCCTGCGCTACCGGCAGCCCTGAATGACCTGCTGGTGATCAAGAAAAGCGGCGAAGAAAACAATCTGGAGCGTCTCACCGAAAGCTTCCACCTCAATCTGAATGCGCTCGGGGTGCTGTCCTTCATCGTCGGCCTGTTCATTGTCCACGCGGCCATTGGCCTGGCCCTCGAACAGCGCCGTGGGCTGTTGCGTAACTTGCGTGCCTGTGGCGTCAGCGCACGCCTGTTGATAGCTGCGCTGGGCGTAGAGTTGGGCGCACTGGCTCTGTTGGGCGGTATTTTCGGCGTGGTCAGCGGCTATCTGTTGGCCAGCCTGTTATTGCCGGATGTCGCGGCCAGTCTGCGCGGCTTGTACGGCGCGGAAGTCGCCGGCCAGTTGAACCTCAGTCTGTGGTGGTGGCTGAGCGGTATCGGCCTGAGTCTGCTTGGCGCGTTGCTGGCCGGTGCCAATAGCCTGTTGCGGGCTGCGCGCCTGCCGTTGCTGGCACTGGCCGATGCCCAGGCATGGCAGCAAGCGCATGCGCGATGGTTGCAGCGCCAGGCGTGGGTGGCGGTGCTGGGCGCGTTGGTGGGCGTGAGCGCGCTGTTATTCGGCACCAGTCTGATGCTGGGGTTTGTGATGATGTCCGCCCTGCTGCTCAGTGCCGCGCTGGCCCTGCCGGTTTTGCTGGACACCATGCTTGGCGGTCTGTTGACGCGCAGCCGCTCGGTGCTCGGGCAGTGGTTTCTGGCGGATTGCCGTCAACAGTTGCCCGCCCTGAGTCTGGCGCTGATGGCCCTGCTGCTGGCGATGGCCGCGAACATCGGCGCAGGCAGCATGACGTCGGGTTTTCGTCAGACGTTCAACAGTTGGCTGGAGCAACGCCTGACCGCCGAACTGTATGTCAGCCCGCAGAATCCGGAGCAGGCCGAGCCGCTGAACACCTGGCTGAGCCAGCAACAGGATATCGGCGCCGTGCTGCCCAACTGGCAAGTGCCGGTGCAAGTTCAGGGCTGGCCTGCGGACCTGTTTGGCGTTATCGATCACGACACCTATCGCCAGCATTGGGCGTTGCTGGAATCCGTCGCCGGTGATCCGTGGAATCTGTTGCGCGATGAAGACACAGTCATGCTCAGCGAACAATTGGCCCGCCGCCTTCAACTGGGGCTGGAAGATACGCTGAGTATCCCGGTGCCCACTGGCAAGTGGACCCCACGCATCGTCGGGATCTATGCCGACTATGGCAACCCCAAGGGCCATCTGCTGGTCAACTCCCGGCACCTGCTCGCCCACTGGCCGCAATCGATGCCGGTGCGTTTCAACCTGAGGGTCGATCAGGCGACAATCCCGTCGCTGGTCACCCGGCTGCAAGCGCGTTTCAAGCTGGACGATAATCACATCATCGATCAGAGCCAGCTCGAGGGGTGGTCGAGCCAGGTCTTTGAACGTACGTTTGCCGCCACTGCCGCACTCAACAGCCTGACACTGGGCGTGGCTGGCGTGGCGCTGTTCATCAGCCTGCTGACCCAGAGCCAGAGCCGCCTCGGGCAGCTCGCCCCATTGTGGGCGCTGGGTGTCACGCGACGGCAACTGATGCTGCTCAACCTGGGACAGACCTGGCTGCTGGCGGTCCTGACACTGGTGCTCGCGCTACCACTGGGGCTGTTACTGGCCTGGTGCCTGGATGCGGTGATCAACGTTCGCGCCTTTGGCTGGCGCCTGCCGCTTCAGGTGTTCCCGCTGCAACTTATGCACTTGATGGCACTGGCGATGCTGGCGACTTTGCTGGCCTCGGCCTGGCCGCTGCTGAAGTTGTATCGCAGCCGTCCAGCGGATCTAATCAGGACATTCGCCAATGAACAGTAAATGGCTGATGCCGCTGGTCGTCGCAGCGCTGCTCACCGCCTGCGACGACAAACCGCAGCCTGAAAGCGGTTTCGCCGGTCTGGGCAATACGGCCGACAGCTATGCGCAGGTGACACCCGGCAAGGTCTTTTCATTCCCGCAGGACCACGGCCAGCACCCCGGCTTTCGTATCGAGTGGTGGTACATCACCGCCACCCTCAAGGACGACGCGGGCCAGCAGCTCGGCGTGCAGTGGACCTTGTTCCGCAATGCCCTGCGACCCGGCCAACAGACCGGCAGTGGCTGGAACGAAGGCACGATCTGGCTGGGCCATGCAGCAGCCACATCAAGCAGCGGCCATTACGTGGCAGAGCGTTATGCACGGGGTGGAGTCGGCCAGGCAAACGTGACGTCGGCGCCCTTCTCGGCGTGGATCGACGATTGGGCATTCACAAGCACTGCTCAAACCGGAGACCCGCTCGCATCGATGCAACTCAAGGCAAGCGGCAAGGATTTCCGCTACGACCTGCACCTGACCTCCAGTAAGCCGCTGGTGTTGCAGGGCGAACAAGGCTACAGCCAGAAATCGGAAGCGGGCCAGGCGTCGTACTACTACAGCCAGCCTTTCTTCGACGCCAAAGGCAGTGTGCTAATTGAAGGAAAAACCTATCAAGTCACCGGTAACGCCTGGCTGGACCGGGAGTGGAGCAGCCAGCCACTGACCGCCAACCAGAGCGGCTGGGACTGGTTCTCGCTGCAACTGGCAGGCGGCGACCGCTTGATGCTTTACCGCATCCGCCACAAGGACGGCACACCCTACCTGACCGGCAACTGGATCAGCGCCGATGGCACGACAAGTTTGCTGCACGCCAATGAAATCGGCCTTGAACCACTCACGGAGACCTCAATAGGCGAGCATCAGGTACCGACCCGTTGGGCAATCAAAATTCCCGGCAGGAACCTGAACATCACCACCGAAGCGCTGAATTCCAAGGCCTGGATGGGCACCAGTATTCCCTACTGGGAAGGCCCGGTGAGGTTCAGCGGTAGCCAGGAGGGAGTCGGGTATCTGGAGATGACGGGCTATTGATACCCGTCTCTTCTCCTTGCGGACATCAACTAATCAATCAAGAAGTTGACGGTTACAGAGCGCCCTCGTTCATCACCCTGCGGCAGGCGTACTACCAGCCTGACCAGTGGCGTGCCCCGCTCATCTGCCTTGATGACAAATGCCAAGTTTTCCAGGGTCTGCGTGGGGTCGGCGCAGGTCAATTTAACCTGCGCGTCCTGCTGTTCTGCAATATAAACGCACGGTTGTTCCGGATAGAAGCCATGGCCGGCTTCCTGCGCCCATCTGCGCGTTAACTCCGCATCGAAACAACTTACCATTACGGCCTCGCCATCGTACACGATGTGTTCATCAGCCATGCCGGCTTCGAATACGGTAGCTGTTGGCAGGAGCGCCCCGTCCAAGAGATCTTCTGAAGGACTGACGCTATAGCAGTAAGAGCCGTTCTCACCTTTTTGATGGTGGATACAAAGCGAAAAAACAGGCAGTGTCACCGTATAGGGGGAGCCGTTGATATTGATGTCAGACCAGGCACCGCTGCGGCTTTTCACCTCGATAGTCACGGTAGGGCGAGAGCGGAAATATGCCAGCGTATAGACGAAGCCATCATGGTAAACGGCCTGAATATTGTCAGCCGTCAGCGAGCCCTGCTCAAGTGTATGCTCTTGATTGTCGATCGTCAGGTACCTCACCGGACCACGTGCAATGCACTGATTGACACAGGTAACCACCGGAAACATGACAGAGCGAGTATCAATTCCGGTCCCCATGCAAGTCACACGATCATCGGTCGCCATGACCGTCTTATAGGCATGAGTCACGTTTTTTCTGGACAACTCCATGGACAGAAGGGTTCTCTTTCCATCACTCACGCCTCCTGCAAAGTCGTGAGATCCCCACATGTTTACCCCCCAGGCAGTATTGGGCCATTTGAAATTCGGAACTTGTTCGACGGTCGTACCCGGTAGACGTTGCCAGTCCCAGACCGGCTGGATGCCCTCATACTCTTTGCCATGATGAGTCAGAAAGCAGGTGCCCGCGCCCATGTAATAACCTTTCGGGTTCTCGCCGTTGCCACTTTCTCCACCCACTGTACGAGTGGAAATCGCCTTGGCCCACACACAGTAGTGAGAGCCGATATGGGCCAGATAGTCATTGACCCAAAAAAGACGTCCACCGCTGTAGTATTGGTTGTTTGATTCATCGCCAATTGTGCGTCGAATCAATTCATTGAGTGCTTCTTTGTTGGCAGTATCTGCAAAGGGCAACAGTACTTCAGCCCATTTCGCAATGTGAGCATTGGAAGGATGAACCGCCCCGGGTTTCTCGGAGACCCTTTTGTTTGAGTCATGCCACCTGGGCAGACTCGGTGAGTTGCTGATAATAGATTGCTTCTGCTTCGACCGGTGGAATATGACCGATTGGCTCCAGCAGGCGGCGGTGATTGAACCAGTCCACCCATTTCAGGGTTTCCAGCTCCACCGCCCCCCGTGTGGGCCAAGAGCGTCGATGAATCACTTCAGCCTTGTAAAGACCATTGATGGTCTCAGCCAAAGCATTGTCGTAAGAGTCACCGACACTCCCGACCGATGGCTCAATACCGGCTTCGACAAGACGCTCGGTATAGCGAATGGACACGTACTGCACGCCACGGTCACTGTGGTGAATGAGTCCACCCTGCTTGACTGGGCGACGGGCGTAAAGGGCTTGCTCCAGTGCATCGAGTACAAAATCGGTACGCGCTGAACTGGACACCTTCCAACCGACGATGAATCGGGCAAAGACATCAATGATGAAGGCCACGTAAACAAAACCCTGCCAGGTACTGACGTAGGTAAAGTCCGATACCCATAGGGCGTTCGGGCACTCAGCCACAAACTGACGGTTGACATGATCCTGCGGGCACGGCCTGGCTTGGTCGCTGACCGTCGTCTTGACGGGCTTGCCGCGTACCACGCCTTGCAGGCCCAGCTCTCCCATCAGACGTTGCACCGTACAGCGGGCGACTTGCAGTCCGTCACGCAGCAATTGTCGCCAGACCTTGCGCACGCCATATACCTGGAAGTGCTCATCCCAGACTCGCTGGATGTGCTCACCCAGTTCCTGGTCACGCTGCGCACGCGCTGACTGCTGGCTGGGGTCAGCCTGCTGAGCAGCGTACCGGTAGTACGTCGACGGGGCGATTGGCAACACCTTGCAAATCGGCTCGACCCCGTAAGACTGGCGGTTTTCATCAATAAACGTCTTCATCGTTTGAATGGGCGGTCGAGCTCCGCCTGGGCAAAATAGGCTGAGGCCTTACGCAAGATCTCGTTAGCTTGACGCAACTGACGGTTCTCACGCTCCAAGAGCTTGACTCGCTCACGTTCGACTGTGCTCAGCCCATCACGCTGGCCGCTGTTGCGCTCAGATTGGCGAACCCACAGCCGTAATGTCTCGGGCGTGCAGCCGATCTTGGGGGCAATGGCACTGATGGTGGCCCACTGCGACTCGTACTCAGGAAGGTGTTCGAAAACCATCCTGATGGCCCGCTCACGGACCTCTGGGGAATACTTCGGTAGTTTTTTCATCGCTCCATCCTCTCAAAGGTTGGAGTCTCCGAGAAACCCGGGGCGGTTCAGTCGCCTGTCGACTTGTTGAGAAGATTACACGTGATAGTTGTACCTTCAGGCAACGCGCCTACCGCGTTGACTGTATATAGATCCGACCACTGATTGAAACGGCATGCGGTGGTGAGCGCAACACGATCAGGCGCTGAATCTGTCCATATTTTATTCAAGTAACTGCTGTGCTCGGTCTTGAATGTCCCATCGGTCTGCCGGACGCCTGCACGTAGGTGCACGGCCGTAGCGTTGATGTGATCTGCGAAAGCTTTCGTCCACTCGTACTGCCCCACTGCAGGCGTCGGAGAGAACCGAACGGTTTCTACCGGTTCTCCCCTTGCGGTATTGATAAGAGTGATCTGTAGATTCTCCCCCGCGATCAGATCCCGCTCAGAGTTTATTTCCCTCATCGAAACCCAAGTGTTTGCGTCCATTGCACTATCCCGTCCTGGTAGCAGCAGGTGCTATTTGGCTGAATCATGCGCTGCCTGGGCATTGAACCATCACTAGCAATCTTGATAGGTCCAGTCGCACCCGCCGGGCTGCAGCAAGGGATATATCTCAAACGCTTATAACTTTTTGATCTAAAACTACCATGCCCGCACTGGGTCAGTTTCTGGGTGACTGCACTTTCTCAGTCACCTCCCCAACGGAAACCCGGTAAGGACTTATGTGCGGATTAGCAGGTGAATTACGTTTCGACCATCAACCAGCGGACCTGGCCGCTGTTGAGCGCATTACCCATGAGCTGGCGCCTCGCGGCCCGGATGCGTGGGGGTTTCACAGCCAGGGGCCGGTTGCCCTTGGTCATCGCCGTCTGAAAATCATGGACCTGTCGGATGGCTCGGCGCAGCCGATGATCGACAGTCACCTGGGCCTGTCCATGGCCTTCAACGGTGCGATTTATAACTTCCCGGAATTGCGTGCCGAGTTGGAAAGCCTTGGCTATCAGTTCCATTCCGGTGGCGACACCGAGGTGTTGCTCAAGGGCTATCACGCTTGGGGCGCAGACATGCTGCCCAAGCTCAATGGTATGTTCGCCTTCGCCATCTGGGAGCGTGACAGCAAGCAGCTGTTCATCGCCCGTGACCGCCTCGGCGTAAAGCCGTTGTACCTGTCGAAAACCGACAAGCGCCTGCGCTTCGCGTCTTCGCTGCCTGCCCTGCTCAAGGGTGGTGATATCAGCGGAATGCTTGATCCGGTGGCGCTCAACCATTACCTCAACTTCCACGCTGTGGTGCCTGCCCCGCGCACGCTGCTGGCGGGCGTCGAGAAGTTGCCGCCAGCCAGCTGGATGCGCATCGACGCCAGCGGCAAGGTCGAGCAGAAAGTCTGGTGGACCCTGCCTTACGGTCCTCATGAAGACGAGAAAAACCTCACGCTCGAAGACTGGCGCGACCGCGTATTGGACAGCACCCGTGAAGCAGTGGCGATTCGTCAGCGTGCCGCGGTAGACGTCGGCGTGCTGCTTTCCGGCGGTGTCGACTCCAGCATGCTGGTCGGCCTGTTGCGTGAAGTGGGGGTAGAAGACCTGTCGACCTTCTCTATCGGCTTTCAGGATGCCGGTGGCGAGCGTGGCGACGAATTTCAGTATTCCGACTTGATCGCCAAGCATTACGGCACACGCCACCACCAGTTGCGTATTCAGGAAAGCGAGATCATCGAACAGCTGCCTGCGGCGTTCCGCGCCATGAGCGAGCCGATGGTCAGCCACGATTGCATCGCCTTCTACCTGCTGTCGCGTGAAGTGTCCAAGCATTGCAAGGTGGTACAGAGCGGCCAGGGCGCTGACGAACTGTTTGCCGGTTACCACTGGTACCCACAAGTAGACGGCGCGAGCGACCCGGTTGCGGCCTACCGCGATGCGTTTGTCGACCGCAGCTATGCGGAATATGCCGAGACGGTGCAGCCGAAGTGGCGCACAGCCAACGACGCAGCCGGTGATTTCGTTCGCGATCATTTCGCCCAGCACGGCGCCAGCGCCGCGGTCGACAAGGCGTTGCGCCTAGACAGTACGGTGATGCTGGTCGATGACCCGGTCAAACGAGTCGACAACATGACCATGGCCTGGGGCCTGGAAGCGCGTACACCGTTCCTTGACTACCGTCTGGTTGAGCTGTCTGCGCGTATTCCGGGCAAGTTCAAATTGCCTGATGGCGGCAAGCAAGTGTTGAAAGAAGCGGCGCGTCTGGTCATTCCTTCGGAAGTGATCGACCGCAAGAAGGGCTACTTCCCGGTTCCCGGCCTCAAGCACTTGCAGGGCGACACCCTCAACTGGGTGCGTGAACTGTTGACCGACTCCAGTCAGGACCGCGGCCTGTTCAATCCGGCCATGGTCGATAAGTTGCTGACCAACCCAGAGGGCCAGCTCACGCCATTGCGCGGCTCCAAGCTGTGGCAACTGGCAGCGCTGAACCTGTGGCTCAGCGAACAAGGACTGTGATTGATGAAACAGAACGCGACGACTTATAGCCAGCGCTTGTTGCGTGGCCAGTCGCCCTCGTACGAACGTCTGCAAGCGCGTCTTGCCGAAGATGGCAGCCAGATAGACGCAGAGCCTTTGGCGCTGCATTGTGGCTGGGGTCGCTTGCTGATCGGTCACACTTACCCTGATCCGGCAGCACTGGCCCAGGACCTGCTCAACGAAAAGCCCGGCGAGCGTGACATTGCCTTGTATGTGGCGGCGCCGCAGCAGGTATTGGCGCAATCGCCGCAGCAGTTGTTTCTCGACCCGTCGGACACGCTTCGTCTGTGGTTCAGCGACTACCGACCGGCGCACCGGGTGTTTCGCGGGTATCGCATCCGCCGGGCGCATAACGAAGCGGACTGGCAAGCCATCAATAACCTGTATCTGGCACGCGGCATGTTGCCCATCGACCCGGCCCTGCTCACGCCGCGTCATGAAGGTGGCCCGGTATATTGGGTGGCCGAAGATGAGGGCAGCAACACGATCATCGGCAGCGTCATGGGCCTTGATCATCAGAAAGCCTTCAATGATCCGGAAAAAGGCAGCAGCCTCTGGTGCCTGGCGGTTGACCCGCAATGCACACGTCCCGGCGTGGGTGAAGTGCTGGTGCGGCATTTGATCGAGCACTTCATGAGCCGCGGTCTGAGCTACCTTGATCTGTCGGTGTTGCATGACAACGATCAGGCCAAGGCGCTGTACGCCAAGCTGAATTTCCGTAACCTGCCGACCTTCGCCATCAAGCGCAAGAACGGCATCAACGAGTCGTTGTTCCTCGGCCCAGGTCCGCAGGCGGATTTCAATCCATATGCGCGAATCATCGTCGAGGAAGCCCATCGTCGTGGCATTGACGTACAGGTGGATGACGCGGATGCCGGCCTGTTTACCCTCAGCTATGGTGGTCGGCGGATCCGCTGCCGCGAGTCGTTGAGCGATCTGACCAGCGCGGTGAGCATGACCCTGTGTCAGGACAAAAGCCTGACCCATCGAGCGTTGAAGGCTGCAGGCCTGCGCTTGCCCGCACAGCAGCGGGCAGGCAGTGCAGACGACAACCTTGCGTTTCTTGAAGAGCACGGGCAAATCGTGGTCAAGCCGCTGGATGGCGAGCAAGGCCAGGGTGTCGCCGTCGATCTGCGGACCATCGAAGACGTTCAGAGCGCTATCGAACAGGCCCGTCGGTTCGACACGCGCGTCATTCTGGAAAGCTTTCATGAAGGCCTCGACCTGCGCATCGTGGTGATCGGCTTTCAGGTGGTGGCTGCAGCGATCCGTCGTCCGGCTGAGGTCATTGGTGATGGACGCCATACCATCAAACAGTTGATCGAGGCCCAGAGCCGTCGCCGTGCCGCCGCGACTGATGGCGAAAGCCGTATTCCGATGGACCAGGAGACCGAGCGCACAGTGCGCGAGGCCGGTTTTGAGTATGCCGATATCCTGCCGATGGATCAGCGTCTGGCCGTGCGCCGCGCTGCAAACTTGCACACCGGTGGCTGCCTTGAAGATGTCACGGCCATTCTGCACCCGGTGCTCAGCGATGCAGCAGTACGTGCAGCCCGGGCTCTGGACATCCCGGTCGTCGGCCTGGACCTGATGGTGCCGGCCGCCGATCAGCCCGAGTACGTGTTCATCGAAGCCAATGAACGCGTGGGCCTTGCCAACCATGAACCACAACCCACCGCCGAACGTTTCGTCGATCTGTTGTTTCCGCACAGCCTGCCTGTGCATATCTGATCGCAGTTGCGGACACAGGCTGCAAAAGGGCTATCAGCCCTTGCGGCCTTGTGGCTTGCAACTGTTCCATAAGGAGCATCCATGACCCCTGCAAATATCCCCGATCCGGATCTGAAATACCTGCAGAAAGTTTTGTTGGAAATGCTCGCGATTCCAAGCCCGACCGGTTTTACCGACACTATCGTGCGTTACGTGGCCGAGCGTCTTGAAGAACTGGGCATCCCGTTCGAACTGACCCGCCGCGGCACGATCCGCGCCACCCTCAAGGGCAAGCAGAATAGCCCTGACCGTGCGGTATCGGCGCACCTGGACACCATCGGTGCCAGCGTTCGGGAAGTCAAAGACAACGGCCGCCTGGCACTGGCGGCAGTCGGTTGCTGGTCAAGCCGGTTTGCCGAGGGCAGCCGTGTCAGTGTATTCACCGACACGGGCGTGATTCGTGGCAGCGTTCTGCCGTTGATGGCGTCCGGTCATGCGTTCAATACCGCCGTCGACGAGATGCCGATCAGTTGGGACCACGTCGAGCTGCGTCTGGATGCCTATTGCACCACACGTGCCGACTGCGAATCGCTGGGCATCGGTATCGGCGACTTTGTGGCGTTCGACCCGCTGCCGGAGTTCACCGAGAGCGGTCACATCAGTGCACGCCATCTGGATGACAAGGCCGGTGTCGCGGCGCTGCTTGCGGCGCTGAAATCCATTGTCGACAGCGGTGCAGAGCCGTTGATCGATTGCCACCCGCTGTTCACCATCACCGAAGAAACCGGTACGGGCGCAGCGGGCGTACTGCCTTGGGACGTGAGCGAGTTCGTCGGTATCGACATCGCGCCGGTTGCACCGGGCCAGCACTCCAGCGAGCACGCGGTGAGCGTGGCGATGCAGGACTCGGGCGGTCCGTACGACTACCATCTGTCCCGCCACTTGCTGCGTCTGGGCGTAGAGAACGAACTGCCGGTACGCCGTGACCTGTTTCGCTATTACTACAGCGATGCGCATTCGGCAGTGACGTCAGGGCACGACATACGCACGGCCCTGCTGGCCTTCGGCTGCGACGCGACTCACGGTTATGAGCGCACGCACATCGATAGCCTGGCAGCGCTGAGCAAACTGCTGGGTGCTTACATATTGAGCCCACCTGTGTTCGCCAGCGATGCCAAACCGGCCCAGAGTTCACTGGAGCGGTTCAGCCATCAGATCGAACATGATGCGCAGATGGAATCCGACACCCGTGTGCCACCGGTCGACAGCCTGATCGGGCAGAATCGCGAGGAAAGTTGAGGGCCTGTGAATTGCGGTGCCTGGCACCGCAGTTCTATCATCGCTGCTCATCGACACGAGAACCGCCATGCTGATCCCCTACGACCAACTGGAACCCGACACCCTCACCCGCCTGATCGAGGATTTCGTCACCCGTGAGGGCACCGATAATGGCGACGAAACACCTCTGCAAACCCGCGTGCTGCGTGTGCGACATGCGCTGACCAAAGGCCAGGCGGTGATCTTTTTCGATCTTGAGAGTCAGCAATGTCAGTTGATGCTCAAGCACGATGTGCCCAAGGAGTTTTTTCAATAACCTTGGGCGGGCCTGAATCGGTTTTTCAATGAGGCGAACAACGTCGCCTATTGAAGCGGCGTTGTCGCTTGTTGCGAAAGTTTGTTGGCGATGCGCTTGTAGACCTCGGCTCGGTGAACCTTGATGTCTTTCGGGGCATTGATCCCGAGCCTCACCTGATTGCCGTTGATACCCAGAATCTGCACGGTGATGTCATCACCGATTGAAAACGTTTCACCAATTTCCCGCGTCAGTACCAGCATTTTTCCCACCCTTCTCGTTGCGCAAAAAGGCAGGGTGCATCGCGAAACCGAGCGCTTCAATGCGCTGATGGCAAATCAGTAACGCCCTTCAAACGCATCGGAAAAGACTGAAGGAAGGGTCTTACTTTCTAGCTAAATCTGTAGGAAATATCGCTGGCAGCCGCAGTTTTCATGCAGCAGACCAGCGCGGCCCCAGCAGGATGATGGTGGCGCCGATCACGCAGAAAGCCAGCCCCAGCCAGTCCGTACCCAGCGGCCTGACCCGCTCGACCAGCCCCAGCCGGCAATCGACGCGACGATGTAAATCCCGCCATACGCCGCATAGGCTCGCCCTGCATAGGCCGCTTCCACACGTGTCAGCAACAGCGCGAACAGTGTCAGGCTGATGAGTGCCGGAATGACCCACAGCGCGCTTTTGCCTTGGCGCAGCCATAGCCAGAAGGCATAGCAGCCGAATATCTCGAACAGGGCTGCGAGAAAGAACCACAGGTAATTGAGCACGATGGACTCGCTGAAAGGGGCTTAAAAGAGGGGCGTAACCCTATCAGAAAACAGCGCGGTCATGACCCTGATGACCTTGAACACGTCGCTCAAGAGGACGCAGAGCATCCGGAACGGCATGCGACGCGGAGCGTCGCACGATAGTCAACGTACGCAACGGCATTCCGGCCCGAAACGTCGCACGATAGTGAGATGCTCGCGTCCGCTTTTGAGCTGTGTCAGGCATGCCCTTTCTGCGCCTTGGCGCGCATCTTTGCGCACATGATGGTCATTTCGTCATACATCGCCTGTGGCTGGTTGCGCTTCAGGTCCCAGGCCATTCGGCCTTCCTCGTGGGGCAGGATCATGAACTCGCCTGCGGCTACTTGCCTGAAGATGTAGTCGGCAATATCTGCGGCAGTGATCGGTGACTTCTCCAGCAGTCTGCCGATCTGCGCTTTCATGGCAGGCGTCGGGCCTCGAAACGAATCCAGCAAGTTGGTCTGAAAGAACGACGGACAAACCACATGCACGGCGACGCCCTGATCATGCACTTCAACCAGCAGGCTTTCGGAAAGTGCCACAACCCCTGCCTTGGCGACGTTGTAATTGCTCATCGCCGGGGCCTGCATCAACGCGGCCATCGACGCAATGTTGATGATTTTGCCTTTGCTGGCCTGCAACATAGGCAAAAACGCCTTGCAGCCTTTGACGACCCCCATCAGGTTGATCGCGATCTGCCAGTCCCAGTCTTCCAGCGACAGCTCGTTGAAGAAGCCACCCGATGCCACGCCCGCGTTGTTGACGATGATGTCGATGCCGCCCAGTCGCTCTTCACATGCCTGAGCAAACGCCGTGAGCTGACTGTAATCGCGAACATCGCAACGCTGAACGAACCCGTCACCACCCGCCTCGCGCACCAGCGTCAGGGTCTCCTGCAGACCGGCATCGTTGATGTCCGACAGCGCCAGCCGCCAGCCTTCGCGCGCCCAGCGCAGTGCAATTTCACGACCCAGACCTGAGCCGGCGCCAGTAATCATGATGCGGTTTTGCATAGCCGAGTGCCTTGTGATGTGCAGGAGTTGCCTGAGTGTAATCACAGCCGGGGCCCTACAATCCCACCATCAAGGCGCTGAATGCCTGGAGCAAACCCGAAGCTCATGAATGCCGCACGCGTGATACGAAACGCATCAATAACAGGCCGTACACCGACACATTGACCAACAGCACAATGCCCCCCAGCCACAGCTGTATGCCCGGCGTAAGCCCGACAGGGTAGATCAGCGGAATCAGATAATGCTCGACGAAGCCGCCGTCATATCCTTGCTCACCGGCTGTGCGGCGCAGTGTGTTTTCCAGCGGTGTCAGTGGGCAGTACAGATGCAGAAACTCAACCGCAGCCCCCCACGCAACTGCCGGAACGTGTAGTAATGCCAGCCACGGCCTGCTCACTACCAGCAGACCGCCGAACAGCACGAATACGATGAACAGTAGATGAAACGCGACCACGGCATCTGCCGCCACTCGATAAAACATCTGCGCGCCCCCTGCTGGATTTCAATCAGGTCATCTGTGCAAATCAGCGGAGAATTTTCACGTCATTTAGTTCAATGATTTTTAAGATCATTTCAGGCACTTTCCATCAACTAGACCCGAATTATTGTCGGACAAAAACACATCAAGTCCATGATTTTAATGATTTTTTAGATATGTAAGAAATTATTAAAAATAGATGAAACCTTTCCCGAGTGGCCGTAGTCCGATGAGTCAAGCAGGCAAATTCAGTGCCGTTGGGTATGAAATTCTGTACTGCATCTGTTAACTAACTTAAATGAAAGAGGGAACTCATCATGGGCATCGGCACTATTCTTATCATCGTTCTGATTCTGTTGCTGGTTGGCGGTCTGCCGGTATTCCCGCACTCGCGCAGCTGGGGCTACGGTCCGTCGGGCATCATCGGTACTATCCTGGTGATCCTGCTGATTCTGGTATTGCTCGGCAAGATATAACCTGTTGCTTCAAGCAACAGGCAAAAGCCCCGCCTCTCCAGGCGGGGCTTTTTTATGGCCCATGAAAAAGCAGCCCGAAGGCTGCTTCATTTACTGCTTCAGCACTTAGTGCGAAACCGCACCGCTGGCACCCAGGCCTGTTTGTGACCGGACGAATTGCGGGTAGAACAAGGCGCGCTCGCCCTCTGCCGCTTTCGACTTGTCGGTGATGGAGAAGAACCAGATACCTACGAAGGCGATGGCGATAGAAAACAGCGCCGGGTATTCGTAAGGGAAAATGGCTTTCTCGTGATGCAGTATCTGCACCCAGATGGTTGGCCCCAGGATCATCAGCACCACGGCGCTGATCAGGCCCATCCAGCCACCAATCATGGCGCCACGGGTGGTCAGGTTTTTCCAGTACATGGAAAGCAGCAGGATCGGGAAGTTGCAGCTTGCAGCGACCGAGAACGCCAGACCCACCATGAACGCGATGTTCTGACTTTCGAAGGCAATACCCAGAAGGATCGCCACGACTGCCAGCGCAATGGTGGTGATTTTCGAGATACGGATCTCGTCTTTCTCGTTGGCCTTGCCCGCTTTGATCACGCTGGCATACAGGTCATGGGAGACCGCCGAAGCACCTGCCAGGGTCAGACCGGCAACCACTGCCAGAATGGTGGCGAAGGCGACTGCCGAGATGAAGCCCAGGAACAGGCTGCCACCGACAGCATCGGCCAGGTGAACCGCTGCCATGTTGTTACCGCCCAGCAAAACACCCGCTGCATCCTTGAACGCCGGGTTGGTGCTGACCAGCAGGATCGCGCCAAAACCGATGATAAAGGTCAGGATGTAGAAGTAGCCGATGAAGCCGGTTGCGTACAGCACGGACTTGCGGGCTTCCTTGGCATCGCTCACGGTGAAGAAGCGCATCAGAATGTGCGGTAGGCCAGCAGTACCGAACATCAGCGCCAGACCCAGCGAGAACGCTGAAATCGGGTCTTTCACCAGACCGCCAGGGCTCATGATCGCTTCACCTTTAGGGTGAACCTTGATCGCCTCGGAGAACAGCATGTTGAAGTCGAAGTTAACGTGTTTCATAACCATCAGGGCCATGAACGACGCACCGGACAGCAACATGACCGCCTTGATGATCTGCACCCAGGTAGTGGCCAGCATGCCGCCGAACAATACGTAAAGGCACATCAGGATGCCGACCAGTACCACCGCAACCATGTAGTCCAGACCGAACAGCAGCTGGATCAGCTTGCCGGCACCGACCATTTGCGCAATCAGGTAGAACGCCACTACCACCAGCGAGCCGCAGGCGGACAAGGTGCGAATTTCCTTTTGCTTGAGGCGATACGACGCAACGTCGGCAAATGTGTATTTACCCAGGTTACGCAAGCGTTCGGCGATCAGGAACAGAATGATCGGCCAGCCCACCAGAAAGCCGATCGAGTAGATCAGGCCGTCGTAGCCGGAGGTGTAGACCAGTGCGGAAATACCCAGAAAGGACGCTGCCGACATGTAATCACCGGCAATTGCCAGACCGTTCTGGAAACCGGTGATCTTGCCGCCTGCCGAGTAGTAGTCCGACGCGGTCTTGTTCTTTTTCGACGCCCAGTAGGTGATGTACAGCGTGAAGGCGACGAATACCACGAACATGACAATCGCGGCGATGTTAAGGGGTTGCTTCTGCACGGCGCCCGTCAATGCGTCTGCCGCCCAGAGAGTCGGCGCGAATGTGGCCAGGCCAAGTGCTGCTGATAGGCGCCGGATCATTGCTGAGCCTCCTTCAGGATGGCGTTGTTCAAATCATCGAATTCACCATTGGCACGGCGAACATAGATGGCGGTCAGCACAAACGCGGAGAGGATCAGCCCTACGCCTATCGGCATTCCCCAGGTAATGGTTGAAGTCGGGCTCAACTTGGCCCCCAGAATATGGGGTCCGTACGCAATCAAAAGAATAAAGGCCGCATACAGGCCAAGCATGATCGCCGAGAGAATCCAGGCGAACCGCTCTCTTTTGGATACCAGCTCCTTGAAACGCGGGCTGTTTTGAATCGAGAGGTAAATGCTGTCGTTCATTGTTTTTGTCCTCGCAGCACAGATGAGATGTCACGTAACGCACTTTAGTCGGGTCCGGCGCGCACTCCAGACGACCTTAGTATTAGAACGACACTAGCCGCAGATGAACCTCTTTGCACGGCACAGGTCCGCCACAAGTCAGCCTGTGCAGAAAATACCGTAATCCAGAAAAGGCAAAGGCCGTCTGGCGATGGCACCAGACGGCCTTGAAACGGCTTTTGCAGAGGGCTGCAGAACTATTTAGCGGTCCATGCGGCGACCCGATCCGGGTGCTTGGCTACCCAGTCCTTGGCAGCGGCTTCAGGTTTGGCACCGTCCTGAATCGCCAGCATCACTTCACCGATTTCATCCTTGGATGCCCACTGGAATTTTTTCAGAAAGGCCACGACCTCGGGGGCTTTTTTCTCCAGGCCAAGGCTGGCGACGTTGTCGACGGTTTCAGCTGCACCGTAAACGCCTTTAGGGTCTTCCAGGAAACGCAGTTTCCACTTGGCGAACATCCAGTGCGGCACCCAGCCGGTGACGACGATGGCTTTCTGCGCTTTCTCCGCACGAGTCAGTTCGGCAATCATGCCTGCGCCGGAACTCGCCTGCAGTTTGTAACCGTCCAGACCGTAATCCTTGATGGCCTGATCTGTCTTGAGCATAACCCCTGAACCGGCATCGATCCCCGTGATCTTCTTGTTGAAGGAAGCATCGGTCTTGAGGTCTTCGATGGTTTTGGCTTTCACGTATTCAGGCACGATCAGGCCGATCTTGGCGTCCTTGAAGTTGGGCCCGTAGTTGACGACCTGATCCTTGTACTTGGTGTAGTACTCGCCGTGAGTGCCCGGAAGCCAGGCAGACAACATCAGGTCGAGCTTGTCGGTGGCCACGGCCTGCCACATGATCCCGGCCGCGACCGATTGCAGTTTGACGTCGTAGCCAAGCTTCTGCTTGATCACTTCGGAAGCCACGAAGGTGGTGGCGACGCTGTCGGACCAGCCTTCCACATAGCCGATGGTCAGGGTCTTGGTTTCAGCAATCGCCAGCGTGGAGCTGACAGCAAGCACCAGAGCGGCACCCGCCCCCAGTATTTTTCGCATCATCATTGTCGCTTCCCCGGAAGTCTGCACCGACGGTTGTCGGGCTTCGTCAACGTTGTTTTCAAGCGCACACCCACGCTTGGCTCTCATCGTCATACACACGTTGCTTGTGATGCTGGCTGAAGGCCGTGGGAGCGAACTTGTTCGCGAAGGCTGTATCTCAGACGATGCATATTCAGAGATTGTACCGGCCCTTTCGCGAACAAGTTCGCTCCCACGCCCTGCGGGCAGAAGCTTGAAAGCATCACTTCCCGGGCTCTCCGGGGCTGATGTATAACGCTGAGCGTCCAGTTTCGGGGCACGCTGCGCTCTGATCGCCGCCACGCGCAGTGACACGCAGCAAATTGCCACCGTCATCATCAACCTGCCGGGCAAGCAGACATGCTCTGGCTACGACACTCGGGCAACGGGAAACGACAACATGCAGTCATCAGCGACAAGCGCTGCTGAAAAACGTCTCAGCCTGCTCGTTTTATAAAACGAAACAGGATGTGTTACCGCCGACTCACATCCACCGGCCCGAACGGGTAACACGGGAACAGTTTTTCCAGCGCAGCCCACTCACCTCTTCCCGCAGAACAGCTAAATCTTTGTTTTAAAAGCACTTTGAAAAGTTGGCACAGCTTCTGCTATCTCTCTTGTACAACAAAAACAAGAAACGAAGCGGCAAACCAATAAAAACAAGACGTAACGGCTCTGACATAACAAGAACAAAACGGACAGAGGCGCAGCTAACAGATTTTTTTGGAGTGGATCAGCTTTACAGGGACCTTTCGGTGAAAGGCCTCGCGACCGGACAGAGAACAATAAAACTACCTTCAGGTAGCTCCCGAACCGGTGGGATCACGATGTTGTGCAGACAGGTGATTAAAGCGAGTCAGCGCTCAAAAAAATACGTTTGCTCTTGACCCCGAATGGGGGTCGCCCAACAACGCTGTAAAGGGACTGGCCGCCAACAACAATAACAGGCCGCCCTACAACAATAAAAAGAGCAGGTAAAACACATTGGAGGAGAGCTACGGCTCTCCTTTGTGTTTTTCGTCCCCAGGAAGCTGCAGCGTAGCGGCATGTAGCGGCAGTCAGTCCCCCGCCTGTATGGTCAAACCGAGCCAATCTACGTCGCCTGCGAAAAATAAACCGCATAACTGCATTGCAAAATCCAAAGAACGTGTATTGTTCCGTCATAATTTACACGGTTAACCGGTGGATGCGGCACTTTGGCACTACACCTTGGTCATAGCCTGCGTATCTCATCAGCACTTCTTTCCCAAGGGATTTAGTCATGCTCCGTTTTCTGCGCTTCGCTACCGTTATAGGTGGCTTGTGTTTAAGTGCGTCCGCTCTGGCAACCACCGTCGACTCTGCCATCTATGGCTACCCGCTGACTAATCCGTTTGAAGCGACCATTGCGACCACACCGCCTGATCTGCGCCCCGATCTGCCTGACGATGAAGACATCGATCAGGACGTCTACACCCTGAACCTGCATCCCGAGCGCGAGTTCACCCTGCCGGACAACTTCTGGGCGGTAAAAAAGCTGCACTATCGCCTGGCGAAGCAGGACCATGCCGCCCCGCTGATCTTCCTGATTGCCGGCACAGGCGCGCCGTATAACAGCACCATCAATGAATTCCTGAAAAAACTCTATTACGGCGCGGGCTACCACGTGGTGCAGCTGTCTTCGCCCACCAGCTATGACTTCATGAGCTCGGCCTCGCGCTTCGCCACTCCTGGCGTCTCCACCGACGACGCAGAAGACATTTATCGCGTCATGCAGGCCATTCGTGCCCAGCAGGCGCAACTGCCGGTGACCGACTATTACCTGACCGGTTACAGCCTCGGCGCACTGAATGCCGCCTTCGTCAGCAAACTGGATGAAACCCGCCGCAGCTTCAACTTCAAGAAAGTGCTGCTGCTCAACCCGCCGGTCAACCTTTACACCTCGATCAGCAACCTCGACAAACTGGTGCAGACCAACGTCAAGGGCATCAACAACACCACCACGTTCTACGAGCTGGTGCTGGCCAAGCTGACCCGTTACTTCCGGCAAAAGGGTTACATCGACCTCAACGATGCACTGCTGTTCGACTTTCAGCAGTCCAAGCAGCACCTGACCAATGAGCAGATGGCGATGCTGATCGGTACCTCGTTCCGCTTCTCGTCGGCCGACATCGCGTTCACCTCGGACCTGATCAACCGCCGCGGCCTGATCACGCCACCAAAATTCCCTATCTCTGAAGGCACCAGCCTGACGCCGTTCCTCAAGCGTGCCCTGCAATGCGACTTCGATTGCTACCTGACCGAACAGGTCATTCCGATGTGGCGCGCCCGCACTGACGGCGGTAGCCTGCTGCAACTGGTCGACCAGGTCAGTCTTTACGCACTCAAGGATTACCTGCACAGCAACACCAAGATTGCCGTCATGCACAACGCTGACGATGTGATTCTGGGCTCGGGTGATCTGGGCTTCCTGCGCAAGACCTTCGGGGATCGTCTGACCGTTTATCCGTACGGCGGGCATTGCGGCAACCTTAATTACCGCGTCAACACCGACGCCATGCTGGAGTTTTTCCGTGGCTAAACGTCTTTTACTTCTTGCCGCTCTGCTCTGTGCCGGCACAGTCCAGGCCGCTGACGCGGATACCAGCAACAAGGCTCAACACCCGGCTACTGTGGCCCGTCAGACCGATGCTGACGGTTTCACCCAGCCGCTGAAGTCGCTGCAATTCAACCCGGGGCTGGATCAGCGTGAATTCGAGCGCGCCTCCATTAACGCGCTGGAAGTCTACGACCCGCTGGAATCCTGGAACCGTCGGGTGTACCACTTCAACTACCGCTTTGATGAATGGGTGTTCCTGCCGGTCGTGGACGGCTATCGCTACATCACACCCGGCTTCGTGCGCAGCGGCGTGAGCAACTTTTTCAGCAACCTGGGCGACGTCTCCAACCTGCTGAACAGCCTGCTGCAGTTCAAGGGTGAGCGTTCGCTGGACACAACCGGTCGTCTGCTGCTCAACACCACCATCGGCATCGCCGGTCTTTGGGACCCGGCGACCATGATGGGCCTGCCGCGCCAGAGCGAAGACTTCGGCCAGACGCTGGGCTTTTATGGTGTTCCTGCCGGCCCTTATCTGGTGTTGCCATTGTTCGGTCCATCGAACCTGCGTGACACGGGCGGTATGCTGTTTGACTACACGGCTGAAAACCAGATCAACTTCCTGAACGTTGCCGAAGTCAGCGACGACCATCCGGAAATCACCGTGCTGCGTGCGATTGATCGCCGGTATGTCACCAGCTTCCGTTATGGCCAGCTGAACTCGCCATTCGAGTACGAGAAAGTGCGTTACGTCTATACCGAGTCGCGCAAACTGCAGATCGCCGAGTAAGCGAAACGCAATAAAGGACGGCCAGCCGGAGTGATCCTGCTGGCCGTTTTTTTATGGGCACTTTTACCTGCCGGGCCACTCACATTCCTCGGGCACACAGGCCTCGATACATCTCCATTTAACAGACAAAAAAGGAATTTCCATGCGGTCTTTCGGTTTCAAGGCAATCGTTGTGTGTGTCGCACTGGCAGCCTGCCAGAGCATGGTCAGCGTTCAGGCCGCGACCAAGCCCCAGGCCGCCGCGCCTGCTGCCGCTGCGGTACAAAAGGCTTCGCTGCTGGGTGGCAAACTGGCGTTTACCATTCCTGCGGGCTACGTGCAGGGCGAGATGCCCGAGATTGACGCGAAGGCCAAGGCTCAGGGGGTGACGGGTGCGCTCTACACCAATGCCGCTGAAAAGCGCGTGCTAATCGTTACCGAGACGCCTATGCCAATGGGCGTGCAGGCCAGCGACAACGACGGCGTAGTGCTTGATGGCCTGGTCACCGGGATACTTGCCCAGCAGAGTACCGGCTACAAAGACTTCAAAAAGCTGGGTGACAAGAAGATCGTCAAGAAGAACGGTCTGGGTGTACGGCAGCTGGATACCTCCGCGACCATGAGCGACGCCCAGGTTCTGAGCACATCGATCATTGCCGCTTCGGGTGCCCGCGCAGCCGTGCTCAACGTGGTCTCCAACGCGAAAAACCCGAAGGAACACGCAGCGCTGGTGAAGGCCGTCATAGGCGAATGATTCGAGCATCGGGTGGCTCTGACCAGTATGGCTTAATCCACCCGCAACGCCTCTGACAGTCGCTCGACCAGCGCCTGCACCTTGGGCAATGACTCGCGGTTGCGCGGCCAGGCCAGATGCAGCGCCAAACCGTCAGTGGCCAGTTGTGGAAGGATCTCCACCAACTCGCCACGCTGCAACTGCTCCCTGATCAGCCAGGTCGCCAGCTGCGCAATGCCCCACGCCGAAGTCACCGCAGCCACCTGGGCTTCGCCGTTGCCGATAACCAGCCGCGCTTCGACAGCGCGAGCCTCACGCTGCCCTTGGTCGTCAACAAACAACCAAGGGCTGGTGCTGCCATCGCCACGACCAAACAGAATACATGCGTGACTGGCAAGGTCCTCGAACGTCGTCGGTACGCCGTGGCGCTCCAGATAAGCCGGTGCAGCACAAAAGATCACCCGCTCGGTGCCCAGGTAACGGTGCGCCACGCCCGCTGGCCAGACAGCAGGACCGCCGATGCGCACGGCCAGGTCGATACCTTCCTCAAGAATGTCAACGAAACGATCAGTGAAGGTTATCCGCGGACGCAGCTTGTGATGCTGCCCGGTGAAGGCGAGGATCAGCGGCAGCGCGTGCAAACGACCAAAGGTCGCAGGCAGATCGATACGCAGTTGTCCGGCGGGCTCTGTAAGCTGCGCCGCCAGCGCGGTTTCGGCAGCCTCCAGGTCGGCAAGCATGCGCGTGCATACCGCATGATAGGCCGCACCCTCCTCGGTCAGCGCCAGACTTCGGGTAGTGCGCTCGAACAGACGCATGCCCAGGCGGCTTTCCAGGCGTGCAACGCTTTTGCTGACTGCGGAATTAGTCAGACTCAAGCGGTCAGCGGCTGCCGTAAAGCTCCCAGCATTGGCAACGGCGACAAACGTTTCGATGCCCTTGAGGCGGTCAGTGGACAGCACATGGAAGACCAATTAGTGAATTTAAGTCCACAATGTACGGAATATTTGCCAAAGATAGGAATCATTTTCTGCAATAAGCTGGCGAACTTATTTTTTATGGGTTCGTATCATGCCGTCTCTGGAAACTGCCGCCTCCGGCACCAAGAGCGAAAGCTCGACCGGTGCTGGCTTGTCCATCGCGATCCTGGCGCTGGCTGGCTTCGTAATCGTTACCACTGAATTTCTCATCATAGGACTGCTGCCTTCACTGGCCCGCGATCTGGGAATTTCCATTTCTACTGCCGGTTTGCTGGTCACGCTATTCGCCTTCACGGTGATGCTGTTTGGCCCGCCGCTGACAGCCATGCTTTCGCACCTGGACCGCAAGCGTACGTTCATCGTCATCCTGCTGATTTTCGCGGCCTCCAACGCTCTGGCTGCGGTGTCGAGCAACATCTGGGTACTGGCACTGGCGCGATTCATTCCAGCATTGGCGTTGCCGGTGTTCTGGGGCACCGCCAGTGAAACCGCAAGCCTGCTGGCCGGACCGAAGCGCGCTGGCAAGGCTGTGGCGCAGGTCTACCTCGGTATCTCTGCAGCCATGCTGTTCGGCATCCCGCTGGGCACAGTATTTGCCGATGCAGTGGGCTGGCGCGGCGCGTTCTGGGCGCTGACGCTGCTGTCTGCATTAATGGCAGTGCTGCTGGCGTTGTCGATGCCACGTATTGAACCTACCGCAAAGGTAGGCCTCGCCGAGCAGGCAAAAATCCTGCGAGATCCGCTGTTCCTCGCCAACCTGCTACTGTCCATTTTGCTGTTCACTGCCATGTTTGGCGCCTACACCTACCTGGCAGATACGCTGGAACGCATCGCAGGTATCGAGTCGGCTCAAGTAGGTTGGTGGTTAATGGGCTTTGGTGCAGTCGGCCTGATCGGCAATGCGTTGGGTGGCCGGTATGTGGACCGCAGCCCGCTGGGCTCAACCATGGTGTTTGCGCTGCTGCTGGCGCTGGGCATGACCGCAAGCGTACCTGCCGCAGGCTCGATGCCGTTACTGGCCGTGGTGCTGGTGATTTGGGGTATTGCCCACACAGCGTTGTTCCCTATCTGTCAGATCAGGGTGATGAAAGCGGCACCGCAGGCTCAGGCACTGGCAGGAACCTTGAACGTCTCGGCCGCCAACGCAGGTATAGGTCTGGGATCGATCATTGGCGGTCTGACCATTGAGCATCTGGGCCTGAATGCAGTTGGATATGTCGCAGCCGTCGTTGCATTGCTGGCCATTGCTGTCGCCTGGATGACCGGGATTCAGAAAAACAAGGCAGCCGCATAACCTGGCCCGGCTCGATTAGCCGGATGTCACCGGGCAGTACTTTTGCAAAGACGCAACTACACTGCCCGGTTATTCCAGTGTGCCGCTGCTTGTGTGTTTCGTCATATTTTTGAACCTGTTTCCTGGCTGTTTTTGTCAGTTAATTGACTCCGAAACATGCAAGCCTTCCCAATGTGCAGCTAATTGACACAGCACTGCAAAATGCTCTTCCCATGACACTGTCGAACGCTCAAACTCCAGCCTTTCGGTCAAGGAGTCATGGTTTCTGACCGATTCAAGACGTTATGTCCGGTAAGGAACTATGAGCTCATATCACCGCAAGGGACTGGCATTCGCCAAGCGGATCTACGCGCCGAGATCTCTCGGTGTCAGCGTTGGCTTTATTACTGTCGCTGTGTCTTTGTATTACGTGAATGCCGCACACTGGCTTTGGACGCTGGCACTGCTCAATGCCTTGGTCTGGCCACATGTTGCTTACCAGATTGCGAAAAAGTCGCGCGAACCCTATCAGGCTGAATGGCGCAATCTGCTCTTCGATTCGCTGATGGGCGGGTTCTGGATTGGCGCGATGGGCTTCAGTGCCGTTCCCGGCGTTACGGTCATCGCGATGATGGCCATGCATAACATGGCTGCTGCCGGGCCACGCCTGATGCTGCAAGGCTTGTGCGCACAGGCACTGGGTGTACTGATCTCGCTGGCCTTGCTCAACCCTGCTGTCAATCTGCATGGCAACATGGCACAGATCTACGCCTGCCTTCCCGTACTGGTGATTTACCCTATTTTCATCGGCTGGATGAGCCATCAGGTCACCCTGAAGCTCTGGGAGCATCGCAACATCCTGCGCAAAATAAGCCGCACCGACAGCCTCACTGGACTGCTCAATCATGGCGCATGGAAAGACCTGCTTGATCTGGAGTACGTAAAAAGCCAGAACCAGCATCAGCAGTGCGTCATCGCACTGATCGACATTGACCATTTCAAAGTCATCAACGATACCTATGGCCACCTCATGGGCGATACAGTGCTGCAGAACATCAGTGAAGCACTGATGGAAAACCTGCGTGACTCGGATCTGATCGGACGTTGTGGCGGGGATGAGTTCTGCGTCATTCTGCCGGACACCCACTTGTTTCAAGCGCGGGAAATCCTGGAGCGCACGCGTCTGGCGATAGATGAAATGACCTACTCTCTGCAGCGCGATCTCAAGGTCAGCCTCAGTATCGGCATAGCCGCCTACTCTCCTGAACTGCCGGATGCCTCATCCTGGTTGCACGAAGCAGACAAGGCGCTGTACCTCGCCAAAAGCACCGGTCGCAACTGCGTGGCCAGCGCTCAGGATATGCCGTCAGAGCTCCAGCCACTGAGTGCCGATGCCTGACCGGTCAACGCCGGTTCTTGAACAGAACGTCAAACAGGGATGAGAAGTTCTTGATGCCCATCGCCTTCATGAACGAGTTGCGCATGTCTTCTCGCAGGCTTTCCAGGGTGATTTCCTTGGGTTTTGTGGTTTTTTGAGCGGGTATGCCGGTTTCCCGAATGTCACCCTCGCCAGGGGCGTACTTTTCCTTTGACAGAGTTCTAATGTAGTCGTTTTTCTGGCTTTTATAGGTAGCATAGTCAGGTCCAAGTTGCTGGTCCCTTTCCCCCGACGTCGAAAAACGATTGATGACTTTTTCCATGAACTCAAAGTGGTTGTGACCAAGGGCACCGTAGTCTTTGTCCGTGATAAAACGAATAAAACCCTGATCCAGCCGTGTCGTTGTTAAAGCGCTTCCCTCAATAATACTGAACCGCCCCGGGTTTCTCGGAGACCCTTTTGTTTGAGTCATGCCACCTGGGCAGACTCGGTGAGTTGCTGATAATAGATTGCTTCTGCTTCGACCGGTGGAATATGACCGATTGGCTCCAGCAGGCGGCGGTGATTGAACCAGTCCACCCATTTCAGGGTTTCCAGCTCCACCGCCCCCCGTGTGGGCCAAGAGCGTCGATGAATCACTTCAGCCTTGTAAAGACCATTGATGGTCTCAGCCAAAGCATTGTCGTAAGAGTCACCGACACTCCCGACCGATGGCTCAATACCGGCTTCGACAAGACGCTCGGTATAGCGAATGGACACGTACTGCACGCCACGGTCACTGTGGTGAATGAGTCCACCCTGCTTGACTGGGCGACGGGCGTAAAGGGCTTGCTCCAGTGCATCGAGTACAAAATCGGTACGCGCTGAACTGGACACCTTCCAACCGACGATGAATCGGGCAAAGACATCAATGATGAAGGCCACGTAAACAAAACCCTGCCAGGTACTGACGTAGGTAAAGTCCGATACCCATAGGGCGTTCGGGCACTCAGCCACAAACTGACGGTTGACATGATCCTGCGGGCACGGCCTGGCTTGGTCGCTGACCGTCGTCTTGACGGGCTTGCCGCGTACCACGCCTTGCAGGCCCAGCTCTCCCATCAGACGTTGCACCGTACAGCGGGCGACTTGCAGTCCGTCACGCAGCAATTGTCGCCAGACCTTGCGCACGCCATATACCTGGAAGTGCTCATCCCAGACTCGCTGGATGTGCTCACCCAGTTCCTGGTCACGCTGCGCACGCGCTGACTGCTGGCTGGGGTCAGCCTGCTGAGCAGCGTACCGGTAGTACGTCGACGGGGCGATTGGCAACACCTTGCAAATCGGCTCGACCCCGTAAGACTGGCGGTTTTCATCAATAAACGTCTTCATCGTTTGAATGGGCGGTCGAGCTCCGCCTGGGCAAAATAGGCTGAGGCCTTACGCAAGATCTCGTTAGCTTGACGCAACTGACGGTTCTCACGCTCCAAGAGCTTGACTCGCTCACGTTCGACTGTGCTCAGCCCATCACGCTGGCCGCTGTTGCGCTCAGATTGGCGAACCCACAGCCGTAATGTCTCGGGCGTGCAGCCGATCTTGGGGGCAATGGCACTGATGGTGGCCCACTGCGACTCGTACTCAGGAAGGTGTTCGAAAACCATCCTGATGGCCCGCTCACGGACCTCTGGGGAATACTTCGGTAGTTTTTTCATCGCTCCATCCTCTCAAAGGTTGGAGTCTCCGAGAAACCCGGGGCGGTTCATCCTGCTCCAGATGGGCAAGCTGGGTGGTGCGATAATTGAGCGGGTAGATGCTCTTTTCGATCGGCAGTAATCGGTCGAAGTGTTCGAGCAGGCCGTGGAAGACGATTCGTCGCTCGACTGTGTTCCGTGTGGTGGCAATGAGTTTGACGAAGTACTCACTGTCCTGGTGCCGCAGTGCTTCACCGGCAGTGTAACGCTCGACCAGCGTGTGCAGCGATGCGTCATCGAACACGATGCAACACAGGTCTTCGCGCAACAGGCCTTTGAACGGGTTGTCGACCGCTGGCCGGCGGCCGTGCAAGCCCAGGATGAACTGTACAGCCTGCTCGGCCAGCCACTTGCGCTTGCGCCCCTCAAGCCGCTCGACCTCTTCGATCAACGGGGCCTGGCGTCCATGCGAGCGAACCTGTCGGCAGAGTTTGGCAAACAGGCCAACGGGGCCGGACAGTTTTTGCTGTTGCTCGGCAAGTTGCGTCACCGAAAGTGCCGACTGACGGGTTGCCAGGCGATGGAAGTCTGTTGTGAGATTCAAACCGGGCCGATGCGGATCCAACCGCAATGACTGATCGGACTCAGACCGGCCCCGAACAAAACAAACAGTCATGATTGCTCCTTTTTATTCTTTACGGTTTGCCGTAAGGACGAACTTCAGAAATCCCCTGTTCCGGGCAGCCAGATAGCCGAACACCGAAAAGCAACCGTAGTGCAACATTGAGATTATTGACCTTGGGGCGCTATCCCGATAACGCTGATCGCCCTGACAAGATATATTCTGTGACAAGACACATTATGTATGTGCTGACTCGTTACGCAATCCGACAGATGTAGGGGGTCGGTTACTTTTTCCCGGAAGCAAGATAGAAACACAACGCGCCATAAGCTCGACACGGGTCTTTACACGGCTCTTTCTTAGTAGCGAAGACACGTGATCGCGAACCGTATAGTCACTGATACGGAGCTGCCTGGCGATTTCCTTGTTCGTACAGCCCTGCAACAGCAGGCCAAGAACCTCTTGCTCTCTCATTGTCACCTCCATACTACTTCCCCTTGCCATCATTTTGCCCTAGAGCAAATTTGTAGGATGTTTCTTACACTCGTCTTCCATGACCTAAAAAGTAAATCGGCACAGAAATCATTTTATTTAGTATTGTTTTTCATTAAACCCGAATAAAAACCAAAACCTTGCCAAAAACAAAGACCTGTAAGAATAATCGTTAATTAATAAACGACTGAAGAAATCTCCTACAGAAAATACAGAAAAATTACGACTATCAATTTAATGAAATCATAAATAACCCGCCAGCCGAGCCACGTTGGAATCGTGGCAGGCAAGAGCACACCAGCTCAATAAATAAAAATAATATAGAGGGGCGCAAGATAGACTTGAGCAAACAGAATTACAATCACTTGTTACAATTGACAGCGCCTGACTTGAGGAACTTTCTTGATATGTTTCATTTGCGAAAACCGCCCACAGAGATGAGCGGCTGAGTGCGAGAAAGAGGCGCGCCAGCAGGAACAGGCTTGGCGCTATCCGCTTCTGCCGGTTGCAAGGTCATCTACCACTACACCCCGGCGCAGGCCGAATACCGCTGCGGTCGTCAGACCCACAATCCCCATGACCAGGCTGTAAAGCACGCAAACCCAGATATTCCAGGGCATCAGCGCGATGAGCAGCAATGGCGTGGTACTCGCCCAAAAAGCGTAGGCAATGTTGTAAGTGAACGAGATGCCTGACACACGAATGTTCGCAGGGAACAGTCCGACCATCACCGAAGGCACCACGCCGACAACCCCGCAGGCCAGCCCTGCAATGGCGTAGGCGATACCCAGCGGCATCCATTGCTGGATGAGGCTGGCGTAAAGCACGCCTATACCCAGCGGCAGCAGCAGGCTGTAGATGATGACCCCGCGCCACGCACCGATGCGGTCAACCAGCATGCCTGCCAGCACGCAGCCGATATTGAGGAAGACGATGCCCACTGCGCTCAGGGCGAAGGTATTGCTGGCGCTGATCCCGAAGCGCTGCTGCATGACCGTCGGGGTAATCACCACCAGCACGACCACCGCGGACGTCAGCACAAACGTCAACAGCGCGGCAGGCAGCAAGGATTGGCGATGATCGCGCAGGACCTGGCCAAGCGGCAGTGCAGGCAGGTTTTCACGCTGGGCGTGCATTGCGATGAACACTGGCGTTTCGTTCAGCCAGCGACGCAGCCAGACGCCCACTACACCGAAAACGCCGCCAAGCAGAAACGGAATGCGCCACGCCCAGTCAAGGATCTCACCCGGGCTGAAGACCCTTGCCAGCCATGTTGCGGTCAGCGCACCGAGCAGGTATCCAAACGTCAGACCGGCTTGCAAAACCCCGAGTGCGTAGCCGCGATGCCCCTGGGGTGCGTGCTCTGCCACGAAGACCCAGGCACTGGGTACCTCGCCGCCGACCGCTGCGCCCTGCAGAATGCGTAACGCCAGCAGCACCAGCGGCGCCCAGTAACCAATCTGTGCGTAGGTGGGCATGATGCCGATCAGCAGACAAGGCAGGGCCATCATCAGAATACTCAGGCTGAACACCCGCTTGCGTCCCAGCCGGTCGGCAAAATGCGCCATCAGAATGCCGCCCAGCGGGCGTGCGAGATAGCCTGTCACGAAGATCCCGAAGCTTTGCAGCAGACGCAGCCACTCGGGCATGTCGGGCGGAAAAAACAGCTGGCTGAGGGTCAGCGCAAAGAATACGAAGATAATGAAGTCGTAGATTTCCAGCGCGCCACCCAGCGCCGCAAGACCCAGGGTCTTGTAGTCGGCTCTGCTGAAGGGCTGGGGAGTGGATTGAACGATGGCCGTCATGAAGCCCCCGAAACATGGCTGAAAAAAGCGCCTGGCGCTCACAGGGCGCGAAGAATAGCAAAGCTTGCGGGCGCACTGATACGGAGCTGAGGCCTGTAGCGGGAACGATGATCGCAACTATCGTGCGGCGCTCCGCGTCGCATGTCGTTTCTGGACGCTCCGCGTCCTCTTGACGACGCAGAGCGTCATGAACTTCACTCCCACGCTGGAGCGTGAGGAACGATCACTTCAACTATCGTGCGGCGCTCCGCGTCGCATGCCATTTCTGGACGCTCCGCGTCCTCTTGACGACGCAGAGCGTCGTGAACTGCATTCCCACGCTGGAGCGTGAGGAACGATCACTTCAACTATCGTGCGGCGCTCCGCGTCGCATGCCGTTTCTGGACGCTCCGCGTCCTCTTGACGACGCAGAGCGTCGTGAACTGCACTCCCCCACGCTGGAGCGTGTGGAACGATCACTTCAACTATCGTGCGGCGCTCCGCGTCGCATGCCGTTTCTGGACGCTCCGCGTCCTCTTGACGACGCAGAGCGTCGTGAACTGCACTCCCACGCTGGAGCGTGAGGAACGATCACTTCAACTATCGTGCGGCGCTCCGCGTCGCATGCCATTTCTGGACGCTCCGCGTCCTCTTGACGACGCAGAGCGTCGTGAACTGCACTCCCACGCTGGAGCGTGTGGAACGAGAATCCCGACGATCGTGCCAACGCTCCGTGCAGTAGAGCCCGCCCACTAAAAGTTGACGGTGGCCGACAATCTTGCCGTTCTGGGTGCGCCCATGAATAGGTAGTCGTCACCCAGATACTCCCCGGCATCACGCCAGTAGCGTTTGTCGAAGAGGTTGTCGACGGTCAGGCGCACGACAGTGTCGTAGCCGCTGATTCGGGTGCTGTAACGGCTGCCGATATTGAACAGTGTGTAGTCATTGACCTGCACGGAGCCTTCACGGTCAGCGTACTTGCTGGCGCTGTACTGCATCCCGCCGAGTAAGGCGAGCCCGGGCACCGGCAGGCTATAGTCCGCTTGCAGGGTGCCACGGTATTTGGGCACATTGAGGGCCTGATGATCGTCATAGGCCTCGGTGCCGCTGCCCTCGACTCGCGCCCGGATGGCCGCCGCACTGGCGGATATCTGCAGGCGGTCGGTCACCCAGCCACTCGCGCCCAGTTCAAGCCCGGTGTTTTTCTGCTCGCCTTGCTGCACATAGGTAAACGTGCCGTCATCGTTGGGCCTGGAATACTGGTAAGCCTGACGGGCTTGAAACACTGCGGCCGTCAGGCTCATACGCTGCCAGTCATACTTGATACCCGCTTCCAGTTGTCGAGACACGGTGGGCGCAAGAATTTCACTGGCGTTGGTAGTGAACCAGGCAGCTGTCCCGCCCAGCGAGAGGCCTTTGCTGTAGCTGGTGTAGAGCGAAACGTTGTCCACCGGTTTGTAGATCAATGCCGCCTGCGGCAGGAACACGTAACGCTCGGTGTGTCTTGCGTCGCTGCCGTCTTCGGTAAACGCCTGCTCGTCGAGCCGCACTTGTCGCCCGCCCAGCACGGTCTGCCAGTGCTCGTTGAAACTGATCCGGTCGGTGATAAACAGCCCGTACTGGCGGCTGTCCAGACGGCGCTCGGTATGTGGCAGTGTCAAAGGCGACGGTGCCACCGATTCAGGCGACTCGTTGATCGTGCCCGAGCCGACGAATTCATTGAAGGTCCCGCGCGTGTCCACGGTGCGGCGGTAGGCGCTGGTGCCGAAGGTCAGCTCGTGCCCCAGTGATCCGGTATTGAACGTACCGGACATTGCCGCTTCGACCTCGTCGTTACGGCGCGTGTCGTCCGGGCTGCGGAAGTCGTAGATGTCGTAGCCACCCTCAGCGCTGAAGTGGTTGGGTACCGCTTCGGCTGCGCAGCTGGCCGAGCCGTAACAGCCCCACGCAAAGGCGCTGTAGTCATCAATGACCACGCGACTGCGCGACGCACTCAGGCTGCCCTTCCAGCTGTCGTTGAACCGGTATTCGAAACGCCCGCTCATGTTCAGCGAGTCGATGCCCACCGGATTGGACCAGTTTTGATAGCCCAGCAGCTTGCGTGGCGAGGCGTCGTGAGGCAGCACCGTGCCGCCGAGCAATTGATAACCGGGCACAGAGCGCTGCTCTTTGCTCTGATACTCGATGTCGAGTTGCAGCAAGGCGCGCTCGCTGATGTTCCAGTCGAAGGCCAGCGAGGCGAAATCACGCTGGCCGTCGGCGTGCTCGACGTACGAGCGAATGTCTTCATGGGCCAGGTTGGCGCGCAGCCCGAACTGCTGTTCGCTGCCGAACCAGCCGCCGACATCGGTCGCGAGGTAGCGCTCGCCGTGTTCGTTGGTAGAGACCGTTACCGACCGGACATCCTGCGCGCGCTTGGTCTGATAGTTAATGACACCACCGGGCTCTGAAACGCCGCTCTGCAAGCCGGACAGCCCCTTGAGCAACTCGACCTGCTGCTTGTTCTCCAGCGCCACGTTCTGCTCGCCGGCAATGCTGCGGCCGTTGATGCGATAACTGTTGGCCGCGTTCAATGAGAAGCCGCGCACCACAAAGTTTTCGTAATAGCCTACCGGCGCATAGCCGTCGCCGACCGAGGCATCGTTGCGCAGCACGTCACTCAGCAGTTTTGCCTGACGGTCCTTGATCAGCGCTTCGCTGAACACTGAAACCGAGGCAGGCGTATCCAGCAGCGAAGCCTGATCAAACCCGTAAATCGACGCCCGACCAGCTTTATAGTCGCTGGCACCTTCCTGTTCGCTGAACCCGGTCACGTTGACCGCGTCCAGAGTGAGCGGATCCGCAGCCATTAGCTGCGAGGCAACAGCCATGCCCAACGGTAACAATCGCCAGGCATGACGCATGGCAGGTCGGTAGGGCGTACTCATCGATCAGACTCCGCAAGGACAGGTGCCTGGACAGACGCGATGCACCTTCCGGCAGGGGGCCAACCTTTTACGTTCACTGCCGGTTTTTTTCAACCTTTGCGTGACGGTCTGCCGGTAAACGAATGACGCGGAAAAACTCTACTTACGTATCAGGGAAAGAAGCCACCGCAAAAAACGTTGCGCACCGGAATAATTAAGCATGAATTAAGTAAGTGTGGCTAATCTGAATTCAACAAAACCGCTGAACCAATCAGCGTGTCACGAATCCATTGAAACAGATCAATCAGAAAGGAATACCCTATGAAACTTATGCCTGCCGTCTTCGCCGCTGTTGCCCTCACTGCTGTTGCAGATGCCGCCCAGGCCGACGTTGGTCCCGATGAAGTGATCCGCCTTTACAAGTCTCAGGCATTGGGTGACTTTGAACAGTTCAACAAGCAGGCCGTTGCCAAGCACACAGGCTTCACGGTCCACGATACCGAGCTGGAAAAAGAACGCGACGGCCGCCTGGTCTATAAGATCGAACTGAAAGACGCCAAGGGTGTGGAATGGAACTACGACGTCGATGCCAAGACGGGCGAAGTGGTACGTGACGCAAAGGATAACTGATCCGACTGCCCCAACAGTTATCGCACCGAGAAACCATAAGAAAACTCCCACTACATTGTGGGAATTTTCTTTTTCAAAGGTTTAACAGGTTATTACTGAGCCAACCCGACTTTCAGTAACTTCCCCTTGTCTTCATCCGTCAACAAATACAAGTAACCGTCCGGCCCCTGACGCACATCGCGTATCCGCTGTTTCATGCCTTTCAACAGCCGTTCTTCATGAACGATCTTGTCGCCATCAAATTGCAGCCTGATCAATTCCTCAGTGGCCAGCGCGCCGATGAACAGATTGTGATCCCACGCCTTGAACAGGCTGTGGTCATAGAACGCCATACCGCTGATGCCCGGTGACACTTCCCAGACCTGAAACGGTACTTTTGTGCCTTCGACAAACTTGCCTTTGGCTTCCGGAATCGGCTCGCCCGAATAATTGATACCGTGGGTCGCAATCGGCCAGCCGTAATTCTGGCCACGTTCGATGATGTTCAATTCATCGCCGCCCTTGGGCCCATGCTCGTTGGTCCACAACGTACCGGTCCACGGGTTGAGCGCTGCGCCCTGCTGGTTGCGATGGCCGTAGGACCAGATCTCGGGCCGGACGTTTTTCTGCCCGACAAAAGGGTTGTCTTTCGGCACACTACCATCCGGATAGATACGTACGATCTTGCCTTGCAGCTTGTCCAGGTCTTGCGCAGTGGGACGATCGTTGTTCTCGCCCAGCGCGATAAACAGATAACCGTCGCGATCGAATACCATCCGCGCGCCGAAGTGGTTGCCCACCGAGAGTTTTGGTTGCTGACGGAAGATAACCTCGAAGTCTTCCAGACGGGTCATGTCTTTGGACAGACGACCACGCCCTGCCGCAGTACCCGCAGTATCTCCCTCGGCAGCGGTTTTGCCACTGCCTTCGGAGTAGGTCAGGTAGACCATGCGGTCCTTGGCGAAGTCCGGGGAAAGCACGACGTCGAGCAGCCCACCCTGTTTTCTTGCCCAGACTTGCGGCACACCGGAAAGCGGCTCGGATAATTTGCCGTCCGCCGACACGATACGCAGGTTGCCGGAGCGCTCCGTCACCAGAATGCCCTGCTTGTCAGGCAGAAATGCCAGTGCCCATGGGTGATCCAGACCTTCGGCAACCGGGGTGACCGTGACGGTGCCTTGTTCGCTTTTGTAGGTTTCCGGGGCGGCGCTTGCCGTCAGCGGCAGGCTCAGAATGGCAGCAGCACACCAAGTGGCGATCAGGGTTTTTCTAAGCATGAGCGTTTCCTTATGCATTGAGTCGACGTCCCGCGGTGAAACGGGCTCGCTTGGTTGAAGATTCAGTTGGCGCGGCTGGGGTCGGTTGTCGGCGTAGAGGGACGCGGAGCATTCTGGCGCGTGGGGTAGCCGTTGCCGATACCGCCGTTCTCCAGCGTAGGCCTGCGCACAGGAGGCGCAATATTGGAGCCGGGCGCGCGGGGCGTGATTGACTCGGTGCCCTGACGGCTGTTGGGGTTGGAGCGCTTGATCGGGCTGTTATAGGGGTTGCTGCTGGCGCCGTTGTTGAGTGTGCTGTTTGGCAGTGTCTGCGCCTGAACAGCACCGATGCCACATGACGCAACCAGCACGCCCCCTACAAGATTGCGCAAAAAACTGTTCATCACTACCTCTTGGCAAAGGTGAAACTGCGGGGTAACCGTGAAGACTCAGGCCTTTGACGGCAGCCCAGGCCTCAGGTTCGGCCCGACAGTGTCGATGAGCAAGCATAGCGGTGTGAGAGTTTGTAACAAGGATGGTCAAAGCGCATACCTTCAGCCATGCGCGACGCCACGCAGGCTTGGCCCTGGCGCAGGGCAAGGAGCGCCACGCACAGGTCACACATCGTGGTTTGCGGGCGTATCTACGCCGACTTCAAAGGCATCCTGAACGTGAAGACAGTACCCTGCTCTTGTGTCGAGCACACTTCAAGCGTACCGCCATGCGCCAGGGCTATTTCGCTGGCGATATAGAGCCCCAGGCCTAGCCCGGCTTGCGGCTCGTCAGTGATTGGCCGTGAGTAAGGGAGGAACAACTGCGAACGAACGGACTCGGGTATCGGCTCGCCCTGATTGGTAACGCTGAGTAGAAACAGATCACCGCGCACTCCCGCTGTCACCTCGACCGGGCTTTGGGGATCACCGTGACTGATCGCGTTGGACACCAGATTGGACAGCAATTGTGCGATCCGCTCGTGGTCGCAGCGAATACGCTCCAGCATCTTTATATCCGACTTGATCAGCCGGGACGGGTGAACGCGGCGTATCTCTGACACAACATGCTCAAGCGTTTCATCCAGCCCGTGTGCATCATGCATGCTCAGCGGAATACCATGCCCCATCCGGCCGCGGGCAAAGTCGAGCACGTCGTCGACCAGTTGTGAGGCGCGTTTGCCAGACGTCAGGATGTGTTGCACGACTTGCAGGGCCTTTTCATCCAGTGGCCGACGCAGCAGCAATTCGGCACTGGCATTGATGGCAAACAAAGGGTTGCGCAGGTCGTGCCCCAGAACGGCGATGAACTGCTCGCGCAGCTCTGCCACCTCACGCTCGGCCAGAAGGTCTTCACGCACTTGCTGCAGGTTTTCCTCGGCCTCGATCTGCAGTGCCAGAAGACGCGCAAAAGACGCCATCATCGACTCGATGGGGGTACCCGTCAGCTTGGCGGGTTTGGGGTCCAGCGCACAGATAGTGCCGAAAAAGGTGCCATTGGAGAGGAAGATCGGTACCGATATGTAACTCTGGAAGTTGTATAACCGCGGCGTATGGTGCTCACAAAACAGCGGATCCTCAGCGACATGATCAATCACCACAGCCTTGTGGGAGCTGCGAATCTCGTGGCAGATTGTGCTGCTGAGTTCCAGCTCGCCGCCGGGTTTCAAACCAAAATCCAGCTTGTCCAGAACCGCGCAAGCCATCCAGGTACTTTCGGTGACACGCGCCACGGCGGCAAAGCCCAGGCCGGTTGATTCGGTGATGACTTGCAGGATGGCCGGAACCGCGCTGATCCGGCTTATCTTGGCTACATCATTTGAAATGGATTGCCGCATGGAGAACCTGTATCAGCCTTGAGGTAATGGCGCAGCGTTTAGTTTAGGTCTGTAACGATCATTGTGCACCCGTGAATACGCCACGTTGACCGAAAAAAACCTGGCCGTACGTTCACTCATGCAGGAGGGCGCGGGAAGGCCACTGTGAACGTTGTACCCTCCTCAACCGACGAGCGAACCGTCACCTCACCCAGATGGGCTCGAACAATCTCACGAACAATGAACAGGCCAAGCCCGACTGTGCGGGTTTCGTCACTGTCGCTGACCACCCGTACGACCGGTTCGTACAGGTCGTCCACCTTCTCCATCGGTATGGGTTCGCCGACGTTGTGCACCGACAGCTTGATCAGCCAGGTATCGAAGGACGACGTGATCAAAACCTCGCTGCCGTCCGTGCCATAGTTGATGGCGTTGCTCACCAGATTGCCGAGCATTTGCAGGAGACGATCCGGATCCGCCGAGCACGCACCCTGTCCTTCGCTGCGATGCGTCAGCACCCTGTGCGGGAAAACCTGGCGCAGCTCTTCGACGCCTCGAGCAACAACCGCGTGCAGATCGATAGCCTGAGGGACCACGGCAATACCGCTGCCGACGCGGGCATGAGTAAAATCCAGCAGATCCACAATCATGCGGTCGGCCCGGTCAGTGGAGTGGTGGATGTGCCCGAGGATTCGTTCTTGTCGCGACTCGAGTTGCGTGCGCTCCAGCAGCCCGGCCGCCATCTTGATTGCCGCCAGCGGGTTACGCAGGTCGTGGCTGACGATGCCAATCATCTGCTCGGCAAAAATGGCCCGTATTTCCGCCTCGGCGTGAGCCAGACGCAGGCGATTGCGTGCCGAGGTAAGTTCTGTCTGAACAGTCATCTGTTGCTGCAACAGCTCTTCGGCGATCTTGCGCGCAGCAAGCAGTTCACGTTCGTACTTGTTGCGCTCCTCGGCCATGAACACCGCCACTTCATGTAAAACCCCGGTCGGATGCTCGCGGCGTACGGCATTGAGCATCATGGGAATGGCGCGGCCACCGGCATGGATCAATTCAACCTTGACCTCGGCAATCGACCCCTGGGTCTGTAACAGCGGCGCCCAGTGGGTTTGCAGGAAGACTTTGCCTGCCAGACTCAGCAGGTCTTGAAAGCGGCGACCCAGAACAGTTTCACGTTCAAGGCCCAGCCAACGGCAGAACGTCAGATTGGCACGCTCAATGGTGCCATTGGGCAAGGTAACCAACAGACCGCAGGCCGCATGTTCGTACAGGTCTTCTGTCACTGGCAGACTCACCTGTTCAACCGTCATGTGCAGCGCTCTCGTAAGACGCCAGAAACTGATTCATGGCGGTTATGCATTGCTGCGGCGCGCTCATGTGCGGGTAATGCCCAACATTGTCGATCATGTGCAAGGTGCTATCGGCAATGACACGGTGCAGGTACTCGCCAACCTGCACCGGCACCACCAGATCATCGCTGCTTTGCATGATCAGCGTCTTGCTTTTGAGTTTCGCGACATCGGCACGATGGTCGGAAAGAAAGGTTACGCGGGCAAACTGCCTGGCAATCTCGGCATTGGTACGACAGAAGCTGCTGGCAAGCTCTTCACCCAGTTCAGGCCGGTCAGAGGCGCCCATGAGTGTCGGCGCCATGGTGCTGGACCAGCCCAGGTAATTGCTTTCCAGCGTCTCAAGCAACGAATCGATATCAGCGCGAGTGAAGCCGCCGACGTAATCACCGTCGTTGAGGTAATGGGGCGATGGACCCACCATGATATGGCCGTCGAACCGGCCGGGCGACTGCAGTTCAGCAAGCACCGCAATCATGCAACTGACCGAATGACCGACATGCACAACCGGGCCGTTTCCGGCGAACTCGTCGACCAGTTCCAGCAAGTCGCTTGCATAGCCCTTGAGCGACGCATATTTGTGCGGGTACCAGGCCGACACGTCGGAATCTCCGCTGCCTACCAGGTCGAACAGAATAACCTTGAAGCGTTCGGCGAAGTGCGGAGCCATGAAGCGCCACATGTGCTGATCACAGCCGAATCCATGAGCAAAAATCAGAGTGGCCGGTCCGTCGCCCACGATATTGACGTTATTGCGCTGTTGGACCGACATATCGGGCTCCGAAAATAAACAGGCAACCGGCCTGTTGTGCATACCGTAATGATGATGAGAGGAGATTATCACCGTTAAAGGCACACTAGTGGCACAAACAGCACTTTAAGTCCGGAGCGGAAGAAGATTATTGATCGATGATCAGGGTCGGGGCATTGAGGCCTGAGCGTCGGTTATGCACGCTGCCTCGCCAGGCTGAGGATGTGTGACGCAGAATCTCACCAAAGGCATGCCAACGCAGAGCATTGGCACGGCAGGCAAGTATCGCGATGACTATTGTGGCAATTGCGCTGGTCCGAGCCCGTTCTCGGACTCATGACCTGGAGGTTTCACCCCCCTTACTCGCCGATATCTTCGTTCCACAACTCAGGCTTGCTGGCGATGAAGCCCTGCATCATGTGCTTGCACTCCTGGTTATCAAGCACCTCGATCTGCACGCCACGCGAGCGTAGGAGTTCTTCCTCGCCCATGAACGACTGGTTCTCGCCGACGATCACCTTGCGAATGCCGTAGAGCAGGATCGCCCCGCTGCACATCGCACAAGGAGACAGCGTGGTATAGAGCACCGCGTCACGGTACACGCGGGCCGGTTGGCGACCGGCGTTTTCGAGGGCATCCATTTCGCCGTGCCTGGTTGCACTGCCCTCTTGCACACGGCGGTTATGCCCCCGACCAATGATCTTGCCCTCGTGAACAATGACCGAACCGATGGGGATTCCACCTTCCTTCAGCCCTAGTTGTGCCTCATCGATTGCAGCCTGCATGAATGCGTCCATGGTTTTGCCTCATATCATCGAATGGATGTCAGCGTTGCAGTGCTGCCTGAGCGTTGCCCAGCGCACGACTTACGAATTGTCCCAGCAGCTCCGAGGACCGGGCTTTCATGTCGGCACTGACCTGGGTGTTTCTGGCTCTGAATCTGCTCACCATGGAAGGCGAGTCCTCGCCCTGATTGAGCGAACGCAATTCCTCGGCCGTAAATGAATGGGCATAGGCCGCTGCCAGATTGCGGTCCCATTGCGATTGATACTCAGGTTGCAGGCGCTGCAACTCTTTTTGCACCAGTTCCTGAGCTTCGGTCTTGCCAATTGCTTGCACGATACCGGCAAACGTCGCTGTGCGCGAGGCGACCTGATAACCCAGCCACGCCAGACCTTCGCCCAGATTTCGCTGTTCCACCAACGCCAGCGCCATGTCATCCGCTTCTTCAGCATTGACCGGGTGCAGCGCGTCCAGGCATAGGCAGGCCATGAGTGCCAGACAGGTCTGCCACGCACCTCGCGAGCCCTGGATGTAATCAGCCATGGCTCCTCCTGAGCATGAATTGACTGAGCCCTGAACTTAACAGCTCGGCAGAGCTTTACCACCCGACACGTCGTATACCGGCCATTGATGACGTTATCAGCTATGCCCCTTCCATGATCCTTGCAGCGCAACGGTCAAAGGCTGTGACTGACTTTGGCGGCAACATCGGCCGGCAACCAGGCTTTCCAGACCTCGGGGTGCTGCTTGAGGAACCTGGCGGCGGCCACGCCGGGGTCCTCATGTTTGTCACTCATTTCACCCAATGTCCGGTTGAGCAGATCAATCGGAAAATCGACGTTTTTGAAGACACTCACCAACTCAGGGTATTGCTTGCTGAATTCTGCCGACACACCAATAGACAGCGTCGCCGCCAGCGAAGAGGTGCCACGCGGGTTGGGATTACTGGCGTCGGTCAGGGTTTTCCAGGCTTCTGCATCGAAAGCGGGCTCTTCCAGCTTGATCAGCTTGTACTTGCCCAGCAGGGGTGTGGGTGACCAGTAATAGAACAGCACTGGTTTGCCACGGCGGATGGCCGATGCGACTTCGGCGTCCAGCGCCGCGCCCGAGCCGGTGCGAAAGTTGACGAAGCTGTCTGTCAAGCCATAAGCCTTGAGCTTCTGGGTGTTGACGATCTCCGAAGTCCAACCGCTCGGGCTGTTCAGAAAACGGCCCTTGTCGGGCGATTCAGGGTCTTTGAAAACGTCCTTGTAGCGCGCCAGGTCAGCGACAGACTTCAGATCGGGCGCTACAGGTTTGATACCTTTGGCGGCATCGCCCTTGATCACGTACTCAGGCACCCACCAGCCTTCGGTCGCGCCTTTGACGATGTTGCCCAGGCCGAGCACCTTGCCGTCAGCTTCAGCCTTGACCCACACAGGGCTGCGTCCGGTCCACTCTTCAGCGATCACCTGAATGTCGTTTTTCGCCAGCGCAGTTTCCAGGCTGACGGTGCTGCCGGGCAAGGTATCAGTACGGTAGCCATAGCCTTTCTCGACAAGGGTACGCAGCACCTCGGTGATCAGGCTGCCACTTTCCCAAGTGAGCGCACCGAACTGGATAGGCGCGTTTTTTTCAGCCGCCCCTGCTGTCTGCCCAAGCAGCCCCAGCGCCAGAAGTGAACAGCCCAACAGTCGTGTTATCGATTTCATGCTCACCTCAAATGGCGCGAAAAAAAACGGGTCTGAAACTATCGACAGCAGCCCTTGGCGATTAGTTGTCACGGCTTTAGCCTCTGTATGATGCGCAGCCCACGTACCGAGCCCGTCCGCGATGTCTGAAATCCGCTTTTACCCGTTACCCGATGCGTGCCGCCCGCTGTTGGGCAAGTTTTACCGCGAGCATCAGTCATCGATGCGTGCGGCCAGCAAGGGGCAGGCGTGGGTGGCGAAGCAGGCAGAAATCATCGGTGCCTTGTGCCTGACGCCCGTCGCTGAGGGACATTGGCTGACCGGGCTGTTCGTAGCGCCCCCCATGCGCGGGAAGACAGTGGCGCGAAGCTTGATCGATGCCGCGCTGCAACCGCTGGCCGGGCCGGTGTGGCTGTTCTGCCATCCTGATTTGCTGGGTTTTTACCAGCTTGCCGGGTTTGAAACAGCACAACGTCTGCCACACACCCTCGGCGAGAAATTCATGCGCTACAGCCGCAGCAAACCGCTGATTGCGCTCTGTCGGGAAGCCTGACGGTTTTGCAGAGCCGCCGGAAGATCACTCATCGGCATTGGGGTCCATGTCCGGGAACATTACGTCCATGAAGCCGAACTTGCTGAAATCGGTAATGCGCGACGGGTAGAGACGACCAATCAGGTGGTCGCATTCATGCTGCACGACCCGCGCATGAAATCCATGGGCAACACGCTCGATCCGCTGGCCGTCAGGGTCGAAACCTTCGTAGCGAATGCTCTGGTAACGGTTCACCATACCCCGTAACCCCGGCACCGACAGACACCCTTCCCAACCTTCTTCCAGGCTCGGGTTCAATGGGGTAATCAGCGGGTTGAGCAGGATGGTCTGAGGGACCGCCTCGGCCTGGGGATAGCGCTCACTGCGCTCGAAACCGAAAATGACCAGTTGCAGATCAATGCCGATCTGCGGTGCGGCAAGGCCCACACCGCCCACGCTGTGCATGGTCTCGAACATATCGGCAATCAGCGTGTTGAGTTCGCTGCTGCCGAACATGTCTGCGGGCACCGGAGGGGCGATGCGCAACAGGCGCTCATCGCCCATTTTCAGGATGCTACGGATCATGGCTGCGTGTTCCTTGCCTAAAAAGCAATCTTGCCACAGAACGCGATCAGGTTTCGTCAGCCTTCTGCAGTGGCACCGAGTGATCGCGGCCCAGGCCGGAAACGTGCTGTTTGCCTGTTTCGCTGCTTTCCTCGCCCAGCCCGTCACCGGCTTCCTTCTCGCCTGCGTCCTTGCCTTCGGCGGACATATGTTCGATCACCGCATTCATTTCAGCCCCCAACAACAGCACGGCAGCCGAAATGTAGAAGTACAGCAGCAGGACAATGATCGCGCCGATACTGCCGTACATGGCGTTGTAATCGGCAAAGGTCTTGACGTAAAAACCAAACGCCAGTGAAGCAACGATCCATACCACCACCGCCAGCACCGAGCCTGGGGTAATAAAGCGAAACTCCTGTTTGACGTCAGGCATCACGTAATAGATCAGCGCCACCGCAACCATCAGCAGAATGATGATCGCCGGCCAGCGCAGGATGGTCCACAGCGTCACGATGAAGTCTTCCATGCCGATCTGGGCTGCAATCCAGTTCATCACTTGCGGCCCCAGCACCATGAAAGCTGCGGCCGCGAGCAACATGCCGGCAATGCCTACGGTATACAGGATCGACAGCGGGAGGCGCTTCCAGATAGGCCGCCCTTCGACCACGTCGTAGGCAGCGTTCATGGCACTCATCATCAGGCGCACACCTGCTGAAGCAGTCCACAGCGCGATCACGATACCGATGGACAGCAGGCCACCCTTGGACTGTTGCAACTGGTCGATGACCGGGTTGACCTGCTCGAGCGCCTGGGGCGGCAAGAGGAATTCCGATTGCAGCCGCAACCAGGAAAAAAAGTCCGGCAGGTGCAGAAAGCCGATCAATGCGATCAGAAACAGCAGAAACGGAAACAGAGAGAACAGCATCTGATAAGCCAGTGCCGAGGCGTAGGTGGACATCTCGTCGTCGAGGAACTCGTTGACGGTTCTCACCAGCACCTTGCTGACTTTCAATTTACGCAAATGGGGGAAAATCATGGCGCTTCCTCTCGCTCCCTTACTGGAAAACCTCACATCCTGAAAACCGGTACTTCATGCATGCAGTGTCCCGTATGTGGCGCAGAGATGCGAATACCGATGGCACATTGACTGGACAGGTCGTGAAAGGTTTCAGTCCCGCAGAGCAGAAAGCATAACGGCCATCCGCGGATGGCCGTTATCGGTCTTGCCTGATCCCGGAATGAAAGCCCCGGGACCCATCGACTCAAGCCTTGTCCACGCCCTTCTTGATCGCGTCCTTGGCTTTGCCTTTGGCTTGCTGGCCTTCGCCTTTCAGCTCTTGCGCCTTGCCTTCAGCCCGCAGTTTGGTGTTGTCGGTAGCCTTGCCAACAGCCTGCTTGACGTTACCAACGGCTTCGTTGGCCATACCTTTGGCTTTATCGCTGGTGCTGCTCATCGTGAATCTCCTGGGTCTGAAGACCGCGCTGGAATCGGATGTCGTACTCGACAAAATGGTTGACCTGCGGCTGTCGCGAAGAGTTTCAACTATTTTCTGGCCGGCTGATGCCACTCGTCTGCCATTTGCAATGGCGCGTTTTTAGCGCCGCCGACGGCGAGTTTGCATCGAAGTTTGTGCGAGAATGCGCGCCACTGTTGTCCGGCAGGGCCGACACGCTGAACAAACCGATGCACAGGAACGTTATGAAACTCGATAAAAAGCTGGCCATTGCACGCAGAAACCAGGACTTGGGCGGCGCGGTGCTCGGCGTCAATAACACGCACTTCGCCGTGCTGGACCCAAAAAGAAACATCTGGTGGTTCGACCTGCCTGTGCCGCGCCTGCAAGTGGGTCAGTACGAATGGCTGCACTTGCTGCTGCACACACCTGAAACCGACCAGTTGCTGCACCTGAAAGTGACCACGGTGTTCATGCGCGATCACATGGAAGGCCTTGAAGTGCGCAATGCGGACAAACGCAAGCCGACCGTCAGCCTGGAGCTGAGCGCCGACAAGGATTCATTCCTCAAGGACATGCGCCCCAAGGGCAGCAACCTGGGTTTTGCCGCCTTCTTGCAAAAATAGCTCCACCAGCAGTCGTCACGTTCCCGCACGGCTCGGGATGAAAGTTGCCAATCGGCAACCTCATCCCGGCCTGCCGCTTCACGTAAACCGACGCACCGCCAGATACCCCGCCGTCCCGGCCAATGCCGACACCACCGTACCCCACGCAAGGTCTATCAGCGCCAGTTGCGCAGGCCAGCCCTGCAAGGTGGCCCAGTTGGTCAGGTCATAAGTACCGTAGGCAACCAGCCCCAGCAGCCCGCTGAACAAGGTCGCACGGCTCAGTCGCTGCTCTCTGAACGCGGGCATTACGCCGAAAACCACGACGCCTGCCCCGTAGAGCAGATAGAACGCTATTGCAGGCCCAGCCACGGGCGTGGCAAGCATCAGCGGTCCGAGCCATTCACGGTAGGTCGGCCCCATGAGGACGCCCAGCCACAACCCGTCGAGGATCAGAAACGCCAGTAACGTGCCGAGGTAAGCCGTGAGTATTCTTTTCATGGGACGTCCTTGATGAAATTCCGGGCCCGGGCGATATATCAGACCAGGTCGATACGGTCAGCGTGAATCACGATCTGCCCCTGTTTGTACAACGCACCGATAGCTTTCTTGAAGTTACCTTTGCTGACCCCAAACAGGCCGCTGATGACCTGCGGATCGCTTTTGTCGCTGACTGGCAATGTACCGTTGTTCTCACGCAGCTTTGAGAGAATTTTCGAATTCAGGCTGCTCGCTGCTTCTGCGCCCACCGGCTGCAGGCTCAGGCTGATATTGCCGTCGGCACGGATTTCCTTGATGTAGCCCTTTTCCTGCTTGCCGGCGCGCATGAACTTGAACACTTCGTTCTTGTGAATCAAGCCCCAATGCTTGTTGTTGATAATTGCCTTGAAACCCATATCGGTCGCTTCGGCGACCAGCAGGTCAACCTCCTGGCCGACGCTGTAACTGGCCGGGGTTTTGTCCAGGTAGCGATCCAGGCGCGCGGTGGCGGTGATGCGCCGCGTGTGCTTATCGAGGTAAACATGAACCACGCAGTATTCACCGGCCTGCAAGGTACGCTTCTCTTCGGAGTACGGCAGCAACAGGTCCTTGGGCAGGCCCCAGTCGAGGAACACGCCGATGCTGTTGACTTCAACCACCTTGAGGCTGGCAAACTCACCGACCTGCACTTTGGGTTTTTCAGTGGTGGCGATCAGCTTGTCTTCGCTGTCCAGATAGATGAACACATTGAGCCAGTCTTCATCTTCAGTAGGAATATCCTTGGGGATGTACCGATTGGGCAGAAGGATTTCACCATCCTGCGCACCGTCCAGATACAGACCGAAGTTCGTGTGCTTGACGATTTGCAAGCTGTTGTAGCGCCCGATTAAAGCCATTTCCAGATACCCTCATTGCGTGGGCGGCATTCTACCCGACTTTACCGCCGGGTTCGCGCCGCGTGGCAGAAGGTGCCGACATAGCCTCCACTCGTCAGCTTCCCCGATCGAAACGGATTGACGCGCTCGGGCAGCACAAAGGCTACCAGTCATAAACTTGTCTTTTAAAACAGAGTGTTAGATTTAAATCGCGCAGAGCCCAGGCAGCTCCGCCAAACGGCCGACCTCGGGCGAATGCCATATTTGCCAAGCAATAATCAAGCGTTTCCTGTACTCTGGCTGGCCGTATTACGTTTATGAAGGTAAATGGCAGCCATGCGTATCAAAGCATCCCACTCGAAAGCCAAACCCGCCCCAGCCGTTGAAACGAGCGATTCGATCAACGCGCAGATTGCAGCTTTCCTGAAGTCCGGCGGTGAAATCCAGCAAATTGCCAAAGGCGTGAGTGGCCAGACCTTCGCACCTTCCAAGCAGATCAATCTCGGTAAAAAGTAAAACCGCGCCCTGCCTGTCGATCTCTATGCGCCTTGACGCTCAAGGCGCTAGATTGACGATCCTTCGCTGGATATTCTTCCGGTCACGCTGCTACTCTCTCCTCTGATATCACTATGACCACGAGCTGGTTCACGCTCTGGACGTTATCTCCTTTGTGGAATGCTCGAATGAAGAACTGGATGCTTTTCGGCGCACTTGTCTACCTTGGCGGCTGCGCATCGCACCACTGCGAAAACGGTCCCAATGACAGCCAGCTCACCGACAGCCCATGCCGGGCGGGGCATCTGCTTTATCAGAACGACATGCTCCAGGCCAAGTTGCTGATCAGCGAAGACGACCGCGAAAACTACGAGCTGGCCGAAGCCATGCTGCGCCGTGCCGCACTCGACGACGCATCGGGCGAAGCCGAGTTCTACCAGGCCGTACTGTTGATCCGCCAGCAGGCCGATCAAAAACAGATTATCGAACTGCTGCAGACTGCGGCAAAGCACAAGCATCCACTGGCCATCGCCCTGCTCTCGCAACAGCTGAGCGTCAGCGACCCGAAGCTTGCTGAACGTTACCAGGCCGAGTACTCCCAACTGGACGTTGCCAAGAGCGGCTACCCGTCATTTCAACAGGCGCTGGTAGTGATTCGCGGCCTGGTCATCCCCTCGGCGCGCACCACTGCGGCTAACTGACACACAACGGATCGACGAACGGTGCGCCCTCGGCCAATTTCAACGGTATCCTTGCGAGGCTCTAGCTCGCGGCTTGTGTCGGCTCCTGAGCCATTTTCGATACGCCATCCCTGACCACACTCCTCGCAGATCAAGGAGTGAGCCATGCTCAGCCATCGCTTACATGTGCTGTCTTTCAGCGCCATGCTTGTCTGTCAGTCCGTCTCTGCCCAGGTTCTGGAGCGGGATTTGGGCGACTTCGACCTGAAACTGGCAACTACGCCCACGCGCAGCATGGCGCAAGGCCTTGTGACGCCCAGCGGCGGCTCGGGCTCTTTTCATGGCGGACTGGACCTGACCCACGAGAGCGGCTTCTACTTCGGCCAATGGGCACCAAACATGGGTTTTGCTTCCGATTCAGGGATGGAACTTGACTCCTACATGGGCTTCAAGAAACCCTTCGATAATACCTTGGGCTATGAACTGGGGATGATTCGTTACAGCTACCCCGATACCAGCCAGATCGACAGTCACGAGTTCTACGCCGGACTGCGCATGCGAAACAGCCGCATCGGCGCAGCATTCAGTAACGATGTTGGCACACGCGACAGCACGGTATTTGTCGACCTGGGGGCTATCGAGCAACTGGGGGTGGGCGTGCGCATGCAATACGCCAATCATCAGTTTGATACCCCGCAGTCTTCCGCCGACGGCGGGTTGATCAACGGTTTCAACGACTGGTCGCTGAACCTGTCACGCCCCTGGCTGGGCATTGACATGAACCTCATCTACAGCGGCTCAAGCCTGAGCGGCGGCGATTGCAGTGTCTACAGCGGCCACAACGCGCGCTGTGAAGGGACGTTTACGCTCAAAGCGGTGCGCTCGTTCTTTTAAAGGCTCAAACCGGTTGAACTGCCAGACGCTACACTCCTCTACTGCACGTCAGTACGCCAAGGAGTTGTCATGCAGTCTTTATTCAAAGCCCTCATCACCCTGTTGATGACCGTTGCGCTGCTTGCAGGATGCAATCAGGTTGGACTGGCGTATCGCAATCTCGACGTCATCATCCCGTGGACGCTCAGCGACTACCTGGACATGAATTCGGAACAGAAAAGCTGGCTGGATGTGCGCCTCAAGCAACACTTGAGCTGGCATTGCAGTACCCAGTTACCGGAGTATCTGACCTGGCTGGACAAGCTTGAGGATATGGTCAAAACCGACCAGGTGACGTACGAGGGGCTGGAGGCCCGCACTCGCGAAGCCAAAGAGGCGATAGCGAAAATCTCGAAGGAAATTACCCCGTCTGCTGTGGAATTGCTCTCGCGCTTTGATGACAAGCAAGTGCAAGAGATGCAGGAGTCGTTTGCCAAGGATCAGCGTAAACGTGAAAACAAATACCTTGAGCAACCACTGGAACGCCAGGTTGCCGAGCGCGCCGACCGCATGCAAAAACGCCTGACGCCATGGATAGGCAAGCTGAATCAGGCGCAGAAAGACCGGATTCAGGCTTGGTCCGCCTCGCTTGGCGAGCAAAACAAGGCGTGGATTGAAAACCGTACTCGCTGGCAGAACCTGTTTCTGGCTACGGTGCAACAACGTCAGGCAAGCGATTTTCCGCAGCGCATCGCCGCACTGTTGCAAGACCGTGAGACCTTCTGGACGCCCGAGTACCGCAAGGCCTATGACCAGACCGAGAAGGCAGCGATATCGTTGATTGTCGACGTTACCGCCATGAGCACACCGGAACAGCGTGCAAAACTGCTGAGCCGCATTGCCGACATGCGCAAGGACTTCACTGACCTGGATTGCCTCAAGTCACAGCAGTGATCCGATAGCACTCCCACCATCGCGCCCTCCCGCTGTCGTGCCACCTGCGCCCAGACATGCGCGTGCGGTGCGGAGCAAAATCGTGACGCGGAGCGTCACCCAAGGCATTCCCACGCGGGAGCGTGAGGAACGATCGGCAGCTAACGCGCCCATGCTCTACGCCCAGACATGCGTGTGCGGTGCGGAGCAAAATCGTGACGCGGAGCGTCACCCAAGGCATTCCCACGCGGGAGCGTGAGGAACGATCGGCAGCTAACGCGCCCATGCTCTACGCCCAGACATGCGTGTGCGGTGCGGAGCAAAATCGTGACGCGGAGCGTCACCCAAGGCATTCCCACGCGGGAGCGTGAGGAACGATCGGCAGCTAACGCGCCCATGCTCTACGCCCAGACATGCGTGTGTGGTGCGGCGCAAAATAGTGACGCGGAGCGTCACCCAAGGCATTCTCACGCGGGAGCGTGAGGAACGATCGGCAGCTAACGCGCCCATGCTCTACGCCCAGACATGCGTGTGCAGTGCGGCGCAGAATTGTGACGCAGAGCTTCACCCTCGGCACTCCCAAGCGGGAGCGTGCGGAACGATAGCCATCTCACCACAACTATCGTGCGCCGCTCCGCGTCGCATGCCGCTCTGGACGCTCTGCGTCCGGTCTTGAACCGGCACGCAGAGCATCTCGGGTATCAGGCAATCTGTGGCTTTTTAGCGATGGTGTCGAAGAGTGCGGGGTCAAGCGGGTCGCCTGCCTGCTCATTCAGTACCTGACGAGGGTGATCATTTCCCGGAATGCTGCTGTCGATCAAAGAAAGCAGGCTTGCGCCGCGCTTTGTCAGCATGTAGCTCGAGCCATCACCGCCCTCCTCGCCAGGACGAGGTTCGATGTAACCGCGATTAAGCAGTGTCTCAAACTCAGTGGCTGTCGATTTGGTGCCGTCGTTCTGCACTTCGTGCAACAAACGCTCGATAAGGTCCCAGTTGTAAGTCATTTTTCTAAACCTCCGTCCAGCATGGATTGATCGCCCATGACATCCAGCCACAGGCATACGACTCAGAAAATGTGACCTGCGGGGTTTGTCGCGGTTCAGAGAAGCTGCTGGAAGGTATAACGGGGGGTTGTTCTGCACAGGTGACAGACAGAGGAGAAGCTGATCGCTCCCGCCTGCGCGGGAGCGATCATGGCAATCACTCGGCAGCCGGGGCCGGGGTGCTGCGTTTTTTCAGCGGCGCCATGCCGTCCTGGCTGACCAGATCGGACTTGGGACGGTTGACCGTCTTGCGCTTGGTCGGCCCCTTGGCCGCTGTCTTTTTCTTGTCGCCCTTGGCGTCAGTCTTTTTCTTCTTCACGCCTACAGCCTTGCCCGATGCCTTGACCTTCTTCGGCCCGCCGTAGGTGCCTTTGACTTCCTTGATGACACGACGCTCAAAGCTCTGCTTGAGGTAGCGCTCGACGCTCGACATCAGGTTCCAGTCGCCATGACAGATCAGCGAGATCGCCAGACCGTCGCTACCCGCACGGCCGGTACGACCGACGCGGTGGACGTAATCGTCACCGCTGCGCGGCATGTCGAAGTTGATCACCATGTCCAGACCTTCAACATCAAGACCGCGAGCCGCCACATCGGTCGCGACCATGATCTTGGCACCGCCCTGCTTCAGACGGTCGATGGCCGCCTTGCGGTCCTTCTGGTCCTTGTCGCCGTGCAGCACGAACGCCTTGTATTCCAGTGCAACCAGACGGCCGTACAAACGGTCGGCCATCGCCTTGGTGTTGGTGAAAATAATGGCTTTCTGGTAGGTCTCGTTGGCCAGCAGCCAGTTCAGCACCTGCTCTTTATGCACGTTGTGATCGGCGGTGATGATCTGGTGGCGTGTGCCGGAAGCCAGCTCACTGACGCTGTTCACTTGCAGATGCTGCGGATCCTTGAGCACCTTGCCGATCATTTCACGCAGGCCGGCACCACCGGTGGTTGCGGAGAACAGCATGGTCTGCTCGCGACCGGCACATTCGCCTGCCAGACGCTCGACGTCTTCAGAGAAGCCCATGTCCAGCATGCGGTCGGCTTCGTCCAGTACCAGTACTTCAACGTGCTTGAGGTCCAGATTGCCTGCGTTCAACTGCTCCAGCAGACGACCCGGCGTGCCGATCAGAATGTCCGGCACCTTGCGCAGCATCGCGGCCTGAACCTTGAAGTCCTCGCCACCGGTGATCAGGCCGGCCTTGACGAAGGTGAACTGCGAGAAGCGCTCGACTTCCTTGAGCGTCTGCTGAGCCAGCTCACGGGTCGGCAGCAGGATCACCGCACGGATGTCGACACGAACCTTGGCCGGGCCGATCAGACGGTTGAGGATCGGCAGCACAAATGCGGCGGTCTTGCCGCTACCGGTTTGCGCAGTCACCCGCAGGTCGCGCCCTTGCAGTGCGAGCGGAATGGCGGCCGCCTGCACGGGCGTAGGCTCGACAAATTTAAGCTCGGCCACAGCTTTAAGCAGGCGTTCGTGCAGGGCGAATTCGGAAAACACGGGTGCTACCTCGACGAAAAACAAAAATACAGCTGCATAGCGTAACGGTTTCGAGCGCCGGGGCCGAGTTTCTTTACCACCAAAGGTCGATTTTGTTTATGAATTGCCCGGTGAAGCACCGCCGCAAGCAGCACAATCGAACCGCTGAAGGTGATCAACCAGCACGCCTCAGCACACCGGCAGCACAATATCCACAACCAAGCCACCGCCCGGCCGATTGCGCGCAGCAATCTGGCCACCGTGCATTTCAACGGCACGCAGCGCGATGGCCAGGCCCAGACCGAAGCCTTGCGCAGTATTGTCCGGGCCACGCTCGAAGGGCTGAAAAATACGTTGCAGGCAATCGTCGTCCACGCCCGGCCCCTGATCAATGACATTGACCGTCAAGCACGGCGGCTGCGCCTGAACATTGGCAACCACCACCACATCAGTGCCCACCGCCGTATGACGAACCGCGTTGCGAATCACGTTTTCGAATGCCCGGTAAAGCAATTCGCTGTCGACCTGTGCCACAAAAGGTTCGGGGGCCTGCAGCCTGACCCGACACTGTTTCAGGCCAGCCTCGAACGCGGCATCCTCGACGATGGCGGCCAGCAGGCTGATGACATGGACCGTCTCTCGCTCCAGGCTTTCGGCATCGCTCTGCATGCGCGCCAGGGTCAGCAGCTCCTCGATGAGTGCGTCCATCCGTTCCGACTCGCGCTCGATCCGCTCGAGCATGTCCAGTTGCGTCGGCGCCTGGCGCAAAAGGCCAATGGCGGCGCTCATGCGGGTCAGCGGTGAACGCAGCTCATGGGAAATGTCATGCAGCAGTTGCTGCTGAGAGTCGGCCATGACCTTGAGCTGATTGGCCATACGGTCGCAGTCCTCGGCCAGATCGACGATTTCATCGCGCCGGCGGCCCATGTCGGGTTTCACCCTGGTGTCGAAACGACCTCTGGCGACCTTGCCCATCGCCTCACGCAACTTAATCAGCGGTGCCACCAGATAGGCGCTGAGGAACCAGCTGAACAGCGCACTCATGAAGGTGCCGGTGATCAGTGGGTTAAGGTGGGAAGGCCGATCTTCGTGGTTGGGCCGTTGGGTGGCCCTGATGTTTACGACTGTGCCTTCCCTTGTGTGCACGGCCATTTCGAAACGCGGATTATCTACCGGCTTGCCCGCAAGCAACCGGCCCTTTTCATCGTACAGCCCGACCCGGTCCTGCCCGTCAGGCTGCCAGGCATCGAGCAACGCCTGCCCTGCGGGAATGCCCGACTGTTGAAGCATGCGTACTTCGTTGTCGAACACGGTGCTGAACGAGGGGTCGCCCGGTCCTGACCGGGACAGCATGAACAAGCCCGCACCGACCATGAAGGTCAGGCTGGTCGCCAGCCAGAACGCCAGAAACAGCTTCCAGAATAACCTGCTCGGCCTCATGGCGTAATCAACAGGTAGCCCAGATTGCGTACGCTCTGTATCCAGCTCTGGTTATCGTTGCGCGGCCCGAGTTTGTGGCGAATGCTGCTGATGTGCACATCGATGCTGCGGTCATAGCGGGCCAGCGGCCGCCCCAGTGCGTTCATCGACAGATTCTGCTTGCTGACCAGTTGCCCGGCATGACGCGCCAGCTCCTCCAGCAGGCAGAATTCGTTGCCGGTCAGCTCCAGCGTGACGCCCTGCCAGCGTGCTTCACGTTTGCCCGGCCAGAGCGTCAAGTCACCGGCCTGAATCACCTCCCTGACCGTCTCGACCACCGGCACCGCCCTCACCCGGCGCATGATCGCCCGCAGACGCGCTACCAGTTCGCCCGGTGAACTGGGCTTGGGCACGTAATCGTCAGCGCCCAGCTCCAGCCCGGAAATACGGTCGATATTGTCGCCACGGGCCGTCAGCAGAATCACCGGCACCTGGCTTTGCGCGCGGATGCGCCGAAGCACTTCGATTCCGGACATGCGTGGCATCATTATGTCGAGCACAACAATGTCGTGACGACCGGACAGCGCCTCGATTTCCCCTTCTTCCGCACTGTTGGTGCAGGTCACAGTGAAGCTTTCACGGGTCAGGTACTGGCTGAGCATTTCGGTCAGTTCCCGATCATCGTCGACAAGCAATACGCGAGTCATGGCAGGCCCTTGATTGGTGGTTGCCGATTATCCCGGCACCGCTGCAGCGTGTCAGCCAGGCCTGATGATCTTTACCTAACCTTACACCCCGTTAACCGTCCCCAACATGCCCTCCCCCTATGCTGCGCAGCCAACAGCGCCTGCCGGACCGGCCCTTTCTGGCGTGTCATCGGCAGCGCTCAAATGCCTTTGTCGCCGCTTTCTGGAAAGGGTTTGATGATTTCTTCGCGTCTGTTTCTATCGTTCTGCCTGTTATTCAGCGTCCCGCTGGCACACGCCGACACTTTTTCCATCTCGGACATCCGCGTCAACGGCCTGCAACGCGTGTCTGCCGGCAGCGTATTCGCTGCGCTGCCGCTCAATGTCGGCGATCAGGCCGATGAACAGCGTCTGGCCGACGCGTCGCGCTCACTGTTCAAGACCGGTTTCTTTCAAGACATCAACGTTGCCCGCGACGGCAACGTGCTGGTGATCAATGTCGTCGAACGCCCGTCCATCGCGAGCATCGAGATTATCGGCAACAAGGCAATCAGCACGGAAGACCTGATGAAGGGGCTGAAGCAGTCGGGGCTCAGTGAAGGTGAAATCTTCCAGCGCGCCACTCTGGAAGGTGTGCGCAATGAACTGCAACGTCAGTACGTTGCTCAAGGCCGCTACAGTGCCTCGGTCGATACCGAAGCGTTACCTGCACCGCGTAACCGCATCGCGCTGAAAATCACCATCGATGAAGGCACCGTGGCGTCCATCCAGCACATCAATGTGGTCGGCAACACGGTGTTTTCAGATGAGGAGCTGGCCGACCAGTTTCAGCTCAAGACCAGTAACTGGCTGTCGTTTTTCAAGAACGATGACAAGTACGCCCGCGAAAAACTCTCCGGTGACCTGGAACGCTTGCGTTCGTGGTACCTGGACCGCGGCTACATCAACATGGATATCAACTCGACGCAGGTATCGCTGACGCCTGACAAGAAAGGCGTGTTCATTACCGTCAATATCACCGAAGGCGAACGGTACACCGTGGGCAGCGTCAAGCTGGGCGGTGACCTGAAAGTGCCGCAGGCTCAGCTTGAACAACTGATTCTGGTCAAACCGGGCCAGGTGTTTTCACGCAAGGTCATGACCGATACCACCAATCTGATCACCCGCCGCCTGGGCAACGATGGCTATACCTTCGCCAACGTCAACGGTGTGCCGAAAGCCAACGATGCCGACCATACCGTAGACATCAGCTTTATGGTCGACCCCGGCAAGCGGGCCTACGCAAACCGCATCAACTTTCGCGGCAACACCAAGACTGCCGATGAAGTGCTGCGCCGCGAGATGCGCCAGATGGAAGGAGGCTGGGCGTCGACCTACCTGATCGACCAGTCGAAGGTGCGTCTGGAGCGTCTGGGTTTCTTCAAGGAAGTAAACGTCGAAACGCCTGCTGTCCCCGGTACCGACGACCAAGTGGACATCAACTACGCCGTGGAAGAACAGGCCTCGGGCAATATCACCGCCAGCGTAGGCTTTGCCCAAAGCGCCGGGCTGATACTCGGGGGCTCGATCTCGCAGAACAACATCCTCGGCACCGGTAACTTCGCCAGCCTCGGCATGACGCGCTCCGAGTACCAGACCAAGTACAACTTTGCATTCACCAACCCATACTTCACGCCTGACGGGGTGAGCCTGGGCTACAACGTTTTCTACAACGCCACTGATTACAGCAAGTATTACGACGATGATGACGAGGTGTCCTACTACTCGCTCAACAGCGTCGGTGCGGGGGTCAACCTCGGCTATCCGATCAGCGAAACCTCGCGCCTGACCTACGGTTTGTCGATCCAGCACGACACCCTCGACCCCGGCAGCTACAGCGCCGACGAGATCTATGACTTCATCGAGCGTGAGGGCTCGTCATTCACCAACCTCAAGGCTAGCATCGGCTGGTCGGAATCGACCCTCAACAAAGGCGTGCTGGCCACTCGCGGTCATTCACAAAGCCTGACCCTGACCAGCACCGTGCCGGGCAGTGACCTGCAGTTCTACAAACTCGACTACAACGGCCAGACCTTCCTGCCGCTCAGCGACACCACCTCGCTGCGCCTGCACACCAAACTGGGCTACGGCAACGGTTACGGCGAAACCGACGGCCTGCCGTTCTACGAAAACTATACGGCGGGCGGCCAGGCCACTGTGCGCGGCTTCAAGGACGGTACGCTGGGACCACGCAATACCCCGGCCACCGGCACCTACGCCAGTCAGGGGCAAATCTACTACTCGGACCGCGACACAGAAGCGCTGGGCGGCAACATCCTGATCACCGGTGGCATGGAATACCTGTTCCCGATGCCTTTCGTCAAAGACCAGAAATCCCTGCGCACCTCGCTGTTCTGGGACTTCGGCACGGTCTACGCCGACAAGTGCTACCTGAGCACCACGCAGAACTGCGGCAACATCAATATCGACCAGATGGCCAGTTCGGTCGGCGTCGGCGTGACCTGGTACTCGCCGCTCGGCCCGTTGAGCTTCGATCTCGCCGTGCCGATCAAAAAGCCCGAAGACGCCGAGACCCAGGTGTTCCAGTTCTCGCTGGGCCAGACCTTTTGAAACACTGACCTTTAAGCATGAATCAGGAGGTCTTTACCCAGCATTACCTGGCCCGGACCGCACTTAACATCCAGCCATTGAATACTGCCTGGTACTACGAATCAGTTCAGGAGCTGTTACATGAGCCGCGAAGTCAGGCAGATCACCCCCGATGTGCAGGAAATCATCCAGCACGCCCTGCGCTCACTGCTGGGCAAAGGCTTCGTCATCGCGCTGTTCGGCAGCGAGGATGCAACCGGGGCCATGCACTACCACCTGCGTATCGACCACGACGCCACGGGGCTTGGCATCGAGCATCACGACAACGTCGAAGACGGTTTCATCGACGATATCTTCATGCTCGCCACCCGCATGAAAGCCATGCTCAAACAACGTGAAACCCTGTCTCGCATGCACGGCGGCAGCCAGGCGACGGGGCAGGTCCGGCTGCTGACCTGGATCACCGAGGACAACAGCCAGACAGTGCTGCAAACCGCCGAGGCTGCGGGGCGCGAGTGTTTGAGTGCGTTACGCGAACGCAGGCTGCGGGCTTGAATCATGAGCGCCGCACGGCTCAATCAATGGCCAAAGCCATCAGTTCTCGCAGCCACATATGAGCCGGATCACGGTGCAAACGCTCAGGCCACAGCATGAGCATTTCAAACCCGGAAATCGAAAGCGGCGGTTCCTGAACCACAAGCGTCGGCTGGGCGCGCACCAGCCGTTCGGGTACTACAGCAACCAGGTCGCTGCAGACCAGTGCAGATACCAGCGAGCCGAAATGCGGCGCCGACAACACGACCCGTCTGCTTAACCCCTGCGCCGCCAGGGCCTGATCGGTGCTTCCAGCGAACCCGCCGCCGTTGAGAGACATGACCGCATGCTCCAGCTCACAGAAACGTGTCAGCGATACGGGCTGCACAAAATCCGGATGATCATGCCGGGCAGCAAGCACATAACGTTCATGGATCAACGACCGCTGACGCAGCTTGGGCGGCGCCTCATCGCGGGTGTGCAACGCCAGATCCAGTCGACCGCTTTCGAGATCCGCGGCAAGGCTGACCGGGTGCTTGTTCAACAGGGCCAGGCGCGTGCCCGGTGCACTGCTGCGCAACCTGCCGAGCGACGGCCATATCAACGCGATGGTCGCGTAGTCGCTGGCGGCCACGCGCCAGGTGTGATCGGCCTTTGCCGGATCGAAATCCCGGCCGGGCAGCAAAGCGGACTCCAGCGCTGCAAGCGCCTGCCTGAGCGGTTCGCGCAGTTGTTCAGCCCGCGCAGTCGGGGTCATGCCCCGCGGTCCCGGCAACAGCAATGGATCATCCAGTACCTGCCTCAGCCTGCCCAATTGCAGGCTGACCGTCGGCTGAGTCAGGTTCAGCCGATGCGCCGCGCGGGTCACGTTCTGCTCCGAGAGCAATGCATCCAGCGTGATCAGCAAATTGAGGTCGATACGCCGCAAGGTATTGTTCATGCAAATACCCAGTGTTTGGGAGATTGATTTCCAGCATACCCGATCGAGTCTGTAGCGTTGCCTCATGACAGACAAACCGGAGCCCCTCATGAACGTACTTATTGTCTACGCCCACCCCGAACCGCGCTCGCTGAATGGGTCGTTGAAAGACTTCGCAGTCGATCATCTGCAGAGCAAAGGCCATCAGGTGCAGGTGTCCGACCTTTACCAGATGGGCTGGAAGGCGACAATCGACGCCAACGATGCACCTGGCCTTGAGAGCAGCAGCCGCTTTGACCCTGCCCTTGAGTCGCAACGCGTATTTGCCGCCGGTATTCAACCGCCGGACATCGAGGCCGAACAGGCCAGATTGCTCTGGGCAGACGCCGTCATATTTCAGTTTCCGCTTTGGTGGTTTTCGATGCCGGCGATCATGAAAGGCTGGATAGAGCGGGTGTACGCCTGTGGCTTCGCCTACGGCGTGGGCGAGCACAGCGACCATCACTGGGGTGATCGATACGGTGAGGGAACGCTGGCAGGCAAGCGCGCCATGCTGACGGTGACCATGGGCGGCTGGGAGTCCCACTACAGCGAGCGTGGCGTAAACGGAGCGCTGAACGACGTGCTCTTTCCTATCCAGCACGGCATCCTGTTCTATCCAGGCTTCGAGGTGCTCGCGCCCTTCCCCGTGTACCGGGCAGGCAAAGTGGACAGCGCAACATTTGCCCGCATTTGCGCCGATTACGGCAACCGCCTGGATACCCTGTTCACCCTTGAGCCCTTGCCGTTTCGCAGGCAGAACGACGGTGACTACGAGATCCCGGCGCTGACATTGCGTCCTCATCTTGCAGCGGGTCGGCAGGGGCTGGACATTCACCTTCGCGATGAGGATGAGCCTGCGGATCTTTAGGCAGATTTGAAACCACCAGTGACCGATAACAAAAAAGCCCTGCTTGTGCAGGGCCTTTTCATGCGTAGCGCTTTCAGCGCGGATTACTTCAGGTTGTTCTTGAAAAACTCGCCCAGCTTGTCGAACGGGATGAGATCGACCCGATCGTAAAGATCCACATGCCCGGCCTCTGGCACGATGATCAATTGCTTGGGCTGGCCGGCCAGTTTGTACGCTTCCTCGCTGAACTCCAGAGAGTGCGCCTTTGAACCGGCGATGAACAGCATCGGGCGTGGCGATATCGTCTCGATGTCGTTGAACGGATAGAAGTTCATGAACTTGACGTTGCTGGTCAGCGTCGGGTGAGTGGTCAGTTCGGGGGACTGGCCTTCAGGCGTGAACTCGCCCCGTGGCGTGCGATAGAAATCATAGAACTCGCGTTCGATCGGGCCGGATTTGTCAGTCAGTTTGTGTACAGTGCCGCTGGTGTAGGCCGTATCGCCACCGCTGTATTCCACGTCGCGTTGCAGTGCCGCCTGCTCGATGATCTTCTTGCGCTGCGCCAGCGTCTGCGAGTGTTTCAGGCCGTTGCGGTTGGCGGCGCCCATGTCATACATGCTCACCGTGGCGATGGCTTTCATGCGCGGGTCGATCTTCGCGGCACTGATGACAAAGCTGCCGCTGCCGCAAATTCCCAGAACGCCGATTCGTTTTTTGTCCACGAAGGTCTGCGTGCTCAGGAAATCCACTGCGGCGCTGAAGTCTTCGGCGTACATATCCGGTGAAACGGCGTTACGCGGCAGGCCTTCGCTCTCGCCCCAGAACGACAGGTCCAGCGACAAGGTGACAAACCCCTGCTCGGCCAGTTTCTGCGCGTAGAGATTGGCGCTTTGCTCCTTCACCGCCCCCATCGGATGGCCGACGATGATTGCCGGAGCTTTAACGTTCGGGTTCGAGCCTTTGGGTATAAACAGGTTGCCCGCAACTTTCATCTTGTACTGGTTGTTGAACAGCACTTTTTGCGCAACGACCTTGTCGCTTGTGTAGAAATTATCGGCACCGTGAGACATGTCTGCTCCTGTCGCAGCATATGAGCTGATTAAAAACCCAAGCATCAAAAGAATCTTTTTCATGGCGTGTTACCTCGTTGAGAAATTGACCCGCGTTTATCTGCCCGGCCCTGACCGGTGTTGCTTTCCTGCAGAGACGCGTTGTCTCGCGCCGTCCAGGCCAGCGCGGCCGAACACGCCAGTAACACGCCACCGAATGCGAACGGGCTCCACCAACCGAGGCTGTCGAACAGCGCGCCACCGATGCCGGCACCGGCGGTGATCGCCAATTGAATGGTCGCCACCATCAGGCCGCCGCCTGCCTCGGCATCGTCGGGCAGCGTGCGGCTCAACCAGAGGCCCCAGGCGACCGGCGCAGGTGTGGCAATCAACCCCCAGACGGCAAGCACAATGGCGACGGACTGAGGTGAATGGCCCAGGCCGGTCAGCGCCACAGCCAGCACCGCCATCAGCAACGGAATGGCGATCAGGCAGGCATACAGGCCTGTGTGCAGCAGCCTGCCGATCAGGTAGGTGCCGACCAGCCCGCTGGCTCCCAACACCAAAAGCATCAGGGACAACGCGTTGACGCTGACCCCGGTGATCTCTTCCAGAAACGGGCGCAGGTAGGTGAAGACGGCGAACTGGCCCATGAACAGCAACAGGATCGCGCTCATGCCGACGGCCACTTGCGGGTTACGCAGCAGGCGGAACGGATTGCGTGCCCGGTTGTTCGGCTGACTGCGCATGGCCGGCAGGCTCAGCCACTGCCAGGCAAACGCCAGCGCCGCGAGCGGGATAACCAGGAAAAACGCCCCGCGCCAACCGATGTACTGGCCCATGAAGCTGCCCAATGGCGCGGCGACCGTCGCCGCCAGCGCATTGCCGCCGTTGATCAGTGCCAGGCCCTTGGCGACCGATTGCTTCGGCACCAGCTTCATCACGGTAGCGGTCGACATCGACCAGAAACCGCCAATGGCAATCCCGAGCAATGCACGTCCCGTCATGAATAACCAGCCGTTGGAGGCCAGCGTGACGATCACCCCGGACACCAGCAACAGCAGGCTGAAGCCCAGCAGGACCGGTTTGCGGTCAAGATGCCTGGTCAGCGGTGTGTTCAGCAGGCTGGTCAATACTGCAAAGAAACCCGAGATCGATATTGCCTGCCCTGCCTGGCCCTGGTTGATGCCGAGATCCTGCGCGATCGGCGTCAGCAGGCTGACTGGCATGAACTCCGAAGCAATCAGCACCACCACACACAGCGCCATCGAAAACACGGCGCCCCAGGCTGGCGGATGAGTGGTTATTTCGGACTGCTTCAGGGTTGAATCAAATGCTTGCATGCGTCCTGACCTGGCGACGTTAAAAATGAGTCGGCACAGGTTAGGGCAAAGGTATTAGGATTATTAGACGGCGTAATTTCCACGCGCTTGTGAGAGATACTCAGCAATGAGCACACCGAAACTCAATGACCTGCAAGCCTTCCTGCAGGTGGCACGCGATCAGAGCTTTACCAAGGCCGCGACCAGACTGGGCGTTACGCCTTCAGCCCTGAGCCACACCATGAGGGGCCTTGAAGAGCGCATGGGCCTGCGCCTACTGGCGAGAACCACCCGCAACGTGGCCCCGACCGAAGCAGGCGAAAGGCTGATGCGCTCGATCGGGCCGCTGCTGGATCAAATTGCCGCAGAAGTTGAAGTGCTGGGCGAACTGCGCGACAAGCCCGCCGGCACCATTCGCATTACCTGCTCCGATGACGCCGCCGAAGGCATTATCCGGCCCATACTTGCAGGGTTTCTCGCGCAATACCCGGATATTCAGATCGAGATCTGCATCGACTACGGCTTCACCAATATTGTCAGCGAACGTTTCGATGCAGGCATCCGTCTGGGTGAATCCATCAGCAAGGACATGATCGCCGTGCGCCTGGGGCCTGACTGGCGCTTGTCAGTGGTCGGCTCGCCGGCCTACTTCGAGCGACATCCCGTCCCGCTGCAGCCTCAGGACCTGACTCAACACACCTGCATCAACATCCGCCACTCGCCAAACGGCAGTTGCTACGCCTGGGAGTTCGAGAAGGACAGCCGCAAGCTCAACATACGGGTCAGCGGGCAATTCACGTCGAACAGCATGATCCACGTCCTCAACGCCGCACTGGACGGCGTGGGCCTGGCCTACGTGCCGGACTCCATGGCCGAGCCGCACATCGCCAGCGGCCGTTTGAAAGAAGTGCTGGTCGACTGGAGCCCGTATTTCGAAGGCTTTCACTTGTACTACCCGAACCGGCGACAAGCGTCGCCGGCGTTCAGCGCGTTTGTTGAGGCGGTGAGGTATCGGGGCTAGCACCCCGCCGCCTGATTACTGCACGGCTTTCAACGCATCCGCGACCTTGTTCAGCGAACCTTGAGCAGGCTCGGCAAGCAGTTTCAGGTCGGTGGTCTTGCCACGCACCACCACTTGCATGGCGGTGGGCGCACCCTTTGCGTCACCCACGATCCGGTAAGCGGTGTCGCCGCGCACGAAGCTCAATACGTGACTGGCAGCGTCGTACTTCAGTTGCTCACCTTCAGCCTGGGGAAACAGCAGCCCGACCTGATTCTTGCTGTCCAAGGCTGCGTAGAAGACCGGGCTTGCGTCCCCTGAACGGAACAACACAATGCGCTTGCCGGACGGCGCGAGCCTGAACGGCAGAAGAATCTCACGCTGCTGGTCTTCCTCCCAGACGATGCTGGTGGTGTGCGTCATCTTGCCATTCTGGTTGCGACTGACTGTTTCAGTCGGCAGCCCCGAACCGCCGGTGTGTTCAATGACTGTTTGCGTCTCCAGAACCAGCTCACCGTTATGGATGCCGTAAGTGGACATCTGGTGCCAGCAGCAACCACTTTTGGTCATGGTCTCGATCTTGTGGGCTTTCTCATCCACGCTGAACAGGCCGCAGTTGTTTTGCGCCAGTTCGGTGAACGAATCGCTGTGCCGGAAACCATCGGCAGTGCCAAGAAAGACCTGATACGAGGGGCCGTGATAGCAGCTGTTCTGCCCGTCCATCAAGGCCAGGTCCTTGATGCCATCGAAGTTGAAATCCTTATAGATCAGCACGCTCTGTTCGCCATAGGGCAACTCGTGCACGTTGGTTTTGACCTTGCCGGTTTTCGGGTCAGTGCCAAGTACCAGCTCATCGGACTGCACGCGGATCAAGGCCGCACCGCTGGCCTTGTCGTACACGTTGATGACGCCGGGACGAAACACATCGTCCTTGGCGGAAATATCCAGCGTCGCACGGTATTTATCGGAAAAGTCCTGCAGGGCGTAGTTCTCCCGGGGCGAGCCCGCGAACCCTGCAGCGTCCATTTCACCGTAGGTCGGTAACGCGCCGGCGGCACTGACCAGTGTCGACGAGGCCAGACCGACCAGTACCAACAAGGCCTGCAACCCAAGACGTGACGCACAGCGTTGAACGATGGATAGGTGCAAGACGCAACTCCTTTGATAATGAGCGATGAGTCTACTTCAGCAATCAATACAATTTGAATTCATTGCCCAACGTGCACTTTGTGCTGACGGGCCGCCCCGTCCGACCCGGTAAATGTTTTAATCACGCCCCCTCTTCGCGCAACGGGCCCGATGCTTTTATGGATATTCACTCGCTTTGGCTCAAGACCCAGGAACTCTGGGACATGCTCGACCAGCACCCGTGGGTACGCACCGGGCTGGCACTGGTCCTGTTGCTGACCGCCGCGCTGGTACTTGGTCGTGTCGCGCGCTTTGTGGTCCTGTACGCGGTGAAGATGCTCGGCCGTCAGCCGTCCCTGCACTGGGTCAACGACTTCCGCCACAACAAGGTCTTTCACCGACTGGCGCAGATGGTGCCGTCGCTGGTCATTCAGTTCGGCCTCACGCTGGTCCCGGGCCTGAGCACTGCGGGCCGCAACGTGATCGGCAACATCGCCATGGCGTTCACCATCCTGTTCATGACATTAGCCATCGGCACCCTGCTCAACGCCCTGCTGGACATCTACGCGCGCACTGAACACGCCCGCACGCGCTCCATCAAGGGTTACGTGCAACTGTCGAAGATGATCCTGTACGTCTTCGCCGGGATCATCATCGTCGCCACACTGATCGACCGTTCGCCCCTGCTACTGCTGTCCGGCCTGGGCGCCATGTCGGCGGTCATCCTGCTGGTCTACAAGGACACCCTGCTCTCCTTCGTCGCCAGTGTGCAGTTGACCAGCAACGACATGCTGCGCGTCGGCGACTGGATCGAAATGCCGCAGGTCGGCGCGGACGGCGATGTGGTGGACATCACCCTGCACACCGTCAAAGTGCAGAACTTCGACAAAACCATCGTCTCCATCCCCACCTGGCGCTTGATGTCCGAGTCGTTCCGCAACTGGCGCGGCATGCAGCAATCAGGCGGGCGACGCATCAAGCGCAGCCTGTTCATCGACGCCAGCGGCGTGCGCTTCGTGCGTGACGATGAAGAACAACAACTGATGCAAATCCACCTGCTCACCGACTACATCGGCCGCAAACAGGCCGAATTACTGGCTTGGAACCAGGCACAAGGCAACGTCGCACAAATGTCCGCCAACCGCCGACGCATGACCAACATCGGCACCTTCCGCGCCTACGCCCTGGCGTACCTGAAAAGCCACGTCGACATCAATCCAGGCATGACCTGCATGGTTCGCCAGCTGGAGCCTACTTCGCAGGGCATCCCGCTGGAAATCTACTGCTTCACCCGCACGACGGTGTGGGTGGAGTACGAGCGCATACAGGGGGATATTTTCGATTATCTGATTACGGTGATGCCGGAGTTCGGGTTGAGTTTGTATCAGCAGCCTAGTGGGGCGGATATGCGGGTGGGGTTGAGGGGGGGGACTATGAGCCAAGTCACAGCTGACTGGACGAGAGAGCGTTGAGGTTGGGATTTGAAGGTTTTTGGAATGGGGTAGTGTTCCATCGCTCCCCGCTCCCCGCTATCGTGATTTGGGGATATGGGAGACTGTCAGAAATTTTGTGTTCGGGCATAACATGTAGCTAGAGGTGCATGTATGCCGACCAAAAAGAAGTCCGCCAATGCAACAGCGAGGGAGTTGCCCTCGATTCCCCAAGAGCTGATCGAGCAGTTTGTTAAAGGCCCGATGAGCGCCGAAGCCATTCAAGACGCGTCCATGGCGTTCAAGAAGGCTCTGATCGAGCGTGCGCTAGGCGCCGAGCTGGGTCACCACCTTGGTTACCCTCAGGGCGCGGAGCGCCCTGAGGAGTCGACCAATCAGCGTAATGGCAAAAGCAGCAAGACGGTTCTGACCGACGACGGGCCGCTTCGCCTGGATATCCCCAGAGACCGCGATGGTAGCTTCGCCCCGATCCTGATTCCCAAGCACGAACGACGTTTTACAGGCTTCGACGACAAGATAATTGCCATGTACGCCCGGGGCATGACGGTGCGTGAGATCCGCGCTTTTCTATCTGAGCAGTATGGAACTAACGTGTCCCATGACTTCATCAGCTCAGTCACCGATGCGGTCATGGAAGAGGTGGGCACTTGGCAGCAACGACCCTTGGAACCGATGTATCCGGTGATCTTCTTCGATGCGTTACGGGTCAAAATCCGGGACGAGGGGTTAGTGTGCAACAAGGCTATTTATCTGGCGCTGGGGGTATTACCTGATGGCACGCGCGACATTCTGGGTATATGGATCGAGAGCACCGAGGGTGCCAAGTTTTGGATGAAGGTGTTCAACGACCTCAAGACTCGTGGCGTTGAAGATGTTCTGATCGCCGTCACGGATGGCCTCAAAGGAATACCGGAGGCGTTGGGGGCGGTTTTTCCTGCCACGACGCTGCAAACCTGCATCGTGCATCTGATCCGCAACAGCTTGGACTATGCCGCTTGGGATAAACGTCGGGCACTGGCCAAAGCACTCAAGCCGATCTACCAGGCGATCAATGCAGATGTGGCTGAGCAAGAGCTTAACGCCTTTGAAGCGGGCCCCTGGGGCAAGCAGTATTGAACCGCCCCGGGTTTCTCGGAGACCCTTTTGTTTGAGTCATGCCACCTGGGCAGACTCGGTGAGTTGCTGATAATAGATTGCTTCTGCTTCGACCGGTGGAATATGACCGATTGGCTCCAGCAGGCGGCGGTGATTGAACCAGTCCACCCATTTCAGGGTTTCCAGCTCCACCGCCCCCCGTGTGGGCCAAGAGCGTCGATGAATCACTTCAGCCTTGTAAAGACCATTGATGGTCTCAGCCAAAGCATTGTCGTAAGAGTCACCGACACTCCCGACCGATGGCTCAATACCGGCTTCGACAAGACGCTCGGTATAGCGAATGGACACGTACTGCACGCCACGGTCACTGTGGTGAATGAGTCCACCCTGCTTGACTGGGCGACGGGCGTAAAGGGCTTGCTCCAGTGCATCGAGTACAAAATCGGTACGCGCTGAACTGGACACCTTCCAACCGACGATGAATCGGGCAAAGACATCAATGATGAAGGCCACGTAAACAAAACCCTGCCAGGTACTGACGTAGGTAAAGTCCGATACCCATAGGGCGTTCGGGCACTCAGCCACAAACTGACGGTTGACATGATCCTGCGGGCACGGCCTGGCTTGGTCGCTGACCGTCGTCTTGACGGGCTTGCCGCGTACCACGCCTTGCAGGCCCAGCTCTCCCATCAGACGTTGCACCGTACAGCGGGCGACTTGCAGTCCGTCACGCAGCAATTGTCGCCAGACCTTGCGCACGCCATATACCTGGAAGTGCTCATCCCAGACTCGCTGGATGTGCTCACCCAGTTCCTGGTCACGCTGCGCACGCGCTGACTGCTGGCTGGGGTCAGCCTGCTGAGCAGCGTACCGGTAGTACGTCGACGGGGCGATTGGCAACACCTTGCAAATCGGCTCGACCCCGTAAGACTGGCGGTTTTCATCAATAAACGTCTTCATCGTTTGAATGGGCGGTCGAGCTCCGCCTGGGCAAAATAGGCTGAGGCCTTACGCAAGATCTCGTTAGCTTGACGCAACTGACGGTTCTCACGCTCCAAGAGCTTGACTCGCTCACGTTCGACTGTGCTCAGCCCATCACGCTGGCCGCTGTTGCGCTCAGATTGGCGAACCCACAGCCGTAATGTCTCGGGCGTGCAGCCGATCTTGGGGGCAATGGCACTGATGGTGGCCCACTGCGACTCGTACTCAGGAAGGTGTTCGAAAACCATCCTGATGGCCCGCTCACGGACCTCTGGGGAATACTTCGGTAGTTTTTTCATCGCTCCATCCTCTCAAAGGTTGGAGTCTCCGAGAAACCCGGGGCGGTTCAGTATCCGACTGTGGTTGCTGCATGGCGTCGCGCCTGGGATCGGGTTATACCGTTTTTTGTTTTCCCGGCGGGCATCCGCAAAGTGGTTTACACGACCAATGCCATCGAGAGCATCAATGCCCAGTTACGCAAGATCATCAAGACTCGAGGGCACTTCCCGACCGATGAGGCCGCGACGAAACTGATATGGCTTGGGTTGCGCAACATCACCGCCAACTGGGGTCATGCGGCACACGACTGGAAAGTGGCAATGAATCAATTTGCGATCCTGTACGGAGACCGATTTACCAGACCGAGCTGGTAAAACAAGGGCCTGCCTGACGGCAGGCCCTAACCAGCCCGAACACAAAAAAACTGATACTCCCGTGTTTGCAGAACTTCTGCCCAATCAAAACTACCCCTCAACGCCATACCCCAGTAGTCAGCAATCAACGAATTCAGAACTCGCCTTTCAAGAATCAAACCTCAGGCATCACCCTTACAAGCAACTAATTACGCAGTCGAGTCAGGGATTTCGGCATTCGCCAACGCTGCGGCCATATCCGCAGCGAAGGGCGCTAAATGGCGGCTAAGCATCTGGTGCAACTGCCGTACTGCCGGCGAGTATTGCTTGCGGTGCGGACAGACCAGATTTAACGGACTCAATTCCCCAAGATGCTGTGCAAGCAAAATTTCCAGACGACCGCTAAGCACATCCTCGCGGACATCAAGCCAGGACTTGTACGCGATCCCTTCGCCTGCAATCGCCCAAAGTCTAACGACATCTGCATCGTCACTCAGCAATAGGCCTTTGACAGGAATCTTCTGCTGCCCAAACTTCCAATTGTCATAGACGTGCTCATTGAGCATGTACAGAAGGCAGGAATGATGACTCAGATCTTCCAGCATGGCCGGCCTACCATGACGGGAAAGGTAAGCCGGTGATGCAACCAGCACCCGTCGATTCCAGGCGGCCAAAGGCCGTTCTACGTAGCTCGCATCTTCCGCGCAGCCATAACGGATGGCGATGTCGACTGGGTCACGGAAAACATTGGCCAGCCGATCAGAAATCAGCAGGCGCAAAGTAAGCTGTGGGTGTTCTTTGCGAAATTGGCTGAAGCAGGATAACAACACGTTTCTGCCTAGATCAGATGGCGCGGCGACCTGCAATATCCCCTGCAATTGGTTGCCTTCACCGTGCAATCTCTCCTGCCCCTGAGCCAGGGCTTCCAATGCGGTAATCGCGCTGGGGAGGTACGTTTCCCCCTCTCCAGTCAGACGCAAACTACGGGTGGAGCGGGCGAACAAGCGGATACCCAATTCGCGCTCCAGACGCTTTATGGCAGCGCTGACTTGTCCCGGCAAAAGGTCGGCCTCGCGTGCCGCGTTGGAGAAGCTTCCAAGCTTTACAGTGCGCACAAACAGCTTCAAGTCGCCCAGTCGCATCATTTTCTCTTTTCGAGTGAAAGTGCTGGTGAATTTACCGGCTTTTTACGTCGCAATATACCCGTCAGTATGCCCGCCTGGCCACGAGACGAGGCCAGTCTCACTATTCGATATTGGCCCGCCTGAAGTAGGCCAAGGAGATCTGTTTTGGCTTTTAAAAAATCAATTTTGTGGACGTCCGTGGCCTTGATGGTCGCTTTCAGTAGTCAGTCTACCCAGGCTGCTGTGCTCAGCAATCTCCCAAAAGACCAGCCTCAGGGAAAGATTGAACAGGTTTTCGCATTTCACGACGCTATGCCAACGGGCGTCAGCATCAGTGAAAAGGGACGCATTTTTGTCAACTTCCCCCGTTGGGGCGACAAAGTGCCGTTCACTGTCGGGGAATTACGCGACGGCAAGGTGGTGCCTTATCCCGATGTTGCGCTGAACCAGGCTGACCTGCAGCATCCGGAAAAGGGTTTCATCAGCGTCCAGAGTATTGTTGCTGATGGCTTAGGGCACCTGTGGATCCTTGATACCGCTGCACCCGAATTCTCCAAGCCGCTCGCGGGTGGCGCCAAGTTGGTGGCCGTTGATCTTCACACCAACAAGGTCGTCAAGACGTTGGTCTTTCCTGAAAATGTCGTGTTGCCCAGCACCTACGTCAACGACATGCGTTTTGACTTCAGTGCCGGTAAGGAAGGCGTCATTTACATCACCGACTCCTCTCTTAGTGGGCCGGGCGCAATCATTGTCATGGACATTGCCACGGGTAAAGCAGTACGGCGTTTGAGTGGCGCGGCATCGACATCAGCTGATCCAGACTTTGTGCCAAGGGTTGAAGGTCAACTGCTGAGAGTTCGCAATGCCGATGGAAGCAGCAAGCCATTTGCCGTTGCTTCTGACGGTATTGCTCTGTCGGCGGATCGCCAGACTCTGTATTTCTGCCCACTGTCCAGCCGCCACCTGTATTCGGTATCTACAAAGCTCTTGCGCGACCCGAACGTCACCGAGCAACAGCTCACCGATGCAGTTAAGGATCTGGGCGAAAAAGGGCCATCGGACGGGCTGGAGGCTGACAGCGAAGGTGCTGTCTACGCTGGCGACTATGAAGACAACAGTATTCGCAAGCGCCTGCCCGATGGCAGTTGGCAGACGGTCGTTCACGATCCACGCATACTGTGGCCGGACACACTCTCTGTGGGAACTGACGGTTACCTTTACTTCACTGCCAACCAACTCCATCGCCAGGCGGGATTTCATGGTGGCAAGGATTTACGAGAAAAACCCTATAGTTTGATGCGAGTGAAGATCAACGCAACACCGGTGCAGACACGCTGAGCGGGGCCAGCCCATGGATATTCAAGCGTTGAACCTGTTTGTCAGATCCATGGAAATGGGAAACATCACCGCTGCTGGGGCGGAGTTAGGGCTGGTGCCTTCGGTAGCGAGTCAAAAACTCGCCAAGCTCGAGAAGTCATTGGGCATGCGGTTGCTGCATCGCACGACAAGGCAGGTGACCCTTACAGAGGACGGTGCGCTTTTCCTGCCTCATGCTTCTCGTATCATAGCCGCTGTGGACGAAGCTTATTTTACGACTGTGAAGAGCCAGGAGACGCCTAAACGCGTATTGCGTATCTCCGCCCCCGGCTCTTTCGCCAGGGTCTGTTTGATGCCTGCGGTGACTCGCTTTCTAAGAAGCCATCCAAATCTGAAAATAGACCTGGTGCTTTCGGATGAAGTGCAAAACTTAACGGAGATCGGCATTGATGTGGCCATTCGCATCGCCGCACTGAAGGACTCAACACATGTGGCGCGCAAGCTTGGAAACGACACCCGTATCCTTTGCGCGTCCCCGGCCTACCTTGAGCAAAAAGGTGAGCCGGGAGAGCCCGAAGATTTGAGCCGCCACGATTGCATTACATTAGGAGAAGAGAATCGCTGGCACTTCGCCGGTAACGCACGCAATCCATTTTCTATTATTAACGGCTCTTTTAGAGTCAACTGCGGGGAAGCTGCTCGAATAGCGGCTGTAGAAGGGCTGGGGATCGCTTCCATATCGCTATGGAATGCCCGAGCGTCCTTGAATAAAGGGGATCTGGTCGAAGTCCTTTCCTCTTTTGCTCTCGAACAAAGCCGCGCTGTCTGGGCTATTTATCCGAGCTCCCGGCAAATCTCCTCCAAAGCACGCGCGTTTGTCGATTTCCTCATTCAGGAATTTGTTGACGGATTCTGAGCGGATCATGACCACCGAGCAGCTATACCCCAGAATTGACTACTGCTCAAGGTGCGTCATTTAAGTCCCCACTTATGCGGCAGCAAGTGATCGATCTCACTCGCCCGCTGCGTCGGTAGGCGCCTGAGGACGTCCTTCAAATAAACATACGGATCATGCCCATTGAGTCGCGCCGATTGGATCAAACTCATTATCGCCGCTGCCCGTTTGCCGCTGCGCAGTGAACCTGCAAATAGCCAGTTCTTGCGACCCAACGCCCATGGTCGGATCTGGTTCTCGCACCAATTATTGTCAATGGGTACAGCCCCGTCATCGAGATAGCGCGACAGCGCCGTCCAGCGTTTCAGGCTGTAATCCAAAGCTTTGGCGATAGCCGAGCCATCGGGCACAAGTTGGCGTTGGGCGATCATCCAGGCATGCAAGGCATCCATCACCGGCACGGCCCTTTCTTGGCGTATTCGGCGGCGTAAATCAGGTTGCAAGTGGCGGACTTCACTCTCGATTTCGTAAAGCAACTGGATGTAGCGCAAGGCCTGTTCGGCGAGCTGGCTCTTGTTCGTGGCGTGCAGCTCGAAGAACTTGCGCCGTGCATGGGCCATGCAGCCAATCTCGGTGACGCCGGGTTCGAAGCTGGCCTTGTAGCCGCCAAAATCATCACAGACCAGCTTGCCTTTCCAGCCTTGCAGGAAGTTGCGTGCATTTTCTCCGGAGCGGCTCTGGCTGAAGTCGTAAACGACCGCTGCCAAGTCCGAGAACTGGCAGGTGGCGTAGGCCCAGATATACGCGCAATGGGTTTTCTTTGCGCCCGGCGTAAGCATCTGCACCGGCGTTTCATCGGCGTGGATTACGCCATGTTCAAGAACAGCATCGTGCAAGGCATCGGCCAGCGGCTGCAACTGCACGCCACAGCTGCCGACCCATTGCGCCAAGGTCGAGCGGGCAATGGCCAGACCGGCCCGACCAAAAATCGACTCCTGACGATAGAGCGGTAAATGGTCGGCGAACTTTGCGATCATCACGTGGGCTAGCAAGCCGGCGGTCGGGATGCCCTTGTCGATGACCTGCGCCGGAACCGGTGCCTGGATCAGGGTTTCGCACTGATCGCATACCCACTTGCCACAGATGTGACGCTCCACGGTGAACACGCCCGGCGTGTAGTCGAGCTTCTCGCTGACATCCTCGCCAATGCGCTTGAGGACGCAGCCGCACTGGCAGTGGCTGTTACAGGGTTCGTGGTGGATCAGGGTGCGCGGAAACTGCGGCGGCAAGGCGGTACGTTTAGGTTTTCGCCGAGCCTCGCTCGAAACAGGCGCGGGTCGCAGCGCTTCAAGCTCGGTTTCGATGGCCGCGATATCGGTGTCGGTCAGGTCATCAAGCAGGCTGGCCTGATCCGGGCTTAGTTGCTCGCTGCGCTTGGCAAACTTGAAGCGCTTGAGCTGCGCGATCTCGTGGGCCAGTTTCTCGTTGACCGTTTTGTGATGGTGGATTTGCTTACCCATTGTCTCGACTTTCTGATCGAGGTTCTCGACACGCTGCATCAACTCCGCCGCCAGAGCACGCAGTTGTTCAGGGCTTAAGTGGTCGAGATTAGGAAGCGAAGTCATGCTGCCGATTTTGCCAGAACAGCCTAAAAGCGACGATAGGCTCATTGGACAATTGCACGGCCTAGCTGGTCGTGGCAGGCGTTATATGATGGAAATTACGCTACCTTGCCCGACTCTTTGCCAAGGCAAACCCAGCACCAAGGCATGCAGTTGTTCTCCACCTAATTCCATCTGAGAGCCGCGTCGAGAACCCGGCCAGAAGAACTTGCCATGATGCAGGCGGCGCGCCGCCAGCCAGATACCCAACCCATCGTTCACCAGCACTTTCATTCGATTTGCGCGGCGGTTGGCAAACAGATAAGCACAGTGCGGCTGCGCCGCACCGAACACCGCGACCACCCGCGCCAGAGCAGTGTCGGTACCAGCGCGCATGTCCATGGGCTCGGTGGCGAGCCAGATGGCGTCGATGCGGATCATCGCAACAGGTCTCGCAGAAAGGTGGCGCAGGCGTCAGCGCTTTCGGTCGGCCAGTTCACTTTGACGGTGCCGCGCGGATGTGGGATTTCGAGACAGATAGTCGATAACGCAACCTGCGAATTTGCTCCGGCTAGCTGCAAGGGTAACGGAATGAACGCAGGTTGCAGCGCCATGGCTTTCTGCGTTTGCACTCGAATCAATTTATGGACGAGGTTCGCGTTAAGGCTGTGGCTCAGCGCGACATTGGCAATCGAGGCCCCGGGCTGGGCGCACTCTTGAATGACATGGGCCTTGAAGGATTTGGAGTAGGAACGGCGTTGTGGCTGCATGAAAGACCCGCTTAAAAGGCTAGAAATGGTGTCCACTAAAATTTAAGTGCACACCATGTCTTGGCTTTGAAGGGCTGGGTAGATGACTTCGCCGGACGGATACCCTTTTTTGTTGAATCTGTCCGGTTTTCTGCAGATAAAAAAAGGGGCGGTATGACCCGCCCACATTTTATCCCTGATCCCTGTATTCCGTTGTCATCATCCTGATGAATCGCATCCTGCGATGTCCTTGACCGTCATCCTTGATGGCCTGCGCCTGTCCGTTGGCACAGCTTCGATATTAGAGATTTAAACCCGCAGAGCAACACCTCAAACGCTCCAGGATATTTCCATGTCAATCACCTTAAAAATATAATCTCTATTTAAAACAACGTGTTAAATCCGTAAACACAGCTGTTTGGCGACAAGCCTCACTGTTGTTACCTGAATGACTTACAACAACCGTACGCAATGACTTACAGGCTTTGAAAGCTGAAAGGCCGAGCAGGCGCATTGACCTACGACATTCAAATAACGAAAGACATATAAAAAGGCCGATATACACACTCTGTGTTATATCGGCCCTGGATTGACATTACGAGGGGTTGGTTACTGGAAGAGAGACTCGCTGGACAAGCCGTTTTTTTCAAGGATCTCACGCAGGCGCTTGAGCCCTTCAACCTGAATCTGCCTGACCCGCTCACGCGTCAGACCGATCTCAAGCCCTACATCTTCAAGTGTGCTGCTTTCATGTCCGCGCAAGCCAAAGCGACGGATGACAACCTCCCGTTGCTTCTCGGTCAACTCAGACAACCATTGATCGATGCTATGGGACAGATCATCGTCCTGCAGCAGCTCACAGGGGTCGGTCGGACGATCGTCGGTCAAGGTGTCGAGCAGCGTCTTGTCCGAATCAGGCCCCAGCGAGACGTCCACCGACGAGACACGCTCGTTGAGACCGAGCATGCGCTTGACCTCACCTACCGGTTTTTCCAGCAGATTGGCGATTTCTTCGGGAGAAGGTTCATGATCCAGCTTCTGGGTCAGCTCTCGGGCCGCGCGCAGATAAACATTCAGCTCCTTGACGACGTGAATCGGCAGCCGGATGGTCCGGGTCTGATTCATGATCGCGCGTTCGATGGTCTGGCGAATCCACCAGGTGGCGTAGGTGGAAAAACGAAAGCCGCGTTCAGGGTCGAATTTTTCAACCGCCCGAATCAACCCCAGGTTGCCCTCCTCGATCAGGTCAAGCAATGACAGCCCACGATTGACATAACGTCTGGCAATTTTAACTACCAGACGCAGATTGCTTTCAATCATGCGTTTGCGCCCGGCCGGGTCTCCACTTTGCGACAGACGCGCAAAATGAACTTCTTCTTCCGGGGATAGTAGAGGAGAAAAACCGATTTCATTGAGGTACAGCTGGGTAGCATCAAGCGCCCGCGTGTAGTCAATGTACTTGTGTTGTTTGAGCGATGTTGAATGCTTGACCTTGGCGCGTCCGGAGGCAGCGGGTGGCTGCTTCTCGTTTGACGCTTCCTTCAGGACAATGCCGGCTTCCATAAGGAGCACTTCATCATCGATGTCAAACTCCGGCGCTTCGTTGCCAAGAGCCATTGTTTTAGTCCTTTGGTGAGTTCGACCTCAAGCTCCAGTATCGCCTGATTCCATGGCAACACTTGAGCCTGTTCCTAATACGCCCGGAACAGGCTGGCAACTATCAACGACGTGGCAAAAATCCCAATGGATCTACAGGTTTCCCTTGGCGGCGAATCTCAAAATGCAGTTTCACCCGGTCAGTTCCTGTTGACCCCATCTCGGCAATCGTTTGCCCTGCCTTGACCTGTTGACCTTCCCGTACCAAAAGCCTGCGATTATGACCGTAGGCACTGACGTAGGTATCGCTGTGTTTGATGATGATCAATTCGCCGTAGCCCCGTAATCCACTTCCGGCGTAAACAACTGAACCATCAGACGCTGCCAAAACAGGCTGTCCCAAATCACCAGCGATATCAATTCCTTTATTCAAACTGCCGTTTGAGGAAAATTTTCCTATCAAAATGCCACTTGAAGGCCAGGTCCAACCCGTCGGAGACTTGCCGGCCGGGCCTGTCCCGGTGGTCGCAGAAGGAGGTATTACCACAGGTACAACCGCAACAGGCTTGGAAATAACCGTAGTTTTGACGGATCCGGAACTGCTGGTGCTGGTTGATGTAGAGGTCACCGGACGTCCTGCGCCAGAAGTCGACGCTACGTCCTGCGTTGAAGAGGAGCGCCCGTCAAAGCGAATTGTCTGACCTGGCTTGATGGTAAACGGCTCGGGGATCTGATTACGGGCAGCCAGCGCTTTCCAGTCCCAGCCGTAACGGAATGCAATAGAAAAAAGCGTGTCACCGCGCCTGACCACGTATTGGCCGGTGGTTACCGTCGGGCGCTGGGCAACGGCATTACCGTTACGATCAACGACACGAACACCGCCTGAAGGCGTGCTGGAGCAGCCGACCAAAAGGACACTGAGAGCAATGCCAATCACCAGACGCTGATAACTTCTTGAAGACCTGAGCTGCTGAATGACTGTGAGACTCACCCGCCACTCCCTTTACTGGTGACTGAATTCAAAAAAGATGCCTATTGTGCCGTAATAGCGACGGGCAGCCAGTGATTAACCGTTGAAAAAACGTTGTTATGTATCAATCAGCTACATGGAATGATGCCATCAGGCCATTCAACATTCCGGGCCGCGCGCTGTAGACCAATGACTGAAGCCAGAATTCACTGTTTACCGCAGACAATCTTCACGCGATTGGCCCGTTGAGCAGTGGCACGAAGCGCACAGCCCCCAGTACGTGCCGGGAAAAACCGTTTTCTTCACGGATGATCAGCATCAATTGCTGAACCTCTCCCGAACCCACCGGTATGACCAGCCGACCTCCAGGTGCCAGTTGATCAAGCAGCGCCTGCGGTACGTCGGTTGCCACTGCCGTGACGATAATGCCGTTATAAGGTGCCAGAGCAGGCCAGCCTTCCCAGCCGTCGCCCCAGCGGAAAACCACATTACGCAGATTGAGCTCGACCAGACGCTCCTTGGCGCGGTCCTGAAGGACTTTGATACGCTCGACCGAAAATACACGCTCCACCAGCTGCGCCAGCACCGCGGTTTGGTAGCCCGACCCTGTACCGATCTCCATGACCTTGTCCAGCGGACCTGCTGCCAATAGCAGCTCGCTCATCCGCGCGACCATGTAAGGCTGGGAAATCGTCTGGTTGTGGCCGATGGGCAGCGCTGTGTCTTCATAAGCGCGATGCGCCAGCGCTTCATCGACAAACAGATGCCGGGGCGTCTTGCGAATGACGTCCAGCACCCGCTGGTTGGAAATACCCTCTTCGCAGAGGCGCTGGATCAGACGTTCACGGGTGCGCTGCGAGGTCATCCCGATCCCGCGACGCAATAGATCATCCTGCTCGCGCGACATCAACGAAGACCCTCCAGCCAGGTATTCAGGCTGCTGAATCCGTCCTGATAAGTTCGATCCAGCTGCAACGGTGTAATCGATACGTAACCCTGTATCACCGCATGGAAGTCGGTGCCAGCACCGCCGTCCTCTACATCGCCGGCAGCGGCAATCCAGTAGCCGGCACGACCACGCGGGTCGACAACCTTTACCGGCGCCGCAGCACGGGCACGGTGCCCCAGTCGGGTCAGTTGAATGCCGCGGATATGCTCAAGCGGCAGGTTCGGAATATTCACGTTCAGTACCGTGCGGGGTGGCAGGTCGAGTTGCTCATGGGCCTCGACCAGCAAACGCGCATAATGCGCCGCCGTCGCCAGATTATCCGGCTGACGTGACAAAAACGAAAAGGCAAACGACGGACGCTGCAGAAAACGCCCTTCAAGCGCTGCAGCGACCGTTCCGGAATACAGTACATCGTCGCCCAGATTGGCACCCAGGTTGATACCTGAAACCACCATGTCCGGTTGATGCTCCAATAACCCATGAATCCCCAGATGCACGCAGTCGGCCGGCGTACCATTGAGACTGATGAAGCCATTGGCCAGTGTATGTGGGTGCAAGGGCCGGTCGAGTGTCAGGGAACTGCTGGCACCGCTTTTGTCCTGATCAGGGGCGATCACCACGCACTCGGCATAGTCCGCCAGCGCCGCATGGAGCGCGACAAGACCGGGCGCGTTCACCCCGTCATCATTTGATATCAGAATACGCATGGGCTGTCCGTCTGCCCAACCGGCACCAGATCAATGAGTTCGCGCACTAAAACGGTGGCGAAGCATCCGGGCGGAAGGACGAATTCCAGTTGCAGAATGTCAGATTCGGGATAATGCCACGTCAGCCGCCCAATGGGCAGTCGCAGGATGCGTCGTTCGTGCGCCATGCCCGCTCTGACCAGCCAGTCACGCAACGCAGACTCATCATTGGCGATGGCATTTTCCAGTTCTGCCGTCGCGCCACCGGCTGGCGAAGGGCCTTCACCCCACTGCGGCCCGGTAGGGTGCAGATCGAGAATCGCCAGCCGAGGATCGCTGCACTCATCAACACCCGCCGGAAAAAAGCTGCGGCTGTCGGTGAAAGCGAGCAGATCCCCTACCTGAGCCTTTTCCCAGCTGCCATCGGCAACGCGGGCTGCCAGAACCCGATTGAACAGGTAGCTGCGCGCTGTGGATAACAATCGCGAACGCACCGCACGTTGCTCAGGCAGCGCTTTGCGGGCAGCGTAATCGCGTGCCTCGCCAAGATTTCCGCCCTGATAACCGAAACGCTGCGTACCAAAGTAGTTGGGGATGCCCTGCCGGGCAATTATTTCAAGGCGCTGGTTCAAAGCGTCCGTATCAGCATCCAGTTGCGTAAGCCGCAACGTAAAGCCATTCGCAGCGTGAGCACCGCGTTGCAGCTTGCGCTTGTGTCGAGTGCTTTTGAGAATCTGCAGCGTATCGTCCTGCGCGGCCGACAGATCAGGATCGGCCTTGCCCGGCAGTTGAATGCTGAACCACTGGCGGGTCAGTGCCTGGCGGTCCTTGAGACCGGCATAGCTGACCGTACGCAACTGCACCCCCGCGGCCCGGGCCAGCCGACGTGCCGCCTCTTCGGTATTCAGGCCGCGTTTTTCGACCCACAGCCATAAATGCTCGCCATCGCCTGAAAGCGGAATGTCCAGCACTTCGTCGACCTGAAAGTCTTCGGCAGTCGCCTTGAGGGCTGCACGACCCAGTGCATCGCCGTAGGCCCTGGGGCCAAGCAGTTCAAGTTCATTCATGCGCGCAGCAACAACGCAACGGCATGCACCGCGATGCCTTCTTCACGTCCGGTAAAGCCGAGTTTTTCTGTCGTTGTCGCTTTCACGTTCACCTGGTCCAGCTCAACCTGTAGATCTTCAGCGATCAAGGCACGCATGGCATCGATATGCGGTGCCATTTTCGGTGCCTGGGCAACGATGGTGGCGTCGACATTACCGACTTTCCAGCCTTTGCCGTGGATCTGCTTGAGGACATGACGCAGCAGCACGCGGCTGTCGGCACCTTTGAACTGCGGATCGGTGTCAGGAAAGTGCTTGCCGATATCGCCCAGTGCCGCGGCACCCAAAAGCGCATCGCTCAGGGCATGCAGCAGGACATCGCCATCGGAATGGGCCAGCAGGCCGAACCCGTGTGCAATCCGCACGCCGCCCAAGGTAATGAAGTCGCCTTCAGCGAAACGGTGCACATCATAGCCATGGCCAATACGCATAAAAAAACGCCCTGAAAAAAGTCAGGGCGTGATTCTACCTGCTTTGGCGCTCGTTAGCTGTTCAAGGCTTCAGCGTGATGCCTTAGATGGTCTTCGATGAAGCTGGCGATGAAGAAATAGCTGTGGTCATAACCTGGCTGCATCCGCAAGGTCAGCGGATAGTTCGCAGCCTTGGCGGCCTGAACCAGAACTTCAGGCTTGAGCTGATTGACCAGAAAGTCATCACGATCACCCTGATCCACCAGCGTCGGCAGTTTTTCCGACGCTTGCCCAATCAACACACTGGCATCCCACTCGCGCCAACGCGAACGGTCTTCACCCAGATAACGGGAGAACGCCTTTTGCCCCCACGGGCAGTCAATCGGATTGCTGATCGGCGAGAACGCCGATACCGACCTGTAGCGACCGGGATTGCGCAGTGCGCAGACCAGCGCCCCATGCCCGCCCATCGAGTGCCCGCTGATACTGCGCGCCTCTGACGCCGGGAAGTGCTCTTCGATAAGGGCTGGCAGCTCCCTGACGACGTAATCATGCATCTGGTAATGCCGCGCATATGGCTGTTCGGTGGCATTGAGATAGAAGCCTGCCCCTTGACCGAAGTCCCAGGCACCCTCAGGGTCGTCTGCTACGTCGGCACCGCGCGGGCTGGTGTCGGATGCCACGATAATAATGCCCAGCTCGGCAGCGAGCCGGTGAGCGGCGGCTTTCTGCATGAAGTTCTCGTCGGTGCAGGTCAGACCGGACAACCAGTACAGCACCGGGAGCTTGCTGCCCTGCTCTGCCTGGGGCGGCAGATAGACCGCAAACACCATGTCACAACCCAGTACTTGAGAGTGGTGTTTGTAACGCTTGTGCCAGCCGCCGAAGCTTTTCTGGCAGGAAATATTTTCCAAAGGCATGTCGCTTCCTCCAGTTGCAAGCGGCAAGCTACAAGCATGTAACAAATCTTCGTGCTTGCCGCTTGCCGCTGCTCCTCAAAAATGAATGACGGTGCGGATGCTTTTGCCTTCATGCATCAGGTCGAACGCCTTGTTGATGTCTTCCAGGCCCATGGTATGGGTGATGAACGTGTCCAGCGGGATTTCACCGGTCTGCGCCATGTCGACATAGCTTGGCAGTTCGGTGCGGCCACGCACGCCACCAAATGCCGAACCGCGCCAGACGCGTCCTGTCACCAGCTGGAACGGACGGGTAGAGATTTCCTGACCGGCACCGGCCACGCCGATAATGACCGACTCGCCCCAGCCCTTGTGGCAGGATTCCAGCGCTGCACGCATCAGTTGCACATTACCGATGCACTCAAACGAGAAGTCGACGCCGCCATCGGTCATGTCAACAATGACTTCCTGAATAGGACGGTCGAAATCTTTCGGATTGACGCAGTCAGTCGCGCCCAACTGTTTGGCGATCTCGAACTTGGCCGGGTTGATATCAATGGCGATGATTCGAGACGCTTTGGCTTTGACCGCGCCGATCAACGCTGAGAGGCCGATACCGCCCAGACCGAAGATCGCTACGGTATCGCCAGGCTTGACCTTGGCAGTGTTGAGCACCGCACCGATACCGGTGGTGACACCACAACCCAGCAGGCAGACTTTTTCCAGCGGTGCCTGTTTGTCGATTTTGGCCACCGAGATTTCCGGCAGTACGGTGTATTCGGAGAAGGTCGAAGTGCCCATGTAGTGGAAAATCGGCTCGCCCTTGTAGGAAAAACGCGTGGTGCCATCCGGCATCAGGCCTTTACCCTGCGTGGCACGAATCGCCTGACACAGGTTGGTCTTGCCCGAACGGCAGAATTTGCACTGGCGGCATTCCGGGGTGTACAGCGGAATAACGTGATCACCGACCGCGACAGAGGTGACACCTTCGCCAATGGCTTCGACAATCGCACCGCCTTCGTGGCCGAGGATCGATGGGAAAATCCCTTCGGGATCGGCACCGGAAAGTGTGTAGGCATCGGTATGGCAGACGCCGGAAGCCACTACTTTGAGCAGCACTTCTCCGGCCTTGGGCATGGCGACATCGACTTCAACGATCTCCAATGGCTTTTTGGCTTCAAAAGCGACAGCAGCGCGCGACTTGATCATCAAACTTCTCCGACGGGTAAAAACAAGGTTTGCAGTGTAGTACAGTGCCAATTGGCGAGTAATACGGCTAAAAGCAAAACATTAATGCTGTACAGGGATAATCCATGCACATCAATCGCTGGGAAGGTCTGGACGAATTCGTTGCGGTCGCTGAATGTGGCCAGTTCACAGCGGCAGCACAAAGGCTTGGGGTTTCCTCGTCACACATCAGCCGCCAGATCGTGCGCCTTGAAGAACGACTGCAAACCCGTTTGCTTTATCGCAGCACGCGCAAGGTCGCGCTGACCGAGGCTGGTCAAACTTTTTTGCATCACTGCCAACGTTTGCAGGACGGCCGCGAAGAAGCACTGCGCGCTGTAGGCGATCTGGCCAGCGAGCCAAAAGGGTTGCTGCGCATGACCTGCGCTGTGGCTTATGGCGAGCGCTTCATCACGCCCCTGGTGACACGCTTCATGGACCTGTATCCGCACTTGCGGGTCGACATTGAGCTGAGCAACGAAACGCTTGATCTGGTGCATGAAGGGATGGATCTGGCGATTCGCCTTGGCCGGCTACAGGATTCGCGCATGGTTGCAACCCGCCTCGCGCCACGGCAAATGTATCTGTGTGCTGCGCCTTCCTACATTGAACGCTACGGGCGACCTCACAGCCTGTCGGAACTGAATCGCCACAACTGTCTGGTCGGGGGCAGCGATACCTGGCAACTTCAGCAGAATGGCCGCGAGTTTTCTCAGAGAGTACAGGGCAACTGGCGCTGCAACAGCGGTCAGGCGGTGCTGGATGCCGCGCTACATGGGGTTGGCCTGTGTCAGTTGCCGGACTATTACGTGCAGAAACACCTCAATGACGGAACGCTGGTTTCATTGCTGGAAGCCCATCAACCGCCCAATACTGCCGTTTGGGCGCTCTATCCGCAGCAAAGGCACCTGTCGCCCAAGGTACGCAAGCTGGTGGACTATCTTAAAGAAGGATTGGCGATGCGCGATGAGTATCGCCAGTAGCTAATGGCCGAACTCAGTGCGGCGTTGACGCAACCATTCAAGATCCTTGGGGCGAGTGACCTTGATGTTATCGGACCGCCCTTCGATCAGGCGTGGCGACTGCCCCGCCCACTCGATGGCCGATGCCTCATCGGTGATGTTCACGTTCGACACCAGGCTGTCCGCCAGGGCGCGATGCAGGGCCCCAAGGCGAAACATCTGCGGCGTGAATGCTTGCCAGATCAGGCTCCGGTCGACAGTTTCAAGCACGCGACCACTGCTGTCGGCACGCTTGAGGGTATCGCGAGCCGGTACGGCCAGCAGGCCGCCAACCGGGTCGTCAGCCAGCTCACCGAGCAGATTATCCAGATCACTGCGCGCCAGATTAGGACGCGCAGCGTCATGCACCAGCACCCAGTCATTGTCACTCGCGCCCTGCGCAGGCAGGTGCAGAAGCGCATTGAGCACCGAGCCTGAACGCTCGCTGCCGCCATCCACTCGTTGAATGCGGGCATCTTTAGCGCAGGGCAATGCAGCCCAGTAAGGGTCGTCCACAGCCAGACTGATCACCAGGCCCTTGAGCCGAGGGTGATCGAGAAAGCAAAGCAGGCTGTGTTCAAGAATTGTCAGGCCGCCCAGTTGCAAATATTGCTTGGGACGGTCAGCTGCCATGCGAGCACCAATGCCCGCAGCAGGTATCACTGCCCAGAAGGCAGGAAGAAAGTCTTTCATGGCACCAACTTGATTATTGCGCGAGCTGGTAAAGGGTTTCGCCGTCCTTGACCATGCCGAGCTCATGTCGGGCACGTTCTTCGACGGTTTCCAGACCCTTTTTCAACTCCATGACCTCGGCATCAAGCACGCGGTTGCGCTCCAGCAGCACCTCATTCTCAGCGTGCTGGTCGGCAATCTGCTGAGTCAGGCTGGCCACTTGCGCAAGGCTTCCGTTACCGACCCAAAGGCGGTACTGCAAGCCAGCCAGCAACAGGAGCAGGACGAGGAACAACCAGTTAGGACTGCGCATTGAAATATCAGGTACCCAGTAAAAAAGACAGCAGAGCCAACGTGAACAACAAACGACTGAGGGCATTGAGCCTGACATAAGCCAGGCTCAATCACTCCAGATTACCGCGGAGCGTCAGCATCGGAGCTGCGCAGGCAAGTCAGGTGACTCGAGTCTGTGCAGCACTCTGCGTCTTTTTACCATCTATGGCTCAACCGCGAAACTCGGCACGACCACGATACGCGGCCTTGGAGCCCAATTGCTCCTCGATGCGCAGCAGTTGGTTGTACTTGGAGACGCGGTCGGAGCGGCACAGCGAACCGGTTTTGATCTGACCGGCAGACGTGCCCACAGCCAGGTCGGCAATGGTCGAGTCTTCGGTTTCGCCGGAACGGTGAGAGATGATCGCAGTGTAACCGGCAGCTTTGGCCATCTGAATGGCTTCCAGCGTTTCGGTCAGGGAGCCGATCTGGTTGAACTTGATCAGAATCGAGTTGGCGATCTTCTTGTCGATGCCTTCTTTCAGGATCTTGGTGTTGGTTACGAACAGGTCGTCACCGACCAGTTGGACTTTCTCGCCGATCTTGTCGGTGAGAACTTTCCAGCCATCCCAATCGGACTCGTCCAGACCGTCTTCAATGGAAATGATCGGGTGCTTGCGCGTCAGCTCGGCAAGGTATTCGGCAAACTCGGCGGAGCTGTACTCGCCCTCTTCGCTGAGTTTGTACTTGCCGTTCTTGTAGAACTCGCTCGCCGCGCAGTCCAGCGCCAGGGTCACGTCGGTGCCCAGCGTGTAACCCGCATTGGCGACGGCTTCGGCAATAGCGTCGAGCGCTTCCTTGTTGGACGCCAGGTTAGGCGAGAAACCGCCTTCGTCGCCAACAGCGGTGTTCAGGCCACGCGCCTTGAGCACTGCCTTGAGGTGATGGAAAATCTCGGTGCCCCAGCGCAGGCCTTCAGCGAAGGTTTTGGCGCCGACAGGCTGGATCATGAATTCCTGGATGTCGATGTTGTTATCAGCATGCTCGCCACCGTTGATGATGTTCATCATCGGCACCGGCATGGAGTACACGCCCGGTGTGCCATTGAGGTTGGCGATGTGCGCGTACAACGGCAGATCCTGATCCTGAGCCGCCGCCTTGGCAGCTGCCAGGGAGACCGCAAGAATTGCGTTTGCACCCAGGCTTGCCTTGTTCTCGGTGCCGTCCAGCTTGATCATCGCGTGATCCAGAGCCTTCTGGTCAACCGGGTCCTTGCCCAGAAGCAGGTCACGGATAGGGCCGTTGATGTTGGCTACAGCCTTCAGAACGCCCTTGCCCATGTAACGACTCTTGTCGCCATCACGCAGCTCCAGCGCTTCGCGCGAGCCGGTTGAAGCACCAGACGGCGCGCAGGCGCTGCCAACGATGCCGTTATCGAGGACCACATCTGCTTCTACAGTGGGATTGCCACGGGAGTCGAGAACTTCACGACCTTTGATGTCGACGATTTTTGCCATTGTTGTAAACACTCCAAGATTGACGAAAACGACGCAGCTGGGAAAACAATGCTCGCAGTCAGACGCAAAAAAAGGCAGGTCTGAATGCGACAACCCCGTCACGAATGACGGGGAACGGCACTTTACCGGAGAACCCTGTTCAAGCGGTCTCTACGATCGGAAAACTTTTGACAAGTTCATCCAGTGACTTGAGCTGGGCCAGGAACGGCTCCAGCTTGTCCAGACGCAGGGCACACGGGCCGTCGCATTTGGCGTTGTCAGGGTCCGGATGCGCTTCAAGGAACAGGCCGGCCAGATTCTGGCTGATGCCGGCCTTGGCCAGATCCAGGACCTGAGCGCGGCGGCCACCGGCAGAATCGGAGCGACCACCCGGCATTTGCAGGGCGTGTGTCACATCGAACAGGATCGGGTATTCGAACTGCTTCATGACGCCGAAGCCGAGCATGTCCACCACCAGATTGTTGTAACCGAAGCTGGAACCCCGCTCGCAGAGAATCAACTGATCATTACCCGCCTCTTCGCACTTGGTCAGGATGTGTTTCATTTCCTGAGGTGCGAGAAACTGGGCTTTCTTGATGTTGATGACTGCTCCGGTCTTCGCCATCGCAACGACCAGATCGGTCTGACGCGACAGGAAGGCCGGCAACTGGATGATGTCGCACACTTCAGCAACCACGGCCGCCTGATGAGGCTCGTGCACGTCGGTGATCAGCGGCACGTTGAAGGTGCGCTTGATCTCTTCGAAAATACGCATGCCCTCTTCAAGGCCCGGCCCGCGGTAGGAATTCACCGAAGAGCGGTTGGCCTTGTCGAAGCTGGCTTTGAACACATAAGGGATACCGAGCTTTTCGGTCACCCTTACGTACTCTTCACAGACCTGCATGGCCATATCCCGGGACTCGAGTACGTTCATGCCGCCGAACAGCACCATTGGCTTGTCGTTGGCGATCTCGATCGAACCTACGCGAATTGTTTTCTGAGCCATGTGTGAAGTCCCTGTCAGGAGTTTTTCTGATGTTGAGCCAGTGCAGCCTTGACGAAACCGCTGAACAGCGGATGACCGTCACGGGGCGTGGAAGTGAATTCCGGGTGGAACTGGCAAGCGACGAACCATGGATGATCCGGTGCTTCGACCACTTCAACCAGCGCACCGTCGCCGGAGCGACCGGAAATCTTCAGTCCAGCCTCGATCAGTTGTGGCAGCAGATTGTTGTTCACTTCGTAGCGATGACGATGACGCTCGACAATCACGTCCTTGCGGTAGCAGTCGTGTACCAGCGAACCAGCTTCAAGCTGGCAATCCTGCGCCCCAAGACGCATGGTGCCGCCCAGATCGGAACTTTCGGTACGGGTTTCGACTGCACCAGTGGCATCTTCCCACTCGGTGATGAGACCCACCACGGCGTGCGCGCTGGTACGGTTGAACTCGGTGGAGTTGGCGTCTTTCCAGCCCAGCACGTTACGTGCGAACTCGATGACCGCCACTTGCATGCCCAGGCAGATGCCCAGATACGGAACCTTGTTTTCCCGTGCAAACTGGACGGCAGTGATCTTGCCCTCGACCCCACGCAGGCCAAAGCCGCCTGGAACCAGAATCGCATCCACGCCTTCAAGCAGGCCGGTGCCCTGGTTTTCGATGTCTTCGGAATCGATATAACGCAGGTTCACCTTGGTACGGTTGGTGATGCCGGCGTGGCTCATGGCTTCGATCAACGACTTGTAGGCGTCGAGCAGTTCCATGTATTTGCCGACCATCGCGATGGTGACTTCGTGCTCGGGGTTGAGCTTGGCGTCGACGACCTTGTCCCACTCGGACAGATCGGCACCCTCACATTGCAGGCCAAAGCGCTCGACCACAAAATCGTCCAGGCCTTGCGAATGCAGGATGCCCGGGATCTTGTAGATGGTGTCCGCGTCTTCAAGGGCGATAACCGCACGCTCTTCAACGTTGGTGAACTGAGCGATCTTGCGACGCGACGACACGTCGATCGGGTGGTCGGAGCGGCAGACCAGCACATCAGGCTGCAGACCGATGGAGCGTAATTCCTTCACCGAATGCTGAGTCGGCTTGGTCTTGGTCTCGCCGGCAGTAGCGATGTACGGCACCAGCGTCAGGTGCATCAGCATCGCGCGGCGTGCGCCGACTTCGAAACGCAACTGGCGGATGGCCTCGAGGAACGGCTGCGACTCGATGTCACCCACCGTGCCGCCGATTTCGACCAGCGCCACATCGGCATCGCCTGCACCCTTGATGATGCGGCGCTTGATTTCGTCGGTGATATGCGGAATGACCTGAATGGTCGCCCCCAGATAATCACCACGGCGCTCTTTGCGCAGGACGTGTTCGTACACACGGCCGGTGGTGAAGTTGTTGTTCTGGGTCATGGTGGTGCGGATGAACCGCTCGTAGTGACCAAGGTCCAGGTCGGTCTCGGCGCCGTCGTGAGTGACGAACACCTCACCGTGCTGGAACGGGCTCATGGTGCCTGGGTCCACGTTGATGTAGGGATCCAGTTTGAGCATGGTGACCTTGAGTCCCCGCGCCTCCAGGATGGCCGCCAATGAAGCCGAGGCAATGCCTTTCCCCAATGAAGAAACAACACCGCCCGTGACGAAGATGTAGCGCGTCATGAAAAACCCTAGAAGTCTGCGTTAAAGCGGTCAGAGCCGCCGGGGATAGCGAAGGAAGGCCGAAGCCCCCGATTACCGACAAAATTCACGGTGCACTCCCAAACTGCTGCGTTGAAACCGACCGGCCGAAGCCAGTGTGGTGTGCGCTACATTTTAAGAATTACCCAGCAAACACTGGTTGGTAACCGGCAACTTGCGTTGTTTCAAAAGAACCAACAGAAGTTGTATCAAGAAGGGAGCGTAGTCTACCTGAAAGGGCCTTTCAGCTCAAACTTTGGTCGCTGGTCGGTACAACCCAGTGCAAACGCCAGCTTTCATTGGGCGAACCGTCCAGTCCAGGCAGGTTGGCGACGGCCAGCAGGTCATTATCACAGTAGAGCAGCGGCAATCTGCCGCGCAGAAAAACCGGTACAGCCTGCTCATTTAGCAGCCGTTTTAGATCACGACTGCCGCGTCCGCCGAGGTGCATCACCTCTCCTCCCTGCCGGTAGCGGATTTGCAGAGCGCCACACGGCGCATCACCTTCAATGCTTACCCAGCCATTGCCCGGCAAGTGCAACGGTGTGCGGCAGTCGGGCCAGTCTGTTACCGGGTGACGGACATGCTCCCAGTCAGCGGGCACCCACCAGATGCAGCCCTGCGCCCTGTGCAGCTCGCCATCGGCAAGCCGCCACAGCGGACGGGCATCCTGCGCTGCGTCGCGCAATGCCTCCCAGCCAGCCCAGTGATCGGTATCCGGCAGACGCGTCAGCGGCGCAAGCCAGTGGCGCAATGCATTGCGCTGCCTTGCTGCGGACAGCACGGCAAGCGGGCCAATGCTCAGCACCGGCAAACCAAGCCAGGCAAATGGTGTCGTGGCCTGGGCACCGGCCAGATCCTGCACCGCAAGCTCGTCCAGCAATTGCTGTGCTTCGCCGAGGTGGCACGCCGTGCGCGCCAAACTGATCGATGCCTGAGGCCATCTTGAGGTCAGCAATGGCAGCACGTCACTGCGCAAGAAGTTGCGCGAGAACCGAGAGTCGTCGTTGCTCGGGTCTTCGACCCAATGCAGACCGTGCTGATGTGCGTAGCCTTCAAGTTCGACACGAGACACTGCCAACAGCGGTCGCACCAAATGCCCACGCCCCAGAATTCGCTGACCGGGCATGGCAGCCAGACCGCGTACACCAGCGCCGCGCAGCAGACGGAACAGCAGGGTCTCGGCCTGATCGTCACGGTGCTGGCCGGTGAGCAACACATCCCCCTCAGCCAGCCTGTCAGTGAACGCGGTGTAACGCGCCTGCCGGGCAGCCTGCTCGATGCTCGCACCAGGATCGACGTGTACCCGAACCAGCTCAAATGCCACACCCAGCGCCTGACAAACCCGCCGACAATGTTCAGGCCACGCATTGGCAGCGGCCTGCAGGCCGTGATGAACATGAATGGCGTGTAAGACAGGCAGGCTTTCGCACTTGGCGAGCTTAGCCAGAAGATGCAACAGCACCGTGGAATCGAGGCCACCGGAAAAGCCGATATGCCAGGTTGGCGCGTTGCGCCAGGGAACCAAAGCCTGAAGGAGCCTGGCAGGAAGGTCATGACCGCTGTGTGTGGAGGTGGTCATTGGTGTTTCTCACCGAACTTCGCTTATTCACGCACTGAACGGTTCAATGCTCAAGCCAGCCCTTTCGCGAACAAACGAAGTGTCGCGCGGTTCGCTCCCACGCCTTTCGGGCAGAAGCCCGCAAGACGTGGGAACGATCGTGGCGACGCAGCTTACAGACCGTAGCTCATCAAGCGGTCATAACGGCGGGCCAGCAGCTCATCGTTATCGAACTCCTTGAGCATCGCCAGCTGACTGCTCAACTCTTCGCGAATCAAGGCAGCGGCGGCGACCGGATCACGATGCGCGCCACCCAGTGGTTCGGCGATGACCTTGTCGACGATACCCAATCCTTTCAGGCGGTCAGCGGTGATACCCATGGCTTCGGCAGCATCCGGTGCCTTCTCGGCGGTTTTCCACAGAATCGACGCGCAGCCTTCCGGAGAGATTACCGCGTAGGTCGAATACTGCAGCATGTTCAACTGATCACAGACGCCAATGGCCAGCGCACCACCGGAACCGCCTTCGCCGATAACGGTAGCGATGATCGGCGTCTTGAGACGGGCCATCACGCGCAGGTTCCAGGCAATCGCTTCGCTCTGGTTGCGCTCTTCCGCGTCGATACCAGGGTAGGCACCCGGTGTGTCAATGAAGGTCAGAATCGGCATCTTGAAGCGTTCGGCCATCTCCATCAGACGGCAAGCCTTGCGATAGCCCTCGGGACGCGGCATGCCGAAGTTGCGACGAACCTTCTCGCGCACTTCACGACCTTTCTGGTGGCCGATAACCATGACCGGCTGGCCGTCGAGACGGGCAATACCGCCGACGATTGCTGCGTCATCGGAGAAATGACGATCACCGTGCAGCTCATCGAACTCGGTAAAGATGTTTTCGATGTAGTCCAGCGTGTAGGGACGACGCGGATGGCGTGCCATGCGCGCGATCTGCCAGCTGGTCAGGTTGCCGAAGATGCTTTCGGTAAGCGTCTTGCTCTTGTCTTGCAGCCGGGAGATCTCGTCGCCGATGTTCAGCGAGTTGTCGTTACCCACCAAGCGCAGTTCTTCGATTTTGGCCTGCAAGTCAGCGATAGGCTGTTCGAAATCAAGAAAATTCGGGTTCATAGGCATCCGTCTTGGGTCGACGGCCAAGAGGCCGGCCGGTTGATCCGTCTGCGCCGTTCCTGTTCGGAACCGGCGCGTTCAGGTCGAAATTAAAATTCAGGGTTGAGCGCAAGTCGAGCCTGCGACGTTCAACGATACTGGAGAAAGACGTTCTCACGTCCGAACTGGTCACGCAGAGCTTGAATCAAGCTGTCAGCGGGATCAATCCGCCATGCTTCTCCCAATTGCAGCAATGCACGGGCGTCCTGCCCCGTGTAGTCCACTGTGATCGGACAGGCACCGCGATGGCGCTTGCACAGATCACCCAACCAGCGCAGCCGGTCGCCCTTGAGTGCTTCGGCGCGTACCGTCACTCGCAGGCTCTCGGCCAGATTGGTGCGCGCATCTTCGATACTCATGACCCGCTTGGCGCGCAACCGCAGCCCCCCGGAGAAGTCATCATTACTGACTTCGCCTTCGACCACCACCATAGCATCGGTCTGCAGCAGTGATTGAGCCGAATGAAACGCTTCGGCAAACAGTGATGCTTCAATGCGTGCAGAGCGATCGTCCAGGGTAATGAACCCCATCTTGTCGCCCTTCTTGTTCTTCATTACGCGCAAGGCAATGATCAGGCCGGCCACCGTCTGGGTGTCTCTGGCGGGCTTGAGGTCGATGATGCGCTGACGAGCGAAGCGGCGAATCTCGCCTTCATATTCATCGATCGGGTGACCGGTCAGGTACAGGCCCAGGGTTTCCTTTTCACCGCGCAGACGGTCCTTGAGGCTCAGCTCGCGGGTCTTACGATGATTGGCGTAAACATCGGCATCCGCTTCAACGAACAGGCCGCCAAACAGGTCTGCGTGACCACTGTCGTGGCTGCGCGCGGTCTGCTCTGCCGCCTGAATGGCTTCTTCCAGCGCGGCAAGCAGCACCGAGCGGTTACGATCAATGTTGGCCTGATAGGCCTTGGGTTCCAGTTCGAAGTACGGCCCGAGACGATCCAGCGCACCGCTGCGAATCAGACCATCCAGCGTTCGCTTGTTGACCCGCTTGAGATCGACGCGGGCGCAGAAATCGAACAGGTCCTTGAACGGCCCGTTCTGACGCGCATCGGTAATCGCTTCGACCGGGCCCTCGCCCACCCCTTTGATGGCGCCAAGCCCGTAAAGAATGCGGCCATCGTCGCTTACCGTGAACTTGAACTCCGAGGTGTTCACGTCCGGCGCGTCGAGGCGCAGCTTCATCGTGCGCACTTCTTCGATCAAGGTCACGACCTTGTCGGTGTTGTGCATATCCGCCGACAACACGGCAGCCATGAACGGCGCCGGGTAGTGGGTCTTCAGCCAGGCGGTCTGGTACGACACAAGTCCGTAGGCAGCCGAGTGGGATTTGTTGAAGCCGTAACCGGCGAATTTTTCCACCAGGTCGAAGATGTTACCGGCAAGGTCCGGGTCGATGTTATTGGTCTTGCAACCCTCGATGAAACCACCGCGCTGCTTGGCCATTTCCTCGGGCTTTTTCTTGCCCATTGCGCGACGCAGCATGTCCGCACCGCCGAGGGTGTAACCGGCCATGACCTGGGCGATCTGCATCACCTGTTCCTGATACAGAATGATGCCATAGGTCGGTGCCAGTACCGGCTTCAGGCCTTCGTACTGATAATCGACGTGCGGGTAGGACAGCTCTGCACGACCGTGTTTGCGGTTGATGAAGTCGTCCACCATGCCCGATTGCAGCGGGCCGGGACGGAACAGTGCTACCAGTGCGATAAGGTCTTCCAGGCAGTCGGGCTTGAGCTTTTTGATCAGCTCTTTCATGCCGCGCGACTCGAGCTGGAACACCGCAGTGGTTTCGGCACGCTGCAACAACTGATAGGTCGGCATGTCATCGAGCGGGATGAACGCGATGTCCAGCGGCTCTTCGTTGACCTTGGCGCGGTCGCGGTTGATGGTCTTGAGCGCCCAGTCGATGATGGTCAGGGTACGCAGACCGAGGAAGTCGAACTTCACCAGCCCCGCCGCCTCGACATCGTCCTTGTCGAACTGGGTTACCAGGCCGTCACCGGCCTCGTCGCAATAGATCGGCGAAAAGTCGGTCAGCTTGGTCGGGGCAATAACCACACCACCGGCGTGCTTACCGACGTTACGCACAATGCCTTCAAGCTTGAGCGCCATCTCCCAGATTTCTGCAGCCTCCTCATCAACCTTGAGGAAGTCGCGAAGAATTTCTTCCTGCTCGTAGGCCTTTTCGAGGGTCATGCCGACTTCGAACGGGATCATCTTCGACAGACGATCAGCCAGCCCGTAAGACTTGCCCTGCACCCGCGCCACGTCACGCACCACTGCCTTGGCGGCCATGGAACCGAAGGTGATGATCTGGCTGACCGCATTGCGACCGTATTTCTCGGCCACGTATTCGATCACCCGATCACGGCCGTCCATGCAGAAGTCGACGTCGAAGTCGGGCATTGAAACCCGCTCCGGGTTCAGGAAGCGTTCGAACAGCAGGTCGTATTCCAGCGGGTCGAGGTCGGTGATCTTCTGCACATAGGCAACCAGCGATCCGGCACCCGAACCACGACCCGGCCCCACCGGTACGCCGTTGCTCTTGGCCCACTGGATGAAGTCCATCACGATAAGGAAGTAGCCGGGAAAGCCCATCTGGATGATGATATCCAGCTCGAAATTCAGCCGGTCGACATACACCTGACGCTTGGCTTCGTAATCTTCGGTGGTGTCCTTGGGCAACAGGACGGCAAGACGCTCTTCGAGACCATCGAACGAGACCTTGCGGAAATACTCATCGATGGTCATGCCATCAGGAATCGGGAAGTTGGGCAAAAAGTGAGTGCCCAGCTTAACGTCGATGTTACAGCGCTTGGCGATCTCGACGGTGTTTTCCAGCGCCTCGGGCAGGTCGCTGAACAGCTCGGCCATTTCTTCCGGGCTTTTCAGGTATTGCTGATCGCTGTAGTTATGCGAACGACGCGGATCGTCCAGCGCCCGGCCTTCGCCAATACAAACGCGAGTCTCGTGGGCTTCGAAGTCAGTCTGCTTGATGAAACGCACATCGTTGGTCGCAACCAGCGGCGCACCGTGGCGTTCGGCCAAGGCAACAGCGGCATGCAAATGCTCTTCGTCATTGTTGCGATTGGTGCGCTGCACTTCGATATAGAAACGATCGGGAAATACCGCCATCCATTCGCGCAGCAGTTCGTCCGCCTCGCCGGGGTTGCCGCCGAGCAGCGCCATGCCGATCTCGCCTTCCTTTGCAGCAGAAAGCGCAATCACGCCTTCACTGGCCTGCGCGACCCATTGGCGCTGGATGACGATCTGGCCGTTGCGCTGGCCTTCGATAAAACCACGGGAAATCAGTTCGGTCAGGTTCCGATAGCCCTGGGCATTCATGGCCAGCAGGCTGATGCGACTGAGCGCAGCGTCTTCATCCCTGCCCGCCAGCCACAAGTCGACACCACAGATTGGCTTGATACCCGAGCCTTGCGCGGCCTTGTAGAACTTGACCAGCGAACACATGTTGTTCTGGTCGGTCACCGCCACGGCAGGCATGTTCATGCCAGTCAGCGCCTTGATCAACGGTTTGACCCGGACCAGACCGTCAACCAGCGAGTATTCGGTGTGCAGGCGTAGATGAACGAAAGAAGCCGGCATGGTGATCCTATAAAACGCGAAAATACAAAAAACGAAGGGCAGGATTGTAACGGGCCCGGGATGAAACGTCAGTCCTGCAATAAACCGACTGGCAGCGGGATCGACCCGCCGATCATTATGGATGCTCGCGCTTCATGGGCTGCACGCACAGGTGCAAAGGAGCGTCGGTGAATGGGCGTAGGTCCGAGCCGGGCCAATGCCTCCAGGTGCACCGGCGTAGGATAACCCTTGTGCCCACCGATGCCATAACCCGGATAGATGAGTTCGAACGCTGCCATTTCCCGATCCCGGCTGACCTTGGCGAGAATCGACGCGGCCGCGATGGCAGGCACCCTGGAGTCGCCCTTTACAACCGGCGCAGAAGGCACTGACAACTGCGGGCAACGGTTACCGTCGATGAGCGCCAGCTTCGGCGTGATACTCAGCCCCTCGACGGCACGTTTCATGGCCAGCATCGTGGCGTGCAAAATATTCAATTGGTCGATTTCTTCAACTTCAGCCCGGGCAATGAACCAGCACAGGGCCTTCTCCTGAATTTCGACGTAGAGTTTTTCGCGCCGGGCTTCAGTCAGCTTCTTTGAGTCGTTGAGCCCGAGAATAGGTCGGGCAGGGTCGAGAATGACTGCCGCCGTTACAACCGCGCCGCACAGCGGGCCACGGCCTACTTCATCAACACCTGCTACCAGATCCTCGACGAGTGTGAAATCCAGACCTGTTTGCATGATGGGCGACCTCACTGTGAAGACGACTGGCCGAGCAGGCTCAACACCGCGTCGGCGGCCTGATTGGACGCATCTCGGCGCAGAATACGGTGAATGGCATCAAAGCCTGCGGTTTGCGCCTGACCGTCGTCGATCAGCGGCAGCAGCGTCCGCGCCAACACTTCGGGGGTGGCGTCATCCTGCAGCAGTTCTGGCACCAGCAGGCGCTGGGCAAGCAGGTTAGGCAGCGACACGTAAGGGCTTTTGACCATCCGCTTGAGTATCCAGAAGGTCAGCGGTGCCAGACGGTAGGCCACCACCATAGGCCGCTTGTAAAGCAGGGCTTCCAGAGTCGCGGTGCCGGAGGCGATCAGTACCGCATCGCATGCTGCCAGCGCCACATGCGACCGCCCGTCGAGCAGCGTGACTGGCAGATTGCGGCCTTGTAACAGCTGCTCTACCTGAGCCCGTCGCTGAGGACTGGCGCAGGGCAGTACGAAGCGCAAGCCAGGGCGCTGGGCGAGAAGAAGCTCGGCAGCATCGAAAAACAAACCGCCCAGACGACCTACTTCGCCGCCCCGGCTGCCCGGCATTAACGCAACAACGGGCGCTTCCTGAGCAAGGCCAAGCCCTGCGCGGGCTGCGGCGCGATCTGACTCCAGAGGGATGGTGTCTGCCAGCGGGTGACCGACAAAGCGTACCGGTACGCCCTTCTCTTCATAGAAACGGGCTTCGAATGGCAACAATGTCAGCATCAGATCACAGCCTTCACGAATCTTCAGCACACGCTTCTGACGCCAGGCCCAGACTGACGGGCTGACATAGTGCACGGTCTTGATGCCCGCGCGGCGTAGCTGAAGTTCGATATTGAGTGTGAAGTCGGGGGCATCGATGCCGATGAAGACGTCCGGCTTTTCATTGATGAGGGTCTGTACCAGCAGCTTGCGACGGGCCAGCAGCTCACGCAGCCTGCCAAGCACCTCGACCAGCCCCATCACCGACAGGCGCTCCATCGGGAAGTAGGACTGCATGCCCTCAGCCTCCATCAACGGGCCACCCACGCCGATGAAACGGATATCGGGATGGCGCACCTTGAGGGGGCGCATCAGGCCGGACCCGAGGATATCGCCGGATGCTTCACCAGCGACCAGAGCGATACATAATGGCTTGGTCATGATTAGCGAATGATACCGCGGGTCGACGTCTGGATAGACTGAAGGAATACGGCCACTTCAGGGAACTGCGCCGCCGGCTCGGCAAGGTCGGCCGCCGCCTGAGCGATGGTCAGCCCCTGACGATAGACTGTCTTGTAGGCTCTGCGCAGCGCATGAATGGCTTCTTCGGAAAAACCACGACGGCGCATGCCCTCGAAATTCATGCTGCGCGCTTCGGCCGGGTTGCCAAACACCGTCACGAACGCCGGAACGTCCTTGCCGATGGCCGTACCCATGCCGGAAAAGCTGTGAGCACCGATATGGCAGAACTGATGCACAAGAGTAAAACCGGACAGGATGGCCCAGTCATCGACATGAACGTGGCCTGCCAGCGCGGTGTTGTTGACCAGTATCACGTGGTTGCCGATCACACTGTCATGGCCGATGTGTGCATAAGCCATGATCAGGTTGTGATCGCCCAGCGTGGTTTCGGCACGGTCCTGAACAGTCCCGCGGTGGATGGTCACACCTTCACGGATCACATTGTGATCACCGATGACAAGACGGGTTTCCTCGCCCTTGTATTTCAGATCAGGCGTGTCTTCGCCCACCGATGAGAACTGGTAGATGCGATTGTGCTTGCCGATCCTGGTGGGTCCCTTAAGGACAACATGAGGACCGACGACTGTACCCTCGCCAATTTCCACACCGGCTCCGATGATCGACCAGGGGCCAACCTCAACGTTGTCGGCCAGAATGGCCGTCGGATCGATGATTGCGCGAGGGTCAATCAAACTCATAGTTTACGTTCCGCACAGATGATTTCGGCAGAGCATACCGCCTTGCCGTCAACTGTAGCCTTGCACTCGAACTTCCAGATCTGACGCTTGCTGCTCAGGAACTTCGCTTCAAGAACCAGCTGGTCGCCCGGCAGAACCGGTTGACGGAAACGCAGTTTGTCAGAACCGACGAAATAATAGAGCGTACCGTCTGACGGCTTGGAGTCGAGCATCTTGAACGCAAGAATACCGGCAGCCTGCGCCATAGCTTCGATGATCAGCACACCCGGCATGATGGGATGCTCGGGGAAGTGGCCGTTGAAAAAAGGCTCGTTGACGCTGACATTCTTGTAGGCGCGAATGTTCTTGTTCTCGATATCCAGCTCGGTCACACGGTCCACCAGCAGGAACGGGTAACGATGAGGCAGGTATTCGCGAATTTCTTTGATGTCCATCATTTCGAGGGGAAGCCTGTAGTAAAGATTAGGGGTGCGTCGCGACTGCGCAGCACCCCTCTACATCAAGGAGGCAGTTTATCGACTGTGCACGCTTGATATTAAAAAGGTATCAGCCATCAGATGATCGATTATCGGCGCAGGTCACCGTCTCTACAGCCTTTTCAAGCTTTTGCAGACGTCGCGCCATATCATCGATCTTGCGCAGACGAGCTGCACTCTTGCGCCACTCGGCGGCCGGCTGCATGGCAGTACCGGACGAGTACGAACCCGGCTCGGTAATGGAATGCGTCACCATCGTCATGCCGGTGATGAAAACACCATCACAGATTTCGATATGCCCTACCAGGCCGACACCGCCGGCCAGCATGCAGTGCTTGCCGATTATGGTGCTTCCGGAGATGCCAACACACGCAGCCATCGCTGTGTGATCGCCAACCTGTACGTTGTGGGCAATCTGAATCTGGTTGTCCAGTTTCACGCCGTTGCCAATTCGCGTATCGGCCAGAGCACCGCGATCGATCGCCGTATTAACGCCGATCTCGACGTCATCACCCAAAGTGACGCCACCGATTTGTGCAATTTTCTGCCAGACACCCTTCTCATTGGCAAAGCCGAAACCTTCACCGCCCAGCACCGCGCCCGACTGAATGACCACACGTTTGCCGATGCGCACATCGTGATAAAGCGTTACCCGCGGGGCCAGCCAGCCACCTTCACCGATTTCGCAACGCGCACCGATGAAGCTGTGCGCACCAATGGTGACATCGGCTGCAATACGGGCACCGCTCTCGATAACGACGAAAGCGCCAATACTGGCGGCAGGATCAACCTCAGCATCGTCGGCAATCACTGCCGTCGGATGAACGCCAGCCACGCTTTTGGGCTTGGGGTCAAAAAAGTGCGAAATGCGCGCATAGGCCAGGTAAGGATCCGGGACCAATAGCGCATCTCCGGTGTAGCTGTCGGCATCTGCGGGCTTTAGCAGCACGGCAGCAGCCTGGGCATCGACCAGAAATTTACGGTATTGAGATTTTGCCAGGAAACTGATTTGACCAGGGCCGGCTTCTTGTAAAGCAGCCAGCCCGGTGATGTCCTTGTACTTGTCGCCACGTAGCGTAGCGCCAAGGAACTCGGCCAATTGGCCGAGCTTGATGGTTATGCTCATGGTTACTTCAGCTGGTTCATGCGCTCGATGACCTGGCGAGTAACGTCGTATTGAGGCTTGACGTCAATCACTGCACCGCGCTCGAAGACCAGGTCGAAACCACCTTTCTTGATGACTTCTTCAACAGCCTGATCCAGTTTTGGCTTCAACTGCTTGAGCATTTCACGGTCAGCAACAGCCTTGGCTTCGTTCAGTTCCTTGGACTGGAACTGGAAGTCACGAGCCTTTTGCTTGAATTCAAGCTCCAGACGCTCGCGCTCAGGCTGAGCCATCTTGTCGCCGCCGCTGACCAGACGGTCCTGGATACCCTTGGCGCTGCTTTCCAGGCTCTTCAGCTTGGTCAGTTGCGGACCGAATTTTTTCTCGGCATCAACAGCGTATTTCTTGGCAGCATCAGATTCCAGCAAGGCCATCTGATAGTTCAGTACGGCAATTTTCATGTCGGCAAATGCAGGGCTTGCGACCAGAACGGTTGCCAGCAGTACCAATTGAGTCAACTTACGCACAATACAACTCCTACAAAATTCGTTGCGTTATCAAAGATCAGACGCTTAGAAAGTCTGACCCAGGGAGAATTGGAAGACCTGAGTTTCTGCTTCGTCGTCCGGCTTCTTGATCGGCATCGCCAAGGCGAAGCTCAGAGGGCCGAGCGCAGTGATCCAGGTGACACCGATACCCACAGAGCTGGCCATGCCGGAAAGGTCGATGTTGTTGCATTCGACGTTTTTGCCACTGGCTGTCTTCCTGCTGGAATCGCAGTTTGTATCAAATACGTTGCCGACATCCCAGAACACGGAGGTGCGCAGGGAACGCTGGTCCTTGACGAATGGCAGCGGGAACATGACTTCTACGCCACCCTGCACCAGGGCATTACCACCGAACGGCAGTGGATCCTGGTCCGGATCGGCCAACGTACCGGGTTTGGAACCGTTACTAGGCGTGCTGCGCGGACCAAGCGTGCTGTCCTTGAAGCCACGAACCGAGTTGAAACCACCGGCATAGTAGTTCTCGTAGAACGGCAGACCCGAGGTCGAACCGTAGCCGTCGCCATAACCTAGCTCTGTGTGCAGACGCAGAGTGTAGTTATCGGTGATCGGGTGGAAGTACTGCGCACGGTAATCCAGCTTGAAGAACGACAGGTCGCTGCCCGGTAAGGTAGATTCGAACACCAGGCTTTGCGAATGACCACGGGTCGCCAGTACGCCTTTGTTCAGAGTCGATTCAGACCAGCCGACCGAGCCCTTGAAGTTCAGGTACTTGTCGCCTTCTTTTTCAACAAAGTCGAAGATCTCGTCAACGGTGTACTTGCCGGTCTTGATCTCATCCTGCTGCACGGTCAGGCCGTAGGTCAGGCGCGAGGTTTCGCTGATCGGGTAGCCAAGGTTGATACCGGCACCCAGGCTGTCTACCGCGTAGCTTGCAACATCAACGTCGAGGTCATCGTAGTTGGTGGTGCGGTAGAACGCGCTGTAACCCAGGCTGACACCGTCCGGCGTGTAGTACGGATCGACGTAACTGAAGTTGTAACGGCTCTGGTATTCGCTGCGGGTCAGGCCAATGCTGACCTTGTTACCGGTACCGAGGAAGTTGTTCTGGCTGATCGAACCACCGAGGATCAGACCGGCGCTTTGCGCGAAGCCGACGCTGGCGGTGATCGAACCGGACGCCTGCTCTTCAACGGCGTAGTTCACATCGACCTGATCGTCGGTGCCTGGAACAGGTGGAGTCTCGACGTTGACTTCCTTGAAGAAGCCCAGACGATCCAGACGGGTTTTCGACTGGTCGATCAGGTAGGTCGAGGCCCAGCCGCCTTCCATCTGACGCATTTCGCGACGCAGCACTTCATCTTCCGACTTGGTGTTACCGCGGTAGTTGATGCGGTTGACGTAGGCACGCTTGCCAGGATCGACCACGAAGGTGATGTCGACCGTGTGGTCTTCGTTGTTCGGGGTCGGCACGCCGTTGACGTTGGCGAAGGTGTAGCCTTCGTTACCCAGACGACGGGTGATCAATTCGGACGTGGTAGTCATGACCTTACGCGAGAACACCTGACCCGGCTGTACCAGCAGCAGAGACTTGACCTGGTCTTCAGGAACCTTCAGGTCACCGCTGAGTTTGACCGACTTGACGCTGTATTTTTCGCCTTCGTTGATGTTGACCGTGATGTACACGTTCTTCTTGTCCGGCGTGATCGAGACCTGGGTCGAGGCGATATCCATGTTGATATAGCCGCGATCGAGGTAGTACGAACGCAGACGCTCAAGGTCACCCGACAGCTTTTCACGGGCGTACTTGTCATCATTCTTGAAGAACGACAGCCAGTTGCTGGTCTTGAGCTCGAACAGGTCGGTCAGGTCTTCGTCGGAAAAGACCGTGTTGCCCACCACGTTGATATGCTGAATGGAGGCGACGGTGCCTTCATTGATGTTGATTTTCAGGCCTACGCGGTTGCGCGGCTGTGGAACGACCTCGGCGTCAACCTCAGCAGAGTAACGGCCCTGGGCAACGTATTGGCGTTGCAGCTCGTTACGCACACCTTCAAGGGTTGCACGCTGGAAAATTTCACCCTCGGCCAGACCGGACTGTTTCAGCCCCTTCATCAGGTCTTCGGTGGAGATGGCCTTGTTGCCTTCGATTTCGATACTTGCAACCGAAGGACGCTCGACGACGTTGATGACGAGTACGTTGCCATCGCGACCCAGCTGGATATCTTGAAAGAAACCGGTTTTGAACAGCGAACGGGTAGCATCGACCAAACGACCATCGTCCGCCTGCTCGCCTACGTTCAGCGGCAACGCACCAAAAACACTGCCGGCGGATACCCGCTGGAGGCCATTGACACGAATATCGGAGATGGTGAAGGACTCGGCGTGAACTTCAGCGATCATCAGTGCGGAAAGAACCGCAGTTAGCAGCAGACGTTTCATGAAGTCCTTTCTTATTCCAACTGGCAATAAACAAACTGCCGCAAAATGCGGCAGATTCGCAACTCGGCAAAGCGTTACAGTCGGCCCAGATCGTTGACCAGCGCGAGCAACATTACGCCCACTACCAGACTGATACCGATCTGTGCCCCCCAACCTTGAACCTTTTCCGAAAGGGGACGACCACGCGCCCACTCGATCAGATAAAACAGCAAATGCCCCCCGTCCAAGACGGGAATGGGCAGCAGATTCAGAACACCCAGGCTAATACTCAGATAAGCGAGGAAGTTCAGAAAATCTCCGATGCCCGACTGGGCCGAAGCGCCCGCCACTTTAGCAATGGTTATCGGTCCACTCAAGTTTTTTACCGAGAGCTCGCCGAACAACATTTTCTTCAGTGAGTCCAGGGTCAGCACGCTCATGTTCCACGTGCGCTTTATCCCCTCACCCATCGCGGCGAAAGGACCGTAGCTGACCTCGCGCAGCATTTCCGGTGGCCAATCGACAGCTTTAACGCCAGCCCCCAGATAACCTGCGGCCGCCTTGCCTTCGCCTTTCGCGGAGAGGGTTACAGGGACGTCCATTTGTACACCGTCACGCTCGATGCGCAGCGATACTTTTGCTTCAGGGCGCTCGCGTACCCGGTCAACAACCTGCTGCCACTCATTGAGCGGCTGACCGTCCATCGAAATCAGGCGATCTCCGGTTTTAAGCCCGGCACTCTGCGCCGGACCTTTCGGGTCGATCTCTGCCAGCACCGGCAACAAGGCCGGGCGCCACGGACGAATACCCAGCGACTTGATCGGATCAGGCTCTTCAGCCCCCCGGAGCCAGTCATTGAGCACCAGCTCACGAGACGTGTCGACCGTCGAACCCTGATCCCTGAGCTTCAAAGCGATGGTGCCGCTTTCACCCAGACGGCGGACCAGTTGCAGATTGACCCCCGCCCAGCCCGACGTCGGCTCCCCGTCGACTGCGACGATTTCCTGCCCGGCAGTCAGACCCGCCTGCTGAGCGATGCTTCCGGACTCCACGGCACCGATAACCGGACGAACCTGCTCGCTGCCCATCATCGCCAGCACCCAGAAAAACGCGATGGCCAACAGGAAATTGGCTGTCGGGCCTGCGATCACGATTGCGATACGCTGCCCGACGGTCTTGCGGTTGAACGACTGATCGGCAAGCTCGGGCGGGACATTGCCTTCGCGCTCGTCGAGCATTTTGACATAGCCACCCAGCGGAATTGCAGCGACCACGTACTCGGTACCCTGACGATCACTCCAACGCAGAAGAGGCGTGCCGAAGCCCACCGAAAAACGCAGCACCTTGACGCCGCAACGCCTGGCCACCCAGAAGTGGCCGAATTCGTGGAAGGTCACCAGCACGCCCAACGCTATCAGGGTGCCGAGAATCATGTATAAAGCGCTCATCAGCCTTCTCCGGGTACCGACTGGTCGGCCAGTGTGTTAATTATCGCAGACTTCAAAGCCTGCCGTTGACGCACCACATCGACCCTTTCATTCAAATCCTGACGGGTCATCAGATCGCTATCGCGCGTTTCTTTCAAGCCATTGGCCCGCGAGCAAACGCGCTTTTGCATCCGCGGCAAACACCGCGTCGAGCCCTTCGACCGCAGTCACAGGCTCATGATTCAGAACCTCCTCGATAATACCGGCGATTTCCAGGTAACGGATACGCCCATCGAGGAATGCAGCGACAGCCACTTCATTGGCTGCGTTAAGCATGGCAGGCGCACTGCCTCCAGCCTCTGCCGCATGACGCGCCAGCCGCAGGCAGGGGAAACGCTCCTCGTCCGGCTTTTGAAAATCAAGCTGGCCGATACGGAACAGATCCAGAGGCGCAACGCCAGAGTCTACACGTTCAGGCCAGGCCAATGCATTGGCGATGGGCGTGCGCATGTCGGGATTGCCCAATTGAGCGAGTACAGAGCCATCAACATAATCGACCAGCGAGTGGATCACGCTCTGTGGATGGATGACCACCTCGACCTGATCCGGACGTGCATCGAACAACCAGCAGGCTTCGATCAGCTCGAGCCCCTTGTTCATCATGGTCGCCGAATCAACGGAAATCTTGCGCCCCATCGACCAGACAGGATGCGCGCAGGCCTGTTCGGGCGTTACATTCTGCAACTGTTCGAGCGGGGTTTCGCGGAAAGGCCCGCCCGAGGCCGTCAACATGATCCGCCTGACACCCACAGCACCAAGCCCGCGAGCAAAATCGCCCGGCAGGCACTGGAAAATCGCATTGTGCTCACTGTCGATGGGCAGCAGCACTGCGCCGCTCTGCCGAACAGCCTGCATAAACAGGTCGCCGGACATGACCAGCGCTTCCTTGTTGGCCAGCAAGACCTTCTTGCCCGCCTCGACCGCAGCCAGTGTTGGGCGCAGACCGGCAGCGCCGACAATGGCGGCCATGACAGCGTCCACGCGCGGGTGCGCAGCCACTTCACACAGACCGCCCTCGCCCACCAGAACCCGGGTGTCGAGCCCGGCCACAGCAAGGTAGTCCTGCAATTTACGGGCGACGAACTGATCGGGAACCACGGCGTATTGCGGGGTATGTCGGACGCACAGGGCCAGCAACTCATCCAGACGACTGAAGCCCGTAAGCGCGAACACCTGATAAAGCGAAGGATGACGTGCGACGACATCCAGAGTGCTCAGACCGATAGAGCCTGTTGCACCCAGAATGGTGATGTGTTGCGGCCCACTCACATGACACCCCAGTCGGCGGCCCAGAGCAGAACCGCAAATACCGGAATGGCCGCAGTAAGGCTGTCGATACGGTCCAGCACACCGCCGTGTCCAGGCAGCAGGTTGCTGCTGTCCTTGACCCCTGACTGGCGCTTGAACATGCTTTCAGTCAGGTCGCCAATTACGGAGATGAACACAATCACAGCAGCGCCAAGAAGCCCGGCGATGAACTGAGCAACCGTCCAGTCACGAGAAACGCCCACAGCGGCCGTGATGCCCAGACTGACCGCAAGACCGCCGTATACGCCTTCCCAGCTCTTGCCCGGACTTACCTTGGGGGCCAGTTTGCGCTTGCCGAAAGCCTTGCCGGAGAAATAGGCGCCGATGTCGGCAGCCCAGACCAGCACCATCACTGACAGAATCAGCCAGTTACCCAGCGGCCACTGCTTGATCAGCACCAACCCCTGCCAGGCAGGCAGCAAAATCAAAAGACCGATCACCAGCTTGCAGGCCGCGCTTGCCCAGTGGCTACTGGAGTCTGGATAGGTAAGAACCAGAAAGGTCGCCACGCCCCACCAGATGACTGCAGCGACGAGCACCCAGGGCTCCAACCCTGGCAGCAGGTACATGAGGAATAGCAGAATTGCGACCACAGCCGCATAACCGATGCGCATCGACTGCGCAGCAAAACCTGCGAGCCGCGCCCATTCCCAGGCACCCAGCACGACAACAACCCCGATGAACAGGGCGAAATACATGCCGGTCAGCAGGAAAAAACCACACAAGGCGATCGGCAACAGAATGAGTGCCGTGATGATCCGTTGTTTCAGCATTAAGCCCGGGCTCCAGCTTCTACCTGTTCGCTGGTTTTACCGAAGCGACGTTGGCGAGAAGCGAAATCTGCCAGCGCGGCGCGCATGGCATCGTGTTTGAAGTCCGGCCAGAACAGGTCGGAGAAGTACAGCTCGGCGTAGGCCAGCTGCCAAAGCAGGAAGTTACTGATGCGGTGCTCGCCACCGGTGCGAATGCACAGGTCCGGCAACGGCAGATCGCCCGTTGCCAGACAGGTCTGCAGCAGCTCGGGGGTTATATCCTCCGGTTGCAGATGCCCGGCCTGAACCTCGCGCGCCAGCCGCTGGGCAGCCTGTGCGATGTCCCATTGCCCACCGTAGTTGGCAGCGATCTGCAGCACGAAACGGCTATTGCCGGACGTACGCACTTCCGCCTCGCGCATTGCAGCCTGCAGCTCGGGATGAAAGCGCGAGCGGTCGCCAATGATCCGCAGGCTGATGTCGTTCTCGTTCAGGCGCTTGGTTTCACGGCGTAGCGCCGTGAAGAAAAGCTCCATCAGCGCACCAACCTCTTCGGCCGGGCGCTGCCAGTTTTCACTGGAGAACGCGAACAGTGTCAGCACCTCGACCTTGGCTTCGGCACACACCTCGATAACGGCCCGCACAGCGTCGACGCCCGCCTTATGGCCAGCAACGCCTGGCAGCAGGCGCTTCTTGGCCCAGCGATTATTACCGTCCATGATAATCGCGACATGGCGCGGTACCGAAGACGGCACGGCCGGTTTTATCTTTTCCATGAAAGCGTCCGAAACCTTAAACAGCCATCAGATCAGCTTCTTTCTGCTTGACAGCAACTTCGATTTCAGCAACGAATTTGTCAGTCAGCTTTTGCACGTCGTCCGCCGCGCGACGCTCTTCGTCTTCGCTGATTTCCTTCTCCTTGACCAGATCTTTCAACTGGCTCAGGGCGTCACGACGAATGTTGCGTACAGCAACACGAGCGTCTTCAGCGGCGTCGCGTGCCTGCTTGGTGAAGCCCTTGCGGGTTTCCTCGGTCAGAGCAGGCATGGAGATCAGCAGCAGCTCACCCAGGTTGGTCGGATTGAAGCCCAGACCTGAGCTCTGGATAGCCTTGTCGACAGCAGCAAGCATATTACGCTCGAACGCCACGACCTGAAGAGTGCGCGAGTCCTTGACGGTCACGTTGGCAACCTGACTCAGCGGCGTATCGGCACCATAATAAGGGACCATGACACCACCCAGAATGCTCGGGTGCGCCTTGCCGGTGCGGATTCGGGTGAACGCGTGGTTCAGCGACTCCAGACTCTTCTGCATGCGGGTCTGAGCGTCTTTCTTGATTTCGTTGATCATTGTTGGGCTTCCTCGATCAGGGTCCCTTCAGCGCCACCATGGACGATATTCAGAAGGGCACCCGGCTTGTTCATGTTGAAGACGCGCAATGGCATCTTGTGATCGCGACACAGGCAGATTGCGGTCAGATCCATCACGCCCAACTTGCGATCCAGCACTTCATCGTAAGTCAGATGATCGAACTTCTCGGCATTCGGGTCCTTGAACGGATCTGCGGTATACACGCCATCCACCTTGGTGGCCTTGAGCACTACATCGGCGTCGATCTCGATCGCGCGCAGGCAGGCAGCCGAATCGGTCGTAAAGAACGGATTACCCGTACCCGCAGCAAAAATCACCACTTCCTTGGCGCTGAGATGGCGCATGGCCTTGCGGCGATCATAATGATCGGTCACACCCAGCATGGAAATGGCCGACATCACGATGGCCGTGATATTAGCGCGCTCCAGCGCATCGCGCATTGCCAGGGCGTTCATCACAGTGGCCAGCATGCCCATGTGGTCGCCTGTTACCCGATCCATACCCGCAGCACTCAAGGCTGCGCCACGGAAAAGGTTACCGCCGCCGATCACCAGACCGACCTGAACACCGATACCGACCAGCTGGCCGACTTCCAGCGCCATACGGTCCAGCACCTTGGGGTCAATGCCGAACTCTTCCGAGCCCATGAGGGCCTCACCGCTGAGCTTGAGTAGAATGCGTTTATAGCGAGCCTGATAACCACTGCCCTGCTGAGCCATTGCGAATCTCTCCTGCGGCGTTTTCTGAAAAAAATCTGTGCTGGCTATTTCAAGCCTGCGCTTACTTTAGCTTGACGCTCTGCGAGCGTCGGGAGAATGCAGCCTTGTGAGCACAATCTCCAAGGAAAATTTCCTTTTCTCTTTCGACAAAGAGGCCGCACGCGTGAGCGGGCAGCCTCTTTGGGGCGACAGTTGAAAAACCGTCTTACTGCTTGGCAGCAGCCAGCTGTGCAGCCACTTCGTCAGCGAAGTTATCAACTGGCTTCTCGATGCCGTCGCCTACTTTGAAGTAGGTGAAGGAAACGATTTCAGCACCGGCTTTCTTGGCCAGATCACCGACCTTGACTTCCGGGTTCTTGACGAACGCCTGCTCGACAAGGCTGGCTTCAGCCAGGAACTTGGTGATACGGCCGCCAACCATTTTTTCAACGATTTCAGCTGGCTTGCCTTTGATCTTGTCTTCGTTCAGTTGCAGGAAGACGTTTTTCTCGCGCTCGATCGCTTCGGCAGACACTTCCGAAGGGAACAGGAACTCGGGGTTGCTTGCCGCTACGTGCATGGCGATATCTTTAGCCAGCTCGACGTTGCCACCTTTGAGGGTAACTACCACACCGATCTTGTTGCCGTGCAGGTAAGTACCTACAACGTCGCCCTCGATACGCTTCAGGCGGCGGATGTTGACGTTTTCGCCAACCTTGCCGACCAGCACCAGACGTGCAGCTTCCTGAGCTTCGATCAGCGGAGCGACATCAGTCAGCTTGTCAGCAAAGGCTTTTTCGACGCTTGCAGCAACGAAAGCCTTGAAGTCGTCCTGCAGAGCCAGGAAGTCGGTCTGCGAGTTGACTTCGATGATGACAGCAGCCTTGCCGTCATCCTTGATGGCGATCGCGCCTTCAGCAGCAACGTTGCCTGCTTTCTTGGCGGCCTTGATCGCGCCGGAAGCACGCATATCGTCGATTGCTTTTTCGATGTCGCCGCCAGCCTTGGTCAAGGCCTTTTTGCAGTCCATCATGCCTTCGCCGGTACGCTCGCGCAGTTCTTTGACCAACGCTGCAGTAATCTCTGCCATTTCAAAATCCTCTTGGATAGGTCTTCAACCATTCCACCCGGCTCGCCGGGCGTGCAATTCTTGAAAAATCAGGGTGGCAGCAACACATGACAGCAAGGTCATAGCTACAGACCGACAAATCATTTCCTAGGTGGCAAAAAGGGGGCTAAGCCCCCTTTTCGCGTACTGAGTAAACGCCAGGCGTTTGTACTCAGCCTTCTACAGCAGCTGCAGCTGGAGCTTCTTCGACGAATACGTCGGTGCCGCCAGCAACATTGTTACGACCACGGATAACAGCGTCAGCCATCGAACCCATGTACAGCTGGATGGCGCGAATGGCGTCATCGTTGCCCGGGATGATGTAGTCAACGCCTTCCGGGCTGCTGTTGGTATCGACAACGCCGATAACCGGGATGCCCAGCTTGTTGGCTTCGGTGATCGCGATGCGCTCGTGATCAACGTCGATAACGAACAGTGCGTCTGGCAGACCGCCCATATCCTTGATACCACCCAGGCTGCGATCCAGTTTTTCCAGATCACGGGTGCGCATCAGGGCTTCTTTCTTGGTCAGCTTGGCGAAAGTACCGTCTTCGGACTGTACTTCCAGCTCGCGCAGACGTTTGATCGACTGACGGATGGTCTTGAAGTTGGTCAGCATGCCACCCAACCAGCGATGGTCGACGTACGGCGAACCGCAACGTGCTGCTTCTTCAGCAACGATTTTGCCAGCGGAACGCTTGGTGCCGACGAACAGAATCTTGTTTTTGCCCGAAGCCAGGCGCTCAACGAAAGTCAGAGCTTCGTTGAACATAGGCAGGGTTTTTTCAAGGTTGATGATGTGAATCTTGTTACGCGCGCCGAAAATGTACTTACCCATTTTCGGGTTCCAGTAACGGGTTTGGTGACCGAAGTGCACACCGGCCTTCAGCATATCGCGCATATTGACTTGGGACATGATAGTTCCTTGATAAGTCGGGTTAGGCCTCCACGTATCCCAATGACCAACCAATGGCATCTGCCAAGGGCACCCAGGTCATCGTGTCGACACGTGTGTGGGTTTGTGCTTCAAGGACGGACCTTGGAAAGCGGCGCATTTTATATCACAAAAGGGAAGAGAACGGAACTCCCATCAAGTTCTTGTTTTGCGGTGCTTTTAAAGCCGCATCCGCTGCCTATAGAAGGAAGCGATGATTACCCGGCACCGGCGGTCTGATAGAATTACGCCTTTGCGCACCAACCGCGTGCCAGCCACGCCGAGAGATTCTGTATGACCATCACCCTCAAAACCCCGGAAGACATCGAAAAGATGCGCATCGCCGGTCGCCTGGCCGCCGATGTTCTGGAAATGATAGCGCCTCACGTAAAGCCCGGTGTAACCACCGAAGAGCTGGACCGCCTCTGCCACGATTACATCGTCAACGAGCAACAGGCCATCCCTGCCCCGCTGAACTACAAAGGCTTCCCCAAGTCGATCTGCACCTCGATCAATCAGGTAGTCTGCCACGGCATCCCGAGCGACAAGAAGCTGAAGAACGGCGACTCGCTCAACATTGACGTTACCGTCATAAAGGACGGGTACCACGGGGACACCAGCAGGATGTTCCATGTCGGCACCGTTCCGGTATGGGCCGAGCGTCTGTCGAAAGTAACTCAAGAGTGTCTGTATAAGGCTATCGAAATCGTCAAACCCGGCACTCGCCTGGGCGACATCGGCGCCGTTATTCAGAAACACGCTGAAAAGAATGGTTTCTCTGTGGTTCGGGAGTTCTGTGGTCACGGCATCGGCAAGGTGTTTCATGAAGAGCCGCAGGTCATGCACTTCGGCGAGGCTGGAACCGGTATCGAACTGCAGGAAGGCATGACCTTCACCATCGAGCCGATGATCAACCAGGGACGCCCTGAAACCAAGATCCTTGGCGATGGCTGGACGGCGATCACCAAGGACCGCAAGCTCTCGGCGCAATGGGAGCACACGCTGCTGGTAACCGCTGACGGTTACGAAATCTTCACTTTACGCAGTGACGACACTATTGCACAAAAAGCCCCCTGACCGGAGGCTGCACGACTGAACACCCGACCCGACATGAGGAATACTGCTCCATGCCGCAAGTAGATCCAGACTTGTTCGATCGTGGCCAGTTCCAGGCCGAACTGGCCTTGAAAGCCAGCCCCATCGCTGCGTTCAAGAAGGCTATCCGCAGGGCGAAAGACGTCCTTGATGATCGCTTCAGGTCAGGGCGAGACATTCGGCGACTGATAGAAGACCGGGCATGGTTTGTAGATAACATCCTGCAGAAGGCCTGGGATCAGTTCGAATGGAGCGAAGATGCCGATATCGCCCTGCTTGCAGTGGGCGGCTACGGGCGCGGCGAACTGCATCCGTACTCGGACATTGACCTGCTGATCCTGCTGGACAGTGATGACCACGAAATTTTTCGCGAACCTATCGAGCGGTTTCTGACACTGCTCTGGGACATCGGTCTGGAGGTCGGGCAAAGCGTGCGCTCTGTCAATGAATGTGCACAGGAAGGCCTGGCCGACCTGACTGTCATCACCAACCTGATGGAAAGCCGCACCATTGCAGGTCCCGAGCATCTGCGCCAACGCATGCTGGAAGTCACCAGTACGCAGCATATGTGGCCGAGCAAGGAGTTCTTTCTTGCCAAGCACGCCGAACAGAAAAAGCGTCATCACAAGTACAACGATACCGAATACAACCTGGAACCCAACGTCAAGGGCTCGCCCGGCGGCCTGCGCGACATTCAGACCATTCTGTGGGTTGCGCGACGCCAGTACGGCACGTTGAATCTGCATGCACTGGCAGGCGAAGGCTTCCTGCTGGGCAGTGAAAACGCCCTGCTGGCCTCCTCCCAGGAGTTTCTCTGGAAAGTGCGCTATGCGCTGCACATGCTGGCCGGACGATCAGAAGATCGGCTTCTGTTCGATTATCAGGTCCGCATCGCAGGCTTGCTGGGCTATGAAGACAGTGACGCCAAGCTCGCCATCGAGCGTTTCATGCAGAAGTATTACCGTGTGGTCATGAGCATCGCCGAACTCAGCGATCTGATTATCCAGCATTTCGAAGAAGTGATTCTTTCCGACGACAGCGGCACAGCGCAGCCGATCAATTCGCGCTTCCAGCTGCACGACGGCTATATAGAAGCCACCAACCCGAACGTTTTCAAGCGCACCCCGTTTGCCATGATCGAGATTTTCGTGCTCATGGCCCAACATCCCGAGATAAAGGGCGTGCGCGCCGACACCATTCGTTTGCTGCGTGAACACCGGCACCTGATCAACGATGATTTCCGTAACGATATCCGTAACACCAGCCTGTTCATCGAGCTGTTCAAGTGCGAGACAGGCATTCATCGCAACCTGCGCCGGATGAACCGCTACGGCATTCTAGGGCTGTATCTGCCGGAATTCGGCCATATCGTCGGGCAGATGCAGCATGACCTGTTCCACATCTATACCGTCGATGCGCACACGCTGAATCTGATCAAGCACCTGCGCAAGCTGCAATACACAGAAGTGTCCGAAAAATTTCCGCTGGCAAGCAAAATAATGGCTCGACTGCCAAAGCCGGAACTGATCTACCTGGCCGGGCTGTACCACGACATTGGCAAGGGCCGTGGCGGCGATCACTCGGAGCTGGGCGCAATAGATGCACAGGCGTTCGGTACGCGCCATCATCTGCCTGACTGGGACACCCGTCTTATTGTCTGGCTGGTGAGCAACCATCTGGTCATGTCGACCACCGCACAGCGCAAGGACCTTTCAGATCCCCAGGTCATCCACGATTTCGCCCAGTTCGTCGGCGACGAAGTGCACCTGGACTATCTGTATGTGCTGACCGTTGCCGACATCAACGCGACCAACCCGACCCTCTGGAATTCGTGGCGCGCCAGCCTGCTGCGCCAGTTGTACACCGAAACCAAGCGCGCCTTGCGCCGCGGCCTGGAAAACCCGGTTGATCGCGAGGAGCAGATTCGTCGCACCCAGACCGCAGCGCTGGACATCCTGGTACGCAACGGCACTGACCCTGACGATGTCGAGCAACTCTGGTCAGCGCTGGGAGACGATTATTTCCTGCGTCACACCGCTGGCGATGTTGCCTGGCACAGCGATGCCATCCTGCAGCAGCCAGCCGACGGCGGCCCGCTGGTGCTGATCAAGGAAACCACTCAGCGGGAATTCGAAGGCGGGACGCAAATATTCATTTACGCCCCTGACCAGCATGATTTCTTCGCTGTGACCGTGGCGGCGATGGACCAGTTGAACCTGAACATTCATGACGCGCGCATTATCACGTCCAGCAGCAAATTCACACTCGACACCTATATCGTCCTCGATAACGAAGGCGGTTCGATCGGCGACAACCCGGAACGCGTTCAGGAAATCCGCAACGGCCTGACCGAAGCGCTGCGCAACCCGGATGATTACCCGACGATCATCAAGCGCCGCGTGCCTCGTCAGCTCAAGCACTTTGCGTTCGCACCGCAAGTCACCATTCACAACGACGCCCAGCGTCCTGTGACGGTACTTGAACTGCTGGCACCTGACCGCCCCGGCCTGCTGGCGCGCATTGGCAAGATCTTCCTGGAGTTCGATCTGTCATTGCAGAATGCCAAGATTGCGACCCTGGGCGAACGCGTGGAAGACGTGTTTTTCATCACCGACGCGAATAATCATCCGCTGTCCGACCCACAGCTGTGCAGCCAGTTGCAGGACGCAATCGTCAAGCAACTGAGCGTCAACTCAGAGCCCGGCCATGATTTGCGAATCAGCATATGAGCACTCGGCCAAACGAATCGACTCAACGCAGTCCATTGAGGAACACTCCCCATGAATAACGCCATGCAACTGCTTCAGCCTTACCCTTTCGAGAATCTGCGCGCCTTGCTGGCCGGCGTAACGCCCAACCCGGAAAAGCGCCCTGTTGCATTGTCGATTGGTGAGCCGAAGCACCGCTCACCCGATTTTGTGGCCAAGACACTCGCAGACAACCTCGATCAGATGGCGGTTTACCCGACCACGCTGGGTATCCCGGCGCTGCGCGAAGCCATTGCCGGCTGGTGCAACCGTCGATTCGGCGTACCACAGGGCTGGATCGATCCGGCGCGCAATGTATTGCCGGTCAATGGCACACGCGAAGCGCTGTTCGCCTTCACCCAGACAGTAGTCAATCGTAGCGATGACGGCCTGGTGATCAGCCCGAACCCGTTTTATCAGATCTATGAAGGTGCCGCCTTTCTGGCCGGAGCCCAGCCTCACTACCTGCCATGCCTGAGCGACAACGGTTTCAATCCCGATTTCGACGCAGTCAGCGCGGAAACCTGGAAGCGCTGCCAGATCCTGTTCCTGTGCTCGCCGGGTAACCCGACCGGAGCACTTATTCCTGTTGAAACCCTGAAAAAACTCATCGCCCTGGCCGACAAACATGACTTTGTCATTGCTGCGGACGAATGCTACAGCGAGCTGTACTTCGATGAGCAGGCTCCACCACCTGGCTTGCTCAGCGCCTGCGTCGAGCTGGGTCGCCAGGATTTCAAGCGTTGCGTGGTGTTCCACAGCCTGTCCAAGCGCTCCAACCTGCCGGGTCTGCGTTCAGGTTTTGTGGCAGGTGATGCCGACATTCTCAAGGCCTTCCTGCTGTATCGCACGTATCACGGCTGCGCCATGCCGGTACAGACTCAGCTGGCGAGCATTGCTGCCTGGAATGACGAGGAGCACGTACGCGCGAACCGTGACTTGTACCGTGAAAAATTCGATGCTGTGCTCGACATCCTCGCGCCAGTGCTCGACGTCCAGCGCCCGGACGGGGGGTTTTACCTGTGGCCGAATGTAGGCACCGATGATGCTGCATTTTGCCGAGACCTGTTCATCGATCAGCATGTGACTGCAGTACCGGGTTCGTACCTTTCCCGCGAGGTGGATGGCGTCAACCCGGGTGCCGGCCGGGTTCGCCTGGCGCTCGTTGCACCTCTGGCCGAGTGCGTCGAAGCCGCCGAACGTATCCGCGCATTCCTGAGCAAATAAACAGCGAAACCTCAGGAAGACAGCCCCGCCGCCTTTGATGTGTGGCGGGGGTAATTAGTTACCACCTGCTACACCTTGCACAAACGTACCTTCAACCTTCATTTTCCAGCCTTCCTGAAAGGAAGCGAACTACGATGAAGGTCGATCACATGTCCGCACCCACCACACAGAGCCTGAAGCTGCCTGCATCCTGCGCCATGCGCAGCGCAACGAATCATCAGGCCTCGTACGAAACCGCCATTCGCGAAAACCCCGCCAACGCAGCAATCACTCCTGCCTACGAATCAGGAGCACGCCATGGCTGCGAAGAGTCAACGCACATGGCGCGTCTTCTGGTTTCGTTCAGCAAATACTGGGCACGTGGGCGGACCCTGAAAATGCTTTTTCAGAAAGACCCTCCTGCCATTCTGACAACCCCCGTTGTCGAAGCTGCAAAGAAATGGCTGCCTCACATAAATCTGAAATTCGAGTTCGTGACAGGCGGGGCCAGCGATATCCGAATCGGTTTCAACGAGCATCTGAACTGGAGCGCCATAGGGACTGATGCCCTGTTGGCCGAGCAGAATGAAGCCACCATGGAATTCAACGTCAAGGAGCTGTTCACGGCAGACCTGAAACCCATGCCGGACTTGACGCGCATCGTGCTCCATGAATTCGGGCACGCCTTGGGAGCAGTTCACGAGCACCAGCATCCTCAGGCAAACATTCCCTGGAACGAACCGCTTCTACGCCCCCTGCTTTTACAATCCGGATTGACTGACGAAGAAATCAATACCAATTTTTTCGACAAGTACGAAGCTGCTGATTTCTACCATTCGGCTTACGACCGTGATTCCGTCATGCATTACGACATTCCCAACGGCCTGACCCTTGGCGACTTCGAAATCATCAACACTGGCAAAACGCTCAGCCCTAACGACATCAAAGTGATGGGTTCCATATACGGGGACCGGAAAAACTCAAAGTTCGAGGCGAACTGACAAGGCATCGTAAAGAAAATACTGATCGTCAGGCAGTAATGCGCAAGCAGTGCCTGCAATGCGCTGGCCGCTACCCTGCCGAATTAGCCAGCAACCGCATTTGAGACATCGCGCCACGTACTTCACCCCGTGTGGCGCGAGGGCTTTAGAGCGCTACCGGTCACTGTCGTGTTCGCAGTTTTTCCGCAACCCACCCGACCGCCCAGCTTACCGGGTCATGGGACTGCATGGGCAGCAACGGTTTTCCTTCACGTGCGGCCAGCCTGCCTTGCGTCTCAGCCTCACCATGAATCCAGATCGTACTTTGCTTGAATCCCTCGGCACGTTGACGTTCCCTGTAATAACGTTGCCGGACAAGCGCTTCTTGACGCTTCTTCTCTTGTTCAGACATAACGCACCCAGCCTTTAAATGGAAAGCAATAATTGCCCGCCCGGGCGTGCCACTCAAGCGTGGAAGGGTGAAGTTTTCTTAATGACAGTTAGGGTTATTATCTAGTTTTTGTTCAGTCTCTGTACCAGCGCTGTCATAACACGAAGCGGTCTGACGTGGCATAATACCCGGCTAAATTGCGAGGAGAGAAAGTGGGGAGTATCGAGCAAGATCAGCCACCCCACCCCAAAACGATGACTTACACTCTATTTGGCATCAAAGCCTGCGACACCATGAAGAAGGCCCGCACCTGGCTCGACGATAATTCCGTGAGCTACGATTTTCATGACTACAAGACACAGGGCATCGACCGGGAACACCTCGCGCAGTGGTGCAATGAACACGGCTGGCAGGTCGTGCTGAACCGCGCAGGCACTACCTTTCGCAAGCTCGATGACGGACAAAAGGCCGATCTCGATCAAGCGAAAGCCATAGAACTGATGCTCGCGCAGCCGTCCATGATCAAGCGTCCGGTGCTTGATCTGGGCAATAAAACCCTGATCGGCTTCAAGCCCGACCTGTATGCAGCGGCTTTACAGTAAGCCAGAGCGCTACTGAAAGCCCCTTGATAAAGCCAAGAGGTATTTACATGTCCACTACCCTGTTCAGCCTGGCCTTCGGCGTCGGCACTCAAAATCGTCAAGGCTCATGGCTCGAAGTATTTTACGCTCAGCCGCTGATCAATCCTTCCGTAGAACTGGTCGCGGCCATCGCGCCTGTTCTGGGTTACACCAACGGCAATCAGGCAATCACCTTCAATGTAGACCTGGCATACAAGCTGGCCGAGGCGGTCAAATCCGTGGACGCGACCCAGGCCGCGCTGCTGACTCGTCTGGCGGAAAGCCAGAAGCCGCTGGTTGCCACCCTGCTGGCTGAAGACGCAACCCTGACGTCGACTCCAGAGGCTTACCTCAAGCTGCACCTGCTGTCGCATCGCCTGGTCAAGCCACACGGCCTGAACCTGGCAGGTATCTTCCCGTTGCTGCCAAACGTAGCCTGGACCAGCCAGGGCGCGGTCGATCTCGCCGAATTGGCCGAACGTCAGCTTGAAGCACGCCTTAAAGGCGAACTGCTGGAAGTGTTCTCGGTCGACAAATTCCCGAAAATGACCGACTACGTCGTACCGAGCGGCGTTCGTATCGCTGACAGTGCTCGCGTACGTCTGGGCGCTTACATCGGCGAAGGCACCACCGTCATGCACGAAGGCTTCGTCAACTTCAATGGCGGCACCGAAGGCCCGGGCATGATCGAAGGCCGCGTTTCTGCAGGCGTATTCGTCGGCAAGGGCTCGGATCTGGGTGGCGGCTGCTCGACCATGGGTACGCTGTCGGGTGGCGGCAACATCATCATCAAGGTTGGCGAAGGCTGCCTGATCGGTGCCAACGCCGGCATCGGTATTCCGCTGGGCGATCGCAATACCGTGGAATCGGGTCTGTATGTGACCGCCGGCACCAAGGTCGCGCTGCTCGATGAAAACAACGAACTGGTCAAGATCGTCAAGGCACGCGAGCTGGCAGGCCAGAACGACCTGTTGTTCCGTCGCAACTCGCAGACCGGCGCAGTGGAATGCAAAACCCACAAGTCGGCCATCGAGCTGAACGAAGCACTGCACGCTCATAACTGATGCTGTGTGTGGGTTCAAGGCTGCGGCCTTGAACCCGCCTCCACACGCTGGACGAACAATGCCCCTCATTTCTCCCTGGCGTGGCGACTTCCCCGCTATCGCCGCCCTGCAACGGCAAGGCCAGACCTATCTGGACAACGCCGCCACCACACAAAAACCCCAGGCGCTGATCGATGCCCTGACTCATTACTACGTCAACGGTGCCGCCAACGTGCATCGTGCCCAGCATCTGCCGGGCGCACACGCCACCCAGGCGTTTGAAGCCAGCCGTGGCAAGGCCGCGCACTGGCTGAATGCCGGCGAGAGCGGACAAATCATCTTTACCCACGGGGCCACTTCTGCGCTCAACCTGCTGGCCTATGGGTTGGAGCATAGTTTCACTGCGGGCGACGAGATCGCCATTAGCGCACTGGAACATCACGCCAACCTGCTGCCGTGGCAGCAACTGGCTCAGCGCCGCGGCCTGAAACTGGTGATACTGCCGCTCGATCCCGATGGTGTAATCGACTGCCATGCTGCGGCCAGTCTGATCGGCCCTCGCACGCGTCTGCTCGCAGTCAGTCAGCTGTCCAACGTGCTCGGCACTTGGCAGCCGCTCGCCCGCCTTATCGCACTGGCGAAAGCGCAAGGTGCGCTCACGGTCGTGGACGGATCACAAGGTGTGGTGCATGGACGCCACGATGTACAGGCACTGGGCTGCGACTTTTATGTGTTTTCCAGCCACAAGCTTTATGGTCCGGAAGGGCTAGGTGTGCTGTACGGACGCAGCGACGCGCTACCGAACCTGACGCACTGGCAGTTCGGCGGCGAGATGGTGCTGACCGCCGATTATCAACACGCGAAATTTCGCCCGGCCCCGCTGGGCTTTGAAGCGGGCACCCCGCCCATCGCCAGCGTGATCGGTCTGGGCGCTACGCTGGCTTACCTGGAAAGCCTTGATCATCAGGCGGTCGCGGAACACGAAGCAAATCTGCACCGTCGCCTGCTTGAAGGCCTGCAAAGGCGTGAAGGTATTCAGGTATTGGGCTCACCGGACCTGGCACTGGCCAGTTTCGTCGTGGACGGCATACACAACGCCGATCTGGCTCATTTGCTGACCGAACAGGGTATTGCCGTGCGCGCTGGTCGTCACTGCGCGATGCCACTGTTCGATACACTCGGTCTGCCCAGCGCAATTCGTGTTTCACTTGCGCTCTACAATGATTCAGATGACTTGCTGCGGTTTTTCAGCGCACTGGATCAGGCACTGGAGCTGCTTCGATGACTCTCCCCGCATTGGCGCAGACCGCGCTCGACAGCTTTTCCCAGCCACAGAGCTGGGAACAGCGCGCACGCTTGCTCATGCAATGGGGGGATCGCCTCCCCTCGTTGAGCGACGAAGAAAAGACGGACGACAATCTGGTACACGGCTGTGAAAGCAAGGTCTGGCTGACGGGCGAAGTCAGCGCAGGAGCCTGGCTGTTCCGGGCCAGCAGCGACGCCCGGCTGATTCGAGGTCTGGTGGCGCTACTGCTGGCCCGCGTTAACGGTCTGTCGGCCCCGGAGCTGGAAGCCGTGGACTTGTCTGACTGGTTCGATCAGTTGGGCCTTGGTCGCCAGCTCTCACCGTCACGCAGCAACGGCCTGAATGCCGTGCTACAGAAGATGCGTCAGCTGACTCAAGCCTGATCGGGCGTTGCAACCGCTGGCTTGACCCGCTCCGAAGGCCGTCGCGCACCTGCAACCAGCTTGTCCACTGCACGCGTGGCGGCGACCATGCCGAACGTGGCAGTGACCATCATCACCGCGCCGAAGCCGCCTGCACAGTCGAGCTTTACACCCTCACCGACGAACCTCTTTTCCAGGCAAATACTGCCATCAGGCTTGGGATAGCGCAGCTGTTCGCTGGAGAACACACAAGGCACGCTGTAGTGGCGGTTAGGCGTGCGCGAAAAGCCATAGTCGCTACGCAGGGTGGAACGTACCTTGGAGGCCAGCGGGTCGTTGAACGTGCGGTTCAAGTCGGCGATCTGAATCAGGGTTGGATCAATCTGCCCACCGGCACCACCGGTGGTGACCATCTGGATCTTGCGCCGCTTACACCACGAAATCAGTGCTGCCTTGGCGTTGACGCTGTCGATACAGTCGATCACGAAATCCATGTCCGGGGTGATGCACTCAGCCATCGTGTCGCGGGTCACGAAATCAGAAACCGCATGCACGATGCAATCAGGATTGATCGCGCGAATCCGCTCGGCCATCACTTCAACCTTCGGCCGACCGACTGTGCTGTCCAGTGCATGCAATTGGCGGTTGCTGTTGCTGACACAGACGTCGTCCATGTCAAACAGCGAAATCTCGCCCACACCACTGCGTGCCATGGCTTCCGCCGCCCACGAGCCCACGCCGCCGATACCGACCACTGCCACATGAGCCGCGCGCAGGCGCGCCAGGCCTTCAATGCCGTACAAACGGGCGATGCCAGCGAAACGTGGATCTTCTGCGCTCATGATCAATACCTCAAAAACCGGCGCGCATTATAGGGGTTTGTAGGGGGTTAAGGCACCCGGCTTGTCGCCCCGTCGAAATCAGGGCTGACGGGGCAAAAACTATCTCGGGCCTCTCATATAACCCCTTTCGCTCCGCGCAAAGCCTCTACAAACATATTTGTCCGACCCGCGAGCAAATAAGAGACGAGACTTCCGGTCCGGGCCCGAGATTCTGGATAGCCATGCTGTTCGCACAATCCCTCCCTTATCTGGCAGCCATCATTATGGCCGTCCTGTCTGCTCACGCGACCCACCCTGCGCTGTCGACTGCTTGACATATCCACAGCACACAATAAACGACGGCCCCAGGTCGTCGTTTTGCTTTAAGATATCCGCCTTTTCGCGCCCAAAGTCTTGCTACCGGAGTTCTGTACATGACTGCCCCTACCGACCTGTCGCCCACCCTTCAACTTGCCTGCGATCTGATCCGCCGCCCGTCAGTGACGCCGGTCGATGCCGACTGTCAGGCAGTGATGATGCAACGCCTGGGCAATGCCGGCTTCAAGCTGGAGCCCATGCGTATCGAAGACGTCGATAACTTCTGGGCCACACACGGCACTACCGACGGCCCGGTACTGTGTTTCGCAGGTCATACGGACGTGGTCCCTACCGGCCCGGTGGAGAACTGGCAGAACGACCCGTTCGATGCGTTGATCGACGAGCACGGCATGCTCTGCGGACGCGGTGCAGCGGACATGAAAGGCAGCCTGGCAGCCATGCTCGTGGCCGCCGAGCGCTTTGTAGCCGATCACCCGAATCACAAGGGTTCGGTGGCATTCCTGATCACCAGTGACGAAGAAGGCCCGGCGCACCACGGCACCAAGGCTGTCGTCGAACGTCTGGCAGCGCGCAAGGAGCGTCTGGACTGGTGCATCGTCGGCGAACCTTCGAGCACCACGCTGGTGGGCGATGTGGTCAAGAACGGGCGTCGTGGCTCGCTGGGCGCCACCCTCACCGTGCGCGGCAAACAGGGCCATGTGGCTTACCCGCATCTGGCGAAGAACCCTATTCACCTTGCAGTTCCGGCACTTGCCGAACTGGCTGCAGAGCACTGGGACCATGGCAACGATTTCTTCCCGCCAACCAGCTTCCAGATCTCCAACCTGAACGCCGGCACGGGTGCAACCAATGTCATCCCGGGTGATCTGGTGGCAGTATTCAACTTCCGTTTTTCGACCGAGTCGACCGTCGAAGGCTTGCAGCAGCGTGTCGCCGCCATCCTCGACAAGCATGAGCTGGACTGGCATGTGAACTGGGCGTTGTCCGGCCTGCCGTTCCTGACCGAGCCGGGCGCATTGCTGGACGCCGTGTCGTCCAGCATCAAAAGCGTCACGGGCCGTGACACCAAAGCCTCGACCAGCGGCGGAACCTCCGACGGCCGTTTCATCGCGACCCTGGGTACGCAAGTGGTTGAACTGGGGCCGGTCAACGCGACGATTCACCAGGTCAACGAGCGGATTCTGGCCAGCGATCTCGACGTGCTGACCGAGATCTACTACCAGACCCTGGTCAAGTTGCTCGCCTGATGCTGACCTGCCCGATCTGCTCTGCGCCGCTCAGTACCGCCGACAACGGCGTGGTATGCCCGGCCAACCACCGCTTCGACCGTGCACGTCAGGGGTATCTGAACCTGTTGCCGGTGCAGCACAAGAACAGCCGCGACCCCGGCGACAATCAGGCCATGGTTGAAGCACGGCGGGACTTCCTCAACGCCGGGCATTACGCCCCGGTAGCCCGGCGGCTGGCTGAACTGGCCGCCGAGCGCTCCCCCGCGCACTGGCTGGACATCGGCTGCGGCGAAGGTTATTACACCGCGCAAATAGCCGAGGCCCTGCCCCATGCCGACGGCTATGCGCTGGACATCTCCCGCGAAGCCGTGAAACGCGCCTGCCGTCGTGACCCCAGGCTGACCTGGATGGTTGCCAGCATGGCCCGTGTTCCCTTGCCGGATGCCAGCTGTCAGTTTCTGGCCAGTGTGTTCAGCCCGCTGGACTGGCTTGAAGCCAAGCGCTTGCTGACGCCTGGCGGCGGACTGATGCGGGTCGGCCCGACCAGCGAACATCTCATGGAACTGCGTCAGCAGCTTTATGATGAGGTCCGCGATTATGCCGACGACAAGCACCTGTCTCTGGTGCCACCCGGCATGCAGTTGCAACACAGCGAAACCCTGCGCTATACGCTGAAGCTGATCGACGGCCAGTCCCGTGCCGATCTGCTGGCCATGACGCCTCACGGGTGGCGCGCCAGCGCCGAGCGCCGGACTGCCGTCATTGAGCAATCAGGACCTTTCAAGGTCACCGTTTCCATGCGCTACGATTATTTCGTGCTGCAATAAGCATTCAACAGAGGCACCCATGCGCCAACCCGATATCGAGATTTACCTGAAAGACGAAGACGTCGACCACAAGGCCATCGCCCAATGGTTGAGCGTCGCCCTGGGCCCGTGCAGTGACTGGAACCAGAAAGGCCAGACCTGGAAGTGCAAGGCCGGCAATGTGACCGTAACCTGGCTGCCCAAAGCAGTCGGTAAATGGAACAGTCTGCATCTGGACAGCGATCAGACCCCGTGGGAAGACGACATCGCCTGCGCCCGTGCGGCATTCAAAGTCTTGAACGTCGAAGTGCGCTGCGCACCCGGCACCTGGGTTGAAGAAGAAAGCGATGAAACCGCCGACCGCTGGATACGCGTCAGCGCCGATGGCGAGGAAGAAATCACCTGGCGCACCTCGTAAGCCTTTTGCAGCGACGGCATCAGGATGTGCCGTCGTGGCTCTCGAAGGTGGCCGCTCAGTCTTTACTCTTCTACAAACACCAGGCTTTTTGCCGATCGCTTCGGGATACGTCACACTGACGCCCATCTCGGGCAGTCGCCCGTCCCTTACTCAGCAGAAGCCGTATGACCCGTTCTCCGTTCCGTCGTCTTGTGTTCGGCACCCTGCGCCGATTGTTGTATCTCTGGGTGCGCTCGGAAACCATCAATCAGTCGTCTTTTACGCTCAACCTGGACCGTAGCCGTCCGGTGTTCTATGCCCTGCAGTCGCCGTCGATCAGCGATCTGGCGGTGATCGACACCGAATGTCGCAAGGCTGGCCTGCCTCGCCCCGTATTGTCGATAGCGGTCGGCAACCTGATAGAGCCAGCTGCATTCTTTTACCTGACTCCGGCGCCTGACTGGCTTGGCCGCCAGGACAAGCGCGGCGCACCGCCGACACTGGAGCGTCTGGTCGCAGCCGTGAGCCAGAATCCCGGCGAAGATGCGCAGATCATCCCGGTCAGTGTGTTCTGGGGGCAGTCACCTGACCGCGAGTCCAGCGCCTGGAAACTGCTGTTCGCCGACAGCTGGGCAGTGACCGGTCGCTTGCGTCGTCTGGTCAGCATTCTGATTCTGGGTCGCAAGACCCGTGTACAGTTTTCCGCGCCCATTCACATGCGCGAGCTGGTGGGTGAAAACAAAGGTTACGAACTGACCCTGCGCATGACCCAGCGTCTTCTGCGCGTGCACTTTCGCAACCTGAAAAGCGCGGTCATCGGCCCGGACGTTTCGCACCGGCGCACCGTGGTCAAAGGGCTGCTGGACGAGCCGCTGGTCAAGCAGGCGATCATCGAAGAAGCCGAACGGGAGAACATTACGCAGGACAAGGCACGGGACCGGGCGCTGAGCTACGGCAACGAGATCGCCTCGGACTACACCTATTCCGTCATCCGTTTCATGGAAGTCGTCCTCAGCTGGTTCTGGAACAAGATTTACGACGGCATCAAAGTCAGCCACATCGAAGGCGTGCAGGAAGTGGCGCCAGGGCATGAAGTCATTTACGTCCCTTGCCACCGCAGCCATATCGATTACCTGCTGCTGTCCTATCTGTTGTTTCGCAACGGGCTCACGCCGCCGCACATCGCTGCCGGCATCAACCTGAACATGCCGGTCGTCGGCAGCCTGCTGCGCCGTGGCGGGGCGTTTTTCATGCGCCGCACATTCAAGGGCAACCCGCTGTATACAGCGGTTTTCACCGAGTACCTGCACACACTGTTCATCAAGGGTTTCCCGGTCGAATACTTTGTCGAAGGCGGTCGCTCGCGGACCGGGCGCATGTTGCAACCGAAAACCGGCATGCTCGCCATCACCCTGCGCAGCTTCCTGCGCAACTCGCGGATGCCGATTGTGTTCGTTCCGGTGTACATCGGCTATGAGCGCGTGCTGGAAGGCCGTACCTATCTGGGCGAATTGCGCGGAGCGACCAAGAAGAAAGAGTCGATCTTCGACATATTCAAAGTCATCGGTGCGCTGAAGCAGCGTTTCGGCCAGGTATCGGTGAACTTCGGTGCCCCCATCAAGCTGGCCGAATTTCTTGACGGCGAACAACCGGACTGGCGCGAGCAGGCGCTGGCACCGCAATTTCGCCCGGAATGGCTGAGCGAAACCACTCATAGGCTGGGTGAACGTGTGGCCCAGCACCTGAATGAAGCCGCCGCCGTCAACCCGATGAACCTGGTTGCTGTGGCCTTGCTGTCAACGCAAAGGCTCGCGCTGGACGATCAGGCCATGGAGCGTGTTCTCGACCTTTACCTGACGCTGCTGCGCGCCGTACCTTACTCGCCGCACACCACGTTGCCGGAAGGCGACGGGCGCTCGCTGATCGAGCACGTCAAAGGCATGGACCTGCTCGCCGAACAAAAAGATGCATTGGGCAAAATTCTGTACCTCAACGAACAGAATGCAGTCCTGATGACGTACTACCGCAACAACGTCTTGCACATCTTTGCCCTGCCCTCATTGCTGGCCAGCTTTTTCCAGAGCTCGTCGCGCATGAGCCGCGAACAGATCCTGCGCTACACGCGTGCGCTGTACCCGTTCCTGCAATCTGAATTGTTCATTCGCTGGCCGCTGAGCGAGCTGGATGAGGTGGTCGATCAATGGCTGGCTGCGTTCGTCGAGCAAGGCTTGCTGCGCTTCAAAAAGGACGTCTATGTGCGTCCGGAGCCCAGCTCCCGCGAGTTCGTGCTGCTGACCCTGTTGTCACGGGCCATCGCGCAGACCCTGCAGCGCTTCTACATGGCAATCGCCTTGTTGCTCAACAGTGGACAGAACACGTTGAGCGCCGAGCAGCTGGAAGACCTGTGTACGGTCATGGCCCAGCGCCTGTCTATTCTGCATGGCCTTAATGCACCAGAGTTCTTCGACAAGAGTCTATTCAGGCACTTCATCCAGACCTTGCTGGACCTGGGCGTGCTGCGCAAGGACAGCGCCGGCAAGCTGAGCTATCACCCGATGCTGGGCGAACTGGCAGAAGGTGCGGCCAAGCGGGTGTTACCGGCCGAAATCCGTCTGTCGATACGGCAAGTGGCGTTACACAGCAATGAAGAAGAGCAGGATGCGGGAAATGGTGAAGGGGTAGCGTAGGGCTTTTCCGCAATTAGCCGGGGATCTTTAGACACGTGTTTTATGCTCCCCGGCCGCTGCTAAGGTGTGGTTTGTACCCATGACTGGTACTCATCACACTCAATAAGGAAATTGAAATGTCCAGCGAACCCCTGGTACGTCTTCAGGGTGAAGTTTATTACCTGCCACGCCGCTCTCTGCCAACTGGCTGCAAGTTGATTGTCACCCTGAGTGACATCAACCTGGCTGACGCGCCAGCCACTGTCATTGACGCCAGCGAAACACAGATTACCCAGCAAGTGCCATTGCCGTTTGAACTGGGCTATACCGCAGGATCAGAGCGGTCTGAAGATCAAGGTCATTCAAGTGAACGGTTGATTGTTCTTCGCTGCAAAGGCTTTCATCAACGGCGCGTTTTCAACGCGCCGTTGATGTTTTTGTTGTTGCACACCGCATCATTTCCATCGGCACTAAACAGCACTGTTTCTTTCAGGCTTCGGGTGGATACCGCAAGTTCCTGATACGCTTGATCCCGTACCCACTTCTCACAAGGACGCTCTCATGCCTCGCTTTTCGTTCACCTTCGCTGGTCTATGCGCCGGGCTGCTGCTGTCGGCCAACGTCTTCGCCCTGTCGCTGAACGACCTCTCGCAATCGGATGCGACCGGTGGTCTCAAAGACGCGCTGACCCAAGGCGCACAGGTCGCGGTCAAACAGCTCGGTGTTCCCGGCGGTTTCAGCAAGAATGAAGCGGTGCGTATCGAGCTGCCAGGCAAACTCGGTCAGGTCGCGAAAAAAATGAAAATGCTTGGCATGGGTGCTCAGGTCGATCAGCTGGAAACCAGCATGAACCAGGCCGCCGAAGCTGCAGTGCCTCAGGCTCAGGCGTTGTTGGTAGACGCCGTGAAAAAGATGAGCGTGACCGACGCCAAGGCCATTTTAAGCGGCGGGAAGGACTCGGCCACCCAGTACCTCAACAGCACCAGCCGCGAACAGATCCGCGCCAAATTCCTGCCTATCGTCAAGAAATCTACCGATCAAGTCGGTCTGGCACAGAAGTACAACGCATTCGCCGGCAAGGCGGCGGCATTTGGCGCGCTGGACAGCAAAAATGCCAACCTTGAAAGCTACGTGACCGAACAAGCGCTGAACGGGCTGTTCGAGATGATTGCAAAACAGGAAGAAAGTATTCGCGCCAACCCGGCGGCGGCCGCTACAGGCCTGGCGAAGAAGGTATTTGGCGCACTTTGAGTGCAGGGTTAGCGCCTGTATTCACGGGCGCATCTGCGTTTGATTCGGGCTCAGGCCGTCGACGCTACAGGCGCTATGCACCGCTATCGTCTTTGACTGCCTTAGGCTTCAAGGCCTTCTTCGGGTAGATGTCGTAGCGGCTGGATTTTCCATCCAGCGCATAACCTGGCTTTGGCCCGTCAATGCAGGGGGCCTTGCGCGGGCGTTTGACCACAACACGGTGGGTGGCAAGCGCAAGAGCCGCTTCCAGCAATGCAGGCGCATCCATGTCATCGCCGACCAGAGGCCGGAACAGGCGCATTTCCTTTTTGACCAGAGCGGTTTTCTCCCGATGCGGGAACATCGGGTCGAGGTAAATGACCTGCGGCGGCTCCGCTGTCCAGCCACGAATGATTTCAATGGAGTTGCCGGTCAACAAATGCATCCGGGCAACGATCGCACCCACATCACGATCATCGCGTCCGCGCGCCAGACCGTCTTCCAGCAGTGCAGCAATAATCGGCTGACGCTCGATCAGGCTCAGCTCGCAACCAAGACTTGCCAGCACGAACGCATCCTTGCCCAAACCTGCCGTGGCATCCAGCACGCTGGGACGAACGCCTGGCTGAATACCGACGGCCTTGGCAATCATTTGCCCGGTGCCACCGCCAAACAGACGACGATGTGCCACTGCACCCTCGACAAAATCAACTCGCACAGCGCCAGGCGCATCGTCGCCCAACTGCTGCAATTGCAGGCCATCGTCGGTCGATTGCAACGCAAAATCAGCTTCCGCGCCGTTCAACGGCAAGCCTAGACGCTGCGCCCAATGCTCCGCCTGCTCCTGCCCTGCGACCGCGAGCGCTTCGACCCGGATACGACTGCCTGTTTGCTGCTCAATCATTACGCCCACACACTCAAAAATTGTTAATGATCGGCAAAGTCTGCCGATAACCAAGTATCCGGCATTTTGCCAGACCCAAGGCCAGTACTGATCGCTATGTCAGAGATTGTTCAATCATCCATCGGCTATTTGTCGCACTCAGGCGACTTTAGCGTTCGCAACAGCCGCACACTGGGTGGTGTGACGCAGCTGTGGTCGGATGCATTTGCCCGAGCGATGGCGGATCAGGTCAGTGAAAGCACTCCCGTGCCGGTGCACCCGACGGCCGTTGAAGTGGATGTTGAAACAGGCGAACCGGTCGCTGGCGCAAAAACCCTGAGCAAGATTGTCGAGCAACGTGCCTGCCCGGTCACCGACACCGAGGTCAAACCACCTGAGCCGCTGTTCCTGCCGATTGCCGAGTTCGACCTTGACTTGCTGCCGCCGCCTGCCGAGCCCTTCAGCATGGCTGAGCTGATCGAACAACAACGTCATCTGGAATTCGAGAGCCACTGGGTACGCCCTACCGTTCTGAACCCGTACAGCGACAGCGTCAACCCGGGCCCCGGCCCTCAACCGCGCCCATTGCACCTGCCAATCGCCGAATTCGAATGGGAACTGGCCGACAAGCCTGCCCTGCCTCTGGATGAGCAGACCATTGCTGCCCAACAACGCCAGTTCGACTACGAGAACGGCTGGGCTCGCCCGCTGATCCTGCAGAATCTGCGGATGGCGGCATAAGCCCCAATGCTCTTGCCGGCAGCTTACAGGCCCGCTACCTACACACCGACCAGCGCCCCATGTCGACGTGAAAATGATCGCGATGCGCCGCGTTGTACTCAGGCCCGAGCACCGTACTGAAATTTTTGCAGGCACCGTCACGTAACAGCCTCAGAAAACGCCCCTTGTCCCCTTCGTCGTTCCAGTCCTTGAGAACACCGATGCGCTGACCGTCTGCGAGGCGAAGACCTGCCATATCCAGTGCATTGGCGGTCGCGTGCTGACTGAGCCGGCCGTTGGCGCGATTGTAGATATTGCGGCAGGCAAAGCTGCCCAAGTGATCGATCCGCGCTACCCGCTGACCGAAAACCGCTTGGGCAGCGGGCTGCAAGGTGTGGATATCGAACAGCGCATAGGCCACCGCCAATGGGCAACTGGCCAGGAAACTGCTGCTCAGCGCCACGTCGCCGCCCTGAATGCGCAGGGTATTTTCCAGAGGGCAGCGAGCAGAAGGTTCACTGTCGGCCTGACGACTGAAACGCAGCCCGGACGTACTCAGCACCTGGTCGCACAGCGCAGGGTCGTTGTGCAGTCGTGACAGCTTGTAAGACGTCAGAAAATTGGGCTCGGCCCGCACATCCAAAGGCGCCCAGGGGTTCCAGCGCGCAGGCACATCGACCCAGCCTCGCCAGACTGCGAACGCCCCCATTGCACAGCTCAGCAGGAATACCAGAAGCACACGCATGCTCAGCCCATGCCCCAGACAACAGGGGTGAATTTGAAGAAGGGTTTGTAAATGGCAAGCAAACAGCGCAGTTGCGAATCCATTAGCGGGCTCTCCACAAGGTCGGGCTCTGTCAGCCCACACCTGGAAGACCTCAGAGCAAGCCCAACTGTTCCACCTGAGGCCCGCGATCCAGCTCGAACAATGCCGGCAAGCCAGGCAATCGCGCCATCAGTTGCTGGTGAAAACGCATGGCCTGCTCGGCAGCCTTGATGTTGTCAGGGGTGTGCAGGAAGACATAAGGCGTGCGCCCCTCTTCGATCCACACGGCGACCTTTTCCACCCACTGCACCAAAAACTGATCATTGGCCTCCAGGTCAGGACCGCCGATGAAACGGACCTGGGGAAACAGCGTCAGCGCAGCCGGACGAGGCGGCACCTTGGGCTTTTTCGATTGCGCGTGCAGGACTGCGGGATCGCTCGAGACACAGCTGAACAATGCCCGGGAGTCGAGACAGATGCGCTCGACGCCTCGATCCAGCAGCAGGCGATTGAGCATGCGCTCTTCATCACCCTTCATGAAAAACGCCATGTTGCGCACTTCTACGGCGAGCGGCACATTGAGTTCATCAAGAAAACCGGCCAGCTCGGCCAGACGCTGCGGTGTAAAGCTGGCGGGCAACTGCAGCCAGAACGGTGCGATCCGCCCGCCCAGAGGCGCAAGCAGACGGATGAATTCCTCAGCGGCGCCCACCTGCTCACGAAGGTCGCCGTTATGACTGATGTCTTTATGGAATTTGGCGGTGAAACGAAAATCGTCGGGCATCGTTTCTGCCCAGCGTTGCACCGTTGTGGCAGCGGGACGGGCATAGAATGTGGTGTTGCCTTCGACAGCGTTGAATACCTGAGTGTAGAGATTCAGGAAATCATTGGGGCGGGCGTCTTCCGGGTACAACGAGTCTCGCCAGGCGTTTTCACTCCATGACGGACAACCGAGGTAGTAAGGCAGGCGAGACACAGTCAAACGTGAAGATCGAGCCCCGATACTTCAAGGTCCCAATCGACAAAGCTGGCGGTGGTCAGGTAGCTGGCCAGTGCGTGAGCGACACGAGAGCTCATGGAGCGCGGGAAAATGATGTCTTGCGGACGCGCAGGCACATTGGCAGTGCTGCCTATCGGTGAGTCACCCGCATCGCGACGAGCCTGCGCAGGAGGCGGCGGCAACTCGGCATCAACTACGACTTCCTCGAAAGAGCCTTCAACGGTCGAAGGCGTTTTCTGCGGCTTGCGCTTGATGGGGTAAGAGCGTGATGAGGTTCCGTCTATGCGCATCGATTATATACTCGGCGTCGATAGTGGCAATTTAGCGTTACTGCCTTGTAGTTCGCAAATTGCTTAACGATAACTAGACCACACATATTGCAAATTGTTTTCGCCAAATGAGATTAAAGACCATTCAGACGATAAACGGTAGCTGGTGAATTGATATTTTTCCAGCTATAGACGGAATAGCATGACTTGGACGGGCATGACAGCAGAACACTATGGCGTGCCTTGACGCCAATCACATCAACGCGCTTTGGGCGTTGCAACCTTGTCCCGCAGGTAGACAGGTTGGGCGTCGTCGGCTGGCAGCGCTTCACCACGCGTCCAGGCGAAGGACGCCAGCGTCAACAAGTCCTGCGCATGGGGCAGCATGCCTGCGTCATGCCCGGCAAGACTCACCGGAATGCGCTCGGCATAGCCCCAGCCGGTACCGGCACCAAACCATTGTCCACTGGCGTGCGCAGGTAGCGTTGCCAATTCGGGTGCCATGACCGCCTCGTTGCCGAGCAGACGCATCTCCCCGGCTGTCTCGTGATAGCAACCCCAGTACACCTCATCCATGCGCGCATCAATGGCCGATGCCACCTGAGACACGCCATGCTCACGAAAGGCACGCTGGGCCAGCACGGCAAGATTGGAAACAGGCAATACCGGGCGCTCCAGCGCAAATGCCAGACCTTGCACGACGCCAATGGCAATGCGCACGCCGGTGAAAGCGCCAGGGCCGCGCCCGAACGCGATGGCATCCAGCGCCGACATCGCGATACCCGCCTCGGCCAGCAGGTCCTTGATCATCGGCAGCAGCCGCTGGGCATGCAGGCGCGGGATCACCTCGTAGTGGCTCAGCACTTTGCCGTCGTGCAGCAAAGCGACCGAGCAGGCTTCAGTGGCGGTGTCCAGGGCCAGCAAGGTGGTCATCGGTGTTTCCGTCATGGTCAGGGTGAAAAAGTGCAGCAGTATAAATGACAAATGGCCCGCAAGCGGGCCATTTATTGTTCAGACTGAAAGTCTTACTTCAGGGCTTCCAGTACTTTTGCAGTGATCTCTTCAACCGAGCCGACGCCAGGAATATGGCTGCACTTGGGCTTGCCATCCTTCGCTTCCAGCTTGCTGTAGAACTCGACCAGCGGCTTGGTCTGGGCATGGTAGACCGACAGGCGATGGCGCACGGTCTCTTCGACGTCGTCCTTGCGCTGCAGCAGCGGTTCGCCAGTCACATCATCGATACCCTCGACTTTCGGCGGGTTGAAGATGGTGTGATAGATGCGACCAGAGCCTTCGTGAACCCGGCGGCCCGACATGCGCTTGACGATTTCTTCGTCATCAACGGCGATTTCCAGCACGTGGTCGATTTCCAGACCTGCTTTCAACAGGGCTTCGGCCTGAGGAATGGTGCGCGGGAAGCCGTCGAACAGAACGCCGTTCGCACAATCCGGCTGGGCCAGACGATCCTTGATCAGACCAATGATCAGGTCATCGGAAACCAGACCACCCGAGTCCATGACGCTCTTGGCCTTCAGGCCAAGCTCGGTTTCAGCCTTGACTGCAGCGCGCAGCATGTCGCCTGTCGAAACCTGCGGGATGCCGAACTTTTCAGTGATGAATTTTGCCTGAGTACCTTTACCGGCCCCGGGAGCTCCTAGCAGAATCACGCGCATCGTCATGCTCCTCAAAATTTTTATAGTGAAATCAACGGATTCGCCTCGGGGGCCAATCTAAAAATAATCAGGCCAACAGGCCGAAAGGCTGATCAAGATACACAGCCGACCGAGGCCGCACAAGCCGCCAAAAGTCGCATTAACCGCGTGCGCACCGGCTTGCGCGCCCCGATTGTCGAGCGGCGTGATCTGTATCAACGTTTCCGGCAGGCCAACCTGCAAACCCGGTCTTGCCAATGCCGGGCCAAAACGGCCCGGCAATTAAAGTAACGCGCGTGCTCAACCAGTGTTACGCAGACCAGCAGCGATCCCGGCTACAGACACCAGCAGCGCCAGTTCCAGAGGGCTGTCCAGACTGGCTTCGCGACTGCGGGAGCGGGACAGCAGCTCGGCCTGGAGCAAATGCAACGGGTCGAGATAGGTGTTGCGCAGACTGATGAATTCCAGCGTTTCAGGGCTGTGTGCCAGGAGTTGCTTCTGCCCGGTCAGCCCCAGAACCACATTGCACGCCTGCGACAATAGGTCGCGTAAATGTGCGCCCAAATGTTGCAGCTCAGCACTGACCAGACGTTCGTCATAGAGTCGGGCAATGTCCGAATCAGCTTTGGCAAGGACCATTTCCAGCATGTCGATGCGGGTTCTGAAAAACGGCCACTGTTCGCGCATTTGCGCCAGCACCGTACCCTCACCACGCTCCAGAGCCTTGCTCAGCGCGGCTTCCCAACCCAACCAGGCGGGCAGCATCAAACGCGTCTGCGTCCAGGCGAAGATCCACGGAATGGCGCGCAGGCTTTCCACGCCACCTTCGCGGCGCTTGGCCGGGCGACTGCCGAGTGGCAGGCGCCCCAGTTCCTGCTCGGGCGTTGCCTGACGGAAATACTCGACGAACTCAGGGTTCTCGCGCACTACCGCGCGATAGGCGCTGACCCCGTCAGCGGCCATTTGGTCCATCATCGTCCGCCAAGACGGTTGCGGAGGTGGTGGCGGCAGCAGGGTCGCTTCCAGCACCGCTGCCAGATAGAGATTGAGGTTCTGTTCGGCGATGTCCGGCAGGCCGAATTTGAAACGAATCATTTCCCCTTGCTCGGTGGTCCGGAAGCGCCCGGCTACCGAACCTGGCGGCTGCGACAGAATCGCCGCATGCGCGGGGCCGCCACCACGACCAACCGTACCGCCGCGACCATGAAACAGCAGCAGTTCGACCTGCTGTTCGCGACAGATCTCCACCAGCTTTTCCTGCGCGCGGTACTGGGCCCAGGCCGCCGCCGTAGTGCCCGCGTCCTTGGCCGAGTCGGAATAACCGATCATGACTTCCTGCGGGCCGTGCAGACGCGAACGATAGCCAGGCAAGCCGAGCAGCGTCTCGATCACCGGCCCGGCGTTGTCGAGGTCAGCTAGGGTCTCGAACAACGGCACCACACGCATCGGCCGTTGCAGCCCGGATTCCTTGAGCAGCAACTGCACGGCCAGCACGTCGGATGCCGAACCTGCCATCGAAATGACGTAAGAGCCCAGCGACGCTGCCGGAGCTGCTGCCACTACCCTGCAGGTTGCCAGCACTTCTGCGGTGTCGGCTGCCGGTTTGAAGTAGCTTGGCAGCAACGGCCTGCGGTTGTTCAGTTCGCGCAACAGAAAGTCGATGCGGGTCTGCTCGTCCCACTCTTCGTAGCGACCCAACCCCAGATAATCGGTAATTTCAGTCATCGCCGCACAGTGGCGACTGGAGTCCTGGCGGACATCCAGACGCACCAGAAACAGGCCGAACGTGACGGCACGGCGCAGGCAATCCAGAAGCGGCCCGTCGGCAATCACGCCCATGCCGCACTCATGCAGCGACTGGAAGCACAGCAGCAGCGGGTCCAGCAGCTCGCGGTTGTCTCGCAGCACCGCTTCAGGCGCAGGCAAGGTCTCGCTCAATGAGGCGTTGGCCCAATTGCGCGTCGCGCGCAGGCGCTCACGCAGACGCTTGAGTTCTGCCCGATAAGGCTCGGCACTGTCACCGACGCTGGCCCGCAAGGCGTCGCTGGCCTGTTGCATCGACAGCTCTGCGGCCAGGTTATCCACATCACGCAGATACAGGTCAGCCGCCATCCAGCGCGCCAGCAACAACACTTCACGGGTAACTTTGGCCGTGACGTTCGGGTTGCCGTCACGGTCTCCGCCCATCCACGAGGCAAAGCGGATCGGCGCGGCTTCCAGCGGCAAATGCAAGCCGGTCGCTGCGTGCAGTGCATGGTCAGCCTTGCGCAGGTAGTTCGGAATTGCGTGCCAGAGGGAGTGCTCGATAACCGCAAAACCCCATTTGGCCTCATCAACCGGCGTGGGACGGATACGCCGTATCTCTTCGGTATGCCAGGCCTCGGCGATCAGACGCTGCAAGCGCGAGGTAATCTGTGCGCGCTCGGTGCTGTTGAGGTCGCGATGATCGAGCGCGGCCAACTGCGCAGCGATGGCGTCGTATTTCTGAATGAGCGTACGGCGCGCAACTTCGGTGGGGTGAGCCGTCAACACCAGCTCGATTTCCAGCTTGCTCAGTTGGCGCGCCAAGGCATCAGGCGTGTGACCTTCCGTTTTCAGGCGGTCAAGCAGCTCGGGCAACACCCGCGACTCAAAGGGCAGAGGCTGGGTATCGTCACGGCGATGCATGAGCTGATACTGCTCGGCAATATTGGCCAGGTTGAGAAACTGGTTGAACGCACGGGCCACAGGCAGGAGTTCGTCATCACCCAACCCGTCGACACTGGCGCTGAGTTGCTCGGCACCTTCTGCAGAACCGCGCCTGCCCGCCTTGGCGCCTTTGCGAATACGTTCGATCTTGTCGAGGAATTCAGCGCCTCGCTGCTCACGAATCGTGTTACCCAACAGCTCACCCAGCAGGTGAACGTCTTCGCGCAGACGCGCATCGATATCGGCCATCGTTCCTCTCCCGTTTTTTGTCTGGGCTCAGTTGCGTACCCGCAAAACAGCGCGGGCGTACGTGAATTCGAATCCGCATTGCCAACAGTGCACCAAAAGCCTGCAATTGGACAAATGGTTCAACAAAAAGCCGCGCCTCAACGCCTGATTAATCCTGCAGCGACGTCCGCTCACATGCCGATCGACATGCTGACCGCTTCCTGAAGCCCCCTGAAAATTCCTGACCACACAGTAGATATTTATCTGAACTATTCAAAAACAGCGCAGGTCGGAGCCTTTAACCATTACAGGAAAGCCCGAAAGGCAGCAGGCGGTTGTACGACCTCATGCCCGGACTTGATGCAACAACTGTCATGGATAACCACGTTCGGAGTCAGACAATGGAGTTGATCACCATGAACACCTTAACTGCCAAAACCAAGTTCAAAGGCCTGCGCGGTCTCAAGCTGGCTGCGCTGGCGCTCGGTAGCACCTTTATCCTCGCCGGTTGCGCAGGTAACCCGCCATCCGAGCAATATGCAGTTTCGCAATCGGCCGTCAACAGCGCTGTCAGCGCCGGCGGTACCGAATTCGCAGCGGTGGAAATGAAGTCGGCTCAGGACAAGCTCAAAGAAGCTGATCTGGCCATGCAGGATCACAAGTACGACGAAGCTCGCCGCCTGGCTGAACAAGCCGAGTGGGACGCTCGTGTAGCAGAACGCAAATCTCAGGCCGCCAAAGCTGCCAAGGCTGTGCAGGATGCTCGTCAGGGCGTCAACGAACTCCGTGAAGAAGGCCTGCGTCAGGTGCAGTGATTGCCCTGAACCCTTTCTGTTTTCATGAATTCGTAACTGATTAAAGGACGACCCTATTATGCGTAAACAATTGATGATCCCTGCTCTGCTGGCCATGAGTGTTGCCCTGGCAGCCTGTGCAACCAAGCCTAACCCTAATCTGGAACAGGCCCGCAGCAACTTCACCGCGCTGCAGACCAACCCGGAAGCTACCAAAGTCGCGGCGCTTGAAACCAAAGACGCCAGCGAATGGCTGGCCAAGGCAGAACAGGCTTTCCGTAACGATGATGACGTCAAGAAAGTTGACCAACTGTCTTATCTGACCAACCAGCGCGTAGAGCTGGCCAAGCAGACCATCGCCCTGCGCACCTCCGAAGCTGCTCTGCAGAATGCTTCTGCCGACCGCGCCAAGGCACGCCTGGAAGCTCGTGATGCTCAGATCGCTGCGCTGAAGAACAGCCTGAACGCCAAGCAGACCGAACGCGGTACGCTGGTGACTTTCGGTGACGTGCTGTTCGACTACAACAAGGCCGATCTGAAGCCGACCGCTCAAGGCGACATCGGCAAGCTGGCTGCTTTCCTTCAGGAAAACCCTGATCGCAAAGTGATCGTTGAAGGCTACACCGACAGCACAGGTTCTGCTTCCTACAACCAGTCGCTTTCCGAGCGCCGCGCCAATTCGGTTCGCATGGCACTGGTACGTATGGGTGTAGATCCAGCACGCGTTGTGACCATGGGTTACGGCAAGGAATATCCGGTTGCTGACAACACCAGCAACTCGGGCCGTGCCATGAACCGTCGTGTGGAAGTCACCATCTCCAACGACAACCAGCCTGTTGCACCGCGCTCGTCGATGAAATAAGCGACTGAGCCGCTGCACTGAAGCCCCGCCTGCGCATACAGGCGGGGCTTTTTAATGCCGAAAATTTATCGCCTTGTTTATTGCTGTGGCGTCTGCTGGCCGATGCACCGCACCGCTTGCCTGTGGTCATCGATCAACACGCCCGACAAGCCCTTTCGCGATGTGTCGAACAGCACCAGCACGCCATCAACGCATTGCGCCACCTCGACAGCTGGCGTCGCGGCGATCTTGTAGTCCTCGCCTGGCACGGTCTTGAGCAGAGTGAATTCGCCGAGCAGCAATGCATCCTCAGGCTTTGCGAAGTGCAGGTAGCCGTAAAACCACAGACAGCCGACGGTGCCGATGACTGCACCGACAGCGCTGAGAATCATGCCGTTGACGTTACGGTCGCGGCTCATGGCGCTGGCGGTGTAGCAGGGGTCGGGTAGTCGGGCACTTGCGCAAGGCGACGCAAGCCATTGAAATGCATCGGGTCGTCCAGATAGCGCAGCATCACCTGACGCCAGAGAGGGTCTGCGAACGTCTGTACGTGCTCACCACGGGTCAATTGCAATACGCGCGGTGGAGGCGCGGCCTTGTACAGCTCGATACCGTTGGCGAGCGGCACCAGTGTGTCGTCCATGCTGTGAAAGATCAGCATCGGTGTGCCGGCCAATCGTGGCAGGCCGTTGACGGCACTGTCAGCCTCCGGGATCAGCCAGGACAAGGGCGTCTTCAACGGCCAGGTCAGCCACGACTTGCTCAGCGAGTTTCGCGCGACGCTGCGATAGCTGGCCGGCACGCTGTCCAACACCAACGCCTTGAGCCGCGAGCGCTCCTGCGGGTGTTCTGACAAGTAGTGCACCGCCAGCGCTCCACCAATGCTTTGCCCCAGAACCATAAGGGGTTTGCCTTGCACTTGCGGTGCAGTGTTCAACCAGTCGAAAGCGGCCTGAACATCCTGATAGACCGCCGGCAGGCTCGGTTCGCCCTGCGACTCGCCATAACCGCGGTAATCCACCATCAGCACCTGATAACCCTGCTCGGGCAACCACCAGACGCCGCCAAGGTGCCAGGACAGATTGCCGCCGTTGCCATGCAGATGCAGCACCGTACCCTTGACCGGCACACTCTCTTTCGCGGGCAGCCACCAGCCATGCAGGCGCGTACCATCGGCGGCGGTGAGGTTCACGTCCTGATACTGTAAACGAGCCTTGTCTGGTGTGAACGGAACACCTTGCTCGGGGTAGAACAGCATCGAACTGCAACCGGTAAGTGCGAGGAACAGGGTGAAGATTCCGAGCAGTTTCAAATGGGGTTTCCTTGCTGTTTTCATCGCCACATCACCGCCGTGCTGGCGCAGAGCAATGGCACGATAGTTACAAGATTATCGTTCCTCACGCTCCAGCGTGGGAATGCCGTTCTGGACGCTCTGCGTCCGATCCTGACTGTGCAGCGCGGCGCATTGGCACGATAGTCAGTTCGGCCTACAAAATATTCGAGTAGTCCGCTTCGATACGGTCCAGGCTCAGGTGGTTGAGGAAGTTGGAGAAGCACATCCAGGCCGATAGCGCGTTCATGTCACGGAACTGCTCAGGCAGGTATTTGGGTGCCACCACCAGCCCTTCATCTACCAGTTGGCGCAAGGTACGCATGTCTTCCAGCGTGGTCTTGCCGCAGAACAGCAGCGGCACCTGTTCAAGCTTGCCCTTGCGCACGGCCAGCTGAATGTAGTTGTAGACCATGATGAAGCCTTTCAGATAGGACAGGTCTTTAGTGAACGGCAAGCCGTTGGGCACCGAGCCGCGGAATACGCGACTGGCGTTGCCGTAGCTCTCCGACATGCCGAAGCCCTGCTCGCGGTAGAACTCGAACACCTGCAGAAAATCAGCGCCCTGCTCGGCCATGTGAATGGCACGAGTACGATTGGTCAGCTTGCGCAAACGGCTGGGGTAGGAGGCGAAGGCGATGACTTCCATGAGAATCGCCAGGCCTTCCTGAGTCACCGTCGATGAAGGCGGACCTTTGGACAGGAACGTACAGATCGGCTGGTTTTGCCCGTTCAACGTGGTGCCGACGTGTACCAGCCCTTCGTGAACCTCCAGCGCCCGTACATCACGCTCATTGAACATCGCGTCGGTGCGGATTTTGATGTAGTCGGCACCCGCGGCCGCGTCAGCGACGATACCGTCGGACTCGAAAACCCGGATGGTCTCCTCGGCCTCACCGAACACACGGTTCAAACGCGATTGCAGCAGCGAGACAGCGTCCTTGGCCGTGAGCGTTTTCGGCTCGTCCTTCAGGTCGCCGCGTCCGGCAATGTTGTTCAGGTAATCCGAGAGCATCAGGCCCAGATCGGCCAGCGTCGGGTCACCGGCGTGAAAGGCATCGGACGCAGCGCCATACAGCTCCTGCGAAATCAGGCCGAAGTCGGACGTACCGCGGGCCTCGAGCATACGCACCACCATGCGGTACTCACGGCACATGCGGCGCATGATCTGCCCGACCGGGTTGAACTGCCCGAGTTGACGCGTTACATCCCGCTCGATGTTCTGAAACTCTTGCTTCAAGGCGACCGAATCAAAGCCCAGCGGACGGTTTTCGTAATAGGCACGGTCCACGGCAGGAAGCGCCTTGCCCTTGGCGGCCAGAAAGTCCTTGCGAACTGTCTCATCCCATTTAACTGCATCCAGAATGCGGATCGGCGTCTGTGCAACGACGATCCGATCCGATAACGCACGAATAGTCTGTTGATACTCGTCCACCGGTACTCCTTGGCTGGCTGTTTCGCTACTGCTCGGCGGCATGAGAACACGCCACCGCTGGAAAATATCGAAATTGGCAGGGTCGTCAAGCCGTCTGAACCGCCGACCCAGAGCACGTCGAACGAAGTATAGTCACCCTCGAACCGGCTGCGGCGTTCCCAAAACCAGACGCATCTGCCGGGTCAGAATACAGAGCATTTCTTCGTCCGCCTGACGCTGTGGGCCATGCAGCAGGCCTTGATACTCAATGCGCCGGATTAGCCCCGTCAATACCTGAGCGTCCTGATACGGCTGCAACGAACCAATCACCTGAAAGAACTGACAACTGCCCTGCAGCAGAATTTCCTGATGGGCCATCACCAGCGGGGTCAGACGCGGGTTGATCAGCGCTTCGTGGTAGAACGCCTGTTCGGCAATCAGGTAGTCGCGCCGGGTCAGCAATTGATGCCGGATATGCTCCATCACCATACGCGCAATATCGTCAGCCAGCCGAAAACGGTCGGTCGGGCTGCCCGAACTGCGGCTCATCATCTCACGCAGAATACCTTCAGTGTTCTGCCAAAGCCGCGCCAGGTAATCGGCACTGCGCTGTACATACTGGGCAAAGGCATCGGTGAGCAGGTCATTGATGTCCTTGAAGTAATAGGTGGTTGCCGACAGCGGTACGCTGGCCTCAGCGGCCACTGCGCGATGACGTACAGCGCGCACGCCGTCGCGCACCACGATGCGCATGGCCGCATCGAGAATGACCTGTCTGCGTTGTTCACTGCCTTCGCGGGCCGCCTTGCGGCCTTGAAACTTGACACTTTTGGCCACCGCGCTCGCTACTCCGGCGGCCCCTTCTCTGGCAATCGTCACGACAGCTTCCTTTTTGAATCGTCCTGAAAAACACCTAAAAAAAAGCCGCCCATTGAAGGCGGCTGTTTTTTCATTGATTACGCTTGCGGGCGCATGTGCGGGAACAGAATGACGTCGCGGATCGATGGCGAGTCGGTGAGCAGCATCACCAACCGGTCGATACCGATCCCCTCGCCTGCCGTCGGCGGCATGCCGTACTCCAGCGCGCGGACGAAGTCGGCGTCGTAGTGCATGGCTTCGTCGTCACCGGCATCCTTGTCGGCTACCTGAGCCTGGAAACGTTCGGCCTGATCTTCGGCGTCGTTGAGCTCGGAATAGGCGTTGGCGATTTCACGGCCGCCGATGAACAACTCGAAACGGTCGGTTACGCTCGGGTTTTCGTCATTGCGACGCGCCAGCGGAGACACTTCGAACGGGTACTGAGTAATGAAGTGCGGCTGTTCCAGCTTGTGCTCGACCAGCTCTTCGAAAATCATCACCTGCAATTTGCCCAGGCCTTCGAAGCCGAACACCTTGGCACCGGCCTTTTTGGCAATGGCACGAGCCTTGTCGACGTCCTGCAGATCGGCAGCGGTCAGATCCGGGTTGTACTTGAGGATCGAGTCGAACACCGACAGGCGCACGAACGGTTCGCCGAAGTGGAACACCTTGTCGCCGTAAGGCACGTCGGTGGTGCCCAGAACCAGTTGAGCCAGTTCGCGGAACAGCTCCTCGGTCAGGTCCATGTTGTCTTCGTAATCGGCGTAGGCCTGGTAGAACTCGAGCATGGTGAACTCGGGGTTGTGCCGGGTCGAAACGCCCTCGTTACGGAAGTTGCGGTTGATCTCGAAGACTTTCTCGAAACCACCGACCACCAGACGCTTGAGGTACAACTCCGGCGCAATGCGCAGGAACATTTCCATGTCCAGCGCGTTGTGATGGGTTTCGAACGGCTTGGCTGCCGCACCGCCGGGAATGGTCTGCAGCATCGGCGTTTCGACTTCAAGGAAGTCGCGCTTCATCAGGAAGCTGCGAATGTGAGCGATAACCTGCGAGCGCACACGGAAGGTTTCGCGCACGTCTTCGTTGACGATCAGGTCGACGTAACGCTGGCGATAGCGCTGCTCGGTGTCGGTCAGGCCATTGTGCTTGTCGGGCAGCGGACGCAGCGACTTGGTCAGCAGGCGAACGGTGGTCATCTCGACGTACAGGTCGCCCTTGCCGGAGCGTGCCAGGGTGCCTTCGGCAGCAATGATGTCGCCCAGGTCCCAGGTTTTCACCTCGGCCAGGGTTTCTTCAGGCAGGGTCTTGCGGTTGACATAGACCTGGATACGCCCGGTCATGTCCTGGATCACCATGAAAGAGCCACGGTTGAGCATGATGCGACCGGCGACCTTGACCGGAATCGCTGCCTCTGCCAGTTCTTCCTTGGTCTTGTCGACGTACTGTTTCTGCAAGTCGTTGCAGTAGCTGTCGCGGCGGAAGTCGTTGGGGAAGGCCTGACCCTTGGCACGGCCTGCAGCAAGCTTTTCCTTGCGCAGGGCGATCAGGGTGTTTTCTTCCTGTTGCAGGGCTTGCGGGTCGAGTTGTTGGTCGCTCATGTCTTTAAATATTCCATCACAGGTTCGCCCTCGTCTTGCGACGAGGGACTTGAGGTGTCGGCTGACGGTTTACAGCCCTTGCTTGAGGCTCGCGATCAGGTATTCGTCGATATCGCCATCAAGCACCTTGTCGCAGTCGCTGCGTTCGATGTTGGTCCGCAGGTCCTTGATACGCGAGGCGTCCAGCACATAGGAACGAATCTGATGACCCCAACCGATATCGGACTTGGTGTCTTCGAGCGCCTGGGACGCTGCATTGCGCTTCTGCACTTCCTGCTCATACAAACGGGCCCGCAGCATTTTCATGGCGGTGTCCTTGTTCGCATGCTGGGAACGTTCGTTCTGGCAACTGACCACGGTGTTGGTCGGAACGTGGGTGATACGAACCGCCGAGTCTGTGGTGTTTACGTGCTGACCACCGGCCCCGGAGGAGCGGTAGGTATCGATGCGCAGGTCCGACGGGTTGATGTCGATTTCGATGTTGTCATCGATTTCCGGCGAAACGAACACGGCCGAGAACGAGGTGTGGCGACGGTTGCCGGAGTCGAACGGGCTCTTGCGCACCAGACGGTGAACGCCGATCTCGGTACGCAGCCAGCCAAAGGCGTATTCACCCTTGATGTGCACGGTAGCGCCCTTGATACCAGCGACTTCACCGGCAGACAGCTCCATGATGGTGGCGTCGAAACCGCGCTTGTCAGCCCAACGCAGGTACATGCGCAGCAGAATGTTGGCCCAGTCCTGCGCTTCGGTGCCGCCGGAACCGGCCTGGATATCCAGGTAGGCGTTGTTGGGGTCCATCTCGCCACTGAACATGCGACGGAATTCGAGCTTTTCCAGCGATTCGCGCAGGCGCTCGACTTCGGCGGCGACGTCATCGACGGCGGCCTGGTCTTCTTCGGCAGACATCAGCAACAGGTCTTTGGCATCGGCCAGACCCGAGGACATTTCGTCCAGGGTTTCTACGATCTGCGCCAGCAGGGAGCGCTCACGCCCCAGTTCCTGGGCGTAGGTCGGGTTGTTCCAGACGTTTGGATCTTCGAGCTCGCGGTTGACTTCGGTCAGACGATCATGTTTGTGATCGTAGTCAAAGATACCCCCGAATGGTTTCGGAGCGCTCGGACAAATCCTTGATGCTGTTTAGGATCGGGTTGATTTCCATGGTAGGCAGCACTCGCAGGCGAAATTTTCAAAGCCGACGAGTATACCCCAGGCAAGACCACGAAAGCAGCCCGTCGAGCAGGCGTTGTGAGGCCTATTTTACCGGCCACTGGCGGCGTCAGCCTGCCGCAACCTGATTGCGTCCGTTGTTCTTGGCCAGATAAAGCCCCTTGTCGGCATCCAGAATCAGCTGACGGCTGTGCATCCCGACCTGCGGCGTCACGGTAGCGACGCCAATACTTACGGTAAGGCTGGAACCCGGCGTTGGAGCGATATGCGGGATATTCATGCCTGACACGCTCTGGCGCAGTTTTTCAGCCAGCAGACGCGCCCCGCCCGGAGAGGTATTGGGCAGGACCATGGCAAACTCCTCGCCGCCGTAGCGCGCGGGCAAGTCGGACGGGCGACTGCAACTGTTGCGGATGGCTTTCGCCACCTGACGCAGGGCCTCGTCGCCCTCCAGGTGCCCGAAGTTGTCGTTGTAAGCCTTGAAGTAGTCGACATCGATCATCAGCAGCGACAACTGCGCCTGATCGCGAATGGCACGCCGCCACTCCAGCTCGAGGTACTCATCGAAATGGCGGCGATTGGACAGCCCCGTCAGGCCATCGGAGTTCATAAGGCGTTGCAGCACCAGGTTGGTGTCAAGCAACTGTTGCTGGCTGACCCGCAGGGCACGATAGGCTTCGTCACGCTGCAACAGTGTCATATAGGAGCGCGAGTGGTAGCGAATGCGCGCCACCAGTTCGATGTTGTCCGGCAGTTTGACCAGATAATCGTTGGCCCCGGCCGAGAACGCGGCGCTCTTGATCAGCGGGTCTTCCTTGGTGGACAACACGATGATCGGGATATCGCGGGTCAACGGGTTGCTGCGGTACTCGCGAACCAGCGTCAGACCGTCGAGGCCCGGCATGACCAGATCCTGAAGAATCACGGTCGGTTTAATCTGCACGGCCTGGGCAATTGCCTGATGCGGGTCGGCGCAAAAGTGGAAGTCGATCGATTCGTGGCCAGCCAGCCCACGCCGGACAGCCTCGCCAATCATGGCCTGATCATCAACCAGAAGCACCATGGCGGTGTTCTCATCCGGGGTCTTGATCTCATCCGTCTGCAGGTCATGCATAGTGTTTCTCCTGATCGCCGACCACAGGTGAATGCACCTGAGCAGTCATTGAGTAAATACCTCGACCAAGCGAGGGGCAATGGCGGGCAGCGGACGTATCTCAACAGCAGCATCAATGGCTGCAGCCGCTTTGGGCATGCCATACACAGCAGAACTTGCCTGATCCTGGGCGATGGTCAGAAAACCTCGCTCCCGCATTGCCTTGAGTCCCTGCGCACCATCGCGCCCCATGCCGGTCAGTAGAACGCCGACTGCCTCACCACTCCAATAACGGGTTACGCTCTCGAAAAACACATCGATCGAGGGCCTGTAGACTTCATTCACTGGCTCTGCGGTATACGCCAGCGTACCGTCCTTGAGCAAACGAATATGATGATTGGTTCCGGCCAGCAGCACCACCCCTGGCTGCGGCGTTTCGCCTTCCTTTGCCAACCGCACGGGCAGGCCGGAAGCGGAACTCAACCACTCCGCCATACCGGCCGCGAACACCTGATCAACATGCTGCACAAGGACGATCGCTGCCGGAAAGCTCACCGGAAGCCCCTTCAGGAGGATCTCCAGCGCCGCGGGGCCGCCCGCCGAGGAGCCGATGGCAACGAGCCTGTCGCGCCTCGCCGGCTCCGATCTCGGCGCAGCCACCACATGCTCGCGGCCGACACGCTGACCGATCAGCCAGTCGATATTGAGTATCTTGCGCAGCAGGGGTGCTGCCGCCTCTTTGGGGTTAGGACCGCCGATGGCAGGCGTATCCACCACATCCAGCGCACCATGCCCCATCGCTTCGAATACGCGACGCATGTTCTGCTCGCGGTCGACGGTCACGATGACAATAGCGCAGGGTGTTTCGGCCATGATCCGACGGGTGGCCTCTACGCCATCCATCACCGGCATGATCAGGTCCATCAGGATCAGGTCCGGGGTCTGCTCGACGCAGCGCTGCACGGCATCGGCACCATTGGACGCCACCCATATGATCTGGTGCGCGGGCTCGAAGGCCAGCGCGCGACGCAGGGCTTCGATGGCCATGGGCATGTCGTTGACGATGGCAATCTTCATCCTTGCGCGTCTCCTATCAATTCGACAACAGCGTCGAGCAAGGCATCATCGTGGAAACTGGCTTTGGCCAGGTAGTAATCCGCTCCGGCGTCCAGGCCGCGGCGTCGGTCTTCTTCACGATCCTTGTAGGAAACAACCATGACCGGCAATGACTGCAAACGGGTATCACGGCGCAGCAACGTCACCAGTTCTATACCGTCCATGCGCGGCATGTCGATGTCGGTGATGAGCAGATCGAAGTCCCCGGCACGCAGGGCATTCCAGCCGTCCATCCCGTCCACGGCAACCGATACTTCGTAACCGCGACCGACCAGCAGCTTGCGTTCCAGCTCGCGAACAGTCAAAGAGTCATCGACCACGAGAACCCGTTTACGCGATACATGGTCGACCTGACGGTTGCGCCGGTCAATACGCTCCAGGCGTCCGGTATTCAGGAGTTTTTCCACCGAGCGCAGCATGTCTTCTACATCAACGATCAACACCACCGAACCGTCATCGAGCAAGGCCCCCGCCGAAACGTCCTGAACCTTGCCCAGCCGCGCATCGAGCGGCATCACCACCAGCGTACGCTCACCGATGAAGCGTTCGACGGCTACGCCATAAACTGCATCACGCTCGCGAATAACCACAACCTTGAGCGCTTCGCCGGCATTCTGGGCGGGCGGCCGATTCAATAACTGACTGGCCGAGACCAGACCGACATGGCGCTCTTCATCCCAGAAGTGCTGACGCCCTTCCAGTTGCAAAATATCATCCGGCTGCAAGTCGCGCATGCGCTCGATATGGGCCAGAGGGAAGGCATAGGCTTCTCCGCCCACTTCCACCACCAGGCTACGCACTACTGAAAGCGTCAGCGGCATTTCAATCCTGAAACGACTGCCCTCGCCCGTCCACTGCTGCAGCTCGACACTGCCGTGCATCTGGCGAACCATATGCTGCACAGCATCAAGCCCGACACCACGACCGGAAATTTGCGTGACCTTGTCGCGCATGCTGAAACCCGGCAGAAACAGAAAACTCAGCAGTTCCTCCTCGCTCAACTGCGCGGCGGTTTCTGCTGGCGAAAGCTTGCGTTCAACAATGCTCTGGCGCAAACGCTCCAGGTCTACGCCGCCACCGTCGTCACTCAACTCAACGACCAGCAAACCAGCCTGATGCGATGCCTGCAGACGAATCAGACCTTCAGGGTCCTTGCCCGACGCCGCGCGTTTTTCGGGCGACTCGATGCCGTGGTCCACCGCGTTGCGCAACAGATGGGTCAGCGGCGCATCAAGCTTTTCCAGTACATCGCGGTCGACCTGGGTCTTCTCCCCTTCAATCTGCAGACGTACCTGTTTACCCAACTCACGCCCCAAATCGCGGACCATGCGCGCCTGACCGTTCAGCACATCGGCGAAGGGCCGCATGCGGCAGGCCAGTGCGGTGTCATACAGCAGCTGCGCGCGCTGCGCCGACTGCCAGCCAAACTCATCCAGCTCTGCGGTTTGCTGGACCAGCACCTGTTGCGCCTGGGACAGCAGGTTACGTGCATCTTCCAGGGCTTTTTGCACATCAGCCGGGGGGCCTTCTTCGCCAAAGCTCGCACCCAGCACTTCAAGCGCGCGGTCGCTGCTGCTTTGCAAGCGTTTGAGGCGCTGCATACCGGCCAACAGCGGCTTGAGTCGCTGGGTCTCGACCAGCGATTTGCTGGACATGTCCAATAGCCCGTTCAAACGCTCGGCAGTGACCCGCAAAACACGCTCGCCGCCCTCGGCCACTCGACGTTCACGCAAGGGGGTAAAAGGTGCTTCCGGTTCCGGAGCCGGAGCCGGAGCCGGCTTGGCGGCGGACCTGGATGGCGGACGCGGCTCTGCTGTCAGTGGATCAGGGACAGGGTTGATTACTGGCTCAGCCCCTTGGGCTGAAGACTCAAGCTGCTGCATCGCGCTGGCCAGCAATGCGTCCGAGGCCGGGTCAGGCAGCGGCGTATTGACCGTGCGCGCTGCGCCAGCACCGGAGGCCAGCAGCGCGTTGAGCCTTTCAACATAACTGTCGATATCGGGCTGACCGACGCTATTACCGCCTGGCGTAGCGATACGCATCAACAGGTCAGTGCCGGACAGCAGCGCATCAATGTGCTCGGCCTGCAGCAATAGACGGCCTTCTTGCGCGCTGACCAGACAGTCTTCCATCACATGCGCAACGCTCACACCGAAATCGACGCCGACAATGCGCGCCGCGCCCTTGAGCGAATGTGCCGCCCGCATGCAGGCTTCCAGCTGATCCGCCTGGGTCGGGTTACGCTCAAGCGCCAGCAGGCCCGCACTCAATACCTGGGTCTGCGCATCGGCTTCCAGCGTGAACAGTTCAAACAGTGAGGCGTCACGCATTTGATCTGGCGTCATGTAAGGCTCCGGTGCACCGCCGACAACAACTCTTCTTCGTCCAGCCAACGCAGGCTTCGGCCTTTCCATTGCAGAACGCCGCGAGTAAAACGGGCGTTGGCATGAGTACCGGACGCAGAAGCGGCTTCCAGCTCACGCTCGTCAATGGCGTGAATGCCGTCTACCTCGTCCACCGGTACCACGACCGGGCCGCCTTCAGCAGCAACGATCAACATGCGCGGAACCACCCGCGCCGACTGGTCACTCGCTGCATTGCTGTCCAGCCCTAGCAGCTCGACCAGCGATATGCACGCTACCAGAGCACCTCGTACGTTGGCGACACCCAGCATCGCACGCGAGCGCTGGTGCGGCAGCGAATGGATGGTCTGGCTGGGGGCGACCTCCGAGAGGCAGCGGGAAGCCAGCCCCAGCCACTCTTCGCCAAGACGAAATACCAGGATGGAGCGGGTCTGTATGTCGCGTAGCAATACAGAGCCCTGAAACTGCTCATGCGATTCCTGGGCCAGTGCGTAGCGGTCCAGCAGACGAGTGGCCGCCGCAGAATAAACCGCGCAGTTGCGACAGTGTATGTGCTCTTCAAGCAACGGGCAGGAACGATCACCGTGAATACCGATACGGTTCCAGCAGTCATCGATATCCAGGGCTTGGTCATGGGTAAGACTGGAAAAACCGGACACACCCGTCATCAATGGTTTCCTTGTTTATTCGCGCCACGTGCAGCACGGTCCTGCAAGCGCCGGGCCCCGGCACTGTCGCCCTGGGCGGCCAGCAACGCAGCCAGTTGGGCCAGCGATTCGGAGTGCTGCGGTTGCAGGTACAACGCCTTGCGATAGAAACCCTGAGCCTGCGCCACGCTGCCTTCTACTTCGCTGAGCAGGCCCAGCCAGTAAAACACCTGTGCAACCGGCTCATGCTGTTGCAGATAGCGCTCGCAGGCAGCCTGCGCCTCGGCACTTTTGCCTTCGTTGGCCAGGCCGGCAATCCTGTCGAGCAGCGCCGAAACCTCGCTATTGCCAGTGACAGCAACCGGCTTGACGATGGGCGCAAACGCTGCGGACGTTCGTGCGACAGGTCGTGGCGCAGGCGCTCTGGCAGGTGCATCGGGGGCCGGGCGCGGTGCAACCGGGGCGGTTACCGGAGCCGGGCTCCAAGCCGGAGCCGGAGCTGTCGGTTCGATTGGCGCATGCCGGAAGGCAAATGATTGCGCAATACCGATCGAGCGCATGCCAATACCTGCCAGCAGGTTGCCCTCCGCCGGCCCGATGAACAGCAGGCCGTCTTCCCGGGTCAGTTGCTTGAGGACCTTGAACACATGTTGCTGGGTCTGCCGATCAAAATAGATCACCAGATTGCGGCAGAAAACGATGTCATAGGCGACCTGCGAAGCCAGTTTCGGATCGAGCAGGTTGCCAGCCTGAAAACTCACACAGGCGCGCACACTGTCGGCGATTTCAAACCCGTCAGCGACCGGGTTGAAATACCGCTCGCGAAAACCGGTGTCGCTGCCCCGGAACGAGTTCTTGCCATAGATGCCGTGCTCGGCCTTGGCAATCGAAAAAGGGCTGATATCAATGGCATCGACCTTGAACTGCCTGGCATCGACTCCCGCATCGAATAACGCCATGGCAATCGAATAGGGTTCCTCGCCGGTCGAGCACGGCAGGCTGAGAATACGCAACGGGCGCACACCGGCAAGGCTCGCTATACGTTCACGGGCCAGCATGCCCAGTGTGACGAACGATTCCGGGTAGCGAAAAAACCAGGTTTCAGGAACGATCACCGCCTCGATCAGCGCCTGCTGTTCTTGAGGCGACGACACCAGAAGGTGCCAGTACGCATCACTGTCGGGGCAATGGGCGGCCGTCGCACGCTGACGCAAGGCACGCTCGATGATCGCCTCGCCGACCGAGGTCACATCCAGCCCGATACGCTCCTTGAGGAAGCTGAAGAAGCGTGAATCGTCGACCTTCATGGCGCGTCCTCAAGCAGTTCGAGGTCGATTGGCGGCACCGGGTACAACAACTCGCGAACCGGCTCGCTCAACAGTTCCTGAACGTGAATCCATTGCAGCAGCCCCTGCTCATCCTCCCGAACCGGCCCCAGGTAAGGTGACAGGCGATTGTCCAGCCCGTACGCCTTGAACTGTGACACCGGGCAACGCAGCGTTTCGGTGGCCTGCTCCAGAATCAGCCCGAGTAATTGCGCCGGGTGCGCGTCGTCGTGCCGATAATGCACCAGAACCATGCGGGTGCTGGTGCGCAAGCGCGCTGGCTGACCGGAGTTCAGTGCACTGATGTCAATCACCGGCACGATCTCGCCGCGATGGGCAAAGATCCCCGCCACCCAGTGCGGAGCCTGGGCAATTGCCTTGAGTTTCACGCGAGGCAGGATCTCGGCAATCTCTGTCGCGTCCAGTGCATAGCGGTCTTCGCCGATGCAAAACAGCAGAAAGAGTTTGCTGGTGGTCAGTGGCGTGCCGTTGCGCCTCGGCGATTGATCCGTCATTGGAGTGTTCAGACCTTGAATCGCGAAACGCCACCGCGCAGCCCGACCGCGACCTGACTCAACTCGTCGATGGCGAAACTGGCTTGACGCAGAGATTCGACAGTCTGGCTGCTGGCATCCGCCAGTTGCACCAGCGCCTGATTGATCTGTTCGGCACCGGTAGCCTGAGCCTGCATACCTTCATTGACCATCAGCACACGGGGCGCCAACGCCTGTACCTGCTGAATGATCTGCGACAACTGCTCGCCGACCTGAGTGACCTCGAACATGCCACGGCGCACTTCTTCGGAAAACTTGTCCATGCCCATAACGCCTGCGGAAACCGCCGACTGGATTTCCTGCACCATTTGTTCAATGTCATAGGTGGCGACAGCGGTCTGGTCGGCGAGGCGCCGCACTTCGGTGGCGACCACCGCGAAACCACGGCCGTACTCACCCGCCTTCTCGGCCTCGATGGCCGCGTTAAGCGACAGCAGGTTGGTCTGGTCGGCCACCTTGACGATGGTAACGACGACCTGATTGATGTTGCCGGCCTTCTCGTTGAGGATCGCCAGTTTGGCGTTGACCAGATTGGCAGCGCCCATCACCTGATGCATGGTGTCTTCCATGCGTGCCAGCCCCTGCTGGCCGGAACCGGCGAGAATCGACGCCTGGTCTGCTGCGGAGGTGACTTCGGTCATGGTTCGCACCAGGTCGCGCGAGGTGGCAGCAATTTCCCGCGAGGTCGCGCCGATCTCGGTGGTGGTTGCCGCGGTCTCGGTAGCGGTGGCCTGCTGCTGGCGGGAAGTCGCAGCGATTTCAGTGACAGAAGTCGTTACCTGCACCGAAGAACGCTGGGCCTGCGCAACCAGCGCAGTCAGCTCGGTCATCATGTCGTTGAAGCCGGTTTCGACCGCATTGAACTCGTCCTTGCGGGACAGGTTCAGGCGGGTGCTCAGATCTCCGGTACGCATGATGTCCAGAATCCGCACGATCAGTTGCATCGGTGCCATGATCGAACGCATCAGCAGCAGCCCGCAGGCCGCAGCCGCCAGCACTGCCACCAGCAGCGACAGGATCATGCTGATCTTGGCAGCCAGCACGGCGTTGACAATGTTGGCGGTGGCCTGATCAGCCAGCTGTTTATTGGCCACGATGAGATCATTGAGCTGCTTGCGGCCCGTGAGCCAGACCGGGTTCACTTCGCCATAGAATTCGGCGCGCGCGCCTGCGTAGTCGCCGCTATCGTACTTGCCGTGAACATCGGCGAGCATGCGCGAATAGGTTTCGCGGCGCTTTTCGAAAAGCGCGAAGCTGTCTCTGTCTGCATCATCGAAGATGGACTTCTTGTAGCCGTTCATCTGTGCCTGCAGGTTTTCGTCAAACCCCTGAAACTGGTCCTTTTCCTGCTTGGTCAGCGCACGCCCCTGCCCTTCGGCAATCAGCTCCAGGGTGCGGATGTAACTTTCGCCCCATGCGCTGCGCACCAGCGTGCTGTAGTAGACACCGGGTAACGCATCAAGACGGACATCTTCCTCGCTGGACTCGATGGACAACAGTCGTGAATAAGATACAACGACCATCAACAGCATGATTGCGATGATGACGGCGAAACTCGCCAGAATCCGTTGGCGCAAGGTCCAGTTCTTCACAGTCAGCCCTCAAGAGTTCAACGACGGCATCGGGCCGTGTTCAAGAAGCGGACCGACGAGCGGTCCAAGCGGCGTGAGTATAGCCCAGCCGTCAACCGGTACACGGGGAATGAAAAACCAAATCATGGCACCTGCTCATTAACCCGCTTTCCTGCCTTCTTGTCGGCACTTGCCACCACTACTTGAACACAACACGTCAGGAACCTGTGCAGCCGATAAATAGTTAGCACTTGCCGGCCTGACCTCAAACGTAAGCTTTGTCGCCTGCTCACTCACGACAAGGCACTTCAATGCTGGACCAAACTTCGCCGGGCAAGGCACCTGCCGCCCCGCATGTGCAACTTATAAAAGATAAATCACCCCGATGGCTGCTTGACGCAGAACCGTCAACCCATGCAACTCTGCGCAAAACCTCCGGACGCCCCTTGCAATGGCTGACGAGCGCGCGCACGTCCAGCCCGGAGCAAGTCGATAAACTTCAGCAGCTCTATGCCGAGCATCGCCAGAATGAACAAAAGGTTCGTCCGACGCTTGATCGCCTCTCGACACTGGAAGACTTCGCGACCCCTCTTCTGACGGCGGCGATCAAGGACCGCTTCGGTCTGGACGTCGACGTCGCCCGGACCTGGCTGTTTCACGCCAGCCGGGCCAGGGTCGACCAGTCGTTCCAGGCGGCATCCCGAGACCCCATCACTCAAGCCAACATTGCCTTGAGGGCCGCCTGTCAGAGCCTGCTCAAGGCTGCGCTGCAGAATTTCGAAAAGTGGGAAACCGCGCCTGGCGCGATGGATTCGGACTCGGGCATAGAGGCTCAGGTGTTTTCCGCCTTTGAAATCATCGGTCAACAGATCGCCGGCCAGTCCTTGCCGATATCTGCGACCGGGTTCGCAGCGATGTGCCGCGAGCTGGACCTGGGCGGTAAATACCAGACCCACCTGGAGTCCGTCTTCAATGCACCTTCGACACCCGAAGAAACGGCGGACGCTGCGGCATCCAGGCTGCGCAAGGACTTCCTGAAACTTCAGTCATCGTCCATCCGGCTTCAACTGCAGATTGCCTCCCTGCAGGAACTTGTCAGCCCGCCATTGCAGGGCGCGTTACTGGATATTCTCGACAGCAAGCAAAACGTCCGACTTGATAACAGGCCGGTCAACTGCAGCGTGCTGTGCCTGGGGGATGTCGAACTTGACGGCCCGTTCGTTATTGGCAAAGACCGCGACATGGCAACTCAGGCAGAAAAAATTGTCGTCTACATTCCAGACGATCCGGTTGCGCCATTGAAGGAATACGACTCGGTCGAGGCGTTTATAAACTCGTTGCGCGACCGGATGTTCATCGATGGATATCTGAATTTTTTCATGCGTTTCATACCGGCGCGCCATCGAAGTGCCTTGTTTGAAAAGCTGTCCGAGCGTCTGCACCCCAAAGTCAAGAAAGGGGGGTTCTTCGAGCGCCAGTGGCTGGAACGTGAAGCGGACCGAAACGCCCGGCTGGACCTGAGAGAGACTCCTCTGCAAGGCCCCTTGCCGGAGGCCCTGTACGATCGCAAACGTGCAGCGTTGAAGGAAAATGCGCTGTTTCATGGCGTGCCAACGGCGGCGCAGGACCAGAAAACTGTCGACGAGCGTGTGCAGTACTTTAAGGACAAAGCCTTCGACGTCTTGAACATCGCCGCTTTTGTCGTTCCGGTACTGGGCGAAGTGATGATGGCCGTCACAGCCATTCAGTTGGCCCATGAAGTCTATGAGGGCATAGAAAGCTGGGCCAAGGACGAAAAACAGCAGGCGCTCACCTACCTGTTCGACGTGGTGGAGAATATTGCCCTGATGTCGGCCCTTGGCGCTGCGGCGACGGGCTCAGCAGGCATACCTGCGATACAGGTGCCCGAGTTCGTAAACGGCCTCAAACCCGTGGAATTACCGAGTGGAATGACTCGTCTCTGGAAACCGGACCTGACACCCTTTAGCCATGACATCGTGCTGCCAAAGGGTCTGCTGCCCAACGCCACAGGCCTGTATACATGGCAAGGCAAGCAGTGGCTGCCACTTGAAGGACGCACCTATTCGGTGAGCCCTGCCCCGACCGGCGATGGTTATCTGATAGAGCACCCAGCCAACCCGCACGGCTATCAACCCGCCCTGCGCCACAACGGCGCGGGAGCATGGCTGCATGAACTTGATCGCCCGCTGGAGATGGAAGGCCTGTCGCTGTTCCGACGGTTGGGGTATTCCAGCGAAGCGTTTTCCGACAGCGCAGCCAGACGCATCCTGAAGGTCAGCAATACGCCTGAATCCGTGATGCGCCAGGCACTGGCTGATCAGCTCCGCCCACCGGCCTTGCTCGAAGACACAGCGCGCCGTTTCAGGCTGGATCAGGAAATTGATCGTTTCATAGAGCAGATGGAAGCCAACGATGCAGACGCAGCAGCGCCCCTCCAACTTGAACTGCTGAGCCATGACCCTGGCTGGCCGAACAATCGCGCTCTGGTGCTGGTGGATGCCCAAGGCAACACGCTCCATCGGTTCGTTGCGGCGCAGCAGTCTGGCGCTGCTGCCCCCCTCGACATGCATATTCGTGCCGATCAGCCAGATGCCCTGCGCCAGGTCCTGGAAAAACTGAACAACATCGAAATCCGGACTCTGCTCAACGAAGAGTTCGGTGCGGGTCAGCCGGGCATCGCACCGCGGCTGATCGCTTTACGCGCACAATTGGTGGCGCGTGCCCGGACAACCAGAGCCTGGTTGTTCGAATCACGTTACCGCGCCCTGAAAGTCGCTGATACGGACGGCGCGCAAACCCTCCAGCAGGCGTTTGCCGGCCTGCCGCCGCTGGTTGTCGAGGAATTGGCCAGCCACGCCTCGCCAGCCGAGCGGCTACAACTCACTACAGAGCGCCGCGTACCCTTACGCATGGCCGAAGAAGCCAGTGCCTATTTGCAGCAAGTACGGCTGGCACGAGCCTATGAGGGCCTTTACCTGACCTCGGTATCCAGCGCAGATACCGATTGCCTTGCCCTGCACAGCCTTGAAGCCCTTGCGCAATGGCCTTCTCAGGTCAGGTTGGAGGTGCACAATCGCTTCTTTGGCGGCCAACTGCTCTACAGTATCGGGGCTCAGGAGGCTCCCGTTCGCAAGGTGCTGTTCAAAGATGGCAATCGTTATGAGACCCGTGACGCTGACGATCAGCACCTGCACGGGCTGGACGATCTGTATTCATCCGTACTTCACGCCCTGCCCGATGCCGAGCGCAGCCAATTGGGTTTTGCCCATACCGGCCAGGGGCAGGCGCTGGAGGCTCTGATTCAGAAAAACCCTCTGCCTCGCCAGACTCTCGCGCCACTGCTGAACATGCAGGCGCTCAAACCCGGCTCCAAGTCCCCCATGCGTCTGGCCGATGGCCGCCTTGGTTATCCCTTGAGCGGTAATGGCAGAACCGACTGGCATATGACCGATGAAAGTCTGCTGGACAAGATCCGTTTGCTGGAACTGGAAGACGCGTTCCCCGAAGACATTCTCAGCCGCCTGCGCCACACAGGCAGGGATAATCGGGCTATCGATGAACGACTCAACAGCCTGCTGGGCGAGCAAATCATGCTGCGGGAAAGTCTTGACGCCTGGACCTTTGAAGTCGTGGCAATGCCCCCCATGAGTCAGGCGCATATCGATAGCCGGGCGCGTATCAGCGAGGCGATCTGGAACCACTGGCGCATCAATAACCTGCCTGAAATCGGACGAACGCTTGAGCCACTGTATCTGCAGCAGGTATCCCTGACTGACTTCCCACGACACCTACCAGATTTTGTATACGCGCGGGTGAGCGGACTCTATCTGGAGAATATCTCGATCGAACCCCGAGTTCGCCCGGGCGCAGAGCTTTCAACACCGGTAGCCACGGATCTACCCAGACAGTTGACCAACAGCTTCGAACTTGGACACTTTCTGCAACGCTTCCCCCACACGCGCTCACTCATTCTGGTCGGCGAACCCGGCGCCGGTGCGGATCCGCAGCTATCGGCCTTCCTCAACCTGCCCCAGCAAGTGTCCAGTGTGCTGCCGCAACTTACTGAACTGGGACTGATAAACCAGAGCATTTTTCTGGATCAGGCGCAGATGGACCACTTGCGCGATATGCCTGATCTCAGGTCGCTGAACCTCAGCGGCAACCGGCTGGTCAGCTTGCTGCCGATGGACCTTGGCTGGCTGCATCTTGACCGGTTGATACTGGAGCGAGTCGGCATGCACCGCTGGCCTTCCTGGCTGACGGACATAATCCCGAACAATATTCGTGAGCTGTCGGTGGCTCATAACAACCTGACCGAACTGCCGGACTGGATCCTCGACAATCCCCTCAACCCCGAGCATCAGACCCTGATCGATTTGCGCGGCAACAGCCTGTCCAGGCATACGGTGATGCACGCACGCATCAACGAGGCTGTACCCGACTGTTCGTTTCGCTTCCTGATGGACACGCCGCTGGCTGTGCAAGCCGCTATAAACATGCAATTGCGCGAAGGTGCCAAATTATCTGCCGCGCTTGATCAGTGGACACACGCCTCAAATTCGCTGGCCATTACGAGTGAACGGACCATCGAAGCCCGCCGCGAGATCGGCAGGATACTGACTGATCACTGGCGAGCGTTCAGCCTGGGGCAAATCCACCGTCCACTGCGCCTGGAAAACCTTTCGCTGGCCGACTTTCCCCGCCAGCTGCCGGAGTTCTTCTATCGTCAGATACGCTATCTGCGCCTGAGCAGAGTCACGGCTACGGGATCTGATCTGGACCAGTTGCTGCGCCGTATGACTGATCTGAACTCACTGGAAATGAACGGGCATGTCGCACCGCTGCTGCAACTGCCTCCGGCGCTGCTTGAACTTCGATCACTTCGTTCGCTATTGCTGATTGACCAGGGAATGGTGATCGAGCAAAAGCACATCGATTTCTTCAGCCGCATTCCGACGCTTGCAAGGCTGGAACTGGATGGCAACCGGATGGGTGCGATCAGCGATCTGTCTGCCCTTAGCAATACCGCGCTCAACTGGCTATCACTCAATAACGTCGGATTAACCGAATGGCCGACCTGGGTGAATGACATGATTCCAGCACATCTGGGGACGCTCCTGCTGGAGGGCAATCTGATTACTGACTTGCCGGAGCATATTCTGGCCAATCCCGGCAGCGAATCTGCGCACACGGAAATAAGCTTGCTGAACAACCCGCTTTCCGAAGACAGCATGCGTCGAGCACACTTTTCAGAAAGCTATGGACGCTCTTTCACCTTTGACATGGACCTGCCACCCGAACTCGCAGCGATGGACTGGACGGAGCAGCATGATTCGGACTCATCGATATCAGACTACGAGTCAGAAGACAGTCGGGCATCGACTCCAGAGCCAGTGACTGCCGAACCCTGGCTGGACGACAGCAGCCCGCTCATCGCCGCGCGGCGTGCGCTCTGGGAGCAACTGGAGATCAGCGACCACAACCGAAGGCTATTGGACCTGATCGGTTCGCTGCGCCACAGTGCCGACTATCGCAATACGGCCAACCGGGCAGCACTGCAGGAGCGCGTCTGGCGAGTACTCGGCGCGGTGAGTCAGGACCCTCAACTGGGAATGACCCTGAGTGCTATCGCCGAAGAACCACTCAGGCTGTTCCGTGACAACAACACCTGCCCGGACGGCATCCTGCTGGAGTTCAACCAGATGGAGGTGATGGTGTTCATTCGTCAGTCACTGCACGATGTTGTGCCGGAGCAGCGAGGTGCACTGCTGTACAGGCTGACAACCCGCCTTTATCGCCTGTCCGAACTGGATGCTGCTGCCCGAGAGCAGACCGGGAGCCGCGATGAAGCTGAAGTCCGTCTGGCGTATCGCATACACTGGGCAAGCGCGCTGGACCTGCCCGTACCACCGGAAGGCATGTTGTATCAGGCCCACGCCGCCATCAGGCCGGGTGAGTTCGATACAGCCCTGCTTCGCGTGCAGTCCGGAGAACAAGGCGAACCATTCCTGCGCTTCGCCGAGCAGCAGGATTACTGGATCAACTATCTGCGCGAAACCTATGCTGGACGGTTCGATGCACTCGAACGTATTTACAGGACTGACCTGACCCGACTCACCGACGAATTCGAACAGCGCAACATCAGCCTGGACAATCCGGAATACGAAAAACGCATTCGCGAATTCGAAGCCAGCTTCAAGGCACAGCAAACAATGCTGATAAGGGAGCTGACCAACGCCGAGGGGCTGGAGCATCATTGATGGCATGGGCCGCCTGACGCACAGTGCGCCAGGCGGCCCGGCAGCGGACGTGGCTGCTTACTCGGCGCCCCGCACCTGTGCTTCCAGTTCGGACTTGAGACCGGGCTCCAGTTTCAACTGGCGCGCCAGCTCATCGAGATAGGCGCGCTCCATGAAATGCTCTTCATCCACCAGCATGACACTGGCAATATACATTTCCGCCGCCATTTCAGGCGTGGTCGCGGCGCGAGCCACTTCTGCCGGGTCCAGCGGTTTGTTCAGCTCGGCCTGAAGCCATTGCTGAAGCGCCTGATCGCTGTTCAATTTGCTGAACTCGCCCTCGATCAGTTCTCGCTCACGCTCATCCACATGACCATCGGCTTTTGCAGCGGCGACCAGGGCACGCAGGATGGCCTGGCTGTGCTGCTCGGCTTCAGCCTCGGGCAAGCGATCAATGGTTTGCGGCTCACGCTGACCAACGAGGCCCTGACTGGACTGCCAGTTGTTATAGGCCTTATAGGCCAGTACGCCCAATGCCGCCAAGCCTCCGTAAGTCAGCACCTTACCGCCCATACTGCGCGACCGTTTGCCGCGCAGAAGGCTCATGGCACCTGCAGCCAGCGCACCGCCACCGGCGCCGGACAGCAGACCGCCAAGACCGCTCTGGGAGGTCCCTTGGCCTTTACCGCCGCCGAGCAGGCTGCCCAGACCATTGATCAATGAATCGCTGCCCGAAGACTGCTTGCCGGATTTGCCGTTAGCCTTGTCCTGCAACATGCTTTGTCCGGATTTGAGCAACTGATCGAGTAAGCCACGCGTATTCACAGAAAGCCTCCTACAAGGTTTGTCACATGAGTGATTGACCAATAAGTTGACAGGAAGTCACTGACTCAAGATTCCCGGTGTGCTTCCGGATGTTACGATTCCCGACCAGCCCCATTCATCCAATCATTCCCGATATCAGCGAAACACGTGCAACGCGCGGCTCTGATAAGGGGTCAATAGTGGAGCAGTCGGTACGAAAAGCAGTTAAAAAGACTGCTCGTCCAGATCGATCAACCTTAAGTACACCCATATGAACGCAAGACGCATACCGTCAGGAGCTTGCCTGAAGTGATATCGCCCACTGGTTTCCCGACAGCTAACGGCACGGCTGCCGGGATTATCCGATCAAAGGACTGGAGCCAGACACCACTCGGACCCATCGAGCATTGGCCGGTATCGCTGAAAAACACCCTGAATCTGATTCTGAATTCGCCGGAATCGATGTATCTGCTCTGGGGACCGGAGCTGGTGTTTTTCCATAATGATGCTTATACCCCCATCCTCGGCCCGCGTAAGGATAACGCCATTGGCGCGCTTATTCCGGACCTCTGGGCTGATGTGTGGGATCAGGTCGCGCCACTGGTCATCGATGCATACGCCGGCAAGCCGTGCCATTACAAGGACATGCCGCTGAGCATGGCGCGCTATGGTGAGGTCGAGCAGACATGGTGGTCATTCTCCTTCTCGCCGGTGATCGACGAGCAAGGGATGATCGTTGGCATGTTTTGCATCACCAACGAAACCACCGAGCATGTCCTCAGTCAGCAAGCGTTGCAGGACAGTGAGCGCGAACGCCTGAAACTGATCGAGGATCTGGTAAATCTGGAACGGCGGCAGACCGCCAGGCTGGCACAGCGGACCCTGGAGCTGGATACATTCTGGGAGATTTCCCCGGATCCGCTGGCGATACTCGATTTCAACGGCATTTTCCTGCGGGTGAACCCAGCCTGGACAGTACTGCTGGGCCACACTGAACAAGAGCTGCTGGGCAGCTCGATCATGAGCCTGCTGCATCCCGATGATGTGCGTAATACCGAGGATGCCCTGAAACACACCATCAATCATGTTTTGCCGCTGTTCGAGAATCGCTACCGGCATGTGGACGGGACCTATCACTGGTTCGGCTGGACCGCTGCGCCAGGCAATGGAATCATTTTTGCGCTGGGCAAGCATCTGACCCACGAGAAAGATCGCATCGAAGCATTGCGTATTGCCGAAGAAGCACTGATTCAAGCGCAGAAAATGGAAGCGGTCGGGCAGTTGACCGGCGGTTTGGCACATGACTTCAACAATCTGCTGATGGGCGTGACCGGCAACATGGAGTTGCTCCTGTCGAGGATCAGACAGGAGCGCTTCACGGAGCTGGATCGCTATATCAATGCAGCACTGGAGGGCTCAAGACGTGCAGCCTCCCTGACGCACCGCCTGCTGGCATTCTCGCGCCGTCAGACACTGGCCCCCAAGGCGACGGATATCGACCTTCTGGTGGGGGGCATGGATGAACTGATCCGGCGTACCGTGGGCCCTGCCATCGATATGCAGGTCATTGCTTCACGAGGGCTGTGGTCGACCCTGGTGGACCCGCATCAGTTGGAAAACTCGCTGCTCAATTTATGTATCAACGCCAAGGACGCCATGCCCGACGGCGGGCAGCTGCTGATTCAGACCGGCAACCGTCATCTGAATGCAGCCGCAGCGGCGAGGTATCAGTTGCCCGCAGGTCGTTACGTGGAGTTATGCGTCAGCGATACAGGCACGGGCATGGACAAAGATGTCATGGCACGGGCCTTCGATCCGTTCTTCACCACCAAACCGTTAGGCATGGGGACGGGCCTGGGGCTGTCGATGATTTACGGCTTTGCACGGCAGTCCGGAGGCGGCGTCAACATCACCTCAAACGTTGGAGAGGGCTCGAAAGTCTGCATCCTGCTGCCGATGCATGAAGGTGAGCCTGAAGCGGTGGCACTTGAGGACAGCCCTTTACAAGTACCCGCACCTGGCATCAGCGATGAAACCATTCTGGTCGTTGATGACGAGCCCGCTGTGCGCCTGCTGATTGCCGAGTTGCTTGAAGACCTTGGCTATACCATTTTGCAGGCCGAGCGAGGTGCCGATGCTCTGACCATTCTGCAGTCCAAAGCGGCTATCGACCTGTTGATTACCGACGTCGGTCTGCCAGGCGGCATGAACGGTCGTCAGGTCGCAGACGCCGCCCGGGATGTTCGGCCCGACCTGAAAATACTGTTTGTGACCGGCTATGCTGAAAACGCGGCGCTGGCCCACGATACGCTTGAACCTGGCATGCATGTACTGCCCAAGCCTTTTGCCATTGCCGAACTGATCGGACGCGTCACCGAACTGCTGGAAGGCGAATAAAAATGAGCGCCCTGCGGCGCTCACTTATTGGCTGCTTCCTTTCGTAAACCGAACGGGCATCAATCCCGCAGATCAGACTCATGAATCGGCTGATCCCGATGTGTGGCGCGTTGGTACTGTGCGGGCCAGGTCGCCAGACGCCCGCCCAGGTCTTCATCGGCACGCAGCGGCCAGTACGGATCACGCAGCAACTCACGCGCAAGCAGGATGATATCGGCCTGCCCGGTACGCAGAATATGCTCTGCCTGGGCCGGATCAGTAATCATGCCTACCGTCCCTGTAGCGATTTCGGACTCTTTGCGAACCCGTTCGGCAAAACGCGTCTGGTAGCCGGGGCCAACCGGAATTTCTGCGTTGGCTGACGTGCCGCCCGACGACACATCGATCAGGTCGGTACCCAGCGCCTTCAGACGGCGCGCCAACTCTACCGTTTCATCGGCGTTCCAGCCGTCTTCCACCCAGTCGGTGGCGGACACGCGAACGAACAACGGCAGCTCTTCAGGCCACACTGCGCGCACCGCTTGGGTGACTTGCAGCGTCAGGCGAATGCGGTTCTCGAATGAACCACCGTATTGGTCAGTGCGCTGGTTGCTCAATGGCGACAGGAACTGGTGCAGCAGATAACCGTGGGCCGCGTGAATTTCTACCACCTTGAAGCCTGCGGTCAGGGCGCGCCGTGCGGAATCGACAAACGCCTTGATCAGTTCCTGAATCTGCGTTTCGCTCAGTTGCACAGGCGCCGTGTGCTGCGGATCAAAAGCAATTGCCGAAGGCCCGACCGGAGTCCAGCCGCCTTCATTGAGGGAAATGCTGCCGTGCTTGCCAAGCCACGGGCGCCAGGTGCTGGCCTTGCGACCGGCGTGCGCCAGCTGGATGCCAGCCACCGCACCCTGAGCATTGATAAAGCGGGTAATGCGTTGCAGCGGCTCGATCTGTTCATCATTCCAAAGCCCCAGGTCTTCGGGGGTTATGCGGCCGTCCGGCGTCACAGCCATCGCTTCAGTGATGACCAGGCCGGCGCCGCCAACTGCTCGGCTTCCCAGATGAACCAGATGCCAGTCGTTGGCCAGGCCGTCGACACTGGAATACTGGCACATCGGCGAGACTGCGATACGGTTGCGAAGGGTCAATTGGCGCAGGGTGTAGGGTTCAAGCAGCAGGCTCATGGCAACCTCTCGTAATGAAAAATCAGGTGTCCAGGCCCCGTTCATTCAATGAACAGGTTTTGCAGACAGTCTGTTGTCGACAACCCGGTAGCGAGAGGGGTTCCTGCTGATTGTCAGCGTGGCGCGATGTGCACCACCATCAACTGCACGGTTTCGTTGCCACGAAACTCGTTGAGGTCCAGTTTGTAGGCCAGTTCGACCCAGCGAATGTTGGGGTTGGGCCAGATGTCGCGGTCGACGCCGAACGCAATGCCATCGAGCTTGACGCTGCCGCACTCGGTCTTGAGCACCATCTTCAAGTGACGCTCGCCCACCACCCGCTGTTCGACAAGCTGGAATATGCCGTGGAACAAGGGCTCGGGGAAGTGCTGTCCCCAGGGACCGGCGTTGCGCAGTGCGCGGGCCAGTTCCAGATGGAATTCCTCGACGGCCAGCGAACCGTCAGACAGCAGACGTCCGGTCAAGTCCTGCTCGTCGAGCTGACGACGCACTTCCAGGTCGAACGCTTCGGCAAACGCCGGGAAATTCTCTTCAGGCAGCGAGAGACCTGCCGCCATGGCGTGGCCGCCGAACTTGCTGATCAGATGCGGATGACTGGCCGCCACAGCGTCCAGCGCATCGCGAATGTGAAACCCCGGCACCGAGCGAGCCGAGCCTTTGAGCACGCCCTCCGCGGCACTGGCGAACGCGATGGTAGGTCGGTGGTAGCGCTCCTTGAGGCGCGAGGCCAGGATACCGATGACACCCTGATGCCATTCGGCATCGAACAGGCACAGGCCGAACGGCATGGACTCCAGCGGCAGGTCCTTGAGCTGCGCGAGCGCTTCACGCTGCATGCCCTGCTCAATGGATTTGCGATCCTGGTTCAATTCGTCCAGTTGCACGGCCATTTCTCGCGCCAGTGTCGGGTCGTCGCAGAGCAGGCATTCAATGCCCAGGCTCATATCGTCCAGGCGCCCCGCCGCGTTCAGGCGTGGCCCGATAATAAACCCCAGATCAGTAGAGGTGATGCGCGAAGACTCACGCCGTGCAACCTCAAGAATCGCGCGCAGCCCGGGCCGGGCACGGCCAGCACGAATACGCATCAGGCCTTGGTGCACCAGAATGCGGTTGTTGGCGTCGAGCGGCACGACATCGGCCACGCTGCCCAGCGCGACCAGGTCCAGAAGCTCACCCAGGTTGGGCTGGGCACGCTGGTTGCTCTCGAACCAGCCGGTGTCCCGCAAACGCGCACGCAAGGCCATCAACACATAGAAAATAACCCCGACACCGGCCAGCGATTTGCTGGGAAAGGTACAGCCTGGCTGGTTGGGGTTGACGATGGCGTCTGCCGCCGGAAGCTCGTGACCCGGCAAATGGTGGTCGGTGACCAGTACCTGCAAGCCTGCCGCCTTGGCAGCGGCCACACCCTCGACGCTCGAAATGCCGTTATCCACGGTGATCAATAGCTGAGGCTCGCGCTGCAACGCCACTTCGACGATTTCCGGCGTCAGGCCATAACCGTACTCAAAACGGTTAGGCACCAGATAATCGACGTGCGCCGCGCCCAGCAGGCGCAGCCCCAGAACACCCACGGTGCTGGCAGTCGCACCGTCGGCATCGAAATCACCGACAATCAGCATACGCTGACCCTCCTGCAGCGCCGTTACCAGCAGATCTACCGCAGCATCGATTCCCTTGAGTTGCTGATAAGGGATCAACCGCGTCAGGCTTTTGTCCAGCTCGGCCTCGCAGGCCACGCCCCTTGCAGCATAAAGACGAGTGAGCAAGGGCGGCAGGTCGCCGAGAAACGGCAAGGTATCAGGCAATAGACGGGGTTCGATGCGCATGCGGGTCAGCTGATTCTCTTTGCAGTGTCGATGAATGTTTTTTCGATCGGAACCGGCGGCTGTCAGCCGCGTTCGCCCGCAAGCCATTGCAACTGGACTTCATGCTGGCCACGGTCGTCGGTGACGAACACCGTTCCTTCACTGATCATCACATCCCACTTGATGACCCGCGGCATATCCTTGGCCAGCACTTCCAGCACGTCCTGTGGGACGGCGGCAATATTGACGTTTTTCAGGTTCTTGATCGCCGGGATGACCTTGCCTTCCCAAACGCGCAAGCTGCCGTAGGCAAGCAGGCTGGTGCGTTCGGTGCGACGCGAGCACCAGGTCAGGCGGTCGGCATCCGGCTGTCCGACTTCAATCCAGTGCAGAACCCGATCATCCAGGCTTTTTTCCCACAGTGCGGGTTCGTCCACATCAGACAGGCCGCGACCGAACGACAATTGTTCGTTGTACCAGAAGGCATAGGCCAGCAGGCGCACGGTCATGCGTTCTTCAGTTTCCGAAGGATGGCGGGCAATGGTCTGTTTGACGCTCTCATACACTCCGCGATCGAGGTCGGTGAGGTTGAGTTCGAATTTGTAGGTCGTGGACGGCTGGGCCATGAACGGGCTTCTAGAGTCTGGAGGTAAGACGGCAAGTCTAACCGATGCCGGGCCTGTGAACGAACTTGCTCGCGCAGGGGATGCAATTGCTACTGCTTGCGGGCTATACAAAAATCGATAGCCTGAAACAAAATTCTGATACAGATTGGCTTTATAGACGATCTGCTCCGAGTACCTGGATCCCGGCAAGGGACTGCCGAAGCACTTGAATGTGACGCCACAGGCGCAGCGCCACTCAAAGAGCTGCCACTCTACTCCAGTTTGCTGAATCTTTTTCGAGGATGAAACCAGCGAATGTCCCTTCCTGCCTCGTACTGCACAGCGGCTCGATTGATGCTCGCCCTGTCGCTGGCTGCCCTGTCATGCGCCAGCCAGGCAAGGGAGACATTGACCTGGCTGATGCGCGACATACCACCTTCGACGATTTTTTCCGGAGTCATGCGCGGGCAAGGTGCTATTGATCAGCTCATGCCTTTGTTAACTGCGCGAATGCCCGAATACGATCACGTGCTAATGCGCGTCAATCGTGCCAGGGGCCTGCAGATGCTTAACGACGCCACGTATCTGAGTTGTGATCCCACGATGCTGTGGACTGAGGAGCGAGCCAGAACCCTGCTCTTCTCCATACCGATCGGCGCCATATTCAGCAGCGGCCTGATTGTACGCAAGGAAGACATGTCGACGTTCGAGCCGTATGTCGAGGACGGAAAAATCGACTTCGCGGCGCTTATGGCCACCCGGGCGATCAAATTGGGCATAGTCGCCGAACGCAGCTATGGCGAACTGATCGACCATACGCTGCAAGGTGTCAACGAAGATGCGCTGGTGCTCCATTACGGTAACGATGCCACCGGCAGCCTTCTGCAAATGGAACGCCTGGGGCGCCTGCAAGCCTTTATCAGTTTCTGGCCGGAAGCACGCTATCAGGCCATGCAACAAGGTATCAGGCCGGATGAACTGGCCTTCTTGCCGATCATGGGCAACCCCGCCTACCAATTCGTCTATATCAGTTGCAGCAACTCACCTGAAGGCAAAAAAGCCTCGCACAGATCAACCGCGAGATGCGTACGTTGCGCGAAAGCAGCCTGATGGGCTTTTACGCGCGGTGGCTGGACCCCGAGCAACGGGCAAGCTACCTGGAAGACGTCAAAGCGCTGTTCGAGAAGAACTGACCACCTAAAAGAAACCCCGGGCAGAGGGGGACCTGCCCGGGGTAAACATGACCATGATGGTCAGTACGCCAACCTTCGATCACCGGAGCACAATGATCAAACCTGACGTAATGGATAGGAGTGCGACGAGCGCGTCAGGTTCCGACATCGTTGACGCGAGTCAGATAACTGTTAAGCAACTGTTAAGCAAAAGACGGAGTGCCGACAAACGTTCGGCTGATTGCAGCATTGCGCATCGCGGCAATGACGCAGGGTTCGATTCGACCTTCGGCGACCATCAAATCCCGGCGCAGGCCGTCTACCACGTCGGTGAGCTGACGCTTGTCGCTCAGTTGATCAGCGCCGAATGTACGCTCGATCACACAGACGCCCGCTTTATCCTTAAGAGTAACCAGACGTTCGCCCCGAGTACCCGCCGGGCCAATAGTGGCCTGATAAGGAGCCAGCGCTTCGCTTAGCAGTAAGCTGATATTTTCCATCCGGATCACCACTCAACAGTTTGAATGCAAAGGTGCTAACCAATGACCGTCGGCGACAGCAGAAAGTTCTTTCTATCGCCTGATCACAGCACCGGTCTGTCATTTCGAGCATGCCTGTTGAATGTGACAAGGAAAAAACCGGAGGCCAATGGCGACAGGAAGTGGGCTTGTAGGAAAACTCAACATAATTACGCTACGCCTCCTACAAGGTGCCTATGCTATTGATCACTGCGTTAAACAACGCTGTCGTCTGTAATACCAGTCAGCCTTTTTGATGGAGCCACACCTTGAGCGATTCCACTGATCGCCCGTTGCGCGTCATCGTGGCTGATGACCACCCTATTTTTCTCATCGGCCTGCGTGTCGTACTGGAACAGGACGATCTGGCTACCGTTGTCGCCGAAGCCTGTAATCCGGATGAACTGCTACAGGTACTCGCGCGCCATCCCTGCGATGTGCTGGTGACTGATTTCATGATGCCGGTCGAACTGCAGAACGATGGCTTGCGTCTTTTGCAGCGCATACACCGGGATTTTCCGGCATTGCCGGTGATCGTTGTAACAACACTGAGCAATGCCGGACTTTTTCAGTCCATGCTGGACCTTAACGTGCGGGGCCTGTTGAGCAAGGCCAGCCTTGCCGGAGAACTGCCAGCTGCCATCAGGGGCGTGCAGCGCGGTGAGTTTTTTGTCGCCGATTCCGTGCGCAGGGTGCTGATAGAAGCGCGTCAGTACGGCCCTGACGCGCTGTTGCCGGCAGAAAAATTGTCGCCCAGGGAGCTGGAGGTGTTACGCCTGCTCTCGGCCGGTCATACCGTCGGCCAGATCGCTGCGCAGCTCAATCGCAGCAAACAGACTGTCAGCGCACAGAAAGTCGCGGCCATGCGCAAGCTCGGTCTGGCCAACGACGCGGCACTGTTCATTTATTTGCAGGAAAGCGGCATGTCCTGAGGCCGGCCGTCTGTCAGCATGGCCTGCAGATGAGACTCGCGCTCGGCGGCCCAGCGCACCAACTCTGATGAAGGCATCGGACGCGCAATGAAATAACCCTGAATGGCCGGGTTGCCCAATGCCAGCAGGCTGTGAAAGTCGTCAATCGTTTCGACCCCCTCCACCACTACCGACATGGACAGCCGCTGTGCCATGAGCATGGCTCCAGCCACCACTGCAGACTTGCGCGCATCGTCGGCCATGCCACGTACAAACTCGGTCGGCATCTTCAACTCGCTGAAGGGCAACTGCAGGAGCCTGTCGATGTTCGAAGCGCCCATGCCAAAGTCATCGATAGACAATTTGCAGCCCTGCATGCATAACCTCAACAGGCCCTCCATCTGCCAGGTTTCCGGGCGGGCGGCATCCTGTTCGAGAATCTCCAGGGTCAGCGCAGTTGCCGGCACGCTGTGACGGGTGAGCGCCTGCATGATCTGCCCGGCGAAATCCGCCTGTTGCAGCACTTGCGGGTCGATATTGACCGCAACCGAGAGTACTTCGCCCTGCTCGCGCATGAACTGTGCAGAGAACTGCAGGGCCTGATCCAGCATACGCCAGGTCAACGCAACGGTCAGTTCCTCAGCTTCGATGGCGTCCATGAATCGTCCGGGAGCCAGCAAGCCATGTGTGGGGTGCTGCCAGCGGACCAGCGCCTCGACACCCAGCAACTTGCCCTGCAGATTCACCTTGGGTTGAAAATAGGCAATCCACTGTTCGGCAACAGACGCAACGTCTATGGGCATATTGTCTTTCGGATCAAACAACTCCACGGCAGACAGTGCCCCGAACGCACGCTTTACCGGTGACTGTGGTGCACTCCCGGCACGGCCTGGCCCGTACGCCTCAAGCAGGTCATGGAGTACAGCGGCCGAAGCAGGTTTTTGCACATACCCCAACACTTCCAAGCCTTGGCTGAGCGCCAGCTGCGCAACACCTTCCAGCACGCAGGCAGCTGAACTGCTGACAATGATCAGAGCCCTCGCCAACCCGTTTTCGGCCATAAAGCGGATCAGCTCAAGGCCGTCGGGGCCGTCCATCTGCAAGTCACAGATAGCAATGTCGACAGGACCACGGCTTTGCAGGGAAAGCCTGGCAACCTCAACGCTCTCGGCAGCCAGCACATCGAACACCTGATTGGCGTTGAGCATCTGGTGCAGAGCCATCAGCTGGAAAGGATGGTCTTCGAGAATCAGAACCTTGAGTGAGTGCACGGTCACGCCTACGGGAGTCAGAGCCAGCGGCTCAGGGGAACACTTACTGTAGCTCCTCCCGCACGCATGCCCCATAGGACATGTCCTAAACCCGGTAGCGATTAACGTTTTTTTCAGCAAGCATCAATCGCAAGCCGGTGCAATGTCGGGCACTGCCACCAATTGCAACTCGATATCAGCGCGCAGGCCGGTCATCGCAGCCTCCAGCGCCAACCAGCGCTCAGGCACACTGGCCACACACTCAAGCCGCACACTTTCATCGAGCGCCGCGCACGCCTTGGCCAACGGCACTGCGTCAACCAGACTCGCCGCGCCCTTGAGCCGATGCAGGCAAGCGCTCAAGGTGTTCCAGTCATTTGCCAGCACCGCAGGCTCCAGCAAGGCGTGTTCATGCCTGAGATTCTTCCACAACTCGCCCAACAACCGTTGCATCTGTTCCGGGTTGGCCCGGGTCATGTTTTGCAGCGTGCTGATGTCGAACGTCGGCTCACGTACCCGATCCGCCAGCTCCTGGGCCAGACGCGCCAGGGAAAGCGGTTTGATCAGCAGACCGTCCATCCCCGCCTGCTCACACCGTGCAGCCTCGTCGCTCATTGCGTTAGCGGTACAGCCAATGACCGGGCAGCGCCGGCGCTGCTCTTTCTCTTCGATCTGTCGAATGGCTTCGGTCAATGCATAACCGCTGATACCCGGCATGTTGCAGTCGGTGATGACCGCATCGAACGGCTCTTCGCACCACCTCGACAGCGCAGCCTTGCCATCTTCGACAGCCACCACCTGATGACCAAGAAACTCCAGCTGGCGGGTCAACACCAGCCGATTGGCCGACATGTCATCGACCACCAACAAGCGAAGGCTGCGCGTATCCACAGGTGCATCCGGGACATCGCAGGAGGGCAAAACCGGCTCGCTCACCCTGACCAGCGGCAAATCGATGTTGACCAGCGTACCCTCGCCCGGCGAGCTGTGCAGGCTGATATCGCCCTTCATCAACTGCACCAACTGCCGAGTGATGCTCAGTCCCAGCCCACTCCCACCGTAATGTGCGGCAGTGTCATCGCTGGCCTGAGTAAAGGGCTGGAATATCTGCTGTTGACGCTCTGGCTCGATACCTTCGCCACTGTCCTGGATACCGATGCGTACACGCGATGAGTCATCCAGCGCCGCCACCCTCAAGACGACCGACCCTTGCCGGGTGAATTTCAAGGCGTTGCCCAAGACGTTATGCAGCACCTGACGCAGCCTCAGCGGGTCAAGCCAGTAATCGCCCTGAGCCTGTTCGGAGAATTCCAGCCGCAGTTCCAGGTCCTTTTCCCGGGCCTGCGCTGAAAAAAGCTCGATTACGCCCTCGAAAAGAGCCTGCAAGGATGTGACTGTCAATGACAACTGCATGCCGCCCGCTTCGATTCTGGCCAAATCAAGACTTTCGCCAATCAGTGCCACCAGCTCCGTAGCCGAGCGATGGGCGACCTGCAAGCCTTGCGACGGTGTATGCCCCTTGCGTAAAGCGTGTGCGCATTCCAGCTCCAGCAAACCGATGATTGCACCCATTGGGGTACGAATTTCATGACTCATGCTGGCCAGAAAGACACTCTTCGCCTCGTTGGCCTGAGCGGCCAGACGCATTGCTTCCTGGAGCTGCTGCTCAAGCCGCTTGCGCTCGGTGATATCGACCCAGCCGCCCAGCAACCCCTGCAGCTGTCCGTCGGCAGCGAAGAAAGGGACCGTCCATTGCCAGACGTCCATGCGTTTTCCGGACAGTTCGATGGTGCGGTCGGAAAAGACTGGCTGGTGATTTTCCAGCAAGTTGAGGTAGTCGGTATGCATCTGCTCAGCCAATGCACGCGGTATCAGATTGACATCCGTAAGGCGTCGACCATTCATCTGCTCGAAACTGATGCCAAGGCTCTGCTCGTAGCTACGGTTGCAGGAAATCAGTCGTCCCTTGAGATCGCGAACATAAATCGGATTGGGGATACCATCGAACAAGGCGTGTTTGAAGGCCAGCTGGTCATTGAGCTGCCTTTCAGCCTTGAGGCGCTGGCGAATCTGTACCTTGAGGCGACTGCTCCAGACCAGTGACACCAGCCCGGTCAGTAAGGCCAGGGCCAGTACCCAGAATACCCACTGCGGTATCCGCCCCCAGAGCGAAGGCTGAGGCAGTGCCGAGCCCAGCCACTTCAAGCGGATCGAGCGCAACTCGGCCACCGGGAACTCTTCCAGCGCCTTATTCAGAATGCCCAGCAGTTCGGGCTGGGTCTTGATCACCGAAAACCTGTCGGGTGACCATTGGCCATCGACACTGCGGGCGACCTTCAGTTGCCCGGCCGGGAACAGGTAGGCACCTACTTCATTCTGAATGGTCGCGTCGGCAACACCGCTTTCCACCAGGGCGCGGGCCTGGTCGTAGGTGTCCAACAGACGCAGCTGGATCAAGGGGTGCTCGCGCCTGATCAGGTCCTCGAGCGCATGCCGGGCAGGCAGTGCCAGCACTTTACCGGCCAGACTGTCGAGCGATACTCGGGATGAGCGCTCGGAGCGCACCACGAACATCCAGCTGTTGCCTCCGAAGGAATAGGTAAAGTCCAGAAACCGCCGACGCTCGGCATTTTCTGCAAGCGAGGTGTTCATCTCGGCAAGACCGGCACGCAGCATTTCAATGCTCTGCTGCGTGGAAGGCACTTCCTGATGGACAAACTGCAACCCGGTCATGCGTGAGATACGGGACAGCACATCTGCGTTCAGCCCCACCCATTGGCCATTCTTGTCTTTGTAGATGTACGGCGGATGCTGTGTGGTGGCGATGGTCACGCTCGGATGCTTGAGCAGCCAGCGCCGCTCGGCACCGGTAAGGCGAATGCGTTGTCCCTCCACGTCAGCGCCCAGCCCCATCGTCCAGCGGCCGAGCACTTCACGACCGATCGACGGTTCAATACTGTCCAGCGCACGATTGATGAAGGTCAGCAAGCGCTGCTCATCGTCACGCACTGCAAAAGAAAACCCTACCGGAGGCAACCGGCTTTCGAACTTGATCTGCAATCCGAGATAAGGACGCAGGGCGGTGTAGGCCCGGACAATGACTTCGTTGCCGATAAAAGCGTCGACCTCGCCTTGGCTCAGGGCCTCCAGAGCACTGTAGAGGTTAGGCGCGATAATCAGCTCGCTGTCAGGATAAACGCGGTGAGCGACGTCCGAGTCGGCATAGCCATCAAGCAGCACAACCTTCTTGCCGGCCAGGCTTGGCGGCGGGCTCAGATCGTTGCCACGACCAACGACAACAGATCGGTCAGGCATGTATTCGGTTGAGAACGACAGCCCTTTCACGCCCCGCTCAAAGCCATTGGCGCTGGTCAGCAGGTCTATCTTGCCGTCGTGCAATGCCTCGATGGCCTCGTCACGCCTGGCAAACCCGGTCACCTGCACCGGAATGTTCAACTGGTCGCTGACCAACCCCAGATAGTCGGCACTGATGCCCTGATAACGGTTGCGGTCACTGGTGATATCAATCGGCTCGTAGTCGGCAATCGCAATGCCGACCCGAAGTACCTTGCGTTGATCGAGCCAGGCACGATCCTGATCTGCCAGGGCCAGATCCGCTGAAGCCACGAAAGGGGCTGTCAGGGTAAACGGCAAGCTTTGCGCCGCATCGGCTGGCCCGACAAAAACCAGCGCCAACAACATGCATGCCATGCGCCACGCGCGGCCTCTCAATGTGCTGTCTGCCTCCCTGACTACGCTTTGCATGCTTGCCTGCTTCACTACAAATGACCCAACTCTATGGTTCGAAAACCAGCGAAGTTTGGCACGTAGAAACAGAAAGGCCCGCCAAGTGGCGGGCCTTAAGTTGTTACACGACGCTTCTGTCAGAGCGGTTTGCCGCGATTGCCATGCTGGCTGACAAATGCCTGTATGGCTTTCAGGTCATTTGGCAGCACAGTGCAGCGCTCGTCACGCTCGAACAAATCAGACAAATGTGCAGGTAGCTCAAGCGCTTTTCCTACACCGGCCTTCTCCACTGCCTCCGGAAACTTGACCGGATGCGCCGTACCCAGAATCACCATCGGCGTGTCCAGGCTGCGACGGCATTCGCGAGCAGCCTTCACCCCGATAGCGGTATGCGGATCAAGCAGTTCGCCGGTGCTGGCAAACACTTCAGCAATGGTCGTGCAGGTGTCCTCGTCGCTGACTGCCAGCGAATCGAACAGTTTGCGGGTTTCGGTCCAGCGCTCTTCTTCGACACTGAAACCGCCGCCCTGCCTGAACGTGCTCATCAACTCGGCAATGGCAGAACCGTTGCGACCGTGCATATCGAACAACAGGCGTTCGAAGTTCGACGACACCATGATGTCCATGGAAGGCGACAACGTAGCGTGCAGGGTTTCCTTGACGTACTGATTGCCGCTCATGAAACGGTGCAGAATGTCGTTGCGGTTGGTGGCGACGATCAGTTGATTGACCGGCAGCCCCATGTTGCGTGCCAGGTAACCGGCAAAGATATCGCCGAAGTTGCCGGTCGGAACCGAGAACGATACCGAGCGCGCGGGACCGCCCAACTGCAGCGATGCATGGAAGTAGTAGACGATCTGGGCCATGATTCGCGCCCAGTTGATCGAGTTGACGGCGACCAGACGCGTGCCCTTCAGGAAGCCCTGATCGGCGAAGCTGGCCTTGACCATTTCCTGGCAGTCGTCGAAGTTGCCTTCTACTGCAATATTGTGGATGTTGTCGCCAAAGATGGTGGTCATCTGCCGGCGCTGGACATCCGATACCCGATTGTTCGGGTGCAGAATGAAGATGTCGACGTTGTCACAGCGACGGCAGCCTTCGATGGCTGCAGAGCCGGTGTCACCCGAGGTAGCGCCGATGATCACCACACGCTCGCCACGCTTGGCCAGCACGTAGTCCAGCAAGCGACCGAGCAATTGCAGCGCGAAGTCCTTGAACGCCAGGGTAGGACCGTGGAACAGCTCAAGTACCCACTCGTTGCCATTCAACTGACGCAACGGTGCCACAGCACTGTGGGCGAAGACACCGTAGGTCTCTTCAAGAATCTTCTTGAAATCGGCATCCGGGATGCTGCCAGCCACAAATGGGCGCATCACCCGAAAGGCAAGTTCGTGATACGGCAGACCGGCCCAGGAGGCGATCTCTTCCTGAGTGAAGCGTGGCAGGTTTTCCGGCACATACAGACCGCCGTCGCTGGCCAGACCAGTCAACAGCACATCTTCGAAGTTCAGGGCCGGCGCCTGGCCGCGAGTACTGATATAGCGCATGGGATCAAACCTTTGGTTTGAGCTGAAAGCCTCAAGCTTCAAGCGTCAAGCTCAAAACGACTGGCGTCTGACTTGTAGCTTGAAGCTGACGGCTCGCAGCTGGTGTTAATTAAGATGTTCTACGCGAATACGAACCACCGGGCCAACCACGTCCTGAAGAGCTTCCAGGGCCTGAATGGCGTCATTGATGCGCTGCTCCACAACACGGTGCGTCAACAGGATCATCGGCACCAGACCATCGTGCTCCTCGACTTCCTTTTGCATGATCGACTCTATGTTGATGCCGCGCTCGGACAGGATACTCGCCACCTGGGCCAGCACGCCCGGGTGATCCTTGGCCTGGATGCGCAGGTAGTAGGCACTTTCACAGGCTTCGATCGGCAGAATCGGGTGCGCGGACAGCGAATCGGGCTGGAAGGCCAGATGCGGCACACGGTTTTCCGGATCGGATGTCATCGCCCGCACCACGTCCACCAGATCGGCCACTACCGAGGAAGCCGTAGGCTCCATACCGGCACCGGCACCGTAGAACAGCGTCGAGCCGGACGCATCGCCATTGACCATCACCGCGTTCATCACGCCGTTGACGTTGGCAATAAGACGATCGGCCGGGATCAGCGTCGGGTGTACGCGCAGCTCGATACCCTGGGCCGTGCTGCGTGCAACGCCCAGGTGCTTGATGCGATAGCCCAGCGCTTCAGCGTAGTTCACGTCGGCGGTGGTCAGTTTGGTGATGCCTTCGGTGTAGGCCTTGTCGAACTGCAATGGGATGCCGAAGGCAATGGAGGCCAGAATGGTCAGCTTGTGCGCTGCATCGATACCCTCAACGTCGAAGGTCGGATCGGCCTCGGCATAACCCAGCGCCTGGGCTTCGGCCAGAACATCCGGGAAGGTACGGCCCTTCTCGCGCATTTCGGTGAGGATGAAGTTGCCAGTGCCGTTGATAATGCCTGCAACCCAATTGATACGGTTTGCCGACAGCCCTTCGCGAATGGCTTTGATGACCGGGATGCCGCCAGCGACAGCTGCTTCAAAAGCAACGATTACGCCCTTTTCACGCGCTTTGGCGAAAATTTCGTTGCCGTGAACCGCGATCAGCGCCTTGTTGGCGGTCACTACGTGCTTGCCATGCTCGATGGCCTTGAGCACCAGATCACGGGCGATGGTGTAGCCACCGATCAATTCAACGACGATGTCGATTTCAGGGTTGGTCGCAACGGCAAACACATCACTGGTAGTAGGCGTACCGGCAATCTGGTAGTTGGGGTTTGGTGTACGAACCGCAATTTGCGCAACTTCGATTCCTCGCCCGGCACGGCGGGCGATCTCCTCGGCGTTACGCTGAAGTACATTGAAAGTACCGCCACCGACAGTACCCAGCCCACATATGCCTACTTTGACCGGTTTCACTGATGAACTCCCCGAAAAACAGCTGATGCTTGATCAGCCGTGAAATCCGCCGCACGTTGCCATGCGGCTACAAATGTGAAGAGGCGCCAAAAACACGGCCTCGTGTAGCGCATGCTCATATGAAGCATGCTGATGTGACAAAGCGTTATTTGGCGCCCATTGCCAGTTTGGCAACCTGAGCAGCAGGCTGATAGCCCGGAATCACCTGACCGTCGGCGAGGACAATCGCCGGGGTGCCGTTGACGCCGATCGACTGACCCAGCTCATATTGCTTGCTCACCGGATTGTCGCACTTGGCGGCCTTGATGTCCTTGCCGTCTACCATGCGGTCCATGGCGCTTTTGCGGTCCTTGGAACACCACACGGCCTGCAACTGCTCGTCACCCGGAGAACCCAGGCCTTGGCGCGGGAATGCCATGTAACGGACTTCAACGCCCATTTTGTTCAACTGCCCGACTTCTTCGTGCAGTTTGTGGCAATACGGGCAGGTAGTGTCGGTGAATACCGTGATGTGCGATTTGGTCTCGCCCACCGCCGGGTAGATCACCATTTCAGAAAGCGGAATGGCGTTGATGGTCTTGGCAATGGCCAGACGTTCGGTCTTCTCGGTCAGGTTGACCGGCTTGCCGTTCTGCACCTGAAACAGGTAGCCCTGAACCACGAACTGGCCGTCGGCACTGGCATACAGCACACGACCGCCCTTGAGCTTCACTTCATAAAGACCGTTGAGCGGGCTCGGCGAAATACTCTCGACCGGCAACTGCAATTCCAGCGAATCGAGGGTCTTGCGGATGGCTTGGTCGGGGGCTGCATCAGCCAGGGCAGACATACTGAATGTGCCGGCCAGCAGTAAAGCGGCGGCAGCGAAAATCTGGGGCAAACGCATGAAAACTCCTATAACGACGGGCAGACTGGCGGCAGTCGAAAAAAGGCGCGCCAGCCTTGATATGCGAAACCGGCAAAGCCTACCACATAAGGCTCGCGGGGCCGACAGGCCGTCGTCACTCGGGATGTTTCCAGGATGGATTAGAGATTTTTCCTGCGCAGATCGGAATGGGGACCTTTGTAGCCCCCATTGTCAGCGAACGCTTCACTCACGCTCTATGTTCTGACTGAACCATCGGCGTTATAGCGTTCAATGATCGTCAGTTTCAGCACCGCATCTGTGCCATCGCAATCAGTCATCCATGCGAACCATGCGCCATTTGGAAAGTCTTCACGTTTGTAAGTCTGCATGAAGTTCTTGCTTCGCCACGACTTCAAATAAACGTCTTGAGCGTCTGTGCGGTCAATCGAGAACTTACTGCCTCCACAATCTGATATTCCGGCCAGGTAAGCACTTCCAGATTCTTTTGTTTTATGGACCCAGCCGCTGGCGCCAACGGCTAAATAGATGGGCGACTCTTGCTCTGGAGGTTGAGAGGCCGTTGTTTGGTTTTCAGGCAGCAGCGTTTTGTCATCTGAAACAGACACTGAAGCATGGTCTGTATTTGAGGCAACATCAGACGGAGAGGCAGATTTAAACACCTTTTCTTCTTGCATATAGACCGGATCCGCATCGGTCAGGTACGCAACGGTCTTTATTGGATCTTCAGGCGTTAACGAAACTTTATCCGGCGCCGCGAACCCTTTGAAAAACATGACGTAGTAGCCCTCATCATTGGGTTCAAAGCGAATCTTGATCGATTGTGTGAGCAATGAATTGGCACAGAGTTCCTCGACCCCTTCCGCTTCGTATCCTCTCGCATTAAGTTTGGAAAACCCCAGCTTGGTACCGTCCTTGAGGTCTAGCGTCGCCAGAAATGAACGTCCTTTTTTTTCGTCAGTCATATCAATCATCCTTGATAGTGAGTTTCAGATAACCCCATCCTGATAGTAGCTGCCCGAAGAAACTTTATCCGCACGCCTCAAGAACGATTGGAGATAACCCCTCTTAAAAATAGTCGCACTCGTCCGTGCCAGTGATATCAGAACATCAACCTCGAGGATGACGCGTCACATGCATACCGTGCAACCGCTCGGGTGATGATACTGATGATACCGAGGGCTGTACCATCCAAAGCAGACATACTGACGGTGCCGACCGGCATGAAGCGGCGGCGGAGAAATCTGGAGCAGAAGCCTGAAAACTTCTATGACGACGGGCAGAATGGCGGCGGTCGAAAAAAGGAGCGCCAGCCTTGATATGCGAAACCGGCAAAGCCTACCACATAAGGCTCGCGGGGCCGACAGGCCGTCGTCACTCGGGATGTTTCCAGGATGGATTAGAGATTTTTCCTGCGCAGATCGGAATGGGGGCCTTTGCAGCCCCCGTTGTCAGCGAACGCTTCAGCAAAACCGACATTCAGTTTGCTTAGGCTCCAATACCACCAGCCCACTAACCCCGCGGATGATGCTTCGCATGCATCTCCTGCAACCGCGCCCGTGCCACATGGGTATAAATCTGGGTCGTCGAAAGATCGCTGTGCCCCAGCAACATCTGCACTACACGCAAGTCAGCTCCGTGATTAAGCAGATGGGTGGCGAAGGCGTGGCGCAGGGTATGCGGTGACAGGGATTTTCCGATGCCCGCAACCGTTGCCTGATGCTTTATGCGGTGCCAGAAGGTCTGACGGGTCATCTGGTCGCCGCGAGTGCTGGGGAACAGTACGTCGCTGGGTTTCCCGCCCAGTAGCTCGTCGCGGGCACCGCGCAGGTAGCGCTCGACCCAGACGATGGCCTCTTCGCCCATGGGCACCAGCCGTTCCTTGCTGCCTTTGCCCATCACCCGCAGTACGCCCTGGCGCAGGTTGACCTGTTCCAGTGTCAGGCTGATCAGTTCGGTCACGCGCAGACCGCAGGCATACAGCACTTCAAGCATGGCACGGTCACGCTCGCCGATGGGCTCACTCAGGTCGGGTGCTGCCAGCAGCGCTTCGACGTCGGCTTCGGAGAGTGACTTGGGCAATGGCTTGCCCAACTGAGGCATGTCGATCTGCAGGGTGGGATCGACGGAAATCAGCTTTTCGCGCAGCAGGTAGCGGTAGAAGCCACGTGCGCCGGACAGGAAACGCGCCGTGGAGCGCGGTTTGTAGGCATTTTCAACGCGCCACGCAAGATGATCGAGGATGACCTCGCGTCCGGCACTGGGCAGATCGACGTTGCGCTCCTGCAGCCAGCCGTTGAACAGCGCCAGGTCGCTGCGGTAGGAATCGCGGGTGTTATCGGACAGCCCCTTTTCAAGCCAGAGCGCATCCAGAAACCGGTCAATCAGCGGGTGGTCGATGGCAGCCATTTCAACTCAGTATGTGCGTGATACGCCGAAGACGAATTTTCAAACATCAGATAGCAAAAAGGCAGCCCGAAGGCTGCCTTTTTTATGCATCGAAAAACTGTATCAGGACAGTTTTTCCTTGATGCGCGCTGCTTTACCGGACAGGTCACGCAGGTAGTACAGTTTGGCCTTGCGAACGTCACCGCGACGTTTCACAGCCATGCTGTCGATTTGCGGGCTATAAGTCTGGAAAGTACGCTCAACGCCAACACCGTTGGAGATTTTACGAACAGTGAAAGCGCTGTTCACGCCACGGTTACGCTTGGCAATTACAACGCCTTCGAATGCTTGCAGACGAGCGCGGTCGCCTTCCTTCACTTTAACCTGAACGACGATGGTGTCGCCTGGTGCAAAGGTAGGGATCTCTTTGGTCATCTGCTCTGCTTCGAGGGCAAGAATGATTTTGTTAGTCATGCTGGTGCTCCTAAGGTAATCCGTATGGATCGACCATCGATACGTTAACTATCGTCCCGCTCGCGGATGTATTCCGCCAGCAGCTTCTTCTCTTCTCCAGAAAGCGAGCGGCTTTCCAGAAGATCAGCGCGTCGTTCATAGGTCCGCCCAAGGGACTGCTGTAAACGCCAACGCCGGATGTGCGCGTGATTGCCACTTAGCAACACGTCGGGAACACGCTGATCCGCATACACCTCAGGTCGGGTGTAGTGCGGGCAATCCAGCAGACCGTCCGTGAAGGAATCTTCCTCCGCGGAGTCCACATGCCCTAAAGCTCCAGGCAGCAGCCGCGTAACCGCGTCAATCAGGACCATAGCCGGCAGCTCGCCACCGGAAAGAACATAGTCACCAATCGACCACTCTTCATCGACATGAGCATCAATAAAACGCTCGTCAATGCCTTCATAACGACCGGCGATGAGGATAATCGCTTCCTCCTGCGCCAGTTCGCGTACCGCAGACTGATTCAGCTGACGGCCTTGTGGCGACAGGTAAATAACCTTCGCCGCATCCCCTGCCGCTTGCCTGGCCTGAACCAGAGCATCTTCGAGGGGCTTGATCTTCATCACCATGCCAGGACCACCGCCAAATGGGCGATCATCCACAGTGTGATGGCGATCAGTGGTGTAATCCCGCGGATTCCAACAAGTCAGCTGCAACAGCCCTTGTTTCACCGCACGGCTGGTAATGCCGTATTCGCTGATGGCGGAAAACATCTCGGGAAACAGACTGATGACTTCTATGCGCAGGCTGGCCATGGCATTCAGAAGTCCGCGTCCCAATCCACCTTCATCTCGCCAGCAGCCATATCGATTGCCAACACACATTGCTCCGTATAGGGCAACAGGCGTTCACGATCATCCAGGCTACCCGCGCAGGGCTTTACAACCATTACATCGTTCGAACCGGTTTCGAGCAGGTGATCGATTTTCCCGAGCAGTTGCCCGAGTTGGTCGATGACCTTGAGGCCTTCAAGCTGGTACCAGTAGTACTCGCCATCGTCCAGATCAGGGAACAGGTTACGCGGCACGCAGATTTCGTAACCGGAGAGAAGACGAGCTTCTTCACGATCATCGAGACCTTTGAGCTTTGCGACCAGAAACTTGCTTTGCAAGCGTCCGCTGACCAGCTCCACCTGTTTCTCAACGCTGCCTTCGCGCCGAAGCGTCCAGGTTTTGTAGTCCAACAGGTTTCCAATCGGATCAGTAAAGGAAAAGACCTTCACTTCGCCGCGAACGCCATGAACCGAGTAAATCTTGCCAATGACGATCAGATCGTCGGCAGATGCAGGCGTCGCGTTCATAAGACTCAGGCCGCGGCCTTGGTCTTGTTGTGCTCTTTGAGCAGCTGGGCAACGCGCTCGGAAGTTTGTGCACCAACGCTCAACCAGTAGTTGACGCGTTCTTCGTTAACGGACAGACGGATTTCCTGACCACGGGCAACCGGGTTGAAGAAACCAACCTGTTCCTTGTGGGAACCGTCACGAGCGTTGCGGCTGTCGGTTACGGTCAAGTGGTAAAACGGGCGCTTTTTGGAGCCGCCAAGGGCAAGACGGATGGTTAGCATTGAACATCGTTCCTGTAGTCGGTGCTGCAAATCTAAGATGCACAGCGGGCATAGGTGCCCGAAAGGCCGCATATTCTAAGGAATATCCCGACTTTTGCAAATGTCTTTTTCCGGCGCCTATCGGCATGCCTTCCAGATTTGCGAGGGCGCTGTCGGTATGACAGCAGGTAAAAGCCCGCATAACGCGGGCTGACCGGGGGTCGCCCCCCGTGTGGGACGCGTGCAAAGAAGCTTGCACGCGACGCAATTACATTTTTGGCATGCCGCCGCCGGGGAGCATTCCGCCCATGCCGCGCATCATTTTTGCCATTCCGCCCTTGGCGGAGAACTTCTTCATCATCTTCTGCATCTGTTTATGCTGCTTGATCAGACGCCCGATGTCCTGCACCTGGGTACCCGAGCCCATTGCAATACGGCGCTTGCGCGAGCCGCTGATCAGGTCCGGGTCACGGCGTTCGCCAGGCGTCATCGAGTTGATGATGGCTTCCATCTGCTTGAACTGCTTCTCGGCCGCGCCCTGGGCATTGCCCATCTGCGCCAGATTGACGCCGCCGATGCTTGGCAGCTTGTCCATGAGGCCGCCAAGGCCGCCCATGTTTTTCATCTGCTGCAGCTGATCGCGGAAGTCTTCGAGATCGAAGCCTTTGCCTTTCTTGAGCTTTTTCGCCAGTTTGTCGGCTTTATCCTTGTCGAGAGTCTGTTCAGCCTGCTCGATAAGGCTGAGCACATCGCCCATGCCAAGGATTCGCGAAGCGATACGATCTGGGTGGAACGGCTCCAGCGCCTCGCTCTTCTCGCCCATACCGATGAACTTGATCGGCTTGCCGGTAATTGCACGCACCGACAGGGCCGCACCACCGCGAGCATCACCGTCGACCTTGGTGAGGATCACACCGGTCAGCGGCAGTGCATCACCGAAGGCCTTGGCGGTGTTGGCCGCATCCTGACCGGTCATGGCATCGACCACGAACAGCGTTTCAGCTGGCTTGGTCGCAGCATGCAGCGCCTGAATCTCGCCCATCATCTCGACATCGACGTGCAGACGACCGGCGGTATCGACGATGACCACGTCAATGAACTTGAGCTTGGCTTCTTTAATGGCCGCCAGGGCGATGTCGACCGGCTTCTGGCTGATATCGGAGGCGAAGAACGTCACACCGATGTCGTTGGCCAGGGTTTCGAGCTGCTTGATGGCGGCAGGACGGTAGACGTCGACCGACACCACCATCACGGTTTTCTTCTTGCGCTCTTTAAGGAAGCGCGCCAGCTTGCCAGCGGTGGTGGTTTTACCCGCACCCTGCAGGCCCGCCATGAGGATGACGGCAGGCGGCGTGACATTGAGCACCAGATCTTCGTTGGCAGCGCCCATCAGGCTTTCGAGTTCGGCCTGGACGATCTTCACGAACGCCTGGCCTGGCGTCAGGCTGCGCGACACCTCGGTGCCGACGGCGCGCTCCTTGACGTTGTTGACGAAGTCTTTGACCACCGGCAAGGCGACGTCGGCTTCAAGCAACGCCATACGCACTTCGCGCAAGGTATCTTTGATGTTGTCCTCGTTCAGCTTGGCCTTGCCAGTAACATGGCGCAGCGTCTGCGAGAGGCGGTCAGTCAGGTTTTCAAACATGCGCGATCCTTTCAGGCTCTCGTCGAACCCCGGTTGATGCGGCCCGGCCCGTAATGCAGAAATGGCGCTCGGCGAGCCTGCGGCTTGAGCAGGTCGCGGATTATAGCGAAGACTCCGCCGCACGGACACCACGCAGTCTGCTTCTGTGGTCTTTCGTGATTTGCCGGTTATATGCCAAACTCAACGTCTTTTCAGGCCCGTCCATCAGGATCTATGTCCCCTTTGCCACCCAGCCTGCTTCCCAGCCTCGCCGCCGCCGTTCTGTACGCCGCTGCGACCGTCTATCAGAGCCTGCGCCTGAGCCAGGCCGTCAAGCCCGACAAGCGGCTGCTTTGCTTGCTCGGTACGCTGGCGGTGATCGCACACGCCATCGGTCTGTTTTCCCAACTGACGCATTCCGTCGGCCTGGGTCTGGACTTTTTCAACTCGGCCAGCCTGATCGCCGCGTCAGTGATCGTTGTGACTCTGATCGCCACGTCACGTATTCCGGTGGAAAACCTGCTGGTGCTGCTGTTCCCATTGGGAATGGTGACCGTGCTGCTGGCTCAGTTCGCCCCCAGCGGCACCGTACAGCCGATCATGGAAGAACCCGGCATCCTGAGCCATATACTGCTGTCGCTGCTGGCTTACGGAATGTTCACCATTGCCGTATTCCAGGCGTTGCTGTTGCTGTTGCAGGACTACCGACTCAAGCACAAGCACCCTTCCGGACTGATCAAGAACTTCCCGCCGCTGCAAACCATGGAAAGCCTTTTGTTCGGCTTCCTCTGGGCTGGCTGGACGCTGCTTTCGCTGTCGCTGATTTCCGGCTGGCTGTTCGTTGAAAACCTGTTTGCCCAGCATCTGGTGCACAAGACCCTGCTGGCTTGCCTGGCCTGGGTCGTATTCAGCGTACTGCTGTGGGGGCGCAACCGCCTTGGATGGCGAGGTCACAAAGCCATTCGCTGGACCCTGGGCGGCTTCTGCCTGCTGATGCTCGCCTACTTCGGCAGCAAGCTGGTACGCGAATTCATCCTGCACATCTGACGGGCCCTGATCATGGATAATCTGCCCCTTGGCCCACTGCTTGGCGTTCTCGCCCTCCTTATGCTCTGGGCTGGTCTGCTGACGTCAGTCGAAGCCGCGCACCACCAACTCAAGGCAATGCGCGCCGCCAGCCGTTCGGACAAGGCCGCGCCGCTTCCCGAGCTGGCGTTCAACCTGAACAGCCTGATCCTGGGCAATACGCTGATAAGAGTGCTGATTACCGTAATCGCAACACTGATTGCTGCCAATTACTGGTTCTACAACGGCCCGACCGTGGCATGGCTGGGTACCGTGAGCGTCATGCTGGTGTTCGCCGAATACATACCGCGCCGCCTGGCGAACCGTCACCCTGTCTCGACACTGCTACTGGGCAATGGCGTACTGCGCATTCCAATGAAGATCGTCTGGCCGCTGGCCTACGTGTTCAACGTGCTCGCCAAGACGCTGCTGCGCCCGTTTCTGTCACGCCAAGTGCAGCAACAGGAGCAGAACTTTGAAGACGATGTGCAGAAAACCAACCGCCACGACATTGTTCACGAGCATTATCCGCGCGCCAGCGTGCTGTCGGGCATCCGCGCACTGGACAGCATAACGGTCAATGACATCCTGATACCGCGCAACGAGGTGGATGGCGTCAACCTTGATGATCCGATGGAGCTGATCATCGAGCGCCTGATCATTTCACGTCACACGCGCCTGCCGGTCTATCACAACGACATAAATCAGGTTCAAGGCGTCATCAATACACGCGACATCAGCCACCTGCTGCCCAAAGGCACACTGACCAAAGAGCAGTTGCTGGCAGTCTGCTACGAGCCTTATTTCGTTCCGGAAAGCACTCCGTTGCAGTTGCAGTTGCTGAATTTCCACAAACAGCAGCGCCGCCTCGGCGTGGTGGTTGATGAGTACGGGGAAGTGCTGGGTATCGTCACCCTTGAAGACATTCTTGAAGAAATCGTCGGCGAATTCGAAAGCGAGCAGCGGCTGGACAATCCCCACGTCAAGCAACAGGAAGACGGACGCCTTGAGGTAGAGGGTGCTGCATCCATTCGCGAACTCAATAAAAGCCTTGGCTGGCACCTGCCTTCGGATGGTCCGAAAACCGTTAACGGGTTGGTTACCGAAGCACTGGAAACCATTCCAGAGGCTCCGGTCTGCCTGAAAATAGGGCCTTACCGGCTGGAAATTCTCGAGACCGAAGACAATCGCGTCAAGCGCGTGGCTATGTGGCAGAACACCCTCGTTCGCACCTTCAAATAGATTTCTGCCTTCAAATAGATCCCGGCGATACCCTTGTCTCTCGACCCATTCGGGTTACTCTGCTCGACGCTTTACCCACAATCACAATAATGAATGCTAGCCGGAGCACGGTCCTTGCCGCCCGGCGAGTCGACAGCCAGGGAATCCGCATGACCAGCACCCCGCTCTCTCGCGAAAATAATACCGAGTCCGTAAATCCGGTGAATTCGGCAACCCGCGTCGCCACAGCCAGCTTCATCGGCACAGCTATCGAGTTCTACGACTTTTACGTTTACGCCACTGCCGCCGCGCTGGTGATAGGTCCGGTGTTTTTCCCGCAGACCTCAGGTACGGCACAGATGCTGTCGTCATTTCTGACCTTCGGTATCGCCTTTCTCGCACGCCCGCTCGGGTCGGCGCTGTTCGGTCATTTTGGCGACCGGATCGGGCGTAAATCGACCCTGGTGGCGTCTCTGCTGCTGATGGGTATCTGCACCACGCTGATCGGCGTATTGCCCGGTTACGCGACTATCGGCGCGTGGGCACCGATTCTGCTATGTGTACTGCGCTTCGGTCAGGGGCTTGGCCTGGGCGGGGAATGGGGTGGCGCTGCGCTTCTGGCGACCGAGAACGCCCCGAAAGGCAAACGCGCCTGGTTCGGCATGTTTCCACAGTTGGGACCTTCAATCGGTTTTCTGGCCGCCAATGGCCTGTTTCTGGCACTGGCCATGACCCTGAGCGACGAGCAGTTTCGCGCGTGGGGCTGGCGAATCCCGTTTCTGCTCAGCGCCGTGCTGGTCATGGTCGGGCTGTATGTGCGCCTGAAGCTGGAAGAAACTCCGATCTTCGCCAAGGCCATGGCCCATCACCAACGCGTCAGCCTGCCGATCGTGGAAACCTTCAGCCAGCACTGGAGGCCCATGCTGCTTGGTGCAGCGTCGATGGTCGTCTGTTATGCGCTGTTTTATATCTCGACGGTGTTTTCATTGAGTTACGGTGTGGCCACGCTGGGCTATACCCGTGAAACGTTTCTGGGGCTGCTGTGCTTTGCGGTGCTGTTCATGGCGGCTGCCACCCCATTGGCGGCACTGGCAAGCGACCGCTTCGGGCGCAAGCCGGTACTGATTGTTGGCGGTGTGCTGGCGATTCTGTCAGGTTTCACCATGGAACCACTGTTAACCCACGGCAGCACCTGGGCTGTGGCGTTGTTTCTGTGCATCGAGCTGTTTCTGATGGGCATTACGTTTGCCCCCATGGGCGCACTGCTGCCAGAGCTGTTCCCGACACAGGTTCGCTACACAGGCGCATCGGCGGCGTACAACCTGGGCGGAATCGTCGGCGCGTCGGTTGCCCCCTTCTTCGCTCAGAAACTGGTGGCGATGGGCGGCTTGAGCTGGGTGGGCGGGTATGTATCTGCAGCTGCGCTGATAAGCGTGCTGGCGGTGTTGAGCCTGAAGGAAACTCGGGATAGGGAGCTATAAGCCTCAAGCTGCAAGCAAGAGTACCACACTCCTGCTTGTAGCTTGCAGCTGCACCCTTACAACTTTACGTCTACCGCTTGCGATGCTCGGGTCGCTTTGGCCCGCGCGGCTTCGATGGACTCATCGCGAGCCAGGGCAACGCCCATGCGGCGTTGACCGTTGACTTCCGGTTTGCCGAACAGGCGCAACGCGGTGTCAGGCTCGGCCAGCGCCGCGCCGAGGTTAGCGAAAGCGGTCTGAGTGGACTGGCCTTCGACCAGAATCACTGCGGAAGCAGATGGCCCGAACTGGCGGATCAACGGGATCGGCAGGCCGAGAATCGCGCGAGCGTGCAGGGCAAACTGCGACAGGTCCTGAGAAATCAGGGTGACCAGACCGGTGTCGTGCGGGCGCGGCGAGACTTCGCTGAACCACACTTGATCGCCCTTGATGAACAGCTCGACGCCAAACATGCCACGACCACCCAATGCCTCGGTCACTGCCCTTGCAACACGCTCGGACTCCGCCAACGCTACCGGGCTCATGGCCTGCGGCTGCCAGGATTCCTGATAGTCGCCCTTCTCCTGGCGATGGCCAACCGGCGCGCAGAACGTGGTGCCACCGATGTGACGCACGGTCAGCAGGGTGATTTCGTAATCGAAGTCGATGAAACCTTCGACAATGACGCGGCCCTTGCCAGCGCGACCGCCTTCCTGCGCGTAATCCCAGGCTTTCTGCACGTCATCAGCGCTCTTGAGCAGGCTCTGCCCTTTGCCCGACGAACTCATGACTGGCTTGACCACGCAAGGGAAACCGAGGTCTTCGACCGCCTTGCTGTACGCCTCGAAGGTGTCGGCAAAGTGGTAAGGCGAAGTTGGCAGCTTCAGCTCTTCGGCCGCCAGACGACGAATGCCTTCACGGTTCATGGTCAGTTGCGCGGCGCGCGCGGTCGGGATCACGGTGAAGCCTTCGGCCTCAAGCTCAACCAGGGTTGCGGTGGCGATGGCTTCGATTTCCGGAACGATGAAATCCGGCTTCTCGGCCTCGATGACTGCACGCAACGCAGCACCGTCGAGCATGTTGATCACATGGCTGCGATGAGCAACCTGCATCGCGGGCGCGTTCTCATAACGGTCAACAGCGATCACTTCAACGCCAAGGCGCTGCAGCTCGATCACGACTTCCTTGCCCAGTTCGCCGCTGCCGCAGAACAGTACGCGAGTCGCGGTGGGCGACAGTGGAGTTCCGATTTGAGTCATCTCAGGTCCTCGTGAAGCAGATATCGAGGGCTGCCTGCCTTATGCAAGCAACCGCTGTGGAGAAAGGCGCGCAATTTACCACGAAGCCCCGGTAAATGGGCGCTCAGCCCGGACAAGCATTGTTGCGCGCTCGCCAGGCCATGATCATCCAGACCAGGGTCACGCCGGCGAACTTCGATGCCAGTGCAGTGAGCACAACTGGTGCAGTCAGGGCGTCGATCATGCCGAAGAAGATAAAGGTATCCAGCGGAATACTGAGTGCCGAGCTGATCCATAACCGGTCACGCAACGGGCGCCTGGTAATACTGAACACCAGCCAGTCAATGCACTCGGAGACCGCGAACGCAATGGCGCTGGCCAGGGCAATGGTCGGATCGCTGGTGACATACGAAAGTACCAGCGCCACCAGCATGGCGATGATCGCGCCATGACCAAAGCGAATCTGCACCATATCGCGCAGCACAAACACCAGCCCGCCCCAGGCAGACCAGATGATGTCCAGATGCGGCGCACTGGAGAAGGCGAAGTTGATCAGCACGACACTGCCGATGTAAGCGATCAGGAAAAGCATGGAGGGTTTGGGCCTGTGCAAGCGAGCGGCAATGATAGCAAACGCGGGCAAGGACCGTGCCCAGGCGTAGGCGAAAGCGCTATTTCTGACGAAGATAATGCATCGACTGCACCGGCCTCTTCGCGAACAAGTTCGCTCCCACAACGACCACGGATAACCTGTGGGAGCGAACTTGTTCGCGAAGGCTATATTCCAAACGCAGCAAATTTTTCTACTGCACCGGCCTCTTGACGAGCAAGTTCGCTCCCACAACGCCCACGGATAACCTGCGGGAGCGAACTTGTTCGCGAAGGCTATATTCCAAACGCAGCAAATTTTTCTACTGCACCGGCCTCTTGACGAGCAAGTTCGCTCCCACAACGCCCACGGATAACCTGTGGGAGCGAACTTGTTCGCGAAGGCTATATTCCAAACGCAGCAAATTTTTCTACTGCACCGGCCTCTTGACGAGCAAGTTCGCTCCCGCAAAGCCCACGGATAACCTGTGGGAGCGAACTTGTTCGCGAAGGCTATATTCCAAACGCAGCAAATTCTTCTACTGTACCGGCCTCTTTACGAGCAAGTTCGCTCCCACAAAGCCCACGGATAACCTGTGGGAGCGAACTTGTTCGCGAAGGCTATATTCCAAACGCAGCAAATTCTTCTACTGCACCGGCCTCTTTACGAGCAAGTTCGCTCCCGCAAAGCCCACGGATAACCTGTGGGAGCGAGCTTGTTCGCGAAGGCTATATTCCAAACGCAGCAAATTTTTCTACTGCACCGGCCTCTTTACGAGCAAGTTCGCTCCTGTAAGGCCATGGGAACGTCAGCGTGCCCCGCCCACCGTCCACATCAACCCGCTGGCCCTGGCGCGCTCGTCGCACAGCCCGAGCACAACACGGCGCTCGTCGTTGCTCATCCGGCTCCACCGGGTGATCTCGCTCACGGTTCGCTGGCAACCAGTGCATATATCCTGCTCATCGAGCGCACAAATGCTCACGCAGGGAGAACGGACCGGCTTTTCAATCGGGGTATCAGTGCTCATCACTCTTCCTGCACAACCAGGTCACGGGCGTAACGCTGGGCATTGTGTACGTAATGGGCGGCGCTGGCTTCCAGCATTTTCTTCTGCACGTCGGTGAGTTCGCGCACCACTTTACCCGGCGACCCCATGACCAGCGACCCGTCGGGAATGACCTTGTTTTCTCCGATCAACGAATTGGCGCCGATGATGCAGTATTTACCAATTTTCGCCCCGTTGAGGATGACCGCGTTGATGCCGATCAGGCTGTAATCGTCAACGCTGCAGCCATGCAACATCGCGTTATGCCCAATGGTCACGCTCTTGCCGATGCTCAGGGGCGAGCCCATGTCGGTGTGCATTACTGTGCCATCCTGCACGTTACTGTTTTCACCGATATGGATCAGCTCGTTGTCGCCACGCAACACCGCGTTGAACCACACACTTGCCCCGGCTTCCAGCCTGACATTGCCGATCAGGACTGCATTGGGAGCAACCCAGCTCTGCGGGTCGGTCTGGACACGGGATTCCCCCAGGCGATATTTCATGCAGCCTCCTCAGGCGGGTCGTACTCATGGGTACGGATTGTTATGAAAAGCACTTTCTGTGGACAGCACTTCTGCTGCAGGCCACTCAGGTTCAGGTGGTCGAGCGTTCAGGCGGATGATGCAGACTGATTTTGCTGTCGTACAGCACATTGACCAGCTCGACGATCATGATCGCGGCAAGCCCCCAGATCTTGTACCCGCCGTAACGGTAACTGGGCACGTACCAACTGCGGCCTTCGTAATCGATGCGGTGCGTGTGTTCACGGGTGTCCTGACGGAAGAACTCCAGCGGTACGCTGAACACCGCCGCGATCTCGCCGTCATTGGGCTGGTATTCGACAAAGTCAGGTATGACACCGACATACGGCGTGACTTTGATGCCATGTTTGGAGATGAGCGGGCTTAACGGGCCGACTACTTCGACCAGCCCGGGAGGCAGTCCGATTTCTTCCTCGGCCTCGCGCAGGGCAGTAAAAATCAGGTCCGGGTCGCCTGGATCGCGTCGCCCCCCCGGAAAAGCCACTTCGCCACCATGTGTCGACAGACCACTGGCACGCAAGGTCAAAATCAGCTCGGGTTGCTCACTGCGGGTGACAGGCACCAAAACAGCCGCCTCGGGGAATCGTCGATCCGAGTCGAGGGTTTCGGGCGTATGACTGACTACACGGCGAAGTAGCTCATCCAGCATGGGAAATCTCGATCTGTTGCCTGTCTGGCATCATGCACCAAAGCGAGGTTGCGCCCAACCCCTCGCAAGGCAACTCCTGTCACACAGAGGGTTGCCGAGCCGCAGCACGACAGGCCAAGATAGCGACTGCGTTCACTATCGACTGACCCCATGAAATTTTGCAGCCAGTGTGGCAACCCCGTTATCCAGCGTATTCCCGAAGGCGACAGCCGATTGCGGTATGTCTGCGAGCATTGTCACACCATTCATTACCAGAATCCGAACATCGTGGCGGGCTGTCTGGTGACGCTGGGCGACAAGGTCCTGCTGTGCCGCAGGGCCATAGAACCGCGCCTGGGCTTCTGGACACTGCCGGCAGGTTTTATGGAAAACGGCGAAACCATCGAACAGGCCGCCCGGCGCGAAACCATCGAGGAAGCATGCGCCACTCTGACCGAGCTGCATCTGTACACGTTGATCGACGTTCCGCATATCAATCAGGTGCATGTGTTCTATCGGGCAGAAATGGCGACTGAGGCGTTTGCGGCAGGAATCGAGAGTCTTGAAGTGCAGTTATTCGACGAAGCCGACATTCCGTGGTCGGACCTGGCTTTCATGACAGTCGGGCGTACCCTAGAATACTTCTTCGCGGATCGGCGTCGGCAGGTTTACCCGGTTCATACCAGCGCCCTTCCCCCGTCACGTCCGTTGCTGGACACCTGAAAGTCAGGGTCGCACACAATATCGGCGCTTTTTATAGAAAGAAGCATCTTCAGGGAAATCGTAATGCGCTGGTTGTTCGCCTTCTTTTGTATGTCATTCGTACCGCTTTCGCAGGCTGCGTTTACCCAGACCATCGTGCCCAAGGGCAGCGAACAGAAAATCATCAACAATAAAGTCATCAATACCGAGAGTATTGCCAGCAAACCGATCGACAAGGTGCTGGTGCTTAAATCGGTTCGCCAGTTGCAACTGATCAGCGGTGGCGAGGCGCTGAAGACCTATCGAATTTCTCTGGGCAAGAACCCCAAGGGCACCAAATTGCAGGAAGGCGACCAACGCACGCCAGAAGGTTTCTACTGGCTCGACTGGCGCAAGCCCAGCAATAACTACAACCTGTCGATGCACATTTCCTACCCGAACATTTCGGACTCGGCACGGGCACGTCGCGAAGGCGTGAAACCGGGCAGCATGATCATGATTCACGGCACGCCGGTGGATGAAGAGTACCCGGAATGGTACTTCCACACGCTGGACTGGACCAACGGATGCATCGCGCTGAAGAACAACGACATGCGGGAGATATGGGATCTGGTGAGAGACGGGACGATGATCGAGATTCGGCCTTGATCATTGCAGCGAGCAGTCAGGATTGGACGTAGAGCGTCCAGAGCGGCATGCCGACGCGGAGCGTCGCACGATAGCTGTCAATCGTTATACATCGTGGGAGCGGCCAGGCGACGCTTAGCTTGCTCGCGAAGAGGCCAGTGCAGCGCCTCAGAACTCTGCCAGCCGCCATACCTCGTAAGCAGGCGTTTCGTAGGGATGGCTCTGCTTGAGAGCCAACACTGCTTGCCGAATCAGATCATCAGCCACGACCAGCTCGACCTTCCATTCCTCCACTGATTCGACCACTCCACTCTGCCCGACAAATGGCTGACTGCCATCCAGCGGGCGGAACTGGCCCTGGCCGAGCACTTGCCATGAACAGTGATCGTAAGCGCCGATTCGCCCTGCACCAGCAGCGAATACAGCGCTCTTGACCTCGTCCACATGGCTCGGCGGAACAAAGAAGGCGAGCTTGTACACGCGCCTTAGTTAACCCAGGCCCGCGCGTTGCGGAACATGCGCATCCAGGCAGCGTCCTCGTTCCAGTCCTCGGGACGCCACGAGTTCTGCACCGCGCGGAACACGCGTTCCGGGTGCGGCATCATGATCGTCACGCGACCGTCCAGGGTGGTCATGCCGCCGATACCGCGCGGCGAGCCGTTCGGGTTGGCCGGGTAGGTTTCAGTGACCTTGCCGTGGTTATCGACGAAGCGCAGTGCCACAGTACCGGACACGTCCGCCTCAAGCAGCGCGTCGTCATTGCGGAACTCTGCGTGACCTTCACCGTGAGCGATAGCGATTGGCATGCGCGAACCGGCCATGCCTTGCAGGAAGATCGACGCCGACTCCTGAACCTGAACCATTGCCACGCGCGCTTCGAACTGCTCGGAGCGGTTACGCACGAAATGGGGCCAGAACTCGCTGCCCGGAATCAGCTCGTGCAGGTTGGACAGCATCTGGCAACCGTTGCACACACCCAGCGTGAAGCTGTCGGCACGCTCGAAGAAGCCCTGGAACGCATCGCGGGCGCGGCTATTGAACAGTGCCGACTTGGCCCAGCCTTCACCGGCACCCAGCACGTCGCCATAGGAGAAGCCGCCACAGGCAACCATGCCCTTGAAGTCGTTCAAGTCGACACGACCGGCAAGGATGTCGCTCATGTGCACGTCAATCGCATTGAAGCCTGCGCGATCAAAGGCTGCCGCCATCTCGACCTGACCGTTGACACCCTGCTCGCGCAGCACGGCAACCTGAGGGCGGACGCCCGTCTTGATGTACGGCGCAGCGATGTCTTCGTTAACGTCGAAGCCCAGTTTGACGGTCAGGCCCGGATTGTCTTCTTCCAGCAGCGCATCGAATTCCTGATCAGCGCATTCAGCGTTATCGCGAAGGCGCTGGATCTGGTAGCTGGTCTCGGCCCACTGACGTTGCAGCAGGCGGCGCTGGCCGCTGAAGACCGGCTCGCCGTGGAAACTGATCGAGACTTCGTCGTTGTTGATCGGCTGACCGATCACCGCAACGCAATCTTCCAGACCGGCAGCGCTGAATTGCGCCAGCACCAGCGGAGTCGCGTCCTGACGCACCTGGATGACCGCGCCGAGCTCTTCGTTGAAGAGGATCGCGCTTAGCTCGGAAACGTTGTCGGCCACACCGTCGAGGTGCAGGTTCAGGCCGCAGTGACCGGCAAAGGCCATTTCCAGCGTGCTGACCAGCAGACCACCGTCGGAACGGTCATGATAGGAGAGGATATGACCGTCTGAATTGAGGCCCTGAATCACGGCGAAGAAGGCTTTGAGGTCTTCAGCGTCATCGACGTCTGGTGCCACACGACCCAGTTTGCCGTGGGTCTGTGCGAGAATAGAAGCGCCCATGCGGTTCTGACCACGGCCCAGATCGATCAGGATCAGGTCAGTGATGCCTTTGTCCATGCGCAGCTCGGGCGTCAGGGTCTGACGAATGTCGACCACTGGTGCAAAGCCGGTCACGATCAGCGACAGCGGCGAAGTCACGCTCTTCTCAGTGCCTTCATCGCTCCAGCGGGTTTTCATGGACATCGAGTCCTTGCCCACCGGGATGGTAATACCCAGCTCCGGACACAGCTCCATGCCCACCGCTTTCACGGTGTCATAAAGACGCGCGTCTTCTCCGGGATGACCGGCAGCCGACATCCAGTTGGCCGACAGTTTGATGTCAGACAGCTTTTCAATACGTGAGGCCGCAATGTTGGTCAGCGTTTCGCCGATCGCCATACGGCCCGAAGCCGGAGCATCCAGAAGAGCCAGCGGCGTGCGCTCGCCCATTGCCATGGCTTCGCCGGTGTTGACGTCGAAGCTGGTAGCGGTCACTGCGCAGTCAGCCACAGGCACCTGCCACGGGCCGACCATCTGATCGCGAGCAACCAGACCGGTAATGCTGCGGTCACCAATGGTGATCAGGAAGCTTTTGCTGGCAACTGCCGGGTGACGCAGTACGCGTTGCACGCTTTCTTCGATATCCAGCGTGCTCGGGTCGAAGTCATCGCCGATCTCGGCTTCGCGCTCGACCGAACGGTGCATGCGCGGCGCCTTGCCCAGCAACACTTCCAGCGGCATGTCCACCGGGCTGTTGCCAAAATGGCTGTCAGTCACGGTCAATTGCGGCTCGGCGGTGGCCTCGCCGACAACCGCAAACGGGCAGCGCTCGCGCTCGCAGATGGCCTTGAAACGGTCGAAATCTTCGACGCCGACGGCCAGCACGTAACGCTCCTGGGATTCGTTGCTCCAGATTTCCAGCGGGGCCATGCCCGGCTCGTCGTTGGGCACGTTACGCAGTTCGAAACGCCCACCACGATCGCCATCGTTGACCAGTTCGGGGAAGGCGTTGGACAGACCACCGGCACCGACGTCATGGATGAAGCTGATCGGGTTACGGTCGCCCAGCTGCCAGCAGCGGTCGATCACTTCCTGGCAGCGACGCTCCATCTCAGGGTTTTCACGCTGAACCGAAGCGAAATCCAGGTCGGCAGAACTTGTACCGGTCGCCATCGAAGACGCCGCGCCGCCGCCCAGGCCGATCAGCATTGCCGGGCCACCCAGCACGATCAGTTTGGAACCCACAGTGATCTCGCCCTTCTGGACGTGATCTTCGCGGATGTTGCCCATACCGCCAGCCAGCATGATCGGCTTGTGATAACCACGAACCTCATCGCCGTGCGGCGTGGTAATGGACTGCTCAAAGGTACGGAAGTAGCCGGTCAGCGCCGGACGGCCGAACTCGTTGTTGAACGCCGCGCCGCCCAGCGGGCCTTCGATCATGATGTCCAGCGCAGTGACGATGCGCTCGGGCTTGCCGTACGGCACTTCCCAAGGTTGCACGAAACCGGGAATCTGCAGGTTGGACACGGTGAAACCGGTCAGACCTGCCTTGGGCTTGGCACCGCGACCGGTTGCACCTTCGTCGCGAATCTCGCCGCCGGAACCGGTCGCTGCGCCAGGAAACGGCGCAATGGCAGTCGGGTGATTGTGAGTTTCGACCTTCATCAGAATATGCACCGGCTCCTGCACCGCGCCGTACTGGCGGGTTTCCGGGTCCGGGAAGAAGCGGCCGGCAACGTTGCCGACGATCACCGAAGCGTTGTCCTTGTAGGCGGACAGCACGCCTTCGCTGTGCATCTGATAGGTGTTCTTGATCATGCCGAACAGGCTTTTTTCCTGGCTCTGGCCGTCGATATCCCAACTGGCGTTGAAAATCTTGTGACGGCAGTGCTCGGAGTTTGCCTGGGCAAACATCATCAGCTCGATGTCGTGCGGGTTGCGCCCGAGACCGTTGAAGCTGGTGATCAGGTAATCGATTTCATCTTCAGCGAGGGCCAGGCCCAGTTCGACGTTGGCTTTTTCCAGCGCCGCGCGACCGCCACCCAGAATGTCCACCGCGGTCAGCGGTTTGGGCTGGGCGTGGCTGAACAGGCTAGCGGCCTGCTCGTGATCGCCCAACACCAGTTGCGTCATGCGGTCGTGCAGGCTGTCGGCGATTGCCTGAGCCTGGGCCTCACTGAACTGACCTTCTACATAGAAGGCAATCCCGCGCTCGATGCGCTGGATTTTCGTCAGGCCGCAATTTCGGGCGATGTCGCTGGCCTTGCTCGACCAAGGTGAAATGGTGCCAAGACGCGGCAACACCAGAAACAGACGGCCGCTCGGCTCTTGAACCGGCACGCTGGGGCCGTATTTCAGGAGACGGTCGAGAACCTGCTGTTCTTCGCTGGTAAGAACGTCGTTGACGTCCGCGAAGTGGGCGAATTCGGCGTACAAGCCACTGACAGCTGAAACTTTTTGTTTCAGTTGTTCTAGTAATTTGCTGTGGCGGAAGGCAGAAAGGGCAGGAGCACCGCGCAGGATCAACATCTTCGGGACAGCCTCGAGAAGGGGGTGTGCTTTGAGGCCGCACATTCTAGCCTAAAGCGGGCCTTTGATCACCCAAAACGGCGGCATCGGGTGCGCCCGAATGTCGCTCCACGCAAAAAAAGTCTGAAAATGCCTGTAAAACCCCCTCGCCTATCAGACGCAGGCTTCACTGTCGAGATATGGCGCCCGGTGCGCTTTGCGTATACTGCACCGATGTTCTTCAGACCAGATTTCCGCCCACGTTGCGCCAAGTGGCTCATCGCAACCGGACTCTTCCTGATGCTCGGCGCCTGTGTGGAGAAACCCACCACACTGGAGCGAGTCAAGGAGGACGGCGTGCTGCGGGTGATCACCCGTAACAGCCCGGCGACTTATTTTCAGGATCGCAACGGCGAAACCGGCTTCGAATACGAGCTGGTCAAGCGTTTCGCCGACGATCTGGGCGTCGAACTGAAGATCGAAACGGCCGACAATCTGGACGATCTGTTCGACCAGATGAACAAACCGGGCGGTCCGGTCCTGGGTGCTGCGGGCCTGATCGAGACGCCAAAGCGCAAGCAACAGGCGCGTTTCTCGCACTCTTATCTGGAAGTGACCCCTCAGGTTGTCTACCGCAACGGCCAGTCGCGTCCCACCGACCCGGGCGACCTGGTGGGTAAACGTATCGTGGTCCTGAAAGGTAGCGCGCATGCCGAGCAGCTTGCGGCACTCAAGGCGCAGAATCCCGGCCTTGAATATGAAGAGTCGGACGCGGTCGAGGTCGTCGATCTCCTGCGTATGGTCGATGAAGGCCAGATTGACCTGACGCTGGTCGACTCCAACGAGCTGGCGATGAACCAGGTGTACTTTCCCAACGTGCGTGTAGCCTTCGACCTGGGCGAAGCCCGCGAACAACGCTGGGTGGTTGCACCGGGCGAAGACAACAGCCTGCTCAACGAAATCAACGCTTACCTCGACAAGGTCGAGAAGAATGGCACGCTGCAACGTCTGAAAGACCGTTACTACGGCCACGTCGATGTACTTGGCTACGTTGGCGCCTATACCTTTGCCCAGCATTTGCAGGAACGCCTGCCCAAATACGAGAAACACTTTCAGACATCGGCCAAGAAAGAACAGGTCGACTGGAGATTGCTGGCCGCCATCGGCTATCAGGAATCAATGTGGCAACCGGCCGTTACCTCGAAAACCGGTGTGCGCGGCCTGATGATGCTGACCCAGAACACCGCTCAGGCGATGGGCGTGACCAACAGGCTCGACGCGAGACAGAGCATTCAGGGCGGGGCAAAGTATTTTGCCTATGTAAAGGATCAGCTGGACGACTCGATTAAAGAGCCAGATCGCACTTGGCTAGCTCTCGCGTCCTACAACATTGGCAGCGGTCACCTCGAAGATGCGCGCAAATTGGCCCAGAACGAGGGGCTGAATCCTGATAAATGGCTGGACGTGAAAAAAATGCTGCCGCGTCTGGCGCAGAAGAAGTGGTACAGCAAGACACGTTACGGCTACGCCCGAGGCGGCGAGCCGGTACATTTCGTTGCCAACATTCGTCGCTATTACGACATTCTGACCTGGGTCACGCAGCCTCAGCTTGAGGGCAGCCAGGTCGCCGATGGCAACCTGCATGTTCCCGGCGTCGACAAGACCCAACCGCCTGCGCCGCCTGCACCTGCTTCAGGCAGCAGCCCGGACAAGCCTGCGCTCTAAACGCCGCCCTGGTTTTTGTCTGCATCCTTGGCCGCCCGGCGCATTCTGAAAAACTCGCTCAGCATTGCCCCGCATTCCTCGCCCAATACCCCGCCCTCAAACAGCACGCGGTGATTGAGAAAGCCCTGACTGAAAAACTGCCCCTGGCTTTGAACGATGCCTGCCTTGGGCTCAAGCGCGCCGTAAACCACGCGCGCCACCCGCGAATGCACGATCAACCCGGCGCACATGCTGCATGGTTCCAGCGTCACGTAAAGCGTACTGCCTGACAGCCGATAATTGTCCAGCGCCCTGGCGGCATCACGAATAGCGACCATTTCGGCATGCGCACTGGGGTCGCTTGCGCTGATCGGGCAATTGTAACCACGACCAATGATCTCGCCGTTCTGCACCACGACTGCACCGACTGGCACTTCGCCCAGCAATGCGCCTTGCGCGGCGAGCGCCAGTGCCTCGCGCATGAAGTCCTGATCCTTGCTGCGGTCGATGATTTGCGGCTGACGCATCACGACACCTCGATGGCGGCCATGAGACCAGTTTCCATGTGATCGATCACATGGCAGTGGAACATCCACACACCGGGGTTATCCGCCACCAGCGCGACCCGCGCCCGCTCGTTGCGGCCCAGCAAGAACGTGTCGGTAAAGTACGGGATGATCTTGCGCCGATTGGACGCGATCACCTTGAAACTCATGCCGTGCAAGTGAATCGGGTGTTGATACTGAGTCATGTTCTTCAATTCAAAGATGTAGCTCTTGCCCAACTTCAATTTGGCGATAGGCCGGTCGGCGCAAGTCTTGTCGGTAATGTCCCACGCTTCGCCGTTGATCTGCCACAAGCTGGGCGGCTTGCCGTTGTCGATGTTGACCGACATTGAGCCCACCCATTCGAAGTTGAAATTGATCTTCTCGGCGTTATCCATATCCGGCTCGGCCACCGGATTGGCCGGCAGCTCAGGTGGCCATTGACCGGGCGCTTCGTTATTGGCGACTGACCGAAATGTCCCCAAACGCACCGGGCCGTTACGCAATGAAATTTCCTCACCCACAGGCGGTGCCTTGATTGCCAGACAGATGCGCATGCCCGGCCCCAGCCAGTACTCGTCGCCAAACAGCCGCGGCGTGACCGGGTTGCCATCCAGCGCATAAATCTGCGCCTCGGCGTCCGGCAGGTTGAGGCGGTAGGTCACGGTATTGTCGAGGTTGAGCAAGCGCACACGGGTAATCTGCCCAGCAGGCAATTCAATGACCGCCTGCGGAACACCATTCAATGTCGAAAGCCGCCCCGCCGTACCTTCACGTGCCGCCTCACGCAGCACGCTGAACTCGGTAAACGCGCCAACTTCATCCACATGCCAGCTTTTCAGGCTGACCGTGCGCTCATGGGCGAAACCGGTGGGCTCGCGCTCTTCAACGATCAGCGGCCCGACCAACCCGCGGCCCAGCTCTTCACTGCTGCTGACGTGCGGGTGATACCAATAGCTACCGGCATCCGGCACACGGAATTTGTAATCGAAATATTCGCCCGGCTTCACTGGCAACTGAGAAACGTATGGCACGCCGTCCATCTCCAGCGGCAAGCGGATGCCATGCCAGTGAATGGTCGTCTCGACCGGCAGCTGGTTGATGAAGCGCAAGCGCAACCACTCGCCCTGCCGCACCCGCAATTCGGTGCCCGGCGCAGAACCGCCAAACGCCCAGGCAGGTGTCTTGTGGCCAGAGACCAGTTCTATATCCAGCGGTGCAGCGATCAGCACGAAGTCCGAACCCGCTTGCGACTCACGACGCCCCATCCAGTAACGCGAAGCACCACCCGCGCCAAGGCCGACTACAGCAAGACCGGCGATGCCTGTGAGGATCTGACGACGGGTAAAGGACATGAACGGCGGGACCTCGAAAACGACGACTGAGCGCATCTGCGAGCAAATGCGAGGGGCGAATACGATACACCTGCATTTGCGTAAAGATAAGGGTGGATACCACGAACTGAAGTTGAGGCGTAAAAAAGCCGGGCAAGGCAGTGACGCCCACTCCGGCTTTTTGCATCAATTAACCCCGCTACGACTGACTAACCCGCTCCAGCCATTCGATATATGCCGGCTCTGCATCAGGCGGTACATTGGCGCGGTGACCCTGCAACTCTGCCTGCATGCCAAACCCTTTCCATATCAGCGGTGCGAGGCGCGATGCCGGGCTGTTCGCCCGTTCCAGTTCGCTCAGCACTTGCAGGCTTCGTTGCTTGTGCTCGGCCACTGTTTCCGACTTGTAATCGAAAGCCTTTCCCAACCCGGAGAGGTACATCAGTTTTGCGGTTTCTATCTCAGGCCACTGGAGCGCCATATTCAGGGGCCATTCGAGCATCGCGCGTTCGCCCCACATCGACGACTTGGGTAAATGGTCGTTCGCAAGCAACGTCAGCATGAATGATTGGCCCAACTGGGTCAGATACACCGGCAAGACCTCAGCGGTGGGCTGCCGGTAAAACACATCCAGTGGTTGCTCACGCGTGAGCCCGATACCGCCCAGCAAGCGCTGTTGAAGATCAAGTACCAGCCCGCCAAGTTCCGCTTTGCCTGCACTACCGTTTTCAACGGTTTGCCGGGCGCGGCTCGTGCAGTTCCACAGGCTCAGTGAAATCCGCCACTGGGCCTGATCGCCCTCACCCGAACAACCCACCTCGCCCGTGACGAAATACTTCGTCGTTGGCGGGACGATATCGAACAATGTGTTGCCGTCGACTTCAACCCCCGATACAACCGGCCCCGCACCCTCCGCGACCTGGACATAACAATTGGCTGCATAGTCATTCCAGTAGTGAACCGACTCAGCCATGTAAAGAGGGATGGCACGCGTATAGCGCCCGATATCATCCTCGCGCTGCGATTCGGCAGGTTCTGCTTTCTCCATGATTTTGGACAAGGCGAAGAAACCAATTTCTGGCGCACCTTCCGGTTTTTGCGCGAAGAGCCAGTCAGCATTGCGCAAACCGTAGTGCCAGACCGGCTTGGTAAGCGCCACGGTATTGATCGTCACGCTGGCAGGATCAATCGGAACGCCTTTGTCTTCCTGCCTGCGCACGTCCTCGAAAGCGTGCGCAAACTGGTCAAGGTGACTTTTGATTGGTGCAAAGCCGAGTGCATACAAGCGAGTAAGCAACGCCTCGCCTTCATCCACCCTGCCCAGCTCCTGATAGGCACGCAGCAAGTTGAGACCTGCCGTCGAATCATGTTTGTGCTCATCATAAGCAGGCCCGACAAGCTCGACGATCAGCGGGATGTGGCCATTGTTGCCCAGATCCCCCGAGATCATCTGCAGCGCGCTTCGGTCGAACTGGCCACCTGCCAACACTTCTTCATACAGCACGCGCGCCTGCTCGACGTTCTGCTGTTGCAGGTAATGCCGCGCCATCCACAGCTGCGCACGCCAACTGCCCGGCAACGCCGCTACTGTGTGAAGAGCAGCGAGATAGGCCGCCTCGCCGCCCCGCTCCTGCTGGATGCTCAGCCACCACATCACACCATTCTCTTGATTCGGGTCGGCTTCAACCGCCTGCCATAGCGTTGCCTCTGCAACTGATTGCTCACCACGCACGGCAAACACCTTGGCCAGATTGGTCAGAATGATTCCCGACACGCCGACTTTCGCCATCCCGGCCCGCAGGGTGGCTGCAGCAGCATCAAGCTGAGCGTTGTGCATCAGCACGATTGCGTGAACAACATAACTGCGCTCAGGGTTATCGTCGATTTCTACCAAGCGCTTGGCCGCAGGAAGCAGATCAGCCGCAAACCCGTCGCTCAAACCCGAGACAATCAGGCTGTAGAGTTCATCCGCACTGCCCCACTGCTGTTGCAGGTTGGGCAGAAACACCTTGTCGCGCCACTCGTTGCGCGTGATCTTTATCTCGCGTCCGTGGCTGTCATAAACGGTGATCAACTCGCCCTCATTTAACTCCGGCGCTGCTGCATCAGAGTGCCTAACGCGAGTCTCCGCAGGCGCTGGAGACTTTTTGCCACTGAGAGCGGACAGAATGCGTTTGAACATAGATAGAGTCGCCACGGTTTCGGGTGAGTGGGCAGAACACGATGAGTTGCGGAAATCTTCAAGCAAGGATTGTTGGCATCCGTGCTTTTTGCTCCAGGCACTCAATCGTCAGTAAATAAAGCCGAGCGTTGCTGAGTGCTCCTGTCAGGCAGACTTCGCCTGCTCTTGCTGGAACATGATGACCAGAAATTCAGCAGGTCTGACGGTCGCCACAAGAACGGAAACGCGCAAGTAGCCATTGAGCACATCATCGGCCGTCATGGTACTGCCCAGCCCGACGTTGACCTGAAAGGCATCCGCAGGCGACGAGCCCTGCAAACCACCTGACCTCCAGACCCCCATCAGGAAACTGGTGATCATGCTTTTAACCGCCAACCAGGTGTCGGACGTATTCGGGCTAAAGATGTATTGGCGTGCGGCCAGCTTGACCGACTGTTCAAGGAAGGTCATGGTCCTGCGCACGGATACGTAACGCCAGTCCTGGCTGTTGCCATCCAACGTGCGAGCCCCCCAGATCAAAATGCCCTGGCCGTTGAAAAAACGAATGGCGTTAACCGATTTTCCGGAAACGGCATCGATGTTGAGCGGCTCCTGTTGCGAGTCCGACAAGCAAATAGGCAGGCTGGCGACCCCGACGATGCTGACGTTTGCAGGTGCACCCCACACCCCGTTGTTATTGTCGTTGACGGTATAGACTCCCGCGATGGCGCCGCTTGGAGGCAACGTGTTGGCGCTCGACAACACGTGCGTGACAATCTGACTGTAGAGCGGACTGGCGACAAGCAGCGCGGCCTGCAACTGACTGTTTGTCATCGGGTCGGCTGGTGGCTTCTGGATCATCTCAAGCAGGGCGGCGACCGCAGCATTGGGTGCCGATGGCGGATTCAGCAAAGGAGCCAGTTGAGTCGTATCGCCGCCAAACAGATTGGTGAAGTCGATGTCCGGCTGCTGCATGATCGTGGTGCCGATAAACGGGTAGTAGCTGGCGCCGTACTCGAGCCCGGTGTTGCCTGTGCTGTCGCGGAAGGTCTGGATGTCCTGGGTATAAAGGATAGGGTCGGGGTTGGCACCGCCAATGACGTCGAATATGCACATCGCAGTGCCCATTTCCTGTGCCTGCAACAACATACCCTGCATCAATGTGCCATTGTCGGCCACAGACAACAGCGTTGCCTCGGGGCAGATATACATTGTCGGCTCCAGCTCATTCTTGAGCAGGGCCAGCCCGCGCTGCAGATCAGCCAGCTGGACGTTGGGATTGATTACCGGAGCAGCCGGGTCGGTCGCAGGTTTTTTGCTGGGCGGGCCATAGGGACCGACCGCCACGATGTAAGCATCACCACCGCCATTCTGATAGAAGAGGCGCACGCTGTTGTAGAGGTAGTAGATCGTACTCGGGTCTGGAAGGATGGAATAATACTGATTGTTCAGCGTCAGGTATTCGCCGGATGTCGGCAGCTCCTTCTGTTGAACCAGGTAATACTCCGGACTGTACTGCCTGGCAGGATCAGCAGGCGGCGGCAGGTTGTCCAGCATGAAAAAGGCCTGGAACTCCATGAACGAAGAGATCTTCTGAGGCTTGTTGTAATACGACTCGCCCTGGTAATCCGCTCTCGGTGTGTAGCCGATAAAAGCAGGCACTGCAGTGGCTATTGGCACCACCGAGTTGGCAAAGCCGTTAACTTCATTGATGTATACACCTGGCGTAGGATAGTTGGAAGCCATTGCTCGTCCTTGATGGAGTTGAGAGTTAACGGCCTCGGTGTCGGCAGGCCTTTTACTGAAATACGCTCAGCAGGTTGTCCTGCTGAGAGATCCCGCAACCGTACGCCAGAACCCTGAAGTGAAGTTTGCCTGTTTTTACGAGTTCGCGTGTGCCTGGATGTTATCGTTTTGCCCGCAAAATACGGACAAAGCAACACCTGAATGTGATTTTGAAAGGCTCGTGGCGAGCTTTATCGTTCGCGCGCCCTCAGCAGCCGCAATGCTGGTCTCGATCGCAGCACCTGCACCGGCTTTCACCGCACCCGCCAATACGACTTTCGACTTATCTACTGCGACCAGCACATTACTGATGCCAGGCAAATGCCAGAGTTTTTTACCCAACTCCCCTGCAAACGCCTGAACATTATCCTTGTTTGAACCATCGCTCGAACATGTGAATCACTGGTCTTATCCAGACGATGATCGCCCTTCAAGGCTGAGTAGCCCTTCTCGACAAAGTCTTTCCAGTTACCCGCCTCTGTACCATGCCCGGCGTCACCGTCGTGAGTAATGCCTGCCCTGTGAGCCCGACCGTCTGCGGACGAGCTCATAAGCACTGACAAACTCCGCAGAGGTTAGTCTGCGGAATTACTGTTATAGCTCGCCTGTTAGAAATTGAGCGCGCCCCAGACCGAAACTCCAGTCTTCGTCACTGTTTATGACTATCGAAACCATGACGTCCTCTGCTTCGATGCCGCAGTTGCGCTCTAACCCTTCTGCTATAAGGGCATAAAACCGCTTTTTCATTTCTGCTGCACGCGGTCTGCTAATGACGGTGATGACAACCATTTTGTCAGACCGGGTAAACCCAAGACCAGTATCCTGAATGATCAGTCGATTCGCTTTGTGTTCATTCAACACTTGGTAACGGTCACGCTCAGGGACTTGGAATGCGTTCACCATGGCTTCATGGATAGTGTCCAGCAGCATCTCGATTTCTTGGTCCGAGCGGCCTTCTATATACATCAATTTTCAGCAATGGCATTGATTGTCTCTCTACAGGATGAGTGTGGATGTAGACGCTCAACGCATCTCTTCCACCAGGGTTTTGATCAATTCTGCTGCAGGTAGCGCGCGTGCAAGCGGCGCCCCTTGCCCGGCCCATTGAGCGGCAAAATCATGACAGCCTTTGAGAACAGCGGCGGCATGCAGTGCTTTGGCCACGTCATAAGCCAACGGATATTCGGCTGGGACAGGGATTTTTTGTTCGCTGCTTTCCAGGTACAGACGATTCGCCAAGCCACGGGCAGGACGGCCGGATACATAGCTGGTTACTCGAGTTTCATGGGCTCTTGCGCAGACAAGCGCTGCGCGATGCTCGGGCGAAGCTGAGGACTCGGGGCACAGGATAAAGGCGGTTCCCATTTGTACACCTATGGCCCCCAGTGCCAATGCCGCTTTAATGCCTGCGCCGTCCATGATCCCACCGGCTGCGATCACCGGTAAGCCTATGTGTGTTGTCAGCATGCGAGTCAATGGGAACAACCCAAGCTCGTGGTCCTGATCAGGCGCATCGTCGAATACGCCACGGTGCCCTCCTGCCTCATAGCCTTGCGCGACAATGGCGTCTACACCTGTCTTCTGAAGCATTTGTGCTTCCTTGAGCGTGGTGGCACAACCCAGTGTAACGATGCCCGTCTCTCGCAGCTCAGCTACCCATGCTGATTCGGGTGTGCCGAAGTGAAAGCTGACTACAGCGGGCCGCTCGGCTAATAGCACTTCAAGCATCGCCCGGTCACTCAGGAAGCTTGTATAAATCTCGCGTATTTCCTGAGGAGGCGCTGCATCGAACTCGGCGAACCATTTTGCACTATAGGCCAGCCAGGCATCGTTCTGCGCTTGGTTAAAACGAGCGGGGCTGTGGCAGAACATGTTCACGTTGAACGGTTGGTCAGTTAGCTCGCGCGTCCGTCTTATAAGGGCTCGTGCCTGGTCCGGGGTGCTAGCGCCAAGGCCGATTGATCCAAGGGCTCCTGCGTTACTAACTTCGGCGGCAAGAGTTGGAGTTGAAACGCCAACCATCGGCGCCTGAATAATGGGTAGCCGGACCCCTATGTTGGTCCAGAAATCAGTATTGTTCATGTAACTACCTATCTGTCTGGAGCGGTGAAGGAAATCGAACGGTCAGCAGTGTTGAGAGCACCAGGCCAACGCCCGCAGCGATCAGCGAAGTGTTGAACGAGCCGCTGTATGCGAACAGGTAGCTCGCTAATAAGGGGCCAATGATTTGACCTATGCCGTAGGCTGCAGTCATGACAGCGATAAGATTGTGCTTAATCGTGTGTGACACTCGTTTTGCGGCGGGCATCGCTATGGTTACGGTACCCATGAATGTTCCGCCGACAATTAACGCACTGCCCACGTATCCCGCCACGCTAGGTGATATGACAGGCAGAATGACACCGAACGCTTGAAGCAGGAGGTTTGCACGGAGCGCAACGTGAGTGCCAAATCTCAAGTGAAGTTTGTGCCAGAGGTAACAGGAAGGTGCGGCTCCAAGACCGAAAACAGCCCAGATGTGAACAGGGTTCATATCTTCAAAGGCACTTTTTACCAGCATGGGAAGGTACGTCGCCGTGATAATGTAGCCAAAACCCGCCAAACCATAGACCGCAATCAAAGGCCATGCTCCTAATGGCATATGACGCCCAGAAGCATCACTCACTGAAGGGGCCATCAAATGGGTGGGGCTTTTATCCAGCTTCTTTATGGCAATGCCGCTTAGTACGGCGCTGCTCACGCCCAGCGTAAGCCACAGGTTGAAACTGTTGAATCCGACGCCTTGAGCAATAGCCAGTATTTCTGCTGAAAGGAAGATTCCTATGCCCACTCCTGAAAAGAGTATGGGGGCCCCCTCATGATGCCCCTTGTGCTGCAATAACCACTGCGATACAGCGATCATGGACAGCGCACTGAACAGCCCTGCCACGCCTCGAATGCTGATAATCAACCAAGGCTGTGCGATATAGGCCAGCGCAATCAGACCTACCACGCTGGCGAGGATAGACACGATTACCCACTTGCGTGAATGACCGCTTGATAAGCGCGCAGCCAGTAAAGCGCCTAACAGGTATCCGGCATAATTGGCTGATGCAGCCAATGTCCCGTCATGCAGGCTCACTATGCCCTCGTGAACCATCGCAGGGTAGACACCGGTATAGGCAAAACGTCCAAAGCCCATGCCAATGGCCATCACCATGGCCGCAGCGATAGCAGACCATAGCAAGCTTTGACCTTGATTATTTTGTGCCGGTAACGGCTGGTTGTGCATCACTTTGATCTCAACTATTGCTTTCCAGCCAAATCGGCTAAAACAAATACGGATGTTTTAGCCGCTGATCTGGAGGTATGTGCGATTGCACTTGGCTTGAAGCACCGTGCGTCAACAGCTCTGTTGCCTGGTCAGATGTTTGCCTTTCAACTTCACGCCAAGGCTTGCGCCGGGCCGAAAAACTCATACCGGGCCTGATTCTCTGGCACTCCCAGATCCTTCAAGGCCCGTTTCATGAATGCCATGAAGGGTGTGGGGCCCAGAAAATAAGCGTCGACATCGCGGTCGGCAGGCAGCCATTTTTCAAGGTGAGTGATTGAGGGAAAGCCAATGGCGTCCGGCGTGTAGACCTCATGATCGGCCCGCTCCGCGTAAACGACATGCGCCTTGAACAGCGGATAGCGTTGTTGCCAGTCTCGCAAGAGGACTGAGAACGCATGCGCCTGACCATTACGCGCATAGTGAATGAAGGTGACTGGTCGTTCGCCGGACTCCAGCGCTTGCTCGGCCATTGCCAGCGTTGGCGTGATACCGACGCCGCCGCTGATAAGTAGTAGTGGCCTGGTATGGTCGCTAAGTGTGAAATTCCCGGAAGGAGGGAACACATCGAGCGTGCTTCCCTCTTCCACATGATCGTGCAGATAAGTAGACGCGAGCCCGCCCTGCTCACGCTTGACGCTGATTCGGTATAAAACACCGTCAGCCTGCTCACTCAACGAGTAGTTACGTCGCACCTCTTGGCCATCGATCATGAGCCGCACGCCGATGTACTGTCCGGCCTTGTGCTTGATAACGGGCTGATGATCAGTAGGCGCAAGATAAAACGACGTAATTTCAGCGCTTTCGGCCACCTTTCTCTGGACGGTGAACGGACGCGCACCCCGCCAGCCGCCCGGTGCAGCAGCGATGGCGTCGTAGGCACTCCGCTCACCGGCAATGAGGATGTCTGCGAGCTGTTGATAGGCTGCGGCCCACGCTGCGATGACTTCATCTGTTGCGGTTTCTGCGCCCAGTACCTCGCGGATAGCCTGCAAAAGGCAGGCGCCGACTATAGGGTAATGCTGGGGAAGTATCTGCAGTGCCACATGCTTGTTGATTATCTGGCTCGCCGGCCCGCCCAGGTTTTCGAGCCTGTCGATGTTCCTCGCGTACATCAGCACGCCATTGGCAAGCGCACGGGGCTGCGACCCGTTAGCTTGATTCGCCTGATTAAACAACGGACGCACTTCAGGGTGCATGTCGAGCATGAGTTTATAAAAATACGTGATCAGCGCTTCCCCTCCGGTTTCTAGCAGAGGCACAGTTGCTTTGATGATGTCGCGCTGGGCTGAGGTCAGCATGGTGGGCTCCAGAAGGTAAGCATCTATCCCCTTGGCTAGAGCAACCGCCGTGCCAGGCATAAAAGCCTTGTAAAACAGCAATTCGAAGGCATATAGAGTCTTTATGACTGTGTTATTAAGACCTGATCCGTGAAAAAAGATGTCATTTCGACTCATCAGTTGAAGGCGTTGCACGCCCTCCTTCCTCTCTTGGGTGATTTAGCCGTAGAGCTGTCTGCCGAACACCGTTATTACCGCGTGCTGGATGCGTTGCGAGAGCTTGTCCCCTCGGATGCTCTGGCATTATTGCGCCTGGAGCGGGGCGAACTTATTCCTGTCGCAGCGCACGGCTTGGCCAGTGACGCAATGGCCCGACGCTACCGTGTCGCCAACCATCCTCGACTGAACGCGATCATTGAAGCCAAGGGGGCCGTGCTGTTCCCCTCAAACTGTGATCTCCCGGACCCCTATGACGGACTGATCGGTTCAAGCGCCTTGCCCGTGCACGACTGCATGGGTTGCTCATTGCGGATCAATGACAAAACCTGGGGGGTTCTGACCCTGGACGCCCTGACCGTTGGGCAGTTCACTGAGCAGGATCTGCAAACCGTCGAGACCTTTGCCGTGTTCGCGGCGGCGACCGTCGTGGCGGCCTCCCAATTCGATGATCTGTTGCGCACCGTTGCCGGAGAACGGAAACGGGCAGAAGCCTACCGACTCTCTGCACGCAGGCCCAAGCCTGAAATGATCGGCAACAGCGACAGTTTCAGGCAACTCATCTCTGAAATCGATCTGGTCGCTTCAAGCGACCTCACGGTGTTGATTACCGGCGAAACCGGAGTAGGTAAAGAACTGGTTGCCCAGCGGCTACACGATCTCTCGGCGCGAGCGGACAAACCGTTCATCACGGTCAATTGCGCCGCGCTTCCTGAGCACCTGGTCGAAAGCGAGCTTTTCGGGCACGTCAAAGGCGCCTTTTCGGGGGCCATCGAAAATCGGCTGGGTAAATTTGAAGTGGCCAGCACCGGCACGCTGTTCCTGGATGAGATCGGCGAGCTTCCGTTGGCCGTGCAAGCCACCCTGCTTCGCGTACTTCAGGGCGGCCAGCTGTTGCCGCTGACCGAAAACTGACCCAGTAGAGGCTGTTCTGCCGACTGAAAACTGACCCAGGTGTTCAACTGCTTCTGCTCACTTTTTGAGCAGGAGAACACAGGGTGATCAGCATGGAAATGTTGGGAAAAATCCGGCGGATGTACTTCCGCGACAAGCTCTCGCTGCATCAGATAGCCAAGCGTACCGGGCTGTCGAGAAACACCATCCGAAAATGGGTCAGAGCGCCCGAAGCCAATCAACCAGCGTACCAACGGTGCGCATCCTTCAATAAGCTCAACCCTTTTCACGAGACCTTAGAGCAGGCGCTCAAGGCTGATTCGTTCCGGCCAAAACACAACCGTAGGAGCGCCAAGGCACTTTTTGAGCAGATCAAGGCCGAGGGTTATGACGGCGGTTACAGCCAGCTCACGGCGTTTGTCCGCTCTTGGCGGTGCGAGCAAGGCAAGTCTGTACGCGCTTTTGTACCGCTGACTTTTGCCCTCGGTGAGGCCTTTCAGTTTGACTGGAGCGAAGAAGGCCTGCTGATCGGTGGCCTGTTTCGACGTATCCAGGTCTCCCATATGAAGCTGTGCGCAAGTCGCGCGTTCTGGTTGGTTGCGTACCCCAGTCAAGGCCACGAGATGCTGTTTGATGCCCATACACGTTCGTTTGGAGCGTTGGGTGGCGTGCCACGTCGCGGCATCTACGACAACATGAAAACGGCTGTCGACAAGGTTAACAAAGGCAAAGGCCGCACGGTCAATGCCCGGTTTTCCGTGATGTGCGCGCACTATCTGTTCGATCCGGACTTCTGCAACGTGGCCTCTGGCTGGGAGAAAGGCATCGTCGAAAAGAACGTGCAAGACAGCCGGAGGCGAATCTGGCTCGATGCTCAAAATTGCATGTTCCATACCTTCGAGGAGCTGAACGTCTGGCTCGGCCAACGCTGTCGTACGCTCTGGGCTGAACTTGTACATCCGCAGTACAACGGTTTGACGGTGGCAGAAGTCCTGGAGCTGGAGCAGGCTGAAATGATGCCGATGCCGACGGCCTTTGATGGCTACGTGGAACGCACCGTCCGTGTCTCTAGCACCTGCCTGATCAGCGTGGCGCGCAATCGTTATTCGGTGCCTTGCGAGCGTGTGGGTCAATGGGTCAGCAGCCGTTTGTACCCTTCGCGAATCGTGGTCATTGCCGACGAAACGGTGATCGCCAGTCACGAGCGCCTCTTTGATCGAGATCAGATCGGTTTTGACTGGCAGCACTACATCCCACTCATCGAACGCAAGCCTGGTGCACTGCGCAATGGCGCTCCATTTGCTGATCTGCCAAAACCGTTACAGCTTCTTAAACGCGGACTGAGGCGTCACACCAACGGTGATCGAATCATGATGCAGGTACTGGCTGCTGTGCCCATCGCCGGTCTCGAACCAGTGCTGGTGGCGGTGGAGCTGGTACTTGAATCGGGAAGTCTGAGCGCCGATCACATCCTCAATGTCGTTGCCCGCCTGACCTCCACCGCACCACCTCCCTGTGTAGAAACCAGCCTGCAACTCAAAGTGGCGCCGGTTGCCAATACAGCACGCTACGACCGGCTCCGTACGACCGATGAGGAGAATCGCAATGCGTGACCTAATGACTGAACTCAAAGAACTGCGCCTGCACGGCATGGCCAGTGCTTGGGAAGAACTGGTCTCTCAAGGAACAGCGTCGACGGCTTCATCGAAATGGCTGCTGGAACATCTGCTTCAGCAGGAACATGCGGATCGCGCGGTGCGCTCGGTGAATCATCAGATGAACATGGCAAAACTCCCCATGCACCGTGACTTAGCTGGCTTTGACTTCAGCGCTTCCAGCGCTGATGCCCGGCTGGTCAGCGATCTATCCAGCTTGGCGTTCACTGAAACCGCGCAGAATGTCGTGTTCATCGGCGGCCCTGGCACCGGGAAAACACACCTGGCCAGTGCCTTGGCTGTATCCGGAATCACGGCCTACAACAAACGCGTGCGCTTCTTTTCCACGGTGGATCTGGTGAATCTGCTGGAGCGTGAGAAGTACGATGGCAAGGCAGGGCGAATCGCCCAGGCACTGCTGCGCACAGACCTGGTGATACTGGATGAACTCGGATATTTGCCCTTCAGCCAAAGCGGTGGCGCCCTGTTATTTCACCTGCTGTCCAAACTGTACGAACACACCAGCGTGGTCATCACCACCAACCTGAGCTTCTCGGAATGGTCGAGTGTGTTTGGCGACGCCAAGATGACCACCGCGTTGCTGGATCGGCTGACACACCACTGCCACATCGTCGAAACGGGCAACGAGTCCTACCGCCTACAACACAGCACATTGGCTGCCCAGACAAAGATCAAAACACGCGAACGAAAGCGAAAGGACGGAAATGATATCGAGGACGATGAGCCATTTTGATCCGCACCATAAATGCCCTGCTGCATGCGGTGGGGCTTGATGCGTCTTCAATCGGAACACTGCTGCTAAGCTTATCCACAATTGCTGGGGCAAAAATCAGCAATCCGTCCTGGGTCAATTTTCAATCGGCAGGGTGGGTCAGTTTTCAATCAGCGCCAACATTTACGGGGCAGATGAGCACCGTATTGCCACGTGGCCTCTGTATACGTGCCTTGAGGCGGAGATCGAGCACGAGGGAAAAATCTATTTGCTCAGCGAGGGTGATTGGTACCAGATAGACCGCGATTACACTGAGCAAGTGAATCGCTTCTTTGACGCTGCAGTTCCATGCAACCTGGTGTTTCCTCCGTATGGCACCGACCACGAGGGCGCTTACCTAAGACGCATCGCAGATAACATAAACTTCTATCTGCTGGACCAGAAATTAGTGAGGTTGATGGGCGCTGGCGGCCCATTCGAATTTTGTGACCTGCTGACGCCGGATCACCACATCATCCACGTCAAGAAGTACTCATCGTCGAGCGTGCTGAGCCATCTCTTTTCCCAGGCCTATGTGTCCGCTGAAGCCCTTATCAATGCCCCAGACGTTGTTACTCAGGTGAACGGCTATCTGGCGGAATTGGGTAGTTTCCAGTTTTCCTTCAATCCTGTCACACAACCGCGCAACAGAATCGTTTTCGCTATCATGCAACCCAACGAGACCTTGCACGTACCATTTTTCTCAAAGGTTAACTTCCGGCAGTTCGCCCAAAGGCTCGGTGCAATGGGCTACCAGGTTGAGGTTTGTAGAATCAGTAATTGACCCATTCTGCCTCGATCAACTCCGTTCAGCTTGCCGGTCAATTCGATGCAGGCGTTAAAACAGTGGCAATGCGTACTGATGCTCAGGTGCAGACCAATGACCAGACGCCCTCTAACTCAGCGAAAACAAGCGACCATCCAAATGCCCGGAGGCTTCGCCATTAGTAATACGGACGGACTTGGTACACTGATTTTATGGGGTGTTTATGTACCTCGACACAGCCATAACTGATACGCCCATTTGCTTGGCGATTGCTCGCACGCTCAAACCTTCAGCTCTGAGGGCTTGCGCCTTTACCAACTTGGCGTTAGCCGCTTCGAGGTAGGTTTCTCGGTCTCTGACTCCGGCGGCGCGCCTACGGATCTCGTGGCGCTTCCTATCACGCTCTCGGGCCATCTCCGAACTGATGATCGTCTTGAGCTGCCGTTGCTCATCCGTAGTGATTCCAAACAGGTTTATGAGGGTATCGTTCTTGGGCGTGTATAGCGATGGATAGTCCCTGCCTCCGAAGTTGACCCGCTCGCCGGATTCGTAAGCTTTGGCCTTGCTGAACAAGGTCATCAGCTCTTTGGAGCGGCTATTCCATTGCGGATCTAGCTCACGGGCCAGCGCTGAGGCTTCGTGATACATCTGTTTGCTGTTGGTTGCACCGGACAACAACAGGAAGTTCAAGCGCCAAAACAGGTGTTTCATCCGGCTGCCTTCGCTGACACCACCGCGCAGCTCAGCGAGCTTGCGCAGGTCTTCGAGGCGGTCCCACGCGAGCTTGCGGCCTGAGAATCCGTGTAGATTGTCAGTCTTGCCTGCGGATTCCACGACTATCCGGACACCCATTCCACCAACATCCGGACACTGATTCCATGCTGATCCGGACACTCATTCCACAAGCATCTGGACACCGATTCCACGGCCATCCGGACACTTTCAGGCAGGCAGCAACGCAGGACTATTCACTACTATCGACCTCTTTTTTCGAAGCGAAGAGGTCGTCGTGGAGCGTTTATCCATGCATAAAATCCGAGAGGTACTACGCCTAAAGTTCGACGCTGGCCTGTCCGTGCGCAAGATCGCCGCCAGCTTATCCATCGGCCATTCGAGTGCAGGGGATTACCTTTGCCGGTTCGCCGCCAGTGGGCTTCAGTGGCCCATCGATATTTCTGACGCGGAGTTGAATCGACGGCTGTTTCCACCGGCAGTGCCAGTGCCGACCGACCAGCGCCCAATGCCTGACTGGGCATGGGTACACGCGGAGTTGCGCCGCCCCGGCGTCACTTTGGCCTTGCTCTGGCAGGAATATCGACTCGCTCACCCGCAAGGCTTCCAATACAGCTGGTTCTGCGAGCACTACCGCCTTTGGACCGCCAAGGTCGACGTGGTCATGCGCCAGGAGCATCGTGCTGGCGAAAAGCTGTTCGTCGATTACGCCGGGCAAACAGCGCCGGTCATCGACCGACAAACCGGCGAGATCCGTCAGGCTCAGATCTTCGTCGCCGTTCTCGGCGCGTCCAGCTACACCTTTGCCGAGGCCACCTGGTCGCAGAAACTGCCCGACTGGCTGGGCTCGCACGTCCGATGCTTTGCTTTTTTCGGCGGCACAACGCAGATCCTGGTGCCCGATAATCTGCGCAGTGGCGTGACTAAAGCGCACCGTTACGAGCCGGATATCAACCCCAGCTACCGCGATCTGGCCGAGCATTACGGCGTCGCCGTCTTGCCTGCTCGCTCGCGCAAGCCCAAGGACAAAGCCAAGGTCGAAGTCGGCGTGCAAGTGGTCGAACGCTGGATCCTGGCGGTGCTGCGCAACCGCCAGTTCTTCTCGCTTGGCGAACTCAACACAGCCATCGCGCTACTGCTGGATCGCCTCAACCACAAGCCCTTCAAAAAGCTGCCCGGCTCACGCCGGTCAGCCTTCGAGGCCATCGACCAACCGGCCCTGGAAGGCCTGCCGGAACACCCGTACGTCTATGCCGAATGGAAAAAGGTACGCGTCCATATCGACTATCACGTTGAGGTCGATGGCCACTTTTACTCGGTGCCGTACCAGCTGGTGAAGCACCAAGTCGAAGTGCGGCTCACGGCCCAGACCGTCGAGTGCTTCCACGCCAACCAGCGCGTGGCCAGCCACCTTCGCTCGCAGCACAAAGGCCGCCACACCACCCAAACCGAGCACATGCCCAAGAGCCACCGCGAGCACGCCGAATGGACACCGCAACGGCTGATCCGCTGGGCAGAGCAGACCGGGCCTAACACCGCCGGCGTCATCACCTACATCCTCGAACGCCGAATCCATCCGCAACACGGCTTCCGCGCCTGCCTGGGCATCCTGCGCCTGAGCAAACAGCACGGCGAAGCGCGGCTGGAAGCCGCGTGCCAGCGTGCGCTGGCACTGGGCGCATGCAGCTACAAAAGCCTCGAGTCGATCCTGCGCCAAGGGCTGGAGCGCCTGCCGCTGGCCCAGCAAAACCTGCCGCTGCTGCCTGACGAGCACATCAACCTGCGTGGCCCGGGCTACTACCACTGACCTGAGAAAGGAGCTTCGAAATGCTACCGAATCCAACGCTCGACAAGCTACAAACCTTGCGCCTGCACGGCATGATCAAGTCGCTGGGCGAACAACACGCAACGCCTGATATCAATGATCTGAGCTTCGACGAACGCTTCGGTCTGATGGTCGATCGCGAGCTGACCGAGCGCGAAGACGCCCGCCTGACCACCCGCCTCAAAGCCGCGCGGCTGCGCCACAACGCCTGCCTGGAAGACATCGACTACCGCAGCCCGCGTGGCCTGGATAAGGCCTTGATCCTGCAACTGGGCAGCGGCCAATGGCTGCGCGATGGCCTGAACCTGATCATCGGCGGGCCGACGGGCGTAGGTAAAACCTGGCTTGCCTGCGCGCTGGCTCACAAAGCCTGCCGCGACGGTTACAGCGTGCGCTATCTGCGTCTGCCGCGCTTGATGGAAGAACTAGGCCTGGCCCACGGCGATGGCCGCTTCGCCAAATTGATGGCCGGCTACGCCAAGACTGACCTGCTGATCCTGGACGACTGGGGCCTGGCACCGTTTACCGCCGCGCAACGGCGCGACATGCTTGAGCTGCTGGACGACCGCTACGGCAACCGCTCGACGCTGGTGACCAGCCAAATGCCAGTGGACAAATGGCATGCGTTGATCGGCGATCCGACCTTGGGCGATGCGATCCTCGACCGGCTGGTGCATAACGCTTATCGAATTGAACTGAAGGGTGAATCGATGCGCAGGCGCGCAACGAAATTGACGGCGGCAGGGGCTTCAGACTAACAATGCAAACCTGCGTCGCTGCGCTCCGACTGCCTGTCCGGATAAGCGTGGAACGAGTGTCCGGATGTTGGTGGGCTGAGTGTCCGGATGACGTGGAATTCGCAGTCTTGCCACCGGGCACCAAAAGGAAACGCCTGGATTTGCGCTTGGCCCGCTCTGTCTGCTCCTGCCGTTGCTGCTCGATTGTCCAGCGAGCGGTTGGTAGCAGGACATCAGCTAGATACTCGAAGTTATAGCGGACGGGCTGCCCGTCGGTGTCGTTCGTGACGTGAACAACGCGGCAGACTTCACCGCTCTTGCTGTTGACTGTCTCGATGGTCCGTAGAACGCGGCTTGCATCTTTGGCCATCGGATCGGCACCGACATGTGCGAGGCGATCCACTAGGTAGCGCTGGCACGCATTCCAGCGTGGCAAAGCGTGACGCGGGATAGTGCCATCGAGTAGCCATTTCGCTTGGATGCCCCGGCCGCTGTAGATCAGCACAGACGGTGCAGGTAGACCATCTTCCGCGCAGAAATAGAGCACCGATGCCGCCAGTTGGTCAGGCGTGCGGCCTGCCAGCGCGGGTATGCGGTAGGTATCAAGATCGGTGAACAACAACCCCAGGCGAGCGAGGTTCACTACCCGGCGATTGGGGCGGATGAATTCGGCCTGAGACATCCAAGTATCGCGAGTGTTGTCCACCAGATTGAGTATGGTGGGCATATCCGCGAGCCGGTGGGACGATTGACGCTTTTCGCCACGAACGTCAACCAGTAGCGAGAAGAACCCGCTCCTGTTGCTGTCATGGTACATCTGCGCCTCGTCCTGAGAGCTGAACAGCGCAAGCTGTGAACGTTGAAGTTGAGCGCGGGAAGTTCGCACATGCGGCTGCGGCATGGGCCCTGAGTCGGGCCCGACCCACACTATTCAGGCTCCAATTCCGGGTCTGGGAGCTGGGCCAGAAGCCTTGCACGCATCAATCCATTCTTCGACTTCAGCCAAATCCCAAGCGACATTTCGACTGGTTAACGCAATACGGCGCGGGAATTCGCCCCGCTGCTCCATGTTGTAGATCGTGCGCTCTGCTAGCGGGATCATCGCATGCAATTTCTTACGGTTGATGAGTGTCTTGCTCTTTGGTTTGGTCTCCATGGGGTCGCTTTCCTTCGAAGTTGTCAGATGCTTGACAATGCCTTCGAGCGCCAGAACCAGGGCGCAAAAAAGTTAGAATTTGGTTGTCAATCAGAGCTATCATCGGAGGATGGGAAAACACTTAAAAACGTCGAGCACCTACGACCCGCTTTTGCAAATGCTGGTTAGAGAGAGCGACACATCGTCGGATCGCATCCGGGCCAAGTTGAGTAACCGATACGAGTGGTGCTTCTGCGAGCTATGTTGGCGCTCCACCGAATATGTGATCAGCATCGCGGCGCCGAAAGTCTTCAAGCGCCTAAAGCGCGGGAATATCAAAGCAGTTCCATTAACGGAGTCTGTTCGCACCGAAGCTCAGAAAAAAGCCGATGCCTTGGTGGATCGATACGAACGGGCATTGAATGGGGAGTTCGGCAGGTATGAGCCCCCTCGAATGTTGTCGAAGTACTGTGACATTCAGGAATTACGCGGGGACTTTTCGATAACAGCATTTCGTGAGCACGTGGAGCGCCGAATGCTCGTTTCTACTTGGGCGCAACACGGTGAATTACTAAGGCCTGCGGCCCTACCCGGCCAACCAGAGGGGTCAGCTAAACCGAGCAAACTCTATTGTGAGGCCCACAATCCGCGACGTAGCGATGAGGCACGCCGCGCTTACCAACGCGATAGGAGGTTCGTGCTGGATTATGAGGATTTGATTGCAAAAATCTGGTCTCAAGAAGCTGCTTTCCTTCCAAGCTGGGATATCGAGACCCATGCCGAGGTCAGAAAAGAGGCATACCGCCTTCTCCAAGCACTGAAGTCACCAACTAGCACGATAGATGATCTGTTGATGCAAGGAATTACAAGTCAGGCTGAAATCGCCCGGCAGCTTGGCGTATCACGCCAAGCTGTTTCTGCGGCCATCAAGCGACGGTCTGGAAAGCAGGCATCACCATAAAAGCTCAAAGCTCTAGTTTCATTTTTTTCCGCCATTGCTTGGACGTGGTCGTTTGAGCGTCCACTCGTCAATCATATCCGCCCAATCCTGCAACATCGCCCGACGCTGATCGCGTATTCAGCCTTGTTGTAAACGGCCCGTACGCCCTTCTGCTCGTGCGCAAGGCACTTCTCAATCCAATCTGAGTTGTAACCCGCCTCATGCAGCAGCGTGCTCGCTGTGCGCCTCAAATCATGCGGTCCGAACTTGCTCAACGGCTGCCCTTCTTTCTGCGCAAGCCGGTAGGTCAGCGTCAGCACCTGATTGATCGTCGCGGTACTCATCGGCAAATCAGAATCGTACCGAGAGGGAAAGACATAATCCGAACCACCGGCAAACGTCTTCAGAGCAATGAAGAAATCCAGCGCCTGCTGAGATAAGAACACCAAATGGGGATTGCGCCGCTTCATCCGCTCTTTCGGAATAGTCCACAGGGCTTCGCTGAAATTGATTTCGTTCCAGGTAGCGTTGGTCAATTCACTTTTGCGAACCATGGTCAGTAACAGCAGCTTAGCGGCGACTCTCACGGATGAGGCAGTGCCGATGCGGTCCAGGTACTGATACATCAACGCGATTTCGTCAGGCCCTAGAGCGCGATCGCGTGGCTCGAATTTAGCGATGCTTGCAGGACGCACCAGATCGGCCGGATTCTCAACCTTCTGGCCACGCTCTATCGCCCATCGGAACACCTGCATCACAATCTCGCGGGAGTGCACGGCCGTGGCTGGAGCTCCACGCTCCACAATTGCATCTGTCAGGGTACGCAGATCCTCATGATTGATTTCCACCAGTTTCTGATTACCGAAGTGCGGCTTTAGCTCGCGCTCGTAAACCGATCGGCGCATGTCACGCGTCGAGTCAGCCATCTGATACCCACGCAGCCATTTCTCCGCCCACGCATCAAACGTCTCTGCCCCTTTGATGCGTGCCTTGGCACGGGCTTTCTCTTTGGCAGGTGACTTACCCGCCGAAACCATTTTTTTAGCCTCGCCCAAGCGCTCTCTGGCTTCCGCAAGTGTGATGCCACCCACGCCATAACGACCGAACGTGATGGTCTCCTGACGGCCATTGATTGAGTAGTTGTAACGAAAGGAGATGGAACCGGCAGCAGTGACGGCCACGTACAGCCCGTCACGGTCGTTCACCTTGTAGAGTTTTTCTTGCGGTTTGAGGTTACGCAGCTTGGTATCGGTCAGCATGGCAGTTACGGATTCCATTGAAAAAATACCATGCTCAGAAAAGCACTCATGCACCACGATAAAACCCAATGAAACCGGGCTGATGATGAGATTTGATACCATGCCCTGCCCTACTAGGGCGACATGGTATCGAGCACCGAACATGGCATTTGGTTCAGTCAATGCCCCGTACCATGCCATACAAACACGGTGCTTGGCGATGCACAAAGCTGCCAGAACTTGCCAGACCCAAAAAGCCAAAAGCCCGCAATTACGCGGGCTCCAGAGCATTTCTTGCTAGTTGGTGCCGGACAATGCCGGACGTCCAATCATTCCCACTCAATAGTAGCCGGCGGCTTGCTCGACACGTCATAAGTCACCCGCGAGATCCCTTCGATCTCATTGATGATCCGGCCACTCACCGTCTCCAGCAGCTCATAAGGCAGGTGCGCCCAACGAGCGGTCATGAAGTCGATGGTTTCGACAGCGCGCAGCGCGACGACCCAGGCGTAGCGGCGGCCGTCGCCGACCACGCCAACCGATTTAACCGGCTGGAACACCACGAACGCCTGGCTGACTTTGTGATACCAGTCGGCCTTGCGCAGTTCTTCGATGAAGATGTGGTCGGCACGACGCAGGAGGTCGGCGTATTCCTTCTTCACTTCGCCGAGGATGCGCACGCCCAGGCCTGGGCCTGGGAATGGGTGGCGGTAGACCATGTCGTACGGCAGGCCGAGTTCGAGGCCCAGGCGGCGGACTTCGTCCTTGAACAGCTCGCGCAGTGGCTCGACCAGCTTGAGGTTCATTTCTTCCGGCAGGCCGCCCACGTTGTGGTGCGACTTGATGACGTGGGCCTTGCCGCTTTTCGCGCCAGCCGACTCGATCACGTCCGGGTAGATGGTGCCTTGCGCCAGGTACTTGATGTTGTCCAGCTTGCAGGACTCGGCATCGAACACGTCGATGAAGGTGCGGCCGATGATCTTGCGCTTCTTCTCTGGATCGCTCTCGCCTTCCAGGTTGTTCAGGAACCGCTCTTCGGCGTTGGCGCGGATCACCTTGACGCCCATGTTCTCGGCGAACATGGCCATCACTTGCTCGCCTTCATGCAGACGCAGCAGGCCGTTGTCGACGAATACGCAGGTCAGTTGATCGCCGATGGCCTTGTGCAGCAACGCGGCAACGACAGACGAGTCAACGCCGCCGGACAGGCCCAGCAGGACGTTGTCGGTGCCTACCTGGGCGCGAACCTGAGCGATAGCGTCTTCAGCAATCTTCGACGGGGTCCACAGCGCTTCACAGCCGCAGATGTCGAGGATGAAGCGCGACAGGATGCGACCGCCCTGCTTGGTGTGGGTCACTTCCGGGTGGAACTGCACGCCGTAGTAACCGCGAGCGTCGTCAGCCATACCGGCAATCGGGCAGCTCGGGGTACTGGCCAGAATGTGGAAGTCTTCCGGCAGTTTGGTGACCTTGTCACCGTGACTCATCCATACGTCGAGGCCAAACAGGCCGTCGGCGTCGATATGGTCTTCGATACCATCGAGCAGACGGCTTTTGCCGACTACGTCAACGCGAGCGTAGCCGAACTCGCGCAGCTCGGAACCGGCAACCTTGCCGCCCAACTGCTCGGCCATGGTCTGCATGCCGTAGCAGATACCGAACACCGGCACACCCAGGTCAAATACTGCTTGCGGGCAGCGTGGGCTGTTGGCTTCGTGTACGGACTCGGGGCCGCCGGCGAGGATCACGCCTTTTGGAGCGAATTCGCGAATCGCTTCGTCGTCCATGTCAAACGGATGCAGCTCGCAATACACGCCGATTTCACGCACGCGGCGGGCGATCAGCTGGGTGTACTGGGAACCGAAGTCGAGGATCAGGATACGGTGGGCGTGAATGTCGAGGGCCATGACTCATTCTCGTCAAAAAACAGAAACGACACGGGGCTGCGTCAACAGCCCCGGCTATAAAAAGTGTTGGCCTGCATCGCGGCGCACACCACGATGCAGTCCGGATCAACCAACGCGATAGTTCGGCGCTTCCTTGGTGATCTGCACATCATGGACGTGGGATTCAGCCATGCCTGCGCCGGTAATGCGAACGAACTCGGGCTTGGTGCGCATCTGCTCGATGTCGGCACTGCCGGTGTAACCCATGGAGGAACGCAGACCGCCCATCAACTGATGGATGATGGCCGACAACGGACCTTTGTAGGCCACACGGCCTTCGATACCTTCCGGCACCAGTTTCTCGGCACCTGCGGACGAGTCCTGGAAATAGCGATCGGACGAGCCTTGCGCCTGGGACATCGCACCCAGCGAACCCATGCCGCGATAGGCCTTGTAGGAACGGCCCTGGAACAGTTCGATCTCGCCTGGTGCTTCTTCAGTACCGGCGAACATCGAACCCATCATCACGCAGGAGGCACCGGCCACGATGGCCTTGGACAGGTCACCGGAGAAGCGGATGCCGCCATCGGCGATCATCGGCACGCCTGTGCCTTCAAGGGCTGCGGAAACATTGGCGATGGCGCTGATCTGCGGCACGCCGACACCGGCAACGATGCGCGTGGTGCAGATGGAGCCTGGGCCGATACCGACCTTGACTGCATCGGCGCCTGCAGCAACCAGAGCCTTCGCAGCTTCGCCAGTGGCGATGTTGCCGCCGATGACCTGCACCTGAGGGAAGTTTTCCTTGACCCAGCGAACGCGGTCGATCACGCCTTTGGAATGGCCGTGAGCGGTGTCGACCACAACAACGTCAACGCCGGCAGCGACCAGCGCAGTGACGCGCTCGCCGGTGTCCTTGCCGGTACCGACAGCAGCGCCGACGCGCAGGCGAGCCTGATCGTCCTTGCTGGCCAGCGGATAAGCCTTGGCTTTTTCGATGTCCTTGACGGTCATCATGCCCTTGAGCGCGAAGTGGGCATCCACGATCAGGACTTTTTCCAGACGGTGTTTGTGCAGCAGCTCACGCACTTCGTTCTTGTCGGCACCTTCACGCACGGTGACCAGACGCTCTTTAGGCGTCATCACTTCGCGGACAGGGACATCAAGACGGTTTTCGAAGCGTACGTCGCGGGACGTCACGATGCCGACCAGGTCGCCATTGTGCAGCACCGGTACGCCGGAAATGTTGTGCATGCGGGTAAGTTCGAACAGATCACGAACAGTGGCATCGGCTTCGATCGTGATCGGGTCCTTGACGACACCAGCCTCGAACTTCTTGACCTTGCGCACTTCGGCTGCTTGCTGCTCGATGGTCATGTTCTTGTGGATGATACCGATACCGCCTTCCTGGGCCATGGCAATTGCCAGACGGGCCTCGGTGACTGTATCCATTGCAGCAGAGACCAAAGGTATATTCAGCTCGATGCCACGGGTCAAACGGGTTTTCAGACTGACTTCGTTGGGAAGTACCTCGGAATAACCGGGCACAAGGAGAATGTCGTCGAATGTAAGGGCTTCTTGACTGATACGCAGCATCGCGGGGGCTCCCGGGCGGGAAATTGGAAGCGCGCCATTATACCCACAGACCCCGCCCGGCTCAATGTAAACCTCAGCCTATTATCAAAGCTGTTTATAGACGCACATTAACGCAGGAGACCGGGCGATCCAGACGTTCGGCGAAGTCATCCAGAAAGGTCTGCGTGAACGACGCATCCAGCCAGTTATTGAAGATGAAACCGAGGTTGGAAAACCCGCAGGCGTCGAGAAAAAGAAAGCCGTTGATGTCATCTTCGTGGCGGCATTCGGGGCAGGTAAAATTATCGGTGTGACCGGGCATCCAGTCTTCCAGGCTGTCGAACAGCGCCTCCCCCACTTCGCGACGACACTTCGGGCAACCGGCCTCTTCGGCAAAGTCGTTCAGCGGGGTATAGATGCAGCGCTTGGTGACGATTTCCAGACCATTGACTGTTTGCCCGAAAGGCAAGGCATCGGGGTGCTTTACTACCCTTCTCGCTCCGGGTGCCACGGCGTAGGCCATCTTGTTATAGGTGCGCCCGCATGTCGTCAGCTCCGGCTCGACTACATCGAGCTTGACCAGCCAGCGCAGAATCAGCCGCGCCCTGGCCTCGTGCCCGGGAAAAGTGGAAATTTGCGGGACGATAATGCTTTGGGTGTTCATAACGGAGCGTCGCTTAAAGCTGTTCGAGGCCGCAGCTTAATAGGCTGATGATTCTGGTCAAGGTGAAATCATGATCGAAGTGGCGCTACGGACCCGTGCGCCAGACCGGCATTGCCATTATGATGCCCGACATGATCAAAGACCCTTTCGCAAGACTCGGCCTCGACCGGGAAGTCCTTACTGTCAGCCAGCTCAACGGCCGTGCGCGGGTGTTGCTGGAGGACGTGTTCAGCAGTATCTGGGTCGAAGGCGAGATATCCAACCTCTCTCGCCCGGCGTCTGGCCATGTGTACTTCACGCTGAAGGACTCTGGCGCGCAAGTGCGTTGCGCACTGTTCCGGCAGAGCGCGGCGCGTGTGCGTCAGGCGCTCAAGGACGGCTTGCAGGTCAAGGTGCGCGGCAAGGTGTCGCTGTTTGAAGGCCGTGGCGACTACCAGCTGATTCTCGACACGGTGGAACCTGCCGGTGATGGTGCGTTGCGCCTGGCATTCGATGCGTTGAAAGCCAAGCTCAGCGACGAAGGCCTGTTCAGCGCCGAGCGCAAGGTTGCCTTGCCGTTGCATCCGCAACGTATCGGCATCATCAGCTCACCGACCGGCGCGGTAATCCGCGACATCATTAGTGTGTTCCGCCGCCGCGCACCGAGGGTCGAACTGACATTGATCCCCACCGCCGTTCAGGGGCGTGAGGCGATCAACCAGATTGTCCGCGCACTGAAACTGGCCGACAGCAGAGGCTTCGATGCACTGATACTCGCCCGTGGTGGTGGATCGCTGGAGGACCTGTGGTGCTTCAACGAAGAAGCTGTCGCCCGCGCCATCGACGCGTGCGTGACGCCGATTGTCAGTGCTGTTGGACATGAAACCGATGTTTCCATCAGCGATTTCGTGGCCGACGTACGAGCGCCGACGCCCTCCGCTGCCGCCGAACTGCTCGCTCCGGACTCCAGTGACCTGCATCGACGCGTCGACAGCCTGCACCGCCGACTGGTGAGCCGTATGCAGGATCGACTGATGCGCGAGCGCTTGCGTCTTGAGGGCATTTCGCGGCGTCTGCGTCATCCTGGCGAGCGCTTGCGTCAGCAGTCGCAACGGCTGGACGACCTGGACATGCGCCTGCGCCGCGCTTTCGAACAGAACATGCACCAACGTCAGGTGCGTCTCGCCCATATGCAGAGCCGTCTAGCTGCACAGCATCCGGGCCGAACCCTGGGTTTTCTGCGTCAGCGTCTGGATGCCTTGGCCGAGCGTCTGCCGCGAGCCATTCGTGAACAGATCAAGGCACGCAAGCTGCAACTGCAAAGTCAGGTGCAGACCCTCAACGTGGTCAGCCCGCTCGCCACACTGGGACGCGGTTACAGCATCCTGCTCGACGAGCGCGGCCACGCGATCCGCAGCGCGGCACAGACGCAAACGGGCCAACGGCTTACCGCCAGGCTCGGCGAAGGCGAACTGCAAGTGCGCGTTGAAGACAATCACCTCACACCCGTGACCCTCTCCCTTCTGGACTGACTGCCTGATGCTACGTTTTATTGCCCCGCTGTTCGCCCTGCTGCTCTGTCTTCCCGCTCACGCTGACAGCTTTATTACCCGCGCACTCGACAAACCGGTGCCAGGCGGCGTGGCGGTTGTCGATCTGGGCACTGGCGCTCAGGCTCCGACCGCCACCTATCAAGGCAAACCGGTGCTGGTGGTCAAGGCACAGGGCACGCGATGGCTGGCCATCGTCGGCATCCCGTTAACGGTCAAACCCGGCACTCAACAAGTGACCTCGGGCGGGCGCACGCTGAACTTCACTGTCGGCAGCAAGAAATACCCGGAACAGCACATCACGCTCAAAAACAAACGTCAGGTGAACCCAAACCCTGAAGACAACAAGCGTATCGAGGGCGAACTGGCTGAACAGCTACGCGCCTACCGCAGCTTCAGCCCCGGAACGCCGAGCAACCTGATTCTGGACAAGCCAGTCAACGGACCGCTATCGAGCAGGTTCGGCGTACGTAGATTCTTCAACGGCGAGGAGCGCAACCCGCACTCAGGACTGGATTTCGCTGTACCGGCAGGCACGCCGATCAAATCTCCGGCTGCGGGCAAGGTCATCCTGACCGGTAATTACTTTTTCAATGGCAACACTGTATTCGTTGACCACGGCCAAGGCTTCATCAGCATGTTTTGCCACATGTCGAAAATCGATGTGAAAGTCGGTGATCTGGTCCCTCGTGGCGGCGTGGTCGGCAAGGTCGGTGCTACAGGTCGCGCAACCGGCCCGCACATGCACTGGAACGTCAGCCTCAACGATGCGCGCGTGGACCCGGCAATCTTCATCGGCGCGTTTCAGCCGTAACACTTTTCGTCAGCAAGCGCTAAGGCGCTTGCCAACGACAGTCGTTCTTTGCGCACATCGCTTTCGACCAACAATAACCAGCAAATAAAAGCTCATAACCCGCTATAAAAAATCGATAACGGCGTATTTTCGAGAATTTATCCTAATCTTTTTCAAGTGCTTGCCATCATTCATTCCAATGGTTACGGTTGGGCTCATGAAAACCTCTCAAACCCTTATTCTGTTGCGCCAACATCGGTGCCTCAGCCTGGTCAGCGCCCGACTGCCAGGCTAGATTGCTGTGCCTCGCCCCTGTGTTCGCAACCCCTGTGCTTTTTAGAACGGAAGGCCGACCCTAACCCGGCCCCGTGAATACAAAAGGATTTCCTGATGACCATGCTCAAAGACCCATCGAAGAAGTACCGCGCATTCCCGACCATCGATCTGCCTGACCGCACCTGGCCTTCGAAGACCATCGATGCAGCGCCGATCTGGTGCAGCTCCGACCTGCGCGACGGCAACCAGTCGTTGATCGAACCAATGGACGCGGCCAAGAAACTGCGCTTCTGGAAAATCCTGGTCAGCGTTGGCGTCAAGGAAATCGAGGCATCCTTTCCATCAGCTTCGCAGACTGACTTCGATTTCGTGCGTACCCTGATCGAAGACGGCCATATCCCGGATGACACCACCATTCAGGTGCTGACCCAGGCTCGCGAAGACCTGATCGCTCGCACGTTCGAATCGCTGCGTGGCGCGAAGAAAGCCATCGTCCACCTGTATAACGCGACCAGCCCGTCGTTCCGCCGCATCGTCTTCAATCAGGACAAGGCCGGGGTGAAAGAGATCGCGGTCAACGCGGCCAAGCTTTTCGTCAAATATGCAGCACAACAGCCTGAAACCCAGTGGACCTTCGAGTACTCGCCGGAAACCTTCAGTGCGACCGAGCTGGAATTCGCCAAGGAAGTCTGCGATGCGGTGATCGAGGTGTGGAACCCGACGCCCGAGAACAAGGTGATCCTCAACCTCCCGGCCACCGTGGAAGTGGCGACACCCAACATTTACGCTGACCAGATCGAATGGTTCGGCCGCAACATCACCCGCCGCGACAGCGTGCTGATCAGCCTGCACACCCATAACGACCGTGGTACAGGCGTCGCTGCTACCGAGCTGGGCCTGATGGCCGGTGCGGATCGCGTCGAAGGCTGCCTGTTCGGTAACGGCGAGCGGACCGGCAACGTCGATCTGGTCACCGTTGCATTGAACCTCTACACCCAGGGCATCGACCCGGAGCTGGACTTCTCGGATATCGACGGTGTGCGTAAGGTCGTCGAAGAGTGCAACCAGATTCCGGTTCATCCACGTCACCCGTACGTTGGCGACCTGGTACACACCGCGTTCTCCGGTTCGCACCAGGACGCCATCCGCAAGGGCTTCACCCAGCAGAAGGACGGCGAGCTGTGGGAAGTGCCTTACCTGCCGATTGACCCCGCCGACATTGGCCGTAGCTACGAGGCGGTGATTCGCGTCAACAGCCAGTCAGGCAAAGGTGGCATCACTTACCTGCTGGAGCAGGAATATGGCATTTCCCTGCCGCGCCGTATGCAGATCGAGTTCAGCCAGGTAGTTCAGGGTGAAACCGATCGTCTGGGCCTGGAGATGTCCGCTCAGCAGATTCATTCGCTGTTGCGCCGTGAATACCTGCAAGCCAACACACCTTACGCGCTGATCAGCCACAAGTTGCAGGAGGAGAACGGCAACAGTGCGGTCGATGCCGAAGTGCATGTGGACGGTGAAACCCAGCATTGGCGCGGCAAGGGCAAAGGCGCTCTGGAAGCGCTGGTCGCCGGTCTGCCAGTTGCCGTGGAGATCATGGACTACAACGAGCACGCCATTGGCTCGGGCACCACGGCCAAAGCCGCTGCCTACATCGAACTGCGCGTGAATGGCGAGCGTGCCGTGCATGGCGTGGGTATTGATGAAAACATTACCACCGCCAGCTTCCGGGCACTGTTCAGCGCACTGAACCGCTCGTTGAGCCAGACACAAGCCAAGGCCGCCTGAGTCTACAGGCAGGATGGCGGACGCCAGTTCGCCATCCTCACCCAAACCGAGCGCGCGACTCCCCTCCTCGCCAGCCTCTTGCATTCCACGCATGACCCTGCCTGTTTCGGCATAATCTTTTTCATTTATGCTGTGGTAGCATGCTGCCTTTATTCCAGGACGGGCCAACATCCAACAGCAATTCATATGCTGACGATGCCCATCCGGACTTACCTGCCAGCTACATCTTTCCTATAAAACCAAGACGACTATTGCATTGATTTCCGGACGAAAAGAATGCTCGGGCAGACCCACCGTGCATTGAAATTACTATCGGCCTCGGTACGCTGAGCTGATCCAATCACATTTGGAGCGATTATGCCCAAGGCTTCCCATCAAGATTTGCGCCGCAGTTTCCGTGCGCTTACCTCGTCGAACTCGTGCTTTCACACCGCCTCGGTATTCGACCCCATGTCAGCGCGAATCGCAGCGGATCTGGGCTTTGAAGTAGGCATCCTCGGCGGTTCTGTCGCATCGCTGCAAGTACTGGCAGCACCTGACTTCGCACTGATCACCCTGAGCGAGTTCGTTGAACAGGCCACGCGCATCGGCCGCGTTGCGCAACTGCCGGTTATCGCGGACGCAGACCATGGTTATGGCAATGCCCTTAACGTCATGCGTACCGTTGTTGAACTGGAACGCGCCGGCATCTCGGCGTTGACGATTGAAGATACCCTGCTGCCTGCGCAGTTCGGACGCAAATCCACTGACCTGATTTCCACGGCTGAAGGTGTTGGCAAGATCCGCGCAGCACTGGAGGCACGTGTCGACCCGGAGATGTCGATTTTCGCTCGAACCAACGCGGCGATCATCCCGGTTCAGGAAGCCATCAGTCGGGTTCAGCAGTATCAGGCTGCCGGGGCTGACGGCATTACCATCGTCGGCATTCGTGACTTTGATCACCTGGCACAGATATCCGAAGGCGTGACCGTACCGCTGATGCTGGTGACCTACGGCAACCCTGAGCTGCACGACAATGCGCGTCTTGCCGAGATGGGCGTGCGAGTCTGCGTGCATGGCCACGCTGCGTACTTTGCCGCAATCAAAGCCACCTACGACTGCTTACGCGAGCAACGCCAGATTCTGGGCAGCGAGTCGAACATGAGCGCTACCGAATTGACCCACACCTATACGCAGCCTGAAGACTACGTAGAGTGGGCACGCAAGTTCATGAATGTGAACGAGTAAGGGCTCTGGGTGCTGTGACGCTTTGCGTCACAGATCTGCGCCAAGCCGCACACTCAAGATCCGACGCAGAGCGTCGCACGATAGTCAGGTTATCGTTCCGCACGCTCCAGCGTGGGAACGCCTGTCGTGACGCTCTGCGTCACAGATCTGCGCGCACCACATAGCCGGGAGCAGACCCGTAACGTAAGCACCGCATGCCGACGCGGCGCGTCGGCACGACCATCATCCGTGCCAGGACATCAGGCAGTGGTATTCACGCCACCTTCAGTCTCCAGCTGCAACAACGATGCCTGCAAGGTCTGCAGGTTAGCGCTGGTGGACGCAATCTGACCCTGAATCGCCATGGCTTTCTGGGCCTTTTCTTCCGCAGTGCCATTACCGCTTTGAGCGGCAGCCAATTGCGCCTGCTGTTGAGCCAGTTGCTTCTGGGCGTCCTTGATCTGCTGCTTTATCTGTTCGATCGTCTGATTAAGAGCCGATTTGCTGGAGCCGCCAACGCTGCCCCCACCACCGGCCGCTCCGGCCTTACCGCCTTCGGTCGAGGCCTGATCAGAGGTCTTCTCTGTTTCAGTCGTGGTAGTTGCAGACTTGATTGCCTCTGCGTCGGTAGATTTAACCGCTAGGGTCAACGGGCTTGAATAGCTGTTCAATGTGGACGTATTGATGGTAATCATGGCGGTCTCCAGGTTGCCTGCACACGCTATCGGCCGACTCGTAACATTCTGAAGTAATTTTTATTGAATATTAAAAGAGTCAGCGTCCAGACCGGCTGGAAAGCGTGTGCGATAGGCTTGTAAGTCTGCCGCGCTTAACGTCGCCCTGAACACTCCATCCGCTTCGCCTGCCCCCAACAGGCTCTCGCCTTGAAAATCCAGAACCTGACTGTCACCGGTGTACGCAAAGCCCTTCCCGTCCGACCCTACCCGATTGACCGCGGCAACGTAGCACAGGTTTTCGATGGCCCTGGCGGGCAGCAGGCGGTTCCAGTGCAGACGTCGCGCGCCTGGCCAGTTGGCGGTGTACAGCAACAGGTCGGTACTTTCGGCGTCACGGCTCCAGACCGGAAAGCGCAGGTCGTAGCAGATCAGCGGGCGAATACGCCACCCATTAAGCTCAAACATCACCTGACGCTCGCCCGGCGTGTAGTGTTCGTGTTCACCCGCCATACGAAACAAGTGACGCTTGTCATAATGCAGCAACTCACCCTCCGGTCGCGCCCACAGCAGACGGTTGCGATAAGTGCCATCGGCAGCGCGAATGATGACGCTGCCGGTCACCACCGCATTGATCCGCTTAGCCTGCGCCAACAGCCAGGTCGATGTAGGACCTGCCTCAGGCTCAGCCAGCGCCTCGGACTCCATCGAGAACCCGGTGGTGAACATTTCAGGCAGGATCACCAGATCAGCGCCATGCGCCTGGCCCAGCAAGTGCTCGAAATGCTCCAGATTGGCCTCCCGATCATGCCATGCCAGAGTCGTCTGAATCAGCGCAAGGTTCAGGTTTGGCAGTTCGCTTATATCGCGCATAGTTTCTCCGCCGCCTGACGCAACGTGTCCTCTTGCTTGGCGAAGCACAGGCGAATCAGACGCTGGCCTGCTGGAGGGCTCTGGTAGAACACAGAAATCGGAATGCTCGCCACACCGTGTTCACGGGTCATCCACAGCGCCATGTCCACGTCATTCAGGTCAGGCCGTATCTGCGAATAATCGACCAACTGGAAATAAGTACCGCCAACAGGCCGGAAGCTGAAACGCGATTCAGCCAGATGACCACAGAAAAAGTCGCGCTTGGCCTGATAGAAGCCTGGCAGCTCATCGACATGCTCAGGGTGCTCGGCCATGAAATCGGCCAGCGCATACTGCAATGGCGTGACACCACAGAAACTGACGTACTGATGCACCTTGCGCAGTTCGGAAGTCAGCGCGGGCGGCGCGACCACGTAACCGGTTTTCCAGCCTGTGACGTGATATGTCTTGCCGAACGAGCTGACGACGAAGGCGCGCTGATACAGTGCCTCGTGATCAAGCACGCTGACATGGCGCGCGCCATCGAAGACCAGGTGTTCATAAACTTCATCGCTAAGCAGGTAGATATCACGATCGGCGATCAGCGCAGCCAGTCGATCAAGCTCTGCACGACTGATCAGGGCACCGCTCGGGTTGTGCGGGCTATTGATGACAATCATGCGTGTACGCGGGCTTAACGCATCGCTGAGCTTTTGCCAGTCGATGGAGAAGTCATCCAGCCCCAGTTGCACATGGACGCAGCGCCCACCGGCCAGCTCGACAGCGGGCTCGTAGCTGTCATAGCAAGGGTCAAAAATGATCACTTCGTCGCCAGCGCGAATAACGCTATGGATCGCGCAGAAAATCGCCTGGATGGCACCCGGTGTAATAGTGATTTCAGTGTCCGCATTGACCGTACGCCCATAGCTGCGGGCGATCTTTGCCGCAACTTGCTGACGAAGCGCAGGCAGCCCGGTCATCGGTGAGTATTGGTTATGGCCTTGAGTGATATGTCGGCAAACCGCATCACGCAGCGCCTGCGGCCCGTCAAAATCAGGAAACCCCTGGGACAGGTTGATAGCTCCGGTTTCGGCGGCCAGCTGTGACATGACGGTGAAGATAGTGGTGCCCACGTTGGGCAACTTGCTGTCGATCATGGAACCCTTTCCCTGCAATCTCCCGGCACCGGGCGGCACGGGGTCAGGCAGGATAGCCCATTAAACGGACACAAAAAAAGGCGCCGAAGCGCCTTTTTCCAGATGCTGACTCAGCGCTTGTCGCGGCGCTTCTTGTCGGCCTTCTTGTGGTGCGACATCATCCGACGCTTCTTGTTGACCTGACGGTCGGTGAGCGTGTTCTTGTTGCCTTCATACGGGTTCTCGCCGCCCTTGAACTCGATACGGATCGGCGTACCGACCAGTTTGAGCACACGCCGGTAAGTGTTTTCCAGGTAACGAACGTAGGACTTGGGTACTTTCTCGACCTGGTTACCGTGGATCACGATCAGCGGCGGGTTGGCGCCGCCCAGGTGAGCGTAGCGCAGCTTGATGCGGCGGCTGCCGACCATCGGTGGCGCATGCTCGCTGACCGCATCTTCGAGAATCTGGGTCAGGCGGCTGGTTGGCCAGCGGGTTACCGCAGACTTGAACGAGTTCTGTACCGACTGATACAGGTTGCCCACGCCCGTGCCGTGCAGTGCGGAGATGAAGTGGATGTCGGCGAAGTCGACGAAGAACAACCGGCGCTCCAGCTCGATCTTCACGAAATCGCGTTCGCCCGGCGTCATGCCGTCCCACTTGTTCAGCGCGATGACCAGCGCACGACCCGCTTCAAGGGCGAAGCCCAGCAGGTTCAGGTCGTGGTCGACCACACCTTCGCGGGCGTCCATCACAAAGATCACCACGTTGGCGTCCTTGATGGCCTGCAGCGTCTTGACCACCGAGAACTTTTCAACTTCCTCGTGGATCTTGCCGCGCTTGCGCACACCGGCAGTGTCGATCAGCGTGTACTTCTCTTCATTACGCTCGAAGGGAATGTAGATACTGTCGCGCGTGGTGCCTGGCTCGTCATAGACGATAACCCGGTCTTCACCCAGCATTCGGTTGACCAGCGTCGATTTGCCGACGTTGGGACGCCCGATGATTGCGATCTTGATGCCGTCTTTTTCGCTTGGACCAGGAATGCGCTTGGCTTCCTGACCTTCGGCAACTTCCTCGACCTCCTCGCCCTCTTCCAGCTCGTCTTCGTCCTTGGGAAACTCCCGCAGGGCGATTTCGAGCATCTGCGAGATGCCACGACCATGGGCACCAGCCACCGGAATGGCGTCGCCCAGACCCATCGGGCTGAACTCGGCACGTGCCAGGTTTTCGTCGATGTTGTCGATCTTGTTGGCAACCACGTAGGAACGCTTGTTGCGCTTGCGCAGGTGCTCACCAATCATCTGATCAGCAGCGGTGTAGCCCGCACGGGCGTCCACCAGAAACAGCACCACATCGGCTTCTTCAATGGCCAGCAGCGACTGCTCGGCCATCTTTTCGTCCATGCCATGCTCGTCACCGGAAATACCGCCGGTGTCGATCAGAATATAGGAGCGCCCTTGCCACTTCGCCTCTCCGTATTGGCGATCACGGGTAAGACCGGACAGATCACCGACAATGGCGTCGCGAGTCCTGGTCAGGCGGTTGAACATGGTGGACTTGCCGACGTTCGGTCGACCCACCAGGGCGATTACGGGAACCATGCGGCTCTCCACTTCGTTATTTCAGAAAATACAAAAGCCGCTGCAGGGCAGCGGCCGGAGTTCGGGGCGATGCCATAAAGGCACCGCAGCCTTGCCGAAGCAAAGGCACCCGGGGCCATCGGCCCCGGGCATGGACACTTATTGCTTGATGGTCAGGGCTTCCAGTTTGCCGCTGTTGCCATACACGTAAATCATGTCCCCAACCACCAGCGGACGAGCACGCAGGCCGTCGCTGTCGATACGTTCGCGACCGACAAAACGACCGTCCACCTGGCTCAACAGGTGCAGGTAGCCTTCCATGTCACCGACCGCTACATAGCTGGAATACACTTCCGGCGCGCCGAGCTGGCGGCGAGCCAGTGATTCGTTGCTCCACAGTGCAGAGGACGAACGCTCGTCGATACCTTCAACAGTGCCGGAGGCCAGGGTTGCGTAAACGCTGCCAAAGCCCTGGGCAACGCCCGAGTAGCTAGAGGCATCACGCTGCCAGAGCACACGACCGCTTTCCAGGTCCAGACCGGCGACGCGACCCTGATAGGTAGCGACGTACAGTGTACCGCCGGACAGCAACAGGCCGCCGTCGATATCCACGACACGATCCAGTTCCGAGCGACCTTGCGGGATAGCAACACGCTGCTCCCAGACAGGCACGCCGTTGGTAATGTCCAGCGCGACGACCTTACCGGTCGACAGACCCGCCACGGCGAGACGATTGGTTGCAAGTGGAGCACCGGTACCACGCAGGGTCAGCACCGCTGGGGTGCTTTCGTAAATCCAGAGCTGGGAACCTGTGGAGGCATCGAAACCGACAATACGGTCATCCTGAGTCTGAACCACTACCACAGAACCGTTGGTGGCAGGCGGAGCCAGCACTTCGCTGGTCACGCGAGCGCGCCACTTTTCCTCACCGGAGGTGGCGTCCATGGCAATGACTTCACCCTTGAGGGTACCGATCATCACCAGGCCATAGCCCACGCCGACTGCACCGGAAACCGGCAGATCGAGATCTTTCTTCCAGATCACATCACCGGTCAGACGATCCAGCGATACGACTTCGCCAGTGACGTCAGCCGCGTAGATGCGATCGCCATCGATGGCTGGCACGAGCATGTTGTACGTCTTGCCCTGACCGTCGCCGACGGAACGGCTCCATTGCTTGTGCAGAACCACTTCTTCTTTGAAGTCGGTCAGCTCGGCCGGAGGCAATTCCTTTTTGCTGTTGCTGCTGCAACCCGCGGCCAGAATGGCCAGAGCCAGCAATGCTGCATGTTTCCAACGAATCACGTCACGCATCCCCTTTCGCCAAATCGTCGAGCTTCATTTGCAGGCCACCCACTGCTGCGTCTTCGGACAGAGCGGATTTGGCCTTTTGGTATGCAGCATATGCCTCGTCGGTACGACCCAGCTGTACCAGCAGGTCACCCTTGAGTTCTTCACGACTGGCGAGGAAGGCCTTGTCGGCATCGCCGTCGAGCAGCTTCAGCGCGTCATCGGTCTTGTTCTGCGCAGCCAGCACGCGAGCCAGACGCTGACGGGCAATCTCGCCCAGCGTGTCATTGGCAGGCTTGTCGGCCACGGTTTTCAGCTCGGCTGCAGCATCGTCCAGCTTACCGGCATCGACCGCCACCTTGGCGACGAACAGGCTACCGAACTGTGCATAGGTAGTGCCACCGAATTCGCTTTTCAGTTTGCCGGATATCTCGGCGACACGTGCGGTGTCTGCCTGGCCACTGGGCGTCAGTGCGGTTTCCAGCAATTGCTGATAAAGCATCGAGGCGCCTTGCGACTGGCTGGCCTGATACCTGTGCCAGAACTGCCAACCCAAGACCACGACCAACGCAAGCAGACCACCGGTCAACAGGGGTTTGCCGTTACGCTGCCACCAGTCCTTCATTACCGCCAGCTCTTCATCTTCGGTACCCGACACCCCAATACTCCTATTCGCTAAACGGCTGTTAAATCAGCTTCAACCCTGCACAACGCAGGAGGCCAGGTGCTCTGACAGAGCGTCCCAGGCAATATTTTGTTGTTCACCCTGACCGCGCAGGGGTTTGACGCCAATGACCTTTGCCGCCAGTTCTTCTTCACCGAGAATCAGCGCATACAGCGCACCGCTCTTGTCGGCTTTCTTGAACTGGCTTTTGAAGCTGCCGGCACCGGCGTTGACCTGCAAACGCAGGCTCGGCAACTGATCGCGCACCTTTTCGGTGAGAGCCAGCGCAGCCAGCTCAGCTGCTTCGCCAAAGGCGCACAGGTAAACATCGACCTGACGGGCAATTTCTTCCGGGACCTGCCCGAGGGTTTCAAGCAACAGAACCAGACGCTCGATACCCATCGCGAAACCAACGCCGGTCGTCGGCTTGCCGCCCATCTGCTCGACCAGACCGTCATAACGACCGCCTGCACAGACCGTACCCTGAGCACCCAATTGGTCGGTAACCCACTCGAAAACGGTCTTGCTGTAATAATCCAGCCCGCGAACCAGCTTCGGGTTGATGACATAAGGAATGCCGGCTGCGTCCAGACGGGCCTTCAGGCCTTCGAAGTGAACGCGGGATTCGTCATCCAGATAATCTGCCAGCTTTGGAGCATCGACCAGCACAGCCTGGGTTTCAGGGTGTTTGGTGTCCAGCACGCGCAGCGGATTGGTTTTCAGACGACGCTGGCTGTCTTCGTCGAGTTGATCAAGACGTGCCGACAGAAACTCGACCAGCGCATCACGATAACGCGCACGCGCTTCGCTGGTGCCCAGGCTGTTGAGTTCAAGCTTGACCGCATTGCGAATGCCCAGCATGCCCCACAGGCGCCAGGTCATGACGATCAGTTCGGCATCGATGTCCGGACCGTCAAGATTGAAGACCTCGACACCAATCTGGTGAAACTGGCGATAACGGCCTTTCTGTGGACGCTCGTGACGAAACATCGGCCCGATGTACCACAGTTTCTGAACCTGACCGCCACCGGTGATGCCGTGCTCCAGGACCGCACGCACACAGGCAGCAGTACCTTCCGGACGCAGGGTCAGGGAGTCGCCGTTGCGATCGGCGAAGGTGTACATTTCCTTCTCGACGATATCGGTCACTTCACCGATGGAGCGCTTGAACAGCTCGGTGAATTCGACGATAGGCATACGAATCTGCCGGTAACCGTAGTTATCCAGCAGACGTGAAACGGTGCCTTCGAAGTGGCGCCACAGCGGCGTCTGCTCGGGCAGGATGTCGTTCATGCCACGAATGGCTTGTAGAGACTTACTCACAGAAAATCCTTAGCAATCCTGGTTAGCCGCGCACGATGACAGATGCGTCAGCTTCGGCCTTTTCAGCCGCTTTCTCGCGAATCAAGCGTTCAAGCTCGTCCACGAGATTGTCGTTGGTCAGTTTCTGCGCAGGCTTGCCGTCGATGTAAATCAGGTTCGGCGTACCACCAGTCAGGCCGATATGCGCTTCCTTGGCCTCGCCCGGACCGTTGACTACACAACCGATCACTGCGACATCAAGCGGCACCAGCAAATCTTCAAGGCGACCTTCAAGCTCGTTCATGGTCTTGACCACATCGAAGTTCTGCCGCGAGCAGCTCGGGCAGGCGATGAAGTTGATACCACGGGAACGAAGGCGCAACGATTTGAGGATGTCGTACCCGACTTTCACTTCCTCGACCGGATCAGCAGCCAGCGAGATGCGGATAGTATCGCCAATTCCTTCGGCAAGCAGCATTCCAAGACCGACAGCCGATTTCACCGTGCCTGAACGCAAGCCGCCAGCTTCGGTGATACCCAGATGCAGAGGCTGGACGATCTGTTTGGCCAGCAGGCGGTAGGCTGCGACGGCCATGAACACATCGGACGCCTTGACGCTGACCTTGAAGTCCTGAAAGTTCAGGCGCTCCAGGTGCTCGACGTGGCGCAACGCAGACTCCACCAACGCCTCTGGCGTCGGCTCGCCGTACTTCTTCTGCAGGTCTTTTTCCAGCGACCCGGCGTTGACGCCGATGCGGATCGGAATACCGCGATCACGCGCAGCATCGACCACGGCCCGCACCCGGTCTTCACGACCGATATTGCCCGGGTTGATACGCAGACAGTCGACGTCCAGCTCCGCCACACGCAGGGCGATGCGATAGTCGAAGTGGATGTCGGCGACCAATGGCACTTTGACCAGTTGCTTGATGCGACCAAAGGCTTCGGCAGCGTCCATGTCCGGTACAGAAACACGCACGATGTCGACACCGGCAGCTTCCAGACGGTTGATCTGGGCGACGGTGGCCGCAACATCGTTGGTATCGCTGTTGGTCATGCTCTGCACGGCAATCGGCGCATCACCGCCGACCGGTACGGAACCGACCCATATTTTTCGGGATTCGCGACGCTTGATTGGAGATTCGCCGTGCATGACTTATTGCCCTAGCTTCAGGCGAGCAGTTTCGCCGCTGGTAAAAGGTGCCACGTCTACAGGCTGACCGTTGTAGCTGACCTGCGCGCCGCGTGCGTAGCCCAGGCGCAGCGTCAATGGCGGCTTGCCGCTGACATCCAGGCTGTCGCCCTTGCGCTTAAGGCCGCTGACCAGCACCTTGCCGTTTCCGTCAGTGACCTGGGTCCAGCAATCGGCGACGAACTGCACAGTAATCTGACCGGCCCCGGCCATGACTGGCGCTGGCTGCTCGGCTGGTGCGGTCGGCATCGACGGTACGGTCGGCGCAGCAACAGGCGCTTGTGGAGCATTTGCAGGCGGCGTAGTGGCGGCCGGTGTCTGTGTCTGCGCAGGCGCATGACTCGTAACACCTGCAGTAGGAGCAGCAGGCGTCGCGCTCGGAGATTCACTGGCAGGCGCACCGGTGTTCAACGGCAGCGAAGTCTGTCCGGCATTAGGCGTTTCGGCCACTGCGGGCTCTTCCGGCTCGTCCAGCGGGTGAATCTGAGTGGTGCCGTCGGCGCTTTCGACCTCGACGTGCTCCATGTTCAGCCCGGACTGGTCCCTGCCACGCAGAGAAGCCTGATCCTGCCACCAGAAGAAACCGCCACCGACCAGAAGCACCAGCAACAACAGGCTGACGATACGCAGGATGTTGTGTGACAGCCTGACCGGCTCTTCGATACGGCCCAATGCGTGGACCGAACTGCCCTTGCCATCGGTGCCGGTGAACTGGTCGAACTGTTCGACCAGCGCCGCCTGATCGAGGTCAAGCAGCTTGGCGTAGGCGCGTACATACCCCCGGGCAAACGTATGCCCAGGCAGCTTTTCAAAATGTCCGTTCTCCAGATTGCTCAGGGAGGTCACGGTGAGGTTCAGTCTCAAAGCCACATCTGGCAGCGACCAGCTCCTGCTCTCGCGGACCTGGCGCAGGGTTTCTCCAGGGTTCACGCGGGTGGTTGCTACAACTTCGGGATGCGCCGCTTTCATCATTGCTCCGACAGGTATTGCTGATATTCCGGCGTACCGGGATAGAGTCTTTTCAACAGCAGACCAAAACTGGCCGCCTTGTTACGATCATCATAGATCTTCGCCAGGCGTGTACCGAGCAATAGACTACGTGCATTTTGCTCGCTGAGTTGGCTAAAACGGTCGTAATAATCACGCGCCGGCACATATTGCTTGTCTTCGTAGGATATCTGCGCCATTTCCAGCAAGGACCTTGGCAACTGGCGGTCCAGGCGCAACGCCTTGGTAAAATGCTCACGGGCCTGCTCGCGATTACCCAGCTTCAGCGAAGTCATGCCCAGGCTCTCAAAGACTCGCGACCGCTCAGGATACAGGTTGTCGGCAGCGGCCTGTTCAAAACGCTCGTAGGCTTCCTTGTAACGCTTTTGTTCGAACAGAAAACTGCCGTAATTATTGACGATGCGTGTTTCGTTGTTACTGGAAGCCAGCGCCTTGCGAAAGTACTGCTCTGCAAGCTCCGGCTCCATCTCGGTCTGGAACACCAGCGCCAGTGCGGCATTGGCCTGCGCGTCGGAACTGTCGAGCTCGAGCGCCTTTTTCAGCGGAACCTTGGCGCGCTCGGTCTGCCCCTGCTGAAAGTAACCCAGCCCAAGCTGCACGTACGCTCTGCGCGCTTCCTCGCGCCCCTGCGCCGTTGTCATCGGGTTGACGTTGCCGGTGGATACGCACGCCGTCAGCAACATGACAACACATAGCAACAGCGAGGCACGCACAGACATGGAGTCTCTCTCGATCAGGTTGGCAGTCAGGTTCGAGTCGCCGCAACCGGGGCCGTCTCGGCCTCGGCGCTCAACTCACGCACAGCAATGTAGCGTTCACTACGGCGTGTACGGTCCATCACCTGCCCGACCAGCTGGCCGCATGCTGCATCAATGTCTTCACCGCGCGTGGTGCGCACAGTGACGTTATAACCAGCCTGATGCAACAGGTCCTGAAAACGACGGATCGCGTTATTGCTGGGACGCTCGTAACCGGAGTGCGGAAACGGGTTGAACGGGATCAGGTTGATCTTGCAAGGCGTGTCCTTGAGCAGCTCGATCATCTCGACGGCGTGTTCAACCTTGTCGTTGATGTCCTTGAGCATGGTGTATTCAATGGTGAGCACACGCTTTTCGCCCAGACTGGACATGTAACGGCGGCAGGAATCAAGGAGCATTTGCAGCGGGTATTTCTTGTTGATCGGCACCAACTGGTTACGCAGCGCATCGTTCGGCGCGTGCAGCGACAAGGCCAGGGAAACGTCGATATGCTTGGAAAGCTCATCGATCATCGGTACCACGCCGGAGGTGGACAAGGTCACCCGGCGCTTGGAAATGCCATACCCCAGGTCATCCATCATCAGATGCATGGCAGCAATGACATTGTCGAAGTTCAGCAGCGGCTCACCCATGCCCATCATCACCACGTTGGTGATGGCACGGTCGACGGTCGCCGGTACGCTGCCAAAGGATTTGTTGGCAATCCACACCTGACCGATGACTTCGGCGGCGGTGAGGTTGCTGTTGAAGCCTTGCTTGCCGGTGGAGCAGAAACTGCAATCCAGGGCACAGCCCGCCTGGGACGAAACACACAAGGTGCCACGCTTGCCCTGCGGGATATAGACGGTCTCGACACAGCTGCCGGACTCTACGCGCACCACCCATTTACGGGTGCCGTCGCTGGAGATGTCCTCGCTGACCACTTCGGGACCGCGAACTTCGGCACAGGCCTTGAGCTTTTCGCGCAGGGCCTTGCTGACGTTCGTCATCGCGTCGAAATCGTCGACGCCGAAGTGGTGAATCCACTTCATGACCTGACCGGCACGGAAGCGCTTCTCCCCGATAGAGTCGAAGAATTTCTCCATTTCCTGTTGAGTCAGCCCCAGCAGGTTGGTTTTACCAGTCGATGCAATCATGAATTCACCCTTCACTCGTCAGTCAAAAATGACTTAGCGAGCGGTTACTTCGGTAGCTGCGAAGAAGTACGAGATTTCGCGAGCGGCGGCTGCTTCCGAATCGGAGCCATGAACAGCGTTGGCGTCGATGGAGTCAGCGAAATCAGCGCGGATGGTGCCGGCAGCAGCTTCTTTAGGGTTGGTAGCGCCCATCAGCTCACGGTTCAGAGCGATAGCGTTTTCACCTTCCAGAACCTGAACGACAACCGGGCCGGAGATCATGAAGGCAACCAGGTCGCCGAAGAAACCGCGAGCGCTGTGCTCAGCGTAGAAACCTTCAGCTTCGGCCTTGGACAGTTGCTTCAGCTTGGAAGCGACAACGCGCAGACCGGCTTTTTCGAAACGAGTGGTGATCTCGCCGATTACGTTCTTGGCAACGGCGTCAGGCTTGATGATGGAGAAAGTACGTTGAACAGCCATGGTGAAACTCCAGAAGCAGTGATTGAAGCGAAAAATTAAACCCGCGAATTATACGCGGGTTCTGGTGTATTGCCTAACTGCGTACGTTACTGAACGTCAATCGGCCTCTTCGATCCATAACCCCTGGATCGCCTCGAGAACCTTTTCCCCACTACGGTCCGGGTGGTCATCGAACTCGGGCAAGGCCATGACCAGATTACGCAGCATGGGAAAACTCACAGTCAGCGGATCGACATCCGGGTGGCTTTCAGCCAGCTGGATGGCGATTTCCTGCACATCAACCCATTTGAGACTCATGAGCAATCCTTGAATCAGTGTGGCGCTTCAGCGGCGTGGTTGAGCGAATACTTGGGTATTTCGACCGTGAGGTCTTCGTTGCCGACAATGGCCTGACAGGACAGACGCGATTGCGCTTCCAGGCCCCAGGCTTTGTCGAGCATGTCTTCTTCCAGCTCGTCCGCTTCATTGAGCGAATTGAAGCCTTCGCGAATGACGCAGTGACAGGTGGTACAGGCACACACGCCACCACAGGCGCTTTCAATCTCGATGTGGTGCTCGTGGGCAATCTCGAGAATAGACGTGCCCGGCTCCACTTCTACAACCAGCCCGTCCGGACAATGCTCGGCGTGGGGCAGAAAAATCACCTGCGGCATCAGTTATTCCTCAATCTCATTCAAGTTGCGCCCGGCCAGTGCGGCTTTTACCGTCGAATCGAGGCGTCGGGCAGCAAATGCATCGGTCACCTGCGACAGACGCTTGGTCTGCTGCTCGATGGCATAACCATCGGTGCCTTGCATCAATTCACGTAATTCGTTCATCTGCAGGTTGATGACCAGGCGCTCTTCTTCGTCGAGAAGACGCTCACCATCAGCCTCAAGGGCACCTTGAACCGCTTCGAGCAAGCGCTCGGCGTCAACCTGGTGCTCGCGCAGCACACGAGCGACCTTATCGTCGCCGGCATACTCGAAGGAGTCCTTGAGCATGCGGGTGACTTCGTCATCGGTCAGCCCGTAGGAAGGCTTGACCTGAATGCTCGACTCGATACCCGAGCCCATTTCACGCGCCGAAACGCTGAGCAGACCGTCAGCATCAACCTGGAAGGTGACACGAATCTTTGCCGCACCCGCGACCATCGGCGGAATGCCGCGCAATTCGAAACGTGCAAGGGAACGGCAGTCACTGATCAACTCGCGCTCGCCCTGCAGAACATGAATCTTCATGGCCGTCTGGCCGTCCTTGTACGTGGTGAATTCCTGACCACGCGCGACAGGGATGGTGGTGTTGCGCGGAATGACCTTCTCCATCAGCCCGCCCATGGTTTCCAGCCCCAGCGAGAGCGGAATCACATCGAGCAATAGCAGTTCGCCACCGTCACGCTTGTTGCCTGCCAGCGTATCGGCCTGGATCGCAGCCCCGATGGCCACCACTTGATCCGGGTCAATCTGGGTCAATGGCTGACGACCGAACAGCTCGGCCACCGCTTCGCGTACGCGTGGAACTTGGGTCGAACCGCCGACCATGACCACCGCCTCGACTTCTTCAAGCTCGATACCGGTATCACGCACCGCACGACGACAGGCCTTGAGACTGCGCGCGACCATAGGCTCGATCAGCGCATTGAGCGCCTCGCGGGTCAGCGTGCCACGCCAGTCACCGTAGGCGACCTCGACAGACTCGGCGTCAGTCAGCGCTTCCTTGGCCGAGCAGGCAGCCTGCAGCAGGCTGCGTTGCGCGGAAGGGTCGATATCCGCAGACAGACCGGCATCAGTGACAATCCAGTTGGCTATCGCATGATCGAAGTCATCGCCACCCAGAGCGGTATCCCCGCCAGTGGCCAGTACTTCAAACACACCGCCGGTCAGGCGCAGGATCGAGATGTCGAAGGTTCCGCCGCCCAGATCATAGATGGCAACCACGCCTTCGGCTTTCTGATCCAGACCATAGGCAACGGCAGCAGCCGTTGGCTCATTAAGCAGGCGCAACACATTGAGGCCGGCAAGTCTGGCGGCATCCTTGGTCGCCTGGCGCTGAGAGTCGTCGAAATAAGCAGGCACGGTAATCACCGCCCCCACCAGTTCGCCACCCAGCGTGGACTCGGCGCGTTCGCGCAGGACCTTGAGAATGTCGGCAGACACTTCAACAGGACTTTTCGGCCCCTGCACGGTGTCGATGAACGGCATGTGCGACTCACCGCCAACAAACCGGTACGGCAGTTGCTCGCCCAATTGCTTGACGTCAGTCAGCCCGCGCCCCATGAGGCGCTTGACTGACAGAACGGTATTGAACGGATCCTGGGAGGCGGCGATCTTCGCTGACTGCCCTACTTCGACACGATCAGCGTGATAGCGCACGGCAGACGGCAGAATGACCTGCCCCTCTGCATCGGCCAGCGGTTCGGACAGGCCGCTGCGTACTGCAGCAACCAGAGAATTGGTGGTGCCCAGGTCGATACCCACAGCCAGACGACGCTGGTGCGGTTGAGGACTCAGGCCGGGTTCGGCGATCTGCAGTAAAGCCATGCTGTTCAGAATAATCACTGGCGCGCGGCCGAAGCCGCGCGGGGTTAATCGTCGAGGCGCTCTTCTAACTGGCGCACTTCGTGAGAGAGCTTGTCGAGAAACTGCATACGCCGCATCAGCTTTTCAGCGTGCTCGCGTTGTGCAGCATCATTCCAACAGGCCGCGAAGCTCTGGTTCAGCTCGTCCTGAGCGACCTTGAGCTGACGCTTGAAGGTCGCAACGCCGGCGAGATCAGCCTCTTCCTGCAAGTCCTCGAGGTCTTCGCGCAATTGCATCTGCTGCAGAAGAAACTCGGGATCATGCGCCGTGACTTCGAGCGGCACTTCGTTGCCGTTCATTGCCAGCAGGTAGCGCGCCCTTTTCGGCGGGCTTTTCAGGGTCTGATAGGCCTCGTTGAGACTGGCCGAGCGCTCCAGCGCCACACGCTGCTCACGCTCGGGGGCATCCGCAAAGCGATCCGGATGCACGTTACGCGCAAGCTCACGGTAGCGCGTGGCCAGCTGGTCAAGATCAAGCTGAAACTCGGGCTTGAGATCGAACAGGGCGAAGTGACAGGGAGTACCCACAATAAAAGCCTCAGACGTTGAAGCTTTCGCCACAGCCGCACTCACCGCGCGAGTTGGGGTTGTTGAACTTGAAGCCTTCATTCAACCCTTCACGCACGAAGTCGAGCTCGGTGCCATCCAGATAGACCAGACTTTTCGGGTCAATGATCACCTTGACGCCGTGCATTTCAAACACAGTGTCTTCGCCAGCCGCCTCATCGACGAACTCAAGCACATAGGCAAGACCTGAACAGCCTGTGGTGCGAACACCCAGACGAACGCCATCACCCTTGCCGCGTCCCTCAAGGGAACGTCGTACGTGGTTAGCGGCAGCTTCTGTCATGCTGATAGCCATCGGAACTCCTTAGCCTGTTGCATTAGCCTGTTGCAGTTGACTCTGTTGCAAGCTTCTCTTGAAAAGCCTGCCTGCTTACAGCAGACCTTTCTTCTGCTTGTAATCGCGAACGGCGGCCTTGATGGCGTCTTCAGCGAGTACCGAGCAGTGAATCTTGACCGGCGGCAGCGCCAGCTCTTCAGCCAGCTGAGTGTTCTTGATGGTCTCTGCTTCATCCAGAGTCTTGCCTTTCATCCACTCGGTCGCCAGCGAGCTGGAAGCAATGGCCGAACCGCAGCCGTAGGTCTTGAACTTGGCGTCTTCGATAACGCCCTGCTCGTTGACCTTGATCTGCAAACGCATTACGTCGCCGCACGCTGGAGCGCCGACCATGCCGGTGCCGACATCAGGATCTTCCGCGTTCATCTTGCCGACGTTACGTGGGTTCTCGTAGTGGTCGATGACCTTTTCGCTGTAAGCCATGATTCTATTCCTCTCACATCAGGGAGCCGCTCTGCAGGTCACGCGCAATTGCACATGACCTGTGTTGGAGGCGACTTTAAATTAGTGCGCCGCCCACTCGATCTTGGAGATGTCGACGCCGTCTTTGAACATGTCCCACAGCGGCGAAAGTGTGCGCAGCCGGGTGACAGCCTCGCAAACCTTCTGCGCGGCGTAATCGATTTCTTCTTCAGTGCTGAAACGGCCGAAGGTGAAACGAATCGAGCTGTGCGCCAGCTCATCGTTGCGACCCAGGGCACGCAGCACATACGAAGGCTCAAGCGAGGCCGAGGTACAGGCCGAACCGGACGATACCGCCAGATCCTTGAGCGCCATGATCAGCGACTCGCCTTCGACGTAGTTGAAGCTCAGGTTCAGGTTGTGCGGTACGCGTGCAGTCAGGCTGCCGTTGACGTACAGCTCTTCCAGATTTTCGACCTGCTTGAAGAAACGATCGCTGAGTGCCTTGATGCGCACGTTTTCAGCAGCCATTTCTTCCTTGGCAATGCGGAATGCTTCGCCCATACCGACGATCTGGTGGGTCGCCAGGGTGCCGGAACGCATGCCACGCTCGTGACCACCGCCGTGCATGGTCGCTTCAAGGCGAACACGCGGCTTGCGGCTGACGTAGAGCGCGCCGATACCTTTAGGACCATAGGTCTTGTGCGCCGAGAACGACATGAGGTCAACCTTGAGGCTGGTCAGATCGATTTCAACCTTGCCGGTCGACTGCGCGCCGTCAACGTGGAACAGCACGCCACGCGAACGGGTCAGTTCACCGATCGCAGCGATATCGTTGATGGTGCCGATCTCGTTGTTCACATGCATGATCGAAACCAGGATGGTGTCGTCGCGCAGTGCCGCTTCAATCATGGCAGGCGTGATCAGACCGTCTTCACCTGGCTCGATGTAGGTAACTTCGAAACCTTCGCGTTCCAGCTGGCGAGTGGTGTCGAGGACAGCCTTGTGTTCGACCTTCGACGTGATCAGGTGCTTGCCTTTGCTGGCGTAGAAATGCGCAACACCTTTAATAGCCAGGTTGTTGGATTCAGTGGCACCCGAGGTCCAGACGATTTCGCGCGGATCGGCGTTGACCAGATCAGCGACCTGACGACGAGCGTTCTCGACCGCTTCTTCGGCTTTCCAGCCAAAGACGTGGGAGCGCGAGGCCGGGTTGCCGAAGTTTCCTTCGACGGTCAGGCAATCGATCATTTTCTGCGCGACACGCGGATCGACCGGGGTCGTCGCGGAGTAGTCGAGGTAAATTGGCAATTTCATTGAAGCTCTCCTATCAGGCAGGCGCACCGCTCATTCATCTGCGTTCATTCGACGGCGGACGTTTCGATCTTACCCAGTTGCGACATGTGGTTATGACCACGGCGCATATCCTGGCGCTGAGCGACTTCTTGTACCTCACGGCGAGTGACAAGATCCGCCAAGCTGATACCGCTTAGAAATTCGTGAATCTGCTGGCTCAGGTCACACCACAAGTGGTGGGTCAGGCAGGTATCGCCAGCGTGGCAATCGCCCAGACCCTGACACCGCGTGGCGTCGACCGATTCATTGACTGCATCGACGACTTGAGCAACCTGGATGCCTTTCATGTCGCGCGACAGCTGGTAACCACCACCTGGACCACGAACACTGGAAACCAGATTGCCGCGACGCAGCTTGGCGAACAGCTGCTCGAGGTAGGACAGGGAAATACCCTGCCGCTCGGAGATGTCGGCCAGAGACACTGGCCCGTTCTGCGCGTGCAACGCCAGGTCAAGCATGGCTGTTACAGCGTATCGGCCTTTAGTAGTCAGTCGCATGGCGTATACCGCAGAGGTTCGGAATGACAGCGAGTATGCTATTCCCGAGTAAAAGAGTCAACTATTAGACCAAGTAAAACAGTCGGGATTAGCGAAAAGCGCGGGCTGCATCATAGCAAAGGTGCGGCGTAATGGCACGCGTCACGCCGCCGTGTCGCCTAGCCAACCTTGTCTTCGTGGCGATCCTTGACGCAGTCGAATACTTCATCACGCAGCTCGGGAAGGTCTTTGGCGCAATAATCACTGCCCAGCCTGCCGAGCGCATCGCACATGCCCTCAAGACGGCCGTCGACAGCCTGCAAATGGTCGAGCAACTGGCCAATGGCGCGAGCGATAGGGTCCGGCATGTCGGCGCTGACGCCGTACGCGTCGAAACCGAGCTTTTCAGCCATGACCTTGCGCCGGGCTTCGGTTTCATCGTCGGACTTGACGATGATGCGCCCCGGAATACCCACGGCAGTTGCCCCCGCAGGCACCGCCTTGGTCACCACTGCGTTGGAACCAATCTTGGCACCGGCACCCACTGTGAACGGCCCGAGCACCTTGGCACCCGCCCCGACCACTACGCCATCTTCCAGCGTCGGGTGACGCTTGCCGACATTCCAGCTGGTACCGCCCAGGGTCACGCCCTGGTAAAGCGTTACGTCATTGCCGATCTCGGCGGTTTCGCCGATCACGATGCCCATGCCGTGGTCGATGAAAAAACGGCGACCGATGCGCGCCCCCGGGTGGATCTCGATACCGGTCATCCAGCGACCGAAATTGGAGACCAGCCGCGCGAGCCACTTCCAGCCGTTGCGCCACAGAATGTGCGCAAAGCGGTGCAGCCAGATGGCATGCATGCCCGGATAGCAGGTCAGCACCTCAAAGGCGTTGCGCGCAGCAGGGTCACGATGGAATACGCTTTGAATGTCTTCTCGCAGACGCTTGAACATTACTGATCCTTCCGCTTGTAGGGCTCACCGCGTGCGGCTTTCTGGGTTTCGGTGAGCACACCGCGCAGGATACTCAGTTCGGATCGCTCGACCTCGCTACGCCCGTATAGCCTGCGCAGTCGCGCCATCAGATGACGTGGTTTTTCCGGATCAAGGAAACCGATGGCCACAAGCGTGGCTTCAAGATGCGTGTAAAAGCCTTCCATCTCATCCATCGTCGCCAGCTCGGCGTTATGCGCCGAGACTGCCTTGGGCGTTTCGCCCTGCTCTGAGTGTGCCGAAGCCGCCAGCCAGGCCATGCGCACTTCGTAGCTGAGCACCTGCACAGCCGCGGCGAGGTTCAGCGAGCTGAACCCGGGGTCCGACGGGATGTGCACATGGAAGTGGCAACGCTGCAGTTCTTCATTGGTCAGGCCGGCGTGCTCGCGACCGAAAACCAGCGCCACTTCCGCGCCCTCTCCGGCCTGCTCGATGACTTTTTCACCGGAAGCGCGCGGATCGAGCAACGGCCACGGCAAACTGCGATCACGCGCACTGGTACCGAGCACCAGACGACAGCCGACCAACGCGTCTTCAAGAGTCGCAACAACCTTTGCACTTTCAAGAATATCGGTGGCGCCTGACGCACGCGCATCGGCATCAGGCGAAGGAAAGATGCGCGGATCGACAAGCACCAGACGCGAAAGCCCCATGTTTTTCATGGCGCGAGCGGCCCCGCCGATATTTCCGGGATGGGTAGTGCCGACCAGGACAACACGAATGTTCTGCAACAAAGCGAACGCTCACTGACGCGAATTAGGGGGGCAAATCTTACAGAAACGGTTCGACTAACGCTATGAAGCTGTGCGGGCCGGAAGATCGGAACTGACCGCTTGCGACATGAAAAAATCCACACGAACCCGACAACCGTAACCACGCAAGGCTGGAAATAATTCGAATCAGCCCATAGAATGCCCGGCTCTCTTTAACAACCTTAGGTGAATTATCCATGCAGCCCATGCTGAATATCGCGCTGCGCGCCGCCCGCAGCGCCAGCGAATTGATTTTCCGCTCCATCGAGCGCCTGGATACCATCAAGGTTGACGAAAAAGAAGCCAAAGACTACGTCACAGAGATCGACCGAGCTGCCGAGCAAAGCATCATCACCGCTCTGCGCAAGGCCTACCCGACTCACGGCATTCTCGGCGAAGAAAGCGGCCTGCACGAAGGCAGCGGCGAAGGCACCGACTACCTGTGGATCATCGACCCACTGGACGGCACCACCAACTTCGTTCGTGGCATTCCGCACTTTGCCGTCAGCATCGCCTGCAAATACCGCGGCCGCCTTGAGCACGCCGTGGTTCTCGACCCGGTCCGCCAGGAAGAATTCACCGCCAGCCGTGGTCGTGGCGCAGCCCTGAACGGTCGCCGTCTGCGCGTCAGCCAGCGCAAGAGCCTGGAAGGCGCACTGCTGGGCACCGGCTTCCCGTTCCGTGACAACCAGATGGACAACATCGAAAACTACCTGGGCATGTTCCGCAGCCTGGTAGGCCAGACCGCCGGCATCCGTCGCGCAGGCGCTGCAAGCCTCGATCTGGCTTACGTAGCTGCCGGTCGTTTCGATGCGTTCTGGGAGTCGGGCCTGTCCGAATGGGACATGGCAGCAGGCGCTCTGCTGATTCAGGAAGCAGGCGGTCTGGTCAGCGATTTCACCGGCGGTCACGACTTCCTCGAGAAAGGCCATATCGTTGCCGGCAACACCAAATGCTTCAAGGCCGTACTGACCGCAATCGCACCGCACCTGCCGCCTTCGCTCAAACGCTAAGCTGCAGACGTAAAAAAACCGGCGAAAGCCGGTTTTTTTATGTCTTCTAAAGCGCAGCGGCTGGCGTTACTGCGCCTGACCCAATATCAGCTGACCATTCTTGTCGACCGGAATCTGGCTGCCCGGATCACGTTCCATACGAACCTGACCCACTTTCTCGTTCAACTTGTATTTGACGTTGTAGCCCACAACCTTGTCGCTCACATCGTTGACCGTCGTGCAGCGGTTCTGCGTAGTGGTGTAGGTATCACGCTCCTGCATGCCTTCCTGAACCTTGTTGCCCGCATAACCACCACCTACCGCACCCGCGACTGTAGCGATCTTCTTGCCGTTACCGCCACCGATCTGGTTACCCAGCAAACCACCGGCAACCGCGCCAATAACGCTACCTACGATCTGATGCTGGTCCTTGACCGGCGCCTGACGAGTAACGGTTACGTCCTTGCAAACTTCACGGGGGGTTTTGATCTGCTGGTTGATCGGCTCTACTGCCAATACATCCGCATACTCAGGACCACCCTTGACCAAGCTATAGGTGGCAACGGCGCCGCCAGCAGTCACGACAGCAGCACCTAACACAGCACCAACAAGCATAGACTTGTTCACTTGAACCTCCTGACCAATCGAAACGCAGCATGGCTGCGCAATGCCTAGCCTTGGAGCATAAAAAAAGGCGCGAGTTCAGCACTCGCGCCTTTTTTATGATGGCCGGACCTACGGGAGGTCGTCAGCCTTCTCGACGACCACTGGAGGAATCAGGTCCTCAGTGGTCAGGTTCAGCCAGATCAGCACCACGTTAGCGATGTAGATGGACGAGTAAGTACCCGCCAGAACACCGATGAACAATGCGATGGAGAAGCCTTCCAGGCTGTCGCCGCCAAACGCCCACAGTGCAACAATCGCCAACAGGGTCGAAACCGAGGTGGCAATGGTGCGCAGCAGTGTCTGCGTGGTGGAGATGTTGATGTTCTCGATCAACGAAGCCTTGCGCAGCAGGCGGAAGTTTTCGCGTACCCGGTCGAAGACCACAATGGTGTCGTTCAGCGAGTAGCCGATGATCGCCAGCACCGCCGCCAGCACCGTCAGGTCGAAGGTGATCTGGAAGAACGACAGGATCCCCATCGTCACCACCACGTCGTGAATCAGCGAGACGATCGCCCCGACTGCGAATTTCCACTGGAAGCGGAATGCCAGGTAGATCAGAACACCGCCCAGCGCCATCAGCATGCCGAGGCCGCCCTGATCGCGCAGCTCTTCACCGACCTGCGGGCCGACGAACTCGACACGCTTGACCACTGCCGGGTTATCGGCACCGGCCTTGCGCAGCGCTTCGGCCACCTGAGTGCCCAGTTGCGGGTCTTCACCCGGCATGCGCACCAGTAAGTCAGTGGTGGCACCAAAGCTCTGAACAACGGCTTCGTGATAGCCCGCCGAAACCAGCTCCTGGCGCACCTTGCCCAGATCGGCTGGACGCTCGTAGGTCAGCTCGATGAGCGTACCGCCAGTGAAGTCCAGACCAAAGTTGAGCCCTTTATGGAACCAGCTGAACAGCGCCAGTGCGGTAAGGAGCATCGTGATGGCGAACGCAACATTGCGAACGCCCATGAAGTTGATGGTACGTAACATGGCAGCCCCTTAAATCCACAACTTCTTGAAGTCACGACCGCCGTAGATCAGGTTGACCATAGCGCGGGTCACCATGATGGCCGTGAACATCGAGGTAAAGATCCCGAGCGACATGGTCACCGCAAACCCTTTGACCGGGCCGGTGCCCATCGCAAAGAGAATGCCGCCGACCAGCAGCGTCGTCAGGTTGGCGTCGAGGATCGCCGTGTAGGCACGATCGAAACCTTCGTTGATAGCGCGCTGGACCGTCATGCCATTGGCGATCTCTTCACGAATACGCGAGAAGATCAGCACGTTGGCATCCACCGCCATACCCATGGTCAACACGATACCGGCGATACCTGGCAGGGTCAGTGTTGCACCCAGCAAGGACATCAGTGCCAGCAGCATGACCATGTTCAAGGCCAGTGCGACGGTCGCGATCAGACCGAAGAAGCGGTAGATCGCCATGATGAACAGCGAGACGAACAGCATGCCCCACAGGGAAGCGTCGATACCCTTGGTGATGTTGTCGGCACCCAGGCTAGGACCGATGGTGCGCTCTTCAGCGAAGTACATCGGCGCCGCCAGACCACCGGCACGCAACAGCAGCGCCAGCTCGGAAGACTCACCCTGACCGTTCAGACCGGTAATCCGGAACTGACTGCCCAGCGGCGACTGAATGGTCGCCAGACTAATGATTTTCTTTTCTTCCTTGAAGGTCTGCACCGGCACGTCTTTTTCGACGCCGTTGACCATCTGTTTGGTGTAGGTGGTGGTCGGACGCTGCTCGATGAAGATCACCGCCATGCTGCGACCCACATTGCTGCGGGTTGCGCGGCTCATCAGCTCGCCACCGTGGCCATCAAGATTGATGTTCACCTGTGGACGGCCATGTTCGTCGAAGCTGGCCTTGGCGTCAGTCACCTGATCGCCGGTGATGATCAGACCACGCTCCACCGCCGCTGCCGGACGACCGCCTTCGCGGAATTCGAACATTTCGGTGGTGCCTTTCGAATCATCCGGGCCTGCCCCCAGACGGAATTCGAGGTTGGCGGTCTTGCCCAGAATACGCTTGGCTTCGGCCGTGTCCTGCACACCCGGCAGCTCGACCACGATGCGATTGGCACCCTGGCGCTGAACCAGCGGCTCGGCAACACCCAGCTCGTTGACCCGGTTACGCACGGTAGTCAGGTTCTGCTTGATCGAGTATTCGCGAATCTCGGCCAGTTTGGCCGGGGTCAGCGCCATGCGCAGCACGGGAATACCGTTCAGCTCGGCAGGCGTGATTTCGAAATCGGTGAAGGTCTTGCGCACCAGTGCACGAGCCTGTTCGCGCTCTGCGTCATCGCTAAAGCCCAGCTGAATCACATTGCCCAGCTGCGGCAGGCTGCGATAACGCACCTTTTCCTTGCGCAACAGGGATTTGACTTCGCCTTCGTAGACTTTCAGACGTGCATCGATCGCCTTGTCCATGTCGACTTCCAGCAGGAAGTGCACACCACCGGAAAGGTCGAGACCGAGCTTCATCGGGCTTGCACCCAGGTTACGCAACCAGGTCGGCGTGGTACGCGCCAGGTTCAGCGCAACGACATAGTCGTCACCCAGCGCCTTGCGCACGACATCCTTGGCTGGCAACTGGTCTTCCTGCTTGCTCAGACGCAACAAACCGCCCTTGCCATTCTCGGCCAGAGAAGAAGCCTTGACCGAGATGCCTGCATCGGCAAGCGCCTTGGCTGCACGATCCACGTCTGCCTGATTGACTTGCAGTGCAGTGCTTGCACCGCTGATCTGGATGGCAGAATCATCAGGGTAGAGATTGGGTGCGGAATAAATAAAACCGACCACCAGCACCGCCAGGATCAGTATGTATTTCCACAGAGGGTATTTGTTCAGCATCACGCCGCCCGCTTAAAACGCGGGGCGCCTTGCGCGCCCCGTCGATGGGTAAAAAGTTACTGCTCAGATCGCTTTCAGGGTGCCTTTTGGCAGAGTGGCCGCGATGGCGCCCTTCTGGATTTTCAGCTCAACGGTGTCAGACACTTCGATGACCACGAAGTCGTCGGTCACTTTGTTGATCTTGCCCGCGATGCCGCCGCTGGTCACAACTTCATCGCCTTTCTGCAGGTTGCCCAGCAGGTTTTTCTGCTCTTTGGCGCGCTTGGCCTGTGGACGCCAGATCATCAGGTAGAAGATGACCAGGAAGCCGACCAGGAAAATCCACTCGAAACCACTGCCCGCAGGACCGGCAGCCGGTGCAGCAGCATCCGCAAAAGCGGGAGAGATGAAAAAGCTCATTTGTCGCTCCAGTTACATAATTAGTATAAAAAGCAGGAAAAACTCGTTCTGTTTCAACCCAGAGGCGGCGTTGGAAGACCGCGTTTGGCATAGAAGGCATCGACGAAGGCGGCCAATGTACCCTGTTGAATAGCCTCGCGCAAACCAGCCATAAGCAGCTGGTAGTGCCGCAAATTATGGATTGTATTGAGCATGCTCCCCAGCATTTCCCCGCACTTGTCCAGGTGATGCAGATAAGCGCGCGAGAAGTTCTTGCAGGTGTAGCAATCGCAGGTCGGGTCCAGCGGCGAATTGTCGTGGCGATGGAACGCGTTACGGATTTTCAATACACCGGTATCAGTGAACAGATGGCCGTTGCGGGCGTTGCGGGTGGGCATCACGCAGTCGAACATGTCGACGCCACGGCGCACACCTTCGACCAGATCTTCCGGCTTGCCTACACCCATCAGGTAACGAGGTTTGTCTGCCGGCATGAGGCCTGGCAGGTAGTCCAGCACCTTGATCATCTCGTGCTTGGGTTCGCCCACCGACAGACCGCCGATCGCCAGACCGTCAAAGCCGATCTCGTCCAGGCCTTCCAGCGAGCGCTTGCGCAGGTTCTCGTGCATCCCGCCCTGAACGATGCCGAACAACGCAGCAGTGTTTTCGCCATGCGCGATCTTGGAGCGCTTGGCCCAACGCAACGACAGCTCCATGGAGACACGCGCCACATCTTCGTCGGCCGGGTACGGCGTGCATTCGTCGAAGATCATCACGACGTCCGAGCCCAGATCACGCTGAACCTGCATCGACTCTTCAGGGCCCATGAACACCTTGGCACCATCGACCGGCGAGGCGAAGGTCACGCCCTCCTCCTTGATCTTGCGCATGGCGCCCAGGCTGAACACCTGAAAGCCGCCGGAGTCGGTCAGAATCGGCCCCTTCCACTGCATGAAATCGTGCAGGTCGCCGTGGCCCTTGATGACTTCGGTACCCGGACGCAGCCACAGATGAAACGTGTTGCCCAGAATCATCTGCGCGCCGGTCGCCTCGATATCACGGGGCAGCATGCCCTTGACCGTGCCATAGGTGCCCACCGGCATGAACGCCGGGGTCTCCACCACACCACGCGGAAAGGTCAGCCGGCCGCGACGGGCCTTGCCGTCGGTGGCCAGCAATTCGAAAGACATACGACAGGTGCGACTCATGCGTGATCCTCTGGTGCCGATTCCTGTGGGGCCGTCGGCGCGGGATTGCGGGTGATGAACATCGCATCACCGTAACTGAAGAAGCGGTAGCCGTGCTCGATGGCCGCAGCATAAGCCGCCATCGTCTCGGGATAACCGGCGAACGCCGAAACCAGCATCAACAGCGTGGATTCAGGCAAATGGAAATTGGTCACCAGGGCATCGACCACGTGAAACGGCCGGCCTGGATAGATGAAGATGTCGGTATCGCCGCTGAACGGCTTCAGTTCGCCGTCACGCGCCGCACTCTCCAGCGAGCGCACGCTGGTGGTCCCGACGGCAACCACTCGCCCGCCCCGTGCACGGCACGCGGCCACAGCGTCGACCACGTCCTGGCCAACTTCCAGCCATTCGCTGTGCATGTGGTGATCTTCGATCTGCTCGACGCGCACCGGCTGGAATGTACCCGCGCCGACGTGCAGCGTGACGAACGCAGTCTCGACGCCCTTGGCGGCGATCGCCTCCAGCAGCGGCTGATCGAAATGCAGGCCGGCAGTTGGTGCAGCCACAGCGCCTGCACGCTGCGCGTAAACAGTCTGATAGCGCTCGCGGTCCGCGCCCTCATCCGGTCGGTCTATATAAGGAGGCAACGGCATATGGCCGACACGCTCCAGCAACGGCAGAACCTCTTCGGCAAAGCGCAGCTCGAACAGCGCGTCATGCCGCGCAACCATCTCGGCCTCGCCACCGCCATCGATCAGAATCGACGAGCCAGGCTTGGGCGACTTGCTGGAACGCACATGCGCCAGCACACGATGGCTGTCCAGCACGCGCTCGACCAGAATCTCCAGCTTGCCGCCGGACGCCTTCTGCCCGAACAGCCGCGCGGGAATCACACGGGTATTGTTGAACACCATCAAATCGCCCGGGCGCAAATGCTCAAGCAAATCAGTGAATTGACGATGTGCCAGCGCGCCAGTCGGCCCGTCGAGGGTCAACAGACGACTACTGCGACGCTCGGCCAGTGGATGGCGAGCAATCAGGGAATCGGGGAGTTCGAAGGTAAAGTCAGCGACGCGCATGATCGGGTTCGTTTAGCAGGGCCGGGAAGTTTATCCGGTTTGGCGGCATTAGTAAAAAACCTGCGTAAATCCCTGTTGACCAACGGAAAACTCATCCTTATACTTCGCCGCCATTGAGCCCTGATGGCGGAATTGGTAGACGCGGCGGATTCAAAATCCGTTTTCGAAAGAAGTGGGAGTTCGATTCTCCCTCGGGGCACCACCTTTGAAAAAAGACCTTGAAATTCAAGGTTTTTTGTTCGTCTGGTGGAAAGTGGTTTGTTGTCGTTTACCGCATGCATCTCCTGAAAAGATCTGTTTGGCTCAATCTCTAAAAACGCCGTTCTCTGTCAGGGCAGGCTGTCTGGAACCATGAAACAGATTCTCGGCAAGCCTGTGTTCAAGCAAAGGAAGGATACGCCTGAGAATAGCCCCCTCAGTTCCGTTTTCCTGCGCCCGCGCCTTTGGGATGTTCAGCAATTCATACTCATTCCAACCTGAACGCAGGGTTGTCGGGATTGTATCCGGCGCTCTTGAAAGCATTACGCAGCTTCTTCTCCAGTGACAACATGCTGGTATCTGCCAATGCAGACTCGATTATGCTGGCGCGCGACATTCCGTGGCTTGTCCTGTCCTGCGGTGTACGCTCGGCGTAACACAGTCCCTTGCCCATGGATTGCATTCCCGCTGGCGTATGATTGATAAACGCATCTTCAGGGAGCAGTGCCTGAAGCTCTTTTGCAAGTGTCTGCGCAGAGGAAAAATCTCCGCCGACATAGAAAACCGCAGCATCTGTAAGCGTGCCAATCTTTGCAGGACCTGCCACTTTGGCAGTAATGATATCGTGACGCTCAGCAGTCAACCTGACCGCTGCGTCGACCATGGCCTTCTGGAATTGAGGTTTGACATTTATCGTCAGGCGAGCCTTGACAGCCTCATCAGGAAATTGCGCGCCCGAACGTTCAATCTTGTAGAACTCGTCCGCTGCTTTGGGGTTGTTCATCATGAACTCTTTTGTGTCATGTTTTAGCTGCACCCCACGCACTCCATCCAGAAACTGCGGCCAAATACTGATACCGTCCTTAGCGTTCTGCTTATACATATGAGCCAAACACGCCCTGTGCTCAGCGCGTGGCAGCAGTTCTACACGCGGGAGTTCTTTTGCGTAGATCTGATAAAGAGCACCGGAACTTGTATTGCCATTGGCTTTCGCCTTTTCGGCCCATTGCAAAATACTGCTGTTTACCAGGCGGCCATTGGGCAGCCCGCTTTTCTGGACGGACGTGGTGGCCGAACTGCCTTGCCCCTCTTCGATGTTCAATGGCATACGACCCAGATGGGTCTGCCCCTGGCGTATAAGACGGGGACCGGCGGGGGCCGCGCTTTTCATTGAGTACCTGGGCAATTTGATCGGACTGACTGCCGGAACTCCCACTTAACCCTGCTTTTTTGAAAAACTTGCTCATCGTCATCTGTTTGTCAGAACGCTGGACAGTCAGGTCGTTATTGGCAGCAGCGCGAATGTCGTAGCATTTGCCACCCACTTCTATTTGACCGTGTGCTTTGAGTTCCTGTACATCCACCTCTGAATGTCTAAGCGCTTCGACGTTAGAGAAACGTGTTTGTATCGGGTTCATGACTCATCCTCTTTCAATGCGCGTCGCGCCACGTTTTTATCCACTCTACAAGTTCAGCGATCGCCTGCTTCAGCGTCACCACACTCACCTTCTCTCTGGGAATTGCCTTAAAGCCGATATACAGCTCGCTGCCTGCATGCCACCCCAGCCCGGGTCCATCATTGAACAGAGGGTTAAGTGCGCCACTCAACAAACGCTTCAAGGGAAGATCAGGGGAAATGTCCATCAGCCCGATCAGCAGCAGGCGCTGGAATACGTGGTCCACGACCACTTTCAGCGCAATCTCTTCATCGACCACCAGATCACAAGCGCCTGTGTCGTCGAATACCAAGGGTTGCATCGTCAATGACGTTGATAAGTCGGCAAGAACAGTTTTGTATAATCGGTCAGTCATTAATACACCTCGGCGTGCTGAAAAATGTACGAATTGACGAGGTCGATAAATCAATTCCCCAGGCAGGGTATTAATCATCGAAGCCTGCAAAACAATGCATTCACGGACCAGGACGGAAGATAAGGCCGCCGCCCTGCTCCATTGCATCAATGCGCCCGGTCAATCCCGAACTGATCCAGCACCGGGTCAACGTTATGATCGAACGCCTTCTGCGCCTTGTGCTTCTTGACCGCATCAATGATCGCCGAGATACCAAAGCCCAAGGCCATGGCACCGTCGATGGCCCAGCCGATAACCGGGATTGCAGCACCCAGTGCCGCGCCTGCGGCAAGCCCTGTGGCTTCGCCGGCGACCAGGCCGACAGCGCGGCCGATCATCTGCCCGCCCAGACGCCCGAGACCGGCGGAGGCCTCGCGGCCCATCATCTTCGCCCCGGCGTCGACCCCTCCCTTGATCGCCTCGGCGCCCAGCTTCGTGCTGTCGTAAATGGCCTGCGTCGCGCCAAGCTTGTCGCCGTTGGCGAGCATGGTGGATACCGATGCAAAGCCCATGACTGAGTTCAGCACCTTGCCGCCCGCCCCGGCATCAGCAAGCTGAGCCAACAGCGAGGGGCCGCCCTCTTCATCACTTTTGCCTTCCAGAAACTTGCGGCCTTTTTTGGAGTTCTGCAGCTCATTCAATGTGCTGGTCGTGTAGTTTTCATGCTCGCCTTCAACGAAATCAGCGGGCAGCACACTTTCATAGGCCGCTTTCTGGTTGTCTGCGGTTTGCAGGGCTTCGCTGGCATCGGCCTTTTTCTGGCCAAGCAATTGCTTCAGTGCGCCACCTTCGCTGAAGTTGCGAACGTAGGAATCGGCAATCTTCGTTTGCACTTCATCAGGCTGGTTGTTGAATACTTGCTGGGCAGTGGGCACTTGGGCATCGGGAAACAGGTCTTTTTGCAGTTGCAGTTGAGCCGACAGGCCGGTGATGGCGCCGCTGTAATCGGGGTCGGGGTTGTGTTTGCCGACGGCCTTGTCTGCGGTTGCCAGGTCGGTTTGCAAGGCCTTTCCGCTGTTGACGTTTTGAACCTGCTCAGTCACGGCCTTTTGCAGCGCCGAATCGCTGCTGACCAGGCTGCGCTCCTGTTCGGGAATGCTTTTGTTGAGGTACTCCTGAACATCGGGATCGGCTTGCAACTGAGCGATTCGCTCATTAAGGCCCGCCTCGGTCTTCTCGGTATTGCGCAAATCCCGCCCGGCTATCACGCTCTGCTGAGTCTGCTGCAACTTGATCATCACAGCGGCCTTCTGCGCGCCGGTGTAAGCCTTGGGCTTCTCGAAAACCTGAGCGTTGAGTTTGCTGATATCGATACCGGCTACCGAATTCAACGTCGCGGCGTCGCTGAGCATGCTGGCGAACTGGCCACCATTTTTGGGGGCGCTCTTCCTGATCCACTCGCTCATATTGGACGCATCGAACACCTGGTCGGGGCTATGCGCAGCCTTCTTGCGCCCGGTCAGACCGGCTTCATCCACCTGGCTGAGGAAGCCCGCCTGCGACCACATGTTGGACGACTGTTTGAGCGTACCTGACAACCCGGGGTTACTTTTAATCAGCGCTTTCAGACCCTCGGCGCTGACATTACCATCGACATCGGTTTTGTCAGGCGCCCCAACGGCATGATGAGGGTCGGCTGCCGTCGCCAACGGCATATTGGCGCGCATCACCGCTGCGCTGCGCACCATTTCAAGGGATTGAGGATCAGCGCCGGGGTTATCTTCCATGTACTTGGCCAAGTCCTTGTCGGCATTGTCGGCCGCCTTCTCCATATTTTTGGCGAACGCCTTGAGGTCTTTGTTGGTGATTTTCCCATCCGCATTACCGCCATCCTTGCCGACGTCCACAGCCGTCTTCAACGCAGGGTTGGCGTTGATGAACGCCATCGCCTTGTCAGCATTGGGGCCGTGCTCTCTGGCCATCCAGGCGGCCGCAATCGGCCGGTTGAGTTCTTTTGCCGCCTGCTCGCGTTCTTCGGGCGGCAGATGGGCGACCATCGGATCCCAGCGCTTGAGGGCCTCGGGCGAAGAGTATTCGGAGTTATCGAGAAACGCGGCATCGGTAGCGCTGGGAGCATTTGCCGGGTCGGAGGCAGCCGCCGCAGGTGACGCGCTGGCTGTTGAGACCGATGTCATTGGGGACACCTGATCACTGTCCTGATCAACGCTGGAGGTGCTCTCGCTACTACTGCTGCGAGTCAGCAGACTCATCAGCGATGAGCCGCTTTGCTCGGCATCAGAAAAGAAAGATGTATTGTCGTTGGCCTGGCCGAACTGCACAAAGGCCTGATCACCACCTGCGCTGCTCTGCGTGAGCGAGGCTTTGGCTAATGGCGTCTCAGCAGCCAGTTCGCCAGAGGTGGGTTGATTCACGATGCTGCCGAGGGCAGGACTGGGAGAACTGGATATACGCATGGTTGCCATCCAAGTGGTGAAGGATGGCAACTGTGTGGTTTTGCGTGCGAGTTGGTTCCAGACAGATATCCACTCAGGCGAACGGGTCAATCTGCTGCTTCAATTGCACCCGTGCCCGGGACAGTCGCGAGCGCACAGTGCCAATCGGAACGCCGAGCGTGTTCGCCGTATCCTGATAATTGCCATCCATCTCCAGCGACACTTCCAGGACCTTTTGCATGTTCGACGGCAAGCAATCAATGGCTGCGATGACGCGTGCCAATTGCCTGTGCCCGTCTACCTGATGAGTGATATCGCCATTCCATTCCAGCCCTGAATGAACGTCGTCTTCCCAGCTTTCCTGATAGGGCTGGCGATACATTTTGCGGAAGTGATTACGGATCAGGTTCAACGCAATACCACACAACCAGGTCTGCGGCTTGCTGGCATGTTGAAACTTGTGCTCGTTGCGCAGGGCCTCCAGAAATACGCATTGCAAGATGTCATCGACATCATCCGGGTTCATTACGCGCTTCTGAATGAACGCTCTGAGCATCTGTATCTGATCAGCCGTCAGTTGACGGATACCGGCAGACGAAGAGTCCTGGCGTGGCTGGGTTGCATCAAGGATCACTAGGTTCGGAAACATGGGCTTACCTTAATTTAATGGTGTGCAAGCCCTATAGCGATAACCGTGCCAGCCAAAATAATTATTTAAGTTACTGATTTATATAATTATTTTAAAATTTGTAATTCTTTGTAATACATTTTTTTGCGCAACGCCGTTTTTATCACTACAGCTTTTGGCACAAACGCGTCAGCCCCTTTTACAAGGGAACCGAATCCTGGCCAGGCCCCACTCAGCGGTCATGACCAGGCTCAGAACCGTCCTATGAAAATCGTCGCCCCGCCTATATTGCCAACCCACACGGTCACGCCGATTCGCGCCGTCACGCCCGCTGCGCGAGCGATTCCCGGGACCCTGTCGTCGGAAAAAGGCACGTCATCGCAACAGGTCTCGCGCTTCGCCGCAGCACTGGTGCAAAACAGCCGGATACTGCGCCAGCGCGAACTGATCGCAAGCAGAAATGCACTGCAATCACGGGCCGTCAAACTGGGTGAGCTCTATCAGTTGTTGATGAGCGCCAACGATACCGGTCTGGATAACGCCGCGAGGCTGCTGCGCAAAAAACTGCTGCAAGAGAACGACACAGAACTGGAACAGGTTCTGGAATTTGCCGATGGCGATGCGGCCAAGGCCCACGTGGTGCTGCAAGCGGCACGCAAACAGGCTGAGGAAGATGGCGCTGAAGGCGAGTACGTGGCGCTCACCCAAACGCTGAAACAGTTGCGACGCAAGTTCGGACCACACGCCCGGGCAGGCATTAATACTGCCAGGGCGTTCGGGCGGCAGAACGTCGACAACAAACGCCGTGCCGCGTTGCGCAACCTTTATGGCGTAGCGGTTTCCGGACAGCCAAACGTGACCGGCCTGATCGAAGCCTTGATCAACGAGCAGGAAGAGACCGGAGACTTCGACCTCAATCTGCGCGACATGCGCAGAGCCATTGCCGACGATCTCTCGGCGATTACCCCTTCGGCATCTCATGAACAGCTGCGCACATTGATGCACGGGCTGACCACGGCACGCCACGTGACGACGTTGTTGCGCGGTTGTGAACACCTGCTTGGGCGCATGCGCAACAAGAACCCTGACCTGAAGGTGGATCCGCCAGCCTTTCTCAAACACTTGCTGACCCTGACGGCCAATGGAATGAACGTGAACCAGACCCTGCAACTGACTCAACACATCGGCGGTGCCAGGCTCAAGAACCAGCTGGCATTTCTCAATGGCTTGCGGCCGATGCTGATGCAATTGCCCATCCTGCTCTGGAAGGACATGAAAAGCCGCCAGGCTGCGCTGAATAACCTGCTCACCCTGATGGCAGAACTGACTCAACAGGAACAGAAGCAGCTTTTTGAGGGGCTTGCCGGATGAATCAAGTCATCAACTTTCTGAACATGATTGCCCTGTCGGCCATGCGCCGGTCAGAGCTGGTCGGCGCATTCTTCGTCATCGCCATTGTCTTCATGATGATCACCCCCCTGCCCACCGGGCTGGTTGATGTGTTGATCGCGGTGAACATCTGTATCTCGTGCCTGCTGATCATGCTGGCGATGCATTTGCCAAGACCGCTGGCATTCTCGACCTTTCCGGCCGTGCTGTTGCTGACCACCATGTTTCGTCTGGCGCTGTCGATTTCCACAACACGATTGATCCTGCTCAATCAGGACGCCGGGCACATTGTCGAAGCCTTCGGCCAATTCGTGGTGGGTGGCAACCTGGCGGTGGGCCTGGTGATCTTTCTGATCCTGACAGTGGTCAACTTTCTGGTTATCACCAAAGGTTCGGAACGGGTCGCCGAGGTCGGCGCGCGGTTTACGCTGGACGCTATGCCCGGCAAGCAGATGTCCATCGACAGTGACCTGCGTGCCAACCTGATAACCGTTCAGGAGGCGCGCAATCGCCGCGCTGAGCTGAACAAGGAAAGTCAGTTGTTCGGTGCTATGGACGGCGCGATGAAGTTCGTCAACGGTGATGCCATTGCCAGCCTGATCATCGTTGCCATCAACATGATCGGCGGTATTTCCATCGGCGTGTTGCAGCACAATATGAGCGCGGGCGATGCGTTGCAGCTGTACACCGTGCTGACCATCGGTGACGGCCTGATTGCACAGATCCCGGCGCTACTGATCTCCGTAACCTGCGGCATGATCATCACCCGCGTACCCAATACCGAGGCTGGCGCGGAGGCCAACATTGGCCGTGAAATCGCCGAACAGATTACCAGCCAGCCCAAGGCATGGATCATCGCCGCAGTGGCCATGCTCGGCTTCGCGGCTCTGCCGGGTATGCCCACGGGAGTATTCATCACCATCGCGATCATCTGCGGTGCCGGGGGCATGCTGCAGTTGCAACGGGCAAAACCCAAGCCCAACGAACAACGCGCCACTGCCGTCGCCCCGGAAATGAACGGCAAGGAAGACCTGCGTACCTTCTCACCGAGTCGGCAGTTCGTCCTGCAGTTTCACCCTGGCCAGGACAGCGCACAGATAGAGGCACTGATCAGCGAAATACGTCGGCGACGCAATAGACTGGTGGTGCAATACGGTCTGACCCTGCCGTCGTTCATCATTGAACATGCCGATCATCTTCCTCCGGACGAGTTTCGCTTCACCGTCTACGACGTACCCATGCTCAAGGCGACATTTACCCAGTCCCATGTCGCCGTGGACGCCCGCCAACTGGGTGGTGAAAACCTCCCGGCGGCGATTCCGGGCAATACCGACCGCCAGGAAGATCAATGGGTGTGGTTGCCCGCCGAGCAGTGCGGTGAGCTGAACCCGGTCAGCGCCATGACCCTGATCGTCGAACGCATGGAACGCGCATTGCAGTCCTGCGCGCCTCAGTTCATCGGCTTGCAGGAGACCAAAGCCATCCTCAGCTGGCTGGAATCCGAGCAGCCGGAGCTTTCACAAGAGATACAGCGAGTGCTCACGCTGACGCGCTTCTCGGCGGTTCTGCAACGTCTCGCGTCGGAGCGCGTACCGCTCAGAGCCATACGGCTGATCGCCGAGACCCTGATCGAGCATTGCCAGCATGAACGCGATACCAACGTGCTGACCGACTACGTGCGCATCGCGCTCAAATCGCAGATCTACCACCAGTATTGCGGTGCCGAAGGCCTGCAGGTGTGGCTGCTCACGCCGGAAAGCGAGGGCTTGCTGCGCGACGGTCTGCGCCAGACACAGACCGAAACGTTCTTCGCACTGAGTAACGAGATCAGCCAGATGCTCGTGCAACAAATGAATATCGCATTTCCGGTGCGCGCGCCCGAACAGGCGGTACTGCTGGTCGCGCAGGACCTGCGCAGCCCACTGCGGACCTTGTTGAGGGAGGAGTTCTATCACGTTCCCGTACTGTCTTTCGCAGAAATCAGCAACGCGGCCAAGGTCAAGGTAATGGGTCGCTTCGACCTTGAAGACGATCTTGAGCCAATGGACAACGAGCACGCAGCTTGAGCCTTTCAGGCTTGAGCAAAGGGAGACTTTCAGATGTTTGAATTACGCGTACTGAACGGTCAGCACCAAGGCGCAGCCTTGCCACTGGTGGGCGAGCAATGGTCGATTGGCTCTGCCGCGCAACACGATCTGGCACTGGACGACGCAGGAGTGGAAAGCCTGCATTGCCGCCTGCAACGCCTGGACGACAGCTGGACACTGAACGCTGAAGAAGGCGCGGTGTGCGACGAAGAGGGTAACGCCCGGCCCGGTATTGATCTGACACTCAACACTGCATTCTTGTTGGGCTCAGTGTGGCTGTGCGTTTCGCCCGCAGGCGATGAGTGGCCTTCAGTGCCAGCGGTCATCCCGAAACAGCCACAGGCCGACCCCGAGCCTGTGCGCAATGATGTGCCGCTGAAAAAGGTCAAGTCGCGCTCGCAATCGCTCATCCGTACCACAGGGATCATCGCCGGCTTGCTGGTGGGCGTCATCGGCAGCGCCTGGAGCCTGACCCGCCCGCCCGCCATTGCAATGGACCAAAGCCCCGGCCACATGGCCTCGGTCACAGCAGAGGCACCGGTAGAGACATCTCCTACACCGGCAAAGATCATCAAACCCGCGGCCGATAAACGCATACGCCTGACCAGCGCGGATGCGGTACGCCATCAGTTGGGCACTATGCTCAGCGACCGGCTGCTGACCGATGTCAGCGTGGAAGAAACAGCCGAGGGGCTGGTGCTCAACGGCGATCTCAAAGAGGAATCCCTGCTGGTCTATCAACGCATGCTGCAGCGTTTCAAGGACCGCTATGAGTCGCCGGTGACGGTGTTCGACAACGTCGCCAGCACACGCAGCGCCCTGCCCTTCGTGGTGGTTCAAATCATGACCGGCCCGCATGCGCATCTGGTGACTGCAGACGGCCGCCGTATTTATGTGGGTGACGAGGTGGATGGCTTGCGCCTGACGCGAATCGACAATCAGCGCCTGCAATTCGACGGCAATCGGCACATTGAGGTGAACTGGTGAATGCTGCACTGAGCCAGTGGAAAGACGCCCACGCAGCACGCTTGCGTGACTACAGCGCCGTGCGCGTCAGTGGCCGGGTCAGTGCAGTGCGCGGGATTCTGCTGGAATGCAAGATTCCTGCGGCCAAGGTGGGCGATCTTTGCGAGGTGAGCAAAGCCGACGGCAGTTTTCTGCTGGCTGAAATCGTCGGTTTCACTCAGGAATGTACGCTGCTCAGCGCCTTGGGCGCACCCGACGGAATCCAGGTCGGTGCTCCGATCCGCCCGCTGGGCATCGCCCACAGGATTGGCGTTGACGACAGTTTGCTGGGCTGCGTCCTGGATGGCTTCGGACGTCCACTGCTCGGTGATTGCCTCGGTGCTTTTGCCGGGTCGGATGATCGTCGCGAAACACTGCCGGTGATCGCCGACGCCTTGCCGCCCACCCAGCGCCCGCGCATTACCAACGCCCTGCCCACCGGGGTACGCGCCATCGACAGCGCCATTCTTCTGGGCGAGGGTCAACGTGTGGGGCTGTTCGCCGGTGCTGGCTGTGGCAAGACCACACTGATGGCCGAACTGGCCCGCAACATGGGCTGCGATGTCATCGTCTTCGGGCTGATCGGCGAACGGGGCCGCGAGCTGCGCGAGTTTCTCGACCATGAACTGGACGAAACCCTACGCGCCCGCTCGGTGCTGGTCTGTGCCACCTCTGATCGCTCAAGCATGGAGCGCGCACGCGCAGCGTTCACCGCGACCGCTATCGCCGAAGCATTCCGCGCACGAGGCCAGAAAGTGCTGTTGCTGCTCGACTCCCTGACCCGGTTTGCCCGTGCGCAGCGGGAGATAGGGATTGCCTCGGGCGAACCGTTGGGGCGTGGCGGCCTGCCACCCTCGGTTTACACCTTGCTGCCACGCCTGGTCGAGCGCGCCGGCATGAGCGAGAACGGCTCGATCACCGCACTCTACACCGTGCTGATCGAGCAGGACTCGATGAACGATCCGGTGGCGGATGAAGTGCGTTCACTGCTCGACGGGCACATCGTGCTGTCCCGCAAGCTGGCCGAGCGCGGGCATTACCCCGCCATTGACGTATCCGCCAGCATCAGCCGGATCCTCAGCAATGTCACCGGCCGCGAACACCAGCGAGCGAACAATCGTCTGCGCCAGCTACTGGCTGCCTACAAACAAGTGGAAATGCTCCTGCGGCTGGGCGAATACCAGGCCGGTGCAGACCCGGTGACCGATTGCGCGGTGCAACTGAATGACGACATCAACGAATTTCTGCGCCAGGACCTGCGTGAGCCGGTGCCCTTGCAGGAAACCCTGGACGGGTTGCTGCGGCTCACTTCCAGACTGCCGGAGTAACGATGGAAGACACACTGGAAGACGATCCGCAGCGAGCAGCACTGGAACAGGTGATCAGCTTGCTGACCCCGCTGCGCCAGCATCGTCAGGCGAGCGCTGAACGGGCTCATCGCCACGCGCAGGTGGAACTGAAATCGATGCTCGACCACTTATCAAAAACACGGGCATCGCTGGATCAGGAACGTGACAACCACAAGCGGCGTCGCGAGGGCCTGTCTCAGGAACACCTGGAAAAGACCATCAGCCCGAACGATATCGACCGATGGCATGAGAAAGAAAAACACATGCTCGACCGCCTGGCCTGTATTCGGCAGGACGTGCAGCAACAGCAATTGCGGGTAGCCGAACAGCAGGCGTTGCTTGAGCAGAAGCGCCTGCAAGCCAAAGCGTCTCAGCGGGCGGTCGAGAAACTCGCCTGCATGGAGGAGACGCTCAACGAAGAAGGTTAAGTGACGATGACCGCACCGATCAAACACCCGGCCAAAGCGCCAACGGCACCACCCGTAGTGCATGCCACACCGCCTTCTGCGCCCACGCAGCGCGCACCGGACAAGGCTGATGACAAGCCACCGGCTTTTGGCAGCACAACGCGTACCGACATGCCGAAGGTCCGCTTCGCACAAAACCGTTCGGCGACAGAGACACCGGAGAGCGCCGACGGCCTGTTCTTTTCCCAACTGCTGATACCTCAGGTCGGTGAAGAGCCTGATCAGCAAGGTTTCGGCGGCAGCAGCATCGCCCTCCCCGCACACGCCGAAAATGTACCGACCCAATTGATCGACGAGCTGGCGCAGCGCTTGCCCGAACAGCCCGCCGGCCCGCTGGCGTTTACCCTGCTGATGCCCAGCCTGGGGACAGTACGCGTCAATGCCGAAAAAACCGAACACCGTTGGAGCATCCAGCTGGGCTTCGCCCGTCGCGACGTTCTGAAACGTTTGCAGGGTCATACCGGCGCATGCCGTGACTCACTGTCGCGGGCACTCGGCCATGACGTTGAGCTGGACCTGCATGAAGATCTTGCAGCATGAGCGCGCTGCGTCTGCGCAAGGTCGATGCCCTGCTGGCTCAGGCCACGCGTGAGCTGGGTGCCGGTCAGAGCCTGGGCTTCAGCGCCGCAGGTCAGGACGCCGAACTGACCCTGTTGCCACTGCTTGCCGACACAGGCGAACCGGCAGGTGCTGTCTGGCTGAGCACAGCCATCGGGCCCCTGTTGCTGAGCGACGCCGAAGCGCTGCTCAGCCTGCTGGGCGATATCCCCTTTACGCTCGGGGGCGAGCAACAAGCCTGGTACTGGCAGCTGTTCAATCAACGTCTGAGCCCGACCATTGCCCGACTGCTGGCACCGGTCGAACCCCTGCACAACAAACCGCAAGCACCCACCCTGGGCTGCCGGGTTCAGATACGGCGTGGTGGTGAGCAGCTTCACGCGCACTTGCATGCAACGCCCGACACACTGCTCAGGCTGCTGCGATCAGCGTCCTGGCAAGCCCGCACGCGCACTGTGGACGAGTCCTGGTCAGTGGCCAGCCCCCTGATCATCGGTGAAATGTCGCTGACCCGGGAACAAATCGCCTCGCTGCGCCCCGGTGACGTGGTACTGCCCGCCCACTGCCAGTTCGACAGCGCCGGTCAAGGGTTCCTGAGCCTGGCAGGACGGCAATGGGCGGCGCAGACCGACCAGCACGCGCAGCGTCTTTTTTTGCGGCTCAGTCATGAGGAGCACCGCCACCATGAGTACTGAAGATCTGTATCAGGAAGATGTCGAGATGCTCGACGACTATGAAGACCCATCGACTGAACAGCACTGGTCCGAAGAAGAAGACGGCGAGCCATCCGGGTATGCGACGGCCGAACCGGACGATCACGCAGCGCAGGAAGAACAGGACGAGCCCCCGGCACTCGATTCGCTGGCACTGGACCTGACCCTGCGTTGCGGCGAGCTCAGGCTGACGCTCGCCGAACTGCGCCGGCTGGATGCCGGGACTATCCTTGAAGTCACCGGCATTTCGCCGGGGCACGCGACGTTGTGCCATGGCGAACAGGTGGTGGCCGAGGGTGAGCTGGTGGATGTCGAGGGTCGCCTGGGTCTGCAGATTACCCGCCTGGTGACCCGATCATGATCATGGAGGGCGTAAACCCGATCATGCTGGCGCTGTTTCTCGGCTCGCTGTCACTGATCCCCTTTCTGTTGATTGTCTGCACCGCCTTTCTGAAAATCGCCATGACCCTGCTGATCACCCGCAACGCAATTGGCGTTCAGCAGGTGCCGCCGAACATGGCCCTGTACGGCATCGCCCTGGCCGCAACCATGTTCGTCATGGCCCCGGTGGCGCATGAGATCCAGCAGCGGGTCCATGAACACCCGCTGGAACTGGGCAGCGCCGACAAGCTGCAGAGCAGTCTGAAAACAGTGATCGAGCCACTGCAACGCTTCATGACGCGCAATACCGACCCGGATGTGGTCGCCCATCTGCTGGAAAATACCCAGCGTATGTGGCCCAAGGAAATGGCCGATCAGGCCAACAAAAACGACCTGTTGCTGGCGATTCCGGCCTTTGTGCTGTCGGAACTGCAGGCCGGTTTCGAGATCGGTTTTCTGATCTATATCCCTTTCATCGTCATCGACCTGATTGTCTCCAACCTGCTACTGGCCCTGGGCATGCAGATGGTCTCGCCGATGACCCTGTCGTTGCCGCTCAAGCTGCTGCTGTTCGTGCTGGTGTCGGGTTGGTCCCGCCTGCTCGACAGCCTCTTCTATTCGTATATGTGAGGCGGCCATGGAAGCGTTGGCGTTGTTCAAGCAAGGCATGTTTCTGGTCGTCATCCTGACCGCTCCGCCGCTGGGTGTCGCTGTGCTGGTCGGGGTGCTCACCTCGCTGCTGCAGGCACTCATGCAGATTCAGGATCAGACGCTGCCCTTCGGCATCAAGCTCGGGGCGGTCGGGCTGACCCTGGCCATGACCGGCCGCTGGATCGGCGTCGAGCTGATTCAGTTCATCAATATGGCTTTCGACCTGATTGCACGGTCCGGGGTCAATCACTAAATGCCCTTCGACGCCCACGAAGCGTTTCAATTCATGCTGGGCATGGGTCTGGCGATGGCGCGCCTGCTGCCGTGCATGCTTCTGGTGCCAGCCTTCTGTTTCAAATACCTGAAAGGCCCGCTGCGCTATGCGGTAGTGGCCGTGCTGGCGATGGTCCCGGCCCCCGCAATCAGCCGCGCGCTGGGTTCTCTTGACGATAACTGGTTTGCCATCGGCGGCCTGATGATCAAAGAGGCGGTACTGGGCACGCTATTGGGGCTGTTGCTGTATGCGCCGTTCTGGATGTTTGCCTCGGTCGGCGCCCTGCTCGACAGTCAGCGCGGGGCGCTCAGCGGTGGCCAGTTGAACCCGGCCCTCGGTCCGGACGCCACACCGCTGGGCGATTTGTTTCAGGAAACCCTGATCATGCTGGTGATTCTCACTGGCGGTCTTTCACTCATCACTCAGGTCATCTGGGACAGCTACAGCGTCTGGCCACCGACTGCCTGGCTGCCGGGCATGACCGCAGGCGGTCTGGACGTCTTTCTGGAACAGCTCAACCAGACCATGCAACACATGCTGTTGTATGCCGCGCCCTTCATTGCCCTGCTACTGTTGATCGAAGCCGCGTTTGCGATCATCGGCCTGTATGCACAGCAACTGAACGTATCGATTCTGGCCATGCCAGCCAAAAGCATGGCCGGCCTGGCCTTTCTGTTGATCTACCTGCCAACGCTGCTGGAGCTGGGCACCGGTCAACTGTTGAAGCTGGTTGATCTGAAGTCGCTGCTGGCGCTTCTGGTGCAAGTGCCGTGAGTGAAAAAACCGAAAAGGCTACCCCCAAACAGATACGTGACGCTCGCGAAAAAGGTCAGGTGGGGCAGAGTCAGGACCTTGGCAAACTGCTGGTACTGATGGTCGTCAGTGAAATCACCCTGGGCCTGGCCGATGACAGCGTCGACCGGTTGCAGGCCTTGCTCGCACTGTCTTTCAAAGGTATTGACCGGAGCTTCGCTGCATCCGTCGAGCTGATCGCCAGCGAAGGCCTTTCCGTGTTGCTCAGCTTCACGTTATGCAGCGTCGGCATGGCCATGTTGATGCGCCTGGTCAGCAGCTGGATGCAGATCGGCTTTCTGTTCGCGCCCAAGGCCTTGAAGCTGGACATCAACAAGATCAACCCCTTCTCGCATGCCAAGCAGATGTTTTCCGGGCAGAACATCCTCAACCTGCTGCTCAGTATCCTCAAGGCTGTTGCCATTGGCGCGACCTTGTACATGCAGGTCAAGCCCGCGCTGGGCGCTCTTATCCTGCTGGCCAACAGCGATCTGACGACGTACTGGCACGCATTGGTCGAACTCTTTCGTCATATTTTGCGCGTGATTCTGGGGTTGCTGCTGGTCGTCGCCATGGTCGACTTCGCCATGCAGAAATACTTTCACGCCAAGAAGCTGCGCATGAGCCACGAGGACATCAAAAAAGAATACAAACAGTCCGAAGGCGATCCTCATGTCAAAGGCCATCGTCGACAACTGTCCCATGAAATCCTCAACCAGGAGCCCAGCGCCGCCCCCAATCCGGTGGAGGAAGCAGACATGCTGCTGGTCAACCCGACGCACTACGCGGTGGCGCTGTATTACCGGCCAGGCGAGACGCCTCTGCCGCTGATTCATTGCAAGGGTGAGGACGAGGAAGCGCTGGCGCTGATTGCTCGGGCCAAAAAGGCCGGTATCCCGGTGGTGCAGAGCATCTGGCTGACAAGAACGCTGTACCGCGCCAAGGTGGGCAAATACATCCCTCGCCCCACGCTGCAAGCTGTCGGGCACATCTACAAAGTGGTTCGCCAGCTGGATGAAATCACCGATGAAGTGATTCAGGTTGAGGTGGAGCTTTAAGCTGGGAGCTGCAAGCCGGAGCCTCCATCGCCAGCGCTGCACTCAACGTAGCTCAATCGGCATGATCCGTACACTTATCTGAAGGATGTCCTCACATACCTACCGACGCCGCAGCCGAGTGAAGTTGATCAACTGCTGCCGCATAAGCGGATGCCGTTTCAGTCATGCAAGACGGAGTTGCTGAACGCTTGCGGTTCAGGGAATGGCGTGAGGCGAAGAACGAGCGACGGCTCCCATTATCGGCTTCACCCTGGGCAGCTCAACTGTTCAGGGTGAAGTTCAATGGAAAAGAGCGTGCTGTCCCTGGCCAGGTAGCTATGCTCCTGGTGAAACTTGAACCTGCGCATCATAGCCAGCAACTGCGGTTCCTTGCAGGCCAGTTGGTCCAGACCAAGACGTATTCTCGCCTCCATGCTGGCCTTGCGTTCCTCGGAGAGGCTGCTAGCTGGCAAGTCGATCCTGTAGCGGTAGAAGATCGTGTCACCGTACCTCAAACCCACGTACTCAAGGGTGGTAATTGCATCCAGTTGCTTTGGCAGGGTCGCGTCCAACTGGGCGAGGCGCTCGACAAGCAGAGCCTGTTGGGCCACCTTCTCCTGCTCTGCCTTGAGCGAGAAATAGCGCCCAATCCCGGCAACCAGGAGCACCGCAGCGATACCTAGGTAGAAATTACGCGGGTTGCGCCGCTTCTTCGGCGCCAGCTTCATCAACATCTTGAATGACTCGTCCTGAGCATGAAAAAGCCCCTAACGAAACCAGGAGCTACGGGTAAAAACGACATAGTTTGACACAGTACCTCAGGGGGAGCACTCGGCTAATCCCCGGGCGGGGGGGTTATCAGGCGAGCACTGCGTGAGCTATCTGCCCAAGCCTGAACTGACTTTGACGCGCTGCGGCTCCGAATCGAGAAACCAGGAAAAACCTCTAAGTGCCAACCGGTTTCATCACGCAAGGTGTGATGCCCGGACGCTTAACGCTTACCTTGTAGCTTGCCTCTTTCAGTTGCCCCAAAAAAAAACCGCCTCCTCTGCAGGGGCGGTCTTCTTTCATGCTGGCAGAATTGCCTAAGCCAGGTGTTCCAGGCCTGCCAGCATCAACTCATGTCGCCGTATGTCATCCAGGTTGGTGACGGCATCCGGCGCGTCGCTTACGGCATGCCACACTACAAAATCACGCTGTACATCCAGAAACAGAACGTAGTTACGGAACCGCTCGGCCTCTGAGAACCTCATTTGCAGCGCCTCTCTCAGTTGCTCGGGACGCAGCGCACGCCCTTCGATGTGCAGCGCGATGCCCCAGTCATGATGCTCGCGCCGACTGACGAAGGACACTCCGTTTGCCACCGGCCAGACAGCAGGACTCTGGGCAGCGACGTTGTAGTAGAACGCCGCTTTTTCCTTTACCTCAATCATTTCTAATCCTTTAACTTCACGACTGTGTAATCCCGCTCGTGGTCCTGGTCGTCCAGACCGTCGCGCATGTCCGGCGGCCACCAGATGACCAGTTCGCGGTTTGTGGAGTCCGGACGTTTGCAGGCAACTCCCGTACATCCATGGGTGGCACACCCCGACAGGGTAGCGAACAGCACCAGCACAACTGCAATGCTACTGATCTTCATGGTTTCGCTCCCTTGAGCAGTGATGGCCGACTCTCTTTCGCCATTTTCGATATCTGTGGCTGGCGCACAGCGATATACACCTCGCTCTCTTCACCCGGTTGCAGCCAGGCGTGAGGCCAGGCGGCAACACCGATGACCCAGCGACCGCCGCAGCGGCTCTCGTCGATACGTACCGGTTTGTCGGTATTGTTGTGCGCCACGACAACCGCAACACCCCAATCCTTTCTGGCGTACCACTGCGAACGTTGAGCGTCGAGCGTCAGCCCCGCGCCCGGATCACAAAGGCTATCAGTTTCAAATGGCAGTGTTTCGCCGGTGCGCATACCCACGGGGGCAGTTCCATCGACCATCTGCGTGAAGACCTTCTGGACATCGCCGCGGGTCGGCAACTCTCCACCGTCGCGTCGCTCCTTGATCCTTTTCATCTGATCATCGACGTCATGCGGGTTACCGTTTTGCACATAGCGAGCCGGGTTGACCTGATCACCAATCAGCCGCGGCGTCAGAATGAACAGACGTTCGCGCTGGCTCAGTTCACGGCTGCGGGACTGGAACAACAGCTTGCCGATGTAGGGAATGTCGCCCAGCAAGGGAATCTTGTGGACCTTGTCATTGGCTTCCAGCCCGTGGAAACCGCCGATCACCAGCGAACCATGTTCGGCGATGACGGCCTGGGTGCTGACGTTGCCTTTGCGCACACTGGGTTGCGTATCGTTGATATCGGAGATATCGATCTGGCCGTCTTCAATGTCGACAATCAGTTGCACCTGAGGCTTGCCATCGTGGTCCAGTGAACGCGGGATCACCTGCAGACTGGTCCCGGCGGTGATGGGCTCGATATTGGCGACGCGTTCTGACGTCGCCGTGATGTATTCAGTCCGGCTGAAGTCAATGACAGCCGGCTGATTTTCCAGGGTAAGAATGGATGGGTTGCCGATCACGGACGCTGAACCGTTGCCTTCCAGCGCATGCAACTCTGCAGAAAACTTGCCCGCGTTCTGAATGAACATCGTCGAACTGGTGCCCGCGTCGAACAGGTTGACGCCTCCGCCGACGCTGCCTGCGTTGAAATTCCAGCGACTGGAGAGCTCCGCCAGCTCGTTGCGATCAATGTCGAGGATCACCGCATCGATTTCGATCAGGTTGCGTGAGACGTCCAGTTCCTTGATGAGTTTCTCGTACATCGGCTTGCGCGACGGCAAGTCATAAATCAGTACCGCGTTGTTGCGTACATCGGCTGTTACACGAATGTTCGCGCGGCCACCGGAACGGCTTTTCCCGGATTTCTTGCTGCCGCTGCCATAGCTCAACACCCGATCAAGGCCCTGTTGCAAGGCGCCGGTATCGATGCCGCTGGAATCCAGAGGCAGGCTTTGAGTGTCCGCGTCGCCACCCGCGAGTCCGGCATTTGCGCCACCGTGCCCCAACAGGTTGATGCCATTGATGGCTTCGCCGCGAGAACGCGTGTCGAGCAAATCCTGAAGAATGCTGGCGACACCCGCTACCGTCAGTTGTTGATCACGATAACGAATGGTCCGGTCCGACGCGTTGGCGTATTTGAGCGGAAACACAACAATGTCTTGCTTGTCGCCCTTTTCCGGCGTCTCGACTTTTTTGCTGTAGTCACGAACCAGTTCCACGTATTTTGCCGGGCCGCGAACCAGCACCACACCCTCGTTAGGCAGGACGCCCCAGCCAAAGCGTTTATCCAGCAGGCCTACATCAGTCAACGCCGTCTGCAAGTCATCTACCGCATCGGATGAGACTTCTACGCGCGCCGAGGTGTGTTCGCTGGACGGGCTGACGTAGAGCGTGTCGTTATAGACAAACCACTGGAAGTGGTATTCCTGACCAAGCCGGTCGAGAAACTCTTCCGGGCTCTGGGCACGAATCCGGCCATCGAGCGTTCCTGGAATGGACGGCATGTCCAGCGCCATGCCGAACTCTTTGGCAAAGTCAGCCAGCGCCGTGGTCAGTTCAGTCTGCCGGGCGTCGTAGGCGTAAGCCGTGTGTTTCCAGGCTTCGGGGGTGACCGCCCATGTAACAGGGGTCAACCCGATCAACAATAAAGGCAACCACATCAAGGCCTTGCGCATTTCAAACTCCCGGTTGCCGGTGATTGAGGGTCGTGCGCCCGGATATCGCGGGCGTCATGTCGCCAATGGTGGTCTGCATCAGGCTGAGCAAGGCCGCACGCTGATTGGCCAGGCTTTCAAGGCGATCGAGTAGATCGGCGAGGTTGCAGGGGTTGGGTATCCAGGTGACCAGGACTATGCAGCGGGTCTGCGGATCAATGGCGAAGGCGCCATCACAGGCACACGCAAGGCTGGCACCCCCGTGGCTGAGCAACGCCTCGATGCGTTGGGAGTCATTGGCATCGTAGGGATCGAGCAGCTCAATGCTGCAACGTATTCCATGACCAACCACTTCCAGGCGGACGTTGGCGTCGTCGACCCAGCAGTCCAGCGCAGTCGCTGGACGCTGATCACACCACTGGCCGACGACCTCAGCGAACTCACTGAAATCCATCGATGACATTTTTGGTCATTTTGTAGCCGGCTTGCTGGCACTGGTCAGCGATGTTGGAACTGACAGCGGCTTGCTGACTTGCCTCACCGAAGGCATCAATGTCATCGGCAGTGAAATGTCCGTTGCCACCCTCAAGCACGTCATCCACGTCGGACAAGGCGCGATTCAGCGTGCTGTCGAGGTTATTTTGCAGAGATTTGAAACTTATCATGTCCTTTTACTCCAGCAGGAAGGTTCAAACCTTGAGTGGAGCAAACGGCTGGAGCGGTTCCATTTTCGGCGCAAGAGCCTGTTTCAGGCAGACGAGTCACGGCCTGCCAGCCCGTTGCGCAGCGTCGCCCAATCGATGTCGAACGCGCCATTGGCATCGCTCAGACGCAGGCGTTCGGTGGTCAGCGATGCGTCGCGCTTAAGCTGCCAGTATTGGGCAAACCGGCTGTCAGCCAGCCACTCGGCGACCGGCTCGGCCATGTCGGGATGAACGCTGAGGGTCGCCACCGCTTCGTTGAGCTGACTGGCCGCGAGATTTTTCACCAGTGCCCTGGCGCGCTCGGCCAGCGTCGTGTCGTCAAGCAGGTGCCGAAGCGACTCGCTGAGCAATTCCTCTACGGCAGCCATTGCTTGCTGCTGTAACACTTCACGCTGCACCTGCAGTTCAGCGAGGAACGCATTGGCGTTTTCCCAGAAGCTGGCCAGCGCCTGCTGATGCACAAGGTCGGCCTTCTGTTGTTCGAGAACCAGCATTTGCTCTGCCTGGCGCTGCGCGTCGGCTAGAACATCACGAGCCAGCAGGCTGTTGGCAATGTCTTCACGACGCAGCACAGGTTCAGGCAGAAGCGCAGTGGCAGTCAGCGTAATACTGCGTTTGGCGAGCATGGGGAATTCCTGATACAGAGCGAACCGGATCGAATTCAAACCGCCGTGACACGCCATAAAATGGCCTGCCACATCGTCTGAAGTTTATTCTCGGGTGCCTCGCACGGGGTGTCGGGAAGCTCATCTGGCGCCCAGGCCAGACGCAATCGCGACCAATACTCAGGCCCCAGCCAGGCCCCCAACAGCAAGCGAGGGTCTTCGTTGGCAAGTTCCAGCCAGACGCCGGGACGCAGCGCTTTGGTCAGCGCCCAGCACCATTGCCCGTCAGCGCCATCGCTTTCATTTCGGCAAAAGCAGATGCGCCGGGCCAGATCCAGCGCCTGCTCACGCTGTAAAGGTGTCAGCGCCAGCCAGCGCAACACCGGCTCAGCAGGCATCGGCGGTTGATCGGGTTCAATGCCGACACTCTGCAAAAATACGCTGTGACGACTGGCTATCAGCCCATCACAGTCACTGAGTGTCAGGCCGCAGTTCAAGGCAAAACGGCTTTGCCAGTCCGGATGCGCAAACTGCCAGGGGTTGCACCACCATTGAACCCAGTGGTCCTCGGCAATCAGCTCCATCAGGCACGCGCCGGTACGGTTGAGCGACTCCGCGCGCCGAACCCGATCCGACGAAGCAGCGCGGCACGCCAGTCACTGCGCAGCAGCAGCGCAATAATCAGCAGCAATACGACAACACCGGCCGGTACCAGCCAAAGCATCAGGTGCCAGAACGGCAACTCTTCGCTGTCGAGCTCGAACGGTCCGAAGCTGGCCCATTGCGTCGTTTCCTGAAACTCGGTGGCCGGTACAAAAACGATGGAAAATTTCTTCGATTCTGCCGATTGCGCAGACATGCCGGGGATGCTGCTGGCGACCATCTGCTGAATACGCCCACGCACACTGTCCGGGTCCAGCGCAGCCGAGTGCTTGATGAATACGGCCGCGGAAGCAGGTTGCACCGGCTCGCCCGGAGCGATGCGCTCCGGCAGCACCACATGCACTCTGGCCACGATGACACCGTCTATCTGCGACAACGTGGCTTCAAGCTCCTGAGACAGGGCATAGATGTAGCGGGCACGCTCTTCGAGAGGAGTCGAGATGACCCCTTCTTTCTTGAAGATGTCGCCCAGACTGGCGCGCGACTGGCGTGGCAGGCCGGCAGCGTTAAGCACACGTACGGCGCGGTTCATGTCGCTGGTTGCGACCGTAACCACGACACCGGTCTTTTCAAGGCGCTTGCGCGCATCGATGTGCTGATCCGCAAGGCGTGCAACCACCTCGTTGGAGTCCTGCTCGGACAAGCCAGTGAAAAGATCGGTTTCATCACTGCACCCGCCAAGCAACAACATGCAAAACAACAGCAGCCCTGCGCTCAGAAATTTCACGAGAACCTCTACTGCAGGTTGGTCAGCTTGTCGATTGCCTGCGCAGTCTTGCTGACGACTTTGGTCGTGAGCGCTGTCTGCAGCGAGCATTGCGACAATGTGCGAGTCATCGCCGCGATATCCAGTGCCTCTCCGCTGCCCGAGGCCTTTTTCATGGAGCGCATGGCTTGCTGGGACATTTTTTCGGTTTCGCCCAGACCGCCGGAAATCGCGCTGGCGATATGCTCGGAAAGCGGTGCACCGCTTGAAACATTATCCGGGCGCGTTGCGGCGGTGAAGATATCGACATCCGCCTGGGGAGGTTCTGAAACGAGCCCTTGTGGCACATCCTGCCCAAGTTCCGGCGAGATGTTTTTAACATTACCAAGGTGGGAAACGGTCACTTGAGTTCTCCGTCAGGCGGGTATCAGTCAGGCAGCAGCCTGGTTTTTAGTGCTTTGCAGCAGCATGTTGACCAGCAGCAAGGCAACTTGAGCAGCGCTGGACTGCACGCCGGTCCCGGTCTGGCCAGCATCCTGAAGCGTCGCTTCCAGACCTTTCTGCAACAAGCCACCGAGTAACTGACCCAGGTCCTGATTCGGCTGTTCGCCGCCAGGCACAAGGGCAGTATTGGCGGTGCTCACAGGTGTTCCCAAGCCGCCACCGGCCAATACCGATTGCAGTCCCCGGTCTATCAGCTCACCGATCAACTGGCCCACATCACCATTGGAATTGCTGTTGCTGGCGGGGCCGGTGTTAGCGTCGATAAGCGGATCACCCAGTGAACCAGGCGAATTTTCCGTATTGCTCACAGGGCTGCCCAGGCCACCACCGCTGCTACCGCCATCGCCCGCCAGACCGCCGGCTGCATTCTGTTGACTGCCCAATTGCTGGCCGATGATGTCGAGTGCCGAGCGGAACTGCGCTGTTTCGTCGCCGTCGAGGAAGTTATCTTCCTTGAGTTCGTTCACCCACGAACCCGAGTCCGGTTTGGGAAACTGTGCGGGGTTGTCGTCCATGAACTCCGCGATCTTTTTCAGCATCGGCATGTCGTCCTCGGAAAAACGAGTTCCGTCATCCTGCTTGGTCAGAAGATCATTCAGCATCGACTTGGCCAGGCCATTGAGCACCTGTGTCATCAAGTCGGGTTGTCCGGTATCCGAGGCGTTGTCGGCAGAAGCGCCAAAATTGTCGCCCAGCTTTTCGTGGATAAGCGCGTCCAGCGCAGCCTTGATGTCCTCGAGGCCGCCGCCAGCCTTGCCACTTGCGGCCATCGCTTTGCCGAGCAACTTGCCCAATGGCGAACTCTCGTCCAGTTGACCATTGTGAGTCAGCTCCTGGGCAAGCTGCGCAATCACTTCCTGAAGCGCCCGGCTGGATGTACTCGGCCCGGTTGTCTCGGTTTCAGGACGGATCACAACGAGCGCCATCGCCGGGCTTTGCAGCGTGCTGCTGTTAAGACTGAGACTCTGCATCACAACCTCCTCAAAGTAGCAGCCCCCTCTGTGTGAAGGGGGCATTCAAGAAATCAGAACTGGACGACCGAGTTCCGGATCTTGCTCGCAACGATTTGGTTGGAAAGGGCTTCTTTCTTGTCTTCGAAGCCCGCCAGCATGCTCGTCTCACGCAGCAGGCCGTTCTCTTCGTTCGCAGTGCCGTCAAGCTCGGAGCTTTTTGCATCACCTTTACTGATGCTCGAGCGGGTAGCGTCGATACTGTCAGTGCTGCCCGTGTTTTTGGTCAGTGCAATGTTGCGGTCGGCGCTGCTCTTGACGCTGTTGATACCCTGCGCAGCGCCACCCACTGTGTTAACGACACCGCGACCCGCGTTAGTCAGAGAACTTATGATGCTCATAACGTGATACCCCTTGGTCTGTACCAGCGTAATTGCTTGGTACATATAGGTGGTAACGACCCTTAAATCGGTTCCAGCGCTCTGCAAAAAATCAGATCTGCAACTCCTTGATACGTCGATAGAGCGTGCGGCGTGGCATGTCCAGCTCCAGGCTTGCCGCATCAATGCAGTTACGGTGGCGCTTGAGTGACTGTTGAATCAGGGCCTTTTCAATCGCCCTCAGCTGGGATTTGAGCCCACAGGCCAAGTGTTCTTCACTCTGCGGGTCGACACCCAACACCGGGAAACCCAATACATGGCGCTTTGCAGCAGCCTTGAGCTCACGGATATTGCCGGGCCACTCATGCCCCAACAGCACCTGCTGAAGCAGCGGACAGACATCGGCAGAGGCGACGTCCAGTTCTTTGGCAGCCGCGGCCATAAAGCGCTTGAACAAGGGCAGAATGCGCTCAGGCTGTGTGCGCAAGGGTGGCAGCTGGAGTGTCAACACGTTAAGGCGAAAGTACAGATCCCGACGAAATTTCCCCTGCTCGACGGCATCATCCAGAGACGACTGGGCCGAAGCGATCACGCAGACATCCAGCTTGATCGTCGATGTCGAACCCAGTCGTTCCAGTGCTCGGGTTTCCAGCACCCTCAGCAGCTTGGCCTGCAGGCTGAGCGGCATGCTGTCGATCTCATCCAGATACAGCGTTCCGCCTTGTGCCGCTTCGATGTAGCCGACTCTGGAGCGGTCAGCACCGGTGTACGCACCGCTGACCACTCCAAACAGCTCACTCTCTGCCAGCGACTCCGGAATCGCAGCGCAATTCATCGCAACCAGGCGACCTTTACGGCCAGACATTGTGTGAATGCGCTGGGCAATAGTGTCTTTGCCAGTCCCGGTCTCGCCTGACAGCAACACATCGATACCGAGTTGCGAAATGCTTTCAGCGACGATCCCCAGATTTGGAACACGCTCCTCGTCCAGGTCGTCATCAAACCCCTCATCAAGATCCATCACATGACCCCCGAGACATCAGCTTTTTGGACTCCAGCCGTTGCTGCGATCTATGCAGCAACTCCCAACTCCTTCATGCGGTGGTAAAGCGTACGTCTCGGCAGTTCGAGCTCCTGAAGCACGGCGTCGACATTGTGTCGATGCCGTTTCAACGCATCCTGAATAAGCATCTTTTCGATCACGCGCATCTGCATGCGCAGACCTGTCACCGGATCGCGCGCATCCATTGGCTCGGCCCCCAGCAGCGGGAACCCCAATACAAACCGCTTGGCTGCGGATTTCAGTTCGCGCACGTTGCCCGGCCAGTCATGGCTGAGCAGGATCTGCACACGACCGTTGTCCAGTACAGGAACGGGACGTTGGAACTCAGCGGCAATCTCCTGGGTGAACTGGTCGAACAATGGCAGGATCTGTTCGCGACGTTTGCGCAAGGCTGGCAAGTGAAGCGTCAGCACGTTGAGCCGAAAAAACAGGTCGCGACGAAAAAGTCCTTGTTCCACCAGTTCATCCAGAGGGCGCTGGGCGGAAGCAATCACGCGCAGATCCAGTGGAATGAATTCGGTTGAGCCCAGCCGCTCGACCCCCCGGCTCTCCAGAACGCGAAGTAACTTGGCCTGGAGGCTAGGCGGCATACTGTCGATTTCATCGAGGTAAAGCGTACCGCCGCTGGACGCTTCGATGTAGCCCTCGCGAGCGCGGCAGACACCGGTAAATGCGCCATTGACGACACCGAATAACTGGCTTTCTGCCAACGATTCGGGGATGGCGGCGCAGTTCATGCCGACAAAGGGCCCGGACCTGCTGGACAGCTCATGAATGCGATTGGCCAGGGTGTCTTTACCCGTCCCGGTTTCCCCGCACAGCAGTAAGTCCATATCAAGAAACGCGCTGTTCATTACAATTTGATGACCAGCGGATAATGCAGTTACGTCCCAATACTCTCGGACGCCCTTATCAATGTCTGTGCTCATCGATCACTCTCACTGTGGGTGGCAAGCGGACTATTAATACCACGTCTTACAAGGCACACATATAGTAATTTAGTTCCCCATGAAATGAGAAAAAGCTCACAAAGTTGAGAATTATTATCATAGTAATATCGTCATATGACGAGCAACACCCGCATAGAGCCAGACTGTTGGGATGATTAGTTTAATCTATCGATACTCTATTCCGATCAAGCGCTTACCGCTCAAAAAACGCTAAAACCCCCGGCTTCCGGGGAGTTAACCGCACTGCCCCGTCCTGGACCCTGGCAAAAAACTATATAACCACACGGTTTATTATTAAAAAAACTTCACAGAAAAGTCACTCGACTTATAAAAATAAATTTAACGTTATAGGCCGTTTTACAAGGGCTCACTTAATAACGGGCTGAAAGAAATTAAAACGGGAAACCCATACTCAAGCAGTCCCCTTTCAAGGAAAATAAACTTAACAAACTACCTGACCAAAACGAAAAGTTCGACATTGAAACTTAACTTACTGATGGGGAACGGAAGACGTTACACGTAACGCTCGACAGGGTGACTCATGGGTTTTTATACATTCGGTTTTCCGAACGCCGCTCACCCTTGGCATGGAGGGTTACAAAATCCTCCCGGTTTTTGGGCTCGAAACTAGATAGCTTTTTGCCACCCACCCATTCGGCTATCCGAACGGGTGGGTTTCATGGCATGCGGTCTCAAAATTTGATCGAAGAGATAGTTAACTGAAAGGATTCAGTGTAGGACAATCCGTCAATCGCAAGCTGTCACCACGCCAAAGGCGGTGACCATAACGAACGGTGATACCTCGTCATCACGGAAGAATGTTTCTAAATGTGTGTAAGCACTAGCTTACAAAACTTTAAAAAAGTTCAGCAAAAATAGTCTGCGAGCGTAAAAAGTTCATGGCTACCTGCCACGAACGAGAACAAAAACAAGGACGTATCAGCGTTGAAATATAGCGTCTTAACGGCGAGTCACACCGAAACGCCAACAAGAAAAAGCACCAAAAAAGGGCATTTTTCAGGTGATTTTGTTATACATCCGGCTTTAAAACCGCAGGTTATTAGCGTGACCCGCTGGCATAGACCACGATACGCGGGCCGCTTGGCAGCTCGCGCGGGCCCGTACGATCCTCGATATCATCACGCCTGCGAGGCGACGAGCGGTCATCCACGTAGCGCCCGACTTGTACCACGCTAGGCACCGATAATGCCTCCCTTGCCGGTGTCCGCGGGGTCATCGGCGGCTCTTTATGCTCGACAGCCGGTACCAAGGGTGGTGTTTGCGGCGCAGAAGACTGCTCTGCTACCCGCATGGGTTCCACTGGGTTGGGCACAGGTGCCCGTTCAGCTACCTCAACCGGCTGCGCTGGCCTGGGCACCGGCGTTCGCTCGACCACCCTCACCGGCTGTGCCGTCTGGGGTAATGCCAAGTGTTCGACCACAGGCTTATCAATGCGCTGAGGGGTGCCCGTAGTCACAGGAGATTCCCCGGTTATTCGCGCGATACCGGCTGTCAGCACTTGCTTCTGAGTCTTGGGCAACAGCAACCGCCCTGGTCCATCTGGCGTTTTTTTGCGCAGAAACGCCGAGTTGAGTCTCAGCAACTGGCCCTCATCCACACCCGCAGTGGCCGCAAGCTGGGTCAGGTCTACCGCATGGTTGAGTTCGACCACGTCAAAATATGGCGTATTGGCGACCGGGGTGAGTTTTACACCATAGGTAGCGGCGTTGCGCACGATCAGCGAGAGCGCCAGCAGCCTGGGCACGTAATCCAGGGTTTCCCTGGGCAAATTCAGGTGCCAGTAATCAACAGGTAGTCCGCGCCGCCGATTGGCCTCAATCGCCCGGCCGACTGTGCCTTCGCCCGAGTTGTAGGCCGCCAGTGCCAGCAGCCAGTCATTATTGAACTGATCATGCAGGCGGGTCAGGTAATCCATCGCTGCCTTGCTTGAGGCCACCACGTCACGGCGAGCGTCGTACGTAGCGCTTTGATAAAGATTGAAGCTGCGCCCGGTAGAAGGCATGAATTGCCACAGGCCAGCCGCCGCAGCCGGTGAATTGGCCATCGGGTTGTAGGAGCTTTCGATCATTGGCAACAGCGCCAGCTCCAACGGCATGTTGCGCTCGTCCAGGCGCTCGACAATAAAATGCAGATAGGGGCTGGCCCGGACACTTGCCCCACTGATAAACCCACGATTGCTCAGCAGCCAATCGCGCTGGCGAGCGATACGCTCATTCATACCCTGGCCATCGGCCAGCCTGCTGCGTTGCGCAACTCGCTGCCACACGTCCTCGCCGTTATAGACGGGCAAATCGGAAATTTTCTCTGCCGCCCGCGCACCTTCCTGATCATCTCCTCCCCAGTAGACCAGGCCCGTAACCAGCCGCGGATTGCGTTCCTGCCGGGGTGCTGAGTAGTCCACAGACTGACAACCCACACACAGCGAGCCCAGGGCGAGGACAGCGATTTGAATAGCGCGAGCCAGCAAGCGGGGGCTCGATACGATGGAGGCAACGGCGGGCATGGGAGGAATGTCCTGAACGTGTCCATCCTACGTGGCACGTTCACTGTTACGGTTCCCTTTGAAACCGATATCAGCCGCGCCAGGCATCTTGCTGAATCATTTCAGCCATAAGTATTTGCGATGGAACCCTCCATTATCAGGTGCCACTCAGCCAATGAATGAATTTCCAAGCTTTGCATCAGGCTGTCATCAGTGGCACATGGAGAGGGAGATTCACCGTGCATTCATCATCGATCCACCGCAACACCGGGAGCATCATTCAGCCGCCAGTCCCGGCAAACACGAACGCTGCAACGGATCTACAGCAAAAAATCGAACAACCCAAACAACGCTCCTCGCACTCACTGAGCAGTGTCGGCAAGCGAGCGCTGAAGAACGTCAGCAAACTGTTCCAGAAATCCAAGGCACCGCAGCAGAAAGCGGCCACGCCTCCCACCGTAAAAAACGTCAAGCCTTCACAGCCCACTTCAAATTCGAAGACAGCCAAAGACAAAGCGCCTGTATCTCAGTTATCGAGCAATAGTCTTGATGACCTGGAGGATACGCGCCAGCCAGTGACGCGTGCGGGGCATAGCGGCGCCAGCACTTCCGGCACCAAAGCCCAAGACCCGGACGAGCCGGCGACGCTCCAGAGTTCTCGGCAATCGATGATGACGCGCAGCAACGGAGGCCGTTTCGAGCTGAAAGACGAAAAACTGGTTCGCAACTCAGAGCCACAAGGCAGCATTCAACTGGACGCCAAGGGAAAGCCTGACTTCTCCACGTTCAATACTCCCGGCCTGGCCCCATTGCTGGATTCCATTCTCGCCACCCCCATGCAAACCTACCTGGCCCATCAAAGCAAAGACGGCGTGCACGGCCATCAGTTGCTACAGGCCAACGGGCACCTGCTGCACCTGGCGCAGGACGACAGTTCGCTAGCCTTGATCCGCAGCAGCAAAGAAGCACTGCATATAGAAGGAAAGAAACCGCCAGCGGTGAAACTGGAGCGTGAAGACGGCAACATTCACATCGACACCGCCAGCGGACGCAAGACTCAAGAGTTGCCCGGCAAGGCGCACATCGCTCACATCACCGGCGTGCTTCTCAGGCACGACGGCGAGCGTATGCGTGTGCATGAAGACCGGCTCTATCAGTTCGACCCGCTCAGTGCTCGCTGGAAAGCGCCTGAAGGCACGGAGGACATTGCTTTCAATAGTCTGGCCACAGGCGGCAACGGCTCGGTCTATGCGAAAAGCGACGATGTGGTAGTCGACCTCACGAGCCCTTTCATGCCGCACATCGAAGTCAAGGATCTGCAGTCATTTTCGGTGGCACCGGACAACAGAGCGGCATTGCTCAGCGGCAAGGAGACTCAGGCGATCCTGCTCACAGACATGAGCCCGGTGATTGGCGATCTGACCGAGAAGAAAACAAAAGCGCTCGAACTCGACGGCGGCAAGGCGCAAGCGGCTGCGGTCGGCCTGAGCGACAACAAGCTGTTCATAGCAGACACCCAAGGCAGACTTTACAGCGCGGACCGTAGTGCATTTGAAAGCAATGACCCGCAATTGAAGCTGACGCCCGATCAGGCAAACTTTCAACTGGCAGGCCTGCCGCTGGGTGGCCACGACAGCGTCACCGGATTCATCAACGGGGATGACGGCCGTGTGCATGCATTGATCAAAAACCGCCAGGGCGAGATTCACTCCCACGCACTCAATGAGCAGGATTCAAAACTGGAAAGCGGCTGGAACCTGACCAATGCTCTGGTACTGAGCAACAATCGCGGGCTGACCATGCCCCCGGCGCCCACCGCCGCTGACCGGCTCAACCTTGATCGTGCGGGTCTGGTTGGCCTGAGCGAAGGACGCATTCAGCGCTGGGATGCGACGCCCGAATGCTGGAAAGACGCCGGTATAAAAGATATTGACCGCCTGCAACGCGGTGCCGACAGTAACGCCTATGTGCTCAAGGGCGGCAAACTGCACGCGCTCAAGGTGACTCCTGAACACCCCAACATGGCCTTTGACCACAACACAGCGCTGGCCCAGACCGCGCGCTCGACAACAGTCGAGATGGGCAAGGAAATCGAAGGCCTCGACGACCGGGTGATCACAGCCTTTGCAATGGTCAGCAACAAAAGCTTCGTCGCCCTTGATGACCAGAACAAGCTGACCGCCCACAGCAAGGATCACAAACCCGTCACTCTCGATATCCCCGGCCTGGAAGGCGATATCAAGAGCCTTGCTCTGGATGAAAAACAGAACCTTCATGCGCTCACCAGTACCGGCGGGCTTTATTGCCTGCCCAAGGAAGCTTGGCAATCGACAAAGCTGGGGGATCAGATGCGCGCCCGCTGGACGCCGGTTGCCCTACCTGGGGGTCAGCCGGTCAAGGCACTTTTCGCCAATGACGACAACGTGCTCAGCGCCCAGGTCGAAGACGCCGAGGGCCAGGGTCTGATGCGGCTCAGTGCAGGCAAATGGCAAGCTTTCGAGCAGCGCCCGGTAGAAGAAAACGGTTTGAATGATGTGCACTCGCGAATCACGGGATCGAACAAGACCTGGCGAATTCCAAAAACCGGGCTGACGCTCAGAATGGACATCAATGCATTCGGGCGCAGCGGTGTGGAGAAATCCAAAAAAGCCAGCACCCGCGAATTCATGCGCGCCAACGTCTACAAAAACACCGCAGAAGTGCCCCGCTGGATGAAGAACGTTGGCAACAGTATTCAACATCGCCACCACGGTCGTCTGGGTCTGAATGAGGTTTATGAAACCGAGTCCATGCTGTTCAAGCAGTTGGAGCTGATCAATGAGTCCGGCGGCAGGCCGCCAGCCCCGGGCAAGGATTTGAAAGCGCGCATTGCCGCACTGGAATCAAAACTGGGGCCTCAAGGCGCTACGTTGGTCAAGGAACTGGAAACCCTGCGCGAAGAGCTGGAAAATCACAGCTATACGGCGCTGATGTCTATCGGCCAAAGCTATGGCAAGGTGAAAAACCTCAGGCAACAAGATGGCATTCTTAACCAGCACGGTGAGTTGGCCAAGCCGTCGGTGCGCACCCAGTTCGGCAAGAAACTTGCTGAGCTGGGCACAAAGCTCAACTTCAAAAGCTCTGGACATGACCTGGTCAAGGAGCTTCAGGACGCCTTGACTCAAGTTGCTCCGTCTGCTGAAAACCCCACCAAAAAGTTACTCGGCACGCTGAAGTATCAAGGGCTGAAACTCAGCCACCAGAAAGCCGATGTACCCTTGGGGCAGCGCCGCGATGCCAGTGAGGAGCATGGCCTGAGTAAAGCGCGTCTGGCGCTGGATCTGGTCACGCTGAAAAGCCTCGGCGCGCTGCTCGACGAGGTCGAACAGCTACCGCCGCAAGCCGACATAGATCCGTTACAAAACAAACTGGCGACGCTGCGTGATGTGACTTACGGCGAAAACCCGGTCAAGGTGGTTACAGACATGGGCTTTACCGATAACAAAGCGCTGGAAAGCGGTTATGAAGCGGTCAAGACATTCCTCAAGTCATTCAAAAAAGCTGATCATGCGGTGAGCGTCAACATGCGCGCAGCCACAGGCAGCAAGGACCAGGCGGAACTGGCCGGGAAATTCAAAAGCATGCTCAAGCAACTGGAGCATGGCGACGATGAAATCGGGCTGCAACGCAGTTACGGACTGAACCTTACCACCCCGTTCATCATTCTTGCCGACAAGGCCACAGGAATATGGCCAACGGCAGGTACCACCGGCAACCGTAACTACATACTCAATGCCGAGCGTTGCGAGGGCGGCGTTACCCTGTACCTGATCAGCGAAGGTGCGGGAAACGTAAGCGGTGGCTTCGGTGCCGGCAAAGACTACTGGCCGGGCTTTTTTGACGAAAACCATCCTGCTCGTAGTGTCGACGTCGGTAACAACCGCACATTGACCCCCAACTTTCGCCTGGGCGTGGACGTGACAGCCACCGTCGCTGCCAGCCAACGTGCCGGCGTGGTCTTCAATGTTCCGGATGAAGACATCGACGCATTCGTCGACGACCTGTTTGAAGGCAAGCTGAATCCATTGCAGGTGCTTAAAAAAGCAGTAGACCATGAGACCTACCAGGCTCGGCGATTCAACTTCGACCTTACGGCGGGCGGAACTGCCGATCTACGCTCTGGGATAAACCTGACCGAAGACAGAGACCCGGATGCCGATCCCAATAGCAATTCGTTCTCTGCGGTGGTACGCGGCGGATTCGCGGCGAACATCACCGTTAACCTGATGACCTACACCGATTACTCGTTGACCCAGAAAAACGACAAGACCGAGTTGCGCGAAGGCGGCAAGAACCGCCCGCGTTTTCTCAACAACGCAACGCTTGGCGGGCAGCTTCGCGGGCAGATCGGCGGCACCCACACGGCCCCCACAGGCACACCGGCCTCCGCCCCGGGACCGACGCCCGCGTCACAGTCAGCCGCCAACAATCTGGGAGTAGCGGTCAATTTCAGCGTAGAGAACAGGACTGTCAAACGGGTCAAGTTTCGCTATAACGTCGCCAAGCCGATAACCACCGAAGGTTTGGGCAAGCTGTCTAAAAGCCTCGGCGAGGCATTCAAGGACAGCACGACCAAAGCAAAACTGGCCGAACTGGCCGACCCGCTGAATGCGCGTTACGCAGGCAAGAAACCGGATGAGGTTATTCAGGCGCACCTCGACGGCCTTGAAGAACTGTTTGCCGACACTCAATGGCAGAACGACAAGCAGTACAAAGCGCTTCGTGGTCTGAAACGCGGGGCGGTCGAGCATCGGGCATCAGTCAATAAGCACAGCGTGATGGATAACGCACGTTTTGAGACCAGCAAAACCAACCTCTCCGGCCTGAGCAGTGAAAGCATACTCACCAAAATCATGGGCTCAGTGCGTGAAGCGAGCGCCCCCGGCAATGCGGCCAGGGTTGCCGAGTTCATGCGCCAGGACCCGAAACTCCGCGCCATGCTCAAGGACATGGAGGGCAGCATAGGGACACTGGCGCGCGTACGGCTGGAACCGAAGGACTCGCTGGTCGATAAAATCGACGAAGGTAGCCTGGACGGCACCATGACCCAAAGCGACTTCTCCGCCCTTCTGGGAGACCGCAACCAGATGCGCATCAAGCGCCTGGTGGTATTCCACACCGCGACTCAGGCTGAAAACTTCACCTCACCCACCCCCTTGGTCAGCTATAACAGCGGAGCGAATATGAGCGTCACTAAAACGCTGGGGCGCATCAACTTCATTTATGGCGCAGACCAGGACAAACCGATTGGTTACACCTTTGACGGCGAGTTGTCGCGGCCATCGGCGTCGCTCAAGGAAGCGGCGAGCAAGTTGAAGCAAGAAGGGTTTGAACTGAAAAGCTGAAAACGCAAACAGTGAAAAAAGCGCCGCTTTTACGCGGCGCTTTTTTATTCAAGCCTGTAGAAATGCGCGAGCCTCACGAGCCTGGGAAATGAAGCCGCGAGTCACGTCGCAGAACGCCGGCTCATCGAGCGATGCCAGTTCACGCTGGGCGCATAGACGTACATCGCCCTGATCGACAGCAAACCAGCAACCGTGCAAACGGGCGACGTCGAAGTTCAGGCTCAACAGGCGCTGTAGATCAGTGGAACGCTCCGGACAACGGCCTACTCGGCAATGAAAGACGACCATTTCGCTGTGCTCGGGCAATTCGATGACCGCCGCTTCGTTGTTCTGGCCGTCGTAAAGGGCGCATACGCCATTCTGCAAGGCCAGTGATGTACCGAGTTGGACGCCCAGAGCGTTGATGAAGCGGGCAAAATCGGGTGTCATCGTTATAGTCCTTTAAAGTTAAAGCAGTCTGAATCAGCCGGACAGCAGACAGGTACGGACTGTGCCCGGCGTTGGAATCAACGCGGAGCGAGCAAGCCTTCTTCGAGCGCCCGCAACTGCTCGTCGTCAAACGGAACGGAGGGTGCCGGCCGCTGCACTGTGGGGCTGGATGGCGGCGTTGGGGCCGTGTTCCGGAGCTCGTCGACGGACCCGCGAGCTTCAGGCGGTTTTGCTGGCGTAAGCGCAGCGCGTGCTGACGACACGCCGTTCAGCGCACCGTCTGCCAACACTCGAACCGTGTCCACGGCGATCTGGGTTGGCAGCTGCAACGCGCCTCGGCCCATGTGATAAGCGCTTTCCATAGCCCTTGGAATACCGCTCAACGTGCTCGGCTGGAAGGTATGTGGCAGCGATGCCCTGTTCGGGTGGCGGATGTTGTTCAAGGCTGTTTCGGTACGATCCAGCATCGGCGTTGCGCCTCCCATCCCCGCATCCTTCAACGCCTTGGCTTCGGCGGTGACAGACTGGTTGGCGTAACGCGTGGACAGATAGGAAATCGAGCCCTTTGCGGCCAGAGCCATATTGCGCAGGATATTCCCCGCACTGAGCGTACCCCGCGCGCCTTCCGGCTGGGCTGTCACGGGCGGCAGTGCCGAGGTCAGCGCCGAGCTCTGAATACCCGATATTGCCTTGCTGTAGAACGTGGTACGTACCGAGGCTTCGCGCAGGTCCATACCTTTGGCCAGGTCCTTTTTCAGCTCTGTCTCGGCTCGGTCTGGCGTGACTACCGGAATTTTGCGCTCTGCGGGATCGACATACGTCGACTTCAACTGCAAAAGCGTTTGCGAACTGGCAGACACCGCCCCGCCAAAGCCGGATGCCAAGGCTCTTGCACTCAGCGTCTGACCATTGATCTGGTGTAAATCGTTGAGCATCTGGCGCACGGCCTGTGAACCACCAAAGGCACTGTAAGCCATCAGTTCACCCACCGGATGGGTGGACGAACCCTGGACCTTCTTCTGGTTCAGCACCGCGCGTTCGCCCTTGACGAAAGCCTTGTCCTGAGCGATTTCCTCGGGCGTTTTTCTGATCAGCTCACCGTGCTCGCTTTTCAGTTCGAAGGGGTCAGGAATCACCGAATTGGTATCGATAGCCTTGAGTGGCACCATGTTCAAGCGCTCGTTCAGGCCAGTCTTCTGCAAGGCAGCCTGAAACACCGGTTTCACTACGCTGTTGACTGTCTCGTGGGCAATGCCCGCGACCATTCCGGTTATCGCCGCCTTGAGCATGCTGGCGTCGCTGCTGGTCTCAGGCACCTCCTCTCGCAGCTTGTCACTGGTAGACAAACGCACATAACCCAGGTGCGTCATTGACGACATGAACTGCGGAACCGCAGCCGCAACAACCGGCCCGGCACCTTTCCAGCCGCCAACCGAGTTGCGGGCAGTGACAAGATCACTGACGACGGTGTCCAGTTGTGTATGTGCGGCGACCGAAGCAAGGCGTTTGGCCTCTGGCGACTTGACGAAATCGGCGTGCAGGCCGACCAGAGTGGTTTTCGCATCAACCAGCGCCTGTCTGTTAGCGTGCAAAGCGTCCTTGGCGCCCTCTTCGGCACTTTGCAGGCTCACATCCAGTGCAGCGATGTGATCATCCAGCGACACGATGCCTTTGCCCAGCCCTTCGCCGATTGCCTTGCTCGCACGACCGGCGTACTCGCCAACGGCTGTCTGACTGACGGCAAGAGTCGCCCGATCCTCGTTGGCATGCGGGCCTGTCTTGGTGGGCGTAGCGTCATGCATCAACTGAAAGTGCTCCAGTTGATCGGCGACCGATTGCGCGAAGCCCTTGATCAGTTGACCGACTTCGGCTTTGTCGGGGGCCTGACCCGGCTGGGTAAACTTGTCCAGCAGTTGTTGCAAGTCCGAACCATGAAACTGCTTCAGTTGATAGCGCTCAGGGGAGAGACGCTCGGCCATGACTTCAAAAGGCAGCTTTTCAGCTTGCAGCAAGCTGCCAATCAATAACGCGGCACGCGAGCTGATCATCGGCGCGCCGCTGACCGGAGCCGTCGCAGGCTCAGCCTTGAAGGCCTGCAAAAGCTGCGTGTGTCGCGCCGCAACATTCAGCCGCGCGGCACCGGTAGCCGAGCTTTCTGCTGCGTGCGGCCTTGCCTGATGGGAGTCAGCGGCGGATTCATGCCTGGCGTCACTGCATTCGGGTGAGCGGTCTGGGCGGAAATAGCATCGTGCTGCTGGTTTATCCGGGCCAGCTCGATGCCGCCCGATCCACCGATTCGCGGAGTGTTCATTGAAACCTCCCTGAGGCCGACAGGCTCTCGCGTTTGGCTGCCGTGGCAACAGGCTGCTCAACCGGGGCACCTGCTGTTTTGACCCGCCCGATGAACCCATGCTCGCGCCACTCGTTCGCCAAATCAGCGAACGACTTCATCAACAGCAGCACGCCTTCGGCAGAGGCTCGCTCCAGGCTCACGGAACCCATAAGCAATACCCGACTGGTCTGAGCATTCCAGGAGAAAACCGGGCTATGGGCACCCGAGAACATATGAAAATTAATGTCCATCAACGCCAGCAATGCAGCGTCACGATTGCGTGTCGGCAACGCTCCCATGTCGCCGTAAATCAAAACAGCACGGCCCTCATCGCGATCCTGATACTGAAGTGTGAAGTCCACTTCGCTGATTTTGAAATTGGCAGACTCGTAAAAACGTTCAGGCGTGGAAATAAGGCTGAGCGCGCAGATTTCATTTATCAGGGTGTGGTACGAGTCATTATTGTTCATTTCACGGCCTCTGAGTGCGATATGAGACCACACCGTTTTTCTGTCGGTGTGTTCCGCACTGAGTCGAATGTAAAGGCGTTTTGGTTCCGTGTGCTCGTCAAGCGCACCAGGGATGGCGTATTGAAAACATCGCCATCAATAGCGGCGAAACGGGAAGGGAGTATCAGTTTTTTTGTGTTCGGGCTGGTTAGGGCCTGCCGTCAGGCAGGCCCTTGTTTTACCAGCTCGGTCTGGTAAATCGGTCTCCGTACAGGATCGCAAATTGATTCATTGCCACTTTCCAGTCGTGTGCCGCATGACCCCAGTTGGCGGTGATGTTGCGCAACCCAAGCCATATCAGTTTCGTCGCGGCCTCATCGGTCGGGAAGTGCCCTCGAGTCTTGATGATCTTGCGTAACTGGGCATTGATGCTCTCGATGGCATTGGTCGTGTAAACCACTTTGCGGATGCCCGCCGGGAAAACAAAAAACGGTATAACCCGATCCCAGGCGCGACGCCATGCAGCAACCACAGTCGGATACTGCTTGCCCCAGGGGCCCGCTTCAAAGGCGTTAAGCTCTTGCTCAGCCACATCTGCATTGATCGCCTGGTAGATCGGCTTGAGTGCTTTGGCCAGTGCCCGACGTTTATCCCAAGCGGCATAGTCCAAGCTGTTGCGGATCAGATGCACGATGCAGGTTTGCAGCGTCGTGGCAGGAAAAACCGCCCCCAACGCCTCCGGTATTCCTTTGAGGCCATCCGTGACGGCGATCAGAACATCTTCAACGCCACGAGTCTTGAGGTCGTTGAACACCTTCATCCAAAACTTGGCACCCTCGGTGCTCTCGATCCATATACCCAGAATGTCGCGCGTGCCATCAGGTAATACCCCCAGCGCCAGATAAATAGCCTTGTTGCACACTAACCCCTCGTCCCGGATTTTGACCCGTAACGCATCGAAGAAGATCACCGGATACATCGGTTCCAAGGGTCGTTGCTGCCAAGTGCCCACCTCTTCCATGACCGCATCGGTGACTGAGCTGATGAAGTCATGGGACACGTTAGTTCCATACTGCTCAGATAGAAAAGCGCGGATCTCACGCACCGTCATGCCCCGGGCGTACATGGCAATTATCTTGTCGTCGAAGCCTGTAAAACGTCGTTCGTGCTTGGGAATCAGGATCGGGGCGAAGCTACCATCGCGGTCTCTGGGGATATCCAGGCGAAGCGGCCCGTCGTCGGTCAGAACCGTCTTGCTGCTTTTGCCATTACGCTGATTGGTCGACTCCTCAGGGCGCTCCGCGCCCTGAGGGTAACCAAGGTGGTGACCCAGCTCGGCGCCTAGCGCACGCTCGATCAGAGCCTTCTTGAACGCCATGGACGCGTCTTGAATGGCTTCGGCGCTCATCGGGCCTTTAACAAACTGCTCGATCAGCTCTTGGGGAATCGAGGGCAACTCCCTCGCTGTTGCATTGGCGGACTTCTTTTTGGTCGGCATACATGCACCTCTAGCTACATGTTATGCCCGAACACAAAATTTCTGACAGTCTCAACGGGAACCGCTCACCTCGCTTTGCCACTCACTTCGAGCGACATCTGGCGAATTCCTCGTCGACCTATAGAACTGACAGGGACACGGCGACCGACGCTGGTAAATCCGGAAGACGACGCTGGTTCATATGTCCACCCCATCGAGGTAAAACATCATGAGCATCGGTATCACCCCCACACCCTACCAACCCACGTCAGCCGCGCTGGACTTCTCGGCGCTGAGTGAAAAAAGCCCGCAGACAAACACCTTCCACGATGAGAACGCCCCACAGGCCGTAGACGCTGGTGCCATGCTGTTCAACAGCGCCGCACCGAAAAACGTCAGTTTCGGGCAACCTGACAACAGCGTGCAGAGCCCGCAGGATGCCAACAACACAGCAAACCCCGAGTCCAACCTCATCAAGCTGTTCAGTGCATTGATTGTTTCACTGCTGCAGATGCTCATGAACCTTAATAAAAAACAGGACACAGATCAGGACTCGAGCGAGTGGCAGGACCCTTTTCAGAACAATGGCGGGCTCGGTACGCCTTCAACCGATAGCGGGGACAGCGGTGACGGCAGTACGCTAGCCGCAACGGGCGATGGCGGTGGCGATACGCCGACTGCAACAGGCGGTGACGGCGGCGATAGCCCTGCACCCACTGCAACAGGTGGCAACACGCCTTCTGTCGAAGGCAGCAGCGAGAACGATGGTGGCGTAACACCGCAAATCACACCGCAACTGGCCAACCCCAACCATACCTCAGGCACGGGTCCGGTTTCGGATACAGCGGGCGCCAACGACCAGGCAGGCAAGGTCATTGTGGTGAAAGACACCATCAAAGTCGCTGCCAACACAGTCTATGACGCACACGGCGCAACCTTCACCGCCGACAAGTCGATGGGTAACGGAGACCAGAGCGAAAACCAGAAGCCTTTGTTCGAACTGGCAGAAGGCGCCACCTTGAAAAACGCTAACCTGGGTGAGAACGAAGTGGATGGCATACACGTGAAAGCCAAGGACGCCCAGCAAGTCACCATCGATAACGTGCACGCCGAAAACGTCGGGGAGGACATGATCACCGTCAAGGGCGAGGGAGGCGCAAAGGTGACCAATCTGCAAATCAAAAACAGCAGTGCTGAAAACGCAGACGATAAGGTTGTCCAACTTAACGCGAACACTCATTTGAACATCACTGGTTTCGAAGCCAACAATTTCGGAACGCTGGTTCGCACCAATGGTGAAAAGCAGTTTGATGACATGAATATCAAGCTGGACGGTGTAGACGCTAATCACGGCAAGTTCGCACTGGTAAAAAGCGACAGCGAAGACCTGCAGCTGGAGACCAGCAACATCGCCATGACCGATGTCAAACATGCCTATGATAAAACCAAGGCCTCGACCCAACACACAGAGCTTTGAATCCCAACCGGACAGCTGGAAAAAAGGGGTGGCCTCACTCGTTGAGCCCACCCCTTTTTACCGTCTAATTGCAACTTACAGTTTGCTTACGACCGCCCAGGCTGAAACGGTGTTTCACTTGGAGAAGCCGCAATACCACCCTCTTCGATATCCGCTTCACGAGCGGGACGATGACGCAGGTTATTGACCGTGTTGCGCAAGCTGGCACCGGTATTGACGAGCGCTTCCCCGCCTTTGTCTTTGACGGTTTTCGCCAGTTTTACGGTCTGGTCGGCGACATAACCTGTCGTACTGGACGCAGTCGACTTCACCGTGTCCTGTATGAACGACTCGGCTTTTTTAACCGCAGGGTCAGTCGCCAGTGCAGCGGTGGTCCAGCCTGCGAAAACGCCTGCCGAACCCGCCAGGTTGGTCAACTGACTGACCGCAGCACTGGTCGCCGGATGGGTAATGTTTTTCGTCGCCATCTCCTGCAACTTGCCTCCCCCTGCGAAACCGCCCGCCAAGGCAACACCGTTTTGTACCAGACCGGTTGCCGAGACCAGACTTCTCACCGCCTTGAGCCCGTCAGTCGCGATGTCCAGTGGCAGGCCGGCCATCCGCTTGCCAGCGTTAAGCGCCGCACCTGAGTAGCTGGCCGACTTGATCGCGTTGTAAGCATCGAGCCAGTCGGTTTCTTCATTCAGGTCAGCCTTGGGCTCTTTATCCTTCAGGCCGAGCACGAATGCACCACCACGCAGGTGATCGCGCGACTGCACACTGAGCATGCGGTTGCCAAAGCCTGCGTTGGCAGCCAGACCACCCGCCGCCGACACGCTGATGTCAACAGCACTCTGGACTGCTGGTCTGGACGCCAGTGCCGGCGCCAATACCGTGCGTACTGCGTTGCGCGCCGAGTACGTTTGCACCGCAATCCCCATGTCCACAACCTGCCTGCCAAGCCCTGGCGAGTGGCGTTTCACGGAAGTAGCCATCGCATCATGGATGCCTGTCCGGCGAGGTGCTCAGATAATGCAGATCACCCGTCGCGCGATCCATCATCTTGGTGCCCACCTGGTCCATCGCTCCCGACAGCGCCCCGGAAATAAACGGGGTTAGCGGCTTGAGTGGAGCAGGTAGCCAATCGCCCTTGTTAATCGCCGGTTGCATGTACTGAAGCACCGAAGCCGCGGCAAATGGCGTGGCCCGTAACGCGCTTGATGCCGTAGTCGCCAATCGGTCGAACTTTTCCGCCTTGGCAAATGTTTCTCCGATGCTTGCACGGGTTTCGCCCTGCTCGCTCAAACGCCTGGCGCGCGCATCGATCAGCGCATCGATCTGCTCGTTATGAGCATGAATGGCAGCGTGGTCCTCCAATGAGTCGGTCAACGGCAATTTGTGTGCAGCGAACACATGATCCTTCAGGTAATCAGTAATCGCATGCAGATTGTCCTGCGCACCGGAGCTGACGGACCGCACAGAACTGGAAGCAAGAGGCGCGTCAGACGCGATTCGAAAGCTCTCCATCTCGATACCGGGCGGTTGTGGGGCGGATCGGTTGATGTGCATGGAAATTCCCTCTCGGTCTACGGAGTTTGAACAGCAAAACGCTGAGGCGGGCTTGTCCGGAACGAGTAGTTGCGCGAAAGCAATGCAGCGAAGTGTCGATCAAACAACGCCAGAAACAGCGAAACGTCCGGCTACCCGCCAATTGAACAGGATCGACAAAGGCTGTGTGGTCCCGGATCCGTTGACGGTTCCAGTGCATGACCTGTGCATGCCGAACTCAAAGGCTCCAGCCGAAACAGCACAGCAAACCGTGTTGAAGATTACGCACCTGGAAATTAAGCGGGCTTTAAGGCAAGCGGCGTAAGTTCGCGGCATAGCGTGTTCAATGAACATGCACAGCCTTTTTCCAACCCAGCAAGGGAGTGCCGTAATGACGGGTCTTTTCGAAAAAAAATGGCGGTGCATCAGCAGAACAGTGACCTATGTTGGCTGGTCGCTGTTCTGGCTTCTGCTCTGGGACCTGGCTGTGACGATGGATGTCATGCTGATCGAAGGCAAGGGCATCGATTTCCCGCTGATGCCTCTCACGCTGCTTTGCTCGGCATTGATCGTGCTGATCAGCTTTCGCAACACAAGTGCCTACAACCGCTGGTGGGAAGCGCGTACGTTGTGGGGCGCGATGGTCAATAGCTCACGCAGCTTTGGCCGCCAGGTGATTACACTGATTGAAGGTAATACCGATGATCGCAACAACTCGGTGAAAGAAGTGCTGTTTCATCGCCACGTGGCCTACCTGCGGGCACTGCGGGCCCATCTCAAAGGCGATGTCGGCACCGCAAAACTCGACGGACTGTTGTCGGACGCCGAAATTCGTCGGGCCTCTGATAGCAATAACTTTCCCAATGACATTCTGAACGGCTCGGCAGCCATCATCTCCGAAGAGTTTGCAGCGGGACGCATCGACAGCATTCGTCTGGCACGACTGGAGTCGACCATGGTCGAACTGTCCAACTGCCAGGGCGGCATGGAACGCATCGCCAACACACCTCTGCCCTACCCGTACGTCTATTTTCCGAAGCTGTTCAGCACCTTGTTCTGCGTCATCATGCCACTGAGCATGGTAACCACCCTGGGCTGGTTCACCCCGGCGATATCCACAGTAGTCGGCTGCCTCCTACTGGCAATGGACCGTATCGGCACCGACCTGCAAGCGCCCTTCGGCAGCAGTCAGCACCAGATTCGCATGGAAGACTTGTGCAACACCATCGAAAAAAACCTGCGTTCGATGTTTAGTGCGCCGGAAAAGCAGCTGCTGTGGACAGGCTCGCAAAGCGAGGACGGTGATGCTTGGAAAGCGCATCGGCTGGCCGTTTGAGGGGCGGATATAAGCGCTAGCGGCCAACCCTGCAAATTTTCACAGCCCAAGGAGGTTTAGAGGCGTAGCGTCGATGATCATCCCGTCGGCAGGTGCGAGGCCGTAGCCTGGGATGAGCGGCACATCATTGACTGCCAAAGCCGAGCTGACAGGAACGACGGCCTTCACCCCGTACTCTGGCGAAGGTCAGGGTGCCAAGCCATAAGCTTCTGACGCGGGGCCGCCGCCCTTGCCGTGAAGCGGGGCAAGGCATGCTGCAAGTTCGCTTTTGCGAAACGGCTTTGTGAGCCGCGGAAGATCCGGATCAAGGCCCTCACGTTCGGCATACCCGGAGACCAGAAGGACCGCGGTTCCAGGCCTTGAGGAGCGGACCACCCGGGCCAGATCGGTCCCGTTGATACCCGGCATGAGGTGGTCAGTGATCAGCAGATCAAATGCCTGCCCGTTGGCTATCAGTTGCATGGCCTCTTCACCTGACCCGGCCTCGATCACGCGGTAACCCAGCTCGGCCAGCATGTAACAGGTGCTTGCCCGTACCAGTTCCTCATCGTCGACCAGCAGCGCGATCCCGCGCGTCAATTGCGGCTCTGACGCCTCGACAATGTGCAAAGCCGCTGCTGGCACGGTCATGCTGCGCGGCAACCACAGCTCCACTTTCGTCCCGAAACCTGGCGAACTCTGAATCGTGAGAGCACCGTTCAATTGTGATGCCAGCCCATGCACCATCGAAAGACCCAGACCAGTCCCTTTGCCGACACCCTTTGTGGAGAAGAATGGCTCCACCGCTCGGCCAAGCGTGGCAGCGTCCATGCCAGTGCCCGTATCTGCGACGGTTAAACAGAGGTATTCGCCTTTCGGCAGCTTCGAACGATGCCCATCGCCTACCAGCACCGTACCGGCAGATATGCACAGGGTGCCGCCCCCGATCATCGCGTCACGCGCGTTCACAGAAAGGTTGAGAACAGCCATCTCCAGCTGGTTTTGATCGGCAATGGCAGCGGGCAGATTCTCTGGAGCGTCGACGACCACTTTGATTTTCGGCCCGGCCGTTCTGGCCACCAGATCGCCCATATCGCTCAGCAATTTGGCCACATCGACCGGAACCGTCTGCAACGGCTGACGGCGCGCGAAGGCTAGCAGTCTCTGTACCAGCGTCTTGGCACGCTCCGCCGATTGCATTGCGCCCGAGATGAGACGTTGCTCTCGATCGCCACCCACGCCACGTCGCAGAAGCAGATCGAGCGTGCCCACAATGGGCGTGAGCAGGTTATTGAAGTCATGCGCAACGCCGCCGGTAAGCTGCCCCATTGCTTCCATCTTCTGGCTCTGGCGCAGCGTCTGCTGGACCTCCTCGCGCTCGGCGATGGCCTGGACAATTCGCCTTTCAAGGGTGTCGTTAAGCTCCCTCAACTCCTCCTCGGCAGCCTTGCGAGCAGTGATTTCGATTGCGGTGCCGGTGACGCGCAAACAGACACCGGCTGCATTGAACACCCCGCGCCCCTTTGCCGCGATCCAGCGAACGATGCCGTCCTCTCGGCCAACCGTGCGGTAGTCGACCTCGTAGAGCGCGCGACGCTCTGGATCTGCGGCCGCCAGGAAGGCGTCGATCGTCGCATCACGATCCTCGGGGTGCAAACCATCATAGAAATCTTGCAACGTGACCTTCACGTTAGCCGAGATGCCGAACATCGCCTTGGTTTGTGAAGGCCAAACCAGCGTGTCATGAACCAGATCCACGTCCCAGAAACCCACATCGGCGTGGTCGACGGCAAGACGCAATCTCGACTCGCTGATACGGATCGCGGAATCCGTTCGTGCACGGTGAACAATCAGTCCGACCGTATGAGCCACGAAGTTGATGATCTCAATATCCGCTGGCAATGGCTCACGCAGCTCACGGTGGTACAGGACGAACGCACCGAGCAGTGCGCCCTGCGCCGAACGGATAGGAACCGACCAGCAGACGAGCAGCCCATGTCCGACGGCCAGATCGCGGAACTCGCTCCAGCGTGGGTCGATCATGATGTCGGCCACTGCCATTAATGCGCTCTGGTAGCCCTGGAACGGGGCGACAGCAATGGCATTGAGAGCGTCAGTGTAAGCGTCAGGCAGACTCGGGCCGGCACAATGCTCCACGTGATACATGTCTTCATCCAGGAGCACGATGCTCCCCACGAATCCCGACGTTGACAGCGCTTCCACTTCGCGGACGATTGCATCCAGGGTAACGTTCAGGGTTGTTACTTCTACAGCCAGCTCCAGGATTCGATTCTGAGTGGTCCTTAGTGCCGCCCCGCGATTGCGTGCCTGGGTCAGGCGCGCATTCTCGATTGCGATGGTTGCCAGTCGCGCCAGACTTTCCAACAGTTTGATCGTATCGGGATCATGATCGCGAACATCGGACCAGTAAGCGCCAAGCGCCGAGAACGGAACAGGTCTACCGATGGGCACCATCACGAGGCTTCGGACAAAGGTCGGCGCGTAAGCGTCCTGCGGGATGCGTGGATCGAGCCAAACGTCACGGATCGCAACCGTCTCACCATGGCGCATCGTCCAACCAGATACACAATGGTCAATCAGGAAGCTCTGTCCTTGCCAAAGGGGAGAGACCGCATCTTCGGCTACATAAGAACAGCGGCCTTCATTTTCTATGACGACCGCAATGCCCTCCGCGCCTACCGCAGCGCGCGCCGTGTCCCTCAACACAGCGACGACCTCCTCCACCGAGGCCGCACAGGTCAGTCTCTCGCTGGCACTCAGCACATGAGACAGGCGGTCATCACCGATCAGATCCTTGGGGACATTAAGCAAACGGATCTCCCAACGGCCGCAGAATCCTGTTCCGCGGCGTGGTTCAAATTGAAGGAGGAAAAGAGTTACTGAAGCGCGACTCTCTTTTCGTATTTGTCGAATTTCAGTCTCTCAGAAAAACGATTATCAAGCATCACCGCTGCGGTATTTTGCGACCGGTAGCACTTAGCCATGATTTTTTTCCCCGCGAAGGGCAGCTTTGGGCCGGCTGTGTTGAAAAAACTGGTTTTCTCAAACGGGCTGATCATTGGTAGACGACTTATTCAACAGAATCGGTAAAAAACTGTCTTTCGCAGGCGCGATCTTAATGTCCCTAGTTTAGCTGTCGTTCAGGACTGCCGGAGTAGCAGCCGTCCCAGCCAACAGACCACCCTCAATGTTGAACTCACTGCCCGTGATGTAGGTGGCGTCATCCGACGCGAGCAGCAAGGCCAGAGCGGCCACTTCTTCAGGCATTCCGAATCGCCTGAGCGGAGTGTCTTGAACCAGCGCAGCCATTCGTTCCTCACGACCGGCATCGCTACCTAACATGGGTTCCCACATGGGGGTGAGGATGGCCGCTGGATGAATCGAGTTGCCTGCAACCGCATTACCAAGGTCGTCGTTAATATCAGTGACGTAAACGAAGCAGCCTTGTTGCACAAAGAGTTTTGCAATGGCGGCACCGATGCCTTGAGCCGCGCCGGTAACGACTGCGGTCCTGGAAACCAGTTTATTTTCCATAAATGATGACATCTCCATGGTGAGGCTTATTCAGACCGCATGAGAATGAAGCCATGCCCTATGCCATGCTCACGCTTGGCAAAGAGGCTAAAACATAAGCGGGGCGGCTCAAAACACAAACCCCTGCCCTAACTCATGCTCCATCCATTCAAGAAATCTTCTGACTCTGGGGAAGCCGGAATGGGCCCTGGGAAAGACCAGATGATGCGCTGCAACCGGTGCAGTCAATTCTTGAGGCGCAACTTCGATCAGTTCGCCAGTGCCCAGATACTTTTGCGCCAGCAAGGTGCTTTCCAGCGCAAAACCCAAGCCGTGACTGGCGGCTTCCAGCGTCATGTACGAACGGTCGAAACTCAGCGCATAAGGCTTTTCCGGGCGAGCCAGTCCATGCCGGGCAAACCATTCGGGCCATTTGAGCAACGTGGCTTCGGAGAGAATCAATTCGCGGTCGAGCAAGTCCGCTGCGCTGTGCACCGGGCGACGCGCCAGCAGTTGCGGAGACGCCAGCACAGCGAATTTCTCGTCACGCAGGGTGCGCACTTCGTAGCTCGGCCAGTTTGGTCTGCCATGACGGATATCGACATCGATCTTGTCCCGGCTGAAATGCAGCGACTCATAAGAGCACGACAGGTTGATCTGGATATCCGGGTGGCTTACCCGAAACGCCTCCAGCCTCGGCATTAGCCAGAGCAGCCCGAAACTGGGCGCGGAATGCAGGCGCAAGCAATCGAGACTGACATCGCTTGCCGCACGTTCGGTCGCGACGGCAAGGCTGTGCAACACCCCCGAGACATCTTTCAGATACTGCTCGCCGACCGGCGTGAGCGTGACACCACGCGCGGCCCGGACGAACAATTGCCGTCCGATCAAAGCCTCCAGTCTGGCCAGTTGGTGACTGACTGCCGAGGGTGTCAGGTCCAGGACCTCGGCTGCTCTGGCCAGATTGCCGAAGCGGGCAGTCTGTTCGAAGGCCTGAAGCGCTTTCAGCGGTGGCAGGCTCAGAGGTGCATCGTCATCAGGCTGCATGAACACTCCGATGTGTCCGATTATTCGAGTTTCATGCATTCAACCACTGGTATTGCGGATTGACGAGAGGTGAATTTTTTTCAGCACCCAGTGATTTTTGCGGCATTGCTCAGAACCGGCACCGGGAACACTCTGAAGTCATCGATCACCCGAATCGAACCCAACAACAATAATCAGAGGTATCCCTCATGCTTCTTCAAGGCAAAATCGCAGTCATCACCGGCGCGGCGTCGGAGCGCGGTATCGGTCGCGCAACCGCGGTCACGTTCGCCCGCCATGGCGCACGCGTGGTCATTATCGATCTGGACGAATCCGCTGCACACGATGCCGCTGCCGCGTTGGGTGAAGGCCACTTGGGCGTGGCAGCCAACGTCGCCGATGAAAAACAGGTTCACGAAGCCGTCAGCAAAATCATCGCGCACTACGGTCGTATTGACATTCTGGTGAATAACGCGGGTATCACACAGCCCATCAAGACTCTGGACATCCGCCCTGGCGATTACGACAAGGTGCTCGACGTCAGCCTGCGCGGCACTCTGCTCATGTCGCAAGCGGTGATCCCGACCATGCGCGCCCAATCCTCGGGCAGCATCGTCTGCATGTCTTCGGTTTCCGCCCAGCGTGGCGGAGGCATTTTCGGTGGCCCTCACTACAGTGCAGCGAAAGCCGGCGTGCTGGGGCTGGGCAAGGCGATGGCACGTGAATTCGGGCCTGATCAGGTGCGTGTCAATTCCATCGCCCCCGGCCTGATTCATACCGATATCACCGGCGGTCTGATGCAGGATGAGCGACGCCACGCGATCATCGACGGCATTCCGCTGGGCCGCCTGGGCGCAGCGCAGGACGTGGCCAATGCCGCGCTGTTTCTGGCCAGCGACCTGTCGTCCTATCTCACCGGTATCACGCTGGATGTGAACGGCGGCATGCTGATTCACTGACCGCGTGTGGACGGGCTGGCAAACAGCCCGTGTTTGTTCTGGATCGACGATACGCCGGGCGAATGCCTGGCGGTCTATAAAAACAAGAGATCAGACCATCATGATAACCACCATGACCCTCGACGCGGTGTCGACCACGCGCGCCAATGCCTACCGCAAGACCGCCTGGCGACTGATGCCGTTCCTGATGCTGTGCTACCTGTGCGCGTACCTGGACCGTGTCAATGTCGGCTTCGCCAAGCTGCAGATGATGAACGACCTGTCGTTCAGCGAGACCGTCTACGGCCTCGGTGCCGGCATGTTCTTCATCGGCTATTTCCTCTGCGAAGTGCCCAGCAACCTGATCCTTCATCGCGTCGGGGCAAGACGCTGGATCGCCCGCATCATGATCTCCTGGGGCATCATTTCCGCCCTCTTCGCCTTTGTCGAAACCGCCTGGCAGTTCTATGCCCTGCGCTTTCTGCTCGGCGTGGCGGAAGCCGGTCTGGCACCGGGCCTGCTGCTGTACCTGACGTACTGGTTCCCCTCTTATCGCCGCGCGCGCATGACCGTGCTCTGGTTCATCGCCATCCCGCTGTCCGGCATGATCGGCGGTCCGCTGTCGGGCTACATCATGACCCGCTTCGCAGGCGTTCATGGCTGGGCCGGCTGGCAATGGATGTTCGTCCTTGAAGCGATCCCGACGGTGATCGTCGGCTTGTTGGTACTGAGCTATCTGAAGGATGGCGTGCATCAGGCGACATGGCTGTCTGCTGAAGAAAAGGAATTGGTCAACAAGGAACTGCAAGAGGACAACAGCCAGAAAGTGGTACACGCGTCGGTAGGCGCCTTCATTCGCGACAAGCGTCTGTGGCTGCTGGCATGCATCTACTTCTGCGTGGTGATGGGCCAGTACGCGATCACCTTCTGGTTGCCGACGCTGATTCGCAATGCAGGCGTTTCCGACCCGCTGCATATCGGCCTGATGACCAGCCTTCCCTACCTGTGCGCAATCGTCGTGATGCTGTTGATGGGGCGCAGCGGCGACAAGCATCGAGAACGCCGCTGGCACCTGGTCGGGCCGATGATCGCAGGCGCGCTCGGGCTGAGCCTGGCAGCGCTGTTCGGCGGCAATCTGCTGCTGTCGGTGCTCAGCCTGTGCCTCGCCGCAGCAGGCATTCTCTCGGCATCGTCGCTGTTCTGGATGCTGCCTACCACCCTGCTGGGCGGGGTATCGGCGGCCGCCGGGATCGCCGGAATCAACAGTTTCGCCAATCTCGCGGGCTTCTGTTCGCCCTACCTGATCGGCTGGATCACCACCACGACCGGCTCAAGCGCCATTGGCATGTACCTGATTACTGGCGTGCTGTTCATCGGCGCCTATCTGGTGCTGCGCATCCCTGCCGCCTCGGTCAATCGTTGAGTCAACGGAGTAATCACCATGACAGCCACTACTTTATCTGCGCCTTCAACCTCGCTGGCGCAGCGTGCCCATAACATTCGCCGGCACGCATTACGCATGGGCCAGGTTCAGGGCCAGGGTTATGTCGGACAGGCACTGGGCGCTGCGGACCTGCTCGCCGTGTCCTATTTTCACGCGCTGAACTATCGGCCTGAAGACCCTGAATGGGAGCAGCGCGACCGCTTTTATCTGTCGATCGGCCACTATGCCATTGCGCTGTACGCGGCATTGATAGAGGCGGAAATCGTCCCGCTCGATGAACTGGAAACCTACGGCTCGGATGACAGCCGTTTGCCCATGTCCGGGATGGCGACTTACACCCCCGGAATGGAAATAACCGGCGGTTCGCTAGGTCATGGTCTGGGCATTGCGGTAGGTGCCTGCCTGGGGCTGAAGCGCAAGGCCTCAAGATCTTTCGTTTACAACCTGCTGTCGGACGGCGAGCTGAACGAAGGCTCGACCTGGGAAGCGGCCATGTCCGCCTCGCACTGGAAACTCGACAACCTGATCGCGATCGTCGATGTGAATAACCAGCAGGCCGATGGCCACTCCAGTGAAGTGCTGGCTTTCGAACCTATCGTGGATCGCTGGCAGGCGTTTGGCTGGTTTACCCAGCGCGTCGACGGCAACGACTTGAACGCACTGGTCGCAGCCTTCGACGCGGCCCGCCAACACGTCGGCGCTCAGCCCAGGGTCATCATCTGCGACACGAAAATGGGCAAGGGCGTGGCGTTTCTGGAAACCCGTGAAAAGACCCACTTCATCCGCGTGGATGAGCACGAATGGGACGTCGCACTGAACAACCTCGACGAGGGGAAAACCGTATGAGCTCTGCCAATAACACCTCGGCTCCGTCCGTTGCCCCGAAGAAAAAACTCACTACCTCGGCGATGATCGCGTCCATCGCCTCCGAGGGTCAGGCCACCCGCCCGGCTCCGTTCGGTCATGCATTGGCGGCGCTCGCGGAGCAACGTCAGGATATCGTCGGGCTGTCGGCTGACCTGTCGAAATACACCGACCTGCATATCTTCGCCAAAGCGCACCCTGAACGTTTCTACCAAATGGGCATGGCCGAACAGTTGCTGATGAGCGCGGCTGCGGGCATGGCTCGGGAAGGCTTCGTACCGTTTGCGACCACTTATGCGGTGTTCGCCTCGCGTCGCGCCTACGACTTCATCTGCATGGCGATTGCCGAGGACAACCTCAACGTCAAAATCGTCTGCGGCCTGCCGGGCCTGACCACCGGCTACGGCCCCAGCCATCAGGCCACCGATGACCTGGCGATCTTTCGCGCCATGCCCAACCTGATGATCGTCGACCCCTGTGATGCACTGGAAATAGAACAGGCGGTCCCTGCGATCGCAGCGCATCAGGGCCCGGTGTACATGCGCCTGCTGCGCGGTAACGTGCCCTTGGTGCTGGACGAATACGGTTACACATTCGAGATCGGCAAAGCCAAGACCCTGCGCACCGGCAACGACGTGCTGATCATCTCCACCGGCCTGATGACCATGCGTGCCCTGGAAGCGGCCAAGGCACTCCAGGCCGACGGTGTCGATGTTGCGGTGCTGCACGTGCCGACCATCAAGCCGCTGGACGAGCAGACCATTCTGGCGGAAGCCAGAAAACCAGGCCGTCTGGTGGTGACCGCCGAAAACCACTCGATTATCGGCGGGCTGGGCGAAGCAGTGGCGACGGTGTTGCTGCGCAATGGCGTTACACCGACCTTCAGGCAGATCGCCCTGCCGGACGCTTTTCTCGACGCTGGAGCGCTGCCTACACTGCATGATCGTTATGGCATTTCCACGCCGGCAGTCTGCACGCAGATCAAAGCCTGGCTCTAGGCACTGAAGGTGCACAGGGCACTTTCCTACCTCCTGCGCATCGGGGACAACCGTTGAACGCAAATGAATTGCTGGACCCGGCCTATCACTCGTTCATGGATGAGCCTGCGGGTAGCTGGACACATCAGACCCTGCCCGGGATCAGGGCTCGCGTCGGTGCCGCCTGGACGGCAGCCACTGCGGCCCGTAGCGAGCAGCACTGGACCACAGGCGTTTCGGACGTCGGCATCAGGTTATGCCTTTACCGGCCCGGCCCGCCGCTTGAACACCCCACCCCCCCCCCGTCATCCTGTATATCCACGGTGGCGGCTTTGTTCTGGGCAGCCCGGAGATGGCCGATGATTACCTCGCAGAGCTAGCCGTCGAGCTCAAGGCAATCATCGTCGCTGTCGATTATCGGCTCGCCCCCGAGCATCCATTCCCGATCCCGCTGGAAGACTGTTACGCAGCGCTGGAGTGGATATTCAGCCACGGGCCGACGCTGGGCATGAACACCGGTAACCTGGTGATCATGGGCCACAGCGCCGGCGGCGGGCTTGCTGCCGCGCTCGCTCTGCTGGCAAGAAACAAAGGGCTGCGGACACTCGCCGGTCTGGTGCTGATCTACCCCATGCTCGATCACCGCACTGGCGCGCCTGACGCTCCGCCAGCCAACCCGACTACCGGCACTTTCAGCTGGTCGCGCCAGGCCAATCATTTTTGCTGGGAAAGCCTGCGCGGTGCCTACGCACTGGACGATGATCGCAAGACCCTGTTCTCCCCCGCACTGGCCACCGACCTGAGCGATCTGCCGCCCACTTTCATCTGCGTTGGCGCACTCGATCTGTTTCTTGAAGAGGACCTGGCATTCGCACTGACCCTGTCGCGTTCGGGAGTGCCTGTTGAAATGCACGTCTATCCAGGCGTGCCGCATATGTTCGATCAGTTGCCAGGCGAGCAGACCGGACAGGCGACGCAAGATATTGCCCGCGCCGTTCGCAGGATGATCGCCGCAGGGTTATGCGACTAGAATGACGCGCATGTTGCGGTGACGATCGCGAGTGCCATTTCAATGATGCGCTGAATGTGCTTGGCTGAGAGGCTCCCGCAGGGTCACGGCCTCGCCTCTGCTCAGGAATGCACACCTTAAGACTGGAAAAGGGACACGCCTTGATGCTCGCCACGAAACTTCACCTGCTGTGCGGCAAGATCGCATCCGGTAAATCGACACTGGCAAAATCAATCGCGACCGAGCATTCAGCGATCCTGCTCAGTGAAGATCAATGGCTCTCTCGGCTCTACCCTGACGAGATCAAATCAGTGGCGGACTACGTGCGTCTGGCCCATCGGATTCGCGACATCATCGGCCCTCTGGTCATCGACATGCTGAAGTCCGGCATGTGCGTGGTTCTGGATTTCCCAGCCAATACGCTTGCAGACCGCCAATGGCTTCGCAGCCTGGCTGAAGACGCTCAGGTTAAGCATCGACTGCACTATCTCGATGTGGAAGATGATATTTGCCTTGCCAGACTGCATGCTCGTAACGAAACAGCAGAGCATGACTTTGCGGCTACAGATGCGGAGTTCAGGCTGATCACGCGCTACTTCCAGACTCCACACACTGGCGAGGGGCTGGATATTCTGGTTCACCGCCTGTAATTCATCAGAGGGCGCGTGGCGATGTCCTTCTAAGAGTCTGATTTCTGATGCTCCCGCAACAGGCACCCTGCGTAGCCGGTCGGCAAAGATCGGGACAAACGGATGCCTTAACGCCACTCAACAACGAAGCCTGCCATATGAACCTTCGGCCGATATGACGCTCACTTTATAGGTTGCCTTGTCTCATTGCCGAAAGGAACTCGCATGCTTTCAACCTCGCCATCGATCCCTCTTGCCAGTCCTGTCGAGCGTGAACTTAGTCTGCGCGCGGTCATTACCGGGGTCGTGCTCGGTATCCTGTTGACACCTTCCAATGTGTACTCCGGGTTGAAGATTGGCTGGTCGTTCAATATGTCGATCATCGCCTTGTTGATCGGTTATGCGATATGGCAAGGCCTGTCAAAGCGTTCGTCCGCGCACCTACCGTGGACGCTGCATGAGAGCAACATCAATCAGACCGTGGCGTCGGCGGCTGCGTCGATCATTTCCGGTGGGCTGGTCGCGCCGATTCCGGCTTATACCTTGCTGACCGGTCAGCAACTGGATGCCGTCCCGATGATCGCCTGGGTCTTTTCGGTAAGTTTTCTGGGGATCTGGATTGCCTGGTACTTGCGCCCATCACTGCTCAACGACAAGTCGCTGAAGTTTCCCGAAGGCATGGCCACTCTGGAAACCCTGCTACACATCTACAACCATGGGCGCGAAGCCGCAATACGCTTGAAGGTGCTGCTCAGCACCGCGTTGCTGTCTGCGCTGGCCAAGTGGGTCGACACGTTCATATGGGCCTTCCCGCGCTGGTCGCCGAGCGCTCACCTGGAGCGTCTGACCTTTACCGCCGACCCTTCGCTGCTGCTGGTGGGGTTTGGCGCAATTATCGGCATTCGCGTCGGCATGACCCTGCTGCTCGGTGCTCTGCTGGCCTGGGGCGGCGTGGGGCCGTGGCTGCTGGAACAGGGGCTGGTGATATTACCGGCCGACAGCAGCGGCCCGCAGTTCGCAGCACTGGTGGAATGGTTGCTGTGGCCGGGTGTAAGCCTGATGGTCTGCTCGACCCTGGCCTCATTGGTGATTCGTTTGTGGGCACTGCACAAATCCACCAGAGCCAGTGGCGGGACGACGTGGTCAATGCCAAAGGCAGGGCCTGCCGCCGGTTTCGTACTGGCGATCATATTGGTCGTTAGCCTGCAGGCGCTGTTGTTCGGCATTAACCTGTGGATGGCGTTGCTGACCATTCCCCTGGCAATCTGCCTGGCGGCCGTGGCGGCTCGAGTGGTCGGTGCCACCGGCATTCCTCCCATTGGGGCAATCGGGCAGTTATCCCAACTGAGCTTCGGCATCGTCGCGCCCGGGCAGGTGCCGATCAACCTGATGAGCGCCAACACGGCCGGAGGTTCTGCCGGGCAATGCACGGACCTGATGAACGACTTCAAGGTCGGCCGGGCGATTGGCGCCACACCGCGTAAACAGTTGATCGCCCAGACACTGGGGATTTTCGTCGGCAGCATCGTCGGCGTCCTGGCTTACATGGCGCTGATCCCGGACCCGCAATCGATGCTGCTTACCGAAGAATGGCCCGCCCCGGCGGTAGCCACCTGGAAAGCCGTCGCGCAAACGCTGACCCACGGCCTGGATTCATTGTCAGCGAGTATCCGCTGGGCAATTTTCATCGGCGGGCTGGCGGGGTTGTTGCTGGGCATCCTCGACAGCACGTTACCCGCCCATCGCACCCGGTACATGCCGAGCGCCGCCGCCCTGGGCCTGGCTTTTGTCCTGCCAGCCTCAGTATCTCTGATGATGGCCCTTGGCGCGGTGCTCACCTGGCTGGTGAACTGTCGCTGGCCGTCCCTTACAGAACGCTTCGCCATTACCGCAGCGGCAGGCCTGATTGCCGGAGAGAGCATCACCGGTGTCGGGGCGTCGCTGTGGCAGATGGTTGGAAACGTAGGGTAATCGACGCGTGTATGAGCAGATATTCCAGCTGGTATCATCCACGCATCTGCAAGCGAGTTGAAGAGCATGAATCGTCGTAAAAAAATACAGCAGCTACTGAAAGCCCACGCAAAAAAGGCCAGCGCAAAACTGGCCCCGCAGAGCAAGGCCAAATACATCAGCAAGGCCGACCGCTTGAAGCTGGCGGCCGAAGCGGATCAGGACTCGATAAGCCTGTCCGAAGGCTGACCGGCAACGTACGCGCCTTGGCGACGCAGAGCGTGCGGAACGATCATCGCAACTATCGTGCGGCGCTCCGCGTCGCATGCCGTTCCGGGCTGCGTTACCACGCTGGAGCATGGGAACGAGAGGTGTCCGGGAGAACACTTCTCGTGACTATGCGCGGCGCAAACGCCTCTGGCATGGCGGTTACTTGGCGAAAGAATATTCCCCACCCTGCTCCAAAGCCTTGCGGTACGCAGGCCTGCTCTGCAGTCTTTCAACCCACGCCGTCACATTCGGGTACGGCTGCAGCATTCCCTGAGCCTTGGCGAACTCGCCAATGAAGCTCATCTGAATATCCGCGCCACTCAGATCTTCTCCCAACAGATAAGGCGTCAACCCCAGAGAGTCGTTCAGGTAACCCAGATAATTGGCCAGCTCTGACTGGATTCGCGGATGCAGCGGTGCGCCAGCGTCACCCAGACGTCCTACGTACAGGTTGAGCATCAGCGGGAGAATGGCCGAGCCTTCCGCGAAATGCAGCCATTGCACGTACTCATCGTAGGTAGCGCTGGCCGGGTCCGGCTGCAGACGACCGTCGCCATGACGGCGAATCAGGTAGTCGACAATGGCACCGGACTCGATGACGACATGCGGGCCATCTTCGATGACAGGTGATTTGCCCAGCGGATGCACGGTCTTGAGCTCGGGTGGCGCAAGGTTGGTTTTCGGGTCGCGCTGATAACGCTTGATCTCGTAGGGCAGGTCGAGCTCTTCGAGCAGCCACAAAATGCGCTGCGAACGTGAGTTGTTCAGGTGGTGGACAGTGATCATGTCGGGCTCCGCGGGGTGAAAGTGTCTAGAAAAGACTGCGCTGCCACCGGGGAGTGCCCTGAAATGCTGTTACTTCCACGAGCGTGCCGGAAAGACTGCGCTGATGAGCTAGGCACCGATGAAAATTTCAGGCGCCTCTGTCACTGGAGACGGCCGCTGGCCCGCCACGAAGTTCTCGCTCCACTGCGGCTTTATCAATGACCGACCAGACGCTGACAATCTTGCCGTCGCTGAATGTGTAGAACACGTTTTCAGAAAAGGTAATACGCTGGCCATGCGCATCCAGCCCCAGAAATCGCCCCTGCGGCGAGCAGTTGAATATCAGGCGGGCAGCAACCTGTGACGCCTCAACCACCAGCAAGTCAATGTTGAAACGCAGGTCAGGGATAATCCTGACGTCGTTTTCCAGCATCGCCCGGTAGCCGGCCACGCTGATCCGCTCGCCGTTGTATTGCACATCGTCGTCGACGAAATCGCCGAGATCCTGCCAGCGGCGTTCGTTAAGACAGGCGATGTAAGCTCGATATTGCTCGGCCAGATTCATGGTGCGCCCTCCTGTTCAAAAAATACTTGAAGCAGCCTTTTTAAGGGGATGCTTCAAAAGATATGCGCTTCTGCGCATCTGAATGCGCTCAGGCCAACGCCTCGGCCGGACCAAAAAACTCATAATGGCTCTGCCGGTCCGGAACACCCAGCTCGTGCAGCGCGCGCTTGATGAACACCATGAACGGCTTCGGACCAAGAAAGTATGCCTCGACATCCGTGTCCTCCGGCAACCATTGCTGCAGATGCTCCGTCGAAGCAAGCCCCGTCACGGTATTTGCCGGTACATCACCGGCCGTAGCTTCGCTGTAAACCACGTGCGCCGCAAACTGCGCATATCGCTCGCGCCAATCATCAATGACCGCCTGGAACGCCTGCACGCTGGCATTACGCGCGTAGTGGATAAACACGACGTGTCGGCCACCTGCCTGCAACGCCGCTTCCGCCATGGCCAGCGTCGGGGTGATGCCGACACCGCCGCTGATCAGTACCAGCGGTTTGCTGCCTTCGACAAGCACGAACTCGCCAGAGGGCGGGAACAATTCTACGGTGTCGTCCACTGCGACCTGATCGTGCAGGTAACCGGACGCAACGCCCCCCTGCTCTCGCTTGACGCTGATGCGATAGCTCACACCGTTGGCAGGCGCAGAGAGCGAGTAATTTCTACGAATTTCTCCGCCTTCGGTGTTCAACCGGATACCGATGTACTGACCGGGCTTGTGCGCGATGACCGGTTTACCATCAACAGGCTGCAGGTAGAACGACATGATCTCGCTGCTTTCCGGCACCTTGCGAACAACCTTGAACAGCCGTCCGCCACGCCAGCCACCCGGTGCTGCGGCGATGCTTTCATACACATCGCGCTCGGCATTGATCAGCATGTCAGCCAGTTGCTGATACGCCGCAGCCCATGCATCGATCACTGCATCCGTTGCGATCTCTGCGCCCAGCACTTCGCGAATGGCGCGCAGCAGGCAGGCACCGACAACCGGATAATGCTCCGGCAGTATCTGCAGCGCGACATGTTTGTTGACGATCTGCGCCGCCAGCGGCCCGAGGTTTTCGAGGCGATCAATATTGCGCGCGTACATCAACACCGCATTGGCCAGCGCCCGTGGCTGTGCGCCACTAGCCTGGTTGGCCTGATTGAACAGCGGACGAACCTGAGGATATTCATCGAGCATGATGCGATAGAAATGAGTGGTCAGTGCCTCGCCGCCTGTTTCAAGGATCGGTACGGTGGCTTTGATGATGTCGCGATGGGCAGTGCTGAGCATGATCCACTCCAGAGTGTGCAGTTTCGTTCATGGAGTCAGAGCAACGCGCGTGCCAGATAAAAACCTCTTTAAAATCAATTAATAGCAGACTTACCAGTCAAAAAGACTGAGTCTTATTGACCAAAAAAATGGAAAAATATGGTCATTATGACCAGACGCAGTTAATCGTTTCAGCCATCCTCGCACGCAGAGCGCCTTCAAGAATTCAATCCCGACCGGGTTTGTAGGGAACTAGCGCGCAACACATCGCCCTAAGCCTGACATCTACGTACTGGCGCGACGCTGGTTTCAAACGAAGGACTTCAGATTCATGTCTTCAAGTAGCACCTCAGCAGCGGCCGATCCGCAAGGTCGGCAAAGCGCTTCACCGAATCGACTCATTTTTATATCCGTGCTCGTGGCCACCATGGGTGCGCTGGCGTTCGGCTATGACACCGGCATCATCGCCGGTGCATTGCCTTTCATGACGCTCCCCACCGATCAGGGCGGGCTGGGCCTGGATGCCTACAGCGAAGGAATGATCACCGCCTCACTGATCGTCGGCGCTGCGTTTGGCTCGCTTGCCAGCGGCTACATCTCCGACCGTTTCGGACGCCGTCTGACCTTGCGCCTGTTGTCGGTGCTGTTCATTGCTGGCGCACTGGGCACGGCCATCGCGCCTTCCATTCCGTTCATGGTTGCTGCGCGCTTCCTGCTGGGTATCGCAGTGGGTGGCGGCTCGGCTACGGTGCCGGTGTTCATTGCCGAAATCGCCGGGCCGTCGCGTCGTGCGCGACTGGTCAGCCGTAACGAACTGATGATCGTCAGCGGCCAGTTGCTCGCCTACGTTCTAAGCGCGGTCATGGCCGCTCTGCTGCACACACCTGGCATCTGGCGCTACATGCTGGCCATCGCCATGGTCCCGGGAGTGTTGCTGCTGGTCGGTACATTCTTCGTACCGCCGTCGCCGCGCTGGCTGGCGTCCAAAGGCCGCTTCGATGAAGCGCAGGATGTGCTGGAGCAACTGCGCACCAACAAGCAGGATGCGCAGCGCGAAGTGGACGAGATGAAAGCGCAGGACGAGGAGGCTCGTCACCGCCCGAAAGCCAGGGAGTTGCTGCGTCAGGGCTGGGTGATCAAGTTGTTGCTGATCGGCATCGGTCTAGGCTTTACCGCGCAGCTCACAGGCGTTAACGCCTTTATGTACTACACCCCGATCATTCTCAAGAATACCGGCATGGGCACCAACGCCGCGCTGACCGCCACCATCGGCAACGGCGTGGTATCGGTTATCGCGACCCTGCTCGGCATTTGGGCGATTGGCCGTTATGGCCGTCGGCACTTGCTGATGACCGGGCTGGTGATGGTCATCCTGATGCAGGCAGCGCTGGGTTGCGTGTTGCAATTCATGCCGCAGAACCTGACCCAGAGCTACACCGCCCTCGCCTGCATTCTGGTGTTCCTGCTGTTCATGCAGATGTGCATCTCGCCGGTCTACTGGCTGCTGATGTCGGAATTGTTCCCGATGCAGGTGCGCGGATTGCTGACCGGCACAGCGGTATCGATGCAATGGCTGTTCAACGCATCGGTGGCATTCACCTTCCCGATTGCAGTCGATACCATCGGCAACCCGACGTTCTTCATCTTTGCGGCCATCAACGTCGGCTCGTTGATATTTGTCTTCCTGTGCCTTCCGGAAACCAAAGGCAAATCGCTTGAGCAGATCGAGAAGCATCTGAAAAAGGAGCTGTAACGGCTGACCGGATGAGGCCATCAACGGCCTCATCTACCCTCCAGGCAGATCAGCGCACCAGCATCGACGCTGCCGCCGCTACCATGATTGCTGCCGCACCGCGAAACAGTTTCCTTTGAGCACGCTCACTCGACAATAAATGTCGAATGCGCAATGCGGCAAATATGAACACTGCCCCTACCCCCAGCAGTACCAGTACAGTCAGCGGCACCAGAACCAACCCCCACGTCTGCAAAGAAACCGTTTCGAGATTGATGACCAACGGTAAAAGCGCCAGATAAAAGGCAATGGTCTTGGGGTTGCCCAAGGTGATGGTCAATCCTGAAGCGACCGCAGACAGCAACTCTTTTTTCTTTGCTGATTTTCCGATTTCTATGGCTTGATGGTCTGCGAACCAGAACTGCCAGGCCAGGTAGCACAAATAAATCGCGGCCCCCCAACGCACGACCTGAAACAACGCATTGAAGTGTTCGGCAATCATTGCAAGGCCGAATACCGCAAATGACAGATAGGTCAGATCCCCCAGGATGAGACCGGCCAGCAGGCAGAAGCCTGACAGCGCACCGCCACTGACACTGCGCGCAACCAGCGCAGCCATGCCAGGGCCGGGAATGGCTGCGGCAATGCCCAGCGCTGCCGAGTACGTAAGAACCTGAGTCAGATCCAGCATGTAGCACTCCTTGAAATGTAACAGCCAGCTTGAATACAGAGCCTGCTCAAGCTCCATGTTCAAAAATACTACGCGCTTGAAGCCGGAAAAAATCACCTGTTCTTACTGGCTGAGCGGCTGAAATCGGTATAAGTTTCCCCATCCAGGCGGAGTAACGGTATTTATGACCTCACCGACGTTAAGCTCAATTGATATGAGGATCCTCACGGCCCTGCAACAGGACGGCCGGATCACCAATCAGACCCTGGCCGATCAGATCGGCATGTCTGCCTCGCCCTGCTGGCGACGGGTCAAACAACTTGAAGAGCATCGCTATGTGCTGGGTTACAGAGCGGTGCTGGACCGTCGCAAGATCGGGCTGGGTGTCATGGTGTTCATTCGGGTCAGCATCGACTCTCACAGTGAAGCCGAGGCAAGAAAATTCGAGCAGGAAGTCATGCAACTGGAGAACGTCGTGGCGTGCTACAGCATCGGCGGAGATGCCGACTTTCTGCTTCAGGTGGTGGCACGCGACCTGGATTCTTTTGCCGACTTCGCCATGACGGTGGTCAGAAGGCTCCCCGGGATTAAAGAGATGCAGAGCATGTTCGTCTTGAAGGAGATAAAGCCTTTCGTCTCATTTCCGGTCAAACCTGCGGCCTGACCGCATCAGGCTTAGGCCCTGGATGGCAAGTTCGGGTCAGCAAACATGCATCGCCTGCAAACATCAAACAATCGATCGTTTTCAATAAAGGAATAGTCATGTCCACGACCGAGCAAGCCACTGTGACTTTCGACAGTGCCATCCCGATCCTGCGGATGTTCGACGAACGCAAAGCGCGTGAGTTCTACCTCGACTTTCTCGGTTTCAGCGTCGAATTCGAGCATCGTTTCGAGGCCGATCTGCCGTTGTATCTGGGGATCAGCCGCAATGGCCTGCATTTGCACCTTTCCGAACATCACGGCGACGCCTGTCCGGGGGCTGCGGTGTTTATTCCCACTCAAAACATCGAGCAATTGCGCGATGAGCTGCTTGGCAAGCAGTACGGTTATGCACGACCCGACATTGTTCAGCAGGGCTGGGGCCAGGTACTTGAAGTCTGCGATCCGTTCGGCAACCGCATCAGGTTCTGCCAGAGTTGAGGCAAACGCATTAACGTCAGCGGAGACCGATAAACCGGTTGTCCGGCTGACGCCACCACTGCCTGCACAATGGATATGCCGTGATCCATCGTTGTGCACATTGCCGCGTTCAAGCGCAAAGATGACGCATGACTGCGTCAAAAAACTTCGCTAACAGCCTTTAATCCCCTGCCAATCCGCCTTCGGTCAACCTTGGCCCATAACGTGCAAACGTGCCAGCTCATCTTGTATACATGAATGAACACCACTATGACCGCACTCGATATTTCCCAACTTCAGTCGGCGTTACATTCAGGTCAAACAACCCTGACGGCACTTGTGCAAACCCTGACGGCGCACATCGATGCGGATGACCGGGCGGAAGTCTGGATTCATCGCGTGCCCGTGACGCAGCTTCTTGAAAGGGCGAAGACACTGGAAAGCATTGCCGCAGAAGCGGGCGATTCGGTCTATGAGCAACTGCCGCTGTTCGGCGTGCCGTTTGCGGTCAAGGACAATTTTGACGTGGCCGGAATGCCGACCACGGCTGCGTGCCCGGCTTTCGCCTACACGCCCAAGGAAAATGCTCACGTCGTCCAGCTACTGCTCGACAGTGGCGCGATACTGATGGGCAAGACCAATCTCGATCAATTCGCCACCGGTCTGGTGGGTGTCCGCTCGCCCTACGGGGCCGTGCGCAATGCCCACGACCCGGCCTACGTCAGCGGCGGTTCAAGCTCCGGCTCGGCGGTTGCCGTCGCGCGTGGCTACGTGAGTTTTGCACTGGGCACGGACACGGCAGGATCAGGCAGAGTACCCGCCGGTTTCAACGGTATCGTGGGGCTCAAGCCCAGCCTTGGCCTGTTCAGCAGCCGAGGCGTCGTGCCTGCCTGCCGCACGCTGGACTGCCCGTCGATATTTGCCGGGGATGTGCTACAAGCCTGGCAAGTGGCGCAGGTCATCGCGGCTTACGATCCGCTCGACCCGGCCAGTGTGGCCGTGCAGGCATTGGCGGTGCAGCGCAGGGCTCGGCGTGTCGCGGTGCCAAGGCACTGCGAGTTCTTCGGTGATGCTCAGGCGCAAACGGCTTACATCAAAACCCTGGAAGCCCTGCAAAGCGACCCGCTGGTGACTATCGAACCCATCGACTTCGATGTCTTCGCCGAGGCCGCGGCCCTGCTGTACCAAGGCCCATGGGTGGCCGAGCGGCGGGCAGCAGTAGGCAGATTCTTTACCACCCATGCTGACGATATTCATCAAGTGGTGCGCGGCATCCTGCAGAGCGCCGCTTCGTTTGATGCCGTGGACACATTCAATGCCCGCTATCGACTGGCGGAACTGACGCGAACAGCCCAGCAATTGCTGGCCGGGGTCGATGTGCTGGTGGTCCCGACGGCGCCCTGCATGCCGACCATTGATGCAGTGCTCGCCAACCCGGTCGAGCTCAATTCACAGCTCGGCTATTACACCAACTTCGTTAACCTGATGAATATGTGCGCCCTCGCCGTCCCGACAGAGCGCCGTGCCGACGGTTTGCCTGCAGGCATCACGCTGATCGGCCCCGCTGGTGCCGACCAACGCCTGGCAGAAATAGCCGCAGCCTGGCAGCCACTCTTCGGCAAGGCAGACCAGAGCGAAGCCGTCGCGATGGCACCCCTGCCCCGCAACAGCCCTGTCGTGCAGGTCGCGGTTGTCGGCGCGCACCTCGTCGGCCAGCCGCTCAACTGGCAATTGCTCGAAGGCAGTGCCCGTCTGCTGCGTACCACAACCACCAGCGCAGATTACCGGTTGTATGCACTGGCCGGGACTTCGCCACCGAAGCCGGGCTTGGTGCGTGTGCCTGAACAGGGCGAGCGCATCGAAGTCGAGGTCTGGGAAATGCCGCTGAACCTGTTCGGGGCCTTCGTCGCCGCGATTCCCGCGCCATTGGGCATCGGTTCTCTGCAATTGGCCGACGGCCAGTGGGTCAAGGGTTTCATCTGTGAGCCAGCCGGCCTTGAGGGCGCGCTGGACATCACTGATTTCAAAGGCTGGCGCGCCTACCGCGCCGCGCACACATCTTCCATCGCTCATTGATCAGGGGTAGCACGCATGTCGAACGTTGATCGTCGCAGTTTCATCAAGTTGGCAGGCATTATCGGCCTGAGCGCAGCACTGCCGTTTGGTCGTGCCTACTCAGCCGACGCGCCGCTGGTGGTGGGTTTCATCTACGTCGGCGCTCGCGACGACTTTGGCTACAACCAGGCCCACGCCCAAGCAGCAGCCATCATCAAGACGCTGCCCAACGTCAAAGTGATCGAAGAGGAAAACGTCCCGGAAACCGTGGCCGTGCAGAAGACCATGGAAGCCATGATCCGTCAGGACGGTGCGACACTGATTTTCCCGACCTCATTCGGCTACTTCGAGCCGCATGTGGTCAAGGTCGCGAAAAAGTACCCGGACGTGCGCTTCGCGCATTGCGGCGGCCTCTGGCAGAAAGGTAAGGACCCGATCAACGCGGGCAGCTTTTTCGGTTACATCGACGAAGCGCAATACCTGAACGGCGTGATAGCCGGGCACATGAGCAAGAGCAAAAAACTCGGTTTCGTGGCCGCCAAGCCTGTGCCTCAGGTACTGCGCAACCTGAACGCGTTCGCCATGGGTGCCCGCTCGGTCGACCCGAGCATCGTGACCACGGTGATCTTCACCGGTGACTGGTCGCTGCCGGTCAAGGAAGCAGAAGCTGCCAACGGCCTGATCGACCAGGGCTGTGACGTACTTACCTGTCATGTCGACGGCCCCAAGGTGATCGTCGAGACGGCTGAAAAGCGCGGTGTGATGACCTGTGGCTACCACGCCAGCCAGGCCGCGCTGGCACCAAAAGGTTACCTGACCGGTGCCGAATGGAATTGGGAAACACCTTATCGCGCCCATGTCGCGGCAGCCCAGAGCGGCGCGCCGATGATCAACTTCCTGCGTGGCGGGCTCAAGGAAGGCTTCGTCAAGACTTCCGCCTATGGGCCTGCGGTAACAGACGACGCCAAACAGAAAGCGGATGCCATCAAGGCGCAAATGATGGCCGGGCAGTTCGTGATCTTCAAAGGCCCGCTCAAGGACAACAAAGGCGCAGTGGTGATTGCCGATGGTGTGTCACAAGGCCAGACCGACATCGCCCTGGAGAGCATGAATTACCTGGTCGAAGGTGTACTTGGCCAGCTCTGAGGAATGTTCATGAGCCTATCCATTAGTCTGCGTCGCCTCGCCAGCGCGCTGTTGCCGGGGCTGCCTACGGTGTTGGCGGTGTTTTCCTCGTGCGTGCTGTTCGGGCTGTTTCTGGCGGTTCAGGGCAAACCTGCCTGGCAAGCCCTGCAACTGGTCGGCGAAGGCGCGTTTGGTTCATGGTTCGCCCTGGAAAATACCTTGCAGCGTGCAGCGCCATTGATGTTGACCGCACTCTGTGTGGCCCTGCCCGCCCGGGCCGGGCTGATCATTATTGGCGGCGAAGGCGCGCTGGTACTGGGCGGTCTGGCAGCGGCAGTGACACCCTTGTGGCTCGGCCCTTTGTCACCCGGGGTGATGCTCGTCTGCATGGCCCTGGCCGCAATGAGCGTCGGCGCGCTGTGGATCGGTCTGAGTGGCTGGATGCGCCAGCGTCGCGGAGTCAACGAAACGATCAGCAGTCTGCTGCTTTCCTACATCGCTCTGGCGCTGTTCCGGCAGTTGGTGGAAGGGCCGTTACGCGATCCGGCAAGCCTGAACAAGCCTTCGACTCCACCGCTGGACGATGCCTATAGGCTCGGCACGATCAGCGACGGTTTCGAGGTGCATTGGGGACTGGTGGCGGGCGTGGTCGCGTGTCTGCTGGCCTATGTGCTGGTGCGCCACAGCATCAAGGGTTTTGCCCTCGCCGTGGTCGGCGGCAACGTACGCACGGCGTTGATGATCGGTCTTCCGGTAGACCGCTTGATCCTGCTTAGTTGCCTGCTGGGCGGCGCGGCAGCGGGTCTGGCCGGAATGTTCGAGGTCACTGCTGTGCAGGGCAGCGCCAACGCCGCGCTGATTGCCGGCTACGGCACCAGCGGCATCCTGGTCGCCTTTGCCGCACGCCATCATCCGCTGGCCATTATCGTTTGTGCCATTTTGCTGGGTGGTCTGGAAGCCAGTGGTGGGCTGCTGCAACGACGGCTTGGCCTGCCAGACGCCACCACGCTGATTCTTGAAGGTCTGCTGTTCACCAATCTGCTGCTCTGGGAAGCCCTGGGTGGGCGTATCGCCGCCTGGAAGATCAGGCTGACGGCGTCGCCCGCGTCACTCGACAAGGGAGCACTGCAACATGGCTGATATCGACCTGACTACCTTTCTCCTCGCCCTGCTAGCCGGAGCTATCCGCGTCGGCACACCTTTTTTGTTCGTCAGCCTGGGCGAATGCCTGACCGAGAAAAGTGGCCGGATCAATCTGGGGCTGGAAGGCATTCTGGTTGCCGGCGCGATGTCCGGATACGCCGTGGCGTGCCTGAGCGGCTCGGCGTGGCTGGGCCTTGGCGCTGCCGCCGGGGTCGGCATTTTATTGGGGCTGCTGCACGGCTTGGCGTGCTCGTTACCTCGGGTCAACGACATCGCGTTCGGCATCGCGCTGATTCTGCTCGGCACCGGGCTGGCGTTTTTTCTAGGCAAGGCGTTTATCCAGCCGCAAGCGCCCATGCTGCCTTCATTGGCGCTGGGTGCCTGGAGCGACGAAGAACGGGTGCGTTCGGCGCTGAAAATCAATGTGCTGTTCTTCGTCGGCGCAGCGCTGGCATTCGTACTGCACTGGGGGCTGCGCACCACACGCTGGGGGCTGATGCTGCGCCTGGTCGGAGACCACGCCGAAACCGCTCAGGCGCTGGGCTATCGACCGCTCAAGGTGCGCATTCTGGCGACAGCGGTCGGCGGCGGATTGGCCGGAATAGGCGGCGCTTACCTGTCGCTTTACTACCCCGGCAGCTGGAATGAAGGGCTGTCCAGCGGGCAAGGATTGATGGCCGTCGCGCTGGTGATCTTTGCCCGCTGGCGTCCACTGGCGTGCCTGTGGGCGTCGTTGCTGTTCGGCGCTGCCGGAGCCATCGGCCCGGCCCTGCAAGCGGTCGGTATCAGCACCGGCTACTACCTGTTTGCCGCAGCACCTTATGCGCTGACGCTGGTGGTGATGTATGCCACTTGCCGCCGTGGTCGCACCCTGAACGGCGCACCTGGCGAGCTCAGCCTGACGCGATGAACTGATCTTTTCGAGGAGGCATGCACATGGCCAGTGGTCTTGGTGGTTTGAACAAGTCGCCCAATGGTGTGGTGATCGGCCTGGCGCAACTGGCGCTGCCTGATCCGCACACCCGTGAGGCGTTGTGGGCACAAACGCAGAAAGTGGTCAGCATGGTGGCCAAGGCGCGACGCAGCAATCCGGGCATGGACCTGATCGTGTTTCCCGAGTACTCCTTGCATGGCCTGTCGATGAGCACCGCGCCAGAGATCATGTGCAGCCTCGACGGGCCGGAAGTAATGGCGCTGCGCGAGGCGTGCCGGGAGCAGCACATATGGGGTTGTTTCTCGATCATGGAGGCCAACCCGCACGGCAATCCATTCAACAGCGGCCTGATCGTCGACGATCTCGGCGAGATTCGCCTGTATTACCGCAAGCTCCATCCGTGGGTGCCGGTCGAGCCCTGGGAACCTGGCGATCTGGGTATTCCGGTCTGCGATGGGCCGCGTGGCAGCAAGCTGGCGCTGATCATCTGTCACGACGGCATGTTTCCGGAAATGGCCCGCGAGTGCGCCTACAAGGGTGCCGACATCATGCTGCGCACCGCGGGTTACACCGCACCGATCCGTCACTCGTGGAAGATCACCAACCAGAGCAATGCCTTCACCAACCTGATGCAGACCGCAAGCGTCTGTATGTGTGGCTCCGACGGCACGTTCGATTCCATGGGCGAGGCCATGTTCGTCGATTTCGACGGCACGATCATGGCTGAAGGCGGCGGTCGGGCCGACGAAATCGTCTGCTGCGAACTACGCCCCGATCTGGTCCGTGAGGCCCGTGTGCACTGGGGCGTGGAGAACAATATCTATCAATTCGGCCATCGCGGCTATGTGGCGGTCAAGGGTGGCGCGCGCGACTGTCCTTACACCTATATGCATGATCTGACCGCAGGCCAGTACCGTCTGCCGTGGGAAGGCGATGTCGTACATACCGATGGCGGCTCGTGCGGTTTTGCGGCTCCCCAGCGTGACTTCAAACCCACCCCCAGCAGCTGGAAGGAATAACACCGTGAGCGAACGTCATATTGCATCGGCGCCCTACCCCTGGCCCTGGAACGGGCAATTGCATGCGCACAACACCGCGCTGATCGTCATCGACATGCAGACCGATTTTTGTGGCGTCGGCGGCTACGTCGACAGCATGGGTTACGACCTGTCGCTGACCCGTGCGCCCATCGAGCCGATCAAGGCACTGTTGGCGGTGATGCGCCCGCTCGGCTTCACCATTATTCATACCCGAGAAGGCCACCGCCCGGACCTCAGTGACTTGCCAGCCAACAAACGCTGGCGCTCGCAACGCATCGGTGCCGGCATTGGCGACCCTGGCCCGTGCGGCAAGATTCTGGTGCGTGGCGAACCGGGCTGGGAAATCATCGAAGAACTGGCACCATTGCCTGGCGAAATCATTATCGACAAACCCGGCAAAGGCTCCTTCTGCGCCACCGATCTGGAACTGATCCTGCGCACACGCGGCATCGACAACCTGATCCTGACCGGCATCACCACCGACGTCTGCGTGCACACCACCATGCGCGAAGCCAATGACCGCGGCTTCGAGTGCCTGCTGCTGGAAGACTGCTGCGGCGCGACCGATCCCGCCAACCATGCGGCGGCACTGAGCATGGTCAAAATGCAGGGCGGTGTGTTCGGCGCAGTGGGACATTCCTCAATGTTTCGCGACCTGTTTGGAGCATGAACATGCACGCCCCAAGCCTTGAGACGATTGGTGCCAGCAAGCATTTCGGTACGTTTCGCGCACTCGACGAGGTGTCGTTCAAGGTCCGCGCCGGCACCGTCCACGCCCTGCTCGGCGAGAACGGCGCCGGCAAAAGCACGCTGATCAAAGGCATCATCGGCTACAGCCCGCTGCAATCGGGCAGTATTCTGGTCAACAACCGCGAGCATTCGATCAGCACCCCGCGCGATTCTCATCAGTTGCATATCGGCATGGTGTATCAGCACTTCACCGTCGCGCCGGGCCTGAGCGTGGCTGAAAACCTGGTGCTCTCACGCGGTGATCTGCCGTGGCGTATCAACTGGACCCGCGAGCACGAGCGTCTCGAAGCCTTCATGGCAAAGATGCCTTTTCGTCTGGATATCCATCGGCCGGTCAGCAGCCTGGCCGCCGGTGAAAAACAGAAACTGGAAATCCTCAAGCAGTTGTATCTGCAGCGTCGGCTGATCATTCTCGATGAACCGACCTCGGTACTCACGCCGCAAGAGGCCGATGAAGTGCTGGGGCTGATGCAGGCGATGGCGCATCGCGGTGAACTCACCGTGCTGATGATCACCCACAAGTTTCGCGAGGTTAGCACCTATGCCGATGACGTTACTGTGCTGCGCAAAGGTCGCTGGGTGGGCAGCGCAGCAGTGGCTGACACCACCACACAACAGATGGCAGCGTGGATGATGGGCGACGCACAGGTGCGCGGGGTTAGCACCGAGCGCCCGGTGATGGCGGCTCGTCCGCCGCAGTTGCAGGTGGCAGGTCTGGATGTTCCTGGCGACAAAGGCACGCTGGCGGTGAAAAACCTTTCTCTGGCGGTGCAGCCGGGAGAGATCGTCGGGGTTGCGGGTATTTCCGGTAACGGCCAGCGCGAACTCACCGAAGCCCTGCTCGGCCAGCGACCATTCAGTGCCGGACAGATATCGGTCGATGGCCAGCCCTACCATGTGCAGCGTGAACAAATGCAGCGCCTGCGCGTATTCAGCCTGCCCGAGGAGCCCTTGCGCAACGCCTGTATCGGCAATTTCAGCGTGGCCGACAATCTGGCCCTGCGCAACTTCGACCAGGCGCCACTGTGCCGTCAGGGCTGGCGTCTTGATCGTCGTGCAATAGGCGCACAGGCACGCACATTGATCGAACAGTTCAAGGTCTCGCCCAACGACCCGAACCGCCCTATCGGCACCTTGTCGGGAGGCAATGTGCAGCGTGCCGTACTGGCGCGAGAACTGCCCCCTGACGTCGCGGTGCTGATCGTCGCCAATCCGGTATTCGGCCTGGACTTTGCCAGCGTCGCGCTTATCCACCAGCGCCTGATTGACGCACGTAACAGCGGCACAGCGGTCCTGCTGCTCAGTGAAGACCTCGACGAGCTGCTGAGCCTGGCAGACCGCATCGTGGTCATTCATGACGGCGAACTGGTTTTTGAAACCAGCGCAGCGGCCGCTGATCGAACCGAGTTGGGTCGACACATGGCCGGTGCCGAGCAGTTGGCCGGAGAACCGGCATGATCAGCGTCAATGCGCGTCCGGACTGTTTCACGTTCGCCCCCTCCTGTGCCGCTGTGGTGATCATCGACATGCAGCGCGACTTCCTCGAACCCGGCGGCTTTGGTGCCGCGCTGGGCAACGATGTCGCACCGTTGCAGGCCATCGTGCCATCGGTGCAACAACTGCTGGCGCTGGCCCGTGATCAGGGCATAGTGGTCATACATACTCGTGAATCACACAGCGCGGACCTTGCCGACTGCCCGCCCGCCAAGCTGGCCCACGGCTCACCAGGCCTGCGCATCGGCGACTCTGGCCCGATGGGCCGCATCCTGATTCGCGGCGAACCCGGCAATCAGATTATCGACAGCCTGACGCCGCTCGCCTGCGAGTGGGTCATCGACAAACCCGGCAAGGGCATGTTCTTCGCCACCGACCTGCATCAGCGGCTGACCGACGCTGGCATCACGCATTTGATCTTCGCAGGCGTTACCACCGAAGTTTGCGTGCAGACCAGCATGCGCGAAGCCAGTGATCGGGGTTATCGCTGCCTGCTGATCGAGGATGCGACCGAAAGCTATTTCCCAACCTTCAAACAAGCCACGCTGGACATGATCACCGCACAAAACGCGATTGTCGGGCGTGCAGCGTCGCTGGCCGATCTGCAACAGGCCCTGCAAACAAGGAGTACACCCTGATGGACATCAATCTTGCGCACATCGTCGCCGAAGTGACCCACGCTTTCACTGATTACGAGCGCGCCCTGCTGGCCAACGAGCTGACCACACTGGATGCGTATTTCTGGAATTCCGAACAGACCGTTCGCTATGGCGTCGCGGAAAACCTGCACGGTGCCGAAGCCATCGCGCGCTATCGACGCCACTGTCAGCCAGTCGGGCCCGGTCGCACGTTATTGCGCACCGTGGTGAGCACCTTCGGTGAAGACTTCGCCACCGTCAGCACCGAGTTTCACGATGGCGTTACTGAGCGTCTGGGACGGCAGATGCAAACCTGGGCACGCCTGGACGGCGGCTGGAAAGTCGTTGCGGCACATGTCAGCATTGACCTGAGCAGCCTGGAGCCACGCCCTTGAATTCCCCCAACACCACCAACGCGCTGGCAGAAGACGTCTATCGTCGGCTCAAGCAGGAGATCTTCGACTTCTATCTACTGCCCTACGACCGCTTCACTGAAACCCAGCTGGCTGATCGTTATCAGGTCTCACGCACGCCGGTGCGTGACGCGTTGTACCGGCTGCAGCGAGAGGGTTATCTGGACGTCGAGTTTCGACGGGGCTGGTCAGTCAAGCCGCTGGATTTCGACCAGATCGACCAGCTGTACGATCTGCGCATCGTGCTTGAATGTGCTGCGGTCGAACGTATCTGTGCATCCCACGAAGTGCATCCGGAACTCAATGTGCTGCGTCAGCACTGGCTGATTGATCGCAGCCAGTGGCAGATAGACATGCAAGTGGTCGCCGACCTCGATGAGCAGTTTCACACCCAACTGGTGGCCGCCTCGGGCAATCTGGAAATGGCTCGTGTTCATCAGGAAGTGACCGAGCGCATTCGCATCGTGCGCAGGCTGGACTTCTTCAAAAGCGCCCGTATCGAACATACCTATCTGGAGCACGCCGCGATCCTCAATGCATTGCAGGCACGCAAACGGGACGAAGCGCTGCTGCTACTGCGCTCTCATGTGGAAATCAGCAAACTCGAAGTGCGCAAGCTGACGATATCGATGCTCAGTGATGCGCGGCGGCGGCATGAGGCATGAAGCGTTGACGGTTATCAGCTGCTTCTGCCGAGTTTGCCGGTGAACGGTGCGGATATCTCGCACCTCAGCCCGACCGGTTCGTAGAAGAACGTTGCCGAACCATCAAACGCATTACTCAGGCTGCCCTTGATCATCGCCGTGCCATAACCCTTGCGGCTCGGCTGATCGACTTGCGGGCCGCCGCTCTCCGCCCAGACCAGCCTGAAAACAGGCTCGAGGTCATCACTGCCCTGCGCAACAATCCCCCACTGCACATTCAGTTCTCCCGCTTCCCGAGACAGCGAGCCGTACTTGGTGGCGTTGGTACACAGCTCATGTATCACCAGTGCCAGCGCCGATGCGGCCTCCTGGGTCAGCAAAACATCAGGGCCGGAAAAACTGATAGCACAGTCTTTTTGATAAGGCGCGAGCATTTCCTGCAGTAAGGCAGCCATTTCGATTTCGCACGTGCTCAGTGCCAGCGAGTGCGCGCGATGCATCATTATCAGCCGCTCGCTAAACACCGCCCGAAACTGCCTTACGTCGGGGTGTCGTTTTAAGGTCAGATTGGCGACACCGCCAATCGTCAGAAACAGATTTCGAATACGGTGCTCAAGCTCGCCCAGAATAAGCGCGTTGGATTCCTGCGACCTGCTATACGCACAGATACGCGCACATAACGATGATGCCAATTGCAGAAACTCGCGCTGTTCAACAGTCAGCGACATGCCCAGCGGATGGATGATTGCGATACTTCCCTGGGCGTTGTTATCAGCGCTCAGTGCCGGAATCGAAATCATCGCGTGCAGATCATGTCGGGCGAAGAGCGCTTTCCACTCTTGCGAAAAGCGCGGGTCGTTTGCCACGTCCGGAACGTCGATGGTTTTCCCGGTCAATATGCCTAGTCCACATGAGCCGCGCTTGCCGGTGATGATGTTACCCACCAGAGCTTGAGAAAAATCGGACGGCAGGTTCGGGAAAATAGATTGACGAAATGTTCTGCCGGCCTTATCCAGCACGTTGATGCCGACGACGGCACCCGGCAATCTGACTTGCAGCGCAATGGCAAAATCTTCAAGAAGCGGTTGGGCGGGCAAAGCGGATGACATGACGTCCAGTGCGCGATTACGAAAAACCTCTAGAAACTCACGCATGGCAGCCGCATCCTCAGGTGCGAAAAAGTCAGACATGGTACACCGGTGGCAGGCTTGCGATACGTGAGTTGGACAAAACGCCTTTCAGAGGAAAACAGCGTGCTCGTCGTTGTTCAGCTATTAACGCTATCCTCGGCACTTTCCGGAAATGGAAGCCCACAATGACACGAGCCGTACTGTTGGTGCTGTTGATCCTCTCGGTTGCATGGCTGGCGCAAAGTGGTGATGGCGACGAAATGCAATGCCCTGACAAAGATGCGAATTTTTTTGCTGAATCCATCAACGCGTATTTTGACAAACATCCACCAAAAGCCGGTAAAGCCGTGACCTGAACCGCCCCGGGTTTCTCGGAGACTCCAACCTTTGAGAGGATGGAGCGATGAAAAAACTACCGAAGTATTCCCCAGAGGTCCGTGAGCGGGCCATCAGGATGGTTTTCGAACACCTTCCTGAGTACGAGTCGCAGTGGGCCACCATCAGTGCCATTGCCCCCAAGATCGGCTGCACGCCCGAGACATTACGGCTGTGGGTTCGCCAATCTGAGCGCAACAGCGGCCAGCGTGATGGGCTGAGCACAGTCGAACGTGAGCGAGTCAAGCTCTTGGAGCGTGAGAACCGTCAGTTGCGTCAAGCTAACGAGATCTTGCGTAAGGCCTCAGCCTATTTTGCCCAGGCGGAGCTCGACCGCCCATTCAAACGATGAAGACGTTTATTGATGAAAACCGCCAGTCTTACGGGGTCGAGCCGATTTGCAAGGTGTTGCCAATCGCCCCGTCGACGTACTACCGGTACGCTGCTCAGCAGGCTGACCCCAGCCAGCAGTCAGCGCGTGCGCAGCGTGACCAGGAACTGGGTGAGCACATCCAGCGAGTCTGGGATGAGCACTTCCAGGTATATGGCGTGCGCAAGGTCTGGCGACAATTGCTGCGTGACGGACTGCAAGTCGCCCGCTGTACGGTGCAACGTCTGATGGGAGAGCTGGGCCTGCAAGGCGTGGTACGCGGCAAGCCCGTCAAGACGACGGTCAGCGACCAAGCCAGGCCGTGCCCGCAGGATCATGTCAACCGTCAGTTTGTGGCTGAGTGCCCGAACGCCCTATGGGTATCGGACTTTACCTACGTCAGTACCTGGCAGGGTTTTGTTTACGTGGCCTTCATCATTGATGTCTTTGCCCGATTCATCGTCGGTTGGAAGGTGTCCAGTTCAGCGCGTACCGATTTTGTACTCGATGCACTGGAGCAAGCCCTTTACGCCCGTCGCCCAGTCAAGCAGGGTGGACTCATTCACCACAGTGACCGTGGCGTGCAGTACGTGTCCATTCGCTATACCGAGCGTCTTGTCGAAGCCGGTATTGAGCCATCGGTCGGGAGTGTCGGTGACTCTTACGACAATGCTTTGGCTGAGACCATCAATGGTCTTTACAAGGCTGAAGTGATTCATCGACGCTCTTGGCCCACACGGGGGGCGGTGGAGCTGGAAACCCTGAAATGGGTGGACTGGTTCAATCACCGCCGCCTGCTGGAGCCAATCGGTCATATTCCACCGGTCGAAGCAGAAGCAATCTATTATCAGCAACTCACCGAGTCTGCCCAGGTGGCATGACTCAAACAAAAGGGTCTCCGAGAAACCCGGGGCGGTTCAACCATTCCTGACGGCGCCCGTTACGACAATCGTACCCACTGGTGGATAGTTCCGGTCGACGTCGGCCAGGAAAGATTACAGGCGCTGTTGAGTTGCGACGGCCATCTAGAACTGTCCGGGCGTAAAACATGAACAACATTGCGCTGGATATCACCTGCCTGACGCCACTGCCTCACCATCGATAGGCCGTTGATTATCTGAAAACCAGCGAACCTGCAGTGCGGAGCTGGGCCTAGTCGCTCGGTGTCAGGCAGGAATGTGCCGAGGACGTGAAGGTCGGAAGCTCTGGAGGAGGTCATGAGGTCTGTTGCGGTCTGCAGTGTCTGTCAGCTGTGAGTGACAAGCTGGTCAAGTGCATCAATTGCCGAGCTGCACCATTCGGTCACATCATCGAATTTGTACTCCACTGCCAAGGCGTCGGTGATTTCAACTTCAAGTTCTGCCTCCGCCCCGGAGTTGTCAAACAAGTACGCTCGACTTGACGCTTGAATGGCCTCAGGAAGCAGTGCCAGACACCTATGATAACGAGCACGTATCGTTTCTGGCTTAACGTCGTGCCCTCCTTCGCCAACACGAATGGCAACCCGGTTGATATTGATTTCCGGGGCCTCGGTTGAAACGAAATACAAGTATGTGCGGTATCCCAACGACCTGGCTTTCTTGATGAAATCAACCTTGGAGCGGTCTGACATAACCGTTTCAAAAGTGAAGCTGGCGGCTTGTTCAAGCAATTGATGCCGGATGAAATCAGCGACGACCGATGAGTGGTACGAATTTATCTGGATCGCGTCGATCATCAGGGATTGACCGACAACAGTGAAATGCTCAGCCTGAGCCCCCAGCTGTTCTCTGACGATCAACGGATGAGAAGTAAAAAAGTCTTGAAACGCTTGCTGATCGAGGCTCACGGAGAAAGGCGAGAGGTCTATGAAACCGTTCTCTCCCGCCTCACGTTCCAGGTCGTCAGCATTAACGTATATATAGATTAAATCAGGATCAAGAAGACGCTTAATGGTGCTTTTGCCAGAGCCGTTTGGCCCTGCAAATACACGGAGTCTAGGAACCGGCACTGGCGGACGCCCCAGAGCCGATTTTGAAGCAAACTCCAGCCTTCACGCTGCGACGGGGTTTGGAAGCACAAACAATTTGCTCGGTACCGTCAGCTCGTTCGGCAACGATAAATCCGCCCTTGGAAAGCACAACGGTACGACCAGCTGCCTTGGCTTTTTCGTAAGCCATCCGTGTCGCAAGAGAAGCCTGAGCCGGGATCCGAGCTTCAAGCTCTTGAGTGGCCTCTTCAGACAATGCTTTGTTGACGGCTTTAGGCATGAATCCTCCTGGTCCTTGTGCTTAGGTGAGCGTGAACGACTTCATAGTAGCCCGAAAAAATGCTTTTCGACACGAGACAGATTAAACCTTGTTTAGCAGATGTGGCGCAAACGAGAGACCTCTCTGCGCCAATTCCTTTCGTACAAGCAGCCATTTTACCGATGCGGACAACCCCGTTTCACACCAGCCAATGCCACAACAACAGCGTACCTATCAGCCCCACGGTCGCAAACGCCCGGCAGTGCACTGGATATCGTCGTCACGCGCGCAATAAATCATTTTAGTCATGTGGGTATAGTGCCTGTGCAACAAGGCTTGGTGCTTGCGGTCCAACTCACTGCACTTACTACCCGCCCGGCATCGCGTCACCCATCATCTGATCAGAGCCGCGATCAATTCAACGGATCACTCGACAGGACATCAGATGACCTCATCCAGCCAGCGCCTGGCCTTGCTTGAAGCAGTTGTCGAGCAGTCATTCAATGCCGTTTTGATCACCGATGCCAATCTGACCAATGGCGGCCCTTTCATTGTGTATGTCAACCCGGCATTCTGCGCGATGACCGGCTACGCAGCAGAGGCATTGATCGGCCTTTCGCCACGGATCCTGCAAGGACCCGACACCGATCGTCAGGTGATCGAGCGTATGCGTCAGTGTTTGAGCGAAAGCCTCTTTTTCGAAGGGTCGACAGTCAATTACCGCGCGGATGGAAGCCCCTATGTCGTCGAGTGGAAAATTTCCCCGGTGCGCGACGATGCGGGTGCGGTTTGCAACTTTGTATCGGTGCAGCAAAACATCAGCCCGCGCATTCGAGCAGAGCGCGAACAGCATTTGCTGGCTCAGGCGCTGAACGCCGCGCTTGATCCGATCATGATTACCGATTGCAACGCCACTATCGTTTTTGCCAATGAGGCCTTTCAGCACATCACCGGTTACAGCGCGTCGGAAATAATCGGCGAAAACCCGCGAGTGCTTAGCTCGGGTAAACATGATGAGATGTTTTATGCGCAATTCAATGAAGCGCTGGCCAGTGGTACGCCCTTTCGTACTACCTTTATCAACAAGCGCAAGGATGGCTCTCTGTTCTACGCAGAACACAGCATTTCCCCGCTGTGTAACCTGGAAGGAACCATCACGCATTACGTCAGCATCAGCCAGGATGTAACCACGAGGCTGGGCCGTGAACAGAAGTTGCTGGAGATTGCTCACAGCGACCCGCTGACCGGGCTGAACAACCGAAGGGCGGCGGAACACACTCTTGAGCGGCTCATCGATACCGCGCGAATATCGGGCAAGCCGTTCAGTCTTATCATCGGCGACATCGATCATTTCAAATCGGTCAATGACCGATACGGCCACCCTGCTGGCGACAGGGTATTGACCAGCGTTGCAGTCATCCTTAAACAACGGATCCGCCTGCAGGATGTCGCGGCTCGATGGGGAGGAGAAGAGTTTCTGATACTCGTGCCCGATAGCTCACTGGATCATGCCGCTGAATTGGCCGATCGCATTCGCGAGGGCGTTGAGGGTCTGTTGATACCGAATACAGGCTCAGTGACTATTTCTCTGGGAGTTGCGCAACTCAGCCCGGGAGAAACAGCGGCAAGCCTGATTCAGCGTGCAGACAAAGCGCTCTATCAGGCCAAGCGCCTGGGCCGCAACCGTGTCGATATCGCACAGGCAGACGACACGATTTATTGAGGTTGGCTACGAGCGGAGTCTTCAGGAATACCGTACGGCGCTATTGGTATCTCACCGTGACGGACGCTTTACGGCCGACTACCACCAACAAGAACGGGTATTCTCAACACCTTGTTGGCAGCGGTGATGTAAATCCAGTGCTGTGAACCGGTAGAACAGAATGCAAGATTGCCGGTGTCTTTCGCCGTCACCTTTATTTTCCCCAGCAACTCGCCGCTGGCAGAGAACACCTGAATGCCCTCTTTGCTGCTGCTCCAGACGTTGCCCTGCGCGTCGACCTTGAGTCCGTCAGGGATGCCGGGGGCAATCTCGGCAAACACCTTGCCGTTACTCAGCGCCCCGTCGCGCACCTGATACACCCGGATGCTGTGTGCCAGTTTCGGATTCTTGAAATCATGCGCCAGTTGCGAGTCGGCGACATACAGCAAGCTTTGATCGGGTGAAAACGCAGACCGTTCGGCGAATGAAGTCCCGGGGTATTCAACCTTACCAGTTGGTTTTGTTCCGGATCGTAGCGGTATACATACTCGCCGCCCTGCTCCGGTTTGCCGCCATAACTTTCAGCCTTGTTCAACACGCCGAAGGTTGGATCACTGAACCAGATACCACCGCGCTTATCGACCACGACGTCATTCGGGCTGTTCAAACGCTTGCCCTCGTACCGTCGACCACTGTGCGCCATTGACCATCCGCCTCCTGTCGTACTATTGCGCGTTCGCCATGGGATGCGGCGATGACTCGGCCTTCGGCATCCAGAGCATGCCCGTTCTGATAATCGGCGGAGTCGAGCCATACAGTGACGCCGTCATGCTCTTTCCAGCTCATGACCTTGTTCGCCTTCACATCACTCCAGATCAACCGACCGTCGGTCAAACACAAAGGGCCTTCCGCCCACTGCGCATCGGCGGTAAGCACTTGTGCCTGCGCGCCGGGCTGGATGAGTGCAGCAAACCGCGGATTACTGGCAACCACCGTGACTGGCGACGCGTCTGAAGCCACCACTGCGCCTGCGGCGAGAAGCGCGCCCGCCAACACGAGCGAAGTGGTTTTCTTGCCTGGATGACGGAAGACTCGATTCATGCATTTCGTCCCAATTGATCAGTAGGCACATCGGCCAGAAGAACGTTTGGCGGCAGCATCCGGCTTGAGTTTCACGATGAGCTGAACGTTGGGCTGATCACCCACGGTACGAGTCAGATGCCCGACCCTGTTGTCGCCAGGCCTTGCTTTGGAGCTGCTGTCGGCATTGAACTGCATTTCCCCGGGGCCCTGAACCAATACCGTGCCATCGGTGGTCTCCACAGACCACTGACCCTGTAAGGTGATCACCCACTGAGGGCCCGGCGCATGGTGCCAACTGCCGACGTACCCCGGCGGCAGTACCGCGTAGGCAATACTTTCTACTTCGTCGGGCGATACTCCGATCCACTGAGGCTCGGCAGGTGGCGCGTAACTTTTGAATTCCAGCCCCTCGATACGGCAATGCTCGACATGAGTGGCCCCTGTCTCGTCAGCCCAGACAGTGGCGTACTTGACGGGGGGCTGAAGCTTGCCGTTGCTGGTGGTACTTTCTTGAGAGTTTGCGGGTACAGACAGTACCGCCGCATTGACGCTACTGCTTGCCGCACAAACGGCAGCAAAGGTCAGTGCAAATGCAAAGAGCGTTTTCATGGGTAAATCCTTGTTCGCGAGAACACTGGGTGGGAAGACAACGTCGCTGTGCCACTACCAATCACTAGGCCAGTCGCGTAATAACGCGCGATCAAACAATCACTCATCGAAACCGGACCTGCCCTGACAGGCCCGGACGTTAAATCAGAGTTTCGGTAACTGACCGATGCTCGCCATCATTTCGGTAACGATCTGCAGGTCCAGCAGAAACTGTCCGGTCGTCTTGAACTCGTTGTCCGTGTGGCCGGTATATTTGACTTCGGGCCTCGCCAGACCGAACTGCACGCCATTGGGCAGTTCATGTACCGACGTCGCGCCAGCCGAGGTGCCGAACGCATGTTCCATACCCAGATTTTCGCTGGCAACCGCAAGCAGCGCCCTGACCCATTCGCCCTCTGGATTGCGGTACATCGGCTTGGCAATGGAATAGTCGAACGCAGGCTTGATGCCGGTTTTCACGCTCCACGCTGCAAGTTTTTCGGAGATTTCGGATTTGAGCTCTTCCGGAGACCTGCCCTTGGGCACGCGCAAGTTGACCGCAAGTTTGAACGCTGTTTCATCCATCGCGACATAGGTAAGAGAAGCGGTCAGCGGCCCCATGAACTCGTCGGAGAAACCAACGCCCAACTTGTTGCCCAGATAATCAAGGCCCCAGTTGTCGGCTGCATAGCGAGCAGCGTCAGTAATCTGATTATGTCTGAGCGCGACCTTGCCTTGAAGGCTGTTGATGAAGTCAAGCATCCTCGCAACCGGGTTGACTCCAGACTGGGGCGCCGATGAGTGCGCGGAAACACCCGTCACTGTCAGCTTGACGTCATTGCCGTCGACGCTGGCATCGACCGCGAAATTGCCGCCATTGCTTTTCACGTAATCCGCACCGGCCTGTTGCAGGCTGGCAGCCAGTTGCGCAGGCTTGTCGGTTAACAGAGTAGCGACCGATTTCGATGGAATCTGGTTGGTGGCCGCACCTCCGGTCATCGAAACGATTTCAGCACCCTCGCCGTCAGCGTTGCGTCGCGCGAAACTGGCCATGACCGTCCCATAACCTTTTTCCGCGATGACAACCGGGTAGCTGCCATCCAGCGCCAGGTTGTAACCAGGCGTCGGGTTGCGTTCAAAATAGTAGGGGATTGCGTCACCCGTGGTCTCTTCAGTTGTATCGATCAGCAACTTGAAGTTTCTGGCCAGCGGCAGCTTTTCTTCCTTGATGACCTTCATGGCATAGAGCGCCACGACAATGCCATTCTTATCGTCTTCGGTGCCACGCCCATACAGGCGATCACCAATCAATGTAACCTTGAACGGATCGAGCCGCGTGCCGTCCGGCAACACCCAGTTTTCCGGCGTGACCGGTACAACATCGGCATGGACGTGAATGCCCACGACTTCATCGCCCACCCCGTCGAGCGAGACTTCATAAACACGGTTATCGACGTTGCGAAACTTCAGATCGAAGCGTTCGGCAAGGCCTTTGATCGCGTTGGCGATCTTGATGAACTCCGGGTTTTCATGCTGGGCAACGCCGTCAACACGGGCGGTTGGAATGGCGACCAGCTCACGCAATGTGTCGGTTGCCGCATTGCCATACTTCAACCGGGTATACAGACCGAGCAGGCGATGAATGTCATTCCGTTGTGCGTCGGAAAGTGTTTTGTTGTCGAGAAAGGTGTTGATGGCCGGGCCAAAATCAGCAGCTTTGACACCATCAGTGCCGGACAGACTTTTCAGAAACTGCCTGAAATCCGTGACCGATTTCTCATTGAAAGTCTTGAGAATGATCGTGCTCTGTTGTGCAGTGACGTTGGCATTCGCCACGCAGGTGAAGGACGAAAGGCTGGCCATTATCAGCGCGGTTGCGGCCAGTTGCTTGAGTGAAAGGTTCATTGTTCAGGGCATTCCTTGGCAGGTACAGCACGCAAAAATTCTGACCACTTGATCAGTAAGATTTCAAACTTACACCATGAGCAATGATGCGAGAATCCCCGCTTTGAAATGAGGCAATGCCTTAAAGGGCTCGAATGATCAATGTGCCTTGAAACACACGTGATCAATACAACCTGACCGAGTTGCAATCACCCATCCGATTACCTATATTCCGGCGTGGCGCCATCTACGCCACCTACCGCGGAAAGGGCTGCGCCCAGGATTCTGATTCGATATTCCGTCACTACGACTCCCGACCTTCAAGCGGACAAGGTTTTTGCAAGGAGATCGTATGCCCAGCAATAAAACGTCCTCGTCCCATCACGGCCGTATCAACCTCGAACAGCAGCGTAAGCGTGCCAAAGAGCTTCTGCTGCGGATGAAAGACGGCACTGCACCTGATCAGCCCATCCTGCTCGACAAAACGGCGCCGACCTTATCTGATGCCCAATGGCTGATCGCGAGGCAATTGGGCTTCAGCAGCTGGCCCAGGCTAAAGGCCCATGTCGATGCAGTCGACTTCGCAGCCCGGAATCCGGATTTCGAAGCAAGCGACGAAGCGCAAACCGTGCATTGGCGATGCGGCAGCGACATTGCCCATACGCTCAAGCTCGCGGGCTTCAAAGGCTCGTTCAAGATGCTGACAGACCCTTTGTGCATGGGGCCGGTTCAGGCTGTGCCTGAAAAGGCATATCAGGCAGCGCGCAGTCAGTACATCAGCCAGGCATTCGGGCTGAGCCTTACGGATGTCGCACGCCGGTTTGATGATGAATACACCGACCTGCAGCAAATGAGCAGTGCCGATCACTGCGTGCTGTGGTGCGAGGCAGATGCCTACGATCAGCTTTTCCTGATCAGGACGCTGTCAACCCTTGAGCAGCTGCCTGCCAGGCTTGAAATTATTCAGGTGAGCCAGATTCCAGGCGTCCAGCGCTTCATCGGCATTGGCCAACTGGCGCCCGACCTGCTTGCCTGGCTGTGGCCGCAGCGCAAGGCGATGACCAAAGAAATGCTGCATCTGGCCCGCCAGACATGGGCGGCTTACTGCAACGCCTCGCCGGTTGCCCTCGCCGAACTGGCCCACACCTCGCAACCATCATTACCCTGCCTTGCCCCGGCCCTGTTACGTCAGCTACAGGAATTACCAGGCGTCGAAGACGGCTTGTCACTCACCGAGCGCCTGTCGTTGCAGTGCATCAGCGAAGCCGGGTCAATGACCTTCGGCCAAGTGTTTGCTGAGCTGACGGACAAGCGCGAGCCTTTACCGTTTCTGGGCGACATGATGTTTCACGCGATGATGCGCCCCTTGATTGATTCTCCGACCGCGCTACTGATCGAATCAGACCCCCAACTTGAATGGCCTCGCCGCTCGCTCAGGCTAACCCCGCTGGGACAGCAAGTATTGGCCGCAAAAGCCTATTGGCCCAACTACTGCCATCAAGCGCGCTGGGTTGGCGGCGTCTGTATTCAGCCCGGACAACCTCACTGGATGATAGATAACCACTTGCGACCCCTATGGCGCGCCTGACTCTCAGGAACGCACTGACGGCCAGTTGTAACGCTGGTGATGCTGATCGGTCGCGAAATGCCTGCACCCGAACCGGACACAGGCACGGCGCATCAGATCACGCCACAGGCTGCACGATCACCGCCACCGCCCAAGGGTGCAGGGTGGTCGGAATGGTTGTCGCCGCCCGCATGAACCATCAGCGCATGGCCTTTGATTTCGGAGATTTTCTTCAACCGTGGTGCCAGTACCGGATAGTTTGCAGTGCCGTCGGCGTTAACGTACAACGCAGGCAGATCGCCTAGATGGCCATCAGCGTAAGGCCCCAGATGCTTGCCGGTTTTGGCCGGGTCAAAGTGACCGCCTGCGGCCAGCGCAGCGACCTTCTTGCCGTCCTTCGTACCGGCGTCGCAGCTGCCATTTTCATGTACGTGAAAACCGTGAATGCCCGCAGGCAAGTCTTTCAGATTCGGGGTAAACAGCAAGCCGTACTGTGTTTCGCTCACCGTCACGTTGCCAACAGGTTTGGGCGCGCCGTCAGCGCTGACCAGATTGATGGGAACGTCCAGCGATGCAGCCTGGACACTGAGGGAGAAAACGCCAAGCAGGCCTAGCCAAAGATGAGGTTTCATGATTTCAATGCGTCCCTGATCTGGTAATCGGATTGAACGTCGCGACGGGCAGCGTGAAGCGGCATGCCACGCAACGTCCTTGATGTCACAGAGGGTGTGACCACAGACCAACGCACTTGATGCAAAAAGATGACCGGGGAAAGTTATGCAAAACGTCTCGACTGGCCTGCCATCACCAAAGTTGGCAGACCAGCGACGTTGACTTGCGCTCAGCTATGGGCGCAGGGGCGCCACTCAGATATCCAGGCAGATCTTGCCGAAATGCTGATTGGTTTCCTGATAACGGAACGCCTCGACAATGTCGGTCATCGGGAAGGAGCGATCCATGACCGGACGCATGCCATTGGCATCAATGGCGCGGATCATGTCCTGCTGCTGGGTGCGGCTACCCACCAATACACCCTGCATGCGCAGTTGCTTGACCAGTGCCGGGACGAATTCCAGCTGACCGGCGACACCGCTCAGAATGCCGATGACCGAGATATGTCCAGCGACCCGTGCGGCTGTCATGGAGTGCTGCAATGTCGAGGGGCCGCCCACGTCGATGATGTGATCAACACCACGGCCGCCAGTCAGCTTGCGGGCCGTCTCGCCCCAGTTGCTGTCCTTGCGGTAGTTGATCAGGTGGTCGGCGCCCATGGCTTTCAGACGCTCCAGCTTTTCATCACTCGACGACGTCGCGATAACGGTCGCACCCACCATCTTGGCGAACTGCAACGCGAAAATCGATACACCGCCAGTGCCTTGCACCAGAACGGTATCACCAGCTTTCAACGCATCATCGACCATCAGCGCGCGCCACGCGGTCAAGCCTGCGGTGGTCAGCGTGGACGCTTCGGCATGAGTATAACCCAGTGGCGCGTGGGTGAATGAGGTGGCACGGGCAGTCACTTGCTCGCGGGCATAACCGTCAACGCCGTCGCCCGGCACAGTGACGAAACCTTCAACCAGCGGCTCGCCGCTGATCCACTCAGGGAAGAACGTGCTGACGACAGAGTCGCCGACAGCGAACTCGCTGACGCCCTCGCCTACTGCGGTTACCACGCCTGCGCCATCGGCCATGGGAATGCGTTTTTCAGTCGGTGCCCACATGCCGGTGACGACTGCGAAGTCGTGATAGTTGAGCGAATTTGCGTGCAGACGCACAGTGATCTCACCGGCTTTCGGTGCCAGTACTTCGCTTTCGCCAACACTGACCTGATCGTAGCCGCCGCCAGCCTGCACGTAGATGGTTGTATTGCTCATGGTCAATCTCCTATCAATTCAACATTACGCAAAATGACGAAATGTGTAAGTAACGCTAAAGGGTCATAGTTCTTTCTTGAGCCGATCGGCAAACCGGTCGATGGCTAGCTCGTCGCGGCGAAAATAAGTCCATTTGCCGATCCTTGTTGCCTGAACCAGCCCGGCGCGTTGCAGAATCGCCAGGTGCGCAGACGCGGTGGAAGCCGACAGACTGGCCTTGGCCTGAATGTGCGAGACGCACACGCCTATCGCCGGATCACCGTGGTCCTGTGGAGGGAAATGGGCTTGCGGGTTTTTCAGCCACTCCATGATCAACATGCGAGTGTCATTGCCGACCGCTTTGATTTGCTCAAGAATCATGGGGCACAACATTACGCTTTTTTACGAAATGTTCAACCCCTGATTTATGCCCGTACATCTGAACGCCTATTTCATTACAGCTTCACATCGGCCTGACAAATGAAGCAATCTGTCGACTCCAACAAAACCGACTGCACGGCTGAGAGCACTCAGACTCATGATGAACCTTAAATACAGCGCATTCACCGCCCTGCTGCTGGGCATGACAGGCATGGCTCAGGCTCAGGAATCCACCTCGCATCTGGACAAGGTTCTGCAAGCCGGCCAGTTGGCAGTCTGCACGACTGGCGATTACAAGCCCTATACCCTGCTGCGCGAAGACGGTGAATACGAAGGCATCGATATCACCATGGCACGCTCGCTGGCCAAGAGCCTGGGAGTTAACGTGCGGTGGGTGCCTACCACCTGGAAAAACCTGATGCCGGACATGGTTGCCGGCAAATGCGACATAGGCATGGGCGGCATCTCGGTCAGCCTGGAACGCCAGAAGAAAGCCTTCTTCAGCAATACGCTTGATGTCGATGGCAAGATTCCCCTGGTGCGCTGTGAAGACAAGGCCATGTACGAGACGGTCGAGCAGATCAATCAGCCCTCGGTGCGCTTGATAGAACCTGCTGGCGGCACCAATGAAGCCTTCGCGCGCGCTCATCTGCCGAAGGCGTCTCTGGCATTTCACGACAACAAGACCATCTTCCAGGAACTGCTGGACAAGAAGGCTGACGTGATGATCACCGATGCCTCCGAAGCGCTTTATCAGCAGAAACGTATGCCTGGCTTGTGTGCGGTCAACCCGACCGCGTACATGCAATACGGCGAAAAGGCCTACCTGTTGCCCCGCGATGATGTGACCTGGAAAAGCTACGTTGACCAATGGCTGCATTTGAGCAAGGCCACTGGCGAGTATCAGCAGGCGCTCGGGGAATGGCTGGCAGTGCCTACGCAACTGTAAAAAGTATCATTTAGCCACCATACCTAAAGCTTGAGTTCGAGACGCCGATAGTTGATGGCCAGCGATGCATTCGCAAGGTCCCGATTCAGCAGGCGAACAAACCCTAAAGAGGAACTTTCATGTCCCGAACTCAAGCGCCTCATGGCGGTTTCAATATAAAACAACGATTGATGGCCTCGACCTTCGCCATCATCGTTGCGTTTATCGCTTTGTCGTTTTTCATGATCCATACACTCAAGACATCCACTGAGAATGTCGACGCTTTGTACAACCGGGATTTTCTGGCCACCGAGGCCGTGAACAATATCGACGGTGCACTGACCCGTGTGGACATCAATATCCTGCGCATGATCGCCATCGGCAATCCGGAGCAGACTGCGGGCTGGAAAAACGAGAACGAGGCCGCTTTTGCCAAGCTTGATGAGCTGACCGTTCTGCTCGGCAAGAACACCGCTGAAACGCTGGATGTCACGCTGACCCAGCAGTTGCAGCGCGACTACACTAAGTTGCGTGATGGTATGCGGCACCAGACGAGCGTTATCCAGACGGGTGATATCGCCGCCGCCACCAACATCAATCGCACCGAGGTCAAACCCTTCGCCGAGCAGGTCTTCAAAACCCTGCAAACCCTGCGCGAGCAAGGCAAACAGAAGGCAGGCGAGCGCTTTGATGCTCAGGAAGCAAGTGCTACCCGGACCAACAACCTGTCCATCACCGCCACACTTTTGATTGCGGTGCTGGGTGTCGTGGTGACACTACTGACCATACGCAGCATTCTGGCAGCCATAGGTGGCGAACCGGATACGGTGGCCACCATTACCCGCACCATCGCCAGAGGCGATCTGAGCAGTACTATCAAGGTCAATGCCAATGACAACACCAGCGTCGCCGCTGCCGTGGTTGCCATGCAGACTCAACTGCGGGACACCCTGCAACAGATTTCAAACTCAGCGACCCAGCTGGCTGCCGCTGCTGAAGAGATGACCGCCATCACTGAAGACGGGGTTCAGGGCATCCAGCGACAGAACAACGAGATTGACCAGGCCGCGACTGCCGTCAATGAAATGACCAGTGCGGTAGAAGAAGTGGCGCGTAATGCCGAACACACCGCACGCTCTTCAAGCAACGCGACCAGCGCAGCACAAGCAGGTCTGGGGCTGGTTAAGAAGACCGTCAGCGCAATCAATACCATGAGCACCGACGTACAGAAAACAGCCGTGCTAATTGGCGAGCTGGCTGATCAGTCGCGCGACATCGGCAAGGTTCTGGATGTGATCCGTGGTCTCGCCGAGCAAACCAACCTGCTGGCCCTCAACGCTGCTATTGAGGCAGCGCGAGCGGGTGAAGCCGGACGCGGATTTGCTGTGGTGGCGGATGAAGTGCGTGCCTTGGCGCACCGCACTCAGCAATCAACCAGCGAAATCGAGCGCCTGGTCAGCAATATTCAGAACGGCACTGATCGGGCGGTGAGCTCCATGCGCAGCAACACGGAACTGGCCAGCGACACGCTCAGTATCGCCGAGGGTGCCAATGATTCTCTGAGCGTCATCAGTACAGCAGTCAGTGAAATCAACGACCTCAATCTGGTCATCGCCAGCGCCGCACAACAACAGGCACACGTTGCGCGGGAAGTGGACCGCAATCTGGTGAACATTCGTGACCTGTCTGCGCAATCTTCATCAGGTGCACAGCAGACCAGCAGCGCGAGCCGTGAATTGTCGACGCTGGCTCTGGACCTGAACAATATCGTCGGGCGCTTCCGTCTGTCCTGATGCGAGGCACACTCTGTGCGCTGCTACAGCGCGCAGAGTGCGCAAATTCCGGACCTAGCCGTCCTATATCCGCGTCTGCGTACATATTCTGTTGCAAGCCCGTTGCGCCTGAAATAGCGTGGTGTTCTGGACGAACAAGGACTACACGCATGAAGCCCGGCAAACCTATCACACGCGCATTCTGTGTCGAGTTGCAGCAAGAGCTGTCAATCGCGGCTGCCCGACGCGAATACTTCTCTCAGGAGCCGCCACGCAAACGCTTCGAGTTTCTCTGCTCGAATGAGGCTTGCAGGGCAATGGGGGCAAAGGTGACCGGGGTTCGCTATGACGTGAAACCACAGGACAACCCAACCTTCGTTGCTGCGCACTTCCGCGCCAACCCGCACTACGATCACCATCCGGAGTGTGAGTGGGTGGATGAGAGCGCAGACGAAAAGCCGGACGTTCGTGTCGAAGAAACAGATGCTCAGACGCGTGTGCGCCAGGCCAAGCGCAAGCTGGATGACTACATCGACATATTCGACCCGACGCTCAAAGCACCGGTCAAAGAGAAGTCCGGGGAAGAAAAAGCCGGTGCAGGCAATCTGCAGCCCATCGTCAGCCAGCCTTTGACCGAACCCGCATCACCCAAGGCCGCCCGCTACAGCGAAACCCGCACCAACAACCTGGAGCGCCTGGTAGACAGCTATCGACAGGCCAAGGCCGAGTTGTCACTGGACGATTTCAAGCTGTTGAAACTGAGAATTCCCGGTCAGGGCGAAGTGTCGCTACGCGGGTATTTCCGCCATATCAAGTACGCGCAAACGGGTTACAACGGCCGTGTGCTATTTGGTGGAGGGTTGATTGAGCAACGTTACGGGCTGGGGTTCAAGTTCAGGTTTTTTGACCGTATCGACGGCAAACTGGTAACGCTTTACGTATCGCCCGCGCAAATGCAGGCCTACCGTTCAAGCCGCTATATCAGTGAGTTGTTAAGCCACGCGGATGACGTGAAGTTCTTCACGGTATATGCACTGGGAACGGTCACGCAAAGTCCATCGGGCAAGAGTTATGGCCTGGAAGTCGATGACTTGCGGCATCTGGCGATTGTGTTGGGCCCAGCGAAAGACCTGGTCGAGGAAGGGAAAGCCGCTGCACCTTGAGCATGCATCCAGTGATCGTCCCAGCGCATGGCGCTGGAACGATACAGGTCAAGCTATCAGGCTTTGACGATCCAGCCGGCTGGCGCCTCGATGTCACCGGATTGCACGCCGGTCAATTCCTTGTACAGACGCTGAGTGACCGGACCGACTTCGGTCTGGCTGTAGAACACATGCAGCTTGTCCTTGTAGGAAATCCCGCCAATCGGAGTGATCACCGCAGCCGTACCGCAAGCGCCCGCTTCCTTGAAGGTGTCGAGCTGGTCGATGAATACATCGCCCTCCTCGACCGTCAGGCCAAGACGGGATTTTGCCAGTTCGATCAACGACAGGCGGGTGATGCCCGGCAGCACCGACGGTGATTTCGGCGTCAGGAACACATCATCATTGGTGATGGCAAAGAAGTTTGCCGAACCCACTTCCTCGATCTTGGAATGGGTCTGCGGGTCGAGATAGATGCAATCGGCAAAACTGTGTTTCTTGGCTTCAGAGCCGGGCATCAGGCTGGCGGCATAGTTGCCACCAACCTTGGCAGCCCCGGTGCCATTGGGCGCAGCGCGGTCATACCCGGAAATCACGAAATTGTTTGGCTTCAGGCCGCCCTTGAAATAGGCGCCCACCGGGATGCAGAAGATCGAAAAGATGAACTCCGGGGCCGTACGCACGCCGATGTTGTCACCCACACCAATCACGAACGGGCGCAGATACAACGCGCCGCCTGAACCATATGGCGGGATGAAACGTTCGTTGGCCTTGACGACCTGTTTGCAGGCCTCGATGAACACATCAGTCGGTACATGAGGCATCAACAGACGAGAACAACTGCGCTGCATGCGCTGCGCGTTCTGATCGGGACGGAAAAGATTGATCGAGCCATCCTTGCAGCGATAGGCCTTGAGACCTTCGAAGCACTGCTGACCATAATGCAGCGCGGTCGAACCCTCGCTGATATGCAGCGTGTTGTCCTCGGTCAGCGACCCCTGATCCCAGGCGCCGTCGCGCCAATGAGAAAGGTAGCGCTTGTCAGTCTTGATGTAATCGAAACCCAGAGTGTCCCAGTTGATGCTTTCTTGACTCATAACGCCCTCTATCATTTTAGCGACTGCCTGGACGAGTCAGGCCAATGCCTTATTCTGCCAGATCATTCAGGCCCTGAGGCTCGAAATAAATGCAAACCGACATGGCATTTCTGACGCACGTCCACACCCAGTCATCAACTGAGTCCTAACCAATGGCCGACTGCGTTGCCGATGCCTGACGCTGGCGAACGTAGCCGAGAAAGGCATCCATGTCAGAACTGCACAACGTTCGCGCTACGGCCTTGACCTCCTCCATCGGCCAGTCCCACCAGGCAGTTTGTAACAACAGGTCGCGAACATCCTCTTCAAAACGCCAGCGGATGAACTTGCAGGGGTTGCCCCCCACAACCGAATAGGGGGCCACATCCCTGACACCCATCGCACCAGCGGCAACGATTGCACCGTGGCCGATGTTAACGCCCGAAACAATGACAGCGTTGGCGCATATCCAGCAGTCACTGCCAATCACGACATCGCCTTTGCTGGGAGCGTAATCCTTGATATCCGCCACTTGCTCGGCCATCGCCGGAAACGGATAAGTCGTGATCCAGTCGGTGCGGTGTTCGCCGCCCAGCAGGATCTTCACCCCCTCGGCAATCGAGGTGTAAGCACCTACCCTCAGTATTGCGTCATCACCAAAATCGACAATCTCCGGCACCCCGTAAGTACCCACCCCTACCACCGCACGCGGATACTTCAACCTGATTTTTTCGGCATGCCGTTCCAGCTTGTCCATTTTGCGCAGTTGCCTGCGCACTTTCCTTGCCTTCAGAAGCTCGATGATTTTCATGGTTACCTTGAATAAATTCCATTTCAAACAGCCTCACCGCGCTACCGGTAGCTGAAAATTAAACGCTTGCAACGCCGCCAGGTTGTACGATCGGCATATTTAAACGGGATAGAGAGCAGTAGTTTCCAGGCGTATCGCTTATCCGCGACAGCGGCGTATTTCAATGCCTTGTTGACGACTTGAGTGCGGCCACTCTGATATTCGGGATGCTCACGGTAGGGCTCGATACTTTTGAGATCAGCCTCAAGCAGCACCTTGTACTTGCGTGAAAGGTTGTTGGGGTGACGTCGATAGCGTGTCACGACTTCGGGGATCACATGCATTTCATAGCCCAGGCGGGCAATTCTCAGCGTGGCCTGGAAATCCTGAACCTTTATCTCCGGATCGTAGCCGTTCGCGTCGCGCATGGCCTGCATCCGATACAGGGCCACCGGCGCCCCGACAACGACCGCACCGCGCAACACGTCGTCGAATGTCAGCCGTTCGATATAGTCGCGCGATTGGCATTTGATCGTGTTGCCGTCGCAGTCCATGTAGCTGATCAGTGCGCCTACGCAGCCGACTTCGGGGGACTCGTCGAGATACTGCGCACGGATACGCAGCGAAAACGGGAGCATGATGTCATCGAGGTCCGGTGTGGACAGATAGACGCCTTTCGCATGTCGCAGGCCATGATTGAGAGCGGCACTGACCCCCTGGTTGGCTTGGCGATAGAGCTGGAACGGGTAACGCGCCTGCAATGACTCAAGCATCGCGATGCTGTTGTCGGTCGAACCATCGTCAACGATGATGACTTCAAAATTACCGTAGTCCTGAGCAAAGATGCTCTGAAGGGCAGCTTCAAGGAAGCGCTCGGCGTTATAGCAAGGGGCGACGATCGAGACCAGGGGTTGAGGCGTGAGGCTCTGACTTTCTGAGGGCATCATGGGGTAATAGCCATAATCATTATCGGCCCTGACGGGCTCGGGAAACGGGTTATCCATAACAGGCGTTCGAAATGCGGTAAACAGCCCGTTTTTTCTATGGAAGGTCACAAACGCCCTATAACGAGGCATATCCGACCGCAAAAAATGCTGCCACCGCCGAACATTCATCAAGTGTAGATTGTATCCGAAAAAAACCCCCGTTCTTCGCAGAACGGGGTTTCGGTTTGTGCATCAGGTGAAAATCAGAAGGCGTAGGTCACCAACAATTCTTTTGTCACCTGAAAGTCCACCGACATCATCACGCTCAAGGCAGTGATGGTGAAGATAGAAAACACGAACAGCTTGCGAGCCCAGACAGTATCGTCAACGGCTTTGTAACCCTTCCAGGCCATGTACAACCAGTACATCCCCATGCCTGCTGCAACAGCCAGGTAGTTGAGGCCCGCATAACCACCTACGGTCAACATCAGGGTCGCCACGAGGAACGCCAGAATGTAGAGCATGATGTGGCGCTTGGTGACCAGAATGCCGCGCTTGACCGGCAGTACCGGAATTTTCGCCGCACGATAGTCATTGAAACGGAAGATGGCGATCGCATATGAATGCGGCATCTGCCACAGGCTGAACATCACCAGTAGCGTCAGGGCCGCAAAGTCGAAGCTGTTGGTCACTGCGCAGTAGCCGATCACTGGAGGCATGGCCCCCGAGAGACTGCCCACAAGCGTGCCGTGAACCGATCTGCGTTTCAGGTACAGGCTGTAAAGGCCGACATAGATCACAAACCCAATGACCGCAAACAAGGCAGCCAACGGGTTGGCCTCGGTGTACAGCAGGGCAACGCCCGCAACGCCGAGTATGGTTGCGTAGAGCAGCGCCAGTTTCAATGAAACCAGGCCCTGCACCAGGACCCGGTTACGGGTCCTTTCCATACGCTGATCGATATCGCGATCGATGCAGTTATTGAACACGCAACCAGACGCAACGACCAGGGAAGTACCGATTACTGCAGCGAGGAAGACGCCGAAGTCGATATTTCCCTTGGAAGCCAGAAAAAAGCCACCTGCCACCGAAAGCACGTTACCGAAAATGATCCCCGGCTTGGTGATTTGGATAAAGTGCTTCAGTGACATCTGGTATTCCTCAATGCGCCATCATTTCGCGGTGGACGCTGAAAATGATCCACAGCGACAGGCCAACCAGCAGGACGATAACCATCGTGGTAAAGGCGAAGGCCATCACGTTGTTGCGCTGCACGCTCGTGAAATCCAGGTGCAGGAAGTAATGCAGGTGCACCAGGATCTGGATGATCGCGAAGACCAGAACGATTGCAATCGTCATGTCCTTCGGCAGCGACGGCGACATCACCAGGGCAAACGGAATGGCGGTCAGGATGATCGACAGTACGAAACCGATGATGTACGACTTCACTGAGCCGTGACTATTGTCTTCAGCGGAGTGATGCGAATTTGACATTACAAAGCTCCCATCAGATAGACAACGGTGAACACGCCGATCCAGACAACGTCCAGGAAGTGCCAGAACAGGCTGAGGCAGCTCAGGCGAGTCTTGTTGGTGTTGGTCAGGCCCTTTTTCTGGACCTGGAACATCATGATCGCCATCCAGATCAGACCGCTGGTCACGTGTGCGCCGTGCAGGCCTACCAGCGCGAAGAACGCTGACAGGAAGCCGCTGCGGCTCGGACCGTAGCCTTCGTGGATCAGGTGATGGAATTCATAGATTTCCATACCGATAAACGCAGCACCACACAGGAAGGTCAGGGCCAGCCAGCCAAGAACCTGGCTTTTCTTGCCCTTGTACAACGCCAGCATGGCGAAGCCGTAGGTGATACTACTGACCAGCAGGAACGCGGTTTCCACAGCCACGAATGGCAGCAGGAAGATGTCCTGGCCCGACGGGCCACCCGCGACACTGTTGACCATCACGGCGTACACCGCGAAGAACGAGGCGAACAACACGCAGTCAGTCATCAGGTACAGCCAGAAGCCGTAGACCGTCATGCCACCGCTGTCGTGGTGATCGTCATGCCCATGATCATGGTCGTGACCGTGATCGTGGGCTCCGGAGTTGATTGCAATATTTGACATTGTTTAAACCTGTTCCAGCGAGGACTTGACAGGAGTGTATGCACCGTTGGCCGCCAGGACCTTGTGATGCTCACCTTCAATACGCGCTACATCTTCAGCCGGCACCATATAACCCTGGTCGTCACGGACAGCGTGAGCAACGAAGACTGCAATGGTCGCCACCAGGCTTGCGCCTACCAGCCACCAGATGTGCCAGATGAATGCGAAGCCGAAGACCGTCAGCAACATACCCATGTACAGGCCGGTTGCAGTGTTGTTAGGCATGTGGATCGCCGAGTAGCGGGCAGGAACCTTGTAAGCGGTGCCGGCACGTTTTGCATCGGTGAACGCGTCGATGTCGTCAGCCTTTGGCAGTTCGGCAAAGTTGTAGAACGGCGGTGGCGAAGAAGTGGACCACTCCAGGGTATGGCCATTCCATGGGTCACCGGTCAGATCGCGGTTGTTGTCGCGGTCACGGATACTCACGAACAGCTGGATCAGCTGCGAAGCTATACCCATGGCGATCAGCACGGCACCGAACAGCGCGACGTCCAGGTAGATGTTCCACTCTGGCATGTCGGTAGCGTTCAGACGACGGGTCATGCCCAGGAAGCCCAGCGCGTAAAGCGGCATGAACGCGACGAAGAAGCCGACGATCCAGAACCAGAACGCTGCCTTGCCCCACTTCTCGTTCAGGGTGAAGCCGAACGCTTTAGGGAACCAGAACGCGAAGCCGGCGATGTAACCGAATACCGCACCGCCGATGATGACGTTGTGGAAGTGAGCGATTACGAACAGGCTGTTGTGCAGTACGAAGTCAGCACCTGGAATCGCCAACAGAACGCCGGTCATACCGCCGATCGAGAAGGTGACCATGAAGCCCAGGGTCCAGAGTACTGGCGCGGTAAAGCGCAGACGCCCTTGATACATGGTGAACAGCCAGTTGAATAGCTTCACACCCGTCGGGATCGCGATAAGCATCGTCGCCAGGCCGAAGAAGGCGTTGACGTTGGCACCCGCACCCATCGTGAAGAAGTGGTGCAGCCAGACCATGAAGCCCAGGATACAGATCGCACCGGAGGCGAAGATCATCGACTTGTGGCCGAACAGACGCTTGCCGGAGAACGTGGAGATGACTTCCGAGAACACGCCGAAAGCCGGCAGGATCAGGATGTACACCTCAGGGTGACCCCACGCCCAGAACAGGTTCACGTACATCATGGGGTTGCCGCCCATTTCGTTCGTGAAAATGTGGAAGTCCAGGTAGCGGTCAAGGGTCAGGAACGCCAGGGTAGCGGTCAGGATCGGGAACGAAGCCACGATCAGGATGTTTGCCCAGGTGCAGGTCCAGGTGAAGATCGGCATGTCCATCAGTTTCATGCCAGGGGTACGCATCTTCAGAACGGTCACGAGGAAGTTGACCCCCGTCAGCGTCGTACCTAACCCGGATAACTGTAGCGCCCAGATGTAGTAGTCAACCCCTACGCCAGGACTGTATTGCAACCCGGAAAGAGGTGGATACGCAACCCAGCCGGTCTTGGCGAATTCACCGACACCCAGGGAGATGTTGATCAGCAGCATACCTGCGACCAGCAGCCAGAAGCTCAGGGAGTTCAGGAACGGGAACGCCACGTCGCGAGCGCCGATCTGCAGAGGCAGAACGATGTTCATCAGACCTGTGAAGAACGGCATCGCCATGAAGATGATCATGATCACACCGTGAGCGGTGAAGATCTGGTCATAGTGCTCAGGCGGAAGGAACCCTTCGGAACCGTTCTGGGCCATCGCCAGTTGGGTACGCATCATGATGGCGTCGGCAAAACCGCGCAGCAGCATGACCATGGCAACGACGATGTACATCACGCCGATTTTCTTGTGGTCGACAGAGGTCAGCCATTCAGACCACAAGTACGTCCACTTGCGGAAATAGGTGATCAACCCGACAACCGCAATGCCGCCGAGCGCGATCATGGCAAGTGTCACCATGACTATCGGCTCGTGGAACGGCACCGCTTCCAGACTTAATTTGCCAAACATCGTTTACTCCTCTGCCCCAGCAGCTGAATTTTTGCCTTTTTCCGCACCAGCGTCACCGGCCACTTCCTTCTCACCAGCAACAACCTTCTTGCCTGGATTCATACCTTCATACTTGTCGATGACGATCTGGAACAGGTTCGGGGTGACCGAGGAAAAGAGTTCGACAGGGTTGCGTTCGCTCGGCTTGATCAACTCGGCGTATTCGGCCGTGCCAAGCTTTTTAGGTGAGCTCTTGACTTCGCTGACCCAGCTGTCGAAATCAGCCTGGCTGGTGGCGATAGCCTTGAACTTCATACCGGTAAAGCCCGCGCCACTGTAGTTGGCCGAAATACCGTTGAATTCGTGATTTTCGTTGGCAATCAGGTGCAGCTTGGTGTGCATGCCCGCCATTGCGTAGATCTGACCGCCCAGACCAGGGATGAAAAAGGAGTTCATCACGCTGTCCGAGGTAACCTGGAAATTGATCGGGGTCTTGGCCGGGAACACGATCTTGTTGACCGTGGCGATGCCGTAGTCCGGATAGACGAATACCCACTTCCAGTCGACCGAGATCGCCTGAATGGTGATCGGCTTCACGTCCGACTCAAGCGGACGGTAAGGGTCCAGCGAGTGAGTAGAGACGTAAGTGATGTACCCCAGGAAGACCAGCAGCAGCATGGGTACGCCCCAGACTGCGATTTCGATCTTGGTGGAGTGGGACCAGTCCGGCGTGTACTTGGCGGCCTTGTTCGAAGCGCGATACTCCCATGCGAAGATCAGGGTCATCAGAATGACCGGGATCACGACAATCAGCATCAGCAACGTAGCGATTACGATCAGGTTCCGCTGCTCGATACCCACCTGCCCTTTTGGATCGAGCAGAGGTACGCCATCGCATCCACTGAGCAAAAGCATACAGAAAAGGGCCAAGAAGCCAAAAAACCTGGGGTACCTTTTTTTACTCATTTCACGACCTCTAAAAGCAGCTTGCGCGGTGCAGTTGGGTTTCGACCGCCAACACTTCGCCCTGCCAGTGCCGGCTAATTTTTTTGAATTGAACAAGGGCCTGCCAGTACGCACAGCGGCATATCGACAAGTCCGGGTTTAGCTATGGATTCTTGTTTTTTGAGTTGCTGGAACTGCCCAAAATATCGGGCAGACGCTTTCGACGCGGCCATCATACGCCCTCAGAGGCAAGCGTTGCGCTGCCTGTTCAGAGTGCTCCAAGCCTCAAAATGCTGATCGTTCAGCCAGGCTGGACGACAAGTGGTGGGGATTGTAGATACGTAAATTTTTAATGACTATGCCTAATTTTGTAACAGTTATTCTCTCAATTCGTAACAATCACCCTCCAAACACGTCATTTCACCCAAAAAAAGCCCCGTAATCACTGGGCTTTTTTCTCGAAAGCCCCTGTATTTAGTAAGGTTTGCGGCGGTTACGAATGATGCACGCCGGTACCAGAACTGCAGTCAGGACAAACGCTGCCAGCGCCCATTGCGCGAGTGATAATCCGAGGACCGGCGGATACGGCGTCGTACAGAAACCGCTGACCTGAAACCCTGTTGGGAACAGTGTAGCCAATGGCAGGCCATCAACGATCGGTTGCAGGACGTCGATACCGCAACTGTCGGACGGATGGGCAAGTATCCATACATGCCGACCGGCCGCGGCAATTCCGCCCAATGCGCTGAGGGTGACCAGCGTTTCACACACCGTAACGCCGCGACGTCCGGACATGGCAGCGCCGATGAACGCAAAAATGGCGATGAACAGCAGTGCGTAGCGCTGCAGGATGCATAGCGGGCAAGGCGCCTCGCCCAGCACGATCTGCATGTACAGGGCACCGCCGATCAGAGCCAGGCAGATAATCCCCAGCAAAACCAGAAAGCGCTTTTCGCGTCCCAGGTACAACGTGTTGTCGCTCATTCACATACCTTACTGAACTGATGAGGTGGTTGGTCAACGCCCTGCAATGTAAGGGCGAAGCCTGAAACAGGAGTGCACGGCCCGACCGTACCGAAGCGTGCGCGATGATCATCTGTCTGATTCTGCAACTCAAGCGCTCGCCAGCTATACGGGCACATTTGCCCGCTGGATGGTCTGAGTAGTGCCTGTGCGATCAACCAGGCGGTCTTCGCCAAGGGCTGGATGAAAAACGCTTCTATATATAGAGGGTGCGTCACTATGTCGCACCACCTCTTCTATATATAGCTGCGGTATTTTGCCGCAGGGCATGCTGATGTCAAAGCACAGTCGCGTACGAACCTGCGACGCTGACTGTCGGAATGCGCAGAGCGACAGTGTGCCGCATCTCGCCCGGTTTGACTGGACCGGAGCCAGACTGCCACTATTCACGCTTGCACTGGCAGCTCATGCCGGCTGCCGTTACGTGTTGAAACAACTTTCAAGGACCAGCGAGCGGCGCGGCCAGCCGTCCGTTAAAAATCCTCAAGCCTGCTCGTCGCAGGTCGATAACCTGTCATAGAAAGTTGTTTGCCGCTTCCAGGCGACGAAACACCTACAGCCAGAAGGTTCATATGTCCAAGAACGTCCGAGCAGATTCACTTTCGCTGCTCCTCTTCACGTTGCGCAGCGGCAAGCTGATGGCGATCAACCTGCTCAAGGTCAGTGAGATCATTCCCTGCCCTCCCCTGACCCATCTTCCCGAATCGCACCCGCACGTCAAAGGTATCGCCACGTTGCGCGGCTCATCACTGTCGGTCATTGACCTGAGTCGTGCAATCGGTGAGCGCCCTCTGGCCGATCCCGACGGTGGCTGCCTGATCGTTACCGACGTCAGCCGCTCCAAACAGGGCCTGCACGTTCAGGCCGTGAGCAAGATTGTGCACTGCCTGACCACCGATATCCGTCCTCCACCCTATGGGTCGAGCAGCAAATCGTTCATCACCGGGGTCACTCAGGTCGATGGCGTGCTGGTACAGGTTCTGGATATCGAAAAAGTGATTCACGGTATTGCTCCGGGGCAAATCGTCGTGCAGTCGACGGAGCTGGCCAAAGAGGATGCCGAAATGCTCAGCAAGGCGCGAATTCTGGTCGTCGATGACAGCCAGGTTGCCCTGCAGCAGTCGATCATCACCTTGCGCAATCTGGGCATCGAATGCCACACGGCGCGCAGTGCCAAGGAAGCCATCGACGTTCTGCTGGATCTTCAAGGTACTGATCGGCAGATCAACGTGGTGGTTTCCGACATCGAGATGTCGGAGATGGATGGCTACGCGCTCACCCGTACTCTTCGCGACACGCCCGACTTCAGCGATCTGTATATCCTCTTGCACACCTCGCTCGACAGCGCGATGAACAGCGAGAAGTCGCAGATCGCCGGTGCCAACGCTGTGCTGACCAAGTTCTCGTCACCCGAGCTGACCAAATGCCTGATCGAGGCCGCACGTACGGTGGTCGCCCAAGGGCTCTGATCCCGGAGCGCGCACCGACGCAACGTCCGAACCTGACCGATGCATCTGCCGGACACTACTGGCTGATGCGTCGGACTCTCGCCTTGCCAGTACCATCCGCGGTCTGGCCACCGCGCGTCCTGCCGCGACCTTTCACCCTTGAGCAAGCCCCAGAGGTTCACCGCCTGCTGAAATTGGGTCATGCCAGCGCGACAGGCAGTGTGCCGGATTATCCGCACTGGCGAGCTGCCTTCGAACAAGACCCTGAATTCGACACGTCGCGGTGCTTTCTGGCCATGCTCGACGAAACAGTGGTGGGCGTGATCGTCTGCTGGACCAGCGCATTCATCAAAGACCTGGTCGTGCATCCCGATGTGCGACATAGCGGGATCGGTTCCGCTCTGCTCAACCACCTGTTCGCCCATTTGAGTAAGTGTGGCGAAGCAGCGGTCGATCTTCACGTCATGGAAAACAACCTCAAGGCACGGCGTCTTTACGAGAAATCAGGGATGTCCTACCTGAAACGTTTCGATATCCCCGAAGCCTGACGGGCCCGTTGACTCAACCAGCGACTGGCGCACAACTTGCTTCTCGAGCTGCATCAGCCGGGAGAGTGACCAATTGTTGTCGCTCGGCGCGCAGCTCTGAAAGGGTCATCGAGACAATGGACACCAAGTTTTCCTGTGTGGGTTGCGGCGGTTGCTGCACCGACCACCACGTGCCTCTCACGCTCGGCGAAGCCGCGCAATGGGCGGCAGACGGCGGCAACGTGATTGTCTTGACCGAAGCGTTTCTAAGCAATGGCTATGGCGTGTCCGAGACCCAACTGACCCATGCCAGCCGTCGCTCGACGCAGGTGAACAGCGGCAGCACCACAGCCTTTGTGGCGATCACCTTCGCGGCCTACAACGTTGGGCGTTGCCGTAATCTTGACGAGAAAAACCTGTGTCGCATTTACGAGCGCAGGCCGCTGGTGTGCCGGATCTATCCGATGGAAATCAATCCGCACATTCCCTTGCGCCCCGAAACCAAGGGCTGCCCGCCAGAGTCCTGGGAGCAGGGCCCCGACCTGATCATTGGCGACAGGCTGGTTGATACGCAGTTGATGGACTTGATCGAACAATCCCGTCAGGCCGATCGGGATGAGATAGAGACCAAACAGTTGATCTGCCAGAAACTGGGCATACGCACCACCGCCCTCAAGGGCAACGGCTTCGTCGCGTATCTGCCAGACATGAACGCATTTGCGACCGCCATCGCGGAGGTCGCAAACCGTGCGCATGATATGCAACCCAATGACTCGCACTGGGAATTTCATGTGGCGGGAAAGCAGGTTCTGGACACCCTGCAACAGGAGGGTGCCGACGTTACGGATCGGGAGCCGGTTTCCTACCTGTTCATACCCTTGCAGGCAGCCTGAACAGGATTACTCACGCGATCAGCGCTTGCCCATCGATCTGCGCGTGCCCGCCGGGGCTACGCCAGGGGTCTTGTGATGGCCATGCTTGTTGGCTTTCTGATGCCATGCGGGTTCCTTTTTGGCCTGAGCAAACTCCGAAGGCTTGAACGGAAAGCTGAAAGGCGCAATGACAGCCTTCTTTTCAGTGTCTGCGACGGAGTCGGCTGCGGCGTCTTGAACAGGGGGTTGTTCAGGAGTGGTCATGGTGTCACCAGAAAGTCGAATTGGCCGGGCACATGCCCGCGGTCGCGCAGCATACATCAATCGCCGCGTAACCGCCCGAGCCTCCTGTCGCCGTCATTTGTAGAACAGATCGACCATGATCTCGGCATTGAAAGGTCCCGGCGTCGGTGTATTGGAATTCCACAGCAACTGCGCATTGAAGTCAGCACTGGCAGCGTTGGTTTCACCCAGCAGTTCTGCCAGATGGAACGGCTCGTTGTAACGTAATGGCTGGCCACTGACAGCGCTGGCAATACGAATCCCCAGCGAGTCATTGCCGGAGGGAACGAGCAGTTCGCCGGACAGATTGCCTGTCACCGGCCTGAAACGCGCATCAATGCTGAACGGCGAATCGCACGCACGACTGGTCAGCAAAGAAAATGTCTGCGTGGCGATTACCTTGCCAATGGTCACTTGGTGTATGGCAACGTCGCCGAACTCCACGGTTTCGGGGAGCACTTGCAGGTCGGCGTCGCAGGCCACGAACCGCAGGCCCCGCAGGTTGTTGATCACGTAACTGAGGCTGCGCCCCGGCACCCGGCTTGAGTCCGTCGCACCACCCAGTTGAAAAAACCGGTAATCCAGCAGATCACTTGCCACGCCAGAGGGTGGTGTTGCGCCGAACTTCTGAATAAACACGGAAAACGCCAGATTGAAGCGCACCTTTGGACAATTTTCGATATTGCTGTCGCCTTCATGGCAGGCCGGCAAGTAGCTCCCGGTACTGACCCGTCCGCTGCCTTGCAGATGATCGGTACCCTGAAGTGTCATGCCAGCGCGGATACCCTGACCGATCAAACGATTGTCCGGGTTCAGGTAGATGAAAATCTCTTCCTCGACAGACTGCGAGCCGTCCTTGGCACATTCGACCTGAACATTCACAGGCTCGGAACGCCACACCACTTCCCCGTTGGGAATCGACTCCGGAATCGCCACCGTACTGCCCAGATCATCGTGAATTTCGGTTTCACCGCCCCCTTGAGTGGTACAGACCAACGCGAAGACGGAGGCCGGATTCAGCATCAGCAACACCACAGTGGATAGCAGCCAGCGTCTGGCAGACAGTCGTTTCATATCAGCATTCGTCCTGAAAGGAATGGGGCTCCAGCAAGCGGGCCGTAAAGGCCGCCTGCCCCTTGAGCGGTGTGCAATAAGTACGCTGACCGCCATAGTCGGTCAGCGCCTTGTATGAAAAACGATGGGTTGCGGAGGGCAGAACGCTCGCTGGTACAACCATTTCAAAATGGGCGCCCGGTGCCAGCAGCAGGTACTCGCTGAGTTGAACAGCGTCAATGCGCAACGCTTGCAGAGACACGTGATAAGGCATTGGGTTACGGACCGTCAGCAAGGAAACGCCTGCCTCGTCATGGGTCAGTGTCCACTGCAACTTTGCGCCAGTGTCAGCCGGATCCCCCTCTAGACCAACGGGCCGGTAAAACACATTGATGCGCTGACGCACGGCGACATTCAACTGACGAGTGCCTGCCTGCCGTCGAGGCACCTCAAGCACATACAAATGCAGCAGCGACTCGCGCCCCTGCGGCATGCCTGTGCCCTGATATAAAACGCGCAGGACCTGCCTGCCGCCGCCCGGCAGACGTGAAAGCGGCGGCGTGACCACGAACGGCAGCGTTCTACGCCGAACCAGTGGAGTGTCGTCGTCATCCTGGGCATCACTTAGCCAGGCCTGAAAAAGCGCCTCCGAATCACCTCGATTGCGCACCTCGATACTGGCTTCGTGATACTGGCCATCAAAGACCAGCCGTGTTCCGCTCAGCGAAATAGCCCCTTGTGCGCCAACGCTGCCCATCAGCAGCAGCACCGCCAACATTGCCGGGCATGAATCAGCAAGGGCGCTCATTGGCATGTCACCCTGATCCGCTCGTAGGCACGGGTCGGATCTCTGGGCGGCAGCGAGAATGCTGCCTGACAACTTTGATCAGACCAGCGAACCCGCAAGCTGCCGACATCCTGCTCACTGAGCACCAGCGCCTGACTGCCAGGGTCGACCACCGCCAGCGCCCTGCCCTGTTCATCCTCGACACTGGCACCCAGCGGTACCTTGCTGCCGTCGGCGCGCACCAGTTCAAACTGGACCCGGCGGCCCACAACGGCTTTGAAGCGCACCAACGGTATCGCTCCCCGGCGCGGTACGAGCTGGGTGATGGCATTTTCCAGGTCGACATCAGCACCCAACTGGCGGGTATCCAGGCTGACCCAATTGGTTCGGTAGGCCTGCGCATAGGGCAGAACCGCATAGCCGTTGCCTGCGGTTTCGACGTTACTGAAGGACTTCAACCGAGCCCCGCTGACGTCCGGAACCTGAACCAGGGCGAAGGTTTCACCCAGCGCCTGCCCCAGGTTCACACCTCCGGGGTGAGCCACCAGCGAACCCGCCGCAGACAGGCTGAATGCATCGTAGTCCTGGCCCTGGCTATAACCTGCCTCGAAGCGACCGAACCCGGTGGTGGTACTGATCTTCCCGGCACCGAAACTGCCGGAGCTGCTGTCATGCCCGGCCTGTACCGAATAAAACGTATCACGATCCCCCAGCACCTGGCCGTTGAGCCCGGTCTGAGCGTTGTACTCACCGGTGCTGTCGCGCACGGCATTGAAAGACAGTCGCGACGAACCAGGGCTCGATCCGAGTGGCAGGGTCACGCTCAAGGCAACACGATTGTCGGTGCTCGCTTCACCGTTTCGCCCGAAGTCCTCGTTGCGTTCAATGGACAGGCTGTAATTGACGGTCTGCCAGGCAGCGTTATAGGACAGATAAAGTTGCCGGGTCTTGCCGGGCAGATTCCAGTAGCGCTGCTCGGAAGCGGTCAGACTCAGCGATGCGGCGTGGCTCGACACTATCTGGGTAACACTTAGCTCAAGCCGATCCCGAGCCAGGCCAGTGGACAGCGCATGTCTCTGCGGGTCGGTATCGCTGATGTGCTGGCTCAGGGTCCGGTACGCTTCAGTGGAATAGCGGTAACCTGCCACGGCCAGAGTGGTGTCGGTAACGTCCAGCGTGTTGGCATAGCGCACCCGTATGCTCTGGCCGGTATTGATCCCGGCACCTATATTCGCGGCCTGATAATCTTCGGCCAGCTGCAGCCCCCCAAACCCGGTAATCCGCTCGGAAAGCCCATAGATCAGGGCTGTGCTGGCAAAGTCGGGAGAGGCTTGAACATCATTACTGTTATCGACCTGCCCGACGGCCAGGCTGTAGCGCAAGGATCCCCAGGGGACCATGATCGGCAGCGATGCGTAGGCCTGGGTAAAAGTCCGTACGCGCCCATCGGCCTCAATGACCGACACCGACAAATCACCGTTGGAACCACTGGGGTAGATATCGGCCATTTCGAAAGGCCCCGGTGAAACACTGCCGCTGTACAGCAGAAAACCGTTCTGACGAACTTCCACCGTCGCGTTGGTCTCGGCAATCCCGCGGATGACCGGGGCATAGGCGCGCTCGCTGTCGGACAGCATGCCATCGTCAGAAGCCAGTGCTGCGCCCTTGAAGCGAACACTGTCGAAAACCTGCGAGTCGCTGAAGGTCTCCCCCACCGTGAACTGGCTTTTCAGGAAAGTGATGTCACGCTGCGCGAAAGTACGATTGCTGCGATAACGCCAGGGCCGATCACTGCCGCCGACCAGCGAGGACTCATTGCGCAATCGCCAGGCCCCGAGGTTCAGGCCATTTCGCATCCCGAGATAATACTGGTCCGTTTCCAGACCCTTGTTACGGCGTCTGCTGCCATTGGCGTTGTAATTGATAAAACCTGCCGTCTCACCCTGATCCCAAAGCTCCGGTGAAACATAACCGCGAGCGCCCCGCGACATAACGGCTTGCGGCACACTGATAGTGAGTCGCAGCGCACCGGACTGATAGTCGACGCGCGCAAACTCGACACGCGCAGGCAAATCGAAACAGCCCTGAGCAGCGCCTTCATCTGAAGGCAGGCGACTCAGGTCCAGACCGAAGCTCTGTAGCATTTCAAGCGACAGACAGGGTTCAATCAGGCCTGACACCCGATTTTTTGAAAAGGCGATATCTCGCCTGCCGCTCAGTTTGCGATTGACGTAAATATCAACCCGATAAGTGCCGGGCAGTACGCTGTTGGTACGCAGAAACTCCTGGAGGTCAGGTGGTTGATCGCTTCCCTGGATAAATGCCGTATTGAATTTGACTGTCCCGTCAGCCCGAGTACCGCCAGGCGAGGCTGCGAACGCGCTGAGCGAAAACATCAACGTCAACCCCAGGCCGATACCCAGCGGACAGTGTCGTGGGTGAGGCAGAGCGAACTGTGCAATGACTCCCTTGTGATCTTTTTTGCGCCATTCCATAGCGGTCTTCACTCTACTTCGGCTGTCGCGCGCGCCGCGCAATCCTTTACACAGACGCAGGTCTGCCGGGCCGGTTTGTCACGCAGGCCCAACGGTTTGAACAGTTAACGCTGATGTGTGATGTGGCAGGTTACCGAGGCAAGGCCTTGTGGGCATGACCCGGTTCTTTATCGGCCAGTGTCACTTGATAAGGCACTTGCCCGCCGTAGTCATTGATACTCACGAAACTCACCAGCAACGGCGCACTTCCCGGTGTGTGCAGCAACGGGATACGCAGCTGTTGATGGGGGGCAAGCATCTGACTGTCGAGACGGGCAAGTTCACTATCGTGTTGGCGTATGGAAATCCTCAGCATGGACACGTGATAGGGCCCTGGATTTTCCACCTGCACACCCGCGTTATCGATTGATTGCCAGTTCAGCTGTTCAGGTGCCTGCTGCGGATCGCCCTGCAAACCGTCAGGCCGAAAGAACACTTTTATGCGCTGACGTATCGCAATCTGCAGTGTGTTCTCGGCAGCAGTCTGGGGGATTTCCTGCACATTGAGCCATAACACTGATTCACGATCAGTGGGCATGTCTGCACCGGAATGAATGATGCGCAACAGTTGCTTGCCACCTCCGGCCATGCGCGTCAGCGCAGGCGTGACGATAAAAGGCAAATACGCTGGGGTGTCGTTGTTATCAGTCTTGTTGGTCGCCACTGTCGGAGATTCAAGCCAGGACTGCAGGAGAATCTCTCCCCCGCCACTGTTATGAACACCCAGACTGACCTCTTTTTCATTACCCTGATAAATGACACGCGTCGTATTCAATACGATGCCCGCCTGAACAGAGGACGCACAGCACACTAGCGCAACAAGCATCGTGTAGCGAAAAAAAACAGGAAACATACTGGCGTTCGCCTTGAATTCGATAAGGGACAGGGCGAGCCGTGCCCGCCCTGTCCGACACGGTTACTCGTAATCCATCACGAACGGCAGGAAGCCATCGGCATTACCCGGATTGGTCGGCGTGCCGTTAAGCACATAGACCGCGCCAAAATTTATTTCAGCAGTCGCGCCGCCGGCACCATCCTTGATGAGCGTGGTGTCGACGGTTTCAGCACCGCTCAGGTCCATCAGAACGCTGGAGGTATTGAGCAGGCCGATACCGACACCATCTGCCGCGCCGGTGGTGCGCAGAAGTTTGGCATCGTTATTGTCCAGGCCGCTGCCGTTACGGGCAGTAAGGCGCATCTTGACCATGCTGTATTGATCTGCGCCCGCGCTACAGTTGACCAGCAGCTGAATAGGCGCAGCCGTTTCGAATCGACTTTCACTCGATACACCAATATCGGAGAAGGAAACGTTACCCAGGTCGACATTGATTTCGCCAGGGTTGGTGCCCGAACTGACGCCTGTGCCCGGTCCCACATCGCAGGAGATATTGGTCAGTGTCCCATTGAAGACCATTTTTCCGTTGTTCGCTGCACTGACGTTACCCGCCATGCCAACGCCCATTACGCCCAGAACTGCCAATGTAAGAGAAAGCTTTTTCATGCTAACGACCTTCCTTGTGTTATGTTGTGTGTGCCCGCTATCGGACGGTGAGCACTATAGATCCAGACCTATTTCGATGCTGTCAGCTGGATAACTTTTAACCCGCAGACAACACAACACGACACGCAGGACAGGTCTGTAGGAATAACCAGGCGTCTTGCGCAAGTAGTCTAATTACGGCTGTTAAACAGTGTGGCGCCGATGTTTTAAATCACGGCGCTTTCAGTTTTGAAAGGGCTGACCGGACACCGGACCGTCACTTAAGCGTGGGTGACAGTCCGGTCGAAAAAATAATACAGATCTGTATTTATTGATAGCTCAACGTGATGACTCCAGCGCGGGCCTGCAGGGCCTCGCCGTCGGTCTCGGCGACCGGAAGTACCTGATACTGCGCGACAAAGGGCACGGCCTGATCACCACATGCATTGTGTTCAGTGCTCACCTGCATATTGATGCCCGGTGCAACTTGCAAAATGCGCGCATGAGCAACAGGCGTATTCACATTAATGTCGGAAATCACGCAACTGCTGTTGACGATACTGCCATGCAACGTCAATGCGCCGTCCTTTGCCCATGAAAAAGCAGGCGCAGCCAGCAAGGGAATCGACACCATGACGGCCCCCAAACCTTGACGAAGAAACAAACACCTCAACATAAATTTCCAGGTCGATTTTTTACTGTTCATGGCGTTCTCCACTCATAGGCTCATACAGTGAGTTAAGTTGATGGGAGAATTAGCTGCCAGAAGCCGACCTAGGAAAATGTAGGAAAACTCTTAGGACTTTATAAACATCTGGACAAATATCTCTTCAACATAGATATCGTCCGTTAGCGGATTTTCTTGACTGCACGCCATGCGCGGTGGAGGCTTCCTGACAAACGTGACAGCTAAAAGTCATTCTGCTGACCGGGTTTGCAGGCTATAAGGAAGCCCTAAAAAAATATTACTCCCGTACCGACATTTGGCGTTTTCTTCATATGCGCAGACAGACCCTGACCGTCACCGCTGTAGTCCTGCTGATAGCCTGCGCGGCCATTGCCGGATGGAAACTGACACGCCCCGCTACACTCCCGAAAAACTCCGTGACTGCGGTGCCTGTGAAGGTGATCACGGTCAGCATTGAGGACGTACCACGTTTCGTCACAGGTATCGGTTCGGTGCTGTCACTGCAAAGTGTGGTGATCCGTCCTCAGGTAGATGGCGTACTGACGCGCGTGCTGGTCAAGGAAGGTCAACAGGTCAAGGCCGGCGAGTTGCTGGCGACGCTGGATGATCGATCGATCCGCGCCTCGCTGGAGCAGGCACGCGCGCAGCTGGCGCAGAGCAAGGCGCAGCTTGATGGCGCGCAACTGGACCTGAAGCGCTATCGCCAACTCACTCAGGACAATGGCATTTCGCGCCAGACATTCGATCAGCAGCAGGCACTGGTCAGGCAACTCGAAGCCACAGCGAAAGGCAACGAAGCGAGCATCAACGCCTCACAGGTGCAGCTCTCCTACACCCAGATTCGCTCGCCGGTCACTGGCAGGGTCGGCATCCGCAATGTCGATGAAGGCAACTTCCTGCGCGTCAGCGATGCTACCGGTCTGTTTTCGGTGACACAGATTGACCCGATTGCGGTGGAATTCTCTCTGCCTCAGCAGATGTTACCGACCCTGCAGGGGCTGATTGCCGAGCGTAGCGCTGCGACTGTCAAGGCGTATCAGGGCGACGGTGCGGCCAACGGACTGCTTTTGGGTGAAGGCACGCTTTCGCTGATCGACAATCAGGTTTCGGCAACCACCGGCACGATCCGCGCCAAGGCTCAATTCAAAAACCCCGGCGAACAACTCTGGCCTGGGCAGTTGGTCACGGTGAAGATCCAGACCGGTGTCGAACTCAACTCGCTCAAGGTACCGCCACAAGTAGTGCAGCGCGGCATCGATCAGCACTTCGTCTATCGACTGACTGCTGATAAAAAAGTGGAAGTCGTACCGGTCAAGGTGCTTTATCAGGACAGCGAGCAGACGTTGATCAGCGGGCCAAACGCCGGAGATGTACTGGTCAGCGACGGCCAGTCGCGGCTGCGGCCGGGGGCAACTGTCGAAGTGGTCAGCGCACCCGCCCCGGATGTGGCAAGCGCGCAAGTGGAGCACGCACGATGAGTGGCCGAGGCTCGGTATCGGCGTGGTGCATCGACCACCCGGTGGCCACCTTGTTATTGACCTTCGCACTGGTACTGCTAGGGGGCATTGCCTTTCCACGACTGCCGATTGCGCCGTTGCCGGAAGCGGAGTTCCCGACCATACAGGTTACCGCGCAGCTGCCCGGTGCCAGCCCGGAAACCATGGCGTCTTCGGTTGCCACGCCACTGGAAGTGCAGTTCAGTGCGATACCGGGCATGACCCAGATGACCTCCAGCAGCGCACTGGGCTCCACCAACCTTACGCTGCAGTTCACCCTCAACAAAAGCATCGACACTGCGGCCCAGGAAGTCCAGGCCGCCATCAATACCGCAGCCGGACGCCTGCCGGCCGATCTGCCCAGTCTGCCAACCTGGCGCAAGGTCAACCCGGCCGACAGCCCGGTGCTGATCCTCAGTGTGAGTTCCAGTCTGATCCCCGGCACCGAATTGAGCGACGTCACCGAAACCATCCTGGCGCGCCAGCTCAGCCAGATCGAAGGCGTGGGCCAGGTGTTCATCACCGGCCAGCAAAGGCCAGCGATTCGTGTGCAGGCCGCCCCCGAAAAACTGGCCGCGCTGGGGCTGACCCTGGCCGACATTCGCCTGGCGGTGCAACAGACCAGCCTTAACCTGGCCAAAGGTGCCTTATACGGCAAGGACAGCATTTCGACACTGTCGTCCAACGACCAGTTGTTCAAGCCGCAGGACTACGCGCAACTGATCGTTTCCTACAAGAACGGCGCCCCCGTCCAGCTCAAGGATGTGGCGCGGGTGGTCGCGGGTTCGGAAAACGCCTACGTCAAGGCCTGGTCCGGCGACCAGCAAGGCGTCAACATCGCTATTTTTCGTCAGCCGGGCGCCAACATTGTCGACACCGTGGACCGCATCCAGCGTGAACTGCCACGGTTGCAGGAAATGCTCCCGGCCACCGTTGACGTCTCGGTACTCAACGACCGGACCCGCACCATTCGTGCCTCGCTGCACGAAGTGGAACTGACCCTGATGATCGCGGTGCTGCTGGTGGTGGCGGTCATGGCACTGTTTCTGCGCCAGCTGTCGGCCACGCTGATCGTCAGCGCGGTGCTCGGGGTATCGCTGATCGCCAGCTTTGCGATGATGTACCTGTTCGGCTTCAGCCTGAACAACCTGACATTGGTAGCCATCGTGGTCGCGGTCGGGTTCGTGGTGGACGACGCTATCGTGGTGGTGGAGAACATCCATCGCCACCTTGAAGCCGGACAAGGCATGCGCGAGGCTGCCATAAAAGGCTCGGGGGAAATCGGTTTTACCGTGGTGTCGATCAGTTTCTCGCTGGTGGCGGCGTTCATCCCGCTGTTGTTCATGGGCGGCGTGGTCGGGCGACTGTTCAAGGAATTCGCCCTGACCGCCACTGCGACCATTCTGATTTCGGTGGTCGTCTCCCTGACCCTGGCGCCGACCCTTGCGGCATTGTTCATGCGCGCCCCCACGCACAACCCGCATCAGAAACCGGGCTTCGGTGAACGTTTGCTGGCTTCCTACGATCGAGGCTTGCGTAAGGCGCTGGCCCATCAGCGACTGATGCTCGGCGTGTTCGGCCTGACCCTGGCGCTTGCGGTGGTCGGCTACATCCTCATACCCAAGGGCTTCTTTCCGGTTCAGGACACTGCTTTTGCACTCGGCACCACCGAGGCCGCTGCCGACATTTCCTACCCGGACATGGTGGAAAAACACCTGCAACTGGCAAAAATCGTCGGTGCAGACCCGGCAGTGCTGGCGTTCTCTCATTCAGTCGGTGTGTCAGGCAGCAACCAGACCATCGCCAACGGTCGCTTCTGGATCTCGCTCAAACCGCGCTCTGAACGCGATGTGTCGGTCAGTGAGTTCATTGACCGCCTGCGCCCCAAACTGGCAAAGGTCCCCGGCATCGTTCTGTATCTGCGCGCCGGGCAGGACATCAACCTGAGTTCCGGGCCGAGTCGCAGTCAGTATCAGTACGTGCTCAAGAGCAACGACGGCGAATTGCTCAACACCTGGACGCAACGGCTGACTGAAAAGCTGCGTAGCAATCCGGCGTTTCGCGATATGTCCAACGACTTGCAACTGGGCGGCAGCGTCACCCATATCGATATTGATCGCAGTGCTGCCGCGCGATTCGGCCTGACCACCGCCGACGTCGATCAGGCGCTGTACGATGCGTTCGGCCAGCGGCAGATCAGCGAATACCAGACCGAGGTCAACCAGTACAAGGTGATCCTCGAACTGGACGCCCAGCAGCGTGGCAAGGCCGAAAGCCTGGCTTACTTCTACCTGCGCTCACCGCTGACCAATGAAATGGTGCCACTTTCGGCGCTGGCCAAAGTCAGTGCGCCGCGCATGGGCCCGCTGTCGATCAGCCACGACGGTATGTTCCCGGCTGCCAACCTGTCATTCAACCTGGCGCCCGGAGTCGCGCTGGGCGACGCGGTAAGCATGCTCGATCAGGCCAAGAAAGAGATCGGCATGCCCGCCTCGATCATCGGCAGTTTTCAGGGTGCGGCGCAGGCATTCCAGAGTTCGCTGGCCAACCAGCCGTGGCTGATTCTCGCCGCGCTGGTGGCGGTGTACATCATTCTGGGTGTGCTTTATGAAAGCTTCGTGCATCCGCTGACCATTATCTCCACCCTGCCCTCGGCAGGTATCGGCGCGCTGTTGCTGCTATGGATGATGGGGCAGGACTTCTCGATCATGGCCCTGATCGGCATCGTGCTGCTGATCGGCATCGTCAAGAAGAACGGCATTCTGCTCGTGGACTTTGCCCTGCAAGCGCAGCGTGAGCAGGGCCTGTCGCCACAGGAGGCCATTTATGAGGCCTGCATTACCCGCTTCCGACCGATTATCATGACCACCCTTGCCGCCCTGCTCGGCGCACTGCCGCTGATGCTGGGTTTCGGGGTCGGTGCCGAACTGCGTCAACCGCTGGGTATCGCAGTGGTCGGCGGCCTGCTGGTGAGCCAGATGCTGACCCTGTTCACTACGCCGGTCATTTACCTGCAACTGGAGCGGCTGTTTCATAAACGCCACCCGGCGCCCGCCGCACCCGCGCTGGTCCTTCACAAGTGAGAGTCACCCGATGCGCGTGCTGATTATCGAAGACGAAGAGAAAACCGCAGACTACCTGCGTCGCGGCCTGACCGAACAGGGCTACGCCGTCGACGTGGCGCGCGATGGCATCGAAGGTCTGCATCTGGCGCTGGAGAACGACCACGCGATCATCATTCTTGATGTGATGTTGCCCGGCCTGGACGGCTTTGGCGTGTTGCGTGCGTTGCGTGCGCGCAAGCAGACGCCCGTCATCATGCTGACCGCTCGCGAGCAGGTCGATGACCGCATTCGCGGCCTGCGCGAAGGTGCCGATGACTATCTCGGCAAACCGTTTTCCTTTCTGGAACTGGTCGCCCGCCTGCAGGCCCTGACCCGCCGCAGCGGCGGCCACGAACCGGTGCAGATCACCATCGCCGACCTGTGGATCGACCTGATCAGCCGCAAGGCGACCCGCGCCGGAATGCGTCTGGACCTGACCGCCAAGGAGTTTTCGCTGCTCAGCGTGCTGGCCAGACGCCAGGGCGACATCCTCTCCAAGACATCAATCGCCGAGATGGTCTGGGACATCAACTTCGACAGTGATACCAACGTGGTCGAAGTCGCGATCAAACGCTTGCGGGCCAAGCTGGACGGTCCTCACGAACACAAACTGCTGCACACCATTCGTGGCATGGGCTACGTGCTGGAGAACCGCAGTGCGGGTTGATTCGATCGCCCTGCGCCTCAGCGGGCTGTTCGCGCTGGTGGCACTGGTGGTATTCCTGCTGATCGGCTGGGCCTTGTACCTGCAGGTCGACAAGAGCCTGGACCTGTTGCCGCGTGCCGAAGTCGATGCGCGCTACAGTGTTCTGGAATCGGCTGTCGGACGTTTCGGCAACCCGGAGCACTGGGGCAAGATCAAGGCAAAACTGGAGTTGCTCAGCGAGGAAGACAAGCGCTTGCGTTTCTGGGTAGTCAGCGACAACCCGCTGTACGAATTCGGCAACCCGGACGCGAACATTCGTCGTTTCGCGCAAGGCGCACCGGGTATGCATGACCTGAAGCTGGCCGATCACCCGTTCGCATTCAAGGTGCTGGTCAGCGAATTCCCGGCCAAGGAACAGCGCCCGGCACTGCGTTTTCTGACCGCCATCGATACCGAGACATTCTGGCATACCCAACACTCGCTGCTGGTCGCGCTGATCAGCCTGGCCACGCTGGGTATTTTGCTGGCTTCGGCGCTTGGTTACTGGGTCGCGCGTATTGGCCTGCGTCCGTTGACCAGCCTATCGCAGGAAGTCCAGAAGCTCGCCCCGCCACGGCTGTCCGGACGCTTGCAGCTGTCGCCGCTGCCACCGGAGCTTGAACAGTTCGTAGCCTCGTTCAACTCCACGCTGGAACGGGTCGAGCAGGCCTACTCAAGACTCGAGTCGTTCAATGCCGATGTGGCACATGAGCTTCGCTCACCGCTGACCAACCTTATCGGCCAGACCCAGGTGGCGCTGACCCGCGGCCGCTCTGCCGAGCATTATTTCGAGGTGTTGCAATCAAACCTCGAAGAGCTGGAGCGTTTGCGCTCGATCATCAACGACATGCTGTTTCTGGCCAGCGCGGATCAAGGCACCAAGGTCAAAGCACAGACCTGCGCGTCACTGGCAGACGAAGTCGCCACCACGCTGGATTACCTGGATTTCATTCTGGAAGATGCCCACGTACAAGTCCGGGTTCAGGGCGACGCCAGCGCGCCGATTGAAAAGCCCCACTTGCGCCGCGCGTTGATCAACCTGCTGCACAACGCCGTGCAACATACCGACGCCGGTCAGGTCATCGAGGTAACTATCGAGTCGCGCGATGCCGATGTGAGTATCAGCGTGACCAATCCTGGCGTGCAGATAGCCCCGGAACATTTGCCCAGGCTGTTCGAGCGTTTTTATCGGGTCGATGCCTCACGCAGCAACAGCGGCGCCAATCATGGCCTGGGGCTGGCCATCGTCAAGGCCATTGCATTGATGCACGGCGGCACCGTGTTCGTGAACAGCGACAAGGGTGTCAATACGTTCGGCATACAGCTGCCCCGCTGATCCCTTCAAGAAATAAATTACTCCCCCCTGTTTTTTACAGTCGTCCGTGTGCGTCTGTTCGCATCATTTTAAATACACTTGCTTTATTCACATTCCATTCATATGAGGCTATAAGGAGCGTGCTATACACCCAGCATTCAAAGCATAAAAATAATGATAACTGTCTTAACCATTTATCAAGATTCATTCGTCTGCAGGTAGAACAACCAATGATGTTGTTTGCGTCATCTCGGCAAGACCGGCTCAAATGGACCCGACCGGAACTCATGCTGATCTTTGGCAGCTCACTGTCAATGTTCGCCATACTGGGGATTGTGGCGTCTTTACTGGCCCGGGAGAGTGACGACGCAGCGCAGACTGCCGCGCGTGCGGCGGCCAATATCGTGCAATTGATTGATGCCGACGTCATGCATAACGCAGAACTTTACGACTCGTCCCTGCAAGGCATGATCAGCGCATGGCAGCGTCCGGACCTTCAGGACCTGTCACCTGAACTGCGACAACTTGTCCTGTTTGATCGCTCCACTGCGGCGTCTTTCAAAGGCGATCTGGTATTGCTCGATAACAAGGGCGCCATCCTGGCTGACTCACTGTCCGTCATCCCTCGAAACGACAACTTCTCCGACCGCTCCTATTTCAAAGACCACAAGGCGGACCCTTCGCTGGGTCTGCACGTCAGTGCACCGTAAAAAAGCCGTTGGGGTTACAAGGACTGGTGCATCAGTTTCAGCCGTCGCATGTCAGGCCCCAATGGAGAGTTCACCGGAATGGTAAGTGCGGCCATGCGACTGGTGTATTTCAAACACTTGTTCATGAGCCAGAATCTGGGCGTCGGCAGCAGTATCAACCTGATCAATACCGCAGGCATCCTGATCGTCCGCTACCCCGATCTGGAGGGTGAAGATCTGATTGGCAAGGATTACAGCCACAGCCCCAACTTTCAGCGCATACTTCAGGAAGGACATGGCAGCTTTGCTGCCATGTCGACGCAGTTGAACGCTCGTCGGCTGTATACGTTTTCCCGGGTCGGCAATCTGCCGCTGGTTGTCGTGATCGGTCAGTCCGAGGATGAGGTGTATGCCGTATGGCGGCGCAATGCCTGGCTGGTCGGCTCCGCTACCAGCGTACTGTGTCTCGGAATCCTGTGGCTGACATGGCTGCTGTGTCGCGAGTTGCGACGACGCCATCGCGCTGAGGATGCACTGGCCAGCCTGGCTGCAACGGACGGTTTGACAGGGCTCGATAATCGTCGCCAGCTTGACGAAGCCATGGAAACCGAATGGGCGCGGGCACAGCGCTCAGGCAAACAGCTGTCTTTACTGATGATCGACGTAGACCATTTCAAGGCATTCAACGAGCGTCATGGTCATCAGGGCGGTGACGAAGCACTGCGCCTGATTGCACAAACCATCTCCTTCAATATCCGTCGCCCCGGTGACCGGGTTGCACGCTATGGCGGCGAGGAGTTTGTGGTAGTGCTGCCGGAAACCGACTTGCCGGGAGCCATGATGATTGCCGAACAGATCCGCAAGGCAGCTGAATCACTGCCGCTGTTTCCGGGTGCACAACAGCCCATCACCGTGAGTATCGGTGTCGTTTCAGAGATGGTGCGTCAGGGAGACAAACTGGAGGCGTTTTTCGGAATAGCCGACAAGGCGCTTTATCAGGCCAAACACAAGGGTCGTAACCGCGTAGAGCATCGCAGTTCGGTTGCCAGAGAGATGACTGATCAGGTTTGATGAGCTACCGGCGGGCATAAAAAAACGCCAGACTGGCTGGCGTTTTCGGCTACCGCTGCAACATCGAATTACGATGCGGCGTGGGCTGCACGTGCTGCGTCACGCAGTGCTTTTACTTTGTCGTGGTTGGCCAGAACGCCAGCCTGCTGCTTTTCAATCAGCGCAATAACGTTAGGGGAAACGTTCTTGGCACGGGCTTTTTCCAGCGCTTCGCGATAAGCCTTCTTGGCAACGTCTTCGCCTTTTTCGACTTCTTCCAGTACAGCCTTGTCGTCATCCGAAGTCACCATCGACTTCAGGTTGACCCATGCGCGATGCAGTGCGCCAGACACGCTGGAAGAATCTTCAGGCTTGCCACCCAGTGCGGTCACTTCAGCTTGCAGTTCACGAACGGCTGCAGCCACTTCAGTGGAACGATTGGCAAGGAACGATTTTACCTGAGCGCTTTTTGCGTGTTCTGCGCTGGTACGGAAACCTTCTTCACCGTCTTTGCTGGTTTCGATCAGGTCATTCAGGATAGAGATCGTTTCTTTGTTGATATCAGTCATTTGATAATTACCTAATGGCAGGTTGATACGAAAGTGTTCGATGTATAGGTAATTGCAGACACCGTGCCAGTTTTTTATATGGAGATAATTGTTTAAAATCAATGAGTTATGAAATTTTCACAATTGGCTGTTCGTGACTTCTGCATGATCTGTCGTTTGGCCTGCATGCAGAATGCACGTATCGTGCTGTTCGACATGTATTGATGGGAGGCTTGCAGGTGAACCCGGAGAAACTCAGGTTATTGGTGACGCAGGAAATGCCGTTTGGCAAATATAAAGGACGGCTGATCGCCGATTTGCCAGGTCATTATCTGAACTGGTTCGCGCGAGAAGGCTTTCCGAAAGGTGAACTGGGAGGTTTGCTGGCATTGATGCAGGAAATCGATCACAACGGCCTTGGCGCGCTATTGGACCCATTGCGCACACGTCCGCGTCAGTCGTTCAAGGACAAGGGATAAACAAAGAGGCGGTCCGGGGGAGAAAAAAACGGTGCTCCGGACCAGGGAGCACCGAAAAGCCATACAACCAACAACAACTTCCTTGCCGGAGTCAGCCGCAAAGGGGCTGACTCCGAAATCCTGAAAATCAGTCAAACAACGCCATTGCCTGCGCAGTGGCTTCCTGTATGCGGCCCCAGTCGCCATTCTTGACCCAGGCGTTATCAATCATCCAGGTCCCGCCCACGCACATGACGTTGGGCAAGGCCATGTAGCTCTTCAGGTTCTGCTCGTTGACGCCGCCAGTCGGGCAGAAACGCACCTCATTGAAAGGTCCGCCCAGGGCTTTGATTGCCGCCACACCGCCGCTGATCTCGGCCGGAAACAGCTTGAAGCGGCGATAGCCCATGGCATAACCGACCATGATTTCCGAAGCACTGCTGACGCCCGGCAAAAGGGGCAGCGGGCTGTCGACTGCGGCTTGCAGCAGGTCTTGCGTGCTGCCAGGGGTCACAATGAACTGCGAACCTGCCGCCTCGGCGTCCGCCAGCATCTTGCGGTCCAGAATGGTGCCGGCGCCCACACACAGCTCCGGGCGCTGCTCACGCAGAATACGGATGGCGCTCAGACCGAACGCCGAGCGCAGCGTAACTTCCAGTGCAGTCATGCCGCCAGCGGCCAGAGCATCGGCCAGAGGCAGCACATCCTGATCACGGGCAATGGTGATGACCGGCAGAATCTTTGCCTTGGCGCAGAGTTCGTCAATCTGGGCAATCTTGTTCGCCATGCTGATGAGCGGCTGATTATTTTCGTTCTGTGTCATGGCGACGTTTCCTTTGCTTATGGGCACCAGTAAATCTCGAGAGACGGGTTGAGAAACGCACGCACCGGCATCTCGGCAAGGTCATCGCCCGCCAGCGCGGTGCGCAGGGTGTCGAGTTTGGCCTGGCCGGACACCGACAGGATCGGCGAACGTGCCGACGCCAACAGGCGGCGGGTCAGGGTCAGGCGCTGATGCGGCACGCTCGGTGCGAGCATCGGCAGGCAGCGGCGCTCACCTTGCAGATCAAGGGCTTCTTTCAGGTTCGGGCTACCAGGGAACAGCGACGCGGTATGCCCGTCGTCGCCCATGCCCAGAATCAATACATCAATCGGTGGCAGCTCGGCCAGCGCCTGATCGGCAGCCAGCGCTGCCTCCTCGACACTGCCCGCCACGCTGTACAACCCCAGAAACTTCGCCTTCGCCACAGGACCCTGCAGCAAGTGGCGCTGCAGCAGGCCCGCATTGCTGTCGGCATGCTCGGTCGGCACGAAACGCTCGTCAGCCAGGCTGATGACTACTTTCGACCAGTCCAGCGGCTGCACGGCCAGGCTCTTGAAAAAGGCCACAGGACTGCGACCACCGGACACCACCAGGGTCGCCAGACCGTTTTCGCCAATTGCCTGCTTCAGGCGCTCGGCGACGTTGGCAGCCAGCGCATCAGCCAGTTGCTGCGGTGTGTCGAAATCACGTGCTACCAGCCCTGCTGGCAGCTCAAGGTCACATATCGCCATACCAGGATCTCCCGTCACGAGTAATCAGGGCAATGGAGCTCATTGGCCCCCAGGTTCCGGCCGGATAAGGCTTGGGCGCGTCGCCCGCCTTCTTCCAGCCAGCGATCAACTGATCGCACCATTGCCAGGCGTACTCGATTTCATCTTTGCGGACAAACAGGTTCTGATTGCCACGCATGACTTCCAGCAACAACCGCTCATAAGCGTCGGGGACACGAGCGCTGCGGTAGGTGTCGGAAAAATTCAGTTGCAAGGGCCCGCTGCGCAGCTGCATGCCTTTGTCCAGCCCCTGGTCCTTGGTCATCACCTGCAAGGAAATACCTTCGTCGGGCTGCAGGCGAATGATCAGGCGGTTGCTGATCTGCAAACGCTGTTCAGGCGCGAAGATGTAGTGCGGCGGCTCTTTGAAATGGATCACGATCTGCGACATTTTCTGCGGCATGCGCTTGCCGGTACGCAGATAAAACGGCGTACCCGACCAGCGCCAGTTGCGGATATCGGCACGCAGCGCGACGAAGGTTTCAGTATCGCTCTGGGTGTTGGAGTTCTCTTCCTCCAGATAACCCGGCACCGCCTTGCCTTCGCTGTAGCCAGCGGTGTACTGGCCACGCACCACCTGGGTCGCCAGACGCTCGGGCGTGAACGGTGCCAGCGCCTTGAGCACCTTGACCTTCTCGTCGCGAATACTGTCTGCCGACAGATCGCTGGGCGGGTCCATGGCGATCAGGCAAAGCAGTTGCAGCAAGTGGTTCTGAATCATGTCGCGCAATTGACCGGCCTGATCGAAGTAGCCCCAACGGCCCTCGATGCCGACCTTCTCGGCCACCGTGATCTCCACGTGCGAAATATGGTTCTGGTTCCACTGGGTTTCGAACAGGCTGTTGGCGAAGCGCAGAGCGATGAGGTTCTGTACCGTGTCCTTGCCCAGATAGTGGTCGATACGATAAACGCGGTTTTCCGGGAAAAACTGCGCAACAGCGTCATTGACCCGGCGCGAAGAGGCCAGGTCGTGACCGATGGGTTTTTCCAGTACGGCACGCGTGCGCTCAGCGAGGTTGACCGACGCAAGGTTCTCGCAGATGGCACCGTAGACCGAGGCGGGTGTGGCGAAATAGGCGATCAAGGTTTCGGCATTGCCGACGCGCTCGGCGAGTGCGACGTAATCCTCGGCCTTGAGGAAGTCGACATGCAGGTAGCTGAGGCGCGCCAGAAACCGGCCCAGGTTGTCGGGCTCGAGTTCGGCCTCGGGAATGAAGCGGCGCATGGATTTTTCGATATACGCCAGATGCGACTGTTCGTCGCCGGGTTCACGCGCCAGGGCAAGAATTTTTGTGTCTTCGTGCAGCAGTCCAGCGCGATCAAGCTGATAAAGAGCCGGGAACAGCTTGCGTACCGCCAGGTCCCCCAGGGCACCAAACAGGGCAAATGTGCACGGTTCAACCGTAATCAAGGGCATAATGTTGGTTCTTTTATCAAGTTAGGCTACAAATACCTTTTTTAAAGGCGTTACTCAAGGCCATATGTAGTAATAACCACAACATTCTGCCTAAAAGCATATTCCAGTGGTGATCAACACAGGCCCTCAGTACGATAGGCCACCTTTGCTACAGGCTAAAGAGCTAAAAAAAGCTCAGGCCAAAACCGTTGGTGAATCAGCCCCCGACAAGGACTTTGAATGGACCGCGTAAGAAACCTCCTGGAGCAAATCCAGGGCCGACTCGATGAGTTGAACAAGGCCGAGCGCAAGGTGGCCGAAGTGATCCTGCTCAACCCGCAGATGGCAACGCGGCTGAGCATTGCAGCGCTTGCCCAGGCCGCCAAGGTCAGCGAACCGACGGTCAACCGCTTCTGCCGTTCGTTCAGCGTCAGCGGTTATCCGGAGCTCAAACTGCAACTGGCCCAGAGCCTGGCAAGCGGCGCAGCCTATGTCAGCCGCGCTGTGGAAGCCGACGACAATCCCGAGGCCTATACCCAGAAGATTTTCGGTAGCGCCATTGCTTCGCTCGACAGCGCATGCCAGCAACTGGACCCGGCGCTGATCAGCAAGTCCGTGGACATGCTGATCCAGGCACGGCAGATCCACTTTTTCGGGCTGGGTGCCTCGGCGCCGGTGGCGCTTGATGCGCAGCACAAATTCTTCCGTTTCAACCTGGCGGTCACGGCGCATGCCGATGTGCTGATGCAACGGATGATTGCGTCGGTGGCCCATACCGGCGAATTGTTCGTGATCATTTCCTACACCGGGCGCACGCGCGAGCTGGTGGAAGTGGCCCGCATCGCCCGTGCAAATGGCGCTTCGGTGCTGGGCCTGACCGCCGCTGGCTCGCCACTGGCGCAGGCCAGCACTGTGAGCCTGAACATTCCATTGCCGGAAGACACGGACATCTACATGCCGATGACCTCGCGGATCATCCAGCTCACCGTTCTTGATGTGCTGGCCACCGGCATGACCCTGCGCCGCGGCGTTGACTTCCAGCCGCACCTGCGCAAGATCAAGGAAAGCCTGAATGACAGCCGCTATCCGATCGAGGATCAGGGCTGACTGGGTGTCGTTGACTATCGTTCACCCTGCGTAGTAATGCCTTTCGTGACGCTCTGCGTCACACAGCGGTTCTGTGACTTCAGGTGAATTGGTGTTCGACTCAGATTCTCGTTCCCACGCTCCGCGTCGTAATGCCTTTCGTGACGCTCTGCGTCACACAGCGGTTCTGTGACTTCAGGTGAATTGGCGTTCGACTCAGATTCTCGTTCCCACGCTCCGCGTCGTAATGCCTTTCGTGACGCTCTGCGTCACACAGTTCTGCGATTCAGTGAGATTTCGGCTCGACTCGATTCACCTTTTCGCCCCTCGGCGAGTTACTTTGATGGGGCCAAAGTAACCAAAGCCCCTCGCTCCTGTTTCCGGCCCGACTTCGTCGGGTTCCTTCGCCCTGTCACTGATCCGGGGGTCGCCGCAACGGGCCATCCTTGGCCCGATGCGGCTTGCTCGGCCTCCTGCCTCGCATTCCCCGGATCAGCGCCAGGACTCAGCCGTCACTAACGTCGCACTCTGCGTCGTCAGTGCCATCGTGGTTGAAAAGCGCTTAGAGCAGTTTGGTTAAAGGCACGATTCAGATATCACTATCGTGCCGACGCTCCGCGTCGGCATGCAGTTCGTGACGCTCAGCGTCACACAGCGGTTCTGTGACTTCAGGTGAATTGGTGTTCGGCTCAGATTCTCGTTCCCACGCTCCGCGTGGTAATGCCCTTCGTGACGCTCTGCGTCACACAGTTCTGCGATTCAGCGAGATTTCGGCTCGACTCGATTCACCTTTTCGCCCCTCGGCGAGTTACTTTGATGGGGCCAAAGTAACCAAAGCCCCTCGCTCCTGTTTCCGGCCCGACTTCGTCGGGTTCCTTCGCCCTGTCACTGATCCGGGGGTCGCCGCAACGGGCCATCCTTGGCCCGATGCGGCTTGCTCGGCCTCCTGCCTCGCATTCCCCGGATCAGCGCCAGGACTCAGCCGTCACTAACGTCGCACTCTGCGTCGTCAGTGCCATCGTGGTTGAAAAGCGCTTAGAGCAGTTTGGTTAAAGGCACGATTCAGATATCACTATCGTGCCGACGCTCCGCGTCGGCATGCAGTTCGTGACGCTCAGCGTCACACAGCGGTTCTGTGACTTCAGGTGAATTGGCGTTCGACTCAGATTCTCGTTCTCACGCTCCGCGTGGTAATGCCTTTCGTGACGCTCTGCGTCACACAGTTCTGCGATTCAGTGAGATTTCGGCTCGACTCGATTCACCTTTTCGCCCCTCGGCGAGTTACTTCGATGGGGCCAAAGTAACCAAATCCCCTCGCTCCTGTTTCCGGCCCGACTTCGTCGGGTTCCTTCGCCCTGTCACTGATCCGGGGGTCGCCACAACGGGCCATCCTTGGCCCGATGCGGCTTGCTCGGCGTCCTGCCTCGCATCCCCCGGATCAGCGCCAGGACTCAGCCGTCACTAACGTCGCACTCTGCGTTGTCTGTGCCATCGTGGTTGAAAAGCGCTTAGAGCAGTTTGTTAAAGGCACGATTCAGATATCACTATCTGTGACATCAAATGGATTGGCGTTCGACTCAGATTCTCGTTCCCACGCTCCGCGTGGTAATGCCCTTCGTGACGCTCTGCGTCACACAGTTCTGCGATTCAGCGAGATTTCGGCTCGACTCGATTCACCTTTTCGCCCCTCGGCGACCTACTTTGATGGGGCCAAAGTAGGCAAATCCCCTCGCTCCTGTTTCCGGCCCGACTTCGTCGGGTTCCTTCGCCCTGTCACTGATCCGGGGGTCGCCGCAACGGGCCATCCTTGGCCCGATGCGGCTTGCTCGGCGTCCTGCCTCGCATCCCCCGGATCAGCGCCAGGACTCAGCCGTCACTAACGTCGCACTCTGCGTTGTCTGTTCCATCGCGATAGAAAAGCGCTTTTTCGGCAATGACTGCGGTCTTGACTATCGTGCCGACGCTCCGCGTCGGCATGCAGTTCGTGACGCTCCGCGTCACACGCAAATCACCCCGCCAGGCTGGCCTGCAATTTGAGTTGCACCTGCTCGCCCGGTTGCAGGCTGAAGGCGTCGCCGGAAGCCGAAGCGGCTTCCACGCGCACAAAGCCTGCGGTCTCGCTGCCACACACTCCCAGTAGCGGTCTGTTGCCGGGGTGCCAGACCACGGTATTGGCGCTGTCGCCGGTGTCGATGTTCAGCCTGCGCTGCCAGGTCGGGTCCTGCAGTTGCAAGGCACCGGCATGTTCGAAGACTCGCTGGCAGCCGCCTGCCACACGTAATTCGCCTTGTTGCTGGCAGACCTGTCGGCTGAGTTCGTCATAACCCTGCGCCCCATCAAGGCCCTCAAGCGCGACTTCAGCCACATCGCCAATCCGCCAGTACGCATGCAGCGCATGGCTGAAATGACACGGCTCACTGTCCTCGTGGCGTGTGCTCAGACGCAACTCCATGCCCTGCCCCAGCTCGGCATGCAGGTCGACCTGCCAGTCCCACAGCTGCAAGCGCCAGTGCAGGCTGACGCCCTTTTCGCTCTCGCTGCTGTCGATCAGTTTCCAGTCCAGCAAGCGTCCCCAGCCGTGTGCCGGCCAGCCGCTTTCACCGGGGTGTCGGCCATACCAGGGCCAGCACACTGGCACGCCACCCCGAATCGCCCCCACCTGCGGCCATTGTGCAGCGCACCAGAGCCAGGGTTTCTGGCCTTGCGGCTGAAAATGCAGCAACTGCGCGCCCTGGCGACTGAAGACCGCCTGACACTGCGGATGATCGATAACCAGTACATCGCGCAGTTGGTGACGCTCCCACTCGAAAGTGGGTCTGGCACGTCGGGATCGGAAGAAGCGTTGCAATGGATGTTCAGGCAGTTGCGCGTCGAGAGAGGTCATCGCCAATCGCGTCCCTGAAAAATAAAAGGATCAAGCCAAAAAAAACGGGCAGCCAGGCTGCCCGCAAAGCACACACGACCTTTGATCGCGTTACGCGTCAATCAGTACTCAGAACTTCGACTGGATCTTGATGCCCGCCACAATCGCGTCATCAACCTGATCTACACCGCCAGGGTGCTTGACGTACTGCAGGTTGGGACGCACGGTCAGCCAGTTGGTAACGTGGAAGCCGTAGTAGATTTCCGAGTTGTACTCAGTGCTCTGGACCGGCAGGTAGCCAGGGTTGTCGTAGTCGTTGATGCCGCTGATCTGGTTGGCCAGACGCACACGATCCTGCACATCGTCGTTGACGTGGATACGGGCGATACCGATACCGATGTCATCTTTCGGACGCGAGTTGAACGGACCTTTGTACGTGAAACCGATCTGCTGGTAGTTATCGACGAAATTGGTGGCCTTGTCGTGCACGGTAGCGTTGGCAAAAATGCTCAGGCCGCGCGATGCATCGCCATCGTGAGTCGTCAGCTGTTGCTGAGCAACAACCCACCAGCCGTGCTTGCTGTCATGCGACTTGAACGCAGCGCCGGTAGCTGCCTGTGGCTGACCGTTAACGTCTTCATAGACATCGTCGGCGTTGGGCGTGCTCTTGTAGAAGCCGACACGGTATTCACCGGGCAACGAATTGACGGTCGGGGTCCAGACCAGTTCAACCGGCAGGATCATACCTTTGGTGCCGCTGCCGCTGAGTTTGAAGCCGTTACCGGTTTCGAGGTTGGACGGGTTCTGCTCATAGACGCCGACCTGTGCATACACTTCCGGCGTGATGTTGTACTTCACGCGCAAGGCCCACTGGCTGATTGGCCAGTTGTACCAGGTGTTCACATAGTTACCGACCTGCGAGCCGCAGAACGACAGGTTCTGGAAATCGCAAGGGAAGCTGTTGAAGTCTTCGCCCGGTCCGAAACGACCAGCCTTGACGTCCAGCGCGCCGTCAAAGTACTTCTGCTTGATCCACATTTGCGTCAGACGCCAGGTCTGGCCGCGACCCCAGACTTCCTGGGAGGAACTGAGGGTACCGGCACGAGGGTCGCCGATCCGGTCGTTGGAGATGTTGCGCCCGCTACGTTCGGTGATTGCCAGCTTGAACTCTGCGTCCTGCCAGCCGAAAGCCTTCTGCAAATCGACTTTCATGCCCAGCGCGAACTGGTCGCTGTAGCGGCCGGTCTTGTCGTCGTTGTAACCGCCCTTGATGTTGCTGGCCATCTCGGAAACGTATTCCAGCGAGAAGTCATAGCCCTTGTCGAGCAGTTCGGTACGCTTGCCGTTCCAGTCGCCGGTCATCCACGGTGAATCGACAGAAAATGCGTCGGCAGCATGAACGCTGCCTGCCAGCCCCATCGCACCCAACACCGACAGCGTGCTTACCAACTGGAACCGGGAAAGCGATTTACCTTTGTTGATCTTCTTCATCCCATCAATCCTCGTTTTATTGTTATTAGCTTTGGTAGACGTTTTGCTTCATTCACTGCTTCGTTTTCGCCGGTCGGCCGCGTCATTGTGGCAGTAGACAGCCGGCCAGCGATGCTCGGTGCTGAATCAATTTATCACTTGCGGCTCAACTGGAACATTGTTTGCACGTTCAGCCAAAGGTGGTGCTCCCAGAACTCCAAGACGCTCACCGCTCTGAGCATCGAAAATCAGCACCCTGGAAGGGTCGAACTGCAGGGTCAGACTTTCGCCCACCTGCGGTGCGACATCAGGCGCAAGGCGACAGCAGACCTTGCTCTGATTGAGCGTGACGAACACCAGCGTGTCCGGCCCGGTAGGCTCGGTCACCTGGACCTCGGCACGGATGGTCGGCATGCCATTCGACTCAGCGCCAGCAAGCATAATCTGTTCCGGCCGGATACCGAGAATGACTTCTCGATCTTCCAGCCCGGCATCGGATACCCCGACCGGCAGCTCGCAACGCGCCTGACCACTGTCGAGCAGCGCAATCAATTGGCCATCCTTGCGTTGCAGACGCAGCGGGATGAAGTTCATCGGCGGCGAACCGATGAAACTGGCGACGAACAGGTTGGCCGGATCGGTGTAAATCTGCTTGGGCGTACCGAATTGCTGAACGATACCGTCCTTCATGACCGCGACCTTGTCGCCCAGCGTCATGGCCTCGATCTGATCATGGGTCACATAGACGGTGGTGGTTTTAAGGCGCTGGTGCATCAGTTTCATTTCGGTACGCATCTCGACGCGCAACTTGGCATCGAGGTTGGACAACGGCTCATCGAACAGGTAGATCTTGGGACGACGCGCCAGGGCACGACCCATCGCGACACGCTGCTGCTGGCCACCGGACATCTGGCCCGGCTTGCGATTGAGCAAGTGCTCGATCTGCAACAGCTTGGCTACACGAGCCACTTCCGCGTCGATGTCGACTTGCGGCATCTTGCGGATCTTCAGCCCGAACGCGATGTTTTCACGCACGCTCATGGTCGGGTAAAGGGCATAGGACTGAAAGACCATCGCGATGTCGCGGTCCTTGGGGCTGGTGCTGCTGACGTCCTGGCCATCGATGAGAATCTCACCGCCGCTGATGCTTTCCAGACCGGCAATGCAGTTCATCAAGGTGGATTTGCCACAGCCGGAAGGGCCGACCAGAATCAGAAACTCGCCATCCTTGATCGACAGGTCGATGTTCTTGAGCGTGTCCGGCAAGTTGCTGCCGTAGGTCTTGTTGACGTTGCGTAATTCGAGAGTCGCCATGATTACCCCTTGACCGCGCCGGCAGTGAGCCCACGCAGGAAATACTTGCCAGCCAGTACGTAGACCAGCAGTGTCGGCAGGCCGGCAATCATCGCCGCCGCCATGTCAACGTTGTATTCCTTGGCACCTGTGCTGGTGTTGACCAGATTGTTCAGAGCCACAGTGATCGGCTGAGAATCGCCGCTGGAGAACACAACGCCGAACAGGAAATCGTTCCATATCTGGGTGAATTGCCAGATCAGGCAGACCATCACGATGGGCGTGGACATCGGCAGAATGATGCGGCCGAAGATCGTGAAAAACCCGGCACCGTCCAGACGCGCCGCCTTGACCAGTGCATCAGGAATGCTGACGTAGTAATTACGGAAGAATAGCGTGGTGAACGCCAGCCCGTAGACCACATGGACGAACACCAGCCCGACGGTCGTACTGGCCAGCCCCATCTTGCCGAGAGTGTAGGACGCTGGCAGCAGTACGGTCTGAAAGGGCAGAAAACAGCCGAACAGCAACAGGCCGAAGAACAACTCCGAGCCCTTGAAGCGCCACATCGACAGCACATAACCGTTGAGTGCGCCGATCGACGTGGAAATGACCACCGCCGGGACCGTAATCTTGATCGAGTTCCAGAAGTAGCCGTCAACGATATCCCAGGCCTTGATCCAGCCAATGACAGTGATCACGCTTGGCCAGCTCAGCAGGTTACCGGTGCCGATGTCTTCGGGAGTCTTGAAGCTTGTCAGCAACATCACTACCAACGGCACCAGATAAATCAGACAGGCCAGTATCAGCACGGCGTAAATCAGAACACGGCTGACGCTGATGCCCGGTTTTTCAACATGACTAGTCATGGCGCTTGGCCCTCAGCTCGGAATACAGGTACGGCACCAGAATCGCCAGAATCGCGCCGAGCATCAGAATCGCACTCGCCGAGCCCATACCCATCTGGCCACGACTGAATGTAAAGGAATACATGAACATAGCGGGCAGGTCCGAAGAATAGCCGGGGCCGCCGGCCGTCATAGCGGCTACCAGATCGAAGCTCTTGATGGCAATGTGCGCCAGAATCATGATTGCGCTGAAGAAAACCGGACGCAGACTTGGCAGCACCACGCGCCAGTAGATCATTGGCAAACTGGCGCCATCCATTTGCGAAGCACGGATGATCGACTGATCCACACCGCGCAGCCCTGCCAGAAACAGAGCCATTACAAAGCCGGACGATTGCCACACCGCAGCAATGACCAGGCAATAAATAACCCGGTCGGAATCAATCAGCCAGTCCAGACGAAAGCCTTCCCACCCCCAGTCGCGCAGCATCTTGTCCAGGCCCAGGCCGGGGTTGAGCAACCACTTCCAGGCGGTCCCGGTGACGATCATAGACAGCGCCATCGGGTACAGATAAATAGTGCGAATCACGCCTTCACGACGGATACGCTGATCCAGCAGAATTGCCAGCAGTACACCGATCACCAGGCTGATCGCGATGAACATACCGCCAAACACAGCGAGGTTTTTGCTCGCCACCCACCAACGGTCGTTGTCCATCAGTCGCGAATATTGCGCCAGACCGGCCCAACTGTAAGTAGGCAGAAACGTCGAGTTAGTGAACGACAGAACGAACGTCCACAATATGTACCCGTAAAAACCAACCAGCACGATGAACATGCTGGGGGCCAGCACCAGTTTAGGTAGCCAGCGTTGCAGCGCATCCATTGGCGAGGCTTTGCTGATCGCAGCGACAGAGCTCATCGGGCGTTTCCCATCAGGTGTGTCGAATCAAGGCCGAGGCCGTGGGAGAAATCAACGACGGATTTCAACACCACGGACGGCGGTTACAGGCTATTAAAGACCAATCACTGGACTGATTTGACCGCGGTAGCGAGCTTCTTGGCTGTTTCTGCCGGGTCGGCTTTCGGGTCATTGATGTAGTTGGCGATCACGTCAAAGAAGGCACCCTGAACTGCCAGCGAAGTCGCCATGTTGTGCGCCATGCTTGGCTGAAGGCCACCGGTCTTCGCGTCGGCCAGGAAGTCCTTGGCAGCGGTCTGGGCGCAGGAATCAAAGCCATACTTGTCCATGTCGGCTAGCATGTCCTGGCGAACCGGGATCGAACCCTTGTTGATGCTGAAGACTTTCTGGAAGTCCTCACCCATCGCGACCTTGGCCAGGTCCTGCTGAGCGGCAGTGGTGCCTTTGTCTTTCTGCTTGAACACCGCCAGCGAGTCGATGTTGTAAGTGAATGCCTTGTCGGTACCCGGGAAGGCTACGCACTGGTAATCCTTGCCGGCGACTTTCTTGGCGGCGGTCCATTCGCTCTTGGCCCAGTCACCCATGATCTGCATGCCAGCCTTGCCGTTGATGACCTTGGCAGCTTCCAGGTTCCAGTCCTGGCCCTTGCCATCGACATCCATGTAGGTGGCGACCTTTTTCAGCTCAGTCAGCGACTTGACCATGCCCTCGCCGGTCAGTGCGCCTTTGTCGAGGTCGACCAGCGCCTTCTTGTAGCCATCAGCGCCCATGACCGACAGTACAACGGCTTCAAACACGGTACTGTCCTGCCAAGGCTGACCGCCGTGTGCCAACGGAATGAAACCGGCTTTTTTCAGCTTGTCGCCCGCAGCGTAGAATTCTTCTAGGGTGGTGGGAGCCTTGTCAATGCCAGCCTTCTTGAAAACTTCAGGGTTGATCCACAGCCAGTTGACGCGGTGGATGTTCACCGGCACGGCAACGTAATCGCCGTCATACTTAACGGTGTCGGAGACTTTCTTATCCAGCAGAGAGTCCCACTTCTCGGCTTTGGCGACGTCTTTCAACGCGTCAGTGTCGAGCAATCCCATTTTGGCCCAGTCCTGAATATCCGGTCCTTTGATCTGCGCAGCGCCGGGAGGGTTACTTGCCATTGCTCGGCTTTTAAGCACTGTCATGGCAGCGGCACCGCCGCCACCACTGATGCCATCGCCCTTCCAGGTAAAGCCGTCCTTTTCAACCTGAGCTTTCAGAACATCGACCGCAGCCTTTTCGCCACCCGACGTCCACCAGTGCACAACTTCTACAGTGCCTTTGGATTCAGCGGCAGTAGCGCTCAGAGGGAACAACGAAGCGAGAGAGATGACAACAGCGAGACGTGACATGGAATTCATCGAATTGACCTTTCTTGTTGTTATGCATGAGCAAGTCTGATGCTTGCGCTTCGTAGGAGTCTAACCAAGCCTGAAGCGCCGACAGTAACGAAGGGACGCGCGATTGTCACAGGATGGTGACAATTGAACTCCCGGTGCAATCGCTAGCTAAAAGCCACTGTGCAGCGCGTCATTCCGCAGTTCTCGGCAGGTACAACGTTACCCGCAACCCACCCTCACGCAGGTTCTGCAGGCTGACTTCGCCACCGTGACTGTGGGCAATGTTGCGCGCGATACCCAGGCCCAGACCGTAGCCCTGCTGCTGATTGCCTGCCAGACGGAAATGCGGTTCGAAAACGTGTTCGAGACGTTGTTCGGGCACACCAGGCCCTTCGTCATCCACATGCAGGACGAAAGCCGTGGCGTTATCCTCGACTTTCAGATGAGCGCGATGGCCATATTTAAGGGCATTGTCGATCAGGTTGCCCATACAGCGCCGCAGCGCCAACGGCTTGCCGGGATAGGCAGCCTGAGCCTCGCCTTGCTGCGTGACCCGCCCATTGCCGTCAGCAAGCAGCCAGGGCTCGACCAGGCAATCAAGCAGTGCATTGAGGTCCACCGGCTCGATGTTTTCATGAATATCGGTGTCCTTGACGCACTGCAGCGCGCCTTTGACCAGCAATTCCAGCTCGTCCAGATCGCGACTGAATTTACGCTGCAGGTGCTCATCTTCCAGCAGCTCGACACGCAACCGCAGCCGGGTGATGGGCGTGCGCAGATCATGCGAGATGGCACTGAACAACTGACCCCGTTCGGTCAGGTAGCGGCTGATACGGGTGCGCATGGCGTTGAACGCACGGCTGACCTCGATCACCTCGCTGCCGCCGCCCTCGACCACCGGCTCGACGTCCGCGCCCAGTGACATGTCCCGTGCGGCCCGCGCCAGGCGTTTGAGCGGCCGGCTCTGCCAATGCACCAGCAAACCGATGAACAACAGCAAAAACATGCTGGTCAGGACGATGAATGAAACCTGCTGAAGGGGCAGCTCCTGCTCCTCCAGCGAGGTGTATGGCTCAGGCAGCAGAGAGGCAATGTAGAACCATTCACCGGGCGCCATTTCGATTTGCGTGACCAGCACCGGCGGGTTCACCGGTTCAAGTGTCAGCGCGTAATGCGCCCAGGAACGCGGCAGTTCATCGAGCTTCAGGCCGCTGTTGAAAATGCGCAGTTCATCAGGCCGCGCAAACCACACGGTGATGTCCGGCCCATTGCCCAGACGCTGGCGCAATACCTCGCCCACCACGTCCAGCACCGCCTGTTTGCGAGGCGTGGGCTGCATGATCTGCATATCCAACGGGTGATCGTTGAGCGAGACGACGAAACGGGTGCCGCCCATACTGCGCAGTTGATCCAGCACCATGGGCCGGTAGGCCAGCGGCAATGAGCGAAAGTAACTGACACTGGCGGCCATCGAGTAAGCGAGGCTGCGCGCGCTGGTCACCAGCCCTTCGGTCTGTGTGGCGCGCAACTGTGACAGCCAGATCACACTGGACAGTGTCTGAGCCAGCAGAACCGCCAGTAACGTCAACAGCAGCATGCGCCCCAGCAATGAGCGCGGCAGTGGCAGGCCGGTTCTTTTCGCTCCTGCCACCGGCGAGTTAATAGCCGTTGCCCGCTTGCGAGTTGACGTTCGCGGCCAGCAGATAACCACTGCCGCGAATGGTACGGATCAGGCGCGGCGACTTGCCAGTATCGCGGAGACGCTGACGCAGCCGACTGACCGCCATGTCGACGATCCGCTCCAGCGGCATCAGCTCACGCCCGCGTGTGGCATTGCCGATAGTGTCGCGGTCGAGAATCTGCTGGGGGTTGTCGAGAAACAGCTTGAGCAGCGCAAAGTCGGCACCGGACAGAATCACTTCTTCGCCGTCATTGTGAAACAACCTGTGACTGACCATGTCCAGCCGCCATTCGTCGAACAGAATGACATCGCCGCCAGGACGCTCCTGACCGAACTGTGCGCGCCTCAACAGTGCCTTGATACGCGCTTGCAGCTCACGCGGGCTGAACGGCTTGCCCAGATAATCATCAGCGCCCAATTCCAGGCCGATGACCCGATCGGCTTCGTCCGAACTGGCGGTCAACATGATGATCGGCACATGCGGCTGGCGCGGATGCTGACGGATCCATTTGCACAGACTGAAACCGTCTTCATGGGGCAGCATCACATCAAGGATCAGCAAATCACTGGGTTCTTCGTTGAAGGCGCGGCGAAAATCAGCGCCATCACCCACCGTGCGCACCTGAAAACCGGCACGACTCAGGTAGGTGTCAAGCAACTCGCGAATCTCCTGATCGTCATCCACCAGCAGGATCGATTTACTGACTGAACTCAAATTGAGGCGTCCTTGTTTGACGGTGAATCTTTGTTGTTATGGGATGCTGCTCAGATCTGCGAACCGAAGGCCTGTTGCAGAGCGACGCCTGAGCCCATCAGGCCAGGGTACTCGGCGGTCACCAGCCAGACCGGCAGGTTCTTGAAATAGTCGCTCATCACGCCCTTCTCGGCCATGGCGCGCTTGAAACCGCTGTTGATGAAGAACTCAGTGAAGCGCGGCACCACGCCGCCAACAATGTACACGCCGCCCAGGCTGCCCAGGGTCAGCACATTGTTGCCCACCACCCTGCCGAGAAACACACAGAACTGCTCCAGCACGGCTGCGGCTACCGGGTCGCCCGCCAGCGCTGCCGAGGTGACAGCCGCAGGCGACTTGAGCACTGGCTCGATATCGTCCAGGGCGCAACTGACCTGATAGAGCAACAGCAAGCCCGCGCCACTGAGTACCACTTCAGCGCTGACATGCTCATGCTCAGCCATCAGGCGTGTCCATAACAGGGCCTCGCGTGCGGTGCCGATTGGCAGGTCAGCATGCCCGCCCTCGCCCGGCAGCGCCAGCCAGCGACTGCCGTCAAGCTTGATCAGCGTACCGATGCCCAGCCCGGTACCCGGCCCGACCACCACACGCGGCCGATCAGGCTTGCCAGCGCCAGGGCAAACCGTCAGGTATTCATCTTCCTTGAGCCGGGTCATGCCCAGCGCCATGGCGGTGAAGTCGTTGATCAGCAGCAGGTGATCGACTTTCAGGTCGGCGCAAAATGCCTCACGGCTCAACTGCCAGTGGCTGTTGGTGAACTGGAAAAAATCGCCATCCACCGGTCCGGCCACGGCAAGGCATACGTGGCTGATATCACCGCGCTGCAATTCAAGGTCCTGCAGATAGACTTCGATGGCCTTTTCCGGGCCGGCATAGTCAATGGTCGGGAATACCCGGACAGAATGCAGCGTGTCGTCTTCCCAAATGGCAAAACGTGCATTGGTACCGCCTATATCACCGACCAGGGCCAACTTCACTTGAGCGTCTCCAGACTAGAAGTAAAGGCGCTGGCACCCTGCTCTGCGGAGCTGAAGGCCATGCGCATGAATCCAAAGAGCTCGCGGCCACAGCCGACACTGTTGTCGATCTGGTTGATAGCCGGTTCTCTGGCGGCCAATTCTGACGCTTCGACCAGAACTTGTAACGTGCCTTTTACGCCATCCACACGGATCACATCACCATCGCGCACCAGTGCCAACGGGCCACCATCAAACGCTTCAGGGCAGACATGAATGGCCGCCGGGATCTTGCCCGACGCGCCCGACATGCGTCCGTCGGTGACCAGCGCCACCTTGAAACCACGGTCCTGCAGAACACCCAGAAACGGCGTCATCTTGTGCAACTCGGGCATGCCGTTGCAGCGCGGCCCCTGGAAGCGCATCACGGCGACGAAATCGCACTCCAGTTCACCGGCCTTGAACGCATCGGCCAGCTCCTTCTGATCCTGAAAGACCTTGGCTGGCGCTTCGACGATCTGATGCTCCGGGGCCACTGCGGAGACTTTCATCACACCACGGCCCAGGTTGCCCTCCATGACCCGCAGACCACCTTCCGGCGAGAACGGACGGGCGACCGGACGCAAAATGTTTTCATCAAGGCTTTCAAGCGGTCCTTCGCGCCAGACCAGCTTGCCATCCTCCAGGAATGGCTCTTTGGTGTAGCGGCTCAAGCCGTAACCGGCCACGGTATTGACGTTTTCGTGCAACAAACCGGCAGCCAGCAACTCACGGATCAGGAACGACATGCCGCCAGCCGCCTGGAAGTGGTTGATATCGGCTTTGCCGTTGGGGTAGACGTGACTCAGGGTTGGCACCACTTCCGACAGGTCGGCCATGTCCTGCCAGGTCAGTTGAATGCCCGCGGCCTGGGCAATCGCCGGCATGTGCAGCGTGTGGTTGGTCGAGCCGCCAGTGGCGTGCAGGGCAACGATGGAGTTGACCAGCGAGCGCTCGTCGACGATTTCGCCGATCGGCATGAAGCTGCCGCTTTGCATGGTCAGACGCGTCACCTGGCGAGCTGCTTCGGCGGTCAGTGCATCGCGCAGTGGTGTGTAGGGATTGACGAACGAGGCACCGGGAAGGTGCATGCCCATGACTTCCATCAATAACTGATTGGTGTTGGCGGTACCGTAGAAGGTGCAGGTTCCCGGACCGTGATAGGACTTCATTTCCGAGTCGAGCAACTCTTCACGGCTGGCCTTGCCTTCCGCGTAACGCTGCCGTACGTCGGCTTTTTCCTTGTTGGAGATACCTGAAACCATCGGTCCGCCCGGCACGAAGATGGTCGGCAGATGACCAAAACGCAGTGCGCCCATCATCAAGCCAGGGACGATCTTGTCGCAGATACCCAGCATCATCGCGGCGTCGAACATATTGTGTGACAAAGCAACTGCCGTGGACATGGCAATCACTTCGCGACTGGCAATGGCCAGCTCCATACCCGGTTCACCCTGGGTCACGCCATCGCACATGGCAGGCACGCCGCCGGCAAACTGACCGACCGAACCAATGTCACGTAAAGCCTGTTTGATCTGGGCAGGAAAGTGTTCGTAGGGTTGATGCGCCGAGAGCATCTCGTTGTAGGAGGAGACGATTGCCACGTTGGCGGCGTTCATCAGACGCAGGCTTTGCTTGTCTTCTGGCCCGCAGGCAGCGACGCCGTGAGCAAAGTTGGCACATTGAAGCTTGCCGCGCATCGGGCCATCGCTCGCTGCGCCGCGAATCAATTGAAGGTAGCGCTGACGGGTATCGCGACTGCGGGCGATGAGTCGCTCGGTTACTTCAAGGACGCGGGGATGCATGTGATGAACTCCAGGCTAACGTCTAAGGTCACCCGTAAAGACGGTTCCGGTTTTCGAGCAGTGACGGGCGGGGAGCAGAACCCTGATCTCGATCAACCGGGAGGGCCTTTCAGGCTTGTAGTTGTAGATAAAACAAAATATTGCCACTAAAAAGGCTTGTTTTCTATTTCTATGAGAATAATCTTGTAATTCCAACAACAAATTCAGAAGGACGGCTGTATGACTCTTCGTATCGCAATCAACGGTTTTGGCCGCATCGGCCGCAACGTCCTACGCGCACTGTATACCCAAGGCTACCGCCAGGACCTGCAGGTCGTCGCCATCAACGATCTTGGCGACAGCGAAATGAACGCACACCTGCTGCGCTTCGACACCGTACACGGCCCTTTCAGCGGCACGGTCGAGTGCGACAAGGATAGCCTGACCGTCAATGGTGACCGTATTTCGGTCAGTGCCATTCGCAATCCGGCCGAGCTGCCGTGGAAGGCGCAGGACATTGATGTAGTGTTCGAGTGCACCGGCCTGTTCACCAGCCGTGACAAGGCCGCAGCGCACCTTACTGCCGGTGCCCGCAAGGTCATTATCTCCGCCCCGGCCAGCGGTGCCGATGCCACCATCGTCTATGGTGTCAACCACGACACGCTGCGTCAGTCGCACCAGATCATCTCCAGTGCATCCTGCACCACCAATTGCCTGGCCCCGGTCGCCCAGGTACTGCACCGTGAACTGGGGATCGAAAATGGCCTGATGACCACCATCCATGCCTACACCAACGACCAGAACCTGATCGATGTCTATCACACCGATCCGTACCGCGCCCGCTCGGCGACGCAGTCGATGATCCCGAGTAAGACCGGCGCTGCCGAAGCAGTGGGCCTGGTACTGCCGGAGCTGGCAGGCAAACTCACCGGCATGGCGGTACGCGTACCGGTCATCAACGTTTCGCTGGTCGACCTGACCGTGACCCTGAAGCGCGAAACCACAGTCGATGAAGTCAACGCGCTGCTGAAAGAAGCCAGCCAGCATTCCAAGGTGCTGGGCTACAACGCCCTGCCGCTGGTTTCCCACGACTTCAATCACAACCCGTTGTCGTCGATTTTCGACGCCAATCACACCAAGGTCAGTGGCAAGTTGCTCAAGGTACTGTCGTGGTACGACAACGAATGGGCGTTCTCCAATCGCATGCTCGACAACTGCCTGGCGCTGCACAACGCCGAGTAAATTCAGCGTCGCAGTGGGCAGCAGCGTAAGATAATTATTTACAGATGCAGGCTTGACCCGACCAAAAGATGAGAAGCATTATCATTTGCTCACATCTCTGGTCGGGCCTCTCTGTGTCGCAGTCACGCTTCAACGATGTCTTTCTGGCCCAGCGCCCGGTTCTGCTACGCACCCTGCAACGCATGGTCGGCAACCAAAACGCTGCCGAAGACCTGCTTCAGGAAACCTGGCTGCGCGTCAGCCGTGCATTGACCGAACACCCCGTCGACCACCTTGAACCCTTCGTCTTTCAGACCGCCCGCAACCTGGCGCTGGATCATTTGCGTGCGCGGCGTATTCATGGCCGGACCATGCTCGAAGATGTCTCACCCGCCCAACTCGAAAGCGTCGTAGCCCAGATGGGCTCGCCTGAGGACGCTGCGCATGCCAAGCGCCTGCTTGAAAACCTGAGTGCCAGCCTGAGTACGTTGAGCCCGCGTCAGCAGAAAATCTTTACCCTCAGCCGCCTCGATGGCCGCAGTTATCTGGAAATCGCCGAGCAGCTTCAGGTCTCCGCCAGTACTGTCCAGAAAGAACTGAAACTGATCATGGCCATCTGCGTAGGCGTCCTCTCAAGACTTGACCCGCCCTGAACCCTGCCGCACGCTGCCAGACTCTTATCGATACAGTTTCAGGATTGCCGAGGAACACTGTGGCCCCGAGAACCGAACGCCCGCACGCGATTGCGCAGGACGTGTTGAGCAATGCTGCAATGGATCAGGCACTGACCTGGCTGGTCGAACTGGAAGGCGCAGACGCCACCCGGCTTGCCCGTTTTCAGGAATGGCTGAACGCCGATCCGGAACACGCACGCGCCTTCGATAAGGCCCGGACACTCTGGAATTCACAGCCGGTTCAGCACGCCGCCGAAAGCATCGCGCAACCCCGCAAGCCATCGGCGTGGCAACGTGTCCGTGCGCAATGGAAACCTCTCGCCACTGCAGCGGTGTTGCTGTTGGGGCTGTTCAGTTTCAGCAATCTGCCGCTGCGCCTTCAGGCCGATCACCTGACGATAGTGGGTGAGCGCCAGCGCCTGGAACTGGCAGACGGCTCGAAAGTGCTGCTCAACACCGACTCGGCGTTCTCCAGTCAGGTAGGTGAACAGCGGCGCTCTGCTCGCATGCTGCAAGGCGAAGCATTCTTCGATGTCAGTTCCAGAGCGGGCGTGCCACTGGAAATCGAAGCCGGACCGGTGCGCATGAGTGCCAACAGCACCGAATTTTCCGTGCGTTATCTGAACGGCGTTGCCCAGGTAAAAGTGCAGCGCGGCGCTGTCGACGTGCGTGCCACACGCGGCGACTCCAGCGTCAGCCTGGGGGCCGGAGAAAGCGTTCGCGTGGGGCCTGCTGGCTTCGGGCATCGTGAAAAGCTTGACCCGGTCAGGGATTTCGCTTGGGTGCAGGGTCGACTGATCTTCGACAACCGTCCGCTGAGCGAAGTGCTGACCGAGCTGCGTCGTTACTATCCCGGCTGGATCATCAACACCAACCCGCAACTGGATCGTGTGGCGGTGACCGGAAACTATCGCCTGGACAACCCGCTCGACGTGGTGCGGTCGCTGGCACAGATCACCTCGGCAAGCCTTCACGAAATGCCCGCGCTGGTGATTCTCAACTGAAGAAAAGTTTTTTTACTCGATAGCGACTGCCCGTTCGTCTAGCTATAGCCAATGCAACTGATTCTCATTTTGAAACGGTTTGTAAACACTATAACGAGCAACACCCCAGGGAGCGCTACCGATGTCATCCACGTTCACGCCTGCCGCCCAACCATGCGTACGGCTCACGCTATCTCTGCTGACACTTGCAGTGCTGGGCGCCAGTCTACAGACGGTCAACGCCAGTGCTGCCAGTGAAAGCACCCAGGCGGCACGTTCGGCAGGCACCTACAACTTCTCGATTGGCCAGCAATCGCTGGTGTCGGCACTCAATGAATTCAGCCGCATCACCGGCTGGCAGGTGGGCGTGTCATCGGATCTCGCGCAAAACGTCACCTCCCAGGGTGCCCGCGGCAACCTGAGACCTGCGCAGGCGCTGGACACCCTGCTGGCCGGCAGCTCGCTGAGCTATCGCAATCTGGGTAACAACAATGTAGTGCTGGAAAGGCGCACCGCAACCGTCGGCGTCATGGCCCTCGATCAGATCACCGTCAGCGCCACGCGTCAGGCACAGGATGTCGCCACGGTACCAAGCACCGTCAGCGTGCATTCCCGTGAAGAACTGGACCGCAGCAACGTCAACACCATCCGTGATCTGGTGCGCTACGAGCCGGGGGTTTCGGTGGGCGGCGCAGGCCAGCGCGCAGGCACAACCGGCTATAACATCCGCGGCATTGACGGCAACCGGATACTGACTCAGGTCGATGGCGTGGAAGTCCCCGACAGCTTTTTCACCGGTCCTTATGCGCAGACCCATCGCAACTATGTCGACCCGGAGATCGTCAAGCGCGTGGAAATCCTCCGCGGTCCGGCCTCGGCCCTGTACGGCAGCAGCGCAATTGGTGGGGTGGTCAGTTATTACACGCTGGACCCGGATGACATCATCAAGCCCGGCAAGGATGTCGGCGCACGCCTCAAGACCGGTTACAGCTCGGCAGACGAAAGCTGGTTGAACTCGGCCACTGTCGCAGGCCGTCAGGGCGAGTTTGACGGCTTGCTGCACGTGAGCCAGCGCAATGGTCATGAGACCGAATCCTATGGCGAAACAGGTGGCACAGGCCTGAGCCGCACCGAAGCCAACCCTGAGGATGCGCGCAGCACCAACGTGCTGGCCAAGCTGGGCTGGAATTATACCGACGGTTCGCGTCTGGCTCTGGCCTACGAAAAGTACAAGGACGACCGCGACAGCAACCTGAAAAGCGCAGTAGGCGGGCCGTTCACCAACGGCAGCGGGCTGGGCATGTATCAATCGCGCGAGGGTAACGACACCATCACCCGCGAGCGCTTCGGGGTCGAAAACAGCTTCGCCGTCGATAGCCTGCTGGTCGACAACCTCAAGTGGAGCCTGAATTACCAGACCGCAAAGACTGATCAAAACACCCGGGAGCGGTACTTTCCGTTTTCCCGAGATGTCATTCGTGATCGCGACACGCACTATCAGGAAAAGCAGTGGGTATTCGATGCCCAACTGGACAAGGCATTCTCTATCGCCAGCACGGACCATGTGCTGACCTACGGTACGACGGTAAAGCAGCAGAAAGTCACCGGGCTGCGCAGCGGCAGCGGGACCTGTGCACGCGTATTCGGCTCCTGCCGCGTGGTCGGTGCAGACAGCCCGAGCGACCGTCTGGCCGCGACGAGCGATTTCCCGGACCCGACCATCACCAGCTATGCGCTGTTCGCCCAGGATCAGATCAGTTGGAACGACTGGACCTTCATGCCCGGCGTGCGTTATGACCACACCACACTCGACCCGAAGTTCACGCCAGAATTTCTCAGGTCGGTCAGCCTGGCCGACCCAGGTCAGGGCAACGACGAAACGCGGACATGGCATCGCTTGTCGCCCAAGTTCGGTGTGACTTATGCATTCAGCGACGCCTACACCTGGTACGGCCAGTATGCCGAAGGTTTCCGCACACCGTCGGCCAAGTCACTTTATGGACGCTTCGAAAACCCGACGGCAGGCTACGTGGTTGAGCCCAATCCGAACCTGGAGCCGGAAACCAGCAAAAGCTATGAAACCGGTTTACGCGGTCGCTTCGAAGCGGGCTCGTTCGACATCGCGGTGTTCTACAACAAATACCGTGACTTCATCAACGAGGACGCCATCACCCCCGGTTACAGCGAACTCACGTTCCAGTCCAACAACATCAAGCACGCAACCATGAAGGGCGCGGAATTCAAAGGGCGCATCAATCTCGACAGCATCGGTGCGCCAAACGGTCTCTACAGCCAGGCATCGGTTGCCTACGTGCAGGGCCGCAACAACGATACAGGCGAGCCAATCAACAGCGTCAACCCGCTGACCGGTGTGATCGGCCTGGGCTATGACCAGAATGACTACGGCGGCCTGCTGAGCTGGACGCTGGTCAAGCGCAAGAATCGCGTGGATGACAGCAATTTCCACACGCCGGACGGCACCTCCAGTCAATTCAAGACCCCGGGCTACGGCATTCTGGACCTGAGCGGCTACTACTAGGTCAGCAACGATGTGACCGTCAATGCGGGTCTGTACAACCTGACCGACAAGAAATACTGGCGCTGGGATGATGTGCGCGGCTACGACGGCGTGGGCGAAGCTGGTGTGACGGCGCCCGCTAATCTGGATCGCCTGACCCAACCGGGACGCAACTTCAGCGTCAACGTGGTGTGGGACATATGAACCCGAAAGTAGCGTAAAGCCCGTCGCCGAGCACATCGGCGGCAGGCTTTTTTACGCTTTCGGGTGCAGCTATTCGTCTATTCAACAAGCCCCCTTTTTCAGCAAGGAAGAACTCGATGACCCTTGATCAGAACCGACCGACTCTGCGTTCGCAACGCCTGAATCAGATTACCCACGCGCCGCACGAACAGCTCGACAAGGCGGTCAAGGCACATGCGCCGTTTGAAACCTTGGCCAGCTACGCTCGCTTCGTGGTTGCTCAATACCTTTTTCAGACGGAACTGCAAAGCCTGTACAACGAGCCTGCGCTAGGGGCGATCATCAACGACCTGCCGGCCCGCTGCCGCGCAGAACAGGCCGGGGCGGATCTTGCCGACCTGAACATGGATCTTCCCCTGCCGGTGGCTGGCGCAGTACAAACGCCGAGCACCGCAGAAGCGCTCGGCTGGCTATTTGTTTCCGAAGGTTCCAAGCTGGGTGCTGCATTCCTGATCAAACGTGCTGAAGCCTTGAACCTGAGCCACAGCTTTGGTGCCCGGCATCTGAGCGAGCCTGCCGGAGGCCGCGCAGCAGGCTGGAAGACCTTTGTCAGGACGCTTGACGAGCTGTCGCTGACCGCCGAGCAGGAAGCAGCACTTGATCGAGGCGCCATTGCCGCATTCGAGCGTTTCAATGTCCTGCTGCAACACGCCTACGCCGATGCCCCGGTTGCAGACATGGCACAGGCATGAAAAAGCGCCCGGTGCTGTTAAGCTGGCCGGGCTCCCCGAACCTGCCTGTAGAGACCATGACGTACAAACCACCCGGCTCAAAACTCTCGCGCCTTTTATACGGCATCCTCGCCTATGTCGCCCTCGGCATCGGCATTGTCGCGATCTTCATTCCCGGCTTGCCGACCACCGAGTTCATTCTGCTGGCGGCCTGGGCGGCGACACGCAGCTCGCCGCGTCTGAATGCCTGGCTGGAAAACCATCGTGTGTTCGGCCCGATTCTGCACAACTGGCGCAACGGCAGACTGGTCGCCCGCAAGGCCAAGATCAGCGCCACCATCAGCATGCTGGTCTGCGCCGTGGTGATGCTGAGCCTGATCGGCCACGCCTGGTGGCTTTATCTGGCTCTTACCGGTATGGCGCTGGGTAATCTGTGGATATGGTCGAGGCCGGAACCGGACAAGATCGATCGTTGAGCGCAGGCATGATGCGAGCGGCACCCTGCACGAGGCTGAACCGTCCGGTCGCGAGGAGTGTCAGACTGAACACACTCAACACTTGATGGAGTCACTTCATGTACGAGCCAGGCCATCTGCACCTCACCCACGTGGCGCTTCAACCGTCGGATATCAGCTACGACATCCACTTGCGCTACAACGTGGAGGAAGATCCCAAGCAAGGCACGTCCATGCACTTCACCATGCAGGGCGAAATCAACGGCAAGCCGTTCGAAGAGCAGTTCCAACTGCCCCGTGACCTCGCCTTCAACTTCGCCCATGACGCCAGTCGCATCGCGATCAGACACGGCTTGCCCAACTCGGCCGCACTGCCCATCGCCCAGCACAAGGACTACGACCGAATGTTCGCGGACATTCGCGACAAACTCCACGCCAAATCAGGCGACCCGGTCAAGCCGGAGCATCTGGAGTAAGCGCCAGGCTCCTCTTGGCAACGGGAGCACGAGGTCCGGAGAACACTCTCGTGCCCATGCTCCGCGTGGGCATGCCGTTCCGGACGCTCTGCGTCCTCTCCTGAATAAACAGCGTGGCGTAAATCCATGACGCAGAGCGTCAAGAAGGGCATTCCCACGCTGGAGCGTGAGGAACGATAGTTGCCCGGGAGAACACTATCGTGCTCATGCCCACCACCGGATTTCACCAAACCTGCCGCTACAAGGCATACTTGCCGCCTTCTAATCCGCGAACCGTCAACGCCTCATGCGCATCCATGTCAGCTTCATCGACCGCGTCGGTATCACCCAGGAAGTGCTGGCGATCCTGGGTGGACGCAATCTGAATCTGGATGCCGTGGAGATGGTACCGCCCAATGTCTATATCGACGCGCCGACCCTCAGCCACCAGATGCTCGAAGAACTCAAGGACGCGCTGTTTCGGGTTCGTGGGGTAGAAGCAATCACTGTGGTCGACATCCTGCCGGGTCAGCGCCGCCATCTGCAACTGGACGCGCTGCTCGCCGCCATGACCGACCCGGTACTGGCACTGGACAGCGCCGGGCATGTGCTGCTGGCCAATCCCGCGTTGATCGCACTGATCGGCCGGGAACCTGCGGGCGAACCCATTGCTGAACTGTTCGCCGACCCCGGTCTGCAAGCAGCATTGCTGGAAAACAGCTTTCGACTGCCACTGCGCGAAATCACCCTCAACGGTGAAGCGCTGTTGCTGGATGCCACCCCGATCACCGAGGCGGGTGCGCTGATTACCCTGTACCTGCCCAGCCGTATCGGTGAGCGCCTGTCGGCGCTGCATCACGATCACGCCGAAGGTTTCGATTCGCTGCTCGGCGAGTCAGCCGCAATCCGCACCCTCAAGGCGCGCGCGCAACGTGTGGCGGCGCTGGATGCACCGTTGCTGATTCAAGGTGAGACCGGCACCGGTAAAGAACTGGTAGCGCGGGCTTGCCACGCCAGCAGCGCGCGTCACGGCGAGCCATTCCTGGCACTGAACTGCGCGGCGCTGCCGGAAAACCTGGCTGAAAGCGAACTGTTCGGTTATGCCCCGGGCGCCTTCACCGGTGCCCAGCGCGGTGGCAAGCCGGGGCTGATGGAACTGGCCAATCAGGGCACCGTGTTTCTTGATGAAATCGGCGAAATGTCGCCTTATCTGCAAGCCAAACTGCTGCGCTTTCTCAACGATGGCAGCTTCCGGCGTGTCGGTGGAGACCGGGAGGTCAGGGTCAATGTGCGTATCCTCAGCGCTACCCACCGCGATCTGGAAAAAATGGTCAGCGAAGGCACTTTCCGTGAAGACCTTTTCTACCGCCTCAACGTCCTCAATCTCGAGGTACCGCCGCTGCGCGAACGCGGGCAGGACATTCTGCTGCTGGCCCGCTACTTCATGGAACAGGCCTGCGCGCAGATTCAGCGTCCAGTGTGCAGGCTTGCGCACGGCACCTACCCTGCTCTGCTGGGCAATCGCTGGCCGGGCAATGTTCGTCAATTGCAGAACGTGATTTTCCGTGCTGCCGCCATCTGCGAACACACTCAAGTGGATATAGGCGATCTGGATATCGCAGGCACTGCAGTTGCGCATCCGCACGACAGCCCCGTGGACAGCCTCGAACATGCCGTCGAGGCATTTGAAAGAAATCTGCTGGAAAAACTCTACGCAGACTACCCATCTACCCGTCAGTTGGCCGCGCGTCTGCATACATCGCACACCGCCATCGCTCATCGACTGCGAAAATATGGAATACCGGGCAAGCGCTAATCTATTGACGCCATTTATCGAAAATATATTCCGAAAAGATTCATTTAATAACTAATCTGCCGATACTGATCTGGTATGGTCCACAAACCTCTTATCATCCATTTGAGTGGATGTCCGTAAGTGTGATTACGGCCGTAATGGCAGAAAGGTCAGGTAGTACCGGGAAGTGATATGTCAACCCCGCCAGCAGACCGCCCGCTTGCCGACTCTCAGTCTCGTGCTGAAAAAATCGTCGAATCTCGCCGTCAGAAAATCCTGCTCAAAACCGGCGCGCTGCAGGACGCGATTTTCAACAGCGCCTACTTCTCCAGCATCGCGACCGACGAACACGGCGTCATCCAGATATTCAACGTGGGTGCCGAACGCATGCTCGGTTACCACTCCGAAGATGTGGTCGACAAAATCACGCCGGCAGATATCTCCGACCCCGCCGAGCTGATCATCCGCGCGGCAGCGCTCAGCCATGAACTGAACACGCCCATCACGCCGGGCTTTGAGGCACTGGTATTCAAGGCTTCGCGTGGCATCGAAGACATCTACGAATTGACCTACATCCGCAAGGACGGCAGCCGCTTGTCGGCCATGGTGTCGGTCACTTCACTGCGAGACAGCGCCGAAACCATCATTGGTTATCTACTGATCGGCATCGACAACACCGCGCGCAAGCAGGAAGAGGAAGCCCAGGCTCTACTGGACCAGCGGTTGCGTGACCAGCAGTTCTACACCCGCTCGCTGATCGAATCGAACATCGACGCGCTGATGATGACCGACCCGCAAGGCATCATTTCCGACGTCAACAAGCAGATGATGGCGCTGACCGCGCGCACCCGTGATGAGTTGATCGGCGCGCCCTGCAAAAACTTCTTCACAGACCCGGCGAGTGCAGATGCCGCGATCAAACGCGTGCTCAGCGAACATAAGGTCAGCGACTACGAACTCACCGTGCGTGCCTACGACGGCACCGAAACCGTGGTGTCCTACAACGCTGCGACTTTTCATGACCGGGACCGCAAGCTCAAGGGTGTCTTCGCTGCCGCCCGGGACGTGACCGAGCGCAAGCGCTTCGAACGCACGCTGGAAGAAAAAAACGTCGAGCTGGAACACGCCAGCCATATGAAGTCCGAGTTCCTTGCCACCATGTCCCACGAGTTGCGCACACCGCTGAACGCCGTCATCGGTTTTTCCGAGGCGCTCAAGGACGGTATGGTCGGCAACATGACCGATGCCCAGCGACGGTACATCGGCGATATCTTCAACAGCGGCCAGCATCTGCTCTCGCTGATTAACGACATTCTCGACCTGTCCAAGGTCGAAGCCGGAATGATGACGCTGGAGCTTGAACCGGTCGATCTGGACGAATTGCTGAGCAACAGCCTGCTGATCGTTCGCGAGCAAGCCGCCCTGCAACGCATCCAGTTGAAACTGGAAACCGAAGCCGACTTCGGTCTGCTTGAGCTGGATCGGCGCAAGACCAAGCAGATTGTCTACAATTTGCTGGCCAACGCAGTGAAATTCAGCGAACCCGGCGGCTGGGTGACGCTGGCAGTGCGCCAAGTGTCATTTGCCCGGACAGGCGTCATCGAGGGTGACTGGCCAGCACACACGTTTCCATTGCCTTCCGGTGACTACGAGCAGTTTCTGGAACTGAGCGTAAGCGACACAGGAATCGGTATCGCCCAAAGCGATATGAACAAACTGTTCAAAGCCTTCAGTCAGATCGACAGTGGTCTGGCACGCAAATTCGAGGGCACCGGACTGGGCCTGGCGATGGTCAAGCAGCTGACCGAACTGCATGGCGGCTGCGTCGCGGTCGCAAGCGTCAAGGACCTCGGCGCACGCTTTGTGGTCTGGCTGCCCATCCGCCCGCCTGAATGCGAGGAGGCACGATGGCCCAGATCCTGATCATTGAAGACAATGCGGCGAATATGCGCCTGACGAAGCTGTTATTGACCAGCGCCGGTCACAGCGTACTGTCGGCAGTCGATGCTGAAACAGGCCTGAAACTGGCCCGTGAGCGTCAGCCCGACCTGATTCTGATGGATATTCACCTGCCGGAAATGGACGGCCTGAGTGCCACCGCGCTGTTGAAGAAAGACGCCGGCACAGCCGCGATCCCGGTGGTCGCCTTGACCGCAATGGCCATGAAGGAAGACAAGGAAAAGATCCGTCTGGCGGGCTGCAACGCTTACATCATCAAACCATTGCGCTACAAGGAGCTGTACCGGGTTATTGACACCCTGCTGGAAAAAAAACTGCCTCAACAGCCAATTACCTGAGCATTCGATATGACCCAGAGCGCCGCAACCATCCTGATTATCGATGACGATGTCCATGTCCGGGACCTGCTGGAGGTTCTGCTGCAGAATCAGGGTTATCGGACGCTGACTGCGGAATCGGGCGAGCTGGGGCTGGCCATGGTCGAACTACAAGCGCCTGACCTGATCCTGCTGGACATCATGATGCCGGGCATGGACGGTTACGAAGTCGCCAGTCAGCTCAAGGCCAGCAAGAGCACCGCCAATATACCGATCATCATGCTCTCGGCACTCGACGAGCAAAGTGCGCGTTTGTCAGGGCTGGAAGCCGGTGCCGAGGAATACCTCAACAAACCGGTGGACAGCGCCGAGCTATGGTTACGTGTGCGTAACCTGCTGCGCCTCAAGGCGTTTGGCGACTACCTGAAAAACCACAGCCTGATCCTCGAAGACCAGTTGCAGCAGCGCACCATTGATCTCGAGCGCTTTCGCACGGTGATGGACGCTTCCGAAGACGCGATTTTCCTGATCAACCGCAACACCATGAGCCTGATCGAATTCAACCGCCGCGCCTGCCAATTGCTCGGCTACACCGCCGAGGAGCTTTCACACAAGACGCCTGCCGAACTGGGCGAAACGTCCATGGAGCAGCTTGAGGTCGTGTACGACCAGATCATCGCCGGCAAAGGCCCCAGCGAACCACTGGAAACCCAGATTCGCGACAAGAGCGGACGCGATGTCGAGGTAGAGATCCATCGCCAGGCCTATCGTACCGGCGAGGACTGGGTCATCGTCGGCATCGTCCGCGACATCACCCGGCGCAAGGAAAGCGATCAGCGCCTGCTGACCATGGCCCACTACGACGCACTGACCGGCCTGCCCAATCGGGACCTGTTTTTTACCAGCCTGCAAATGGGCGTGACCCAGGCGGCCATCAGCCGCTGGAAGCTGGCGGCACTGACGGTGAATCTGGATGGCTTCAAGAACATCAACGAAACCTGGGGGCATGTACTGGGCGACGAGGTGCTGCTGGAAGTCAGCCACCGCCTGTCGGAGTGCCTCAACGCCAGCGACACCCTTGGCCGTGTGGATGGCGATCAGTTTGCACTGATTCTGATGCTTCGTGACGGCCAGGCCGATACCCGCCAGACACTGGACCGCATTCGCAACGCATTGCGCGTGCCTTTTCAGTTGGAAGGCCAGAGTATCGTCATGACCGCCAGTATCGGCATCGCACTTTATCCGGAGGACGGCGAAGACTCTCGCGAGCTGATCAAACACGCCTACACCGCAATGAACAGTGCTAAAAAAATAGGCCCGGACACCTATCGGTTCTATACCGCGCAGATGAACGCTGACGTCTCGGCACGCCTGGACCTCGAAGCGGCCTTGCGTGACGCCGTGCAAAAACAGGCGTTCGAGATTGTCTACCAGCCTAAACTCAACCTGGCTGAAAACCAGGTATGCGGGCTTGAAGCCTTGCTGCGCTGGCCGCGCCCTGGTCAGTCAGGCATTTCGCCCGCCGTATTCGTTCCGGTGCTGGAAAGTCTGGGGTTGATCGGTGAAGTCGGCAACTGGGTCGTCGACAGCGTTTGCGCGCAGATTGCGCGCTGGCAACGTTCCGGGCTGGGCTCTTTTCAGGTGGCAGTCAACATCTCCGGGCAGCAGATTTCCAGCAGCAGTCTGGTGGCCGACATTCGTCAGGCACTTGAGAAACACAAGGTTGCGCCGCAGTGGCTGGAGGTCGAACTGACGGAAAGCTCGTTGATGGAAAACACCTCTCACACCATCGCTACCCTGGGTGCGCTACGCGCCAATGGCGTGAGTATTTCCATCGACGATTTCGGCACCGGCTATTCAAGTCTGGCCTACTTGCGCCGATTCCCTATCGACAAGCTTAAAATCGATATCGCATTCATTCGCGAAGTGACCAGCAACCCACAGGACGCGGCCATTGCCAGAGCCATCATTGAACTGGCTCACAGCCTCGACCTGAAGGTTATCGCCGAAGGTGTGGAAACACCCGAGCAACTGGCGTTTCTGCGTGAAAACCATTGCGATCAAATCCAGGGTTACCTGATCAGCAAGCCGCTGCCACTTGGAGAGCTCGAGGTCTTTCTTCGATCACCGGCAAGCCGCGTCGGGTGACACAGCATAGTCGGCACAGGAGCTGCCGATCATGCCATTTTTGAAGGAGTTCGCTGCATGCGGTGTTTGCCAGCTGTACTTTTAGGGATGCTAAGTGTAGCGGGGCTGGCTCAGGCGCAAACGCCGAGCGATGCCGGACTGATCGAGGACAACGCAGCAGCCAGTACACCCACCTCGTCCAGCGAAGCGCGGGGCGTATTGCGCGCAACCAATCAGGCTGTCCTCGCCAGCGAGTTGTCCGGCCGTATTACTGACCTGCCTTTCCAGGAAGGCGAGTCTTTCAACAAAGGCGATACCCTCGCCCGCTTTGACTGTTCGGCCTACCAGGCTCAGCTCAATGCCGCGCAGGCAGCCAGCCGTGGTGCCAGCGAGGAACTGGCGCACAACCGGCAACTGGCGGCGCTCAACTCGGTGGGTCGTTTCGAGGTGGCACGTGCCGAGGCAAAGCTTTCCGAAACTCAGGCGCAGTCTGGCGTCTATCAGGTACAGATCAAGCGCTGCAGCGTGGTTGCGCCCTACGACGGGCAAGTCGTCGAGCGCAAGGTGAAACGTTACGAGAGTGTCGCAGCCGGTACGCCGATGCTCGAAATCGTCGACAACCGCACGCTGGAAATTCACCTGCTGGTGCCCTCGCGCTGGATGAGCAGACTCAAGCCCGGACAAACCTTCAGCTTCGTTCCCGACGAGACCGGTCAGCCGCTGACCGCCACCGTCAAGCGCCTCGGTGCGCGTATCGATGAAGGCAGCCAGACATTGCTGCTGATCGCCAGCCTGCCCAAAGCGGAGGGCCTGCTGGGAGGCATGAACGGTACTGCACATTTTGCGGAGCTCAAGTGAACGCCCCCGCATCCGGCGCGGTTGAACGGGTTTTCGCGCAGTTTCTCGACCTTGAACGGCTGACCCGCGCCGCACCTGCGATAGATCAACTGGCGTACAGCCTGGTCAACGACAGCCAGGGGTTGTTCGGCTATCGCCACGCAGCGCTGGTGATCGCCGGCAAGGTGCGCTCAGTGACGGGAGTCAGCATCATCGAACCCAATGCGCCGTTCGTGGCCTTTGTCGAACATGCCGTCGGCCAGTTGCTGAAACTGGAGCAGGTCAAACCGGCGCGCGTCGTGCACATGGATTCACTCAGTGCATCGGTACGCGATGACTGGAACAGCCTGTCGGCACCGCATGTTTTCTGGCTGCCGCTGCAAGACCGTAAAGGTGAGGTGTTTGGCGGCCTGTGGCTGGCCCGCGACACGCCGTGGACACCCGCAGAGCAAATCCTGCTGGCACAACTGGGCGATACCTGCAGCCATGCCTGGCTCGCCTTGCAGCCCGGAAAACCGTGGCGCTTGCGTTTCAACCGCAAGCGTCAGGCCTTGCTGGTGATGCTGGCGCTGCTGTGCCTGATGATTCCGGTGCGTCAGTCGGTACTGGCACCCGCCGAAGTCGTACCGCTGGGCGGACGCGTGGTGGCTGCGCCGCTGGATGGCGTGGTGGCCGAGTTTCTGGTCAAGCCCAATCAGGTCGTCAAGACCGGGGACCTGCTGCTGCGTTTCGAGAACACTACCCTCAAGGCTCAGGCTGATGTAGCCGAACGGGCACTGGGCGTTGCCGAAGCGGAACTGAAAGCCAACTCGCAGCGCTCTTTCGCCGATGCCGAATCCAGTTCACGAATCGACCTGCTGGCGGCCCGTGTCGAGCAGAAGCGTGCCGAGCGCGATTATGCCCGTGAACTGCTTAAACGCAGTGAAGTGCGCGCCGAACGCGACGGTATCGCGGTATTTGCCGATGCCCAGCGCTGGCTCGGCAAGCCGGTGCAGACCGGCGAGCGTCTGCTGGAAATTGCCGACCCGACTCAGGCCGAGCTGCGCATCGAGCTGGCAGTTGGCGACGCCATCGCCCTGCAACCGGATGCCGAAATCGCATTGTTTCTGGACAGCGACCCGCTGCAACGGCATGCCGCCCGCCTTGAGCGAGCAGCCTATGAGGCCCAGCCCACTCCCGGCGGGCAGCTGGCGTATCGTCTGGATGCCAGCTTTCTCGATTCGCCGCCACCCCGGATCGGGCTGCGTGGCACAGCCAAGGTATTCGGCGACCGTGCTCCACTGGCGCTGTACCTGCTGCGTCGCCCTCTTGCCGGCCTGCGTCAAAGTGTAGGCCTGTAATGAACCTGCCCAACCTGCGTGCAGATTTGCAGCTTACACCTGCCGCCCCAGCCCTTGACGGTTCGCCACGCTGGACCTTGGCCGACCCGGTGCGCGGTCGCTATTTCAAGCTTGGCACCCAGGCCATTCGCCTGTTGCGTCATTGGGCGCTGGGTGATGCTTCACAGGTGCTGCAAGCGGCCAACCGCGAGCCGGGCCTGCCGTTGGGCGACACCGAGATTGACGAGTTGCTGCGTTTCTTGCGCGGCCATGACCTGATCGCAGCGCGCGACCCGGAACAGCGCGCCAGCTACGCCTACAAGGCCGCAGCGGCACGTCATGGGCTGTGGCAGATGCTCTTGCATCAATATCTGTTCTTCCGGATTCCGCTCTGGCGTCCTGACGCATTTCTAAACCGCGTCTGGCCGTGGCTGGCGCGCTATGGCTCAGGATTACTGCGCTACGGGCTGCCGCTCACGCTGGGGCTGGGAATTTTTCTGGTAGCCCGGGACTGGCAACGCTTCATCGGGACCTTTCCCCACCTGTTCAGCCTGGGTGGCGCGCTGGCATTCGGTATAGCGCTGTTTTTCGCCAAACTCTGCCATGAGTTCGGCCACGCATTCATGGCCAAGCGTGCCGGATGCCGGGTACAGAGCATGGGCGTGGCGTTCATGGTCCTGTTGCCGTTGTTCTATACCGATGTCAGCGATGCCTGGCGGGTCAACGATCGCCGCGCCCGACTGCTGATCGGCGCGGGTGGCGTGCTGGCGGAAATGCTGCTGGCATGTATCGCCTTGCTGGCCTGGTCACTGCTGCCCGACGGACCGGCGCGCACCGCAGCATTCATGCTCGCCAGCGCGACGTGGCTGACCACTGTGGTGGTCAACCTCAACCCGTTCATGCGCTTTGATGGTTACTTTCTGATCAGCGATTTTTGGGAAGTCGACAATCTTCAGGGCCGGGCTTTTGCCCTGTGTCGCTGGCGACTGCGCGAGGCGCTGTTCGGCTACGGCCTTCCCGCACCGGAGCCGTGGTCAGCGGCCATGCAGCGTCGTCTGCTGTGGTGGGGGTATCTGTCCTGGTTGTGGCGTGCAGCATTGTTTTTTGGCATCGCGCTGGCGGTCTACCATCTGTTTTTCAAGTTGCTGGGGATTTTCCTGATGCTGGTGGAGTTGGGCTGGTTCATTTTCCTGCCGATTTTCAAGGAATGTCGCCACTGGTGGTCATACCGCGAACAGGCGTACGCACCCCGTGTGCTGCTCAGTGCGACAGGCTTGCTGGCACTGCTCTTGTTGCTCATCGTGCCGTGGCACAGCAGTGTCGAGTTGCCGGTCATGCTTGAAGCAGAAAGCGTGACGGCCATTCATGCCCCGGCCGCTGCGAGAGTCAGGCAGGTCAATGTGCACGACGGCCAGAAGGTCGAACAAGGCGCCGTGCTGATGGAACTGGAATCTCCGGATATCGACTCGCGGCAAAGTATCGTGCGCCGTGAAATCAACATTTTGCAGTTGCAGATGCGCCGTCAGGCGGGCCGCAGCGAGACCGCCGCCGATGCCGGGATTCTCGAACAGCGTCTGGCCGAAGCCGTTGCCGAGTATCGCGGCCTGGCTGCACAACGCGAACGTCTGCTGTTACGCGCTCCCAAGGCCGGGCAGGTGCGCGACCTGCTGCCCCAGTTGAGCGAAGGTCGCTGGGTTTCAACCAGAGACCCGCTGTTGAGGATTGTCGAGGAAGGCACGCGAATTCGCGGTTACGTGGCCGAGAACGCGCTGTGGCGTATCGCACCTGGTGATCGCGGACGCTTTATTGCCGATGATCCGATGCGTGAGTCGCTGCTCGTGGAGCTTCAGGAAGTCGATGCCAACGGCGTGGCGTGGCTGGATCAAGAGGCGTTGAGTTCCGATCACCACGGACCGATTGCCGTGCGGCGCGACGAAAATCAGCGCGCCGAACCGGTACAGGGCCAGTATGGTGTACGCCTTAGACTGGTCGACAATACCGCAGCACCGTCTCAGCCTTTGCGCGGCGTCGCGGTGCTGGACGGTCGTAGTGAATCCCTGCTGGGCGCAACCTGGCGCAGGCTTGCCGCTCTTGGAGTGCGTGAAAGCGGGTTCTGAAGCTGACACATGGACAGAGGACAGCCCTGATGACAAAAAAACCTTTCGCCAACCTCGACGGACTGGTTGTAAGGCCATCGAGAGAAACCGACACTGCCTTTCTGCAGATGCTCTACCACTCGGCGCGGCCCGATCTGCAATTGATCGACGGCGAACGCGATCAGGTTGAAGACGTCATCGCCCAGCAGTTTCGCGTGCAGGATCTAGGGCAGGGAGAAAACTTCCCCAACGCCATGCGCTACGTGATTGAAAAGCTCGGCACGCCCATCGGTGCGCTGGTCACAGATTTCGGACACAACGAGATACGCGTGCTGTATCTGGCGTTCATTCCGGCAGCGCGCGGCAAGGGCTACGGGCGCAACGTTTTGCAGGGTGTGCAGCAGGCCGCCGAACAGATCCGCTGCCCGGTGGCAACAGTGGTCTGGGCCAACAACCCGCATGCTCGCCAGCAATATCTGGCGCTGGGGTTTCAGGTTGAAGAGCAGGATGTGGCAGCGGCGAGACTGATCTGGTATCCAGGCCAGACCGCTGCCTTTTGATCAGTTGAAGCTTATGCAGTAGTAGGCCAGGTTCTCGTCGCGGCCCATGGCGGGAACACGAGAGACGAACACATTCTGTAGCAGGCCCAGCTCCGGCAGTTCGATAGCACAGGCCCCATCGACAAACTCGCTGGGCTCAAGTGACTCAAGTAAAACGTTGAACGGCATACGCTGTTGCCGGGCGGCTCGTGCCTGCGGTTTTTCGGCCACTGAGGCGACATGCACAGGCAACTGGCTGCCGTCGCTCATTTGCAACTGGCAGGTATTACCCAGCAGGCTCTGGAAGTGTTCAACGGTAACGTCTTGCAGCATGACGCATCTCCAGTGAAATGAGTGGGAAGAGCCCGTCCCTGGACTCGTGTCAGATCAGTCCCTGGTAGGGAAAAGACCCTGCAGGGCGATACTGAAGTTCACCACCAGGAACGGGTTCATGCTGTCGATAGGCAGGCTGCCTCCGACGGGCTGCATGGTTCCGGTGATGGCGGTACTGACGCCCTTCTGCACGACAGGTGCGGTGCCTGCATTGGGCGAAAAGATATTGGCGGAGGTCGGTCCGCTAGTGGAAGCGCCTATGAACGCATTGTCTGTGGTGGGCGCGATGGTCGCCCCGGTCACTGCCGGGTTGGCCAATGTGATGGTGGTGTTTGCGGTCAGCGTGCTCATCTGGTGCACGTGTGCAGGCATGTTGGCGATGGCCACAGTGACCTTCTCAACACCCGATACAGAGCCGATCACCCGGTTGGTGAGGTTGACCCCGGTCCCCTGATTTATCGGCACCCGGCCTTGAAGATTGGGCAACATGAAGTTCTGCGAGGGATTCCCTCCATAAATGACGCCCAATAGTGCGTACAAGGCGTTGTACTGACTGATGTTCAATGTTTGTCCATTGCATTGCATCCAGCCAGCAGGCGCAAACGGAAAGCCAAACGTCATGATCGAACCCATAAAAACTTCCATACACCCTCATCCTTCTTCTATGTCATGGGAAACTTCGATCCACCGGAGCACGGTCCACAGGTGGCAGGTGGCAGGTGGCAGGTGGCAGGTGGCAGGTGGCAGGTGGCAGGTGGCAGGTGGCAGGTGGCAGGATAGAAGCGTAGACGCAGTTTTCAGTGTGTAAATGTTTTTGCAAATGACCGTTATCCGTCGCACATCCAGTGACATTCAACAGTCGTTGTCGGAAAGTTCACTACCGCTCATCTGATACTCATCATTCTTTCATCGGGAAAACCCTAATAAAACCGGGAGGGAGAACGCTGCATCAGCTTTTTTACCCCTCCCATCCCTCAAGACATGCTGGCTCCTGTCGAACTACTGGCATATGAATGCACTTTGTTACGTAGTTCACACACTCGTATAAACAGTTGTTTTTCCGGGGCGCATGGATGCAAAAATTCCACTTCATTGCAGGTTTGCCACGATCGGGCTCCACCCTGCTATCAGCCATTCTCCTGCAAAACCCGCGCTTTCATGCGGGTATGAGCAGCCCGGTTGGCTCTCTTTTCTCCAGTATTCTTGGCCAGTGCAGCGCTGGCAGTGAATTCTCCTCAGTGATCAACACCGATGTGCGTCGTCGCTTGTTGCGCGGTGTTTTCGAGTCCTACTACGCCGACAAGGCCGCTAAAGACGTGGTGTTCGATACAAACCGTGGCTGGTGTTCACGCCTGCCCGCGCTCATGGACCTGTTCCCGCAAAGCAAAGTGATTGCCTGCGTGCGTAACGTCGCCTGGGTCATGGACAGTATCGAGCGTTTGTACCGCGCCAACCCTTTTGAAAACACCAAGCTGTTCAACGATGACGTGGAACGCAATACGGTCTACAGCCGGGTCGAGACGCTGGCGCAGCGCAATCGTCTGGTGGGCTTTGCCTGGGCATCGCTCAAGGAAGCCTATTACGGCGAGCATGCCGACTCGATTCTGTTGATCGATTACGAACTGCTGTCCCAGGCCCCGGAACGGGTCATACGGCTGGTCTACGACTTCATCGAAGAACCGTGGTTTGAACACGACTTCAACAACCTCGCCTATGACGCCCCGCAGTTCGACGATGCGCTGGGCGTATCAGGCTTGCACAAGGTCAAGCCGCGCGTTGCGCTGGAGCAAAGGCCCACCATCCTGCCGCCCGACCTGTTCGAGCAGTATTCAAAGTTGTCGTTCTGGAATGACGGGTCTGCCAGCGCAGCCAATGTCATCCGCATGAAATCAGACGCCGCCGTTAACTGACTGCGGTTTTATCACTCGTAACGTTCGATCTCTGGTGAGCAACATGTGGTGGAATAAACAAAAATCGCGGACTGCAAAGCGGGCACCTTCGAGTGCAACCTCACCCGTTTCCCCCATGATCATGTCTCTCGAACCGCGCATGCTGTTCGACGGTGCGGTCGCAGCCACCGTTGCTGAAGCGGCCCAGCCGGACAGCCAGCCCACGCCCGACGCATCGGCCAAAAGCGCCGAGCAGGCCAACAGCGCCAGCAACGACCATCATGCGCAAGCGCCAGCCTCTTCGGACGTGGCTGCAACGCCTGCCGCCGTGCCCGGCACCACCGTCGTATTTGTCGATTCACGGGTGAAGGATTCGGCCAGCCTGCTGGCGGGCGTTGCGCCCGGTGCGCAAGTGGTCGAACTGGACGCCACCAAGGATGGCCTGCAACAGATTGCCGATTACCTGGGGTCTCATCAGGGCGTCAGCTCAGTGCAGATCATTGCGCACGGCAACTCCGGCGACCTTTGGCTGGGCAACAGCTATGTTTCCGCGGACAACATCGCGCAACGCAGCGCCCTGCTGGCCGAAATCGGCAACGACATGAATGTTGGTGGCGATATTCTGATCTACGCCTGCAACACCGCCGAGGGCGACACCGGCCTGAGCTTTGTCGACTCGCTGGCAACCCTGACTGGCCGCGATGTTGCTGCGTCCACTAACCGCACCGGCGCGGGTGGCGACTGGGATCTGGAAATCGCCACCGGCAGCATTGAAAGCGTCAGCGCCCTTTCGCGACAGTCTATGGACGCTTACCAGTGGGGGCTGGCAACGTTTACGGTCACCTCCACCAGCAACACCGGCGCAGGCAGCTTGCGTGACGCGCTGACCAATGCCCAGAACGGCGATATCGTAACCTTTTCGACCGGCATGACCGTCGCGCTGCAAAGCCAGCTGGTAGTCAGCAAGAACATCACCATCGACGGCGACCTGAACAACGACGGCGTCGCTGACGTCACCCTCGATGGGCAGAACAGAACCAGCGTGATCCGGGTCAATTCCGGGGTCACAGCCACACTTGATGGCGTGATCATTACCCGAGGCGTGGCCAGCACGGCGGGCGCCAGCAGTGGTGCGACCATTGCGGCCTCTGATGCACTGGGCGGCGGAATCAACAACGCCGGCAACCTCACGCTGCGCAATGTCACCGTCACTGCCAACTCGGCAGCGGGTGGTGGCGGTGGCGGTGGCGTCAACTCGCCAAACGTGGGTGGTGGCGGCGGCGGCATCGGCGGGCAGAACGGTGCTGCGGGTGGCAGTGCCGGCACCTATACATCCACCGCCCCGTCAGCCAATACCGGCGGCAACGGGGCATCGTTCAGCACTGCTTACCTGGCCGGCCAAGGCGGTAACTCCTCAGGAGGCGGCGCAGGAGGGAATGGCACGCCTGTCGGTTACACCAACGGCGGCGCAGGCGGCACCGCGACCAGCGGAGGTCGGACCATCGGTGGGGGTGGCGGCGGCTCTGGGTTTGACGCCAATGGGGGCAGAGGCGGCTCGGCAGTTGGCGGCATTTACAACGCCTCGACCGGCACTCTGGCGATCATCGGCACGTCGACCATCAGCAACAACATCGGTGCAGGCGGTGGTGGTGGCGGCGGCGGCACGATTGGTGGCAACGGTGGCCGTGGCATCGGCGCGATCTGGAACAAAGGCACGGTCAACATCACTTCCAGCAATAACTCGGCGATGACTGGCAACGTGGGTGGCAGCGGATCTGGCGGACAAGCGACCAGCGGCGGCACCAATGGCTCCTCGCCTACCGCCGTCACTAATATCTTCAACGACGGCGGCACGCTCAACGCCACCTACACCTCAGACACGACGGCACCAACGGGCACCAGCATCGTGATTGCCAATTCGTCGCTGAGTTCGGGTGGCACATCGGCGGTCACCTTCACGTTCAGTGAGCCGGTCTTCGGCCTGGAAATCTCCGAAATCACCGTGCCCAACGGTACGTTGAGCAACCTGGTGACCACCAATAACATTACCTGGACAGCCACTCTTACGGCCTCCAGCAATACTTCCGCCAATTCCAATGCAATCAGCCTGCCGTTATCGGCGGTGCAGGACTCAGCCGGCAATATCGGTACCGGGACAGTGACCTCCAACAACTACGCAGTGTCCGATACCGTTCCGCCGACAGTGACTGTCGTGGTAGCAGACACCGCACTGGCGGCGGGTGAAACATCACTGGTCACCTTTACGTTCAGTGAAGCGGTTACCGGCTTCGACAACACCGACATCTCGGTCGCCAATGGCACATTGACCGCTGTGAGCAGCAGTGACGGCGGCAAAACCTGGACCGCGACCCTGACGCCGACCGCCAACCTGACCAGCACCACCAACCAGATCAGCCTGAACCGGGCAGGCGTGCAGGATCTGTCCGGAAACGCCGGTTCAGGCACTGCCACGTCCAACAATTACGCCATCGACACGTCGCGCCCGACCGCAACCATCGTGCTGGCGGACAACTCCCTGAGCATTGGTGAAACCTCGCAGGTCACCATCACCTTCAGTGAGGCGGTGTCCGGTTTCACCAACGCGGACCTGACCGTCGTCAACGGCACCCTGAGTGCCGTGACCACCAGCAACAATATTGTCTGGACCGCGACATTCACGCCGACCAACAACATTACCGACAGCACCAACGTGATCACCCTGGACAACACAGGGGTCACCGATGCGGCGGGCAACACGGGTTCGGGAACCACAACCTCGAACAATTACGCCATCGATACCCAGCGCCCGACCGCAAGCATTCTGGTGGCAGACGCCAGTCTCACGGCCGGTGAAACCTCACTGGTGACGATTACCTTCAGCGAGGCCGTCAGTGGTTTCACCAACGCCGACCTGACAGTGCCCAACGGCACCTTGAGCACCGTCACCAGCAGCGACGGCGGCATCACCTGGACGGCGACCTACACGCCGAACAACAACGTCAACGACACCACCAACGTGATCACCCTGAGCAACGCAGGTGTAACGGATCTGGCTGGCAATGCCGGGTCCGGCACCAGCAACTCGGGCAACTTCACCATCGACACCGTGCGCCCGAGTGCCACAGTGGTTGTGGCCGACAGCGCCCTTTCCGCGGGTGAAACCTCGCTGGTGACGATTACCTTCAGCGAGGCCGTAACCGGGTTCACCAATGCCGACCTGACCGTCGCCAATGGCACCTTGAGCGCGGTGAGCAGCAGCGACGGCGGCGTCACCTGGACCGCGACCCTCACGCCAACCGCAAACGTAACCGACACCACCAACCTGATCACGCTGGATGCGAGCGGCGTTGCCAATGCTTCCGGCAACGCAGGCACCGGCACAATCAGTTCCAACAATTACGCCATCGACACCCAGCGCCCGACGGCCAGCATCGTAGTGGCCGACAACGCGCTGGCCATCGGTGAAACTTCGCTGGTGACCATCACCTTCAGCGAGGCGGTGACCGGCTTTACCAACGCCGACCTGACCATCAGCAATGGCACCCTGAGCACGGTGAGCAGCAGCGATGGCGGTGTTACCTGGACGGCAACCCTGACGCCGACAGCAGGTATTACCAGCAACAGCAATTCGGTGACGCTGAACAACGCTGGCGTGGCCGATCAGGCGGGTAACGCAGGCAGCGGGCTGAGCACCTCGAACAATTACGCCATCGACACAGTACGCCCGACTGCGAGTATCACAATGTCGGACAATGCCTTGACCGCAGGTGAAACCTCGCTGGTCACCATCACCTTCAGCGAAGCGGTCAGCGGTTTCAACAACGCCGACCTGACGGTCGAGAACGGTACGTTGAGTGCGGTCAGCAGTAGCGACGGCGGTATCACCTGGACCGCGACCTTCACACCGAACGCCAATGTCACCGACGCAAGCAACCTCGTGACCCTGGACAACACAGGGTTCACCAATGCCTCGGGCAATACCGGCAGCGGCGTCACGTCCTCGAACAACTACGCCATCGACACACTGCGCCCGACCGCGACCATTGTGGTGGCCGACAATGCGCTGGCCGTCGGTGAAACCTCTCTGGTAACGATCACCTTCAGCGAAGCGGTCAGCGGTTTCACCAATGCGGACCTGAACATTGCCAACGGCACCCTGAGCGCGGTCAGCAGCAGCGATGGCGGTATTACCTGGACGGCAACGCTAACCCCAACCTCAGGCATTAGCAGCGCAAGCAACTCGGTGACGCTGAACAATGGCGGTGTGACTGACCTGGCCGGTAACGTGGGCAGCGGCCTGACGCTCTCCAATAACTACACCATCGACCAGACGCGACCGACTGCCAGCATCGTAATAGCAGACAACGCCCTTTCGGCGGGTGAAACCTCACTGGTTACTATCACCTTCAGTGAGGCAGTCAGTGGTTTCGACAACAGCGACCTGAACGTACCGAACGGTACGCTGAGCACGGTCAGCAGCAATGACGGCGGCATCACCTGGACTGCCACCTTCACACCAAACGCAAACGTGAATGCCAGCACCGGGCAGATCAGCCTGAACAGCGCAGGTGTCACCGACCTGGCGGGCAACGCGGGCAGCGGCATCATCAGTTCGGCAAGTTTCACCGTCGACACGACCAGACCTTCCGCCACCATCTTGGTGGCCGACAATGCACTGTCCGCAGGCGAAACGTCTCTGGTCACGTTCACGTTCAGTCAGGCGGTCAGCGGGTTCAGCAACGCCGACCTGAGTGTCGCCAATGGCACGCTCAGCGCGGTTTCCAGCAGCGATGGAGGCATCACCTGGACTGCCACCTTCACACCAAACGCAAACGTGACCGATGCAAGCAACCTGATCACGCTGGATAACACTGGCGTGACCAATGCGTCGGGCAATACCGGCAGCGGCACCACGGCCTCGAACAACTACACCATCGATACTCAGCGCCCGACTGCGACCATCACCGTCGCCAATCCGAACCTGGCCATCGGTCAAACCTCGCTGGTGACCTTCGCCTTCAGCGAGCGCGTGACCAATTTCGATCTGTCGGACATCAGTGTCGGCAACGGCAGCCTGTCCGGCCTGAGCAGCGGCGACGGCGGCCTCACCTGGACGGCAACGCTGACACCGGATGCCAATATCACCGCAGCCAACAACTTCATCGTTCTGGACAGCGGCAGAGTCAATGATCTGGCCGGCAACGCGGGCACAACAGTCGCGCTGTCCAGCAACTACAGCATCGATAACCAGCGTCCGACAGCGAACATTTCCATCGCCAATCCAAACCTGGCGACGGGTCAGACATCACTGGTGACTTTTGCCTTCAGCGAGCCGGTGAATAACTTCACGCTGGCGGATGTCAGCGTGGCCAACGGCACGCTGTCCAACCTGGCCAGCAGCGATGGCGGAGCCACCTGGACCGCGACCCTGACGCCGACTGCGAACGTCACTGACCCGAGCAACTTCATTGTGCTGGACAGCAGCACAGTGACTGACCGGGCAGGCAACGCAGGGACAGGCATCGCGCTGTCTCCCAACTACGCCATCACGACCACGTCGCTGACCGGAGACCCGCAGTTCCGGATAGACGCGCCAGCACCGCTGGTCAACCCACCCAATCTGCCACTGCAGCCAGCGCTGTTCGGTCCGCCAACCGGCAATCTGGGTTCGCCGTTGAGCTTCTCGCCGTTGTTCGAACAGCGCACTACCGGCGGTGATCTGCCGCCTGTGGGCAATATCTTCATCACCAACCGTGCCCTGGCACCCAGCTTCATTGCCCAGGTGTTCGACTCCAGCAGCGTAGGCGGCCCGGGCTCCGGGTTCACAGGCTTCAATAGCGGCGAAGGCAGCGTGTTCGGCAGCAGTACGCTGTCGACGCTGTTTTCCCGCGAATCCGCGACGGACAGCTCGACGGCGGGCGCCTTCAACAGCGCTGGCAGCAACGGCCTGCGAGACTCATCACAAAGCATCCAGGCCGGTTTCGGCGCGCTGACGCTGGGTCAGCAGTTGCAACAGATCACTGATAACGAGCAAGAAAAACTGCGCGCACTGGCATGGGCTTTAGGGGAAGTCGGTGTAAGTGAAGCGCAAGCCTGAAACAGGGTTTGGTAATGCGTCGTAGCTGTACGGCGCTCATAAAAAAGAATGCGGTAGCTAGAGCTAGGGGCGGTCGGAGCATGAAAAGAAGTCAGAAGTTGTTCAGCATCAGTCTGCTGGCGCTGGTAGTGAGTGGTTGCGCTGTTACCAGCCAGCCTATCGACCGAAGCGTCAGCGAGCAGCGCGCCAAAAGCGATCTGCAACTGATGTACAAGGATCAAGAGCCATTGAACGGTGCATTGACCCTGCACCAAGCCATGGCCCGCGCGGTGAAGTACAACCTTGAAGCGCGTCTGAAAATCATGGAAGAAGCCCTGGCCAAACGTCAGTTGGACCTCGCCAGCTTCGACATGCTGCCGCGCATGGCTCTTTCAGCGGGCTATGCCGGACGCAGTAACGTCAGCGCATCGAGCAGTGAAAGCGTCGAGACCGGAACCCAGTCCCTCGAACCTTCAACCTCGCAGGATCGCAGCCGTCGTGTCGCCGACCTGACCATGGTGTGGAACGTACTCGACTTCGGTGTCAGCTACATCAGCGCCAAACAGCAAGGCGACCAGCGCCTGATCGTTCAGGAACGCCGCCGCAAGGTGATCAACACCATCGTTCAAGACGTGCGTTCAGCCTATTGGCGCGCCGTCGCCGCCGAGCGCATGCTCAAGCAGATCGACAGCTTGATGGCTCGTGTCGAGAAAGCGCAGGACAACAGCCAGCAAATGAGCCAGCAGCGTGTGGGTGACCCGGTACAGGCACTGGGTTATCAGCGCTCGCTGATCCAGGCGACGCGTCAGCTTGAAGAACAGCGCAAGGCGCTTTCACTGGCCAAGACCGAACTGGCGACCCTGATCAACCTGCCACTGGGCACCGATCTGAAGCTGGCGACGCCGGACGACTACTCGATTCCGCAACTCAAGGTCGACATGGCACGCCTGGAAACCGAAGCCCTGGCCAGCCGTCCCGAACTGCGCGAACAGGATTACCAAACCCGTATCAGCTCGGCCGAAACCCGCAAGGCCATGCTGCGCATGCTGCCGGGCCTGGAGTTCTCGGCAGGCGGCCATTACGACAGCAACTCGTTTCTGGTCAACGACAAATGGGCTGATCTGGGCGTAAAAGTCACCTGGAACCTGTTCAATGTGCTGTCGGCACCCGCCGCCATTGACGTCGCCAAGGCCGGCGAAGAAGTCGCTACTGCGCGTCGTCAGGCAATGTCCATTGCCGTACTGGCCCAGCTCTACGTGGCCAACGCCAACTACAACGAGGCGTTGCGCCAGTTCAAAACCAGCCAACAGCTGTCGAGCATCGACAGCCAGATCGTCGGTCAACTGCGCAATCGCTATCAGGCAGCCGGTCTGGGCGAGCTGGATCTGATCCAGGGCGAACTGAACACCCTGCAGGCTGATCTGCGTCGCGACCTGGCGTATGCCGACCTGCGCAACGCTTACGGCCAGATTTTCGCCAGTGCGGGTCTGGATCCACTGCCGTCGGAGCTTTCATCCACCAAGGTGCAAGCCATTGCTGTTGCACTGGATGCGCGCGAGTCGCAGTGGGAAGCAGGTAATATTTCAGTAGCCGCTACCACGCCCAAGCCTTAAGCCTGCGTCATGAACGACCACCCGGTCAGCGCTGTGCGCTGGCTGGGTGCAGTAACGCCCCTCGCCTCGCAACGAAATCGTTCCACTGTAATGATTTCACTCCATTACAGCTTACTCCGCTTGCATCAAGGCCTTGATCAGGCACGTATTTTCAAATACGTGAACGGTGTAGCGATTTCGCTACAGATGAAATCGACCGTACTGACCTAATAATCAGTAACTATTTGATTTATATGAAAAAATAAAACATGGCCGCTAAATTGCTTAGCCATAGCTCATATTGTTCGCGTGCTGCGCGAGCGCTGTTCTCCGAGGAGTTTGTATGAGCGAGTTGCGATTCACCGTTGACCATGAATGGCTGCGTGCCGAAGCCGACGGCAGCATTACGGTCGGCATCACGCCCTATGCGCAAGAGTCGCTGGGCGACGTAGTCTTCGTGCAGCTCCCGGATTTGCAGGCCTACACTCAACACGCTGAAGTGTCAGTGGTGGAATCGGTGAAAGCCGCCAGCAGCATCAATATGCCGCTGGACGGTGAAGTGGTCGAGGTCAATTCAGTCCTCGATGACACGCCGGAGCTGGTCAATGAAGACGCTCTCGGTGCAGGCTGGTTTTTTCGTTTCATTCCACAGGATGCCGACGCCATCCACGGCCTGCTGGATCAGGACGCCTACGACCGCCTGATCAAAGCCAACGCCCAAGCCTGAGGAGCACGCCATGACTGACCGTATTGAACTGACCACTGCCAACGAATTCATCGCCCGTCACATTGGCCCGCGCGCTGCCGACGAGCAGGCCATGTTGCAGACGCTGGGTTTCGACTCCATTGAAGCGCTGAGCGAAAGCGTTATCCCGGAAAGCATCAAGGGCACCAGCGTGCTGGACCTGCCTGCCGGGCAGAGCGAAGCCGATGCGCTGGCGTCCATCAAGGCCATCGCCGGCAAGAATCAACTGTTCAAGACCTACATCGGCCAGGGTTACTACAACACCCACACGCCGGCACCGATCTTGCGCAACCTGCTGGAAAACCCGGCCTGGTACACCGCCTATACCCCATACCAGCCGGAGATTTCCCAAGGCCGTCTGGAGTCACTGCTCAATTTCCAGACGCTGATCAGCGACCTGACCGGCCTGCCGATTGCCAACGCCTCTCTGCTCGACGAAGCCACCGCGGCCGCCGAGGCAATGACCTTTTGCAAACGTTTGAGCAAAAACAAGGCTAGCCAACAGTTTTTCGCGTCCAGCCACTGCCACCCGCAGACACTTGATGTGTTGCGTACCCGTGCCGAGCCATTGGGCATTACTGTTGTGGTGGCGGACGAAGCCGAGTTGGGCGACGTCAGCGATTACTTTGGCGCGTTGCTGCAATACCCGGCCAGCAACGGCGACGTGTTCGATTACCGCGAGCTGGTCGAACGTTTCCATGCTGCCAACGCGCTGGTCGCCGTGGCTGCCGACTTGCTGGCACTGACGTTGCTGACCCCGCCAGGCGAATTTGGCGCCGACGTGGCCATCGGCAGCGCACAACGCTTCGGTGTACCGCTGGGCTTCGGCGGCCCGCATGCGGCTTACTTCTCAACCCGCGATGCCTTCAAGCGCGACATGCCGGGCCGCCTGGTCGGCGTATCGGTGGACCGTCACGGCAAGCAGGCCCTGCGTCTGGCCATGCAGACCCGCGAACAGCATATTCGTCGCGAAAAGGCCACCAGCAACATTTGCACTGCGCAGGTGCTGCTGGCCAACATCGCCAGCATGTATGCCGTCTACCACGGCCCGCGCGGCCTGACACAGATCGCCAAACGCGTTCACCAGTTGACCGCGATCCTTGCCGAAGGCTTGAGTACGCTGGGTCTGAAGGCCGAGCAGGCATTCTTCTTCGACAGCCTGACCCTGAACACCGGCAGCAGGACCGCGGCGCTGCACGCAGCGGCTCGCGCCAGGCACATCAACCTGCGTGAAATCGACGACCAGCACCTGGGTCTGTCACTGGACGAAACCACCTCGCAGTCGGCAGTTGAAACGCTGTGGGAAATCTTCGCCAGCGACGGTCAGAACCTGCCGGACTTCACCGCACTGGCAGCCAGCGTCCCGTCGCGCCTGCCCGCTGCACTGCTGCGCCAGTCGGCAATCCTCAGCCACCCGGTGTTCAACCGCTACCACTCTGAAACCGAACTGATGCGCTACCTGCGCAAGCTGGCCGACAAGGACCTGGCGCTGGACCGCACCATGATTCCACTGGGCTCGTGCACCATGAAGCTCAACGCCGCCAGCGAAATGATCCCGGTGACCTGGGCCGAATTCGGCAACCTGCACCCGTTCGCCCCGGCCGAGCAAAGTGCCGGGTATCAACAATTGACCGACGAGCTAGAGGCCATGCTCTGTGCGGCCACCGGCTATGACGCAATCTCGCTGCAACCGAACGCCGGCTCCCAGGGTGAATATGCCGGCCTGCTGGCCATCCGCGCTTATCACCAGAGCCGTGGCGATGAGCATCGCGATATCTGCCTGATCCCTTCATCGGCACACGGCACCAACCCGGCCACAGCCAACATGGCCGGTATGCGTGTCGTGGTCACCGCCTGCGATGCACGTGGCAACGTCGATATCGAAGACCTGCGCGCCAAGGCCGTTCAACACCGCGACCAGCTTGCGGCGATCATGATCACCTACCCGTCGACCCACGGCGTTTTCGAAGAAGGCATCCGTGAAATCTGCGGCATCGTTCATGACAACGGCGGTCAGGTCTACATCGACGGCGCCAACATGAACGCCATGGTCGGCCTGTGCGCTCCGGGCAAATTCGGTGGCGATGTATCGCACCTCAACCTGCACAAGACCTTCTGCATTCCGCACGGCGGCGGTGGCCCAGGCGTTGGTCCGATCGGCGTCAAATCCCATCTCGCCCCGTTCATGCCGGGCCATGCACGCATGGAGCGCAAGGAAGGCGCAGTCTGCGCAGCCCCGTTCGGCAGCGCCAGCATCCTGCCAATCACCTGGATGTACATCCGCATGATGGGCGGCGAAGGCCTGAAACGCGCTTCGCAACTGGCGATCCTCAACGCCAACTACATTTCGCGCCGCCTGGAAGAGCACTACCCGGTGCTGTACACCGGCACCAACGGGCTGGTTGCCCACGAATGCATCCTTGACCTGCGCCCTATCAAGGACAGCAGCGGCATCAGCGTCGATGACGTGGCCAAGCGTCTGATCGACTTTGGCTTCCATGCCCCGACCATGTCGTTCCCGGTTGCCGGGACCTTGATGATCGAGCCGACCGAGAGCGAGTCCAGAGAGGAACTGGACCGTTTCTGCGACGCCATGATCAAGATCCGTGAAGAAATACGCGCGGTTGAAAACGGCACACTGGACAAAGACGACAACCCGTTGAAAAACGCACCGCACACCGCTGCGGAAATCGTCGGCCAGTGGAGCCATCCTTACAGCCGCGAACAGGCGGTGTATCCGGTTGATTCGTTGATCGAGAACAAGTACTGGCCTCCGGTCGGCCGTGTCGACAACGTCTTCGGCGACCGCAATCTGGTCTGTGCCTGCCCGTCCATCGAGAGCTATCAGGAAGCCTGATAGCCCGTGCCCTGGCATGCCTGTGCGCACTCGATAGTGAGTGTGCGCAGGCAATGCCGTTCTGCATGGCCCGCTCAACAAGGAATTGAACATGTCCACAGAAACCCTGCTGACCACTCCCCTGCACGCCCTTCACCGCGAACTCGGCGCGAAGATGGTGCCCTTCGCCGGTTACGACATGCCCGTGCAATACCCGGCTGGCGTAATGAAAGAACATTTGCACACTCGCGCGCAGGCCGGCCTGTTCGATGTCTCGCACATGGGCCAGATTCGTCTTACCGGTACAGATGCTGCCAAGGCCCTTGAGGCCCTGGTGCCAGTGGACATCATTGACCTGTCAGTCGGCATGCAACGCTATGCGATGTTCACCAACGATGCTGGCGGCATTCTCGATGACCTGATGGTTGCCAATCTCGGTAATGATCAACTGATGCTGGTGGTCAACGCGGCCTGCAAGAATCAGGACCTGGCGCACTTGCGCAAGCACCTGGCGGGGCATTGCACTATCGAACCGCTGTTCGAAGAACGCGCCCTGCTCGCCCTGCAAGGTCCGGCCGCTGTCACGGTGCTGGCGCGCCTTGCGCCGGAAGTGGCGAAGATGACCTTCATGCAGTTCGCCAGCGTCAAGCTGCTGGACGTTCAATGCTATGTCAGCCGCTCGGGCTATACCGGCGAAGACGGCTATGAAATTTCAGTCCCGGCCGAACAGGCTGAAGCCCTGGCGCGCCGCCTGCTGGAAGAACCGGAAGTTGCCCCGATCGGTTTGGGCGCACGTGATTCGCTGCGACTGGAAGCAGGTCTGTGCCTGTACGGTCATGACATGGACACCGACACCTCCCCCGTAGAGGCCAGCCTGTTATGGGCTATTTCCAAAGTGCGTCGCGCAGACGGTGCACGTGCAGGCGGCTTCCCGGGAGCAGAGCATGTCTTTGCCCAGCAACAGAACGGTGTCGCCAAAAAACGTGTCGGCCTGCTTCCCGAAGAGCGCACGCCAGTGCGTGAGGGCACAGAAATCGTCGATGAACAGGGCGCTGTCATCGGCACTGTCTGCAGCGGCGGTTTTGGCCCGAGCCTGGCTGGCCCGCTGGCCATGGGTTATTTGAACAACGCTTACACCGCGCTGGATACACAGGTCTGGGCAATGGTGCGCGGCAAGAAAGTGCCCATGCGCGTTGCAAAAATGCCTTTCGTTGCACAACGTTACTTTCGCGGCTAAACAACGGCGTCAAAAAAACAGCAATACTTCGCTGTTGCGCAGGTGCTGTTACACACTACTGTTTCGGCCGTGTTTCAACCGAGTGAACAGTCTGTTGTATATGCCAAAAATGCACCTATAAAGTGCAAAATGTTATGACAGACCAAACACCGTGCACAGCAGGCAAACACGCCGGGCATAAGGCTCTACCCCCCGGAAACAGGGTACAAGGCAGGGGGGGGTTGTATTTGTAACGAGAGTTGGCGTAGAGTTTCCGGACTGTGTTTGCATGGGTCGCCGAATCTGGACCTGGGCAGTAGCTCTAGGTTTGCTACAACCCGTTCTACGTTTCTTACTTCCTGCAACCAGCCCCAGTGCTCTTTCGTGTGAAAGAGGCTGTAACCAATTCAAGTCAAGCGTCAAGGAAATAAGAAAATGGCTGATCGTCAGAGCGGTACCGTCAAGTGGTTCAACGATGAAAAAGGTTTTGGTTTTATCACTCCTGAGAGCGGGCCGGATCTGTTCGTACACTTCCGCGCCATTCAGGGTAACGGCTTCAAAAGCCTGAAAGAAGGCCAGAAAGTTACCTTCGTTGCCGTGCAGGGCCAAAAAGGCATGCAGGCTGACGAAGTTCAAGCCGAAGCCTGATACGACACACTCTCGTACGTACAGAAAGCCTCTGACAGCAATGTCAGAGGCTTTTTTATATGTGCGATTCCGCTCGGCAAGTACATGAGTACGCCCATGAAAAAGCCGACTCAAGGTCGGCTTTTTCACTGCGGCTACACGACGCTATCCGGCGCGGCGCAGCAGATACACACCGGCCAGCGCACAGGCTGCAGCAGGCATCAGCACGGCCAGCAACGGCGGGAAACCGAACAGCAGGCTGGAAGGACCAAGCAGGTCCTGAATGATGCGGAAGGTAAAGCCGACCACCACCCCCGTGAACACGCGCTGCCCCAGCGTAACCGAACGCAGCGGGCCGAAGATGAACGAGATTGCCATCAGCACCAGCGCTACTGTCACAGCCGGTTGCAATACCTTGGTCCAGAACGCCAGCCAGTAGCGGCCATTGCTCAAGCCCTGATCAGCCAGATAATGCGCGTAGTTCCAGAGACCGCTGATCGAAAGCGACTCGGGCGGCATGATCACTGTGCTCAGCAATTGCGGGCTCAACGCTACATCCCAGCGCTCGACCGGCGTATTGATGACCTCGGTACGGCCGTCATTGAAATGCGTGGTACTGACGTCCTTCAACTCCCAGTAATCGGTCTTGAAATTGGCCTCTTTGGCAAAGCTGGACGTCAGCATGTGGCGTTGATCGTCGAAACGGTAACGTGTCACGCCAAGCATCAGACCATTGGGCTGGACGGTGTTGATGTGGATGAATTCGTCACCCTGACGGTGCCAAAGACCATGCCTGGCGCTCTGCGCATCACCCGAGCCCTGAGCCAGCGAGCGAGCGGCCTGAGCCTGGTTCTCGGCGTAGGGAGCCACGTACTCGCCGACCAGTACACCGGCAACCATCAATAGCAGCATCGGCTTCATGACCGCCCAGACGATGCGCCCGATGGACACACCTGCTGCACGCATGATGGTCAGTTCGCTGCTACTGGCCAGCGTACCCAGACCAATGAGGCAACCGATCAGGGCAGCCATTGGCAGGGTGTCGTAGACACGCCGCGGCGCGGTCAGCATGACGTAGCTGAGGGCATCCGCCAGTGTGTAGGTGTCACTGATATCACCCATCTCGTCGATGAACGCGAACAATGAAACCAGCCCTAGAATGATTCCCAGAACCGCAAGAATCGCCAGCAATACGCTTTTACCGATGTATCGATCAAGCTTGACCACGAGTCACCTCCGTGACGCTGCGACGACTCGCCATCTTCAGACGCAGAGGCTCCCAATAGAACAACAGCAGGCCAATGGACAGGTAGATGCCATGCACCCACCACATGCCCAGGCTGAGCGGCAGCTTGCCCTTCTCCAGCGAACTGCGCACCGAGATCAGAATGGCCAGATAAGACATGTACAGAAGGATCGCCGGCAGCAGCTTCAGGTAACGGCCCTGACGCGGATTGACGCGCGACAACGGAATAGCCATCAACGTGACGATGAACACCGACAGCGGCAGCGAAATACGCCATTGCAGCTCGGCGACAGAGCGCGGTGCCGGGTTGCCGATCAGTTCGCTGGTCGGAATGGCCTCACGGTCGGTGATTTCTTCACTGATTTCCGGCTTGGGCAGCATCGCCCCGTAGGTGTCGTACTTGATCACACGGTAATCAGCCGCACCAGGATTGCCATCGTAGCGGTAGCCGTTTTCGAGGATCAGGAAGCGACTGCCATTGGGCCTTACCTCCTGATGACCCTTCTCTGCCACCAGCACGGTAATACCGTTGTCCTTGCTCTTGTCGCCGGACATGCGTTTTTCAGAGATGAACACACCAGCCAGTTGCGAGCGGTCTTCCGACAGTTCCTTGGTGTAAGTGATACGTGTACCGTCACGCAGCGCCTGAAAACGGCCCGGCACCAGCGTGTCGAACTCGGTCATGGCGTCCTGCTTGTTGATCAGCAGCGAAAACTGGGTAGCGCCCTGTGGAGCCAGACTGAAACTCAGCCAGGCGACCAACAGCCCGACCAGCGTGGCAGGCCCCATGGTGATGGCAAGCAGCCGTTGCTGACTCATGCCGGTGGCTGCCAGCACGGTCATTTCACTTTCCAGGTACAGGCGCCCGTAAGCCATGAGAATGCCGAGGAACAGGCCCAGCGGCAGAATTACCTGCAGAAAGCCTGGCAGGCGGAAGCCCATGATCAGGAACAGCACGCCCGGATCGAGCGCACCGGACGCGGCCTGCGCCAGGTACTTGATGAAGCGTCCGCTCATGATGAACACCAGCAGCACGGCGCTGACCGCGCTCAAGGTAAGCAGCACTTCTCGGGACAGATAACGGAAGACAATCAAACCAGACACTCCAGAGTTGTCAGGCTCAGGCAGCCAAACAGGGAAAAATTGTGAGCCACGGCAACCAGAGATTCACGCCGGCAAAAGGCGTGGGCATCAAAAAATATGCGGCATTATCCTGTGATTGTGTGTTTCTGTCACTGCGCACCGGGGATAGTTCGCACATACACGCAAAGCAGGCGGCTCTACGGGGTTGTCAGCAGTCGTGCAGCGGGGTCAAACTGCAAGGCTTACCGCGGGCATCCACCTTGAAAACACTCAGGCCATCCCGCGTACATCATTCATATTGCGACTCTCATCGTCTACTCGGGGACCCCACATGGAATTGGTTGTTAAAAGCGTAAGCCCAGAAACCTTGAAAACCGCAACGCTGGTGGTCACCGTCGGCGAAAGCCGTGTACTGGTTGGTGCTGCCCAGGCTGTCGATATCCTCAGCGGCGGAGCCATCTCCCTCATTCTCAAACGCGGTGATCTGGCGGGCAAGGTCGGTCAGAGCCTGCTGCTGCACAACCTGCCCAACATCAAGGCAGAGCGCGTTCTGCTGATCGGTACCGGCAAGGAAGGTGAACTGTCGGACCGCCAGCTGAAAAAAATCGTCGGTGCAACACTGACCTGCCTCAAAGGCCTGGGCGGCAGCGACGCTGCGATTGCGCTCGATGACCTGTCAGTGAAAAACCGCGACACCTACGGCACGGCTCGTCTGCTGGTCGAGGCCCTGGCGGATGGCGAATACGTCTTCGACCGCTTCAAGACCCAGAAAGCCGAAGTTCGCGCCCTGAAAAAAATCACCCTGCTGACCGACAAGGTACGCATAGCTGACATCGAGCGCGCTTCCACTCACGCCAAGGCTATCGCCACCGGCATGGCACTGACCCGCGACCTGGGCAATCTGCCACCTAACATCTGCCACCCGACCTACCTGGGCGAAGAAGCCAAGGCGCTGGGCAAGGCACACAAGAATCTGAAAGTGGAAGTTCACGACGAGAAGAAACTGGCCGAACTGGGCATGGGCTCTTTCCTCGCGGTGGCTCAGGGCAGCGCCCAGCCACCTCGCCTGATCGTCATGAACTATCAGGGTGCCAAAAAAGGTGATCAGCCCTTCGTGCTGGTCGGTAAAGGCATTACGTTCGACACCGGCGGCATCAGTATCAAGCCTGCCTCGGGCATGGACGAGATGAAGTTCGACATGTGCGGCGCTGCCAGCGTATTCGGTACCCTGCGCGCCGTACTGGAACTGAAACTGCCGATCAATCTGGTGTGTATTCTGGCCTGCGCCGAAAACATGCCGAGCGGCACCGCGACACGTCCCGGCGACATCGTCACTACCATGAGTGGCCAGACGGTCGAAATTCTCAACACCGACGCTGAAGGCCGTCTGGTGCTGTGCGATGCACTGACCTACGCCGAACGCTTCAAGCCACAGGCAGTCATCGACATCGCCACTCTCACCGGCGCGTGCGTGGTTGCGCTGGGCGGCCACACTTCCGGCCTGCTGGGCAACAATGACGCGCTGATCAATCAGTTGCTCGACGCGGGCAAACAGGCGGATGACCGTGCCTGGCAGTTGCCGTTGTTCGATGAGTACCAGGAGCAGCTCGACAGCCCGTTCGCCGACATCGCCAATATCGGTGGCCCGAAAGGCGGCACCATCACGGCGGCCTGCTTCCTGTCGCGCTTCACCAAGGCCTATGACTGGGCTCACCTGGACATCGCCGGCACTGCATGGCTGAGCGGCGGCAAGGAAAAAGGCGCCACCGGACGTCCGGTTCCGCTGCTGACCCAGTACCTGCTCGACCGCGCTGGCGTATAAAAAGACACCCTGGCGTGTCGGCTTCACGGTCGATACGCCACTGGTTCTGGAACCTGTATGACCCAAGTCGATTTTTACATCCTGCCCAGCGCCGATCCTGCCGCGCGCCTGGACTTTGCCTGCAAACTCACGGAAAAAGCCTGGCGTTTGGGCCACAAGGTCTATCTGCATTGCAGCGATGCAGCGCAGCGTGAGGACCTCGATGCCCGGCTCTGGCGTTTCAGAGGTGAAGTGTTTCTACCCCATGGCGACGCCGAGAGCGATCACGATGCTGCCGTGGTACTGGGCCTGGGCGACGACTCGGGCGAACACAGTGACCTGCTGGTCAACCTCGACCTGAGCATTCCGGCCTTCTTCAAACGTTTCGCCCGCGTGGCCGAAGTCGTTGTCGAAGACCCCGCCATACGTCTTGCCGCACGCGAGAGTTTCCGTTCCTATCGCGAACAGGGCTATCCTCCGCAAGATCACCGACTGCAGCGCCTTTGAGGACACGATGGATACTTCAAAAAAAGCTGAATCCGCGCATTTGCTGAACGATCTGGAATCGATCCGCCAATTGCTCGGCGATGACCCCGCACACTCCCCGCTGCCGAACGACCCGGCTCGTCCGGAAGGCCAGATTCCCCTGTTGTTCGATGTGGTCGGCGCTCGCCCCGACGCGACTTATCAACAGGACTTCGACGAAGACGACATCCCGACGCTGACGCCTGATGTGCTAGCCGCACCTGTCGAGCAGCTTCAGACCGTTCAACAGCCTGCCCAGCCTCAAGCACTGCCGAACCCGGATGCCCTGCTGCATCTGGACAACGAATTGCGTGCCGCCGCGCAGTTGATCCTGCAGGACGTGATCGCCGACTTCGCCCCTCACATCGAGGCTGAAATCAAGCGTCGGCTGGAGGCAAGGCTGGAGCGGTTATTGGCCCAGCAGAAGTGAAGTGTGTGGTTAGGAAACTGGCTCGTATGCGCGTGGATACGCTGTTATCGAGAATTCAATGTGGAGCGGATCCTGGCTGCTAATCGTCCGGTGTCTGCCTCACGATGAATAAGTGAATTCCACTCTGCGTTCAATCGCCTATGCTCGGCCACTACCCCATCAATACTTTCCAGTATTTCGGTGGACGCCGCATACGCTCGCCGATTACGAGCTACCGCATTTTGAAATTGGGAGTAACTGGCATTCGGCACACGCGCCACGTCATCAAGAATTGATTGTGCCTGACGACTAACAATCCTGATTTTTTCATTTGTCTGTAAGGTGATGTTCGACACTGCCTTTTCAAACTGTGCTTTGAAGGCGTCAGTCCTGAGCACGGCGGGCGAAAGGCCCGTATCGCCTTTCGCAACCTTGTTGATGGTCAACAGTGCGTCTGGATCCATTACATCAATCCATGGCTTTTTTGACAGCCCCGATACTCTGCTGCTCATCGTCGAGGACGTTGAAGCCAGTGCGGCTGCATCTTTTAACGGCAGGTACGTGAGCACCTGTGCAACCATTTCGTTCGGCAGCCTTTGAAAAGCAAACTTTTTACCGGGGAACATAGTCAGCCCAAGCACCCTGAACGATGAAATATGCCCATCAGGATCACTCCGATTCACCGGATCCCCCTGACAGTAGGCATACGCATTCAGGTCTCCCCGTCCAAATGGACTCAGGGTGTCCGGGCTATTGAATCGCATCAGCACCGGGTTGAAAGCGCGATAGCCGTTACCCAGCAGGTAATGCCCGGTCACAGGGTCCGCACGCTCGCCGTTGAAACCGGAAAAGGGGCCGCCCGGCAAGCGATGTCCGTAAGGGCTATAGCCCAGCGGCTGGTGCCCCTCCGAACTCAAAGCATGCAATACACTGCTTTGCAGGTCGGTGGCCAGAAGGTCCGTCCGGGCGATAGCGCCTTCAGTCTCATACTCCGCTAACAAAAGGTTTTCACCGTGAAATACACGGCGACGCGTTGCGCCCTGTATCTCGACCGTCAAACGGTTCTTTTGATAAAAACGCGACACTGCACCCTGTGCTCCGGGGTCGACGACGGCAATACGATCCAGCGCGTCATAGAGATATCGGCACAGTACGCGCCTGCTTTCCGAAGTCTTGTTCATGGCCGCATTCGCCCTGCGATCGATACTTGAACACCGGATCATGCCCCTTGCTCCACTCGCCGCCAACTGACAGATCTGCCAGTTGTGGCCCGGCGCTTATGGCTTGTCGCTTGCCGTCAGGTCTATACTTACCGGTTTCCGAATCAATGCCACAGGTTCCCGCCGCGCATGGACAAGACTTACCAGCCGCACGCCATCGAAACTTCCTGGTACCAGACCTGGGAGTCCGAGAACTACTTCGCTCCGCAAGGCGTGGGTGACTCGTACACCATCATGATCCCGCCGCCGAACGTCACCGGCAGCCTGCACATGGGCCACGGTTTCAATAACGCGATCATGGACGCCCTGATCCGTTTCCGTCGCATGCAGGGTCGCAACACGCTGTGGCAACCGGGCACCGACCACGCCGGTATCGCCACGCAGATGCTGGTGGAGCGTCGTCTTGAAGCGCAAGGCATAAGCCGTCATGAGCTGGGCCGCGAGAAGTTTCTGGACAAGATCTGGGAATGGAAAGCCGAGTCCGGCGGCAACATCAGCCGTCAGATCCGCCGTCTGGGCTCGTCCGTGGACTGGAGCCGCGAGCGCTTCACCATGGACGACGGCCTGTCCGACGCCGTGAAGGAGGCCTTCGTGCGCCTGCATGAAGACGGCCTCATTTACCGTGGCAAGCGTCTGGTCAACTGGGACACCAAGCTGCACACCGCGATTTCCGACCTTGAAGTGGAGAACCACGACGAGAAAGGCCATCTGTGGAACCTGCGCTATCCGCTGGCCGACGGTGCAAAAACCGCCGAAGGTCTGGATTACCTGATCGTTGCCACCACTCGCCCGGAAACCATGCTCGGTGACGCCGCCGTTGCGGTGAACCCACAGGACGAGCGCTACAAGGCATTGATCGGCAAGTTCGTCGAACTGCCGCTGGTAGGCCGCCGCATCCCGATCATCGCGGACGACTACTGCGACCCTGAATTCGGCACCGGCTGCGTGAAAATCACCCCGGCGCATGACTTCAACGACTATGAAGTCGGCAAACGCCACAACCTGCCGCTGCTGAACATCTTCGACAAGAATGCCAACGTTCTCGCTGCTGCTCAGGTTTTCAACCTTGATGGCACGCTGAACGAAAGCGTCGACGGCAGCCTGCCTGCGGACTACGCCGGTCTCGACCGCTTTGAAGCGCGCAAGCAGATCGTTGCTGCGTTTGATGCCGCCGGCCTGCTGGTCAGCGTCGATGATCACGCCCTGAAGGTGCCGAAAGGCGACCGTTCCGGCACCATCATCGAGCCGTGGCTGACCGATCAGTGGTATGTCTCCACCAAACCGCTGGCCGAGCCTGCGATTGCCGCTGTCGAAGACGGCCGCATCGCGTTCGTGCCCAAGCAGTACGAAAACATGTACTTCTCGTGGATGCGCGACATCCAGGACTGGTGCATCAGCCGTCAGCTGTGGTGGGGCCACCGCATTCCGGCCTGGTACGACGAGTCCGGCAAGGTTTACGTTGGCCGCGACGAAACCGAGGTCCGGGCGAAAAACAACCTGGGGCCGGAAATCGCGCTGCAGCAGGACAACGACGTACTGGACACCTGGTTCAGCTCGGGCCTGTGGACCTTCTCCACGCTCGGCTGGCCGGAAAAGACCAAGGCACTGGAGACCTTCCACTCCACCGACGTACTGGTCACTGGCTTCGACATCATTTTCTTCTGGGTCGCCCGGATGATCATGCTCACCATGCACCTGGTGAAGAACGAGGACGGTACGCCGCAAGTCCCGTTCAAGACCGTCTATGTGCATGGTCTGGTGCGCGACGGTCAGGGCCAGAAGATGTCCAAGTCCAAGGGCAACGTGCTTGACCCGCTGGACATCGTCGACGGTATCGACCTCGAAACGCTGGTAGAGAAACGCACCAGTGGTTTGATGCAGCCGCAACTGGCGAAGAAGATCGAGAAGCAGACCCGCCAGGAGTTCGCCGACGGCATCGCCAGCTACGGCACCGACGCCCTGCGCTTTACCTTCTGCTCGCTGGCGTCCACAGGTCGCGACATCAAGTTCGACATGGGCCGCGTCGAAGGCTATCGCAACTTCTGCAACAAGATCTGGAACGCTGCGCGCTACGTGCTGGACAAAGGCGAAGACTGCGGCCAGAACGGCGAAGCTGTCGAACTGTCGCTGGCTGATCGCTGGATCATCTCGCAATTGCAGCGCACGGAAGCCGAAGTGACCCGCCAACTGGATCAGTTCCGCTTCGACCTCGCGGCCCAGGCGCTGTACGAGTTCATCTGGAACCAGTATTGCGACTGGTATCTGGAGCTGTCCAAGCCTGTGCTGTGGGATGAAACCGCACCGGTCGAACGTCAGCGTGGCACACGCCGTACACTGGTCCGCGTGCTCGAAGTCGCGCTGCGCCTTGCGCACCCGTTCATGCCGTTCATCACCGAAGAAATCTGGCAGCGCCTTGCGCCGCTGGCGGGCGCAGAAGGCAAGACCATCATGCTGCAACCCTGGCCAGTGGCCAACGAAGCACGCATTGACCAGGCGGCCGAAGACGATATCGAATGGCTCAAGGGCCTGATGCTCGCCGTGCGTAACATCCGTGGCGAGATGAACATCGGCCCGGGCAAGCCGCTGCAACTGTTCCTCAAGAATGTGAGTGCCGAGGATCAGCGTCGTTTGAGCGAAAACGATTACCTGCTCAAGAAGCTCGCCAAGCTGGAATCGATGACCGTACTGACCGAGGGTGCAGAAGCGCCACTGTCGGCCACTGCGCTGGTGGGTGACATGGAAGTGCTGGTGCCGATGGCCGGGCTGATCGACAAAGGGGCCGAACTGGCGCGTCTGGACAAGGAAATCCAGCGCCTGCAAGGCGAAGTGCAACGCGTCGGCGGCAAGCTGTCCAACGCCGCCTTCGTCGACAAGGCACCGCCTGAAGTCATCGCCAAGGAACGCGCCAAGCTGACCGAAGCCGAACAGGCACTGGGCAAGCTGGCCGAGCAACACGCCCGCATCGCCAGCCTGTAAGGTGGCCAGAAAAGCCAGCCCGATTATGGGCTGGCTTTTTGTTATCTGAATTTCTGTACTCGACATCACGGCTGACCATCGAACCCATGACCGATACCCGCAAACCTCCGCGCAAAAAGCCTCAGCGGCCAGCCAAACCTGCTGCGCCGCGTGAAAAGGCCACCTTGCACCCGCGCAATCGTCATCAGGGTCATTACGACTTTGCGAAGCTGATCAAATCCAGCCCCGAGCTGGCAGCCTTCGTGATACTCAATCCGTATGGCAAGGAAAGCATCGACTTTGCCGATCCGCAGGCGGTGCGGGTGTTCAATCGCGCGCTGCTCAAAGCGTTCTATGGCATCGCCCATTGGGACATTCCGGCCGATTACCTGTGCCCGCCTATTCCAGGGCGTGCGGACTACCTGCACTTCCTCGCCGACTTGCTGGCCGAGGACAATGAAGGCGTGATCCCACGCGGCGCATCCATCAAGGCGCTGGATATCGGCACCGGAGCCAATTGCATCTACCCGCTGCTGGGGCATAGCGACTATGGCTGGCAGTTCGTTGGGTCGGACATCGACAGCACGGCCATCGCGGCGGCTACCACGATCATCAAAGCCAATGGCCTCAGCAAGGCCATCAGCGTGCGCCAGCAGGACAACCGCAAGCAGATCCTGCTCGGGTTACTCGACAGCAGCGAACGCTTCCACGTGAGCCTCTGCAACCCTCCTTTCCATGCCTCGCTGGATGAGGCGCAGCGTGGCAGCCAACGAAAATGGCGCGCACTGGGCAAGGCTGATCCCAAGCGCAAGCTGCCGGTTCTCAACTTCGGTGGGCAATCTCAGGAGCTGTGGTGCGAAGGCGGCGAGATCGGCTTCGTGACCCGACTGATTCAGGAAAGCGCCACATTGCCAAGCCAGGTGGTATGGTTCAGCACCTTGGTGTCCAAGGCATCCAACCTGCCACCGATCCAGAGCGCCCTGAAAAAAGCCGGCGCGCGTGAGGTGAAAGTCATCGAGATGGGCCAGGGCCAGAAACAAAGCCGCTTCGTGGCCTGGACATTCCTCGACAAGGCACAGCGCACACCCCACTGATAGGGCTATCGTGCCGCATCGACTATCGTGCGGCGCCACGCCGACATGCCGTAATCTCGACTATCGTGCGACGCTCCGCGTCGCATGCCGTTCTGGACGCTCTGCGTCCTCTCTTGAGTATGCAGTGCGGCACAGATCTGTGACGCGGAGCGTCACGCAAGGCATTCCCACGCTGGTGCGTGAGGAACGATAATCTCAACTACCGTACGACGCCGCGTCGGCAGGCCGTAAACTCGACTATCGTGCGACGCTCCGCGTCGGCAGGCCTTAATCTCGATCATCGTGCGACGCTCCGCGTCGCATGCCGTTCTGGACGCTCTGCGTCCTCTCTTGAGTATGCAGTGCGGCACAGATCTGTGACGCGGAGCGTCACGCAAGGCATTCCCACGCTGGTGAACTGCCCCCCAAAAGTTGGACGGTTTTAGCTTGCCGCCTGAGCCCTGTATTTTACGGGGCTTTGGCCGTTGAGCTTCAGCTTGATGCGGTCATGGTTGTAGTAGTGGATGTACTCATCCAGACCTGCTTTCAACTCATCGATGCTTTCAAACTGTTTCAGGTAGAAAAACTCGGATTTCAGTGTACCGAAAAAGCTTTCCATTGCCGCATTGTCCAGGCAGTTGCCCTTACGGGACATGCTTTGTTTGACGCCTCGTACCGATAGCTTATGGCGATACTGCGCGTGTTGATACTGCCAGCCCTGGTCCGAGTGCATCACAAGCTTCGGCTCGTCCTGCAACTGCTGAAGCGCCTTGTCCAGCATGCTGGTGACCAGCTCAAAGCTCGGCCTTGTCGACACTTCATACGCCACGATTTCACCGTTGTACAAGTCCATCACGGGTGAGAGATACAGCTTTCGATTGCCTACCTTGAACTCAGTCACATCGGTCACCCACTTCTGGTTCGGGCGTTGCGCGCTGAAATTGCGCTCCAGCAAATTCGGCGCAATGGTTCCGATTACGCCCTTATAGGAGCGGTATTTTTTGGGGCGCACCACTGATCGCAGGCCCAGTTCTGCCATCAGTCGTTCTACAACCTTCTTGTTGACCAAAATACCTGCAGTGCGAATGACCGCCGTGATACGCCGAGCGCCATAAAGGCCTTTCTCCTCGTGGTAAATGCTTTCGACTAACTGTTTCAAAGCAGCATAGGGATCGGGTCTGGATTGCACCTGAACCTGATAGTAAAACGTGCTGCGTGCCAAGCCCGCCAGCCTCAGCAGAGCGCAAAGCGGGAACCGGCCCCTCAGTTGCTTGATGCTCAGGGCTTTTTCGGTTGCCGTCGTTTCTGCTCCTTCAGCTCTTCCAACTTTTTTAGGTAAGCGTTCTCCATGCGCAGATATTCAAGCTCGCTCATCAACTGGTCGCGCGTCTTCTGCGTATCGTCGGCGGTTACTGGTTTGGCGGGATAAGGCTTCTTTGGCATGGCGACAGGCTTTCTTCTGGCAGGAACATACGGGGCTGTACCGCTACTGTAATGCCGCTTTTCCCAAATGACTATTTGGCCGGGATCCCCGATACCAAAATGCGCAGCGGCCTGACGGAGCGATAGCTTGTGTTCACGCCTGTGCTCAAGCACTGAGCGCTTGAAAGCTTCGCTGTATCGAAGACCAGGCTTGCGATGGCCGGTGTGACCATGACTCTTGTAGTTAGCGACCCAGCGTCGAAGCAGGCTGAAATCGATCGAGAACTGGCGGGCTACCATACGAAAGCCCATGTTGTCTTCAAGATACGCTTTGACGACAGTGAGCTTGAACTGCTCTGAATACTTACCCATTTGAACACCCCCGTGAGGTCGGATTGGTGTCCAACTTCTTGGGGGCAGTTCACTGGAGCGTGAGGAACGATAACCTCAACTACCGTACGACGCTCCGCCGACATGCCTTAGCCTCGACTATCGTGCGACGCTCCGCGTCGGCAGGCCTTAATCTCGATCATCGTGCGACGCTCCGCGTCGCATGCCGTTCTGGACGCTCTGCGTCCTCTCTTGAGTATGCAGTGCGGCACAGATCTGTGACGCGGAGCGTCACGCAAGGCATTCCCACGCTGGAGCGTGAGGAACGATAATCTCAACTACCGTACGACGCCGCGTCGGCAGGCCGTAAACTCGACTATCGTGCGACGCTCTGCGTCGGCATGCCGTTCTGGACGCTCTGCGTCCTCTCTTGAGTGTGCCGTGCGGCACAGATCTGTGATCAGACGGCCACAAAAAAGCCGTGCCCGGTTAACCGGTGCACGGCTTTTTCACAGCAAGCGGTTGCTTACTTGTTGATCGAGTCGGTCAGCACTTTGGCTGGTACGAACTTGATAACTTTCTTGGCAGCGATTTCGATGGCAGCGCCAGTCGAAGGGTTGCGGCCAGTGCGAGCCGGACGCTCTGCAACTTTCAGTTTGCCGATACCTGGCAAAGTGATTTCCACGCCGTTTTCCAATTGGTCGGCAACAATTTGGCCCAATTGCTCAAGAGCATTACGCGCGGTGGTTTTTGGCGCGTCGATAGCTTCAGCGATATCGGCGATCAATTGGTCTTTAGTAAGAGCCATGGTGGTGTTCCTTCCCTATCAAATTCATTTGGATTGCAGAGCGCAACGTCGGCCCGTGGCCAGGCAATGAACCTGGCCACCCGCTAGCAGCCACGATTAATCGCGAAAGTGTAGATACTGAAACCGGGCAATGGTTCGACCTACGTGTGCGCTAACTGCATGCTTGACGCGCTAAGTGCGCAAGACCGCGCAAAACTAGCACAGAGCCGGACAAATATCCGCCTCTACCTATCCTTTTGGTCAGGTTTTAATGCCAATTGCACAAAAAACATCCAGCAAACACGCCCTGCTGGCGAAAACCAGCCTGTCCGGGGCCAAGTGGCGCACGCGTGCGTTACACTTGCCGTCTTGCAACGAGCTGCACGCTCTTCACCTTTTTCAGCCGAGAAGCCCATGCCGATCCGTCATTGCATCGTCCACCTGATCGATAAAAAACCCGACGGTACGCCCGCTGTTCTCCATGCACGCGACTCCGAACTCGCTGAGTCCCAGGCCATCGAGAACATGCTGGCCGACCTCAACGAGAGCTACAACGCCAAACAAGGCAAGGCATGGGGCCTGTTCCATCCAGAATCCGGCGCACACCCGTTCAGCGGCTGGCTGAAAGAGTATCTGGACGGTGGCAACGACTTCACCGCGTTCTCGCGCACAGCGGTCGAGCATCTGCAGAAGCTGATGGAAGAATCCAATCTTTCCGTCGGTGGCCATGTGTTGTTTGCCCATTATCAGCAGGGCATGACCGACTACCTGGCCATCGCCCTGCTGCACCACAGCGAAGGCGTGGCAGTGAATGCCGAGCTGGACGTCACCCCTTCGCGCCACCTGGACCTGGGCCAGTTGCACCTTGCTGCGCGGATCAACCTGTCGGAATGGCAGAACAACAAACAGTCCAAGCAATACATTTCGTTCATCAAGGGCAAGAACGGCAAGAAGGTTTCCGAGTACTTCCGCGACTTCATCGGTTGCCAGGAAGGCGTTGATGGGCCCGGCGAAACCCGCACCCTGCTCAAGGCCTTCAGTGACTTTGTTGAAAGTGAAGACCTGCCGGAGGAGTCAGCCCGCGAGAAGACCAAGACCCTGGTCGATTACGCCAGCAGCCAGAGCAAGATGGGCGAGCCGATGGGCCTGGAAGAACTGTCCGAACTGATCGACGAAGAGCGTCCGCGCGCGTTTTATGATCACATCCGCAACAAGGATTACGGCCTGTCCCCGGAAATACCGGCGGATAAGCGCACCCTCAACCAGTTCCGCCGCTTCACGGGACGCGCCGAAGGACTGTCGATCAGCTTCGAGGCTCACCTGCTGGGTGACAAGATCGAGTACGACGAAACTGCAGGCACCCTGATCATCAAGGGGCTGCCGACCCAACTGACCGATCAGTTGAAGCGACGGTAACCGACATGCTGATACGCACCCTCAAGAAGTTCGCGCTGATCATGCTGGTTGTGGTGGTTTATCAGAACTGGGGCAAGATCGAGAATTTCGTCAACCCGCCGCCAGCGAGCGTTGCGCAGAGCTACAGCCAGGCGAAAGTGGTGATGTACGCCACTGACTGGTGTGGCTACTGCAAACAGACGCGGCGCTTTCTCGACAGCAAAGGGATTGCGTATCAGGAGTTCGACATCGAGAAGTCCGAAGAAGGCCGCAAGGCCTACGAAGCACTGGGTGGCAGAGGCATACCGCTGATCGACGTCAACGGCACCTTGATCCGGGGATTCGACCCGGATCAGATACTGGCAGCATTGAAATAGCCTGGAATAACGTGCCAAAGCTCCGCGTCACAGACCTTTGCCGCACTGCACACTCAAGAGAGGACGCAGAGCGTCCAGAACGGCGTGCGACGCAGAGCTTCGTAAACTTCAGCGCTTCTCGACCCGAAATCCCATTCTCGGGAAGTGCACATGCACGACGCCAGCGCGTTTATCTTCGCGGCGCAGGATCAACTCTTCGCGCCCGGTAAAGATCAATTCACCCTCAACCGCCTCAACGCCATAGTCGACTGCCGAGACAGCGACCTGGTCGCCCGCCTTGAAGCCATTCGGATCAACAAAGACTTCGTCGGGCAGGGGCGCAGGCGTTGCGTTTCTGGCGATTTCAATGGCATCAGCCGAACTCAGGTCGCTGAACGTGCCGTGCCCAAACCCCAGAACGCGATCAAGCCAGGCACTGACACCCGGATAATCATCGACAAAGTGCGCAGTCACTGGCGTCTGCTTGAGAAACCACAGCGTATGAGCAACCGAAAAATCGGCAATCGAAGGTACGCCAAACAGAAAATCACCACCGTGCGACAGCTGCAACTCCAGACGCGACATCAGCGTGGGCCATTGATGCTTGACCTGCTCGACAGGCGGGCGTGAAGCCGTGCCACCGTTGAACAGCGTGGATCGGTCGGCAATGAACGCCTTGGCAGCGTCTGGCGGCACCTTGGCAAACCTTACAGCCATCGATTCGGGCTGAAACACCAGGCTCACGGCATGCAGGAACAGCACCGAATCAGCCCAGGCGGCCAGACCGGCAACCGAAAACTCCTGACCTTGCGGATAAAACGCTGGCGAAGCCTTTTCCTGCTCAAGGCGGCGCGCCATCAGTGCCGTGTCGCAGTAGATATCTGCGCCAGCCTGCAACACCGGCGTCCTGCGATAACCGCCTGTCAGCGCGGTCAGGTCGGGCTTGGGCATGATCGACGGGATCGTCACCGAGCGCCATGTGAGGCCTTTGAAACCCAGCATCAGGCGGGCTTTTTCGGCAAACAGTGACGTGGGGTAATGGTGAAGAATCAACTCGGACATGTTCAGCCTCTGCGCACTCGGGAAGCACACAGCTTAACCCGCAGCACCCTGCCCGCCCACAGACTCAAGCTGATGGCACGACATCACGCTCATGGATCGGGGATCAGGCGTAACTGGCTGCCAGTGCCTCTTTGGCGCTTTTTCTGAGTTTCTTGATCAGCCGCTCCTGACGCAACGCCTCACCCTTGCTGGGCCACTGTTCGACGTAGACCAGGGCCATTGCCGGGCTCGAAGAGAAAAAGCGCGCGCCCTTGCCGCTCTGGTGCATAGCGAATCGGCGCTGCGGATCATCACTGATGCCACAGTACAGCGAGCCGTTGGCAGCGCGCACCAGATAGACAAACCAGGGTTTGCCGACTGCCTGTTCGGAAGTCGGCGCACTCGCGGTGCTGGCAACCTCAGGCACGGCGATTCTCTGAAAAGGTCTTCAGACCCTTGAGCGCCTGAGCCCTGACGGCATTGCGTACCAAAGGCGTCCAGCCAAGCAACAGGCCCTTCAAACCCAAGGCCTGACGCGACCAGCGCCACATATCGAAATTATCGCGATGCTCGCAGATCTTGCCATCGCGGAACACGAATCGGGCCTCAATATCGTTGACCACCGTGCGCCCGGTCTGACTGAACAGATAGGTCGCCACCCAATGCGCAGTGCCCGCCCGATCATCGGCACGCACCTGATCGAAGACCACCGAGAAATTTTTCGCCCGGGAAGTCAGCATGCGCCACATGTCGCCTACCTGAGGCCCGCGCAATTCACCAAATGCCGGGTCACTAAACAGCACGTCATCGGTATAACAGGCACTCATCGCCTCGGCATCCAGCTGCGCAAACGCCTCATAAAAGCGGGTGATCAGTGCGCTGTTGGCCTGACTTTGTTCCTCGTAGTTCATGCGTGCACATCCCCTAGCGAATTATCCGTGCACGATAAGCGGCGCCGCTGAAAATGGCGAGGGTTGATGGCGCATCAGCCATCACTTTTACCTGTCCGGATAACGATTTCGCGCTGCACTGAACGCCTCTGAATTTTCAATCACCCAAGTCCACAGCGGAATCATTTGTACCAGCAGCCCCATGCCCAGGTCGGTCAACGAATATTCCACCCTGAGCGGCTTCTCGCAGTAGTCATGGCGGGTGATCAACCCGTCCTGTTCAAGCTGGCGCAAAGTATGAGTGAGCATGCGCTGGGTGACGCCGTGCAGCTTTCGGCGCAATTGGGCATGGCGCAAAGGGCTGCTGACGCCGAGGGCATGTACCACGCCCAATGACCAGCGGTTTCCGGCGTGGCCGAGAATATCGCGCTTGAGACCATCCTCATCATCGCTGAGCGCAGCACAGGCCGCTTCGGAGCGTCTGACCACTTCCTGCGCGTCCAGCCCGCCCGGTATCACCGATGTGCCTACTTTTTGTATGTCGACAGGCATGCCAGCATCTCTCCCGCCTGAATTGAAAGACTGTCCAAAGGGGTCACCATGCAAGCCGATAACGCAAACGTCAAACAACGCATTCTGGTAATAGGCGCAGGAGAGCTTGGGCTCGCCGTGCTGCGAGGGCTTGTCGAGAAGGCCGGAGCATATGACTTGAGCATTGCCGTGCTGCTACGCCAGAGCAGCTTGAGCACTCAAGCGCCCGCCAAACGTGTGGAAATCGAAGAAATCCGCGCGCTGAACATTGCCATCGAAACCGCCGATCTGGCCGACGCCACCGTGGACGAACTAGCCACTGTCATGAAGCGCTACGACACGGTAATCAGTTGTGCGGGTTTTGCCGCTGGCCGGGGCACTCAGCGCAAACTGACCGATGCGGCGCTCAAGGCCGGCATAAAACGCTACCTGCCCTGGCAGTTCGGCGTTGACTACGACCTTATCGGCTGGGGCAGCCCTCAGGATCTGTTCGATGAGCAACTCGATGTGCGAGAAAAGCTGCGCGCCCAGCAGCAAACCGAATGGGTAATCGTTTCGACCGGTATGTTTACAAGCTTCCTGTTCGAACCCGCGTTCGGTGTCGTCGATCTGCAAGGCGGTCGGATCAATGCGCTGGGCAGCCTCGATACGGCCGTGACAGTCACGACCGCAGAGGACATTGGCAGGCTGACTGCTGCCATCGTGATGCACGAGCCGCGCATTGTGAATCAGGTGGTGTACACCTCTGGCGACACATTGACGTACGCCGGGCTGGCCGATCTTGTGGAGCGTGTCACGGGGCGCGACATCGAGCGGCACGTATGGAGTGTTGCGCAGCTGCAGGCCGATCTGACGGAAATGCCGGATGACAATCTGCGCAAATACCGGGCGGTCTTTGCCATGGGCCGAGGCGTGGCATGGGACGTCGCCCGTACCTACAACGCGAAATCAGGGCTGAGCGTCACCAGTGCCGAACAATGGGCCCTGGCCAATCTGGCTCAGACCTGAAGCAGCTCAAGCCCGGTCCGAACGATCAACAATCATCGAAAATCAAACCTTCTCGCTACTGACCTGCACCTGCAGCGCCCGACCGGCACCCATGCCCGCGATGATGGCGCCCAGCCCGAGTACCGCGAAGATCCAGCCAATCGCGCTCCAGCTGCCGGTCATGTCATGCACCACGCCCACGGCAAACGGGCCGGTCGAGGCGATGGTGTAGCCAAAGCCTTGCGCCATGCTCGACAGATTGGCGGCGACATGTGAGTCGCGCGAGCGCAGGACGATCAAGGCCAGCGCCAGGCTGAACGTGCCGCCCTGCCCGATCCCCAGCAGGATCGCCCAGCCCCACAGCCCGCCGAGCGGAGCGTACAGGCAGCCGAACAGCCCGGTCAGTGTGAGCGACATGACCAGCATGATCGCCAGACGCTGATCCTTGCCGCGTGTGGCCAGATAGGGCACCGCCAGGGCGCTGATGACTTGCGCGATGATCGAGCCGGACAGCAGCAGACCGGCCTGGGTCGGCGTCAGGCCGCGACCGATGAGAATCGAGGGCAGCCAGCCGAAGACAATGTACGACAGCGACGATTGCAGGCCCATGTACAGCGTGACCTGCCACGCCAGCGGGTCACGCAACAGACCGCGAACTCGATAGACATCGCGATGTGAGCCATGCATTTCACGTGCTTGTGGAAACCAGAACAGCGCCGCAATCAACGCCGGAATCAGCCAGAAACCCAGACCTATTTGCCAGCTGTCGCCGACGTACTGGCTCAGCGGCACCGTCGAACCGGCTGCAATCGCAGCGCCCAGGCACAGCGCCATGGTGTAGACACCGGTCATTGCCCCGGCCTTGTGCGGGAAATCGCGCTTGACGATACCGGGCAACAATACGCCGATGACCCCAATGCTCGCGCCCGCCAGCAGGCTGCCGGTAAACAGGCCGACTTCGCCGAACAGGCTGCGTACTGCCAGACCCGACGCCAGTGTCAGGAGCACCACCAAAACCACCCGTTCACTGCCAAAACGCCGGGCAAGAATCGGTGCCAATGGCGCGAACAGGCCCAGACACAACACCGGCAAGGTGGTCAGCAGACCAGCTTCGGCAGCCGACATCCCAAGGCTTGCGGACACCTCGTTAAGCAACGGCGCAACGCTGGATAACGCGGGGCGCAGGTTGAGGGCGACCAGCACCAGACCCAGCAGCAACAGCCAGGGGCGCTTTAGAACAGGATGGGCTTGATCGGTAATCGGTTGGGGGCTGGATTGAGCCTTGGCAGTCATCGGTTTCTCGGTAATCAGGTATGTCGACCCTTTTCAGGGGGGCGGTATCCTGTTGGAGAATCATCGCGAATACAAGGTTCAGCCAGAATTGCATACAAGATGCATGGCAAATGCAGGCAAAAAAAACCGGGCACATGGCCCGGTTTTCCGTTTGGCAGCTACTGACTCAGTGAATGATCTGACTGAGGAACAGCTTGGTACGATCGCTTTGCGGGTTGTCGAAGAAGTCGTTAGGCGCGGCCTGTTCGACGATTTCGCCTTTGTCCATGAAGATAACCCGGTTCGCCACGGTACGGGCAAAGCCCATCTCGTGAGTCACGCACAACATGGTCATGCCTTCTTCAGCCAGGCCAACCATGGTGTCGAGCACTTCCTTGACCATTTCCGGGTCAAGAGCCGAAGTCGGTTCATCGAACAGCATGATTTTCGGCTTCATGCACAAGGCACGGGCAATCGCCACACGCTGCTGCTGACCACCGGAAAGCTGACCCGGGAACTTGTGGGCCTGCTCCGGAATACGCACACGCTCCAGATAATGCATGGCGATTTCTTCGGCTTTCTTTTTCGGCATGTTGCGTACCCACATCGGTGCCAGCGTGCAGTTCTGCAGGATGGTCAGGTGCGGGAACAGGTTGAAATGCTGAAACACCATGCCGACTTCACGGCGGATGGTCTCGATCTGCTTCAAGTCGGAAGTCAGCTCGGTACCGTCGACGATGATACGGCCCTGCTGGTGCTCTTCCAGACGGTTGAGGCAACGAATGGTGGTCGATTTGCCCGAACCCGATGGGCCGCACAGCACGATACGTTCGCCCTGACGCACGTTCAGGTTGATGTCCTTGAGTACATGGAACTGGCCGTACCACTTGTGGACGCCCTCCATGCGGATCATGCCTTCAGCGCCCAGAGGCTTATTGATAACTTCACTCATCACAAAACTCCTAACGCTTGTGGCCTGTGTCCAGCTTACGTTCCAAATGCATGGAATAGCGGGACATACCGAAACAGAAGATCCAGAACACCAGGGCCGCGAAGACATAGCCTTCAGTGGCCATACCCAGCCATGCCGGGTCGGCGGTAGCTTGCTTGACGCTGTTGAGCAGGTCGAACAGGCCGATAATGATCACCAGACTGGTGTCTTTGAACAAGGCAATGAAGGTGTTGACGATGCCGGGAATGACCATCTTCAACGCCTGCGGCAAAATCACCAGACCCATGCTGCGCCAGTAACCCAGGCCCATGGCCGAGGCGGCTTCATACTGGCCCTTGGGGATGGCCTGCATGCCGCCGCGTACCACTTCGGCGATGTACGCCGACTGGAACAGAATCACGCCGATCAACGCCCGCAGCAGTTTGTCGAAGTTCATCCCTTCGGGCATGAACAGCGGCAGCATCACCGACGACATGAACAGCACAGTGATCAGCGGCACGCCGCGCCAGAACTCGATAAACGTTACGCATACCACACGCACAGCCGGCATGTTGGAGCGACGGCCGAGCGCCAGCAAAATACCCAGCGGCAAGGCACCGACGATACCCACGGTGGCAATCACCAGGGTCAGCATCAGGCCGCCCCACTGGCTGGTCGGTACGTTGGTCAGACCAAAAGCACCGCCGTGCAGCAGGTAGAAGGCAACAATCGGGTAAATCACCAGAAAGGCAATACCGTAGACAGCCTTGCGCTGAAACTTCGAGATGAACAGCGGCGCAGCACCGACAATCGCCAGGACGGCGGTCAGGTCGACCCGCCAGCGCAGCTCATTGGGGAAGTAGCCGTACATGAACTGGCCGAAGCGCTGCTCGATGAACACCCAGCAGGCGCCCGCCTTGGTGCAGTCTTCCTTGGTCGTGCCGACCCAGTTGGCGTCCAGTAGAGCCCAACTGATGATCGGCGGAACGACCAGATAGATCAGGTAGAGCGAGAACAGGGTCAGCAGGGTGTTGATCCAGCTGGAGAACAGGTTCTGCCGCAGCCACGCCATCGGGCCGAACACTTTGCCCGGTGGTGGCATATCAGGTTTGAAAGTATGAGTCGTCATGCGCGTTTCCTCACCGCTCGATCAGCGCAATGCGCTTGTTGTACCAGTTCATCAGCAGGGAAATGCTGATACTGATCGCCAGGTACACACTCATGGTGATGGCAATGACTTCAATGGCCTGTCCGGTCTGGTTGAGCACCGTACCGGCGAACAGTGAAACCATTTCCGGATAACCGATGGCTGCTGCCAGCGAAGAGTTCTTCGCCAGGTTCAGGAACTGACTGGTCAACGGTGGAATGATCACTCGCAGCGCCTGCGGAATGATGACCTTGCGCAGCGTTGGCCCGGGGCGCAGCCCCAGCGAGCGGGCAGCTTCGGTCTGACCGTGACTGACCGACTTGATGCCGGAACGCACGATTTCAGCGATGAACGCCGCCGTGTAGATGGTCAGTGCCAGGGTCAGGGAGATCAGTTCCGGGATCAGCACCCAGCCACCGGTGAAGTTGAAGCCCTTCAGTTGCGGCAGTTCCCAATGCACCGGGCTGCCGAAGACCAGCATGCTCAGGCCCGGGATCACCAGCAACAACGCCAGACCGACCCAGAACTTGTGAAACGGCTGGCCAGTGGCTTCGAAGCGCTTGTTGGCCCAGCGCACCATCATCACGATCGCTATCACGGCAACCACGATGCTGATCAGAAACGCCCATGCACCTTCGGCTGGCAACGCTCTGGGCATATTCAGCCCGCGGCTGCTGACGAAGAACATGTCCAGATAACCATGCGCCTGACGCGGACCAGGCAGCGTGAGGAATACGGCGGTGTACCAGAAGAGGATCTGCAGCAGTGGCGGAATGTTGCGGAAGACTTCGACATAAACGGTTGCCAGCTTGCTGATCATCCAGTTCGGAGACAGGCGAGCGACACCAATGACAAAGCCCAGCAAGGTCGCCAGGACAATACCGATAACCGACACCAGCAAGGTATTCAGCAGGCCGATGACGAATACGCGGGCATAACTGTCCGCTTCGCTGTAGTCGATCAGGTGTTGAGCAATACCGAAACCGGCACTGTTCTCAAGAAAGCCGAAACCCGAGGTAATACCACGGTGTTGCAGGTTGGTCTGGGTATTGTCGAAGATGAACCAGCCCAACGCGATCACCGCCACGACAGTGATGATCTGAAATAACCACGCGCGCACTTTCGGATCGCTCAGAGAGAGCTTTTGCTTGGGTGCGACGATTTGCTTTTCCATGAAATGCCCCAGGAAAAATCCAACAGAACAACGCCCGACAGGCTGGGAAGCCTGCCGGGCGCCGGGTCAATCAACGAATAGGTGGAGCGTACTGAATGCCGCCAGCATTCCACAGAGCGTTCTGGCCGCGCTTGATTTTCAGCGGGGTGCCTTCGCCCAGGTTGCGTTCAAACACTTCGCCGTAGTTACCGACCTGCTTGACGATCTGCACGACCCAGTCTTTCGGCAGCTTGAGGTCCTTGCCGTAAGTACCGTCGGCGCCCAGCATACGGGCTACGTCAGGGTTCTTGGTCGACTTGGCTTCAGCTTCAACGTTCTTGGAAGTGATTTTGGCTTCCTCGGCGTTGAGCATGGCGAACAGGGTCCATCGAACGATCGAGAACCAGTCTTCGTCGCCTTTACGCACGACAGGGCCCAGAGGCTCCTTGGAGATCACTTCAGGCAGAACAATGTAATCGTCCGGCTTGGCCAGCTTGCTGCGCTGTGCGTAGAGCTGCGACTGGTCGGAAGTCAACACGTCGCAACGGCCGCCTTCCAGCGACTTGGCGCTTTCGTCAGAGGTGTCGAAGGTGATCGGGGTGTATTTCAGGCCGTTCGAACGGAAGTAGTCGGAGACGTTCAGCTCGGTGGTGGTACCGGCCTGGATGCAGATGGTTGCACCGTCCAGTTCCTTGGCGCTTTTCACGCCCAGCTTGTTGTTTACCAGGAAGCCGATACCGTCGTAGTAGGTAACGCCGGTGAACACCAGGCCCATGCCCGCATCACGGGAACTGGTCCAGGTGGTGTTACGCGAAAGGATATCGATCTCGCCGGATTGCAATGCGGTGAAGCGCTCCTTGGCGTTCAACTGGCTGAACTTGACCTTGGTGGCGTCGCCGAACACAGCGGCTGCAACGGCGCGGCAGACATCAGCGTCAATACCAGTGATCTTGCCGGTGGAGTCCGGAACGGAGAACCCTGGCAGGCCATCGCTGACGCCGCACTGAACAAAACCTTTCTTCTGAATAGCGTCAAGGGTGGCACCGGCGTTGGCAGCCCCGGTTACACCAAATGCGGCCAGGGCGGTGACGACAGCCAGGGTGGATTTCAACATCTTCATTCAAAAACCTCCAGTTTGCTCTTTGTTGTGTAGGTGTCTCAGTCGCGTCGCACCTTTGTGAGGCGCTAATGACCCGTGCTGGCTTATTTTTGGGTCATGCAACGCTGGGCCTGAATCACGAATCGTCTGCAGGATCATCCCGTCATTCGTCTTCATCATTCAGAATCGGCCCCGTGGACTGAAACCCCATGATTTTCCTGGACCGGAGCGGTACAGGTTGAATCGTGCCGCGAATCCTGACGCATGGACTCCCGAGCTGCTTTTCGATCGCTATAAGTAATAGCCTTATAGTGTTACCGAACGATGTGAGCGACTCGACTCCAGTCCTGCTGTAGCAAAGCCCGTACCAGCATGCTGGCTAAGTCGAATTAGCGACAGGTCAAGACAAAAACTTGTAACCTTGCGACATCTTCTTTCATTTTTAATCTAACCGCGCACCCTATTAATGCGCTCTAAATGAGCCAGCGCACACAAATGGAGCAGACATGAGCGAACCTTTGATCATCCAACCTTCAGGCACCGCGGATGCCTGCGTTATCTGGCTGCACGGGTTGGGCGCCGACCGCTATGATTTTCTTCCGGTCGCCGAGATGCTGCAGGAGTCGCTGACGACTACACGTTTCGTCCTGCCTCAGGCACCGACACGCGCCGTAACGGTCAACGGCGGCTATGAAATGCCAAGCTGGTACGACATCAAGGCCATGAGTTCCGAGGCCCGCGCCATTGATCACGATCAGATGGAAGCCTCGGCACAAAAGGTGCTGGACCTGATCGAGCAACAACGCGACAGCGGCATCGACCCGTCACGGATATTTCTGGCAGGCTTTTCCCAAGGCGGCGCGGTGGTGTTACACGCGGGCTATAGACGCTGGCAGGGTCCGCTGGGCGGCGTCCTCGCGCTGTCCACTTATGCCCCGACATTCAGCAATGAGATGACGCTGTCTGCCAGCCAACAGCGCATCCCTGCCTACTGCCTGCATGGCCAGCACGACGAAGTGGTGCACAACCCCATGGGCCGGACGGTGTACGAGCACCTCAAGGCTCAGGGTGTAACCGCTCAATGGCAAGAGTACACAATGGGGCACCAAGTGTTACCGCAGGAAATCCATGACATCGGCGTCTGGCTGGCTGACAAGCTGCGCTGAAGCGCAATGGGCCCGCATGCAACTGACCGCTTTTGTAGCTCGCCACGGATGGCACTACGCCGAGCACGGTTCTTGCTTTACACTGCTCGGCGTACATTCCTTAACCAATTGATGAGATGACCGTGCTCAAAGCACTTAAAAAGATGTTCGGTAAAAGTGAGGCTGAGCAGCGCGCGCCTGGTCCGACAGCCTTTATTCCCGCCTCCCCCGCTGCCGCAGGCGACATACCGGATCATGCCCAGACTCAGCTTTCGGACACCGTCAACGAGCCCTCCAAAGCCAGAGCACCGCGCACCGACAAGCCAAGGGCCGAGCGCCCGCGTCGTGAGCGCGTGGTAAAACCGCCTGCGCCAGCATGGAAACTCGAAGATTTCGTCGTCGAACCACAGGAAGGCAAGACCCGCTTCCACGATTTCAACCTTGCGCCTGAACTGATGCACGCGATTCAGGACCTTGGTTTCCCGTACTGCACACCGATTCAGGCGGGCGTACTGGGCTTCACGCTCAAAGGCAAGGACGCGATCGGTCGCGCCCAGACCGGTACCGGCAAGACCGCTGCGTTCCTGATCTCGATCATCGAGCAACTGACCCAGACGCCACCGCCAGCCGAACGTTACATGGGTGAGCCCCGAGCGCTGATCATTGCGCCCACTCGCGAACTGGTGGTGCAGATCGCCAAGGACGCTGCCGACCTGACCAAATACACCAACCTGAACGTCATGACGTTCGTCGGTGGCATGGATTTCGACAAGCAGCTCAAACAACTTGAAGCACGGCACTGCGATATTCTGGTGGCCACGCCTGGCCGCCTGCTGGACTTCAACCAGCGCGGCGAAGTGCATCTGGACATGGTCGAAGTTATGGTCCTGGACGAAGCCGACCGCATGCTCGACATGGGTTTCATCCCGCAGGTGCGTCAGATCATCCGCCAAACCCCGCACAAGGGTGAACGCCAGACCCTGCTGTTCTCCGCGACCTTCACCGAAGACGTGATGAACCTCGCCAAACAATGGACGACAGACCCTTCCATCGTCGAAATCGAATCGTTGAACGTCGCCAGTGACAACGTCGAACAGCATATCTATGCCGTTGCCGGTGCCGACAAGTACAAGCTGCTCTATAACCTGGTCACCGACAACGGCTGGGAACGAGTGATGGTCTTTGCCAACCGCAAGGACGAGGTGCGACGCATCGAAGAGCGCTTGGTACGCGATGGCGTCAATGCCGCGCAACTGTCGGGCGATGTGCCGCAGCACAAGCGCATCAAGACCCTTGAAGGCTTCCGCGAAGGCAAGATCCGCGTACTGGTCGCCACCGATGTGGCCGGTCGTGGTATCCACATTGACGGCATCAGCCACGTGATCAACTTCACCCTGCCAGAGGTGCCGGACGACTACGTGCACCGCATCGGCCGTACCGGTCGCGCAGGTGCAGATGGCGTCTCCATCAGCTTCGCCGGCGAAGACGACTCCTACCAGTTGCCCGCCATCGAAGAGAAGCTGGGTCGCAAGATCAGTTGTGAAACACCGCCGACCCACCTGCTCAGGGCAGTGGTGCGGCAAACGACCTGACACGTGCGATCAACAAAAAAGCGCAGCCTTTACGGGGCTGCGCTTTTTTTGTGCCTGCCGGAAATCAGCAGCGTGAGGGTCAGTCAGTACCGTATTTCGGCGAACGTGGACCGTAAAGCAGGCCCGCCGGCCGACCAGCAGTGAGCAGTCGGTTGCTGGCTATCCCGGCGATGGGATGACCGGCATCGGTCGAACTGTTGATGATCTGCTTGACCGCCGCGGTAATCAGCATACCCACCAGACCGCCACCGCTGTTGTTGCCGCCCTCTTCACTGGACGCCGACGCGGTACCCGTCCACAGCGCAGTACCGGTGCGCAGATCAACCAGCTTTGCCGTGACCGTCACGACGGTCTGGCTACTGATGACCACATAACTGGTGCCGTATTGCTTGACCGTGATGTACATCGCGGCATCGGCTCCGAAGATCTCACGCAGCTTGGCGGGCGATGTCGCCTGAATATCATTGGCGTTGGTCAGGCCGTTGTTGCGAAATGTCTCGTCAACCAGCGCCACAGGCAACACGTAGTAGCCCGACTCGGCCAGCGGGTAGGTCACCTGCGAGAAGGTGCTGTACGTCGCTTTGACGTCAGGCGATTCGTTGACCGGCGGCAGTACCAGAATCGAACGCGGTTTGCTTTCCTTGAAGGCCGAGTAGTCCACCGTTGGCGGGGTAACGCAACCCGACAGCAGGGCAACGGCAAACAGGCTTACAGCAACTTTCAGATAAGAGAGGTTCATTTGACGACTCCTGCGTGGGCGTTCTTGAGCAGGAAGTCCATATAAGTGGCCGACTCGGGAAACAGTGCCTTTTCCGTGCGCAACTCCTGAACCATCTGGTCATCCTTGCCAATACTGCCGTATAGCATGCCCAACTGAGCATGGTAGCCCGGTGGCGGCGTTGCGTTGGTAGAGCGGATTTTCTGCAGGTCTTCTTCGAGCTTGGCGACCTGGGCTTCCTTGGACTCGCCTTTGAAATACTCGTACACCTCAGGCTGGTAACTGCCCCACTGGTACAAGGTTTTCGGCTGTTGGACACAGCCCGTCAGGCACGCGCCGGCGACTAAAAGCATTGCGACACCGCGCAACGAAACATTAAAACGATTCATGAACACAACAAATTCCCTTTTGAAATATCAGTTGGCAGTCGGTTTCCAGGCACCGCTGTCGAGCGCACGCACCATGTTGTTGACGGCTTCGCGCATGGCCAGGTCGAGAACCTTGCCGTTGAGTGTCGAGTCATAACTGGCGGTGCCGCCAAAGCCGACGACTTCACGGTTGGAAAGCTCGAACTCGCCTGCGCCCTGAGTCGAGTACACCACTTCCGAAGTGCTGATATTGACGATGTTCAACGCGACTTTCGCGTAGGCAATCTGGGATTTGCCGCGGCCCAGCAGGCCGAACAGTTGCTGATCGCCGACTTCCTTGCGACCGAACTCGGTCACGTCGCCGGTCACCACGTAGTCAGCACCCTTCAGACGCTGGGCGGTAGATTTAATAGCGGCTTCCTGCTTGATCTCCTCCATGTTGTCGCGATCCAGCACATTGAACCGGTTGGTTTGCTGCATGTGGGTGATCAGGATGGTCTTGGCTTGACCACCAAGACGATCGACGCCATCGAAAAAGATCCCGCGCATATAGCTGGAGCGGTTATCGAACTTGCCGACCGCAACCGGATAGCGCACACCGGCATAGGCAACTCCAGCACTTTCAACCTTTGTCACAGGCAGCGCCCGCGAGCTTTCCGTTGCACAACCAGCAACCAGCAATAAAGCCGCTGTCGTCATCCCTGAAACCAAAACCTGCTGAAGTTTCTTCACATTCTGCTCCGAGCGTTTACGAAAAACTGCCCGCAACGTGGCTCGCAAAACGCGATCACGTTCGGACAGTTATTGAATAGGATTGGGCAAAGCCAACAGGCCGCCTTTTCGCGGCTGCGCATGATAGCCCGAAGCCATCTTTCTTTACCAAGAAAGATGCAAATAGACGATATAAAAAGCGGAAGGTCAGACTTTCAGGGAAAAAGATGGGCGCAACGACCAACGACTACCAGCGCCGGGCTGCTGCCTGATCGCTATCGCGGCCTTCAACCCACTGCGGTCCCTCGGAAGTCTTTTCCTTCTTCCAGAACGGCGCGCGGGTCTTGAGGTAGTCCATGACGAAATCGCAGGCTTCGAACGCTGCCTGCCGGTGAGCGCTGGCAACGCCCACGAATACTATCGGCTCGCCGGGCTCCAGCGCTCCCACCCGATGCAGCACATCGACACGCAGCAACGGCCAGCGCTGTTCGGCCTCGGTAACGATTTTTGCCAGTGCCTTTTCGGTCATGCCCGGATAATGCTCCAGAAACATGCCTGACACCTCGCGACCCTCGTTGAAGTCCCGCACATAGCCGACAAAACTGACCACCGCGCCGATGCCGAGGTTGGCCGCATGCAACGCGTTGACTTCATTGCCGGGGTCGAACGCCGCAGCCTGAACGCGAATGGTCATGTTCAGCCTCCGGTCACGGGCGGAAAGAATGCGACTTCATCACCATCAGACAGCGGCTCGGTCGGCTTGCACAGTTCCTGGTTGCGGGCACACATCAGGTTCTGCTCGGCAAGGACCTGCCAGGCCTCGCCACGCTGCAACAGCGCTTGGCGCAGCGTGTCCAGCGTGGCGAACTCGCCTTCGACAGACTCGCTGTCCAAGCCCAGGACTTCACGGTAGCGGGCAAAATACTGAACCTGGATCTTCATGGTGATACCTGTGTCTGATCGGCAATGAAGTGACCGCTCTTGCCGCCGAGCTTTTCCAGCAGCCGAACCGACTCGATGACCATGCCGCGATCGACCGCCTTGCACATATCGTAAATTGTCAGCGCCGCAATGCTGGCAGCGGTCAGGGCTTCCATTTCCACACCGGTCTGCCCGGCCAGCTTGCAGCTCGCGGTAATACGCACCGCATCATCGCCGTCAGCGGCGAGGTGAACCTTGATGCTGGTGAGCATCAATGGATGGCAGAGCGGGATAAGATCACTGGTTTTCTTTGCCGCCTGAATGCCGGCAATGCGTGCGACAGCAAATACATCCCCTTTGGGATGACCGCCGCTGACAATCATTTGCAGCGTGGTGGGCAGCATACGCACCACTGCTTCGGCCACCGCCTCACGGGACGTCACGGCTTTATCCGTAACGTCGACCATATTGGCGCGCCCTTGGGAATCGAGATGAGTGAGCACAACGTTACTCCTTGGCAGAAGCAAGAAGTGTGGCAGCTGCAAGCTGCAAGCTGCAAGCTACAAGCTGAAAGTGCCCGGCGTTATACACAGGTTTTAAAGCGTACGAAAATCCTGGCTTCTGCCCGGAGGGCGTAGGAGCGAACAAGTTCGCGAAGAGGGCTGTACATGCACAAATGATTTATCGCCCACAATATAGCTTTCGCGAACAAGTTCGCTCCTACGCCTTTCGGCCAGAAGCGAACTTGTGTGTGACGATAAGCTTGGCGCATGGGCGCGATAATCAAAAGCTGCAAGTGAGGGCTCTCGTACACCGAAGTCCCCCACTTGAAGCTAATAGCTTGAAGCTTACAGCTGCTTTTCAGCTAAAGATGACTCTCCGCGTATTCGGCCAGTATCGAGCGTGGCACGCCTTGCAAGGTGATATGCACGCCGTTAGGGAAGTCCTTGAAGCGCTCCGTCAGGTAGGTCAGCCCGGAACTGGTGGCTGACAGGTAAGGGGTGTCGATCTGCGCCAGGTTGCCCAGGCAGACCACTTTGGAACCGGCGCCGGCACGGGTGATGATGGTTTTCATCTGGTGCGGGGTCAGGTTCTGGCATTCATCGATCAGAATCAGGCTTTGCTGGAAGCTGCGACCTCGAATGTAGTTGAGGGATTTGAACTGCAACGGCACCTTGCTGAGGATGTAGTCGACACTGCCATGAGTGTTTTCATCATCCATGTGCAGGGCTTCAAGGTTGTCGGTGATCGCGCCAAGCCAAGGCTCCATCTTTTCCGCCTCGGTGCCGGGCAGGAAGCCAATCTCCTGATCCAGGCCCTGAACGCTACGGGTAGCGATGATGCGCCGATAACGCTTGGTGACCATGGTCTGCTCGATGGCAGCCGCCAACGCCAGAATGGTTTTACCCGAACCAGCGGCACCGGACAGGTTGACCAGATGAATATCCGGGTCGAGCAGTGCGAACAACGCCAGCCCCTGATAGATATCACGCGGTTTCAGGCCCCAGGCCTCCTGATGCAGCAGTGGCTCCTGATGCATATCCAGAATCAGCAGTTCGTCGTTCTTGACGCCCTTGATCCAGCCTACGAAGCCCTGTTCATCGACAATAAACTCGTTGATATGAACCGCAGGCAGCATTTCATTGAGCTGCACGCGGTGCCAGGTACGGCCACGCTCCTGACGGGTGTCGACCTTGTTGACGCGGTCCCAGAACGAACCGGTCATGTCGTGGTAGCCACGCGACAACAGCGAAACGTCGTCGACCAGCTGGTCGGTGCTGTAATCTTCGGCCGCAATGCCGCAGGCGCGCGCCTTGAGGCGCATGTTAATGTCTTTGGTCACCAGCACCACGCTCAAGTCCTTGTTGCGCGCATGCAGGTCGATCAATTGGTTGATGATGATGTTGTCGTTGAGGTGCTCGGGCAGCAGGCTGTTGGGTTCCTCGCGCTTGCTCATCAAAATCGACAGAAAACCTTTGAAAACACCGGTCCCGCGGTCAATCGGCACGCCCTTTTCAACTTCTTCAGGGTTAGCCTCGCCGAGGGTCTTGTCGATCAGGCGGATGGCCTGGCGACACTCGGCAGCAACCGAATGTTTACCGGCCTTGAGTTTGTCCAGTTCCTCCAGAACCGTCATGGGGATGGCGACGTGGTGTTCTTCGAAATTCAGCAGTGCGTTTGGATCATGGATCAATACGTTGGTATCGAGCACGTAAAGGATTGGCTGGTTAGTGGAAGGGGTGCGTCCGTGGTCATCCATACTCGCTCACCTTTGTAGAAGCCGGGCGACGCAGAACCACGACAGTACTGCGCCACGAAAAGGCCGCCGGATTCTTCCCTTCAGGCAGGGGAGAAATGTCGCTCAAGGTGGGTCTTGGAAGACGCCACCTGTGTTGCAGGTTTCGGCGGTCTGTATTCGTAATACAGCAAAAGGGATGACAGAAAAAAGCTCTTTGACAGTTTTTTGAAGTTTATTTCACAGCCTGACGAATAGAGCTTGGCGGACGTACACAGCACGTTTAAAGTCGGAAGTCCGCCCACGCCGAATCTGCCTTCATTCCCCCTCGGGCGCAGCCTCTTCACTGCTCTGCGGCCCTTGTTCTACGGGGCTTTCAGAGATATTCCGGCAATCGTCCCAGATCAACTCGCTTTGCGCGGTATTGGCCAGCAGCAATGGCAGTGCAGACTGCGCCTTGTTGGCCACGTCGTGGAAGACCACCGTGCCCTTGCGCCAGAGCAGCATGAGGGTTAGTACGCGGTCGCCAACCTGCTCTGCCGAAAGCCGCCCGGTATTGTCCTCGGCATCGATGTTCCACAATGACACGCGTAAATGCTCGGCGCGGAAGAAGTCGCCGCTGTCGGCCCGCCGATGGCCGTAAGGCGGGCGAAACAGCGGCACGAAATTATCCGGCAGCACACGCTGAACCAGTGCCGCACTGCGTTGCACTGAACCCTGCCAGTCCAGCCACTGGCTATGCGAACGATACTCCCACCCTTGAATGCCCACGCACTGCTGGCGATACAGCGCCTGCAAGCTTGTGGTCGATGTGCTGTCGAGGCGTTCCTGAAGGCTTTTGCCCAGCACAAAGAAGGTGGCGGTCATCTTCTGCTGACGCATGAAGTCGACCAACCAGTCGGTTCCGCCATCGACCGGGCTCGGGCCGCTTTCGAAATTGAGCATGAAGGTGCGGTCCGGCATCTCGTCGCCACTCATCTCATCAGAGTTGTAGCGCTCGATCTCGCTGCTGGTCTGCGGGAACAAGGCAGCCATGAATAGCAGCTCGTTCAAATAACGCTGATGGAACACGGCGCCGGGTCTGGCCCAGTTGGCGTAGAACGAGTCGTTCGACACCTGAAACTCTTCAGCACGCTGACGTAACTGGTCCATGTCCTCGACCAGCACGCAGAAGTTGGCATCCTGCTCGCAGCTCTTTTGAGCATTCTGATAGTTTTCCAGCAAGCGCAGCCACAGACGATGGCGGACCACGTTCAACGAAGGCACGTTGACGAAGCGCAGGCCGAGGCGCTGCTTGAGCCCTTCCTCGTCCAGCTTCTCGCTGAGGTACAGTTCGTGGGCAAAGGCGAGGATTTCCGCGCGCGACGCGACGTCGAACAACCCCGGCGTTTCAAGGCGCTCGGGCCACACACTGCGGTCTATGGTGGCAGTGACCGGCACTGCCGCCTGCGCCTGGAGCCAGAACAGACCTGCACACACTGCTAAAACAATACGCAAACCCGATGCCCTCTCGATCAACCATTAACATCATGACCAGCGCGCCACTATAGCTGATATGAGCCTGGCTTCTTATGTCGGAGCGCATACAAAGCCGCATGGCATGCTGACGTGGCACACACGGCCTGACTCTATCGCCACCATAGCTGGAGTCGTGGGCCATCAGCCCCTAGAATCCCCGGACGATCAAAGGAGACGACTTCATGCTGATGGTGATTTCCCCGGCAAAAACCCTCGATTTCGAGACCCCGCCCACTACCGGACGCTTCACTCAGCCGCAGTATCTGGATCACTCTCAGGAGTTGATCACCCAACTGCGTGAACTGACGCCAGCGCAGATCAGCGAACTGATGCACCTGTCCGACAAGCTTGCCGGGCTGAACGCGGCACGCTTCGGAAGCTGGAACCCGGCCTTCACGCTCGACAATGCCAAGCAGGCGCTGCTGGCCTTCAAGGGCGATGTGTATACCGGCCTGCAAGCCGAAACACTAAGCGACGCGCAGCTCGACTATGCACAGGATCACCTGCGCATGCTGTCCGGCCTTTATGGGCTGCTGCGCCCGCTGGACCTGATGCAGCCCTATCGCCTGGAAATGGGGACGCGACTGGCAAACGCTCGCGGCAAGGATCTCTACGCGTTCTGGGGCACGCAGATCAGCGAATGGTTGAATGAAGCGCTGGCAGCCCAGGGCGACGACCTGCTGCTCAATCTTGCGTCTACCGAGTACTTTTCTGCGGTCAAACGTTCAGCGCTCAAAGCCCGGATCATTGACACCGAGTTCAAGGACTTCAAGAACGGTCAGTACAAGATCATCAGCTTCTATGCCAAGAAAGCGCGCGGCATGATGAGCCGTTTCGTCATTGAGGAACGTATCAACAGCCCCGAAGCGTTACAGGCGTTCGATGTTCAGGGCTATCGTTATAACCGTGAGCAATCGACGCGCGACAAGTTGGTGTTTTTGCGCAACGTCGTAGAAGACTAGACACTGTAACCGTCGTGTAACGCATCGCTGTTACACGACCTGTCCTACGATCCAACAGCAAATGCCAACATCGTGACGCCAGATAAACGTCAACTTTTCGACGACGCAATCTCGCCTGATTTTTTCATCAAAAAAAATCCACTTTTTTACGTAGTGGCTTTTTGGCTTTTTGCAGTAGTAGCACTTTCATATCTACCCCGCTGAAATCCCCGCGCAATAAGGCTTTTAAGAAAAACGCCATCACCGCGATACTGCCCCTGTCACAAACTGGATACAGCAAAATCCGCAAATCAGGACGAGTGGCCCGGAACTAAATGCGAATTCCTACGCTCCTACATCCCGTAACAATTCTGGGCTGACGTGTAAGAGATCACTTACAGGTCGACTGGAAAAATGGGAAGTTACCGACAGGGAAGCCAGGTTCATGTAACGCTGGCGTCAGGTACCAGAACTAAACTCACATCACTAGTTGATGTTGTAGACAGGCGAAGCGCCCAACAGGTGTGATGCGCAGGATTCGACAAGGTCAGCCAAGGCTCTAGTCAGAGGCTTTCCGAACGAGGTCCGCCGTCAATCGTCAAACAGGAGTGGTTTACTGCATCCAAGGAGAGCAGGGCCCTGCCCACCGGACAGGTCACTTGCCGCTTGTACTTAGTGTCATTTGAGTTCGCCTCACCTATTTGGGCACTCACTCATTAAATATGCCTGCGTTAGTTCCACGGCGTTGTTAGCCGTAAAGGATGGCGCGTGACATCTGCTGGCCAAAATTAATATCCAGCCAATTTATGGCGTGAAAAATCGAGGAGAATACGATGCGTATCAGCATATTTGGTTTGGGTTATGTCGGTGCAGTCTGTGCCGGTTGCCTGTCTGCCCGCGGTCACGATGTAGTTGGTGTGGATATTTCCAGCACCAAGATCGATCTGATCAACAACGGCAAATCACCTATCGTTGAACCAGGTCTGGAAGAGCTGCTGCAGAAAGGTATCAGTACCGGAAAACTGCGCGGCACTACCGACTTCGCCGAAGCCATTCGCGCCACTGACCTGTCGATGATCTGTGTCGGTACGCCGAGCAAGAAGAACGGCGATCTGGAACTCGATTACATCGAGTCGGTATGCCGCGAAATCGGCTATGTCCTGCGTGACAAAGCCACCCGCCACACGATCGTTGTTCGCAGTACTGTGTTGCCAGGCACGGTTGCCAACGTGGTCATCCCGATTCTGGAAGACTGCTCCGGCAAAAAAGCCGGTGTTGATTTCGGTGTCGCCGTAAACCCTGAGTTCCTGCGTGAAAGTACCGCAATCAAGGACTACGATCTGCCGCCAATGACCGTGATCGGCGAGTTCGATAAAGCCTCGGGCGACGTACTGCAATCGCTGTACGAAGAACTCGACGCACCGATCATCCGTAAGGACATCGCCGTTGCCGAAATGATCAAGTACACCTGCAACGTGTGGCACGCCACCAAGGTTACTTTCGCCAACGAAATCGGCAACATTGCCAAGGCCGTCGGCGTCGATGGTCGTGAAGTGATGGACGTGGTCTGCCAGGACAAGGCGCTGAACCTGTCCCAGTACTACATGCGCCCAGGCTTCGCATTCGGCGGCTCCTGCCTGCCAAAAGACGTTCGCGCCCTGACCTACCGCGCCAGCAGCCTGGATGTCGAAGCGCCGTTGCTCAACTCGCTGATGCGCAGCAACACCTCGCAAGTGCAGAACGCTTTCGACATGGTTGCCAGCTACGACACCCGCAAGGTTGCACTGTTGGGCCTGAGCTTCAAGGCAGGTACTGACGACCTGCGCGAAAGCCCGCTGGTAGAACTGGCCGAAATGCTGATCGGTAAGGGCTTCGACCTGAGCATCTTCGACAGCAACGTCGAATATGCACGCGTTCACGGTGCCAACAAGGACTACATCGAATCCAAGATTCCGCACGTATCGTCGCTGCTGAATTCGGACTTCGATCAGGTCATCAACGACTCTGACGTGATCATCCTTGGCAACCGCGATGAGCGTTTCCGCGCCCTCGCCAACAAGACTCCCGAAGGCAAGCGCGTCATCGATCTGGTGGGTTTCATGACCAACGCCACCAGCGAAGACGGTCGCGCCGAAGGTATCTGCTGGTAAATCAGCCGCAAGCCACAAGCGCCAGGCTCCAGGCCACAGGCCACAGGCTCAAGCAATGTGCTTGCAGCCTGGGGCTTGAGGCTCGCAACTGACTTAGGGATACGATTATGCAGAGGCTCAAGCACGGCCTGTTACAGGCCGCAGGTTGGCTGTTCTATTTAAGTTTACTCATGGGCCTTGCCGCGGCATTGCCTACCAGTATCTTCGACTCACAGTCGAAGAACTTTATATTCCTGATTGGTGCCGTTGGTATCTGGCGCTACTCGATGGGGATCACGCACTTCGTGCGCGGGATGATTTTCCTGTACATCGTCTACCCGCACTTGCGCCGCAAGGTTCGCAAGCTGGGCAGTGCAGCAGACCCGTCCCATGTGTTTCTGATGGTCACCAGCTTCCGCATCGACGCGCTGACCACCGCACAGGTCTACAACTCGGTCATCCGCGAAGCCATCGACTGTGGCCTGCCGACGACTATCGTCTGCTCGCTGGTGGAAATGTCCGATGAGCTGCTGGTCAAGAGCATGTGGGCGAAGTTCAACCCGCCGGAGCGCGTCAAGCTGGACTTCGTACGCATTCCGGGCACCGGCAAGCGCGATGGTCTGGCCTATGGCTTCCGCGCCATCTCGCGTCACTTGCCTGACAGCCGTGCCGTGGTTGCAGTGATCGACGGCGACACCGTGCTCAACGAAGGTGTGGTCGCCAAGACCGTGCCGTGGTTCCAGCTGTTCGACAATGTCGGCGGCCTGACCACCAACGAGTTCTGTGAAGTACGTGGCGGCTACATCATGAGCGAGTGGCACAAGCTGCGTTTCGCTCAGCGTCACATCAACATGTGCTCGATGGCCCTGTCCAAACGCGTATTGACCATGACCGGTCGCATGTCAGTGTTCCGCGCAACCGTGGTAACCGACCCCGAGTTCATTGCCGACGTGGAAAGCGACTCGCTCAATCACTGGCGTCTGGGCACCTTCCGCTTCCTGACCGGCGACGACAAGTCCAGCTGGTTCAGCCTGATGCGCCTGGGGTACGACACGTTCTACGTGCCGGACGCAGCGATCAACACCGTGGAACACCCGCCCGAGAAGAGCTTCCTGAAGGCCAGCCGCAAGCTGATGTATCGCTGGTACGGCAATAACCTGCGTCAGAACTCGCGTGCATTGGGTCTGGGCGTACGTCGCCTGGGGATTTTCACCAGCATTGTGCTGTTCGACCAGCGTGTGTCGATGTGGACCTCCATCCTCGGTCTGACCGTCGCCCTGATCGCCAGCTTCAAGTATGGCGGCGCGTTCCTGTTGATGTATCTGCTGTGGATCGGCATGACCCGTCTGATCCTCACCCTGCTGCTGTCCCTCTCGGGACACAGAATCGGGCCTGCCTACCCGATCATTCTCTATTACAACCAGATCGTCGGCGCGCTGATGAAGATCTATGTCTTCTTCCGCCTGGACCGCCAGTCCTGGACACGCCAGGACACCAAACTAAGCCGCGACATGGCCAGCTTTCAGGGCTGGTTCAACACGTGGTCGTCCCGAACCATGACTTTCTCGGCTGGCACCATCTTCGTCGCTGTGCTGTTGACGATGGTTTGACCGGGCCAACGGATTAATCGCTTAAGTAGGAAAATTAGCCATGAATACAGCCGTGAATGCGAACGTCGTACATGAATCCGAAGCCCAGCGCCAACACGCGCGGATCAAGATCCCTGCCAAGCTGCGCCTGCTGAATGATCAGCCCAACGCGCCACTGGTACGTATCGAAGACCTGTCGGCCGGTGGCCTGAGCTTCGTTGCTCCGTCCGGGCAGAAATTCAGCGAAGGGCAGATCGTCAAGGGACGCCTGCAATTCATCATCGACAACCTTGGCCTGGCCATGGACGTCGATCTGCAGGTGCGCTCGATCGACAACGCCAGCAACCGCATCGGTTGCCAGTTCCAGAATCTGGAACCTCAGGACATCGCTACCCTGCGCCACCTGATCACCTCGCACCTGTCCGGCGAAGTCGTCACCCTGGGCGAAGTGCTGGCCACCCTGCAGCGCGACAACTTCACCAAGGCACGCAAGGTCAAGGGTAAGGACAGCGGCATGAGCGCCATGGGTCGCCTGCGCGCCGTGACCTTCAGCCTGGGCGTGTTCATTGTCGGTCTGGCCGCTTTCGGCTTCATCTTCAAGACAATCTACGGCCTGTACTTCGTCAGCCATGCATCGGCCGGTCTGGTCACCATTCCAAGCATGGACGTGACCATGCCGCGTGAAGGTACCGTACAAAGCCTGGTCGCTCAGAATGGCGAAGCCGCCAAAGGCGCGCCACTGGCAACCTTCAACACCAGCATGCTGGAAATGCTCAAAGGCAGCCTGACCGGTGAAGACCTGCAGCCCGCCAAGATCGAAGAGCTGTATGGCAAGCAGATGAGCGGCACAATGACCAGCCCGTGCGATTGCGTCGTAGCTCGCCAACTGGTTGCCGACGGTCAGTTCGCGTCCAAGGGTCAGGTGATCTTCCAACTGGTGCCACGCAACGCGCCGGCCACTGTTGAAGCTCGCTTCACCTATCGCCAGTTCAACGACGTCAAGCCAGGCACACGTGTCAGCTTCCAGATCGCTGGCGAAGACAAGCTGCGCACCGGTCAGATCGTCAGCAGCACCAACCTCAGCGACGCCGACCTGTCCACTGACATCCGCGTGCAGATCAAGCCTGACGAAAGCCTGAGCAGCTCGCTTGCCGGTCGCCCTGTCGAAGTGGTCAGCGATCGCGGCCCGTCCGTGAACTGGCTGATCGATAAAGCAATGGCTGCGGGTCTGTAACCATGAACAGCCCACTACGACGCCTGTCTACCCCCACGCTACTGAGCCTCGCCGTCGCGCTCGGCCTGAGCGGCTGTGCCGGCCTGCCTGATCAACGCCTTGCCAATGAAGCCCTGAAAAACGGCGACACTGCATTGGCGGAGCAGAACTATCGGCAGCTGGCGGACCTGGGCTACAGCGACGCGCAAGTCGGCCTTGCTGATATTCAGGTCGCGACTCGCGACCCGGCTCAGCTCAAGCAGGCCGAGGCTACCTACCGCGCTGCCGCGCAGATCTCCCCTCGGGCGCAGTCGCGCCTGGGCCGTCTGCTGGCGGCCAAGCCCGACGCTACCGAAGCCGAACATCGCGAAGCCGAAGGCCTGCTGAAAAAGGCGTTCGCCAATGGCGAATCCGGCACCCTGATCCCGCTGGCGATGCTGTATCTGCAATACCCGCACACCTTCCCTGAAGTGAATGCGCAACAGAAGATCAGTGAGTGGCGCGCTGCCGGTTATCCGGAGGCAGGTCTGGCTCAGGTGCTGCTGTATCGCACGCAAGGCACTTATGCTCAACACCTCGATGAGGTCGAGAGCATCTGCAAACAGGCACTGTCAGCCACGGATATCTGCTACGTCGAGCTGGCTACTGTCTACCAGACACGCGGCCAGGCCGAGCAGCGCACGGCCTTGATCGAAAAGCTCAAGAGCGACTACGCCGCTGGCCGCGTCAATGCCCAACGAGTGGACAGCGTCGCGCGTGTACTGGGTGACTCCACCATCGGTACGCCAGACGAAAAGACCGCTCAGCAATTGCTGGAAAGCGTTGCGCCTGGCTACCCGGTCTCGTGGGTAACGCTGGCCAAACTGCTTTACGACTTCCCCGAACTGGGCGACGTCAACAAGATGATGGAATACCTGAACAACGGCCGCGCGGCCGATCAGCCTCGCGCCGAGCTGCTGCTTGGACGCCTGTACTACGAAGGCAAATGGGTCACGCCCGATGCCTTCAAGGCCGAGGAGCACCTGAAGAAAGCCACAGCAACAGAGATTTCCGCCCATTACTACCTGGGTCAGATCTACCGCCGTGGCTACCTCGGTCAGGTGTACTCGCAAAAAGCCGTGGACGAGTTGCTGACCGCAGCCCGTGGTGGCCAGAACAGCGCAGATTTCGCCCTCGCGCAACTGTTCTCGCAGGGCAAGGGCACGATGCCCGACCCGGTCAACGCCTGGGTGTTCGCGCAACTGGCGCTGGCCAGTCAGACCCCGCAAGCGACCGAGCTTGCCGAGGCCCTCAATACACAACTGCCGCCTGAAAAGCTCGCCACCGCCAAAGACCTGTTGGCACGCGAGCAAAAAGTCCGGGGCGCTACCGCTACTCAGAACGCGATGGCGATGCAGGCCCTGCAAGAAGAAAAAGACGGTGAGGAAGCATTATGAAGTTGAATCCCCTGATGGCTGCTGGCATGGGCCTTGGCTTCACCCTGTTGTGGGCCTGCCCGACGCTGGCAGCGCTGACCGAAGAACAGAATTTCGGTATCGAAGTGAAAGCCACGGCACAGGCCGAGGATGATCGCGATCTGGGCACCCGTTCGGGCGGCGACGTCAACGGTGTGGGCCTGGACCTGCGCCCTTGGGTCTATGGTGAGCGCGGCAACTGGAGCGGTTATGCCATGGGCCAGGTGGTCACCGCCACCGACACCATTCAGACCGACCCGCTGGAGCAGAGCAACAGCGACGGCAGCGGAACGCAAACCTCCCGTGGCACTGCCAGCGAACGCGAAGTCGACAAGTCCTATGCTGCGCTGCGTGAATTCTGGATCGGCTACAGTGGCTTCACGCCCTACCCCGGCGAAATACTCAAAGTGGGTCGTCAGCGTCTGCGCAACGACGATGGTCAGTGGCATGACACCAATATCGAGGCCATCAACTGGAACTTCGATACCACCTTGCTGCGTGCCGAATTGGGTGCCGCCCAGCGCTTCAGCGAATACCGCACCGACCTGACCGAACTGGCACCCGACGACGAAGACCGCAAGCACCTGTTCGGTTCCGCCAGCTACCAGTGGACCCCCGGCCATTGGGCAGGCGTGCGCGCTCATTACAGTCATGACGACGGCAAGCTCAAGTCTCAGGGCGAGCAACTGGATGATCTGGACAAGACGTCCAACGGCAACCTGACCTGGCTGGGTCTGCAGGCCGACAGCGATGCCTACAACTATCGCAACACCAACCCGCTCAATTACTGGGGCAGCCTGACCTGGCTGAACGGTACACGCGACGAAATCGGCGTGACTTCCGCAGGCAACGACCAGTTCATCGCCGGCGAGAAAAACGACCGCGACATGAATGGCTGGGCCACTGACCTGGGTCTGCGTCTGCGTCTTGACCCGCAATGGCAAGTCGGTGCGGCTTACTCGCGCGCCAGCAAGGATTACGTCCAGAACGGTCTGGAGAGCAACCGCTCGAACTGGACCGGCACGCGTTCGCGCATCCATCGTTTCGGCGAAGCGTTCCAGGGCGAAATGGCCAACGTGGAAAGCGGCTCGCTGTTCGCCTCCTGGCAGATGAACGAGGAATACGATGCGTCGCTGATCTACCACAAGTTCCGTCGAGTGGACGGCAACACCGGTATTGGCGGCTCGGGTATCAATGCAGTGCGTGAAAACGGCAACAGCAACACGTTCAGTTCGCTGCCGCTGGAAGACGGGCGCAAGGACCTGGGTCAGGAAATGGACCTGGTCGTGACCAAGTACTTCAAACAAGGCCTGCTGCCCGCCTCGCTCAGCCAGTCGTTCGACGAACCTTCGGCACTGGTGCGCTTGCGCGCAGGTGTCTTCAAGCCCGGCGATGCGTATCACAACGGCGTGGATGAATACATGCACCGCGCTGTTGTCGACGTCATCTGGCGCTTTTGATGCGAACCGCCAAAGGAGTGCCAGAGATGAACAGTCATACAAGCAATGGGCGTAGCCGAAGCTGGCCGCATGCCCTGCTCGAAAGCGCACTGCTGACCAGCGCTCTGCTGATGGCCAGCGGTGTGGCGCTGGCTAACGCCCCTGTCGTAACCGATGCACAGAAGGCGGTGGTCAAGGAGTTGCACCAGGCCAAGACCTACACCATCACCAGCCCGCCGACCGAGCCCTTGGAAATGTCCAAGCCGGTGTTGCCAGACCTCAAGGGCTATACCGCAGAAGCCGCCTTGAAAAAGATCGTGCGCAACAAGCCGGGTAAGGTGACTGTATCGCGGATGATGGAAGAAACCGGCCTGAAGGAATTCATCGGCGGCGATAACAAGATGGCCGAATGGGTCAACCGTCAGCGCGGCATCCCGCAGGCCATCATGATTTCCGACGGCTACGTGAGCCTGCAGGACCTGGCCAAAAAGGTCCCCAAGCAGTTTCTCAATGAAGTGTCGCCGGGTGTCTATGTGGCGCGCCTGCCGATTCTGATCAAGGAGACCGGGATCTTCGAGATCGACAGCAAGACCAAGGAATTGCGTCTGTCTCAGGAAAAAGGTTCGTTCATCGTCAGCGAAGGCAAGATGCTGATCACCCACACTCAGGTCAACGCCTGGAGTGAAACCCGCAACAGCCTGGCGACCTATCGCAAGCCTGACGAGTTTCGTCCGTTTCTGTTGACCTGGGGTGGCTCGGAAACCTGGATCGCCAATACCAAAATGGCGAGCATGGGCTACGACCAGAGCAAGTCCTATGGCATCAGTATTTCCCAGTACACACCCAACACCGCGAAGATTCTCAAGCGTGCCGAACCGACAGGCTGGATCATCGATTCAGAGTTCTCGGACATGTGGTACGGCTTCTACTGCTATGAAACCCGCGATTTCGTGGTCAAAGGCAACACCTACCGCGACAACATCATTTACGGCATTGACCCGCACGACCGTTCGCACGGTCTGATCATCGCCGAAAACGACGTTTACGGGACCAAGAAGAAGCACGGGATCATCATTTCCCGGGAAGTCGACAACAGCTTCATCTTCCGCAACAAGAGCCACAACAACAAATTGTCCGGCGTGGTTCTGGACCGTAACAGCGTCGGCAACATCGTCGCCTACAACGAGATTTACCAGAACCACACTGACGGCATCACCCTGTACGAAAGCGGCAACAACCTGCTGTGGGGCAATCGCGTGATCGCCAACCGCCGCCACGGTATCCGCGTGCGTAACAGCGTGAATATCAAGCTGTACGAGAACGTCGCCATGGGCAACGGCCTGATGGGCGTTTACGGCCACATCAAGGACTTGAGCGACACCGACCGCGACATTGAGCTCGATCCGTTCGACGCTCAGGTCTCGCTGATCATGGTTGGCGGCGAACTGTCCAGCAATGGTTCCGGCCCGCTGTCCATTGACTCGCCACTGAGTGTCGAGCTGTATCGCGTCTCGATGCTGATGCCTACCAAAGAAGTCGGTATCAGCCTCAACGGCGTGCTCGGTGAGCGCCAGGACGAAATCCTCGACCTGCTGGTACGCCAGAAGAAAGCCGTATTGATCGACCCCGTCGAAAGCCAGACCGAGCTGCGGGAATGAGGAAGGGTATTGTTATGCACGCACATCTGATCAAGCTGTTGAGCCTGTCCAGCCTCACCGCCGCCTTGATGGCCGCCGCTGGTGTCGCTCGGGCAGACGACTCGCAAGCGCCGACGTTCAAGGCCGAGCCTTGCTGCTCTCTGTGCCCGGCCGCGCATGACGCGAAAAACTACACCACGCGTTATCAGCAGAACTTCACCACACTGGTCCAGGCTCAGGGCGACTGGCTGTTCCGGACTCAGGAAGACCTGCGCACCGAATTCGACACCACGCCTGCCGGCTACCGCCGCATGAAAGAACTGCACGATGCGTTCAAAAGCAAAGGCGTCGAACTGGTCGTGGTGTATCAGCCGACCCGTGGTCTGGTAGATCGCAACAAGCTGTTTCCAGCTGAGCGCGACAAGTTCGACTACGACAAGGCGCTGAAAAACTATCAGGCCATGCTCGGCCGCTTCAGCAAGATGGGTTACTGGGTCCCGGACCTGTCGCCGTTGACCAACGAGCAGCAGGCGCATGACTTCTACTTCCGCGGTGACCAGCACTGGACGCCTTACGGCGCACAACGCACGGCGAAAATCGTCGCTGAAACCGTGAAGAAGGTTCCGGGTTACAGCGACATCCCCAAGCGTGAGTTCGAAAGCCATATTTCCGGACGCATGGGCAAAACGGGCACTTTGCACAATATGGCGGGTCAATTGTGCGGCACCAGCTATGCGATCCAGTACATGGATCAGTTCACCACCGAACCCAAGGGTGAGGCGGGCGACGGTGACCTGTTCGGCGATTCCGGCAATCCGGAGATCACGCTGGTCGGCACCAGTCACAGCGGCAAGAACTACAACTTCGCTGGCTTCCTGCAGGAATACATGGGTGCCGACGTGTTGAACGTAGCGTTCCCTGGTGGTGGTCTGGAAGGTTCGATGCTGCAGTACCTGGGCAGTGAAGACTTCCAGAAGCGTCCGCCGAAGATTCTCATCTGGGAATTCTCGCCGCTGTATCGCCTGGATCAGGAGACCATCTATCGCCAGATGATGTCGCTGCTGGACAACGGCTGTGAAGGCAAGCCTGCCGTCATGAGCGCCAGCACCACGCTTAAGCCGGGTACCAACGAATTGCTGGTCAATGGCAAGAATGGCATCAAGGATATCCGCAACGGCAGCAATCAGATCGATATCAAGTTTGACGATACTTCGGTGAAAGTCCTTCAAGCCAGGCTCTGGTACATGAACGGGCGTCACGAAGATCTGAAAATCGAAAAACCGGAAACGTCCGATACTGACGGACGCTTCGCGTTCGAACTGCGCGAAGACGAGGACTGGGCTAACCAGCAATTGCTGGCGCTGGAGATCCAGGGACCGGAAGCAGGCACGGCACCACAGAAAGTCGAAGCCAAAGTATGCAAACGCAACGTGTTCCCGAGCGCTGCGACACACACCGCTCAAGCCGGACTATGAGGTGACTTATGCAGACTCCTAAACTGATACGCCCTACCCTGCTGTCGATGGCAATTCTGTCATCGATGGCCTGGGCTACGGGTGCGTCCGCCGCACTGGTTCCACCCAAGGGCTATGACGCCCCGATCGAAAAAATGAAGACGGGCGATCACAATTTCAGCTGTGAAGCCATTCCAAAGCCGTACACCGACAAGCTGGTTTTCCGCAGCAAGTACGAAGGTTCGGACAAGGCACGTGCGACCCTCAACGCCGTGTCGGAAGAAGCCTTTCGCGATGCGACCAAGGACATCACCGACCTTGAGCGCGGCGTCAGCAAAGTCGTGATGCAGTACATGCGCGACGGTCGTCCGGAACAGCTCGATTGCGCGCTGAACATTATGACTACCTGGGCCAAGGCCGATGCGCTGGAATCTCGCGAGTTCAACCACACCGGCAAGTCAATGCGCAAATGGGCACTGGGCAGCATGTCCTCCGCCTACCTGCGTCTGAAGTTCTCAGAGTCGCATCCGCTGGCCAATCGTCAGCAGGACGCGAAGATCATCGAAGCATGGTTCAGCAAGCTGGCCGACCAGGTGGTCAGCGACTGGAGCAACCTGCCGCTGGAAAAAATCAACAACCACTCGTACTGGGCCGCCTGGTCAGTGATGGCAACCGCCGTAGCCACCAATCGACAGGACCTCTTCGACTGGGCTGTGAAGGAATACAAGGTCGCCGCCAATCAGGTGGACAAGGACGGTTTCCTGCCTAACGAGATGAAGCGTCGTCAACGCGCGCTGTCGTATCACAACTACGCACTGCCGCCGCTCGCGATGATCGCCAGTTTCGCCCAGGCCAACGGTGTCGATCTGCGTCCGGAAAACAATGGTGCCTTGAAGCGCCTGGGTGACCGTGTGCTGGCCGGCGTCAAGGATCCTTCGATTTTCGCTGAACACAACGGCGAGAAACAGGACATGACGGACCTGAAGAAAGATCCGAAATTCGCCTGGCTCGAACCGTACTGCTCGCTCTACGCCTGCAGCCCGGATGTGCTGGAAGAGAAACACGAAAAGCAGCCGTTCAAGACTTTCCGCCTGGGCGGTGACCTGACCAAGGTTTACGACCCAACGCACGAGAAAGGCGACAAGGGCGATAACGACGGCTCCTGATTCACTGTTGTTATTTGTAGGAGCGGACTTGTCCGCGAAGCCCCACGCCCAAGCGATGCATCCATGAGACCGGACCTCGCCTGAGCTGCTTCACCGACAAGCCGTAACGCGACGTGTTTTACCCCCCAATTTCAACGGGGGGTTTGGGGGGGCTTTGAGCCCTTGAATGTTGGACAAACGGAGAGATAAGGATGGTTTTCTCATCCAACGTGTTCCTGTTCCTGTTCATGCCGATCTTCCTCGGCTTGTACTACCTGAGCGGGCAACGCTATCGCAATCTGCTGTTGCTGATTGCCAGCTATATCTTCTACGCCTGGTGGCGTGTGGACTTTCTGGCGTTGTTCGTCGGCGTGACCGTCTGGAACTACTGGATCGGTCTAAAGGTAGGCGCAGCAGGTGTGCGGACCAAACCGGCACAGCGCTGGCTGCTGCTCGGCGTAATCGTGGACCTGTGTATTCTGGGCTACTTCAAATACGCCAACTTCGGTGTGGACAGCATCAACGCAGCCATGACCTCGATGGGTCTTGAACCGTTCATCCTGACCCACGTGCTGTTGCCGATCGGTATCTCGTTCTATGTCTTCGAGTCCATCAGCTACATCATCGACGTTTACCGCGGCGACACCCCGGCCACGCGCAACCTGATCGACTTCGCTGCATTCGTCGCGATCTTCCCGCACTTGATCGCCGGCCCCGTGCTGCGTTTCCGCGACCTGGCCGACCAGTTCAACAACCGCACTCACACGCTGGACAAGTTCTCTGAAGGTGCCACGCGCTTCATGCAGGGCTTCATCAAGAAAGTGTTCATCGCCGACACCCTGGCCGTGGTCGCCGACCACTGCTTCGCTCTGCAGAACCCGACCACCGGCGATGCCTGGCTGGGCGCACTGGCCTACACCGCGCAGTTGTACTTCGACTTCTCCGGTTACAGCGACATGGCCATTGGTCTGGGTCTGATGATGGGTTTCCGCTTCATGGAAAACTTCAAGCAGCCCTACATCAGCCAGTCGATCACCGAGTTCTGGCGTCGCTGGCACATCAGCCTGTCCACCTGGCTGCGTGACTACCTGTACATCACCCTGGGCGGCAACCGTGGCGGCAAGTTCGCGACTTATCGCAACCTGTTCCTGACCATGCTGCTGGGCGGTTTGTGGCACGGTGCCAACGTCACCTACATCATCTGGGGTGCCTGGCACGGCATGTGGCTGGCCATCGAGAAAGCGGTCGGCATCAACACCAAGCCTTACAGCTTCAACCCGATTCGCTGGGCACTGACCTTCTTGCTGGTGGTCATAGGCTGGGTCATCTTCCGCGCCGAAAACCTGCATGTCGCCGGTCGTATGTACAGCGCCATGTTCAGCTTCGGCGAGTGGCAGCTTTCGGAACTCAACCGCGCCAGCCTGACCGGTCTGCAAGTTGCGACACTGGTGGTGGCTTATCTGACGCTGGCGTTCTTCGGTCTGCGCGACTTCTACCAGAACCGCGAAAAAGACACCGGCAAGAGCGCCAAGGCTGACGGTCCTGCGACCGCACAACCGGGCACCATCAAGGCCGTTCCCGGCGATGCTCCCGGCAGTCTGCACCTGCCAGGCTACACCGTGGGCAGCGAAGCCCAGGTGCAGCCCGCGTACTGGGTTGCCGACTGGCCACGTTACGCCATGCGTGCACTGATCCTGCTGCTGTTCGTGGCCTCGATTCTCAAACTCTCGGCGCAAAGCTTCTCGCCGTTCCTTTACTTCCAGTTCTGAGGAGCCTGACATGACCCGTTCATTACGAATCCTCTATATCGCCATCTTCCTGGCCATTCTGCTGGTCCTGGGCGTCTGGTCGCTGCGCAGTTTCAGCACGTTCTCGACCTCGGCCGAGACCACCGTGCTCAACGGCAAGTGGACCAAGGCGGCGGAAACTCATTACGACGATGAGTTCCCGATCAAGCGTCTGGGCACCAACCTGTGGGCAGCGCTGGACTTCAAACTGTTCAACGAAGGTCGTCCGGGTGTTGTGCTTGGCAAGGACCAGTGGTTGTACACCGACGAAGAGTTCGACGCGGTTGCCAACGGCGAGCAGAACGAAGCCGACAACCTGGCGATCATTCAGGGTGTGCGTGACGCGCTGGAAAAACAGGGCACCAAACTGGTCCTGGCGATTGTTCCGGCAAAAACCCGTCTGTACCCGGAGCACATCGGTGACAGCAAGCCTGCCAGCCTGCACACCGACCTGTATCAGCAGTTCCACGCTCAGGTCGCCAAGGCCGGGATCTTTGCCCCGGACCTGCTGGCACCGCTGCAAGCTGCCAAGCAACAGGGCCAGGTTTTCCTGCGCACCGACACCCACTGGACGCCAATGGGTGCCGAAGTCGCCGCGCAGCAACTGAGCGCCGCGATTGCCCAGAAAACACCACTGGAAGGCGAACCTGAGCAGTTCGTCACACAAGCCAAGGGAACCGAAGCCTACAAAGGTGACCTGACTACATTCCTGCCGCTCGATCCGCTGTTCAGCAACATGCTGCCCAAGCCGGACGAGTTGCAGAAACGCAGTACCGATCCGGTAGCAGGCGAAGCGGCAGGCGGTGACGCACTGTTCGCAGACAGCGACATCCCGGTGGGTCTGGTGGGTACCAGCTACAGCGCCAACCCTAACTGGAACTTCGTCGGGGCCTTGAAAGAAGCGCTGCGCAGCGATGTCGTCAACTACGCCGAAGACGGCCATGGCCCGATTCTGCCGATGCTCAAGTACCTGCAGACCGATGCTTTCAAGAACACCCCGCCGCAAGTGGTGATCTGGGAATTCCCGGAGCGCTACCTGCCGGCACACAACGATCTTGGCGAGTTCGATCCGAAGTGGATCGCCGAGCTGAAGAAATCGCGTGACACCCAAGAAAACGTGGCGCTCAACGCCAAACAATCCGAGTCGCCCAACCGGGCGCAAAACTGAGAGGACTGACTCATGACTTTTAACACTACTGCCAACCGTTCGGCCGCAAAACGCATTTTCAAAACCTGCGCAATGGCCGCAGGTCTGGGCCTGATGTCCCTGCAAGCTTTCGCCGGTGACTCCGCCCTGTACGGCCCGACCGCACCAAAAGGCTCGACCTTCGTGCGTGTCTACAACGCCAGCAACGCCGAAATCAGCGCCACCGTTGGCAACACCAACCTCAACGAAGTCGCGCCACTGGGCAGCACTGCGTTCAGCTTCATGCCACAGGGCGACTACACCGCCAAGCTGGGCAGCCAGAGCCTGCCGGTGAAACTGGCGGGTGATCACTACTACACCATCGTCAACAACGCCAGCGGCAAACCGCAGCTGGTTGAAGAGCCGCCGTTCAAGAACAAGCAGAAATCCCTGGTTCGCGTTCAGAACCTCAGCGACAAGTCCCTGACTCTGAAAACCGCCGACGGCAAGACCGAAGTGGTCAACGCTGTAGCGGCCAAAGGCACCGGCGAGCGTGAGATAAACCCGGTCAAAGTCAGCCTGGCGCTGTACGACGGCGACAAGAAAGTCACCGATGTGAAACCAGTGGCACTAGAGCGTGGCGAAGCCGCTGTGCTCTACATCACCGGCAGTGGCAGCAGCCTCTCGCCAGTGTGGGTCAAGCCACCGGTCGCAACCCGCTAAACGGATTATGCAGGTCGGTTCAGGGCATCAGCGCTGAACCGACCCGCGCGGAACAAGAACAAGACAGAAACGACAGACACCTCGTACGGCCCTAATTGAATGCTTTTGGAGAAACAAAATGATTCCAGTTATCTTGTCAGGCGGTAGTGGTTCACGACTCTGGCCGCTTTCGCGTAAACAATTCCCTAAACAGTTCCTGGCACTGACCGGCGAGCACACCCTGTTCCAGCAAACCCTGGAGCGTCTGGTGTTCGAAGGCATGCAGGAGCCTATCGTGGTCTGCAACAAGGACCACCGTTTCATCGTCAACGAGCAACTCGCTGCGCTGAACCTGGAAACCCAGGCGATCCTCATGGAACCGTTCGGCCGCAACACGGCACCAGCCGTTGCCCTGACCGCCATGAAGCTGGTCAACGAAAGCAACGACGGCCTGATGCTGGTGCTGCCAGCCGACCACGTCATCGAAGACCAGAAAGCCCTGCAACGCGCACTGGCACTGGCAACCGTAGCCGCAGAACGCGGCGAAATGGTGCTGTTCGGCGTACCGGCCAACAAGCCTGAAACCGGCTATGGCTACATCAAGTCCACCGCCGATGCCCTGCTGCCCGAAGGCGTCAGCCGCGTGTCGCAGTTCGTCGAAAAGCCTGACGAAAAACGCGCCAGGGAATTCGTCGAAGCCGGTGGTTACTACTGGAACAGCGGCATGTTCCTGTTCCGCGCCAGCCGCTTCCTGGAAGAGCTGAAAAAGCACGATCCGGACATCTACGACACCTGCCTGCTGACCCTTGAGCGCAGTGTGCAGGACGGCGATGCGCTGGAAATCGATTCATCCACGTTTGCTTGCTGCCCGGACAACTCCATCGACTACGCGGTCATGGAAAAAACCCAGCGCGCCTGTGTTGTGCCGCTGTCGGCTGGCTGGAGCGATGTCGGCTGCTGGTCGTCGCTGTGGGAAGTCAACGCCAAGGACGCCAATGGCAACGTCACCAAGGGCGACGTGGTTATTCAGGACAGCCGCAACTGCATGATCCACGGCAACGGCAAACTGGTATCCGTGATCGGTCTGGACAACATCGTGGTCGTCGAAACCAAGGACGCGATGATGATTGCCCACAAGGACAAGGTCCAGGGCGTCAAGCAGATGGTCGCCACCCTCAACGAACAGGGCCGCACCGAGACCCAGAACCACCTCGAAGTGTACCGTCCGTGGGGCTCCTACGATTCGGTAGACATGGGCGGTCGCTTCCAGGTCAAGCGCATCTCCGTCAAGCCAGGCGCTTGCCTGTCACTGCAGATGCACCACCACCGCGCCGAACACTGGATCGTGGTATCCGGTACTGCGCAGGTCACCTGTGACGAAAACGTGTTCCTGCTCACCGAAAACCAGTCCACCTACATCCCGATCGCCTCGGTCCACCGCCTGCGCAACCCAGGCAAGATCCCGTTGGAAATCATCGAAGTGCAATCGGGCAGCTACCTGGGCGAAGACGATATCGAGCGTTTCGAAGATATCTATGGTCGTTCGAACGCGCTGGAAGCGGGTGTGAAGACGCAAACTATCGCTCGTTGATAGGGTTTTAGCTGCACGCTACAGGTAACACAGCCCTCGACAACTCTTTGCGCAGATTTATACGCAGAGAGTTGTCGGGGGCTTTTCATTTGCGCGACGTCCCCCTCCCAGGTTCTGTAGGATGTCCAGCATTACCTTTGCTGGAGACCTGCATGTTTATCGGCATCCTGTTGATCCTGACCTGGCTCATCCTTCTGCTCAGCTACCCGGCGAAGGCCTTGCCCGTCTCGCTGGCTGCGGCGGTCGGGCTTGGGGCGGTGGCGGCCATCGTCATCTGGCAGGACAGCCGGGAAACACGCCAGCTTGAGCGTCTGGATATGCGCCTGAGTTACGATCCGCAAAACTGCCCGGCAGATCGTCCGTTGCAGGTCAGCATCACCAATACCAACCAGGTTGCATTGCAGGAGCTGCGCTGGCGGATCGCGGCCTATGCGCCCGGCGACTCGGTGAATCTGGCGGACAACACCTACACCTCTGCACGCTACCGCGGCCCCGGCGAACTTCAGGCCAAAGGTACGTGGCAGGATTGCGTGCCGCTGCCTGCACTGCGCAATGGCTATCGCCCGCAAACCCTGGAATTTCGCGCAGAACATCTGCAAGGCAGCTTCTCGGACTGATCACAAGGATCTCCCTCATGCCCATCGCTTTGATTACAGGCTGTTCCAGCGGAATCGGTCGTGCACTGGCCGATGCGTTCAAAGCTACTGGCTATGAAGTCTGGGCCACTGCACGCAAGGCCGAGGATGTCGCTGCACTCAGTGCCGCGGGCTTCATTGCCGTGCAGCTGGATGTCAACGACGGACTGGCGCTGGAGCAACTGGCCGCCGGGCTGGAGCACAGCGGTCTGGATGTGTTGATCAATAACGCTGGCTATGGCGCGATGGGGCCGCTGCTCGACGGCGGCGTGGAGGCCTTGCAGCGGCAGTTTGAAACCAATGTGTTTTCCGTCATCGGCGTTACCCGCGCGCTGTTTGCGGCGCTGCGTCGCAACAAAGGCCTGGTAGTCAATATCGGTAGCGTTTCAGGTGTATTGGTCACCCCGTTTGCAGGTGCTTACTGTGCTTCCAAGGCCGCGGTACATGCCCTCAGCGATGCGCTACGTCTGGAGTTGGCACCATTTGGCGTACAGGTGATGGAGGTCCAGCCCGGCGCCATTGCGTCAAGCTTCGCAAAAAATGCCAGTCATGAAGCCGAACAGTTGATCAGTGAACAATCACCCTGGTGGCCTATCCGCGAAGGCATTCGCGCACGTGCAAAGGCTTCACTGGACAACCCTACTCCTGCTACAGAATTTGCCCGCGACCTGCTCAAAGCCGTGCAACAAACCCATCCGCCACGCCTGCTGCGCCTGGGCAACGGCTCACGCCTGCTGCCGCTGATGGCGTGGTTGCTGCCCAAAGGGCTACTGGATATGGGCCTGAGAAAACGCTTTGGATTGAACACCGACTTGTGACGCAGAGCGTCACGAACTGCATTCCCACGCTGGAGCGTGCGGAACGACCACCTGCCTATCGTGCGACGCTCCGATTCGTCAATCCCAATGCTGGAGCGTAGGGAGCGATCATCGCAATTATCGTGCGCTCCGCGTCGCATGCCGTTCTGGACGCTCTGCGTCCTCGATCATCAGCCGTCTAGCGGCCTGACAATCACCGTGCAGGTCATCCCCGCCGCCAGCAATACGCTTTCCGGTACGGAATCCAGATGAATACGCACCGGTACGCGCTGGGCCAGACGCACCCAGTTGAACGTCGGGTTCACGTCAGCGATCAATTCGCGACTTTGCGGGTTGTCGCGGTCGTAGATACCGCGTGCGATGCTTTCGACATGGCCTTTTAGCACTTCGCCACTCATCAACTGCATATCGGCAGGATCGCCCACGTTAAGGTGCGGCAGCTTGGTTTCCTCGAAAAAACCGTAAACCCAGAACGAGTTCATATCGACCACCGCCATCTTCGCTTCGCCGATACGCGCATAGTCGCCGCGATGCACGTTCAGGTTGGTGACATAACCGTCCACCGCCGCCAGCACGCGTGTGCGGGACAGGTTCAGTTCGGCCGCTTCCAGCTGCGCTTGCGCCAATTGGTAATCGGCCAGCGCCGAGGTGGCAACATTGCTCGCGTCGTCACGGTTCTCTGCCGAGATGACCAGTTCATCCATGTCGGCACGGCGCTTCGCGTTGAGCTTGCGCATCTCCCACGTCGCCTTGCGTGAGGCCAGCAACGCCTGCGCCTGTTTGACTGCGATCCGGTAGTGCTCCGGGTCGATCTGCATCAGCAAATCGCCGCGTTTTACCCGTTGATTGTCGTGCACCGGCACATCGACCACGGTGCCGGACAATGCGATGTCGTAGGTCTTTTGTGCCGACGCTACCGACTCGGCGGCAAATGCCTGTTGCTTGTCCATCGAGGCGCGACGAATAAGCTGGTCGGAAATACTTTTCAACGCCATCACCAGCGTTTGGTTGTAATGCGCCACGGCCTGGTCATAAGCGGCCGACGCCTGCCCCAGTTCCGCCCGCAAGCGTCCACCGTCGAAGATCGGCAGGCTGATGGCCGGTCCGACCTTGTAACCCAACTTGCTGCCGGTCAGAAACTCCAGCATGCCGCCGCCCGTGGCCATGTAGCTCAGGCTGCCGACCAGATCGACATTGGGATAAAAGCCCGCATGCGCGACATCGATACCGCGCGCCTGCGCCGCAACCTGCCAGCGAGCGGCCACCACATCAGGCCGCTGCCCCAGAAGTTCAGCGGGCAATGCCGACGGCAACTTCAGCTCGGTGTGCAACGACAGCGCAGGCCGTTGCAGCGCCGCGCCCTCTCCCGGCCCCTTGCCTGCCAGAGCAGCCAGCTGATTGCGGCTCAGGGCGATGGCCTCTTGCAGCGCATCAATCTGCCGGTGGGCCTCGGGCAATGGCGTTTCGGCCTGACTGATTTCGAAATGCGTGCCGATCCCGCCTTTGAGGCGACGCTGCGCCAGATCGAGTATCTGTTGCTGCTGGGCCAGCGCTGCCTCGGCGATATCCAGTCGGGCGTATTCAAGGGACAGCTGGATGTAGGCGCGAACCACGTTTTCCTGCAATTCGAGCTGCGCCTGACGCTGCTCGGCAGCACTCACGTGAGCCAGATCAAGGGCCTGCTCGCTGGCATTGCGTTCACGTCCCCAGAGGTCCAGCGCGTAGCTCAGACCCAACGACGCATTGTTGTCCCAGGTGCGAGTATCGGCCAGCGCTCCGGGACCATAAAACTGATCCTCGGGCCAGTCGTGGCGCATCAGGCTGGCACTGCCCTGCACCGACTCGGATGACTCGGCGATCTGCGCCATCGCTCTTGCCTGGCGCACACGGGCAGCGGCCAGCGCCAGACCCGGGCTGCCAAGCGTAGCAATATCGACCCAGCGATTGAGTTGCGCATCGCCATAGGCACGCCACCATTGCGCTGCGGGCCAATGGGCGTCGAGGGCGGCGCTCTGAATCGCCTGATCGGTGGCCAGGCTGTCCGCGTGCAGAAAACTGCCCTGCGGTTTGATTCCATGTGTTCCGATACAGCCGTTGAGGACCAGCGTAAAAGCCAGGATACCGACGGGCCAGAGCCCTCTGATGATGCGACGCGGCACAGCTGCGAGTTCCCGAACGGAGGTAATACACCTTGAATGGCGGCGATTCTAGGCGGCGCTTGACGCGGCGATAAGCGGGGAGATTTGTGAATCTTTGTTACTGAAACGGCGATAATCCTTTGGTCTGGATACATGCATCCGTTACTTCATGTCACAATTTGCCATCTACTCAGAGAAGTACCCATGGACACCCTGCAAAACATGCGTGCCTTCAGTTGCGTGGCGCAAGCGGGCAGCTTCACTGCTGCCGCCGCCGTGCTGGATACCACCACCGCCAACGTCTCGCGCGCGGTCTCCAACCTTGAAGCACATTTACAGACGCGCCTGCTCAATCGCACCACTCGACGCATTGCTCTCACCGAAGCAGGCAAGCGCTACTTGTTGCGCTGCGAGCAGATTCTGGCCTCGGTCGAAGAGGCAGAAGCCGAAGCCAGCGACGCGCATGCCCGCCCCGCCGGGCAACTAAAGGTGCATTCGATGCCCGGCGTCGGCCAGCATTACGTGATCGACGCCATCGCCCGTTATCGCCGCAACCACCCTGATGTCGCGTTCGACCTGACCATGACCCACCGCGTGCCGGACTTGCTGGAAGAAGGCTATGACGTGTCGATCGTGCTGGCCAGCGAACTGGCAGACTCGGGCTTTGTGTCTCAGCGGCTGGGCATTACCTACAGCATCGTGTGTGCATCGCCCGAGTACGTCAAAACCTTCGGTATGGCACACAAGCCTGCCGACCTGCTGAATCATGCGTGTCTGCGCCTGGTCAGCCCGGTGTTCCCGCTGGACAAATGGCTGTTCGATGGCCCGGAAGGTCAGGAGATGGTCACCATCAACAGCTCGCCGCTGCTGGTCAACTCTGCGGATGCGATGAAGACTGCGATTTCCAGCGGCATGGGGATTGGCATTCTGCCGATCTACTCGGCGATCGAGGGGCTGCGCAACGGCACACTGGTGCGCGTATTGTCCGATTACCGCTCGCAGGAGCTGAACCTGTATGCCATCTATCCGTCACGCCAGTATCTGGATGCCAAGATCAGAACCTGGGTCGAATACCTGCGAGGTTCCCTGCCGGAAATTCTCGCGGCCGATGAAGCGGATCTGCATGTGCAGGCACTCAAGTCCTCGTTCTGACATCGTACAACTGTAAAAAGCGGCTGCCAAAGAGCGGAGAGGAATGTTAGCGTGCTACTCATTCAACCGCTCAAGAGTGAATGCCCAATGAAAAAAACCGTACTCGCCTTCAGCCGTGTTACTCCAGAAATGGCCGAGCGCCTGGCGCAAGACTTCAACGTGATCGTGCCCAACCCCAAGCTGGGCGACATCAACGCCCAGTTTGATAAGGCCTTGCCTGAATCCCACGGGCTGATCGGCTCCGGCCGCAAGCTGGGTCGCGAGCAGCTGCAAAACGCAGCGAAACTGGAAGTGGTTTCCAGCATCTCGGTGGGCTACGACAACTACGATGTCGACTACCTGAGCGAGCGCGGCATTCTGCTCACCAATACGCCGGATGTACTGACCGAGAGCACCGCCGACCTGGGCTTCTCGCTGATCATGAGCAGCGCCCGGCGCGTCGCCGAACTGGACGCCTACACCAAGGCCGGACAGTGGACACGCAGTATCGAGCCTCCGCACTTCGGCACCGACGTGCACGGCAAGACGCTGGGCATCGTCGGCATGGGCAATATCGGCGCAGCCATCGCCCGCCGTGGTCGTCTGGGCTTCAACATGCCGATCCTGTACAGCGGCAACAGCCGCAAGACCGAACTTGAACAGGAACTGGGCGCACAGTTTCGCAGCCTGGACCAACTGCTGGCCGAAGCGGATTTCGTCTGCCTGGTAGTGCCACTGAGCGAAAAGACCAAACATTTGATCGGCCGTCGCGAGTTGAGCCTGATGAAGCCCGGCGCCATCCTGATCAACATCGCCCGTGGCCCGATTGTCGACGAGCCTGCGCTGATCGAAGCCCTGCAGAACGGCACCATTCGCGGTGCCGGTCTGGACGTCTATGAAAAAGAACCGCTGAAAGAATCGCCGCTGTTCCAGCTCAAGAACGCCGTCACCCTGCCGCATATCGGCTCAGCCACCACCGAAACCCGTCAGGCGATGGCCGACCGCGCCTACCACAACTTGCGCAACGCGTTGCTGGGCGAGCGGCCGCAGGACCTGGTCAATCCGCAGGTGTGGAAGGGCTAAGGCGTTTCTGCTCTATAACCGAGTATGAACATCGACTCAGGCCAGTTTGCCGCCGACCAGGACGGCAACCGGCCTGGTCTTCCTGAACACCAGCACATTGCCCGCCATCACCAGCACAAGCCCGAGCAAGGCAGCCACGGTCCACTGGTAGCCTTCGACCCACGTCGAGATGTTCAGCGCCACAATCGGGAACAGCACAGTGCAATAAGCTGCGCGTTCCGGCCCCATGCGCCCGACCAGGGTCAGGTAGGCGGTGAACGCAATCACCGAGCCGGGAATAACCAGAAACAGCAGTGAGCCTACGTAACGCGTGTTCCATTCGAAGGTGAACGGCGTGCCGTTCAGCAGGCAGTAGAGCCCCAGTATCGTCGCCCCGTAGAACATTCCCCACGCATTGGTGGTCAGCGGACGCAGGCCGGCTTTCTGTTGCAGGCTCGACAGCATGTTGCCCGCCGAGAAGCACAGCGTGCCCAGCAGGGCCAGGCCCAGACCGATCAGGGTCTCGCGGCTGGCGCTGTGCCCGGACAGCTCGGGCCAGAACAGACACGCCAGACCGATCAGGCCCATGGCACCACCGGCCATAACATTACCGGCGATTTTCTGGCGAAAGAATACCCGCGCATTCAGCGCATTCCACAGCGTCGAAGTCGAGAACACCACCGCGATCAAGCCGCTGGGTATCCATTGGCTGGCCGTGTAGAAACACATGAAGTTGACGCAGAACAGGCACACACCTTGCGCCAGACAGATCAACTGGCCGCGACGATTGACCGGTTGCAAGCGCTTTGTCAGCAGCAGGAATGCAAACAGCACCAGGGCCGCCAGCGCGAAGCGATAGACGATCGATACCGGAATCGCGACATCGCCGAGTTGAAGTTTCAGGGCGATCCAGGTCGTACCCCAGATCAGCACAGTCAGCAGATAAAGCGAAATGTTCATGGTGCAGGCTCCTTGATGAGCCATCAGTCTGCTGCGTGCCGTTCTGCCAGCGCTTGCACAATCTTGCGCATTTGCGTCAGGCGCTACTGGCAGCGGCGTCGCCAGCGAGTAGGATACAAATCCTAGAGGAATCGTCATGCCCGCCATTGAATCCATCCAGGTCTTTCAGGCCCTGAACAGTTCACCCAATGCCAATCTGGAGCAGAGCGCGCCGCTGGGCGACGGGTTGGTGGCGGCGTTGTGGAACAATCGGCATGACTCGCAGGAATATCACGCACCGACCCACCACACGCTGTCGTGCTATATCGAGGACGGCACCGGGACCTTTCGGCGCGGCAGACCCGACCAGAAGGGTGCGCCGGGCAAGCTGTGCATCTTGCCTGCCGGTCATGAGTCCGCCTGGGTGGTAAACGGCGAGATCCGTCTGGCGCATCTGTATTTCAGCCCGGAACAGTTTGCGCTGGGCTGCGTGACACTACTGGATCGCGAGCCGCGTGAGATGCAACTGCGGGAAAACACCTTTCTGGAAGACCCCGCACAAGCAGCACGCTTCCGGCAGTTGATTCGCCTGAACTGGGCAGAGCCCGGCGAGCGTCTGCTGACCAGCAGCCTGGCGCACGAGATGGTCAGCCATGCGTTGCTCAGTCAAGTAGGGTTGCGCGAGGGGTTGCGCCTGAAAGGCGGCCTGGCACCACACCTGCGACGGCATCTGGTGGACTTCATCGAAATGCACCTCGCCGATCCACTGAGCCTCGGTCAACTGGCTGGCATGTGCGCGCTGTCGGAATACCACTTCGCGCGAATGTTTCGCGAAAGCTTCGGCTTGCCGCCACACCAGTACTTATTGGCGCGACGTATCGAACAGGCTCGCCAGTTGTTGCGCAGCACCGGCAAGCCATTAGGCGAGATAGCGCTGGCCTGCGGCTTTGCCAGCGCCAGCCATTTCAGCAATCGGTTTCGCCAGGCCGTGGGCGCCACACCGGGCGAATACCGGCTGGCGTTAGGCCAATAATTGACTCACGGCTGCCAACGGGCTGAGCAGCACGCCGCATCCTGCCAGCGCCAGCACCCAACGCGGCCGGAACGGCAGCAACGCAACCAGCAACACTGCACTGCTCATCAATGCGGCGAACCAGTGCACCGTGCCCATCATCCAGCCATCAGCCTGAACCGCCGCCCATGACGACAACAGCAGCGCGCCCCAGCCAACCAGCTTGAGCGCCCGACGCCGCTGTTCGGTAAACGGCCCCTTGAGCAGTTCGCTGTAATGGCGCGCCATGGACAGGCACAGGCAGGTAAACCCTACGTAGCACAGCAAGGCAGCCAACAGCATCAGTGGCTCTCCCGAGGTGTGGGCTGCAAGGCAACGCCGGATGTTTTACGGGCGGGTACAGCCTTGAACTTCAGTGCCGCACAGCCAAGGAACAGCCCGGTGACCAGCGCCGTCAGGTCAAAGGCCGTCATTACCCAGCTTCCCGACATCAGCGAACCCAGCAGATAGCGGCCGCTGGTCAGCAGATCGAGCAGCGGCAGCCCGGCAAACAGCACCGCGCCCAGCCCCAGCTGTTCGCGCCATGCGCTGCGCCCTTTGCGCACCAGGGCGTGCACCACTGACAACGCCCAGCATGTGAAGAACACGCTGACTTCCCAATCGGCACGCCCGGTGAACCCCGAAGGCAGCAGACGATTGGCCCAGAAGAAGCTGGCCACGGCAATCATCAACCCGGACATGCTGGCGATGTTCAGCACTTCCACCAGGCGCAACTCCAGTGGCAGCACGCCGTTTTTGGCGTGTTTGAGCTGACGCTTGCCCAGCCACATCACCAGCCCGGTGCCGATCATTGCGGTTCCGGCGACACCGAAAATGAAGTACATCCAGCGCAGCAGCGGCTCGGCAAAATGGCCTACATGCAGACCGTACATCCCGCTGGAGATCAGCAGCGCAACGGGGCGCTCGGGTACTTCGTTCAGCAACGCGCCGCTGGCCCCGCTGAACGTCAGCGCGCCGCCCCGATCCGGCACGATGCTGCCCTTGTCATCACGCGTCAGCAGAACCGTGGCGGTGCTGTCGTCCGGATTATTGACGATCACCCGACCCACCTGCCCGCTGTCCCACTTCGCGTTCGCCGCATTGACCAACGGCGCAAGTGCCACCAGCGGCGCAGGTTTGCCTTCTCGCTTGAGCATTTCCGGGGTCGGATAGGCTTCGCGGTAGAACGCCTGAACCGTGTCGTACTGGCTGAGGATGCTCGCGGGCATCACCATCGACATGAAGATCACCAGACTGCTGTAAGTGATCATCAGATGGAACGGCAACACCAGCACGCCAAGCGCGTTATGCCCATCCAGCCAGGAACGCTGGCCCTTGCGTGGACGAAACGTGAAGAATTCCTTGAAGACTTTTTTGTGAATGATGATGCCGGTGATCAACGCAACGAACATCACCATCGCGGCGCTCGTCGCCAGCCAGCGCCCCCAGGGATAAGGCATCTGCAGTTGATAGTGAAAACGGTAGAAGAAATCACCGCCGCGCGTGTCTCGTGCCTGCACCTCGCTGCCGGTTTGCGGGTCGAGCAGCTTGCGCACGAAGTTATTGCGCTGGCCCTGCTTGCCTTCGGGCAGCCAGCCAACCGTCAGGCCCGGCGTGCGCTCGTCCGGCAGACTGATGAACCAGCGCGTAGCCCCGGCGGCGTGGCTTTGCAGATAATCCTGAGCCCGCTGCACGCTGGCACCGGCATCCAGAGCGCGCACCGGAATTTCCGGCTGCATCCACTGGGTAATCTCATCCTTGAAGTAGGAAAGCGTGCCGGTCAGAAAAATAGCGAACAACAGCCAGCCGAACAGTAAGCCTACCCAAGTGTGCAACCAGGCCATCGACTGACGAAAACCCTCTTTCACAATAGCCACCGACCGCAGGCGCAGGCAGCCGCCAGCAATGCGCACGGCGCCAGCACTCCGACCCAGGCCTGCAACGCCGTGCGACAGGCAAAACACCAGAGCACCGCGGCCAGATAAACCAGAAAGGACAGCATCATACCGGTCACCACTGCTTCGGCGCGGGGGATGGGCAGCCACTGCGCGACGCAGATGCTGACCACTGACGCAAGCAGATAACCGGCAAACACGGCTGCCAGCGCCCGCGAGGTAACGGCAAGCCGATAAGCAACCGTCAGGCCCTTGCTTCTGACTTTCGCCATGCGTTTTTCCGGCAGCGAACCGTTTGCGGTGGTGACATCCATCAAAGGGTCTTCATTGATTCGTGAAACCTGGGAAGCCGGATCACCAGCCTTCGGGAAGAGGCCGCGATGAATGCCAGCTGTTTGCGCCATTCGTCCCTGAACAGGACAAATGAACCGCAATATTAATGATAAATATTCTCATACGCAAAAGAGTCTGCCAGAATCCACGCCATCAACGAGTCCCCGTGGATTGTTCCCTGTGATGCCCATCGCCCACTCCGCTCTCAATCACACTGTCGAAAGCCTGTACAGGGCACACAACACCTGGCTGACGACCTGGTTGCGGCGCAGGCTCGGCTGCCCACACAGCGCAGCGGATCTGGCCCAGGACACCTTCATCAAGGTATTGGGCGCACGCGATACGCCGCAGATCATCGAGCCTCGCGCCTTTCTGACGACGATTGCCAAACGTGTGTTGTGCAATCACTACCGGCGTCAGGACCTGGAGCACGCCTACTATCAGGCGCTGGCTGAGCTGCCGGAATGCGTGGCACCTTCGGAAGAAGAGCGGGCGATCATTCTCGAAACCCTGGTGGAACTCGATCAACTGCTGGACGGCCTGCCGGTGCTGGTCAAGCGGGCGTTCCTGATGTCGCAGGTCGACGGGTTGAGCCACGGCCAGATTGCCGCCGAACTGGGCATCTCCATCGCAACGGTCAAGCGCCATCTGAACAAGGCCGCATTGCGCTGCTATTTCGCCTTATGAACCCGAGCAACGAGTCCTTGAACAAATCCGACATCTCGCCTGGCGTGGCGCAGCAAGCGGTCGGCTGGCTTCTGGAAATGCAGGAAGGCACGCTGGATGCGCGTCGTCAGCAGGCCTGGCAGCTCTGGCTCAATGGCAACGCTGAACATCAGCGGGCCTGGGCGCACATGCAGCGGGTCAACCAGCGCCTCAGCGGGCTGTCCTCGCCGCTGGCGCATGCGGCACTCAATGCGCCGAAATCCGCCAGCCGTCGGCACGCTCTGAAACTGCTGTTGTTGCTCGGCGCAGGCTCGGCAGCGGGCTGGAGCCTGCGCGAGCAGATCGCCCTGCAACCCTTGCTGGCTGACTACAACAGTGGCGTTGGCGAGCAGCGCAAGGTGGCATTGAGCGATGGCAGTCAGGTGCAGTTGAATACGGCCAGCGCGGTCGATGTGCGTTTCGATGCACAGCAGCGCCTGATCAAGCTATTACAGGGCGAAATCCTTATCAGCGCCTCGGCGGACAGCCGCCCGCTGAGCCTGCTGAGCACCGAAGGCACGGTCAGGGCGTCGACGGGGGCCAGCCGTTTCAACCTGCGCCAGCTGGACGGGCGCACGCAATTGGCGGTGTTTGCCGGAGCCCTTGAAATAGCCCCGCTCGGCAGGAGCGGTCCGGGTTTGATGCTGCGGGCCAGCCAGCAAGCGACCTTCAGTCGTGACGCCTGGGACAGCGTGAAACCGATAGATGCGGGCAGTGGCGCGTGGGCGGACGGGATGCTGGTGGCGTCGCGCATGAAGCTCTCCGACTTCCTTGCGGAGCTGGGTCGCTATCGACGCGGTCGTTTGAACTGCGACGCGAAAGTGGCCAACCTGTTGATCTCCGGCAGCTATCCGCTGGCCGACAGCGAGCGCATCCTCGACATGCTGGAACTCGCCCTCCCTGTGCATGTACAACGCTTCACCCGGTATTGGGTGAAGCGTGCAGGCGCGGGTTTGATCGTGATTACCCGTTTATACGCTCAGCGCTCATGGTGACACAGTCGTCCTGGAGAGCCCGGAAGACGGGACTGAAACTCCGCTGACTATCGTTCCCACGCTCCGCGTGGTAATGCAGTTCGTGACGCTCCGCGTCACACAACTCTGCGATTCAGTGAGATTTCGGCTCGACTCAAGTCACCTTTTCGCCCCTCGGCGAGTTACTTTGAAGGGGCCAAAGTAACCAAAGCCCCTCGCTCCTGTTTCCGGCCCGACTTCGTCGGGTTCCTTCGCCCTGTCACTGATCCGGGGGTCGCCAAACGCATCACCACGCGAGGCGCGGGTACGATAATCAAACCCGGAAAAAATAATTTCAAAACCCGTGAGCCGTTTTCTGTTGCTCGCGTGACAGACAGGGAAAGCATTTCTCAACCTTCCGGTCAAAGGACTCCTGCATGTCACCCCGCCCTACTCAACTTTCACCGCTGGTGCGTACGTTGCGCCATGTCATTTTCGGTGCCAGCCTTTCGGTCGGCAGTCTGTCGATGGCGCAGGCTGCCGAGGTGGCACCCAAGGCGTATCACATTGCGCCAAGCGAGCTTGAAGCTGCGCTGAGCCAGTTCGGTCGAGAGTCCGGCGTGTTGATTTCCTACGGTTCGCAAATCACCAGCGGTCTGAAGAGCCGTGGTCTGGAAGGTCAGTACACGCCCGAGCAGGGCCTCAATGCGTTGCTCGAAGGGACGGGGCTGCAGGCCCTGGCCGACGGCAATAACGGCTTCACCCTGCAACCGGTCAATGCTGCTGGCGCGCCTATCGAGCTGGGTGTGTCCACCGTGGTCGGCGACTGGCTGGGTGCCGCGCAGCAGACCAACGTTTTCGAACACCCCGGCGCACGTGATGTGATCCGTCGTGAAGAATTCGAGCGTGTCGGCGCAACCTCGGCGCGTGAAGTGCTCAATCGCATCCCGGGCGTCAACGCCCCGGACAACAACGGCACCGGCAGCCACGACATGGCGCTTAACTTCGGCATTCGTGGCCTCAACCCGCGTCTGGCGTCACGCTCCACCGTATTGATGGACGGCATCCCGGTGCCGTTCGCACCTTATGGTCAACCGCAGCTGTCCTTCGCGCCGATCAGCATGGGCAACATGGACGCGGTCGACGTGGTGCGTGGCGGTGGTGCTGTGCGTTACGGCCCGCAGAACGTGGGTGGTATCGTCAATTTCGTGACCCGTGCCATCCCTGACACACCCACCCTCAAAGGCGGCATACAGACCGAAACCAGCCCGTCGTCCAGCCACGATGGCTTCAAGACCACCGGCAACCTGCTGGCAGGCGGCACGGCGGACAATGGTCTGGGCGGCGCGATTCTGTATTCCGGCGTACGCGGCGGTGACTGGCGCGAGCACAGCGATACCCAGATCGACGACTTGATCCTCAAGGGCAAATACCAGATCGACGAAGCCAACAGCCTCAATGCCATGGCGCAGTATTACGATGGCGAAGCGCAGATGCCCGGCGGCCTGAACGTCAGGGATTACGATGCCGATCCGTACCAGTCGACGCGTCTGAAGGACAAGTTCTGGGGCCGTCGCACCATGTTCAACTTCGGCTACCGCTATGAAGAGGATGCCCGCGTCTTCACCGCCAACACGTTCTTCACCAAAACCCTGCGCAGCGGCTATCTGGATCAGGGCAGCTTCGTTTCCCTGTCGCCCCGCGAATATTGGGTACGCGGTCTGGAAACGCGCTTCTCGCAAGGCTTTGCACTGGGCGAGACCTGGCATGAAGTGGGCGTCGGCTACCGCTACATCAACGAAGCCGGTCACGAACTGCGCTATCGCGAACCGGTGACCGGCAACCTGCCGACTACCGCCAGCCGCAACGACCGTGACACCCGCGGCGCGACTGAAGCGCATGCGTTCTACATCGATGACCGTATCGACATCGGCAAGTGGACCATCACGCCCGGCGTTCGCTACGAGATGATCGACACCGCGCAGAACAACAATCTGACCAACGCCCGCTATCAAGGCGACTACAGCACCGCACTGCCAGCGCTGAATGTGCTTTACCACCTGACCGACACCTGGAACCTGTACGCCAACACCGAAGGCTCGTTCGGCAGCGTGCAGTACAGCCAGATGCCTAACCGCGTTACCGGCGATGAAGTCAAACCGGAAAAAGCCCGCACCTGGGAGCTCGGCACGCGCTATGACAACGGCAACCTGCGAGCCGAGATCGGTGCATTCCTGATCAACTTCGATAACCAGTACGACAGCAATCAGACCAACGACACCGTGATTGCACGCGGCGAGACTCGTCATCAGGGGATCGAGACCAGCGTCAACTATGCGCTGGAAGGCCTGAGCCCGGTATTGGCCGGTTACGATGTCTACGCGAGCTACGCTTTCGTTGACGCGACAATCCGTGAAGACGGCCCGAACAAAGGCAACCGTGTGCCGTTCTCGTCAAAACACAAAGGAACGATGGGCGTCAGCTACACCGAAGGGCCGTGGAAGCTGAATTTTGACAGTTCTTTCCAGAGCGACCAGTTCGCCGACAACGCCAACACAGCGGCTGAGAGCGCCGATGGCAGCACTGGCAAGATCCCTGGGTACATGCTGTTCAGCACCCGCGCCAACTACGATTTCGGCCCGCAATTGTCGGACCTCAACGTAGCGGTCGGGATGAAGAACATCTTCAACCGCCAGTACTACACCCGCTCGTTCGACGACAACAACCGTGGCAAATACGTCGGCGAACCGCGCACGGTGTACGTACAGACGTCAGTCGCATTCTAGTTCCAGGACGCCAGAGCGTGAGAGAAGTGTTCTCCCGGATACCTCTCGTTCCTCACGCTCTGCGTGGGGATGCCGTTCTGGACGCTCTGCGTCCGCTCCTGATTCTCAGCCTTGAATCAGGGCGGCCATTTTTTGCTGCGAAATATTTCTTACATATTGGGGTTGAATTGTCAGGCCATTGCCGCCAACACTGTGAATGAGCGCAAACGAAATCGATTCCGCAAGGAATCACGTAGTCCAGCCTCGCACGAGCAAGCCCTAATAAGGATTAACTATGCAAATCCAGGTCAATAGCGATAATCACATCGAAAGCAGTATCCGACTGGAGGAGTGGGTTCGTACCACCGTTGAAAGCACGCTCGAACACTACGATGAAAACCTGACCCGCGTGGAAGTCCACATCCGCGACGAAAACGGCGACAAGCCTGGCCCGCACGACATCAAGTGCCAGATGGAAGCTCGCCCCAAAGGACACCAACCTATTTCTGTTTCCCACAAGGCCGATACGGTAGATCAGGCTGTGGATGGCGCTGCTGTAAAACTCGATCACGCCCTCGAGCATCTGTTTGGCAAGCTGCGCGGCAAACGAGGTGCCGCACCGATTATCGCCGAACAGGATGAAGATCCGGTCAGCCCGGACGCGCTGCTCGAAGAAGAATTTCTGGAAAAAGAGCAGGAGAAAGAAGCCGCTCGTCTGACCTGATGTTCCACTGACACGTTTTGCAAAAAAAGGGCGAACCGGCAGCGGTTCGCCCTTTTTGCTTGCCATGCATTGTTCCCCATGAGTGGGCAAGCGCACGCTCCACGCACGCCGACAATCTGTCGACCAGCGTGCCCTACACGCGGTTGTGCCCCAATCAATGCGCACCACAAATGCTCGCTGCACAGCTTTGGCCACCTTGCACCATCGCTCGCCTCGCAGCCATCTCGATCGCCGGCTGCCGTCCATCGAATTTAACATTCAGCACCGGGCAGCCCGAGCGCTGCATCTGACAGCCATCGGCGAGCAAAAAATCAAGCCGCTCGCCTACATGAGCAGTCGGCTCAGCCCTTCATGCCGACAAGCGTTCAACACTCATCCCGCCGCTCTGCAGCAAGACGGTCAACGTCAGGACCTGGACAGCAGGCGAGTACGGTTTCGACCCGTCTTTACGAATCTCTGACGCCAGAATTCGGTTGTCGGAGTGTCAGACAATCACTCGAAAAAGTCGTACGCAAACTGCAGTCGCGAAAGGAGCAGGCCATATCCGGGAAGTGTTCTCCTCCCCTTTTCGAGAGCACGTTTGCCGGCCGGATCGACCGGTTCGCATTGCAGCAGAGTAAGCCGTGAAGCAACTGCAATGGGCTCCCGTTCAGCGGCCTCTCGCGCATCACCCCTGCAATATGGCCCGAACCATGCAGTGTCCTGTAGTACGCGCTACGAGGCTGGCCATCAGGACGGCCACCTCCAGGCGCGGACTCACGCCGTGGGTGCGTTAAAGCGTCTTAAACGACACCTCTCATCAACGCGAAAGACGACAGCAAACCTGTCAGCAGCAAGCGAAGGAGTAACGCAACCGCTGATCAGTCGTCGAGAACCAAAAGGACTATTACCCGGTCAACTTACGCAGACCATTTAGCAGGTGAATGATATGGACAATCCTTTTCAGATGATCACGGATACTTTTCACCCCGACTATCGGGTGAATCTGAGCATTCAAGGGCTGGACGGCAGCATCATGCTGACCCTGTCCAACGAATGCGGAGTCGTTGCCAAGCGTCTGATCAGCGCAGCGCAACGCAATGACCCGCAACGCCTGCGCAAGCTTATAGAAAGCGTGCAATTCGGCATCGCCATCGAGCGTGGCGAAAGCGCGATCAAGATTCTTGCAGCGATGACCGACGGTGCCACGCTGAAAAAAACACCCGGTCCGGCCAATGGTCTGTGGTCGCAGAGTCAGGCTGCGGTGAATGCCGGGGTTTGACGGGGGGTCTCTTCTTCCGGTTCAGTGCCTTAGATGGCGCTGAATCGGTATGGAATTTATTGATGCCGTTTTTTATCAGATACATTCACTGAGTATCTTCAGCAGCGTATATCGCGGTCGCCTGGTCGCCAATTTCAAAAAAAATCCCATACTCGACACGCCCCTTGAAGCAGCTTGCAACGACTGAAAAATCGGGCAATTCGCCATCAATCTCCCTCCCGCCTCTTCAGCAAAAGTACAGATACATCCTGATACAACAACTCTTGCGCAGAAACATTCGAGCGACTGGGCACTGCGTTCAGCGCCACTGCACCTGCGGATGATTCCGAGGAGGCAACATGTTCTTAAGGTATGGGGTATTGATCGCATCACTTGCGATAGCGTCAGGCTGTGTCGAAGAGCGGGTAGTCCATGAGCGACCACACGTACATCACGAATACGTCGAAGAAGTCATCGCCCCGCAACCACCCCCTGAGCGGGTAATCGAAGTAGAACCAGCGCCTCGTCCCGGCTACATCTGGGCGCGCGGTTACTGGCACTGGAACGGGCAGCGTTTCGTGCCGGTTCATGGTCACTGGGAGGCGGAACGACCTGGCTACCACTACGTGCATCCGCACTGGGAAAGCGCCGGAGACGGCTGGCACTGGCATGCCGGTGTGTGGCTTAACTGACAAGCGACTTCCATGCAACACGCTGGCGGCATCGATCACCGATGCCGCGAGTGTCTCGATCAGATCTCGCCCTTCTCCTCCGTCACCGCGCCTTTGACCGCGCTGGACGAATCGGGAATCTTCGCCGACGGGTATTTGTAAGACGCGTAGCGCACCACCAGAATTGCAAACGCCAGCAGCAGAATGCCGCCACACAGGTAGATGATGCCGATGTCCGGCGGGTTGTGGTGGGACACGTCGGAAATCAGCAGGCGGGTCAGTGCAGTGATCGCAACGTAGATCAGGAAGCGCACGGGCATGTGGTTGGTCTTGAAATAAATCCCGGTCATCGCCCCCAGTTCCAGGTAGATGAACAGCAGCAGGATGTCATCGACCGTGACGTTGCCTTTCTCGACCATGCCCAGGAACGCAACCACTGACGCCCAGGCAGTGATCGCGCCAATCGCGAACAGCGCCAGAAAGTGAAAGCTCTCGACGCAGAGATTACCCAGTGACTCGGCCTGGCCATGCACGCGGTGTCTTATCTTTACTGCCCATTTGTTTCCCATGACGCTCTACCTCTGAACCTTCGTTTATGCCGACCGGATGACGCCGGGTACTCGTGACACCTTTGTGGCCTGCTTTTTAAAGCAGGAACAGGGCCATAGGCTATGGTTGAGAGCGCGACGGGTTGTCGCAAGGCACATTTGCGGCGCAAAAAAGATGCTTAAACGCCACTATTCAGAGAGGGGTTGATTGGTGCAGCCTTTTTACTGTATAAAAACACAGTAATCAAGAAATCACCTTCAACGCCGATGCGTCGGAGAGCGGCCTTCATGCAGACCCTCATTTGGATATGCATGCAGCGCCCCGCTACACCTGACCGGCATGCTGGTCTTGCAGGATCACTGCTTTTGCATACCCGCTGGTCAGAGCGTGAAGCGCTGAACGTCCGGGTCTAGCCCCTTTCAACACTGGATAACACGACGAGGCCAAAATGGCTGTTGAAACCCTTTACCGCAGCACCCGCGATCTGGAGACTACTTTCGTGGACCGTAAACTCGCCGATGCGCACGATCAAATGCTTGAGCTGGCCGAGCTTCTCACCGACGTCCTGATCAAGAACGTGCCGGGCATCTCGGAGAAGCATGCAGAGGATGCGAGTATCTACATGGCGAAAAATCGCGCCGTCTTTGCCGCCGCCTTCAAAAACAACGCGACTGCACTCAGTGAGCTGTCGGAGCCTGCCGAGTCAGAAGACTGATTGCGTTCTGCACTGCGACCCCTCATCCGGAGGGGTTCGCTAATCATTCTCATTTAATAACTGGGCAACTGCCCGCATTGCTGCTACAACTCAATAGTGCAGCTCACCTAACTTTAGCGGTATGTAAGCTATTCCTTAACATCTCGTTCACCTGCAGCGCATCAAACTCGATACAAAAGCAAAGTTCCACACTGTCATTATATCAGCGCCATTTTTGTGAACCCCTTCGCTTTTCCTGTCATTAATCAGGCGTCAGTATTCTGCTGTAGTGATGCACGCCACAGCACGCCTATTTTTGTTGGAACTTTTTGCCATCATGGCGACTTTCAGCACATTAGCGACCTTTGAAAACAGCCTGACCGACTCTATCATGCGCCCGCAACCCCCCGTATTCATTGGGCAAAACGGATTTTTCAAAAGTTATAACCCTGAACTGACCATCCTGAAAAACCAAAGTTCCTGAAAACTATTTCTTTGAAAAATAGTTAATAAAACATTTTGCTTTATTATTTTGTTCTGCTAATAATCCCGACAATTCCGGGTAACAAGGCACATTGCTACATCACATTGAAGTGAATATCGAGCTATGCACTCCGATCTTCCCCGCCCGAGAAACTCATTAACTCGCCAGCTGGCCACGCTGCTCTCAGCCTTGCTTTGCTATTGCGCGGCGCGCTCAAAGCGCGGGAGGAAATAATGGCTGGTCAGCAACCCAGGATGAAGGTCCTTTCCATATTCGGCACTCGCCCAGAGGCCATCAAGATGGCTCCGTTGGTCAGAGCACTGGCCGCAGAGCCGGGTATCGATTCGAGAATCTGCATCACCGGACAGCATCAGAGCATGCTGCAACAGGTGCTGGACATGTTTGAGCTCAAAGCCGATTACAGCCTTGATGTGATGCGCCCCGATCAGACGCTGAACTCCCTGACCGCGGCGCTTTACGCGGCTATCGATCCGATTCTGGACGAGATGAAACCGGACAGGGTGCTGGTTCATGGCGACACAACCTCAGCAATGGTGGCGGCCATGTCGGCCTTTCATCGCCGCATCCCCATCGGCCACGTCGAAGCCGGTTTGCGCACCGGTGACATCCGTCAGCCATGGCCTGAAGAGATGAACCGCCGCTGCATCGATCTGATTTCCGATCATCTGTTTGCACCGACGGCCGAGTCGCGCCGCAACGTGCTGGGCTAGCGCCTGCAAGGTATCTCGTTCGTGACCGGTAATACAGTGATCGACGCCCTGCACCTGACCGCTCAGCGGATCGACAGCAACCGCCAGCTGCGCCACGCACTGGATCGCCAGTTTTCATTTCTGGTACCTGAACGCAGGGTGTTGGTGGTGACCGGGCATCGGCGCGAGAATTTTGGCGACGGCTTCCTGAATATCTGCAAGGCGCTGGGCGAACTGGCCCGACGCGACGACATACAAATCGTCTACCCGGTGCATCTGAACCCCAACGTACTGGGGCCGGTCACCGAGCACCTGGGCGACTTGCCCAACGTGCACCTGATCAAGCCTCTGGATTACCTGTCGTTCGTGCGCCTTATGCAACGCGCCCACGTCATCCTTACCGACTCCGGCGGCGTGCAGGAAGAAGCGCCGTCGCTGGGCAAGCCGGTGCTGGTCATGCGCGATGTCACCGAGCGTCCCGAGGCAGTCGCCGCGGGTACCGTACGCTTGGTGGGCACCGAGACCGACGCGATCATTCGTGGCGTGAACGCCCTGTTTGATGATGACGCCCTATGGCAGAGAGCCTCCCATGCCGCCAACCCTTACGGCGACGGCAAGGCCAGTGCGCGCATCGTCGATGCCCTGATGGGTCGTCCGGTGGATGAATTTGTCGCCGAGCTGCCGCGTTATCGCACCGACCCGGTCGATGTGCAGCTCGACACGCTGATCCAGCCTCAGCCTCAGCACCAGCATAACCAGATGCGCTCGATGGCAGGTTAGCGAGAACACGCGCAGGTAGCGCAAAAGAACACCAAACATATCCGCAGGAAGCAGTCCGCAGACGATACGGGCACCCGGTTCAGACCGAGTGCCCGAAAAACGTTGTAGCAGACCGGCAGCCTGTATCAAGACCCAATGGCCTTGAGCCTTTACCGAGATCTGCACAATGAAATCTTCCGTTGCCGTAAACATGGGCACGCTGAACGTCCTTGCCTGCGGGATGAGCCTGCTGGCTCTGATGCCAGCGTTTGCCCTGGCTGCCGAAAGCCCGTTGACCCAGGCGATCAACCGAATCACTGCCGACAGTCGTCAGGAGCGTGTGATCGAGCTGAGGGAACTGGGCATTGATCGCCCGATCATTCTCAATGCCACTGATGCGCGCCGTGAACTTTACCTGCCAGTGCCCGCCAATGTGCCGCTGACGGATGCGACGCTGAATTTTGACGCCAGCTATCTGAATGGCGAAGCAGGCCGCAACACACTGCTACTGTCGCTGGACGGTTATCCGGTGCGCGCGCTGGGCCTCAACGAAGAACAGGGTAATGCCAGCGCCGTACTGGGCGTCGACAAGGCAGCCCGGGAAAGCGGCTCGGTGCGCCTGGGCATTGCCTGGTCCTCTGTGATCTCGAAAGTGCTCTGCGAAGACGAACGCGCCATCGGCAATGTGCTGCGCATCGATCCGCACACGCGCCTGACTTACGGCTATGACGCCAGCCAGTTGCAGGATGTGGGTGCAGCGTGGAACGCGCTGCCCGGCAAACCTGGCCTGTTGGTCGCACCCGGCACCTTGTCGAGCGCCAGCTACGACGCCGCCTGGCGTCTGGGCGTAGCGCTGGAACGCATCGGTAAACAGGCACGCATCCTGCCGTTTCCTGCCGTGCAGGACAGCGTGGACCTGAGCGGCCTGAATATTCCGGCAGAACTCAAGCAGATTCCGGCGTTTGCAGGGCTCGAAGGCAAGGGTCAATACACCCTGCGCGACCCGGCGGAAATCGGTGCATTGTTGATGCTTGGCCAGACACCTGCGTTGCAGGCCGACCTGGCGATCAGCGATCCGCAACTGCTCAAGGCAATCGACGACGCCATGGACGCTCTCCAGGCGCAGGTGCAGGGTCTGGATGCTTCGGCGGCCAGCGCACTGGGCCAGTGGCGCGAACGTCATATCAAGCAACCGCTCGCCAATAGCACCGAGGACGTGAGTCTGGCCCTGCTGGGCAATCGCGCGCTGCTGATGATCAAGCCGGAGTCGGCGAACAAGGCCATCGGCCTGTTCAGTTCAGCGTGGAACAAACTGGCGCGCAATCGTCAGCTGACCATTGGCGAAGAAGCCGCGATGCCGCTCAGCGAAGACGGTCGCGTTGCGCTGACGCGCCTGGGCGGCAAGCCCGGCACGGTGGATGTGCTGGCTAAAACCGATTGGAGCGCCTCGTTCCCGCTGGGCAGCGTGGCCTATGACGGGCGCGTACCGGTAACTGCGATGATTGATGTCGCTGCGGCCCCCGGTGCATCCGGAACGCCACCGGTTGCGACGCTGTTTCTCAATGACTACCTGATTGGTGCGATGCAACTGACTGCCGATGGCAAGAAAGAGCGCATCGAAGCAAGAATTCCGCAATATGCACTGGCAGCGCAGAACACCTTGCGCGTCTCGTTCCAGCGTCAGCCGGTCAGCAACCAGTGCCTGGAGACGCCGCAGGCGTTCCCGATCTCGGTATTGCCGACCAGCCATGTGGTGCTGGACAAGATCACTCCCGACGAAAACTTCTCGGGCATGGCGGCACGCTTCGCTACGGACACCCAGATAATGGTGCCCAAGGCCTATCTCGAGCGCCCGGCCAGCAGCCTGCCGCAAGTGATCCGCGTCGCCAGCGCTTCCGGTGTCTCGCCGTTGCGTGCGCAACTCAGCGTCAGCGATGACGCCAGCGTAGCCGTGACGCCCGCCAAAGCGTTTCTGGCGTTCGAACTGCCAGTCAGGGATGGCGCCGAGTCGGTCAAGGCCAGCAACGACGGGCATCTGCTGATCAATCACAAAGAGCAGACGCTGCTCGACCTCAAATCCCTCAACCACCTGGCCTCGCTGCAAGTGATCGACGCGGGCGGCCAGCACGGTATGGTCTATCGCACGCTTGGTGGTCAGGCCCCGGTTTTCGAGCGCCCGCTGCTGCTGGAGCGCGGCAACGCCACGCTGCTGGCTGACAACGGCCCGATCGCCACCTTTGACGCCAAGGACCCGACCGGCAGCCAGATGATCGAGGACGAGCAAAGCACTGGCCTCGAAGCCTGGCGCAAACCATCGCTGCTGTGGCTGATTCCGGCTGGCATCGTACTCTTTCTCATCCTGTTGCTGGCTGGCCGTAGCGCCCGTCGCAATCGCTCGTAACGGGCCGCCGCAATGACGTCGCTCTATTGGCCTTACTGGCTGGCCCATTACTACAGCGTGCTGGAAGTCGCGACGATCGTTGTCGGGCTGATTATCCTGGTATCGAGTATCGATGACCTGTTCATCGATATCTGGTACTGGGCCAGGCGGCTGTACCGCAAGTTCACCGCCGAACGTCGCTACCGGCCACTGACTGCCGAGCAGTTGATTGCCCGCGACGAGCAGCCGCTGGCGATCATGGTCCCGGCCTGGCTGGAATACGACGTCATCGCGCCGATGATCGAAAACATGGTGTCGACGCTCGATTACCAGAACTACGTAGTGTTCGTCGGCACCTACATCAACGACCAGCGCACCATCGATGAAGTGGAGCGCATGCGTCGTCGTTACAAGCAATTGCACCGCGTGGAGGTGCCGCACGCCGGCCCGACCTGCAAGGCCGACTGCCTGAACTGGGTCATACAGGCGATTTTTCTGTATGAGAAAACCCACGCTGTACAGTTTGCCGGGACCATCCTGCACGACAGCGAAGATGTACTGCACCCGCTTGAACTGCGCCTGTTCAATTACCTGCTGCCACGCAAGGACATGATCCAGTTACCGGTCGTGTCGCTGGAACGCAACTGGTACGAATGGGTGGCCGGCACCTACATGGACGAGTTTGCCGAATGGCACGGCAAGGATCTGGTGGTACGCGAAAGCATGACTGACACCGTGCCTTCGGCGGGCGTCGGCACCTGTTTCTCGCGACGTGCACTGATGGTGCTGGCCGATGAAAACCAGAACCAGCCCTTCAATACCGAAAGCCTGACCGAAGACTACGATGTAGGCGCTCGGCTGGCGAAATACGGCATGCAGGCGATCTTTGTGCGCTTCCCTGTGCAATTTCGGGTGTTGCGCAAATCGTGGTTCCGCAAGCCGTATGAGTCGATGCTGGAAATGCCGCTGTGTGTGCGTGAATTTTTCCCGGACACCTTCCGTACCGCCTTTCGCCAGAAAGCACGCTGGACTCTGGGCATCGGCCTGCAGGGCTGGGAGCAAATGGGCTGGACCGGGTCGCTGGCCAACCGTTACCTGCTGTTTCGGGACCGCAAGGGCGTAGTGACTTCGTTCGTCAGTATCCTGGCTTATGCGATTCTGATTCAGTTGCTGGCGTTGATAGTTCTGCGCTCCAGCGGCCTGTGGAACACCAGTTTTCCGACACCGTTTGAAACCAGTGGCCTCATTCAGTACCTGCTGGTGGCCAACGGCATCGCATTGCTGTGGCGAATTCTGCACCGCTGCTACTTCACCACTGTTCTGTACGGCTGGCAGCATGGCTTGTTGTCCATACCGCGCATGGTGGTGGGCAACTTCGTCAACTTCATGGCTGCGGCACGCGCCTGGCGCATGTTTCTGGTGGGCAAAGTGCTCAACCGCAAGCTGGTCTGGGACAAGACCATGCATGACTTTCCGTCTACCGATCTGGTCGCCGTCGCGCCACGTCGTCTGGGCAGCGTGCTGATCTCATGGCAGGCCATCAACGACGAAAAACTGCAGACCGCACTGGCTGAACAACAGACCCGTCAGCTGCCGCTGGGCAGGATTTTGCTTAGCCACGGCTGGCTCGACGATGAAACCCTGGCTGAGGCCATCGCTTTTCAGAACGACCTGCCACGGGTATTCGACATTGCCGGCAAACGTGCGACAAACGATGTGCTGGCCGATGAGTTCTGCCTGCGCTGGCGTGTCGTGCCGTTGCAAATGAATGCGCTGGGTCGCCAGGAAATTGCCGTGGCCAGCCCGCTGCCGCCTGACGGTCTGCAACAGATTACCGAGCAACTGGGTGCCGAGCCGGTGCAGTTGATTGCCCGTGAAAGCGACATCGTCGCGCAATTGCGTCAGCTTCAGGTGGTCGAGGGTCAGCCGCTTCCAGCCAGAGCGCCACTGCTCGGCGATCTGCTGATCGAGCAAGGCCTGCTGGACCGCGAAGTGTTCCAGAAAGCCATGCTCGGCTACCGCCCGCATGTGCATGGCCGGATCGGCGATTACCTGGTCGACATCGGCGTGCTGTCCAGAGAAACCATCGAACAGGCTGTGGCACGTCAGCACAACCATTACCGATCTGACGATCAAACGGAGCAGCCACTATGAAGCGCCCCTTCATCCTGTCGCTGCTGGTGAGCGGCCTGGGTCTTGTTGCACCGCTCAGCCAGGCGGAAACACTGCCCCTGCCGTTGACCGGACCCGCCTATGCCATCGCCAACGAAGCCTACATGGCCTACAACCGCAAGGACTACGACCTGGCCATCGCCAAGGCGCGCGAAGCGTTGCGTCAGCGTGCGGATGCCGATCAGTTGCGCGATCTGATTGCCCTGGCCGAACGCGACAAATACCGACGAGATCACCCTCAGCGCTTCCCCAAGGCTCGCCCAAAACCGGGCTATCTGGAGGGCAATCAGGCGCTGCGTGCGTATGCCAATCGCGACTACGACGGCTCGGCAAACCATGCGCGCAAGGCCATCGCACAGGCACCGAAAAATCTTGATTACCGCATGATGCTGATCGAGGCGCTGCAACGTCAGCAGCGTCTGGACGAAGCACAGCTGGCAGCGATTCAGGAACAGGCAGCAGTCGATAAGGCAGCCTCGGGTTATAAGGCACTGGCACGCGGAGATAACGACACCGCTGTCAGCGAGGCGCGGGAGGCTGTTCGCAGTTTTCCGAAACAGATGGCTTACCGAAAGCTGCTGGTCAGCGCCCTGATTGCCCAGGGGCAATATGCCGAAGCGCGCTCTGCGGCTACCGAAGCACTGGCGCTCAATGGCAACGACGCCACCCTGCTCGTCCAGCGCGGACAAATGCGTCAACGCCTGGGCGATCAGGACGGTGCGCGTCAGGACTTCGCTCAGGCACTCGCCGTGGGTAATCTGCCCCTGCGCGAGCAAGCTTCCTTGTACGCAGCGATGGGCCAGCCGAGTAAGGCACTGCAACGTCTGCAGAAAGCTCGCGATGCGGGCGAACTGCAACCCGGCGATGAAGTGCAGATTGCCTATTTCCTCAGCCAGGCGGGCGACGATCGTGGCGCGCTGGACGAGTTCAAACGGGTCGACCGCAGCTCCGGACTCAAGCCGCGTGAAGTTCAGGACGCAGCCTACAGCGCCATGCGTACACCGGACGATGCACAGGCCATCGCCTACTTCAAACGCGTGCTCGATTATCAAAAGGCCGGTGATTTGCAGATGCCGGCGCAACAGGTGTTCGATACCCGACGCGCCGTCTCCGACCTGTCCCGTGAATGGGGTTTGACCAACACCACGACGTATCGCGGTGCCAGCACCAGCAGCGGCAGCGGCCTGAACAGCGCACCGAGCAGCAACACTGACAGTGTGCAGAACAGCACCGAAGTGTTCTGGCGCCCATTGGGCTACCGCAATGCACGCTTCGTCGAACTTTACGGGCGCGTGACCGACACGTTGTGGAGCAAGGACGGCGACTCCGACACCGGCGCGGATGCATTGCAGGGAGCGCTGGGGATCAGGGTCAAGCCGTTCAGCTCAGTCAACGTCATCGGTGCCTTTGAGCGCACCTTTCCGTTGGGTAATTCCAACGCCGATGGCGACTGGCTGGTACGTCTGGGCTACGGCTCCAGCATCGGCACTGACTTGCGTGTCGACGTGCCCAGTTGGTGGACCTCGCAGCTGTATGCGGAAGGTGGGCGTTATTTGCAGGACAAGCGCAACTATTTCAACAGTGAATGGCAGGTCGGACGCAGCTTTCGTCTGGACAGCATCAGCCCCAGGCTGGTGGTGTTTCCACATGTGGTCGCCGCAGTGGACTACGATTCAAAGATGCGTAGCGAAGTCGACAGCCTGGGCCGCAGCAGTACGTCATCCGGTAACGCTGGCGGGCTGGGTGTTGGTACCGGCGTACGCTACTGGTTTCGCGAGGACACGTACAAGGCGCCACAGTCGTATGTCGACTTCTCGGTGCAATACCGCGAGAAAGTCTTTGGCGACGACCGCGCACAAGGCGTGTTCGCACGTATGACATTCTCGTGGTGACAATCGCGAGTCATCCATCAGGGAGTAATGTTTGAAGGCTTTGGCCGCACTGCTACGACAGACAATATTGATCAAGACCTCGCTGGCAGCCGCCCTGGTAGGTGCGCTGACCCTCGCCTCCAGCGAGCTGTATCAACTGATACAGCCCAGCGGGCCGGGAATTGTCGGCATCGTCTGGCAACCGGATAACGCAACGGTGGGCATAAGCGGCAACTGGGACAAACTCGGCGCACGGCAATTGCTCGTGCAGTGGACGGCGGTCGATGACCAGTCGTTCATACCAGGTACTCAGATGACCAACGTGCCGGTGCTGCCGGACTGGGCGCGGATCGCCAAGGAGCCTTGGGCGCAGGAGGTGATTCTCGGGCTGGCGGGGTACTTCAGCGAAAACCGCTCACGGGACAATATCGAACAGTTGGCGGTGCTTTCGGCACAGCTGGCCAAAGTGAAAACGCCGCTTAATGTCACTGGCTGGTATTTCCCGGCCGAGGTCGACCCCAGCTGGAGTCGTGCCAAGGAATTACCCGCGCTGCTGGCGAAGCTGCCCAGGCCGTTATGGATCAGCGTCTACGATGGTGCCAACATCGGCCCCGCCGCCACTGCGGACTGGCTGAAAACCTGGCTGCCGGACGATATCGGCGTGTTCTTTCAGGACGGTGTGGGTGTCTATGCGCGCACCGCTCCGGTTGCCCGAACCTACGCAGACGCGTTACGTAAACGGCTGGGCAAAAATCGCGTCAGAATCATCGTCGAAGCGTTTCGCCCGCAAGTGGGTGGAGGTTTCCGACCGGCGACGGCTGCCGAACTGAAACCGCAAATAGCGGCTTTCGATGGCTATCCGCTGTACCTGTTCGACGGTCCGCACTATGTGACGCCCGACTTGATAAAAGCCCTGAACAAGTAGAAACAACTGGCGCTGGACGAAATTCCCGCGCGGGGCTACAAAGAGTCTTCCTACTGGATTTTCAGTTGCACGGAGCGGTCGATGACTCCACGTCAGCATTGCCTGGCCTGCCTGCAACAGACACCGCCCTCGGTGTTTGAAGCAGCGCTATGGGTGTCGAGCGAGCATGACGCACACTTTGCCCGGCATGCGGTGATCAGTGACATGGACCAGTTACAGCGCCAGATCGACGCTGCGCTGCCGGTCCTGCCTGCCCCCGAACTCGCGCAACTGCTTTTGCGACAACTCAATGCACTGGGTTTTCAGCAAGATGACTGGAACCCGCCCAAACCCGACTCGGCGCTGCTGCACAAGGTTGTGCAGCAGCGTCGCGGCCAGCCATTGGGGCTGGCACTGATCGCGCTGGAGATAGCACGGCGGCTGGAGATTGCGCTGGAGGGCGTGAACTTTCCAGGCCACTTTCTGCTGCGTGTGCCAGGTGCCGATCATTTGCTCGACCCCTGCAGCGGGCGCAGGCTTTACCCCAGAGACTGCCGCGAGCTGTTGATCCGGCAATTCGGCCCGACCATGCAATTGCGCGCCGAACACATGACACGCGCCACACCCACCAGCATGCTGCAGCGATTATCGCGTAACCTGCGGCATCTGCATCAGATCAACGATGATTTTCTCGCTGCGCTCAAAGATGCCGACCGCATCGTCGAGCTGGGTCAGGCAACCAGCGGAGATCACCTGGCCCGTGCCAGCCTGTATCAACTCCTTGAATGCCCGCAGGCCGAACGTTTCGACCTGGAACGCGCGCTGTTGCTCAGCGAAGACCCACTGCAACGAATCGAGCTTGCCGAGCGCCTGAGTCGGTTGCCAGCGAACCACAGCGTTCATTGAGCCACTGGCACACTCCCCGCGAATTGTTACCTGTCGGGTAATGCTGCATATCCTGTACGGGGATTTTTCAGAACAGTGATGGCGGGTAACCTGCGCCCGTTAAATCGACGTGGATTTGCAAGCTCCCTTGATCCTGCGTTTTGTTTGGCCGCTGCGTGGCTATCCATGCAGCGGCCTTTTTTATTGCCGGACGTTTTAGTATCAAGACACCCTCACGCTTTGGCGTTTGGTGTTTTTTTGACCAGCCCCTTGTTTTCCATATCCTTGATCTTGCGCATCTCGTGACTGTCGCCAGACTCGGCAAACGTTTGAAGATTCTGCATGATATGAATCGTTCGAATGTAATCAGGCAATAACACTTTGGCGTACGGGTCTCCGCTCATTGCCTTTTCTTTCATTTCAATGATCCGATTGGCAAAGAACTCCAGCGCATTGATTTCCTTGCTCGGGTCGACCAGCTTGCCTTTCTTGTCGAACTCATCGCCCGCTCGACTCATGAGTTCGGCCGTATGATTGTCGATCATCCCGAACTTGTACAAGATCATTCCTGCCCTGTTGAGATCCTTGGGCGTAATCTGTTCGGGGTTGAAACCCTTGAACAGTGGCTTCATCTTGCGTTTTTCCATCGCCAGCGAGTTGAGCGCAACGGCATTCTCACCGACCTCCTGCAACACCTGACTGACCTGCGCTGCGGCCTTCTTGAGCTTGAGTCTTTCAGGCGGCGCAGCAACAGTGACCGGTGGCAGGTCACCCCACATTGTTCTTCCCACGTGATACTCCCTATATGAATGTGTTCAAACTTCATATCGGAGTAAAAGCTGCTTAATGAATAGTTGTACAGAAATCCATACCAAACCTACAAAGCCAAAAGACAGTTCTTACAGAACACGGTAAAAATTCCGATAAATAATTAACCAGTTATAAAGTCGTGCACCAAACAGAGACTTCTTTTCCAAAGCCGCCGCATATCTCAGAACCTGCTTAATTAGCGTATTTTTGCAGATTGGCCATCATTTCTTTCAACGCCTCGATATTGTCGGCGGGGTGCGCGGCTTGATCGAAATCACCAATCGTCTGCCATTGTGCAGCAACGTCCTCCGGGCTGAAGCCCGCCTGGGGGTCGAAGCATGCTCCCTGACTGCGCTCCCAACGGACCTTGCCGATCCAGCCGCCGCCCACTTCAAACAGATCGCCACTGTCCTGACACTGTTCGCTGCCCAGATACACCACCAACGGGCTGATCAGTTCAGGTTTGAGCAGCTCGAATACGTTGGCAGGAATAAGCCCCTCGGTCATGCGCGTGCCCCCGGTCGGGGCTATGGCGTTGACGAAAATCCGGTGCTTGCGGCCTTCCAGCGCGAGGGTGCGAGTCAGTCCGTAAAGCCCGAGCTTGGCGGTTGCGTAATTGGATTGGCCGAAATTGCCATAGATGCCGGATGTCGATGAAGTGAAAATCACCCGCCCGTAGTTCTGCTCACGCAGGTATGGCCAGGCGGCATGTGTGACCTTATAGGCGCCCTCGACATGGACGCGGTAAACCAGGTCCCAGTCGGCGTCCTCCATTTTGGCGAAGGTCTTGTCGCGCAGGATGCCAGCGTTGTTGACCAGCACATCTATGCGACCGAAGGCATCGAGCGCGTGTTGCACTATGCGCCCGCCGTCGGTCACCGAGTCATGGTTGGCCACAGCGGTGCCACCGGCTTCACGAATCTCGGCCACAACGCGATCAGCAGCAGAAGCGCTGGCCCCTTCGCCATGGGCAGAACCGCCCAGGTCGTTGACCACTACTCGCGCGCCGTGCTTTGCAAACAGCAGCGCATGAGCCCTTCCCAGCCCGCCTCCTGCGCCCGTCACAATCACGACTTTATCTTCAAAACGCACTGACTCACTCATCGCAGGCTCCAGGATCAAAGGAAACGTTGCGATGAGTGTCGTCCAGGTACCTGCCAGTCACAATCAACACGCGCAGTGCTGAATCATGCGCAATAAAGCAGCGGGATGATTTCAGCCCAGGTGTTTGATGAACGCTGCCAGCCAAGGCTCGGCGTCGGTTTCCGGGGTTACGCTTTCACTTCCGTCCAGACGCAGCATGTCCTGCACTTCATTCACACCCAGTTCAGCGAACAATTCACGCATCTGCTCGCCGCCTGCACAGAAGGTGTCGCCGTAGCTGGCATCACCCAATGCGATCACACCACCCGGCAAGCCACGCAGTTGGCCAGGCAAAAGATCACGAAGCTCTGAATAGAGAGGCATGAGGTTGTCGGGCAGCTCACCCATCCCGGTGGTCGACGTCACCGCAAGGATGGCCTGAGGCTCGAAAGCCAGCACATCAGGCAACGCGAGCCTAGGGTTGACGAGTGTTTCGTGACCAGCGGCACGCAACAGTGCAGAGGCGTGTCTGGCAACTTCTTCGGCCGATCCGTAAACCGTTCCACACACGATGGCAACTTTCATGGCTATTCCTGCAGCAGCTGAAAAAAAGTGAAACATTATGCCCTAGAATGCCATCTGAATTTTCTACGGACCCTTTTGCCTTTGGCCGGCACGGAAAAAGCACAGCCAAGTTGAAATATTAAAATGGAAAAATATGATGAGCGGTCCGAACAACTTGCGGAATCAATGGTCTTTGTTCTCAATAACCGGTCAGACCGAGCTTTCCGCCAATGCAACCTGATTCTCTCCTCACACAGGCTGAACTGGATTTTATCCAGAGCATGCAGCGCAATCCGAAGCTGAACGTGCGCGACAGCACGCGTAGCCTTCTGGTCAATGGCGGGGTTCAGATTCAGGATCTGCTGACACGTCTGGCTGCTCACGAGCAGGTCACGATCCATGCGCAGTTCGAAAACCAGCAGATGAATTTCCCTCTGCATCTGGTCGAGGACGAATTCCATGCGCTGCATCTGGAACTGGGCGCACCGAGTATTTTCGAGGAAGGCCCGAAGATTCGCCCCTGGCGGCTCGTGCTTGAAGAGCCAATCCCGCTTGAGACCGAAAAGGGTGCATTGACGGCGCTCTGGGTTCACGAGCTGTCGTTCAAGGGGGTGCTGCTTGAGTACCGCAAGGAAGGCAAGCTGCCGAGAAACTTTTCCGCCTGGTTCAACCCGCCAGGTCAGGCCCCTATTCCAATGCGCGGCAAGCTGGAGCGAATGACCGAACACAGTTTCGGTGCCTATCACTTCAGCAAGCATGGCAAGGACGACGCCGAGCGCTTGCGTCAGTACATCCTCCAAGAGCATCGCCGCAAGCACCCTTCCCTGCACAAGTAATCAGCCAACACCGCAAAGCTCTACCGGTCCGTCAGCGTTTCAGGAATAATCCTTGCTTGCTTTTCAAGTGAAGCTGTCGCGACCCACCACCCCGGATCGCGGCATGTGACCTCCCTACCCGGGAATCTCACGCCTCTACCGGAGATACACAATGTCTACCTCACCCGTCACCTTGATGGTTGCCCGCCGCGTGGCACAGGGTCGTTACCATGAAATGATGGCCTGGCTGCACGAAGGCGAACAGTTGGCCACGGATTTCCCGGGGTATCTGGGTTCCGGGGTGCTGGCGCCTCCGCCTGGCGATGATGAATTTCAGATCATTTTCCGCTTTACCGATGAGCACACCATGCACGCCTGGGAGCATTCCGCCTCTCGACGCTCCTGGCTGGTGCGCGGCAGCGGTCTTTTCGCGCAACCCTCGGAACATCGCGTCAGTGGTATTGATGGCTGGTTCGGCGCAATCGATCAGCGCCCGCCACGCTGGAAACAGGCTGTCGCGATCTGGCTGGCGTTTTTTCCCGTGTCACTGATCTTCAATTTCTTGCTTGGCCCGCTGCTCAATCATCTGGACCTGTTGCCGCGCATCATGATCAGTACAGCGGTGCTTACCCCGCTGATGGTCTACCTGTTCATTCCCCTGTCCACGCGCCTGCTCGCACCCTGGCTGCAGAGCACGCCAGCGGCACCTGCGCGCCCGGCACAGTCGCCATCCCCTCGGTAATATCGAAAAGACCTGTACACCCCCGCACTTAGGTACAGGTCTTCGCCGCCTCTGACAACCTCACCTCTTCATCATGCCCTTGGGCAGTGCCTTGCAACGCTGCCTTGCAAAGGCTTGCTCCCGCCCAGGGTTGTACAAAAAAATTCTCTGGTATAACTTTTCCTGTAAACCGGAAGAAGCAATCGACCGTACAATCCCCGTCCACTGTGGATAACCGATACATGAGCTGTCGATGACATTATCTTCTGCACCGATTCTGATCACCGGAGCCAGCCAGCGCGTAGGCCTGCATTGCGCCTTGCGACTGCTTGAGCATGGGCATCGGGTTATCATCAGTTATCGCACTGAACACGCAAGCGTGACGGAACTGCGCCAGGCCGGAGCGGTGGCCCTCTACGGCGATTTTTCGTGCGAAACCGGGATCATGGCGTTCATCGATCTACTGAAAACCCAGACTTCAAGCCTGCGTGCCGTTGTACACAATGCATCCGAGTGGCTGGCAGAAACCCCGGGCGAGGAAGCGGATAACTTCACGCGTATGTTCAGCGTACATATGCTGGCACCCTACCTGATCAATCTGCACTGTGAGCCGTTGCTGACCGCCAGTGAAGTCGCTGACATCGTGCATATCAGCGATGACGTGACCCGCAAGGGCAGCAGCAAGCACATCGCCTACTGCGCAACCAAGGCCGGCCTGGAAAGCCTGACGCTGTCCTTCGCTGCCCGGTTCGCCCCTCTTGTCAAAGTCAACGGCATAGCACCGGCGCTGTTGATGTTTCAACCCAAGGACGATGCGGCCTACCGCGCCAACGCCCTGGCCAAATCGGCTCTGGGCATAGAGCCTGGTGCAGAAGTGATCTACCAGAGCCTGCGTTACCTTCTGGACAGCACCTATGTCACCGGCACAACACTGACCGTAAACGGCGGACGGCACGTCAAGTAAGCCGCCCCGAGGAACATTCTGATGAGTTCGTCCCTGCCCCAGCACTATCGAGACATTCTGCTCGGCCTTGGTGAAGATTCAGACCGCGAAGGCCTTCTGGACACCCCGAAACGCGCGTCCAAAGCGATGCAGTATCTGTGTCACGGCTACACCCAGAGCGTCGACGAAATCGTCAATGGCGCCCTGTTCGCATCCGACAATGATGAGATGGTCATTGTCCAGAATATCGAGCTGTATTCACTCTGCGAGCACCACCTGTTGCCATTCATAGGCAAGGCGCATGTGGCTTATATCCCTACCGGCAAAGTGCTGGGCCTGTCGAAGATCGCGCGCATTGTGGACATGTTTGCCCGCCGCCTGCAGATTCAGGAAAATCTGACCAAGCAGATTGCCGATGCCATTCAGCAAGTCACGGGGGCGGCAGGTGTAGCCGTGGTCATCGAGGCAAAGCACATGTGCATGATGATGCACGGTGTCGAAAAACAGAATTCGACCATGAACACTTCAGTGATGCTGGGGGCCTTCCGTGACTCGAGCACCACCCGCATGGAGTTTCTGCAATTGATCGGACGGAGCAGACAATAATGGCAAGACTCGAACCTGGCACCGCGCGCATCCGGGTCAAGGACCTGCGCCTGCGCACATATATCGGTATCAACGAAGACGAAATCGTCAACAAGCAGGATGTGCTGATCAATCTGACTATTCTCTACGCCGCACAGGAAGCCGTTCGCGACAACGACATCGAGCATGCTCTCAACTATCGCACCATCACCAAGGCCATCATTCAGCATGTCGAGGGTAACCGCTTCGCTCTGCTGGAAAGACTGACACAGGAAGTGCTGGACCTGGTGATGAGCCACAAGGCCGTGACCTACGCAGAAGTGGAAGTCGACAAGCCGCATGCGCTGCGCTTTGCCGAATCGGTATCGATCACGCTCGCCGGTCAACGCTGAAACTCTTATCATGACGCGAACCGTCTATTGAAAAGAGCCCGTCATGACCGAGCAAGAACGCCTCGAACTCGAAGCTGCAGCATTCCGTCGCCTGGTCGCGCATCTGGACAGCCGCAAGGATGTCCAGAACATCGACCTGATGAACCTGTCCGGTTTCTGCCGTAACTGCCTGTCCAAGTGGTACAAGGCCGCCGCCGATGAAAAGCACATCGACATCAGCCTCGATGATGCTCGCGAGGTGGTTTACGGCATGCCGTACAGCGAGTGGAAAGCTCAATACCAGAAAGAAGCAAACGCCGAACAACAAGCGGCGTTCGCCAAGGAACCCAAACATGACTGATCTGAACTCGCTGCGCACCAGCCTGCGCAGCGGCGAGCATGTGTTCGCTGATACCCTGGCCTTTATCGCAGAAAGTTACGATTATCAGCCTCGGCCGTTCAGAAACGGCGCCGTCGACAATGCTGCCGGGCAAAACGAAGGGTCTTGCAAGACGCTAGGCCTGGCATTGCTGGAAGGTTTGAGCGATGAAGAGGCACTGTTGGCATTTGGCGAGCACTACCGCTCGGTGCAAGCCACACCTGAAGGCAGCGACCACGGCAATATCCGTGCGCTGATCGAGTATGGGCTGGCAGGTGTGAAAGCCGCTCAAGCGCAAGGCTTGAGCTGACAGGTTCTCGTGCCAACGCATTGGCACGAGAACCTGGTTGCAGAGGCCTGGAGGGACGCCAATCAGAACGTGGCGTTTGCCAGACCGTCCAGATAACGCTCGACGTCCAGTGCCGCCATGCAGCCTGCACCAGCCGAGGTGATGGCCTGACGGTATACGTGGTCAGCCACATCACCGGCCGCGAATACACCTTCAACGCTGGTAGCAGTCGCATTGCCTTCACGGCCACCGTGCACAACCATGTAGCCATCTTTCAAAGCCAGTTGCCCTTCGAACAGCGAGGTGTTCGGCGTGTGGCCGATGGCGATGAATACGCCGTCGACTTTCAGCTCGTCACTGGTCCCGTCATTCTTCTTCAGACGCGCACCGGTCACGCCCATGTTGTCACCCAATACCTCGTCCAGCGTGGCATTGAGCTTGAGCTCGATCTTGCCTTCGGCGACACGTGCGTGCAGCTTGTCGATCAGGATCTTCTCGGCGCGAAAGGTTTCGCGACGGTGAACCAGAGTCACCTTGCTGGCGATGTTGGCCAGATACAGCGCTTCTTCCACCGCCGTGTTACCGCCACCGACTACCGCGACTTCACGGTTGCGGTAGAAGAAGCCATCGCATGTGGCGCAGGCAGAAACCCCCTTGCCCATGAACGCTTCTTCCGAAGGCAGGCCCAGGTAACGGGCGCTGGCACCGGTGGCGATGATCAGTGCATCGCAGGTGTAGGTTGCGCTATCGCCCTGAAGGCTGAACGGCTTGCCGGCCAGATCAACGGAGTTGATGTGGTCGAAGACGATTTCAGTCTCGAAACGCTCGGCATGCTCACGCATACGCTCCATCAGAGCCGGACCGGTCAGGCCATGGGGGTCGCCCGGCCAGTTGTCGACTTCAGTGGTGGTGGTCAACTGACCACCAGCCTGCATGCCGGTGATCAGCAGAGGCTTGAGGTTGGCGCGGGCGGCGTAAACCGCAGCGCTGTAACCGGCAGGGCCGGAACCGAGAATGATCACTCGGGAATGACGTACGTCTGACATGACACACTCCTGTCGACCGACTGTTCAAGCCGCAATCGAAACAGCTGGATAAAAAAGGACCGCCGAAACACTTGGGGAAGTGCCATTCACTCGGCGGATCCTGAAAGTTCTGACTCCTGAGACAGGTCCTGAAATTGGTGCCAAGCCTATCGGGGTAGCAAAGGTTAAGGAAATATCGTTTCACAATCCACCCCATAGGTCACTTCTATAGGGTGACTGACCGACAGCAGTGTACTCGCGCGAACATCCGGCCCCGGCAAGCGCGTTCAGGGCTCGGGGAATGGTGCTGAGCGCCGACAGCCATCAACTCTTTCATGGCTATCACAAAGCCGGTAAGGTCACGCCTTTCAAGCACCTGGAGACTGCCATGCCCGCGCCCGCCCTTACCGGCCCGCAATACCTCAGAGAGGGACTGAAACTGGTCCTCAGTCCTGGTTTGCGATTGTTCGTCCTGCTGCCCTTGAGCATCAATGTGGTGTTGTTCTGCGGCCTGATCTATCTGGCGGTGCACCAGTTCGAGCTGTGGGTCGACACCTTCATGCCTACGCTCCCTCACTGGCTGAGCTTTCTCAGCTATATCCTCTGGCCGCTGTTCGTGGTGCTGGTCCTGCTGATGGTGTTTTTCACCTTCACCGTGGTCGCCAACATCATCTCCGCGCCGTTTAATGGGTTTCTCTCCGAAAAAGTCGAAGCCGTGGTTTGTGGCGTGGACGATTCACCGGATTTCAGCTGGGCCGAACTGGTGGCCATGGTGCCACGTACCCTGGCCCGCGAAGCCCGCAAGCTGGGCTATATGCTGCCGCGCATGCTCGGGCTGTTCATTCTGTCGTTCATCCCTGTGGCCAATATAATAGCCGCCCCGCTGTGGCTGTTGTTCGGCGTGTGGATGATGGCGATCCAGTACATTGACTACCCCGCCGACAACCACAAACTGGGCTGGAACGAAATGCTCGGCTGGCTGAAAAGCAAGCGCTGGCAAAGCCTGAGCTTCGGCGGCATTGTCTACGTCGCCTTGCTGATCCCGGTGGTCAACCTGCTGATGATGCCCGCCGCAGTGGCCGGTGCGACATTGTTCTGGGTGCGCGAACGCGGGGCGGATGCATTGCCGGTGACGCAGGCACGAGGCTGAACCCCGAAATATCACCGGGCCGCGCAATACGGCCCGGACTATCTGATAAAAATCACTCGCTATATATATTTACCGCACAAGGCCCTGTCAACTGAGGCTCAATAGAGCCTCAAACAACCCGTTCATGTGAAGTCCGCTTCCATCGAACATGCGACACATGAACTTAACAAGGAAGTTAAATCATGAATACTCCAGTAAACCCTGCTGCATTTGCCGCTAAACACGCCACAATCGAAGAAAAAATTCGTGCGTTTCTGGTCAGTGAACTGGCCGAATGGTCGATCAATCCAGACAACGTTTACATCAACGGCGTAAATAACCCGGAAGAACGTTTGGTCATCAGTTCCAGCTCCCTGACCGCCGAAGCAACCAATCGTGTTTTCGAGAAAGACGCTCCGTCTTACTCCCCACGTACAGCAGGTCTGTTCAGCGTGGCGTATTCGTATGCCGACGAACATCGCCTGGCTGCTCCGGACCTGGCCAAGGTAGGTGAAGTGATCGGCCAACTGGTCAATGACCTGGGCTGATTACTCTGATTGACTGGCTGAGTGACGACAAAGCCTGAAAGAGTGCCGAATAGGTAATGAATGATCTGTTCGGCACTTCAATTGGCGTCAGTAGTATCTACGCTGCAGCAGACGCAGAGAGGTAGGTCGGTATACTCATCAACCAGATAGCACACCCGGCAAGAATCCATAGGCCATTGGCCCATGTCAATCTTGAGTTGGTACTTCCGTCTGGATCAAGCGCCGCGGCATTCATCTTCGACTGCACCAGCATTAAATTAAATGTTTGCGCAGTGGCCAGCAGAACCGCCCATACCAGCCAGCCGCCGACCGGTTTGAATTGCACATTCCCGGAAACACCTTGCGAAAGCACCATCCCCGCAATAGTCAACGCCAGCAACACCAGGCCGCTAATCGCCCAGTACGCCATGTGACCACGCCCCTGTCGCCGCAGACTTTTGTCCACAGTGCGAAATAGTGGAAAGGCGTAAATAACGGCGAAGATCACACGCGCAACGGGCCACACCTTACTGCCTGAAAATTTCTTGTTCAGCGACCAGTTTCGATAAAACCAGTGAATCGCGAAAAAGCCCGATGTCAAAAGATACAGAATGAAGAATTTCTTTAGAGACACGACATAAAATTCCGGACCTCTACTGTCCGTTTCATCTTTTTCCAGGCTGGCTTTCGGTGGCGCATATATTAAATCTGACATTTCATATCCCTTTGAAAAGAGAGCGAATGCTATCAGACGAATCAAAACCCTGCAAAAAATATAGCTATAAAGAAGCTTCCTACAAACAAAAACCTCAAGCCTTACAACCATGACCAAACTCGTCTACCTGACAGTCGGCAAGCGGTTGCCGCTAAAGAACAAACGTTGCCAGCGTTTCAAAAAATCTCATGTAGGCCGTCTCTGTAGGCCAAAAAAATTAACACCCTGCCCACTCGGCTCAAGCGTGTAGGACCAAACTAATATATCAATATTGGCATTGCGCTTGCTCTGTTGCGTCTAGACAACAGGAGCCATAGAGCAATGGAAAACATCGTAAACACCGCAACAGTCAAACCCATCAATACCAACCGACCTGCAGGTCTTGAAACACTCCCGCAATCGCGATCAGGCAGGTTTGCTCAGATATTGAGCCAGAGGGTCGAAGACCTTACAGCGGCCGAACCTGCCACTCTAGGCAAACATATCCAGCCCCGCTCGACCTTTTTTATGGAAAACATGAGCCTTGAGCAGCTCAGATCTGTGGTCGACGACCAGAGATTTCTGCCAAAACCTGCAGCCATGGAGCGAATCGCCGATCCTGAAAATCGCCGATTGAGATGAATCGGGGCGGTTGATGTGAAGCCACTTGAAGTTCACACAACCGCCACATAACCGAAATGTAACCAGCCGAAACTGCTCTCATGAGCAAAATTCTTAACGTCACCCTGATTACTGAAACCTTCATTCCCGAGATCAACGGCGTTGCCAATACCCTGGGGCGTCTTTGTGAAGGGTTGCGGTTGCGCGGGCATCGGGTCGAGCTGGTTCGGCCGCGCCAGAATGACGAGACCCATGCAGGTGCCGCAGAAGACCTGTTGCTGTGCCGGGGCTGGCCGATACCGGGCTATCCAGGGTTGCAATGGGGTCAGTCTTCGATGCACAAACTGCTGCGCCGCTGGCAGCGGCGTCGACCGGATGTGTTGTACATCGCCACTGAAGGCCCGCTGGGGCTGTCGGCGCTACGGGCAGCGCGGCGTCTGGGTATAGCGGTGATCAGTGGCTTTCACACCAACTTTCCACAGTACACACAGCAATACGGCATGGGTTTTATCACCCGGCTGCTGACCCACTACCTGCGCTGGTTCCACAACCGCTCGCGCATGACGCTGGTGCCGAGCATCAGCCAGAAGGTGGAACTGGAGCGGCGCGGCTTTGAAAGGATCGAGTTGCTGTCTCGCGGCGTCGACAGCCAGTTGTTCACCCCGTCCAGGCGTTCGCAGACTCTGCGCGAAAGCTGGGGCCTGCAAGCAGGTGATATCGGCGTCATACACGTCGGCCGCCTGGCACCCGAGAAAAACCTGGGCTTGCTCAAAGTCAGCTTCGAAACGCTCAAGGACAGTTACCCGCAACGTAATATCAAACTGATTGTTGTCGGCGAAGGGCCTCAGCGCCAGCAGCTTGAGCAGCAGATCCCGGATGCGATCTTCTGCGGCACTCAGCGCGGTGAAGTGCTGGCCATGCACTATGCCTCGGCAGATATGTTTCTGTTCCCCAGCCTGACCGAAACGTTCGGCAACGTGGTCCTTGAAGCGCTGGCCTCAGGGCTGGGTGTGGTTGCTTACGACGAAGCCGCTGCCGGACAGCATATTCGTCATGGCCACAATGGGGCCTTGGCCATGCCGGGTGACGAGGCGGCGTTCATCGACGCAGCACGCTGGTTGCTGGAAGACAGCGAAACGTTGCGCCGGGTGCGCCTCAATGCCCGTCAACACGCCAGTCGCCAGGGCTGGACGGCGATCATCGATCAGTTCGAACGACAACTGCGTGAGGCCTGCCCGGGCGAAAAACCTGTAAATACCAAAGAGACCAGGCAGGCAGCTACCAATAAGATCAGGCCAGTGTCGTCAGTGCCTCTCGACTGAATGGCAGGATGTCCTGCTCGCGCCCCTCACGCACTTTCAATGCCCAGTCCGGGTCGACCAGCAAGGCACGTCCCACCGCAACCAGATCAAACTCGTCGTTGCCCAGCCGCTTCAGCAGATTTTCCAGGCTGGCCGGCTGTGCGACCTTATCGGTGTTGACCATGAACTGCAGAAACTCACCGTCCAGCCCGACACTGCCGACGGTAATGGTCGGTTTACCGGTCAGTTTGCGCGTCCAGCCTGCGAGGTTCAGGTCAGAGCCTTCAAACTCGGCTTCCCAGAAACGAGGCGTAGAGCAATGGAAGATATCCACTCCGGCGTCAGCCAGCGGTTGCAGGAATTCGCCCAGCGCCTCGGGCGTCTGCACCAGACGTGCGGTGTAATCCTGCTGTTTCCATTGTGAGAAACGGAAGATGATGGGGTAGTCCGCCCCTACCGCGACGCGCACTGCCTTGATCAGCTCGATGGCAAACCGCGAACGGTTGGCCAGGCTGCCACCGTACTCGTCACTGCGCTGATTGCTGCCCTCCCAGAAGAACTGATCAATCAGATAACCGTGGGCCCCATGAATTTCGACACCGTCCATGCCAATCGCCTTGGCATCGACAGCGGCCTGGGCAAAAGCGGCCACAACATCATCAATGTCCTGTTTGCTCATGCCATGCACCAGCACTTGACCGTCCTTGACCTTCTCCATCGGCCCATAGGCAGGCACGCTACCGTCCGGCTCGGTACCGGGACGACGAACCGCACCGACGTGCCAGAGTTGCGGGACGATCTTGCCACCCTCTGCGTGCACCGCCTCAACAACCTTGCGCCAGCCCGCCAGTGGCGCATCACCAAAAAACTGCGGAACGTTCGGGTAGCCGTTGGAAGCCTTGTGGTTGACCGTCGTTCCTTCGGTGACAATCAGCCCGACACCTGCCGCCGCGCGACGCCGGTAGTACTCGATCACCTTTGAGTTGGGTACATGTCCCGGCGAGAACGAACGGGTCATGGGTGCCATCACCACCCGCGACGACAATTCCAGGCTGCCCAGACGGAAAGGCGTAAACAAGGCTTCTACCGACATGCGAAACTCCGGAAAAATGGTCGATTGCAATACGGCGACAAGCGCCGGATCAAGCGCGCAGAATATCGCTGGGCATCAGCGCTGGCCCAGTACTATTGATTTGGCTGATTTGAGTGCAAAAGCCGCCAAGGCGCAAGACAGCCGGGCAAGCACACGCTAACCCGGTGCTACCTCGACGAGGTGATCAGCTTTGTGCCAAGGCCTTTTCAATGGCCTGAATCACTGCGGGATCATCCGGTGCAGTACGCGGAGAGAAACGCGCGCTCACGCCACCGTTCTTGCCGACCAGAAACTTTTCGAAATTCCAGGTGATATCCCCGGGAAACTCGGCGCCTTCGCCAGCCAGCAGGCGATAAAGCGAATGCCGGTCAGGGCCATTGACGTCGAGTTTTTCACCCAGCGTAAAGGTCACGCCGTAATTGAGTTCGCAAAATTCGGCGATCTCTTTTTCGCTGCCCGGTTCCTGCCCGGCAAACTGGTTGCACGGCAGCCCGAGAATCTCCAGGCCCTTGTCCTTGTATTGCTGATAGAGGTTTTCAAGTGCTGCGTATTGCGGTGTCAGCCCGCATTTGGACGCGACGTTGACCACCAGAACCACTTTGTTCTTAAAACCCGCCATCGGCAGTTCCTGACCACCCAGCGCTTTCAATTTGATGTCGTGAAAAGCACTCATGAGAACCCCTTTTGAAACAAGTAACCCAAAGCCACAGCCTGAAAAAAGGCACCGTGACCGCACGCGTAACGAAAGTCGTCATCGCAGAACAGCCAGGGCGCCTTTTCAGTGACCTGAGCTTAGCAGCACAAATCAGTGTTGATGACCGCCTTCACCGTGAACATGGCCGTGAGCCATTTCTTCTTCACTGGCATCGCGGATAGCCACAACCTTTACGTCGAAGTTCAGGCGCTGGCCCGCGAGCGGGTGGTTGCCGTCAACAGTAACGTCATCGCCGTCCAGATCGCGGATGGTCACGATCTGCATGCCGCCGTCCGGACCGGATGCGTGGAACTGCATGCCGACTTCGAGTTTGTCGACACCTTCGAACATGCTGGCGCTCAGGGTACTGACCAGTTCGGCGGAGTATTCACCATAGGCATCTTCCGGCTCGACGGCTACCTTCAGCTCGTCACCGACGTCCTTGCCTTCCAGCGCCTTTTCCAGGCCCGGGATGATGTTGCCTGCACCTTGCAGGTAAACCAGCGGCGCACCACCGGCAGAGCTGTCGATGACCTCACCAGCGTCGTTGGTCAGGGTATAGTCAATGGAGACAGCCTTATTGGCGGCGATCGGCATGGGGACAAGACCTTTTGCTTAAGATTGAAGAACGAGCAAGTTTAACCAAGCAATCGCCCGAAAGCGAACGCAACTCTGACAAACGGCCCAGAATGGAAGGTTCAACTGTTATCAACTTGCAACAGGATCAAGAAGGGCACTGGATTGCCGTGCTGTCCTGCGGCCACACTCAGCACCTGCGCCATCAGCCGCCATGGCAGTCGCGAGCCTGGGTTCTTGACCCGATAAAACGCCAACAGATGACAGGTCAGGCCTTTCGCTGCGGCTGGTGTGCTAACGCCGCAGATAACGATAGTCTTGCCGCAGAGAAATCGCGTTAGACGATTTCCGGACTTTTTTGGTCAGCAGCTGTTCCCTATGTGCTGCGACCCTTGCACTGCTCAATCGAGAAGCCAGTATGCAGACTTTTTTTATCGCCCCCACTGACTTCGGCGTGGGGTTGACCTCTATCAGCCTGGGCCTGGTGCGCACACTGGAGCGCGCAGGCTTGAAAGTAGGTTTTTTCAAACCGATTGCCCAGCCGCACCCCGGCGATCTGGGCCCCGAGCGCTCGACCGAACTGATGGCCCGCACCCACGGCCTGAAGCCGCCCAAGCCTCTGGGGCTGGCGCATGTCGAGCGCATGCTCGGCGATGGTCAACTGGATGAACTGCTCGAAGAGATCATCAATCTTTATCAACAGGCAGCTGTCGGCAAGGACGTGCTGGTGGTCGAAGGCATGGTCCCGACCCGCAGCGCGAGCTATGCCGCGCGGGTCAATCTGCATCTGGCCAAGAGCCTGGATGCTGACGTCATTCTGGTCTCTGCCCCGGAAAACGAAGTGCTTGCCGAGCTGTCGGGCAGGGTCGAATTGCAGGCCCAGCTGTTTGGTGGCCCCAAGGACCCGAAGGTGCTGGGCGTGATACTCAACAAGGTGCGCACCGAAGAGAGCATGGAAGTCTTCTCCTCTCGCCTGAAAGAGCACTCTCCACTGCTGCGCAGTGGCGATTTCCGACTGCTGGGCTGCATTCCCTATCGCGCTGAACTCAATGCGCCGCGCACTCGTGATGTGGCCGAATTGCTAGGCGCGCAGGTACTCAACGCAGGCGATTACGATCAGCGGCGCATGTCCAGAATCATTATCTGTGCCCGAACGGTGCTCAATACCGTTCCACTGCTCAAGCCGGGCGTGCTGGTCGTGACGCCGGGCGACCGTGACGACATCATTCTGGCAGTGAGCCTGGCGGCAATAAATGGCGTACCGCTGGCGGGCCTGTTGCTGACCAGCGATACCGTGCCCGACCCGCGCATCATGGAACTGTGCCGAGGTGCATTCCAGGCCGGTCTGCCTGTGCTGTCGGTCAGCAGCGGTTCCTATGACACGGCAAACCGGCTCAATCAGTTAAACAAGGAAATCCCCATCGATGACCGCGAGCGCGCGGAAAACATCACCGATTTCGTGGCCGGCCATCTGGACGCCGGCTGGCTGCACCAGCGCTGCGGAACACCCCGCGAGCTGCGCCTGTCGCCTGCCGTGTTTCGCTATCAACTGATCCAGCGAGCGCAGGCAGCCAACAAGCGTATTGTCCTGCCCGAAGGCAACGAACCGCTGACCATTCAGGCGGCGGCCATCTGCCAGGCGCGCGGTATCGCGCGCTGTGTGTTACTGGCCAGACCCGAGGAAGTTCAGGCCGTGGCTCAGGCACACGGTATCGAGCTGCCACCGGGGCTGGAGATTCTTGACCCGGAGCTGATTCGCGAGCGCTATGTTGCGCCGATGGTGGAACTGCGCAAAAACAAAAGCCTGAACGCGCCCATGGCCGAGCAACAGCTCGAAGACCCGGTGGTCATCGGCACCGTAATGCTGGCGCTGGACGAAGTCGACGGGCTGGTATCGGGCGTCATTCACTCCACCGCCAACACCATCCGGCCGGCCCTGCAACTGATCAAGACCGCGCCGGGCTGCACGCTGGTGTCTTCGGTATTTTTCATGCTGTTCCCCGAGCAGGTGCTGATGTACGGCGACTGCATCATGAACCCGCATCCGAGTGCCAGCGAGCTGTCCGAGATCGCCTTGCAAAGCGCCGACTCAGCCACTGCGTTCGGCATTTCGCCACGGGTAGCGATGATCAGCTATTCCAGCGGCAACTCGGCCAGCGGCGAAGAAGTGGAGAAGGTCCGCGAAGCAACGCAACTGGCACGGGAAACCCGGCGCGATCTATTGATCGACGGGCCGCTGCAGTATGATGCGGCCGCCAACGAACATGTCGCCCGACAGCTGGCCCCGGACAGCCCGGTGGCAGGACGTGCCAACGTGTTCGTGTTCCCGGACCTCAATACTGGCAATACCACCTACAAGGCGGTGCAACGCAGTGCCGACTGTGTAAGCCTTGGCCCGATGCTGCAAGGCCTGCGCAAGCCGGTGAACGACCTGCCACGTGGCGCACAGGTGGATGACATCGTCTATACCATCGCACTGACGGCGATACAGGCCGACACGCTGTCCTGATGCCTACTCATGATGCCGCAGACCCATCTGCGGCTTTCGACAACTTCCGGAGCCATCTCCTTCATGGATTTCCTGCCTGCCCCGTTGCGCGGCGTCATCGCATCGCTGTTATTGGCGCTGAACACCATCGTCTGTTGCACGGTGCTGTTCGCGGTCACGATCCTCAAGATCTGCCTGCCCTTCTCTGCGGCACAGCGCTTTACCGACTGGCTGATGAGCCACATCCATGAAACCTGGATAGGCAACAACAATGCCTGGATCAAACTGCTCTGCCACACCCGCTGGCACCTGAGCGGGCTGGAAGGGCTCGATTACAAACACTCGTATCTGGTCACCAGCAATCACCAGAGCTGGGTCGACATCATGGTCTTGCAATACGTGCTCAACCGACGCATTCGTCCGTTGAAATTCTTCCTCAAGCAGGAGTTGATCTGGGTCCCGATCATCGGTCTGGCGTGGTGGGCGTTGGGTTTTCCGTTCATGAAGCGTTACTCCAAGGCGTACCTTGCGAAACACCCGGAAAAGAAAGGCAAGGATCTGGAAACCACCCGCCGCACCTGCGCGAAGTTTCGTCACAACCCGGTGGGGATTTTCAACTTCGCAGAAGGCACGCGCTTCACCGCCGGTAAGCACGCGCAGCAGAACTCGCCCTTCCGCCACTTGCTCAAACCCAAGGCTGGCGGCATTGCCTTCGTGCTCGATGCGATGGGCGAACAGCTGGAGTCGATCATCAACGTGACCATCCATTACCCTGGCGGACAACCCGGCTACTGGGACCTGCTGTGCGGTAACGTGAGGGAAGTGGTTGCCCACTTCGAAGAGATCAAAATCCCGCAGCAGTTTCTCGGCAAAAATTACGACCAGGACGGCGAGTACCGCCTGGAATTCCAGCAGTGGATCAATGCGCTATGGGAAGAAAAAGACCGGCTGCTGGACCGGCTGCATGAGCAGTATCCAGCACAGCATTGATAGTGACTCGTGGGAGCGAGCTTGCTCGCGAAAAGGCCATAAAGGCCGCCGCAAAACTAGCGTTTTAGCCATCGCCTTCGCGAGCAAGCTCGCTCCCACTTTGCCCCGCATTCAACCAACCCGCGACGCAACGTTGTTGATCAGTACTGCTGACCCGGAATCGGCTTGAGGTTTACCTCGACACGGCGGTTCTGGGCGCGGCCATTGACATCGGCGTTGCTGGCAATCGGTTGGTCGGGGCCCGCGCCTCGCACGGAGAGGTGCGATTGATCAACGACCTGCGAAGTCAGGTACGTCGCAACGCTTTGTGCGCGCTGTTGCGACAGGTCCATGTTGTGCTGGCGGCTGCCGGTGCTGTCGGTGTAACCGACGATTTCAATGTTGTTCTGGTTGAACTGCTTGAGCGAATTCGCCAGGTTGTTGAGCGGCGAATAGAAGCTGCTGGCGATTGCCGAAGAGTCCGTTGCGAACGTGATGTTACCCGGCATGATCAGTTTGATCTGGTCGCCCTGACGCTGCACCTCGACGCCAGTATTGGCCATGCTCGCGCGCAATGCTGCTTCCTGCTTGTCTGCGTAATAGCCATACCCCGCCGATGCAGCGCCCGCAACGGCAGCACCAATCAATGCGCCCTTGCCACGATGATTGTGGTCGATGGCGGCACCTGCTACTGCACCGGCCAATGCGCCGAGTCCGCCGTACTTGGCTGTTTTGCTCATGCCACCGGAGCTTTGCGCCTGGCCTTGATTGTCATAGGGATTGGATGTTGCACAGCCCGACAGCATGGCTACGGCGGTGGCAACAATGATCAAACGACGCGAGGTAAACATTCAGGAGCTCCTGGTTTTGACGAACGCTGGTAACCGGATTAGAGCATGCCGGCTGTCAAAAATTCCTTAACCCCTGCTGAACCGCCCGTATTACGGCGCTTGACGTGTTTTGCTCAGCGTCGTTCCTCACGAATATAAGGCTCGCCCAACGCACCCGGCTGACTGCTGGATTGACGCTTGACGCTTGCCACCCAGACCATCACCAACAACGTGACCGCGTAGGGCGTCATCAAGACGAAATACTGAGGCAGGCGCACCCCCGTAGCCGCCAATTGCGGAATCAGCGCCTCGATGCCACCGAACAGCAAAGCACCGGCCAACGCACGCCAGGGCGACCAGCGCGCGAAGATCACCAGCGAAACCGCAATCCAGCCGCGTCCGCCTGTCATGTCCGCGATCCACATCTTGGTACTGAGTACGGCAATGAAGCCGCCCGCCAGCCCCATCAATGCAGAACCGGCGACAATTGCCGCCAGGCGGTAACCCAACACAGAAATGCCTGCGGCATCGGCGGCCTGCGGGTTCTCGCCGACCGCGCGCAGACGCAGCCCGGTGCGCGTACGATCGAGCAGCCAGACCACCGCGATGAAAATCACCACGGTCAGGTACACCAACGGGTTCTGCACAAAGACCCGGCCCACCACAGGCAGCTCGGACAACGGCCACAGCTCGACCGCCTGCAAGCCGCTGACTGGCCGGTTGGTCCAGCCAAGCAGCGTACCCAGCAGCCCGGTCAAACCCTGACAGAAGAACACCAGCGCCAGGCCGGCAATCACCTGATTGATCCGCAGCACCAACACCATCAGCGCAAACAGCAACGAAACCAGACCTGCCGCCACCATCGACGCCAGCAGCGAAAGACCAGGCGAGCCCAGGCTCAACTGCATACCGATGCCTGCCAATGCGCCGACCAGCATCAGCCCCTCGACGCCCAGCGCCAGTACACCGCTGCGCTCGATGAGGATCAGGCCCAGTGCGGCCAGCGCAAACGGCACGGCGAAATCCGGTGCGCTGCCCAACCAGTGGGAAATAAGCTCCATCAACGTTCTCCTGCCTGAATGCGCCGCAGGCGATGGCGGATGAAAAAGTCCGACGACGCGACGCAGATCACCAGGATTGCCTGGATCAGTTGCACCATCGAAAACGGAATCTGATAGAACACCTGCAGGTTGCGCCCGGCCACGAACAGCATGGCGATCAGCAGCGCGACCACGGTGGCGGCCACCGGGTTATTGCGGGCCAGAAAGGCGATGAGAATCCCGGAAAAACCGTAGCCCTGATAGAACGACTGGGTAAGGCGCCCTTCCTGCCCGGACGTCACAACGAAACCTGCGAGCCCTGCCAGTGCACCTGAAAGCAGCACAGTGCCGATGATCATCTTGCGCACCGGCACACCCACAGCCCCGGCGACCTTCGGGTTGGCATCGACGAAGCGCAGGTACAGCCCGGCCCGCGAGACACCGACAAACCACAGGGTCAGGCCGGTGACCAACAGCGCCAGGGGGATCGCTGCGTTATACCCCGCAAACAGATCAGGCAAACGCTCAAAGCTTTGAAACGCAGGCGAGTAGGGAAAGTTGTCTCGCGGGTCCTTCCAACTGCCATAAACCAGATGCAGAAGGAAGTTGGCGGCGATGTAATTGAGCATCAGGGTCGAGATGATCTCGTTGACCTGCCACTTGAGCTTCAACAGTACCGGCCCCAGGCTCCACAGCAACCCGCAGATCACAGCCGCCGCCATCATCAGCGGCAGGCGCAGAACTTCCGGCCCCACCTGGAACAGCGAAATCGCCGTGGCACCAATCGCTCCCCAGATCATCTGGCCCTCCAGCCCCAGGTTCCAGAAGCGCGCACGAAACGCCATGCACCCGGCCAGGCCGACCATAATCATCGGCGACGCCTGAAACAGCACAGCCTTGAAGTTTTGGGCATCGAACACCGTTTGAACGACGAATTCGTTGAGCAACTCGTCAGCAGGCACCCCGGCAAGAATCAGGATAGTGGTACAGATCGCCAGGCCGACCAGCAACGCCAGGGCTATGATCAGCGCCTGCAAGGGCCAGCCAGTCTGCTGACGAAGTTCCAGCGTGTAGCGGCGCGACAGCAACGGTTGGCGTGCCGGAACAGTGTGTTGCAATGCAGTTGTGTCACTCATGGCTCACCATCGCTTTGCCGATAGCCTGACGGTCAGCGGGGTAATCGAACTCGGCGACGACACGCCCGCCGTTCATTACGCCGATACGGTCAGCCAGGCTCAATACTTCGTCCAGGTCTTCGCTGATCACCAGCACCGCAGCGCCTGCATCGCGTGCCGCGCGCAGGCGGGCATGCACTGCCTGTGTGGCACGCACGTCCAGGCCACGGCTCGGGCTATGCACCAGCACCAATTGCGGGTCGCGGCTGAATTCACGGGCGATCACCAGTTTCTGTGCGTTGCCGCCCGACAGCAGTGCAGCTTTCTGATCGAGAGAGCGCACGCCCTGCACATCGAAGTCCGCCACTGCGCGTTGCGCGTCCTGTTTCAGGCGCTTGTAGCCCAGACGCCAGAAAGAACCGTATTGCCCGCTATGGATGTTGCCGATGCCGAAGTTCTCGGCTACCGACAGCGATCCGGCCAGCGCCGCGCCGTAGCGGTCCGCCGGGATGGAAGCGATGCGCAGTTGCCGACGCTGATCAGCCGACGCACTGCGCAGGTCGCCAAAAGAGGCCATGTGGATTTCGCCCTCGGTGGCCTGCGGCAGCCCCATCAATGCGTTGGCCAGTTCGGCCTGACCATTGCCGCCAACGCCTGCAATACCGTAGATCTGCCCGGCGTGCAGGGTCATGTTCACGCCGTTGAGTGCGCCGCTGCCGACGCTGCGCAAATCGCGTACCTGTAAACGAACCTCACCAGGCGTTGCGCAATGATGTTCTGCGACCGGCACCGACTCGCCCACGGTCAGTTGCACCAGTTGCTCGACACTCACCTTCTGCGGGTCAACAGTCTGCACGGTGCGCCCGCCGCGCATCACGGTCACACGGTCGGCATAGCGTTTGACGTCGGCCATCTTGTGCGTCACCAGAATCACCGCAGCGCCCTGCCGCGCAAAGGCCTGAACGGTCAGCAGCAAACGTTCGGCCTCCTGATCGGTCAGGACTGCGGTCGGCTCATCAAGGATCAGAATGCGCGCACCGGCCAGCAGCACCTTGAGAATCTCGACGCGCTGCTGCTCGGCAACCGACAGGCTGTCGACGGTCCGGGCCGGGTCAATCGCAAACCCCAGTTCGTCCGCCTTGCTGACAATCTCTTGCTCCAGCGCACGCAGACGCTTTCGATAGCTGCCTTCGCCCGGTTGCTCAGGCAGCGCCAACAGAATGTTCTGCGCCACTGTAAAGGGCTTCACCAGCTTGAAATGCTGGTGAACCATGCCAATCCGGTAACGACTGGCGTCCCTGGGCCCCTGAAGCTGAACCGGATTGTCGTCCAGCAGCAGCGTGCCGGTTTCCGGTGCGTACAGCCCGGCTGCAATGTTCATCAGTGATGACTTGCCTGCACCGTTCTCGCCCAGCAACGCATGCACTTCGCCCCAACAGGCGGTGAAGTCGGCATCGATCAGCGCCTTGAAGCCATCGAACGATTTACTGATGCCAGTGAGTTGCAGCGCGTTGACCTGACTCATTGCTGAGTCTTCACGCCTTCGACAAACCAGTCCATTTTCCACAGATCCGGGTCAGACAATTGCTGACCGGCCGCAACCCGCTCCTTGCCGTCACGGTCCGCCAGCGGTCCGCTGTAGATGATTTTCCTGCCTGCCAGCAGTTCGTCACGCTCGGCCATGATCTTCTTGCGATTGTCTTTCGAAATGATCGGGTCTTTGCTCAGCGTGATATCGGTGCCGCCCTGCTGCATCGACAGCAGTGCACCGTTGGCAGGCGGGGTCCAGTTGCCCGCGATGACCTTTTTGAGCTCTGGCCCCAGGAAGCGGTCCCAGACCCACAACGAAGAACAGACGGTTGCCTTGGGGGCAAACTCGCTCAGATCCCGATGGTGGCCGGTGCCATGAATGCCGCGCTCCTGAGCGACGATCTGCGGTGTCGGGCTGTCGACGTGCTGGCCGACCACATCGACGCCGTTGTCGATCAATGCCATGGTTGCCGCGCGCTCCTTGACCGGGTCATTCCAGGCGCCGGTATAAACCACAGTGACGGTGGCTTTCGGATTGATCTGCCGGGCACCCAGTTCGTAGGCGTTGATGGTCCAGTTGACCTGGCCGAACGGGTTGGCGGCGACGAAGCCCAGCTTGCCGGTTTTCGACGCAGCACCAGCGGCCATGCCGCACAGGTACTGGCTCTCGTAGGTACGGCCATAAAACGATTCGAGGTTCGCCGCGTTGGTGGTGCCCGAGCCGTTCAGGAACGCGACATCAGGGTATTTTTTGGCCAGCGCAAGGAAGGTATCTGAGTAACCGAATGCAGTACCGACGATGATATTGGCACCGCGCGCGATGAGCCGGTCGACCACTGGGGTAATGGCAGCGGCGTTCTCGGGCACGCTTTCAACGAACTGGATTTTTGTGTCCAGATCCTTTTCAAGCTTCACGCGCGCCTCATCGAATGCCTGAGTCCAGCCGCCATCATTGCGCGGGCTAATGTAGACCATGGCGATTTTCGCAGGTCCCTTCAGGGTCAAGCCCTCGGCCTGAGCGAAGCCGGCGGCCCCGAACGCTACAGCCGCACACAATGTCCCGGGCAACAGTTTCTTGTACATAGACGTTTTCCTGAGGGTAATGGCCGATGAGGGCAGCACCTGGCCGACTCTCAGGCCGTAGCAGCATCCATGCCACTACCGGGAAAACGCTATGGAACAACGGCCTGACTCGATTTCACCGCGCAGAACAGATCAAATGGTCTGAATCAGAGCACTTGGTTTGTGCATGACCTGCATTCGCTGCGCGTCCAGGGTGCGCGTGTCGGGGCCCGCGCAATTTTTCAGGCAGTACGCGGCAGGATGCCGTCCAGGATCATGCTGCGCAGGCTCGCCAGCACTTCTTCGAAAAACACCGGGTCGTCCAGCGTCTTGCCGGTCACGGCCTCGACCTGAGTGCGGAAATCGGCGTAATGCTGAGTGGTCGCCCACAGGGTGAAAATCAGATGGTGCGGGTTAATCGGGGCCAACTGGCCATTGTCGATCCAGTGCTGAATGACTGCCACCTTGGCCTGCACCGTGTCGCGCAACGGGTGCTGCAACTCGCCCTGAATCAGCGGCGCGCCCTGCATCACTTCCATACAGAACAGCCGTGATTCGGCCGGGTGATCGCGAGACATTTCCAGCTTGGCCTTGATGTAGGCACCGATAGCCTGCACCGGCTCCTTGTCGGCAGTGAAATGCACCAGCGGGCTCAGCCAGACTTCAAGCAACTGACGCAGTACGTTGAGGTACAGATCATCCTTGCTGCTGAAGTAATACAGCAGGTTGGTCTTGGAAACATCCGCCAGGCTCGCGACCTGATCCAGGCTGCTGCCGTGCACGCCATAGCGGGAAAATATCTCCAGCGCCGCATCGAGAATCAGCGTGCGCTTGCCTTCCATCAGGCGCATGCGCCGCTTCAGGGAAGTAGCACTGGGCTCGCGAGTGGTCTTGACCACGGTTTCGGGCTTGACCTTGCGTCCGCGCTTGCTCGCGGGCTCCGTCACAGGAGGTTTCTTGTTCACGCACATCCATCCAGTGATGCCGAAATGAGCGGGCATCTTAACGGGCGCAGCTGTTTTGTCGATATGGGTTACCCAGCCGGTCGGCTCTGCCCCATCTGCGTGCGCCCTGCACAAACCAAGTGCTCTGATTCAGACCAAATGGTCTGCAAAAAATGAGTTTTATTTTTAAGCGATTGAATAAAAACAATAAAAATTTATGGCCCGCTTAATGCAATGGCGAATTAAGAGATGAATCAAGTGCTCTTGCACGCATCGACCAACGCAGAGAGGCCTTATATGGACATCGGTATCTTCATCCCCATCGGCAACAACGGCTGGCTGATTTCCAGCAACGCACCGCAGTACATGCCGACTTTCGAGCTGAACAAACAGATCGTGCAGACGGCCGAGGGCTACGGTTTCGACTTTGCGTTATCGATGATCAAACTGCGCGGCTTCGGCGGCAAGACAGAGTTCTGGGAGCACAACCTGGAGTCCTTCACGCTGATGGCGGGGCTGGCGGCAGTGACCAGCAAGATCCAGTTGTTCGCCACCGTGGCCACTCTGACCATTCCACCTGCCATCGCGGCACGCATGGCCTCGACCATCGATTCGATCTCCAATGGCCGCTTCGGGATCAACCTGGTCACCGGCTGGCAGAAACCCGAATACGAGCAGATGGGCCTGTGGCCCGGCGATGAGTTCTTCCATACCCGCTATGAATACCTGGCCGAATACGCCCAGGTTCTGCGCGACCTGTGGGCCACCGGCAGCAGTGATTTCAAGGGCGAGCATTTCAGCATGCAGGACTGCCGCGTCAGCCCTCGTCCAAAGGCCGACATGAAGCTGATCTGCGCCGGTCAAAGCGAAGCAGGCATGGCTTTCTCAGCGCAGTACGCCGATTACAACTTCTGCTTCGGCAAGGGCGTGAACACCCCTACTGCGTTTGCGCCCACCGCACAGAAACTGATCGAAGCCAACGAAAAGACCGGCCGCAACGTTACCTCCTGCGTGCTGTTCATGATCATCGCCGACGATACCGATGAAGCGGCAAGGGCTCGCTGGGAGCACATCAAGGACGGTGCCGACGAAGAGGCCATCGCCTGGTTGAGCGAGAAGGGCTCGGCGGATAAGAGCGCCGGTTCGAACCTGCGGCAGATGGCCGACCCGACCTCGGCGGTCAACATCAACATGGGCACGCTGGTCGGCTCTTGGGCCACCGTGGCGCGAATGCTCGATGAAGTCGCCAGTGTGCCGGGGACTCAGGGCGTGATGCTGACCTTCGATGACTTCGTGAAAGGCGTCGAGGATTTCGGCGAGAAAATCCAGCCGCTGATGACCAGTCGCAAGCACATCGCGCAGCTCAAGGAGGTGGTCTGATGAATGCTTCGGCAACTGTCGCAGGCGTCGACCTGCCGGACGGGCAACCCGCCCGTGTGCTGCCCGCCCGTCCCGAGCCGCTGCGCATGAAACCCGGCGAAACAGCGCTGGTGGTCGTCGACATGCAGAACGCCTACGCATCGCTGGGGGGTTATCTGGACCTTGCGGGGTTCGATGTCAGCAGCACCGGGCCGGTTATCGCCAATATCAACAAGGCCTGTGCCGCAGCGCGTGCAGCAGGCATCCCGGTGATCTTTTTTCAGAATGGCTGGGACCCGGCCTATGTCGAGGCGGGAGGGCCCGGCTCGCCGAACTGGCATAAGTCCAATGCCCTGAAAACCATGCGCAAGCGCCCGGAGCTCGAAGGGCAACTGCTGGCCAAAGGCGGATGGGACTATCAACTGGTCGATGAACTCAAGCCACAGCCTGGCGACATTGTGGTGCCGAAAATCCGTTACAGCGGCTTCTTCAATTCCAGTTTCGACAGCGTGTTGCGCAGCCGCGGCATTCGCAATCTGGTGTTCACCGGCATCGCCACCAACGTCTGCGTTGAATCCACCCTGCGTGACGGTTTCCACCTGGAGTACTTCGGCGTGGTGCTGGCGGATGCAACCCATCAGGCAGGCCCCGAATTCGCTCAGCAAGCCGCGCTGTTCAACATCGAAACCTTCTTCGGCTGGGTTTCCAGTGTCGATGACTTCTGCACCACTTTCAGCCCTGTCGGGCAACCTTCGTGAGGACATACGCATGACCAAGAAAGCGATTATTCCCGCTGGCACCACCAAGCCCATTGCTCCATTTGTGCCGGGTTCAATGGCCGATGGCGTGCTCTACGTTTCCGGCACCCTGCCGTTCGACAAGGACAACAATGTGGTGCATGTCGGCGATGCGACCGCCCAGACCCGTCATGTGCTGGAAACCATCAAAAGCGTGGTCGAAACCGCTGGCGGGACAATGGACGATGTCACCTTCAACATGATCATGATTCGCGACTGGGCCGATTACGCCAAGGTCAACGAGGTGTACGCCGAATACTTCGCGGGCGAGAAACCGGCCCGTTACTGCATCCAGTGCGGCCTGGTGAAACCCGAGGCCCTGATCGAGATCGCCAGCATCGCCCACATTGGCTGAGCACTGACTTAAAAACCGACCTGAAGCCCACCCGGAGAACGTGCATGTTTCATGAAATTCATCGATGTCAGCATGCCGATGCGCCCCTGTTGGTGCTCAGTTCCGGGTTGGGCGGATCCAGCCGTTACTGGGCGGATGACCTGGCTGCGCTGACCCGCGACCATGACGTACTGGTCTACGATCATGCCGGGACTGGACGCAGCCCTGCGGATTTGCCGGCAGACTATTCGATCCGCCATATGGCCATGGAATTGCTGACCCTGCTCGACTCGCTCGATATCCAGCGTTGCCATTTCATGGGTCATGCGCTGGGCGGGCTGGTGGGCCTGGAGATTGCGCTGTTGCGCCCCGAATTGTTGCAAAGTCAGGTGCTGATCAATGCGTGGAGCAGCCCCAACCCGCACAGCGCGCGCTGCTTTTCAGTGCGCAAAAAACTGTTGTTGAACAGCGGGCCGGACGCCTACGTGCAAGCGCAGGCACTGTTTCTGTACCCGGCAGACTGGATCGCCGCCAACGGTGCCCGGCTGGCCGATGACGAGGCCCATGCGCTGGCGCATTTTCCCGACACCGACAACCTGCTGCGACGTATTCATGCACTGCAAACCTTCGACGTGGAGGCCAGTCTGGCTCGTATCCAGACACCGACCCTGCTGATTGCCAACCGCGACGACATGCTGGTGCCCTGGCAACAATCGCAACATCTGGCCGAGGCACTGCCCAACGCCAGGCTGGTGTTGCTGGAATATGGCGGCCACGCCTCGAACATCACCGACCCACTGCCCTTCCAACGCACCCTGCTCGACTTTCTCAACGCACAGACCTGAAAGGACTCATACCATGCATGCCGACTCTGAAACCCTTGCCACCCTCCCTGCTGCCCCGGTCAGCCAGCTGGCGTTTCGCGATGCGATGTCCAGCCTTGCTGCAGCCGTCAACGTCATTACCACCGATGGCCCCGGCGGCCGCGCCGGTTTTACTGCGACAGCGGTTTGCAGCGTGACCGACCAGCCTCCCACGCTACTGGTTTGTATCAATCGCAGCGCATCGGTATACGAAACCTTCATCGAGAACGGCCTGTTGTGCGTCAACACACTGGGCAACGGTCAGCAGGACCTCTCCAACCTGTTCGGCGGCAAGCGTTCACAGCAGGAGCGTTTTGACGGTGGCCAGTGGGAAAGCGGAGTGACGGGTGCGCCGATACTGAACAGCGCCAAACTGGCCCTCGACTGCAAGGTGACCCAATCCGTCAGCGTCGGCACACATGACATTCTCTTTTGCCAAGTGCTGGATATCAGGCATCAGGGTGAGTCAGACGCCTTGGTGTACTTTGCCCGTCAGTATCATCACTTGCCAGGTGCGGCACCCGCTGCCTGAAGATGCTTTTCAGCACTTGAACGCGTCAGGAAATCTACACTGCGCCTGTTTTGCACAGGGCACTGCGGGCTGCCTGACGGGTTGCTGACACAACAAATAGACAAGATTTTTTCGCAGGCAGCGCCCTATACTGGCACCTTGAGATCAGGATGATCCTTGCAGTCAACGAGGTGAAATCATGTCGATCGGTAGCCCTTGCACTCTGCTGGCCTCATCTGGCAGTTGGCCGTCTGCTTTCTTCGCTTGCCCGTTGCCTGCCGTGCCAACACACCCGGGTGACTAAGCATGCTGAAAAAAATCCCTGTCGCTGAGCTTGCCCTTGGCATGTACATCCATAAAATCTGTCGCCGCTGGACCAACGATCCATTCTGGATAGGCTTGGTCGAAGTCATGCTTGATGACGTCGAGGTGCTCAAGCGCATCCAGCAATCGGGCACCCGGGAAGTCTGGATCGAAACCGGAAAAACCCGTGTACAGGCACCTCAAACAGCACCAGCACCCTCCATAGATGACACCGCACCAGCCAGTCTGGACAAGGAAGTCCTGCGCGCCCGGGCCATTTGCGGTAGAGCCAGAAACGCCGTCATGGCCATGTTTACCGAAGCCCGCATGGGCCAGGCGATGGATGTCGACAACGTGCAGTTGCTGGTGGAAGAAATCTCCAGTTCGATCCTGCGCCACCCGCATGCGCTGATCAGCCTGTCACGCTTGAAAACGTCCGACGAGTACACCTACATGCATTCGGTGGCGGTCTGCGCGTTGATGGTCGCGCTCGCCAGACGCATGGGCCTGCCTGATGATCAGGTGCGCGAAGCGGGTGTGGCCGGGCTGATGCACGATGTCGGCAAAATGATGATTGCTCCGCACGTACTCAATAAACCGGGCCGCCTCACCCATGACGAATTCGAGATCATGAAGGCTCACCCCGAACTGGGTCTGAAGATACTCAAGGAAAATCAGCCCGTGGCGGCGACGGTGATGGATGTGTGCTTGCACCACCATGAGAAGGTCGACGGCTCGGGCTATCCCCACGGCCTGAAAGGCGACCAGATCAGCATCTTTGCGCGCATGGCCGCAGTCTGCGATGTGTATGACGCCATTACCTCCGACCGCCCCTACAAAAAGGGCTGGGGCGTTGCCCATTCGATTCGCGAGATGGCTTCATGGAAAGGCCATTTTGATGATGTGGTGTTTCAAAGCTTCGTCAAGACCGTGGGCATATACCCGACCGGTACGCTGGTGCGTCTGGAAAGCGGGCGTCTCGGCGTTGTGGTCGAGCAAAGTGAGGCGTCGCTGCTGAAACCGAGGGTGAAGGTCTTCATGTCGGCGCGGACCGGCAAGACGTTCGCCGCGCAGATCATCGATCTGGGCAGTTTTGCCGACCCGGACGCGATCGTCAAAATCGAAACGCCGACCGACTGGGGTATGGAAGAGGTTGATACGCTGTGGGCGGGCAGCCCGGCCTGATCAGTTGATGAGTCGCCCTGCCGGCTAACCCAGCAAGCCCAGTGCCTTCGCCCTCGCCACCGCCTGGGTACGCCGCTCGACGCCTAGCTTGCTGTTGATGTGGCTGGCGTGAGTCTTGACGGTGTGCAGGGAAATGAACAGTTGCTCGCTGATCTCCTGGTTGGAACAGCCCTGTGCAATCAAATGCAGTACGCCCAGCTCACGCACACTCAGGCAGTCGCTGTCATGCGCAGGCTCGGGTGTCGGTGTGCAGGAGGCCGGGAGCTCTTCCAGCAAGGCCTCGCGAACCTTGCAGGACGGCAGTTGCAGCAGTTGCTCATGCAGCCACTGGGAGTGCTCGCCCAGTAGCGTTTTGAAGGGGATCAGAGCCCCTCCGGCCGCTGACTGCAGGCTGCGCAGCAGCAGCTCTCGCGCTTCGTCGCGACGCGTCTGGCTCAGCAGCAGACCTATCTGCTGAGTCATCGCGATAAGCCCGAGCAGTGGCGCGCCCACCTCCCGGGCATGCCGCTCCAGCGCCTGCAAACGTTGCTCGCTGGCAACATCATCACCCTGCAGTCGATCCAGCACCGCACGCTGCAATTCGATGTGTTGTGGCAGTTGCGGATGACACTCGGGGGCCGCAGCGCCCGGCTCGCCGTTGTAGGCCTGAGTCAGGCGCAACAACCAGGCTTCGGCGAGGTCCATGCGCCCTTGCAGCAGCCACAATTCGCATTTCACCAGAGTCACCATCGCCAGATAGTAGATCGGTGGCACATCCCAGATGTGCATCAAACGTTCGACCTCGGCAAGTTCGGCGAAAGCTTCGGCAAACCGACCGGCGCAGCCCTCCATGGTGGCAATCACGCAGTGGCCGATCAGCACACTGATGTCGCGACAGGCGCGCGCTTCGGCCAGCCCGGCCAGCAATAAAACCCGCCCTTGGTCCACTTGCAGGCGCAGGGTCAGCAAATAGCCTTCATACAGCGTCAGGCGCGCGCGAACTGCGTACAAGCGCACGGTGGACAACCCTTTGAGGCGCTGCTGCCCCCGGCGTACTTCGTCAAGCGCACGCAGAATTTCGCCTCGAGCCTGCAAGACCCTGGCGCGATCGTAATGCGCCAGCGCTTCGAACAGTGGATTGGCAACCCGCTGTGCCAGCTCCAGCGCATCACGATTCAACACGCGGGCGCGCCACAGATCACCATTGGCAACCGCAAGGTTGGCCAGCGTCGACAGGCAGACAAGCCGTTGGCCATAGCGTTTTTCCGGCAAGGTCAGCAGGGCTTCAGTGCAATAGCGTTCGGTCTTTTCACTGTCTCCACGGCCACGCGCGATGATGCCGCTGAGCGCCAGCCACTGGGCGAGCATGGATTTTTGCGCAGTCGCCGAGGGCGCTGGCAGGAACCGGCTCAATTGATTGGCCAGTTCCTCGGCGGCGTCCAGTTGGCAGGCCAGCCCCAGCGCCCAGGCGTAGAGCACAATCAAGCGTGGCGTGCTGGTCAACAGATCATCCGGCAAGTCCATCTTCCAGCGCAGCAACATGCCGACATTCTGCTCGGCCAGCAATTGCTCTTCAGAGAGGCTCTGCACCAGATTGGCGGCCACATCCAGATGCCCGGCGCGCAATGCCTGTTCCACCGCTTCATCCAGCTGGCCCTGAGTGCTGAACCAGCGACAGGCGTTAAGGTGCAGCCGGGTCGGTTGCGCGCCGCCAGCCTGACGCGCGCGCAACAGCTCGGAAAACAGATGATGATAGCGAAACCAGCGGCCCTGCTCGTCCAGCGGCACCAAAAAGACCTGATGCGCCTGTAGATAACGGATCATCTCGACGCTGTCATGGCTGTCCCGCGCGGCGTCGCACAGCCCGGCGCAAAAACGCTCAAGACACGCAGTGTCATAAAGAAACGCCTGAACATCGGTCGGCAGGCAGTCGATCACCTCTTCAAGCAGGTACTCGCGAATCAGCACCTCACTGCCGCGCAGCGCCTGCGAAAAGGCGCTTTCATCACCCGCTTCAGACGCTGCCAGCAACCAGAATCGCAACCCGGCCACCCAGCCTTCGCTACGCTGAATCAGGTTTTGCAGCACCTCACTGTCGAGCGAGCTGCTATGGCGGTCCAGCACTGCCATTGATTCCGCGTGCGTCAGGCGCAGATCCTGCTCGTTGATTTCCAGCAACTGGCGCGTCAGACGCAGGCGTGCCAGGTGCCAGTCCGGGCGCTGTCGGCTGGTCACCATGACCACCAGCCCAACCGGCAAATGATTGAGAAAAAACTGCAGGCAGCGGTCAAGCACCGGGCCTTGGGCCAGATGATAATCATCCAGCACCAACAGCAGCGGTTTGCTCAGCATCAGGTGCATGGCCAGTTCGTCGAGCAGACCGTCGAGCCATTCCTCGAACGCGAACGGCTGATGGCGCTGACGCATTTTCAGCAGGCTCATTGCCTGCGTGCCCAGTTGCGGGAAAAACTGCTGCAGGCTGCCCAGCAAACGCTCCAGAAAACGACCCGAGTCGCTGTCCCGCGCGCTCAGCCCCAGCCATACGTTCTGCCATTTGTCCGGCAAGCCCTGACAGAACTCGACGGCCAGCGAACTCTTGCCAAACCCGGCCGGGGCGCATACCAGCAGCAGCCTGCCGCTCAGCCCGTCCTCGAGGCGTTGGCACAGGCGGGAACGAGGGACGTAACCCTCAGGGAGTGGCGGGCGAAAAAATCGCCCCTCCAACGCAGGAATCGCGCTGTCTGCGAACCCTTGCATTCGGGACAGATCAGTCATGGCCGGCTCGTGTGAAAATCGTTGTTGCGGCATAGCGGTGTTCGGAGACTAGCGGGTAAATCGCCTCTTTTGAAAGGTCATCACGGAAAAGACTGTAACAAAATTCCTACAGCTTATAAGACCATGTCCTCTACGTGAAAAAGCCCCATTAAAGGGGCTTTTCAAGCACATGGCCATGACATTGATTTACAGCGTGTATCGGTCAGGTATCAACGAACCCCTTCCTGACGCAGCGCGTTGGGGGTGAAGTCGCTGGTGCCGGCAGTGAAGCCGAACTCATACGCCCTCTTCTCTTCGTTTTTCATGCCCAGTGCCACGTAGCGACCGGATTGCAGGTCGTACAGCGTTTCAATCGCGTACCAAGGCACTTGTTTGTCGTAGTAGTTTTCCGAGTGTGCCTCGGCAACGCGCCACAGCTGGCCACGGCCGTCATAGTGGTCGATAACGGCGGCCTGCCAGGTGTCTTCGTCGATGAAGAAGTCACGTTTGGCGTAGATATGACGCTGACCTTCCTTGAGGGTGGCGGTCACGTGCCAGACGCGACGCAGCTCATAGCGGGTCAAGTCCTGGTTGATATGGCCAGCCTTGATGATGTCAGCGTACTTGAGCGTCGGATCGTCCAGCTTGTGGCTGTTGGAAGCGATGTACATTTCCTGCTTGCCGATCAGTTTCCAGTCATAGCGATCAGGCGCGCCGTTGTACATGTCCAGGTTGTCGGAAGTACGCAGACCATCCGACGCGGTGCCCGGCCCGTCATACGAAACCTGCGGCGCACGCCTTACACGGCGCTGACCGGCGTTATACAGCCATGCCGAGCGCGGTTCGGCGACCTGATCCAGGGTTTCATGCACCAGCAGCACACCGCCCGCCAGACGTGCTGGGGCGGTCACCTCCTGTTTGAAGTAGAACAGGATGTTGCCCGGGTTTTTCGGATCGAAATCCCTCATCTTGTCGCGAAACACGAATTGATCGGAGAAATACACCAGGCTGTACGAGCCATTGGGCTGTGGCGTGGCCTGGGTAACCAGACGCTTGACGCTGCCGCCCCGGTAACGGGTGATGTGGTTCCAGATAACCTCGACGCCACTGGCCGGGATCGGAAACGGGATGGCCGTATCGAAGTTTTCCAGACCGCTGCCGCCACCGACCAGTTTGGTGGTCGTCGCGTTCTTTTTGATGGCGGCAAACACCTCATCCGGCACGGTGGCACCGCGATGGGTCGGGTAGACCGGAATCCGGTAGCTGTCCGGATAACGTTTGAACATCGCGTACTGGCCCGGTGCGAGTTTGTCCTTGTACTGCTCTACATTGGCCGCGGTGATGGTAAACAACGGCTTTTCGCTGGCATACGGGTTGGCGAGGAACCCTTTGCTGTCCACCGCTCCGGCATTTTTCGGCAGCGGGCTCCAGGCAGGGATGGTGTTGGCCGCATTGCCGGCCTTTTCAGCGCCCATCGGCGTCAGCGAGGTACCCAGCTTTGCAGCTTCGGAGGCGGAGACCGCCGCCATCACGCTGGTCGCCAGCAACGACATGCCCAGAACCCCGGCTTGCAACAGACTTTTTGTTATTTTCATATTCATCGTCATCCTGAAAACCATGCTCTTAGAAGTTCATGCCAAAGCTGAGCGCCACGAAATCCCGGTCATCAACCGTGGTGTATTTGCCATCAAAGAAGTTGGTATAGGAAAGGTTCGCGGTGTAGGTGTTCTGGTACTCGGCATCGAGCCCCAGGCTGACGGCCTTGCGTCCCTCTTCGAAGTTGCCGCCAGGGCCCGGCGAATAGCCTTTGAGGTCGTGCGACCAGGCCACGCTCGGCTTGAGGTTGACCCCGGCAAACACACTGTTGTAATCCCAGATGGCACGGGCGCGGTAGCCCCAGGAGTTGGCCGTGGTAAAGCCGTCGTCTTCGCAATAACGGGTCAGGTTGTTCTGCTCGGCACCGGTCAGCGTGCCTGCGTTGAGCGTCGCGCATTGGCCGCCAGGCAGCGGGCCAGGACCGTACACAGGGTCACGGCCGTAGCGAATTTTGGAAGTGCTTTCCAGGCCACCCACGTGGGTCCAGCCCACTTCACCGACCACCGTCAGACGCTCTGCGCCCATGACCTGGTCGAAGAACTGGGTGAACGTGGTTTGCAACTGAGTGATTTCCTTGCGGCGATAACCGGGCTGATCGGTATTGGGCTGCCCGCTCAGCAGCGAAACGTTGGGGTTGAGCGGCGAAATACCCGAATACAGGATGTCGGTGGTGTTGACCTGAATCGGTGCATTCGGGCGGTAGCTGATCTCGCCGCTCCACGCGGTGCCGGTAGGCAAGGTGGTCGAGAAGCTCAGACCGTACAGACGGATGTCTTCCGGGTATTCGACGTAGTAACTGGAGTTGCCTGCCACGACAACCGGCAGTAGCGTGGGTGCGAGTCGCGTCGCCGTTGCTGCCGGTATACCGTTACGGACCAGCGAGCCCACCAGGCCTTGAGGGCTGAACGAAGCAGCCGAGCCGCCGCGTCCGCTGAAGATCGGCGCCCGGCTGTGGTAATTCATCATATAGGCACCGAACTCGGTATCCAGCGGCTCGAAGTTGTAACGCAAGGCAAAGCCGAACTGGCCACTGTCACGCGCATCGCGGTCAGGCCCACGGCGCACCACAGCGCCCTCATCCGGGTTACCGAACACTACGCCCTGCTGCGACAACGAGTTGAACACCGCGCCGCGTGCGCCTGCTGGCAAACCGGCAGCCGTCAGCGAACTGTTCAGGCCGCTGCGGCTGCGCAATACCGCGAGGTTGTTGTTGCAGCCATCGGCGATCACGTCCGGCTGCGAGAAGAAGGTGCCGCAGTTGTCGACGACAGTCTGGTCCCACTCCAGCTGGTAGAAGCCCTCGGCAGACAGGTTGTCGGTCAGGCTTTGCGACAGGTAGAACATGTTGACCGGAATCAGGCCTTCCTTGATTTCAGAGCCTGGACGCCGAAAGGCCGAGACATCGACCGGGTTGACGCTGTTGATGCCGCCCTGAATAAAGGTACTTTCACCCCAACTGATGACCTGCTTGCCGAAGCGCACGGCACCTGGCTGATCAGCGATCGAATAGTTGTGGTACACAAACGCATCCAGCAACTGGAACCCGGACGACTTGGCGCCCTCTTTGCGGCCCGAGTCGCTGATGTCCTTGAACTCGCGGTTTTCATCCTTGAGTTCAAAGTCGTACCAGTATTTGCCACGCAGGAACACGCCGGTATCGCCGTACTTGAGTTCCAGGTCATGGATGCCCTTGAAAATCTTCGAAAACGTTTCCCCACGCTTGAAGTTCAAATGGCCGTCATCGGAGGTCTGCGACAGACCACGCCCGCCATTGTTGGCACCGATCAGGTTTTTATTGGGGTTTGCAGTCGACCAACTGGCACCTACCGACAGCGATGAGTCGAAACTGCCTTCGATCTCACCGACGTTGAAGGTCACGCCAAAGGCCGGGCCGGCGAGCGAGGAAGCAAGGCTGACGGCCAGAGGCAACCTGGCCCGACGCCAGAATGGGGGTATGCTTGTCATCGACGCTACTCCTTGTGTTTTATTGTTATGGCAGTGGGGAAATCCAAAAACGACTCTGTCTTCGAATCACTACACACAGCCAGCTCCGCTCTTGCACATTCCCTGTGCTGACTATATCCAGCACGCCCTGACGCTAGATCCCTCTAAAGTGTGATTTGCAGGACCAACGCCTCTGGCCCGCCCGTTTCCGGAAGGCCGCTAAAAAACCTGTGGCGGGGAGGATGGATTAAATTGGAAATTTGGCAAGTCGCAGAACAGGACCTGCGACGCAGACACTTGCCGCGCCCGATGGGCGCGGCAAGACAAGAAGGTGTCACAGCGTGTAAAGGAATGTGCTGTTGCTGTTCTGCCATTCCACAATGTCCAGACGCATGCGCTTCTTGTCGAGCTTGCCGACGCTGGTCTTGGGAATTTCAGTAACAAGCGCGATCTGGCTGGGAATTGCCCACTTGTTGATGTGACCTTGCTCGACGAACGGTTTGAGATGCTCCTTCAAGCCCTTGGCATCAAGCTGATGGCCGTCGCGAATCACCAGCAAGGCAAAAGGCCGCTCACCCCATTGCGGGTCGGCGATACCGACCACAGCTACTTCGCGCACAGCAGGATGCCGGCTGCACAGGTCTTCAAGCTCCAGCGAGGAAATCCATTCACCGCCGGTCTTGATCACATCCTTGATACGGTCGCGAATATCGATGAAGCCCATACCGTCCAGCGTTGCCACATCGCCAGTGTGCAGCCAGCCGCCTGCCCACAACTCAGCACCTTTCTCAGGCTCGCGGAAATAGCTTTCGGTCAGCCAGGGCGCACGCAGGACCAGCTCACCCTGGGTTTCGCCATCGGCCGGAAGGAAGTTGCCTTGCTGATCGACGATGGCTGCTTCTACCAGCATGCCAGGCACACCGGCCTTGATGCGGTAGGTAATCTGCTCGTCTTCGCTGCTGGCCTTCAGTTCGTCGTTGATGTGCGCGACAGAAATCAGTGGCCCGGTTTCAGACATGCCATACGCGGCGCTGAGCTGGATGCCTCTGGCCTTGGCTGCCTGATACAGGCTGCGGTTCAGCGAGCTGCCGCCAATGATGATTTTCCAGCCGCCAAAGTCCGCATCCTGAGCAGACTTGGCGTTGAGCAGCATTTGCAGGATGGTCGGCACGCAATGCGAGAAGGTCACTTTCTCCTTGCGCCAAAGCTCTACCAGCAACTCGGGCTCGTAGCGGCCGGGGTACACCTGTTTCAGGCCCAGCATGGTCGCTACATAGGGAATGCCCCAGGCATGCACATGGAACATCGGAGTGATTGGCATATAGACGTCATCGTTGCCCAACTGCCGCGGACTTTCGACGCATCCCAGGATGGCCGCCACGCCCATGGTGTGCAGCACCAACTGGCGATGGGTGAAATAGACGCCTTTGGGGTTGCCCGTGGTGCCTGTGGTGTAAAACGTGGTCGCGACCGAGTTCTCGTCGAAATCCTCGAAAGCGTACTCGGGGCTGGCTGCCGCCAGCAGGGTCTCGTACTCGCCGACGAGGTTTGGCAGGTCGGCGGTCTTGTCGGGCAGGTCCGTCAGCAACAGGGTCTTTTCAACGGTAGTCAAATGTCCGGACATCGCCTGATACAGGCCCGTGAATTCGCTGTTGATCAGCACCAGCCGGTCATCGGCATGATTGATGGTGTAGGCGATCTGCTCGGGCGATAGCCGCACATTGACGGTGTGGATCACTGCGCCAATCATCGGGATGGCGAACATGCATTCCAGATAGCGATGGCTGTCCCAGTCCATGACCGCCACGGTGTCGCCAGCTTTCACGCCTGCCGCCGTCAGTACGTTAGCCAGGCGGCAGATGCGCTCGCTGAGGGTCGGGTAGGTGTAGCGAACGGAGTCGCGGTAAATAATTTCACGCGTCTTTTCATAACGACTGCCGGACGACAGCAGGCGCTTGATCAACAGAGGGTACTGGTAAGCGCCATCGGCGGGCGCAAGAACGCGAGTCTGTAACATATGAGTCCCTTTTCAAAGTCCACAGGCGGAGCTGGAAATATGGACTCTAGAGCCCTCGCCTGCCAGTGAAATCAGTAAAAGGGATGTTTTTTCGAAGCGCCTCTCGCTGCCTGAAAGAGGCACTCATACTCGGTATACGCTCGGCAAAAGCGTTGTTGAATGCAGGCTTCAGTGCACTTCAGTGAACGCCAGTTTGATACCCAGCGCGACCAGCACTCCGCCCATGGCCCGATCGAACCAGTGGCCCATGCGCGCAAAACCCGCGCGTACCCGCGCCTGGCTGAACAGCCGCGCCACCAGGCAGAACCACGCGGCCGTCGCCACTGCGAGGTAGACCCCATAACCGCCCTGCACCAGCAGCGGCGTGTGCGGATTGATCACTACGGTGAACAGCGAGAGGAAAAACAGCGTGGCCTTGGGGTTAAGGCCGTTGGTGACGAAGCCGCTGATGTAGGCACTCTTTGCTGTGCGCTCGCCCGGGATCGCCTTGATGGCGGCATCGCCCGTCGCCGCAGCCGGTCTGGCACGCAGGGCCTTGATACCGATGTACAGCAGGTACGCGGCTGCCGCCCATTTCAGCGCGTTGAACAGCACGATGGACTGGGAAACGATAATCCCGATACCCAGCAGTGAATAGCCCACATGGAGAAAAATAGCCGAGCCGACACCAAGCGCTGACCAGGTACCGGCCTTGCGCCCATGCGTGACGCTTTCGCGCACCACCACCGCGAAGTCCGGACCGGGGCTGGCGACGGCCAGCAGGTGGATCAGCGCAACGGTAAGAAATTCTGCCCAATACATGTGGGACCTCCTGGAGGATTGACGTCAGACCCGGCAGATTACGCTGTCTGATGTCTGCGCAACAGTTACTGGCAACGATCACCTCAACTATCGTGCGGCGCTCCGCGTCGCATGCCGTTCCGGACGCTCCGCGTCCTCTTGACGACGCAGAGCGTCGTGAACTACATTCCCACGCTGGAGCGTGCGGAACGATAATCTCAACTATCGTACGATCATCGCAATTATCGTGCGGCGCTCCGCGTCGCATGCCTTTCTGGACGCTCTGCGTCCTCTTGACGACGCAGAGCGTCGAGACCTGCATTCCCACGCTGGAGCGTGCGGAACGATCATCTCGAATATCGTGCGACGCTCCGCGTCGCATGCCGCTCCGGACGCTCCGCGTCCTCCTGCCCCATATCCTGTTAGACTGCGCGCTTTTTCAGGAGCCATTCCATGGACCCGCGCAGTGAAGTGTTACTCCGTCAGGCCGAGCTGTTTCAGGGCTCGCTGTTGCTGGTCGGGCTGCCCGCCGATGACCTGCTCGGAAAACTGCCGGACGCGCGTGGATGGTGCTGGCATGCCGGTGATCAGGCCGCGCTGGACGCGCGGTTCGAGGGCCGTGTGGATTTCGGCGTTGAAGCGCCAGAGGCCGCCTTCGAAGCCGCCGTGCTGTTCCTGCCCAAAGCCCGCGATCTGACAGACTACCTGCTCAACGCCTTGGCCTCACGCCTGGCCGGGCGCGAGTTGTTTCTGGTCGGCGAGAAACGTGGCGGTATCGAAGCGGCTGCAAAGCAACTGAGCCCCTTCGGCCGCGCGCGCAAGCTCGACAGTGCCCGCCACTGCCAGCTCTGGCAGGTCACTGTCGAGAACGCACCACAAGCCGTTACGCTGGAAAGCCTCGCCAGGCCCTACCAGATCGACCTGCAGGACGGCCCGCTCACAGTCGTCAGCCTGCCCGGCGTTTTCAGCCATGGCCGACTTGATCGTGGTTCGGCGCTTTTGCTGGAAAACATCGACAAGCTGCCGAGCGGCAACCTGCTCGACTTCGGCTGTGGTGCCGGCGTACTCGGTGCAGCGGTCAAGCGTCGCTACCCGCACAACGACGTCATCATGCTGGACGTGGATGCGTTCGCAACCGCAAGTTCGCGCCTGACCCTCGCCGCCAATGGCCTGCAAGCCCAGGTGCTGACCGGTGACGGAATCGACGCAGCGCCAATGGGTTTGAACACGATTCTCAGCAACCCGCCGTTCCATGTGGGGGTTCATACCGACTACATGGCAACGGAAAACCTGCTGAGAAAAGCACGCCAACATCTTAAATCAGGCGGTGAACTACGCCTTGTCGCGAATAACTTTCTGCGTTATCAGCCACTGATCGAAGAGCACGTCGGGCAATGTGAAGTCAGGGCTCAGGGCAGCGGTTTTAAAATCTACAGCGCCAAACGCTCCTGAAATAAGCACTTGCCGAAACGTTTTTGCGGAGGCAAAATCCGCTCCGTCCTAGGGGAGTAGTCTCCCACGAGCGCCATGCTCGTCCGGCACGTATCAACATACTTGGTCCTCAGACCATGGTACGTGCGACCCGGAATCCGCTCAGACGGATCGGTGGTTTGACAAGACCTATGACACGAACACCTTACCCGGGGCGGGGAGGTCGTACGTGTCATAGCCGTGTCGACCCGCCCCTTAGGAAACCTGATGCTGGAATCATTCTTAATCCCTACCGCTGTGGTTGCGCTCGCCGAAATCGGTGACAAGACGCAATTGCTCGCACTCATTCTCGCCGCACGCTTTCGCAAACCCTGGCCGATCATTGCGGGCATTGTCGCCGCAACGCTGGCCAACCATGCGGCAGCAGGCGCTGTAGGTGCATGGTTCAGCAGCTTCCTGTCAGACGCAGTGCTGCACTGGATCCTCGCGGCCAGCTTTACGGCGACGGCGCTGTGGACGCTGGTTCCAGACAAGATGGACGATGACGAAGCCAGCACGGCACGTAAATTCGGCCCGTTCATGACTACGTTGATCACCTTCTTCATCGCCGAAATCGGTGACAAGACGCAGATCGCCACAGTCATGCTGGCAGCGCAGTATTCCTACCTGTGGCTGGTGATTCTCGGCACCACGGTGGGCATGCTGCTGGCCAACGTGCCGGTGGTGCTGGCGGGCAATTTTGCCGCCGAGAAATTGCCATTGACCCTGATTCGCCGCCTGGCTGCCTGTGCGTTTTTCGTGCTGGCACTGGTGGCGGTGTACAAGGCAATGCAGGTCAGCGGCTGGGTGTGATGCATTCCCGTGGCGTTGCGAAACACGCAACGCCACGGGTGTTTCAGCCGATCAGGATTTGGGGGCTGCCTCATACAGCGGCATCACTTTGGGAATCGCGGCCTGCAGCGAAGCAATGCGACTCTGCGACGCCGGGTGAGTACTCATGAACTCTGGCTGCGAACCCCCGGAGTTCTGGGTCATTTTCTGCCACAGGGTAATGGCCGCATTCGGGTTGTAACCCGCACGCGCAGCCAGCTCCAGGCCAATCAGGTCGGCTTCGTTTTCATTACTGCGGCTATTGGGCAGTGTCAGGCTGTAATTGACCACAGTGTCGGCCAACGCCAGGCTGTCTTGCCCAAGCCCCAGAAAGGCACCCGCCCCCTGCTTGGCCATCGCCACACCGTAAGCCTTGGACATCGCCTCACGCCCGTGCTCACGCAAGGCATGGGCGATCTCGTGCCCCATGACCGCAGCGATTTCATCGTCGCTCAGCTTGAGGGTGTCGATCAGACCGGTGTAAACGAAGATCTTGCCGCCCGGACCACAGTTGGCGTTCAGTTCGTCACTTTTGATCAGGTTGACTTCCCACTGCCATTGAGCCGAATCAGGACGCAGTTTCGGGGCCTGGGCGATCAGCCGATCAGCGATTGCGTGAACACGTTTGGCGTTGGCGCTGGTGGTATCCAGCACACCTTTGCTGGTCGCTTCGCCGACGGTCTGCTGATAGGACTGGGCGTACATTTTGTTGACTTCATCGGTGGAGAGCATGCTGAACATGTACTGCTTGCGCTCCACACCAACCGAGTCACCACTGGTGGTATTGACTGCCTGACACCCGCCGAGCAGCAACGCAGCGCTCAAGGCACAGAGGGCAAATGACTGACGCATGGTGAATCTCCTTGTTTGTGAAACGGCCATTGCGGGGCAGATCTCTGCGCCAGATACCGGCCAACTGGCATCTTGGTCTTTGAGAGAGGTGGATGGTTCCCGCAGGTATGTCCAGTTTGTATCAGATGCGCTTCAAGGCGGATATCGGATTTGTCTGATTCATCGGTCTTATCCCTGCCCGTCTAACTCAATGGCGTCAGACATTCAGGTGCATTGAGCTTCGGATCGTTGACCAGATTGGCCAGTGGTCGCTCTCGCAATGCGGTCTGCGGAGCTGCCAGCAACGCTTGCAGGGTCGGCAGCGGTGTGTCGGCAGCCAGCCAGGCTTTCTGGCCGCTGGCATCCAGAATCAGCGGGCGACGCTGAGTCGCAGCCGCCTGCGTGACCACCGCCACGCTCAGGTACGTATGCCCCTGCACCGGATAGGCTTCCCAGATGGCGGCGAAAAACAGCGCGGCGCCCTCCCCCGGCGTCAGCCAGAACGGACGCTTGCGCAGTGCGCCGCGCCACTCGTAAAAGCCGTTGGCGGGCAGCAGGCAGCGGCGATGGGTAAAGGCATCACGAAACATGGGTTGCTCGGCCACGGTTTCGGCGCGTGCATGGGCAGGTGTTTTCGACAGATCGGTGAGCCAGGCCGGGGTCAAACCCCAACGCGCACGCACCAGCTCGATCCCGCCCTCGTTTTCAGCGGCACGCATGATCAACACCCAGTCGGCTGGCGAAATGTTCCATTGCGCCTGCTGGTCGGCGGGAAAACCGGGCAAGGCGGCAAAGGCAGGGGTCCAGCGAAACAGGGCGAAGCGTCCACACATGGGGGCTAATCAGACTCTATTGAAGGTGCTCAGCACACCAGTACATCGGGAAAGTCGTCCGGCTCATCGCCAGACAAGGGCGAAGCGCTATTGTACGCAGTGATCAGCTCGCGTGCCTGTTCGACCTGTGCGTCGTCGACCTTGAGCGCCAGAAGCCCCAGCCCCGGCAGCTCGCCCATCGCACCGAGCAGGTCGCGACCGGCCAGATGCGCCTCGATGCCTTCGCTGGCGAGCATCGCCAGCAGCAACTCGGCCTCCATGAGGTTCTCGGGCTCGTAGATCTTTTGCATCACTCGTTCTCGCTGCGAACATCCAGGTTCCAGTCTTCGCCGTCGGTCTGCAGATCGAAAATGATCGGGCGGCAACAGACCGGACAGTCTTCAATGTACTGTTGATCGCCACCGGACAGGTCCAGTACGGCCTCGACAGGTTCGCCGCAATAAGGGCAGTCGTAACTCTGTAATTCCTGCATCACGGTCTCCGGGATCAGTTATGCGTATAATTGCCCCATTCTTCAGAAGGCTGTTTTAACAAGTACGTCTTCTTTTTACCCTATCCGATTCCAACAAGAGAGCATGATGGGCGAATTTGATGCCATCCGACCGTACAACGATGCAGAAGTCCCCGCCGTCTTGGCACGCCTGCTGAGCGACAAAGCCTTTCTCGCAATTCTGACCCGATTCCGTTTTCCCCGCCTGGCGGGCGCATTCGGCTGGCTGCTGCAGCCGACTTTGGCGCGCAAGCTGCGTCGCGAGTTTGCCGGTATCGACTCGGTCGCCACGCTGCAGGACAAAGTCGAATATTACGTCGACCACACCATCGAGCGCGCTACGGACGGAGTCACCTATACCGGCGTCGAGCAGCTCAAGTCCGGTTGTGCCTATCTGTTTCTGGCCAACCACCGCGATATCGTCATGGACCCGGCGTTCGTCAACTATGCCGTGTACCACGCAGGCCTGCCAACTCCGCGCATTGCCATTGGCGACAACCTGCTGCAGAAGCCGTTTGTCAGCGATCTGATGCGCCTGAACAAGAGCTTCATCGTGCACCGCTCGATTATCGGGCGGCGCGAGAAAATGGCGGCTTACCAATTGCTGTCGGCGTATATCAACCACTCGATCACCAAGGATTGCCAGTCCATCTGGATCGCCCAGGCCGAAGGCCGCGCGAAGGATGGTGACGACCGCACCGAGTCGGCGATCCTCAAGATGTTTCACATGAGCCGCAAGGATGAACCGTTTGGCGACGTGATTCGTTCGCTGAACCTGATCCCGGTTTCGATCAGCTATGAGTACGATCCGTGCGACAGCGCCAAAGCGCGCGAGCTGTACATTCGTGCGACCACCGGCTCATACACCAAGACGCCGGGCGAAGACGACGTGAGCATTGCACTGGGCATCACCGGTTATAAAGGTCGCGTGCATGTGAACTTCGCGCCGCCGATCACCGAGCACTTCGAGGACACCAAGCAACTGGCTATCGAAATGGACCGGCAGATTCTCGGCGGCTATCGTCTGTTCCCGGTGCATTACCTGGCGTACGCGCAATGGAGCGACGCCGACCCGAGCCTCGACGTACCGCCAGCGTCCGCAGTGTTTGCGGCCGACGAACTCGAACGCGCCAAAGATGAATGGGAAGGCCGCCTGGCAGGCGTGCCGACCGAGCATCGCCCTTACCTGATTCAGCAGTACGCGATACCGGTACGCAACCAATATCGGGTCAAGGCCGGGTTGGCGCTTTAAGAACCGGAACGTCTATCGTGCCCATGCTCCGCGTGGGTACGCCGTTCTGGACGCTCGTCAGCGCGCCGTGACGCAGAGCGTCACCCAAGGCATTCCTACGCTGGAGCGTGAGGAACGATAGGTGTACGGGAGAGCACGTATCAGGTCCGTGCTCCGCATATTCATGCAGCCCCAGAAACATCCTGCATGACAATTCGCTGCTGCTGTCACCCAAGCGTAACGTGACACCCTCATTGTGTGGCTCCTCGAGAAACGGACTTCCCTCTTTTTGGAGCTTGTCATGCTGCACGCAAAAAATCAGGATCGCCTTTACCTCATCGCCCAGAGCGATGAACAGCAGGAGTTGATCGACGGTCTGGCCTTCAACGTTCAGGACCGCCACTGGCTGGTCTATTGTGCACTGGGCGGGCACGTTCATCATGACCTGCCGGATATGGATCAGAACACCGGTTTCAGTTTTCTGGATTTTTATCAGCAGGCAGCTTGAGCCTGACAACGGCCTCACGGCCTATACCGAATAAAGCAAAAAGCCCGGCCCCTTCAACAAGGGCCGGGCTTTTTGTCTAGCGCTGAAGCTTACTGCGCCAGGGTCGAACCGATGGTCGGGTCCTGGAAGACGCGGGTCAGTGCATCGCTCAACACGTCACTCACCAGCTTGGTGTTGGTTTCCTGATTCGGAGCCATGCCGAAACGCTGATCCAGCGATGCTGCGTAACGCCCACTGTAGCTGCGACCGTTATTGCGTACGTCAGCGCGGAATGTCGAGCTGATGGTGGCTTCAGTCACGTACAGACCTTCTTTGGGCGACTGGTACTTCAAGTCTGCCAGGGTCACGGTCAACTGCGGAGCGTTGCCACCCTGAGTCGGCGTAAAGCCCAACAGGCGTACTGCCGCCTCGGCCTGAGCCTGGAGCTTGGGAACGATATCCGCACCGTTGACGCTGATGGCGCTGGTTTCCGGGTACATGCCGCCACGCGTGCCCAGCGTCGGGCCAGGACGGCCGTCGACTACGCGCACCACTACAGGCTGACCACGTCCTACGGCCGCAAGCTGTGCGTTGAGCTTGGGAGTGGGGCTGAGTTGTTGCGGACTGTGGGCACAGCCCACCAGGGTCAAACTGCTTACAGCAAGCAAACCGAACAAAATGCGACGCAGCATGCTCATTTCTCCATGGGCCAGACACTGAATGTGCCGCAGTATAGCGGCCAGCAACAGCCGCTAACCAGAGGGCGCTGACCGTCAAGCCTCGGACATTCGGCACGTCTCGGGGTTCAGGCAGCAGCTCAGGCAATGATTCGTGCAGCGCAATGTAATCAGGGCGTCACATCCAGTCGGCAGACTCGCCCTCATCGCACAGACGCTCACCCACGTCACAGGAGCTGCGCCATGAATCTGTTCCGGTCTTTGTTCACCACACGCCACCAGCATCGCCATTACGCACGCATTGATCAGACGGGCATCTGCCGCGCATTCAAGCATTGTGCGCAACGACCGTCTGGCGTCGAATGGGTTGAAGTGAACGAGCAACGACTTGCCTGGCTGAACCAGCCACTGCCCGCCAGCGCCCGAGTGGCGCAGCGTAGCGCGCGTTCAACGCGCGGCAAGTTGCTCACCGCCTGACCCGACAGCGAATAAAAGTCATTTAAAGCGATCAATTCCTGCCATTTCATCGCTATAATCTCCCCCCGATTATAAGGACGTCTCCTGATCGGGCCTCGCAGCATTGCTAATCGCCGTATTAGCGCCTTCGTACTGCCCACAGAGAGCCGCCCACACAGGTCATGTGCGCACGAGTGTGCTCGATGAAAGGTGAAGAATGCTCGAATCGTATCGAACCTTTCTCGCCCGCCAGCGCCTCACTATTGGTGCCCCTGACCTGCCAGCGCTGTCATCGCAGCCATTTTGAGGTTTGGTTCACGTTCCCAAAAGGACGTGAAAAACGGGTTTCACTACTTCACAAGAGTGTGGCGAGCAAATGAATAGGTACGCGTTTGTAAATGCACCATCAGCCTCTGAACCGGCTCTCTTGAACAGGACTGACCGCGACTGCGCCTCCATGACCGGAGCCTGACGCCATCGACAGGAGCCCATCGGGCGATGGGCTCCCTGACGATGGTCGAATGGCCTTGCGGGCCTGGAAATGCGTTCATGAAACATTGATGAACCATGACCGGGCCTGACCGGGACCTGCGCTTTAGATGCGGAAAATTGCGAAGAATCGGTCAGGCGATCCTGGCCAGGAAAGCGAGGGCACCCTTTTGATCCAGACCCCGAACACCTGGCAACCAGCCTCAGGATCGTATGCCGTCAATTTGGTGCTGCAGATTTTGGAGACGCGTTAATGGCGCATAACGAAGCAGTCGACGTAGTACTGGTCGGAGCGGGCATCATGAGTGCCACTCTGGCGGTATTGCTCAAGGAGCTCGACCCCGGCCTCAAGCTGGAAGTCGTTGAGCTGATGGACTCCGGTGCTGCGGAGAGTTCCAACCCGTGGAACAACGCCGGTACCGGCCACGCTGGTCTTTGCGAGCTGAACTACACGCCGCCTGCGGCTGATGGCTCCATCGACATCAAGAAAGCGGTGCACATCAACACCCAGTTCGAAGTCTCGAAACAGTTCTGGGCTTACCTGGCGCGCAAAGGCACCTTCGGTTCAGCCCGTTCCTTCATCAATCCGGTCCCGCACCTGAGCTTTGTGCAAGGCGAAAACGGCATCTCGTTCCTCAAGACCCGTTTTGAAGCCATGAGCAAGCATCACGCCTTCTCGTCGATGGAATACACCGAAGACAAGGCAAAGCTGGCCGAGTGGATGCCGCTGATGATGCCTGGGCGGCCTGCTGATGAAAGAATTGCCGCAACACGCATGATGAACGGCACCGACGTCAATTTTGGCGCACTGACCAATCAACTGCTCAGCCATCTGTCCAGCGCTCCGGGCACGCAGATCAAGTACCGCAGCCGGGTCACCAACCTGACCCGCAATGGCGCAGGCTGGACCGTGAGCGTCAAGGACGTGAATGGTGGCGGCACACGTGAGATAGATGCCAAATTCGTATTCCTCGGTGCAGGTGGCGCAGCATTGCCGCTGCTGCAACTGTCGGGCATCGAAGAGAGCAAGGGTTTTGGTGGCTTCCCGGTGAGCGGCCAGTGGCTGCGTTGCGACAACCCGGAAGTGGTCAAACACCATCAGGCCAAGGTCTATAGCCAGGCAGCCGTGGGTTCGCCGCCCATGTCGGTGCCGCACCTGGACACCCGCGTAGTCGACGGTAAGAAGTCCCTGCTGTTCGGACCGTATGCCGGCTTCACCACCAAGTTCCTCAAGCACGGTTCGTTTCTCGACCTGCCGTTATCGGTACGCGTCGCCAACATCAAACCGATGCTGGCAGTGGCCCGTGACAACATGGACCTGACCAAGTACCTGGTCAGCGAAGTGATGCAATCGATGGAGCAACGCCTGGAATCGCTGCGCCGCTTCTATCCGGAAGCGAAAGCCGAAGACTGGCGTCTCGAAATTGCCGGCCAGCGGGTGCAGATCATCAAGAAAGATGCAAAAAAAGGCGGCGTGCTGCAATTCGGTACCGAGCTGGTGTCCGCAAAGGACGGCTCACTGGCCGCCCTGCTGGGTGCTTCGCCGGGGGCTTCTGTCACCGTGTCGATCATGCTGGAACTGCTGGAACGCTGCTTCCCGGAGAAAACCCGCACCGAGTGGGCTGCCAAACTCGACGAGATTTTCCCGGCTCGGGAAAAGATCCTCGAAACCGACGCGCAGTTGTATAACCGCGTCAGCGCCCAGAATGACGAGGCGCTGGAACTGGTCGAGAAAAGCAGTCAGGAACAGAGTTTCGCCTGAGCTGATTGCGGTGTCATGAAAGCCCTGCGCATCTGACACGCTGTATAAACAAAAAGCCCCGTGGCTCTGCCGAGTCACGGGGCTTTTTGTTGCGAATGTCAGTCAGAGGCTTTTGGACAATACGGCGATGTGCTCCGGACCAATTCCGCAGCAGCCGCCGATGTGCGTGGCACCGCGCGTTACCCAGTCTGCCGCCCACTGTTGATAACCCTGCGGGTCAAGGTCTTCGCGCAGCTCATCCAGACCGTCGTTGGCCTTGGCGTCCTTGGGTTGCGGCGGGAAAGCGTTGGCGTAGGCACCAATGGCAATGTCGACGTTCAGGGCTTTGAACACCTCACGCGCCGCATCGATTGCACCGCCGATCACCTCTGGCTGGCTGCAGTTGAACAGCAGCGTCGCCACGCCCATCCCGGCTGCAGCCTTTGCCGCGTCGGCAACGGACTCGCCTGAACGCAACCGCGGCACCTCATCGGTGTCTTCATCCTGAAGGGTAAACGGGTTTGCCGTCATTGAGCAGCCCGGCGCGGATGGTTTGCGCTTCAAGAATGCAGCTTTGCGTCTCGGCCAGCCACAGATCGACATACGGCGACAAGCCGGCCACCAGCGGCCTCAGGACATCGGCGGCCAGCTCCGGCTTGTACAGGTCAGGGCGATAGGAGCCGAACAATGGCGGAATGGAACCTGCCACCTGTGCACGCCCGCCGGAAGCGTCGGCCGTTTCACGCGCCAGTCGCCCGGCCAGCGCTGCCAGTGCCTGACCTTCACGGGCAAAGCGCTCTTCACCAATATGGAAAGGCACGACGGCATAGCTGTTACTGGTGATGACCTGAGCACCACTTTCGATGTAAGCGGCGTGTACCGCACTGACGGCCTCAGGTGCCTCGCTCAATGCCAGAGCCGACCATTCAGGCTGGCGAAACGGGGCACCGCGGCGCTGCAGTTCACGGCCCATGCCGCCATCAAGAATTACAGTTGTGCCTTGCGTCATATGTGATCTGCTTATATGTATATGAAAAAAACTCATTATGAGTCAGTCTTGTATAACGTATTTAATACGGCCCTTTAATCAAACTACAAAAACTTTTTTCAGGGGATATCTGTGAATTATCGCGCTCTGCTGGGCATTGGCCTGGTCACTCTGGCTGCCTCCACTCAAGCCCTGGCCGGTGCCACGCTGGATCGCGTGCAGAAAAACAAAGAGCTGGTCAACGTCCTCATGGAAAGTTACCCGCCCTTTTCTTTCCTGAATGACAAGAACGAACTGGACGGTTTCGACGTGGATGTCGCCAAGGCTGTGGCGCAGAAACTGGGCGTCAAGTTGCGCCTCGAAACACCCTCTTGGGATGTTATCGCAGCAGGTCACTGGAGTGGCCGTTACGACATCTGCGTCTGCTCGATGACCCCGAGCAAGGCACGCGCTGAAGTCTTCAACTTCCCGGTCGAGTATTACGCATCGCCTGCGGTGATTGTGGTCAATGCCTCGGATGATCGCATTCATTCGGCCAAGGACCTGAGCGGCAAGAAAGTCGGCCTGACCAGCGCCTCGAGCTACGAAAGCTACCTGAACAAGAATCTGGTCATTGATGGCGCGGAAGACAAGCCATTGCAGTACCCGTTCGACGACGTGCAGATTGCCCCGTACGACAACGACAATGTGGCGTTTCAAGACCTGGGGCTGGGCGCTGGCAAGCGGCTGGACGCCATACTGACCAATCTGGTGACGGCAAAACCGCGTCTGGACCAGGACAAGCGCTTCAAGCTGGCGGGCGAAACGCTGTACGAAGAACCCAACTCCGTGGCCATCGAAAAGGACGACCCGGAATGGGACGCCAAGGTTCGCGAAGTGTTCGCCGAACTCAAGAAAGACGGCACGCTGAGCAAGCTGTCGCAAAAGTGGATCGGTGCTGATATCAGCAAATGACTTCTTTCCAGCCCCAGCGCCCACCCGAGCAGGCTGATCAAGGCCTGCTCAAGCGAGTTTTCGGTTTCCGTACGCGGCTGTACCTGACCTGGCTGGTCATGTTTGTGCTGTTCGCCGGCTTCTTTCTGAGTTTCGACCTGAAGCTTGCGATCATCCTCGACAAACTGCCCAACCTGATCGGCCTGCACCTGGCTCCCAACGGTTTCCTGCAAGGCGCTGCGCTGACGCTTTTTGTGTCGCTGTGTTCGATTGTGGTTTCAGTGCTGCTGGGTTTTGTCACCGCGTTGGCGAGGCTGTCCAGTAGTGCCGTGGCGTTCGGCATCGCCAGCTTTTATGCGTCGTTCTTTCGCGGCACGCCGCTGCTGATCCAGATTCTGCTGATCTATCTCGGCTTGCCGCAACTGGGCATCGTGCCCGGCGCCATCACGGCGGGCGTCATCGCGTTGTCGCTCAACTACGGGGCTTACCTGAGCGAGATTTTTCGCGCTGGAATCATCGGCGTCGCAGCCGGACAGCGAGAAGCCGCACTGGCCCTGGCATTGCGCCCGGCGCAGATATTCTGGCGCGTCACCCTGCCCCAGGCCATGCGCACGATCATTCCGCCGACCACCAACCAGTTCATCTCCATGCTCAAGGATTCGTCACTGATTTCAGTGATGGGCGTCTGGGAGGTGATGTTTCTGGCCCAGTCGTATGGCCGCTCCAGCTATCGATACATCGAAATGCTGACCACCGCAGCGGTGCTGTACTGGATCATGTCGATCGGCCTGGAGCTGTTGCAGTCCAGGCTGGAGCGGCACTACGGCAAGGCGTATCAGGCGCGCAAATAGGGCTGAAACGTTGGTTGATTAACTGATAATACATATTACTGTGGGAGCGAGCTTGCTCGCGAAGAGGCGCGTCATTCACAAAGGATTTATTGTCCGAAATAAAGCCTTCGCGAACAAGTTCGCTCCCACCTGAAAAGCGTTTCAGCCAAATTCAGGTTTCAACTACGGGCTTTTTCGATCAGTTCGATGTATTCATCGGCATTACGCTGATCCTTGATCAGGGCAATGAAGTCGTTGCCGTGCTCGTCCTTGCCATCGAAGTCGTGGCCCGCTTCCCTGAAAAAAACCAGAAAGCGCTCAAAATCGTTGATGCGCAGCCCACGGTAGGCCTTGATCAGTTTGTGCAGCGACGGCGAGGTAGCATCATATGGCTCGAAGTCGAGGAACAGTTTGATCTGCTCATCGCCGATCTCATCGCCAATCAGCTGCTTCTTATCTTTACGCATTACAGGCTCCAGCAGGTCGCAGACACTTTCACGGGCGGGCAGTTTACCCCTCGGCAAGCACAGCGCTCAACGCGCACGTGCAGAGGTGGTATGCAAATCGGCCCAGATATGCCCGTTGGCGTAACTGAGGAACTGGCAATAAACCTTCTCGTTGCGAAGCAAGTCGACCAGCACGCGGTACTGGGCCAGTGGGTAATAAAGCGTCAGGGTGCTGGTTGGCTCGTCGTAGGTCGGTTTTTTCAGGCTTTTGCTGTCGCCGCCATCAAAGTGCACAAGCACCTGTGAAATGGACGCGCCCTTGTTCAGCGACTTGCCCTTGAGGCGCAACGACAGAGGGGAAGTAACCGGAATCGGCTGCTGGCTGGATTGCCGCTGGTTACCGGCAACGATGGTGTACTCGGTGACACGCATCAACTGTTGCTGCTCGGGCACACCTTCGCGCAGGCTCAGGTCGTCAGGCGGCAGGTATTGATCGTGCATGGGGCTGGCCGAAACCGGCGCAGCAGGTGCGGCAACTGCCAGACCAGACAACAGCACCAACGCCACGGCGCCGGGAATCAGTAGCTTCATTGAGGGTTTCCAGATAATTGCGAATCGACGACCGCCCCTGTTCGCAGAAGCGGTCGTCAGAATGCCTTACATCCCTTTGACGGCATAGATGCCGGCAGCATTACGCCAGTAGCCTTTGTAGTCCATACCGAAACCGAAGATGTAACGGTCGATGCATGGCAGGCCTACGTAGTCGGCCTTCAGGTCCGGGCGGGCCTTGCGGTCGTGGTCTTTATCGATCAGCACGGCAGTGTGCACAGCACGGGCACCGGCGTGTTTGCAGAAGTCGATGATGGCGCCCAGGGTGTGGCCTTCATCGAGGATGTCGTCGATGATCAGCACGTCACGGTCGATGAACGAGACTTCGGGTTTGGCTTTCCAGAACAGATCGCCGCCAGTGGTTTCGTTGCGATAGCGTGTTGCGTGCAGGTAGGACGCTTCCAGCGGGAAATTCAGATGAGTCAGCAGCTTGCCAGAGAAAATCAGGCCGCCATTCATCACGCAGAACACAACCGGGTTGCGTTCGGCCAGTTCGGCATTGATCTGCGCGCCGACGCGGGCAATGGCAGCATCCACTTCGGCCTCGGTGTACAGGCAGTCGGCTTCGCGCATGATTTGACGGATATGCTCGAGATCAGCGGACATGACGCTCTCCAGGTAAGGCAGTTTGAGAAAAGCGGGCAAAGGTACGCATCCGTTCAAGCCAGAGCAAGTGATTCTGGACTAACGTTGCGAGTGTCTTGCAAAAGCCGCGAACGTCGAAGCTCCGTAACGATACTGCACGTGCTTTAAGACAGTAACAGCTGAATAGATTAACCTAGACCGATTTTTGCCCCGCTGGAGCCTTTCCCCATGCCTATTCGTGAGATCCGTCACCCACTGATCCGCCACAAACTCGGCCTTATGCGCCGTGCCGACATCAGCACCAAGAATTTTCGTGAGCTGGCTCAGGAAGTCGGCGCACTGCTGACCTACGAAGCCACCGCCGACCTGACCCTGGAAAACTACGACATTCAGGGCTGGGCCGGTACGGTTTCAGTCGAGAAAATCGCGGGCAAGAAAATCACTGTCGTGCCGATCCTGCGCGCCGGTATCGGCATGCTCGACGGCGTCCTCAGCCTGATTCCGGGTGCCAAGGTCAGCGCGGTCGGCGTGGCCCGCAACGAAGAAACCCTGCAGGCGCATACCTATCTGGAAAAGCTGGTGCCGGAAATCGACGAGCGCCTGGCAATGATCATCGACCCGATGCTGGCCACCGGCAGCTCGATGGTCGCCACCATTGACCTGCTGAAGAAGGCTGGCTGCAAGGAAATCCGCGCGATGGTTCTGGTCGCGGCACCTGAAGGCATCGCGGCCGTAGAGAAGGCACACCCGGATGTAATGATCTACACCGCCTCCATCGACGAGCGTTTGAACGAACACGGTTACATCATTCCGGGCTTGGGCGATGCCGGTGACAAGATTTTCGGCACCAAACAGAAGGACGCGTAACCCGATGACGCAGCAGGAGTTCAACGATCCACTGTGGCGCACGATTCTTTCCGGCGCGCAAATGCTGTTCGTGGCCTTTGGCGCACTGGTATTGATGCCGCTGATCACCGGGCTCGATCCAAACGTGGCGCTGTTCACGGCAGGTCTTGGCACATTGTTGTTCCAGATTGTCACCGGGCGTCAGGTACCAGTGTTTCTGGCCTCGAGCTTTGCGTTCATCACCCCGATCATCCTCGCCAAGGGCCAGTTCGGTCTGGCCGCGACCATGGGTGGCGTGATGGCGGCAGGCTTCGTCTATACCTTTCTCGGTCTGGCGGTGAAGATCAAGGGCACCGGTTTCATCGACCGGCTGCTGCCTCCGGTAGTAATCGGGCCGGTGATTATTTCCATCGGTCTGGCCATGGCCCCGATTGCAGCCAACATGGCGATGGGCAAGACCGGCGACGGCGTAGTGCTGATTCCTTATCAGACCGCCATGCTGATTTCGATGCCAGCGTTGCTGACCACATTGATCGTGGCGGTGTTCGGCAAAGGGATTTTCCGTCTGGTGCCAATTATCTCAGGTGTGCTGGTGGGCTTTGCGCTGTCGTTCTACTTTGGCGTGGTCGACACGAAAAAGATTGCTGACGCGGCCTGGCTGGCACTGCCGCACTTCACCGCACCGGAATTCAACTGGCAGGCGATTCTGTTCATCGTCCCGGTTGCTCTGGCCCCGGCCATCGAGCACATCGGCGGCGTGATCGCAGTCGGCAGTGTGACCGGGCGCGATTACCTGAAAAAGCCGGGCCTGCATCGCACGCTGTTCGGTGATGGCATCGCCACGACGGCCGCAGGCCTGTTTGGCGGTCCGCCCAACACCACTTACGCAGAAGTGACCGGCGCAGTGATGCTGACCAAGAACTACAACCCGCAGATCATGATCTGGGCGTCGTTCTTCGCCATAACACTGGCATTCATCGGCAAGTTCGGTGCGTTGCTGCAGAGTATTCCGGTGCCGGTAATGGGCGGGATTCTGTGCCTGCTGTTCGGTTCGATTGCAGCGGTGGGGATGAACACGCTGATCCGCCACAAGATCGACCTAGCCGAAGCCCGCAACCTGGTCATCGTCTCGGTGACGCTGGTATTCGGAATCGGCGGCGTACTGATCGGCACCGGCAACGGCCCGAACGACTTTGGCCTGAAGGGCATCGCCCTGTGCGCCATCACCGCGATCATCCTCAACCTGGTCCTGCCGGGGCATGACAGCTGGAAGCGCAACAAGCCGGATGATCAGTTGCTGTAATGGCTGGAGCGTGAGGCACGATAGTTTGACTATCGTGCGACGCTCCGCGTCGGCATGCCGTTCTGGACGCTTCGCGTCCGATTTTGAAGCTGTGGCGCTGCACAGATCTGTGACGCAGAGCGTCACCCAAGGCATTCCCACGCTGGAGCGTGAAGAACGATAGTTCTGCGACTATTGCGTGCGGCGCATCACAGCATCAACGGCGCTCGCTCGCAAAGCCTGTTCAGCTCTTTCGCCCAGTTGGGGTCGTCGTTCAGGCACGGCACCAGCACCAGCTCCTCTCCCCCCGCTTCCTTGAACTGCTCGGCACCACGGTCGCCGATCTCTTCCAGGGTCTCGATGCAGTCAGCCACAAATGCCGGGCACATGACCAGCAGCCTTTTCACGCCCTGCGCAGCCAGTTCGTCGAGACGCGCCTCGGTGTAGGGTTCGATCCACTTGGCACGCCCCAGACGTGACTGAAACGACACAGACCATTTGCCGTCAGGAATGCCCATGCGCTTGGCGAACGCCGCCGCCGATTGTATGCACTGGGCGCGGTAGCAGGTGGCAAGCACTTCGGCCGGCGCGGTCATGCAGCAATCTTCCTTGAGGCAGTGCTTGCCGGTCGGGTCGAGCTTGTGCAGATGCCGCTCGGGCAAACCATGGAAACTCAACAACAAGTGGTCGTAAGGTTGTTCCAGATGCGGCCTCACGCTCTCCACCAGCGCACTCAGGTATTCAGGCTGATCGTAGAACGGCTGCAAAACCGAGAACTGCATCTTCAACGATTTGGCGCGCACCACGCGCTTGGCCTCTTCGATCACAGTGGTCACTGTGCTGTCGGCAAACTGTGGATAGAGCGGCGCCAGAGTGACTTTCTTGAAGCCCTGCTCTGACAGGCGCGTCAGCACCGTTTCGATAGACGGCTCGCCATAGCGCATCGCCAGCTCGACCGGCCCGTGCGACCACTCTTTTTTCATCGCCTGCTGCAGGCGCTTGCTCAGCACCACCAGCGGCGAACCTTCATCCCACCAGATGGACGCATAGGCATGCGCGGACTGCTCTGGTCGTTTGATCAGAATCAGCGAGACCAACAGCCTGCGAACGGGCCACGGCAGGTCGATCACATAAGGATCCATCAGGAACTGGTTCAGGTAGCTGCGCACATCTGCCACTTGAGTAGAAGCAGGCGAACCCAGATTGACCAGCAACAAAGCGTGATCGGTCATGCAACATCCTATTTCAAAGCGTTCAGTGGCGACCCAGCAAATCCTGCAGGGCAGTGTCGAGTTCGGTGTACTTGAATGTGAAACCGGCTTTCTGCAAACGCTCTGGCCGGGCACGCTGACCACCGAGCAGCAGCACCGAAAGTTCGCCCAGCAATACTTTCAGGGCCAGCGCAGGCATAGGCATGAATGCCGGTCTATGCAGAATACCTGCCAGTGCCTTGGCAAACTGACGATTGCGCACCGGTGATGGCGCACAAACATTATAAGGACCCTTTGCTTCATTCAGATTCAACAGAAAATCAATCGCCGCAATTTGATCGTCAATATGAACCCAGGGCATCCACTGCCTGCCATTGCCAATAGGTCCGCCCATGCCGAATTTGAAGGGCGGTAACAGGCGTTGCAGGAAGCCGGCGCGGTCCGACAGCACCAGCCCGGTACGGATCAGCACCACGCGCACACCCAGCGACTCGGCACGTTGCGCGGTTTCCTCCCAGGCGTTGCACAGCTGACTGGCAAAATCTTCTTTGGCAGGCAGTGAAGTTTCATCGATTTCACGCTCGCCGCTGTCGCCGTACCAGCCGACCGCAGAACCGGAAATCATCAGCGCAGGTTTTTGCGAGCGGGTGCCCAGCCAGGTCAGCAGTTGTTCGGTCAGCCCGATGCGGCTGTCCCACAGCAGCAGGCGACGCTTGCGGGTCCAGGGGCGATCCGCAATAGGCGCGCCCGCCAGATTGACGATTGCATCCACCGGCTGCGCACCCAGCTCATCAAGGCTGGCAATGCCACGCACCGAGGCGCCGCATAGCTCGGCGACATCGGCGGGTTTTCGGCTCCATACCGTCAGTTCATGGCCCTGAGCAGACCAGAAACGGCAGAGCGCTCGTCCTATCAAACCAGTACCACCGGTCAGCAATATGTGCATGGCAGATAACCTCGCGTGGCGTACGTGACAATTGAGTAGTCTTATTTTTACCAGTGACGATCTCCGTGACGCTTGTCCGGAAAACGAAACTGTCAGTTGAACCATAGGCCACAGCTTAATGGAGCGCAGCCATGAGGCCCTTGCCTTTATGGCTGCCCCGTTCGACCCTCAAAGCAGCAATGTGACTCAACAGGCAAATTCCAAAACCACTGCAAGTTATACCAAAGAAGAAGATTGTACAGGTTTTAACTACGGCGTAGTCTGTACAGACAAGGTAACGAGGCCCCTATGACTGTCCCTATCGCAATCATCGGTACCGGTATCGCCGGACTCTCAGCAGCCCAGGCGCTTACATCAGCCGGGCATCAGGTGCACCTTTTCGACAAAAGCCGCGGCAGCGGCGGTCGAATGTCCAGCAAGCGCAGCGACGCAGGTTCGCTGGACATGGGTGCACAATATTTCACCGCTCGTGACCGGCGTTTCGCCACCGCCGTGAAGCAATGGCAGGCTCAAGGGCACGTCGCCGAGTGGACGCCCTTGCTCTACAACTTTCACGGCGGCAGGCTCAGCCCATCGCCGGATGAGCAGGTGCGCTGGGTGGGCGAGCCAGGCATGAGCGCCATCACCCGGGCCATGCGCGGCGACTTGCCAGTGTCATTTTCGTGCCGCATCACCGATGTGTTTCGCGGGGAGCAGCACTGGAACCTGCTGGATGCCGAAGGCGAAAACCACGGCCCTTTCAGCCATGTGATCATCGCCACCCCGGCCCCGCAGGCCACTGCTCTGCTGGCTGCCGCACCGAAGCTGGCAAGTGTGGTGGCAGGCGTCAAGATGGACCCGACCTGGGCAGTGGCCCTGGCCTTCGAAACACCCTTGCAAACGCCCATGCAGGGTTGCTTCGTGCAGGACAGCACGCTTGACTGGCTGGCCCGCAACCGCAGCAAACCGGGGCGCGACGATACGCTCGATAGCTGGGTCCTGCACGCCACCAGCCAATGGAGCCGGCAGAACCTCGACGCCTCCAGAGAACAGGTTATCGAACACTTGCACGGCGCATTTGCGGAATTGATCGATTGCGCCATGCCCGCGCCGGTATTCAGCCTGGCGCACCGCTGGCTGTATGCACGACCTGCCGGCTCTCATGAATGGGGCGCGCTGTCGGATGCCGACCTGGGCATTTATGTCTGTGGCGACTGGTGCCTCTCGGGTCGCGTCGAAGGCGCCTGGCTGAGTGGTCAGGAAGCGGCACGCCGACTGCTGGAACACCTGCAATGAATCAGATCAACCCTCGAAAACTGCTGCTGTCGAAATGGACCGCAGCCACCCCGCTCAACCGGGAGAAACATTTTCTGGTGACTGAGCTGTTCAAGGATGAAGAAGGCACTGTGCTGGAAATCGAACTGCAGGCCGTGCTGACCCAGCGCAGCGAACGACTGCCGTGGCAGGTGCTGCAGCAGGCGGATACATGGCGGATGGGCTGGAAGTAGCGGGTTTGCCCGGATTCAGATGATTATCGTGCCGATGCTCCGCGTCGGCATGCAGTTCGTGACGCTCTGCATCACAGGATGCGTGCGAACGCAGCTTTGGCACTGGCCAGTTCAGAGCAGTCTTCAAAACCCTCTACAAAGAATTTGACTTGTACACCTATCCCCCTATGATGAAGACAAGTTGTACAGCGCTAAATATCTGTACAAGTCTTCTGTAGAGGTGACCGATGCCAATGTCCGCAATCGAAAAACCCAAGCTCGGCATCAGTGCCTGCCTGATAGGTGCCGAGGTTCGTTTCAATGGCGGCCACAAGGAGTCCCATCTGTGCACGCGGGCACTGAGCAAGTATTTTGATTTCGTCCAGGCGTGCCCCGAGGTCGCTATAGGCATGGGCATCCCGCGCGAGCCGATCAGGCTGGTGGGCGACGCGGAAAACCCCAAGGCACTGGGCACCGTCAATCGTGAGCTGGACATTACCGAGGCGCTCGCCAATTACGGCATACAGATGGCCGAGGAGCTGGGTGATATCTGTGGTTACATTTTCATGCAGAAATCCCCGTCCTGCGGCCTGGAGCGAGTCAAGGTCTACCGCGAAAACGGCGCCCCGGTAGACGGTGGCGGTCGTGGTATCTACGCACAGGCCTTTTGCGAGCGCCACCCCAACCTTCCGGTCGAGGAAGACGGGCGTCTGAATGACGCTGTGCTGCGGGAAAATTTCGTGACCCGCGTGTTTGCCTATGCCGCCTGGCAGCAATTGTTGAAAGACGGCGTCACCCGGCGTGCACTGACCGAATTTCACTCGCGCTACAAATACCAGCTGATGGCCAATGACCCGGTGCAATACAAGGCACTGGGCAAAATGCTTGGCAGCATGGGCCGCACCGACCCGAACGAAATCGCACCGCTGTATTTCAGCGAGCTGATGGCGGCGCTGAAGAAGTGCGCAACGCGTCGCACTCATACCAACGTCCTGCAACACCTGTGCGGCTACTTGAAACAAACCATCAGTGCCGAGGACAAGCAGGAAATTCAGGAAGTGATCAGCCAGTATCACCAGGGCATCGTCCCCCTGATCGTACCGCTGACCCTGCTCAAGCATCACTTTCGCCAACATCCGGATCCGTATGTAGCGCTGCAGGTGTACATGCAGCCCCATCCGGAAAACCTCAGCCTGCGTAATGCGATTTGACTCATGAATGAAACAGACACAGAGGTGCCGGGCGACTGGCTGCCTATCCGCGAGGTCGCACGGCAGACAGGCGTCAACGCCGTTACCTTGCGTGCCTGGGAACGCCGTTACGGACTGATCGTTCCGCACCGCACCGCCAAAGGCCATCGGCTGTATTCGGACGAGCATGTGCAGCGCGTCATGAAGATTCTGACCTGGCTCAACCGTGGCGTCTCCGTGAGCCAGGTCAAAGGCCTGATCGATGACAACCGTCAGGACGCCCTGCCGCCGACCAACGACTGGGACGCCTTGCGTCAGACCCTGCTGGTGGCGATCGGCGAACTGGCTGAACGCCGGGTCGATGACGTGTTCAATCAGGCGATGTCGCTGTACCCGCCGCGCACATTGTGCGAACAGCTGCTGTTGCCGCTGCTGGCCGAACTGGAGCAGCGCTGGCAAGGCAAGTTCGGCGCACAACTGGAGCGCACATTTTTCTACTCCTGGCTACGCAGCAAGTTTGGCGCGCGGATCTATCACAACAATCGCCAGCTCAATGGCAGCCCGTTGCTGCTGGTCAATCAGTCCGATCTGCCGCTGGAACCACACCTGTGGCTCGCGGCCTGGCTGGTGAGCAGTGCCGACTGCCCGGTCGAGGTGTTCGACTGGCCATTGCCGGTCGGTGAGCTGGCGCTGGCCGCGGAATACCTTAAGCCACGTGGCATATTGCTGTATTCCAGCAAAGCCCTGAATGTGGCCCAACTGCCCCGTTTACTGGCCAATATCACCTGCCCTGTGGTGCTTAGCGGACCAACGGTGCAGATCCATAACGCCGAGCTGCTCGTACAGGCTAGCGAGATAGCTGGACTGACCCTTGCCCACGACGCACTCAGCGCGCAGATCGAGCTGGGCAAGCTCGGACTTATCTAAGGACTTCTCATGCAACTGATCTGGCTGCGTAGCGACCTGCGCGTTCACGATAATACAGCCCTGACCGCTGCCATGGAGCGCGGTCCGACGCTGGCGGTTTACCTGCTCAGCCCGGCACAGTGGCGCAGCCACGACGACGCTGACTGCAAGGTGGATTTCTGGCTGCGTAATCTGGTCGAGCTGGAAAAGGCACTGGGCGCGCTGAACGTACCGCTGTTGATTCGCGAGGCCGATACTTGGGATCAGGCACCTGAAGTGCTGTCGACACTGTGCACGCAGTTCAAGGTCGAAGGCCTGCACCTCAATCAGGAATACGGCATCAACGAAACACGCCGTGATCAGGCGGTGCAAAAGGCGCTGGAAAAAGCCGGTGTGCAGGTCACCAGTTACCTTGATCAGCTGTTGTTCAAGCCGGGCAGCATACTGACCAAGACCGGCAATTATTTCCAGGTGTTCACTCAGTTCAAGAAAGTCTGCTACAACCGGATGCACCAGGCCATGCCGCAGCCGGTGCGCACACCCAAAGCGCAGCAATCACTGTCGATCAAGAGCGACTCGATCCCTGATCAGGTCGAGGGCTTTGCCACGCCCTCGAAAGCATTACGTGACCTGTGGCCAGCAGGCGAGGCCGAAGCCAGGCGGCGCGTGGCGACCTTCGCCGACGCGCAAATCAGTTACTACAAGACCGAACGCGACTTTCCCGCCAAACCCGGCACCAGTCAGCTGTCAGCGTATCTGGCGGCAGGGGTGATTTCGCCGCGCCAGTGCCTGCATGCGGCGCTGGGCAGCAACCAGGGGGAATTCGAGACCGGCGACGTTGGCACTGTGACCTGGATCAACGAGCTATTATGGCGAGAGTTTTATAAACACACGCTGGTCGGCTACCCTCGTGTATCACGGCATCGTGCCTTCCGCCCGGAAACCGAGGCGTTGAAGTGGCGCGATGCCCCCGAAGAACTGCTGGCGTGGCAAGAGGCGCGTACAGGTCTGCCGATTATTGACGCAGCGATGCGCCAGTTGCTGGAAACCGGATGGATGCACAATCGGCTAAGGATGGTCGTTGCGATGTTCCTCACCAAAAACCTGTTGATCGACTGGCGCGAGGGCGAGCGGTTTTTCATGCGCCACCTGATCGACGGCGACCTGGCGTCGAACAATGGTGGCTGGCAGTGGAGCTCGTCCACCGGCACCGACTCGGCGCCCTACTTCCGTATTTTCAATCCGTTGTCGCAGTCGGAACGCTTCGACCCAGAAGGCCTGTTCATCAAACGCTGGCTGCCGGAACTGGCGGATCTGAATAGAAAGCAGATTCATGACCCCGCGTCCATCGGCGGCCTGTTTGATGCTGCCGACTACCCGAAACCTATCGTCGATCTGAGCAAAAGCCGCGCCCGCGCCCTGGCAGCGTTCAAAGCGCTTCCGGCCCGCCAACCCGCTGCGGGAATCGAACATGACTGATTTCCTGCATCGCTTCGCCGAAGGTTTTGCCGCGCTGAACAAGGACAACCTTGATCAGATCGCCGAGCTGTACAGCGACGACGTGTCGTTCAGCGACCCGATGCATGACATCCACGGCCTCGCCGCCATGCGACGTTATTTCGACGAGCTGTATGCCAACGTTCAGGATCTGCACTTCGACTTTCATGCCTTCGATGAAGTGCGCCCCGGCGAGGGCTATCTGGTCTGGACCATGAGCTATTCGCACCCGCGTCTGGCTGGGGGCCGGACGATTCGTGTCGAAGGCTGTTCGCACCTGAAGTGGCACGACAAGGTTTATCGACACCGGGATTACTTCGATGCCGGTGCATTGCTCTACGAACATCTGCCCGTCATGGGTCGAGTCATCCATTGGCTGAAGAAGAGGTTGGGATGAGCACTCCTGTTGCACGACGCATCTGGTTGACCGGAGCTAGCAGCGGCATTGGTCTGGCGCTGGCCAAAGAACTGCTCAACGCCGGACATCGGCTGGCGTTGACCGCCCGTACGCTTGAACCGCTGCAGAACCTGGCGACTGTTTACCCGACCCAGGTGCTGCTGGTGACAGGCGACATCACCGAGCCTGCGCAGGTCAAGGCCATGGCCGACCTGATCGCGCAGCAATGGGGCGCGCTGGACACCGCCATCTTCAACGCGGGTACCTGTGAATACATCGACGTGCGGCAGTTCGAAGCGGCAATGGTCGAGCGCGTGGTGCGCACCAACCTGCTGGCCAGCAGTTATTGCATCGAGCAAGCACTGCCGCTGCTACGCAAGGGGCATCAGCCGCATCTGGTCGGCGTGGCCAGTGCGGTGACCTACCTGGCGCTACCTCGCGCAGAAGCCTATGGCGCCTCGAAAGCCGGCCTGCGTTATCTGTTCGAAGCGCTGCGTCTGGACCTGGCCAGCGAGAACATCGACGTGACCGTGGTCAGCCCAGGATTCGTCGACACGCCCCTGACGCAGAAAAATGATTTCCCCATGCCGATGCGCTGGCCTGTCGAGAAGGCCGCCAAACATATCGCCAGCAAACTGGGGCGCAACAAACGCCCACTGGATATCGCGTTCCCGGCGCTGTTCATTTTCAGCATGCGCGCGCTGGCAATGCTCCCGGCACGCGCCAGACTGGCCCTCGGCAAACGTATGGCGCGGACCGGGTCGTCGAATAAGGATGCGCAATGAAAATCGCCGTCATTGGTAGCGGGATCGCTGGCCTGACCAGTGCCTACCTGCTCAACCGTGCGCATGAGGTGACAGTGTTTGAGTCCTCCGACTGGGTCGGCGGGCACACCCATACGGTGGACGTGCAGGTCGAAGGCCGGGCTTACGCCATTGACACCGGTTTCATTGTCTTCAACGACTGGACCTACCCCAATTTCATTCGCCTGCTGAGTCAGCTGGGTGTTGGCTTCAAGCCCGCCGAAATGAGCTTTTCGGTGCATGATCCGCGCACTGGCGTGGAATATAACGGCAACAACCTTAACAGTCTGTTCGCCCAACGCAGCAACCTGCTGTCGCCCAGGTTCTGGGGCATGCTGCGCGATATCCTGCGTTTCAATCGTCAATCGGTCGACGACCTGGAAAACCAGCGTATCGCGGCCGACACCTCGTTGGGCGAGTACCTGAAGAGCGGCGGCTACGGGCAGCGCTTCATCGATCATTACATCGTGCCCATGGGCGCGGCCATCTGGTCGATGTCGCTGGCCGACATGCTCGGCTTTCCCCTGCAGTTCTTCGTGCGCTTTTTCAAGAATCACGGTCTGCTCTCGGTCACCCATCGGCCGCAATGGTGCGTGATCGAAGGTGGCTCCAGAAGTTATGTCGAACCGTTGACAGCCTCGTTCCGCGAGCGGATTCGTCTGTCATGCCCGGTTACACGGGTCGAGCGCGACAGCGAAGGTGTGACGCTGCACAGCGCCATGGGCATCGAACGCTTCGACAAGGTGGTGTTTGCCTGCCACAGCGATCAGGCACTGGCCCTGCTGGCGCAGCCATCGAGTGCCGAGCAGTCGATTCTCGGCGCGCTGCGCTATGCCGAAAACGACGTGGTGCTGCACACCGACACGCGACTGCTGCCCAAGCGCAAACTGGCCTGGGCCAGCTGGAACTACCGGCTGGGCGGCAGTGAACAGCAATCGGCAGCCGTCACTTATGACATGAACATCCTGCAAGGGATCGACAGCGACACAACCTTCTGCGTCAGCCTCAACCAGACCGCAGCCATCGACCCGGCCAAAATCCTCGGCCGCTACCGTTACGCGCACCCGCAATACAGCCTTGGTGCAATCGCTGCGCAGGCGCGCTGGGAAGAAATCAATGGCGTCGACCACACCTGGTACTGCGGCGCGTACTGGGCCAACGGTTTTCACGAAGACGGCGTGGTCAGCGGCTTGCGTGTCGCTCAGGCGTTTGGTGAAACGCTTTGAATAGTGCGCTCTACAGTGGCTGGATCAGCCACCGGCGGTTTGCGCCGCGTGCCCATGAGTTCACCTATCGGATAGGCCTGCTTTATCTGGATCTGGATGAGCAGGACAGCGTGCTGGGGCTTTCGCCGCTGGCTGGCAGAAAGCGTTTCGCGCCCTTCTCGTTCCGCGAACGTGACTACCTGCCAGCGCTGACCGGGCAAGGCATGAGCCTCATAGAGGCGGTCCGCGAGCAGGTTGGCAAAGCGCTGGGCCGCGTACCATCAGGTCGTGTCTGCCTGCTGACCCAGGCACGCAGCTGGGGCTTGTCGTTCAATCCGGTAAGCTTTTTCTACTGCCATGAGGCAGACGGCACATTGGCAGGCATTCTCTGTGAAGTCACCAACACACCATGGGGCGAACGCTACAGCTATGTGCTGCCCGCGACAGGTGAAGGACATCAGTATTTCGCGGTGGCCAAGGCCTTTCACGTTTCACCGTTTTTGCCGCGCGACCTTGAATACCGTATGAGCTTCAGCCAGCCCGCCGAGCGGATTGGTGTGCACATGGCTGACTGGCAAGGCGAGCTGAAAATGTTCGACGCCACGCTCAACCTGACCCGCCAGAACCTCAGCCGCCAGACGCTGCATCGTTACCTGATCGCTTACCCGTGGATGACCGCCAAAACCTGTCTGGCGATTTACTGGCAGGCGATGCGTCTGCTGGTCAAGCGCATACCCATTTTTTCTCATCAGGCCGCCGACGGCGAGTACCGTGCTGCCGCCGCGCAAACCAAGGACTCACGCCATGAAAAGCAGTAGCAGTAGTTTTTCTGCCAATCTGGGCACCAATGGTCTGACGGCCAATATCCTGCGCCGAGGTGTGTTACGGCAATTAGCAGGACTGCGCAACGGCCAGTTGGTGGTTATCGAACGGGGTGAGCGCCATGTGTTCGGCAAGAACAACGCGCTGATTCAGGCTGAAATCCACATTCTTGATTCGGCAGCATGGGGCATGGTTGCCAGCAACGGCTCCATCGGCGCTGGCGAGGCGTTTATTCACGGCTACTGGACTACCCCGGACCTGACGGCAGTGGTGCGGGTGTTTGTCAGCAATCTGGACGTGCTGGATGCAATGGAAGGCGGCGTGGCTCGCCTGACCCGTCCGTTCATTCATGCCCTGCACTGGCTAAATCGCAATACACGCGAAGGCTCGCAGAAAAACATCGCTGCCCATTACGACCTGGGCAACACGCTGTTCGAGCAATTTCTCGACCCGACGATGATGTATTCGGCCGCGCAGTTCCTCAGCGAAGACGACACGCTGGAACAGGCGCAGTTGAACAAGCTTGAGCGTATCTGCCAGAAACTTGCCTTGAAACCCACCGATCACCTGCTGGAAATCGGCACCGGCTGGGGCAGCATGGCTATTTATGCTGCGCAGCATTACGGCTGCCGGGTGACCACCACGACCCTGTCCAGAGAACAGTTCGCCTACACCGAGCAGCGCCTGATCGAACTGGGCCTGCAGGAACGCGTCACGCTGCTGCTGACCGACTACCGGGACCTGACCGGTGAATATGACAAGCTGGTGTCCATCGAGATGATCGAAGCGGTCGGCCATCGTTTTCTGCCGACGTACTTCAAGCAATGCGCGAACCTGCTCAAAAGCAACGGCATGATGCTGCTGCAGGCGATCACCATCCGCGAGCAGCGTTATGCTCAGGCCAAACGCAATGTGGACTTCATCCAGCGCTACATCTTCCCCGGTGGTGCTCTGCCCTCGGTGGCGAAGATGCTGGACATTGTCGGCAGCGATACCGACATGAACCTGCTGCACATGGAAGATTTCGGCCTGCACTACGCGCGCACGCTGCGCCTGTGGCACGACAACTTCAAACACGCCCACGGCAAACTGGCAGAACTGGGGTACGACGAACACTTTCTGCGTCTGTGGGAGTTCTATCTGTGCTACTGCGAAGGCGGCTTTCTGGAGCGGACCATCGGTACGGCGCAGTTGCTCCTGGCCAAACCCGATGCCCTGCGAGAACCCTTGCTTGGGCGCTTCAATGCTTAAATCAATCGCCAACGCGCTGCTCTTTCAGATCGGCTGGTTCGCCTGCGTATTGGGCGGTAACAGTTACTGGCTGCTGATTGCAGTCGGCGTGCTGGCGGTGCATTTTCTGTGGACCAGCTCATGGGCAGCGGAAGGCCGGCTGATCCTGACGGTTACGTTAATCGGTATCGTGCTCGACAGTGCCTTGATGACACTCGGTGTTTTCGACTTTGGCAGCGGCGGCTACCTGCTGCCGTTGTGGCTGGCGGTTTTGTGGGCGGTGCTGGGCACGACGCTCAATCATTGCCTGGCGTGGACCGCAAAGCCGCTATGGCGCGCCGCCGTGCTGGGCGCTATTGGCGGCCCGATGTCGTACTATGCCGGCTCACAACTGGCTCAGGTCCACCTTCCCCTCGGAGTGTGGCCTGGCATGCTGGTGCTGGGGCTGGTCTGGGCGGGGCTGTTTCCCTTGCTGCAATGGCTGGCAGCACGCGCAGCCAGACAATCGGGAGAAACGCTCTGAACGCTACGCTCATTCCGCTCGCAGACATTCACAGCGAAACGGAAGTCACCTGCTCGACCTGCACAGCTTGCTGTTGCCAACTGGAAGTGATGCTCATCACCGACACGGGCGTGCCTGAGCGCTACATTGATACCGACGAGTGGGGTGGCGAGGTCATGCTGCGTCTGGACGACGGCTGGTGTGCAGCACTGGATCGCAACACCATGATGTGCACGATCTACGAGAAACGCCCGCTGATCTGCCGTGAGTTCGAAGCCGGAGCAGAAGACTGCCTGAACGAACGCAAAGGGATTGCGACGGCTTATCTGTAATAAATACTGCTGACTTGACGTTCATTATCGTTCCCACGCTCCGCGTGGTAATGCAGTTCGTGACGCTCCGCGTCACACTCCGAAGCCTGGACGCCGACTTCAAGCTGTACGAGATACAAGCATCGTTCAGGCCTTGACCTCATTACACTTGCCGCCAGCGCCCGACTGGAGACCTGTGACGCAGAGCGTCACGAACGGCGTGCCAACGCGGAGCATTGGCACGATAGTCAACTTGATGTATCAGAACGGCATCTTGTAGTGCAGTGCGTAGCTTTCTATACCGTCGTTCGGCTCTTTGATGCCGGCGTTGGAATAGTGAGTCGCGCGGATGCCGACTTCATGCCCGCCCGCGAAGCGCAGACCGAAACCAATGCGGTCTTCGAAGTTGAAGGCAGAACCGAACTTGCGATCTTCAACCTGGGTGTTGGAGAACACCGAGACGCCGATACCGGCTTCTACATAAGGCTTGACGTTGCCGTTGCCGAACTCGTAGACCAGAACCGGGGAGAACGACAGGCTGTGGTTATCCTTGTAGTCCTTGCCATCCCAATAGGTGTAAGCGCCATCCCAGTAGCCGGTCAAACGGCCGATGTCGCTTTGCAGCCAGGTTTTATCCCAATCGAACTGCACGCCCAGACGATAAGTCATGGTCGACTCGCCGGTCTGACCGACCGAAAACTCAACACCATCAGCCTGCGCGATTGAAGCTTGCCCTGCCAAAGCGGCCGCAATCACGGCCAGGCAAAAGAGTCTCTTCATGAGAAACGTCCTAAATATATTAAATTGTACGAAAAGTGTTGGAATTCATCAGCCGCTTTTATAGAAGCTGCGGAGGCGACGTTAGTTCACCCCAAAAGCGCCTTTTTTCACGTTTTTTTTACAAACGGAAGCTTCTCACATTGCCAGGACTTTGCGACAAAAAAGGTAGGATTTTTCTGAAATTGTCCGGAATGTCACTAGACCAATACACAGTATCTCGCGCGTCGCCAGTGGCAAGAAGGCTGGAACGCGACAAAAGACGCTGTAACTGACGCGCTACCGCAGCCCCGGTGTCGATCAGGGTGACCGATTCGGGAAGCATCTCCCGCAACAAAGGTTTGAGAAACGGGTAGTGAGTACAGCCCAGAATGATCGTGTCACAGCGCGCTGCCAGCAGCGGCTCGACATAATGCAGCAGCAATTGACGGATTTGCGGACTGAGCAGATCACCGGTTTCGATCAGTTCGACCAGCCCTGGGCACGGCTGGGTCACGACCCGAACATCGTTGGCAAATCGGTCCAGCAACGCCGCAAAGCGGGCGCTTTGTAGCGTTCCGGTAGTCGCCAGCACACCGACAACACCGCTGCGGGTCGCCTCGGCAGCAGGTTTGACAGCAGGTTCCATACCCACAATTGGCCAGTCCGGGTAGCGTTGACGAATGTGCGCCACGCCCGCCGCAGTCGCGGTGTTGCAGGCGACGACCAGTGCCTTGGCACCCTGCTCGCGGAAGAATCCCGCAATTGTCAGGCACCGTTCGGTAATGAATTCAGGGGTCTTTTCGCCATAAGGAATATGCCCGCAGTCCGCCAGATACAGCAGTGACTCGCTGGGCAGCAACTGGCGGATTTCATTGAGCACTGAAAGGCCACCGACCCCGGAATCGAAGATTGCGACAGGCGCATCGCTGGCATGGCTCATCTGCATGTCAGGCATGTTCGCCCTGCCCGCTTGCTGCACTGCAAACGCTGCACGCCGGGTCGCGCTTGACTTTCAGTTCACGGAAACGGGTAGTCAAGGCATCAATCAATAACAGTCGCCCGACCATTGGCTCGCCAAAAACGGCCAGCAGCTTCAAGGCTTCCAGTGCTTGCAGGCTGCCAACCAGACCAACCAGCGGCCCGATGACACCGGCCTCGCTGCAGGTCAGTTCGGCTTCGCTGCCGTGACCGTACAGGCAGTGATAACACGGGCTGTCCGCACGACGCGGATCGAACACCGACAACTGCCCTTCAAGCCGAATGGCAGCACCGCTGACCAACGGCTTGCCGGCAGCGACACAGGTGGCATTGACCGCTTCGCGGGTGGCGAAATTATCCGAGCAATCCAGCACCAGATCGACAGCCTGCACCGCCGCCTCCAGTGAGTCGGTATCCAGCGCTGAGCGATGAGCGACGAGAGTGATCTCGGGATTGATCGCCTTGAGCCGGGCCAGAGCCGAATCTACCTTGGCCTGTCCGATGCTCTGGGTATCATGAATGATCTGGCGTTGCAGGTTGGTCAGGTCGACGTGATCAAAATCCGCCAGATGCAGTTCACCGACCCCTGCGGCGGCCAGATAAAGGGCCACCGGCGAACCAAGCCCGCCGACGCCGACGATCAGCGCGCGACTTTGCTTGAGGCGCAGCTGGCCGTCGATATCAACGTGTTGCAGCAGAATCTGGCGACTATAGCGCAGCAGCTCCTGATCACTCAGCACGGCTTGCATCCGAACGTGATGCGCTCGTGCTCACCCAGATCACGGCGGGTCTGTATGCGCTCGAAACCATGACGGATCAACAGTTCGCGCACCGCCGGGCCTTGATCGTAACCGTGCTCCAGCAGCAGCCAGCCATCGGCGCTGAGGTGCACCGGCGCGTCGGCAATGATCGTGCGCAAATCGTCCAGCCCGTCGGAACCGGCAGTCAACGCACTGCTCGGCTCGAAGCGCACGTCACCGGCCGACAGATGCGGATCAGCGTCGGCGATGTACGGCGGGTTACTAATGATCAGATCAAACTGACGCCCTTCCAGCGCACTGAACCAGTGGCTGTTGAGCACATGGGCGTTATCCAGTTGCAAACGTTGCCGGTTGCGTTCGGCCAGCGCGACCGCTTCAGGCACACGGTCGACCGCTGTGACTTTCCATTGTTGGCGCTCGTTGGCCAGCGCCAGCGCAATCGCCCCAGTGCCGGTGCCCAGGTCAAGTACCTTGGCGGGCGCGAACGCAGGCGCCAGTTCCAGCGCCGCCTCGACCAGCATTTCGGTCTCTGGCCGCGGGATCAAGGTATGCGGCGCTACTTCCAGATCAAGCTTCCAGAAACCTTGCTGACCGAGAATGTAAGCCACCGGTTCGCCCGTGCGTCGACGCTGCAAATAACCTGCAAAGGCCAGCGCAGCCTCGGTGCTGACGATGCGCTCAGGCCAGGTGTGCAGAAAGCTGCGCGGTTTGCCCAGCGCTGCCGCCAGCAGCAGCTCTATGTCGAGCCGCGCGGTCGGTGAATCGGGAAGCTCGGCGCTTCTTAACAAACTTGCGATGATGGTCATTTACTCACCCAGTGCCGCAAGTTGATCAGCCTGATATTCAGCGAGTAGCGGCTCTATCACTGCATCGACCCCGCCCGCCAGAACTTCATCCAGCGAATACAGAGTCAGGTTCACGCGGTGATCCGTCACTCGCCCTTGAGGGAAATTATACGTACGAATACGCTCGGAACGATCACCCGACCCCACGAGCAGCTTGCGCTCGCTGGCGATGGCGTTGGCCGCCGCGCTGGTCTGCTGATCATTCAGTTTGGCAGATAGCCAGGACATTGCCCGGGCCCTGTTCTTGTGCTGCGAACGCTCTTCCTGGCACTCGACGACAATACCCGATGGCAAGTGGGTAATTCGGATCGCCGAGTCGGTTTTGTTGACGTGCTGACCACCGGCCCCTGAGGAGCGATAGGTGTCGACACGCAGGTCGGCCGGGTTGATCTCGATCGCCTGTTGCTCGTCAGGCTCCGGCAGCACTGCAACCGTACAGGCAGACGTGTGGATGCGACCCTGCGACTCGGTCTCGGGCACGCGCTGCACACGGTGCGCGCCGGACTCGAATTTCAGCTTGCCGTAGACGCTGTCACCCTCGACGCGCGCAATGACTTCCTTGTAGCCGCCATGCTCGCCTTCGTTTTCGGACAGAATTTCCACCCGCCAGCCACGCCGCTCGGCGTAACGCGAGTACATGCGAAACAGGTCGCCGGAGAAGATCGCTGCTTCATCACCGCCGGTGCCCGCACGGATCTCCAGAAACACGTTGCGGCCGTCGTTCGGGTCCTTGGGCAACAACATGCGCTGCAATTGCGCTTCCAGCTCGACCAGTTGCTGTTTTGTTTCGCGAACTTCCTCGACGGCCATTTCGCGCATGTCCGGGTCGCTGTCCTTGAGCAGCGCCTGCGCGCCCTCCAGATCACCCTGCACCCTGATCAGCTGTTGGTAAAGCGCAACGACCGGCTCCACTTCGGCGTACTCACGGGAATAGGCGCGAAAGCGTGTCTGATCGCTGATCACTTCGGCATCGCCGAGCAGCGCGGTCAGTTCCTCGAAACGGTCGCTGAGGACATCCAGCTTATTGAGCAGTGAAGCTTTCATTGCGGGGTTTTATCCGTCGAGCCCTCACCGAGGGCAAAAAGTTCCTGGGCCATGGCCAGCGCATCGACGCGACCTTCGGCAGACAGCTTCTTGAGCTGCACGCTGGGTGCGTGCAGCAATTTGTTGGTCAGACCACGTGCCAGCTGGATCAATACGTCCTCGGCATTGCTACCGTTGGCCAGCATACGTTGCGCCTTGCTCAGTTCTTCGTCACGCAGCCGTTCGCTTTGCTGACGATAGGCGCGCAACACATCGACCGCCGCCAGTTCGCGCAGCCGCGACATGAAGTCTTCGGCACCCACGCTGACCAGCTGCTCGGCAGCCAGTGCAGCCCCCTGGCGACTCTTGAGATTTTCTGCCACCACTTCGTGCAGATCATCAACGCTGTACAGGTAAACGTCGTCCAGTTCGCCGACTTCAGGCTCGATATCCCGCGGTACGGCAATATCGACCATGAAAATCGGTTTATGCTTGCGCAGTTTCAGCGCACTTTCCACGGCCCCCTTGCCCAGGATCGGCAACTGGCTGGCGGTGGAACTGATCACGATATCGCTGTTGACCAGCTCGGCCGGGATATCCGAGAGCAACACCGCATGGGCACCGAACTCGGCAGCCAGCATGCTGGCGCGCTCCAGCGTACGGTTGGCAACCACGATACGCTTGACGCCCAGGTCATGCAGATGCCGGGCGACCAGAGTAATGGTCTCGCCCGCACCGATCAACAAGGCCTGACTGCGTTGCAGGTCACTGAAAATCTGTTTGGCCAGACTGACCGCGGCGAAGGCCACGGACACCGGGTTTTCACCAATTGCAGTGTCTGTACGCACCTGTTTGGCAGCGCTGAACGTGGCCTGAAACAGACGTCCCAGTAACGGCCCGACCGTTCCGGCCTCGCGCGCAACGGCATACGCGGACTTCATCTGGCCGAGAATCTGCGGCTCGCCGAGCACCAGGGAGTCGAGCCCCGAGGCGACACGCATCATGTGTCGCACGGCGGCATCGTCCTCATGGACGTAAGCGCTGGCGCGCAGTTCTTCCAGGCTGAGGTGATGGTAATTGGCAAGCCAGGCAAGAATGCTGTCCGCACCGAGATGCTCGTGCTCGATGTACAACTCGCTGCGATTACAGGTTGAAAGAATCGCAGCCTCGCGACTTTCGGTCAGGTGGCAAAGCTGCTGCAACGCCTCCACCAACTGTTCCGGGGTAAATGCCACGCGCTCGCGAACGTCGACCGAGGCGGTCTTATGATTGATACCGAGTGCAAGGAAGGCCATTCAGGGTCGCAGGTGGTGACGTGAAGCCGGTAATTGTCCTACTTCAATAAGCTCAGAACAACCACCACATATTATTGTCCCACTACAATCGATCGTCGCAGCCTGCGTTTTCAGGCTCGCGACACTGCAAACACACGCATTGCATCAGTTTTTCCGACGGCTGTGGGTTTTGCCAACAGCCTTGTGTCATGATGCTCCCACCGCAGGTAAGCCGCCCTTCTTATATATGAATAGATCCTCCGCGTTGTTCCTTGCTCTTGCCTTTCTAGGCGGCTGCCAGTCAATGGCCCCCGCCTCGTCACAGCCCGTGCCCGCTCAGAAAGACGCCCCTCCCGCTCCTGAAGCCAAGCCGAAGGTCTATGGTTCGTTCACTCAGGACACCCTGGTCAGCCTGTTGAGCGCGGAGCTGGCCGGCCAGCGCAACCGCTTCGACATCGCCCTGGATAACTACGTGACCCAGGCGATCAAGACTCAGGACCCGGGGGTCTCCGAACGTGCCTATCAGATCGCCGAATACATGGGCGCTGATCAGTCTGCGCTGGAAACCGCGCTGATCTGGGCAAGAAACGCACCGACCGACCTTGAAGCGCAACGCGCCGCAGCCATTCAACTGGCGCGCGCGGGACGTTACGACGATTCTCTGGTGTACATGGAGAGAGTCCTGCAGGGTCAGGGCGACACGCACTTCGACTTTCTGGCACTGTCCGCGGCCGAAACCGATCCGGACACCCGCAACGGCCTGCTCAAAAGTTTTGATCGGTTGCTGGGCAAATACCCGAACAACAGCCAGCTGATTTTCGGCAAGGCGCTGTTGCTTCAGCAGAATGGTGACGCCGAACAGTCGTTGAAGCTGCTGGAAGACAACCCGCCCAAAGAAGGTGAAATCGCGCCCATCCTGCTGCATGCCCGCTTGCTGCAAAGCATGAACCGAGGCAAGGAAGCGGTGCCCCTGCTGGAAAAAAGCCTCAAGAGATACCCGGACGACAAACGCCTGCGCCTGACGTATGCGCGCATGCTCGTCGAGCAAAACCGCATGGAAGACGCCAAAGTGCAGTTTTCCGCCCTTTTGCAGCAATATCCGGACGACGACGAGCTGCGCTTCTCGCTGGCTCTGGTGTGCCTTGAAGCCAAGGCCTGGGACGAAGCGGCTGGCTACCTGGAAGAACTGATCGCCCGTGGTGCACACGTCGACTCAGCGCATTTGAATCTCGGCCGCATCCACGAAGAGCGCGAGGACCCGCAAAGCGCGCTCAACGAATACGCTCAGGTCGGACCGGGCCCGGACTTCCTGGCGGCTCAATTGCGCCAGGCCGATATTCTGGTCAGCAATGGCAACGGCGCAGAAGCTGCCAAACGCCTGGCTGAAGCACGTGCCGAACAGCCCGATTTCGCCATTCAGCTGTACCTGATCGAGGCCGAAACCCTGACCAGCAATGATCAACTGGATCGCGGCTGGCAGGTGCTGAACACGGCACTCAAGCAATACCCGGACGACGCCAACCTGCTCTATACCCGCGCCATGCTGGCTGAAAAGCGCAATGATCTGGCGCAGATGGAAAAAGACCTGCGCAGCATCATCAAGCGCGAGCCGGAAAACGCCATGGCGCTGAATGCACTGGGCTACACCCTCTCCGATCGCACCACGCGTTACGCCGAAGCCCGCGAACTGATCGAGAAAGCCCATCAGATCAGCCCCGACGATCCGGCAGTTCTCGACAGCCTTGGCTGGGTGAATTACCGCATGGGCAATCTGGATGCTGCCGAACGCTACCTGCGCCAGGCGCTCGAACGCTTCCCTGACCACGAAGTAGCCGCACATCTGGGCGAAGTACTCTGGGCCAAAGGCGAACAGCGCGAAGCCCGGAAAGTATGGGCCAAGGCCCTGGAACAACAACCCGACAGCACCGTCCTGCGCAGCACACTGCGACGCTTGACCGGTTCAGAGACCCTTTGACGTTATGTTTTTGCGCCACGTAATCGTATTCAGCCTCATCGCCCTGCTCACCGGCTGTGCCGGTCTCACTTCCCGCGAAGCCGTTCAGGGCAAGGGCGACCCCGCGCAATGGCGCGAACACAAACAGCAACTGAGCAGCCTCGATGGCTGGCAGATCAACGGCAAGGTCGGTATTCGTGCACCGAAGGACTCCGGCAGCGGCACCCTGTTCTGGCTGCAGCGTCAGGATTACTACGATATCCGCTTGTCCGGTCCGCTTGGCCGTGGCGCAGCACGACTGACCGGCAGGCCCGGCACTGTCGCGCTTGAAGTCGCCAACCAAGGCCGCTACGAAGCCACAACGCCGGAAACACTGCTTCAGGATCAACTGGGCTGGAAACTGCCGGTTTCCCACCTCGTATGGTGGGTGCGTGGCTTGCCGGCACCGGACAGCAAAAGTAGCGTGACACTCGACGGTGACAGCCGTCTGGCCAGCCTTGAACAGGACGGCTGGCAGGTGGAATACCTCAGTTATGTCGAACAGAATGGCTACTGGCTGCCCGAACGCGTCAAGCTGCACGGTCAGGACCTCGATGTCACGCTGGTCATCAAGGACTGGCAGCCTCGCAAACTGGGGCAATGACCATGACTGCATTACAGGATATGGCCAAGGCCCAGCTGGTTTTGCCTGCTCCGGCAAAGCTGAACCTGATGCTGCACATTCTGGGACGCCGTCCGGACGGCTACCATGAGCTGCAAACGCTGTTTCAGTTTCTCGATTACGGTGACGAACTGGGCTTTACCGTTCGCCAGGACGGCGAAATTTGTCTGCAGACCGATGTACCCGGCGTCCCGCATGACAGCAATCTGATCGTCAAAGCCGCCCGCGCGCTGCAAAAACAGTCCGGTTGCACACTGGGCATGGATATCTGGCTGGAAAAACGCCTGCCCATGGGCGGCGGCATCGGCGGCGGCAGCTCGGATGCAGCCACCACACTGCTGGCGCTGAATCATTTATGGCAGCTTGGCTGGGATGAAGATCGTCTGGCGCAACTGGGCCTGACTCTGGGCGCTGATGTACCGGTTTTTGTCCGTGGACACGCCGCATTTGCTGAGGGTGTCGGGGAAATTCTCACCCCGGTTGACCCCGAAGAACCCTGGTATTTGGTGCTCGTTCCGCAAGTCGCTGTAAGTACAGCAGAAATTTTTTCAGATCCGTTGTTGACACGCGACACGCCGCCCATTAAAGTGCGCCCCGTTCCCAAGGGAAACAGTCGAAATGACTGTAAGGCGGTTGTAGAGAGGCGTTACCCAGAAGTACGTAACGCTTTGAATTTGTTAGGTAATTTTACCGAAGCAAAATTAACCGGAACTGGAAGTTGTGTGTTTGGGGCCTTCCCAAACAAAGCTGAAGCTGATAAAGTCTCGGCCCTTCTTGCAGAGACCCTTACGGGGTTCGTAGCGAAAGGAAGTAACATTTCGATGTTGCATCGCAAGCTGCAAATTCTGTAACAGGAATTGAGTGCAAGGCACTCGATTGATTCAATACAGGGGCGTCGCCAAGCGGTAAGGCAGCAGGTTTTGATCCTGCCATGCGTTGGTTCGAATCCAGCCGCCCCTGCCATTTTCTATACTCATCCAGGTTACCCTCAGCCTCTAGGTACTGCGCGTGTCCAAGATGATGGTCTTTACGGGGAATGCCAACCCCGATCTCGCTCGGCGTGTAGTACGTCAGCTGCATATCCCACTCGGTGATGTTTCTGTCGGAAAATTTTCCGACGGCGAAATCAGCACTGAGATTAATGAAAACGTCCGCGGTAAAGACGTCTTCATCATTCAGCCGACTTGCGCACCAACGAACGATAACCTGATGGAACTGGTTGTGATGGCTGATGCCTTCCGCCGCTCCTCAGCGTCCCGAATCACTGCTGTGATTCCCTACTTTGGTTATGCCCGCCAGGATCGCCGTCCGCGCTCCGCACGTGTTGCCATCAGCGCGAAAGTTGTTGCTGATATGCTCACCGTGGTGGGAATCGACCGTGTTCTCACGGTTGATCTTCATGCTGACCAGATCCAGGGTTTCTTCGATATTCCGGTAGATAACATCTACGGCTCCCCCGTTCTGGTGGATGACATCGAAGACCAGCGCTTTGAAAACCTGATGATCGTTTCCCCCGATATCGGCGGCGTCGTGCGTGCACGTGCTGTCGCTAAATCCCTGGGTGTCGATCTCGGTATCATCGACAAACGCCGTGAGAAAGCCAATCACTCTGAAGTGATGCATATCATCGGTGATGTCGAAGGGCGTACCTGTATTCTGGTCGATGACATGGTCGACACCGCCGGCACCCTGTGCCACGCGGCCAAGGCCCTGAAAGAGCATGGCGCAGCCAAGGTCTTTGCCTACTGCACACACCCTGTGCTGTCGGGCCGGGCGATCGAAAACATTGAAAATTCCGTGCTGGACGAACTGGTGGTCACTAACACCATCCCGTTGTCCGCAGCAGCACAAGCCTGCAGCCGTATCCGTCAACTGGATATTGCGCCGGTAGTCGCCGAAGCGGTTCGCCGCATCAGCAATGAAGAATCGATCAGCGCGATGTTCCGTTAACTGACATCACGCAGACGAAAAGCGCCCCGCCCTGACATCCGGTCAGGGCGGGGCTTTTTTGCCCATACCGCCCAAGCGCTGGTCGCAAACGCAACGGCGGATGTGGTTAATTTGGAGATACAACATGAACGAATTTACCCTGAATGCAGAACAGCGTTCCGACCTGGGGAAAGGTGCGAGCCGCCGCCTGCGTCGTCTCGCCAGCCTGGTTCCAGCTGTAGTCTACGGTGGCGACAAAGCCCCTGAGTCCATCAGCATGCTGGCCAAGGAAGTTGCCAAACTGCTCGAAAACGATGCGGCCTACAGCCACATCATCGAGCTGAACGTTGGCGGCCAGAAGCAGAACGTCATCATCAAGGCGCTGCAACGTCACCCGGCCAAAGGCCACGTGATGCACGCTGACTTCGTGCGCGTTATTGCCGGCCAGAAACTGACCGCAATCGTGCCGATCCACTTCCTGAACGAAGAAGCTCCAGTCAAGAAAGGCGGCGAGATCTCGCACACTACTACTGAACTGGAAGTGACCTGCCTGCCTAAAGACCTGCCTGAGTTCATCGAGGTTGATCTGGGCGCGCTGGAAGTGGGCGACAACGTTCACCTGTCCGAGCTGAAAGCACCTAAAGGCGTCGAGTTCGTTGCCTTGGCACACGGTACTGACCTGGCAATCGCCAACGTCCACGCACCGCGCATCGTCAAAGACGAAGCAGAAGAAGGTGAAGAAGGCGCAGCCGAGTAATTCATTACTTGGTAACGTCGGAGTTGCTCAGGAAACATCGCGAGCGATAGCAGGCAAAGCGGGCGAGATCGCTGAGTTTACATCATGGTAAATGAGCAGTTTTCGCCCACATTGCCGCTGTCGTCAGCGGTTTAACCCTCAACTCCAAAGGAAGAGCCCCTGTCGTGACCGCCATACAACTGATCGTGGGCCTGGGAAATCCAGGCGCTCAATACGAACAGACCCGGCATAACGCAGGGGCTTTCTTTGTTGAGCGTATTGCTGCGGCGCAGCGAGTCAATCTCGTTCCCGAGCGCAAATTCTTTGGCCTGACCGGGCGTTTTACGCATCAGGGTCAGGACGTTCGTCTGCTGATCCCCACCACCTACATGAACCGTAGCGGCCAGGCCGTCGCGGCACTCGCCGGTTTCTACCGTATTCCGGTTGAGTCGATTCTGGTGGCGCATGACGAGCTGGACCTGCCTCCGGGCGTTGCCAAACTCAAAGTGGGTGGCGGCCATGGCGGTCATAACGGCCTGCGCGACATCATCGCGCAGCTCGGCAACCAGAACACATTTCATCGCTTGCGGCTTGGCATCGGCCACCCGGGCGATGCCAGCAAGGTATCCGGCTTTGTCCTGGGTCGAGCGCCACGCGCCGAACAGGAAAAACTGGACGCCAGTATCGACTTTGCCCTCGGCGTGCTGCCGGATATCTTCGCCGGTGAATGGAACCGGGCGATGAAAAACCTGCACAGCCAGAAGGCCTGACATCACTCGAGGGGAAACACCATGGGATTCAATTGCGGCATCGTCGGCCTGCCTAACGTCGGCAAGTCCACCCTGTTCAACGCCCTGACCAAATCTGGTATTGCGGCCGAGAACTTCCCCTTCTGCACCATTGAACCGAACAGCGGCATCGTGCCGATGCCTGACCCGCGCCTGGCGGCCCTGGCAGCCATCGTCAACCCGAAACGCATCCTGCCGACCACCATGGAGTTCGTCGACATCGCAGGCCTGGTGGCAGGTGCCTCAAAAGGCGAAGGCCTGGGCAACAAGTTCCTCGCCAACATCCGCGAGACCGACGCCATCGCTCACGTGGTGCGCTGCTTTGAAGACGAGAACGTGATTCACGTCTCCAACAGCGTCGACCCCAAGCGCGACATCGAGATCATCGATCTGGAACTGATCTTCGCTGACCTCGACAGCTGCGAGAAGCAACTGCAAAAGGTCACGCGCAATGCCAAGGGCGGTGACAAGGACGCAGTGGTCCAGAAAGGCCTGCTTGAACAACTGATCGCCCACTTCAGCGAAGGCAAGCCAGCACGCAGCCTGATGAAGAGCATGAGCAACGACGAGAAGGCCACCATCCGTGGTTTCCACCTGCTGACCACCAAGCCGGTCATGTACATTGCCAACGTTGCCGAAGACGGTTTCGAGAACAACCCGTTGCTGGACGTGGTCCGCGCCATCGCCGAAGAAGAAGGCGCAATGCTGGTGCCGGTCTGCAACAAGATCGAAGCCGAAATCGCCGAACTGGATGACGGCGAAGAAAAAGACATGTTCCTCGAAGCGCTGGGCCTCGAAGAACCCGGCCTGAACCGCGTTATTCGCGCTGGCTACGAAATGCTTCACCTGCAGACCTACTTCACCGCAGGTGTCGAAGAAGTCCGCGCCTGGACCGTCCGCGTCGGTGCCACCGCACCACAGGCCGCAGGCGTCATCCACACCGACTTTGAAAAAGGCTTTATTCGTGCCGAAGTCGTGGCCTATGACGACTTCATCCAGTTCAAGGGTGAAGCCGGTGCCAAGGAAGCGGGTAAGTGGCGTCTGGAAGGCAAGGAATACATCGTCAAGGATGGTGATGTGATGCATTTCAGGTTTAATGTGTAGGCCATAGGCAGCGTCCAGCGGGATCTCGGCAAGTGCAGATTCCTCTATCACGAAAGCCCCATTATCTGGGGCTTTCGCGTTTCAGGCATTGGCACCGTCGGTTGGCTACACGATTGCAGACGCCCTCAAATTATTTGATGGGGATGTCTATTTTTCTATGTAAAATGTCGTTTTTTTACCGCCGCTCATCCACGTCATTTAAACATTCATGTTTAACGCAGGCAGATGTTTCAAGACGGCGACTGATCAGCGATCGTTTCCACGGACCGGGCAGAGCCTTGTCATAACCCAAGGTAGATACTCTTTTGAAGATCTTAGTAACAGGCGGTGCTGGTTTCATCGGTTCGGCAGTGATTCGGCACATCATTGCCAATACAGCCGACTCAGTCGTCAATGTCGACAAACTGACGTACGCAGGCAATCTTGAATCACTTCAGTCGGCCGATCAAAGCGAGCGTTATGCCTTTGAGCACGTGGACATCTGCAACCGTGAAGACCTGGACCGGGTTTTCAAAGAGCACCAGCCTGACGCTGTGATGCACTTGGCAGCCGAATCGCACGTAGACCGCTCCATCACGGGTCCGTCGGAGTTCATCCAGACCAATATCATAGGCACCTATGTACTGCTTGAAGCAGCACGCAGCTACTGGAGCCAGCTGGACGAAGTGCGCAAAGCCAGCTTCCGCTTTCACCACATCTCGACTGACGAAGTGTATGGCGACCTGGAAGGCCCGGAAGATCTCTTCACCGAGACAACGCCTTACCAGCCAAGCTCGCCCTACTCGGCCAGCAAGGCCAGCTCCGACCACCTGGTACGCGCCTGGAGCCGCACCTATGGCCTGCCGACCCTGGTAACCAACTGCTCGAACAACTACGGTCCATGCCATTTCCCGGAGAAGCTGATCCCACTGATCATCCTCAACGCACTGGAAGGCAAGCCGCTGCCTATCTATGGAAAAGGCGATCAGGTTCGTGACTGGCTCTATGTCGAAGACCATGCCCGCGCACTGTACAAAGTTGTGACCGAAGGCGAGATCGGCGAGACCTACAACATTGGTGGCCACAACGAGAAACAGAACATCGAGGTGGTCAACACCGTTTGCGCGCTGCTCGACCAACTGCGCCCGGATTCAGTCCATCGTCCGCACGCCAGCCTGATCACTTACGTTCAGGACCGCCCGGGCCACGACCTGCGCTACGCTATCGATGCCAGCAAGATTCAGCGCGAGCTGGGCTGGACGCCGGAAGAAAGCTTCGAATCGGGTATTCGCAAAACAGTACAGTGGTACCTCGATAATCCTGAATGGGTTGCTCATGTAAAGAGCGGAAGCTACCAGCAATGGATCGACAAGAACTACACAGCGCGCGCCGATAAATGATGAAAATTCTTCTGCTGGGCAAAAATGGCCAGGTGGGTTGGGAGTTGCAACGTTCACTCGCTGTAGTGGGTGAAGTAGTTGCTCTTGACCGCCATACCGTATCGACGGCCTATGGCGAACTTTGTGGCGATCTGTCTGACCTGGAAAGCCTGCGCAATACCATTCGCAGCGTCAAACCTCAGGTTATCGTCAACGCCGCAGCCTATACCGCTGTCGACAAGGCCGAAACCGAGCGTGAGCTCGCGCACAGGGTCAATGCCTTGGCCAGTCAGGTCCTGGCAGAAGAAGCTCGCACGCTGGACGCGCTATTGGTTCATTACTCGACCGACTATGTGTTCGACGGTTCGGGCAACACCGCATGGAAAGAAAGCGATGTCGTGTCGCCGGTCAACTATTACGGCGCAACCAAACTTGAAGGCGAGCAACTTATAGCTGCCTCAGGCTGCAAGCACCTGATCTTCCGTACCAGCTGGGTTTACGCGGCACGTGGTAACAACTTTGCCAAAACCATGTTACGCCTCGCGAAAGATCGCCCAACGCTCAATGTGATCGCCGATCAGATTGGAGCGCCTACAGGTGCAGAGTTGCTGGCCGACATAGCGACGGCTGCCCTGCTTCAAACGCTGGCTAAGCCGGAGCTGTGTGGCATCTACAACTTGGCACCTGCCGGCGAAGTGTCATGGCATGCCTACGCGCAGTATGTGATTGATTTCGCCCGTGCCAACGGGGAACCCCTGGCGGTAGAAACGATCAATCCCATTGGCACGATCGAATACCCTACACCCGCGCAACGCCCTCTGAATTCGCGTCTGAACACAGAAAAGCTGCGCCACAATTTTTCCCTGCACCTGCCTGACTGGCAAAGTGGTGTAGCCCGAATGCTCATGGAAACTCTGAACAAATGACCACCATTAATCGTAAAGGCATCATCCTGGCCGGCGGCTCGGGCACTCGTCTGCACCCGCTTACCCTTGGCGTATCCAAGCAGATGCTGCCTATCTACGACAAGCCGATGATTTTCTACCCTCTGTCTGTGCTGATGCTGGCAGGTATGCGTGAAGTCCTGATCATCTCCACACCAGAAGACTTACCGAGCTTCCGCAAGTTGCTGGGTGACGGCAGCCAATATGGCATTCAGCTCACCTACGCAGAGCAACCAACGCCTGATGGCCTGGCACAAGCATTCATCATCGGCGAAGAGTTCATCGGTGAAGATCCTTGCTGCCTGATCCTGGGCGACAACATCTTTTACGGTCAGCACTTCTCCGACAACCTGCGCTCGGCGAGCCAACAGACCAGCGGCGCTACTGTCTTCGGTTACCACGTTTCCGACCCTGAGCGCTTTGGCGTTGTAGAGTTCGACGAAACCGGTCGCGCCTTGAGCATTGAAGAAAAGCCTGCAGCGCCGAAGTCGAGCTATGCCGTAACCGGCCTGTACTTCTACGACAATCAGGTTGTCGAAATCGCGAAGAATATCAAGCCTTCCGAGCGCGGCGAGCTGGAAATCACTGACGTGAACCGTGCTTACCTCGAACAAAAGAGCCTGACCGTAGAAATTCTCGGTCGTGGCTTCGCTTGGCTCGACACCGGCACCCACGAGTCGCTGCTGGAAGCGAGCCATTTCGTACACACCATCGAGCAGCGTCAGGGCTGGAAAGTTGCCTGCCTGGAAGAGATCGCTTACACCAACGGCTGGATTACGGCCGCTCAGTTGGGTGAACAGGCTCAGAAGCTGAAGAAGACCGGGTATGGCCAGTATCTGCAGAAGTTGCTGGATCTGGGCTCGTTCTAAGACTGCAAACCTCTATCCCATACCGCAAGGCTGCGAACAGTATGTCATCTGTTTTTCCCAAGGTAGCCGTGCTATTGGCAGCCTATAACGGTATGGCGTGGATAAAGGCGCAACTTGATTCAATCCTGACGCAGACAAACATCTGCGTCAGCGTGTTCATCAGTGTCGATACCTCCACGGACGGCACTGAAGCATGGTGTGCCGACTACGCTCAGCACCATACGAATATCTCCCTGCTACCGCCGGCCGGACGATTTGGCGGAGCGTCACGTAACTTCTTTCGCTTGATCCGGGATGTCGACTTCTCGACATTCGATTACATAGCGTTCTCCGATCAGGATGATATCTGGGATCGGGACAAGCTTCAGCGCGCCGTAGCGGCTTTGGTGCCGGGTCATCATGATGCCTATTCAAGCAATGTCACCGCATTCTGGCCGGATGGGCAGCGCGTACTGCTGGACAAGGCTCAGCCTCAGGTTCAATGGGACTATCTGTTCGAAGCTGCCGGTCCCGGCTGCACCTATGTGATGAATCGCCGGCTTGCAGATGCCTTCAAGTCATCCCTCCTTTCCCACTGGGATGCAGCTCAGGCTGTGAGTCTGCATGACTGGTACTGTTACGCATTTGCCCGCAGTCACGGCTTCCGATGGCATATCGATCCGGTTTCCAGCATGGACTACCGTCAACATGCCAACAATCAGGTTGGAGCCAATACCGGACTTGCTCCACTCATCAGTCGACTGAAAAAAATTGCTGACGGCTGGTGGGCCGGACAGGTATTGCTGATTGGCCAGTTGATCGGAGACAGCCCACTGCATCCTGCGGGAAAGCACGTGAGTACGCGGCTGTCGTTCCTGAAGCTCGCGTTCAAGGCACCGCAATGCCGCAGGAGACCGAGAGACAAGATCCTCTTCATTATCGCGTGCCTTACAGCAATGCTAAGCAAGCGTTGACCGTCAATTAGCCACTCGTATCCTATCTGGCCCAGGCAGCGCGATATAGCCTGATTAAACCAGTGATCAGGCATCGCAACCTTCTGAAAATACTGGTTTTCAACATCTGTGCCCAAAGCAAGAGAGGTCGTTAGCCGCCGCGTGGCCGGGTATCGTTCACAGCATTGAAACCACTTAATTTCGCAGGACACCGAATGTTCTCCAGCGGCGGCTTATGTTAATGTGCAGACCTTTGTTTTCGGTATCAAAAGCGCAAAGAAGGCAGTGTAACCGGGGTGAAAGGAACCAGCCTCGGAACGTGGGGTCACTTGTACCGCCCAACCAAGGATGACAAGGCTCGAGTCACCCACCCGGCCATGAGCTCAGATACCGGACGTGCTTCAATTCGTAAAACCGTCCTGCCATGAAGACCTCGTGTTGCTCATCGTCGGAACCTACGTCGGAAAACTACAAATAGACGATGCATGCCCCGCTCCCTCGGTAATAACAGGCCTACCCCCTTATCCAGCGCAGACATTTCCCGCCCAGGTGGGCAGTCTATGGCGCACTCGACGCCCATGAGCCTCGATGTCGTAAAGCGCGTTTTAATGGCGCAATCAAATTCCATGGCGCAGGCGATTTTTAACACACGCCTGCCCCAGCCAGGGCCTTATGAGCAGACCCTGATGAGCATCCCGGAGATACGTTACCTATGAATGCAACACGCCTCGCCATTCCAGACGTCATCGTATTCGAGCCAAAGGTTTTCGGCGACGATCGCGGTTTTTTCTTTGAAAGCTTCAACCAGAAGGCATTCGAAGAGGTCGTTGGGCGGCCTGTAACGTTCGTTCAGGACAATCACTCGCGTTCGGTGAAGGGCGTTCTTCGCGGTTTGCATTACCAAATTCAACAACCACAGGGCAAGCTTGTCCGAGTCACCGCTGGAGAAGTCTTTGACGTTGCGGTCGACCTGCGCAAGAGCTCCCCAACTTTCGGCAAATGGGTGGGACTGCATCTTACCGCCGAAAACAAAAAACAACTGTGGATTCCGGAAGGCTTTGCCCACGGCTTCGTCGTACTGTCCGAAAGCGCCGAGTTCCTTTACAAGACCACCGATTACTGGGCGCCTGAACATGAGCGCAGCCTCGCCTGGAACGACGTCACCGTGGGCATAGACTGGCCATTCAGCGAAGCGCCCTCCCTGTCCGCCAAAGATCAGAAAGCCGTCGTATTCGAAGACGCCGAGGTGTTCGCTTAATGAACCCTCATAAAACTCCTTCTGCGGGCCCTTTGCGGCTAGTCAGCAGTCTATGGACCAACCGCTCATTGATCTCGCAAATGACCAAGCGAGAAGTCATTGGCCGCTACCGCGGCTCAGTGATGGGCTTGGCTTGGTCATTCTTTAATCCGGTATTGATGCTGGCGGTATATACCTTCGTATTCTCCGAAATCTTTAGTGCGCGTTGGGTTGGAGTCGACACCGGCAAAGGTGGCTTCGCTATTCTGTTGTTCGTCGGGATGATCGTGCATGGGTTGTTTGCAGAGTGTGCGAACAGAGCACCTTCTTTGGTGATGAGTAACAGCAATTACGTCAAGAAGGTGGTGTTTCCTCTGGAGATTTTGCCGGTTATCACCTTGGGTTCGGCGCTCTTCCACAGCTGCATCAGCCTTATTGTGCTGGTGATCGCACAACTGTTGATCTCGCACACGCTTTTCTGGACGGCGCTGTTGTTTCCGCTGATTCTGGTGCCGCTCATTCTTGGCACGCTGGGGATCAGCTGGTTTCTCGCATCCCTGGGTGTGTACTTGCGCGACGTCGCGCAGGTCATTACGGTTCTGACAACCGTTCTGCTGTTTCTGTCGCCGGTTCTTTACCCGGTGGCGGCGCTTCCTGAAGTCTATCGCCCTTGGCTGCAGATGAACCCGCTAACCTACATTATCGAAGAGAGCCGTAGCGTACTGCTGTTCGGCAACCTCCCGCATTGGGACAGCCTGGGTCTCGCCATCTTGATTGGCGCAGTAATTGCTGTCATGGGGTTCTGGTTTTTCCAAAAAACACGTAAAGGATTCGCTGATGTCATCTGATCAACCGGTTATCAGCGTACAAAACGTCTCGAAGTGTTTTTACACATACGACAAGCCCCACGACCGCTTGAAACAAGCCTTGGTGCCTAGAATTCAGCGTTGGTCAGGGCAGCCGACCACTACCTATGGCAAGGAGTTCTGGGCCCTGCGCGACGTCAGCTTCGACGTCGGCAAAGGCGAAACAGTCGGGATCGTGGGCCGCAATGGTTCAGGCAAGTCAACCTTGCTGCAGATCATCTGCGGAACATTGAACCCGACTGTCGGCGAGATTCATACGCGCGGCCGGGTAGCGGCCTTGCTAGAACTAGGTTCGGGCTTCAACCCCGAGTTTACCGGCCGTGAAAACGTTTATCTGAACGCCGCAGTGCTTGGACTGACGCGTGACGAAGTAGACGAGCGCTTTGACGCGATCGCCGGCTTTGCCGATATTGGCGAGTTCCTTGATCAGCCGGTCAAATCCTACTCAAGCGGCATGGCCGTGCGCCTGGCATTTGCGGTCCAGGCTCAGGTCGACCCGGAAATCCTTGTCGTGGACGAAGCACTTTCCGTTGGCGATGCACGATTTCAGGCCAAGTGCTTCGAGCGCCTCAGGCAGTTGAAAGAAAATGGCACCAGCATCCTGCTCGTCACGCACTCCAGCGAGCAAGTGGTCACTCACTGTAATCGCGCTATTTTGCTGGAAAAGAGCAGGATCGAGATGATTGGCGAATCGCGCCCGGTCATCAATCGCTACACGGACCTTCTGTTCGGGCGTGAGAAGAGCCCTATCACCGACAAGAGTCTGGACCTCGCCGAAGCCGAGCGAGTGGAAACCGCCCCAGTCGAAACCGACAAGATAGCGTTGCGTTTTGATGAAGACGTGTACGCGAGCAGGCCTGGTTACAACCCTCATGAGTACCGTTGGGGGGATGGAGCTGCAACACTGCTCGACTTCCATATGAATGCATCGGGAAGGGAGTTCCCCAACAGCGTTGAATCGGGCGAGGAAATCGTTCTTGATCTGGCCTTGCACTTCAATCGTACAGTGGTCAACCCGATTATCGGCTTTACGATCAAGACCAAAGAGGGTGTCACCGTATACGGCACCAACTCTTACATGCAGGATTGCGAAGGCACAGGCCTGATAGGCAGCGCTGGCAAACAGGCAAAAGCGCGTGTGAAATTCAGAAACGCGCTCGCGACCGGTGATTACTTCATCTCCATCGGTATCGCCTCTCGGCAAAGCGAAGACATCGTGCCTCACGACCGGCGCTATGATTCGATACATTTCGTTGTAGAACCCACTCCAAAGCTTCTGGGTTTGATAGACCTGGGTGCCTCTATGGAAATTGAACCGGTACGTGTTGATGTTTGAGCTTGATAGATATGGCTACCTCCGTGATACAGACACATCTGTATGGGTGCGGACTGATTATCAGGGCATTGCCTACAGTGACGGCGATAGCTCGGAAAATGAGCTGGCGAAGATCGTTCGTGACGCAAGCGATGTCTCCGTGCTGTCGAGCGAGCTTCCGCACTACTGTACCGACTGGCCAAAGCTCTATCACCTTAGTTCCACCCGCGGAAATATCTTTCGCCCCTTCGAGCATCTTCTGAAAGGTAAATCAGTTCTCGAAATCGGCGCGGGTTGCGGTGCGATCAGCCGCTACCTCGGCGAAGCGGGTGCTGACGTGCTCGCGCTGGAAGGTAGCCCACGCCGAGCTGCAATCGCGGCGAGCAGAACACGTGATCTGGATAACGTCACGGTGCTTGCTGAACGATTCGATGACCTGAAGATTGATCGGCAATTTGACGTAGTAACGCTCATCGGCGTACTCGAATACGCCAGCATGTTCAGCAATGATGAAGATCCTGCACTGGGAATGCTGAAACGAGTTAAAAAGCTGCTCAAACCTGACGGACATCTGTTTATTGCCATTGAGAACCAACTTGGCCTCAAATATTTTGCCGGCGCGCCAGAGGATCACGTGGGTGTCGCTATGTACGGTATTGAGGGCCGGTATGTAGGCCGCCAACCTAAGACATTTGGCCGCAAAGGTCTGGATGAGTTAATAGCCCTCGCTGGCTTTGCATCATCAAGCTTTCTATCTCCTTATCCGGACTACAAGATCCCCAATTCTCTGATCACAGAAAACGGTTTCAAAGCCAATAATTTCGACGCTGCTGCATTGGCCTGCCAGAACACTCGGAAAGATCCACAGTTACCCTCGAACACCACATTTAATCTTGAAAAAGCCTGGCCGGTGGTGATCGAGAATCATCTGGGCATGGACCTCGCGAATTCGTTTATGGTCGTCGCTTCATGCCAGCCGTACGACGCAGTCCCCAGCAATGTCCTAGCGTATCACTACAGTACAGGGCGCAATGCAGAGTACTGCAAGGCAGCGGTTTTCGTCGACACCCCTGCAGGCATTGAAGTTCAATACCAACGTCTCAGCACTATTGAAGCAGCAGACGGCCTGGATGACCCATTCAGATTCATCCTTCCTGCAGCGCATGGCTACGCAAAAGGCAATTTGCTCAGCCTGCAATTTCTTGAAGCCTCAACAACCGAAGACTGGACAGTTGAAACGTTTACCCCTTTTCTGAAGACCTATCTAAATTGCCTAAGCCAGCTCTTGGCCACTGAAGGCAGTACTACCGAACTGGACAGTGTAGACGTTTTTTTACCGGGCCATTATATTGACGCAGTTGCACAAAACATCATTATTGACAGTGAAGGCAACCCACATCTCATAGATATCGAATGGGAAATGAAGGGAGGCGTCGAACTCGGTCATCTGCTAATGCGGGGTCTGCTGCTGCTGATAGCGAATAAAGTCCCCTTTCACCCAAGCACGGCCATGATCAACAGGCGTGATTTTATTGTTGAGTTGATTGGCAGTGCGGGCCTTGAAATCACCGAGCAAGCGCTGAACCGCTATGCGCTACTAGAGGCCATGTTCCAAGAAAAAGTCACTGGCCGTGAAGCTGTGAGCTTTCTTAATTGGTCACCCGAAGCGACCATTCAGAAAATGGGGGCCTTGGGAGACAAGACACCTAGACTGGCGACGCTGTATATAGGTGATGCAGCGGGCGACTTCAAAGAAGAGCGGACGATCAGTCAATTTGTACACGATGGGCGCCAGACCTTAGTGTTCACAGTCCCAGCGACCTACCGATGCGCGGCACTTCGTTTTGACCCAACCAATATTCGTCAGTCCTTTTCGGTAGACGCAATTGCTATTTATGACGCCAATTCGGAAGTATGGTCGTGGCGTGACAGTGCCAGTGCACCTCTCGACTCTGCGGGCACGACCACATTCGTTAATGACCTGAACGACAGTACAATGTTTATGTCATTGGACAATGACCCGCACCTTGTGCTTCCCATTGATCTCAATTCGCTATTAGCGGGGAAGTCGTTCAAAATACAGATTACGTTCACTTTATTCACTGAAGGTCAGGTCGCTGGGCGACTCCTTCAACAGGAAGAGGAGCTCAAGCTAGCGCTTGGGTCTATATCGGGATTGAATCTTAAAGACCGCTCAGCTTTAGACGCCGTCGAGGTAGCGAACCTTGCGATAGAGGAAAATCATCGCCTGGCTCTGGAAGAGCTCAAGGCTGAGAATCTGGCCGTGCAAAACAAGCATCTGTTAGCCCTCGAAGAGCTCGAAGCTGCGCACCAAGCGGCCAAGGAGCATCACAGATTGGCTCTTGAAGAGTTCGAAGCTGCACAGCTTGCCTCTCAAGAAAACCATCGAGTCGCGCTGGAGGAACGGGAGGCTGCAAATCTGGCGATTCAAGAAAACCACCGTATTGCTATGGAAAATCTTGAAGCGGCAAACCTTCAGATTCAGGCAGAGCACCGTCAGGCCCTAGCGGATATTGATGCCGCTACCCGAGAGGCGCAAGAGAAGCATAAGGCCAAGTTAACAGAGCTTGAAATTGCGATTTTGGCAGCTCAGGAAAATCACCGTCTGGCACTTGTAGACAAAGATACGCATGTTCACAACCTGAACCTGCATATCATCGCGATGCAATCTTCGTACAGTTGGAAAGCCACTGCCCCGCTGAGGAAGATAACCAGGTCATTTTTCCGTGCAAAACGTCTTGCTTCGTCGATTCCACTGATTGTTCAGCGAGGAGGCGGACTTTCCAGTACAGCAAAGAAGGCCTACCAAGTCTGGCGTCTCAGGGGACTCGCAGGTGTCATCGCACAGGCTCGCTGGGTTCAAGGTGAAGCTCAGCATGCGTTCGTCGGAAGCGAGACGCGTGAAGTGCCCGATCGACACGATTATTCTCGATGGGTCCAATATTACGACACGTTGGGCGAAGCCGAAATCAATCGTATCAACGAGCACATGAATCGCTGGATTGAGTACCCGCTCATTTCCATCATCATGCCGGTGTATAACCCACCACTGGATCTTCTGCGTGAAGCAGTGGACAGCGTGCGCTCGCAGCTCTATACCAATTGGGAGCTATGCCTCGCTGACGATGCATCGACAAATCCTGCGGTGATCGAGTACCTGAAATCTTTGAAGGCGCAAGACAAGCGCATCAAAGTTGTTTTCCGTGGCAGCAATGGTCACATCTCGCAGGCCAGCAACTCGGCACTGGGCGTCGCTAAAGGTCTTTTTGTTGCGTTAATGGACAATGATGACCTTCTCCCTGCTCATGCGCTTTACTGGATTGCTCGCACCATTCGCGAAAACCCGGATGCAGGATTGATTTACTCGGACGAGGACAAGATTGACACCGAAGGCAACCGTAGCTCGCCCTACTTCAAGTCAGACTGGAACGAGTTCCTGTTTCGTTCGCAAAATATGATTTGTCACCTCGGAGCCTATCGTCGTGATCTCGTCAACGAGGTAGGGCAGTTCCGGGTAGGCTTCGAAGGTGCTCAGGATTATGACCTGGCCTTACGTTGCATAGAAAAACTCAAGCGCGACCAGATTATTCACATTCCTCGCGTGCTTTATCACTGGCGTATACACGCTGGCAGTACAGCGATGGCTGGCGACGAAAAACCTTATGCTGCATTGGCGGGCGTTAAAGCTCTAGATGAGCATTTGGAACGTCAAGGTCGGATTGGCTCGACAGAGTTGCTACCTACCGGTCAGTACCGGGTGCACTACAACCTGCCGACAACGCTGCCTCTTGTGACACTTGTCATACCGACAAGGAATGCTCACGCATTGGTCAAGCAGTGTATCGACAGCATCAAAAGCCTGACGACGTACAAAAATTACGAAATCATTCTGATTGATAACGGCTCTGACGATCCCGAATCGCGGGAGTACTTTGCTCAAATCGATCAGGAAGAAAATATTCGCGTACTTCGAGATGATGGACCGTTTAACTACTCTGCTCTCAATAACGGAGCTGTGCGTATCGCCAAAGGTGAGTTGATTGGTCTCATCAACAACGATATTGAGGTGATTACACCTGATTGGCTCAGCGAGATGGTGTCCATTGCGTTGCAGCCGAAGGTAGGAGCGGTAGGCGCAAGGCTTTGGTACCCAGACAACAGACTACAACATGGTGGTGTTGTGGTGGGCATAGGTGGTGTTGCCGGCCATGCACACAAGTATCTTCCAAAAGGTGCACATGGCTATTTCTGTAGAGCGGAGCTAATTCAGGAGTTCTCGGCGGTCACGGCCGCATGCCTGATCATTAAAAAGTCAACTTTTGATGAGGTAGGCGGGCTAGATGAGCAGCATTTGAAGATAGCATTCAATGATGTGGACTTCTGCTTACGGGTTCAGGAAGCAGGGTATCTCAATGTCTGGACACCTTTCTCTGAGTTGTACCACCATGAATCGGCGACGCGCGGTCTAGAGGACACGCCTCAGAAACAGGAACGATTTGGGCATGAGATTCGCTACATCAAAAATCGCTGGCCGAACATCCAGGTGGATTACGCCTATAGCCCGAACTTAACCCTTGATCACGAAGATTTCGGTCTGGCTTGGCCTCCAAGGTTCAAAAATTGATCGCAGTTGCCAAAAACACTCAATACAGCGCTGTGACATTTTCTGCAGCCTTAAGGGTCGCCCGTGTTTGAAACTAATCATTCAGATCATCAAACAGGCTGGTCCAGCACTCGTTACCAACGAGTGCTGGCCATTACCTATTTCATCCTTCTGGCGGTTTGGTCGGCGGGAATTGCCTTTAATGGTGCACCTGATGAGTCAACGCACTTCTTTTTGCTGGAATACCTGAAAACGTTCCATTCGCTGCCGGGCGCTACGGAGCCGGCTCAAGCGTTCACTGGAACGATCTCGGGATATACTTGGCAACATGGCGAGTTCTGGTACCACGGCCTGCCCTTCCCCCATGTCTTAGGCGCACTGGCTACTTCTTACGGCTTAGGCTGGATGTTACCTGGCGAACTGGGTTACCTGGCTGCAAGATGTTTTAACTGGATACTGGGCGCAGTATTTATTTGCGCCTTGTTCCGTATTGCGCATCGCGCTGGAATGCCAAAAAAAGCTGCAGCCCTTGCAGCGCTTGTTATAGCCCTTATTCCTCAGGTTTCTTTTGTCTTTTCATATTTCAACAGCGACGCATTCGGGCTGATGAGTGTGGCGCTGCTGATCAGTGCGCTTCTAGGCTTTTTGAAAGCACCCAGCAAGCTGGCCGCGCTGTACCTGGGCGGTGCAATCGGCCTGATGTTCCTGGCAAAGCTCTACTTGCTGCCCGCTTTGGTCTTCGTCGTGGTCATGCTTGTCGCACATCACCTTTGGGGTGGCAAGAGCCTGAGACGCCATCTCCCGACGATGGTAATCGTTGCGGCTATCGTTTCCGTGCCCATGCTGCTTGTCACCTTAATGAAGTATGGTGAGATATCAGGGATATCCGGTCAGATTGACTTCGTTGCCTTGCACAAGAACAACCCTGCTGCGGGTTTCGGAACATGTTACATCGGGTGCTCCGGGCATCTGTTCAATATGGAAAATGTCCTTCCGTGGCTCAGCCTTACGCTAACGAGCTATTTTTCAACTACCGGCTGGATGAGCATATTTTTACCGTCGACCTATTATATGGGCGCGGCGCTATTATTTATTTTGCTCGTGACAGCAGCCATAATCCAGACGGCGCGCTTATATTCACGTGATAAGAAGCGGATATTTCTACTGAATTATCTGCTGCCACTGGTCATGATGTTGGGCTTATTCCCTTCGATCACCCTGCTCAGTCTGGTTGCATCGCAGAATTCTTTGCCTCAACCGCAAGGTCGGTATCTGTTCGTCACGATTCCGTTTCTGGCCTTGCTCATAGCATTTGCCACAATGAGCCACGCTCGCGCCAAAAACTCTGCGTCGTCTGCAAGAGATGTCAGGTCAAGCCGTTTTCACCTGAAATGGCTAATCGTAGTGGCGGCATGGATGGCGTGGACGAACATGGTTGCCTGGAATGAAAACACGCTGAGTTCAAAGAACATTCAGAAATCAGCCATTGGCAAAACAGTCACAGAAGCAGTTCTGGCAAGCGGTGCGGGTAGAAGTTCGAATACTGATACCCTGAGTGCCACGCAGTTGACAGAACGTTTGGCGGTTACCAACGGCGAGTTTTTCATCAAGACTCCGTTCGGACAGTCTGCCGCGGCGGGCACCATCGACGAAGTTAGAAAGACGTCTGACGGTTGGCTGCTGAGAGGCTGGAGTGTGCCACCGGCATCTGAAGGTTCGCCGGAATACGTCGTCGCTGTAGAGGGCGGAAAAGTTGTCGGTGCAATCAGGATAGAGATCAAGCGGCCAGATGTCGCCAGCGCGCTGTCTGACAAGACGGCCCTTCGCAGCGGCTATGAAGGCATTATTCCCGCAGCCTTGCCTCCCGACAAATGCGACCTGAAACTTTATACTGTCACCTCGACCTTCAAAATTTTTACAATGCCTGATGTCTGCGAATTCATCAGCCGTTTGTCTCACTGATCATGGAAATCCCAATGGAAAATATTCCGCTTTTCTCGGCCATCAAAGCTAACGCTGGACTTGATTTCGCCACGCCGCTGAAGGCCGTGCTAGACAGCCACTGGTACGTTTTAGGCAATGAAGTAAAGCTGTTCGAAGAAGAATTCGCTGCCTACGTAGGCGTGCAACATTGCATCAGCGTGGCGAACGGCTCTGATGCACTGGAACTTGCCCTCAAGGGTCTGGGCGTTGACGTGGGTGACCATGTTGTCGCCGTAGCAAACGCCGGCTTCTACGGCAGCACCGCTATTCATGCAGTTGGCGCGACTCCTGTGTATGCGGATGTCGATCCAGCAACGTTGACTCTGTGCAAAAACTCTCTGGAAGCAGTGATTGCCAAGGAAAAGCCGGCGGCTATTATTGTCACGCACTTGTACGGCCAACTGGCAAACATTGAAGAGATTGTTAAGATCGCCTCTGCCGCCGGTATTCCTGTTCTTGAAGACTGCGCACAATCCCATGGCGCGCGACGCAATGGTAAGCAGGCTGGTAGCTTCGGCACAATTGCTTGCTTCAGCTTCTACCCGACTAAAAACCTGGGTGCTCTCGGTGACGGCGGCGCAGTGGTTACCGGTGATGACGCTCTTGCAGCACGCATTCGGCAGCTTCGCCAGTACGGCTGGGACCAGAAGTATCGCATTGCCATCCCAGGCGGTCGCAACAGCCGGCTCGACGAGATGCAAGCCGCAATTCTGCGCATCAAGTTGCCGCATCTGGATACTTGGAACGAGCAGCGTCGCTCGATCGCCAAGCGCTACAATGAAGCCTTCGCCGGGCTCGATATTGAACTTCCAGCCTCAGTATCGGAAGACTACGTTGCACATCTTTATGTGATTCGCGCGAAAAATCGGACTGCTCTGGCTGCTGCGCTCAAAGAGAAGTCCGTCAGCACTGATATCCACTATCCGATTGCCGACCATAAGCAGCCGGCTTACTCGGTGGTTCCGTCCGTGGCTCTGGACGTAACCGAGCGTACATGCGATACCGTCATCTCCCTGCCCTGCTTCCCTGGCCTGACCGATGAAGAAGTCAATCGCGTCATCGCTGCGGTCACTGCGCACTTTTCCAAGGAGATATGATTTTGCTGACGTTGGTCATTCCCGTCTATCGTAATGAGAGCAATCTGCCCGACTTGCTCGTTGCTGTGACGGCGCTTGATAAGCAGCTAGGACACGATCTGGAGGTCGTGTTCGTTGTGGACGGCAGCCCTGATCGCTGTTACGAAATACTCAGGGAACAACTGCCGTCACAATCGTTCAAGTCCAAGCTGATCCTGCTGTCCAGAAACTTTGGATCATTCATGGCGATCCGTACGGGTTTGCAGCATGGCACTGGCGACCGTTTTGCGGTAATGGCTGCAGATCTTCAGGAGCCGCCAGAACTGGTTCTGGAAATGAACACGGTACTGATGCGCGGCGATATCGACGTTGTGGTTGGTGTACGTGAAGGTCGTCAGGACCCATGGGCAACACGTACGGCGTCAAAGATTTTCTGGGGCTTTTATCGTCGCTATGTCATTCCTGAAATCCCGCCAGGCGGCGTCGATATGTTCGCCTGCAACAAGGCTTTTCGGGATACTCTGCTGACCCTTGAAGAGCGTCACAGCTCTCTCATCGCACAGATATTCTGGATGGGCTATCGCCGCGAGGTAGTCACTTATACCCGACAGGAACGGGTCCACGGTACTTCTGCGTGGACATTGCGTAAAAAAGTCAATTACCTGATGGACAGCGTATTCTCCTTCACGGATATGCCTATTCGTATATTGACCCGCGTCGGCGCGTTCGGCTCTACATTTGCGGCACTGTTCGGTGTATTCACACTGATCGCCAAGCTTGAAGGCAGGATTGAAGTACCCGGCTACGCAATGATCATGCTGGCCATTACCTTCCTCGGCTGTTTAAACCTGCTGGGATTGGGAATCGTCGGCTCTTATGCATGGCGCACATACGAAAATACAAAGAATAGACCCTTGGCTATCCCGATGCGGATCGAGGGATTTGGAGAAACACATGAGCAGCGGTAAGGATTTCTTTGTTCACAGCCACGCGCTGTGCGAGTCCGAGAATATCGGGAAAGATTCGCGAGTGTGGGCGTTCGCGCATATCCTGCCAGGCGCAAGCCTTGGTAGTGAGTGCAACGTCTGTGACAACGTTTTCATTGAGAACGACGTTATCATCGGCGATCGGGTGACGTTGAAATGCGGCGTACAGGTATGGGACGGCATCACCATTGAAGACGATGTCTTCATCGGCCCTAACGCCACATTTACCAATGACCTGTTCCCACGCAGCAAGGTCTATCCACAGAGTTTCGCCCGAACCATCATCAGAAAAGGTGCCTCACTGGGCGCTAACTGCACGATTCTTCCGGGTATCACCATCGGCATCAACGCCATGGTCGGTGCAGGCGCTGTAGTAACACGCTCTGTACCACCCAATGCGATAGTCGTGGGCAATCCGGCCAAGATCATTGGTTACGTGGACGCCAAACCTGTCAATGCCAGTAGCGAAACACGTCCGGAAAAAGTCGCGCCAGGCGTAACTGCCACGTCGGTGAAAAACGTTACCCTGCACACCATGAATGAAGTGGCAGATATTCGCGGTAGTCTGTCGGCGGGCGAATTCGAGCGATCGGTGCCCTTCAAGTCCGAGCGTTACTTTCTTGTGTACGATGTGCCGACTGCCGAGACCCGAGGCGAGCACGCGCACCGTCTCTGTCACCAGTTTCTGGTTGCCGTAAAGGGCTCTGTTCATGTTGTAGCGGATGATGGTGTCAATCGTGAAGAGTTTATTCTCGACAAGCCGAATCAGGGCATCCACCTGCCGCCGATGACATGGGGTATTCAGTATCGCTACTCTCAGGATGCTGTGCTGTTAGTATTTGCTTCACATTACTATGATGCAGGGGACTACATTCGTAATTACGAAGAATTTAAAACCCTCATCGCAAACGCTGAATAATAGCACGATGATGAATCAGGCTGTTTCAAAATTCTTAAAACAGGATTTTGCCCGATTCCTGATGTCAGGCGGTTTCAACACCGCCCTGACATACGGACTCTATCTTGTTCTGTTAATGTTCCTATCCTACAACATAAGCTATACGATTTCTTATGTGTCTGGAATATTACTAGCCTACATTATGAATCGTTTTTTTGTGTTCAAGAGCCATCAGGGACTGCGTTCAGTCATTCTATTGCCGCTTATATACGCTTTCCAGTATTGCTTGAGCCTGGCCATACTTTGGTGCTGGGTCGAACAACTTAAACTGGATGCAAGGTTGGCACCATTGGCAGCGATAGCACTGACACTTCCCGTTACGTTTATCCTTTCAAAACTTGCCTTTTCAGCCGGACCCGCGTCACGATAGTGCAAGTCTTCTAAACGTAGATCCCACACACTCTGTATTTCACCTTGAAGAGCGTGCAACCCCATAAAACCTTGATGCGTCTACACTACTGCCAATGCCCAAGGGAGAAGCACCAACTGCTTTGGATTGGCCGTTCAGGATTCGAGATGTGCAAAAAAGTTGGCTCGTTTATAAACCCATACTCCAACCCCTATATCTCTAAGGAAAAACCATGTACAAAACCCTTACGGCCATCTGTTTTCTTACCCTTCTATCAGCCATCATCTCTGGGTGTGATAAGAAATCAGATAATGCATCAAGCTCGCCAAATGCCAAAGTCACTCACTATTCATTCGACAAATGCAATATTGATTCGATCGCGGGAAAAACAGGGGCGAGCATCTACGTCAATCGAGAAGTGGTTGAATTTAATGGGTGGGCTTTCGACCCATTAAAAAATGAAGCCCCCAAAGAAATCAGGCTCCGCCTGACGGGCTACAAAGGCGCTCCCGACACGTTCAAAGACCCGATCATTATTGATCGTCCCGATTTGGTAAAGGCATTCAAAAACGATAAACTTCTGAAGTCCGGATTCTCATTCAAAGCAGACCTGTCTTCATTTGAATCAGGCGGCTACAGCGTGGTTTTAGAAATACCAGGAGAAAACTCGTCTAGCCTATGTCAATCTAAAGTCTTGCTAGTCATCAAATAACCAGAAAGCACTTCGCCTCCTTACGACAGCTATACCTTCAAGGCCGAAAACTATGGACAATGCAACAAAAGAGCGAACCCTAAACAGCTTTATGCTGCTATTGATATCGGCTACTTTTGTCGTGGGGAATTTTCTGTGGCAGGGCCATGATGGATTTAACCTTTGGGATGAAGGGTACCTGTGGTACGGCGCTCAACAGATCATCAAAGGAGAAGTACCAGTTCGAGATTTCATGGCCTATGACCCAGGTCGCTACTACTGGTCCGCGGGATTCTTTGCGCTTATGGGTGACACAGGCATCGTAGCCCTGCGTGCAGCCGTTGCAGTGTTTCAACTGCTAGGTGTCTATGCAGGGCTCTGGACAATTTCCATCGCGCTAAGATCTAACACGACAAGAAGACTTGCTTATCTGTGCATCGCGGCTATCACACTCATGGCCTGGATGTATCCGCGGCATAAGATCATTGACATGTCCCTCTCGATGATCATAGTCGCCAGCCTAACTTATCTGCTGTTGAGTCCTTACACAAAACGTTATTTTTTTCTCGGCGCCATCGTCGGCCTCGCTGCCGTGTTCGGCCGTAACCACGGTGTGTATGCCGCTGTGGCAAGTCTGATAGCCATGGGTTGGCTGGCAATTAAATCACCGACGCCCGAGAACCGCTTGACTGGCGCTGCGGCTTGGGCCGCGGGTGTAGTAGTTGGCTATCTTCCCGTATTAGCCATGTGCCTTTTTATACCAGGCTACTTTACAGCGTTCATCGATACGATTGTTTTCATGCTTGAGCAGGGTAATACGAACTTACCTCTTCCGATACCTTGGCCCTGGACGGTGGGTTTTGGTACTGCCGGAGTCGTCATCGAAACAAGATGGTTCCTGATCGGGCTGTGCTTCATGGGGTTGATAGTATTTGGAAGTGGTGCACTGGCGTGGGTATTCAAAGAGCGAATCAAGGGGCGCGCTGTGCCTCCAGGACTTGTGGCCGTTGCCTGCGCAACGCTGCCTTATGCTCACTATGCCTTCGCCCGAGCAGACGTGGGACATCTCGCACAGGGAATATACCCTTTACTCTTGGGTATCTTTATTACTCTAGGGACACTTCACTCAGAAACTTTAAAGTGGGCACTGGCCCTGCTTACGAGTGTCGTCAGTTTATTCATTCTTGCCGCTTGGCAACCCGGGGTCCTTGCTCGCACCCAAGACGGATGGACCTCGGTAGAGGTGTCCGGATCGAGCCTGTCCATGGACCCCAGCACGGCTGAAGCGGTACATCTTCTGAGGGATCTGACCGATCGCTATGCTCCAGCGGGCAGAAGCGTACTGGTGTTACCTTTCTGGCCGGGAGCTTATCCCTTGCTGGGGCGCGATGCGCCGCTCTGGGAAATTTACGCACTCTCGCCTCGAAGCGAGGCTTTTCAACGAGCTGAAATTCAACGCATAAAGAAGGCTGATCCCGGTTTCGCATTAGTCTTCAACATGGCGATGGATGGACGAGAAGAACTCAGATTCTCAAATTCGCATCGATGGATTGAAGAATACATTCACACCCATTTTGAAGCGGTCACGGATTCACCTAACTCGGCTTATCAGATATACAAGGCACCCGATAAAACAGAGGCTTACTGATTTACGTAAACGCCGAAACTCGTTCCGCTAGCATTAAATGGTCGTAACGGCTGAGGGAGATTGTTATCCAACCTCAAACTCTGTCCAGGCACACCGCCAGGATCAGGCTCAGATTGCCCTGCACAGTCTGCCGGTGAATTCCGGATTTTCGAAGCGTGTACACGCGCTTGAAAAAACGCTGCTTACGACCGTTTTCAAAATACTCCAGTACGTGCCGGCTTTCCTCAGTGAGTACACACTCCATGTCCTTGAGGATCGCCACATTGGCATCGTTCCACTTGGCAAATCGCCCCGAAAGCATTTTTCGAAATCGTATCAACCGTTCTCGAGTGCTCGCATTGGCCCCGATCAGGTTTCCGCGGTGTTGGCGATAGTAAAGGCAGGGGGCGGCGTCGTAGAACACTTGGCCGCCGCATCCTGTAACCAGAAGATACGTGAGCCAGTCATGGGCGATCAGGGGAGCGTGTTCAGGCAATTTGGCCAACAAACCACGGGTCGCCTGGTTGATCAGCATCGTATTGGCACCTGCCAGACTCTGAACCAAGGCATTTTTAAAAGACGGCGTTTTTTTGAACAGCGGAGAAACCCCGATGACCTTCAAGTCTGCATCGACCAGCCGGGTTCTGGAGCAGTAAAGCGCCGGTGTATCGGGCTTCAGTAGCTCAAGGTGCCCTACGCTTCTCTCTAGCTTGTCGCTGAACCAGACGTCATCCTGATCACTGAACGCGAAATAATCGGCTTTTATTTCAGAACGCTGAACCAGCGAGACAAAATTCTCTGCAAAGCCCATGCAAGGCCCGCTGAAAATGACCAGCCGCTCGCGCCCCCAGCGGGCCTGGTAGTCGGAAAGTATGCCAAGGGTGTCATCAGTCGATGCATCGTCGGAAACATAAACAACCCAGTTGCGAAAGGTCTGGGCGGAAAACGATTCAAGCTGCTCACGGAGGTACGCGGCCCCGTTGTAAGTGCACATCAATATAGCGACGCGAGGATGGCCTGACGACTCGGATAAACCTCGACGTTTTAGCGGGCTGACACCATCTGCCCTGTGTTTTTCGGTGAGCTGCGTTCTCAAGAAACCTTTCGCCTGCAAAATCCGCGCATTTTACGCCTTGTGTCGACTCCCGTCAGTCATCAAATGGTTGAATACATATCCGCTGATCCAACTTTTTAGATCACGGCCACAAAAACGGAAAAACCGGCTGGGTATGGCCACACCGGGTTTTCAGTCTAACGTGGCAAGCCGCGCAATCACCCCAATCGAAACCGCGCCGTATTGTCATTCAACGCCCGACTGCCCTGGCTCAGGGTATCCGCTGCCTGATTGACCGCTCGCGCACCTTCCAGCAAACGCCCGGCTGCCTGATCGACCTGCTGGATGTTGCTGCTGACCTCGTCGGCGGTCGATGCCTGTTCCTCCACGGCCGTCGATATTTGCGCCAGCGTATCGGTAACGCCCTGCACTGCCGTGGCGATTTCACCCAGACGAACACCCAGGCCGGTTACCGACTGCGCATCGTTGACGGCCTGTCCGCAGGCGGCTTCCATCAGGTTCACCGCCTGAGTCACGGTGGAGCGCAAGCTGTCGACCGTCCCGGCGATCTGAGCGGTCGAGGCCTGCGTGCGTTGCGACAGACTGCGCACTTCATCGGCAACCACCGCGAACCCGCGCCCTTGCTCACCTGCCCGCGCCGCTTCGATCGCCGCGTTGAGCGCCAGCAGGTTAGTCTGCTCGGCGATACCGCGAATGGCGTCCACCACCGATTGAATCTGTTGGCCCTGCTCGCTGACCCGGCCCAGGGCGGCGGCGGTTTCGGTCAGACGCTGATTGAGCTGCTGGATGCTATCGGTGGTGCGCTGGCTGTCCTGGCTGCTTTGCTCGGCAATACGCCGGGTATGCCTTGCGCTTTCAGATGCCTGCTCACAGCTTCTGGCCACACCTTGAGAAGTAGCGGCCAGCTCGGTTGCTGCCGCAGCGATCTGGCTGATCTGCTGTTGCTGGTCTTCGACCTCGGTCAGCGTACCACTGGACTGAGCATTCAGCGTCAGCACTGCATCGCCGACGCGTACGGTCTCCTGATTGACGCCCAGCAGGCTGGTACGCAGCTGCACAACCGCAACATTGAGCGCCCTGCTGATAGCGGCAAGCTCGTCACGCCCCTGCACAGCCACTTCGACACACAGATTGCCGTCACGCATGGATTCAGCCAGCGTGGTAATGCCGCTGGCGCTGTTACGAATCGAGGATTGCAGGCAGGCGAACAGATAGATAGCCATGATCACCAGAACACAGAAGATCACCGCCATCGGGATGAACTCCATATTGGAGGTTTCATGGTAGTAATCGAGGCGACCATTGAGCGCATCAAGCGACTGCCTGCGCAGATCCGCCGTGCTGCCGGTCAAGGTGTCGATGCTCTTTTCAAACTCTTCCGGCTTGAGCTTGATGCTGCCGCCAAAAACCCCGTCATCAATGACCTTCAGTTCGGTTTCCAGCACCTGTTTGACCGCAGCGTACTTGTCGGCCCAAGGCTGCAACTGTTCGGGGAGCTTGGATAACAGCAGGCTGGCAGCCTTCTGCATCTGATCCTTGGAATCATCGATACGACCGCGCAGATCGCGCATCTGCAAGCGGCTCTGCAGGCTGAACTGACCCGATGCCACTGACGTCTGCCCCACACTCGACAGGCGGCCGATACGCTCGATCAGATTCGGTACTTGCTGGGTGGAAAGCTGCATGAGCATGTAGGTTTCAAGCCAGGGGTCGAGAATCAACCCGCTGTCCATTGCGATTTGCTCGCGCAGCGCCTGAACCAGGTTCAGCACCGTCGTGAAGCGCTCGTAACCATCGGGCCACCAGCCCACCGTACGCAATGACGCAGTGTCCAGACCGGTAACAGCCGCCTGAAGCGCCTTGAAACGGTTAATCGTGTCGGCAGGCGCGTTTTCGCGCTTCAATGCGGCATCAACGCCTTCCAGGGCTTTGCTGATACGCGGGATGCCTGCATCGACGTTGGCCATCGCAGCTTTCGCAGCCGGGGTCGGTTCACGCAGAATGTCGGCAGCTTTCCAGCGTGCGGCATGGTCGCGCTGGGCAGCCAGTTCAATATTCAGATCATCAAGTGCCAGCAACTGACGCACGCCCGATTGCTCGCCGGAAATGACATCGAGCTTGTTGCTGTACTCCTTGGTGATGACCCATGCGCTGCCCGCCAGCGGCAACATGAACAGCAGGAACAAGACCTGAAACTTGCGAGCGAAACCAAAATGTCCCATCAGGCGCATGCCTGGTGACAGAAGACTGTTCATGTCCTGCGACTCCCCGTGAACACCTGCCGGATCTGAGCAAACAGAGGCGATGCTTTTTTTTAAAAAACGCTAACAGCAAAATGCCATGTTCTTGTTTCAATGGCGATACGTGTCGCCTCACATTGGTACGAAAAGCACGGCCGATGATGGGTTTTCGTACCATATGGCGCAGCAATTGACGTACCGCCGACACTGAAGCAAGAACCGGACCGTACACGAGGCTGGAAAGGCTCTTTCAGGGCAGCAAAATATTCATCCCTAACAGAGCACTGGAAACGTAAACTTCGGCAAACCGATTGACCCCGTCTTAGCGGTCCCCTCGTCAAGGAGGTCTTGCCATGACCACACCGCCCGCCTCACCGCGTATCGTCGCGCAACCGTCCAGGCCTCAACTGAGCGCCGGTCAGAAGAAATTCAACACGTTGATGGAAAAGCTCGAAACCAGGCGCAAACTTCTGCAGCAATGGCTTGTTATTTCAACAACCTGCGAAAAGCTCTGGGTCGAAGAGCTGGTCCCGATGCTCAGCGAGCAGGCCGAAAACGAAATTACCAAGCTGCGCCTGCTCGACGTGGCCTTCGATCAGTTCCGTCTGAGCAAGAAAGACAGAGCCACGTTGCTGGAAATCATCTGTGTCATGACGATGTCGCTCATGGGCGGCGAACACGATGAAGAACTGAAGCAGCTCTACCTCAAATACACCGGCAGCGATTACGACGAGGATGAGCGCCTGCAAAACCAGCTGTTCAAGTCCTCGCTGGAAGAAGAGCTGGGCGTGGAACTGGGAGACGATGTCGACCTGAACTCCATAGATGATGTGACCCAGCACATTGAAGAGAAACTGCGCGAGCAGGCCGAACAGGCGCAAAGCACCCAACAGCCGAAGAAGCCCACTGCCAGCGAAATACGCCGTGAACAGGAAGAGGCGGAAGGCAGCCAGTCATTGCGCGAAATCTACCGCAAACTGGCCAGCGCCTTGCACCCGGACCGCGAGCAGGATGCCGATGAGCGCGAGCGGAAAACGGCGCTCATGCAACGGGTCAACGAAGCGTACGAAAATGACAACCTGCTGGCGCTGCTGCAAATGCAAATGGAGATCGAGCAGATCGACCAGACGCATATCGACAACATCACCGACAAACGCCTGAAGCACTTCAACCGTATCCTGAGCGAACAACTCAGAGAGCTGGAAGACGAGATCCACGACCGCAAAATGCTGATCCGGGAACAATTCCTGATGGACCCCTATGAGGACATCCGACCCAAGACGGTCAATGCAAAATGTGTGAAGCAGCTCAAGGCCATACGTGAACACCTCGACGACGCACAGGATGAACTGGACGCACTGACTGACCCGAAAAGCCTTAAAGCCTGGCTCAGGGATCAGCGCGACATGGCAGAGATGCTGGAGCGGGTAGAAGAATTCGATGATATGGAGCTGATGGACACCCTGTTCCGGTAAAAGCCCGAAAAACCTGCCTTGCGCGAGGGCAGCCAGCTAACCGGTTGATCGCACGCAATTATTTTTCACAACAACGCTTGACACATATGCGTTCTCCGAGAATAATGCGCGCCACTTGGCTACATAGCTCAGTTGGTTAGAGCATAGCATTCATAATGCTGGGGTCCGGGGTTCAAGTCCCTGTGTAGCCACCAAGTACCGATCCATAGATGTCCACAGCAGTCTATGAATCACCCCAAGAAGCCCGCCCAGTGCGGGCTTTCTTGTGTCTGGCTGTCCACCCCTGTCTACCCTTATCCTTCCCAGCCGTGTATGCCCACGTGTATGCTTCAATATTAATTGAACTGAGGCATACATGGATGAAACGCGCAGATATTAAACGCCGCCCTCTCGCAGACACCACCCTTGCAGGCCTTGAGCCTGAGGCTGGCGCGTATAGAGAGCTGGATAGCTCTGGTCTCTACTTTAGGGTCAAGCCAAATGGTCAAAAGTCATGGGAGCTGCGCTACAAAAAACCGGATGGCAAATGGTCGTGGCTTGGACTAGGGGGATACCCCGAAGTCAGCGGTGCCCTCGCACGCCAGAAGGCGAGCGAGCTCCGAGCAGATGCATCCGAAGGGAAGAATCCCATCGTCTCAAAAAAAGCCCGCAAGGCTGCTGATGTTGAAGCCGCGAACGACACCTTCGAGGCTATGGCACGAGAGTGGCACGCATCCAGAATGAGTAGCTGGGATGCAGGAACAGCGAAAAGAGTCATGGGCGCATTGGAGCGCCACGTTTTTCCATCTTTCGGTAAAAGACCTTTCATCTCGATTATGTCGATGGAATGGATGGATCTGCTGAGAGGTCTCGAGAAGCAAGGGATTCTTGAGCAGATGAGCAGGGTCAGGGCTTATTGCAAAGACGTCTATGACCTGGCTCGTGTGACAGGCAGAGCCGTGAACAACCCATTGGAAGGTGTTCACAAATTTCTGTCTTCTGGTAAAGCTGAAAACTACGCCCACGTTTCGCCTGATGAGCTTCCCGCCCTGCTCAGGGCAATAAGCTCATATCCTCATGCAAAGGACGTTCAACTTGGCCTACAGCTTCTGACGTTACTTGCCGTTCGACCTAGCGAGCTTCGCGAAGCGACGTGGTCCGAGTTCGACTTAACCAAAAAACTATGGACAGTTCCGATTGAGCGAAAAGGTCGCAAAAAGGGACGTGAGCATCTGGTCCCACTGAGTCGTCAGGCAATCGACGCGCTCAAGCAACTTTACGTAATCACCGGGTCATACACTCTTCTATTTCCTGGCCGAAGCGACCGCACCAAACCCCGAAGCGATACTGTCTTCCTGATGGCCTTAAGACGTCTTGGGTACGAAGGCCGACAGACCGGACACGGCTTCCGACATATCGCAAGCACGATCCTCAATGAGCACGGATTTCCCGCAGATCATGTGGAGTCTCAACTGAGCCACAAGGCGCCTGGCGTACGAGGCGTTTACAACAAAGCTCAATACCTGGAGCAACGGGCTGTAATGATGCAGTGGTACGCCGACCATCTTGATGAGCTCGCGGCGGGTAATGTTGTTCAGGGACAATTCGGGAAAGCAGTATGATTGGCCACACCCGTGCCCGTCTCAAAACCGGTGTAACTCGTGTTTCAGGTGTAACGAAAGACCATAACCATCTGAATTTATTGAATTTATTTAGAGTTACACGTATCGCATCAGAGTTACGCCCGGTGTGTAACGTAGCTGAATCGTGTAACACGACCGGGACCCCTTTGCCGCTGGTGGCCTGCCGCTTCCTGAGTCGCACAGAGCGTGCTGCACGCTGGCTTAACTGCGCAAATAAAGGGCGTGGGATATGGACGTAGGTTCAGGTCTCATGGTGTTAGACCATGTTCAAAAACTAGATGCCCTGCCAAAACCAACGGCGAGTCTGATCAGGTATCTATCTGCTCAGCCACTTTACAGCCTTTGCGATGAGCAGATTATCGATGCCTGCAACTTGATTGATAAATGCTGCCGAAGAATTCAAACAGATGAGTTCGATAGCGACCTGGACACCTTGTGTATCCGCACAACCAAGCATGAAGAACAAATTTTCCAGTACGCTTCGACTGATGCGTCCTCCCGTGTAGCCCACTGGGTTCGTCATTTCACCGGGTGCGATTCCGCCACAGATAACCAAGCTCACGCGGCCTATGTAATGGCCTGCGCTGCAAAGGCACTTGAAGCTCTAAGTGAATGGATGCGCTCAGCCGAGCAAGATGCCTTCCCTCCGGCATGCAAGGTGCCGGACTGGCCGTGGGAGTTCTACTGCGAGTACGTGTCATCGCAAGCGAGCCCAGACGAACGGATCAACGCCCTTGATCTGTATACGCTATTCCTTGAGCCGATCACGAACCTGGCGAGCTTACGCAACGACGAGCTAACTCCCGCAGTAGCTGAGGCCATCAAGGCGGCGACTCGGCGAAAAGGGGGAGTACTCAGCGGTAAAGATCGGAAAATCGAAATGAGTCAGCGTGATAAAGCTATCGTGAACTACGCGCTTGGATTGCTGAAAAATGGCATGTCGCGTCGCTATGTCACCACAACCGTGCACCGTTGGTTTGAGAGAGAAGTTACCAAGCCGGAAAGCGATCGTCCTGATTGGGCCACTCTCGAAATGTCGAAACCGCTGACACGTAAAAGGATTGAAGAGATTCTCAAGCAACACAACCTCCTGTAGCCAGAATTTCAAATGGAAGTGAACTGCCCGCTAAAATCCCTCGCCTAGATCATTGCTCTCGTCAGTCCAAACCTATCGAGAGCTGTCCCTATGAGTACCTCTGCAACCGAGTTCTCTCGCGAAACACCTGCCAACGCTCCGCTGCTGTTCGACGCTGCCTCAACCTTGATTCGCATGCGCGAGGTAGAGGGAATTGTGGGCATGAAGCGCTCAACCATTTACAAGCTCATGCAGCAGCCCGGCTCCTGCTTTCCACAGCCCGTCAAGCTCAGCGACAGCACATCAAGGGGCGCACCTGTCGCCTGGGTGCTTTCCGAAGTCCAGGCATGGGCGCGCGGCCGCATCGCTGCTCGCGACCAGGTGGCCGCATGAACAATCGCATCCCAAAAGGTGACGGACCTTTCATCGACTCCTACAGCATCGGGTTCCAGCTCTACAGGCCGGACGAGCTCAACTGGAAAAGTCGCACCATTGCGGGCGTCAGCTGGAATGGCCTGGAGCAAGAAGCGATCTTTTTCAATGCAGACGGCCTGGCTCTTCCTCTCAGACCCAACCCTTGGAATGTGCCCGAGTGGATTCGCAAGCATGCGATCCGCCGCGAGTTCGCCAGCGTGCATGGGACTGGCCATTTCGCGATGAAGGAAGGTCGCCGTAGGGCATTGCGAACGGTCGGCCTCAATGACTGGGTGACTTACTGGCTGGTCGACCAGTCTGGCGGCTTCGCCAATGAGTCGAAGTTTTGGCAGGACTACGTGGCCACCGATCTCGCCACCGAACAGGCCAACAGCGAAAAGCTGCACAGCGAAATGCGTCTGCAAGACGACCGGGCGACTTACATCGAACAGAGCATTGCCGAGCGTCGTGACTACCTGACGGTCATGCACCGCCGCCGATGTAACGAAGATCGAAAAATTCTCGCCTGGCTGAAAGGCGAAGTCCCCGCTCCGCTGTTTTGATACCGAAGTAAAGGTGGCTTGAGCCCTCCCCGCCCCAATCTGCTCGCCCCGATCTGGAGCCAGAACACCGGGCTATCACGTCGCAGGTTCGGCGCACGCACAAATGAAAACGCCTCCGGGGGCAACCGGAGGCGTTGAGGTAAATCTACATGCACGTCAAATGTATTTCGCATCGAGCGCGAGTGCAAGTCGCTCAAACAGTTGCACATCCCAAAACCGGACGTTATTCTCTGGCCGTCGCTGCAAAATCAGCGACCGGGTTTGACGGCCCGATGAACAATAGGCGCACAGGCGCCCCCATTACGATTGCAGGCGCTTTTTTTGTGCCCGCTTTCCTGTTTTATGGCGGCTGTGTGTGGGAGACCTTCGGGTCTGCCGGGTTCCTATTGTCCCGGTCCGTCAACCTACACACAGCTGCCACCCTAATTCGTTTGACGGCGAACCGTGGCAGCTCCTCAACAATAGGAGTTTTGCCAGATGCCCAGTCTCAATCCGTTCAAAAATCGCGCCGCTGCCCATCGCGCAATGGCTCTCGCCGCTTTACACGCCAATTCCAGCCTCGCTACACGCCTTGCCCGCTACAACGCTCACATGACCAAAGCACGCGCTCTGGAAACCGCAGGGGGTGCCCAATGAACAATGCCCTGAGTTTCTCCCTGCCCGAAGACCTGCTCTGTGTTAACCCAGCAGCCGACGCTGGTATTCCCATCGACGCCATCACCTGCGCCGTCGACCGGGCCAGCTCGGTGCTGTTGCTGCTAGAAGATCAGTTTGAAAACGACGGGCCGAGCTTGGCCAACCACGTCATCGCCGCCGCCCTCTGGGACGTGCGCGGCACGCTGGGTTTGATACGCACTCTGGCGCTTCATGCGGACGATCTGGGCCGCAAGCCTGCGCAAGGCGGTGCCTTGTGAGCGCTTTCCAAGGCAACACCGCAGGCCACACCACCTTTGCCAAATGCAACTCACAAAATCAGGCACTGTTCAGCGTCAATGCGGGTATTTCGTGCGAAGAGGCACTGGAACATGCCTCCCTGCTGACTGACTGCATCAACAAACTCACGCTCCAAGCCGGGATGAACGACGACAGCAGCGCTGCATGGGCTGCCCATTACCTGGGCGATATGGTCAAGGCCATCATTGATGACGTGACCACCAGCCTGCAGTTCCCGACGGAGGATCGCCCATGAGCGCCTCCGGCACGAAAAAGCGCCCTTCGTTCGCACAGGTAAAGACTGCCGCACTGCGCAACATCGATAAGGTCCTTGCTCACTGGCTGCCCAACGGGAAGCGAGTAGACGGCGGCAAGGAGTACACCGCAGCAAACCCCACTCGCGCAGACAAGCGTGCGGGCTCTCTGAAAATCAGTATTAGCAAAGGCACCTGGTCTGACTTCGCAACAGGCGACAAGGGCGGCGATTTGATCGACCTGGTGCGTTACATCGACGGCGGCACTGACGTCGAGGCCTGTAACAAACTGGCGGATTTGCTTGGCGTAACCGCTGACTCCGCGCCGACCAAGCCCGAACCGGCCAAAAGCAAAGCCCCCGACTGGATCGCCATTCAGCCGATCCCGACTGAGGCGATGAACAAGTGCCCGGTTAAACATCGGCAGCACGGCACTCCGTCCAAGGTCTGGATTTACCGCGATGATCAGGGCCAGCCGCTCATGGCGTTGTACCGGTTTGACCTGGCCCCCGATGAAGACGATAAACCGAAGAAAGTGTTTGCGCCGCTGACCTGGTGCAAACGCAGCGACGGCGAAACGACCCAATGGCGCTGGCAAGGGCTGCCCGAACCTCGACCGCTTTTGCGTCGGGATGAACTGGCGCTGCGCGCCGATGCGCCGGTGGTCTTGTGCGAGGGCGAAAAAGCCGCAGATGCAGCTGCTGATTTGATGCCGAACTACGTGGCCACCTGCTGGCCGAACGGTTCCAACTCTTGGCACAAAGCCGACCTGACACCCCTCAAGGGTCGCGACGTGCTGTTGTGGCCGGACAACGACGCCAGCGGCACAGCCTGCATGGACGCTGTCGCCACCAAGCTGCGCGAAATAGGCGCAGGCTCAGTCCGGGTCATGGCGCTGGAGGTATTCAAGCGCAAACCTACGATGAAAAACGAACGCGCCGCTTTCGCCAAAGGTGGCCAATGGGACGACGGCGATGATGCCGCCGATGCCGCTGGCAAAGACTGGACAGCCGCCCATTTCGCCGAGTTGGAGCGCAGTGGCGAGCTGTTTGGAGCGGAAGAGAAAACACCAGCAGCAGAGGAGCCCGAACACACTCCGAAAGCGAAGGCAAAGCCAGCGGCCAAGCGCCCTGCGAAATCAAAAAACGACCTTATGCCCGGTGGCTTTCGCCTGACACCCGAAGGTGTGTTTTACGCAGGCGACGACGGCGAAGCGCGCCCGGTGTGTTCGCCTCTGGAAATCCTCGCCCGGACCCGAGACGACAAAGGCCACAACTGGGGCTTGCTCGTGGAGTTCGACGATCCCGACGGAGCCAAGAAACGCTGGAACATTCCGGCGCGCACCATGACCGGCGATTTTGGCAAGGACGTACTCGGCCCGTTGGTGGACATGGGCCTGCGCCTGGCTGGCAGTCGATCAGGCCGCAATGCACGTAACGACCTGCAGAGTTACCTCGGCGGTTTCGACAGCGCGCAACGGGCTCGACTGGTCACTCGCTTGGGCTGGCACGACAGCGCCTTTCTCCTGCCGGAACAACAGGTCGGCGTACACAGCGAACACCTGCACTTCTACGAGGCCGGTTCTCAGCTTCCGCCGATCAGCGAGGCGGGCACGCTTGAGCAATGGCAAGAGCAGATCGGCGCATTGTGCATCGGAAACCATCGTCTGGCATTTGTGGTCGGCGTGGCCCTCGCTGGCCCGCTGCTGCACATGCTGGGTCATGAGTCGGGCGGCTTTCACTTGTACGGTGACAGCTCGGGCGGCAAGACCACACACCTGCAGGTCGCTGCATCGATCTACGGCGGACCGCGCCTGGTACGTTCCTGGCGCTCGACCGACAACGCACTCGAATCCATCGCCGCTGCGCACTCGGACGGGCTTCTGGTACTGGATGAGATCGGCATGTGCGATCCGCGCATCATCGGCGAGACGGTTTACATGCTCGGCAATGGCACTGGCAAGGCACGGGCTAATGATCGAGGCCAGGCCGGTCGGCAGGTACAGGAGTGGCGTTTGCTGTTCCTCTCCACTGGCGAGAAGACGCTGGCCCAGCACATGGCCGAAGCGAACAAGGAGCTGAAAGCGGGCATGGAAGTACGCATGCTCGCCGTTCCCGCCGATGCCAGCAAAGGCTTGGGCATGTTCGATACCCTGAACGGTTTCGATGATGCAGCAGCGCTGTCCGACGCACTCAAAGCACGAGTCGCGAAATACTACGGCACACCGCTCACCGCCTTTCTCACAGCGCTGTGTGAGCCCGACAAACGCCACGCTTGGTCCGCCATCCTGCGCCGCACGCTGGAAGGCTTTATCGCCCAATCGTTACCCGCGTCGGCCAGCGGACAAGCTCACCGTGCCGCCGCTCGCTTTGGCCTCGCCGCCGCAGCGGGTGAGCTGGCCACCGCGATGGGGATAACTGGCTGGCCCGACGGCACAGCCACCACCGCTGCTCGGGTGTGCCTCAATGCATGGATGAACGAGCGTGGCGGCGTCGGTAACTTCGAAGGTGACGCAATCGTGTCGCGACTGCGCCAGGTCATCGAGCGGTTCGGCGAGAGCCGATTTACCCGCTGGGAATCGGCAGCGGCAAAGATCGATGAACACGGTCCGCGCACCATCGACCGGCTGGGCTTTCGCAAGACGATGGAACACGGTCTGGGCGACGCCCTGCACACCACCAACACGTATTACGTGCTGCCCGAGTCCTGGCGCTCGGAGATCTTCCGGGGCATGAACATCAATGCGGTGAACAAGGAGCTGCTGCAGCGCGGTGTCATTGAGCCGGGGAACGACGGCAAGGCATCGAGTCTGGTGCGCTTGCCCGGGCTGGGCACGCAACGTTGCTACATCGTGAAGACGATTCCGGGATTGGCTGAAAGCGAGGCTCGGGCTGCCTGAGTGCATCCCCGCTGATCGAGGTAGCGCCGGCTGATTCCCGGCCTCGCCAGCCACACAACCAACTCCCTATCGAATTGAACAGAGACCAGACACATGAACGAGATCCAAGAACTGAAAGACCGCCGCGATCAACTGCTGAAAGAGGCTGATCAGTTGCATACCCAGATGCTGCCTTTTGAAGCAGCGCTGGAAAATGAGCAGTCCATTGAGCCTGCCCAGGAGCGCGAACTGCGCGACAAGTACAACGAGCTGAAAACGCGTTTCGATGCGCGCAAGCACAATGCGGACCTGTTGGATCGGAAGATCAATCGCCGCGAGACCCTTATCAACAGCCATTCCTTGATGGCGGGTTACATCGAGGCCATGAACACCTGGAAAGCCGATGAGCAGGAGCTGAATGAAAAACGTCAGAGCCTCAGCACCCGTCTTGAACAGATCAAACAACAGGCCGTAGAGGACATGGCCAAAGCCCGGCAGGCCGAAACGAACGCCGCGACTGCGTATGCACAGGCCGTCGCATGGGGCGACACCGAAGGCGAAAAGACCGCCAACGCCGATGCGCAAAAAGCCGCAAAAAACCTGGCAACCGCTGCCGAACATGATCGTCGACAAGGCCTGATTCTATCCGCGCTGGAGCAGGAGCTGCTCACCGTGGATCGATACATCGCCGAAGCACAGGAAAAGCACAGAGGCATAGAGCGCGACGCCCTGTGGCTTTCTCAAACAGTGCTGGAAGAGAAATGGAACGAAGCCGCTAAGGCACTCTTCGATGTGGGCGGAAGGCTGTGGGCAAATTACAACCTGCTCGGCCTTGATCAAGTGAGCCTGTTGAAACTGGCGGTTCCGCAGGAAGGCGAAACTGTCGGGAACTGGACGTGGCATGAACTATCCGGCCGAGCGCGCAACTACGGCGCGCAGGATCTGCTTCAGCTCAACAATATCTCGACACATCAACAGGTTGCACTCGTGAGCCAACTGGAGTAACGAACAGATGAAAGCAGTGAACAACACGGCGCTGATGTCGTCGAGGTATGGCTGAAGAAATAAAGCCGCTTCACCTGAAAAAGGGCCCAGACGGGCCCTTTTTGATGTCGACGCTTTACTGGAAATACAAAATATTCCTTGCCCATCGCATCAAGATAATGCTCCACAGGATGTGCGGCTCTCTACCTATCTAGTCACAGTTTGCTCTCGGCCATTAGCGGATGCTCGGATCAGTCTGGCTTCATCTGAATACGTCGTTCGTCACAAAGGCACAAGGCTCCCCGGCGCCGTTGATGGGATGCATGGGGCAGATCACAACCCCTCATCTGCCTTCAAATGATCGAATCTTCGCCAGCGCACGGCTGATTGGAGGGTTTTCCATGCTTATCGGAATAAAGACATCGTCGTCAGGCTGAATAGCCGAAATCTCCTGGTCGTTTTCGTCGATCTCCCAGGCATGCATGACAACAACCCCAGAAGTTATCAAATGGCTAACGAGCTTACCCTTGGCATTCACCGTAGCAACATGACACTTCTTATGCACTTCGTAATCCTTCAAAAATCTTTCAATATTTCCAGAAGAACTCGGCGTCATGGTATGTAGCCTAGACAGTGCAGTTTGGATTTTTGAAGCCCCATCACAAAATCGTTCAAGATTACTTGTAACAGCCACGCGATAATGCGCAGGGTTCTGACTGTCAATACCCCGTATCAATGCGATGCGCAAGGTATTGTTGGAATCTTTGTCTCCGATAGTTTTTGCGATATTCTCAAATATCTTATGTCCGATAGCGGCATTTTCGAAGCCGAATATCAGCACTGGAACTTCGCCTTCGCATGTCTGAAAGCCTAAACCCCTCCAGCCGGCTTGACTCCACAGGCTTTCTTGGATTATAGAAACAACTTTAAGCTCTCTATGCTTCATTGTTGAAAACTGAAACGGATGTTTTGGACGCTCCTCAGGCTCATCAGATTTAGAGGGCCAGTCCATAGGTTCTATATTGTGGTGCTCATGCCAAGTTACGCGCCGAGTTGGCTTGTAAAATTCTAAGGCGTCATCCTGATGAGACTCGATGCCAAGTACAGCATTACGCCCCATAAAATAGCTGTCCAATCCAATATTACAATTGAAGATAACTGATCGCTCCAAGGCCTTGTCTTTCCGCAGCATCTCTTCGATTTTCGACCAGCTTATTTGAGGGCAAATAATGGACACAAAGTGAAGGCAAAACTCACTGTAAAATTGCCTGATCGTATCTCGTTGTTCATCGGTCAAACTGGCAATGCTGAACGGTGAACAGAGGATCTCAGCAGAGGTCACCTGCGCAGCGGTGTCGAAGCTGTGCTGCAGTATGAAGCCATCCTCATCTTCCAATAAGATATCAATGTTCACGGCGGGTACTGTAGCCGTTGCATGATCTGCCATCATCGGTGCGCAGAAGCTCTCCAGCACAGCAAGCAATTGCTGCGCTAACTCAATGCATGGAGACTTTACCGGGAAGGACACAGACACCTTACAACCCAGGATACAGGAGCTTATGGTTGTCCAGCGATCCAGATAAAGGTCGAGCGGGGCCACCGGAGCGCCCATATCGATACTGCGCCACATGTTCATGAGGTGAAAATCAATTGGCTCACCCTCAGGCCCCGCTTTATCTTCATGGCCTAAGCATACCAATAGCGCATCTGCGCTGAGCCCTAGATCCAACTGATTCAGCTTGTCCGGCAGCCAGGCTATTTTTTCAACGTCTGAAAAATTAGCATTGAGAAATAGCTGACCAATCAGAACCTCATAATTCATTTTCTGATTTTCTGTCCACAGCTTTTCATCCACCGCTTGAGAGACAAGTTGAGATAAGTGGTACCAAGTCAAAGACTGACTCACACGACCTAGTTGACCTTCGATTGAACCGCCCCGGGTTTCTCGGAGACCCTTTTGTTTGAGTCATGCCACCTGGGCAGACTCGGTGAGTTGCTGATAATAGATTGCTTCTGCTTCGACCGGTGGAATATGACCGATTGGCTCCAGCAGGCGGCGGTGATTGAACCAGTCCACCCATTTCAGGGTTTCCAGCTCCACCGCCCCCCGTGTGGGCCAAGAGCGTCGATGAATCACTTCAGCCTTGTAAAGACCATTGATGGTCTCAGCCAAAGCATTGTCGTAAGAGTCACCGACACTCCCGACCGATGGCTCAATACCGGCTTCGACAAGACGCTCGGTATAGCGAATGGACACGTACTGCACGCCACGGTCACTGTGGTGAATGAGTCCACCCTGCTTGACTGGGCGACGGGCGTAAAGGGCTTGCTCCAGTGCATCGAGTACAAAATCGGTACGCGCTGAACTGGACACCTTCCAACCGACGATGAATCGGGCAAAGACATCAATGATGAAGGCCACGTAAACAAAACCCTGCCAGGTACTGACGTAGGTAAAGTCCGATACCCATAGGGCGTTCGGGCACTCAGCCACAAACTGACGGTTGACATGATCCTGCGGGCACGGCCTGGCTTGGTCGCTGACCGTCGTCTTGACGGGCTTGCCGCGTACCACGCCTTGCAGGCCCAGCTCTCCCATCAGACGTTGCACCGTACAGCGGGCGACTTGCAGTCCGTCACGCAGCAATTGTCGCCAGACCTTGCGCACGCCATATACCTGGAAGTGCTCATCCCAGACTCGCTGGATGTGCTCACCCAGTTCCTGGTCACGCTGCGCACGCGCTGACTGCTGGCTGGGGTCAGCCTGCTGAGCAGCGTACCGGTAGTACGTCGACGGGGCGATTGGCAACACCTTGCAAATCGGCTCGACCCCGTAAGACTGGCGGTTTTCATCAATAAACGTCTTCATCGTTTGAATGGGCGGTCGAGCTCCGCCTGGGCAAAATAGGCTGAGGCCTTACGCAAGATCTCGTTAGCTTGACGCAACTGACGGTTCTCACGCTCCAAGAGCTTGACTCGCTCACGTTCGACTGTGCTCAGCCCATCACGCTGGCCGCTGTTGCGCTCAGATTGGCGAACCCACAGCCGTAATGTCTCGGGCGTGCAGCCGATCTTGGGGGCAATGGCACTGATGGTGGCCCACTGCGACTCGTACTCAGGAAGGTGTTCGAAAACCATCCTGATGGCCCGCTCACGGACCTCTGGGGAATACTTCGGTAGTTTTTTCATCGCTCCATCCTCTCAAAGGTTGGAGTCTCCGAGAAACCCGGGGCGGTTCAGTTTTTCGTCATACAGAGGTACAGCACTGACACGCATCCATGATTCCCGACCTGCATCCTGGCGATGATAAAAGTCCACGCCGGTTGCCGCATCGCCTCTCAGAGCTCTGGCACCAGGGAACATGTCGGGCTCCAGGCGCTGACCTTGCGCATCGAGCCCTACCCATCGTGCAGCGCCATCTGTCTGTCTGGAAGGAATCACATTCTCCGGCACATATTGGCGATACAAAGGATTGCTCACCAGGGAGGTCCCTTGTGTGTCCATGAAGCACACTCCAACCGGAATATTTTCGAGCAGGATCTGCAACCGGGTTCTTTCTTCAGCCAATTGAGTGAGACTTTGCCGCATCTCGAACTGACGCTCACGGGCTCGCCAGGCCGCGGCGATCGCGCTCAATAACGAGGATGAGCTGAGAGGGCGCTCCAGGACGATCACATGTCCTGCCGATTTTGGCAGCCTGCGCCTGGCCATCTCGGTGTCTCGCCCAGAACGACCTTTATTCGACGCGAGCAAGATGACGGGGATCTCCGACCATCCCGGTTGCCGGTCCAAAGCGTTTCCGAAACTCAGCACATCCCCGGAAAGGCTCTCCTCCGTGAGTATCACCAGACCAGTGCTTTCACCCAGAGCGATTGAAAGCGAGGCCAGGTCGTGGTGAGCTTGAACGGGGTAAATATCGCCAAGCAGTTTACCGAGGCTGATTGCATCTCCCTTGAAGGGAGCCACAATCATCAGGGTTTTGCGTTCAGAGAATTGCTCAGTCGCCACGCTTGCGCTCTTCCATCAGCGGAAGGTTGGCACCGAAATACTCTGGAGTACCCGTCAACACGCCGCGGAAATCGACTAATGGCGCACCGACGCGAATACCCCTGGAATCAATCCGGAGTTCGCGAATCGCATCCTCATGGGCTCCGGTGCGATGTTTCAGAACAGAGATGGCCTTGCGCAAACGTCCCTGCGCCTCGAAGAAACGAATGAGGATGACAGAGTCCGCGACATAGGAAATATTCAGGTTGGTTGACATCGACCCTACCAGCCCATGCTGAGGATTGATCAAGAACGTAACGACGCCCAGTTGGCTCAGGTATGAAAGCAACTCGTGCATCTGCAAGATCAGTTGCTGTTCCTGTGGCATCGCCGCCATGTAGCCGTTAAGTCTATCGACAACGATCATGGTACTGCCGCGCTCTTCGACCTCTGTGCGAACCCGCCACGCAAATTCCCCGGGAGAAATCTCGGCAGGATCGATTTGCTGGATGATCAACTGACCGCTCGATACGTGGCGACTTAACTCCATGCCCATGCTGTCTGCCCGGGAGATCAAAGTAGCAATGCGCTCATCGAATTCGTAGATGGTGCATTTTTCACCTCGTGCGCAGGCTGCCGCCAGATAGGCAAGGGTAACGGTGGTCTTTCCAGAGCCAGCAGGCCCTGTGACCAAGGTACTGGTTCCCCTGAGCGGGCCACCGACCAACAAGTCGTCCAGTTCCTTGACACCGCTAGGCACAGGCTCCGCTCTGAATGGGACATGGTGAGTGGCCGCAATCAACCTCGGATACACCTCCAATCCACCTCTGCGAATAGTGAAGTCATGAAAGCCTGCGACAAAGTCAACGCCTCGTAACTTTTGCACCTGAAGTCGCCTGCGGGCGGCACCGAAATCCAGCGTCAGCCTCTCAAGCGTGATCACACCGTGGCATAAGCTATGCAGATGGTTATCGCGTTCACCCGAAGAAGCCGTGAGATCGTCCACAAGCAGGACCGTGATATCCCGACCTGCAAAATATTGCTTGAGCGCCAACACCTGGCGACGATAACGCAGAGGATCCTGAGCCAGAAGCCGCATCTCGGAGAGGCTGTCGAAGACTAGCCGTCTGGGCTGAAGTTTATCGACTCGCTGCTGAATAAGCTTGATGGTATCGCCCAGCTCCGCCTCCCACGGATGCAGGATAGACTGCTCGTACTCATCGCCCAGTACTTCCTCTGTTGAGGAAAACTCAAACAAATCAATGCCGTCCAATGACCAGCCATGTGAGTGAGCGACGCTTTCAAGCTCTTCGCTGGTTTCTGAAAGCGTGATGTACAACACGGACTCACCGGCCTTCACCCCATCGAGCAAGAACTGGAGACCCAGCGTCGTCTTTCCTGCTCCAGGCGTACCCTCGAGTAAATAAAGCCTGTTGCTCGGTAGACCACCCTTAAGGATCGAGTCAAATCCGGCATTGCCCGTCGAGACAATCGGACGAGGTAGAGTCATTTTAGCCTCAAGGGAAAATGTGAGAGCACGTGTAAGTGTAAGGCCCGTCAGTATGGGGCCACCTTGAAAGCTGCGCCATTGGCAGATGAGCCGTTTCCAAAATAAATCAAACTTTGAAGGAGGGCTATTTCGTCGATTGAAACCAATAGCATTCCCGAGGATGCAATGAAGCTACAGTCCGAATGTTTATGTGGACTGACGGTGCTTAAACTTCTTGGCTTGCGAAGCTGAATCACAGCCCTCAACGTCGTCTGTCTGGTCTATGCTGGAAATTGATGGTTAATGAAGGGCCAGCATTTTTCACAAGGAGCAAAACATGCGCAAACTCGTACTCTCAATGACTGCCGCTCTCTTCCTCGCTGGCGCTGTGGCGCCCGCGGCGTTTGCAGAGAGTGAGTTGGAAAAGGGCGTCCGACACGATAACCGTGAACTGGATAAGGGTGTTGATCATGACGCCAAAGAAGTGGACAAGGGCGTCAAGCATGATGCTGACGAGGTCGACAAAGGTGCAAAGCATGATGACAAGGAACGTCACAAGGCTGACAAGCATGTCGATAAAGAGGTTAAAAAAGATCTGTGAAAAAAAGCCTGCCACCGAGCAGGCTTTTATAGTCGGACCCCGTATAAAGGGTCCGACCTCTGTTACTGGATGTACGGTCAGATCTTGAAACTGTCGACCAGTTGCTTCAAACGACCGGCTTGTTGCGAAAGCGCGGCACAATCCTTGAGGGTTTCATTAAGGTTGGCCACACCTTGCTGATTAAGTGTGTTGATCTGGTTGATATCGATATTGAGTGTTTCCACAACCGCGGTCTGCTCTTCCGTGGCAGCAGCAACCGACTGGTTCATGCCATCGATATCACCAATGCGGCGCGTTACATCGCGCAGACGACTGCCCGCCTGATTGGCAACTTCGACACTTTCCTGACTCGACACCTGGCTTTCATTCATGTTGAGCACGGCATGCTGAGACCCGGTTTGCAGCCCGCCGATCATCTTGTGAATTTCATCAGCCGATGTCTGCGTGCGATGAGCAAGGTTGCGCACCTCGTCGGCAACCACGGCAAAACCACGTCCGGCTTCACCTGCACGGGCCGCTTCGATGGCAGCGTTGAGCGCCAGCAGGTTGGTTTGCTGCGAGATGCCTTTGATCACGTCCAGAATGTGGCCGATGTTGTCGGTACTGGCGTTAAGCTGCTCGATCTGCGTGCACGAGTCGCTGATTTTGGCGGACAACGTACTCATGGCGTGGATGGTTTTTTCGACCACCACCTGACCGTCTTCAGCCTGGGTGCGGGCCTCACTGGCCTGAATCGAAGCGTCCGAGGCGTTGCGGGCGATCTCCTGAGTGGCCGCGCCCAGTTCGTTGATCGCAGCGGCAACGCTGTTGGTACGGGCGCTCTGCTCGTCAAAGCCGACGATTGAAGAGTTGGAGGAATTGACCACTCGCTGCGACAGGTCATGCACCTGCAGTGTTGCGGAGGAGACCTCAGCGATGGACGCGTGCACGCGCTCCACGAACTGATTGAACGAGCCACCCAGCTCGGCAAACTCGTCCTTGCCCTGAATGCTCAGACGGCGGGTCAGATCACCCTCGCCCTGGGCGATGTCCTGCATCGCACGACCCATGTCGGTCAGCGGCCGCATCAGCGCACGGATCAGCAGGCTCAACAGCAAGGCAATCACGGCCACCGCAATCAGTACGGCGACCATCGCCGAGCTGCGGAACTGGCTCAACGGTGCATAAGCCTTGTCCTTGTCGATCGACAGACCAATGTACCAGTCGGCCGAAGGCAGCCCGGTGATCGGGGTAAACGACAGCAACCTCTGCTGACCATTGAGCGTGACCTCACGCAGGCGCGCATCCAGACTGAGGGGCTGGCCCGGGTAGACGTCCTTGAGGTTTTTCATCACCTGTTCCTTGTCCGGGCTGACAATGATCTGCCCGTCCCCACTGACCAGAAAGGCGTAACCGAGCCCGCCGAACTCCACCGAGTTGATGATCTTGACCAGCGTGTCCAGGCTCAGGTCACCGCCAGCCACGCCAGTTATCTGGCCTGCAGTCTTGACCGGGCTGGCGATAGTCACCACCAGGCCGCCCACGGAAGCCAGATAAGGCGGGCTGAGAATGGTTTTGCCGGCGTCGACGGTGGACCTGTACCAGGGCCGCTGACGTGGATCGTAGCCAGCCGGCATATCGACATTGGGCCGCTGGGTGAACACACCTTTGCTGTCACCGACGTAGGTGAACTGAAAGGTCGACACCAGCGAAGACTGCGACACCAGTCCGCTCAGGTCGGAATTGACCCCTTGGAAGGCTACGTTCTGGGTGAGGTTTTCCAGCACCAGAATGCGTCCGCTCAGCCAGTTCTGCACGCTGCTGGCCGTCAACTGACCCGCCTGGCCCACCGAGGACTCAAGGTTCTGATTGATGGTGGTGCGTTGCAGGTAGTCGTTGTAAAGGGTGAACAAGGCAAAGGCCAACACCACAACACCGGCCGCAGCCAGAAGAATTTTATGACGAAACTTCAAATTCATGACAAAGCATCTCAACGTGACGGGAAGAAGGCTCAGATGCCAGAACAACTTGTGACGTAAAAATGTCACGCACTGCAAAAGCAATGAACCTGAAGCGGGTAAGGTTTCCACTGTCGCGAGCATAGACAATATTTTGCCGCACCCTATGAGAGGCGGCGCTCTATTTCAGTCTTTTCAGCGATTCTTTATAGCGGTGCATTGCCGTGAACGATAGGGCCTGAAAAAGTATTTCAAGCGTTTTGAAACTTTCTCTTTTTTTTATTTCAGCTTGGCCACCACCTGCCGATAGTGTCTGTATACCACCCCCTGCCCCTGACCTGTATGCCATGCCTTTCAGGGGCTCTACTGCTTTAAATGGCTGTTGTTGGAGAATTCAATGAGTAGCTGGTTTGCAAACATCAGCGTCAATATGAAACTGGCCCTCGGTTTCGTCTAGTACTTGTTTTTACTGCGATTCTTGCGCTGACTGGCTGGACCAGCATGAGCGGACTGATCAATCGCAGCAACTGGATGAGTGACATTACTTCGCTCAACTCCCAGTTGACCAAACTGCGTGTGACCCGTCTGCAATACATGGTCGCTGACGGCGACGAGAAAGTCGCAGAGACCGTTCAGGTCTCGCTGGACGGCTTCAAGAACTATCAGCAAAAGCTGCTGACCTCGTTCAAAAGTCCCGAAAACGTGAAAATGCTCGAGCAACTGGGAGTGGTGATCGCTGACTACCAGAAATCGCTGAACAGCATGCGCGGCGGGTACAAGGCCAGCATTGTGGCGCGTGATGAGCTGAGCACGAATGCTGACAAAAGCATTGATGTGTTTGAGCTGCTTCAGGCTGAAGTGAAAAAAATGGACCCTGCCGATGCCAATCGGTTCGAGCAATACCAGATCGTCACCGATGCAAAGGAAAACCTCAGGCTCGCGCGTTATGAGGTGCGTGGCTACACCACCAACCCTACGGCAGAAACTGAACAGACCGCCGTTGCAATGCTGGATTCTGCCATCAAGGATCTGGACACGCTGAAAACGACGTTCAGCGGCACCCAGGCTGATCAGCTCAAGCAGCTGGAAACCTCGTTGGCCGCGTACCGCAAAGCCCTGCAGAGCTTCAAGGCCGCAACTGCCGACATCGCTCAGGCTCGTAAGGAGATGACCGTACAGGGCCAGGATATCGTCAAGATCAGCGAAGCCATGTACCAACTGCAACTGGATCGCCGCGATCAGGAAAGCGCACAGGCTCGCACCACGCAGATCACCTGTACGCTGCTGGCAATTATTCTGGGCATGATTGCAGCGGTGATAATCACCCGGCAGATTACCCGTCCATTGCAGGAAACTCTGGCAGTGGTCGACCGTATTGCATCAGGTGACCTGACCCAGACCCTGGCAGTCACTCGTCGTGACGAGTTGGGCGTTCTGCAGCAAGGCATTCAACGCATGGGCAGCACGTTGCGCGAGCTGATTGGCGGTATCCGCGACAGCGTTGTGCAGATTGCCAGTGCCGCCGAAGAGCTGTCAGCGGTTACCGAGCAGACCAGCGCCGGCGTCAACAGCCAGAAAGTCGAAACCGACCAGGTGGCCACCGCCATGCATGAGATGTCGGCAACGGTTGCAGAAGTGGCTCGTAACGCCGAACAGGCCTCGCAGGCAGCGTCCAACGCCGACCGCGAAGCGCGCGACGGTGACAAAGTCGTGGGCGAAGCGATTGTGCAGATCGAGCGTCTGGCCAACGAAGTGGGTCGCTCGGCCGATGCCATGAACCAGCTGGAGCAGGAAAGCGACAAGATCGGCAAGGTCATGGACGTCATCAAGGCTGTGGCCGAACAAACCAACCTGCTGGCCCTCAACGCAGCCATCGAAGCGGCCCGTGCCGGGGAAGCCGGGCGTGGTTTTGCCGTGGTTGCCGACGAAGTCCGCGGCCTGGCACAACGCACGCAGCAGTCCACAGTCGAGATTGAAACACTGGTTGCAGCCCTGCAAAGCGGCACGCGCCAAGTGTCCAGCATCATGCTCAGCAGCCGCGAACTGACCGTCAGCAGCGTACAGCTCAGCCGTCAGGCGGGTACATCGCTGGGCAGTATTACCCAGACGGTCTCCAACATTCAGGCAATGAACCAGCAGATCGCTGCCGCCGCCGAGGAGCAGAGTGCCGTAGCTGAGGAAATCAGCCGCAGCATCGTCAACGTGCGCGATGTCTCCGAGCAGACCGCTTCGGCCAGCGAAGAAACCGCTGCCTCCAGCGTCGAACTGGCGCGCCTGGGCGGGCAATTGCAAACGATGGTCAGCCACTTCCGGATCTGATCACCCAGCGTTGACATCAAGCCCGGTCTTTACCGGGCTTGATTGTTTCTGCACTCCTGACAGTCACGCCTGCGGCGGCTGTCCGTTGGACGCTGACAATCCGCCATCCACCGGCAAATTCACGCCAGTCACGAAGCGTGCGTCTTCACTTGCCAGAAAGGCGATGACATCGCCGACATCTTCAGCTTCGCCTGGACGTCCCAGCGGGATGCGCTCCATGAATTTGGCCATCAGTGCCTTGTCGCCGAGCATGTCTTCAGTCAGCTCGCTGCGAGTCAGTGACGGGCAGACGGCGTTGACGCGCACACCGTCGGCACCGTGGTCCATCGCCAGCGCGCGGGTGAAATTGGTGATTGCGCCTTTGGCCGCGTTGTAGAAGCTCATGCCCCAGTCGCCGCCCAGGCCGGAAACCGACGAGACGTTGATGATGTTGCCTTTACTGGCGATCAGCGCCGGCATGGCGGTACGGGTGCAATAGAACACGCCATCCAGGTCCACTGACATCAGTTCTTTCCAGTCATCTACGCCCAACTCGGTGACTTTGCCGGACTTGACGATACCGGCGTTATTGACCAGCACATCCAGACGCCCAAAGTGCGTGGCGACTTCCTTGAACAGCGCTTCCACATCGCTTGGGTCCGCCACATCGGTAGCACGGACCAAATGACCTTCGCCCGCCAGTTGCGCGGCGACTTTGTCCAGCTTGTCGCGATTACGGCCTACCAGTACAACTCTTGCACCCTCTTGGGCAAAACGCTTGGCGGTGGCTTCGCCGATTCCGGAACCGGCCCCGGTCACCACAACAACTTTCTGGGTAAAACGATTCATGCAGCAGCTCCAAAAAAATAATGGGGTTATGAGGTGGACTGCCCGGTTGCACGCAGCGTTCAGTCCAAATCATTCACTGCTTTATGAGGGGTTAAAATCAGGTGAATCGGTAAACCTCGACTAACAGCGCGTTGACAAATCGAGACTGCGCTGCAAATATCACTGCGGTTGTACGACAACCTATAACGCCAAAAATAAAAACAAGACTGGGCCAACCATGAAAACTCTCGTCTGTACGTCTGCTCCACCGATTATCGAAGCTTCATCTGTTCCGACAGTTTCGCAGCACCCGACATCCTTTCAGATTCATAACATTCGCTGATACATGGCGAACGGTACTCGGCCGTCTGTCGGTCGAGGCCATGCCTGGCAACAGGCATCACGTAATCCTCAAAGGTGTCGGCTGCTGCTTGCGCGCGGCCAGAAAAGAGGACGGTTTCGATAAACAAGGGAGCAAAACAATAATGACATTTCACACCTCCCGCTCACGCATCCTGATGGGTGTTGGCGGCATGACACTGATTTTCCCGATGCTCGGCATGGCAGAGGGTTTCGTCGACGATACCAAAGCCACACTTACGCTGCGTAATGCGTACTTCAACCGCAACTTCACCAACCCGGCCTTTCCCAACAGCGCAGCTCCGCAGAGCAAAGCCGAGGAATGGACACAAAGCTTTATTCTCGACGCCAAGTCGGGCTTCACCCAAGGAGTGGTCGGTTTCGGGGTTGACGTGCTGGGCCTGTATTCGCTCAAGCTCGATGGTGGCAAAGGCACAGGGGGCACTCAGTTGCTGCCGATCCACAGCGACGGTCGCCCGGCCGATGATTTCGGCCGTCTCGGCGTTGCAGGCAAGGCGCGGGTTTCCAAAACCGAACTGAAAGTCGGCGAATGGATGCCGGTGCTGCCGATTCTGCGCTCCGATGACGGTCGTTCGTTGCCGCAGACTTTCCGCGGTGGCCAGGTGACGTCCAAGGAAATCGACGGCCTGACGCTGTATGGCGGGCAATTCCGCGGCAATAGCCCGCGCAACGATGCAAGCATGGAAGACATGTCGATGAACGGCCGAGGCGCGTTCACGTCCGATCGCTTCAACTTCGGCGGCGGCGAGTATGTCTTCAACGACAAGCATACCCAGGTAGGTGTCTGGTACTCGGAGCTGCAGGACATCTACCAGCAGCAGTTTTTCAACCTGCTGCACAGCCAGCCGGTCGGCGACTGGACCCTGGGGGCCAACCTGGGTTACTTCATCGGCAAGGAAGACGGAAACAAACTGGCCGGCGACCTCGACAACAAGACCGCTTACGCATTGCTCTCGGCGCGCTATGGCGGCAGCACGTTCTATGTCGGCCTGCAAAAGCTCACCGGCGATACGGCGTGGATGCGCGTCAACGGCACCAGCGGCGGCACGCTGGCCAACGACAGTTACAACTCCAGTTACGACAACGCCAAGGAGAAGTCCTGGCAGTTACGCCATGACTATAACTTCGCAGTGCTCGGCGTACCCGGCCTGACCCTGATGAACCGCTATATCAGCGGCGACAATGTGCATACCGGCAACATCACCGACGGCAAGGAATGGGGACGAGAGTCTGAACTGGCGTATACCGTACAAAGCGGTGCACTCAAGAACCTGAACGTCAAATGGCGCAACTCCAGCCTGCGTCGCGATTTCAGCACCAATGAGTTCGACGAGAACCGCGTATTCATCAGCTACCCTATTTCGCTGCTGTGAAACCTGTGGCAAAGCCTGCCTGAAAGCCCATCTACAGGGGCAGGTTTTGCCTTGTTACAAATGTGTCTGCACAGGCGGGCACACAGGTCGTTTTTATACTTTGGCCGCGTTGACAATCAGCGTATGCGGTGTCGATAATTCGGCAAGTCATACGACAACAGATGACAAAAATAACAATCGGGACTTTTCTCATGGCATCGGCTCATACCACTCAAACTCCCTTCAATCGCCTCCTGCTGACCGGTGCGGCAGGTGGCTTGGGCAAGGTCTTGCGCGAAACACTGCGCCCCTACGCAAACGTGCTACGCCTGTCCGACATTGCCGAGATGGCACCGGCGGTAGACGACAGTGAAGAAGTTCAGGTCTGCGATCTGGCTGACAAGGACGCCGTATACCGCCTGATCGAAGGTGTGGACGCGATAGTGCACTTCGGCGGTGTATCAGTCGAACGGCCGTTCGAGGAAATCCTCGGTGCCAACATCTGCGGTGTGTTCCACATCTACGAAGCGGCCCGTCGTCATGGCGTGAAACGCGTGATCTTTGCCAGTTCCAACCACGTGATCGGTTTCTACAAGCAGACCGAAACCATCGACGCGCACTCCCCGCGCCGCCCGGACAGCTACTACGGTCTGTCCAAGTCCTACGGCGAAGACATGGCCAGCTTCTACTTCGATCGTTACGGCATCCAAACCGTCAGCATCCGCATCGGCTCGTCGTTCCCTGAACCGCAGAACCGTCGAATGATGAGCACCTGGCTGAGCTTTGGCGACCTGACCCAGTTGATCGAGCGCTCCCTGTACACGCCAGACGTCGGTCATACCGTGGTCTACGGTGTTTCGGACAACAAGACCGTATGGTGGGACAACCGTTTCGCCAGCAAACTGGACTACACCCCCAAAGACAGCTCGGAAGTTTTCCGCGCCAAGGTTGAAGCCCAACCGGAGCCTGCGGCTGACGACCCGGCGATGGTTTATCAGGGCGGTGCGTTTGTGGCCTCAGGCCCCTTCGGCGATCAATAAACAGCCCCTACCTGTTGAAGAACTCTGCTTGCAGACGTTGGAGATACGACCTGTCATGGATGCCGAACTGATTGTCGATGCACAAAACGCCACAGGCGAAAGCCCGGTCTGGAGCGCACGTGACCAGGCGTTGTACTGGGTAGATATTCCGAAAGGTACGCTGCAGCGCTGGAGTTTCGCCGACGGCAGCATACGCACCTGGAAAGCGCCGCAGATGCTGGCCTGCATCGCAGCCGACAGCCGCGGCGGCTGGATTGCGGGGATGGAAGACGGCATTTATCATCTGCAGCCCTGCGAAGACGGCAGCCTGATCAGTACTCTTCTGGCAAGCGTCGAACATGCACAGACAGGCATGCGCTTCAACGATGGCCGATGCGACCGACAAGGACGCTTCTGGGCCGGCACCATGCTGATGGACATGGCAGCAGGCGCAGTGGTAGGTGCGATGTATCGCTACAGCGCCGGGCAGAAGACACTCGATGCACATTTAAAGGACTTCATTGTCCCCAACGGCCTGGCGTTCAGCCCGGACGGCAAGACCATGTACCTGTCCGACTCGCATCCCAGCGTGCAGAAGATCTGGGCTTTCGATTACGACACCGATAGCGGCACGCCGCACAACCGTCGCCTGTTCGTGGACATGAACCACCACCTGGGCCGCCCTGACGGTGCAGCAATCGACACCGATGGCTGCTACTGGATCTGCGGCAATGACGCGGGCCTGATCCACCGTTTTACGCCCAACGGAAAACTCGACCGCTCGCTGGTCGTGCCGGTTAAAAAACCGGCCATGTGCGCTTTTGGCGGCCCCAATCTCGATACCTTATTCGTAACGTCCATTCGCCCGGGTGGCGATATCAGCGACCACCCATTCGCCGGTGGTCTGTTCGCTTTGCGCCCTGGTGTCAAAGGCCTGGAGGAACCCGTGTTTCAGGGCTGACAGTGCCCAACGAAAATCCCATAGCTCGACCAAAAATAACAAAATCGGAGATATCCATGGATTTCAAACGCAAGCTTCTCATCGCTGCACTTCCGTTGGCCTTCTGCGTGTCAGGCATGGCTCAGGCAGAAGTCAAAATCAAGTTCGCCGAGGTTCACCCCGCAGGCTATGCGCCGGTCGTGGCGGAACAGAACATGGGCAAGAAGCTCGAAGAGCAATCCAAGGGCGAGATTACCTTCAAGATGTACGCTGGCGGCGTGCTCGGCTCCGAGAAGGAAGTCGTTGAACAGGTCCAGAGTGGTGCCGTGCAGATGACCCGTGTCAGCCTGGGCATCGTCGGCCCGGTCGTGCCGGACGTCAACGTCTTCAACCTGCCGTTCGTGTTCCGTGATCAAGCGCACATGCGCACGATTATCGACGGCGAGATCGGCCAGGAAATTCTCGACAAGATCACCAACTCGCAATTCAATATGGTCGCACTGGCCTGGATGGATGGCGGCACCCGCAACCTGTACACGAAGAAACCGGTACGCCAGATTTCCGACCTCAAAGGCATGAAGATCCGTGTTCAGGGCAACCCGGTATTCATCGAAACCATCAACGACATGGGCGGTAACGGCATCGCCATGGCCACTGGCGAAATCTTCAGCGCCCTGCAAACCGGCGTGATCGATGGTGCGGAAAACAACCCGCCGACCTATTTCCAGCACAACCACTACCAGAACGCGAAGTTCTTCACGATTACCGAGCACTTGATTCTGCCCGAGCCCATCGTGATGGCGAAAGCCACTTGGGAGAAGCTCAAGCCGGAGCAACAGGCGCTGGTGAAAAAGCTCGCGCGTGAAGCGCAGATGGAGGAGCGCGCGCTGTGGGACAAGTCGTCAGCCGATGCCGAAACCAAGCTCAAGGCTGCTGGCGTGGAGTTCATCACCCTGACGCCGGAGCAGAAGAAAGCCTTCTACGACGCCACCCAGCCGGTGCGTGACAAATTCGGTGCGCCCTACAAGGATTTGATCAGCCGCATCGAAGCGGTCCAGACCAATCCGGCACTGGCTGCACCGAGCACCCAAGCGGCCCAATAAGCCTGTCCGATTATGCTGCGCGAATGAGTGAAAGCTCGTTCGCCGCCGCAGTGGTGAGCCCAATGAAAAATACGCTATTGCGCATCAACGACACGATTTATCGGGTCTGCATCGGCATTGCCGGTCTGTCGGTGCTGATCATGACCCTGATCATCCCCTGGGGCATCTTTGCCCGTTACATACTCGGCAGCGGCTCCAGCTGGCCGGAACCCACGGCCATTTTGCTGATGGTGGTATTTACCTTCTTCGGCGCTGCCGCCAGTTACCGCGCCGGTGCACATATGGCCGTTTCGATGGCCGTGGACCGTATGCCGCAACAGGTGCGTCGCAGCGCCTCGATGGTCGTGCAGATCCTGATGGCAATCGTGGCCCTGTTCATGATCTTCAAGGGCTTCAAGCTGTGCGCTACCACGTGGAATCAGTTTGTCGGCGAGCTACCGTTTCTGAGGGTCGGCATCACTTACCTGCCAATCCCCATCGGCGGCATCGTAACCCTGATTTTCGTATTGGAAAGACTGTTTCTGGGCGACCAGAGTCATCGCGCGGTGATGCGCTTCGATGTCATTGAAGAAAGCGAAGGTGCCGCATAAATGGACGCTTTTATACTGCTGGGCAGCTTCATAGCATTGATCCTAATCGGCATGCCTGTTGCCTATGCGCTGGGGCTTTCGGCCCTGATAGGCGCCTGGTGGATCGATATTCCGGCCGATGCGCTGATGATTCAGATTGCAGGCGGCGTGAACAAGTTTTCGCTGCTGGCGATTCCATTCTTCGTGCTGGCCGGGGCAATCATGGCCGAAGGCGGCATGTCACGACGGCTGGTCGCCTTTGCTGCTGTGCTGGTGGGTTTCGTGCGCGGTGGGCTGTCGCTGGTCAACATTGTGGCATCCACTTTCTTCGGCGCGATTTCGGGTTCCTCGGTGGCCGATACCGCTTCGGTAGGCTCAGTGCTGATCCCGGAAATGGAACGCAACGGCTATCCTCGGGACTTCTCGACGGCAGTGACCGTCAGCGGCTCGGTTCAGGCCTTGCTGACGCCACCCAGCCATAACTCGGTGCTCTATTCACTGGCGGCAGGCGGTACGGTATCGATTGCTTCGCTGTTCATGGCCGGGATCATGCCGGGTCTGTTGCTCAGCGCAGTGATGATGGGCCTGTGCATGATCTTCGCGCGCAAGCGCAACTACCCCAACGGTGAAGTGATCCCGCTGCGCCAGGCACTAAAAATTGCCGGTGAAGCGCTTTGGGGCATGATGGCCATGGTCATTATTCTCGGCGGCATTCTATCGGGGATTTTCACTGCCACCGAGTCGGCAGCCATTGCCGTGCTCTGGGCGTTCTTCGTCACCATGTTCATCTATAGCGACTACAAATGGCGCGATCTGCCCAAGCTGATGCACCGGGCCGCACGGACCATTTCCATCGTGATGATCCTCATCGGTTTTGCCGCCAGCTTCGGTTACATCCTGACGCTGATGGAAATCCCGATGAAGATCACCACGGCATTCCTGACCCTGTCAGATAACCGCTACGTGATCCTGATGTGCATTAACGTCATGTTGCTGCTGCTGGGCACCGTGATGGACATGGCCCCGCTGATTCTGATCCTGACTCCGATCCTGTTGCCGGTCATCGTCGGTGTCGGCGTCGACCCGGTGCACTTCGGCATGATCATGCTGGTGAATCTGGGGATCGGGCTCATAACACCACCGGTGGGTGCGGTGCTGTTCGTCGGTGCCGCGGTGGGCAAAGTCACCATTGAAGCCACCGTGAAAGCCTTGCTGCCGTTCTATGTCGCGCTGTTTGTGGTGCTGATGCTGGTCACCTACATTCCCGCAATCTCACTGTGGCTGCCGAGCGTCGTGCTCTAACGTCTCCAGCTGCAACGCTACCGGAGCGCTTGAAACCGCTCCGGTACGCACCTCTGTTGTCCAGCCAAGGAGGCTGGTTGCGTATGTCTGCCCCTGCCCTGTTCCCCCGCCACATCGCCGTGCTGATCCTGGCATTGCTGGCCTGCTCGTTTGCCGGCAACCACATTGCGGCGCGCATCGCTTTCGATCATGACACCGGCTTGCTGCTGGCCATTCTTTGCCGCTCCGGCGTCACCCTGCTGGTGCTGGTCAGTCTGGTGCTCTGGCAACGTGAAAAGCTCAGTCTTCCTGCCAGCACCTGGCGCTGGCATTGCTGGTGGTCAACGTCTCGCCGATTCTGCTGGCGCTGTTGACCTGGGCACTCGGCGGTGCCAGGCCCACGCGACGTGCTGCTGGTCTGATGGCACTGATTCTGTTCGGCCTGACGCTGGCGCTGGATGTGCCGCAGCGGCTGTCAAACCCTGGCAGCAACGAACCGCAGTGGCTGGAAGGTATCGCCTATGCGTTTACCGCAGCAGTGGTGTTCGCCTTTGCGCTGTGGATCACCGACAACAAACTGGCCAGCATGCGCGGCACGGTGCGCAGTATGCTGACCATGGTCGTGGTGTTCGCGGCGGCTGCGCTGGCCGGTGCCAGTGGCCTGTTGCCCGGTGGCGTGGATCTGCCGGCAAGCCGCATCGGCTGGACTGCGCTGGCCAGTCTGGTGGTGTTGTACGGGTTGGGCTTTTCGCTGCTGTTCATCTGCATGGCGCGGCTGGACATCGCCCGCAATGCGCCGGTGATGAATATCGAGCCGGTGGCGAGCCTGCTGTTCGGCTGGCTAATTCTCGATCAGTTGCTCAGCAGCGGCCAGGTCATCGGCGGGCTGATCGTCGTCAGCGGTATCGTCCTGCTGACCTGGCGGCGCGCCACGCCATCTGCCTCTCAACCATCCAGCCCGTCATCCAAGAAGGTTTTGCATCATGCCCGCGAACGTACTGACCCTTGAAGATGGCCTGACCCGCCTCACACTGGCCCCCAACATCGGCGGCAGTATCGTCAACTGGACCATATTGGCCAGCGGGCACCCCTTGCTGCGCCCGAGCGACGAACAGGCACTGGCTGCCGGTACACCTCGCCGACTGGCCTGCTACCCGCTGGCGCCCTGGTCGAACCGGATAGGCAACGGCGGTTTCGACACCCCGGATGGCTGGCTCGCACTGGCCCCCAACAGCGCCAACGACCCATTGCCGATTCATGGCAGCGCCTGGCAACAGGTCTGGAGTGTTATCGAGCAGACCGCAGAGCAGGTCTGCCTGCAACTCGACAGCCAGACGCCGTTCGCCTACCGCGCGCAACTGCGCTACACCCTGCAAGACGGCAAGCTGAGCATCGAACTGACCACTACCCACCTGGACAGTCGTGCCGCCTGGCACGGGCTGGGCTTGCACCCTTACCTGCCGCGCACGCCTCACACACGCTTGCAGGCCAAGGCTGCGCAGGTATGGCTGTGCGACGAAGCCGGTTTGCCCAGCGCCTTGCAGGACCTGCCAGCAGAATGGGATTTCCGACACGGCAACGCGCTGCCCGACACACGTCTGGACAACGGTTTCACCGGTTGGGATGGCGGCAGCCTCATCAGCCAGCCGGACCTGGGCTATGAACTGCACTGCCAGGCTACCGGCAGCGACTACTTTCTGGTGTTCTGCCCGCCAGGGTTGGGTTTCTTTTGCTTTGAGCCGGTAAGCCACCCAGTCAACGCACATCATTTGCCCGGGCGGCCGGGATTGAGCCTATTACGTCAGGGGGAGTCGATGGAGTTGACGATCAGTCTGCACTACAAGCCCTTGTAGCAGGCTTTATGCGTGCATGCTCCATGCCTGTCGTTACGGGGTAATCAACAGCGTTGAAAGACCGCTGACGCGGGTAACGCCGGTGGCGGTGTTGCAGCTGTCGTTCAACGTTGACTGAAGATTGCCAAGTAAAAATGTACTTGTCGCATTGGCGCCTTTATAACGGCCATCCACAATTACCCCGACACCAACAATGGTCGTGTTCAAAGTACCAATATTATTGATCGTCGCGTTGAACTTGTAAGTGCTGGTGACTCCATCGCTCCAGCTAATGACCCATGTTCTGCTGGATGTTGGTAGCAGTAACGACTCGCAGGAAAACGTAGACTGGAAGCTTTCGCTGGACGAAGCGCTGGTAACCAAAGGGAATGAGAGCGAAACACACGGGTTCCAACTGCTCGTCGTCGATACAACAATCGTCTGACTGGTGTTGGTCAATCCTGGCGACCAGTTTGTAGTATGGGTTCCTGTACAGGTAACCAGATTTACAGCCTCAGCCTGAGCTCGCCAAGGTGCAAAAAGAAGCCCCATACAAATGATAACCAGCAGTACACAGGCCAGCTTGGCCAGCGTAGATGAAGCACGTGCAACGTGAGTGTCCATAATGGTCTCCCTGACCTTGATAGCATCCAGATCACAGGTTAAGCAGCCAGCTGCTCATAGCGCTACTGGCAGAAATGACAGCGACTGTCTGCATGACTGGCCCGTGGTCATTGTCATGGTCGCACCTGTAAAATTCCTCCACGCCGCTCGTCATATCCTGTGATCCACTCCCCATCCCGTTGCGTAACACCTCTGCATTGCGAACCAAAACCAGACAATGGTGATCAGAAGGTGGATCATGCGCACTACTGCCAGTCTCAGGATCTTCTGTCACTTGCCCCCCCCTCACAGCGAATCGACAATAACCCGACTTTGGATTGATGAAGTCGCCGCCGTGGCCCGCCAGAGGGACCGCGAAAGCTTCATGCGCATCTACGATTACTTCGCGCCGCGCTTATTGCGTTATCTGACCGGGCTGAATGTGCCGGAGGGGCAGGCTGAAGAATTGGTGCAGGAAGTGCTGCTCAAGCTGTGGCACAAGGCCGACTCCTTCGACCCGACCAAGGCCAGCCTGGGAACATGGCTGTTTCGCATTGCCCGCAACCTTTACATCGACAGCGTGCGCAAGGACCGCGGCTGGGTGCAGGTGCAGAATTCGCTGGAACAACTCGAGCGCCTGGAGGCCCCGGTAGATCGAACGCTCGATTATAGCCAGCGTCAGGAGCAACAACTGAACATTGCCATTCAGAACCTGCCTCCCGATCAGGCCCGGGTGTTGCGCATGTCGTATTTCGAAGCGCTCAGCCATCGGGAAATTTCCGAACGCCTTGGTATGCCACTGGGCACGGTGAAATCGTGCCTGCGCCTGGCGTTTCAAAAATTGCGTTCGCGGATAGAGGAATAATGATGAGCCCACGACATCATCCGGATGACGCGACTCTGGTCAGCTATGCAGCGGGAGCGCTGTCGCAGGTCCTCGCGGTGGTGACTGCGGCGCACCTCGAACGCTGTGCCGAGTGCCGCGCGCGACTCAGGCAGGCCGAAGAGATTGGCGGTGTGTTGATGCAGCAGCACATCAGCAGCGTGGTGCCACTCAAGGGCAGGTCGGCAATGCTCGCGCGTCTCGATGAACAGCACACGGGCGCTGAACCGGCAATGTATTCGATGCCGGCAGCCAATCAGGACCCGGACTTGCTACCTGCCTGCCTGCACGCGCATTTCGGTCGACAGCTGAGCACACTGAAGTGGAAGACACTGGTTCCTGGCGTGCAACGAGTACGTGCGCAAGGTATTGAACAAGGCAAGTTGATGCTGCTGAAAATCGCCCCCGGCGTCAGCATGCCGGTGCACAGCCACGACAGCGGCGAGATGACCATGGTGCTCAAGGGCGCGTACCACGACATACAGGGAGCGTTCGGGCTCAATGACGTAGCCGATCTGGACAGCCACATCCAGCATCAGCCCGTCGCCTACCCTGACCGGGAATGCATCTGCGTACTGGCGACGGAATCAAGGCTGCGCTTTCACGGGCTGCTGGCGCGGATGATGCAGCCGTTCTTCGGGATCTGAAAAACGGCTCCATAGTTGCTCTCAGCGCTGAACACTCACCCCCAGCGAAGCCAGTGCATCCCAGTAACCCGGGTAGGTCTTGCCGACGCAATCGGGGTCGAGAATGCGGATACCGGCGATCTTCAAGCCTGCCAGCGCAAAACACATGGCGATGCGATGGTCGGAGTGGGTGTCGATCAATGCATCTACCGTAGTGCCTGCCAGCGCCGGGTTGGCGTGCACCAGCAGATCGTCGCCCTCTTCTACCGCAAGGCCCGGTGCGATGGCGCACAGGCCGTTGGATAGCGCTGAAATACGGTCACATTCCTTGACCCGCAGGTTGGCGATGCCGACAAAGCGCACTGGCTGACGGTTGAAGGCGGCGAGTACCGCCAGGGTCGGAATCGCGTCCTGCATTTGCGAACCGTCGATCACGGCAGGCATGTTCGGGAAGCTAGCGATGATCTGACTGGCCAGGGCATCAGGCTGAGTGAATGCGTCGCTGGCCACGCCGAGGTCGATATCGCCCTCGGTCAATGCTTGCGCGGCCCACAGGTAGGTGGCCGCCGATGCATCCGGCTCGATATGGAAGTCCGTAGCGCGATAACCAGTGGCCGAGACTTTCCAGGCGGTTTCGCCGATGGCCTGAACCTCGGCGCCGAAGGCCTGCATGGCCGCCAGGGTCAGGTCGACGTAACCACGTGCGCCAATCTCGCTGCCGGTCAGGGCGACTTCGACCGGGCCCTTGCCGCAGGCTCCGGCCATCAGCAACGCCGACACGTACTGGCTGGACAGATTGCCATCGATTTCAATACGTCCGGCTTCCAGGCCGCCCTTGCCCTTGATCGCCACCGGAGGGCAACCGCTGGGCGCACTGACTTCCACACCCATGCGCTGCAAGGCATCGACCAGCGGGCCGATCGGGCGCTTGCGCATGTACTCGTCGCCGTCGACCACAAAGTCGCCTTCGAAGTTGGTCAGTGCAGCGGTCAGAAAGCGCGTTGCGGTCCCGGCGTTGCCGAGAAACAGCGCCTGCTGCGGTGCCTGCCAGTGCCCGCTGCTGGTGACCACAAAGGTGCTGTCATCCGGCTCGTCGACCTGCACGCCCATCAGACGCAGTGCTTCGGACATCACGCGGGTGTCGTCACTCTTCAGCGCGCCGGTCAGGCGGCTGGTGCCTTTGGCCAGCCCGGCCAGCAACAATGCGCGGTTGGTGATCGACTTGGAGCCCGGCGGGCTGACGCGCCCGACCAGCGGGCGCTCGACAGGCAAAACAGTGAGGGTGGCTTGAGGTCGCATGATGTCCCTGAGCGTCAGCGGAAAAATCGCGATCCTAGCACGAGCGGGATCAAGCCCGCAGTGCGGTTTTGCTGCCCCGACGAGCCAGACAGCCGTTTACTTTTGTTCAGCACCCGACAGTTGCTGCAGCTTGTCATTGGCTGCCTGCAATTGATTGCGGTTGGCTGCCACGTCGGTGACGTCATAGATCACCAGGCACACATGGCTGATCGCCCCGGTGGTTGAACGCAGCGGAAACAGCGTGGTGTTCTGGTACATGAACTCTTCGTGCCCGGTGATCGGCTGGTAGTTCTTGAAGCGCACCAGATACGGCCGCTGTTCCCAGATGGTGAACGCCGGTGTACCAAGGGTCACGACGTTATCGATTTTCTTGCTCAGCCATTGACGGTTAACCTCCGGAAACAACTCGAAGAAGGTCTTGTCGATGGCCACATAGGGCACCACGCCAGAACGGTTTTCCATGAAGGTATTCCAGACCGTCACCCGGTAGTTCAGGTCCAGCACCACAATGCCTACGTCAATGTTCTGCGTGACGGCCAGCAACCAATGAAGCTCGTTGATTTCGATAGCGTTGCTCATGGGTCAGCTCATCATGTAGGCGAGTTTTTTGGTAAGCAGCTCGACCGAATCTTCGGTGAACAGCATCAACAGATCGAAATGAATGTTGTGGCCTTCCACGCTGTAACTGATTTCAACCGCCAGGGTCTTTTTCCAGCGTTGCTGATTGATGCGGATAAGCTCGTCGATGCCACCCTGCGCGCCCAGCAACTGTGGATGGCCTTGCGAAAACGCGATGTCGATCTGCTCGGCAATACCGCTCAGGCAGGCACCGACCAGGATCGTGGACAGGTCCAGAAGCATCTCCATGTTGGAGCTGTCGGAGTTATCGTCGCCCATCAGTTTCGACATGCCGGATATTTCCGAGTCATGGAAAATCAGCAGTGCTTCACCTGCAATGCCGCCACCGATGTAGCCCTGACACACCGCCGTCAGACGCTGATCAGCATGGGCATCGGCCAGCGCCATGTGCAACTCGCCGACTTCGAGCATGTTGACGTTGGGCACCGGCAACTGCACGAACACGCCCAGCACCTTGGCCAGCAACGCAGCAGCGCGGCCCATGGCAACGTTGATGGTTTCGCGGAAGGCATCCTGAAAGCTGATCACCCCGCCCTTGTTGTTGAGGGCCGGCAGCGCAACAGGTGAAACCGCCGGCTTGCCCAGCAGGCCCAGGCGTTCCAGCGTGCTCTTGAGTTCGTCCGGGTCGGCAGGTTTTTTCAGAAACGCCAGCGCGCCCAGCTCCATGACCCGGCGCACCGCTTCGTCCTGCACGTCACCCGACACCACAATCACCTTGGTGTCGAGGTTTTCGGCACGAATCGCCGTCAAGGTCTGGTAACCGTCCATCACCGGCATGGTCAGGTCGAGCAGCACCACCTGGCCCTGGCCTTTACGGATAGCTTCCAGACCTTCCTGCCCCTGGGTAGCGAGCGTTACCGATACATCCCAATCAGCAGGCAGGGCACGCAAAAGCTGCTTTCGCGCCATGTTCGAGTCATCGCATATCAATAGTGCAAGCGTGGACATCGTGTGGTTCTCACTGCAAAAAAATCAGGCTGACAACGGCGGACAGCACGTATACGTTCGACAGCACTATCGAAATCGACTGACACTGAGCCTATAACGCTCGATCAGCAACATTCAAACTAAACCTATAGCCTTAAGTCGGCGATGTTTGCAGTTTCTGTAATTTAAGTCGCTTTCTGTTGCTGCAAATCACTACCGCGACCACCCAAACCAGCCTATTATCAAGTGATAGATTTAATAGCAATCACTCGATAGACAGGTGTGTCCATGTCTCTGCCCATAAGCGACTACCATCCGGCCCTGCCCCGGCAGGACGATTTCTGGCAGCATCTGGGTATTCCGGCCCGTGGCACGCGCCTGTACTCGGCGCTGCACGACGGTTTGCCGTATGAAGTATTCGAGCGTCTGGCGCATTACACCGACCTGAACCGCTCGACCCTGGCCGAGCATCTGGGCATCGCTCCCGCCACCTTGCAGCGACGCCTCAAGGTGCGCCGCTTCAATGCCGAGGAAAGCGATCGGCTGTTCCGCCTGGCAGCGCTTTACAAAGCGGCGCTGGACCTGTTCGAAGACGATGCCGAAGCGACCCGTCTGTGGCTGGCCAACCCGGTCTATGGGCTGGGCAATCGCAGGCCGCTGGAAATGCTCGCTACCTCGGCCGAGGCGCAGGCAGTGCTCGACCTGATCGGTCGGCTGGAACACGGTGTCGTGGCGTGATTGCAGTCTATCGACTGGTAAAGCGCAAATGGCTGGCTCAGGCGTTCGACGGTGAAGGCGCCAAGCTCTATGGCGGACGCTGGAACAGCAAAGGCAACACCTGCGTGTACTGCGCAGGCAGCGAATCGCTGGCGCTGCTGGAAGTGCTGGTGCACCTGGGCAACGCTGGCGTGGCCCGGCATTACGCGATGCTTGAGCTGCAGATTGGCGAAGAGCACATCCTCAATGCACGGCCGGACACCCTGCCTCCAGACTGGCGCGAAGAGCCCGCACCACCGGCAACAGCCTCGTTCGGCGACGACTGGCTTGCCTCGGGTCAGAGCCTGGCACTGGCCGTGCCAAGCGTGATCATCCCGCGTGAATCGAATTACCTGCTCAACGTCCAGCACCCGGAATTCCTGGCCGTTGTGGCAACGGCCAAGGAACTGGAGTTTGTGGTTGATCCGCGTTTGAAATGAGATTGATACAGGGCAGCCAGTTGTTCGATAGCGTCAGGTGCGAATTTGATAGCGTTATGGCCGAAGGTTGATCACCTCATAAACCGTTTGCAGATCCCGCTCCGGGATTTCCCAGATCACCAGCTTTGGCGGGGTCTGGCGAAAGGCCAGGTTGTCGAAATAGACGTTGGCTGCACCCGAGAACTCGCCGCCGTCCCTGGCGAAGCTGCCGATCGGTGCGCCGAGTTCGCGCTGTAGAAAACCGGTAAAGCCCGAATTGCGTGAGAACGATGTGCCGATCAAGGCGACGTTGGGCAGGTTGCTGTCGCCAAACAGGTCGTCGAGGTTGTCGCCGCCTGCCGCTGCTTCACTGGCAAGCTCGGTGATTTGCGTGGCGGCTACGCTTTGCGGCACGGGTTGCAACGACAGCGGTAGCCAGTCGAGACCCGCTAAACGCACCAGATCACCGGGGCGCTCGGCAATCGGGGCGATGCTGGTTTGAAACTGCCGTTGCGGAGTGGCCTGAAAGCCGACTTTGCGCAGGTGCAGTGCCAGCGCTCTGGCGGCCGCGTTGGCACCGCTTTCGCTCCAGTGTGTGTCGGTACGCAGGTACGCTGTGTCACCCAGCGGTTGCAGGGTAGTGGTCAGGTCCAACGTATCAACACCGGCTTCCTTCAGGCTGTTGGTCCATTGCACAACACGGGCCTGCTGCACCTCGGGGCGATAAAGCCCGCACAGTTGGGCGGCAGCAATGCGGCTTTTGTCTGGCACCACGGCGACCAGCAGGTCGATGCCGCGCTTTTTCAGGCTTCGTTGCACATCGATAACCGCCTGCGCCTTGTGTTGCGCATTGGCCTGCGCGTCGCGATTGAGCCTGAATTCATCGGTCAGGAACAGCCAGCCCGGACACCCCTGACGGACCCGCGGACCGGTGTCGTGAAACAGCAACCAGCTTGCGCCACGCTCGATATTCGCTGCGCGCTGCGCCAGAAAAGTCCCTGACAGTTGCTTGGCCAGTTTGTGAGTCACCTCGCCATGCAGCGCTGCATCGAGGGTCAGGGGTTTGGGCAGCAACTCGACCTTGCCGCTGGCCAGCAGCATGCACGAGGCCAGCAAGCCGACGCCGATGAAAGCCACCAGCGTGATTCCCGCCACGCCACAGGTGCGCACGGCCAGTTCGCTGGGCGGAGGCGGTACAGCAGACGGAGCAGTCATGGCCACTGACCTCAGAACTGGAAGTAAAGAAAAGGAACTGTCTCGCGGCTGGCAATCAGCGCGAACGACAACAGAAAGCCGGCCACCGGCCACAATGGGGCGCCCGCTATGAACAGAGGGTGGCTGGCGAAACGCTGCTCAACGCGAACCAGCAACAACGGCGCGAGCACACAGGCCACGCCCAGCAGCGCCGCCATGCCGTGCGCCGGGCGCAGGGTTACGGCCAGTGCATCGCCCAGCCCCAGGCCATGCAGGCCGAACTGTCCGGCATACATGGTCAGCGCAGTGGTAAAGTCCGGGGCGCGGAACAGCGTCCAGGCGAGGCACACAAACAGCAGCGTCAACACGTGCGCCAATGGTTTGGGAACAGTGGGCAGGCTGGAGCGCGACCAGGCGCGATCCACGCACAGCGCCACGCCATGTGCCGCGCCCCACAACAGGTAGTTCCAGCTGTCGCCGCCATGCCACAGACCTGCGATGGCCATGGTCAGAAACAGGTTGCGATAGGTGTTCCAGACGCCATGCCGGTTGCCGCCCAAGGCAATGTACAGGTAGTCGCGCAACCAGCTGGACAGCGACAGGTGCCAGCGCCGCCAGAAGTCCTGAATGCTGCTGGCCAGGTACGGCCGGTTGAAGTTTTCGGGAAAGTGAAAGCCCAGCATCAGCCCAAGACCGATGGCCATGGCGCTGTAACCGGCAAAGTCGAAGAACAGTTGCAGCGAGTACGCCAGACAGCCGATCCAGGCATCGGCCAGCGACGGCTCGGGCAAGTGAAACGCCACATCGACCAACGGTGACAAGGTGTCGGCCACCAGCACTTTCATGCTCATGCCGATCATGAAACGGCGTGCGCCCCGAGCGAAATTCAGGCGGTTGAAATGACGCTGCACCAACTCGCGGCGCACCCAGTCATAGCGGATGATCGGCCCGGCAATCGAGTGGCCGAACATCGAGATGTAGGTCGCGTAATTGATGAAACTGCGCTCGACCGGCACGGTGTGCCTATGTACATCCACCAGATAGGAAATCGCCTGCAACACGATGAACGACAGCCCGGCCGGTAACGCCACGCGCTGCCATTGCAGCGGCATAGCTCCGTAATACGTGATCAGCTGATTCCAGCTGCCGGCGACGATGTTGGCGTATTTGTACCAGCACAGCACGGCGGTGTTGAACACGATCAGTGCCACCAGCAGACGCACCCGCCCTGTTGAGCCTTGCCGCGCCCGATCGACCAGCAAACCGCCGACCCAGGCCACGATCGTCAACACGATGTGCAGGCTCAGAAACAGCGGGCTCAGCCAGCCGTAGAACAGCCAGCTGCCGATCAACAGAACGACGTTGCGCCACGCCGCAGGGCTTGCGGCATAGGCCAGCAAAAAAGCCGGCAGGAACACCATCAGAAACTCGAGCGAGGCGAATACCATAACGACCACAGAACCCGATCAGTTGGACAGCGTGTCCGTGGCCGACAACAGGCGCGGTCCGGTGGCGGACGGCACCAGCAAAACGCTGTAGCGTTCACCGGCCTTGAGTTCCCCCAGATCCAGCGGTGCGCCGACAGTGGCGTTGGCGCAAACCAGCTGTACCGACAGGCTCACCGGATTGATCGAGCGGCGCTGCAACGTACCGGTCGGGATCGCCTTGAACAAATCAGCCGTGCGACCGGCCGGACGCAGGCTTGCCTCCACACAACCGGCATCCAGACTGAAAAACGCCAGCGAAGGCTTCAAACCGTTGAAATCATCAGGCTGCTCACGCACTGTCACCGGCGCAAGGCTGCCATCAGCCTGCACGGTGAGGACGACGGTGGCGAACTCGCCCGGCTCGACGCTGACGTCCATCGGCAGCTTTTTCTCACTGCTGATCAATGTGCCTTTTATCGAGCTGCTGGCCTGCACCGCAAAGAACAGCGACACCGGTTTTGCCGCGTCCAGTTGCAACGGTGCCTGGCCTTCCCGGGCAACCACTTGCAGCGGCGCGGCAGTGGCATTGACGAAGCGAATGAACGCCGAATCCTGCGCCGGGCCTGTCGGGTACAGGGCGATGTCGGCCGCCTGCGCTTGAGCACCGATCAACAGGGCCGCGACGCTAGCGGCCATCAGGCGCAGGGCGATCATTGCTTCGCTCCGGCTGCGCTGACGCTGGTGACCGGGAGTTTGCCCAAGGCATCGCCAATCGCGGTGCCCCAGGATTTATAACCGGCGACGGTAAAGTGCTGACCGTCGGTGGTGATCCATTGTCCCGGTTTGGAGAAGCTCAGCGAGTCGATGTACGTGCAGGGCGCCACGTTGCTGGCCAGAAACTGCGACATCAACTGGGTACGTGCATCGTTCTTCTGGTACATGCCGCCCACCTTGCCCCACGCAGGGCCGACCCAGGCGCACTTGGTGCCCGTGGCCGCAATCGCCTTGGTCAGGCCGGTGACGCTTTGCCATGCCCAGGCCTTTGGAAACGAAGGCTTGTCATAGGAAGCCATTGTGTCGCCGATCACGATCACCACCAGATCAGGCTTGTCGGCCGCGATCAGCTCGCCGATGGGCGTGGTCGTGGCGTCACGTCCCTTGATGACGATCTTGCCGTTGCCTTTTTGCTCGGCCCCGCAATCGACCTTTTTGGTGATCAACCAGTCACCGGCACTCGCGCCACAGGCACCGATCGAATGCACGATAGCGCCCTGCCTGGTCAAGTTGTCGTGCAGCGGTTCCATCAGATGATCGGCCAGACTCATGTGGCTTTCTCCCAGGACCAGAAGGGTCATACCGGCAAGAACGGAAGGCATCGAATTCTCCAGAAATCAGTTGGAATAAGGTGAACGGTAAGGGCTGACCGGCAGTGCCATCGGGCCGGTCATGTCCTCGAACATGTAACGCAGGTAAAGCGCGCCGCTGAACTGGCGATAGTCACGGGCATTGTCCAGGCCCAGATTGGCCCCCATGAACAGGCTGGAATCGAGCTTGTACTCGCCTGCCGCGCTCAGGTTGTAGCCAATTCCGGTTTTGCTCTGCCCTGTGTAGCGCTGGCCGGACGCGGCCTGCAGCGTGCTGTCGTCGGGGAAGAATTCGGCACCGTCCTGCTTGAAGTGCTGGACCCCGACCGAACTCTTGACCTGATAGCTGAAACGCTCGGTGCGCTGTGCCCACATCACCGGCACGCCGATGGCATAGAAGCTCTGCGGACTGAAATAGCCACCGTGGCCGTAAGTGAAGTAGCTCTGGTCATTGTCATAGCTCATGCCCATCAGGCTCAGGCCTGCGGTCAGCTTGCTGTCCTCGGCATTGCGCAGGTACCAGTAAACGCCGCCACCCACTTCGCCTCGGGTATTGGATTTCACGTTGTTGCCGACCAGCTTGTGCCACGAGCCGTAGCCATAACCGCCGATGGTCTGGTCGTCATAGCTGATCTGGCCACGCCCGCCGTTGGCCGTGACGCCGCCCCAGGACAGGCCGCTGCGCTCGTCGGTGGAACCGGCAAACGAGGTCACGCTGTCCGTCACCGGACGCCGTGACACGTTGAGGCCGTAGCGCAGGTCCGGGTTGTCACCCAACGGCCGGTCGACACTCGCGCCACCCGCGACCGTGGTGTATTTGAAGCCCATCGGCGTGGTGCCGATATCGGCCTTGAGGCCTTCTTTGGGGCGCTCGAACGCTACCGCCAGACCGACACCCTTGTCGCTCTGCGAACCTGCAGCACCGCTGGTGCCACCGCCAAAACGGGCACTTGCATCGGATTTCACGCTGCCAGCATTCAGCGACACCGGCGTGACGCGCACGGCCACCCGGTTATCACCGGCAGGCACGTTGATCTCAAGCGGGGTCTCGACCACGGTCAGTTTGCTCAGACCCGCCTCGCTGTTATTGCTACGCACGCTCAGGCCCTGACTGACGAAGCCACTGCGCTGCTCAAGAATACGATTGAGCGCCTGCTGCGCGCTGCTGGCCTGATCGCGGTCGGTGGCTGCCATGAACGGATTGCCGCGCACGCTTTGCGCACGTGCGGCAGACAGCGGCTGTTGTGCGGCGATCTGGCCGGGGTAAGCCGTGTCACGCGGTGCAGATGTTTCAAGCGCATTGCTTGTTTCAAGTGCTCTCCCACCGCTCAACGACACCTGAGCCGGGGCGGGAATCGCCGAAGCCGCCGCCAGGCTACGTGAACCGCCCGCCGCAAACGGGTTGGACGACGTTATGCTGGTCGGCACAGCCTGCGCAGCCATCACGCGCTGCTTTTCACTCTGTTCGATGGCCACGGCCTTGCGCAGCAACTCGGTGGCCGCGCCAGTCTGCCCCATGCTCTGGTAGATACGTGCGGCTTCGGTCAGGGTCTGCGGGTCGTTGCGCTCCAGTTTGCGGAACTGGCTCAGGGCTTTTTCGGCAAAGCCATAATCATGCGCTTTGACCGCCGCATCAGCTGCGCCCAGCAGCACTTGCGGGTCATTGGGCTGACGCTGCAACAACGGTTTGTACAGCTCGAACGCGCGAGCGCTGTCGCCATTGGCGGTGTACATCCGGGCGAACGCCGACACCGCCTGAATGTCGTCCGGGCGCTGCGCCAAAGCCGGTGCCAGCGTGTCGTACGCGCCCGCCAGATCTCCACCCTCACGCAGCAGATCGGCCTGGCGAATGCGGTAGCGGTACAAAAGGTCATCGAAGCGTTTGCGGGTCTGCGCGCTCATCGGCTGACCCTGCACGTTGCGCAGGATCGCATTGACCTGCACATCATCACCCGCTGCGAGCAGCAGACCGGCGTATTGCAGCATCAGATCGGCCGACGGCGCCGGGCGATGCCGATGGCCAGATTGATCTGCACGGTCATGGTGATTTCGTCAGCGAGCGCTTTCATGTCCGGCGTGCGCTGATCCACCGGGATGCGCGCAAACGTGGTTTGCGCGTCCTGCCACTGGCCCATTTCCACCGACAGCAGTGCGCTGGTGTAGAGCGCATCGATGTTATTGGGCTGGGCCTTGAGCAGCTCGTCGATCAGCACGCGCGCCTTGGGCGCTTCGTCGGTCTTGAGGTACAGGCGCGCCAGGTCAAAACGCGTCCAGACATTGTCCGGGTCGCTCTTCACCGCGTCTTTCAAGGCCGTCTGAGCAGCGCGAACATCGCCACGCTGCTCGGCCAGACGCGCCACTTGTGTGGAGCGCAGCGCCTTGAAGCGACCGCTGTCGCCCAGTTTGGCCTGTTCGCCCGGCGACAATGTGTCGAGCAGGCGTAGCGCTTCATCGGCCTGACCACGCTGGGCCAGCACGTTGATCAGCCCGCGTATTGCTTGCGGATTGCCGCGCTGGCTCGCGAGCACCTGACGATAGCCTGCCTGCGCGGCGTCCAGTTGCCCTGCCTGCACCTGCACGTCGGCCAGGGTCAAACGCACGTCGATGTTGTCAGGGTTTTCCCGCTGCGCCTGCGCCAGCAACGCTTGAGCCTTGCCGGTCTGTCCTTTGGCCTGTAGATCACGGGCTTGTTGCAGCGAGGTCCAGAGCTGTACGTTTTCCAGCGCGTTTTTCCAGCGCGCACCGCCCGGGTGGCGCGTGGCGCGGGTCAGCAATTGTTCGGCTTCAGGCAGCCGGTTCTGCTGCTGACGCACCACGCCCAGTCCGCCCAGCGCATCGACATCGTCCGCCTTGATTTTCAAGCGGGCGGCAAAGGCTTCTTCGGCCGCCGCGTGATCATTTCTTTCCAGCGCCTTCAAGCCACGCGCCACCAACGGGTCCTGCTGCCAGCCTGAGGCAGCGCCGCTAGTGTTCTGCTGGCGGCCCTTGTTCAACTGGTCGCGGATTTCCTGATCGTCGGGATGAATCTTGAGAAACGCGTCGAACAGTGGCACCTGCGCAGCCGCAGGCGGGCCGATCCAGACCAGCGCCATGCGCCAGCTCTGATCGGCGTCCCCGGCGATGTCCGGGTGCTTACTCAGGCGCGCCAGCGCAGCGATCCCTTCGGCCCGGGTGTCTTCGCGGCGGGCCAGGTGCTTGGCGAAGAACAGCGCCAGAATCGAGTCGTCCGGGTTCTGCCGCATCAGGCGTTCAAAGCCCTTGCGCGTTTCGGGCCAGTCCGCGCTGTTGAACCCCAGGTTGGTGTAGTACTCGCGCCCGATCGTGCCCTCGGGCAAACGGCCGTTGAACAGTTGGCGAAAGACCCCGGTCGCCTTGTCGCGCTCACCGGCATCGGCGAGGCGTCGGACCTCATCCAGCAAGGCCTGATTCTGCGGCTGAGCGAGGGCGATGTCCTGCTCCAGTTGCACCGACTGCCACGGCACTGGCGACAGGGCCTGCAGACGAGCCAGGTAAGTCTGCGCCTGCTGCGGCTTGTTCTGTTTGACGCCGATCAGCCCCATGCCATACAACGCGTCGATCTGATTGGGGTCGATCTGCAGCACCTTCTGCCAGACCTCGGCAGCCCGCACCGGGTTCGAGCGAGCCTGCCAGTACTGGCCCTGCTCGATCAACTGCGCCTCGGCGGTGGCGGCCTGAGCCTGAGAAACGCTGGCTGCGATCGCGGCAACCAACCCGATGACTAACGTGTGGCGGCGCGCGGGCATGACGTCTCCCAGGATAATTTGAGGGTTCCGTCTTCACGGAACTGATAGCGTTTTTCGACCCAGCCCAAGGCAAACAGGCTGAGAATGAGGTTGTAATAGGCCGGTTCAGTACGGTCTTTCGGGTCACGGGCCAGCGCCTGGCTGACCCCGGCTTCGACCCTGCGCTGTTGCTGCTCGGCCAGCCAGGTCTGACCCTTGGCCTGGAAGTACGGCAGCAACGCTGCCGAGTAACCAAACGGAGCCTGGCCCTGGCTCATGCCACTCATCACCTGGACTTTTTCCGGGGGCGTGCCGCTGGAGGCCGTGCTGACCGCCATGCCGTCGAGACGCGCCAGCAAGCGCGCGGCCAACGGGTCGGACGCAGGCGTCATGCCCGCCCAGAGGTAGACGCGAATCGCGTCATAGCTGCCCAGCTCGCCGGTGACCGGATCGACCACGAACAGACCGCTTTTCGGGGAGGTCCCGCGGTAGCCAACCCAATCGGCGATAAAGCCCTTGGGGCTCGATGCGTCGATCAGCTTCGCGGTGTTGTCGGCAATTTCCTTCCATGGGCCGCCGGGTGCTTCTTTCGCCAGGCGCCGTAGCAGCGGAATAGGCAGGTAGCTGGCGTTCAAGCGCCATAGATGGTCAGGCTGCGCGAAACCTTCGGGGCCGGGCAGGAGCATTTTGCCGAGCCCCGGCAGATTGACCACCAGCCGCGACTCCACGTTCTTGAGCAAGGCCAGCGCATCGTCTCTATAGGCCGGGTGCTGCCAGACGCGCGCCGCTTCGAGCAGCGCGTAGACGATCCACAGGTCGGCATCGGACGCGGAGTTGGCGTCCTGAAGCGTCCAGTTGCCATCCTTGCCCTGCCCCCACAACCAGCCCGGCAGACGCGTTTTGACATCAGCCCCCATCATGTTCGCGGCGGTCCACGTCCACAGCGCGTCGAAGCGCGCGCGGTCATTGGCCACCAGAGCAAAGAGCATGCCGTAGGACTGACCTTCGGAGGTGCTGTGGTTGACCTTCAGGCTCGACTCCAGCATACGGCCGTCGGCCTGCACATAGCGCGTGGCATAGTCCTGCCAGAACGGCCAGGCCACAGCATCGCACGCGCTGTTCGCCAACACCGGCGTCAGGGTCGCCGACGCCAGCAGGCCGACCAGCCAGCCCGAGGCGCGGCGCAGTTTCAGTGCACGGAGCGGCATGGCTTATTCCTGCTCCAGACGGCGCTTGGCGAGCGAGCGCAGGGTCAGGTAGGCAACTCCGGTCACCAGCACCACACCCACAGCAACCACCAGCAGCAGCCACAGCACGTTGCGCGACATCAGCCACTGCACGTATTTGATCGGCCCAAGGTCACCGACGTAGTACTTCTGCTCGGCAACCAGCGCCTCGACCGAATCGCCGCGTACCACTACCAGGCTGCCCTGTACCTTGTCGCTGCTGCTCAGCGCACGGGCAACGTCGCTCATGCCGCCGGGCTGACCGCTGGAGATCAACACGACACTGCGCCCCTTGTGCAGCGGCGATTCGAAACCGGTCAGGAAGGTGCTGCGCGCGTCACTGGAAAACGCCATGGCCACCCGCGCCCGACGCTGGTTTTCATCCGGGTCCGGGCTCATCCAGTCGCGCAGACGGAAGGCCAGATCGGAAAGCTCGAAGCCCTGTTGCTGAGCATTGCCGGAAATCGGCAAACGGTCGGCCCACTGTTTGAGCAACGGCTGATCGCTGCCCGAGGACATGACCAGAATGTCCTTGTCGGCGGCACTGGCGATCTGTGCAGCGTGAATAACCGACACACCGGTCGCCGGGTAACCGGTCGATTCGCCGAAACGGCCCAATACGCTCAAGTAAGCGCTGACATCTTCAGTACTCGGCTGATCGGCCAGCACCACAGCGGTCTGCGACAGGTCCGCCAGGCGTGTGAACGGAAACCCGGAATCCTTGAACACACCCAGGTTCGGCATGGCCATGAAGTGGTCGTAACCGCTGAAATCCAGCGTCGATTCCGGATCGATGCTGCCGCGCATGTTATCGATGATGATGTCGCCACATTCGCCCTGCTTGAGGTAATCGAACATGTAGCGCAGTTGCAGGCGCGATTGCAGGGCCACGGAGTTGAGCGGCAGGTACACATGCGCTTCACGGCTGATCGTGTCATCGCCGCCCGTCAGTCGCGAGACGATCGAGTTGTTCAGGTTCTCGATCGACGGCAGCGGCTCGGCCTTGATCAGCGTGTCGTTGAGGCTGACCATGATCGACGAATTGTTCGAGCGTTCCTGCGGTGTGTAGCGGTATTTGAGGTTCAACGGCACGCCGTCTTCACGCCAGCTGAACAGGTCTGGCGGCAGGTTCAACGGCACGGTGATGTCACCCGGGTCGTAACCGGAGACGTTGAGTTTGTTGGCAGGCATCAGCTCGCCCAGTTTGATCGGCCGATCACTGGGCAGCCAGTTCGGCGCGTCATACGGTTTGCGCGGCGCGAGCAGGTCGACACGCTCGATCAATGCGCTGCTGCCGACCAGGCTCTGACCGCCGACCACCAGCGCATTGACCGCCCGCTTGAGTTCCGCCGAGTCACGCCCGGTGATTACCAACAGCTTGCTGTTCGGGTCGTTGGGATGGGTCACCATCGTCAGGGTCGGGCCTTTCGGCGCAGGCATCGTCAGCGCGCCGAGCTGCAATGGACCATCGCCCTTGAGCAATACCAGCGCATTGCCCTTGGCCGGCAGCTCATTGAAGTGCGCCGGGAAGCTGGCCATGCGCGAGCGGGTCTTGGCCGCGCCAATCCATGAAGCCAGCGCGCCTGCAGCTTCGAGCGTCGCGTTATCGGGTGCCGCGCCCATCACCACCGGCAGGTTTACGTCACGGTCATCGCGACGGTCGAAGAACGGCAGCGGCAAAATGGCCAGATCGTTGGGCAACGCGAACGGCGTCACGCGGATATCCAGACGCGTGTCGTTGTTGATCCGTGCCCAGAGGCTGGAATGCAGCTCATCGTGTAATGGCCGATGAACTGCAGGCTCAGGCGGTTGAACTCGGTGATCATCTGCGGCGGAATCTCGATCACCTGCGTCTGCGGCTTGCCGGCACCTTCCTTGGGCAACGGAAGGGTCGCGGCCACTTCGTCGTTGATCATGACGTTGATCTGCGACAGGTCCGCCAGCAACGCCGGCGAATAGCTGTAGCTCAGCGACAGGCTTGCGCCGGTCACCACCTGATCGGCACGCACATTGAAGTTGACGCTGTCGGTGGCTTCCACACCGCGCAGGTTCATCGGGTAATTGCGCCCCAGTTGTTGCAGCGTCACGCTGTAACCCTCGTTGGCACCCGTGGTTTCAGCAGCGCTTGCCCACATCCCGGTGGAGAGCACGGACAACGCACAAGCCAACAGGGCCCATGAGCGGCGAACGGCGAAGCGTTCGGCACCGAGAAAATACCGTTTAGTCATGACTACTCAATCCATCAATTTGCGGGAGGTGGGGAGATTTTTTTACGGGTCGGCAGTAACCGGCTGAAATCCTTGCGAGTGGCCTTGAGCAACTCGACGACGCCACGAACACCGATGTGGCTGACTTCGCGCAGCGCAGACAGCGGTGTGTCCGGCTTGCCGCGGCCCCAGGTCGAGGCCCAGGTGTCGGCACGGCCAAAGGTCAGGCGTACCAGCTCGCTCTGCTGACGCAGCGACAGATCATCGAAACGAGTGCCCAGATAACCGTCGCGGCAGAACATCACCGTGGCAGGGAAATGGCTGGTCTGCGTACCGCGATACAGCGACACCGTGATGCTGTCGCCACTGTCGATGCCCGAATCGGCGGGCATCACCAGTCCGAGGCCGGTCTGGGAAAAATCCTGAGTCACGGCGTCGAATACCACGCCATCGGCGCGGGTAACGCGAATCGGCAGTCTGGCCTGGACCCGGGGCTCGGTGCGCACCTGACGGATCTCGCTGGCCACCGCAATCGCAGCGCTGGTGATGATGATGTTGTAGATCGTCCAGGCCATGTTGATGACGATGGTCAGGGTGATCGCATCGTTATTCCAGCCCAGTTGGTAGAGGCTATAGATACCGAGTGCGAAGACCACTGCGTTCAGCGTCAGCAGCACGATGTAAGGCCGCGCCAGCGTCCAGTCGAAAAACTTCTCCTCGACCACTCCGCCCTTGTCGGTCACGTTGAAGCCACCGAATTTCGGATTGACCAGCGCCATCAGCACCGGGCCCATGATGTACCACGCCAGCACCGCCTCGTAGACCTCGTTCCAGAACGAATGGCGGAAGCGGCCCTGAATCCGCGAATTGGTCAGGCTGGCGTGGGCAAGGTGCGGCAACACATAGGCGGTGATCATCAGCGCCGAGGCGTGCATGACCTCGGCGCCGAACAGCAGGTAGGCCAGTGGCGCAGTGAGAAATACCAGACGCGGCAAGCCGTAAAAGAAGTGCAGCATCGAGTTGGCGTAGCACAGCCGCTGGCCCAGCGACAGACCTTTGCCCAGCAGCGGGTTGTCGGTGCGAAAGATCTGCGCCATGCCCCGCGCCCAGCGAATACGCTGGGCAACATGACGTGACAGACTTTCCGTCGCCAGCCCCGCCGCCTGGGGAATCGCAAGGTACGCCGTGTTGTAGCCGGCCCGGTTCAGCTTCAGCGCTGTGTGCGCATCCTCGGTCACGGTTTCAGTGGCCACACCACCGATGTCCAGCAACGACGAGCGCCGCAACACCGCACAGGAGCCGCAGAAGAAAGTCGCGTTCCACAGGTCGTTGCCGTCCTGCAGCAGGCCGTAAAACAGCTCGCCCTCGTTAGGCACGCTGCGGAATGTATCGAGGTTCTTTTCGAACGGGTCAGGCGAGAAGAAAAAGTGCGGCGTCTGCAGCATCGCCAGTTTCGGGTCCTTGAGGAACCAGCCCATGGCGACCTGCAAAAAAGAGCGGGTCGGCACGTGGTCGGCATCAAACATGGCGATGTATTCGCCATCGGTGGACTTGAGCGCTTCGTTCAGGTTACCGGCCTTGGCGTGGTAATTGTTTTCACGGGTCAGGTAGCCAACACCGATCTGCTCGCAGAACTCGCGAAAGTCTTCTCGGCGGCCGTCATCAAGTACGTAGACACGCAGTTTGTCTCGCGGCCAATCAATGGACTGCGCCGCAAAAATGGTCAGTTTGACGATGCTCAGCGCTTCGTTGTACGAAGGGATAAACACATCCACAGTCGGCCACTGACTGGAATCGCTCGGCATGATCACAGGCTTGCGGTGCAGCGGCCAGGCGGTCTGCACATAACCCAGCACGATGACGATCAGCGTGTAGAACTCGGCGACGATCAGCCCGTAGCCCAGCAGGCTGTCCAGCCAGTTATCGAAATCAAGAGTCGAGGTCAGCCGCCAGTACATGTACCGAAACGACGCCAGCAACGACAGCGTCACCAGCGCCAGCACCGAAATGCGCCCCGGCATCTTGCGAATCACCAGCATCGCGGCAAAACAGGCCAAGGCAAAAAAGCACTGCGCGTAGAGGTCCAGAGGCACGGTGACGACCAGCGCCATCAGCAGCAGGCCGACAACAATGGCCACGGTTTTCAGTGCGCGGCGCAGGGTTCTGGACTGCTGGCCGAACCTTGCCGACAAAGCATTCAGCCACAGCGATGAGCGCGTCCGGGGTGGGGACGCGTCGAGCGACAGGTTAGTCATGACAATCGGGTCTCTTCTACGTCCTGAGTCAGCAGTTTGGTGATCAGCAAGTGACTCAGCACGCGCAGGTCCTGAGTGCCTGGGGAGGCGCTCGGAACCTGTACCGCGTTGTGTCCGTAAGCCAGCGCTTCTGCGAGCGCGTTATCCTTGTGCACGATGCCCAGCAAACGCCCGCCAAGACGCTTTGCCATGACATCGCGCATGTCGCGACTGAACGTGCGCGATGCATCGAACTGATTGATGACGTAATGACAGACCGGCGGCTGCGGACCGGCCAGCACAGGCTCAAGCCAGCCCTGCATCTGGTCCAGCGTCAGGTAGCACGCCGCATCGGCGGTGAGCACGACCAGCACTTGGCTGGCGGCATTCAGTGCCTGTTCCAGCATGAGCAAATCACCACACGGCACGTCGAGAACCACCACGTCGCGCGCACTCAATTGCATGCGCGCAATCTGGCGAACCAGCCAGTGCGCGTCACTTTCCTGAAAACGCTCCAGAGAACGACGCTCGTCAAGCTGCAGCGCGCCATACGCCAGCAGCTGCGTGTCAGCAGACCCGCTCAGTAACAGGGCCCGCCAGTTCTCGCCGCTCAGGCTGGCACCACCGAGGCCTGCCACATCCGGGCTGGCGTTGAGATGGTGCTGCAAGGCGTTTTGCGGGTCGAGGTCGATGGCCAGCGTCTGCCCGCCTGGCACTTTGACCAGGCTGGTCAGCGCCGCGCTCAAGGTGCTTTTACCCACCCCGCCTTTGGCTGACACCACCGCGATGACGTGTGCCGGGGTTCTGGAAAGTTGGCCTTTGCCCATCGACTGAGCCAGTGCCTCGTTGTTACGCGCCTGCGCCTCGGCCTGCCGCGCCTGAGCAGCCTCGGCGAGCAGTTTCGCCAATGTGTCAGCGGCTATGCGCCTGGTTTTATCGGGCGCTATCAAATCAGGTGCAGTCGAGTTGTTTTGCGCCGGCAGCGTTGAACAAGGTTGCTCAAGAGACGGCTGAGAGGTCGCGCGCTGCAGTGCAGCAGACGGGGTTCTGGAAACAGACGATTCCTGATAATCCAGGCTGTTGTCTATCTCCAGATAACCGTCAGAGCTCGCGCCGAAACGTTGAAACAGATTGGCCACATCGTCAGCACGACTCATTCTGTACGACCTCAAATGGGGCCGCCAAGCACACCCCCTGTGGAAAAGCGTTAATACTAATGTGCAATATCACTGTGACAGTGTCAGAAAACCGATATATGACGTCCACAATTTACCGATGAGCGGTAAATCACTCGTTTTTCGACATTTTATTGGCGTTAGAAAATTGTGGATCTGGACACAATCGGCGGCAAACGGGGCTGAATCGAGGTTTTTTCGCACCAGCAGCTATATATCCAGTGGATCGGATATATAGCCGCTAATGGGAAGGATCGAATTAAATCAGTGGCCAGCGGGCGCAGATACTGCATCGACAGTCTGCGGCAACGCCATACCCTTGGGCCACAGCAACCAGATATTGCCTTTCTGTTTCATGTCACCTGCCAGCTTCCCGGCCTCATCGCCAGTGCCCCAGAACAGATCAGCGCGCACTTCACCGGCAATCGCACCGCCCGTGTCCTGCGCCGCGACCGGACGCACCACGCTGCTTCCATCCGGCCGTGTGGTGGAGAGCCAGAGCAGACTACCCAGAGGAATCACCTTGCGATCGATGGCTACGCTGTAGCCCGGTGTCAGCGGCACGTTGAGCGAGCCGCGCGGGCCTTCATTGCTGTCGGGGTTACGGGCAAAAAACACATAGCTGGAGTTGCTGGCCAGCAACTCGCTGACCCGCTCCGGATGCGCTTTGGCCCAGGCTGCGATGCTGCCCATGGTTACGTCTTCCTTCTTCAACTGGCCCTGCTCCACCAGCCAGCGACCAATCGCGCGATAAGGGCGGCCGTTCTGATCGGCATAGCCCAGACGCAGCTGCGAGCCATCCTCCAGACTCACCCGCCCGGAGCCCTGAATCTGCAGGAACTGCACATCCATCGGGTCGGTCAGCCAGGCAATCACCGGCGCATTCAACCCCTGCGCGTTGATCGTCGCGGCATCGTCGTAAGGCTTGAGCACCCGCCCCTCAAGCCGACCGCGCAAGCGCTTGCCCTTGAGTTCGGGATAAATGCTGTCCAGATTGACCACGATCAGATCGTCCGGAATGCCGTAAACCGGCACGTTAGCCGTGGCGGTCTGAGTCAGGCTGCCAGGGTAGACAGGCTCGTAATAACCGGTGATCAGGCCATCGGCACTGCCGCCATCAGCGCGCAGGCTGTAGACCTGCAACTGGCTCTGCAAAAACGTACGGATCTGCGCCGCATCCGGAGCCGCCACAAGGCTGCCCGCCGCCGCACAGGTCGGTCCCCACACGGCATCAGCCTTCAGACGAACACACGCACTGCGCCATGAGGCAAACCCGGCTTGCAAGTCGGCGTCCGACACGGCTGGCAGCGCGTCCCAACCAGCCTGGCTATAAGTGGTGTGTGGCGGTGCAGGCGGCGTCACCGGCTTATCGGACTTGTCACACGCGGTCAGCAGGGCAGCCAGCGGCAAAGCCAGCGCCAGCCCCCGAAACCATGGCTTGAAAGAGAGCATCATCAGCAGCAATCCTTTTACAGCCCACAGCAGGCTGGAGGGTAAAAGGCGTCATTGTGGCTGAAGCGGGCAGAGGGGCCTAGTGGGGAGCTTCATTCATCACCAAAGCCGGGCATATTGCTATCAAGAGCGGGTTTATTGAAGGCCGCTCCTGCCACCCCATTCAGAGCACTTCAGTAGACTGCCGCCATACTGAAAGCATCTATGTACTCACCATCCCGATAGGCAAATTTCCGGTGCGTCCCCTCTATGACAAAGCCATTCTTTTTATAAAGCGCAATAGCAGGCTCGTTATCAACGAAGACGGTAAGCTCCAGGCGTTTTACATTCATCCATCGGCAGGCGGTTGCAGACAGCTCTTTCAATAATTCGTCGCCAATGCCCTGGCGATGATGACCGTCTGCGACCCCCATCCAGAAATCAGCTACGTGCTGCCTTCGTCCCTGAAAGCGATAGAGCATGGCGCACCCGACAACGATGCCATCGCGCTCGGCAACCAGGGAAAGGCCTGAAGCGCTGCGACCTTCAACAAGTTTTTTATGTCGCTGATTGACTGGTATGGCATCCGAAGCGTCCACCAACGGAACACCGGCTGTTCAAAAATCTGAGCCAGCGAAGACCAGTCACTGTCTGCCATCGCACGAACGATCAAACTCATTTCAGACTCCTTGCCAGACCTGTTCCGTCCGGACCCAGACGCATTCTGATTGTCGATACAACCCGCCATGCTTAACGCCCGGCGTCGCCCTTCCGGCTGCCCCTCTGTTTACTGTCAAGGCCGGCCCGGATGCGGTTCCGGATAGTCGCGGTTGATGTCGATTGGTTTGGCATACGGCCCATCCCATAGCTGCTCATGCAGAGCGCCGATGCGCTCGGCCATTGTGCTGTCGTGCATCACCACTTCCAGGTTGCGCGAGTTGTCGAGATAACCGCCGAGCCAGTTGCTGGTGCCAACCCATGCGACCTGATCATCAATGTCCATGGTCTTGCTGTGGATCACGCGGGCATACGGGATGAAACCCTCGGCGGCTACGGGCAGCGTGACGATGCGCACCTGCACGTTGGGCACCAGGGCCAGACTCTTCAAATAGGCAACTTCGGGCATGCCTGTGTTCCAGTCCGACACCATGAGCTTGATCGAAACGCCACGAGCGGCGGCGCTACGTATGGCGTTATCGATGACCGCATAGTAAGGCCGGGTTTTGTCAGGCCCGTAGGACAAGGGCGCGTAATCCAGTAACTGGACGCGAACCTCGCGGCTGGCTTGCGCCAGCAAACGCGGCAGCTCGGTCTGGGAGTCGAGTACGCCGGGCGGGTTATAGCGCTGCGGACTGGCGACCAGATAGTTGCCAGCGGGCAAAGCGTTCTTGTTCGAGTGTGGCACCGGAATCGGTTTGCCTTCGGCGATGGCGGCCTGGGCTAGCCAGTCCTGATCGAACACGGCCTGCGTCTGGCGCACGACATTCGGCTCGTCGATGCGCAGGCCGGTTTCATGGATGTGCTCCAGTGAGCGCCAATCGAAATTCTGACTGCCTATGAACGCCTGCCGGCCATCCACGACGATGAATTTGGCGTGAATGATGCCGCTGCCCGTGAGCTTGGCGTATGGCAGTACGCGCAAGGTGAGGTTGGGTATCGCCCGCAACCGCTCAAGGGTCTGCGGATCGGACATTTTCAGGCCTTTTTCCTCCAGCAGAAAACGGATTTTCACCCCGCGCTGCCCCGCTGCAGTCAGGCTTTCAAGCACCTTGTCCATCACCGAACCGGCATGGTCTGCGGCATAGAACTGCTCGATATCGATACCCTTGCGGGCTCCATCGAACAGTTCACGCCAGACCTCGCCGGGCGCTCGCAGGTCAGGCGTCTGCAGGTCGGTTCCGAGCGGAACGGTGTGTACCAGCTCGAAACCTGGAATAGCGAAGTCGGCCTGCGCAAACGAACTCGTCAGCAGTAACGCTGCGATCACGACGCGGGAACGCGTAAGTACCCTACGGCCTGGAAGATCAAAGAACATGCGGGCCTCATCGCCGGACGCAGGCAGGAAGGCGCATGCCAAGGGCACACGCCGGCAGGTTGATCAGGCAGTGCGGTATTTCGGTTGGACCGGGGCAGCCGAATGCTCGGTTTCATCCTGCACCCGTGCGCCGCTGGAAGCGCGGATCAACAGGATCTTGAGTTGATCGTTGATGCGTTCCAGGCTGTCCTGAAAGTAGTTATGAAAGACCACGCAGAACAAGGCGATGGCAATACCCAGCCCGGTCGCGAACAGCGCCGTGCCGATACCGGCAGAAATCTGCCCGGGATCGGACACCCCGGCACTGGCAAGCGCCTTGAACGTGTCGATGATGCCCAGAATGGTGCCCAGCAACCCCAACAGAGGTGCAGCGGTAGTGATGGTCTCGATCAGCCAGAGGCTGCGGGCCAGCGGCGCGCGAGTGCTCAGGTACTGGGTTTCGATGACATCATCCAGATCCCTGCGCGAGCCCTGAGCATTTTTTTGCGCAAGCACCGGCAGGACCATGCTCAGCGGCAAACCGGCCCGGCGTGTCAGCGCCTCCGGCAGATCCTTTTCACTGTTCACCGAAGCACTGAGTGCCGTTTGCAGCGCCCGTGCCTGACGGCGTACATAAGCAAAGTAGATACCCCGTTCGATCGCGACAAAGATCGCTACCGCGATGGCGGCGTACATCACATAGAAGGTGATGTCGTGAAGCTGATTCATGTCCATGGCACAGACCTCTGGTCAATGAAGATTAGAAATTGGCTTCAAGAGAAACGGTAACGGTACGCTCGACGCCGACGATGTACGCCGGGTCGCCATCGCGGAAGCCGCTGTATGTACCTGCGTTGGTCTTGGTGGTGTACACGCCGTCCAGGTACTCCTTGTCGAACAGGTTGTCGACGTTCAGACGCAAGGTGGCATCCTTGACGATTTTCTTGTTCACCGGCAGATAGATGCCCGCGCCCAGATTGAAGATGGTGCGCCCCGGAATGCTTTCGTCGTTGGTCAGGTCGCCATACAGCTCGCTGGTGAACTTGGCTCCGAAGGTGCCGTAATAACTGCCGTCGTCGTAGCCGATGTTGGCGGCCAGCATGTTCTTCGGCACGTTGGCAAACTGCTTGCCGCTGGTAGGCAGCTCGATGGCGGCACCGTTATTGAAAACGGTCAGGTCATCCTTCTGTTTGGCACGGGTGTAGGTGTACGAGGTGTAGTAATTGAAATGGTGCGGCAGCAGGCCGCTCCACTCCAGTTCCAGCCCGCTGTTATCGACTGCACCGGCATTGATGTCGGCAAAGTCACCATTGATGTCTTTTGATGACACCTGACGGTCCTTGAACTGCATGTAGAACAGGGTGGCGGCCAGCGTCATGTCCTGTTCGGTAAAGCGCCAGCCCAGTTCATGGTTCCAGCTGGTCTCCGGCTTGCTGTTGATGGAACCGGTGCCCGGGTCATAAAGGACGTAGTTCTGCGGTATGCGCATGTTGCGCGACAGGCTGTAGAACAACTGGTCACGCTCATCCAACTGATACTTGAGGCCTACGTTCGGCAGCAGCTTGTTGTAGGTCTGGTCACGTTTTTCCGGCCGCTCGGTAAGGCTGCCGTGGTTATTGCCTTCACGCTCGACATTCATGTAGGCCAGGCCGCCTATCAGCGTCCAGTCCGGGGCGAAATACCAGGTGTCCTGAGCCCATACTTTTTGTGCAGGCGTCACGGTATAGCGATCACGGCCCTGGATCTCATTGCCGTTGGCATCGACCATGTAATCCGAGTCTGGCCAGATGCTTTCCGGCTTGCCGTTGCTCTTCAGGCGAATGAAAGGCTGAGTCTGCAACTGACGCGCACGCTCATACCAGTAGCCGACTTGCACGCTGTGCTCGTCGTTGACATCCCAATTGAGCTTGGTGGTGATCCCCGGACGCCAGGTCTGGGTGCGCGAAGGTCGGTAATACACGCCGGTGGTCGATGAGCCATCAGCGTTATAAGCGGCAGCCGTCGGCAAGTTGCTCAGGTCGAATACACCGTTCTGATTCGAGCCGCGGTTGAGCGCATAGGAGGAACTGTTTACTCCGCTGCCGTTGCCCCAGAAGTAATAGGGGATGACTGAAAGCGCCAGATTGTCGGCCAGTTTGAATTGGGTATTGAGCACGGCGGTGAACGTCTGGAACGGGTTTTGCGCCAGTTCGTAATAACTGGACAGCTTGCCGTTGCTGCCCAGCGCGGGAGTCGAAGGATAGGGGTCAAACTTGCGCCCGTTCTGCTGGAACTGGCTCTTGGTGAGCTGGCTGTAGCTGTTGTTATCCTGCTCGTGGTACTTGAGGATCAGGTTGGCCGTATTGCCCGAGCCCATGTCGAAGAAGCTGTTCCACTCCACCTTGTCAGCGCGCACGGCACCGTCACCGCGCCATTTCTGGCCTTCGGTGTGAGACATCGACAGCCAGTTGCTCAGCCCGTTGATTTCACCGGTATTGAGCCGCGCAAAGGTCTTGTAAGTACCGTTGCTGCCTGCACTTTGTTTGACGAATGCGCCGGTTTCCTTGGTGGGCCGAATGGTGACAATACCGATGTTGCCACCGCTGGAACCGATGTGCGGGCCGTCACTCTCGGCAGAGCCCTGGGTGACGAAGATCTGATCGATGTTTTCCGGGTCCCCCAGCAGGTTGGAATTTATGTGGAATGGAAAATCAACTTGACGCAGTCCGTAACCTGAGGACCTCCATATGAAAAACAGGCCCCTCTGACCAAGCTGTTCGCTTTGCCGTATGAGCAAGTTTCGAGCTTGACAACGTAGACCAGGCGACAAGGCCCCCACTGCACGATGTATCGCTCGCCTTTCAGCGCGTAGGCGCGAGTTGAGAAATTTTGACTCACCGTGCTGCGCCCGCAAGTCGATGGGAACACTCCTAATGAAACAGATACTTGAACACTGCTTCCCGTGTATCTCGCACACTGATGACATCGGTAATCAAGCCCTTTTCTTTGAGCAATAGCGGAGATCTGATTTCTTCATCCAATGCGGACACCACAGCTCTCTGCGCATCGGTCATGCTTGAGGACTTGATGATCTTTTCCATGGTAAGGGTACTGAAAACGCCTATATTGGCGTCAGGATAGGCCAGCACGGCGACAGGTTCAAAGCCTGGCCCGCTCATGGCATAAACACCACCGGTGTACGCCTTCCGAGCAACCAACAATAATTTTTTTACCTTGCATCGGGTATGTGCTCTGAATAAATCTGCCACAGCGGCAAAAATCCCATCGCGTTCAGCCTCTTCCCCAATCATGATCCCAGGAATATCTGCGATAAACAAAATGGGCAAGCTCATTTTCCCAGCCAGCTCAATGACATGAATCATTTTACGGGCGGTCCTTTTGTAGATGACGCCGCCGCCATGCGCGGAGTTGTTGGCAACCACGGCAAAAACCTGCCCTTGCAAGGTGGCCAGCCCGACTAAAACCTCAGGCGCATGAGAGGCACCGATTTCGATCAGGCTGTCGCTATCGACAAATGAACGTACCAGATGCTGCACATCAAAAGGAATATTATGAGACGGGGGCAGCAGGCGGTTGAAATCCACTTCAAGTGGGGTTGAAAACTCACCGTACGTCGAGCTTTTTCCAGCAATCAGATATAAGAGCAGTTTTCTCAGATCGGCGAACAGATCAGCCTCGTCGTCAAAAACCAAGTGCACGGACCCAGACGCGGTACTGTGGATATCGGACCCGCCGAGGGAATAAAGATCGGTCTGTTGAGCGAGCATCGCCTTGACCATGTCAGGTCGTCCCATACACAGAGCTCCTCGACGAGTCATCAGCACCAGATCGGCGAGCATCACAGGTAACGCCAAAGGCCCTGATGTCGGCCCTAAAATCACGGACATCAGCAAATTGAGTTTTGCCAACTCTGCCAGCGATGCGCTGACGCTGCCCATCCCGGACGGGGAAAGAAGCAAACTTGACATATCTGAAGAAAAAACCCTGGCTGTATCAAAGCCTTCAGTATCATTATTACCCCCGATTTTATCTTGAATATAGATAAGCGGGGCTTCAGCAGCTCGTGCCAAACCTACCGTTTTTATAATTTGCTGAGCCGTACTCCATTGCCGACTGCTTTGAAACTCGCAGTCACGACCGCGACTCATCGCAACATAGGTCTTGATTGAGTGGATCGTTCCTGCCCCGCAGATGAAATGGGTGTTCTGGCCCTCGAGGTCCTCCTTGAAACTACCTGGATCAAACAACCTAGAGACGCGTCTTTCGGAAACGCTCATCGAAACTCCTGACGTCGGTTTGCGTAGATAAACGCCGACACCGCGACACCCCGTCAACAAGCGTCGGCAACTGAAACCTCAACCCTTTAATACTTTCTCTATAAGACTCACGTTGCTCAGTAAAAAAGCATCTCGCGCTCTGGGCGCGTCAAAGCTCAAGCCGACCGGCAACCGCCCTTCCGGCCCGACGGGAATCGTTATAGAGGGGAGCATCGCGTTGCTGGCCAGGTCGGTATTGCGAATGGCCTGACTGAAAAACTCTGGTCGGTCAGCATGATCCAGATGAGGTACCCGGCAAGGTACCGTGGGATACCCCAGGAGCTTGATATGATGACGAGCAAATAGCTCATCCATTTTTCTTTTCAACAGCTCGCCATTTTGCAGTGAACTCAAATAGTGAGCCGGTTTTATAGCGCCCTCTCCAAGATGGTGATTGATGATGCCTTTTACGTTGGCATCATCAACCTGCGCAAAAATATGATGGATACCGTGCTTCCAGCCCAAGGAGAGCAATGACTGAGCAAAGTCGGCAAAGAATTCGTAAAGCGGAACGGTGAACGTGAGTGTCTGGTTCAGTTCCACAATATCGGCATCATCAATTTCAACAAACTCGAACCCTGTCTTGCGCAGCAGGCTGAGTGCATTAACGCATGCCCTCTCCACCTCGCCATCCAGATCAGACCACATGGAGACCGGTAGGCCGATTCGACAGGGACCCGTCCTGCTCAGAGGAAAAGACTGCTGCTTGCCTGACAACAGCCCATACACAAATTCGGCGTCGCCTGCTGTTCGTGTCAGTAACCCAACGCAATCCTTTGTATGAGAAACAGGGATAATGCCTGCCGTTGACAAGCGTCCAGTAGTGGGTCTGAAGCCCGTAATGCCGCAAAAAGCCGCCGGTATTCTTATCGAGCCCCCCGTATCGGTCCCCACCGACAGCGGAACGATTCCACTTGCCACTGCGGCGGCACTTCCACCACTACTGCCCCCGGCACAATACCCGGGGGCAACGGGGTTTCCCACGGCTCCCCAATGAGGATTGATGGATGTCACCCCGAAACTAAGTTCGTGCATATTGTTCTTGCCAGCAACCACAGCCCCGAGGGCTTTGAGTTGACTGACAATCGCAGCATCCTGATCAGCTATGAAACCGGACATCCCTCGCGTCCCGGCCGTCAACGGCAGACCGCGAACACAGATATTATCCTTGAAGGAAACTGGCACGCCCCAGAGTGAAGTACCCTTCCTTGCTTGATCAGCCTCGCCAAACTGGCTGACCGCATCACCCTCGCGTATGAAACAGTTCAAAAGGGTCAAGCGGGTCTCAGTGTCGAGCGCCCGCCCGCGCAGCTCTTCAGCCGCAATCTGTTCATCGGCCAATGCCCGGCACAGCGATTCAAGTGTGATCATTTCGCGCATACTCTTCTCCCTGTATAAGCGCTTCTCTCAGGACTGCTAATAGCGATAGGAGGCGTTAATACAGTCAAGCGGGTTGCCTTCTGACACCTGCCCTCCGGTGCTGCGCAGCACGGCACAGGCACTGTTCAATGCTGTCTGGACAGCACCTTCGATCCACCCTCCGGCAAAAGAGCAACTGCAGCCAGCCAGATAGAGCCCCGTGTCTTTATCGGGACTGTTCGCTGTCATCGGTTGAAAGAACAATCGATGCGAGTAAACATCCTCGCCGGGGTAATTGAGTTTGAAAGCGCCCGCAGAATGGGGATCGGTGAGCCAGTCATGGTGCAATACATACCGCTCATAATCCCCCTCAACAGGCAGGAGATAACTGGCGAACGTCGGATGTATCGCAGCGAGGTCATTAACCAGTACCTGACAACGTGTCTTTTTGTCAGACATCGCCAGCATTTTTTGAGCGTCGTCTTCCCACGTGTAACTGAGCAGAACAACTCCGTGGCCATCAGGTTCATCGGGCTGATAATCCAGACAATAGACGCCGCGCACCAAGCCGTCCGACTGGATGGTGGTCGGAAGTTTGTTTTTTATCCAGAATTTGGTACGGGTGAGAATGAAAAGCTTCGATGATCCGGTCAGGTGGGTTTCGCGGACAGCACGAGCGACGTCACGACTCAGGAAGCGCTCGCTGTCCGTGAGGCAATGAATCATTTGCATGGCTCGATTACTGCTAGTGACAATCACTCGATCAAATAAGCCCTGTTCTCCTGCTGTTGTCTGGATGATGATTTTTTCAGAGTCTCTGGAAATGCGGCCTACCCGACTAAAACAAATGCGCTCCCTTAACGTTTTGCCGTCAAATGCCTGATCAGCGAGTCTCGTGGCCAGACTGGATATCCCGTCCGGAATCAGTCGCTGATCACTTTGGTATCCATTGATGACCATCCGGAGTATTTCCGTGAAGCCAGCCTGAAAGACTGGCAGAAAACCACCCGAGCCTATGCCAAGCGAGCCGAACAGCTCAAAGTCTTCAGGGCGAGCCCATTGGTCACCGCCTGGCGGGTGGGGGCCGGTGAAAATACAGACAATCGCGTTGTAGAATGAACAATCTCGGAATACATTGAGCCATCCCTGCCATGCGATCGCTGCCTCTTCCAAACGACCCGACTTGAGCATGGAGGCAATGTCCAGCGGGGCAACTAAAGAACCGCCTTCAAGGAGGTAACCATCGCGCAATAAAGACTGCCACCCCTCATAAACTCGCCTGAATAATGTGGGCGGCTTTTTGCCCGCTGGCCAGTAGTAGCGTTTACCACGGTAATGCAGCTCCGTGTCCACCACACCAGGATCCGGAAAGGTGGTCGACGTTGAAATACCAAACTTTTTCAGGTAGTGGAAAAGGCCAGTTGCGCTGGGAGGAAAGCGCATCGCACCCATTTCTGCTATGTAATGCGGACGAGTCTGATCGAACACTTGAGACCATACCCGCCCCCCGATCCGATCACGCGATTCATATAAAATAACGTCCTTGACTCCCGCGCGTAATAGTTCAGTTGCAGCGACCAGCCCACTGATGCCGGCACCGACTATCGCTACCCGAGGGGTGGGAGTTCCGGATGAATAGCTGCCTATGCCTCCCGTCATTTCACACTTTTTCAGAAAGGGACCGTAGTCGTACAAAATATCAATACTGGGCGAATTAAAATGGTCATCCATAACCTGACGCTATCCTCTTCAACCTGACGTGCTGCCCGGTTACGATTTTTAAACTAAAGCTGAAACGACAGCTGTGCACAGCAGTCGCCAAATCCAAGATGCCTACTTCAGAGCAACCCTAAGGCTCCAAAGCACAGCCAAATTTCTGTCAGGGAAAGAAAATATGCCCAACAAATAAGCCAATCAGCATGACTTTAACCACCATCAAAATACAACCGCGTCGATCATTCCAACGCAATATTCCGCCTACCTAGTTGTTAGAGCTAAATACCCGCATAAATCGGATCCGATATCAGGCTCAGATTAAGGCTATCCCCTCAAATACGACGAGTCAAGGTTTTTGAACAAAGATTGCATTCCCCGCTCACCATCGAAGCGAAAGCTGTGATATCAGAGAGGCAGCATAGTTAGCTCAATAACTATCATATTGTATTCGACATACTAAGATGCTCGTTGCCAAGTCTTGCAGGCAGATTAACTGGCCTATATGAAAAAACGTTCTATAGAAAAGCTTGACCTGGAGACCTTTAGGAAATAAGTTCATGTAACCAAAGGGCAGTTGGATCCAATAGCATGCATCGGTCATGCTAACATACAGAGGAAATTCGCGTTCTCGAAAGTCTCTAAGGGTGATAGCTTTTTGAGGGCGCTCTACTTTTATTAGTCAATAGATGCGCGATACATATTAAGACTACTGACGCTGAACCAAGATCAGACTCTCATATAATAAGGAATGTTATATGTCTACGCAGCATCATTACTTAATGACACCGGGTCCATTGTCGTTAACCGACGACGTCAAAGCGCAGATGCAGTTTGATATGGGATCACGTGATCAGGCGTTCAAAAACATTACCGCTCTGATGCGTGAGCGGATTTTAGATCTGATCGATGGCTGTGGCTCGCACTCGGTAGTGCCAGTCCAGGGTAGCGGTACTTACGGTATTGAGGCCGCATTGACGTCGTTCATCTCGTCGTCTGATCGACCGCTCGTATGCATCAACGGCATCTATGGTGAGCGGATCCTGAAAATTCTGAAATTACGGGGCGTTCAGGCGGTTTGTATCAGAGCCCCGAGTCACGAGGCGCTGTCAGTCATCGACATCGCCGCTTACTTAGAGCAGGATCTATCGATTACACACATCTGTTTCGTTCATTGTGAAACAACCACCGGTGTGCTCAATCCACTCGAAGCCATCGTTAATCTGGCAACGCAGCGGGGTATAAAAACCATTATAGATGCAATGAGTTCTTTCGGCGCCGTCGATATCAGCGCAAAAAGAGCCCGTTTCGATGTACTCATAACGTCCAGCAATAAATGCATTGAGGGTCCGCCAGGTGTGGCGTTCGTCATAGCGAATCTCGACTTGCTCAGGGCCAAAGAGCATTCAATGAGTTCGTTTGTTCTTGATGTCCGTGACCACTGGAAAAGCCTTGAGCAGACCGGAGAGTGGAGATCGACGCCTCCCACGCACGTGGTCCAGGCATGTACGAAAGCTCTGGAAGAGTTGAGTCTGGAAGGCGTGGCTAATCGGGGGCAACGTTACTGCTCAGTGCGGGACGAAATAATTCGCGTAACCACACCTTATGCGTCGCCACTGTTGAGCGCTGAAGTGCGCTCCCCCGTTTGTCTGGCGCTGACTGCGAATGGTATTATTGATACCCCTAAAGACTTCAATAAACTTTACCTGCACCTCGTAGATTACAACCTCTACATCTATTCAAAAATGCATGCTCAGACGCGCAGCTTTAGGGTCGGATGTATCGGAGCAATCAAACCCCTGTGGATACGTTTGCTAGGCGATGCATTTCGGGAGTTTTTTGATAAAACGAATAGTAAACCCATGGCACCGGAACGTGTTGGATCAGCACTCGTCAGAAGGAGCTTGTAATATGTCACGCATTATTCACGATAACAGTATGTCTGTGGAAACGGCGCTTTTGCATGCGGGCTATCGTCACGACCCCACTACCAAGGCCGTCGCGGTGCCTATTTACCAAACGACAGCTTACGAACTTGACGGTGACTTGGCCCGAATTGCAGACATTTACAATGTAAAAAGTGACGGTTTTACTTACACACGCATCATTAACCCTACTACGCGCATTCTTGAACAGCGGTATGCAGTTGTCGACGGTGCAGTTGATGCCTTGGCCGTGGCCTCAGGGCAGGCTGCGACTTTTCTTGCTCTGGTAAATTTGTGCAGTGGGCGTCCAGGCGATAACATAGTCGTTTCAAAGTATCTATATGGAAACTCATGGAATTTATTATTTAACACCTTCAAAAGACTTGGAATTGAAGCGCGATCAGCAGACCCACGTGAGCCTTCGTCGTTTGAGCAGCAAGCCGATAATAGAACCATTGCCTTCTTTGGCGAGATTTTTTCCAATCCGTGTCTTGTACCTTTACCGCTCAGAAAACTTTCCGACATCGGCAAGCGCCTAGGTATTCCCATAGTCGTGGATAACACGACCACGCCTCTGGTGTGCCGTCCCGCTAAGCTTGGCGCCGCCATTACAACCTACTCTGCGACAAAGTATATATGCGGCCATGGCACTACTCTCGGTGGGTTAGTGACCGATAACGGCACGTTCGACTTCGACGACTCTGACCGTTTCCCGTTATTCAATGGGCCGGATGAGGCGCACGGGGGAATACTCTGGCGTGAGGCTGTTAAACAACTGGACGACCTGAGTGGGAGCCCCTGCCTGTTGAAAGCACGCATGACATGGCTTCGCGATACCGGTGCCGCGATTAGCCCGCTTTCGAGTTTCCAATTAATTCAAGGTTTGGAAACACTTCATTTACGCATGCAGCGCCACTGCGAAAACGCCACAATAGTGGCAGATTTTCTGCAACGGCACCCCAAAGTCAGGAGTGTTTCGTATCCAGGACTCTTCACCGGACAAGATCGCGAAATGACGGATGAATTAGTAGACGTTCATGTCGGTTATGGGGCAATGATCATGTTTGAATTGGACAGCGAGGCGGCAGGTCGGACGTTCATTCAGAATATCAAGCTCATGTACCACGTATCGAACGTCGGTGATGCGCGAACACTGGTGACGCACCCCGTCTCTACAACCCACACCACCGTTCCGAAAACACAGCGCGAAGCCGCAGGTATATTTGACGGATCAATCCGTCTTTGCATCGGTATCGAAAATGTGAATGACGTGATTGAGGATATCAAGCGCGGTCTCGACGCCGTTTGACAGCCAATCCGGCAGGGAGGATAACTTCATGGAAACGTCTGATTTCTGGAAGCTACGCAACAAACGGTTTAATACATTTCAGTTTTCTCGCGACATCATGCGCGAGTTGGCTAAACTAAGGCCTGATAATATTACCGGCGCGCTGTATATACTAAAAGACTACTTAGTCATACTGACTTGTGTGTTTGTCACGCTGAACATCAGTGAGTGGTTTTACCCGATTGCTGTGCTAATGATTGGCGCGCATCAGCGAGGACTTACGACGATCTCGCATGATGCTGCACATCGAATACTCGCGAAAAACACGTGGTGGAACCACTTTCTAGGCACAATATTTGCGGCCTACCCGATTTTTCAGCGGCATTGGGCTTATCGCGTTTCTCATGTGCATCTTCACCATCCGCATCTGGGCGATCCCGAAAAAGATCCGGATTTGCAATTCTTCATCGCTTCCGGTGTCTATGAGGTTCGAAAGCCTCGGGAGTACAAGTTTTCTATTGTCTGGAAGGCTATTTTAGGCGGGGCCACACTGCGCTATTTGAAATACCTGTGGCACAACCGCTTTCTGATTTCGAACAAGCAAGACAAGAGCGTTAATAAACACGGTGCCGTTATTGACACCTATGGCTTCGTGGCCTTCTGGGTAACCGTTATCGCTGGCTTCGTCATGACTGATAACGTGCACCTGCTGCTTCTGTTCTGGTTGGTTCCTTATTTGACCACGTTTCAAATACTGGGTTGGTTTACTGAAATCGCCGAACACTCTCCAATGTGCGAAACAGAGAACCAAAATATTTATCTCACTCGAAACAGAAAAGGTAACTTGATGGAGCGAGTACTCTTTGGTGTCAACTTCGACGAATATCATCTGGAGCACCATCTTTCGCCAGGCGTACCATTTTGGCTGCTAAAACGAGCACAAGAGATCCGTATGCGCGATCCGGAATATGCAGAGATCGCAAAGTGCTGGGGCGGTTTGTTTGTATCAGGGCCTAATGGGCAGCCCAGCGTGATCAGTCAATTGCTCGACCGCAATAAGCGTCTCTACGAAGCGCAACATGCATCGCCTGACACACCGGAGCAGGCATAATGACTAACAAATATTTTGATGCGACCCGTGCTGTAGTCGGCGTGTCGGCAAATCGGCAACTCCATGATGGTGTTCACCGTGACTGGTTGCGGCGGCGTTATATTGAGGCACTAGAACGCTACGCGTCCGTTGAGTGCGTGATCATCCCTACCATCGACGGCAACCTGTCCAGGGAAGAAACCCTGCGCAAATTCCGTGATGTGATGTGGCGTCTTGACGGTCTCGTGTTGACCGGCGACGAATCGAATCTTGATCCGAACATCTTCGACAAACAACTGGCCTGGCATTGCACCGCAGACGATGTTGTTCCAGGCGAGCGGGACCGGCCGAGGGATCGTCTTTCGAGTGTTGCATTGTCTGTTGCGATCGAATTCGATATGCCGATTCTCGGCATCTGCCGTGGCTTGCAAGAGATGAGTGTTCATCGTGGCGGCAAGCTGCATCCCGACTTATCGGCGTTAACTCAAAGCGTTTCACACAGTGAGCTGCCTAACGTGCCCCGTGATCAACAGTACCTTCCCACACATACAATCAGCGTCATGCCAGTCGGACGACTGTCGCCAATTGTAGAAAGCTCTGAACTATACGTTAACTCATTGCACAACCAAGGCATCACCACAGTAGGCGCCGGTGTGCAGATAGAGGCGGTCGCCTCGGACGGCGTGATCGAAGCGCTTTCATACAAGACGTCATCAACATTCCAGCTCGCAGTGCAATGGCACCCTGAATGGCATGCGACCACCGACGTCACAAGTCAGAAGGTTTTCAAAGCATTTGGAAGTGCATGCCAGGCTTACCAGTCAACAAGGCCACCGCCAAGGGGATCGGGTGAATCAACTCAATGAGTTGCGTACTTTATCTATTTTAATTATGTATTCAGTGTGAGTCTGGCGGACTTATGGATTTACAGTTGCTGGTCCTGTTTATTGTTGCTTTCACGTCGGCCGTTGCTGTGCCCGGCCCAAACGTCGCGTTTGCCGTCGCCCAAGCTCTCAAATATGGAACAAAAACGGTAGTCCCCTGTTCATTTGGTTTCGGGTTGGCAACCGCAATCCACGCGGTAGTCGCGCTTTCGGGTGTCGGATTGATCATTCGCGATCACCCTTGGGTTCTGAATTACCTGCGATGGCTTGGGGCAATCTATCTTGCCTACCTTGCGATCAGCACTTTCTTTGCAAAGCCGTCTCCGAGCGAGACAAATGTTATCGTTTCGAGTCCAAGGCAGATGTTTATCGATTCGCTGCTCGTTGCTTTAACCAACCCGAAAGGCTGGTTAGCGACCTTGCTTACTTACCCTACCTTCATCAGCCCACATGTGTCGTACATCCATCAAGCGATAACGTTGAGCCTGGTCGGCATGATTATTTCACTGATGATCTACGGCGGCTACATGTTCCTCGCGCAAAAGGCACGCGCAGCCTTCAATAACGAATCCATAATCAATCGGATAACTGGAGTTATTTACGCCTCGGTCGCGCTTTGTCTGGTGATGCTTTCCTGATGGCGGTAATGGAAATGCCGATGAGTTATCGGTGTACGGCACGAAACCTAAAGGAGGCTGGAAGCCCATGTCGATCATAGTTCCCAAAGGTTTACCCGCAGGTTACACACTCGCGACAGAAGGCGTCATGGTGATGAATAATGACAGCACGGTCTGTCCGCTTCACCGGCCGTTGCGCGTAGGCTTGCTGAATCTTATGCCAAACAAGATAGATACAGAAATACAGATCGCACGTTTGCTGGGGTCTACCCCGCTGCAAGTCGAACTGACACTGGTCAAAATAACTAGCCATTCACCCAAAAACACGCCGCACGAGCATCTAGCATCGTTTTATCAAGATTGGCACGATATCCAGGCACAGAAGTTTGACGGGTTCATTGTGACCGGAGCACCGGTCGAAACGATTCCTTTCGAGCAAGTTTATTACTGGCATGAACTAACCCACATTTTTCGGTGGACGCAAACCAACGTTCACCGATGCTTTAATATTTGCTGGGGGGCTCAGGCAGCTATGCATTATTTTCATGGCATGCCCAAGTACACACTGAATGAGAAAGCCTTTGGCGTATTCAAGCATCACGGCGTCGAAAACAAGTCTCCTTACCTGAAGGGGTTATCTGACGACTTCAACATCCCGGTCTCACGCTGGACGGAGATGCGGTACACCGATATCCCGACCAACAGCGGTATATCCGTTCTGATTGACTCGCCAGACACTGGCTTATGTTTGCTCGATGACCCCAATCATCACGCCCTTCATTTCTTCAATCATATCGAATATGACTCGCACTCACTGGCGGATGAATATTTTCGCGACAGAGAGGCAGGCAGATGCGTTCATCGTCCGAGAAACTATTTTCCCGAGGACTGTGAAGCGTTACTCCCCAAAAATCAGTGGCGCAGCCACGCCCATCTCTTGTTCGGAAATTGGATCAATCAGATTTCTCAAACGACACCGGCCGACTTGAACGACATTGGTCAAGATAGCTCTCGCACGCCTTCAATCGGGGAAGTTTCGCGATCCGGAACGTAAGGCCTGGTCGAAGGGGTATCACTGCTTTTCCTGCAAATGCCGCTTGGCAAAACCAGTTTAAATAAGAACTCGTCCTTGGTCACTTGGTGGGATTACAAATATGACATTTGAAGAATTACAACGCGCAGTTACCTCTGGTTCAATCGATACGGTACTTGTTTGCATGGTTGACATGCAGGGCAGATTTATGGGAAAGCGCTGTCACGCACAATTTTTTGTCCAGCACGGCTATCAGGAAACTCACGCATGCAATTACTTGTTAGCCGATGACTTGGAGATGCTGCCTGTGCCAGGTTACAGCAGTGCCAGTTGGAAAAGAGGGTACGGAGATCTCCTTCTCAAGCCAGATTTGTCAACCCTGCGGTCACTGCCGTGGCTGGATGCAACCGCACTAGTAATCTGCGATATATTTGATGCCGCTGGCCAGCCTACGGCTCATTCGCCTAGACAAATTCTGCAGAAACAGTTGCGCCGATTAGCTGATTTGGGCCTGTGCGCCGGTTTCGCATCGGAGCTGGAATTTTATGTGTTTGATGAAACTTACGATGCAATAACAAAAAAGAATTACAACAATCTGGAGACATTCGGAACCTATAATCAGGATTACCATATCCTGTCGACGACACGTCAAGAGTCTGTTATGCGTCCGATTAGAAATGGACTTTACGGGGCAGGCGTTTCAGTTGAATGCACCAAAGGAGAAGGCGGGGCGGGTCAAGGAGAAATCAATGTACGTTATGCTGATCCCTTGCTAATGGCAGATCACCATGTCCTCATCAAACACGGTAGCAAAGAGATAGCGGCGCAGCATGGCAAGGCGATCACCTTCATGGCCAAGTGGAATTATGAGCTCGCCGGCTCCTCGTGCCATGTCCATTCATCACTTTGGTCTCTGGACGGAAAGCCGCTTTTTTACGATGCGTCAGCCCCCAGCGGTATGTCTGCGTTGATGAAAAGCTACTTGGGAGGTCTGCTGAAATATTCGAAAGACATTACCCTCTTGTTGGCCCCCTATATCAACTCCTACAAGAGATTTCAGATGGACACCTTTGCACCGACCAAGGTCGCCTGGAGCCACGACAACCGTACAGTTGGCTTCCGTGTCTGTGGCGAAGGTTCAAGCGCAGTCCGAGCAGAGTGCCGTATAGGCGGTGCGGATCTGAACCCTTACCTTGCGTTCGCAGGCCTTATTGCCGCAGGTCTGTCGGGTATTGAAGAGAACCTGAATCTGCCATCGCCGTTCGTCGGGGATGGCTATCGGGATGCTCAGCTACCAGAAATTCCCAAAACGCTGCGAGCAGCTACTGAAGTTGCTTCGAAGTCGGCCTGGCTGCGCGAGGTTTTGGGAAACGAGGTTGTGGACCACTATGTTCACGCGGCACAGTGGGAACAAGCAGAACATGATCGATGCATTACTGATTGGGAGTTGTCCAGAGGATTTGAAAGAAGTTGAAAGACGCCGATCACTGTCTTTTTACTGCCTTATCTGTCTCTGTTGTTCCCGATCCCGCAGGGGGATTACGGGCGGAGCTTGCATATCTTTGAGAGATAAGTATGGACAATTACATCTCATTCCGCACAAAAGGAATCAAGACAAACGCCGAATTAGGACGCCCATGATTATCGAATTTTTTTCGCCTCGATTTGACTGGGTGTTCTGCCATCCAGCGTCGGCACATCATCGAGCTTGCGTATAAGTCCATCCAATTTTGCCAGGTCACCTTCAACAATAGCCCGCTCATCGGCCGTCAGGGGCACGGCCTCCAGATAATGTCCGATGGAGGTTTTACTTTCCAACGCCTGCGCTCGGGCGCTGGCTTTAGGAACATTAAAATCACAGCCGGCACACGCCATTCGATGGGGACAACTGCTCCAGAACGGATTTGAACAGTACGAATCGCCCAGATCATAAAAGGTATAGGGATCAGATGAATGGCGCGCGATTACGTCGTGGTCGATAAGCACTGACACCATGTGCGACATTTGATCCGCTTTAACAAATGCTGCCGCCAGCTTGGTGGGGCGGATGCGGATGTAGTGGAGCGTAGAACTGGGCGAACTGTGCCCAGACCACTGCATCAGCTCCATTAGCGACATACCCTGCGGAACGCTCGCCAATGCAGTCACGACCGAGGCGCGCCCCCGATGGCTGGTAATACGACCCCGACTGTCGTCTAGCGGGACACCTGCTTTTGCACATAGCATCGGGATAATCGTACGGTTGATGACTCCCGCGCCCATGCGCTTGCCCCGAAATTGAAACAGGTAACTAACCTTCTCCCCGGTTCGTTCATCCATAAGCGGTGCCTGGTTCACCGGTCTTTCTTGAAGCCAGGCGTCGATTCGCTCTTTAACCACCACCGCCACGGGTTTGACAAAAGCCTTGAACGTCTTGCTGGCTGGAATATCGAGGTAGCACAAGGTCCCTGGTGGAATTGTGGTTCCGTCGTCGTGTACCACCTCATGGGGCTGGGCATGCGCACACCCTATGGACAGTCGCATAATTTCATTATTGCGTAGCCCGGTGTGTGTCCACACCACAGCCACAGCCTGCATCATCGCTAAGGGGTAGTGAATTTCCGAGAGTAAGTCCTTACGCTCCAAGTTCAGGCTGGCCCAAATCAACTTGAGCCAGCTTGAGTCGTCAATCACACGTGGGTTGATCGCTGAATTGAAGGCGACGGTAAGCGGGGTAGCCAAATGATGACGCGGACTGAAATTTAAACGCCCCCATCCCCATAGCTCACAGTCGATAAAAAATCGCCGCAGGGCATGAAGAAAATGGCGTTTTGAGTTGGCAGCAATCGGTTGACCTAACCCCTTTAACTTAGTATCACGAGCCGACTCCAGGGCCCACTCACCGACCGTCATCCTATCAACTGCTGCAATAAACGCGGCGCAGGTCGACATGCTCCAGTCGAAAGGTGAACTCACCAAAGGCTGTTCACGCGCTAGCCAGATGCCGGTTCTCAAAATAAAGCTATAGTTACTTTCTCGAGTGCGGGGACGCAAGGTGGAGGTGTCTCGCCATCGACGACACCATCGCGCCCAGGCAGGATCGATACCCTCAATACTTTTTTCACGCCAACTCACGTAGCCGCGCATGCGCAATGGCTTTTCCAAAATCCCAAGTGCGGCGAGTCCGTGTGAAACTTTTCCAACCAACCTTGCCACACCGTCGCTTCGATGCGCTTGGCCTTTTAGCAAAAGCGCCTCGGTGAAGGTTTCAAGACGGGGGTCGCCGTTTTCCAACATCAGTGCACCGAGCACACTGGTCACGAATTGGTCGAGGTGACGGGCCTTATACCCCAGCGATTTTAACTCCGCGCTTAAACGAGCATGTTCAGATTCGAATATCTCGTGTCCAAAAATAAATGATGCGTAAATTGCAGATTGGCGAAATTTAGCAATGCGTTGAGGCGTATGGAAACCGCCCAGATGGTAAGCGACTGTAGCAAGATAGGGACGAGAACCGGCACGGGTGTTAAGCAAAGTGAGCCATTGCGTTTCTGACCAGCACCAATAAGGCATACCGGTTTTGCTGACCTGCCAAAGAATGGCCGCCACTGAAGGAACGGCTAATCGATCCGAAACACCGCTGTGGGCGACGAGGTCAATCAAGGGCTTTATAAGCGTAGGCATTATCGATCGCAGATAGGGCCAGTCGGAACGGCAGAGATGATTCGAGAGTACGGTGCGCTCCAGATCCGACAATTCCTCTTGACGCTCATAATGATCCACATCAAATGGCACGTAGCTCATGGTCAATAATGCTCCCGTGACGATTACTCCGACTTGAAGAGTTCAGCGAACAGTCGGGCGTCCAGACTACCCACCGAATGCGCCAATCTTGCAGTCAGGTCCGCGCCCGACAGGTGCACATAAATCAAGGTGGTCTTCGGATCCCGGTGACCTGCATAGGCCGTCAACTCATGCAGTTTCCACCCCGCACGAGCCAAATGCGTGAGTCGCAGATGACGAAAAGTGTGTGTGCTAAGGCATGACAGATTTGAGTCTCTGGCCCATCTTTCTACCGTTTTACTCCACGTCCACCGCGTGAGTGCCGAACCTCGATTGCGATCAGACTCGGATCGAAACAGGGCTCCTTTCGACCGACCGGCCAGACGAAGGGCATGAAGATGCGTCCCAAGTATCGGCGCAATGTCAGGGCTGTAGCACACGACACGGCTGCGTCGGCCTTTGGTCGTTTCTGCGCGCACTGAAATGAGTCGATGGGCGAGATCCAGGTCTTCGATTCTCAGGCCCACCAGTTCGGCACGACGGAGCGCACCGCAGTACGCCAACGAGAGCATAAGTCGATCACGAATAGACGACCTGGCCGCAATGCTGAGAAAGTAACGCCACTGCTCATCCGTGGGGATGTCGGGCAGCTTTATCAGGCGAGGCACCAGCCCTCTCACAAACCCTGAATGTCCAGGGATCTGACACAGGCGGCCGTGCTGGCCGCGAGGTACCGGATTCTGTGCGCAACGCCCCTGAAACACCAGGTGGTCGTACCACAGGCGGATCGCGGTGAGGCGCTGGTGCAAGGTCGAGTTCGCCACCGCGTTTTCTTGCCCGGGCAGTAGCCGACGGATGTAGAGCGTGACTTGCTCAAATGTGATGGATTCAGCCTCCAGACTGGAGGCCTCGCAGTGGAGCAGGTAGTGCGCTAACCCCCGGCCATACGCCTCCAAGGTAGCCGGCGCTCTTCCCAGGTTCCCGAGCAGTTCCAGCCATTCCTGAACGCTAGGGTAGCGGTGAAGCACGTGCTCATAAGAGGCAGTAGAGGCCATGGCCAATCCCCCAGAACGTCGACAGAATAAGCGTAGCCCAGAAGCATTCCACCTAACTTACTACAGTGCATAGTTGCCAGAGTCGTTGATCGGCATACCGTCTACCGACATGCCGACCTGATCGGAGTTGAGGCCGCGCATGGTAAAGCGAAAGCCCGACAGGCCGGTGGCATCTTCACTGGAGATATTCAGGCCCGGCGTGTACTTGAGTTTATCGATCGCGTTACCTGTTGCGGTCTGCTTGTCGAGCGCCTCCTTGGTCACCGTGGAGCGCGCCTTGATGCTCTCCTCCTGAACCATGTAGCCACCGCCAACCGTCGCCTTCCCTTGTACGCCAATGGTGCCGACGTCACTGGCACTCGAATCAGCCATGGCCATGCCGTGGCTCATGCCAGCGGCGACCAACGCAAGGTGAATTCTGGAAAGCTTCATCACTCTGTTCCTTGTCAGTGCTATTGCACGCTGTAGTTGAAGGTGGCGGTGAAGCGCTGTTCGCTACGCCCGCCGAAGGCTTGCTCGGGAAACGGTTTGACTTGCTTGATGCGTCGCAGACTGTTGGCTGCTGCGCGGTTGAGCAGCATGCTGGACGCCTGGGTCTGAATGCCGGAGTCCAGCACTCGCCCCTGGCGATCAACCAATAACCACACCACCACTTCGCCGCTCGGACGCTCCAGTGAGGCCTGGCGTCCGGTCGGGTACTGTTTGTAGCCATCCAGATCGTTACGCAGCCCTTTGAGGTAGCCGCCTTCGAGGCCCTGCGTGTCTACTTTCGGCTGCGCCGGTGGCTGAGGCGGCGCGACGGCAGCGCTGGCCACAGGCTTACTGGGGGCCTGGACCGGCTCGGCGGGCTTTACTAGCGCCGGGGCTGGCTTGGGCACCGGTTCCGGGCGCGGCTTGGGTTCCGGCTTGGGCTTGGGCACGGGCTTGGGCACAGGTTTAGGCATGGGCTTGGGCGGTGGCGGAGCAGGCTCGGCGTCTTCGCTTTCCACCACGGGCGGCCTTGGTGGCGGCTCTTCAGGCTGAACCGGAAGCGGCTCGGTCGGCACCACGGGCTCTGGCGCTGGAGGCTCAGGCTCGATCAACGCCAGCTCCACGGCTGACTGGTCATAAACCGGCTCTACCTTAAGGGCCCGCGTCTGCACCCCCATCACAATCACGATGAGCGCCACCAGCGCTGGCAGGCCTGCGAGCCACTGACGTACACGAAACAGGACATACATGGTCAGGATTTACGCGTGGCAATGGAGACCGAGGTAAAGCCACCCAGACGCAAGGTGTCCATGATCTCGACCAGACGTGCGACCTCAACGCCCTTGTCACTGTTGACGATAATGGTGGTTTTAGTATCGGGCTTTTCCAGCGCCTTCAAGGCAGGCACCAGAGCCTCGACTGTGGTCGCCTTGCCATCAAGCTGTAATTCGCCGTTGAGGCCCAGGGTCAGGATCGATTTGTTCTGCGGCTTGAGCTGCTGTGAACTGCTGGCGCTCGGCAGCTGGGTTTTCATCCCCAGAGCCGGAATCACGTTCAGGCTGACCAGTACGAAAAAAACCAGCAGAAACATCATCACGTCGATCATCGGGATCAGTTCGATGTGCGCCTTGCGTTTTTTAGGTTCGTCCCACGTTCTCATACCATCCGCCCTTCTTGTCAGAGGCCGAGAATCTAGCAACCGAATATGACCGATCAGTTAGGTTTACATGACTGTTACATGGCCTTTGTAAGCTCTTTTGATGGCACTAAAATGTTTCTCGCAGCCGTCATAAAAACGCCATGGAAACGCGGCAATTCTTGAGTATTCAACTCAACGGAAAACCCGGGATGCGTCTCGATATGCCCAGTATCCGCAGCTCACGACTATTGCTCTGCCCGTTGCGAGCCGAGCAGTCCAGCGCCTTGTCGCGACTGGCTGACGACCCCGTGATTGCGAACATGACGGCCACAGTCCCCTCGCCCTATACCCTGGAGCATGCACAGGCGTTCATTGCCGATGCACCGGAACAATTCGCCGCTGGACGAACATTGAGCCTGGGGGTTCATGCCCAGGAAACCGGGGAACTGACCGGGGTCGTCTCACTGCGCCTGTCAACCTCGCATCGCAGCGGCAACCTGGGTTACTGGATCGGTGCCGATTACCGAAATCAGGGCTACACCAGCGAGGCGGTGCAGGGTTTGCTGATGCATGGCTTCACCGTCATGAACCTCAACCGCATCGCCGGTCAGTGCTTTGCCGACAACATGGCCAGCGCCAGGGTGCTGGAGAAGTGCGGACTGTCGTATGAAGGCTGTATGAAAGAAGCATTTTTGAAGAACGGTGTTTTCAAAGACATGTTGCTGTTCGGGCTGTTGCGCTCGCAGTACGAACCAGCAGAGGCCGCGCAATGACTGACTTCAATCCGGATCGCCGACGCATCATTACCGGCGTGGCCGGTGCCACGCTGCTATCGATCCTCAGCCCGTTTGCCCGCAGCGCAGGTGTCGATTATCCGTTCACGCTGGGCGTGGCATCCGGCGACCCGCTGCCTGACGGCTTCGTGATCTGGACACGCCTGGCGCCACAGGTGATGACAGCCACGGGCGACGGCGGCCTGAAAAAACCCGTCGAAGTACGCTGGAAAATCGCCAGCGATGCAGCGATGACTCGCGTCGTACGTACGGGGCAAGCGACCGCTCAACCGCGCTTTGCTCATTCAGTACATATTGAAGTGGGCGGTTTGCAGCCTGGACGTCCCTATTGGTATCAGTTCGAAAGTCTGGGCGCGCAAAGCGCCGTGGGTCAGGCCTGCACTGCGCCGCTGGCAACCGCCATGGTCTCGGCACGGTTCGGCTTCGTGTCGTGTTCACATTGGGAGGCGGGATATTTCAGCGCCTACAGGCACCTGGCTGCGGAGCGACCTGACATGGTGTTCTTTCTCGGCGACTACATCTATGAAATGAACGTTTCTCCCACAAACATACAGTTCCCGCGCCGCCATGCCACCTCAGACCCGATGGACCTGGCGGGCTATCGCAACCGATACGCGCAGTACAAGACCGACCCTGACCTGCAAGCGCTGCATGCCTGCGCGCCGAGCGTGGCCACCTGGGACGATCACGAAGTACAGAATGACTACGCGGCGCAGTGGTCCCAGGACCCGAATGTTCCGGTGGACAGCTTTCTACGTCGCAGAGCCGCCGCTTATCAGGCGTTTTACGAGCACATGCCCTTGCGCGCGAGCAGCCTGCCCAAAGGACCGGACATGCGTATTTACCGGAACCTGGACTATGGCCGCCTGGCACGTTTCCATGTACTCGACGGTCGGCAATATCGCTCCGAACAGGCATGCATCCAGGCCAACGGCAGCCGTCGAGGCTACGTAGCGCCCAGCGACTGCCCGGATCTGAGTGACCCGAAACGCACCATGCTCGGCTGGGAACAGGAAGCCTGGCTGGACCGCAGCTTCGCTGAATCACCTGGACAATGGAATGTCATTGCCCAGGACTTGCTGGTCGCTCCACTGGAACAGCGCAATCTCAAAACGCAGGCGCTGGGCCACTGGACCGACGGCTGGGACGGCTACGCGGCGACCCGCGAGCGCATGCTGGCATCCCTGCAACGCCAGCAGACCCGCAACCCGGTGTTCTGGGGTGGCGATATCCATTCGTTCTGGACCACCGACCTGCACGCCGATGCGGGCAATCCGGACTCAGCCGTCGTCGCCACTGAATTCGTCGGCACCTCGGTGACATCCAGCGGACCGCCATTCGACGCCTTCAACAGCATTCTGGGGCTCAACCCCCATGTGAAGTTCTTTGACAGCCGCCAGCGTGGCTACGTGGCGGTGGACCTCAGCGAGCAGCAGATGCTGACCCGCTTCCAGGTGGTGTCGGATGTGCTCGACCCCGCTGCCAGTGTGTCGACGCTCAAACGCTTTGCGGTGGAGGCTGGCAAGGCCGGGGCGGTTTCTGGGTAGGCGATTCGTAGGGAGGGCAGCACTTGGGACAGTATCGTCCACTGTGAAGAGACAGTAAAACGCGCGTCAGGCGCTTTTTCCCTTTCCGGTGAGCTACTAATCTGAACCCACGTTGAACGCCACACCTCACCTACCCAAACGAAAGGACTTGACCATGAAAAACGCCCCTTACAGCCGCCTGAACAAAGATGACGCCATCGTGCTGCTGATCGATCATCAGACAGGCCTGATCTCGCTGGTACAGGACTTCACGCCGAACGAGTTCAAGAATAACGTCCTGGCCCTGGCTGACCTGGCCCGCTTCTTCGAACTGCCGACCATCCTCACCACCAGTTTCGAACAAGGCCCCAACGGCCCGCTGGTGCCGGAACTCAAGGCCATGTTCCCCGATGCGCCATACATCGCCCGTCCAGGCCAGATCAACGCCTGGGACAACGAAGATTTTGTAAAGGCGATCAAGGCGACCGGCCGCAAGCAGTTGATCATCGCCGGGGTAGTGACTGACGTGTGCGTGACCTTTCCGACCCTGTCGGCACTGGCTGAAGGCTTTGAAGTTTTCGTGGTCACCGATGCATCCGGCACCTTCAACACCACTGTCCAGCAAGCCGCCTGGTCGCGTATGACCCAGGCAGGTGCGCAGTTGATGAACTGGTTCTCGGTGGCCTGTGAGCTGCAAGGTGACTGGCGCAACGATATCGAAGGGCTGGGCAACCTGCTGTCCGAGCGGATCCCGAACTACCGTAACCTGATGAACAGTTATTCGGCACTGACTGCCCGGTAGAGGCCCTGCGTCAAATCAACTCCCACGTATCATTGGCCTGCCTGCAGAATGTGTTCTCCTGCTTTTCAGTGGTGCCACCGTTGGCTTCCAGGCTTACAGAAAGCGGTCGACAAGTAGTCTCGGCCGCTGTTTTGCCAGAGGGCAAGGAAGAGATTGAGCCCAGATCGAATGCTTCAGTCTCTTTGCTGGCCGACACATTCATATCATCGAACCTGACTGCAGCAAGCCTCTTTCTGGTATCGGCATCGGACTGCGTCATCACGTAGTCCTTGTGCACGTAGCCCACGGTCACGCCCTTGCGCCCCACCAGAATCCAGTCACCGGTAGAACCCACGGCAGTGAATTGCGTATTGCCCGGCAGGCTGCCCACCTTGTCAGCGTTCATGTTCGGTGCAGAGCGCACGTTGAGTAGACCGGGTGACATAGGGTTGATTGATAAGCTTCATCGACGGCACGCCCTGAATGTTGGGCGTGCGTTTGACATCGATGGTCCGGACCGCCTTGAACTCCGGGCCTGGCGTGATCCGGGCGCTTGCATTGGAGTGATCGGAACGCCAGATGGCCGTGGGCTGCGCTACAGGAGTTGCGGGCTGACTCAGAACTTCCTGAGTGCGCAGCGCCAGTGCCTGTTTATCCCTGTCGTCGAGCAACTGACCGATGCGGTTACCAATATAGCCGCCGATGCCTGCAACGATCAGCGCGGCTGCGATCTGACCGTTACCCTTGCCCATCGTTGCACCGACCGCCAGACCGGCGATACCGCCGATCACAGTACCCGCCTGTTCCTTGCTGATGCCCATCTGCGCGCATCCGGTGACTGAGGTGGCGATGCTTACCGCCAGAATTGATGCAACGAATTTCTTGCGCACGGGGCTTGCTCCCTTTTGAAACGTTTCACTCGGCGTCGAGCAGAGGTCTGGTCAAGTTGTACAACATGGCTTCTGCAGACATCGCCCAATGAAAGACACCGGCCATGAGGGTCGGGCCGGCCTCGATGTCCTTGAACGCAGTGCGATAGCCTGGCGATTGAATGATTGCGTTGCCGGCGAGCAATGGAACCATCACGATCAGGGCCACCGCTGCCGCTCTGACGGCGACAAGCCTCTTCTGTATGAACGCGCGCTGCTCGACGGTCGACAACAACAACCCGACGATATTGAGCGCGCCCATGAAAAGACCACTCAGCAACGACCAGGGTACGAACCACATGTTTTTGAGGACGCTCAGGCTCTGTGCGCCATGCACATCAGTGCGCGCAACGTCGCTGGCCATGTTGCTGGCGATGCCATTGAGGTACGTGTTGAACTGATTGGGCGTGACAAGCAGGTCCATTCCTTCCACGTAGAGCGGGCCCAGGACCTGACGCGCCATGCCGCGCACCTGCGCAGTGTTGGCCATCGCCTGACGGGTACGCAGGCCTGAAGGCATCGCCAACGCGTAGTCTTCGGCGCTCGGCGGGTCCTGTTGCAGGGCTGCGTTCGGGAGGGCAAGCGGTTTGCGTTTATTGCCCGCTACGCCAGAGCGCCGCAAGGCTTCTACCTTTGCGTATTCACGGGCGATATCGTCAAAGACCGGGATGACTTCCGCTTGCAGCCGGCTGTAGAGCCTATCGGCGTTGCGTCGGGTATAGCCCTTGAAGACGGTTTGGGCGAAGCCCTGAAAATTGTGGCCAATCTGCTCGACGTACGAGCCCTGAACACTCATGAGTACGCCAAGATTGGCGATGAAGGCCTTGCCCTCGCCCTTGTCGCGATATTCCTGATAGGGAATGCCGGGTATCTGCACCGAATCGTAGAGCAGGCCTTTTTTCGTCACGTAGGCGTAAAGGCTGTAAACCCGCAGATCGGCCGGAAACGCTTCAGCAATCGCGTCCGGGACCACACCCTGAACCCACCAGGTCAACGGGGCCAGTACCACGGTACTGAGCAGGATGGAGCGCATGAGATGCTGCTGATGTCCCCATTTCCCATGAGCCCAGATACACAGGCGCCAGGCCGCCAGGCACACGCTCACTGCGGCAAGGCTCTGCCCGTATATTTCCAGCGCCTGCAGGTTTTTGAGGGGAATATCGGCGCCAGCCTTGTTCAACAACTCTGCGTTGAACAGCAAGCCACCGATCAGGCAAAGGGCATTGAGAACGGTAAGTACAGCAAGCAGCATCCAACCAATCCTTGTCAGAGTGGAACCAGTGATTCACAACACTTGAGTGCGAAGGTGATCACTGACCAACTGCGGCGCATTCTGCCTGCCGTCCAAAAATGATGCCAGAGCTATCAGGTGTTGCCGGTCGTCCGTGCCCTGCAACACCTGAAATACCGACAGTGACGTCAGCTGCTACTTCAACTGATTGGCAAACCGACCCACTGCGCCTACCACCTGTTTGGCCCCCTCCTGAATCTCGACGATCACCGCGCCCGCCTCGTTGGCCAGCAAAAGACCCTGTTCCGCCTGAGTGCGGCTGTTGGCCATGCCGCGTACCGCCTCATCGGCCAGCGACTGGTTTTGCTGCACGACGCTGACGATCTCTTCGGTCGCGGCGCTGGTGCGGCCGGCCAGTTGGCGGACTTCATCGGCGACCACGGCAAAGCCCCTGCCCTGCTCACCGGCGCGCGCGGCCTCGATGGCGGCATTGAGCGCCAGCAGGTTGGTCTGCTGGGCGATGCCGCCGATGGTCTGCACGATGGAGCTGATCAACAGAGACTGCTTGCCCAGTGCTTCGATGCCCGACGATGCCGACTGCATCTCTTCGGATATCTTGCGCATGGTCTGCACAGTGTTCTGCACCACATCCGCGCCGCGCTGGGCGCTGACGTCGGTCTGCTGGGAGATTTCAAACGCCACGCTGGCCGCCTGGCTGACTTCATCTTCGCGGGCGACCTGATCGGTCACCAGCGTGGCGAACTTGACGACCTTGTAGAGTTTGCCCTGAGCATCATGAACCGGGTTGTAAGTAGCCTCCAGCCAGACCTCACGCCCGCTGCTGTCGATACGTTTGAAGCGCCCTGCGACGAACTCGCCGCGGTTGAGCATCGCCCAGAACTCCCGGTACGGTGCCAGTGAAGTTTCAGCCGGATCACAGAACATGCTGTGGTGCTTGCCCTTGATCTGCGCCAGGCTGTAACCCATGCCACGCAGAAACTGATCATTGGCCGTGAGCACGTGGCCGCCAAGATCGAACTCGATCACGGCGGTAGAGCGCAGCAATGCCTGAATGAACGCAGAGTTCTCGGCAGCGGTCTCGACGGTCTGGGTGATGTCCGACCCGTAGCATTGCAAGGTCACCAGTTTGCCCTGGTCATCCAAAACCGGCTGCCACATGGCACGAATCCACACCAGACTGCCGTTGGCATGCAGAAAACGGTAGTTGTCGATCACCGACTCACCTTTCTGCACCGCCAGCTTGAGGTTACGGTAGCAATCGAGCTGTTTGACGTAGGACGGCACCATCTGGTCCAGATCCTTGCCCAGCAACTGGTCGGTAGAATAACCAAGCGCCCTTAAGAAGTTGTCATTGGCATGGACGATACGGTTGTTGGCGTCCAGACTCAGCGACACCATACGCGCGTCCATCCCTTTCTGCATTTGCCGATACATCGATAACTCGGCGTGTTGTGCCTGTAATTCCTTTTTCAAGCGAGTGTTGAACATGACGGCACCAGTAGTGGGTTGTACGTATGTATCGGCCTAAGCGTAGACGGGATTAAGGCGTTTCGTCTGATGATGGCAGATTGAATTGATGTGGGTTCCCCGCATAACCGGGGCCTGCAATTGCGGAACCTTGAATGGGCAGGCTGATAACGAATGTGCAAGGCGAAACAAAATGCAGGAGCCATAGGTCACAACGGGCTGACCAGCTATTGCCTGCTAGACTCACTTACTTGCAGCAACGCCATTAAGGACCCTCAATGATGCGACGCATTCTGATCACCGGTGCAAACGGTTTTGTCGGGCAGATGCTGTGCCGTAAGCTGCAGCACGCCGGGCACCATATTGTTGCATTGGTGAGCCCTGACTCTCCCCGCTCCGCTTATGCTGCCGAATCGCTGCATTGTGACATTCGCGACGCCGCTGGCCTTGAGCAAGTGGTGTCTCAGGCAAATCCCACTCACGTTGTGCATTTGGCGGCTATTACGCATGTGCCTACCAGTTTCCAGGACCCTCTGGCCACCTGGCAAACCAACGTCATGGGCAGCGTGAACCTTCTACAGGCATTGCAACGCAAGGCCCCTCAGGCATTTGTGTTGTTTGTCAGCTCATCGGAAGTCTACGGCGAGGCATTCAAGCAGGGTATTGCGCTCGACGAAAACAGTGTCTGCAAACCCATGAATCCCTATGCCGCCAGCAAACTTGCCGCCGAAGCGGCCTTTCATGAGTACTTTCGTCGTGGCCAGAACGGTATTGTCGTACGTCCGTTCAATCACATTGGTGCCAGGCAATCGGCTGATTTCGCGACCGCGTCATTTGCTCGTCAGATCGCCTTGATAGAAGCAGGCAAGCAAGCACCACAGTTGAAAGTCGGCAACTTGCAAGCGGCGCGAGACTTTCTCGATGTGCGTGATGTGTGCAATGCCTACGTCGCCCTGCTGGACATGGCCACCAGGCAGGAAGCCTATCCTCAATGCCTGAATATCTGCAGCGGCGAGCCCGTCCGTATCGAGGCAATACTGAGTCAGCTCATGGCACTGAGCTCAGAGAGGATCGATGTGATAAACGATCCCGAACGAATGCGGTTATCTGACATCCCCTGCGCGTTCGGTGATAACTCCGCTATCCAGAAAGTCACTGGCTGGACGCCCACCACAACGCTGCAGTCTACACTCACAACACTGCTGAATTACTGGCGCGATGAGATAGCTGCAACGGCTTGAGCTAACGGTTTTATGCGTGAGGGGCGTTGCGATCAACAACGCCTGAAACACCCACCCTACACCTACTAGAGTATGAAAGAGGGACGCTTAAAACGATGTTCCCTGCTGGTTACGCTTCAGATCGGCATCCACCATCAACCGGCATAGCTGCTCGAGACTAGTGTTCGCTTCCCAGCCAAGCACCTTCCTGGCTTTTTCAGGGTTGCCGATAAGCAGCTCCACTTCAGAGGGGCGATAGAATCTTGGGTTAACTTGAACAAGGGCTTTGCCCGTGGCCGCATCAATGCCCTGTTCGTTCTCTGCGCTACCTTTCCACTCCAGGTCAATATCGACAGCCTTGAAGGCCATTGCCACAAAGTCTCGAACGGTTTCGGATCGATGGGTGGCCAGTACGAATGAGTCGGGCTCATCAGCTTGCAGCATGCGCCACATGCCTTCGACATACTCCTTGGCAAAACCCCAGTCACGTCTGGCATCCAGATTGCCTAATTCCAGAAGTTGTGACATACCCAGTGAAATACGTGCGGCAGAATCGGTAATTTTGCGGGTGACAAACTCTTTTCCCCGCAGAGGAGACTCGTGATTGAACAGAATGCCGCTGACACCGAAGATCCCATACGACTCCCGATAGTTGATCGTCATCCAGTGCGCGTAAAGCTTGGCCACACCATAAGGACTGCGAGGATAGAACGAGGTGCTTTCGACCTGTGGGACTTCTTGCACCTTGCCGAACATTTCAGAAGTGGACGCCTGATAAAAGCGTATTTTCGGGTTCACTATGCGTATCGCTTCAAGCAGGTTGACTGCGCCCAGGCCGGTAATTTCAGCAGTCGTTATCGGCTGGTCGAAGGAAACACCAACAAAGCTCTGCGCCGCCAGGTTGTAAATCTGGGTGGGCTCGGCTTTTTGCAGCAAGCGAATACTGGCACTCAAGTCAGTCAGGTCGTGTTCAACAAGGTGCAAATTCGGATGGCTGGCCACGCCAAGTTCTTCAAGACGCCAGAAGTTGACCGAGCTGGTACGGCGGTAGGTGCCGTAAACCGTATAACCTTTTTCCAGCAGCAACTGAGTCAGGTAAGCGCCATCCTGGCCAGTGATACCCGTGATAATTACAGATTCTCTAGGTGCATTCATAAATAGGGGATTCCGGTCCGGGCTGACGCGACTTCATTTATTACGCCGAGGTGCATTCATGACGCTCGGCACGCTCGCTTCGAAGGCAACCCACAGCGCTTGAGTCGAAGCATATGATCACTATAGATGCGGAATCTGATGTGCAAGCAGTCATTTTCAGTAAGTTATGTTTGCGAGCTGCTCCGAACAAATATCAGAACAGGATAAGTAGGCCGTGCGGTTTACCACTCTCACCGTGCGGTTACCCTAGCGCAGATGACCAAAAGGAGAACAGCAGTCGTCCTGACGCCTTGCCGGAAAGTCGACAGGAACCGCCGGTCGCCTTCAAGACCCACACACTACACACTAATAGCACTAAGACATCATTCGTGATGTCCTAATGTCTCTCGATGTTAATGTACCGGTGTCACATGCTCGTTTCCGCCCTTGAACGCCCCAATCCTGAAGATGCACAACTCCTTGCGGAGGTAGAGCAGACGATTACTTCAGGTGTGGGTGCGTTGCGCTTCAGCCGTGTGCTTGAGCGACGCTACCAGGCGGAAACCAGGCCACAGCGGCGCGAATTTCTGACGGCGGTGGGGATTGGTGGCAGCCTGATCTACAACCTGTTTCTGATCAGTGACTGGTTGATTCTGCGGGATGTATTTGTCTATGTGGCGCTGGGGCGTCTGTGCCTGATCACGCCGATGTTTATTGTGCTGTTAGTGCTGGCGCAACGCTTTTCCACTCGCTGGGCAATGGAAACGACAGCTGCGACCGCGACGGTACTGTGCTCGCTCATGCCCATGCTGGTGATGATTCACAGCCAGAGCCCGTATCAAATCTTTTATCAACTGGGCATGCTGTTGATCATGGCCTATTGCACCATGATCCAGCAATTGCCCCTGCGCCATGCAGCCGCCGCGATGTCATGCATGCTGATCATCCAGTTGGTGACAACCTACATTGCCAATTTCGCGGACTTTGTGATCTGGCAGGCCAATGCAGTGCTGTTCGTCTCCACGGTAGCGCTGCTGTTAATGGCTTCGTATTTTCTGGAGCGCGCCAGCCGCATGAGCTATCTGTTCGCGCTTCGCGGACGCCTGCTGCAAGTGCAGTTGATGGAGTTCGCACGCACCGATGGTTTGACCCGCCTGTTCAATCGACGCTATCAGGACGAAGTGATGACCTCGGTTTGGGAAAGCGCGCGTAAAACACCGGCGGACGTGGCCATCATCCTGCTGGACATCGATCACTTCAAATCCTACAACGACAACTATGGACACCCACAAGGCGATACCTGCCTCAAGTTGCTCTGTCAGAAAATCCAGCAAAGCGCGCATGAAAATGGAGCCGTGGCGTTTCGTTTTGGCGGTGAAGAGGTTCTGGTTCTGATGAATGGCGATGCCGGACAGGCCAGAGAAATGGCCGACGCCCTGCAGGCCGCTGTCGCGGCGCTCAAGTTGCCGCACCCGGTGCTGGGCGAAAGCGCGTTCGTTACTGTAAGCCTGGGGGTAGCGTGTGCAACCGCGCCGCAGACCACTGCCGACCACCTGATCAGCGCTGCTGACAATGCCCTCTACGCCGCCAAGCGCGCCGGACGTAACTGTGTTTGCTTTGCGTGAAATGACGCTTTGCAGGGCCCGGCTTTACCCCACATCCAGGCCGCTTTAAGCTCGTCGCGCAAACCAAGGCCAGGAGCCAGCGCATGAGCGTTCACATTGATGTCAATAACAACCCTACAGAAGAAGATCGCCTGGCGATTCTGGAACCACTGAAGCGCTTTAACGCCGAGCAAGCGGGTGACGGCAAGTCAGAGAAAGTGGCGATGTTCATTCGCGATGATCAGACCCGGGAAATTCTCGGTGGCCTGCACGCACGCATTCTTTATCAATGGTTGTTCATCGAGTTGCTGGTGGTGCCGGAGCAAACCCGGGGGCAAGGCATGGGCTCGCGTTTGATGCAGATGGCTGAGGATCTTGCGGTCGAGAAAGGCTGTGCAGGGATCTGGCTGGATACCTTCGACTTCCAGGCTCCGGATTTCTATCGCCGCCACGGTTACACCGAGTTCGGGCAGATTGACGACTATCCGCCCGGCAGCAAGCGCTTCTTTTTCCAGAAGCGTCTGCCGGTATCAGCGTCCTGACGCTTGCGTCAGACCTTGAACTTGCCTACCAGGTTGTTGAAGGAAATCGCCAGACGAGACAGCTCCTGACTTGAAGCGCTGGTCTGGTGAGCGCCAGCAGCGGTCTGGGTGGAGAGGTCCTGAATGTTGATCAGGTTGCGATCCACCTCGCGCGCAACGTGCGACTGCTCTTCGGACGCGGTAGCAATCAGCATGTTGCGATCGTTGATTTCGGCAATGCTCTGCGCAATGCGCTCCAGCGACTGGCCGGTGGCCTGAGCCAGGGATTGAGTATTGCTGGCGAGGGTACGGCTGTTACCCATGGCTCGCACAGCCTGATCGGCACTGGCCTGCACGCTGCCTATCATGGTTTCGATTTCACCTGTGGACGCCTGAGTACGAGCGGCAAGCGCACGTACTTCGTCGGCCACCACGGCAAAGCCGCGGCCCTGTTCACCGGCGCGCGCAGCCTCGATGGCGGCGTTGAGGGCCAGCAGGTTGGTCTGTTCGGCGATACCACGAATCACGTCCAGCACCTGACCAATCTCACGAACCCGCCCGGCAAGCTCTTCAACCATTGAGGTGGAGCTGCTGATCTCGGCGCTGACGTTATTGATCGCACTGACCGCATCACGCGCCTGATCACGCCCGGTAGCCGCTTCGGTACTGGTCCGCTTTGAGGCGTCAGAGGTAGACATGGCGTTACGCGCCACTTCTTCGACCGCAGCGGTCATTTCGGTGACCGCCGTGGCAGCCAATTGAATCTCGTCGTTCTGTCGCGTCAGGCCACGGCTGCCTTCTTCGGTAACGGCATTGAGTTCTTCAGCAGCCGAAGCAAGCTGATCGGCAGCGCTGGAGATCTGTCCGATAGTGCTCTTCAGGCTGTTCTGCATATCACTGAGCGCAGTAAGCATCAGGCCTGCTTCATCACGGTGAGTGCTGACGATCGGCTGGGTCAAATCGCCACCGGCAATGCGCTGCGCACTGACAAGGGCAGAGGAAATGGGCGAACTGATCACACGACTGATAAACAGTGCCAAAAGGAAAGCAGCCACGAAGGCAATGCCGATACCCATATACAGATTGAGATTGGCCGATGATTCTGTTTTTCCAGCGGCGATTGCACCTTCGCCTATCTGACGGTTGTTGGAGCCGACTATGATGTTCAGCTCACCCATCACGGTCAGATAGGCCTTGCGAACGTCGCCTTCGACCAGCGCCCTCGCGGCTGCAACGTCTCCGGAAAAGGCAACAGCCGCAGCCCGATCGACCAGCGTCTGATAGACGGGCCAGTCCTTGTCCATCTGATCACCTGCAGCGCGCTCGTCATCTTCAAGCGGTGTCGCACGATAGGTCGCGTAAGCTTTTTCTGCTTCTGCGCGATTGTTTTTCATGCTGGCGAGAACTTCATCCTTCGCGCTTTGCGACGCATCGCTGGCGGCGACCGAAAGCAAGCGATACAAATCACGATTCTGCTCGACAACATTGATGGTGGCCTCGTTGGTTTTCGACACCGACACCAGGTTGTTGGAGAACGCAAGTTTCAGGTTGCTGGCAAGCTCACCGATCCCCCGGCTGGCAACCATGCCCACCGCGAGGGTGATAACCGCGCAGAGTGCAAATGAGATAAACAGCTTGGTGGAAAGCTTGGCGTTGTAGAACCAGTTCATGGAGAAATCTCTAGTTTTAACAGCTGGCTGAGGCTGGGCTGCGGTGCTCGAGGACCGGCAGCTTCAGGCTCTGTATAAAGCGTCTATCGGCAGCATCAAGCACCACTGAAGTGACATTCATCCGATTGGCCGCCAAGGGCTCAGGGCTAATGGCGCAATGCTTTGAAACAGGCTTAAGGTAACGGCCCAGCGGTGTAACAAGAACTTCCCGCACTGACTGCGTTAGTATTTCCCGCCTACGATCAGTCAGAGCCACGAATCAGGATGCCGTCTTCGCCCGCCGAAAAACGTCCATTACCGTCCATCCTTGCCGGTCCGCTGTTACGCCGCCAGGAAGCCGGCCGCCTGGTACTGTGGCTGGTGGGCTCGCGCCCGCTCAAGCTGATACTGCGTCTGCGTCATGGCGTTGAGAATGCAGCAGATGACTTCAACGACCATTCACTGACCGATCAGCAATGCCAGATCGTCGCAGTAGGTCGCCACGCATTCATTCATCTGATCGACCTGCAACTGGAGGCCGAGCTGCCCCTGGACACCTGGATCGATTACGACCTGTTGGTAGATGGCGAACCGGGCGGTATCGCCGAGTGGGCGCCGCACCTGCTGTACGACGGTGCCCGTTATCCGAATTTCGTAGTGCGCAGCAGCATTGATCAGCTCTTGCATGGCTCGTGTCGCAAGCCACATCACAGCGCGGCCGAGGGTCTGCTCTGCGTGGATCGCCTGTTGGCCGACAACCAGGACCCGTTGCAACGCCCTGCGCTGTTGATGATGAGCGGCGATCAGATCTACGCCGACGATGTCGCCGGGCCGATGCTGCGCGCCATTCATGTGCTGATCGAACGGCTGGGGTTGTTCGATGAGCAACTCGACGGTGCTGTTGTCGACGACAGCACCAGCCTTTATGCGCACCCGGCCAGCTATTACCAGCGTGCCGACCTGCTACCCGCCCTGAAAAGCAACGACACGCTGCGTGAGCGGTTCTTTGGTGGCACCAGCAAGCCGGTATTTACCAGCAGCACCGCGGATAACCATTTGGTCACTCTGGCGGAAGTGGTGGCGATGTACCTGCTGGTCTGGTCACCCACGCCCTGGACCCTGATCGAGCCAGGCAAGCCGCATCTGGAAGCCGACGAAGTCGAGCGTTATGCCAGAGAGCAGCAACTGGTCGAGGATTTCACTGCGGGGCTTGAGGGCGTGGCGCGTGCGATGGCTCACCTGCCGTGCATGATGATTTTTGACGACCATGACATCACCGATGACTGGAACCTGTCGGCAAACTGGGAAGAAACCGCGTACGGCCATCCCTTCTCGAAACGCATCATCGGCAATGCCCTGCTCGCCTATCTGCTCTGCCAGGGCTGGGGTAACAATCCCGACGCACTCAACGACCTGGTCCGGCAGGTACATGAACTGAGTGCAGCGGCTGTGCGCAAGGATAACTGGCTGGACAGCACGGCCCAGGACGCGCTGATCGATCATTTGCTGAAGTTTCAACAGTGGCATTACGTTCTGCCGACCAGCCCGGCGCTGGTGGTACTGGATACGCGCACCCGACGCTGGCGCAGTGAATCGAATTTCAATCACCCGTCCGGCCTGTTGGACTGGGAAGCGCTCAGTGAACTGCAACAGGAGCTGATCGACCATAAATCGGCGATTATCGTGTCACCTGCCCCCGTGTTCGGCGTCAAGTTGATTGAGGCGATACAGCGTGTCTTCAGTTGGTGCGGCTACCCGTTGCTGGTCGATGCGGAAAACTGGATGGCGCATCGTGGCGCAGCCAACGTCATTCTGAACATCTTTCGCCATTCCAGAACCCCAGGCAATTACGTGATCCTCTCGGGTGATGTGCATTACTCGTTCGTCTACGAAATCCTGATCCGTCAGCGCAGTGGCGGGCCTCACATCTGGCAAATCACCAGCAGTGGCATCAAGAATGAATTCCCCCGTCGTCTGCTGGACACTTTTGATCGGCTGAATCGCTGGTTATACTCCCCCCGCTCACCTCTTAACTGGTTCACCAAGCGCCGCCTTATGAAGGTTGTTCCGCGCATGCCCGAGCACAGCAAGGCCGGTGAACGCTTATGGAACTCGGCAGGTGTCGGTCAGGTAATGTTCAATGAACAGGGCCAGCCGACCCTGATCAACCAACTCAATGCCAACGGTGACGCGCCTACCTGTTTCGTCGAACCGCAAGACTCCAGAGACGAGCGGTCTGACACAGATCGCGGTTTTCTGGAAAGTAACCGGGAAACAAGGGATAGTCACCGCTAAACTTATCGGCAATTGCCGGGTCGATAGTTGCTACCGGTCAGGTTTGCGGCACACCCTGGCAAGCATTATTTCCTGGAGAGCGCCCCCGTGATAACCAATCAACGCATAGCCAGACTCAACGCTTGGGGCGCGCATGGCTTCACCGCCACCGGCGTCGTCCTTGCGTTCCTGGCTACCATTGCCTTGTTCAACAACGAACCCAAAGCCTGCCTGCTGTGGCTGGGCGCTGCCCTGATCGTGGATGGCGTAGACGGCTCACTGGCTCGCAAGGTCAATACCACATCGGTACTGCCGCACTTCGATGGCTCGGTGCTGGACCTGGTCATAGACTATCTGACCTACGTGTTCATTCCGGCACTGTTCATCTATCGCTACATACCGGTGCCGGATTACACGTTGCTGCTCAGCGTATCGGTGATTCTGGTGTCGTCGCTGTTCTGCTTCTGCAACGTCGACATGAAAAGCAAGGACAACTACTTTCAGGGCTTTCCCGCGGCATGGAACGTAGTTGCCCTGTGCCTTTACATTCTGTCGCCCGCGCCGTGGCTGACGTTTATCACCATTATCGCCCTGGCATTGCTGACCCTGACGCGCATGAAGTTTCTGCACCCGTTCCGTGTGCGTCGTTTCATGCCGATCAACATCGCAGTCACCACCGTGTGGTTGTTGTCCAGCGCGCTGCTGATCATCAACCACCCGCACAACGGCCCTGTGGTCATGGGGCTGTGGCTGGCGATGTCGGCGTATTTTCTCGGAATTTGTGTCTGGAGAACGTCGCTGGAGTGGCTGGGCCGGCTTAAAGCCTGACGCCGAGGCCAGAACAAAAAGCTCGCTGATCGCATTGCGCGGTCAGCGAGCTTTTTTATGCGCGCCCTATTTGCTCTCGGCCTGCACCTCGGTAGCAGGCGGGATTTTGCCGAAGTAATGCGTCGTAAAGCAGCACAACCCCAACCCGCCCAAGGCCAGCAGGCCGCCGACAATACCGACATTGGCAACCCCGAGATGGCTGCTGACCACGCTGCCGAGCAGCGCACCGCCACCAATACCGATATTGAAGATGCCCGAGAACAGCGCCATTGCCACATCGGTCGCATCCGGTGCCAGCGAGAGTACACGCGCTTGCAAGGTCAGCCCGAAGCACATGATCGCCATGCCCCAGATAATGGTCAGCGTGCCGAGCGCTGTCGCATCGCCGGAGAGTGGCAATAGCATGAGCAGGCAAACGGTCAGCGTGCCAATGGCGGTGATCAATAGCCCGTTAGGGAAGCGGTCGCTGAACAGGCTGAAGATGATCGAGCCCATGATTCCTGCACCGCCAAAGACCAGCAGCAGAATCGTGGTCATTTCGCCGCTGAGTCGGGACACAGTCTGGGTGAACGGCTCGATATAGCTGTAGGCGGTGAAATGAGCGGTCACCACAATCGCGGTCAGTAGGTAGATCGCCATTAACCGTGGGCGTTTGAACAGGATCGGCAGGCTGCGCAACGAGCCGGAGTTCTGGCTGGGCAGCAAAGGCAGCGCGCGAGCCAACAGGAAGACTACCAGCGCAGCGATGCCGGCGATGCCCAGAAAGGTAGTCCGCCAGCCCAGGGCTTCACCCAGCACGCGACCCAGCGGAATACCCAGCACCATCGCCAGCGATGTACCGGTCGCCAGCAGGCCAAGCGCCTGAACCTGCTTGCCGGGCGGTGCGATGCGCACGGCCAGCGACGCCGTGACCGACCAGAACACCGCATGTGCAAAGGCGATACCGACCCGACTCACCAGCAGGATCGCGAAGCTGGGGGAGATTGCGGAGAGTACATGGCTGACCACAAACAGGCCGAACACGAACATCAGCAACTTGCGGCGCTCGATGTTGCGCGTCGCCAGCATCATCGGCAACGACATCAGCGACACAACCCAGGCATAGATCGTGAGCATCAGCCCGACCTGGGCGGGGGTCATCTCGAAGCTCTGGCCGATGTTACTCAGCAGACCTATCGGCACGAACTCGGTGGTATTGAAAATGAAGGCCGCCAAGGCCAGCGCGAATACGCCAAGCCAGCTACCTGCTTGCTCGTTTGGAGGTGAAGTTATCAAGAGTCGCAACGCCCTGAAAATGTTCCGACCCGAAGGCCGATCGCCACGCATGAACATGCACGCCTGACACCTGTATGGAAAACCGCGGCTCGCCCCCCACTGAAAAACCAACGCAAAAACGCTCCGCTCGACCTTCAGAATCGGGCGCAGTGTGCAAAGTGGATTATTGTGGATATGGGGAGTGAAGCCAGATGACACGAATTCTACGGACCGCCAGAGTGGATCACAACCCGTACAGTCATGACAGACTTTACAAATGACCGCCGGTCGTCAGCCGTCAAGGAAGCGCTGGCGGTTCTCGGGCGACGGCAACAGACAGTGATCATAGCGCCCGAACAGGCGATATCGGTTGAGCGCGATACGGTTATAGGCCCAGTCCCTTAGAAAGCGTGGAAAAATACCCAGCACTTTCAGCAGCGGCCAAGGCGCAGGCAGCAGCCCCATGATGTGCAGAAAGGCATCCGAGCGTACGAACACCCGATTGTTAACGATGACTGCGATGGTATGAAAATCGTCGAGCGGCAGCCCGGCCCACTTCAGCAATGCCTGCCCTTGCTCCGACTGTACGGCGGCCAAGCGCAGACGCTGGTGCGGATCATGGCGAATCAGAAACTTCACCACACCATTGCACAGTTTGCAGACGCCATCGAACAGCACGACACATTCATCGGGTTTCAGGTACGGGGCGGGGGTAGTCGTCGGCACGGTATTCACCTGTTCAGGAAAAACAGCCCTGGCGCGCCCGGAAACATGAACGCCCCGCCAGTCGAAGGACCGGCGAGGCGTTCAGGCTAAAGCCATTGCCCGACAGAATCAAACCTTGCGGACGAACTCCGACTTCAGCTTCATTGCGCCGATGCCGTCGATCTTGCAATCGATATCGTGGTCGCCATCGACCAGACGGATGTTCTTGACCTTGGTACCGACCTTGACCACCAGCGAAGAGCCTTTGACCTTCAGGTCCTTGATCACGGTAATGGTATCGCCGTCCTGCAGCACATTTCCCGTGGAGTCCTTGATGACTTTCACGTCGTCGGCTGCAGCAGCGTCTGCAGACCATTCATGGGCGCATTCCGGGCAGATCAGCAGGCTGCCGTCTTCGTAGGTGTATTCGGAATTGCATTTCGGGCAGGACGGTAAGCTCACAATGGTTCTCGCATCGAGGGGTAAAAACCATGAATTATAAAGGGCTTTTACACTTTCAGGTTGGAAGACGCTGATCCGCTGGTGCAAACCTGTCGATATAAACCGGCTTCAGCCATTGGACAGGAGCGAATACCTGAGCTAAAAAATACATCACTCTCTCCTTCGATTCCCTTCTGATCCTTCATCCCCAACGCCTGCGCCCTGCGTTGGCGGTAGCTATTGCAGCGCGCATTTACCGCCATTCACCACTTCCTGTATCGAGCACACTTCATGGGCATTCCTCATAACCCGGCGCTCGGCTATCGACCCGAAATCGATGGCCTGCGCGCGCTCGCGGTGATACCGGTCATCCTGTATCACGCGGGTTTGCCGTTATTCAGCGGTGGATTCGTGGGGGTCGACATCTTTTTTGTGATCTCTGGCTATCTGATCACCTCGATCATTCTTGCGCAGATGCTCAGCGGCAGATTCTCGCTGATCGATTTCTACGAACGGCGCGCCCGACGCATTCTGCCGGCGCTGTTCGTGATGATGCTGGTCTGCCTGCCTGTCGCGTGGTTGACGCTCGATCCGTCTGACCTGAAATACTTCGCCAAAAGCCTGGTGGCGGTGCCGACCTTCTCTTCCAACCTACTGTTCTGGCTGGAAAGCGGCTATTTCGACGCAACCGCTGAACTCAAACCCTTGCTGCACACCTGGACGCTCGCGGTAGAGGAGCAGTACTACCTGTTTTTCCCACCGCTACTGATGCTGGCCTGGAGCATGGGTCGCAAGTGGCTGATTGTGCTGCTGATCGCAGCTGCCCTGGCAAGCCTGGCGCTGGCGGAGCTGGGGGCGCGTCATAACGCCAGTAACGCTTTTTATCTGCTGCCTGCACGCGCCTGGGAATTGCTGACGGGCTCGTTCATCGCCTTCTACTTTGTCTGGCGCCCGCGTAGCGTTGATAGCGCCAGCCATCTCGATCAGGCGGCGACGCTACTGGGGATTTTGCTGATTGGTTATGCCGTGGTTTGTTTCGACAGCAGTACACCCTTCCCTGGCCTCAACGCGCTGCTGCCTGTGCTGGGTACGGCATTGATCATTGTCTTCGCCAATGGCCAGACCTGGGTCGGCAACGCGCTGAGTTCACGGGTAACGGTCCTGATCGGCATGATCAGTTACAGCGCCTATTTGTGGCATCAGCCCGTCTTTGCCTTCGCTCGTCAGCGCAGCCTGATTGAGCCAGGCCTGCCGCAGATGCTGGCGTTGACCGTGCTCTCGCTGCTGCTGGCCTGGCTGAGCTGGCGCTTCGTCGAGCAGCCCTTTCGCAAGGCAGGTGCATTCAACCGCCGTCAGATCTTCGCCTCGGCAGGCGTTGCTTCCACGCTATTTGTCGTGCTGGGGCTGGTCGGCTATCTCAATAACGGCTTTAGCCAGCGCTTCGCTGTCGATCCGGCGATGCATCAGGCATTTGTCGACCCGCAGATACGCGAAAAATGCGACCGGAACCTTGATAGCCAAGGCTGGAATGTCGATTTTTGCCTGTTTGGTCTTGCCGACAGCAACGTCGTACCGGAGATGGCTCTGTTTGGTGACAGCCACTCAGAGGCCCCGTTATCGACGTTTGACGCCGCCGCGCGGGATCTGGGCAGAACCGTCGCGCACATAGGTCTGGGCGGTTGCCTGCCCTTGCTCGGCGTGGACATCGCCAAGGGTAACTACCCTGCCGGGGTATGCGAGGCGCTGGCCAATCGCGAGTTTGAATACGTGAAGCAGCGGCAGATCAAAAAGGTCGTGCTGGTGGCACGCTGGACGCTGTACACCGACGGCGATTACGGCGAACGGAAGATGAGCAAGTATTTCCTGACCTCCCGCAGCCACCCGGAAAAAAATCGGGAAACCTCGCGAGCAGTGTTCCGGCAGGCGCTTGAAACCACGATAAAGGCCTACCGCGATATCGGCACCGAGGTATTCATCGTCGCACAGGTGCCGCAGCAATTGATCAACCCCGAGAGTCTCTACTACCGCCTGGCCCGGGACGCCTCGGACAGTGATGCGCAGAAACTGCAGCGGATCAGTGAACTGTCGGTGCCAGTCGAAAAACATGCTCTGTTGCAACGCTTCACTCGCGAGCTGTTCCTGCACGCCAGCCAGGCGAAGCAGATCAGGTTGATCACGCTGGATGACGCCTTTTGCAAGGACAAGCAATGCCTGATTGGCGATATGAACTCGTACTACAAGGACTTCAATCACCTCAACGCCAAGGGCGCAGGGCTGCTTGCCGGTCAGATCAGTCATATTCTTGACCAGTGACAGGGTTTTATCGGGCGGCATTGTCTGTAATGCTGATACCCGCACAGACGCCTGAGGACCATCGCATGACCGCCGCCAGCTTCGCCCCGTTTCAGGATCTGGCCAGCCTGCTGATCCCGCACACTCATGCAGAGAAAATCGATGGCGCGCACGACGTCTCGCACTTGCTGCGCGTCTGGAAAAACGTCTGCGCTATCCGTGACCGGGAAGGCGGCGATGCCCGTGTACTGATCGCTGCCACGCTGTTACACGACTGTGTTTCGGTCGAGAAAGATTCACCGTTTCGCTCCAGCGCTTCGCGACTGGCGGCAGCACGGGCCAGCGAATTGCTTACCGAGATGGGGTGGGACGAAGAAAGTATCGCTTCAGTTGCCCATGCTATCGAAGCGCACAGTTTCTCGGCGGCGATAACTCCGTTGACGCTGGAAGCCCGAATTCTGCAGGACGCCGACCGCCTGGATTCTCTGGGCATGATCGGCGTGGCTCGAACCTTTTACGTATCAGGGCGGATGGGCAGACAGCTTTACGAACCGAACGACCCGCATGCCAGCCAGCGCCCGTATGACGACAGGAACTTCGCCTCCGACCATTTTCATACCAAGCTGCTGCACCTCGCCGACAGCTTTCAAACCGACACCGGGACACAGATGGCGAAGATCAGGCACGACCGGCTGAAGCGTTTTCTGGATGAACTGATGGAGGAAATCGGCGCGCCTCAGCCATGATGGGTTACCTGTTTCCGATATAAACATCAGATGTCATAAAGACATCACACAACTTCCCTATAAACGGCTCTCCGAGAAGGTCTGCGTGTTTATAGGGGTTGTGTGCCGTGAAAAGATTTATGCCTCGTTTCCTGCGTCGGCAATCCACAACGCCAACACTATTGCGCCGCTTCAGGATTACCCTGCGCCTAGTGATCTGTTTCGGCCTCACTTCCCTGCTGATGGTCGCGCTGGGGGCTTTCTGCCTGCTGCAGATGCAGGAGATCCGCAATCAGGGCGAAGCTGTCGAGAGTGGTGCGCTGCCCAGTATCGCCATGGCCGATGCCATCGCCATCGGCCTGGTCAAACTGCGCAGCGAGACCACCCGGCTGATCGCCAATGCCGACGATCCAGGTGCGGTCATCAACAGCAAGATCAATGTCGAACAGCTCAAGAACGAAGTCGAGAAAGGTTTCTCGGAATACCTTGCGCGTGTTCAATCGGGCACTGAGCATGACTCTATCGTCGCGTTGCAGGATGCCTATAAGGCGTTCATGCCCGGCTTGCAGAATCAGATCACGCTGATCGAGCAGAACAAGCTGGATGAGGCCCGAATGCTGGCCAATACCATGCTCGCGCTGCAAGGCGACCTGATGGACATGCAGGTGCAGTTGCTGCGCGAGCTGAACAAACAGAGCGCTGCCGCCGCCGTAGAGTCAGCAGGCACCCGTTACGAGCAGGCGAGAATCATTGCGCTGAGCGCCATCGCCGTCGTATTGGCTCTGACCCTGCTGCTGGCCTGGCGTCTGAGCGTCAGCATCATTCACCCGGTCCGCCAGGCTTTGCACATTGCCAGCACCATCGCCGATGGTGATCTGACAGAGCACCGGATACCGGATGGCAAGGACGAGACCGCGCAGTTGCTGATCACCCTGGGGCGCATGCGCACCAACCTGCACGGCACGATTGATCAGATCTACGCAGCGGCGACGCAGCTGTCGCAGTCGGTTCAGGAGATGGGCACCATTGCCGAAGCCAGTGCGCTCAATCTGCAATTGCAGAACAACGAAATCGAGCAGGCCGCAGTCGCCGTCAACCAGATGAGTCAGGCGGCCATCGAAGTGGCAGGCAACGCCAGCAGCACCGTGACCGAATCAAAGGCGTCGACCCAGGCGGCAGCGCAAGGGCAGGAAAAACTGTCGGCGACGATTCTTTCGATCAAGCAACTGACTGAAAACGTGCTGGACTCCTCGCATCAGGCTGAAGGACTGGCCGAGCGCACACAGAGCATCAGCAGCATCCTCGATGTGATTCGCGCGATCGCCAACCAGACCAACCTGCTGGCCCTGAACGCCGCCATTGAGGCAGCGCGGGCAGGCGAAGCCGGGCGCGGATTTGCCGTGGTGGCTGATGAGGTTCGTTCCCTGGCGCAACGCACCAGCGCCTCGACAGCAGAAATCGAAGGGCTGATCAACGGCGTGCAGCAAAGCACTCAGCAAACGGCCAGCTCGTTGCGCCACACGGCAACGCAAGCCAGCCTGACGCTTGAGCAAGCTGCATCAACTGGCGAAGCATTGACCGTGATCATCCATTCAACGGGCACCATCAACGACCGCAACCTGCTGATTGCCAGTGCAGCAGAACAGCAAGCTCAGGTCGCGACTGAAGTAGACCGCAACCTGAGCAGTATCCGCGACCTGTCGAGCCAGACAGCGTCAGGCGCGCAGCAGACCACCGTGGCGAGCAATTCGCTGTCGATGCTGGCGGCTGATCTGAACCTGATGGTGCAGCGCTTCGTGCTGTGATGACCTGCCTGTCGCCAACCAGCCGTCGCAAAAACAGACTGGCTGGCGATGCTGCAGCCTGAGGGCGGCTGTCAGTCCTGCGGACGCAGACGGTACTGCGGCGGCAACTGCTCGAAACCGCTGATGGTCACGTCGAGGCTTTTCCAGCGACCGTCCTTGATGCCGTAGATGCAGCCATGCACAGACAGGCTCTGCCCACGGTGCCAGGCGTTCTGCACAATGCTGGTGTGACCGACGTTGGCCACTTGCTGAATCACGTTCAGCTCGCACAGACGGTCGACACGTTCTTCCTCGGTCGGCAGCTTGGCCAGCACTTCACGGTTTTCGTAATACAAATCACGAATCGTGCGCAGCCAGCCGTCGATCAGGCCGAACTGGCGGTCCTGCATGGACGCGCGTACACCGCCGCAACCATAGTGGCCCGTCACCAGAATGTGTTTGACCTTCAACACGTCCACTGCGTACTGGATCACTGACAGGCAGTTGAGGTCGGTGTGCAACACAACGTTGGCCACGTTGCGATGGACGAACAGATCGCCGGGCAGCATGCCGACGATCTCGTTGGCCGGGACACGTGCATCCGAACAACCGATCCACAGGAACTCAGGTGTTTGCTGGCGGGCCAGCTTGGCGAAAAACTCTGGGTCTTCCTGCTTTATCGCATCGGCCCAGCGTGCATTGTTATCAATCAGGTCTTGTAGCTCGTTCATGCTTTGACGCCTCGATAATGATGCCCAGCCTTGGACTGGAGTCGAATCCTTCAAGTCACGCCTATTTGCCACTACTGACAAAATTCACCGAAGCTCGTCGGTCAACAAAAAGGAATCTTCAAAGTCGTGGCCGGTCCATTTTTTACGACCACCTGAAATGAGGATTTCCCATGAACGATTCACGCCGTCCGTTCGGTGCTACCGAACCGGACCCCATCGACGATAACGAAGACCGTATGGGCTCCATGGAAACACTCGACTTCGACGAAGAAGATCCTGCCCGTATCGGTGATCTTATCCCTGAAGACGAACTGCAACATGAAATTCCGGATCAGCGTGTGCGTGAGGCAGGCCTGACCGGTGCCTCGACTGACGATCACCATTCGACCGATGACGATCTGTCTCCGGAAACCCTGATCCGCGAAGACGGTGCCCGTTCACCGAACGAGCAGGGCGAAGACGATCCTGCCGACCTGGACCTGACGGTAGTCGATGAAGATGACATCGGTGGTGGCAACGGGCTCGACGAAGAGGAGATGGCCATTCTTGACCCGCTGGATGGCAACACCCAGCGCTGACAGCCAGCACTATTCGAAAAGCGTACAGGCCATGACCACAGCGTCTTCGCGGCCGCCGACTGCCGGGTAGTAATCGCGACGCCGGCCTATCTCGTTGAAACCGTAGTTTTCATACAGACGATAGGCTGGACGATTACTGTCACGCAGCTCCAGAAAGCATTCCCGAGCGTTTAGCTGATAAGCACGTTTCATCAGATGATCCAGCAGCAGCAAGCCAAGACCACGGCCCTGATTTTCAGGTTTGACGGTGATGTTGAGCAGATGTGCTTCATCGATGATGACCTGAATCACACCATGTCCAACCTGCTGCGCTCCTTCGAACATCAGCCAGATCTCGTAGGACTTGAGGCCATCGAGAAAGATGCCGCGTGTCCAGGGATGGCTGAATGCTGCGTATTCGATTTTCAGCACCGCATCCATATCGGCTTCGGTCATGGGGCGGAAGGTTACGGCATCACTCATCGATCGATTTCCAGCGCGTCATCAGCCGACGCATGGCTTTCCAGACATCGGCCTTGCGCTCAGGCTCGTCCATCATTAATTCAAGACCCGGCAACGCCCAGGCAGTGCCCAGACCTTCGATCTGCAATTCGCGGTTATAGGATTCGGCGTCGGCTTCACCGGCGAACTTCATCGAAGGCAAACCGATCAGCCACAGGCACGCACAGGGTTCGTCCTCAAGCCGGGCACCGACAAAGCCTTGCACGAAGTCGCGCGCCGCTTCCGGGCCCTGATCCATCTGGCCGCGCACCAGCAACGGCCAGCGCACCGGTTCGCCGATAATCTGCGGGCTGTCGGGCAGACCGGCAGCGCGCAGCATGTCCTTGAGCAGCAGGTAGGACGGATCGCGGCTCTGAAACGGCTGGCCGGTGGTCAGTTCTACCAGCAGCAGGCAACGGCCGGCACGCAGCAATTGCAGGGCAAAACGCGGTGGCGGCACAACCGGAGCCTTTGGCTGCGCAGGCGCGACCTCTTCGACCGCGGCAACTGTGCGCGTGCTGGCCAGTGACGGACGCGGCACCTCGACCTTCGGGCGCTCGGGCTGCCGGGCGATCGGCACCACGTTCGCAGCTTCGACCGGCGCAGCGTGCGCAGATGGCGCGGCAGCAGGCGCAATGTTCTGCACCTCGACCGGCGGCGGTAACGGCGCAAGCAGCTCCGGACGCGAGGGCGCGGCGAATGGCAGTTCTGTGCGCGGCAGCCAGTTGACCACCTGCATGGCGGTCAAATAAGCGCGGCGACGGGACTCGTTGAGCAAGGGTCAGCCACCTGTGGATAAGTTAAGCGCGCAATTCTAGCGTTGTTCGCCTTTTTGCGCTGCAGCATATCGCCCGCAGGTGAAATATCAGGCGACTGATGCAGTACAATTGCCGCTTTTCACTTGCCAACAGTCGGCCTAACGATGATCGAACCCAAGCGCGTCCTGCGCGCCCTTGCCGAGCACTGGGCGCTACTCGAGCCCTTATGCGAACACTTCGACCAGGGTACGTTGAGCCTGAGCGAGCTGCGCCTGCAATTGGGCGCTCAGCAGCAGGACAGCACCCCGCAAGACATCACCAACCTGCTGGACGTGTGGATTCGTCTGGACATTCTGGTGCCCGTCGCGAAAAGTCCGAACCGCTTTGAGCTCAACGCACAGATCCATGACTTCCTGTCCTACCTGCGCCGCGAGCACCGGCTGGGCCTGTGCCTGGAAATCGAGGCTTATCTGCGCCATCTGGAGCGCCTGGCCGGTTACATTCAGGACGCGTTCGATATTCGCGATGCCAATGATCTGGCCAGGCAGCTGCGGCTGCTGGACATGCGCGTGCGCGACGTTCTCAAGAAGCTCGCCAACGACGAACAGGCACTGGTCGCGGTCGCCGACCGGGCCAAGACCAGCGACCGGCAGATCCCCTTGCGCCAGCGGTATGCAGAAGTTCTGGCCACCTGGGATGAATACGTCGAGCCGATGATTCAACTGGTCAATGCCGACGGCGCTTTCGAACAGGGTGTGCGCAAGGTCGAGAATGTGCTGCTGCGCCTGCTGACCGAGCAACAACGCCTCGGTCATCTGGTCGATGACGACATGCTGCTGCGCACCCATGCGCGCATTCTGGAGATGCAGACCAGCGCCCAGCTGACCTTGCGTCATGCACGCGAGCTGCTGTTGCCGCTGCGCGAGGAAGCACGTCGCCACAACGCGGTGACTCGTGGCGCGGCGCTGGCCCTGTCGGCGATTCGGCGCAAGGGTCTGGACGCAGTGCCACAGGCTGCCATGCCATTGTTTACCCGCCCGCAAAGTACCTTTCTGGGCAGCGCGAGTCAGGTCGAGGCTTACGTCTATGCCTTGGCGCGCTTTGAACCCAAGCCTGCGAAATTCCCCAAGGCCAGTGGTACACGCAAGGGCGAACCGCCCCGCGCGCCACGTACGGTCAAGGAAATGCTCGAACGCTGCGAAAGCGCCCTGCCGATGCCTGACCTGATGGTCTGGTTGCTGGAGCAGGAACCGACTGGCGAAACCGACGAGCTGTTGTACTGGTTCTCGCGGTTGTCGCGGGACAAGCGCTTCGCCCGTGAACGCCTCGAGCGTCGCGAATATTTCACCCGGGAGCACCGCGTCAGCCTGCGCTCCTTTGCCCTGCTCGCCGCAAAAGACGAGCAGCCAGAGCATTCCGAGAGCCCTGTTCATGCATCTTGATCTATCCGAAATGTCCCAGCTCGCGCCGATCTTTCGCGAGCTGTTCAAGGGCTATCACATCAGCCGCCGCGACCCGGAGCTGTATGCCCAACTCTCCAACTGCCAGGACCAGTACCGCGCGCTGTTCAAGGCACTGGGCTACGAACTGATCTGCGACACCCGTGGCTTCTACTATTTCGTGCCTGAACTGGCTGCCGCGCAGGTCAACAAGACCGCTCAGCGTCTGGCGCTGTTCACCTTCATCCTCGTCGAGCATCTGGCCGATCAGGGCCGCGACCCGATGGCCGTGCTGGATGGCGGCAGTCTGGGCCGTGACGAACTGCCTTCGATGCTGGAAAAGTACCGGGACCTGTTTCTTCAGGCGGAAGTGCAGACCCAGGAAGAGCTTGAAGAGAAGATCATGCGCCGCATGACGCAACTGGGTTTTGCCAGTGAAGAGGTCGGTATCTACCGCTTCCTGCCGCCGATGCACCGTTTTCTCGATGTATGCCTGTCGGTGCAACAGGACCGCGATCTGGCGGCCAGCCTGCATAGCGCCCTGCCACTGCCAACGCCTGTGCTCATCGATGACGACAGCGACGAGAAGCTGCTGGAAACCGATGACCCGCTGGACCTGGCTGAATTCGGTGAAGAAACCGAGGAAGAGGCACTTGCCCGGGCAATCGCCGATGAGCAACGACAGGAGATGGACACATGAGCCAGGAACGTTATGGCATCCGCCGCTTTGCCCTGTTGAACACCGCCGGTTACAGCCTCGGCCTGTTCCCGCTGGAAAACCCGCTGTCGGTGTACGGCGCGAATAACCTCGGCAAGAGCGCCTCGATCAACGCTCTGCAATTCCCGATTCTGGCACGCATGTCGGACATGAGCTTCGGCAAGTACAGCCTTGAGCAGTCCCGGCGCTTCTACTTTGCCACCGACACCAGTTACATTCTGGTGGAAGTCTCCCTGCCCCACGGCCCGCATGTGATTGGCGTGGTAGGCCGCGGCCCGGGTGGCGGTTTCGGCCACCAGTTCTTTGCCTATGCCGGCGAGCTGGACCTGGGTCATTACCAGAAGAACGACACCTGCCTGCGTCAGAAAGAGCTGTTCAGCAACCTGGAAAGCCAGGGCCTGAAAGCCTACGAACTCAAGCCGGACGAGTTGCGCCGCCTGCTGGTCGGCGGTCATACCTCGATCCCGCTGGACCTGACCCTGATCCCGCTACGCTCCACCAGCGAGCAGAGCCTGAAGACTTTCCGCGCGCTGTTCATCAACCTGCTGCACATGCGTGAAATCACGGCAGCCAAACTCAAGCAGCTGTTTCTCGATGCGTTCGAGCACAGCCTGCGTTCGGGCAGCGTCGACTACATCGCCGCCTGTGAAGAAGCTTTCCGCGACGTGCGGCGCATGGAACAGGATTACAACTCGCTGGTACTGGCTGGCCCGCTGGTCGAGGCACTGGCTTCCGGGGTCAAACAGCGTGATCTGTTGCGCGGCAAACTGCATCGTCTGTCGCCGATCCTTGATTCACTGCTTGGCACTTGGTCGGACTACTCTGGCGCGCGCAAGGAAGAACTGGTCGCTCAGGCCGAGCATTACCGTGCTCAGCAGGATGAGATGCAGAACGATCAGCGCAGCAGCACTCAGGAACTGATGCGTCTGGAGCGCGAGATCAGCAGTATCCAGCGCTGGGTCGGCGAGCTGTCGGTGCTGAAGAATCGTTTCGCGCTGGTCGATGACGTCAAGGTGCTGGAGCAGCAACTGCTCGCAGCCAAGGATGCTCACGATGAGCTGGCCGGTGCGCTGGCCCAGTCCCGGCAGTTCAGCGCCGAAGACCTGGACGAGCGTTTGCGCGACCTGGAGAAACGCCTCAAGTCGGTCAAGCAACAGCTCGACCACGCGGACAACAACAGTTACGCCCGTCTGCGTGAAGAGTTCTCCCAGCCGGACGTAGAACGTCTGATGCGTCTGTTCAACAGCGCACTGTTCAGCTTGCCGTTGGGTGAGCAAGGTATTGCGCTGGATGATGGCGATGCGTGGGTCAAGTCGCTGGAGACCATTCTGGATGGCTTCAAGGGCGATCAGTTTGCAGTACAGGGGCTGACAATCAACCTGTCGAGTATCGAGCCTCCTGCCCTGCAGGCGCTGGCCGATCGTGCTGCGCTGCGCGATCAGAAAGGGCGTCTGGAAAAAGAACTCAAACAACTGAAAACCCAGCAGGCTGTGGCCGCCGACCGCGCGGCGAGCAAGACCCGCACCGAGGCGCTGTATCAACAGGTGCTGGATGCTCAAAAAGCACTTGAAGACTTCCGCCGCTGCCAGACCTTGAGCGCGGAGGAGCCAGGCAAGCTGGAAGAGCTGGCGCAGATGGAAGCCGCTCAGGATGAACTGAAACGCTCCAGCGATGCATTCACCGAACGCGTCCAGCAGCTCTCGGCCAAGCTGCAACTGATCGCCCGTCAGATTGGTGACATGGAATCCAAGCAACGCACGCTGGACGACGCGCTACGTCGCCGCCAGTTGTTGCCTGCGGATCTGCCGTTCGGCACGCCGTTCATGGACCCGACTGATGATTCCATGGATAACCTGTTGCCACTGCTCAACGATTATCAGGACAGCTGGCAAGGTCTGTTGCGCAGCGATGGGCAGATCGAAGCGCTGTATGCCCAGGTTCGCCTCAAGGGCGTGGCCAAATTCGACAGCGAGGACGACATGGAGCGTCGCCTGCAACTGCTGATCAATGCCTACGCACACCGTACCGATGAGGCACTTACGCTGGGCAAGGCTCGTCGCGCTGCGGTTACTGACATCGCCCGCACCCTGCGCAATATTCGTAGCGACTACGATAGCCTTGAGCATCAACTGGCGCTGTTCAACCGCGAGATCAACAAGCGTCAAGTCTCTAACCTGGCAAGCTTCCGTATCGTGCTCGCGCCGAACAAGGAAGCACTCAAGCACATCGACCAGATTATCCACAGCGCCGGGCAATATGAAGAAGGCGAGACGCTGTCTGTCTTCGACCTGAGCCAGAGCGCCGAGCAGGACAACAAGAACGAAGAGGCCAAGGAGTATCTGGCGCGACTTGTGGCTGCCAACCATAACCAGTTGGGCTTGAAGGACTTGTTCGAGCTTGCATTCGAGATCACCAAGGTCAATGGTCAGCCGGTTATCCACACCGATATCGACGGCGCGGCGTCCAACGGCACGACGATGACCATCAAGGCATTGACCAACATGTACCTGTTGCTGCACTTGATGGATCGGGATCAGGCTGGTCGGGTGCGCTTGCCTTATTACCTGGACGAAGCAGCAGACATCGATGAGAAGAACCAGGCTGCGCTGCTGGAAACGAGCCTGCAACTGGGCTTCGTTCCGATTCTGGCAAGTGTGAAGCCACAGGTCTCGGCTCACGTTGCCATCGACCTGGAAGGCGGCAGCGGGCCTAACGGGATATACATCGATGAGGCTGACTGGAAATACATTCAGCGTCGTGATGATGTGAAACCAGCGGTTCCAGAGCTGGCTTCGTAAGGGTCGTTAGCTGTAGTCAGAAGGCCGCATGAGAATGCGGCCTTTTTTATTGTCTTCGAATTGAGTGAGGCCATAGTGCAGGCCTTGCACAAACAGACTCTTTATTCATTGAATTCACAATGGGGTGCAGCAAACACGCATACGATTACGAGACGCTGGCCTGGAGTGACCTCATGAAAACCATACTGTTGACGGTCTTGCTGACCGTTGCTGCAACAGCGCATGCAACCGACTATTACGTTGCCCCAAATGGCAATGATCACGCTGCCGGTACAAAAGCCGCACCATTGCAATCCATCATGCGTGCGCAGCAAACCGCAAAAGCCGGCGACACGGTGTATTTTCGCGGCGGAATCTACACCTACACAGCAGGCATCAACAGCTGCGCTACCCGTACAGACACCGTCAATGCCATCACCCTGAACAACAGCGGCAGCGAAAACAAACCTATACGTTACTGGGCCTATCCGGGCGAAACACCGGTGTTTGATTTCTCGGCCATGAAAGACGATTGTCGCGTCAAAGGCTTCAACGTTACCGGTAGCTGGTTGCACCTGAAGGGGCTGGAGGTAACGGGCGTGCCGCAGCAGCCGGATAACCATCTCAATCACGAGTCCTGGGGTATCTGGAACAGCGGCAGCCACAACACTTTCGAGCAACTCAACTTGCATCACAACATGGGGCCAGGCCTGTTCATTCAGAACGGCGGTTATAACCTGGTACTCAATACCGACTCCCACCACAACTACGATCCTTACACCTCAAACGGCGCAGGTCAGAGCGCTGACGGCTTCGGCGCACACATCAAGGCGGGGCATCCAGGTAACGTATTTCGCGGTTGCAGAGCCTGGGCCAATTCCGACGACGGCTTTGACCTGATCAATGCCTTCTCGCCGGTAACCATCGAAAACTCGTGGACATGGCAGCAAGGCTACCTGCCTGGCACGCACACCAAACTCGAAGCGGGCAACGGCAATGGCATCAAAGCGGGCGGATACGGTGGCAAGTATGTGCCCAATGGTGTGAAACATATCGTCCGTAATTCAGTTGCCTTCGACAACAAATCCGCCGGTTTCTACGCCAATCACCATACATTGGCACTGGACTTCATCAACAACACGGCTTTTTCCAATGGCGCAAACTACAACATGGCGGGTATCGCGCCAGACGGCTCGCTGATCCCTCTCGGCCACCTGCTCAACAATATTGCCTACAAGGGACGGTTGACCGTAAACAGCGAAGGACTGGATATGGCCCACAACTCATGGGCATTGCCAACGCCTGTAACCGACGCTGACTTTGAAGATGTCTCGGACACTGGTTGGGCGCCGCGTCAGTTGGATGGAAGTCTGCCAGTGCTGAGCAGCTTCCATCTGCGCCCCGGTAGCAGATTGGCAGGCATGGGGGCGTTCAACTGAGCTGAGGGAATCCCTGGCTCCAATGCAGAGGTTTGTGGAACCCCAGACAAACAAAAACCCTCAACGCATAAGCGATGAGGGTTTCTGGAATTCAATCTTGACGATGACCTACTCTCACATGGGGAAACCCCACACTACCATCGGCGATACATCGTTTCACTGCTGAGTTCGGGATGGGATCAGGTGGTTCCAATGTTCTATGGTCGTCAAGAAATTCGGGTACCGAATCGTGCCATGCGGCGCGCTTCAGCAAATCGGGTATGTGATAGCTCGGTGCGGTTGTGACGCAAACCTTCGGTTCATGTCATCTTCACAGTCACCGCAATCTGATGCTCCTGTCAGGAAGTCCACTCAAATTGCTTGGGTGTTATATGGTCAAGCCTCACGGGCAATTAGTATTGGTTAGCTCAACGCCTCACAGCGCTTACACACCCAACCTATCAACGTCGTAGTCTTCGACGGCCCTTTAGGGAACTCAAGGTTCCAGTGAGATCTCATCTTGAGGCAAGTTTCCCGCTTAGATGCTTTCAGCGGTTATCTTTTCCGAACATAGCTACCCGGCAATGCCACTGGCGTGACAACCGGAACACCAGAGGTTCGTCCACTCCGGTCCTCTCGTACTAGGAGCAGCCCCTCTCAAATCTCAAACGTCCACGGCAGATAGGGACCGAACTGTCTCACGACGTTCTAAACCCAGCTCGCGTACCACTTTAAATGGCGAACAGCCATACCCTTGGGACCGGCTTCAGCCCCAGGATGTGATGAGCCGACATCGAGGTGCCAAACACCGCCGTCGATATGAACTCTTGGGCGGTATCAGCCTGTTATCCCCGGAGTACCTTTTATCCGTTGAGCGATGGCCCTTCCATACAGAACCACCGGATCACTAAGACCTACTTTCGTACCTGCTCGACGTGTCTGTCTCGCAGTCAAGCGCGCTTTTGCCTTTATACTCTACGACCGATTTCCGACCGGTCTGAGCGCACCTTCGTACTCCTCCGTTACTCTTTAGGAGGAGACCGCCCCAGTCAAACTACCCACCATACACTGTCCTCGATCCGGATAACGGACCTGAGTTAGAACCTCAAAGTTGCCAGGGTGGTATTTCAAGGTTGGCTCCACGCAGACTGGCGTCCACGCTTCAAAGCCTCCCACCTATCCTACACAAGCAAATTCAAAGTCCAGTGCAAAGCTATAGTAAAGGTTCACGGGGTCTTTCCGTCTAGCCGCGGATACACTGCATCTTCACAGCGATTTCAATTTCACTGAGTCTCGGGTGGAGACAGCGCCGCCATCGTTACGCCATTCGTGCAGGTCGGAACTTACCCGACAAGGAATTTCGCTACCTTAGGACCGTTATAGTTACGGCCGCCGTTTACCGGGGCTTCGATCAAGAGCTTCGCTTGCGCTAACCCCATCAATTAACCTTCCGGCACCGGGCAGGCGTCACACCCTATACGTCCACTTTCGTGTTTGCAGAGTGCTGTGTTTTTAATAAACAGTCGCAGCGGCCTGGTATCTTCGACCGGCGTGGGCTTACGCAGTAAATGCTTCACCCTCACCGGCGCACCTTCTCCCGAAGTTACGGTGCCATTTTGCCTAGTTCCTTCACCCGAGTTCTCTCAAGCGCCTTGGTATTCTCTACCCAACCACCTGTGTCGGTTTGGGGTACGGTTCCTGGTTACCTGAAGCTTAGAAGCTTTTCTTGGAAGCATGGCATCAACCACTTCGTGTTCTAAAGAACACTCGTCATCAGCTCTCGGCCTTGAGATCCCGGATTTACCTAAGATCTCAGCCTACCACCTTAAACCTGGACAACCAACGCCAGGCTGGCCTAGCCTTCTCCGTCCCTCCATCGCAATAACCAGAAGTACAGGAATATTAACCTGTTTTCCATCGACTACGCTTTTCAGCCTCGCCTTAGGGACCGACTAACCCTGCGTCGATTAACGTTGCGCAGGAAACCTTGGTCTTTCGGCGTGGGTGTTTTTCACACCCATTGTCGTTACTCATGTCAGCATTCGCACTTCTGATACCTCCAGCAAGCTTCTCAACTCACCTTCACAGGCTTACAGAACGCTCCTCTACCGCATCATCAAAAGATGATACCCGTAGCTTCGGTGCATGGTTTGAGCCCCGTTACATCTTCCGCGCAGGCCGACTCGACTAGTGAGCTATTACGCTTTCTTTAAAGGGTGGCTGCTTCTAAGCCAACCTCCTAGCTGTCTAAGCCTTCCCACATCGTTTCCCACTTAACCATGACTTTGGGACCTTAGCTGACGGTCTGGGTTGTTTCCCTTTTCACGACGGACGTTAGCACCCGCCGTGTGTCTCCCATGCTCGGCACTTGTAGGTATTCGGAGTTTGCATCGGTTTGGTAAGTCGGGATGACCCCCTAGCCGAAACAGTGCTCTACCCCCTACAGTGATACATGAGGCGCTACCTAAATAGCTTTCGAGGAGAACCAGCTATCTCCGAGCTTGATTAGCCTTTCACTCCGATCCACAGGTCATCCGCTAACTTTTCAACGGTAGTCGGTTCGGTCCTCCAGTTAGTGTTACCCAACCTTCAACCTGCCCATGGATAGATCGCCCGGTTTCGGGTCTATTCCCAGCGACTAGACGCCCTATTAAGACTCGCTTTCGCTACGCCTCCCCTATTCGGTTAAGCTCGCCACTGAAAATAAGTCGCTGACCCATTATACAAAAGGTACGCAGTCACCCAACAAAGTGGGCTCCCACTGCTTGTACGCATACGGTTTCAGGATCTATTTCACTCCGCTCTCCGCGGTTCTTTTCGCCTTTCCCTCACGGTACTGGTTCACTATCGGTCAGTCAGTAGTATTTAGCCTTGGAGGATGGTCCCCCCATATTCAGACAAGGTTTCTCGTGCCCCGTCCTACTCGATTTCATTGCAAAGGGATTTTCGCGTACAGGGCTATCACCCACTATGGCCGTCCTTTCCAGAACGTTCCGCTAATCTCAATACAACTTAAGGGCTGGTCCCCGTTCGCTCGCCACTACTAAGGGAATCTCGGTTGATTTCTTTTCCTCAGGGTACTTAGATGTTTCAGTTCCCCTGGTTCGCTTCTTGCACCTATGTATTCAGTACAAGATAACCATCTTATGATGGCTGGGTTCCCCCATTCAGACATCTCCGGATCACAGTCTGTTTGCCGACTCCCCGAAGCTTTTCGCAGGCTACCACGTCTTTCATCGCCTCTGACTGCCAAGGCATCCACCGTATGCGCTTCTTCACTTGACCATATAACCCCAAGCAATCTGGTTATACTGTGAAGACGACATTCGCCGAAAGTTTGCATTCACAAACTTTACCTTAGCCCGGACACACACCAGTGAAAGAGGTGCCCGGTCTATTTCTTTCTATCACATACCCAAATTTTTAAAGAACGATCTAATCAAAGACTAGAAATCAACATTCATGCACTGATCGTCAGGATCAATGGAATGCTCATTTCTAAGCTTTCAAACAGAAGCAGTAAGTGGTGGAGCCAAGCGGGATCGAACCGCTGACCTCCTGCGTGCAAGGCAGGCGCTCTCCCAGCTGAGCTATGGCCCCGTATTTCTACAGGCGTTTCCCACACAAAATTGGTGGGTCTGGGCAGATTCGAACTGCCGACCTCACCCTTATCAGGGGTGCGCTCTAACCAACTGAGCTACAGACCCAATTTCGAGCTTGTAGCCGCTAGCGTTGAGCTATCAGCTTGGAGCTTAAAGCTGCTTCTAATCGTCTTCTTCAATGAATCAAGCAATTCGTGTGGGTGCTTATGGCGCAGCTGAGTCGTCGATTAAGGAGGTGATCCAGCCGCAGGTTCCCCTACGGCTACCTTGTTACGACTTCACCCCAGTCATGAATCACACCGTGGTAACCGTCCCCCCGAAGGTTAGACTAGCTACTTCTGGTGCAACCCACTCCCATGGTGTGACGGGCGGTGTGTACAAGGCCCGGGAACGTATTCACCGCGACATTCTGATTCGCGATTACTAGCGATTCCGACTTCACGCAGTCGAGTTGCAGACTGCGATCCGGACTACGATCGGTTTTGTGAGATTAGCTCCACCTCGCGGCTTGGCAACCCTCTGTACCGACCATTGTAGCACGTGTGTAGCCCAGGCCGTAAGGGCCATGATGACTTGACGTCATCCCCACCTTCCTCCGGTTTGTCACCGGCAGTCTCCTTAGAGTGCCCACCATTACGTGCTGGTAACTAAGGACAAGGGTTGCGCTCGTTACGGGACTTAACCCAACATCTCACGACACGAGCTGACGACAGCCATGCAGCACCTGTCTCAATGCTCCCGAAGGCACCAATCCATCTCTGGAAAGTTCATTGGATGTCAAGGCCTGGTAAGGTTCTTCGCGTTGCTTCGAATTAAACCACATGCTCCACCGCTTGTGCGGGCCCCCGTCAATTCATTTGAGTTTTAACCTTGCGGCCGTACTCCCCAGGCGGTCAACTTAATGCGTTAGCTGCGCCACTAAGAGCTCAAGGCTCCCAACGGCTAGTTGACATCGTTTACGGCGTGGACTACCAGGGTATCTAATCCTGTTTGCTCCCCACGCTTTCGCACCTCAGTGTCAGTATCAGTCCAGGTGGTCGCCTTCGCCACTGGTGTTCCTTCCTATATCTACGCATTTCACCGCTACACAGGAAATTCCACCACCCTCTACCATACTCTAGCTTGCCAGTTTTGGATGCAGTTCCCAGGTTGAGCCCGGGGATTTCACATCCAACTTAACAAACCACCTACGCGCGCTTTACGCCCAGTAATTCCGATTAACGCTTGCACCCTCTGTATTACCGCGGCTGCTGGCACAGAGTTAGCCGGTGCTTATTCTGTCGGTAACGTCAAAACAATCACGTATTAGGTAACTGCCCTTCCTCCCAACTTAAAGTGCTTTACAATCCGAAGACCTTCTTCACACACGCGGCATGGCTGGATCAGGCTTTCGCCCATTGTCCAATATTCCCCACTGCTGCCTCCCGTAGGAGTCTGGACCGTGTCTCAGTTCCAGTGTGACTGATCATCCTCTCAGACCAGTTACGGATCGTCGCCTTGGTGAGCCATTACCTCACCAACTAGCTAATCCGACCTAGGCTCATCTGATAGCGCAAGGCCCGAAGGTCCCCTGCTTTCTCCCGTAGGGCGTATGCGGTATTAGCGTCCGTTTCCGAGCGTTATCCCCCACTACCAGGCAGATTCCTAGGCATTACTCACCCGTCCGCCGCTCGCCACCAGGTACAAGTACCCGTGCTGCCGCTCGACTTGCATGTGTTAGGCCTGCCGCCAGCGTTCAATCTGAGCCATGATCAAACTCTTCAGTTCAAACATCTAACTGGGTTTTGAGAAAACCCTAAACTTGGCTCAGCAATCGTTGGTTACATCTTTGATTTCTCGCGGAGTAACTTGGGCTGCTGATAATCTGTTGACTTCAGTCTGACACCACAAGCACCCACACGAATTGCTTGATTCAGTTGTTAAAGAGCGGGTGGTTAAGAGCTTTCGTCTCAACCGAGGCGCGCATTCTACAGCGTCTCTTGTATCTGTCAAGCGGTTATTTTAAGAAGCTTTCAAAGTTTCCTTTGCAACTTCAACCACTTGCGCTTCGATCAACTCTTCAGTTGCTCATCAGCGGGAGGCGAATTCTACAGCGTTACAACCGCGTGTCAAACTCTTTTTTCTCACCGCTGTCGATCACTGCTGACTCGACCTACTTCCTCGCTGACTCTTCACTCCAAATCCTTGTAAACTATTGATCTACAAGGATTTTTCGTTTCCGTCTGCGCCGGAAGTGGGGCGAATTATAGACAGATCACAGAGGGCGTCAACCGTTATTTTGAACTTTCTTCGATCCTGTCCCGGCAGAGCCTCCAGGACGCGGGATTCGCCTTGTAATCATTGGAATCCGCAGCAGCAACAGGAACGCGCCTATCCCCGCATACAGCGCCCATTCCTTAAGGTCAGCCCTGACAATCCAGAACATGTGCAGCAAGCCCAGCCCCAGAATCACATATATAAGCCGGTGTAGCTTCTTCCAGCGCGCTCCGAGTCGACGCTGACTATAGCGATTGGACGTCACAGCCAAAGCCAGCAGCCCGAGAAACGCCAACGCACCCACGATGATATAGGGACGCTTTACCAACTCTACGCCCAACTGGCCTAAATCCAGCCCGAGGATGAACAGCGCATACATCGTCATGTGCAGCACTACATAAGCAAAACACCACAACCCCAGTTGACGACGGACAACGATCCATCCCGGCCAGCCGGTCAGGCGCTGCAAAGGCGTCATGGACATTGTGATCAGCAACATCACCAGAGTCGCTAGCCCGAAATCTTCTACCAGAACCTTGCCCGGATCAGGCCCCAAGGCAAAGATCCATGCCTGATAGAGCCACCAGACCGGCGCAACGCACGCGGCGAGAAATACAGCCAGACGCCAGAACGGGTATCGCATCAATAGTCCTTCCGCAAATCCATACCGGCATACAAGGCACCCACCTCCTCCTCATAACCGTTGAACATTTTCGTGTCGCGCAGATTCGGACTGAACAGGCCGCTCGGCAAGCGACGCTCTCGGGCCTGAGTCCAACGAGGGTGATCCACCGTTGGGTTAACGTTGGCATAGAAGCCGTACTCATTTGCCGCAATGCTTTGCCATGTGGTCTTCGGCTGCTCACTGACCAGACTGATACGCACAATTGACTTCACACTCTTGAAGCCATACTTCCAAGGCACCACCAAACGCAGCGGCGCGCCGTTCTGATTAGGCAACTCACGCCCATACATGCCCACCGCAAGAATCACCAATGGATTCATCGCCTCATCCAGCCGCAGTCCTTCTACATACGGCCAGTCGATGAGGGCAAAGTCAGAGCGTTGCCCAGGCATGGACTTTGGGTCTTCAAGCGTTTCGAAGCGAATGTATTTGGCCTTAGAGGTCGGCTCTACCTGCTTAAGCAGTGCAGATATAGGAAAGCCCATCCAGGGAATGACCATCGACCAGGCTTCGACGCAGCGCAGCCTGTAGATCCGCTCCTCCAGCTGATAAGGCTTCATGAAGTCTTCCTGCACATAGCGGCCCGGCTTGCCGACTTCGCCATCGATCACGACGCTCCACGGTTCGGTCTGCAAGGAACCGGCATTCTTTGCCGGATCGCCCTTGTCGGTACCAAACTCGTAGAAGTTGTTGTAGTGGGTCGCGTCCTTGAACGGCGTGATCGCCTCATCCTTGACGTTGACCGCCTGCCATTTTGTAGAAGGCAGCTTGTCGGCAAACCAGCCCGGCGCTTTCCCGGGCTCTACATCCGCATAGCGCGAAGCGTCTGCAGCGCTTGCCCAGCGTGGCAGTGCCGTGACGGCCAGACCCGCAAGCGAGCCGCCGAGCAATGTACGTCGCGAGAGATAGATGGATTCAGGCGTGACGTCCGACTCTTTGGAGTCGGACGAAGAAGGAAGCTTGATTAGCATGATGACTCCGCAGGCCAGGGAACTGATGCACCAATAGACTACGGAGTATGGTGGAAATTAGATCATTGACTAGGCCTTGCGGCGACGCAATAGATACTGAATCGGTCCAGACAGGGCATAGGCGAGGAATATCAGCAGCAGAATACGTGGCGGATCGCTGAATACCACGGCAAACACCAGCACCACGGCCAGAATCGCAACAAAAGGTACACGCCCTTTCAGGTCCAGCTCCTTGAAGCTGTTGTACTTGATGTTGCTGACCATCAGCATGCCTGCCGCCGCAACCAGCAAGGCCACCAGGAACGACAGCTTCGAACCCTGAATCCCGAAATCACTGAACGCCCAGACCGTGCCGGCCACAACACCTGCCGCAGCCGGGCTAGCCAAACCGATGAAGTAACGTTTGTCAGCCTTGCCGACCTGAGTGTTGAAGCGCGCCAGACGCAATGCCGCGCCCGCCACATAGATGAAGGCGACCATCCAGCCCACCTTGCCCATGTCACCCAATGCCCAACCGAATGCCAGCAACGCGGGTGCCACACCAAAGGCGACCATGTCGGAGAGGGAATCGTACTCGGCACCAAACGCGCTCTGGGTATTGGTCATGCGCGCAACGCGACCATCCAGCCCGTCGAGAACCATGGCGACGAAGATCGCAATGGCAGCGAACGCGAAATACTTGCTCGCGCCGGCGGTATCACCCGCGCTCATCGCGCTTTGTGCGCTCATGGAACTGATGATGGAGTAAAAGCCAGCGAACAGGTTCGCAGTGGTAAACAGGTTGGGCAGCAGATAGATACCGCGATGCCGGACCTGCCGGCCTTCGGCGTCATGCCCTTCTTCTACATGTTCATCGATAGGTAGCAGACTTTCAGCGTCGGAGGCCTTGTTGGGCTCCTCGGGACGTTCGCTCATGGAGATTACCTTGCAGCGGTATGAAAAGGTTCGACAGAGGTCTGCCGCGAGGGTTCGGCGGCAAACGATGCAGCTTTATACCAGAGCCTGACCCATAACGAAAAAACGCGACCGATTGGCCGCGTTTTTTTTTGCGAAGCTAAAGCTTAGTTCTTGTCTTTGTCGACGATTTTGTTCGCAGCGATCCAAGGCATCATCGAGCGCAGTTTCTCGCCGATGATTTCGATGCCGTGGGCAGCGTTGTTACGACGCTTGGCGGTCATCGATGGGTAGCCGGTAGCGCCTTCGCTGATGAACATCTTCGCGTATTCACCGTCCTGGATGCGCTTCAGAGCGTTGCGCATGGCCTGGCGGGATTCAGCGTTGATGACTTCAGGGCCGGTCACGTACTCGCCGTATTCGGCGTTGTTGGAGATCGAGTAGTTCATGTTGGCGATACCGCCTTCGTACATGAGGTCAACGATCAGCTTCAGTTCGTGCAGGCACTCGAAGTAGGCCATTTCCGGCGCGTAGCCAGCTTCAACCAGTGTTTCGAAACCAGCTTTTACCAGCTCGACAGTACCGCCGCACAGAACAGCCTGCTCGCCGAACAGGTCGGTTTCAGTCTCGTCCTTGAAGGTGGTTTCGATGATGCCGGTACGGCCGCCGCCAACGCCCGAAGCGTAGGACAGGGCAACGTTCTTGGCGTTGCCGGAAGCATCCTGATAAACCGCGATCAGGTCAGGAATACCGCCGCCCTTGACGAACTCGGTACGTACGGTGTGGCCTGGAGCTTTTGGCGCGATCATGATCACGTCGAGATCAGCGCGCGGTACAACCTGGTTGTAGTGAATCGCGAAGCCGTGGGAGAACGCCAGTGTTGCGCCCTTTTTCAGGTTCGGCTCGACTTCGTTCTTGTACAGCTGGGACTGAAACTCGTCCGGGGTCAGGATCATGACCAGGTCGGCAGCAGCAACGGCAGAAGCAACATCAGTCACTTTCAGGCCATGAGCCTCGGCCTTGGCGACAGTAGCCGAACCTTTACGCAGGCCAACAGTGACATCAACGCCGGAGTCTTTCAGGTTGCACGCTTGAGCGTGGCCTTGCGAACCGTAACCGATGATGGCGACTTTTTTGCCCTGGATGATCGAAAGGTCACAGTCTTTGTCGTAGAAAACTTTCATGGAAATCCCCTGTTATCTTGGCCGTTCAGGCCATTTGCTTAATTGATTTAAATGCTCAGCACTTTGTCGCCACGGGCAATGCCCGTTACGCCGCTGCGTACTGTTTCCAGGATAGCGGCGGTGCCGATGGCCTGAATGAAGCTGTCCAGTTTGTCGCTCGTGCCACTCAGCTGCACGGTATAAACGCTGGCGGTCACGTCGACGATCTGCCCGCGGAAAATATCCGTGGTGCGCTTGATCTCGGCACGCTGCGCGCCAGTGGCCTTGACCTTGACCAACATCAGTTCGCGCTCGATGTGAGCGCTTTCCGACAGGTCGACCAGCTTGACCACTTCGATAAGTTTGTTGAGGTTCTTGGTGATCTGCTCGATCACCTCATCATGGCCTACGGTGGTGAGCGTCAGACGCGACAGGGTCGGGTCTTCGGTCGGCGCAACGGTCAGGCTTTCGATGTTGTAGTTGCGCTGGGAGAACAGACCGACGACGCGAGACAATGCACCCGGTTCGTTTTCCAGCAGCAGGGAAATGATATGGCGCATGATTATGTCCGCTCCGTCTTGCTCAACCACATATCGCGCATGGAGCCGTCCTTGATCTGCATCGGGTAGACGTGCTCGGTCACATCGACCTGAATATCCATGAACACCAGACGATCAGTCATGGCAAAAGCTTCTTCCATCTTCGGCTTCAAGTCCTTCAGGTCAGTGATACGCATGCCAACGTGGCCATAGGCTTCGACCAGCTTGACGAAATCAGGCAGCGATTCCATGTAGGAATGCGAGTGACGCGAGCCATAGCTCATGTCCTGCCACTGACGGACCATGCCCAGAACACCGTTGTTGAGCAGGATGATCTTCACCGGCAAGCCGTATTGCAGGCAGGTCGACAGTTCCTGAATGTTCATCTGGATACTGCCTTCACCGGTCACACAGGCAACGTGCGCATCCGGAAAGCTCAGTTTGACGCCCATCGCAGCCGGGAAGCCAAAGCCCATCGTGCCCAGACCGCCCGAGTTGATCCAGCGGTTCGGCTTGTTGAAACGGTAGTACTGCGCAGCGAACATCTGATGCTGGCCAACGTCCGAGGTGACGTAAGCGTCGCCCTTGGTGACTTCGCACAGCGTTTCGATAACGGCTTGCGGCTTGATGACCGTGCCATCGCCACGGTTGTACGGGAACAGATCACCCGCACCGCGCCACTCGTCAATCTGCTTCCACCACGCGGCAACGGATGCCTTGTCAGGTGTCTCGCCGATCTCTTTCAAAGTGGCGACCATTTCGGTCAGCACGCTTTCGACAGGACCGACGATAGGCACGTCCGCCTTGATGGTCTTGGAGATCGAAGCCGGGTCGATGTCGATGTGGATAATTTTGGCATTCGGGCAGAACTTGCTGGCGCCGTTAATGACACGGTCATCGAAGCGCGCGCCGACTGCCAGGATCACATCGGTGTGGTGCATCGCGAGGTTGGCGGTGTAGCTGCCGTGCATCCCGAGCATGCCGACGAACTGACGATCCGTGCCCGGATAGCAGCCAAGCCCCATCAGGGTATTGGTGACCGGAGCGTTGAGCAGTTGTGCCAGTTCGGTCAGTTGCGCCGACGCATTGCCCATGATCACGCCGCCACCGGCGTAGACGATAGGACGCTTGGCCGCCAGCAGCATCTCGACGGCTTTGCGGATCTGGCCGGAATGGCCACGAACCGCCGGGCTGTAGGAGCGCAGCTTGGCTTTTTTTGGAAAGACGTATTCGAATTTCTCGGCCGGGTTGGTCATGTCTTTCGGAATGTCGACTACTACAGGGCCCGGACGACCGGACTGCGCCAGGTAGAAAGCCTTTTTCAGGACTTCCGGGATTTCCGACGGGTGCTTGATCATGAAGCTGTGCTTCACGATCGGTCGGGAGATACCGATCATGTCGGTCTCCTGGAAGGCATCGGTACCCACCAGCGTGCTCGCTACCTGACCAGACAGAACCACCATCGGAATGGAGTCCATGTACGCCGTGGCGATACCGGTAATGGCATTGGTTGCACCTGGACCGGACGTCACCAGCACCACGCCCGCCTTGCCGGTAGCCCGCGCATAGCCGTCGGCCATGTGCGTGGCAGCCTGCTCGTGGCGAACAAGGATATGGCTTACCGCCGGTTCTTTGAACAGGGCATCGTAGACATGCAGGAGGGCACCGCCCGGGTACCCATAGATATGCTCAACGCCTTCGTCACGCAAAAAGCGGACGACCATTTCAGCGCCAGATAAAAGCTCCACGTTGTTCACCTCTAAAACGCCAGAATACCGCCCACTCCGGGACGGGTCTTAATAGGTTTACTGCCAGCAGAGCATGAGCGACGGTGGTCGCCGACTACGTCAGCACTGACTGAGCAAGTATTGGGAGGTCCCTGAGTGTTGCGGAACATTCCCACCCAGCGCGAGGTAACGCGTTGCGGGTGTTACAGGTCGGCGCGGGTGTGCGCCTCATGATCTACTGAGAGGGTCTGCTTCTGGCAGTCCTTCTACAGCGAACTTTGGATTGTTGTGATTCCCCCCCTTCAAGTCAAGTGATCCGTGCGCTTTCTTGACAGAGGACCGGGGAAATCGCACCGTTTCGGACTGAAATGCACCGTTATGGTAGTTTTCTGTGAGCACAGACTCTCAAGGACACGACATGCATTGGATGATTCTCGCCGCCGCACTGGCCCTCAGCACAACCAGCCAGGCCGCCTCAATCTATAAGTGGGTCGACGCTCAGGGCGTGACGCATTTTGATGCTCAACCCCCCACCGGCCAGCATGTGCAGGAAATCAATGTGCAGACGCCGCCACCAGCCTCTGCGCCCAGCACTCCTGCGGACGACGGAGCTGCACAGCAACGCGCTATTGACCAGAAAGTCAAAAGTCAGGTGAAGGCTCAGGAAGCGAAACGCGCGGAAAATTGCGAAACCCTGCGCACCAATCTTGCGCAGTTGCAGAACAATCCGCGAGTGCGCGAGCAGGTTGGAGGAGAATCGAGGCGTCTTACGGAAGAAAACCGCAAGACGCGTACCGAAGAAACCGAGAAAGCCATCAGCGAATTCTGTCGCTAGAGGATTGGCTCAGCGAGCGGCCGTAATCAACTGGTCGAACCGTGCCAGATGCTGCTGCAGCAGCCGGGTTTCACTCAGGCGCCCGGCATAGACCATCTCGGCCATCTCCAGAATGCCGGACGCATTGGGCAGCGGCAGGTCACGCTCGAGGATGACTTTCATGCGCGGCAGGAAGATCCATTGCAGCCACTGCGCGAACTCGAGCGTATCGACGCTGAACGGTTCCTGACTGGCAAGCGCCTGCTCGCTGGGCGGCGTCGTATCCCACCAGCCCAGCGCGCGCAACTCGCGCTCTATCAACAGCAACTGCTCGGCCACCTCAGGCAAACGTACGTCCATCAGCGAGCCTTTTGGCGAGCCAGCGCAGCACCGGCCGCGTCACCCTGCTTTTCGCGAGACTGGGCGATCAGCCCCCAAAGGCTGGCCTGAAGGCTGGTACGCCCGTTGGCGTAGGTCAGACCGCGACGAGCCAGTTGCTCGGCCTGGGCTGCGTCGCCCTGAGCCAGACGCACCTGAGCCAGACGATAAAGCACCTGAGGCTCACGCGGGGCGACACGCTGCGCGCGCTCCAGGCTTGAGGATGCGCCGTTGAGGTCGCCACTGCTCTGCTGTTGCTGTGCCGTGGTCAGCAACGCCAGTACCGGCCCGTCAAGCTGCTCGTCCTCTGACAGACCGCCGCCACTGGACGGAATCCCGGTCGGTGCAGAGGCAGCCGGCATGCTGTAACTGTTGTTCGCCGGAGCCGGGCTGATCGGGGCCTGATTGACCGGAGCGGCGTCGACAGGCGGCGTGTTGACACTGAACGGCGCCTGACTGGTCGGCGCAGAGAAGCTCTGCCCTGCATCGGCACCACCCGCGCCCGGCACCATCACCACGACACCCGAATCCTGCGGCACGGCTTGCGGCTGCTGAACCGGGGCGGTGTTGGTTCGGTAAGTGCCATTACGCGACGCTGCCGCGCGCTCGCCGTTGGACACCTTGGAGCTCGAATCCACGACCGGAATCGAGCCGCGTTCCACACTGGCGCAGCCGTTCAGCAAGGCCAGTGCCGTTAAAGCTGGAATCCACCATTTATTCACTTCAAAACCTCGATTGCCTAGTTCAACCAACCCTTGACCCAGTCCATCACCTCAGTGGCAGGTGCCGGAGCGCCGCCGCATGTCGCGCCGGGCTGGGGCTCACTGCCGCGAATATACGGCATCTGCACTGCATTCGGGCAGCTCGAATCAGAACCCTGGCCTGTCTGCGCATCGACCCATGCCTGAACGACGTTATCCGGCATCGCCATGTCCAGCGGCAGCGGATTGGCCTTGCGCATAAAGCTGGTCCAGACCTGCAGGGCACCAGTGGCGCCAGTAAACGGTGTCTTGCCGTTATCATCACGGCCCATCCACACTACGGCCAGCAGATCCTGACTGAAACCGGCGAACCAGCTGTCGCGCGAGTCATTACTGGTGCCGGTCTTGCCCGCCAGATTCAGCGAGCTTGGCAACACGTTGTAAACAGATTTGCCCGTCCCTTCGCGCATTACCCGCTGCATCGCATTCTGTACCAGATAAATGGCACCTGGGTCGAAACGCTGCTCGATCTTGAACGGATAACGCTTGAGCGGTTCACCTTCGGCGGTCAGCACACTGCGAATACCACGCATCGGCGTATTGAACCCGCCGCTGGCGATGGTCTGGTACATGGTGGCGACTTCCATCGGGCTCAAGCCGCCCGCACCCAGCAGCATCGACGGATAAGCAGGCCACTCACGCGTTACACCCAGCTTGGCCAGTGTCTTGAAGACAGTTGGAATACCCAGTTCAAGGCCCAGCTTGGCAGTCGACAGGTTGTAGGAATGCGCCAGCCCTTGATACAGAAAGATGTTGCCATGCGACTTGTGATCGTAGTTCTGCGGTTTCCAGATCTGGCCATCAGCGCCTTTGACCTGAAACAGTTCGTCGGCAATCCAGCTGGTCAGCGTGTACTGGCTCGGACGTTCCAGTGCGGTCAGGTAAATAGCCGGCTTGACCAGCGAGCCTATCGGACGCACTGCATCGATCGCCCGGTTGAAACCCGAGAACCCGGCCTCGCGACCGCCAATCAGCGCCTGCACCTCACCGGTCTCCGGGTTGGTGACGACCATACCCGCCTCTACTTCATCAACACCCTTGCGCCCGGCGAGCTTTTTGAACGTGTCGTCCATAGCGGCCTGGGACTTCATCTGCAGGATCGGATCAAAGCTGGTAAAGATCCGCAGCCCTTCTTCGGTCAAGTCTTCATCGCGATAGTCTTCGCGTAACTGGCGCTTGACCAGATCCAGAAAAGCCGGGAACGAGCTGTCGGCGAGCGTGCCGGTCTTGGTCACACCCAGTGGCAATTTCTTCGCGGCGGCCACCACTTCGGGGGTTGCCACACCTTGCTGCTCAAACAGGTCAAGCACCAGATTACGACGCTCCAGAGCACGCTCGGGATTGCGGCGCGGGTTGTAGAAGGACGGCCCCTTGACCAGCCCGACCAGCATCGCCACCTGATGAATCTTCAGTTCGGAAAGCGGCTGGCTGAAGAAATACTGACTGGCCAGACCGAAACCGTGCACTGCACGTTGACCGTCCTGACCGACAAACACTTCATTGAGGTAAGCCTCGAGAATTTCCTGCTTGCTGTAATGGATCTCCAGCAAGACCGCCATCATGGCCTCGGTGAGCTTGCGGGTCAGGCTGCGCTCGTTGGTCAGGTAGAAGTTCTTGACCAGCTGCTGGGTCAGCGTACTGCCGCCCTGGCGCATCTGCCCTTGCGAAGTATTCACCCAGATAGCCCGGGCAATGGACTTGGGCGACACGCCGAAGTGGTGATAGAAATCGCGGTCCTCGACCGCCACCAGCCCGTCGAGCAGATACGGCGGTGCCTGATCAAGCTTGATCAGGATCCGGTCTTCGAGGTTCTTCGGGTAAAGCCCGCCGATCAGCAAGGGCTCAAGCCGCGCCACGGCAAGCTTGGCACCATTGCCCGACGACAGGTCGGCGACGTAATCACCGGAAAAGCGCACGCGCACCTGCTGCGCCGCATCAGTGCCTTCGTAGAACTGGAAACCCCGCGTGTTGAGGTCGACGGTATTGCCATTCACCGCCGCAGCGCCAGGACCATTCGCGACGCTTTCGCGGCGATAACCCAAGGCGTCGAGTTCGATGAGAAAATCATCGCGGCTCAGCTTCTGTCCGACGAACAGCTCCAGCGGTCGTGCATAGACCTTGGCCGGAATGGTCCAGCGCTTGCCGGAGAACTTCTCCTGAACGATTGCATCGAGGTAAATGGCCAGGCCGCCCAGCAGAACCAGGCCGACAATACCGAGCTTCAACGCCCAGCCCAGCCACTTGTTCAGGCTGCGAGGAGGTTGCTTTTTAGGAGAACGAGAGGTGCGGGATCGAGTCATGGGCGCGGATTATACGCACTTTAGCAAGGATCGACAGACGCCCGAGTCAGCGGTTTGCAGCCTCGCGCCAAGCGGCCATAATGGCGGCATCGCGTACTTACATTTTGAACACATTCCTGAAGGATCGCCCGTGAGCAAGTCTTTGATCGCTGCCCTGCAGAACCCTGCTCTTTTCCCACATCCGGTGGAGAATTTCCAGCTCATCGAAACGCACATTTCGTGGGTTCTGCTGACTGGCCCGTATGCCTACAAATTCAAGAAGCCGATGAACTTCGGTTTCCTGGATTTTACTACGCTGGCTCTGCGTAAGCATTTCTGCCACGAAGAGCTGCGCCTCAATCAGCGCCTGACCGACGACCTCTACATCGAAGTGCTGCCGATCACCGGCACCGTCGACGCGCCGCAATTGGGCGGCGACGGCGAAGTCATCGAATACGCCTTGAAGATGAAGCAGTTTTCACAGGACGGCCTGCTCAGCACCCTGCAGGCCAACGGCGAGGTGACCACTGCGCATATCGACGAACTGGCGCGCCAGATCGCAGGCTTCCACCTCAGCTCGCCGCAGGTCGGAACCGAAAGCGAACTGGGCTCGCCAGACAGCGTGATGGCCCCTGTGGTACAGAATTTTGAGCAGATTCGTCCACTGATCAGCGAAAAATCCGACCTGGCACAGCTCGATGCCCTGCAGGCGTGGGCAGAGTCGAGCTTTGCGCGGCTCAAGCCACTGCTGGCTCAGCGCAAGGCCGACGGATTCATCCGCGAATGCCACGGCGACATCCATCTGGGCAACGCGACAGTGATTGACGGCAAGGTCGTGCTGTTTGACTGCATCGAGTTCAACGAACCGTTCCGCAAGACCGACGTGTACGCCGACATCGGCTTCCTGGCAATGGACCTTGAAGACCGTGGCCTGAAATCATTGTCTCGGCGCCTGATCAGCCAATACCTGGAAGTCACCGGCGACTACGCAGGCCTGGAACTGCTGAATTTCTACAAGGCTTATCGGGCGATGGTTCGTGCCAAAGTGGCCCTGTTCAGCCAGCCATCCGACGCCGACGGTGTACAGCGCGCAGCGACGCTTCGTCAATACCGCAACTACGCCAATCTGGCCGAAAGCTACAGCGCCATTCCCTCACCGTTCCTGACAATTACCCACGGTGTATCAGCCGTCGGCAAAAGTCATGTCGCAATGCGCCTGGTGGAATCGCTGGGTGCCATTCGCCTGCGTTCGGACATAGAGCGCAAGCGTCTGTTTGCCGGGCGAGCTGAAGAGATGTATGGCGCGCAAGCCAACGATGCAACCTATGCTCACCTGCACGAGCTTGCCGGTATAACCCTGCGTGCGGGCTTCTCGGTGGTGATCGATGCCACTTACCTCAAGCATGAGCAGCGCGATGCAGCGGCGAAAGTCGCCGAAAACACCGGCGTGCCGTTTCTGATCCTCGATTGCGAAGCTCCACAGGCAGTGATCGCTGGCTGGCTTGCCCAGCGTCAGGCACAGAACAATGATCCTTCCGACGCGACCCTGGAAGTCATCGAGGCCCAGCAGGCCAATCGCGAACCGCTCAGCGCAGAGGAAACGCTGCGCAGCAAGAAGGTTGCCACCCACATCAGCAGTGAGCTGGACAGTCTCATCGACAACCTGCGCCAGCGCCTGCCGGGGCTGTAAAACCGGTACATGGCCGTTGAGCGGGTAATGCTTCACGGCCCCACAATGATGGCGATATAATGGCGCCATAATTCCAACGCAACCACATGTCCGAGGCCATCATGAGCCAGCCCAAACAGATCGACTCACCGCTTTATATGCTGCTGCGCAAAGATGATGTCGAAGGTTTCAACCAGGAGAAACCGCGAACCGGCACAATCGATATGGCCGGGGGTGACTTTCGAGGGCTGGACCTGCGGGCACTGGACACCGCCGGTATCGATTTCACCGACGCCTACTTCCGGTCTGCCGACCTTCGCGGCCTGGACCTGCGGCACACGCCGATGGAAGGTGCGAGCATCGCTCACGCACAGATTTCAGGCGTGTTCTTCCCCGCCGAGCTCTCGGCTGACGAGATTCTGATGTCGGTAAATTTCGGTACGCGCCTGCGCTATCGCACCCGCTAAAACTGTAAAACCGTCGCAGCCTGCATGCGCAATGCATGTCAGGCTGGCGCTGTGTCGCTTCATTTCTGAAACTCTCCCCCTCTAAATATCGTGGCCATGCGCAGCCAGCCGTTATGCCGTGCAAGGCATTTTTGGCCTATGGATAGCTGTCAGGTGAAGAGCATGGACAGGGTCAAAAGAACTGTTGACTTACAAATGAGAATCGTTATGATTATCACATCCGGTCGCGAGACTGGACGGTAACTGAAAGACCTTGGTTCGGACTTTCAGATTATCTCCTCATCAGGCTAATCACGGTTTTTGACCCGGCTCTTTGCCGGGTCTTTTTTTGTCCTTCAAAAAACTACCCGCCTCTCAAAAACCATTGCCATACGACTCATACAGGCCAAGTCTGGCCAGCAAATCATCCAGCAAGCTTGAGCCACCCAACCGCACGCGCCCGGCATTCATCCATTGCCGACCAAAACGGGCATGCGTCAGCATCATGTAAAAACGTGCCTCGTCGAACGTCCGGATCCCTCCCGCAACCTTCAACCCAACCTGCCCGCCGACATCCGCGATGGACTCGAGCATCACCCGTGCAGCCTGCGGTGTAACGTGGGTGGCTGATTTGCCTGTGCTGGTCTTGATAAAGTCGGCACCCGAAACAATCGCATCGCGGCAAGCATTGAGGATCATTTGGGAATCGCGCAGATCGCCGGTTTCAAGTGTCGCGGTGAGTTTGACCCGCCCTGCACACAATGAGCTGCACGCCGATATCATCTCAAGACCGGGCTGCCTGTCCCCACCGAGCAGTGCGCGAAAGGGATACACGACATCTATTTCGTCCGCGCCGGACAGCAGCGCAGCGCGAACTTGCGAGGTCACTGACTGAATGTTGCTGCTGCCGTGGGGGAAATTGACTATGGCGACAACCTTGATGTCATGCGCCTGCATACGGTCCAGGGTGGTACGTGCCAGACACACGAAACGCGGCTGCACGCAGACCGCGGCAACCTGCCCCACAGGCGTCCATGCGCGCTGACAAATGCCGACGATGCGCTGCTCCGTGTCGTCGGCATTGAGGGCAAACAGCTCAAGCAGCCTTATGACCTGACGCGCCAGCCGCTCATCATCTGCTGTCATCTCTTTCATGGCGTATTCGCTCTGCAAAACATAGGCAGAACGATATACGGGCTTGAAGGCCAGCAGGCGTGAGCACCATGCTCAGAGAAAAAAGCCACAGGAAGACAGGAAAAAACTGACGCAGCCTGTAACAAGCCCGGCGTACGACAACGCGACAATCCAAAGAAGCTGTCAGACTACCCAGGTCAGGCGTCTACCCAAAAAACAGGCCTGTGGAGGCTTCTTGAAATTCCTTTGCACCTCAAGTCACTTGCACGAAGCCCAAAGCAGGGGTTTCGAGCTAGGCGGACACGCATTGCTGGCAGTACGTCGTCAGGGTGAAGTGTTCATCTACAAAAACCGCTGCCCGCATCGCGGTATCGCCCTGGAATGGCAGCCGGATCAATTCCTCGACAGCAGCGCCAGCCTGATCCGGTGCGCTACGCATGGGGCGTTGTTTCTGATCGAGAATGGCGAATGCGTTGCCGGCCCCTGCGAAGGCCAGTCATTGACGGCAATCCAGAGCCGTGAAGATGCTGAGGGGATCTGGGTGTCGCTGTCCATGGAGGATGACGAGGGCTGACTCGTCACGCCCAGAACGCTTCAATCCAGCCAGTGCACCTGCAGTCGTCGGTCAATAACAATTTCGTCTGGCGTCAGGTCCACACCGTAGGCAAGAATTTGCACACCAGCGTCAATGGCTTCGCGCAACGCAGCCGCGTAAACCGGATCGATCTCCTTTGCGGGTCGCACGGCGTCGATACCGGTGAGGTTGACGCAATACAACAACACGGCCCGCACGCCCCCGCGCGCCAGCGTGGCCAGTTCACGCAAGTGCCGCGCACCACGCTGGGTAACCGCGTCGGGAAACGCAGCGACACTGGAATCATCGAAACCCAACGTGACACTTTTCACTTCCAGATACAGATAGCCATCAGGGTATTCAAGGCGAAAGTCCACACGACTCTTTTCCTGCCCGTAGGCCACCTCGCGCTTGAGCGTCGTAAACCCCTCGAGTTCGCTGATAACCCCGGCGCGCAAGGCCTCTTCAACCAGCGTATTGGCTCGCCCGGTGTTGATACAGGCCAGCCTGCCCTGCGGCGTCTCGCTGATTTCCCAAGTGCCCGGCAGCTTGCGCTTCGGGTCACTTGAACGGCTGAACCACACACGCCCACCGGGCATCATGCAGTTGAGCATCGAACCGGTGTTGGGGCAGTGAATGGTCAACAGCTCGCCGCTGTCGGTTTCGATATCAGCCAGAAAGCGTTTGTAACGGGTCAGCAGACGACCCTGTTCAAGCTGCGGAGCAAAGCGCATCAGGCACCCCAGCTACGCAAACCGCGAGCAATTCGCTCGACTGCCTGCTGAAGGCGCGGCAGGCTCTGTGTATAGGCAAAGCGCACATGATGCCCAGCCTGATGGCGACCAAAGTCCAGGCCTGGCGTAAAAGCGACATGCTCGGTTTCCAGAAAATGCCGGCAGAACGCGAAGGCATCGCCGCCAAACGCCGAGATGTCGGCGTACAAATAGAATGCCCCTTCCGGCTCGACGGCAATACCGAAACCCAGTTCGCGCAGCGCAGGCAACAGGAAGTCCCGGCGACGGCCGAACTCGGCGCGCCGCTGCTCGAATATTTCAAGTGTCTGAGGCTCAAAGCAGGCAAGCGCGGCATGTTGCGCCATGCTTGGCGCGCTGATGTAAAGGTTCTGCGCCAGTTTTTCCAGATCGGCCACGGCGTCTTGTGGTGCAACCAGCCAGCCGAGGCGCCAGCCCGTCATGCCGAAATACTTTGAAAAACTATTAAGAACAAACGCTTCGTTATCCACCTCCAGCACACTGCTGGCCTCCACGCCGTAGGTCAGGCCATGGTAGATCTCGTCCACCACCAGGTGGCCGTTGCGAGCTTTCAGCGCTTGTGACAAGGCTGCCAGTTCGTCGCGATTCAGCAGCGTGCCGGTAGGATTGGCAGGCGATGCCACCAGTGCGCCGACACTGTTCTGGTTCCAGTGAGCCGCCACCAGTTCGGGATTCAGTTGATAGCGTTCTTGCGGACCGACCGGCACCAGTTGCGCCTCGCCCTCGATCAAACGCAGGAAGTGTCGATTGCAAGGGTAGCCAGGGTCGGCCAGCAACCAATGCTTGCCCGGATCGACCAACAGGCTGCTGGCAAGCAACAACGCGCCCGAACCGCCCGGAGTGACCAGAATGCGCTGGGGATCAATATCAACGCCGTAGCGTCGGGCGTAGAATCCGGAAATGGCTTCGCGCAGTTGCGGAAGACCACGAGCGGCGGTGTAGCGAGTCTTGCCGTCTGCCAGCGCCGCCTGGCCAGCCTTGATGATGGGCTGCGCAGTCGTAAAATCGGGCTCGCCGATTTCAAGGTGAATAACGTCATGACCCGCTGCCTGCAGTTCATTGGCACGCGCCAGCAGCGCCATGACATGAAAAGGTTCGATGGCGCGACTACGTGCACTGTAAGGCTGGGGCATGGATATTCCTTTATGGGTGCGGGTATTAAAAACATGATTGTCATGACGACGCGGCATGATTCTACCGAACCGACCGCACTACGGTGCTTTAACGGGCTGAAAAACCCAGCCGTCGAATGCTGAATAAAAGAAAGCTACGACGGTACGCATCGACTAGAGTTCATTTAAGTGAAGGGCAGATGTGAAATAGCCATCTCTATAAGCGGACGGCGTCGTCATGCTCGACAACCGGGAGTAGCGCACTCCGATTTGATCTGGTAAGTTCGCCCGCTTGCAGCTGCAGGGCCGACGGGTGTCGGTGATGGAACAATCCTGCGCAATAGATTAGAAGAGTGAGAGGCGGTCCAGACATGCCCACCCCAGAAAAGCAACACAGCCATCTAATCGGCGGCTTTGCACCCTACCCGGAAACAAAGGGTGAGGAGTACATGAGCGAGCCCATGCGCGCGCACTTCACCAAGATCCTGAACAAGTGGAAGCAGGACTTGATGCAAGAGGTCGACCGAACGGTAGACCATATGAAGGACGAAGCAGCCAACTTTCCCGACCCGGCCGACCGTGCCAGTCAGGAAGAAGAGTTCAGCCTCGAACTTCGTGCCCGTGACCGCGAACGCAAGCTGATCAAGAAGATCGACAAGACGCTGCAACTGATCAAGGACGAAGAATACGGCTGGTGTGAATCGTGCGGCGTAGAGATCGGCATTCGCCGTCTTGAAGCGCGCCCGACTGCCGACCAGTGCGTCGACTGCAAGACACTTGCTGAAATCAAGGAAAAACAGGTCGGTAAGTGACCTGGGGCCGCCTTTGACTGAAAAAGACGCTTCGGCGTCTTTTTTTGTGCCTGTTGGAATCACGCCCCTCGTGCCAATACGCGCGTTGACTATCGTGCCGACGCTTCACTTCGGTTCGTCGTTCCGGATTTGCGTCCGATCTTGAATGTGCGGTGCGGCAAAGATCTGTGACGCCGAGCTTCACGCACGGCATTCCTACGCTGGAGCGTGAGGAACGATAATCTCAACTATCGTGCGACGCTCCGCGTCGCATGCCGTTCTGGACGCTCTGCGTCCGGTCTTGGACGAGCAACGCGGCGCAGAGTGAACATCGTCACGAGAGTCCGCGTGAAGACCAACCGCGTTTCGCTTGCTCACTCAAGCTAGCCACCCGTAACATCCCGCCCATGAAAAAACCGGCCTATATCGGGCGCTTTGCGCCGACTCCCAGTGGTTATCTGCATTTTGGCTCGTTGGTCGCAGCGCTGGCGTCCTATCTGGACGCTCGCGCAGTCGGCGGCCAGTGGCTGTTACGCATGGAAGACCTGGACCCGCCGCGCGAGGTGGCCGGCGCGCAAGCCGCGATTCTTGAAACCCTTGAGCGCTACGGCTTTGAATGGGATGGCGAGATGGCTCGGCAGAGCGAGCGCCATGATGCCTACGCCGAAATACTCCAGCGCTGGTTCAATCATGGCCTGGCCTATGCCTGCACCTGCTCGCGCAAACAGCTCGAGCCGTTTGAAGGCGTGTATCCCGGTTTTTGCCGCAATGCGGGACATGCGCCCGAGAATGCCGCAATCCGCATCCGGGTCCCGGAGCTTGAATATCGCTTCGAAGACCGTGTGCAGGGCACATTCAAAATGCACCTGGGACGCGAAAGCGGTGACTTCGTGATCCGCAGGCGCGACGGCCTGTATGCCTATCAGCTCGCCGTGATAATCGATGACGCCTGGCAAGGCGTGACCGATATCGTGCGCGGTGCCGACCTGCTGGACTCGACGCCCCGCCAGTTGTACTTGCAGGAACTGCTGGGCTTGCCCCAGCCACGCTACCTGCATGTGCCGCTGATCACCCAGCCGGATGGCCACAAGCTCGGCAAATCCTATCGCTCGCCACCGTTGCCGGCCGAACAGGCCACCCCTCTGCTGATTCGGGCATTGCGGGCACTGGGGCAACCACTCGATACGCACATGACCGATGGCACCGCGCAGGAAGTGCTTGCCTGGGGAATCCGCCACTGGAACGCCGACCTGATCCCCAGACTGCGCAATATTGAAGAAGCCCGGATAGACTGATCCAGAGCGGTCGCCGCAAACTGCGACGCAAGTATGCTTTCAGGTTATCCGGCATCCGTTAACATGCCGCTCCTCATCTACCAGCACAGGGAGACCAGATGTACATATACCGGTTGGTTTTGCTTCTGGTGGTAGGCATCTATCTGTTCTCTCCAGCCATCATGGACTGGTGGATCGATGCGACCGGTGCCTGGTATCGCCCCTACATGCTGTGGCTGATCCTGATCGTGGTGACTTTCATTCTGCAGAGCCAGCGAGATGCCGATGAGCTTTAGTCTGACGCAGATGCTGATGGTCAGCGCCGCCTACCTGCTGGTGCTGTTCGGTGTAGCCTGGGTCAGCGAGCACGGCCTTATTCCACGCTGGATCATCCGTCATCCGTTGACCTACACCCTGTCACTGGGCGTGTACGCCAGCGCCTGGGCGTTTTATGGCACGGTCGGCCTGGCCTATCAGTATGGCTACGGTTTTCTGTCCAGCTACCTGGGGGTTTCCGGTGCATTCCTGCTTGCGCCAGTGCTGCTCTACCCGATCCTCAGAATCACCCGCACCTACCAGCTTTCATCGCTGGCCGATTTGTTCGCCTTCCGCTTTCGCAGCACCTGGGCTGGTGCGCTGACCACCGTATTCATGTTGATCGGCGTACTGCCGTTGCTGGCCTTGCAGATTCAGGCAGTGGCCGACTCCATCGGCATTCTGACCCGCGAACCGGTGCAGGATCGGGTGGCCGTAGCGTTTTGCGCGCTGATCACCCTGTTCACTATTTTCTTTGGCTCACGGCACATCGCAACCCGTGAGAAGCACGAAGGGCTGGTATTCGCCATCGCCTTTGAATCGCTGATCAAGCTGATCGCACTGGGCGGTGTCGGGCTGTACGCCTTGTATGGCGTGTTCGACGGCCCGCAACAGCTGGAACTGTGGCTGTTGCAGAACCAGACCGCCCTCGCCTCGCTGCACACGCCGTTGCAGGAAGGCCCCTGGCGCACCCTGCTGCTGGTGTTCTTCGCCTCGGCGATTGTCATGCCGCACATGTATCACATGACCTTCACTGAAAACCTCAACCCGCGCTCGCTGGTCAGCGCCAGTTGGGGGCTGCCACTGTTTCTGCTGTTGATCAGCCTCGCTGTCCCACTGATCCTCTGGGCCGGGCTCAAACTCGGGGCCACGACCAGCCCGGAATACTTCACCCTCGGGATCGGTATCGCGGCCAACAGCAAGTCGCTGGCCCTGCTCGCCTATATCGGCGGGCTGTCGGCGGCCAGCGGGCTGATCATCGTGACTACGCTGGCGCTGTCCGGCATGGCCCTCAACCATCTGGTGCTGCCGCTTTATCAGCCGCCAGCCGAGGGCAACATCTACCGCTGGCTGAAGTGGACGCGACGCGGGCTGATCGTGGCGATCATTGCCTTGGGTTACGGCTTCTACCTGCTGCTCGGTGCCCAGCAGGATCTGGCCAATCTCGGCATCGTCGCTTTCGTTGCGACGCTGCAATTCCTGCCGGGCGTACTGTCGGTGCTTTACTGGCCGACCGCCAACCGGCGAGGCTTCATCGCAGGCCTGCTGGCCGGCATTGCGGTCTGGGCAGTCAGCATGCTGCTGCCGCTGATCGGCAACCTGCAGGGCTTTTATATCCCCTGGCTGAACATGATCTACGTGCTGGACGACACCAGCTGGCACATGGCAGCTATCGCGTCCCTCGCGGCCAACGTGTTGTTGTTCACCCTGATATCCCTGTTCACCAATGCCAGCCCTGAAGAAGTCGGAGCCGCCGAGGCCTGCGCGGTCGATAACGTGCGCCGCCCGCAACGCCGTGAATTGCATGCCGTGTCACCCCAGGAATTCGCCACCCAACTGGCCAAGCCGCTGGGCGCGAAAGCCGCACAGAAGGAAGTCGAACAGGCGCTGCGCGATCTGTACCTGCCATTCGACGAGCGCCGTCCTTATGCCCTGCGCCGCCTGCGCGACAGGATCGAGGCCAACCTGTCCGGGTTGATGGGGCCAAGTGTCGCCCAGGACATGGTGGAAACCTTCCTGCCGTACAAATCGGGCAGCGAAAAATATGTCACCGAAGACATACATTTTATTGAAAGCCGTCTTGAGGACTACCACTCGCGCCTGACCGGCCTTGCTGCCGAACTCGACGCCCTGCGCCGCTACCACCGCCAGACCCTGCAGGAACTGCCGATGGGTGTGTGCTCGCTGGCCGAAGATCAGGAGATCCTGATGTGGAACAGGGCGATGGAAGAGCTGACCGGCATCGTCGCCCAGCGCGTGGTCGGTTCGCGACTGGAAACCATTGCCGAACCCTGGAAAAGCCTGCTGACCGGCTTTGCCAGCCTGCCCGATGAGCACCTGCACAAGCAGAAACTCGGTCTGGACGGCCAGACCCGCTGGCTAAACCTGCACAAGGCGGCCATCAACGAGCCTCTCGCCCCTGGCAACAGTGGCCTGGTGGTGCTGGTCGAGGACCTGACCGACACGCAGATGCTTGAAGACAAGCTGGTGCACTCAGAGCGGCTGGCCAGCATTGGTCGACTGGCAGCAGGCGTGGCGCACGAGATCGGCAACCCGATCACCGGCATTGCCTGTCTCGCGCAAAACCTGCGTGAAGAGCGTGAAGAAGACGGCGAACTGAAAGAAATCAGCAGTCAGATACTTGAACAGACCAAACGTGTGTCGCGCATTGTCCAGTCATTGATGAGCTTTGCCCACGCGGGGGCTCATCAGCACAGCGACGAGGCCGTTTGTCTGGCTGTGGTGGCTCAGGATGCTATTGGTCTGCTGGCGCTGAACCGGCGCAATTTCGAAGTACACTTCTATAACCTGTGCAACCCCGAACATTGGGCTGTCGGCGACCCGCAGCGCTTGGCACAAGTGCTGATCAACCTGCTCTCCAATGCCCGCGATGCGTCCCCTGCAGGCAGTGCGGTCAGGGTCAGAAGCGAAGTATCCGAGCACACGGTGGACCTGATCGTCGAAGACGAAGGCAGTGGGATTTCAAAGGCAATCATGGACCGATTGTTCGAGCCGTTCTTCACTACCAAGGAGCCTGGCGAAGGAACCGGACTTGGCCTCGCGCTGGTCTATTCCATCGTTGAAGAGCATTATGGACAAATCACTATCGACAGCCCGGCCGATCCCGAGCAGCAGCGTGGAACCCGTATTCGGGTGACCTTGCCACGTCATGTCGACGCGACGTCCACCGTGAACCGAGACCGTCGAGAGAACTGAATCAATGCCGCATATTTTGATCGTCGAAGACGAAACGATTATCCGCTCAGCCCTGCGTCGCCTGCTTGAACGCAATCAGTATGAAGTCAGTGAAGCCGGCTCCGTTCAGGAAGCTCAGGAGCGCTTCAGCATTTCGTCTTTTGATCTGATCGTCAGCGACCTGCGCCTGCCAGGCGCGCCGGGTACCGAACTGATCAAGCTCGGCGAAGGCAAACCGGTGCTGATCATGACCAGTTACGCCAGCCTGCGCTCAGCGGTCGATTCGATGAAGATGGGGGCTGTGGATTACATCGCCAAACCCTTCGATCACGATGAAATGCTGCAGGCGGTCTCACGAATTCTGCGTGATCGCCAGACGGTCAAGGGGCTTCAGGACGAGCGTAACGCCCTTGCCAAGGCTAACGGCGCTGAAAAAGGCCCGGCACAGAATAATAATGGCGAGATCGGCATCATCGGTTCTTGCCCGCCCATGCTGGATCTCTACAGCAAGATCCGCAAAGTGGCCCCGACCGATTCCAATGTTCTGGTTCAGGGCGAGTCGGGCACCGGCAAAGAACTGGTCGCCCGCGCCCTGCACAACCTGTCACGCCGTGCCAAGGCGCCGATGATCTCGGTCAACTGTGCGGCCATCCCTGAATCGCTGATCGAGTCTGAATTGTTCGGTCACGAGAAAGGCGCATTCACCGGAGCCAGTGCAGGTCGTGCTGGTCTGGTCGAAGCTGCTGACGGAGGCACGCTGTTTCTCGATGAAATCGGCGAGCTGCCTCTGGAAGCCCAGGCACGCCTGCTGCGCGTTTTGCAGGAAGGCGAGATTCGTCGTGTCGGCTCGGTGCAATCGCAAAAGGTCGACGTACGCCTGATTGCCGCAACCCACCGCGACCTCAAGACACTGGCCAAAAATGGCGAGTTTCGTGAAGACCTGTTCTACCGCCTGCACGTCATCGCCCTGAAACTCCCCGCGCTGCGCGAGCGTGGCAGCGATATTCTGGAAATCGCCCGTGCGTTTCTGGTACGTCAGAGCGCCAAGGTCGGTCGCGACGACCTGAAGTTTTCCCCCGACGCCGAACAAGCCATTCGCCATTACAGCTGGCCAGGCAACGTACGCGAACTGGAAAATGCGGTGGAGCGCTCGGTGATCCTGTGCGAAAACCCGGAAATCACCGCAGACCTGCTGGGCATCGACATCGAGCTCGACGGTCTGGATGACGACGAGTACATGGGCATGGCACCGCTGCCGGGGTCTTCCGGCTCGACGGGCAATGAGCCGGCCGAAGACCTGTCGCTTGAGGACTATTTCCAGCACTTCGTTCTGGAGCATCAGGACCACATGACTGAAACCGAGCTGGCGCGCAAACTGGGCGTCAGTCGCAAGTGTCTGTGGGAACGTCGGCAACGTCTGGGCATTCCGCGTCGCAAGGGCGTCGCCAACGAGACGTAAAAAGCGGTAAAGGCTCTGGCACGCGGTGCGCAGAGCGGGTAGAAACTGTTACCGCAAACACTTCACGTAACAAAAGCCGGGTCTTACGGTAACGCAGACCCGGCTTTTTTATGCCAACAACAACCGCCTTTCGCCCGCAAACGCCCGGTTTACGGGGCTTCGCAAAAGTTGGCACAGCTTCTGCTATATGCTTAGTACAAGAAAAACAACAAGCAGTACGACACCCATAATAAAAACAACACGAATCGACTCACGCATAACAAGAACAACACGGCGGAGGCGCAGCTAACTGATTCTTTTGGAGAGGAGTTGTATTTGGGGCTTGCCCCGCAACCAGGCCGAGAACAACAAAAACTACCCTTAGGTAGAGCCTGAACTGGTTGGATCGGATGATCATTGCAACGCAGCGACCAAAGCAATCCGTTTGCTCTTGACTCCCGATTGGGAGGTTTCACAGACGAAGGTCTCGTGAATGGGCACTCAACAAAAACAAGAAGCCCATACAGAAAACAATAATAAAGAGCACACACTTTGGGGGAGCTTCGGCTCCCCCAGTAGCTTCCCCAGCGTTAATACGCGCCATCGTTTGCCCTTCCGCGACAGCTTCCTACACCATCCCCCGACTAAATGCTAGAATCCCCACCCATCATGCGGTCATTCCACGTTTTTGGCCGAATATTCCTTCAAACAGTGCATCCCATGCTGAAGAAGTTGTTCCAGTCATTTCGTTCCCCACTGCGCAAACCGCAGCAACATACGCGTACCACGCCTGAAGTGCTCAATAGCAGCCAGCATTCGCTGCAACGCAGCCAGTTCAGCCGTTATGCCGTTAATATCGTCGAGCGCCTGCAGAACGCTGGCTACCAGGCCTATCTGGTCGGTGGCTGTGTACGCGACATGATGCTCAACATCACGCCCAAGGATTTCGACGTCGCCACCAGCGCCACGCCAGAACAAGTGCGTGCCGAATTCCGCAACGCGCGAATCATTGGCCGCAGGTTCAAGCTGGTGCATATCCATTTCGGTCGTGAAATCATCGAAGTGGCGACCTTCCGCGCCAATCATCCCCAGGATGACGAAGAAGAGGACAGCAACCAGTCCTCGCGCAATGAAAGCGGGCGCATTCTGCGTGACAACGTGTACGGCACGCTTGAAGAGGACGCCCAGCGTCGCGACTTCACGATCAACGCGCTGTATTACGATCCGGTCAGCGAGCGTGTTCTGGATTACGCCAATGGCGTACACGACATTCGTAACCGTCTGATCCGCCTGATCGGCGACCCCGAGCAACGCTACAAGGAAGACCCGGTGCGCATGCTGCGTGCGGTGCGCTTTGCTGCCAAGCTGGACTTCGGCATCGAAAAGCACAGCGCCCAACCGATTCGCTCGCTGGCACCGATGCTGCGCGATATTCCGTCGGCACGCCTGTTCGAAGAAGTGCTCAAACTGTTCCTCTCCGGGCATGCTGCTCCCACCTTTGAAATGCTGGTGGACCTGGAGCTGTTCGAACCGCTGTTCCCGGCCAGTTCCAAGGCGCTGGAATACAACCCGACCTACACCCATACACTGATCAGCAATGCCCTGATCAACACCGACCTGCGCATCAAGCAGAACAAACCGGTCACGCCGGCATTCCTGTTTGCCGCGCTGCTCTGGCCTGCCCTGCCGGCCAAGGTACTGCGCGCCCAGGAGCGCGGCATGCCACCGATTGCAGCTATGCAGGAGGCCGCTCACGAACTGATTATCGAGCAATGCCAGCGCATCGCGATTCCAAAGCGCTTCACGCTGCCGATCCGCGAGATCTGGGATATGCAGGAGCGCCTGCCGCGCCGTTCGGGCAAACGTGCAGACCTGTTGCTGGACAACTCAAGATTCCGTGCGGGTTACGACTTCCTGCTGTTGCGTGAAACTGCGGGCGAGCAGACCGATGGTCTGGGCCAGTGGTGGACCGATTATCAGGACTGCAACGACAGCGAACGCCGCGACATGATTCGTGACCTGAGCAACAAGCCCGAAGCTGCGGGCGCAGCGCCACGCAAGCGTCGTCGTAACAGCGGTGCCAAACGCAAGCGCACCACCGGCGAGGCGCAAAGCGGTGAATAAACCGCTGTTGACCACTGAACGCGTTTACATCGGCCTGGGCAGTAATCTTGCTGACCCGGCCGAGCAACTGCGCAGTGCCCTCAAGGCAATGGCGCAGTTATCCGGCTGTGAACTGACTGGCGTGTCATCGTTCTACGTCAGCGACTCGCTGCTGCCCGGCCAGCCGCGCTTTACCAACGCCGTCGCAGCACTCGACACTGCTCTGGCACCACTGACCCTGCTTGACGCGCTACAGGCCATCGAGCTGGATCAGGGCCGCGAACGCCACGAACGCTGGGGGCCTCGCACGCTGGACCTAGACATTCTGCTGTTCGGCAATCGCCTGATCGATGAACCGCGCCTCAAGGTACCGCATTACCACATGCAGGCGCGGGCATTCGTGCTGTACCCGCTGGCAGAGCTGGCCCCAGGCCTGACGCTGGCCGACGGACGCGAACTCGATCGTCTACTTGACGACTGCCCGTTTACGGGCCTTGAACGCCTGCCCGCCGAGGCATAAAGCCTGTCTGTCACCGCACATGTGTAACCGGTCCGACGCACAGGTAACACCTTCAATTGACTTCACGCCCCCTCCTCACGAAGATAGGCCTCCCGCCGCCGCACCACAGGCGAACGGGCGCGAAACAGGCCTTTGCAAAACACCGCGACACGACGGTGTGCCTGCTTTTCCAGGATGACTCTCACGCGCTGAACACCCGTCTTCACAGCGCCTGATGGAGGACTTACATGCCGAACATAACCGTTACGTCGCTGCTGGCCATGAAACAGAAAGGTGAGAAAATCACCATGCTGACCTGCTACGACGCAACCTTCGCCCACACCGCCTGCCAGGCCGGTGTCGAAGTGCTGCTGATAGGCGACTCGCTGGGCATGGTCCTGCAAGGTCACGACAGCACCCTGCCCGTCACGACCGCCGAAACCGCGTACCACGTTGCCTGTGTCAAACGCGGTAATCAGGGCGCGATGATTCTCGCTGACCTGCCGTTCATGGCCAACGCCACGCTGGAGCAAACCTTCATCAACAGCGCGACGCTGATGCAGGCAGGTGCGCACATGATCAAGGTCGAAGGCGCTGCATGGCTTGGCGAGTCGATCCGTTTGCTGGCAGAACGCGGCATCCCGGTGTGCGCACACATGGGCCTGACGCCGCAGGCAGTCAACGTACTGGGCGGCTACAAGGTTCAGGGTCGACTGGAAGCACAGGCACGGCAGATGCGTGCCGACGCGATCGCGCTGGAACAGGCGGGCGCAGCGATGATCCTTCTGGAGTGCGTGCCGAGTGAACTCGCCGAAGAAATCACCCAGGCGGTGAAAATTCCGGTCATCGGTATTGGCGCAGGCAGCGCTACCGACGGCCAGGTACTGGTGCTGCACGACATGCTGGGCCTGTCCATCACCGGGCGCGTGCCCAAGTTCGTGAAAAACTTCATGACCGGTCAGCCCGATATCCAGTCAGCTATCCGGGCCTACGTGGCCGCGGTCAAAGACGTCAGCTTTCCAGCAACTGAACACGGATTCTCGGCATGAACACAGTAAAGACCGTACAGGAACTGCGTGCCGCCGTTGCGCGGGCACGCAGCGAAGGCAAACGGATCGCGTTGACGCCGACCATGGGCAACCTGCACAGCGGCCACGCCGCACTGGTCGCCAAGGCGGCCCAACGTGCCGACTTCGTGGTCGCCACCATTTTCGTCAATCCGCTGCAGTTCGGCCCCAACGAAGACTTGGCCACTTACCCTCGCACCCTGGCGGCCGATCAGGAAAAACTCCTGCAGGCCGGGTGCAACCTGCTGTTCACCCCCAGCGTCGAGGAAATGTACCCGCACGGCATGGCCGATCAGACGCTGGTCAGCGTGCCACACCTGTCGCAAGGCCTGTGCGGTGCGAGCCGTCCCGGCCATTTCGAGGGCGTTGCTACGGTCGTCAGCAAGCTCTTCAATATGGTGCAGCCAGACCTGGCGATTTTCGGCGAAAAAGACTTCCAGCAGCTGGCGGTGATTCGCGCCATGGTCCGTGACCTGAACATGCCGATCCAGATCATCGGAGAACCTACCGTGCGTGCCGACGACGGTTTGGCGCTGTCCTCGCGTAACGGTTATCTGAATGAAGCTCAGCGCGCTGCGGCACCCGCGCTGTATCAGGCCATCCGCCAGACCGCCGACGCGATCAGCGCAGGCGAGCAGGATTTCGACGCACTGCTGACAAGCAAGAAGCAGCAACTGGAGGCAGCCGGTTTTCGTATCGATTATCTGGAAATACGTGACGCCACCAGCCTGCGTCCGACCACTGCCGAAAATCGCGACTTGGTCATCCTCGCCGCCGCATTCCTGGGTAAAACCCGCCTGATCGACAATCTGCACCTGACCAGAAGCTGACGGGATGCGCCGGGGCAATGAACTAAGCCGCACCGGCAATGCCATACCGGTACAGGTTGCCTGAACCACAACCGACAGCATTTGAGCGCAAGCCCCGGTTTCTTGTGTGCGAAAAAGTACCGGGGTCATGTAAGGCGAGGCGCAGACAAACGGGTACGCGAAGGGTAGTCTGCTATGTATAGCCCGTGAGAAAGCTTGCGACCTCGCCCCAAGAATATCCAAAGACAGAACCAGTTAAAGGAAACCCGCAGCGATGGCGTACTACCGCAATCCTTCCGATGTGACCGCTCTGCCCGCCTGGCAAGCGTTGAGCAAACACCGCCAGTCCATGCAGAATTTCAGCATGCGCGAAGCGTTCAATTCTGATCCGCAGCGCTTCAGCCAATTCACCCTCAGCAGCGCCGGCCTGTTTCTCGACTACTCCAAAAACCTGATCACCACCGAAACTCGTGATCTGTTGGTCAGCCTAGCGGGCGAAGTGAACCTCAAGGACGCTATCAAGGCTCAATACGATGGCGAGCTGGTCAACTCATCCGAAGGTCGCCCGGCGCTGCACACCGCTCTGCGCCGGCCGGTCGGCGACAAGTTGAAAGTCAACGGTGTCGATGTGATGCCGGACGTACACCGCGTACTCAATCAGATGACCGAACTGGTCGGCCGCATCCATGACGGCCTGTGGCGCGGTTACACTGAAAAGCCGATCACCGACGTGGTGAACATCGGCATCGGCGGCTCGTTCCTCGGCCCGGAGCTGGTCTCCGAAGCGCTGGTGGCCTACGCGCACAAAGGTGTGCGTTGCCATTACCTGGCGAACATCGATGGCAGCGAGTTTCATGAACTGTCGATGAAAATTCGCGCCGAGACCACACTCTTCATCGTCTCGTCGAAGTCCTTCAACACGCTGGAAACCCTGAAAAACGCTCAGGCTGCACGCTCATGGTACCTGGCGCAGGGCGGCTCCGAAGTTGAACTGCATCGCCACTTCATCGCGGTTTCCAGCAACAACGCGGCGGCCGTAGCCTTCGGCATCCGTGAAGAAAACATCTTCCCGATGTGGGACTGGGTTGGCGGTCGCTATTCGCTGTGGTCGGCCATCGGCCTGCCTATCGCGCTGGCTATCGGCATGTCCAACTTCAAGGAACTGCTGTCCGGCGCCTATACGATGGACCAGCATTTCCAGAGCGCCCCTTTCGAACAGAACATGCCGGTGCTGCTGGCGCTGCTGGGTGTCTGGTACGGCAACTTCTGGAATGCGCAAAGCCACGCGATCCTGCCGTACGACCACTACCTGCGTAACATCACCAAACACCTGCAACAACTGGACATGGAGTCCAACGGCAAGAGCGTCCGTCAGGACGGTACGCCAACCTCCACCGACACCGGCCCGGTCATCTGGGGCGGCGTGGGTGCCAACGGTCAGCATGCTTATCACCAGTTGCTGCATCAAGGCACACAGATGATTCCGGCCGACTTCATCGTGCCGATCGTCAGCTTCAACCCGGTTGCCGACCATCACCAGTGGCTGTACGCGAACTGCCTGTCACAAAGTCAGGCTCTGATGATGGGCAAGACCCGCGCTGAAGCCGAAGCCGAGCTGCGCGAGAAGGGCATGAGCGAGGAAGAGGTGCAGAAACTGGCACCGCAAAAGGTCATCCCCGGTAACCGTCCGAGCAACACCCTGGTGGTCGAACGCATCAGCCCTCGTCGTCTTGGCGCACTGGTGGCGATGTATGAGCACAAGGTGTTCGTGCAGAGCGTGATCTGGGGCACCAATGCCTTTGACCAATGGGGCGTGGAACTGGGCAAGGAGATGGGCAAGGCCGTGTACCAGCGTCTGACCGGCGGCACCGAAGAGCCGGCTGACGATGCATCGACCCAAGGGCTGATCAACTACTTCCGCGGCCGTCACCGCGGCTGATTTGTCCCTCTCATGGTTATGACCATCGTTCCCACGATCCGCGTGGGAATGCCGTACGTGACGCTCTGCGTCATAAAGAGGAAGCAAAGCGTCCAGAACTGCATGCCGACGCGGAGCGTCGGCACGATAGTCAGCCAGGCGATGAGCGCTCCGCGCTTCGAACGAGCCTCAGTCAGCTTTATCCAAGCCCTCCCGATGCACGAGCACGACATGGAATTCATCCGCACCCGCATCGAAACCCAGGTCATCAGCCTTACCGGCCTAGCCCTGGGCCAGCTGGATCTGGAGAACCCCAAGGGCGACCCCGGTCTGTTTGGTCCTCAGGCAGTGTGCTGGAAGGTACACGGCGATTTCACCAGCATGCTGGTCGGCGGCATCAGCGCCTTGATGTTGCAGGCGCTACACCCACTGGCACTGGCGGGTATCTGGGACCACTCCAACTTTCGTCAGGACATGCTCGGCCGCCTGCGGCGTACAGGGCAGTTTCTGTCCGGCACCACCTACGGCTCCACTCAAGATGCCAACTGGCTGATCGACAAGGTGCGCAACATTCACCTCAATATCGTCGGCACCGCGCCCGATGGCCGGCCGTATGCCGCCAGCGATCCGGATTTGCTGACCTGGGTGCATGTGGCCGAAGTCAGCAGCTTTCTCGCAGCCCATCTGCGCTACCTCAACCCGGATATGTCGCTCACCGATCAGGACGCGTACTACGCTGAAACAGCGCTGGTTGCCGAACGGCTCGGGGCAGGTAATGTTCCGCGCTCACGTCAGGCCATCGCTGATTATCTGGCAGACATTCGCGGGCAACTGGTGTGTGACGAACGCAGTCACGAAGTGCTGCGCCTACTGCTTGATGCCCCCGCGCCCAACTGGCTGGCCAAGCCTTTCGGTGTATTGATGATGCGTGCCGGTATCGACTTGCTGCCGGACTGGGCGAGCGAAATGCTCGACATTACCCAAGGCCCCGTGCAGCGCCGGATAATCCGCCTGGGCGTCAACAACACCGCGCCCATTTTGCGTTGGGCCGTGCAGGACGGATCAGCGCAACGTGCCAGACGCCGCATGGACGTTACCTAAAGGTTTTCGGCAAAACGTGACCGAGCGGTTCACGGTTGGAACCTGCCTGCCTATCTGTGCCAACATGAGCCCTCAATAACAATGAGGATCAGCACCATGCAGGACGTCGTTATCGTCGCCGCCACCCGTACCGCCGTCGGCAGTTTCCAGGGTTCTCTGGCTGCCGTTGCTGCTGTAGATCTTGGCGCTGCAGTCATTCGCCAACTGCTGGCGCAAACCGGCGTGGACGGCGCGCAAGTCGATGAAGTCATCATGGGCCAGGTGCTGACCGCCGGCGCAGGCCAGAACCCGGCGCGACAGGCTGCCATCAAGGCGGGCCTGCCCTTCTCGGTACCGGCCATGACCCTGAACAAGGTCTGCGGCTCGGGCCTCAAGGCACTGCACCTGGCGACCCAGGCGATTCGCTGCGGTGATGCCGAAATCATCATTGCTGGCGGCCAGGAAAACATGAGCCTGTCCAACTACGCGCTGCCGGGCGCACGCACCGGTTTGCGCATGGGCCATACCAGCATGGTCGACACCATGATCACTGATGGTCTGTGGGATGCATTCAATGATTACCACATGGGCATCACCGCCGAGAACCTCGCGCAGCAGTACGACATCAGCCGTGAAGCCCAGGATCAGTTCGCTGCCCTGTCTCAGCAAAAAGCGATTGCGGCCATTGAAGGCGGACGCTTTGTCGATGAAATCACTCCGATCCTGATCCCTCAGCGCAAGGGCGAGCCGTTGTCCTTCGCCACTGACGAACAGCCTCGCGCTGGCACCACGGCTGAAACACTCGGCAAACTCAAACCTGCGTTCATGAAGGACGGCACCGTCACCGCCGGTAATGCGTCTTCGCTCAACGACGGTGCCGCCGCCGTGATGCTGATGAGCGCGGCCAAAGCCGAGCAGTTGGGCCTGCCAGTGCTGGCGCGCGTCGCCGCGTACGCCAACGCAGGTGTAGACCCGGCCATCATGGGCATCGGCCCGGTCAGTGCAACCCGGCGCTGCCTGGACAAGGCTGGCTGGTCGCTGGACGAACTGGATCTGATCGAAGCCAACGAAGCATTTGCCGCACAGTCGCTGTCGGTCGGCAAGGAACTGGGGCTGGACCCGCAAAAGCTCAACGTCAATGGTGGTGCCATCGCCCTTGGCCACCCGATTGGCGCGTCAGGCTGCCGCGTGCTGGTGACACTGCTGCACGAGATGATCAGGCGCGATGCCAAGAAGGGCCTGGCCACGCTGTGCATCGGCGGTGGCCAGGGGGTTGCCCTCGCGCTGGCACGCTGAGGGCGCTTGCAACCGGTAATCAGGCGCCTGCGGGCGCCACTTCCATGTCCACCGGCTCTGGACGCTTGATCAGCGCGTAGACCACGCCGGTCAGCACGCTACCGGCGATAATCGCCAGCAGATACAACAGCGCATGGTTGATGGCGTTGGGGATCAGCATCACAAACAGGCCGCCGTGTGGCGCCATCAGCTTACAGCCGAAGTACATCGACAATGCACCGGTCAGCGCGCCACCCACGACACTGGCCGGAATCACCCGCAACGGGTCCTTTGCAGCGAAGGGAATGGCACCTTCCGAGATGAAGCACAGCCCCAGCACGAACGCCGCCTTGCCTGCCTCTCGCTCGCTCTGGGCGAACTTGCGGTGGGCCAGGATCGTGGCGATGCCCATACCGATGGGCGGCACCATACCGGCAGCCATGGCAGTGGCCATCGGCGCATAGCTCTGGGACGCCAGCAGACCGACCGAGAACGCATAGGACGCCTTGTTGATCGGCCCACCAAGGTCGACGCACATCATTGCACCGAGCACCACGCCCAGCAGGATGGCGTTGGTGGTGCCCATGCTGTCGAGGAAGTGCGTCAAGGCTTCCAGCATGCCCGCAACCGGCTTGCCGACCACATAGATCATGACCAGACCGGTGAACAGGCTAGACAGCAACGGGATGATCAGAATCGGCTTGAGCGCTTCGACGCTGGCTGGCAGGCGTGCGTAGCGGTTGATCGCGGTAGCACTGTAACCGGCAAGAAAACCGGCAATGATACCGCCAATGAAGCCGGCACCCAGCGTACTCGCCAGCAGACCACCGATCATGCCAGGCGCAAGCCCCGGGCGATCAGCAATCGAATACGCGATGTAACCGGCCAGCAGTGGAACCATGAGTTTGAACGCAGCTTCCCCGCCGATCTGCATCAAGGCCGCCGCCAGCGTGCCTTGCTCTTTGAACGCGGTGATACCGAACACGAAGGAAAGAGCGATCAACAGCCCGCCCGCCACGACCATCGGCAGCATGAACGACACGCCGGTCAGCAGGTGCTTGTACACACCTGCCTTTTCTTGCCTGGCAGGTGATTTGGCAACAGCCTCGTCGGACTCGACCTGGCCTTCTGCCAAGGCTTTTTTCAACGTTGCTTCGGACTGCTTGAGCGCGATCCCGGTGCCGCAACGGTAGATTTTCTTGCCGGCAAAACGATCAGTATTGACCTCGATATCCGCAGCCAGCAGCACCACGTCGGCCTCGGCAATGGCCTTGGCGCTGAGCGGGTTGCGCGCGCCGACCGAGCCTTGGGTTTCGACTTGCAGGTCGTAATTCAGACGCTTGGCAGCCTGCTGGATCGCTTCGGCCGCCATGAACGTGTGCGCGACGCCGGTCGGACAAGCCGTGATCGAAACGATGCGCGGTTGCGCGCCCGTATCACCGCTTGCCTGAGGCGCCGCGGCTTCGGAAGCCACATGCACCTGCGCTTCTCGCTCGGCGCGCTGCAGAAAACTGTCGACATCCTGCAACGCATGCGCAGGCGAATTCTGAAACAGGCGTTTGCCGACAAAGCGGCTCAGGTCCACCGGACCGGTATTGACCACCAGGACAAGATCGGCGGCTTCGATGTCCTGAGCGGACAACTGCTGGTCCGATTTGTTGGGATCGATGATTTCGACGCTGGTTTCCCAGCCCTGGCGCAATGCCGCCGCTTCGAGCAATCGTGCGCTGAGTACGCTGCTGACCTTGCCGTTCGGGCAGGCCGTAACTATGGCTAACTTCATGACGATCCTCTCTTATTGTTCTGAAAGGCTGCGTACAGTGACGCCGCCTTCAAGCCGTTTGAGTTGCGCGGCATCGGTGATACCGAAACCGATCTGGGTCACTGCCATGGCGGCAATCGCTGTGGCAGTGCGCAAGGTCTTCTGTGGCTCGTGAGCGCTGATCAGCCCGTGCACCATGCCGGCCAGAAGCGAATCGCCAGCACCTACCGTGCTGGCCACTGTGACCTTGGGCGGCAGCGAGTGCAGCGCCACACTTGGACTGAACCAGTGCACGCCTTCAGAGCCCTGAGAGATCACCACATGCTCGATGCCCTGCGTGTGCAGGCGAGCAGCCACTTCGGCTTGCGCGGCGATGGAAATGATCGGTGCGTCGAGCGCATCGGCCAGTTCTTCGGTGTTGGGCTTGATCAGCCACGGCCCGGCGGTAAGACCGGCGCGCAGGGCCAGGCCGCTGCTGTCCAGCGCTACTTTCAGACCGAGGTCCTTGAGCATCACCAACAGTTTGTGCAGCCACTCCGGCGTGACACCACGCGGCAGGCTGCCAGCAACCACCACAACGTCGAAACCTGATGCAATCTGTTGCACACGGGCGAACAGCGCTTGCTGTGCCTCTTCACTGACCTGCGGGCCAGGGCCGTTCAGGTCGGTGATGCGGCCACTGCCTTCGGCCAGCTTGATATTGCTGCGGGTTTCTCCTGGCACGCGGACGAACTCGTCAACAAAGTTGCGACGTTCGAACAACGCCTCGAACGCTTGCTGGTTGTCGACACCGAGAAAACCGGCAACAGTCAGGTCATGACCCAGGTCAGCCAGCACCTGCGCCACATTCAGGCCTTTGCCCGCTGCGTGAGTGAGCATTGCATTGCTGCGGTTGACCTGACCCAGCTCCAACTGGCCCAACTGCACAGTCAGGTCCAGCGCCGGGTTCATGGTCAGGGTAAGAATCTTAGCCATTACACAGCCTCCACAAGCGCGCGGACTTCGGCAGCGCTGCCCGCCGTCAGCGCATTTTGCGCCAGTTGGCGCGCGCTGCTCAGGGTCAGTTCACGGACGCAGGCCTTGACCTCGCCAATGCTGCGCGCCGATACACTCAATTCATCCACGCCCAGCCCGACCAGAATCGGCACCGCCAGCGGGTCGGCGGCCAGTTCGCCGCATACGCCCACCCATTTACCGTTGGCATGCGCAGCGCGCACGGTCATGTCGATCAGTTGCAGCACCGATGGATGCAGGCCGTCAGCCTGGGCCGACAGCGTCGGGTGACCACGGTCGATGGCCATGGTGTATTGCGTCAGGTCATTGGTGCCGATGCTGAAGAAGTCCACTTCCTTGGCCAGCACCGGGGCAATCAGCGCCGCCGATGGCACTTCGATCATGATCCCCAGTTGCAGGTCGCTGACCGGAATTTCCTCGCGCAACCGCTCGGTCATTTCCCGCGCCTGACGCCACTCTTCAAGCGTGCCGATCATCGGGAACATGATGCGCAACGGGCTGCTGTCTGCCGCGCGTAACAGGGCGCGCAACTGGCTTTCCATCACATCCGGGCGTTGCAGGGTCAGACGGATACCGCGTACGCCAAGGAACGGGTTTTCCTCTTTGGCGATCGGCCAGTAAGGCAGTGGTTTGTCGCCACCCACGTCCAGCGTACGCACCACCAGCGGACGGCCGCCCAGATCAGTCAGCACGCGACGGTATTCAGCTTCCTGCGTCGCTTCATCGGGGGCCTGAGAATGCGCCATGAACAGCAACTCGGTGCGCAGCAGGCCAACGCCTTCCGCGCCCTGCTCCACAGCCGCTGGCGTCCCGGTGCTATCGCCGATATTGGCGAAGACTTCGACGGCATGCCCGTCACGCGTCACAGCAGGCTCCATACGCGCTGCCGCTGCGGCCTTGAGACGCTCTTCGCGGGCATCGCGGTCCTGAGCGGCGCGCTGCAGGGTTGCTTCATCAGGTGCGACGGTCAGCCGCCCGCGCTGGCTGTCGAGCAGCAGCACGGTACCCGGCTTGAGCAGCAGCACTTCGTCACCGGCACCGACGAGGGCAGGAATGCCCAGCGCACGCGCCACGATGGCACTGTGCGCGGTCGCGCCGCCACGGGCATTGAGGATGCCAGCGACCTGCGCCGGGTCCAGACGGGCTACGTCGGATGGGCCGACTTCGTCCATCACCAGAATGTAAGGTTCGTCCGGGGCTGCGACGGTTTCGACGCCGCAGATCTGCGCCAGCACGCGCCGCCCCACATCACGCAGGTCGGCGGCACGCTCGGCCAGCAGCGCGTCCTGCAGTTGTTCCTGCTGAACGGCAGCGGTCTCGATGACCGTGGCCCAGGCCGCAGCCGCACTTTCGTCGTTGTTGAGGCGCGCCTCGACTTCGTTGGTCAGTTCCGGGTCTTCGAGCATCTCCTGGTGGGTGATGAAGATTTCCCGGATAGCCTTGGACTTGCTGCGCTGAATGAGGTTTTCGATGTCGCTGCGGACTTCACCGATCGCCTTGTGCAGACGCTCGCGTTCGGCAGCCACAGACTCACCCTGCTGCGGATAATCAAAGATTTGCAGCACCTGAACGTGGGCCGGGCCGATAGCAATGCCCGGCGAAGCAGGCACGGCCTGCAACACGCTGCCGGCAGCCGGGGCGTTGAGCGGCTTGGCTACAGCAGCAGGCGCTGGCGCAGCTTGAGCCTCTGAAGCAACGGGCAACGGTTCGACTTCTTCACCCAGGCCCTGCTCCACTGCGGCGATCAGGGCAGGCAACGCGTCGTTGGCAATCGTCGGTTCGGCAATGAACTCCAGCGTCTGACCACGGCGTGCGCCGAGGCTGAGCAGCTTGCTCAGGCTCTTGGCCGACACCGCAGATTCGCCGCTTTCCAGCACGCGCATGCGGATCTCGCCGTCAAATTCCTTGGCCAGTTGCGCCAGTATCTTCGCCGGGCGGGCGTGCAGGCCGTGGGCGTTGGCCAGCTGGACGCGCTGGGTCGGCCATTCGGCAGGCACTTCGCCGCCCAGAGCTTCCAGCACAACGCGACTGTTGGTGGCGTGGCCCAACTCATGACCACGGCCTTCGATCAGCAACAGGCACAGACGCTCCAGCAGCGCCTGATGCGCCTCACCCAGACTGGCGAGACAGAACAGACCGGTCAGCGGCTGGCCCAGATAGCGGATAGGTTTGTCCGGCGTGACGAACGCCAGACCCGGACGTTTGACGGTTTGCTCGCTGTGCAGCCACCACAGGCCATCACCCAGCGACAACGCTTCAACCTGCTGCAGCACGGCAGCGAACCCGTTGCTCACGCAGTCGGCTTTGCGCAGCAGGCGTGCGCCGCGCCAGACCAGTTCTTCAAAATCGTCGGCCGATACGCCGAGGCTGATCATCTGTGCGTCGAGCGCCAGTTCCTGAGGTGCGCCCTGTAACAATTTGAGCAGGTCTTCCGGCGTCCTGGCTTCGCGCAGCGCCTGGCCCAGATCCTCTTCACCCAATGCGCGGGTCAACAGTTGCAGCAGACGCAAGTGCTCATCGGACTTGGCCGCAATACCAATCGCCAGATAGACCATTTGCCCGTCGCCCCAGTCCACCCCTTCGGGGAACTGCATCAGACGCACACCGGTGGTAACCACCAGATCGCGGGTTTCGGGAGTACCGTGCGGGATGGCGATGCCCTGACCGAGAAAGGTCGAGCCCTGCTGCTCACGGCTCATCAGCCCGGTGAGGTAGCCCTCGGCAACCAGGCCATCAGCGACCAGGTGGTCGGCAATCAGCTTAAGTGCGGCAGTTTTATCCACAGCCGACCGGGCCATGGATATTTGCTCCAGAGTGAGTTCGAGCATTGCCTTGACTCCTGTGCAGCGCCAAGGCGCCACCTGATTCTTGTTTTAATGACGATCACGTGATCGACAGCTTGGGGGGATGCAAGCGATGCTTGTCCGGACATCGTATCGCACATCACTTTCATCTCGATTGCAGCAGACAACAGGCGTGCTGAATCGTTTAATCTACAATTGCCCGGCACGTTACTCGATTCTAGGGATTCATTGAAGCCCAGTCGGGCTGATCACTGTGGGACACTTCCCAAAATACTTGAAGCACATGGGAATTTCCTACGGTCTGGTGTAAAGATCATCGTCATAGCAAAAATAATTCGACTGTCCAGAGCCACTTACCTGACTAAAGGAAATTTCGGGGTGAAACTGAGCGATATCGCACGTCTGGCAGGTGTTTCTGTCACTACGGCCAGTTACGTGATCAATGGCAAGGCCGAACAACAACGCATCAGCCCGGCAACGGTCGAGCGCGTCAAGGCAGTGGTCGAGCAGCATGACTTCCGACCCAACCCGCAAGCGGCGGGCCTGCGCAGCCGTCACAGCAAAACGCTGGGCTTCATCCTGCCGGACCTGGAAAACCCCAGCTATGCGCGCATCGCCAAACTGCTTGAACAAGGCGCACGCAGTCTCGGCTATCAACTGCTGATTGCCAGCTCCGATGACGACCCTGTCAGCGAACTGCAGCTCTTGCAGCTTTTCCGTGCGCGACGTTGCGATGCACTGCTGGTCGCCAGTTGCTTGCCACCTGATGACGACAGCTACCGCGACTTGCAGCTCAAGGGCATGCCGATCATCGCCATCGACCGGGAAATGAATCCCGAATTTTTCTGCTCGGTAGTCAGCGACGACCATGACGCAAGCCTGCAACTGACTCGCAGCCTCTTGCAAACCCGACCGCGACACATCGCCCTGATCGGAGCACGCCCTGAGCTGAGCATCAGTCGCGCACGTGCCGCAGGCTTCGAACATGCACTCGACGGCTTTACCGGGGCCACCATCATCGAGCACGGCGAAGCGTTCAGCCGTCAGTGTGGCCAGCGTTTGATGACCGAGATGCTACAGCGTGAGGGGCATTTTCCCGATGCGCTGATCACCACGTCCTATGTGCTGCTGCAAGGCGTGTTCGATGTGCTGCAAAGTCAGGCACTGCAATCGACTCAATTGCACCTGGGCACCTTTGGCGATACACAACTGCTGGACTTCCTGCCGTTGCCCGTCAATGCCATGGCCCAGCAGCATCAGTTGATCGCCGACACGGCGCTGCGACTAGCCCTGGCCGCTATCGAGAAGGATACTTATCAGCCTGGCGTCCATGCCATTGCACGCGCCTTCAAGCAACGTATTCACGAGGTGTGAATGTGACGCTGATCGATACCCACACCCACCTGGACTTTGCGGACTTCGATGCCGACCGCGCCCAGGTTCTGGATAGCTGTCTGTCACTCGGCGTGCAGCGCATCGTGGTGCTCGGCGTGTATCAGCGCAACTGGCAGCGGCTGTGGGAGCTGACCGAAGCAAACCCTGCCCTGCACGCAGCTTTCGGGCTGCATCCGGTGTACATCGATGAGCACCGGACCGAACACCTGAACGAGCTGGCGGACTGGCTGACGCGTCTGCAAGGCCATCCGCAGTTGTGTGCAGTGGGCGAGATCGGTCTGGATTATTACGTCGAGCATCCGGACAAGCCACGTCAACAGAAGCTCTTTGAAGCACAACTGCAATTGGCATCAGACTTCAAGCTGCCCGCCCTGCTGCATGTGCGCCGCAGTCACGCTGACGTAATTGCCGCTCTCAAACGCCACAAACTCAAACGCAGCGGCATCGTTCACGCCTTTGCAGGCAGTCGTGAAGAGGCGCGTGAATACATAAAGCTGGGCTTCAAACTGGGCCTTGGCGGCGCAGCGACATGGCCGCAGGCGCTGCGCATGCATCGTGTCATCGCCGAGCTGCCGCTGGACAGCGTCGTGCTGGAAACCGACTCACCGGACATGGCACCTGCCATGCACCCCTACACGCGCAACAGTCCGCAGCACTTGCCTGACATTTGCCAAGCGCTCGCCGACCTGATGAAGATCCCCTCTGAGCGCCTGGCCCAAGCGAGCACCGAGAACGCCTGCGAGCTGTTCGGCTGGCCTCGTACGGCCAGCGCATAAGTCAAAATCGTTAGGTCAAAACTGCCGAGCCGATCAGCGCAACAGGGTCCACAACGCAAACCCTGCGTACCAGACAATCGCAGCACGAACCAGCAGCTCCCAGAGCATGTCGAGACCGGTAACACCTTGCGGACCGATCACCGGCGGCGGCACCTCGCTGGCAGCGCAACCCACACGCGTAATCAGCTGTGCGGCGCTGATGTTCCAGTTGAGCAGTTCGTGCAACATCACGCGACTCACGGCTACAAAGTTGCCGACCAGCGCAAAGCTTGCGGCGAGCAGCCTGACCGGCACCCATTCAAAGGCGTGGCGCAGTTGCCCTGCCCGCTCTACCAGTGCAGGTGTCGTACCCTGTTCAGCGGCAAGCGCCAACAGCCTGTAGGCCAATGCCGCTACCGGGCCGAGCACGAAATACCAGAAAATAACGGCGAAGAAACTCTGAAACGCCTGCCAGAGCATGTAGCCCTGCACGCCGTGCAGCAATTGCTCGCCGTTATCTGCCTGTACACCCATGTCGCGCCCGGCCACGTGCACCGCGGCCTGCGTATCACCACGCCTGCAGGCATCACGAAACGGCCCGAGTACCGCGATCAGGTCAACCCGACCCAGGCTGTAGATCAGCACCAGCAGGTGGATAGGCAGGACCAGCCAGCCATAAGCCACCGAGCCGATGATGGTCAGCGCCAGTTGCAGCAGCAGGACAGGCACTAGAACCAGCAGCGCCAGCATGACCCAGGGACGTGCCGCCGTCCGCGGGCTGGCTTCGAGCCTGGCCAGTTCCTTCAGCCAGGGCCCGTCACGCTGAACGCGCTGACGCAGCGCCGAAAACTTCTCGACAAGAACGGCCAGCAGTAGCACCAGAAAACTCATTGTTCGTCCCTCACATCAATCCAGCAAAGCCGCTTGAAACCTGGCCCAGTCGAAAAAGGGGCCTGGGTCAGTCTTGCGTCCCGGCGCTATGTCACTGTGACCGCAGATGCGCTCGGGGGTGATTGCCACGAAAGCCTGACGCAATTGACGCGTCAGCTCGATCAGAGCGTGGTACTGCGCCTCGGTGAACGGCTGCTCGTCAGTTCCTTCCAGCTCAATGCCGACAGAGAAGTCATTACAGCCCTCACGACCCTGAAAACTGGAAACCCCTGCGTGCCACGCGCGATCAAGACAGGAGACGAACTGAATGACCTCGCCATCACGTTCAATCAGAAAATGCGCTGAAACGCGCAGATCGGCAATCCCCACAAAGTAGGGATGCTCGGTGCTGTCGAGCTGGTTCTGAAAGAAAGCCTGCACCTTGCCGGTCTTGAATTGCGCAGGCGGCAGACTGATGTTGTGGATGACCAGCAGCGAGATTTCGCCTTCGGGCCGCGCATTGAAGTTGGGTGAAGGGCAATGCTGTACGCCATCGCACCAGCCGCTTGCGGAGTCCAGTTGCATGAGCGCTCCTTGAACGGGCGGATAAGTGGCGCTGATTATGCCCGCGACAGGAATGGATGTGGAGGTTTAGCCGTTGACCCGCGGTGTAGGAACACGCTCTATACACCAGAGACGTGTGACGCAGATCGTCGAACTGCATGCCAATGCGGAGCGTCGGCAAGACGGTCAATCAGATAACGATCAGGCACCCTTGAGCTTGCGCAGGTTGCTGATGACCGATTCCAGTGCCCGGTCGAACAGCAGCGCATCATCGAGAATCCGCACGGCACCGCGCCGAAACTCGATGGCAAGACCGGTACGGGTCTTTTCCAGGACCTTCATGCCGGTTCGGTTGACGAACACATAGCGCCCGGTCGGCTCGACAATCGCGGTCAGTTTGCAGCGCAGCTTGTGCTCTTCATCTTCCTGAATCTCGACCCAGCAACCGACGCGCAATTTGTCGACCATCTGCAGACCGGCATCGTCGGCAGGCAGCTGCACAGTCGGCTCATTGAGCATCCGCTCTTCGGGGGTGACCAGAACGATTTCTTCAACAACGGCCATCATCGGCGGGCTTTCAACGAGCTGTGCGCCTGTCAACGACGTATCACCACCTTGTGCATCATCACCACCTTCCTGCAAGCGCGAGAAGTGCTGGAACGCCTGAACGTGCAGCGATTCCAGCTGGCTGAAGAATTCACTGGTGGCAAACGGGTCGAACGCAGCGCTGGTCAGGCCATCGCGCAGGGACTTGAGCAGCCCGGGCACCAGCTCGAGCAAGCGCTGCAGCGCCTGGGGGTCGTCATGTTGTTCGACGCTCCAGATCAGCTCATCCATGGTTGCCAGTCCGGCCTGCCATTCGCTGGACTCTTCGCCATGCTTGAGACAGGTCAGCAGAAGCACCTTGCTCCAGGCTTCCTGCAGCAGACGCACAACCATCTCCGGCAATGTGCGGCCCAGCAGGCGCTGATTCAACTCATGCTGCACCTGCTGCCGTGCCAGTTCGGCACGAGCGCGCCCCTCTTCGGCATCGCGGGTGCGCTGTTCAAGCAGCTCGCTGCGACGACGTTCGTCACTGGTGAACGCCAGAAAATCCGCCAGCAATTCAGAGAAGATTGCCGGATCATCGACAAAGTCATTGAGCAGGCGCTGCACGATCTGCTCGACGCGCTGATAAAGCGAGTCGCGCTGATAGTCATCACGGCTGCCCCAACCCAGCGCGGCAGTGGCAATTTCGTTGAGCAGGCGGCGGGCCGGATGGCTGCCGCGGCTGAAAAAGCTTTTATCGAGCACAGCTACTTTAAGCATCGGAATCTGCAAGCGCCCGATCAGCGCACGCAATGAAGGCGTCAGGTTGCGATCATCAAGGATAAACTCGAAGAGCATGGCAATCAGGTTGATCACATCCTCGTCGCCGCCGCCGACAATCCTGAATTTGCCGGTTTTGACGTTGACTCGGGTCAGCAACTGTTCCAGCTGATTGCGCAGGTCAAAATCGTCTGCGGTGTCTTGAGACGGGACGTACTGCTGCAGGTGAGAAAGCAGGCGCAGCAGGTCCCTGCTGGAAATCGGCCGAACCTCGGCATTGGGCTCATGACGCGGAGCAAGGTTGCCGCGAACCTGCAGCAACAATTCCTGCAGGGCAGAGAAAACCTCCTGCACCCCCTTGTCGAGCTTGTCGGCGGCTTCATTCAGCGCAGGATCGGACATCTCGGAGACGCGATTCCTGGGAGCCGCCCGATCAGACGATCGACGGGCCGGCAGTGCTTTCATGTCCGGCAACACACCCGTGGCAATCAGCAGTTGATTGGCTTCACTATAAAGGTGGTCAGTATTGGCCAGGACGTATTTCTCGAATAGTTTGAGAATGATCAGCTTGACCTTGATCTCGACGCCAAGGCTACGTCCTGCATCGAGGAAAAACCGGCACAGCATTGCCGGACCCAACGGGTTGGAATCCTCGGCGATAGCTTGCGGAATCAGAACATTCAGGCGTGCAGTGAGCTGGCCCAGCGCGAGGCTGTCACGACTCATGACCTTGCTGACCATAGCATCCACAGCCACGGTCTTCTCGAGATCATCGTTATGCACCAGCGCCAGCTTATCGAACGACACGGCGGTGGGCAGCACGGGCTCGTGAATCTGATACTGGCCCAAAGCCAGAAAAGACTCATAAAACTTGTCGAGGAAGCCACGCTCGATACTTTTGCGCTTGAGGCGCAGGTCGCGCATGGCTTCAAAGAAGATGTTCTGATCAGTATTGCTGCGGGCGCGGTCAGCCATTTCGAACAGCGTATCGTCGGCGTTGTCGAACAGCGCCTGCAACGCATCCTTGAGCTGCTGGGCCGCCTTGTCGCGGACCTGCAACAACACAACAGGTAATCGGGCCAAAGGAGTACCGGCCCCCTGCGCGGGGAGCAGTTTGCTCAACGGCACTACTTTTTCGTCGTTCGGCATTACACCCCCTGACAGGAAACAACCTGAACCCCATCACAAACGTGGCTTGCTACCCTCGCACTGTGAAGCGACCCGCTTGGCCTTGCAAAACGTCAAAGTCATGACGTCAATTACAAGTCGGATTATCTTTCAAAACTTGTCATCAACGCCAGTGACACTTCTATGGTTGTCGTTGGAACTGTGACAAGGCACTCATATGCTGCGATAGACCGCGATATTCGCTTTCCATCGCAAACGAATTTGCCAAACCGACCAACTGCATGTTCTCAACGCTGCACCGGAGCATCGCCGCAGGTGGGTTAGCGGTGTGCGGTGCCTTATACTCGGACGACTTTGCTACTGGAGCCCGCTATGCCGAATTTACGAATTGCCGACCTGACCGCCGAGATCGAAGCCAATGTGCGCCGCGCATTGCTTGAGGATGTCGGCAGCGGCGATATCACCGCCCAATTGATTCCGGCGGAACGGCTGGCCAAGGCCACCATCATTTCCCGCGATGCAGCGGTGATCGCCGGCACCGCATGGGTCGATACGGTCTTCCGCCAACTGGACCCTCGCGTGGCGGTGCACTGGCAGGTGACCGATGGCGACCGGGTCAGCCCGAATCAGGCGCTGTTTCACCTGGAAGGTCCGGCTCGCTCGCTGCTAACCGGCGAACGCAGCGCGCTCAATTTTCTGCAGATGCTTTCGGGTGTGGCCACGCGTGCGCAGTACTTCGCAGACATGGTCTCGGGCACCCAGGTCAAATTGCTGGACACCCGCAAGACACTGCCGGGCCTGCGCCTGGCGCAGAAATACGCCGTCACCTGCGGTGGCTGTCATAACCATCGCATCGGTCTTTACGACGCGTTTCTGATCAAGGAAAACCATATCGCAGCCTGTGGCGGCATTGCCCAGGCAGTAGAGGCAGCCCACCGGATTGCGCCGGGCAAGCCTGTGGAAGTCGAGGTGGAAAGCCTTAGTGAACTCAAGCAGGCGCTGGACGCAGGTGCCGATATCATCATGCTCGATGAGCTCAGCCTCGATGACATGCGCGAAGCCGTGCGGCTGACCGCAGGCCGCGCCCGTCTGGAAGCCAGCGGCGGCATCAATGACGACACCCTGCGGGTGATTGCCGAGACCGGTGTGGATTACATTTCCATTGGTGCGATGACCAAGGACGTGAAGGCCGTGGACCTGTCCATGCGCCTGAGCCTCTGATATCGCGCAAAAACGCGCGCACAAACGACTGTCACGATTCGCTCGGGAGTAGACGCTTTGGAACAATGGTTTGTGATGAATGCGGGCCGACAGCTTGGCCCGATGGATGCGGACGCTGCACGGCTGATTGCCCGTGAGTCACCCGGCGCATGGTGCTGGAAACAGGGCATGCCGGACTGGCAACCGATCTATCAGGTGGCGCAGGTGCGCGCTATGAAGAAGGACGGCGTGACGCCCTTCCCGGACCCGACGCCAGACATGATCCAGCCGAGGCCGTCCGGGCTGCCCGCACAGGCGGCATCCACACCTGCGGCACCTGCACCTCCTGCCAAGCGTCCCTCATTCACGCCAGACCCGAACGCCTCGGGCGGCTATGGCCTGGCGCAGACCACCGATGGCGTGGACTTCAAGCTGTATGGTGCGGAAACACAATTTGTCGAGCTGGAGCTTGATCCCGGCGAAAGCGCCGTCGCCGAAGCCGGGGCGATGATGTACAAGACCTGCGACGTGCAGATGGAAACCATCTTCGGCGACGGCAGAAACCAGTCTTCAGGGCTGCTGGGCTCGCTGTTCGGTGCAGGCAAACGCATGCTGACCGGCGAAAGCCTGTTCACCACGGTGTTTTCGCAACAGGGTTCGGGCAAAGGACGCGTGGCGTTTGCAGCGCCCTACCCCGGCACCATCCTGCCACTGAACCTGCGTGATTTCGGCGGCAAACTGATCTGCCAGAAGGACAGCTTTCTGGCCGGTGCTAAAGGTGTATCCATTGGTATCCAGTTTCAGAAAAAAATCCTCACTGGCCTGTTCGGTGGCGAAGGTTTCATTCTGCAAAAGCTGGAAGGCGACGGCTGGGTATTCGTGCACATGGGCGGCACAGTGCGCAAGATCGAGCTGGCGGCAGGTGAATCGCTGGATGTCGATACCGGCTGTCTGGCGGCCATGACGCAGACAGTCGATTACGATATCCGCATGGTTGGTGGCGGCATCAAGTCGATGCTGTTCGGCGGCGAAGGCGTGTTTTTCGCCAGGCTGACCGGGCCTGGCACTGTGTGGCTGCAAAGCCTGCCTTTCTCTCGACTGGCCGGGCGCATGCTGGCAGCAGGGCCTGCAGGGGTGGGCAGAAGCGAACGTTAACGTCAGCACTTCGTCATTCGACCGAGGGCTATGCTGCGCCCTCACTGCCAAGGAAGAGACATGCAGATTACTCAAGGTCAACGTGTTCCCCTGTCCAGCCTGATTCAGGGCTCTGATCTCACCCTGTCGATTGCCATCAAGTCCGCACAGGTCATTGATTACGTCTGCTTCGGCGTCGATGCCAACGGCAAGCTGTCGGACGACCGCTACATGGTTTTCTTCAATCAGCCGAGCAGCCCCTGCAACAGCGTCAAACAAGTCAATGGCGGAGATTTTCAGCTATCGCTCGCGGGCTTGCCTGCCTCGATAGAGCGATTGGTATTTACTGCGTCCATCGATGGCGCTGGCACCATGAGCGAGATTCAGGCGAGCCATTTCAGCATCCAGAGTCAGGGCCGCGAAGTAGTTCGCGGCGAGTTCTCCGGTGCAACCTTCACCGCCGAAAAAGCCATCATGGTCGCCGATATCTATCGCAAGAACGGCGAGTGGCGCATCGCCTCCAATCTGCAGGGCTATAACGCCGGGCTGGACGCGCTGGTGGTGCATTTCGGCGGCGAAGTGGCTGATGCTCCAGCACCCCCGCCAGCAGCCCCCCCGCGTATTTCGCTGGAAAAGAAAATCGCTGACGCCGCACCGCAATTGATAAGCCTGGCCAAAAAGGCTCAGGTCAGCCTGGAAAAAGCCAGACTGACCGATACCAAGGCCAGGGTTGGTCTGGTACTGGATGCGTCCGGTTCGATGAACCCGCAGTACACCCGCGGTCATGTTCAGGAAGTGGTAGATCGCCTGATTCCGCTTGCCGTGCATTTCGACGACGACGGCGCACTGGACTGCTGGGCCTTCGGAGCAAAGCCCCAGCAGTTAAGTGCGGTGACGCTGAGCAACTTCCAGAACTTCATCAAAACCGATCATGGCGGCTGGAAAGACTGGGAACTGGGCGCACGCATCAACGATGAGCCCAAGGCAATGCGCATGGTCATCGACTACTACAAGAAGTCCGGTGACAAGACTCCGGTCTACATCCTGTTCATCAGCGACGGCGGCGTGCATCAGGATCGCGAAATTACCAGGTTGATGACCGAAGCGGCGAAGCTGCCGATCTTCTGGCAGTTCGTCGGCCTTGGCGGACGCGGTTACGGCATTCTGGAAAACTTGATGACATGGGCGGTCGCGTTGTCGACAACTGCAACTTCTTCGCCCTCGACCGGCTGGACGAGATCCCGGAAGAAAAGCTTTATGACCTGCTGATGGAAGAGTTTCCCGACTGGCTGAAAGCGGCAAAGGGTGCAGGGATTTTGTAGCGCATCGAGCTCTCAACTATCGTACGACGCAGAGCGTCGAGAACTGCTTTCCCAGCCGGAGCCTGCGGAACGACTATCTCAACTATCTCAACCATCGTGCGACGCTCCGCGTCGCATGCCGTTCCGGACGCTCTGCGTCCTCTTTGCGATGCAGAGCGTCGCAAGATGCGTCATACGCTGGAGCGTGCGCAACGATAGCCTCGTAACCAGCCCCAATAAAAAAACCCCGCCATTGCTGGCGGGGGTTTTTATCGTGCGCTGCTCGGGGTTTAGCCGATTGCCACGCCGTGCGCTTCTGCCAACGGCTTCAGACCGCCTGCAAAGCCTTGACCAATGGCCTTGAACTTGAACTCGTCGCCATTGCGGTACAGCTCGCCGAAGATCATCGCGGTTTCGGTCGACGCGTCTTCCGACAGGTCGTAACGAGCGATTTCCTTGCCGTCAGCCTTGTTCACAACGCGAATGTAAGCGTTGGACACCTGACCAAAGCTCTGCTTGCGCTCTTCAGCCGAGTGGATAGTGACCGCAAAAACCAGCTTCTTGACCGCAGCAGCCAGACCGGTGAGTTTGACGTTTACCGACTCGTCATCACCATCGCCAGCGCCGGAACGGTTATCGCCAAGGTGCTCGACCGAACCATCGGCCGATTTCTTGTTGTTGTAGAAAATGAAGCTGTTGTCATCCAACACCTTGCCACTTTCACCAACGATGAAGACCGATGCGTCCAGGTCGAACTCGGTGCCATCGGTAACACGTGGATCCCAGCCCAGGCCCACGGTGATTTCTGTCAGGCCCGGAGCCTCTTTCGACAGCGAAACGTTACCGCCTTTACTCAGACTTACTGCCATGTTCGTAATCCTTTCTGGAAAAATGGTTAGGCGCGAATCAGAAATTCATGCCGAAAGAGTTGGCCACAGCTTTCAGGCCACCGGCGAAGCCGCTACCCACTGCGCGGAATTTCCACTCGCCATTGTTGCGATACAGCTCGGCGAAGATCATCGCGGTTTCAGTCGAGGCGTCTTCCGCCAGGTCGTAGCGAACGATTTCCGAGCTGGATTTTTCATTCAGCACACGGATAAACGAGCCGCCCACCTGACCGAAGTTCTGCTTGCGGCTGTCAGCGTCGTGAATGGTCACAACGAAGACGATCTTGTCCACGTCAGCAGGAACGCTGGTCAGATTGACCTTGAGCACTTCGTCATCGCCATCACCAGCACCGGTACGGTTGTCACCGGTGTGTTCGACGGAACCATCGGCGCTCTTGAGCTGGTTGTAGAAAATGAAGTCAGCTTCACTGCGGACCTTGCCATTGGCGCCCAGCAGAAATGCGCTGGCGTCCAGGTCAAATTCCTGGCCGTCAGTGGCACGCGGATCCCAGCCCAGGCCAATCAGTACATTGGTCAGGGTAGGGTCGGTTTTCGACAGCGAAAGGTTGCCACCTTTTTGCAGAGTCAAAGCCATGATTCGGTTATCTCCTTTATCCAGTGTTTACGCTTTTTCTTCAGCGGATTCTTCTTTACCCGGGAAGAGCAGGCTTGCAACGATACCGATGATCAACACGACGACCACAACCAGCAGGCTGGTATTGGCGCTGATCTCGTAACCGTGGTGGAACAGGTGGTTGGTTGCGTTGAGGCCCAGTTTGATGGCGATGAAGAACAGCAAGGCGATAACCGCTTTCTCCAGATGCACCAGATAGCGCTTGAGGGCTTCAAGAACGAAGTACAGAGTACGCAGACCAAGAATCGCGAACAGCATGGCCGAGAACACGATCAGCGGCTCGCGGCTCACTGCAATGATTGCCGGCACGGAGTCGAACGCGAACAGCACGTCGGAGATTTCAGCCACAACCAGACACAGGAACAATGGGGTCGCGAACAGAGCGCCCTTGGCGGCCAGGGTGATACCGGCGTTTTCCGGTTTTTTGACTTCTTCTTCCAGTACCGAGCGACGGACGAAGAAGTTGCTGCCGTGCAGCTTCGGCCATACCGGGAACAGTTTCTTGGCGAAGCGATACGCCATGTGTTGCGAGTAGTCGACTTCTTCGTCGTCGTCATCACCCGCTCTGAGCATCATGATGGCGGTCCAGGCAACGATGACCGCAAACACCACTTCGACCCACGGCCCCAAAGCCAGCAGGCCTGTACCAATGGCGACGAAGATGCCGCGGAAGACGATGGCACCGATGATGCCCCAGTACAGAACGCGGTGGCGCAGGCCATCCGGGATCTTGAACCAGGAGAACAACGCCATGAACACAAACAGGTTGTCGACGCTCAGCACTTTTTCCAGCGCGTAACCGGTAACGAACAGCGTGGCGACTTCGGAGCCGTGCTGCACATACAGGAAACCGGCAAAAGCCAGCGAAATGGCGACCCAGAAAATCGACCACGCCGAGGCTTGCGCGAGGGTGATCGGCTTGTTTCCCCGGTGGGAGAACATGTCGATAGCCATGGCCGTAATGGCCAGGCCGACGAAAACCGCCATCGTGAGTGGAGGGAAGCCTAGAGAGGTGCTTTCCATTTAACTGCGTTCCTTAGGGTAAAAAATTACAGGTCGAAATCGGACGGGTTCAGGCCAAGCTCTCGGCAGATCGTGCGGCAGACTTCCCGCTCTTTCTCGTCGAAGCTGCCATCAGCGCCACCGATAGCACAGCAGACGCGCACCAGCAAACGGGCGGCATCTTCTTTCTTTTTGATCTTGCCGATGGTTTTCAACGCTTCGGCACGACCAATTTCAAAATCGAACTCGAACTTGGAGCACGCTTCCTGAAAACCCTGGATGACTTCCTTCATGTCAAAAACTTTCAGTTCCTGAGAGTTTTGGATGAAGCCAGCCATTTTCTGCTTTTCACTGGAGCTGATATCGCCGTCAGCGGCCGATACCAGCGCACAGCCGGAAACCACAGCTTCCATGAATTCGCGGTTCTTGAACTTCGAAACTTCCGAAGCCAGCTTGTCGCGAGCAGCCGTTGCGTTTGTTTTCAACCAGTCCAGCATGTCTATCTCCCATGAGGCGGCACAGCCAGCCCAGAAATACCACGGTATTGTTTACTTGGAACCGGCAGCCCAGCGCATGCCCCAGCCATAGGCCTTGTCCATGTTGCTGTGGCCATTGTGGAAATCCACCCGGCGGGTCACCTTGACTGCGCCGTTGTCATTTTCCAGCAAGGCAATTGCACACATGCCCTGACGACCACCCTCTTCGTTGAGGCGAACCTCGATGGGTGGCTGGCCCGGCGCATGAATGGTGACAACCCCGTCGGTTTCTTTCCAGTTCGGCGCGCCTTCATAGATGAACGCATAAACCAGAATGCGACGGATCTTGCTCCAGTGCGCGCCATTGATATGCAGCCACTCACCATCGCTTACCGAGCCGGTACGGTCATCACCCATCAACTTGATGAAAGGCTCGGTGTTGAGCGAACCGAACGAATTGCCCAGCGCCTGGACCGCGCCTTTCAGGCCATCCTGCAGTTCGAAGAGGCAGCCTACATCAAGGTCGATGGCATTGCTCTTCTTCATCGAGAAGAAGCCGCCGCCCTTGCTGTCGCTGCGACGGTTCCAGTTCAGGTTGACCCGAATCTCACCGAAACCGGCGCTGGATTTCTCCAGGCTGATCGAAGCACGGGTCTTGTCGAGCGTGATCTTGCTCAAACTGACGGTCGACTTGGGTGCAGGCGCGGGAACAGGTGCAGGTGCAGGTGCAGGTGCAGGTTGATCCTGGGGCGCTGCGACCTCTACGCCAAAGTTTTTTGCCAGCGGTTCAAGCCCGCCGGCAAAACCCTGGGCGACGCAGCGGAATTTCCACGCGCCCTGACGCAGATAAAACTCGCCCAGAATCAATGCGGTTTCTTTCATGCCGCTGGTAGGGATATCGGCTTCGATACCGCCAGTGATGCTCAGCGCCAACCGTGACACGCTGCCAAAGCTGGCCTTGTTCTCGTAGATGGTTGCCGTCAGGGCGACCTTCTCGATGACTGAATCCAGACGGCTCGGGTCAAGGCTGAACACAGCACGCCCGGCCGACGCTTCCGTCTGCTGGACCGCACCGCCGTTGACGCTTTTCTGGCCGTAGAAACACATGTCCTGATCGCCACGCACCTTGCCGGAGGCGGTCAGCAGGAATGCAGACACGTCGATATCCGCATCCGCCAGCGGGGAATAGCTGACCTCGACCGTCAACGGACCGGCAGCGACTGGCGCGTTGGCGCCTGGGACAAGTTGGGTCATGCGCGTACAGCTCCGATGGCCAGTTCGACCAGATCATCTGCAGTACGGCCGTTGGTAACCTGACCAACTGCGGTGAAATCCCAGCCTGCGGGGGTGCGCGCCAGGTAGGACATCACAACGCCGGTGTGCTGGCCTTTCTCGGACAGATCAAAGCGGCCCAGTTCGTTGCGGCTGCCCAGATCGACAATGCGGCAGTAGGCGTTGGCGACTTTTTCGAAATTCTGACCGGTGAACGAGTTGACGGTGAACACCAGGTATTTGACCGTGGCCGGCAGTTTTTCCAGATCAACGCTGATGGTTTCATCGTCGCCCGCGCCTTCGCCGGTACGGTTGTCACCCGAGTGTTGAATGGCACCGTCGCGCGACTGCAACTGGCGGAACCAGACCAGGTCGAGGGGCTTCTTGTCGGCGTCGAGCATGATGCAGGAGGCATCCAGGTCGATATCGCCGCCGCCACCGCCGAGCAACTTGCCGAAGAAACCGCTGGCTTTTTCAGGGTCCCATCCAAGGCCCATACTGACTTTCTTGAGGCCGGTACCAGCGGTTTTCTCCAGTGAGATCGTCTGGTTCTTTGCCAAAGTGAGTGCCATTTTTCGCTCCATGTGAACGTCGGAATTCGGATAAAAGTGTTACAGCCTTACCGTGTTGGCCCATCATTGCCATCAGGATTGTGTAACTTGGCGTTAACGGGGCCTTTATAACGGCCTCGACGCCACGTCGGATGGAACAGACGCCAGTGCGCATCCTGAGCAGCGGCGAGCAATTCGTGGTCACCCCGCGTGTCGCCCCAGGCACGAACCCGGAACTGCGTGAGCGGCCCATAAACACTTTCAAGGCGTGCGACTTTCGAATCGCAACGGCAGTTGCTGCCTTCGATCAATCCAGTCAGTTTGCCGTCGATGACTTCCAGATTGGTGCCGATCAGCTCTACTTTCAAGCGATCAGCGAAGGGTTGCAGAACCATAGCAGGCGATGCTGAACATAGCGTGACAATGGCGCCCTTCTCGATTTCGGCGGCGATGGACTCCAGCGCAGCCGGGCGCATCAGGCGGTTCCAGTGCGACTGGCAGAACGCCTCGGCCTTTTGCTGCAGCCATTGCACTTCAACGCCGCTGAGAAACGCCTTTATAAGGCGGCCCTTCAGTTCGTCGCGGGTCACACGCTTGGCGAGATAGCCGATGCTCGGTAGCACCAGGCGGGCCATGCGCACGGAAAACGCACGTTGCCCAAAGGCGAACTTGAGAAAAGGCACAAAGCTGTCGTGCCGGGTGATGGTTCCGTCGAAATCGAAAACAGCCAGCAGGCGTTGTTCCACTTCGATTTCAAGATCAGGTCCTACAGGTTCAAGATCAGGTTCTACGGTTTCAAGGTCAGGTTCTATCATCTAGCTAACTGCCTCAGCGAGTCGAATGCTGGCATCCATGATCGAAGCGGGTGCGGATAACACTCCATGCCATTTGGCGCGCTCCATGATGTGGGTTGCCCATTTGTAATGGGTAGCCGGTTCACACATCGCATCGTTGTACTTGAACACTGCGGGGGCCACAGAGTTCAAAATCATCCGGGCGGAGTTCATGTCCTCCAGACTGACGCGTAGTGCATTCTGAATGATATTGACCTGCGAGGGGTGAATTGCCGTTTTACCGACCAACCCATTGGTAATATCCAGCGCCAGTTCATGTTCCAGAATGTCAGGTGTGGCCAGTTGCTCGAACACCGGCGCTGTGAGTGCAAAACCCTGCGAACCCATCACTCCCGCCAGCATCGGGATCACATAGCCCATGGGCGTCGAATACAGGGTCATGGCCGGATTGCGGCGCAGCCCCAGACAGCCCATCAGGTCATTGCCACCGATACGTAACGCAATGATCCGCTCGTATAGACTGGCTTTCAGCGCTTGCCCAAGTTCGACCATTGCCGACGGATCGAACACTTCCGGCGTTTCCAGTGTAGGCATCAACGCCAGCGCCGGGTTGGTAACGGACTGCTCCCAACTCGTCAGACTTTTCAGCGAAAGCTTGGGGACAACGAACCCATCAACGTGCGCCATCAGCGGCCAGTCATTGAGAATCCGCGCCATTGCGGCATCTCTCGGACGAACGAACAACAGCGGACCGTTGGCCGGGCGGCCGCCACGGTCCTGAATGCGGGTCAGCACCTGGCGAAGGTTGACCAGCGCTGTATCGACATCAATCAGCGCCACCGCATCTTCCAGGCACACGACCAGCGAACGCAGTTCGGGAATCTTTTCACCGAACACCACATCGACGATGTCATCGCGGGTGGCGGGCATGTACAGCGTTGCCCCCAGCGCGTAAGGCGAAAATAAGGCCATTAGCTCAGACTCCGAATGATGGTCACTGCCCGATAAGGCCCCAGCACATCGCCGACTTCTTCAACGGGAATCCCCGCTTTTTCGGTCAGGTGCAGCAGCAGTTGCACATCGCTGTCCGCCCGATTGCGTACCAGCACATGGTCTGGAACACGGCGCATGACCGCGCGAGTGGCTTCGGCAATGCCCGGCTTGATGCGATTGAAGTTAGTGATATCAAAGCGCTCGGCCAAGCGGTCGACCACCTGCGTTGCAGCGTCCTTGAGCCCGGCTCGCTGCGTCAGCGTCCAGGGTGTCAGCGTGAGCGTAGAACTGTTTTGACGACGCTGGCTGTCGATGTGTTCAATAAAAGACTGCGTGACGTCGTGGCCCTGCAATTGCTCGTAAACCACACAACCATGCAGCCCGCCGTCCGTCGGCCAGATAGAGCGCGACACCAGCCCGGACACGGTCGCGCCAAGAATACCGGACGGAATCACCCAGTCTTCTGCCGACGCCGCCAGCCAGGCACTGCCGCAGGGATCGGCCAGCACTACCAGTCGTGGTTCTTTCGGGAAGCGCGTGTCACCTGCCAGACTGCGACGGATTTCACCCGAAATTGCGCCCTTGCCGGTCCAGCCGTCGACAAACACGATGTTCTGCGCGCCGTGGGCCAGAATGATGGCCTCCAGCGCGACTTTATCGATACCGCGATCACGCACGATACTGATGCCGTAGTGATGCGCTTCGCGGTGCAGATCGATCAGTGCCCGACGCAACAACACACCCAGCGGCAAACCGGCACGCACGAACGACACCAGAACGATTTCAGCGCCGGTGCATTCGCGGTCAAGCGCCTGTGCCAGGGCTTGCACGTCATCGGCCATGCGCAAACCGTTCTGGCTGAGTGCACGCTCATACAACGCCTTGTGAGCGGCGCTGGGAGGCGACTCCTCGCTGATCATTTCCGAGTAGTGCTTCTGGTGTGTCTGGATCAGGCGCTCCTTCTCCGCCACGCTAGTGGCCTGCATCGCAACGCTGCGCAGCAGAAAATGCACGTCGTCGTACAGATAACTGCCACTGCCGACCGTATCGAGCCCGTGAACGGGATCACTCATGCTCTGCTCCGACAAACATTTTCGCCAACTGACTGCGGGCAGGTGTCGCCCACCAGTGGCACTCGTCCATGAAACCCAGGTCGGTAATGCTGTCGCCAAAACCGAGCACCGGGCGTTCGCCATTGATGGCCTTGTCGCGCCGCAGCCATTCCTGAACCGCGTAGCGCTTGGCCAGCCCCTCGGGCAGAAAGGCCAGGTTGTTGCCGTTGCCGTGGATGTGCATGCCATCGAGCAAGCCGCGGGCCTGCACTTCGGCCAGTACTTTGCTGAGCACGCTGTCATCGCTCTCGTTATGCTTTGTCACCACGTAATGAAACAGCTGCGCCTCTTCAACCACCCAGCCGCGCAGTGAAAAGCCCAGCTCATGACCAATCGCCAGTGTGGCGGCAGACAATTCATGCAACCGCGATTGATAGCTGGCCAGGGTATTTTTCATCTGCTCGTTCCAGTCCTGGTCCAGCCGCCCCATGACATCGAGCATCACACCGCCGTGCGAACAGATTGCGCCTGCGGTGAACGGCAGTTTGACCCGGCTGTAGGCCTCGACACTGCGCGCCGTCACCGGCACCACATCGGAATGCGCCAGCAGCCAGTGCGCGAAGGACTTCTGCACGTTAGTCATGTAGCCATTGGCGTTACCGCTGATATCCAGCGTTGCGACATGTTTTTCAATGTTCGCGGGCGTTTTGCGGGCGGTCTGGAAGAGTGTGTCGTCCAGATCGACGAAGATCAGCGGGCGGTCGTTACTCATCGCAGATAACCTCGGCGTTCAGCGCTTCGATAAGCTCGGCGGGTACGGCCTGCCTTGGGGTTTCGGTGCAGATCAGCACCCGGTCAAACTGACCCGGCCGCACGTTGTAAAGGAAGTTGGGGATGCCTAGGCCATAGTTGTCGGAGAACGACAGTGCGTGGTCGATGGCATGCCCCAGTGCAATCGGTGAACGGCTGGTAGAGCTGAAATGCACATCGGCACCGGCTTTTTCCAGACGCTCGGCCAGCAGAAACGGCCGCCAGACGAACTCGCTGGTGCCTACCACCAGAACGCGTTCACCCTTTTGCACGGTAAGCCCTGGCGCCAGGGTATCGGCAACCGATAACACCCCCATCCGGCCCCAGTCATTGGCGGTCACCAGCGACCAGTCGCCCATTGCCACGGTGCCAACCTCAGGCATGTCCGGCAATGGCGCGCTCACGTCTTCATCGAAAGAGTACGACCCCTGCAACAGCGAGACCTGCTCGGCCACTGCGCCCATCGACGTGCTGACTGCACCTGCCGACCAGTCGGTAAGCACACACGTCACCACCCGCTCGATGTTGCTCAGCCCGGCCTCGACCAGTGCCTGATGGAGATTGATGAAGGTCTTGCCCGTCGACGCCTCGTCATCGACCAGCACCAGCGAACGTGCGCCGAGCATCATCTCGCGTAGCGCCGGATCGACAGGCAGATGGATAAGGTGAGCGCTGGCGTGGCTGTGCTCTTCTTCAAAGCGGGCGAACAGCTCGCTGCCGGTAGGATGGCGCGTGCTGACCAGATACAAGGCATCAGATCGCGTTGCGCTGTAGGCACGGTGCACGCCGGCACCGAGACCGACTGCGGTTTCGGCCATGCCGATGACGAGCACCGGGCCGGGCAGGTCTGCCGGAATCTTGTGCGCCAGGTCCTGAAAACTTTTCAGCATCACGCCCGGACGCGCGGGAATATGACGCCCAAGCACCCGGGACACGAACAGAAATGCACGCTTGGGGTTGCGCCGTTCAGCGAAGCCGAACAGAGAATCCGGGGCAATAGTGGACGAGTCGACGCTGACGTCGAGACGACCACGAAGCAGGTCAGCACGAAGCTTTGTAGAGTTGGAAAAAGCTGCGCTGCTGTCCATTGATAAATTCCTGAGTAACGGGGCCGAAGCCCCAGACGCCTGCCACTTGAGCAGGCAACACCGACGTCACTGGCGAGAAGCTTCAACGAGCCATAACGATGACTGTGCGGCGCGTGAGATTTCTGTGGTGGTGTACGACCTTTCCGGGCGGGCATGCGGCGCATCGATACGGCATGCCTGCAGAAAGGACAGCAGCAGTGCGGACTTCACTGCGAAGTTCATGTTTTGCCCGTCCGGCACGGTGGATGTCACCATGCCGATCACCGCGCCACCGTTGTCAAACAGCGGGCTGCCACTGGACCCTGGCTGAATCGGTGCCGTGAACTGGAACAGGCTGGCGTCATTGTGCAGACCGAACAGACCGGAGATCCCGCCCTGCGTCACCTGCAGCCCGCCACCGGAAATGGACGCCAACGGGTAACCCAGGACCGTTACGGTATCACCCGGCTCACAGCCCTGCCCGTCCCGGAATGTAACCGGAGACAACGGCGGCGCGCCCTGCACCCGCAGCAGCGCGATGTCGTTGCGACGGTCGATCACCACTGGTTCGGCCTTGTAACGGCCTTCCAGTGAAGTGATGTAGAACACGCCCATGTCTTCGATGACATGGGCACAGGTCATGACGTGCGCCGGGCCGACCACAAATGCCGTGCCGGTCGCCGACTCATGCCGAGGCCCGCCACTGGAGCCACCGGACGGGTGGCGCGGGTGACGGTCATCAACGTCCAGGCCGATCTTGCGCCCGAACGCCGACAACCCATACGCCGAGCCTTCGCTCAGCGCGCGGAATTTCCACTGTTCATTACGCTTGTAGAACTCGCCGATGATGATCGCCGCTTCGCCGTTATCGCGCAGATCCAGCCGATGCTCGATGTCGGCATCCACTTTGAGATGCAGGCTGGAAACGTCACGGACCGGCCCCATGGCTGCATATACATAGACCATCAACAACACGCGATCACTGCCAGCCGGGAGCCTGTCCAGCCGAAGCGTACAGCCAACATCCTGAGGGCCGCCGCTCCACTCCATCCAGCTCTGTTCCTGGTGCAGCAGCGCCGGGTCGCCCATGGGCTGGCGCTTGTCGTTGACCGCCAGCAAAGCGACCGCTGCGTACTCACCAAAAACCAAAGATTTGCCGCTCTCCAGATTCCAGGTGCAGTGGGCGTTTGCTAAAGCAGTGTTTGCACCTGGCGCAAGAAGCTTCATGCCCGATCCTCCCTGATAAGAGCGATTAGTGATAGCAAAAATCTATTATCCCGATCAAACCGTGGCCCGTACAGCGACCGTGATGGCCTTCACGCGGATATCCTCAAGCCAATGTGTTTCCGGTTCTTTCAAGCCGAGACGGCGTGTCGCAAAAATACCCGGCAGGTTGACGCCGGTTTCACGCGTATAACCGATCCCGCCGGAGTAACGCGGGTTGATTTCCAGCAAACGCGGCTTGCCGTCAGCGTCGTCACGGGTCTGTACATTGATCAGCCCGTCGCAGGCAAAATGCTCCGCTGCGCGCACCGCCAGTTGCACCGCCTCGCTGTCACGCTCGAAGGTCTGATTCAGCCCTACCTTGCGCCGCCCGACAAAGGCAACCGCCTTGCCGTGCTCACAGACCATGTCCACCGAGCATTCACTGCCGGGCATATACGGCATCAACAGCATCGCCGGAACGCCCTCGGCCTGACGGTAAGCGTTAAGGTACGCCTGAAAAGTCGTTTCACGCGCATCCGGATTGGCGAAACAGCGAAAATCATCGACATCGGCCTTGAAGCGCCAGAAGCCCCGTCCGTAAATCCCGACCACCGGCTTGATACAGACCTCGCCAGACACCGACAACGAATCGTAAGCCGCCTGCAACTCCTCGGCGCTGCTCGCGGCGATTCCCGGAATGCACGCCAGACCCGCCGCCTCGGCCGCCGCAGTGAAGCGGCTCTTGTCATCGACATCCATGAAGGTCTGCTGGGACGTTCCGCCCGTGACGAGGTCCAAACCTTCGGCAACAAAACGTGCACGCTGCGCTTCGTAAAAGCTGCCTATACGCCCGGCGACGATAGTCCGGACGCCCAGCGAGCGAGCGGTCTCCAGCACCCAGTCGATACGCTCTTCATTATCGACCGGCTCTTGCAGTGCCACATGGGCCTGCCCGGTAATTTCGGAGCGCTGCTGGCGATGGGAGGCGATAATCTGCACCGACGCAGGCAGCGCATCGCGCGCGCCCATGATCACTTCACGCTGGCTGGACTGCCCTTCAAGGAACCAAATCATGTAAATCTCCGGAAGACAACGCCATCTGCAACGGCCTTGTCGAATTTTGTAATAACTGTTTTGCTTCGAAATGTTCGGATTAGGGCAAAGTCACGCAATTTTAAACAGAGGACGCTGGTATGAAGTGGCTGAGAAGGTCGATTTGGCTTGTGGTATTCGTGGCACTCGGGATCGGCGCATTAAGCCTTTATTACGTCCTGCCGCGCCATGATGTCGTGATGATCACCGGCGTGGAAGTCAAAAGAATGGACGCCGACGGCGTCATCAACGCCGAAAACCCGGCAGACGGCCCGACCCGCGACGTGTACTTCATCAACACCGAAGACCCGGACACCAAGAAAGTCGTGGTCTACCGCAACGAAGACACCGGCTGGAGCTTCCCGTGGTACTTCAAATTCGACTCCGCCGACATCCAGGCCAAAGCCCAGGGCTACTCGCGTGATTCCCAGCAACTGGCACTGATTCGTTATTACGGCTGGCGCATAACGATCCTGTCGATGTTTCCCAACGTGACCGAAGTTGAAGCGGTGACGAGCCGTGATCAGCCGTTTCCGGTGTTTAATACGATCTTTTTTGTGGTGGTGGGGTTGTTGGTGGTGATTGTGGTTGTTGGGGTTAGAAGGCGGTTTAAAGGGCGGGCTCGGGTTGATGGGGTTGTGCGTTAGCACTTAGCTCTGACTTACGGCCCTCGGCGGATAGTTTAAGGCGAGGGCCGAGACTGTCAGAAATTTTGTGTTCGGGCATAACATGTAGCTAGGGAATCTCCGAACAAGTCCCGGTTATGCGAAAATCGCCTGACCACCTGATCCGAGCCTCCCATGAGCCAGATGAGCTTTTCCGATTTCGAATATGCCAGCAAGCGCAAGCAGACACGCCGCGAACGCTTCCTCGCCGAGATGGATCAGGTCGTCCCCTGGACAGGTCTGCTGGGCCTGATCGAACCGTTCTACCCCAAGGCCGGCGGTGGCAGAAAACCTTATCCGCTGGAAACCATGCTGCGCATTCACCTGCTGCAGAACTGGTTCTCCCTGAGTGATCCGGCCATGGAAGAAGCGCTCTACGAAATCACCCCCATGCGCCAGTTTGCACGCCTGACGTTGAGTGCGCCGATACCGGAAGACACCACGATCATGAACTTCCGGCACCTGCTGGAGAAACATCAACTGGCTCCTGCAATCCTCGCGGTCATCAACGGTTATTTGCAGGAAAAAGGCCTGTCGCTGCGCCAGGGCACCATCGTCGATGCCACCATTATTCATGCCCCAAGCTCGACCAAGAACAAAGACGGCGAGCGTGATCCCGAGATGCATCAGACAAAGAAGGGTAACCAGTATTTCTTCGGTATGAAGGCCCACATCGGCGCTGACGTTGAGTCTGGACTGGTTCATCACGTCCATGGCACTGCGGCCAATGTGGCCGATGTCACTCAAGTCGCCGAACTGCTCCACGGGGAAGAAAACGCGGTCTATGCGGACGCTGGCTACACCGGTGTCGAGAAGCGTGAAGAGCACGAAAATCGTAACGTGATCTGGCAAATCGCGGCGCGGCGCAGCACGTATTCCAAGCTGAACAAACGCAGCCTGTTGTACAAAGCCAAGCGCAAGATCGAGTACTGCAAAGCGCAGACACGCGCCAAGGTCGAGCATCCGTTTCGGGTCATCAAGCGCCAGTTTGGTTACGTGAAAGTACGCTTTCGTGGGCTGATGAAAAACACGGCCCAACTGACCACGCTGTTCGCCCTGTCGAACCTGTGGATGGCTCGAAAGCGACTAATGGGTTTGGGTGAGTTGCGCGCTTAACACGGAAAACCGAGCGAAAAACGCGCTCGACTCACACTGCATCAGACCGTTTTCAGAAAAATAGCGCTATGTGCCTGGCAAATTACGGCTTGCCACCGCTGCGCGGCAAGTTGATCGGAGCATCCCTAAAAGAGCGGGGTTGATACCGTACCCCTCAACAATGTGCTTGATGGTCTCAGCCAGGCCTTTTACCTGAAGCTGCCTGACGGACAGATTGATGGCGATCGGTACCTGCATGACATTATTTTCTTCCCAGCTTTTTATGGTTTCACAGACGTTGCGGATAACCCACTCGCCGACAGGAATTATCAGGCCAGTGTCCTCAAGAATAGGGATAAACTCAGCCGGAGAAACCATACCCTGCTCCGGGTGATTCCACCGCAGCAAAGCCTCCAAACCACTTATCCTGCCATCGGTGAGGCTGACCTTTGGCTGAAAATGTAGAATAAACTCATCACGATCAAGCGCACCCCGCAATAGCGTTTCAGTTTGCAAGCGCCGAACCAAACTTTCATTCATTGTGGCGTTGTAAAACTTGTAGTTATTACGGCCACTTTTTTTCGCATGGTACATGGCGGTATCCGCATTCTTCAGGATAACGCCAGTGTCACGCCCATCAAACGGATAATTGGCAATACCGACACTCGCTGAAACAAATACATCCTGACCGCCCAGATTGAATGGTTTCCCCAACGCTTCAACAACATGGTTCGCAAGGGCTTTTATAAGGCTTTCGGAATAAACATGATGGGTAACGACGATAGAAAACTCGTCGCCTCCCAGCCGCGCAACCACACTGTTTTCATCAATGCAGTCTTTCAAGCGTCGACCCGCCTGTATAAGCAATTGGTCGCCCACTGAATGCCCCAGGGTGTCATTCACTGCTTTGAATCTGTCCAAATCGATGAATATGACGCTGACTGCATCTGGCACTGACGTTTTCCGACTGATTATCTCGCGCAGATAATTGCTAAGAAACCAGCGATTAGGCAGATGGGTGAGCGAATCATTTTCGGCCAGATAGATTAGCTTTTTCTTGGCGTCATACCGCTCAAGCGCGGCGGCCAACAGGTTAGCAAGTGTTTGAAGGTAGCTCACATCTTCACGTGTAAAGGAGTAGTCAGTGCTGGCATACACCCCAAGAACGCCCTTGAAAACCTCCCTGCAGGATATCTCAATCTCTAGACCACTTCTAATACCGCAAGCCTCCACTGTTTCACCCGGCAGCAGCGTGTACCTGTTATCAGGTGTATCAGAATTAATGACACACCCGGTGGAAGAAGCTGTACCGTTCAAAAAATCATTGTGATAACCACTGCGGACTTCCACGTGGTTCAAGCCAACCTCCGCGTTGAGGATGACCCCATGACTCACTCGATCAACGACTAATAAAGCCGCCTTGCTCAATGTTAATCCTTGCGCAGCAGTCAGTGCTGCCAGCTCACCCAGCGCACTGACGTTTTCTTCTGTCAATGCCTGCTGACCAAACAAGGCGATAAGGTTTTGCCTTCTGGAGTTATCCAGAATCGCGACCTCAAACTCCTTTCGAACAGTAATATCGATATCGATGCAAATATATTTTTCAACGCCGCCCATGTCATCGAGAATAGGTATTATGGTGCGTCGATGCCATGCGTCCTTACCGGTACGCCCCGAAAGCCTGACCTCACCGTTCCACACCTCATTTTCAGGTACCCATCGCCACGGCTCAGAGGCTGAAGACATGCCGGTCCAGACTTCATCGATCTTCAGCTCTAAAAGCTCAGCTCGCGAATGCTGCGAGCTTTTTACGAATCGTTCGTTAACGTAGGTGATACGTCCGGAGGCCGAAACTTCGCAAACGATTGAAACTTCATCAAGGGCATTTTTATGCTGCACCAAGGTATTCATCAGCGAGTCGATACGCAGGCCAAAGTGATTGCGCATACTGGCGGCAGTGCGGTTTACCGCTTTTATAGCCTCCTGTATTTCCATGGGGGCATCAGCGACCAACATAGCTTCAGCGGCCACTGCGCCTGAAGCGATTTCTGCCTCATACGAATGAAGTTTGCCCAGATGGGCAAGCGAACGCTTGATCATGAACCCCATTAAAATCAGACTGATCAGTAAAAAAAATACTGCAAACAGTGTCGCCTGAATCACCAGGCTATAGAGTTCGGTAGCAATTCTCTCGGCATTAAAAGACAGACGCATCACGCCATAATCTTTCCCGCCGACCGTAATCGGGCGATTGACATCGAATAATCTCGCAGCGACTTCGGACTCTATCCACGCAGGGCCCCTTCCAACAGGCGCACTGGCTGCCTGCAGGCGAATGACGCCACCCGACAGGTCAATGAACACGGCCGACTTGAACGGCGAGCGAGCCAAGGTTTTTTCGAGGGTCCTTTTGATGGTGTCGTAATCACCGATGACAACACTTTCCTCTACAGCTTGCGCGGCAACCTCAATGAGCATGTTAGCGGTGTCTTGTATCTCTTCAATATGCTGAAGCAGCTGGTTTTTATAAAACAGCCCCAGCCCTGACGTCAAAAAAGTCAGTATCAGAATGGACAACATCGCCAGTATTCGCGACGTCAGTGATTTGGGCAGCAGGCTTTTAAAGAAATTCATTAACAGCCTCTCCAGCTAAAGTTGAAATTATTTACTTAAGGTTTGCTGGCAAACTGTTATAAAAATCACGATAGGACGCATAATCCGCTTCCGTCGCAGGAATGAAGGTAATCGGTGCCGGTGCATGGACCAGCTCGGTCGCCTCACGAAGAACCCTGCTACCGTCGGGATCGTTTTGCATATTAAAAAATGCGTTGGCTACCGCATCACGTTCTTTTTTAGAAACCCGAGGGGATGCCATGAGGGCCAGGTCATTGAACGAGGCCGAACTCCACAGCACGCGGAACGACTTGCCTTCTCTCTCAGTGTAGCCACTTACAAGCTGTGAGTTGGCCCCCATCGCTTGAGCCTTGCCACTAAAGAGTTGGCTGAAAGCGCCATCCATGTTTCCGGCAAACACGGTAGACGTACTGATCCCTTTCTTTACCAATTCCGAGTTTGTGACTTTATAAGCGATGAACGCTTCCGGTCCCGGATACACAACTTCCTTGCCTTCTAGCTCCGAAAGGCTATGAATGGGCGAGTCGGCAGGTACCACGATCTGCCCCTCGAGGGCAGGCGCGTCACGGCGACCAAACACCGTCCAGCCCATCTTGTCGCGTTCCGGGCTAAAAAGATGGTTAGTAAAAGCGAAATCAACTTCTTGCGCGAGCACATAACTTGTTGTATCAGAGGATGTCCGCCCTAATTTCAGCGTGAGATTCACGCCGCTTTTGTCGGACACATACTTTATGATTGGATTCCAAAAACTGGCTGAAAGATTAAGATTGTACTGATTGACAGGCGAAAAATTGTAAACCTTAAGTTCTTCAGACGCGGCCACATTTGACAAGGAAAACGACAGGACAACCATTATAGCTTTGCAGCCCAGGCATAACTTCACTTGTCAACTCCACATGCAGACTAACGTCTTACCCAACGGTGATGAGCAATAACTTAAGCTCAGTAATACAGTATGATCGGCCGACAACCTTGAATCTTAAGCACCGACTGCATGAAGAAATATTAATCGGCCAGCCCATACACCTGCCTGCCGCGGCTGCGCGATAGTCTTGAACTGTACAGGCCGAGGTGGCTTCTTCTGCATGACCATTGCCTTGGCCGCAACGTGCAGTACCCAGCAATGAGCTATTGCTGACGACAGATCAAACAAAAAACCGCTCTTTCAACGGCACCAGTGCCGCACCGATAGCCGCCGCATCGCCATTGGTCTCACTCAGCAATAACTGAGGCCGAGGCGGTGGCGCGTTGTAGCGGTGGGCTCCCCAGAAAGTCGTTGCCGCAATCAGGCGTCTGCCCAGCTCTGGCGGTAATTGCCCGCCAAACACTACCGCCTGTGGATCGAACAGGCCCGCCAGTGCGTTAACCAGACGATCCAGGGTTGGTTTGACGCGTGCCAGCCAGGTGTCCACGCCGGGCCAGTCAGGGTCGAAGCGCAGGCGCAGGTCTTCGATTGAATCTACCTGTACGCCGTTCTGATGCAATTCATCCAGCAGGTAACGCAAGGCCGGACGGTTTATCGACTCTTCGTCGTTGTAGAGGGTGATCTCGCCCGCGTTGCCGTGGCTGCCGAAATACGGTTTGCCGTTGATCACCACGCCTGCGCCGAAACCGAAGTTGAACGACAGGTAGATGAAGTTGCTGGCCCAGGCCCCCACGCCCACCAGGCTTTCACCGATGGCCGCAGTGGTGGCGTTGTTTTCCAGCCAGACCGGCATGCCGAAGCGCTCTTCGAGTATCGGTTGCAAGTCAATCAATGACCAATCGCGCAGCGGTTCGGGTGCGTTGATCTGGCGGTTCTCAAGAAAAAAACCGGCGATGGCGAAGCCCATGCCAATCACTCGTTGCGCCTCGATGCCATTGCGCTGAAGCATGCGTTCGATGGTCTGATCAAACGAATCCAGCGTGCTGTTGCGGCTCAACGGCGGCGTACGCAAGGTGACCTGTTCCAGCACATTGCAGCCCAGATCGGCGATGCAGACCACTGCCGAATCGGTATTGATCGATACGCCGATGACATACACCGCCTCGTTGACCAGCTCAATGCGCGGGCTGGGCTGACCACGGCCGTTCTTCACTCGCTCGCCGCTGCGCAGCAGGCCTCGGCTGATCAGTTCTTCGATCAGGCGGTGCACCGACTGCTGAGCCAGGTCCATCTCGGTCGAAACCGTGGCGCGGGTGATCACACCTCGACGGCGAAGGATATCCAGCAATTTGCGTTCATTCAGGCTCAGCGGTTGGTGCGCATGAAGTGGCGTATCGAGGTCGAGGGGCATGGAATCTACAAATCAGGGGAGGATTAAAACAGTGGGCGTGTAAAGCAGTGTATCGCCCGCCACCCATTGCACACTTCCATCATGAAAATTTAATAAAAGTCGCGCAGGTCACAAATACTACACACAAGCTGTATTAAATGGCACTGAGTTCTCGTGGGTGTCCTCATGCCTTTCATCAGTAAGACGCTTTCCATGCTGGCGCTGCTGCCGTTCGCTGCTCAGGTCTTCGCCGCCCCCGCCGAGTTCTGGTATAGCCACGGCGGCGCGGCCGGAAGTGCCATCGCAGATTTGTGCAGAAGCTTCAATGCGCAGCGTGAGGATGGGGATCGCCTGCACTGTATCCGCCAGGGCAGTTATGAGCAGACGCTGCAGAAGACCGTCGCAGCGTACCGCGCAGGCATAGGCCCGGCGCTGGTCGAAATTTACGACGTGGCCACGCCTGACATGCTGCTGGGCGGTGCCACTCTGCCTGTCGAGGCCATCATGGCCGGTCATCAAAGGGCCTATTCCGACGACACCTTTCTGCCAGCCTTGCGCCGCTATTACTCCGATGATCACGGCGCTCTGGCGGCCCAGCCTTTTGCGGCGTCCACCGCCGTGCTCTACACGCACCGAAATGCCCTGGCCGCGGCAGGTATCAGCGAGCCCCCCGCCACTTGGGAAGCATTTGCTACCGCCTTGCGGGCCTTAAAGAAAAACGGCCACGCATGCCCTGTCGTCAGCGAATTTTCGCCGTGGATCTGGCTGGAGCAGACCAGTGCAGCGCAAGGCACCGAAGTTGCGGTTCGCGCCGCTGGCACCGAACGCTATCAGTTCGACAAAGGTGCCCACCTGCGCTTGATGAACGACCTGGCGCAATGGACCGCCGAAGGTCTGGTGGTGCACGAGGATTCGACCCGCAGCGGCCAACAGGCGCTGGCTTTCGCCACCGACGACTGCGCCATGCTGATCGACTCCACCGGTGCCTGGAATATCGTGCACAGCACGCTCAAATCCGATATCGATGTCACAGCACTGCCGATTTACGCCAACACCCAACGTCGTACCAACGCTCCCGGAGGTTCCTCGCTGTGGGTGATGCGTGGGCATGCAGCTCGGGATTACAGGCTGGTCTCGGAGTTTCTGGCGTTCGTACTGCAACCGGATAATCAGTTGGTGTTCAGTGCCCGGACCGGCTACCTGCCAGTTACTCAGGCGGCAGCGGCACGGTTGCAATCCGCAGGCAGAGAGCCGTCGGCCGTAATGGTCGGGCTTGCGGCACTTCACGACATTGACGGCCAGCCTTCTAAGCCTTTGCGCTGCGGCTTTATCACGCTGATGCGTCTTGTTTGGTCGCAGGAAATGGAAAACGCGCTCGCCGGTCGCCAGAGCGTTGAACACGCCCTGCGTCAGACAACGCTGCGTGCCAACGAATTGCTCAGTCTGTTTCAGCAGATGCATCAGGCCCAGGCCAGCAACGAGTCAGACGAGGCAACGCCATGAAGCCTCGTGCGCATTTTCCGCAACCGCGCCTGGCGCAGCTGTTTGCCCTGCCCCAATTGCTGGTACTCGGGTTGTTCTTTTATTGGCCTGCAGTCCAGGCAATCTGGTGGTCGTTTCATCTGGTGCCGCCCTTCGGCGGTAACGAAATCTTTGTCGGCCTGAGCAACTATTGGCGAGTGTTGAAAGACCCTGGTGTGCTCGCGTCGCTAGGCTCGACGCTGGTGTTCAGCCTGTCGAGCGTTGTGCTTTCGATCCTCATCGCACTGGTGCTTGCGCTGTGCCTTGAACTGAAACTGCGCGGCAACGCAGTGTTTCGCAATCTGCTGATCTGGCCCTACGCGGTATCGGGCGCCACCATCGGCATTGTCTTTCACGTGCTGGCCAATCCGGTGATGGGTATTTTCGCCTGGCTTAACGCGATTGCCCCCGGCACCTGGGCACCCTACGCCAGCCCGATGCAGAGCATGTTGTTGCTGATCGTGGCGTATGCGTGGTGCCTGGTGCCGTTCAACTTCGTGATGCTGGTCGCCAGCTTGAAGTCCGTCCCCGATGGCTACCTCGCCGCCGCCGCACTGGATGGAGCAGGCCCGTTGCGACGCATGCTCGACATACAGCTGCCGCTGATTGCGCCCTATCTGCTGTTCATGTTTGTCATCGACCTGCTGGAAAGCCTGTCGAACAGCTTCGGACTGGTCGACACCCTCACCCACGGCGGGCCCGGCGATACCACCAATGTGCTGGCCTACAAGATTTACACCGACGGTTTCATGGGCCTGGATCTGGCAGGTTCGTCGACACTGTCAGTGCTCATGTTGCTTGCAGTCGTAGCGCTGAGCATCGCTCAGTTCAAACTCTTGTCCCGCTTCCAGCGCCGTGGGGTGAAAGCATGATCGAGCGTCACCGTTTGCTCGATACGGGCGCTTATCTGCTACTGACGCTCGGTTTGGTGTTCGCGCTGGGGCCGCTGTACGTCGCAGTCTGCTCGGCAACTGTGAGCAACCCACAACTGTTCGCCCACGGCCTTGCGCTGATACCCGGCGACCAACTGCTGGAGAACCTGCAACAAGTCACCCGACGCCTCGACCTGCTGCGCTTGCTGGGCAATAGCCTGCTGGTCGCCACGCTCGTGGTAATCGGCAAGCTGACACTTTCGGCGCTGACAGCATTTGCCGTGGTGTACTTTCGCAGCCGCTACACCTCGGTGATCTTCTTTGCCGTGCTGGGCGCTCTGCTGCTGCCGCTGGAAGTACGCATCATCCCCACGTATGCGGTGGCCAGCGACCTGCTCGGACCGCTACGCAACCTGTTGCAATGGCTGGGCATCCAGTGGCTGCCGGTGCCGACCATCAACCTGCTCGACAGCTACACCGGGCTCGCCTTGCCGCTGATTGCCTCAGCCACCGGCACCTTTCTGTTCCGGCAGTTTTACCAGACGCTGCCCGCCGAACTGGTCGAGGCTGCACGTATGGATGGTGCCGGGCCCTGGCGTTTTTTTGTCGACATTCTGCTGCCGCTGTCGAAGACCAACTTCGCGGCACTCGGCACGCTGGTGTTCATCGGCGCGTGGAAAGACTACCTGTGGCCGCTGGTCGCGACCAATCGCGAGGACATGCGCACGCTGGTGCTGGGCGTCGCCAGCTTTCTGCCGACCGATGCAACCCAGGTCCCCGAATGGAACCTGCTGATGGCCGCCGCCGTGGTCAGTATGCTACCCCCCATCCTCGTCATTGCGCTCATGCAGCGATGGTTTGTCAAAGGCCTGATCGGAGTCGGTAAATGAACGCGCTCACCCCTATTGCCTGCGCGCCGGATATCGTCCTCAAGGGCCTGCACAAAACCTATGGCTCAGGGCACATCCTTCATGGGCTCGATCTGGTTTTCAAGGCGGGCGAGCTTAACGTCATCCTCGGCCCATCCGGGTGTGGCAAGTCCACGTTGCTGCGCATGGTCGCCGGGCTGGAGGACGTCAGCAAAGGGCAGATTCTGATGGGTGGCCGCGACGTGACGCGTCTGCCGCCCAAAGAACGCGGCTGCGCCATGGTGTTTCAGAACTACGCGCTCTACCCGCACATGAGCGTCGCCGACAACATCGGTTACGCGCTGAAGCTGGCACGCATCTCACGCAAGGAGCGCGAACAGCGTATTCGCGAGTGTGCCAGTTCGCTGGGGCTGGAGGAGTTGCTGCAACGCAAGCCCGGAGAGCTTTCCGGCGGTCAGCGTCAGCGCGTTGCGATCGGTCGGGCGCTGATCCGCAAACCGCCGGTGCTGCTATTCGATGAACCGCTGTGCAATCTGGACAGCGCGCTGCGCCATGAAATGCGCCTGTTGATTCGTAATCTGCACCAGCAGACCGGTGCGACGATTCTGTATGTCACCCATGATCAGACCGAGGCCATGACCCTCGCCGAGCGTGTGGTGATTCTCAACAAGGGCCATGTCGAGCAGATCGGCACGCCCACCGACATCTACGATCAACCCGCCAGCATATTCGTCGCCAGCTTCATCGGCACCCCGCCCATGAACCTGCTGCCTGTGCACTGCCTGGACGACAATGTTCTGATACTGGCCGACGGACAACGCCTGCCCATCAAACTCGGCATTGCCAGCAACCGGACAGGCAAATGGCTGATGGGCCTGCGCCCCGAGACCGTCGTGCTCGCCCAGACAGGCGTCACCGCCACCGTGGAGTCCTCCGAAAATCTCGGCAGCCACAGCCTGCTGTATTGCCAGTTGGCCGGAACACGCTGTGTTGTAAGTCTCGCCGAACGGCAGCATCTGATGCCCGGCACCCAGATTCGACTCACCATCCATCCCGCGCCCTTGCTGTTCGATATCGAGAGTGGCCAACGCCAGCTCGTTTCCTTCTCCCAAACCACCAAGTGACCCGCCATGCTCAAACCTGCGCCCCTCGTCCGCTCGTCCCTGATTGCCCATCGTGGTGCCAAGGCTTACGTGCCGGAAAATACCCTGCTGGCCCTGGAGAAAGCCGCCGAGTGCGGCGCCGAGTGGGTCGAGATCGACGTGAAGCTGACCCGCGATGGCCAGCCTGTCGTGATTCACGACGACTTGCTGGACCGCACCACCAACGGGCGCGGCGCTGTCGTGCTTCACGAACTTGAGGCCATCCGCAAACTGGACGCAGGCAGCTGGTTCGCGCCTGAATTCGCGGGCCTGCAGATCCCGACCTTCGAAGAGATCGTGGCCTGCGCGCTGCGCCTCAATCTGGGTTTGCAAGTCGAACTCAAACCGACCATTGGCGACGATATCGAGACGGCGGAAGTGGTGATGCCAATCCTCAAAAGCCTGTGGCCCGCCGACAATGATCGGTTGTTCGTCTCCAGCTTTTCGGTGCGCTCGCTAACTGCCGCCCGCCGCTTGTGGAACGACGTACCACTGGCCATCGCCTCGGTGGTCGCGCCTGCTGACCCGGTCGCTTTGCTGGCCGAATATGACTGCCGAATACTTCACGTACTTGACGACATGCTCGATGACCATCACCTTGTTCGCCTGAAAAGCAGCGGCGTCGAATTCGCCGTGGCTACCATCAACAGCCCGAAACGCGCGCGTTACCTGCTGGAACACGGCGCGCAGTCGATTCTCAGTGATTACCCGGACCTGTTGAACCTGCCGAACGGAGGCTGTCTGCAATGAACAACCGACTCAGCGTCGCCATGCAAGCTGTAGAAAAGGCCACTGGCCTGGCCATGGCGTATTTTAACGACCGCCACACCCTCGACATCACCACCAAAAGCGCGCAAGACCTCGTCTCTCGTGCCGACTTTGAAGTGGAACAACTGCTGCGTGCAGAACTGAGCAAACACTTCCCCGACGATACAATCCTCGGCGAAGAAATGGGCGGCGAATTCATCACCGACGGCTGGGTCATCGACCCCATTGACGGCACCGGCAACTACCTGCGCGGCACCCCATTGTGGGGAATCGCGGTGGCGTACATGTCGGCAGGTGAACCCGAAATCGGCGTCGTCGCCTACCCGGCATTGGGCTACACCCTCGCAGCCCGCACGGGCGATGGCTTGCTGCGCAACGGCGTCCCTTTTGTCCGCCCTCGACCACCCGAGCACCTGCGCATCGCCGGCGTCGGCGAAAACACCCGCTGGGACGCCGAAGAGATGGGCAAACTGCACCTGAGCCTGCGCCGACAGGGCTGGGGCCTGGCAGGCTATCGCTGCGCAACCATAGGCCTGGCGTTCGCCGCGTTGGGGCAAACGGATGGGTACATGGAGAAATTCACCAGCCTGTGGGACATCGCGGCAGGCGCAGTGATTTGTCGAGAAGCTGGATTGCTGTGCACGATTGAAGGCGAGCAGAAGCAAGGGTCAATGACTGTGATGGTCGGGCGTGAGGAGTTGATGGAGATTTTTGGTGCGTAATGCGCCGGGCTAATCGACGCAGTTTTCTGACTGCGTTTGTCCGGCTGCTGGCGTGCCTGCCCTTCGTCAACAGCAGGCTGCTGGCGGCAGAAACCTTTCCCGCATTGCGCCAGCCTGCAGCCGAGAAAGGTATCCGGTTCGGCTTTGCGGTTGATCCGGCAAAGCTGAATGACGATGCGGCCTATCGGCAACTGGTCGCCCGTCAGGCCAGCATCGTAGCGCCAGAAAACGCCTTGAAGTGGCAGACCGTCCACCCCGAACCAGAGCGTTACAACTTCGCACCCGCCGACGCAATCGCGGGGTTTGCGAAAGCGCATGAACAGCGTATGCGCGGCCACACTTTCTGCTGGCATCGCTCTTTACCCGACTGGGTTCACCAAACCGTCACCCCGAAGAACGCCGAAGCGGTGCTGACGGCGCACATCAGTACCGTCGCCAGCCATTATCGCGGTCTCATCAGCGCATGGGACGTCGTCAACGAAGCCATCCAGTTGGAGGATGGCCAGCCTGACGGGCTGCGCAATTCATTCTGGTATCAGATGCTCGGGCCTCGCTATCTGGACATAGCCTTCAAGGCTGCGCACAAGGCCGACCCGGACGCCCTGCTCTGCTACAACGATTACGGCCTGGAAAAGGATACCCATTACGGCGAAAGCAAACGCACTGCCGTGCTCGCCCTGCTGCGCGGGCTCAAGCAGCGCGGCATTCCGATACACGGCCTTGGCATTCAGTCCCATCTGCGTGCAGGCGACACATTTGGTCCGGGCCTTTCCCTTTTTATTCTTGCAGTGCGTGATATGGGGTTGTCGATCCACATCACGGAACTGGACGTCGACGACAGCCTCTTCACGGGGTCCATCGCAGATCGTGATGGATCAGTTGCAGCGACTTATAAGCGGTATCTCGACGTGGTGCTTGCCACGCGCTCGGTATCTACCGTTGTTACGTGGGGTGTTTGGGACAGCCCGCATGTTGCAGGCGCCACGGCCAGCAACGGGCCGTTGGCACAGCGGGCATTAGCGTTTGGCCCGCGAGGTGAGGTGAAGCCGGCGAGCTGGGTGATCGCGCATTGTTTCGAAAACGCGCAAACACAGAAGGATGCGCGGTTTTAGGCGTCAAGGCAGCAGTGCTGCCATAGTGGTTCAGCGCTTTCTGATACCTGAAAACGACGAAGCCCCCGATAAACGGGGGCTCCGGGTCTGGACCTGAACAGCAGGGTCCAGCGATATCCTAGAACGGTTCTACTCACTAAAAAACTGTCAACAACGCAGATTTCCTTTTAGATCAGGCCTGTAGAGTTCAGCAGCGTGACAGCTTTCAAAAAACCGTAAACACAGCGAGACTTGAGGCACGAGTTGTTTACATATTCCTGATTCAGTTCGTCGCCCGCTAGCCCGCAACCGGACCGCGACTGCCAAGTCTGGGCGGTCCTAGACGACACAAAAACGCGCTCACGCTCACCCGGTTAATGACCTTTTCAACTGCAGGAGCAGGCCATGGGATTCCCGGGCGCACATTTGTCGCAATGGGTTTCCCAAGCGAGGTAGAATTCCTCCACCATCTTTTGGCATCCAGTGGTAGTTGGAAAACCACCCCAACAACGCAACCCTACGAATTGCGTTCAGCAAACGCTGATCTGGCCAAGCGTTGAAATCCACTCGAAAGCGTTAGAGCGCGAATCCGTGAGTAGTCTGGTGCCCTCCTCGGAGCCTAGAAAACCAAGCGCCAGGGCCCAGAAATGCAATCAAAGCGGAGTATGGCAGCTACGCCCATAATGATATCATCGCGACACTAGGCACCAACCGAAGGGATTTCACGTTGAGCGAGTTAGCAGAGCCAAACAGCGCAATTTCATCATGGAGTGGTTTCGTATATCAGGGTAAAGTTGCCCTCTACTACTCTTTAAAATTACTCACTGAAGGCGTAAGAGACTTCGAGCTACAGTTAGACAGCACCGACGACTTCGCAATATATAAAGACGGAAAACTTCTGAGCGCCCACCAAGTTAAAGCAAAAGTTGGCTCAACCAGAGGCAGCTACACCAGCGCACTAAAAAAGTCTGCAGAAGTTGATGACCATAGAAAAGCTGGAACCAATCGATACATACACGTGTCCGTGAAGATAGACGACACCTCTGAATCGCCCCGGGTTTTGTAGACACCTCCATGCCTTAAACTGAGGCCAATCAGGAGGTGCCATGAGCAACCCACGTTATCCCGAAGAATTCAAAATCCAAGCGGTCAATCAAGTGACCGAAAAGAAGCTGCCTGTCGCTGATGTGGCGGGCGCGTCTTGGCGTGTCGACGCATAGCCTCTATGCCTGGATAAAGCGCTACAGCAAACCTCAGGCAGAACGGCAGCAAGACGATGATCAGCACGCTGAACTGCGTCGTCTGCGAGCGGAACTCAAGCGGGTCACTGAAGAGCGAGACATCTTAAAAAAGGCCGCCGCGTACTTTGCCGAGGAGTGCGGCTGAAGTACGCCTTTATCAAGCAGCGCGCGGGCGACTACTCCATTCGACGGCTTTGCCTGACGCTGAAAGTCCATCCCAGTGGTTATTACGCTTGGTTGTCTGAGCCGCAATCTGCACGCGCTAAAGACGACCAGCGATTGCTCGGTTTGATCAAGCACTCGTGGCTGGAGAGCGGCGGAGTTTATGGCTATCGCAAAATCCATGACGACCTGCGCGAGGTCGGTGAAGATTGTGGTCGGCATCGTGTGGCGAGGTTGATGCGTCTTGAAGGTCTGCGCTCTCAGACAGGGTATCGACGTCGCCCTGGAAAGTACGGCGGTAAGCCAGCGGTCGCCTCACCCAATTTACTGAAGCGCGAGTTCGATGTCGTGGAACCCAACAAGGTTTGGGTCACCGACATCACCTACATTCGTACGTATGAAGGCTGGCTGTATTTGGCGGTGGTGCTGGATCTGTTTTCTCGTCAGGTCGTTGGCTGGTCAATGAAGTCGCAGATGACCAGTGATTTGGCCATTGATGCGTTATTGATGGCGGTTTGGAGGCGAAAACCGAAACAAGAGGTGATGGTTCACTCCGACCAGGGCAGCCAGTACAGCAGCTCCGATTGGCGCAGTTTTTTGAAGGCAAACAATTTGGTTGCCAGCATGAGCCGCCGAGGCAATTATCATGACAACGCCGTGGCTGAGAGCTTTTTCCAGCTTCTGAAACGGGAACGAATCAAGCGGAAAATCTACACCTCACGGCAAGATGCTCGTAGTGATGTGTTCGATTACATCGAGATGTTCTACAACCCAAAACGCCGCCATGGTTTCAACAATCAGCTGTCACCGGTAGAGTTTGAAAAACGTTACGCAATGAGCTTGCAAGGTGTCTAGAGAATCCGGGGCGATTCATGGAGTGGGTCTTCATTGATGGCAGCTATGCCAAGGCTCATCAGCACAGCGCAGGTGCTGCCAGCACGCAGGACCAGGCCATCGGAAAAAGCCGAGCCGGTACACCAGCAAGATTCACCTGGCTGTAGACGCTTGTGGGCTGCCTATTGCATTTGACGTGACCACAGGCCAGCCCAATGATTGTTCGCAGGCGGCCTCGTTGATTGCCAAGGTGCCCGATGCAGAAGTGATCATTGCGGACAAGGGCTACGACACTGAAGCGATACGCGCTCAGGTCGAGCAGCAAGGCAGCAAAGTGGTGATTCCACGAAAGCGCAATTCTCTGAAAGGGAACGCAGATCTGGACAAAGGGTTATATCGCAATCGACATCTCGTAGAAAACGCCTTCGCCCGGTTGAAGCATTTCCGGGCGGTGGCTTCTCAATTTGACAAACTCAAGAGAAACTATGAAAGCGTCATAGCAATGGCCTGCGCTTTTCTGTGGCTACCAATGTGAAACGGGAACAGACCCTAGGTCAATCGTCCGCGTTGGAACTCAACGTAAAACCGGGAGCATACAAGGGGACGCCTGAGAAAACGGATTTTAAAGTACTTTAAGCTGATTTCAGTCGTCGTAATGGTCGAAATCTTCCTCCACAGCGCACTATTCGGTTCGTTTCAATATCTCGACGACATGATCCCGATTTGGTCTAACTCCTTTGAGGTCCATACCTTCAGGTTGAAATATCTGGCCGCTAACCGTCCTGCGCGCTAATGCCTCAATTCCAGTGAGAACATGGTCAGCGCACGAGTATGTGTCTCTCTGCCGAGCAATCGGCATGCCCATTGGGGCATTTGCTACACCCATACTCATTGCTATTCGTCTTGCCAAGAAGTACTGAGATGTATTAGTGGCGAGATGGGCTGTCTCGGGGGAAACCATTGAGTCATAGTGAAAGGCTTGTCCTGTTTGTCTATTGACGCAAAGCAGCGACCAGTGCTGATTATTATTTACAGGCATTAGCAGAATCGGTGGCGTATTGCGGCCTGTGAGATGAGGAAGAACTTCATTGCGTAGCCGTTGGTCTCCTTCTACCAAAAGTCGAACTTGTTGAGGATCAACGAAATTCAGTAGAGCCGCCCGAGGGTGACCTTGCAATTCTGCCTCAACGTATCTAGTGTATCTAACGATGTCACTGTCCCAAAGCCAAGGATCGTTAGCCAAACGTTGGATAATGTCAATGGTAGCCCTAGACGATGAACTGTCCACATCTAAAACTTCATGCTGTTGAGAGGGACCTGTGACGTCCTGGTAAGATAAGGAATTGATTGAAGAAAGATCGCCAAATATAGAGTCCGACATTTCTGTATCAGGCTGCTGTAAAGGCCCGGTTATTGCCTGCGGCGTATCTGGATCCCAGCCCCAACCTGACCAATCTGAATTTGGCAACGTAACAGATGAGTGCTCAAGTTGGGCTGACCACGAGTCTTGAGGTACCAGGGGCCAACCACTCAAAGGTGTGGGCGGAAACATTGAAGAATAGGAGGATTTCGCTGGTGAATCAGGGTACTGGTTTACGGATCCCCCCGAAGCGGATGGCTCCGCTCCACCTTGGCTTTCAAGCCAAGACGGATGCAGGCTCAATTGGCTGAAGCCGGTAAAGCCGGAGACATGGTGGATGGAATCAGTCTGGGAGTCGGCCACCATTTGCCGAGCTCGACGTAGTGTTGTTCTCATAGTCCTGGCAAAGCTCGCGCTCTTTGCATGCGTATAGAGATCCAATTCGATATCCAAGCCTTCGTCCCTGTTTTGAAGACGGGACGCCAAGGATATCGGCGCGTGCCTTTCCTGTTGCAGCCAAGCACTAAACGAACGCAATGAGCTTGCCTGCACGGAGGCGCCATCTTCTTTACCGCGACGGTTAACCTTCCCGCCATATCCCTGCGTTCTCAACCAAACTGCAAATCGCTCACTGAGTAGCCGATCGGCCTCTGGAAGCACACGGGTGTTTCTCTTGACGGCATACACCTTAACTCCTGTAAGGTCAAAGTGTCGCAGATGCTTCAGTGCCGGAACCAGCTTGTCACGGCCCGTTGCTTCTTTGGTGTACATTCTAGCCAGGGCTGTCAAATGGCCCGAGTGCAGGCTATCCTCTTCGCACAACCCTTGTTCGCCCCTTTCACCGAGCCATGTGCTAAAGCGTTTCAAGTGATCTAAGGATGCTCCGATCAACTTGCCGCGCAGCGGTGGCAAGCCGTAATTTGCCAGGCACATAGCGCTATTTTTCTGAAAACGGTCTGATGCAGTGTGAGTCGAGCGCGTTTTTCGCTCGGTTTTCCGTGTTAAGCGCGCAACTCACCCAAACCCATTAGTCGCTTTCGAGCCATCCACAGGTTCGACAGGGCGAACAGCGTGGTCAGTTGGGCCGTGTTTTTCATCAGCCCACGAAAGCGTACTTTCACGTAACCAAACTGGCGCTTGATGACCCGAAACGGATGCTCGACCTTGGCGCGTGTCTGCGCTTTGCAGTACTCGATCTTGCGCTTGGCTTTGTACAACAGGCTGCGTTTGTTCAGCTTGGAATACGTGCTGCGCCGCGCCGCGATTTGCCAGATCACGTTACGATTTTCGTGCTCTTCACGCTTCTCGACACCGGTGTAGCCAGCGTCCGCATAGACCGCGTTTTCTTCCCCGTGGAGCAGTTCGGCGACTTGAGTGACATCGGCCACATTGGCCGCAGTGCCATGGACGTGATGAACCAGTCCAGACTCAACGTCAGCGCCGATGTGGGCCTTCATACCGAAGAAATACTGGTTACCCTTCTTTGTCTGATGCATCTCGGGATCACGCTCGCCGTCTTTGTTCTTGGTCGAGCTTGGGGCATGAATAATGGTGGCATCGACGATGGTGCCCTGGCGCAGCGACAGGCCTTTTTCCTGCAAATAACCGTTGATGACCGCGAGGATTGCAGGAGCCAGTTGATGTTTCTCCAGCAGGTGCCGGAAGTTCATGATCGTGGTGTCTTCCGGTATCGGCGCACTCAACGTCAGGCGTGCAAACTGGCGCATGGGGGTGATTTCGTAGAGCGCTTCTTCCATGGCCGGATCACTCAGGGAGAACCAGTTCTGCAGCAGGTGAATGCGCAGCATGGTTTCCAGCGGATAAGGTTTTCTGCCACCGCCGGCCTTGGGGTAGAACGGTTCGATCAGGCCCAGCAGACCTGTCCAGGGGACGACCTGATCCATCTCGGCGAGGAAGCGTTCGCGGCGTGTCTGCTTGCGCTTGCTGGCATATTCGAAATCGGAAAAGCTCATCTGGCTCATGGGAGGCTCGGATCAGGTGGTCAGGCGATTTTCGCATAACCGGGACTTGTTCGGAGATTCCCTAAGTAACCTTTAGAGGTCACATCATCTTCGGGAAAAGCCTCACTGATTAGCCATTCATCTTCATTTGTAATTTGAATAGACTCCCGATCGAAGCCCTGGATAGTCACCGCTCCACTTTTGTTAGTGACCGACTCCCTAAGATAGTTCAATACCGTTAATGGAAAATGCCATTTTTGCGTCCGCGCTACAAATTCTTTTAGGTCCTCCGCTAGTCCATCATCAAACAGCCGGGCATGCAAACCAGGCTTGCCGGCCATCCTGAGCCAAGTGCTAAACTTAGTCAGGGGTTTTTTGTAAATTAGCACGGTGTTCTCGTTACTCTCACCAGCGTCGGCGCTTATATGAAACCTTGCGATGAGTTCCTCATCCTCCGGATATGGATTTTTTCTGCCGCCATTTCTAAACGATATATTTTCAAGGTGTTCGGGAACAGAATGCATCCCTGCTATTATCTCTGGCGTTTTTGAATGCACGTGCTGAGCATAAGCCTGTATTTCTGCTTGTTCAACTAGATGTCGGCCGCGGTATTCTTCTTGCTGAATGAGGTGCCGATGACTTTTCTGCCGGTCCTGTGACTCTATACCCTCGGCATGAACTGTCAAAGTGCTATCGAGTGGAGGGAGTTCTTCAGTCCCGATTTGCGCCTCTTGGAGTCTCCGGTATGCATCTAGATTGTTGCTCCAGTTGTTAAACTTCCACATTGGATTATCCTTAAAGTCAAAGGTTTTAGCAAAAACCGTTCAGATTTAAACTATCACATACCGCATTTCATGCCAATGAGATACCACTAAAACCCGGTAATTGAATTATAGTTCTCTACTCAAAAGGAAAGGCGGCCGCAAAAACTGAGTGCAACACCCCTACCTCAGGTAAGGTGCGGCAATGTCTTATACCGAACTCAGCATAGAAGAACGCGTCGCCATTCAAATCGGACAATACCGAGATCTCAGTCAGCGAGAGATTGCTCGTCTGCTGGGGCGTAGTTGTAACGACCTGCAATCGAAATGGCCTCGACCTGCCCCCATCCGCTTCGACCTGCAATCGAGCACAGCCGAGCAGGATTAATTGCGACTGAAGGCTGTCGACTGTGGCAACTATCGAGCTTAAATTCCTATCTTTTCGACACAACCTGACAAATCTATAGAATTAATCCTCAGGAAAAAGAACTTCGTCTGGTTTTATACGTAAGTGCCCCATAAAACCACACGGTCCGTCGCGACCACAGTTTCCCATTGGCTTCATAGTTTCGTCGAAGCGGGGGTCGACAATGCGGCTCGTTGGGTCATCGCCACGGGTTGCCGCTGACTCGCTAATAATGACGGCGCCCGCAAAGGCGTGGGCGAGCGGAGCCATTCGAAGCGCCACGGCACGATCAATCCGCTCGATGATTTCCGGCGTAGCCTTTACATAGATTCCGACATTTTGAGTGTCGCTGTGGTCGAGCAATTCAGCGATGATCAGCTCGCCATGGCCTTCTCTTGCCGCAGACGTTGCCACTGTATGTCGTAGCCGTTTCGAGGTAATTTTGATGTGCTCGCCGGTTCGCTCCGAATACACCCGCAAAGCCTCAAAAACCGATCTGACTCTGTTACCGATTTCCTTAGGTGAAGTGTGTTGCTGAAAACCTGGACGAACTTTTTTTGTCGTCTTCTTTTGGGGAAACAGCGGCGCTTGCGATGGCCCAATGGTGAACTCGTCGCCATCCCCGAATCGTGTGCGCACACTACTCGCGTAGTCTATGAGCATTTTTCCGATGCTGGGGGTGATCAGTCGCTCCTTGAACTGCTCCCGTCGGGCCTCCGCCCGCCCCTGCTTAACCCTAGGCACACGAAGTACATACTCGGTAGCCCCATCAGCCTTCGTAATTTCCCTGACATCGCCTACCTTCAACATTGCGTATTGGATGTTCCTCTGTCCCAAGAGCAAACAAAGCCAGGCCAAAAGATAGTCATCCAGAGCAATCGTCCTGGCGGCAAAGGCATCGTTCAGTGCCACTTGCGTGGCCGAGCGCTCAATTTCAGTAAGCGGTCCTTTGAGCGGGTCCATCGTCAGGACTGCAGTGCCCTTGCGGTTCCCTTTGAGGCGAATACTTTTCAGAAAGTGCACGGCAGATTTCGTCACGCCAAGGACGCCCAAACCCTCCCATTTCTTGAAAAAGGCGCTCAAGGCTCCCAACTTCCACTCGGTTTCCTTTGTTAGGGAAGCTCGAAAGCTAGCGAGCGGCGGCGCATCGATGATGCTGACCGGCCGACCCTGAGCAGCAGATATCGATTCCAGCAATCGCCTAAAATGGTCAAACAGGCTTACAACCGTCATCGCCTCCGCGTTTTCGGCATACCACATCAAGGGAAATTTCGCAGCTGCGATTAACTCATCTGTCGCACATTCCCTTAGCCTCTCGAAATTCACACTGATTGAGTGGAGACCATCATGGAACGTCCAGCGCTTGGTTCTCGGATCGAAAACTGCTCCGCTGAGCGCCTTCACGGTGTGTGGCAGGGTCAGACTACCCAACGGTTGGCTGGTAATCGCTGGTTTTTCAGGCATCACTCAGTACACCCTCAACTTGCTTAGTTTGCATCGCCAAAGACACTTGCTGAGCTTTCAGCCGGACGTGCCGACGGGTGTAATTGACAGAGGTCTTCGAGGTCGGTGCCCACCCCATCAAGAACGAACGCATGCGCTCCTCTTCGGCTTCGGAGACCTTCGCTATGTCCATTATCTCCGAGAAGCGATCATTCCACGTGTGGCGAAGACATGCGGAGTCACAGCATCGAACTCGCCATTAAATGCATTCCGAAGTTCGGCGAAGATCGCATTTACGGCACTGAGCGACAGAGGCGCACCTGTGCCCATGGCGATGAACAGGAATGGGTGAAGTCTTGCGCCCTCAGTGGTTCGGCGTGTGTTCGTTATGTATTCGTACGTCAGTTTGCAAAGGCCGGGGGACAACGGAATCTTTCGATCACGGGTCTTGACCAGTGGCTGGTCCTTTCGAGGGTCTTCCGGATCGTCTGCTCGCCTGACCACCGTCAGCTCCTCCGACTGAAAGTTAATGTCGGGAATCTTTACGTTCAACACTTCGCCGCGACGAAGGCCAAGCTCATAGAACCACCGCACCAGCAGAGCGTTTCGAATGCATGTGCCTTCTCCTTTCCAAGGATTCTCCGGCGATGTTGGCGACGTAATATTGAGAAGTCGCTCCGCCACCTGTGGCTGAAGCCCTTCCCGCTGCCCGACGGTATTCCGGCCTTTATGACGTGGCAGCCGCGCGTCCAGAGCATCTTTGCAGGACGTCCATTCATTCCAAAGCCGCTCACCCTCAGCCGCACCCGAGTGATAGCGAGCCATGTGGTATCTCACCAGCCAATCAAGATAGTCGCGGATGACCCGAATACGGTTAGCTGCGGTATGGCCCGCCACCTCAGTTGGTGCAGGTTGTCGTTGAACAAGGCGCACACTTTCCCCGGAGATTCTTCGAACGGATTTCTGGGAAGGAGGAATTGAATTTCGCTTCAGTTGATCAGCGACAGGCCGCTTGCAGTGCCGGACAAGTTCGTCGAGCTCGCTTAGACGAAAAACTCTGCTCTGTCGGATCCGCTGCTCAATATCAATCCCACTCGAGTCGAGGAATAGCTGCAATACCATGATCGACCGCAAGACTTGGTCAATCGTATTGCTCGCTCTGTTGGTAGCCCGAATCTCGCTGAGCACGTAAACAGACGGCTCGAATAGGGGAGCACCCGTGGCCATTGCAATCAGCACCGGTAAGCGCTCCCCGGAAGTCAACACGAGTGTCTTTACCGCGTAGGGATTGAGGGCCATTTGTTTACACCTTCTAAAGGTAAACGCTTAACAAATGTAGCTCTTATCCCGCAAAAATCTGTAAACAATAAAAAAGCGAAGCCAAATCAATGGCTTCGCTTCACATGTTTACTGTTCTGAAGAACCTACACTTCAGAACGGAATATCATCATCAAAGCTATCAAAGTCAGCAGCTGGCTGCGGCGCTTGTTGTTGCGGCGCCGGGCGCGAGTCGCGCTGTGGCGGCTGCTGGTTGTAGTTCTGCTGAGGTGCAGACTGCTGCGGCGCCGATTGCTGAGGGCGCGACTGCTGTGGACGCGGTGCGGACTGGTTGTAGTTGCCGCCGCCCTGACCTTGTTGGGAGTCGCCTTGTGGACGGCCGCCCAGCAGTTGCATGGTGCCCTGCATGTCGACGACGATTTCAGTGGTGTAACGCTTGATGCCGTCTTTTTCCCATTCGCGGGTCTGCAGCTTGCCTTCGATGTACACCTGCGAACCCTTGCGCAGGTATTCGCCAGCGATTTCGGCGACCTTGCCGAACATCGATACGCGGTGCCATTCGGTCTTTTCGACTTTCTGACCGCTCTGCTTGTCAGTCCATTGTTCGCTGGTTGCCAGACTCAGGTTGGTCACGGCGTTACCGTTAGGCAAGTAGCGAACTTCGGGATCCTGGCCGCATGTACCGACCAATATGACTTTGTTAACCCCACGGGCCATAACGTTCTCCTAGGCTTCGCACGCTTCTGACGCTGGATTGACCAGCTTTTCGAGAGAGGCACGATCCAATAATTTTGTGTCGAGTTTTATGTAGATGGCTGCCTCTTCCGCAACCACCACTGCATCTGTCACGCCTGCTACGGACATTAAACGCTCTGCCAGGCCTGCTTCACGCTGCGCCTGCGGCGACAACGGCAGACGTAGGCTGGTCACGTAAGGCGGTTCTCGCATGGTCACTGCGAAGGCGAGCCAGACGGCGGCCATGGCTGCACCACCCAGGAACACCACATCGAGCCCACCGTGCTGGAACAACCAGCCGCCCAGTATCCCACCTGCGGCCGAACCAAGAAACTGGCTGGTGGAATAAACTCCCATTGCCGTGCCTTTTCCGCCGGCCGGTGAAACCTTGCTGATCAGCGACGGCAACGACGCTTCCAGCAGGTTGAACGCAGTGAAGAATACCACTGTCCCGATGACCAGTGCCCGCAACGTGTCGCCGTAGGCCCAGAAGAATAGCTCAGCCAGCATTAAAACTGTGACGGCGCCCAGCAGAACGCGCTTCATTTGACGTTTCTTCTCGCCATAGATGATGAACGGGATCATCGCGAAGAAGGAAACCAGCAAGGCGGTCAGGTAGACCCACCAGTGCTCTTCCTTGGGCAAACCGGCTTTTTCGACCAGCGCCAGCGGCAACGCCACGAAGCTCGACATGAGCATGGCGTGCAACACGAAGATACCCAAATCCAGGCGTAGCAGGTCGGGATGACGCAAGGTCGCCCCAAGGGCCTGTCTGGCAACGCCGGATTCGCGGTGCATCAACGGGCCATTGGCCTTGGGCACCACAAACGCGACGATCAGAAGACCAAGCAAGGCCATACCGCCTGTGGCCAGGAACAATCCCGAAAGACCGAACATGCCGGTGATCACCGGGCCGACCACCATGGCGATGGCGAACGACAGACCAATGGTCATGCCGATCATGGCCATGGCCTTGGTGCGATGCTGTTCGCGGGTCAGGTCAGAGAGCAAGGCCATGACCGCGGCGGAAATCGCGCCGGCACCCTGCAGGATGCGCCCGGCGATGATTCCCCAGATCGAATCGGCATTTGCCGCCACCACGCTGCCAATCGCAAAAATGATCAGCCCAAGGTAAATAACCGGTCGCCGTCCGATACGGTCGGAAATGATCCCGAACGGAATCTGCAGCACTGCCTGGGTCAGGCCATAAGCGCCAATCGCCAGACCGATCAGTGCAGGGCTCGCGCCCGCCAGGTCCATGCCATAGGTTGCCAGAACCGGCAAAACCATGAACATGCCAAGCATGCGGAACGCGAACACCAGGGCCAGACCGCCTGCTGCGCGGGTCTCGCCGCTACTCATACGCTCGCTGTGGGTATCGTGCATGGAATAACCTCGTGTGAACCGGCGGCGATTCTACCAGTCCCATCGTGGTACAGCACATACGCGACGCTTTGCCGCGTAATGGCTCGGAGCCTTATACTCCGTCGTTTATGCCCGCCAAGCGAGGCCGCAGTGGACAAGATCCTGATACGTGGGGCACGAACCCACAACCTGAAAAATATTGACCTGACACTTCCCCGCGACAAACTGATCGTTATCACCGGGCTCTCCGGCTCAGGCAAGTCTTCACTGGCTTTCGATACGCTGTACGCCGAAGGGCAACGCCGTTATGTCGAGTCGCTGTCTGCCTACGCCCGGCAGTTCCTGTCGATGATGGAAAAACCGGACGTCGACACGATCGAAGGTCTGTCGCCGGCGATTTCCATCGAGCAGAAGTCTACTTCGCATAACCCGCGCTCGACCGTGGGGACGATCACCGAAATCTACGACTACCTGCGTCTTTTGTATGCGCGCGTCGGCCAGCCTCGCTGCCCGGACCACGATATCCCGCTGGAAGCGCAGACCGTCAGCCAGATGGTCGATCTCGTGTTGACCCAGCCCGAAGGCAGCAAGTTGATGCTGCTTGCGCCGGTTATCCGTGAGCGCAAGGGTGAACATCTGTCGGTCTTTGAAGAGCTGCGCGCGCAAGGTTTTGTTCGCGCGCGGGTCAACGGCAAGCTGTGTGAGCTGGATGAGCTGCCGAAGCTGGACAAGCAGAAGAAGCACTCGATTGATGTGGTAGTGGACCGTTTCAAGGTCCGCGCCGATCTGCAGCAGCGCCTGGCGGAATCCTTTGAAACCGCCTTGAAGCTGGCCGACGGCATTGCGCTGGTCGCGCCCATGGACGATGAACCGGGCGAAGAAGTGATTTTCTCTGCCCGCTTCGCCTGCCCGATCTGTGGCCATGCGATCAGCGAGCTGGAGCCGAAGCTGTTCTCCTTCAACAACCCGGCCGGCGCATGCCCGACCTGCGACGGTCTGGGCGTAAAGCAGTTCTTTGATATCAAGCGGCTGGTAAATGCCGAGTTGACGCTTGCCGAAGGCGCGATACGAGGCTGGGACAGGCGTAACGTCTATTACTTCCAGATGCTGGGGTCGCTATCCAAGCACTACGGTTTCAGTCTGGAAGTGCCGTTCAAAGAAATCCCGGCCGACATGCAGAAAGTTCTGCTCAACGGCAGCGGCTCGCAGAGTGTCGACTTCCGCTATCTGAACGACCGCGGCGATATCGTCAAGCGCGCGCACCCGTTCGAAGGCATCGTGCCGAATCTGGAACGTCGCTACCGGGAAACCGAATCAGCGACTGTGCGTGAAGAGCTGGCCAAGTTTCTGGGCACGCAGCCCTGCCCTGATTGCCGAGGTACCCGCTTGCGTCGTGAGGCGCGCCATGTGTGGGTAGGTGAAAAGACCTTGCCTGCGGTGACCAATCTGCCGATTGGCGATGCCACGCATTACTTCGAAACGCTCAAGCTGACCGGACGGCGCGGCGAAATTGCCGACAAGATTCTCAAGGAAATCCGTGAGCGTCTGCAGTTTCTGGTCAACGTGGGCTTGGATTACCTGACACTGGATCGCAGCGCGGACACCCTGTCCGGCGGTGAGGCTCAGCGTATCCGCCTGGCCAGCCAGATCGGTGCGGGCCTGGTCGGGGTGATGTACATCCTCGATGAGCCGTCCATTGGCCTGCACCAGCGCGATAACGATCGTTTGCTGGGCACGCTCAAGCACCTGCGCGACATAGGCAACACCGTGATTGTGGTCGAGCACGATGAAGATGCGATTCGCCTGGCCGACTATGTGGTCGACATCGGCCCGGGCGCGGGTGTGCATGGTGGTCATATCGTTGCCGAAGGTACGCCGGACGAAGTGATGTCGCATCCCGACTCACTGACCGGCAAGTACCTGTCGGGCCGTGTGAAGATTGCTGTACCCGCCAAGCGCACGCCGCGTAACAAGAAGCTGTCGCTGACGCTCAAAGGTGCGCGTGGCAACAACCTGCAGAACGTCAATCTCGATATTCCGATTGGTCTGCTGACCTGCGTGACGGGTGTTTCCGGGTCGGGCAAGTCGACGCTGATCAACAACACACTGTTTCCGCTGAGCGCTACGGCGTTGAACGGTGCCACGACGCTTGAGGCGGCCGCCCACGATAGCATCAATGGCCTGCAGCATCTGGACAAGGTCGTCGACATTGACCAGAGCCCTATTGGTCGTACGCCGCGCTCCAACCCGGCGACCTATACCGGGCTGTTCACGCCGATTCGTGAACTGTTTGCCGGTGTACCGGAATCGCGTTCACGGGGCTACGGTCCGGGACGGTTCTCGTTCAACGTCAAGGGCGGACGCTGCGAGGCGTGCCAGGGCGACGGGCTGATCAAGGTTGAGATGCACTTTCTGCCGGACATCTACGTGCCCTGCGATGTGTGTAAGAGCAAGCGTTACAACCGCGAAACGCTTGAGATCAAGTACAAAGGCAAGAACGTACACGAAGTGCTGGAGATGACCATCGAGGAAGCGCGTGAGTTCTTCGACGCCGTTCCTGCACTGGCGCGCAAGCTGCAAACCCTGATGGATGTAGGACTTTCCTATATCAAGCTGGGGCAATCGGCGACAACCCTGTCAGGCGGCGAGGCGCAGCGGGTCAAGCTGTCGCGTGAGCTGTCCAAGCGTGACACTGGCAAAACGCTGTACATCCTCGACGAGCCGACCACGGGCCTGCACTTCGCGGATATTCAGCAGTTGCTGGATGTATTGCATCGCCTACGCGACCACGGCAACACAGTGGTGGTGATCGAGCACAACCTGGATGTCATCAAGACGGCGGACTGGCTGGTGGACCTGGGGCCGGAAGGCGGTTCAAGAGGCGGGCAGATCATTGCGACCGGCACACCTGAACAGGTCGCCGAGATGGAGCAGTCGTACACCGGGCATTACCTGAAGCCTCTGTTGATCAGAGACAGGGCTTAACCGGCGTTGCGAAAACGGGTCTGGCTTCGGTCAGACCCAGGTACAAAAAAGCTCCTGTCACGTAAGTGCAGGAGCTTTTTTATGGCTATCGAATCAGAACTGCGATTGCAGGTAGTTCTGCAGGCCAATGGACTTGATCAAGCCCATCTGCTGTTCAAGCCAATAAGTGTGGTCTTCTTCCGTATCGGCCAGTTGCACACGCAGGATTTCACGGGTCACGTAGTCACCGTGCAGCTCACAAAGCTCGATGCCCTTGCACAGCGCAGCACGAACCTTGTATTCCAGACGCAGATCGCTGGCGAGCATCTCAGGCACTGTGGTGCCGACATCCAAGTCATCCGGACGCATGCGTGGCGTGCCTTCAAGCATCAGGATACGACGCATCAGCGCATCAGCGTGTTGTGCCTCTTCTTCCATCTCGTGGTTGATACGCTCATAGAGCTTCGAAAAGCCCCAGTCTTCGTACATGCGCGAGTGAACGAAATATTGGTCACGAGCCGCCAGTTCGCCCGTGAGCAACGTGTTGAGATAATCGATTACTTCGGGGTGGCCTTGCATCGCACCAGACTCCTGCTTCAAAGCCGATAGTTTGAACCAAGCGCCGCGCAAGGTCACTGAGAAAAACGCAATAAACCGACGAAAAGTGGCGAAATTACGCCGTTAAGAAGCGAAAAACCGCCCAAATGAGGGCGGTTCTGTTTCTCACTTCGACTCAGCCCAGTTTTATACCCAGAGCGTTGGCAATGCCTTCCCCGTAGGCCGGGTCAGCCTTGTAGAAATGCTGCAACTGACGCTGCACGATGTCACTGGAAACACCACCCATCGCGCCGGCAATGTTACTGATCAGCAGCGCTTTTTGATCAGCGCTCATCAGGTTGATGAACCGCCCCGGGTTTCTCGGAGACTCCAACCTTTGAGAGGATGGAGCGATGAAAAAACTACCGAAGTATTCCCCAGAGGTCCGTGAGCGGGCCATCAGGATGGTTTTCGAACACCTTCCTGAGTACGAGTCGCAGTGGGCCACCATCAGTGCCATTGCCCCCAAGATCGGCTGCACGCCCGAGACATTACGGCTGTGGGTTCGCCAATCTGAGCGCAACAGCGGCCAGCGTGATGGGCTGAGCACAGTCGAACGTGAGCGAGTCAAGCTCTTGGAGCGTGAGAACCGTCAGTTGCGTCAAGCTAACGAGATCTTGCGTAAGGCCTCAGCCTATTTTGCCCAGGCGGAGCTCGACCGCCCATTCAAACGATGAAGACGTTTATTGATGAAAACCGCCAGTCTTACGGGGTCGAGCCGATTTGCAAGGTGTTGCCAATCGCCCCGTCGACGTACTACCGGTACGCTGCTCAGCAGGCTGACCCCAGCCAGCAGTCAGCGCGTGCGCAGCGTGACCAGGAACTGGGTGAGCACATCCAGCGAGTCTGGGATGAGCACTTCCAGGTATATGGCGTGCGCAAGGTCTGGCGACAATTGCTGCGTGACGGACTGCAAGTCGCCCGCTGTACGGTGCAACGTCTGATGGGAGAGCTGGGCCTGCAAGGCGTGGTACGCGGCAAGCCCGTCAAGACGACGGTCAGCGACCAAGCCAGGCCGTGCCCGCAGGATCATGTCAACCGTCAGTTTGTGGCTGAGTGCCCGAACGCCCTATGGGTATCGGACTTTACCTACGTCAGTACCTGGCAGGGTTTTGTTTACGTGGCCTTCATCATTGATGTCTTTGCCCGATTCATCGTCGGTTGGAAGGTGTCCAGTTCAGCGCGTACCGATTTTGTACTCGATGCACTGGAGCAAGCCCTTTACGCCCGTCGCCCAGTCAAGCAGGGTGGACTCATTCACCACAGTGACCGTGGCGTGCAGTACGTGTCCATTCGCTATACCGAGCGTCTTGTCGAAGCCGGTATTGAGCCATCGGTCGGGAGTGTCGGTGACTCTTACGACAATGCTTTGGCTGAGACCATCAATGGTCTTTACAAGGCTGAAGTGATTCATCGACGCTCTTGGCCCACACGGGGGGCGGTGGAGCTGGAAACCCTGAAATGGGTGGACTGGTTCAATCACCGCCGCCTGCTGGAGCCAATCGGTCATATTCCACCGGTCGAAGCAGAAGCAATCTATTATCAGCAACTCACCGAGTCTGCCCAGGTGGCATGACTCAAACAAAAGGGTCTCCGAGAAACCCGGGGCGGTTCATGAACAACTTGCCCGTCTGACTGTAGTAATCGCCGTCCACGCGATGATCATGACGAACTGCGGCACCGCTCAAAGTCAGCATAGGCTCTGCATAGCGTGGATCTTCTTTCGGTGCATCCGAATAGCTGTTTGGCTCATAGTTCGGAGCCGCCCCGCCATTGGTACCGAAGGCCATCGACCCGTCGCGCTGGTAGCTATGCACTGGGTTCCTCGGTGCATTGATCGGCAATTGCTGGTGATTGGTACCTACGCGATAACGATGTGCATCAGCGTACGCAAACACGCGTCCTTGCAACATGCGGTCCGGCGACAAACCAACACCGGGCACCATGTTGCTGGGACCAAACGCTGCTTGCTCAACCTCGGCAAAGTAGTTGAGCGGGTTACGGTTCAGCTCCAGTTCACCGACTTCAATCAGCGGATATTCTTTCTGCGACCAGGTCTTGGTCACGTCGAACGGGTTCTCGTGGTGGTTCGCAGCCTGGGCTTCGCTCATCAGTTGAATGCAAACCTGCCACTTGGGGAAGTCGCCCCTCTCGATAGCAGTGAACAGGTCGCGCTGGGCGTAATCGGGATCAGTGCCCGCAATGCGCGCAGCCTCGGCTGGCGTGAGGTTCTTGATGCCCTGCCGGGTCTTGTAGTGCCACTTCACCCAATGACGCTCACCTGCAGCGCTGATCAGGCTGTACGTATGGCTACCAAAGCCGTGCATGTGACGATAGCCGTCCGGGATGCCTCGGTCCGAGAACAGAATAGTGACCTGGTGCAGCGCCTCAGGCGAGTGCGACCAGAAATCCCACATCATTTGCGGACTTTTCAGGTTGGTTTGCGGAAGACGTTTCTGCGTGTGGATGAAGTCAGGAAATTTCAGCGGGTCACGGATAAAGAACACTGGCGTGTTGTTACCCACGATGTCCCAGTTACCTTCCTCGGTGTAAAACTTGATTGCAAAGCCGCGCGGGTCACATTCGGTATCCGCCGAGCCACGCTCACCACCTACAGTGGAGAAACGTAGAAAAATCGGGGTCTGCTTGCCGATCGTATCGAACAGCTTGGCGCTGCTGTATTGGCTGATATCACGGGTAACGGTGAATGTGCCATGAGCACCCGATCCTTTGGCGTGTACACGACGTTCCGGAATATTCTCACGGTTGAAGTGAGCAAGCTTTTCGATCAGGTGGAAATCGTCGAGCAGTAAAGGACCACGTGGGCCTGCCGAGCGGGAGTTCTGGTTGTCGGCGACTGGTGCACCGCTGGCGGTCGTAAGGGTCTTCTGGCTCATGTAAGTCTTCCTCTGGCGTGTATAGCCGGTTAATTGGCTTGAGAGGAAGTATTGTGGAAAACTATTGCAGCATCGAATTCATTAAGCCATGACTATCGATAGGTTTTTTTAATCCCAGACAACAAAAAACCGGGCGCAAGGCCCGGTCTCTTGTTCAAACTGATGTCTTATTCAGCGGCTTCTACAGAGCCACCGACAGGACGATCAACCAACTCGACGTACGCCATTGGCGCGTTGTCGCCAGCGCGGAAACCGCACTTGAGGATACGCAGGTAGCCGCCCTGACGGGTTGCATAGCGCTTGCCCAGATCGTTGAACAGCTTGCCGACGATTTCTTTCGAACGAGTACGGTCGAAAGCCAGACGACGGTTAGCAACGCTGTCTTCCTTGGCCAGGGTGATCAGCGGCTCGGCAACGCGACGCAGTTCCTTGGCTTTCGGCAGGGTAGTTTTGATCAGCTCGTGCTCGAACAGCGACACCGCCATGTTTTGAAACATGGCTTTACGGTGAGAGCTGGTACGGCTCAGGTGACGTCCACTTTTACGATGACGCATGGTTCATTCCTTACCAAACTCGCGTTCGGTGATTACGACGATCAGGCCGTAGCCTTGTCGTCCTTCTTAAGACTTGCCGGCGGCCAGTTGTCGAGGCGCATGCCGAGGGAGAGACCACGAGAAGCCAGAACGTCCTTGATCTCGGTCAAGGATTTCTTGCCCAGGTTCGGAGTCTTCAACAGCTCTACTTCGGTGCGCTGAATCAGATCGCCGATGTAGTAGATGTTCTCCGCCTTAAGGCAGTTGGCCGAACGCACGGTCAGTTCCAAATCGTCAACCGGACGAAGCAGGATCGGATCGATCTCGTCTTCCTGTTCGATTACCACTGGTTCGCTGTCGCCTTTGAGGTCCACGAACGCAGCCAGCTGCTGTTGCAGGATGGTTGCAGCGCGACGGATAGCCTCTTCAGGGTCCAGAGTACCGTTGGTTTCCAGATCAATAACCAGCTTGTCCAGGTTAGTACGCTGCTCGACACGGGCGTTTTCCACCACGTATGCGATACGGCGAACCGGGCTGAACGAAGAATCAAGCTGCAAGCGACCAATGCTGCGGCTTTCGTCTTCATCGCTTTGACGCGAGTCTGCCGGCTCATAACCACGACCACGAGCTACGGTGAGCTTCATGTTCAAGACGCCGTTAGACGCCAGGTTAGCGATTACGTGATCGGGGTTAACGATCTCGACATCATGATCCAGCTGAATATCGGCAGCGGTAACCACCCCCGAACCCTTCTTCGACAAGGTCAGCGTAACTTCGTCTCGACCGTGCAGCTTGATAGCCAGACCTTTAAGGTTCAACAGGATTTCAATGACGTCTTCCTGTACACCTTCGATGGCGCTGTACTCATGGAGTACACCGTCAATCTCGGCCTCGACTACTGCACAGCCGGGCATGGAGGACAACAAAATGCGGCGAAGCGCGTTGCCCAGGGTATGGCCGAAACCACGCTCGAGAGGCTCGAGAGTGATCTTGGCGCGGGTTGGACTGACAACCTGCACATCAATATGGCGGGGTGTCAGGAACTCATTTACCGAAATCTGCATGGATGCACCTATTTTCTAGCCCTTACTTGGAGTAGAGCTCGACAATCAGGCTTTCGTTGATGTCGGCGGATAGATCACTGCGAGCTGGAACGTTCTTGAAAACGCCCGATTTCTTCTCAGTGTCTACTTCTACCCATTCTACGCGGCCACGTTGGGCACACAGATCGAGAGCCTGGACAATACGCAGCTGATTCTTAGCTTTTTCGCGGATAGCAACAACGTCGCCAGCACGAACCTGATAAGAAGGAACGTTAACGGTTTTGCCGTTTACGCTGACCGACTTGTGCGAAACCAATTGACGGGATTCGGCACGCGTCGAGCCGAAGCCCATGCGGTATACAACGTTGTCCAGACGGCATTCGAGCAGTTGCAGCAGGTTCTCGCCTGTTGCACCTTTCTTGCCGGCGGCTTCTTTGTAGTAGCCGCTGAACTGACGCTCGAGAACGCCGTAGATACGACGGACTTTTTGCTTTTCACGCAGCTGAGTACCGTAATCGGACTGGCGACCGCGGCGTTGGCCGTGGATACCTGGAGCTGCTTCGATGTTGCACTTGGATTCGATAGCGCGAACGCCGCTCTTCAGAAAGAGATCGGTGCCTTCACGACGAGCAAGTTTGCATTTTGGACCAATGTAACGAGCCATTTCTTACAGTCTCCTGGATTACACGCGGCGCTTCTTCGGCGGACGGCACCCGTTGTGCGGGATTGGCGTCACGTCGGTGATGCTGGCGATCTTATAGCCACAGCCGTTCAATGCACGGACAGCGGATTCACGACCTGGGCCTGGACCCTTGACATTGACGTCGAGGTTCTTCAGACCGTACTCCAGCGCAGCTTGACCAGCACGCTCAGCAGCTACTTGAGCAGCGAACGGGGTGGACTTGCGCGAACCACGGAAACCCGAACCGCCGGAGGTAGCCCACGAAAGAGCGTTACCTTGACGATCGGTAATGGTGACGATTGTGTTGTTAAACGACGCGTGGATGTGGGCGATGCCATCAACCACTGTCTTTTTAACTTTTTTACGAGGACGAGCAGCAGGTTTTGCCATGACTAAATTCCTGTCGTTGCGCTGGTGCGATTACTTGCGGATCGGCTTACGCGGACCTTTGCGAGTACGCGCGTTGGTCTTGGTACGCTGACCGCGTACTGGAAGACCACGACGATGACGCAGACCGCGGTAGCAGCCCAGGTCCATCAAGCGCTTGATTTTCATGTTGATTTCGCGACGCAGGTCACCTTCAGTGGTGAACTTCGCCACTTCGCCACGCAGCTGTTCAATCTGCTCGTCGCTCAGATCTTTGATTTTCACCGCCGGGTTTACACCGGTGGTTGCACAAATTTTCTGTGCAGTGGTGCGACCAACACCATAGATGTAGGTCAGCGAGATAACAGTATGCTTGTTATCTGGAATGTTAACGCCTGCAATACGGGCCATTCAGTGGGACTCCAATTGACAGCTACCTACGCCCCGGAAGCCAAGAAATAGGGCGCGAGATAATATCGCTGTAGTAACAAATAATCAACCCAGCAGCGCACTAGCTGCTGGGCTTAAGCACAAATCACAATCAGCCTTGGCGCTGCTTATGACGTGGTTCCGCGCTGCAAATTACTCGAACCACACCTTCGCGGCGAATAATCTTGCAGTTACGGCACAGCTTTTTCACCGATGCACGAACTTTCATCACCAACTCCTCGAACCTTAGGGGTGCTTCAGCGCAGCATACCGCCGCTGCCACCGTAGCCCTTCAGGTTGGCTTTCTTCATCAGGGATTCATACTGGTGCGAAACGAGGTGAGATTGCACTTGCGACATAAAGTCCATCACAACCACGACCACGATCAGCAACGAGGTCCCGCCAAGGTAGAACGGTACGTTTGCCGCAACCACCAGAAACTGGGGAAGCAGACACACGGCCGTCATATATAGAGCACCGAACATGGTCAAGCGAGTCAAAACGCCATCAATATAGCGCGCCGACTGCTCGCCTGGACGAATACCCGGAATAAAGGCACCGGACTTCTTCAGGTTTTCCGCTACGTCTTTCGGATTGAACATCAACGCCGTATAGAAGAAGCAGAAGAAAATAATCCCTGCACTAAACAGCAGAATATTCAACGGCTGACCAGGAGCGATCGACTGCGAGATGTCCTGCAACCAGCCCAGACCTTCAGACTGACCAAACCAGGACCCCAACGAAGCCGGAAACAGCAAAATGCTGCTCGCGAAAATGGCTGGAATAACGCCAGCCATGTTCACTTTCAGCGGCAAGTGGCTTGTCTGTGCAGCGAAGACCTTGCGGCCCTGCTGACGCTTGGCGTAGTGAACAGCGATACGACGCTGACCACGCTCAATAAACACCACGAAACCGATGATCGCTACCGCCAGCAAACCGATAGCAACCAGAGCGAAGATGTTGATATCACCCTGACGCGCAGACTCGAAAGACTGCCCAATTGCTCTCGGAAGACCAGCGACGATACCTGCGAAGATCAACATCGAGATACCGTTGCCGACACCGCGCTCGGTAATCTGCTCGCCCAGCCACATCATGAACATCGCACCTGCCACGAAGGTAGTTACGGCCACAAAGTGGAAACCCAGGTCCCCAGAAAACGCGACGCCCTGACTCGCCAGACCAACGGACATGCCGATAGCTTGAACAAGAGCCAGGACAACGGTGCCATAGCGGGTGTACTGGCTTATCTTGCGACGGCCAGCTTCACCTTCCTTCTTCAACTGCTCCAGTTGCGGGCTGACGGCGGTCATCAACTGCATGATGATCGATGCCGAAATGTACGGCATGATCCCCAGCGCAAAGATGCTCATCCGTTCCAGCGCGCCACCGGAAAACATGTTGAACAAGCTAAGAATGGTCCCCTCATTCTGTCGAAACAGTTCTGCGAGTCGGTCAGGGTTAATACCTGGAACCGGGATGTGTGCGCCTATTCGGTAGACGATAATCGCCAGGAACAGAAAACGCAGACGAGCCCAGAGTTCAGACATACCGCCTTTGCCGAGCGCAGAGAGAGCACCTTGCTTAGCCATTTATTCCTCGAACTTGCCGCCAGCTGCTTCGATAGCCGCACGCGCACCTTTGGTGGCGGCGATACCCTTGATAGTGACAGCGCGAGTAACTTCGCCCGACAGCATGATTTTCACACGCTGAACGTTCTGGTTAATCACGTTGGCATCTTTCAGGGACTGCACAGTTACGATGTCGCCTTCCACTTTAGCCAGCTCGGACAGACGCACTTCTGCGCGGTCCATGGCTTTCAGGGAAACGAAACCGAATTTTGGCAGGCGACGATGCAGCGGCTGTTGGCCGCCCTCAAAGCCCGGAGCAATAGTGCCACCGGAGCGGGAGCTTTGACCTTTGTGGCCACGGCCACCGGTCTTGCCCAAACCGCTACCGATACCACGGCCCGGACGATGCTTTTCGCGACGGGAACCCGGCGCTGGACTCAGATCATTGAGTTTCATCGATTAACCCTCGACTCGCAGCATGTAGTAAGCCTTGTTGATCATCCCGCGATTTTCGGGAGTATCCAGGACTTCTACAGTGTGACCGATGCGACGCAGACCCAAACCCTTAATGCACAATCTGTGATTAGGGATGCGGCCGGTCATGCTTTTGATCAGCGTTACTTTAACGGTAGCCATGATCAGATGATCTCCTCAACACGCTTGCCACGTTTGGCAGCGATGGACTCAGGAGACTGCATGCCCTTCAAACCCTTGAAAGTGGCGTGAACCACGTTTACCGGGTTAGTCGAACCGTAGCACTTGGCCAATACGTTCTGGACACCAGCAACTTCCAGCACTGCGCGCATAGCGCCGCCAGCGATGATACCGGTACCTTCAGAAGCAGGCTGCATGTACACCTTCGAGGCGCCATGAGCAGACTTCATTGCGTACTGCAGGGTAGTGCCGTTCAGATCAACCTGAATCATGTTGCGACGAGCAGCTTCCATCGCCTTCTGGATCGCAGCAGGCACTTCACGTGACTTGCCACGGCCGAAGCCAACGCGCCCTTTACCATCACCCACTACGGTCAACGCAGTGAAAGTGAAGATACGGCCGCCTTTTACGGTTTTGGCCACGCGGTTAACTTGAACCAGCTTCTCGATGTAGCCTTCGTCGCGTTTTTGGTCGTGATTTGACATAACTTAGAACTCCAGCCCGCCTTCACGAGCAGCATCAGCCAGCGCTTTGACACGGCCGTGGTACTTGAAGCCAGAACGGTCGAAAGCGACTTGCGATACACCCGCGGCTTTCGCGCGCTCGGCGACCAGCTTGCCAACCTTAGTGGCCGCGTCGATGTTGCCAGTGGCGCCATCACGCAGTTCTTTGTCCAAAGTCGAGGCGCTTGCCAGGACTTTGCTGCCGTCGGCCGAGATGACCTGGGCATAAATGTGCTGCGAAGAGCGGTGCACGCAGAGACGCACGACTTCTAGCTCGTGCATTTTCAGGCGTGCTTTGCGAGCGCGACGCAGTCGGGTAACTTTTTTGACGGTCATTTGCTATGCCCTACTTCTTCTTGGCTTCTTTACGGCGGACGACTTCGTCTGCGTAACGCACACCTTTGCCTTTGTAAGGCTCAGGACAGCGGAAGTCGCGGATCTCAGCGGCCACTTGACCAACCAACTGCTTATCGATACCGCGAATCAGGATATCGGTCTGGCTGGGGGTCTCAGCGGTGATGCCATTCGGCAATTCGTAGTCCACTGGGTGCGAGAAGCCAAGTGCAAGGTTCAGTACCGTGCCTTTTGCTTGCGCCTTGTAACCAACACCGACCAGCTGGAGCTTGCGCTCGAAGCCTTGGCTCACGCCTTGGACCATGTTGTTTACCAGTGCACGAGTGGTGCCTGCCATTGCGCGGGTTTGTTGATCGCCATTGCGAGCAGCGAAACGCAGCTCACCAGCTTCTTCAACAATCTCAACGGACGAATGGATGTTCAGTTCTAGAGTGCCCTTGGCACCCTTCACCGAAAGCAGCTGGCCGACGAGTTTGACTTCGACGCCGGATGGCAGCTTAACGGGGTTCTTAGCGACGCGTGACATGCTTATCCCCCCTTAGAACACAGTGCAAAGCACTTCGCCACCGACACCGGCAGCGCGCGCAGCACGATCCGTCATCACACCTTTACTGGTGGAGACGATAGACACACCAAGACCGCCACGAACTTTCGGCAGATCATCGGAGGACTTGTACTGACGCAAGCCTGGGCGGCTGACGCGCTTAACCTCTTCGATGACCGGACGGCCTTCGAAGTACTTAAGCTCGATGGACAGCGAGGATTTAACTTCGCTGCTGATCTGATAACCCGCAATGTAGCCTTCGTCCTTCAGGACTTTTGCTACAGCAACCTTCAACGTGGAAGATGGCATGCTTACGACGGGCTTTTCAGCCATCTGGGCATTACGGATACGAGTTAGCATGTCCGCTAACGGGTCCTGCATACTCATGGGCTAGACGCTCCTAAAACAAAATAATTAGCCTTGCGGCTACAGCTTGATCGCCGAGAACTTCCGGGCAAGTAAAAACACGGGCTCAGGCGAGCCGGCAATTCTAGTCCTACCCCGGAAATGAATCAAGCCCCAAAAGGGGCTTGATTCAAATTCAGGCACCATCCCGACCGGTGACTTGCGTAGCCGGCGGGAGGGCGCGAGAGGTGCGCCTTACCAGCTGGCTTTAACCAGACCTGGAACGTCGCCACGCATTGCTGCTTCACGCAGCTTGTTACGGCCGAGGCCGAACTTGCGGTAGACGCCGTGTGGACGACCAGTGATGCGGCAACGGTTACGCATGCGCGCAGCGCTTGCGTCACGTGGTTGCTTCTGCAGGGCTACGGTCGCTTCCCAACGTGCTTCTGGACTTGCGTTCAGATCAACGATGATAGCTTTCAGCTCTGCACGCTTCTTGGCGTACTTGGCAACGGTAAGCTGACGCTTCAGCTCACGGTTTTTCATGCTCTTCTTGGCCATTTTCCTACTCCAATCAGTTGCGGAACGGGAATTTGAAAGCACGCAGCAATGCGCGGCCTTCGTCATCGTTCTTGGCAGTGGTGGTCAGGGTAATGTCCAGACCGCGGAGAGCATCGATCTTGTCGTAGTCGATTTCCGGGAAAATGATCTGCTCTTTCACGCCCATGCTGTAGTTACCACGACCATCGAAGGACTTGGCATTCAGGCCGCGGAAGTCGCGAACCCGAGGCAGGGAGATCGACAGCAGACGATCCAGGAATTCATACATACGATCGCGGCGCAGAGTCACTTTGACGCCGATCGGCCAACCTTCGCGGACTTTAAAGCCAGCGATGGATTTCCGAGCGTAAGTCACAACGACTTTTTGACCGGTGATCTTTTCCAGGTCAGCAACAGCGTGCTCGATGACTTTTTTGTCGCCGATCGCTTCGCCCAGACCCATGTTCAGGGTGATTTTGGTAACGCGCGGAACTTCCATCACGTTCGAAAGCTTAAGTTCTTCCTTAAGTTTCGGAGCGATTTCCTTCCGGTAAATCTCTTTTAGTCGTGCCATGGTCTTCTACCTAGCAGTGTTCAAGCATCAACCGCTTTTTGGGTCGACTTGAAGACACGAATTTTCTTGCCGTCTTCAACTTTGAAACCAACGCGGTCAGCCTTGTTGGTTGCGCCGTTGAAAATGGCGACGTTGGAAGCGTGCAGTGGCGCTTCTTTCTCGACGATACCGCCCTGTACGCCCGACATCGGGTTTGGCTTGGTATGACGCTTCACCAGGTTGATCCCACCAACGACCAGACGGTCGTCAGCGAGAACCTTGAGCACCTTACCGCGCTTACCTTTGTCTTTGCCGGCGATCACGATGATCTCGTCGTCACGACGAATCTTTTGCATGTCGGATCTCCTTAAAGCACTTCAGGGGCGAGCGAGACGATCTTCATGAACTTCTCAGTACGAAGTTCACGGGTCACTGGCCCAAAGATACGGGTACCGATCGGCTCTTGCTTGTTGTTCAACAGAACAGCAGCGTTGCCGTCAAAGCGGATGATGGAGCCGTCTGCACGACGAACACCGTGGCGAGTGCGGACTACAACTGCAGTCATCACCTGGCCTTTTTTCACCTTACCGCGCGGAATTGCTTCCTTGACGGTCACTTTGATGATGTCACCGATACCAGCGTAACGACGATGGGAGCCACCCAGCACCTTGATGCACATAACGCGGCGTGCGCCGCTGTTATCGGCCACATCGAGCATGGATTGAGTCTGAATCATATAATTTCTCCGACCCCTAGCCCTTAGACTTCCACAGCGCGTTCGAGGATATCAACCAACGCCCAAGACTTGGTCTTGGCTACCGGACGAGTTTCACGAATCGTGACCTTGTCGCCGATATGGCATTGGTTGGTTTCGTCGTGCGCGTGCAGCTTAGTCGAACGCTTAACGTATTTACCGTAGATCGGGTGCTTTACGCGACGCTCGATCAGAACGGTGATGGTCTTGTCCATCTTGTCGCTGACAACACGGCCAGTCAGCGTACGGACAGTTTTTTCGGCTTCAGCCATGATTACTTACCTGCCTGCTGGTTGAGCACAGTTTTCACGCGAGCGATGTCACGCTTAACTTGCGAGAGCAGATGAGACTGCCCCAACTGGCCAGTTGCTTTCTGCATACGCAGATTGAACTGGTCGCGCAGCAGGCCGAGCAGTTGCTCGTTCAACTGCTGTGCTGATTTTTCACGAAGTTCATTCGCTTTCATCACATCACCGTCCGCTTAACAAAGGAGGTGGCGAGCGGCAGCTTTGCAGCAGCCAGGGCGAAAGCCTCACGCGCCAGCTCTTCAGTAACACCCTCGATTTCATACAGGACTTTGCCTGGCTGAATCTGGGCAACCCAGTACTCCACGTTACCCTTACCTTTACCCATCCGAACTTCGAGTGGCTTTTTGGTAACAGGCTTGTCCGGGAACACACGGATCCAGATCTTGCCGCCACGTTTAACGTGACGGGTCAGAGCACGACGCGCTGACTCGATCTGACGAGCGGTGAGACGACCACGAGCAACAGACTTCAGCGCGAACTCGCCGAAGCTGACTTTGCTACCGCGCAGTGCCAGACCACGGTTGTGGCCGGTCATCTGCTTGCGGAACTTCGTACGCTTTGGTTGCAACATTTGGCGTACCCCTTACTTAGCAGCTTTTTTACGAGGCGCTGGTGCTTGTGGTTTCAGTTCTTCTTGGCGACCACCAATTACTTCGCCTTTGAAGATCCAAACCTTTACACCGATCACACCGTAAGTGGTGTGAGCTTCGTAGTTGGCATAGTCGATGTCGGCACGCAGGGTGTGCAGTGGCACACGACCTTCGCGATACCATTCAGTACGTGCGATTTCAGCACCGCCGAGACGACCGCTCACTTGGATTTTGATGCCTTTGGCACCAATGCGCATGGCGTTCTGAACAGCGCGCTTCATAGCGCGACGGAACATTACACGACGCTCCAGCTGCTGAGCTACGCTCTGCGCAACCAGCATACCGTCGAGCTCCGGCTTACGGATCTCTTCGATATTGATGTGCACAGGCACACCCATTTGCTTGGTCAGGTCCTGACGCAGTTTCTCAACATCTTCACCTTTCTTCCCGATAACGATACCTGGACGAGCGGTGTGGATGGTGATACGTGCTGTCTGAGCCGGACGATGGATATCGATACGGCTGACGGACGCGCTTTTTAATTTGTCTTGGAGGTACTCACGCACTTTCAGATCAGCGAACAAATAGTCCGCATAAGTCCGACCGTCTGCGTACCAGACGGAGGTGTGCTCCTTGACGATTCCCAGGCGAATGCCAATGGGATGTACTTTCTGACCCATCTCTTCGACTCCGTTACTTGTCAGCAACCTTGACAGTGATATGGCAAGACCGCTTGACGATGCGATCAGCACGGCCTTTAGCACGTGGCATGATGCGCTTCAGCGAACGCCCTTCGTTGACGAAAACGGTGGAGACCTTAAGGTCATCAACGTCTGCGCCTTCGTTATGCTCGGCGTTGGCTACAGCCGACTCCAGCACTTTCTTCAGGATCTCGGCGGCTTTCTTACTGCTGAAAGCCAACAGGTTGAGCGCTTCGCCCACCTTCTTCCCGCGGATCTGGTCGGCGACCAAGCGGGCTTTCTGGGCGGAGATTCGAGCGCCCGACAACTTAGCGGCTACTTCCATCGTTCCTTACCCCTTAACGCTTGGCTTTCTTGTCTGCCACGTGCCCACGATATGTGCGGGTACCGGCAAACTCGCCTAGTTTATGGCCGACCATGTCTTCGTTCACGAGAACTGGAACATGTTGACGACCGTTATGCACTGCAATGGTCAGACCGACCATTTGTGGCAGGATCATCGAACGACGCGACCAGGTTTTAACTGGTTTGCGATCGTTCTTTTCCGCCGCCACTTCGATCTTCTTCAGTAGGTGAAGATCAATAAAAGGACCTTTTTTCAGAGAACGTGGCACTGTCGTATCCCTCTATTTACTTGCGACGACGGACGATCATTTTGTCGGTACGCTTATTACCACGAGTCTTCGCGCCCTTAGTCGGGAAGCCCCACAGCGATACCGGATGACGACCACCAGAGGTACGACCTTCACCACCACCATGTGGGTGGTCAACCGGGTTCATGGCAACACCACGAACGGTTGGGCGAACGCCACGCCAGCGTTTGGCACCCGCTTTACCCAGCGAACGAAGGCTGTGCTCGGAGTTCGAGACTTCGCCCAGCGTTGCACGGCACTCAGACAGTACTTTACGCATTTCACCGGAGCGAAGACGCAGGGTTACGTACACACCTTCACGAGCGATCAGCTGTGCCGAGGCACCAGCGGAACGAGCGATCTGTGCGCCTTTACCTGGCTTCAGTTCGATGCCGTGTACGGTGCTACCAACTGGAATGTTGCGCAGTTGAAGAGCGTTGCCCGGCTTGATTGGTGCCAGAGCACCTGCAATCAGCTGGTCGCCAGCACTCACGCCTTTAGGGGCGATGATGTAGCGGCGCTCGCCGTCTGCGTAAAGCAGCAGAGCAATGTGAGCAGTACGGTTTGGATCGTATTCGATACGCTCGACGGTGGCAGCGATGCCATCCTTGTCGTTGCGACGGAAGTCGACCAGACGATAATGCTGCTTATGGCCACCACCGATATGACGGGTAGTAATACGACCATTGTTGTTACGACCACCAGACTTCGATTTTTTCTCGAGCAGCGGTGCGTGAGGAGCGCCTTTATGCAGCTCCTGGTTGACCACCTTGACCACAAAACGGCGGCCAGGGGAAGTCGGTTTGCATTTAACGATTGCCATGATGCACCCCTTCCTTACTCAGCACTGCTGCTGAAATCGAGATCTTGGCCTGGCTGAAGGGAGATAACTGCCTTCTTCCAGTCATTACGCTTGCCCAGACCGCGAGCAGTGCGCTTGCTCTTACCCAGAACGTTCAGGGTAGTAACACGCTCTACTTTCACGCTGAACAGGCTTTCGACGGCCTTCTTGATTTCCAGCTTGGTTGCGTCAGTAGCAACCTTGAAAACGAACTGACCTTTTTTGTCTGCAAGAACCGTAGCCTTTTCGGAAACGTGCGGACCAAGCAGAACTTTAAATACGCGTTCCTGGTTCATCCCAGCAGCTCCTCGAATTTCTTCACGGCCGACACGGTGATCAACACCTTGTCGTATGCGATCAGACTAACTGGATCGGAACCTTGAACATCACGTACATCAACGTGTGGCAGGTTACGAGCAGCCAGGTACAGATTCTGGTCAACAGCGTCAGACACGATCAGGACGTCAGTCAGGCCCATGCCAGTCAGCTTGTTAAGCAGATCTTTGGTTTTCGGTGCTTCAACAGCGAAGTCCTGAACCACGACCAGACGATCAGTACGAACCAGTTCAGCAAGGATGGAGCGCAAAGCAGCGCGATACATCTTCTTGTTGAGCTTCTGAGTGTGATCCTGAGGACGAGCTGCGAAAGTGGCACCGCCGCCACGCCAGATTGGGCTACGGATAGTACCGGCACGAGCACGGCCAGTACCTTTCTGACGCCAAGGGCGCTTACCGCCACCACGAACGTCGGAACGGGTCTTTTGCTGCTTGCTGCCCTGACGACCGCCAGCCATGTAGGCCACGACTGCCTGGTGAACCAGCGTCTCGTTGAATTCGCCGCCAAATGTCAGTTCGGAAACTTCGATTGCCTGAGCGTCATTTACATTTAATTGCATGTCAGCTTCCCCTTAACCGCGAGCCTTGGCTGCCGGACGTACAACCAGGTTGCCGCCAGTAGCGCCAGGAACAGCACCCTTGACCAACAACAGATTGCGTTCAGCGTCCACGCGCACTACTTCCAGGGACTGCACGGTCACGCGCTCAGCGCCCATATGACCGGACATTTTTTTGCCCTTGAATACACGACCAGGAGTCTGGCACTGGCCGATAGAGCCTGGGACGCGGTGGGAGACGGAGTTACCGTGGGTATTGTCTTGACCACGGAAATTCCAACGCTTGATCGTACCCTGGAAGCCTTTACCCTTGGACTGACCGGTTACATCAACCAGTTGACCAGCGGCGAAGATTTCAGCGTTGATCTGATCGCCAGCCTGGTAGTCGCCTTCTTCAAGACGGAATTCCATGACGGTACGACCGGCGGCAACGTTCGCCTTAGCGAAGTGGCCAGCCTGAGCGGCTGTAACACGCGAAGCACGACGCTCGCCGACAGTGACTTGCACTGCACGATAGCCATCGGTTTCTTCGGTTTTGAACTGAGTGACGCGATTCGGCTCGATCTCAATGACCGTGACCGGAATGGAGACACCTTCTTCGGTGAAAATACGGGTCATACCGCATTTACGACCGACTACACCAATAGTCATGTTGTAAACCTCATGAGTGTACGGGGCTTTCACCCGCTATGGCCGCCCATTTCAGAGCGTTACACGACTAAGACCCAAGTCTTAGCCGAGGCTGATCTGAACTTCCACACCGGCCGCAAGATCAAGCTTCATAAGCGCATCAACGGTTTTTTCCGTTGGCTGAACAATGTCCAGAACACGCTTGTGAGTACGGATCTCATACTGGTCGCGCGCGTCTTTGTTGACGTGCGGAGAAACCAGAACGGTGAACCGCTCTTTACGAGTCGGCAGTGGAATCGGACCACGCACCTGTGCACCAGTACGTTTCGCGGTTTCCACGATTTCCTGGGTTGATTGGTCGATCAGGCGATGGTCAAAAGCCTTCAACCTGATACGGATTTGCTGGTTTTGCATTGGATTCAGACTCCAGATTGCTGTTCCCACCGAGCGCAATACGCCCGTTAAAAGGAGGCGCAATTCTATAGACGACCTCACTAGGTGTCAACCCAATAAAAAAGCCCCCGCGTTGCGGGGGCTCTTTTTGGGAATCAACGCTTACGCGATGATTTTGGCCACGACGCCAGCGCCGACGGTACGACCGCCTTCACGGATTGCGAAACGCAGACCGTCTTCCATTGCGATTGGCTTGATCAGGGTAACGGAAACTTTAACGTTATCACCTGGCATAACCATTTCTACGCCTTCCGGCAGTTCGCAGCTACCAGTTACGTCGGTAGTACGGAAGTAGAACTGTGGACGGTAGCCTTTGAAGAACGGAGTGTGACGACCGCCTTCTTCTTTGCTCAGAACGTAGATTTCAGCTTCGAACTGAGTGTGCGGCTTGACGGTGCCTGGCTTGACCAGAACCTGGCCACGCTCAACGTCGTCACGCTTGGTACCACGCAGCAGAACGCCGCAGTTCTCGCCAGCACGACCTTCGTCGAGCAGTTTGCGGAACATTTCAACACCGGTGCAGGTGGTGACGGTAGTGTCACGCAGACCAACGATTTCCAGTGGATCCTGAACCTTGACGATACCGCGCTCAACACGACCAGTCACAACAGTACCGCGACCGGAGATCGAGAACACGTCTTCGATTGGCATCAGGAATGGCTTGTCGGTCAGACGAACTGGCTCTGGGATGTAGCTGTCCAGTGTTTCAACCAGTTTACGAACGGCAGTGGTGCCCATTTCGTTGTCGTCTTTGCCTTCCAGAGCCATACGAGCAGAACCGATGATGATCGGAGTGTCGTCGCCCGGGAAATCGTAAGTGCTCAGCAGATCGCGCACTTCCATCTCAACCAGTTCCAGCAGCTCAGCGTCGTCTACCAGGTCAGCCTTGTTCAGGAAGACCACGATGTACGGAACGCCTACCTGACGGGACAGCAGGATGTGCTCACGAGTTTGTGGCATCGGACCATCAGCAGCCGAACAAACCAGGATAGCGCCGTCCATCTGGGCAGCACCGGTGATCATGTTCTTCACGTAGTCAGCGTGACCTGGGCAGTCAACGTGAGCGTAGTGACGGGTCAGCGAGTTGTATTCAACGTGCGCAGTGTTGATGGTGATACCACGAGCTTTTTCTTCCGGTGCGCTGTCGATCTTGTCGAAGTCAACACGAGCCGAACCGAAAACTTCGGAGCAGACGCGAGTCAGAGCAGCGGTCAGCGTGGTTTTACCGTGGTCAACGTGACCAATGGTGCCAACGTTGACGTGCGGGAGGGAACGATCAAATTTTTCTTTAGCCACGACAAATAACTCCTAGCCTAAAGGCGCTGAATCAGCCTTGTTTTTTGGTTACAGTTTCGACGATGTGCGACGGAGCTGTATTGTATTTTTTGAATTCCATAGAGTAGCTTGCGCGACCTTGGGACATGGAGCGAACGTCGGTCGCATAACCGAACATCTCACCCAACGGAACCTCGGCACGAATTACTTTGCCGGACACCGTATCTTCCATACCCAGGATCATGCCGCGACGACGGTTAAGGTCGCCCATCACGTCACCCATATAGTCTTCAGGCGTAACAACCTCTACCGCCATGATCGGCTCAAGCAACTCACCACCGCCCTTCTGGGCCAGTTGCTTGGTCGCCATGGAAGCAGCCACCTTAAACGCCATCTCGTTCGAGTCGACGTCATGGTAGGAACCATCAAACACGGTAGCCTTCAGGCCGATCAGCGGATAGCCGGCAACAACGCCGTTCTTCATCTGCTCTTCGATACCCTTCTGGATAGCCGGGATGTATTCCTTGGGAACAACACCACCTACCACTTCGTTTACGAATTGCAGACCTTCCTGACCTTCGTCAGCAGGTGCAAAACGGATCCAGCAGTGACCGAACTGGCCACGACCGCCGGATTGACGAACGAACTTGCCTTCGATTTCACAATTCTTCGTGATGCGCTCACGATAGGAAACCTGAGGCTTGCCGATGTTGGCTTCGACGTTGAACTCACGGCGCATCCGGTCAACCAGGATGTCCAGGTGCAGCTCGCCCATGCCAGAGATGATCGTTTGACCAGTCTCTTCATCAGTCTTGACGCGGAAAGAAGGGTCTTCCTGAGCAAGTTTGCCCAGAGCGATACCCATTTTTTCCTGGTCATCCTTGGTTTTTGGCTCAACGGCAACCGAAATAACCGGCTCCGGGAAGTCCATGCGAACCAGGATGATTGGCTTGTCAGCGTTGCACAAGGTTTCACCAGTGGTGACGTCCTTCATGCCGATCAAGGCCGCGATGTCACCAGCGCGAACTTCCTTGATTTCTTCGCGGGCGTTTGCGTGCATTTGCACCATACGACCCACACGCTCTTTCTTGCCTTTCACCGAGTTGATCACGCCGTCGCCGGATGCCAACACGCCCGAGTAAACGCGGACGAAAGTCAAGGTACCCACGAATGGGTCGGTAGCGATCTTGAACGCCAAAGCCGAGAACGGCTCGTTGTCGTCTGCATGACGCTCCATCAGGACTTCTTCGTTATCAGGATCGGAACCCTTGATAGCTGGAATGTCGGTCGGAGCCGGCAGGTAGTCGATCACGGCGTCGAGAACCAGGGGAACACCCTTGTTCTTGAAGGAAGAACCGCAAACAGCAAGAACGATCTCACCAGCGATAGTACGCTGACGCAGAGCGGCCTTGATTTCCTCGTTGGTGAGCTCTTCACCTTCGAGGTATTTGTTCATCAGCTCTTCGCTGGCTTCGGCAGCAGCCTCAACCATGTTGCTGCGCCACTCGTCAGCCAGTTCCTGCAGTTCAACAGGGATAGGCTCACGACGTGGAACCATACCCTTGTCGGCATCGTTCCAGTAAACAGCTTCCATGGACATCAGATCGATCTGACCCTGGAAGTTGTCTTCGGCACCAATGGCCAACTGGATCGGCACCGGGGTGTGGCCCAGACGCTGCTTGATCTGAGCGATTACGCGCAGAAAGTTTGCACCAGCACGGTCCATCTTGTTCACGTAAACGATACGTGGAACACCGTACTTGTTGGCCTGACGCCATACGGTTTCGGACTGCGGCTCTACGCCGGAAGTGCCACAGAACACAACGACCGCGCCGTCGAGTACACGCAGGGAACGCTCAACTTCAATGGTGAAGTCAACGTGGCCCGGGGTGTCAATAACGTTGAAACGGTATTGGTCTTTGTGTTGCTTCTCGGAACCCTGCCAGAAGGCAGTAATAGCAGCAGAAGTAATGGTAATACCACGCTCCTGCTCCTGAACCATCCAGTCCGTGGTCGCGGCGCCGTCATGCACCTCGCCCATTTTGTGGCTTTTGCCGGTGTAAAAAAGGACGCGCTCGGTGGTGGTAGTTTTACCAGCATCCACGTGAGCAACGATACCAATGTTACGGTAGCGGCCAATCGGAGTAGTACGAGCCATAAAGCCCTCGCAAAATTAGTGACGCTGAAATTAGAAGCGGTAGTGCGAGAAAGCCTTGTTGGCCTCAGCCATACGGTGCACGTCTTCACGCTTCTTGACCGCAGCACCTTTACCTTCGGCGGCGTCCAGCAGTTCGCCAGCCAAACGCAGCGCCATTGACTTCTCACCGCGCTTGCGCGCGAAGTCTACCAGCCAACGCATTGCCAGAGCATTACGACGGGACGGACGAACTTCGACAGGAACCTGGTAAGTAGCACCGCCTACACGGCGCGACTTTACTTCGACCAGCGGAGCGATGGCGTCGAGAGCTTTCTCGAAGATTTCCAGGGGGTCGCTGTTCTTGCGTTCTTTAACCTTTTCCAGCGCGCCATAAACGATACGCTCGGCAACGGCTTTCTTGCCGCTTTCCATAACGTGGTTCATGAACTTGGCCAGGATCTGGCTGCCGTATTTTGGATCGTCAAGCACTTCGCGCTTGGCTGCTACGCGTCTTCTTGGCATGGATAAGCCCTCAAACGGTCTTCAGGTTAGCTCGGGACCACCATCCCGCAAGGGATGCGCCCGACCTTACTCTTATCGACTCAGAAAAATAGAAATCTGCAATTTCACACAGAAGCCAAAAACTATTTAGGCTTCTTGGTACCGTATTTCGAGCGACCCTGGTTACGGCCTTTAACGCCGGAAGTATCCAGAGAACCACGAACGGTGTGATAACGAACACCTGGCAAGTCTTTTACACGACCGCCACGGATCAGTACCACGCTGTGCTCTTGCAGGTTGTGACCTTCACCACCGATGTACGAGGAAACCTCGAAACCGTTGGTCAGGCGCACACGGCAGACTTTACGCAATGCCGAGTTAGGTTTTTTCGGCGTGGTGGTATACACACGAGTGCACACACCGCGACGTTGCGGGCAGTTCTGCAGCGCAGGCACGTCGGATTTCTCGACGATACGCTTACGCGGCTGACGTACCAGCTGGTTGATAGTTGCCATCTACTAGCTCCACTGTTGTCTTGCGACGCTATTGTCTTACAAGAAAAGCAAATGACAGGGCACAAGCCCCGCCAAATTTAGGGGTACAAGAGTCTAAAGAGGATCCCGCCCCCAGTCAAGACAAAGCCCCGACATCCTCAAGAGGCAAACAACACGAAAACGTGCTGTCTGCCAGATGAAAATGCCGAGGCTTTAGTCTCAATTACCGCTGGAGTTCAACGCTTCAGTCAGAGCGGCTTCTACTTCGCTCGCGCTGACACGGGTCGGTTTGTCCATTTCACGACGACGCTTGCGCTCGCTGTGATAAGCCAGACCGGTACCGGCCGGGATCAGACGACCCACAACCACGTTTTCCTTCAGGCCGCGCAGATAATCGCGCTTGCCAGTCACAGCCGCCTCGGTCAGCACGCGGGTTGTCTCCTGGAAGGAGGCCGCGGAGATGAACGACTCGGTGGACAGCGATGCCTTGGTGATACCCAGCAACACGCGAGTGAACTTGGAGACAAACTTGTCTTCCGTGCTCAGACGCTCGTTTTCTACCAGTACGTGAGTCAATTCCATCTGGTCGCCCTTGATGAAACTGGAATCGCCAGACTCGGCAATTTCAACCTTGCGCAACATCTGACGCAGAATCGTCTCGATGTGCTTGTCGTTGATCTTCACGCCTTGCAGGCGGTATACATCCTGAATCTCGTTGACGATGTACTTGGCCAGCGCACTCACACCCAGCAGACGCAGGATGTCGTGTGGATCGCTAGGACCGTCGGAGATAACTTCGCCGCGGTTCACTTGTTCGCCTTCGAAGACGTTCAGGTGACGCCACTTCGGAATCAGCTCTTCGTACGGATCGCTACCGTCGTTCGGGGTAATGACCAGACGGCGCTTGCCCTTGGTCTCTTTACCGAATGCGATGGTACCGCTGACTTCTGCAAGGATCGACGCCTCTTTCGGACGACGGGCTTCGAACAGGTCGGCAACACGCGGCAGACCACCGGTGATGTCACGAGTCTTCGAAGTTTCCTGCGGAATACGTGCGATAACATCACCGATCGCGATCTGCGCACCGTCAGCCACACCGACCAGGGCGTTTGCCGGCAGGAAGTACTGAGCAGGTACGTCAGTACCCGGCAACAGCAGATCCTTGCCATCCAGACCGACCATCTTCACAGCAGGACGGATGTCCTTGCCGGCAGCCGGACGGTCTTTGGCGTCAAGCACTTCAATGTTGGTCATACCGGTCAATTCGTCTGTCTGACGCTTGATCGTGATGCCTTCTTCCATGCCGACGTAGGTAACAGTACCTTTCATCTCGGTAACGATTGGGTGAGTGTGCGGATCCCACTTGGCCACGATCGAACCAGCGTCGACCTTGTCGCCTTCCTTCACCGAAATCACTGCACCGTATGGCAGCTTGTAACGCTCACGCTCGCGACCGAAGTCATCAGCGATGGCCAGTTCACCGGAGCGGGATACCGCAACCAGGTGACCGTCAACACGCTCAACGTGCTTCAGGTTGTGAAGACGGACAGTACCGCCATTCTTCACCTGAACGCTGTCGGCTGCCGAGGTCCGGCTTGCCGCACCACCAATGTGGAACGTACGCATTGTCAGCTGGGTACCCGGCTCACCGATCGACTGTGCAGCGATTACGCCGACAGCTTCACCGATGTTAACCTGGTGACCGCGAGCCAGGTCGCGACCGTAGCACTTGGCACAGATGCCGTAGCGCGTTTCACAGCTGATTGGCGAGCGAACGATCACTTCGTCGATGCTGTTCAGCTCGATGAACTCGACCCACTTCTCGTCTACCAGTGTACCAGCAGGAACGATGACGTCTTCTGTGCCCGGCTTGAACACGTCACGGGCGATAACCCGACCCAGTACGCGCTCACCCAGCGGCTCTACAACGTCACCGCCTTCAATGTGCGGAGTCATCAGCAGACCGTGCTCGGTACCGCAATCCACCTCGGTAACGACCAGATCCTGAGCAACGTCTACCAGACGGCGAGTCAGATAACCGGAGTTAGCGGTTTTCAGTGCGGTATCCGCAAGACCCTTACGAGCACCGTGAGTGGAGATGAAGTACTGAAGTACGCTCAAACCTTCACGGAAGTTCGCAGTAATCGGCGTTTCGATGATGGAGCCGTCAGGCTTGGCCATCAGACCACGCATACCAGCCAACTGACGAATCTGGGCAGCAGAACCACGCGCACCGGAGTCAGCCATCATGTACATCGAGTTGAAGGATTCCTGGTCAACTTCGACGCCATGACGATCGATGACCTTCTCTTTCGAGAGGTTCGACATCATTGCCTTGGACACTTCGTCGTTGGCCTTGGACCAGAGGTCGATCACCTTGTTGTACTTCTCGCCCTGGGTTACCAGGCCGGAGGCGTACTGACTTTCGATCTCTTTAACTTCTTCGGTGGCCGCGTCGATGATGCGAGCTTTTTCATCCGGGATAACGAAGTCGTTAACGCCGATGGAAACACCCGAAATGGTCGAGTAGGCAAAACCGGTGTACATCAACTGGTCAGCGAAGATCACGGTCTCTTTCAAACCAACCACGCGGTAGCACTGGTTGATCAGCTTGGAGATCGCCTTCTTCTTCATAGGCTGGTTGACGACGTCGTAGGACAGGCCGGCCGGAACCACCTGGAACAGCAGCGCACGGCCGACAGTGGTGTCGACGATACGGGTGTTCTTGACGCTGCCACCGTCACGGTCGTTGACCGTTTCGTGGATACGAACCTTGACCTTGGCATGCAGAGCCGCTTCGCCGGCGCGGAATACGCGGTCGACTTCCTGCAGGTCCGCAAACACACGACCTTCGCCCTTGGCGTTGATCGCTTCACGAGTCATGTAATACAGACCCAGTACAACGTCCTGCGAAGGAACGATGATTGGCTCACCGTTGGCTGGCGACAGAATGTTGTTGGTCGACATCATCAGTGCACGCGCTTCGAGCTGGGCTTCCAGCGTCAAAGGTACGTGAACGGCCATCTGGTCGCCGTCGAAGTCGGCGTTGTACGCAGCACAGACCAGCGGGTGCAGCTGAATAGCCTTACCTTCGATCAGTACTGGTTCAAACGCCTGGATGCCCAGACGGTGAAGCGTTGGCGCGCGGTTCAGAAGCACCGGGTGTTCGCGAATTACTTCAGCAAGAACGTCCCAGACCTCTGGCAGCTCGCGCTCGACCATCTTCTTGGCAGCTTTGATAGTCGTGGCCAGGCCACGCATTTCCAGCTTGCCGAAGATGAACGGCTTGAACAGCTCGAGAGCCATTTTTTTCGGCAGACCGCACTGGTGCAGACGCAGGGTCGGACCTACGGTAATTACCGAACGGCCCGAGTAGTCAACGCGCTTACCGAGCAAGTTCTGACGGAAACGACCCTGCTTACCCTTGATCATGTCAGCCAGGGACTTCAGAGGACGCTTGTTCGAACCCGTGATCGCACGACCGCGACGACCGTTGTCGAGCAGCGCATCGACCGCTTCCTGCAGCATGCGCTTTTCGTTGCGCACGATGATGTCGGGAGCAGACAGATCCAGCAGACGCTTCAGACGGTTGTTACGGTTGATCACTCGACGATACAGATCGTTGAGGTCGGACGTCGCGAAACGGCCACCGTCAAGCGGAACCAGAGGACGCAGATCTGGCGGTAGAACCGGCAGAACGGTCAGCACCATCCACTCAGGGAGGTTGCCGGAACCCTGGAAGGCTTCCATCAATTTCAGACGCTTGGACAGCTTCTTGATTTTGGTTTCGGAATTGGTTTGCGGAATTTCTTCACGCAGACGGCCAATTTCGTGCTCCAGATCAATAGCGTGCAGCAGTTCGCGGACAGCCTCGGCACCCATGCGGGCGTCGAAGTCATCACCGAACTCTTCGAGGGCTTCGAAGTATTGCTCGTCGTTCAGCAGCTGACCTTTTTCAAGGGTAGTCATGCCTGGATCGATAACGACATAGCTCTCGAAGTAGAGAACACGTTCGATATCACGCAGGGTCATGTCCATCAGCAAACCGATACGGGACGGCAGCGATTTTAGGAACCAGATGTGAGCAACCGGCGAAGCCAGCTCGATGTGAGCCATGCGCTCGCGACGAACCTTGGCCAGTGCTACTTCAACACCGCATTTTTCGCAGATGACACCACGGTGCTTCAGGCGCTTGTACTTACCGCACAGGCACTCGTAATCTTTTACCGGGCCAAAGATCTTGGCGCAGAACAGACCGTCACGCTCAGGCTTGAACGTACGGTAGTTGATGGTTTCCGGCTTTTTAACTTCACCAAACGACCAAGAGCGGATCATCTCAGGCGATGCAAGTCCGATACGGATTGCGTCGAACTCTTCGACTTGACCCTGGTTTTTCAGCAAATTCAGTAGGTCTTTCAAGGCTTTTCCTCCTGGCGGAGCAGGGAGCAGGCAATACCGCCCTGCCCCCGATTCGCGTCACGTGTTATTCGGTTTCCAGATCGATATCGATACCGAGCGAACGGATTTCTTTGATCAACACGTTGAAAGACTCGGGCATGCCCGGCTCCATACGGTGATCGCCGTCCACGATGTTTTTGTACATCTTGGTACGACCGTTCACATCGTCCGACTTCACTGTGAGCATTTCCTGCAGAGTGTACGCCGCGCCGTATGCTTCCAGCGCCCACACTTCCATCTCCCCGAAACGCTGACCACCGAACTGTGCCTTACCACCCAGCGGCTGCTGGGTAACCAGGCTGTACGAACCAGTGGAACGCGCGTGCATCTTGTCGTCCACCAAGTGGTTCAGCTTCAGCATGTACATGTAGCCAACCGTTACAGCACGTTCAAACTTGTTGCCGGTACGACCGTCGAACAGCTGCATCTGGCCGCTTTCCGGCATATCTGCCAGCTTGAGCATTGCCTTGATTTCGCTTTCCTTGGCACCGTCGAAAACCGGGGTAGCCATCGGTACGCCGTTACGCAGGTTCTTCGCGAGGTCCAGAATCTCGTTGTCGGTGAGGTCTTCCAGAGACTCCTGACGACCGCCGATTTCGTTATAGATCTCGTTGAGGAACTTACGCAGCTCAGCAACTTTACGCTGCTCTTCAAGCATGCGGTTGATCTTCTCGCCCAGACCTTTGGCCGCGAGGCCCAGGTGAGTTTCGAGAATCTGACCAACGTTCATACGCGAAGGTACGCCCAGCGGGTTGAGGACGATATCGACCGGCGTGCCATTGGCATCGTGCGGCATGTCTTCAACCGGCATGATCACGGAGACCACACCCTTGTTACCGTGACGACCGGCCATCTTGTCGCCCGGCTGGATGCGACGACGGATTGCCAGGTAGACCTTGACGATTTTCAGAACGCCTGGAGCCAGGTCATCGCCTTGCTGCAGTTTGCGTTTCTTGTCTTCGAACTTGTCATCCAGAAGACGGCGACGATCAACGATGTAGGCCTGAGCTTTCTCAAGCTGCTCATTCAGAGCATCTTCAGCCATGCGCAGTTTGAACCACTGACCATGCTCAAGACCATCGAGCACTTCGTTGGTGATCTCCTGGCCCTTTTTGAGGCCAGCGCCGCCTTCAGCTACACGGCCCACCAGCGCAGAGCGCAGACGTTCGAAAGTAGCGCCTTCGACAATACGGAACTCTTCGTTCAGATCCTTGCGGATCTCGTCGAGTTGCGACTTCTCGATGGACAGGGCACGCGCATCACGCTCGACGCCATCACGGGTGAAGACCTGAACGTCAATGACAGTACCCTTGGTGCCGGTCGGCACGCGCAGGGAAGTATCTTTAACGTCGCTTGCTTTCTCACCGAAAATCGCGCGCAACAGTTTTTCTTCCGGAGTCAGCTGGGTCTCGCCTTTCGGAGTGACCTTGCCCACCAGGATGTCACCAGCGCCAACTTCGGCACCTACATAAACGATACCGGCTTCGTCCAGCTTGTTCAGAGCCGCTTCACCCACGTTCGGGATGTCGGCGGTGATCTCTTCAGGCCCAAGCTTGGTGTCACGAGCCACACAGGTCAGTTCCTGAATGTGGATCGTTGTGAAGCGGTCTTCTTGAACTACACGCTCGGAGAGGCAGATGGAGTCTTCGAAGTTGAAACCGTTCCAGGCCATGAACGCGATGCGCATGTTCTGACCCAGAGCCAGCTCACCCATATCGGTAGACGGACCGTCAGCCATGATGTCGCTACGCTGAACACGGTCACCCTTGCTCACCAGAGGACGCTGGTTGATGCAGGTGTTCTGGTTCGAACGGGTGTATTTGGTCAGGTTGTAGATGTCTACACCTGCTTCACCTGTTTCTACTTCGTCATCAGCAACGCGAACAACGATACGGCTGGCGTCGACAGAGTCGATCACGCCGCCACGACGAGCCACGACGCAAACGCCGGAGTCGCGGGCAACGTTGCGCTCCATGCCAGTACCTACCAGCGGCTTGTCGGCACGCAGGGTCGGTACAGCCTGACGCTGCATGTTCGAACCCATCAATGCGCGGTTGGCGTCATCGTGCTCGAGGAACGGGATCAGCGATGCGGCTACCGACACAACCTGCTTGGGCGAAACGTCCATCAGGGTGACATCGGCTGGTGCCTTGACGGTGAATTCGTTCAAGTGACGCACAGCAACCAGCTCGTCGATCAGCTCTTGCTTGTCGTTCATTGCAGCCGAAGCCTGAGCAATGACGTGGTCCGCTTCTTCGATCGCCGAAAGGAAGACGATTTCTTCGGTGACCAGACCTTCCTTGACCACACGGTACGGGCTCTCGAGGAAGCCGTACTGGTTGGTGCGGGCATAGGCCGCCAGGGAGTTGATCAGACCGATGTTCGGACCTTCAGGCGTCTCGATCGGGCAAACACGGCCGTAGTGAGTCGGGTGAACGTCTCGAACTTCAAAGCCGGCGCGCTCACGCGTCAGACCGCCAGGGCCGAGCGCGGAAACACGACGCTTGTGCGTGATCTCGGACAGCGGGTTGTTCTGGTCCATGAACTGGGACAGCTGGCTGGAACCGAAGAACTCCTTGACCGCCGCCGCAACAGGTTTGGCGTTGATCAGGTCCTGAGGCATCAAGCCTTCGCTTTCTGCCATGGACAGACGTTCTTTGACAGCGCGCTCGACACGGACCAGACCTACACGGAACTGGTTCTCGGCCATCTCGCCAACGCAACGAACGCGACGGTTACCGAGGTGGTCGATGTCATCGACGATGCCTTTGCCGTTACGGATATCAACGAGGGTCTTGAGGACCGCTACGATGTCTTCCTTGCACAACACACCCGAACCTTCGATTTCGGTACGACCGATACGACGATTGAACTTCATCCGGCCTACAGCAGACAGGTCATAACGCTCAGGACTGAAGAACAGGTTGTTGAACAGCGTTTCGGCTGCATCCTTGGTTGGCGGCTCGCCAGGACGCATCATGCGATAGATCTCGACCAGCGCTTCCAGCTGGTTGCTGGTGGAGTCGATCTTCAGCGTGTCAGAGACGAACGGACCGCAGTCGATATCGTTGGTGTACAACGTCTCGATGCGAACAACCTGAGCCTTGGCGATCTTGGCCAGGATTTCAGTGTTCAGCTCAGTGTTGCACTCGGCAATGATCTCACCGGTTGCCGGATGCACGATGACCTTGGCAGTGGTACGACCCAGGACATAGTCCAGAGGTACTTCCAGCTCTTTGATCCCGGCTTTTTCCAGCTGGTTGATGTGACGAGCGGTAATACGGCGACCCTGCTCGACAATGACCTTGCCCTTGTCGTCCAGAATATCCAGAACGGCAATTTCACCACGCAGGCGCTGAGGCACCAGCTCCAGACTCAGGTTTTCGCCGCGCACATGGAATACGTTGGTGGTGTAGAAAGCATCAAGCACTTGCTCGGTGGTATAACCCAGAGCGCGCAGAAGTACGGATGCAGGCAGCTTGCGACGACGGTCGATACGGACGAATACGCAGTCTTTCGGATCGAACTCGAAGTCCAGCCACGAACCGCGGTAAGGAATGATACGAGCGGAGTAAAGCAGCTTACCGGAGCTGTGCGTCTTGCCACGGTCGTGGTCGAAGAATACGCCAGGCGAGCGGTGAAGCTGAGACACGATAACGCGCTCGGTGCCATTGATTACAAAGGTACCGTTTTCAGTCATCAGGGGGATTTCACCCATGTAGACTTCTTGCTCTTTGATGTCCTTGATCGCTTTGTTCGACGATTCTTTGTCGAAAATGATCAGACGGACCTTGACCCGCAAAGGTACTGCGTAAGTCACACCGCGCAGCACGCATTCCTTGACATCAAATGCCGGTTCGCCCAAGCGATAACCTACATACTCCAGCGCAGCATTGCCGGAGTAGCTGATGATCGGGAAAACGGATTTGAAGGCTGCATGCAGACCGACGTCGCGGAACTGATCTTTGGTCGCTCCCGCCTGCAGGAATTCGCGATACGAATCCAGCTGGATGGCCAAGAGATACGGCACATCCATTACGTCCGGCAACTTGCTAAAGTCCTTGCGGATACGTTTTTTCTCAGTATATGAGTAAGCCATCAGCGTTCCCCAGCTTGGTCACCTGCTTGTTTGGCTCCCTCCCGACGGAAGCAGCCAGAAAATCTTGCAAACCCCTTGGTTTGCGCCACCGCCATCGGTGGATACAGCACATTACAAACGTTGACAGCGCCAATCGTCTATAACGGAAAAAGGCCGGTGGCAAAAGCCACCAGCCATCAGCCTTTCGCTAATCGCGTGGGCTGGACACTCAAAGTCGATGCTTATTTCAGCTCGACTTTAGCGCCTGCTTCTTCCAGAGTAGCTTTGGCTTTGTCAGCTGCGTCTTTGGCAACAGCTTCCAGAACCATTGCTGGCGCGCCGTCAACGACTGCCTTGGCTTCTTTCAGGCCCAGACCGGTCAGTTCACGTACTGCCTTGATCACGTTAACTTTCTTCTCGCCAGCTTCCAGCAGCATGACGTTGAATTCAGTTTGTTCTTCAACAACAGCAGCAGCAACAGCTGGACCAGCCGAACCGGCAGCAGCGGTAACGCCGAACTTCTCTTCGAACGCCTTGATCAGCTCTACAACCTGCAGAACGGACATTTCAGCTACGGCGTTAAGGATATCGTCTTGAGAGATGGACATGACTCAATTTCCTGAATTGGGGGACGGCCTACGCGACCATCAAAATAAACAAAAATACGCGAAAAGATCTGACTCAGCCTTAGGCTGCAGCTGCTTCTTTTTGGTCGCGAACAGCCGCCAGAGTACGAGCCAACTTGCTGGTAGCGCCTTGAATCACGCTCATCAGCTGAGAAATTGCTTCGTTACGGGTCGGCAGGCTTGCCAGTACATCGATCTGATTAGCTGCGAGGAACTTGCCCTCGAACGCAGCTGCCTTGATCTCGAACTTGTCCTGACCTTTGGCGAATTCCTTGAACAGACGGGCAGCAGCGCCAGGATGTTCGTTGGAGAACGCAATCAAGGTCGGGCCAGTGAACACGTCGTTGAGGACACTGAATTCAGTGTCAGCAACAGCGCGCTTGAGCAGGGTGTTACGTACAACACGTACGTAAACGCCAGCTTCACGAGCCTCTTTACGGAGTCCGGTCATAGCGCCGACCGTCACACCACGGGCATCAGCCACGACAGCGGACAGACCAGCTTTGGCAGCCTCGTTGACTTCAGCGACGATGGCCTTCTTGTCTTCGAGTTTAATTGCCACGGGTTTAACTCCTGCTTGTTACCGTTTCATCCGACCGGAGTCAGATGTCGTTTTGGTGTCTGATTCGGTAAGGAACCGGGAGCACCATCTGCGTAGGCTTGAGGTTTAAGACTTGCGTCGCCTACGGTCTTGGATAGCCCCCGCCAGGCAGGGACCCCAATCTTTCAAACGGTACGGCGTCAAAACCGCACCGCTTCTGTCTTACGCTTCCAACGAACCCTGGTCGATGACCAGGCCGGGGCCCATAGTGGTGCTCAGGGTGATGCGCTTGACGTAAATACCTTTCGAAGAAGCAGGCTTGATACGCTTAAGGTCAGCGATCAGGGCTTCAACGTTTTCCTTCAGCTTGACAGCGTCGAAACCGACCTTGCCAACGGAAGTGTGGATGATGCCGTTTTTGTCGGTGCGATAACGAACCTGACCAGCCTTGGCGTTCTTGACGGCGTTAGCCACGTCAGGAGTAACGGTGCCGACTTTCGGGTTAGGCATCAGACCACGAGGACCGAGAACCTGACCCAACTGACCCACAACGCGCATTGCGTCCGGGGAAGCGATAACGACGTCATAGTTCAGATCGCCCGCTTTCATTTCAGCAGCCAGATCGTCCATACCAACGCGATCAGCACCGGCAGCCAGAGCAGCTTCAGCAGCAGGGCCCTGGGTGAACACTGCAACGCGTACAGTTTTACCAGTGCCGTGCGGCAGTACGGTAGCGCTACGAACAACCTGGTCGGACTTACGAGGATCGACACCCAGGTTAACAGCAACGTCTACAGACTCGCTGAACTTGACGGTCGACAGCTCGGTCAGCAGGGCTGCGGCGTCTACGAAATTGTAAGACTTACCAGCTTCGATCTTGCTGGCGATTGCCTTTTGACGCTTGGTCAGCTTAGCCATTACACACCCTCCACGTTAAGGCCCATGCTACGAGCGGAACCGGCGATAGTACGCACGGCCGCTTCCATGTCAGCTGCAGTCAGATCCGCGTTTTTTGCTTTAGCGATATCTTCCAGCTGAGCACGAGTCACGGTGCCAACTTTAACGGTGTTCGGGCGAGCCGAGCCGCTGGTCAAGCCTGCAGCTTTCTTCAGCAGAACCGATGCAGGGGTACTTTTTGTTTCGAAAGTGAAGCTACGGTCGCTGTATACAGTGATGATCACTGGAGTCGGCAAGCCCGGCTCAATACCCTGAGTACGGGCGTTGAACGCTTTGCAGAATTCCATGATGTTCACACCGTGCTGACCCAGAGCAGGACCAACTGGCGGGCTTGGGTTAGCCTGAGCGGCTTTCACTTGCAGCTTGATGTATGCGGTTATCTTCTTGGCCATGAGGCACTCCAATTACGGGTTCAAGCGCCAATAAAGGCTCCCCAGTTACTTACGCGTATATCCCAGTGACGAAAAAACCCCACAGCCTTGGGCTGCGGGGGTATGGGATTCCAGCTCAGTTTATGCCTTTTCGACCTGACTGAACTCTAGCTCTACCGGGGTAGAGCGTCCGAAAATGAGCACCGCCACTTGAATCCGGCTCTTTTCGTAGTTAACTTCTTCAACCGTGCCATTGAAATCGGCGAACGGACCGTCGGTGACACGAACAACCTCACCCGGCTCGAACAGCGTTTTCGGCTTCGGCTTGTCGCTACCATCAGCAACGCGACGCAGAATTGCTTCTGCCTCTTTGTCAGTGATCGGAGCAGGCTTATCTGCGGTACCGCCGATGAAGCCCATGACACGCGGGGTGTCCTTGACCAAGTGCCAAGTACCCTCATTCATGTCCATCTGAACAAGCACATAACCTGGAAAGAACTTGCGTTCGCTTTTGCGTTTCTGGCCATTACGCATTTCAACCACTTCTTCAGTGGGAACCAGAATTTCGCCGAAGCCATCTTCCATGCCTGCCAGCTTCACACGCTCGATCAACGAGCGCATGACATGCTTCTCGTAACCCGAGTAAGCATGCACTACGTACCAACGCTTAGCCACGGGACACCCTTAGCCAACTATCAAGGAAACAAGCCAGCCGAGCAGGGAATCAAGCCCCCACAACAGCAACGCCATAACCAGCACAACTGCCACAACGATCAACGTGGTTTGAGTGGTTTCTTGGCGAGTAGGCCATACGACTTTACGAATCTCAGCGCGAGCTTCTTTCGCCAAAACGAAGAAGGCTTTACCCTTACCGGTCTGCAGCGCGACAAATGCAGCTGCAGCAGCAATCACAAGGAGAGCAAGAACGCGGTACAGGATCGGCTCAGCAGAATAATACTGATTACCGACAACACCCACGACAACCAAAACGACTACCAGGAGCCACTTCAGCATATCAAAGCGAGAGTCTGATGCTTCAGCCTTGGGATTCATCTACGGAGATCCTGTGAAAAGAAAGCCAGATTACATCTAGGAAATCTGGCAGGTCAGGAGGGAATCGAACCCCCAACCTACGGTTTTGGAGACCGTCGCTCTGCCAATTGAGCTACTGACCTAAAAGCAAAATCAGGCCGACCATTATGCGGACCTGACGAGAGTTTTTCAACACCTTATTCAGGGAGCGCCTTACAGGTGACGCACTCCGAACAAGCTTCAAGCGGATCACGCACAGCGCAACCACCTAAAACAAAGGCAGATATTTTCATATCTGCCTTTAGCAATGGAGCTCTTGAGCGGATTTGAACCGCTGACCTCACCCTTACCAAGGGTGTGCTCTACCAACTGAGCTACAAGAGCAAAACACAATGCATGAACCACAAACCTGGAGCGGGTAGCGGGAATCGAACCCGCATCATCAGCTTGGAAGGCTGAGGTTCTACCACTAAACTATACCCGCGCAATTTGCAGATCGCGCCAAATCTGGTGGAGGGGGAAGGATTCGAACCTTCGAAGTCGTAGACGTCAGATTTACAGTCTGATCCCTTTGGCCGCTCGGGAACCCCTCCTAAGCGAGGCAGAATTCTCAACTCATGCCGCCCTTCTGTCAACCTTTTTCTCAGTAAAAACCTGAGGTTACATGCGTTGACTACTACCACCCCGTTCGCGAGACTTTCACCTCGCTGCGAAGCGGGCGCCATTCTATGTAAACTACTCAGCAGTTGCAATGCCCTCGCACGACATTATTTGATTTTTTAATTGCGGGAAATCCTGACTCAATTGATTGATCACACCTACCTCCACAAGACGTCGGCTTTCCGGGGCAATCCTTAACCAGTAGGCCGTCGCCCCATTCGTTTGCAGCGACTGAAATTGAGACTGGATATCCAGACTGTTCAAGCGCTGCTCCACCAGGCGAGCATCCTCTTGCCTCGCAAAGCCACCGACATACAGGCACTTCGTGTCGGCATCATGCGACATGCGCCCCGCATCCGACTCACTAAGCAGGCGAATATCCTGCTGGGGAGCGCGATGCAACGACAATGGCATGACCTCTTTAGCCCTAAGCGGAGCCTCCTGCTGATGCCAGAGGTAATAAAAGGCATTAAGCATCAACAGCAGAAGAAATAACCAACGCATAGAGACCTCAACGCAAAGGGCAAGCAAGAGCCAGACCCACGAAGACCAGATCAGGAACAATACGAGCCCCCGGCAGTACATCCGCAACCAGCGCAGCATCCCCGCCAGTCACAAAAATAGCAAAATCGTTGCCCCAGTACCCCTGCGCTATCTCAATCTGAGTCAATGCAAACCCACGAAGCATCAACGAGCAGCCGCGCTCTACAGCCTCTGCAGTCGCACGCCCGGGAACAAGACGGGCAAGGGCTTTTTCAGCCTCTGTGTTGTCATATCTGATGCGACGGGTATGGGTACGCAACTGATTGCGCATCAAGGGCATTCCAGGACAGATAAAGCCACCGAGATGCGCACCACCGGCGTCGACAAAATCAGACGTCACAGCAGTTCCCAGGTCAATCACCAGGCACGCGCTTCTGGCGAGATGGTAAGCACCTACGAAAGCCAGCCAGCGGTCCAGCCCCAGACGCGCGAAGTCGTCATAGCCATTTGTCACGCCAGCAAGCTCTTGAGCAGGTTCCGCGCAGACAGGCGCAACGGAAAAGGTGTCAGCCAGCAAAGAGACAAGCCTCGCCGTTTCTTCGGCACTACGCACACTCACCAGACGGCAGTCAGTGAATGATGTGTCAGGCAGACTACTCAAGTGCATCAGCAAGGCAGCATCGGAGTCCACAACGCCGCCGCTAATCACTGCCGCATCGTTCTTCGCCGTTATCCGCCACTTGATGAAGCTGTTGCCACAGTCGAGCTCAAGAATCATCTCGCAACCTCAGGCTGAGCTCGCCACCACTAAAGCTCTTTTCTACCCCATTCACTTCCAAACGCAACGCTCCAAGCGAGTCGACCCCCAACACTAGCCCTTCAACTGCCTCAGCGCCTGAAAGCAATCTGACAGCAGCTCCCTGCCATAAATGTCCGCGCTCCCACTCACCCTGAAAAGCCACGAAGCCTTCTTTGCGATGAACTGCCAGAAGAGACTCAAGCTGACTGCTTATAAGGGCTGCAATCCGATTCCGATCAGCAAGGCTGCCCGTTTCGAGTCGAATCGACGTCCATAGTTGATCCACTTCGCTCGATGACCGCATGTTCACGTTCACCCCTATTCCGATGATCACATGACAAACGTCTGCCGGATCCCCAACAAGCTCGAGCAAAATGCCAGCAATCTTCTGTCTTCCGACCAGCACATCATTAGGCCATTTCAGGCCCGCGCCTTGAACCCCAATGTCGCGCAGTACGTTCATCACAGCCAATCCGACCAAAAGGCTGAGACCTTCCAGCTGACGCATTCCACCATCAATGCGCAGGACCAGACTGTAATAAAGGTTCTCGGCAAATGGACTTACCCACTTTCGCCCCCGCCTCCCCCTTCCCGAGGTTTGCTGCTCGGCCACTACCAGTAAAGGCATGGGAGCCCCGTGAGCAATCAGACGCGTGGCCTCTGCATCGGTTGAGTCGATAGTGTCGTAAGTGCGTACAGACCAGCTGGCGGGGAATCCGCACTGAGCTATGCCAGCGGGGCTTAAAAGCGAAATAGGCGTTGCCAGTCGATAACCCCGTCCGCGCACTTTATGCACCTCTATGCCTAGGTCAGCTTCAAGCTGCTGAAGCTGCTTCCAGACCGCACTGCGGCTTATGCCGAGGGCATTGCCTAATACCTGTCCAGAATGAAATGCACCATCGGCAAGAAGCTTTAACAAGGTCAGCATTTGGAGTCGCCCGGCAATGAGGCACGCATAATAGCCACGCAGAGGCATGCTGCATAGAAACGAAAACGTATTTTCATGGCAGTTTTTGTGCAGCAGAAAAACAAAAACCCTCAACGCTTAAGCGATGAGGGTTTCTGGAATTTAATCTTGACGATGACCTACTCTCACATGGGGAAACCCCACACTACCATCGGCGATACATCGTTTCACTGCTGAGTTCGGGATGGGATCAGGTGGTTCCAATGTTCTATGGTCGTCAAGAAATTCGGGTACCGAATCGTGCCATGCGGCGCGCTTCAGCAAATCGGGTATGTGATAGCTCGGTGCGTTTGTGACGCAAACTTTCGGTTCGTGTCGTCTTCACAGTCACCGCAATCTGGTCCTTCGACTCAAATTGCTTGGGTGTTATATGGTCAAGCCTCACGGGCAATTAGTATTGGTTAGCTCAACGCCTCACAGCGCTTACACACCCAACCTATCAACGTCGTAGTCTTCGACGGCCCTTTAGGGAACTCAAGGTTCCAGTGAGATCTCATCTTGAGGCAAGTTTCCCGCTTAGATGCTTTCAGCGGTTATCTTTTCCGAACATAGCTACCCGGCAATGCCACTGGCGTGACAACCGGAACACCAGAGGTTCGTCCACTCCGGTCCTCTCGTACTAGGAGCAGCCCCTCTCAAATCTCAAACGTCCACGGCAGATAGGGACCGAACTGTCTCACGACGTTCTAAACCCAGCTCGCGTACCACTTTAAATGGCGAACAGCCATACCCTTGGGACCGGCTTCAGCCCCAGGATGTGATGAGCCGACATCGAGGTGCCAAACACCGCCGTCGATATGAACTCTTGGGCGGTATCAGCCTGTTATCCCCGGAGTACCTTTTATCCGTTGAGCGATGGCCCTTCCATACAGAACCACCGGATCACTAAGACCTACTTTCGTACCTGCTCGACGTGTCTGTCTCGCAGTCAAGCGCGCTTTTGCCTTTATACTCTACGACCGATTTCCGACCGGTCTGAGCGCACCTTCGTACTCCTCCGTTACTCTTTAGGAGGAGACCGCCCCAGTCAAACTACCCACCATACACTGTCCTCGATCCGGATAACGGACCTGAGTTAGAACCTCAAAGTTGCCAGGGTGGTATTTCAAGGTTGGCTCCACGCAGACTGGCGTCCACGCTTCAAAGCCTCCCACCTATCCTACACAAGCAAATTCAAAGTCCAGTGCAAAGCTATAGTAAAGGTTCACGGGGTCTTTCCGTCTAGCCGCGGATACACTGCATCTTCACAGCGATTTCAATTTCACTGAGTCTCGGGTGGAGACAGCGCCGCCATCGTTACGCCATTCGTGCAGGTCGGAACTTACCCGACAAGGAATTTCGCTACCTTAGGACCGTTATAGTTACGGCCGCCGTTTACCGGGGCTTCGATCAAGAGCTTCGCTTGCGCTAACCCCATCAATTAACCTTCCGGCACCGGGCAGGCGTCACACCCTATACGTCCACTTTCGTGTTTGCAGAGTGCTGTGTTTTTAATAAACAGTCGCAGCGGCCTGGTATCTTCGACCGGCGTGGGCTTACGCAGTAAATGCTTCACCCTCACCGGCGCACCTTCTCCCGAAGTTACGGTGCCATTTTGCCTAGTTCCTTCACCCGAGTTCTCTCAAGCGCCTTGGTATTCTCTACCCAACCACCTGTGTCGGTTTGGGGTACGGTTCCTGGTTACCTGAAGCTTAGAAGCTTTTCTTGGAAGCATGGCATCAACCACTTCGTGTTCTAAAGAACACTCGTCATCAGCTCTCGGCCTTGAGATCCCGGATTTACCTAAGATCTCAGCCTACCACCTTAAACCTGGACAACCAACGCCAGGCTGGCCTAGCCTTCTCCGTCCCTCCATCGCAATAACCAGAAGTACAGGAATATTAACCTGTTTTCCATCGACTACGCTTTTCAGCCTCGCCTTAGGGACCGACTAACCCTGCGTCGATTAACGTTGCGCAGGAAACCTTGGTCTTTCGGCGTGGGTGTTTTTCACACCCATTGTCGTTACTCATGTCAGCATTCGCACTTCTGATACCTCCAGCAAGCTTCTCAACTCACCTTCACAGGCTTACAGAACGCTCCTCTACCGCATCATCAAAAGATGATACCCGTAGCTTCGGTGCATGGTTTGAGCCCCGTTACATCTTCCGCGCAGGCCGACTCGACTAGTGAGCTATTACGCTTTCTTTAAAGGGTGGCTGCTTCTAAGCCAACCTCCTAGCTGTCTAAGCCTTCCCACATCGTTTCCCACTTAACCATGACTTTGGGACCTTAGCTGACGGTCTGGGTTGTTTCCCTTTTCACGACGGACGTTAGCACCCGCCGTGTGTCTCCCATGCTCGGCACTTGTAGGTATTCGGAGTTTGCATCGGTTTGGTAAGTCGGGATGACCCCCTAGCCGAAACAGTGCTCTACCCCCTACAGTGATACATGAGGCGCTACCTAAATAGCTTTCGAGGAGAACCAGCTATCTCCGAGCTTGATTAGCCTTTCACTCCGATCCACAGGTCATCCGCTAACTTTTCAACGGTAGTCGGTTCGGTCCTCCAGTTAGTGTTACCCAACCTTCAACCTGCCCATGGATAGATCGCCCGGTTTCGGGTCTATTCCCAGCGACTAGACGCCCTATTAAGACTCGCTTTCGCTACGCCTCCCCTATTCGGTTAAGCTCGCCACTGAAAATAAGTCGCTGACCCATTATACAAAAGGTACGCAGTCACCCAACAAAGTGGGCTCCCACTGCTTGTACGCATACGGTTTCAGGATCTATTTCACTCCGCTCTCCGCGGTTCTTTTCGCCTTTCCCTCACGGTACTGGTTCACTATCGGTCAGTCAGTAGTATTTAGCCTTGGAGGATGGTCCCCCCATATTCAGACAAGGTTTCTCGTGCCCCGTCCTACTCGATTTCATTGCAAAGGGATTTTCGCGTACAGGGCTATCACCCACTATGGCCGTCCTTTCCAGAACGTTCCGCTAATCTCAATACAACTTAAGGGCTGGTCCCCGTTCGCTCGCCACTACTAAGGGAATCTCGGTTGATTTCTTTTCCTCAGGGTACTTAGATGTTTCAGTTCCCCTGGTTCGCTTCTTGCACCTATGTATTCAGTACAAGATAACCATCTTATGATGGCTGGGTTCCCCCATTCAGACATCTCCGGATCACAGTCTGTTTGCCGACTCCCCGAAGCTTTTCGCAGGCTACCACGTCTTTCATCGCCTCTGACTGCCAAGGCATCCACCGTATGCGCTTCTTCACTTGACCATATAACCCCAAGCAATCTGGTTATACTGTGAAGACGACATTCGCCGAAAGTTTGCATTCACAAACTTTACCTTAGCCCGGACACACACCAGTGAAAGAGGTGCCCGGTCTATTTCTTTCTATCACATACCCAAATTTTTAAAGAACGATCTAATCAAAGACTAGAAATCAACATTCATGCACTGATCGTCAGGATCAATGGAATGCTCATTTCTAAGCTTTCAAACAGAAGCAGTAAGTGGTGGAGCCAAGCGGGATCGAACCGCTGACCTCCTGCGTGCAAGGCAGGCGCTCTCCCAGCTGAGCTATGGCCCCGTATTTCTACAGGCGTTTCCCACACAAAATTGGTGGGTCTGGGCAGATTCGAACTGCCGACCTCACCCTTATCAGGGGTGCGCTCTAACCAACTGAGCTACAGACCCAATTTCGAGCTTGTAGCCGCTAGCGTTGAGCTATCAGCTTGGAGCTTAAAGCTGCTTCTAATCGTCTTCTTCAATGAATCAAGCAATTCGTGTGGGTGCTTATGGCGCAGCTGAGTCGTCGATTAA
>NZ_CM176704.1:5327500-5895000 GCF_058129925.1 Pseudomonas sp. Pme6b
GAATCGATACCAGCTTGCTGTACATAATGCCCGGTGCTTCCTGAATACCAACGTAGTTGCCCAGCGACTTGGACATCTTCTTCACGCCATCCAGGCCTTCCAGCAGCGGCATGGTCAGAATGCATTGCGGCTCCTGCCCATAAGCGCGCTGAAGCTCGCGCCCCATCAGCAGGTTGAATTTCTGATCAGTACCACCCAGTTCGACGTCAGCCTTCAAGGCCACTGAGTCGTAACCCTGCACCAGCGGGTAAAGGAATTCGTGGATGGCGATGGACTGGTTGCTTTTATAGCGCTTGTCGAAATCGTCACGCTCAAGCATACGGGCGACCGTGTACTGCGAAGACAATCGAATGAAGTCAGCCGGGCTCAGCTTGTCCATCCAGGTGGAGTTGAACGCCACCTCGGTTTTGGCCGGATCGAGAATCTTGAAAACCTGAGACTTGTAGGTTTCGGCGTAGTCGAGAACCTGCTCACGAGTAAGCGGCGGACGCGTGGCGCTTTTGCCGCTCGGGTCGCCGATCATGCCGGTGAAATCACCGATCAGGAAGATGATCTGATGCCCCAGATCCTGAAACTGGCGCAGCTTATTAATAAGCACCGTGTGCCCAAGGTGCAGATCGGGCGCTGTCGGGTCGAAACCAGCCTTGATACGCAGTGGCTGGCCACGCTTCAGCTTCTCGACCAGTTCGGCCTCGACCAGGAGTTCATCCGCACCGCGCTTGATCAGCGCCAGCTGCTCTTCAACCGACTTCATTTCAGCCCCCAATTCAAAGGGAACCAACCTTACAAGATCAGAGCCCAATTACAAGTTTTGCCCAGCGTTCGCCTGCGAATCAGTGACTGATACGCGGGAAGGGTTGCTTCGAGCAGGTTTTGGTTATATTTTATACAGTTATTTCATCTTCATCATGTCATTCATCTTTTCCATTTCACCTTTTTCAAAGTCAAATTACCTATGAAAGACACACCGCCTAAAGCGCCCCCGCTTTATCCGAAGAGTCACCTGCTCGCTGCAAGCGGCATTGCCGCATTGTTGAGCCTGGCTCTCCTGGTTTTCCCTTCCAGCGAAGTTGAAGCCAAACGAACGAACCTTTCCCTTGATCTGGAGATGCCGGATCAGGACGTACAAGATCAAGACGCTCCAGACGCTGCTCAAGCCACACCTGAAACCACTGAATCGCCATTTGCCCAGATCGACAATGCCGATGACCAGGCTCAAGACACCGCCACAGCACAGTCTGACGCAGAAAAGCCGGCACCAGCCAAAGACCCTAACCATCGGGAAGTGATCGTCAGCAAGGGCGACACGCTTTCGACTCTGTTCGAAAAAGTCGGGCTGCCAGCCGCTACCGTTCATGAAGTACTGGCCAGCGACAAGCAGGCCAAACAGTTCACCAAGCTGCAGAACGGGCAAACCCTGCAGTTCGAACTATCGCCGGACGGCCAGCTCAAGCAACTGCATACCAAACTCAGCGAGCTCGAGACCATCAGCCTGTCGAAATCGGCTTCCGGCTTCGTTTTCAATCGCGAGATCAGCAAGCCCAATGTGCGCAATGCGTATGTGCATGGCGTGATCAACAGCTCACTTTCGCAATCCGCGCAGCGCGCTGGCCTGACTCATAGCATGACAATGGACATGGCCAACATCTTCGGCTACGACATCGACTTCGCGCAGGACATCCGCAAGGGTGACGAGTTTGACGTGGTGTATGAGCAGAAAGTGGTCAACGGCAAAAGCGTCGGCACAGGTAATATCCTGTCCGCTCGCTTTACAAACCGCGGCAAGACCTACACCGCCGTTCGTTACACCAACAAGCAAGGCAATACCAATTACTACACGGCCGACGGCAACAGCATGCGCAAGGCATTCATCCGCACCCCGGTAGACTTTGCCCGCATCAGCTCCATGTTCTCGATGGGTCGCAAACACCCTATCCTCAACAAGATCCGTGCGCACAAGGGCGTCGACTATGCGGCGCCACGCGGTACGCCGATCAAGGCAACCGGCGACGGCAAGGTTCTGCTCGCTGGCCGTCGCGGCGGTTACGGCAATACCGTCATCATCCAGCACGGCGATACCTACCGCACGCTGTACGGTCATATGCAAGGCTTTGCCAAAGGCATACAAACCGGCGGAACCGTTAAACAGGGCCAGGTAATCGGCTATATTGGAACTACCGGCTTGTCTACCGGCCCGCACTTGCACTATGAATTTCAGGTCAATGGCGTTCACGTAGACCCGCTGGGCCAGAAGCTTCCGATGGCGGATCCGATCGCCAAATCCGAAAAACAGCGGTTCATGCAACAAAGCCAGCCGTTGATGGCGCGCATGGATCAGGAAAAGGCCACCACGCTGGCCTCGAATAAAAGGTAATCCATGGACTTCTTCTATATAGGTGTGATGTCCGGCAGCAGTCTCGATGGGATTGATATCGCCCTTTTGAAGCAGGATGACCGCTCAAGGCTTCTGGCTACTCACTACATCCCGATGCCGGAAGATCTGCATGCCGAACTGCTGGGGCTTTGCTCCAGTGGCGTCGATGAGCTTGCACGTGCAGCAATCGCCGAGCAGAAGTGGTGCAGGCTGGTCGCACAGGGCGTGCAGACCTTGCTGGAAGATCAAAACATGGTGCCTGCTCAGATTCGCGCCATTGGCAGCCACGGCCAGACTATTCGTCATGAACCTGCTCGCGGCTACAGCATTCAGATCGGCAACCCGGCGCTGCTGGCAGAGCTGACCGAAATCACCGTGGTAAGCGATTTTCGTCGTCGCGACATCGCCGCAGGCGGACAGGGTGCGCCGCTCGTGCCCGCCTTCCACGAAGCACTGTTCGACGATAACAAAGACCACCGCGCTGTATTGAACATCGGCGGCTTCAGCAATCTGAGCCTGATCGAATCCGATCGCCCGGTCGAAGGCTTCGATTGCGGTCCAGGCAACGTGCTGCTGGATGCCTGGATACAATCCCAGCGCCATGAAAGCTACGACAAGGACGGGGCATGGGCGGCGAGCGGCGAGGTTGATCAAGCGCTTCTCAAGAAGCTGCTCAGCGATCAGTTTTTCCTGACCAAAGGCCCAAAAAGCACCGGTCGGGAAGTGTTCAACCTGGGTTGGGTGCACCATCATCTGTTCCAGCTGCCAACATTGACACCTGAAGACGTGCAAGCCACGCTGCTGGAACTGACTGCATTGACCATCACAGAGTCCCTGCAATCGGCACAAGCGATCACCAAGGAGCTTCTGGTCTGTGGCGGCGGCGCACATAACAAGGCGCTGATGAAACGCCTTGCAGAGCTATTGCCTGACACCGAGGTCAGCAGTACCGAGAAGTTCGGCGTGGACCCTGACTGGGTTGAGGCCATGGCATTTGCCTGGCTGGCTCATTGCTGCCTCGAAGGCGTACCGGCCAACCGCCCAACGGTAACCGGCGCTAAAGGCAGACGTGTTCTGGGCGCGATCTACCCCGCCTGACCTCGTGCCTGAACGCAAAACGCCGCTCAATGAGCGGCGTTTTTGTTTACAACAAGCTTCAATCAGATCGAGAACGACGAGCCACAACCACAGGTCGTGGAAGCATTCGGGTTTTTGATCACGAATCGCGAACCCTCAAGCCCTTCCTGATAATCGACCTCTGCGCCAGCCAGGTACTGGAAGCTCATCGGATCGACAACCAGACTTACGCCCTCGCGCTCGACGATAGTGTCATCGTCGGCCACGTCTTCATCAAACGTAAAGCCATACTGAAAACCTGAACAACCGCCACCTGTAACGAATACACGCAGTTTGAGACGATCATTGCCCTCTTCGTCGACCAGGGTTTTCACCTTGTGCGCTGCATTCGGAGTGAACTCCAAAGCGGTAGGCGTGAAGGATTCGACACTCATGTCAGATATCTCCCGGCGTTAGCCGTCGTAATGCGTAATGACGGCATTATCCGCTTCTCCTAGAAAATCGGTCAACTATTTGCTGGACGGCGGCAGTGCTTACGGCATCATGCCCGCGTGAGACAAACCGGCGCGCTCATCAAGACCAAACAGGATGTTCATATTCTGAACCGCCTGACCTGACGCGCCTTTGACCAGATTGTCGATAACCGACAGCACGACAACCAGATCGCCGCCCTGCGGACGGTGTACCGCGATGCGGCAAACGTTGGCTCCGCGCACACTGCGGGTCTCGGGATGGCTGCCAGCGGGCATTACATCCACAAAAGGCTCGTCGGCGTAGCGCTTCTCGAACAGCGCTTGCAGATCCACCGAACGATCAGCGACTGTCGCATAGAGGGTGGAATGAATGCCACGAATCATCGGCACCAGATGCGGAACAAACGTCAGGCCGATATCACCGCCCGCAGCGCGACGCAGGCCCTGAGTGATTTCAGGCAGGTGACGATGGCCCTTCACGGCGTAAGCCTTGAAGCTTTCATTGGCTTCCGAATACAGAGAACCAATGCTCAGGCCACGTCCGGCACCGCTCACGCCGGATTTGCAGTCGGCAATAAGGCGAGTGTTGTCGGCAATGCCCGCCTCAAGCAACGGCAGGAAACCCAATTGTGTAGCTGTCGGATAGCAACCCGGCACGGCGATGAGCCGAGCATTCTTGATCTGTTCGCGATTGACTTCCGGCAATCCGTAAACCGCATCCTGCAGCAGCTGCGGAGCACCGTGCGGCTGGCCGTACCACTTGGCCCACTCGACCGGGTCCTGCAGACGGAAGTCGGCAGACAGGTCGATCACCTTGGAGCCTGCCGCAAGCAGTTCACCGGCCAGTGCATGAGCAACACCGTGGGGCGTGGCGAAGAACACCACGTCACAGGCACCCAGGGTTTTCACGTCAGGTACGCTGAAAGCCAGGCCGTCGTAGTGACCTCGCAGGTTCGGGTACATCTCGGCGACTGGCATGCCGGCCTCCGAGCGCGAGGTAATGACCACTACTTCTGCCTGCGGATGCTGTGCCAACAGACGCAGCAGCTCGACCCCGGTGTAACCCGTGCCGCCGACAATACCGACCTTGACCATAACCTGCCCTCAACGAAACAACTGGAAAGCGGTCGATAATAGGAGCCTATCGCCTCTGCGACAACCGACAACGTGACGTATGGACGCACAAGACACTACTATTCGGCCACCGTGAACCTGGGAATAATCAAAAATGCTCTATCTATGGGTCAAAGCGCTGCATGTCATTTCAATGGTCTGCTGGTTTGCAGCCCTGTTCTATCTACCAAGACTGTTCGTCTATCACTCGATGAGTGAGGACACGGTCAGCCGCGAGCGCTTCATGGTGATGGAACGCAAGCTCTACCGAGGCATCATGACCCCGGCGATGATCGCAACGCTGGTCTTCGGCGGCTGGCTGATCAGCTTTGACGTCAGCGGCTATTTCAGTCAGGGCTGGATGCACGCCAAGCTCGCACTGGTTGTCCTGCTGATCGGCTATCACCACGTCTGCGGCGCACAGATGAAACGCTTTGCCCGTGGTGAAAATGGCCGCAGCCATGTGTTTTATCGCTGGTTCAACGAGATTCCTGTGCTGATCCTGATCGCTATCGTCATTCTGGTCATCGTCAAACCCTTCTGACCGGAAAGCATTCGGCCTCTCCAGTAACACACCAGGGCGCTCGGCTTTACGCAATGTGTAACGCAAGCGCCCGGTACTGTCCCCAACCACAAGACAAGGAAGCCCTGTATGGCCGATTCCCTCTTCAAGATTATATTTGAAGGACAGGTGCGTGAAGGCGTCGAGCTTGATACCGCGAAGGCCAACCTTGCGGGGTTGTTCAAAAGTGAAGCTCGCGCAGTGCAAAAGTTGTTCAACGGCCAGCCCGTTGCGCTCAAGCGCGGGCTGACCCATACGAATGCTGAGCGCTACCTGAAGGCACTTAATGACGCAGGCGTCGAAGCACGCATCGAACCTGACAGTGACATCAGCCTGAGCCTCAATGAAATAGCCAGCGCGCCGCCACAAAAACCCGCGCATCTGGAAATATCGCCCTATGCGCCGCCCAAAGCAAAGGTTGGCGGTGATCAGCCAGAGCATTCGACTCTAAAAGTCCTGAGCATAAACGGGCGCATCGGGCGTTTGCGCTATCTGGCCTGGAGCCTGGTATTGAGCGCAGCGGCACTGGCGCTGGTTGCCGTGTGCCTGCTGACGATGAACGAGTCACTGGTCGCTGGCGGGCTGCTGAGCGCAGTGGTGCTCGTGGTGTTTGCAGTCATCGGTGCACAGATCGGTATACAACGGCTGCACGACCTGGGCTGGTCGGGCTGGCTTTTACTGCTGACGATGGTGCCCTTCATAGGCAGCGTCTTCCCGTTCCTCATGGTCCTGCTGCCGGGTACAAAAGGCCCCAATCAGTTCGGCCGACCGCCACCGCCGAACTCGAAAGGCGTAAAGACGCTGGCCGTTCTGTGGTTGTTGCTGCTACCGATTATTCTGATCGGCCTCACTGCCGGAGGCGCAGGCATGCTGCGCGACGAGCTGGAATTGCAGACCGACGAGTACGAGCAATCCCTCCCGTACGACGATGAACAAGACCAGGACAGTGCCTTGATCGTGCCGGTGGATGTCAACAAAGAGTTCAAAGAAACACAGTGACACGTAATAGACTGCTCACGGTTCGGCAGACTGCCGGGCGCAATATGCTCAATGGAGAAATGCATGACCCGTTACGCCCTGATCACCGGCGCGTCCAGCGGCATAGGCCTGGCGATGGCCGAAGCGCTGGCACGCCGTGGTCGCAGCCTGATTCTGGTCGCCCGTCAGCGCGACCTGCTGGAAACAATTGCACTGGAATTGACTCAGCGTTTTGGCGTGGAAGTGCTGTTTCGTGCATGCGACCTGGGCGAACCGCTGCGACTCTCGGGCTTCCTGCTGGAGCTGGAAGACGGCGCGCATCAGATTGACCTGCTGGTCAATGCAGCGGGCATCGGCACGTGCGGACCTTTTCTGGCGCAGGACTGGAGCGCCGAGCAGGACCTGATCGACCTGAACATCCTCGCTCTGACGCGCCTGTGCCATACGGTCGGCAACCTCATGGCCATTCAGGGCGGTGGGCAGATACTCAATGTCGCCTCGGTGGCGGCTTTCCAGCCAGGGCCGTGGATGAGCACCTACTACGCGAGCAAAGCGTATGTGCTGCATTTTTCCGAGGGGCTGCGCGAGGAAGTGAAGAAGGCCGGGGTGAAGGTCTCGGTGTTGTGCCCCGGCCCGACCCGAACGGCTTTTTTCCGTACCGCGCAGTTGCAGGTCAATGTCGACAACCTGATGAGCCCCGAAGAAGTGGCCCTGTATACCGTTCGCGCACTGGCAAAGGACCGTGCAGTGATCATCCCCGGCTTCAGCACCCGCCTATGGACGTTCAGCCCGCGCCTGGTCTCGCGCTGGCTGGCCCGCCAGATCAGCGGCTACATCAACAGGAAGTACTGCCCACGCTGACAGACAAACGACTGGGCGAGCGGCGTCTCGCTCAGTACACTCAGGCGCACTGCTGCACAGCGATACCCTGCGACGACCATCAACCGACAAGGAGCAAACGGCTGTGGAAACTTTGTTTACCAAGATCATCAATCGGGAAATTCCGGCGAAGATCATCTACGAAGATGACCAGGTACTGGCTTTTCACGACATCGCCCCACAGGCACCCGTGCATTTTCTGGTTATCCCGAAAAAGCCCATTCGGACCCTGAACGATCTGACCGAAGAAGACAAAGGCCTGGCGGGGCATATCATGTTCACAGCGCAGCGTCTGGCTATTGAACTGGGTTGTGAAGAAGGCTTCCGCGTGGTCATGAATTGCAATGATCTGGGCGGACAGACCGTTTATCACATTCACATGCATGTACTCGGTCAGCGTCAGATGAACTGGCCGCCGGGCTGATCCCGCGTTTCCGGGCTTTGCAGCCGGTCAGCGGCCGTTATGTTCGCTGGCCGGTCGACACAAGCCCCTGCTGCCTGCGGCCGATTCGGGTAAACTGCCCACATGATCTTCCGGAGGTGCCCATGGCTACCGAACGTCACTATTCCCCCCTCGACCGTCTTTTACTGCAAGCCGATAGCGCAATGCGCACATTGCTGCCATTGAGCGCACATCCGCAGCGCCCCTCCCCTGCGGTTGTCCAGCCCGATCACAAGATGAGCGACGTCGACACACGCCACGTTGCAGGCCTGATGCGCATCAACCATACAGGTGAAGTCTGCGCCCAGGCGCTGTACCAGGGGCAGGCGCTGACAGCGAAGCTGCCCAAGGTGCGCAAGGCGATGGAGCATGCGGCTGAAGAGGAAATCGATCACCTTGTGTGGTGCGAACAGCGCATTCATCAGCTTGGCAGCCATACCAGCGTGCTGAACCCGCTGTTCTACGGACTGTCATTCGGGATCGGTGCGGTAGCTGGCGTTATCAGCGACCGGGTCAGCCTGGGTTTCGTCGCGGCGACAGAGGATCAGGTCTGCAAGCACTTGAGTGAGCACCTTGAGCAATTGCCGAGCGAAGACGGAAAGTCGCGGGCCATTCTGGAACAGATGCTTAATGATGAAGAACACCATGCCGAGTCAGCGCTGGAAGCAGGCGGCTTTCGCTTCCCGGCACCGGTCAAGTTTGGCATGAGCGTACTGGCCAAGGTCATGACCAAGTCGACTTATCGCATCTGACGACGCATCAGGACGGATAAGGACGAATAAAAAAGGCGCCTGCATCAGGCGCCTTTTTAATGTCCGGAATCCGGGCTTATACGGCTACGTTACGGCCGTAGAAGATTTCCAGCATTTCGTGTTTGACCTTGGCGGTCACTTGTTCGCGCTGCTCGGCAGACAAGTTGCTGGTCGCGTCTCCGAACAGGTAGTTATCCAGTTCGAACTGCTTGAGCAGCATCTTGGTGTGGAACAGGTTTTCCTGATACACGTTCACGTCGGTCATCTGGTAACCGTTGCGCGTGTCTTCGGACAGGTAATTCTGGATCGAGTTGATTTCATGATCGATGAAGTGCTTCTTGCCTTCCACGTCACGGGTAAAGCCGCGCACGCGATAATCGACGGTCACGATATCCGACTCAAACTTGTGAATCAGGTAATTCAACGCCTTGAGCGGTGAAATAACGCCACAGGTCGACACATCGATATCCACGCGGAACGTGGCGATGCCATCTACCGGGTGAATTTCCGGGTAGGTATGAACCGTGATGTGGCTCTTGTCCAGGTGCGCCAGGATGGTTTCCGGCAGTGGACCTGGCGACTCTTCGATCTGGCTTTCGGTAGGCGTCACCGGCTGCTCGGAGATCAGAATGGTCACACTGGCACCTTGTGGATCGTAATCCTGACGTGCAATGTTCAGGATGTTGGCACCAATGATATCGACAACATCAGTCAGAATCCGCGTCAGGCGTTCTGCGTCGTACACACTGTTGATGTATTCGACATACGCCTGCTGGTCCTGCGGGGTTTCCGCATAGCAGATGTCATAAATGTTGAAGCTCAAGGTCTTTGTCAGGTTATTGAACCCGTGGAGCTTGAGTTTGCTTTTCACCGTTAAAAACTCTCTATATGGGTGCGGCGCCAGCCGCGTGATCAAGCATGCCCGTCAGTTGAGTCCGGCTCATCTGCGTAGGACGGTTAACACCTCTTCGCGTTGGCGATTTTGGTTGTCTGTTCGGGCCGGCAGCAGAAAACCAGTACATGCTGCGCCCTGAAAAAGTGGCGCATTATGCAGACGTCCGAAGCCGTCTGCCAGAGTGTGCGCCGTTTTTATGATCGTTGGATGTCTGGCGTTCAGGTCAACTCGACAATTTCATAATCGTGAGTGATCTCCACTCCCGCGTTTCCGAGCATTATAGAAGCAGAGCAATACTTCTCCGCCGACAGCTCGATAGCCCGTTTGACCTGAGCTTCTTTCAGGCCGCGACCCTTGACGACGAAGTGCAGATGAATTTTGGTGAACACTTTCGGATCTTCATCCGCGCGCTCGGCTTCAAGAAATGCCTCGCAGCTTTCCACTGGCTGGCGCGACTTCTTCAGGATGCTCACCACGTCAAAGTTGCTGCAGCCGCCCAGACCGATCAACACCATTTCCATCGGGCGTACACCCAGGTTGCGGCCACCGCTTTCAGGCGGGCCGTCCATCACTACTACATGACCGCTGCCGGATTCGCCGAGGAACATGGCTTCGCCAGCCCATTGAATGCGTGCCTTCATCGCCAGGACTCCACTGTAAAAAAGGGGTCGCCAGCTTAGCACAGCGCCAAACGCTGCCTGGACGCATTGGGAAAATGCTTTTTGTAGGAAACGCGTAGGAATATTCGCAAATAGCTTCCTACACGTCTGGAAAAGCTGGTGAGAATGCAGGCGCAGCCGATACCTACAGGTATGCCATTTGGCCATACACCTTATTTCGGAAGTCACGCATGGTCGCAATAACTTTTACGCCCAAAGCAAACAGTCTCGACAAGCTGCTGCCCCATGCGGAACGCCGCCGCTGCCCCGCCAAAAGCAACATCATCAATGCGGGTGATCGCTCTGAGTCGCTGTTTCTGATCTTGAAAGGCTCAGTCACGGTTCTGATCGAAGATGACGAAAGACGCGAGATGATCGTCGCCTATCTCAACAGCGGGGATTTTTTTGGTGAACTGGGTCTGTTTGAGCAGCCGGGACGCGAATCCGTGCGCAGCGCATGGGTGCGAGCCAAGACCGAATGCGAAGTGGCCGAGATTTCATACGGCGCCTTCCGCGAGCTGACCCGCCAGGAGCCGGAAATTCTCTACGCGCTGGGCAGTCAGATGGCCGAGCGCCTGCGCAACACCACACGCAAGGTCGGTGATCTGGCGTTTCTCGATGTCACCGGGCGAGTAGCTCGCACGTTGCTTGAGCTGTGCAAGCAGCCAGATGCAATGACCCACCCGGACGGGATGCAGATCAAGATTACCCGCCAGGAGATCGGACGCATCGTAGGCTGTTCAAGAGAGATGGTCGGGCGCGTGCTCAAGGCCCTGGAAGAGCAGAGCCTGGTCAACGTCAAGGGAAAAACGATGGTGGTGTACGGTACGCGCTGAACCTCTGCCAATCAGAGTTCAGCGAGTAGCTGCCGATAGGCCTGCGCCAGACGCGGCAGAACGTCGACATCCGGAAACACTTCGTGCAAGGCAACGTGGCTTTCGGCCCGGATACGTGGCTCAAGCTCACAAAGCTCGTTGAAGCGGTTGACCGCTCCCGCCATCTGTACACGTTCATCATCCAGCAGCAATGCGCCGTGGGCCAACACCACAGGACGCGTTCCGCCCTGACTCTGCCGCCAGCGCTGGGCTGTTCCGACCATCTTGCGACCATCAAGGTTGACGTTGAAGCGGCCGTCACAGAATGCACCTGCCACTTCGCCCAATGAAGCCTGGCCGCCCAATTCGACCAGCAGGTCGAGCAGCGGCTGACACAAGCGCAGGTAGGCGGTTTCTATGCGGTCACGATCAACATCAGCAGCGGGCTGTGCATAGACCAGCGCGATATTCACCGTGGAAGAGGATTGTGGCACCGGCTCACCACGGGTTTCACGCAACAACACGGGCCATCCATTGTCAGCCAGAGTCTCGCTGGCCTCGACAAAACCCGGCAAGCGGCTCATGCGCCGCGGCATGACCAGCGCCCGATCAGTAGGTCGCCAGAACAGCAACCCATGATCGGCAGCGCCGGAGCACACAGCCGCCAGAAGGTCCTGCTCGGCCTGCAAGCCTTGTTCGACGCAGATGTCGATGATCGAGTCTTGCATGCCGGACCTCAGCGTGGTGTTCAGTTCAGTCAGTCGATGGACGGGCCGCTCGCCGCAAGCTTGCGCTCCGGAAAGAACAGCCGCTGCAACTCGGCGCCCGGGTGTTCGGCGCGCATGAAAGCCTCGCCCACCAGGAACGAATAGACATCGTTGATTTCCATCAGCTCGACATCCGCACGATTGAGAATGCCGCTTTCGGTGATGACCAAGCGATCACGCGGGATACGCGGTAGCAACTCCAGCGTGGTTTCCAGGCTCACTTCAAAGGTGTGGAGGTTGCGATTGTTGACACCCACCAGCGGTGTATCAAGCGTCTTGAGTGCGCGCTCCAGCTCGTCGCCGTCGTGCACCTCGACCAGTACGTCCAGCCCGACACGCTTGGCAACGTCGGCCAGCTCAGCCATTTGCGCGTCTTCCAGTGCCGACACGATCAGCAGAATGCAGTCAGCGCCCAGCGCGCGAGCCTCGACCACTTGATAAGGATCGATCATGAAATCCTTGCGGATCACCGGCAAATTGCACGCCGCCCGCGCTTCCTGAAGATAGGCATCGGAACCCTGAAAGAAATCGACATCAGTGAGCACTGAAAGACAGGTCGCGCCTCCCGCCTGATAACTTCTGGCGATCTCGCCCGGCAGAAAATTCTCCCGGATAACGCCTTTGCTTGGAGACGCCTTTTTGACTTCTGCGATGACGGCAGGCAGCTTCAACCTGGCCTGAGTGATCAGCGCGTTGGCAAAGCCACGTGGCGCACCGGCGCTGGCGACCTGTTGTTCAAGTTCGGCGAGGCTGACAATTGCTCGACGGGCCGCAATTTCCTCGGCCTTTCGGACAAGAATCTTTTCCAGTACGGTTGGCACGCTCATGCTTCGTTCTCCTGTTTGAATACTGCCGTGAAGGCACCCAACTCTTCCAGCTTTTCCCGCGCAAGGCCGGTGTGCAGGGCATCGTGTGCCAAGGCCACACCCTCTTTCAGGCTGGTCGCATGATCGGCAGCATAGAGCGCGGCGCCGGCGTTAAGCACGATCATTTCCGCGGCTTTCTGACCGTTCTCGGTCTTGCGACGTCCCAGCGCATCGCGAATCAGCTCCAGCGAAGCCGCCGGGCTTTCCACGGCAAGGCCGTACAGACTCTGGCTTTTGATGCCCAGGTCTTCGGGCTGTACCCAGTATTCAGTCACTTCGCCATTTTTCAGCTCGGCAACGAAGGTCGGCGCGGCCAGACTGAACTCGTCCAGGCCGTCCTGCGAGTGCACCACCAGCACATGCTTGCTGCCCAGCCGCAGCAGCACTTCGGCCAGCGGCCGGCATAACGCCTGATTGAACACGCCGACGATCTGGTGGCGAACGCCCGCCGGATTGGTCAGCGGACCAAGCATATTGAACAGTGTGCGCAGACCCAGCTCGCGGCGCGGCCCGGCAGTGTGCTTCATGGCCGTGTGATGAGACTGGGCGAACATGAAACCGATGCCCACGCTGTCAATGCAGCGAGCCACCTGAACAGGCGTAAGGTTCAGATAAACCCCGGCGGCTTCCAGCAGGTCGGCGCTGCCGCTCTTGCCCGACACGGCGCGGTTGCCGTGTTTGGCCACCGTGCAGCCAGCAGCGGCGATGACAAAAGCCGACGCCGTGGACACGTTGAAAATATTTGCGCCGTCACCGCCAGTGCCAACGATGTCTACAACGCCATCCAGTGTTTTCAGCTCGACACTGCTGGCCAGCTCACGCATGACCGAAACAGCACCGACGATCTCATCGATGGTTTCACTCTTCATGCGCATGCCCATCAGAAACGCACCGATCTGCGCTTCGGTGCATTGGCCGGTCATGATCTCGCGCATGACGTCGCGCATCTCGTCAGTGGTCAGGTCCAGCTGGTTGACCACGCGGTTCAGCGCGCTTTTGATGTTCATGGGGGTAGTCATAAAAAATCCTTAGCCCTGACGATGGCCGCCGCTCTGCTTGAGAAAGTTGGCGAACAGCTCGTGGCCCTGCTCGGTCAGAATCGACTCAGGGTGAAACTGTACCCCTTCCACGTTCAACGTTTTGTGACGCAGGCCCATTATCTCGTCAACCGAGCCGTCTTCCAGCGCAGTCCAGGCGGTCACTTCCAGGCACTCGGGCAAGGTATCGCTTTTTACCACCAGCGAGTGGTAGCGGGTTACCACCAGTGGATGATTAAGGCCTTCGAACACACCGCCGTCCTGATGCACCACCGGGCTGGTTTTGCCGTGCATCACCTGACGCGCACGCACCACATCGCCACCAAAGGCCTGTCCGATGGACTGATGCCCCAGGCACACACCCAGAATCGGCAGTTTGCCCGCGAAATGTTTGATCACTTCAAGCGAGACACCGGCTTCATTGGGTGTGCACGGGCCAGGCGAGACCACGATGCGCTCGGGGTTCAGGGCCTCGATCTGTTCAATGGTCAGTTCGTCGTTACGAATGACTTTGACATCGGCCCCCAGCTCACCGAGGTACTGCACGACGTTGTAGGTGAACGAATCGTAGTTATCGATCATCAGCAGCATTTTGCTATCAACCTTTTGATTTACTGACTTGATTCAGGCCTTCCGGATTCCACTTCGCCCATGCGTCCCCTCTTCAGCCACAACGCTGGGGGTGACAGAGGCAAAGGCATCACATATCGAAGGCATACAGGTACGGGTCCGGCAGGGCCGGCAAGGAAATAGTCAGGCGCGCCAACGCCAACGGGCGTGAGCCTTGATAACGCGCATCAAGAGTTTGCTGACAGTCGTCACGGAAGGGGTCTCATCGGTACGTTTCGGGACATTAGCGTACCGAACCGACCGGTGCAATATGAATGTACCGGGCTGCGCCGATTGAAAAGCGGTTAAAGGCTGAAAAGAGGGCCGCACCTCCTTGCGGAGGCGGGTTTCAGGCAGGGGCACGATGGCCAAAGGTGGGGTGCCGGAGGGAACATCAGTGCGCAATCTCGCGCACGTAGGCCTGGCAGGCCTTCAAAGCGATCAATCCCTGATCGCCGTAGTCGGTGATGGCGACAATTCGTCCAGCAGCCGCTGGGTCAAGTTCGCCTCGCGAGCTTCCATGAACCACGCCGCCGGAACCGGAGGCGGTTGGCATTCCATCGCCACCGGTGGGGCTGGCAAGGAGGACTGACAGCCGCAAATCAGCGGTAGCCAGACGATCACGCAAGCGGGCCTGAGAAGTCTGTGCATCGCTCAGTTCCTTATGAATGGTTGTATCGTTATCTTGCAGACGGAGTTCCAGCGCCCGTCTTCGTGCTTGTTCAGCGTTCTGCCAGTCGACGACCGCCAGCGCCGCCTGCTCGCGCTCTTGCTGCCAAGCCAGCGTTTGCGTAGACAGTTGCAGACCATAGTGAGCCGCCTGCCACTGCCAAGCGGCCCATGTACCCAGCCCTGACCCCAGCACGAATGCGAGGATCAGGAATCGCATATCCAGCACTTTCACGGCAGCACCTCCAATGCCCGCTGGTAAAGCGCCTGCCGATCTGCCAGGCCATTGGTGCCTCCGTTGATACGGCGGGTGATCATCAGAAAATCACCCTTGTCTGCCAGCGCGTTGAGGTTGGCACGGTCCCAGAACCACGCTGCCGACATGGCGGCATGCTCCGGCTGTTCAAGCAGTTGCGGCTGGCGCAACAAGTCCAGCCCCCGCGCCTCCCCGCACGCTTCGTAGTTAGCCCGCCCCGTCACCTGAATCAGCCCGCGCCCTCGGTACAGTTGACCGTCGCCATCTGCCTCTGGCGTGTTGCCCAGACGCAGCGCCAACTGCCCGGTGTCGTACTTGGCCAGATAGCTGTCGCTACCCAGCTCGCGCACATAACGAAGCTGCCCGGACTCATGCCCGATCTGGGCGATGAACGCGGCGATACGCAGCCGGGTGTCGATGGTGTAGCGGGCCATGGCGATGTTGAGAGCAGGAACAAAAACGCCGGCTTTAGGGCCGGCGTTGGGGAGGATTTGCAGTAGTTGTTGCTGGTTGATAGGCATGGTTACTCCTGCCTTGCTTATGAAGCTCGTCAGTGTCCCCAATCGACGAAGCTCTCGTGACTCAAAAGCGACGCGCATTAGGGGTAACAAACGCCCCATCATTGCGAGGCGTCGTTACCTGAGTCGTTAGCAGCAGTCATGTCGGCTGGTCGCGGCGATATCGAAAGCATAAACAGTAACGCCAGCTTCAGAGCCGGCGTCGGATGCAATTCGTTTTCGCGCTCGCCCTACCAAATGGCCAACTACTCAGAAGGTGGCACATACACAAAAGGCTGCGCAGGAGCTACGGGCCAGTCGAACTTCCTTGGATAACCTGGCAATGTATCAATCAGGGAAAGCCGCACGCGATAAAGACGGAACGCGTACAGCTCAGCGTTTATTGCTGGCACGGATTTCAATTGCTCTTCGGTCACCAGATTCATTGCTATGGCGTCTTGAAGAATATCCAGTTCGTCCAGCAGCGAGTGGATTCGATAGGTAGCGTTACTTGACAAGTTATTTCGCTGACTCGTCACCTGCTGCAAGACCGCCTCCTCGGTCGGCTCGAGAACCGGGCCGAACTCACCGGCGAGGGCACGGTTAAACAGATCGACTCCATGAGCAGCGGAGTCGTTGGGAGATGCACTAAAAGGCACCTCGCCGTAAGTGTCTTTAAACTCTGCAAACAACACCCACAGATTAATGTATGTATGTGTGTGTCATATCGGACCAACGTGGATCACGAGCGCTTATTACTGTGTACATAGGAATACCTTTGATTTTCTATTGAGAAAGTATGGGTTTATGAATGATTGACGCTTGCGGGTGTCGGCGGACCTCCTGTTTCGTTTAAGGACAGGAACTAAAACGCCGGCGGTGGGGCCGGCGTCAGGGATGATGTTGAGTTGTTGTTGCGGGCCAAGAGGCATTGATCCTCCCAAGGGCTTGCGGGACTAGCCCACCCCATGAGCCGATAAAGCTCTCCTGTTCAAAAGCGAGATTAAATGGCGAATAAAACAACTCCCCCTCAGAGCGGGGCAGTTCGTCTGTACTCGCGCCCTACCGGGGCTAGCTGTTCAGTAGGCAACGGGCAAAAAAACCGCTCTCGCGGTCATGTTTACAGGGCAGTTGCATCGGAGGGCGGTGAAGGCCATTTGACCTGGAGAGGGTAATCCGGGGTTTGCTCGATCCGGTTCAGTTCTACGCTATAGCGTTTCCATTCGAGCAAACTTGCCTTCTCGGCCTCGGTAGCATCTCCCAGTTCTTCGGCATACTGCAACGGGGCGATACGTGTAGCTGCTTGCTGCAAACGCTGGTCACGAACCAGCAGAGCGGCGGACGCCAAAGCGGTCTTCTGCGCTTCGGTATCAAGAACCCATTCACCCTCTCGCCAAACGTAATACTTGCCGGGCCATTGTTTGGCGGTAAGCCGTTCAGGCGGCAGACCGAGGCTGCTCCACTCCTCTACCGAGCCGTCGTTTATTCGATACATCAAGCCACGGCGATCTATGACCTGCTGCAGCTCACCGTTTATCAGTGTCCAGGCAAATCCTGTGTTCGGTTCGCTGAGCAATTCGGTCATGCTTACAGCATTGCTGGGCGTTTGCTCGCCCAGTCAAGGAACAATCGGTAATTCAACAGGCCCTATCAAGGCCCCAGAGTCATCTATCAAGTAAGTAGGCATAACGTCCTCAGATCAGTTTGATACGGCCGGGATAGGCCATGTTGCGGCTACGGAAACGAATCCAGTTATTCATCGGTTGCTGGTCTCTCATTACAGTCGCCACAACGCCGTTGTCTGTTGTTTCTGCCAGGTAGGCCGAACCGCCAGCCGGGACCAGTGCGCCTGGCGGCAACAAGCCACCCGGGCCTGTAGAGTTCAAGCGCCCATCTGCCTGCGCATGACCGCTGCCCAGCAGGTAGGTGCCAGTCTCTACATCTGACCCGCTCCACTCCTGAGCCACCGTCCTGAGCCAAGTGCCGTCCTGCCAAGAACCGGCGACACGCGACGTATCGACGCCCCGAGACTCATCCAGTACCCGCAGGAACTCGCCTCGGCCTTCAGGCCCTCGGAAGGTCAGAGCGCCGTCGCCACTGGTCCACCCACCTTCCTTGCCGGTACGAGCTGCTTCGGTGTAAAGCATCCCCGACTTTTGCGCATGATCCCAAAGCCACGGCCAGTCGGCACGATTGAGAAGCCCACCGTTCAACGCTCCATATCCTCCTGGGCTGAACAATGTCGTTGTCTCGAAAACAGGCCGTCCCAAAGGAGTGCTGTCATATCGCCCTATTGGCCACCAACTTCCAGCACCATCGCTGCGCAGGTGCCACCAGTCGCCAGCCCCCATAAGAACCAGAAAGGAATAACCCGCAGCATTTAAATGGGTATGGAACCTGATCTTTTCCCCGGCACTTGCATTAACGGTCAGCCGGTTGCCACTGCTGTCTATCCTGCGAACAATGACGTCTTTGACGCCTAGTGCCGCGTTTGAGGAGGGCAGTGTGAACGCACGATTGCCGCCAGTAGCATCCAGTAGCAGCAACTCCATCTGGTCTCTTGTAAAAACTGTATCGGTATTGAAAGAGAACACTTTTTGAGAGTCGACCTCCTTTACCTCCGTAATTTTGCCGCGCTTGGTGATGTAGATCGCATCAGGGTTAAAAACAAGCTCTACCCACTCCGCCGCATTGAGCTTCAACGTATTGCTGCCAGCACCGAATAGAGAGATGACCTCAGCACCATTGGCCTTGATCGTTGCCGCTGCTGGCGATGCGTTATGAAAGGTTATCGACTTACCCACCACTACGTTCGCCTTGGAGGGCAACGTCAGCGTGATACCACCGGCATTGATTCTGTGCCAATGCCCCGCCGCTCCGGGTAGAAGAGTTTCGGAATCCGTGTAGCCAAATCCTGCACCTTTATAAGCCTGCCTGACCTGCGAACCAATCTGCGTAATTGCGGTTGCGAGCTGGTCTGTTCTGGTTTCATCAGGCTGCTCACCACCGGCCGCCATCGCATTCAAAATTTCCTGCGTGATCGAGTTACCCCACTGCGCGGGAATAAGCGAGCCGGGCATGCCGGTAACCGGGTTTTCATCTACAAACTTGCCGCTTGCCAAGCCTACGCCCGGCACACTCTTGGGATAATCCACATTGTGTTCCTCAGTTGAAGTTTACGAATTCGACGCTGTGCGCCGGTGCTGCTCGACGGATCAAACATTCGATGGCGAGCCCGGGATTCACCCCGAACCGCTCGCCCCAGTAGCTGGCCCCGAAGCGTCGGCCCAGGCGCTGGCGCCCGCCGGTGTTCAGGGTCCACATGAATTGCGCGCTCCAGGTGCCGAAGTGCGCCTGGCCAAAACGCGAACGCCCCATACGGGGCGTTCGGTGTTCGGTCACGGTGGCGTTGGGGTAGCCTTGGCTGACGGCAATGTCGATGTAGAACGCTGCGTTCTGCCCTCCTGTTGCTACCAGCCGCTGGCGCACTGACAAGCGTCGGTCTGCGAACAAGGGTTTGAGCCCCAGACATGGGTCCGGCAGGTTCATGACCCGCTCCCAGTCCGGTACCAATTCACTGACGGTTGCAGGGTCCATCTCGTTGAGCAGGTCGAACGCGCGGCCATCGATGCGTGCGAACTCGCGGGACAGGCCGGCAATCACCTGCTGCAATTCCGGCACCCGCTCCGGATCCCACGCGGGACCGGGTGGCAACAGCGCCTGCAGTTGTCCGGCGTAATGTTCGGCAGTTCTTATGACGACCATTGAATACCCCCGAATGTGAGCAACTGGTTGGCCGCAGCAGTAACGTTGGCCACGGGTGAAACCAGCACATGATCGGTTTCGCCTGTCGCGCGGCTGATGGCCTCGGCGATGTGCGTGAGCAACAGGGTTTCGCCCAGTCCGCCCTCACGGTTGTGCAGGTCCAGCAGTTGCGCTTCGACCGCCGCCCGCACGGCGGAGGTATCCGGTGTGAGCCGGATGGTGTAAACCACCGGCTTCTGCACCGGCGCCAACACATATACATCGGCAGTAACCGGACGCAGCGGCTCTATGTAAGCAGCCACCGCAGCCAGTTGCTCGGCGTCAGGAATCGGGTCAGCCTCATCATCACGCATGAAGAACACCGCCACCGTGCCCGGCCCCATGAAGCGACGCACACACCAGGCGCGCGTTACGCCCGGCACTTCCAGCGCCCAGGTCACGTAGTCGTCCTGATTGCCGCCATGCGGAATGACCCGATAGGAACGCACCACACGAGCACGCAACGACTCGATACTTTCCTGCGCGATACCGCCGGAAAGTCCGTCGGCAATGACGGTGAAGGTGCTGTCGATGCCTGCTGTCGATGCCTTCGACCGGTTGCACAGCGGTCATCGCCAGACCGGCATCCGCATTACCGAGCACGCCTGCATCCACTGCTTCGACCGTGGTTGTGTTGTTGCCTGCAACCGTGGTGACGCCTTTTGTCACTCGATAGAAGCGCCCGTCACTAAATTGCAGAACCGTGTCGACATCCAGCACCGCACCGGCAGCAGCGGTAAAGCGCACGGAGCCAGTGGCGGCCTGGGCAACCTTGCGTGGCTGCCTCAGACGCAGGATGGCTTGCCGCTCAAGGGTCTCCTCGTCGGCGGTGTCCGGCAGAATCTGGTCGGCGATCCAGTCCTGATAGCCGTACAGCCCGTAGGCCGCGCCGCTGTGCGCACGGGACAATACCCGAGCATCGGACTGACGCAGCGCTTCGTCGGCGAGGTCGACCTGAGTTCGGTTGATCAGCGCCGGTAACGTAGGTGTTTCAAACGGCATAAATCACCTGCCACTGTTCAGAAGGGTTGAAACGCACGAGCTGACCGTCCGAGACGACCAGCTCGACGCCCAGGTTCAGGCGGTTGCTCTGAACCTGTTCGGTAAGGATGTTGATGTGCTTGACCTGGCCATCTTCGATCAGCCAGTCGAGCGCTTCGCGGGCATAGAACTCGGCATCGCGCTGGGTCTGGGCAGTCAGCCTGACCCGGCGCAGCAGCCACAGCCTGGAACCGATGCGGTCATTGGCCTGTGCCGGGTAGGTGTCGCCCCACCAGCCAAAACGTTCGGCATCGTCGAACGGATCGTCCGCTTCGGCGCGACGCCAGGTGAACAGGCTGATGACCACCGAGCGCAGCAAGGACGCTTGCAGAGAGCCTTCGATAATCATCCGGCACCTCCAACGGGCGGCCCGCTCTGGCCATTACCGCCCTGCACGTTGCCGTGCAGATGGCTGATCTGACTGATGCCAGCGGCAAGCTGGTCGCCTTTGGAAACAATCTTTCCGGTCTGGGTGATCTGCGGTGTGTCGAAGTTCACCGCTACCGCGGCCTTGATGTTCAAGGTGTCGGTTTCAATGTCGATGACCTTGCCGCGCTTGAGGTGAATCTTGTCGCCCTCGTCGGTGTAGATCGCTACTTCGCCCGACTCCAGGCCCTTGAGGCGATAGCGCCGGTCGGCCACTACCAGCAGCAGACCGTGCGACCGGTCGCCACCAATGAAGGCGGCGATGCCCTCGGCGCCGGCCAGCGGGTTGCTGGTGAAGCCATAGGGTTCGAAGTGCTCCATGTCGTCCTTGACCTCTCCGGCGGTGAGGCGCATTTGCAGCGCCTGCATTTTGCTGCTGGCCCTGGCGAGCACCACCGTGCCGCGCACCAGCATGCGATTGAGTAAGCTCATGAGGTTGTTTCCTCGTCGATGGGCAACAGCCAGGAGTAAGCGTCCTGATTGACCTGCACCTTGCTGCGCTTGTTGGGGTCACCTGGCTCGGCCTGGAAACCTTCAGGCGGACCGACCACCAGTGTGGTGATCGTGCCTTGGTCGCTCAGCGAGTAGGTCACGGCTGAAATCAGCATGTTGCGGCTCGTGAAACCGATGACCGGATCAATCACCCGGACCATGGTGTTGTGCCGCCAGAGCGCCCCGTTGGACTGCCGCCAGCCCTGGACCTTGTAGGTGGTGAGCAGTGCCTTGCCGGCCCGCTGACCACGCTCCCAATTGGCGCGACTCAAGGCGAGCTTCGGTGTGATCGGCGCATCCTCATGAACGACCAGTACGCGAAGACGCTTTTTACGCGCAGGGTCGTCATGCCGGTCATCCGTGACTTCTGCCGAGACCTCCGACGACTCCTTGCCGAACGTCTGGTCATTACCGGTCTGTTGACCAATGACCCGGTATTCGGAAAAAAGCCCGGAAAAGTCCCGCGCGATGACGGCGCTCAACACATTCTTGCCGAGTTCGAGCGCGTCTGCGCTCTGCCCGCGACTACCCGGCCTGGCCAGCACCACATTGCCGTATTCGTCATCGGTGGAAAAAATCCGGAACAGGGTCAGCAGCCGGTCAATGGACTTGAACACGGTTTCGGCAGGCTCGATGGTGTGATCGGCCATCTTCGAGGTCTCCGGTATTTCGCTGATCACCGACAAACCATAAGGAGCAGCCAGCGCTTCAACGATCTTCAACACCCCCACCTCCTTCCACTGGCTCGGCCTGTTGATGGCGGAGCAGTCGATGAGGTCGGCGGTTTTCGAGCGTCCGGAAATCTTTAGCGTGATTTGCTTGCCGTCATAGCTGATCGGCGCGGCAAACACCCAGCCGGTCAGAATCAACTCGCCGCCGATACGTACTTCGCACGCTGCGCCGGGCGTGATCGGATGCGAGATTTCAGTGCCCGGCCACTGCCAGGTAATGCTCACGTCAAAGCTGCGCGCCTGACGCTCGATCCCGGCAGAGATTTCCACCGACTTCCAGCCGGCATAGTCGTGCTCGTCAACCGTCAGGGTGACAACGTTAGGGTCGATCATGGGTCACTCCTGTGCGATCTTCAGCGTGCCTGGCGGTACGAAACCCGGGTGGGCCAGCCGATTGCGCTGCACCATTTCCTGCGCCCGGCTGGCGTCACCGAATCGGCGATAGGCCAGCACCAGCGCGGGCAAAGGCTCAGAGACCTTCATGTCCACCAGACGTACACCGGAGGCCGCCACCGCGTTGAGGTGCCTGATCAACGCCTGACGCAACGTGTTGAGCGCCAGGTAATGTTCGGGATCGGCTTTCAACGACGCTTCCCAGATGGCCGAACTCAGCGTGTCGCGCAGTTCGATGACGTCATCGGCAACCGGCACATCCACGCGTTGCAGCGCTTGCGTCACCTGCTGATCAAGCGAGGGCACCACGTTGAGCGGCGTGACCGTCGTCGCAATCGGCATGCTCGCGACGATTCTCGCCACCTTGACCAACAGCGCATCCTGAACCAGGTTGGCAGTGGCCTGAGCCGTCACACTGGTATCACGACCGCTGCCCTGGCTGACCAGATTGATACCGGACACCGCCTCTGCCTGTTGTGTGGCCTCGGAAATCACAGACCGGTAATCGACCGTTTCAACAGAAGACGCCCCACCGTTGCCGCTCGCGGAATCGCTTGCTGAACTGCCGGTGACCGAGCTGCCGGAGCTGCTGGTGCCGCTCGCTCTTCTGGCTCGTTGGCTGTCCCCGTCGAAACTGGCAAAGAACGTGGTAAACAGCGTGCTGACCGTCAACGGCGCATTGACCAGCGAATGCACCAGCGCGGTGACATCCGAATAGATCGCCATAAACGGTACGAACTGCCGCTGAATGGTCGCGAACACACCCGACAGGGCGCTGCGCAGCGCCTGAATGTTGATACGTACCGCGTCCACTGTGGCCATCACCGAGCGATAGCGCCTGAGCGCCGAATCCAGCAGGCTCTCGGACGCGCCCAGCAACTGCCGTCGCGTATTGAGCGTCGACACGGGAAACTTGAGCGGGTTGGCCGGATAGAATTTCAGGTCCAGTCGGACGAGTCCGCCTTCGTTCAGGTTGTGTGTGACGCCGCACTCGCCAACCTGAACCTGCACGCGACCCAGCCAGGGATGTACCAGCTCGCCGGCACCTTCCTGCTCCAGTGCCTGCAGCAGTCTGTCTCGCTGTTCGAAACAGTCGGGACCGACAATGAACCCCGTCAGCGTATGAACTTTCGACTGTTTGCCCAGCGACTCGAAATAAGGCTCGTCGCGCTGTGGAAACTCATGCAACTGCCCCTTGCGGCCTGCCGGGACGACGGCTTTTTCAATGAAAAAACCGACGCCCCGAAAAGACGCTGGCAGCAGGCTGTCACGCCATGTACTCATGATCCGGCTCCTGCGCCGAGGGTTCGATAACCGACGTTTGGCGATATCGTCAAACCCGGCTGGTTGGTTTGCACTTGCCCGGCACGCATGCCCGGCGGCGCGTTTTCAAAGCGAATGTTGAGCTCGCCTTCAAGTCGCGGACCGGCCCCGCCTGCGCCCTGCTGCAACAACAGGCTGCCGGGCGCCAGCGGGGTGGGTACGCCGAGCAATTGGCTGGTCGACGGCACGCCAGTGGCCTGATTGAGCAACTGCTGACTCATGCGAACGTTGTCGACGGCACCGGCCGCCAGAAATGCACCGGTCCCGCCGCCCGGCCCTGCGTTGCGTATCCGCTGTTCTTCCGCGAACTGATTGGCCTTCTCGGTTGCCCGCTGCAGGACGGTCTTATCAGTGTCGCCACCAAACCAGCTCATGATCGGTTCGATGAATGGCTTGATGTCCGCCCACAGACCTGCGAACCAGGTTTTGATCGGCTGCCAATTCTCGATGACCATGCCCAGCGGCGAAAAACTGAACAGCGTTGCCAGCACATCGGTAAACGGCTGCGCCTCGGCCTTGATGGTTTCCCATAGCCCGGCGAAGTACTCGGAGATTGGCTGCCAGTTGGCCACGACCATGCCCAACGGCGTCCAGGCGAACAGCGTCTGCAGGAAGTCGAAAAACGGGGTTGCCAGCGCCTTGATAACGTCCCAAAGCGCAGCAAAGAACTCGGACAGCGGTTGCCAGTTGGCGACGATCATACCGAGCGGCGTCCAGGCGAATACCGCCTTTAGTACGTCCCAAAGCGCCATGGCCGGCCCACGAATCGCTTCCCAGACAGCTTGAAAATAAGGCGCGACGGTCGACCAGTTGGCAATCAGAAGACCTGCCGCCAGCGCCAGGCCACGCACGATCAGGGCCAGCGGTGACAGGCCCATCACTGCGCTAAGTACGCTCATGGCGGTCGTCGCGGTCATGACCGCAACTTGCAATACACCGAACGCAATCGCAGCGGCCACCACACCCTTGATCACGCCAGGGTGTTCGGCCGCCAGCGCGGCGACCTGAGAAATCATCGGCCCGATCACGGCCATTGCTTCGTTCATCGCCGGCAGAAACATACTGCCGATGTTGATGCCCAGACGATCGACACGGTTGGTCATCTCTTTGATGGCAGTGGCCGTGGTCTGCGAGTTGTCGGCGAATTCCTTCTCGATAGTTCCGCTGTTCTGCACGCCCTCGCCGACCTTGGCCAGGTTGGACCTGAGCACATCCAGATTGGCCAGCAGTGGCGTGATAGCACCCAGCGATTCCGCGCCGAACAATTGCGTGATGACATCCGACTGCTTGCCAGGGTCAACACTGGAAACCGCCGTCAGAACCTTTTCAATGGTCCCGGACGGGTCACTCTGCATGCCTTGGGTCAGCTGGTTGACGTCGAGCTGCAACGCCTCGAACGCCCCGGCTTTCGCCGCGCCCCCTTCGGTCAACGACTGCATGAAACGCTTCATGCCGCTGGCGGCCACATCGGCCGGCACATCGACGCTGGCCAGGGTTGCGCCCATGGCCGCCAGTTGCCCGGAGGCCATCCCCGCAACCGGCCCGAGCGGGCCCATTGCAGTGACCATGGTGGCGATTTTCTTTTCCAGGTTGTTGCCGCCGAGCACGTTGATCTTCTCGGACAACGCCGCGACCTGCGGCTGAGTCATCTGAAACGATGACCGCCACGAAGCCATCATGTCGCCCGACTCGGCCGCCGTCTGATCGAATGCGACACCCATTTTCACGGCATCGCTGGCAAACCCGGTCAGTTCTTCACGCGGTACATTGGCCTTGGCACCGGCAGCAACAATCGCCGCGATGCCATTGGCGCTTTCCGGCAGCCGTTCACTGAGGTCCAGAATATCGGACCCCATCTGCTGGAACTGCTGCGGTGTTTCAAAGCTTACCGAGCGTTTCACGCCGGCCATGCTGGTCTCGAAACCGATCGCTGCCTTCACCCCGGCAATCAAAGGCCCCGCCAAAGCGTTGTCCGTGACTGCCTTGCCAAGGTCTATGGCCCCCAGACTGGTCTCGAGGCCTTTGACATTGTTGCGGATAGTTGCCAGCGTTGGAGACAGCTGGTCGACGCCGGTAATCAGCGTTCTGATAGTGTCTGCCATCACTCCCCCTGCAGGATCTGGTTGATGCGTTGCGCCTGCAAGATCGATTCGGTGATGACGTCCAGCTCCCTGGACATCATCAGTTCGGGATCGGTCTTCCAGAAGTACGCGAGGTCGTAAACGACGGCGATCAGTCCTTCAAGGTTGCTGATGCCGCTGCCATGAAAAAACTCGCGACCTTCCAACTCAACGTGTTGATGTCGCACAGATCCATCTGATTGACCGACGAGGGCGGGATGCCGGCGCAGACGGCGATGTATTTCGCCGCCACGTCCAGATCCAGGGAAACTTCCTCGTTCTTGTCGATCCTGTACGGCAGAGCCTTGATGGCCCGCGCTTCCTGCGCCGTAGGGCGCCGGAAGGTCAGTTGCGAAAGGGTTTCGCCGTGCGCTTCGATCGGGCTCGCCAGGTCGATGACTTCACTCATTGCCAGCTCCCCTGATTGCCGTCGAATTGCAGTTCGATGGTGCCGTCGTCAGCCTTGCTGCTCGGCTCATCGACCAGGTAGGCGCCGGACAGGACGTAGGTCTTGCCGTTCTTGAATTCACAGGTGATGGTCATGTCCACACCGGTAGTGAGCAGCTTGAGCGGCAGATCCGCGGTATGCACGGCGGTGAGTTTCAACCAGGCGGCCTTTTCGGTTTCCTTGTAGTAACCAGGCACGACGGTCTCGCGCTTGATGTTCATCAGAGGCGCTTCGCCGCCGCCGCTGATAGTCAATTGGGTGCCATCCACTTTGATGTAGCAGGTACCCGCAACTTTCTGACCCATGTTGTTTATCTCCAGAATGAAAAAACCCGCACGAGGCGGGCTTGAAAGGGTTGGTTAGGCTTATGCCGCTTCGTCGTACTGCAAGCGGAACTGGTTGAGCAGCGCGAACACGCGCAGGCCGTTGATGTAGTCAGGCGGGAACATCACGTTCACGCGGCTTGGGTCATTGCTATCACGCTCGACAATCAGGTGCTGGGCGAACGTTTCGGCGTTCTCCACATGACCCTCTTCTTCAAGACGTGCGTATTGCGCAATCAACTCGCCACGGATGGTGCTCGGCGTGATGATCGGCTGGCCGGCACCGAAGCGCGTGCCATCGTTGGCCAGCTTATGGCGACCGTACTTGCTGGTGATGATGCCTTGCAGACGACGGATGATGAACGCCGACTGGTGCATGGTTTCACTGTCCAGGTACGAGTTGTCAGCCTGGCCGTAAGCGTTCTTCTGGTAGGTGGTGATCGAACGCTGAATGCGTACGTAACCGCCTTCGTAGTACGCCGTGGCGATGCCGTAACGCAGCAGCGACTCACGCTCGGTCAGGGTGAAACGCTGACTGGCCGGAGCCGGATCGATACCAGGCATGGTGCCGCTCTGGGTCGGACGGCTGGCGTCGGCAGAAATGAACACCGCCGTGCGCGCAGCCAGGGCAGCGGCCTGCAGCCAGACCGGTTGCGGCACACCGTTTTCGACACCCTGCAGGGTGATGTGCTGATCGTTGCGCAGTTGACCTGCGGCCACCAGCGTACCGACCGTGCCGCGCTTGGCGCTGTAAACGTGGCCGTACAACTGACGCGCCCAGCTCCAGCGACCGGTGCTATCATCCATTGCCGCTTTCCAGGCATCCAGCGTGGCGGTGTCGGTCCAGGGCATGCAGATGAACTCGAACGGTTCATCGCCCAGCGCAGCCAGTGCCTTGAGCTGATCAGGCGTACCTACGCCACCAGTCATGGCGGTGACTGCCGCCGTCAGGCCGGCAGGAATGACTTCGCCATTGGTCTTGCCCTGGCGATTGAATTCCAGCTGGATGTCATTGCCGCTTGCCCCGCTCCATTTGCAGGAAAGGGTCAGCACACCCGCTTCGACAGCCGCGGTGATCGGCAGATCAGGTGTGGCGTTGATTTTCACCGACAGTGCCGTGGCCGCCTGGGCAGCGGTTGCGCCGTTAACGACAGTGGCCTGCACTCGCATGCCGCCGACATACAGATTCAGCAAACCGGCTTCGGTCGCCGCCCCGCTGAGGGTGACTTTCGCGCCGGCCTTGGCGCCTTCGGTATTGAGCAGCGGCAGGCACCAGACTTCGCCGGTGGGGTCCGCCTTGCGCCAGGTTTCATACATCGAGGCCAGCATGGAGCCCTGACCGCCGATGTTTTTCGCCAGCGCCACGCTTGGCACCAGCACCAGAGAACCCAGTTCGGGGCCGGACACATCGTCGTTGACCTGCGCAACGATCAGTCGACGCATGCTGGCCGACGCGCTGTTGGCGGCCGAATTGTCCATCTCCGCATAAAACAGCGGCACGCGAACATCGGATGGAATGTTGTTAAAGCTGATAGCCATTGTTTGGCTTCCTCTTGGTTAAGCCGTGAAGGCTTGATGGGTGGTGGTGGATTGCTCGGTTTGAAGGGTGATATCGCCGTCGTTCTGACGACGCTGCCACCAGGCGTTGAAGGTCACCTGCCGACCTTCGACGGGCAGCAAATCGCCCGCCTCCGGATCCGGCACAGTGCGGCCCTCGGCCGGTACTACAGTGATGCGTTGAGTCATGGGGTTACCTCTATTGTGAATTTCGCTTCGATACGGCCATCAGGGCCGGGGGATTTCAGGTTCGGATCTGCGGGGTCAACGCAGTCCATCTCGAGGGTGGCGCCGGTAAATCCGGGCAAACCGTCCAGATACGCTTCATGCCAGGTCTCGGCAGGCTGATCGGAGGTGTTGCGGCCCAGTTGAAACTGCGCTGCAAACCCGAAGCGATACGTCACCCGGTCGCCGCTGATCTGCACCAGCGCGCCACCGGTGTACTGCATCGCGTCGTAATCTTGATCCGGGTTCCAGCCCACCAGCGCTCGCCACAACTCAGCGCGCAGGGTGTGCAGTTGCTCACTGGCTTCCTGCCCGCGCTTATCACCGCCATCGAGCACCACCACGACATCGATCGTGTCGGTGATGTTCTGGCGAATGACGTTCTGCAAATCGTTGGCGGTGGACTGATCGCCAGTGGCAATCACGTACGCCGACGGGTGGGCGAGCTGATCACCGAGGGCGACCGCCGCCCAGTCGATACCGGCACTGATTCGCCCGGCAAAGCTCGGGCAGGTCGCCTGCAAGTGGGCAACTATCGGGGTTATCTTCATGAGGGGTTCCGCGTGTGTTGAAGATTGATTGCGGCGTGGGAAACGCCTACTGGTTCGCCTTGCCCAACGCCTCATCAGCCTTGTCTGCAGCACGGCTGGCCGTGTGAGCGGTCTGATTGGCAATTGATGCAGCACTTTCGACCTTGTCTGCCGCCTGGGTGGTGGTTTCGGCCAGCCTGTCCAGGCACCGGTCGCGCTTGCCCAGCGCTGCGTCGTAGGCATTGCGAACCTCGGCCAGCTGCTGCGTATGCTCGGCATTCGCCGACCACTGCCCGGCCTGAAAACCGAGCATCAGGCAGCCAGCGATCAGCAGCACGGAAATCAGCCAGACCTCCAGACGCCGCCACCAATGGCGAGCGATGAAATCAATTGCGCATCTGTGCATCGTTTGCACCTCCGAGTTGGGATCGCAGCCGGGCTATTTCGGCGCTTTGCGTGGTGACCTTGTCGGTGAGTTGAACGATGTGGCTGGTCAGGGCTTCGATCTTGCCCTCCATCCGCCCAACCGCTGCGGCGAGCTCGTTGCGCTCCTTGGCGAACTAATCAGCCCGCGCTTCGGCTTCCTTGCGCGCCTGGCGCTCGGAGTCGAGCAGCTCATTGAGGCGGCGCACCGTACCGATGTCCGCGTTGTCCATCGCCCGGTCTGTTGCATCTCTGGAAAGAAACTTGCGCAGCCAAAGAAAGCCGCCAAGCAGAATTGTGCCCGTGCCGCCCAGCCAGGTAGCTGTGCCTGGGCCTAGGTCGGTTGGGTCCATTGGTGCTCCGTAATAGGGTGGTGGACTCTCAAGGCCCTCGAAAATCGAAAGCCTGAATAAACTGGAAAGAGCCCCTTGATGCGGGGCTCCGTTGTTGGGTCAGAACGGAATGACTTGCACCGTCATGCCTGTGCATAACCCCACAGGGCAATGCGCTCGGCAAAGTATGGTGTGACCAGTGCGACGGTCTCCGCCTGATTGCTGGCCTCCAGGCTCATCTTTTCGCCATCGGTGCCTGGCCCTGTGACCCACAGTGTCACTGGCACTTTTTCCGCCTTCGCTTTATCGAGCAGGTTTTTCAGCGCGGTGCGACCGGCAGCCGTTGGCGGAATCCCTGTTTCGCCGATAAATGCGGCCATTTTGTTGGTCTTGGCATAGGTCAGAAACGGACCCACGATTTCATCGCGCAGAACGGTCGGCGAGATCAGGTCGTTGTTATTGGCGTAGGCACCGCTGGAGCTTTTATCGTAATCGCCGTAAGCATGGGCTTCCCAGACAATTGCATTGGCCGGGTCGACGATCTTCGACTGAAGGTTGGCAGAGACGGTGGCCCAGTTTCTGGCGCTTGCAAACTCAAGCCCACAAATGAACACCGGCTTTTTCGAGCTGTTGCGCAACGCCTGCAGCACGGTATTCATCGTGCTGATGTACAGTGCCTCAAGAGCAGGGAACGTAATGTAGTCCTTGGCACCCACCGTAGTATTCGAATACGGCTCGTTACCCAACCCCCAGCCCAGCACCATTGGATCGTCGCATTCGGTGACCAGCTTCTGGTGAAAGTTGGCCAGGTGAACGGCGCTCCAGAAAGTGCCGTTGACACCGTTCCCATCCTTGATCAATACCGACTCGGTTGCCTTCCAGCCGTTCTGATTACCGGCCTCCGCGGCAGGAAGAATGCGCCCGGTCAGGTTCCCGTTTGCATCGGTTTCGTAGCGATTCAAACGCATGTAGTGGTGCGGATCAGGAATGATTCTGGCCTCGCCATTAGAGTCTTCACGAATCCAGCCAAGCATTTCTTTCCAGCGCTTCACGAAGTCGGTATTCAGGTTCGCCCCTTGACCTGGCAGGCCGTCCAGAGTCGACAGCTGAATAGCGCGCTGAAGTTCGAACGGGAAACGGATCAGACGCACGCCCCGGTTCTTGACCCAGGTAGTGATGGTTCCACGATTGGGCCACTGATAATGAGTCCCTGCCTCGCCAGGCACGATCTGCCCGGCGTTAGCCACTGAACCCAGGTTGATACCTACCAGCGGAATATTCTTGAGCTGGCTGACAGCAGAACTGCTATTGGACATGATTAATACCTCTGGTTAGCACCGCGAGGCAGCAACGACGCTGCTGTACCTCTGTCGCTCAACGACGATAACTCGAGGCTCGCGGCCTTCACATGATTCAACGTTCCGCAGCGGGAACATTTGATCTGGAGCTCTGTGTACTCACCCATGCGGGCCAGCAGCTTCTTGCACTGCCCGCATCGAAAGTCCTTCAACATTTGCACTGGCCTCCGTGTGCCTGACCCAATGAAAAACCCCGCCGAGGCGGGGTTTGAGATGGGTCGCGAGTGACCGGTTGTGGCTGTTGTTCAGCCTGTTTCCGGCTGCTGCCCTGAGGCGCAAATCGCATATCGTGGGACCTTTTTACCCCCCTCCGGAAAGGCTGGGAAGGGGCAGTTTCGGGGTGGGTCGAGTTTGACCGGAGTTCAACACGAGTTCGGCCACAGCTGTGCAATCGACCCGGATAAACGGCGTGAAACCGTGTCTTCATTTACCCTTGCGCAGCCTTGTCGGCGACGGCGTTGTTGCTTCTGGAAGCGCTGCGCTCAGCGAGAATTGCCAGCACTTGCTGGTGAAGCTTGTTGATCCAGTTGCGATAGGTGCGGTCTGCGCCTTCATTGATGCCCACCAGACGCATCTGCTCGCGCACCGGCAACGACTCGACATAACGCAATGTCGCCAGTTGGGCCAGTTCAGGCCCGCGGCTCTTTGCAGGGCTGCGCGAAAGCTGCGCCACAGCCGCCTCGACTTCGCTGCTTATATAGTCCAGGCCGCTGCCATTACCCACCAGTGCGCGCGAGCCGGGTGTGCGACGCGGAATGTACGCGCCCCATTCCATGATCCCGGCCATCGGGCTGCTCAGTCCGCCGCCCAGGCCAATGCGCATGCGCTGTTCCCCCCAATGCTGCATTACGGCTTCTATTTTCTCGATCATCGTGTCTCTCCTGTAGGACCTTTCTGAAACGCTGCGCAGCGTCTTTCGCTGCGCAGAACCAAGGCCTTAAAATACATTCTGTATTTTTATGACACAACGAAGCATTACATTATGTATATTGCTCAACACCCTACAGCCTGTATGATTCGACGCATGAACAGAAAATGGTATGAAGTCGCAAGACAGGTCATGGAAACCCAGCAGATCAGCCAGGAAGAGATGGCTGAGCGGATGGGCGTGACGCCCGGCGCGGTAGGGCATTGGCTGAATGGCAAGCGTGAGCCGAAGATCGAGGTCATCAATCGGTTCCTGACCGAGCTCGGCCTGCCGATTCTCACCACCTCCATTCCGGCCAGCGAGCCCGGCATGCACAACGTGGAGCCCACGGTGCAGCCCTCGCGTTTCTATCGCTATCCGGTCATCAGCTGGGTAGAGGCCGGTGGCTGGAGTGAAGCCGTCGAGCCCTACCCTGCCGGCTATTCGGACACCTTCGAGATCAGCGACTATAAAGCCAAGGGCAGAGCCTTCTGGCTGGTGGTCCGTGGCGATTCGATGACCGCACCCGCAGGCCAGAGCATTCCTGAAGGCATGTTGATTCTGGTCGACACCGGAGTCGAGCCCACTGCCGGCAAGCTGGTGATCGCCAAACTGCCGGAAAGTAACGAGGCCACGTTCAAAAAACTGGTCGAAGACGCCGGACGCTACTTTCTCAAGCCGCTGAACCCCGCCTACCCGACCCTTGCGGTGACCGAGGAGTGCAAACTGATCGGTGTCATCAGGCAGATGACGATGCGTCTCTGACCCGGCATGCCACGTCCAAGCCCCGAGAACCGGGGCTTTTTCATGCGCCACTGTTTCGTCCCGGGCAGGTGTCCGTGTAGGAAACATTTGTAGCTTGCGTGAGAAACACCCCTCAATTACTGTATGCACATACAGTAAAAAGGAGTTCACTCATGCTCAAGCAGTTCCCCGACACCTCGCAACATGACGCTTACCTGGCCTTGGCACAGCGCATTCAGGACGCTATCACCAGTGACAAGGCGCAGATCGAGCATCAGGTCCTGCTGATCAGGGAGCCTGGCGAATCGGTGGCTCACTGGGAGCGCATCATGGATCAGATCAGCGAGGCCGAAGGTATCAGCGTCACCCGCAACCCTGAAAACGGCACTGCTCGCGTGTCCTGGTACATTGATTCCCTGTGAGACGAACAATACAAATCGTATTTAAAATACAAACTGTATTGTCACGACGCGCTACATATCGTATTGTTTGTCTGCACCCCATCTCGGGAGTCCTCACATGCAAACCACAGGGAGTCATGGAATGAACGAAATACTGGATCAACTTCGCAAAGAATTCGCCACGCCGTGCCCTTCGCTGAGCGCCGTCAGAGAGCGTTATTTTTCGCACCTGTCGAGCGACAGAAATCTGCTGCGCAAGATCAACGCAGGACGCATCGACTTGAAGGTCAGCCGCACAGGCGGCAGTCGTCAGGGTCACCCCTTCGTGTACCTGCATGACCTGGCCAACTATCTGAGCGCCATCGTGACCAACAGGGCTGCCTGAGGTCAAAAAAGCACCGCCGCAGCGCGATAATGTTCATCAAACTTTGCAGCCATGAAAAATCTTGCTACGTTTCCGGTACAAAACAAAAACAATCGGGATCCGTTCATGACCAAGACATCGAGGCGCTGGCCCTTCGCGGCCTGCCTGTTATCGGTTGCCTGCGGCACCGCTGCTGCCGCGCCCTATTCGACCATGGTGGTGTTCGGTGACAGTCTGGCCGATGCCGGGCAGTTTCCGGATACCGCAGGGCCCAGGGGCTCTACGCTAAGGTTCACCAATCGTGTCGGCCCCACGTATCAGGACGGCAGCGGTGAAGTGTTCAATCTGAACTCATCGACGCTGATTGGCAGAATGCTCGGTGTTCCGGCAGGAGATCTGGCGGCCTCCACGTCGCCAGTCAATGCTGCGCTGGGTGCCCCGGATGGCAATAACTGGGCAGTCGGCGGCTATCGGACCGACCAGATTCTTGAGTCGATCAACTCGCAATCCACCGTTGTCGACCCGAACACCGGCACACTGCTGCGCAGCCGGACCGGCTACCTGCCCGCAAACGGTTTTCGCGCCGACCCCAATGCGCTTTATTACCTGACCGGAGGCGGCAACGACTTCCTGCAGGGTCGCGTGGTGAGTGCCAGCAGCGCAGCGCAAGCCGCCAATCAGCTGGCTGACAGCGCGCAAGCCCTGCAACAGGCCGGTGCGCGCTACATCATGGTCTGGTTGCTGCCGGATATCGGTAAAACGCCAGCCTTGAGCGGTTCGCCACTGGCTTCGGCAACTTCCGCACTCAGCACGGGCTTCAATCAGCAGCTGGTCAGCCGACTGGCGCAGATCAATGCCCAGATCATTCCACTGAATGTTCCATTGCTGATCAATGAAGTCCTCGCTGAACCGGCACGCTTCGGGTTCGATCCCAACGAGAACCTGGTCAGTACCTGCTTCAGCGGCAATAGCTGCCGGGAAAGCACCACCAACGGCAGGTCCAGTGCGACGCCGAATCCGAACCGGCTGTTCTTCAACGATCGCGTGCACCCGACCGAGGCCGGACAGAGGTTGCTGGCCGACTACGCCTACTCGCTGCTTTCGGCCCCTTGGGAAGTCTCCCTGCTGCCGGAAATGGCCAATGGCACGCTGCGGATGCATCAGGACGAGATTCGCGCGCAGTGGCTGAGCGACTGGGGCAACTGGCAAGGTGTCGGCCAGTGGCAGAGCGTGCTTGCGGCGGGTGGTCAGAAAATGGACTTCGACGCGCAGGACAGCTCGGCCGATGCTGATGGAAGAGGCTACAACCTGACCATAGGCGGCAGCTACCGATTTGCCGAAAACTGGCGCACTGGCGTTGTTGCCGGAGCGTATCGGCAGAATCTTGAGGCAGGCCCCAGGGACTCGGACTACAAACTCAACAGCTACATCGCCACCGCGTTTCTGCAGTATCAGGCCAACCATTGGTGGGGTGATCTGGCGGTTTCAGGCGGCAAGCTGGACTACGAAAATGCCGAGCGCAAGTTCGCACTGGGGGTCAGCGAGGGTCAGGAAAAAGGCGATACCGACGGTGAGATGTGGGCGGCCAGCGGTCGAGTCGGCTTCGACATCGCGGGGGCTTCCAGCCGCTGGCATCTGTCGCCTTTTGTCAGCGCCGACTACGCGCACATCGATGTCGATGGCTACTCGGAAAAAGGTGATCGCTCGACGGCACTGACCTTCAGCGACCAGACCCGCAAGTCGCGGCGTGCAGGCGTGGGTGTGCAGGGCAAGTTCCAGGTGACACCGAGCACACAGGTATGGGGAGAAGTTGCCCATGAACGGGAGTTCGAGACCGATCAGCAGAACGTGACCATGGCGCTCAACAGCGTCCAGTCAGTGGGTTTCACGCTGGAAGGTTACACACCGCAACGCGACCTGAATCGGGCAACGCTGGGCGTCAGCCAGAAGCTGACCCAAGACCTGACACTGCGCGGCAACTACAACTGGCGCAAGAACGACGACGTGACCCAGCAAGGCGTGAATGTTGCGTTGAGTATGAGTTTCTAGAGAGTCCGCCGGGCAGCCTCACTATCGTGCGTGGCGCTTTTTCAGGGTTTCACTATCGTGCGACGCTCCGCGTCGCATGCCTTTCTGGACGCTCTGCGTCCTATCCTGAGAACTGCGGCGCGGCGCAAATCTGTGACGCGGAGCGTCACCCAAGGCATTCCCACGCTGGAGCTTGAGGAACGATGATCCAACGATAATCTCGGCCATCGTGCGACGCTCCGCGTCGCATGCCGTTCTGGACGCTCCGCGTCCTCTCCTGAGAACTGCGGCGCTGTACAAATCTGTGACGCGGAGCGTCACCCAAGGCATTCCCACGCTGGAGCGTGAGGAACGATGATCTCGGCTATCGTGCGACGCTCCGCGTCGCATGCCGTTCTGGACGCTCCGCGTCCTCTCCTGAGAACTGCGGCGCGGTGCAAATCTGTGACGCGGAGCGTCACCCAAGGCATTCCCACGCTGGAGCGTGAGGAACGATAGCTCTCTAATTACCGTTCATTACCAGAGCAGCAAGCCTGCTCAACCCTCGGCAGTCTGCGAGGCCAGGGCCACGGCGCGGAACATGGCGCGGCGTTTGTTCAGGGTTTCTTCCCATTCCAGCACTGGCACGGAGTCGGCAACAATGCCGCCACCGGCCTGTACATGCAGTTCGCCGTTCTTGATAACCGCAGTACGAATCGCGATAGCCGTGTCCATGTTGCCATTCCAGGCCATATACCCCACGGCGCCGCCATAGACACCGCGCTTGACCGGCTCCAGCTCATCGATGATTTCCATGGCGCGAATTTTCGGCGCACCGGACAACGTGCCAGCCGGCAGAATCGCCCGCAGTGCGTCCATTGCCGTCAGCCCGTTTTTCAATTGACCGGTGACGTTGGAAACAATGTGCATCACGTTGGAATAACGCTCGATAACCATCTTCTCGGTCAGTTTGACCGTACCGATCTCGGACACCCGCCCAACGTCATTACGGCCCAGATCGATGAGCATCAGGTGCTCGGCGATTTCCTTGTGATCGGACAGCAGGTCTTCTTCCAGCGCAAGATCGGCCTCTTCGGTGGCACCGCGAGGGCGAGTACCGGCGATTGGACGCACCGTAATCAGGTTGTCCTCGACCCTTACCAGCACTTCCGGCGAACTGCCGACGACATGGAAGTCGCCGAAGTTGAAGAAGTACATGTAAGGCGTCGGGTTGAAGCAGCGCAGCGCCCGATACAGATCGATGGGCGCGGCCTTGAAATCGATGGACATGCGTTGCGACGGCACAACCTGCATGACGTCACCCGCGAGGATGTACTGCTTGATCGTGTCGACCGCAGCCTCGTAATCGCCCTGAGTAAAGCTGGAGCGAAACACCGGGTCGGCAGCCGGAGGCCGGTCCAGGTCCAGACCGCGACGCGGAGTGATCGGCTGACGCAGCTTGTGCATCAGTTCATCAAGCTGCGCGACGCCACGTGCGTAGGCATCCTGCTGCGCCGGATCGACCAGCACGATGGCGTGCATCTTGCCCGCCAGGTTGTCGAACACCACGACCGCGTCAGAAACCATCAACAGGATATCCGGCACGCCCAGCGGGTCAGGGTTCGGGCAGTTGGCCAGACGCTTCTCGACATAACGCACACAGTCGTAGCCAAAGTAGCCCACCAGCCCGCCGTTGAAGCGTGGCAGCCCGGCAATCGTCGGTACGTTGTAGCGCGCCTTGAAGGTCTCTACGAAGTCCAGCGGGTCTTCGACATCCAGGCTTTCGATCTCGACGCCATCGTGGGTCACGCTGACGTGATGGCCATGAACGCGCATCACGGTGCGGCATGGCAGGCCGATGATCGAATAGCGCCCCCACTTCTCGCCGCCCTGAACCGACTCCAGCAAGTAGGAGTTGGGCTGATCGGCAAGCTTGAGGTAGATCGACAGCGGCGTATCGAAGTCGGCCAGGGTTTCGCGGGCAAGCGGGATGCGGTTGTAGCCTTCGGCGGCCAAACGCAGGAATTCTTCACGGTTCATGAGCAACCTCGTGGTTTGAGGAAAAACGGTCAGTCAGGCAAACGTGCCGGCAGGCCGGCCAGGATCAAGTCAGGCGCGCCAACGCCAGCGGGCCAGGGCCTTGATGACTTTCATCCAGAGCTTGCGAGTGACCACCACGATGGATTCTCTTGGGGAGGGACGTTTGATGTCGGGCAACAGTATCTCAGCGTCCATGTCCAGGCAACCGGGAATCAGTTTGCGCAGATCATCGATGACCATCGCCGGGTTTTCCTCGGCAATCGGCCGCCCATGGTTGTAGCCATAGCTCAGCGCGACGCAGGCCACACCGGCCGCCTTGGCAGCCTGTACATCACTGCGCGAATCGCCAACGAACAGCGCTTGCGAGGCAGGCACACCCGCCATTTTCATTACAAAAAACAGCGCGGCAGGGTCAGGTTTTTTCTGCGGCATGGTGTCGCCACCGATGATCCAGCGAAAGAAACGCCCCAGTTTCATCTCATCCAGCAGCGGCGCGACAAAGCGCTCCGGTTTGTTGGTGATGAGGGCCATTTCGACGCCCATCTTCTGCAGCCATTTCAGGGTTTCACGCACGCCGGGGTAGACCACGGTGAACTCGTGCTTCTGAGCGTAGGCACGCATGAAGATCTCCAGACCCTGCTCAGCCAGTTCATCATCGACGCCACTGTGGTCGAGGTGGTTGGCCAGCGCGCGGCGTACCAGCACCGGTGCGCCATTGCCGACCCAGGCGCGGACCGACTCAAGCCCGGCTATTGGCCGGCCAAGTTCAGCCAGCATGGTATCCACCGCTACTGCCAGATCAGGGACCGAGTCCACCAGGGTCCCGTCCAGGTCGAACATGATCAGCTTGGGCAACTTGCCTGCAAATAGCTGCTCAAAGCCGCTCATGCGCGGGATGCTGCCAGTTCTGCACGCATTTTCTCGATCACTTCCCGGTAGTCCGGTGCGTTGAAAATGGCCGAACCGGCAACGAAGGTATCAGCACCTGCCGCTGCGATCTCACGGATGTTGTTGACGTTTACGCCACCGTCGATTTCCAGACGGATGTCACGGCCCGACTCATCGATCAACGCCCGCGCTTCGCGCAGCTTGTTGAGCGTACCGGGAATGAACTTCTGCCCGCCGAAACCCGGATTGACGCTCATGAGCAGGATCATGTCGACCTTATCCATCACGTACTCCAGCAGGTTCAGCGGAGTTGCCGGGTTGAACACCAGCCCCGCCTTGCAGCCGCCTTCACGGATCAGTTGCAACGAACGATCAATGTGCTGGGTCGCTTCCGGGTGAAAGGTAATGTAGGTGGCACCGGCCTCGATGAAATCACCGATGATGCGATCCACCGGGCTGACCATCAAATGCACATCGATCGGTGCAGTAACGCCATATTTGCGCAACGCGCTGCACACCATCGGACCAATGGTCAGGTTCGGGACGTAATGATTGTCCATCACGTCGAAGTGAACGAAGTCGGCGCCGCTGGACAGCACATTGTCGACTTCCTCACCCAGACGGGCGAAGTCAGCGGAAAGAATCGATGGGGCAATAACGAAGGGCTGCATGACGCACCTGTTTGAGCAGAATCACGGTGCGCGGATTGTACGCCAAGCTTCGCCTGGAGCGGTAAGCCTCAAGCTGCACGCCAATGGATTCGCCTTGGCTGGCAGCTTGAAACTTGCGGCGCCCGGTTATTGAGCCGTTCGGAGTTTTTCACTGCGCCCGCGTAACCACTCCAGTACCAGCAGCAACAGCACGGAGAAGCCGATCAGCAAGGTCGCGGCGGCAGCGATGGTCGGGCTGAGGTTTTCGCGAATGCCGCTGAACATCTGCCGAGGCAAGGTCGCCTGCTCCGGCCCGGCGAGGAACAGCGTCACCACCACTTCGTCGAACGAGGTCGCGAAGGCGAACAGCGCACCGGAAATCACCCCTGGCGCAATCAACGGCAGGGTCACACGACGGAATGCAGTCAGCGGCGATGCGCCGAGGCTGGCGGCAGCGCGTACCAGATTGTGGTTGAAACCCTGCAAAGTGGCCGACACGGTAATGATCACGAACGGCACGCCCAGTACCGCGTGGACCAGAATCAGCGAAGTGTAGCTATTGCCCAGGCCCAGTGGCGCGAAAAACAGGTAACTGGCGACACCGACGATAACCACTGGCACCACCATCGGCGAAATCACCAGCGCCATGACCAGCGCCTTGCCGGGAAAGTTGCCACGGGTCAGGCCGATCGCCGCCAGCGTGCCGAAGCCCATCGCCAACAACGTAGCGGCCGGGGCAACGATCATGCTGTTCTTCAGTGCGCGCATCCACTCGGCGGAGTTGAAGAAGTCCTGATACCACTGCAACGAGAACCCTTGCAGCGGATAGACCAGAAAGCTGCCTGAATTGAACGACAACGGCACGATGACCAGCACCGGTAACACGAGAAAGAGCAGCACCAGCGCACAGATGATGCGCAGGGCGTAATACCAGATGCGTTCGATCGGCGATGTGTAGGGGTTCAACATGGTGACACTCCTCAGCTCAGACGCAGGCGGCTGGCGCCGACCAGCCAGCTATAAATCAGGTACAGCACGATGGTCGCCAACAGCAGTAACCCGCCGAGCGCGGTGGCCATGCCCCAGTTGATGCTGGTGTTGGTATAGAAGGCGACGAAGTAACTGACCATCTGGTCGTTCGGACTGCCCAGCAAGGCCGGGGTGATGTAGTAGCCGATCGACAGAATGAACACCAGCAGGCAGCCGGCGCCGATCCCGGCGTAAGTCTGCGGGAAGTACACGCGCCAGAAGCTCGCAAACGGGTGGCAGCCCAGCGAAATCGCAGCGCGCATGTAGGTCGGGGAGATGTTCTTCATCACGCTGTAGATCGGCAGGATCATGAACGGCAGCATGATGTGCACCATCGAGATGTACACGCCGACGCGGTTGAAGACCAGTTCCAGCGGCTTGTCGATAATGCCCATCGCCAGCAACGCGCTGTTGATCAGACCGCTCGACTGCAACAACACGATCCAGGCAGCCACACGTACCAGAATCGAGGTCCAGAACGGCAATAGCACCAGAATCATCAGCAGGTTGCTCTGCCGCGCAGGCAGGCTGGCCAGCAGGTAAGCCAGCGGATAAGCCAGCACCAGACAGATCGCGGTAATCACCAGGCCCATCCAGAAGGTACGGGCGAAGATATCCAGATAGATCGCCTGGTCCGGGGTCGCCGGGGCGACTTCGCCGAGATCGTCGATACGATGGTCTACCGCCGCCAGCAGGTAATACGGGGTAATGCTGCTGGTATTGCGGCGTACCGCCTGCCAATAGGCCGGGTCACCCCAGCGCTCGTCCAGCCCTTCAAGCGCTTCTTTATAAGAGGCCGGCTCAGTCTTGAACGGCAGCGCGCGGGCGGTCTTGCTCAGCAGGCTGCGATAACCGGCCAGTTCCATGTTCAAACGCTTGGACAGATCGCCCAGCGTGGAATTCTTGCGTGTTTCGGCCAGGTCCAGGCTCATTGCCTTGTAGACCGACTCGGGCGGCAGCCCTTTTCCATCCCACTTTTGCACGTCGACCACAGTGGTCGGCAGTGCAGTCACAACTTCCGGGTTGCCAACACTCTTGTAGAGCAGCGCGGCGATGGGCACCAGAAACACCAACAACAGGAAAATCACCAGCGGAGCGATCAATGCCTGAGCCTTCCAGCGGTTGACCCGCTCCGCGCGAGCGAGACGTTGCTTCAAGTTAGGGCTGGCGCCTTCAGTCAGGGGCACGGCGATGGCCATAGCGAACTCCGGAATCTTTCAACGAGAGGGCGCTCCCTACAGCAGAGAGCGCCCGGATCTGACGTGATGCAGCCTGTTTACTTGGCAGCCCAGGCAGTGAAACGCTGCTCAAGGGATTCGCCGTTGTCGGTCCAGAACGCTACGTCCATCTGCACCTGATCCTTGATGTTCTCAGGCGTGGTCGGCATGTTCTGCAGGGTTTCCTTGTCCAGCAGCTTGACCGCCTGGGTATTGGCCGGGCCGTAGGCGATATTCTGCGAATAGGTCTTCTGCTGCTCGGGGCTCAGCATGTAGGCGATGAACTTCTTCGCGGCATCGGCGTTTTTCGAGCCCTTCGGGATGGCCCAGGCATCGAAGTCATATACGCCACCGGTCCACACGACCTTGAGGTTGCTTTCCTTCTGCACAGCAGCGATCCGGCCGTTGTAGGCCGAGCTCATCACCACGTCGCCGGAAGCGAGGTACTGCGGCGGCTGTGCGCCTGCTTCCCACCACTGAATGTTTGGCTTGAGTTCATCGAGCTTCTTGAACGCGCGGTCCTGGCCGTCTTTGCTGGCCAGCACTTTATAAACGTCTTTCGGCGCAACGCCGTCAGCCATCAGGGCGAATTCCAGGGTGTACTTGGCGCCTTTACGCAGACCGCGCTTGCCTGGGAATTTCTTGGTGTCCCAGAAATCGGCCCAGCCGTTTGGAGCTGTGGCGACCTTGTCGGCGTTGTAGGCCAGCACGGTGGACCAGACGAAGAAACCGGCACCGCAGGTGGTGATGGCGCCAGGCACGAAATCAGCGGCATTGCCCAGTTGTTTCGGGTCCAGCTCCTCAAACATGTCCTCATCGCAACCACGGGCCAGTTCCGGCGATTCGACTTCTACCAGGTCCCAGGAAACGCTCTTGGTGTCGACCATGGTTTTGACCTTGGCCATTTCACCGTTGTATTCACCGGCGATGATCTTGCCGTTACCGGCCTTTTCCCACGGCGCGTAGAACGCCTTTTCCTGAGCGGCCTTGTTGGCACCGCCAAAGGAGATGACGGTCAGGTCGGTGGCAGCCATGGCCTGCGCGGCGCACATCAGGCCCAACGTGATGGCGGTGAACTTCAAAGACTTCAACATAGGTTCTTTTCTCCACGAGCAGTGTTGGTAAGCGATTGGGATGGGCGATCAGGTCGCCTCTGTTATTGCTTTTATCGGTAGATCAATGCACTTGCTTCAAGGGGTCGAGCGCGCGAACGTGCTCGACTTGCCAGCCGATGGGCACCACGTCGCCCACACTCAGGCCGGGGTCCAGTTCGGCAATCGGCTGTTTGACGAAGAAGTCGTTCTTGCCGGCTACCTCCAGACGCACGCGAACGTGGTCGCCCAGGTAGATGAACTCGGCCACGCGGCCGGAAAAACGGTTTGCACAATTCTCGCTGCGACCATTGAGGTTGATGCGCTCAGGGCGGATAGACAGGGTCACCGGGCCGCCAGGCTGGCCGACGTTGATCGCCAGCGCATGCACTTTTTCGCCGCGCTCAAGCTCGACGACACAGCGGTCGCCATCCTGACTGACCAGACGTCCATTGAGGCGGTTGTTCTCACCGATGAAGTTGGCCACGAAGGTGTTCTTCGGCTCTTCGTACAGGCTGCGGGGCGGTGCGATCTGCTGGATCTCGCCCTGATGGAAGACGGCTACCCGGTCGGACATGGTCAGGGCTTCGCCCTGGTCGTGGGTCACGTAGACCACGGTCACACCCAGACGCTGATGCAGGTGCTTGATCTCCATCTGCATGTGCTCGCGCAGCTGTTTGTCGAGCGCGCCGAGCGGTTCGTCCATCAGCACCAGTTGCGGTTCGAACACCAGCGCACGCGCCAGCGCCACACGCTGCTGCTGGCCACCGGACAACTGCGCCGGGTAACGATGTGCAAAGGTGTCCAGCTGGACCATGCCCAGCGCCTTTTTCACTTTCTCGCCAACATCGGTCTTGCTCATGCCACGCACCGACAACGGGAACGCCAGGTTCTCGGCCACCGTCATGTGTGGAAACAATGCGTAGTTCTGGAACACCATGCCGATATCGCGCTTGTGCGGCGGCACATTGTTGATAGCGCGCCCGCCGAGAAGAATTTCGCCGGCAGTCGGGGTTTCGAAACCGGCCAGCATCATCAGGCTGGTGGTCTTGCCCGAGCCGGACGGACCGAGCAGCGTCAGGAACTCACCCTTGCGAATATCCAGGTTAAGGTCTTTGACGATCAGTGCTTCGCCGTCGTAGCTCTTCTGCACACCACGAAAGCTGACCAGAACATCATTTGCTCCAGCGCTTGTATCGACGTCGCTCATTACCCACACCTTTGTTTTGTCTGCGTGGGCTCAAGCCTAGAGCAGCCTGAATGCCCCGCAAATCGGCAGCCGGGAGAGAATCGCCTAGGCTGGCTGGAAGGCCAGGGGTAGGGATTGCCCTACAGAGATGGCGCGATTGAGTATGTGAGTGAGCCTGATCGTTGCGCACGCCCCAGCGTGGGAATGCAGTGCGTGACGCTCTGCGTCACAAAAGAGGACGCGGAGCGTCCAGAACGGCATGCCGACGCGGAGCGTCGCACGATAGTTGTGAGTAAGGCACCGACCCGACACTCAGCTGGAGTGTCGTTTTCAGACTCAGAGCAGTTTGTGCTCCATCGCGTATTTGACGAGATCGGCCAGTGAGCTGAGTTTCATTTTCTGCATCAGCCGCGCCTTGTGGGTACTGATGGTTTTGCTGCTCAGTGCCAGTTGCTGGGCGATGTCGTTAACGTTGGCGCCCTGCGCCAAGCGCTCGAACACCGAGAACTCGCGCTCCGACAACAATGAGTGCAAAGGCCGGCTATCGGTCAGGCCCACTTCAAAGACCATGCGGTCGGCGAGGTCCGGGTCGATATAGCGCCCGCCTGCCGCTACCCGACGAATTGCCGTCAGCAGCAGCGCCGGGTCGCTGTCCTTGGTGGCATAACCTGCGGCGCCGACTTTCAGCGCACGTGCCGCCATCTGTGCTTCATTGTGCATCGACAGCACCAGAATGGCGGGCGGACTGGCCAGTGCGCGAATTCGCGGAATCGCCTCAAGACCATTGACGCCGGGCATGGAGATATCCAGCAACACCACTTCGCAGGCCACATGACGCAAGGTTTCGAGCAGCTGCTCGCCATTGCTGGCCTCACCGACCACTTGCAGGTCTCTGGCCAGACCAATCAACTGCTTGATCCCTTCACGCACGATGGTGTGGTCTTCGGCTACCAAAACACGAATCACTGGCTTCGCTCCTGTGCGACGGGGTCCAACGGGATGTAGGCGCGCAAGGTTGTGCCCTCACCGGCATCGCTGTCCAGCTCCAGTCTGCCGCCGAGCATCAGCACCCGCTCGCGCATCCCGACCAGACCGAATGAAACCACCCTGCCCGACTCGACGACAAACCCCTGCCCGTCATCGGCGATGCTCATGCACATCATGCCATCCTGCAACGTCAGGCTGATTTCCACCGTGTGCGCCTGGGCGTGGCGCATGACGTTGGTCAGCGCTTCCTGGAGAATCCGGAACATGCCAGTGGCTCTGGCATCGCTAAGCACCGGGAGGTTGTCCGGCACCTGCACCAGGCAAGGGATTTGCGTGCGCGCCTCGAAACGGCGTGCCTGCCACTCGATGGCCGACGCAATGCCGGCGTCGAGAATCGGTGGCCGCAATGCCGTGGCAACATCACGCACCAGTTGAAACAGCTGAGCGATGAGACGCTTCATGCTGTCCAGTCGCTCACCAAGGCCGGGGTCCAGGTCAGCATAGGCCAGTTCGCACATTGATGTTTCCAGCTTCAGCACCGTCAGCATCTGCCCCAGCTCGTCATGCACCTCGCGAGCAATACGCGCCTTCTCTTCTTCACGCACGCTTTCCAGATGCGCTGATAATTCACGTAACTGATCATGCGCACAGCGTCGTTCGCTGGCGTCGCTGAGAAACACCACCAGGTATTCCGCCTCGTGAAAGCGCAGGAAGCTCAACGAGACATCGGCAGGCAGAAGACTGCCATCAGCGCGCAGACAATGGGCCTCGAACACCTGCGGGCTGTCTTCGCGGGAACGCGCGTTTTTCCACAGGTTGAGCCAGCGGTCCATGTGCAGACCGGGCTCGAAATCAATCAACGGGCGCTCGACCACCTGTCCCGGCGCGTAGCCGAGCATGGATTCCGCCGCCCGGTTGGCGTAACGCACACGACTGTCCCAATTGACCCAAAGGATGCCGACAGTGCTCTGGTCGATGGAGAATTGCGCCAGACGCAGCGCCTCCTCCCCCTCGACGCGACGGGCGAGTTCTTCTCGCGCGCAAAGCAACTCCTGCTCCTGCGCCTGCTGCTGGCGACGCTGCCAGACCACGATGGCGAAACAGGCCAGCAACATTACCAGCAGCAGAATGCACAGGTTTTTCCAGAGCTTGGTCGACTCGATGAAATGCGATGGGGTGAGTGGCATCCAGCGCGCGTGCAGTTGCTCCAGCTCTTTGGCAGGAATCGCGCGCAACGCTTCGCTGACAATGGCGGCCAGCTCCGGCATGTCACGGCGTGAAGCCACGCGCAACAATTGCGGCAGCCCGATATCCCCCACTATCGCAAGCCCGGCAAACTCCGGCTCGCGGAGCAAACGGCTGAGCTGCGCCTCGTCCACCACGGCATACCGTGCCTGCTGACTGAGTAACAATTGCAGCGCCTGACGCTCCAGCGGCACGCCTTGCAGGTTCAGGTGCGGAAAGTTGCTGCGCAGGTAATCGGCGGCAGGGCCTGGCATGCGTACAGCAACCCGCGAAAAGCTGTCGAGTTTCTCGAGGTCCACGGCAGTGCTGCCATCGCGTTCGCCGATCAACAGTTGCGAAACACGCAGATACGGATCGGAAAACAACCACAGACGCAGGCCCGCCGGGGTCTGCATCAAGCCAGGCGCAACATCGATTTCACCATTGGCCAAGGCCTTCTCAAGCGCCGCCTGATCAGGAAAGTTTCGCCACAGCAACTCGACCGGCAGCGTCGAAGCCAGCGCATTCATCAGGTCAACATTGGCTCCGGACAACTGCTGCAAACGCTGATCGAACTGGGCGTAAGGCGCGCGCAGTACCAGGCCAATCCGCAACGGGCCATGCTGATCGAGCCAGCTACGCTGTGCTGAACTCAACTGCGCAGGTTCAGGCGTTTGTGGCTCGTCGGCCTGCGTATTCGCCATCTGAACCATCAAGAGCAAAGCCAGGCAGCCGATAAAGCCGGTGCGCAGAAGACCAATCATCAATGTGTCGCTCTCGTGTGTTCGTATGACGGCCATATGCCGCGCAGGCTCAGGCCTGACAAAAGCCGATCAACCCATTAGGCTGCCGGGATAGTTTCTGGCTTGGAATATCCGATGTCCTACACCTTTCGCGCAACGTTTCCTGCATTGTTTCTGTCATTGGTCCTGCCTTGCGCATTGCCTGTGCTCGCAGCCGATCCGGCCCCGGCCAAGGACGCGGCTGCCGAAGCGCCGGTAGAACGGGCACCGCTGCTCAGCCGCTCGCAGGAAGACGCGATAGCGCTGGAGCGTCAATTGCCTCGCGAGGATCAGCAGCAACTTCAGGCGGGTGACGAAAGCTTTCTCGCGCTCTGGAAGCCTGCAAACAGTGACGAGCCCCAGGGCGCGGTGATCATTGTGCCTGGCGACGCCGAGTCACCGGACTGGCCGGATGCCGTCGGCCCGCTGCGCAGAAAATTTCCGGATGTCGGCTGGTCAAGCCTGAGCATCACCCTGCCGGATGCGATAGACAACAGCCTGGTGCCACGCGAGCCCGACGCCGCCTCGACCGACGCGAACGCTGCCAAACCCAAGGAATCCCCCAAGGACGCCAGTGCGAAAGCGCAAGACCCGGCAGCTGAAGCCGAGGCTCTGGCTGCCGCAGCAACCGCAAAGGCAGCTGCCGACGAGGAACTCAACAAGGCTCAGGCCGAGCGCATCTTCGCGCGGATCGAAAGCGCGATCAGCTTTGCGCAGCAGAACAAGGCTCGCAGCATCGTATTGATCGGCAATAGCAGCGGTGCCTATTGGGCAGCCAGATTCCTCAATGAACGCACATCGCCTGCCGTGCAAAAGCTGGTGATGCTTGCTGCGCGCGAGCCGGTCAATGCTGCGCCTTCGCTGCTGGACATGGTGCCTCAGCTGAAAATAAAGACCGCCGACTTCATCTACAAAAACTCGCCGGACCAGGCCGCCAAAGCACGTCTGCAGGCCAGCAAACGCGCCAAAGGCCCCGGTTTTACGCAGATTGGTCTGATCAATATCGTGGGCAATGAAGATACCGAGCAAGAACAACTGTTCCGCAGGGTTCGTGGCTGGATAGACGCCAAGGAAGAAAAATAAGCTTCACCCCGAGCGCCCGACGCACAGCAGGCTCAGTTGAACCCGCGTCGGGCCTTTACCACCCGATAGGCGTTATGCAGCTGGCTGGTCTTGTCGGCAGCCACCCGCACTTGCTGAGGGTTGGCACCCGAACCGGCAACCTTGTCAGGATGATGCCGACTGAGCAGCCGACGGTAGGCGCGCTTGATGCTTAAAGGATCGGTGTCCGGTTTTATTCCCAGAAGCGTCATCGCGCTTTTGTAGTCATCACCACTACTGACCGGCGAACGCTTCATCGGGTCGTGATCGGCAGCCAGCGCTTCGACTTGTGGGCCTGTCCAACCCAGCCACATGCCCCATACCCCGATCAACTCACGCTCGACCCGGGAAGCCTTGCCATCCGCCCAGGCCATGCGCCAGCAGGCACACAACAACTCCTCGGCGGTGTCCGGCTGCCCGTGCAGACCGCGCAAATAACTGCGCAGGCCGTCGGCACCGTCACGACCGCGTTTGAAGGCGTTGATGGCGCGCAACTGATCCGCCTCGTTCAGGTTCAGACGGCGCATTTCGGTACGGGCCTGATTAATATGACTGGCCAGGACACGTCCGTCACTCTTGGCCAGACGGCCCAGCAACACAAACAGCAGCCCATCGGCGGGTATCGCCGCCCGCCCTCCCAGACGCTCGCGCAGGTGCGCCCAGCTCTGCAGCTTCAGGCGCCGGTCCAGCGCCTGCCCCAATAGAGCACCCAGCATTGCGCCCGGGATGCTGGCAATTGCATAGCCGACACCCGCGCCGATCAACGTGCCAGGCCAAAGCATTCAGCGGGTCTCCGCAAGCAACTGCTCGACTTCAGCCAGACGCTCGTGCGTGCCGACATCGACCCACCGCCCTCTGTGGTGCTCTCCCGTTACCAGGCCTTGATGCATGGCCTCACGCAACAACGGCGCAAGCTTGAACGCACCGGGCTCACAGTTGGCAAACAACTGTGGATGCAGGATAGCGATACCGCTGTAGGTGAGCCGCTGACCTGCCGAATCGTCATCGCGTACCTGACCGTCGACCAACGAGAAATCGCCAGTGGGGTGATGTGCCGGGTTATCGACCAGCACCAGATGCGCGAGACCGGCTAGCGGCACGCGCAAAGCGCTGAAGTCATAGTCCGTCCAGATATCCCCATTGATCACCACAAACGGCTCAACGCCCAGCAATGGCAAGGCCCGATGAATCCCGCCGCCTGTTTCCAGCGGCTGGCCTTCGGGAGAATAACGGATGCTCAGGTCGAAACGCTGACCGTCGCCCAGATAATCCTCGATCTGCTGCCCCAGCCAGGCATGGTTGATGACCAGCTGGTGAAACCCGGCTGCGCGCAAGGCGTTCAGGTGGTACTCGATCAACGGCATCCCCCCGGCACGCACCAACGGTTTGGGCGTGTGCAGGGTCAACGGGCGCATTCGCTCGCCTTTACCGGCGGCGAGAATCATGGCTTTCATGCAGTCCTCTTCAACACAATCAGGTTTCTTTCAAAATAGCCATTTTCAGGCCGTCGCTGGCGTATCAGACAGCGGTCTCTACCGGTTGCTGCAGACTGGTGAGCAACTGCCCGAGTTGAGCCAGCTCGGGGCGACGCGACAAAACTGCCTCTATATAAGCGAAAAAGCGCGGGACGTCTTGCAGATAACGCGGTTTTCCATCGCGGTGGCAGATGCGGGCAAAAATACCGATCACCTTCAAATGGCGCTGAATACCCATCAGATCACTGGCGCGCTCAAAGGCGGCAAAATCTTCCTGCACCGGGATACCAACGGCACGCGCCTGATCCCAGTAGATTCTGAGCCAGTCGCTGACGCGTTCTTGTGGCCAGCTCAGGAACGCGTCCTTGAACAGACAGGTCACGTCATAGGTGACCGGGCCGTAGACAGCGTCCTGAAAATCCAGCACGCCTGGATTGGGCTCGCTGATCATCAGGTTTCGCGGCATGTAGTCGCGATGCACCAGCACTTTGGGCTGCGCCAGAGCGCTGTTGATCAACAACTCGCAGGCCTGCTGCCAATCGCTCAGTTGCGCCTCGTCCATCTCGATACCCAGGTGGCGCTTCACGTACCACTCGGGGAAAAGCTCCAGTTCACGGCGCAGCAACGCGACGTCATAGCTGGGCAGCGGCGCGTCCATCGGCAATTGCTGATAGGCCAGCAGCGCCTGGATTGCATCGGCGAACAAGGCATCGGCATTGTCAGCGTCAATCACATCCAGATATGTCTGACGGCCAAGATCATTGAGCAGCAAAAAGCCTTGCTTCAGGTCTTCGGCATAAATTTCTGGAACATTAATGCCCGACTTTTTCAGTAAATGAGCGATATCCACAAACGGTTTGCAGTTTTCCTGCGGTGGCGGAGCGTCCATCACAATAAAAGTTCGGCCAGCGCCCTCCCAGCGAAAATAACGACGAAAACTTGCGTCACTACTGGCCGCAGTCAATGTGGCCGGGGGTACAGCGCCCCAATTTTGTGCCGCAAACAGCGCTGGCAACTGCTCATCGAGCCAAACTTTCAGGGATTGCAGGCGTATATCTTGATCTGACATTACAAGGGTCTCCGACGGCGCTAGCCGTCAAGCGGGTCATGCTTTATTATCCGGAATCTTTTTCAGCCCATCGAGAGGCGTGCGGCCCCCCCGCGGGCAGATGGCGCGCAGGAAGCCCGGACTAATAAGATGGCATTGAAATCCCCCGCGTTTCGTAAAAAATTTCCGTTGCTCGTAACCGGCAGTCTGCTGGCGATGCAACCTCTGGCCACTCAGTTCGTGGTCGCCGCGGAACAGTATGACTGCTCAGTCTCTGCTTCGGGTGCCTGGAACTGTGCGCCGAAATCCAATGCTGCTGCAGTGGATCTGCCTCCGCGCCCCGTGCATGACACGACGTCGGTCAGTTCCAACGGCACAGTTACCTCGCAAGGCACCTCTTCGGGTGAGCAGGTTGCAGGTACGCAACTGGTTACCGAAGCCAAGGGCAAAGGTCTCAGGTCGCGTAGTGCTGACTACAGCCACCTTGATTGGGTTCCTCGCGAAAAGCTCACCGCAGCACAACTGGCCGAGACCGGTCCGTATTGCTCGGGTGCCTACGTCGAGCCGATCCGCCCAGGCATGGACGACAAGACGCCGATGAAAGACGCGCCTATGTTCGTCGGAGCCAAGGCTTCGCGTTACGAACAGGAAGCGCAGGTCGCGACGCTGGCAGGTGATGTCGTGTTGCGCCAGGGCAGCATGCAGGTACAGGCTCAAGAGGCAGCACTGCATCAGGCCGAAAACCGTGGCGAGCTGAACGGCGATGTCCGTCTGCGCGACAACGGCGCGCTGATCGTCGGTGACAAGGCCGAGCTGCAACTCGATACCGGCGAAGCCCGTGTCGACAATGCCGAGTACGTCCTGCACAAGTCGAACATTCGCGGTAACGCCCTGTATGCCAAGCGTGCAGAAAACGCGATCATCCGGCTCAAGGACGGTACCTACACCTCGTGCGAGCCGAACAGTAACGCATGGACGCTCAAGGGCAACAACATCACGCTGAACCCGGCCACCGGCTTTGGTACAGCGACCAACGTTACCCTGCGGGTCAAGGACATACCGGTTCTGTACACGCCGTATATCTACTTCCCGATCGACGACCGTCGCCAGTCCGGCTTCCTGCCGCCGACCATTGCGGCAGGCGGCGATAACGGTTTCACACTCGTTACTCCGTACTACTTCAACCTGGCACCGAACTACGACGCCACGTTGTACCCGCGTTACATGGCCGACCGCGGCCTGCTGATGGAAGGCGAGTTCCGCTACCTGACCAAAGGCAGCGAAGGCCAGTTTGGCGGCGCGTACCTGAACGACGAGAACGACGACCGCAAGCTGCAGTCGGACTACGACAAGACTCGCTGGATGATCAACTGGCAGCACAAGGGCGGGCTTGATACGCGCTGGCTGACCCAGGTTGATTACACCGACATCAGCGACCCGTATTACTTCCAGGATCTGGAAACCGATCAGATCGGCGTTAAACGGACGGACTTCCTCAACCAGCAGGGCTCTTTGACCTACCGTGGCGACAGCTACTCGGCAGTGCTCAACGCTCAGGCTTACAAGCTGGCTACGGTTGCGAACGTTACGCCTTACAACCGCCTGCCACAGTTGACGCTCAACGGTACGTTGCCTTACAACCCGGGTGGTCTGAAGTTTGATTATCAGACTGAAGCCGTTCGCTTCGAACGTGATCTGCGCAGCGGCGCGTTCATCGATGAAGATGGCAACTCCGAGACACGCCTGGACAACAACATCACCGGCCTTGCCCGGGCAAACGGGGACCGCCTGAATCTGGCGCCGTCCGTCAGCCTGCCAATGAACTGGACCTATGGTTTCCTGACACCGAAGCTTAAGTACGTCTACACCCAGTACGCGTTGGACCTGGACAGTCAGGGCAAAAGCTCGCTTCTGGCTGGCGAGGAATACAGCAGTAGTCAAAGCCGCAGCGTGCCGATCTTCAGCGTCGACAGCGGCCTGTACTTCGACCGCAACACCAACTGGTTCGGCAAGGATTACCGTCAAACCCTGGAACCGCGCCTGTTCTATCTCTATGTACCCGAGAAAGACCAGACCGACATCCCGGTATTCGACACCAGCGAAAGTACATTCAATTATGCCTCGCTATTCCGTGACAACCGCTTCACCGGTTCCGACCGCATCGGCGACGAGAACAAGCTGTCGCTGGGTATCACCAACCGCTGGATTGAAAGCAACGGCTTTGAACGTCAACGCTTCAGCATCGGTCAGGCGCTGTATTTCGAAGACCGTAAGGTGCAGTTGCCTGGCGTAGTGTTCGCTGATCGTGATGATGCGCGCGCCAACGTTTCGCCTTACGCGCTGGAATACGAATACCGCTTCAACCGCGACTGGCGCTTCAACTCCGATTTCAACTGGGATCCGGACAGCAAGAGCACCCGTTCGGGCAGCGCAATGTTCCATTACCAGCCTGAAGACAACCCGAACAAGATCGTCAACCTCGGCTATCGCTATCGCAACGACCAGATTCGTTACGACGAAAGCACTGGCCGCTGGATCGTGGGCGGTGGCGACTACGGACGTCCGGGCGATGCCAACTACGTGAAGGACTACTACAAGATCCAGCAGCACGATTTCTCGGTCATCTGGCCAATCGTGCCGCAGTGGAGCCTGATCAGCCGCTGGCAGTATGACTACAACCGTGAGCGCACCATCGAAGCTTTCGGCGGGTTCGAGTACGACAACTGCTGCTGGAAAATGCGTCTGGTCAACCGCTATTGGGTCGACTACGACGAGTTCAGTCAGGCAGCGCCTCAGAACGAGAAAGGCGACCGCGGCATATTCCTACAAATCGTGTTGAAGGGGCTCGGCGGTGTAACTGGCGCCAAGGTAGACAGCTTCCTCGACAAAGGCATTCAAGGTTATCGTGAACGTGAAGACCAAGCTTTCTGATTGTCTGCGCCCGCTGATGCTGGGCGCGTTACTCCTGAGCGGTGCAGTGCATGCTGCGGTTCAACCTCTGGACAGTGTCGTGGCTATCGTCGACAACGATGTGATCATGAAAAGCCAGATGGACCAGCGTGTACGTGAAGTTCAGCAGACCATTGCCAAGCGTGGCTCTGGTGTGCCGCCTGCAGAAGCCCTGCAACCACAGGTTCTGGATCGTCTGATCCTGGAAAACCTGCAGTTGCAGATGGGCGAACGGTCCGGTATTCGTGTCTCCGACGACGAGCTGAATCAGGCCATTGGCACCATTGCCCAGCGCAACAACATGAGCGTAGAGCAATTCCGCGCCGCACTGGCTCATGACGGCTTGTCCTATAACGATGCACGCGAGCAGGTGCGCCGGGAAATGATCATCAGCCGTGTGCGTCAGCGCCGGGTGGCCGAACGTATCCAGGTATCCCAGCAGGAAGTGAAAAACTTCCTCGCCTCCGATCAGGGCAAGGCTCAGTTGTCTGAAGAGTTCCACCTGGCCAACATTCTGATCGCAACGCCTGACAGCGCCTCTTCGGATGCCATCCAGGCTGCTGCGGTCAAAGCCAAGGGCATTTATGACCAGCTGAAGAAAGGTGCTGACTTCACCCGACTCGCAGCCACCACCTCCTCCAGCGAAAACGCACTGGAAGGCGGCGACATGGGCTGGCGCAAGGCTGCGCAACTGCCACCGCCATTCGGTGACATGCTCAGCGCAATGCCTGTCGGCGACGTGACGCCTCCAGCGCGCACGCCGGGCGGTTTCATCATCCTCAAGTTACTGGAAAAACGTGGCGGCCAGGGGCAGGCACAAATGCGTGATGAAGTGCATGTGCGTCATATCCTGATCAAACCAAGCGAAATCCGTAACGAAGAAGAGACCAAGCGTCTTGCCGAGAAAATCTACGACCGCATCCAGAATGGCGAAGACTTCGCCGAACTGGCGAAAAGCTTTTCGGAAGATCCAGGCTCGGCACTCAATGGCGGCGATCTGAACTGGGTTGATCCGAACTCTCTGGTTCCGGAATTCCGTCAGGTCATGAACGAGACGCCACAAGGCGAATTGTCCAAACCGTTCAAGACCGCTTATGGCTGGCACGTTCTGGAAGTTCTCGGTCGTCGTTCCACGGATGCTACCGATCAGGCGCGTGAACAGCAGGCGTTGAACGTACTGCGTAACCGCAAGTACGACGAAGAGCTGCAAACCTGGCTGCGTCAGATCCGTGACGAAGCCTACGTTGAAATCAAACTCCCTGGCGCGACCCAGGCTGCGCAGTGAAACCCAAGCGTTTCGCCCTGACACCCGGTGAGCCGGCCGGCATAGGCCCTGACCTTTGCCTGCTGCTCGCCACGCAGCCTCAGCCATACCCCCTGATCGCCATCACCAGCCGTGACCTGCTCCTTAAGCGGGCCGCGCAACTGGGTGTGGCGGTCAGTCTGCTTGACGTCACCCCTGATACGCTTCCCGACCTGCCTGCGCCTGCCGGCAGTTTGTACGTCTGGGATACGCCACTGGCCGCTCCGGTGGAAACCGGCGTGCTGAACAAGGCCAATGCTGCATTCGTCCTGGAAACCCTGATTCGCGCGGGCCAGGGCTGCCTGGATGGGCTGTTCAGCGGCATGATCACCGCCCCGGTGCACAAAGGCGTGATCAACGACGGCGGTATCGCGTTTTCCGGACACACCGAATTTCTCGCTGAACTGACTCACACCGAACAGGTGGTGATGATGCTGGCGACCGGCGACCTGCGCGTGGCGCTGGTGACCACGCACCTGCCGTTGCGCGAAGTGGCAGATGCCATCACGCCAGACCGACTGGAGCGCGTGACACGCATCCTGCATGCCGATCTGGTGAACAAGTTCGGCATTGCCCGCCCGCGTATTCTGGTCTGCGGCCTCAACCCTCATGCAGGCGAAGGCGGGCATCTGGGCCGTGAAGAAATCGACATCATCGAACCGACTCTGGAGCGCCTGCGCAGCGAGGGCCTGGACTTACGCGGCCCACTGCCTGCCGACACTCTGTTTACCCCCAAATATCTGGAGCACTGCGACGCAGTGCTGGCGATGTACCACGATCAAGGCTTGCCCGTGCTGAAATACAAAGGTTTCGGCGCAGCAGTCAATGTGACGCTCGGCCTGCCGATTATCCGCACTTCTGTCGATCACGGCACGGCGCTGGATCTGGCTGGCAGCGCGAACATTGACACCGGCAGCCTGCACGTTGCACTGCAAACCGCCTACCAGATGGCCGAGACCCATTCATGACCGAGCAATACCAACACCGGGCGCGCAAGCGTTTCGGGCAGAACTTCCTGCACGACGCAGGCGTTATCGACAAAATCCTGCGCGCCATTCGTGCCAAACCTGAAGACCGGCTGCTGGAAATCGGACCGGGCCAGGGCGCGCTGACCGAAGGGCTGCTCAACAGCGGCGCACAGCTGGATGTGGTCGAGCTGGACAAGGACCTGATCCCGATCCTCACCGGCCAGTTCGGCAACAAGCCAAATTTCAACCTGCATCAGGGTGATGCACTGAAGTTCGACTTCAACAGCCTGGGTGCCGAACCGCACAGCCTGCGTGTCGTGGGCAACCTGCCGTACAACATCTCGACGCCGTTGATTTTTCATCTGTTGCAAAACGCCAGCCTGATCCGCGACATGCACTTCATGTTGCAGAAGGAGGTGGTCGAGCGCATGGCTGCCGGTCCCGGCGGCGGTGACTGGGGTCGCCTGTCGATCATGGTCCAGTACCATTGCCGCGTGGAGCATCTGTTCAACGTCGGGCCGGGGGCGTTCAACCCGCCGCCGAAAGTGGACTCGGCCATTGTGCGTCTCGTCCCTTACGAAACATTGCCGCACCCTGCCAAGGATCACCGCGTGCTGGAGCGCATCGTGCGTGAAGCGTTCAACCAGCGTCGCAAGACCCTGCGCAACACGCTCAAGTTGCTGTTGACCAGCGACGAGATTACCGCTTCCGGAGTAGACGGCAGCTTGCGTCCCGAGCAACTCGACCTGGCTGCATTCGTCCGTCTGGCAGACACTCTCAGCGAGAAAGTTGTGACAGAGTGAACCCTGAGGACAAGTAAACGGCACTGCCAGTCGTCATTTCCCGCTTACTTGTCCTAGACTTGTCTACCTGCCGCACACGCCATTTTTTCGTTATGGATTTCAAGGCCTATTGCATGCCCGATTCTCGTTACCAGGTCGACGTCAGCGTCGTCACACGCTTTCTCTCGGAACAGTCGCAACCCGAGCAGAATCGCTTCGCTTTCGCCTATACCATCACCGTGCACAACAACGGTAAATTACCTGCCAGGCTGCTGTCGCGTCACTGGGTCATCACCGACGGCGACGGCCATGTCGAAGAGGTGCGCGGCGAGGGCGTGGTCGGTCAGCAACCGTTGATCGAGGTCGGTAAAAGCCATACCTACAGCAGCGGTACGGTAATGACCACCCGCGTGGGCAATATGCAGGGTTCTTATCAGATGCTGGCTGAAGACGGTAAACGCTTTGATGCGGTCATAAAGCCCTTTCGTCTGGCCGTCCCGGGTTCGCTGCACTGATGGCGGTGTACGCCGTTGGTGACCTGCAAGGTTGCCTTGAACCTCTGCAATGCCTGCTCGAGCACGTCCACTTCAACCCCGAGCATGATCGACTCTGGCTGGTGGGCGATTTGGTCAATCGTGGCCCGCAATCGCTGGAAACACTTCGCTACCTGTACGGCCTCCGTGAATCGCTGGTGTGCGTGCTGGGCAATCATGACCTGCACCTGCTTGCCGTCGCCCGTAAACACGAACTGCTCAAAAAAGGCGATACGCTGCGCGAAATCCTTGAAGCGCCGGATCGTGACGAATTGCTCGGCTGGGTGCGTCGGCAAAAGCTGATGCACTACGATGCAGAGCGCAACGTCGCCATGGTGCATGCCGGTATCGCGCCGCAGTGGTCGCTGAAAAAGGCCTTGAAGCACGCAGCCGAAGTCGAGCATGCACTTCAGGACGACCAGCTGTATGGCGCTTTTCTCGACGGCATGTACGGCAATGAGCCGGCCAAGTGGGACAACGACCTGCAAGGCGTCACGCGTTTGCGGGTGATTACCAACTACTTCACCCGTATGCGCTTCTGCACCAGCGACGGCAAGCTCGACATGAAGAGCAAGGAAGGCGTTGAAACCGCCATACCTGGCTATGCGCCCTGGTTCAGCCACCCGAAACGCAAGACCCGTGAGCTGAAAATCATTTTTGGCCACTGGGCGGCGCTTGAGGGTCGCTGCAACGAGCCTGGCGTCTTTGCCCTCGACAGCGGATGTGTCTGGGGCGGCTCGATGACGCTGCTCAACGTTGATACCTTTGAACGTCACCAATGCAATTGCGATGCTGTCGGCCAGGCCGCCAACGGGCTTGTTACAAGCGCACAGGCCGGCACCGCCACTAACCCCCAGGCTCAGGAGCCCAGGCAATGACCGAATTCAAACGTATTCCACCTGAACAGGCACAGGCACTGCGCGAGCAAGGTGCAGTGCTGGTCGATGTTCGTGATGCGCAGACTTTTCAAAGCAATCACATTCCTGACTCCGTGCATCTGGACAATCACTCGATTGCCGACTTCATCGCCAAGGCCGATCTGGACAAGCCGCTGGTCGTTGTCTGCTACCACGGCAACTCCAGCCAGAGCGCTGCAGCCTACCTGGTGGGCCAGGGTTTCTCCGACGTATACAGCGTCGACGGCGGCTTTGAGCTGTGGCGCGCCACTTACCCTGACGAAACCGCGCAAGGCTGATAAAAAATATTTTTATGACAGCTGATCCCGCGTTTTACGCGGGCTCGCGAGCCATCTGACGAACGGTCAGCCCGTCTTCTCGCGCATCCCTTCTTTATCTTTCCGAATCCGAACTATCCTTAGCCTAGGCCATCCGTATTCAGGGGAGAGCCGGTACACCGGCGCGTGGGTCATCGGTAGTTACTTTTAAGGTGTTCTGGGGGGAAACAGCAGCCGCATTGTGGTTGCTGCCAGCATCGACTGACGATCCGCCGCCGGCTCCACGTATCGAGCGAGGTGACGTCATGAGTATATTCAGCCACTTCCAACAACGCTTCGAAAGCACACGGCAAGAAGAGCTCTCGCTACAGGAGTATCTGGAGCTCTGCAAACAGGACCGCAGCGCCTATGCCTCTGCCGCAGAACGTCTTCTGCTGGCCATTGGCGAGCCCGAACTGGTGGATACCTCTACCAACTCCAGGCTCTCGCGAATATTCTCCAACAAGGTGATACGCCGCTATCCAGCCTTTGCCGACTTCCACGGGATGGAAGAATGCATCGACCAGATTGTTTCGTATTTCCGCCATGCCGCCCAAGGCCTGGAAGAGAAGAAGCAAATCCTTTACCTGCTCGGCCCGGTTGGCGGCGGTAAGTCGTCCCTGGCTGAAAAGCTCAAGCAACTGATCGAAAGAGTCCCATTCTACGCCATCAAGGGCTCGCCAGTCTTCGAGTCGCCTCTGGGCCTGTTCAACGCCACTGAGGACGGCGCGATTCTGGAAGAAGACTTCGGAATTCCGCGACGCTACCTGAGCACTATCATGTCGCCTTGGGCGACCAAGCGCCTGGCCGAGTTCGGTGGTGACATCAGCCAGTTCAAGGTTGTGAAGCTCTACCCTTCGATTCTCAACCAGATCGCCGTAGCGAAAACCGAGCCCGGCGACGAAAATAACCAGGATATTTCCGCGCTGGTCGGCAAGGTCGATATTCGCAAACTGGAAGAATTCCCACAGAACGACGCCGACGCGTACAGCTACTCGGGCGCACTGTGCCGGGCCAACCAGGGCCTGATGGAATTCGTCGAGATGTTCAAGGCACCGATCAAGGTCCTTCACCCGTTGCTGACCGCGACCCAGGAAGGTAACTACAACAGTACCGAGGGGCTGGGTGCCATCCCGTTCACCGGTATTCTGCTGGCGCACTCCAACGAATCGGAATGGCACAGCTTCCGCAACAACAAGAACAACGAAGCCTTCATCGACCGTATCTACATCGTGAAGGTGCCGTACTGCCTGCGTGTCAGCGACGAGATCAAGATTTACGACAAACTGCTTTTCAACAGCTCGCTGTCCAAAGCGCATTGCGCACCTGACACCTTGAAGATGCTCGCACAATTCACCACGCTGTCGCGCCTCAAAGAGCCGGACAACTCCAACATCTACTCCAAGATGCGCGTGTATGACGGCGAGAACCTGAAAGATACCGACCCCAAAGCCAAGTCGATCCAGGAATACCGCGACAGTGCGGGCGTCGACGAAGGCATGAACGGTCTCTCTACCCGCTTCGCGTTCAAGATTCTGTCCAAGGTCTTCAACTTCGATCCACACGAAATTGCTGCCAACCCGGTGCACCTGCTGTACGTACTGGAACAGCAGATCGAACAGGAGCAATTTCCGGCCGAAACGCGTGAACGCTACCTGCGCTTCATCAAGGAATACCTGGCACCCCGCTACATCGAGTTTATCGGCAAGGAAATCCAGACGGCGTACCTGGAATCCTACAGCGAGTACGGTCAGAACATTTTCGACCGCTACGTGCTGTATGCAGACTTCTGGATTCAGGATCAGGAATACCGCGATCCGGAAACCGGCGAGATTCTCAACCGCGTGGCCTTGAACGAGGAGCTGGAAAAGATCGAGAAACCGGCCGGCATCAGCAACCCGAAAGACTTCCGCAACGAAATAGTCAACTTCGTGCTGCGTGCCCGCGCCAACAACAACGGCAAGAATCCGACCTGGCTCAGCTACGAGAAGCTGCGCGTGGTGATCGAGAAGAAAATGTTCTCCAACACCGAGGACCTACTGCCCGTCATCAGCTTCAATGCCAAGGCCAGCAAGGAGGATCAGCAGAAGCACAACGACTTCGTCACACGAATGGTCGAGAGGGGCTACACGGACAAGCAGGTACGTCTGCTGTCCGAATGGTATCTGCGCGTGCGGAAATCGCAATAAAGCAGCTGCAAGCTTCAAGCTATCAGCTGCAAGCGAAAAGCGATCGAGGCCCGGCTTCGGGATCGATGGCGCGCTCGCTTGCAGCTTGAAGCTTACAACTTGAAGCTCCCCGGAGGAGCCTATGAGCTATGTGATCGACCGACGTCTCAACGGCAAGAACAAGAGCACGGTAAACCGGCAGCGGTTTCTGCGTCGTTACCGTGACCACATTAAAAAGGCAGTGGAGGAAGCGGTCAGCCGGCGCTCCATTACTGACATGGAACACGGCGAGCAGATCAGTATTCCCGGACGCGACATTGACGAACCGGTGTTGCATCACGGTCGTGGCGGCAAACAGACCGTTGTTCATCCAGGCAACAAGGAGTTCACCACAGGCGAGCACATCGCCCGCCCTCAAGGCGGCGGTGGCGGCAAAGGGCCTGGCAAGGCAGGCAACTCCGGCGAAGGCATGGATGAGTTCTCGTTTCAGATTACTCAGGAAGAGTTTCTCGAGTTCATGTTCGAAGACCTGGAGCTGCCGAACCTGGTCAAGCGCAACCTGACCGGTACCGACACCTTCAAGACCGTGCGCGCGGGTATCAGCAACGAAGGCAACCCTTCACGCATCAACATCATCCGTACCCTGCGCTCGGCGCATGCGCGACGCATTGCGCTGTCCGGCAGCAGTCGGGCAAAACTCAAAGAGGCAACTGTCGAGCTTGAGCGTATGAAGCGCGAAGAGCCCGACAACTTCGGCGATATTCAGGAACTGGAAGTAGAAATCGATCGACTGAAAGCACGTATTCGTCGCGTACCGTATCTCGATACGTTCGACCTCAAGTACAACCTGCTGGTCAAACAACCCAACCCCAGTTCCAAAGCGGTCATGTTTTGCCTGATGGACGTCTCCGGATCCATGACCCAGGCGACCAAAGACATCGCCAAGCGCTTCTTCATCCTGCTGTACCTGTTTCTCAAGCGTAATTACGACAAGATCGATGTTGTGTTCATTCGCCACCACACCAGCGCCCGGGAAGTGGACGAAGAAGAGTTTTTCTATTCCCGGGAAACCGGCGGCACCATCGTTTCCAGCGCATTGAAACTGATGCAGGAGATCATGGCCGAACGCTACCCAAGCAGCGACTGGAATATTTACGCGGCACAGGCCTCGGACGGAGACAACTGGAACGACGATTCGCCCATTTGCCGGGAAATCCTGACCAAACAGATCATGCCCTTCGTGCAGTACTACACGTACGTGGAGATCACGCCGCGTGAGCACCAGGCCTTGTGGTACGAATACGAGCGTATCGGTGAAGACTACGCCGACACGTTCGCCCAGCAGCAGCTGGTCTCTGCCGGTGATATCTATCCGGTATTCCGCGAACTCTTCCAGCGAAGGTTAGTGTCATGACCGCCAGAGAGCAGAAGCGCCAACCCCTTTCCACGGGGTCAGAGTGGACATTTGAACTGATCCGGGCCTACGACCGTGAGATCGGCAGAATTGCCGAGCGGTATGCTCTGGACACCTATCCCAACCAGATTGAGGTGATCACTGCCGAACAGATGATGGATGCCTACGCCTCGGTGGGCATGCCCCTGGGCTACCATCACTGGTCATACGGCAAACACTTCCTCAGCACTGAAAAATCCTATTCGCGTGGCCAGATGGGGCTGGCGTACGAGATTGTGATCAACTCGGACCCGTGCATTGCCTACCTGATGGAAGAAAACACCATCTGCATGCAGGCGCTGGTCGTTGCGCACGCCTGCTATGGCCACAACAGCTTCTTCAAGGGCAATTACCTGTTCCGCACCTGGACCGACGCCAGCTCGATCATTGATTATCTGGTGTTCGCCAAGCAGTACATCATGCAATGCGAGGAGCGGCATGGCATCGACGCCGTGGAAGATTTGCTCGACTCGTGCCACGCGTTGATGAACTACGGCGTGGACCGCTACAAGCGTCCGTATCCGATTTCCGCTGAAGAGGAACGGCGGCGTCAGAAGGATAGGGAAGAACATCTTCAGCGCCAGATCAACGATCTTTGGCGCACTATTCCGAAGAACGCCGAAAAAAACAGCAAAGAGGACAACGCACGCTTTCCTGCCGAGCCGCAGGAAAACATTCTCTATTTCATCGAGAAACACGCGCCGCTGCTGGAGCCCTGGCAGCGCGAAGTGGTGCGCATTGTGCGCAAGATCGCGCAGTACTTTTATCCACAGCGCCAGACCCAGGTGATGAACGAAGGCTGGGCAACGTTCTGGCATTACACGCTGATGAACGACCTGTACGACGAAGGACTGGTCACCGACGGCTTCATGATGGAGTTTCTGCAGTCGCACACCAGCGTGATTTTCCAGCCCGGTTTTGACAGCCCCTACTACAGCGGCATCAATCCCTACGCGCTGGGCTTTGCCATGTATCAGGACATACGCCGGATGTGCGAAAACCCTACCGATGAGGACCGGCAGTGGTTTCCGGAAATTGCCGGCACCGACTGGCTGACGGCGATCAAGTTTGCGATGACCAGCTTCAAGGACGAGAGCTTCATTCTCCAATACTTGTCGCCCAAGGTGATTCGCGACCTCAAGCTGTTCAGCATCATGGACGACGACCAGCAGGAAGACCTGCTGGTGCCTGCCATTCATGATGAAAACGGTTATCGGACCATTCGCGAGATCCTCGCTGCGCAATACAACCTGGGCAATCGGGAGCCCAACGTGCAGATCTACAGCATCGACCGCCGAGGCGATCGCTCGCTGACCCTGCGCCACCAGCAGCACAACCGAAAACCGCTGGGCGATTCGACAGACGAGGTGCTCAAGCACCTGCACCGGCTGTGGGGCTTTGATATCCATCTCGAAACCCTGCAGGGCGATCAGGTGGTCAAGACCCATCACGTACCTCCAAAAGGCGAGCATGCCGACAGTGAGTATCCCCGGCTTGATATGGCGGTCGTCCATCTTTAGACGTTAGGGTAAAGGCTGTTTAAACGGCTGCTCATGCAGCTTTAGCCTCCGCAAGCACGGCACAAGGTTTATCCTGTCGCGCTTACGGAGGCTTTTTATGCAGATTTATAAAGTGGGCGGTGCTGTACGCGACCGCCTCTTGGGTCAACCTGTCACTGATATTGATTGGGTCGTGGTCGGCGCGAGCACTGAGGACATGCTGGTCAAGGGCTATCGCCCGGTCGGCACATACTTCCCGGTGTTTCTGCACCCGCTGACCAATGAGGAATACGCGCTGGCGCGCACCGAGCGCAAAAGCGGCGTGGGCTATGGAGGCTTTGTTTTTCATGCAAGCCCCGAGGTAACGCTTGAGCAGGACCTGATTCGGCGCGACCTGACGATCAATGCCATGGCCGAAGACAAGGACGGAAACCTGACCGACCCGTATAACGGTCAGAAAGACCTTGAAGCGCGAATATTGCGCCACGTTTCCCCCGCATTCGCCGAAGATCCGCTTAGGGTCTTGCGCGTGGCCCGGTTCGCAGCGCGCTACGCACGTTACGGTTTCACCATCGCACCCGAGACCTTGGGGCTGATGCGCCAGCTCAGTGAATCCGGCGAACTCAAGGCGCTGACCGCCGAGCGAAGCTGGAAGGAAATCTCACGCGCCCTCATGGAAGAGCAGCCTCAGGTGTTCATCCAGGTACTGCACGACTGCGGCGCGCTCAAGGAACTGATGCCTGAGGTCGAGGCATTGTTTGGTGTACCGCAGCCCGCTACGCATCATCCGGAAATTGACACCGGCGTACACGTCCTCAGCGTGCTAGAGCAATCTGCGATTCACAAACACCCGCTGACCGTACGCTGGGCCTGCCTGCTGCACGATCTGGGCAAAGGGCTGACGCCAGAAGCCGAATGGCCCAGGCACATTGCCCATGAACATACCGGCCTGCGCCTGATTAAAGCGGTCAACGAGCGTTTTCGGGTGCCCAGGGAATGTCAGGAACTGGCACTGCTGGTCGGCCAGTACCACACCCACGGCCATCGGGCGCTGGAACTGAAACCCTCGACTTTGCTGGAGCTGCTGCAAAGTGTCGACGTCTACCGCCGCCCGCAACGTTTTGAAGAGTTCATTGCGGCGTGCGAGATGGACGCGCGAGGACGTCACGGCTTCGAACAACGCAGTTATCCACAGGCTGATTACCTGCGCGGTGCAGCACAGGCCGCTCGAACGGTGTCAGTACAGCCGCTGCTGGAGAAGGGCTTCAAGGGCAAGGAACTGGGCGACGCGCTAAAGAACGAACGGCTCAAGGCGCTGAAAATCTATAAGGCGGAGCACGTCGCCTGACTCTAACTGACTACTATCGCTCCCACGCACCAGCGTGGGAGCGCAGCCCTGGACGCTCTGCGTCCGATCTTCAGCACCCGAGAAACACGAACCCACTCAGCTACGCAGCAGACCCTCAGGCGTAAGGCCCACGCCGCGCCATTCAAAAGCCACAGGCCAGAGCTGCTGATCGATCTGCGCGTCAGCCCAGAGCTTGCTGAATGCAATCCCCACACCCGGATGCAGACGCTCAGGGGCAATCAATGCCAATGGGCACAGCACAAAGGCATTCTTCAGAATTTCCGCTCTCGGCAAAATCAGCCCGTCAAAATTGCCGACCTGCTCGCCATACAACAGCACATCGATATCCAGCGGCAGCCCTTTGCGATCCGGGGCATAGCGGCCATTGTCGGCCTCGATGAATTTCAGGCGGCGATCAAGCTCCATCAACGGCAGATCGGTCAACGCCGACACCACCAGATTGAAGAATGGCCCGCTCTTGATACCCACCGCATGGCTTTCAAAAACCGGCGAGCAACTGAGGTCAGTCAGAAAGCCATCCAGCGCATCCAGCCCGGCATGCAGGTGACGTTCGCGCTCGATATTGCTCCCCAGGCCGAGGAAAATCCGCGTCAGCGACATCCGCGCTCGATCTCCACACCCACACCGGCAGCGGCCGCTACGGCACCCGGCTTGGTCAGTTTCAGACGCAGCCAGGGAATATTGAATTCGCTCATCAGCACTTCAGCCAGCCGCTCAGCGAAGGTCTCTACCAACTGAAACTGAGCCTGCTCGGCGAAAGCCTGAATACGTGTCGAAACACTGGCGTAGTCGAGGGCCTTGCTCAGGTCGTCGCCTGCCGCTGCAGGGCGATTGTCCCAGGCGAAGCTGAGGTCCAGACGCAGGCACTGGCGAATGCCGCGCTCCCAGTCATAGGCGCCGATGACTGTATCAACCTCAAGGCCCTCGATGAAAACTCTGTCCAAGCACTACTCTCCACTGCACGACAAGGGCGCGATGCGCCGTTAGAATCAGGGCATCCTCGCCCGGAATGGTTAGCATGTTTTGGTTACTGGCCACCTTCGCCTACCTGCTTGGCTCGCTGTCCTTCGCCATTCTGCTCAGCCGCCTGAGCGGCAGGCCAGACCCGCGCGCCAGTGGCTCGGGCAATGCCGGTGCTACCAACATGCTGCGTCTGGCCGGAAAAAAACTGGCCATCCTGACCCTGCTTGGCGACCTCTGCAAAGGCCTGCTGCCAATCCTGATCGCCAGCGCCTGGAACCTGAACATCGCGCAACAGGGCTGGATCGGCGTCTGCGCAGTGCTGGGCCACCTGTTCCCAGTGTACTTTCGCTTCCGTGGTGGCAAAGGTGTCGCGACAGCCGCCGGCGTGCTGCTGGGGCTGTACCCGCCCGCAGCCGCCCTGGCCATAGCGGCCTGGCTGCTGACGCTTTACCTGACGCGTACCAGCTCGCTCGCCGCCCTGATTGCCACACCGCTGACCCTGCCATTACTGGCATGGCAAGAACCTCATGCGCTGTTGCCGATGAGCGTATTGACGCTGCTCATCGTCTGGCGCCATCGCGGCAATCTACGCGACCTGCTCGCCGGGCGCGAACGACATTTCTGAAGGGCAACCTGAAATCATCGCACCCTCGCCTGTCATCACAGCCCCGGCAACTGCTCCATGGGCCAACGCGCCTGCACGCTGATGCTCAAATCTTCCTTCTGCCCTGCCTGCAAACGCTGACAGCCCGCAAAGGCGATCATTGCGCCGTTATCGGTACAGAACTCGGGCCTTGCGTAGTAAACATTACCGCGCAAGTCGCCGAGCATGCTTTCCAGCGAAGCCCGCAGCGCCTTATTCGCGCTGACGCCGCCCGCAATGACCAGACTCTTGAGGCCGGTCTGTTTGAGCGCACGCTTGCACTTGATGGTCAAAGTCTCCACTACCGCCTGCTGGAACGCCAGAGCGATGTCGCAGCGGGTTTGCTCGCTGTCGTCTCCAGCGCCCTGACATTGCTGCCAGGTATTGAGCGCAGAAGTTTTCAACCCGCTGAAACTGAATTCCAGCCCGGGACGATCAGTCATCGGCCGGGGAAAGACAAAGCGCCCCGCCACACCCTGCATCGCCGCTTTGGAAATCTCCGGGCCGCCTGGGTACTGCATGCCCATCATTTTGGCGGTCTTGTCGAACGCCTCGCCTGCTGCATCGTCCAGCGTCTCGCCCAGCAGTTCGTACTGACCGATGCCATCGACGCGTACCAGTTGCGTGTGCCCACCGGACACCAGCAACGCGACGAACGGGAACTGCGGCGGGTTTTCTTCCAGCATCGGGGCCAGCAAATGGCCTTCCATGTGGTGAACGCCCAACGCCGGGATATCCCAGGCGAATGCCAGCGCCTGAGCGCACGAGGCGCCGACCAGCAATGCACCTACCAGACCCGGTCCGGCCGTGTAGGCAATGGCGTCGATGTCAGTGGCCACGCAGTCCGCCTCGGCCAGTGTCTGGCGAATCAGCGGCAGCATGCGCTTGACGTGATCGCGCGAAGCCAGCTCCGGCACTACACCGCCATAGGCACGATGCAGGTCGATCTGGCTGAATAATGCGTCCGCGAGCAAACCGCGTTCGCTGTCGTACAACGCGACACCGGTTTCGTCGCAGGAGGTTTCTAATCCCAGTACTAGCATGGGGTTGCGCCTTGTAGGGGGCAGATTTGAAGGCGCGCATAATAGTCGTCGACCGAGGTGCCGACCAGCGGTTTTCGATCAGAGGCTTTGCATTCCTCTCAATGAGGGGTTAACATCCGCACCCCTTAAAAACCGACGTACTTTTGTGCAGTGTTTGCACTAAGCGTTGACCCCGGTAATGAATGAAGGTAGCTCTGGATGCCAGCCGTCAAAGTTAAAGAGAACGAACCCTTCGACGTAGCTCTGCGTCGTTTCAAGCGCTCCTGCGAAAAAGCCGGTGTTCTGGCTGAAGTTCGTAGCCGCGAATTTTACGAGAAGCCGACTTCGGAGCGTAAGCGCAAGGCAGCAGCTGCTGTCAAACGCCACGCCAAGAAAGTCCAGCGCGAACAGCGCCGCGCCGTTCGTCTGTATTAATTTACAGACCTTCGTCGCAAGCTTCTGCCGACAGCCCGGCCAACCAGCCGGGCTGTCGGCAGTTCCAGCTTCGCTTTTTTGCGTTAACTGGATTGCGCGTTAGCTAGATTGATTGAGCCCGTCCAGGCCGCCGATGCGACTCAGACATTCAATCAAGCACGTCCAGCCTGTTCACAGGCTACATCGGCCATGCCCACTCGGGCAGCAGACCGGTCGATGATAAGACGAGTATGCCTTGATGACTTCGCAAGAAGCTCAGCCAAGGCAGCGTCTTCCGTGCACCCAGGCTATGTATCCGGGTTTTGTCACCCTCAGGTGGACACCCAGCGTGAAGCCTTATGACCTGCCCGCAGGCTCAAGTTTATTCCCCTTTCAGGCCCACACCGCCCATCGGATGCAAAGACGTGCCCGTTGATTGCCCACGTCTTCAAAAAGACGGCTGACAGGCTGACGGAACGCTCGTAGAGTCTCCCGATACTTTTGCACCACGCTTGAATGATGAGAACGCCATGGCCGGGCTGATTCCCCAGAGCTTTATCGACGACCTTCTGAACCGCACCGACATTGTCGATGTAGTCAGTTCGCGCGTGCAGCTCAAGAAAGCCGGGAAAAACTACACAGCCTGCTGCCCGTTCCACAAAGAGAAAACACCCTCTTTCAGCGTCAGCCCGGACAAACAGTTCTATTACTGCTTCGGTTGCGGCGCTGGCGGCAACGCGCTCGGCTTCATCATGGATCACGACAATCTGGATTTCCCCCAGGCTGTCGAAGACCTCGCCAAAGCAGCAGGCATGGAAGTGCCTCGCGAACAGGGCATAAAAGGCCAGAAGCCCCGCCAGCCAACCGATTCCCCGCTCTACCCGCTGCTGACCGCCGCCGCCGAGTTCTATCGCCAGGCGCTGAAAAGCCATCCATCGCGCAAGGCAGCGGTGGATTACCTCAAAGGCCGCGGGCTGTCCGGTGAAATCGCCAGAGACTTTGGTCTGGGCTTTGCTCCGCCAGGCTGGGACAACCTGTACAAGCACCTGAGCAGCGACTCACTGCAGCAAAAGGTCATGATCGATGCCGGTCTGCTGATCGAGAACGCCGAAACCGGCAAACGCTATGATCGCTTCCGTGACCGGGTGATGTTTCCGATACGCGACTCGCGCGGACGCGTCATCGCCTTTGGCGGGCGCGTGCTGGGTGATGACAAGCCCAAGTACCTGAACTCGCCGGAAACACCGGTTTTCCACAAGGGCCAGGAGCTGTACGGGCTGTTCGAAGCCCGCAAATTCAATCGCAACCTCGACGAAATCATCGTCGTTGAAGGCTACATGGACGTCATCGCCCTGGCGCAGCAAGGTTTGCGCAATGCCGTGGCCACGCTGGGTACCGCGACCAGCGAAGAGCATTTGAAACGACTGTTCCGGGTCGTGCCCAACGTGCTGTTCTGCTTCGACGGCGATCAGGCCGGGCGCAATGCCGCGTGGCGGGCACTGGAAGCCACCCTGTCGAACCTGCAGGACGGGCGTCGGGCGCGCTTTTTGTTTCTTCCCGAGGGCGAAGACCCGGACACGCTGGTGCGCTCCGAAGGCACCGACGCGTTCAAGGCACGCATCAATCAGCACGCCCAGCCACTGGCCGATTATTTTTTCGAGCAACTGACCAAAGAGTCTGACCCACGCTCGCTGGAGGGCAAGGCGCACATGGCCACCCTCGCGGCGCCACTCATCGATAAAGTGCCTGGGGCGAACCTGCGCATTCTGATGCGCCAACGCCTGACCGAAATTACCGGGCTTACCGGCGAGGCCGTCAGTCAGTTGGTACAGAGCGCGCCGGTGGATGCGCCACCGAGCTACGACCCCTATGTCGATTACGACGCCATGCCTGACTTTGCCGATTACCAGCCTCAAGGCGGTTATGAGCCACAGCAGGAATGGACGCCAAAGAAAACCGGCGGTCAGAATCAAAAAAAATGGGACAACAAATCCTGGGGCAAAAAAGGTAAGCGTCAGGACTTCGAACCTCGAACGCCGCGTGTACCGACCGCTGTCGAGCCACCCATGCAGGCCGCACTGAGAACCTTGCTGCATCACCCTGAACTGGCCGAAAAGGTCGAAAATGCCAGCCATTTCGCTGCAGAAGACCAATCTAACGCGCAACTGCTGGTCGCCCTTATCGAAGCCAGGCAAAAGAATCCCAACCTGCGGTCGTTACAGTTGATAGCGAGGTGGCACGGGACTGAACAGGGCCGTTTGCTGCGCGCTCTGGCAGAAAAGGAATGGCTGATTGAGGCCGACAACCTTGAACAACAGTTTTTCGACACTATAACTAGCTTATCCGCTCGCCAACGCGAGCGCAGTCTGGAACATCTGATCAGCAAGGCTCGTCAAACCGAGTTGAGCGCAGAAGAGAAAATTCAGCTTAGGGAACTGCTAAATCGCAATGTTCCCGCACAAACCCCGACCTCAACTGGCGCGTGAGGTCATAGCTCGGGTATAATCCTCGGCTTGTTTTTTGCCCGCCAAGACCTTCAGTGGATAGGGTGTTATGTCCGGAAAAGCGCAACAGCAATCTCGTATCAAAGAGTTGATCACCCTGGGTCGTGAGCAGAAGTATCTGACTTACGCAGAGGTCAACGACCACTTGCCTGAGGATATTTCAGATCCCGAGCAGGTGGAAGACATCATCCGCATGATCAACGACATGGGGATCCCGGTACACGAGAGTGCTCCGGATGCGGACGCCTTGATGCTGGCCGACGCCGATACCGACGAGGCAGCCGCAGAAGAAGCGGCTGCAGCGTTGGCAGCGGTCGAGACCGACATCGGGCGTACCACCGATCCCGTTCGTATGTACATGCGTGAAATGGGTACCGTTGAACTTCTGACCCGTGAAGGCGAAATCGAAATCGCCAAACGTATCGAAGAAGGCATCCGTGAAGTGATGGGCGCAATTGCGCACTTCCCTGGCACGGTTGACCATATTCTTTCCGAATACACACGTGTCACCAGTGAAGGCGGTCGCCTCTCCGATGTTCTGAGCGGCTATATCGACCCGGACGACGGCATTGCGCCGCCTGCCGAAGTACCTCCGCCTGTCGATCCCAAAGCCGTCAAGGCCGAAGGCACCGATGACGACGAGGAAGAATCGGCAGACGCCAGCGACGACGAAGACGAAGTCGAAAGCGGTCCCGATCCGGTCATCGCCCAGCAGCGCTTCGGTGCGGTTTCCGATCAAATGGAAATCACCCGCAAGGCGCTGAAGAAATTCGGTCGCGACGACAAGCATGCCATTGCCGAAATGGTTGCACTTGCCGAACTGTTCATGCCGATCAAACTGGTTCCAAAGCAGTTTGAAGGTCTGGTAGAGCGTGTGCGGGGTGCCCTTGAGCGTCTTCGTGCTCAGGAACGCGCCATCATGCAGCTTTGTGTACGTGATGCACGTATGCCGCGCGCCGACTTCCTTCGCCAGTTCCCGGGCAACGAAGTTGACGAAAGCTGGACTGACGCACTGGCCAAGGGCAAGAGCAAATACGCCGAAGCCATTGGTCGTCTGCAGCCTGACATCCAGCGTTGCCAGCAGAAGCTGTCGGCATTGGAAGAAGAAACCGGCCTGAAAATAGCCGAGATCAAGGACATCAACCGTCGCATGTCGATCGGTGAGGCCAAGGCCCGCCGCGCGAAGAAAGAGATGGTTGAAGCGAACTTGCGTCTGGTTATCTCCATCGCCAAGAAGTACACCAACCGTGGTCTGCAATTCCTCGATCTGATCCAGGAAGGCAACATCGGCTTGATGAAGGCTGTGGACAAGTTCGAATACCGTCGTGGCTACAAATTCTCGACCTATGCCACCTGGTGGATCCGTCAGGCGATCACTCGCTCGATTGCCGACCAGGCCCGCACCATCCGTATTCCGGTGCACATGATCGAGACGATCAACAAGCTCAACCGTATTTCCCGGCAGATGCTGCAGGAAATGGGTCGCGAACCGACCCCGGAAGAGTTGGGCGAACGCATGGAAATGCCTGAGGATAAAATCCGCAAGGTATTGAAGATCGCAAAAGAGCCGATCTCCATGGAAACCCCGATCGGAGACGACGAAGATTCGCATCTGGGTGACTTCATCGAAGACTCGACCATGCAGTCGCCAATCGATGTCGCCACTGTTGAAAGCCTGAAAGAAGCGACACGCGAAGTGCTGTCGGGCCTTACCGCCCGTGAAGCAAAAGTTCTGCGCATGCGTTTCGGCATCGACATGAATACCGATCACACGCTTGAAGAGGTCGGTAAGCAGTTTGACGTTACCCGCGAGCGGATTCGTCAGATAGAAGCCAAGGCACTGCGCAAGCTGCGTCACCCGACAAGAAGCGAGCACCTGCGCTCGTTCCTCGACGAGTAATCGTACCAGCGAGTCAACAAAACCCCCGGCCTGCCGGGGGTTTTGCGTTTCCGGGAAAAAGAAATCCGGATTTGCAGGTCCAGTCGTCAATTGATCAAATCAAACAGAGGTCAGACGTCGGTCTAATTGCAGGCCATGGCGAATTGACCTACAACTATGTATCACACAGGACACAAGCGCTTGCCAGTCGAGCCTTGGCCAGTGATTGTTACAAATTCACGCCACAACAATATCAGCGATAGTCAGACACGGACGTAAGCCGCATATGCGTGAAGTAATAATCGACACCAGTGACCGGGAAGCGTCGTGCCTGTCCGAGGGAAAATTCGCCTCGGTCTTCGCTCAGTGCCCGGATGCCATGATTATCGCAAGCCTTGCCGACGGGCATATCATGGATGCCAACGCGGCATTCGTTGAACGGACCGGCCTCACCCTTGACGAAGTGATTGGGAAAACGCCCACCCAACTGGATTTGTGGGCAGTGCCAGGTATAGGCCCAAAAGTTTTGCAGCAACTGCAGACAGGCAACATTCATAACCTGGAGATCCCCTTTCGGCGCAAGAACGGCGAAACCTTTTCCGGGCTCATGTCCGCCCAGCCTTTCGACCAGAGCTCGACGCAAGCCGTACTGGTGATAGTGCGTGATATCACCCAGCGCAAGCAGGCCCAGCAGCAACTTCAACTTTCCGAAGAAAAATTCGCCAAGGCGTTTCATGCCTCGCCTGACGGGCTGGCTATCACCCGCCAACAGGACGGAATGCTTTTAGAGGTGAACGAAGGTTTCTGCCGCATCACGGGGTATAGCGAAGCGTACTGCCTTGAACACTCGACATTCGACCTGGGTGTCTGGGTGGATCTGGGCGACCGCTCCAGGCTCATTGAGCAACTGAAGCGGCACGGCTCCGTCCGGGACTTCAGGGCCCGGCTTCGTAATGTTGATGGCAGTATCAGACTGTGCGAACTGTCCTCGCACCCGATCGTCATCGCAGGCGACGACTGCCTGCTGACGATTGCACGGGATATAACCGAAAGCAGACAAATGCAGGAAAAACTGCACTTGGCTGCAACGGTGTTCGAGAGCACAGCCGAGGGCGTGCTCATTACCGACACCAACCAGCGCATCAATGCCGTCAACCGTGCCTTCACTGAGATTACCGGCTACATCGAGAGCGAAGCCATCGGCCAGACACCTCGCCTGCTCGCCTCAGGCCAGCATGACAGCGCGTTCTATGCCTCAATGTGGCATCAACTTGCAGCCGATGGCCACTGGCAGGGCGAGATCAGCAACCGACGCAAGAACGGCGAGCTCTACCCAAGCTGGCTGACGATCAATGCAGTGCGCAACAAAGCCAACCTCACCACCCATTTCGTCGCCGTTTTCGCTGACATCTCCAGCCTCAAACACGCCCAGGCGCGTCTCGACTACCAGGCCCACCACGACCCGCTCACCGGCCTGCCCAACCGAACCCTGTTCGAGAGTCGCCTTCAATCGGCATTACTGCACAGCGAAGAATCCGGCAGCCTTGGCGCAGTGCTGTTCCTCGATCTGGACCGCTTCAAACACATCAACGACAGCCTGGGCCATCCGGTCGGCGATCTGCTGCTCAAGGGCATCGCACACCGGCTCAAGGAGACCCTGCGCGATGTCGACACGGTCGCGCGCCTTGGTGGTGACGAGTTCATCGTTCTGTTACCTGGCCTGCTGCAGCCCAGCGACGCACAAGCCATCGCCAACAAACTGCTGGCCTGCTTCAACACGCCTTTTGAAGCTGGCGAACATGAGCTCTACATCAGCCCGAGCATTGGCAGCTGTGTTTTCCCGACTGACGGCACCGACGTAGCAACACTGGTCAAAAACGCAGACGCCGCCATGTACCGCTCCAAGGCCAAGGGCCGCAATCGGGTCGAAAGCTACACCTGCGACCTGACCACACAGGCCAGCGAGCGTATTGCCCTTGAACAGGAATTGAGAAGAGCGCTGGACCGCAATCAGCTGTCCCTGGCCTACCAGCCCAAAATCAGCCTTCTGACTCACACGCTGATAGGCGCAGAAGCGCTGATCCGCTGGAACCACCCGACCTTCGGCGACGTGCCACCCGAACATTTCATACCGCTGGCCGAAGAAAACGGCATGATCCTGCAAATCGGCGAATGGGTGCTGGAGCAGGCCTGCCAACAAATGGGCAAATGGCGCAAAACCTGTCAGCCGTTCGGCCCAGTGTCAGTCAACCTTGCAGGCGCTCAACTGCGCCAGACGAACCTTGTCGAACAACTACTGGCCGACAACGGCCTGGAGCCAGGCTGCCTGCAACTGGAAATCACCGAAAACTTCATCATGAGCCAGACCCAGGAAGCGCTGGCAGTGCTGCACAAACTGAAGAAACTCGGTGTGCAACTGGTGAACCGCCCCGGGTTTCTCGGAGACCCTTTTGTTTGAGTCATGCCACCTGGGCAGACTCGGTGAGTTGCTGATAATAGATTGCTTCTGCTTCGACCGGTGGAATATGACCGATTGGCTCCAGCAGGCGGCGGTGATTGAACCAGTCCACCCATTTCAGGGTTTCCAGCTCCACCGCCCCCCGTGTGGGCCAAGAGCGTCGATGAATCACTTCAGCCTTGTAAAGACCATTGATGGTCTCAGCCAAAGCATTGTCGTAAGAGTCACCGACACTCCCGACCGATGGCTCAATACCGGCTTCGACAAGACGCTCGGTATAGCGAATGGACACGTACTGCACGCCACGGTCACTGTGGTGAATGAGTCCACCCTGCTTGACTGGGCGACGGGCGTAAAGGGCTTGCTCCAGTGCATCGAGTACAAAATCGGTACGCGCTGAACTGGACACCTTCCAACCGACGATGAATCGGGCAAAGACATCAATGATGAAGGCCACGTAAACAAAACCCTGCCAGGTACTGACGTAGGTAAAGTCCGATACCCATAGGGCGTTCGGGCACTCAGCCACAAACTGACGGTTGACATGATCCTGCGGGCACGGCCTGGCTTGGTCGCTGACCGTCGTCTTGACGGGCTTGCCGCGTACCACGCCTTGCAGGCCCAGCTCTCCCATCAGACGTTGCACCGTACAGCGGGCGACTTGCAGTCCGTCACGCAGCAATTGTCGCCAGACCTTGCGCACGCCATATACCTGGAAGTGCTCATCCCAGACTCGCTGGATGTGCTCACCCAGTTCCTGGTCACGCTGCGCACGCGCTGACTGCTGGCTGGGGTCAGCCTGCTGAGCAGCGTACCGGTAGTACGTCGACGGGGCGATTGGCAACACCTTGCAAATCGGCTCGACCCCGTAAGACTGGCGGTTTTCATCAATAAACGTCTTCATCGTTTGAATGGGCGGTCGAGCTCCGCCTGGGCAAAATAGGCTGAGGCCTTACGCAAGATCTCGTTAGCTTGACGCAACTGACGGTTCTCACGCTCCAAGAGCTTGACTCGCTCACGTTCGACTGTGCTCAGCCCATCACGCTGGCCGCTGTTGCGCTCAGATTGGCGAACCCACAGCCGTAATGTCTCGGGCGTGCAGCCGATCTTGGGGGCAATGGCACTGATGGTGGCCCACTGCGACTCGTACTCAGGAAGGTGTTCGAAAACCATCCTGATGGCCCGCTCACGGACCTCTGGGGAATACTTCGGTAGTTTTTTCATCGCTCCATCCTCTCAAAGGTTGGAGTCTCCGAGAAACCCGGGGCGGTTCACTGGCCATCGACGACTTCGGTACCGGCTACTCCTCCCTGAGCTACCTCAAACGCCTGCCCTTGGACATCCTCAAAATCGACCAGTCCTTCGTTCGCGGCCTACCCGAAGACACCCACGACGCCGCCATCGTCCGCGCCATCATCGCCCTTGGGCGCAGCATGCAACTGACCGTTATAGCCGAAGGCGTGGAGAACAGTGAACAGCAGCAATTCCTGACCCGCGAGGGCTGCGAACAGATCCAGGGCTACATCATCAGCCTGCCCCTTCAACCCGAAGAATTCAGCGCGAGATTTCTTCTTATGAATCTTTCGGACGTTTCGGATAGCACAGCCGCGAAACCGCCGTTATAATCCGCGGCCTACTGAGGGCCCATAGCTCAGTTGGTTAGAGCAGAGGACTCATAATCCTTTGGTCCACGGTTCGAGTCCGTGTGGGCCCACCATACTCAAAGCCGCGCATTGCGCGGCTTTCGCGTTTCTGGGTGGTTCTCCACTAATACAGTCCTATGGTCCAAAGGTACAAAATCGGTACAGTACTGGTGCGCCAGTACACCTTTGGAGTCCTTTCAGATGGCAACATTAGTCAAAACTCCTTCCGGCACCTGGAAGGCTTTGATCCGCAAAACTGGCTGGCCAACTGTGGCTAAAACCTTCCGCACCAAACGCGATGCGGAGGACTGGTCACGTCGCACCGAAGACGAAATGGTCAGAGGTGTGTATATCCAGCGTAGCGGCTCCGAGCGCATGACGTTGGAGGCAGCCCTCAAGCGATACTTGAGTGACATCACCCCCACCAAGAAGCCCACCACCCAGCGTGGCGAAACCTCGAAGGCCAAGAAGCTCATCGAGCATCTGGGCAAATATTCATTGGCCGCCCTATCCGCTGAAATCATCGCAGGGTATCGCGACAAGCGCCTGAATGAAAAAGGGCGCGCTGGTACTACCAGCAACAACACTGTTCGCCTGGAGCTGGCTTTACTGAGCCATCTATTCACCGTTGCAATTCAAGAGTGGGGCTGGGCCTCGCATTCAATCCGGTCCTGAACATCCGCAAGCCGAGCCCGGGAGAAGGCCGGAATCGTCGGCTATCACATGACGAGGAGCGCCGGTTACTGATCGCCATGAATAAGCACAGCAACCCCATGCTCGGCTGGATCGTTGGTATCGCTCTAGAGACAGGTATGCGGTCTGCAGAGATCAGTTCGCTACGTAAATCCCAAGTTGATCTGGAGCGTCGTATCGTGAAGCTTGTGGATACGAAGAACGACGCACAACGCACTGTGCCTTTGAGCAAGCGAGCGACAGCACTCTTCCAATCGGCCATGGAAAATCCAGCTCGACCGAGTGAATGCAATCTGGTGTTCTTCGGTGAACCCGGCAAGGATACAAAGCGTCGCCCTTATGCCTTTACCAAAACGTGGAGGTTGCTCGTTAAAAAGCTTGAGTTGCCAGACTTCAGATTTCACGACCTAAGGCACGAGGCCGTGAGCCGCCTCGTTGAAGGAGGCCTCTCTGACCAAGAGGTTTCCAGTATTAGCGGCCACAAATCAATGCAGATGTTGAAACGATACACGCACCTACGGTCAGAGGACTTGGTGGAAAAACTGGACGCTATGGCTATTAGGAAAAAAAATTTAGCGACTAAAAAGCGCGTCGCGTCCATTTAACCTTCTTAGTTAATTCCAAAGCAACGTTTAGCTAAAGTTATAAATATTAATATCAAGTGGTAAATAAATTTCTCTAGAACTAACAAAATCCCCCTTGGGGTTTCCGAATTTAGCCGACTTCCTAAATACAGGAGTTTTCGTTAAAAAGTTCACGCCGCCGGATTTCATGGTTTAAGGTACTGGGTGGTGAGCCCCCTCGTTGACGGCGGCCTTTCTGACCTTGAGGTTTCCAGTGTAGAAACCACAAATCAGTGCGGATACTGAAGCGGTACACGCATCTCAGATCAGAGAACCTGGCCGCAAAGCTAGCAGCCATTTCCATTAGGAACAAAATTTTAGCCGCTAAAATTTACGTCACACCACCCCAACTAGCTTAGCTAAAGTTATAGATGCCAAGATAATTTTAAAGAAAAGCTTCCAATACCAGTGGAAGTTGTCATAGGATATTTGAAGCTAACCGAACGAGACTTAAAATATGACAACCGAAGAGTCAATACGCGCGCTTTTTTCTGGGGCCCCGCTCTTGTCTATTGATCAGCTGGCGGAGGTACTTCATCGAAGCAAGGACGGTCTACGGATTAGCTTGAGCGGTGATAACGAGGTCTCTAGAAAATTCCTACCTTGCAAAGTGAAGATTGGACGAAGAATTTATTTTCGTACTGCTGATGTAGCCAAAGCCATCGATCAGGGCTAGCGGTATGTCTATAACTTTGCTCGTGGAAAGACAAAGCCAATCAAGAGGCTTTACGATGATACCCAACCACATAATCAATGATGAAAATCTAAGCCTCAAGGCGAAGGGACTAATCTCAGCATTGCTTTCTTTACCGCCAGGTTATGAACACCTAAGCGTTGAACGCCTGGCAGTCAAGTATAAAACAGGGACTACCGCAATCAGGTCCGGGATAAAGGAGTTACAGCACGCTGGGTACTTGAAAGTAGAGCAAAAATACGATACACGCGGCCATTATGCTGGGTACGAATGGCGGCTGAGGGATCAGCCCGAAAACTCTAAAGTGACCGAAATTAGCCAAGATCTCCCGTATATGGAAAACCCACATTCGGGCGACCCGATTTCGGATAACCCTAGACCTATAAATACTTACAAAACAAAAAAACCAAAAACAAAAAATACTACTACAACCCAGCCCCCTATCCTTGGCGAGGTCCAGCAGGAACTGCGACTGACCGCTCCGATGCTTACGGAAACCAGTGAGCAAGTTTTCAAAGCACTGGGGCAGGTAGATCCACTTGATCGACAACGCATGCTCGACGAGTTATGTGCAGCGATAAAGTCAGGGGCAATCAAGACTACGCCGATCCGCTGGTTTCATGGCGCGCTCAAGCGGTACCGAGAAGGGGCCTTCAATTTTACAGCGCTGACGTCACAGGACGTTCAGGAGAACAGTCCTGCTAAATCAGTTAGTACGGCGCGCGACAGCCCCCCAAGTGTCAATGCAAGCAAGCGCTCTGACGTAGGCTTGGAGTATCTAGGCAAATTAAAAAAACTACGCGTAGCCCAAACTCGTCGCCCTAATGCGACGTGACAGATGAGGGGCCTCGCTCGGAGCAAGGCCAATAAGGCGACCAGAGAAACGCAATGAAATCACTAAGCCTCAGAATCGCAGAGCGTGTAATTCAAAGCGCAAAACCAGAAAGTTCTTTGGCGCACCGCGCGGTAATGATCATACATAGATCAGAGATAGAGGATGCAGTTCAGCGAGGATGCTCACTGCTGAGCATTTGGAAAACACTCAGCGAAGAGGGAGTAATCAATTTCGGTTACCAAGCATTTCGCCGATATGCTCGCGTACTCATAAATGCGGATAACAAGACGCACTAAACAGACCAAACAAGCTATCAGCAACCAGACTTTTTTCGTTGCTACAGCGATCAATACCGCTTTTCACGTTCATCTGCCGAACAATTCCGTTGTTCTACCGATTAGTTTCCTTTTGTGCGGCAAAACAATGCTGTAGTTCGCTCGGAGAAATGGACACTGTTTGGCTAAACAACGGTGATTTCGAGGGCAAGACAGGTGAAGTTAGCCAACCGACAAGTCGGTTAGCCAATTCCACTATCGCGTATTCGCGCCTGCGGCACTCAATGCTGTCTTGCTCTGCGAGGCAGGTCGCTTCCGCGACGTTATGAACACCAGAAGGAGGTTAAAAATGAGTCCTCACAAACAGCAGGAACACACACGAAAATACGGAAAGCATCTGCGAGTGCCGGTCCTACCTGACGAAGAGCAGACGATTAAAGAGAACGCAGCAAATGTTGGTCTGACAGTGGCGGAATATCTACGCCGCTTGAGCCTCGGATACGAGGTCAAGAGCACGCTGGATTCCACCTATGTATTGCAAATCGTAAAGATTAACGCTGACCAAGGCAGATTAGGTGGATTGCTAAAGCTGTGGTTAACAGATGACCCCAAGCTGGCTGTCTGTGGTGGCAATTGGACGCCCGCAGTCGTACGCGCACTTTTAAAGCGGATTGAGACCAACCAGGACGAAATGCTCCGACTGGTACAGGCGCTGAAATTTTAGCGGCTAAAAAATTCCGCTCACCCTACCCTTTGGAGTCCAAATGAAAATTCCCGAAACCCCACGATGGATTAGTTTGCTTATCGCTGCGGCCATACCTCACCTCGCAATGGCAGGCGTTCCGGTATTCGACGGCGCGAACACCAGCCAAACAACCATTAGCGCAATTCAGAACGTAGCGGCAGTAGCCAAACAGATTGAACAGTACAAAATTCAGCTTCAGCAATATCAAACCATGCTGCAGAACACAGCTGCGCCGGCGGCCTACATCTGGAGTGAGGCTGACCAGACGATTTCAAAGCTACTCGCGGCTCAGGACACACTCAGCTACTACAAAAATCAAGCTGGGAGCTTAGAGCAGTACCTTTCGCGTTATCAGGATGCGGCTCACTACGCTAAAGCACCCTGCATCGGTATGGACACGTGTATGACTCAAGACCAACAAGCAATTGCCGACTCGCAGAGCGATGCCACCACCGCCAGAAAAAAGGCAAATGACGCCCTTCTAACAAGCGTCTCGCGTCAGCAAGAAACCTTGCAATCCGATGCCCAAGCTCTTGCAGGTATACAGCGTGCTGCGAGTGGCGCTACAGGTCAGATGCAGGCTATTCAATCAGCAAACCAGTTTGCCAGCGCACAAACCAGTCAGCTTTTACAAATTCGCAGCCTGCTAATTGCACAGCAAAACGCGCTCGCAACAAACGCACAGGTGGAGGCTGATCGTGACGCTCAGAAGCTTGCTGCGGATCGAAAAGCTCTCAGCGGCCGCAATAGCCAAAGCGCAGACAGGCAGTGGTGACGATATGAATGCTTTCATTCGGCGAACCACGTGGCTTGTCCTCATCGCGTTACTGACCAGTGGTTGCGGAGCCGCTGATGACAGCATGCCCTCTGGTTGCGGAGCGCCACAAACAGAGCAGGCGTCGTCTAAAACGAACAACCAGGAAGCGTGTGTCCTGGGGCATAAAAACACCCAAAGCTCAGACAGGAAATGGTGACTCTATGAAAAGGCTACTACCAATCCACCTGCTGCTCATCGCGCTAGCATTCAGCAGTACGGCTCAAGCAGCGGGTCTGGACAGCGGCGACATGCTCAACAAAATTCTGGATAACTTCTCGACGGTCGCAGTGACTTGGAAAGACGAGATCACAGAGCGCGCCTCATGGCTGTTTTGGGGGTTAGCATCCATAAGCATCGTTTGGACTTATGGCCTGATGATCCTGCGTAACGCCGACATCCAAGCCTTCTTCGTCGAGACCATTCGATTCTTCGTAACCTTGGGATTCTTTTGGTGGTTACTAATCAATGGACCAGCTATATCCTTGTCCATCATCGACACCATGCGAGATATCAGCGCAAACGCTTCTGGACTTGGAAGCGGCCTTTCTCCGTCGAGCATCGTGGACATAGGATTCAACATTCTCACCAAGGTCAGCGAGTCAGCCTCGCTGCTATACCCGGTAGTCACCGCCCTGATGCTCGCGGCAGCTATCGTAGTGTTGGTAATCCTTGCACTGATCGCGGTGAACATGCTTCTGCTGCTCATCTCGGCATGGTTGCTGGCCTACGCCGGGATCTTCCTTCTAGGGTTTGGCGGTAGCCAATGGACCTCCGACATAGCGATTAACTACTACAAAACTGTACTTGGCGTCGGTATCCAGCTTTTCACAATGACTTTTCTGATCGGTGTAGGAAGATCATTTTTGGACCAATACTACCAGGCCTTTTCAGTTGGGACGCCTGATCTGAATAGCCTATGCGTACTCCTGGTCGCATCCGTGGTATTGCTCACTCTGGTCAATAAGCTACCCCCAATGCTTGCCGGCATAATCAGCTCTGGAGGGCAGACCTCAGGCATCGGTAGTTTCGGCGCTGGAGCTGCGATAGGAGCAGCAACTATGGCTGCTTCTACCGTATCTTCGGCAGCGAGCACCGCGTTGGCGGGAGCCAACGAGATAGCTGGAGGCACTTCAGCACTCACGGCTGCCTTTAAAGCTGCCGAAGCCCACATGGACAGCGGCTCCACTGACACAGGTAGCTTTGAATACAGTTCCGGCAGCGAGGAGCACACCATGAGTGGTTCGGGACAATCGGCTTTTGGGCAAGCCATGGGCAATGGACAGAACACAGACTATGCTTCGAGGGTGGCCCGGACTGGAAGGTTGGCAGCAAGTGCCGGGGCGCTCATCGCTGAACAAGTGGGCCAGAGCATAAGCAGTCGAGCCAGTGCGGCGGCAGCAGATACGGCGGGCGGCAGGGTCGCGGCTTCGATCAATGAGAATCGCAAACCGTCACATTCCGACAAGACCGAGAGGTTCAACGGTGATAGCGTGAGTGGATCCGATGAGTTTGCAGACTTCATCAACAGAGATCCTACTCCGGATTAAATATCACGGAGGCCACCGCGACTGAGCTGCGGCGGGTATCTATGTCATTTAGACTCGGGAGCAAAGCATGGAAAAGCTGACGCCTACTACCGAACCACGATTCGTAGACCATCACAACGGCCTCATCGATCCTCCGCCCATCTTCGTCACGCGCACGACCCTCCGAGCGATCCTCAACAAACATGGAGCAAAAATATCGGGTCTTGGCATGTCTTCAAAGCCCGACGAACTGATGCCCTCCAATACAACAATGGATGAGCTGCCGTCCGGAACAAATAGATAGTTATTCGCGGCGAAGGAGCTGCCCAAACGGGGCCCACTTTACCTAACGGCATAAGCTAAGCGCGGTCCGAGGCGGCTTCGCAACCCTCATTTTTTCGCTAGAATCACAGGAACACCCAATATCAATCTGGCGAAGGCGAATGAACAGAGGCTTTTTATCATCAGTGGTCAACACTAAGGCCTACATGGGTGTTGCCGCTGATGCAGAATTGACCCATCTGCCGAAATTTCGCTGACCCAAGCCTCTACTTCGTGAAGCGTTTGCAGGTCTGACTTAATGCTGAATGCTTATGGGCAACACCAAGTCGGCAGCTGGGTAAATTCTGCATCAGCTATAACACCCAAAATCAATATCTACCACGGACCAGAGCACCTAAGAATAACCAAAGCGCGTAACGGGAATACGTTTTTACTCGTACGTAGTCCCTTTGTTAGCCTGGTTGCTGTCAAAGCACTGGACAGGAACGGATAACCTACGCGCTGGCAAGTCGTACTACCATGCAATTCGGCTCCGAAAATTGCCGATAATGGATATCATTTTGATATTATCGGCGAAGACAGCGGCACTCCTCATGCCCCAGTCACTACCTCCGAACGGGACCCCACCCGCTTCCTGCGCACCTAGGTTGTAGAACCGCCGGTACCACGGTATACACCTACGACAGTCAGGCCGGGAAACCGGCCGGCAAGTCATTCCTCGCTGACATGACCATTTAGCTATTGAATACCCTCTACCAGAAGGATCTGTGCATGACCTTGCCTTGCTCTCGTATCAGCCGGTTCGCCTTGTCGGTGTGGTCGATCTGGATAGCCGCCGCCACTTTCCAGGCCGAACCGTGATTTCGCTGAGCGGCCTACTCTCTTTTAGACCGGTTAAGACTTTTGGACTCTTGCAATTCATCTATCGCGTGGATTATGACATTGAATAATTTTACAAGGTTTTTTGCTGTACTAATAACTTTAGCTTTTGTAAGCGAAGAGTCTGCCCAAGCTCGGACCTATAAATTTTGGTGGGAAGGATACATCCCTCCAGTTATATTCCAAACTCCGGAACAGGGCTGTGAATATATATACTATGTTGAGCTTCCGGGGATTTCCTCGGCTTATCGTCCGGAAAAGAGTTTTTATGATCCCTACTATAAATCTAAGCGTTTTCAATGTGGCTCTGATTTGAATCAAGGATATTTTGGATCTGTAGACTATGGGGAAGTGACATGTGATAATTCGGAGGTTCTAGACTTTCCTAGGGAATCTCCGAACAAGTCCCGGTTATGCGAAAATCGCCTGACCACCTGATCCGAGCCTCCCATGAGCCAGATGAGCTTTTCCGATTTCGAATATGCCAGCAAGCGCAAGCAGACACGCCGCGAACGCTTCCTCGCCGAGATGGATCAGGTCGTCCCCTGGACAGGTCTGCTGGGCCTGATCGAACCGTTCTACCCCAAGGCCGGCGGTGGCAGAAAACCTTATCCGCTGGAAACCATGCTGCGCATTCACCTGCTGCAGAACTGGTTCTCCCTGAGTGATCCGGCCATGGAAGAAGCGCTCTACGAAATCACCCCCATGCGCCAGTTTGCACGCCTGACGTTGAGTGCGCCGATACCGGAAGACACCACGATCATGAACTTCCGGCACCTGCTGGAGAAACATCAACTGGCTCCTGCAATCCTCGCGGTCATCAACGGTTATTTGCAGGAAAAAGGCCTGTCGCTGCGCCAGGGCACCATCGTCGATGCCACCATTATTCATGCCCCAAGCTCGACCAAGAACAAAGACGGCGAGCGTGATCCCGAGATGCATCAGACAAAGAAGGGTAACCAGTATTTCTTCGGTATGAAGGCCCACATCGGCGCTGACGTTGAGTCTGGACTGGTTCATCACGTCCATGGCACTGCGGCCAATGTGGCCGATGTCACTCAAGTCGCCGAACTGCTCCACGGGGAAGAAAACGCGGTCTATGCGGACGCTGGCTACACCGGTGTCGAGAAGCGTGAAGAGCACGAAAATCGTAACGTGATCTGGCAAATCGCGGCGCGGCGCAGCACGTATTCCAAGCTGAACAAACGCAGCCTGTTGTACAAAGCCAAGCGCAAGATCGAGTACTGCAAAGCGCAGACACGCGCCAAGGTCGAGCATCCGTTTCGGGTCATCAAGCGCCAGTTTGGTTACGTGAAAGTACGCTTTCGTGGGCTGATGAAAAACACGGCCCAACTGACCACGCTGTTCGCCCTGTCGAACCTGTGGATGGCTCGAAAGCGACTAATGGGTTTGGGTGAGTTGCGCGCTTAACACGGAAAACCGAGCGAAAAACGCGCTCGACTCACACTGCATCAGACCGTTTTCAGAAAAATAGCGCTATGTGCCTGGCAAATTACGGCTTGCCACCGCTGCGCGGCAAGTTGATCGGAGCATCCCTAGGGCTTTCATACTTATAAGAGCGCACCATCTCGACACTCCCGTTTGACTTAGCTACACGAGATAGCATGCCACTTGAATTATAAGTGTAGTTTACCATGAGGTCTTTGCTTTTCATGCTTAACAACTGGTGCCTAGAGTCTTCCTCTAGTTCAACAATATTTTCATACTCGTCTGATAACTGTATTCTAGTACTCGAACTACCAACTACGTAATTCAGAGTCACATTTCCGCCGTCAGGGTTGGAAATCTTTATTAATTTCCCAATGGCGGAGTAAAAATATGTTGAGCGGTCTACAGAATTATAGATCCATTGGCTATTGACTCCGTCATAGCTCAATTTTCCGATATCTGAAACGGAGGTATAAACGCCTGACTTTTCTGTATAAGCTGATGCTCCGGAATCTCCTTTTATCACAACCACAGAGCCGCTAGCGAAATCCAGGCGTGAGGAAAAATTATGGACCCAGGCCCCATTCAAGCTATTATAAGTACGAAAAACTTTTATGCTATGGGCCCCGCCAGCTGTAAAGTCAATCTCCTGTTGCATTTTGTTTCCGGAAATAACATTTACTGGGTTACCTACAAAAACATCCGGCGTGCTTGTTGGTACATCACAAGTAGAAATTTCAGTTGTACGCCCAAGGGCACCAATTCGCTTACACTGCATGCTAGGGATGCTCCGATCAACTTGCCGCGCAGCGGTGGCAAGCCGTAATTTGCCAGGCACATAGCGCTATTTTTCTGAAAACGGTCTGATGCAGTGTGAGTCGAGCGCGTTTTTCGCTCGGTTTTCCGTGTTAAGCGCGCAACTCACCCAAACCCATTAGTCGCTTTCGAGCCATCCACAGGTTCGACAGGGCGAACAGCGTGGTCAGTTGGGCCGTGTTTTTCATCAGCCCACGAAAGCGTACTTTCACGTAACCAAACTGGCGCTTGATGACCCGAAACGGATGCTCGACCTTGGCGCGTGTCTGCGCTTTGCAGTACTCGATCTTGCGCTTGGCTTTGTACAACAGGCTGCGTTTGTTCAGCTTGGAATACGTGCTGCGCCGCGCCGCGATTTGCCAGATCACGTTACGATTTTCGTGCTCTTCACGCTTCTCGACACCGGTGTAGCCAGCGTCCGCATAGACCGCGTTTTCTTCCCCGTGGAGCAGTTCGGCGACTTGAGTGACATCGGCCACATTGGCCGCAGTGCCATGGACGTGATGAACCAGTCCAGACTCAACGTCAGCGCCGATGTGGGCCTTCATACCGAAGAAATACTGGTTACCCTTCTTTGTCTGATGCATCTCGGGATCACGCTCGCCGTCTTTGTTCTTGGTCGAGCTTGGGGCATGAATAATGGTGGCATCGACGATGGTGCCCTGGCGCAGCGACAGGCCTTTTTCCTGCAAATAACCGTTGATGACCGCGAGGATTGCAGGAGCCAGTTGATGTTTCTCCAGCAGGTGCCGGAAGTTCATGATCGTGGTGTCTTCCGGTATCGGCGCACTCAACGTCAGGCGTGCAAACTGGCGCATGGGGGTGATTTCGTAGAGCGCTTCTTCCATGGCCGGATCACTCAGGGAGAACCAGTTCTGCAGCAGGTGAATGCGCAGCATGGTTTCCAGCGGATAAGGTTTTCTGCCACCGCCGGCCTTGGGGTAGAACGGTTCGATCAGGCCCAGCAGACCTGTCCAGGGGACGACCTGATCCATCTCGGCGAGGAAGCGTTCGCGGCGTGTCTGCTTGCGCTTGCTGGCATATTCGAAATCGGAAAAGCTCATCTGGCTCATGGGAGGCTCGGATCAGGTGGTCAGGCGATTTTCGCATAACCGGGACTTGTTCGGAGATTCCCTAGCTCTGATAAGTTCCTAACAGGGATACTTAATGAACGAGGAATCGTTTATGCCAGTTGGGAGTACGACAGCCTTGGTCGTGCCGTTTCCTCAAAGCATGCAAATGAATCTCAGAAAACTGAGATTACCTACGGAACAGGTTATTCTACGGTTATAAACTCTTTAGGACGCAAGTCGATTTATCATTACGAGGTTATTGGAGGCATACAGAAGATTACATCTATTGAAGGAGAGCCTACGCCTAATTGCCCCTACAGCAACTCCACCTATACCTACAACGATCGCGGCCTCGTACTAACTAAAACCGATGCCAAAGGCTTGATCACCACTTATGAGTACAACGACAGGGGCTTTGAAATCAGCCGCACCGAGGCCAGTGGTACTATGTTAGCACGCACCACTACAACGGAATGGGACCCTGATCGTTTTCTGCCTATCAGGGTAATTGAACCCAATCGAGTTACCGTGTATAGCTATGACAATCAAGGACGTGAGCTCACTCGGCGGAGCACATCCCGATGAGCACTCCCTATTTCAAGGATCTGAGCATGACCGTTTCTTTCTTGCGCAAAGCCACTGTGGGAATTGCCTGCACCTGGCTGGCATTCTCTGTGCAAGCAAGCACCATCAGTCGCACTTATACAGCCCTTGAGCAGCTCGCAAGTATCGTTGGTGCGCGTACTGATGTGGATGACGTCACTCGTTACGCATACGACGCTCAAATTGGAAAAGGCATTTCATGAAAAGTAAAAAGATTTTTTTCAAGACTTTTTTAGTCTTTATTGCTCAAGCTATATACTTGTCGCCTGTTCGTGCAGACGTTTATAAAACTTGGAGGACGGACGGCAACCTTCCTGACGCTTATTTTGAAACGCCAGAGCAGATGTGCGAAACACTATATGAGTCGTGGCCGCATATGACACAGTTCTATAAACCCGAAAATAATCGATATATATCTCAGTTCTATTACGCATGTGGTTTTAACTCTTCTTATCCAACTACGTTTGGCGATGGGGTGTTGATTACACTAAACTGTCCTGAGGGAGAGAGACCAAATCCACGGTACAGTGCTTGTACAAAGGAGTCTGCTAAAGGGCGCGATGATCACTCTATGAGTTGCTCGAGCCCATCAACTCTAGCAGGGAATCCTATCAATTTCACATATGGAAATAAGATTCAAGATGAAACTGACTTTGAATCGAAAACCATGAGGATTTCGCGTTTCTATAATAGCTCGGACAGTCTTTGGAGACATAATTTTTCTACCTACCTTTTCTTTTCGGATCGATCTGCGGTTATGGTAAGATCGGACGGTAAAGAAAATCTATTTTCGCCGAGTACTGAAAATTACATTTCCAAAACTGATGTCGGAATTCTAAAAAAGGAAAACGATTCGTGGCGATATGACGGCTTAAATCATGAGGTATTATTTTTTTCAGCTTCGGGTGATCTGACTCAAGTTAATGATCCGCAAGGGGTTGTATATAAGTTGGTTTACAGTAAGCGAGGTACAGGGCGTGAGATAGTTGTAAACAATAACTATGGCGAGTCTGTTGTCTTGGTGGAAGGCGCGCGACGTAGGATTAAATCAGTAAAGACAACTACGCAAGATATTACTTTCGTATATGATAATAATCAAAATTTGACCGAGCGGCAACTGACTTCTAACGGTAGTGTCTCTATCAGAAAGTACCACTGCGAAGACTCTTTCAGCCGTAATCTACTTACAGGGATTACAGATGAGCGAGGTGTTCGCTTTGCCACTTGGGCTTATGACAGGGCAGGCAGGGCTATTTCCAGTCAGCATGCAGGTAATGCGGGTGCGGTCAAGATATCTTATACATCTGACTTATCCAGTGTCGTAACAAATGAGCTTGGTAAAGATACAACATATAGGTACGAAATTATTTCCGGCGTGAAGCGATTAGTCGAAGTTAAAGGTGAACCTACCCCCGACTGCCCAGCTACCAACTCCTCCTACACCTATAACGACCGCGGCCTCGTACTGACCAAAACCGATGCCAAAGGCTTGGTTACCACTTATGAGTACAACGACAGGGGCCTGGAAATCAGCCGCACCGAGGCCAGCGGTACTAGCTTGGCACGCACCACTACAACGGAATGGGACCCTGATCGTTTTCTGCCAATCAGGGTAATTGAACCCAATCGCGTGACTGTGTATAGCTATGACAATCAAGGACGCGAGCTCACTCGGCAGAGCACATCCCGATGAGCACTCCCTATTTCAAGGATCTGAGCATGACCGTTTCTTTCTTGCGTAAAACTGCAGTAGGTATTGCCTGCGCTTGGCTGGCATGTTCTGCCCAGGCCGGCACGATCAGCCGGACCTATACTGCCTTGGGGCAGGTTGCGAGTGTGGATGGCGCGCGTACTGACGTGGATGATGTTACTCGGTATGCATACGACGCCCAAGGCAACCTTACAACGGTGACCAACGCGCTGGGTCAGGTCTACACGCTTGCCAGTTTCGACAGCTACGGCAATCCGCAAAGTGTCACTGACCCAAACGGGGTGGTGACGACCCTCAGCTACACCCCTCAAGGCTGGCTTGCCAGTCTGACTGTTGATTCGTCGACTACCCAGTATGGGTACAACGAAGTCGGTGATTTGCTGCAAGTGACCACGGCTGATGGAAACTGGGTCAAGTACAGCTATGACGATGCCCGCAGGCTTATCGGGGTGCGCAATCGGCTTGGTGAAAGCATCAATTACACTCTCGACCCAATGGGTAATCGGACGGCGGAACAGACCAAAGACACCAATGGAGCCGTGGTCCATCTTCAGCGACGTGTGTTCGATGAGTTAGGTCGTCTGATCCGGGTTGTGGGTGCTGGTGATCAGACGCAACGTTATGGCTATGACCTGAACGACAATCAGTCGAGCTATACCACTCCGCGTAACAACAAAACGCAGCAAGCGTTCGACGCTCTGAATCGGGTCAGCAAGATCGTCAATGCTCTGCAGGGCGTGACGGCCTTGGGCTACAACTCTGACGACAAAGTCACCAAGGTAGTCGACCCACGTGGCGTGACGACGCTGTATACCTACGACAGTTTAGGCAACCGCATCAGCAGCAAAAGCACGGACGGCGGTACCAGCACTTATGCCTACGACGAGGCCAACAATCTCATTCGCAGCACTGATGCACGTGGGGTTGTGACCGAGTATGCCTACGACGCGCTCAATCGTCTGACCAGTAAAAGCTATCCGGCCACACCGGCGCTCAATATCAAGTTTCTCTATGATCAGACTGCTGATGGCAATCTTGGAATTGGCCACCTCACCGGCCTACAGGACAGTGCCGGGGTTCTGACGTATACCTACGACGCCAAGGGCAATCTGGTCAGGCAGTATCGCTCGGTTGGCGTTAACAGCGGCGACTATTATGAAACACTGAATTACGGGTATGACGCCGCCCGTAATCTGGTGCAGATCGGCTATCCATCGAATATCAACCTGACCTACACGCGTAACAGCGCGGCACAGGTCACGGGCATCAAACTGGCCATCGGCAACAAGACAGCAACGCTGGCCAGCAACATCTCTTACCAGCCTTTTGGTCCAGTCAATTCTCTTACCTGGGGCAACGGTATCCTGCTGTCGAGAACCTATGACCAGGACTATCAACTGACCCAGCAGCAAGTCGGCAACTGGCAAACAACTTATCGGTACGACGCTGACAGTAATATCGCCGAGACAGCCACCAGTCTGTGGGGTGCGGTGCAGTATGAATATGATGCACTGGGCCGTTTGACTCAGGAGCAAACCAACAGCATCAAGAAGGCTTACAGCTTCGACGCCACTGGCAACAGAACTCAGCGTACCACTACCAGCCTGACCACAAGTGATGCCACGCAGACTCAGTCTTTAACCTATGCCAGCGACAGCAACCGGCTAACCAGCGTCAATGGCTCCACACTGCCTGTGGACGCTGCGGGTAACCACACGCAGATCAATGGCCGCCGATTCACCTACGACAGCCAAGGCCGTCTGAGCGAGGTTTATCAGGCAAACATCTACAAAATTGCCGACTACAAATACAACGCACTAGGCCAGCGAATCATCAAACGCTCTTACGTCATGGGTAGTCAGGCGTTGGCGGGCACAACCACCTACCTGTATGACCCAAGCGGCAAGCTGATCGGCCAAACGTTCTATGACGGAAATGGCCAGAAAACCAGTGGCCAATACTGGTTCTGGCTGGACAACATGCCGCTGGCACAGCTGACGGCGAACTTCTCTGCGCTGGGTGAAGTGAGCAGCAGCAAACTGATTTACCTTCATGTCGATCACCTGAACACACCGAGACTGGCGACAGACAGTTCCCAGGCACTGCTGTGGCGTTGGAACAGCGATGCGTATGGTGTAGGCGCGCCTGAAGAGGATGTGGATGGCGACGGCAAAGCCACGGCCATAGCACTAAGGTTTCCAGGACAGATCTACGATGCGCAAACGCAGCTGAGCTATAACTATCATCGGGATTACAACCCGGACACCGGGCGGTATGTGCAGAGTGATCCGATTGGGCTAGGGGGTGGACGTAATACTTACGCGTACGTTAACGCCAACCCTATGTCGTATATTGATCCTATGGGATTAGCAGCAATTGCATTGCCAACCTGGTTTGATAGCATTCCAGATATTCTACCCCAAGTTGGGAGAGGTGTCGGCTTAGGCTTAGGTGCCGGGGCGTCATGCTTACTTTACTCACCTTCCCTGGGTAATGGAGAGTGTCCTGCGGGAGGGTGTTACCATAATGAAAGTGTTGATAGTCCAGTACCTGATGCGATTCCAGGTGACAAAACTAGAGGGCCTAGTGATATATGGATCAAGCCTGAAGGAGACATGGATACAGCAAATAATGACTTCGATGATATGAATCCCTCTGACGTTAAAGATATACCAAACGGTAGAGCAGGAACATTACCAGACGGTCGAAAAATTGTTGTGCGCCCTGATAGTTCTGACGGCCGACCTACATTGGAGATTCAGAACGGACGTGACCGAGTAAAGGTGAGATATGGTCGATAAACTCGAAAACTATATAGACTGGATAATACCTGACATCGAAATTGGTCGGTGTGCTCTGCGTTTTTTTTCACGAACTGAGACGGAACTAAAAATAATATTGCTTGCTGGAAATGATCAGATTTTTGAGATAGAGTTAATATTTGAGTTAAAAGACATTGTCGGCTTTAAACTTGCTAATGATAGTTATAGCTGGAGGTCTGATAGCGCGCGAACGACGAGAAGAACCGACTACTCACTATTTAAGGTTGAAAATTCGAAATATATCGAATGGTTCAAGGCTGAAACTTATGGCGTTGGTGATCTTGACGGAGTAATTCACTTTTCTCTACTTCTAGCAGACGAAAGTCTAGATATAGTTTCGTTCAACAGCCCAGAAATTAAGGTAGTGGACTAAATATGAGGAGCGTTGATTACGCTCCTTTCAAAGTGTTTTACGAGCCGTCAGAAATGGAGACTTACACTAAGCTGGCCGCAGGATCATCAGACACTATATAGGCTGAAGAAGGCAATAGCGGATGAGGGCTTGTTCAACACTTTGTTTACCTCCTAATACGAGCAATATGACGATGAAGGTAATACCATCTGAATCCATCACCTCGTAAAAGATCCGGTATCCGTCAGTGTTCAGCTCACGATAGTGCAGTACACCCAGCTCACTCAATTGAGGGCTGACCGGGTAGCCCAACGGGGTAGACAGGAGCTTGTCTTGGATGGCATCGATAAGGGTATCTATGCGTTGAGCAGCTGATGAGAATCCCTGATGGACAGCCAGGTGTTCAACCTGATCCTCAAGGCTTTGCTGGGCAACATCGGTAAAGCGCAGTGCAAACGTATTCATTAATGCTCCTATTTATTTCTGGGTAAACCTCCTGCTCAATCGGGCTTTGAGTTCGTCAGTGGAACAGTGCTTGCCTTGGGAGTACTCGCGGGAGCTGATTGCCAGGAGCTTCACCAAGGCGATTGACTCATCGCGGCGCTTACGATCAGCGTAAGACTCCACCACGTAGGCCGGGACACCATTTTGCGTGACGACCAATGGCTCATCGAGAGGCAGGTCGGCTGCGTTGCGTTTCAGAAAACTGATTGTTTCAACTCGCATGAGTTGAGACCTCCTTCATGTTTGTATTTGCACCGCGATAAACTGGTGCATAACGCTTGGTTGTCTTAGGCCGAGGATCACCTAAGCTAATGTTAGAAGCCCAAATATAGACCAAATATAGGCTCTTTACTAGTTTTATTTTTCCTTCAGAGTCAAGACCATTGTTTGGTAATGCAAAAATATCACACCGTGTAATTTTTATGGTTACTGGTGATAAAATAGGTTATCACCACTTATTGCGGCCTTTTCCGAATCGTGTACGCTGCTGGGTACTGGCGTCGTTTTGGTGACTGGAATGGTGATACGTGATCGCTAATAATCCGATTGATGGTTGTACATGCAGGAAGTGACGAAAGTAGTCTCCGGCGACCACCGCAGGCTATCGGCGGTCGAATTTCAGCAGTTGGCCAGAGTTCCGTCAGCGGTCGAGTGGTTTGCCAACCTCGACAATCCGCGCACACGCCGTGCCTATCAAAATGACCTGACGGATTTCTGCTCCTTTATAGGGCTGGCCAGCGCCGATGACTTTCGCCAGGTCACCCGATCGCACGTATTGGCCTGGCGCGCCGATCTGGAACAACGCGGCCTGGCCGGGGCCACCATCCGGCGCAAACTGGCCGCACTGGCCAGCCTCTTCGATCACCTCCTGGATAACAATGCCGTCGCTGGCGGCAACCCGGTGCATGGCGTCAAACGGCCTCGGATTGAGACCAACGAAGGCAAGACTCCGGCACTCGGCGATCACCAGGCCAAGCAGCTGCTAGAGGCTCCGGACACTGAAACGCTCAAGGGATTGCGTGATCGGGCTATTCTGGCCGTGCTGCTGTACCACGGCCTGCGTCGAGAAGAAGCGGCACAACTGACGACCGGCGACTTGCAGGAGCGGCGTGGCATTAAACACCTGCGGGTGCATGGCAAAGGCAGCAAGATCCGCTTTTTGCCGCTGCATCCCATGGCCGCCGAGCGCATCCACGCGTACCTGGAACAGGATGTTGAACGAGACACCGCGCCGGGTCCGCTGTTTCGCTCGCTGCGCGGTACTACCACCGGCGCCGGCATTACGGCCAACGGCATCTATACCGTTGTCGAGGCCTATGCCAAGAAGGCCGGCATCGTCGTCGAGCACCTGGGCGTGCATGGCCTGCGCGCAACGGCGGCGACCAACGCCCTGGAGCACGACGCCGATATCGCCAAAGTACAGATGTGGCTGGGGCACGCGAACATCAGCACCACCCGCCTTTATGACCGGCGCGGTCAGCGGCCGGAGGATTCGCCGACGTTTAAAGTGAAGTACTGACGTGGCTTGATACGGACTGAGTTCAGCGGCGGCAAGCTGTGAAACGGCTTAAAAAGTATTGGGGATGGGAGATCTGCATGCCAAGAATTTGCCATTCAGCTTCATGCCTGTGTTGGAAAAAGACCTGGATGTTTAGACCCTGTAACTAGGTTGTGCAGAGCCACGCTTGCTTTGTGAATGAGTACAGACACACCTTTCAAATCCTCCACCGTTGTAGGGACAAATGTGACTTTGAAGCTTCCTCGTGCACTCACCGAAGACAGCAAAAGATTCGCCGTCTCAGTGTCATAGTGAAGCGAACCATGCACATATATGTTGCGTGCCTTTGCCGCTTTATTCATGGCTGCTATTACCGCCTGGTAGTCTTTCAATCCTGGATGTGAATCTTTTAGAATGTCACATAGCGTTCCAAAGGCATCCTGCTTTTGCTTGAAGTTCATATGTGTAGTGATTATTTGTGGTCTAGCGTCGTCAGGGTCATTGATACCTAACAACTTTTTTATATAGATATTCAAGCTACCTTCAAGGACCGACCAGGTTGCAGCTATGCGGCCTAGCTCAAGAAGATAGTAATCTGGCAAAGGCCAATCTTTTGGCATTTCGAGAAGTGACTTTTTTTGGCTATTGGGCATTTTTTTTCCGTGACTACGAAACCCGGGGCGATTCAAAAAGCCTGTTAATTCAGCGAATGTTTCAGGTGAGTGACCCTAAACAGCCAGTAAAACTACCCCGGCGCGGCGGTCGTCGCGCGGGAAGTTAGTCTCTGAGCGAATACGCCGGTTCAACTAAAATTTCTCTTGATCGCTGAATATCATGCGTTGAGGATCCAGCCCCCACCCCAATTTATGACCGCTATTTAGTATAATTACAATGATACAGTTATAACAGTAAAATATACTATGGGGGGGGGGGGGGGTATACGTAACCCAGACGTACTGTAAATATGAAGCTTTTCCACCGTAGCTACGACGCATGGTCCTGTTGGTTTATATGCATAGAGAAAATCAAGCCGATCAGCTTGGCAATTATTTCTAAAGTGCTAATCACATCTGGGTCATCCAGCACCGCTGGCTGTGAATCGATAGCACAAAGACTACCAAATAGCGATCCGTTGGAAAAAAAGATAGGTATCGCTATGTAGCTTTCGAAGCCATAACGGCTCACGTTCGGATGATCACGGTATTTTGGATCCTGGCTCAACCTCGGAATCACTAAAGCCTTATGATCAAAACGCATTGCATTGCAAAGACTAGACTCCAAAGCAAAAGCATCACCTGGTTCGATGCCGAAATGCACCGCATCATGAACTGCACAGGCAACCCAGTCGCTTTCTGTAAATTTGGCAATGGACACGAACCTCATCTGAGTAAGGCGGCTGACGAGTTGCAATGTGCTTGCGGTGGCTTCGATTTCAGCGATAGCAGAATTTTCAGCTTTGGTAATCAGGGGGTTATCTGCGTTGGTATTGGAAAATCTCATGTTCATCCTGGTGTATTGTCTCAGATAAAGCTTTCTTTTAGACCGCTCCCAGCGCCACAGCACCGCAGGCTTGTCGGACGTTCGTAAGATATCTTAACCGTTTCGTACAGCAGAAGTCCCGAAAGGTTTGTGGCAGAGCTGCAGCGCAAGCGTTATGTTAACTCAACGTCTTTTGAACAGCCGTCAGGAAGGTGCTCCGCGAGCTTGCCTTGCCAAGACTCCTGTTGCTTCGTAGCGCGCTCGCACAACGCCAACCATATGCATTAGGGCGTAGAACCTATCGTTCGACGGGGCCAGCTTGGGGCACCGCTCATTTGCCAGGGCCGCGGTTTTATGGGTATGGATTTTTTACTATTAATTAGTAGGCTTGACGACGTTTCCAAGAATGCTTCTTAGTCTCAATTTCGTCCCCATTTGAGGAATTTTTGATACTGAGACCAAGAGTTGAAAACTTTGAGATCAGCTGTAGGGTTGTCAATATTACCACTTAGCTCCACGAGAAAAACACCATTACCTGTCTGGATGATGCTCTTAGCCGTTTCACTAATAGATCCATAGGATAGAAGGTAGCCAAGAGAAGTAAATCCGATGATGGAGCCTTTGTGAGCGACAGATGCGTTGAGCAAAGGTTCCACTGGAGCGTCAGCAATCATCAGCATAAGAGCGCTTAAATGATGCATCTCGTCATCGAAACCATCGGTGAGTTTTTTGCAAATTTTTAAAACATCAGTTACATGAGATTTGGGGATCTCGTTTTTATGGGCGAACAAGCCATAAGTCGTCAGCAGAACGGTGCCAATGGCAGGTAGATTCTTGGGGTAGTATTTATAGGTTTGCATAGTAACCTCTAAAATTGGAGAGCCTATGGATTTTGAAAAAAGGACTACAACAGCCTCTCTTACACTCATCTTTTGCTGCGCTTTAAAATGGATTACAGGTTTCTAGCTACCATATTTAAAAACTTTTCACATTTCCAGAAATGTGGGTTTTTAATTGCATATTCAGAGATTTAGTTCAATGATCAGTCAAGCCTGATAGCTATTATTGATCTGTATCAAAAAGTCACTGAATTTATCGATGACTGTGGCTACGATGTAGAAGCCTCAGGACCTGCTGTTTCACTCAGACCAGGACACCCAATATGGGAGCCGACAGTTTCGCCAGCGGCTTTGGCGATACCGCATACGCCAGAGCATGAGTCGCCGAGGTAATTGCTATGACAACTCGCCGATGGAGAGTGTATTCCGCAGTTTGAAAGCTGAGTGGATACCGACTGTGTGGGCTACACGACAGCCCAAGGGGCTCAGCGGGATATCAGTCATTATCTGATGCATCGTTACAACTGGATTCGACCACACCAGTACAAAGGTGGACTGGCGCCCGCTCAACCTTAACGTCGTGTCCGGGATCAGTTGACCACTACACAGAACGTCGCAATGGCCCCGTTTTTAGACGCCGATGTGGCGTGAGAAAAGCGTTTCACCAGCCTCAACGCCACCTCGGCATCACGCAGAGGTGACTTTTGGGGACGATTGCCCTTTATAGAAACTTTGAAATTCCTATACATCAAGCCGCTACAACTTCCACCACTTGCTTTTCTTTTTCTTCTGTTCGACGGGCGGCTCGGGAACTGACCTGACACTGCTTTCTGCTGGCGCTTGATCCGCTGGGGCAAGACGATCCCTGATGAAGTCGCGGTCTGGCTTGATATCGCTCAGGTCCTTGCCGCCCGCGTAATCGAACATGCCGTCGATCACCCTGTGAGCCAACACCTCTATACCGGTCAGCACATGATCGCCGCAAGAATAACCGTCCGGCTGTATGGCGGTGGGCATTTTATAGACTTGCGAAGCATCAAGGCCCAGGCGCCAGGCTGCCATTTGGGCATGCCAGTGCTGATGTGGATGCGGAGTTCCCATGGAATCGTAATGGTAGGCTGCAGGCGAGTGGTTATCTCGACGGTCGACGACGAGAAGCGACCAATGGACGTTATCTCGGTTGATGGGCATGAACGCGATGGGTGGGGCAGGGTTGACTGCGTCTCCGACTAGACGGCGCAACGCAACGTTTCTCTGTGCTTCATCCTCGGAGTTCAGCATAGTGACTATTTGCGAGTCGGCAAAGTGGAGTAAATGGGCATTGGACTCCTCTTGCAATCGGCGAGCGAGGTCGTTGGTGTAGGCGTGCAAATGTCCGTCTAGCAGCCACGAAGTCTCAGTCACTTGAGGCAGCTCGGGGTCTTCGACGTCCTGGGTAAACGGCAGATTGTCCACATCGATCCTCTCGGGACTCATGGGGGGCAGGGCCGAGTGCTCCATTGTAGCCTGAGTGCCATAGTCCCCATAGGTGCTCCACGGCTGCTCTTGCTGGGGCGTATTGAGGTCGAATTCGCGGCCGTAATCACTCAGGGAGGAGAGTCCGTTGAAGGTCGAAGCTGGACTTTGAGGGGGGTATTGCGGCGTATCTGGATTCCAGCCCCAACCTGACCACTCTGAATTTGGCAACGTAAAAGAGGAGTGACTAGGCTCTTGTACCGCTTCTACTGAGAAGGGTGGAAATATTTCACGCAATTTCATTAGCAGGGTTACAACCGTTTTGGCATTAGAAGAGCTTTTGTTGTGCGTCCATAAATCCCTATACGTATCCAACTCTGGATCGTGAAGAAGAGTTGACAAGCTTCCTTTTCCCTCCTCCTTAAGCCACGCGCTGAATGAGCGTAGTACAGACGCGTACTTGTCAACGCTCGTTCTTCCATGAGGATCACGATTCGTTTTTTTTCCGGCTTTACTATTTTTTATTACCAAGGCATCGTTAGCAATTTTTTGGTAGTGCGAGATTAACGTTTGGTCCTCGTCTGGGATATTACGGGTATCACGTTGCTTCTTTAGGCGAACTTTACTACCAAGGTCATAGTTTCGCATGTGTTGCAACGCCGCGCTACATTGGTGACGGCCTGGCAAACAGCTGAACTTCAGCACATCTCCCGTCAATTCGTGGGAATGGAGATAGTCCGGATCACACAGCCCCGGCTTTTCTTGTGCTGCGAGCCAATGACTGAGCGCGCGCAAAGTTGATCTATATGAGGAAGTAGTCTGGTTTTCGTCGGAAAACACTTGATCGATTAACCATTCGTCTAAATCTGAACTTTTTGTTTTGAAAGGCAGAATAGCACTAACCCCGTGTTTGTTAGATTCAATACGTCGTAAGTGACCTATAATTGCCAGCGTATCACTGCGATTGTTTTGAAACGCATACTGTTTTAAATCGCTTTCAAGACTATCAGAGAATAAACGTGCGTTAATCGCTGGCATGTGCTGTCGCTGAAGATAGTCACTAATAGAGATCAACTGATTTTTATAAAAGTCCACGGTGTTAGAGTTGCTACCACCTAGCAGAGCACCCTCGCAAAATCTTTCAATGAGTGCTATATCCTCACAATAGGGGACTTTTCTAGAGCTGTATCGATACTCAGTATCCTCAAGGTGATCTGGAACAAATTGAACCTCCGTTACATATCTTGTCTCAGACTTTTTTGAAAAGCGGCGCTCAACCTGCGTTTGTAGTTCTGCTTGATCTACGAGCCGCCTGCCCTGAGACTCAGCTTGCTGAATAGAATATCGCTGTCTTTGCGGCAGGTCGTGCGCGCCCCCCCCATCGGGTTGGACTGAGGATGTTGTATCAGAAGAAAGAAACTCATGAAGTTTACTTTGCGTTTCCTGGAGTCTCTGATAAGCGTCCAAGCTTTTGCTCCAATTATTAAAATTCCACATATATTCCTCCTGGTTGATGGCAATTCTGTCAGAAAATCTCTCTGAGATGTTAAAATAATTTTGTATTATTCTTGCTGTGATACCCATAGACTTTTCTGTATTGGGGTTTTCCGTAATTTTAGCGCCGATACTGGTTTGCCATTAGAAAGCCATAAATAATAATCAACAGGTTGATTTGAATTTTAATATTCGCATCTCTTAAGCAAGACAATCATTAGTAGGCCTCTCCAGCGATTAGGTTCCACCAGCAGTGGGCCAGTTTTTCTCGCTATTGACTTGGATCAAAAAAACCGAAAAAAAGAGGTTGCAGGAGGGCAAGGAACAATGGAACGGCCAACCGACTTAAGGTAGTAACGGTCCGCGCTCTTCTCAGGATTTGCGCCGTTATTGCCTTTCCGAAAGAGGATTGTCCAACGGACGCTCAGCAAGAAACAGCTTAATACCCGCAGATACACACCATCAGGTGTCTCATTTAGCGGGTACTCCATTTGTTGCAGTGAAGGGAGGTCTCACGCTGCGCTAGTGTACCGTCTCAAAATTAACTTCTCTCATGCCTGCGTGGTCATTGCCGCGCGGGCTCGCTGTATTTTGTTCAAAATATCCTCTCCCTTAGGGAAACTCTGAAAAAGACTTCCTAATTTGGCAAAATCTCCGGACACCAGTCGCCGAGCTTTTCGATGATGAAACAGATGACCTTCGCCGACGCCGAGTATGCCGGCAAGCGCAAGCAGACCCGTAAGGAATTGTTCCTGATCGAGATGGATCAGGTGGTGCCCTGGAAAGGTTTGATTGCCCTGATTGAGCCCTATTATCCAAAAGGAGAAGGTGGCCGGCCCGCCTACCCACTGATGGCGATGCTGCGTGTTCATCTGATGCAGAACTGGTTCGGCTACAGCGATCCGGCGATGGAAGAAGCGCTGTATGAGACGACCATCCTGCGTCAGTTTTCAGGCCTGAGCCTGGAGCGAATTCCAGACGAAACCACCATTCTCAACTTCCGTCGTCTGCTGGAAAAGCACGAGTTGGCGACCGGGATTCTCGGCGTAATTAATGGTTATCTGGGCGACCGTGGCTTGTCGTTGCGTCAAGGCACCATCGTTGATGCCACGCTGATTCACGCGCCCAGTTCGACCAAGAACAAGGATGGCAAACGCGATCCTGAGATGCATCAAACCAAGAAAGGTAACCAGTACTATTTCGGCGCCAAGGCTCACATCGGCGCCGACGACGAGTCAGGCCTGGTGCACAGCGTGGTAGTAACAGCGGCCAATGTGGCAGACGTCACGCAGGTTGGCGAACAGATAAGCACAGTGCGGCTGCGCCGCACCGAACACCGCAATAACCCTGGCTAACGCCGTCTCGGTGCCTGCGCGCATGTCCATCGACTCGGTGGCGAGCCAGATGGAGTCGATGCGAATCATCGCAGAAGGTCTCGAAGAAAGGTCGCGCAAGCGGCAGCATTTTCCGTTGGCCAGTTCACTTTGACGGTGCCGCGCGGGTGCTGGATCTCAACGCAGATATTTGGCGATGCGGATTGCGAATTTGCTCCAGCCAGCTGCATGGGCAACGGAATGAAAGCAGGTTGCAGCGCCGTATTTTGCTGCGTGTGTAACTGAATCCATTTGTGGACGAGGTTTGCGTTGAGGCTATGGCTGAGCGCGATGCTGGCAATCGAAGCACCGGGCTGGGCACACTCTTGAATGACTTGGGGTTTAAAGGACTTGGAGTAGGAACGGCGTGTTGGCTGCATGAAATACCCGCTTAAAAGGCTAGAACTGGTGCCCACTTAAATTTAAGTGCACACCATGTCTTGGCTTTGCAGGGCTGGGTAGATGACTTGGCCGGACGCATACGTCTAACCTGCTCAAAAGTGCGACGTAGCTAATCTGCAGAACGGCTATGTGCCAGGGCAATCAATAAAATAGGCGTCCTTGAATGGACGCCTGATACTGTACTGTACGTTTCGTATTGAACCGCCCCGGGTTTCTCGGAGACCCTTTTGTTTGAGTCATGCCACCTGGGCAGACTCGGTGAGTTGCTGATAATAGATTGCTTCTGCTTCGACCGGTGGAATATGACCGATTGGCTCCAGCAGGCGGCGGTGATTGAACCAGTCCACCCATTTCAGGGTTTCCAGCTCCACCGCCCCCCGTGTGGGCCAAGAGCGTCGATGAATCACTTCAGCCTTGTAAAGACCATTGATGGTCTCAGCCAAAGCATTGTCGTAAGAGTCACCGACACTCCCGACCGATGGCTCAATACCGGCTTCGACAAGACGCTCGGTATAGCGAATGGACACGTACTGCACGCCACGGTCACTGTGGTGAATGAGTCCACCCTGCTTGACTGGGCGACGGGCGTAAAGGGCTTGCTCCAGTGCATCGAGTACAAAATCGGTACGCGCTGAACTGGACACCTTCCAACCGACGATGAATCGGGCAAAGACATCAATGATGAAGGCCACGTAAACAAAACCCTGCCAGGTACTGACGTAGGTAAAGTCCGATACCCATAGGGCGTTCGGGCACTCAGCCACAAACTGACGGTTGACATGATCCTGCGGGCACGGCCTGGCTTGGTCGCTGACCGTCGTCTTGACGGGCTTGCCGCGTACCACGCCTTGCAGGCCCAGCTCTCCCATCAGACGTTGCACCGTACAGCGGGCGACTTGCAGTCCGTCACGCAGCAATTGTCGCCAGACCTTGCGCACGCCATATACCTGGAAGTGCTCATCCCAGACTCGCTGGATGTGCTCACCCAGTTCCTGGTCACGCTGCGCACGCGCTGACTGCTGGCTGGGGTCAGCCTGCTGAGCAGCGTACCGGTAGTACGTCGACGGGGCGATTGGCAACACCTTGCAAATCGGCTCGACCCCGTAAGACTGGCGGTTTTCATCAATAAACGTCTTCATCGTTTGAATGGGCGGTCGAGCTCCGCCTGGGCAAAATAGGCTGAGGCCTTACGCAAGATCTCGTTAGCTTGACGCAACTGACGGTTCTCACGCTCCAAGAGCTTGACTCGCTCACGTTCGACTGTGCTCAGCCCATCACGCTGGCCGCTGTTGCGCTCAGATTGGCGAACCCACAGCCGTAATGTCTCGGGCGTGCAGCCGATCTTGGGGGCAATGGCACTGATGGTGGCCCACTGCGACTCGTACTCAGGAAGGTGTTCGAAAACCATCCTGATGGCCCGCTCACGGACCTCTGGGGAATACTTCGGTAGTTTTTTCATCGCTCCATCCTCTCAAAGGTTGGAGTCTCCGAGAAACCCGGGGCGGTTCATATAATCGGCCTCGAATCAGTTTTTTTCCGGTGCTTTTATGTAATTGGGTACATCAGAAGAAGGGGGTTGATGCCGATCCTCAGTAGATCGGGCTTGATTAGCCTCCGAGTAGTCCTTCTCAGCCTTCGCTTTTTCATCAGCTGCCTGCTGTTTATCTCCCTGAGCCTGCTTCTGCAAGAATGTCTCTTCGTGCTTACCGGCATCCTGCACATGATCTTCAGAAGTTTTCTCACATCCGGCAACCAACAGTGCAGCACCCACCAGCAGGGGGAACAGAAATACTTTTTTCATTCAATAACACCTTAACGATAGGAATAAGTCTATCGATCTCACAGCTGTCGATTCGTTCCATAGATTTGAGTCTGTTAACACCATCTGCAAACCCGTACGGATTCGATCCTTTGGTGACGCGGGAGGGGCCGTAGTGACTGCATTGGAGCGAGTTGACTGGAAGTATAAGTGAGGGCTACGGCACGATAGGATCACGCGACGGGTAAAATTTCCTGTTTGAGAATTAATTCAGCGCATATGGCCTTACAATCTAATGACTAAACGGCTCACTCCTACGCCGTCCTGACGGTCGCGCCGAGGACAAAAAATCGCCCGCGGCCTTGGATACGACCTTGGGTTTTGTCTACACCCTCTTAGGGATGGAACCCGCGAACATTATCTGAATGAATGAACTTCACGATCTGGGCAGCCATCTGTCTGGGGTACTGATACATCATCGCATGACCGCCATTCCGGTAGCTGGTCAGAGTAGATTTGGAAAAAACCTTATGAAGAGAGTCTGAGTTTTTAGGCGACAGTACGGTATCGTCTTGCCCGGCTAAAAGTAATACCGGGAAAGTAATTTTCCGGAGGTCGTGGTAAACCGAATCACTTCTTAACCACTTCCGCATGATTTCTTCTTGAGCTTGCGCCGCAGAGGCTGAAACGGAAGCGGGCTGGTATCCCTGCGGCGAAAACATATCCTGAATGAAGCATTTCTCTGCACGATGGACAGCAGGCTCAGGAAAAAGCAAACGCATGACAGCTGAAAAATGCGTCGGCCCTTTGCCTGATAAAGTTCTGATTACGGAAGGCGGCGGCCCCTCCCCCAAACGGCCGGGGGCCATAGCGTTTATCAATACTAGACGGCGGACGTCTTGAGGCGCATCCAGAGCAAGTTGCTGAGCGACAGCGCCGCCCATTGACCACCCCACAACAGTCACGTCTCTCAGCCCTAACGATGAAATTAACTTTGCAGCATCGTCGGCCATATCTTTTATTCCGTAACGCACAGCCGCGGAGATCGAACGGCCAACTCCACGGTTGTCATAAACAATTATTTCATGACGCTCAGCAAGTGTTTCAAGAAAATAGACGTTCCATTCAGAAATGGTGGCACGGTAGCCGGTTAAAAAAACGATGGGGCTGCCATGACCGAATCGATAATAAGCGATGCTGCCATTCGACGTATTGATGATTTGTTCACGGACACTCGCGATTTTGTCAGGGCGAAGCTTGTACGTACCGCACACCATACTGTCTGGATAGTCTACTGACCCTGCTCGTGCACTCAGCCCTCCATAAAAACTGAGCACAACGGCAACGCATATTTGCATATATACCAAGGTCCAGCCCAGGCTCTTTGTCCGCATACCCTGCTCCCGAAACTTGCTGGCATTTTTATTATTCAGCATAAGTCTATCCTCTTTAACGTGACAGCGATTTACTGGTCTTGCCGCTGCCGATCCGAACACCAACTCCCAGCTAGTCGATCCCGCTACTCGGTGCGTGAACTCTCGCAGCGACAGGCATTTTAAAGCACTGAGAGGATGCTGCTTGCTGCAAGGCCCGACGGCACCCTCGAATCGTGCAGCGTCGTTTCCCAATCCGGTTTGGTATGTACGCCACATAATCACGCTTGATCGATTTCAGCAAGGCTAAGGAATGATCCAGCGTTAGAAGGGTGTAGACAAAATTCATGTCGTAGGCCAGCGTGCGAGCATCCGTGCTTCAGCAAGCCAGACCCCAGAACCTGCTCACAGCAAACAGGCGATCCTGGCGCACGATCAGTCATCGAGCCCGTTCTCATTCTAGGCGTGAGTGCGTTTTACTACCAACGCTGGCGCATCAACACGAAGCCGGTTTTAAGAGGTAAAACCGTGAACAGGTCGCCTTGCTGCGAGCCCCAGTGCCCTGTCGTTATACTGGTCGGTCCGCGGACTATTTGGGGAGCCTAGAGAATTCGGAAAAAATCGTACTACAAGGGCTTCCCCATTGAGCACAAGCCCAATAGTTTCTGTTTGACTCCGCTGCATATGCCGGATCGACGTAAGAAGGTGAAGGACTGCGGTACTACAAACGGTCATCTTGAGCTGATCGCTCGGACCCTGATGAAAGACGCACGTGAGGGCCTCGTTCGCTAACCGGGACTGAATTTCCCATACGATTTTTCAGGTATCCCCCACGCAGGTCCAACCCGCTTCACATCAACGACGGCAGTGCACATTGATCCTTTTATCCGCTCATGATCCTCGCCCTAACGCCTTACAAGGTGATCAGTCATGACCTCTGGTGTTTACGCGCCCGTTGGTTCTGCCTGTTCAGGCTTGAACGTGTCGCCGTAATGCAGAACGGCCCAGGCCATCCTCGCATTCTTGGCGGCAATCGCCACGGCCGCACGCCAGTAACCCCGTCGCTCCATGAGGTTGCGGATCCAGCGACTGAGAGGGTCTTGCTTATCGCCCAGGTTGGCCATGACAGATCGAGCTCCAAGCACCAGTAGACTGCGTAAATAGGCATCCCCGGCTTTGGTGATACTCCCCAGGCGCTGCTTGCCGCCGCTACTGTATTGGCCTGGCGTCAAACCGAGCCAGGCAGCCACTTGGCGTCCGTTTCTGAAGTCGTGCCCATCTCCAATACTGGCCACTAAAGCACTTGCAGTGGTCGAGCCAACCCCACGCAATTGCAGCAGCCTACGGCTACGATCATCTTCGCGAGCGATCTGATTGATGGCTCGATCAAGTTCCACCAGCCGATCCTCGATATGGCTGGTGTGCTCCAACAGTTCACTCATGCACCGTCTTGCCCAGCCAGGCAAGGTGTCCAGACAGGGACCAATCTCTTTTCTCAATCGCTCTGGGCTTTGTGGCAGGACCACGCCGAATTCAGAAAGTAATCCGCGCAGTCGGTTGTACGTAGAGGTGCGTTCTTCGATGAATCCCTGGCGGGTTCGATGAAGGCAAAGAGTGGCCTGCTGATGCTCGTCTTTAACAGGGACAAACCGCATGCTGGGTCGGGTCACTGCCTCACAGATCGCGGCAGCATCTGCGGCATCGTTCTTGCCGCGCTTACCCGACATTCGATAAGGCGAAACGAGTTTAGGAGCCATCAACTTGACCGTATGGCCGTGCTCGGCGAACACCCTCGCCCAATGATGAGCGCCTGAGCAAGCCTCCATACCAATCAAGCACGGGGGCAACTGGGCGATCAATGGCACCAGTTGATCCCGCGCAACCTTGGGCTTCACCAAGGTGGCTTTACCAGCCTCATCGACGCCGTGAACGGCGAATACGGCCTTGGCTAGATCGATTCCCACGGTAATAATTGGCATGGACTTCCCCTCCTGTGGTTTTGATGCAGGTTTGACACTTCATCATGGCACTTCGATGCCGATTCGCGACTTTCGCCGCGCCCTCTGGACGGGGAAGTCCCTTTCATTCGCTAAGGTTTTCCTATGCGGCGGTGCCGCTGCTCAGGCGCCTTGCTATTGAGTACAAAGCGCTGCGCTCTGCGATGGCATCTGGTACATGCTGAAATTCCCGCCGTGGGCCTAAATAGGTGTCACCGCCACTGTAAAAATGACCCCCTAACGCCAACCTAGAATTGACCCCCCTGGGTAAAACTGGCGGCTTTGAGCTGCCAATATGTTGACCCAGGAGCAGTCTGTGGAAATTAAAGTGTTGGCCCGTCAGGGCCATGGCATCAAATTCATCGCCCGTGAGCTGGGTATTTCGCGTAACACCGTGCGCAAGTACCTGCGAAAGGCCCGGTCGCTACCCAGTGACAAGGTGAGACCCGCACGTCCGTGCAAAATCGACCCCTTCAAGGACTACCTGCACGAGCGTATTGAGGCGGCGCGCCCACACTGGATTCCGGCGACCGTCCTGCTGCGTGAGATCACGGCATTGGGGTACAGCGGCGGCGTCAGTCGTCTGAAGGCTTATATTCGCCCCTTCAAACGTAAGGCAGAAGAGCCGGTGGTACGTTTCGAGACACTGCCCGGCAAGCAGATACAGGTGGACTTCACCACCATTCGACGAGGCCGTCAGCCGCTTAAGGCGTTCGTGGCGACACTTGGTTTTAGTCGAGCAAGCTTTGTCCGTTTCTCCGAGCGAGAGGACAGCGAAGCCTGGCTGACAGGGCTTCGGGAGGCGTTCGCTTACTTTGGCGGCGTGCCCGAGCAGGCATTGTTTGATAACGCCGGAACCATCATCACCGAGCGAGATGCTTTTGGGGAGGGCCAGCACCGTTGGCATCCCCGATTGGCTGCGCTGGCCGATGAGTTTGGTTTTATTCCCAAGGTCTGCCGCCCTTACCGTGCCCAGACCAAGGGCAAGGTTGAGCGCTTCAACGGGTATCTGAAGGGCAGTTTCATTACCCCGTTGGCCGCTACGCTCAAGAGTGCGGGTCTGACGCTGGATGTGGTGACGGCCAACGCACATATCGGCCAATGGCTCGACGAAGTCGCTCATCAGCGGATTCACGGCACGACGGGTGTTCAACCGGCGGTACGTCTGGCCCAAGAGCAGCAGGTACTATTACCACTGCCAACACAGAGCCTGCGCCCACAACCCGCCCAAGGCCTACGCCTGGGACGGGTCCTGCCGTACGAGAGCTTGCAGCATCCGCTGTCGGTTTATGAGCAACTGCTGGAGGTGAGAGCATGAACCTTCAACATGCTCGCCTGACAGAACTATGCAAGGGGCTAAAGCTTGAGCGCGTCGGGGTGGACTGGCCGCACCTGGCCCAACAAGCAGCAAGCGGCGAAGACAGCTTTGCCGACTTCCTCGAAAAGCTGCTGGCTGCCGAGACCGATGCCCGAAGTGAACGCTCTCGACAGGCCCTGCTGAAAACTGCCGCGCTGCCCGCTGTGAAAACGCTGGAGCAATACGACTTCGCGTTTGCCACCGGCGTCCCCCGGGCACAGCTCCAGGAGCTGGCAGCACTGAGTTTTGTTGGACGTGCCGAGAACATCGTGTTCCTGGGGCCTAGTGGTGTAGGCAAGAGCCACCTGGCTATCGCCCTGGCCTACCGGGCAGTGATGGCCGGTATCAAAACCCGCTTCGTCACGGCGGCTGACTTGATGCTGCAACTGACCGCTGCGCACCGCCAGGAACGGCTCAAGGAATACTTCAGTCGTGTGGTGATGGCCCCTGGGTTGTTGGTCATCGATGAAATCGGCTACCTGCCGTTTGGTCGTGATGAAGCCAACCTGTTCTTCAATGTTGTCGCCAAGCGCTACGAGCAAGGCAGCCTGATCCTCACGAGTAACTTGCCGTTTACCCAGTGGGCCGGAACCTTTGCGGATGATCAAACACTGACAGCGGCCATGCTGGACAGGCTGTTACATCATGCCCATATCGTGCAGATGACAGGTGAAAGCTATCGACTCAAGGACAAGCGCAAAGCAGGAACCAAATCTTCTCGGGCCGAACCGGCTCGAAAATATGAACCCGAGGGGGGTCAAAACTAAGTTGGCGATTTAGCACGGAAGGGGGTCACTTTTTAGTTGGCGTTGACAATGAATCACTTCAGCCTTGTAAAGACCATTGATGGTCTCAGCCAAAGCATTGTCGTAAGAGTCACCGACACTCCCGACCGATGGCTCAATACCGGCTTCGACAAGACGCTCGGTATAGCGAATGGACACGTACTGCACGCCACGGTCACTGTGGTGAATGAGTCCACCCTGCTTGACTGGGCGACGGGCATAAAGGGCCTGCTCCAGTGCATCCAGTACAAAATCGGTACGCGCTGAACTGGACACCTTCCAACCGACGATGAATCGGGCAAAGACATCAATGATGAAGGCCACGTACACAAAACCCTGCCAGGTGCTGACGTAGGTAAAGTCCGATACCCATAGGGCGTTCGGGCACTCAGCCACAAACTGACGGTTGACATGATCCCGCGGGCACGGCCTGGCTTGGTCGCTGGCCGTCGTCTTGACGGGCTTGCCGCGTACCACGCCTTGCAGGCCCAGCTCTCCCATCAGGCGTTGCACCGTACAGCGGGCGACTTGCTGGCCTTCACGCAGCAACTGTCGCCAGACCTTGCGCACGCCATATACCTGGAAGTGCTCATCCCAGACTCGCTGGATGTGCTCACCCAGTTCCTGGTCACGCTGCGCACGCGCTGACTGCTGGCTGGGGTCAGCCTGCTGAGCAGCGTACCGGTAGTACGTCGACGGGGCGATTGGCAACACCTTGCAAATCGGCTCGACCCCGTAAGACTGGCGGTTTTGGGGTTCTAATCACAAACCGCCGAAATTTCCGTCAGGCGACCTGACGATCACCCGGAAAGCTGTTTGATACGCTCGGCTAGACGGCCGAAAACCTCGTCCACGTATTCCAGAACCTTGGGGCCTGCACCCTGCCTGCGCAGCGAATCTTTGAAAGCATCCAGGTCGGACAGCCATTGCCGATGCAGGTGGCCCAGTTCGTCGCGCTGAGGCTGCAAGACTTGAGGGGGGCGCGCATGAAACGCCTGGTAGGTACGCTCAAGCGTGGCCGCCGTGGTCAGCAGTTGCTCGCCTATTTGCTTGTGCTTATCAGAGAACTCGGGCATGCCGTCATAGGGGCGCGACGCCTTTTGGCGTTCGGCTTCGGAGGCCTCTTCCATGAGCCGGGCGTAGCGGTAGAATCCAGGGAACTCGCGGGATAGCGCGATGAGTTGCTGGTCGTTGGTGCCGACCCAAATTTTGTGCAAGTCGGGCACGTACCCCATCATGCGATTGATGACGGCATACGCCTCGCTGACGCCCTGCGCGTCAAGCTGCTGCATATGCTGGTCGATCTTCTCGGCCAGTCGGCGGAATTCGTTCATGCTCATCAGTAGCCTGCCTCTTTCTGGTGCCGAAATGCCAGGATATAGACCGTATCGGCGGCCGCTTCCTGGCGGTACAGAGCCACATAGCCAGAATCCCCGAAGGCGATCACCACCTCGCGTAGCTCCGGCATTTCAGGGAATGGTCGGCCAATGTCGGGGGCTGTTTCCAGTAGCAATAATTGCCGTTCAATGGCCTGGCCAGCCCGCTTCGCAGCTTCTGGGTCCTTTGCAGCTAAGAACCGCCGGCATCGCTCAAATCCTTGCGCCGCGCCTTCTGTGACGATTACTTGTGGCACTCAGGCACCGCCTTTTCGTCTTCGGTGCCCCAAGTGTTTAACCAGGTGCGCACTTCCTGGCCGGTCAGGTGCCGACCGGTTTCCTGATAAGCAGCCCAGGAAGCTAAGGCTTCCTGCTTGAAGCTTTCACGGGCCTCCTCCCGTTCGACGTATTGTTGGATGGCTTCAAGCATGATCCAGTGCGGTGAACGGCGGCGCTGACTAGCAAGGTATTGGACGCGGCCTTTGAGCGTATCGTCGATCTTGAGCGATGTGGCCATTGATATTCTCCTATCACTTGGTGATACCTAGTAATAATTTAGCCTGCCCCGTTCTGTCCATCAAACGATCATTTGTCGGTCATTCCGGATATTGTCCGTAAATATTCTTGATTAATGAGTTTTCGGAAAATAAGATATTCGGACGGAATGACGGACAAAAGGTTAAAAAATGGCTCTAATTGGCTACGCGCGGATATCGACAACAGAACAAAACACTGCGTTACAGACGGATGCACTGGATCAGGCGGGTTGCGAGCGGGTTTTTGAGGATGTGGTTTCTGGGGCCAAGGCTGACCGGCCCGGCTTGGTTGCTGCTCTCACCTATCTTCGCGACGGCGACGTCCTGGCCGTCTGGCGGCTGGATCGGCTTGGGCGCTCCCTACCGCACCTGATCGAGACGATAGGAGCGTTGGAAGCGCGAGGCGTCGGTTTCCGATCACTGATGGAAAATATAGATACCACCACGTCAGGTGGTCGGCTCATCTTCCATGTGTTCGGGGCATTGGGCCAGTTTGAACGCGACCTGATCCGCGACCGCACCAAGGCCGGCTTAGCCGCTGCCGCCGCTCGCGGGCGAAAGGGCGGGCGCAAGCCGGTCATTACCACTGACAAGTTGCAGCAGGCACGTAAATATATCGCTAACGGGCTAAATGTCCGGGAGGCCGCTACACGCCTTAAAGTGAGCAAAACGTCCCTGTATGCAGCGCTGCAATCCACCCGTACAACCTCAAGCGTAGCGTCACAGAAATGACCTCCAAAAGCGAACGGTTGAACGTCCTATCGGATGCCGAACAAGACACCTTCGAGGATGGTGGCAAAATGCTGGATTTGGATACCTTGCTGGAGGGTATGGATTTGGGGTGACGGAAATTTCGGCGGTTTGTGATTAGAACCCCAACCTGGTGCTGTGCCCAGACACGCTTCACCTGGCTGACACTGACCCCGGCCAGTCGCGCAGTCTCCGCAATGCTACACCCACCGTTTTTAAGTGCGATGATCCGTTCATGCATAGGAATTTCAAAATGCCTATGCATCAGGCTGACGCTATGACGGAGGCGTCATGCCTTCAAAGCGATGCGTAGTAAGACGCTGATGCGTTACTTATGCAGTGAAAATACCTATAAATAAGCGTTAACGCAGGTTATTTAACCGCGAAGCTTAGGTGCGGACGCACCTTCCCCCTGTCAGGGCTTCACGTACCTCATCTGCGCGATCGCCTGAGCGTTGAGGATCAGTCCCTGCACCGTCAGCCCGCTGATTGCCGCCGTGTATACCATCCGTGCGCCACACAGCACGCAGCGGAACGGATCGACGTTTAGAAAGGCTTTGGCCATCTGCACAAAATACAGCTTCGGTGTCGGTCCTGGCGTCGCCATCTTCAATGCTTCATAGACCTTCGGCAGGTATTTCCCACACACCCGATTGGCCAGAAAACCAAAATACCGGATCATCCGGAAATGCTTTTCCGGGATGTGCTGCACCACCCGGCGCAGCATGTCGGCCTGGCTCAGCGTTTCCTGCTGATAGGTCTGCGTGCGGTGATCCAGGTAGGTAAAGCTCAACGTGGCCCCGCAGGTGTAATGGGCCAGACGACTGCCCGAGATCGGCGGTTTTTTCAGGTAGCGGCCCAGGTAATTGACGGTCTTTCGGCCGTTTTCCGTCTTCTTCGACAAGTGGATGTGCCAGTGCTGGCCACCAGCGGCCAGTATCAGACGGCGCCAGTCGCTTTCACAGTGGATGTGGGCCAGCTGCGGCGGCATCGTCAATTGCGAAAGCGGCTGTCCCAGCAGGTAATCGCGCACCAGCCACATCCAGCGCCGCCGCAGGGCCTCTTTGTGGAACGACAGATTTTTCCAGACGCCCTGCTCATCCAGGCCGCCCGCGGTCACCGACAGGTGGACGTGGGGATGCCAGTTGAGCCGCCGGCCATAGGTGTGCAGCGCACCGAAAATCCCGACGCGCAAACCGCGCCGCTTGGCGGTGTAGATCAGGTTATCGGCCGCCAGACGAAACAGCGCATCGAGCAGCCAGCGGTTGTAGAAGAACAGGGACCACAGCGTGTCGGGCAGCGTGAACACCAGATGCTGCCAGGGGCAGTCGGGCAGACGGTTGTTTTGCACGGCGATCCACTGGTCGGTGGCCTTTTTGCCGCAGGAAGGACAGGCCCGGCAATGGCAGGTGTTGCACAGGTATTTGACGTGCGGGCAATGCTCATTGGCACAGGTGTAGTGTTTGACGCCCAGTATCGAGGTGCCGCAGGCGAGCATTTTGCTGATCGACTCCACTTCGATTTGGCGCAGACCGCCGGCTTCCAGCAAATCTGCCCAGCAGCCGTTGGCCGTGAAGAGGTTTTTGAGCGGTCGAGGTTTGTAAGCAGGCGGTGCAGAGGCCACGTCAGCAGGGCGGCTCCTCATCGTGGTGAATGACGGCGGTGATGGCCAATCCGCCTGGCCCTTCTCTCATCGAAATGCTTACGCAAGAAGCGTCGGGAAACCTGTCGTTCAGATACGTTGTCTGGCAGCCACTACAAAGATCGACATCACCGAAAGGATCGATATCGAAGGAAAAGTCGGTATCGGGCACGAAGGTAGTATGCCCGGCGCGTTGGAGACGGGTCTGCTTTGCCTTGGCTTTTGCCCGGCTCGCCCGTTTACGTTTTTTGGTCTCTGACGCCATGTGTAAGCCTGTGCTGAGGAGGGATCGACTCGATTTCGGCTATGATAACCGATTTCAAAATCCCACAATTTGCAGCCGCAGGCTGCCCTGTTCATGCATAGGAATTTCAAAATGCCTATGCATGAACCTGACGCTGTGAAGGAGGCGTCATGCCTTCATAGCGATGCGTAGGAAGACGCTGATGCGTTACTTATGCAGTGAAAATCCCTATCAATCCGAATTTGTGCAGGTTATTTTACCGCTGAGCCTAGGTGCGGACGCACCTTCCCCCTGTCAGGGCTTCACGTACCTCATCTGCGCGATTGCCTGAGCGTTGAGGACCAGTCCCTGCACCGTCAGCCCGCTGATTGCCGCCGTGTAGACCATCCGCGCGCCACACAGCACGCAGCGGAACGGATCGACGTTTAGAAAGGCTTTGGCCATCGGCGCAAAATACAGCTTTGGTACCGGTCCTGGCGTCGCCATCTTCAGTGCTTCATAGACCTTCGGCAGGTATTTCCCACACACCCGATTGGCCAGAAAACCAAAATACCGGATCATCCGGAAATGCTTTTCCGGGATGTGCTGCACCACCCGGCGCAGCATGTCGGCCTGGCTCAGCGTTTCCTGCTGATAGGTCTGCGTGCGGTGATCCAGGTAGGTAAAGCTCAACGTGGCCCCGCAGGTGTAATGCGCCAGACGACTGCCCGAGATCGGCGGTTTTTTCAGGTAGCGGCCCAGGTAATTGACGGTCTTTCGGCCGTTTTCCGTCTTCTTCGACAAGTGGATGTGCCAGTGCTGGCCACCAGCGGTCAGTATCAGACGGTGCCAGTCGCTTTCACAGTGGATGTGGGCCAGCTGCGGCGGCATCGTCAATTGCGAAAGCGGCTGTCCCAGCAGGTAATCGCGCACCAGCCACATCCAGCGCCGCCGCAGGGCCTCTTTGTGGAACGACAGATTTTTCCAGACGTCCTGCTCATCCAGGCCGCCCGCGGTCACCGACAGGTGGACGTGAGGATGCCAGTTGAGCCGCCGGCCATAGGTGTGCAGCGCACCGAAAATCCCGAAGCGCAAACCGCGCCGCTTGGCGGTGTATAGCAGGTTATCGGCCGCCAGACGAAACAGCGCATCGAGCAGCCAGCGGTTGTAGAAGAACAGGGGCCATAGCGTGTCGGGCAGCGTGAACACCAGATGCTGCCAGGGGCAGTCGGGCAGACGGTTGTTTTGCACGGCGATCCACTGGTCGGTGGCCTTTTTGCCGCAGGAAGGACAGGCCCGGCAATGGCAGGTGTTGCACAGGTATTTGACGTGCGCGCATTGCTCATTGGCACAGGTGTAGTGTTTGACGCCCAGTATCGAGGTGCCGCAGGCGAGCATTTTGCTGATCGACTCCACTTCGATGTGGCGCAGACCGCCGGCTTCCAGCAAATCTGCCCAGCAGCCGTTGGCCGTGAAGAGGTTTTTCAGCGGTCGAGGTTTGTAAGCGGGCGGTGCAGAGGCCACGTCAGCAGGATGGCTCCTCATCGTGGTGAATGACGGCGGTGATGGCGAATCCGCCTGGCCCTTCTCTCATTGAAACGCTTACGCAAGAAGCGTCGGGAAACCTGTCGTTCAGATACGCTGTCTGGCAGCCACTACAAAGATCGACATCACCCAAAGGATCGATATCGAAGGAAAAGTCGGTATCGGGCACGTAGTATGCCCGGCGCGTTGGAGACAGGTCTGCTTTGCCTTGGCTTTTGCCCGGCTCGCCCGTTTACGTTTTTTGGTCTCTGACGCCATGTGTAAGCCTGTGCTGAGGAGGTATCGACTCAATTTCGGCTATTATAACCGATTTCAAAATCTCACAATTTGCAGCCGCAGGCTGCCCTGTTTACGGCAGTCATGATCTCGCGCATTGCGTTTGTGTACTTTGCTAGATCGTTGGTCAGTTTTGCCTGCCTATCGAGGTTGGGTGGATTTTTCTGCTGCTCCTTTTCAAGCCTGTTCTGTGCCAACTGCATTTCTTTGTATAGCAGGTGCGTTTGTGCCTTGGCTTTGAAGCTGTCGGCAGTGTGAAACTGCACTTCAAACTCATATCCCTCAGCATCCGTGAAGCGTGCGTTGATCCCCTTGTAGGTGCCGTCTCCTGTGGTAAAGTAATTTTTACGCTTCACGCAAGTCATCCCTTGCCGATGCAGCACATCATTTACCGCTAGCACCTTCGCAACAAAATCTTCGGAAGGCAACTGGAGCACGTAGCGCAGCGCATCGCCCACGCTCTGATTTGCCTGTGCCTCGGTCATGCCGACTTGCACATGGCTCCGCATCTTGCTCTTGATCGATGCGATCGATTTTTGGAACGGTGCGTTCTGTAGCTGCTCGATCCGGTCGTCCGTAGCGTTGTAGCGAACGTTTCCCCAGAGCCGCGCGTCGAAGTCGTCGGCCAGCTTGTTGAATACAGGTGTAAGCGACTCTTGCTTGCTTGCGGCAACGTCGAACAATATTTGTGCTGGCGATGCGTTTGCATTGAATCGCGTTGGCGTCCTCTACTGTGACAGCGCCACTTGCGGTGTGCTGCTCACGCCTGCACGGAATTTTGCGGCGTCTTTGCGATTGTTTGGTTGGGATTTGAAAGCCGCAGCTTTCATTGCCAAGGCCGGGACGTTCTCCTCCTCCCAGTCGTCGATATCGTCGCACTCTGGCGGCGAAGGCACGAGTCTGAAGGCGTCTTGCGCGGGCGCCTGCACTTCTCGCTGATCAGTCAGTGGGGCGCCCTGAAACTGCAGCGCATGGCTGTGCTTGTAAAGATCATGGAATTGCTCCTTGAGCCTGAAGGTGTCGGGCGTGTGGAACTGGATCTCCCAGAGCGCACCTTCGGGACTGCGCATCGTGACATTGACCGCTTTGAAGGCTGGCCGGTGCTTGGCAAACAGGTTGTTCAGCTTGACGCGCACATGGCCCTGATCGTCCAGCGAGGCCAGCACACCGCGCAAGCCAGCGGTGAAGTGCTGCGGATCCAGTACCACGCTGTAGCGCAGCGCGTCGTTCACGCCGGCCACGGCATCTTCCAGGGTCTTGTTTTTCAAAGCCATCTGCTGCATTAGCTTTTCTTTCAACGAGCCGACCGACTTCAGTTGATGGTCCATGCCCGCCAGTTGCCCAGCATGGGACTCGGCGACGCGCCTCAGCATGCAAGTTACCTTAGGTTCCATCTCGCGAGCACGCGTCAGTAAGCTCTGCGCCTCAAGCGCAATGTCCTCTGGCTGCACGGCGCGCAGGCGCTCGGCGGGCGGTGGCGGTGGGTCGATCAGGCCTGCTTGCTGCAGCGAGTGTAGCGCGTCTTGCATGACGCCCGCAGCCATCGTCGGCATGTTCTGCAGGTCCACCTGGGTCTGCTCGGCGTCGAAGCGACCATCATGCATGGCCCGAGCAGTCACCTTGCCATACGGTACGCTGCGAACCCGATCAGCGAACCCTCGCTCGGATCGTTCGCACGACTCCACGATCTTGGCGAACAGCGCCGTGCCGGTGTCAGACTTCAGCGCATCGGTGCCCACCTTGATCGCGATGGTGAAGAGGTTGCGCATGCTCAGTTCCGGCTCGCCGGGGATGAGCCCCGGTTGCCCGGCCGGGAACTGCGCGTGCGAGAGCCTGCACACCGGGTAGTTGTCGATGATGGCGTGAATCCGTGCCTCAGTATCAGGCGCAGCAAGGTACGCCTGGGCGAGGCGTGGGAAGGCCTCGCCCAGCGCATCCGGCACTTCGGCACGCGATGATGCCCCCGGCTCCAGTCGAAGCAGTTGTGCATGCAGGAGCTCGGCGGCTTCACGTGCCTCGGGCAGGTGGGCGCGCCCGATGGCGTTGTATGCCTGGTTGCGCAGTTCCGTCAACACCTGAGGATCTCTGGCTTTGCCGTCGAGTGCTACACGTAGACCGTTACGCAGGTCGCGCTCAATGCCGTCATAAGTGCCGAACATCATATTGCGCGCCATTGCCTCACGCAGGTGGTCAGGCTGCGCCATGAAGCGCGCTGCCAAGGTGCTGGCCGCCCCCATGATCTGGCCTCCACGTTGCAGAGACATGATCTCGGACAGCCGCCCCGCCTGGTAATGGCCGTTGTCAGGATCAATGGCCGGCGTGGCCGTTTTCGGCGGCTTGAAGGAACGTGGCTGGCCGCGGCGTACCTCGCGATCAGCCATCTCGCGCGAAATCAGCGCGGCCAGCTTGGGGTAGCCCGCGTACACGAACGCGTCGTCGCCGTCGGTGTCCATGTTGCGCTTGCGCAGTTCCGGGATAGGCAGTGCGCCCATGCGTCCGGGCTCCACGATGTCCTTGAGCCGCAGGCTGCCGGTGCTGAGCATGTCCTGCGGCACGGCACTGCGGTCGCGACCGGTCGTCCAGCGCGATAAGGTCTTGAGGTCCTCCTTCGAGCAGGCCAGATCCATGTCCGCAAAATTGGCTGGCCAGTTCTTTGATGGCACCACGATGAGCATGCCCTTGCTGTGCAGCATCTCGGCATCGCTGCCCGATCTGTCGTCGAAGCCTGTGTAGCTGTACTGGATACCAAAGGACTGCGAGAGGAATTCGGCGGTGGCGTCGCTCTGCGCCACTGTCGCGACGCGTTCTTCCGGCACGGGCAGCAGGTTCTCCTTGTCGTAGGGCGGCTTGCCGATCAGCAAGGCGCCGCCTGCGGCGTCGAAGGCCTGGCTGCGCTCGCTCGGTAGGTGCACCTTGTCGTCGGCAGCAGGCACCGCCCTGACTCTTTGGCCCTGGTAGCCGCCGCTGGTGGCCAGTTCGTACAACGTGAGTTGACTCAACTCCGACGGCAGCGCCTGCAACCGGCTCTGCATCGCCTCGCGCGCCTCCTGCAGTGCCGCCTCGTCACGTGGGAAGTGCTGCAGCGCCTGCGGTGCCAGCCGCGTGGGTCCCTTATCCTTGGCAATCAGGTCACGCTGCTTCTGGCTGGCCTCACCGGCCTGCACTGCTTGCCAGGCAGAGAAGTACTCACGGAAGGCCGGTATGCGTAGTGCCACCTCCAGCTTCAGGAAGCCGCAACCATCGTTGGGGCACAGCGCCAATGCATGCCCGTCCGGTGCTGTTGGCTTGAACGGGTGCGCAGGGCCGCTGACGTCTTCAAAAAATCCCAGACGCAGTGTGCCCTCAATGACGTGATCGGTCGGCACCATCTCTAGTAGCGAGCGCTGCATCCGCGACCAGTCTTCGCGCTGCGGGGCAAGCTTGGCGATGAGCTGCATCAGGCTACTGCCCGGCGCGGTGTCTGTATAGCGCATTGCCGGCAGCAGCGACGGTGCTCCGGATGTGCCGGACAGCAACTGGGCGGGGCGACTCGTGTTGCCTCGCGTGGCGCGGCTGCCGCCGAACATGTCAAAGCGCCAGGGTTCGTCCTGGTAGGTGAGCGTACGCGCGAGCATGAACGTCGAAATCGCCCCAGGCAGTTGGACCTCCACCAGCGGCAAGCCCGTCAGCCGTGTAAACAGCGAGTACGGCTTGTTCGTTTCGGTCGCATTGGTCGACACTTCCTTGCCACGCAGATCGACCACGATGTGGGTCGTGCTGCCGTTGCCGGGTGCCGGCGTGACGGGTTCGCCGGGTTCCGACCGCATGCTCAGGCGCCCGGTGTCAAGGTCGAACTGGCTCGGTGGATGGGCCTGCGTAATCTTCTTCGCTTCCTTCGCGAGGCGCAGGTCCAAGGCGTCAAATACGATGTCACCGGCCTCGATCTGCGCGATCAAGTTCCAGCTCATCTCGCCGAGGTCCTCCTCGATGGCCTCGCGTGTCCGCTCCAGCGTCCTGTCAACCCATTTCCCCAACTCTTCGCGACGTTGGCGAATTTCCTGGCGCGAGCCTTCGATGTGGCGCGGCTTGCATTGCCGGCTCACCATGCTGTAAGCCTTGAGCACCTGGAAGAAGGTCAGCGCCGGGCATCGAGTGGCGTACTGTTCGAGGTCGGTCGAAGACGGCGGGACACCGCCGGTAAGGTACAAGTCGATCTTGCGCTCGATGATGGGCTGCAACGTATTGAACACGCGCAATGCGTGCCCCCGATGGCGAGAGGTCAACTCTGGGCTGCGGATCAACGGCAAAAATCCCATGCACAGGCTGCCGAGACCCTCAAGGTTGGTTTCCCGTAATCCGTCGTCCTGCGCGAGCACCGCAACCCGCTCCAGGGCCGACCGCGCCAGCGGACGCATCTGGCGATGGAGTTGCGCCGATGAAAGGGCCTTGAAGAGCATACCAATGTCTTGCGCGGAGGCAGACTCAAAACGCTCACGGTGCAGCTCCAGGTGCCCGGCCATTGCCAGCAGTTTGGCGCGTCCCAAAATCTGGAACTGTTCCTCATCCAGGTGCAGCAGACGGGACATCGCGTTGGCCACCATGGCGAGCTCACCCATCTCGAACTGCTGCCACGGCAACTCTGCCGAGCCGGCGCGTTCGGCGAGCAGCAACACTGCCGGATGACACGCCGGCCTTCCGAGGCATCTGCTCAGCGCATTGAGCAACACAGCCACGTGGTGCCCATCCATGGCTTGTCGCAGATCGTTGTCCTCCGCCAGCCTGCCTGCCAAGACATCGGTGGCCTTCTCGCAGTTCGCACGTTCGGGCCATTTGCTCAAGGCGTTGAGTGCTTGAGTCACGCCGATAGGACTGAGGGCGTTGCGTAACTCGCGATCATTGGCCAGTCGCGAGGCCAAGGCGTCAGCGGAGGCCTGGCTAACGTCCACGTCGGGCCATTTGCTCAGGGCGTTGAGCGTGTTGGCCACGCCTTTCGGGTTGAGGCCGTTGAGCAAGTTGCGATCATTGGCCAGTCGCGAGGCCAGCGCGTTGGCAGCGTCCGCGCAGTCCGGCGTGTCGGGCCATTTGCTCAGGGCGTTGAGCGCGTTGGCCAGTTCTTGCGGGGTGAGGCCGTTGAGCAAGTTGCGATCATTGGCCAGTCGCGAGGCCAGCGCGTTGGCAGCGTCCGCGCAGTCCGGCGTGTCGGGCCATTTGCTCAGTGCGTTGAGCGCGTTGGCCATGTGTTGCGGGTTGAGGGCGTTGCGTAACTCGCGATCATTGGCCAGTCGCGAGGCCAGCGCGTTGGCAGCGTCCGCGCAGTCCGGCGTGTCGGGCCATTTGCTCAGTGCGTTGAGCGCGTTGGTTATGTGTTGCGGGTCTAGAGCATTGCGCAATTGGGACTCGACTTCCAGTCGCCCGGCCAGCGCGTTGGCAGCGTTCTTGCAGTCCGGCGTGTTGGGCCATTTGCTCAGGGCGTTGAGCACGTTAGCCACGCCTTGCGGGTTGAGGGCGTTGCGTAACTCGCGATCATTGGCCAGTCGCGAGGCCAGCGCGTTGGCAGCGTCCGCGCAGTCCGGCGTGTCGGGCCATTTGCTCAGGGCGTTGAGCGCGTTGGCCATGTGTTGCGGGTTGAGGGCGTTGCGTAACTCGCGATCATTGGCCAGTCGCGAGGCCAGCGCGTTGGCAGCGTCCGCGCAGTCCGGCGTGTCGGGCCATTTGCTCAGGGCGTTGAGCGCGTTGGCCATGTGTTGCGGGTTGAGGGCGTTGCGTAACTCGCGATCATTGGCCAGTCGCGAGGCCAGCGCGTTGGCAGCGTCCGCGCAGTCCGGCGTGTCGGGCCATTTGCTCAGTGCGTTGAGCGCGTTGGCCATGTGTTGCGGGGCTTGGGCGTTGCGCAAGCTGCGATCATTAGCCAGTCGCGAGGCCAGCGCGTTGGCAGCGTCCGCGCAGTCCGGCGTGTCGGGCCATTTGCTCAGGGCGTTGAGCGCGTTGGCCACTCCTTGCGGGTTGAGAGCGTTGCGTAACTCGCGATTGTTGGCCAGTCGCGAGGCCAGCGCGTTGGCGGCGTCCGCGCAGTGCGGTGTGTCGGGCCATTTGCTCAGGGCGTTGAGCGCGTTGGCCAGTTCTTGCGGGGTGAGGGCGTTACGTAAATCGCGATTGTTGGCCAGTCGCGAGGCCTGCGCCTTGACGGCGGCAGTGCAGTCCGGCGTGTCGGGCCATTTGCTCAGGGCATTGAGCACGTTGGCCACGCCTTGCGGGTCGAGGGCGTTACGCAAACTGCGCTCGTCGGCCAGCCGCGAGGCCAGCGCCTTGACGGCGGCAGTGCAGTCCGGCGTGTCGGGCCATTTGCTCAGGGCATTGAGCACGTTGGCCACGCCTTGCGGGTCGAGGGCGTTACGCAAACTGCGCTCGTCGGCCAGCCGCGAGGCCAGCGCCTTGACGGCGGCAGTGCAGTCCGGCGTGTCGGGCCATTTGCTCAGGGCATTGAGCACGTTGGCCACGCCTTGCGGGTTGAGAGCGTTGCGTAACTCGCGATCATTGGCCAGGCGCGAGGCCAGTGCCTTGGCAGCGTCCGCGCAGTGCGGTGTGTCGGGCCATTTGCTTAGGGCGTTGAGCGCATTGGCCACGCCTTGCGGGTCGAGGGCGTTACGCAAGCTGCGCTCATTAGCCAGCCGCGAGGCCAGTGCGTTGGCCGCGTCCGCGCAATCCGGCGTGTCGGGCCATTTGTTAAGGGCGTTGAGCGTTTTGGTTATGTGTTGCGGGTCTAGAGCATTGCGCAATTGGGACTCGACTTCCAGTCGCCCGGCCAGCGCGTTGGCAGCGTTCTTGCAGTCCGGCGTGTTGGGCCATTTGCTCAGGGCGTTGAGCACGTTAGCCACGCCTTGCGGGTTGAGGGCGTTGCGTAAATCGCGATTGTCGATCAGCCGTGAGGCCAGCGCGTTGGCAGCGTCCGCGCAGTCCGGCGTGTCGGGCCATTTGCTCAGGGCGTTGAGCGCGTTGGTCAGTTCTTGCGGGTTGAGAGCATTGCGCAAACCGCGCTCGTCGGCCAGCCGCGAGGCGAGTGCGTTAGCGGCGTCCGCGCAGTCCGGTGTGTCGGGCCATTTGCTCAGGGCGTTGAGCGCGATGGCCACGCCTTGCGGGCCGAGGGCGTTGCGCAAACCGCGCTCGTCGGCCAGCCGCGAGGCCAGCGCCTTGACGGCGGCAGTGCAGTCCGGCGTGTCAGGCCATTTGCTCAGGGCATTCAATGTGTTTCCGAATTCTTGCGGTTTGAGGACGTAGCGCAAGTTGCGATCATTGGCCAGCCTCAAGGCCAGTGCGTTGGCGGCGTCCGCGCAGTGCGGTGTGTCGGGCCATTTGCTCAGGGCGTTGAGCGCGTTCGCGACGCTCTGCCCATCCATCGCATGACGCAAGCGGCTTTTGCTTGCGAGCATATCAGCAAGCAAGTACGCCATGGATTGGCAGTCCGGATTGTCGGGCCACTTGCTGAATGCATTGAGTGCCAGGCCGATGTTCTGCGCGTCCAGCGACGACCGGGCAGGATGGTTACGTTGCAGGTGACGTGCCAGACGAGCCACCGCGCGTTCACACCTGCCGCTGTTGAAGTTCTTGGCGAAGGCGTTCAGGAGTAGGACTGAGTGGCGGCCATCCAGTCCCGATAAATCATCTGCCTGATTGAGCTGTCCGGCGATCCACGCGATTGCATCCATGCACGCTTGCTGGTTCGGATGCTTGCTCAGCTTGTTGCCCACATGGGCCAGCTGCGTCAGCGATGCACCGTCAAACCACTTGGTCTTGCAGAGATACTGCGCCGCAACCTCCGTGCAACGATCGAGCTCGCTATGCGTTACGCCTGCCCCTGTGGCGCGCCTTGCACTGGCAATCATCAGAAGGTATTTGTCGAGCCACTGCGCATTGGTTTGCGCTTTGACGCTCTCATCCAGGAAAGGCAGCGCCAGCCCGCAACCGATGTGACGCGCCAGCGCGTTTTCCTTTGCCACCGACACGCACAAGCGAGCGTTGTGGTTCTGAGGCACTCGGCTGGGGGCACTCAGCCATTTCCGATACTGCTCTCGCTGTTCCTGCAGCTGCTCTTTTGCAGCTAGATCGAGCTGATGTTCGGCCTGGTGAAGATCCGCCGCCGTCCACTCCAAGTCATGCATTGGCCGCTTTGGCTGCCGATACGGCTCTCGCTCTTCCCGAGGTCGTTTTCCTTCCGCCCGGTCGAACGTGTGTTCGGCCAAGCGCGCCTCCCAGCCATGCGTTGTTCTTTGTGGCCTACGATGCGATGACGATGCACTGACGTCAGCGGGCGCTCTGTCATGGGGCCGCTCGGACTTGGTACGATGTCGGTCGGTGATATCGTTGCGCAAGTGCGCGTGAATGGTAGGCTGTTGCCGAGCGTCCCTGTCCCGTGCGCGGCCACCGGCTCCAGGTTCATCCTGCTCCACCCGTCGCCGTTTGGCCGGCTGCCGCTCATTGCAGCTGGTGCCGGTACTGGCTTCCGGCTGATCCCCGGTCTGCCTGAACTGGTCCTCTTCACTGAAAGACCGGTTTGTGCTCAATGCGTTTAGATTGACGTTGGGGATTCTCATGCCTGCAATTAGTCCATCCGAATTTAGTCGTTGTCACGGTTGAGTTGCACTGGGCCGTGGTTCTTGGCGGTCAAGGCGTTGTGGATCTGATGCAATACGACCTTTAGCTCTTGCACCTTATCCGCTCCTCCAACAGGGTCACCTCAGTGGCCAGTGGCGCGTCCAGCCAAGGTGCCGTTTGGCCGCTTCACGCCTCGCGTTCGAACTGCAGTGATGTCTCTACGCGGCTGTGTAATAAGCGAGCCAGCCTCTTGCCGGGCCTGCTGAGCGGTTGGCTATTTTTGCAGCGTTGCCTTAAAAAGGTTTTTGACCGCCGACGCAGAAGTTATGTAGCCACCAAATTTTCATTAAAAGTGTCGCGTTGTGTGGCCTTTTGGACGGATTCGGTTCCTTGCGAACGTGGGCCAACGCCAAAGCTTTTAAACGTCGGTGGGGGGGGCATATCAGGGAGCACGAAACATCAAACGCGCGACGCCCGGGAGACCGTGCGTGAAAACGAGGGTTCTTGCTACATTCAGACCTTAACTTTAGCCTGGTTCTGTGCCCAGACACGCTTTACCTGGCTGACACTAACCCCGGCCAGCCTTGCAGTCTCCGCAATGCTACATCCACCGCTTTTAAGAGCGATGACCCGTTCATGCATTTTGGTATCCGGTTTACGCCCAGCGTATCGACCGGCGCCCTTGGCTAAGTCGATGCCTTGGCGCTGTCGCTCTCGCCGGTCCTCGAAGTCGTCACGCGCTATTTGGGGTTGTAAGCCGGAATCCCAGAAATTTCCGTCATGGGCGAGAAGCCAGTACTGGTGCGGATTGACGCCAAACAGTTATTTTCCGGCTGCGACGTCGCCAAGCCGAAAACTGTTTGATTGAGCGGCCAAAACATGTACGGAAAACCGTGTCGGATAGCAAAAGCAGCCGTAAACCGCTCTGGTGACGTTTTCCGACGGAATTTTCCGGGGTTCCGGCTTACACCCCCGTTCTGGCCGAACTCAAGCCTGGTTCGTGTCTCAACCTTTCGCGACCAATGGGGGCTGCTACTGGAGAGCTGTGCTCTTGTCTGCCCAAAGCCGACGCCTTACTCTGCAATCCAAATGAATTTGATCTGGAAGGAACACCACAATGGCTCTGACGAAAGACCAATTGGTTGCCGGTATTGCAGAAGCTATCGATGCGCCAAAAACCACAGCGCGTAAGGCTCTTGAGCAATTGGGACAGATTGTTGCCGACCAACTGGAAAGCGGTGCAGAAATCACTCTACCGGGCATCGGCAAATTGAAAGTGGCAGAGCGTCCAGCACGCACTGGACGCAACCCTTCGACTGGTGCCGCCATCGAAATCGCTGCCAAGAAAGTCGTCAAGTTCGTCTCGGCTAAAGTGCTGAACGATGCGATCAACAAGGGCGGCGTCTCATAGAATGGGTTGCACGCCGGAACCGCCGAAAATTCCTTCGTCAGTTGCTGGGGTCTGGGGAGCAATGGAACAAGGAAGTCAGTTAAGCGCAATTTCCTGATGGTCAGTGCATCGTTGGGGAGTTGGATCCGCAGCAATGTTTGAATTTGCGTCCACTGCTGCACGGACAGGGGGCGTTTCGTCCAATTTTCGGTCCTTCTCTGCGTAGTGGTACATCGGGTGGTGACAGTGCCAGCGACCATCGATGAGGCTCGAAGAAGCGATAGATTATCGTCAAACTGGCGATCATCATCTCAATCACTTTTTCACGCTTTTCGTTAGTAACCGACGGTGGTCGCAGCGCTGGATCGGGGTCATTCTCATAGGCCAAGAGCATGATGGGGAGCATCGGCCCGCTATGTTCGTCGCTGTCGATCAGGTCACGCCAACTTCCAGGTCGGGCCTGAACTCCGCGCATAAAGCCCAGAGCCCAATCGTTGCCGTAAGTAATGCCATCGTCATCCTCCAATAGCACTGGCAAATACACGTCAGGCTCCTCCAGCGTGTTAAGCAATACCGATGCAATCGTATTCCAGTGGCGCATGATGAGCCCCATCATGTCGGTAGCCTGAGCGTTGCTTTCAAAACTGAAATTCTCGCCCAAGATTTGTGGCAGGTACTCGCTGGGAGGCATCATCTCCGGACCACAGATCAGTGCCGCAAAATAGCCGTCAAGCATTTCAATGTTCATGGCCGGTGAGCCAATGGCATCAAGAAAACCAGTCAGCCTATCGAGTTCGGCCTCGGTCAGTGCTTGTTGGAAAGGTGGATGGCTCATGGGTGTTTGTTCCAATAGGGGCCGCCTCAGAAAAAGGATTTTAAAGTACGTTAAGCTGAACTGATTTCAGTCGTTGTAGTGGCCGGAATCTTGGCGACGGCAGCTAGGTGTAACGGCCTGCAATCGAAATGGCCTCGACCTGCAATCATCGCGTTTTTCGACCGGGATTGATTGCGTCTATCCGGCACCGCGAACCAGCATTGACTGCAAACGAACCTGCATCCAGCCACTTCGACCTGCAATCGAGCGCAACCGACCAGGATTAAATGCGACTGAAAAACCGATGATTTATCGTCCATCAGACAGTGGTCTTCAGGAGCTGGGCTAAGTGCATGTCACCGCCACTGTAAAAATGACCCCCTAACGCCAACCTAGAATTGACCCCCCTGGGTAAAACTGGCGGCTTTGAGCTGCCAATATGTTGACCCAGGAGCAGTCTGTGGAAATTAAAGTGTTGGCCCGTCAGGGCCATGGCATCAAATTCATCGCCCGTGAGCTGGGTATTTCGCGTAACACCGTGCGCAAGTACCTGCGAAAGGCCCGGTCGCTACCCAGTGACAAGGTGAGACCCGCACGTCCGTGCAAAATCGACCCCTTCAAGGACTACCTGCACGAGCGTATTGAGGCGGCGCGCCCACACTGGATTCCGGCGACCGTCCTGCTGCGTGAGATCACGGCATTGGGGTACAGCGGCGGCGTCAGTCGTCTGAAGGCTTATATTCGCCCCTTCAAACGTAAGGCAGAAGAGCCGGTGGTACGTTTCGAGACACTGCCCGGCAAGCAGATACAGGTGGACTTCACCACCATTCGACGAGGCCGTCAGCCGCTTAAGGCGTTCGTGGCGACACTTGGTTTTAGTCGAGCAAGCTTTGTCCGTTTCTCCGAGCGAGAGGACAGCGAAGCCTGGCTGACAGGGCTTCGGGAGGCGTTCGCTTACTTTGGCGGCGTGCCCGAGCAGGCATTGTTTGATAACGCCGGAACCATCATCACCGAGCGAGATGCTTTTGGGGAGGGCCAGCACCGTTGGCATCCCCGATTGGCTGCGCTGGCCGATGAGTTTGGTTTTATTCCCAAGGTCTGCCGCCCTTACCGTGCCCAGACCAAGGGCAAGGTTGAGCGCTTCAACGGGTATCTGAAGGGCAGTTTCATTACCCCGTTGGCCGCTACGCTCAAGAGTGCGGGTCTGACGCTGGATGTGGTGACGGCCAACGCACATATCGGCCAATGGCTCGACGAAGTCGCTCATCAGCGGATTCACGGCACGACGGGTGTTCAACCGGCGGTACGTCTGGCCCAAGAGCAGCAGGTACTATTACCACTGCCAACACAGAGCCTGCGCCCACAACCCGCCCAAGGCCTACGCCTGGGACGGGTCCTGCCGTACGAGAGCTTGCAGCATCCGCTGTCGGTTTATGAGCAACTGCTGGAGGTGAGAGCATGAACCTTCAACATGCTCGCCTGACAGAACTATGCAAGGGGCTAAAGCTTGAGCGCGTCGGGGTGGACTGGCCGCACCTGGCCCAACAAGCAGCAAGCGGCGAAGACAGCTTTGCCGACTTCCTCGAAAAGCTGCTGGCTGCCGAGACCGATGCCCGAAGTGAACGCTCTCGACAGGCCCTGCTGAAAACTGCCGCGCTGCCCGCTGTGAAAACGCTGGAGCAATACGACTTCGCGTTTGCCACCGGCGTCCCCCGGGCACAGCTCCAGGAGCTGGCAGCACTGAGTTTTGTTGGACGTGCCGAGAACATCGTGTTCCTGGGGCCTAGTGGTGTAGGCAAGAGCCACCTGGCTATCGCCCTGGCCTACCGGGCAGTGATGGCCGGTATCAAAACCCGCTTCGTCACGGCGGCTGACTTGATGCTGCAACTGACCGCTGCGCACCGCCAGGAACGGCTCAAGGAATACTTCAGTCGTGTGGTGATGGCCCCTGGGTTGTTGGTCATCGATGAAATCGGCTACCTGCCGTTTGGTCGTGATGAAGCCAACCTGTTCTTCAATGTTGTCGCCAAGCGCTACGAGCAAGGCAGCCTGATCCTCACGAGTAACTTGCCGTTTACCCAGTGGGCCGGAACCTTTGCGGATGATCAAACACTGACAGCGGCCATGCTGGACAGGCTGTTACATCATGCCCATATCGTGCAGATGACAGGTGAAAGCTATCGACTCAAGGACAAGCGCAAAGCAGGAACCAAATCTTCTCGGGCCGAACCGGCTCGAAAATATGAACCCGAGGGGGGTCAAAACTAAGTTGGCGATTTAGCACGGAAGGGGGTCACTTTTTAGTTGGCGTTGACAAATAGGCCTCAGACCCAGGGTGTTGCTTTTCCAGTGGGGGCCAAATGTTGCCTTGTGGCTTCACGACCGCGACCACCGACCGACCTTTTGCGTACAACAGCCCCCACCTGGGCGGTAGTTCCTCAGGTTTAATCATGCCTTCAGGGCACAGATAAAACCGATAAATGCCAATCCCCCCTGCATTGCGTTCAGGCTTCTTGCGGTCAGCGAAAAAGTCCGAGCGGCTGACCTTGACCTCAATCATTGCGGAACAGCTACTGCGGAACGCGATAACGTCCGGCTGCTCGCGGCTCCCCGCTGATGACAACTCTGTGGCCACAACTCCAAAGCCATTCTTGCGAAACCAGCTGGCCCCCAGCTTGGTCAGTTTTTTGTGTTCTTCGGACGTGGCCATGACTTTTTTCCTACTTGTTGCCCAAGACAGCGGCTACCCAGCATTTCGCGCCGTTACATTCATCACCGCCTTCGGCAATGAAAATGTGATCTGTTTCATTCACAGCGTATACGCCTGGGCTCTCATCGCTCGCATCACGCAAGGAATCCTTCCAGCCGTACACCGCGCCTTGCCAGATCAGCACGACGCCGCCACGGTGATCCTGGTTAGCATTCCGCCATTTTCTGGCAGTTGCACGAAGCGCTTCACTAAGATTGGTCACGGCTGACTTTCCCCTCATTCAAAATCGGACGGCTCGCCCATCTCTATACGCACCTCAATGGCAAGGGTCGAGGCCAATCGTTCGCTCAGGTGCTCAAGAATCTGGCGACGGCGATTGCGCTCTAAGTCCGGCAGATCGTGCGGACAACTGAAGTAGTCATGCCGAGCCTGGCGGTAAAGGTTCAGCTCAGCCAGCAGAGTTCCAGGGTGTTTTTCCTCGCTACTGGGGACAGCTGTGTTGGAGCTGATTGAAAACTGGGCCAGCCTGTTCGATCATCTGATGGAGAGCAATGCCGTCGCCGTCAGCATTCTGGTGCACGGCGTCAATCGACCCAACGAATGAGGGCAGCCCCCTGCCCTTGGCGATCATCAGGCCAAGCCTCTGCTCGAGGCGCCGGATGCCCAGTACGCTGACGGAGAGTCGTGACCGAGCTATTCGCGCGGTGTTGCTGTACCACAGTCTGCGTAGTGAGGAACTTAGTCTTCGCCTGGCATTTCGACGCAGTGAGTGAAATAGCCTACGTAAGCGAGTTGACGCATGTGTCATCCTTCGACATAATCATTACCAACAACTAACCCTCATGACCGGTGTGGCTTGACCATCTGGTTCGAGGGGGAAAAAGCCGGCGCTAGCCGGTTTTTTCGTTTCTGGAGTATGGGAAATGCATGGAATGCCTGAGTCAGAGCCTCTGCGCACTCGCATCTATATCGACGGATACAATTTCTATTACGGCTGTTTGCGGGGCACTCCCTACAAATGGCTGGATCTGCTGCCCCTCTTTGAAAAACACATTCTGCCATCAGCGCTAGTCATGGATGGGGAAGGCCGTATTAGGCATTCATTTCTGCTTACCTCGCCTTCAATTAAATTCTTCACCGCGAAAATCATCGAGTCCGTAGCCCGAGCCGCTGATTCTGTTTCATCTCAGGCGCGTTATCACACAGCGTTACGCAAGCTGCATGACGGTCGAATTGAGCTGATTGAAGGCTACTACGCTGTCAACAAAATGAAGGTCAAGATAGTCGACGCTGAGTATCCTCACAGAGCTCCCCGCGAGTGCCAAGAAATCCAGGCGTGGAAGGTCGAGGAGAAGCAAAGCGACGTGAACTTAGCGTTGCAGGCCTATCACGACGCGATCACCGGACAGATCGACCATGCCGTGATTGTCACTAATGACACGGACATCGCGCCTGCGTTAAAAATGATTAGGGCCCATACCAACGTCCTGATCGGGGTGGTTGTGCCAACTACTGATCAGACGCGGCCTCCGAATACTGATCTTGTAAAACTTGCACACTGGAAGCGGGAATATATCAACGCAAGCGAGCTTGCAGCATGCCAGTTGCCCCGGGTAATCCAGGGGCGGAAGCCGACCACCAAGCCTGAATCCTGGTATGGGCAACCTGAGCTGCTGCAGGAGATTCTAGATTTGGCTATTCCGGTGCGCGGCAGTAAGGCTGCAGCGTTTAAATGGATGGAACAGCCTAACCCCTATTTAGACGATATGAGACCAATCGAGCTTGCTGAATCTTTCGATGGTGCGACTCGCGTATTGGAGTACATGAGGAGCTGGATTACGCAGCATGCACAAAACCCCGTTTCGGATGAACACCATGAACACTGAGTCGCCTGAATAGCTTACAAGCCCACGTGTCGGGGAGTTTACGGAAAATGCTACCGCGCCTACGGCTTGGTAGCTGCTGCCGTCCAGCGCGACAAGTCACCCTGCCCACCACCAGCGCCAGGGAAGACTGATCACACGGCCACTGCCAGCCGATCTGCCGAGTACTGGTTCATAAACGCCGCGCTCTGCTCTGGCCGCGCAGTCAACCAGTCCGCATACGAGCCCTTGGGCAAAATCACTACCATGCGCTTTTCATCCTGGGGCTTGTGGTACGCCTTCATGAAGTCGTGATCATCTGCGTTCACGGTCAGCATGGTGTAGCTGTGCAGGATCTGGTCGGTGGCCGGATCGCGCCACTGCTCCCATAGGCCCGCAATGCCCAGCAGCTCACCGTCTGCCCGGGCTATACGCGTGGCAATTGCCTTGCCTGATCGCCAGTCGGGCTCGTATAAGGCTACTGCTGGGATAATGCAGTGTTGCGCCTGGCGCCAGGCATGCCGGAATGACGGCTTCTTAGCCACTGTCTCTGATCGAGCATTGTATGTGTGTTTGGCAAACTTGCTGTCCTTGCTCCAGGACGGGATCAACCCAAAGGAGCCGGTCAGCACTTCCATGGTTGCGGGAGAATTGAACCGCCCCGGGTTTCTCGGAGACCCTTTTGTTTGAGTCATGCCACCTGGGCAGACTCGGTGAGTTGCTGATAATAGATTGCTTCTGCTTCGACCGGTGGAATATGACCGATTGGCTCCAGCAGGCGGCGGTGATTGAACCAGTCCACCCATTTCAGGGTTTCCAGCTCCACCGCCCCCCGTGTGGGCCAAGAGCGTCGATGAATCACTTCAGCCTTGTAAAGACCATTGATGGTCTCAGCCAAAGCATTGTCGTAAGAGTCACCGACACTCCCGACCGATGGCTCAATACCGGCTTCGACAAGACGCTCGGTATAGCGAATGGACACGTACTGCACGCCACGGTCACTGTGGTGAATGAGTCCACCCTGCTTGACTGGGCGACGGGCGTAAAGGGCTTGCTCCAGTGCATCGAGTACAAAATCGGTACGCGCTGAACTGGACACCTTCCAACCGACGATGAATCGGGCAAAGACATCAATGATGAAGGCCACGTAAACAAAACCCTGCCAGGTACTGACGTAGGTAAAGTCCGATACCCATAGGGCGTTCGGGCACTCAGCCACAAACTGACGGTTGACATGATCCTGCGGGCACGGCCTGGCTTGGTCGCTGACCGTCGTCTTGACGGGCTTGCCGCGCCTTGCAGGCCCAGCTCTCCCATCAGACGTTGCACCGTACAGCGGGCGACTTGCAGTCCGTCACGCAGCAATTGTCGCCAGACCTTGCGCACGCCATATACCTGGAAGTGCTCATCCCAGACTCGCTGGATGTGCTCACCCAGTTCCTGGTCACGCTGCGCACGCGCTGACTGCTGGCTGGGGTCAGCCTGCTGAGCAGCGTACCGGTAGTACGTCGACGGGGCGATTGGCAACACCTTGCAAATCGGCTCGACCCCGTAAGACTGGCGGTTTTCATCAATAAACGTCTTCATCGTTTGAATGGGCGGTCGAGCTCCGCCTGGGCAAAATAGGCTGAGGCCTTACGCAAGATCTCGTTAGCTTGACGCAACTGACGGTTCTCACGCTCCAAGAGCTTGACTCGCTCACGTTCGACTGTGCTCAGCCCATCACGCTGGCCGCTGTTGCGCTCAGATTGGCGAACCCACAGCCGTAATGTCTCGGGCGTGCAGCCGATCTTGGGGGCAATGGCACTGATGGTGGCCCACTGCGACTCGTACTCAGGAAGGTGTTCGAAAACCATCCTGATGGCCCGCTCACGGACCTCTGGGGAATACTTCGGTAGTTTTTTCATCGCTCCATCCTCTCAAAGGTTGGAGTCTCCGAGAAACCCGGGGCGGTTCATATGCGACTCGAGACGCAGCGGGCACTCGCTGACCCTCAAACCATCCCACAAACGGTTTCCAAATTTCCCGGCTACCGCAAAGCCATGAAAGATGCGGTCTACAACTATGAGCCCCTCATTGCGAGCGATCAGGAGCGGCAAACGTTCCTGGCTGTAAAAATCCTATGATGACTACGCCAGTCAGCTGGACCTGCAGTCACCCTGTCGATGACATGCCTAAGCTTTTGGAAACGCTGGAGCCATGATTTTACGGTTCACCGCCTAAATGGCGGTTTTTTCGTATCGGAGCTTTTTTTTTTGTCCCTGGAATCCTAGCGCATGGGGTAAAAACCTCACCAATAGTCTGGTTTATCGATTGGTTTTTTGCGGGTGGGTATTCGGAGCGGAAATTGGTGCTCGGCCAGCTCTACGTTTGTCACCACGTGCCGCATCCAGTGCGCATGCAGCTTTAAAGAGCCCGGAACCGTTCGTTTAGCACCCTCACGGTGTGGCAAGATCACGCCGATACGCAGGCCTGTAAAGTCTTCCCTGATTGCTCTCAGCGACGGAGTCATGTCGGTATCTGCCGACACCAAGACGATCTGCTTGATACGATCTTCAGGCGATAACGCCATTTGACGAGCGGCAAGGCGGTACATGCTGATCGCGATGTGAACGTCCGTCTCCTTTTCCTCCAGCTTCCAGATCCCAACTTGGTCAGATCGGGAGGCAGGTGTGTTTTTGTCAACAAAGCGTGGTGCATTGCGCGGTTCGAGCTGGTGACGCCCATACAACACCTCAACCCCACGTAATTTCAAGGCGCGCACATGCGTGTCTTGGGCTTCTTTTGACACCGTTCCACGGGTGGCTAGCGTCGGCATTACACCGGTCGTGAAAAAACTGACGGCATCAAGCGTGCTGTTGGGGTTCTCGACACGAATGATGTGAGCCAGAAGCGAAGGGAGATCGAGCCACTTGTAGGGCGTACCTGCCAACAGGCCGTAAAACAGGTTGTAGCCGTCGACAAAGCAAGCTGTACGCAAAATTTTCAGTCCTTAGAAACGAAAAAACCGGCTCGGGGCCGGTTTCTTCACCCCAACGGCCAGCGAACTGAATCACTGCGTACGGGGCTGAGTAGTGGATAAATTGTGCAAGGAAAGACAATGCAATACAAGTGTTATTGATCATTTCTGATCACCGTGGCTCACGCAGAATCACCCCAGATCACCCCTCAACCTTTCTGGCTGCGCCTTCCTTGGCGCGATGAAAGCAGTAGATCTGTCCTCGACAGCTCTGCGTTTCGTCTTACAAACCGCCATTTCTTTAATTAGGCATGCGTTTTGACCTTCCAGCGGCATCCCCTTTGAAAGTGGTGCGAGCCTTTTTATTATCCGCTAGAGTACTGTTCATATAACCAGTATTCAGGAGCGAAAATGGCAAAAAAGGCCGCAGCGCCTCGGCTTCCGGATTCTTATGAGCTCTTAGGTATGCGCCTTCAGCGCACGATCAACAATCCGGCTGCACAGCGCGCAAAATCAGCGCTCTTGGAGCGGTTGCCTGATGATCGAGCGGACGACTGGGACCGGATCATGGAAGAACTCGGCGATACGGATAACGTCACGCTTGCCTACCGCGACGATGGCCACGTCCAGGTGTTCTGGACAGTGCCTAAAGACGATTAAGCACACTCATTCGCTCGCTTGCCGGGCTTAACACACACAGAAGGAGACAGACATGTCGTTCACAATCATCGGCCCCTTGCTCGCGCAAGGGGTGCCACTGCCGTTTTACTCTCACCGGGTGGCTGCTGGTTTCCCTTCCCCAGCAGCTGACCACCTGGAAAAACACATTTCCCTGGATGAGCTGTTCAACATCCGGGCCCCGCATGTGTATTTGTTGAAGATTGAAGGCGAAAGCATGATCGGCGCCGGCATCCATTCGGGCGACCTGGTGATTGTCGACCGCAGCCGGGAGGCCCAACATGGCGATATCGTCATTGCGGCGCTCAACAGCGAGCCGGTGTGCAAGCGCTTGAACAAGACGCGCAACGCAATCTTGCTGACGTCCGAAAACATAGGCTTCCCGCCGCGTCACATTCTTGAAGGGGACGAGCTGGGGATATGGGGAGTAGTTCGCTACAGCGTGCGCGATCATGCCTACCCATGAGCCAGTCTTTGCGCTGATCGACTGCAACTCGTTCTATGCCTCTTGTGAGCGTGTGTTTCGCCCGGATTTGGCCAAGACGCCTATCGTCGTCTTGAGTAACAACGATGGCTGCGTGATTGCCCGCAGCTACGACGCCAAGCCCTTCGTGAAAATGGGCGCCCCGTATTTCCAGATCAAGGACACGCTGCGCCAGAACGGCATCGTGGCGTTCAGCAGCAATTACGTGTAACGACCTGCAATCGAAATGGCCTCGACCTGCAATCATCGCGTTTTTCGACCAGGATTGATTGCGTCTATTCGAGCCAGCAAACCGGGATTATTTGCGAATGAACCTGCATTCATCTGGTTAGACCTGCAATCGACCGCCATGAACCGGAATTATTTGAGAGTGACCACTCGCCGTTTCTGTCTCATTTGATGAAGAAAACGAGATCCATGAGCAGCGTCTCTCAGGATTGCTCGCGGGGCTACATGCTAAAAGTGGGCAGACTGTTGAAGAATTCCGACTTTGGATGTTCCGTGCGGACTGGGTTGATGTGCCAGCGCTACAGGTCGTCGAGAGTTGAGGGGAAGAAGCATGGACACAGTATTTTTAGTGATGGCAACAGCCAGCGGCTTTCGAGCATCCGAGAGGCAACCTCTGCCTCTGCGAGTCTTTGTAGACCGGTCGGAAGCAGACGGTTGGTTGGATAAATTGATCGACTATCACGTGAGTCCGCCTGAGCAGCCTCACGGGTCCGATAATTGTAGCAACCTGCAATGGAAAAGGCCTCGACCTGCAATCAACGCCTTTTCCGACCCGAATTAATTGCGGTTATTCAGCACCGCAAACCGAGATTCAGTGCCAATGAACCTGCATCCATCCGCTTCGACCTGCAATCGAGCACAGCCGACCAGGACTAATTGCGACTGAAGGGTGTCGACTGTGGCAACTATCGAGCTTAAATTCCTATCTTTTCGACACTATCTGACAAATCTATAGAATTAATCCTCAGGAAAAAGAACTTCGTCTGGTTTTATACGTAAGTGACCAGTGAACTCGAACTGGGTCGTGTCTTTTTGTAGAAAGTGACTAAGCGTTCTAACAGAACATCCTTTCGCATCCACTTTTAATGCCCCATTCAAAGGAGTTCCCACGTTTTGGGCGGCTGCCTGATAAGCAGCAAGTACAAGATGAGAACAGAACGCGCCGTCTTCCCCCCACTTTGGATTGGATTCGAACGCGTCTTGGCTATATTTTTTTGCAGAGGCTATGGCTAATGGACCAAAGTTTGAAAAGCGAGTGACAGACTTAGCGGACTTAATTGCATTGTAAGGTATTTTTCGTTCGCTTGCCCATGACATGGCTGACTGCGCTGCCCAGTCACCTATATTTTTGTCTTTAGGCCGGTAAACCTGATAAAGGCCCTTGCGCAAGGCGGTGTCCATTATACCGCCGCCGCGCATTTCAACAACTTCACTCTCCCCCTTCCCACCACGCTCGGTTGAAACTGGATTTTGGGGATTTCGAGTCCACAATATTGCGTGAACCGCACTGGCTTTACCCATATTGTTCCTCAGCATAGACAGACCTTCAAGTTTTTGGCCAGCAATAATAATTTTATGCAGTTTCTCGGTATCATGTGGCTCATCGATCAGAAGCAAAATATCGCCTGGAATAAGATCTGCTTTCTTTAAATTGGACCTTTGTGGGTTCAGCACGGCGCTCATAACTCGTGCGTTTTCAGTGGGTTCCGTTGACACTGATGTTGGGGAGCCGACAGGCGAGCTGATTGAATCCCTTTCCTCGCCGAAAGAAGCCCTCCCTTGCTCTTGAGCTTGGTTATGCTCAAATGTTGTGTTCTGTTGAATGCTAAAAGACGTACCACCTTGTATTCTCATCATCATTACTGCCTGTGTAAGTATTAATTTAATAGCTATTTATTGAATGTCTTGCAAAATATCAAATTAGACGGCTATAGAGCTACAGACTTGTTATGGCATAATCTGCTTTAGTACACTCTCCATCTTGAATTTTTATTTATGTGATCAGAACCCCTCAATCGGTTCCACATAAAGCAGTCTATTAAATAAAATATATTTTACTGGCTATGGTCTGAACCCTAACTGCGAACTTTTATTTTTAGACGGCGGTTGCAGGGGCAGAATGCAGCACAGTAACTGAATTAAAGTTTACGTAGCATATTGCACACTAACTTACTTGGTCATCACTTCAATCGGACATTTAAAATCGAAGTGCTCACGGCCTCACATTAATTGCGAATGAAACCGCATTCCGTCGCTTCCGACTCATATTAGCTGCGAATTAAAGTAAACGATTTCAAATCGGCAGTCCCGCCGCCAGCATCCTGTCGCGCAGTTCTGTGGTGCGAGCCGGATCGAGTGCGTTACTGAACAGCGCTTTGATCTCGGTGGGTCTGGCGTCGAACTGCTCGACCAGATCCTTGATGCGGTAGCCATGGCGCGTCAGGGTTGGTTCCAGATCATCCAGTTGCCGCGACAGCACGGATTCCACCAACTCCGCTGAGACAGGTTTCTCGCCTGTCAGGTAACCGGCCTCCAGTGCCAGGCTGATGTGCAGTTGGATTTGCAGCGGTGTGCGCAACTTGGTGGCGAGCAGGTCGATGGCGTCTTCGGTCAGAATCGATTTAGCGTCAACCCTGCCCTCCGTGCAGGTCTCCAGCAGCCAGTGGATGTACTCACGCTGACTGCCAGCGATGCCGTCGAGTGAGAAGATGTCGGTGCGGTAGCCAATTTCCTCCATCGTCGGCCGACGCAGATCGTTGCGCAGTTTGGGATGCCCGGCCAGCACCACCGACAACCGACCGTCACCGTCCTCGACCAGCTCCATCAAGCGCTTAAGTCCGGTCAGCGTATGGCCATTGAGGTCATGGGCCTCATCTACGAACAGCGCCACTGGGCGTTTGTTCTTCTTCACCAGCTCGCGCAAATCGCGCTCACGCTTTTCCCCTTGGGTCGGGATGCGTACCTGTTTTTCGGTGGACAGGTCGTAGTAGAGCGCGGCGATGAAGGTGGCCAGTTTGATGCTGTGCTTCTCAATGGCGAGGGACTTGGACACGGTGATCTTCTTCTCTGCCTCCATCACCTGTTGAAGCCGTCGCAGCATCACGGTTTTGCCACTGCCGATGACGCCACAGAGCGCAATCAGGCGGCCTTCGAAGATCGCGCCCTTGATGTCTTTGATCAGTTGCTGATGGTGGGCAGTCTCAAAATAACCGGCCTGGTTCAGCGGCAACGTCAGCCCGTAGTGATGCATCACTTCAACCCGCATGTTCGTCTCCTGTTTTCTTGTTGCGGAAGTAGCTTCTGACGCGTTCAAGGACAACCCGTCGAATCAAGGTCTCGCTCACCACCTGGTGGATAAACGCTAGATCCTCTTTCGAAAGCTTGGCCAATGGCTGCGCCAGTTCGTTGGCGACGGCCAGCTTGGCGGCGATAACACTGGGAAATTGGTACTCATGCGCTTCGGCATCGAAGGGCAGACGTGGCAACTCCACGGGAACGGCGGACGGTGTCAGCCTCACGTCGTTCCCGGCCAGCGCGGCGATGGGCAGGCCTAACTGATCGGCCAGTGAACGGATGCGTTCGGATCGTTCATCGGCTTTGCCACGCCTGAACGCTCTGTATCGATGCAACGGTATGGGGCCGGACACCGGGTAGAAAGGGCCGAAGCGCTCGCCATTGAACTCAGCATACAGCTCGTTATCAAACAGTCCCCAGAGCAACACCACGGATTCTCCCGCCATGTCAGGCTCGACCTCAAAGGTTGTGCCCTCAATGGTGACGCGTGCATCAATGCCAACCTTGCGTCTCTCTGGCTCGCGAGCGAAGCGGCAGAACTGCTCCCAGGTACACATCTCGCGCAGGCCTTCGGCGGGCAGGTTGGCTAGCCAGTCCTCAATACGCGAATGCGGTTCGCAACGATGGCCTTGCACGTTGTAGGTGCGCACCAGGTAACGCATCAGCCATTCGTTGGCCTGCACCTCGGTTTCCGGCTTGTGGAAGTGGTACAGCGTCTCGTGAGCTTCCTTCACGGTACGAAAGGGCCGCTCAACCTTGCCCTTTGAGCGAGCCGTGGTGCGTGTGCCATCCTTGCCAGCCGGTATGTGCGTCTGCCACTCGATGCCGAGCGCCTGCATGACGTTCTGGAAAACGCGACGTTTGGCCACGGGGCCGTTGTCCAGATAGATCATCTTGGGACGGCCTTGGAACGGAAAGGTCGGGTCAGCCTTCGGTACCATGGCGTTGAACAGAAAGCGCAGCGCCGTTTCCGCGTCTTCACCGTAAACGCAGTGGTATTCCTGGTAAGCCACACCGCTGCGGTCATCTACCACGCTGAACAGCATCAGCGTCGGTTCACCCTTGCTCGGGTCAATCCATTCAGGCTTGTCGATGTGCTTGAGGTCGGAAGGTGACAGGTCGAATTGCCAGCAGTCATTGCTGTGCTCAGCCTGAAACCGAACGGCGGGCGGTTGCCGCAGTAATCGCGACTGATTCAGGAGCCAGCGACCGAGGTATTCGTTCACCGTGCTACGGGTCAGAATACCCTTGGGTGCTCTGACCAAGCCTTGCTCAGTTTCCACCCCGTAATCCTCCAACAGCTCGATAGCGCGGCGAGTGGAAAGGTGCCGCCCTTGCTTGTTCGTGGTACGTAGTTTGAGCGCAGCGATCAGATCGCAGTAGCGTTCCAGCTGGGCCCGCTGCAATACACGCGTCTTACCGCGATCGGCACGGTGGACCGTATGGGGTTTATGGATGAGGTTCAGCGCCCGGTACACGGTGCTGGGGGACACGCCGTACAACTCAGCTATCGCGGCCACTTGTGTAGCCCGCTCAGGGCTTTTCTTCGGCAAGCGGTCGAGCCGTTGCCGCAATTGCAGCAACGAGTCAACAGGAATGGAACTACGCTTGGCGTCCATTTTGAGCTAGGGCTCGATACACTGAAGCGCGACCAACGCCAAGCTTTCGAGCAATTTCTGTGGCACCTAGATTTTCTTCGGTCCATAAGCGCTGAACTTCCAGCGGGTCAATCGACGGTTTGCGACCCCGGTAAACACCACGAGCTTTAGCGTCAGCAATTCCTTCAAGCTGCCGTTCGCGTCGCAGGTTGGTTTCAAACTCAGCGAACACGCCCAGCATGTCCAAGAATGCTTTTCCGGCTGCGCTCTGCGTATCGATTGGTTGCTCCGTCGCCTTGAGACTAACCCCACGTTCTTTGAGCGTATAAACGATGTCTTGAAGATCCTTGATGCTTCGTGCGAGACGATCAACACGCGTCACCACTAATGTATCGCCAGGGCGTAGAAAATCGAGCAGTGTTTTCAACTCCGTCCGACCAACCCGGCTAGCCCCGCTTTTTTTCTCGGCACGCACGACATCACAACCCGCTTCACGCAAAGTTTTTTCTTGCAGAACGAAATCTTGATCGCTTGTGGAAACACGAGCGTATCCGTAAAGGGCCATCCTCAAGTATGTCTCTTTAGGCTCTAGAAGCTGAGAACTTACCATATCAAAAATGAAAAGCCACCCTATTGAGACGCAAAAAGCGCCTCAGCCACGCGTCTCACAAGGGTGTACTTCTTTCGGATACAGCCCAAGCGGCACGAGGGCCTGCACGCCCCAGCCGGAAACGACCCCTTCTCAGGCTCACGTTCTGCGTGGCATTGCCGATAGGTCTATATTCAGCTTATGGCCGTCATTGAACTTCTCAATGATGAGTTGCCATTAGTGATGCCATAGAGCCATCTATTCATGTAGATGAGCTGTTTTGGCATCGCAAAACTGACCTGCACCTGCAAAGAAGGGTGTTTCTTGAGCCTGATCAGGCACCTTCAATTAAAACGAGAAAAGACATGAACATTCTTTCGCCTGGTATCAGCCTTACCAACCGCCTGCGCTTCCCTGCCAAATTTGCCGTTTTAGCCGTAATTATCGTTATTCCACTGGTCATTCTCGGTATGAGGGTGTTCAGCAACCTGAATTCAAGAATCGATAGCGTCGAGCAAGAGCGTGTCGGTCGCGAATACCTGCTTACCGTCACGCCTATTCTGCGGCTTTCCATGCTCCAGCGCGCGCACACCAACCGTCTGTTGTCAGGTGATGCGTCTGCTGCTCAAGACCTTGCCAATAACCGCAACCAGCTTGAAACGGCCTTCAATAATCTTTCCGATATGGATGCTCGCAAGGGCCCTGAGCTGGAAACAGAGAATCGCGTGCAGCGCCTTCGCGAAAGTGCGCGCTCACTGATGGAAGGTGTCAAACCGGGCCTGTCGCCGGACGATTTGTTTGCTCAGTGGAACGAGCAACTGGCGCAGACGCTCAACTTTATCTACTACGTATCGGCCACCTCTGGTCTGGTGCTGGACGATGATCCTGCGACGCTGTTTCTGATCGACCTGAGTACCATTCGTATGCCCAGGGAAATCAACGTGGCCGGTCAGGTCCGAGGTATCACTGCGGGCATTAGCACAGGACAGGGCCTGACCGCCTCGATGCGCGGTTCGCTCGACAGCCTGTTGAGGCTCGAGTTGCTGTTCCGTGGCGAGCTTGAGCAGAGCGTTCGTTTGCTCAAACGACGCTCTCCAGAACTGGCCAACCGCATCAATGATCCGATCGCCACGGCCACCACGGCAATGGACAGTTTCCGCAATGAGTTGCAAGCCTATGTCAAAGGCACGGACTACTCGGCACCAAGAGGTCAGGCGCTCGGTGCTCAGGGTAACGTTGCGGTCGCTGCCCTTTATAAGGCACAAGACGAAATCCAGGTTGCACTGCAGGACCAATTGGATTCCCGCTACACCTCGTTGCTCCAGCTACGCCAGATGATGATCGCCATGTGCGTGATTGTAGGTTTGTTGCTGCTCTATGCGTTCAGCAGCATCTATCGCGCCTTGCGCATCGCCATCGACAGCCTGTTGGGTGTCACCCGTCGACTGGCCGACGGTGATCTGAGTGCGCGAGTGCAAGTGGTCAGCAAGGATGAAGTGGCCGATATCGGTAATGGTCTGAACCTGATGGCAGAAGCGTTTTCAAGCTCCATCTCGCACATGGATCGTACATCGTATGAACTGTCTGACGTGGCGGCGCGACTGGGCACTTCCATTGGTCTGGCCAAGCAATCGATGAACGCGCAGCAGGCCGAAACCGAACAGGTGGCCACCGCTATCAACGAGATGACTGCGAGCGTCGCCGATGTGGCGCAGAACACCGAAGGCGCAGCATCGGCTGCTGACGAGGCCAATACCGCTTCGCGTAATGGGCTGCGCATCATGCATCAGGCCCACACAACGATTCAGGCCCTGGCCGATGAAGTGGAAGTCAGTGCCCAGAAGGTTCAGGCGCTAGCCTTGCACAGCCAGTCGATTGGCGGCGTCATTCAGGTGATCAGCACTATTGCCGATCAGACCAATCTGCTGGCGCTCAACGCGGCCATCGAGGCGGCACGTGCCGGCGAGCAGGGTCGTGGTTTTGCGGTCGTGGCTGACGAAGTCCGCACGCTGGCATCGCGTACTCAGGCGTCTACTGAAGAGATCCGCAGCATCATTCAACAGCTGCAAAGCGCGACCGACGCTGCCGTGCAGCAAATGCAGGCAGGGCAGCACAAGGCTCAAGCGTGCATCAGTGCGGCCAGCGAAGCATCCGGCAGCCTGTCGAGCATCAGCGAGGGTGTCGAGCGTATCGTCGAAATGAACACCCAGATCGCCAGCGCTGCCGTACAGCAGCATGCGGTTTCCGAAGACATCAACCGTAACGTCATGGAAATTCGCAACAGCTCCGGGACCTTGATGCTGGGTATCGACAACAACGCAGTGACCGCCGACGAACTGGCACGGGTTGCGAGCGACATGCGCAATGTCGTCGCACGTTTCAAGCTGGTTGTCTGATCAGACCGGCACAAACTGCCGAAATGTCTGTCACGGGGTGTGGGGAGTAACGGAACAGAAAATGCACTTAAGAAGGGGAGCCCGCAGAATTAGGACAAAATCGTACATTAGCTATCGTTTGCGGTCAGTTTTGTAGCAATATAACAATACGTTTTCAACGTCTTACTGTTTTAGGGGTCCGGGGAGCAATGGAACAGCGAACCGACTTAAGGATAGTAGCTATTGGCCTTCTTTCTCCATGAGCCGAACCTAAGCGTCTGTCCGAAAGAGGACGTTCAACGGACGGTTTTTGCATTTCCGTCCAAGAGACCGAAAGCCTTTCCTGCCTGGACGCGAGCTGTCTCATTTGAGTGGTACGATATTTTTCTCAATGAAGCCACCTTTTACGTTACAGTCGCACCATGACACATACACTCATTGGCTACGCCCGCTGTTCAACCGACAAGCAAGACCTCGCCTCGCAGAAGGAGGCTTTGCTAAAACTCGGTGTGGCGGCTGATCGCATTTATACCGACCATGGCTTTACCGGCACGACACGGGAACGGCCGGGGCTCGACCAGGCCCTCGCCGCTGTACGCAACGGGGATACGCTCGTTGTCCCTAAACTCGACCGCCTTGCGCGCTCCGTTCCTGACGCGCGAGCGATTGGAGATGAACTCACGGCCCGCAGCGTGAGGTTGCAGATCGGGACCAGTGTTCATGACCCTTCTGATCCGATGGGCAAACTGTTCTTCAATATTCTCGCCACGTTCGCCGAGTTCGAGTCGGACCTCATCAGGCTACGCACGCGAGAGGGGATGGCCATCGCACGGGCCAAAGGTAAGCTGCGCGGCAAGAAACCAAAACTTTCGGATCGCCAGCAGAAAGAGCTGCGTCGGATGCACGACTCTGGGGAGTACTCGATCAGTGATCTGGCCGAAGTGTTTTCCATATCAAGACCAACGGTCTATCGAACACTTGCGCGCCAATCAATTGGAGTTGCTGCGACATGAGCGGACCTGGAGGGGCACCAGGCAGAGATGCCTCGTTGAGGCTGATGCATTATGGCTTGCGGATAGACGCAAATAATGTGGGTCGGGAACGCGGATAAAGTCAGTTAATGTGGGCAACTGTCTGGATAGAATCAAATAATGTGGGCCGGACATTCCCGATAGCGTCAAATAATGTGGGTTCAAAATGACGGATAAACGCGAGCCCAACGTTTTATAAACGCAAGCCGTAGTAGATACGGACTGAGTTCAGTGGTTGCAAGCAGCGTGATGGTTTCTTAGGGCATTGGGGACGGGAGATCTGCATGTTCAACGAGCCCCTGTGACAGATGCCTGCTGTATAGCTACTTCGCCGGTTTGACCGACACCACTTCGATATATCTGTATTTCTTACGTGCGATCTTCAATGCATCCATTTCAGCCTGAAGGTGACTGAGCGTATCGGCTTCGTGGGTGATCAGCTCGGTCTTGCCTTCATACTCATTGCCTACACGTAACGTGACGATCAACCTGGGTACAAAATTCTTGGTGGTCTTGCGCCTGACCTCTGATGGCACCGGCTTTTTGGTCACAGTATGCAACTGGACCTGTGGGATAGCTGAAGGTCCGGTATGATTGCCCGAACCAAACAGTGCTTGCCGCATTTCTTCTTCCGTCATATTTTTCCGTTGTTCGTGGAGCTGGTGGTGGACGGGGGTAACGTCACCCTATAGATAAGCTGCCTGCAAGCCTGCAAGTGCTGGATGGTTTGTTAAGCATTTAGCCCCTCCCGCGGGGCCTCATTTGCCACCAAAAAAAAGAGGCTGTGATCACAGCGCCGATTACGGTTGCAGGTGCGACAATGAAGAGCCCAATGATACCGAGGCCAAAGTCATCTGCCAGCTCAGCTCTTGATTTGGCTCCCGTGCTTGCCATTTCAAATATCACTGCCGCTTCGCCGAGCAACCAGTAGATTGATGGGAGTGCGGTCAGAAAGGCCAGTGTTGTAATTGCAGCGCGCTTCATCATTCCTCTTTTTCCGTGGTCAGTGGAGAGTCTTGCTTGCGGTAGCGTTCCACACGCCTTCATACGCGACGAACACATGGAGTAGCTGTGCCCTGGCAGGCAGCATCCACAAATCCATTGGATACGGCATTCGCTTCAAAGTGGATCGCGGCCTGCGGTTCAGTTGAGTAAAGACAGGGCACGCCAGCACCGTCTCCACCATGGTTCGGCCGCCCGTTCATTGCGTAACGATATAAGCGAACTGGCTGTCATAACCGCGTTCTGGAGAATCCTACCTGTATCTTTGTAATCATTAGGGTCAGAAGTCCCCTCCGCAAGACGGCCGCCGCTGGAAACATCTCGAACTACGCTATCCACCATTTGGTAGAACCGGACGATTAGCTCCGCTTGGTCAGGCTCCAGATAACCCAAGTTTTGAATATTTCCGGCATAGACCCTGCAGTAGTGGTCCGCGACAGGTACATTGTATGAAACCGCTGCCGCCTCTGGATTCTCTCTGAAATACTGCTCAGTATTCTTAAGATCTGCCAGAAAGTCGCGCTCTTTAATGATGTCCAGTAATGCAAGTATTTCTGCACAAATAGCCCTACCTACCGTATTGTGCTCACGTACTGATTTCATCCACCAAGCCAGTACTGCCAAAATAGCAGGTACTGCAAACTTCAAGAATTCCCCCATTTTTTTTCCTATCTGATCGCTAAGGCCGAAAGCGTCTGGCTTATACTGTCGAAACCCGTAAGAGGCGGGCTTAGTGAATAGGCGATTATTCCGGTATGTCTGGTTCATTACCCCATACTGCAGAAGCTGCTCGCTGGGCCTTCGCGGATCCAGCACGATTGGCGGATGCAAATGGTGAGCTGATGGCTGTACTTTGTGTAGAGCGGTAAACCAAGCGATCACCAACGATCGAGCCGACGTACCGCCCATCAGTACCGAATACCTTGTCGCCCTTTATTCGGCCTACCACCTTGCCAGAGCGGCTATACACAGTAGTGTCCGACAACTGAAGCGGCTTCCCGTTCTTTGTATACAGATCCATATTCACCTCTCCCTTTTCCTATGGTAATTGGCAGTAGAGCTGGAGCTGATGAATGTCTTCCTTGCTGACCTCCCCCACCCCCTTTCCGGTCATCACCTTTTGGGTCAGCGCGTCTGCCAGGTCACATATCGGTTTCATGTTGAGTGCGACCAGGGTCAATGCCTCAGCCAGAAGCTCGATCAGTAAATCTCTTGATGAAAAGCCCTCGCTGAGCGGCTTCGAATTGTGGAGCAACACGGTTAGGGATGCTCCGATCAACTTGCCGCGCAGCGGTGGCAAGCCGTAATTTGCCAGGCACATAGCGCTATTTTTCTGAAAACGGTCTGATGCAGTGTGAGTCGAGCGCGTTTTTCGCTCGGTTTTCCGTGTTAAGCGCGCAACTCACCCAAACCCATTAGTCGCTTTCGAGCCATCCACAGGTTCGACAGGGCGAACAGCGTGGTCAGTTGGGCCGTGTTTTTCATCAGCCCACGAAAGCGTACTTTCACGTAACCAAACTGGCGCTTGATGACCCGAAACGGATGCTCGACCTTGGCGCGTGTCTGCGCTTTGCAGTACTCGATCTTGCGCTTGGCTTTGTACAACAGGCTGCGTTTGTTCAGCTTGGAATACGTGCTGCGCCGCGCCGCGATTTGCCAGATCACGTTACGATTTTCGTGCTCTTCACGCTTCTCGACACCGGTGTAGCCAGCGTCCGCATAGACCGCGTTTTCTTCCCCGTGGAGCAGTTCGGCGACTTGAGTGACATCGGCCACATTGGCCGCAGTGCCATGGACGTGATGAACCAGTCCAGACTCAACGTCAGCGCCGATGTGGGCCTTCATACCGAAGAAATACTGGTTACCCTTCTTTGTCTGATGCATCTCGGGATCACGCTCGCCGTCTTTGTTCTTGGTCGAGCTTGGGGCATGAATAATGGTGGCATCGACGATGGTGCCCTGGCGCAGCGACAGGCCTTTTTCCTGCAAATAACCGTTGATGACCGCGAGGATTGCAGGAGCCAGTTGATGTTTCTCCAGCAGGTGCCGGAAGTTCATGATCGTGGTGTCTTCCGGTATCGGCGCACTCAACGTCAGGCGTGCAAACTGGCGCATGGGGGTGATTTCGTAGAGCGCTTCTTCCATGGCCGGATCACTCAGGGAGAACCAGTTCTGCAGCAGGTGAATGCGCAGCATGGTTTCCAGCGGATAAGGTTTTCTGCCACCGCCGGCCTTGGGGTAGAACGGTTCGATCAGGCCCAGCAGACCTGTCCAGGGGACGACCTGATCCATCTCGGCGAGGAAGCGTTCGCGGCGTGTCTGCTTGCGCTTGCTGGCATATTCGAAATCGGAAAAGCTCATCTGGCTCATGGGAGGCTCGGATCAGGTGGTCAGGCGATTTTCGCATAACCGGGACTTGTTCGGAGATTCCCTAGCTCACGTGCAACTGCATAATCCTGGCCTGCGCCTGTTTCTCCGTCCTCAAGGATTAGATGTGCTGCTTGGGCGTTAACTTTCTGTTGTCCACGATCTATGGTTTCGCCCATCGCTCCCGCTAGCTTAATCAGTGCTCGCCGCCGCACCACATTACGCATCTCTTCAATGGTCTCGAACCGCGCATCAAATGTAGTGTTGGCCTTGCCCCTATGGGCTTCTAGGGATTGGATTATCAGCTTGATTTCTTGCGCGTCAAAACCCAACGCAACCGCAATAATCCAGTGCGCCGCTTCATGCTGGGAAAGAGCGATTAGTCGCTGAATAAGCTCCATAGGCTGGGTGGGCATCGTCTTTTCCCTTAACACTTGGTCCGAAATCTAGATTTTATCTGAGGTTTCTTGACCTGCTTTGAGAGCGGATATCTTCATCCGACTGGTCATCGGTTCGCGGTAAAGCTGTCTGCATCTCGGCTTTCAGCTCGTCCATGTCAGCACCGCAGGCTGGCCAGTGCTTCCCAAACTTATACGCCCCACCACGTGGTGATACCATCAGCCTCAACCAGTATTGCGGTTAACTCTTCCTCTGTCGCGTGCTCATCCGCATCAATCGTCCAGGCACTACCGTCATATTTCAACCAATGGCCGCCTGCGATCAGCGTTAACGGGTGACTTCTCCCGTCAATCATGTGGAATATCAGCTGTGCGCAGGGCTCGAATAATGGCGGCGTCGGCTCGCCTGGGCGAAGGCTAAAATCCATACCTTTTTTCCTTCCTGTTCTTTACTGGGCATCCGTACTAACGCCCCTTCAGTCTCAAACCATTGAGCGCATCGAGCTGCCCCACAATCTTCTCGACAAGCGCATCATCGAAATCATCCCTGTCTGCCTCCTCATGCGTACCTTTGTTCAGATACAGCCATACCAATGACTGCTCGGGCTGACCCAAAATAAAACCGAGTGACTGTAAGACGATAGGCTTGTCTAGGTGCATGAATTCAGGGGCTTTGTTGAGGCGAGCGAACATGGCATCACACACACCTCTTAGATTCGGCTCCGCCCCAGGGCCGGCGATCTTTAGGCTCAGAGCTCCCATGTCGAATTTACCTAGCCATCTCCACAGCTTGTCGCTCAACATTTCGAGCGCTTGCCGGGACTCCGCCAATGCCGTGCGCGCGTCACCTCGATCGATCGCAGCGCGAGCGTTGAGCAGGTAGGTTTGCGGGGCAACATTCCCTAGTACGCGAGGCTGATAGTTTCCGTTGTGGTGACGGAACACATAGGATGTCCAATGCTCACTGGGCACGCGATTCTGGACGTCCTTCATGAACTCGTTGGAATGGCAGGTCACAAGCAGCTGCGTACCCGCGAAGCGCTCGCTCTCGAAGATTGTTTCTCTGATCCCTTGCCGATGCTCGTGGTCGATCGCGTTGATCGCATCGTCAAACACAATCACGGGCGCTCCGATCTTCAGGGCCTTGGCCAGCAAGATAGCCAGCCCCAAGCACCGCACATGCCCCTCGCTGAGTATCTGCAGCGCATCGACTGACACATCCGGCTTACCTCGGAAGGAAAGCCCGATTCGCCCCTCCCCTGTCACCGGCAGACTCAGCCCAGCCAGCTTGTCAGCATCAAGATCTCGGACGTTGAACTCGTTGTACAGCTCAAGAGCCAAGGAATTCAGGCCCGCCATCAAGGTGCCTGGGAGCTGAGTTCTGTAACTACGCAGCAAGACTAGGTACTGGTCATAGGCGATATTGATACGACGGTCGCGAAGGATGGCGTTGGCTTCATCGGCAGCTACTTTGATCAGCTCGGAATTGTCTTGCTCAAATTCAGCAATACGCTTTTTCGCTTCCAACACAGCCTGAGCCAAACGCTGGCGTGATGCACCGTGCGCCCCGACGTCGACCCTGGCCTGGTTCAGTCGGTCGCGCTCAGAGATCAGCTTGCTGCGCTCGGCATTGGCCAAGGCAGACTGCGTGTCTTGTTGCTCCAGCTGATGGGCATAAGCCACAGCCTGATTAGCCAAGTGAGGCACCGATACGTCGGTTCGGTATCCGTCTGTCCACCAATCGCGTAGCGGATCAACACCTGGATTGGCCAGATACCGCACAACGGCATGAGTACTCTGCTCAGTGGCACCCACACGAAGGGCGAAGGCTGAAAGCTTAACCCGCAGAGCCTCGGAGGCCTCGTTGCGTGCTTGGATCGCCAGATGATGGCGACCCTGGATTTCTTTGAGCGCTTGCAGCCCGGCCAACCCTGCTGTCGCCTTTTCATAAGGGTTGTGGACGACTTGATGCTCACCTGCCAAGGGGGTATCACAAGCTGGACATTGGTCACCCGCAACGCGCTGGAGCCCCAGAACTGCGTTGTAAAGATCTTGGAATGAGGAATCATAAGTCCGCTCTGCCAGTTCGGCAGTGACGTCTAGCACCACTTTTTGAGCGGCGTCCGCTGCTTGATACGCCTGCAGGAGCTCGGCGCTGCTGATGCCATAGATGAAAGCCTGAGGCTGGTTAAGCTGATTGTCCAGTTGCTGCAGGCGACCTGGGTTCAACTCGCTCCCGATGGCGGCAAGCAAGTCTGAATAGGTCATGCCTGGCTGGATGCTCGCGGCGTAGGCGCTTTCAACCTGCGCCTGGTGTGCAAGCGCAGCAGCTTCATTTGCGACGGTTTCATGGTCTCGGCCCAAGGCGCCGCGCTTCGCTGTCAGCTCGACCTGCTTCGAAGCAAGAAGTGTCAGAAGCCCTTCCATGGAATCGTTGAAGTGACCCACGAAATCGTTGAACTGATCCATGCCGAATAGCGCGGCGATCAGTTCGGTTTTTTCCACAGTGGGTTTGGCGGCAATTCGTGAGAAGGCATCGATCCTGTTCTTCTCGATAAAACAGAACCGATAGACCTCTGCATCAGCGACAACGGGGATCATCTGCCCTTGAGCTGTGACAGCCTTGAGCTCGGGCGGAATGTACTTACCTTCATGGTGATTGGACAAATACCGTTTCACCGCGATGCGCTTCATACCCGACTCATCGACAGCCCCGAGCAAAGCGAACTCCAAGGCTTCGCACAAACTGGTCTTGCCACTGCCGTTCGGCCCATAGAAAAGAGTGATTCGTTCATGCAGATCAAACGGCTCGGGGAACCGGAATCCCCGGAATGGGCCTACCTTCAGGTGCTTTAACTTGTTCCATTGCCAACCGTCATTGGGGGGCGGAGGTGCGATCGCGGGCAGAGTAGGCAACGTTGTCGCGAGTGACTCTCGCATCAGATCGATCAGCAGGTTGGACCGCTGGTTACGCTGCCGGCTGGTGGCCGCGATATCAAAAAAACGCTGAAGAACGATATTGGCCACCCTGCGAGCATCCTCTGAGGCAGCATTCTCGGGTGAGTGAATCCAGCGTACGAACTGTTGATAATCCATTAAAGCCGACGTCATCCTTGTCTCCCAATTCCGAACCTAAATGTGGGCCGCGCCGCACGAAAAACCGACCCAGATTCCAACCCGCTCAGGGTATGAAGCTGAAGCGATGTGAATTTGACATCACCAGTAAAGCTTAGATTGCATGAATGTAAAATTAGATGAAACGTAAGCGTTCAAGAGATAGGCCTTGCGCTGAACAGCCAACCATTCACTTATGCGCCAGCGCGGATTTGAGGTACTGGTACGGATTTTTCAGATCTTACTTTGGGCCTAGGACGAATTCCGCCATTTTGTTGGGACCCTCAACTTGGAAGCCTTCTAGCTGCATGGCGCTGTAGCAGTTGACCAGGGCTTGCTTCATTCCCTGCAAATCTTTGTTCCAAAATGGTTTCATGTGCTCAACCCATATTTGGATTTCGCGCTCCGTTACCAGTGACCGCTGACTGAATAGCTTGGCTGAGTTCACTAGGGCAGTCGCCAGTTCTACATGGATGACATCAGTGGGTTTTGACCAATGAGCATGCTCGTTCAAGCAATCCGTGTAAAAGCCCAGTTGCTTTAACTGATCCAAAATACTCGAATGATCCGAAGCATCATCGTAAATTGGACTTAAGTCATAGATGTGATTCGCGCCCTTTGCTACTAGGTCAGCAAAAATCCAGTGACAGTTCTTGCTCGTGTGGGACCGGTACCTCTTCCACTCAGACCTCAATGCCTTCTCATCTTCTGTTAAGACGATAGCTCTGAGGATGGAGACTTTTCCCGATTCCTCGATGGCAAGAGCGGCAAGGGATGCAGCGGTAGCAAAGCTTCCCGCGTCCAACAGGGTTTGGGCATCGGTCGCCAAACGGCGTGCGTTGGCGTTCGCCGCGTTGATTCCTTCTGCGACCTGAGCGCAATCCAAAATCCCTTTGTAAGACTCCATTTTCGTTGGCTTCATTGGTCTTCAATCATCCTTGTTTTTAGCGGTGAGTGTAGAATCCAAATTGGCGTTCCTATACTGCCTCAGCCCCGCAGGTGCGGGGCTTGGCCGTTGCTGATTTTTCCTACATCAAACCAGTTTTAAGCCTTCGTTCTTTCGTTCGGCATCCGAAGCGTTCATCTCACGCCTCGCTTCACCCATACGTACGTGCAGCTTTGTGGCTCCTTGGCTAGTGATAACCCCGCATATCTGGAGGGTGACGATTTGGCTTTCCAACATACCTTGGAAGCGGTGGTACATAGCATGGTCAGGGTCCAGCTTCAACCAATTAGCCAGGTTCCGCTCGAAGCGCTCTAGTTCACTTGCTCGCAAAGGGTGAGGCGGCTTCTTGCTTGCCATGGAGATTTTCCTAGCGACAGTTGGACCACAGTATTTACACAGTATTATAGGAAAATCCTACCGCGCCTGCGGCTTGGTGGCTGCTGCCGTCCAGCGCGACAAGTCACCCTGTCCATCACCTGCTCCAGGGAAGACATGATCACATGTCCACGGTCAGCCGATCTGCCGGATACTGGTTCATGAACGCTGCGCTCTGCTCCGGCTGCGCGGTCAACCAGTCCATATACGAGCCCTTCGGCAAAATCACGACCATGCGCTTTTCATCCTGGGGCTTGTGGTACGCCTTCATGAAGGCGTGATCATCTGCATTCACGGTCAGCATGGTGTAGCTGTGCAGGACCTGGTCGGTGGACGGATCGCGCCACTGCTCCCAAAGGCCCGCAACGCCCAGCAGCTCGCCGTCTGCTCGAGCTATACGCGTGGCAACTGCCTTACCCGATCGCCAGTCCGGCTCGTAGATGGCCACCGCTGGGATGATGCAGTGTTGCGCTTGACGCCATGCATGCCGGAATGACGGTTTCTCGGCCACTGTCTCTGATCGAGCATTGTAGGTGCGCCTGGCTATTTTGTTGTCCTTGCTCCAGGACGGGATCAGCCCAAAGGAGCCGGCCAGCACTTCCATTACTGCGGATGATTCGTTGTCCTCGGCGCGCCCGTCAGGACTGCGTAGGAGTGGACCGATGTAGCCTGGCCACAAATCAAGTCTTCCCTGGTCGAGCAATGCCACGCCGAACGCCTCGGCGACCTGGTCCGGAGTGGGTGCTTCGTAATGGCTGCACATAGGGCCTCACAGGCACGTGTAGATGTATTGATGTGAGGCGCTGCGCTTCCCTTCCGTTCCATCTAATCGACTTGTTAGGTGCATTCGCCATCCGCTTACGATCAAAGCACCTTCTAAGCTTCCGATTACCGCCAAAGTTACATTTTTGTTTTTACCCCTGGCATATCTGAGACCGCCCAGGTGACGGCTGACACCGGTACAGTGTATGCCCTGCCGTTAGCAAAAAGGCCGCAGAATTTGTCGGCACACTGAATGATCCGGAACTGAGTGGCTTCATCTGATCCGGGTAGCTTCAGAGTTACGATGGGGGCGTCGCTGAAGCCTCGCTCAACATCACCTCTAGCAGTCTCTCGTCCCGCATCGACGAACGGCATAATTAGCATCGCAAGAGATGTGGAGATCAAGCACAGGATAATAAAAACACCATAGCTACTGACAAACAGGAACAACGCGACTCTTCGCCAGGATTTGAAGAATGACCGTTTCTCCTCCTTAGGTTTGTGACTTTTCCGGTCATCACAACCCGTACGGTCTGTCATGAAGTCAACAAGGCCAAAAATCAAGCTTAGGACAACCATGCTCATACTAGCCAAGAGCCAGTTTTTCCCCAAGGTGTCAAATCCGTTGTTGAACCAACCGACTATGACTCTGAACCAACCCACCGCAGTTTGTTCGACATACTCAGTGGCCAACAGAGGAAACATAGACGGCTCAAGGTGCAAATAGGAGAGGTAGCCCTCGTGGTAGGCTTTTCCATTCAAGTAAAACATAGGGGCTGAAATAGCCAAAGCCAAGGCTCCAAGCTTGCCCCATCCCATAAACGTTGCAGCTTTTTTTTCCGTATCTTCTTTCAGTTCGACTTCTGACATTTTCCACTCAATATAAAAATTTTACAGAAGATAACGGAGGTCGATGCATATCGCCGACCAAGCCGCTAGTACTTCGTCACCGCGCCCAAACTGTTGCATGTTAATTATGATTCAATAATTTTTAATTAATCAAGCGTATACCCTTGAGCTTCCAACGCACGCCTGACAATAGCGCTGACCGTCCTGTGTGCTTTCCCGGAGCGCTTATTTTCACGCACATCGTCCTCAATTTTCTCCAGTATGCCTGGGGGCAAGCTGATCGATACGGGAACTGGTGCTGTGCCAATTTCTCAGCATGAACGAGATTAAGGCGCTTCTGGCAAAAGCAGAGAATGCGCATCCCGAATGATGATCCGGCTGGGGCAGTGCTTCAAGAGGGAGCTTGCTGCGACAGATTGCGGCCTCCTGGTGTAACCGGAAGCCGGGGCTCAGCCGCTACCAACGCCAAGAGCCCATTCGAGGCCAAGCATTCGCCTCTTCAGAATTGAACATGGTGACCGCGTTACTTTAAGTCGAAGCTCATACGCTGCAAAATCAGTACAACCACGGTACAGTACCCAGCTTGATCAACCTTATCAAAACTACGCTCAACACCACTAACTACGGGGCCTCCAGCTATGCCAACCTACGTTCACCTACGAACGATTTCTCTAGGCATAGCACGTCGCCCAGCAACTCATAATCCTTTGGTCCACGGTTCGAGTCCGTGTGGGCCCACCACCTTTGAAAGCCGCGCATTGCGCGGCTTTTGTGTTTCTGGGTGGTTCTCTCAGATACTGGTCAGCTTTTGCGCTCTCCCCTATCGTGGCCTTCCAGGTCCGATTCAGGTTCAAGCCCGCTTGGGCAACTTCCAGTTTGGCCGGATGAAGTGGCAGGTATAACCGTTCGGTATCCGCTCCAGATAATCCTGATGCTCCGGCTCCGCTTCCCAGAACTCCCTGGCGGGCTCGATTTGCGTGACCACACGCCCCGGCCACAGCTTGGAGGCGTCCACGTCAGCCGCGGTATCTTCGGCAATATCCCTTTGCTGTTCGCTCAGGTAGTAAATCGCCGAACGATAGCTCGGCCCAAGATCATTGCCCTGCCGGTTAGGCGTGCTCGGGTCATGGATCTGGAAAAAGAATTCAAGAATCTGCCGGTAGCTGATCACCGCCGGGTCAAACACGATCTCAATCGCTTCGGCATGGTTTCCGTGGTTGCGGTAGGTGGCGTTCGGTACTTCGCCACCGGTGTAGCCGACTCGCGTACGCAGCACGCCGGGGTAGCGTCGCAACAAATCTTGCATGCCCCAGAAGCAGCCGCCGGCAAGGATGGCGGTTTCGGTTGAGTTGGTCATAGTCTGTCCTTGCGGTTCATGGAGACAGGGATAGTTATGGGGTGATGTCGGGCAATACCAAGCCGGATGAAGTAAAAAACAGGATCGTGTTGCGGAACGAGTACACGTCCTACAGAAGCCTTGGCGCCTTGCTCCGTAGTCTACAGTTGCTTCAGAATCCGCCGGCTTGTGCGGTTTAGTCAGCGTTTCCAAGATGGCCCGTTCGCTGACAACTCAGTGATCGGGTTTAGTTGACCCACTACAGGGAGTATCAGTTTTTTTGTGTTCGGGCTGGTTAGGGCCTGCCGTCAGGCAGGCCCTTGTTTTACCAGCTCGGTCTGGTAAATCGGTCTCCGTACAGGATCGCAAATTGATTCATTGCCACTTTCCAGTCGTGTGCCGCATGACCCCAGTTGGCGGTGATGTTGCGCAACCCAAGCCATATCAGTTTCGTCGCGGCCTCATCGGTCGGGAAGTGCCCTCGAGTCTTGATGATCTTGCGTAACTGGGCATTGATGCTCTCGATGGCATTGGTCGTGTAAACCACTTTGCGGATGCCCGCCGGGAAAACAAAAAACGGTATAACCCGATCCCAGGCGCGACGCCATGCAGCAACCACAGTCGGATACTGCTTGCCCCAGGGGCCCGCTTCAAAGGCGTTAAGCTCTTGCTCAGCCACATCTGCATTGATCGCCTGGTAGATCGGCTTGAGTGCTTTGGCCAGTGCCCGACGTTTATCCCAAGCGGCATAGTCCAAGCTGTTGCGGATCAGATGCACGATGCAGGTTTGCAGCGTCGTGGCAGGAAAAACCGCCCCCAACGCCTCCGGTATTCCTTTGAGGCCATCCGTGACGGCGATCAGAACATCTTCAACGCCACGAGTCTTGAGGTCGTTGAACACCTTCATCCAAAACTTGGCACCCTCGGTGCTCTCGATCCATATACCCACAATGTCGCGCGTGCCATCAGGTAATACCCCCAGCGCCAGATAAATAGCCTTGTTGCACACTAACCCCTCGTCCCGGATTTTGACCCGTAACGCATCGAAGAAGATCACCGGATACATCGGTTCCAAGGGTCGTTGCTGCCAAGCGCTCACCTCTTCCATGACCGCATCGGTGACTGAGCTGATGAAGTCATGGGACACGTCAGTTCCATACTGCTCAGACAGAAAAGCGCGGATCTCACGCACCGTCATGCCCCGGGCGTACATGGCAATTATCTTGTCGTCGAAGCCTGTAAAACGGCGTTCGTGCTTGGGAATCAGGATCGGGGCGAAGCTACCATCGCGGTCTCTGGGGATATCCAGGCGAAGCGGCCCGTCGTCGGTCAGAACCGTCTTGCTGCTTTTGCCATTACGCTGATTGGTCGACTCCTCAGGGCGCTCCGCGCCCTGAGGGCAACCAAGGTGGTGACCCAGCTCGGCGCCTAGCGCACGCTCGATCAGAGCCTTCTTGAACGCCATGGACGCGTCTTGAATGGCTTCGGCGCTCATCGGGCCTTTAACAAACTGCTCGATCAGCTCTTGGGGAATCGAGGGCAACTCCCTCGCTGTTGCATTGGCGGACTTCTTTTTGGTCGGCATACATGCACCTCTAGCTACATGTTATGCCCGAACACAAAATTTCTGACAGTCTCCCACTACAAACCTGCCAACCAAACAACTGTAAGTCCAGTCATCGACCCTCTCAATCACCCGATCAAAACATCCGATTAGCCATCCTTCGAAACATTCCGTAACGTTGTTTCCCCGTGCGACAGGCGCGCACCGCTTGAGCTTCTGCTCCCCACGCTCAGCCCACGACCACGCACGAGCCCACCATGTCTCTGAACACCCCGCAGCAAATCGCTGAAATTGCCGTCGAAAGTGGCGTCAAGAAAGCCCACTTGGGCCTGTCGTCGTTGATGATCCTGGGCTTTCTGGCAGGGGCTTTCATTGCCCTCGGGTTTCTTCTCGATATTCATGTCAGCACCATGATCCCTCACGAGTGGGCGTCGCTGGGCAATCTGCTTGGCGCTGTGGTGTTTCCGGTCGGGCTGATTCTGGTGGTGCTGGCCGGTGGCGAGTTGCTGACCGGCAACATGATGAGCCTGCCCATGGCGCTATTCGCCGGGCGTATCGGTCTGGGTCAGTTGGTGCGCAACTGGGTACTGGTGACGCTGGCCAACCTGATCGGCGCGCTGTTCGTCGCCTATTGTTTCGGCCATGTGGTGGGGCTGACTGAAGGCCCATTCATGGCCAAGACTGTGGCCATCGCCAATGCCAAGGTAGGGGCCAGCTTCGAACAGGCATTCATATCGGGTATTGGCTGCAATTGGCTGGTGTGCCTGGCGGTGTGGCTCAGCTACGCAAGCAAGGACGTGATCGGTAAAGTGGTCGGCATGTGGTTTCCGGTGATGGCATTCGTCGCGATCGGCTTTCAGCACATCGTCGCCAATATGTTCGTCATTCCTGCAGCGATCTTTGCCGGCGCCTTGAGCTGGGCGCAGTTCGGCGACAACTTCGTTCCGGTATTTTTGGGTAACGCGGTGGGCGGTGCGGTGTTCGTAGGCCTGGCCTATCACCTGGCCTTCTTCAATGCGGCAGCCCGACCTGCTGAGCTGTCCAGGGCCAGCGGCGCGCAAGCACCGGAATAATCTGACGCCATACACGCTCTGTGGTGAAAAGAGATGACGACCGCAGAGCAAACCAGCAAGCTGAAGAGCAAAGCTCACGTCACAAGCAAATAGTCGAGTTGGCTCGACAAGATCAGCTTTTGAAATTAAGCCGACTCCTCGCGTACCCACCGCCAACCCAGGCCGCACGCGCTCAGACACTGTCCATAAAACCGATCCACGCCGCCAGCAGCAATAAAACCGCCAGCACTCGATTCACCCACTGCACTCGCCAAGGCGATGTGAGCCAGCGGGACGAGCCTGCGCCCATCAGCGCCCAGCAGCCTAAGCAGGGCAACGAGATCAGAAAGAACACCAGCGCCAGGTAAGACACCGGGTTGCTCTGGCTGAACACACTGACTACCGCCAGCGCCATGACCCAGGTCTTGGGATTTACTAATTGCAGTGCTGCGCCACCGATAAAGCCCATCGGCAGACTGTTTTGCCGCTCGATTGAGTCGGTCGGGCCGGCACCTATCTTCCAGGCCAGCCAGGTTAGCCACAGCACGCCGACCCATGCCATGACGCGCTGAGCATTGGGGATCGCGAGCAATGAGTGGCCGACCCCAATGCCAACGAGCAACACCAACAGTGCAGCGCCGGTGCAGGCTCCCAGAATCAACGGTACGACGGCGCGCCAGCCGAAGCGGGCACCGTTGCTTAATACCAGGATGTTGGTGGGGCCGGGGGTAATCGAGGCGACGAAGGCGAACAGAATGAAAGGCAGCATAATCGGCAATCCAGGGCTGAAAACGCCCATGCTGCGACATACCACAGGATCAGTCTGGAAGGTTTGAGCAGCGCAAGCGATAGGCCGCCGGGCTAAGTCCGTAAGCGCGCCTGAACCAGCGGCCCAGATGGCTTTGGTCAGCAAAGCCCAGATCGCTGGCCACCTGAGCGGGCCAGATTCCGGCTGCCAGCATTCGACGGGCCTTGGCCAGGCGCAGTTGTACCAGATATGCATGAGGTGGCAGGCCAAAGGTCGCCTTGAACGCCCGCGTCAGGCGAAAGCGGTCAACGCTACAAACAGCTGCCAACTCGTTCATGCCCACGTCCTGATGCAGATGCGCGTGCAGATAATCCCTCGCCCGCAAGGCCACCTGCGGCAAGCGCGGATCGGGATCGGTCATGCGTCGCCATTGCACCCTATCAATGAGCTGCGCCAGTAATTCATCCAACGCGCTTTGACGAACGATGCGTAGTTCTTTTTGATGCAGCGCCGTGAAAGCGAACGTGACCGCGTGAGCCAGCCGTGATTCGGTTTGCAGGGTGTTGGCGAAAGAAGGCAGATGCTGGTCGGGAGCCTGTTCGAACAACCCACTGAGCTCCCGGCTCAGCCAATGCGGGTCCAGGTACAGCATCTGATAGGTGAACCCTTCGGCGCACGGGGCATTGCCATCATGAATTTCCCCCGGTTCCAGTGTGAACACCTGCCCGGGCGTGCTGGCATGGCGCTGACGGCGGCAATTGAACTGCTGCACACCTTGCCGGGTAACGCCCACCAGATAGCTGTCATGCCAATGGGGATCATAGGCATGCCCCTGAAAGTGCGCGTGCAGCGTCTCGATGCCCGTATCAAGGTCGCGAGCGAGGTCTATCCAGTGTGTGGAAGGCATAAAACACCTGAATCGATGAAAGCGATTGGTTATCGCTGACGTCGGAAGGTGAGTCTAGAACATTCGTGCATTCATCTGTCTGTTGGAATTGCAGTTGCCAAAGGTAGCGACACGAAGCCCAACGGCTTGCTACCCAAAGGTTCTCATAAACGGCTCAGCACATCGCCTGACCGCAGCGATGACCTCCGGCGCCTGCTCGTTCAGCTCAACCGAACGCGCCAGTACTTGCTCCAGTGCCTGAAGTTGTCCGGAAATCACCTCCTCTGGACGTGTCACATCACAGATCTGGGCGAAATCCAGTAGGCCCTGCCGCGAGGCGAATAGCGACTTGTTGCCGAGCAGATCCAGTGCCAACACGTCCTCGGGGATGTAAGCCGTGGTGTTGACGATGTCGTAAGCTGGAGCGAGCCGTGCATCTCGTTGGGTGGGGTTGGAATACAGCAGACCGAAGTTTTTCAGGTGGGCGTCGCCGTTGCCGACAATACAGCTCAGGGTCACGATGGCGAATAGCTGGGCCAATGAGTCCTGTACCTGGTCGGGGGCACAGAACAGGCGGATTGCTTTGGCGATAGCGGAGTAGCTCTTGCAGCGTGGTCATCATCAGTCGAATACTCCCTCAATTTCATCCAGTGTAGGCATGACAGCGGGTATGACCGAGAGCTCACAATCCAGCGCCCCGAGCACGCGCGCATAGGCCGTCATACCTACTGAGAGGTCACCTTTTTCTACGGCGATTATCTTTTGCCGGGTGACGGCTGCCATCGCGGCGAGCCTGGCTTGCGTAAGCCCTCGATTGAGGCGGCGCTGCCGAATCTGCTCGCCAAGACGCGTTGCGATGAGGGAATAGTCCATGTTCCGTATACATAACAAATTAGATTAAATGTAACGTATACCTAACCTTTGAATAAATCAAACTGATGTGTGAACGGGGCTTTGAGTCGCGGCACCGGCTAGCGGATTTATTGAAACGCTATTACAGAGTCAGATGAGGCCTGGCGGCTCAGAGCTACATATCGAGGCCATTTCAAAGCCACTACCCCAACCATATTCGTCCCCAATTCAACCTCGATGCCCACGCCCTCCAACTGCCCCACCTCTATCCATTCCCCCAACTCACGCCCATGCAGTTTCAAAAACGCTTCTCGCTCACACCAGGCCCTGGCAAACGCGACCGGGCGCATCGTCTCGGAAACATCCCGCAGTCGCGCACCTACATCTGGCCCGAGATAATCCCGCGCAATAACCTGCCAGTCCGGTACAGGCTGGACCTGCATCAAGTCCACACCCACCGCTCCGTTGAGATTGACCGCAGCCAGAGAGAATCCAGCTTCGTGGCTGATGGAAAAACCGGGCTCCGGCAGGCCGTCGATCATCAATCGCGGCGCGAGACCTGGGGCGCTGATGAACGTGATCGCTTCCGATGGCAATTCGAGCCACTGCTCCACGGCGGTTCGCACGCAAGCCCGAATGCGGTTTCTGGCCTCATCTCTTGCACAGCCTGGCCTGGTGACGCATCTGACCAGCAATACATTCTGCCGAGGGAAGGACTCTGGAGGGGCGAGCCGGCCATCTTCATCGAATGCCCAGCTCGCCCCGCGTTTCATGCCCTGTCAGGTACCGCCGGGCAGCCGGCCCAGCGACTGCACGCGGGGATATGCTCGCCTTTCATCACCAGGGTCAGTGGGCCAAGGTGCGCATCGTTGCCGACTACGGCGCTATAGAGCACGGCGCTACGTGGGCCCATGTACACGCGCTCGCCGATGCTGACGTGATCAATCTTCATGACCCGGTCTTCGAACAGGTGTGTTTGCGGGCAGGCACCGGCATTCAGCTCACTATCTGCACCGATGCTGACGCAGTCGAATTCGGTGATGTCGGTTGTGTCCATGTAAACCCCTCGGCCAATCTTGCAGCCGAGCAGGTTGAAGGCCAGCGGCAACCACGGAGTACCGCGCAGGTAGCGCATGAAGTTTGGTGCGGCCATGCCTTCATAGAGGCTGGTGATACCTTCCGAGAGCCATACGAATGGTGTCCACATAGGGTCTGCGCGTTTGCGATAGCGGCCCATCACCAGCCATTTCAGGGCCGCGATCAGCAGAAAGTTACCCACGCTGTACGCCACGCCGATCACTGCAAGGTAGGCCAGCACCGCGCCCCAGCGCTCGTCGTCGGCGAGAGGCATCAGGTCAAGCATGACCGTGTAGCCAACGGCGATCACTACCGCGTGCGGGGTGACAATGCGCACGCCTTCGACCAGTCCTCGGGCCAGGCGGCGCAGCGGTGAAGGCTTGAAGGTCAGTGATTCGGGAGCGCCACTCACCTGCTCGCGGGCAGGCAGGTGGATCGGTGGTGAGCCCAGCCAGGTGCCGCCGTCGACCATTTTGCTGTTGTGCGGCGCGCAGGAATGGACGCCGATCAGGACGTTTTCCGGCAGCACCGTGCCATCTGAAATGTAACCGCCGTTGCCGACAAAGCTGCGATTGGATACGACTGTGGGTTGCATGGTCATCCAGCCGCCATCGATACGCTCATCGCCCAGCATCACCGCATCGGCGATAAAGGTTTCATCGCCCAGGGTCAGCATGTCCGGGATGACGCCCTGTGCGCTGGAAATCTCGGCGTCGCGCCCCACTTTCGCACCCAACAGTCGATACCAGAAGGGCGAGTACACCGTGGCGTAGATACCGGAAAGCACATTGAGGCTGGCCTCTTGAATCTGACTGATCAGCCACTTGGCGCAATAAGTGTTGCTGTGTACCGCGTAGCGACCCGGCTTGAGACGTGGAAAGACGATCCAGCGCAATGCGGCAGAGGCCAGAACAGTCGCGACAATCAGCACCGCACTGGCCGGGAACGCGAGCAGGAAATAGCGCGCCAGTTGTCCCGATGGTCCGCTGCCCTCGAACCATGGCAAGACGTTCTGCGTGTCGAACCAGTCGATCAGGAAAAAGGTCGGGAAGACCGGGATGAAGAACAGCGTCGCGACCAGCAGAACGCCGAACACGAAGAACAGTTTTTCTGCCCGCAAACGCGCAGGGCTGGTCACAGGCCGCGCAGGTTGGCCGAGCGTGTCGAACGCGCCGACATCACGCGCAGGTGAGCCCTGCCAGATACGACGCGCCGGAACCTCCCGGCCGTCGGCCATGGCCGATTGCGCCTCAAGATGCCCCCACGGACCGATAGCCGTATTGCCCTCCATGATCACGTAGGAACCGACACAGGCATTGTCCTGCAAGGCGATACGTCCCAGATGCAGCTGACCCCGCTCGACGCATGCGTTCTCGAAGCTCACGCCGTTGCCGACGCTGACCCCGTCACCGATTTCCAGCAGGTCGTGGGCCCGCACCGTGGCCCCGCCGATAATCACTTCCTCACCGATCTTTGCTCCCAGGGCGCGCAGCCACAGGGGATAAAGCGAAGAACCACTCAACAGGTAAGTCGGTGCCGACTCGACCATACGGTCGGCGGCCCACCAGCGAAAATAAGTGACGCCCCACAATGGATATATTCCAGGCTTCAGGCGACCAACGATCAGCCATTTGGCCGCCCACGCGATGAAAAACTGCAGAACGGTGGCAATCAGAAACACCGAGATAGAAGCCAGAGTTGCCAAAGCCACTGAGTCGTCAGGCGAACCGGTAAGCAAGTGGTAGGTAAAGAACGGCGCGAGCCACTGGGTCATTCGCAGGCTGACCATTACCGGCAATGCCAGAGCCTGAGCCACGCCGCAACGCCAGCGACGCCACGCGGACGGAGGCGTCCAGTCGACCGGGGCAGCCATCTCTTGCGGTGCTTGATCCAGCACTTCGGCAATCGCGTCGATACGGCGTTGCTGGTAAATGTCGCGCACGGTGATTTGTGCAAAGCGAGGGTTCGCCCGCAAGGCCGAGGCCAAACGAGCGGCAAAGAAGGAATGCCCGCCCAGATCGGTGAAAAAGTCCGCATCGCGGCGGATCGGCATGCCAGGAAAGAGTGAGGCCAACGCAGCAAACAGTGCGATTTCGCCTTCAGTTTCAGCCACGTCGGACTCTGCGCCAGCACCCGCGGCATCAACCGTCAACGGGCGGGCCTTGAGTGTTTTGCGATCGATTTTTCCGGACGTAAGACGCGGCATGCTGTCGAGCAACTCGAAATGCCCCGGCACCATGTACGACGGCAACCGGGCCTGCAAGACCTTGCGCAACTGGCTGGTGAATTTGGAATCCGTCGATGTATCGCAAACCAGATAAGCAATCAGCTGATCAACGCCACCCTCGTTGCGCAACAGGACGGCAACAGTGCCTACGCCGGGCTGTTGCGCCAACAGCGCTTCAATCTCGCCCAGTTCGACGCGAAAGCCACGAATTTTCACCTGATCATCGGCACGTCCCAGGCATTGTACTTGTCCTTCATCGTCGATCCGCGCAAGGTCGCCGGTTCGATACAGGCGCGCATCGTGATAGCCGGTGGACCACGGGTTAGGCAGGAATTTTTCCTGGGTCAGATCCGGTCTGCCCAGATAACCTTCAGCCAGACCGGGGCCAATGATGCACAGTTCGCCGACTTCGCCACGGGGCAGCAGGCTGGGTGCCAGGCTGCTGCCGACCGCTGGGTCATTGGCGATTACCAACAGACCATAATTGGGGAGCGGCGTACCAATCGAGACCGGGCGACCACGCGACAACCGCGCCAGACTCGCCGACACAGTGGCTTCGGTGGGCCCGTAGGTGTTGAACATTTGCCGGTTCGGCGTGGCCCAGCGGTCGACCAGCGACTCAGGGCACATCTCGCCGCCCAGATTGATCACCCGCAGGCAGGGGACGTCTTCGCTGAACAGCGCCAGCAAGGTAGGCACCGCGTGCAAAACGCTGATGCGCTGCTCGTTCAGCAGACGTGGCAGGGTTTCGGGGTCTCCGCTGGTTTCCTTTGGGCCTATCCACAACGTTGCGCCCACCAGATAGGCAATCCAGATTTCCTCGAACGACATGTCGAATGCCACGGAAAAGCCCTGGTAGACCCGGTCGCTGGCGCAGATACCGAGTACCGCGTTTTCGCTGCGCAGGAAATGGCAGATGCTGCGCTGGGAAATCAGGATGCCCTTGGGCTTGCCGGTGGAGCCGGAGGTGTAGATCACGTACGCAGGATGATCGGGAAGCACACCACTGCGGCGCACCAACGCTGCGTCGGTCTGTGTCAGCAGCGCTTCGGCCGTCCATACGTTCAGACCGCTACCAGCCAGCAACGGGCTCAGCGCGTTGCAGGACACCAGCCCCACTGCGCTGGCATCGTCCAGGCATATTTGCAGACGCTCCACCGGAGTGTCCTGATCCAGAGGCAGCCAGGCGGCACCCGCCTTGGCGATACCGGCCTGCATCACCAGAAGCTCAATGCCTCGCGGTAGCCACAGACCAACGATGTGCCCAGGCCTTACGCCAGCCTTGATCAGCGCAGAAGCCACCTGATCAGCCTGCCGGTCCAGCTCCCCATAACTGATCCGGTGCTCGCCGAAGATCAGTGCCACTTGCTGCGGATTGCGCCGGGCGCTGGCTTCCAGCAAATCGGCCAGCACTTCCTCGCGCAGCAGTTCAGGTTGAATCGGACCGTAAATCACGTCCGCCGATTGTTCGTTCTGGCAGGTCTGCAGCAGGTTCAGGTTATTCATGGCAGCAAATATTCGCTCGTCTGAAGGAGATGCCTGAGATTTCTGGTTATGGGGTCAGAGCCGGTGCATCAGCGAGTGGCGTGCATTTTGTGGTGACAAGGTGTCCACAATATTTCTGTTTTGATACATTTTGGCTGGAGCGCTGCAGCTCTCACCGCGGTGAAAGAACAGGCTGGCAAGGCGAATATGGCAAAGACTGGCTGTACGAATCTTGAACAACAAAACGAAGATGGCGGATAGCCAACAAGGCATTTATGTATCGACCTTGCAGCTCGATGAGGAAAGCGCAGTTCGCTAAAGTGGATTGCATCCATGACTTGGCATGGGTTAAAGCAGACGCCACAGGGTCTCACGCGTCGCAGGATCGAAAGTCTGCGACTGACGCTTCATGACGCGCCTTAACCCATCGCCAATACAATCCGTCGGCATCGGACAGAACCCATGCTGACGAAACCATGGGCCATTCCAGGGTGGTTCGCGAAATGTTGTCAGGCTTACCGCATCAGCCCGACGCAAATGCGCGTATGCCACGACAGACGACAGCAGGCTTTTTCCAACGCCCTTGCCTGAAGCAAGGAGTTCGACCGAGATATTGTCCAGGTATAAGTAATCATCCAGTAGGCGCATGGCTACGAAACCGATGACTTCATCGCTATGCCTGTCTACAGCAACCATGACCCGGCAGGCTTCGAATCTGTCTGCGCCCAGCGGTGGGCTTTCGGCGACATGAGCCAAAGAGGGAATGATCGTATACCGCTGGCGAGCCCGCGCAGAGAGACGCTGCAACTGCTCCAGATCGTTGTCATGCGACAACCGCAGATCAAATTCCATCTGGCTTTTCTCCTTGGCTGGTCAACACTGCAGGTGAGGACGGCAACACGCATCAGGTGCTGCCGTCGGCCTTGTGCTCTTCAGCCAGGCAGGGCTCAGCGCCCGGCTGAAGAACAGCTATTTGCCATAGCGGCTGATGAACAGCGCGGCGCGTTTGGTCACCACGGGCAGCGAACCCAGATCGATGGTTTCATTCTCGCTGTGGGCACCTTGCCCCCACGCGCCAAGACCGTCCAGGCTCGCCGTTACATATTTGTTCACATAGGAAATATCGGCACCGCCTCTTTCCGCTGACGGAGCCGATTCCAGTGAAGGTCCATCAAGGTCCTGGCTGACCTTGCTGTAGGCTTGCAGAAGTTTGCGATTACTTTCGCGATCAACCATGACCGGCATGATTGCCTTGATCTTCAACTCGCTATGAGTCTGTGGCAGCGAGTGACTGGCTATTTCCTGCAGGCGGGCTTCGGTAGAGCTTCGCTGTTCTTCACTGCTGAACCGCAGGTCGCCATGCACGGACACTATTCTGGCGATTGTGGTTTTTCTCCCCGAGGCAGTGCCTTGCCCGTTTGGTACATCTTCCTGGGCTGTGGCGCCGCCCAGAATGAGCCCAGGGTTGATGGTCAAGCCTTGCTCACCGGAGAGTTTGGAGCGAATTTCATCAAGCACCCGGGCCGACTCGTACACCGCACCGAAACCGGTTTCAGGCTGAAAAATAGTCGCTGAGTGTTTGTCTATGCCGGTACTGGTCAAAAACCATTCGCTCAATCCTCTGCGCTCGGTGATTAACTGATTGGGCGACAAGGCGAATTCAAAGCCCAGTGCTATGTCACTTCTTTTGGCTTCGGCAATCAGCCATTCTCTGGAAATTTCAGTCGGCTTGGCCGCCAGCTCTTCGTCACCAACCAGGACCACAGAGATATTCATGTCCTGCAATGCGCCGCTGTGTTTCAGCGCCTGCAAGGCGTAAAGAATGGTGACCAGGCCGCCCTTATCGTCGATCACTCCGGGGCCTTTGGCTTTTTTGCCGCCATCTATCAATGAATACTCCTGAAACTTGCTGGTGGCCGGAAACACCGTGTCCAGATGGCCTATCAGCAAGATTCGTTTCGCAGACTTGTTACCGTCATGCACCGCGACAAGGCTACCGGCATGGTTCATCCCTGCCGGCAACTCGTGCCAACGGGTATCGAAGCCCAGCGCTTCCAACTCTGCCTTCATCAGATCACCGACCTTGACGACACCGTCCACGTTGTCCGTGCCGCTGTTGATGTTCACCAGTTTTTCAAGCAACGCGACCTGCTCGACACTGTGACTGTCGACGTACGAAGTAATGCTCTGTTCATCGAGCATCGTTCCTGCCAATGCGCCATGGCAGAAAAACAAAGTCGTGAGCAGGGAAATACTTTTTTTCATGAAGGATAAACTCCGCTTGGCCATTAGTGACGACCGGGGCATTGCGCCCGGGATCTCATCAGATTGCCCACAAGGAGCGATGCTGTGCCGTCATAAGTGTCGGGAAGGCTGATACGGTTCCATTGCGCCAGCAAGTGAACCACTATGAAGGCGGACGAACGGTAGTTGAAATTTTTTGGCCCGAAACAACGTCTGGACGGTGAGCCGAATAGCCAGCACAATCGGCTCACCTTATGAGCCGATTAAACCCGTATTCGGCTCACCTCAAAGGCATATCCAATGTCCGAACATCTCTGGATCTACTAGCGCTTCAAACGCGCTGCACTGGTCGCATCGACCGCAGCATCCAGCTCTGCACCGGCCAGAAATTGACTGTAATAGTCGTGCAGCTCGGCTTCCCAGCCCGCCACTTCATCAAGAGCTGCCTCGGCTTCTTCCTTGTTCAGGGCAAAGTGGGCGTGCTGGCTGAGCAGGTTGCCCCGGTTAAGACGTGGCCCTTCTATACCGACTGACATGGCGAGTGCCTGAGCAGGCCCTTCGTCCAGAATCGGCAGTACGTCGTACAGCGGCGATAACCTCCAGACGCCTTCTTTCCAGATGACGGCATGGTTACGAGGATGATCGTCGGCGTTACCGACCAGTACGTTATAAGCCATGCGTCGGTACAGTTCCTGTCGGTCCTGGTCTGGCGCACCACGGCGATACAACTCATCTGCAAGTGCTGCATATTGCCAGTCCGGGTGTGTCCGAGCCTTCCACTCGGCGTCCAGCAAGGTCAAACCGCTGAGCATCGGCAGCCGGCGAAAGCGCCGGGTCGGCTCATCAAAGACGCGGTCGAAGCGCTCGACCAGAAGCGTATTGATTCGCTCGCCGCGATACAAAGAGGTGTTGGCCGCCTGAAGCCCTTTAAGCCCTGCGAACGTCATGCAGGCATGCTCCACAGAGGGCAGGTCATAGTGATCGAACTTATCGCGAGGCTTGGCCAGAATCAGTTTTCTGTCGCCCAGATAAGTTCGCTTCGGACGAGCGCCGCCAGCGGAGGATCGCTGATCCCTGACTTTCAGCGCCTCTAATTGCTCACCACTAAGCTGGCTGTCGTAGATCGCTTCACAGGCATCGATGAAATGATCAAGCCCCTTGGCATGCAGGGCTTTGGGGGGCGTCTGGCCCAGTCCGTCCTGTGCTGTGCGAGCCAGTCCGGCCATGATGTTGCCCGCCCTGTCGCTGTTGGGAGATTTGAGCAAAAGCTGTATCGGGTCCAATGGGCCTTTTTCAACCCGATGCAACAACCGCTCCCCCCAGCCATCGGGCATGGCGTCATCGATAAAGCCCGGCACACCGCCATTTTTCGGCACGGAATAGGCCCGCGCAGACAACGGATACCTGAAGGGGTCCGGCACCCAGATGTTCTCCTGCACTGCATCAGGTGAATACTGAAACGTCCCGACACCGGACTGGATCGTCAATTTGCCCAGCGTTAGTGTCTGTCCGCTGACAGGACACTCCATATAAATGTAGGCCTGAGCCATCAGAAGTCCTCCGGCTTGCTTCTGGGCAGGCGAACGCGCTTGCGGTCGGCCGCTTCAAGCTGTTCGACGCTAAACGACTCGTCGTCTCGCAGCCCCTGAAACAAGCGCTCTGACACACCCAGCCCCCAGACCACCAGCATGAAGTCGCGCAGCGATACGCCGTCTGCGCTGCCTGCTTCGATGCGTCGAAATGTACGCAGCGAAATGCCCAGCCGCTCGGCAAGATCCACTTGCCGAACGCCCTGTTGTAGCCGGGCCTGCTTTACCAGCAGGGCAATCCGCAACAGCGTGTCGCTGCATTGAACGGGGAAAAAAGCTTTCATGAGCAGTTACCAGCGAGCAGGCGCGGGGGTTCAAGGAATCACAAAGTAGCACGTTTGCAGGCTTGAACCTGTAGATAATAGATCATAAAAGCACACATTAATGACCATAAAGCCTCATATAAAGGCATCTTAAAAAGTGCTGGATTTCATCCTTACTGAATTCAGATCGTGATTACTACCGCTTGAATCCACGATGTCATGTTCACTGATCACCAACATACACCACCCATCTCCTCTCAAAATGTGGCTTACTGAGACCTGCCATCATCCAATCAGGGAATCTCTTCCCTACCCTCGCGGTCTCTTAACGCATGACGAATTCGCGCTCTGCTTTCATACCCTCCTGGCTTCGCCCTGTTCTGCGTCCGCTGCTGGACCCATATCGCCGTTATCGGCATGCGCGGCTGATCCACGCGGCGCGGATTGCGGTGGGCTTGCTGGTAACGATTCTGTTGACCACGGGCCTCAATCTGCCTCATGGCGAGTGGGCGTCGGTGACAATGCTGATCGTCATCGGCGGTTTGCAACACCACGGCAATATCGGCAAAAAGTCAGTCGAGCGCGCCTACGGAACGTTGATCGGAGCTGGTCTTGGCCTGATCGTGGTGGTCCAGCAGGGCTATCTGGAAATGCCGCTACTGACCTACGCGATGATGTCGGTTATGTGCGGTTTTTTTGCTTATCACGCTATCGGCAAAGGCGGTTACACCGCGCTGCTGTCGGCAATAACGCTGTTTATCGTGGCCGGTCATGGCTACAACCCGATCAGTGACGGGTTGTGGCGCACCGTAGATATTTTGATCGGTATCGCGCTGGCGCTGGCCTTCTCCTTCGCGCTGCCACTGTATGCCGTGTTTTCCTGGCGCTACAACCTGGCCAGTGGCTTGCGTGACTGCGCCAAGGTCTATGGACGCATCGTGCAAGGCCAGCCGGTCGCCGCTGACGAGCATCTCAAGCTGACCGCCAGGCTCAACGCCACGATGCTGCAATTGCGCTCGCTGCTGCCGTCGGTTTCCAAGGAAGTGAAGATGTCCATGGTCGAGCTGGACGCCATTCAAGGCCATTTCCGCATGTGCCTGAGCACCCTGGAGATTCTCGCCAATATTCGCCCTGCCGATCTGGATAAAGTGGCGGGCGAGTCGTTTAAAACTTCACTGGATAACGATTACCGGCAGATACGTCGTCAGTTGATCGGCATGGCTCGCGCGCTGCAAACCGGCGCAACCGAGCGTCTGGTGCGCACATCGGAAAGCGCTCCCACGCAGCCGGTCATTCCAGCCGAGTTGATGGGCTATCACTTGATGACTCAGCAACTGGCACAGAACCTGGACGGGCTCCAGGCACGCCTGGCCAAGACCGCTAAACGCTGGAAGTTTTAAGGAAATACCCGTGCCCGATACCCGCCCGCCCGTGCTGGACGAAATTGATCGACAGTTGATCGCAGCGCTGCAAATCAATGCACGCGAAAGCGTCGCCATGCTCGCCCGTCAACTGGGCATCGCCCGTACCACCGTCACCTCCCGGCTGGCACGCCTGGAAAGCAGCAAGGTGATTACCGGCTATGGCGTGCGCCTTGGCCAGCGAGTGGTCAGTGGCGGATTGCAGGCGTATGTCGGCATCACCGTGCAACCTCGTTCGGGCAAGGAAGTGCTACGCCGACTCAGCGCCATGGCGCAGGTGCAGCAGTTATGTGCGGTCAGTGGCGAGTTCGATTATGTCGCCTGGCTGCGCACGGACTCTCCCGAGCAACTGGACCAGCTACTGGACCTGATCGGCAGCGTGGATGGTGTCGAGAAGACCACGACATCGATCATCCTCAGCAGCAAGATCGACCGCGGCCAGCCGGTATAAGCAAGCCATAGCTGCACGAAACCATACAAGATGACCAAAATATTCGTCACTTTGCATAAATAAACAGCATATCGACGACAATTTGCGTCTTATTAACGTGCCCGCCCTTCTCTAGACTGTTGTTTTCGCCGTTGCCCATCAAGGTCCGTCATGAAGAACAACCGTCACCCCGCCAACGGCAAAAAGCCGATCACGATGTTCGGCCCCGACTTCCCCTTCGCCTTCGATGACTGGATCGAACACCCGAAAGGTCTGGGCAGTATCCCGGCTGAAAATCATGGCGCGGAAGTAGCGATTATCGGTGCCGGTATCGCCGGGCTGGTGGCGGCCTACGAGCTGATGAAGATGGGCCTCAAGCCAGTGGTTTACGAAGCCTCCAAGATGGGTGGGCGGTTGCGTTCGCAAGAGTTTGAGGGTGCCAAAGGCATCGTTGCCGAACTGGGCGGCATGCGCTTTCCGGTGTCATCGACCGCATTCTTTCATTACGTCGACAAACTGGGCCTTGAGTCCAGGCCCTTTCCCAACCCGCTGACCGCCGCTTCAGGCAGCACCGTCATCGACCTGGAAGGCACCACCTATTACGCACAAATGCTCTCGGATCTGCCGGCGCTGTTTCAGGAAGTGGCCGACGCCTGGGCCGACGCACTGGAAAGCGGCTCGCAGTTCGGTGACATCCAGCAGGCCATCCGTGACCGTGATGTGCCGCGCCTCAAAGAGCTGTGGAACAAGCTGGTGCCGCTGTGGGACGACCGCACCTTCTACGATTTCGTCGCGACGTCCAAGGCCTTCGCCAAACTGTCTTTCTATCATCGCGAGGTATTCGGTCAGGTAGGCTTCGGCACCGGCGGCTGGGACTCGGACTTCCCCAACTCGATGCTGGAAATCTTCCGCGTGGTGATGACCAATTGCGATGAGCACCAGCACCTGATCGTGGGCGGCGTGCAGCAGGTGCCGGTCGGTTTGTGGAGCCATGTGCCCGAGCGTTGCGCACACTGGCCCAAGGGCACCAGCCTGTCTTCGCTGCACCGCGGCGCACCGCGTCCTGGCGTAAAACGCATTGCCCGCGCCGAGGACGGAAGCTTTACCGTGACCGACAACTGGGGCGACACCCGGCAATACGCCGCCGTGCTGACCACCTGTCAGAGCTGGCTGCTGACCACGCAGATCGAGTGCGAAGAATCGTTGTTTTCGCAGAAGATGTGGATGGCCCTGGATCGCACGCGCTACATGCAATCCTCGAAGACTTTCGTGATGGTCGACCGTCCGTTCTGGAAAGACAAGGACCCGGAAACCGGCCGCGACCTGATGAGCATGACCCTCACCGACCGCCTGACCCGTGGCACTTACCTGTTCGATAACGGCGACGACAAGCCAGGCGTGATCTGCCTGTCCTACTCGTGGATGAGCGATGCACTGAAGATGCTCCCGCAGCCCATCGAGAAGCGGGTGAAGCTGGCGCTGGATGCCTTGAAGAAGATCTACCCGAAAGTGGACATCGCAGCGCGCATCATCGGCGACCCGATCACCGTTTCCTGGGAGGCCGACCCGCACTTCCTGGGTGCCTTCAAAGGTGCGCTGCCGGGCCATTACCGCTATAACCAGCGCATGTACGCGCACTTCATGCAGCAGGACATGCCCAGCGAACAGCGCGGCATGTTCATCGCCGGTGACGATGTGTCCTGGACACCGGCCTGGGTTGAAGGCGCAGTGCAGACATCGCTCAACGCCGTGTGGGGCATCATGAACCACTTCGGCGGCAAGACTCACGCCGAGAACCCCGGCCCCGGTGACGTGTTTCATGAAATCGGCCCGATTGCACTGGGCGACTGACAGAAGGAAAAACCATGCGCATTGCGCTGTATCAATGCTCGCCGTTGCCGCTGGATATAAGCGGCAACCTGACGCGTCTGGAACAACAGGCCCAGGCTGCCGCAGAGCAAGGGGCACAGCTGCTGATCTGCCCGGAGATGTTCCTGACTGGCTACAACATCGGTGCACAGGCGGTCAGTGAACTGGCGCAAGCGCAGGATGGTCCGGCAGCGTCGCGCATTGCCGCCATCGCGCAAGCAAGCGGCATTGCGATTCTGTACGGCTATCCGGAGCGCGGGCCTGATCAACAGGTATACAACGCCGTGCAGTTGATCGACAGCCGGGGCACACGTCTGTGCAACTACCGCAAGACCCATCTGTTCAGTGAGCTGGACAGGTCGATGTTCGCAGCAGGCGAGGATCATTACCCGGTGGTCGAATTGAACGGCTGGCGTCTGGGCATGCTGATTTGCTACGACGTGGAGTTCCCTGAAAACACCCGTCGGCTTGCGCTGGCAGGGGCCGAACTGATTCTGGTGCCGACCGCGAACATGCTGCCTTACGACTTTGTCTGTGAAGTGACCGTACGGGCGCGAGCGTTCGAGAACCACTGCTACGTGGTGTACGCCAACTATTGCGGCAGCGAAGGCGCGATTCGTTACTGCGGGCTCAGCAGCCTCTGCGCACCGGACGGCAGCCGCCCGTTGCTGGCAGGTCAGGACGAAGGCTTGCTGGTGGGGACGCTGGACAAGGCATTGCTGGCCCAGGCCAGGACGGTGAACGACTATTTCGTCGATCGTCGGCCGGGGCTGTATACGTCGCTGACTTGATCCCGAGGCGTCACGCTGGGCGGTGCTGCACTGGAGTGACAATCTCGATTATCGTGCGACGCTCCGCGTCGGCATGCAGTTCTGGACGCTCCGCGTCCTGCCTTGGTTCAGCCATGCTCGCGAACTTCGCCGGTTATCCGCTAGCATGATGCTTTGCATTCCCTGCTGCCGTGGACACCCTCATGCCTGCCCCGCCTTCCTCTGACATCAAACGCCTCACGCTGGCCAACGGCCTGAATGTGGTGCTGTGTCACGAACCGCGCCTCAAGCGCTGCGCAGCTTCATTGCGCGTCGCGGCGGGCAGCCATGATGCGCCGCGGGCCTGGCCGGGGCTGGCGCATTTTCTGGAGCATCTGTTGTTCCTCGGCACCGAGCGCTTCCCTGCCAGCGAAAACCTGATGACGTTCGTGCAGCGCCATGGCGGTCAGGTCAATGCCAGCACACGCGAACGCACCACTGACTTCTTCTTTGAGCTGCCGCAGGCGGTCTTTGCCCAAGGGCTGGAGCGACTGTGCGACATGCTTGCCCGGCCGCGCATGACCATGGCCGATCAACTGCGCGAGCGCGAAGTGCTGCACGCCGAGTTCATCGCCTGGGTCGGCGATAGCGCATCACGCGATCAGGCGCGCCGGCTGGCATCGATCAATCCACAGCATCCGCTGCGCGGCTTTCATGCTGGCAATCGTTACAGCCTGTCAGTGCCCAACCCTGCGTTTCAACAGGCGTTGCAGGACTTTTATCGATGCTTCTATCAGGCAGGGCAGATGACCCTGTGCCTGAGTGGGCCGCTACCAATGGCCGAGCTGGAAACACTGGCAATCAACCATGGCGCAATGTTCGCCAGTGGTGTGAAGGCCATACAACAACCGCCCCCACCGCTGATTGCCAATCGACCAAAGGCTGACCAGCAAAACCACCTGCTGTTTGCCTTTGAGGACTTGCCGGACAAGTCTGACGAAGCGCTGGCGTTCTTCTGTCACTGGCTTAATGCAACTCAGCCGGGCGGACTGATTGCCGAGCTGGTCGACAGGGGCCTTGCCAGCTCCCTGAAAGCCGCACCGCTGTACCAGTTCGGCGGGCAGCTCTTGCTTGATATCGAACTGAAAGATGCCCTCGCGAACACTCTCACCATCAACAGCCTGTTTTTCAGCTGGCTCGATTTTTTCAAGGCTCACTGGCCGTTGCTGGTCGAGCAATACCAACGCCTCGAACAACGCCGCCTGCACATGCTCGGTGCGTTGGCGCTGGCACATCATTACTGTCGCGAGACGCCTGCGCAGTTAGGCGCGCAAGGCCAAGAGGCATTGCGCGCGCTGCTCGAACAGTTCACGCCCGACGCGCTGATCGGCTCCGCACTCGCCGATACCCACAGCATCGAGCAGGTCAATTGGCGTTTGCCAGCGCCGAATCCGTTTCTCGATACGGCACTCACCAACAGCGATGAAGCCGCGTTTTATCTGCGCTGGGAACTGCCCTCCCCGCAGCCAGCCCTCTGGCGGATGCTCAATGCAGAGCTCAAGCCATTGACCGAAGACGCACGTCAGGCCGGTGTAACTCTTACATTCAGTGCTTACGGGCCTTATTGGCAGCTTCAACTGAACGGCCTGCGCGAGCCGATGGTTGCGGTTATCGAACACGCCCTGCATCGCTTGCAGCACCCTGAGCCCGCATCGCTGGCAGGCGACGAACCTGAGCTGATTCCGATTCGTCAGTTGCTCAAACAGCTTGCCGATCATTACCTGAGAAGCGAACCGCAGCTGACGGTTGGCGATCTGCCAAGCGTATGGGCGGCTTCGCGCTGGATCAGCTTCGCCAGTGGCTTCTCTGCTGCCAGCCAGCCCTTGATAGACGCCACATTGAATGCAGCACCGGGCGTTCGGCAAACAGACTCGCCAAAGCCGCCCGCCACTTTCCCAGGCAAACGCTGGGCGACTGAAGCATCGTCCTCGTCGGAAGACGCAGTGCTGGTGTTTTGCCCGGCCCTTACGGCCTCCATTGAAGATGAAGCTGCCTGGCGGTTGCTCGCGCACGTGTCACAAGCGCTCTTCTACCAGCGGCTGCGGGTCGAGCTGCAACTGGGTTACGCCGTGTTCAGTGGCATCAGACAGATCAATGGAAGGACCGGATTACTGTTTGGTGTTCAATCGCCCTCCTGCGACGCAGGGCAGCTTTTTCAGCACATTGAGACGTTCATCGGCAGATTGCCCGAGCGGGTTCGCGACGCAGATGTGTCTGAGCAGATAAAAGCCCTTTCAGCCCAATTCGAGCCGTCGAGCATGCCGGACCAGCAGCAGGCGGAAATGCAGTGGCAAGCGCATCTTGCCGGCCATCAGGGTAGCCACTCGCAGGCGTTGCAACGCGCTCTGTCAAATCTGGATACACACTCGTTACTCACTGCTACGGAGCAGCTGACCAATGCCACTGGCGGCTGGCTGATCGTGGCCAATCGCCCTGCCAACGCGGCCATCCCGCTATCCTTACCTGAACGGTAATGGTCTTTCCTGCAGATTCCAGTCCTGCGCAATTGTTAAATTGAGTAACATAGCTCCCTAACTATCTGAACGGATGCCTTCAGCGATGCACTAAGATGTAGTCACCAACCGCAGCACTTATCCGAGGAGATTTTTATGTCGTGGACTAAACCTGCTTACACTGATCTGCGTATCGGTTTTGAAGTCACCATGTACTTCGCAAGCCGTTGATTTCAGTGCGCTGTGAAGCCTCGGTTCGCCGGGGCTTTTTTTATGGTTGTGGCTGTTTTTTATTTCAGAACGTGTGCCAGGAGCTGTCATGTACATCCAGATTCTAGGTTCTGCTGCTGGTGGTGGATTCCCCCAGTGGAACTGCAACTGCGTCAACTGCGCAGGTTTTCGCGACGGTAGCCTGCGTGCTCACGCGCGGACTCAGTCGTCGATTGCGCTGTCCGACGACGGCATAAACTGGGTGCTGTGCAACGCCTCACCGGATATCCGTGCGCAACTGCAGAGCTTTGCGCCGATGCAGCCGGGGCGCGCATTGCGCGACACCGGCATCAGCGCGATCGTGTTGATGGACAGCCAGATCGACCACACCACCGGTTTGCTCAGCCTGCGCGAAGGCTGCCCGCACCAGGTCTGGTGTACAGACATGGTCCATGAAGACCTGAGCACCGGCTTCCCGCTGTTCGAAATGCTCAAGCACTGGAACGGCGGCCTGAACTGGAACCGCATCGAATTACAGGGCAGCTTTGTGATTCCGGCCTGCCCGAACCTGCGCTTCACGCCCTTTCCGCTGCGCAGCGCCGCCCCGCCCTACTCGCCACACCGTTTCGACCCGCACCCGGGCGACAACATCGGCCTGCTGGTCGAAGACACCCGCACTGGCGGCAAGCTGTTCTATGCCCCGGGCCTGGGCAAGGTCGATGAAGCACTGGCCGAGAAAATGCGTGATGCCGACTGCCTGCTGGTCGACGGCACAATGTGGGACGACGACGAAATGCAGCGCCGTGGCGTCGGCACGCGTACCGGCCGGGAAATGGGCCATCTGGCACAGAACGGCCCCGGCGGCATGCTGGAAGTCCTCGAAGGCTTTCCCGAGCAGCGCAAAGTGCTTATCCACATCAACAACACCAACCCGATTCTCGACGAAGACTCCCCGGAACGTGCGGAGCTGGTTCGTCGCAACGTCGAAGTGGCCTTCGATGGCATGAGCATCGAGCTTTAGGAGCTGACATGAGCGAAGCGACTGCACTGTCCCCCGCCGAATTCGAACAGGCCTTGCGCGCCAAGGGTGCCTATTACCACATCTATCACCCGTACCATGTGGCGATGTACGAGGGTCGTGCAACCCGCGAGCAGATTCAGGGCTGGGTCGCCAACCGTTTCTACTATCAGGTGAACATTCCGCTCAAGGACGCGGCGATTCTGGCCAACTGCCCGGATCGCGAGATCCGTCGCGAGTGGATTCAGCGCTTGCTTGACCATGACGGTGCGCCCGGCGAAGACGGCGGCATCGAAGCCTGGCTGCGCCTCGGCCAGGCCGTGGGGCTCGACCCGGACCAACTGCGCTCTCAGGAACTGGTGCTGCCAGGCGTGCGTTTTGCCGTCGACGCCTACGTGAACTTCGCCCGCCGCGCCAATTGGCAGGAAGCGGCCAGCAGCTCGCTGACCGAACTGTTCGCGCCGCAGATCCACCAATCGCGCCTGGACAGCTGGCCGCAGCATTACCCGTGGATCGACCCGGCAGGCTACGAGTATTTCCGCACTCGCCTGGGCCAGGCCCGACGCGACGTGGAACACGGCCTCGCCATCACGTTACAGCACTACACTACATATGAAGGCCAGCAGCGCATGCTGGAAATCCTGCAGTTCAAGCTCGATATCCTGTGGAGCATGCTCGATGCGATGTCCATGGCCTACGAGCTGAACCGCCCGCCGTATCACAGCGTTACAGACCAAAAAGTCTGGCATAAGGGGATTACGCTATGAAGCACGATCCGCAGTTCCGAGCGTTGACACCCAAATGGCATCAAGGCTACCGCTTTCAGTACGAGCCTGCGCAAAAGGCGCATGTGGTGCTTTACCCTGAGGGCATGATCAAACTCAATGATAGCGCTGCCCTGATTGGCGGGCTGATCGATGGCAAGCGCACCATCACCGCCATCATTCATGAGCTTCAGCAGCAGTTCCCCAATGTTCCCGAACTGGGCATGGACGTCGACGAGTTCATGGAAGGCGCCAAAAAGAAAAACTGGATCGATCTTGTCTGACCTGGCCCCCGTCACCAACACCCCGTACATACCGCTCACTCCCGAGGTCGGGCTGCCCCTGTGGCTGCTCGCCGAGCTGACCTATCGCTGCCCATTGCAATGCCCGTATTGCTCCAACCCGCTGGATTTTGCCAAACAGGGCCAGGAGCTGACCACCGAGCAGTGGTTCAAGGTCATGCAGGAAGCGCGGGAGATGGGCGCGGCACAGATCGGCTTTTCCGGCGGCGAACCGCTGGTGCGCCAGGACCTTGCCGAGTTGATCGCCGAGGCGCGGCGCCTGGGTTTCTACACCAACCTGATCACCTCGGGCATCGGCCTTACCGAAGAAAAGATCATCGCCTTCAAGGAAGCAGGCCTGGACCACATCCAGATCAGCTTTCAGGCCAGCGACGAGCAGGTCAACAACATGCTCGCCGGCTCGAAAAAAGCCTTCGCGCAAAAACTGGAGATGGCCAAGGCGGTCAAAAAGCACGGCTACCCGATGGTGCTGAATTTCGTCACCCATCGGCACAACATCGACCGCATCGACAAGATCATCGAGCTGTGTCTGGCGCTTGAAGCGGACTTCGTCGAACTGGCCACCTGTCAGTTCTATGGCTGGGCGCACCTGAATCGCCTCGGCCTGCTGCCGACCAAGGATCAACTGGTCCGCGCCGAAGCCGTCACCAATGAATACCGCGTCCGGCTGGAGGCAGAGAATCATCCGTGCAAGCTGATTTTCGTCACGCCTGATTATTACGAAGAGCGTCCCAAAGCGTGCATGAACGGCTGGGGCAATATCTTCCTGACCGTGACACCAGATGGCACCGCACTGCCCTGCCACGGCGCACGGCAGATGCCGATCCAGTTCCCCAATGTGCGCGACCACAGCATGCAGCACATCTGGTACGACTCGTTTGGCTTCAATCGCTTTCGCGGTTACGACTGGATGCCCGAGCCGTGCCGCTCGTGTGACGAAAAGGAAAAGGACTTCGGCGGTTGTCGCTGCCAAGCCTTCATGCTGACCGGCGACGCCGCCAATGCCGACCCGGTGTGCAGCAAATCCTATCACCACGGGATCATCACTCAGGCTCGTGACGAGTCCGAAACCGCTACTCAAACCATTGAAGAGCTGGCCTTTCGCAATGACCGAAACTCACGACTCATCGCAAAATCCTCCTGAACGCCTGAGCGCCGCCCAAGCGGTCGCTGCAGGCGTCGACTTCGCCGAACTGGATGTCAGCTCGGCGGGCCTGTTCTGGAACGAATACCGCCCCGAAGACGGCGCCTGTCGTATCTGGCACTGGTACGCGAACAGCAAGCGCTGCCTGACGCCACAAGGCTTCAGCGTTCGCAGCCGGGTGTATGAATACGGTGGTGGTTCGTTCTGTCTGGCCGACGACGCGCTAGTGTTCGTCAATGAGCGCGACCAGCAATTGTACCGCCAGACGCTGGGCGCCAGCGCGCCGGTTGCGCTGACGGAGGGCGACAAGCGTTATGGCGGCCTGTTCTTTAGCGGTGGTCAGATTCTCGCCGTTGAAGAAGACCGCAATACGCATCGGCTGGTCGCTATCGATCTGGCTGACGGGCAGCGCCGATTGCTGGCAGAAGGCGCTGATTTCTACGCATCGCCGATCATCAGCGCCGACGGCAAGCGCCTGGCCTGGATCGAATGGCAACGCCCGCATCAGCCGTGGACCAGCACCCGCTTGATGTGTGCAGCGAGACAAGACGACGGCAGCTGGGGCACTGCGCAGTGTGTTGCAGGCGAAGGCGCACAAGAGTCGCTGCAACAGCCACGTTTTGACGCCCACGGTCGCCTGCATTGCCTGACTGATCGCGCTGGCTTCTGGCAGCCGTGGGGTGAATCGCCTTCCGGGTTTGCGCCGCTGCCCGCCAGCCCGGCCGATCACGCTTCTGCGCCTTGGCAACTGGGCAGCTGCACCTGGCTGCCGATCAACGATGGCTATCTGGCGAGCTGGATCGAAGACGGCTCCAGTGTTCTGGGGCTTTGTCAGGCTGACGGCAGCGTCGAGGATTTCAGCGTTGGCTACAGCCGCTTTCGCAGCCTCGCCATTGACGAAGAGTTCGTGTATTGCATCGCGGCATCCGCGGTGAGCACATCTGCCGTGCTGGCTATTTCTCGCCACGACGCCGGTGTTCAGGTGCTTGCCGGGGGAGGCTCGCCGCTGCCGCCCGAACTGATCAGCCGCCCTCAGCCGCTGCGTTATCCCAGCGGTGGAGCCGAGGCCTACGGCTATTTCTACCCGGCCATGACCGGCACGCAAAAACCGCCATTGGTGGTGTTCATCCATGGCGGCCCGACTTCCGCCTGCTACCCGGTGCTGGACCCACGTATTCAGTATTGGACACACCGCGGCTTCGCCGTGGCAGACCTCAATTATCGCGGCAGCAGCGGCTACGGTCGCGCCTATCGGCAAGGCCTGCACCTGGCATGGGGCGTGGCGGACGTGGAAGATGCCTGTGCGGTTGTCACGCATCTGGCGGGACGTGGCCTGATTGACCAAGGACAGGCCTTCATTCGCGGCGGCAGCGCGGGTGGTTACACCACACTTTGTACATTGGCCTTCAAGGATGTGTTTCGTGCAGGTGCCAGTCTTTATGGCGTCAGCGACCCGGTAGCACTGGCCAGGGCCACGCATAAATTCGAGGGCGATTACCTGGACTGGCTGATCGGCGACCCGGACAAGGACATCGAGCGTTATCAGGATCGAACGCCGCTGTTGCACGCAGACCGCATCAAGGTGCCGGTGATTTTCTTTCAAGGCGAGCTGGATGCCGTGGTAGTGCCCGAACAGACCCGGGCCATGCTCAAAGCCCTGCAAGACAACGGCATCAAGACTGAAGCGCACTTCTACGCAGACGAGCATCATGGATTCCGCAAGGCGAGTAACCTGGCAGATGCTCTGGAGAAAGAATGGCGTTTTTATCGGGATGTGCTTGATGCCTGATCAAGCCGTGTGATCGTTCCCGCAGCAGGGAACGATCAACGAGTGCTACTGCGTGGTCGGGCGACCTTGTTACTTGCGCGAGAGTTACTTGCGCGAGACGATGATGTAGATCGCGTGGATGATCCCCGGGATATAACCCAGCAGGGTCAGCAGGATATTCAGCCAAAAAGCGCCAGCAAAGCCTACTTGCATGAACACGCCTACCGGAGGCAGCAGAATGGCGAAAATGATACGAATGATGTCCATGAAAAGCTCCTGATTGAATTGGCTCTGATTGGCCATACAGCTAATCGACCCTGGCCGTCGGTGAGGGTTCAACCGGCTCTGGCACCGCGCCATTATTCTTTCTCGGGAGAGGATCAGGACAAGCGTTGCACTGCGGGCACAGCATCGTGTGCTGCGAGCGGAAAGAAAACAGAATCGTCAAAACGCAAACAAAGAAAACCCCGCCTAAGCGGGGCTTTCCAGACTGTTTCCCTGATTTCCCTTTCACCCCACCGTCCTGGCAGGCTTCCCTACGTGTCCCTGTTATGTCTTGTTGCGCGTCCTGCGCTACGTCCATGGGTGAAGATTAACTTTGGATCCCTTTCTTGGGAAGAGGTCAATTGGCACCACGCAGTGTAAGCAAATGCTTACAAGGCTTTTGCAGGTCAGAATTGTGACGCCTTCAACAGGTACAGCGAATCGCTGCCCGCGCGCACCGAGGCATCCAGCGAGTGGATACGCGGCAGCAGGCGCGCGAAGTAGAAGCGTGCGGTGCCCAGCTTGCTCGCATAGAACTCCTCCTGCTGCTCTTTACCGAGCGCCGCCTTGGCCATCATCGCCCACATGTAGGCGTAGGCGGTGTAACCAAACAGATGCAGATACTCCACAGACGCAGCGCCGATTTCATTGGGATTACCGCGCGAGCGGTCCAGCACCCAGCCAGTCAGCTCATCCAGCATGTTCAAGGCTTTTGCCAGCGGCTGGGCGAACTCGTTAAGTGCGCCATCCGCGCCATTGATGAACTGGCGCACTTCATCCGAAAACAACTGATAGAACGCGCCGTTCGAACCGACGATCTTGCGCCCCACCAGGTCAAGCGCCTGAATGCCATTGGTGCCTTCGTAGATCTGCGTAATGCGCACGTCACGTACCAGCTGTTCCTGGCCCCACTCACGGATGTAACCGTGACCGCCGAAAACCTGCTGGCCATGAACAGTGGTTTCCAGACCGATATCACTCAGGAACGCCTTGGCGACCGGGGTCAGCAGCGCCACCAGATCATCGGCACGCTTGCGCGCGGCATCGTCTTCGCTGAACTTGGCGATATCCAGTTGCAGGGCGACGTAGCTGGAAAACGCACGACCGCCTTCGTTGAACGCTTTCATGGTCAACAGCATGCGACGCACGTCGGGGTGGACGATGATCGGGTCAGCAGCCTTGTCCTTGTTCTGCGCTCCGGTCGGGGCGCGGCTCTGTAAACGATCCAGCGCATACTCGACGGCGCTCTGGTAAGACCGCACGCCCGACGCCAGGCCCTGAATACCAACGCCCAGACGCTCGTAGTTCATCATCGTGAACATCGCCGCCAGCCCCTTGTTCGGTTCGCCGACCAGGTAGCCGGTAGCGTCGTCGAAGTTCATCACGCAGGTCGCCGAAGCCTGGATACCCATCTTGTGCTCGATTGAGCCACAGCTGACGGTGTTGCGCTCGCCAAGGCTGCCGTCGTCGCCGACCATGAACTTGGGCACCAGAAACAGCGAAATGCCTTTCGGCCCGGGCGGTGCATCCGGCAACTTGGCCAAGACCAGATGAATGATGTTTTCGGTCAGGTCGTGTTCGCCGCCGGTAATGAAAATCTTGCTGCCGGTGATCTTGTAAGCGCCGTCCGCCTGCGGTTCGGCCCGGGTCCGAATGATGCCCAGATCGGTACCGGCGTGGGCCTCGGTCAGGCACATCGACCCGGCCCAGACGCCTGAATACATATTGGGCAGAAATTTGGTCTTGAGCGCTTCGCTGGCGTGGGTGTCTATCGATACGCAGGCGCCGGACGTGAGCATCGCGTACAGACCGAACGCCAGACTGGCAGAGTTGAGCATCTCTTCGACCTGAGCCGACACCACCTTGGGCATGCCCATGCCGCCAAACTCGGGATTGCCGCCTACACCGACCCAGCCGCCCTCAGCGTAGGTCTTATAGGCCTCGGGAAAACCTGCAGGTGTGGTGACGACGGTGTCCTTCCAGTGGCAGCCCTCCTCGTCACCGTTACGGCTCAGCGGCGCAATGGTCTTGCTGGTCACTTTACCGGCTTCTTCGAGAATGGCTTCGACCGTTTCAGCATCGACTGTTTCGGCCAGCTCGGGCAGTTGAGCCCAGAGCTTTGAAACCTCGAAGACTTCATTAAGGACGAAGCGCATATCGCGCAGTGGCGCTTTGTAGTCAGCCATGGCAAACCTCGTGAACACGGAGCGAAATTCTGTTGGAGGCTGATCGATGCATGCAGAGACGCAGATCAGCAGTCGAGTTTCACGAGTCTACCCGAACAACATTTCAGAGACATAGGGTCGTGTCATGACTGAATAGTCACAGCAGGTCACGGGGAAAAATAGCAGGATTGGCTCAGGTGGCCGCTTCAGTTGTACGAACAGCGCCGCGCCGGTTCAACTGCCCGTAAGCGACCACGCAGTTGCGCCCGGCCCCCTTGGCCGCATACAGCGCCTGGTCAGCACTCTTGAGCACCTCTTCCGGCGTGCGATGTTCCGGCTGGCGTTCGGCAACGCCGATACTGACCGTTACCGACACGCTGCCTGCCTGCGCTCCACCGCGGCGTTGTCGGCCTTGCTGATCATCCTGAGGACGACTGTCCTTGTTGCGCAGCTGAATCTCGTAATTGGCGATGGTCTCGCGGATGGCTTCCAGATGCGGCATGCATTCATCAATGGTCTTGGCGGCAAACACGATGGCGAACTCTTCGCCCCCATAGCGATACGCCTTGCCACCACCGTTGGTGATTTTCGACAGTTTGCTGGCCACCAGACGCAGCACCTGATCGCCCACATCGTGGCCGTGGGTGTCGTTGAATTTCTTGAAGTGATCCACGTCGCTCATCGCCAGCACATAGTTGCGTCCCAGACGCTGCATGCGTTCATTGAGCGCCCGGCGACCAGGCAGTCCGGTCAGTTCATCCCGGAAGGCCATCTGATACGCCTCGTGAGCCACGGCGGCGGCAATCATCAGCATCACCTGACTGCAGAGGATATTCAGCGTGAACGGCAGGATGAAGGTTTTCGGCAGTGCCCAGAACAATCCCAGCAGGCCGACAATCTGCGCGGCGTGCAGCGGTCGCGGTTTTTCCAGGTATTGCCAGATCAACACCCCGAATGACACCAGGAACATGGCATAGGACAGCTGAATCAGACTCATCCAGGCACCGTGCAGCGCAGGCCAGCGGATGTCGGCCAGCCAGACTTGCAGTTCGACCGGATAACTCTGTTCAAGACCCAGCGCCACACTGCCTACCGCCACCAATACCGCGAGCCGCGCGACCATGTCCTGAAACAGATGCGTACGTTCTTCCCACGCGGCATACAGCCCGAACAGCACCGGCAGCAGCAGGCAGACCAGGTGGAAAATCACCGCCGCATCCTCACGGACCTTGCCGTTATCGCGGTAAAAATCGGTCTGGGTATCCAGCAGGTAGTAGGCGATATACACCGTGAGCATCAGAAACAGCTCGCGCTGACGCCGGTAAACACAGCAATACGCACCGCCCAATAGCAGGACCAGCGTGGGCAGCACATTGAAAAGCGATGTGAAGAAGACGTTCAGGTCCTTTACGTACGCAGCCGCAAGCCCCGCCACCAGCAGACCCAGTGAAGGCAAAAAATGACTCAATCGCGCAGCTGATGGACGCAACAAAAGGGGTTATCTCCTACCCGGCATCTGAATGAATGGCTGGCCTGATGGCATTGTGCCCTCCGCCAGCGAACAATGCATCGGCAGGATCAATAAACGAGCTACTTTCTGTAACGGCAGGAGGTGGGAAATGTTTATTGCGGAAGTCGCGGGCGTTGGTGCTATCTGTATCTCGGACCGCATTGAATAGCGCCCCATGGCTGCGATGTGACGCAGAGCGTCACGAAATGCATTACCACGAGCAGTGATGGAAACGAGAGTTATCCGGGGTCAGTGCTCCCCAAAGTCTCGTTGAGATTGGTGTTAACAATGAGCCCAAACGCACCCATAAAAAACCGCCTGATCAGCGATCAGGCGGTTTTCATGACCGCAGCGAGGCTTAGTAAGCCAGGCCGAAGTCTTCCTCTTTCATGTCCATCAGGTTGGCAGCGCCCGACAGGATCGCGGCAACGTGCGTGCGAGTGCGCGGCAGGATGCGCTGGAAGTAGAAGCGCGCGGTCTGGATCTTGGCGCGGTAGAACGCCTCGTCCGATGTCCCGGCAGCCAGCTTCTCGGCCGCAAGACGCGCCATGTCGGCCCAGAAGTACGCCAGGCAGGCATAACCGGAGAACATGATGTAATCCACCGAAGCGGCGCCGACTTCTTCGCGATCCTTCATGGCCGCCATGCCGACTTTCAGGGTCAGGTCGCCCCACTCCTTGTTCAGCGCGGCCAAGGGCGTCACGAACTCCTGCACCGCTTCGTTACCCTCATTGCCCTGGCAGAACTTGTGGACGATCTTGGTGAAGCCCTTGAGCGCTTCGCCCTGAGTCATCAGCACTTTACGGCCCAGCAGGTCGAGAGCCTGAATGCCAGTGGTGCCTTCGTACAGCATCGAAATCCGGCTGTCGCGAACGTTCTGTTCCATGCCCCACTCGGCAATGAAACCGTGACCACCGTAGATCTGCACACCGTGGTTGGCGGCCTCAAAGCCCACTTCGGTCATGAAAGCCTTGGCAATCGGCGTCATGAACGCCAGCAAGGCGTCGGCGGCTTTCTTTTGCTCCGGGTCTTCGCTGTACTTGACGATATCGACCTGTTTGGCCGTGAAGTACACCATGGCACGCGTGCCTTCGGCGAAAGCCTTCATGGTCAGCAGCATGCGGCGCACGTCTGGATGGACGATGATCGGGTCAGCGGCCTTGTCCGGTGCTTTAGGGCCGGTCAACGAACGCATCTGCAGACGGTCACGGGCATATTGCAGGCCGCCCTGGAAGGCCACTTCGGCATGCGCCAGACCTTGCAGCGCAGTGCCCAGACGCGCGGTGTTCATGAACGTGAACATGCAGTTCAGGCCCTTGTTCGGCGGGCCGATCAGGTAGCCGGTAGCGCCGTCGAAGTTCATCACGCAGGTGGCGTTGCCGTGGATGCCCATCTTGTGTTCGATGGAGCCACAGTTAACCGCGTTGCGCTCACCGATGCTGCCATCGGCAGCCGAGAGGAACTTGGGCACAATGAACAGCGAAATGCCTTTGGTGCCAGCCGGTGCGTCCGGCAGGCGCGCCAGCACGATGTGGACGATGTTATCGGCCATGTCGTGTTCGCCAGCGGAAATGAAAATCTTGGTGCCGGTAACCTTGTAGGTCCCGTCAGCCTGAGGTTCAGCCCTGGTGCGCAGCATGCCCAGGTCAGTGCCGCAGTGGGATTCGGTCAGGCACATGGTGCCGGTCCATTCGCCGGAGACCAGCTTGGTCAGGTAGGCGTCCTGCTGCTCGGGGGTGCCGTGCTCGGAGATGGTGTTCATCGCACCATGCGACAGGCCAGGGTACATGCCCCACGACCAGTTCGCTTCGCCGACCATCTCGCTCACCGCCAGACCCAGCGACTCGGGCAAGCCCTGGCCGCCATGCGCAACGTCATGCGCCAGACTCGGCCAGCCGCCCTCGACAAATTGCTTGTAAGCCTGCTTGAAACCGGTCGGTGTCTTCACGCCCGACTCGCTCCAGGTGCAGCCCTCGGTATCGCCCACCCGGTTCAGCGGTGCCAGAACCTGCTCGCAGAACTTGGCACCCTCTTCGAGAATGGCGTCGACCATGTCCGGGGTGGCGTCATGACAGGCTGGCAGACTTTGATAGTGCGCTTCATAACCGAGCAGCTCATCACGGACGAAACGAATATCACGCAAGGGGGCCTTGTAGTCAGGCATAGCGATAAACCTCTGCTGATGAATCCTGGAACGAATGACCGGGCGGTCGCTGAAAGCATAGCCTCAAGCACCAGACAATCTCGTATGCCTTGCGGTCAAACAGGTGTTTGAAACATACGTTTACGCCTAAACCTTGTCAATAGCGAAGCGCGCACCATTCGTCCACCCTGCTCTACAGACCGCGCAGGCAAAGGGATCAGGCGCAGGAAAAACGTAAGCGCAAGTTTAGTCGAGGGCGGAAGGTGCTACGGGGGCGATACAGGAGGGTGATGGCGGGCAATTCAGCAAACGACGCCGTGCAGGTGTGGCACGGCGTGGGCGTTACACGAAGCTTTAGAACACAGGATGTTAAGCGTAAGTGTCGATCAGAGTGCCAAGCGCTTCGTCGCTGGCCTTTTGAACCGCAACCCCGGCTTCGACCTGATTCTTGCCAGCGTTGAGCTCGACAATATTGGCAGACAGGTCAGAACGCTGGCTGCGGTCGACGGAACGCAGGTTTTCGAGCTGAAAGTCAGAAGACTGACTTCTGCCCGACACTTCGATGTTGGAGCTGGCGATCTGGGTGGCCGCCTGATCCACACGACCTTGCCCGACCTGCATAGCGCTCAGGCCCGGATAAAGGGTGTTGTTCATGGTGATTTGCATAAGCCGATCCTCAGTTCAAAAAAACGAACACGTGCCATTGAACCAGCATTTGCGCAGAAATACTCGACAAATAGACTAATGGCACTAGGCCGCATGATAGCCTGACTCTTGAAAAAACCAAAACAACGTTGCCTGTCAGCAAGATAGCGACGCTGTCAGCGCAGTTGCCCTAATTCAAGGTATTGCGCCACATTTCCGGCGCTCGCCTCGTTTAATCGTGGCACGCGTCCAAGACAGGGTGCAGGCAGACGCTCGACCAGCGTGGCGAGGTTTTCCTCAAGCCGCGAGGTGTTTGCGTCTATGACGTTGGCCACCCAGCCTGCCAGGTGCAGACCGTCCCGGGCGATGGCTTCGGCAGTCAGCAGCGCATGATTGATACAGCCCAGACGCACGCCCACCACCAGAATGATCGGCAGATCCAGCGCAAGCGCCAGATCGGACAGGTTGCTCTGCCCGGCCAAGGGCACGCGCCAGCCGCCTGCGCCTTCGATCAAGGTGAAGTCGGCCTGTTTATCCAGAATATGCTGCATCGGCCTCAGCAACGAGTCGACCGTCAACACGACACCTGCCTCGCGCGCGGCCAGATGCGGCGCAATGGCCGGTTCGAAAGCAAGCGGATTGACTTCATCGTAATTCAGCTCGACAGAGCACTCGGCCTGTAACGCCAGCGCGTCGGAATTGCGTAGTCCCTGTGCAGTCACTACGCAACCGGATGCCACAGGCTTGCCCGCTGCGGTGCTCAAGCCCTTCAAGCGGGCGGCATGCAGCAAACCGGCAGCTACCGTGGTCTTGCCAGCATCGGTATCGGTTCCGGTGATGAAATAAGCAGCGCTCATCTCGGTAATCTTCCTTATGACGTGGAGCCGTCAGGCTTTTTCAAGCACCGCGTACACCACTTGATAGGTAGCGGGCAGACCGGCTTCCTGACGGAAGGCTTCGTAGGCCTGAACCATGCCCTTGATCCGCTCGCGTCCGGTCAGGCCACTGGGCCGCCCAGGGTTGAGGTTGTGCGCCCCGAGCGCTTTCAGCTCATGCGTCAGGCTGCGCACATCGGGGTAATGCAACACCTGCGGGCACACATCCAGGCTGCGCACCTGTAAACCGCTGGCAGCGCACAACTGACGATAATCATCCTCGTGACGAAAGCGGTTTACATGAACCTGGCCGTCGACTGCCTGCCAGCTGTCACGCAACTCGTACAGCGTGCCGACGCACAGGCTGGCGAAGGCAAACACACCGCCTGGTTGCAATACCCGGTGAGCCTCACGGAGCACCGCGGCGAAATCCGCACACCACTGCACAGCGAGGCTGGAGAAAATCAGCCCGCAACTCTGATCACGCAGTGGCAGGTGCTCGGCATCACCTGCCACAAAGTGCTGTGCACCGCCCAATGGCTGCGCATGGCGCAACATGCCTTCGGCGATATCCAGCGCGATGCCTTCGCTGCCACTGAAAACCTGATCCAGTGCCCGGCTGAAATAGCCAGTGCCGCTCCCCAGATCCAGCCAGCGAACCGGACTGAACTGCGCAGGCAGACGCGACAGCAGCTCGCTGCCGACGCTGCGCTGTAGTTCGGCCACGCTGTCATAGCTGCCCGCGGCCCGGGAAAAGGACGCGGCGACCTGCCGTTTGTCCGGCAGGACAGAGGGCGGTTTGGGCATAGAAAGATCAGTCATCGTCCAACTCGTGCAGAAAGGCGTGAATCGCAGCGGCTACTCCGTGGGGGTTTTCCACAAGGAATGCATGGCTGGCCTGTTCGATCAGACCGACCTCGACATCCGGCAACAAGGCCAGCAGATCACTTGCTGCTTCAGCCGGCACGAACGCATCGAGTCCGGCAAACAGGTGCAGTTGCGGGCCGCGATAGGTTTGCAGCGCGCTACGTGTATCGAGTTGCTGGAGTATCTTCAGCCCATCGACCAAAGCAGTTTTGGAGCTGTGCGGCGCGCCAGCCTTGAGTAACCGGGCGAGACCGCGTGAGTCTACTGCGCCTTGAGTGCATAACAGGCTGAAACGCTTGAGGGTCGCGTCATGGTCAGCGGAACAGCCGGCCAGAAACGCATCGAAATACTGCGCGGGCATCGCATTCGGCCACGCGCCTTGGGTGACGAAACAGGCATTACTGGCCAGGGTCAGCAGCCCGCAGCAACCTTCGCCACGCCGTGCTGCCAGCTCGGCGGCGAGCATGCCGCCCAGCGACCAGCCGCCCAGCCAGGCGTTATCCGGCAGGTTGGCGTCCAGTTCGTCGAGCCAGTCAGGCAGGTCGCAGCTGTCGATATCCGGCAACGGCTCGATTTCGACCCGCAGGTGCTCGTCAAGCCCGCGCAACGCGGCGGCAAGCGGCTCCAGCGGCGAAACGCCCAAGCCCCAGCCCGGCAGTAGAATCAAACGATCACGCATGGACGGGCTCCGTGGATTCACTTGCATCCAGCAGCGGGTAGCACTGCTCCAGAGCCTCTAATAATAGCTGTACGTCGGCCTTGCTGTGCGCTGCAGACAACGTTACGCGCAATCGGGCACTGCCAGCAGGCACGGTCGGCGGACGAATCGCCGTCACCAGCAAGCCACGCTCACGTAGCAACTGCGACAGACGCAGAGCCCGTCCGGCATCGCCGATCAGGATTGGCTGGATCGGCGTAAAGCTGTCCATCAATTGCAGGCCGACCTGCTCGGCCCCCTGACGAAACTGCTGGATCAGGCTCGCCAGATGCTCGCGACGCCAATGTTCGGTACGCAGCAGTTGCAGGCTTTTCAAGGTCGCGCAGGCCAGCGCAGGTGGCTGGCTGGTGGTGTAAATGTAGGGCCGGGCGAACTGGATCAAGGTTTCGATCAACTCTTCACTGCCGGCCACGAATGCTCCAGAGGTGCCGAACGATTTGCCGAGGGTGCCGACCAGTACCGGCACATCCTCCATGCTCAGGCCGAAGTGCTCGACGATTCCGGCACCGTTTGCACCCAGCGGCCCGAAGCCGTGGGCGTCATCCACCATCAGCCAGGCACCCTTGGCCTTCGCAGCCTGGGCCAGCGCAGGCAAGTCAGCGATGTCGCCATCCATGCTGAACACGCCGTCAGTGACCACCAGCGTATCGCCCACGGATTTCTCCAGGCGGCTTGTCAGGCTGGTCACATCGTTGTGCAGATAGCGCGAGAACCGTGCGCCGCTGAGCAGACCGGCATCCAGCAGCGAGGCATGATTGAGGCGGTCTTCCAGCACCGTATCGCCCTGCCCGACCAAGGCTGTCACCGCGCCGAGGTTGGCCATATAGCCATTGGAGAACAACAGCGCGCGAGGACGACCGGTCAGCTCGGCCAATGCTTCTTCCAGTTCGTGGTGCGGCGTACTGTGGCCGATCACCAGATGCGACGCCCCGCCGCCCACGCCCCAACGCTCGGCACCTGCCTGCCAGGCGGCGATCACTTCCGGATGGTTGGCCAGGCCCATGTAATCGTTGTTGCAGAACGCCAGCAATGGCTGACCATCGACAACCACCTGCGGGCCTTGCGGGCTTTGCAGCAATGGGCGCTGGCGGTAGAGATGTTCGGCGCGACGGGCGTCGAGGCGCGTGCGGAGATCGAAAGACATGCAGGCCCCGGTCCGAAAGATGGCAGTTCAACACGGGCCGGAGCAGGCCGGCCCGTTCAAGGGGTCAGGCAGAAGCAGCGTCGTAGAACATCGAACTGCTTTGCTGTTCGACCAGCGCCTGTTCGATGGCAGCCTGATGCACTTCATCAGCATGGCCTTCGCCCGCTTCGGGCTTGATGCCCAGACGGGAGAACAACAGCATGTCCTTGTCGGCTTGCGGGTTGGCGGTGGTCAGCAGCTTGTCGCCATAGAAAATCGAGTTGGCACCGGCGAAGAAGGCCAGCGCCTGCATTTGCTCGTTCATCGCTTCGCGCCCGGCAGACAACCGCACGTGGGACTGCGGCATGAGAATCCGTGCCACCGCGAGCATGCGGATGAAGTCGAACGGGTCGACGTCTTCGGCGTTTTCCAGCGGCGTACCGGCAACCTTGACCAACATGTTGATCGGCACCGACTCCGGGTGCTCCGGCAGGTTTGCCAGCTGGATCAGCAGCCCGGCGCGGTCGTCGAGGGACTCGCCCATGCCCAGAATGCCGCCCGAGCAGATCTTCATCCCGGCATCGCGCACGTAGGCCAGGGTTTGCAGGCGCTCGCTGTAGGTCCGGGTGGTGATGATGCTGCCGTAGAACTCCGGCGAGGTGTCGAGGTTGTGGTTGTAGTAGTCCAGCCCGGCAGTGGCCAGCGCTTCGGTCTGCTCCTGATCGAGACGGCCGAGGGTCATGCAGGTTTCCATGCCCATGGCTTTCACGCCTTTGACCATCTCCAGCACGTAAGGCATGTCCTTGGCGGAAGGATGCTTCCAGGCCGCGCCCATGCAGAAACGGGTCGAACCAATGGCTTTGGCACGCGCTGCTTCCTCAAGCACCTTCTGCACTTCCAGCAGTTTTTCTTTCTCAAGACCGGTGTTGTAGTGACCGGACTGCGGACAGTACTTGCAGTCTTCCGGGCAAGCGCCGGTCTTGATCGACAGCAGCGTGGAAACCTGCACACGGTTGGCGTCGAAATGAGCGCGGTGCACCGTTTGCGCCTGAAACAGCAGGTCATTGAATGGCTGTACGAACAGCGCCCTGACCTCGGCTAAAGTCCAGTCGTGACGCAAAGTGGCGGTGGTGCTGGCGCTCATCGGGCGGCTCCTTGGTGTTTCTGGGCAATGCGCGAGGGCGTAAAGGCACCATGCGCTACACGGATGTCGGGCATATTTAAGGAAGAGCCATGCGCTGTCAACCCAACCGCCAATACGAGGTTTACATCTGGTTAAAAAACAAACAACACTGTTTGTTATGCGATGAGCGCAGCGAGGTGCCAATGCCTGTCTGCGTGCCGTGCGAAGCCGAGCTGCCATGGCTGGGCGGCCAGTGCGACTGCTGTGCGCTGCCGTTACCCCTCTCCGGCATGAGCTGCGCGCAATGTTGCAAGCGCCCTCCCGGATTTGCGCAGGTCATCGCGCCGTGGCTGTACGACTTCCCGGTGGACAGCCTGATTACCCGATTCAAACATAACGGTAAATGGCCGATGGGACGCCTGCTGGCCGAACTGTGCGGGCAGTTTCTGCACCACCGTTTCGAGGAAGACCTGCCACGTCCCGATTACCTGATTCCTGTTCCTCTCGCCAACAAGCGCCTGCGCCAGCGCGGCTATAACCAGGCGGCGATGCTGGCCGGGTGGCTGGGTAAACAGTTGCAACTGCCCGTTGACGAACACCATGTGTTGCGCAGCCGGGAGACAACAGCGCAACAGGGGCTGGACGCCAAGGCACGCAAACGCAACCTGCGCGACGCCTTCACCCTCGTTGATCCCGACTGGGTGCAGGGCAAGCACCTGGCGCTGGTGGACGACGTCCTGACCACCGGTTCGACGGCAGAGGTCATTGCGCGACTCCTGAACAAGGCCGGCGCGCGAAGAGTGGACGTGTACTGCCTGGCAAGAACGCCGAAGCCTGGGGATTGATTGGGCGCTATGCTCAGAAACCTCAAAACGCTCATCGCTTCCACACTCCGCGTGGTAGCGCAGCCCTGGACGCTCCGCGTCCGGTTTTCGACGCCATGCGCGAGAGCGATCATACTGCCCTCTCCTACTCGACCGCCCCGGATTACCATGTCGCTACCCACCTTGCTGACGCAACACATGGTCCACCGCCCGCAACGTATCGCGTTGTTGCAGCACATTGCCGAACAGGGCTCGATCACCCGTGCCGCGAAAAGCGCAGGCTTGAGCTACAAGGCAGCATGGGACGCCATTGATGAGCTGAACAATCTGGCGCAAAAGCCGCTGGTAGAACGCAGTGTCGGCGGACGTGGCGGTGGCGGCGCTAAGCTGTCGCTAGAGGGCGAGCGAGTGCTGCGTCTTTATCAGCGGGTGCAGGCATTGCAGGCCCAAGTGCTGGAAGCGGCCGAAGACAGCAGCGACCTTGACCTGCTCAATCGCCTGACCTTGCGTACCAGCGCACGCAACCAGTTGCTGGGGCGGATCGTCAACATCACCCGTCAGGGACACAACGATCAGGTTCGCCTGCAATTGGCTGGCGAGGTGTTCATCGAAGCACAGGTTACCCATGACAGCACCCTGCGTCTGGAGCTGGAAAACGGCACGGAGGTGGTTGCACTGATCAAGGCCGGTTGGCTGGAACTGCATGCAGACAACAGCAAAGAAACAAATGGAAACAATTGCCTGATCGGCCGAATCGACAGCGTGACCGACGCTGAAGATGGCCCAAGCGAAGTGCGAATCACACTCCCCAGCGGCCAGACGCTGTGCGCCCTGGCGACACCTGAGCACCTGCATGCACGACAGCTGAAAACCGGTGCCACGGTGCAGGCAAGATTTGCCGCTTCACTGGTGTTGCTGGGTATACCGATGTAAGCGTCGGCAAGTCATTACCGCGACACAATTCCGTCATATGTGCGCACTAAGGTGGCTGCCATATTCGAGGGAGCCGTGATGATGAAACTATTAGAAGAAAATCAAACCACAGATCTGGAAAACCTGGTCGGCACAGACAAGGTCGGCCTCACCCGCCGCGGCTTCATCAGCGCAGGTGCCCTGTGCGGCGCAGCGATGTTTCTGGGTGGCAACCTGTTGAGCCGCACGGTTCTCGCGAACAGCATCAGCGCAGCGTCCGGCACACTGCTGGGCTTCCAGAGCATCCCTGCCGCCACTGCCGACAGCATCAGCCTGCCGCAAGGCTACACCTCATCGGTTCTGATCAGCTGGGGCCAGCCTTTGCAGGCAGGCGGCCCGGCTTTCGACCCGAGCGGCAAGGGCACAGCCCAGGCTCAGGAGGTGCAGTTCGGCGACAACAACGACGGCATGTGCCTGTTCCCGATGCCAGGCCACAAGGATCGCGCACTGATGGCGATCAACAACGAATACACCAATTACCGCTACCTTTTCGATCACGGCAAGGAGCCGCAATCGGCTGAAGAAGTGCAAAAGGCACTGGCTGCAGAAGGCGTTTCCGTGATCGAAGTGCAGCAGCACAATGGTAAGTGGCAGTTCGTTCAGGACTCGCGCTACAACCGTCGCATTCATGGCAACACGCCGATCAGCCTGAGTGGTCCGGCAGCCGGGCACGACTGGCTCAAAACGGACGCCGACAAGACCGGCACCCAGGCGCTCGGCACATTTCAGAACTGCTCCAGCGGCCAGACGCCGTGGGGCACTTACCTGACCTGCGAAGAGAACTTCACTGATTGCTTCGGCAGCAGCAACGCCGAGCAGAAGTTCGACGCAGGCATGAAGCGCTATGGCGTGGTTGCCGCCAGCAAGGAGATCAACTGGCACCCGCACGACCCACGCTTCGACGTTGCGAAAAACCCCAATGAGGTCAACCGTCATGGCTGGGTGGTCGAGATCGATCCGTTCGACCCCAAGTCCACACCGGTCAAACGCACTGCACTCGGTCGCTTCAAGCATGAGAACGCGGCCTTCACCCAAACCAAGGGTGGCCGCGCCGTGGTGTACATGGGCGACGACGAGCGTGGCGAGTTCATCTACAAATTCATCAGCCGCGACAAGATCGATCACCAGAACCCCAAAGCCAACCGTAACCTGCTCGACCACGGCACCTTGTACGTGGCGCAGTTCGATGCAGGCGACAGCAATCCGGATCATCCGAAAGGCAAGGGCCAGTGGGTCGAACTGACTCATGGCAAGAATGGCCTGGACGTGGCTGCCGGTTTCAATAATCAGGCAGAAGTGCTGATTCACGCGCGCCTGGCGGCCAGCGTTGTAAAAGCCACGCGCATGGACCGCCCGGAGTGGATCGTAGTCAGTCCCAAAGACGGTCAGGTCTATTGCACACTGACCAATAACGTCAAACGCGGCGAAGAGGGTCAGCCTGTAGGCGGGCCGAATCCGCGCGCCAAGAACCAATACGGGCAGATCCTGCGCTGGAGCGAAGAAGGCAGCAATCCTTCAGCGATGACCTTCGACTGGGACCTGTTCGTGGTCGCGGGTAACCCTACTGTGCATGCCGGTACACCGCAGGCCGGGTCGAGCAATATCAACGCGCAGAACATGTTCAACAGCCCCGACGGCCTGAGCTTTGATGAAGCCGGCAGGCTGTGGATTCAGACCGATGGCGACTCAAGCAACAAGGGTGACTTCGCGGGCATGGGCAATAACCAGATGCTCTGCGCCGATCCTGCCAGCGGCGAAATTCGTCGCTTTCTGGTCGGGCCGATTGGTTGCGAAATCACCGGCATCAGCTTTGCGCCGGACTATAAAACCATGTTCATCGGCATCCAGCATCCCGGTGAAAACGGTGGTTCCACGTTCCCCGAGCATTTGCCCAACGGTAAACCGCGCTCATCGGTGATGGTCATCACCCGGGAAGATGGCGGCGTTATCGGCGCCTGATCGGCAATCAGGAAGAGGACGCAGATCGCTCATCGTTATATAAAGGTCTGCTATTGATTCTGGCCGGAGGCCGTGGGAGCGAACTTGTTCGCGAAGAGGGCTGTATGATCGTCGAAAATGCATCGACTGAAACACCGTCTTCGTGAGCAAGCTCACTCCCACAAGGATCTTTACTCCGCCTGATACTGCGCGTCGAGCCCCGCTTTCCGGGCTCATCAAGACTTGAGTATCACGCCGGGCGCAGAGCGTGGGAGCGATGAGCAATCAATTAATCAATCAACCCGTTCACATCGTAGAACGGGTATGGCCCTTCATAGTCGCCGAACACTGCGTTATGACTGACAAACCCCTGTTCCGAATGCCAGCGATGCAGCACGTAGCCTGCCGGTTCCAGGTTGAAATGGGCAGGCGCGGCTTCGTCGAGGTCCAGCACGATCTGGTGTGAGGTGCCAGGGCAGATGCTTGCCACGCTGCCACCAAAACGCCGCTGCATGGGGCGATGCAAATGCCCGCACAACAAACGCTCCACTTGCGGATGCTGGGCAATCACACGCTCCAGCGCCGACGCGTTGCCGAAGGGTTCGCGGTCCATGTGCCCTATGCCGGTAATGAACGGCGGATGGTGCAGGATGATCACCGTCGGTACATAAGGACGACGTGACAGCTGCGCGTGCAACCAGTCCAACTGACAGTAATCCAGTTGTCCGCCATGCTCGCCGGGAATGGTCGTGTCCATGCCGATCAGACGTACCGGGTATTTCTCCACCACCCAGTCCAGAGGTCCGCTGGCCGACAATGGCAGGTACACCTGTTCGGCAAACGCAGCCAGCAGGTTGTGTCGATCGTCATGATTACCGGGCACCAGATAGAACGGCATGTGCAGGCGTTCCAGCTCAGGCTTGAGCACGGCGTATTCGTCCTCACGCCCGAAGTCCACCAGATCACCACTGATCACCACTATGTCTGGGCGCTGCTTGCTGGCGTTGATGTGTTCGACTGCGCGGCGCAATGCACCCAGTGTATCGACCACGCCATAGGTCAGGCGCCCGTCGGCCTTGAGGTGCAAGTCACTGATCTGGGCAATAAGAAACGGACGATTCAAAATAATCTCTCTACGGAAACGATGTTACGAATGCAGGGTGAACAGCGCCTGCGGCTCAACACTCAGGGCGATGGCAGCGTTGGCGGCGTGAATAACGTTGTCGGTGCTGTCCACCAACATCGGCTGCGGACCTCCGACATCGACCAGCAAACGACTTTGCGCACCCTGAAAAAACTGCCCGACCAAGCGACCCTGAAGGTGCCCGCGCTCCGGCATCAGGCGCAGATGTTCCGGGCGGCAGTAGACCGTGCCCGGCAGATCAGCGCCGTTCCACGGCAGCTCGCCGCCGCTCACCTTGAGGCCTGACGGGGTGCGCTCGACCACGCTGAACGCATTCAGATTGCCGACAAACCCGGCGACGAACGCATTGGCAGGTTGTTGATAGATTTCCCTGGGCGTCGCCAATTGCGAGACGCAGCCTTTTTCCATGACCAGAATCCGGTCGCCCAGGGCCATGGCTTCGCCCTGATCGTGGGTGACGAACACCGAGGTGATGCCCAACCCACGCAACAACTGATCGAGCTCGCTGCGCAAGCGCTCACGCAACTGCGCATCCAGTGCCGCCAGCGGCTCGTCGAGCAGCAGCACCCGCGGACGCGGTGCCAGAGCCCTGGCCAGCGCGACCCGTTGACGCTGACCACCAGAAAGCTCGTTGACACGACGATTGCCATGACCGGTCAGGCCAACCAGTTCCAGCAACTCATCGCAACGCTTGCTTCGTTCGGCAGGCGACAGGCCGCGAATCTTCAGGCCGTAAACAATGTTCCCGGCGACGTCTAGATTCGGGAACAGCGCGTAGTTCTGAAACACCATCCCGACGTCACGCCGCTCGATAGGCAGGCGCGTAACGTCCTGATCATCGAACAACACCTGACCGACGTCCGGACGTTCAAGCCCGGCGATCAGACGCAAGGTGGTGGTCTTGCCGCAACCGGACGGACCGAGAATCGCCAGCGTTTCGCCAGGCTCGATGGTCAAGTGCAGATCCTGTACAGCAACGGTGCCGTCGGCAAATGCCTTGCGGCAGCCTTTCAGGCGAATGGTAGTTCCGCTCATCGGCTCTCTCCACGGGCAAGACGCGCACTGATGGCCTGCAACGCAATCAGCAGCGGCACAATCAGCAACAGAAAAAGAAGGGTGTAGGCACTGGCGACTTCCAGTCGGGCTGAGGCGTAGCTGTCGGCCAGACCGACCGGCAGGGTCTTGGTCATCGGCGTGTGCAGCATCCAGGTCAGGTTGAACTCGCCCAGCGACAGGGTCACGACCATCAGCACACCGGCCAGAATTCCGGCCCGGCAATTGGGCACCACCACGCTGAAAAAGCGCTTGATCGGCCCGGCGCCCAGACTGGCGGCAGCCTCTTCAAGAACCGGCAGTTGCTGACGCTGCATGACCGCCATGACCGGGCGCACCAGAAACGGCAACGTGAACAACACATGGCCCACCAGAATGAACAGCCAGCTGCTGCGAAAGCTGCCGAACTGGCCGTAGGTCAGCAGCAACGCCAGGGCGCTGGCCAGGCCGGGCATGGCGACGGGGAGGACCATCAGTTCTTCAAAGGCCCGGCTGAAGCGATTGTTCATGCGCACCAGCGCATACGCCGCCGGAACGCCGACCAGGCATACGCAGATCGCACAGGCCACAGCCAGTTGCAGCGACAACCAGACGGTCGGTGAATAGGCTTGCCAGACCTGCACCAGCCAGTCGAATGTCAAACCGCTCGACAGGCCCAGAAAATAATTGCGGGTCAGCCCGGCAAGCAGCGAAAGCACTACCGGGACCAGCATGAACGCACAAACCAGTAACGTGAATGCCAGTTGCGCAGCAAACAATGGAGAACGTTTCAAAGGGCAACCCCTGATGTCCCGACCATGCGACGGGCCAGCAACAGCACCGCCCATGTCACTAGCCCGAGGATCACCGACAGCGCGGCGGCTACGGTGAAGTTGGCGTAATTGGTGAACACGTTGTAGATCGCCACCGGCGTGACGTTCAGGCGCGTACCAAGCGTAAATGCAGTACCGAATGCGCCCATCGACGTGGCGAAGCAGATCGCACCCGCAGGACACCAGCGCGGGTGCCAGCCCCGGAACGATTACATCGCACACCACCCGCCAATGACCCGCGCCCAGCGAATGCGCAGCTTCTTCAAGGCTGCGGTCCAGGCTTTCGCAAGCGGCCATGACGGTGAGAATCACGCGCGGAATCGAGAAATACAGGTAGCCAATGAACAAACCGGTAAGCGAATAGGCGAATATCCAGCGTTCGCCAGCCAGCTCCAGCCCGAGTCCCGCGAAGATGCCTTGGCGACCGGCCAGCAGAATCACCAGAAAGCCCACCACTACGCCAGGAAACGCCAGCGGAAAGGTCAGCAACGCCACCAGCGCAGAGCGTCCGAAAAACTGGTTACGGGCCAGAAACACACCGCTGATACCGCCGACCAGCAACGCCGCAAGCGTGACCACCAGTGCCAGCAGACAGGTCTGCGCCAGGCTGCCTAGGTATTGAGCACTGCTCAACACCTGCCAGTAACCGCTGCCGTCAGAACCTTGCGCGCCGAGCAGGATCAGGTGGGTCAGCGGCAGCAGCCAGAATGCCAGCAACACCGCCAGCGCCGGAGCAAGTGCCACCGCAGCGGTCGGGCGCAGCCGCAGCTTCATAAATCCGCCCTTGTGCAGAGCCAGCGCGTGTCCCGGCGAGGCTGACATTACTTCACCTCACGCAGATAACGGGCAGCAAAGGCTTCCTGCACGGCAGCCATGTGCTGGTAATCCACCACACCGGCACGAGCGTAATCGCTGTCGGGCAGGAACTGCGCGGCCACGTCGGCAGGCATCTTCGAGCGCACTGGACGCAAATAAGCCTTGGCCCACAGCGCCTGGCCCTCGTCAGACAGGACGAAATCCAGCACCTTCTCGGCATTGGCGCGGTGCGGTGCCTTGGCAACCATGCTCATCACGTACGGCACGCCAATGGTGCCTTCCTTGGGAATCACGAAAGCGACGTTGGCCTTGTCCTTGTAGCGAGCGCGATAGGCGTTGAAGTCGTAGTCGACCAGAATCGGCAGTTCACCGGACAGTACGCGTGCATAAGCGGTTTGCTTGGGCACGATGGGCGAGTTCTTCGCCAGCTTCTGGAAGTAGTCGATGGCCGGGCCGAAGTTGTCCAGTGTGCCGCCCATGGCCTGATTGATCGCAACGGCGGACACGTACCCGACGAATGCACTGGAGGGGTCGAGGTAGCCGACCATGCCCTTGTATTCGGGCTTGAGCAGATCCGCCCAGCTTTGCGGCACCGGCAGACCGCCCAGTGCGTCGACATTGACCATGATGCCCAGCGTGCCGGAATGAATGGCGAACCAGTGCCCTTCAGGGTCCTTCAGGCCTGCGGGAATGTCGTCCCAGTGCTTGGGTTTGTAGGTATCGACCACACCGGCCTTTTGCGCTTGCAGGCCGAAGGTCACGCCGTAATACACCACGTCTGCGACCGGCGCGGCCTGCTCGGCGACGATCTGCGCCAGCGCCTGCCCCGAGTTCTTGTTGTCCAGCGGCACTTGTACACCGGTGCTGTCGGCAATGGCCTTGAGCTGCGTGCCCCAGTCAGCCCACTCAGGCGGGCAGTTGTAGCAGATGGCGGTTTCGGCGGCCTGGGCGAGGCTGGCCGCACTACATAACAGCAGTGCCGCGAGGGTTTTACTGAGGCTGAGCATGAAGCATCTCCTGGTAGGGCTGGGTGCTTTCGCCGGGCCGGATATGGCACGGCAGACAATGAGAAACCGGTGCCGCGCCGGCAATCCGCGACAGCAACTGGTCGATGACGATGTGCGCCAGTTCGGTAATCGGCTGAACCACACTGCACAGCGTCGGGTGCATCTGCGTGCCCAGCGTGATGCCGTCGAAGCCGATGACCGAAAGACGCTCGGGAACACCCCAACCATTGCGGCGTAATTCGGCGATCAGGCTGATAGCCAATAGATCGTTGGAACAGACCAGCGCGCTTGGCGCAGTCGGACCACGTAACAACGGTTCGAGCGCGGCGAAGTCGGCGTTGGTATGGGCAGGCATTTCAATCACCGGGCGCGCCTCAAGCCCACCCTCGTTCATGGCATCGCGATAGCCTTCGTAACGCAGGCGGGCGCGGTCGGACTGCATGACCGGGCCTGCGACCATCGCAATACGCCGATGGCCGGCGTTGATCAGATACCGCGTCGCCAGCGCCATGCCTGCGCGGTTATCCACAGACACAGCGCTGTACTCCTCATTGTCGGTCTGGTGATAGGCCAGCACGAACGGCGTGTCCTCGATGGCCAGGCTCTCCAGCACACGGTTGTGCTCGGCGTCGGTTACGGTCAGCACCAGCCCGTCGACCCGCTGGCGCAGCAGTTCCTCAACAACGGCGCTTTCACGCTCGGCGCTGTAGTCGGTGGTCGCCAACAACAGGTTGTAGCCCCGTGCCCGCGCCGCCCTTTCCATAGCCTGAAACTGCTCGGCGAACACCGGGTTGAGCAGGTTTGGCACGATGACGCCAATCAGATTGGTGGTTTGCAGACGTAACTGTCTGCCCAGCCGATTGGGGCGAAAGCCCAGCTCACGAGCAGCGACGAATACTCGCTCGCGGGTCTCGGCGCGCACCACCTCAGGGCTTGCGAAGGCGCGTGCAGCAGTCGCCCGGGAAACCCCGGCCAGTCGTGCAACTTCTTTCAAATCAGTCATGGTCGCTCGCTTGAGATCGATCTCATTGGCGGCAACTCTAAGTGGCGAACATGGCTAAACAGCGACCGGAGGATGACCGTTTGGTGACAACTCGACCCTTGGGCATTTTAAACAGAAGGGGTTTAGCGAACCGGGACCGGTCTGCGTTACCATCAGCGGTCCGACGCGGCAACCTGCTGCGCGCAGGAGTAGTCATGGCTCACCCGTTTGCAACACTCACTCCCGATCTGGTGCTAGATGCCGTTGAAAGCATCGGTTTTCTCAGCGATGCCCGCATCCTGGCACTCAACAGCTACGAAAACCGCGTGTATCAGGTCGGTATCGAAGATGGTCAGCCGCTGATCGCCAAGTTCTATCGGCCACAGCGCTGGACCAACGAAGCCATCCTTGAAGAACACAGCTTCACTTACGAGCTGGTCGAGGTCGAAGTGCCCGTTGTTGCGCCCATGGTGCATAACGGCGAAACCCTGTTCGAACATGCCGGCTTTCGCTTCACGCTATTCCCGCGCCGAGGCGGACGCGCGCCGGAGCCGGGCAATCTGGATCAGCTGTATCGCCTGGGTCAGTTACTGGGGCGTATGCATGCGGTCGGCTCGACCAAACCGTTTGCGCACCGCGAAGCACTGGGTGTGAATAACTTTGGCCATGCGTCGGTCAATTACCTGCTGGAAAACGACTGCATCCCGCGCAGCCTGCTTCCGGCTTACGAGTCGGTAGCCCGTGACCTGCTCAAGCGTGTCGAGGACGTTTACGCCGCCACGCCGCATACCAACATTCGCATGCACGGTGACTGTCACCCCGGCAACATGATGTGCCGCGACGAGATGTTCCACATCGTCGATCTGGACGACTGCCGCCTTGGTCCTGCCGTTCAGGACATCTGGATGATGCTGGCCGGTGATCGCCAGGAGCGCCTCGGCCAGTTGTCGGAGCTGATGGACGGTTACAACGAGTTTCATGATTTCGATCCACGCGAACTGGCCCTGATCGAACCACTGCGTGCCCTGCGCCTGATGCACTACAGCGCCTGGCTGGCCAGGCGCTGGGACGACCCTGCATTCCCGCACAGCTTTCCATGGTTCGGCACAGAGCGTTACTGGGGCGACCATATCCTGGCCCTGCGCGAGCAGATGTCAGCGCTGAATGAAGAGCCGTTGAAGCTGTTTTGACCTGATGAGCCCCAGATTATCGTGCGGCGCTCCGCGTCGCATGCAGCTCTGGACGCTCCGCGTCCGATCCTGAACAAGCGACGCGGCACAGATGTCGTGAATCAGCCGAACCTGTGTATAACATCCAGCGCTCCAGCGTGAGTACGATCAAAACCATCAACCGCATCACCCCACAATAAAACCGGAAATTTCTGTATTAAAGGGACGCTCCATGCAAGCTGCCAATCCACGCCGTGGATACATCCTGGGCCTGAGTGCTTACACCATCTGGGGCCTGTTCCCCATCTACTTCAAGGCCATCTCCGCCGTTCCGGCCATCGAGATCATCATCCATCGAGTGCTCTGGTCAGCCCTCTTTGGCTCGATCGTGCTGATGTTCTGGAAACATCCCGGCTGGTGGCGTGACCTGCGCAACAACCCACAGCGACTGGCCGTGCTGGCACTCAGCGGGACGCTGATCGCTGCGAACTGGATCGTCTACGTGTGGGCCGTTAACAACGGCCGCATGCTTGAAGCCAGTCTCGGGTATTACATCAACCCGCTGGTCAACGTGCTGCTGGGCATGCTGTTGCTGGGCGAGCGGCTCAGGCGTCTACAAATGCTGGCGGTCGCTTTCGCCACCATTGGTGTCGCCCAGCAGGTCTGGAACGTCGGCAGCCTGCCGTGGGTGTCACTGGCCCTGGCGCTGACCTTTGCGTTCTACGGCCTGATCCGCAAAAAAGCCCCGGTTGCCGCCTTGCCTGGCCTGGTGGTGGAAACCTGGATGCTGGTGCCGCTGGCATTGATCTGGCTAACGCTCAACCCGACGGCCGTGAGCGCCCAGCCGGAATTCTGGACCACCACGCAAGCCATCTGGCTCGCCGCCGCAGGCCCGGTGACGCTGATCCCGCTGGTGTGCTTCAACGCCGCAGCCCGTCACCTGCCCTTCACCACCCTGGGTTTCCTGCAATACCTCGCGCCCACGCTGGTTCTGCTGCTGGCGGTGCTGCTGTATGGGGAGCACCTGACCACCAGCACCATCATCACCTTCGCCTTCATCTGGGCGGGGCTGGCAATCTACAGTGTGGATATCTGGCTGAAATCCCGCAGCCGAGGCTGATCAAAAAACACACAACACCTCGCAAGCCACGCCCCCCGTGGCCTGCAAGAGGTTCTCCAAGGGTTATCCACAGGCAGGCTAACCTTATCTGTGCACAAGCCATTGAAACTGTTGGTTTTTTGATCAACTTTCGCCAGCCCACGGCGAACGTGGCGTGCAAGGCTATTCCCCCAGGTTATCCACAGGCAGATGCACGGTTAACTTGGATAACCTGAAAGTTAATCTAGTCCTCAGTACCCAACACCAGCTCCACCATCAGATCATCAGCCAGGGTCTCAAGCCCTGCCTGCAGGTCATCCAGCGACAAGCCCACCGGTACGCCCAGCACTGCATCGGCGTGGAACAGCAACTCGCTGCTCATGGGCGCAGGAGAACGTCGGTGATCAAGTGTTCAACGTTGACACCCTGCCCGGCCAGCAAGCGGGTGATGTCGCGCACAATGCCGGGGCGGTCGTTACCGACCAGTTGCATGCTGATCAACTGAGTCGGGGCGGTTGTCTCTATCACGCTTTCAGCCAACAGCATGCGAATGCCATGGGCCGACAGGCGTTCAACGCTTTGATCAGGTCATCGTACTTTTCCGGCTCGACGCCCACCTTGAGGATCCCGGCAAATTGCCCTGCCATGCGCGACATGCGGCTTTCCAGCAAGTTACCGCCCTGCTCGGCAATGCACTGCGCGATACGTTCGACCTGACCCGGTTTGTCGGGAGCAACCAGCGTTACGACGAGATGATCCACGGTCTATTCCTTTTTCTGTGCAGGTGATTTGAAAACGGCGTCGGTCGCACCAGTATAGACAGCCCCGAAGGCAGCCCGTGCACGGTAAATCGTGTACCGTTTGCCACGCTTTATGGAACAATCCCGGGCGCTTTTGGGAACACAATGAATATCATCGTGACCCGATATGAATATCCAGTCGTTTAATGACATATTCAGCGACGTTTTCACGCAACGGCGGCTCATGTAGTATCCAGAATCTCGTACTACATGACACCAAGATCAATAACAGAGCGCTCCCCGAGTGTGCTCGACCCTGCTGAGCAGAGTGAGGCAAGTGCAATGACTGAGTACGTTCAAGTCGGTGACCTGCAAGTCGCCAGAGTCCTGTTCGACTTCGTGCAGAACGAAGCCACACCCGGAACCGGCATCGACGCCACTGCGTTCTGGGCGGGTGCGGACCAACTGATCCACGACCTTGCGCCAAAGAACAAGGCACTGCTCGCCAAACGAGATGAATTGCAGGCGCAGATCGACACGTGGCACCAATCGCGCGCCGGACAGGCTCACGACGCCTCGGCTTACAAAGCCTTCCTTCAGGAGATCGGCTACCTGCTGCCAGAAGCAGCGGACTTCCAGATCACCACACAAAACGTCGATGAAGAAATAGCCACCATGGCCGGACCGCAACTGGTCGTGCCTGTAATGAACGCACGGTTTGCGCTCAATGCTTCAAATGCCCGCTGGGGCTCGCTGTATGACGCGCTCTATGGCACCGATGCCATCAGCGAAGAAGGCGGCGCGGAGAAAGGCAAGGGCTACAACAAGGTGCGTGGCGACAAGGTGATCGCCTTCGCCCGCGCATTCCTCGATCAGGCAGCCCCTTTGGCGGCTGGCTCGCACGTTGATTCGACTGCTTACAAATTGATCGACGGCAGACTGGTCATCAGCCTCAAGGGCGGCAGCAACACGGGCCTGCGCGACGATGCACAACTGGTGGGTTTTCAGGGTGAGGCTTCAGCGCCGTTCGCCGTGCTGCTCAAACACAATGGCCTGCATTTCGAATTGCAGATCGACGCTTCCAGCCCGGTTGGCCAAACCGATGCGGCAGGCGTGAAAGACATCCTCATGGAGGCCGCGCTGACCACCATCATGGATTGCGAAGACTCCATTGCAGCCGTCGACGCCGACGACAAAGTGGTCGTCTACCGCAACTGGCTAGGCCTGATGAAAGGCGACCTGGCGGAATCGGTGTCCAAAGGCGGCGAAACCTTCACCCGCACCATGAACCCGGACCGCGTCTACACCACGCCACAAGGCGGCGAAGTCACGCTGCACGGTCGTTCGCTGCTGTTCATTCGTAACGTAGGTCACTTGATGACCATCGACGCGATTCTCGACAAGCATGGCAAGGAAGTGCCGGAAGGTATTCTCGACGGCCTGCTGACCAGTCTGGCTGCGATCCACAACCTTAACGGCAATACCTCGCGCAGCAACAGCCGCAGCGGCTCGATGTACATCGTCAAACCGAAGATGCACGGGCCGGAGGAAGCCGCGTTTACCAACGAACTGTTCGGGCGTATCGAGCAGGTGCTGGGCTTGCCGGGCAACACATTGAAAGTCGGCATCATGGACGAAGAGCGCCGTACCACGGTCAATCTCAAAGCCTGTATTCAGGCAGCCAGCGAGCGCGTGGTATTCATCAACACCGGCTTCCTCGACCGCACCGGTGACGAAATCCATACCTCGATGGAAGCGGGCCCGGTGGTGCGCAAGGCGCAGATGAAAGCCGAGAAATGGATCAGTGCCTACGAGAACTCCAACGTCGACATCGGCCTGAAATGCGGCCTGCAAGGTCGCGCACAGATCGGCAAAGGCATGTGGGCCATGCCCGACCTGATGGCCGCCATGCTGGAACAGAAAATCGCTCACCCGCTGGCTGGCGCAAACACTGCCTGGGTGCCCTCGCCTACAGCGGCTGCGCTACACGCCCTGCATTACCACAAGGTCGATGTATTCGCTCGCCAGGCCGAACTGGCTCAACGCGAGCAGGCATCGGTGGATGATATTCTGACCATTCCCCTTGCGCCGAACACCGACTGGACGCCCGAAGAAATCCAGAACGAACTGGACAACAACGCACAGGGCATTCTCGGCTACGTGGTGCGCTGGATCGATCAGGGTGTAGGTTGCTCGAAAGTACCGGATATCAACGACATCGGCCTGATGGAAGACCGCGCAACGCTGCGCATCTCAAGCCAGCACATGGCCAACTGGCTGCGTCACGGCGTTGTCAGCGAAGCTCAGGTGCTGGAAAGCTTGAAGCGCATGGCACCGGTCGTGGATCGCCAGAATGCCAATGACCCGCTGTATCGCCCGCTGGCGCCAGACTTCGACAGCAACATTGCCTTCCAGGCAGCCGTCGAACTGGTGATCGAAGGTACGCGACAGCCTAACGGCTATACCGAGCCGGTACTGCATCGTCGCCGTCGTGAGTTCAAGGCCAAAAAAGGAATGTAAGGATTTTAGTCATCGGACCTGAGAGGCAGCTTGCTGCCTCTTCGGGAAGGCGATGAGTAAACATCGCGTTTTTTGTTCGAATACCCCAGATACTTTCCAACTCGCCACATCGTGGAAGCAAAACGAATCCCACCCTATTTGTGGGAAAAAGTCATTCCCGATGTAAGGCGCTTGATCAACATGTGTAAGCCCGATCCTTAATTATAAAAATGTAACTACAAGGTATTTCCGCGCACGACACACAGTGATATCTCTCCCTGCCGCATTAATAAAAGTCATACCCCTATAAAGATCATTCACCGAAATGGCTTCCTTGGTGGGGCTACCCTGCATTTTTCCGTCTCTACGATAACCGCACCGGCGAATTGCTCTCGGAAACCGAGATTCATGATCTGGAGTCGGCAGGTGGGCCAATGTCTTGGGGCGGTGGGTCAGGAATGGCCTATGCCGGAATGATCCTCATCGGGCCGAACGTCTCTGATTGCGTCGGTGATCAACCTGCCATTCCTTGAATCCCCGACGACCTTTCACCCATCCTCGCGCGCACCAAAATAAAAGCGGAACCGAATCCACATATCGACCACCCATCCAGACAGGTACGAAAACCTCCCGTTCAAGCAGGGAAACGTTTCAGGCACCTGCCACAGCTGACTCACCAACGGAAGCAAACCGCGAGTCAGCAACGTAGCCCCCGTTATGCCCCCGAGCAAACACGCCTGCCCCGTGCCGCCCTGGCAGTTTGAAGAAGTGTCGCCTGCAACCTCTTGGCGTCATGGCGACAGCCCTTCAAACACGTTTTACGCACCACCGAATGTGCAGTGTCGATTACTACCACCACCTGTATTGATCTGTCGAACTTGATATCTGAGCCGATGGAGCCCGCTCATGACCTTAAGAATCAATACTCGTTCTGCTACCCCGGTTGTACCTCTGGAAACAGGATCTTCGTCGCAGCCGGCAGTACCGTCTGTCACGGCAAGACCGACTGAGCCTCCGCCAGTCGCCAATCCTGCTGCACCTAAATCAGCGCCAGGTGTTCAGCAAACTCACGGGCTGAAGACGCGCATCGCTGGCAAGCTTTCCGAGCGTCAGACCAATTTCAGTCTCGGTATTCCCGGCACCGGTCGTACTTTAAACCGGCCCTTGCGCAGCGGGATTCCGGAGGAAGGTGAGCACCTATCGAGCGAGGAGAAACACGATCCGTTGCTAAAAGAAGCGCATGAACTGCAGCGCATGGTCGATTCGGCGCTGACCCACCTGAAGGCGGCGCCGACGTCTCTCTGGGAGCGCCCCGCCCCTTCAACGGTAAGGGGTATTACCACCAAGGTTTTTCCGTGGCTAAAGCCTGCCCCGCTACGCGAGGTCGCCAGCAATGGCAGCAACGCCAAGACCAAGGCCGATAAATCACAGCAGAGCCCTGAAACCATCGCAGCGGCGGTGAAAGAGTTGAGCACCCGGCTGGATCATCAGAGCAAGGTGCTCGCCACAGCCACCCTCGCATTGGTCGCTGCGCGCGAGCATCTTGAATCGCTCGAACAGGCCACCCCGCCCACGTCGACCGAACGACTGGACCATGCCAGGGCTCGCGTTCAACAGGCCGACTCCACCACCCGCCTGGCCAGCCAGCAACTTCGGGAGCTGATTCAGGGCACAGAGGTACTGCAACTGGGCGCGCTGAGTGAGGGGCAGGATCAGGTTAAACAGAAAGCCGAGTTCTCTCAGCAGTGGCTGGGCGAGTTGCGCACACGCATGCAGGCGCTGGATGTCCGTTTCGCCGACCGGCACGCTGCCATCGAAATCGAACTGCAACTCAAGGTGGCAGAGACTCGTGAGCTGATTTCACTCGATCACGACATGACCGCGGCCGAGCACACGGCCGCGCACGCCAATACGCAGCTTTCTGCGTTGCGCGCCCAGCGACAGGAGACGCCCGAAGGGTCAGACGAAGCCGCCAGGCTGGACACCGCCATTGGACAGACGCTTGCAACGCGTTCACAGGCCATGCAAACACATCAGCAACTGGCAAAAAGACTGGTGCGGGTCGATGCCGATGTTGCGCGCCTGAACGACGAGCTGGGCGAGATTCATCAGCGAATCGCGATCGTCAATGACGAGCGCTTTGCACTCAAGACACTTGATCAGAAACTGCCCGCATCAGACCAGGTCACCACGCCTGCAGAGGGCGAGGTCCAAGAACGAATCGATAAAACCGCTCTCAAGAACGTCCGCGAGCAGTACCTCGCCAGTCAGATCAGTCAAGCGCACGCTTTTGTAGCAACCGGTGCGGATGAAATTCAAGCGGCCCTGCAACGTATCGGCGATCGCCTGCAAGGCACGCCGCCACCCACATCGCTGCCAGCCTTCGCGGTTATCGAGGTAATAACGTCGGCGCTGGCAGACGTGACGGGCAATGACGCCACACGTGCCAACCGTGTGCTCGACGTACTGAGCCAGCACCCACTGGAACATTGGCCACGCGTTGCCGAAGAAATGTCGAAGTCGGTCAGGACCCGCAGCGCCACAAACAACAGCATTCAGCAGGACACGCTCAACCTCTGTCGAAAACTGGCAACTGTGCCGCGTGGCATGGAAATGCTGCAAGTGCTCTCCAGCGATGGCACTGCACCGATAGTGGCCGAGCGGGCCAAGCCTTTGCGCGTGTTCTGGAATGCCGATGAAGCGCAGCAGAAAGAGCCCGACGGCAAGGTCAAGGCATGGCTGCAAACCGCCAAACAGGTGGCGCGCAGCAAGCTGGATGGAGACGAGAAGTCGTTCGACGATGTTGATCACGCCGCCTTCAACGCGGTTCGTAACGGTTATTTCAGCAACGCTCCCGGCACGCCCTATGCGCAGCATGACCAGCGCCTGAAAAAAGCGACGATGGAATGGGTCATGCGCGCCGTGGCGGCCAATACCCCGGAGCAAGCAACAGCAACTGCCCCAGCGAAAAGCTCGTTACCACGCCGCCTGGTCCCCACGCTGAACAAAACACCCTTTGCTAAATCGACGCTGGATCGGGCCTACTCGGTGGGCGAAAGCATGGGCCTGCAATCGCCCAGAAAGCAGGTTGATCAGGTGATTTCTGCGCGTATCAGCATGCTGGAAGAAACCCTGAAAAACGCCAAGGGTGCACCAGGACTGCAACTTGAAATCTCGGCCGCCCACGCCATGCTCGATCACCTCAAATCTCTGGAAAAGAAAGGCACTCACCTGTCGCAGGTGACGCTTAAAAACCGCGATGGCAAATCGATGCAAAGCCTGCTCAAGGCCCGCGTTCAACAGCAGCGGCTATCACAGATATGGGATAAGCCGGACGCGAACGGCAAGCGCGCAGTCAACGTACTGCACAAAGCTCAGCACATCGAACTGCCGCCGCTGTACAGCGAACTGGCGAACAGCAAGCTGTCGGTCTACGAGGCAATCAATCGCGTGGATGAGCACCTGCGCGAGATATTGCCGCCAGCGCTGCAACCTGCTCAGTCTGTTGAAGAGGTGCTTGATCAGGACTTGAACGCGGCGATAAAACTGCTGAAAACACGGCATTTGAGCGAGAAAAGCGACATTGTGACGTTTTTCAAGCCGTTCATTCTTGAAAGCCGCCTGCGCGACCGGCTTCGGCTGGGCGGCGGAGGCACGCTGGGCGTAGGCTTGCCGTCGCTGCCCTACAGCTTGATATCGCCCATCGTGTCACCGATCTTTTCGGCAGAGAAATCTCGCAGTGACGAAGCGTTTGCCCAGTTGTTCATGCCGATTCTGGGGATGGAAATGTCCTTCGGCAAAGCACGAACCGAAGCCGCCGAGGTCACCATCGGTGTGGCGGCAGGAAGCGCGGTTGCAGAGGGTGTGGGGATACAGGCTGCGCTCACTGGCCGCTTTACCGCTCAGGAAACCCAAACCAGCTCGACCCTCATGCGCTTTTTCCGCACCCGTCACAAGGACGATGAAATGCGCGGCAACATGCTGACCGCGCTGGACAGCATGGTGCGCTGGGACATCATCGACCCGCAAAAGGGCCAGCGCTACGCCGGGCCGCTGGAAGCCATACTGGCGCGTAACCCGGAGGTCTCTGTCAGCCAGATAGATGCGACGTCCAGCACCCGGAACGTCGCGGCGCGTGTGGCATTGCGCGTCCCGGCGGTACGTTTCAAGGATGGCGCAAGCGATGCCTCTCAAACCCTGACGCCGGAACCTTCGGTGTACGTCGAAGCGGATCGAATCAAGGAAACACGCACGGAAACCGGCGGATTCATCAGCGTTGTCGGCGCCAAGGGTGACACTGCTCAGCAACGGGCGGGGGTCACCGCCAACCTGAACTTCGCGCCGATTGCCAGCTCGGCCACGTCAGTAGAAAAAGGTGCCAACCATGGGGTTCAGGGTCAGGGGCTGGGTTTGCAACTGGGCATGTCCCGAGACCTGGCCTGGGCGCTGGAAAAGAACGAAATATCGCCCTTCCTGATTGGCGACAAACAGGACGCCGATCTGGACCGGCACTACTCCACGCCGCGCGACATGCAGGCCGAAATCACCGCCAACCGCGATCTGTGGTTGATGCGTTGCATCGAAACACTGGAGCCGGATGAGACAGGCAACAAAAACACCCCCGACAACCGCCTGCGCGCGGCTATACACCTTGACGCTTTCGAGGCGACAATCAAACGTCTGGGCAAGGACAGCAAGTATTGCCAGTACAACGTCAATTACTCGATGAAGGGCCGGGCAGGCGCCGAAATAGACGGCTATCGCGGCATTCAGGCTGTGGCTTTGCAGCGCGGGGATGTGCAGGCAGCGGAGAAGGCCCAGCAGGCCATTGACGATATTTTGCTGACCAAAGAAACCTGGCGACCACTGATGTTGATCGTTCGTGAACGGGCACGGGACTCAACCGTTGTCGGCTGGCGTAACCTGCTGCGTTGGCAGAAGCTCTCCAATATCGACGGTCAGCGCACTGCAGCGCAGTTTCCGCCGCCATGAAAACGGGGATCGACACGCTGGTCATTCAACTGTACGACTAACGCGTCAATTCATTCCCAGCTCACGCTTTACCAGCTTCACCAGCTGCTTGGTGTTAAGCGGCTTGAGCAGGAAGTCCACCACGTTCAAGTGCATGGCATCGATGGCATCGCGCACGTTGGCATCGCCGGAGACGATAATGATCGGCAGTTCGGCGCGATCCGACTCCCTTACCTTGCGGATCAGGTCCAGCCCGTCGAAAGGTGCCATGCGCAAATCGGTAATCAGCAGTCCGATGGACTGACGCGTCTGGATCATTTCGAGCGCGCTGTCGCCACCGGGTGCGGTCATGCAACTGATGTCATTGAGGCTCAGAATTTCGGCCAGCAGCTCGCGCGCGTCGCTGTCGTCATCGACGATCAGAACTCGTTGCGGTGCGTCACGGGCGGGCGTGAGCATGACCTCATGGAGGGCATTGCGCTCTTCATCGCTCAAAATGTCGTGGTCAATCATTGCAGTCTCATCATTCCCTGAACTAATCCGACAGCAGATATGGATAAATCTGCGATGCATTTCGTCGGCATCCTGGCCAGTCTTCGCTCGCAATCCATTGCGTTCGTCAAATCAGTTACGCCGCAGCAGGCACGGCACTGTCACTCGGTTCAAGCGTAAGACTTACGTCCAATGGGCACCTGGCTGCAAGCGGCCGACCATGAGCACCAATAACAAGAACGCGGAACAGGCCATGAGCAAGGCAGATGCTTTCACCCAGGCAGGCAAGACAGCCGTGCTACAGAACATACACGGCACCATGCAGTTTCTGCAAAAATTCCCGCCTTTCAACCAGATGGAAAACGCGCATCTGGCGTACCTTGTAGAGCAGTGTCAGCTCCGGTTCTATGCTGCGGATGAAAGCATCATCAAGCCTGGCGATGGCCCGGTAGAGCACTTTTACATCGTCAAGCAGGGGCGAATCGTCGGTGAACGTCCGCATTCTGCCAAAGGCGGCACAGAAACAACATTTGAAATTACCACTGGCGAGTGTTTTCCACTTGCGGCCCTGCTGGGCGAGCGTGCCACTCGCACTGAACACCTGGCTGCAGAAGACACCTTCTGCCTGCAATTGAACAAGCAGGCGTTCATCAAGCTATTCGCGCTTTCCACAACGTTTCGCGACTTTGCCCTGCGTGGTGTCAGCAGCCTGCTGGATCAGGTCAATCAGCAGGTCCAGCAGCGCGCCGCTGAAACCCTGGGCACGCAGTATTCCCTGAATACACGTCTGGGCGAACTGGCCATGCGTCACCCGGTGATGTGCAGCCCTGAAACACCCATGCGCGACGCGGTGAAACTGATGCATGAACAGCAGGTAGGCAGCATCGTGATTGTCGACGAGCAGCAGGCCCCGCTGGGGATTTTTACCCTGCGCGACCTGCGTGAGGCAGTTGCCGATGTGAATGCCGATTTCAGCGCGCCGGTCAGACGCACCATGAGCCTGTCGCCGTTCCATCTGAGCCCGGACGCCAGCGCATTCGACGCGGCCATCGCCATGACCGGACGTCACATCGCCCACGTGTGCCTGGTCAGAGACGGGCGATTGTGTGGCGTGGTATCGGAGCGCGATTTGTTTTCCTTGCAACGGGTCGACCTGGTCCACCTGGCACGGACCATCCGCAATGCGCCGCGTATCGAGGCGCTCGCCGGTTTGAGGGGCGATATCATCCAGTTGGTCGACCGCATGCTGGCCCATGGTGCCTCTTCGACCCAGATAACCCAGATCATTACCCTGCTCAATGACCACACCGTGTGCCGCGTGATCGAGCTGACGCTTGCAGAAAATGGCGACCCCGGCATTGCATTCAGCTGGCTGTGCTTTGGTAGCGAAGGCCGTCGCGAGCAGACGCTGCATACCGATCAGGACAACGGCATTCTGTTTGAAGCCAGCGATGCGGCGGAGGCAGAGCAGATCCGCACGTTATTGTTGCCGATTGCCGAACGTATCAATCAGAGCCTGGCACAGTGCGGTTTTACCCTGTGCAAGGGCAACATCATGGCCGGCAATCCCGACCTGTGCCTGTCCCGGCTTGAGTGGTCACAGCGCTTTGCAGCCTTTATTCGCGAGGCAACTCCGGAGAACCTGCTGGCATCGAGTATCTATTTCGATCTGCGCGTGGTCTGGGGCGATGAGAGCGGCGGCGAGCAACTGCGCCGCGGCATTCTTGATCAGGTAGCAGACAACAAGCTGTTCCAGCGCATGATGGCCGAGAACGCACTGCGCCAAAGGCCGCCGGTGGGCCGCTTCAAGGATTTCGTCCTGGCGCGCAAAGGCAGCGAAAAAGACACCCTGGACCTCAAGACCGAAGGCCTGACGCCCTTTGTCGACGGTGCGCGCCTGCTGGCGCTTGCCAATGGTGTCGGCGTCAACAATACCCAGGAACGCCTGCGCCAACTGGTCGAACGTGAAGTCATCGACCCCCTGGATGGCGCTGCGTATGAAGAGGCGTACCACTTCATTCAGCAGACACGCATGCAGCAACATCAATTGCAAAGCCGCCAGAACCTTCCTTACTCCAACCGCATCGACCCTGACACGCTCAACCATCTGGACAGACGCATTCTGCGCGAATCGTTTCGCCAGGCGCAGCGGCTGCAAACCAGCCTGACCCTGCGTTATCAACTATGAACCTGTTCGAATGGCTCAAGCCGCGCGCGAAAAAGACACCCTTGCAAGCGCATCAACTGGATCGCCTCAAAAAGCTGCCGGTCTGCGCGAACCTCAGCGACAAGCCTTTGCGCCAACAGCGCTGGGTCGTGCTGGACCTTGAAACCAGCGGCTTGAACATGAACCGCGATCAAGTGCTGTCCATCGGTGCGGTCGTAATTGAAGACGGTGCCATCGATCTGGGTCAACAGTTCGAGCGTACGCTGTTGCGCGTCGACCACAAGGTCAGCCCGGCCGTGCTTATTCATGGTTTGGCGCCCAGTGCGATTGCCGCGGGCAGCGAGCCGGCCGAGGCGTTGCTGGATTTCATGGAGTTCGTCGGCGAAAGCCCGATTCTGGGTTTTCATGCGCCGTTCGATCAGCACATGCTGTCGCGCGCACTGAAAGAAAGCCTGGACTACCGCTTGCGGCATCCGTTTTTCGATGCCGCAGAAATAGCCCCGATGCTCTGTGAACAAGCCAACCTGCGTCACGCAGGGCTGGACGACTGGACGCAGTTTTTTGGCCTGCATGCCGAAGAGCGTCACAACGCCAGCGCTGATGCACTGGTCACCGCAGAGCTGGCGCTGATCCTGTTCAGCCACGCCCGTCGTCAGCAGATCGACAGCCCGCGGCTACTGGAGGAGCGACTCGGGCAATGGCGCAGACGCAAGCAATCGCACTCGTTTTGACTGCGACCTGCACTTAGCTCTGGGAAATGGTCTTGGCGATTACATCCACCGTCGCGTCGACCTGCTCGCGGTAACGCTTGAGCTCGACCCTGTGCAATTGCTCAAGCTCGATTTGCTGCGAACAGAGGTTCAGCGCAGCCAGAACCAGCAGACGGTCACCGATCAACGTCGGGTATTTGCGCTTGGTGTCGGCCAGCGACGCGTTGAGCATCGCCGCGGCCTTCATGAGGGTCAGGTCTTCACCGGCAGGGGCTTTGACCGAGTACTCATTACCCAGAATGGTGAGAACGGTTACACCGTTGCCATCGACGTTCATGCGCCAACAGCGCTTGCGCTGGTCGCGCGATCAACCAGTGCCTGGATACGGGCGGCGGTGCTGCCCTGCTTCTCTTCCTGCTCCATCAGGCTCAGTTGCAAGTTCTCGTTCTCGTCCTTGGCTTTTGCCAGCTCGGCACCGAGCTGTGCATTTGTGTCTTGAAGGGCCTGGTTCTGTTGCACCAGATCACCGACAAGTTGTTCCAATTGGCTAAGGGAGGCTTCCAACATTTTGATTTCTCAAGCAAATTTCAACGGGCGCGTACGATAAAGAAAAGTCGCTGCGCATGCCAGCGCTCAGGCTTTGATACTGATCTGTCATGACGTTGACATGTCCATAACGTAGACGCGTAGGGGGCTTGTGACTACGTATTCGGAATCCGGTTCCTGCTGTTCGTCAGACCGCCCAGAACTGCGACAAATGCGCGCAGCCAATGGGCAAACTGACATCACCCTAGCCCCCCTCAACCCAGCCTTTTCAAGGGTTTGCGCGAATGTCAGCCATATCCAAAGATAACCGTCAGTAATAAGTCGTCAATATTTAGTGCCTGCTGACTCAAGACGTTAGTCGCATGACCGATAGGCAGCCATTCACTGCATTCCCTTCACCGTTAAATCGCATGAATTGCGTACCTGACCCTGGAAGCTTTCTATGTCCCTGCGAAATATGAACATCGCGCCCCGAGCGTTTCTTGGATTTGCCATTATCGGCACACTCATGTTGGTTCTGGGTGTATTTGCACTGTCTCAGATGAGCAAGATCCGTGGCGCCACTGAAGTGCTGGCCGATAACAATGTGCCGAGCATCAAGAGCCTTGACCGATTCGCTGAAGTCAGCATTCGTTTGCGCGTTCTGTCCTATCGATTGCTGGTCAACCGCGACCCGGAAACCCAGCAGAAAACCATCGAGTTGATGGCGATGCGCAACAAGCAGATCACTGACGCTCAGGCGATTTACGAGAAGCTCATCAGCGATCCCGACGAGCGCAATCTTTACAGCCAGTACGTACAACTGCTGGGACAATATCGCCAGCTTGAAGAGCGCCTGAAGACCCTGACTCGCGCCAACAAGATCGATGAATTGCAGGGCCTGCTCAATAACGAAATGCTCAACAACTCCGACCAGATGAATGTTGTGCTCAGCAAACTGGTGGAGTTCAACACGGCTCAGTTGAACCAGGTGAAGAAGGATGCGTCCAGCGAGTACGATTCGGCATTCAATCTGGTCGTCGGACTGTTGATAGCTGCCACCCTGTTGACCATCGTGTTTGCCTGGATGCTGATCAAAAGTATTACCACGCCGATTGCCACGGCTCTGCATGCAGCGGAAACCATCGCACAAGGCAACCTGACCCGGCCGATCCAGATCGACGGTACCGATGAAGCCGGTCGTTTGCTGCTGGCCATGAAAACCATGCAGGACAAGCTGCGCGATACGTTGCAGGGAATTTCCGGTTCGGCCACGCAACTGGCCTCGGCTGCTGAAGAGCTCAATGCTGTCACCGACGAAAGCGCACGCGGGCTGGTGCAGCAGAATAACGAAATAGAGCAGGCTGCAACCGCGGTCAACGAGATGACCAGCGCCGTGGAAGAAGTCGCGCGCAATGCCGTCAGCACGTCACAAGCGTCTCGCAATGCTGCGACATCTGCTGGCGACGGTCGTGATCTGGTTCAGGAAACCGTCAGCGCCATCGAACGCATGAGCGGCGATGTGAAAGGTACGGCTGAACTGATCATCAATCTGGCCAGTGAATCGCGTGATATCGGTAAGGTGCTGGACGTGATTCGCGGCCTGGCAGACCAGACCAATCTGCTCGCCCTCAACGCCGCCATCGAGGCTGCACGCGCTGGTGAAGCCGGGCGTGGCTTTGCTGTAGTCGCCGACGAAGTCCGCGCCCTGGCGCACCGCACGCAGCAATCGACCAGTGAAATCGAACGCATGATCGGTAGCATTCAGAGCGGTACAGAGCAGGCAGTGAGTTCGATGCGCAACAGCACCGAACGCGCCGAATCGACGTTGAACATCGCCAAAGGCGCGGGCTTGGCGCTGAACACCATCAACGTTGCAGTCGAAGAGATCAACGAACGCAACATGGTCATCGCCAGTGCTGCCGAAGAGCAGGCGCAAGTCGCTCGCGAAGTGGACCGCAACCTGGTCAACATCCGCGACCTGTCTGCACAATCCACCACCGGCGCCAATCAGACCAGCGCGGCCAGCACCGAGCTATCCCGCCTGGCCGTGGACCTCAACAGCATGGTGTCGCGCTTCGCACTGTAAACACGCGAAAACCCAGCTGGCGTGCCGGCGCTCCGCGTCAGTACGCCGTTCTGGACGCTCCGCGTCCTCTTGCGACGCAGAGCGTCGCGAACTGCATACCACGCTGGATCCCGACTATCGTGCGACGCTCCGCGTCGCATGCCTTTCCGGACGCTCCGCGTCCTCTTGTGGCGTAGGGCGACTAAAGCCTCACACTCGCAAACGTCGATTCATTACGCGCCTGACTCAACGCCGACATCGGTCCGGACAATGGGGCGAGCACCATTGCCTGCGGGATCGGCATCATGGCGACCTGTTGCGCGGTGTTGGAACCCACGCGCTCGTCACGCGGCGGAATGCCGAAGTATTCGCGGTAGCATTTGGAGAAGTGTGGCGTCGATACGAAGCCGCACACCGACGCCACTTCGATGATCGACATCGGTGTCTGCTTGAGCAGTTGCCGGGCGCGGATCAGGCGCAGTTTCAGGTAGTAGCGCGACGGCGAGCAGTGCAGGTATTTCTGGAACAGTCGCTCCAGCTGCCTGCGCGACACGGCGACGTACACCGCCAGCTCGTCAAGGTCGATCGGCTCTTCAAGATTGGCCTCCATCAACGCCACAATTTCCTGCAGCTTTGGCTGATTGGTACCCAGCATGTGCTTGAGCGGCACGCGCTGATGATCCTGTTCGTTGCGAATGCGTTCGTAGACGAACATCTCGGAAATCGCGGCAGACAATTCACGACCATGATCGCGACTGATCAGGTGCAGCATCATGTCCAATGGCGCCGTGCCACCCGAGCTGGTGAAGCGGTTGCGGTCCAGGGTAAACAGCCGGGTGCTCATCGACACGCGTGGAAAGGCTTCCTGCATTGAAGCCAGACACTCCCAATGCACACTGCAATCGAAGCCATCCAGCAAGCCGGCACACGCCAGCGCCCAACTGCCGGTGCACACCGCGCCGAGGCGACGTGACTGACGCGCCTGGCTCTGCAGCCAGCTCACGTGTTCACGCGTCACGGTGCGCTGAATGCCGACACCACCACAGACGATGACGGTATCGAGTGCCGGAGCCTTGTGCATGGCGGCATCCGGTGTGATCTGCAAACCGTCACTGGCCCACACCTGACCGCCGTCCACGCTCAGCGTGGTCCAGCGATACAACTCGCGGCCCGACAGCTGGTTAGCCATGCGAAGAGGTTCTACCGCCGATGCGAGGGAGATCAGGGTGAAGTTATCCAGCAGCAGAAAGCCGATGGATTGTGGCGCGCGGTTCTGAGGTTGGGCCCCTTGATTGAACGATGTCATCACACTATCTCCTCACATATGGCATTGGTTGGCCCCAGGACAGGCTCTTCTTATAGCCCTCTTCATTGATGGGCTTTGTGATGACATCGCAAATCCCATGCCGGAAATTGATCAGCCATTCAACAACACCTGAAAACGACGTCGCGAAGTGTCTATCCAGCAGCGACCCGAGTGTCTGTTTGCGACGCCAAGGCGCGCTGGCTGCACTCCTGATGAGCAATTCGGTAGCACGCGGGGAAACGTCATGGGGCTAGACGTGCCCCAAGTGCTACTCAAGGCACGCCCTGAAAAATCAGATCGTCAGCGGGTTTTCGCGCTAAAAGGTGGCGGCCATCGAGACGTGTGATCAAAAACCGCGCAGCCATCAAAAGTGATGGTCAGACCTGACGTCACGACCGCACGGGCTGACCCGATAATGAACTTGTCGGCGTTACCCCCCTCCAAAAGACCGCGTTCGCGCAGGCACCGACCTGCCAACCGACCGCTGCCGACCTGCGCAGCGACTGTGTAACGTACTGGCCGTTTTTCAGCAGTCCCAACACTGCAACCGGGCGTGTGTACGATGCAACGAATCTGTAAGCGACCTTGCGCGCACTGGATACGACGCCTCCTGCACTGGATACGACGCCCCCTGTAGGCGTTTGATTTTCCCTGTTACATGATCAGTTCCGACTCGATCGCCCGGCGCAGTGATGGAGCTTCGCGAAAAGCCTCGCCAACCCATAAGCCGCGTCAGCGTTCACCTGCTGATGACTAGAAGAAACTCACAGGAGTCCACCCATGAAAGGTTCCAAATCGTTGCTATTGGCCGCTACGCTCTGTATGCCGGTGCTTGCTCAGGCAGCCGAGCCAGAGGCCTGTCATACGGTCAACTTCTCCGACGTAGGCTGGACCGATATCACCGTTACTACTGCGGTCACCAGCGCCGTACTCGAGTCCTTGGGTTACACGACCAAGACCACCATGATTTCCGTACCGGTGACCTACAAGTCGCTGGCCGACGGCAAGAACATGGACGTGTTCATCGGCAACTGGATGCCGACCATGGAAAACGACATCAAGCCGTATCGCGAAGCCGGGACTGTCGAAACCGTGCGTGCCAACCTGGAGAACGCCAAGTACACCCTGGCAGTGCCTCAGGCGCTTTACGACAAAGGCCTGCATGACTTCGCCGACATCGCCAAATTCAAGAAGGAACTGGGCGGCAAGATCTACGGCATCGAGCCCGGCAATGATGGCAATCGCCTGATCCAGAGCATGATCGACAAGAACGCCTTCGGCCTCAAGGACGCAGGTTTCAAGGTTGTAGAGTCCAGCGAAGCCGCAATGCTTTCGCAGGTCGACCGCGCCGTGAAACGCAAAAACGATGTCGTGTTCCTCGGCTGGGAACCGCATCCGATGAACACGCGTTTCAAGATGAAATATCTGACTGGCGGTGATGACTTCTTCGGCCCCAACTATGGCCAGGCGACCATCTACACCAACACCCGCAAAGGCTACAGTCAGGAATGCAGCAACGTAGGTCAGTTGCTCAAGAACCTGTCCTTCACACTGGACATGGAAAGCACCCTGATGGGCAACGTCCTGGACGACAAAATGAAGCCTGATGCCGCCGCCAAGGCGTGGATCAAGAAAAACCCGCAAGTACTCGACACCTGGCTCGCCGGCGTGACCACCGTCGATGGCAAGCCAGGCCTGGAGGCAGCCAAAGCCAAGTTGACCCAGTAAGCCGACAGCAGGCGGGGCTGACCCGCCTGCTGCCCTCCTCACCTTCCGCAAGCGGACACCCGAAATCATGCTGACTGACCATAAAATCCCTCTGGGCGAGTACATCGCCGCATTTGTCGATTGGTTGACGGCCAACGGCGCCGACTACTTCGACGCGATTGCCTCGACACTGGAAATGATGATCCACGGGTTCACTTTCGCGCTGACCTGGTTCAATCCATTCGTACTGATCGGCCTTATCGCCGCCCTCGCGCATTTCATCCAGCGCAAGTGGGGCCTGACGGTTTTCGTCATCCTTTCGTTTCTGCTGATCCTCAACCTGCATTACTGGCAGGAAACCATAGAAACCCTGGCGCAGGTGCTCTTCGCCACGCTGGTGTGTGTCGTCATCGGCGTGCCGCTGGGCATCATTGCCGCGCACAAGCCGCTGTTCTACACCATCATCCGGCCATTGCTCGATCTGATGCAGACTGTTCCCACGTTCGTCTATCTGATCCCGACCCTTACGCTATTCGGTCTGGGCGTGGTGCCCGGCCTGATCTCGACCGTGGTCTTCGCCATTGCTGCACCGATTCGCCTGACGTATCTGGGCATCCGCGATGTACCCCAGGAATTGCTGGACGCCGGCAAGGCCTTCGGCTCGTCGCGCCGCCAGTTGCTGACCCGCATCGAACTGCCCTACGCCATGCCCAGCATCGCTGCCGGGATCACCCAGTGCATCATGCTGTCGTTGTCGATGGTGGTGATTGCCGCGCTGGTCGGTGCCGATGGTCTGGGCAAACCCGTGGTCAACGCACTGAACACAGCCGATATCGCGCTCGGCTTCGAAGCCGGTCTGGCAATCGTATTGCTGGCCATCATGCTCGACCGCATCTGCAAACAACCCGAAGCCAAGGTAGGGTCCGACGCATGAGTATCATCAAATTCGACAAGGTAGACGTCATCTTCTCCAAGGATCCGCGTGAAGCCCTCAAGCTGCTGGACGAAGGCCTCACGCGTGACCAGATTCTGAAGAAAACCGGGCAGATCGTCGGCGTCGAGAACGCCAGTCTGGACATCGAGAAAGGCGAAATCTGCGTGTTGATGGGCTTGTCCGGCTCGGGTAAGTCCAGCCTGTTGCGCTGCATCAACGGTCTCAATACCGTCAGCCGTGGCTCGTTGTTCGTCGAGCATGAAGGCTCGCAGATCAACATCGCCAACTGCAGCGCGGCCGAACTGAAAATGATGCGCACCAAACGCATTGCGATGGTCTTTCAGAAGTTCGCCCTGATGCCCTGGCTGACAGTACGCGAGAACATCAGCTTCGGCCTGGAAATGCAGGGTCGCCCGGAAAAGGAACGACGCAAGCTGGTCGATGAAAAGCTCGAGCTAGTGGGCCTGACCCAGTGGCGCAACAAGAAGCCGGACGAGCTGTCCGGCGGCATGCAGCAGCGAGTCGGGCTGGCCCGCGCACTGGCAATGGATGCCGACATTCTGCTGATGGACGAACCGTTCTCGGCGCTTGACCCGCTCATCCGCCAAGGCTTGCAGGACGAACTGCTGGCCCTGCAAAGCAAGCTGAGCAAGACCATCGTCTTCGTCAGCCACGACCTGGATGAAGCCCTGAGGCTCGGCAGCCGAATCGCGATCATGAAAGACGGCCGCATCGTGCAATACAGCGTGCCAGAGCAGATCGTGCTCAATCCGGCAGACGAATACGTGCGCACCTTCGTTGCGCACACCAATCCACTGAACGTGCTGTGTGGTCGTAGCCTGATGCGCACGGTCGATGAGTGCACGCACGTCAACGATTCGGTGTGCCTGGACCCGAGCGGCGACTCATGGCTTGACCTGGCTGAAGGCAATGTGATCAAGGGCGCACGGCAAGGTGCTACGCCCCTCGATCTGCAGAACTGGACCCCCGGCCAGGACGTCGGCACGCTCGACCGTCGCCCTACCCTGGTGCACTCCAACATCGGCATGCGCGACGCATTGCAGATCCGCTACCAGACCGGCAACAAGCTGGTCCTGCAGGACGGCAATAAAGTGGTCGGCATTCTCGGGGATACCGAGCTGTATCACGCGCTGCTGGGCAAAAACCACGGCTAAGGCCTGAAAATTAAAGTCTGAAACCGACAAGCCCGCTTCCCTGTGCTGGAATCACTCCAGCCGGGAGCGGGCTTTTTCGTTTGCGGCCTCGTCACCGCGCAACGCCTCTTCTGCTATTTCCGTTCCCTTGGCCCCCATGTCGTAAACGCACCTTTGTGTGGCGTCCATAGGCATTTGGCGACTTCGGTCCGGCCCTACCATCGCTCTCAGAGGGCTCTGTTCGGCCCTAACGACAAGTCAGGCGCCGCGCCGCCGCTGGGAGATCCGCGATGTTCAGCAAGCAAGACCAGATCCAGGGTTATGACGACGCACTGTTGTCGGCAATGAACGCCGAGGAGCAGCGTCAGGAAGACCATATCGAGCTGATCGCCTCGGAGAACTACACCAGCAAACGCGTGATGCAGGCGCAGGGCAGCGGCCTGACCAACAAGTACGCAGAGGGCTATCCCGGCAAGCGTTACTACGGCGGCTGCGAGCACGTCGACAAGGTCGAGCAACTGGCCATCGAGCGCGCCAAACAGCTGTTCGGGGCCGATTACGCCAACGTCCAGCCACACTCCGGCAGCCAGGCCAACGCAGCGGTCTATCTGGCGTTGCTGCAGGCAGGCGACACTGTATTGGGCATGAGCCTGGCGCACGGCGGTCATCTGACCCACGGTGCCAAGGTCAGCTTCTCGGGCAAACTCTACAACGCCGTGCAGTACGGCATCGACACCACCACCGGGCTGATCGATTACGACGAAGTCGAACGCATCGCCGTGGAATGCCAGCCGAAAATGATCATTGCCGGTTTCTCGGCCTATTCGAAGACGCTGGATTTTCCGCGCTTCCGTGAAATCGCCGACAAGGTAGGTGCCTACCTGTTTGTCGACATGGCACACGTTGCAGGTCTGGTGGCTGCCGGTCTCTATCCGAACCCGCTGCCGTATGCCGATGTGGTCACCACCACCACGCACAAGACACTGCGCGGCCCACGCGGCGGCCTGATTCTCGCCAAGGCCAACGAAGAGCTGGAGAAGAAATTCAATTCCGCCGTCTTCCCCGGCGGTCAGGGCGGCCCGCTGATGCACGTTATCGCCGCCAAGGCCGTGTGCTTCAAGGAAGCGATGGAGCCAGGTTTCAAGGCTTATCAACAGCAGGTCATCGACAACGCACAAGCGATGGCGCAGGTATTCATCGACCGCGGCTTCGATGTGGTTTCAGGCGGGACCGACAACCATTTGTTTCTGGTCAGCCTGATCCGTCAGGGCCTGACCGGCAAGGACGCCGACGCCGCTCTGGGCCGTGCGCACATCACCGTCAACAAGAACTCGGTGCCCAACGACCCGCAGTCGCCGTTCGTGACCTCCGGTCTGCGCATCGGCACGCCGGCCGTCACCACCCGCGGCTTCAAGGTGACCCAATGCGTCGAGCTGGCAGGCTGGATCTGCGACATTCTCGATAACCTCGGTGATGCCGATGTCGAGGCCAACGTCGCCAGTCAGGTAGCAGACCTGTGCGCCGATTTCCCGGTTTATCGCTGAGTCAGGAGTAGCCTTACATGCAGCATTACTCAGGCTTCGGCCTTCTCAAGCATTCCCTCAGCCATCACGAAAACTGGCAGCGCATGTGGCGCACGCCGACCCCGAAAAAGGTCTACGACGTGGTCATCGTCGGCGGTGGCGGGCACGGTCTGGCGACTGCCTACTATCTGGCCAAGGAGCACGGCATCACCAATGTGGCCGTGGTCGAGAAAGGCTGGCTGGGCGGCGGCAACACCGCACGTAACACCACCATCGTGCGCTCCAACTACCTGTGGGACGAGTCGGCCCACCTTTATGAGCACGCGATGAAACTGTGGGAAGGCCTGTCTCAGGACCTGAACTACAACGTCATGTTTTCCCAGCGCGGCGTCTACAACCTGTGCCACACCTTGCAGGACATGCGCGACTCCGAGCGGCGTGTCAGTGCCAACCGCCTGAACGGTGTAGATGGCGAACTGCTCAACGGCAAGCAGGTCGCAGAGGAAATCCCATACCTGGACTGCTCGAAAAACACCCGCTACCCGATCATCGGCGCAACCGTTCAGCGCCGTGGCGGCGTGGCCCGTCACGACGCAGTGGCCTGGGGCTTCGCGCGTGCCGCCGATGCCCTGGGCGTGGACCTTATCCAGCAGACCGAAGTCATCGGCTTTCGCAAGGAAAACGGCGTGTGCATCGGCGTCGAAACCAACAAGGGTTTCATCGGTGCCAAACGTGTCGGCGTGGTAACCGCCGGTAACTCCGGGCACATGGCCAAACTGGCAGGCTTTCGTCTGCCGATCGAATCACATCCTTTGCAGGCACTGGTCTCCGAGCCGATCAAGCCGATTATCGACAGCGTCATCATGTCCAACGCCGTGCATGGCTACATCAGCCAGTCCGACAAGGGCGACCTGGTGATCGGTGCCGGTATCGACAGCTGGGTCGGTTATGGCCAGCGTGGCTCATACCCGGTGATCGAACACACTATTCAGGCCATCGTCGAGATGTTTCCGGTGCTGTCGCGTGTGCGCATGAACCGCCAGTGGGGCGGCATCGTCGACACCACGCCGGACGCCTGCCCGATCATTTCCAAGACGCCGGTGCCGAACATGTTCTTCAACTGCGGCTGGGGCACAGGCGGCTTCAAGGCCACGCCGGGCTCGGGCAACGTATTTGCCGCCAGCCTGGCCAAGGGCGAGATGCACCCGCTGGCCAAGCCGTTCTCCATCGACCGTTTCCACAACGGCGCGCTCATCGACGAACACGGCGCTGCAGCCGTAGCCCACTAACAGGAGAACCCGACCATGCTGCATATCTTCTGTCCTCACTGTGGCGAACTGCGCTCCGAAGAGGAATTCCACCCGTCCGGCCAGGCGCATATTCCACGCCCGCTGGACCCAGGTGCCTGCACCGATGAGCAATGGGGCGACTACATGTTCTTTCGCGATAACCCGCGCGGCCTGCACCACGAGCTGTGGATACACGCTGCCGGTTGCCGCCAGTACTTCAACATGACGCGCAATACCGTGACCTACGAGATTCTCGAAACCTATCCGATTGGTACGAAGCCGCAGTTCACGGATCAGGGAGACAAGGTATGAGCCAGACCCAGCGCTTGCCCAACGGCGGCCGTATCAATCGCAGCAAGGTGCTCAACTTCACCTTCAACGGCCAGACCTATCAGGGCTTTGAAGGCGACTCGCTGGCCTCTGCCCTGCTGGCCAATGGCGTCGATATCATCGGCCGCAGTTTCAAATACTCCCGCCCGCGCGGCATCTTCGCAGCGGGTTCGGAAGAGCCAAACGCCGTATTGCAGATCGGCGCGACCGAAGCGACGCAAATCCCCAACGTGCGCGCCACGCAACAAGCGCTCTATGCAGGACTGGTCGCCACCAGCACCAACGGCTGGCCAAGCGTGAACACCGACGTCATGGGCATTTTGGGCAAGGTCGGCGGCAAGCTGATGCCACCGGGCTTCTACTACAAAACCTTCATGTACCCGCAATCGTTCTGGATGACTTACGAAAAGTACATCCGCAAGGCTGCGGGCCTGGGGCGCTCGCCGACCGAGAACGATCCGGACAGCTACGACGCGATGAACCAGCACTGTGACGTGCTGATCGTAGGCGCAGGCCCTGCCGGCCTGGCCGCCGCGCTGGCTGCGGGCCGCAGTGGTGCCCGAGTGATCGTTGCGGATGAACAGGAAGAGTTCGGCGGCAGTCTGCTCGACAGCCGTGAAAGTCTAGATGGCAAACCCGCTGCCGAATGGGTGGCTACGGTGGTCGCCGAGCTGAAAAGCCTGCGCAACGTGACACTGCTGCCGCGCGCCACGGTCAACGGCTACCACGATCACAATTTCCTGACCATTCACGAACGTCTGACCGATCACCTCGGTGATCGCGCGCCCATCGGCATGGTTCGCCAACGTATGCACCGGGTACGCGCCAAGCGTGTGGTGCTGGCTGCCGGTACTCACGAGCGCCCGCTGGTTTACGGCAACAACGATGTGCCGGGCAACATGCTGGCCGGCGCCGTTTCGACCTATGTCCGGCGTTACGGCGTAGCACCGGGTAAAAAACTGGTGCTGTCCACCAACAACGACCATGCCTACCGCGTTGCGCTGGACTGGCTCGACGCCAGCCTGCAAGTGGTTGCGATTGCCGATGCGCGGCACAACCCGCGCGGCCCGCTGGTTGAGGAAGCCCGCGCCAAAGGCATTCGCATTCTGACCGGCAGCGCAGTGATTGAAGCCCGTGGCAGCAAACGCGTGACAGCTGCCCGCGTCGCCGCAATCGACGTCAAGACGCACGCAGTCACCAGCCCCGGCGAATGGCTTGATTGCGATCTGGTGGCCAGCTCTGGCGGCTACAGCCCGATCGTGCACCTGGCCTCGCACTTGGGTGGCAAACCGGTATGGCGTGAAGACATCCTCGGGTTTGTGCCGGGTGAAGCACCGCAGAAACGTATTTGCGTAGGCGGCGTCAATGGTGTCTACAGTCTTGCAGACAGCCTGGCCGATGGTTTTGAAGGTGGCGTGCGCGCGGCCAGCGAAGCAGGCTTCAAGGTGGTCGAAGGCGTGATGCCCAAAGCCCTCAGTCGCGCCGAAGAACCGACACTGGCGCTGTTTCAGGTGCCGCACGAAAAAGGCACCGCACGGGCACCCAAGCAATTCGTCGACCTGCAGAACGACGTGACCGCTGCTGCCATCGAGCTGGCGACCCGTGAAGGCTTCGAGTCGGTCGAGCACGTAAAACGCTACACCGCGCTGGGTTTCGGTACTGATCAGGGCAAGCTGGGCAACGTCAACGGTCTGGCCATCGCCGCCCGTTCACTGAACGTGTCGATCCCGGAAATGGGCACCACCATGTTCCGCCCCAACTACACGCCGGTCACGTTCGGCGCGATAGCCGGGCGTCATTGCAAGCACATCTTCGAACCGGTGCGTTTCACCGCACTGCACGCCTGGCATGTCAAAAACGGTGCCGAATTCGAAGACGTCGGCCAGTGGAAACGCCCGTGGTACTTCCCGAAAAACGGCGAAGACCTGCCCGCAGCCGTCGCTCGCGAATGCAAGGCGGTGCGCGACAGCGTGGGTCTGCTGGACGCTTCGACGCTGGGCAAGATCGACATTCAAGGCCCGGATGCCCGCGAATTCCTCAACCGCATCTACACCAACGCGTGGACCAAACTGGACGTGGGCAAGGCCCGCTACGGCCTGATGTGCAAGGAAGACGGCATGGTCTTCGATGATGGCGTGACTGCCTGCCTCGCCGACAACCACTTCCTGATGACTACCACCACAGGCGGCGCTGCACGCGTCCTGCAATGGCTGGAAATCTATCAGCAGACCGAATGGCCGGACCTGAAAGTGTATTTCACCTCAGTGACCGATCACTGGGCGACGCTGACGCTGTCCGGCCCCAACAGCCGCAAGCTGCTCAGCGAAGTCACTGATATCGACCTGGGCCGTGAAGCCTTCCCGTTCATGACCTGGAAGGAAGGTCTGGTCGCCGGTGTGCCAGCTCGCGTGTTCCGTATCTCGTTTACCGGCGAGCTGTCCTACGAGGTCAACATTCAGGCTGACTACGCCATGGGCGTTCTGGAAAAGATCGCCGAGGCAGGCAAACAGTACAACCTGACGCCTTACGGCACTGAAACCATGCACGTACTGCGCGCCGAAAAGGGCTTCATCATCGTTGGCCAGGACACCGATGGTTCGATGACTCCGGACGACCTGAACATGGGCTGGTGTGTCGGCCGGACCAAGCCATTCTCGTGGATCGGCTGGCGCGGCATGAATCGCGAAGACTGTGTACGAGAACAGCGCAAGCAACTGGTCGGCCTCAAGCCTGTCGACCCGACCAAATGGCTACCAGAGGGCGCGCAACTGGTGTCCGATACCAAACAGACGATCCCGATGAGCATGGTTGGCCATGTGACTTCCAGCTATGCACACAACTCGCTGGGCTATTCGTTTGCGATGGGCGTGGTCAAAGGCGGCCTGGCGCGCATGGGAGAGCGGGTCTTCGCGCCTCTGGCAGACGGCAGCGTGATCGAAGCCGAGATCGTTTCTTCGGTGTTCTTCGATCCAAAGGGCGAGCGCCAGAATGTCGAGTAACACGCGGAGCGCCGATCATCAGCAGCACACAGAATTCAAGGCAGGTGATTCATGACCACAGCGAACGTTTACCAGCAGCGCCCGACCACCGATGTCAAAGCCGAGTCGCCGCTGTTCCACGCAAACCTCGACAGCCTGATCGGCAAGGGACGCGCCAGCCCCGGCGTGTTCCTGCGCGAGAAAAAGCTGCTGGGCCATCTGACGATTCGTGGCAATGCCCACGACCAGGCCTTCGCCGCAGGCGTACACAAGGCGCTGGGCATGGAGCTGCCCGCCGCACTGATGCTGGTCATTAGTGGCGAAAGCTCGCTGCAATGGCTTGGCCCGGATGAATGGCTGCTGATCGTGCCGAGCGGCGAAGAGTTCGCGGCAGAGCAAAAGCTGCGCGAGGCGCTGACCGGGCTGCATATCTCCATCGTCAATGTCAGTGGCGGCCAGTCGATCCTCGAACTGACCGGTCCGAAAGTGCGCCAGGTATTGATGAAATCCACCAGCTACGACGTGCACCCGGACAACTTCCCGGTGGGCAAGGCCGTCGGCACGGTGTTCGCCAAGTCGCAACTGGTGATCCGCCGGACCGGTGAAGAAACCTGGGAACTGCTGGTCCGCCGCAGCTTCTCGGATTACTGGTGGCTGTGGTTGCAGGATGCGAGCGCAGAGTACGGGCTGAGCATTCAGGCGTGAAGAGCCGGGAACCGGGGCTGAAACCGCAGCGCCGGTCTCAATGAAGACTCCAGAGGGAGAGGCCTGTGGGAGCGGACTTGTCCGCGAAGACGGTAGTCCAGACGATACATTTCCGGTGAATGTACCGCCCCCTTCGCGAACAAGCGAAGCGTCGCCCGGTACGCTCCCACAAGATTTGTGTATAACGCGGAGCATTGGCACAAGAGTCAGCCGGATCTGTGGATAACGAACATTCAGGAGCTTTGATTCAATGAGCCGCGCGCCCGATACGTGGATTTTGACCGCCGACTGCCCCAGTGTACTGGGCACGGTAGATGCGGTGACCCGCTTCCTGTTCGAGCAGGGCTGCTACGTCACTGAGCACCACTCCTTCGATGATCGCCTGTCAGGGCGTTTCTTCATACGCGTGGAATTTCGTCAGCCCCAGGCTTTCGACGAACAGGCTTTCCGGGCCGGGCTGAGCGAACGAGGCGAAGCCTTCGGCATGATCTTCGAACTCACAGCACCCAACTACCGGCCAAAAGTGGTGATCATGGTTTCAAAAGCCGATCACTGTCTGAACGATCTGCTCTATCGCCAGCGTATCAATCAACTGTCCATGGACGTGGTCGCGGTGGTGTCCAATCACCCGGATCTTGAGCCATTGGCTGGCTGGCACGGTATTCCGTACTACCATTTCCCTCTGGACCCGAACGACAAGCCTGCGCAGGAAGCCAAAGTCTGGCAGGTCATTGAAGAGTCTGGTGCAGAACTGGTGATTCTTGCCCGCTACATGCAGGTCCTGTCTCCGGACCTGTGTCGCAAGCTGGACGGTAAGGCGATCAATATCCACCACTCGTTGCTGCCCGGTTTCAAAGGTGCCAAGCCCTACCATCAGGCTTACAACAAGGGGGTAAAACTGGTCGGAGCCACGGCGCATTACATCAACAACGATCTGGACGAAGGTCCGATCATTGCCCAGGGCGTGGAAGTGGTCGATCACAGCCACTATCCCGAAGACCTGATCGCCAAGGGTCGGGACATCGAAGGACTGACACTGGCCCGTGCGGTCGGTTATCACATCGAACGGCGGGTGTTTCTCAACGCCAACAGGACGGTGGTTTTATAGCTGCAACGGCTTCTCTCTGCTCCACCACAATAAAAGCGAGGTGACATGTATGTCTGGTAATCGCGGTGTAGTGTATCTCGGCGCTGGCAAGGTCGAAGTGCAATCAATTCCTTTCCCGAAAATGGAAGACCCACGCGGCAAGCGCATCGAACACGGCGTGATTCTGCGCGTAGTCTCCACCAATATCTGCGGCTCGGACCAACACATGGTGCGTGGTCGCACGACGGCGCAAACCGGGTTGGTCCTGGGTCATGAAATCACCGGCGAGGTGCTGGAAGCCGGGCGAGACGTGGAACATCTGAAAGTCGGTGATCTGGTTTCTGTGCCGTTCAACGTGGCGTGCGGTCGCTGCCGCAGTTGCAAGGAACAGAACACTGGCGTCTGCCTGACGGTCAACCCGGCCCGCCCCGGCGGTGCATACGGCTACGTCGACATGGGCGACTGGGTCGGCGGTCAGGCTGAATACGTCCTGGTGCCTTACGCTGACTTCAACCTGCTCAAACTGCCAGACCGCGACGCGGCGATGGAGAAAATCCGCGACCTGACCTGCTTGTCCGACATCCTGCCCACCGGCTACCACGGTGCAGTGACTGCCGGGGTTGGCCCTGGCAGCACGGTTTACGTAGCAGGCGCTGGCCCGGTCGGCCTGGCTGCGGCGGCGTCAGCACGCTTGTTGGGCGCGGCGGTGGTAATCGTCGGCGACGTCAACCCGAAACGCCTGGTCCACGCCAAGGCCCAAGGCTTCGAAATTGCTGACCTGTCCCTGGACACGCCACTGCACGAACAGATCGCTGCCCTGCTCGGCGAGCCTGAAGTGGATTGCGCCATCGACGCCGTAGGCTTCGAAGCTCGCGGCCACGGTCACGCCGGAGCACAGGCCGAAGCACCCGCCACCGTTCTCAACTCGTTGATGGGCGTAGTGCGCGTCGCAGGCAAGATCGGCATCCCCGGCCTGTACGTCACCGAAGACCCAGGTGCCGTAGACGCTGCCGCAAAAATGGGCAGCCTGAGCATTCGCTTCGGCCTGGGCTGGGCCAAATCCCACAGCTTCCACACCGGCCAGACCCCGGTCATGAAATACAACCGCCAGCTGATGCAGGCAATCATGTGGGACCGCATCAAGATCGCCGACATAGTGGGTGTCGAGGTGATCAGTCTGGATGAGGCTCCGCGGGGTTATGGGGAGTTTGATGCGGGCGTGCCGAAGAAGTTTGTGATTGATCCGCATCGGTTGTTTGGTGCTGTGTAGGCATCTAATAGCAAATGGGTTTATTGACTAATTACGTCAGCAGATTCAAGAGCGGGGAATGCTCTCTCACATCTGCTGGCGTATTAATCTTAACTCTTCTTCAGCATTAGAAATTTTAAGCGCTAATTTGTAAGAGGGTGGCGTCGATAGATTCTGAATAGGGTTAGCGAGGTTTTTCTGCGATTTCTTGTATTGTTGAACCAGATCATACTCATAAGGGAGACCATCCTCATCATACAAACTTAACGCCGTGTTTGCCTCTCTTTTCAGCTGTGTAGCCCTTTCAACATACTGACTATAAAGCTTATCGTTGGCCTTAAACTCTTTTGCAGATTTTCTATAGTCAAGACCTGCTTGTTTATTCAATTTTTTTGCAGACACACTCACTGACTCGACTTGTCGCACCGCTGCAGAGCGACTTAACTGTGGCGCACTCGCACTTAAGTTCATCCCGTCAGAACCGCGCAACACAGAACTACCAATAACGCCATCCGTAGACAAACGCCGGGAAGGCTTCATTATTTTAAAAGCTCTTAAAAGTCCCTTCATCAAGGTTGGTGTACTCCCTGTCAAGTCAACCCAATTAACCGGATCCCCCCCACAATACCCATACGCATTCACCCCACCCTCACCAAACGGGCTCAGACTGTCCGGGCTGTTGAACCTCATCAACACCGGGTTAAACGCCCGATACCCATTCCCCAGCAAATAGTGCCCCGTCACCGGGTCAACTCGCTGGCCGGTAAAGCCCGGCAGGCTTGCGGGGCCTGAAGGATGACGATGTCCGTAAGGCGTGTAGGCAAACTCCAACCCCTGAGCGACAATCACTGACTGCTGTTGATCCGTCGCCAACAACGCGCCGTCGCGCTGATTATTTTCTGCACTCAGGCACGCCAGCAAATGCTCATCCGTGCGCATAAGCGTGTGCTGGACCTGCCCCTGAATCTGCGTAGCCAAGAGTGTCTTCTGATAAAAAAGGCGAGTGCTGCCCTGCCCCGCGGCCGAACAATCGGCCAGGCGATCCAATGGATCGTAGCGATAAACACAGAGCACGGATTGCCCAGACGAAGCCATGGCTTCACTCCTTTGAAGTCACCCATGGCAGCAAGTCTGGGCTGACTATCTGCTTGCGCCCAGCTAGCAGAACTACTAGGTGCCAGGCCGAAAGGCGCTGAACACAGTCATGCCGGCGCACAGACCGAAGCGCTCTTCACTCATTGATGGGCGTGACTTAAACGCAACAAAACTTATTATCAGCGTCATGGTTAAAAGGCGCTCCGCCTACCCCTTTAACCAACTGGGTGGTTGGCCATTATCGGAATCGATTTGACGCGCCCGCCCGCTTCTCGATAGTGCCACTGCCACCTCTAAGACGCTTAACCGCACGTCTATAATAGTCAAGATTATTCCTTACAACATACGGTACAACATCACCTTTACCAATATATGATTCATTTGTCAGGACCAGTTCATCAAGCCGTCTTTTAGCTTCATGAATATCTACATCTTCACCTTCTATCCTCAGGTAACTTTTTCGAGCAGGAACGGATGGTGGGGCATTGCTGGGCGGCGCTTTCTTTGGAGGGATGGGCGGAGGTACATTGCTCGGCAGTCCTTTCTTGGGAGGACGGGGTGGTGGGGCTACAAATTGTGACCCATCGATAATACCAGATGCAGACATATGCGAGCTCACCGAGTTAGTTGAAGTAGGTACCTGTGTGGACCCGAAACTTTCGACAGGATAAAGCAACGGGGAAGATAGAGAATCCTGGCTAACTTTTCGACCAAGTAAGCGCTTTTTCACACTGCTTGCTCTTTTCAAAATATTCACTAAAAACGTTGGCAAATGTCCGCCCGGATCAACCCGATTAACCGGGTCCTCCTCACAATACGCATACGCATTCAACCCGCCCTCGCCAAACGGGCTCAAACTGTCCGGACTATTGAACCTCATCAACACCGGATTAAAAGCCCTGTACCCATTGCCCAGCAAATAATGCCCTGTAATCGGGTCAAGCCGCTGGCCGGTAAAGCCCGGCAGGCTTGCGGGGCCTGAAGGGTAACGATGGCCGTAAGGCGTATAAGCAAACGCCAAACCCTGTGCCGCGATCACGGACTGCTGTTGGTCCGTCGCCAGTAACAGACAATCGTTCTGGTTGTTTTCTACACTCAGGTGAGCCAGCAAATGCTCGTCCGTACGCAGAAGCGTGTGCTGTATCTGCCCCTGAATTTGCGTCGCTAAGCGATTCTGCTGATAAAAGAACCGGGCGCTCCCCTGCCCCGCAGGCGAGCAGTCGGCCAAGCGATCCGTTGCGTCGTAATGGTAAGTGCAGAGCACTACAGGGCTGGCAGAAGACATGAACATCACCTGCGGCAATCGATGATAGAACCGTAATTCTGGGCGTGTGATCTCGTGCTGCACAGCTAGCAGAAATGCTAGGGACCCCACCTCGTCTGCCAGAGCCGATTCAGGCAAATGAAATAACTGCCTGTCTTCAGCGCGTTGGGAACAAGCCTCTGTTGCTCACAGTCAAACCGTCTGCTTTACCGCCCACTCATGGGCGGTTCAGGTTTGATAAGGGTGACGCAATGAAAACTGCACGCGGTATGGCTTTGGTAACGTTGATGGCACTGGCTGCAAGCCCGGTGTTTGCCTTCAATCTGAATGACGCCGCAAATGCGGTTTCCAATGCCACGAGTGGCAATCAGAAAGCCACAGCGGCCCCTGAAGTCGCAGGACTGCTTAATACCCTTGGCACCCAGCTCAATGTCACCCCTGAACAAGCCGTTGGCGGAACAGGCGCATTGCTCGGGCTGGCGAAGAACAAGCTGACCAGCACCGATTATTCGCAGTTGGCCAAATCGGTTCCCGGTCTGGAGCAGATGTCCGGCACCTCCGCACTGGACAGCCTGGGAGGCGCAAACGCACTGGGCAGCCTGCTCGGTGGCAAGTCCGGCGATAACTCGATGCTCAACAGCGCACTGGGCAACGTGCAGAGCATGGGTGATGTGAATAACGCCTTCAAGGCACTGGGCATGGACAGCACGATGGTCAGCCAGTTTGCCCCGCTGATTCTGCAGTACCTCGGGCAGCAAGGTGCCAGCGGTTCGGCGTTGCAGAGCCTGAGTGGGTTATGGGGTACAGGCAGCTGATTCAAGCCGCAACGCCGCAATACGCGCATCTTTCTCCACCCAGAGCTGGTTGACCCAGCTCTGGATTTTCTCGCGAAATACCGGATCGTTCTCGTAATCGCCCTGCCACAGTGCCGGGTCCATTTCGCGGGTTTTGATGTCGACAATCACCTTGGGCACCCGCCCGCACAGCATGTCCCAGAACCCCGGGATGCCTGAACCCGGATAGACCACGGTGACATCCAGAATGGCGTCCAGTTGCTCGCCCATGGCAGCCAGCACGAATGCGACGCCACCGGCCTTGGGCTTGAGCAGATGGGTATAGGGCGATGCTTGAGTCGCATGTTTGCCCGGAGTAAAGCGCGTGCCTTCCAGATAGTTGACGATGGTCACTGGCTGACGCTTGAACAGCTCGCAGGCGGCCTTGGTGATTTCCAGATCCTTGCCCTTCAGTTCCGGGTGCTTCGCCAGAAACGCCTTGCTATAGCGCTTCATGAACGGGTAATCCAGCCCCCACCACGCCAGGCCCAGCAGAGGCACCCAGATCAGTTCTTTTTTCAGGAAAAACTTGAAGAAGGGCGTGCGCCGGTTGAGTGCCTGGACCAGCGCGGGAATATCCACCCACGACTGATGATTGCTGATGACCAGATACAAAGTATCACCGCGCAAGCCCTCATCGCCACGAATATCCCATTGCGTCGGTACACAGGTTGCGAAGATGACCTTGTCGATCTCGGCCCAGGTTTCGGCAATCCACATAACGGCGACTGAACAGCGATCACGCATTCGGCCTCTGAACAGCAGCTTGAGCAAGGCAAAAACCAATAACGGACCTATCAATACCAGCGTATTGATCAGTAACAACAAAGCAACAAAACAGCCGGTGAGCAGACGGCGCATGACGGACTCTTGAAGGTTCAGGGGCGGCAATAATAAAGACCCACGCGTTTTACGCCAATTACACAGGTGCTTACAAATGTTTCACGTCTCGGCCTTTATGCTGACGTCATATTCATCCTGACGAACCTACTGCAGGTTCGCTGTCTAAAAACGGGCGCCAATCAGGCGCTGACTATTGCGAGGAACCTCTCACGTGAAACCGATCCTGGCGCTATTGTCTTTGCTGGCCCTGCCGGTCATGGCCGCTGAACCGACGTTGTATGGCCGCTACGAGAACATCAAGGTTCTGGACGTGGACCAGACCTTCAAGGCCAAGATGGACACCGGCGCACTCACTGCATCGCTGTCGGCCAAGGACATCGAGCTGTTCCAGCGTGATGGCGATGACTGGGTGCGATTCCGTCTGGCAACCAAGGGCGCCGACAACAAGGTGTATGAGCACAAGGTGTCGCGGATCAGCAAGATCAAAGGGCGTGCAGAAGGTGATGACGAAGACGACGAAGGTATCAACCCTGCCAAGCGTCCTGTTGTAGACCTGGAACTGTGCCTGGGAAACAAGAAGCGTACGGTCGAAGTCAACCTGGTCGACCGCAGCCATTTCAACTTCCCGCTACTGATCGGTGCCAAGGCCCTGCGCGAGTTTGACGCTGCGGTTAATCCGGCACGCCGCTATACCGCTGACCAGCCTGACTGCTGAGGCGTCTATCGTGCTCATGCTTCTTCCTGACTATCGTGCGACGCTCCGCGTCGCATGTCGTTCTGGACTCTCCGCGTCCGGTCTTGAGGGCGTGGCGCGGCACAGATTTGTGACGCAGAGCGTCACCCACGGCATTCCCACGCTGGAGCGTGAGGAACGATAGCCGCACGCGAGAACACCATCGTGCCCATGCTCCGCGTGGGTATGCCGTTCAGGACGCTCCGAGTCCAATCTTGACTATGCGGCGCGGCGCAGATTGACTCAAACTGGCGGCAGGGTCGCGATCATCGACGGGCGTTGACTGACGTCCAGATACCAGGCGGCCAGTCGCGGATAAGTGCTGCGCCAGTTCAGATCCGGCTGGCGGAAATCCAGATATCCAAGTGCAGCGGCGACGCTGATCGATGCGACATCGAAGGACGTGCTGAGCTCGGTGACCGCGTCGCTTTCGAAGTAATGCAGCGAGCGCTCAATCTTCTGCTGCTGGTTGTCCAGCCACTGGTTCCGGTGTTTTTCCTTCGGACGCAAGGCAGTTTCGTAGCGGATCATTACCGCTGCATCCAACACCGCATCGGCCAGCGAAGCCAGGGTCAGGCGCCTCCAGCGTGCCGAGCCTTCCCGGGGGATCAGTGGCAGGCCCACGTGCTGGTGGTCGAGATAATCAAGAATCACCCGGCTGTCGTGAATGACGTTGCCGTCAGCCAGCCTTAGCGCGGGAAGTTTGCCGGCCGGGTTGTCTTCATTGAGCTCGGCAGACGGGCTGACCGGCGTCAGCACTGTGGTCTGCAACTCGACGCGATCGAGCTGAGCGGTTTCATGCAGCATCACCATCACCTTGCGGGCGAAGGGTGAAGCCGCGTTGAAGTACAACGTCATCGTGGGCGCTGACATGGGTATTCCTCGAATGAGACAGGATCCTAGACTAGTCAGCCTGTGACGCGTCTGCAATCAGCGTTTCAATCAGCCGCGCCGCACCAGCAAGCCCTTGATGCTCAACAGGGCAGCCGTCCCCATGCCCAGCCACGCCAGCGTATCCCACCAGCCATCACCCAGCAGCGCGGCGAACAAGCCGACGCCGATAAGCAGCGCTATCACGGCGGGTATCGCAAAGGTCCTCCAGAATCGCGATGGCCTGGAACTCATTGCGCCACCTGAGCCCGAACCACGCTCACCGAGCGCGCGGCACGACGCCTCACCCACCACAGATAGACGCCGCTGCCGAGTACGATGATGGTCAGCACGTCCAGCACTGCCCAGAGAATCTTCATCGGCATGCCGCCGTAATCACCGAAATGCAGAGGTTGCGACATGCCCAGTGCGTCCATATACCAGGGACGTTCGACCACGGCGGTAACTTGCAGGGTCTGCGCGTCGATCAGCACCGGTGTGGCGAGGTGCGCAGTCAAGTGCGTGTTGCCTTTGAGGAACACCGCGTAATGATGCTCGCTGGAGAAGCGCGTGCCGGGGAAAGCGATGAAATCGGCCTGCATACCGGGCGCAGCGGATTCGGCAATTTCCAGCAATCGAGTCGCCGGGGCGCGCTGGGTCAATGGCGGCGCGTCTTTGTAAGGGGCGATCATGGTGGCCAGCGCATCATTGCGCCAGGAGGCAATCAGCAGATCGGCACAGGCACTGATCACCCCCGTCACGCCCACCACCAGCGCCCAGGTCAATGTCACTACGCCGATCAGGTTGTGCAGGTCCAGCCAACGCGTACGCCTGGATTTATTGACCCGCACCTGGCCGAACTCCAGCTTGCGCATGAACGGCGCATACAACACGGTCCCGGAAACAATCGCCACCACAAACAGCAAACCCATGAACGCCAGCAGCAATTTGCCGGGCAGGTTGGCGTACATGTCTACGTGCAGGCGCAGCATGACCATCATGAAGCCGCCGTTGGCAGAAGGCATTTCCAGCGCTTCACCGGTGCGTGCATCAAGGGCGAAGGTGTGCGATGAGTTGGGCTCGGTATCTGCGGTTGCCGCGGTGATGGCCATCACGCCATTGGGGTCTTCGTCATCCCAGCCGAAATACTGCATCACCTCGCCGGGGCGATGTGCTTCGGCGGCCCTGGCCAGTTGCTCCAGGTTCAGATGCGGCGTGTCGGCAGGCATCTCCTGGTACTGCGGGGCGTCGCCCAGCAGGTGATCGATTTCATGATGGAAGATCAACGGCAGTCCTGTAACCGCGAGCATCAACAAAAACAGGGTGCAAATCAGGCTGCTCCAGGTATGCACGATGGACCAGCGGCGCACGGTTTGGCTTTTCATGGTTTATCCACAGGCGAAGGGACGCAAAACCGAGCGCGTCCCCGAAATGACTTGTAAGACTAAGCCGCTCGAAACCGGAAAAGTGTCAGGGCGATCCGGTGCAGGCATGAAGAGGTATGTTTCAGAGTTTTGCCGGATTGCTGCTGGCCTGCTCATCCCTGGCCAGCACAGTGACCCACCACGCGGTGTGTTGTTCGATCTGCACGGGTAAGGTCGGCAACAACGCCTTGAGCGCCAGGTCAGTGTCGGCCAGCGGGAATGTGCCGGTAATACGCAGATCAGCCACGGTCGAGTCGACACCCAGATGGCCTGTACGGTAACGACCCAGTTCAGCAAGCATGTCCGCCAGCCGGGCGTTGTCCACCACCAACATGCCGCGCGTCCAGGCGTCGACGCCGGAAGGCATGCTGAGCAACGGGCCAAGGCCATTGCGCGTGAGGAGAACCTGCTGGCCCTCGCGCAGAACCTGTTCACCGGACGCATTGCGCGCATTGGCGGCAACCGCTGATTGCAGCACGCTGAGCAGTGTTCCGTCTGGCTCGCGACGGACCAGAAAGCGCGTACCCAGGGCGCGCATTTTGCCATCCGCAGTTTCGACGATGAAGGGACGCGGATCGTCATGATTGCCGGTCTGCACCATTATTTCGCCGTCCTGCAGAATCACCCGACGTTGCTGCGCATCGAAGCGCACATCAATCGCGCTGTGGGTGTTAAGGCGAATCAGGGTGTTGTCCGCCAGACGCACGTCACGCTGTTCACCGGTGGCGGTGCGCTGATCGGCAAGCCAGTAATCTATCGGCAGGTAGCGGTCGCCGACGAACAATGCCAGCCCCAACGCCATGAACACGCCGACCAGACCGCCGCCAAGCTTGCGCAAGCTATGCCGCTGGGCACCAGGCGATTGCTGCAATGCCTTGCGCGCCGGACCTGCTGGCAAGGCAAAACGCTGATTGACCATGCCCAACTGGCTCCAGGCCCTGGCATGCTCTTCGTCGGCGGCCAGCCAGCGAGCAAGCTCAGCGTCATTGCCGCTGCTGCCATCCATGTTCAATTGCCACTGGATCGCGGCGTCCAGAACATGAGCGGATACCGGCCTGGTGTTCATGTCGGCTCACCGTAGAGCGCCACATAGCACTGACGCATGGCTTGAGCCAGGTATTGCCTGACGCGCGAAACCGAGACGCCCAGCCGCTCGGCAATTTCGCCGTGGCTCAGCCCGTCGAGGCGACTGTACAGAAAGGCTGCCCGTGCTTTGCTGGAGAGACTGCCCAGCATACGGTCGATCGCTTTGAGGTCTTCCAGAATCAGCATCTGCTCTTCCGGCGAAGGCTGCTCGGCCTCAGGAACCTGCATCAACTCCCCGAGATAAGCCTGCTCCAGCGCAGCGCGGCGGAAGTAGTCGAACATCAGTCCCTTGGCAACGGCCGCCAGGAACGCTCGCGGCTCTCTGGGCGTCAGCAATTCCTGTCGCCCGAGCAAACGCACGAACGTGTCCTGACTCAAATCCTGAGCACGCTGTGGACAGGCGACATTGCGTCTGAGCCAGGCCAGCAGCCAACCACGATGATCGCGATACAGCGCGCCAACAATCTCGCTATGAGTGCTTGGGACTGACGACACGAATAGCCTCGATGAGAAAGATCTAACTAAAGAGAATCATTCGCGATTGTGGCAGAGCGGAGGGATGGTGGCAATTCGCGTCTGTCGGGAGGAGGGTCTGAATCGAGTTGGCGCTCGTACCCATGCTCAGCGCAAATTGCGAAGCGGAGCGTCGGGGAAATGCAGTCTCACGCTGGAGCGTGAGGAACGAGAATCTTGTAACTATCGTGCCGATGCTCCAGTGTGAAATGCATTCACGCTGGAGCATGCACAACGAAAGGCGTCCAGGGAGGACGCCCGTTGTCAGATCAGGCCTGGTGGCTGATTTCGCGCAGCGGCTTGCCACGTGCAGGTTTGTCGCCTGCAACGAAGTAGTCGGCGGTGCTGCGTGGCAGGGGCTGACGACCGCGGATCTTGTCGGCGATTTTCTCGGCGATCATGATTGTCGGTGCATTCAGGTTGCCCGTGGTGATGATCGGCATGATCGAGGCATCGACTACGCGCAGGCCTTGCAGGCCATGCACACGGCCCTGACCGTCGACAACGGCCATCTCGTCGGTGCCCATCTTGCACGAGCAGGACGGGTGATAAGCCGTTTCAGCATGCTCGCGCACGAACTGATCCAGCGCTTCATCAGACTGCACATCGATACCGGGGCTGATTTCGCGGCCACGGTACGGGTCCAGAGCCGGTTGCTGCATGATCTCGCGCGTCAGGCGGATGCCATCACGGAACTCCTGCCAGTCCTGCTCGCTGGACATGTAGTTGAACAGGATGCTCGGGTACTCGCGCGGGTCTTTGGATTTGACCTGCACACGACCACGGCTCGGCGAACGCATGGAGCCGACGTGAGCCTGGAAGCCGTGTTCCTGAACGCCCTTGGTGCCGTTGTAGTTAATCGCGACCGGCAGGAAGTGGTACTGAATGTTCGGCCATTCGAACGCTTCGCTGGAGCGAATGAAACCACCGGCTTCAAACTGGTTGCTCGCACCGATACCGGTGCCGAGGAACATCCACTCTGCACCGATGGCAGGCTGGTTCCACCACTTCAGCGAAGGGTACAGCGACACCGGCTGGGTGCAGGCGTACTGCAGGTACATCTCCAGGTGATCCTGAAGGTTCTGGCCAACGCCCGGCAGGTCATGAACCACCGGAATATCCAGCTTGTTCAGCACTTCGGCCGGGCCGACGCCGGAACGCTGGAGAATCTGTGGCGAAGCGATCGCGCCGCCACACAGCAGCACTTCCTTGCGGGCACGGGCCTGGATGCGGGTGTCGCTGTCACCTACCAGGTACGCCACGCCGACGGCACGCTTGCCTTCGAACAGAATGCTATCGGTGAGCGCGTGAGTGACGATGGTCAGGGTCGAGCGCTTCTTGGCCTCGTCCAAATAACCACGGGCGGTACTGGCGCGACGACCGTTAGGCGTCACGGTGCGGTCCATCGGACCGAAACCTTCCTGCTGATAACCGTTGAGGTCGTCAGTGCGCGGGAAACCGGCTTGCACGCCCGCCTCGACCATCGCGTGGAACAGCGGATTGTTGCCCGCCTTGGGCGTGGTCACGCTGACCGGACCTTCACCACCGTGGTAGTCATTCGGGCCGATGTCGCGGGTTTCGGCCTTGCGGAAGTACGGCAGGCAATCGAGGTAGCTCCAGTCTTCGAGACCCGGCTCCTTGGCCCAGCCGTCATAGTCCATCGCGTTGCCGCGGATGTAGCACATGCCGTTGATGAGCGACGAGCCGCCCAGGCCTTTACCACGACCGCATTCCATGCGGCGGTTGTTCATGTGTGGCTCTGGCTCGGTCTCGTAGGCCCAGTTATAGCGGCGTCCCTGTAGCGGGAATGCCAGTGCGGCTGGCATCTGGGTACGGAAATCCAGACGGTAGTCCGGGCCACCGGCTTCCAGCAGCAGAACAGTGACGCCTGCGTCTTCGGTGAGACGGGCTGCCAGGGTGTTACCGGCAGAGCCGGCACCAATGATGATGTAGTCGTATTCGGATTGAGTCGTCATAGAGGCTCCCTCATAGAGCTGCAAGTCTCAAGCCTTGGCTGCAAGCAGAAGCAGCGAGGCGATACTTGTGAAAATGGGGTGCGGCAAACCGCTTTTGATTGCGTCTGCTTGAGATTTGCCGCGTGCCACTTGAAGCGTGTTTAGAAAACCGAGGCGTAGTCGCCCAGCTCGATCTGTACCGACTTGATCCGCGTGTACTGCGCCAGCGAGCTGATGCCGTTCTCACGACCAACACCCGATTGCTTGTAACCGCCGACCGGCATTTGTGCCGCCGACTCGCCCCAGGCGTTGATCCAGCAGATACCGGCTTCCAACAGATGAATCACGCGGTGTGCGCGATTCAGGTCGCGAGTCACGATGCCTGCGGCCAGACCGAAGTCGGTGTCGTTGGCGCGGCGCACCACTTCTTCTTCGGTGTCGTAGCCGAGGATGCTCATTACCGGGCCGAAGATTTCTTCACGCACGATGGTCATGTCGTCGGTGCAGTCGGTGAACACGGTTGGCGCAACAAAAGCGCCCTTGTCGAACACACCACCGGCCAGACGATCACCGCCGCACAACAGGCGTGCGCCCTGCTCTTTGCCCTTGGCGATGTAGCCCAGCACGCTTTCCATATGCTCGAAGCTGACCAGCGGGCCGAAGTTGATGTTTTCGTCTTCCGGGTTACCGGCGCGAATACGCTTCACACGCTCGAGGATTTTCGCTTCGAACTCGGCTTTCAACGCGTTCGGTACAAACACACGCGTGCCGTTGGTGCAGACCTGGCCGGAGCTATAGAAGTTGGCCATCATTGCGATGTCGGCAGCACGGTCCAGATCAGCGTCGTCAAACACGATCAGCGGTGATTTGCCGCCCAGCTCCATGGTCACTTCCTTGAGCGACGAGCTCGAGGCGCTGGCCATGACTTTCTTGCCGGTGTCGGTGCCGCCGGTGAACGAGACTTTCTCGATGCGCGGGTGCTCGGTGATCCAGGTGCCGACTTCGCGACCGCTACCGGTCAGCACATTGAACACGCCATTTGGCACGCCAGCTTCGGTGTAGATTTCTGCCAGTTTCAGAGTGGTCAGCGAGGTGACTTCACTTGGTTTGAAGATCATCGCGTTGCCCGCAGCCAGCGCCGGTGCGGATTTCCACAGGGCGATCTGGATCGGGTAGTTCCACGCACCGATGCCTGCAACCACACCCAGCGGCTCTCGGCGGGTGTAAACGAAAGAGGAATCACGCAGCGGGATCTGTTCGCCTTCGATTGCAGGCACCAGGCCTGCGTAGTATTCCAGTACGTCAGCGCCGGTCACGATATCCACGTAGCGGGTTTCGGAAATGGCTTTACCGGTGTCCAGCGTTTCCAGCGCGGCCAGCTCATCGTTGCGCTCACGCAGGATGTCGACAGCACGGCGCAGGATGCGCGAACGCTCGACGGCGGTCATGGCCGCCCAGATCTTCTGGCCTTTTTCAGCAGCAACGACTGCGCGCTCGACGTCTTCCTTGCCGGCGCGCTGGATCTGCGCCAGTACTTCGCCGTTCGCCGGGTTGATGGCATCGAAGGTTTCAGTGTTGCTGGCATCGACGTAACCGCCATCGATGTAAAGTTTCTGCAGTTCAAAACGGGCCATAAAGTCCTCGCAAATTCAGTGGGGGGCGATGACTGATTTCAGTGTGCCAGGTTCGTTCGGCAACAGGCTTTTACAGTCGTTCGGTAAGGGGCTTCGAAAGCCTCAGCTCGCCGATTTCGCCAATTGGAAATCCATGTACTCGTAAGCGATCCGTTGCGCTTGCTCGGTGTCGAATGCATCGCCTGACAGCGCGCCTCTCAGCCACAGCCCATCTATGAGGGCAGCAAGCCCGCGGGCGGCGCTGCGTGCCTGTTCCAGTGGCAAGGTACGGCGGAACTGACAGCACAGGTTCGAATACAAACGGTGGTCGTTGATACGCTGCAATCGGTGCAGCGAAGGGTGATGCATGCTGGTCGCCCAGAAGGCCAGCCAGGTTTTCATGGCCGGGCCGCTGACCTGACTGGCGTCGAAGTTACCTTCGATGATCACTTGCAGATGAGCCCTTGGGCTGTCTTCGGTCAGCGCCTGCCGACGTTCGCGGACGTTCTGGATCAAGGCGTTCATCAGATGCCGCATCGTGGCGGCGATCAGGCCGTTCTTGTCCTGAAAATAGTGACTGATGATGCCGTTGGACACGCCCGCCAGTCGTGCGATCAGAGCAATGCTGGCGTCGCCCATACCGACCTGATCGACCGCAGTAAGCGTGGCCTGGATCAGTTGTTGGCGGCGGATGGGTTGCATTCCGACCTTGGGCATTGGCGCGATTCTCCCGGGTGTCTGCAATGATCGTTGTACCAAAACGGTGAGGCCAGTCTAAAGATTTTTTATTGAACGATCAATCAATAAAAATAATCGGCAGGTTTTCGCCGGCAAACGGCAAGCTGAAAAGCGCCTGAATGCGAGGGTTCTGGAGGATGCGTCAAGGCGCAGATTTGTGACGCGGAGCGTCACCCACGGCATTCCCACGCTGGAGCGTGAGGAACGATATCTCAACTATCGTGCTCAGCTTCATCCTCAACTATCGTACGACGCTCCGCGTCCAGTCTTGGGGCCGTGGCGCTGCACAGACCTGTGACGCAACGGCATTCCTACGGTGGAGCGTGAGGAACGATCACCTCAACTATCGTGCGACGCTCCGCGTCGCATGCCGTTCTGGACGCTTTGCGTCCGGTCTTCAGCGCTGGAATAGTCAATCCTGCAAAACCACATCCGCCAGCTCATCAATCGCTTCCTGCCGCTCAGCCTGATTCGGTTTGGCGTGCGAGTTGAGTGTTGACCATTGCGGGTGGGCGCGGGCACGGGTGAGCGGCTCGGGGATTTTGCCTTTGCGCCAGGTTTTGTCCTGCGGGGTGGTCAATTCCATGCGGTGAATGGCCGCGTGGCCTCTCACTCCCAATGCCAGCAACAAGTGCCCCTGTCGCAGTGCGAGAAGGCGCAGCACTGCATCGTCCACCGTCAATTCCCTGCGGCCCTTCAACTTGCCCAGCAATCGTCCGCCGTAGCTGCGCGCCGTCAACAGGGCACCGCCTGCAATCGCACCAACCAAAGCCGCCGCGCCAAGCGTTACGCCGCCGACCATCAGATCGACCCCTGCCCCGGCCGCCGCACCGGCTGCCACGCCGCCGCCAACCCGCACGCCCATCAACCTGAGGGTTTCCGGATTGAACAGGTCATCGCCCCAACGGCCATCCATCAACGGCAAATCGCTGGTAGACACATCATCCTTGCGAAACGCATACAGCTTGAGCAGCGCCTCGACACATTGCTGCTCACGCTGGCGAACAGCCTTGCGCAACGCTTCCACAGCCTGATGTTCCTGCTCGGCAGTGGTCTCGACGCTACGCCGACACGCTGCACAGTCAATCAACAGTTCGGCGATGAGCCGCGCCGCGCTGTGTTTTCTGGCTCGACGTTGTTTCTCCTGATCCTCAATCAAACGCTCAAGCCGAGGCCGCGCGCTTTCCAGCAGCAGCGCCAGGCTTTCGTACAGACGACGACCGCCATCTTCCGGCGGTGCGACGCTGTCGAAGCGCACCAATGCATGCAGCCCCAGGCGTGAAAGTGACTCTCGCCATTCCGGCTCGCGGTGCTCGCGCGCACTGACGAAATTCAGCACCGGCAGCAACGGCTTGCCACAACTGGCCAGCACCGCCAGCTCATCACGGTACTTGGCGAGCACCGGTTCGCGTGCATCGATCACATACAGCCCGGCGTCCGAGCCGAGCAACTGGCGCATGACCTTGGCCTCTTGCTCAAAACGCTGGCGTGCCTCGCTGCCCTCCAGAAAGCGCGCCAGCCGTGCCGGGCCATCCAGACGTTCACCAGGACGATCAAGCCGCTCCAGGTAATCGAGCAGCGCAATGGCGTCCTCCAGGCCGGGCGTGTCGTACAGATCGACCAGCGCCTGACCGTCCACGGATAGGCGCGCACCTTCCACATGGCGGGTGGTGCTTGGCCGGTGAGACACTTCGCCAAAGCTGACATCGCCGGTCAGGGTACGCAGCAGCGACGTTTTGCCGACATTGGTGTGGCCAACCACCGCCAGCTTGATGGCGCGGACATTGTCTGCTTCAGTCATGGCCCGTCTCCAGCCAGTTCAAGGGCGCGCTGTCTGTGCGCGGCAACTGCAATTGATCCAGCGCGCTGTGCCAGTCGCCCAGACGCTCCAGATCGAGCACCTGCCCGGCAGGCGCGGGCAACAGCCATACACGTGTCGCCCCCGCGCTGCGCGCCAGTTCGGCAATCAGTGCCAGACTGCCACGATCCGGTGAGCGGCGCGGATCACAGGCGACCACCATGCGCGCAGGCGGATAGTGAGTCAGTTGTTCAAGCAGCTTGTGGCGCGACTCACGGCTGTCGAGAATGCCTGCATCGACCACGCCTGACGGCAGTTCTGGCGGCCAGACTTGTTGATCATCCAGCTCGATGGCCACCAGCAACGCGCCATTACTGTCGGACGCACCCACGCCGGGCTGAATCTGATGCAGCGCGGCAGGTTCGACGTCATTGACACCCAATCGCTCGCTGCTGGGCATCAATCGTTCACGCAGCTCAAGGTACTCGGGCAGCTCAAGATCGAGACGCAGCCCCGCACTCCCCTGCTTCCAGCGCCACAGGCAGAACGCTGCCAGCAACAGACGCGGCACAATGCCGTAGACCAGCAGCACGCCCACCAGCCACGCAGCCCAGGCCTGGCGTGCATTCTCGATACTCAGCGCTGCATTGCCGCTGGCGCGAATCATGGCTTCGTCCGGCACACTGAAGCCCAGCCAGGCCGGGACGGTACTGAGTGTCTGAGTCAGGCTGACAAACGTGTCGCTGCTCAAAATGGTGGTTTCCCAGACAAACCCGTAGCGCCGGGTCGCCATCAGCATCAACAGCACCACCAGCGCACTGACCAGCGAGAGCAGCCACAGGCTGTGAACCACCAGGCCAAGCACCCAGCGATTCAGACGCTTGCGTTGCAGCAGCAGAACCAATGCCGGAGCAAATTGCGCAGCCTGGGCGTCACGGGCAAGCTTTTCACTCAACCACAGCCATAAGCGGCCCAGCCCGCTGTTGCTGCGGCCAGCGAAGATAAAGCCCAGCGCCCAGGTAGCCAGCAGCACCAGATTAAACCCAAGCAGACTGCCCAGCGCCCAGAACACATTGACCGGTGCCTGCCCGTCGCCCATTGCGGCGAAGGCCAGGCCCGCGCCACTGATGACAGCGAATACGGCAAGCGCAATCAACGCCAACCGCGCGCCCTGCTTCCAGTGATGCAATGCGCCGAGCATGCCGTCGCGCTGTGCCAGCCCAAGGGCGCGATGGGTGATACGGGCAGTCAGGTCGCCTCCGGCCGCCCGGGCGCGGCGATTGGCTTCCTGATCATCCAGCGCGCCAGCCTGTTGTTCACGCAGGCGCACGGCTTCGGTCAGCCAGAGGGTATCGAGTGGGGTCAGTGCAGTCACACAGTGTCTCTTGATTGAATTCAGCGGTGAGCATAACCGCTGTCATGGGACTGAGCACGGTGCGTGTCAGTTCATTCGCCTGCCCTGCGACCTCTGATATCCTCGGCGCATGAAAACTCATCTCCCCCTTAGCCTGATTGCCGCCCTTGGTGAAAACCGAGTGATCGGCGTCGACAATTCCATGCCCTGGCATTTGCCGGGGGATTTCAAATACTTCAAGGCCACGACGCTCGGCAAGCCGATCATCATGGGTCGCAAGACCTGGGATTCGCTGGGCCGTCCCCTGCCCGGTCGCCTGAACCTGGTGGTCAGCCGCCAGACTGATTTGCAGCTCGAGGGCGCGGAAGTCTTCCCTTCGCTGGATGCCGCAGTCGTGCGCGCCGAGCAATGGGCGCAGGAACAGGGTGTCGACGAGGTGATGCTGATCGGCGGCGCGCAGCTTTATGCTCAGGGCCTTGCACAGGCGGATCGCTTGTACCTGACTCGCGTAGCGCTGAGCCCTGATGGCGACGCGTGGTTTCCTGAATTCGATACGGCGCAGTGGGCGCTGGTGTCCGATACCGAGAACGCGGCTGTCGACGGCAAGCCTGCCTACAACTTCGAAGTCTGGGAGCGCGTCTGATAAGCGTTTTTCGGCGCATTTGAGGTCGCTGACGAAAAACTGCAATAAAAGTGTCGCTTTTGGTTTAACTGTCGCAAATAAAGGGGCAAACGGCGTCTTTTGGCCTTTTTCGGGTCGCTGACGTACTTTTGCCTTCACAATAATTTGTTACGGTCTGCCCCTTCGTTTTTTCGACAAGGGGAAATCGCCTATGAAACTCGTGCCAAAACTGTTGGCTGCTGCCGTCTTTTTCGGGCTTGCCAGCCAGGCTACCGCGGCCACCGAATTGAAGCATTGGCCCGAGCCTGCCGCCAAGGCACTCGACGCGATGATTGCCGCCAATGCCAACAAGGGCAACTATGCGGTCTTCGACATGGACAACACCAGCTACCGCTTCGACCTTGAAGAGTCGCTGCTGCCGTACATGGAAAACAAAGGACTGATTACCCGCGAAACGCTCGACCCTTCGCTGAAGCTGATCCCCTTCAAAGACACCGCCGACCACAAGGAAAGCCTGTTCAGTTACTACTATCGCCTTTGCGAAATAGACGACATGGTCTGCTACCCGTGGGTCGTGCAGGTGTTTTCCGGCTTTACCCTGCAGGAGCTCAAAGGCTATGTCGATGAGCTGATGGCCCTGAAAAAGCCGATCCCGGCGACCTATTACGACGGCGATACGGTCAAGCAACTCAATGTCGAGCCGCCGCGCGTATTCACCGGGCAGACCGAGCTGTACAACAAGCTGATGGAGAACGGCATCGAGGTCTACGTGATGACCGCAGCGTCCGAAGAGCTGGTGCGCATGGTCGCCGCCGATCCGAAGTACGGCTACAACGTCAAACCGCAGAACGTGATAGGCGTCACCACCCTGCTCAAAGACCGCAAGACCGGTGAGCTGACTACCGCACGCAAGCAGATCACCGCAGGCAAATACGATGCGAAAAGCAACATGGGACTGGAGCTGACACCTTATCTGTGGACCCCGGCGACCTGGATGGCCGGCAAGCAGGCGGCGATTCTGACCTACATCGATCAGTGGAAAAAACCGGTTCTGGTCGGCGGCGATACCCCGACCAGCGACGGCTACATGCTGTTTCACAGCGTCGACGTGAGCAAGGGCGGCGTGCACTTGTGGATCAACCGCAAGGACAAGTACATGACCCAGCTGAACGGCATGATCAAGGACAATGCCGAAGCTCAGGCCAAGGAGAAGCTGCCGGTCACGGCGGACAAGAACTGGGTGATCGTCAAGCCGGACGAGATTCAGTAACGGGCTTCATACTGCGTGATCGTGCCCATGTAACCGGGCACGATCAGCACGCTCAGTCGACTTTCTCGAACTTCAGATCCCATACGCCGTGTCCGAGCTTCTCGCCACGGCGTTCGAACTTGGTGATCGGCCGTTCCGCGGGGCGCGGAACGTACTGGTTGTCTTCAGCCTGATTGCGATAACCAGGCGCTACGCTCATCACTTCCAGCATGTATTCCGCGTAAGGCCCCCAATCGGTGGCCATGTGAAACACACCGCCAACCTTGAGCTTGCTACGCACCAGTGCGGCGAATTCCGGCTGCACGATACGGCGCTTGTGGTGACGGCTCTTGTGCCACGGATCCGGGAAGAACAGCATCAGGCGATCAAGGCTGTTATCGGCGACGCAGCGGTTCAGCACTTCAATGGCGTCGCAATCGTAGACGCGCACATTGGTCAGCCCTTGGGTCAGCACACCGTTGAGCAGCGCGCCTACGCCTGGGGAGTGCACCTCGACACCTATAAAATCGTGCTCGGGAGCCGCTGCCGCCATTTCCAGCAACGAGTGGCCCATGCCGAAACCGATTTCCAGCGTGCGCGGCGCAGCGCGACCGAACACCTGATCGAAATCCACCGGTGCATCGGTCAGCGACAGGCCATACAGGGGGAGACCTTGATCAAGGCCGCGCTGCTGACCCTCGGTCATGCGACCGGCACGCATCACGAAACTCTTGATGCGGCGGTGCGGGCGCTCTTCGCCTTCTTCGACAGCAGGCGACTCTGGGTGCGGAACGTGCGAATCAGTCATCAACGGGCTCTTACTTGATCAGGCCATCCAGCGGCGAAGATGCGCTGGCATAGAGTTTTCGAGGCATGCGCCCGGCGAGGTACGCCAGACGACCGGCAATTACAGCGTGCTTCATGGCTTCGGCCATCATCACCGGCTGCTGCGCATGGGCGATGGCCGAGTTCATCAATACGGCTTCACAGCCCAGTTCCATCGCGATGGTGGCGTCGGAGGCAGTGCCGACACCGGCATCGACCAGCACCGGCACTTTGGCTTCTTCAAGGATGATCTGCAGGTTGTAGGGGTTGCAGATACCCAGACCGCTGCCGATCAGGCCGGCCAGCGGCATGATCGCGATGCAGCCGATTTCGGCCAGCTGGCGGGCGATGATCGGGTCATCGCTGGTGTAGACCATCACGTCGAAACCGTCCTTGACCAGTATCTCGGCGGCCTTGAGGGTTTCGATGACGTTCGGAAACAGGGTTTTCTGGTCGGCCAGCACTTCGAGCTTGACCAGATTGCGGCCGTCGAGTAGTTCGCGGGACAGGCGGCAGGTGCGCACGGCCTCGGTTGCATCGAAGCAGCCAGCGGTGTTCGGCAAGATGGTGTAGCGATCAGGTGGCAGCACATCCAGCAGGTTCGGCTCGCCGGGGTTCTGGCCGAGGTTGGTGCGACGCACGGCAACAGTCACGATCTCGGCACCCGAGGCTTCAATGGCCAGACGGGTCTGTTCCATATCGATGTACTTGCCGGTGCCTACCAGCAGACGCGACTCGAAAGTCCGACCGGCCAGGACGAAGGGCTTGTCGCTGCGAACATTGCTCATCGGAAATCCTCATAACGTGCAGATGGGGGTTGGGCTAAGTGCAGGTTGCGAACTAGCCACCGCCAATGGCATGAACCACTTCGACCTGATCGCCTTCACCCAGGACGGTCGCCGCATGCTGACTGCGCGGCACGATATCCAGGTTCAGTTCCACCGCAACCCGGCGTCCGGCAAGGTCCAGGCGGGTCAGTAATGCCGCGACGGTTTCGCCATCGGGCAATTCAAAGGGTTCACCGTTCAACTGAATGTGCATGCGAGAGCAGCCATCATTTTTGGGGGGCCAGCATTCTAGCCCGATCAGCGGGTATGACCAAGGCAAAGCCACGCCATTCGTCTCAAGCGCGATCTGCCGTGCAAGCCGTCACTCAAGGAGCAGAGCCCAACCGCCAGGCAGCCAGACCCAGCATCGACCAGCCAAACAGAAAGGCCAGACCACCGAACGGGGTGATGATGCCCAGCTTGCCGATGCCGGTCAGGGTGAGCGCGTACAGGCTGCCGGAGAACAACAGTATGCCGATAGCGAACGAGAATCCGGCCCAAGTGACGAGACGCCCGGGGATGTGCGTCGCCAGTATCGCCACACCGAGCAGGGCCAGCGCGTGGATCAGTTGGTAAAGCACACCCGTATGGAACACCGCCAGGTACTCGGCACTCAGGCGTTCCTTGAGACCGTGGGCGGCAAATGCGCCCAACGCCACACCCGTGAAGCCAAAGAAGGCAGCAAGCATCAAAAAGCTACGAAGCATCAGGAACTCCAGTGAAAAATCGTCGAAAGGCGCACGGTCTGTATAATGGCCCGCTCAACGGGTTCGGCCAAGCCATCTCTATGCTGCAGTTTATCCTTCGTCGCATCGTCAAAGCCCTGCTGTGGTTCGCCGCAGGCAGTGTTCTCGTGGTTTTGGTTCTGCGCTGGGTACCGCCACCAGGCACCGCGCTGATGGTCGAACGCAAGGTCGAATCCTGGGTCGACGGCGAGCCTATCGACCTGCAACGCGACTGGGAACCGTGGGACAGGATCTCCGACAACCTTAAAATTGCGGTCATTGCCGGCGAGGATCAGAAATTCGCAGAGCATTGGGGTTTCGACGTCGACGCCATTCAAGCGGCCATCCTGCACAACGAGCGCGGCGGCTCGATCCGTGGCGCCAGTACGCTTAGCCAGCAGGTGTCGAAAAACCTGTTCCTGTGGTCCGGTCGCAGCTACCTGCGCAAAGGGCTGGAGGCGTGGTTCACTATGCTCATCGAGCTGCTGTGGTCCAAGGAGCGCATCCTTGAGGTGTACCTGAACAGCGTCGAATGGGACGAAGGCGTATTCGGCGCGCAGGCAGCAGCGCAACATCACTTCCGCACCAACGCCAGCGCGCTTTCTGTACAGCAGGCCAGCTACCTCGCCGCCGTCCTCCCCAACCCGCGCGAGTGGAGCGCCAGCCACCCGAGCAGCTACGTCTCGCGTCGCGCCGGCTGGATTCGTCAGCAAATGCGTCAGTTGGGTGGGGATGAGTATTTGCAGGGACTCAATAGCAGCCGTCGGTGGTGATTGCGTCACAAAAGAGAACGCGAAGCGTCTGAAGCGGCATGCGATGCGGAGCGACGCTCGATAGCTGGTACACAAACAAAAACGCCCCGATCATCTCGGGGCGTTTTTTCGTCACCGGGTAGCCTTACGCAGCTATCGACGTCTTGAGCTTGTTCATCGCGCTTTTTTCCAGCTGACGAATACGCTCGGCGGAGACGTTGTACTTCTGCGCCAGGTCGTGCAGCGTGGCTTTTTCTTCTGCCAGCCAGCGCTGGTAGAGGATGTCGCGGCTGCGTTCGTCCAGCACGTCCAGCGCCTGATGCAAGTTGGCGGTGGAATTGTCAGTCCAGTCGGAGTCTTCCAGTTGACGCGCCGGGTCGTAACGGTGGTCTTCCAGATAATTGGCTGGTGACTGAAACGCACTGTCGTCATCCGCTTCGGCTGCCGGGTCAAAGGCCATGTCATGGCCCGTCAGACGGCTTTCCATTTCACGGACTTCACGCGGCTCGACGCCAAGGCTTTCAGCGACGCGATGCACCTCGTCGTTGTTCAGCCAGGCCAGACGCTTCTTCTGGCTGCGCAGGTTGAAGAACAGCTTGCGCTGCGCCTTGGTGGTGGCGACCTTGACGATGCGCCAGTTACGCAGGATGAACTCGTGAATTTCGGCCTTGATCCAGTGCACGGCAAAGGACACCAGACGCACGCCCATTTCGGGGTTGAAACGCTTCACGGCCTTCATCAGACCAACGTTACCTTCCTGAATCAGGTCAGCCTGAGCCAGACCGTAACCCGAATAACTGCGAGCGATGTGCACGACAAAGCGCAGGTGGGCGAGGACCATTTGTCGGGCCGCGTCCAGATCCTGCTCATAGTAGAGACTTTCAGCCAGTTCACGCTCCTGCTCGGGCGTCAGCAAGGGAATGCTGTTGACCGTGTGCACATAGGCCTCAAGGTTCGCACCCGGGACTAAAGCATAAGCAGGTCGCAAAGAAGTGGTCATACGAAAAAACCTCCAGCGCACAGGTTATGTGCAGTTCAGCAATAGCCAGATTGACCCGGAACCGCTAACCAAGTTCCTTGATTTTCAGAAGCCAGTCTGGTGAACGAAAAATTTGCCTCTAACGGGGCGCCAGCTCACGCAAGTGACGAGCGACCGCAATCCAGGCACCGATATACCCTAACAGAACCGCTCCAAGCAAGAGCGAAAGACCATCACCCATCGGAACACCTGCCAGCGCAAAGTCGCTTCCATAGAGACCTGCCAGCCCGACGACCGCACCGTTCAGCCAGTTCAGGCCATAAGCCAGAACGCCCCAGGACAGGATACCTGCCCCGAAACCGTACAGCGCGCCCATATAAAGGAAGGGTCTGCGCACGTAGCTGTCAGTACCGCCCACCAGCTTGATAACTTCGATTTCGATACGGCGGTTTTCAATATGTAGACGAATTGTGTTACCAATTACTAACAGCAAAGCTGAGACAAGCAAAACCGTCAAGCCGAAAACGAATCGGTCACCCAGCTTGAGGATCGCGGCCAGCCTTTCGACCCAGACCAGATCCAGTTGCGCCTGCTCGACTTTAGGCAGTTCTGCCAACCGCGTGCGCAAGGCTTCCAGCGCAGGTTTGTCCACTTCATCCGGCGTTACCAACACCACGCCTGGAAGCGGGTTCTCTGGCAATTCCTTGAGCGCCTCGCCCAGACCGGACTGTTGCTTGAATTCACCCAATGCCTGCTCGCTGCTGATGTACTCGGCATCTGCCACACCGGGCATCGACTTGATTTCATCGCGCAAGCGAGTGCCATCAGCAGTATTGGCATCCAGCTTCAGGTAGATGGAAATCTGCGCCGCACGCTGCCATGAACCACCCAGACGCTCGACATTACTTAGCAGCAATGACAAGCCCATCGGCAGGCTCAAGGCAATCGCCATCACCAGACAGGTAAAAAAGCTGCCTATCGGCTGTTTGGCCAGACGTCGCAGGCTGTCCAGCAGACTGGAGCGATGGCTTTCCAGCCACGCCGACAACAACGCACTGAAATCCGGGCCGTCATCATCATGGTCGTGACGCTGCTTTTTCTTTTTCGGCGGCACTGGATCGGCGGCCTTGGGCGCAACGCGTTCGGAAACCTTGGGGCTGCGTGTAGCACTCATACTCCGGCCTCCCCGTCACCGATCAAACGACCGCGTTGCAGGGTCAACATGCGATGGCGCATGCGGGCAATCAATGCAAGGTCGTGACTGGCGATCAGCACGCTGGTCCCCAGTCGGTTGATATCTTCAAACACGCCCATGATTTCCGCCGCCAGACGTGGGTCGAGGTTACCGGTCGGTTCATCGGCCAGCAGCAAGGCCGGGCGATGGACAATGGCGCGAGCAATCCCGACACGCTGTTGCTGACCGGTGGACAGGTCGCCGGGGTACAGCTCGGCCTTATCGGACAACGCCACACGCTCAAGGGCCGAATCGACCCGTTTGGCAATCTCGGGCTTGGACAGACCGAGGATCTGCAAGGGCAACGCGATGTTGTTGAACACCGTGCGATCGAACAGCAACTGGTGATTCTGGAACACCACGCCGATCTGACGACGCAGAAACGGGATCTGTGCGTTGCTGATCTGCCCAAGGTCCTGGCCGGCCAGCATCAGTTTGCCGGTGGTCGGACGCTCCATGGCCAGCAACAGGCGTAACAGCGTGCTTTTACCGGCACCGGAATGACCAGTGACAAACAAAAACTCGCCGCGACGTACTCGAAAGCTCAGTTCATGCAACCCGACATGTCCATTCGGGTAGCGCTTACCGACCTGCTCGAATCGAATCATGGACGCTCCCGCTCCGCAAACAGTGCCTGAACAAAGGGTTCGGCCTCGAAGGTACGCAAGTCATCGATACCTTCACCAACGCCGATATAGCGAATCGGCAAGCCGAACTGCTTGGCCAGGGCGAAAATCACGCCGCCTTTGGCTGTGCCATCCAGCTTGGTCAGCGCCAGCCCGGTCAACGTAACCGTCTGGTTGAATTGTTTGGCCTGATTGATAGCGTTCTGCCCGGTGCCCGCATCGAGGACCAGCAGGACTTCGTGAGGAGCATCTGCGTCCAGCTTGCCGATCACGCGGCGAACCTTCTTCAGCTCCTCCATCAGGTTGTCCTTGGTGTGCAGGCGACCGGCGGTGTCGGCGATCAACACATCAATGCCACGGGCCTTGGCGGCCTGCACGGCATCGAAAATCACCGAGGCGGAATCGGCACCGGTGTGCTGAGCGATGACCGGTATGTGATTACGCTCACCCCAGACCTGCAATTGCTCGACGGCTGCAGCGCGGAACGTGTCGCCCGCGGCCAGCATGACCTTCTTGCCTTCCAGTTGCAGCTTCTTGGCCAGCTTGCCGATGGTGGTGGTCTTGCCCGCGCCATTGACGCCGACCACCAGAATCACGAACGGCTTGTGTTCGGCCTTGATCACCAGCGGTTGCTCGACAGGCTTGAGCATCGCAGCCAGTTCGCCCTGCAACGAGGTGTACAACGCCTGAGCATCGGTCAACTGCTTGCGCGCGACCTTCTGAGTCAGGCTCTTGATGATGACCGATGTGGCCTCAACGCCGACATCGGCGGTCAGCAAACGGGTTTCGATTTCTTCCAGCAGGTCATCATCGATGGCTTTCTTGCCCAGGAACAGGCTGGCCATGCCTTCGCCAATGCTGGCGCTGGTTTTCGACAGCCCCTGCTTCAGGCGAGCAAAGAAGCCGACCTTGCCGGTTTCGGGCTCTTGTACCGGAGCAGGGGCCAGAGCAGGAACCACTTGCGGAACAGGCGCTACCGGTTGTGGCACAGCCTGCGCTACGACGGGTTCTGGTTCTGGAACAGGCTGAACCAGTAGTGGCTCGGGAACACTCAGCGGCACGATATCAGCCACAGGTTGCGCTGCGACCGGCTCGGGCATGGCATGAGCCTGACTTTGCTCTGGAATTGGCGGGGTGATGTGCGGCTCGCGCTCGTCACTCAGTGCCACTGGCTCCTCGGTTACCGGCAAGGTCAGCCACGGCTGAGGCGACGGCGCACCTGGCTTGACATGGCCTTGCTGCGAATTCGCAACCGGCTCGACGATGCTCTCGGGTACAGATTGCGAGGCAACAGCAGGCTCAACCTGCGGCGTGATCACAACCGGGTCGTGGACCGGATCGGGTTGCGTCGGGGATGATTCTTGTGGCGCTGGCTCGGCTTGCTGCGGTTTCTTGCGCAGCCATCCGAACAGGCCTTTCTTCTCTCCAGCCTCGGCTGGGGTCTTCTTGTCGTCGTTGGAACCAAACATGGAGGACGGCTATCTCAAGGTTGCGGGGCGCCAGAGGGCGACCCGGAAAAATTCTGACATGCAAAACAGACTGCGTTTAGGACTTCTTGTTCACTCAACGGCCGCTTGAAGCGCTACCTTTACCTGCGTTTCAGACAGGTTTCACTCGCAATCGGCCAGTGAAGGCTGTCTCTGAAGCAAACGGATCAGTATCCTAACACCCCCGCGCCCGCCGACGCTAAGTTCACGCGGGCCGTCCTACAGGTTCAAACTACGAATGAATGCTCTAGCCCGCCGCGCCGCAGGCCTGCTGCTCAGCACTATTTGTCTGCCCTTGACAGCATTGGCTGCTGATTCGCAACCGACTCATGAATTTACCCTGGACAATGGCCTGAAAGTTGTCGTCCGCGAAGACCACCGCGCTCCAGTGGTGGTATCGCAGATCTGGTACAAGGTCGGCTCCAGCTACGAAACACCCGGCCAGACCGGCCTGTCCCATGCGCTTGAGCACATGATGTTCAAGGGCAGCAGCAAGACCGGACCGGGTGAATCCTCGCTGATTCTGCGCGATCTGGGCGCTGAAGAGAATGCGTTCACCAGCGATGACTATACCGCCTACTATCAGGTCCTGGCCCGCGATCGTCTGAGCGTAGCGCTGGAACTGGAAGCCGATCGCATGGCAACCCTGAAATTGCCCGCCGACGAATTCAGCCGCGAGATCGAAGTCATCAAGGAAGAGCGTCGCCTGCGCACCGATGACAAGCCGATGGGCAAGGCATTCGAACGCTTCAAGGCGATGGCCTACCCTGCCAGCGGCTATCACACGCCGACCATTGGCTGGATGGCGGACCTGGAGCGCATGAAGGTTGAAGAGCTGCGCCACTGGTACGAATCCTGGTATGCGCCGAACAACGCCACGCTGGTGGTGGTTGGCGATGTGCAGCCGGACGAGGTCAAAGCCCTGGCAGAGCGTTTCTTCGGGCCGATCCCGCGCCGCGACGTGCCGCCCTCGAAAAAACCGCTGGAACTGGCCGAGCCGGGCGAGCGCAAGATCACTCTGCACGTCAAAACCCAGTTGCCGAGCCTGATTTACGGCTTCAACGTGCCAAGCGTTGCGACCGCTGAAGACCCACGTTCGGCGAATGCCCTGCGCCTGATTGCGGCACTGCTCGACGGTGGTTACAGCGCACGCATTTCCTCACGCCTGGAACGTGGCGAAGAACTGGTCTCCGGCGCATCGTCGCGCTACGACGCATTTGCTCGCGGCGACAGCCTGTTCATGATCAGCGCTACACCCAATCTGCAAAAGAAAAAGACCCTGGCCGATGTGGAAGCCGGCATCTGGCGTCTGCTCGACGAGCTGAAAACCAAGGCACCGTCGGCCGAAGAACTGGAGCGCGTTCGGGCTCAGGTCATTGCGGGCGTGGTCTATGAACGCGACTCGATTACCAGCCAGGCGACCATGATCGGCGAGCTTGAAACCGTCGGTCTGTCCTGGAAGCTGATGGACAATGAACTGGAGGCGCTGCAAAGCGTGACCCCGCAAGACATCCAGAAAGCAGCCAATACCTATTTCACCCGTGAGCGCCTCAGCGTTGCGCACGTTCTGCCTGAGGAGAAAGCCAAATGATCACGCGCAACGCTCCACGTCATGCGCTGCTTGGCCTGATCCTGGCCGGTTCACTCGGCACCTTTGTCGCATTGCCAGCCGTGGCAGACAACGCCGCCCCTGCCGAGCAGGGCCAGACCACTCCTGCACTGGGCAGCAACCTGCAAACCCTCAAGGAACTGGACGGCAAGGCGCCGGCCCGTCGTGCCCTGAACATACAAACCTGGAATACCGCCGAGGGTGCCAGGGTGCTGTTCGTGGAATCACGCGAATTGCCGATGTTCGACATGCGCCTGACATTCGCCGCAGGCAGCAGCCAGGACCAGAAATCGCCCGGCATTGCCCTGTTGACCAACGCCATGCTCAACGAGGGCGTCAAAGGCAAGGACGTCAATGCCATCGCTCAGGGCTTCGAAGGCCTGGGAGCGGATTTCAGCAACGGTTCCTACCGTGACATGGCGGTCACGTCCTTGCGCAGCCTGAGTGCTGCCGACAAGCGCGACCCGGCACTGAAGCTGTTCAGCGAAGTCGTGGGCAAGCCCACCTTCCCTGCCGACTCTCTGGCCCGTATCAAAAACCAGTTGATCGCCAGCTTCGAGACTCAGAAACAGAACCCCGGCGCTATCGCCAGCAAGGAACTGTTCAACCGTCTCTACGGCGACCATCCCTACGCTCACCCGAGCGAAGGCGACGCAAAAAGCATCAATGCCATTACCCTGGCTCAGCTCAAGGCTTTCCACGCCAAAGGCTATGCGGCAGGCAACGCGGTGATTGCTCTGGTAGGCGATCTGTCGCGAGACGAAGCGCAAGCCGTCGCGGCGCAGGTTTCCGCCTCGCTGCCCAAAGGCCCGGCGCTGGCGAAGGCCGCCGATCCGGTTGAACCGAAGGCAGGCACCACGCATATCGAATTCGCGTCCAACCAGACCCACCTGATGCTCGCGCAACTGGGCATCGACCGTAACGACCCGGATTACGCGGCGCTGACCGTGGGTAACTCGGTACTGGGTGGTGGCGGCTTTGGCAGTCGACTGATGACCGAAGTGCGGGAAAAACGCGGCCTGACCTACGGTGTGTCGTCAGGCTTCACCGCCATGCAGGTTGCCGGACCGTTCATGATCGGCCTGCAAACGCGTGCGGAAATGAGCGAAAACACCCTCAAGCTGGTGCAGGACATCGTTCGCGACTTCCTCGCCAACGGCCCGACCCAGAAAGAAGTCGACGATGTGAAACGCGAACTGACCGGCAGCTTCCCGCTCACCGCAGCCAGCAATTCGGCCATCGTGGGTCAGCTAGGTGCAATCGGCTTCTACAACCTGCCGCTGACCTACCTTGAGGACTACATGGCCGCCGCCCAGAGCGTGACCGTCGAACAGGTGAAAGCTGCGATGAGCAAGCACCTGAGCGCCGACAAGATGGTCATTGTTACCGTTGGCCCGACCGTGGAGCAGAAGCCACTGCCGGCACCGACCGACAAACCCACTCGCCAACCTGTAGGGGTCCCGGAACACTGATGGCCAATCCACGTCCGAAGGGCCACAACGGCCTGGGTCAGCTTCGTATCATCGGCGGAGAATGGGGCAGCCGTCGCCTGACCTTCCCCGACGCCCCCGGCCTGCGCCCGACGCCTGATCGCGTGCGCGAAACCCTGTTCAACTGGCTGGCGCCCTACATCGCTGGTGCCAGGGTGCTGGACGTTTTCACTGGCAGCGGCGCACTGTATTTCGAAGCCCTGTCCCGTGGCGCCAGCATGGGCCTGGCGCTGGACAGCAACGCGGCAGCCATCGCCAGCCTGCGCCAGAGCCTCAACGCACTGAACTGCACCAGCGGCCAGGTCTCCCAGACCGACGCCCTGCGCCATCTGGAAACCGCCACGGCATCGCCCTTTGACGTGGTGTTCCTCGACCCGCCCTTCCATCAAGGCCTGCTGGCTTCAGCCTGCAACCTGCTGGAAAGCCACGGCTGGCTGGCCGACACTGCCTGGATCTACACCGAAAGCGAAACCCCGCCATCGACCACCGGCTTGCCGGGCAGTTGGCGATTGCACCGCGAGAAAAAGGCTGGTCAGGTGTATTACGCGTTGTGGCAGCGGGGCCAGGGCTTACAGCTCACGAACCAATGCTCCGCGTTTGGCATGCAGCTCTGAACGTTCCGCGTCCTGTTGACGACGCATAGCGTCATGAAAGGCATTCCCACCCTGGAGCAACTACAACTATCGTGCGACGCTCCGCGTCGCATGTAGTTCTGGACGCTCCGCATCCTCTTGACGACGCAGAGCGTCGTGAAAGGCATTCCCACGCTGGAGCGTGCGGAACGATAACCTCGACTATCGTGCGACGCTCCGCGTCGCATGCAGTTCTGGACGCTGTGCGTACTCTTTTGCGATGCAGAGCGTCACGAAACGCATTTCTATACGCAACGACACCGTCAAGCCACTTACATCCCGGTCCACTTAATGGCAACGTACAGCTTCAGTCACTGCACCGATCGTTGAGCAAGCACGTGTCCACACGCCCTACCTTTCTGTCCCATGCCAATCCATTCGTCCCGGCCGCTGGCATGGGCAATCCGCATTTGCAGACGTTGTGGGGCCCGCTGCTGCGCAGGCCGACGCTGCTGGCGCGCACTCGCGAGCGGTTGTGGCTGAAGGATGGGGATTTTCTGGATATGGACTGGCATGGTCCGGATGAGCCCCATAAACCCCTGGTTCTTGTACTGCACGGCCTGACCGGGTCGTCCAATTCGCCGTATGTAGCCGGTCTGCAAAAGGCCCTGGCGGCGCAGGGCTGGCCCAGTGTGGCGCTGAACTGGCGCGGGTGCTCGGGAGAGCCGAATCTGCTGTCGCGCAGCTATCACTCAGGCGCGAGCGAGGATCTGGCCGAGGTGATCGCTCATTTGCGTTCGCTGCGGCCATTGGCTCCGATTTATGCGGCGGGGTATTCGCTGGGCGGCAATGTGTTGCTCAAGTACCTGGGTGAATCCGGCGCCAGCAGTGATCTTCGGGGCGCGGTGGCGGTGTCAGTGCCGTTTCGGCTGGACGAATCCGCCAACCGCATCGGCCAAGGGTTCTCCAGGGTTTATCAACGGCACTTCATGCGCGAAATGCTGGCGTATATCCGTGACAAGCAGCATCGCTTCCAGCATGAAGGCATCAGCGAGGGGCTGGCCGAACTCGCCGCGCTGGGCTCACTGGAGAACATGCGAACGTTCTGGGACTTCGATGGACGGGTGACTGCACCGCTGCATGGTTTTTCCGACGCCACGGATTACTACCGCAGGGCATCCAGCCGCTACTATCTGGGTCAGATTCAGACGCCGACGCTGATCATTCAGTCCAGCGACGACCCGTTCGTGTTCCCCCACAGCCTCCCCGAACCGAGCGAGCTGTCGTCCTGCACCGAGTTCGAGCTACACGCCAAAGGCGGGCATGTCGGTTTCGTCGACGGCTCGCTGCGCAATCCGGGCTATTACCTTGAGCGCCGCATCCCGTTATGGCTAAGCGCTGCACATCAGCGCGAAAACGCCTGATCAGGCTGACGAAGCATCAACCGGCGCCCGTGGCGATTTCATGCTCGGGATCGTTGATCCACTCGCTCCACGAGCCCGCATACAGCGTTGCCAGCGGATAGCCGGCCAGACACAGGGCGAACAGGTTATGGCAGGCCGTGACGCCTGATCCGCAGTAGGACACCAGACTTTCCGGCGGACGACCCTGCAATTTTTCGGCAAAACGCTGCCTGAGCTGCTCAGGTGGCAAAAAGCGTCCATCCGGCCCGAGGTTATCGGTACAGGCCGCACACTGAGCACCTGGAATATGCCCGGCGACAGGGTCCAAAGGCTCTACGTCACCTCGGAAGCGCGCCTCGGCGCGGGCGTCGATCAAGGTCATTTCCGGGCGACCGAGACGGCCATGCAAGCGACTGCCGCTGAGAACCATCGACATGTCCGGCTCACCGCTGAAACTGCCTGGCTCACGATTCGGCGCGTCAAGGCTCAACGGCAACCCGGCGGCGTGCCAGGCTTTCAGCCCTCCATCGAGCAGGTACACGCCTTCGCGCTTGCCCATCCAGGCCAGCAACCACCAGGCGCGCGCGGCATACATTCCAGGTCCGTCGTCGTACAGCACGATATCGCTGTCAGCGTTGATACCCCATGCCTGAAAGCACTGTAACAAGGCGTCGGGGTCCGGTAGCGGGTGGCGGCCTGTTTTGCCCTTGATCATCGGCCCGCTGAGGTCGCGCTTCAAATCGGCAAAGGACGCGCCCTCGATACGCCCTTGGGCGTAAGTGCGCTGACCGTAATCGGAATCTTCAAGCGCATAACGGCAATCGAGAATCACCAGACCTGGGGTTTTCTGTCGTGCAGCCAGTTGCTCGGGGCTGATCAGTTGCGCAATGGACATGACACACTCCTGTGGCAGAGAACCGACAAGCAGGCCGCTCATCGGCTCTGAAATTCACATCAGAACCTCAGGCAACGTCGAGTGAAACGTTTCGCATAGCGCGTCGAACGCTTCGCGAGCCTGAGGCGCGACAAACACAGATTCGAGCATAAGTACCTGATAGACGCCACGTCGAATCGCCGATTCGTTCAACTCTGTAGCGTTTTCCCGGTTGGTGCACAGAAAACGCACCCACGACGTCAGAACGATCCAGGTGTTGAGACTGGTCCATTCGATCTGCGATTCATCCATTTTCAGGATGCCAGCCTTGATAAACCCCCGATAGATAGTCATCGCCTGCATCAGGCAGCGATACGAAAAGCGCCGGTAACGCCTCGCCAGCTCTGCATCCGACGTCAGTAGATGCTCAAGGTCGCGGTACAGAAAACGGTAGCGCCACATGGCGTCCATTATCGCCAGAAAATAATCGCGCTTGTCTTCGATGGTCGGCGGGCGGTCGGCAGGCAGGGTCAGAAAACTGCCCACCAGCGTTTCATACTCGGTGAACAACTCGGCGATGATCACCTGCTTGTTGGCGAAGTGGTAATAGAGATTGCCGGGCGAGATTTCCATGTGCGCAGCAATATGATTGGTGGTCACGCTTCGTTCGCCCTGCTGATTGAACAGCTCCAGACTGGTTTGCACGATGCGTTCACGGGTTTTGGTACGGGTTGCCATGCGGACAAGGCCACTCTAAGTGCTAATCAGATGATGGCAATCTTAACGCAGGCAGATGCCGCAATGGTGGCAGAATCGAAGCAGCACCAGTGAAGAGTCGACGCAGGCAAGCTGAACACAAGGTGTCTTAGCCAATTGCTGCGCGTCGAGCATCATCCGCACCACAGTAAATAGCCCCAAAATCGGGGGTTTGGGCTGAAACATGGCCGATAATCGGCGCAATACGACGCTTGGCGCTTATTACGCAGCTTGGCCCATCGGGAAGGCTGCGATACCATCCGAGTCCCACAACGGACTCCGACCAGGACGACGCGATGAACCGAGTGTTGTACCCAGGCACCTTCGACCCGATTACCAAGGGCCATGGAGATTTGGTCGAGCGCGCCTCGCGCCTGTTCGACCACGTGGTCATTGCGGTTGCCGCCAGCCCGAAGAAAAACCCGCTGTTTCCTCTGGAACAACGCGTCGAACTGGCCCGCGAAGTCACCAAACACCTGCCCAACGTGGAAGTCGTCGGCTTCTCGACGCTGCTCGCGCATTTTGCCAAGGAACAGAATGCCAACGTCTTTCTGCGCGGCCTTCGCGCGGTATCAGACTTCGAGTACGAGTTTCAGCTGGCCAACATGAACCGTCAGTTGGCACCGGACGTCGAAAGCCTGTTCCTCACGCCCTCAGAGCGCTACTCATTCATTTCCTCGACGTTGGTGCGTGAAATAGCGGCATTGGGCGGTGATATCACCAAATTCGTTCATCCTGCCGTCGCTCAGGCGCTGACCGAACGCTTCAAGCGCTAGACGCACCGCATGTGAAGGTGCATCCCGAAGCCTAATGCGGCACAATTCGCCGCATTGGTTTTAATGTGCCCCGGCGTCGGCTGCGGCAGGAGCAATTCATGTCCCTTATCATCACTGACGATTGCATCAACTGCGACGTCTGCGAACCCGAGTGCCCAAACGAGGCGATTTCACAAGGCGAGGAGATCTACGTGATCAACCCGAACCTGTGCACCGAATGTGTGGGTCACTACGACGAGCCTCAATGCCAGCAGGTTTGCCCGGTCGACTGCATCCCCCTGGATGAAAATCACGTCGAGAGCAAAGAGCAGCTGATGGACAAGTACCGAATCATCACCAGCAAGGTCTGATACAGCCTTTACTGCTGCTTGCCGTACCCGTCACCGGTGCAACCCAGGCAACGCACAAAGGCTGCCTTGCCCGGATCGACCACCAGCGCCTTGCCCGTTGCGCCGAGGTTGCCGCCTGCCGCTGCAAAAGGCGCTGCAATCACGAACAGCCCTGTACCGATGACCGTGGCTGCTATCAACAGCGGTCGGGCAATCAGCAGATCGCCGATCATCGCGAACGCTGGCGGGTTTTGAATGGTGTAGACCGGATCGCCGCTGCCGGTGGAGACATCGGCGGCAATCGCAGGCAGCGCCTGCAGGCCGATAAACAGCGCCAGCGTGGCAGCAAGAATACGAAACGGTCTCATGGCTTGGTCCTTCAGGCGTAGCAAATAATTAAGGTGCCATCACTATAAACAGGGGTGCAGCTTAAGCAAGTGGCCTGACGCTCTGCGCCTCTGGTGTTTCAGCGCTGGCATTTTGGACAGTAAACACTGGCGCGCTGCCCCAACTTGATTTCACGCAGCGTTGTACCGCAGACCTTGCATGGCTGGCCGCCACGCCCGTAGACAAACAATTCCTGCTGGAAATACCCCGGCTTGCCGTCGCCGCCGATGAAGTCACGCAGGGTGGTACCGCCGCGCTCTATAGCGTAGGTCAGAATGCGCTTGATCTCGATGGCAAGCTTGAGATAACGAGCCCGTGAGACGCCTCCGGCTTCGCGTCGCGGGTCGATACCAGCCGCGAACAGTGCTTCGGTCGCGTAAATATTGCCCACCCCGACCACCACGGCGTTGTCCATGACAAACGGTTTGACCGCAATCGACTTGCCGCGCGAGCGCTCGTAAAGGCGCTCACCGTCGAACAGATCAGTCAGCGGCTCCGGCCCCAGACGAATCAACAACTCGTGGTTATGCGGATCAAGGCTCCAGAGCATCGCCCCGAATCGACGCGGGTCGGTGTAGCGCAAGGCCAGCCCGGACTCCAGTTCGATATCGACATGCTCGTGCTTGAGCGCCGGAAGCCCGGCCTCGACGAGGCGCAGATTGCCCGACATGCCCAAGTGGCTGATCAGCGTGCCCACTTCGGCCTGAATCAGCAGGTACTTGGCGCGCCGGTCCACCTGCACAATGCGCTGTCCGGAAAGCCGGATGTCCAAATCTTCGGGAATGGGCCAGCGCAAACGGCTGTCGCGTACGATAACGCGGCTGACACGCTGACCTTCAAGATGGGGTGCAATGCCGCGACGGGTGGTTTCTACTTCGGGTAATTCAGGCATGTATCACTCGGTTTTACAGGAAGGGCAAGCCAGCAGCGCACAGGCTCAGCGCGCGCCCAGCTCGCGGATGCTTTCCCTCAGGTATTCAAAGTCATATTCGGACAAGCCCACGTAATCCAGCACCAGCGCACCAATGCATTCCCATTCGTGATCTTCGCCCTGATTGCCCAGCACCTGGTAGGACTGGCAGATGTGCTCGGCCATTTTCAGGGGGGCCAAGAGGTTCTTGAGCGGGGCATTGCGACTGGTATCGTCCTGAAAAATCGCCAATGCGTTGTGATGATTGGCGATCGCGTCAGTCACGTGCGCAGGCAAGCGCCATGACTTGGCCGTGTAATAGCCGACCACCGAGTGATTGGTGTCGAACGCAGCGTTTTCAGTATCGACAACGCGACAATCAGGCCCTGCGTTGGCGTAGGCTTCTTCAAGGACCGGCATGTAATTCGGGAAGCGCTTGAGCATCAACGGAATACCGCAGTCATGGAACAGGCCCAATGCGTAGGATTCATCCACAGTCTGCGAGCCGATGCGCTTGGCCAGCGTCAGACTGGTCATTGCGACATCCTGCGCGGTGTCCCAGAAGCGATTAAGCGCGACGATGGTCTCATCGGTCATCTCACCCCTGATCGACTGCGCGTTGATCAGATTGATCACGGTACGGCTGCCCAGCAGATTCACAGCCTTGTCAATCGAGGCAATCTTGTTGGACAGGCCATAGTGCGCAGAGTTGACGATCTTCAGCAGCGCCCCGGACAACCCCGGATCTTGCGCAATCAGCCGCGCAATTACCCCAAGGTCCGGATCGGGCATGTATTGCTCCATCTGCAGATCCACCATGATCTGCGGCTGCGGGGGCACACTGATACCCTGCAACGCTTGCTGGATCTGTTCTGGGCTTAGCTCTTCGGACATAGGAATTTACTCACCGTAATGACTGGATTCTGACCCCTTGCGGGGAAACGGTCCATCACCCAAGACGAAGATATTCTCGGAACTTTGCCAAATGCCAGGCTTCGGACCTTGTGTTGACGGCGTATATGGCGGCCTCAAAACGACCGCCAGACGCCACCCTGAAAGCCCGACACTGGAGGATCCCATGTCTAAAGCACTGACTGGCAAACGCATCGCAATTCTTGTAACCGACGGTTTCGAGCAGGTCGAACTGACCGGCCCGAAAGAAGCGCTGGAGCAAGCAGGTGCCACCGTGGAAATCCTGTCCACCGAAGAGGGCCAGGTCAAAGGCTGGAATCACGACAAACCTGCCGATGATTTCAAGATCGACCGCACGTTCAAGGCGGCCAACGCCAGCGACTACCATGGCGTGGTTCTGCCGGGCGGCGTACAGAACTCCGACACCATCCGCATAGACACTGACGCACAGAAGCTCGTCAAGGACATAGAGGGCTCCGGCAAACCAGTGGCGGTTATCTGTCACGGCGGCTGGCTGTTGATATCGGCAGGCCTGGTGAAGGGTAAAACCCTGACCAGCTTCAAGACGCTGAAGGATGACCTGGTCAACGCCGGGGCTAAATGGGTTGATCAGGAAGTTGTCACTGACGGCACGCTGATCAGCAGCCGCCAGCCTGATGACATCCCGGCCTTCAACAGCAAGTTGATTGAAGCGCTGTCGGCTTGATCGGTTGCGATTATTGTAGTCATCCCGGCGCACTACCGGGATGACGCGCTATAATCCCGCTCTTTTTTCAGGAGCGACGTCATGTCCCTGCCTAGCTTGCGCCTCAAAGCCAACGCCGACCGCCGCCTGCGCGCCGGTCACTTGTGGGTCTACAGCAACGAAATCGACGTAGCCGCCACCCCGCTGCATGGTTTTGCAGCCGGTGATCAGGCCATCCTCGAAGCTGCTGGCGGCAAGCCGCTGGGCATCGTCGCCATGAGCCCCAACAACCTGATCTGCGCACGTTTGCTATCGCGCGATATCAAGCTGCCGCTCGATAAGTCTTTGCTGGTCCACCGCCTGAACGTGGCGCTGTCGCTGCGCGAGCGTCTGTTCGACAAGCCTTTCTACCGTCTGGTCTACGGCGATTCAGACCTGATGCCGGGTCTGGTGGTGGACCGGTTCGGTGACATTCTGGTTGTCCAGCTGGCCTCGGCCACCATGGAAAACCACAAGGAAGACATCATTGCCGCGCTGGTTCAGGTCATCAAGCCAAGCGGCATCCTGTTCAAGAACGACTCAGCCGCTCGCGATGCGGAAGGTCTGAATCGTTACGTCGAAACCGTGTTCGGCCTGGTTCCCGAATGGGTTGCGCTGGAAGAAAACGGCGTGAAGTTCGAAGCACCGGTGATGGCCGGGCAGAAGACCGGCTGGTTCTACGACCACCGTATGAACCGCGCACGCATTGCCCCCTACGTCAAAGGCAAGCGTGTACTGGACCTGTACAGCTACATTGGTGGCTGGGGAATTCAGGCAGCGGCTTTTGGTGCCAGTGACGTGACCTGCGTCGACGCATCGTCCTTCGCCCTTGATGGCGTTGAGCGCAACGCAGCCCTGAATGGCTTCGCAGAAAAAATGACCTGCATCGAAGGCGATGTTTTCGAGGCGCTGAAAGAGCTGAAAGCCGGTGAAGAGCGTTTCGATGTGATCGTTGCCGATCCACCTGCGTTCATCAAACGCAAGAAAGACATGAAAAACGGCGAAGGCGCTTACCGCCGCCTGAACGAGCAAGCCATGCGCCTGCTCAGCAAGGACGGCATTCTGGTCAGCGCTTCCTGCTCCATGCACCTGCCGGAAGACGACCTGCAAAACATCCTCCTGACCAGCGCCCGCCATCTGGACCGCAATATCCAGCTACTGGAACGCGGCGGCCAGGGCCCGGACCATCCGGTGCACCCGGCAATTGCCGAGACACGCTACATCAAGAGCATTACTTGCCGGTTGCTGCCTAATAGCTGATGCCTCCAGCATCGGAATGCAGTTCAGGACGCTCTGCCTTGCAAGAGGGCGCAGAGCGTCCGGAACGGCATGCGACGCGGAGCGTCGCACGATAGTTGAGGTTATCGTTCAGCCACGCTCCAACGCCGTCCGTAAACCCAGCAATACCAGAAAGTGCAGCGGGTAAATCGCATAGGCCCAGCGCCGCATCGGGATCACTGCGAACTTCGGTCTGGTGCGCAGTAGCGCTATGCCCAGCGCAGGTGCCACCAGGCAGGCGGCTATCGAGCCAATGGAAATCGGGTCGCCCCAGCTCGCGCCGGCAATCATCTGCGGCCAGGCATTGGCTGCGAGACAGAAAACTGCCGGAAACACCGAATACCAAAGGCGCTTTTGCAGCACCAACAGAAAAACCAGCGGCAGCAGCACGCCAGCAAAACCAAACATCAATTGTTGCTGAAAAACCGCCCCAAACAGCAGGGCCACGATGGCCATGATCCGCGTCGTCACGTTGCGATGCTGCCAGCCTTGAGCAATCAGCAGCCCCAGCAACAGGGTCGGCATCACGTTCAGCACGGTCACGTCCGCCATGAACAGCCGATACGGGATTTCTGCTAGCGCTGCGAATGCCAGCAGCCAGCCCAGATAGCGCCATTGCACCCGCGGGGCCAGAATGGCTGCGCTGCGCCGGGAAAGGTTTACGGCAATTGCCAGACAGAACCAGGGAAAGGCGAAACGCCCCGGTACGTAAAGAAAATCAACTGACCAGCCCACATAGCGAAGATGATCGAGCACCATGCTCAGCATCGCCAGCCACTTGAGCAGGTCCAGCGCCTTGTTGCGTCCGGGCAGAAAAGGCGGGTTGGACAGATCCATATCGCTCCTGAATGGGGAATTGCGTCATGCAGTCAACACATGACCGAACCTTATATTGTCGCTACAGTGCGCACCATAATCGCCCATAAGGAATCGGCCATGACAGACCAAAGCCAACAGTTCGCCAGCGACAACTATTCCGGTATCTGCCCTGAAGCCTGGGCAGCCATGGAGCAGGCGAACAAGGGGCATCAACGTGCCTATGGTGACGATCAATGGACTGCACGCGCATCAGATGATTTCCGCCGTCTGTTCGAAACCGACTGCGAAGTGTTTTTTGCCTTCAACGGCACAGCGGCCAACTCGCTGGCGCTGTCATCGCTGTGCCAGAGTTACCACAGTGTCATCTGTTCGGAAACGGCTCACGTTGAAACCGATGAATGCGGCGCGCCGGAGTTTTTCTCCAACGGCTCCAAACTGCTGACAGCACGAAGCGCAGGCGGCAAGCTGACCCCGGAGTCGATTCGCGAAGTGGCGCTCAAGCGTCAGGATATTCACTACCCCAAACCGCGCGTCGTGACGCTGACCCAGGCCACCGAGGTAGGCGGCGTTTATCAGCCCGAAGAACTCAAGGCAATCAGTGCGACCTGCAAGGAGCTGGGCCTGCATCTGCACATGGACGGTGCCCGCTTCTCCAATGCCTGCGCCTTTCTGGAGGCCTCACCGGCAGGACTGACCTGGAAATCCGGCGTCGATGTGCTGTGCTTCGGCGGTACCAAAAACGGCATGGCGGTGGGTGAAGCCATCCTGTTTTTCAACCATGACCTGGCTGAAGATTTCGATTACCGCTGCAAACAGGCCGGGCAGCTTGCGTCGAAAATGCGCTTTCTGTCTGCTCCGTGGGTCGGGCTGCTGGAAAACGACGCTTGGCTCAAACACGCACGCCACGCCAACCATTGCGCACAACTGCTGGCCGAACTGGTCAAGGATATTCCCGGCGTGGAGCTGATGTTTCCGGTACAGGCCAATGGTGTGTTCCTGCAATTGTCGCAACCGGCCATTGCAGCATTGACGGCCAGGGGCTGGCGTTTCTATACCTTCATCGGCAACGGCGGCGCACGCTTCATGTGCTCGTGGGACACCGAAGAAGAGCGCGTGCGTGAACTGGCCGCCGATATCAAGCTGGTGATGCAGGGCTGAAGCGTCTGGCTCAAAGCTTGCAGGTGCAGCCTGGCAATCGTGGTGGGGGCAATCTCCCCCTCAACGGCAATCGGCCCAAAAGGCCGCCCGGACTTCACTGACCACCCTCAAGAAGGAGCTTGTCTGCATGTTCGATTTCTCCGCCCGGCTCAAGCAGCATTTCGCTGCTCTGCAGAGTGAAGCGCAATTTTTTTCCGTACGTTACGTGCACCGCACCGGCCAACGCCTGTGCGTGCGCAAGAATGTGGCCGAGCCGCCGTCGCTGAGCAGCGACGAGGGCGCAATGCTGACCGTGCGCCTGAACGGTGTTGAAGCCTACGCCGCCACCAACGACATTTCCCTTCGGGGTTTGCAAGCCGCCTTGCAGCAGGCCGAAGCGCTGGCACGTCGCTTGGCACCGCATGCGTTACTGAACCTGAGCGATCAAGCTGTCTCGACTGCCAAGGCTGACTATCTGTCGCCGCACATGGATCAAGCCTTCCCGCCACTGAGCGACTGCATCGGCCTGCTGATGGCCGAGTCCAGCGCCGTCCCGAAAGACGAACGGCTGGTCAACTGGCAGGCCGTACTGGGGCTGGAAACGGTTGAGCAGATTTACCTGAACACCGCGGGCGCAGAGCTTCGTCAGGCGCAACGCTTCATTTTCCCCGGCATGAGCGTGACAGCCTACGACGGTCGTGACAGCCAGACCCGCACGCTGGGTGGCCATAACTTCGGCCAGCAGGGCGGCATCGAAGTGCTGAGCAGTTGCGGCCTGATCGGCTCTGCGGCCAACGTCGCCGATGAGGCCTTGCAGCTTATCCTCGCACCCAACACACCGTCAGGCCCACGCGACCTGCTGCTGATGCCGGATCAGATGGTTCTGCAGATTCACGAGTCCATCGGCCATCCTCTGGAACTGGACCGGATTCTTGGCGACGAGCGTAATTACGCAGGCACCAGCTTCGTCAAGACGACTGATTTCGGCACGTTGCAATATGGCTCCAGCCTGTTGAACGTGACGTTCGACCCGGACATTCCTGAACAGCTGGCCAGCTATGCGCACGACGACGATGGCACGGCCGCCAGCAAACAGTTCCTGATTCGTGACGGCCTGTTGCAACGCCCGCTCGGCGGCGCACTGTCGCAATACCGCAGCGGCCTGGACGGGGTTGCCAACAGCCGCGCCTGCGGCTGGAACCGTGCGCCCATCGATCGCATGGCCAACCTGAACATCGAACCGGGCGACCAGTCACTGGACGGCCTGATCGGTAACATCGAGCACGGCATCCTGATGTCGAGCAATCGCTCCTGGTCCATCGACGACGCGCGCAACAAGTTCCAGTTCGGCTGCGAATGGGGCCAATTGATTGAAAACGGTGAACTCAAGGGCGTTGTGAAGAACCCCAACTATCGGGCGATTTCTGCTCAGTTCTGGAAAAACCTCAGCGCAGTCGGTGACGCCAGTACCTTCAAAGTGCTGGGCACGCCCAACTGCGGCAAGGGCGAACCCAATCAGGTGATCCGTGTAGGCCATGCCTCTCCGGCGTGTGTATTTGCCAATGTCGATGTGTTTGGAGGGGATGCCTGATGTCGCACCAACAGCAATTCGAGGCGCTGGTCGCCGTGCTCAAGGCTGCCATCAGCCCGACGGAACACTTCACCCTGGCCTACGACGCCGAAGCGTCCGACTTCATTCGTTTCAACCACGGCCAGGTTCGGCAGGCCGGGAGCGTGCAGCAGGTCATTGCGACCTTCAAACTGATCGACGACGGGCGTCATGCCAACCTGGAAGTGACCTTGTCCGGGGATCAGGAGACCGATACTCGGCGCCTTTCCAATGCCTTGCAGCAGTTGCGCGAAACCCTGCCTTCGCTGGCGAAAGACCCGTATCTGTTGCCTAACACGCAGGCCTGGCAAAGCAGCAATGTGCAGGACTTACCGCTGCCGGACAGCGCGCAGGTAGTCGAGCAGATCAGCCAACTGTCAGGCGACCTCGATCTGGTGGGTTTTTACGCGGCTGGTCCGCTGTATCGGGGTTTCGCCAGTTCGTGGGGCGCGCTGGGCTGGCATCAGGCCAACAGCTTCAATTTCGACTGGAGCCTGTTTCATGAAAACGGCCAGGCGGTGAAAGCCAATTACGCAGGTCACGACTGGAACAACGAAGCGTTCGCGCAACGCTTTCAGCAGGCCCGTGAACAGCTCGAATTTCTCGGCCGCCCACTGCACACCCTCAAGCCCGGTCAATACCGTGCCTATCTGGCTCCGGCGGCGCTGGACGAAGTCATTGGCATGCTCAGCTGGGGCGGGTTTTCCGCGCAAGCGGTGGCCAGCAAGCGCAGCCCGTTGCAAAGGCTGTATGACGGCGAGACTCATTTCAGCCCGCTGATCAGCTTCGACGAGCAAGTCAGTGGCTCGCTCTCGCCAGCCTTCTCACGCGAAGGCTACCCGCGCAAGGATCTGAAGCTGATCGTCAACGGGCAGGCCCGCGAGCGACTGGTGGACTCGAGCAGCGCCGCTGAGTACGACCTGCCTGCCAACGGCGCGGATTATGGCGAGGGTCCAAGCGCGTTGAGCATTGCCGGTGGCTCGCTGGAGCTGGACCAGATCCTTGAAAAGCTCGGCACAGGCCTTTACATCAGCAACCTGTGGTACCTGAACTTTTCGGATCGCGCTGCCGCACGTCTGACCGGGATGACACGTTTCGCAACATTCTGGGTCGAAGACGGCAAGATCGTCGCACCGGTCAGCACCATGCGTTTCGATGACAGCGCCTACAGCCTGTTGGGTAGCGCACTGGAGGACCTGACTCGCGAGCGGGAACTGATTCTTCAATCGAGTACCTACACTCAGCGCCAGACGGGGTCGATTCAACTGCCCGGCGCTCTGATAAGCCGACTCACCCTAACCTTGTAGCAGGAGCTTATGTCGAACTCAGCAGCGCCAATCATGGATGAAAAGACCCTGCGCTGGATGCCCTGGGTCATCGCCATTGCGTTCTTCATGCAAAGCCTGGACGGCACGATCCTCAACACCGCCCTGCCGTCCATGGCCAGCTCGCTGGCGCAAGACCCCCTGCGCATGCAGTCGGTGGTTATCGCCTACATGCTGACCATCGCACTGCTGATCCCGGCCTCGGGCTGGATTGCCGATCGGTTCGGGATCAAGCGCATCTTCTTCAGCGCCATTCTGCTGTTCAGCTTCGGCTCGTTGCTGCGTGCGCTGTCCTGGTCACTCAACGTGCTGGTGGCGGCGCGGGTGATTCAGGAGCTGGGTGGCGCGCTGATGCTGCCCATCGGACGCCTGATCGTCTTACGTGCGTATCCTCGGTCGGAGCTGGTACGGATCATGGGCTTTATCACCGTGCCCGGTCTTTTGGGACCGTTGCTGGGGCCGACGCTTGGCGGCTGGATGGTCGAGTACCTGAGCTGGCACTGGATTTTCCTGCTCAATATTCCAGTCGGGATTCTCGGCTGCTACGCCGTCAAACACTTCTCCCCGACCTTCCCGGAGGCGGTCGAACGCGTTTTGACGGCATCGGGTTTATCCTGTTTGGCGCGGCAATGGTGCTGATCACCATTGCCCTCGAGGGGCTGGGCGAGCTGAACCTGCCACATATGCGCGTGGTGCTTCTGCTGTTTGCCGGGATGGGCTGCCTGGCGGCCTACTGGCTGCGCGCCGGGCACATCGAATCGCCGTTGTTCGCCCCTTCGCTGTTTCGCACCCGGACATTTGCCGTCGGTATTCTGGGCAATCTGTTCGCCCGTTTGGGCAGCGGAGCCTTGCCTTTCCTGATCCCATTGCTGCTGCAAGTGGCACTGGGGTATTCGCCTTCCGAGGCGGGCATGAGCATGTTGCCGCTGGCAGCTGCAGGAATGTTCGCCAAGACGGTAGCGCGCTGGCTGATCGAGCATATGGGCTATCGCCTCATTCTGACCGGTAACACATTGCTGCTGGGCATCCTGCTGGCAAGCCTGGCACTGGTCGATGTGCAGACGCCTTACTGGGTTCTGCTGGTGCATCTGGGCCTGCTCGGTGCGGTCAACTCCTTGCAGTTCACCGCGATGAATACCGTCACCCTGATCGATCTGGACGATGCCAGCGCGGCAAGCGGCAACAGCCTGCTCTCGGTGGTGGCACAACTTTCGCTGAGCCTTGGGGTTGCAAGCGCTGCGGCCTTGTTGGGCGGTTTCAGCGAAGAAGTGGCCACCGGCGAGCTGAGCAGCGTGCTGGAGGCTTTCCAGCTGACGTTCCTGAGCGTCGGAGTTCTGGCCATGTTTGCCGCCGGGATTTTCCTGCAATTACCAGCGAAGGAGGCCAGGGTAGCGACGACTTGATTGACAACCCTTCCGGACAGGAGCAAACCTGTATGGCGAAATCCCCTTTAAAACAGGAACTTTGCCCGAAAAACGAGCAGTTTCAAGTATCCGACCAGATACATTGAAGAACCTGGGCAATCGGCCGACACTTTTATAGCACTAAGCCACTGTGGTCTCTTGTAAGCACGAGCCGCATCATGCAACCTTGCCATACGCGAAAGTGGGGTTTACGCCCGTCGCGACTAGTATTCCGGAAGCGAGTTTGTTCATGAAAAGCCAAACCGATGCTGCCGGTAGATCCGCAGCCGAGGTAGTGACGCAATTGCCAGTGCCTTCGCGCCTGGGCATGCTGCGTTTCGAGCGGCTGAATGAAGCCAATTGGGCGCTATTGTTTCTCGATCCGAATTGCGAAAAGCAGTTCGGCCTGCCCGCCGTCGACCTTTGCGCCTTGATTGGATCCCCTTATGCCAGCCTCATGGAGCCGCAAGCACGCTATCAACTGCATGACGACATCCAGCAGCAACTGGCTTCTTCTCCGAATTACCTGATTCGCTACACCCTGCACAGCCCCAAGGGCGCGCTTGGCTTGCTGGAAATCGGCGAAGCCTACAAGCAGCACAATCGTCATCTGCTGCGTGGTTATTTTCTGATCGTCGATGGCCTTGTCACAGAAAGCGAGACCGCCACTGACTCCGATCTCGAAACCCGTAACCTGCGCCTGCAGATTGCCCTTGAACTCAACCAGCGCGCCCAGCGTGACCAGTTTGCCCATCTGGAACGCGTGCGTGCCCAGCAGGACCTGATCCTGCGCCTGACCCGACATCGTTACACCACAGCCAATACCCTGCTGGAAGCGGCAAAGCTGATCACCAAGAGTGCCTGCGACATTTATGACGTCGATCATGTCAGTATCTGGAACCTCATCGACAAGCGTCTGGAACCGATCACCGACTATCGTCGGGAAAGCGGCGACTATCAGTCGCGTACGCCGATTGATATCAGCGCCTACCCCACCTATCTCCAAGCGCTCAATACCAGCAGGGCGATTGACGCCAGCAATATCCAGACCGACCCGCGCACCCGCGAAATGGCCGAAAGCCTGAACCCTGGAGAAGACAAGGCGGTCCTCGATGCGAGTATTCGTATCGATGGCCAGGTCATTGGCGTGCTCTGCCTGGAACAGTCCGGCTCGACACGCGAGTGGCAGTCCGACGAAATCGCCTTCGCCGGGGAGCTGGCCGACCAGTTCGCTCAGGTCATCAACAACCATAACCGTCGAGCCGCGACCAATGCGCTGCACCTGTTCCAGCGTGCGGTCGAACAGAGCGCCAACGCCTTTCTGCTGGTCAACTGCAACGGCGTGGTCGAATACGTCAACCCAAGCTTCACGGCGATCACGCAGTACAGTTCCGATGAAGTCTCCGGGCACAAGCTCTCTGAACTGCCTGCGCTGGAAAACCTCAACCAGTTGCTGCTGGAAGCCAACTCCAGCCTGACCAACAGCAACAGCTGGCAGGGCGAGTTCAAAAGTCGACGCAAGAACCTCGAACCCTACTGGGGCCAGCTGTCGATTTCCAAGGTGTATGGCGATAATCGCGAGCTGACGCACTACATCGGCATCTATGAAGACATCACTCAGAGCAAGCTGGCCCAGCAGCGTATCGAGCGCCTGGCCTACACTGACAACCTGACCAATCTGGGCAACCGTCCGGCCTTCATCCGCAACCTGGACGAACGCTTTGTCCGTGACACCGACACGCCGATGAGCCTGTTGCTGGTCGACATCGACAACTTCAAGCGCATCAACGACAGTCTTGGCCACCAGACCGGCGACAAACTGCTGATCAGTCTGGCGCGCCGTCTGCGTAACACCTTGAGCCCGTCCGACGTGCTGGCGCGCTTTGCCAGTAACGAATTCGCCGTTCTGCTCGACAACACGGATCAGGAAGCCGGACAGGCCACCGCCAGTCAGGTACTGGCCACGCTGGACAAGCCGATGTTCGTCGATAATCAGCTGATCAGCGTTACCGGCTCGGTGGGCCTTGCTTGCGCGCCGCTGCACGGCCGTGACCCGCAGACCTTAATGAAAAACGCCGGCCTGGCCCTGCATAAGGCCAAAGCCAACGGCAAGCACCAGGTTCAGGTGTTTACCGAAGCCTTGAATGCCGAGGCCAGCTACAAGCTGTTTGTGGAAAACAACCTGCGCCGCGCCCTGACCCAGAACGAGCTGGAGGTGTTCTACCAGCCCAAGCTGTGCCTGCTGACCGGTCGTCTGCTGGGCATGGAAGCGCTGCTGCGCTGGAATCATCCTGAAAAAGGCATGATCCGCCCCGATCAGTTCATCAGCGTGGCGGAAGAAACCGGCCTGATCATCCCCATCGGCAAGTGGGTCGCTCGCCAGTCCTGCCGCATGAGCAAGGACCTCACCGCCGCTGGTTTCGGCAATTTGCAGGTGGCGATCAACGTGTCACCCAAGCAGTTTTCCGACCCCGAGCTGGTGTCATCGATTGCCGCTATCCTCAGAGAAGAAGAGCTGGATCCTTCGCTGCTGGAACTGGAACTGACCGAAGGCCTGCTGCTGGAAGCCACCGAAGACACGCGCCAGCAGCTGGACTCGCTGAAGAAGCTTGGCCTGTCGTTGGCCATGGATGACTTCGGCACCGGTTACTCGTCATTCAGCTACCTGAAGAAATTCCCCATTGATGTGATCAAGATCGATCGCAGCTTCATCCGCGATATTCCGGATGATGAAGACGACATGGAAATCACCTCTGCGGTCATCGCGATGGCCCACAACCTCAAGCTCAAAGTGGTCGCCGAAGGCATTGAAACCGCTGCACAGTTGACGTTCCTGCGCCGTCATCGTTGCGATGTGGGCCAGGGCTATCTGTTCGACAAGCCTATCCCCGGCGAAGAGCTGATCGAGAAACTGAAGCGCTACCCGCGTCGTCCGTCCGCCTGACAACCTTCCCTGCACCCTGCTCTCTCGGGCACACTGTCAGGCTGTTATTACACGGCAGCACTTGTTTGTGCGTGTAACGGGACCTATGTAACTCTGCTCATCTGTCCTGGCCCCTGCTGCCTGTCTCTAAACGAGAGGATATGGTTCATGACTCTGCGCTCGGAAATTCTAGTGAACAAAAACGTACTGCCCACCGCCGAACAGGCACTGCCGGGTCGTGAAACGCCTATGGCGCTTCCGGAAACTCATTTCGTCAACGGCAACCCGCTGCTGGGACCGTTTTCGAGCAATGTGGAATTCGCCATCTTCGGCCTGGGTTGCTTCTGGGGCGCAGAACGCCGCCTGTGGCAACAGAACGGTGTGGTGAGCACTGTCGTGGGGTATGCGGGCGGATTTACCCCGAACCCGACTTACGAAGAAGTCTGCTCCGGTCTGACTGGCCAAACTGAAGTGGTGCTGGTTGTCTACGAGCCCGAGAAAATCAGCTACAAGTCGTTGCTCAAGGTGTTCTGGGAAGCGCACAACCCGACCCAGGGTATGCGTCAGGGTAACGACATCGGTACTCAGTACCGCTCGGTGATCTACTGCACCACTCCCGAACAGCTCGACGCCGCCAAGGCCAGCGCTGCGGAGTTCCAGGCGGAACTGAGCAAGGCCGGGCTAGGCGCAATTACCACTGAAATCGAAGAAGCCCCGACGGTCTACTTTGCCGAGGCCTACCACCAGCAATACCTGGCCAAGAACCCTCAGGGCTATTGCGGCCTGGGTGGTACCGGAGTTTGTCTGCCAGCTTGAACTGGCTGACTAGCTGAAAAAAGGGGCTGAAGCGTTGGTAGCTGGATAGGGCTAGCCCCCGTGGGAGCGAGCTTGCTCGCGAAGGCAATAGTTCAAACGCCCCTTTTTCGAGGACTGCACTGGCCCTTTCGCGAGCAAGCTCGCTCCCACAAAAGCTCATTCATTGCTGCGCTTGGGAATACAAGAGCTATCTCCTGAACCTCTCGCACCCTTCGGGCTTCAGAGTGGTCACGGCTGGCTCAATTACTCGGCGATCAACCAGTCCATCTTCCAGCCGCCCTGGGTCTGGCCCAGTTTGTCTGCCAGATAAGGCATCAGCTCACGCAATTCTTCTTCCAGACCCCACGGCGGGTTGGCGATGGCCAGGCCTGAACCGTTGAGGCTGGCCGGGGTGTCCAGCGGGTGGACGAACAGCTCGACGCGCAGCAATTTGGGTGCGCCAGTCTCGGCCAGGTCCTGATAAAAACGCCGCAGCAGGCGCGGGTCCTTGATCGGGTACCAGATAGCAGCCACCGTCTGACGCATGCGTCCGATGGTTTCCTTGAGCGCTACAGCGCAGCGTTTCATTTCATCGAGCTGCTCGAATGGCGGGTCGATGAGCATCACGGCACGCTTCTCAGCCACCGGCAGCAAGGCGCGTGGCACATGCCAGCCTTCCCCCAGATGCACTGCCACGCGGCGATCGCCCTTCATGTTTTCCTTGAGCAGACGCCCATCTTCGGGGTGCTTCTCGTTGAGCAGCACACGCTCGCGCTCGCGAGTCAGGCGGCGGGCCAGCTCCGGCGAGCCGGGGTAGTAGCGCAGCTCGCCGTCGGGGTTCATGTCGTGCAGCACTTGCAAGTAATCGGAGGCCAACGCGGGCAAGTCCGGTGCATCCCAAAGACGGCCGATGCCTTCCAGCCACTCTCCGGTGCGGGTGGCCTGATCGCCCTTGAGGTCGTATAACCCCAACCCCGCGTGGGTGTCGAGATAGGCGAACGGCTGCTCCTTGCGCGCCATGAGGGCGATCAAGCGAGTCAGAGTCAGGTGTTTGAACACGTCGGCGTGGTTGCCGGCATGGTAGGCGTGACGGTAATTCATGGCAGCTCCTGGCAAGCTGCGCAGTTTAGCAAACCTGAGCAATGAACAAGAATTTGTAACGAATTTGCGGGACTCGTCTCTTTCGTTTGAAGGAAATTTCCGAGAAACTCCCGCCCCCTTGTGCCTGCCGATTTCGATCACTACTCTGCGCCCGTCGCTGCATATTCAGCGATGAGGATTAGTAGCCCTCGTTAAATCCAGGCGCATTGCGCCACCTTGTGCAGGTGCCCTTTCACGGCCTGCATTTTTTATGGTGGTCGTGCGTGGGGCATCTTCGGATGCACCGGGGTTCCTGGACCGGGCTACTACCTGCGCATGATCACCACCCTCGCTTAGTAGCCGACGGTGATGGTCTTCTAAAACTCCAGGAGATACATCACATGCTAAAAATCGTCCCCGACCCACCCCTCTTCAACGCCCGCCCCAAAGTCAGCCATGAAGATGCGCTGATGTATGCCAGCGACCTGCTGCGCTGTGCAGCAACCAGCGCTTACGAGTTCAGCGACAGCATGACCGGCGCGCAAAGAGATATGACGCTCACGATCATGCACCTGGTGGAAATGGCAAAGGTCATGGTCGACAACACAATAGAAAACCTGCAAATCGAATAAGCGCGACCTGAACTGAAAACGACGTACCTGTAGTCAATCCTGCCATGCGCGACGCACAGGACTTGCCCTTGGCAGCCTGCCCTACCAGAATCGGAAAAAAGCCCGATCAAAGGAACAGAAGCCATGATGCACGCAGATTTGATTGACCAGGAAGACCTGCTCGGCCAACTCAGAGCCCTGGGCTTCGAAGCACCCGGCGGCGCAACCGCTGAACAAGCCTGCGCGCAAGCCGTTTGCGGCCTGAACGCCGAACGCGCTACAGCCCTGCGACGTCTGGTAGAGCAACTCCTGACCGGCAGCGCCACCCTCCTCCCCGCGGTACGCCAGGCCATCGACCAGCAACTGCTGCCAGCGCTGGCGGCTTATAAGCAGAGTCATAGTGGAACGTAACCGATAGGTGCCCTAAAGAACGCCTATCGTACCCACGCTGGAGCGTGCGGAAGGATGACACCAACTATCGTGCGACGCTCCGCGTCGCATGCCGTTCTGGACGCTCCGCGTCCGGTCTTGAACCTGCAGCGCGGCGTAGATTTGTGACGCAGAGCGTCACCCACGGCATTCCCACGCTGGAGCATGAGGAACGATAGTCGTCAGAGAGATCACTATCGTGCCCATGCTCCGCGTGGGTATGCCGTTCCGGACGCTCCGCGTTACACAGTTTCGGCGTGCTCAATACTCAATCCGCACATCCCCCTTCGGAACGCTGCAGCAGGACAGAATGTAACCCTCTGCAACATCCTCGTCGGTGATGCCGCCGTTGTGTTCCATTTCCACTTCGCCGCTCAGCTTCATAACCTTGCAGGTGCCGCAAATGCCCATACCACAGGCTTTGGGGATCATCAGGCCGAGTTTGGCGGCAGCGGCGTGAACAGTTTCGCCCGGGGCCACGCGAATGCTCTTGCCGGTGTCGGTGAATTCCACCTGATGCAGGTCGGCGGCGTCGACATCCGGCGCGTCGGCGGCGATTTCGGCCTGCTCGACGGCGTCTGCCCTGGCCTCGGGCGGCGTCGCACCGAACGACTCTTCATGGTATTGCGCCATGTTGAAGCCGTTTTCCAACAGCAGTCGCTTGACCGCCGCCATGTAAGGCGTCGGCCCGCAGCAGAACACCTCGCGGTCCATGAAGTCCGGGGCCATCAGTTCAAGCATTTTCTGGTTCAGGTAGCCGCGATAACCGGCCCACGGCTCACCCAGCCCATGCTTTTCGCAGACAAGATGCAGGCTGAAGTTATCGATCCGCGAGGCCATGTGTTCCAGCTCGCGGTGATAGATAATGTCCTTGGGCGAGCGGGCGCTGTGCACAAACACCATGTCGACATTGGCGTTGGTGTCATAGAACCAGCGCGCCATGGACATCACCGGCGTGATGCCGACGCCACCGCTAAGGTAGAGAATCTTCGGGTTGGGGAAATCGATGGCATTGAACAGCCCGACCGGCCCGTGCACGGCCAATTCCTGACCCTCACTGAGCGTGTCATGCAGGTAGTTGGAGACCTTGCCACCCGGTACGCGTTTGACGGTGATCGAAAAGCTGTAGGGCACCGACGGCGAGCTGGAGATGGTGTAAGAGCGCATGATCGGCAGGCCGTCGATCTCCAGCTCCAGGGTCACGAACTGGCCCGGCTTGAAGAAGAACATGATCGGCTGGTCGGCCATGAAGCAGAACGTGCGCACATCCCAGGTTTCCTGGATGACTTTGACGACACGTACCTGGTGGCGACCGTTGGCCCATGTCTGGGTCGTGACCGGGCTCAGGAAACTTTGCGACATACTCGATCTCCACGGCCGACTGTCGGCCTCTCATGCTGCGGATTCTGCGTAACGCGCGAGGCGGCCATTTACCTATCAACGACATTCACGTACTTACCGCGACCAGCCCCGTGCAACAAGGCCTGTCGCGTCGGGAACGGATGCGGCCATGTCGCCTATGGATAAGGTTCACTCAGCGCCCGGCTCCACACTCGCCATCAAGGGTCATGAGCATGATTGACTGATCTATCGTCATGCGTGCAACGCGATCACACCCGTATCAGCCACATTCGCAGGCCGCCCATGCCGCGGTCATGAGGGATTTAATCGATGGACGTCACCGCAACCTTGAGCCTGGGCGATCCGCTGGAACCTGCACGCAAGGCCACTGCCGAGATGCTGCAGAATCGCGAGCGCACCTACTCGCTGCCGCAGCCTTTTTACAGTGATGACCGACTGTTTGAAATCGACATGCAGGAAATCTTTCACAAGGAGTGGCTGATTGCCGGGATGACGTGCGAGATCCCGACCAAGGGCAATTACCTGACGCTGCAGATCGGCAAGAACCCGATCCTGGTGGTGCGTGGTCCGGACGGCGCAGTCAACGCGTTCCACAACGTATGCCGCCATCGCGGCTCGCGCCTGTGCACTGCCGAGAAAGGAAAAGTCGCCAAACTGGTTTGCCACTATCACCAGTGGACCTACGAGCTGGATGGCCGCCTGCTGTATGCGGGCACTGAAATGGGCGACGACTTCGACATGAAGCAGTTCGGCCTCAAGCCGGTGCACGTCAAGACCGCAGGCGGTTACATTTTCATCAGCCTGGCGGAGAACCCGCCTGCCATCGACGAGTTCCTGTCGACGCTGCGGCACTACATGGAACCCTATGATATGGAGAACACCAAGGTGGCGGTGCAAACCACCTTGATGGAAAAGGCCAACTGGAAGCTGGTGCTGGAGAACAACCGCGAGTGCTATCACTGCGGTGGCTCGCACCCTGAGCTGCTCAAAACCCTGCTGGAATGGGACGATGTCACAGACCCGCGCGCCGATCAGGCCTTCAAGGATCACGTGGCCGCATCTGCTGCTGCGTGGGACGCCGAGAAAATCCCCTACGCCCACGCCAGTTTCGGCCTGCGTAACCGTATCGTGCGCATGCCGCTGCTCAAAGGCACGGTGTCGATGACCCTGGACGGCAAGGTCGGCTGCAAAAAGCTGATGGGCCGCATCCAGAACCCGGACCTGGGCTCGATGCGTATTCTGCATTTGCCGCACTCCTGGAACCACTGCATGGGCGATCACATCATCGTATTCACGGTGTGGCCGATAAGTGCACAGGAAACCATGGTCACCACCAAGTGGATTGTCCACAAGGATGCAGTCGAAGGCGTTGACTATGACGTGGAACGCATGCGCCAGGTCTGGGATGCCACCAATGATCAGGACCGCCGTCTTGCCGAAGAAAACCAGCGCGGCATTAACTCTACCGCCTATCAACCCGGGCCTTATTCGAAAACTTATGAGTTCGGCGTGGTCAACTTCGTCGACTGGTACAGCTCGCGTATGCTGGAAAACCTCGGGGCAGAGCCAGCACCCTATCTGAAGGGCGTGGCGGTGAATCACGAGTAGAGGGCACACCTGCCCTTGGCAATACTGAGTACGGCTCACTCTTCAGCGAGGTGAGCCTGCTCAAACGATCGTCGACTGACGAATTTCCCGTTTCCCCCGCACAACAACTCCTCCGCCGATACCGTCATTTCTGACAGTTACCTGAAAACCCCTCTCGTGATCAACTCTCGTGGAAGTCAATCCAACGGAAGGAGACACGGACTATGCTCAACCCAAAAATCATTGATCAATATAAAAACAAAACAACCGATGCCGCCTCGGCCATGCCGGATATAAGGGGCAAAAATATTCTCATGGGGTTCTGGCATAACTGGCCTTCCGAACCCGATCAAGGTTACCAGCAAGGCCTCTTCAAAGAGATGGCGCTGACCGACATACCCGAAGCGTATAACGTTGTGGCAGTGGCCTTTATGAAAGGTGCCGGCATTCCCACCTTCAAACCTTATAACCTGAGTGATGATGCGTTTCGCGCTCAGGTGGCAGCACTGAATGCACAAGGCCGTGCAGTGCTGATTTCTCTTGGCGGGGCTGACGCGCATATTGAGTTGCATGCCGGTCAGGAAGATGCACTGGCCTATGAAATTATTCGTCTGGTTGAAACCTATGGCTTTGACGGCCTGGATATCGACCTTGAACAAGCTGCTATTACCTTTGCCGATAACCAGACCGTATTACCCGCTGCGTTGAGGATGGTGCGCGAGTATTACGAGACAGAAGGGAAGCACTTCATCATCAGCATGGCCCCGGAATTTCCTTACCTTAGAGTCAGCAAAAAACTTCCTTTATTGAAAGAAATCACTACGTACTTTCCGTTTCTAAAAGACGTCGTGACGTTCCTGGAATCGTTGAGAAGCGGCGGCGCTTACCTGGCCTACATCAACGCTCTGGAAGACATCTATGACTTTATTGCGCCCCAGTACTACAACCAGGGCGGCGATGGCTTATGGGTCGATGAAGCCAATAATGGCAGCGGCCTGTGGGTCACTCAAAACAACGATGCTCACAAGAAAGATTTTCTCTACTACCTGACTGATAGCCTGATCCACGGTACACGTGGCTTCACAACAATTCCCGCCGATAGACTGGCCATTGGCTTACCCACCAATAACGACGCAGCCGCTACCGGTTATGTGGTAAACCCGCAGGATGCTATAGATGCATTGGACGACTTGAGAAAAGCCGGCAATCCGATTCGCGGGCTGATGACCTGGTCAGTCAACTGGGATGCCGGCAAGAACAAAAGCGGCGAGGAGTACAACTGGGAGTTCGTGAACCGCTACGGTTATCTCACCGGAGGCGAAACACCTGTACCGGAAAAACCATCAGTACCTGCTGATCTCAGATCAACCGAAAAAACTGCAACGTCGGTGAAACTGAACTGGTCGCTCTCGGAAGGCCCGCAACCGGTCTTGCAATATGAATTGCGTCGTAACGGTGCGGACTCCTTTCTTGTAGACAACCCTGTTTATAACAATACCGGCCTTCAGCCCGGTACTGCTTACAGTTACCAGGTGCGTGCAATTGATGTCATAGGCAACACATCCGAATTCTCGGCCGCGCTCACCGTGCGTACACAGAGTGAAGGCGGAGGCGATGCAAAACCGACGACACCTGTATTGAGCCTCGCAGACGTCACCCAGAGCAGTGTGTCGCTAACGTGGACACCGTCTACCAGCGATAGCCAAATCGTCAGGTATCAAATTGGCCGCAATGGTTGGCCTTTTCAAACGATCGCAAGCGTAACGACCGCGTATACCGATAGCGACGTCACTGCCGATACTCAGTATGAATACTACGTCGTTGCACAAGATACCGAACTTCAGTGGTCAGAGGTCAGTAATGTATTAAAGGTCAAGACTGCTGGCGAAACACCTGCTCCCGGTAACCCGTCACTGCCTCTCGACTTCAAATCCACCGAACAGACCACAACGTCGGTAACGCTCGACTGGAGCAAGGCGAAAGTTGCTCACGTCCAATATGACCTCTTCAGGGATAATGTTTTTTTACAGCGCGTTGGAAGCGCACCCTTTACTGACACAAGTGTCTTGCACAGCCGTCTTTATGGTTATCAGATCCAGGCAATTGACAGCGTGGGAAACAGCTCTGAGCGCTCTGAAACGCTCTTGGTCACTACAAAGTCCGAGCCCTCTGACGATCGCCCTACGCCACCAGGCAACTTACGCCAGACCGCTGCAACAATGACCAGTGTTTCATTAGAGTGGGACGCGTCTTTCAGTGCACTGGGTGTCGCGTCCTACCGCCTCATAACCTTTGGCGGGGAGACAGTGAGTCTCGACGCCACAACACTCAAGTACACTGTGGAAGGACTAACAGCGGCTAAAACGTATCAGTGTCTTGCCGGCGCGCTCGATACAGAGAAAAACCTGTCTGGCCCAAGCAATGTTGTACAAGCTTCGACCAGCGCAGCGATTCCTGAGTGGAAAACAGCTCAATCCTATTTGGAGGGGGATAAAGTGACGTATGGCGGCGACACCTATATCTGTCTCAATCCTCACACCTCACAAATAGACTGGAAGCCAGGTAGTGCACCAACGTTGTGGGCGCTTTGGGTGGAGCAAGCAGGCGGCAAACTTTATCCCGGTTTGCCGAAAAAATGGCAGTAATCCTCGTGACGTCAGGTACCTGCTGCCATAGCCGATGAGACGGGCTTGAAAATATAGCGACGAAATGACTTATCCACACAGCCTTCAAAGCGTTCATGTGGGTGAGTCGTTGCGCTGACGCAGGAATGTAATGGATAACAATCACTTATCCAGATCACCTTGCAAACATTGCACCTGTACATTTTTTGCTCAAAACCTTGTAGCCCACAGTTTCACTGGGTTTACAGAGGAGCGCGAACACCTTATCCACAGAAGCGCCAACAGACTTTGGGTACAACTTCGTCCGAATCACCCGGCCTGCTGTGGACAATGTATAAAATAGCTGAAAAACCACCCGAATGGACCAACGCTGCACGCAAAACCCTGCTTTGATCATTTTTCATACAAAACCTCCAAAGCCTTTATTTACAAGGCTTGCAGGTAATCACAAACAACTTGCCCACAAGCACGCGCACAGAGATTGTGGGCATACCCAGTGGCTGGCAGATGGCAGTGCGCATTTATCCACAAAAAAATGCAATGAAAATAAAGAGTTAGATTGATCGTTTTTTGAACACCACTCCGAAAGCCACGTTCTAAAAGCCCTTCAGACGTTCACGAACACATTATCCACAGGCGCACGCACAGGGATTGTGTGTAAGTCGTCCTGCAAAGCCGTTATGCACAGACCTGTCAGGTTTGATAGGTACCTCAGCGCTTGCTCCGCGTATAGGATTTATTCAATGCATTGCCAACTCACTGTGAATGGACTCGGGTGTGCCGTGAAAAAATATCAAAGGATTGTAATGTCGGTGGCATTTGCCAGCGGCCTTCTGTTGGCCTGGCTGGTCACTGCGGCCCCTGGCGTGAGCCCTTCTGAATCATCTCCATCGGCCTCGACTGTTCCCGTCCGGGCAGTCGGTGAAGAAGTGAACGCGGGCACTTTCGAGCAGCCACGGCTGGCAGGAGAACCAGCTTTCAAAGGCGCGGTATTCCTCGACCTGACCGAGCAAGGCAACGTGTTCTATACCGCTGTGTTCGACAGCCAGCCTGATCAGGCTGATCCGGCTTTTCCCGATACGCCACGTTCAACCGAATTCTGGACCTACGCCGGCCAGCATTCAGGTCTGGGGCCGGACCTCAAGTCGTTCGATGAGCCTACCCGTGTGGGTGCCCTGCACATGGGCCTGATTGATAACAAAAAGGCTTTGTTAAGCTCGAAAGTGGACGGCACGCCAAGCGCCGAAACACCCTATCCCACCACAGCACAGAGCAATGATTTCTGGGACTTCCTAGGCTTTTTTGATAAATCCGGAACACCTGAAGCCATGAAAACCGATCAGGATCTGGTATGGCCTGGCGTCTTCGTATATTTCGAGCACACCAAAACCGTTTATCTGGCACAGCACACCGGACGCCCAAGTGTTGATGCTTGGCCTGCACCCGGCACAGAGCAAGGCGCTGGGTACTGGAAGTTTGCGGGAACCCTGTCAGGCATAGGGGTCACCCTCCCCAAACCCTGGACCGACATGAGCACGTCGAAGGGCTCTTATTATCGCAACCCGCTGAGCCCGCTACGCAGTCACTACTACGCATCCACATTTATCGGGTTTGCGCCCCTTCTGAATGCAGAGTTCCCCAATGACGCGCAGAGCAATCACAACTGGGACTATCGCGGCGCACATGAAGGCTCATATACAGATCCGAAAGCCTTCGGAGAAAACACGGCGCTCGACAAACTGCATCGCGCCAAACTGCAGGGCAAGTGGGTTTCATTCGCGGCGCACTTCGCGGGGGCAGTTGAACAGCCTTACCCAACCTGGCCTGCCAATACCACTTATTGGGGAGTGCGCAGCATCACCCAGAACGCCGGAACCTGGTGGGACCCCAGAACTGATCTGGACACCGAGACCTGGGTCGGCGCTATCCATTCAGCGCCGCAGAGCCAGGGGAAAGCGCTGTATCGTGCGCTGACATCCTGGACCGCGCCGGCAACCGGTTGGGATTACAGCCAGACCGACGAGTTCCATTCGTTGGGGACTTCTCTCCATGCAGGAACAGTGGCCGACCCCAAGACCCAACAGGAATTTACCTGGCCCGGCGCGGTGCATAAAACGCTGATCGACGGCACTCCCGTTTATTTCGTATCGCTGGCAGAGGGCTTTCCCTCCGAGCAGGACTGGCCGCTGCCAACCACACCAGAAAGCAATGAACACTGGTCATATATTCCGGTGATACAACCGTTAGGCACTTTCGAAGCGCCGAGGCAGTTCGCTGACTACAGCCAGGCAGGTTCGGTCTACGTGGATGGCACTGTTCCAGGCGCGCGCACGTTCTATGTTTCCAATTACGAAGGCTACCCCGCCAACGATCTCGACAGCTTCTCGACTGTAGGCATCGCCGATCCTTACTGGGTCTATGCAGGCAGGCACGCAGGCACATGGAGTGACTTCAAGCCCTTCGATGACTTCACCCGGATCGGCGCACTGCATGAGGCCTCGATCAAGGGTCAGCGTGTAGTACTGCGCTCACTGTTCGACGGCATGCCCTCCGCAACGACGCCCTACCCGAATGATCTCGCCAGTAACACACACTGGGAGTTCGTCACGGTGTTCAAACATGCCGGCACGGCAGACGACCTCAAAGACCGTGATGACACCACATGGCCTGGCGCACTGCACCTGGATGAAGATCAGCACATCATTTTTGCGGCCAGGCAGCAGGCTCAACCGGATGCAGGGGGGTGGATTTATCCGGTGGGCGAAACAAGCGATGATCAGTGGAGCTACGTGACCTCACTCAACGGCGGCACAGCCGAAACGCCGCGCGAACGTAACGACATCAACACGCCCGGCGCAATCTTTGCCGACCAGCTTGGCCTGACGCGTCAAAAACTTTTCCGCTCCAGATTTTCCGGATTTGCTCAGGATGTAGGTGCTGTATATCCCTCAGGCGACGAATCCAACGCGTTCTATGAGTACGCCGGAGAACATGCCGGCACCTTCTCGGACCCAAAACCCTTTACCGATCCTACCTGGCCAGATGCGATACACGTAGCAACCATCGATGGTCAACGGGTGTTTCTCAAATCGAAAATCAGCGGAAAGCCCACTTCGCAAACACCTTACCCGCAACAGCCCGCAAGTACAGACTTCTGGGAGTTCATGTTTACCTCCGATCAGGCTGGCACTTACGCCGACCCCAAATCAATGAGCGGCCAGACCTGGGTTGGCGCTGTTCACGAGTACAGCTCATCAGGCCGGCGCCAGTTTTACATAGCTCAGCAGTCCGGAAACCCGACCGCCGACCATTGGCCTCTCCCGACTGCGGGCGATACAGAGTATTGGAAAGTGATGGGCGTGGTCCGGCACAAAGGCACGTTCGCCGATCCGAAAGACTTCGACGAAATGACCAGCCAGGGGCTGATTCACGCCATTACCGTTGAAGGTCAACACGTCTATTACCGCTCTCTCGCACAGGGCATTCCTCAAGCCAATGACTGGAGTTATCCCGTACCTGGAACCGACAACGAGCACTGGCAGTATTTGGGCACAAACGTTCCCGAGGGTACCTGGGCCGATCCGAAAGGCTCCTCAGGATTTACCTCGCCCGGCAGCATCCACGCGATGCAAGCCAGAGACCGTACTCTGTATCTGCTCTCCAAAGTCGATGGACTGCTTGCCGAGCACGACTGGCCGATTCCTCTGAACGGAGAAAATGATTACTGGACAGTAGTCGGAGAATCCAGGCATTCGGGCGATATCATCAATCCCAAGGATCAGCAGGAAGTGACCTGGACGGGAGCGATTCATATGCGCCAGGTCGAAAACACCAGGCATTATTACCGCTCGAAGATTGCAGGCAATCTAGCTGTCATCGGCATCGATCACCCGCTTCCGCTGCAAGCAGCCGGCAACGCCTGGTGGGAGTTCGTGGGCCAAGCCTCTCATCAAGGCACATTGACTGATCCAGTGCAGGCCGGGGAGATGATCAGGCCAGGCGAGACTGTCCGGGTCATCCACACCACGGACAAGTATTACCAGGCTCGTTTTGCCGGTGTTTTCAGTACCGGGCATCCGCTGCCTGACTCACAGCAAAGCAATGAAGACTGGTTTTATGTGGGTAAAAGTGCGCTTGCAGGCACCTTGCAATCACCCAAGGACGCTTACGAAATCACTTGGCCTGGCGCGATTCACCGCTTTGAAGTTGATGGAAAGGTTTACTTCGCAAGGTCTCTCATCGATGGCGTTCCCGGTCAGGGAGGATGGCACTATCCGACACCGCCTGACAGCAACCAGCAATGGTCTTACCTGGACATGGGTATTCACGCGGGCAGTTGGCTCGATCCGAAACCTGAATCCGATGCAACCTGGCCAGGCGCGCTACACGTGGTGAAAATCCCCACCGGTATTGGCGAAAGTTTTACCCGATGGTTCTTCAGATCGAAAATCTGGGGGCATGTGGCGGATGATCCAGAGGGCTATGGGAACGAAAACAACTTTGATCATGTTGGCTTTTCGATTTACCAAGGCACGCTGAACAGTCCCAAATATTTCGACCAGCCAACCTGGGCGGGTGCCATCCATCTGGACCGGGAAACGCGATTTATGTTTGAAGCCAAAAAATCCGGCGAAATGAACGTTGATGTAGGCGAACGGCCAAAGACCCCCACTGATAACGACTCCTGGCACTTTCTGGGCGTCAGCAGGCACTCCGGAACCGAAAACGATCCCAAGGAGTGGGATGAATACACGTGGCCCGGACGTCTGCATCGCTATGAGTATGATGGCAAAACACTCTACTTCCGTGCACAGATGACAGGGACACCTTCAACACATAACTGGTACTACCCCACAGATGAAAGCAGCACCGAACAGTGGGCCTATTACGGCACGACGTCGCATGCAGGCACTTTTGCCGACCCTCATGTACCTGACGAAGTTACGTGGAGGGGAGCGATTCATCGCGTAGAAAAAGACGGCATACGGCTCTATTTCAAAGCCAGACGCGCTGGAATACCCAACCAGCAGAACTGGGCCTATCCCCCAGACGACAGTAGCACTGAACATTTCCTCTACGTAGCGACCGCAAGACACGACGGCACTATCAGCGATCCCAAGAATGAGAACGAGCCCGTCATACCAGGCGACTATGTAAAAACCACGTACGAGGATGGTGATCATTATTTCATCGCGAAAAACAGCGGTGTTCCTTCATTGAATGACTGGCCAACCCCCGCCGATCAACAGGACAACGAAAACTGGGTTTTCTATGGCATCTCCAGGCACGCCGGCACCGTCGATAACCCTAAAGAGTGGAACGAAGTCAGCTGGCGTGGCGCCGTTCATGTGCGCAATGTCAGCGGAATGCGCTTGTTGTTTAGCGTGAACTCCGACAAGGAGGGTATACCTGAGCAGGACAAATGGAGCCAGCCTCCGAACGCGCCACTTGATGCGGACGAAGAGAAGAAGCCTCCGGCTCTCGTCGAAAAGTCGCCAGCCTGGAAGTTTCTTCAGGTCACGCACCTCACTGGAACACGCGATCAGCCCAAAAGCCTGGCTGACTGGACGCAGAATGGCCTTGTCCATCAGACAACCATCGACTATCAAAGCATGTTGTTCAGGTCGAAGTTCACAGGCAAGAACGACTACCCCAAGGAGCAGCCCGCTAAAGGCGACCCTGTTGCCGACAAGAGCTCTACATGGTGGGAGTTCTTCCGCAAGGGACGAGGTACGTTCGAAGTGCCCAATACCTGGAACGACTACGCCTACCCGGATGATATCTACAGCTACGACTACCACGGCGAACGGTTGTTGTTCCGTGCAGAAAAAGAGGGTCGTCCGTCCGAAGCGGGCCGGTACTTTCCAACCTCGGAATACAGCACGTCAGACTGGACATATCTCTACAAAAATGAAGGTAACTAAGCCGATCCCAAAACATGGAACGAATTTACGCGTGTGGGGGAAATTCATCGTTACGATGAAAATGGCCAAACACGGTTCTTCAAGGCCTTGAAGGAAGGCAGCCCGGCCAGACACAACTGGTATTACCCTGCGGGTGCTGCAGACAACAGTTACTGGACCTATGCTGGCAAGCATGCAGGAACATGGCAGGATCCGAAGGAATGGGACGAACCTACGTACCCCGGCGCCATTCACTCGCTGAATAACATTACTTTTTACCGCTCGAAATTTTCCGGTAACGCAGCCGCGCATTACTGGTATTACCCGACCTCAGAAACAGAAGACGCCCACTGGATCAGGGTCAACAAGGATGCGTATGCAGCGCCGGGCATCAATGACTTCACCAAGACCTTCGATCAGTACACGTGGGTCACTGCGCACAATGCTTATCTGGACGCCATTACTCCACAACTGGAACGCGGTATCAGGGGGTTCATGCTGGATATCCACATGGATGTGGGCGATGACAACGGGCAAAAACGGGTTCGGGTATGCCATCTGCCGGCGATCGGTGCATGCTGGAGGGACGCGCCCTTGTTAAGCGACGTGCTAAGAGAGTTTATTGCCTACATGAAGAAAGATCGAAATGCCGTCATTTCCATGCTTTTCGAATCGACGCTGAGCCCAGCCGAACTGCTCCCGGTGCTGGAAGAAGTGCCGGAAATAGCGGATTACAGCCATGTGGTCCAACGGACAAAGCTGGCCAACGGTTCGGGGAAATGATCGACAGTAACAAACGCCTCGTCATGTTATCGAACGGGTCAGCGGCGCAGAAGTACACGCTGGCCGGCAAACAGGCCGAGGTTCTTTGGCCACCCAACACGCAAGTTGAGAACTCCTACAACCTGGGTATAACTTCGCTGGTTCATGACTGGCAATGCAAAAGACGCTACAGCTACATGGACCTTTCATTGCGCACCCGTGACGGTGGTTTGCCGCGGCTATTCGTTCTTAATCAATTCCATGCCTGGGGCAGTACTACGCTGCATGCAGGAAACATGGACAACAACCTGACCTGGTTGCAGCGCCGGGTGGAAAACTATTGCGGCGAAGCGACCGGTTGGCGCAAACCCAACTACCTGGGCATTGACTTCAACCAGGTGGGTGACGCGCTGCCCTATGCTGCGGCGCTTTCTCAAGGCGGTCTCTATTTCTACGAAGACAACCGGGCCAACCGTGCGGGGGACACCTCCTGCGTATTGCCGGTGAATCAGGGTGGGGGCACCAGCGGCGTTCAATATGACATGAAGCTTGCCTCACGCGGGTGTGAGAACGACGAACTCCGGTCAATGGAACTTGAGGGTGTTCGAGCGGGCACGCGTATAGAACTGTACGACAACCCCGACGCAGATAAGCAGGATGACTTCACACTGATAGACGTCAAGCAATCGATTCCCATGGGCAAAAGGGTGCGAATCGATTCATTCGAGGGCTCGGCCGATACGTTCTACTACTGCAAGGTCGCCTCTCATAATAATGGGCTTGACGGTAAGGTTTCACGAATAAAAGTGCTTAACAAAGCAGACGATAACGACATAAGCGACGCAAGCATTGTGTTCTATGAAGGCAATGGGGCAACACAGAATATTGTCTGCACGGTGCCCTTCAATGCGGACAGACAATTCAAAATGGGCAGTGGCAATAACAGCTATGGCTGCGACAACGATGAAATACGCTCTGCCAAAATACTCAAGGCCGGTAAGGGATCGAGGTTCTCGGTTACCGGCAAGCCGGACGGAAGTTTTGGCCAAGGCCGTACAGGCGTAACGTTCAAACGAGCCATCTTGCTACCCATCACGATTTCGAGTTTCAACCGCAGTTACGAAAACGCGGATGTAAAAGTCGAGGTCAGTAATGGCGGTGGTCTGGACGGGAGCATTTCCTATGCCTACTTCCAGCCTCTCTCCGAGCAGAAAGGCAAACCGCCCATCAAAGAGGGCAGCACCAGACCATAGCCTTACTTTACGACGCCCTCATCGATCAACAGCTTCAGAATCGCGGCTGCGCCCTCTTCCGGGCGCAGCCCCTTCAGCACTTGGCCTGCGCCGCCGCTGGCCTTGGCAGTGGCGGCTTTCATGCGATCAGCGCCGCTCTTGGCCTTGATCACTTTCAGGCGTTTGGGCCGCGGTCTGGCTGGCTGCAGCGCTTGGTTGGTCAATAACTCATCGGCAACGACCTGAACTCTTTCGGTGTCCAGCGTGCCACGCTGTGCGGGCCCGAATGCGCTCTGTCGAGGTTTGGGAGCCGCGTTATCCACAGTGGCCAGAAACGGCAGGCGGACCTTCAGCCGACGACGCTGGCCGCGAGGCAGAGCCTGCAACACCACTGCGGTACCGTTGTTCAGCGACTCGACCTCAGCCAGACCGGTCACCAGTGGCCAGCCCAGCCTTTCAGCCAACAGAAAAGGCAGCATGCCCGACCCTTCACCGGTTTCAGCCTGACTGCCGGCCAGCACCACCTGTGCGGCAGAATCGCGGAGGTAGTCAGTCAACGCGACCAGCGCATCGGCGCCCTCGGGTTGCTCCAGCACATGCAGCTCGTTGAGCCCCATGCCAAGGTAAGCGCGCAGTGCCGGTTCTTCGGCATTGCCGGCGTGCAGTACCTGCAAGTTATCCCCAGCCAGCTGCAAGCCAAGCTCGACGGCCCGCGCATCCTGTTCGGCGCGGCGCGCACGACCCGATGTCGGGTGCGCCCCGATGGACACCAGACTGATGATCTGTACCGCATGCTTATCCACAGACACTTCAGGCTGCATCGCGCTTACCTCCGCTGCGCCAGGCTTGCACTGCGGCTATCAACGCCGTGAGCACTTCGGCGCTCTCGCCGATGACCGATAGATCAGCGCGTTTGACCATGTCGCACCCCGCATCCAGATTGATCGCAATGACCTTGTCGCAGGCGCCGATGCCCTGCAGATGCTGGATGGCCCCGGAAATACCGACGGCGACATACACCCTTGCGGTCACCCAGGTGCCACTCGCGCCTACCTGCCGCTCGCGGCCCATGAAACCATCGTCCACCGCCACCCGCGACGCCCCTTCGGTGGCCCCGAGTACCGAAGCGGCGTGATGAAACAGGTCCCAGTCTTTGACACCATTGCCGCCAGACAGAATGAATTCGGCTTCAGCCATGGGGATAACTCCGGGATCGACGGCAACCGCTCCCAGGTCCTCTATACGCGGCAGGCTGCGCGCCACGCTTGTGGACAACTCGACCGCCAATACCTCGTGGCGGGTTTCGCTCACCGGTTCGGCACACTCTACGGCGGCCAGAATCAGACGGGCCAAAGGCCGAACCAGGTCTTCGCGCCCGGCTCCTGCCCGACTTATGCACAGCTGGTCCTTGACCTGCCAGACCCGCGTTGCAGGTCGCTCGCCGATACTGGCGGCAAAACGTCTTCCCAGCTCGCCACCGCCGCTACGGCTGTCCGGCAACAGCCAGTGGCGCGGGTTGAACTGGTTATCCACAGCTCGCAAACCCTGCACGCGCTGTTCCGGTGAATAACCGTCGAACCCGGCACCGTCGATAATCAATAACCGATCCACGCCAGCAACGTCGAACGCAGTTTCCTTGTGTTCGCCGAACACCACTGCCAGCACGGCACCTTCAGCTCCGGCAAGCTGACGCGCCAGCCCCAGCAAGTCGCGATCGTGGCTGCTCAGGCGGCCGCCGACCATATCGGGCACCACCGTGATATAGAACGCTGGCTCGACGATGGCATGCAGTGGCAACTGCACGTCGGCAGCGGCCGAACGCTTGACCGCGCCACCCTGCTGAGCGCCGCTACGGTCGATGCGCTTTATACCGTTGGGACCGATAAAACCCAGGCCATGCACGTTCTTGCGCAGCAAACCGTTTGGTCCCATCCAGCTGTTCAGCGCCGGCTGCATGGCCGCATGCAGTGGGTGCAGTCGATTGCGAGCAATCCACTCGGCACGAGGGTCGCGGCGGATAATGTCGCTCATCAGTACACCTCCGCGGGTTCACGTTTGCTGGCAACAGACGGGCTGGGGATAACTTCTTCAATCAGCGCATCGGCCACCAGCTCGGCGATATCCTTGATCAGCGGGCGTGGTTCAACCACGCCTTCAAGCATGGCCGTGCACTGTGGACAACCGACTGCTACCACCTCGGCAGCGGTTTCACGAATGTCGTCCATGCGCATGTCGGGAATTCGCTGTTTGCCGGGGATATCGGTGATCGGCGCGCCGCCACCACCGCCACAGCAGCGGGAACGAAAGCCCGAGCGCTGCATTTCCCTGATTTCTATACCCAGCGCACGCAGCACGTCACGAGGGGCCTCGTACTCGCCGTTATAACGGCCCAGGTAACACGGGTCGTGATAGGTCACGCTGGCACCTTTGTGCTGGCCCAGACTCAATGCGCCATTGCGCACCAGTTCAGCCATGAAGGTGCTGTGATGCTGCACCTGATAGTCACCGCCAAAAGCGCCATATTCGTTTTTCAGCACATGAAAACTGTGTGGGTCGCAGGTCACGATACGCTTGAAGCTGTAATTGGCCAGGGTCTGAATGTTGCGTTGGGCAAGTACCTGAAAGGTTGCCTCATCGCCCAGACGCCGTGCCACGTCACCGCTGTCGCGCTCTTCGAGGCCCAGCACGGCGAAATCGATCCTGGCCGCTTTGAGTACTTTGACAAAGGCGCGCAGCGTGCGCTGATTGCGCATGTCGAACGCGCCATCGCCGACCCAGAACAGCACGTCCACGCTCTTTCTCTCGCTGAGCAGACTCAGGTTCAGATCCGCTGCCCAGTTCATCCGACCACCCGGTGCAAAACCGCCGGGGTTATCGGTGGCGATCAGGTTATCCAGCACCTCGGCACCCTTGTTTGGCGTCGCGCCCTTTTCAAGGGTCAGGTGACGGCGCATGTCGACGATGGCATCGACGTGCTCGATCATCATCGGGCACTCTTCGACGCAGGCTCGGCACGTGGTGCAGGACCACAGCGTTTCGGCGTCCACCAGCCCGTTGACGATGGGCTGATGCGGATTGCCGCCATGCTCGCCCAGCGGCTTGCCTTTGCCATCCAGCGACGGATATGGACTGCCCGCAAATTTTGCGTCGGTGCCACCGGCAAGGCCGACCACCATGTCCTGAATCAACTTTTTCGGGTTGAGTGGCTGGCCTGCCGCAAACGCCGGGCAGGCCGCTTCGCACTTGCCGCACTGCACGCAGGCGTCGAAGCCCAGCAGTTGGTTCCAGGTGAAGTCCTGAGGTTTCTCCACACCCAGCGGTGCGGTTCGATCGTTCAGGTCCAAAGGTTTCAGGCCCGTGGAGCGACCACCAGCAAAGCGCTCGGCACGCCGGTGCCAGGCCAGGTGCAGGGCCCCGGCGAAGGCGTGCTTCATCGGCCCGCCCCAGGTCATGCCGAAAAACAGTTCGCTTACGCCCCACAGCACGCCCAGCCCGAGAACAGCGACGAGCACCCAGCCACCAAAATGCTCGGGAAGAATGCCCGCCACCGGCAGCGTGACCAGAAAGAAACTCGCGGAAAACGCCATGAGGCTTTTCGGCAGACGCATCCACGGCCCTTTCGACAAACGCGCGGGCGGATTGAGACGACGCTTATAGACAAATACCGCGCCGACAAACATCACCGCCGTCATTAGCAATAGCGCGTAGCCAAGAACGCGGTTATGCAGGCCGAAGCCGTGCACCAGAATCGCCAGCACGATTGAGGCAACCGCCCCGCCTGCAGTGGCAACATGGGTGTTGGCGATGTATTTATCGCGTGCGACTACGTGGTGCAGGTCAACCATGTAGCGCTTGGGCATGGCCAGCAGCCCGCCGAGCAAGTCGACTTTCGAGGGCCGTCCGTTGCGCCACATGCTCACCCGCCGCCACGCACCCAGCGCCGCAAGGGCCAGGGCGCTGAACAGCAGGATGGGAAGAAGGGTGTCTAGCATCACGTTGCCCTCAAGATGCAAGCTTTAAGCTGGAAGCCTCAAGCTGCAAGCTTCAAGAAAAAGTACCGAGCAAAGGCTTCTACTTGCAGCTTGAAGCTTGCAACCTGTAGCTGTTCTCAAAAATCCTTGCACAGGCGCAAGCCGTCATAGATCGCTGCATGGGTATTGCGCTGCGCCACGCAGTCGCCGATACGGAACAGCAGGTAACCGTCGCCCGGCTGGCTCAATGAAGGCTGTGGCTGAATGGCGAATAGCGCATCGATGTCGATCTGGCCCTTGTTGCGCGAGCCTTCCTTGAGCGCGTAATAAATCGCTTCGTCCGGACGCACGCCGTTTTCCACCACCACTTGATCGACCACTCGCTCTTCCCTGGCACCGGTGTATTCGTTCTCCAGCACCGCCACCAGCTTGTCGCCCTCGCGATAGACCTTTTCCAGCATCATGTCGCCGGTCATGATCACTTCCTTGGGGTACATGCTGCGGTAGTAGGTCGGGAACGAGGTTCCGCCAATTGCCACGCCCGGCTTGATGTCATCGGTGACGATTTCGACCTGGCTGCCCTTGTCGGCCAGATAGTCGGCCACCGACATGCCGGTGAACTCGCAGATGGTGTCGTAGACCAGCACGTTCTTGCCGGGCGCCACCTTGCCGTCCAGCACATCCCAACTGCTGACCACCAGGCCTTCAGCCGCACCCCAGTGTTCGTTCTGCTCAAGAAACGGGTGACCGCCGACCGCCAGCACCACGATGTCCGGGCGCAGGTCGAGGATGGTTGCTGCATCGGCCGCAACACCCAGACGCAAATCTACTTTCAAGCGCGCCAGCTCCAGCTGGAACCAGCGCGTAATACCGGCAATCTGGTCGCGCTGCGGTGCCTTGGACGCGGTAGTGATCTGCCCGCCGATGAACTCCTTTTTCTCGAACAGCGTTACGTCATGGCCACGCTCGGCAGATACCCGAGCCGCTTCCATACCGGCAGGACCGGCACCGACCACCACGACCTTGCGTTTTGGCCCGGCTGATTTTTCGATGATGTGCGGCACGCCCATGTATTCGCGGGACGTCGCAGCGTTCTGAATGCACAGCACATCCAGCCCCTGATACTGGCGGTCGATGCAGTAGTTGGCACCGACGCATTGCTTGATCTGATCGATCTGGCCCATCTTGATCTTGGCGATCAGGTGCGGGTCGGCAATGTGCGCGCGGGTCATGCCGACCATGTCGACATAGCCGCCTTCCAGAATTCGCGTTGCCTGGTTCGGGTCCTTGATGTTCTGCGCGTGCAGCACCGGGGCCTTGACCACTTCCTTGATCCCGGCCGCCAAGTGCAAAAACGGCTCCGGTGGATAACTCATGTTCGGAATGACGTTGGCCAGGGTGTTGTGGGTGTCGCAACCCGAGCCCACCACGCCGATGAAATCGATCATGCCGGTGTCGTCGTAATACTTGGCGATCTGTTTCATGTCCTCGTGACTGAGACCATCGGGGTGGAACTCGTCGCCACAGATGCGCAGGCCCACACAAAAGTCGGGGCCGACCTCCTTGCGCACCGCCTTGATCACTTCCAGGCCGAAGCGCATGCGGTTCTCGAAACTGCCACCCCATTCATCGGTGCGCTTGTTGACCCGCGGGCTCCAGAACTGGTCGATCATGTGCTGGTGCACCGCCGACAACTCGACCCCGTCCAGCCCACCGGCCTTGGCACGCGCCGCTGCGCTGGCGTAGTTGCCGATCACTCGCCAGATCTCCTCCGGCTCAATGGTCTTGCAAGTCGCACGGTGTACCGGCTCGCGAATGCCTGACGGCGACATCAGGGTCGGCCAGTGATCACCATCCCAGCGCGAGCGACGGCCCATGTGAGTAATCTGGATCATGATCTTGGCGCCGTGCTTGTGCATGGCGTCGGCGAGGTTCTGGAAGTGCGGGATGATTCTGTCGGTCGCCAGATTGACCGATTTCCACCAGCCTTGCGGGCTGTCGATGGCGACACTTGATGAGCCGCCGCAGATGGCCAGACCGATGCCGCCCTTGGCCTTCTCTTCGTAGTACTTCACATACCGGTCGGTGGTCATACCGCCGTCTGTGGCATAAACCTCAGCGTGCGCGGTACTCAACACACGGTTACGGATTGTCAGTTTGCCAATCTGGATCGGCTGGAACATCGCTTCGAAAGCCATAACGCGATCCTCGATTTACAGCGGCTTGACGACAAACAGTCCGTCGTCGTGACCTTCTTCGGAACCACCGTAAACCTGCTCGGCTACGGTACGGATCGAGCTGCCGCTGGCGGCGAGTATCTGGTCCATCGCCCCGGCAAACCAGCCGGTGAACATGTAGTCGACCTTACGTCCGACCTTGCCGTAGACATACACGAAACAGGAGTGCTCAAGCTTCACGCTGGCGGTGCCTTTTTCGATATCGATGTCCTGAATCTTGAACAGCCCCCAGCCGCGTTGCGACAGACGCTTCATGTAGTGCTCGAACACGGCAACACCTTGCAGGCCGTGGCATTCGGCTTCTTTTTCACACCAGTGCCAGGCGGACTTGTAACCGGCTTTGTAGAGAATGTCAGCGTAGGCATCGGCACCCAGCACTTCTTCGATGCCCATGTGGTTGTTGACGAAAAAGTGCCGGGGCACATAGAGCATCGGCAACGCATCGGAGGTCCAGACGCCGGTTTCGCTGTCGACTTCGATAGGCAGTTGCGGGGCGATTTTAGCCATGGGGGTCAAACTCCAGATGATTCGGGTTACACCCACCGCCTGAAAGGCCGCGGGGGTTCAATTCGATAAGGTGTGGCTGGCGGATTACTCGCCCCAGACGTCGGCCAGTACGTTGACCCAGTTCTCGCCCATGATCTTGCGCACCACGCGCTCGGAATGACCGCGCTTGAGCAATGTTTCAGTCAGATTGGGAAACTCGCCCACGGTGCGGATGCCCAGCGGGTTGATGATCTTGCCGAAGCTGGTCAGACGGCGGGCATAGCCCTTGTCGTGGGTCAGGTATTCAAAAAAGTCCTGACCGTGCCCCTGGGTAAAGTCAGTACCAATGCCGATGGCATCTTCACCCACGATGTTCATCACGTATTCGATGGCTTCGGCGTAATCGTCGATGGTCGAATCGATGCCCTTGGCCAGAAACGGCGCGAACATGGTCACACCCACAAAGCCGCCGTGGTCGGCAATAAACTTCAGTTCAGCGTCGGATTTGTTGCGCGGATGCTCTTTGAGGCCTGAAGGCAGGCAGTGGGAATAGCAGACCGGCTTTTTCGATTCGAGAATGACTTCTTCCGAGGTTTTCGAACCCACGTGGGACAGGTCGCACATCACTCCGACACGGTTCATTTCAGCGACGATCTCACGACCGAAACCCGACAGCCCGCCGTCACGTTCGTAGCAGCCGGTGCCGACCAGGTTCTGGGTGTTGTAGCACATCTGCACGATGCCGACGCCCAGTTGCTTGAAGATCTCGACGTAGCCGATCTGGTCTTCATAGGCATGCGCATTCTGGAAGCCGAAGAGGATGCCGGTCTTGCCCAGTTCCTTGGCCTTGCGAATGTCTGCGGTGGTGTGCACCGGCATGACCAGGTCGCTGTTTTCGCGCATCAGTTTCTGGCTGCTGCAGATGCTGTTGATAGTGGCCTGGAAGCCTTCCCATACCGACACCGTGCAGTTGGCCATGGTCAGGCCGCCCTTGCGCATGTCTTCAAACAGCTCGCGGTTCCACTTGGCGATGATCAGCCCGTCAATAACGATGCTGTCGGCGTGCAATTCGGCTGGGCTCATCAGGCTGTCCCCTTTTTTGATTCCGGCGCGCCGAATCGGCTGTCGGCGCTAATGGGGTCAGCATATGCCGGAGGGTCGCGTGAACCGGGTGCAAAAACGACAGGGGGTTTGCCGAAAGCGTCAAGATGCGACAAAGGGTGACGGCGTGTCGCCCCACGATGTCGTAAACCTGTTCATTGTCTCGCGCTTGAGACAGAATCCAGCGTATCAATGGATCGGAGCGACTCGATGAAAACGTTTTTGCTGACCCTGGCCCTGATGGCAACGGCTGTGACAGGCGTACAGGCTGCTCAGAACCCGGATGTCTCGCCTTGCGACGGTGTTGACGATGACAAGCAGACTCTGGAGTGCTCGGTTTACAGCCGCACGACTGCAGAAGAATTGCTCAAGGAAAATTTCAACAACCTGCTCAAGCGTGTTCAGTCCCAGTTCGTTGCCAACAAGACGCAATTCAACGACTTTACCAGCAAACTCAAGACCGCCCAGCAAGCCTGGGAGAAGCTGCGTGACGCAGATTGCGCCGTTGAAGTCTTCCCTTCTGCGGCAGGCAGCAAAGCATTCACCATCAGTGAAAACGACTGCATTGCGCGCATGAGCGACGAGCGCTCGGAGTACCTGGAGTCGATTGCACAGGAATAACGTCTACGATGAGATAACCTGCTTCTTTATATGAACGAGCTCATCAGGTTTTCTCATGATTATTTGCGGTGTAGAAATCAAAGGCAGCGAAGCTATCTTCGCCCTTGCCACTCGGCAGAGCAGCGGGCTCGCTCATCTGCCGCTGGCCACGAAAAAGATCGCGCTGGAGGACGATGAAGAGCCTGCCAACGTCAAGGCTTTCGCTACGCAGCTCGCCAGCTTCGTACGCGAACACGGCGTCAGTCACATCGCCATCAAAAAACGCAGCAAGAAAGGCGAATTCGCCGGCGGCCCGACCACATTCAAGATCGAAACCATCTTTCAACTGATGTCCGATTGCGATGTAGCGCTGATCTCGCCGCAGACCATTAATGCGCAGAACAAGAAACACGCTTTCGCCCTGCCCGATACGCTTAACAAGTATCAGCACGAAGCTTACAAGGCGGCGTGTGCGGGGTTGATGAAGAGCGTTTAAGCAACTTCAAGAGAGGACGCAGAGCGTCCAGAAAGGCATGCGACGCGGAGCGTCGCACGATAGTTGTAGGTGTTCTCCCGGACGCCGATCGTTCCTCACGCTCTGGTATGCCCCCCGAAGGTTGGACAATTATCCACTTACGCTGCCTTGGCGGCCTGCATCCTGAATTCCACAGGACTCAGGCCGTTAAGCTTCAGTTTTATGCGTGAGTGATTGTAATACTCAATGTACTCTTCGATACCCGCTTGAAGCTCATCCAGATCGTTAAATTTGTTCAGGTAGAAAAATTCGGATTTCAGCGTGCTAAAAAAGCTCTCTATAGCCGCGTTGTCATAGCAGTTACCCTTGCGCGACATGCTGGCTGTGATCGAATTCTCATGGAGCAGTCGCTGGTAAATAGGCATCCGATATTGCCAGCCCTGGTCAGAATGCAAAATCGGCTTTTCATCCGGTCCAAGCCGCGTGAATGCTCCGTCAAGCATTTCGTCGACCATGGAGTACAGCGGGCGCCTGGCAATCGCATAGGAAATGATTTCGCCGTTGTACAAATCCATGATCGGCGACAGATAGAGTTTCTGGCCTCCTACTTTGAATTCGGTCACGTCGGTGGCCCATTTCTGGTTAAGGTATTGCGCTTTGAAATCACGCTTTAGCAGGTTAGGCGCGGCCTTACCTGTTTCGCCTTTGTAGAAACGGTATTTCTTCACGCGTATCAGGCTCTTCAGGCCTAGCTGCCCCATTAGTTTCTGCACCGTCTTGTGGTTCACAAGATGGCCCGCCCTGCGCAAGACTGCCGTGATGCGACGATAGCCATACCGGCCCTTATGCTCGTAGAACGTTGCCTGAATCAGGTCCTTCAGCCCTGCGTATTTGTCGTCTGCCAGCAGTACCTTTTGTTGATAGTAAAAAGTGCTGCGTGCCAGACCGGCAAACTTCAGCAGGCCGTCCAGAGAATGCAAAGGCCTCAGTTCTATTACGATTTGCGCTTTTTCTGCTGCGCTATTCGTTGCTTCTTCTGAACCAAGGCATCGAGCTTTTTTAGATAATCGACCTCCATCCGCAGTTGCTTCACCTCGGCAAGCAACTCGTCACGCGAACGCGATTCATCGTCGACTGGAGCGGAATTCACAGGGGGAAGGGTCGTCGTCATCTTTCTTGGGCGTCCAGCTTTCTCAGGGGGCTTTGAGGAGGCGTTAAGCGCACCTTCGTCAAAAAGGCGCTGCCATAGATTGATGATGCCGAACTGACGGATATCGAACAAGGCCGCTGTCTGGCGCAGTGATAATCGCTCATCATGCATGCGCTTCAAAACAGCTAGCTTGAACTCGTCACTGTAACGCTGCCGCTTTTTCTCTTTAAGAGCCGCTGGGCCGTGGATCTGATAAGCCGCGACCCACTGACGAAGACAGGAAAAGTCCACATCGTGGCGATGCGCAACATCCCTCAACCCTGCCTTGCCGGCACAATATTCTTTCACGGCTGCGAGTTTTGCCTGCACTGTATATTTACCCATGACGCCTCCAAAGGTTGCGTCCAACCTTCGGGGGTCATACCACTCCAGCGTGGGAATGCCTGTCGTGACGCTCTGCGTCACAAATCTGCGCCGCGCTGCCAATTTCGAAGCGCTATAAAAAAACCCGCATTTCTGCGGGTTTCTTCAATGCGCAATCAACTCAGTTGATCTTGGCATCCAGCTCGCCACGCGCGTAGCGTTCGAACATGGCGTCCAGGGAGATCGGTTTGATCTTCGAGGCGTTGCCAGCGGTGCCGAAGGCTTCGTAGCGCGCGATGCACACGTCACGCATGGCCGAGACGGTTTTGGCCAGATACTTGCGCGGGTCGAACTCGCTTGGGTTTTTAGCCATGAATTCGCGGATGGCACCGGTAGAGGCCAGACGCAGGTCGGTATCGATGTTGACCTTGCGCACGCCGTGCTTGATGCCTTCAACGATTTCTTCGACCGGCACACCGTAGGTTTCTTTGATGTCGCCGCCGAACTCGTTGATGATCTTCAGCCATTCCTGTGGAACGGACGAGGAACCGTGCATCACCAGGTGAGTGTTAGGGATGCGCTTGTGGATCTCTTTAATACGCTCGATCGCCAGGATGTCACCGGTAGGCGGCTTGGTGAACTTGTACGCACCGTGGCTGGTGCCAATGGCAATGGCCAGAGCATCGACCTGGGTGCGCTTGACGAAGTCAGCCGCTTCTTCAGGGTCGGTCAGCATCTGGCTGTGGTCCAGAACGCCTTCCGCGCCAACACCATCTTCTTCACCGGCCATACCGGTTTCCAGCGAACCCAGCACGCCCAGCTCACCTTCCACGGAAACGCCGCAGGCGTGAGCAAAGGACACTACGCGACGGGTAACGTCGACGTTGTAGTCGTAATCGGCTGGGGACTTGCCGTCTTCACGCAGCGAGCCGTCCATCATCACCGAGCTGAAGCCCAGCTGGATCGAGCGCTGGCAGATGTCAGGGCTGGTGCCGTGGTCCTGGTGCATGACCACCGGGATGTGCGGAAATTCTTCGATCGCGGCGAGAATCAGGTGACGCAGAAACGGCGCACCGGCGTATTTGCGGGCACCGGCAGAAGCCTGGACGATCACCGGGGAGTCGGTCTTGTCGGCCGCTTCCATAATGGCGCGCATCTGTTCCAGGTTGTTTACGTTGAAAGCTGGAACGCCGTAGCCGAATTCGGCTGCGTGGTCCAACATCTGGCGCATGCTGATAAGTGCCATTGTCTGTCTCTCTCCCGGTAGGGTCGTTAATCGAGCAAGCCTGCCGTAGTGGCGGCTGCCATTCAAGTTATAAGCTCAGCCACGAAGGCTGTGCGTGTGTGCCCGAGATCCGACTTATCTGGCCTTGCAGCCGCGACCGATCAGATCGTTGGTAGCGTCCCAATAGATCAGGCCCTCGCTACCCTTGTTGACGAATGCCAACACATTGTTGCTGTAAAGCGTTCCGCTGGCAGCGCCGGGTTCAGCCTTGAGCCTGAACACCTGATCGCTCTGATTCAGACGAACATCGACTTCCTTTTTGGCCGAATCGATGTAGCGCCAGTTGACCTCTGCATTGCTGTCACACACCCAACGGTTCCAGGGGTCATTGTGCTGCGATGTGCTCAGGCTCGAACAACCGCCAAGCACTGCCAAAACCCCAAGGGCAATCACGCGTCTCATTACATCTCCTGGCTGCCCTGCGAAACGCGGTGTATGCCGGTCGTTTCAACTGTCAGGGGCAGTTCTGTTCCTGTTTACGGTCGTCGGCCGGCTCACCCGTTACATGTGCCTCGACCCGTTGACTGTTTTCAGTCGTCGGCACATTCACAGAGGCCGGGCTGAATATCTGACAGGTCTTGGCATGTGAGCCAGAACCGGTACAACCAGCCAATACAACGCAGCTCATCAGAGCCAGGGCAGCGATCTTCATGGCGAAACTCCTTTGCCGGAAAAATATCCACTCTTTAAAGACCGCCCAAGCCCGTCAATGTTGCCAAACGGATTTCAGACCTGGCTCACAAACATCCTACATTGCCTGTTCTGGGCATGAACTCGTAACGATCCCATGCCTGCGGACCGCCACGCTTGTAGATGACCGGCACCGTTTCAGCCTGCCAGCCCGCCTGATAACAGCTTAACTGGAGCGGTTGGCTCGGGGAGTCGCTCTCCACCTCTTCAACCGCAGGTTTGCCCGCGCAACCGGCCAGCAAACCTGCGATGAGAAACCACGGTAACGCCCTGACCATTGACCACTCCTTGTCCAAAGCTTTCATTCAAGCCTTGGCGCGTTGTTCGAGCACTTCTACCGCTGGCAGAACCTTGCCTTCCACGAACTCGAGGAATGCACCGCCACCGGTCGAAATGTAGGAAATCTGTTCTGCAACACCATACTTATCGATAGCCGCCAGTGTGTCGCCACCGCCCGCGATGGAGAACGCCTGGCTTTCGCCAATGGCCTTGGCCAGCGTTTTGGTGCCTTCACCAAACTGATCGAATTCAAACACGCCGACTGGACCGTTCCACAGGATAGTCCCGGAAGATTTCAGTAATTCGGCGAAATGCGCAGCAGTTTGCGGGCCAATATCAAGAATCATGTCGTCGTCGGCCACGTCAGCGATCAGCTTGACGGTTGCAGTGGCGCTCTCGGCGAATTCCTTGGCAACCACCACGTCCGTCGGCAATGGCACGCTGACCTTGGCGGCGATGGCGCGAGCGGTGTCGAGCAGGTCAGGTTCGTACAGCGATTTACCGACCTTGTGACCGGCCGCAGCGAGGAAGGTGTTGGCAATGCCGCCGCCGACGATCAACTGATTGCAGATGCCGCTCAGGCTGTTGAGTACGTCAAGCTTGGTGGACACCTTGGAGCCGGCAACGATGGCAGTCATCGGCTGAGCCGGAGCGCCCAAGGCCTTGCCCAGCGCTTCAAGCTCGGCGGCCAGCAACGGGCCTGCCGCTGCCACTTTGGCGAATTTGGCAACGCCGTGGGTCGAGCCCTCGGCACGGTGAGCGGTACCGAAAGCGTCCATCACGAACACGTCGCACAGGGCCGCATATTTCTGTGCCAGCTCGTCGGCGTTCTTTTTCTCACCCTTGTTGAAGCGAACGTTCTCGAACAGCACGACGTCGCCGGCCTTGACGTCAACGCCGTCCAGATAATGGGCAACCAGCGGAACATCACGACCCAATGCCTTGCTCAGGTAATCGGCAACCGGCTTGAGGCTGTTTTCAGCAGAGAACTCGCCCTCGGTCGGACGACCCAGGTGCGAGCAGACCATGACGGCCGCGCCTTTTTCCAACGCCAGCCTGATGGTCGGCAGCGAGGCAAGAATACGTGCATCACTGCTGACAACGCCGTCCTTTACCGGGACATTGAGGTCTTCGCGGATCAGTACACGTTTACCTTGCAGATCGAGGTCGGTCATCTTCAAGACGGTCATGAGCATTCCTGTTTTTTTACTGTTATTGGTCAGCGACGCGCAGAAAGTGATCGGCGACGTCGAGCATTCGGTTGGCAAAACCCCATTCGTTATCGAACCAGGCCAGCAGATTGACCAGCCTGGGACCGGAAACGCGGGTCTGACTCGCATCGACAATCGCCGAATGCGGGTCATGGTTGAAATCGCAGCTGGCGTGCGGCAACTCAGTGTAGGCCAGCAGTCCCTTGAGCGGGCCGCTGGTGGCGGCCTCACGCAAAATACGGTTGATCTCGACAGCGTCGGTGTCTCGCGACATTTGCAGCGTAATGTCCAGGCAAGACACATTGACGGTCGGAACACGAACAGCTTTGGCCTGAATCCGGCCGGCAAGTTCCGGAAGCAGCCGCTCGATTCCGCGCGCCAGACCGGTGGACACCGGAATGATCGACTGAAACGCCGAGCGCGTACGGCGCAGATCCTCGTGGTGATAGGCGTCGATTACCGGCTGATCATTCATCGCCGAATGGATGGTCGTAATGGTGATGTACTCAAGGCCGATGGCCTGATCCAGCAGACGCAGCAGCGGCACACTGCAATTGGTGGTACACGACGCTGCGGAGACCAGTAATTCCCGGCCAGTCAGCTTCTGCTGGTTGACGCCGAACACGACAGTGGCGTCGACATCCCGCTCGCTGGCCATCGGCTGAGAGAACAGCACCCTCGGCGCACCGGCATTCAGAAAGCGCTGGCCGTCTTCGCGAGTGTTGTAGACACCGGAACACTCAAGCACAAGATCGACCTCCAGCCCGGCCCAGTCGATGCCTTCCGGCGTCGCACTGCGCAGAACCTTGATGCGGTGATCATTGATATGCAGGTATTGCCCCTCGACCCGCACTTCGCCGGGAAACCGGCCGTGTGTGGAGTCAAAGCGCGTGAGGTATTCGAGACTGGCCATGTCGGCCAGATCATTGATGGCAACCACTTCAAACCCGGCCTTGGCCCCTCGCTCGCACAGTGCGCGAACGACGCAACGACCAATACGGCCGTAACCGTTCAGAGCAACTTTGTAAGGGCGGGGCTGGGGCATGAAGTTTTCGCCAGGGAATAACAGTCATGTGGGAGCGGACTTGTCCGCAAATGGCAGCACTCGGTTCAGCTGATTTACCGAGTTGCTACATTCGCGAGCAAGCTCGCTCCCACAACATCAACATCAACGTTACATAGCTGATCAGTCTTCAAGCAGCTCTTCAGCCGTGCTCAAGACGTTTTCCAGCGTAAAGCCGAACTCTTCGAACAAGGCTGACGCAGGGGCCGACTCGCCGAACGTGGTCATGCCGATCACGCGACCTTCCAGACCCACGTATTTGTACCAGTAGTCGGCGTGAGCCGCTTCGATGGCAATACGTGCACTGACCTGCAGCGGCAGAACAGCCTGCTTGTAGGCCGCATCCTGAGCTTCGAAGATGCTGGTGCATGGCATGGAGACCACACGAACGTTGCGACCCTGCTCGGTCAGCTTGTCATACGCCTGCACAGCCAGACCGACTTCAGAACCGGTCGCGATCAGAATTAGCTCAGGCTCTGCAGCGCAGTCACGCAGTACATAGCCGCCACGGGCAATGGCATCTATTTGCTGCTGTTCACGCGCTTGGTGAGTCAGGTTCTGACGCGAGAAAATCAACGCGGATGGGCCGTCATTGCGCTCGATGGCGTGTTTCCAGGCCACTGCCGATTCCACGGCATCTGCCGGACGCCAGGTGTCCAGGTTCGGCGTGGTACGCAGGCTGGTCAGTTGCTCGATCGGCTGGTGAGTCGGGCCGTCTTCGCCCAGACCGATGGAGTCGTGGGTGAATACGTAGATCACGCGCTTCTTCATCAGCGAGGCCATACGCACCGCGTTGCGAGCGTATTCCATGAAGATCAGGAAGGTTGCGCCATACGGCACGAAGCCGCCGTGCAGGGCAATACCGTTCATCATGGCGCCCATACCGAACTCACGAACACCGTAGTGCAGGTAGTTGCCGTTGGGGTCTTCGCCAGTGATGCTCTTGCAGCCTTTCCAGATGGTCAGGTTGGAGCCGGCCAGGTCGGCCGAACCACCGAGAATTTCCGGCAGCAACGGGCCCAGTGCGCTCAGGGCGTTCTGACTGGCCTTACGGCTGGCGATGGTTTCGCCTTTGGCGTTGACTTCGGCGACATAAGCAGCGGATTTCTCTGCAAAGTCAGCAGGCAACTCGCCGCTCATGCGACGAATGAAGTCGTTGGCCAGTTCAGGGAAAGCGGCGGAATAGGCAGCAAAGCGCTGATCCCACTCGGCTTCGGCAGCCAGGCCTTTTTCTTTCGCATTCCACTCGGCGTAGATATCAGCCGGAATTTCGAAAGGACCGTGGTTCCATTTCAGGGCCGCACGGGTCAGGGCGATTTCGTCCGCACCCAGCGGCGCACCATGGGATTCTTCCTTGCCCTGCTTGTTCGGCGAGCCAAAGCCGATGGTGGTCTTGCAGCAGATCAGCGTCGGCTTGTCGCTCTTGCGCGCGGTGTCGATGGCGGTCTTGATTTCTTCAGGGTCATGACCGTCGACATTGCGGATCACCAGCCAGCCGTAGGACTCGAAGCGCTTCGGCGTATCGTCGGTAAACCAGCCTTCGACTTCGCCATCGATGGAGATGCCGTTGTCGTCGTAAAACGCAATCAGCTTGTCCAGTTGCAGCGTACCGGCCAGGGAAGCGACTTCGTGGGAAATACCTTCCATCATGCAGCCATCACCCATAAACACGTAGGTATGGTGATCAACGATGGAATGGCCTGGACGGTTGAACTGTGCGGCGAGGGTTTTCTCGGCAGCGGCAAAACCGACGGCGTTGGCAAAACCCTGACCCAATGGGCCAGTAGTGGTTTCAACGCCTGGGGTATAGCCAAACTCGGGGTGACCCGGTGTGCGGCTGTGCAGCTGACGGAAGTTTTTCAGGTCGTCGATGGACAGGTCGTAGCCGGTCAGGTGCAGCAACGAATAGACCAGCATCGAACCATGGCCGTTGGACATGATGAAACGGTCACGGTCAGCAAACGCAGGGTTTGCAGGGTTGTGCCTCAGATAATCACGCCACAGAACCTCGGCGATATCCGCCATGCCCATCGGGGCACCCGGATGGCCGCTGTTGGCTTTTTGCACGGCATCCATGCTTAGGGCACGAATAGCATTGGCACGCTCACGACGGCTTGGCATCGCTGATCTCCTGGGAATTGTAAAATTAGGATCGGAAAAAAGACGGCCATTTTCCCTCAGGGACAGGCCGGGGGCAATCACAGATAGTCGACCATAGGCTTTTTTCCGGGGTTACGGACATTATTTGCCCTGTAAGACTGGATTACCCGTCAGCGCAACAAGTTCACAAGGCCTGACCGGTGCCACCCATCCAGCAATATCAAAACTTTTTGATATTGCCCTTGCAGCGCTCCGGATCGCTCTCTAGACTGCGCAGCTATGAACCTGCGTGTACCTGCCATTCGCCATGATGCATGCGACGACCTCTCTGCATTGTGCAAGGCCGGCGGCGATCCCTTGCGGCTTAATGTACTGCGTGTGCTGACCAACGATTCGTTCGGCGTGCTTGAGCTGGCGCAGATTTTTGCCATCGGCCAGTCTGGCATGAGTCATCACCTCAAGGTGCTGGCGCAGGCCGATCTGGTTGCAACGCGGCGTGAAGGCAATGCGATTTTCTACCGTCGCGCCCTGCCCCACACTGAATTGCCGGGTGGCAGGCTGCATGCGGCGCTGCTTGATGAAGTGGACACGCTGAACCTGCCGGACGACGTACAGAGCCGCATAGGCCTGGTGCATCGACAACGTGCACTGGCTAGCCAGGATTTCTTTGCCCGTACTGCCGAAAAGTTTCGTGCCCAGCAGGACCTGATCGCCGGTCTGGCGCAGTACAGCGAAAGCCTGCTGACCTTGCTCGACAAACTGAGCTTCGGCGCGCAGGCAACGGCGCTGGAAGTAGGCCCCGGCGACGGCGGCTTTCTGCCAGAGCTGGCCCGGCGCTTCGGTCAGGTTATCGCGATGGACAACAGCCCGGTGATGCTGGACCTGGCGCGCGGCGTCTGCGAGCGCAAGGCGCTGGCTAACGTTGAGCTGAGGCTGGCCGATGCACTGACGGACGCTAAAGTCAGTGCCGACTGCGTCGTCCTCAACATGGTGCTGCATCATTTCGCAGTCCCGGCCCAGGCCCTCAGGCAACTGGCTGAACACGTAAAACCCGGCGGTAGTTTGCTGGTAACAGAATTGTGTAGTCATGACCAGAGCTGGGCCAGGGAGGCCTGTGGCGATCTCTGGTTAGGTTTCGAGCAGGAAGACCTGGCCCGTTGGGCCATCGCTGCGGGGCTAGTTCCCGGGGAAAGCCTCTATGTAGGCTTACGTAATGGTTTCCAGATCCAGGTTCGCCATTTTCAGCGACCGGCTGGCGACACTCACCATCGGTAAAATGAAGGAAACCCGTAGAGATGAGCGAATATTCACTTTTCACCTCCGAGTCCGTGTCCGAAGGACATCCGGACAAGATCGCCGACCAGATTTCCGACGCGGTTCTGGACGCTATCATCGCTGAAGACAAATACGCCCGTGTAGCGTGCGAAACACTGGTCAAGACCGGTGTGGCAATCATCGCTGGCGAAGTGTCGACTTCGGCCTGGGTCGATCTGGAAGACATCGTGCGTAACGTCATCCTCGACATCGGCTACAACAGCTCCGACGTCGGTTTCGACGGCGCGACTTGCGGCGTGATGAACATCATCGGCAAACAGTCGGTAGACATCGCCCAAGGCGTTGACCGCAGCAAGCCTGAAGATCAGGGCGCTGGCGACCAGGGCCTGATGTTCGGCTACGCCAGCAACGAAACCGACGTGCTGATGCCAGCACCGATCACCTTCTCTCACCAATTGGTGCAGCGTCAGGCCGAAGCGCGTAAATCCGGCCTGCTGCCGTGGTTGCGCCCGGATGCAAAATCCCAGGTTACCTGCCGTTACGAAAACGGCAAGGTTGTCGGCGTCGACGCCATCGTACTGTCGACTCAGCACAACCCGGATGTGTCCTACAAGGACCTGCGCGAAGGCGTGATGGAGCTGATCGTCAAGCACGTCATCCCTGCGCACCTGCTGCACAAGGACACCCAGTTCCACATCAACCCGACCGGCAACTTCATCATCGGTGGCCCGGTAGGTGACTGTGGCCTGACCGGCCGCAAGATCATCGTCGACACCTACGGCGGCATGGCCCGTCACGGTGGCGGTGCATTCTCCGGCAAGGACCCATCGAAGGTTGACCGTTCGGCTGCTTACGCCGGTCGTTACGTGGCCAAGAATATCGTGGCTGCCGGTCTGGCCGAGCGTTGCGAAATTCAGGTGTCCTACGCTATCGGCGTGGCACAGCCGACGTCGATCTCGCTGAACACCTTCGGCACCGGCAAGCTGTCCGATGACAAGATCATCAAGCTGGTCCGCGACAACTTCGACCTGCGCCCATACGCCATCACCACCATGCTCGACCTGCTGCACCCGATGTACCAGGCCACTGCGGCCTACGGCCACTTCGGCCGTACCCCGGTCGAAATGACCGTTGGCGATGACACCTTCACCGCCTTCACCTGGGAAAAAACCGACCGCGCCGACGCCCTGCGCGCCGCTGCCGGTCTGTAAAAAACCAGAAAAAAGCCCCGAGCGACCTGGTCGTTCGGGGCTTTTTTTCGTCTGGCGATTATCGTGCGACGCTCCGCGTCGCATGCCGTTCTGGACGCTCTGCGTCCGATCTTGAATACGCGGCGCGGCACAGATCTGTGACGCGGAGCGTCACGCACTGCATTCCGACGCTGGAGCGTGCGGAACGATAACCTCAACTATCTCAACTATCTCAACTATCTCAACTATCTCAACTATCTCAACTATCTCAACTATCTCAACTATCTCAACTATCTCAACTATCTCAACTATCTCAACTATCTCAACTATCGTGCGACGCTCCGCGTCGTATGCCGTTCCGGACGCTCTGCGTCCTGTCATCAAACAGGCCGCGCAGGGCTTTGGCAAAACCCGGTAACCAAGCAACCCGTCTATAAACAACACCAGCAACTAGCCTCATCAAGCCCATTCCTAAAGCAAGGATGCTTCGATGTTGCCCACCATTCGCCTGATGACGTGTGCCCTTCTGTTTCTTCTGCCCGGCCTCGGCTATGCCAGTCAATGCCCTGACTGGCCTGCAGCCAAGGCGCGCAGCGAGGTCACAAACTTGCAACAGCAGATGGCTGCGTGGGACGACAGCTACCACCGCCAGGGCATTTCGCACATTCCGGACGAGCTCTACGATCAGGCGCGGCAGAAGCTGAACCTGTGGCGCTCGTGCTTTGCCGTTTCCACCCCAGAGGCCGATCCGCTAAAGACAGCAGTCGGCCCGTTGCCTCATCCCGTTGCGCACACGGGCGTCAACAAGCTGGCCGACGAAAGCAGCGTCAAGGACTGGCTCAAGGGCCGCAACGATCTGTGGATTCAACCCAAGGTCGATGGCGTGGCAGTCACACTCGTTTACGAAAAAGGTCAGCTGGTGCAAGCGATCAGTCGCGGCGACGGGCGCAAGGGCCAGGACTGGACTTCGCAGGCACGACTGATAAAGGCCATTCCTCAGCATCTATCCCACCATGACTCCCTGATCCTGCAAGGCGAGCTGTACTGGCGGTTGACCGATCATATTCAGGCAACATCCGGCAGCGTCAACGCGCGCAGCAAGGTGGCAGGCATGCTGGCCCGGCAGACAATCAGCCCGCAGCAGGCTGATGCCATCGGGCTATTCGTCTGGGACTGGCCAAACGGGCCTACCGATATGGCTCAACGACTCGCAGGCCTGCAAGCCATGGGCTTTGAAGGCAGCGAGGCGTACACGCACTCACTGGAAAATCATGTTCAGGCTGCGAGATGGCGCGAGCATTGGTACCGCAATCCTCTGCCGTTCGCGACAGATGGCGTGATCATGCGCCAGGGCCAGCGCCCACCGATGCAACGCTGGCAAGCCAGTGCGCCTTACTGGATCGCGGCCTGGAAGCACCCTTACGCACAGGCACTGGCCGAGGTGCGCAAGGTCAGCTTCAATATCGGTCGCAGCGGCAGGATTACCCCTGTGCTGGAGCTGACCCCGGTACGTCTCGACGACCGTACCGTCAGCCGCATCAGCACCGGCTCACTGCAACGCTGGCAAACACTGGATATAAGACCTGGCGATCAGGTAGCCGTGAGCCTGGCCGGGCTGACGATTCCGAGACTCGACGGCGTGATATCCCGCGCGGCTGAACGAGTTGAAATGATCACTCCGCAAGCCGACGACTTTCATGAGTTGAGCTGCTGGCAAGCCACCCCAGGCTGTGAAAGCCAGTTCCGCGCCAGACTGATCTGGCTCAGCGGCAAGAAAGGCCTTGCGCTGCCCGGCGTCGGTCCGGGGACCTGGGACAAGCTTATTGAAAACGGCCAAATAGAGAGCCTGCTCGATTGGATGACCCTGAATCATACTGAGCTTGCTAACATTCCCGGCTTCGCAGAGCGCAGCAGCGCTAAACTGCTCGCCAGCCTGCAAACAGCGCGTGAACGGCCGTTTCAGACGTGGCTCAAGGCCATCGGACTGCCGCCCACAGGAAGCGCAACACTTCCTGACAATTGGCAGGAACTGGCCGGGCGTAGCGTTGAGCAATGGCAAGCAGAGCCGGGCATAGGGTCTGGCCGGGCAGCGAAACTGAGGTCTTTTTTTCAGGCCCCAGAGGTGCAGGCATTGAGCTATCAATTGCAGGCTCAGGGTATTTCAGGTTTTAAGTAGCGGACGTCCATTTTTTGTCCGTGTTCAAACGGAGTTCATATGCAGTTTTTATCACCACTGATCCTTTTCACCAGTTGCACGCTACTGGCTACAACGCTGCTGGCAGATGAGCAGGCACCCGCACCTTCCGAGTGCCAGATCAAAAGCCAGGAAATCAGCAGCAAGATTCAGGACGCCAAGACCGAAGGTAACAAGGCCGAGCAGGCCGGGCTTGAGAAGGCCCTCGCCGAGGTCAATGCCAACTGCACCGAAACCTCATTGATCAAGCAGAGAAAGCAAAAGGTGCTGGACGCCAAGCAGGAAGTCAGCCGCCGCCAGACCGACTTGAACAAGGCCATGGACAAAGGTGATCCGGAGAAGATCAACAAGCGCAAGGACAAGCTGGCCGAGTCGCGCAAAGAGTTGCAGGAAGCCCAGACCGACCTTGAGAAAGTCCAGCCTGACGATTGATCAAGGTTGCGGCGCTGCGGATTATCGGCAGCGCCGCAACCTGGCTGTCAGGATACGGCCGGGAAAGCCGACACGCCGAACAGCGCGACGATGAGCCCCATGCCCACCAGCCAGACTATCGAACGCAGTGCGGCGAGGTCAGCCAGATAGAAGATGATGTACAACAGACGACTGGTGATGAACAGCACCGCCAGCACATCAATGGTCACCAGCTGCGCATTGCCGGCAATGTGCGCGATGATGACCGCTGCGGCAAACGCCGGTGTCGCTTCATAGCTGTTGAGCTGGGCAGCATGCGCACGGCGCGGGAAACCCTCCAGCTTGTCGAGAAAGGCGCGCGGGTCATGATTGTGTCCGCTGCCGAATTTGCCGCTGCCGAACTTGGCGATACCGGCACACATAATCGGCAGCAGGATCGCGACCAGCACGCACCAGAAAGCAACTGTCATACGTCCATCCTTATAGGTTCAGCTTCATCTGAAGCATCCGGGCACTACCCGCTCACAAGCTATGAGCCGGGGGGCAGCGAAAGGTTCTTGAAGAACGACCAGCAACCTGACGCATTACACCAGTTTAGGAAAGATCAGGCTGAACGTCGTGAAGTGTCCGGGCTCGCTCTCGACCGTCACCTGCCCTTCATGCAGGCTCATGATGGAACGCACAATCGCCAGCCCAAGCCCCGTCCCGCCCTGCTGTCGCGCGCGGCTGACATGAACCCGATAGAAGCGATCGAACAGCCGCGACAGGTGTTCGGCATCGATCCCCTCGCCCGCATTGCGCACCGCCAGTGACACTTCATCTGCATGCGTGGCAAGGGTGATGGTAATGACACTGCCGGACAGACCGTGGCGAATAGCGTTGGACAGCAGGTTCGAAATCGCTCGCTGAATCATCAGCCGCTCGCCTGTTGCCTTCGCGTTACCCTGAACCTGCAAGGTGATGTCGCGCTCTTCCGCCGAAGATGAAAACAGCTCGGCGACCTTATCGGCTTCTTCGCGCAGGTCGATGACCTCAACCGGCAACGGCGCGGCAGGCTGGCTGACACTGGCCAGAAACAGCATCTGGCTGATCATGCGCGACATGCGCTCCAGCTCCTCGGTACACGATTCCAGCGCCTGCTTGTACTCTACCGAAGGGCGCGGCCTGGACAGCGTGACCTGCGCCTTGCCCATCAGGTTGTTCATGGGCGAGCGCAACTCATGCGCGAGGTCGTCCGAGAACTGCGCCAGTTGCTGCACATCGCCGTCCAGCCGGTGCAGCATGAAATTGACCGCATGCGCCAGGTCGCGCAACTCATCAGGCAGGCCCTTCACTTTCATGCGATGAGACAGATCGCGAGCCGAGATCAGCGCCGTTACTTTTCTGAAAGCGCCCAACGGCCTGAGACCACGACGCACTACCCACCAGGCACCGAAGCCGACCAGCAGCAAGATCAGCGGCAGTATCAGGAAAGTCGATTTCAAATAAGCGTGCAGCAGCGTGCTGTCACTTTCCCGATCCATCGACAGCCTGACGAGAATATCCTGCCCTGTCTTGAGGTGTATTTCCCTGTAACCCATCAGAATCTTGTGGCCGTGTACCGACTGCAACTCCTGAAAGCCTTGAGGTATGTGATCTGCCTCGGGGACAGGCAGGTTCCGGCCTTCCTCGTTACCGACCATCATCAATTGCTGCCGAGGATTGCCCGCGTCGAGCACCATCAACGAATAGCTGTCGTGTCCGATGATCTGGTCACGCAGGGTATGAGGGTATTGAACAATGTCTTCGATGCCGAGAAAGCCCTCGCTCATGCTGTGTTCAATCTGCGCGAACTTCTCGTTCAGGCTGTCTTCGGCGCGCAGATCGAGCTGACGGGAAATATCCGCATAAGCGAGCATTTCCATTACCAGCACCAGGCACGCAATCAGCGCAGTAACGGTCAGCCCCAGGCGCGTCGACAGACGCGTCGGTTTCATTCACGCACTTCCAGCACATAGCCCACGCCGCGCAACGTGTGGATCAGCTTGGTCTCGAAAGGATCGTCGATCTTCGCGCGCAGGCGACGGATCGACACTTCCACCACATTGGTGTCGCAATCGAAGTTCATGTCCCAGACCAGAGAAATGATCTGGGTACGCGACATGACTTCCCCGCTGTGACGCATCAGCAGGTGCAGGAGCGCGAACTCCTTGGTGGTCAGGTCGATGCGCTGGCTGCCGCGAAACGCCCGGTGCCGCCCTTGATCAAGCTCCAGATCGCCAACCTGCAACACCTTGGAGGTGGTGGTCTGCTCGCTGCGCCGCATCAACGTGCGGACCCTTGCCAATAGCTCGGGAAACTCGAACGGCTTGACCAGATAGTCATCCGCGCCCAATTCCAGACCCTTGACCTTCTCTTCCAGGCGCCCTCGTGCAGTGAGCATCATGACGCGCGTACTGACCGTCTTCCTCAGGCGACTCAACACCTCCCAGCCGTCCATTTCCGGCAGGTTCACATCCAGTATCACCACATCGTAAGCCTGATGCTGCGCGAGATAGAGGCCATCGAGCCCGGTTGCAGCGATATCGACGATATAGCCACTTTCGGTCAGACCCTGATGCATGTACTCGGCAGTTTTCGGCTCGTCCTCTACGACAAGGATTCGCATAACCAGGCTTCCTGTTTGATGAACGGATGATGACGATGCCGTGCAGTGTACTGAAAAGAAACGCTTATCTTGCTGGATAACAAAATCGTAATTTTCCAGCAATCCCTCTGATAGCTCCGGTTACATAAAGTCCCCACAGCCAACTTCAGCGCCAAGGTGCCTGTTTGTTTTTTGTTTTGATGGGGTGCTTCATGGACAGGGTAATTCATGCGACTGAAGAACAACGTACGCACTCCGCGTACCGGTCTGGTAACAGGGTGCCCGGCATGAAAGTCGCCGCACTTTGTCTACTGCTGTTGCCATTTGCTGCTCCCGGCATCGCAGCAGCCCAGGGCATCAGCCTGGCTCAGGCGCTGGACGCAGCCTTCGCCCGCAACCCGGAACTCGCCGCCGCGCAATGGGAGATCGGCGTTGCCGAAGGTGATCGCCAGCAGGCCGGGCTGATCCCCAACCCGGTGGTGTCGTGGGAGGTTGAAGACACACGCCGCGAGACCAGCACCACCACCGTGATGCTCAGCCAGGCACTGGAACTGGGCGGCAAGCGCGGAGCACGCATCGAAGCCGCCAGCAAGGGCCAGGACGCCGCCCGGCTGGAGCTGGAGCGACGCGGCAACGAACTGCGGGCCGAAGTGGTTCAGGCGTTCTACGCAGCGGCGCGGGCGCAGGCAGGTCTGGACCTGGCGCGCCAGTCCAGAATACTGGCCGAGCGCGGCCTGCAGGTTGCCGAAGGGCGTGTTCGGGCGGGCAAGGTGTCACCGGTGGAGGCCACGCGCGCTCAGGTGCAACTGGCTGAAACCGACCTGCTGGTAAGGCGCGCCGAGACCCTGAAGATCAACAGCAACCGTGAACTGGCGCGCACCACAGGTTCGCCGGTCGCCTCTTTTGAGCGTCTGGAATACACCGATCTGTCGCCGGGCAAGCTGCCACCGAGCGCAAAGCTACTGACCGCCATCAACCAGTCTGCCGAGCTACGCCTCGCTCAGGCGCAGATAGAACAGCGCGAAGCCGCGCTGGGTTCAGAACGCGCCAAGCGCATCCCTGACCTGACCGTCAGCGTCGGCAGCCAGTACAGCCGCGAAGAGCGCGAACGGGTCAACGTCGTGGGTCTGTCGATGCCGCTACCGTTATTCGACCGGAATCAGGGCAACGTACTTGCAGCATCACGCCGGGCCGACCAGTCACGCGACCTGCGCAATGCTGTTGAGCTCAAGCTGCGCACCCAGACCCAGTCCGCACTCGATCAGTGGAGTACTGCCGCGCAGGAAGTCGAGTCCTTCAATCAGGTCATCCTGCCCGCCGCGCAGCGCGCCGTCGACACCGCAACGCGCGGTTTCGAAATGGGCAAGTTCGGTTTTCTGGAAGTGCTGGATGCGCAACGAACGCTGATTTCAGCGCGCAGCCAGTACCTGGAATCGCTGGCGACTGCCACCGAAGCCCGAGTGGCTGTCGAGCGAATTCACGGTGATCTCAACCGGTTCAGCCTCAACCCCTGACTGTCTTTGTCCGCCTATATCGAGCGTATCGCAAGGTGCCGCAAGCGCCTGATCGCCGGGAGCCTTTATGAACAACAAACGAAGCATTGCCATCACGCTGGCGGTGGTGGCCATCATTGGTCTGGGCAGTCTGACGCTGAACCCGCAGATGCTGCCATTCGCAACTGGAACAGAGCCATCAGGCGAGAAACACGACCATGACGCCGAACCAGGTCATGCCGAGGAGCAAGGCCACTCCGACGAGCAGAAAACACCAGGCGCCGTAGCGTCAGAATCTTCCCATGAAGAGGAAGAAGGACACATCGAACTGAGCGCCGAGCAGATCAAGACTGCCGGCATCGAGCTGGCAAGCGCAGAACCTCGACAGATGAGCACCACTGTGACCTTCCCCGGCGAAATCCGCTTCGATGAGGACCGCACCGCGCATGTCGTGCCTCGGGTCAGCGGTGTGGTCGAATCAGTGAAGGTCGATCTGGGTCAAGCCGTGAAAAAGGGTCAGGTGCTGGCAGTGATTGCCAGCCAGCAGATCTCCGATCAACGCAGCGAACTGAACGCCGCACAACGCCGCCAGGAACTGGCCCGCCTGACGTTACAGCGCGAGAAAAAACTCTGGGAAGACAAGATTTCCGCCGAGCAGGACTACTTGCAAGCGCGCCAGGAGTTTCAGGAGGCCGACATCAACCTGGCCAACGCCCGGCAGAAGATCAGCGCCATCGGTGCCAGCCTGAACCCATCCGCAGGCAATCGCTACGAATTGATCGCGCCATTTGACGCCATGGTCGTGGAGAAACACCTCGGCATCGGCGAGATGGTCAGCGAAGCGAGCAATGCCTTCACGCTGTCCGACCTGTCGCGTGTCTGGGCCACCTTCGGCGTAGCGCCCAAGGACCTGGACAAGGTGGTGGTCGGTCGTCCGGTCATCGTCAGCGCGCCCGATCTGAATGCGCGGGTCGAAGGAAAGATTGGTTACGTCGGCAGCCTGCTGGGCGAGCAGACTCGCGCTGCCGCCGTGCGCGTGACCCTTGCCAACCCGCAGGGTGCCTGGCGTCCCGGCCTGTTCGTGTCGGTGGAAGTCGCCGCCGAGCAGACCAGCGTGGCGGTCAGCATTCCCGAGTCGGCGATTCAGTCGATTGAGGACAAACCCTCGGTCTTCGTACGCAACGCTGAAGGTTTTCAACTGACACCGGTAACGCTGGGTCGCCGCGATGGCGGCTACGTGGAAATCGTCAAAGGCCTGGCTGGCGGTACACAAGTGGCTGCCGCGGGCAGTTTCATCCTCAAGTCGGAGCTGGGCAAAGGCTCCGCCGAGCACGCCCATTGATCTGCGTCACACGAGTACACCTCCATGTTTGAACGGTTGATTCAATTCGCGATTGAACAGCGCATCGTTGTGATGCTTGCTGTGCTGCTCATGGCTGGGCTGGGCATTGCCAGTTACCAGAAACTGCCTATCGATGCCGTCCCCGACATCACCAACGTACAGGTGCAGATCAACACGTCGGCACCCGGCTTCTCGCCGCTGGAAACCGAACAGCGCATCACGTTCGCCATCGAGACCAACATGGCAGGCCTGCCCGGTCTGCAACAGACGCGCTCGCTGTCGCGCTCGGGCCTGTCTCAGGTCACAGTGATTTTCGAAGACGGCACTGACCTGTTCTTTGCCAGGCAGTTGGTGGGCGAGCGCCTGCAGATTGCCAAGGACCAGTTGCCTGAAGGCGTCGACGCGATGATGGGGCCGATTTCCACCGGCCTCGGCGAGATCTTTCTGTGGACGGTCGAGGCCCGAGAGGGCGCACTGAAAGAAGACGGCACGCCGTACACGCCGACCGACCTGCGGGTGATTCAGGACTGGATCATCAAGCCGCAATTACGCAACGTACCGGGCGTGGCCGAGATCAACACCATCGGCGGTTTTGCCAGGCAGTATCAGATTGCGCCCGATCCGAAGAAGCTGGCGGCCTACAAACTGACACTGAACGATCTGGTGGCTGCGCTTGAGCGCAACAACGCCAATGTCGGCGCAGGTTACATCGAGCGCGGCGGTGAGCAACTGCTGATACGCGCACCGGGCCAGCTCGGCACGGTGGACGATATCGCCAACATCGTCATCGCCAACGTGCAGGGCACGCCCATCAGGATCAGCAGCGTGGCCGAGGTCGGTATCGGCAAGGAAATGCGCTCCGGCGCAGCCACCGAAAACGGCCGTGAAGTGGTGCTTGGTACGGTGTTCATGCTGATCGGTGAAAACAGCCGGACGGTGTCACAGGCCGTAGCCGCCAAACTCGCCGACATCAATCGCACACTGCCCGAAGGCGTCGAGGCGGTAACGGTTTACGACCGCACCAACCTGGTCGAAAAAGCCATCGCAACAGTGAAAAAGAACCTGATCGAAGGCGCGATTCTGGTCATCGTGATTCTGTTCCTGTTTCTGGGCAACATCCGTGCTGCGCTGATCACCGCCATGGTGATTCCGCTGGCCATGCTGTTTACTTTCACCGGCATGTTCACCAACAAGGTCAGCGCCAACCTGATGAGCCTGGGCGCGCTGGACTTCGGCATTATCGTCGACGGCGCGGTGGTGATCGTCGAAAACGCCATTCGCAGGCTGGCGCATGCCCAGAAGAAATACGGCCGCATGCTGACCCGCTCCGAGCGTTTCCACGAGGTCTTCGCCGCCGCCAGAGAAGCCCGTCGACCGCTGATTTTCGGCCAGTTGATCATCATGGTCGTGTACCTGCCGATCTTCGCCCTCACCGGTGTGGAAGGCAAAATGTTCCACCCTATGGCGTTCACTGTGGTCATTGCCCTGCTCGGTGCCATGATCCTCTCGGTGACCTTCGTGCCTGCCGCCATCGCCATATTCGTCACCGGCAAGGTCAAGGAAGAAGAAGGTTTTGTGATGCGCACCGCTCGCCACCGTTACGCGCCGATACTGAGCTGGGTATTGGGGCATCGATCGATAGCGTTCGGTTTGGCCTTGGTGCTGATTGTCTTGTCGGGCTTCACCGCCAGCCGCATGGGCAGCGAGTTCATCCCAAGCTTGAGCGAAGGCGACTTCGCCTTGCAGGCGCTGCGGGTGCCCGGCACCAGCCTGACCCAGTCGGTGGACATGCAGCAGCGTCTGGAAAAAGCCATCATCGACAAGGTCCCGGAAGTGCAGCGCGTATTCGCCCGCACCGGCACCGCCGAGATCGCCGCCGACCCGATGCCGCCCAACATCTCTGACAGCTACGTGATGCTCAAGCCCCAAAGCGAATGGCCTGACCCGGACAAGTCTCGCGAAACGCTGATCGCCGACCTGCAAAAGGCCGCCGCCAGTGTGCCGGGCAGCAACTACGAACTGTCCCAGCCGATCCAGTTGCGCTTCAACGAACTGGTTTCCGGAGTGCGCAGCGACGTTGCAGTGAAGGTCTTCGGCGACGACATGAACGTGCTCAACCAGACCGCAGCAAAAATTGCCGCCACCCTGCAAAAAGTGCCAGGCGCTTCAGAAGTGAAGGTGGAACAGACCACCGGCCTGCCGGTACTGACCATCAACATCGATCGCGACAAAGCCGCGCGTTACGGCCTTAACGTGGCCGATGTGCAGGACGCCATCGCCATTGCGCTGGGCGGTCGTCAGGCGGGAACGTTGTATGAAGGCGATCGCCGCTTCGACCTGGTGGTGCGCCTGTCCGAGCAACTGCGCACCGACGTGAACGGGCTCTCCAGCCTGCTCATTCCGGTGCCTGCGAGTGCCAACACCAACCAGCAGATCAGCTTCATCGCACTGTCCCAGGTCGCCAGCCTTGATCTGGTATTGGGCCCGAACCAGATCAGCCGCGAGAACGGCAAGCGTGTCGTTATCGTCAGCGCCAACGTGCGCGGCCGGGACCTCGGCTCGTTTGTCGAAGAAGCAGGCACCACCATCGACAGCGGCGTGCAGATCCCGGCGGGTTACTGGACCAATTGGGGCGGCCAGTTCGAGCAACTGCAATCGGCCGCCAAACGCCTGCAAATCGTCGTGCCAGTAGCATTGCTGCTGGTGCTGGCGCTGCTGTTCATGATGTTCAATAACCTCAAAGACGGCCTGCTGGTATTCACCGGCATCCCGTTCGCCCTCACCGGCGGCGTCATGGCCCTGTGGCTGCGCGATATTCCCCTGTCGATCTCCGCAGGCGTGGGCTTCATCGCCCTGTCGGGCGTGGCGGTGCTGAACGGTCTGGTGATGATCGCCTTCATCCGCAGCCTGCGCGAAGAAGGCCGCTCGCTGCACGACGCCATCACCGAAGGCGCCCTCACCCGCCTGCGCCCGGTGCTGATGACCGCACTGGTCGCATCCCTGGGCTTCATCCCCATGGCCCTCGCCACCGGCACTGGTGCCGAAGTGCAGCGACCGCTGGCGACGGTGGTGATTGGCGGGATTCTGTCGTCGACCGCGCTGACGTTGTTGGTGTTGCCGGCGTTGTATCAGTGGGCGCATCGGCGGGAGGAGGATGAGGTCGAGGCGTTGAAGCAGGGTTTCAAGTAACCGCCAAAGCTTCAGGAGGCTCGTGATAGAGCATCCTGAAGCTTTCACCTGCCCGCAGTGAACTTTCAGTTAAAGGAAGGTCGAAACACTCGCCATTGAAAGTAGCGTTCGTCCGTAGCTTTTATCCCACAGGATTTTCAGGGCTTTCCTGCTCATCAGTCCGCTCAGAGATATAGTCCGGTCCCGTTAAAGTGCTTATCGTCCAGTTACAAATGGGCCACGCGGCAGTACGTTGCCTGCGTAAGGAGATGTAGCAGTTGATGAACAACGTTCAAGCCGCATGACGCGCACCAGTCTCTACGACCGTATCTCTGAACGCCGACTGGCTGACGAAGCACTGGCGCGCGAGGAAACCGAGCGGGCTGCCGCTCAACAGGCGCTCGACATCATTCAGGCGGCTATCCCTGTCCCACAACCCTTGCTCGACGCACCCTGCAGTTTCAATTTTGGCGGGTTCCGCTTCGGCTTTCCGGAAGGGTTCGGGTGCAGCGCGATCGATGCCACCATTCAAGTCGATGGAGAGCCTGTGGTGGTCTCCATTCAGCGCAGCGATGTACCTGAAGAGGCGAACCTTGCCGGGGCGTTCGCCGAAGCGGTCAAAGCACTGCAGCCGTTGTATGGCAATGTCCGAGTCATCCGCCAGTATGAAACGTTACTGGCAGGGAATGCCGCGCTGGCGCTGGACTTCCATTTTCGCGTGGGCTTCGAAGAACGGCATGGACGCTTGATCGGTTCCATCGTACCGGTCGCCGATCAAAACGAACGCCAGTGGCTGAGCGTGGGCTGCGTAATCGACTCAGAAAAAACCGCGCTGAAAACATGGCTGCTGGACTTCGACGTCATGCTTGAAGGTATGACGGCCCCCTGAGCTCTACTTCATCGCTGACAGGACACGTTTTAATGGACTATCCGTTGCAGAGCATCAGCGTCACGTGGCTGATCGGGCCTCCACTACTCGCGGGCTACAGGAGTAATTGCGATGTTTGAGGCAGCCCGGTTACTGGATGAGATCGAACACACCGGTGCACTGACGGGCTTTTTGCTCGGCGCAGTGGTGGGTATCGCGGCAGTGGCATATGTGTCATTCACCTTCGTCACGTGCGGGTTCGGCGGGATTCTACTGGGACTGGCCGTCGGCCTGGCAGGCAACGCCCTTGCAAGTCTTGGGGAGGCCATAGGCAGCGCCTTCAGCTCTCCAGCGGGGCAGATCGAGTCTGCCTCGCCCAACGTCTTCATCAACGGCCGGCCTGCTGCTTTTGCTATCGAGAGCACCGCCGTGTGCGACAAGCACTCACCCATCGTCAAGGTGGCCGAAGGGTCCAGCAACGTCTTCATCAATGGCCTGCCCGCAGCGCGCAAAGGCGACAAACTGACCTGCGGCGCGAAAATCGGCACCGGCTCGCCCAACGTCTTCATCGGCGGAGGTACCCAACGCTACCTGCCGGTGGATGACGAAGTCTCGGCGATGTACCGCTACACCGTGGACATTCTGTTGATCGTGGCGGGCGGGGCCAAGGCCGTCACCAGTATCGCCAAACTGGGTATGCAGGCGGGCCTGAAAGCTGCTGGCCCTTGCGCACTGCGCTTCATGGGCGGTGTCTTTCTGGGGGACGCGATTTTTCGCTTCGGCGTTGCCCCCCTGGCCGAAAAAGTGCTGGGTGGCCTGCACGGCAACCCGGTCGACACCACCACTGGGCGCAAGCTGTTGATCGATGAGTCCGACTTCGGCCTGCCCGGCCTTATGCCCATCGAATGGACGCGCTTCTATGCCAGCGACCTGACTGTCGACAGCGCACTGGGCAAGGGCTGGGTATTGCCCTGGGAACAAAGCCTGCGCCGAAAAGGCAGCTTTCTGTACCTCAGTGACAATCAAGGCCGCAGCGTGCCGTTCGTGACACTGGACTACAACCAGCGCATCTACAACGCACAGGAACAGCTGTATCTGGTGCGTACCGAAGGCGGTCATTACCTGCTGCAAACGCTGGACAACGTTTTCTATTACTTCGGCGAAGTGCCCGACGACAACCAGCCGGTGCCACTGGAACGTATCGAAAACGCCCTCGGCCATTTTCTGCATTTCGTGCGCAGCGAAGACGGCGTTCTGACCGACATCTGCGCCACTGGCGGGCAACGCGTACACCTGCACTACGACGAAGTGACCAGCCGCCTGAGCACCGTCAAGCGCATCGTCGACGACAAAGCCGTTGAAACACTGGTGCGCTATGGCTACGACAGCAACGGCCAGTTGAACAGTGTATACAACCGCAATGGCGATGCCGTGCGCAACTTCAGCTACACCGACGGGCTGATGACCCGCCACGCCAATGCACTGGGGCTCAGTTGCGAGTACCGCTGGGAAACACTCGACGACAAGCCCCGCGTAGTCGAACACTGGACCAGCGACGGCGAGCACTTTCAGTTCGATTATGATTTCGAGGCGCGCCAGACGCGGGTGACGGATGTATTGGGGCGCCGTGCCGAGGTGACCTGGAACAAGGACCGTCGCGTCGTCGCCAGCACTGATTTCGGTGGTGAGCAGTACCGTATCGCGCTGGACGACACCGGCAATATCAACGGTCTGACGCTGCCCGACGGCAATCAACTGGGCTTCGAATACGATGATCTGTCACGCCTCACGGCAGAGACCGACCCGCTGGGCCGAACCACGCGTTATCAACATCACTACAAGACCACGCTGGTCAAACAGATCACCTACCCTGACGGCGCCGTGTGGAAGGCCCGTTATGATGAGCGAGGCAACCTCGTCGCCGAGATCGACGCACTGGGTCACAAGACCGAATACCTCAACGGCGAGGACGGCTTGCCCCATACCATCGTCGACCCGACGCTCAAGTCCAAATACCTGTGGTGGAACAACCTCGCGCAGGTAGAGCGCTTTCAGGACTGCTCGGGCAAAAGCACGTATTACCGTTATGACGAGCGCCATCAACTGGTCGCCGTTACCGATGCCCTGAACAACACCACCACGCTGGAGCGCAAACCCGGCGGCGAAGTGCTGCGCATCGACCACCCGGACGGCACCCGCGAGAGCTTCACCTACAACGCTCACGGTCAGGTTCTGACACACACTGACGGCAAGGACCAGACCACCCATCTGGCCCGCAACGCACGTGGCCTGCCGACCAGACGTCAGGACCCTAAAGGGCTGATGGTCGCCTACCAGTACGACAAAGCCCTGCGCCTTGCGGCGCTGAACAATGAAAACGACGCCACTTACACGTTCGCCTACGATGACTCCGACCGGCTGATCGAAGAAAAACGCATCGACCAGTTGACCCGCCGTTTCAGCTACAACCTTGGCGGGCATCTGACTCAGGTCGAAGAAACCGGCTACGGCGAAAAAGGCGAACGGCCACAGCGCAGCACGTATTTCGAGCGCGACCCGATTGGTCGACTGCTGGCCAGACTCAACAACGACGCCCGACAGGATTTCGCCTACGACGACAACGACCGCCTACTGTCCATTCAACGCACACCCACTGACGGCGGCAGAAAGCTCGGTGTCAGTGCCGAAAAACTGGAGTTTGCCTACGATATTCTGGGGCGTTTAACGCAGGAGACGTCGCTCCAAGGCGCACTGACCTACGACTACGATCCACTCAGCAACCTGACCACGCTGACCCTTCCTACCGGCCAGCACCTGAACCACCTGTATTACGGCAGCGGTCACCTGCATCAACTGAACCTCGATGGCCAGTTGATCAGCGACATGGAGCGCGACGACCTGCACCGCGAGATCTATCGCACGCAGGGCAAACTCACCAGTTGCTTCGGCTATGACGCTCTGGGGCGCAAGGCCTGGCAGTACGCAACCACCCTGCCCGCGGAAAAACTGTCACAGATCCAGAACCCGCTCATAAAACCAGAGCGCTACGTCGAACACGCCTACAACCCGATCCACCGCCGCTACGAATACGACCCGGCCGGCGAACTGAGCCGCACCCTCGACAAACTGCGTGGCGAAGTCACCTACGAATACGAAGCCAACGGCCGCCTGCTTGAACACAACCCCGAAAAACGCTTCGACGGCGAAGAATTCCGCTACGACGCCGCTGGCAACCGCCTCAACTTCAACACCAGCCGCTTCGACCGCGTCAAAGACAACCGTCTCAAGCAATGGAGCAACCACGAATACAAGTACGACGCATGGGGCAACCTGGTCGAGAAAATCGTCGGCATCGTGCGTTGGCAGACCTTCACCTACGACAGCGAAAACCGCCTGGTCAAAACCGAGACCATGGCCAACAGTCAGGTGGAAAGCACCAGCAGCTATCAGTACGACAGCCTGGGCAGGCGCGTTGGCAAACAGTGGGAGATCAAGGGTAAGACCGACCAGAAACGCTTTCTCTGGCAGGGATTGCGGATGTTGCGTGAAGAAAGTCCTGGGCAGAGCAGCCTGTACCTCTACGAACCCGGCAGTTATGCGCCGCTGGCCCGTGTTGATGAGAAAGAGGGCGAGGTAGAGAACAAGGTCTACTACTTCCACACCGACCAGATCGGTACGCCGCTGGAGATGACCGACGCCGAAGGGCAGATCGTCTGGCAGGCCAAATATCGGCCGTGGGGGGCGATTGAGAAGCTGGTGGTGAACGAGGTCGAGCAGAACCTGAGGTTTCAGGGTCAGTATTTCGATGTGGAGACGGGGCTTCACTACAACACGTTTCGGTATTACGATCCGGAGATTGGACGGTTTATTACGCAGGATCCGATTGGGCTGAGTGGGGGGGATAATCTTTATCTGTATGCGCCTAATCCTTATGGGTGGGTTGATCCGTTAGGCTGGTGCGTCAATGCCAGTGTTACCCGAGGCCCCGCAGGACAGCCTTTGCGAGCAACAGCTACGATTACCAAGGCCGACATCAAAAAAGGCGGAACTGCGACAAACGCGTCGTCCCGGAGTTGGGCGAGAAGTCTTGGCAATCCGGACGACGATGCGGGCCATATAATCGCCAAGCTTCTTGGTGGGTCGGGTGGTAAGGATGGGGTATTTCCGCAGTTAAAAGGGATAAACCGTGGTCAATTTAGAGCTTTTGAATCGACTATCGCCAGCACTGTAAACAAAAGAGGGCCGGTTGACGTCGAGCTTAATTTTATATATGGCAGCGGCGGTACGCGGCCTACATCTATAACCTATGACGTCTATCGTCAAGGTAATAAAATATTAGAAGGTATATTTGAGAATTAACATGAACAATAAAGAATCTTCAAGCCAAGCGCTGGAAACCATTGAAAAGTTCATGAAAGAAATGAACCTTTGGGAAACGGAGTTTTTCAGACTAAGAAAAAAAGAACTAACAGAGGGTAAAGATGATCTATCCTTAAAGAAAGCCTATAGAAGCAAACTAGAAGAAATACTAAAGAAATATGTGATAGAAGACAAAAGTAACTTTGGCAGACTAATAGACTTAGGCTGTACGAACCCACCCACATACGATCCCGAAAGCGATATATTGGAAACAATAGCTAGCGAAAAAAACTCTGCTTCTATAACAGCGCAGCAAACTGCTGGAGCAGAAACCTTATCGAAAATAACACTAAAACTCCAAAATAATGAATGGTTGATAAAGAAAAAGGAGATCTTAAACCATGATGATAAATGGCGGCGCGCCCCATTATAAATCACTCAACCCGAATGCAACTCTTACTAGTATAAAGAGTATTTACAATACTAAAATTATCGGCATCTTTACGCGCTCGCTAGAGTCAATCAACGCGAAGTTGGAGGCGAAGAAAGCCCTTCTATATCACTTCACGATGAGCGATATAGCAAGCCGGCTGAAAATGATCGAAGCATGGTAGCAAATCGTCTGACAGAGAAAATATCGGGCTTGGGAGAATGACAGAAAAGCTTGTGATGAGCCATGTCGAGCAGAACCTGAAGTTTCAGGGGTAGTATTTCGATGTCGAGACAGGGCTTCACTACAACACGTTTCGGTATTACGATCCGGAGATAGGACGGTTTATAACGCAGGATCCGATTGGGCTGAGTGGGGGGGATAATCTTTATCTGTATGCGCCTAATCCTTATGAGTGGGTTGATCCATTAGGCTGGTGCGTCAATGCTAATGTTACCCGAGGCCCCGCAGGACAGCCTCTACGAGCGACGGCTACGATTACCGAAAATGACATTAAAAAAGGCGGAACTGCGACAAACGCGTCGTCCCGGAGCTGGGCGAGAAGCCTTGGCAATCCGGACGACGATGCGGGCCACATAATCGCCAAGCTACTCGGTGGAGCTGGAGGAAAAAATGGTGTTTTCCCTCAACTTCCGGGAATTAACAGGGGGCTTTTTAGAGACTTCGAAAAGGACGTTGCCGAGTATGTACTAAAAAAAGGCCCTGTAGACGTAGATATAAAATTTGTATATGGAAAGTCTTCAACACGCCCGGACCAGATATTGTACAACGTTTCACAAAATGGCAAGCGCATACTATTTAATATATTTGACAATTAGAGGAACCCATGAAAGAAAAACCTAAACCCCTTGATGTGCTAATACAGTTCCTTGGCGACATGAATGAATGGGAAAGTAGTTTTTTTCGCGAAAAATTTTCTTTAATAGAAAAAGGTATTGATGCAAACTCATGTAGTGAAAACTATAAAAAAAAACTTGAAGAAATCTTGCAAAAACACTCAATAAAATCTCCGAAAAGCTGGGCACGATTAGAAGGTTTGGCGTGTGGAGAGCCTACAATGTATGACCCTATAAGAGACAAGGTGAAAACGGACAAAGAAAGCGATCAATCCGCTTCTTTTATCGTTGAACAATCTTCTGGACTTGAGGCATGCTTTAAGTTCACTTTAGTCAACTCGCAATCAGGATGGATGATTAGAAAAAAAGAGGCTCTACGCAGAGAGAAATGGCAAGAATCGACACTTTAATTTTATTCTAACATGGTCAACCTTTTGATATTAAAAGCATAGTCATTATTCTATACATTAAAAATCTATTCCTTAAAAATCAGACAAAAACACTACACTGGAGCGTAAGCCTAGAGAAGGTAGAAAACTCGGTATCACTGCAGAGAAACTGACCGCCTGACACAGGAGACTTCACCCCAGGGCGCATTGACCTACGACTACGATCCACTCAGCAACCTGACCACGCTGACCCTTCCCACCGGCCAGCACCTGAACCACCTGTATTACGGCAGCGGTCACCTGCACCAGTTGAACCTCGACGGCCAGCTGATCAGCGACATGGAACGCGACGACCTGCACCGCGAGATCTATCGCACGCAAGGCAAACTCACCAGTTGCTTCGGCTACGACGCCCTTGGCCGCAAAGCCTGGCAGTACGCAACCACCCTGCCCGCTGAAAAACTCTCACAGATCCAGAACCCGCTCATAAAGCCCGAGCGCTACGTAGAACACGCCTACAACCCGATCCACCGCCGCTACGAATACGACCCGGCCGGAGAACTGAGCCGCACCCTCGACAAACTGCGCGGCGAGGTCACCTACGAATACGAAGCCAACGGCCGTCTGCTTGAGCACAACCCCGAAAAACGCTTCGAAGGCGAAGCCTTTCGCTACGACGCCGCTGGCAACCGCCTGAACTTCAACACCAGCCGCTTCGACCGCGTCAAAGATAACCGCCTCAAACAATGGAACAACCACGAATACAAGTACGACGCGTGGGGCAACCTGGTCGAGAAAATCGTCGGCATCGTCCGCTGGCAAACCTTCACCTACGACAGCGAAAACCGCCTGGTCAAAACCGAGACCATGGCCAACAGTCAAGTGGAGAGCACCAGCAGCTACCAGTACGACAGCCTGGGCAGACGCGTCGCCAAACAGTCGGATATCAAAGGCCAGAGCGACGAGAAACGCTTTCTCTGGCAGGGATTGCGGCTGCTGCGTGAAGAGGGTCCCGAGCACAGCAGCCTGTATCTGTACGAGCCCGGCAGCTATGCGCCTTTGGCCCGTGTTGATGAGAAAGAGGGCGAGGTAGAGAACAAGGTTTACTACTTCCACACCGACCAGATCGGCACACCGCTGGAGATGACCGACGCCGAAGGGCAGATCGTCTGGCAGGCCAAATACCGGCCGTGGGGGATGATTGAGAAGCTGGTGGTGAACGAGGTCGAGCAGAACCTGAGGTTTCAGGGGCAGTATTTCGATGTCGAGACAGGGCTTCACTACAACACGTTTCGGTATTACGATCCTGAGATTGGGCGGTTTATTACGCAGGATCCGATTGGGTTGAGTGGTGGGGATAATCTCTATCTGTATGCGCCTAATCCTTATGGGTGGGTTGATCCGTTAGGCTGGTGCGTTAATGCTACTGTTACCCGAGGCCCCGCAGGACAGCCTTTGCGAGCGACGGCTACAATTACCGAGAATGACATCAAAAAAGGCGGAACAGCCACAAACGCGTCATCACGGAGCTGGGCGAGAAGCCTTGGAAATCAAAACGATGATGCTGGTCATATAATCGCTAAGCTTCTTGGTGGATCGGGTGGTAAGGATGGGGTGTTTCCGCAGTTATCAGAAGTTAATCGAGGGCTGTTCCGAGACTTCGAAAGAGTCATTGCGAACGAAGTGAAAAATAACGGACCAGTTGACATTGAAATTATTTTCAAATATGCAAATGGTGGCACACGGCCTACTAATATTTATTATGATTTTTACCGTAACGGGAAGTTAATCGATGGCACAGAGTTCAAAAACTAAAAGCGAAACAATTCTCAGCGAGGAAATTGTGGAGAAAACATTTCGTGATTTTTCGACTGCATTGTGCAACTGGGAGCTTTGGTTCTACAAACACAAAAGAGCGATGAGAGATGCAGATGATGATTTACCTGACGCGGATGAACGTGCGCATGCTGAATTACTAGCAATTTTTTCTACTCATGTTACTAGGAAAGGCAGAAACTATGACCGATTAGAAAACCTAGTATGCAGCGCACATCCTGAATATGAATTCGAACACAATTCGGTGAAACTAGAGGCACCCTCACAAAAAAAGGCAACTGTTGTATATAAGAAAAAACACGGTCTAGCACAGACATACAGATTGACTTTCTCGATAGCCGATAACGCATGCAAAATACAGAAGCGCGAATTTAAAGATAATGAAAAATGGAGAAGCACTTATATTTAAACTTTAACCTAGTCAACTATTAAAAGTACCAACTAGCGAAAACTTATCCATTGAACGCTTTTTTTGCGCCATGGATATCGAAAGTGTAAATATTGATCCTGGGTATTAAAAACCAGTTCATTAAAAACCGAATCAGACACCACCACGCTGGAGCGCAAGCCCGGCGGCGAAGTGCTGCGCATCGACCACCCGGACGGCACTCGCGAGAGCTTCACCTACAACGCTCACGGTCAGGTCCTGACACACAATGACGGCAAGGACCAGACCACCCATCTGGCCCGCAACGCACGTGGCCTGACGACCAGACGTCAGGCCCCTAAAGGGCTGATAGTCGCCTACCAGTACGACGCCTCGTGACGCTGAGCAATGAAAGCTACGACGCCCTTGGCCGCAAGACCTGGCAGTACGCAACCACCCTGCCCGCTGAAAAACTCTCACAGATCCAGAACCCGCTCATAAAGCCAGAACGCTACGTCGAGCACGCCTACAACCCGCTCCACCGCCGCTACGAATACGACCCGGCCGGCGAACTGAGCCGCACCCTCGACAAACTGCGCGGCGAGGTCACCTACGAATACGAAGCCAACAGCCGCCTGCTTGAACACAACCCCGAAAAACGCTTCGAAGGCGAAGAATTCCGCTACGACGCCGCTGGCAACCGCCTGAACTTCAACACCAACCGCTTCGACCGCGTCAAAGACAACCGTCTCAAGCAATGGAGCAACCACGAATACAAGTACGACGCGTGGGGCAACCTGGTCGAGAAAATCGTCGGCATCGTCCGCTGGCAAACCTTCACCTACGACAGCGAAAACCGCCTGGTCAAAACCGAGACCATGGCCAACAGCCAAGTGGAAAGCACCAGCAGCTATCAATACGACAGTCTGGGGAGGCGCATTGGCAAACAGTGGGAGATCAAGGGGCAGAAAGACCATCGACTATTTCTCTGGCAAGGCCTTCGCTTGCTGCGTGAAGAAAGCCCGGAACAAAGCAGCTTGTATCTGTATGAGCCTGGCAGCTATGCGCCTTTGGCCCGTGTTGATGAGAAAGAGGGCGAGGCAGAGAACAAGGTCTACTACTTCCACACCGATCAGATCGGTACGCCACTGGAGATGACCGACGCCGAAGGGCAGATCGTCTGGCAGGCCAAATATCGGCCGCGGGGGGCGATTGAGAAGCTGGTGGTGAACGAGGTCGAGCAGAACCTGAGGTTTCAGGGGCAGTATTTCGATGTCGAGACGGGGCTTCACTACAACACGTTTCGGTATTACGATCCTGAGATTGGGCGGTTTATTACGCAGGATCCGATTGGGCTGAGTGGGGGGGGGATAATCTCTATCAATATGCACCTAATCCTTATGGGTGGGTTGATCCGTTAGGTCTATGCAATAGATTTTCGGGTGGTGCAAAAAAAATCGGAACGATTACTACCAGAACAACAAAGAACACCACTCGACTAGGTGGTAAGGCTGGTGAGCCGGGAGTGAAAATAACCTATAAAGACGGCACGGAATTCGATATGACCAGTACTCGAGTCAAAGAAACAGAACTTAACCCTTATGTACCTGGAGCAACACGCCCAATACGATATGAGAACCCTCTAGATACTAAAGATATCAAACGAGCTCCTACTCAGCAGGAGTTGGACTGGTTTAACAGCATTAATTGGTAGGTGAAATATGATTGATTCAAAAGTCGGAGAGAGAGTGGTGGTATCTATTCACTCGAAATATGGGCCTTACATTAGAGTATCAACATATGATGACGCAGGCGCATTAGAGGATTTGTTGGACGAGAAATATTTCGTGCTGTATTGGAAATCGACACCCCCTGAGCTGCTCGATGATGGAGGGAATGAATATTATTTTGGGAATGCTGCGGACCCGGTGAAACTACAGTTTATTTTAGACTCAATTATTTTCTGATTTCCAAAAGTGGCGATGTATAGGCAAAATATATCGAGCTGTACGGGTAGAATTTTGCGATATATAAAGATGAGGCCGAATAGCCCGAGTGGATATGTGGTAGAGTATAACGTTGAAAAGGCTATAGTCGTGAATACTTCCGGAAAGTCAACCAGCATTATTAAGGTAAATATTAGAAACTGAATCATGCATACAGCATTCACAAAATGAGATTGCGCTATGACTAATGATTTACTTAATGCCTTTTTGGAGCAGGAGTTTAACGATTCTGTCCGAGAGTTGCTTGCGACTGCTGTGAAGAAGTCTATAAAGCCAGGAGCCCAGCTCGCCATAAGAGGTTTGGAGCTCAACTGTTTCGATATTCTGTTAAACTTTGAGCGTGGAACTGCTACTTTAGGGGATGTCTTATCTTCAGGCACGGATAGTGAACAGGAAATGCCACTGCCGTTTTTTTTGAGGGCTTGTGGCTTAAGTGAGGATTAAGAGATGAAAAAACGGCAGTCAAGTGCTCATTTTAACATCATGAATACCGTATCAAAGCGAGCTCACAGCCCCGATATTAATAATCTTGAAAACCATCACCCAAATGAAAGCTAAAGATATAATAGAAAAAGTCGACTTCAAAACGTACGTTTCTTCGAATCTCTGCGACCCTATCACACGTAAATTAATTAAAAAATCCAAAATATCTGATATTTCATCCTTGCTACCTCCAGAAGTATCTATCTATGATGATCAAAATAAAAACACGTTAAAATTCATTATAGAATTCAGAGCCAGCAACCTGGCAGCCCAAGGGCGCCAACTTAATGGCGCAGACCTATGTGCAGCATCGCTTGAAGCTTCAAAAGATGAGGCATTGCGAAGCTGGGTCCCCTTGGAAATAGAAAATTATCTTGTAATTTTCATAATAAACTCTGAAAGCTTTGAGATTGACGGCTGCATGTCACTAAGATAAAAACCCGAGTTCGACACAACCAAACCCTGTAACAGAGACTGTCAGAAATTTTGTGTTCGGGCATAACATGTAGCTAGAGGTGCATGTATGCCGACCAAAAAGAAGTCCGCCAATGCAACAGCGAGGGAGTTGCCCTCGATTCCCCAAGAGCTGATCGAGCAGTTTGTTAAAGGCCCGATGAGCGCCGAAGCCATTCAAGACGCGTCCATGGCGTTCAAGAAGGCTCTGATCGAGCGTGCGCTAGGCGCCGAGCTGGGTCACCACCTTGGTTGCCCTCAGGGCGCGGAGCGCCCTGAGGAGTCGACCAATCAGCGTAATGGCAAAAGCAGCAAGACGGTTCTGACCGACGACGGGCCGCTTCGCCTGGATATCCCCAGAGACCGCGATGGTAGCTTCGCCCCGATCCTGATTCCCAAGCACGAACGCCGTTTTACAGGCTTCGACGACAAGATAATTGCCATGTACGCCCGGGGCATGACGGTGCGTGAGATCCGCGCTTTTCTGTCTGAGCAGTATGGAACTGACGTGTCCCATGACTTCATCAGCTCAGTCACCGATGCGGTCATGGAAGAGGTGAGCGCTTGGCAGCAACGACCCTTGGAACCGATGTATCCGGTGATCTTCTTCGATGCGTTACGGGTCAAAATCCGGGACGAGGGGTTAGTGTGCAACAAGGCTATTTATCTGGCGCTGGGGGTATTACCTGATGGCACGCGCGACATTGTGGGTATATGGATCGAGAGCACCGAGGGTGCCAAGTTTTGGATGAAGGTGTTCAACGACCTCAAGACTCGTGGCGTTGAAGATGTTCTGATCGCCGTCACGGATGGCCTCAAAGGAATACCGGAGCCGTTGGGGGCGGTTTTTCCTGCCACGACGCTGCAAACCTGCATCGTGCATCTGATCCGCAACAGCTTGGACTATGCCGCTTGGGATAAACGTCGGGCACTGGCCAAAGCACTCAAGCCGATCTACCAGGCGATCAATGCAGATGTGGCTGAGCAAGAGCTTAACGCCTTTGAAGCGGGCCCCTGGGGCAAGCAGTATCCGACTGTGGTTGCTGCATGGCGTCGCGCCTGGGATCGGGTTATACCGTTTTTTGTTTTCCCGGCGGGCATCCGCAAAGTGGTTTACACGACCAATGCCATCGAGAGCATCAATGCCCAGTTACGCAAGATCATCAAGACTCGAGGGCACTTCCCGACCGATGAGGCCGCGACGAAACTGATATGGCTTGGGTTGCGCAACATCACCGCCAACTGGGGTCATGCGGCACACGACTGGAAAGTGGCAATGAATCAATTTGCGATCCTGTACGGAGACCGATTTACCAGACCGAGCTGGTAAAACAAGGGCCTGCCTGACGGCAGGCCCTAACCAGCCCGAACACAAAAAAACTGATACTCCCCTGTAACAAGTTACAAACATCAGAACACCCAAAACCATCAAGAAATCAAACAATTTCAAATGCAAGCATCATCATTTGCAAAACATTAGCCAAGGATAGATGCCGTAATTCCGCTGCACATGCCAGTCATAAAACCTGGCCTGTCAGAGTATTCGCGCCTCTTCAAAAAAAAAGCGCCCCAAAGGACGCCTCACTCAATCATCCCCCCTCAAAGCACACTCAACGGATACTCCACAATCACCCTCACCTCATCCAGGTCCGATTCAAACGCCGTGGCCCGAGTCGTTGCCTGGCGCACGCGCAGCGACAGGTCTTTGAGTGACCCGGTCTGCACGATGTATTTCGCTTCGATATCGCGCTCCCAGCGTTTCTGGTCGGTCAGCGGGTTGCCTTGTGCGTCGCGGCGCATGTAGGTGCTGTTGGCGTTGGAGTAGTCGGCGTCGGTGCCTTTGCCGTAGCGGGTCATGAATGACAGGCCGGGCACGTCGAAGGTGGACATGTCGAGGTTGTAGGTGACCATCCACGAGCGCTCTTTGGGTGAGTTGAAGTCGCTGTACTGGATGGAGTTGGCCAGGTAGATGGAGTCGGACTGTCTGAGGTAGTCGAAATCGTCATCACCTTCGTTGCGCTGGTGCGAGAGCGACAGGGTATGCGCGCCGTATTGCAGGGCGACTTTTGCACTCCAGATGTCGTTGTCGAATTCGCCGAGCAGTTTTTTGCCTTCGTCAGTGGCGTTGTAGTAGTTCAGGCTGCTGGTCAGCGACAGGTCGTCAGAGAGCGGCAGCACGTAGGACGCTGAAGCGTATTTCTGATCCCAGGCGTCTTTGAGTCGGCTGGTGTAGAGGCCAAGGCTCAGCCTGTCGGTGGCCTGATAGTCACCGCCGAAGTAGGCAACCCATGGAGAGTCCACGGCACCGCCGTAGAAGGTGACGAAACCGTCGCGCTGGTTGCTGGAAACGGGCTGGCTCATGGAGTGCAGGCGACCGCCTTGCAGGGTCAGGCCGCTGATGCTGTTGTTGACGGCGGTAACGCCGCGAAAGCTTTCCGGCAGCAGTCGGGAGTCGCCGAAGGCAACCACGGGGGTGGAGGGAAAGACATCGCCCACGTTGACGACGGTGTCGAAGGCTCTGGCCTTCAGCGAGCCACCTACCTTGGTGTATTCGTCACGGGCGCGGCCTTCCCCATCGACCGGCAGCACGTCGAACGCGTTGCGGCCGTCACCGGTGTCGAGCTTGATACCGATCATGGCAAATGCATCGACCCCGACGCCGAAGGTGCCTTGAGTAAAACCTGACTGGAATCGCCCGATGATGCCTTGCGCCCACGCTTCGGAGTAACCATTGCCGGTAGGGCTGGATTCGCCGTTGCGGTGGTCGCGGTTCATGTAGAAGTTGCGGTTGAGTACGGTCAGCGTGCTGCCTTCGATGAAGCCTTCTTTCTGCTCTTCAGCGAATACGGCAGCCGGTGCGACACCGGCGAGGGTCGAACACAGGGCCAGTGATAGAGTTTTAAGTTGAGTCATGTGCGCTCCGTCCAATCGGCAGATTGTTATAAACATGTCGATCTGGCTGTTTTTATTAACCCGAGCGCTGCCAGTGGGGCACAATCTTGAAGTGGCGAATATAACGCCGAGGTGACGGAAAGATTACAAATATGAAAGGAAGTGCATTACAGCACGCCGTTGCTCAATAAAATAAAATACGCTTTGACCGGTGTAATCAGACATTCAAGATAGGACGCAGGGCGTCCAGAACGGCATTCCATGGTTCAAGTGCGTTCCTTCTGGCGGCTGTACCGGCCTTTTCGCGAGCAAGCTCGCTCCCACGGGCGCTGGAGCACGGGCGTGATAACGATTTGTGTAGATACGGGAATAAAAAAAGCGCCCCGAAGGACGCTTAAAGATTCGCCCCGACCAAAGGAGCAGGGAGCTACAAAGGGCGAATGGGGGTGCAGCGGGTCGGGCATCAAAGGCATCAGCCTTCGGACTTGGTCGACCGCTCGGCCTTGGCGTTGTCGTCTGTATTGACGTAGCGCTCGGCTTTGTTGCTGCTGTTCTGTTCCTTGAAGCGCAGTTCCTGTGCAAGACGCATCTTGTCAGCCGCTGTGCTTGCGTATTCGTTGCCGTCGTCGGCGAAGGCTGCAGTGGCGGACAAGGCAGCTACGGCGAAAACCATCGACTTGATCAGTTTCATCATCATTACCTCTTTCGGTGTGTAAGGAGTTCCTTAAAAGCGCAGTGCTCGTCAGGGATGAAACAAGCTTACGTCCGGGTAGCTAACAGGAAGGTGAGCAGAGGATGACAATACTGTTAGAAAGCTGACATCTGCGAGATTACCGATTTGTAATGTTTCAGCCACTTTCCGGTTAGTGCGCACTGGGTAAGGTTGAACCACATTCAAACGGAGACAAAAGAAAATGCGCACCGCCAAATCGTTGTTACTTGCTCTGGTCATTCTTTCGCCACTGAGTGCTTACGCTTACACCACTGATGAAGTCAAAGCCACCACAGTGATCAAGGAACACCAGGCCAGCGTGCAGAAATACGCGGCTATCCATAACAAGCCGATGCCGGAGATCAAGGAGTACAAATACGGAATGAAGCTCGACGTCGCCAAGGTCATTCGCAAATCCCCGGATCTGCAAACCTGTAGCGTGATGCCGAAACTGATGACCTACGAGGACTCCAAAGGCAAGTTGAACACCGTGCAGTACCAGGTCCTGAGCGGGTGCAGAAACAGCCAATGATTCTGAACCTGCCAGGGAGGCCACCCACTGTTACATCCCCCATCAGCCCGGACCGTTATCCGGGCTGACTTTTTTGTGTCTACAATGCCCCGCTTCTTGCGCTTTCAAGTCTGCCTCATTCACTGATTCCTGCCTTTTTTGCAACATCACCGCATCGGCGTGGTCAACGCAAACCCCACTGTGTCGTGTCGCGATGTGTCTGGACATGGATCCGGTCCATCAAACACAGGCTCGGTTACGGTGATCGAGACACTGCACTTACGGATTCTGGAATGACGGATGCTTGAACTTGCTGCTGGTTTTATCTGCCTCACTGCGCTGCTGACCTATGTGAACTATCGCTTTATCGGTCTGCCGCCCACCATCGGCGTGATGGTGACCGCGCTGATGTTCTCTTTGCTGCTGCAAGGACTGAGTTTTCTGGGCTATCCCGGTCTGGAAGATCGCGTACAACAGCTGATCGGTCAGATCGACTTCGGCGACCTGCTGATGAACTGGATGCTGTCCTTCCTGCTGTTCGCCGGGGCGCTGCACGTCAACCTTGCCGACCTGAGAAGCTATCGCTGGCCCATCGGCCTGCTGGCAACCTTCGGTGTGCTGATTGCCACCACCGTGATCGGCGCGCTGGCCTACTGGATCTTCGCCCTGTTCGGCTGGCACGTCAGCCCGCTGTACTGCCTGCTGTTTGGTGCGCTGATCTCGCCCACCGACCCGATTGCCGTGCTCGGTGTGTTGCGTACCGCCAACGCCTCCAAACCGCTGAAAACCACCATCGTTGGTGAAAGCCTGTTCAACGATGGCACGGCAGTGGTGGTGTTCACCGTTCTGCTGGGTATCGCGCAGTTGGGCGAGACGCCGACGGTTGGCGAAACCGCCCTGCTGTTCGTCCACGAAGCAGTCGGCGGTGTGCTGTTCGGCGGCCTGATTGGCTATGCCGTGTACCTGATGATCAAAAGCATCGAGCAGTATCAGATCGAAGTCATGCTGACTCTCGCACTGGTGATCGGCGGCTCGGCGATGGCCTCCGAGCTGCATGTGTCAGGCCCTATCGCGATGGTCGTGGCCGGGCTGATCATCGGCAACCTGGGGCGTAATCTGGCGATGAACGACATGACCCGTCGTTACATGGACGGTTTCTGGGAATTGCTGGATGACATGCTCAACGCGTTGCTGTTTGCTTTGATCGGCATGGAGCTGTTGCTGCTGCCGTTCTCTTGGCAGCACCTGATTGCCGCCAGCCTGTTGGCCGCGGCAATTCTGCTGTCGCGCTTTGTCACCGTGGCCCCGGCTATTCTGCTGCTGCGTCGCTGGCGTAAGGTGCCGCACGGTACGATCCGCATCCTGACCTGGGGCGGCTTGCGCGGCGGTGTCTCGGTGGCACTGGCGCTGGCCTTGCCCACCGGGCCGGAGCGCGACCTGCTGCTGAGCATCACCTACATCGTGGTGTTGCTGTCGATCCTCTTGCAGGGCCTGACGATCGGTAAGCTGGTGCATGCCGTCACTCGTTCGCCTCAGGCGAAAGAGCCCGCAGAGCATTGATCAGCCGGATGCAGCGGCGCGCCGGTACTCACTGGGCGTCTGCTGCATCTCCACGCGGAAATGCCGGTTGAAGTTGGACAGGTTGGCGTAACCCACTTCAAAGCAGATGTCCGACACCGACATCTCGCTGTGCAGCAGCAACCGGCAAGCCCGCTGAACCCGCAGCTTGCGCATCAGATCAATAAAACAATGCCCGGTGGTGCGTTTGAAGAAGCGCGAAAAGCCCGGATCACTCATGTCCAGCCGTTGCGCGATGACTGACAGGCGAATATCGCTGGTCAATTCAGTCAGTAGATAATCGAACGCCTTGTTGATCCGCTCGGAACTGCGCGCATCCAGGGTCGGGGCGTACCAGGCGCTGGCCAGCAGACGAGCCTCCTGCACAGGTGCCTTCATCAGTGTATTGACCAGTTGTAGAAACAGAATCAGCCGTTCCAGGCCTTGTGCCGGGCCGATCTGCTCCAGCAGTTGCGCAGCCTGCATGGCCGTTTCGCCGGTGAACTCCAACCCGCGACGTGCCTGTTCGAACAGACGCTGCAAATCGCCCAGTTCCGGCAGCGTCTCACGTAGCGCCAGCAACGCCGCGCCATCGAACTGCAACACCACGTCACGCCCGGCCAAGTGCTCGCCGGGGGCCAGATCGCCGATCCAGTCGTGGGGCAGATCGGGACCGATCAGGGCCACATGACCGGCACCGAACTCACCGATGTAATCACCGGCCACCAGCTTGCCACTGCCCTGGCGGATCAGGTGGATTTCAAATTCTGGATGGTGGTTCCAGCGGGCCAGCGAGTAGGGATAGTCGTGCTCGTACCAGCGAAAGCAGTGGTCTGGTTGCGGGAGAATAACCTCAAGCTCGGCAGGACGCTGCTCAAACAAAGCCGCTCGGCTGTCAGGCACTGGATGCCCCTTTTATCGTTATAAATGCTCTATGGACACCTAAACATACGCCCTACGGCTCGGCCAGTGCTAGCTCACAATTAATCCGCTACTGGTACTTTTTTGCTTTCAGAGCGCCGCGTGGCAAGCGGTTAAAAAAGTATCAGCCGATCGTTCGCCGTGCGTTTGTTCAGGCCGCAACAGGCTGCTGTAATCGAGCCGTCCACCATGGTGATTCAGCCGTGGCCAACAACAAAAACAATGACTCCCGCCAGACAAGGCGCGGGGTGGAGAGCCCTGAGATGAACATCCGCAAAGCGCTTTTCCTGTCAGCGGGCGTGTCCGTCGCCCTCAGCAGCATGGCAGCGCAGGCCGCCGAGACCGTGACCATCGCTACCGTGAACAACGGCGACATGATCCGCATGCAGCGCCTGTCGAAAATCTTCGAACAGCAGCATCCTGATATCAAACTCAATTGGGTAGTGCTCGAAGAAAACGTCCTGCGCCAGCGCCTGACCACCGACATCGCCACGCAGGGCGGCCAGTTCGACGTGCTGACCATCGGCACCTACGAAACGCCACTGTGGGGTGCCAAGCAATGGCTGGAACCAATCACCGGCCTTGCGCCCGAGTACGAACTGGAAGACATATTTCCCTCGGTGCGCCAGGGTTTGTCGGTCAAGGACACGCTCTATGCCCTGCCCTTTTATGGCGAAAGCACGATCACCTATTACCGCACCGACCTGTTCAAGCAGGCAGGTCTGAGCATGCCGCAGCAGCCAACCTGGACCCAAATGGGTGAGTTCGCGGCGAAGCTGCATCAACCCGACAAGGGCGTTTACGGCATGTGCCTGCGCGGCAAGGCCGGTTGGGGCGAGAACATCGCGCTGCTGAGCACCATGGCCAACGCGTTTGGCGCGCGCTGGTTCGATGAGCAATGGAAGCCCGAACTGACCAGTCCGGAATGGAGCAAAGCGGCGAATTTCTACGTCGATACGCTGAAAAAGTACGGCCCGCCGGGCGTGTCGAGCAACGGTTTCAACGAAACCCTCGCGCTGTTCAACAGCGGCAAATGCGCCTTGTGGGTCGACGCCAGCGTGGCCGGCTCCTTCACGACGGACAAGGAACAGAGCAAGGTGGTCGACAGCGTCGGCTTTGCGCCTGCGCCGGTTGAAGTGACTGACAAGGGCTCTTCGTGGCTCTACGCCTGGTCGCTGGCGATACCGGCCACCTCAAAGCACAAGGACGCGGCCAAGACGTTCATCACCTGGGCGACGTCCAAAGCCTATATCCAGCTGGTCGCCGAGAAAGACGGCATCAGTAATGTGCCGCCTGGCACACGCGCCTCCACCTACAGCGAGGCTTACCTGAAAGCTGCGCCATTCGCCAAGGTCACGCTGCAGATGATGCAACACGCCGACCCGGCGCACCCCTCGGCCAAGCCTGTGCCCTACGTTGGTATCCAGTACGTGACCATTCCCGAGTTCCAGGCCATTGGCACGTCGGTCGGCAAGCTGTTCTCCGCTGCCGTGACCGGCCAGACCACCACTGAACAGGCGCTCAGCGCTGCACAGGCCGTCACCGAACGCGAGATGAAACGCGCCGGTTATCCGAAGTAAAGCTGCGGCCCTCAACTGTATTGGACGGATAATGAACCCATGAAACGACTTGAAGGTAAAAGCGCGCTGATCACCGGATCGGCGCGAGGCATCGGGCGGGCGTTTGCCCAGGCATATATCCAGGAAGGTGCTCGTGTAGCCATTGCCGATATCAATCTGCAACGCGCACAGGCCACGGCGAACGAGCTGGGGCCCAACGCCTACGCGGTCAGCATGGACGTGACGGATCAGACGTCCATCGATCAGGCCATCGCCGCCGTGGTCGCACAGACCGGCAAGCTGGATATCCTCATCAATAACGCCGCGCTGTTTGATCTGGCACCAATTGTCGATATCACCCGCGACAGTTACGAGCGGCTGTTTTCGATCAACGTCGCGGGCACCCTGTTCACTTTGCAGGCAGCAGCCAGGCAAATGATTGCCCAGGGGCACGGCGGCAAGATCATCAACATGGCCAGCCAGGCCGGTCGGCGTGGCGAGGCGCTGGTGGCGGTGTACTGCGCGACCAAGGCCGCGGTGATCAGCCTGACCCAATCGGCCGGGCTGGACCTTATCAGGCACGGTATCAACGTCAACGCCATCGCACCGGGCGTGGTCGATGGCGAACACTGGGATGGCGTGGATGCGATGTTCGCCCGCTATGAAAACCGCCCGCTGGGCGAGAAGAAGAAACTGGTCGGCGAACAGGTGCCATACGGACGCATGGGCACGGCGGACGACCTGACCGGCATGGCGATTTTCCTTGCTTCGCCGGACAGTGAATACGTGGTCGCGCAGACCTATAACGTCGATGGTGGCAACTGGATGAGCTGAGGTGTGTCGGCTTCAAAGATGAGCAAGTCCGTGCAAAAAGGCCCGTCGCTGCTTCCATTGCCGGAGCGATTGGCTAAGATGCGCGGACCGCCTGTTGTCTTGGCGGCTCATCAAGGAGCACGAATGTCCACTGAAGAGGAGATCGCCATTTCCGGCGGTACACCTATGATCCCCGATCAGCGCCGGGAGCTGATGCTGCGTCAATTGCGCAAGCATCAGGTACTCAGCGTTCATCAGTTGATGGAGATGTTCGACTGCTCGCACATGACCATCCGCCGCGATATCGCCCAGCTGGAACAGGAAGGCCGGGCCTATTCAGTCACCGGTGGCGTGCGTATCGCCAGCCAGGTGCACAGCGAGCCCAGCCATCAGTCCAAGGCGGTTATAGAGCTGCCGCACAAACAGGGCATGGCGAGGCTCGCGGCGGGTTTGCTGCACCCGGACATGACGATCTATCTGGACGCAGGCACCAGCACACTCGAAATCGTCCCTCATATCATCGCGCTGTCAGGCATGACTGTGGTCACCAATGATTTCGGCGTAGTCAACGCGCTGGCCGACGCTGCGCATGTGGATGTGATTCACACCGGCGGGCTGCTCGATCACCCGAACCGCTCCAGCGTAGGCGGGCTGGCGGCAGCGACGTTGCGGCAACTGGCGACCGATGTGGCCTTCATGTCGACCAGTTCGTGGGACCTGCAACGCGGCACGACTACACCGTCGGCGCTGAAAGTCGAGGTCAAACAGGCCGCCATGCAGTCAGCCTCGCAAACCGTATTGGTCGCGACCAGCTCGAAATACGGCACCTTCGGCATGTACAAGGTGGCCGGGCTCGAGCAGTTCGACACCATCATCACCGATGCCGCGCTTGCTGAAGCCGCAGCGGATGGTATCCGTAAGCAACGTATCGAATTGTTGCTGGCCCCGGTGGGTGGCAAGCGCTAGACACTTGATACCCGCCCTGAGCTTCAGCCGGTTGCGTGTCCCGATAATCCATCAGGCATAAAAAACCCCGGTCTCTCGACCGGGGTTTTTTATTCAGCGCGGGCTAAGTATCAAGCCTTGGCTTTCTTGGCAGCGCGGGTACGCTCGCTTTCGTCCAGGATCTTCTTGCGAAGACGGATGGACTTCGGCGTTACTTCGCACAGCTCGTCGTCCTGGATGAATTCCAGAGCCTGTTCAAGGGTGAACTTGACAGGTGGAACCAGGGCGATGGTTTCGTCTTTGCCCGAAGCACGCATGTTGTCGAGCTTCTTGCCTTTGGTAGGGTTCACACCCAGGTCGTTGTCGCGGCTGTTCAGACCAACGATCTGACCACCGTAGATTTCCTGACCGTGCTCGACGAACAGCTTGCCGCGCGCTTGCAGGGTTTCCAGGGAGTAGGTCAGCGCCTTGCCGGTTTCAACCGAAACCAGAACGCCGTTCTGACGGCCGGACATGTCGCCGGACTTCATCACGTCGTAACGGTCGAAGATCGAGGTCAGGATGCCAGCACCGGAGGTGAGGGTCAGGAACTCGTTACGGAAACCGATCAGGCCGCGGGCCGGGATGTTGTACTCGAGGCGAACACGGCCCTTGCCATCCGGAACCATGTTGGTCAGGTCGCCTTTACGCAGACCCATTTGCTCCATGATCGCGCCCTGGGATTCTTCCGGCAGGTCGATGGTCACGTTTTCGTACGGTTCGTGCTTCACGTCGCCTACGCGACGGATGATCACTTCCGGACGACCAACACCCATTTCGAAGCCTTCGCGACGCATGGTTTCGATCAGTACCGAGAGGTGCAGCTCACCACGGCCGGAGACTTTGAACTTGTCGGCGGTGTCGCCTTCTTCAACGCGCAGGGCAACGTTGTACAGCAGTTCCTTGTCCAGACGTTCCTTGATGTTACGGCTGGTGACGAACTTGCCTTCCTTGCCGCAGAACGGCGAATCGTTAACCTGGAAGGTCATCGAAACGGTAGGTTCGTCAACGGTCAGCGGCTTCATCGCTTCGACATTCAGTGGGTCGCACAGGGTGTCGGAGATGAACAGCTGGTCGAAGCCGCTGATGCAGACGATGTCGCCGGCAGCTGCTTCTTCAACGTCCACACGGTGCAGACCGTGGTGACCCATCAGCTTCAGGATACGACCGTTACGCTTCTTGCCTTCGGCATCGATGGCAACAACCGGAGTGTTTGGCTTGACGCGACCGCGAGCGATACGGCCAACACCGATGACGCCCAGGAAGCTGTTGTAGTCCAGAGCCGAGATCTGCATCTGGAAAGGACCGTCACGGTCAACTTTTGGCGCAGGAACGTGATCGACGATCGACTGGTACAGCGGAGTCATGTCTTCAGCCATGTCGGTGTGTTCCAGACCGGCAATGCCGTTCAGGGCCGAGGCGTAGACGACTTTGAAGTCCAGCTGTTCTTCGGTGGCACCCAGGTTGTCGAACAGGTCGAAGATCTGGTCCAGAACCCAGTCCGGACGCGCGCCTGGACGGTCAACCTTGTTGATGACCACGATTGGACGCAGGCCGGCTTCGAAAGCCTTCTTGGTCACAAAACGGGTTTGCGGCATAGGGCCGTCCTGGGCATCAACCAGCAGCAGTACGGAGTCGACCATCGACATCACGCGCTCTACTTCACCACCGAAGTCGGCGTGGCCCGGGGTGTCCACGATGTTGATGTGGTAGCCATTCCAGTTGATCGCGGTGTTCTTCGCGAGAATGGTAATACCGCGCTCTTTTTCCTGGTCGTTGGAGTCCATCACGCGCTCGTCGTTGAGCTCGTTGCGCTCAAGGGTGCCGGACTGGCGCAGGAGTTTGTCTACCAGGGTGGTCTTACCATGGTCAACGTGAGCAATGATGGCGATGTTGCGTAGATTTTCGATCACTTGTGTATCTCGATCAGAGGATTCGGTCTGCTGACTGTTTATAAGGCAGCGATTAACTATTTTATAAGGCAGCGATTAACTATTTCGAGTCGGCAAAAGCCGTTACGGCATGACGACTGGTGTCGGGGGGCCGGTGACGCAAGCCACAGGCAAACAGCCCCGGGCACTTAGCTCGGTCGATAAACGCGCACATTGGCATGCCCCTCACTGAGCAAATGGTGAGCATGCAGGCGACTCATGACGCCTTTGTCGCAATACAAAAGGTACTGGCGCGTGTCATCCAGTGCCTTGAAACGGCTGTTCAATGCGTAGAACGGCAACGTCTGTATCTCCACGCCAGGCACTTGCAGCGGCTGGTCCTCCTGGGCATCCGGGTGACGGATGTCGATGATGACCTGACCGGCCAGCGCCTGGCTGACTTCTTCTATGTCGACATTGCGGCTCAGATCGTCGATCACCCGATCGATCGAAATCAGCTTCGCGCGTTCAAGCGCTTGCTCGAGAATCGCCATGTCGAACTGTTTTTCTTCGTACTCAACGCGATTTCGCTTGGCGTTGGTCTTCGGGTTGACCGAAATCACCCCGCAATACTCAGGCATGTGGCGGGCAAAGTCGGCAGTGCCTATTTCAGTCGCCAGGTCCACGATGTCTTGCTTGTGGCTCGCGACCAGCGGTCGCAGGACCAGCTTGTCTGTAGCCGCGTCGATCAGCGACAGGTTTGGCAGCGTCTGGCTGGCAACCTGTGAAATCGCTTCGCCAGTTACCAGCACGTCGATTTCGAGACGATCAGCCACGGCGGATGCAGCGCGTAACATCATACGCTTCAAAACTACACCCATATGACTGTTATCGACTTTCTGCAGAATTTCTCCGAGAACTTCCTCGAATGGCACGCTGACAAACAGCACCCGCTGCGAACTGCCGTACTTCTTCCAGATAAAGTGAGCGACTTCCATCACGCCCAGTTCATGGGCTCTTCCGCCCAGATTGAAGAAGCAGAAGTGCGCCATAAGGCCGCGGCGCATGATCTGGTAGGCCGCAACGGTCGAATCGAAACCGCCGGACATCAATACCAGGGTCTGCTCCAGCGCACCCAGCGGGTAGCCGCCCATGCCCTGGTGCTGGTCATGAACGACAAACAACCGTTGGTCGCGAATTTCCATCCGTACGACAAGATCGGGCTTTTTCAGCTCGATTCCGGCAGCACCGCATTGCATGCGCAACTTGCTACCGACGTATTTCTCGACATCCATCGAGCTGAAATCGTGGCGACCGGCGCGCTTGCAACGCACTGAAAACATCTTGCCGGGCAGCAGGTCGGCGTAGTGCAGTTTGCACTTGGCAACGATGTCATCCATGTCGCCCAACGGGTACTCGGCCACCTGCAGAAAGTTGGCAATGCCGGGCATGCAACTTAGCCGGTCCCTGATGCCCTGAAGCACTTTGGGGTCGGTCTGGCGGGTCTCCACCTCAAGGTTGTCCCATACGCCACCCACGACAATGTCCGCGTCCATTTCACGGAGCACGGTACGAATGTTCTTGCCCAGTTGCCGGATGAATTTCTTGCGCACCGGCGGGCTTTTAATGGTGATTTCTGGAAAAACTTTAACGATTAGTTTCATGGAAACAGCGCGTGAGGTGCCGACTGAAAAAGGGGGGCGCGGATTATAGCGGAAATTGCTCAACGTTTAACCAGTTATCGTATACCCGATCATCAGCGCACCAAAAAGAGTCGACGCACCAAACTGCAGCGCCATAACGGTGCGTACTTTTCTCGGCAGACGCGTTTAAATCCCCTGAAAGCCTGCTTTTGAAGCAAAAAACCCAACACGGGGCACTGGCATGCAAATTGCTCCCTTGTGAGGCAGGTTGCCTTGGCAGAATATTCGCGCCGGCATCACCCAAATTCAAGGGACCCAGCCTATAGAAGGCGGTTCTTAGCCACCCGGAGGACACCATGTCGAAGTCGGTTCAACTCATCAAAGATCATGACGTTAAGTGGATTGATCTGCGCTTCACGGACACTAAAGGTACGCAGCACCACGTGACCATGCCAGCTCGCGATGCGCTGGAAGATGACTTCTTCGAAGTCGGCAAGATGTTCGACGGCTCCTCCATCTCTGGCTGGAAAGGCATCGAAGCTTCCGACATGATTTTGCTGCCGGACGACGAAACCGCTGTTCTGGACCCGTTCACCGAAGAACCGACCCTGATCCTGGTGTGCGACATCATCGAACCGTCGACCATGCAAGGTTACGATCGTGACCCACGCGCCATCGCTCGTCGCGCCGAGGAATACCTGAAGTCCACTGGTATCGGTGACACCGTATTCGCAGGCCCTGAGCCAGAATTCTTCATCTTCGACGAGGTGAAATTCAAGTCCGACATCTCGGGTTCCATGTTCAAGATCTTCTCTGAACAAGGTTCGTGGATGTCCGATCAGGACGTGGAAGGCGGCAACAAAGGCCACCGCCCAGGCGTCAAAGGCGGTTACTTCCCGGTTCCGCCGTTTGACCATGACCACGAAATCCGTACCGCCATGTGCAACGCTCTGGAAGAAATGGGCCAGACCGTTGAAGTTCACCACCACGAAGTGGCGACCGCTGGCCAGAACGAAATCGGCGTGAAATTCAACACGCTGGTTAAAAAGGCTGACGAAGTTCAGACCCTGAAATACGTTGTTCACAACGTTGCTGACGCTTACGGCCGCACCGCGACCTTCATGCCAAAGCCTCTGTACGGTGATAACGGTTCAGGCATGCACGTGCACATGTCCATCGCCAAAGATGGCAAGAACACCTTCGCAGGTGAAGGCTATGCCGGTCTGTCCGACCTTGCTCTGTACTTCATCGGCGGCATCATCAAGCACGGCAAGGCGCTGAACGGCTTCACCAACCCGTCCACCAACTCGTACAAGCGTCTGGTTCCAGGCTTCGAAGCACCGGTCATGCTGGCCTACTCGGCGCGTAACCGTTCCGCTTCGATCCGTATTCCTTACGTCAACAGCCCACGCGGCCGCCGTATCGAAGCACGCTTCCCGGATCCTTCGGCCAACCCGTACCTGGCCTTCGCGGCTCTGTTGATGGCTGGCCTGGACGGCATCCAGAACAAGATCCACCCTGGCGACGCAGCTGACAAGAACCTGTATGACCTGCCGCCTGAAGAGGCCAAAGAGATCCCACAAGTTTGCGGCAGCTTGAAAGAGGCGCTGGAAGAACTGGACAAGGGCCGTGCGTTCCTGACCAAAGGCGGCGTATTCAGCGACGACTTCATCGACGCTTACATCGCACTGAAAAGCGAAGAAGAAATCCGCGTTCGTACCTTCGTACACCCACTGGAATACGAGCTGTACTACAGCTGCTGATACAGACGCGCCAGCGTTGATGGCGTAACAAGAGACCTCCTTCGGGAGGTCTTTTTTTTGCCTGGATTTTGTGGCGTGAAGTTTTATTCACCCCGCAAGACTGGCCCTGATCCGGCAACTTGGCGTTAAATCTGCGTCTCATCAACAACTCGAGATGGACCGCCATGCGCCTGCTTCTGGCCTCTTCCCTGCTGACCCTGACGTGCATGTCTTCCTGCTTCGCCTTCGCCGCCGAGCAGAAGCCCTCTGCTATCGAGCCGCTGTTGCAAGCCATCAGCGAGCGCCTGACCATTGCGGATCAGGTTGCCCTGAGCAAATGGGACAGTGGCAAAGCGGTCGAGGACCCGCCGCGCGAGCTGCAAGTCATCAGCGCAGCGCAGGCCCGCGCTGCCGAGTTCAAGCTGAACCCCGATGATGTTCAACGTCTGTTCCGCGCCCAGATCGAAGCCAATAAACAGGTGCAGAACGCCCTGCTCGCCCAGTGGCACGCGGCAGGCAAAGCGCCCGACACGGTCAGACTCAGCCTGGTCGATGACATCCGTCCGAAGCTGGATCGCCTGCAAACCCAACTGCTCCAGGCCTACGCGGACTTCCAGCCACTGCGCAAGGCGGAAACCTGCCAGATGCAACTGGATGCGGCGCTGAAGCGTTATCAGACCGACCCGATTCACGATCAGGCGCTGGTACTGGCCACTGCCGACCTTTGTCCTGCGAAACTCTGACACATCAGGCGGATAGCGCAGCATAGGGCGATGTGTTCTATGCTGACGGCCAATTGTGCCATTGCTGTCGAGAGTCCCATGCGTCAAAGTCTGATTTGCCTGCTGCTGTTGATCAGCCTGCCCGCGCTGGCGCAGATCTATAAGTACACCGATGCGAACGGTAACACCGCGTTCAGCAACCAGCCGCCCAACGGGGCCAAGACCGAAGTGGTCGAGTTGCCGCCACTCAACAGCATAGAAACGCAGACGCCTTCCAGACCGGTCGTCAACAGTGCGCCGCAACCGGCCCCGGCACAACCTCAGCCACAATCACAGCCACAGACGGCCTATGACGTGCTGGAACTGACAGACCTGCCAGCCGATGAAGCATTACGTGCCAACAACGGCACGTTCATCATAGGCGTGAAGATTCAGCCACGCCTGCAACAGAACCATCGCCTGCAATTGCTGCTGGACGGCAATCTGTATGGGCAGCCCTCCAACCTGCCGCGCTTTCAGGTGGTCAACATCGATCGTGGCGAGCACAGCTTCGCGGTAGTGGTGAAAGACGGCGAGCGGATCATTCAGCAGAGCGAGACCATTACGCTGACCATTCAACGCGTGCACCTCGGCAAACCATGAACAGACACAGAATGCACAGCGCGCTGATCTGCTTGCTGCTGCTGATAGCGCTGCCAGCCGCTGCCGACGTCTATACCTACATCGACGCGCAAGGCAATCGGGTGTTTACCGACCAGCCGCGCAAGAACGCCACACGCGTTGATATTCCACCCAGCAACAACATGACCGGCACCCCGCCGACCCGAACCCTGAAAGCGCACCCCGCCAAACCCGCAGTGCAGCCGATGTTTCATTATCAACTGCTGAGAATTCTGGTGCCCGAGCCGGACGCCACGCTGGTCAATCCCAGTGGCGATCTGATCGTTACCGTCACCAGCGAACCGGTTTTACAGCCGGGTCACAGCTACCGGCTATTGCTGGATGGCGTTGCCGTCGGCGAGGCCGGACGCAGCCCTGTCTTCCCGCTGAGCAATGTGGATCGGGGCACGCATCAATTATCGGTAGAGATTTTCGACGAACTTGGCCGTGTCCTGGAAAAAACGCCGAACCAGCCGTTTCACGTGCAGCGCATTTCACTCGCGCAAAAGCGCGCGACTCATCCCTGCAAGGAGGGTGACTACGGAGTGCGCCCGGAATGTCCGCTCAAGGACAAGCCCGAGCCTAAAAGCAGCATCCTGCCTTTCTTCTGATCCTCGACAACGCAGAAGCACCTTTTTGGTGCGCCACCTGCACACCTGCGCAACAATACAGTCCAATTTGGTTCAGGAACGCACTGAAAGTAGCGCCGTATGCGGGCACTCGCTCGAAAAACGGCTCGACTTTGCAGATAAAGCGCTTCTTTTCGGAGCCTTGGTTTGGTTTTTGCAACTTCACTGAGACAGCACCGTATTGGTGGCCTTGCTCCTGCTGGCGCAGACCAACCAGCACCAGCATTGCGCAACTGCAATGTGCCAAAAGAGGTCAACACGATTCATGACTATCAGCGACGCGCTGCACAGACTGTTACTGGATAACCTGACCACTGCCACCATTCTGCTCAACGCCGACCTGCGACTTGAGTACATGAACCCGGCAGCGGAAATGCTGCTCGCCATCAGCGGGCAGCGCAGCCATGGGCAATTCATCAGCGAGCTGTTCACCGAGTCGGCTGAGGCACTGAGTTCGCTGCGTCAGGCAGTGGAACAGGCTCATCCTTTCACCAAGCGCGAAGCGATGCTCACCGCACTGACCGGTCAGACACTGACTGTCGACTATGCCGTGACGCCGATCCTCAGCAAGGGCGATACCCTGCTGCTGCTTGAAGTGCACCCACGTGACAGGCTGCTGCGCATTACCAAGGAAGAGGCCCAGTTGTCCAAGCAGGAAACCACCAAGATGCTGGTGCGTGGCCTGGCTCACGAAATAAAGAATCCGCTGGGCGGCATTCGCGGCGCCGCACAGCTGCTGGCCCGCGAGCTGCCTGAAGAAAGCCTCAAGGATTACACCAACGTGATCATCGAAGAGGCCGATCGTCTGCGTAATCTGGTCGACCGCATGCTCGGTTCCAACAAGCTGCCGTCGCTGGCGATGACCAACGTGCACGAAGTGCTTGAACGAGTGTGCAGCCTGGTCGAGGCCGAAAGTCAGGGCTGCATCACGCTGGTGCGCGACTATGACCCAAGCATTCCCGACGTCTTGATCGACCGCGAGCAAATGATCCAGGCCGTGCTCAATATCGTGCGCAACGCCATGCAGGCCATCAGCGGCCAGAACGAGCTGCGCCTGGGACGAATCACCCTGCGCACCCGCGCCATGCGTCAGTTCACTATCGGCCACGTTCGCCATCGGCTGGTCAGCAAGATCGAAATCATCGACAACGGCCCCGGTATTCCGGCCGAACTTCAGGAAACCATTTTTTACCCGATGGTCAGTGGCCGCCCGGATGGCACAGGGCTAGGTCTTGCCATTACCCAGAACATCATCAGCCAGCACCAGGGCCTGATCGAGTGTGACAGCCATCCCGGCCACACCACGTTCTCGATCTTCCTGCCGCTGGAACAAGGAGCAGCTTCGACATGAGCCGTAGTGAAACTGTCTGGATCGTAGACGACGATCGTTCTATCCGCTGGGTACTGGAAAAGGCCTTGCAACAGGAAGGCATGACCACGCAGAGCTTCGACAGCGCCGACGGGGTGATGAGCCGTCTGGCCCGTCAGCAGCCGGACGTGATCATTTCCGACATCCGCATGCCCGGTGCCAGTGGTCTGGACCTGCTGGCGCGGATTCGCGAGCAGCATCCACGTCTGCCGGTGATCATCATGACCGCCCATTCAGATCTGGACAGCGCCGTGGCGTCTTATCAGGGTGGCGCTTTCGAGTACCTGCCCAAGCCGTTCGACGTCGATGAAGCCGTCTCGCTGGTCAAACGCGCCAATCAGCACGCCCAGGAACAGCAAGGCTTGGACGTCGCACCGACCCTGACCCGCACCCCTGAAATCATTGGCGAAGCGCCAGCGATGCAGGAAGTATTTCGCGCTATCGGGCGCCTGAGCCACTCCAACATCACTGTTCTGATTAACGGTGAGTCGGGGACCGGTAAAGAGTTGGTCGCTCATGCACTGCACCGCCACAGCCCGCGTTCGGCCTCGCCGTTCATTGCACTGAACATGGCGGCGATTCCCAAGGACTTGATGGAGTCAGAGCTGTTCGGCCACGAAAAAGGCGCATTCACCGGCGCGGCCAACCTGCGTCGCGGTCGTTTTGAACAGGCCGACGGCGGCACACTGTTTCTCGATGAAATCGGCGATATGCCAGCCGACACCCAGACCCGTCTGCTGCGCGTGCTGGCCGATGGCGAGTTCTACCGGGTAGGCGGGCACACGCCGGTCAAGGTCGATGTGCGGATCATTGCCGCGACACACCAGAACCTGGAAACCCTGGTACAGGCCGGCAAGTTCCGTGAGGACTTGTTCCATCGCCTGAACGTGATCCGTATCCACATTCCGCGCATGTCGGACCGCCGCGAGGACATCCCGACCCTGGCCAAGCACTTCCTCAGCCGTGCGGCTCAGGAACTGGCAGTCGAACCCAAGCTGCTCAAGGCCGAGACCGAGGAATACCTCAAGCATCTGCCGTGGCCTGGCAACGTGCGACAGCTGGAAAACACTTGCCGCTGGATCACGGTCATGGCCTCGGGCCGTGAAGTGCACATCAGCGATCTGCCACCAGAACTGCTGAGCCTGCCGCAGGACGCAGCACCGGTCACCAACTGGGAACAGGCGCTGCGTCAGTGGGCCGACCAGGCGTTGTCTCGCGGTCAGTCCAGCCTGTTGGACAGCGCTGTGCCGACTTTCGAGCGGATCATGATCGAAACCGCCCTCAAGCACACCGCCGGCCGCCGCCGCGACGCCGCCGTGCTGCTGGGCTGGGGCCGCAACACCTTGACCCGCAAGATCAAGGAACTGGGCATGAAGGTCGATGGCGGGGATGACGACGAGGCTGACGAGGGCTGAGCCGTCTCAGGCACTGTCATTTCTGACAGTTACCCGCCCGTTAATGATTAGCTTCTTTTGACTCCACTCAAGGAGTCATAAGGAGCTGATCAATATGGAAAATAAATTACTCGGCGAACCTGACGCCCGACAGCACGCCAATAATTTACGTTTGCTTGCAGCACTGCCGCATGGTGCCAGCATTGAAAAACGCGAGCGGATTGTTGACTACGACATCGTCGAACTCGCCGCACTGCTGCGCGAGGGCAATCCTGAAAAGCTGACCTCTGAACAACTGTTCATGGCGTACTGGAACCGCATCCTTCAGTTCAATGGCCCGGAAGAAACCTACGGCAATAACGGCAAATACAACGCTTTTGTGCGGCTGGAAGATTTCTCGACACTGTTGAAGCAGGCAATACTCGCCGATCAATGGCTGACCACTCCAGACGATGAACGCGGTCCGGCACCTCCGCTGTGCGGAATCCCCTTCGGCATAAAAGACTCCTTCGCCCTCCAGGGCCTTGAAAGCAAAAACGGCACTCAGGCTTTTTCCGGCAACCTGGCATTACGTGATGCAACATGCGTAGCCCGGCTAAGGGCTCAGGGCGCAATCATTATCGGTCATACCATCTGCTCCGAACTCTCGACCCATACGGTCGGCCAGTTTGCTGGGAATGCGTGGGACCCTACACGTACGCCAGGCGGGTCCAGTCAGGGCTCGGGGGTCGCTCCGGTGGCGCGTCTGTGCGCCGCAGCGCTGGGCGAAGAGACGGCCGGCTCGATTATCATTCCTGCCGCAGCCAATGGTGCCAGCGCAATAAAACCATCGCTGGGGCTGGTGTCTGGCGCTGGCGTGATGCCACTGCGAAGCGGTTGGGATGTGGTCGGCCCCATGGCCCGTTCGATTCGCGATGCGTCGCTGATACTGTCCATCATTGCCGGCCCTGATGGAGAAAACGACCCGCAAAGCTTGTCGGCCCCATCGATAGGCGAGCAGCTTTGCATTACCCCTACCCCCGGCTCTGTTCCTCTGGAAGGGCTGACCATAGGCATTCCGCAGACGGACTGGATGTCTTCGCCAGGCCAACCACCTGCGCAGTCTTACGATCAGGACTACGGCGCTGCCTTCATCAGGTTCAAAGATCAGCTTGTAGCGCTGGGTGCCAAGGTCATCGACTTTCCTTGGCTGGATGCTGAAATCCTTGAAAACATTCCTTACTCCTCGCCAGAACCCATTCATGACCTGCTGAACAGTGATGGCAGCATTCTGATGAGCGTCAACGCTCAAGCCGTTACCAGTTACGCCAACCAACTGGAAACCCGGCACTGGTCGGCCGTGCGCGATTTTGCAGACTTGCTGGAGAATCAAGACCACAGAGACTATTTGCTACAAAGACATCCGGAGTCCTTCGATCAGGCTGCCTCACTCATTCCAGTGGGGATCAGACTTGAAGCGGAGAACAGACGTCGTCAACAACAGGGAGGTTTTGAAAAGGTACTGAATGACTATCAGATTGACTTCATGATGGTGCTACCGCTCGGAGCTCACATCGGCGAGCGGGCAGGCGCACTGGCGAAGACACTCCCGGTACAGCGTATGTACTTCGATATGCCCAACGCGCTGGCCTGGCCCATGCTGACACTGCCCATCGGTCATGGCGCGACAGGCGTGCCAAAGCAATTACCCATTACGGCGGCGTTCTGGGGCAGGCGCTTCAGTGAACCAATGCTCGTGCAGGCCGCCATCGACTTTCAGACGCACTATCCCGAGTATCACACCAAGGCGCCGCCAGACCCGGATTTCGCCCCGGCCGCAGCGTTTCATCTCTGGACACTGGACGAGATTCCATCGCAGTACTCAGCCGACCCATTGATCATTGCCGAGGGCAGAAGGAAAAAATCATGAGGACCTCCTTCTTCGTTATCCAGTGGAAGCCACTGAACAACCCGGCATTGCTGCCGGTGCAGGCGAGTGAGCCGCCAAGCGCATTTTTCAACGTGCGATGGCGGCCCACGCAGGGCCTGACTTATTACCCGGAAACGGCTGTGCTTACTCAGCCAGTGACGGCTTTTCCCACAGGTTGATTCCGCCTTCTACCGCAAAGCTGTCGATCTCGGCCAGTTCTTCCGGGCTGAACGCCAGGTTCTTCAGTGCGCCGACGTTTTCGACAATCTGCTCGGGACGGCTCGCACCGATCAGCGCTGACGTCACGCGCGGGTCACGCAGCGTCCAGGCCAGGGCCATTTGTGCCAGGCTCTGACCACGACGCTGGGCGATTTCGTTGAGCGCACGCACGTGGGCGATGTTCTGCTCGGACAGGTGCGAAGCCTGTAACGAGCCGCCGCCCGGACGATTGACCCGCGCATCCTTGGGCACGCCGTTCAGGTACTTGTCCGACAGCAGCCCTTGGGCCAGCGCAGTAAACGCGATCACGCCAGCGCCCAGCTCTTCAGTCGCGTCGAGCAGGTCTTTCTCGACCCAGCGGTTGAGCAGGTTGTAGGCCGGCTGGTGAATCAGCAACGGCACTTTCCACTCTTTGAGCAGCGCCGCTATTTCGCGGGTCTTGGCCCCGGAATACGACGAGATGCCGATATACAACGCCTTGCCCTGCTGCACTGCCGTAGCCAGCGCGCTGGCGGTTTCTTCCAGCGGGGTGTCCGGATCGAAGCGGTGCGAGTAGAAAATATCGACGTAATCCAGGCCCATGCGCTGCAGGCTCTGATCGAGGCTGGCAAGCACGTATTTACGCGAACCACCGCCCTGCCCGTACGGCCCTGGCCACATGTCCCAGCCAGCCTTGCTGGAGATGATCAGTTCATCGCGGTAGTGCTTGAAGTCTTCGCGCAGCAGGCGACCGAAGTTGATCTCGGCGCTGCCGTAGGGCGGGCCATAGTTGTTGGCCAGGTCGAAATGGTTGATGCCCAGATCGAACGCTGTGCGCAGCATGGCGCGCTGAGTGTCGATCGGCGTGCTGTCACCGAAGTTGTGCCACAGGCCGAGCGACAGCGCCGGAAGCACCAGCCCGCTGCGGCCGGTACGGCGATAAGGCATGTCGTTGTAACGATTTTCGGCAGCGATGTAAGTCATTGAATCCTCTCTTGTCTGGGGGATATTCGAGGCGTCTTGCGGTGCGTTGGCGAGCCAGAAGCGTCTGCTCGCCGCGCAAGAATCATGGCTTTTGCCAGACCACCTGCTGGATATCGACCCGCTTGGGTATCAGGTGGTTGTCGTAAAACAGATCGGCGGTCGCCTGCTGCGCACGCACGATCTCTGCTGTGATCGGCAGGCTGGGTGATTCAGGTCGATGATCAAGATACTGAGTGATGACCGCTTCGGACAAGCCCATGCTGCGCGCCAGGATCTGAATGCTTTCGTTGCGTTGCGAGCGAGTCAGCCCATCGGCCACCGTCAGTTCGTCGAGAACCTGCTGCACAAACGCCGCATTTTTCTCGGCAAAAGCCCGGCGTGCGGTATAGAACGGCCCGGACAGTCCAAGCCCTTCGCCATTGGCCAGCAGGCGGCTATGGCCTTCGTTCAGGGCGATGGAGTAGTACGGGTCCCAGATTGCCCAGGCATCGACACTGCCGTTTTCAAAGGCGGCGCGGGCATCGGCGGGGGTCAGGTAAATCGGCTGAACATCCTTGAACGTCAACCCTGCCTTGTTCAACAAGCGCAACACCACGTTATGCGAGCTGGAGCCTTTCTGAAGTGCGACCTTGCGGCCTTTCAGCTCTGCCACGCTGTGCAGCGGGCTTTCGTTGCGCACCAGTATGGTTTCCGCCTCTGGCTTGGCCGGTTCTGCGCCGATGTAGACCAGGTCTGCCCCGGCAACCTGAGCAAAGATCGGCGGAATGTCACCGGTAGAGGCAATGTCCAGACTGCCGATATTCAGTGCTTCAAGCATCTGCGGCCCGGCCGGGAATTCGATCCATTTGACTTTTGTAGCAGCAAAGCGCTTCTCCAGAAGGCCATGTTCCTTGGCCAGCACCAGCGTGATCGAGCCCTTCTGATAGCCAATGCGCAGAGTGCCAAGTTCGTCGGCAAAGGCTGTGTTGAGCAAACCGCTGAAAGCCAGAATGGCGGCGATAAACGTGAATGGTTTCATGGGGGATCCCTTAATTCTGTATAAAAATCTGCCTTTGATTCTGGCCGAAGGCCGTGGGAGCGAACTTGTTCGCGAAAGGGCCGGTACAAGCACTGAAAATTCATCGTCTGAAATACCGTCTTCGCGAACAATGCGGACCACCGCCCCGGTCGCTCCCACGCCCTGCGGGCAGAAGCCCGCTTTCTGCGCTCATCAGGACTTGCATGCGGCAACGATCAAAATTTGTAAGCAGGCCGCTGCAGCCCCAGGTTCTCGCGCAACGTTGTGCCTTCATATTCAGTACGAAACAGCCCGCGCCGCTGTAGCTCCGGCACCAGCAATTGCGCGACGTCTTCCAGACCTCCCGGCAAATGCGGCACCAGCACGTTGAAGCCGTCTGCCGCGCCGTGTTCGAACCAGGTTTGCAGCTCATCGGCGATCTGCTCAGGCGTACCGATCAGGCTGTAATGCCCTCGCCCACCGGCAATCCGCCGTCCCAGCTGCGCCAGGGTCAGGTTTTCCTGATCGGCCAGTTCGGTGAGCAGTTTCTGCCGGCTGCGCTGGCCGCTGTCAGTTAGCGGCAGCTCTGGCAACGGGCCGTCCAGCGGGTAGCCCGACAGGTCGAAATTGCCCAGCATACGGCCTAACAGGGCGACACCCACCTGAGGCTCGACCAGCTCCTGAAACGACTCGAATTTCGCTTTCGCCAACGCCTCGGTTTCGGCCACGACGATGAACACGCCGGGCATGACTTTCAACGAATCTGCGTCACGTCCGTATCCGCCAAGGCGGCCCTTGATGTCCGCATAAAACGCCTGGGCACTGGCCAGCGAGGTCTGTGCGGTGAACACCACTTCCGCGGTCTGCGCCGCCAGATCGCGGCCGACTTCAGAGGAACCCGCCTGCACGACCACGGGCTGCCCTTGCGGCGAACGCGCCACGTTCAGCGGGCCTTTGACACTGAAGTGCTCACCCTGATGATTGAGCACATGTAATTTGGCCGGGTCGTAATATTCACCGCTGGTCTTGTCGCGGGTAAACGCGTCATCTGCCCAGCTGTCCCACAGGCCGGTCACCACCTGATGAAACTCCCGTGCGCGGCTATAGCGCTCGGCATGCCCCACATGCTCGGCGCGCCCGAAGTTCTGCGCTTCGGCGGCGGCATCGGAGGTCACCAGATTCCAGCCCGCTCGCCCCCCGGACAAGTGATCCAGCGAGGCGAACTTGCGAGCAACGTGATACGGCTCGTTGTAGGTGGTGGTCGCCGTCGCGATCAGACCGATGTGATCGGTCACCGCGCTCAACGCCGAGAGCAGAGTCAGCGGCTCGAAATGATCAGAGCGGGCCATGCGGCTGGCGATATCGCCGGTGGCGGCAGCCACGCTGTCGGCCACGAACAACGTATCGAATTTTGCCGCTTCCGCGACCTTGGCCACGTGCCGATAGTGCTTGAAATCCAGCCCTGCATCGGCAGGCACATCAGGGTGACGCCAAGCCGCAACGTGGTGCCCGGTGGCCATCAGAAAAGCGCCGAGTTTCATCTGTCGAGCAGTCGTGCTCATTCTTCACTCCTTACTGTGTTACCGCGTGCCACGACTCAAAAATCCTTGCGTAGCTGTACGCCGAAATAACGCTCGTTATCACACGGTACAGACCGGTAAACATAGCTACCACCGGTGGCCAGCATCGGCGAATAGGACTTGTCTGCCAGATTCTTGCCGAGCAGCGCCACGCGCCAGCCACTGTTGTAATCGGCCAATGCCACGCTGGCATTCCAGATGCCGTAAGCGCCTTGCTTGGTGTCCGGGTTCTGGCTGATGTCGTACTGCACTTCGCTCTGCCAGCTGTAATCGGTGCCCAACTCGATATCCAGACCGTTGTCCAGCGGGATGGTGTAGTCGGCACGAACGTAGCTTTTCCAGTCAGGGCTATACGGCAGGGTTTTGCCATCGACGTTGCACGACGCCGCTGCACCGGCCGGGCAGGCAAAGCTGTCGATGCGCGCCTTGGTGTAAGACAGCGCGCCGGAGAATTTCAGGTTACGGGTGGCCTGCAAGGCGTAATCCAGTTCGACGCCTTCAGTACTGACACTGCCTGCGTTGATCAGCCGCGTAACGACCTGCCCGGCAACGCTGTCGAAGAAGTTCGCCTGATAGTTATCGTAATCGCTATGGAACACCGCCAGGTTGGTGGTCAGGCGATTGTTCCAGGTGGTGGCCTTGACCCCGACTTCCCAGGTGTTCGAGGTCTCCGGTTTCAAAGCGTCGGTGTCACGCGGCTGCATGTTGAAGAACACGTTGTAAGCCGGGCCTTTATAGCCGCGCGAGTAGGTGATGTAGGTCATCACGCTGTCGCTCAGGTCATATTGCAGACCCAGCCGCCCGGACTTGCCATCCTCGTCCACCGAACCGGAACTGCTGGTCGCAGGCTGAATGCCGCTGACCGTGGTCGCCGATGTCGAAACGCGGCGATGGTCGTATTCCAGATCATCGTGGGTCCAGCGCGCCCCGGCAATCGCACGGAAGTCCGGGGTGAAGTTGAAGGTGGTTTCGCCGAATACCGAATAGCTGTCGGTGGTGGTGCTGTAATCGGCGATACCACGGTCCTGACGGGTTGGCGTGATGAGCGTGCGCTGGTAGGTCTCGTCGCTCTTGCCATGCATATAGAACAGACCGCCGACATACTCGACAAACTGGCCCTTTGGCGATGCCAGACGTAGCTCCTGAGAGTACTGATTGAACTCCAGATCGCCTTTGTCTTCGGTGCCGGGGAATGCAGCGGTGACGGTGCCGAGACGGTCGCCATCCTGATACTGGGTGTTATCCCAGCCCCGCCAGGCGGTGATGGAGGTCAGGGTGTAATCGCCCAGTTGCCAGTCAAGCTGGCCGGACAGGCCCTTGTTGACGTCCTCGACATGGCTGCGGTAATCACTAAGCACGTTGCGGTTGTCACTGTCGGCGCGCACCGGTGACAGCGCACTGGCGAACGCCGGGGTCAGCGCCTTGCTCACCACGCCGTTTGGCGCGTCGTCATGGGACTGCATGTAGTCCGCGGCAAGGGTGAAGGTGATGTCGTCGTTGGGTGTGAATTCCAGCTTGCCGCGTGCGCCCTTGCGGTTGTAACCGTTAACTTCCTGACCGTTGAGCTTGTTATCGACGTTGCCGTCATAGCTGCCGAACAGCGTGGTAATCGAGCCCTTGAGGGTTTGCGGAATCAGACTGCCGCCGATGCCGAAACGGGTGCGGCTTTCGTTGCCGCTGTAATACGACTGATCGATGTAACCGTGGGTCTCTTCGGTCGGCGCCTTGGTAGTGACGTTGAGCACGCCAGCCGAGGCATTCTTGCCAAACAACGTACCTTGCGGGCCGCGCAGCACTTCGATGCGCTCAAGGTCGAGCAGGTCCAGCGTGGCCTGGCCCGGACGCGCGTACACCACGCCATCGATGACTGTCGCCACTGTAGGCTCGACACCCGGCGAGGTGGAAATGGTGCCGACACCGCGAATGAACAGCGAGGTGTCCTTGTTGGACGCACCGGTACGGAAATTCAGCGAAGGCACTTGCTGAACGATGCTGGCCACGCCGTTGCGATTGTCCCGCTCCAGCTGTTCGCCCTGAATTACCGAAACTGCGACCGGTACTTTTTGCAGCGACTCTTCACGGCGCGTGGCCGTTACGGTGACGGACTCCAGCGCTACCGTTTCAGTGCTCTGCGTTGCTGCGTTATCTGCCATTGCCGGAACCCACGGCAACGCCGCAAGCCCCATCAACAGCCAGCCATAACGGCGCCCCCGCGCCGCATGAGCCTGATCGATGGCTTGCGCCAGTAGTGTGTGTTTGATGCTATCCCCATGTGTTGTGTGCATCTGCGTGCCTACCTGAAATATGCCCTGATCCGACAATGCGATACGCACTGACGCCTGTTGATTGCTGGCTAAACCGGGGTCCGGGCATTCGCGGTGGCGAGTAGCAGACAAACCATCTTTGTTAGCGCTAACATAGCCAGTATCAGGAAACGGCGAATAGATCGTCCAATACTGAAAAATTAGTTTTATATTCTTTTTACTTTTATACGAAGTGATCGAGCATGGCCGACGAGAAACCCGCGACACGCAAACGCCGAGGCGCAGGCCGGGTGACGATCACGGCAGTGGCGCGTGAGGCCGGTGTCTCGGCCATTACCGTATCGCGCTATTTCAATCAGCCGGAGCAAGTCTCGCCCGAACTGCGTGAGCGGATTGCAGCCGTGGTTAATGCGCTGGGCTATGTGCCCAATCTGGTGGCAGGCGGCCTGGCGTCGGCGCGCAGCCGGGTGGTAGCGATGGTGATTCCCAACATCTCCGGGCCGATCTTCGCCAACACCATTCAGGGTTTCAGCGACACGCTGAGCCAGCATGGTTTTCAGTTGCTGCTGGCCTCCAGCTACTTTTCCGCCGAACAGGAAGAAAGCGCAGTGCGGGCGTTTCTGGGCTGGTCACCGGCAGCACTGGTGCTGACCAGTCGTTTCCACAGCCCGGCTACCGAGAAAATGATCGAGCAGACCGATGTCCCGGTGATCGAAACCTGGGACCACCAGCCCGAACGCAGCCCGATCCAGATTGGCTTTTCTCACTATGACGTCGGCGTCACGGCAGCCCGCTATTTGTACGACAAGCCGCATCGCGTTCGTGCAGAACAGCATCGCAGGCGACTTCAGCGCACTGGAGCGGCGTGACGGCTATATCGCCACACTTGAAGGGCTCGGCATCAAACCGTGGGTCTTTGTCCCTGACGCCGGACGCGCGCCGTTCGAAGCAGGCAAACAGGCCATGGAAACACTAATGAGCCAAACACCGCGCCCCGACGCCATCTTCTTCGCCAACGACAACCTGGCAGCCGGCGCCCTGCTCGCCAGCCAGCGCGCAGGCCTGCATATACCGAAGGATTGTGCCGTGATGGGCTTTGGCGATTACGCCTTCGCAGAAATGATGCTCCCTAGCCTGACCACTATCAAACCGCCAGCATTGGAGATCGGCGTACTGGCCGCAACGCGTGTGCTTGAAAGCCTTGGCGTGTTGCCGGTGGAGGGAGACATACAGCGGCTGAATTTGCTGGAGTGCCGGTTGGTAGAGCGCGAGAGTACGTGAGCCCGACGCAATCTCAAGCCTACGCTGGGGGGCGTAGAACGATGACTTCAGCCATCGTGCGACGCTCCGCGTCGCATGCCGTTCTGGACGCTCTGCGTCCTCGCCTGAACATGAGGCGCGGCGCAGAGCGTGAGGGACGATAGGTGCTCTTAATCCTCTATCACCGCACCAGATGCAAGAACTGCATATGCCGTTCGTACTGGTCGAGCACGTCGTTGATGACCTGTTCCTTGGTGTAGCCCACCAGATCGTAGTCCTGACTGCCTTCGCTCAGGTGAACCTCGGCGCGGTAGTAGCGGCGGTTGTTCAACTGTTTGGAACCCATGCCGCCACGCGCGAACGAAGGGGTGAAGAAGCCCTTCATCTGCACCTGATAGATGAACGGACGCTCTTCGCCGTGACCGATTTCCAGGGTCACCGAGTCGTTGGAAGGGTCAGGTACGTTGACCACGCTCAAGCCCTTCTCGACAAACACCGCTGTCACTTCTTCAATCGCTGGACGCACGGTCTGGTCAAGGAAGCGATACACCTCGTCTCGCGACGGGTAATGCACGGCCTGGCTCAGACGCTGACGCCAGCCGCCACGTCGTGAGCCGGACACTGGTGCCAGCGAATACAGTTGCGCAATCTGGCGCTGGGATTCCATGACGAACGCTTTGTGCAGGCCCCACATCATCAGTAGCAGGATCAGCGAGAACGGCAACGACGTCAGCACCACCGCTGATTTAAGCGCATCGATACTGCCCGAGAACAGCAGGCCGCTGGTGATCAGTGCAGTCGCCACACCCCAGAACACCCGCAGCCATTTCGGACCGTCTTCGTCAGGGTTGCCGCCTTTGGCGGAAAGCGTCGACAGCACCACCGTGCCCGAATCGGCAGAGGTGACAAAGAACACAAAGCTGATAAATACCGTGACCGCAATGACAGTCTTGCTCCACGGATAGGTTTCCAGCAGCAGGTACAGGGTCATCGACGGATCATCGATGGCCGACTGGCCCAGCGCAGTCATGCCGTGGTTGAGCACCTGATCGATGGCGCTGTTGCCGAAGATCGACATCCAGGCCAGGGTGAAACCCAGCGGGATCAGCAACACACCGAAGACGAACTCACGGATGGTCCGGCCACGCGAGATGCGCGCAATGAACAGGCCCACGAACGGCGCCCAGGCAATCCACCAGGCCCAATAGAACACGGTCCAGCCGCCCAGCCAGTCACTCGGCTCGTTGTAGGCATACACGTCGAAACTCTTGCTCGGCAGTGCACCCAGGTAGTCACCGATGTTCTGCACCAGCGTGTTGAGCAAGTGCTGAGTCGGGCCGGCAAACAGCACGAACAGCAGCAGCGCACAGGCCAGCAGCATGTTGATGTCGGACATGACGCGCACGCCCTTGTCGACACCGGCTATCGCGACCAGAATCGCCGCGCCCATCATCAGGGTAATCAGACCGACCTGAATCCAGTGGGTATGCGCCACGCCAAACAGGTAATCCAGACCGGAATTGAGGTGCAATACCCCGAAGCCCATGTCTGCGCCCAAGCCGAAGATGGTCGCAATGATGCCGAAGCCATCGACCGCGTAACCGATAGGGCCATTGATGCGCTTGCCGATCAGCGGGTACAACGCCGAACGCAGGGCCAGCGGCAGGTTGTGGCGATAAGCGAAGTAGGCCAGCGCCATGCCGACAAAGGCAAACACGCCCCAGCCATGCAGGCCCCAGTGCAGAAACAGCAACTGCATGCCCTGACGCGCGGCCTCAGCCGTACCGCCTTCGCCCTGCGGCGGTTGCAGCAGGTGCGTCAGTGGCTCTGAAACGCAGAAAAAGAACAGCGTGATGCTGATGCCGGCGGCAAACAGCATCCCGGCCCATGACAGGTAACTGAACTCGGGTTCGTCGTGGTCGGCGCCGAGCTTGATCTTGCCGAAGCCCGACAAGGCGGTGACCACCACGAAGACCAGATACAGCGTCATGACCATCATGTAGTACCAGCCGACCGTATTGGCCGCCCAGTTTTGCGCCGCCAGCAGCCATTCTCCGCTGGCTTGCGGGAAGGCAATGACAACGATGCCAAAAATCAGAATAAAGCTCGCGGCGAAGTAGAACACTGGAGCGTTCATGCGGACGTTGCCGCTTGAAGAAGTACTCGGAGAGCTCATCGGTTGCGTGCCTCCGGACTGATAAAACCAACTGCAAAAAGCGGATACGGCAAGGGTAAGCCTCCTGTTGTGAGCGGGCAGCGAACCACCGGTTTAACTTGAACGAGCGTTCAAATTAAACATGAAAGTGCCCGTAAAGACTAATCGGGGGCCAGTGAATGCTCGCTCAGGCTTGGGTATGACGCATGCTTGAGCGGGATCGTTCCCATCCTCAGGCAACACAATTCAGGCCCTCCCAACGGGGATTTTTCAGGTATCTATAAATGACCGATGTTGACCCTGCGACCCTGCGCACATTTACCGCACCATTCTGTTACCTGCCGCCCCAAAAGCGCGCAAATCACGCTTCAGGTAACACGCCTGACCTCGCCTCACACATTGTTCGCCTGCTCGGAAAAGTCCGCTACCCCTTGAAAACACTGAGCCGCAGGGCCATCGAACGATCAATGAACAGCCGCCAGACAAAGTTGGTCTTCTGATTGCATATGCTTGTATGTACAAGTAGAGACAGGCTAGACATTCTGTCTTTCTACTGGACTGAATCGGCCTGCTTCGCCAGGCACTGTTCGCCCTTCAACGGGCTGGTTCGCATTGATCGCCGAGGATTTTTTTGTGACCGAGAATAATCAAGACCTGAAGCAGAACTGGACCCGCCATCGCGAAGGCGTCGTACGGGCTGCCCGCGGCACTCAATTGACAGCCAAAAGCTGGCTGACCGAAGCGCCGCTGCGCATGTTGATGAACAACCTCGACCCGGAAGTCGCCGAGAACCCCAACGAGTTGGTGGTTTATGGTGGCATCGGTCGCGCTGCGCGCAACTGGGAGTGCTACGACAAAATCGTCGAAAGCCTCACTCAGCTCAACGATGATGAGACCCTGCTGGTGCAGTCCGGCAAGCCGGTTGGTGTGTTCAAGACCCACAGCAACGCCCCGCGCGTACTGATCGCCAATTCCAACCTGGTGCCGCACTGGGCCAGCTGGGAGCACTTCAACGAACTGGATGCCAAGGGCCTGGCAATGTATGGCCAGATGACCGCAGGCAGCTGGATCTACATCGGCAGCCAGGGAATCGTGCAAGGCACCTACGAAACCTTCGTCGAAGCCGGACGCCAGCACTATGACGGCAATCTCAAGGGTCGCTGGGTGCTGACCGCAGGTTTGGGCGGCATGGGTGGCGCGCAGCCGCTGGCCGCGACATTGGCCGGGGCCTGCTCGCTGAACATCGAATGTCAGCAGAGCCGTATCGATTTCCGCATCAAGACCCGCTACGTCGACGAACAGGCCGCTGATCTGGATGACGCTCTGGCGCGCATTGCCAAATACACCGCCGAAGGCAAAGCCATCTCCATCGCCCTGTGCGGCAACGCAGCAGAAATTCTGCCGGAAATGGTCCGTCGCGGTGTGCGCCCGGACATGGTCACCGACCAGACCAGCGCCCACGACCCGCTCAATGGCTACCTGCCCAAAGGCTGGACCTGGGACGAGTACCGTGCCCGCTCGGTCAGCGAGCCGGCCAGTGTGGTCAAGGCGGCCAAGCAATCGATGGCCGAACACGTCGAAGCCATGCTCGCCTTCCAGCAAGCGGGCATTCCTACCTTCGACTATGGCAACAACATTCGCCAGATGGCCAAAGAAGTCGGCGTCGCCAATGCCTTCGATTTCCCCGGTTTCGTCCCGGCCTACATCCGCCCGTTGTTCTGCCGCGGCATCGGGCCGTTCCGCTGGGCCGCGCTGTCGGGTGACCCAGAAGACATCTACAAGACCGACGCCAAGGTCAAGGAACTGATTCCCGACGACGATCACCTGCACAACTGGCTGGACATGGCCCGTGAACGCATCAGTTTTCAGGGGCTGCCCGCGCGCATCTGCTGGGTCGGCCTGGGTCAGCGCGCCAAGCTGGGTCTGGCCTTCAATGAAATGGTTCGCAGCGGCGAGCTGTCGGCACCGGTGGTAATCGGCCGCGACCACCTGGACTCCGGTTCGGTCGCCAGCCCCAACCGCGAAACCGAATCCATGCGCGATGGCTCCGATGCCGTCTCCGACTGGCCGCTGCTCAATGCCCTGCTCAATACCGCCAGCGGCGCGACCTGGGTTTCGCTGCACCACGGCGGCGGCGTGGGCATGGGCTTCTCGCAGCACTCCGGCATGGTGATCGTCTGTGACGGTACGGACGAAGCCGCCGAACGCATCGCCCGCGTCCTTCATAACGACCCGGCCACCGGTGTGATGCGCCATGCCGATGCCGGTTATGACATTGCCATCGACTGTGCCAGAGAGCAGGGCTTGAACCTGCCGATGATCGGACGTTAAGGGGGCTGCGGTTATCAAACCGACAGACTCGGGGGAACGGGCATGAACATGCCCACAGGCCGGATGCCTACTTGAAGCTGCCGTCATCCATTTCAGGCTTAGGAGCATCGATAATGAATATGAAAAAGGCCCTGCTGACCACCTTGGTATCCGCTGGCCTGCTCGCCAGCGCAGGCACAAGTCAGGCTGCCGGCTGGTGCGAATCAGGCAAGCCGGTGAAATTCGCCGGTCTTAACTGGGAAAGCGCGATGCTGCTGACCGACATTCTGCAGGTCGTTCTGGACAAGGGTTACGGCTGCACCGTTGACGCCCTGCCTGGTAATTCCATCGCCATGGAAAACGCCTTGAGCACCAACGATATCCAGATCTTTGCCGAAGAATGGGTCGGCCGCAGCGAGGTCTGGAGCAAGGCCGCCGCAGCCGGAAAAGTGGTCGGTGTCGGCGCGCCTATCGTTGGCGCAGTGGAAGGCTGGTATGTGCCCCGCTATGTGATCGAAGGCGATGCCAAACGCAAGCTTGAAGCCAAGGCACCCAACCTGAAATCCATCAGCGATCTGGCCCAATATTCGGCGGTGTTCAAGGATCAGGAAGAGCCCGGCAAAGGCCGCTTCTACAACTGCCCGGCTGGCTGGACCTGCGAGCTGGAAAACAGCGAAATGCTCAAGAGCTATGGCCTGGAAAGCAAATACACCAACTTCCGCCCGGGCACCGGCCCTGCGCTGGATGCGGCTATTCTCTCCAGCTACAAACGTGGCGAGCCGATCCTGACCTACTACTGGTCGCCGACTCCGCTCATGGGCCAGGTGGACCTGGTGCGTCTGGAGGAGAAAGCCGGGGTCAACAAGACGATCGATATCAAGGTCGGCGTGTCCAAAGTGTTCCACGATGAGGCCCCTGAACTGGTCGCCATCCTGGAAAAGGTCAACCTGCCTATCGACCTGCTCAACCAGAACCTGGGGCGCATGGCCAAGGAACGTATCGAATCGCCGAAGCTGGCGAAGATTTTCCTGAAAGAGCACCCCGAAGTCTGGCACAAATGGATCAGCGAAGACGCCGCGAAAAAGGTGGACGCTTCGCTGTAAACGAAAGGGCAGTCGGACTGACAAATCCGACTGCCCTGACGTTGACCCGACACACCTCATTTGAGAGCCGCTTATGTTTCCTGAAAGCTTCACTTTCTCGATCGCCAACTGGGTCAACGACGGGGTCGACTCGCTGGTGACTCAGTATGGCGATGTGTTCCGGCACATTTCCGACACCCTGCTATGGGCCATCGTCAACCTCGAAAGCCTGCTGCGCATGGCGCCGTGGTGGCTGATGCTGATAATCGTTGGCGGCATTGCCTGGCACGCGACACGCAAGATCGTCACGACGCTGGTCATCGTCGGCCTGCTGTTTCTGGTCGGTGCGGTCGGGTTGTGGGACAAGCTGATGCAGACATTGGCGCTGATGCTGGTCGCCACGATCATTGCGGTACTGATCGGCATTCCACTGGGCATTCTCTCCGCGCGCAGCAATCGCCTGCGCTCGGTGCTGATGCCGCTGCTGGACATCATGCAGACCATGCCCAGCTTCGTTTACCTGATTCCGGTGCTGATGCTGTTCGGCCTGGGCAAGGTCCCGGCCATCTTCGCCACGGTGATCTATGCCGCGCCGCCATTGATTCGTCTGACCGACCTGGGCATTCGTCAGGTTGACGGTGAAGTGATGGAAGCCATCAACGCCTTCGGTGCCAACCGCTGGCAGCAGCTGTTTGGTGTGCAACTGCCACTGGCCATGCCGAGCATCATGGCCGGGATCAACCAGACCACCATGATGGCGCTGTCGATGGTTGTCATCGCCTCGATGATCGGCGCACGCGGGCTGGGTGAAGACGTGCTGGTGGGCATTCAGACGCTCAACGTCGGACGCGGGCTGGAAGCGGGTCTGGCCATCGTCATTCTGGCGGTCGTCATCGACCGTATCACGCAGGCCTATGGCCGCCCACGGCATGAGGCGCACAAATGAGCAGCGTGGAACCGAGCAAGATCGTCGTTAAAAACGTATTCAAGATTTTTGGCAACCGCTCAAAGGAAGCACTGGCGCTGATCAAACAGAACCAGAGCAAGGATCAGGTACTGGCGCAAACTGGCTGCGTGGTCGGGGTCAACGACCTGTCGCTGTCGATCGGCAGTGGCGAAATCTTCGTCATCATGGGCCTGTCCGGTTCCGGCAAATCGACGCTGGTACGCCACTTCAACCGCCTGATCGACCCTACCAGCGGCGAGATTCTGGTCGATGGCGAAGACATCCTGCGCTACGACATGGAGGCGCTGCGCCAATTCCGTCGGCACAAGATCAGCATGGTGTTCCAGAGCTTCGGCCTGCTGCCGCACAAGACCGTGCTGGCCAACGTCGCGTACGGCCTGAAAGTGCGCGGCGAGAGCAAGGCGCTGTGCCAGGAACGCGCGCAGCACTGGATAACGACCGTAGGCCTGAAGGGCTATGAGAACAAATACCCGCACCAGCTTTCTGGCGGCATGCGTCAGCGTGTGGGTCTGGCCCGCGCGCTGGCGGCCGACACCGACATCATTCTGATGGACGAAGCGTCCAGCGCCCTCGACCCGTTGATTCGCGCCGAGATGCAGGACCAGTTGCTGGAACTGCAAGCCAGCCTGCACAAGACCATCGTGTTCATTACCCACGACCTGGACGAAGCGGTACGCATCGGCAATCGCATCGCGATCCTCAAGGATGGTCGATTGATTCAGGTCGGTACACCGAAAGAAATCCTTCACTCGCCCGCCGACGATTACGTGGACCGTTTCGTTCAGCGCCGCGTGGCTACCCTTTAAGGACCGTTGCAGATGTCGCGAGCAGAACAGATCGTCATCGGTGAAGCCCCGCTGGGCTGGCAGGACGTAGTCGCCGTGGCCCGCCATGAGGCGCAACTGGTGTTGTCGGATGCCGCCTGGGCGCGGATCGATAACGCGCAGGCCATCGTGCAGCAGATTGTCGTCAGCGGCGAGCGCGCCTATGGCGTGAACACCGGGCTCGGCGCGCTGTGCAATGTGTCACTGCAAGGCGAACAGCTCAGTCGCCTGTCGCGCAATACCCTGCTCAGCCATGCCTGCGGCGTGGGTGCGCCGCTGGCCGACGAGCAGGCTCGCGCAATCATCTGCGCCGCGATTCTCAACTACAGCCAGGGCAAGTCCGGCATTCACCGGCAAGTGGTCGAAGCGCTGCTGGCCCTGCTCAACCGAGGCATCACGCCGCAAGTACCGGCGCAGGGCTCGGTGGGTTACCTGACGCACATGGCGCACGTCGGCGTCGCGTTGCTGGGCATCGGCCAAGTCAGCTATCGCGGGCAGATCGTCCCGGCTGAGCAGGCCTTGGACGAAGAAGGTCTGGCTCCGGTCATCCTCGGTGCCAAGGACGGATTGTGCCTGGTCAACGGCACACCGTGCATGACCGGCCTGAGCTGTCTGGCCATCGCCGACGCCGAGCGTCTGAGCCAGTGGGCCGACGTGATCGGCGCGATGAGCTTCGAAGCACTGGGCGGTCAGCTGGATGCATTCGATGAGAGCATTCTTGCCCTCAAACCGCATCCCGGTATGCAGCAGGTGGGCAAAAACCTGCGCAGCGTATTGGCGGGCAGCGAAGTGCTTGCCAGCCGCCAGGGCATTCGTACCCAGGACGCGCTGAGCATCCGCTCGATTCCCCAAGTGCATGGCGCAACCCGCGATCAGTTGGCTCATGCCATTCGCCAGATCGAGACCGAGCTGAACTACCCCATGCTGCTCGGCACGCCCGATGACTGGCGCGTGGTGTCTCAGGCCAATCCGCATGGCCAGTCGGTGGCGATGGCGGCAGACCTGCTGTGCATGGCGCTGGCAGAACTGGGCTCCATCGCCGAGCGACGCCTCGACCGCCTGATCAACCCGATGGTCAGCGGCCTGCCGGCGTTTCTGGTCAGCCAGCCGGGGGTGAATTCGGGGATGATGATCGTTCAGTACGTCGCCGCCTCGCTGTGCGCGGAAAACCGCCAGATGGCGCAACCGGCGGTGGTCGATAACTACGTCACCTCCGGCCTGCAGGAAGACCATCTTAGCCTGGGCACCAGTGCCGCGCTCAAGCTGCACAAAGTGCTAGGCAACGTCACACAGATTCTGGCCATCGAGTATTTGCTGGCGGCCCAGGCGTTCGAATTCCTCAAGGCGCAAGGGTTTGGCGTGGGTACAGGTGCTGCGTGGCGACTGCTGCGCGAGCGGGTTCCGGCCTACGATGAAGACCGCTGGCTGGCCCCTGATATCGCCAGCAGCGCGGCCCTGCTCAAAGACGCAACATCGCTGGAAAGGGTTTTCCAGCACTGCCGCGATCATGCGGCAACCCTATAAAAAGCGGCGGACGGCCACACGCCGTTGCTGACATCAATCAAGGAGTAGCTGCATCGTGACCACTTTATCTGCCAAGACGCTGAACCTGATCCCCAGCCAACTGACCCTGGCGCAATTGCGCGCCATTCATCAGCAGCCGGTCAGGCTGACGCTGGACAGCAGTGCAGACCAGCAGATCGACGACAGCGTCGCCTGTGTCGAACGCATTCTGGCCGAGAACCGCACCGCCTACGGGATCAACACCGGCTTTGGCCTGCTCGCCTCGACGCGGATTGCCAGCGAAGACCTGGAAAATCTGCAGCGTTCGCTGGTGCTGTCGCATGCGGCCGGTGTTGGTCAGCCGATCAGCGATGATCTGGTGCGCTTGATCATGGTGCTCAAGGTCAACAGCCTGAGCCGTGGCTTCTCGGGTATTCGTCGGGTGGTGATCGATGCATTGATCGCGTTGATCAATGCCGAGGTCTATCCGCATATTCCGCTCAAGGGTTCGGTCGGCGCTTCGGGTGACCTGGCTCCACTGGCGCACATGTCGCTGGTGCTGTTGGGCGAAGGCAAGGCGCGTTACAAGGGCGAATGGCTGAATGCCGTCGATGCATTGGCTGTCGCTGGGCTGCAACCGCTGACCCTCGCAGCCAAGGAAGGGTTGGCGCTGCTCAACGGTACGCAAGTGTCCACCGCGTATGCACTGCGCGGCTTGTTCGAGGGCGAAGACCTGTTCGCTGCAGCGTTGACCTGTGGCTCGCTGACCGTCGAAGCCGTGCTCGGTTCGCGCTCACCCTTCGATGCACGTATTCATGCAGCACGCGGTCAGCGCGGGCAGATCGATGCCGCTGCCTGCTACCGCGACTTGCTCGGCGAAAGCAGTGGCGTGTCCGAGTCGCACCGCAACTGCGACAAGGTTCAGGACCCCTACTCGCTGCGCTGCCAGCCGCAGGTCATGGGCGCATGCCTGACCCAACTGCGTCAGGCCGCCGAAGTGCTGGAAATCGAAGCCAACGCGGTGTCCGACAACCCGCTGGTGTTCGCCGCCGAGAACGACGTCATATCCGGTGGCAATTTTCACGCCGAGCCGGTCGCCATGGCGGCAGACAATCTGGCGCTGGCCATTGCCGAGATCGGCTCGCTCAGCGAACGGCGTATTTCGCTGATGATGGACAAGCACATGTCGCAACTGCCGCCCTTCCTGGTCGCCAACGGAGGCGTCAATTCCGGCTTCATGATCGCACAGGTCACGGCCGCCGCGCTGGCCAGTGAAAACAAGGCGCTGGCTCATCCGCACAGCGTCGACAGCCTGCCGACATCCGCCAATCAGGAAGACCATGTGTCGATGGCCCCGGCCGCTGGCAAGCGGTTATGGGAAATGGCAGAAAACGTTCGCGGGATTCTTGCCGTAGAATGGTTGGCTGCCTGCCAGGGTCTGGACTTGCGTGAGGGTCTGAAAACCTCTCCGAAACTGGAGCAAGCCCGCGGCCTGTTGCGCAGCAAGGTCCCGTTCTATGAAAAGGACCGTTTTTTTGCACCGGACATCGAAGCTGCCAGTCAGCTGTTGTCCTCCACTTGCCTGAACCCGCTGGTTCCTGCACGTCTGCTACCGAGTTTGTGATGTACCGCGAGCCTGGCAGGGCTCGCTTTGGTCATTGCTGCGGGAAGCCGATTGCAGGCGTTTTCGCGGCTTTTGCCATACCTGTATGTAATGAAATGGACCTGAAATGACGTCACAAGATGGTTTGAAACGCGGGTTATCCGCCCGCCACATCCGCTTCATGGCCCTGGGCTCTGCCATCGGCACAGGGTTGTTCTACGGCTCGGCCTCGGCGATTCAACAGGCCGGTCCGGCCGTATTGCTGGCGTACCTGATCGGCGGCGCGGCGGTGTACATGGTGATGCGCGCACTGGGCGAAATGGCCGTTCACGACCCGGTTTCCGGCTCGTTCAGCCATTACGCCACGCGCTACATGGGCCCGCTGGCCGGTTTCGTACTGGGCTGGACCTACGCATTCGAAATGATCATTGTCTGCCTCGCCGACGTGACCGCATTCGGCATTTACATGGGCTTCTGGTTTCCGGAGGTGCCGCGCTGGATCTGGGTGCTGGGCATCGTGTTCCTGATCGGCGCGCTCAACCTGTGCAATGTGAAAGTCTTCGGCGAAACCGAATTCTGGCTGTCGATCCTCAAGGTCAGCGCCATCGTGGCCATGATCGTCGCAGGCTTCGGCATCATGATCTTCGGCATCGGCAGCTCGACCAGCGGCACCGAAATAGGCATCAGCAACTTGTGGGCACACGGCGGCTTCATGCCCAACGGCGTTACCGGCCTGATCGCTTCGTTTGCGGTGGTGATGTTTGCCTTCGGCGGCATCGAAATCATCGGCATCACGGCAGGCGAAGCCAAAGACCCGCAACGCAGCCTGCCACAGGCGATCAACGCCGTACCGCTGCGCATTCTGCTGTTCTATGTGCTGACACTGTTTGTGCTGATGTGCATTTACCCGTGGCCGCAGATCGGCACCCAAGGCAGCCCGTTCGTGCAGATTTTCGATAATCTGGGCATTGCGTCGGCGGCAACAATCCTCAATATCGTGGTCATCTCTGCTGCGGTGTCGGCCATCAACAGCGACATCTTCGGCGCCGGGCGCATGATGTATGGCCTGGCCCGTGACGGTCAGGCACCCGCGAGCTTTGCCCGCGTGTCGCGGCATGGCGTGCCGTGGATGACCGTACTGGTGATGGGCATAGCGCTGCTGGGCGGCGTCTTGCTCAATTATCTGATACCCAAAGACGTGTTCCTGCTGATCGCTTCGCTGGCAACGTTTGCCACGGTCTGGGTCTGGCTGATGATTCTGCTCACCCAGGTTGCCATGCGCCGTTCGATGAGCTGCGAAGAGGCCGCACAACTGAAATTCGCGGTGCCGTTCTGGCCTTACGGACCGGCCGCCGCCATCGTCTTCATGCTGTTCATCTTCGGCGTGCTGGGCTATTTCCCGGATAACCGTGCAGCCTTGATCGTCGGCGCAATCTGGATTGTGCTGCTGCTCATCGCCTACGGGTTGTGGGTCAAGCCAAAGGCGCTCAACAAACCCCACTGACCAAAGAGGCCCGGAATGAAAACGCTCTGGAAACACTGTCACATCGCAAGCATGGCGCACGGTAAATACTCGATCATCGAGAATGCCGCCATCGTGACCTCCGGAGCGCTCATCGAGTGGATCGGGCCTGAAACCGAGCTGGCCGAGCCGGAACATGACAACTGTATCGATCTGGGCGGAGCATGGGTGACGCCCGGCCTGATCGACTGTCACACGCACACAGTGTTTGGCGGCAACCGCAGCGGCGAGTTCGAACAGCGTCTCCAGGGTGTGAGCTACGCCGAGATTGCCGCAGCAGGCGGCGGTATCGCCAGCACGGTGCGCGCGACTCGTGCGGCCAGTGAAGATGAGCTGTACGCCAGCGCCGAGCGACGCTTGCGACACTTGCTCAAGGACGGCGTGACTACCGTCGAGATGAAGTCAGGTTATGGGCTGGACCTGGAAAACGAGCGCAAGATCCTGCGGGTGATCCGCCGCCTGGGTAATACCCAACCGGTCACCGTACGCGCCACCTGTCTGGCCGCCCACGCCCTGCCACCGGAATACGCGGATCGCGCCGACGACTATATCAATCACATCTGCAACGACATGCTGCCGACACTGGCTGCCGAAGGGCTGGTGGATGCCGTGGACGCGTTCTGCGAGTACCTGGCGTTTTCACCTGCGCAGGTCGAGCAGGTGTTCATCAGCGCAGGGCAGTTGGCGCTGCCGGTCAAACTGCATGCCGAGCAGCTTTCTTCGCTGGGCGGGTCAAGCCTCGCGGCACGTTACAAGGCGCTGTCGGCGGATCATCTGGAGTTCATGACCGAAGACGATGCCGTCGCCATGGCCGCTGCCGGGACCGTCGCAGTGCTGCTGCCGGGGGCGTTTTACTTCCTCCGTGAAACACAGCTGCCGCCGATGGAAGCGCTGCGCAAGCACGGCGTGCCGATTGCGATTTCCACCGACCTGAACCCCGGCACCTCGCCAGGGCTGTCGTTGCGTCTGATGCTCAACATGGCCTGCACGCTGTTTCGCATGACACCTGAAGAGGCACTGGCGGGTGTGACATTCAATGCCGCCAAGGCACTGGGCATGAGCGCGACCCACGGCTCGCTGGAGGTCGGCAAGGTAGCGGATTTCGTCGCTTGGGACATTGAGCGACCGGCTGATCTGGCCTACTGGCTGGGCGGCGATCTGGATAAACGCATCGTGCGCCACGGCGTCGAATCATCGATCTGAAGGAGAGCCCTGTGGATAACGTTCTGACATTCAAACGTGGCCGCGTTCCGCTGCTGATCAGCATGCCGCATGCCGGTCTGAAACTGACCCCAGTGGTCGAAACCGCGCTGGTGGACGAAGCATTGAGCCTGCCGGACACCGACTGGCACATTCCGCGTTTGTATGACTTCGCCGCTGAATTGGGCGCCAGCACCCTGGCCGCCGAATACTCGCGCTTTGTCATCGACCTCAACAGGCCGTCTGACGACAAGCCCATGTACGCCGGTGCGACCACCGGCCTGTTTCCGTCGATCCTGTTCGATGGCGTACCACTGTTCAAGGACGGCCAGACGCCCAGCGCCGAGGAACGAGCGCGGTATATGCAACAGATCTGGACGCCGTATCACCAGACGCTGGAGCAGGAACTGCAGCGCATGCGTGACGAGTTCGGTTATGCGCTGCTGTTCGACGCCCACTCGATTCGCGGCCACATCCCGCACCTGTTCGACGGCCGCCTGCCGGACTTCAACCTCGGCACCTTCAATGGTGTGAGCTGCGACCCGGAGCTGGCCAGCCGAATGGAGCAGGTCTGCGCTGCGGCCAAAGACTACAGCCATGTGTTGAACGGGCGCTTCAAGGGCGGCCACATCACCCGCCACTATGGTGACCCGGCCAACAACATCCATGCGGTGCAGCTGGAACTGGCGCAAAGCACCTACATGGACGAGTTCGTTCCGTTCAACTACCGCCCGGACCTTGCTGAACCGACCCGCGCGGTGCTGAAACCGTTGCTGGAAACCTTCATTGCCTGGGGACAGGAGCGGTTTGGCTGACTAAGTCGGACGCAGAGCGTCCATAAAAGCGCTACCACGCAGAGCGTGGGAGCGATAGCTAATAACTCTGTGGGAGCGAGCTTGCTCACGAAGACAGCCGATAGCCACACCGATTATCGTTCCCATGCTCTGCGTGGGAATGCCGTTCTGGACGCTCCGCGTCCGCCCTTCAACGCCCTCGACTGATCACTTCTTGAGCAACCGCAAGCCGTTGAACACCACCAGCAAACTCACGCCCATGTCGGCAAACACAGCCATCCACATGGTCGCCATGCCCGCAAACGTGATGCCGATAAACAACACCTTGGTCGCGATTGCCAGAACAATGTTCTGCTTGAGCACTGCCGAGGTCCGACGGGACAAGCGAATGAACGTCGGTATCTTGCGCAGATCATCGTCCATCAGGGCGACATCCGCCGTCTCTATAGCAGTATCAGTACCCGCTGCCGCCATCGCAAAACCAATCTCGGCCCGAGCCAGTGCTGGTGCATCATTGATGCCGTCACCCACCATGCCTACACGATGGTTGCGAGCATAAAGGGCCTCGATGGCACTCAGCTTGTCGGCAGGCAGCAAGTTGCCTTGCGCTTCGTCGATACCGACCTGATCGGCAATCGCCTTGGCGGTGTGCGGATTGTCGCCAGTCAGCATGACCGTTTTGATGCCCAGTTCATGCAACTGAGCGATGGCTTCACGGCTGGTTTCCTTGACAGTGTCAGCCACCGCAAACAGCGCGATCGGACCGGAGGTGTCCAGCAACAGCACCACGGTCTTGCCCTGCATTTCCAGAACATCGAGCTTCGCCTCCAGCTCTGGCGAACACAGACCCAGCTCTTCAACCAGGCGATGATTGCCCAGGTGATACATCTGGCCGTTGATTGCGCCCTTCACACCGCGTCCACCCAAGGCTTCAAACGCCGAGACCTCATGCAGCTTCAGGCTGCTGTCAGCCGACTTGGCAATCGCTTGCGAAACCGGGTGATCGGAGCGACCCGCAAGGCTCGCAGCAATGGCCGGCGCAGTGTCGGCGACCGTCGGCTCCAGCGGCACGTAGTCGGTCTGCACGGGCTTGCCGTGGGTCAGCGTGCCAGTCTTGTCGAGGGCCAGGTAATCAAGCTTCTCGCCCATTTCCAGATAAACGCCGCCCTTGATCAGGATGCCTTTGCGCGCCGCTGCCGCCAGACCGCTGACGATCGTCACCGGCGTAGAAATCACCAGCGCACAGGGGCAAGCGACTACCAACAACACCAGCGCGCGGTAAACCCAGTCAAACCATTCGCCGCCGAAAAACAGCGGCGCAATCAGCGCCACGCCCAAGGCGACAACGAACACCACCGGCGTATAGATGCGCGAGAAGCTGTCGACAAAGCGCTGGGTCGGCGCACGCGAACCCTGAGCCGCTTCTACCGCATGGATGATGCGTGCCAGCGTCGAATTGTTCGCCGCAGCGGTCACACGATATTCCAGCGAGCCCGCCTGATTGATAGTGCCCGCGAAGACCTTGTCGCCGACAGTCTTCTCGACCGGCAGGCTTTCACCTGTGATCGACGCTTGATCGATGGTCGAGTTACCGGACACCACCTCACCGTCGAGCCCTACGCGCTCACCTGGCTTGATGCGGACAATAGCGCCAATTTCAACGTTTTTAGCTTCAATTTCCTGCCAACTGCCGTCCGCCTGTTTAACGGTGGCCAGTTCCGGCGTCAATTGCATCAACCCGCTGATAGCGTTTCGGGCGCGGTCGAGGGACTTGGCTTCGATCAATTCGGCCACAGTAAACAGGAACATCACCATTGCCGCTTCAGGCCACTGTCCGATCAGAATTGCACCGGTCACCGCAATGCTCATCAGGGCATTGATATTCAGGTTGAAGTTCTTGAGCGCGATCCAGCCTTTCTTGTAGGTCGTCAGCCCACAACTGAAGATCGACACCAGCGCCAGCAGAGCAACGACCCAGGTCGGGCCGAGTGACGCCAAATGGACCACTTCAGCACCCAGTGCAGTAACGCCGGACAATGCCAGCGGCCACCAGTGTTTCTTCACGACCGGAGCCGCTTGGTCAGACGCTGCACCCTCCTCGACCGGCTCGGCCTGCATGCCCAGCGAACTGATGGCCTCACGAATCGGGTCGGTGGACGGCAGATCGTGCCAGACGCCCAGCAGGCGATTGATCAGGTTGAACTCAAGCTTCTGCACCCCGGCCAGCTTGCCCAGCTTGTTCTGGATCAGGGTTTGCTCGGTCGGGCAATCCATGGCTTCGATACGAAAGCTGCTCAAGCGACTACCTGATGCCAGCGCATCGTTAAAGGTCACCACAGCAGGTTGTGCATCGCTGGAGCAGCACGCATGAGCATGTTCTACGGGCTTTTGCTCAGGCGCATGCTCGCCGTGGTCATGTGCGGGGGAATTCTTGATCGTCGTGCCCATTCGTTGTGGCTCCAGGATTCTGCTTGTTGCCAAGTGAACACCCTGTAGCCACTATAGGGTCAAGCACTCAAACGAGATGAGTCCAAATGAAAATCGGCGAACTGGCAAAACTGACCGACACCCAGGTCGAAACCATCCGCTATTACGAGCGCGAAGGCCTGCTGCCCGCCCCTGCTCGCAGCGATGGCAACTACCGGCTGTACACTCAGGCACACATGGAGCGTCTGTCGTTTATCCGCAACTGCCGCAGCCTGGACATGACCCTGGAGGAAATCCGCAACCTGCTCAGCCTGCGCGACAGCCCGCAGGACCAGTGCGAAAGCGTCAATGCGCTGATCGACGAACACATCGAACACGTCAACGCCCGCGTCGCAAGCCTGCAAGCGCTTCAGGAACAACTACTCGACCTGCGCCGCCGCTGCAGCGATGGCGCAGCAGAGCATTGCGCGATACTGGAGAGGCTGGAAGTGACCGGGGCTGTGGCAGCGCCAGAGGGCGAGCCTTCACATGTGGGGAGGAGTCATGGGCATTGAGTTGGGTTTGACATCTCTCGTTTAACGCTGCGCAGCTTGCACCACCGCCACAAGCTCAGTGATCGCCTTTACAAGCTGATCTTTGGCAGCTTTCTCTTTCGCAGCCTCTTCACCCGCCCGCTCAGAATCAACGCGCTTGAAAGCTTCGCGTACTTCTTCGCTGAAGACGCTGATCGAGACAATATTTTCCTGCCGAAAACCAATAGGCCTGAGCGGTGTATCGCTTGGATAATCGGTCGTGTACACCACTTTAAGGGTGTCTTTATCCCGATAGCCACTGACGGTGGGTATTAGCAGAATCTCCTGATTCACACCCGTCACTTCGGTAGGGGCCCCGACATCCATGATGTAGCCGACGTAGACCTTTCGATCTGCCATCGTGATCATCACTTCATCCTTTTCGACGAATGCATCGAAAAGAGTCGAGCAGATAGGGCTGTGATCTACAGACTCGCCCAGCAGATAGGCCGCAATTTCTTCTTTTTTACTGGCACCCAGTTGCCACTTGAGAATCCTGACAGTAATAAAGGCCCCCAGACTTGGCATCGCCAAGGTCAGTAAACCTGAGAGGGCAAGGAACACACCCACTTGGCTAAAATTCCTGCCCGTGATGTCGAAGTCCTGTCCCAATTGACCTAAGGCACCCATGAAGTCGGTGTTCACGGCAAAACAGACTGGCGAGGCCGCGTTTGCCGCTTGCAGCCATTTGGGGCACAGCACACCCCAGTCATGCGAGAACAGGCCTGCAAGGACTGCAGTGACACACATGGCCGCTACAAAGCAGTAAATACCGTATCGCCCCACCTGCAAGTAAAGCATCTGGCCTTCATAGCGATGCAGCCTGCAGTAAACGGTGGGATCCTTCAGGCACACCAAAAAGCCGCTGACAAGTAGTGGCAGCAGAAGTAAAAAAGCCATTTATCAGGATTGGGCTTGAGGAGTGACCAGTTTTTTAGCCTTATCGCGTGAAGAGCGAACCAAGGCTTCGATTTCTTTGGCGTCCATGGACATGCGCCCCCCCCTTACCACAAGAGTGTCGATGCTCTTGATTGCCTGCATGAGTGCTGCGTCTTCAGCCTTCTTCGTATCACTACGATGTCCAATCCGATTGAAAAACATAGTCGATTCCATTGAACAAGGTCAGGGGTGTGCGCTGAAACTATAGCACAGCGCTAGATTCGTTCTCTTACGGGCTCAAACCGCCATCGGCGCCGTCATTGCCGGATGGTGCTGGTAGCCCTCCAGTGTGAAGTCGGAAGGCTCGATCAGCTCCAGCCACTCAGGCTGATACACACCGGTCTTGGCAAACTCGGGCACGCGGTCGGAGATCACCAGTTTCGGCATCGGGTACGGCTCGCGGGTCATCTGTTCGTTAAGCATGTCCAGGTGGTTTTCGTACACATGGGCGTCCCCTATGAAATAGGTAAACCAGCGCGGCGTGTAGCCAGTCAGGCGACCGATCAAGCTCAGCAGTGCAGCGCCTTCGGTCAGGTTGAACGGCGTGCCGAGGCCCAGGTCGTTGGAACGGATGTACAGCGTCAACGAGATTTCGCGGGTCTGCGGGTTCGGGTGCAGCTGGTACAGCAGGTGGCACGGCGGCAGGGCCATTTCATCGAGCTGTGCGCAGTTCCAGCCGTGGAACAGGATCCGGCGGCTGCCTGGGTCATTGATGATGGTGTCGACGCATTGGCGAATCTGGTCGATGGCCTTGTACAGCACTACGAACGACTGGCCGTCCTCTTCCGATTCGGCAATCTGGCGATAACCCTGACCAAGCGCCAGTTCGATGGCTGCGACATTGCCGGCATCGATACGCTTGTAGGCAGGCCACTTGCGCCACTGCACGCCATAGATTTCGCCCAAGTCATCCTCGCCCTTGCGGAACGGGTTGTTCAGCCACTGGGCGTTTTCGTTGGCGTTCTGGTCCCAGACCTTGCAGCCCAGCTCGCGGAATTCGGCAGCATTGTTCACGCCACGCAGGAAGCCGACCATCTCGCCGATGGCCGATTTGAAGGCCATGCGCCGCGTGGTGATCGCCGGAAAACCTTCCTGCAAGTCATAACGCAGCATCGCACCCGGAAAGCTGATGGTGTTCACGCCGGTACGGTTGGCTTGCAAGGTCCCGTGCTTGATCACATGTGCGACCAGTTCCAGATATTGCTTCATAAATCACCTGCCTTGTTGAACGCGCCGGGTGCTGACACCCGGCGTTTCGGTATTAAGCCGCTGCCTTGCTGGCAGCCGGGTCGCGCTTGTAGGCCAGCCAGATCAGGAACAGGCCGGCAATGACCATCGGCAGACTGAGGATCTGACCCATGGTCACCCATCCCCACGCCAGATAGCCCAACTGGGCGTCAGGGACGCGGACGAACTCGACCACAAAGCGGAAGATGCCGTAGAACAGCGCGAACATGCCGGAAACGGCCATGGTCGGGCGCGGCTTGCGAGCGTAAAGATTGAGGATGATGAACAGTGCAACGCCTTCCAATGCGAACTGATAGAGCTGCGAAGGATGACGCGCCAGTTGCGCAGGGTCGCTGAACGGCGGGAAAACCATCGCCCACGGCACGTCGGTCGGCTTGCCCCACAGCTCGGCATTGATGAAGTTACCGATACGCCCGGCCCCCAGGCCGATCGGCACCAGCGGGGCGACGAAGTCCATCAGCTGGAAGAAGCTCTTGCCGTTGCGTTTGCCAAACCACCAGGCCGCAATCATCACACCGACAAAGCCGCCATGGAACGCCATGCCGCCCTTCCAGACCTCGAATATCAGTAGAGGATTGGCGATGTAGGCAGACAGGTCGTAGAACAGCACATAGCCCAGCCGCCCGCCGACGATCACGCCCATGGCCAGCCAGAAAATCAGGTCGGAGAGTTTTTCCTTGGTCCAGGTCGGGTCGAATTTGTTGAGACGACGCGACGCGAGCAGCCAGGCGCCACCGATGCCGACCAGGTACATCAACCCGTACCAGTGAATTTGCAGCGGGCCGATAGCGACGGCTACCGGGTCAATCTGCGGGTAAGGCAGCATTGCGACTCCTCAATTGGAACGCCCTTGCGAGCGATTGAATCAGGCGCGCATGTTACCGGAGCCCGGCAGGATGCTCTAGCGGCGACCGATGGAAGCCGCCTGAACGAAGTGAAAAAAGATGCGCCTGATGTGTCTGGTGGTGACGAAGCGGGGGTTATCGCTCCCACGCTCCGCGTGGTAGCGCCTTTCTGGACGCTCTGCGTCCGATCTTGAGTCTGCGGTGCGGTGCAGATTTGTGACGCGGAGCGTCACGCAAGGCATTCCTACGCTGGAGCGTGAGGAACGATCACCTCACTATCGTGCGGCGCTCTGCGTCGCATGCAGTTCTGGACGCTCTGCGTCCGGTCTTGAGCGGGCGGCGCGGCGCAGATTTGTGACGCGGAGCGTCACCCACGGCATTCCCACGCTGGAGCGTGAGGAACGATCACCTCACTATCGTGCGGCGCTCTGCGTCGCATGCAGTTCTGGACGCTCTGCGTCCGATCTTGAGCGGGCGGCGCGGCGCAGATTTGTGACGCGGAGCGTCACCCACGGCATTCCCACGCTGGAGCGTGAGGAACGATCACCTCACTATCGTGCGGCGCTCTGCGTCGCATGCAGTTCTGGACGCTCTGCGTCCGATCTTGAGCGGGCGGCGCGGCGCAGATTTGTGACGCGGAGCGTCACCCACGGCATTCCTACGCTGGAGCATGAGGAACGATAATCTCGACTATCGTGCGGCGCTCTGCGTCGCATGCAGTTCTGGACGCTCTGCGTCCGGTCTTGAGCGGGCGGCGCGGCGCAGATTTGTGACGCGGAGCGTCACGCAAAGCATTCCTACGCTGGAGCGTGAGGAACGATCACCTCACTATCGTGCGGCGCTCTGCGTCGCATGCAGTTCTGGACGCTCTGCGTCCGATCTTGAACAGGCGGAGCGGCACAGATTTGTGACGCGGAGCGTCACGCAAGGCATTCCTAAGCTGGAGCGTGAGGAACGATAGTTCTGTAACTATCGTGGCGCTTAGTGCCCTTTGACCGAGCTCGGGTTGATCATCCGCGACAGGCCGAGGTTTTTCAGCGCCAGTTGCAGGGAGCTGCTGATGACTTGCGGGTTGTCGTTGGTCATCAACTGCGCAAGCAGCTCCTTGGCTTTGCTGAGGTTGATCTGACGCAGCATCCACTTCACTTTCGGCAGGTTGGTGGCGTTCATCGACAAGCTGTCAAAACCCATCGCCATCAGCAGCACAGCCGCAGCCGGGTCGCCGGCCATCTCGCCGCAGATGCTGACCGGCTTGCCCTCGGCATGTGCATCACGCACCACGCTTTGCAGGGCCTGGAGCACGGCCGGGTGCAGGTAATCATAAAGATCGGCCACACGCGGGTTGTTGCGGTCGACCGCCAGCAGGTATTGGGTCAGGTCGTTGGAGCCTACCGAGAGGAAGTCGACCTGACGCGCCAGATCGCGGGTCTGGTAGACCGCCGCAGGCACTTCGATCATCACGCCCACAGGCGGCATCGGCACGTCGGTGCCTTCGTCGCGCACCTCACCCCACGCCCGGTGGATCAGGTGCAGCGCTTCTTCCACTTCGTGGGTGCTGGAGATCATCGGCAATAGAATGCGCAGGTTATTCAGGCCCTCGCTGGCCTTGAGCATGGCGCGGGTCTGGACTAGGAAGATTTCCGGGTGATCGAGAGTGACGCGAATACCGCGCCAGCCCAGAAACGGGTTGTCTTCCTTGATCGGGAAGTAGGACAGCGACTTGTCGCCGCCGATATCCAGGCTGCGCATGGTCACCGGCAGCGGATGGAAGGCGGCCAGTTGCTCACGATAAATCGCCAGCTGTTCCTTTTCACTCGGGAAACGCTGGTTGATCATGAATGGCACTTCGGTACGGTACAGCCCCACCCCTTCGGCACCGCGCTGCTGAGCGCGAGCGACATCAGCCAGCAGGCCGGTATTGACCCACAGCGGCATGCGATGGCCGTCAAGGGTCACACAGGGCAGTTCACGCAGGGCATCCAGGCCTTGGGAAAGCTGGCGCTCCTCCTCGACCACCTTGCCGAACTGCTTGCGCATGATTTCGCTGGGGTTGGTGAAGACTTCGCCGTGATAACCGTCGACCACCAGATCGATGCCGTCGACCTTGGAGTAAGGGAAGTCCACCAGCCCCATGACCGTGGGAATGCCCATGGCCCGCGCCAAAATCGCAACGTGGGAGTTGCCGGACCCCTGAACCGATACAAGACCCACCAGCTTGCCTTCCGGCACCTCGCCCAGCATGGCCGGGGTCAATTCTTCACTGACCAGAATCGTGTTGTCGGGGTAGACCAGCGCCTGCTGCCGCGCTTCCTGCAGGTAGGCCAGCAGGCGACGGCCCAGGTCCTTGACGTCCGAGGCTCGCTCCCGCAAGTAGGCATCGTCCATCAGTTCGAAACGTTTGACGTGCTCGCTGACCACCGAGCGCAAGGCACCCTGCGCCCACTGGCCGGTCTTGATGACATCGGTCACTTCGCTGCCCAGCGAGGCGTCATCGAGCATCATCAGGTAAACATCGAACAGCGCGCGCTCTTCGGGGCGCAGCTGGGTGGCGAGCTTGGCTGACAGGGTGCGCATGTCATTGCGCACGCCTTCCAGCGCGTTCTGGAACAACGCCAGCTCGGCGGCGATGTCAGTGACGGTCTTGTCCGGCACCACCTCCAGATCGGCAGGCGGCAGCATGACCACTGCCACACCTACAGCAGCGCCCGGCGAACCGGCCACACCGACGAACTTGGCTTCCTGAATGCCCTTGCCCTGGCGACCCAGACCGCGGATCGAGCCGGTGGCTTCGGCATGGGCAATAACGCCCGCCAGTTGCGCGCTCATGGTCACAAGGAAGGCTTCTTCGCCCTCGTCGAACTGACGACGCTCCTTTTGCTGGATCACCAACACCCCCACCACGCGACGGTGGTGGATGATCGGCGCGCCCAGGAACGAGGCGTAACGCTCTTCACCGGTCTCGGCAAAATAGCGATAACGAGGGTGATCTGCGGCGTTTTCGAGGTTCAGCGGTTCTTCACGCGTGCCAACCAGACCGACAAGGCCTTCATTCGGCGCCATGCTGACTTTGCCGATGGAGCGCTTGTTGAGGCCTTCGGAGGCCATCAGCACAAAGCGGTTGACCTCGGCATCGAGCAGATAGACCGAGCAGACCTGGCTGCCCATGGCCTCCTTGACGCGTAACACAATAATGCCCAACGCCGCCTTGAGATCCTTGGCGGAGTTAACTTCCTGGACGATCTTGCGCAGCGTATTGAGCATGGCTCGGGGTCGAACTCCGTGTCAGTCGCGCGATAACAGGCGCGGGGCAAGCTCTTTGAGTGCGCGTCGATACACCTCGCGCTTGAATGTCACCACCTGGCCTAACGGGTACCAATAACTGACCCAGCGCCAGCCATCGAACTCCGGTTTACCGGTCAAATCCATCCGCACCCGCTGCTCGTTGGAGATCAGGCGCAGGAGAAACCATTTTTGCTTCTGGCCGATACACAGCGGCTGGCTGTGCGTACGGACCAGGCGTTGCGGCAGACGATAGCGCAACCAGCCCCGAGTGCAGGCAAGTATTTGCACATCATGTCGTTCCAGCCCGACTTCTTCATTCAATTCACGATAAAGCGCGTCTTCCGGCGTCTCCTGCGGGTTGATTCCACCCTGAGGAAACTGCCAGGCATCCTGGTTAATACGCCGAGCCCATAGGACCTGACCAGCATCGTTTGTCAGAATAATCCCGACATTAGGACGGAAACCATCGGGGTCGATCACGGCAACAACCTCGCAAACGCATGTCGCCGCATTGTTCCACAAAGGCGATCAAACCAGCAACGAGGCTTATCACCTTATGTGAAGACTTGTGAAAACCTCGTATTCTGGGACTCTTTTTTCAACTATTTCAGCGAGTAACCCTATGCGTCTGGCTTTATTCGACCTCGACAACACGCTTCTGGGCGGCGACAGCGACCATGCCTGGGGCGATTATCTGTGCCGACGCGGAATCCTCGATGCCGCAACCTACAAGACCCGCAACGATGAGTTCTATCAGGATTACCTGGCCGGTACGCTGAACATGACCGACTACCTGAATTTTACCCTGGAGATTCTGGGCAACACTGATATGGCGCAACTGGAGGAATGGCACCGCGACTTCATGCGCGACTGCATCGAGCCGATCATGCTGCCCAAGGCGCTGGAATTGATCGCCAAACACCGCGACGCAGGCGACAAGCTGGTGGTCATTACCGCTACCAATCGCTTTGTGACCGCACCGATTGTGGCGCGGCTGGGCATCAATACACTGCTGGCAACCGAATGCGAGATGGTTGATGGTCGTTACACAGGCCGTACTACGGGCGTTCCGTGCTTCCGTGAGGGCAAGGTGACACGCCTCAATCAGTGGCTTGAAGACAACGCGTTCAGCCTTGAGGACAGCTATTTCTACAGCGACTCGATGAACGACCTGCCGCTGCTGGAGCAAGTGGCCAACCCGGTTGCGGTCGATCCGGACGATAAATTGCGTGCCGAAGCCGAGCGACGCGGCTGGCCGGTTATCACCCTGCGTAACTGAACGTCGGCACTGCTCAGGCCGGTTTGAAGCCCATCAGACCGGCCATCGCCACAAAGCACACGACGCTGATCACCGTCAGCGCGAAGGTGAAGCCGCGCTTGCCACCTTTGGCACCAAGACGCAACCGGTTGAGCCTGGCCACCAGCCAGACCCAACTGCACAGCCCCAGGGTGTAAAGCACACTGCTGCCCAGCACCCAGGTCTGGCCCAGTGACAGGCCTTTCAAATGCACCAGCCACCAGCCACTGAACGGCAGCGTCGCCAGACACAAGGCCATCAACACCCAGAAAAACAGCAACGGCCGCTTGAGCAGACGATTCTGCACGGTCGTGTCGCCTTCAAGACGCACCTTGACCACCCCGCTGGCCAACACCAGCGCGCTGATCAGCAACAGCGCAATGGCGACGATGTGCAGGGTATTAAGGGTGGTGATGGGTTCCATGACGCGGTGTTCCTCTGGAATCGGGCTTGGGTGAGTTTAGCAGTGTGGACACAAGAGCCGTGCCTTAAGCGCTATCGCGCCCGTGCTCCACGTGGGCAAGCCGGTCTGGACGCTCCGCGTCCTCTTGTGACGCGGAGCGTGAGGAACGGGAGTATCTAAGGCCTCAGCCCAAAAACAGCCTGTACGCCGGGTTCTCGCTCTCGTCCCAATACGGGTAACCAATCTCGTCCAGCGCTGCGCCCACCAGATGCCGCTCTTCCTCCGGCACCACCAGCCCGGCAACCACCCGGCCGTCAGCAGCGCCGTGGTTGCGGTAGTGGAACATGGAGATGGTCCAGCGGCCGCCCAGGCGGTTGAGGAAGTTGAACAGCGCGCCCGGTCGCTCCGGGAACTCGAAGCGCAGCACCACTTCATCATTGACCCGCTCGGCATGCCCGCCGACCATGTGGCGGATGTGCAGTTTGGCCAGTTCGTTGTCGGTCAGGTCCAGCACCGGGAAGCCCTGGCCGGTCAGGCTGGCGATCAGGGCGCTGCGTGGGTCGTTCTCGGGATGGGTCTGCACGCCGACGAAGATGTGCGCCTCGCGATCAGTGTGATAGCGGTAGTTGAATTCGGTGATCTGCCGCTTGCCGATGGCCTCGCAGAACGCCTTGAAGCTGCCCGGTTGTTCAGGAATCGTCACGGCAATGATCGCCTCGCGGCCTTCGCCCAGCTCTGCACGTTCGGCCACGTGACGCAAACGGTCGAAGTTGACGTTGGCTCCGGAGTCGATGGCCACCAGTGTCTGACCGCTGATGCCGCGCTGCTCGACATATTTCTTGATCCCGGCAACACCCAGCGCGCCCGCAGGCTCGGTGATCGAGCGGGTGTCGTCGTAGATGTCCTTGATCGCCGCGCAGATCTCGTCGGTGTTGACGGTGATCACTTCATCGACATAATGGCGGCACACTTCGAAGGTGTGATGGCCGACCTGCGCGACCGCCACGCCATCGGCAAACAGCCCGACCTGGCTCAGCACCACGCGCTCCCCGGCGGCCATCGCCGCTTGCAGGCAGTTGGAGTCGTCCGGCTCGACGCCGATCACCTTGATCTCCGGGCGCAGGTATTTCACATACGCTGCGATACCGGCGATCAGACCGCCGCCCCCGACCGGAACAAAGATCGCATCCAGCTGCCCCGGCTGCTGACGAAGAATCTCCATCGCCACGGTGCCTTGCCCGGCAATCGTATCGGGGTCGTCATACGGGTGGATGTAGACGAAACCCTGTTCGTCGACCAGTTTCAGCGAATAGGCCAGCGCCTCGGGGAAGGAGTCGCCGTGCAGCACCACCGTGGCGCCCCGTGAGCGCACGCCTTCGACCTTGATTTCCGGGGTGGTGCGCGGCATGACGATAGTCGCCAGAATGCCCAGTTCACGCCCTGCCAGTGCCAGACCTTGCGCGTGGTTACCCGCCGAGGCCGTGACCACGCCGCGTGCGGCCTCTTCTGCGGTCAATTGCGCCAGCTTGTTGTACGCGCCGCGAATCTTGAAGGAGAACACCGGCTGCAGGTCTTCTCGTTTTAGCAGCACCTGATTGCCCAGCCGCTCGGACAGCTGGCGAGCGCCGTGCAGCGGGGTTTCGACCGCCACGTCGTACACGCGGGAGGTGAGGATTTTCTTGACGTACTGTTCAAGCATCGGGGTGGCATCACTGACGAAGCGGGCAAGGTCGGGAAGTCTACTCTGCGCACCGAAAGACGACCATACGAATGACAGGGCTTTGCGGCGCAGTCGCCGCTATAATGCGGGCCTTTTTTACATACCCCCTCTTTTTACCTACATCAGGCACCGTGGAGCCCGCATGACCCAGGATCAACTCAAACAGGCAGTCGCCCAGGCAGCTGTCGACTTCATCCTTCCGAAGCTCGATGACAAAAGCATTGTGGGCGTCGGCACCGGCTCCACGGCCAATTGCTTTATTGATGCGCTGGCTAAACACAAGGCGGCATTCGATGGCGCAGTCGCCAGCTCGGAAGCTACCGCCGCGCGCCTCAAGGGCCATGGCATTCCGGTGTATGAGCTGAACACGGTCAGCGATCTGGAGTTCTATGTCGACGGAGCCGACGAAAGCGACGAGCACCTGAACCTGATCAAGGGCGGCGGCGCGGCACTGACTCGCGAGAAAATCGTAGCGGCCGTGGCCAAGACCTTCATCTGCATCGCCGACGGCAGCAAGCTGGTGCCGGTGCTGGGCGCGTTCCCGCTGCCGGTCGAAGTCATTCCGATGGCCCGCAGCCATGTTGCGCGACAACTGGTGAAACTGGGCGGCGACCCGGTTTATCGCGAAGGTGTTCTAACCGACAACGGCAATATCATCATTGATGTGCACAACATGAGCATCACCAATCCGGTGGAGCTGGAAGCACAGATCAACGCCATCGTCGGCGTGGTCACCAATGGCCTGTTCGCCGCCCGTCCGGCCGACCTGTTGCTGCTGGGCACCACCGAAGGCGTGAAAACCCTGACGCGCTGATAAAACCGGTCGTGCCCACGCAAGGTGGGCATGACCCTCACAGGCTCAAGGCTTGCGGAACACGTAAAACAGGTTCGGCTCGCTCACCAGATACAGCGTCCCTTCTGCGTCCATAGCCATCCCTTCAGCCTGCGGCACGTCCTTGCTCAGCCCCATCGCCCCTTTTGCCAGCGAGCCGCTGCCAATCGGATGACCGCTGGTGTCGAGTTCAAGAATGCGCTTCGACTCATCGGACAAGGCCAGCAAATGGCCGCTGGTTTCATCGAATTGCAGGCTGGAAAGGTCACGAACCGACAGTCGGCCATCGCGCTTGCTGTTGGAGATGACCTGCAGATTGCCGGGAGCCTCGGAGTTGGTTCTGGGAAAGCCGCGCACTTCGATGATCTGCACCGGATCACGCTCGCGGGCGACAAACAGGCGCTTGCCGACCGAATCATAGGCCAGCCCTTCATAGCCCTTGTTGCCACTGGCGGTGATGCCCAGCGTCAATTGTTCTGCCTGGGCGGCGTCCAGACTTTTGGTGTTGTCATCGACGTGAATCTGAATCAGCCGGAGCCGGCGCTCATCGCTGATCACATAAGTGCCCGGGCTGATGTATTCGACAGCCTCGGCATCACCGAACCCGACCAGCGGAATGCGCCGCAGCACACGACCGTCCAGGCTCAGCTCGACCAGTTCGGGGGTCTGGTTGGTCACCGTAAACAGGCTCTTGCGGTCCGGGTCGTAGCTCAGGCCCGAGACATCATCCTGCAGCCCGTCGATCACCTGTGCTTCGGTGACGACGCGGTACTGATCCAGGCCAATGGACTGAAGCGAGTCGGACTGCCAGAACACCTGCCAGTCGAACAGGGCACTTTCAACATAGCGGTATCGCTGATTGGCGATCACGAACACAACGATCAGGGGTACAAGGGCCAGAAGCAGGACTAAAGAGCGAGTAGAGCGACGCATGAAGGGTGACTCGAACAGATTGAGCGGACGGGATTGATACCATGCCATCCTGAAAGCAAGCTTAATGGCATGGTGCTATATTTTTGCCGATTGTGTATCGGCGACCTGTGTAGTTGCCGTCCTGGCTCAGTGCTTGTGAAGCACCCGGTGAAACGAATAGAACAGGTTCGGTTCGCTGACCATGTACAGCGTACCGGCCTCATCAAGGGCCACGCCTTCTGCGCGCGGAATTGTGTCCTTCAAACCGTTCATGCCGCCCAGCAGGGTCATGAAGCTTACCTGCTCGCCTTGCTCGTCGACTTCCAGCAACAAGTGCGAATCGGCAGACAGCGCGAGCATGTGGCCGGTGCGCGGGTCGATGCTCAATGACGACAGATTGCGCATGTCCAGCGAGCGACTCGACAGCGGTTGCTTGTCGCCTTTCAGCACGTCACTGCCATCACTTTTCCAGGTGTACAGCGCGGGAGGTCGCTCCTCGCCCAGTATCAGCTGCTGACGCTGCGGGTCCCAGGCGATACCTTCGAAGCCCTTGTTCTGGTTGGCAGACTTGCCCAGTTCGTACTGGGGGAAATCCGCGATGTTCAGGGTGGTGGTGTCGGCGTTCACTTTAACGATGGTCAACTTGTGTTGGCGCTCATCAGTGATCGCAATCAGGCCATCGTTCATGACGGCAACACCTTCCGGATTGCTCCAGCCCACCAGCGGGATCTTGCGCATTACATCGCCCGTGAGCGTCAGCTCCACCAGAAACGCATTTTTGCCCATGACCGCAAACAGCGTTTTGGTCACCGGGTTATAGGACAGGTCCGACGCCTCGTCCTTTTCCATGCCCGGCAGCACCTTTGCGTCGATATCCACATGGTAGTCCGGCAGCCAGATACTGGCGTGACGACCTGCCTTGCTCTCGAACCGCTCCTGAAACCAGAGCAGCGCGCGATCATCCCAATGCATGATGAAGGCCAGCCCATAGCCCAGCAAGACAACCACTAACAACCACGAGTACCAGCGCATGTTGCGTAAGTAAGCGAAGCGTTTTTTGTTGCGAGGCGGCGTTGCGGCAGTACTGGCCATTCATGTGTTCCTGAGCAAATGAGACTTCATGACGACGTGGTGCCCTTGCAGGGACGGCCGGATTATCCAGAACAGGTGTGAAAAAAACGCAAAATCGGCTGAACTATCAGTCACTCCACAAACAAAAGCCACCCGGGAGTGATCCCGCGTGGCTTTGGGTGCAGCCTGAAGATGCTGTCGGGTTACCTGACGACGCTCTCGAACGGCGTCTGCCCGACCAGTTCCAGCGCGATCTGGTCGCCGGCTTCGAACGGCCCGACACCGGCAGGCGTGCCGGTCATGATCAGGTCACCGGCCTGCAGCGAGAAGTTGGCTGCCATGTGCTGGATCATCGGCACGATCGGGTTGAGCATCATGTTGCTGTTGCCGTCTTGAACCACCTTGCCATTGAGGGTCAGGCGGATACCGATGTCCTCCAGATCTGGGAAGGTCTCGGCGGGCACGAACGGCGGAATCACCGCAGCGCCGTCGAAACACTTGGCCAGCTCCCATGGAAGGCCTTTCTCACGCAGACGCGACTGCACGTCACGCAGGGTCAGGTCCAGGCCGGGCGCAAAGCCGCTGATCGCGTCCAGCACTTCTTCGCGCGAAGGGTTCTTGCTCAGGGGCTTGCCGATCAACACCACGATCTCTGCTTCGTAATGCACCGAGCCGCGGTCTGCCGGGATAGTGAAGCCACCCTCCAGCGCAACCACCGCGCTGCCGGGTTTCATGAACAGCAGTGGCTCGGTAGGCACCGCGTTGCCCAGTTCCTTGGCGTGTTCGGCGTAGTTACGCCCGATGCAGACCACTTTACCCAGCGGGAAGTGAATGTTGGTGCCATCGACATATTTGTGCTGGTAGCTCATGACGTCTCCTGAGGCTGTAAGAGGTAGCCTGCTTATTGTTGCGACGGATCAAAAGGTTGCGACGGATCAAACGGCGAAGATTTTGCCGGGATTCATGATCCCGTTGGGATCGAACACCGCTTTCAACGCCTTCATGTATTCGATTTCGATCGGCGAGCGACTGTACGTTAAATAGTCACGTTTGGTCATCCCGACACCATGCTCGGCCGAAATCGAGCCGTTGTACTTTTCGACAGTCTCGAATACCCACTTGTTGACCCGGGCACATTTGACGAAGAACTCGTTCTTGTCGAGGCCTTCGGGCTTGAGGATGTTCAGGTGCAGGTTGCCGTCGCCAATGTGGCCGTACCAGAGCACTTCGAAGTCTGGGTAGTGTTCGGCAACGATCGCGTCGATTTCAGCCAGAAACTCCGGCACTTTCGAGACAGTGACCGAGATATCGTTTTTGTACGGTGTGAAGTGCGAGATGGTTTCGGAGATGTACTCGCGTAGCTTCCACAGGTTGCGTAATTGCTGTTCGCTCTGGCTCATCACGCCGTCCAGCACCCAACCCTGCTCGACGCAGTGCTCGAAGGTCGCCAGGGCCTGATCGGCCAGGTCGTCGGTGGTCGCTTCGAACTCCAGCAACACATAGAACGGGCATGGCGTGTCGAAAGGCGACGGCACATCACCGCGCGCCATGACCCGGGCGAAGGATTTGTCCGAGAAGAATTCGAAGGCGGTCAGGTCGAGCTTGCCGTGAAAGGCATGCAGCACCGGCATGATCGAGTTGAAGTCCGAGGTGCCCAGCACCATCGCTGTGAGGTTCTTCGGCGCACGGTCCAGGCGCATGGTCGCTTCGACGACAAAGCCCAGCGTACCTTCGGCACCGATGAACAACTGGCGCAAATCGTAGCCGGTGGCGTTCTTGATCAGGTCCTTGTTCAGCTCCAGCAGGTCGCCCTTGCCGGTGACCACCTTGAGGCCCGCGACCCAATTGCGCGTCATGCCGTAGCGAATGACCTTGATACCGCCCGCATTGGTGCCGATATTGCCGCCGATCTGGCTGGAGCCCGAAGAAGCGAAGTCGACCGGATAATAAAGGCCGCTCTCTTCAGCCAGCGCCTGTAATTGCCGGGTGATCACGCCAGGCTGACAGACCGCCGTCCGGTCGGTGAGATTCAGATCCAGCACCTGATTCATGTAATCGAACGAGACGACCACTTCACCGTTGGCAGCCACCGCGGCCGCCGAAAGCCCGGTTCGTCCACCCGAAGGCACCAGCGCCACGAGCCGCTCATTGGCCCAGCGTACGATGGCCTGCACCTGTTCGGTGGTCTTGGGGAATACGATGGCCAGTGGCGCAGGAGTGAACTGCTTGGTCCAGTCCTTGCCGTAAGTTTCCAGAGAACCGGCATCGGTGAGTACCTTGCCGGGGTCAACCAGGGTCTGCAGCTCATCAATCAAAACGCGATCGGTCATTGAATCAATTCTCGAACGATTCATGGGCATCCTGAGAACGGTTCACGTTCGGGATGAGGTTTCGCGGGGCTCATATGCTAGCATACGCCCCCCGTGAGTCGTGCCCAGAGCCGAACCGGGCACCCCCTGCCAATTTTCTTCGGGACACAGGTTTACGCAGATGAGCAAGACTTCCCTCGACAAGAGCAAGATCAAGTTCCTTCTTCTCGAAGGCGTCCATCAGTCCGCTGTCGACGTCCTCAAGGCAGCCGGCTACACCAGCATCGAGTACCACACCAAGTCTCTGCCGGAAGCCGAACTGAAAGAAAAGATCGCCGACGCACACTTCATCGGTATCCGCTCCCGCACTCAGTTGACCGAAGAGCTGTTCGATTGCGCCAAGAAACTGGTTGCCGTCGGCTGCTTCTGCATCGGCACCAACCAGGTTGACCTCAATGCAGCGCGTGAGCGCGGTATTGCAGTGTTCAATGCGCCCTACTCCAACACCCGCTCGGTAGCAGAACTGGTGCTGGCCGAGGCGATCCTGCTGCTGCGCGGTATCCCTGAGAAGAACGCTTCCTGCCACCGTGGCGGCTGGATCAAAAGCGCGGCCAACTCTTTCGAAATCCGTGGCAAGAAGCTCGGCATCATTGGCTATGGCTCGATTGGTACGCAGTTGTCGGTGCTGGCCGAAGGCCTGGGCATGCAGGTGTACTTCTACGACACGCTGACCAAGCTGCCACTGGGCAACGCGACTCAGGTGTCCAGCCTGAACGAGCTGCTGGGCATGTCCGATATCGTTACCCTGCACGTGCCGGAAACCTCGGAAACCCAGTGGATGATCGGCGAAAAAGAAATTCGCGCGATGAAAAAGGGCAGCATCCTGATCAACGCGGCTCGCGGCACAGTCGTTGAACTGGACGCCCTGGCCGACGCGATCAAGGACAAGCACCTGATCGGCGCTGCAATCGACGTGTTCCCGGTCGAGCCACGCTCGAACGACGACATCTTCGAAAGCCCGCTGCGTGGCCTGGACAACGTGATCCTGACCCCGCACATCGGCGGTTCCACTGCCGAAGCGCAGGCCAACATCGGTCTGGAAGTCGCAGAAAAGCTGGTCAAGTACAGCGACAACGGTACGTCGGTATCGTCGGTCAACTTCCCGGAAGTGGCCTTGCCTGCTCACCCCGGCAAGCATCGCCTGCTGCACATCCACGAGAACATCCCGGGCGTGCTCAGCGAGATCAACAAGGTCTTCGCCGAGAACGGCATCAACATCTCCGGTCAGTTCCTGCAGACCAACGAGAAAGTCGGTTACGTGGTCATCGACGTCGACGCCGAGTACTCCGACCTTGCCCAGGCCAAGCTGCAACAGATCAAAGGCACCATCCGCAGCCGCGTTTTGTTCTGACCCGAGCGCCGTGCCCACCCCGTGTGGGCACGATCAGTGTTCTTCCGGGCACCTATCGTTCCTCACGCTCCAGCGTGGGAATGCAGTTCACGACGCTCTGCGTCATACAAGCACTGACAGCCCTACTTCACATTGATCGTGATCTTCTTCGACTCGACCGACGGGTTCAGCGGCATGTGGCCTTTGTCGCCCATCAGTAATTGCAATGTGTGCTGACCAGGCGGCAGGTTGATTTCGGTTTCGGTCTGGCCCTTGCCGAAGTGACGGATGTTGTCACTGACCGGCAGCGGCGCATCCATCGCTGGCTGGTCGTTCACATCGATCAGCAGGTGATGGTGACCGGTATCGGGAACATCCACACCCGCAGGTGCGACGCCCATGCCTTTGAGACCGAATTGCACCTTGAACGGTGAGGTCACGGTTTCACCGTCCTTGGGCGAGATGATGTACACCTCGGCGCCTTCAGGGGATGCAGTGCGTGGCATATCGGCGGCGCTGACCAGCATGGATGCGCTGAGCAACAGGCCCGCGACCATCGTTCCAGAAAATAAGGATTTCATGATTGCTCCGGTTGCAGTTGACGTAAGTCGACCCTCACACAACAAATCCGTCGGTTCAGGAGTGCTCAAGATAGACCGCAGCCGGGCTCAATGGCTCACTGCATTGATGAAACAGTTTTCATGAACAGGCAACAGGTCACTGAAACAGCTCGTTACCGCGGCGCCTGAACCAGCCCGTCAGTGACAGTCGATCACGGCTGGCAGGCATGACTTCATGGGGAATTTCACCGGACAGAAAAACCACCAGGCAACCGCCTGTAGGCTGGACGTCGTAAGCCACATCGTCCTTGAGGTACATGCGCAACTGGCCGCCATGCTCGGGCAGCCAGGCATTGTTGAGGTAAAGCACCGCCGACACCATGCGCTTGTCATCATCGCGAAAGCGATCCACATGCCTGAGGTAGCGGGCACCCGGTGGATACAGCGCAAAATGGCTTTCGTAGTCCTCCAGCCCCAGGAAAAGGCCGCGATTGAGCGCCTGACGCAGGCTTTCCATCAATTCCAGATAGCTGTCGCAACACTGCACCTGCCCCGCTTCAAGCCACTGAATGCGGTCACCACGAATGCCTTCGCGTATTTCCTGCGCTGCGCCCTTGCCAATAGCGGCAGGCTCGAGCTCGCCTTCGGCAGCACGTTTTCGGCACTCTTGCTCAAGTTCAAGAGTCAGAGCTTCGGGCAGGAAAATATTCTGCTGCGACCAGCCGTTGGCGGCCAGGTCGTCGACGATTCGCAACAGCAGTGGGTGGTCAGAGGGTATGCGCATGGCGTGCATAGTATCGATAAGCCATGAAATCCGACAGAGGCGTATACATGTGGTATCACACGCGTGAGATTTCACTCGCCGACGGCACTCATAACTCGACAAATCCACGCTAACACCCGGAGAATAGCGGCCTGCCGACAGGAGTCCCCAATGCGTCGTTTGTTTGTTTTGCTGTTGATGTTCTGCACCTCCCCTGCCTGGGCAGACAGCTACGATCAGTTGTACAAGGCCGCAGGCTGGCCGGAACAGCGCGCGCATTTCAACGATGCTCTCAAGGCTGCCCAACAGCGCTACAGCAACAACCTGCCGCCTGCGGTTTATCAAGCGCTGGTCAATAACAGCAATCAGCGTTTTTCCCCCCAGGCCATGGACCAGCGCGCGTCCAGGCGCCTGCGTGAAAGCCTCAAGGACCCTACACCGTCGCTGCAATTTTTTCAGTCGCCGCTGGGTCGCAAGATCGTCAACGCCGAACTGACCGCAACCCGCGCCGACCAACTGGCCAAGCACGCGCAAGGGCTGCCGCATATCGAAGCGGACGCCACGCGTCAGTTGCTGATTGGCCATCTGGCCCAGGCGCTGCCAGCCAGGCAGGCTGGTGCGGAAGTCAGCCTTGCCATCGCAGGCGTTGCCGCCGACAGCCTGAGCCAGATGATTCCCGGCCTGTTGGGCGGCGGTCAGGCGCAAGGCATGCTCGAAGGCCAGCGCGAAAGGCTGATGGCGCAGATCAGCGCCGACCTGAACAACACGCTGCTGTATGTGTACCGCGACCTGTCCGACCCTGAACTTGAAGAGTTCTCGACCTTCGCCGAGTCGCCGGAAGGCAAAGCCTATTATCAGGCAGCACTGGCTGCGATTCGCGCCGGTCTGGCCGTCGGGCAGAGTGCGTCGAGCCTGAACCCCTGATCGGTACCGACGGCTTAGCGCAAACGCCCTTCCAGAAAATCAAAGTACCTTGCCCGTAACTCCGGCGATTCATTGGCCAGATGATGCCGGGCGTGCCCCAGCATCAGGATCTGCGGCTGGCTGAACTTGCCTTTCAGAACCGTGAGGTTGTGAGACCAGTCGACCGTCAGGTCCGCCTCGCCCTGAATGATCAACGGGCTGCGCAGGCTCCGCGGCGCGCGCTCAATACGCACAATCCATTGCGACAACGCGCCGACCCAGGCAGTGGGCAGGCGACGCGGCTGCAAAGGGTCCGCCAGGAGAAAAGGCAGGAACGCAGGCGCATTGGAGTTTTCGGTGAAACGCCGGGCAATGCCGTTTACGAACGGCTTGAGCAGGTGATAACTCAACCGCGACCATCCCCAGGCCCTTGGCCTGACCAGCGGTGCCAGCAGGATTACCTCACCTTGCGCAGGCGTGTCGTGCCCCTGATGGAGCAGGTGATCGGTAACGATGGCACCGCCCATGCTTTGTCCGCACAGGTGCCAGGGATGTGGCAGCCCAAGGCCTTCGGCTTCAGACAGCAGACGTTGCAACACCAGTTGGTATTCGGCGAAGTCATTGATATAGGCGCGACTGCCGCTCGACAGACCATGCCCCGGCAGGTCGCAGGCGATCACGGCAAAGCCTTGCTCCAGAGCCCACTCGATCACATGCCGGTACAGGCCCATGTGGTCATAGAAGCCGTGAAACAGAAACAGCGTGGCGACCGGATTGTCAGGCAGCCAGACCTGCCCGACCACCTCATAGCCCGCCACATCGAGGCGCCCCAGCCAGCTGCGTATGACGTTTTCGCCACACAGTCCGGCAAGACCGTAGAAGCGCTGATAGGCCAGTCCCTCCATGGAAAGCGGATCAATAACGCTCAGCGGCAGCAGGCTGGCACGCAGGTTATCGGGGTCGAACGTGACGGACATGTGGTTTCCAGATTTCAACAAATGACTCGTAAAGTTGTGTAACGATATTCTTCTGTCTGCCCCGGCATGGCAAGCTAAGCGGCTGTAATCGCAGACATCTGTCATTGAACGTGCACATTGCTGTCTGCACACTGGGCGATGCTCGCGAGCTCACCTGCCCGAATTCGCCCTGAAGCCGTTTCGAACGGGCTCTTGTGTCGGGTTTCATCGAATCAACCGCGTCACAACGATAGTCTTAATTCCCGCCTACGCCATTTACAGAGAAACCGGATGAAACGCAGCCTCTTCATTCTAGCCATCATCTTCGCCCTGCTTGCGGGTGGCGCGGGCTGGTACGTAAATAGCAAACTGCCGGTACGTGACGGCGAGATCGCCATGAGCCGTCTTCAGGCCCCCGTCACCCTGCGCTACGACGAGCGTGGCGTGCCGCACATCCGCGCCGAGAGCGAAGCCGACCTTTACCGCGCGCTCGGCTATGCCCATGCTCAGGACCGGCTGTTCCAGATGGAAATGCTGCGGCGTCTGGCGCGTGGCGAACTGGCGGAGATACTCGGGCCGAACCTGGTCGAGACCGACAAACTGTTTCGCACACTGCGTATTCGCGAGCATGCCGACGCGTATGTTGCACGCCAGGACAAGAACACCCCGACCTGGAAAGCGCTGGAAGCCTACATCGACGGCGTCAATCAGTATCAGGACACCCACGCACGACCGATGGAGTTCGACGCGCTGGGTATTCCCAAGCGGCGCTTCACTACCGAAGACACCGTGAGCATCGGTGGCTATCTGGCGTACAGCTTTGCGGCAGCATTCAGAACCGAACCATTGCTGACGTATGTGCGCGATCAACTGGGCCCGCAGTATTTGAAAGTGTTTGATCTGGACTGGCATCCGGACGGCATGCTCGGTTCTAAACCGGCATTGGCCAGCGCCGACTGGAAAGGCCTGGCGCAGTTGGCCCAGCTGAGCCACAAAGCGCTGGAAGGCGCAGGTCTGCCGCAGTTCGAGGGCAGCAATGCCTGGGTGATTTCCGGCAGCCGTACGCAAAGCGGCAAACCGATACTGGCGGGCGACCCGCACATCCGTTTCTCGGTGCCTTCGGTATGGTACGAAGCACAGCTTTCTGCGCCGGGTTTTGAGCTGTACGGACACTTTCCGGGGCTCAATCCGTTCGCGTTTCTGGGCCACAACATGGATTTCGGCTGGAGCCTGACCATGTTCCAGAACGATGACGTGGACCTGATCGCCGAGAAGACCAATCCTGATAACCCCAATCAGGTCTGGTATCACGGGCAATGGGTGGACATGAAGCGTACCGAGCAGCAGATCACCGTCAAGGGCCAGGCCCCGGTCACACTGACGCTGCTCGAATCGCCGCACGGACCGATCGTCAACAATGTGATGGGCAAGAACGCCGGCCAGACGCCAATCGCGATGTGGTGGTCATTTCTGGTGTCCGCCAACCCGGTGCTGGATGGTTTCTACGAGGCCAACCGCGCCGACACGTTGGATAAAATGCGCAGCGCCGCCGAGAAGATTCAGTCGCCGGGCCTCAATATCGTCTGGGCCAACGCCAAAGGCGATATCGGCTGGTGGGCGGCGGCGCAACTGCCGATTCGTCCGCAAGGCGTCAACCCGAGCTTCATTCTGGACGGCAGCACGGCACAGGCCGATAAGCTCGGCTTTTACCCGTTCAGCGCCAACCCGCACGAAGAAAACCCGGCGCGTGGCTACATCGTGTCCGCCAACTTCCAGCCGCTGTCGCCGACCGGCATGCAGATTCCGGGTTACTACAACCCGGCCGAGCGCGGTCAGGAGCTGAACCGGCAACTGAGCGACTCCACCATCAAGTGGGACCTGGCCGCCAGCAAGGCGCTGCAACTGGGCACGCAGACCGATTACGCACCGAGCATTCTCAAACCGCTGATTCCGGTACTGCGCAGCGTTGTCAGCGACCCGGACGAAATCGCCCTCGTGGAGCGGCTGGCCAGCTGGAAAGGCGATTACCCCGTTGACTCGGTGGGTGCCACACTGTTCAACCAGTTCCTGTTCGACCTGACGGAAGAAACATTCCACGACGAACTGGGCGATACGATGTTCGAAACGCTGCTGTCGACCCGCGTACTGGACGCCGCCCTGCCGCGTCTGGCCGCCGATGCCGATTCGCCGTGGTGGAACAATCGCAATTCACCCCATGAAGAAAGCCGCGCCAATACCGTCAAGGTAGCCTGGCGAGCCAGCGTGTCGCACTTGCGGTCGCTGTATGGCACCAACCCGGATGAATGGGTGTGGGGCAAGGCACACACCCTTACTCAGGGTCACCCGATGGGGTCGCAAAAGCCGCTGGACATGATCTTCAACGTTGGCCCGTATGCAGCGCCGGGCACCCATGAAGTGCCGAACAACCTGTCATCCAGCATCCGCCCTGCCCCGTGGCCCGTCGGCTACGGCCCTTCGACCCGCCGCCTCATCGACTTCGCCGACCCGGCGCACAGCCTGGGGATAAATCCGGTGGGACAAAGCGGCGTGCCGTTCGACAAGCATTATTCGGATCAGGCCAAGGCGTTTGTGAGTGGCGAGTACGTGCCACAGCGCTTCAGCGAGAAAGACGTGGCAGAGCATACAGAAGGGGTTTTACGGTTAGTGCCGGGGGAATAGCCGAGCCCGGAAATGAGGCTTCTCGTGGGAGCGAGCTTGCTCGCGAACTGTCGGGAACCGACAGTGAAACCTTCACGCACGGTACATCAGGCACAACCGGGTTTGACTACCGTGCCAATGCTCCGCGTTGGCATGCCTTTCGTGACGCTCCGCGTCACAAGTCTGCGTAGCACCGCGCTATCAAGATCGGACGCAGAGCGTCCAGAGCTGCGCTCCCACGCTGGAGCGTGGGAGCGATAAACCGAGATAGCTAGTTGCTGCCGGTACCCGGCAGTTCGCGAGCAAGCTCGCTCCCACGCCCTCCGGGCACGATCAGGTCTTCACGCAGCCGGAGCACGCCTCGGATCAGGCTGCTTCCAGGCGTCTGCCGCGCTTTCCTCGATAGCCTGCTGGATCGCACGCTTGCGGTTGTTTTCGGCGCGGCGGGTGAAGAACCAGACCAGAAAGGTTGCCAGTGACACGGCCAGCAGGATCAGGCTCGCCACGGCGTTGATTTCAGGCTTCACGCCCAGACGCACGGCAGAGAACACTTCCATCGGCAAGGTCGTCGAGCCGGGCCCGGAGACGAAGCTGGCGAGCACCAGGTCGTCCAGCGACAGTGCAAACGACATCATGCCGCCGGCTGCCAGCGACGGCGCGATCATCGGGATGGTGATCAGCAAGAACACCTTCCACGGACGCGCGCCCAGATCCATCGCCGCTTCTTCAATCGACAGGTCCAGCTCACGCAGCCGCGCCGATACCACAACTGCCACGTAGGCCGCGCAGAACGTCGTGTGCGCGATCCAGATGGTCATGATGCCACGTTCCTGCGGCCAGCCGATCAATTGCGCCATGGCCACGAATAGCAGCAACAGCGACAGACCGGTGATCACTTCCGGCATGACCAGGGGAGCTGTAACCAGCCCGCCAAAGAACGTGCGGCCCTTGAAGCGGCTGATGCGGGTCAGCACAAACGCAGCCATCGTTCCCAGTGCCACCGCAGCAACGGCGGTGTAGCAGGCGATTTCCAGCGAGCGCATCACCGAGCCCATCAGCTGCGAGTTGTCCAGCAGGCCGACGTACCACTTCACCGACCAGCCGCCCCAGACCGTCACCAGTTGCGAGGCGTTGAACGAGTAGATGACCAGAATCACCATCGGCGTATAGATAAACAGCAAACCCAGAACCAGCATCAGGTTCGAGAATCGAAAGCGGTTCATGCCTTGCCCTCCAGTTCTTTGGCCTGACTGCGGTTGAACAGGATGATAGGCACGATCAGCACCAGCAGCATGATGACTGCCAGCGCCGAAGCCACCGGCCAGTCACGGTTGCTGAAGAATTCCTGCCACAGCACGCGGCCGATCATCAGTGTTTCCGGGCCACCCAGCAGTTCGGGAATCACGAACTCGCCGACCACCGGGATGAATACCAGCATGCAGCCGGCGATCACACCGTTCTTGGACAGCGGTACGGTGATTTTCCAGAAACTGTTGAAGGTGCTCGAACCCAGGTCGGACGCGGCTTCCAGCAGGCTGGTGTCGTGCTTCACAAGGTTGGCGTACAGCGGCAGGATCATGAACGGCAGGTAGGAGTAGACCACGCCGATGTACACCGCCAGGTTGGTGTTGAGGATCTGCAACGGTGAGTCGATAAGGCCCAGCCACATCAGGAAGGCATTGAGCAGCCCGTTGTTGCTGAGAATGCCCATCCAGGCATAGACGCGGATCAGGATCGCGGTCCAGGTCGGCATCATGATCAGCAGCAACAGCACGGTTTGCAGGTCTTTACGGGCGCTGGCAATGGCATAAGCCATCGGATAGCCGATCAGCAGGCACAGCAACGTGCTGATGAAGGCCATTTTCAGCGAGCCCAGATAGGCCGAAACGTACAGGTCATCGCCACTGAGCAAGGTGTAGTTGGCGAAGTTGAGGACCATCTGCAGCTTTTCGTCGGCGTAGCTGAAGATCTCGGTGTATGGCGGGATCGCGACGTCGGCTTCGGCGAAGCTGATCTTGAGCACGATCAAAAACGGCAAGGCAAAGAACAGAAACAGCCAGAGGAACGGCACGCCGATGACCATCTGCCGCCCGTTGGGCTTTATGCGCTCGAACGCGCGCTTGATCTTGCGGATTTTCATGAGCGCAGTACCACGCCGCTGTCGTCTTCCCACCACACGTAGACTTCATCGCCCCAGGTAGGCCGTGCGCCCTGACGCTCGGCGTTGGCGACGAACGATTGCACCAGCTTGCCGCCCGGCAGCTCGACGTAGAACACCGAATGACCGCCCAGATAGGCGATGTCGTGGACCTTGCCGCGCGACCAGTTGTATTCGAAGCCTGGCTGCTCGGTAGTGATCAGCAGCTTCTCAGGGCGCAGGGCGTAGGTGATGTGCTTGTCTTCCACCGACGTACTGACGCCGTGGCCGACATAGATATTGCGCTCCAGCTCAGGACTGCGGATCAGCGCGTGTGCCTCCATGTCTTCGATCACGTCACCTTCGAACAGGTTGACGCTGCCGATGAATTCGCAGACCAGACGGCTGGTCGGGGTTTCGTAGATATCGATCGGGCTGCCGATCTGCGCGATCCAGCCCAAGTGCATGATTGCGATGCGCTCGGCCATGGTCATGGCCTCTTCCTGATCGTGAGTCACCATTACACAAGTCACGCCGACGCGCTCGATGATCTCTACCAGTTCCAGTTGCATCTGCGAACGCAGTTTCTTGTCCAGCGCGCCCATCGGCTCGTCGAGCAGCAACAGCTTGGGCTTTTTGGCCAGCGAACGGGCCAGGGCCACACGCTGACGCTGACCGCCGGACAGCTGATGCGGCTTGCGCTTGGCGTACTGGGTCATCTGCACCAGCTTGAGCATCTCCGCCACGCGGGCTTCGATTTCCGGCTTGGCCAGCTTGTCCTGCTTCAGGCCGAAGGCGATGTTGTCCGCCACGGTCATGTGCGGGAACAGCGCGTAGGACTGGAACATCATGTTGATCGGACGTTCATACGGCGGCATGTCGGTAATGTCGACACCATCTAGGTAGATGCGGCCCTCGGTCGGGCGCTCGAAACCGGCCAGCATGCGCAGCAGTGTGGACTTTCCGGAACCGGAGCCGCCAAGCAGGGCGAAGATCTCACCCTTGTTGATTTGCAGCGACACGTCGTCCACCGCAATCGTCTCGTCGAACTTCTTCGTGACCCGATCAATCTTGACCAGCACCTCTTTGGGTTGCTGACCGCCTTCGAGGGCTTTCTTGTAGGCGCCGGAGGCAACTGCCATGGGTGAAACTCCCAACAGGTAGGCAACCCGGCCAATACGGCCGGGTGCTGGATTTTTATTTGCCCGACTTGACCTTGGTCCAGCTGCGGGTCATCAGACGTTGCACATTGAGGGGCAACTCGCTGTTCACGAACAGGCGGTCCAGCACTTCCTGAGGCGGGTAAACCGCTGCATCGGTGCGGATTTTCTGGTCCATGAACTCGCCGGAGGCGGGATTGGGGTTGGCGTAGCCGACTTCATCGCTGACCTGGGCGATCACCTTGGGGTCAAGCATGTAATTGATGAAGGCGCTGGCGGCCTTGATGTTTTTCGAGTCTGCCGGAATGGCCAGCATATCGAACCACAGGTTGCCGCCCTCCTTCGGGATGCTGTAAGCGAGCTTCACGCCTTTGCCTGCCTCTTCTGCGCGCGCCTTGGCCTGGAACACATCGCCCGAAAAACCGGCTGCAACACAGATGTCGCCATTGGCCAGATCAGTGATGTATTTGGAGGAGTGGAAATAGGTTACGTAGGGACGAATCGCCATGAGTTTGGCTTCGGCCTTCTTGTAGTCCGCTTCCTTGGTGCTGTTGGGGTCCAGCCCCATGTAGTTGAGCACCGCTGGCAACATTTCATCGGCGGAATCAAGAAACGCTACGCCACAGCTGGACAGCTTCTTGATGTTCTCAGGCTCGAACAGCACCGCCCAGGAGTCGATCTTGTCGACACCCAGCACTGCCTTGACCTTTTCGACGTTGTAACCGATGCCGTTGGTACCCCACAGGTATGGCACTGCGTACTGGTTACCCGGATCGTTCTTCTCCAGGCGCTTGAGCAGCGCCGGGTCGAGGTTCTTGTAATTGGGCAGCAGCGACTTGTCGAGTTTCTGGAACGCGCCAGCCTTGATCTGCTTACCGAGGAAGTGATTGGACGGCACCACCACGTCATAGCCGGTGCGTCCGGCCAACAGCTTGGCCTCAAGGGTTTCGTTGGAGTCGAACACGTCGTACATCGGCTTGATGCCAGTCGCGGCTTCGAAGTCCGCCCGTGTGGTCTTGCCGATGTAATCGGACCAGTTATAAATATGCACGGTGGATTCAGCCTGAGCACTGATCGACAGTGTCAGCCCGGCAGCCGCCAGCAAGGCTTTGGAAAAAATAGAAATAGACAAAGAATGAGTCCTTTTAACAGAGGGGCCTGAGCGCCGGAGGGCGTCCGGAAAACAAAACCGGCGCGCAACTTACCGTCTATGCGTCCAACCAGCAAAGGTTTAGGCAATATTCCTGTCTGTTGGAGGCTGCGCAGCCAAGGCTACGCAGCATCCACAGGTTTGATGACAGGCTTATTTACCTGACTTTATCTTGGTCCAGCTGCGGGTCATGATCCGCTGCGTGGCAACAGGCAAGTCCGCGATTGCATACAGCTTGGCCTGTACGTCGGCAGGCGGATAAACGCCAGGGTCACTGGTGATTTCCTTGTCGACCAGTGCCGTCGCTGCCGCGTTACCATTCGGGAAGCGCACTGCGTTGGTGATTTCAGCCATGATTTCGGGCTTCATCAGGAAGGTCATGAACTTGTAGGCACCTTCAACGTTTTCGGCATTCTTGGGAATGGCGACCATGTCGTAGAAGCTGCCGGCACCTTCTTTGGGAATGTTGTAAGCAACTTTTACCTTGCCACCGGCTTCGGCAGCGCGGGATTTGGCCTGGTAGATATCACCCGAATAGCCGACTGCGACGCAGATGTTGCCATTGGCCAGGTCCGAGATGTACTTGGACGAGTGGAAATAGCCAATCGATGGACGAATCTTCATGAACAGCGCTTCAGCTTCGGCGAGCTGCTTCTTGTCCTGAGAATCGGTCGGGTAGCCCAGGTAATGCAAGGCTATCGGCAGCATTTCGGTCGGCGAATCGAGGAAGCTGATGCCGCACGACTTCAGCTTGGCTGCGTTCTCCGGCTTGAACAGCAGGTCCCAGGAATTGACCGGCGCATCGGCGCCCAGCGCAGCCTTGACCTTGTCCGGGTTGATGCCGATACCGATCGAACCCCACATGTACGGGAATGCGTGCTTGTTGTCCGGGTCGCTGACCGACACGGCCTTGAGCAGCGATTCGTTGAGGTTCTTCCAGTTCGGCAGCTTGGACTTGTCCAGCTCCTGATAAACGCCGGCCTTGATTTGCTTGGCCAGGAAGTTGTTGGACGGCACGACGATGTCATAGCCGGATTTGCCAGCAAGCAATTTGGCTTCAAGCGTCTCGTTGCTGTCGAAAACGTCGTAGACCACCTTGATGCCCGATTCTTTCTCGAATTTGGCAACGGTGTCCGGCGCGATGTAATCGGACCAGTTATAGACGTGCAGCACTTTGTCATCGGCCTGCGCAGCAGTGGCCACAACGCCCATCAGGGACAGCGCGAGAAGGGTCTTGCCAAATTTTTTCATGCGTAGCTCCAATGTATTTTTATCACTGACCGTCAGTTAGCGGCGTGTAGCCATTAGTCTGGCAACTTCCTGGGCAGGCTTTCAAGCCGAAGCCCCTCAAACAATGCACATTGCGCTTGAATCGACGCTTTTTTTGCGTTTTCAGCCCTGCAACACCGCCAGCGTCAGATCCAGGCATTTGCGAGCCTTTTCCACCAGTTCGTCGATTTCCGCAAAACTGATCACCAGTGGCGGCGCAATGATCATCGTGTCGCCCACGGCCCGCATGATCAGGCCATTATCGAAGCAGAAGGTTCGACAGATCATCCCGGCGCCCTTGTCGGTGTAGCGCTCGCGAGTGACCTTGTCCTTCACCAGTTCGATGGCCCCCAGCAGCCCGACGCCACGGACCTCGCCCACCAGCGGATGATCGCTCAACTCACGCAAACGCTTTTGCAAATACGGTGCCGTTTCCGACTTGACTCGTTCGACGATCTTTTCTTCGCGCAGGATACGTATGTTCTCCAGCGCAACGGCTGCCGCCACCGGATGCCCGGAGTAGGTAAAGCCATGATTGAAATCACCGCCCTCGTTGAGCACCGCAACGATTTCATCGCGCACGATCAGGCCGCCCATCGGTACATAACCGGAGGTCAGGCCTTTGGCGATGGTCATCATGTCCGGCTTGAGGCCGTAGAAATCGCTACCGAACCACTCACTGGTACGCCCGAAACCACAAATCACCTCATCGGCGGCGAACAGGATGTCGTAGCGGGAAAGGATTTCCTTGATCTTCGGCCAGTAGGAATCGGGCGGGACGATCACACCGCCAGCGCCCTGGATCGGCTCGGCAATGAACGCACCGACGTTCTCGACGCCCAGTTCGAGAATTTTCTTTTCCAGTTGCTCGGCAGCCCAGATACCGAACTCGTCCTGCGTCATGTCGCCGCCTTCGCCGAACCAGTATGGCTGCGGAATGTGCACCACCCCCGGAATCGGCAAGTCGCCCTGCTCGTGCATGTACGTCATGCCTCCCAGGCTGGCACCGGCGACGGTGGAGCCGTGGTAGCCATTGACGCGGCTGATGATGGTTTTCTTGTTCGGCTGGCCTTTGAGAGCCCAGTAATGACGAACCATGCGTAGCATCGTGTCATTGCCTTCAGAGCCAGAACCGGTGAAGAACACATGGTTCATGCCCTGCGGTGCAATCTCGGAAATGGCCTTGGCCAACTCCAGCACGGGCGGGTGGGCGGTCTGGAAAAACAGGTTGTAGTACGGCAGCTCGCGCATTTGTTTGCTGGCTGCGTCGGCCAGTTCTTCGCGGCCATAACCGATGGCCACACACCACAGGCCGGACATGCCATCGAGGATCTTGTGGCCCTCGCTGTCCCACAGATAAACGCCTTCGGCACGGGTGATGATGCGCGGGCCTTTCTCTTTCAATTGTTTGTAGTCGCTGAACGGTGCCAGGTGATGCTCGCTGCTCAGGGCCTGCCATTCGAGGGTTTGCGGGTTATTGGCACTCATGCAGCACTTCCTTTGATCAGGTCAGTTAGCAGAGCGCCGCGCATCAATCGCAGCGGCGCTCTGCGTGATCAGACGGCGAAAAGCAGGAATTCCCGCTCCCACGAGCTGATCACGCGCTTGAAGTTTTCATGCTCGGCGCGCTTGACCGCGACGTAACCGATGATGAATTTCTTGCCCAGGTATTTTTCGATGGTCTTGCTGTTTTCCATGCGCTCCAGCGCGTCTTCGATGGTCAACGGCAGACGCAGATTACGCCGCTCGTAACCCCGCCCGACCACCGGTGCGCTCGGGTTGATGCCTTCGACCATGCCGATGAAGCCGCACAGCAGACTGGCGGCGATGGCCAGATAGGGGTTGGCATCGGCACCTGGCAGACGGTTTTCCACGCGACGGTTCTGCGGCACAGCGTCCGGCACGCGCAGGCCGACGGTACGGTTCTCTTCGCCCCACTCGACGTTCACCGGTGCCGAGGTGTCGGGCAGAAAGCGGCGGAACGAGTTGACGTTGGGGGCGAACAGCGGCAATAGCTCGGGGATGAACTTCTGCAGACCACCAACGTGGTTCAGAAACAGCTCGCTCATGGTCACGTCTTCGTTGGAGAAGATATTCTTGCCGGTCTCGATGTCGATGATGCTCTGGTGCAAGTGCATGGCACTGCCTGGCTCGCCGGTCATCGGCTTGGCCATGAAGGTCGCCGCGACGTCGTGCTTGAGGGCGGCTTCGCGCATGGTGCGCTTGAACACCAGAATCTGGTCGGCCAGCGACAGGGCATCACCGTGACGGAAGTTGATTTCCATCTGCGCCGTGCCGTCTTCGTGGATCAGCGTGTCCAGATCCAGGTTCTGCAGTTCGCACCAGTCATAGACGTCTTCGAACAGCGGATCGAATTCGTTGGCCGCTTCGATCGAGAACGACTGACGGCCGGTTTCCGGTCGCCCGGAGCGCCCGATCGGTGGCTGTAGCGGATAGTCCGGGTCGTCGCTACGCTTGGTCAGGTAGAACTCCATCTCCGGCGCCACGATTGGCTGCCAGCCCTGATCGGCGTAAAGCTTGAGGACCTTCTTCAACACGTTGCGCGGCGACAGCTCGATGGGGTTGCCCTGCTTGTCGTAGGTGTCGTGAATCACCTGCGCAGTGGGCTCGACTGCCCAGGGCACCAGATACACCGCGTTCTGGTCGGGACGGCAGATCATGTCGATGTCTGCCGGGTCCAGCAGCTCGTAGTAAATATCGTCTTCTACGTAGTCGCCAGTCACCGTCTGCAACAGCACGCTTTCAGGCAGACGCATGCCTTTTTCAGCGATGAACTTGTTGGTCGGCGAGATCTTGCCGCGGGTGATGCCGGTAAGGTCGGACATCATGCATTCGACTTCGGTAATCTTGTGTTCTTTCAACCAATCGGTGAGCTGGTCGAGGTTGGTACTCATAAATACCTCAGGGTTTTATTGTCCTGATCGTGATCAGGCGTTCCAGACGCATAGGCGTCATGTTGTACAACTCGTTTCGGCAGACGCCGATTAGGGGTAAGGTGACAGCTGCGGGGCCGGATTTCCAGACGGCCGCGGTCACACTGACGAAGCCGTTATAGTGGTAATGTCCAGCATTGAGAGTAGAGCAGACTGGCTTCGATAGCCGTTCAGGGGTGTCGCAAAGTGTGGCAACCCACCACGAGCACCGATATCACAGGCATGATGAGCGCTGTACGGACTTGATAGTCGCGTGTCGACCAGGGAAAGGTGAAGCATAGGACCCCCGCTATTGTTGCTCTACTGGGTTGCGATCGAGCTTAGCCTCGTTCATTTTTTTATACAACAACCCGTTAAAAATAGAAGACAGGCCGCTTTAGCTCGTATTTAACAACGGTCAGAAACGGAATAAAACGCCCTAAATAGCGGCAAAAAAGGCCATATGGCGCAGTTTTAGGGCAAAAAAGGCTCTATTGACTTCATCATGGCTTTCGGATTGACTGAGATCCGCAATCATTGATGATTGATATTTTTAACAACAAAGGTGTTGCATCATGTCGGTACCCCCGCGTGCCGTTCAGCTTAACGAAGCGAACGCGTTCCTTAAGGAACATCCTGAGGTTCTGTACGTTGACCTTCTGATTGCAGATATGAATGGTGTGGTGCGTGGCAAACGCATCGAACGCACCAGCCTCCATAAGGTTTATGAGAAAGGCATCAACCTGCCGGCCTCTTTATTTGCTCTGGATATCAATGGCTCCACGGTGGAAAGCACCGGCCTGGGCCTGGATATCGGTGATGCTGACCGAATCTGTTATCCCATCCCTGACACCCTGTGCAACGAACCATGGCAAAAGCGCCCTACCGCGCAGTTGCTGATGACCATGCACGAACTCGAAGGCGACCCGTTTTTCGCCGACCCGCGTGAAGTATTGCGCCAGGTCGTCGCCAAGTTCGACGAAATGGGCCTGACCATCTGCGCCGCATTCGAGCTGGAGTTCTACTTGATCGATCAGGAGAACGTGAACGGTCGCCCGCAACCGCCCCGCTCGCCGATCTCCGGCAAACGCCCGCATTCGACACAGGTCTACCTGATCGATGACCTCGACGAGTACGTCGACTGCCTTCAGGACATCCTTGAAGGTGCGAAGGAGCAAGGCATTCCTGCCGACGCAATCGTCAAGGAAAGCGCCCCGGCACAGTTCGAAGTCAACCTGCACCACGTTGCCGATGCCATCAAGGCGTGCGATTACGCCGTGCTGCTCAAACGCCTGATCAAGAACATCGCCTACGATCACGAGATGGACACGACCTTCATGGCCAAGCCCTATCCGGGTCAGGCGGGTAATGGTCTGCACGTCCACATCTCGATTCTGGATCGCGATGGCAAGAATATCTTCACCAGCGAGGATCCCGAGCAGAACGCCGCATTGCGTCACGCTATCGGCGGTGTGCTCGAGACCCTGCCGGCACAGATGGCGTTCCTGTGCCCGAACGTCAACTCGTACCGTCGGTTCGGTGCTCAGTTCTACGTGCCCAACTCGCCGACCTGGGGTCTGGACAACCGTACGGTCGCCGTTCGCGTACCGACCGGCACCGCCGACGCGGTACGTATCGAACACCGCGTTGCCGGTGCCGATGCCAACCCGTATCTGGTGATGGCTTCGGTCCTGGCGGGCGTGCACCACGGCCTGGTCAATAAGGTCGAACCTGGCGCGCCGGTAGAAGGCAACTCCTACGAGCAGCATGAACAAAGCCTGCCGAACAACCTGCGCGACGCACTGCGCGAGCTGGACGACAACACGGTCATGGCCAAGTACATCGACCCGAAATACATCGACATTTTTGTCGCCTGTAAAGAGAGCGAGCTGGAAGAGTTCGAACACTCCATCTCCGACCTCGAGTACAACTGGTACCTGCACACAGTCTGATTGAGGCTGAGCAACATAAACGCCGCAAAGCCTTGAGCTTTGCGGCGTTTTTGTTTGCGCCCGGAGCACCTCTCGCGCCGCATAATCAGGAGAGGACGCGGAGCGTCCAGAACTGCGCTACCACGCGGAGCGTGGGAGCGATAATCGTTTGGCGACGACAGAGATTCATCCAGTCAGAATCCCTTACAATGCCGTCAGCCCAACCACGAGCCACGCCCATGACACGCGCCGCCACGCCCCGCAAACCTCAAGCACGCAGCCAGGCCAGGATCGATTCGATTCTCGACGCCGCGCGCACGCTGCTCGCCGAGCAAGGGGTGGCCAGCCTGTCGATCTACAGCGTGGCTGAACGCGCAGGTATTCCGCCCTCATCGGTGTATCACTTCTTCGCCAGCGTTCCGGCGCTGCTTGAAGCGCTGACCGCCGATATTCACGCGGCTTTCCGCGCCTCACTGCAAGCGCCTATCGATCACGACCAGCTCACCACTTGGCGCGACCTGTCGCGTATCGTCGAACTGCGCATGCTGGCCATCTACAACGCCGACGCCGCCGCCCGCCAATTGATCCTTGCCCAGCACGGCCTGACCGAAATCAACCAGGCAGACCGCCAGCACGACATAGAGCTGGGGCATTTGATGCTTGGGGTCTTTGACCGCCACTTCCAGCTGCCTGCGCTGCCGGATGACGTGGACGTATTTGCGCTGGCGATGGAACTGGGGGATCGGGTGTATGCGCGATCAGTGCAATTGCATGACGAGATCACACCGCGCATGGCTGAGGAAGGGATGCGGGTGTTTGATGCTTATTTGGGGTTGTATTTGCCGGTATTTTTGGGGAAGCGAGTTATTTAAAGCTCACTATTCACGGATATTCTTCACCGTTCCAGGATAAGGCGTAAAACGTTCGCTATATTCTTTAGCTCGTTTGCTCGCCCAGGCGCTCAGAGCGTTGTACTTCTCAATTTTAAAAGCACTGGCTCCTTTAAACGACCCATCGTTGCGAGCGCTTTCGCTGAAACTGCTAACTCTATTATCAACTCGGGCCTAATCGGAAGATGCCCCGAAGGATCCCGAACCCGACCGGATCTCCACCAACCTATGCATACGCATTCAGCCTACTCTCACCAACCGGGCTCAAACTGCCTTCCTCGCAAAACTGCCAGGTAAAAAAGTAAAAACCCCGGAGGGTCAGAACCGTCCGGGGTGTTTTTTACCCACTGTTTACAGCTTGGCGATGGAAACTTCTGTCGACTTCACGAAGGCAATTACTTCGCTGCCGACGACCAGTTCCAGCTCTTTTACCGAGCGGGTGGTGATGACCGAGGTCACAACGCCGGAAGCGGTCTGTACGTCGATTTCCGACAGTACGTCGCCGTGGACGATTTCCTTGATGGTGCCTTTGAACTGGTTGCGAACGTTGATGGCTTTGATAGTCATGGCATGTCTTCCTTTGGGGATCAGGGTTAATTTGCCCAGCGCAATTGCGTGGGCAGTGGCGAAAACGGTTCCGGGTCAGGTGGCGAGCCGGGGATGGCCAATACTCGGTTGAGCACTTCGGCTTCCAGCGCAGCAAGGCGGTGCGAGCCGCGAGCACGTGGCCGTGGCAGGTCGACTAGAAGGTCGAGGCCGATCTGGCCTTCTTCGATCAGGATCACGCGGTCGGCGATGGCGACTGCCTCGCTGACATCGTGAGTAACCAGCAGTACCGTGAAGCCGTATTGGCCCCACAGTTTTTCAATCAGTTGCTGCATTTCGATGCGGGTCAAAGCGTCCAGCGCGCCCAACGGCTCGTCGAGTAACAGCAGGCGCGGCTTGTGAATCAGCGCACGCGCCAGAGCAACACGCTGCTTCTGGCCACCGGACAATGCCGCTGGCCACTCGTTGGCGCGTTCGGCAAGGCCGACGGCTTCGAGCGCTTCGAGTGCTTGCGCACGCCAGTCGCCGCTCAGGCCAAGGCCGACGTTGTCGATGATCTTCTTCCAGGGCAGCAACCGCGCCTCCTGGAACATCAAACGCGTATCTTCGCGAGCGTCGTCCAGTGGTGCAGAACCTGCAAGCAATTGACCCTCGGTTGGCTTGTCGAGACCGGCAAGCAGGCGCAGCAAGGTACTTTTACCGCAGCCACTACGGCCGACGATGGCGACGAACTGACCGGCCGGAATATGCAGGTCGATGTCCTTGAGCACTTCGCGAGTGCCGAACGCTTTTTTCAGGTTACGTACTGCCAGCGGAATACCGCGCAGCAAATGTGGAGGCTGCTGTTTCAGACTGGTCATGCGGCACCGCCTTTGCTCACTTGATAGGCCGGGTGCCAGCGCAGGCACACACGTTCAAGGCCTCGCGCCGCCAGATCGGCCAGTTTGCCGAGGACGGCGTACAACACAATGGCCTGTACCACGATGTCGGTTTGCAGGAATTCCCGTGCATTCATCGCCAGATAACCGATGCCGGAGCTGGCAGAAATGGTTTCTGCCACAATCAGCGTCAGCCACATGAAGCCCAGCGCAAAGCGCACACCGACCAGAATCGAAGGCATGGCACCTGGCAGGATCACATGCCGGAACAGGCTGAAACCTGACAGGCCATAGCTGCGGGACATTTCTACCAGCGCCGGATCGATGTTGCGGATGCCGTGGTAGGTGTTCAGATAAATCGGGAACAGGGTGCCCAGCGCGACAAGAAATATCTTCGCTGTCTCATCAATGCCGAACCACAGAATGACCAGCGGAATCAGCGCCAGGTGCGGCACATTACGGATCATCTGCACTGAGCTGTCCAGCAGGCGCTCGCCCCATTTGCTCAGGCCGGTGATAAAGCCCAGAGCCAGACCGATGCCGCCGCCAATGGCGAATCCGATCCCGGCGCGCCAGCCGCTGATCGCCAGATGCGTCCAGATTTCGCCACTCGCAACCAGATTGATACCCGCCTCAATGACTGCGCTGGGTGCAGGAAGAATGCGTGTGGATAGCCATCCGGCGCTGACCGACAGCTGCCAGACGGCCAACAACAGGACTGGAAGTGCCCAGGGCGCCAGTCGGTGAATGATGCGTTGCGAAGCACTGAGGCTCATGGAGTTGTCTCCTCGAAGGGCCTGACGATCACTGTGCTTGAGCAACAGCAGCAGGGGGTGTCCAGACCACATCAGCAATGCTGAGCGGCTTCGGAATCAGTTTGAGCTGGTAGAAGGTGTCAGCAATTTTCTGCTGCGCCGCTACAACCGGCGGAGTAATGAACAGCGCACCGTAGCCCTGGCGTTTTACCGAGGTCAGGGTGATGTCGGCGGGCAGCCCCAGCAACGGCGCAACCTGTTTGGTCACTTCGTCAGGGTGAGCCTTGGACCATTCGCCCACTGCACGAACTTCTTCGATCAAGGCTTGAATCACCTTCGGATTCTTTTGCGCGTAAGGCTTGGTCGCCAGATAGAACTGGTGGTTGTCGACGATGCCGGTGCCGTCTTTCAAGGTCCGCGCCTGCAATTGCTTTTCAGCTGCGGCCTGGTAAGGGTCCCAGATGACCCAGGCATCCACGCTGCCGCGCTCGAAAGCGGCACGCGCATCGGCCGGAGGCAGGAAGACGGTCTGGATATCGGTGTATTTCAGGCCGGCATCTTCCAGTGCCTTGACCAGCAGATAATGGACGTTCGAGCCTTTATTGAGGACGACTTTCTTGCCCTTCAGGTCTTTGACCGAGGTGATCGGGGAGTCTTTGGGTACCAGGATGGCTTCACTGGTCGGCGCTGGCGGCTCGTAAGCCACGTACAGCAGATCCGCGCCTGCTGCCTGAGCGAAAACAGGCGGCGTTTCACCGGTCACGCCGAAATCAATCGAGCCCACGTTCAGACCTTCAAGCAACTGCGGACCGCCCGGAAATTCGGTCCACTGAACCTTTACGCCCTGCTCGGCCAGGCGCTTCTCCAGCGAACCCTTGGCCTTGAGCAGCACCAGCGTGCCGTATTTCTGATAACCGATGCGCAGATCTTCCGCCTGGGCCTGGGTGACCGCGCCAAGCGCGACCGCAGCAGCAAACAGAGCGACAAGGCCTCGACGCAAAATGACAGTGCGCATATGCGCTCCTTTAGCGGTTGTTGGGTAGTGCCTGCTCAGTCAGTCACAGACGAACAAGGCGGGAATAGGGACGACATTAACAGCACTTTTTTATATCTATAAATCTTATTTATTCATTTAGTTATTCCATAAATGAATATAAAGGGCAGTACTATTTTTCAACTATCGTGCGGCGTACTACGGCGGCATGCCGTTCTGGACCCTCTGCGTCCGATCTTGAGTATGCGGCGTGGCGCATATCCATGACGCGGAGCGTCACGACAGGCATTCCCACGCTGGAGCGTGAGGAACGATGATCTCAACTATCGTGCGACGCTCTGCGTCCGATCTTGAACAGGCGGCGGGGCGAAGATCGGTGACGCGGAGCGTTACTCGCGGCATTCGTACGCTGGAGCGTGAGGAACGATGATCTCGACTATCGTGCGACGCTCTGCGTCCGATCTTGAACAGGCGGCGGGGCGAAGATCGGTGACGCGGAGCGTTACTCGCGGCATTCGTACGCTGGAGCGTGAGGAACGATGATCTCGACTATCGTGCGACGCTCTGCGTCCGATCTTGAACAGGCGGCGGGGCGAAGATCGGTGACGCGGAGCGTTACTCGCGGCATTCGTACGCTGGAGCGTGAGGAACGATGATCTCGACTATCGTGCGACGCTCCGCGTCGCATGCCGTTCTGGACGCTCTGCGTCCGCGCTTGATCGAGCAACGCAGTCGGCGGCTATGAGGGAGGAATAAAAAAGGGCCGATGAATCGGCCCGAATAACCCCACGCTTGGTAGATCGAAAATTAGCGGTTTGGCTGAGGTGTCAGGCGCAGATAAGGCGTGACGGCCTTGTAGCCCTTGGGAAAGCGTTCTTTGATCTCGGCTTCGTCCTTGATCGACGGCACAATCACTACATCATCGCCGTCCACCCAGTTGGCGGGCGTGGCAACCTTGTAGTTGTCGGTCAATTGCAGAGAGTCGATAACGCGCAGAACCTCGTGGAAATTACGCCCGGTGCTCGCCGGATAAGTAATCTTCAGGCGCACTTTCTTGTTCGGGTCGATCACGAACAGCGAACGCACAGTCAGTGTGTCGCTGGCATTGGGATGAATAAGGTCATACAGATCGGAGACCTTGCGGTCGGCATCGGCCAGAATCGGGAAGTTAACCTGGGTGTTTTGCGTAGTGTTGATATCGTCGATCCACTTGATGTGCGAGTCAACCGGGTCTACCGACAGCGCAATGGCTTTTACACCGCGCTTGGCAAACTCGTCTTTCAATTTGGCGGTGAAGCCCAACTCTGTGGTGCAGACAGGCGTGAAGTCTGCCGGATGAGAAAACAACACCCCCCAGCTGTTGCCGAGCCATTCATGGAAACGGATACGACCTTCGCTGGATTCCTGCTCGAAGTCAGGGGCGATGTCGCCAAGTCGCAGTGTCATGGTGTTGCTCCTTGTCTGTATCGGGTAGGCCTTGGTATGACGTTACTGTGCGCCCTGCTGAGAAAAGTTAAAAAGAATAAATAATGTGATTGATAGACCTGCCAGGAATATCAAAAAACAGGCAAAAGAAACCCCGCACCAGGCGGGGTTTCCTTGAACCTCAATACACTTACATGAAGTTGTAGGTGTAGTTGAAGATCAGACGGGTTTGATCGGTGTTGGTCGAGTTGTTCAGATCACCATCGGCACGGTAGGTACCGTGACGCAAGGTAGTGCCGAAGCCTTTCAACGGACCGCTCTGAATCACGTAGTCAACACGCATGTCAGTTTCCCACTCGGAGTAACTGTTATTGCGAGTGGCCGCAGTATTGCCGCGGATGTCGTCAGCATTCAGATAAGCGATTGCTGCTTTCAGGCCTGGAACGCCGACTTTGGCGAAGTCATACGAGTACTGACCGAACGTGGTGTTCTCACCCGCGCGGTTGAAGCCGTTGATCATCGAGTCAGTGAACAGGTAGAAGCTCGAACCGCCGTTGCCTTCAAGGCTCGAACGTGTGGTGCCGTCTTTAGTGACGCTACCCTGACCCAGGAAAACCATACCGCCGTTGTCGCCCACTTGTTGATGACCAACCATCAACGCATGGCCACCCAACGAGTAGGTGAACATGGCGGACCAGGTGGAGTTATCCACTTCGCCGGTGTTCTTGGCATAACCGTTGTTGTTGTTGAAACGGTAGCCGGTCGCCGCGTCGCTGTTTTTGCCGTCAGAGCTGCTGTTGAAATAACGCAGGTCAGTCTTGAAAGACTGGTTGTCGCTGATTGGGTAAACATGAACAAGACCCAGGAAGTGTTGCTTGTAGAAGTCTTCCAGGTTGGCGTAGTAGTACTGCAGGGTCAGGTCTTTGGTGACTTTCCAGTCAGCGCCAGCGAAACGGAAATGATCGCTGGTTTCGGAGGCACCTGCAACGGACAGGTCAGTCCAGTTACTTGAAGCACGGCCGATCGACTTGTTCAGCTGACCAGCAGTGAAAGTTACGGTGTCCAGATCCTTGGAGGTCAGGATGCCGCCTTGGAAAGCCTGAGGCAGAAGACGACCGTCGTTGCTGACCAGGATTGGCAGGTTAGGAGCCAGTGCATTACCGACTTTCAACTCGGTTTTCGAGAAGCGTACCTTGCCGTTGGCGCCCAGACGACTCCACTCGTTAACAGCAGAACCGTCGCTGTCGGTAGGCAGAACGCCGCCGTTCAAAGCGCCGGAGTGAGCGCCGCGACCGCCGTCAAGATGAACACCAACCAGGCCTTGCAGATCCAGACCGAAACCGACAGTGCCTTGAGTGAAGCCCGACAGGTAGTCGAATTTCAAGCCAGTGGCCGTCTCACGGCTGTTGTGGGTAGTGCCTTCGCGGTAATCGTTGTCAAAATACAGAGTACGAGAACTAACGGACGCTTTGCTGTCTTCAAGGAAACCAGCTGCACCGGCCTGCTGGGCCAATACACCGACTGTTACGGCCAAGGCCAGGGTGGACTTCTTCATTAACTACGCTCCTCGTGAATCTAATTTTTTATGTCTCCGGTGCCGGGCATTGCCCTGACCCAGAGATATTGCGAAAGGTGACAGTCCCGATCTGGAGATCAATGGATTCTGTACACCCCGACTTTTGACTAGACCGCGCATGTCGGTGGCCGTACGTTAGTGAAAATTCTTCATGCTCAAAAGAAACCGTTTTTCAGCTTCTAAGAACAATCAGGCATATGTCACAACTCGTGTCAGCCAGGACGTCACGGAGTGTATCGACCTAATCGGGTAATTCCCAAAATTTATTTCGGTACCGTTCGTCAGATCTTTTGGTTTTGTATCAGTGACCGGCCAAATCGCGACCAACCGGTCATAGTCCCCAACGGCAAAGCGCAATTTGCCTGCCAGTAAAAGCCTTGTAAAACGTGTACTTCAGAGAGATTAGTGATGAAATGTGACAATTGTCATCACCTTGACTGCCGACGCTCCACGGTCATGAAATATTTTCTAAAAACCGCTCCACACACCCTTTTTCAGCGTTTTTTACCGTCTGAAACATTCGCTCAACTGTAGTCCAGGTGAACAAAAAAGCAATTTTGGTGTCTGGCGCGTGACGTCCGAGCCGATTGGCAGATGCGTATCAGGTCCCTGATGTGCAGATGGGTTCTGCAGATGGCTCTAAAGACCCTTCATAAGCTAATTCCCAAAAGTTATTTATTTGCAGATTCTTAGATCACTTAGTCTCCTTATCCAGCCAGTCCTCGGCCCGTCCGATTCGGAGCTCCATCATGAAACTGCATTTTTCCCTGCGCTTGCTGACTGCGCTGTCGTTGACTGGCGCAGTTTCTGGTGACCGACGTTGTGGTGCTGGGGATTCTGGTGATCGCCGTGATCGCTTTTGCCATGGAGCTGGGCCTGCGCGCGCTGCAACGCAGGTTGGTGCCCTGGCATGGTCAGCAGCATTAATGCATCAGTATGGGTGTGTGCGTCGTTGCGGTGCGCAAATTGAGTGCATGCGCTGATACCGCATTGCGGGGCCTGGCGCGATACTCAGGACGACCAGATGCCGGCGCCGAGCATTCACATCGTCTGACTCATCAACCAGCCCAAGGTTTTTTATTATGAAAAATACTTAATAAATTCAGTATGTTGATGAGGTTAAAGAGCTTTGGACTCAAGAAATGCTTAACCGGATACGACTAAGTCAGCCTGCTCTTTCGGATTAATTCTGAAAACTGGCACGCACTCTGCAATAGGTATTACATCACCAGTTTTGGGGACCTTGGTACAGGCAGGCCGGGGATTCCCCTCTTTTATTCCTCCCGGAGACTGACCTCCAGTCTCCAGCGCCCGTCCACCTTCTCAGTGCGCCAATCGCCATGAAGTGGACGGGCTGCCAGGAGCGTCAGCACCAACCCCTTCTCACCCCGCTCCACCTTCCAGCGTGCAACCCTGTTGTCGAACCTCAGTTGGCCTGTCCACGGCTGTCCTGAAGCATCGACGTTAAGCACCACAGCGCCATCCACCGTCGCCCCTTGGTATTTCGGTTCTTCATTGAACCAGAGCGCCAGGCCGGCAGGCAGTTCCTCGATCTGCTCAAGTTCAACAGGGTCAGGTTGCTGCAGACGACCGATAATGGTGCCCACGGTAAAGCCGACAATCGCCATCGAACCCAGAACTCGCGGCCATAGCTTCGGTCTGGGGTCCTCTTCAGGGGTAGAATGCATCCCGTCCTTTCGTTCGGAGCCGTGCATGTTTCACGTCATCCTTTTTCAACCAGAAATTCCGCCGAATACCGGCAATGTCATCAGGCTATGCGCCAACAGCGGCTGCACCCTGCATTTGATCGAACCCTTGGGTTTCGAGCTGGACGACAAGCGCTTGCGCCGCGCCGGGCTCGACTATCACGAGTATGCCACGCTGCAGACGCATGCTGACCTGGCAAGCTGTCTGGAGAAGATCGGCAACCCTAGGTTGTTCGCCTTCACCACCAAAGGCTCTCGGCCTTTTCATGATGCGAGCTTTGAGCCAGGCGATGCCTTTCTGTTCGGCCCGGAGAGCCGCGGCCTGCCCGCCGACATCCTCGACTCGCTGAGCAGCGAGCACCGCCTGCGACTGCCCATGCGTGAGGGCTGCCGCAGCCTGAACCTGTCCAATACAGTGGCCGTGGCCGTCTATGAGGCATGGCGTCAGCACGGATTTGCTTAGGCCTAAGTGTGACATTTGCTTAATCAGACTGATGCTCCGCATCACACAGCGGTTCTGCGATTCAGTGAGATTCAGGCTCGACTCAGGTCACCTTTTCGCCCCTCGCCGAGTCCCTTCGCCCTGTCACTAACGTCGCAATTTACGTCGTCAGTGCCATCGCGATAAAAAGCATCCATGGCCCGGCCGCCGTTCTTGAACAGACACAAAAAAGCGCCCCGAAAGGCGCTTTTTGCTTTTAGCGGTAACGCTTATTGCACAGTCGGCGTTTCGCCAGCTTCCTGCATGCGTTGCAGCTCTTGGGCGTACAGGGCGTCGAAGTTCACCGGGGCCAGCATCAGCGCAGGGAACGAGCCGCGTACGACCAGGTTGTCGATGGCTTCGCGTGCATACGGGAACAGGATGTTCGGGCAGAACGCGCCCAGAGTGTGGCTCATCGCGCCGTCGTCCAGACCCTTGATCAGGAAGATACCGGCCTGTTGCACTTCAACGATGAAAGCAACTTCGTCGCCATTGTTGACGGTCACGGACAGGGTCAGCACGACTTCATAGAAATCGCCTTCCAGCTGCTTCTGACGGGTGTTGAGGTCCAGGCTGACGGTCGGTGTCCACTCCTGGCGGAAGATTGCCGGGCTTTTTGGCGCTTCGAACGACAGGTCGCGAACGTAGATACGCTGCAGGGAAAATTGTGGGCCGTTTTCTTCGTTGGCAACAGCGCCGTTGTTCGGTTGGTCGGTCATCTCGGATCCTTGTCAGATAGGGCTGAAAGTTTAAGGGGAATCAGGCCAGCAGCGCATCAAGCTTGCCGGCACGCTCCAGAGCAAACAGGTCATCGCAGCCGCCCACGTGGGTCGAGCCGATCCAGATCTGCGGTACGGAAGTGCGACCGGCCTTCTTGGTCATTTCGGCACGCAGTTGCGGCTTGCCGTCGACACGGATTTCCTCGAAGGCCACGCTCTTGCTCTGCAACAGCTGTTTGGCACGTATGCAATACGGGCAATAATCGCTGGAATAGACGATGACTTGAGCCATGTTCACTTCACCAGGGGAAGGTTGTCGCCGCGCCAGCTGGAAATACCGCCGGACAGCTTGGCCGCCTTGAAGCCGGATTTGAGCAACTCGCGGGCGGTGGTGCCAGCATGCTGCCCCATTGCATCGACTATGATCAACGTCTTGTCCTTGTATTTCTGCAGTTCAGCGGTACGCGTCAGCACCTTGTCCTGCGGGAAATTCAGGGATCCCACGATGTGGCCGGCAGTGAAATCCTTTTTCGAGCGCACGTCGATGACCACGCCCTGGTCGCTGTTGACCAGCGCGGTCAGCTCGCGAGTGCTCAGGCTGGCACCGCCCTTGCTCAGTTCGTAAGCGATCAGCAGTCCCAGCAGAATGACGAAGGCACCGGTGATCAAATAGTGGTTAGTGGCGAATTCAAGCAGGTGAGCAACCATCAGTAGGTTCCAGGGCGTTAAAATGTCGGCCAGTATACACAGCAGCCAAGGTGGGCCAAAGTCCGTACGGCAGTGACGCCGTTTGAACTTGTCCCTAAAATGCCGCTCCCTTGTACTTTGTTACTCTCTTTATTCAACCAGCATCGAGTGGGTTCTATGACTGCCACGCCAAAACCTCTGGTTCTTATCATCCTGGATGGCTTCGGACACAGCGAAAGCCATGAAGGCAATGCCATCCTGGCCGCGAAGATGCCGGTCATGGATCGTCTTTACGAAACCATGCCCAACGGCCTGATTTCAGGGTCGGGCATGGACGTCGGTCTGCCGGACGGTCAGATGGGCAACTCCGAAGTCGGACACATGAACCTGGGTGCCGGTCGCGTGGTGTATCAGGACTTCACTCGAGTGACCAAAGCGATTCGCGACGGCGAGTTCTTCGAGAACCCGACCATCTGTGCCGCTGTGGATAAAGCTGTCGGTGCGGGCAAGGCCGTGCACATCATGGGCCTGCTGTCCGATGGCGGCGTGCACAGCCACCAGGACCATCTGGTCGCCATGGCCGAACTGGCGGTCAAGCGCGGTGCAGAAAAAATCTATCTGCACGCCTTCCTTGACGGTCGCGACACGCCACCGCGCAGCGCGAAGAAATCCCTTGAGCTGATGGACGCAACCTTCGCTCGCCTGGGCAAGGGCCGCACCGCCACGATCATCGGCCGCTACTTCGCCATGGACCGTGACAACCGCTGGGACCGGGTCTCCACCGCCTACAACCTGATCGTCGACAGCACCGCCGAATTTCACGCAGACAGCGGTGTTGCCGGGCTTGAAGCTGCCTACGCGCGTGACGAGAACGACGAATTCGTCAAAGCAACACGCATCGGTGAACCCGCTCGTGTCGAGGACGGCGATGCTGTGGTGTTCATGAACTTCCGCGCCGACCGCGCCCGTGAGCTGACCCGTGTGTTCGTCGAAGACGATTTCAAGGATTTCGAGCGCGCCCGTCAGCCCAAGGTCAATTACGTGATGCTGACCCAATACGCGGCGAGTATCCCTGCGCCCTCGGCATTTGCGGCTGGCAGCCTGAAAAACGTGCTGGGTGAATACCTGGCAGACAACGGCAAGACTCAGCTGCGTATCGCCGAAACCGAAAAATACGCGCACGTCACGTTCTTCTTCTCTGGCGGTCGTGAAGAACCGTTTCCGGGCGAGGAGCGCATTCTGATTCCATCGCCGAAAGTCGCCACCTACGACCTGCAGCCGGAAATGAGCGCGCCGGAAGTGACCGACAAAATTGTCGATGCCATCGAACATCAGCGTTATGACGTGATTATCGTCAACTACGCCAACGGCGACATGGTCGGCCACAGCGGCATCATGGAAGCGGCAATCAAGGCCGTGGAATGCCTGGACGTCTGCGTCGGTCGCATTACCGCGGCATTGGAAAAAGTCGGCGGTGAAGCACTGATTACCGCTGACCACGGCAACGTCGAGCAGATGACCGATGACTCCACAGGCCAGGCGCATACCGCACATACCTCCGAGCCGGTGCCTTTCGTGTACGTCGGCAAACGCCCGCTGAAAGTCCGCGAAGGTGGTGTTCTGGCTGACGTGGCACCGACCATGCTGCATCTGTTGGGCATGGAGAAACCGCAAGAGATGACGGGCCATTCGATCCTTGTGGCGAAGTAAAACGCTGAAAACCGGCCTATAGCCATCAGGCAAAGCCGGTTTTTTATGTTTCAAGCCCTAAAGCAGTGGCTGCGGGGCGTTTTTTTTGCAGCGCATGGCGGGCATACTAAGCCTGACATTTTTTCTCACAATTCCTCGGTATCGCCCACCCACATGCTTCGCGCCTTGATTGCCCTTGCTCTGATCTGCCTGCTCAATCCGGCGTTTGCCGAAGACGAGCGTGTGCAAACCCAAAAACAGATAGATGCTGCGCGTCAGGATGTGACGGAGCTGCAAAAAGTCCTGGGCAAGCTTCAGGAAGAACGTGCAGGCGTCCAGAAGGACCTGCGCACCACCGAAACCGAAATGGGCAAGTTGGAAAAGCAGGTCGAGGTCCTGCAAAAGGAACTAAAAAAGACGGAAACCGAGCTGCAAAAGCTCGACAGTGAAAAAAAGAAACTGAACAGCGCTCGCGTTGAACAGCAACGCCTGATCGCTATCCAGGCCCGCGCCGCCTATCAGAGTGGCCGCCAGGAATACCTCAAGCTGTTGCTCAATCAGCAGCACCCCGAGAAGTTCGCCCGAACCCTCACGTATTACGATTACCTGAGCCAGGCGCGCCTGGAGCAGCTACGCAACTTCAATGAAACCCTGCGCCAGCTGGCCAATGTCGAAAAAGACATCGATCTGCAACAGGCACAGTTGCTGGTGCAGAAGAGCAACCTGGACAGCCAGAGCGAAGAACTGGCCAAGCTGAATCAGGAGCGTCAGCAGGCACTGGCCAAGCTGAATCAGGACTACAAGGCCCGCGATCAGAAACTGCAGGCCCGTCAGCAGGATCAGGCCGACCTGGCCAAGGTTCTCAAGACCATCGAAGAAACCCTGGCCCGGCAGGCACGTGAAGCTGAAGAGGCTCGCCAGAAGGCGCTGGTCGCCGCTCGCGAGGCCGAAGAGAAACGTCAGCGCGAAGCTGAGGCCGTCGCCCGTAACAACAGCACCAGCAGCAGTAAAAGCGCTGATGAACCCACACCGCGTCGCCCGGTCAAAGCCCCCGGCGCAGTCGTTTCCAGTGCCGGAGTTTCCTACGGCGGACCTTTTGCAGAGGCCCGGGGAAAACTTCCATGGCCTATTGATGGTCGACTGCTTGCGCGTTTCGGTGAAGCCCGCGGTGATGACGAGCGAACCAAATGGGACGGCGTCATGATCAGCGCCGCAGCCGGAAGCCAGGTACATGCAGTGCATGGCGGACGAGTGGTGTTCGCCGACTGGTTGCGTGGTGCCGGGCTTCTGGTCATTCTCGACCATGGCAACGGTTATCTCACCCTGTATGGGCATAACCAGAGCCTGCTCAAGTCGGCAGGTGACATTGTAAAAGCCGGTGAAGCGATTTCCACGGTCGGCAATAGTGGCGGTCAGGACACGGCAGCGTTGTACTTTGCTATTCGTCAGCAGGGTCGCCCCAGCGATCCAGCCCAATGGTGCCGCACTCAAGGATAAGCCGGCGTCAATATCTGTAGGAGTTCGTTAGACATGCTGCATTTGTCCCGCCTCACCTCGCTGGCCCTGGCAATTGCCATCGTTATTGGCGCGCCTTTGGCGCAAGCTGCCGAAAAGACCGCGCCAGCCACGCCTGCAGCAGTCTCGCCCGCCAAGCCCAATGCCAACGCCAAGCCGCCGCTGCCGCTTGACGAGCTGCGCACCTTTGCCGAGGTCATGGATCGGGTCAAGGCGGCCTATGTCGAGCCGGTGGACGACAAGACTCTGCTGGAAAACGCCATCAAGGGCATGCTCAGCAACCTTGATCCACACTCCGCCTACCTGGGTCCGGAAGATTTCCAGGAGCTGCAGGAAAGCACCAGCGGCGAGTTCGGTGGACTGGGCATCGAAGTGGGCGTCGAAGACGGTTTCGTCAAGGTGGTTTCACCCATCGACGACACACCTGCTTCCAAGGCTGGCATTGAGGCAGGCGACCTGATCGTGAAGATCAACGGTACGCCGACCCAGGGCCAGAACATGCAGGAAGCGGTCGACAAGATGCGCGGCAAGATCGGCGAGAAGATCACCCTGACACTGGTGCGCGATGGCGGTACGCCGTTTGATGTGACGCTGGCGCGGGCGACCATCCAGGTCAAGAGCGTCAAGGCGCAGATGCTGGAGAACGGCTACGGCTATATCCGCATCACTCAGTTCCAGGTCAAGACCGGGGACGAAGTCGGCAAGGCGCTGGCCAAATTCCGCAAGGACAACGGCAAGAAGATGAGCGGCCTGATTCTCGACCTGCGCAACAACCCCGGCGGCGTGCTGCAATCGGCGGTGCAGGTGGCGGATCACTTCCTCACCAAGGGCCTGATCGTCTACACCAAAGGCCGCATCGCCAACTCCGAATTGCGTTTCTCGGCAGACCCGGCAGACGCCAGCGAAGGCGTGCCGCTGGTGGTGCTGATCAACGGCGGCAGCGCCTCTGCGTCGGAAATCGTCGCCGGTGCCCTGCAAGACCAGAAACGCGGGATTCTGATGGGCACCGATACCTTCGGCAAAGGCTCGGTACAAACCGTTCTGCCGCTGAACAACGATCGCGCTCTGAAGATCACCACAGCGTTGTATTACACGCCGAACGGTCGCTCGATCCAGGCGCAGGGTATCAACCCGGACATCGTGGTACGTCGGGCCAAGGTCACCAGCGAAGCAGACGGCGAGAACTACAAGGAAGCCGACCTGATGGGTCACCTGGGCAACGGCAACGGCGGTGCCGACAAGCCAACCGTCAAGGGTGGCGCAGCAGCCAAGGCGCGTCCGCAGGATGATGACTTCCAGCTCAGCCAGGCGCTCAGCCTGCTGAAAGGGCTGAGTATCACTCGCGGCAATTGACGGATGCGCGCTCTCGCTCTGTTACTGCTGACACTCTCGATCACTGGTGCTGCCCATGCAGCGCCAGCCGAGAACACCGGCAAGCCGCCGAAGGCCTATCTCAGCCTGATCATCGACGACCTGGGTCAGAACCCGGCGCGGGACAGCCGTACGCTGGCGCTCCCCGGCCCGGTAACGCTGGCGATCATGCCTGACACTCCGCACGCCACCGAATTTGCCCGCGAGGCTCACCGCGCAGGTAAGACGGTCATGCTGCACATGCCGATGGACCCGGCGACCGGGCCTTACGCCTGGCATCCCGAACTACCCTTGCCTGAACTGGAAAGCCGACTCAATGCGGCGCTGCTGAAAGTGCCTTATGCAGCCGGCATCAATAACCACATGGGCAGCCGGATGACCGCCGAACCGGTCGCGATGACCTGGCTGATGGCCGAACTGCAACGACGGCATCTGTTTTTCGTGGACAGCCGCACCAGCGCAAAAACCGTGGCGGCAGCCGAGGCGCAGCGTATCGGCCTCGCCAGCGTCTCGCGCGACGTGTTTCTGGACGACGAGCGCACGGCTGAAGCCATCACCCGCCAATTGCAGACCGCCATCAAAATCGCCCGCAAGCATGGCTCGGCAGTGGTCATCGGTCACCCCTACCCTGTCACGCTGGACGTACTGGAACGCGAGTTGCCCAAACTCAAGGATCAGGGCGTCGAATGGATCGACCTGCGCAGCATGATCAGCGAACGCGGCAATCAGGCGAGTGCGGCGCATGGCAAGAATGGGGTGTATCGCTAATCGTACGCGTCGCTCTCAGCCAGAGCTCAAACTTGCCCTCTACTCTCACTATCAGCTCACCTGATTGCAGTTGATAGGGAAAAGGTTTCCCAAAAAAAGGGCACAAAAAAGCCGCTCTAGGAAGCGGCTTTTCTGATGGAAATGGCTTAGGAACCATTTCCGCAATCCCAAGGGATCATTCGCGTGTGAGGCGGATAGTACACACTTTGTGCGAATGGCACCATAAATTATGGCCTATTTAGGCCCTTGGAAGAGCCGGTTGAGGGCCTCAAATATACCGAAACGGGCCCCGAGAAACTGCTTCATGGAAAATTTCCCAGGGTCAGGCTATTTTTTTGCCAGTGGTAAAAAAGCGGTTACTAAAAGGCCCTCAAAAGACTGGTAAGATGCGAGCCGGCTCAACAGTCGGTGACGCCTGTTGCAGGACCTTTTGACGCGGGCCTAGGAACCCGTCTCGGCTTTATCGAAAGGCCCGAAGCTGGACCAGCCTCAAGGGATCATTCGCGTGAGACCGACTTGGAGTTTGGCTGGGAGGCGCCAAGAGAGGCAGTCCTTTCACGAGGACAACAGTATGCGGCCTATAAAACGCCTGCTGCGCCTAGCGATGAATATTTTCAGTGCCTACAGGACCTGGGAATGGATTTGCGACGCATTCGACAGCCTGTAAAGGCTGAAGGAAAAAAGCCTCGCTTCGGCGGGGCTTTTTTTGTCTGCAGGAAACCGCCAGAACCAAGATGTATCGCGATAAATGTTCATCAGGCAGACGACCTTGCCCCCCCTTTATCCATCAGCAATCAGTGCAAATCATGAATGACACCAGAATTTATGTGAGTTCAGCCTGACTACCGCTTACGGCAACAGAGGAATATGGGTTTTATAGCTGATCACTCACAGTCTGTGTCAGCACTTTCCCTATACGAAGTCCGATATATCTGCGCTCCATGTCCACCACCGCTTCAGCTTTGATAAACGTGTCAATTCTGACTTAAAGGAAGGTGTCTCCATGACGGAGGCCAAGATACTGCTATCAAGGAGGATGATGAAACCAACAACGATTACAGGTGCGTGCTGTATCGCCGCACTGCTGCCCTTTTCCATTCATGCGGCGGCAGACCTGGGCGAAGGACTACTTTCCCTTGCCCCGTCCAAAGTTCTGCTGAACGCCGACGGCTCACGCGACCACTGGAACGGCATCGGCCGTATCAACAGCAGGTCGGGCTCGAACTGTACGGCGACGCTGATCGATACTCGAAGCGCCGATAGCACGCCTGATGCGCCTGCCTATGCACTCACCAGCGGCCACTGCATCAGTCGGCAGAACGGTCTGATCATTACTGATGGAGAGATCGAAGGCAGCGTCCAGTTCAATTTTTCACTGACAGCGTGGCACGCAGCTATTCATTGAAACGCGTCAGCTGGAGCAGCATGCAGGGCGTGGATCTGGCGATTGTCGAATTGCAGCCAACGCTCGAAACGCTGATCGACGATGGCATCCAGCCGCTTGCGCTTGCCATAGAACTGCAGCTGGCGGGACCGACGCCCGAGCCACAGGTGGTTATTGGGAAAAACCGGTTGGGCGCATTATCGGTCAGTTGGTCGTACGAACATCGCCCGATCGACCATTACACGGTCAAGGTGGGCCCGCCAGACACTGCTGCCGTTGAAGATCTGCACTTACGCCCATGACATCAATGGGCAGCCTTCCAATGTACGCGAAGACACCCTTCCCGCAGCAGGTTGAGCGATTACTGATAGCGCGTCTTGACCGCGTCGACCCAACCCTCGGCACGCATCTGGTCGAGGGCTTTCTGCAGGCGAGCCACAACGTCGTCAGGCGTGCTCTTGTTGACTGCCAGGTAAAGTTCGGCGCTGTTGAAACGCAGCGCGGTCTTGAACCCCGTGACCCCTTCCAGTTTCGCCAGATAGCGGCCAACCGGATCGCCCACGGCCCACAGATCGATCTGACCATTGTCGAGCTTTTTCACGTTGTCCCGGTCACGCAGCATCAAAATCGGGTTAAGGCCCATCGCGTTCAGACGCTCGCCGATGGCGTCGCCTTTATAGGCACCAATCCTGTAGTTCTTTGCCTGCTCAAGCGACGTTAACGTGACGGGGCTGTCGCCGCGGGCGAGCATGATCCAGTCATAGGAGCCTACCGGACCCACCCATTTGAACAGTTTTTCCCGCTCAGGCAGGCGAGTGGTGGAGAACACACCATAACCGGGCTTGTCGAGGGCAAGCTTGTAAACCCGGTCCCACGGAAAACGCAGGGTCATGCTGTAACCAATGTTTGCGCGCTTGAACATCTCGCGCACCACTTCAGCGGCAATACCGTCGATGTTGTTTTCCTGCGCGAAATTCCTGCCATCGACCGCCATGTTGAACGGCGGGAAATTCTCGGTGAGCAACACCATGGAATAAGGCGTTGAGTCGCTGGCTCGCGCAGTTTCATTCAGCAACAAGCCGACACCGATCAGTGCGAGAAATAGACGTTTGAACATGTTCCAGCACTCGATCATGAACGACGCATGCAGAGTGCCGTGAACCCGGCGCACTGTCTAGCGCGCTGTCCGGCGATGTCGCTTACAGGTAATACTCGAATGCCACAGGGCTGAAACAGAGCGAGCGCCGGCTGTTTCAAACCCATGGTCTGAAACAAGCGACGCCCGCTTTGATGCGCAGTACTCAGCGCACCACAATCCCGCGACTGGCCATATAAGCCTTTGCTTCGGGAACGGTGTATTCGCCAAAGTGGAAAATACTCGCCGCCAGCACGGCACTGGCGTGGCCTTCGATGACGCCGGCGGCCAGATGCTCAAGGTTGCCGACACCACCGGAAGCAATCACCGGGATGCCCAGCGCATCACTGATGGCGCGAGTGACGCCCAGGTCAAAGCCGTTCTTCATGCCGTCCTGGTCCATGCTGGTCAGCAGGATCTCGCCAGCCCCCAGGTCTTCCATCTTTTTCGCCCAGAGCACCGCGTCCAGCCCGGTGGGTTTGCGTCCACCGTGGGTGAAGATTTCCCAGCGCGGGGTTTCACCCGGGCCGGAGACCTTCTTGGCATCAATAGCGACCACAATGCACTGCGACCCGAAACGAGCGGCGGCTTCACCGACAAACTCAGGGTTGAACACCGCTGCCGTGTTGATCGACACCTTGTCCGCGCCCGCATTGAGCAGGTTGCGGATGTCCTGCACGGTACGCACGCCGCCACCGACAGTCAGCGGAATGAACACCTGACTGGCCATGCGCTCGACGGTGTGCAGCGTGGTGTCACGGCCATCGACGCTGGCAGTGATGTCGAGAAAAGTGATTTCGTCTGCACCCTGCTCATCGTAACGACGAGCAATTTCCACCGGATCGCCTGCATCCCGGATGTTCTCGAACTTGACACCCTTGACCACTCGACCGTTGTCGACGTCCAGGCAAGGGATGATGCGTTTGGCTAGGGCCACAGGGTCAGTCTCCAGCTATTCAGCGTTGTTCGCGGTCGCAGAGCGCCTGGGCTTCGGCCACATCCAGCGTACCTTCGTAGATCGCACGACCGGTGATTGCGCCGATGATGCCCGGAGCCTTCGCATTCAACAGCGCCTGAATGTCGCCCAGGTTATGAATGCCACCCGAAGCAATCACCGGGATCCGCGTAGCCGCCGCCAGCGCCGCGGTGAACGGGATGTTGCAGCCCTGCATCATGCCGTCTTTGGCGATGTCGGTGTAGACAATGGCAGACACGCCATCGGCTTCAAAACGCTTGGCCAGATCAATGACCTGAACCGAGCTGACTTCAGCCCAGCCATCGGTGGCGACGAAACCGTCCTTGGCATCCAGACCGACGATCACCTTGCCGGGGAACGCACGGCAGGCTTCAGCCACGAACTCGGGCTCTTTGACGGCCTTGGTGCCGATGATGACGTAGCTCACGCCCGCCTTGACGTAGTGCTCGATGGTTTCCAGCGAACGGATGCCGCCACCGATCTGGATCGGCAGGTTCGGGTAGCGCCTGGCGATGGCCGTGACCACATCACCGTTGACCGGCTGTCCTTCGAACGCACCGTTCAGATCGACCAGATGCAGACGGCGGCAACCACCGTCGACCCACTTGGCGGCCATGGCCACCGGATCATCGGAGAACACTGTGGAATCTTCCATCCGGCCCTGACGCAGACGCACACAGGCACCGTCTTTGAGGTCGATAGCGGGGATAATCAGCATGCTTATTCCTTGGTCAAAAAGAGCGGCAAGCTGCAAGCGATTAGCTGCAAGTATGCGTACTCACTGATTCTTGCGGCTTGAAGCCTGAAGCTCAAAGCTGCTTCTATTCAATTCTTTTCGAGCGCCCAGAGATCGCTTTCGATGCTCTCGAACCGCTCCTTGAGCTGCTGCTGAACATCGAAAATAGCGCGATTGTAGTAATGCGGGGCAATCTCGCGGGTGAACAATTCCAGTACCTCAGCCACTTCAAACGTACCCAGCTCCAGCTCGAAGCGCTCTGCGAACAGGCGCTTGAGCTTGTCGATCGCCTGCTGCTCATGCTCGGGCGAAAGGGTCAGAATCGGCGGCTTGCTCTTGGTTTTGCTCATACGATTACCAGCGACCATCCCAGGCAGCGAAGTTCTGCAGCAATTGCAGGCCGTGGGTGTGGCTCTTTTCCGGGTGAAATTGCACGGCGAAGCGCGAACCGTCGGCCAGCGCGGCGGCAAAGTCGAGGCCGTAGTGACCGCGCCCGACCACCTGACGCTGGTTCGCGGCATCGATGTAGAAACTGTGCACGAAGTAGAAACGCGCCAGATCCGGAATGTCATGCCACAGCGGGTGATCCACCGCCTGAGCGACCTGATTCCAGCCCATGTGCGGCACTTTCAGGTGCTCGCCTTCTTCATACAGGTCCTTGCCGAAAAACTTCACCTGGCCAGGAAAAAGACCGATGCAGTCCACGCCGCCGCTCTCTTCACTTCTGTCGAGCAACGCCTGCATGCCGACGCAGATGCCGAGAAACGGACGGTCCTGGCTGACTTCCCTGACCAGCGAATCAAAGCCCAGACGGCGAATCTCGGCCATGCAGTCGCGAATCGCGCCCACACCCGGAAACACCACACGGTCGGCTTCGCGAATCACCTTGGCGTCACTGGTAATCAGCACACGGCCTGCGCCTACGTGCTCAAGCGCCTTGGCGACAGAGTGCAGGTTGCCCATACCGTAATCGATGACCGCAACCGTCTGCATCAGAGCACACCCTTGGTGGATGGCATTTGCCCGGCCATGCGCTCATCCAGCTCGACCGCCATGCGCAGCGCGCGACCGAAAGCCTTGAACACGGTCTCGATCTGGTGGTGAGTGTTGGTGCCACGCAGGTTGTCGATGTGCAGCGTCACGTTCGCGTGGTTGACGAAGCCCTGGAAGAACTCCTGAAACAGGTCCACATCAAAGCCACCCACCGTGGCACGGGTATACGGCACATGCATCTGCAGGCCCGGACGACCCGAAAAGTCGATGACCACGCGCGACAGCGCTTCGTCGAGCGGCACATAGGCGTGGCCGTAACGACGAATGCCTTTCTTGTCGCCGATGGCCTGGCTGAACGCCTGCCCCACGGTGATACCAACGTCTTCCACCGTGTGGTGATCGTCGATTGCCAGGTCACCCTTGCACTCGATGTCCAGGTCGATCAGCCCGTGCCGGGCGATCTGGTCGAGCATGTGCTCAAGAAAAGGCACACCGATATCGAATCGGGCCTTTCCGGTGCCATCCAGGTTGATCGAGGCTTTGATCTGGGTTTCCAGAGTATTACGCTCGACGTACGCCTTACGTTCGGCCATCACCAGCTCCGCAAAATCATTGGGCGAAAAAAGGCGAGCATTATAGGCCCAGATGCGCCCGCCATGAAGCAAACAGACGACCAGCAGGGCATTTAGTGGGTGAAGAGGCTCGCGATTGCGTTACATACCTTGTCGATATTGCCTTCATTCAGGCCCGCCATGCACACCCGGCCACTGCGCAGCATGTAAATGCCGTGAACGTCTTTCAGTTCATCGACCTGCTGTGGCGTCAGACCGGTATAGCTGAACATCCCGCTCTGCCTGAGGATAAAGCTGAAATCACGTCCGGAAACCTTCTGCGCCAGCACCTCGACCAGCCGCGTGCGCATGTCGATGATGCGCACGCGCATGGCCTCGACTTCGCTCAGCCACTGCTCGCGCAGGTGCGGCGTGTTGAGCACTTTTGAAACCAGAAAGGCGCCATGCGCAGGCGGGCTGGAGTAGTTGCGGCGCACGGTCGCCTTGAGCTGGCCGAACACGTTGGCAGAGGAGGCCGCGTCTTCACAAACCACCGACAGCCCGCCTACCCGCTCGCCGTACAGCGAGAAAATTTTCGAGAACGAGTTACTGACCAGCGTTGTAACACCTGCGTTGGCCATTGCGCGGATGGCATAGGCATCCTCATCAATGCCCTTGCCGAAGCCCTGATAGGCAATATCCAGAAACGCGATGAGCTGACGATCCTTGATCACTTCGATCAGGCGGTCCCATTGCGCAACTGTCAGATCGGCACCGGTCGGGTTATGGCAGCACGGGTGCAGCAAAAGGATGCTCTGCGCAGGCAGACCCTGCACCGTATCGAGCATGGCCTCGAACCTGACCCCGCCAGTCTGCGCGTCGAAATACGGGTAGCTGTTGACCTTGAAGCCTCCACCACCGAACAGCGCGTTGTGGTTTTCCCAGGTCGGATCGCTGACCCAGACCTGCGAGTCCGGGAAGGCATACTTGAGGAAGTCGGCACCTACTTTCAGCGCGCCGGAGCCGCCCACGGTCTGGATGGTCGCCACGCGTCCTGCCTGCACAAGCGGGTGATCCGCCCCGAACAACAGGGTCTGCACTGCCTGCCGATAAGCCGCCAGGCCTTCCATCGGCAGATAGACAGAAGCCGCCTGCTCGCCCTCGGCCAGTTGCTGTTGTGCCGTTGCTACGCATGCCAGCTGAGGGATACGGCCCTGCGCGTCGTAATACAAGCCGATGCTCAGATTGACCTTGTCCACACGGGAATCCTTGCCAAAGGTTTCCATCAGGGAAAGGATCGGATCACCAGCGTATGACTCCACGTGGGCTAGCATGCAAACAACTCCTACAGGCAATAAGAACAGGGGTTGCTAATGTAGCAGCGTCTGCGGGGGAACGGGCAGTGCATCAAACACATTGAGCCGCAGATAGTTGACGCAGAGCGTCACGAACGGCATTCCCACACTGGAGCGTGTGGAACGATAGCCTCAACTATAGTGGGACGCTCTGCGTCCGATTCAGAGTGCGTGGAACAAGAATTCTGCGCACAAAAAAAAGCGCCTGCACCTAAGTGCAAGCGCTTATCTGTTACCTACAGGCTTTTAGTGGAACAGCACTGCGGTTTTTTGCAGGGTAATCCAGACGCCCCACGCCAGCGGGATGCCTACGGCCAGCCAGGCGGCGATGACCAGCGGCTTACTGCCTGCGGATGCTTTCCACTCCAGCGAAGTCGTGGCATTGGCACCCTTGTCGTGACCGATGGCTTGTTCAGCCGCCAGCTCGGCGTCGGTCATGAAGTACTTGTCGGCAACCGGACGAATCAGCAGGTTGCAGATAAAGCCCAGCACCAGCAGACCCGAGAGGATGTACAAGGTGATGTCGTAGGCATCGGCACGTGCAACACCGTGGGCGAGTTGGTACTCACGCAGGTAGTTGACCAATACCGGACCGAGCACACCGGCCGCAGCCCAGGCAGTCAGCAGACGACCGTGGATCGCGCCGACCATCTGCGTACCGAACAGGTCAGCCAGATAAGCCGGAACCGTCGCGAAACCGCCACCGTACATCGACAGCACGATGCAGAACGCGGCCACGAACAGGGCGATGCTACCCATGTGGCTCAGGGTCGGAACCGACGCATAAAGCAGGAAGCCCAGTGCGAAGAATACGAAGTAGGTTGCCTTGCGACCGATGAAGTCCGAGCACGAAGCCCAGAAGAAACGACCGCCGATGTTGAACAGACTCAACAGACCCGTGAAGCCGGCTGCAATCGCAGCAATGGCTTTCAGTTGGTCGGCATTGAGCTGGCTGAAGGTCAGATCGACGCCCAGCAGTTTGCCGGCGAACACTTCCTGCAACAGCGGCGAAGCCATGCCCAGAATGCCGATACCGGCCGATACGTTCAGGCACAGCACCAGCCAGACCAGACGGAACTGCGGTGTCTTCCAGGCCACGCTGACGTGCACGTGACGGTTGGTGATCATCGAGTTCTTGGCCTTGGCAGCCGGAGCGGTCCAGCCTTCAGGTTTCCAGCCGGTTGGCGGAACGCGATAGCCCAGCGCGCCACCGATCATGAAGATGAAGTAGATCACCGCCATCACCACGAAGCTCTGCCAGACGCCAACGCTTTCAGCCGAGGCAAAGTGACCCATCAGCGCAGTGGCCAGCGGTGCACCCACCATCGCGCCGCCACCAAAGCCCATGATCGCCATACCGGTCGCCATGCCGCGCTTGTCCGGGAACCACTTGATCAGGGTCGAAACGGGGGAGATATAGCCCAGCCCCAGACCAATGCCGCCGATAACCCCCGAGCCCAGCCACATCAACCAGATCTGGTGCGTATAAATGCCCAGTGCGGAAATCAGCAAGCCACCGCACCAGCAGAGGGCCGAAACAACACCGGCCTTGCGTGGACCTGCGTGCTCCAGCCAGCCACCCCAGATGGCAGCCGAGCAACCCAGGAAAATGAAGAACAGGGTGTAGATCCAGCCCAGCATGGAGATCTGCCAGTCACAGGTCGACGCGAACATCTGCGCGAAGAACCCCATGTCCGGAGTACAGGCGACGGGTGCAGTAATACCCACGGCCTTGGACAACGGCAACCAGAACACCGAGAAGCCGTAAGCCATACCGATACAAAGATGGATGGCCAATGCTGCTGGTGGAACAAGCCAACGGTTGAAACCGGGCTTGGCGATAATGCGCTCTTTGGACAAGAACGCAGGCTGAACGGCGTCGCCGCCCAAGGCTGTGCTTGTGCTCATTATAATTACCCCAATGTGTGAAGCTCGCAGATGGTCCGCTGGTCCGCCACAGACTCCATGCCGAGCGGCCATGTCTGTTTTATCGGCAGGTTGTTCAGATACGTGACAAAAAGACGCACCTGAGCCAGCAAAAACGGAGACTATCACTGTCTGATGGCAAATAAGCATCTCGTTACATGCTTTTTATTATCTATTTTATCGGTTAATCCGCGCGCTCTATGACGCCATAGATGCAATCAATTAAATGATAAGGAAAAGCCTGTCAAAACCTTAGTTGAGGCAGAAAAGCTATGTAGCTGTAGGGTCGAGAGGAGCGTTGCTACCTCAAACCGGCGACCGGACAGCAATAAAGGCATCCGCAGCCCGGTACGCGCGTCAGAGCGGTATACTCACGGGCTATTTTTGAATATCGACACAAGGACTCGCCCATGAAAGCGTTCGGCAAAATCCTGGGGCTGTTTATTCTCGGGCTGTTGCTGATCATCGTGGCTCTCGGCTTCGCCCTGACCCACCTGTTTGATCCCAACGACTACAAAGACGAGATTCGCCAGCTGGCACGCGACAAGGCCAACGTCGAGCTGACGCTCAACGGTGATATCGGCTGGAGCCTGTTCCCCTGGCTCGGCCTGGAATTGCACGACGCCCATGTCGCCACCCTGACCGCCCCCGATCAGCCGTTTGCCGATGTGCAGATGCTCGGCCTGTCCGTACGTGTCCTGCCGCTGCTTCGTCGTCAGGTGCAGATGAGTGACATCCGCGTCGAAGGCCTTAACCTGGCCCTGCACCGTGACGAAAACGGTCATGGCAACTGGGAGGACATCGGCAAGCCCGCTGTCGCAACCACCGCAGCGCCTGGCGAACCAACCCCTGCGCCTGCCCCGGACGCGCCCAAGGCCGATCGCCCTTCCCAGCCCATCCGGCTGGATATCGACAGCCTGACTGTCAACAACGCCCGCGTGGATTACAGTGATGCCCGCAAAGGCCGAACCTTCACGGCCGAGAGCATTCAACTGAGCACCGGACCAATTCGTGAAGCATCCGACATCCCGATCAAACTGACGGCGTTCCTGAGCACCAACCAGCCCGTCGTGCGCGCCAAGACCGAACTGGTCGGCGAACTGCGCATGGACCGCGTACTCAAGCGCTATCAATTCGAAGACATGCGCTTGTCCGGCGAAGTCGCAGGCGAGCCGCTGCAGGGCAAGACCGTCACTTTCTCGGCGCAGGGCCAGCTGCTGGTAGACCTTGCCGCCAATATCGCCGAATGGAACAGCCTCAAAGTGTCAGCCAACCAGTTGCGTGCACTGGGCGAACTGCGTGCCCGTGATCTGGATAAAACGCCACAGATCAGCGGCGGCCTGTCCATCGCCCAGCTCGACCTGCGCACCTTCTTCGAAAACATCGGCCAGCCATTGCCCGCCATGTCCGAGGGCGCGCTGAGCAAGGTTGAAATGGTCACACGCCTCGCCGGCACGCCCACCAGCCTTGCGCTGGAAAACCTCAATCTGAAAGTCGACGACAGCACCTTCACCGGTCGCATCGCCGTGGACGACTTCGCCAAACAGGCGCTGCGTGTCCAGCTCAAGGGCGATACCTTCGACGCCGACCGCTATCGTCCAGCTGAGAGCGAAGAAAGCAAAGGTGCCAAGGCCGCGCGCAAATCCGAGGTTCAGTCCGGTGAAGCCGCCGCTGCTGCGGGCGACTCACCGCTGCCCGAACAACCGACCAAGGCCGCCTGGAGCACTGCCAGGCTGCTGCCGCTGGAGCGCTTGCGTACGCTGGATGTCGAGGCTGACCTGAGCTTCGGCAAACTGACCCTGAACAAACTGCCCATCGACAACGCAGCGTTCAAGACCCAAGCCAACGGTGGTCTTATCAAGGTCGATACGCTGAGTGGCGACCTGTACAACGGCAACTTCGAGGTCAAGGGCAATCTGGACGCGCGTCCGGACACGCCTGTGGCCACGGTACAGACGCGCATTGCCAAAGTACCGGTCGAACGCATTCTGGAAAGCCAGGGCCAGACGCCGCCAGTGCGTGGCCTGCTGAACCTAGACAGCAGCCTGACCGGCACAGGCAACAGCGAAAAAGCCCTGATCGACAGCCTGAACGGCACCGCCAGCTTTGCACTCAATAACGGCGTACTGGTCAATGCCAACCTGGAGCAGCAGCTGTGCAAGGGTATTTCGATCCTCAACCGCAAGACGCTTAGCGGCGAACCGCGCGCCAAGGACACTCCTTTCCAGCAGCTCAACGGCAATCTGGTGATACGCAACGGCGTGGCCAGCAACCCGGACCTCAAGGTTCGTACGCCGGGCATGGCCGTCAACGGTAACGGCGACGTCGATCTGCGCGTACTGGGCATGAATTACCGCGTCGGCATCATCGTCGAAGGCGACAAGAGCGACATGCCGGACCCAGCGTGCGAGATCAATCCGCGCTTTGTCGGCATCGAGTGGCCGGTGCAGTGCCGCGGCCCGCTGGAACTGGGTGCCAAAGCCTGCCGCCTGGACAAGGAAGGCGTGGGCCAGATCGCTGCCAGGCTGGCAGGCGACCGGATCAGCGAGAAGCTTGAGGACAAGCTGAATGAAAAACTCGGTGACAAGGTCAGCCCCGAACTCAAGGACGCCCTCAAGGGATTGTTCAAACGCTAGAGCAATGTGAACAGCTCAGGAGCGCCCTCGCGGCGCTCCACTGGCGCACCTTTTCCTATCCCGACTCATATCCCGACGACGAGAGCCCTTCAGGCCATGCAACCCGAACAATTCTCCAGCGCCGTGCTGGACTGGTACGACCGTCATGGCCGACATGACCTGCCCTGGCAACAAGACATCACGCCGTATCGGGTCTGGGTATCGGAAATCATGCTGCAGCAGACCCAGGTCAGCACCGTTCTGAATTACTTCGACCGCTTCATGGAGGCCCTGCCGACCGTCCAGGCGCTGGCTGAGGCACCGGAAGACGAAGTGCTGCACCTATGGACCGGGCTGGGCTACTACACCCGCGCCCGCAACTTGCAGAAGACCGCAAAAATCGTGGTTGCCGATCACGATGGCGAGTTTCCCCGTGACGTCGAAAAACTCATCCTGCTGCCCGGTATCGGTCTATCCACCGCAGGCGCAATCGCCAGCCTGAGTATGGGTCTTCGCGCGCCGATCCTCGACGGCAACGTCAAACGCGTGCTGGCGCGCTTTACCGCGCAAGAGGGCTACCCGGGCGAACCCAAGGTGGCCAAACAGCTGTGGGCTACAGCCGAACGCTTCACACCGCACAGCCGGGTCAACAACTATACCCAGGCCATGATGGACCTCGGTGCCACGCTCTGTACCCGCAGCAAACCCAGCTGCCTGCTCTGCCCGCTGGAACGCAGTTGCGAGGCGCACATGCTCGGCCTGGAAACCCGCTACCCCATCCCCAAACCACGCAAGACCGTGCCGCAGAAACGCACGCTCATGCCGATGCTCGCCAACGAAGACGGCGCGATTCTGCTTTATCGTCGCCCTTCCAGCGGCTTGTGGGGCGGCCTGTGGAGCCTTCCGGAACTGGATGACTTCGATGACCTGCAGCACCTGGCCACGCAACATGCACTGCAATTGGGCGAGCACCATGAACTGCCGGGGCTGATCCACACTTTCAGCCACTTCCAGTTGAGCATCGAACCCTGGCTGGTCAAGGTCCAGGAGTCCGCCGATCACGTGGCCGAGGCCGACTGGCTCTGGTATAACCTCGCCACCCCGCCACGCCTGGGCCTTGCTGCCCCGGTGAAAAAGCTGCTCAAACGCGCAGCCGACGTATTGAACGCAGGAGAGTCGTCATGACCCGCACCGTAATGTGCCGCAAGTACAAAGAAGAACTGCCCGGCCTGGAACGCGCCCCTTATCCGGGAGCCAAGGGCGAAGACATCTTCAACCACGTCTCGCAAAAAGCCTGGGCCGACTGGCAGAAACACCAGACCCTGCTGATCAACGAGCGCCGCCTGAATATGATGAACGCCGAAGACCGGAAATTCCTCCAGACCGAGATGGACAAGTTTCTCTCGGGCGAAGAATACGCCCAGGCCGAAGGCTACGTTCCCCCCGAAAAATAAAGCGTTTCACGCAGTGAAGGTCGTAAGCGTCGGTAATAATTCAAATTTTTTAAAAAACACGCTTGACGACCTCCTGAAAAACACGTCTAATGCGCCCCGTTGCCCAGATAGCTCAGTCGGTAGAGCAGGGGATTGAAAATCCCCGTGTCGGCGGTTCGATTCCGTCTCTGGGCACCACCTTCCGTTTTCAGGTGATGCCAAGCACACCTGAAAACACACAAGAAGCCCGCCTCGTGCGGGCTTTTTGTTGTCTGGGCGAAACGATACTCAGCCATTCGCCTTCAACATTCTCCGTTTGAATTCATCTACGCTGAATGGACGAGGCGCCCCGCTGGACTCGCCTTCATCAGCGCAAGCCGGGTGGCTTCGATGTCTGCGCTCCGGGCCTGTTCGCGACGAATCAAGTCGCGAATATGTTGGCTGTCGCTGGTGTACGTGCCCACTTCAGTCTGCGCGCTTATTAAAGCGCCCTTTTGATCGGTCATCCGTACGGTCTCCATACTTGAACTCCAAAATCGTTTATCGACTGCGAGAGGCCTTCGCCTGGAAGAGGCATGCTCACACATGCGTTACGCAGCGCGGAAGCCCAGTGCTTCGAGCAAATCAAGACCAGCCATCCAGAGCCCTGCCACCCCCATCCCGTTGAACTAATTTTCCCTCCCCACCATCGAAGCCATACATTTGCTTCCACAAGGAAAATTACGTGCTCAAGTTTACTGCCTCCGCCCTCATCATCGCCGCCACTCTGGGTCTGGCTGCCTGCGACAGCAAATCCGAACAGAAAGCACAGAACGCTCAGGCTCATCAGGAGAAATCCCAGGAGAAGATGGAGTCTGCCCAGGACAAAGTGAACGAGGCTGCCAAAGAGAACACCGAAGCGGCCAAGGACAAAGCTGCGTCCAAGGAAGCGGCTGCCGAAGAATCGAAGACCTTCGTGCCGACGTCCGAAGTGACCAACACCATCCAGCCGGAAAAAAAGTGAATACAGTGAATACTCTTCACAAAGTTTTCACAGCGGCCGCGTCATTGTAGAGCTGCTCCCAAGTGTGAATCCTTAAGCCCGCGCCCCCATCGCGGGCTTTTCTTTGTCCTGAATTTGACGGGCAGAGCGCTTTTCCAGATATCTGCGTACCTATAGTCAGCGTATTTCTTTTTGACAAAAAACTGCACTTTTTTGACGCCAGAAAATCTCTTCATTTATCCAGTCGATTGTTGCGATGACCCGTTCATGTCGCAGCTTTTCGAGCCGATACTCTAATCACAGCAAGTCCACAAACACACCAAGGGGCAGGTTATGTTCGGAAACAAGAACAAAGCTGAACTGACAGCCATGAAGGCCGAGGTAGATGGACTCAAAGGACTGACAAGCGCACTGGAAAAATCAATGGCGGTGGTCGAGCTGGGTCTCGACGGCAAGATCCTTCGTGCCAACGATAACTTCATTGCAACGATGGGCTACCGGGCCGATGAGCTGGCCAGCAAGACGCACCGCGACTTTTGCGAGCCGGAGATGCTCCGCAGCCGTGAATACGCGGACCTGTGGGCGTCTCTGAAGGCTGGCAAGTTCATCTCCGGCACCTTCAAGCGCATCGACAAGAATGGCAGTAGCGTCTGGCTGGAGGCAAGCTACAACCCGGTGACCGATACGCAGGGCAAAGTCTTCAAGGTGGTCAAATATGCTCTGGACGTCACTAAACGCGTAATGCTCGAAAACGAGACCAACAGCAAGCTGGCAGCAGTAGACCGGGCCATGGCTGTTTGCGAATTCGAGCCCAATGGCAATGTGATAACCGCCAACAGTAACTTCCTGAACGTCATGGGTTACGCACTGAACGAGATCAAAGGTAAACACCACAGATCGTTCTGCGAACCGGCACTGACCAACAGCCCGGAATATACCGAATTCTGGCGCAAGTTGAATCAGGGCGAGTTCATTGGCGATCAGTTCAAACGCCTCGGCAAACATGGCCGGGTTGTCTGGCTGGAAGCAACGTATAACCCGGTTTTTGATGTCGACGGCAAGCTCTACAAGATCGTCAAGTTTGCCAGTGACATTACCCAGCGTGTCGAAAAGCAGGAAGCCGATGCGCATGGTGCGTCGCGTGCTTACCATATCTCGGCAGAAACCGAGAAAGTGGCCGAACAGGGAACCCTGGTCATTCAGGAAACCGCTCGGGAAATGCGCCAGATTGCCGAAAACATCGGCGCGTCGGCGAAGCTGGTGAGCCAACTGGGCGATCGCTCCGAGCAGATCACCGCCATCGTCAACACCATCCGCGGCATCGCCGACCAGACCAACCTGCTGGCGCTCAACGCTGCCATCGAAGCGGCACGGGCGGGTGATCAGGGTCGTGGGTTTGCCGTGGTGGCAGACGAAGTCCGGCAACTGGCCGGACGTACCAGCGGCTCTACCACCGAGATTGCCGAAATGATCGGCAAGATTCTCGCCGAAACACGTGAAGCCGTGGCGAGCATGGATGCCACGCAGGAAGGTGCCATTCGAGGTGTGACACTGGCCGATCAGGCCGGACAGGTCATCGTGCAGATCCGCGACGGCGCAAGCGATGCGGTCGAAGCCGTGAACATGTTCGCCACGCGCATGGATGAAGCCGAAGCGTTTGCAAAGCCGGGCAAGCGATGACGATCGTGTAACACCCAGCACATCAAAACCCGCGTCCTGCGGGTTTTTTATTGTCCAGAGATTACGGCCAAGCCTTGGTTATCCAGCCCGTCTGCGCTTCAATAGCGGCCATCGCATTTCACGCCAGCCAAAGGACCGCTCATGGCCTCGCCACACAAGCAGCAAAAACGTGCCAAGCGCGCAAAAATCAAGGCCAAGCAGAACCGCTCGGGCAAGGGCACAACCAGCCTCGTCCACCCGGTGTTTGCCTCTGCGCTGGTCAATCTGCCGTTTGATGACGTCGAACTTGATCTAAGCACGTTCGACTTCAAAGACATTGTAGAGAACGGCTTCGACCCGGCCGACTATGATGATCTCTTCGTGGCCATGAAAGCCGCTGAAGCCATCAGCCAACTGGCGCTGTGCGTCGTTTTCCTGCAGTACCCGGTGCTGGCACTGGTCGTTTCCGAAGAGGACGAAGACCCTGCCACAGACTTCATGATGGGCCTGCTGATCGTGTACCGCGCCATGTACCACGATGAAGACGAAGACACGGCGATCGAATGGATCGAAAGCCCTGCCTTCCAAAAGGATTACACCCTGGCATCCGATCTGCTGATGAAGCGAGACACCAAGGCCGCACGCTGATCGAGATCGTGCCGACGCAGAGCGTCAGCACGATAGTCAGCGGCCAATCAACCCAGCGCAGCAGCGCCCACGCGGCCGGCCTTGCGGCGACGCGATACGATCAGGCCAGCGCCGATCACCAACAGGCTGAGTACGCCGGTGGCGATGATTTCGAGGCGATGCTCTTCCTGCAGCAGCATGATGGTCAGCACCGCGACGATGAACGCGATCACAGCCCAGGTCAGCCATGGGAACAGCCACATCTTGAAGTCGATGGCCTCGCCCGCAGCGATGCGCTTCTGGCGCATACGCAACTGCGACACCGCGATCACCAGGTACACCAGCAGTGCGATGGCACCGGAGCTGGCGAGCAGGAAATCGAATACGGCCGCAGGCGCGATGTAGTTGGCGAACACGGTCAGGAAAGCTGCCGCGGTCGACATGATCACTGCCCAGTGAGGCGTACCGCCCTTGCTGGTGCGCTTCGACACGGCAGGTGCATCGCCGCGCTTGCCCAGCGAGAACAGCATGCGCGAAGCGGTATACAGGGCCGAGTTCAGGCAGCTGGTCACAGCAACCAATACCACCAGATCGACAATCAGCTTGGCGTTCGGAATACCCATCGCATCGAGCACGGTCTGATACGAACCTACCTCGGCCAGGCGCGGATCGTTCCACGGCACCAGCGACACAACGATGAAGATCGAAACCAGATAGAACAGGAAGATCCGCCAGATCACCGAGTTGGTGGCCTTGGTGATCTGCTTGCCAGGGTTCTTGGACTCCGCCGCAGCGATGGTCACAATTTCGGTGCCCATAAACGAGAACATGGTGGTCAACATCGCCGCCAGCACCGCGCCCATGCCGTTTGGCAGGAAGCCACCGGTATCAAACAGATGGCTCACGCCACTGACGTTACTGGTGGGCAGCAGGCCAAAAATTGCTGCAACACCCAGCACCACGAACGCGATGATCGCCACAACCTTGATCAGCGCAAACCAGAACTCGAATTCGCCGTAATTCTTCACACTGAACAGGTTGGTCGCGGTCAGCAGCAATGTGATGACCAGCGTGAACATCCAGATCGCGATGTTCGGGAACCAGGCATGCAAAATGGTCGCGGCGGCATTGGCCTCCAGCGGGATCACCAGCACCCAGAACCACCAGTACAACCAGCCGATGGTAAAGCCGGCCCAGTGCCCGATAGCGCGGTCGGCATAGGTTGAGAACGAACCGGTGTCTGGCGAGGCAACGGCCATTTCGGCCAGCATGCGCATCACCAGCACCACCAGCGTACCCGCAGCGGCGTAGGCCAGCAGCACGGCAGGGCCTGCCTCGGCAATCGCATGGCCGGAGCCGACGAACAGACCGGCACCAATAACGCCGGCAATCGACAGCATCGTAATGTGTCGCGGTTTCAGCCCTTGTTCGAGCTCGGAAGAGTTAGCGGTACTGCTCATAAAACCACCTGTGCAAGACGAGCGAGGCACACCGAAGCGTTACGTAAAAAGAAAGCTACGGTGCCGTTCTTTATTATTGACGCAAGAATTGCGCCAAAATATTTCGAAAACGACGTCGCTTAGAGAATACGAGGCCTGTGGCTTAGCCCGTGAGGCATGCAAGACGATGGCTTTTATACGCAGTCTGTAGGATTTGTTACCAAACGCCTCAGATTCATCTACATGCACGCACCAAAAATGCCCCAAACCTTCCTCAAAGCGCAAACATGGTGCAGAAATCAGACCACCACTCAGCAAATGCTACTTCCAACACCAGGCCAAAGCTGGCAACATCGCGCCTTTTTCGCGCACGCCCCTGTTTTGCAGGGCATGGTACTTGCCTTCATGCGACCGTCCGCTGCCCGGATGAGACAACCCGTCGAGCGCCTCCACGCTCGACACAATACGTCGATGGTTGTCCTTTAAACGCTGTGCTAGCTTGGCGTTCGCTGGCAGCCAGCGCGCACACTTCAATGAGGACCCCACATGGCCGAGGCCACGCCCGCCCTGGAAATCCGCAACCTGCACAAGCGCTACGATCAGCTTGAGGTGCTCAAAGGCATCTCGCTGACCGCTCGCGACGGCGACGTCATATCGATCCTCGGCTCCTCCGGTTCCGGCAAGTCCACGTTGCTGCGCTGCATCAACCTGCTGGAAAACCCGCATCAGGGCCAGATTCTGGTGGCCGGCGAAGAATTGAAGCTCAAGGCAGCGCGCAACGGCGACCTGATTGCCACCGATAACCGGCAGATCAACCGCTTGCGCAGCCAGATCGGTTTCGTATTTCAGAACTTCAACCTGTGGCCGCACATGAGCGTGCTCGATAACATCATCGAGGCCCCGCGTCGCGTTCTGGGCCAGAGCAAGGCCGAAGCCATCGAGGTGGCTGAAGAGCTGCTGGCCAAGGTGGGTATCGCCGACAAACGCCATGCCTACCCTGCGCAGCTCTCCGGCGGGCAACAGCAGCGCGCCGCCATCGCGCGTACGCTGGCCATGCAGCCGAAGGTCATTCTGTTCGACGAGCCGACATCGGCCCTCGACCCGGAGATGGTTCAGGAAGTACTCGGCGTCATCCGCGCACTGGCTGAAGAAGGCCGGACCATGCTGCTGGTGACCCACGAAATGAATTTTGCACGTCAGGTATCAACTGAAGTGGTGTTTTTGCATCAGGGAATGGTCGAAGAACAGGGCACACCGCAGCAAGTATTCGAAAACCCGCTGTCGGCAAGGTGCAAACAATTCATGTCGAGTCACCGCTAACGGAGCAACACCCATGCAGTCGTACAAAAAGATCTTGCTGATCGCAGCGGCCACCCTTGCCTTCAGCGGCAGTGCCTTTGCTGAAACAATGAAAATGGGCATCGAAGGTGCCTACCCGCCGTTCAACAACAAGGACGCGAGTGGCCAGGTGGTGGGCTTTGACTATGAAATCGGCCAGGCCCTGTGCGCCAGGATGAAGGTCGAATGCGAAGCGGTGACGTCAGACTGGGACGGCATCATCCCGGCGTTAATGGCCAACAAGTTCGACTTCCTGATCTCGTCGCTGTCGATCACCGAAGAGCGCAAGCAGGTGGTCGATTTCACCAACCCGTATTACTCGAACAAGCTGCAATTCATCGCGCCGAAAACTTCCTCGATCGACGTATCGAGCACTGAAAAAGCCAAAGAAAGCCTTGCCGGCAAGTCAGTGGGTGCACAGCGATCGACACTGGCCGCCACCTGGCTGGAAGACAAGCTCGGGATCATGGACGCCAAGCTCTATGACACTCAGGAAAACGCCTTCCTCGACCTGTCCTCCGGTCGCGTCGACGCCATGCTGGCCGACAAATACGTCAGCTTCGAGTGGCTGAAAAGCGAAGCGGGTCAGAACTTCGAGTTCAAGGGCGAGCCTGTCGTTGAAGACGACAAGATCGGCATCGCCGTGCGCAAGGGTGATGATGCCCTGCGCGAGCGCTTGAACGCGGCCCTGAAAGAAATCATCGCTGATGGCACCTACAAGAAGATCAACGACAAGTATTTCCCTTTCAGCATCCTCTGATTCACCTGACCGCGTCGCCGCCGCTTCCTGTCGAAGCGCGGCGACCGGCCCTGACAAAGCCTGCCCATGAACATTGATCTCCACGGATTCGGCCCGGCCCTTGCGGCTGGCGCGCTGATGACGGTCCAGCTTGCACTCTCGGCCCTGTGCCTGGGGCTGATACTCGGACTGCTCGGCGCCTTGGCCAAGACCTCGCCCTACAAGCCTCTGCAATGGCTGGGCAGTACCTACTCGACCCTGGTACGCGGCATTCCCGAACTGCTTTGGGTGTTGCTGATTTACTTCGGCACCGTCAACGGCATGCGCGCTCTGGGCAAACTGTTCGACATTCCTGACCTGGCCCTGAGCGCTTTCTCTGCCGGGGTCATCGCCCTGGGCATTTGCTTTGGTGCCTACGCGACCGAAGTGTTTCGCGGCGCGATTCTGGCCATCCCCAAAGGTCATCGTGAAGCCGGGCTGGCGCTGGGGATGTCACGCTCGCGCATCCTCTTCAAACTGGTCCTGCCGCAGATGTGGCGCATCGCCCTGCCCGGCCTGGGCAATCTGTTCATGATTCTGATGAAAGACACCGCGCTGGTCTCGGTGATAGGCCTGGAAGAAATCATGCGCCACGCGCAGATCGCCGTGGGCTTCACCAAGCAAGCGTTCACCTTCTACATGGTCGCGGCCTTCATGTACCTGGGCCTGACCGTGCTGGCCATGGCCGGCATGTACTTCCTTGAGAAGCGTGCCAGTCGCGGCTTTCTGAGGAGCGCGTCATGATCATCATCAAGTGGCTGCCACGCCTGGCACAGGGCGCGACCCTGACCCTTGAGCTGGTGGCGATTGCCGTCATCGCCGGGCTGATCCTCGCCATCCCGATGGGCATCGCCCGTGCATCGCGTCACTGGCCGGTGCGCGCCCTGCCCTACGCCTACATCTTTTTCTTCCGCGGCACACCGCTGCTGGTGCAACTGTTTCTGGTCTATTACGGCCTGGCACAGTTCGACGTGGTGCGTCAGGGGCCGCTGTGGCCATACCTGCGTGACCCTTTCTGGTGTGCGGTTGTCACCATGACCCTGCACACCGCCGCCTACATCGCAGAAATCCTGCGTGGCGCCATTCAGGCCGTGCCGGTCGGTGAAGTCGAGGCTGCGCGGGCGCTGGGCATGTCGAAATGGAAAGCATTGTTCTACATCGTCCTGCCCCGCGCGGCACGTATCGGCCTGCCTGCCTACAGCAACGAAGTCATCCTGATGCTCAAGGCCAGCGCACTGGCAAGCACCGTAACCCTGCTGGAGTTGACCGGCATGGCCCGCACGATCATCGCCCGCACTTACTTGCCGGTAGAAATTTTCTTCGCCGCCGGTATGTTCTACCTCGTGATGACGTTCGTGCTGGTACAAGGCTTCCGCCTGCTGGAAAAGCTATTGCGTGTAGACGCCAGTCAGGGGCGCTGATATGAAGGGTGCTGGCGTCGACCCAGTCAGCACCTTGCCCCGCGAGGCCGCCACTATGCCCACTGAACCTTGCTTGCAGGATGAACACCTCGGCAGCCACTTTCGTGCGCTGGACAGCTTTCTGTTCGCGCATCAGGCCTTGTGGCGGCCCAAGCCGTTCACGCACCTGCGTCTGCCGTGGGAAGACAAATACCCGGACCTCGCAAACTGGCTGCGGCAACGCACGCTGGAACAGGCCGAGGCCGCGCATAACCACCCGGAACAACTCGACGCGCCGTTTCCGTTCCCGCAACTGGCCGCCGAAGCCGTCGCCCTGAGCCACGTCGCTGAACTGCCTTCACATCCTCTGGAGCCAGTCGATGCGCGCATGAGTGTCGACGTGCCGGGGCGCAAATGGCAACAGATCGAAGCCTTCGCCAGCCATCTGGACATGCGTGATACCACCACTCACTGGCTGGACTGGTGCGCAGGCAAAGGCCACCTGGGGCGGCGCCTGACCGGGCGCGGTCAGCGTCTGACCTGCCTGGAGCACGACCCGGCGCTGATCGAAGCAGGCCTGGCACTGAGTACGCGGCAAGGCATCGACGCCAGGCATGTGCAGCAGGATGTAATGGCCGACGACGCCTGGCGCTGCCTGCAACCCGAGCACACGCCTGTGGCGCTGCATGCCTGCGGCGACCTGCACATTCAGCTGATGGAGCTGGCAAGCCAGACCGGCTGTCGGCACATGGCAATCGCGCCATGCTGCTACAACCGCACCCGGCACGACCTGTATCGACCGCTGTCCAGCGACGGCAAGGCATCGGGTTTAAAGCTGTCGCGAGACGAACTCGGCCTGCCACTCAGCGAAACCGTGACGGCTGGCGCTCGCGTGCGTCGTCAACGCGACACCTCGATGGCCCGCCGTCTGGGCTTCGACCTGCTGCAGCGCAGCTTGTGCGGCATTGACGATTACTTGCCCACGCCTTCGCTGCCGACATCCTGGCTGGATGCGTCCTACGCGGACTACTGCAATCATCTGGCGCGACTGAAGAATCTGCCAGCACCGGGCCAGCAGGACTGGGCTTCTCTGGAAGCCGCTGGCTGGAAGAGACTGGCCGAAGTGCGCAACCTGGAACTGGTCCGCGACCTGTTTCGGCGTCCGCTGGAGATGTGGCTGGTGCTCGACAGGGCAATGTATGTCCACGAGCAGGGCTACAGCGTCAGCGTTGGCACTTTCTGTGACAGCCGGATTACACCACGCAACCTGCTGATTCTGGCCCGAAAATCGTGACCTAAATCGATTGAGCAACCTGTGGATAAGTCTGTTGATGAAAATGTGGATGAGTGCGTTAAAGCTTGGCGCGCCAGTTACTAAAGCCCCTTATTTTTTCCCGCAATCCTTTCCGTACCCCGCAAAAACAATGCCTTGCGGCGCATCAGGCCAATGTGCGCACATCTGGTAACGCGCGTATTTTTTTATCAAGCAATTGTGCATAAAGATTTGGTAAAGGCTCTGGAACAAGCCTTTTATCTGGCTCAATCGTGCACACGCAAGTGCCTGTGCACGACTTGTTTAGTGCGAGGTTTCAGACCTCTTCGACACACTCCAGCGAGCGCTCGACCATGACTTTGGCCATTTCCAGCATGTGCATGGAGGCAAACGCCAGGTCGCGTTGCGCACCGGACAATTCATCGCCCAGTTCGTGGGCAGTGGCCGATGCACAGCGCAGGAAATCCAGCGCATGCACCAAGGTTGCTTCCAGGCTGATGAAGTCGAACTTGCTGTCGTGGGGTTCTTTGTCAGTGCGGGGGATTGGCAGGTAACACGCCATGGCGCGCTTGACGACCGCCTTGTCGAAGATTGGCGCGGTGCTGGACTGTTTGGGTGGGTCGGGGGTTATTTTGACCATGCTTAGCTCTCTCCTCAATGGAACTGCCACTGGGGTCGCGACTAAACGAGTGAGGTGGCAGCTGTGCGAAGGTTAGTCGACCGGGAGCTAAGACCGGCGCACCCGAAGGTGCCCTCGCGCACAGCCGCCATAAAGTGCAGGAAGAAGACCTGACCAAAACAGCGACGCGATACGCCTTAACTCAAATCCGGGCGACTAAACCCGATCGCTGATATGCAGCGACGGGCGGAGATTAGAAGCACACATCGAGAGGCGCAAGCGGTCGGGGATTCTCTCGGAAATGTCCTTCAAAAGAAAGAGACCAAGCCTGCAAAAACCGGCCTGAAAGCGTTGCAAAAGATGATCTCTGCACACAATTGCCGAAGCCCGTAGGAGCGGACTTGTCCGCGAAGACTTAACAGACGACGCGGTACTCACGTCACAGCCCAACCGCTAAAACTGATCATCCTTCAACCGCGCAAACGGCACGCTACGGTTCTGCAACTTGCGCAACGTCAGCTTGTACGCACTGGACTTGATCTGACTGCCCATCGGCGTCTCTTCCAGCAAGATCCGACCCGACGCAAAGGCACAGCCCGTGCTCATCATCTTGTACTTGAGCAGATACAGCCCCGGGTCCATCTTGGCGAACGTAAACACCGCACCGGCCGGCACAAACGCATGCCGAAACGCCCTGCGCCCCACCGCATCCGTGACCTTGGCATACACCGCCGACTCGCCCGCCGAGTTATCCACCGTGATCTGCGACCAGCCGTTGTCCTTGAGCAACGGCATATCTTTCACGTAACCCGCCTTTTCCGGCCAAGGCGCGCCCATCGGATCCAGCGCCGGCACCTCACACTCCGACGTCACCGCATCAACCGGCTTGGCCGGGCTGGCCACAGGCTCTTCAACCGGCGCGGCGGGCGCTGGCTTGACCCACGTCTGCGCCACCGGCACCGGCTCGGCTGGCACAAACGCCTTGCCAGCACCCGGGTCATAACCCATCCACGCCCCGGCTGCGCAAAACACCACAAACACCAGCGCCCAACGCCACGCACTGCGGCGCCGCTTGTCACTGGAAGGCGATGAAGAGGAAGGAGAAGCCTTGGGCGCCGGGCCCGTCCGAGCGGCCCGAGAGGGCGTTGCAGTGGCAGTCGCAGAGTTTGCGGCGTATACATGCACCGCCTGCCCACCCGCCGCACGCGCCTGCTTGCGCCGCAACGCGTCCATACGAGCCTTGTGCTCATCTGCAGCAAGCTGCGCATCATAAGCCGCACGCCGCGAAGGGTCCGCCAGCACATCATGAGACGCGTTGACCACGCCCATCATGTCCGAGGCATAAGGGTCGGAATTCCTGTCCGGGTGCAGCTTCTGCGCCAGCTTGCGATAAGCCTTCTTGATCTGCTCAGGAGAGGCATCGCGAGCAACACTCAGCAGCTCGTAATGCGTGGGCGTTCTCTGCATTGCACTTGCTGTCCATGGCTAACTGCCATTTTTGATACAGATGTATCGGCCAAAAAGCCCATATCTCCAGTGCAAATGCAACGCAACAAGAACCAGCCCACAAGAAAATGCCCGAATCCAGAGGATCCGGGCATTTCTTGAAACATCAATGAAGCCTTCGTGAGCGTCCAGACGCACATTCATGCGATTCAGACAGCAATCCTCAGCCCCACCTTGCGCAAGACCCGACAGGCCAGACGCAACTACAAATATCCTTCAACAACTCCTCAGCGAATGACCAGCCTGCGGCAAAAAAACCCCAAACCCGGTTACGATCCATCGCATTACTCATCAGATAGTCCTTTATCTGCTGGCTGAAAAGCTAACGTCCCATGCTGCTGACTCAGTAGCCCGGGCCGTTGAGAACAAGCCTATGCAAAGCCCTCCCGCCCTGCAACAGCCCCAAAATGGTGGGGTCGGATGGGTGCCTGTTCATACGCCAAATCGCCATCAACGCTGGGCGCATTGGTTTGCGCGACCAGGTTAAAAATCCATTGCTTTGTCAGGCACAAGCTATATGCGTCAAAGGCGAAATCAGCGTTCAAAATCGCATTGCTCACACACATCAAACAGACCAATCCATCAAAACCAACGGAAACGTCCTGCACCATCACCCGTCCGCATCCCACCCAAAGCGCCAATGGTCGATTTTTTTCAACTGAATCAGACAGCTAGGCTTTACAAGCGCATCAGAAGCTATATACTCGCAGCCCATTACGCCGGTATAGCTCAGTTGGTAGAGCAACTGACTTGTAATCAGTAGGTCCCGGGTTCGACTCCTGGTGCCGGCACCATATAAATCAAGGGCTTGCAGCGATGCAGGCCCTTGTTTTTTGTCCCGCACGTAACAACGCACGTAATAAGCCGTCCAGAACGGTACGCACCAGGGCCAGCGGGCATCCTGAACTCGATCGGTTACGGGGAGTGATAGCCTCATAAATTGAGCCTCACGAGGATGTGTGCACACATGTCTGCCACACACCCTACACACGGGAAAAAATTTTCCGGTGCATACCTAAAAAGTGCGTCAGAAGTGTAAGTGAGATTTTTAATCTCTCTAAAATCCTTATATATCAATGCCTTAGCATGAAAATCTAACCGTAAGCGGACTGTCAGAAAGGCGTAAGCGCAGGACAGTTTGTGAGTGTAAGTGAGCATGACTGTAAGCCACTGATTTTAAAGGACATTTTTCAACGCCTTCTCTCACTTACACTTTTTGACGACTCGACTGTAAGTGAGGATCCCCAATGAATACGGGGGTTTCAGGGCTTTTTCTCGCTCACTTACGCCACTTACGCGTCAGGAGGGGGTATACCTGAAAAAGGTTTTCAGTAGCCCATCCGAAAACACCCTCTAAACTCCCCTCGCCTCATATCGCTGACCGGAGAACACCGTGCCGAAGCCCAGTACCCGTGCCCCTATTCCACAGATTGAGTGCGGATTCCACGACTATCCGGACACCCATTCCACCAACATCCGGACACTGATTCCATGCTGATCCGGACACTCATTCCACAAGCATCTGGACACCGATTCCACGGCCATCCGGACACTTTCAGGCAGGCAGCAACGCAGGACTATTCACTACTATCGACCTCTTTTTTCGAAGCGAAGAGGTCGTCGTGGAGCGTTTATCCATGCATAAAATCCGAGAGGTACTACGCCTAAAGTTCGACGCTGGCCTGTCCGTGCGCAAGATCGCCGCCAGCTTATCCATCGGCCATTCGAGTGCAGGGGATTACCTTTGCCGGTTCGCCGCCAGTGGGCTTCAGTGGCCCATCGATATTTCTGACGCGGAGTTGAATCGACGGCTGTTTCCACCGGCAGTGCCAGTGCCGACCGACCAGCGCCCAATGCCTGACTGGGCATGGGTACACGCGGAGTTGCGCCGCCCCGGCGTCACTTTGGCCTTGCTCTGGCAGGAATATCGACTCGCTCACCCGCAAGGCTTCCAATACAGCTGGTTCTGCGAGCACTACCGCCTTTGGACCGCCAAGGTCGACGTGGTCATGCGCCAGGAGCATCGTGCTGGCGAAAAGCTGTTCGTCGATTACGCCGGGCAAACAGCGCCGGTCATCGACCGACAAACCGGCGAGATCCGTCAGGCTCAGATCTTCGTCGCCGTTCTCGGCGCGTCCAGCTACACCTTTGCCGAGGCCACCTGGTCGCAGAAACTGCCCGACTGGCTGGGCTCGCACGTCCGATGCTTTGCTTTTTTCGGCGGCACAACGCAGATCCTGGTGCCCGATAATCTGCGCAGTGGCGTGACTAAAGCGCACCGTTACGAGCCGGATATCAACCCCAGCTACCGCGATCTGGCCGAGCATTACGGCGTCGCCGTCTTGCCTGCTCGCTCGCGCAAGCCCAAGGACAAAGCCAAGGTCGAAGTCGGCGTGCAAGTGGTCGAACGCTGGATCCTGGCGGTGCTGCGCAACCGCCAGTTCTTCTCGCTTGGCGAACTCAACACAGCCATCGCGCTACTGCTGGATCGCCTCAACCACAAGCCCTTCAAAAAGCTGCCCGGCTCACGCCGGTCAGCCTTCGAGGCCATCGACCAACCGGCCCTGCAAGGGCTGCCGGAACACCCGTACGTCTATGCCGAATGGAAAAAGGTACGCGTCCATATCGACTATCACGTTGAGGTCGATGGCCACTTTTACTCGGTGCCGTACCAGCTGGTGAAGCACCAAGTCGAAGTGCGGCTCACGGCCCAGACCGTCGAGTGCTTCCACGCCAACCAGCGCGTGGCCAGCCACCTTCGCTCGCAGCACAAAGGCCGCCACACCACCCAAACCGAGCACATGCCCAAGAGCCACCGCGAGCACGCCGAATGGACACCGCAACGGCTGATCCGCTGGGCAGAGCAGACCGGGCCTAACACCGCCGGCGTCATCACCTACATCCTCGAACGCCGAATCCATCCGCAACACGGCTTCCGCGCCTGCCTGGGCATCCTGCGCCTGAGCAAACAGCACGGCGAAGCGCGGCTGGAAGCCGCGTGCCAGCGTGCGCTGGCACTGGGCGCATGCAGCTACAAAAGCCTCGAGTCGATCCTGCGCCAAGGGCTGGAGCGCCTGCCGCTGGCCCAGCAAAACCTGCCGCTGCTGCCTGACGAGCACATCAACCTGCGTGGCCCGGGCTACTACCACTGACCTGAGAAAGGAGCTTCGAAATGCTACCGAATCCAACGCTCGACAAGCTACAAACCTTGCGCCTGCACGGCATGATCAAGTCGCTGGGCGAACAACACGCAACGCCTGATATCAATGATCTGAGCTTCGACGAACGCTTCGGTCTGATGGTCGATCGCGAGCTGACCGAGCGCGAAGACGCCCGCCTGACCACCCGCCTCAAAGCCGCGCGGTTGCGCCACAACGCCTGCCTGGAAGACATCGACTACCGCAGCCCGCGTGGCCTGGATAAGGCCTTGATCCTGCAACTGGGCAGCGGCCAATGGCTGCGCGATGGCCTGAACCTGATCATCGGCGGGCCGACGGGCGTAGGTAAAACCTGGCTTGCCTGCGCGCTGGCTCACAAAGCCTGCCGCGACGGTTACAGCGTGCGCTATCTGCGTCTGCCGCGCTTGATGGAAGAACTAGGCCTGGCCCACGGCGATGGCCGCTTCGCCAAATTGATGGCCGGCTACGCCAAGACTGACCTGCTGATCCTGGACGACTGGGGCCTGGCACCGTTTACCGCCGCGCAACGGCGCGACATGCTTGAGCTGCTGGACGACCGCTACGGCAACCGCTCGACGCTGGTGACCAGCCAAATGCCAGTGGACAAATGGCATGCGTTGATCGGCGATCCGACCTTGGGCGATGCGATCCTCGACCGGCTGGTGCATAACGCTTATCGAATTGAACTGAAGGGTGAATCGATGCGCAGGCGCGCAACGAAATTGACGGCAGGGGCTTCAGACTAACAATGCAAACCTGCGTCGCTGCGCTCCGACTGCCTGTCCGGATAAGCGTGGAACGAGTGTCCGGATGTTGGTGGGCTGAGTGTCCGGATGACGTGGAATTCGCAGATTGAGATGATCAAGTGGGAGGTCCATTGGGATTACCAGGAGGGACCCGCGAGCTTGGTTCTGTTCAACCGTGCCGAATATCTGCGCGGTTACATAGATGGTGTATTGGACATGCTCCGCATCGCTCCAGAGAGGGTTTGCTGTGCGAGCGGTGTGACTGGCACCGTTAAACGACTCGATCAGAAGCAAGCCGAGGCGCTGCACAGTGCCTTAAGTCAGTTGCTGATACCGATGGTAGAAGCTGAGTTCGCCCGAATAGCTCGCAACGCAGATCAGCCACACCTTCGCAGCACATATGCAATCGAATGCAACGTGGGAAACGTTGTTGATACGGCTACAGCCGCTGGCCCGCTTGCCCTGTAGAGGTCGGATCTAATCCAGCCACCGTGGCCCTGATGCACAGTTTTGGGACTAGTGTCGATTTAGAAAACTGCCCCTTTCCCCGGTTTTCCAATTTTTGGCCCAGGCTGGCCGGGCCTTCAAGGATTTGCCCCTCCGGGGCAGTCCTGTAGCTCGTTGTGCCAAGCAATGACATTTTTCTGCATAACATTGCACGTTGTGCAATTGCCGCTCCGCTGCGCGACCCCACAGCCGGCCTGGGCTGGAGTGCTGCTTTCATCGCATCCGGGTTTGCACAAAAAACGGACGTAAAGCCCGTCGGCGGGAGGGGGATAAGTGCTTTTTCGGTCAGATTTTTGTTGCGACGGATTTTTTCTGATCGGCGCTGATGTGGCCGGAAACCGGCCTACCTGACCAGTCCATGACTTTCTGGGGGGCAAAAAAAAACCGCCTTAGTAGGACGGTTTTTTCCGCAAGCTCAGTTAGTAGCTGGCTTGCTGTCCTCACAGGAAGCTTTCAACATGCTCGGAGTTTACTTTCGACAACGGACTGACGTAAACCACAGCGGTCGGACGTGGCGGGTGAGCGATCGGTCCATTGCACGCCTCTAAGATAGTGAGATAGGAGGAATACTGTTGCATGCTAGAACTAGCGGACGGCGTACTTACGTATCCGATCGAAGCACAATTAGACTTGCCTAAATAGAGCAACGTGTCCTAATGCAGATCGTGGTCATTCCAATGAAACGCAAAAAAGTAGCATTGGAGCGAATAGAGCGGGATGAGAACGAAGCTATACAGGGAAATGTGGTAGTACAGCATACTCATTCAGAGCATTTAGACAGCCCCTAAATTGTCTGCGTGAATCAGACTGCGTATGCCAAAGAAAAAGAAGTGACTCCCGGACTTGCTGGACGTCACACTGAAAACTATGGCCCACAATTTTTTACTGCATGGGGTTTATTACATCAACAACTGTGCTTACGGCCAGCACAGAGGTTGCAAGTATCCATAAGAAATTGCAGAAGCATACCAGCACAGTTAGCGTTGCCTGTCCACTTACAAACAGGCGACCAAACGTACAGAGCTTAAGGCACGCAAAATCTTGCAGCAAAGCAAACAAAACACTATTAACAAATATGATGTATTTTCAGCTTAAAATTGCTTAGCTATCACACAGGCCGTACGCAAACTAGAATGAAGTCACGCACGGCCTGACGCTGTTACCAGTTCCTGTAAGGGCTCAGGGTCGACATTCGCATAGATCCGCTTGGGTTCATAGTTGCGGCATAACGGTCTGGAGACTCAGGCATGTCAGCGTGAATCTCCATTGCATGCTGAATTGCTTCGCGCATATCATTCCAATCACTTATAGCACTACGCATTTCACTAACATTTTGATGCGGCCGCATTCCCGGGTTTACTCCTGACTCTCCTGTCATATATCTATGCTGCATATCCGCCATATGAAACGTATGCTGCGTTTGACTATAAAGAGCGTTGTGTCGACTCCTAAGGCTTGCAGGTGAATCGTTACTGATAAAGGCATGCTGCTCTCTAGTTAACCCGGCAGCATCTGCCAAAGCGTGCCTGACGTTGAGCAGCTGACCTGATGACACATCATTATTATCGTCGTTCGAGTTGTTACTGGCCCGATCTGGGGAGTTTACCTGATGGGCCATGCTGGATCCGCCGACACATATATTTCCCATTTGTACATACCCTCTTCAATTCAGTAGTTATAGCGACCGCTGAGTGGTCATCGGGGGCAGGTCGGTTCCACACCGATGGTAGATAAATGTGAAGCCCCTAAAAAATATTGCGAGCACCCCGGGAGACTGTCAGAAATTTTGTGTTCGGGCATAACATGTAGCTAGAGGTGCATGTATGCCGACCAAAAAGAAGTCCGCCAATGCAACAGCGAGAGAGTTGCCCTCGATTCCCCAAGAGCTGATCGAGCAGTGTGTTTGGCCATGGTTTCATTGGTCAACTGCATGGGTATCCCTCGTCGATGTACAGTGGGCGCTCAGTGAGTCCAATTGAGGTGACAATCTGAGATGCATTACAAGATTATTGCCCACTCTGCGGGCTGGGCGTATACGGCGGCGGAGCCAGGGCTGATAGCCTACAAGACAGTGGTCACTTATAACTCCGTTGTGAGCAGCGAAGATCAGGTTTTTTAGCCATGCACGAACCCCTTGATTACAAAATAATGGATAGCATCGTCGTCTGTATCCACGATACCGCAGGCTTTGGAAGGAAGGCATTTGAAAGCTTCAGCTTGGCGACCGATGTCGCGAGGGACATGGGTGTAGATGGCGACGATTCAAATGATCTGATGGTCGAGTTCTTCGAAAGGTTCTCTATCGATCTTAACGATTACGACCCTTATCGGTACTTTTTGGAAGAAGGTTTCAACTTCTTTTCCTTCAGACGCGCCAAAGACAGACGCGGAAACATACCGCTGAGAGTGGGCATGTTGTATTTAGCCTTGAAAGCGAGACGTTGGGATACACAAGCATTTGAACAAGCCACATTCAGCGATGCCCCACTATATGAGCGCACAGAAGATATTCCGATTGATGGCTACAAGATAAAGAGCCGTTGATCTTGCCTATGTGATCCGCGTGGCATGCCTGCCAAATCCCAAGCGCCTTACGAAAAGTGCATACTCCCGGTGATGATGTCAGGTTGCAGCAATCCACATAATTCAAACCTCCTTTCAGCGTGACGGAGGTTTCCTGTAAGCATGGCCTTGAGCAGGTCACGATCCATTAAGGGCTATCGGGAAAGAAAAGCTAAGGATGCTCCGATCAACTTGCCGCGCAGCGGTGGCAAGCCGTAATTTGCCAGGCACATAGCGCTATTTTTCTGAAAACGGTCTGATGCAGTGTGAGTCGAGCGCGTTTTTCGCTCGGTTTTCCGTGTTAAGCGCGCAACTCACCCAAACCCATTAGTCGCTTTCGAGCCATCCACAGGTTCGACAGGGCGAACAGCGTGGTCAGTTGGGCCGTGTTTTTCATCAGCCCACGAAAGCGTACTTTCACGTAACCAAACTGGCGCTTGATGACCCGAAACGGATGCTCGACCTTGGCGCGTGTCTGCGCTTTGCAGTACTCGATCTTGCGCTTGGCTTTGTACAACAGGCTGCGTTTGTTCAGCTTGGAATACGTGCTGCGCCGCGCCGCGATTTGCCAGATCACGTTACGATTTTCGTGCTCTTCACGCTTCTCGACACCGGTGTAGCCAGCGTCCGCATAGACCGCGTTTTCTTCCCCGTGGAGCAGTTCGGCGACTTGAGTGACATCGGCCACATTGGCCGCAGTGCCATGGACGTGATGAACCAGTCCAGACTCAACGTCAGCGCCGATGTGGGCCTTCATACCGAAGAAATACTGGTTACCCTTCTTTGTCTGATGCATCTCGGGATCACGCTCGCCGTCTTTGTTCTTGGTCGAGCTTGGGGCATGAATAATGGTGGCATCGACGATGGTGCCCTGGCGCAGCGACAGGCCTTTTTCCTGCAAATAACCGTTGATGACCGCGAGGATTGCAGGAGCCAGTTGATGTTTCTCCAGCAGGTGCCGGAAGTTCATGATCGTGGTGTCTTCCGGTATCGGCGCACTCAACGTCAGGCGTGCAAACTGGCGCATGGGGGTGATTTCGTAGAGCGCTTCTTCCATGGCCGGATCACTCAGGGAGAACCAGTTCTGCAGCAGGTGAATGCGCAGCATGGTTTCCAGCGGATAAGGTTTTCTGCCACCGCCGGCCTTGGGGTAGAACGGTTCGATCAGGCCCAGCAGACCTGTCCAGGGGACGACCTGATCCATCTCGGCGAGGAAGCGTTCGCGGCGTGTCTGCTTGCGCTTGCTGGCATATTCGAAATCGGAAAAGCTCATCTGGCTCATGGGAGGCTCGGATCAGGTGGTCAGGCGATTTTCGCATAACCGGGACTTGTTCGGAGATTCCCTAACGAGGCAAAGCTCACTGTAACAACCTGAACACATTACCCCAGCCATACCCCTCAAGCTCCCCCCCACTCCGTCGATACCCTCCTTACACCCCGCAATCATGGATCGATGAAATGGTTATCTCACTACCCCCCGGCAACAACACCTCTCCAACCATCACCCTGCCCAATTCAGGCATCACGCTCACGCCGCAGCCGCTCACCGATGCGCAGAAAGAAGCGCTGAAGAACGCTGCCGCCAACACGCCTGCCGTTGTTTACCACCCGAGTACCGAAGTGCCTGCAACCACTGAGCCGATGGAAGCAGTCGATACCTGGATAGGCCGTTCGCAGTCGCCTGACTTCCCGCAGAAGGCGGCGCAGCACAGTAACTCTACAGAGGCGTTGAAGACTTCGTATGAAGCGTTCAAGTCGACGCTGGCGTCTGTCTATCCGGATCTGGCCAGCAAGAAGTTTGGCTTCACGATTGAGGCAAACGGCAATCTGAAGGCGACCAACAGTTCCGGTGAGTTGAGCGATGCGGACACTCAGCAATTAAACACGCTGCTGAATGCGTCCAGTGGGCTGAAAGCTGCAGCCGCCACCTACCGGGAGACGGCTATCGATATGGTCGATGCCGATTCACCGTGGAGCGGCAGTTATCTGGGACGGTACAACCTGACCAAGGAGAACTTCGCCAGCTCGCTGGATCTGGGCGCGTTGTTTATTCCCAAGACGTCGACGCCATCGAAAGATCAGATCGACGGCATGTTCTTCAATCAACTGGCGTACAAAGGTGAGCTGCACACCCAGGAAACGGAAGCGGCGATGCTCGCTGCACGTGCGGCCAAAAAGGCCGCCACGGAGGGTTGATCAACACCAGTCAGCGACTCGTCAGCCGTTGCGGGCGGACATAGTAGTTATCCAACTCGCCGCTCTCAACGAGCTGAAAACCGTGCCGATGTAGAAGCGGTTGGAGTCGCTTTCTTCAAGGCGTCGGTGCGGAATCTTGATTCGGTTGCAACTGGCGAAGCATCAAAATGATGTAGGGACTATCCAGCGACAGGCGGCATGCTCAGTCAGGACGCAATAACGCGGCCCTGATTTACCTACCCAGCCGGTCCGTCGCCTTGCGATAAACCTCTTCCCGTTCACGCTTGTCTACCGCAACCACGAAGACCACAACCTCTTGGTCAATAACCTGATAAACCAGCCGATAGCCGCTACTGCGCAGTTTGATTTTGTAGCAGTCAGGCAATGCATGCAGACGATTGGCTTCAACACGCGGAGCAACCAGAATCGTAGCCAGCTTTTTCTTGAGCTGCTGACGCACGGTATCTCCTAATTTGTGCCATTCCTTTAGAGCCCGCGCATCGAATTCGAGGTTATAGGTCATCCAGTGAAACCTTGACCCGCTGCGGAGCTGCAAGGCGCTCGCGCACAGTTGCCAACAGCGCTTCGTCTTCCTCTGTCATCAGAACCGTCTTGAAGGGTAGCTGACCACGCTCAGCTACGTACTGCAGGGTTTGGCGCAGCAACTCCGAGGGGGTGACGCCAAGCTTTTCCAGCTCGAGGTAAGCACGCGCTTTGAGATCGTCGTCGATACGAACGTTGATAGACGCCATGTGGGCATCCTCCAGTGTAATGACATTTGTATTTACAGTGAGGCAAAGTGGCCATTTTTGCAAGCAGCTGTAAAGATCATTTAGATCCCTACGCTCTCGCTGATCAGCTCGAGCTGCGCGTACAGCCAAAAACGTGACAACTGCGGATTAATATTCCAACCCGTCAGCACATCGGCAGACGTTGCGGGCGGAGGTAGTAGTTGTCGAACTCGCCGCTCTCAACGAGCTGAAAACCGTGGCGGATGTAGAAGCGGTTTGAGTCGCTGTCTTTCAAGGCGCCTACCCGTACTGTCGAGGCGGTTGCGTCTGCTTGCGCGAACACCTGCCGAAGCACTGCAGAACCAATGCCCTGCCCTTGAAAGGCGGGCTTGATGTATAGGTGATCCAGCAACAGGCCATCGCTGGTCGGTTTCACGACCATAAAGCCGACCTTACTGCCGTCTACCTGGATGTAGTGTGTGCATGGCGCAGAAAACCCTTCACGAAAACGCTCTCGGGCGCGCACCGGGTCGAACCGACCAACGCGCTCGAGGCTTTCGCGCATGGCTTCGATACGTATGGCCACCAAGGTTTCGAAGTCTTCGGGTTGGACCATTACCAGGGTAATGTCGGGCTCGGTCTTGCGGGTCAACGGCATTCGGGTCGCCCTCTGTTTATCGGGAATATCACTGGGCTCATGGTTTTGGGCAACAGATTAGTGCCCGGTCGGCCTCTACGTCAGATGTTCGAAGTGACTGTTTACAGCCCCCGCGCCGACCACTCCTCCCGCGTCATCTCCCAGACTTCCACTTCGAACCGCCCGCTGACGAACTCACCCTCGTGCGTGCTCACTATGCGCATGCCTTCGTTGATCGAAATACGCCGCGAGGCTTCATTCGGGGCGGCTTTGGGTACCTGCATCACGGGCATACCCATTACTTCGAACCACTGTCGATTGACCACACGGCAGGCCTCTTTCATGTAGCCGTTACCTTGCCAGTCCGGGTGTAGCCAGAAGCCGCGGTTGTTGCCGCGGTGGGTCATGAGGGTAATGCTGCCGATGATCTCCCGGGGCGCGCTGTGCAGACGGATCATCCAGTGCCACTCGGTGCCAAGCGCAATGGCTGGCAGCGCAACATCCTGAATGTAGTGCAGCGCACCGTCCTCAGGGTAAGGCCAAGGAACGCGGTTGTTCAGGTACTGCACGATTTCCCATAGCGGGAAACGCTGCTGGACAGCTGGCGCATCCTCTAGCTTCAGGGGCGTCAGCAGTAGGCGGTCTGTGTAACAGCGTGGGGGTGTTAGTCATGACTATGTCCCTCTCCGTTGAACAGTGCTCACAGGATGAACGGTCCCGTATGCCGGGGATTAAGTCGAACTGCTTGATGCACAAGGGAGTCTATCCAGCATCTTTTACAAATCGGTAACGCCAGTGCCCAGAATCATTACGGATCAGACACCCCAAAGCGTGGTGGATGAGCAGCAGGTCAAATTGTTTGGCTCGCCCAAGGAACGGCTGGATTTCTATCGACGCGAAATTCATTACGAAACCACCAATCTGTCCAACCGCACCAACGCCTATTTATCAGCACAGTCGTTTCTGGTGATTGCTTACGCGTCGTCCATGGCGAACATGAACACTGAATGGGGCGCGATGTTCACGCTGGTGGTGCCGCCGATGCTGGCCTTGCTGGGGCTGCTCAGCACGCTGTTCGCCTGGCCGGGTATTCGGGCGGCTTGCGACATCATTCAACACTGGCATCACAAACAGTCTCAGTTGCTGCTCAGCGAGCCCGTCATCGGGCTGACCTATGACGACTCACCGCTGTTCAGCGACTGGGAATCCAGCGAAACAGGGCCGAAAAAGTCCTTGCTGTTCTCCAAGCGCAGCCCTTGGCTGTTCAGCTTTTTCTGGATATTCCTCGGCGGCTTCGCGGTGTTTGTGCAGTTGATTGCGGATTGAGGCGGCCTTTTTTGCCAGGCCGCCTCCCTCACATCAAAAAACGTTGATCGGGTAGTCGACGAAGATACGCGTCTCGTTGCCTTCGCTGTTGTACGCCAACGCATCATCCGAGACACGCAGGAACGAGTTGCGCAGGCGGATCGAGAGGTCCTTGGCCGGGCCGCTCTGAACCACGTAGGTCAGCTGACTGAAGATCTCGCGTTCGGTGCCATCGCCGCTTCCAGGCGTGCCGTCGTCGATATTGTCGCCGCGTACATAAGCCGCTTTGTAGCTCAGACCGGGCATGACCAGGCCGGACAGGTCGACGCCGTAGGCAGCCTGCCAGGAGCGCTCGTCCTTGCCGTTGAAGTCGGACCAGTAGGAGTTGGCGAGGTAGATGGTGTTGCCGCCATCACCAAAGCCGCCATCATTGCGATAGCCACCGTAGGCGTAGCCCATGTCGCCGGTGCTGCGCTGGTGTGCGAGGGTGAAGGAGTGGATGCCCACAGCCCAGGTCGCGGCCAGGCTCCAGATTTTGTTGTCACGCGCATCGCTGGTGGTGAAGTCCTTGTCCAGCTTGGTCTTGTAGCCGTTGAAGTCGAAGGTCAGCGACTGATCTTGCGGCAGAGCAAAGACGTAGTTCAGGTTGACGTACTGCTTCTTGAGCACGTCTTCGTTGTCGGAGGCGTAGAAAGCTGCACTGAATGCATCTGTGAACTTGTAGCTGGCACCGTAGACGTTGATGCTTTTCAGATCACCGCTGTCGCGACCCTCAGCACTTTTACGCGCCTCCTGGGTGAAACGTCCGGCAACCACTTCAAGCCCGTCGATCTCTTTGGAGGTGATCATGGTGCCGGTGTAGCTTTCCGGCAGCAGACGGGAATTGTCGTAACTGAGCACTGGCAACTGAGGCATCTGGTCGCCGTACTTGATGACGGTATTGGAGATACGGGCCTTTACCGCCGCACCTGCACGGGACAGGTCATCGGCAGCAGCGCCGCTGTCACCTTGCTTGAAAAAGTCGATGCCGCCATTGCCGCTGCGACCCTTGCCGCCATCCAGACGGATGCCGTACAGGGCAAAGGCATCAACGCCGACGCCCACAGTGCCCTGAGTGAAACCGGACGCGAAGTTGCCCATGAAAGCCTGGCCCCATTCGGACTTGTCTTCACGGTCGTTCTTGTAGTCGCGATTGATGTAGGCGTTACGCAGGTTGACGATCAGCCTGCTGTCTTCGACGAAACCCTTCGAGTCTGCCTGCCCTTCGGCCATGGCCTGACTGGCGCTGATGATGCCCAAAGCGAGCATGCCCATACGTTTGTTAAGCATCTTGTCTTCCTTTTCTGCGAATTGACACGCGCTGCAGCGACCGCCAATGGCTATCGGGGCCTCCAGCCTCTGAACAAGCAGTATAGAAGGCGACACGAATTCATCGCAGTGGACTGCTGATGCACGTACAGGATTGAGCCGCAGACGGTGGGACGCGAATCCTAGTCCCGACGCATGGGGGTGTCAAACACGCAGATGGCCGGCCTAGAGCGGCTCAGCCAAGTTTGCCGGAGCAATCAACACGCTCGGTCAACACGCGGAGCAACGCTTCGAGCTCGGCCTCGTTGAACAGGCCTGCCGGGTAACGCTGTAACAACATTGCGCGAACATCCGGTCTGGATTTCGCGGGCCTGGTCGTCCTTAACCAATCCGCCACTAGCTGGCGGGCCTCGTTACTGAGAGAAGCAGAAAAACCACGAGCACGCTGCTGGTTCATACCTGCGTTCATAACGAAAACCTCTTGATTTCATGAGGGGCTAAATCTACTCACGCCATATGACAGTCAAGCTAAGAAAACGAAGGTTTACCAACCTGCTTCAGGGGTAGCGCTCTGCGCATCTGTTACAGGATGTTACTCGACAGGTAAAAACAAAAAGCCCATCGGGTGATGGGCTTGATACAGCAAGAACGGGACCAGTTGCGCCCATCCGATGTTACTAGTTATTTCTAACTAGGCCTTGTGAGGGGCCGGTTGCTGCTGCGTCAGGCAGTGAATATTGCCGCCACCGAGCAGTAATTCGCGGCCAGGTGCCATCACCACTTCGTGCTCTGGAAACAGTGTTTGCAGGAGCTCACGGGCCTTTTCGTCCATCGGATCGTCGAAACTCGGCGCAATGATGCCGCCATTGACGATCAGGAAGTTCACATAGGACCCGGCCAAACGCACTGAAGGGTTGCGTTCCTGACTGCCGTGCACCTGATCGACGCCTGCACATTCTTCTTCTGTGGCGAACAATGGTCCGGGAATCGGCATTTTATGAACGATAAACGCGCGCCCTTTTGCATCCAGTGTGTTTTCCAAAATACCCAGCGCCGCATGGCAACGTGAATAGTTGGGGTCTTCGGGATCATCGGTCCAGGCCAGTAACACCTCACCCGGACGAATGTAGCAACAGAAGTTATCCACATGCCCATCGGTTTCATCGTTGAACAGGCCATCTGGCAGCCAGACAACTTTATCCACAGCCAGATAATCACCGAGGATTGCTTCGATCTGTTCGCGGGTGAGGTGCGGGTTGCGGTTGCGATTGAGCAGGCACTCTTCGGTGGTAATCAGCGTGCCTTCGCCGTCGACGTGAATCGAGCCGCCTTCCAGCACGAAGCCTTCGGTGACGTAACGCGGGCAGCGCTCGATTTCCAGTACCTTGCTGCCCAGCTGAGAGTCCAGGTTCCACGGCGCATACAACCCGCCGTCGAAGCCCCCCCAGGCATTGAATTCCCAGTTCACACCGCGCACTTCGCCACGGTCGTTGATGACGAACGTCGGGCCGCTATCGCGCACCCAGGCGTCGTTGCTGCTCATTTCCACAACCCGGATGTTCGGCATGTCCAACCGCGCACGAGCGTTGTCGTACTGCGCGGCAGACACGGCCACGGTAACCGGCTCAAAGCGGGCGATGGCCTTGGCGATCGCAACGTGGGCGGCCTGGGCGGGCTTGCCGCCCAGGCGCCAGTTGTCCGGGCGCTCGGGCCAGACCATCCAGACCTGGGTTTGCGGTGCCCATTCGGCCGGCATGTGGAAACCGTCGGCGCGTGGCGTGCTATTGAGCGTGGTCATGGCGATCAGGACTCCAGCGAACCGTCGAGGGTCTTCACCGCGCCGTACAGGTTAGGGCGGCGATCACGGAACGTACCCCACGCGCTACGGATGTGCTCCAGCTCGTCCAGGTCGAAGCTATGAACCAGCACGCCTTCTTCGGTTTCGTTGAGCTCGGCGACTTTCTCACCGAACTGGTTGGCAATGAACGACGAGCCGTAGAAGGTGATGTCGTAGCCATCCTGCTCTTCGTTGCCGATACGGTTGCTGGCGATCAGCGGCATCAGGTTCGCGCCGGCATGGCCTTGCTGCACGCGCTGCCAATGATCGCGCGAACTGATGGTTTTGTCGTGTGGCTCACTGCCGATGGCGGTCGGGTAGAACAGAATTTCTGCGCCCTGCAACGCCATGCTGCGTGCGCACTCCGGGAACCACTGGTCCCAGCAGATGCCAACGCCGATTTTCGCGTAGCGGGTCTGCCAGACCTTGAAGCCGGTGTCGCCCGGGTTGAAGTAGTACTTTTCGTGGTAGCCGGGGCCGTCCGGGATGTGGCTCTTGCGGTAGATGCCCAGGTTGGTACCGTCTGCGTCGATGATCGCAATGGTATTGAAACGTGCACGCCCTGCCAGCTCGAAGAAGCTGATCGGCAGTACAACTTGCAGCTCTTTGGCGAGCTTCTGGAAATGCTTGATTGCGACGTTGGATTCGATAGTAGTCGCCAACTGCAGATAGTCCGGGTTCGGCTTCTGGCAGAAGTACGGGGTTTCAAACAGCTCCTGAATCAGGATGATCTGTGCGCCCTTGGCGGCAGCTTCACGCACCAGCTTTTCAGCGGTCTCGATGTTGGCTTCCAGATCCCAGGAACAGGCCATCTGGGTAGCAGCGACAGAAACGATACGGCTCATGAAAATATCTCCAGGGGCGGATGCAAGGACTTATCACCATAGCAGACAGGCGATGACGATTATGAACGCCTTTATAGCGGATATAAATCGGCATTAAAAGCTAAAATTTTGTTACACTCACTATATTTTGTTATTTTTGCCGATATTAATCGACTTAAAATCCATCACAGTGCCCATTCCCCAAGCTGGGTGTGACGCGGAGCGTCACGAACGGCATTCCCACGCTGGAGCGTGCGGAACGATGGGCCCCCGGGCACCACCTATCGTACCCATTCCCTCGCTGGTGCGTGCGGAACGATGGGTGTCCGGGCACCACCTATCGTGGCCATTCCCCCGCTGGTGCGTGCGGAACGATGGGCCCCCAGGCGCCACCTATCGTGCCCATTCCCCCACTGGTGCGTGCGGAACGATGGGGGCCCAGGCGCCACCTATTGTGGCCATTCCCCCACTGGTGCGTGCGGAACGATGGGGGCCCAGGCGCCACCTATTGTGGCCATTCCCCCACTGGTGCGTGCGGAACGATGGGTGCCCAGGCGCCACCTATCGTGCCCATGCTCCGCGTGGGTATGCCGTTCTGGACGCTCTGCGTCCTCTATTCCAGTTCGTGGAGCACCTTCGATACGTTATCGACGAAAAAATCCACGCTTTGCCGGGTGGTGCACATTGGGGGTTTGATTTTGAGGATGTTCAAGTGGTCGCCAGTCGGCTGCATGAAGATGCCCAGTTCACGCAGGCGCTCGCAAAGCTGCGCGGTTTCTTCTGTGGCAGGTTCCAGGGTCTGGCGGTCGCGGACCAACTCCATGCCCAGATAAAAACCCATGCCATGCACCGCGCCTACCAGCGGATGTTTATCGGCCAGAGCCTGCAGGCGCGCCTTGAAGTGATCGCCCACGAGCCGGGCATTGTCCCAGAGCCTTTCTTCCTCCATGACGTCCAGCACTGCCATGCCGATCCGGCAACTGACCGGGCTGCCACCGGATGAGGAGAAGAAATAGCCCTCGGCCTCCAGCGCCTCGGCGATCTCACGACGGGTGATGACCGCGCCCAACGGATGGCCGTTGCCCATGCCCTTGGCCATGCTGATGATATCCGGCACCACGCCCTGCTCTTCGAAGCCCCAAAAGTAATGACCCAGACGGCCATAACCCACCTGCACCTCATCGGCAATGCATACACCACCCGCAGTGCGAATCTTCTGATACACCTGTTGCAGATAGCCGGCAGGCAAGGAAATCCCGCCCGCATTGCCATACACCGGCTCGCAGATGAAGCCCGCCACCTGCTGTTGCTGCTTTGCCAGCGTGACGAGTACCTGATCGATACTGCGCACATACTCCGGCGCACTGTCAGCGCCACGAAACGGCCCGCGATAGGTATTGGGTGCGGTGACCGGATGCACCCAGTCCGGGCGGGTGCTGAGTGCCTGCGGGTTGTCGGCAATCGAGGTGGAAATGGCGTCGGTCGCCACCGACCAGCCGTGATATGCCTCCAGCACACTCAGCATGTCGCGTCCGCCGCTATAGGCCCAGGCCAGCCTGATTGCCAGATCGTTGGCCTCGGTGCCGCTGTTGACCAGAAACACGCGGTCCATGCCCTCGGGTGCAAGCTCGAGCAAGCGCTCGGAGAACTCGGCAATTGCCGCGTAGTGAAAGCGCGAGTTGGTGTTGAGCAGCGACCACTGACGAGCCGCTTCATGGGCCATGCGCGGGTGGCCGTGGCCGAGGACCGCGACGTTATTGAGCATGTCCAGATAGGAACGGCCCTGCATGTCGATCAGGTGATTGCGCCAGCCACGCTCGATCTGCGGCGGAGCCTGATAGTAGTGTTTTTGCAATCGGGCGAAGCTGGCATCACGCCGCGCCAGCAATTGCGCGGCGTCTGCGAGCGCTGGAGCGTCACAATCAAAACCGAGCAAGGTCGACGGCGACGGGCACACGGTGCGCCAGGCTGCCGCCCAGGCAGGTGTGGTGAACAGCGGCGGGCTGAGGTCTGCCGTGGTGCACAGTTGCAGCAACAGCGAACCACCGCCCTGCCCGATCAGCGCGCCTGCTGACACTTGATCAGCCAGTGAAGCATCCGGCAGCACGCCCCACAGCTTCAAACTTATGCCCTCGCCGACCAGCAGCAATGCAGCATCCGCGGTCAACCGCAGAGTGCCGTTGAACGGTGCATGCAGCGCCGTTTCGGCGGGCACATGCAATTCAACGTGCAGGGCGAAAGTTTCGGGCTCCTTAGCGCTGTAAGGCAAGGTGCGCGACAACCGGTATTCCCCAAAGCGGCTGGCCGCCAGGCCATCGTCACCCGCAGCCTGGGAGAGCAGGTATTCATCAATGCCACTTTGCTCCCAGTTGCCTGCCACAAAGTGCTCACTGAGCACACCCAAATCCACCACTGTCGGCTTGAGCCCTTGTAGAGCGGGCAGCATCGGCTGGTAAGCGGGCTGTCCGGCAGGCGGAAATTCCACACCCACGGCCTGCAGAATCGCCGCTTCCATCAGCGCCATCGGCACCGAAGTGGCGACGTCGAAGATGTTCCATTCCCCGGCAAGGTTGGCCTGGATGTACGCGTTGTCCGGCTCGATGCTGGCCTGCTGTTCGCCGCTGAGTACCAGCACTGCGGATCGAGCGACAATCAGCGGCCAGAGCGCCTGCAATTCTTCGGTCTTCAGCGGATTGAGGGCGTGGTAGGCGCGAATGGCTGGCAGGATGTACAGCGGGTCGCCGTCGGCATGGTGCAGCAGCGCCGCGCAGGTCACCGACAGGTCGGCCACTCGCCAGGTGCTGACCAGATCGCCGAAGTCGATCAACCCCTGCAATTGCCATTGGCGCTGTGCATCACGCAGCCAGACCACGTTGTGCTCGGTGATGTCCAGATGCACCGCCTGTATCGGCAGCGCTGCTATCAATGGCAACAAACGACGATGAGCCTGTTCACCAGCCTCGATGACACAGGCGCGAGCGTCGGCGTCCTTGATCACCGGCAGCAGGTGCTTGATCAGCGCATGAGCGTGGCGCGGATCCCATTGCAGAATGCGCTCCAGGCCAGGATGCTCGAAGCCTGCCAGTGCCAGGTCTACACGGGCACACAGTTCGCCCAACCCGACCACCACCTCATGGCCCAGATGCCCGGCGTGCCCCAGTGACTGCCCATCAATGAATTCAAGCAAGCGCACGTGAACCGCCTGCCCGTCGATCCTGATGGATAACAATTGCCCGCCGTCATTGGCGCCAACCACGCCGGGCACGCCAACGGCGCTGTGGTTGCTCAGGTGTTGCAGCGCCGCGTGCTGGGCGTTCAGTTCAGTGCTCGAATAGGCCCCGTGGCAGATTTTCAGCACATAACGCCGCGTGTCGGTTTCAAGCAGAAAGTTGCGATCCTGTTGGCTGCCCAGCGCTTTCAGCGTGCCGCTCAAGCCGTAATGCTGCGCGAGCAATTGCAGCGCCTGATCCACGCTCACCTCGGGACAAGGCAGACTGGACCGGCGGATGAGCGTGGCAAGCGGCATGGAGAACCTCGATCTTGTTGGAAGGCCCGGGCTCGACGAGCAAGGCGTCATGGGCAGTCGCGCAACTATAAGGGCATTGACGGGGGATTGCTCTGCACTCCCCATCAGCACAAGTACTTCAGTGTTGGAAGCCCGCCAGAGTTTTATTCAACCGCCTGCTCGGGTTTAATGACCTTATCTCGCCATATGCGCTCAAGCGCTATGCTGCTATTACGTCAAAACACACAAGAAGGTCAGTTCATGCGAATACTCGTTACCGGGGGCGCAGGTTTCATCGGCTCTGCACTGATCCGCCACCTGATAAACAACACCGAACACGAAGTGCTGAACTTCGACAAATTGACCTACGCGGGCAACCTTGAATCGTTGCAGTCCATTGCGACCGACACGCGCTATGAGTTCGTGCAGGCGGATATCTGCGATCAGGCCCGCGTCAGTGCGGTGCTCGAACGCTTTGCGCCGCAGGCGATCATGCACCTGGCGGCTGAGTCCCACGTCGACCGCTCCATCGATGGCCCGGCCGAGTTCATCCAGACCAACATCGTCGGCACCTATAGCCTGCTGGAAGCCACGCGCGCCTGGTGGCTGAAATTGCCGGAAGCGCAGCGCCAGGCGTTCCGCTTCCACCATATCTCCACTGATGAGGTGTATGGCGACCTGCACGGTGTCGATGATCTGTTCACCGAAACCACGCCGTATGCGCCCAGCTCACCTTACTCGGCAAGCAAGGCTGCGTCCGACCACCTGGTGCGCGCCTGGCACCGCACCTATGGCCTGCCGGTGGTGGTGACCAACTGCTCCAACAACTACGGGCCGTTCCACTTCCCGGAAAAGCTCATCCCGCTGGTGATTCTCAATGCCCTGGCGGGCAAGCCCCTGCCGGTGTACGGCAATGGCCTGCAAGTGCGCGACTGGCTGTATGTCGAGGATCACGCACGAGCACTGCTCAAGGTCGTGACCGAAGGCAAAGTCGGCGAGACCTACAACATCGGCGGTCATAACGAGCAGAAAAACATCGACGTCGTCCGCGGTATCTGTGCGCTGCTCGATGAGCTGGCCCCGCAGCACCCGACGGGCGTCGCGCAATACAGAGACCTGATCACCTACGTGGTTGACCGTCCGGGCCACGACCAGCGCTATGCCATCGATGCCAGCAAAATCGACAACGACCTGGGCTGGACGCCCGAAGAGACCTTCGAGTCCGGGCTGCGCAAGACGGTGCAGTGGTATCTGGACAACCTGGACTGGTGCCGCAGGGTTCAGGACGGCAGTTATCAGGGCGAACGACTGGGTTTCACCGACCCAAAGGACCTGATTGCCTGATCACCCTACTTTTCGGCAGACGCGCGTGAGTGCAGACTGTCGAGCTGCCACCATTTATTGAAGATTGCAGGGGAAGCCACGTGAACGTAGTAGCGACAAAATTGCCGGAAGTCCTGATTCTGGAACCCAAGGTATTCGGTGATGAACGAGGCTTCTTCTATGAAAGCTTCAACGCCAGGGCTTTTCAGGCTGCTACTGGCCTGACCCGTGAGTTCGTGCAGGACAACCACTCGCGTTCGCAGCAAGGCGTGCTGCGCGGCCTGCATTACCAGATCGAAAACGCCCAGGGCAAACTGGTGCGCGTCACCGTTGGCAAGGTGCTGGATGTGGCCGTAGACATTCGCCGCAGTTCGCCGAACTTCGGTCAGTGGGTCGGCGTCGAGCTGTCCGCTGAAAACGCCAGGCAGCTGTGGGTGCCGGAAGGTTTTGCGCATGGCTTCGTAGTACTCAGCGAGAATGCCGAGTTTCTCTACAAGACCACCGACTACTACACGCCGTCAGCTGAGCGTTGCATCGCCTGGAACGACCCGGACCTGGCCATCGACTGGCAATTCGACGGCCAGCCCAATCTGTCGGCCAAAGACCAGCAAGGCAAACGCCTGGAAGAAGCCGATCTGTTTCCCTGAACACATGATCACAGGCCACCCGGCGCAATGTCCGGGTGCCTGACGAGTCGGCGGCGGGCATAATACGCGCCTGATGCCCACGTCAGGATCGACCGGGTGTTTCTGTTGCCTGTACCGGCCTTGTCGCCGGCAGGCATCGCCAACCCTTCGGCGACGGCCAATCGATGACCATGACTTCTGCTGCTCTGCCGCCCCGCCCTCGCTGGCGCAGCCTTGCCCTTCTGGCACTGTGCCTGGCACCGTTGCTGTGGCCGCTGGAGCATCTGGCCGAACGTTATTACCGCAGCGTGCTGGCCAACCAGAACCGCCAGACCCTGGACCTGTACGTCGCCAACCTGCTCGGCACCCTGCACCGTTATGAAGCCCTGCCGCAGATTCTCGGCGCACTGGCCGCACCGAGCGACGTCACCACCCTGAAAAACGCCAATCGTCTGCTCAGCGAGATAACGCGCCAGACCGGTGCCGACGTCATGTACCTGATGGACGCCAACGGCTTGACCCTGGCCGCCTCGAACTCGGAACAGAAGGACAGCTTCATCGGCCGAAACTTTTCCTTCAGGCCCTATTTCATTGATGCGCTGGCGGGCAGAACCGGGCGCTTCTTCGGCCTTGGCACTACGTCGGCCAAACGTGGCTACTTCTTTGCAGGCCCGGTGCGCGATGGTGATCGGGTGATCGGCGTGCTGGTGATCAAGGTCGACCTGGACCACACCGAAACCCTGTGGGGCAAGACGCCCGAGCAACTGCTGCTGACCGATCAGAACGGCGTGGTAATCCTGACCTCCAACCCGGAGTGGCGCTTTCGGGCGACCCGCGACCTGACCGATGACGAGAAAAAGGCCATTGTCGCGATCCAGTCCTACCCGACCCGCGATCCGCGACCTCTGAGGATTGATGAGCACGCCTGGCTGACCCAGACCCAGACCCAGGCCATCGAAGAAACCGGCTGGAACGTGAACATTCTCGCGCCTCGCGCCCTTGTTGACCGTCAGGTACGCACGGTGGTGGCGATTGGCGGCGCGGCGCTTCTGGTGCTGATGTTGTTGCTGGGCCTGATGATGCAGCGTCGTCGTCATTATCTGGACCGCATCGCTTTCGAGGCCAAGGCGCGCCGCGAACTGGAGATGCGGGTTATCGAGCGGACCAGCGATCTGGAGGGGCTCAACAGCCGGCTGCGTCAGGAAGTGCTGGAGCGCGAACAGGCGCAGCAGGAGCTGGTGCAGGCCCAGGACGAACTGGTGCAGACCAGCAAATTGACGGCGCTGGGCACCATGTCGGCGAGTATCAGCCATGAGCTGAATCAGCCGTTGGCCGCCATCCGTAGTTACGCCGAAAACGCCGAAGTGCTGCTCGATCATCAGCGCACCGAGGACGCACGCGGCAACCTCAAGCTGATCAGCGAACTGACCGGGCGCATGGCCTCGATCATCGCGCACTTGCGCGCCTTCGCCCGTCGCGACCGCCACGCCCCTGAAAGCGTGGCACTGCAACCGGCGCTGGAAGATGCGCTGGCGCTGCTGGCCAAGCGGCGGCGCGCCATGGAAGTCGAACTGATCCGTGACCTGCCGGACGCCACGATCTGGGTGCAGGCCGGTGAAACCCGCCTGCGTCAGGTGCTCGGCAATCTGCTCGCCAACGCGCTGGACGCCCTCACCGAGAAAGGCCCGCCGCGCAGGCTGTGGATAAGTGTCGAGCAAACCGCTGAGGGCGTTAACCTGTACATTCGTGACAACGGCCCCGGTTTTTCCCAGGAAGCGCTGGCACGGGCTCGCGAGCCCTTCTTTACGACCAAGACCCGCACCCAGGGGCTTGGCCTTGGTCTGGCCATCTGCGATACGCTGATGCGCGCGCTGGGCGGCGAATTGCTGTTCGCCAACCATCCCAGCGGCGGTGCGCTGCTGACCCTGCGCCTGCGGGCCGGTGCTTCCGGAGCCAATCTTCAACCGCCAGAGGACCTTTCTGCATGAGTTCGGACACAGCCATCGACAGCCAGATTCAGGTGGTGCTGATCGACGACGATTCGCACCTGCGTCAGGCACTGCGTCAGACGCTGGACCTGGCTGGCCTGAACGTTCTGTCGCTGCCCGAGGCAACCGGGCTGGCCGAACGCATTGGCCGCGACTGGCCGGGCGTGGTGGTCAGCGATATTCGCATGCAGGGCATGGATGGCCTGGAGCTGCTCGACCAGCTTCACGCGCAGGACCCCGACCTGCCGGTGCTGCTGATCACCGGGCATGGCGATGTACCGTTGGCGGTGAAAGCCATGCGCGCCGGGGCCTACGACTTTCTGGAAAAGCCCTTCGCCAGCGACGCCATGCTCGACAGCGTGCGCCGTGCCCTGGCGCTGCGCCGTCTGGTGCTGGATAACCGCAGCCTGCGCCTGGCCCTGAGTGATCGCCAACAACTGAGCACACGCCTGATCGGTCAGTCGCCGCCGATCCTGCGTCTGCGCGAACAAATCGGCGCACTGGCCGGGACGCGAGCCGACGTGCTGATCCTCGGTGAAACCGGCGCAGGCAAAGAAGTGGTCGCCCGCGCGCTGCACGACCTGTCCAACCGCCGCAGCGGCCCGTTCGTAGCGATCAACGCCGGCGCGCTGGCTGAATCGGTGGTGGAAAGCGAGCTGTTCGGTCACGAGCCCGGGGCCTTCACCGGCGCGCAGAAGCGGCGTATCGGCAAGTTCGAGTTTGCCAACGGCGGCACGCTGTTCCTCGATGAAATTGAAAGCATGAGCCTGGATGTCCAGGTCAAACTGCTGCGCCTGTTGCAGGAACGCGTGGTCGAGCGAATGGGCAGCAATCAGCAGATCCCGCTGGATATCCGCATCATTGCGGCGACCAAGGAGGACCTGCGGCAGGCGGCTGATCAGGGCCGCTTCCGGGCGGACTTGTATTACCGGTTGAACGTGGCCTCGCTGCGTATCCCGCCGTTGCGCGAACGTGGCGAAGACGCGCTGATGCTGTTCGAGCATTATGCCGATGCCGCGAGCATGCGCCACGGCATTCCCAAGCACGAACTCAAGCCCGGCCAGCGCGCGCTGTTGCTGCGTCATAACTGGCCGGGCAACGTCCGGGAACTGCAAAACGCCGCCGAACGCTTTGCGCTGGGTCTCGAGCTGGAGCTGGAGGGCGGCGATGCAGAGCAGGCGCCACCGCCGGGCGGCGGCTTGAGTGATCAGGTGGAAAGCTTCGAACGGGCCTTGATCGCCGCCGAGCTGGCTCGCCCGCACAGCTCGGTTCGCAGCCTGGCGGAAGCGCTGGGTGTGCCGCGCAAAACCCTGCACGACAAACTGCGTAAACACGGCCTGACGTTTGGCGACAGCAGCGGAGCTTCCGATGACAACGATTGAGCCTGAACATGACGCAGCCCGCGAACTTGAGCAGGTGCTGCACCACGACATTCCGCTGACCCCGAAATGGGCATGCGCGTGATTGACTGGCACAACCAGACACTGCGCCTGCACCTGCCACTGGCACCCAACGTCAATCACAAGAACACGCTGTTCGGCGGCAGCCTGTATTGCGGCGCAGTGCTGGCGGGCTGGGGCTGGCTGCACCTGCGGCTACGCGAGGCCGGATCAGCGATGGGCATATTGTGATTCAGGACGGGCAGATCAGTTATCCACTGCCGGTACGCACCGACGCCATCGCCCGCTGTGATGCGCCAGAGCTGGCGCTGTGGGACAAGTTCATCACCACCTACCAACGCCGAGGCCGCGCCCGCATGACCCTGCACACCAGCATTACCGCGCAGGACAGCGAAGAACAGGCTGTTCGTTTTGTCGGGCAGTTTGTATTGCACCGGTGAAGCTGCGCGAAGTTGATGCACTGAACGCAGACCTGTGGGAGCGAACTTGCTCGCGAAGAGGCCGGTGCAATCCGCAAAAACTCATCGTTTGAACCATCGCCTTCGCGAGCAAGCGAAGCGTCGCCCGGCTCGCTCCCACAAAAGCGCGCTTGACCCTTCATACCTGTATCAAGCGAAGAAAAGGCCGTGCGCTTTGTCGGGCAGTTCGTGTTGCGCCAGTGAGGCTGCACGCATTGGATGCACTGTACGCAGACCTGTGGGAGCGAGCTTGCTCGCGAAGAGGCCGGTGCAATCTATGAAAATTCATCGTCTGAACCATCGCCTTCGCGAGCACGCGAAGCGTCGCCCGGCTCGCTCCCACAAGAGCGCGCTCGCCCCTGCATACCTGTATCAAGCGAAGAACAGGCCGTGCGCTTTGTCGGGCAGTTCGTGTTGCGCCAGTGAGGCTGCACGCATTGGATGCACTGTACGCAGACCTGTGGGAGCGAGCTTGCTCGCGAAGAGGCCAGTGCAATCCGCAAAAATTCATCGCTTGAACAATCGCCTTCGCGAGCAAGCGAAGCGTCGCCCGGCTCGCTCCTACGCTCGCCGGGCAGAGGCCTTGAAGCTGGCTTCAGGACTGCGCAAGCACCAGCAGTTTGTCGCGCCATTCGGCGTTGGCAGGCAACGCCAGGAAGAACGGGTTGAGCAGCGATTCGCGTGCCGGGTAGCTGAACGGTTTGCCGTCCAGTTGCAGCACTTCGCCACCAGCGCCTTCAAGCACGCCTTGCGCCGCAGCGGTGTCCCATTGCGAAGTCGGGGCCAGTCGCGGGTAGCAATCGGCAGCACCTTCGGCCAGCAGGCAGAATTTCAATGAACTGCCGATATTGGTCAGCTGCAAATGCCAAAGCCCGCTCGACAGGCCAGCCAGCAAATGCTCCTGCTCCGGACTGGAATGGCGGCGGCTGGCGACTACGGTAAAGGTCTGCCCTTCGCCCGGCTGAGTGCGCACGGCAATCGGCTGGAGGTGGTCGATGTCATCGCTGCGCCAGGCACCCAGCCCGGCACCGCCGAAGTAGGAGCGGTTATTGGTGGGCATCGAGACCACGCCGAATACCACGCGGCCACGCTCAATCAGCGCGACGTTGACGGTGAACTCCTCACTGCCGGAGATAAACTCCTTGGTACCATCCAGCGGATCGACCAGCCACCAGCGCTCCCATTTCGCTCGCTCGCTGAACGGGATATCGGCGTCTTCTTCAGAGAGCACATGAATGCTCGGATCAAGCGCCTGCAAGCCCTCGACCAAAACCTGGTGGGCTGCCAGGTCGGCGGCGGTCACTGGCGAGTCGTCGGTCTTGGTGGTGACGGTGACATTGGCTCGCCAGAACGGCAGGATCACCTCGCCCGCCAGGCGGACCAGTTCAATCACCGGGGCGAGCAGCGGATGTGGCAGGTTTTGTAACGAATCGGTCATGGCTGGAACAATCCACGCTGGGTTAGCAGGTCACGGGTCAGGTACAGCGCCGCAAGCGCCCTGCCTTCACTGAACTGGGCATTCTGCGCAAGGCTCGACAGCTCGCGCAGGTTGATCCGGTCGACCCGGATTGGCTCGGGCTCGTCGCCTTCCAGCCGCTCTTCATAAAGGTCTGTGGCGAGGACCACCTGAATTTTCTGGCTCATGTAACCGGGGGACAGCGACAGTTCAGTCAACAATTCCAGTTGCCGGGCACCGAAACCGGCTTCTTCCTTGAGTTCGCGGTTGGCGGCCGCCAGCACGTCTTCGCCGGGCTCGATCAGCCCCTTGGGCAGGGACAGCTCGTAGGCATCGGTGCCGCCGCAATATTCTTCGATCAACACCGCGTGGTCGGCATCGAGCATGGCCACGATCATCACCGCCCCGGGGCCCGTACCTTTGCTGGCCAGACGCTCATAGGTCCGCTCGACGCCATTGGCAAAGCGCAATTGCAGCTCTTCAACGCGGAACAGACGACTACTGGCGACGATTGCGCGGGCAAGTACGGTAGGTTTCTGACGCATGACAGGCTCCTTTACATGAACGAGGTACTATACCGAGCTTTTCCCGATGTCTGTGTCGGATATGCTTACCCGCTCTCAACCCCTGACGAGGCCTTAATGCTTTCCATGCCCTGGAGCGAAATAGATACCGTCCTGCTGGATATGGACGGCACGTTGCTCGACCTGCATTACGACGAACACTTCTGGATGCAGCACCTGCCGCAGCGCTACGCCGAACTGCACGGCGTCAGTTTCGCCATGGCCTGGCTGGAGTTAAAGCCGCTGTTCGAAAACAACGCGGGCACGCTCAATTGGTACTGCCTGGATTTCTGGAGCGCCGAGCTTAAACTGTCGGTTCGCGACCTGAAACGCGAAATTGCGCACATGATTGCACTGCGCCCGGACGCCGAGACCTTTCTCGCCGCCATCAAGCAAGCGGGCAAACGGGTGATCATGATCACCAACGCGCACCGCGATTCGTTGTCGCTGAAGATGGAGCGAATCGAGCTGGCGCCTTATTTCGAGCGCCTGATCAGCTCTCACGATTACGGCTTCCCCAAAGAGAGCCAGCATTTCTGGGACGCCTTGAAGGCCGACACCGCGTTTGACCCGGCACGCAGCCTGTTTATCGACGACACCTTGCCGATCCTGCGCAGCGCCCGCCACTTTGGTGTAGCCCATTTGCTGGCCGTCAGCCAGCCCAACAGCCAGAAAGGCCCGAAAGACACCGAAGAGTTCGCTGCGGTGGACGATTATCGGGAGCTGATCAAGGGCGTGCTCCATCCTTCAGCCTGAACGCGTAGAATCGGCTGTCTGGACGGCCCAGCGGAGTGAATATGGACATCAAGCAACTTAAGTTTCTGATCGCCCTTGATGAAACGAGGCACTTCGGCCATGCGGCTGCGCGTTGCAATATCACCCAGCCCACCTTGTCGATGCGTCTGCGCAATCTGGAAGAAGAGCTCGGTTTGCCCCTGGTCAATCGGGGCCAGCGTTTTGAAGGCTTCACTGCGCCAGGCGAACGCGTGTTGGCCTGGGCACGCACGGTACTGGCAGCCTACGACGGCCTGCAGGCTGAAGCGGCTGCCTGCCGGGGGCACTTGGTCGGCACACTGCGCTTGGGTGTAGTGCCGCTGTCGAGCTTCGATCCGCTGCCATTGCTGCACCGGCTGCACCAGATGCACCCCAACCTGCGCTTCGAGCTGTCGTCACTGAGTTCCGAGCAGGTGCTGGAACAACTGGCGAGCAATCGTATCGATCTGGGCGTTTCATACCTGGAACGGCTGGACACCGAACGCTTCGACTCGCTGACCCTGGACGACACGCGCATGGGGCTGCTGTATGACCGTCGGCACTTTACCTTTGGTGACGAACCGTTGAGCTGGGCCGATCTGGTCGAATTGCCGCTGGGCACTCTGACCAGCGGCATGCATTTTCGCCAATCGATCGATCACAACTTCCACAGCCGTGGCCTTCAGCCCAATCCATTGATCCAGACCGATGCCGTTCATCAGTTGCTGCAGGCCGTCCATGGCGGTTTTTGCTGCGCGATCATGCCGCTGGATGGCGGCCTGGAAACGCTCACCGAGCATTTGCGCCTGCACCCGATCGCCGACGCCCGTACGCTGGCCCGGCTGGGGTTGATCATGCGCCGCAGTGCACCGCGCTCGGCACTGGCTGAAGCCTGCTTTGCACTGGTAGCAGAAATGCCGCGCTAGAGCGTTGATCGACGTCATCTATCGGCACATCAGCACTAGCGATTAGACGATTTACCAGAACGGGCCTAGTCTTGCAGATGTCATTCTGCCGGTATTTCAGCCCATGCCCGTTACGCGCAAGGTCAGCTCGGCGTCCTTTGCTACGCCAGCCCCCGAAGCAAGCCAGTCTTACAGCTACTCGAACCTCGAGGGCACTGACTCTGCACGTAACGAACTTGCCGAAGAAGTGGCACTGGCGATTGCCTACAACGGCATCAGCCAGGCAGTCATGCTGGTCAGCCCCACCGATCTGGAAGACTTTATCGTCGGTTTCAGCCTGGGCAGCGGCATCATTGCCTCGCACGACGAAATCTACGACTTCAAAATCAGCGGTTGCGGCTCGGCGATGCAGGCCGAAGTCGAAATCGCCAGCCGTGCCTTCTGGGAACTCAAGCAACAGCGTCGGCAACTGGCAGGCACCAGCGGTTGCGGGCTCTGTGGCGTTGAAGCGGTAGAGCAGGCTCTGCCAGAACTGAACGTGCTGCCCGGCGCACCCTTGCCGCCGATTGAGTGGCTGGAAGGCCTGCGTCAGCGCATCGGTGAGTTCCAGCCGCTTGGCCGCCATTGTGGCGCTGTGCATGCTGCGGTGTTCATGGACGGTAACGGCCAGCTGTTGCTGGGACGTGAAGACATTGGCCGCCACAACGCGCTGGACAAGCTGATCGGCGCATTGATCCGTCAGGACATCCCCTTGGCAGGCGGCGTCGCCATCGTGACCAGCCGCTGCAGCCTGGAACTGATTCAGAAAGTATTGCGCGCAGGCATCCAGACCCTGGTCAGCCTGTCGTCGCCCACCGGCCTGGCCCTGCAATGGGCCCGCCGCCACAACCTCAATTTAATTCACCTGCCGCAGCACAGTGCGCCGCGGGTCTATAGCCCTGCGATGGAGATTCAAGCGTGAGCACTCATCATCAAGCCGACAAGACACCTATCCCCCGCTACAAGCCATACAAAGGTGCGGCAGGCGGCTGGGGCGCACTGATCAGCGTGACGCAACACTGGCTGGGCAGTGACAACGCTCTGAAGAACCTGCGCATGATGCTCAAGACCAACCAGAATGGCGGCTTCGACTGCCCTGGCTGCGCGTGGGGCGATTCGCCGGAAAGCGGCCTGGTCAAGTTCTGCGAGAACGGCGCCAAGGCGGTCAACTGGGAAGCCACCAAACGCCGTGTCGATCCGGCCTTCTTCGCCCGCTACAGCGTCAGTGCATTGCTGGAGCAGAGCGACTACTGGCTTGAGTATCAGGGCCGCCTGACCGAGCCTCTGGCCTACGATGCCGAAACCGACCGTTACAAGCCGATCAGCTGGGACAACGCATTCGCGCTGATCGCCAAGCACCTGAAGAACCTGCCCAGCCCGAACATGGCCGAGTTCTACACCTCGGGTCGCGCCAGCAACGAAGCGGCGTACCTGTATCAGTTGTTCGTGCGCGCCTATGGCACCAACAACTTCCCGGACTGCTCGAACATGTGCCACGAAGCCAGTGGTGTAGCGCTGTCGCAAAGCGTCGGCGTGGGCAAGGGCACCGTGACGTTCGAAGACTTCGAACACGCCGACGCCATCTTCGTCCTCGGCCAGAACCCCGGCACCAACCACCCGCGCATGCTGGAACCCCTGCGTGAAGCGGTACAACGCGGCGCGCAGGTGGTGTGCGTCAACCCGTTGAAAGAGCGTGGTCTGGAGCGTTTCCAGCACCCTCAGCACCCGGTCGAAATGCTCACCAACGGTGACCGTCCGACCAACACCGCCTACTTCCGCCCTGCCCTGGGCGGCGACATGGCGCTGTTGCGCGGCATGGCCAAGTTCCTGCTGCAATGGGAGCGTGATGCACAGCTGGCAAATGAGCCGTCGGTCTTTGATCACGCGTTCCTCAACGAACACACCGAAGGCGTGCTTGAATACCTGGCCGCCATCGATGACACGTCCTGGGACGAGATTGTCGAGCAGTCCGGCCTGCCGCTTACTGACATCGAACAGTCGGCACGCATGTACGCCAAGGGCAAGAACGTCATCATGTGCTGGGCAATGGGTATCACCCAGCACCGCCATTCGGTTGCGACCATTCAGGAAATCGCCAACCTGATGCTGCTGCGCGGCAACATTGGCCGTCCAGGCGCAGGCCTGTGCCCGGTGCGCGGTCACAGTAACGTGCAGGGTGACCGCACCATGGGCATCAACGAGCGCCCACCGGTGTTCCTGCTCGATGCTCTGGAAAAACGCTTCCAGTTCAAAGTGCCCCGCGAAAATGGCCACAACGTGGTCGAAGCCATTCACGCCATGGCCGAAGGTCGCGCCAAGGTGTTCATCGCGCTGGGCGGCAACTTCGCCCAGGCAACACCGGACAGCCATCGCACTGCAGAAGCCCTCAGCAACTGCGACCTGACCGTGCAGATCAGCACCAAACTGAACCGCAGCCACCTGTTCCACGGCAAGGACGCGCTGATCCTGCCGTGCTTCGGCCGTACCGACATCGACATCCAGGCCAACGGCCCACAAGCCGTGACCGTGGAAGATTCGTTCAGCATGGTCCACGCATCCAACGGACAGTTGAAGCCGTCGTCGAAGCAGATGCGTTCCGAGCCTGCGATCATCGCCGGTATCGCCAACGCAACACTGGGCAAGGCACCTGTGGACTGGTTGTGGCTGGTCGAAGACTACGACCGCATTCGCGACCTGATCGCCGACACCATCCCCGGCTTCAAAGACTTCAACGAGCGCGTAAAACATCCGGGTGGCTTCTACTTGGGCAACGCCGCCGGTGCACGCCGCTGGAACACAGCCTCGACGCGCGCCAACTTCAAATCCAACGCGTTGCCGCTGAGCCTGATCCATGAAGACATCAGCTCGACCGGGCAGATTCCGGACCTGATCATGCAATCGATGCGCTCGCACGATCAGTACAACACCACTATCTATGGCCTGGACGACCGTTATCGCGGTGTCAAAGGCCAGCGTGATGTGCTGTTCGTCAACGAAGCCGACATCATTCGTCTGGGCTTTCAGCCGGGTCAGAAAGCTGACGTGATCTCAATCTGGAGCGACAACCGCGAGCGCCGCGTCAAAGGCTTCACCCTGCTGGCGTTCGACATTCCGGCCGGTCAGGCTGCGGCCTACTACCCAGAGGTCAACCCGCTGGTACCGCTGGAAAGCGTTGGCGATGGCAGCAGCACGCCGACGTCGAAGTTCGTGGCCATTCGTCTCGAGCGATCGGCAGAGTCGGCCCGCATCATCTGACGCTCATAAAAGACGCCCACAAAAAAGGCCCGTTTCGCTGGAAACGGGCCTTTCACAAGTAACCTCAGACTCTCTTTTCCGACTTAAGTTCCTTAGCCAAAACAATAACTTAGCAGTTTGTGTGGCAATCGTGTTACTCGTCGGAATTGCATTGCTACATTCTTCACTTGACACCAAGATCGCGCCGTCATCCCTATGAGATTCCATACATGAAGTATTCCTCGATACTGTTGTTGTCTCTTGCCTTGATCAGCGGTGCAGCCTCTGCAGGCAACCTCGAATCAGGCGCAGGCGGAGCATTGGGTGGGGTACTCGGCTCGGTCGTCGGTCAACAGCTCGGCGGCAGCACCGGTTCAGCGATTGGCGCTGGCCTGGGTGGCGCAGCCGGCGGTGCGGTCGGTGCAGACCGTCGCAACCGTACAGAAGCAGCCATTGGCGGCGGTCTGGGCGCAGCAGGCGGTAACGTTGTAGGCCGCAGCGTTGGCGGCAGCACCGGCAGCCTGATCGGCTCGGCGGTAGGCGGCGGCGGTGGTGCCGCACTCGGCAACTACATGGGCAACGAAAGCCGCAGCGATGATCGTCGTTATCGCGGTGGCCGTGATGATCGCCGCTACTATCGCGATCATGACCGTCGTCCGAAGCACCACGGCCATCGTCGTCATCGCGACTGATACAGCCGTTATTTACTGATGAATCAAAACCGGCCGCTCTTGAGCGGCCGGTTTTGTTTTAGAGCATCGCCTGCACCCATGCCCTCACCTGAGCATACGGATAATCCTCCAGCAAGGCAAAACCGCTGGTGGCGCGAGCCTTGAGTTTGGTGAACAAAGGCACGCTGATGCCGCACAAAAAGCGCGTCAGGCATTCGGCGCTGGGTGGCTGGCCAGTGAAGTCCTGGTGCTTGTGGATAAAATCACCGCACACCTGCTGAAAGTCCCGGTTATCCAGAGGTTCCAGCGCAGGTGGCTGTGGAAGATGGGCGATCTGGCCGTGGCAGACCGAGCAATGGCCGCATTGCTCGGGCGCGTTGTAATCGCCGAAGTAGCGTGCCAACCGATGAGTCAGGCACTGATCACTGGAGAACACCTCAAGCATTGCATGAATGCGCGCAACTTCAGTGGCCTCGTGGTGGGCGAAATAATCGTGCAGCTCGACGCTCAGCGCCTGCGGGTCAAAGTCACTGCGCAACACGCTGTAGACCTCGGTCATCTGCTTGCTTTCCAGCTCGATCCAGCCCTTTTCCTGAAAGTAATCCAGCGCCTTGACCACCCGCCCACGCTCGGCACCGTATTGCTGGTACATCGCGTCGAAGTTGACCGTGGCCCAGGTACGCGCCCGGCTGGACGTATCGATCAACGCTTGAACGAATTCGCGCCGCTCACCCTCGAAACGCGCCATCAGGTCGTGCGGCTGAAGCAGAAACTTGAAGCGGTACTCGGCGAAGTAAGCGTAGCGCGGTGCGATGATCCCGCGCAGTTCCAGCTGCACCAGCAGGGTCTTCAACGGCAATTGACGGATATTGCTGAGATCAGCCAGCGGCCCGAGCAGAAACTCCCACTGCCCGTCATGGCGTGCATCGAGCAAATCCTCCAGCACACGGGCAATCCCCTCGCGCTCCGGCGTGTCGCCATACACAAAATTTTCCAGCACATTGAGGCTGTCGCGGTTGGCCAGCACCAGACAATCCGAGGCACCACCATCGCGCCCTGCCCGGCCGATTTCCTGGCTGTAGTTCTCGATGGATTTGGGCAGGTCGAAATGCACCACATTACGGATGTCGCTTTTGTCGATGCCCATTCCGAACGCAATGGTCGCCACGATGCAGTTCAGGCTGCCGCCCATGAAACGCTTCTGAATCGACTCGCGCTGATCATTAGGCAGCCCGGCATGGTAAGCACTGGCAGGCAGACCATTCTGCTCAAGGTGCACCGCGACATGCTCGGCGGTCTTTTGCAGCGTTACGTAAACGATTGTCGGTTGGCCGCGCCGCTCATTGAGCCACTCGACCAGCAGGCGCCTTTTGTCACGCCCGCTGACCGGCTTGACCCACAGGTGCAGGTTGGCGCGATAGAAGCCGGTGGTGATGACGTCCTACGGGGCAATGGCGAATTTTTCCTGCATGTCAGTAATGACCTGCGGTGTCGCGGTCGCGGTCAGCAGCAGTGCCTGAGGGATGTTGAATTCGCGCTGGTAGTCCGGCAGCTTCAGATAATCAGGCCGAAAGTTATGCCCCCACTCCGAAATACAGTGCGCTTCGTCGACCACCAACAAGGAAATCGGCACCTGGGCGATGAAGTTGCGGAAACGTTCGTTCTTGAGGCGTTCGACCGAGATCATCAGGATCTTCAGCTCTCCGGAGCGTGCGCGTGCCATGACGTCGGCAACGTCATCGCGGCTTTGCGCCGAATCAATACTTGCCGCCGCAATGCCGTGGCGGTGCAAAAAGGCAAGCTGATCCTGGATCAGCGCCAGCAACGGCGAGACCACCAGCGTCAAATTGGGCAGCAGTAGCGCAGGCAATTGGTAACATAGCGACTTGCCTGAGCCCGTCGGGAAAATTGCCGCAGCCGAGCGTCCGGCCAGCACGGCGCTGATCGCTGCCTCCTGGCCTGGCCGGAACTGCGTGTAACCAAAAACCTGCTCAAGACGCTGGTGCATTCGCGGTTCATCCATCAGTCAAACAACACGGTCCCAACCTTAACGCGACAGGCCAAATGCATACACCACCAAAGCGTTACAGAAACACGGCGCGTGGCCGATAACGTTGAGATTTCATGCCTGCTGCGTCAGCAGGCGCGGCGCTCACCTTCATACCGCTTGATCTGGAGCAGGAATGGATTCCACACAGCAACCCGAAGACGACGGGATCATCCGCATTCAGCGCCTTGTGCCGGGCCAGGTCGATGTCGTTCTGGGCGCGCATCCAAGCCGTAAACTTAGCGCTCGACCGGGCAAGTCGCGGCCCTACTGGCTATGGCTGGCAGGCCTTATCGTTGCGGGTTGCCTGGCCGGGCTGGTCGTGTCTCATGGGCGAGGCCCAAAGGTGGCACTGGCACCTGTCGAGCGACCTGCACCTGAACCAGAGACCACCGTGATCGACAGCGAACCGACAATGGTGGCAAGCCCCGCACCCGCGCCGTCGATCCATGCGCCTGAGCTGTTACCTGTCGCCGCAACCCGGGAACAGCCAGCCGCCGTGCAGCCGCTGGATAACTGCATGAAAAGCGGCAATGTCATCGATGAGAGCGTATTGAACTGTCGCTTTGGCCAGGTTCCTCGACCCGCTCAGGCAGAACCGGCGAAAGGCATGGTGTCCGCAGACTACATGGCTGACTTCAAAGCCAACGCTGCTCGCAACCCTGCTCGCTCGGCCCGGCCCTACAGCGTTGCGACGGCCTCCATTCGTGAATGGGACGGCAGAAACCGCTATCGGGCGCAGTGGCGGGTTTACGGCAACAGCATCGACGGCGACAGCGTCTGCGAAAACTTCGCCGTTCGCTCATTCGAACGGCGCGAGTGTCGCAAGGCTGCGCAGGTCAACTTCAAGGAGGAATGCCGGGAGTGGACCAAACGTGCTGCCCGAAATCGCGACGAGGACAGTAAAAATGCCGAGCAGCGTTATTGTGAAGTGGCGGCGACTTTCTCGCCTTAGCAACACATTGACCCCCTCTGGAGCAACTGTTTCGCCGCTAAAACCGGTTTTTTGATGCGTACGTTCACGGCCATCCACATACAAAACCTTACACATGTATAGCCAAAGGCTTACACGCAATAGGGAAGGTTGGCTATTTTTCACCTGCTATCAGCGCCGTAAGATTGGATCCAACAACTGGCGAACAAGGAGTTCGCCAGGATCAGGGACGATCGACCATCGCCGGGAAGGCAGCCGACAGGGAGTTGGAATGGTCTTGGTACAAACCCGCTTCGGCGGGTTTTTTATTGTCGGCGATTTTTGCTGTCGGCGAACCTGCAGATGCAAAATCTTTCCTGACGCCAGAATTCCTGCCCCTCACCCCGCTGTTCGAGCATGAACACGTGAGGTATAGCGAAAGGCTTACACGCGGCGGGGGAACTTGGCTATTTCCGAACCTGCACGCGGCGCATAAGATTGGATCCATCAAGTGGTGAACAGGGAGTTCACCAGGATCAAGGATGATCGACCATCGCCTGGGAGGCGTCCGACAGGAAGTCGGGATGGTCTTGGAAAAACCCGCTTCGGCGGGTTTTTTGTTTGCTGCAAGAAAATCCGGGGACGTTTATCAGCAAGCACCTTCCTTCTTGCGCTCGGCAAGAATCGGTGTGCGTTTCACTCACTCTCCTGTTGCCACCTGAACCACTCGTGGTGCCATCATCCCTCATCCGAGAAATATCCGCTCACAAGACGGCATCGTGATTTTATCGTCCTTAAGACGCAAACAGCGGGCAAATAAGTTCATCTTTTTAAGCTTAATTGCGTTCGAAATCGGATCCAGATAACGCTCCAAAGCCCTTATAAATCAAGGCTTACGGCTATATTACTGCTGTAATATTAACCAGTAGTGGCTCATAGCAATCATTGCTTACTGTAACAAAACCGAGAAAATATCCACCGCCTGTAGGAACTTTCCTACTGAAAATAGTGCCATAGACCACACTGCTGGCTAGACGACATCTATATGCCAGCACCAAATCCTTCCTCATAGTGGCGGTGCGTTTTGCTTTACGCACATGGCAAAACCACTTCATGAGCAGGTGTGCAGTCGAGAAATTCGCAACTCTTCCCCGTCCCCGGTCTGATCCGGGAAGCGGTCGTGAAGGGTTCAAGGACGATGTACCGATGACTCAGACGTTCGATATAGAAGCATTGATCAAGCTGCGCAAGCAGACGCGCGCTATTTCCGACGCGCTCAAGGTGCAGGCGTCCGACTACCTGTCGACCCTCGCGTTGCTGATACGCCCGCAGACATTCTTCGGTGAATACCTGCAGGGCGCGCAACGCAGCAGCGGTCGAGAGACTCAGCACCATTTCAAGGAGCTTAAAGAGCTCTATGACCGCATTGCATCGGCAGAGCCGTTCAAGCTGGTCAATGAACTGGAAGTGCCGCTGAACCTGATCAGTACGACGCCCGAGCTGTTCCCGCTCGAATACGACATGGTGCTGTCACAAAGCGGGCAGACCATACGCATCACCAGCCCGGTGCGCTGGGTGGTGGGCTTCAACTCCTTCGATCTGGCGCAGTTTCGCAAGGTCATCAAGGACCCTAATCGCAGTAGCGCCGAGCTGTATCGCTACGTTGTGCATTATCTGGTCCTGTTCTATTGCCTGAGCAAGTCACCGGGCATGAGCCGCCTGTTCGAAGGGTTGCGCTTCCCGGTCAGTTTAGAGCGCTTGAAAGACTTCGGCGATCTGCCGTTCTGCGTGATCAGCTCACCGGTGCGCTCCGAGCTGCCGGATGAGTCGGTCATTCGCAACAGCACGCAGATCGCAGGCAATACAAGCTTTGAAGAGTCGGTCGGGCACGAAAACATTCTGGAAATGAACGATGAAATCCGTCAGCGCCTTTTGCTGACGATTGAAGGACTCTAATCGCGCCCGGCCTGTCCAGGCCCGGTACGCAAACGACTTGCAGCGAGTTGCTCGCACAGGAGATGACGATGGCGAAGAAGGAAAGTACCCAGCACAAACTTGACCGCGTTCGCGCGCCTCGGGTCCATATCACTTACGACGTTGATATCGGCGACGCTCAGGAAAAGAAAGAGCTGCCATTCGTTGTAGGCGTTCTCGGCGATTTCTCCGGCAACCCCCTGGAGCCGCTGCCCAAGCTCAAGGATCGCAAGTTCATCTTCATCGATCGCGACAACTTCAACGGCGTCCTTAAAGGCATCAAGCCGCGCCTGGCGTATCGCGTCGACAACACCCTGGCCAAGAACGGTACTCAGCTTGGCGTCGAATTGAACTTCAATGCGCTGGAAGACTTCGAGCCGCAGAACGTCGTGCGTCAGGTCGAGCCGCTGCGCAAGCTGCTGGAAGTGCGCAACAAGCTGGCTGACCTGCGTAACAAGATGGGTGGCAACGACAAGCTTGAAGAACTGCTGATGGACGTGTTGCAGAACACTGAAAAGCTGAAAACCCTGGGCAAGGAGTTCGGCCGTGAAGCCGCCGTTCCTGCCACCGACAGCAAAGAGTAAGGAGGAGCCTGACGATGACCGATAAGCAACCCGTGACTCAGCAGGACAGCGCTCTGGTTGAAGTTGAAAACTTCGCCCCGCAATCCTCCCTGCTCGACAGCATCATTTCCGAAAGCCGCGTTGCGCGCTCAGAGACCGAGCGCACCCGTACCCGCGATCTGATCGGCGAACTGGTGGCCCAGGTACTTGAAGGCGAAATGACGCCAAGCAAAGACCTGATCGCCGTGCTCGACGCGCGCATCGCCGAGATCGATTCGATGCTCTCCGAGCAGATGAACGAAATCATGCACGCCCGTGAATTCCAGCAGCTGGAAGCGTCCTGGCGCGGCCTGAAGTATCAGGTTGACCAGACCGAGACCAGTACCACGCTGAAGATTCACCTGCTCAATGCTTCGAAAAAAGACCTCGTGCGTGACCTCAAGGCCTCGTCCGAATTCGACCAGAGCGCACTGTTCAAGAAGATCTACGAAGAAGAGTACGGCACCTTCGGTGGTGCACCGTTCGGTATGTTGCTGGGTGACTACGAGTTCAACCGCAGCCCGGAAGACATGTACCTGCTCGAGGAGATCTCCCACGTTGCAGCCGCCGCCCACGCGCCGTTCATTTCCGCGGCATCGGCTGAGCTGTTCGGTTGGGACTCGTTCACCGACATGGCCGGCCCTCGCGATCTGGCGAAAATCTTCGATACGGTCGAATACGCCAAGTGGAAGTCGTTCCGCGCCTCTGAAGACTCCCGCTATGTCGGCCTGACTCTGCCGCACGTGCTGGGTCGCCTGCCATATGGCCCGGATACCACGCCAGTCGAAGAATTCAACTTTGTCGAAAGCGTCGATGGCCGTGACCACAACAAATACCTGTGGATGAACGCTGCCTACGCACTGGGCACTCGCGTGACCGATGCATTCTCCCGCTACGGCTGGTGTGTGGCGATCCGCGGCGTGGAAGGCGGCGGTCTGGTCGAAGGCCTGCCGACCCACACCTTCAAGACCGATGACGGCGAAATCGCGCTGAAATGCCCGACTGAAATTGCCATCACCGACCGTCGCGAAAAAGAGCTGTCGGACCTGGGGTTCATTCCTCTGGTGCACTGCAAAGGCACCGACTACGCCGCATTCTTCGGCACTCAGTCGACCCAGAAGCAGAAGCAGTACAACACCGACATTGCCAACGCCAACGCTCGTCTTTCGGCGCAACTGCAATACATCTTCGCGACCTCGCGTATCGCTCACTACATGAAAGCGATCATGCGCGACAAGATCGGCAGTTTCGCATCGCGCAAGGATGTCGAGTTGTTCCTCAACAAGTGGCTGTCCAGCTACGTGTTGCTGGATGACACCGCCAGTCAGGAAGCCAAGGCCAAGTTCCCGTTGCGCGAAGCGCGTGCCGAAGTGTTTGAAGTGCCTGGCAAGCCTGGCGTCTACAAGGCCGTGACTTACCTGCGTCCGCATTACCAACTGGATGAACTGACAGCATCGTTGCGTCTGGTCGCCGAATTGCCGCAATCGACTCGCGGCTGATCCATCACTTAGCCAGGGAGGCAACATGAGTAGTCAACACAAGCTGTTGCCTTCATTGCTGGATCGGTTGCTCGACGATCGTCCGCATCAGTCCGTGGAATCGTCATCGCAACGGTTGAGTTCGCTGGCCGATTACAAGGCCAGCATCGTTCGTGACCTGGAGATTCTGGTGAACACTCGCCAGTCTCTGGTCGCTAACGGGCTGGAGGGTTTCGCCAATCTGAGCGGCACCATCCTCGATTACGGTATGCCCGACTTCACCAGTAGAAGCGTGCTCGACCCACAGGACCGTCTTTTGATTCAGCGCCAGCTGGAGAAGGCAATTTCTGTCGGTGACCGACGTTTCCGCAGCGTGAAAGTCCAGTTGCTTGCACAACAGACCGGCCAGCGCATGCTGACTTTTCGTGTGGACGCAGTACTGCGTCTGCAGGACATTTCGCGTCAGGTTTCCTTTGACGCCGTGCTGCAGGTCAACACTCAGGAATACAAAGTGCAGAACCTCAACTGATGCTCGACGATCTGCTGCCCTATTACGAGAAGGAACTCTCGCACCTGCGCTTTCTGGGCCAGGAATTTGCCGCTCAATATCCGAAGATCGCTTCGCGATTACTGATTGAGGGCGACAACTGCGAAGACCCTCACACCGAGCGCCTTATCGAGGCGTTCTCGTTCCTGTCGGCGCGCGTACACAAGAAACTCGACGATGAGTTTCCTGAAATCGTCGAGTCGTTTCTGGAGGTGCTGTACCCGCACTACCTGCGCCCTACCCCTTCGATGTCCATCGTCGAGTTCAACATGGGCAAGCAGGAAAAGGTCACCGAATCCTATCGCGTAGCCCGGCACACCGAGCTGCATGCCACACCTATAGACGGAATAGTATGCAAGTTTCGTACGTGCTACCCGGTCGAACTGTGGCCAGTGGCAGTGCAAAGTGCTTCGTTCATTGAAATGGAGCGTTCGGCGTTCAACGGCCACAGTGCAGACCTGATTGCGCGCTTGCGCATCGGCCTGGGTGCGACCTCCGACGTCCTGTTCGGCAAGATGGAACTGGACCGACTGCGCTTTTTCCTTGATGGCGAAAGCACGCTGATGCATCAACTGTATGAGCTGCTGTTCAACAACCTGGCCAAAGCGACCCTGTCGTTCGAAGACGAAGGGCGCATTCGTGAAGTGGTACTGCCCGCCGACGCCCTGAAGTCTGTCGGCTATGGTCTGGATGAAGGGCTGGTGGATTACTCGGAACGTTCGTTTCTGGGTTACCGCTTGCTGCACGAATACTTCACCTTCCCTGACAAGTTCATGTTCTTCGACCTGTCAGGCTTTGCCCGTATTCTGGCTGGCAAAGAGATCGCCAAAGTGGAAATCAATTTCTACTTTTCCGACTACGACCTGACGGATCGTCTGGCACGCCTGACCCAGAACATCGGCCGTAACAATTTCAAGCTCAACTGCACGCCCATCATCAACCTGTTCCGCCAGCAGGCCGAGCCGATCAAGCTGACCCACGTTCAGCATGAATACGCGGTAACGCCGGATGTGCGCCTGCAAAGCTCTGCCGAAGTGGTCTCGATCGATCGCGTACGCCGGGTGAAGAAGATCAACGGCAACGATCAGGTCGGCACCTGCCATCCGTTCTTTGAACCACGCGGCGATCAAGGCCCCGGTCAGAGCTTCTGGATCGCCCGGCGACGTCCGACGCAGAGCCGACAAAGCGATGGCTCGAACATGTTCATCCGCGTCGTGGATCGGGATCTGGAACTGATTGATTCCAACAACGACACACTCAGTATCCGCCTGACGTGCAGCAATCGCGATTTACCACTGATGCTGCCTTTTGGCGGCGAGCGCGGGGACTTCAACATTCCCTCCAATTCGGTGATCAAGGATATCCGCTGCCTGCGCAAACCGACGGCGACGGTGCGCGTGCCGCTGGGCAACGGCGTGATCTGGCGGCTCATCTCGCACCTGTCGCTGAACCACATGTCGCTGGTTTCGAAGGGTCGCGAAGTGCTGTTGGAACTGCTGTCGCTTTACAACTACCGCAACGTGTCGGCGATTCGCAAACAGATCAACGGGATCGTTTCGGTGAGCAGCGAGCCGGTCGTGGCACGCATCGGCCATCCGCGGCCGAACTTTGTGCGCGGCGTCGGTATTACGCTGAAGTTCGATGAAAGCCAGTACACCGGCAGCGGCGTGTTCCTGTTCGGCATGGTCCTTGACCACTTCTTTGGTCAGTACTGCTCGATGAACAGCTTTACCCAATTAACCCTTCGCACCGTGCAGCGCGAAAAGAGAGTGGTCCAATGGCCCCCGCGAACAGGCGATCAACCCCTGGTCTGATTGACCAGGCAAGGGCTGAGCCGCACCGATTCGAATTTTTTCAGTTGGTGCGTTTGCTTCGCCTGCATTACAGCAGGAATGGGCGCATGGACCTGGAAACCAGGCCGCATGAGGACCCTCTGCGCTTTCGTTCGCAGCTGTCGCTGAACTTTCCGGCCAGTGAAGTCAGCGACCTGCAGTTCGAACGCGAAGGCAAGCTCTCGGCGGCCGGTTTGCCGCTGTCCGAGGTGCAGGTCACGTTCATGGGCCTGGTCGGCCCATCAGGCGTGCTGCCGCGCCCGTACACCGAGCTGCTCATCGATAGGCATATTCAGTACCGAGACGACGCTGCGCATGCGTTTCTGGATATTTTTTCGCATCGCATGACCACGCTGTTTTACGAGGCCTGGCAGAAGTACAAGTTTTACATCGAGTACGAGCGTAACGGCACGTCGAACTTTGATCGTTATTTGCTCAACCTGGTGGGTTTCGGCCCCGAAGCGTTGAAGCAAAAGTTCGACAAGGGCGAGTCGCCATTGCGTCGCGAACTGTTCAGCTACTTCTCGGGGATGTTCGCCCAGAAGCCGCGCAACGCCCTGAACCTTGAAGTCATGCTGAGTTTTTATTTCTCGCTGCCGTTCAAGATCCAGCAGTTCGCCGGGCGCTGGCTGAAGCTCGACAGCAGCCAGTGCACGCAGCTGGGCCGCAAGAACGCCGTGCTGGGGCAAAGCGCCGTGGCTGGCAATCGCGTCTGGGATTACCAGTCGTGCGTGCGTATCGAAATGGGGCCTCTGGAACTGGCTGACTACCAGCGCTTTCAGCCGGGCACCGAGGATTACCAGAAGCTTGTTGAACTGGTGCGTTTTTACATCGGCGCCGAACTGGACTTCCAGATTGCGCCGAAGCTCAAGCGCGAAGCTGTACCCGTGGCCCGCCTGGGTCGCCAAGGCAATGTATCGCTGGGCTGGCTTGGCTGGCTCAAACGCCCCGGTGTCGACGTGGAGCCCTCCCGTTGCGCTGTTTTCCATATTCCTTTTGATGGGGTCTCCCTGTGAACCTGAAGTCCCTGTTCGCCAAGCTGAACGAAACGAGCCGCACTGCCACTGAAAGCGCTGCTGCGCTGTGCCTGTCGGAGAACCACTACGACGTTGAAGTCGAGCACTTGCTGCTGCAATTGCTCGACAACAACGATAACGACCTGCCGGTGATCCTGCGCCACTACGACGTAGTGCCTGATCGCCTGCAAGCACAGCTGGTCACCGCGCTGGGGACGTTCAAGAAAGGCAACACACGGACGCCTGCGCTCTCGCCGCACATCACGCGCATGATCGAGCAGGCCTGGGTACTGGCGTCGATCGAATTCGGTCAGTCGCAGATCCGCACCGGCCACCTGATTCAGGCCTTGCTGGATGACGATGCCCTGCGCCGCGTGGTCATCGGTTCGGCGCCGGAACTGGAGAAAATCAACGCTGACGACCTGCGCCTGAATATGAGCGCGCTGGTCGAAGGCAGCCCGGAGACCAAACTGAGCAAGCCTCTGGCCAACGCCGACGCAAGCACGGGCGCAACCACCAAGGGCAACGGCAAGACCCCTGCCCTGGACCAGTACACCGTCAACCTGACCCAGAGCGCCCGCGATGGTCGTATCGATCCGGTACTGGGACGCGAGTTCGAAGTGCGGCAGATGGTCGACATCCTGACCCGCCGCCGTCAGAACAACCCGATCCTGACTGGTGAAGCGGGTGTGGGTAAAACAGCCGTGGTGGAAGGTCTGGCGCTGCGCATCGTGCAGGGCGACGTGACTTCGGTGCTCAAGGGCGTCGCCATTCACACCCTGGATCTGGGCCTGTTGCAGGCCGGAGCCGGGGTCAAAGGCGAGTTCGAAAACCGCCTCAAGTCGGTCATCGAAGAAACCAAGCGCAGCCTGCACCCGATCATTCTGTTCATCGACGAAGCCCACACGCTGATCGGCTCGGGTGGCCAGGCCGGGCAGAACGACGCAGCGAACCTGCTCAAGCCTGCCTTGGCGCGTGGCGAGCTGCGCACCATCGCCGCCACCACATGGGCAGAATACAAAAAGTATTTCGAAAAAGACGCCGCATTGGCTCGTCGTTTCCAGGTCGTGAAAGTCGAAGAGCCTGACGAAGACAAGGCCATCCACATGCTTCGTGGGCTGCTGGCGAAGATGCAGGAGCATCACAAGGTCACCGTGATGGACGAAGCGCTGGTGCAGGCCGTACGCCTTTCCAATCGCTACATCACCGGCCGCCAACTGCCGGACAAAGCCGTCAGCGTGCTCGACACCGCTTGCGCACGCGTCGCGCTGGGCCAATCGGCACAGCCAGGCGCGCTGGAAGACTGCAAGCGCCACATCGACAACCTGAATGCAGAAATCACCGTGCTGGAGCAGGAAACCGCCAAGGGCAGCGACCACGCTCGCCGTTTGACGGCCCTGCACGAAGAGCTGAAAGCCGAACAGGAAACCCGCGAGTCGCTGGAGCAACAGTGGAAGCGCGAGCTGGAACTGGTCGAAAAGCTTGGCGCACTCAGCGTTCCGGAAAACGGCGCGCCTGATGCTGAGCAGATCGCTGCAGTGCGTGCCGAACTGGCCAGTGTGCAGGGCGAGCAACCGCTGGTCCACGCGCTGGTAGACGGCGGCACCATCGGTGAAGTGATTTCCGGCTGGACCGGTATCCCGCTGGGCAAGATGCTGCGCGACGAGATCGATACCGTACAAAGTCTGCCAGCGCTGTTGGGTGAACGCGTGCTGGGGCAGGATCATGCGCTTGAAGAGATCGGCAAGCGCATCAAGATTTCCCGCGCGCGCATGGAAGACCCGAACAAGCCGATCGGTGTGTTCCTGCTGCTCGGCCCGAGCGGTGTCGGCAAGACCGAAACTGCGCTGGCGCTGGCTGACACACTGTATGGCGGCGAGCGTAACGTCATCACCATCAACATGTCCGAATACCAGGAAGCCCACACAGTCTCCAGCCTCAAAGGCTCCCCGCCGGGCTACGTCGGTTATGGCGAAGGTGGCGTGCTGACCGAAGCCGTGCGCCGCAAGCCTTACAGCGTGGTGCTGCTCGACGAGGTGGAGAAAGCCCACCCGGACGTGCTCGAGCTGTTTTTCCAGGTCTTTGACAAAGGCGTGCTGGACGATGGCGAAGGTCGCGAGATCAACTTCCGCAATACCGTGATCATTCTCACCTCCAACACCGGTACTGATCGCATCATGCAGTGGTGCCTGAACACCGAGCAGAAGCCGACTCCCGATGACATCGTGGAAGGCCTGCGCGACGAGCTGAATCAGGTGTTCAAACCGGCGTTCCTCGGTCGCTTGACCATCGTGCCGTACTACCCGGTTCAAGACGCGATTCTGGAACGCATCGTCGGCCTGAAACTGGAGCGCATCCGCAAACGTTTCGAGCGCAATCACCAGGCGGTACTGCGTTACGACGAAGCGCTGATCAAGGCCATCGCTTCGCGTTGCACGGAAGTCGACAGCGGCGCACGCAACATCGACAACATCCTGTCCAAGACCCTCATGCCGGAACTCGCCCAGCGAGTGCTGGAGCGGATGGCGCAGGACAAGCCGATTCAGAGCCTGACCATCGATCTGGGCAGCGATGGCGACTTCGCTTACACACTGACCTGATCGATCACCCCATAGGTAAGACGTGATGAATAAAAGACTTCAAGGCAATTGTTCCTCGAAGCCAGCCTTGGCAAGGTGCCTGGCTGTTCTGGCAATGATGCTGGCTCTGTCCGCCTGTGGCGTGACGGACCGTGTCGCCAAGCGCATGGATGACACCTGGGCTGGCGACATGATGTTTGGTGACAACGAAAAAGTCATCCTGACGACTGACGGCGGTAATCAGCTCAACCCCGATGAGTACGGCAAACCGCTCTCTGTGGTGGTGCGCGTTTATCAACTGGCCTCTCTGGAGCGCTTCGAGTCGATCAACGCCGACAGCCTCTGGGATGACCCGCAAAAGGCTCTGGGCAACACACTGGTTGATAGCAAGGAGCTGATTCTGTTGCCAGGCATAGGGCAGACCGATCAATGGCCGCTGAACCCCAACGCGTCCTATGTGGGCATCGCGGCGTTCTTCCGGACTGACGAAAACAGCCGCTGGAAGGTCGCGTTCGACGCCAACACGCTGCGCAAGGACGGTATCTGGTTCTCGTCCGACGGTGTGCGCGTGCTGGTGGACAACAACTACATCCTCGCCGTTCGTGGCGTGGATGTGCTGAACAGGCTCAAGACTGAAGAGCAGTTCACTAAATCCAATTCGATGCCCGAACAACCCGCCGGCAAAGGTATTACCGAGCGTGTGCAGGACGCCGCTGTCCAGCAGGTTCAGGACTCGGCCGGCAGTGCTGCGAAAAAGGCAGCGGACTCACAATTCAATTCTTTGTTGGAAGGCGCCAAATGAGTAAACAAAGCCGCGTGATGTGGTCGGAAGGCATGTTCCTTTTGCCACAACATTTCCAATATCAGGATGAGTTTCACCAGCATCAGCTTGCTGAGTCGACACTGCGTTCCACGCCTTTCCATTGGGGCGTGCAAACGCTGGAAGTCGACGTCGAGGCATTGGCCACAGGCTCGTTGCAACTGAAGCGCCTGAAGCTGGTGTTCCCTGACGGCAGCCTTTACGACGCGCCGCAGCACGACCCGCTGCCCGCCGCCCGCGACCTGAAAAATCTGATCAAGGGTGGAGAAATCAAGGTCTATGCGGCGCTCAAGCTGCCCGAGCCCTTTGGCCTGAACTACGTTGAAGATGGCCAGGAACAGAAGAGCGCCCGGCGCTTTCGCAAACAGTTCGACACCCTGCCTGACCTCAACGAAGGCGATCTGGAAAACGAGATCACCAGCCTGCGTCTGAACGTCGTGATGCTGGTCGATGGCGACACTCTGGATGGCTACAGTTATTGCCCGATTGCCCGACTGGCACGCAATAGCATCGGCGGTTTCAACCTTGACGCGCATTTTGTGCACCCTACGTTGCACGTGGGCACCCACGAGACGCTGGTTGGCCTTGGCAGACGCCTGATCAGCGTGCTGCAAGCCAAGAGCAAGGCACTTTCTGGCCGCCGCCGCGAACGTGCCGACCAGATTGCCGAGTTCGGTTCCAGCGACGTTACGTTGTTCTGGCTGCTGAATACGGTCAACCGCGCCTACCCGCAGTTGGCCCATCTGCTGGCGCACCCACGCCTGCACCCGGAGCGCCTGTATCTGTTTCTCGCGGAACTGGCGGGCGGTTTGCTGACGTTCTCGCTGGACACCCAGCTCACTGACATCCCCGATTACGATCATCAGGACCCGGCGGCCTCGCTGGTGAAGCTCGACGAACTGGTTCGTCTGCTGCTTGAGAACGTGATTCCGAACCAGTGCATCGTCATCAATCTGAGCCAGGTCCGGCCTTCGTACTGGCAGGGCCAATTGCTCGACCCACGCCTTACCGAAGCGGATTTCTATATTTCAGTGCATGCCGACATGCCCGGCTCCAGCCTGCTGGAACTGGTGCCGCGTGCATTCAAGGTCGGCTCGCCGGAGGACATCGAGGTGGTCGTCAACAGCGCCATGCCGGGCGTCACCCTGAACCACTCGACACGCCTGCCAAACGCCATTCCGGTGCGCCTGGACAACCATTACTTCTCCATCGAGCCGCATGGCCGGGTGTACGAACGCATGATGGAAGCCCAGGCCATTTCCTTCTACGCGCCCAGCGCGCTTACCAATCTCAAGCTTGAACTGTTGGCGGTGCTTAAATGACTGAAGCCGTGATGCAAGGTGCCGCTGCGGCCGCAACCGAAAAACCTACGCTCAAAGACCTGGTACGTGACTTCATCACCATGGCGCTGATTGTCCGTCGCGGCCGCCAAGCGATCTCGGTCACGGCGTTCGAAGCCAGCGTCGATACTTTCTTCGCCAACCTGGAGCGTCAGGCGCGCAGCGCCAATTACAGCGTCGAACAGGTAAAAGACGCGCAGTACGCACTGTGCGCATTCCTTGATGAGAGCGTGCTGCGTTCGGGCGACAACGATATGCGTCGCCACTTCGAAATGGAGCCGCTGCAGTTCCGTTATTTCGGCGTCCACCTGGCGGGCGAAGGCTTCTTCGAGAAAATCGAACTGCTGCGCGCCGACGTGAAAAAGAACCTGGATGTGCTTGAGGTGTACCACCTGTGCCTGGCGCTGGGTTTCGAAGGCAAGTTCGGCCTCGGCCAGAAAGACCAATTGCGCTATCTGGCCAACACGCTGGGCCAGGACATCGCACGCTATCGCAAGACGCCAAAGGCGCTGTCGCCTGACTGGGCATTGCCTGACCAAGTGTCGCAGATGCTTCGCCATGAAGTTCCGGTATGGCTTTACCTGGTGCTCATCGCCCTCGTGTGCCTGGGTGTCTATCTGACGCTTGACTGGTTGCTGGGCAAAGACGTGGCCGCATTGGCCGAACAAATCAGCCAACTGTTCAATGCTTGAGTCCCGATCAGGTAACCGAGTCAGGAAGACATGAAGACATTACTGCGCCTGTTAAAAAGTTTCTGGTTCCTGGTCCCGATACTGTGGCTGATCAGCCTGGCTGTCTGCTGGTTTTTCGCCCCCAGGATCAGTTGGCTGCAAGGCTATACGCTCGAAGCGATGGCGATCATCAGCGCCTTCTATCTGCTGTTGATCGTACTGCGCCAATACCGACGGATTCGTACCGAACACAACCTCGAAAATCTGGTTCAGATCGAAGTTGACCGCTCGCTGAAGTCCACCGGTGAGTTCCGTGATCAGCAAGTGCTGCGCGACCGCCTCAAGCATGCCATTGCCATGCTGCGCACCGATCGCTCGGCAGGCGGTGGCGGCTCCTCGGCGCTCTACGATCTGCCCTGGTATCTGGTCATCGGCATGTCGGCGGCAGGCAAGACCTCCTTGCTGACCCGCTCCGGCCTGTCGGCCAGCATTGCCAGTAGCGCAAATGACACGGAAAGCGGCACCCAGCACTGCGATTGGTACTTCAGCCCTGAAGCCGTGATGATCGACACCGCAGGTCGCTACCTGCGTGACGATCAGTCTGCCAGCGAATTCGCTGCGTTCCTGCGTATGCTCAAAAAGCAGCGCAGCAAGGCCGCCGTCAATGGTCTGGTGCTGGTGGTCAGCCTGCCAGAGTTATTGGCCGCCTCTGCCGCCGAGCGCAACGAGATGGGTGCGCGCCTGGTCACGCGCATCGAGGAATATACCGATTGCCTGGACGCCAACCCGCCTATTTATCTGATGCTGACCAAGACCGACCAACTGCCCGGCTTCAACCAGGCTTTCGACGGTATGGACCTGCATGAGCGCCAGCAGCCGCTGGGCATGACGTTCGGTCTGACAGAGATCACCACAGAAAGCCTGCGTTCAGTGCTCGATCGCAAACTGGCGAACCTGCAAGCGCATGTCAGTCGCCACGTCGATGCACAGATGATCGCACTGGGTGCCGACGCCAACAGCGCCCTGCTCAACTTCCCCAACTACTTTGCCGAGCTGTCGGCGATACTCGAACAGTTCCTGCAGCATTTCGCGCGCAGTAACGTCAACGGTACCCAGTTGTTGCTGCGCGGCCTGTATTTCACCAGTGCCCTGCAAACCGACAAGCAGCTGACACCGGTGTATGAAGACGAGCTTTCAGAGTCGTTCGTCTTGCGGCCAGCGACCGCACCCGATGCGCTGGAAGAGGACGAACAACGGAAAATCAGTGATCGCAGTTACTTCATCACCGATACCTTCCGCCGCGTCATTTTCCCTGACCGTGACCTGACCCTATACCAGTCACGTCATGGCCGCGACAAATCACTGGGGCCGATTGTCATCGCTCTGGCGCTGTTCGCCGGGCTGGCCTTCATCGGCTGGCAGGCCCTGTCGTTCCAGAAAAACCGCGAGTGGCTGGCCGCGATCAGCCAACAGTTGACCGAACTGGAACAGTCCCCGGACCGTGCCCAGCGCCTCGCCTCCGGCCAAGGCCTGGAATTGCTGCGCAACCAGCTGGCTGCCATCGAGAAATACCGCACCAAGGGCGTGCCTCTTCAGCTCAGTGGCGGCCTGTACCGTGGCGACGATATCTACTTCGCCACCCAGACTGCCTACCTGCAGCAACTTCGTACCCAGGCGCTGGAACCGATCACGCTGAAACTGCAATTGCAGATGCGTGAATTCAACGAGTTCGCCAAAACCATGGACCCGCAATATGGCTTCGGGGCTACACCCGCAGGGTCGGAAACCAAAACGGGCAAGGTACGCGCTCAAGGTCAGAAACTGCTGGACCGCGGCGCGCGCAACGTCGCTGTGGGCCGTCCGACCAGCCTGAGCAGCATCCCGCGCAGCACCGGCGAGGTTGCCAATCGACTGACCGGCGCAGCAAGAGGCACAGCCAGCCAGACGCGCAGCGAAGCGATTGCCGCGCTACGCAACCCGGCCACTGCCAACGATGCTGCCGAGCTATCAGCCACAACAGGCGGCTTGTCGTTGTCGGAAGAGATGCTCGGGCGACTCGATGAACGGCAAGTGGCGTCCATCATCGAGTCATACAACGCCCTCAAGCTCTATCTGATTCTGACTCAGCCGACCACGCATCCGGAAACCGAGTTCGTCAACGCAGCGTTGCCGGTGGCCTGGGCGGGCATTTCCAGCGAGACCAATCCGATCAGCGACGACGTCATCGAGGACAACTCGCCGGTCTACGTACAGCTGCTCAAGAATGGTGACGCGCCGGCCATGCCACGCAATGAGCAACTGATCGACGAGACCCGCAAGAGCCTGAAGTTTTTCATGATCTCCAGCTCGCTGGTGGACCGTGAATACCTGCGCCTGCAACTGGAATCCAGCCGTCAGTTCCCGGCAATCGGCCTGAATGATCTGGTACCTATGCCGGGTCGCCAGTTGCTCTACGGTTCGGAGGCTGTACCTGCGATTTTCACCCGTCAGGGCTGGGAAGAGTTCGTGAAACCCGAGCTGATCAAGCTGGTGTCCGGCAACCTGCGTAACGAGTCGGATTGGGTTCTGGATGGCGAAGGCGGCGACAGCGTGGTGCAGAAAGCCAACTTCGTTCGTGAATTCATGGCCCGTTACAAGCGCGACTACACGCAGGTCTGGTACACCATGATCGACAGCGTCGGTGTGCGCCGCTTCAGCGACATGGCCAACGCCACGCAGCAGTTGTCATTGCTCAGCGACGTACGCAATTCGCCGGTCAAACTGCTGCTGTCTGCCGTCAACGACAACACGCAATGGGACGTGCCTGCGCCTCGCGAAGCGCAACAGACCGGAGTCAAACGCGACGATGGCTTCTGGGGCAAGGTCAGCGGTATCTTCGACAACAAGGAAGCTGCGGCCAGCGTACTGATCTCGCCATTGCCTGCCGTGGATGACGGCAGTCTGGCCAAACGCTTCGAACCTGTATCAAGGGTTTTCGCAGCGCAGAATGCCGAGGGCGCTGACAGCACCATCATGGATCGCTACCTGGCAGCGCTGCGTAAACTCAAAGTACGGATGAACAACATCCAGCGCTCGCAGGATGTCGGCAAGAGCAGCAAGCAGTTGATCAGCGAAACCCTTGAAGGGCAGCCGAGCGAAGTCACCAACGTGCGTAACTACGTTGAAACCACGGTCGATACCAGTCAGGGCGGGCTTTCCACCTCGCTGCAAAGCCTGTTCAGCCTGCCGATCCAGTTCGCCTGGGAAACGCTGCGCGATCCGGCCGGCGAACAGATCGCCAAAGCCTGGGCCAAACAGGTCGCCAAACCTTGGGAACAGGTCATGGCGCATCGTTACCCGATTGCTGCGGACAGCCGCAACGAGGCATCGGTGAAAGACCTGCAACGCTTCGTCGACCCGGAATCCGGCCTGCTACCGAACTTCAAGCGCAACGAGATCGGCAACCTGTCCGATGGCGAAGGCCTGGGTATGGGCAGCGGAGCCAAGGCTGCGCCGCTGGTCAATCCGAAAATGGTCAGCAACATCGACAAGGCCAGTTCGCTGGGCGAGGTCATCGCCAGCCTCTCGGATCGCAACAATGGTTTCGAGATCATGCTGGAGCCGTCGGCCTACTTCACTGACATCATCTTCACGCTGGATGGCCAGGAGCAGCATTACCGCAACGGCAAAACCAGCTGGAGCCGCTTCTCATGGCCGGGCACCACGACAGCACCGGGCGCACGCCTGGATGTGGTCACGCTGACCGGCGAGCGCATCACCGTGTTCGACTACACCGGGCGCTGGGGCCTGCTGCGCATGAACGACAGCGCACGGGTCGCCGACCTGGACGGTATTCAGCAGCGTTTCAGCTGGAACACGGCCAAGGGGCCGGTCAGTCTGGTAGTGCGCAACTATGGTGGCGTGAAGCTGACCGACCTGGCGAACGTCAAGGCGCTGAGCGCGCTTAACGCAACAGATGGGCGGACCAAGTGAGGATGCACATGCTCGATCTGGAGGGCGGTCGATGATTGGCTGCTTCGGAAAAGTGCCCGCGAGCGCAGATTTCGTCAGCCTGCATGGCGCCAGCGACGATGTCTGCGAGTTCGATGCCTGGCTGCAAGGCGCACTCGCCGACATGCAGCAGCGCGACGATTGGCGCACGTTGTTCGACCAGTTGCCCGTGTGTTTTTTCAGCTATCGGGCGCGCAGCGGCAACTGGCTGGTGGGCGGTTTGATCAGTTCGCGGGACTCGAGTGCACGGCGTTATCCGTTCTTCATCTTTCAAACGGTGAAGTCCAGCGACGCCGGTGTGTTTGTGAACCCGTTTACCCTGAGCGAACTGTTCGCCGGGCAGATCAAACCGCTGCTGCACATGGCCGCACAGGGCGAAGGCACCTCAGTGCTGTTCGAACGCATCAGGGCCTTGCGCCCGCTGCAAGGACAGGACTTCGAACTGTTCCGGCGTGTGCATGAGAAGTTTCTGGTGAACTTCACCCTGCGTGACATTGCGACTTCGTTGGAGAGCTCATACCCCGAGTTCATCAGCAATGCCGTGCTCACCCGGCTGCAAGCGCTGGGTCGCCCGTCGTACAGGGCACCGATCGGTATTTCGCTGCCACTGCCTGCCGAGCGAGGCTTGAAGAACCCGACAGCAGATCTGTGGGTCAATTGGCTGACACGCATTGACCCGAACAAGGCAGTGCCGCAAATCAGCATTCTGGCGGACGACTTCATGCGCCCCCGACTGTTCTGCTTCCCGTCGCGCAACACGTCAGGCGTGTACCGCGTGGTGACGGGCGTGGGCGAGCATTCGGAGAACTATGACGTGCTGGCACCCGTTGACGCGTTCGACGAACACCACCGAGGCCATGTGTTTCCAGACATTGACCGCCCTCTTTATGACGTTATCGACCGCTTTGTCGATGTGCTGGATTTGAAGTCCGTATGAACAAGATCAAATACTACTTTTTGCGCTACCAGCCCTATGTTCTCGGGGTCTGCTTTTTTCTGTCGATCTTCATCATCTGGAGCATCGGCCGTGCCCTGGGCTTCAGTTCGATGAACAGCCTGCTGACGGGAATAGGCCTGTTCCTGCTGCTGTCGGCGGCGTATGTGCTGTTGCTGTATCGGGGCGTATCACAGCATCAGAACCTGGAGGGTCTGCTGCGTGATGACGCCGATCAGGCCGTGCTCAATGCCAGCCCGGCGGATCGCGAAGAGGTCAGCCTGCTGCGTGAGCGCTTGCTGCAAAGCATCGAACGGTTGCAGAGCAACAAGCCGAACGGCAGCAACGCCAAGGACGCGCTTTACGCCCTGCCCTGGTATCTGGTGGTGGGTCAGCCCGCAGCGGGCAAAAGCACCATGCTGTATCAGTCGGGCCTCAACTTCCCCTACGCCGAGCGCGAAGGCGCACGCGTCGCCGGGCTGGGCGGCACGCGCAATTGCGACTGGTTCTTCAGCTCGGAAGCCGTGCTGCTGGATACCGCTGGCCGCTACATGAATGATCAGCAGGAAGCCGGAAAATGGCGCGCCTTTCTGCAATTGCTGCGTCAGCATCGCCAGCGCAGACCGCTAAACGGCCTGATTGTCACGGTCAGCATTCATGACATTCTGCAATCCTCGGTGGAGGATCAGGAGCGCATCGCCAAACGTCTGCGCGAGCGAATCCAGGAAACCCACGCGCTGCTGGAAGTGCGTCTGCCGGTGTATCTGGTGTTCACCAAGTGTGACCTGGTACCGGGCTTTGTCCCCTTCTACCGCCAGCTGGATGATGTGGCGCGTGGCGAAGTGATGGGCAAGACCTTCCCGCACAAGGGCTTCGAGCAAGCTGACTGGGGCCAGCGCTTCGGTGTGGCGATGGACGAGCTGATCAATTACTGGAAAGAGATCGCCAACCAACAGCTGGTGCTTCAGGACATCCAGATCACGCGTCAGGACACCGCGGTGTATCGCTTCCCGCTGGAACTGGAAGCCTTGAAACCGCGCCTGCTGATGTTCGTCGATGCCCTGCTGCGCGCCAACCCGTATCAGAGCGCCGAGATGCTGCGCGGTTTCTACTTCACCAGCGCACTGGACGCCGACCAGCCCGAAATGGGCGGACACACCCGTCAGGTTACCGAGCGCTTCCAGCTGGAAAGCGAGCAGGACCTGGTCGACGGCAATGCGCAGCCGCACCCGCTGTTCATCAACAGCCTGTTCCGCAAGGTGATCATTCCCGACCAGCATCTGGTGGCGCTGTACACCACCAACCATCGCGAGCGGCGCCGCAAGGCCGCGTGGATTGGAGGCGCCAGTCTTGTTGCCCTGTTGATCTGCAGCCTGTGGGGCTGGTCGTACTGGAACAACAAGGACAACATCCAGTCCATTTCCACCGAACTCGCCCAGGCTGCAGCCGATGACAGCAAAGCCACCGGTCAGTACACCGAGTGGCAAACGCTGGATCGCATGCGCTTCTGGACTTCGCTTTACTACGATCGTCACCACGACGAAGGCGTACCGCTGCGCTCGCGCCTGGGTCTTTACCGGGGCTATGACGTCGAACCGTTGCTGCGCACGCGCTACTTCAACCGTCTGGAAACGGTGATGCTCAAGCCGACCGCAGACAACCTGACGCGCTCGCTTTACCTGCTGACCACTATCAAGGTCTACCAGCGCAACGCCAAGGACCTGATGCCGGTCACGGGCGTCGACAGCGTCGAACCCAAGGCACTGCCGCCGGATAACCGCGCGCAATCCATCGCGGCCTTCGGCAAGGCGACGCTGGATACTTACGTCATGCTGTCGCGAGCGCAGCGCGAGAAGGCTGACCCGGCCTTCCTGAAAGCGAAGATGCCTGATTACTGGTACCCGGCCATTGCGCGCCAGACCGGCAAGACCATCACTGCGAACGCCGAGGCAGGCTCCAATCAGGATTACGAGTACGCCAGCCGCCAGATCAACTTCTACAGCGATCAGATTCACGAACTGGACGTGCCGAGAATTCTCGACAACGCATTCCTGACATCCAGTTCGCGTAATTACATCAACAGCCTGTTGACGCAGTCGTTGAAGGCTATCGAAACCATCACGCTGGAATCGGACACCCTGTTTGCCTTTGGTCGTGCCGACTTCCAGAGCCTGAAAACCGAAGGTCAAAACCAGTTGAGTGCGATCGCCGGCAAGCTGTTGAGCACACCGAACATCGGCAAGATCGTAATTGCAGGTCACGCCGACCAGCTGGGCGACCCGCAAAGCAACATGCAGGTGTCCAGGCAGCGTGCACAGACCATCAAGACGTATCTGGTCGGCAAGGGCGTGCCCGCCGAGCTGGTGGACGCGGTCGGCGAAGGCAGCGAGAAACCCTTGGTCAAATGCGATATGCAGCAGCCGAGGGCTCAGTTGATTCAGTGCCTTGAGCCGAATCGACGCGTAGAGATCGAAGTGCGCGCGCTCAATTGATCGCGCAGTGCAAGCAAACCGAAGCCCGGGTTGTCCACATGAGACCAGGGCCGTGGCAAGAGAACCTTTCTTGATCGTTTCAAGAAGGTTAATCAAAGGGGTCGTGTTCTGTCTTTAGACACCACAACCTTAAATGAAGAAAGGAGACGCAGAAAATGGCATTTGACGCATACATCCAAATCGACGGCATCCCGGGCGAAGTTCTGGACGACAAGCACAAAGACTGGATCGAAGTGCTCGGCTACGAGTTCGGCGCTACCCAGGCCACCTCCGCCACCGCCAGCTCGTCGGGCGGTGCTTCGTCCGAGCGCGTTGCACTGAGCGACTTCAGCATCCGCAAATCTGTGGACAAGGCTTCTGCCAAGCTGTTCGAAGCGTGCTGCAAAGGCACTCACATCGCCAAGATCCAGCTGAACGTCAACCGTGCTGGCGGCGACAAGCTGACCTACCTGACCATCAACCTGGAAGAAGTCGTTGTGTCTTCCGTGAAGGCTGTAGCAGGCGGCAACCAGAAAGGCGAAGACAACGCCGTCAGCGATCTGCCGATTGAAGAAATCAGCTTCAACTTCGCTCGCATCAAGACTACCTACACCCAACAGAGCCGTTCCGATGGCCAGGGTGGCGGTAACGTCACTGGCGGCTGGGACCGCACTGCGAACAAAGTATTCGCATAAGTCTGTGACACCTCGGGTCGCGCAAGCGGCCCGTCTTCAGCACCGTGTCTGCCCAGGCACGGTGTTCTTTTATCCTCTGATCAGAGTTGACTATGTCTGAATTTCTCAACGACCTTTCGCTTGCCGATCTGACGGCGCCCATCAACGGGGGCAGCGGCGAAGACCTGAGCTTTTCCACCCTGTTCGATCAGGTCAAGGAAGCTCGTCGAGCAGACCCCGATTACCTCACCCAAGGTGACTGGCAAACCGATCTGAAGTCCTCGGACTGGGATCAGACCATCACGTTGGCCGCACAGGGCCTTGCTGAACAAAGCAAGGACCTGATGCTCGTCGCCTGGCTCAGTGAAGCCCTGGCGCACAAATACCACTTTGTCGGCATTACCTTCGGCCTGACCGTGGCCGAGCGGATCCTGCAAAATTTCTGGGACGATCTGTACCCGTCGCTGGAAGACGGCGTAGAAGAACGCGCCGCCCGCCTGGCCTGGCTGAAAACCACGCTGACCGAAGTCGTTGGCGGGCTGCCGATCACCCAGGGGCAGAACTTTGGCCTGTTGCGCTACGACGAGTCGCGCCACGTGGAAAACCTCGCGCTGCAAAACCCCAAGGCAATGCAGGCTGCTGTTGACGAAGGCAAGATCAACGCCGAAATCTTCCAGCGCTCCGTGGTACTGACCGACTCGGACCACCTGCGCCTCAAGGCCAGCGAAATCGCTGCCAGCCTGTATGCCTGCCAGCAGCTCCAGGCCACTGCCGACACCCTGTTCGGCCGCGACGCGCCCAGCCTCGTCACCCTGAGCGACATCCTGCAACGCGCCGGGCAACTGACCGAAAAGCTGCTCAAGGACCGAGGAATAGAACTGAGTCCTGCCCCAGCAGCCGCCGCTCAGACCGCACCCGAAATCGCCATCGACCAACCCGCAGGTGCCGCGATGACCCAGACCACCCAGGACAGCGCATCCGCACCACTGCGCACCACCCCGGCCACTCGCGACGAAGCCTTCACCATGCTCGCCGGCATCGCACAGTTCTTCAAAAACACCGAACCGCAAAGCCCCGTCCCGTACCTCATTGAGCGCGCCATCAAGTGGGGCAACATGCCGCTGGAAGGCTGGCTGAACGACGTCATCAAGGACAGCAACGTCGTGGACAGCATTCGCGATGTGCTGGGTACGAAAGAGCCTAAGCAGTAAGGGCGATCTGGTGGATCGGTCTGTATGAACGTGCGTACAGACCGTCGGGAAATGCACCACAGGATGAGTCCGTCTGTATGACTGACGTGCTCTCGATTTACCCGTATTTTGCGTCTTACCCAGCGCTGCAAGAGGGAACGACCATTCACATGATTCACACACATCAGGGATTAGAGAATGAACACGTCAGACCCGGTAAACGCATCAGGCCACTACAGCGACAAATGGAAAGAACGCTTCGCCTTTTTTGAAGCGCATGGCGGCCCGAACGCACCGGGGTTCAGACCCGCGCTCAAGCAACTGCCATTTCTGAAAAAAGTGAAAGTCAATTTCAACTTCTTCGCGTTCTTTTTTGGGCCGGTTTACCTGTTCATCCTGGGGCTGTGGAAGAAGAACCTGTGCTTTATCGCAATGATCGTGGTGGTCTCTATCGCGCTGGACATGGTGATGGACATGTTTGAGTTCCGCTATGCCAAGGAGGCCAGTTCTGCGGTCGGTTTTGTGTTTAATGCGTTGTATGGGCAACTGACTAATTACGCGTATTACCTCAAGGAAGTGAAAGGCGAGCAGAGCTGGAATCCATTTGAGGGGTTGCGTTGGTAATGCGAAATCATTGGGTTCTATTTTTAGGGAGGCATGAATGTTTGATTATGTAGTCAATTCGATATCGCTGCTGTGTTTTTCAACGCTGGCATTCTTTATTCTTTACGCGCCGCTCAGAACCATAATATCGTTGATTAAGCGTAAAAACCCTCTTGATCGGGTATCTCGACCTTCCTACGGGATATCCATGTGCCTATCGTTTGCTGCTGCAGGCTTTACTCTTATAATTATGTTGTCCCGAACTCCAAGTATACTGACTACACGAATCTATTCCTGTCGATCTCAGCCTATCTCTTTATTCAGGCAGTGACGATGGCGGTACTGATGGGTAAGACCAGAGCCCATTAAAGGTCAATGAATAGCCTGTAGCGGCTAGTATTTGCCAAGATTTTTAACTTTACCGTTAGCAATCTTATCTCACTGCCCAGTTAAGCAGGCATGGAGTCATCACTTACAGGGAAGCCAGTATGCGACCAATCATCGTGATCAACGACCCCACCTCTCCGTTTACAGTAAGCCGACCAGCATTGCCTCAGCTGCGGCTGGCATGGCCAGAGGTGCTTTTGTTGGCGTTGTGTTAATCGCTGCTTCCCAGGGGGCAGCGCCGCTGACTTTAGTAATACCCGTTGAATGGGGGCAGGTCTAGGCGTTCAGGCACTCATCGTTAATAAAGGATGGGAGAAAGATCTCGGGAACATGTTAAACCATGAGAAAACATAATGATTAATTCAGATAGCCTTAGAAAAAGCAGCTGGCTAGCATTCTTCACGACTGGTTTTTTTACAGCCTTTGGCCCATCTAAATTAACGTGTTTTTGGTACGTATATTTTTTGCCCGTAACCTTGATGCTTGCCTGGACAATATACCTAGTCTACCTGTGCGAAAAGTACACAACCTATATGTCGTCGCTTATTAGCGCACTGATTGGTTCATTTACATTGCTCGCTTGTAACGTAGCTTATGTCTCCACTTCTATTTTTTTTGGAGAGAACAGTTTTAATGCTTTCATTACAAGTCTAACCCCTGCCATCATTACATTGTTGGCTTATTACGCGATTGCTAGCAAAAAGCCTTCTTTTCAACCATTCGAATATGACGGACAGAAAATCCAGACGCGTGTTGCTAGCACTTCACAACTATCAACAAGTTATAAAACTGGCTTGATCGCGGGAGCAGCCACGTTGGCGGCCGGTATTTTCCTGCAGGCGTTCGGCGTGCTAACTGGCGGTGTAGTTGCGGCCCTTGTCCTTACTGGATGCTGTGTGACCATACTGTTCTACATGCGGCATGTCATCAGGGGGCTTCGCACACTCCGAGCCAAGGAGCGCAATATGCCTGCTGCGTACACGTTCATGCAAATCGATGAAATTCGCGAAGCCCGCAGTCGTTGGTGGCTGAGCAGGTTTTTCAAATGGTTCTCGTCTCGGCACAAATCGTAGGGTGCGTAACTCTCGATGATTACTACATAGCCCTATTTATCGAAATGGAAAGCCCGCTCATTACTCAGCCTTCAAAGCCATCAACATAAAGCGCCTCATAACGCGCCATCGTATCAATGAGCCGCTGCCGCAGATACCCGTTCGCATGCCCCAAGGCTGCCAGGATCTGCGCCGACTCCACCAGGTAAGACGCCCGCTTTGCCTTCTTCCAGGTGGACGGCGCTGACTGAAGATTGGTGATGCGATCACACAACTTGACCGACGCAGCTTCTTTGGAGTGCCTGGCGATCCCAGCGAAATAAAGCGCTTCGGAAAACGGCACGACCAGGTTCTTGCTCAGGCACGCCACCGCTGAAGCCACCTCGACACCAAATGCTTCAGCCAACTCATCCTGAGTCACCGGCGTATCTTCCAGCACGTCGTGCAGTAACGCTGTGGGCAAGGCGATTTCAAGCGCGCCCACAGACTCTTCGCGATGGGCAAAGATCAACTCGTTGGCAACCATCGCCACGTGGGTGGTGTAAGGAAGGTCCGAGCCTGTCATTTTTTGGCCTACGTGGGCATGGGATGCGAATAGCCAGGCTTTGTTGTAGAGCTGTTGCGGACACGGTTTGGGCATGTGGGTCAGATTCCTTGAGACGCGATAAAAATCAGGGATCGCGGGCTGACCCTCAGAGAGAGTACGCGCGCTTCTCTATCAATCGCCGATAGACTCGTCCAAAGGGTCGTGCAGCGGCGCACGCTCGAACAACTGTTGGGCCAGCCCCTGAATATGCTCGGACCATGCGACGTTCTTGACCCATTCCTCCGGCATGCCTGACACCCCATAAAGCGCGCCTGCGATTTGTCCGGCGGTAGCGGCTACGCTGTCGGCATCATCAGCCAGGTTGGCGGCCAGCAAAATAGCATCTTTGAAGTTGTCGGTATTCCATACGGCCCACAGGGCTGCTTCGAGTGTGTCGATGACATAGCCTGAAGAGCGGATCTGGTCGCGGTTTTTTTCTTTGTATTCGCCTGCGTTGATGAGCAATGCTCGCGGTAGTAACGGGCAAATCATCGGAGAAAGGGCTTCTTCTTTGTCCGCGCCGTTAAGGGCGAGATGGAACTGTGCGCCAAGCAGCGTACAACACGCGATAGCCTCCAACGCGTTGTGGGTGCATTGACTTTGGGCATCACTCTCACGCCACGTAGCTGAAAGCGAATGTCGGCGAAATATCGCAGTGGGTGCCAAGCGAATTATTGAGCCATTGCCAGCGGTGGATGGGGCATCATTACCATACCAGTGACCGCCATCTTTCAGCCTTCCTTCGATCGCAGCCCGAGTGGCATTGCCGATATCAAAACACTTACCGTTGTGGCTGTTTTCGCCATTTATGTACCAGCGGCCCATTCTCTCTGCGTAATCGATAAGGTCGAAATTGCCCTTCGCAAGATAAGTATCTGCGAGGCAGAGAGCCATGCTTGTGTCATCGGTCCACTCACCGGCATTGAGTTTGAAAGGTCCGCCACCCACCATGTCATGGACATGGCTACGATCACGGGGCAAAAATTCCAGTGTTGTACCGACGGCATCGCCAATGGCCAGCCCAAGCAGGCACCCTTTTGCACGGTCCAGCGCCTGTGCTTCGGTGAGGTTACACGTCCGTGACGCTATCCAGCCGGGCTTCTCTACAGGCAACCTTGGTGCGTCAGCCTGCAACATATAATCCATACGTTGGAGCAACTGCGCAGATGGCGGAGGCAGCAGGTGATCGTAGCGCTCAACATATCGATCGAGGGTTTCGTTGGAGCTTCTCAAGTCAATCATGGGTCCTTCCAGAGTAATTTCTCAAGGTGTAGAGCAGTATGGAAGCTGCTACCGGATGCCCGAGTCTATACCGCTTGTTAGCGGCTAAATAGCCGTTCCCCGCTTTACTCCTGGCTTCTGGATCAAAAGATCATCCCGCTCTCTCCTGCGGCATGTCTTGGCGAATGCATCTGCAGCAATGAGATCTGTGTGGAAAAGATCAAAGCTGGCTTTGTCGATCTCGTAATACTCCTCGCAATCGATCAAGCCATTATTCACCGGAAATTACAAATAGAAACGCCCTGAGGTTTCCTCGATACCCAAGGAAAGCATGAGGTCGCGATTAAAAAGGTATCGTTAAATTTCATATGACTGCCTTAGAGCCTTAATCATTCAACCTCATAGATAAAGCCCATCAACTTGTGCAAAAAGCGCCTACAACAAGCTTCATTTTCCGTTATATCTACGAATAATCAAACATAAAGATAAAATTATTATGGACTTCACCACCTAATAGACCATGCCCAAAAATCAAAAGATTAGCTATCAAAGACCAATAAATGTAAAGCCGCTGCAATCTAAAGCTCACTTCCCGTCTACCTGTATACAATATTCTTGGTCGCCCACCATCTTGCAGGGCCAGCCATCGTTAATTTAACGCGTCGGCTTAAAACAAACTCGCTCATCGTTCACCCAAAATAATTGCCATGCCGAACCAGAAATAAGCAATTTTGGACATGGCGTATAGTCTCTAGCAAGCAATACAATAGTAGCCAATACAGCTATGGAGGGCACAACATAGATTATCGTCTTGATAGAAATCTTGAGCATCAAACTTTGGAAAGCCCCCAAAAAAGAATTATTTGGAGGATCAAATTTCTTCCCTGTCCATACGGCTATAGAGCCTCCAATTATAATTAGCAGCACGGCGGGCGGAACCATGAGTAGGCAGAACGCAAGGTAAGGAGTTTCTACGACAGGTGCATTTCTATATATACGCCCATACAGAGGAAGTACATGTTCCCAAATCCAGTAAACTGAAAAAACATCGACCAATGTCATGAAAAAAACAAATACCGTCGCTCCAAATCTGAACAGTGCAGGTGACATAGAACTCGCCCCTATCTGAATAATCACCTAACGGGCGGCTCTTGGTATAAGATGCCTGTGGGTAGTTTTACTTTTAGCCCATTAGCTGATTGAGACGCTATATAGCTCACATCCATAATGGCTCGAGCTAGCTCGTAGTCCATATCTTCAAACTCTTTAGCTCCTAGAGCGCCAAGTGACAAATCATGAAGCCTCGACTTGTCTTTTTCAACCCCCTCGAAAACTGCCTTGACATAGATGAGTTGATTAATTACCGATGTATAAACTGGAAACTGGGAATTACGCGCGCACCGATCCTTAGCAAGTAGAAGAGCGTGATTTACATACTCCAGCGCAGTATTAAATATCATAGCGCACTCCATTAAATGACTTTCATCGTTCCGAAACCAAATTTCCAATGGTCCGTGGCTTGACAACACCGTGCCACACCCATGAGAACCACTCCGAAAGCCCATTTTACCTATGTACACCTCAGTGTCCACTGGAGCTTTCATATTGAAAACTCTATGGCGGCTTTTAACCTCATCAGAGAACTGTACCGAACCATCATTATCTAGCATTCCCGATTGCCTCCCTGCTTTTCATTTCCCCTTTCATCTATAACCACAAGATTTCAAGGCTCATCGGAACGCATAAAAACATCTTCGCCTTCCTATATCCCTCCTAAAACCATGCTGCACAACTGTCTATCGATGGTAACTTTCAGTCCTTAGCCATTTTGGCCGCCAACATTTTGTAAGCTTCCGTTTCGCGCCCCTCTATGAGTTCCATATAGAAATCTGTGTACGCAGCCTCCAGATCTTTATATGACTGTAAACGTGTCTCAGTGAAAAGCTTGTAACCTGGAATATCTCGTGGCTCAACCATTTCAGTAATCTGGCCTTGCTCTGCTCGGGAAAGTAAACCCTCAAGTTGCAAAAACAATATTGAAGCATCAGGGTCGCAACGCTTATAAATTTCAAGTTTTTCGCGAAGCGTTATGGCAGCCACTCTCAAGGCTTTAACATCCATATTTATGTAACCTCTAAGTGTCTATTGTAACGACTTCCTGGCCGCGGACTATTAGCCACGCTTGACTACTACACTCCAAACATGACAATTGCAGTAGGGCATTAGCTAATTTCCAACGGAGCAAATGCTATATATCTCAGAAAGCAGGTCATGCAGCATTAGAATCGCAAGACATGTGCGCCACACAGAGCAAAGGCTCACTGACTGTGACGCTCACTTCATTTCTCACCCATTTCCCTTTTCAGTTTACGTAGTAAAGGAGTCTCCCCACCAGTCAGTTCAACCCTGAACTCTGCGAAAGCATGCTCAAGATGAGAATATTGTTGCAAGCCCTCTTCGGTAAATAGGTAACGCCCCGGAATGTCTCGCCACTGCAACTTAACTGTTATCATGCCAGATTCGGCCAGCTTCATCAGTGGTTCGATCTCAACTCGAAGCTTTTCAACAACGGGATCTGAATTTCTCAAATCTTCAATCACCTCACGCAGCTTTTGCGTTTTTTGCTTCAGATGTTCAGCATTCATAATAATGACTTTGGCAGCAGCTAGATCGACGGAGGGACGAAGGAAAGCAGACATCTGCGACCGGCATCAAGAGCGAAAATTGCAACTTTTTCACTATTGTCAAGCGTAATAAAATTTATTTATCAAGGACGCCACAACCCTTCGGGAAGCTTGACTTTCAGTCCGTTCGCTGATTGATTTGCTATGTAATAAACATCCATTAATGCTCGCGCAAACTCGTAATCAGTATCTTCAAACTCTTTCGCCGCAAGGGCTCCAATGGAAAGCTTATGAAGTCTAGATTTATCCTTCTCAACACCATCAAAAACAGCCTTTACATGTAATAGCTGGCTTATAACTGCGGCATAAACAGGAAATGAAGGATTACGCTTTATCCGCTCTCTAGTCAGAGAGATAGCATAATCTATAAATTCTATAGCAGTATTAAATTTCATCACTCACCCGCGCCAATTAATTTAAGCGATTTTTTGGACTGGAAGTCATTTGCTTTCCAGGCGTTTGACTAGGGATTATCGAAAGGAGATGAAACGTCTTCGCTTTACCGTTTCAGCCTCGAAACAAAGTACGCTGCACTACCCTCTATTAAAGAGACTTTCGACGCTTAGCCATCTTGGCCGCCAACATCTTATACGCATCTGTTTCGCGCACCTCTGTAAGTTCAAGACAAAAATCAGCGTAGGCCTTTTCCAAATCCCCATAAGCTTGTAAGTTCGTTTCGGTAAAAAGCTTGTATCCTGGAATATCTCGTGGCTCAACCATTTCTGTTATTTCGCCTTGCTCTGCTCGACAGAGTAGCATATCAAGGTTCAACAATAATATTGAAGCATCAGGGTCGCGATGTATATGAAATTCAAGTTTGTCGCGGAGCGTTGTAGCTGCCACTTTCAAAGCCTTAACATTCATGCCAATGTTACTCCTAGTTCTATCGTACTGATTAGTCTGGGCATAAACCATTCACTACGATTATTTACTATGCTCTGAACAGCATCGCCAGACCTAGCAATTTTCCCATTAAGCTCTGTAGTCGGCGCGACGTTGCCCACAAAAACCTCTATTAGCTTGAATCAACTTGTTAAGTTCATCATCGAGGTTCCGCTCGATGCCATCCCAGCTAGGAATGTTGGCTAATAAGTCCATTTATACATTACTGTCCCTGGGTTGAAGGGGCTGCACCAACTTACTTGGTGGTCACAAATTGACGCGTTCTGATCCATATGCACCTGGTCCGATCAGACCTGAACTCTTGAACTAAATTCCAGAGCAGGCTCATTTTTCTCATCTGCGAAACAGATCGTAATTATGACAAAAAGTCACCATCACGCAGTAAACATTTATACCCCTGACCACTCTTACAAAAAATCCATATAAATATCTATATTATAGGCACTCAAGAAACTGTATTTTTGGCACTATCAGCGGTAGACTTTTAAAGTCTTTCACACCTCCACGACAGCATCGAAAATGCATTTTAACCTGGTGCGCGTTCAAACAATTGCCGAGCTAAATCTTGAATATGATCCGACCAAGCGACTTTTTTTACCCACTCATCTGGCATGCCCGACACCCCATACAATGCACCGGCAATTTGTCCAGCGGTCGCTGCTACACTGTCAGCATCATCGGCAAGATTAGCAGCTAGCAGAATAGCATCTTTGAAGTTGTCGGTATGCCATACGGCCCACAGGGCTGCTTCCAGCGTGTCGATAACATAGCCTGAGGAGCGGATCTGGTCTCTAGTTTTTTCTTTATATTCACCGGTGTTGATGATCATTACTCGAGGCTGGAATGGGCCGATCATGGGAGAACAAACCTCCTGCTTGTTGGCCCCATTTAGAGCAAGGTGTAATTTTGCCCCTAGAAGTTCGCAACAGCTAATCACCTCAACCGCGCAGTGCGTAGTTCTGCTTTGCGTTTGACTTTCCATCCATGTTGTGAGCAAAGAGTTTCGCCGAAAAATAGCTGTCGGTGCCAATCTGATTATTGAGCCGTTGCCTGCGGTATTAGGCTCCCAGTTGCCGTTCCAACTCAATCCTTCCTTTAGCCAACCTTCAAGTGCGTTGCGTGTCGCATTACCAATATCAAAGCAAACACCTTTGGCGCTATTTTCCCCTTTTTTATACCAGCGGCATAGCCGATTCAAATAGTCTGCGTAATCCAGTTTTCCATTCGCAAGGTAGCAGTCAGCCAAGCAAAGAGCCAGGCTGGTATCATCTGTCCACTCGCCCGCATTGAGTCTAAATGGCCCCCCGCCTTGCATGTCTGTCACAGTGTTAGAATCGCGGCTAGTAAATTCCAGAGTTGTACCGACTGCATCACCAATAGCAAGACCAAGAAGTGCGCCTTTTGATCGGTCAAGTGCCTGAGAGGCTGTTAGCGTAGGTATTCTAGATGCTAGCCAGCCCGGAACCAAGGAGGAGTCTGTGGGACTATCAACCTCTGAAGATCTTCCACTTGAGGTAGATACTCTAGAAGTAGGCGCAGGCCTAAAGCTTCTATACCGTTCAGCATAGTCAGTAACGATGTCTAACGGGCTATGTAGATTTATCATGGGACTTTTTTCAGAGAGACGTAGTTTAGAAATGAAATATTCTTTACAGACGTTCCTTACATCGTTATTTAAGCAATGCCTAAGAAGGATGTATTTGCTACATTCCTAAAAACCCTTGCCCACTTATACCGCTCTGTAGGCTATCCTGTCAAGAACGCTTTGAGGGAGGTCTGCCCTCTATAAGTGCGTTTTCCCATAAGCGGAGAAGTTCAGATAAACCTTGAGCATTAGCCTGCGGGCGCACATGCACACCAAGCTGCCACCAGTTTCATGCTCGTGGAGCAATTACTGTGGGTCTGCCTCCCTAACTTGTAGCCCCCTATTTTAACTGGGCTGCACAGTAAGCAAATCACCCAACTCTCTGAGTCTACATTTTATGACGAAAACGAGCTCAACTTCAGGAGTTTTTTGAAAAAGCTCGTAGCCACTTTGGACTATTTCATAATATTCTTCATAGTCAACCAAGTCATTATTAACCGAAAATGACAAGTAAAAATGACGTTTTGTCTATCGTCAGCTCAACTAAAATTTTCATTCGAGAGTCGTTGGATCGTGGCTTACGCCGCCTCGAGGTGGACAGTTTCGTAACCCACACTCCGGAGCTTTGAACATGTTCAATAGAACATGTCGATGAAATTTAACTATCGCCACTAATATACAGTATACATTTTATTGCCACTTTGTTAAATGAGCTATTTTTGATTTCTCTCTGCACGAAGCATCTTTAGAAGCGGAGGTTCTCCGCCCGTAATCTCAATTGAGAATACAGCATATGCTTCCTCTAAATCACTGTATTCTTGAAGCCCATTCTCGGTAAAGCGATAGCGCCCCGGGATTTTCCCCCATTGTATTGGTGATAGAATACGTCTTGATTTTGCCAGTTCCAACAACGGCCTTAAATCTTCATAGAGACGTGAAGCCTCATTATCCTTTACAGCATATTCCTTTAATTTCTCTTCCAAAATTTTTGCTGAAAATTCGATTTTATCTATGTTCATTTTTAGTTCCCTATTGTCCCAACTCTTACAGCTGGAGCCCAGCTACCACGATCAGGCACCACATACTGCACTGCTCCGGCAGAACGTTTAACTAGACCTCCTAACTCGCTCGTCGGAGCGACCTCACTGACGTAAACTTTGGTAGGATTTAGCGGCTTTATCTCATATATACCATATGTAACCCCTTCGCTCCCCAAGGGAAGCCCAAAATAATCAGCTAACGTCTTATCGGAGGCTGACGCCTTCATTAGCTCTTTACGCGTCGTAAAATAAGGTGAGTATTTTGGAGCATCCCCGCCTTCGGCCACTATCTTTACCAATGGTTCATCTACAAACTTCACAGTCGGAAGAGTTTTACCAGAAGCAAGTTGTCCTGCTGCTCTGGCGTATAGAAGCTCTTCAGATGCATTGGGAGCAGACCTCGCAAGCGCATCAAAATAAGCTCTTCCTTCTGCCGTACCGAGATACGCATCTATCTCACTTGTTTGAACACCGTGGGTTTCAAATGTACTAAATTCTTTAATCTGCTGTTCTACCGATACAAACTCTGGATCTTGCTTAGCGTAATACTCACGCATGGTCTCGGATTCAGCCTTAGCCAAAGGAGCAGGCTCATCAACCCGCAACGCAGGCTCAGCCAATAGCCTCCGCTCATTACGCGCCAACCAGTTCGCAAACTGCTTGTTCGAAATCTCTGCCTGAAGCTTGGCACTGCGCACTGCGATGCTATCCATGCTCCCTATGATGCCTGCCTTGACCTGCCCACGTGTCATGTAGGTCACGATGGCAGTAAAGAGCAGCAGCACCAGTTGCTCCTGGCCTTTTGCGATTTGGCGGGCAGCACGATCAATCCGCTCCTGGATTTCGTATGCCGAACCACCAGTGGGGTCGAGGCCCTCGGGTTTCAGCCCTTCGTCAGCGTGCCAGGCAGTGGCGAAGCCTTCCTGCAAGGTAGAGAGGCAAGCAGGCAGACCTTTATAGAAATATTCAGCTATAGCTGAGAGGCCCAGCGCCATCAGGATCAGGTTGCCAACCTGTAAACCGATACCCGCTCCAACTGCCGCTACCGGCACAGCGCCGACACCAAAGAAAAACGCTCCAGCAACGCCGCCAGCGACCGTACCGACCGCAACGCTGCCGCCGAGAATCATCGCGACTTCTTTAACCAGTTGCAGCAGCACCGGGAGGATCTGTTCGATCTCGATGGATGCCCACTTGCGCTTGAGGTTTGACTCGATGATGGGATAGGAAAGCCTCATCGCCGCTTTCACATAGTCAATGCGGTTGCCGCCCATGTATCCGTAGGCTTGAGTCGCGGTGGTGGTGGTATTGACGCGTCGCGTGAAGCCATTCCAGCTGTCATAGGTGCTCTGCAGCCCATCGCTGTAGGCTTGATTCAGCGTGTTGAATTTATCATCGAGGTTCCGCTCGATGTCATCCCAGCTAGGAATGTTGGCTAATAGGTCCATTTACACATCACTGTCCCTGGGTTGAAGGAGGCTTGCACCAATCGCGCGGCTACAAATTGACGTGATCCGAGCCATGTACATGGCTCCATGGGACCTGGGGACCTGGGGACCTGGGGACCTGGGGACCTGGGGACCTGGGGACCTGAATTCTGAAGCTAAATTTCAGGACATGCTCATTTTTCTCACCTAAAAAACAGATCGCAACAATGCCATTAGGCCATCACTTATTCGAATCCCTGCTTAACTCATTGCTACGCCTGAAAATCTCCCAACTAATGCGCGCTCTAAGTGCTCCACAATTACGACCGTCCAGCTAAATCAGACACATCCCAAAATGAGGGTGATCGTCCGAGGCCGTCGTTGTGGTTGACACGGCGCAACGCCTCGGTGTCTCCTTTCATCTCTTAAGAACTGTAACGGTTTTGAGAGAAATGTTAGCTGTTTTTTTACTGAGCTAGTGGCACTTTCATATTGTTTTGTGGTCGCACATTCGCAGTAATTGCGAGATGCCGAACGCGTCTGTAGCTCTGGTCCTACGAAATTTTCAGAATTTTATGAGCGGTGGATGTCGATTTTTGATATCGCAGCCCTCCTGAAATAGTCGATGCTTATGCACCAGACCTGTGTCGTGACTTGTCAGTTTGTAACCGTTAGCCGCTAAATCCGGCGGCGCTGGCCTCCCTGCCTTCAAGGAGATATACATGTTGATGGACCTTGCCGCGATGCTTTCGCCGCAGAACCGGCGCCTTTTCAAATTCAAGAACCTCGCGAATCCCGAGCAGGAGCTGCTGCTGGAGTCCTTTAGAGGGTCTGAAGGTCTGTCACGTGCATACCAATTTGACCTGCTGCTGGTGTGCCAGGACTCCGGAGTCGAGCTGAAATCGATGATGGGCCAGCACGTGGTTATCGAAATCGAGCTGGCCGATGGCTCGCCACGCTATATCGCTGGCTATCTCACGCGCTTTGCCAGCGGTGGCAGCGACGGCGGCATGGCCAAATACACGGCAACGCTCAACCCCTGGTTCTCGATGCTGAAGAACCGCTTCGACACACGTATCTTCCAGGGGAATACGGTAGAGGAAGTCGTTACCCAAGTGTTCGCGATGTGTACCGCGTTCTCCAAGCATGAGTTTCGCCTGAGCAAGCCTCTCAAGCGCTATACCTACATCACTCAATACCGCGAATCCGACTTCAACTTCGTCCAGCGTCTGCTGGAAGAAGAAGGGATGTTCTATTACTTCGAGCACACCGCCGAAGGTCACACCATGATCATCTGCGACGACTCCACCACGCTGGTGCCGTTGCCGGAGCAGCCCCAGATACGCTTCCACTCGGCGTCGGTCACCGAGACAGCCGACTCCATCATCGAATGGAACGGCGACCGCAAACTACAATCAGGGAAAATAGCGGTTCAGACGTTCGACTATCGTCAGCCAAACAACAGGCTGCCGGTCGCCATGAACAGCCTGAACCAGCAGGGTGATGTCGAGAACTTCGAGGTGTACGACTTTCCCGGCCAGTACACCCATGGCACCTACGATGAAGGTGAAGCGCTGTTGCGCTTGCGCGTTGAAGCGCTTGAGCTGAGGGGCAAGAGCTTTAGGGGCACCAGTAACTGTCGTGCCATGAAGCCTGGCTACACCTTCGAACTGCTGCAGCATTACGACCACGATCAGGGCTCACCTGAAGACCGCCAGTTCCTGCTCGTGCTTGTTGATAGTGAAGGCCACAACAATTACCTCAACGGTCAGCAAGCCAGCTACTTCAACACCTTCTCCTGTGTACGCAAGAAGATAGTTTTTCGCCCACAGCTCACGACCAATCGCTCCGTCATTTCGGGGCCGCAGACCGCTATCGTTGTGGGTCCGCCCGGAGAAGAAATCTTCACCGACGAACTGGGTCGCGTAAAGATTCAGTTCCATTGGGACCGCAAAGGCGAGCACAACGACAAAAGCTCCTGCTGGGTCCGCGTTGCTCAATCCGGTGCAAGTGGCGGTTTTGGTAGCATCCAGATCCCGCGCGTCGGTGACGAGGTGGTGGTCGTTTTCCTTGATGGCAACCCCGACCGTCCGCTCGTCATGGGCAGTCTGTACAACAGCCAGAATACGCCGCCGTGGTCGTTGCCTGCCAACAAGACCCAAAGCGGTTTCCTGACGCGTTCGGCCAAGGGTGATGGCGGTACAGCCAACTTCTTCCGCTTCGAAGACAAGGCCGGTGCCGAACAGGTGATTGTGCATGCCGAGCGCAACATGGACACCGAGATCGAGCTGGATGAGACGCATGACGTGGGTAATAACCGCAGTGTGACTGTCGGCGGTAAGAATACGGAAATTATTCAGAACGACACTTTGCTCAAGGTAGAGCAAGGCTCATTGACGATTACCGTGGACAAACAGTCTATCGACATTACGGCCATGACGGAGATCACCCTCACTGTAGGTACCAGTAGCATTACCCTCAAGCCGAGCAGCATCGAAATCAAGGGCGACGAAATAAAGGTTCTCAGCAAAAACACCTTTGTCGAAGGTGACCGTGTCGATATCAATATCGAGAAATCCTGAGATGGTCAGAACCAGCCTTTATGACCGTATTTCGGAAAAGCGTATAGCCGATGAGGCTTTGGCGCGTGAGAAAGCATTACACGCAGCAAGTGCTCCGCCGACCGTTCCCGAGCCTGAGCCAGTGCCGGTTTTACCGCTTGAATTGACACGCAATGAGATTACGGTTGCCGGGCTGAAACTGGTCATGCCGCAGCGAGTGAACTTTCAGGAGATCAGCATCACTCTTGAAAAGGATGGACACCCCATCACGCTCACCATCACACGTCGGCCGGTTCGGGATGATCTGACGCTGAACCGCTATACAGATCTCTACTTGGCAAACCTGCGTGAGAGACACCCTGATATCGATACTGTGCGGCAGCGAGATTGCTTGCTGGCGGGAAATGCAGCGGTGGCTCTCGACTACGTACTCACCTCCAGGCAAGGGCTTAGTCACGGCAGAGCTATTAACGCTATCACCACTGCAGAGGATGGAGATAAGCAATGGCTTTGCATCTCCACAATGATTGATCCTGACACGGCTGCGCTGGCAGACTGGTTGATCGATTTCGACGCAGTGCTTGAAGCAATTGTCGCTCATTGATTTTTTATTTTCGAGTTCAGGACATTCACAATGGACTATCAGCTTCACGAAGGATCAATCGCATTACCAGATGGTTTCAAGGACCGGACGGTGAACATGTTCACCTTGGGCGACAGCGTTCCAGCGCCCCTCAATATCACGATTTCACGTGATGACATGCTGCCCGCTGAGGACATGAGCACCTACATAAGCCGGCAGATAAAGCTCATCGCCAATAAGCTTCGGGGCTACACGCTGCTTGGTAAGAAGTCTGCCTTGTTGTCTACTGGGCACACCCTCCCCGGTATACAAGTAGATGCCTACTACATGCATGAAGGCAGACCGATTTACCAGCGCCAAGCGGCCTTTGAAGTCATACCGGGACGTATTCTGGTGTTTTCGGCAACAAGTCAGACTGACTTTAGCTCCACGCAGGACGAGGACTGGTTGCAATTGCTGGCCAGTTTTCAGCCACATCCGGATAACGCTGGGCCAATAAACACCGAACAGGAATAAAACCATGTTCGAAGCAGCGCGTTTGCACGATGGAATTGAGCACAATAGCGCACTGGGCGGGCTTCTGGCGGGTGCTGTGATCGGCATCGCAATGGCCGTTGCTGGCGCGGCCCTGATTGTCTGCACCGCCGGGTTGGGGGCTGTTCTTCTGGGTGTTGTTTTGTCAGTCGGCGCAGGCGCAGCCCCGGCGGTGGGTGAAAGCTGGGGCGCGGCACGAAGTTCTCCCGCGGGAGATATCACGCAAACAGGGTGTTCGCCCAACGTTTTTATCAACGGCCGCAATGCGGCTCTTACCACACAAAGTATCGCCAAGTGCGAGAATCACCCCGCACCGGTACAGATTGCAGATGGCTCTGCCAGCGTTTTCATCAATGGCTACCCGGCCGCCCGCAAGGGCGACAAGCTCACCTGTGACTCGAAAATCGCTACAGGTTCCAATAACGTCTTTATTGGCGGCGGGACAAAACGCTATCTGAAAGTAAACGAAGAGATATCCGAGTCGCTTCGTGTCGGTATTGATATCGCAATCATCATTGCCTCGATGGGGCGCGGTGGACTGCCCATGTTAGCCAAGGGACTCGGTGGCGGCCTGAAGGCGGTCGCACCTTGCGCCCTGAAATTCGCTGCCACGGTAGGCGTGTCCTATTTATTTGGACGTTTTGTTGCGGGGCCTGCAATAAGCGGGGTGATAGGCGGCTTCAGCGGCAACCCCGTTGACCTCACCAGCGGGCGAAAATTACTGCTTGAAGAAGGCGAAACAGACTTTGCGCTGCCGGGGCTGATGCCTATCGAGTGGTCGCGCTTTTACGCCAGCGACCTCAACGTCGACAGCGTTCTGGGCAAGGGCTGGGTGCTGCCGTGGGAGCAAAACCTGCGCCGAAATGGCAGTTTCGTTTACCTCATCGACAATCAGGGGCGCAGCGTACCCTTCGTCAACGTCGAGCCCGGGGAAAGCATTTACAACCCTTACGAGCAGATGCATCTGGTCCGCACGCAAGGCGGCCATTACATGCTCCAAACCCAGGACAACATCTTCTTCTACTTCGGCGAAGTGCCGAATAACAACAAACCCGTTCCGCTGCAGCGTATTGAAAACGCGCTCGGCCACTACCTGCATTTCAGCCGTACCGATGAAGGTACTCTCACCGACATCAGCGCACCCGGCAACGTACATGTGCATTTGCAGTATGAGCACCCGCTGGGACGGCTGACGTCGGTGAAGCGGATCGTCAATAAGGAAGCTGTTGAAACCCTCGTTCGTTACCACTACGACGACAACGGCCAGCTCAGTGACGTTTATAACCGTAATGGCGATTCCACTCGCAGCTTTTCCTACACCGACGGCGTGATGACCCGCCACAGCAACGCCTTGGGCCTGAACTGTTACTACCGCTGGGAAACCATTGATGACCAGCCTCGCGTGGTCGAGCACTGGACCAGCGATGGTGAACATTTCGATTACCGTTATGACTTTAAGCAGCGTACGTCGTGGGCCGTCGATGTGCTCGGGCGTGAACTGGAAATTCATTACAACGAAGACCGGCGCGTCACGTCCGGCCGTGATTACGGCGGAGAGCGCTACACCATCGAGATAGACGAAAGCGGCAATATAACGGGGCTGGTATTGCCCGATGACAACACGCTGGCCTTCAAATACGACCACCTCTCGCGACTGGTTGAAGAAACCGACCCGCTAGGGCGCAAGATCACCTACAAGCATCATCTGGCGACCACGCTGGTGACCCAGACGACTTTCCCTGATGGCAGCACGTGGAAGGCCCGTTACGATTCCAGAGGCAATCTTCTGGTCGAAACCGATGCACTCGGGAACAAGACCGAATACCTCAACAGTGAAGATGGCCTGCCACACACCATCATTGATGCGGCCTATAAATCCAAATACCTGTGGTGGAACAGCCTCGCTCAGGTTGAGCACTTTCAGGACTGTTCAGGCAAAGATACTTATTACCGCTATGACGATCGCGGTCATCTGATCGCCGTCACCGATGCCCTGAACAACACCACCACGCTGGAACGCAAACCCGACGGCGAAGTGCTGCGCATCAACCATCCCGATGGCAGCGTTGAGTCCTTCACCTACAACGCGCTCGGCCAGGTGCTTTCGCACACCGACGGCAAAGGCCAGATAACGCGGTTGTCCCACAACGCCCGTGGCCTGCCAACCCGACGCGAGGACGCCAAGGGCAAAGCCGTTGCCTACCAGTACGACAAGGCCATTCGCTTAACCGCACTGGTCAACGAAAACAACGCCACCTACAACTTCGTGTACGACAACGCAGATCGTCTGATCGAAGAAAAGCGCATCGACAACCTGACCCGCCGCTTCAGCTACAACCTCGGCGGCCACCTGACACAGGTCGAGGAAATCGGCTACGGCGAGAAAGGCGAACAGCCACGGCGCAGCACCCATCTGGAGCGCGACCCGATTGGTCGCCTGTTGGCCAAACTCAACGACGACGCGCGTCAGGACTACACCTATGACGACGGCGACCGACTGCTGTCAATCGAGCGCAAACCGACGGACACCGGCAGAAAACTCGGCGTCACCGCCGAAAAACTGGAATTTGCCTACGACCTGCTGGGGCGACTGACCACAGAGACCACGCCCCAAGGCGCGCTGGCCTACGAGTACGATCCACTCAGCAACCTGACCACTCTAACCCTGCCCACCGGTCAACACCTGAACCACCTGTACTACGGCAGCGGTCACCTGCACCAGTTGAATCTGGATGGCCAGCTGATCAGCGACATGGAGCGCGACGACCTGCACCGCGAGGTCTACCGCACCCAGGGCAAACTCACCAGTTGCTTCGGCTACGACAGCATGGGCCGCAAAGCGTGGCAGTACGCAACCACCCTGCCCGCGGAAAAGCTATCGCAGATCCAGAACCCGCTCATAAAGCCAGAGCGCTACGTCGAACACGCTTACAACCCGATTCACCGCCGCTACGAATACGACCCGGCCGGTGAACTGAGCCGCACCCTCGACAAACTGCGCGGCGAAACCCAGTACGAATACGAAGCCAACGGCCAGCTGCTGGCGCGCAACACCGGTAGAGTCGTTGACGGCGAAGAATTCCGCTACGACGCCGCCGCCAATCGCCTGAACTTCAACACCAGTCGTTTCGACCACGTCAAAGACAACCGCCTAAAACAGTGGGCGAACCACGAATACAAATACGACGCCTGGGGCAACCTGATCGAAAAAGTCGTCGGCATCGTGCGCTGGCAAACCTTCACCTACGACTGCGAAAACCGCCTGGTCAAAACCGAAACCATGGCTGGCACGCAGGTCGAAAGCACCAGCAGCTACCAATACGACAGCCTGGGCCGAAGAGTCGCCAAACAGTCCGAGATCAAAGGCCGCACCGACCACAAACGCTTCCTCTGGCAAGGCTTGCGCATGCTGCGCGAAGAAAGCCCCGGCCAGAGCAGCCTGTACCTTTACGAGCCCGGCAGCTATGCGCCGTTGGCTCGTGTTGATGAGAAAGAGGGCGAGGTAGAAAACAAGGTTTACTACTTCCATACCGACCAGATTGGTACACCGCTGGAAATGACCGATGCCGAAGGTCAGATCGTCTGGCAGGCGAAGTACCGGGCCTGGGGAGCGGTTGAGAAGCTGGTGGTGAACGAGGTTGAGCAGAACCTGCGGTTTCAGGGGCAGTATTTTGATGTCGAGACGGGGCTGCATTACAACACGTTTAGGTACTATGACCCGGAGATTGGGCGGTTTATTACGCAGGATCCGATTGGGTTGTTGGGTGGGGAAAATCTTTATGAGTATGCGCCTAATACAATCAATTGGATTGACCCGTGGGGACTGAGCTGTAGAACTGATTATGTGGGCCGTACCCCAGGGAAAAATAGCAAAACGGGAAGAACCGTTATTGAGAATATGCGGAAGGAAGGAAAAATACGTGGTGAAGGCGCCCGTATGAGATTTAAGAGCAAAGACGAAAAATGGTACCCCATTAAAGAGGCCGACATGGCCCATAAAACCGACGCAGTAACATACTGGAATACCAAGGGGGGGTATTTTGGAGCTAAATCGCCGGAAGTAAGGCAGTGGATGCGGGATCCTAAAAATTATGAGCTGGAGCACTTCTCGACCAATAGATCCGCAGGTGCCAAATTAGGGCAGATTTATAGACCTCCCGAAAGTATGATTGGGCCACACGAAAATTTTAGCTATTGAGGATTTTATGGAAGATTTGAGCGATTCGAATAGTGAGCTTTCACAAAAAATTGTAGACTTGACGGAGTCTGGCAATAAATTTGAAATCGAAAACGATAGTGATAAAGCACTTGAAAACTATCATCAAGCATGGGCCTTGTTGCCTGCGCCTCCCGAAAGATGGGATCTTGCCAATTGGATTTCTAGTTGCATTTCTAATTTACTCTTCGACTCCGGAAATTATGCGGAAGCAAAAAAATGGGCAATTATTGCAATTAAAACCAAGCCACCACGAGAAACAAGCAGCCTTATTGATTTTGCAAAAATATGCTATGAACTTGGCGAAAAAGAGCTCGCAATTGAGCACTTTGACAAAGCTTTTAAACTCGGAAAGAAAAGAGCTTTTGAAGGCTTTGACAATAAGTACTTGAATTTTTATCTCGAGAATATAAAGGTATGAATCATGCTAGAGCTTGATGATGAGCTTTACGAAAAAATCTCCGAAATGAGTGACATAGGAAATTCACTTATGGATGACGGGGAATACCCGAGAGCATTAAATATCTTTGAGAAAGCTCTCAGTCTATTGCCTTCGCCTCGCAGCACTTGGGAGGCTTACACTTGGTTAAAAGCGGGTACAGCTGACGCTTTGTTTAACATGAAAGATTATGAACGTGCAATTGAAGAACTCTATGACGGTATGAACGGGCCTGATGGTGCATCAAACCCCTTCATTATGTTGCGTTTAGGACAGTCTCTCTACGAACTGAGCAAGCCTGAAGGCATAGATTTCTTATGCAAGGCTTATATGGTAGAGGGTGAAGAGATTTTTTCAGAAGAGGATGAAAAATATCTAAAGCTTGTAAAAAATCACTTGACACCAAATAAAGTTGACTCCCCTGCCCCCAATTAAAAGCAGTAGCCACCGAGAAATTTATTTGTAATAGCTTATTAGTTCTTTAAAAATCAAGTTAATGGAAGGGGCTACTAGTATTGCGTTAGCCTACTTTCGAATTCATTAATGCAAGCTACAAATCCAAATACCTGTGGTGGAACAGCCTCGCTCAGGTTGAGCACTTTCAGGACTGTTCAGGCAAAGATACTTATTACCGCTATGACGATCGCGGTCATCTGATCGCCGTCACCGATGCCCTGAACACCACCACCACGCTGGAACGCAAACCCGACGGCGAAGTGCTGCGCATCAACCATCCCGATGGCAGCGTTGAGTCCTTCACCTACAACGCGCTCGGCCAGGTGCTTTCGCACACCGACGGCAAAGGCCAGATAACGCGGTTGTCCCACAACGCCCGTGGCCTGCCAACCCGACGCGAGGACGCCAAGGGCAAAGCCGTTGCCTACCAGTACGACAAGGCCATTCGCTTAACCGCACTGGTCAACGAAAACAACGCCACCTACAACTTCGTGTACGACAACGCAGATCGTCTGATCGAAGAAAAGCGCATCGACAACCTGACCCGCCGCTTCAGCTACAACCTCGGCGGCCACCTGACACAGGTCGAGGAAATCGGCTACGGCGAGAAAGGCGAACAGCCACGGCGCAGCACCCATCTGGAGCGCGACCCGATTGGTCGCCTGTTGGCCAAACTCAACGACGACGCGCGTCAGGACTACACCTATGACGACGGCGACCGACTGCTGTCAATCGAGCGCAAACCGACGGACACCGGCAGAAAACTCGGCGTCACCGCCGAAAAACTGGAATTTGCCTACGACCTGCTGGGGCGACTGACCACAGAGACCACGCCCCAAGGCGCGCTAGCCTACGAGTACGATCCACTCAGCAACCTGACCACGCTGACCCTTCCCACCGGTCAGCATCTGAACCACCTGTATTACGGCAGCGGTCACCTGCACCAGATGAATCTGGATGGCCAGCTGATCAGCGACATGGAACGCGACGACCTCCATCGCGAGATCTACCGCACCCAAGGCAAGCTGACCAGTTGCTTCGGCTACGACAGCATGGGCCGCAAGGCCTGGCAGTACGCCACAACTCTGCCCGCGGAAAAGCTATCGCAGATCCAGAACCCGCTCATAAAACCAGAGCGCTACGTCGAACACGCCTACAACCCGATTCACCGCCGCTACGAATACGACCCGGCCGGAGAACTGAGCCGCACCCTCGACAAACTGCGCGGCGAAACCCAGTACGAATACGAAGCCAACGGCCAGTTGCTGGCGCGCAATACAGGTCGCGTGGTCGACGGCGAAGAATTCCGCTACGACGCCGCCGCCAACCGCCTGAACTTCAACACCAGCCGCTTCGACCACGTCAAAGACAACCGCCTAAAACAGTGGGCGAACCACGAGTACAAATACGACGCCTGGGGCAACCTGATCGAAAAAGTCGTCGGCATCGTGCGCTGGCAGACCTTCACCTACGACTGCGAAAATCGCCTGGTCAAAACCGAGACCATGGCTGACACGCAGGTGGAAAGCACCAGCAGTTACCAGTACGACAGTCTGGGCCGACGCGTTGCCAAACAGTCCGAGATCAAAGGCCACACCGACCAGATCGGCACACCGCTGGAAATGACCGATGCCGAAGGTCAGATCGTCTGGCAGGCGAAGTACCGGGCGTGGGGTGCGGTTGAGAAGCTGGTGGTGAACGAGGTTGAGCAGAACCTGAGGTTTCAGGGGCAGTATTTTGATGTCGAGACGGGACTGCATTACAACACGTTTCGGTATTATGACCCGGAGATTGGGCGGTTTATTACGCAGGATCCGATTGGGTTGGATGGGGGGGATAACCTTTACAAATATGTTCCAAATCCCACAGCATGGGTTGATCCATGGGGCTGGGCTTGCAATCGTCCGGGGGGCTATAAATCAGGGGATGTCGATACCCATGGCAATTTATCACCGGGCGTAAACAGAGCGCCTGGTAATAAAAACATCCCAAGTGATAAATCAGTTCAGTCACACCACTTTATTCAGGATGAGTGGGCAAAGAGGAATGTAGCAGGATATAAGCGTAACGCAGCGCCAGCAGTTTTATTAAAAAGCTCCTCTGGAGAATCACACGCTATTGTTTCATCACTTCAACGAACCAGACGCAGATTGGGCGGGTTTAATGGCACCATTAAGGAAGAGTTTGGAACCGCATACAAAGAGCTAATAGACTCTGGAGTTAGTCCTAGCGTAGCAAAGAAAGCTGCGAGCAGATCATATAAATACTTCGACTCCTTGGGAGCATTTGACTAATGATATCCTTCACTGAAAAGAACAGCCCTGCCAACGTAAATGAAATAGAATCCGTCTGCAAAGAGTTAGGAATCTCAGAAAAAAACTGGTTGAGAACATTTTGGTCTGAATGCAATGGGGCGGTATTAGAAGATCAAATCGTAATTTATCCTACTGATCAAATTGTCGAGCGTAACAAAACATATGAAATAGATATAAATTTCCCCGATTACATTTTGATTGGAGATGACTCTGGAGGCGGATTAATATTAATCCCCAAAAAAGGCTTGGAAAAATTCTACTTTATAGGGTCTGGAGATCCCTTTATTAATGACGCTGAAGTCTTTGACTCCATTGAAAAGCTAACTGCCTACGTGATGGCTGATGCAGATAGTGATAGTGGTAGTGGTAGTGGTAGTGGTAGTGGTAGTGGTAGTGGTAGTGGTAGTGGTAGTGGTAACATAGTTTCAGTTGCAGAGATCAAGCCAAAAGCATCTGACGTACTGAAAATTAAAAAAGATTTTAATTTAGACTATTCAATAGCACTGCTAACTAAAAACTAGAAAAAAAAGAAGAGATCATCTCGGAAAATGTGAAACTTATTAAGTATAAATCCGCATTGGACTTACACAGGAAATTTGTTAGATTCTCATCAAAACCCTGATCTCAAAAGCTAGCACTAACATGCGGACTCAAAATAAATTTTTATTGTTTTTTCACACTTAATCCATAAAAGTAAAAATTACATAAATACCGACTAGCTCACCTTATTTTGAATAAGTAATGCTAGCGATCTTTAAAAATTTAGATTTATTCCTTCTTAAAGATATTGTTTTATTTTTAATCGTAGCTTGGCAGTGGCTTTAATAAGACAGTTTAATCCCAAACACCAACTGATCAGAGACATGAGTATTGGGGCTATCGCTCCCAAGGCAAACTCACGAGCTGCTTCTGCTACGACAGCATGGGCCGCAAAGCCTGGCAGTACGCAACCACCCTGCCCGCGGAAAAGCTATCGCAGATCCAGAACCCGCTCATAAAACCAGAGCGCTACGTCGAACACGCCTACAACCCGGTTCACCGCCGCTACGAATACGACCCAGCCGGTGAACTGAGCCGCACCCTCGACAAACTGCGCGGCGAAACCCAGTACGAATACGAAGCCAACGGCCAATTGCTGGCGCGCAACACCGGTCGAGTGGTCGACGGCGAAGAGTTCCGCTACGACGCCGCGGCCAACCGCCTGAACTTCAACACCAGCCGCTTCGACCACGTCAAAGACAATCGCCTCAAACAGTGGGCGAACCACGAATACAAATACGACGCCTGGGGCAACCTGATAGAGAAAACGGTCGGCATCGTGCGCTGGCAGACCTTCACATACGACTGCGAAAACCGCTTGGTCAAAACCGAGACCATGGCCGACACGCAGGTGGAAAGCACCAGCAGCTACCAGTACGACAGCCTGGACCGAAGAGTCGCCAAACAGTCCGAGATCAAAGGCCGCACCGACCACAAACGCTTCCTCTGGCAAGGCTTGCGCATGCTGCGCGAAGAAAGCCCCGGCCAGAGCAGCCTGTACCTTTACGAGCTCGGCAGCTATGCGCCGCTGGCCCGTGTTGATGAGAAAGAAGGCGAGGTAGAGAACAAGGTCTACTACTTCCACACCGACCAGATTGGTACGCCGCTGGAAATGACCGATGCCGAAGGGCAGATCGTCTGGCAGGCGAAGTACCGGGCGTGGGGTGCGGTTGAGAAGCTGGTGGTGAACGAGGTTGAGCAGAACCTGCGGTTTCAGGGGCAGTATTTTGATGTCGAGACGGGGCTGCACTACAACACGTTTCGGTATTATGACCCGGAGATTGGGAGGTTTATTACGCAGGATCCGATTGGGTTGCTGGCGGTGATATCGTGAGCAAAGAAGATCGAATTTATTTTGAAGAAAAACTACAAGAAGAGCTACAAAATATAGAATGCAAAGAGCTGGCAGTAAAAGCGGTTAAAAAAGGTTTGAAATTCCGCTTCGAAAAAAAATAGTCGCAGAGTTGGACTTTCAATATTTGGTAAAGTCACACGCCTTTATGCTCAACGGGCGAGTTTTTGGAGGGCCTATCTTTGATTGCATGTCTAAGATAGACATGCCTTACAAGAGCAACTTAGGGAGCAACGCTTGTTTTTCGTTTACCACATCAGGAAGACAAGATAAGAAATTTAGCCCTAGCATCTACGGCACTATAGCTATTCCCCGCCCTGAACATGCAAGCGAAACTTGTAATCATATCAAACTCGCACTTGAAGAGTACTACATCCCTTTAATTGTGGGTTGCGTATTGCCTAGCGAGCGGACTATTGATGATGTTCTCTACTCACCAAGAGACTATTCATATCCTGCTGCATTTATCCATTGCGCTGTAAAATGCAACTCATCGACACTAAAAAACAAATCACTAGCAAAGCTAAGGAACAATAAAAACATAATTAAAAATAAAGATTTCGATCTCGACCTTCTAGATACTTGCTTCTCATAACATGCCGACTGATTTTACACAAATAGGCTTGAAAATACCTATTGCTTTATAACGATATATTTGCCACTCACCCTATACGCTTTTAAAGGTCTATCGTTCTTTAATAAAATGCGCCGCAGTATGATTGCCAACCTTGTCTCAATCAGCTGCCGCTTTCTTTTTAATTAGTTGTTCTGCTATCGCTCACACCACATCAACTGTACTACCGACAGCAATGGCAAGCTTGCCGAAGTTTTTAATCGTAACGGCGGTTCAGTGCGTCGCCTCAGCTACACCGAGGGTGTGGTGAGCCGCCACAGCAACGCGCTTGACCTGCCTACGAGTACCGCAGGGAAACCATCGTCGACCCGACGCTCAAGTCCAAATACCTGTGGTGGAACACCCTGGCCCAGGTCCAGCGCTTTCAGGACTGTTCGGGCAAAAGCACGCACTACCGTTATGACGAGCGCCACCATCTGGTGGCCGTCACCGACGCCCTGAACAACACTCTGGAGGGAAAATTTATCGTGGTGGAGGAAGTCAAATACAAGTACTTAATTATGCAGACAGAGCAAAAATGAGGCCTATAGGGAAGCCGAGGGCCATTCATTCTATTGATTGCGGCGGCTAAATGAATCTTATAGAAAATTATAGAACCTTTGACGACCTTGGAAGTTATGATCGAGATAACAACCCACTAGGCCTTACAGTAGAGCAATTAGCGCCAAAAGGTGCGTCGTGGTCTTACAAAGGTGTCAGTCATAAGTTTGAGAGCTCTTTAGGTTTAATTGCAACACCGCTTAAGGATGGAAGCGGAATTGCGTTCGTGATCGCTCTCTACAACAAAAAATAAAATAAGGCAATCGTGATAAATCCTGATGGTACGACTATGTGGGATGTCAGCGATATGACCAAGCCAGCTTTTCGGGATTGTATGTTTTCCGAGGTTTATTACGTCCTAGCCGAGCTATGTTTTTTATAAGCTGTAATGAACATGATTTTCGTTTTTCATTTGATGCAAAAACGGGTGAGGCTGGAAAGCTAATTCCGTCATATTAATGATGGAGCGCTCTATAACAACTTAAAAAATCTGCGAACAAATATAAAATATGCGAAATCGCCTTGCCATCTAAGGAATCTCCGAACAAGTCCCGGTTATGCGAAAATCGCCTGACCACCTGATCCGAGCCTCCCATGAGCCAGATGAGCTTTTCCGATTTCGAATATGCCAGCAAGCGCAAGCAGACACGCCGCGAACGCTTCCTCGCCGAGATGGATCAGGTCGTCCCCTGGACAGGTCTGCTGGGCCTGATCGAACCGTTCTACCCCAAGGCCGGCGGTGGCAGAAAACCTTATCCGCTGGAAACCATGCTGCGCATTCACCTGCTGCAGAACTGGTTCTCCCTGAGTGATCCGGCCATGGAAGAAGCGCTCTACGAAATCACCCCCATGCGCCAGTTTGCACGCCTGACGTTGAGTGCGCCGATACCGGAAGACACCACGATCATGAACTTCCGGCACCTGCTGGAGAAACATCAACTGGCTCCTGCAATCCTCGCGGTCATCAACGGTTATTTGCAGGAAAAAGGCCTGTCGCTGCGCCAGGGCACCATCGTCGATGCCACCATTATTCATGCCCCAAGCTCGACCAAGAACAAAGACGGCGAGCGTGATCCCGAGATGCATCAGACAAAGAAGGGTAACCAGTATTTCTTCGGTATGAAGGCCCACATCGGCGCTGACGTTGAGTCTGGACTGGTTCATCACGTCCATGGCACTGCGGCCAATGTGGCCGATGTCACTCAAGTCGCCGAACTGCTCCACGGGGAAGAAAACGCGGTCTATGCGGACGCTGGCTACACCGGTGTCGAGAAGCGTGAAGAGCACGAAAATCGTAACGTGATCTGGCAAATCGCGGCGCGGCGCAGCACGTATTCCAAGCTGAACAAACGCAGCCTGTTGTACAAAGCCAAGCGCAAGATCGAGTACTGCAAAGCGCAGACACGCGCCAAGGTCGAGCATCCGTTTCGGGTCATCAAGCGCCAGTTTGGTTACGTGAAAGTACGCTTTCGTGGGCTGATGAAAAACACGGCCCAACTGACCACGCTGTTCGCCCTGTCGAACCTGTGGATGGCTCGAAAGCGACTAATGGGTTTGGGTGAGTTGCGCGCTTAACACGGAAAACCGAGCGAAAAACGCGCTCGACTCACACTGCATCAGACCGTTTTCAGAAAAATAGCGCTATGTGCCTGGCAAATTACGGCTTGCCACCGCTGCGCGGCAAGTTGATCGGAGCATCCTTAGTGTTACCAGGTTTTTATGTCTATCGGCAGACAATTCGAAGAGAGAACCTAGTCTATCTTTTTTGGAGTGATGAAGATTAAGCTGGGAGTAGTTGCCATTCTTAACAACAAACGGATTTCCCAATCTCCGGATCATAGTACCGAAACGTGTTGTAGTGCAGCCCCGTCTCGGCATCAAAATACTGCCCCTGAAACCGCAGGTTCTGCTCAACCTCGTTCACCACCAGCTTTTCCACCGCCCCCCACGCCCGGTACTTCGCCTGCCAGACGATCTGCCCTTCGGCATCGGTCATTTCCAGCGGTGTACCGATCTGGTCGGTGTGGAAGTAGTAAACCTTGTTATCTACCTCGCCTTCTTTCTCATCAACACGGGCCAGCGGCGCATAGCTGCCGGGCTGGCTGGGGCTTTCTTCACGCAGTAGGCGCAGGACTTGCCAGAGGAAGCGTTTGTGCTCGGTCTGGCCTTTGATCTCGGACTGTTTCCTTCGATCAACCGGCAGAACGGCTCGATCAGCTTAAGTAGACTTGCCCAGCGCTCAAACTTTTCCATTTCAGCAACGAGACGTTCGCGGCGGGTTCTTGAGCTTGCCAGCGTACTCAACTTAGGGATGCTCCGATCAACTTGCCGCGCAGCGGTGGCAAGCCGTAATTTGCCAGGCACATAGCGCTATTTTTCTGAAAACGGTCTGATGCAGTGTGAGTCGAGCGCGTTTTTCGCTCGGTTTTCCGTGTTAAGCGCGCAACTCACCCAAACCCATTAGTCGCTTTCGAGCCATCCACAGGTTCGACAGGGCGAACAGCGTGGTCAGTTGGGCCGTGTTTTTCATCAGCCCACGAAAGCGTACTTTCACGTAACCAAACTGGCGCTTGATGACCCGAAACGGATGCTCGACCTTGGCGCGTGTCTGCGCTTTGCAGTACTCGATCTTGCGCTTGGCTTTGTACAACAGGCTGCGTTTGTTCAGCTTGGAATACGTGCTGCGCCGCGCCGCGATTTGCCAGATCACGTTACGATTTTCGTGCTCTTCACGCTTCTCGACACCGGTGTAGCCAGCGTCCGCATAGACCGCGTTTTCTTCCCCGTGGAGCAGTTCGGCGACTTGAGTGACATCGGCCACATTGGCCGCAGTGCCATGGACGTGATGAACCAGTCCAGACTCAACGTCAGCGCCGATGTGGGCCTTCATACCGAAGAAATACTGGTTACCCTTCTTTGTCTGATGCATCTCGGGATCACGCTCGCCGTCTTTGTTCTTGGTCGAGCTTGGGGCATGAATAATGGTGGCATCGACGATGGTGCCCTGGCGCAGCGACAGGCCTTTTTCCTGCAAATAACCGTTGATGACCGCGAGGATTGCAGGAGCCAGTTGATGTTTCTCCAGCAGGTGCCGGAAGTTCATGATCGTGGTGTCTTCCGGTATCGGCGCACTCAACGTCAGGCGTGCAAACTGGCGCATGGGGGTGATTTCGTAGAGCGCTTCTTCCATGGCCGGATCACTCAGGGAGAACCAGTTCTGCAGCAGGTGAATGCGCAGCATGGTTTCCAGCGGATAAGGTTTTCTGCCACCGCCGGCCTTGGGGTAGAACGGTTCGATCAGGCCCAGCAGACCTGTCCAGGGGACGACCTGATCCATCTCGGCGAGGAAGCGTTCGCGGCGTGTCTGCTTGCGCTTGCTGGCATATTCGAAATCGGAAAAGCTCATCTGGCTCATGGGAGGCTCGGATCAGGTGGTCAGGCGATTTTCGCATAACCGGGACTTGTTCGGAGATTCCCTAAAGCGTTGTATCCTCACCTACCTGCACAGCATCCGATCCCCCTATTAATAGAGACCTATTCAACGGTGATCGCGGCGCTTACTGGAGAGGGCGTGCGCAAATAGAAATTAACAGAAGAGCCGGGAGCGCTAAGCTTTCGGAAAACTGCGGATAGAAACCATGATATCGAAAAAGCTGGTAGACTTTTTTAAGCAACAAGGTTGGTGGTATGAAAATGCAAGCGCAGATTATGAAGTGGAACTCGGAAAACTGGGTATTGACTTATCATCTGATTTCGCTCAGTTCTACTTACACGTAGAAGACGGCCCAACATTCATGCAGCATGGAAAGGAAATATATCAGGTATGTTGGTTCTCCAAACATACTCATTTTGATCTGGACTTGAAGAACACCCATGAAACATTGCAGCTCCCACTAGAGTATATTCCACTAGATAGCTTTGAAGGCGAAAGTGGCTATTTCTATAACAAAGACACTGGAGAGGTACTTAGTGTGTCTTTGGGAGATGAGCTCTTGGATTTCAAACAAGGAAGATTGAGACCGCAATGGGCAAATTTTAACGATTTTTTGGAGTACTATTTTGAATAAACCTGATCGCTTAATGATTAATACTGCATAAATAAAATATTTTTGCGATATTAGCTTAGGCTCATATCATTCATATTAAATACAGCTATAGATGGCATTGAAAAAAACAGAATAGGCAATTTTATATTTTCGATAGGGCATCTGGCCTTTTTGCTGCTAGCATTTGCCCTAATAAAATAAGGTTAATTGAGGATGCAAAACTATAATTAGCCTACAAAGTAATAAAAAGCCCGAACAGAAACAATTACTTGACTGCAGCGAATGAGTTCGTGCAAAAGCAGCAGGTGCAAAACTTAAAACCGGAGCATCGGGATGTTGAAAAGCATAAAGTGGTCAGAAGACGCAGTACTCGTTGTCAAGGTCGACGATGTTACATATACATTAGCCCAAATGAAAAAAATGGACTGATGGAGTTTTTTGATGTATCTAGGTCAAATGACAGCTGGGAAGACGTTGACCTTAACAAGTGCAAGTTACTATTTTGTATTTTTGTAGCTGAGAAACGTATAAAGAACATATTCGTAAGGACCCTCAATGATAATGAGGTTATAAAAACTCTAGAGCCATAATAAAAAATGCTTTCTTTTGAGTGGGTTTCAGAAAATGTTTACACATCAGATCTTATAGAGTTGAGTGATAGTTATTCCAGCGTTGGCGGACGAGTGATCAAGACTGCTCTTTCAGACAAAAGCGATATTGAAACTATTAACGCACATGAATTTTGTGGCATTTTCGGGGATCCTAAAAAGCTTCTAGATAGGATTAAGTTTTTTAAGGATACGGGGATAAACTGGGATGAACAAAAAAAGTTTATTTATCCGTCCATAGAAAGACCCACTGGATTCCCTATAGAGTAGCTTCTAGGACTAAATATGAATTCACTTCAGCTGGAATCTTTAAGACTGAAGCTTTCAGACACGCTCCCATTCACCGCCGCTAAGAATACGACCCGGCTGGCGAACTAAGCCGCACCCTCCACAAACTGAGCGGCTATGCCAGCTTTTTCCTATCTGTTGGACCCGGAAGAGTCCGGAGACTATTAGTAGAAGTACGTGATGTCTACACTAACGATAGTTATTGAAGAACAGCCAATCAGACCTGCCACGCTTATCAAGCTTCATAGATTCTTGTCACTGCCTGTGCAGACCATTAAAAGCTTTTGCGACTGCGGTCATCCTGTTCTAGAAATTGAGCTCTTCGACGGGGATCTTCAAGAAACGTCAAAAATCGTGCGGGGCGTGTTAGAAATAATTTATGAAGAACAAGTGCCAGCAAAATTTTATGAAATGCCTTATGGTCAGCACTATACGAGCTACAAACACCTTGAAAAATGTGAGGTGACTGCTGATCTCGTCAGTAGTATTCTTGATGTTGCGGGTGAAAAGTTCGAGCGACAATGTAGTCAAATCTAAGAGGGATACTGGGTGATAAACGCCACTGCAATCATTGAAGCAACGAAGGCAGCGTTCGCAGGAAGAGATATTTACTTCTCACCTGTTCAACTGCCGCCTGGCCTGGAGATTCGTAGTGAGTGGCAAAATTTTGGAATCGCCTCATCAATAACGCCCTCATTCCCTCTTGCCTGGCAAACATTTTCTGATGAGTTACCGTGGGTAACGTCATTACTGGACAAGTGTTTGCTTGGCACGGCTATTCTGGTCGGCCCATCCATACAGCTGTTATATATATTTCATGACAATAATGGCCTCTACTATTACATAGGAGGCGCGCCGTGGAGCAGGTCTGACAATGCGTTGATCTTTGGAGGGCGAATAGCGGATTTTTATTACACTGTTCATAACGGCTTCACTTTTTACCCTGCTCAATCGATGGGCCCACAAAAAATAGAGGATTGTGTATTTGTCTCTGATTTGATAGACGAACACGACACTGATTTCGCAGCAAAATGGTTGGCAGTGTTTTCAAATGGCGGCGGTGACTATCTTGCTGTAGATACAATTAATGCAGCTAATGACAACGGCTTGATATGGTGGCATTAGCAGCCACTGGAGCCTGAATCAGGTATGGTTTTTTTCGAAATAATGGATACGTGGATGTCTATATTTCTTGAAGATACCAAACAGCGTGGTGACATATTTGAAGCATAAATTTTTCATCTCAAGCTAGTAATTTTGATTATACCTCAGCCGGCACAATAAGTTTTCCGCGTTGAAAATCCGAGTTAATCATATGATCGAACCACAACCCATCGCAATAAAAAAGGGACTTTACGGGTCTTTCTTCCTGATTGCCTTATTTGGCACAATGTCGACGTTTAAATCTGATTTTTTCTGGCTGGTATGCCTCGGCCTCTTTACCCTGCTCATGAGAGCAATATATTTGATTTACCTGAGCGAAAGCTTCACTGCAATCGCAGTTCATTCTTTCACAGGCCTTTTCTCTTCATTTCTACTCATGAATACAAGCGTTATTTATCTTATAGCAAAATCTGAATACGGCGCTTCAACGACAGATGCTTTATCGTGGGCGATGATTCCGGCCTTACTGATGCTCGTTTCATTTTTATTTATTTACTTTACAAAATCGAGATCAGGTCAGCTGTCTTTTGAGATCAGGGATAACAAGGTATATATGGTGCACGGTTATGTCAGCACGAGAAACGGAAACTTACTGAGCGGAGGCGTCATTGTGGCCGGAATCGCTGCAATGATCGTGTGGCCTATAGAACTGATCATTATGGTCAGTATCTGGATAGCACTGAGCAATCTTTACCTTCTTTACTGGAACAGGGACGCCATCCGAATACTGAAAAAAATCCTGACGCTGGAAAAGAAGCACAATCGGTCTTACACGTTCGAGTACGTCGAACAGCTTCGTGAAGCACGCAGTCGCTGGTGGTTAGGTAGGTTTTTGAAATGGGTAATATCGCTCAGCAAATGAAGCCAGGTAGCAGACCATCAGCGAAGAAGACAACTAACCGCCGAACCCAACCAAGGAAGAAAAATGGGTAAACAATCTCGCAGCAAGCGGGCCTCGCCGGAGCCTATGGTGATTTACCGCAGCCACGTTGCCGCTTTCCGCTCTCGTTATCTGCTGTCCTTTCTGACTCCGATCTTCATGGGCATATTTTCCCTCGCCATTACCGCAGGCACGGTGGTCGATGCGTACTTTCCAAATGAGCCGGAGAGAACCGGCCAGTCGATGATGCTCATGATGGGCGTATCACTGGTTTTGAGTTTCGGCGGCATCATGATGAGTCGCGGGCATGCCTGTGGAATGTGGATATTGGCGGCCATTCTGGTGAGCTGCTTTTTCGCGGTGCTGCCCACTGCCCCTGCGCACTGGCGGCGTTTTGAATTGATGTTTTACATGCTGGGGCTGCTTTTCCCGTTGCTGGGCCTTTTATCGCTCAACAGCGAGCGCGGCCGGGAGCTGCGCATGCAATGGAGGATTATTCGATCCGAACGCAAGGAGACGCGTCAGGAGATGCGGCGGCGCAGGGATCTCGAGGTGCATCGTGAAAGCCTGCGCAAGAGAAAGGCACTGCACAAGTAGCCCAGGCTCAACGAGGACTTTCTCGCGCCCAACAAAAAACCCGCCGAAGCGGGTTTTTCCAAGACCATCCCGACTCCCTGTCGGCTGCCTCCGAGGCGATGGTCGATCATCCTTGATCCTGGTGAACTCCTGTTCACCACTTGATGGATCCAATCTTACGGAGGACGGACCAGGTCAGAAATGGCCAAACCCCTCCACCGCGTGTAAGCCTTTCGCTATACCTCGGCGAAGCACAACCTTGCATTTCAATGAGCGTGCGGGTTCGCTGTGAATAAATCACCTGCTGGCTTTATCACTGGCCCTCGACCAGCAGCAATTCCCCATCCCTATACCGCACCTCCTTCCCCACCCACGCCATATCAACATTCGGCAGCACCGCCGAAGGCTTGCGCAGTTCGCGCAGCAACGTAGACCCGTGGGAAAGACGCCCGCCCATGCGCGCGATCACGGCGCGTGCGTTCTGGTAGTGCGCGTGGCGTCCGGGGTCGAGGGTGTCTTCCAGCAGGATGTCGTCGCCCAGAATGCCCTGGACCTGGCCCGGATAGATCATGAAGCCGGTGGCCTGCTCGGTGCCTTCGCGGCCGTCCTGCCAGAAACTGCCTGCGCGGCTGCGAATGTCTGGATGAGGCGCAAACCAGTGTGCCCTGTCGGCGCTGGGCATGGCGTGGTGCAGGCGGAAGAACAGGCGCATCAGATTGTCGCGATACCACTCGCGCACTTGCAGGTAGTAGCCGCGCATGCCCGGCAGGCCCGCGCGGTGAGCGACGCGAATGATACCCGGCCAGGTCGGAAAGGCCTGTAGCGGCAGGTCGGTCTGTGCTGGGCGTGGCGTAGCGGGGTCGGTTTCCCAGCGTAGCCGGTGCGGGCAGTGTTCAAGGTTGTCGTAAGCGGTTGGCGGACGTCCCAGCAGATCACCGCCGCTGCTGGCCAGCGAGGTGGCGATGCACAGGTTACCTTGCACGACGAACACGTAGAAACGCGTGAACCAGTCAGCCAATTGCTGGCCGTCAGCCCCTTGGGCCGTCAAGGCATGCAGCTCTCGGTCGAAACGGTGCAGTTGCTTTTCCAGGGTCAGCAGGTGGCCGCGCGCGATACGCTGCATGCGCAGGAATACCGGTAACGAGCGCAGCAAACGCAGAGGTCGCCAAGGCAGATGCGGTGCTGCGCCCCAATCAGCCAGACGTGCGAGAAACAGGTCGTTGTTGATGTAGGACGCTACGCCAAACAGTGCGGTGAACGGCTCATTGTCCTGCAACACGCGTGAATCCCAACGCGCCATGATCGCCGGGATGCTGCCTGCGGCGCGGCGTTGTGCGTACTCGACCAGCCTGCTGGGCTGCGGCGGCAGGATCTCGGCGATGTTGGCGGCTGTCAGGTGACGGCGCCAGCCGTAATCACTGATCGGGCGGTACTGCAACAGCCACAGCTGGCGGCCATCCCACGCCCACTCGACATCGCCCGGCACGTAATGGAAAACGCGCAGCACGCCTTGCAGGAAGTCCCAGAGCATTTCTTGTGTCAAACCGTGGGATGGCGTGAAGCTGCCGCTGTTCCAGGCATCGCCGAGGCGGGAAATGATCGCTCGCTCCGGGCTTGCCTGACCGTCAGCCAGCGACTCCAGATGCCCTTCGACCCACTCCAGCTCGACCGACAGGTGACGCGCAAACGCGATGCCGGAAAGCACCGGCGTGATGAACCGCTGCACCACGACTTCTTCGACGCCAGCGCCGTGCAGTTCTGCGATACGTGCAGGTACGTTTTGGGTGGGCTCGCGAAGGAAGGTGGTGCTCAGGCCAGCGTTGGCCGCATCGGCCTGATCCTCGCCGAAGCTGGACGAGCGCACCGCCCAGATAGCCTCCGGCTGGCTGGCCAGAAACGCGGGCAAGGCGGAGTCATTGCCCTGCACCAACGACAGTGCTGCGGGCACCGGTTGCCCGGCGATGGCCGCCAGACGCAGACGGCCGCCTTTGGTGTGCGCAACGAAGCCGCGCTCGCCCGACTCCAGCCACTGCGCAAATTCGGCCGGCGTGTCGATCCACGGGTAGTGACCCCAGCCCGGTTTCAGACTGATGCTCAGGTCGGCACGCGCCAGAATGGCAGACCACGCTGCCGCCTGCTCGATACCCAGCACGTTGTCCTGATCGCCCCATACCAGCTCTATCGGGTCTTGCACCCATTCCAGCAGCGGCAGCGCAGTGTCGGCGCGCACCAGGTCCCAATACGGAACAAAGGCGCGGCAGCGGGCGTAACCGGCCCCCCATACGCTGGTAGTGCGCCGCAGGCCAGGCTTGCCTGGAGAACTTGTGAGCAAACAGCCTGGGCTTGTTGGCCAGCAGCCAGTGAATGGTCTTGCGAATGGGCAGCGGCGACATCAGCGCAGGCAAGCGCCGCTGCCACAGAAAAGCTCCCACCGGCGCCAGCAGCACGCTTCTGCAGAAGTGTCCGGGCTGGCGCTGCAAGGCATGCATGACCAGCAAGGCATTGACGCCCACGGCGACGATGGCACTGCCCCTGACCGTCGCTGCCAATAGCGCATCGGCGTAGGCGGCGAGGTCTTCACACGGAGGCTGAGGATTGTTGCCGAAGCCTGGCAGTTCCAGCGGCACGACCTGATGCTGCTGAAAATGCGGCAGCACATCATCCCACCATTCGGCACTGCTGCCGTTGCCCGCCAGCAGGTACAGAAGGGGCAAGTCAGACATGACGGGGCTCCTTCAACGCGCTGGCAGCAGAAGTACGGCGATCATGGCGATACAGCCAGAATAACGGCGGCAGCAATGCCAGCAGCGCCGCCAGATCAAGCCACACATGCGACCAGACACCCCCGCGCACGGAAATCGCTATGTCCTGAGGCGCCCAAAGCAGCAGGCCGGCGATCAGCCAGCCCCAAGGCATGGCGCTTTTCAGACGATTGCCCAAATGCACAAGCGCCAGCATGTACACGGAATAGGTTTGCAAAGTGGCGCCAAACAGCGCCATCCACCAGACCTGTTGCGCACGCGCAGCGGCAGGAACGGCATCGGTCCAGAAGGCCTGCTCAAGCGTAGTCAGGTAGCCGTCGAGCAAGCCGGAAAAACCTGCCCAGGTAAACACGATACTGCCCAGCACGTGCGCGACCGCGACGGCATACAACCAGATCACCAGCGTGCGGCGCAGCGTGGTAGAAGGGAGCGGCATTGCAGGTCCTTGGTTCGTCCTTGTGAGGTGGCGAGTGTAGCGATTTCGGGAGGGGCTTAATACCGGCCGCCTTATCGCTTCTCCCGCTTTAAATTGAAGGGTTGCGTGCCTATGCAGTAAATCGGCTGATCGTCAGCTGGAATGCGTCTAACTATCGAGGTTCAAGCCTATGCTGAATGAATCCCGACCACCTGCTATTTCTATCAGTAGACGGCGTTTCTGATGCGGCCTAACGTTCTCTTCAATGGCTGTTAACCCGTATGCAAGGAGCGCGATCATGAGCAGCATTATGGAAACCGTTAAAGGCATGTTGGCCAAGCAACTCGACATGGCAGAAAAAGACATAAAACCAGAATCCACCGTCCTAAGTTTAGGGGCAGACAGCTTAGACTCTGTTGAGTTTATTATGCGTATAGAGAATGCGTTTAATATCGAGATACAAGAGGAAGAAATTAAGCAATTCAGAACCGTGCAGAACATCGTCGATTACGTGTCGAAGAGCAAAAATTAAGCCCTGCCTACGTAGGCAACTCTTTAAAACCGGCTGAACACCTCAGCGCCTGGTGGAATAAAGGCCCTTTGCCTCCAGTCAAAACTACCAGTAGCCACCGCCCTGCTTTGCCATTCAATGTATGGCTCCGCTCCGCAGGCCATCTGCCGGGCGAGCCCTGCGGTCGGGAGTTGCGGTGATGGATGCGCTGAATGTCATCAATATCGGCACTGACGGAATCAACTCGTTGTTCAATATCGTTCTGCAGTACGGAACAACTGTCGTTTTGAGGCTGGTGATCGCAGCCTTGTTGTGGATAGTGGGTCGCTGGCTGATCGGCGTGCTGGTGAGGATGGCGCAGCGTTCGCTGACGCGGCAGCGGTTTGATCCGACGGTTCTGCGCTATGTCGGCTCGTTCATCACGGTGACGCTGAATATCATTCTGGTGATCGCCATCTTGAGCTATTGCGGCATCGAGACCACCAGCTTTGCGGCATTGCTGGCGGCCGTGGCGCTGGCGATCGGCATGGCGTGGTCGGGTTTGCTGGCCAATCTGGCGGCAGGTGGTTTCATCATCGTGCTGCGGCCCTTTAAGGTCGGCGATATGATTTCGGCTGCGGGTGTGACCGGGACAGTGGTCGAAATCGGGCTGTTCGTCACATCGATCAACACCTCGGAAAACGTGTTGAATCTGGTGGGCAACAACAAGATCTTCTCTGACACGATCATCAATTTTTCCAGCAATGATTTCCGCAGCGTCGAACTGACCGCAATATTGCCAGGCACTGCCGACGAGCAGGCGATCATTCCGCGCCTCAAGGATCAAATCGCCCGCCTCCCCAATGTACTGAGCAGCCCCGCGGTCGATGTGCATCTGTCCTCTACGACAGCCGATTCCATCACACTGTCAGTACGGCCCTATTGCCACAATAATCACTATGATTCGGTGCATCGCCAGACGCTTGCCCTGATCAGAGCGTTGATGCTGAACATGTCTGAGCGGCACGCATAGGCAAAATTCATCGCCCACCGGCTAACCTGAACCCGTCAGCAGCCGATTAAAAGACCTCGGCCTTTTTTTTTGGCCCCTGCCTTTTACTCTTACGGATTCAACCATGAGCTTTCTATCTCGTTTTCGGGCTGGCACTTCGCGGACCGGAGGCGTACTCAGTGTCATTACGTCCGCGCGGGAATTGAACGACACGCTGTCGGCGTTAAGTTTTGACCCGGTCTACCTGACAGGCTTCGTTTCACCTCACGTCGACTTCGGTCAGGTTGCCCAGTCTGTCGCGGCACGCTTTCCCAAGGCGAAGATCAGTCTGTGCACAACATCCGGCGAACTGTGCTCCAGCAATGATTCGCTGTATTGCGCGGCGGGTAATCAGTGGGACCGGATAGTGCTGGCGCTGTTCGACTCAAGCGTTATCCAGAGTGCCGAGGTGGTGCATATTCCCCTGCACAGCGAAGATATTCGCGGCGCGGGCAAGCGACTGTCCATGCGTGAGCGCATTGCGCGGCTGACCGACTCGATCAAGCGCACTCAGGTCAGCACGCCTATCGACCACAGGGATACGCTGGCCTACGTCACCTTTGACGGGCTTTCGGCATCGGAGTCGTTTTTCATGGAAGCGCTCTACGAGTCAGGGCGTTTCCCATGCCTGTTCGTGGGTGGCTCTGCAGGCGGCAAAAGCGACTTCAAGAAGACGCTGATTCACGACGGTAAACGCAGCTACGAGAACCATGCTCAGGTGGTGTTTCTCAAGAGCGCAAAGAATGTGCGCTTTGGCGTCTTCAAGAGCCAGAACTTCGAGCCAACGCCACTGAGCCTGAGTGTCCTGACCGCCTCGCTGGAAGAGCGCTACATCAGCCAGGTGGTCAATTCCAGAGGCGAGATTGCCACGATGGTTGCAGCGCTGTGTGATGCGCTTAAGTGCGAGCGGCATGAGCTGGAAGGCAAGCTGGCGCAATACTCGTTCGCCATTCGGGTAGGCGAGGAATTGTTCGTACGCTCCATTGCGCGCATCGATTATGAAAGCGAGCGGGTTCATCTGTTCTGCGACGTGGCACCCGGCGAAGAGCTGGTGATGGTCAAACGGACGTCGATGATCGACACCACGCGCAAGGACTTCGCGCGCTTTCTACAGGGCAAGTCCGGCAAGCCGTTGCTCGGCCTGTTGAGCGACTGCATTCTGCGTCGTCTGAACAACGGCAGTGAATTGGGCCGCATGAATGATGTGTTCGGCGAGACGCCAGTGGTGGGCTTCTCGACCTTCGGCGAGATTCTGGGTTTGAACCTCAACCAGACCCTCACCGCAGTGTTCTTTTTCAAGGTGCCGGAAGGTCAGCCGTTCCGCGACGATTACATCGATAACTTCATTGCCTATTACGGCGAATTCAAGGCGTTCTTCCTGCGTCGGCAGATCAAGAAGCTGGCCGGTTTGAGCCATGTGGTGGTCAAGCAGATCGACCAGTTCAAGCAGCGTAACTTTGTGCAAACCATTGACCCGAGTGGTCTGGACGAGCAGATCCGCCCAGTGTTCGGCGGCCTGAGCGATCTGGGCGATGTACTGGTCAAGGCTCATCAGGATCAGGAAGAAATCGCCGATCAGTTGCGCCACTACTCAGGCGAGCTGCATGTTTCGATGGATGAACTGTCCCAGACCATCACGCAGCAGGAAACGGTCATCGACAAGGCGGGTAATACCGTCAAGAGCCTGGTCAGCCAGGCCGACGAGGTCGTGCTTGGCTCTCGGGAGCTGGCCAAGTCCAGCCTGCGCATCCAGTCAGTCGTGCAGATGATTCAGCAGATCGCCGGGCAGACCAATCTGTTGGCGCTGAACGCCGCCATCGAGGCAGCTCGGGCCGGCGAAATGGGCCGTGGCTTTGCAGTGGTCGCCGATGAAGTGCGTCAGCTGGCGCAGAAAACCACGCAAAACGCGAATGACATCGGCACGGATATCGAGCGTCTGGCCGAGGAGATTCGCAAGGTTGCGCAGCATATCGAAGAGCAATCCCTGGAAGTCGGCACGCTCACCAGCCTGTTGTCGGAGCTGGAAGGCTCCAGCGACATGACCGCGGGCACCTCGCAACGTACCCGGCAACTGGCGGATACCCTGCGCGGGCTGACTCGGTAGCAGGGCCTCTGCTGTCAGGACGGTAGATTGCCCGCCCTGACAGCAGACCGTGTTGCAGGCGGCTTACTGGTTGCCCAGCACGCCGACCTTGCCCATCACGTTGCTCATGAATTGCTGCACGGTCATTTTCTGGCCATTGAAGTCGACCATCTGGTCGGCATAACGCAGGTCGGAAACGATGTTGTCACCATCGACCTTGGCCAGTTGCATCATCTCGGCCATGGCACTGGCCATGTCGCCAGCGGCCTTGGCCTGCTCGGCGATGACCTTGAGGTCGGTCTGGCCTTCACGAATGGCTTGCTGGGTAGCGAGATCGCGGATCATCGGCTTGGACAGGACAACCTTGGCGTTGACTTCGCCCAGACTTTTCAAGAGCAGCGAATCGGAAGGCTGATCGAGCGGGCCTGGATCGGCCAGGTCCACCGCGATGCGCATGTGGCTTTCGCCGTTGCTGGTCTTGAGCGAGAGTTTTTCCAGTTCGATATGCGGCTTGGCGATCAGCAGCTTTTTCATCTGGGTGTTCATCAGCTCTTGATCAGCCGGGTTCAGCTCAAGACGAAACGGACGTTTCTCCAGTGCGGCCTGCTGCTGTTGAGGCAGGATTTTATCCTGATACAACTGATACAGCGCCTGCGTGGCCACCACATCGAAGTTGGCTATTTTGAAGCCCATGTGCGCTGAGCCAACGTCCTTGCCTGCGTAGGAAATCATGCCGGCATCGTAGTTGATCTGGGCAGCCAGGTTACCGGCGTCTTCCTGCGCCAGATTGGTGTTGGTGAAGTCCTTGATCTGCACCGGCGGCTTGCCCACCACCTGAAAACCCGCACTCTGGATTTTCATGTTGGTGTGGCCCAGATAGAAACCGGACTTGCCTTTGGTGCCGCCCGTGTCAAAGGTCATGCCTTTGACGTCGATGCTGACCGGACCGTCAGGCGACGCGACGTTGAGCTGCAGGTTTTCCATGTTGCCGGCCAGGCTGAATTTTTCGGCGTCGGCGGACGACTCTGCATTCAGGTCGAGCCCGGAAAACCTGAACGTACCGTCGACGTCGGTCATTTCCAGCGGGGCCATCTGCAGCGTGCCTTCGGTGGCGCGGTCATAGCCGATGCTGGCCTGCCCCTTGAGCGGTGGAACGTCCTTGCTCATGGCGAACCACTTTTCGGCGCTGGGGCTTTTCTCCATCTGGAAATTGCTCAAGGCCATGACGGGTAGCAGGTTCAGGGTCTTGAGGTGCGACAACGGAATGGGCCCGTGCTCGATCTGGTCGACAAACAGGAACTGGCCGCCCTGGGTGCTATCGGACAGGTTCTGGATGTCCACGCGATAGTGCGCCGTGCTGCTGAAGAAGTGCTTTTCCAGCGAGAGCATTTCCAGTTTGACGCTGGTGTCGGTGCCCTTGAACGACTTCGCGAGTTCCTGGTTGGCCTTGCTGATGGAGTCGGTCAGCGCGCCTTCCAGTTGATTGCCCGTGTACCAGGCGCCCGCCGTAACCAGTGCGCCCGCTACGACGATGACGCCAATCGCTATACCTGCTGATTTATTCATATTGACGTGAAGATATCCGTTCTGATGATGGGAAAGTCGTACCGGGACTGGCAGCACAGTTGAAAACCGCGAAAGATTATCAGAAACACAGGGTAGCCACGGTATTCACGGAAACGTTAGGCTGAAACGAATTTGAGAACGGGATGTGATCACATGAGCGAGCAACACACCGAACGAGGCCCGATCAAGGCCGTCATTTTCGACATGGATGGCCTGTTGCTGGACACCGAGGGGGTTTATACCGAAGTCACCCACTTGATCGCCAGCCGCCACGGGCGCACCTTCGACTGGTCCATCAAACAGCACACTATCGGCCGCGGCGCCCGGGATTTCTCGGATTACGTGATCAAGACTCTTGAATTGCCGATGTCGATCGACGAGTTTCTCGAAACCCGTGAACCGATGCTCGAAGAGCGTTTCCCCAAAGCGCTGGCAATGCCCGGAGCCGAGGCGCTGGTCCGGCATCTGGCAGCCCACAATATTCCCATCGCCGTGGGCACCAGCTCGTCGGTGCATTACTTCGAAGCCAAGACAACGCTGCACCGCGCGTGGTTCGAGCTGTTCGATACCGTCGTGACCGCAGACGACCCGGAAGTCGGCGCTGCCAAACCGGCCCCGGACATTTTTCTGGTCGCCGCCCGCCGCCTTGGCGTCTCGCCGAGTGATTGCCTGGTCTTCGAAGACTCGCCGTTCGGTGTGACGGCCGCCAAGGCTGCGGGCATGTACGCTGTTGCCGTACCGGACTCGCATATGCCGGTCGAGCAATACGAGCATGCAGACCTGCTGCTTGCCTCGCTGGCCGACTTCCCGCTCAAAGCGTGGGGGCTGCCTGAACTCGTCTGAATGACATGGAGATGTTGAGCATGAATTATCGAACCCTCGGCCAGTCCGGCCTCAAGGTTTCCACCCTGACACTCGGCTCGATGATGTTCGGCGAGCAGACCGGTGCCGAAGAGTCCCTGCGCATCATCGACAAGGCCAGGGATCAGGGCATCAATTTCATCGACACGGCGGATGTCTACAACGGTGGGCGCTCGGAAGAAATCGTGGGCCGTGCCATCGCTGCCCAGCGCAGCGACTGGGTACTGGCCACCAAAGTCGCCATCGGGCCAGCCGACGGCGTGCCCAATCGCGCCGGTCTGAACCGCAAGCACCTCTTCAATGCCATCGAGAACAGCCTGCGGCGTCTGGATACCGACTATGTGGATATCTATTACCTGCACAAGGAAGACCAGGACACACCACTTGAAGTGACCGTCTCGGCCATTGGTGATCTGCTCCGTCAGGGCAAGATCCGCTACTGGGGTGTGTCGAACTTTCGCGGCTGGCGAATCGCTGAAATCGTCAACGTCGCGCAGCGCCTGGGCGTAGACAAGCCGGTCATCAGCCAGCCGCTGTACAACATCGTCAACCGTCAGGCCGAAGTCGAGCAGATCACCGCAGCGGCGTATCACGGTTTGGGTGTGGTGCCCTTCAGCCCACTCGCACGCGGGGTGCTCAGCGGTAAATACGCCCCGGACATCGCCCCCGACAGTGAAAGCCGGGCCGGACGTCAGGACAAGCGGCTGCTGGAAACCGAATGGCGCGTGGAATCGCTGCGTATTGCGCAGCGAATTCAAGAGTACGTGCAGGACAAGGGTGTAGGTATTGTCGAGTTCGCCATTGCCTGGGTGCTCAACAACCGGGCCGTGACATCGGCAATCGTTGGCCCAAGGACCGAACAGCAGTGGGACGGTTACACCAAGGCACTAACGGTTGATATTACCGCCGAGGACGAGGCATTTATCGATTCGCTGGTAACACCTGGGCATGCGTCGACGCCTGGTTTCAATGACGTTCAGCACTTTGTGTCTGGCCGCCTGACTCGCTGAGGCAGTACCGCCTGCGGCCTTATGCCGCGAACGCCATTCTAGTGCGCTCTGAAACGCCCGTTTCAGAGCGTTATGTCATGAAAGCATAACGTGAAATTCCTGTTATCTACGAATGCCCGTTCGGTACACAGAGCGAATGAGCGCTAAGATAGACGCGTACTCATTGAGGCTCGCAGGGCTGAACCGCAACCCGGCACTTGCAGCAAAACATGATGATGCTTCTATTTTCGCGACTTACTGGCAAGTCTTGGCTAGTCTGTCGGCAATCCAGCGATTAATTGGACTTTATCCAGCCAAGGTTGATGAAGAAGTAGACCGATGCGCAAATCAGATAGAGAAGCCTTTCTAAGCTCCGTACTGGGCAACGAGCAGCCTCCGGCGCACCTTGCCAGAACCGTGATTGAAGAAAAGCTGCGAAATGCCATTATCGATGGCAGTCTTCCCAGTGGCACGGCTCTGCGCCAACAGGAGCTGGCCACGCTGTTTGGCGTCAGCCGCATGCCTGTGCGCGAAGCACTGCGCCAGCTTGAGGCGCAGTCGCTGTTGCGGGTCGAAACGCACAAGGGCGCAGTAGTCGCACCGTTGATTACCGAAGACGCAGTGGACGCTTATGCCTTGCGGATCCTTCTGGAGTCCGAGGCGTTGCGCTTGTCCATTCCGTTGCTGGACGCGGACGATCTGGCAGCGGCTGCAGGCTATATCGAGCAGCTTGAAGTCGAGACGGACTTCGGTCAGATCGGCAGGCTCAACCGGATGTTCCACTTGTCGTTGTATGCCAAGACTCACAACAAGCGCCTGATGCGTCTGGTTGAAGAAGGCCTGAACGAAGAAGAGCGCTTCTTGCGTTTCAATCTTTCCGCCATGGGGCTGGGCAAGCTTTCTCAGGATGACCATTGGCAGCTGCTGCGGCTCGCCGAACAGAAAGCGGTCGAGCCGTGTGTCGAAGCGCTGCAGTATCACCTAAACCGGGGTGTGCAGGCCGTCACCCAGTACCTGAACAGCAATAAGGCCATCAACGCCAAGCCAGCCCGTACAGCAAAGAAAACCCCCGCCTGAATCATTGAGACGGCTTATCCACAAGGCGATGACATGACGCCTGCGGATTAGCCGCTCGCACTTCCCCCGTGCTTTCCCAACCTATCTTCAACACCGGTCAGGCCTGACGCCTGGCATGGCGTTTTTATAGCTATTTTCCTGATCTGCCGAGTGGCCCGACACAGGAATCAGGCAAACTCGGGCGAGGCCCAGAAGAATCAACCTGAGGGTGTTCTCTGGCTACGGCTGAACTGTCCACGCAGCACCGGAGCAGTTCTGTGTTCATTTGAACCCAATGGACAAGGAGTTGTTAAACGGGGCAAACGACATTGGAAGTCATTTCCAACATCGCCCATTAAAAAACCAACCACCTGATTATTCAGCATAACGGCAACGCTGAGTGAGGCATTCACTCATTATTGATAATTCTGACTCAATCAGTCGGAAGGGTTGCTCGCGCCCCTATGAAACATATTCCACGTGTTTTATATGGCAACTTACACGCCACAAAAACAACAACTTAAATATTATTAAAAAAGAATTGCGCACTGCATTAAATTTGCTTTAAGTTTTCTTCGCCGTCAGCGTAATTGACGGCAGCCGGACTCAAAGCCGCAATCCATAAGGGCTATAGCCCGGCAAGTTGAAGTTATGGGCGCTCTTGAATGACTATAACCGACGTGCAGTTTCGGCGAATTATCGCCTCTGCCTTCAGGCCTTTGTTTGCCTTGCATTCAGGTCTTTCATCACATTCACCTTGCACGGGCGACACGTTAAAACTTCGAATAACTGTACTGCCACCTACCGCTACCATGACCATAGGGACATCACCATGCATTGTGAGAAAACGCTGCTCGACCAAAAGAAAGTTGAACTTAGCCGTCACCCGATCTTTGCCGAAATCACGACGTTGGGCGTATTGCGACGCTTTATGGAAACCCATGTATTCGCCGTCTGGGATTTCATGTCTCTGACCAAACGTCTGCAACAGGAACTGACCTGCACGCAACTGCCGTGGCTGCCCCCGACCGATGCCTGCGCCGCCCGCCTGATCAACGAGATCGTGCTGGGGGAAGAGTCCGACGACCGATTGGATTCAGGTCATTACAGCCACTTCGAGCTGTACCTGGACGCCATGCGCGAGATTGGCGCGAGCACGTTACAGATCGAGCGTTTCATCCAGCTGCAGCAGCAGGGCCTGCATTACACAACGGCCCTGCAACGGGTCAACGCAGGCCAGGCCGCATCGGCATTCGTGACGCACACCCTCGACACTGCCCTTCATGCGCCGGCACACAGCGTTGCTGCGGCGTTTCTGCACGGGCGCGAAAGCGTCATCCCACAGATGTTCCAGAGCATCCTCGACGACTGGGGCATCACCGTCGAACAGGCACCCACCTTCCGTTACTACCTGGAGCGCCACATCGAAGTGGACTCCGAGGACCACGGCCCGGCAGCGGAACAGTTGCTGGCCCGTCTGATTGGCGGCGACGCGCAGCGTGAACGAGAGGTGTATCAGGCGGCCATCGCAGCGGTGGAAAGCAGGGTCGGGCTATGGGACACGCTGCGCATGAGCATGCGCGCGCCATTGATGCAGGCCAGTGCGTAACACCCGCTCGCAACACCCTGAAGCCTTTACAAGGAAGACATCATGAAAGCAGAAGACTACACGTCGTTCATCGATGCGTGGGAAGGCCGCGCCACCATTCGTACTCGTCCGCGCAGAATGGTCGAGAACGATGAAAAACTGATCTACCCCCTCAGCCGTCAGCCGCTGGTGCTCAGTGACACGTTTACCCGCGAGTGCGCGCATTTGCGCGATTACGCACTGGTGCAGAGCCTCTATAAGTTCATCAACGATGTGGTGATCTTTGAAACCGAGATCGTCGACAAGACCGCACGCAGTATCGCCAAGGACAACTTCACGATTCGCTTCCCGTTTGCCTGCCGCTATGACGCGATGACAGTGGTGGTCGACGAGGACTATCACGCGCTGGTGGCGATGGACTTCATGCAACAGACCATCGCGCTGACGGGCATCGAGCCTATCCAGCTGCCTGACGAAATCGAACTCAGCCGGGCCATACCCGCCGCGCTGGCTCTGGCCCCGGAGCATCTGCGCAGTGCAGTTGAGCTGATCTGCGTGGCTATCGCGGAAAACACCGTGACCAATGACGTAGCGGCCTTCGCCAAGGACGACTCGGTCAAGCAATCGATCAAGGGACTGATGGCTGACCATCTGCTGGACGAGGGACGTCATTCGGGATTCTGGGCGCGGCTGGTACGAATCTACTGGCACACCGCAGATGAGCAGGATCGGGAATCCATCGCGCGCATCCTGCCGGTGTTTATCGCTCAGTATTTGACCAATGACATACAGAACGGCTTCGATTTCACCCTGATCGAGCACTTGCAGGTGCCGGACACCATCAAGCAGGCGCTCAAGGACGAAACCAGGGCCGTGAGTTTCCCAGTCAACCGCCACCACCCGCTGGTCGCCAACATCATGCGCTTCTTCAAGAGCAGCTCGATGCTGGACGATCCCTGTGTGCAGCGTGCGCTGGCAGACTACCTGCCGGCTCAGGGGACGCTGCAATGAAGCGCCTGGAGATTGTGCTCATCGGTCACAGCCTGACCCTGAGCGATCTGAATGCCGAGCTGCTGGACCACGGCCATGGCGTGCGGCACCTGTCTGACCAGCAGGCGCTGTATGCGTTGACGATGCCTGACGGTTGCGTCCTGATCGAGGACGGCAGTCTGGACCTTCGCGGGGTACGAGGCCACGGCACTCATCTGGGCCTACGGGTCGGCTTCAGCGCGGCGCTCGCGCACGGTCTGCCTCGCCTGGAGCTGCTCTGCTGGCATGGGCCGGCCAACACGCGACGCCTGATAGCTCATGAGTGGCTGCCGGCCGAGGAGTCAGGCAACGGCCGGGTACTGCGTGATGCGGCTGTAGCAGGCATGGTGGGGATGGTGGCATTGCAGGTCAGCCGACTGTCCAGGGACGATGATTATTTCAACAGTCTGCCTACTGCAACACCCGCTCAGAGTGACCGGCAGGATGGCTTGCAGGCGATGGATGATTTGCTCTTCGAGCATCGCCTGAATCAGACAGAACAACCACACCTGCTGAAGCGGGCTGAAACCTCGATCACCGAGCGGCTGGAACAGGCGCTGCTGATGTTTGCCGAACGTCCAGCACTGTCCGTTCGCAATCAGACGCTCAGCTATCGTGAACTGCACGCGCACAGCATCGCGATTCAGCGCCTGTTGCTGCCTTTATTGGCGTCTGCGAAAGCCGACACGCCTCCGGTGATCGGCATCTGCCTGCCCAAGTCACCCGAGTTGTATGCGGGCATTCTGGCGATTCTGGGCTGCGGTGCGGTTTATCTGCCGCTTGATCCCGGCCAGCCTTTGCAGCGTCAGCAGTACATTCTGGAAAACTCGGGAGCGATGCTGTTACTTCACGACGGCTCGCACCCATTGGCCGCTGCGGAGTTTCCGGCACTGGATATTGCTGCAGTGCCGATGGGGGATGCCGTTTCAGCCGGCATGCGCGTTCATGCCGCGCAGGACGCGCCTTGCATGGCGCTGTACACGTCAGGCACCACCGGACAGCCAAAAGGCGTATTGCTCAGCCAGCGCAACCTCAGCCATTTCACTGCCTGGTACGCCGAGTATGTGAGCCTGCGCGAGCAGAGCCGGGTGCTGCAGTTTTCTACATTGAGCTTTGATTCGTCGATCATCGACATTTTTCCCACCTGGCTCAATGGTGCCGAACTGGTGGTGCCTGATGAAGATCAGCGGCGCGATCTATTGCAACTGGTCAGCGTGCTGCAACAAGGCATCACTCACGCGTTTCTGCCACCGGCACTGTTGAGCATTCTGCCGCTGGATCAGCCTCTGGGACTGGAGCATGTCATGACCGGGGGTGATGTCTGTGAGCCGCATGTGATTGCACAGCTCACCAGGCAGTGTCATTTCCACAACCTGTATGGCCCCACCGAAGCCACCGTGTTAATCACGGCCTGTGAGTTCGCGCCGTCCAGCAGCAATCGGCATCTGGGACGACCGATTGCCAACAGCCAGGCATGGATTCTCGACGAGCAATTGCAGCCCGTAGCGGAGCAAACGCAGGGTGAGCTGTATATCGTCGGTCCTGGTGTTTGCCTGGGCTACGTAAACAATCCCCAGCTTACCGCCGAGCGCTATGTGTGGCTGACCAGGCCGGACGGGCAGCAACTGCGGGCCTATCGCACTGGCGACATCGCCAAGTGGACGGCTGAAGGCATCGTGCTGAGCGGACGCCGCGATAATCAGGTGAAGATTCGCGGCTTTCGGGTCGAGCCGGAAGAGATCGAGCATTGTCTGCGCGACAGCGGGCTGTATCGACAAGTGGCTGTGGTGATCGACGAGCAGCGACGCATTCTGGCGTTTCTCGCTCAACCGTATCTGGAGCATGACGAACAAGCGTTGAGAGCGCATGTGCAACGTCTGCTGCCTGACTACATGCATCCTGCTGTGTACACGACGCTGCCCAGTCTGCCGTTTGCCAGCAACGGCAAGGTCGATCGCAAAGCACTTCTGGAAATACCGCTGAGCTTCAGCGGGCAACGCACTGGTCGTCTGCCGCAGACCGAGCAGGAGCAAGCGCTGCTGGCGGTATGGGCCGAACTGCTGGAACTGCCGTCAGAAGATATCTCTACGGACGAAAGCTTTTTCAATCTGGGCGGTCATTCGATTCTGCTGTCACGTCTGTTGCTGGGGGTTCGTGAGCGGTTTGGGCGCAGCATTCCAATCAACCGTTTTATAGAAGCACCTACCGTCCTGACACTGGCCAGCCTGATCGACAGCGATGGTGCTTCGGCTTACACCATCAGTGCGCAGGCACTGTTGGATGCCGATGCGAATAATCCGCTGGCGACTTTGCCCATCAGCCAGTTGGGTGATGTTCACAAGGTAATTGTCACCGGTGCCAACGGTTTTCTCGGTGTGCATATCGTTGAAGCGCTGTTGAACTGGGGGGCGACAGAGATCGCCTGCCTGGTTCGTGAAGCTGCGGGGCAAAGCGCACAACAGCGTTTCGAGCATTCACTGCGGGAAAACCGTCTGGACCATATGGACCTGAGTCGCGTGAAGGTCTACGCCGCTGACGTGACCAGGCCCAGGCTGGGTCTCAGTGAAGCGGTATATGAACGACTGGATAGCGAGTTCGGTGCGCTGGTGCATAACGCTGCCAATGTGAACCATGTGCAGGACTATGAAACCCTCGTCAAAGACAATGTTGCGCCGGTCTTTGAATGCCTGAAGCTATGTGAGGGGCGCAGCAAAAAGATCTTCAACTTCGTCTCGACCCTTTCCGCCTGCAGTGCAGTCGATGCAGCCGGCAACGTGCTTGAACAGCCCGCTGCCGCTACCCCGCCGATCTACATCAAGAACGGTTACAACCTGTCCAAATGGGTAGCTGAGCGTGTTCTGCAGCGCGCGCGCGAGCAAGGTGCCTGGGTGAACATCTATCGGCCCGGCAACATAGCGTTCAACAGCGTCACCGGCGTATGCCAGCCGCAAAAAAACCGCCTGATGCTAATGCTCAAAGGCTCGCTGCAACTGGGTCAGGTTCCGGCGTTCGCTATCAACTTCGACCTGATGCCGGTGGACTTCCTGGCACGCTTCATCGGCTTCCATGCCAATCGCTATCAACCGGAACACGCTGTGTTCAACCTGCATAACCCCGAGCCCTTGAGCTGGAATAACTATGTGGAAGCCTTCCGCGGGGCAGGCCGTCAGTTCGAGTTGGTCAGCGTCGAGCAATGGCAGGCCCAACTCAGCCGTGTCGACAGCCAGAACGCTTTGTTTGGTGTGCTGGGTTTCTATCTCGACGGGTTTGAAGAAGACATCGGCGACATCTCGATGATCGAGTACCGCAACACCCTCAGCGGTATTCACCGTATGGGCGGGCATTACCCGCAGAAAACCCCTGAGCTGCTGCGCAAGGGCTGCGATTACCTGAAAGAAATCGGCTTCATCTGAATTGATACCCCACTGACGTAAATGGAGAAACACATGAGCACACTTCACAGTAATCTGAAGCCTGACACCCTCATCCGCAACCCGGTGTCGTGCCGAGTGGCTTCAGCCGTGGAAGTCCCCGGTAATGCAGCCAGCGTATGGGCTGTGGTGGGGAATTTTGGTGGTTTCCAAGCCTTCATACCCGCGCTGGACAGCATTGAGGTCACAGGGGAAGGTAAGGGCTCGGTTCGAAGGAAACTGTTCAAGGACGGCAACGTGGCCATCGAACAACTGAACTCCCGGGATGATCAGGCGCTGTACATGACCTGGTCACTGATCCACACCAGCTTACCGGTGAGTAACCTATGGGCGGCAATGACTGTTGAAGCTACCGGGGACGATGCGTGTGTCGCTCGTTGGACGATCGTTGCCGACCCTGTTCAGGGAGGTCCTGAAGGGGATGCATTTGAGGCGTTTCTTCAGGGGTTTGCTGACGGCGCGATAAGTAACGTACGCAGCCTTTTTGGCTGATTCATGCACTATCCAGCCCGCTCAGCACGAAAGCCTGCGCGGGCTTTTTTGGGGCTCCATAACGACAAAACCCCTCATCGCAAACGCAATGAGGGGTTTCGGAATTCAATCTTGACGATGACCTACTCTCACATGGGGAAACCCCACACTACCATCGGCGATACATCGTTTCACTGCTGAGTTCGGGATGGGATCAGGTGGTTCCAATGTTCTATGGTCGTCAAGAAATTCGGGTACCGAATCGTGCCATGCGGCGCGCTTCAGCAAATCGGGTATGTGATAGCTCGGTGCGTTTGTGACGCAAACTTTCGGTTCGTGTCGTCTTCACAGTCACCGCAATCTGGTCCTTCGACTCAAATTGCTTGGGTGTTATATGGTCAAGCCTCACGGGCAATTAGTATTGGTTAGCTCAACGCCTCACAGCGCTTACACACCCAACCTATCAACGTCGTAGTCTTCGACGGCCCTTTAGGGAACTCAAGGTTCCAGTGAGATCTCATCTTGAGGCAAGTTTCCCGCTTAGATGCTTTCAGCGGTTATCTTTTCCGAACATAGCTACCCGGCAATGCCACTGGCGTGACAACCGGAACACCAGAGGTTCGTCCACTCCGGTCCTCTCGTACTAGGAGCAGCCCCTCTCAAATCTCAAACGTCCACGGCAGATAGGGACCGAACTGTCTCACGACGTTCTAAACCCAGCTCGCGTACCACTTTAAATGGCGAACAGCCATACCCTTGGGACCGGCTTCAGCCCCAGGATGTGATGAGCCGACATCGAGGTGCCAAACACCGCCGTCGATATGAACTCTTGGGCGGTATCAGCCTGTTATCCCCGGAGTACCTTTTATCCGTTGAGCGATGGCCCTTCCATACAGAACCACCGGATCACTAAGACCTACTTTCGTACCTGC
>NZ_CM176704.1:5900000-6074416 GCF_058129925.1 Pseudomonas sp. Pme6b
CTATATAGCTACACGACTCCTGACTTGCGCAGCGCTGCAACCTCTTCACCCTCAAGCCCTAATAGCTCTTGAAGCACTTGCGCCGTGTGCTCGCCCAACAAAGGAGGCGCCCTTCTATATTCGACTGGCGTTTCCGATAGCCTGATCGGGCTGGCGACCTGCGGAACGCGCCCGCCCAACGCGTGCGGCATCTCTATAGCAAGCCCCCGCGCCATAACCTGCGGATCCGCAAATACTTGAGCAAGATCATTGACCGGGCCGCACGGCACGCCAGCCGCCTCAAGCTCGTCAACCCACTGAGCAGTGGTCTTGAACACCGTAGCCTGACGAATCAATGGAATCAGTTCGGTACGATGAGCCACGCGCAGCTTGTTGGTCAGAAAGCGCGAATCATCAGCCCACTGTGGCTGCCCCGCCACTTCGGCAAACCTTCTGAACTGGCTGTCATTCCCCACAGTCAGGATCAGGTCGCCATCGGCTGTAGGAAAAGCCTGATACGGCACTATATTGGGATGAGCATTGCCCAAGCGCCTGGGCGCAACGCCCGTGGTCAGGTAGTTCATGGCCTGATTAGCCAGACACGCCACCTGCACATCGAGCAGCGCCATATCAATGTATTGCCCTGTATTGCTTTGATCGCGATGAGCAAGGGCGGCGAGAATGGCCGTTGTCGAATACAGACCTGTCAGGATGTCGGTCAGCGCAACGCCAACTTTCGCCGGGCCCGCGCCCTCCTCACCGTCCGGCAGACCGGTTAGGCTCATCAGGCCGCCAAGTGCCTGGATCATGAAATCGTAACCCGGACGCGTCGCATACGGCCCGCTCTGACCGAAACCGGTAATGGAGCAATAGATCAGACGTGGATTAACAGCCTTGAGCGATTCGTAATCCAGACCATAAGACGCCAACCCGCCAACCTTGAAGTTCTCGATGACAATATCCGACTTCGCCGCCAGCTCCCGTACCAGCTTCTGCCCTTCCGGCCGCGTGAAGTCGATGGTGATTGACTGCTTGTTGCGATTGGCCGACAGGTAGTAAGCAGCCTCGGTGGTGTTCTGCCCGGCCGCGTCCTGAAGAAATGGCGGACCCCACGAACGAGTGTCATCGCCACATCCTGGTCGCTCGACCTTGATGACGTCAGCCCCCAGGTCAGCAAGGATCTGCCCGGCCCAAGGCCCGGCCAGGACCCTGGACAAGTCGAGCACCCGGATATGTGAAAGCGCCCCCATGATCAGCCCTCCTTAATAGAAGGCCTGAATGCCGGTCTGCGCACGCCCTAGAATCAACGCGTGCACATCGTGCGTACCTTCATAGGTATTCACTACTTCCAGATTGACCAGATGCCTGGCGATGCCGAACTCGTCCGAGATACCGTTACCGCCCAGCATGTCGCGAGCCATGCGCGCGATATCCAGCGACTTGCCGCAGGAATTGCGCTTCATGATCGAGGTAATCTCTACGGCAGCCGTACCTTCGTCTTTCATGCGTCCCAAACGCAGGCAGCCTTGCAGCGCCAGAGTGATTTCAGTCTGCATGTCCGCCAGCTTTTTCTGGATCAGCTGATTGGCCGCCAGCGGACGCCCAAACTGTTGACGGTCGAGGGTGTATTGCCGCGCGGTGTGCCAGCAGAACTCCGCCGCACCCAGCGCGCCCCAGGAAATACCGTAGCGCGCAGAATTGAGACAGGTGAACGGACCTTTCAGACCGCGCACGTTCGGGAAGATGTTTTCTTCAGGCACGAACACGTTATCCATGACGATCTCGCCCGTGATCGACGCACGCAGACCGACCTTGCCATGAATAGCCGGGGCGCTCAGACCTGCCCAGCCCTTTTCGAGAACGAAACCGCGGATATCGCCGGCATCGTCCTTGGCCCACACCACAAACACATCCGCGATCGGGCTGTTGGTAATCCACATCTTGCTGCCGCTCAGGCGATAACCACCCTCGACACTCCGGGCACGAGTGATCATCGCCCCTGGGTCTGAACCATGGTTGGGCTCGGTCAGGCCGAAGCAGCCAATCCATTCGCCCGAGGCCAGTTTAGGCAGGTACTTCTCTTTCTGGGCCTGCGTACCGAATTCATTGATTGGCACCATGACCAGCGAGGACTGCACACTCATCATTGATCGATAGCCTGAATCGATACGCTCGACTTCACGGGCGATCAGCCCATAACAGACGTAATTCAAGCCACTGCCGCCAAACGCTTCCGGAATCGTTGCACCCAGCAACCCCACTTCGCCCATCTCGCGAAAGATGGCCGGGTCGGTTTTCTCGTGACGGAAGGCTTCAAGCACGCGCGGGGCCAGCTTGCTCTGGGCGAACTGCTCGGCAGTGTCGCGAACCATGCGTTCTTCTTCAGTGAGCTGTTGATCCAGCAGCAATGGGTCGATCCAGTTAAAACTTGCTTTACCGCTCATGCATGTTCCTCACGTTCAGCTGAAAAATCCTGTACCGATCCTAGTCCTGGTGTCATCCGGCGACAAACGAGGTTTTATCAACCTCTTGTGCTAATTTCTCACTCCAAGAGCCGCATCAGGCCCGCATAACAAAAAGACCAGTGAGAAGAAAGGATATGAGACGCAAAATACCCAGCACCACTGCACTGGTCAGTTTCGAAGCAGCTGCCCGACACGAAAGCTTTACCAAAGCCGCTCACGAGCTGTCCCTGACACAAGGCGCGGTGTGCCGACAGATTGGCGGACTTGAGGAGTTTCTCGGCGTTGAGCTGTTCCGGCGCTCTCGACGGGGTGTGAAGCTCACGGAGGCAGGCCTTTCCTACAGCCGCCGCGTGGCCCAGCAACTGGACGCAGTCGAGCGCGACACCCTGTCGGTCATGGGCCAACAAGGCGCCAACGCCATCGAGCTCGCCGTGGTGCCGACGTTCGGCACTCAATGGCTGTTGCCACGCCTTAAGGACTTCCAGCACAAGCACCCTGATGTCACGGTTCACCTGACCAACCGCACGCGCCCTTTTCTGTTTGCTGACACCGACTTCGATGCTGCTATCTATTTCGGCGACGCCGACTGGTCCGGCACCCAGTCGCATCGGCTGATGGGTGAAAACTCCATGCCGGTCTGCAGCCCCTCGTTCCTGAACGGGCGAGACCATCTGCAAGCAAGCGAGCTCGCCGAGCTGCCATTGCTTCAACAAACCACGCGCCCCTATGCGTGGCGCCAATGGTTCAACGCGCAGGGCATGGATGTGGCCCGCGATATGACCGGCCCTCGCTACGAGCTGTTTTCGATGCTTGCGCAGGCAGCCATGCACGACATGGGTGTGGCACTGATCCCGCCCTTCCTTATTCAGCGCGAACTGCATGAAAAGCGCCTGGTGATCGCCAACGCCTGTTCGCTGTCCGGCAGCAAGGCCTACCACCTGATTATTCCCGAGCGCAAAGTGGAATCGGCGTCACTCAGCGCATTTCGCGACTGGCTGGTCGCTCAGGCCCGGAATTACCAGCTGCCCCAAGAGCAGATCTGAGCAGAATTTCAGGTAGTCAATGAAAGAAAACACCTACAGATGTAACCTTATGTCGCGTTAAAACAACTTCTCGCTCGCCGCAAAAAAAGGACTTACCCCCTAATAGTTACAGGGTCTTTTGTCCTATTTTGGCTTGAATGCGAGATTTTCGAGCAAAAAAATATTAATCACCTTTTTTGTACGGAATAGCGCCAAAACCCATACAAGCAATGGCCTGCATCCAATTACTGCGACAATAGGTCACAGTGTGACTTGTAGTTCATCTATAGTTTCGTTACAGAATGTATTGAAGCCCGCAAACTTCGCCTGCAAAATGCCCCGCCCCTGCTGCAAAGGGGCGTGCTGCCTGGCCATGCCAGATGCACCAGCCGTAGTGCACTGGCCTACATACGAACGATAAAAAATCGCGCAGGAGATTTGTCGTGCACATTGGTGTTCCTCTCGAAACGCAATCGGGCGAAACCCGGGTAGCTGCTACCCCGGAAACCATCAAAAAGCTGATCAGCCAAGGGCACAGGATTACCGTGCAGAGCGGCGCAGGCATTCAGGCCAGCGTTCCGGACAGCGCTTACGAAGCTGCAGGCGCTGTGATTGGGAGCGCGAACGAAGCGTTTGCGGGCGAGTTGATCCTCAAGGTTGTAGCGCCCGACGACAATGAGCTGAGCCTGATCAAGAGCGGCTCGGTGGTCATCGGCATGCTCAACCCCTTCAACAATGAACTCATCGGCAAGATGGCCGCACAGGGCATCACCGCGTTCGCCCTGGAAGCCGCACCGCGCACTTCCCGCGCGCAGAGCCTTGATGTGCTGTCTTCGCAGGCCAATATCGCGGGCTATAAGGCCGTGCTGCTTGCCGCACACCACTACCCGCGCTTCATGCCCATGCTGATGACCGCTGCCGGCACTGTCAAAGCCGCACGGGTGCTGATCCTGGGCGCTGGCGTTGCCGGTCTGCAGGCCATTGCCACCGCCAAACGGCTGGGTGCCGTGGTTGAGGCCTCGGATGTGCGTCCGGCAGTGAAGGAGCAGATCGAGTCGCTGGGTGCCAAGTTCATTGATGTGCCCTACGAGACCGACGAAGAGCGCGAATGCGCCGAAGGCGTTGGCGGTTACGCCCGCCCGATGCCTGCCAGCTGGATGCAACGCCAGGCCGCAGCCGTTCACGAGCGGGCCAGGTTGGCGGACATCGTCATTACTACCGCCCTGATCCCCGGCCGCAAGGCACCGGTGCTGCTCAGCGCCAAAACCGTGGCGCAGATGAAGCCCGGTTCGGTAGTAATCGACCTGGCCGCTGCACAAGGCGGCAATTGCCCGCTGACTGTGGCAGATCAAGTCGTCGTCGAGCACGGAGTGACCATCGTCGGCCACACCAATTTGCCAGCGCTGGTCGCAGCCGATGCTTCTGCACTCTATGCCCGCAACCTGCTGGACTTCATGAAGCTGCTGTTCGACAAGGACGGCACATTCTCGATCAACCTCGAAGACGACATCGTCGCCGCATGCCTGATGTGCCGCGACGGGCAAGTCGTACGCAAGAACGGCTGAGGACACACCAATGGAAGAGCTGATTTCCCCCGGCGTCTACAACCTGATCATTTTCGTACTGGCAATCTATGTCGGCTACCACGTGGTCTGGAACGTCACGCCCGCACTGCATACGCCGCTCATGGCCGTCACCAATGCTATCTCGGCCATCGTCATCGTTGGCGCCATGCTCGCCGCCGCACTCACGGTGACGCCGCTGGGCAAAACCATGGGCACGCTGGCTGTCGCACTGGCAGCGGTGAATGTGTTTGGCGGCTTTCTGGTCACTCGGCGGATGCTGGAGATGTTCAGGAAAAAGGCCCCCAAGGCAAAGGATGAGGCGCCGAAGTCATGAGCATGAATCTGGTCACCCTGCTGTATCTGATCGCGTCGATCTGCTTTATCCAGGCACTCAAAGGCTTGTCACACCCCACCACCTCACGCCGCGGCAATCTGTTCGGCATGCTCGGTATGGGTCTGGCGGTCATCACGACAATCGGGCTGGTGTTCAAACTGGCTGCGCTGTCTACCGCTGAAGGTACCAGTGCGGGCATTGGCTACATTGTGGTCGGCCTGCTGGTGGGCGGGACCGCTGGCTCGATCATGGCCAAGCGCGTTGAAATGACCAAAATGCCTGAGCTGGTCGCGTTCATGCACAGCATGATCGGCCTGGCAGCGGTATTCATCGCCATCGCGGCCGTAGTAGAGCCTCAGTCACTGGGCATCGTTGGTCATCTGGGCGATGCCATCCCCGCGGGTAATCGTCTTGAGCTGTTCCTCGGAGCGGCCATCGGCGCGATCACCTTTTCCGGCTCGGTAATCGCCTTTGGCAAGCTGTCGGGCAAGTACAAATTCCGGCTGTTTCAAGGCGCTCCAGTACAGTTTGCCGGACAGCACAAGCTCAACCTGGTGCTTGGTCTGGCCACACTGTTCTTTGGTCTGACCTTCATGTTCACCGGTAGCCTTACTGCCTTTGCGATCATGCTCGCGCTGGCGTTCGTGATCGGTGTGCTGTTGATCATCCCGATTGGCGGTGCAGACATGCCGGTGGTGGTCTCGATGCTCAACAGCTATTCAGGCTGGGCAGCGGCCGGGATCGGCTTTTCGCTGAACAACTCGATGCTGATTATCGCGGGCTCGCTGGTCGGTTCTTCGGGCGCGATCCTGTCCTACATCATGTGCAAGGCGATGAACCGCTCGTTCTTCAATGTGATCGGCGGTGGCTTCGGCGGCGCAACGGATTCGGCAGGGCCGGCAGGTAGCAAGGAAGCCCGCCCGGTGAAATCCGGCTCGGCAGACGATGCCACCTTCCTGCTGACCAACGCCGACACCGTGATCATCGTGCCGGGTTACGGGCTGGCAGTCGCGCGCGCGCAGCATGCACTCAAGGAACTGACGGAGAAGCTGGTGCACCGTGGTGTCACGGTGAAGTACGCCATTCACCCGGTGGCCGGGCGCATGCCGGGGCACATGAACGTACTGCTGGCCGAAGCCGAAGTGCCTTACGATCAGGTGTTCGAGATGGACGACATCAACTCCGAGTTCGGTCAGGCCGATGTGGTGCTGGTGCTCGGTGCCAACGACGTGGTCAACCCCGCCGCCAAGAACGATCCGAAATCCCCTATCGCCGGGATGCCCATCCTGGAGGCGTTCAAGGCCAAGACCATCATCGTCAACAAACGCTCGATGGCCAGTGGTTACGCAGGTCTGGATAACGAACTGTTCTATCTGGATAAAACCATGATGGTATTCGGAGATGCCAAAAAGGTGATCGAGGACATGGTGAAGGCCGTCGAAAACGCCTAGCCTGACCCTGCCACATTAAAGCCCCGGCTCGCTTGGCGACCGGGGCTTTTTACATTCTGCGTAACAGTGTTTTGCGCTGAAAGCCGCCAATTAGAGCCCTCAAATGCGACCTTGGTAGCAGGACGAACCTCGTTCAACGCTCTAGACTTGTCGCTCGCTTCTATCTACGAGACAGAATCCATGTACCGTGACCGTATCCGCCTGCCCTCCCTGATGAGCAAGGTTATGAGCGCAGCCGACGCTGCCGCCTTGATTGAAGACGGCATGACCGTCGGCATGAGTGGCTTCACCCGTGCAGGCGAAGCCAAGGCCGTGCCCCATGCGCTGGCCGAGCGCGCCAAAGTGACACCGCTGAAAATCAGCCTGATGACCGGTGCCAGCCTGGGCAATGACCTGGACAAGCAACTGACCGAGTCCGGCGTGCTGTCCCGGCGCATGCCCTTTCAGGTCGACAGCACACTGCGCAAGGCAATCAACAACGGCACGGTGATGTTCATCGATCAGCACTTGTCCGATACCGTCGAGATGCTGCGCAATCGGCAGATCAAGGCGGTGGACCTGGCGGTGATCGAATGCGTTGCGATCACTGAGGAAGGCCATCTGGTGCTCAGTACCTCTGTAGGCAACTCGGCCAGCTTCGCGATTCTGGCCAAGCAGGTGATCGTGGAAATCAACCTGTCGCAGCCGCTGGAGCTGGAAGGTCTGCACGACATCTATATACCCAGCTACCGGCCGACGCGCCTGCCGATTCCGGTGCTGGAAGCAGACTCGCGCATCGGTAGTCATGCAGTGAAGATAGATCCGGCGAAGATCGTCGGTATTGTCATCAGCAACCAGCCAGATTCACCGTCCACCGTCACGCCACCTGACGCCGACACGCAGGCCATCGCCAACCATCTGGTGGAGTTCTTCAAGAAGGAAGTGCGCGAAGACCGGCTTACCGACAAGCTGATGCCACTACAGGCGGGTATCGGCAATATCGCCAACGCCGTGATGCACGGCCTGCTGGCGTCTCCCTTCACGGACCTGACGATGTACTCCGAAGTGCTGCAGGACTCGACATTCGATCTGTTCGACGCGGGCAAACTGACCTTTGCTTCAGGCAGCTCCATGACGTTGTCGGCGGCCAAACACGCGGAAGTCTTTGCCGACTTCAACCGCTACAAGTCCAGGCTGGTATTGCGCCCCCAGGAGATCTCCAATCACCCCGAGGTGATCCGCCGCCTGGGTATCATCGGCATCAACACTGCGCTGGAATTCGACCTGTACGGCAACGTGAATTCTACCCACGTGTGCGGGACGCGCATGATGAATGGCATTGGCGGCTCGGGGGATTTCTCGCGCAATGCGCACCTGGCGATATTCGTCACCAAGTCGATTGCCAAGGCCGGCGCGATTTCCAGCGTTGTGCCGATGGTCAGCCATGTCGACCACACCGAGCATGACGTTGACGTTCTGGTCACAGAGCAGGGCCTGGCAGATCTGCGCGGCCTGGCCCCTCGCGAACGTGCGCGGGTCATCATCGACAACTGCGTACACCCGGATTACCGCGACGCACTGAACGCCTATTTCAAAGCCGCTTGCGTGCTGGGCGGCCATACCCCGCACATCCTGCGCGAAGCACTGAGTTGGCACATCAACCTGGAAGAAACCGGGCGCATGCTTCCGGGCTGAACAGGACAGTTGGAAGTGAACGAGACCTTCCCCGACTCACTTCCTCCTCGCACTCAACAGCTTCTTGAAAAACTGTACTGCTGTACCGGTCATAAAACTGCCTCAAATCGCCAAAATCACCATAATCGACCACAAAATGCACTCATATGGTGCCGACCGGTACAGTTGCCCCATTTATGAACAAAACAGTGCCCAATCACAGTTAACTGAACCCTCACAATACAAGTGAACTGTGTCTATGGAAGCTGGACGCGTGCGAGGAAAATGGGCACCAGTCAAGCAACTCACTTATCCCGCCACAAGCGGAAGGAAGTCACACCATGGAACGTACAATCAGTTCCGATCTGTTCAGCGAAAGCACCGTTACCACTGCAAAAGCTTCTTTGCCTCTGCGCGTATTCGCCAACCTGATGCTCTGGCAGCGTCGCCTGTCCAGCCGCCATCAACTGGCTCGTCTGGATGCACGCCTGCTGGCTGACGCCGGTATCAGCGAATCCCAGCGTTACGAAGAGCTGAGCAAGCCGTTCTGGCGCTGAATCAGCGCTCGCTGGTCCCAGACCTTAAAGTCTCTCGCCAGCAACCCGAATTGCTTCATACAAGACCCGTCTCAGGCAACCGAGACGGGTTTTGTCGTTTTCGGGCAGGTACTTAACAGATTGCCAATAACAGCACAGTTTCAGATAAATCAAAAACGTCAGGTACAGTTACCAAATAATGCAAACTGTGCAAGCTGCAGCCATCGACTGCCATGACAAGCGCGCTATCAGTGGGATAGTCTAACGCTCTACCTCGGCCCTTCGGCCTCGCAGGCAGCCTGTGCCCTTTTGACCACAATGGAACTCGATCATGTCTCTGCTACGTACCCTCGGCGCTGCCTTCCTGTTGACTGCTGCTGCAGGTGCGAACGCCTCCAGCTTTATTGTGACCACTGATGCAGTGGTCGATGCAGTCAATGCATCGACACGTGCCACGTCCAACATTTCCTCCTCTCTGAAAGATGACAAGATCGTTCTGGCCGCCCGTGACGATGCCGCCAGCTTCGTGGCCAGCTCCGGCGACATCCGTAGCGCTCGCCTCGAAGGTGCGCTGCAACACATCCGCCAGGTTCTGCCTGAACTGCAAGCGACCGACAGCCAACTGGCTCAGGCCATTCTGGCCATCTGACCGTTGTGCCCCGGCCATGTGCCGGGGTAGCTCTGGCCAGAGCATTGCGCTAGCCTTGCTACCTGTTTTGCCGGTTCGTGAAAGTCATGCGTTTACTGCACCTTCTGTTTATCGCACCCGTTGCCAGCCTGATGTGCATCAGTCAGGTTCAAGCGTTCGATACGACCACGCAGGGTCTGGTCAAGACCGGCTATGCAACCAGTCAGGTCACAACAGCACCTTTCGATAACAAGCTCATGATGGCTGCCAGAGACGACGCTGCTGCGTTCATCGCCAGCGACGGAGATATACGCTGTGCCCGGCTTGAGGCCGCGCTGCACGCCCTGCGTCAGGCAGATGCAAAACTTCGTGCCAGCGACCTTGAACTGGCGCAGGCAATCCTCGTCCAATAGCCACTTTCCCCTCTTTGCGTAACTGGAGACGTCACTACATGCGTACCCCGCTGATTGCTGCTTCCCTTGGCCTGCTATTGCTGGCCGATTTTGCCCAGGCTCAGACCGTTGTAGCCACGAGCAACATCATCGTTCGCGCGTTTGGCCGTACCATTGATTTCACCTCGGACACCACTACATCGATTCGCGACTCCAAAGTCGTGCTCCAGGCCAAGGACGACGCCGCCAGTTACGTTGCCAGCGGCGGTGACATCCACGGTGCCCAGCTGGATGCTGCCTTCGATACACTGCGCACTCGCGTACCAGAAGCACGCGGCGCAAGCGATCAGACCCTGGCTGAAGCAATCCTCGCATTGTGAGGCGATTTCGCGCCTGGCTGCTTGCTGGCGCGCTGTCGCTGGTCGGGACGCATGCCTTTGCCAGCCTGAAGCTGGAACTGCACACGGACGGCCTCGATGCGCCGCAACAGCAAGCCAGCCAGACGCTGCTCGACGAAGCCATGCACGCGCTGCCGCCCAGCTTCGTCGAAGCACTGGACCGAACCGTCGAGGTAAGCTGGTCCAGCGACATGCCGCAAAACGCCTACGGTCAGGCAGCCGGCCCTTATCAGTTATATCTCAACAGCCACTTGCTGGCCTCGTTGACCGACGGTTCGGCAGCCACCGCCCAGACAGGCCGTCCACACGGAACGGTGCGCCAGGAGTTGCTCGCCACCGTCCTGCATGAGCTGACCCACGTCTACGACCGCGCTCGCCTGTGGTCGCCTGCCGAGCGCTCGGCTATCTTCCGCTGCGGATCACGCAACAGCTCACTCGGCAAGATCGGCCTGCCCGACAATTGCCGAGGTCAGACCGAGCGACGCTTTACCCTGAGTGATGACCCTCGCCTGCTGGATCTGGCGGGCTGGCAGCAATACGTCGGACGCCGCGGTGAACGCGAGGAACATAACGGCCAGGTCGCCCGCAGCCCGGACATCTACGAAACCACCAGCCCGCTGGAATTCGTGGCCGTGAACATGGAGTATTTCCTCCTCGACCCGGCCTACGCCTGTCGTCGCCCGGCGCTGTATACGTATTACAAAGAGCGCTTTGGCTGGGCACCCGCAGCACGGGATAAATGCCCCACGTACTACCCTTACCTGAATGCCGGCAGCGACTTCGGCCGTGAGCCGCTGGGCAAGCTGGACCCCGAGCGGGTCTACGCGGTGGATTATCTGCTCGCCGAGGCGAATCAGAACTGGGCGAGCCGCTGGGGCCACAGCATGTTGCGCCTGGTGATCTGCAAACCTGGTCGTCCTCGTGGGCCGGACTGCCGCCTGGACCTTGACCAGCATCTGGTGCTGTCTTATCGGGCATTCGTCGGCGATGTACAGCTATCGAGCTGGGATGGCCTGATGGGTGCCTACCCGTCACGGCTGTTCGTCTTGCCGCTGGCGCAGGTCATCGATGAATACACCAAGACCGAACTGCGCAGCCTGGCCTCCGTGCCAATCAAGCTGTCGCGTCCGGAAATCGAAGGGCTGGTTCAGCACGCTGCCGAGATGCACTGGAGCTACGACGGCAATTACTACTTCCTCTCGAACAACTGCGCCGTTGAAAACCTCAAGTTGCTGCGCGCCGGTACGCACAATCCCAAGCTCGTCGGCCTGGACAGCATTTTGCCCAACGGCCTGCTTGAAGTCCTCAAAGGCCGCGGGCTGGCCGATACCAGTGTGCTGGACGACCCCAGAGAAGCATTGCGTCTGGGCTACCGGTTCGATTCCTACCGTGACCGCTATCAAGCCATGTTCGAGGTTTTGAAGAAGCACCTGCCGATCAAGCAGAACACCGTGGAAGAATGGATGGCCCTGCCAGCCAGTGAGCGCAGTCAGTGGTTCGCTAAGGCCGATCTGCGTACCAGTGCTGCGATTCTGCTGCTGGAGCAGGCCAGCCTGCGCAGGCAACTGCTATTGGCCCAGGACGAAGTGAAGCAGAGCTATCTCGGTGCACGCGAAGTGAAAGACGGCAAGGTCTCCAATGCCACCAAAACGCTACAAGAGATCCTCGCCAGCAGCGGCTTTCTCAGCCGGCCAGCCGAGCTGCTCGGCAGCGGCGGGTACGGTTTGCCACAGGCGGGGGAATGGCAGCGGCTTGAAGCAGAAAGCAGTCAACGCCAGAAACAACTCAAGCGTCTGACCGGCGATCTCGACAAGGAAGTGCGCGCCCTGCTGGAGCCTGAACGCGCCAAGGAAATTGCAGCCAACGAAGCCAACCTCAAACAGGTGTCCGAGCACCTTCGGGCGCTGCATAAGGCGGCAGGCGGGCTGCAACTGCCGTGATCAGGCAGCTTTCTTTTTCGGCTTGAGGTATTTGACCAGGCCCTGGAACCAGATCACCAGGGCCGGGTTGCCCTTGATCTGAATATCCTTGTCCTGAATGCCCTTCATGAACGCCAGTTGCTTGTTCTTCGCCTGGAGTGTGTCAAAACCAAAGGCTGCATCGCGAAACGAGATGGCAAAGGCTGGCTCTGCAACCACACCGCTGGCACTGCGAATGCGCTGATCGTGCACCACGAAGTGACGCGCGATTTTGCCATCTGCGGTCTGTAACTGAAATGTCAGGTCCTTGCCAGCCAACTGCTGCTGGAACGCGGGGTTGTTACGACTGGCGCGGGCCATTAGCAGGCCCAGCATCCACAATAGAAAACGAAACTTCATGCTCGGCCTCTGTACGCACTGGATCCGGTGATCAGGATCGGCGTGGCAGTGTAGCGGTTTATTGGCCCAAAACCTGTAGGACAAGATGAATTTCGAGGGAGATCGGTACAAAACACTTGTTGAACGCAAGGATGCTGCTTCGCGTGGGAAGCAGCATCACGACAGCATTAACGAATACTGTTGATGTTGCCTTTGCTGCCGGTGACCTTCACATCGACCTTCTTGAAGATGAAGTAGTCCTTGATGCTGACTTCGTAACGCGGCGCGACGATCAGATCGGCACCGGAAGATTTGACCGCCTTGTAAGCCGCAGCAGCCTTGGTGGTCGATACCGGATCAGGCAGCGCCAGACCCAGACCGCCACCGCCGCTTGCACCGCCGTATGTCACGCCATCGGCGAACTGGTTATCGCCGCCGAAACTCAGGAAATTGAACAACACATTGGTGGAGGACTCGCCGCTGATGGTACCGCCTACCTTGACGTCCGCCTTGAGGTCGGTTTTGACCGTGCCTTCCAGCGGTGCGCTTGGCTGGCTGACGTTGTAGCTCACGCAGCCGCTGGTAGCGGCGATCAGAGTTGCAACCGCAGCAAACTTCCATAGCTTTTTCATTCGAGATTTCCCAAGAGTAATTGAAGGGGTGCAGCAGGGGCGGGACTCTAAGGGAATCAGCAATAAGAAAAAGTCAGGCAAAGCCGGGGTTTGAGAAGGCATTCATACGAAATTGAGTAGGACAATTCTCACGAAGAGCTTCGACGAGTGATCGGCGGCACAAACGACACAAACAAAAAGCGGGCAACCAGTCTGAGTGGTGTGCCCGCCTGTGAGTTGCCCGCCTCCCGCCGAGGCGCACAACAGGGTGTCAAGGGTTGACGCTGTCTTTCAGGGCTTTCCCCGGTTTGAAGGCCACTGTGTTGCTTGCCTTGATTTTAACCGGCTCCCCGGTCTGTGGGTTCTTGCCAGTCCGGGCACCGCGATGGCGTTGCAGAAAAGTACCGAAGCCTACCAGCGTGACACTGTCCTTACGGTGCAGTGCGCCAGTAATCTCTTCAAGGATGGCATTGAGAACACGATTGGATTGTTCTTTGGTGAGATCCGCCTTTTCAGCAATGGCGGCTGCAACTTCTGGTTTACGCATATGAAGCCTCTTTTACGGTTTTTTGTTTTTATGTCCCGCGCCGCTTTGTAAAAAACGGCAACAAGGCGCCGCGACGGCTCTACGTAGCGGCAGACAAGACCGAGGATGGCATGCCGAACCAGCCCGCGCCAGTGCGCAGGCGGGGTTTATTGGCAAAAATACGTGGCCTATCCGACAAAATGACGCGAAATTATGCCAATAACGCAGGCAAAACCTTGTTCAGTGCGAGTTTTTCCATAACTGCCGCACCGGTCAGCGCATAGCCCAGCAGGTTGCCATCTGCGTCATGACACAGCGCCTTGATATCAGCCCCCTGCCCTTCGATACTCCAGCGGCCGTCGGTGCCACGCGGTGGCGGCGAAACCACCAGCGGGCAGGCTGGCGTCTTTACTGTGATCGGCATGGGGCCATATTTTACGGCCGTTGGCGTTCCGGCCAGCGTCTGGGCCAACGCCCGAGCGCAGCTCATCAACGGCATGACATAGAGCAGGTTGAGGCCATCGACTTCAGCGCAATCACCCAGCGCGTGGATGTTGGCGTGGGAGGTCTGCAACTGGCGATCCACCAGAATACCGCGCCCCGTCTGCAAGCCCGCGGCAGCGGCCAGATCAATACGTGGGCGCAGACCAATGGCCGAAACCACCAGGTCGCAGTCAATCACCTGCCCGTCCGACAAATGTGCTTGCAGGCCGTCACCACTGCGATTCAGGCGGGTCAGCACCGGGCCCAGGTGGAAACGCGCACCCAGGCTTTCAAGGCCGGTCTTTACCGCAGCCGCAGCGGCAGGTGGTAACAGGGTTGGCATGACCTGCTCGCACGGCGCCACCAGATCCACTTCATAGCCGCCCAGAATCAGGTCGTTGGCGAATTCACAGCCAATGAGCCCTGCGCCGAGAATCAGAACCCGACGCTTTCCCGCCGCAGCCGCTCGAAAACGGGCGTAGTCCTGAAGGTCGTTGATCGGGAAAATCGCATCGCCTGCATCACCTTCCACCGGTACGCGGATGGTTTCAGCCCCCCAGGCCAGCACCAGATCGCGGTAGTGAACCGCTTCTTCACCGATCCACAGACGCTTGTGACCCGGGTCGATCCCGCTGATCCGCGTATGCGTGCGGACTTCAGCCTTGAGCTGATCAGCCATCGCGCCAGGCTCGGCCATGCTCAACCCGTCGGCTTCCTTGTTTTTGCCAAAGCCGGTGGAAAGCATCGGTTTGGAATAGGACCGGCCATCATCGGCCGTGATCAATAGCAGCGGCGTGTCTGCGTCCAGTTTGCGAAACTCTCGGGCGAGGTTGTAACCCGCAAGGCCGGTGCCGATGATGACCACAGGTGCGCTCATTGTTCTTCCCTATTCATTATTTTTCTGCTGGCTGCTATCAGCCGATTTCGATCATCTCAAAGTCCATTTTGCCCACACCGCAATCCGGGCACAGCCAGTCTTCCGGCACATCCTGCCAGAGCGTACCAGGCGCAATCCCGTCATCCGGCCAGCCGTCGGCTTCGTTATAGATCAGGCCACAGACGATGCATTGCCACTTCTTCATGTTCGGTTCTCTCGTTTATCAGGCTAAATAGCGTGTGACGGTCGATTGCCGTCTGAACGGGCGTTGTACTGATCGGCAGGCCCGGATGCAAGTCTGATTCTATAACCTGACGTACTACCGGCGGTCGGTCGGGGCCTGCAATCATGCTAAGCTCGCGGCCTCGTTGGCTGCCGGAACTGGCTTACCGTGACCCAGCAATCCCCCGCATTCATTAGCCCGATCTGGCTCAAGCGCGAGCAATTGATCGATGCGCCCGAACCAATAATGCTCGACTGGTTGTTCAATCAGGACTCCCTCACACGCCGGCTGGACCGTTTGTCTGACGGTGGTTTCAGCGTATTTCCGCAATTCGAAGGCTGGCAGGCTTTGCGCCGTGATGAGTGTCTGGCGCTGGGCCTGCCACTTGCCAGCGAAGGCTGGGTGCGCGAGGTGTACTTGTGCGGTAATGACAGCAACTGGGTATTCGCTCGCAGTGTAGCCGCCCGCAGCGCTTTGCAGGACGGTGGCCTGAATATGGATGAGCTGGGCACTCGCTCGCTGGGTGAGTTGCTGTTCAGCGACCCTGCGTTCGCGCGCGGAACCCTTGAAGTGTGTCATTACCCTGAAGCCTGGCTGCCTGACGCTGTTGCAGCTCGCGGACTATGGGCACGCCGCTCGCGATTCAGTCGTGGTGCGTTGAGCGTGCTGGTCGCCGAAGTGTTCCTGCCCGCTCTGTGCAATACGATCCATGACAAGGACCCTGTCTGATGTACCTGTCCCTTCTCAAATCCCTCAATCGTCTTAGCCCCCGCGCCTGGGACTTTATCCAGCTGACACGTATCGACAAGCCCATAGGCATTTACCTGCTGCTGTGGCCAACCCTGTGGGCGGTCTGGATTGCGGGCAAGGGCTCTCCGTCGCTGAAGACAGTGTTCATCTTCATGGTCGGCGTATTTCTGATGCGCGCGGCAGGCTGCGTGATCAATGACTTCGCCGACCGCAAGGTGGATGGCCACGTCAAACGCACCGAGCAGCGTCCTCTGGTCAGTGGCAAAGTCAGCTCACGGGAAGCGCTGGCGCTGTTTGCGGTGCTGGTCGGCCTGAGCTTTGTGCTGGTGCTGTTTACTAATGCGACAACCATCTGGCTGTCGTTCGGCGGTCTGGCGCTGGCTGCCTGCTATCCATTCATGAAGCGCTACACCTATTACCCGCAAGTGGTGCTGGGTGCTGCGTTTTCGTGGGGCATGCCGATGGCATTTACTGCAGAAACCGGCGACCTGCCAGCTGCGGCCTGGCTGCTGTACATCGCCAACCTGCTATGGACCGTGGGCTACGACACCTATTACGCAATGGTCGATCGTGACGATGACCTGAAAATCGGCGTGAAATCCACTGCCGTACTGTTCGGCGATGCCGACCGGGTGATCATCCTGACCCTGCAAGGTCTGGCGCTGGGTTGCCTTATGCTGGCCGGCGCGCGTTTTGAATTGGGTGCGTGCTTCTACATAGGCCTGCTGGCAGCAGCAGGATGCTTTGCCTGGGAGTTCTGGAGCACCCGACAGCGCGAGCGGGACGCCTGCTTCAAGGCTTTTTTGCACAACCACTGGGCCGGGCTGGCGATATTTTTGGGTATCGTCGCCGACTATGCGGTGCGCTGAAAACAGCCACCGCCAGCCTCTTTTCGACTGAAATAAACGCAGGATCGCGAGGCCCGCCGACCTCCCGAAACCTGTCGGCGTGCTAGCCTAAACCACACCTGTCACACGACTGCAATAATTCCGTTATCTAATGCGCCCCAAGACAGTTAAATGACAAGAGGTTCGAGCATGGCTGGCAGGAGCATCCTGATCGTTGACGACGAAGCGCCTATTCGTGAAATGATCGCCGTTGCGTTGGAAATGGCTGGATACGACTGTATTGAAGCCGAAAACTCTCAGCAGGCCCATGCGATTATCGTCGACCGCAAACCTGACCTGATTCTGCTCGACTGGATGCTGCCTGGCACATCCGGCATCGAACTGGCCCGTCGCCTTAAACGTGATGAACTGACCGGGGACATCCCGATCATCATGCTCACTGCAAAGGGTGAAGAGGACAACAAGATCCAGGGCCTGGAAGTCGGCGCTGACGATTACATCACCAAGCCCTTCTCGCCCCGCGAGCTGGTGGCACGTCTCAAGGCCGTGCTGCGTCGTGCCGGCCCGACTGATGGCGAAGCACCTATCGAAGTCGGCGGTCTGCTGCTCGACCCGATCAGCCACCGCGTCACCATCGACGGCAAACCGGCTGAAATGGGCCCCACCGAATACCGTCTGCTGCAATTTTTCATGACCCACCAGGAGCGCGCCTACACCCGTGGCCAGTTGCTGGATCAGGTCTGGGGCGGCAACGTCTACGTCGAAGAGCGTACGGTTGATGTGCACATCCGCCGCCTGCGCAAGGCCTTGGGCGATGCGTATGAAAATCTGGTACAAACCGTGCGCGGCACTGGCTATCGCTTCTCGACAAAGAGCTGACAGGCGTTGCGTCGACGCAGGGCAGTGACCAGACAAGGATTTACCCTTAATTGAATCAAAATTGGCACGGCACCTTGATACGCCACATGTTGTTGCTGGTCACCGCCTGCCTGTTGGCCGGCCTGATCAGTGGACAGTATGGCTGGAGCCTGGCCACCGGACTGGGCCTGTATCTGGCCTGGACCCTCAAACAACTGCTGCGCCTGCATGACTGGCTGAGCAGTCACAAGGCTGACGAGCCGCCTCCGGACGGTTATGGTCTGTGGGGCGAAGTGTTCGACAGCATCTATCACCTGCAACGCCGTGATCAGCGTGTCCGCGGACGCCTCCAGGCGGTCATCGACCGGGTACAGGAATCCACCGCCGCCCTGCGCGATGCCGTAATCATGCTCGACAGCGACGGCAACCTGGAGTGGTGGAACCGTGCCGCTGAAACCCTGCTGGGTTTAAAGACGCCGCAGGACAGTGGTCAGCCCGTGACCAACCTGGTCCGGCATCCGCGCTTCAAAGAGTACTTTGCGCTGGGCGACTACAGCGAGCCGCTGGAGATTCCCTCACCGACCAATGATCGCTTGCGCATTCAGTTGTTGATTACCCGTTACGGCAACAATGAGCACCTGATGCTGGTGCGCGATGTGACGCGCATCCACCAGCTGGAGCAGATGCGCAAAGACTTCGTCGCCAACGTGTCTCATGAGTTGCGCACGCCACTGACGGTGATATTCGGTTATCTGGAAACCCTGCTCGATAACGTGGACGAGGTCAATCCGCGCTGGGTGCGGGCGCTGCAACAGATGCATCAGCAAGGCGGGCGCATGCAGACGCTGCTCAACGACTTGCTGCTGCTGGCCAAGCTCGAGGCTACCGATTACCCATCGGACAATCATCCGGTAATGGTCAGTACCTTGCTCAAAACCATCACCGCCGATGCCAATGCGTTGTCGGGCAGCAAGAACCAGCAGATCCACCTGAGCCTGGAAAGCGATATGCGCCTCAAGGGCAGCGAAAGCGAGCTGCGCAGCGCGTTTTCCAACCTGATTTTCAATGCCGTCAAGTACACCCCGGCAGAAGGCGTCATCCGTATCCGCTGGTGGGCCGACGAGCGGGGCGCGCACCTGAGCGTGCAGGATTCGGGGATCGGCATCGAGACCAAACACCTGCCGCGCCTGACTGAACGTTTCTACCGGGTCGATACCAGCCGAGCGTCGAATACCGGTGGTACAGGGCTCGGTCTGGCCATCGTCAAACATGTGCTGCTGCGCCATCGCGGCAACCTTGAAATCAACAGTGTTCCCGGCAAGGGCAGTGTTTTTACCTGTCACTTTGCCAGCGGCCAACTGTCCAAACCCGTACACGACGATTCAGACTACTAGGCAATCGCGCCTTGAGCCGCTACATTGCCGGGCTCATAGCGTCTTCTCTGGCGTGACATTACCCTCTTCTGTTAATACGGACCCTGCAAAACCCCATCATGGACCCTTCCCCTAGTTTCAACCTGTCTTCACTCTTCGCCGATTTCGGCATGATTCTTTTTGCTTTGTTCCTGGTCCTGCTCAACGGCTTTTTCGTTGCGGCAGAATTCGCCATGGTCAAACTGCGCTCGACCAAGGTTGAAGCCATTGCCGACAAGAACGGCTGGCGCGGGCACATTCTGCGCAAGGTACACGGCCAGCTGGATGCCTACCTTTCAGCCTGCCAGCTGGGTATCACCCTCGCCTCCCTGGGCCTGGGCTGGGTCGGTGAACCGGCGTTCGCGCATCTGCTGGAGCCGTTACTCGCAGCGCTGGGCGTCGATACTCCGGAGCTGATCAAGGGCGTGTCGTTTTTCACTGCGTTCTTCATCATTTCCTACCTGCACATTGTCATCGGCGAGCTGGCCCCCAAATCCTGGGCGATCCGCAAACCGGAACTGCTGTCGCTGTGGACAGCGGCTCCGTTGTACTTCTTCTATTGGTTGATGTACCCGGCGATCTACCTGCTCAACGCCAGCGCCAACGCCATTTTGCGCATTGCAGGCCAGGGTGAACCCGGTCCGCATCACGAACACAGCTACAGCCGCGATGAGCTGAAGCTGATTCTGCACTCCAGCCGTGGCCAGGACCCCAGCGATCAGGGCATGCGCGTGCTGGCGTCTGCTGTCGAAATGGGCGAGCTGGAAGTGGTCGACTGGGCCAACTCCCGCGAAGACATGGTGTCGCTGGACTTCAATGCGCCGCTCAAGGAAATCCTCGCCTTGTTCCGCCGCCACAAATTCAGCCGTTATCCGCTGTATGACGCTGAACGTGGCGAGTTTGTCGGCCTGCTGCACATCAAGGACCTGCTGCTGGAACTGGCGGCGCTGGACCACATCCCGGAGTCGTTCAACCTGGCTGAACTGACCCGCCCGCTGGAGCGTGTTTCGCGACATATGCCGCTTTCGCAGCTGCTGGAGCAGTTCCGCAAGGGCGGCGCGCACTTTGCCGTGGTCGAGGAAGCCGACGGCAAGATCGTCGGCTACCTGACCATGGAGGACGTGCTTGAAGTGCTGGTGGGCGACATCCAGGACGAACATCGCAAGGTGGAGCGCGGCATTCTCGCGTATCAGCCGGGCAAACTGCTGGTACGGGGCGATACACCATTGTTCAAGATCGAGCGCCTGCTGGGCATCGATCTGGACCACATCGAAGCCGAGACACTGGCCGGTCTGATCTACGACACACTCAAGCGCGTGCCGGAAGAAGAAGAGCAAATGGAAGTCGAAGGCCTGCGCATCATCATCAAGAAGATGAAAGGCCCGAAAATCGTACTCGCCAAGGTGCTGAAGCTGGACTGACCCGATCAGGTCTACCCGTTCAAGAGCGGACGCAAGGTGTTCTACCGGACGCCTATCGTTCCTCACGCTCCAGCGTGGGAATGCCGTGGGCGACGCTCCGCGTCACAAATCTGCGCCGCGCCGCATACTCAAAAGCGGACGCAGAGCGTCCAGAACTGCATACCCACGCGGAGTGGTATGACCCCCGAAGGTTGGACGCAACCTTTGGAGGCGTCATGGGTAAATATACAGTGCAGGCAAAACTCGCAGCCGTGAAAGAATATTGTGCCGGCAAGGCAGGGTTGAGGGATGTTGCGCATCGCCACGATGTGGACTTTTCCTGTCTTCGTCAGTGGGTCGCGGCTTATCAGATCCACGGCCCAGCGGCTCTTAAAGAGAAAAAGCGGCAGCGTTACAGTGACGAGTTCAAGCTAGCTGTTTTGAAGCGCATGCATGATGAGCGATTATCACTGCGCCAGACAGCGGCCTTGTTCGATATCCGTCAGTTCGGCATCATCAATCTATGGCAGCGCCTTTTTGACGAAGGTGCGCTTAACGCCTCCTCAAAGCCCCCTGAGAAAGCTGGACGCCCAAGAAAGATGACGACGACCCTTCCCCCTGTGAATTCCGCTCCAGTCGACGATGAATCGCGTTCGCGTGACGAGTTGCTTGCCGAGGTGAAGCAACTGCGGATGGAGGTCGATTATCTAAAAAAGCTCGATGCCTTGGTTCAGAAGAAGCAACGAATAGCGCAGCAGAAAAAGCGCAAATCGTAATAGAACTGAGGCCTTTGCATTCTCTGGACGGCCTGCTGAAGTTTGCCGGTCTGGCACGCAGCACTTTTTACTATCAACAAAAGGTACTGCTGGCAGACGACAAATACGCAGGGCTGAAGGACCTGATTCAGGCAACGTTCTACGAGCATAAGGGCCGGTATGGCTATCGTCGCATCACGGCAGTCTTGCGCAGGGCGGGCCATCTTGTGAACCACAAGACGGTGCAGAAACTAATGGGGCAGCTAGGCCTGAAGAGCCTGATACGCGTGAAGAAATACCGTTTCTACAAAGGCGAAACAGGTAAGGCCGCGCCTAACCTGCTAAAGCGTGATTTCAAAGCGCAATACCTTAACCAGAAATGGGCCACCGACGTGACCGAATTCAAAGTAGGAGGCCAGAAACTCTATCTGTCGCCGATCATGGATTTGTACAACGGCGAAATCATTTCCTATGCGATTGCCAGGCGCCCGCTGTACTCCATGGTCGACGAAATGCTTGACGGAGCATTCACGCGGCTTGGACCGGATGAAAAGCCGATTTTGCATTCTGACCAGGGCTGGCAATATCGGATGCCTATTTACCAGCGACTGCTCCATGAGAATTCGATCACAGCCAGCATGTCGCGCAAGGGTAACTGCTATGACAACGCGGCTATAGAGAGCTTTTTTAGCACGCTGAAATCCGAATTTTTCTACCTGAACAAATTTAACGATCTGGATGAGCTTCAAGCGGGTATCGAAGAGTACATTGAGTATTACAATCACTCACGCATAAAACTGAAGCTTAACGGCCTGAGTCCTGTGGAATTCAGGATGCAGGCCGCCAAGGCAGCGTAAGTGGATAATTGTCCAACCTTCGGGGGGCATACCAGAGCGTGAGGAACGATAGGCGTTCGGGAGAGCACCTATCGTGCCCATGCTCCGCGTGGGTATGCCGTTCAGGGCGCTCCGCGTCCGCTTTGAGTATGCGGCGCGGCGCAGACCTGTGACGCGGAGCGTTACCCAAGGCATTCCCACGCTGGTGAACTGCCCCCCAAAAGTTGGACGGTTTTAGCTTGCCGCCTGAGCCCTGTATTTTACGGGGCTTTGGCCGTTGAGCTTCAGCTTGATGCGGTCATGGTTGTAGTAGTGGATGTACTCATCCAGACCTGCTTTCAACTCATCGATGCTTTCAAACTGTTTCAGGTAGAAAAACTCGGATTTCAGTGTACCGAAAAAGCTTTCCATTGCCGCATTGTCCAGGCAGTTGCCCTTACGGGACATGCTTTGTTTGACGCCTCGTACCGATAGCTTATGGCGATACTGCGCGTGTTGATACTGCCAGCCCTGGTCCGAGTGCATCACAAGCTTCGGCTCGTCCTGCAACTGCTGAAGCGCCTTGTCCAGCATGCTGGTGACCAGCTCAAAGCTCGGCCTTGTCGACACTTCATACGCCACGATTTCACCGTTGTACAAGTCCATCACGGGTGAGAGATACAGCTTTCGATTGCCTACCTTGAACTCAGTCACATCGGTCACCCACTTCTGGTTCGGGCGTTGCGCGCTGAAATTGCGCTCCAGCAAATTCGGCGCAATGGTTCCGATTACGCCCTTATAGGAGCGGTATTTTTTGGGGCGCACCACTGATCGCAGGCCCAGTTCTGCCATCAGTCGTTCTACAACCTTCTTGTTGACCAAAATACCTGCAGTGCGAATGACCGCCGTGATACGCCGAGCGCCATAAAGGCCTTTCTCCTCGTGGTAAATGCTTTCGACTAACTGTTTCAAAGCAGCATAGGGATCGGGTCTGGATTGCACCTGAACCTGATAGTAAAACGTGCTGCGTGCCAAGCCCGCCAGCCTCAGCAGAGCGCAAAGCGGGAACCGGCCCCTCAGTTGCTTGATGCTCAGGGCTTTTTCGGTTGCCGTCGTTTCTGCTCCTTCAGCTCTTCCAACTTTTTTAGGTAAGCGTTCTCCATGCGCAGATATTCAAGCTCGCTCATCAACTGGTCGCGCGTCTTCTGCGTATCGTCGGCGGTTACTGGTTTGGCGGGATAAGGCTTCTTTGGCATGGCGACAGGCTTTCTTCTGGCAGGAACATACGGGGCTGTACCGCTACTGTAATGCCGCTTTTCCCAAATGACTATTTGGCCGGGATCCCCGATACCAAAATGCGCAGCGGCCTGACGGAGCGATAGCTTGTGTTCACGCCTGTGCTCAAGCACTGAGCGCTTGAAAGCTTCGCTGTATCGAAGACCAGGCTTGCGATGGCCGGTGTGACCATGACTCTTGTAGTTAGCGACCCAGCGTCGAAGCAGGCTGAAATCGATCGAGAACTGGCGGGCTACCATACGAAAGCCCATGTTGTCTTCAAGATACGCTTTGACGACAGTGAGCTTGAACTGCTCTGAATACTTACCCATTTGAACACCCCCGTGAGGTCGGATTGGTGTCCAACTTCTTGGGGGCAGTTCACCAGCGTGGGAATGCCTTGGGTGACGCTCCGCGTCACAGGTCTGCGCCGCGCCGCATACTCAAAGCGGACGCAGAGCGTCCAGAACTGCATACCCACGCGGAGCATGGGCACGATAGGTGCTCTCCCGAACGCCTATCGTTCCTCACGCTCCAGCGTGGGAATGCCTTGGGTGACGCTCCGCGTCACAGGTCTGCGCCGCGCCGCATACTCAAAGCGGACGCGGAGCGCCCTGAACGGCATACCGACGCGGAGCGTCGGCACGATAGTCAAGAAATGGACGGTCGCTCCAGCAGTCAATTCCCGCCGACGGCGAAGTTGGGCAGGCTCTGCACTGGTCTGGCGAATTCGTAAGGGATCGATACCAGTTCATGGCCCAAATTGCGTTGCACGACAAAGTGCAGATGCGGGCCGGTGCTGTTTCCGGTATTACCCGACCGCGCCAGCGCGGTTCCGACGCTGACCCGCTGACCTTCCCTGACACTCACCGAACCGCGCATCAGGTGCAGATAGACGCCCATCGTGCCGTCTTCGTGCAGAATCCGTACGAAGTTGCCTGACGCATTCGAACCCCTCCCTGACTGGCTGTTTTCGATCTTTATCACCGTCCCGCCGCGTGCGGCGATGATCGGGGTGCCTTCGGGCATGGCAATGTCCATCGCATAGCGGCCCTTGGCACCATAATGACTGTATTTGCCATTCGGCCCCTGAGTCAGGCGAAACGGTCCGCCAATCCACGGCAATGGGTATTTATAGGCCTGCACCGAACCTTTGGGATCGCCCAGGGTTGAAGTCAGCACCGAGGCATAGTTCATCGGCTTGCTCCCCACTTTGGGGCTCAGCACCACCACACGTTCATTACTGCGCGCAGGGATCGTGCGGCGCAGCGTTGCTGACGAGCCAGAGACGCCCAGCACGTTGGTCACACTGGAAAGCTTGAGTTCGACCTCGACCGGGGCGTACAGATCGTTGCGCACGTACAGGCTGTGCACGCCCTTTTCACGCCTGACACTCAAATGCACCTGGCCGTCGATACGCTCGACCATCCGGTCCCGAAACACCATGACCGATGCGCCAGGTGTTGGCCGATCCGAGAACGACACCACGCCATCGGCATCGGTGAATTTATAGATCGTGACTGCCCCGGCCGACTGCACAGTCAACATCAGGGCAAACAGGATAAGCAGGCGTGCAAGCATCAGAGGCGTTCGGGTTCAAGGGCACTGGGTGCCAAGCCTAGCAGCCTTGCAGACAGAAGAGGACTCGTCGGTATCAATCGGACATGAATAACGCGCCAGACAAGCCACGGACACAGCATGATCAGCGAGGGGGTGATTGCAGCGGGGTGAAGTTATTAGGTAGCTGTGCAGTAGGTATTTGGGGCATGCCAACGCGAACGTCGGCATGCCAGTCAGCAGGAGGCGTGTATCAGGCTCCGGGGATAAAGTGCTTCTGAGCCGTGCCACGTGCGATCAGGCGCGACAGGTAGTCGAGCTTCTGCGCATCCTGATCGACAAAGCGGAAAGTCACTTGCAGCCATTCACTGTCAGGCTTCTGCTCGAACGCGGCAACGGAGTGCAGGTAGCCATTCAGGCGTGCGACCTCGTTGCTCTCGCCTTGCTCAAGGTCCAGTACCGCGCTGTCGAGCACCTGCGGCAGGTTTTCGCTGACGCGTATCACCAGTGTGGCGTCTTTCAGCGTCAAAGCCTTGATCACGCACGACTGAATGCCGTTGGGCAGGCGCAACTGACCCTGTCCACGACCGGCAGGCTCCGGCGATTTGGCTGCTACAGGCGGCGCTTTGGCGATACCGGCAGGCGCGGCAGCTGGCGTGGCGCGAACCACTTCGGCCTTGCCGCCGGTCAATGCACTGAGCGAGTCATTGAGCGGCGAGTTCATGCGTGCCGGGGCTGTGGACATGACCGCATCAAGCTTGCCGACCTTCGCCAGCGCCTTCTTGACCTTGGTCAGCAACTGCTCGTTAGTGAACGGTTTGCCGACAAAATCGGTCACGCCGGCCTGAATAGCCTGCACGACGTTTTCCTTGTCGCCACGGCTGGTCACCATGATGAACGGCACGGTTCTCAGGTAATTGTCTTGCTCACGACACCATGTCAACAGCTCCAGGCCGGACATCTCGGGCATTTCCCAGTCGCACAGAATCAGATCGAACGACTCTTTGCCCAGCAAAGCCTGAGCCTTGCGACCATTGACTGCGTCCTCGGTATGAATCCCGGGAAAATAATTGCGCAGCCCTTTCTTGACCAAGTCGCGAATGAAAGTCGCGTCATCCACCACCAATACACTGACCTTACTCATCGACGCTCCTGCGGGCGTGTTCACCTGGAGGCGAACTGCGGTATGCCAACACGCCCTTTGTTTCGGCAAGCATAGCGTTGACCGGTGGCCAACTGCCATATTGATTGACTGCGCCGCGACATTTAATCCGCAGGCGACGGGAATACTCGTCTGCACAACGAAAAACGCCCAGCGCATGCTGGGCGTTTTTCTCGCAGGCAATCTTACTTATCGTCAGCGTCGCCCGGAACATTAGCGGTTTCGCTCGAGATACCCTGCACTTCTTCCTTCATGCGCTTGAGCCCCATGTGCCGCACGTCGGTGCCACGCACCAGATAAATCACCAGCTCGGAAATGTTGCGGGCATGGTCGCCGATGCGCTCCAGAGAGCGCAGCACCCAGATGACGTCCAGCACGCGGGAGATCGAGCGTGGATCTTCCATCATGTAGGTCGCCAGCTCGCGCAGGGCGGTTTTGTACTCACGGTCGATGGTCTTGTCGTACTGCGCGACCGACAGGGCCAGCTCAGCGTCGAAACGCGCGAACGAGTCCAGGGCATCGCGAACCATGTTGCGCACCTGATCACCGATATGACGGACCTCGACGTAACCGCGTGGCGCCTCGCCCTCTTCGCAGAGTTTGATGGCACGGCGGGCGATCTTGGTGGCTTCATCACCGATGCGCTCCAGGTCGATCACCGACTTGGAAATGCTGATGATCAGGCGCAGATCGGACGCCGCTGGCTGGCGACGAGCCAGAATGCGCAGGCATTCTTCGTCAATGCTGCGCTCCATCTGATTGATCCGGTCGTCGACCTCGCGAACGCGCTGGGCAAGACCGGAGTCGGCCTCGATCAGTGCCGTGACAGAATCGTTCACCTGCTTCTCGACCAGGCCACCCATTTCGAGCAAATGGCTGCGAACGTCTTCGAGTTCCGCGTTGAACTGTTGGGAAATGTGATGCGTATGGCTGTCTTTGTGGATCATGCTGGGTGTCCTTGGAACGTCCGGTTAATAGCGAAAACGCAGCGGTGGTTCAGGTCTGACGAAGCACGTCCTAGCCGTAACGACCGGTGATGTAGTCTTCTGTCTGTTTTTTTGCCGGGTTGGTGAACAAGGTGTCTGTATCACCGAACTCGACGAGTTTGCCCATGTACATAAACGCGGTGTAATCCGACACCCGAGCCGCCTGCTGCATGTTGTGCGTAACGATCACAATGGTGTATTTCGATTTCAGTTCGTAGATCAGTTCTTCGACTTTAAGGGTCGAAATCGGGTCAAGTGCCGAACAGGGTTCGTCGAGCAGCAAAACTTCCGGCTCCACGGCGATCGTTCGGGCAATGACCAGACGCTGTTGCTGCCCTCCGGACAACCCCAACGCCGACTCATGCAGTCGATCCTTGACCTCATCCCAGAGCGCAGAGGCTTTCAGCGCCCACTCGACGGCTTCATCGAGTACGCGCTTCTTGTTGATCCCCTGAATGCGCAGGCCGTAGACCACGTTTTCATAAATCGTCTTGGGGAACGGGTTCGGCTTCTGGAACACCATGCCGACGCGCCGACGCAACTCAGCAACTTCCTCGCCTTTGGTGTAGATGTTGTGACCGTACAGGTTGATTGCGCCTTCAACGCGGCAGCCATCGACCAGATCGTTCATGCGATTGAAACTGCGCAACAGGGTCGACTTGCCACAACCGGACGGACCGATGAACGAGGTCACCTTCTGCTTGGGGATATTCAGGGCAATATCGAACAGCGCCTGCTTGTCGCCATAGAACAGATTCAGACCCGGCACTTCGATGGCCACGGTCTCATCGGCCAGATCCAGGCGTTGCTTGTGACGCCTCAGGGCCGACATGTTCATGCCGTGAGTCGGGCTTTCATGCTGCATGGATTGCTCCTGTGCGAACGATTCGCTTCATCGAACGGCTGCGTTTGCCAAAGGGCGAATTCGGGATCAATTGTCGAGCGCCTTATACTTTTCCCGCAAATGGTTACGGATACTCACAGCCGAGAGATTGAGCAAGGCGATGACCAGCACCAGCAACAGCGCGGTGGCGTAGACCAGCGGGCGTGCCGCCTCGACGTTCGGGCTCTGGAAGCCGACGTCGTAAATGTGGAAACCCAGGTGCATGATCTTCTGATCGAGATGCAGATAAGGATAGTTGCCATCCAGCGGCAGCGACGGGGCCAGTTTGACCACGCCCACCAGCATCAATGGCGCAACTTCCCCGGCGGCACGCGCCACCGCCAGAATCAGGCCGGTCATCATTGCCGGGCTGGCCATTGGCAATACAATCTTCCACAGCGTCTCGGCCTTGGTCGCGCCCAGCGCCAGCGAGCCTTCGCGCAGGGTCAGCGGAATACGCGCCAACCCTTCTTCGGTGGCCACGATCACCACCGGCACGGCCAGCAGCGCCAGGGTCAGCGAGGCCCATAACAGGCCTGGCGTACCAAACGTCGGGGCTGGCAGCGCTTCAGGAAAGAACAGCCGGTCTACCGAGCCGCCGAGCACATAAACGAAAAAACCGAGGCCGAACACGCCGTACACAATCGCCGGCACACCGGCCAGGTTGTTCACCGCAATGCGGATCAGCCGGGTAACCGGCCCCTGACGCGCGTACTCGCGCAGGTAAACCGCTGCCAGCACACCGAACGGCGTCACGATCACTGCCATGATCAGGGTCATCATCACCGTGCCGAAGATAGCCGGGAAAATACCCCCTTCGGTGTTGGCTTCGCGAGGGTCGTCACTGAGAAATTCCCACAGTTTCTGGAAGTAGAAACCCAGCTTGGTAACGGTGCCCATCGCGTTGGGCTGGTAAGCACGCACCACTTTGCCCAGGCTGAGTTCGATTTCTTTGCCATTGCCATCGCGTGCCGTCAGGCTGTCGCGATCAAAAGCCTCATGCAGGCCGTCCAGACGCCCCTCGATGACCTTGTAACGCGCGTCCAGCTCGGCACGTTCTGCAGCCATGTCAGCTTGCGCAGCGGCATCGAGCCGGCCATTGAGTTCCAGCTTGCGGGCCTGCAGACGCAGGCGCTCAATACCGTGATTGATGGCCCCGATGTCTTTCTTTTCCAGAATGTAGAGTTCGTCAGCCAGCTTTTCGACGCGTTTGATGCGCTCTTGCAGGATCGGCCAGGCAGCTTCGCCTTGTGCCACTATCCGGCCGTCTTCTTTGACGTTGACCAGATAGCCGTAGAAATTGCCCCACTCCCGGCGCTCCAGTGTCATCAGTTCGGCAGGACGGCTCTGGTCGGTCAGCCAGTCGCCCACAACCCAGGTGAAATCGCTGGGGTTGAGGTCACGGTTGCCAACCTTGAACAGCTCACGGGTCATGAACTCCGGCCCTTGGTCAGGCACCGGCAGACCCGCGCTTTTCAAACGCGCACGAGGGACCTGTTCCTGCTCGACCCGCTCACCAACCAGCACACTCGATTCCTGATTGGGCACCGCATAACGTGCGACCACCAGATCAGCGGGCCAAAAGTGCCCAAGCCCCCGCACGGCGATCACCGCCAGCAGGCCGATGGTCATGATGACAGCGATGGATACGGCACCCGCACTCATCCAGACGCCGGGGGCGCCGCTTTTGAACCAGTTTTTGAGGGAGTTCCGCTTCACCAACGCCTACCTTCCTTACAACGCCGAGTATTGCTTGCGCAGACGCTGACGAATCAACTCCGCGAGGGTGTTCATCACAAAGGTGAACATCAACAGCACCAACGCCGCCAGAAACAACACCCGATAATGGCTGCCGCCTACTTCCGACTCTGGCATCTCCACCGCGACATTGGCCGCCAGCGTGCGCATGCCTTCAAACAGATTCATGTCCATGATCGGCGTGTTGCCGGTCGCCATCAGCACAATCATGGTTTCCCCCACCGCCCGGCCCATGCCGATCATCAAGGCCGAAAAAATACCGGGGCTGGCGGTCAGGATGACTACACGCGTCAGGGTCTGCCACGGCGTCGCGCCCAGCGCCAGAGAGCCCAGTGTCAGGCTGCGCGGCACGCTGAACACGGCGTCTTCGGCAATTGAATAGATGTTGGGGATCACCGCGAAACCCATTGCAATGCCGACCACCAACGCGTTGCGCTGATCGTAGGTGATGCCCAGTTGGTCGCGGATCCATGTGCTCATGTCGCCGCCGAAGAACCAGCTCTCCAGGTGCGGGCTCATGCTCAGTGAAAACCAGCCCACCAATAGCACAACGGGAATCAGGATCGCGCCTTCCCAGCCATCGGGCACGCGCAGGCGAAGCGAATCAGGCAGACGGGTCCAGAAAAAGCCCGCCAGCAAAATGCCGATCGGCGTGAGCAGCAGCAAGCTGAAGATGCCCGGCAAATGACCTTCCAGATACGGCGCCAGAAACAATCCGGCAAAGAAACCGAGAATCACCGTCGGCATCGCTTCCATCAATTCAATCACCGGCTTGACCTTGCGGCGCATGCCCGGCGCCATGAAGTAGGCGGTGTAGATCGCGGCCGCCACGGCCAGCGGCGCGGCCAGCAACATGGCGTAGAACGCCGCTTTCAGGGTGCCGTAGGTCAAGGGTGCCAGGCTCAGCTTTGGCTCGAAGTCGGAGTTGGACGCCGTGGATTGCCAAACGTACTTGGGCTCGTCGTAATTCTCATACCAGACCTTGCCCCATAGCGAGCTCCAGGAGACTTCCGGGTGCGGGTTGTCCAGCGCCAGCGGCAACAGCTTGCCAGCGCTTTCGATCAGAACCCGGTTGGCGCGCGGCGATAACGCCAGAATGCCGGGACCGTCAGTTACCTTGTCGATCAGCAAGGTTCGGTGCGCGGTGCTGTGGAACACGCCAAGCTTTCCCGAAGCGTCCAGAGCAATGAAGCCCTTGCGCCGCTGTTCGGCCTTGATCTGCTCGATAGGTGCGCTGCCCATTTTAAAGTCGCGGATGCGCATCAGGCGCTGCTCGCCGTCAGTGTCCCGGGCCATGAACCACTGGGACATGCTGCCCTTTGAGTTGCCAATGATCAGCGAAATACCGCCGACCAGTTGGGCACTCGCCGTGATCTCGGCGTTACCGTCTTCCAGCAATTTATAGCGGCCATTGAGGGTTCGGTCGCGCAGGCTGAACACATCCGCCTGGGCGCGACCATTGATGACATACAACCATTGCTGGCGCGGATCGATGTAAATCGCTTTCACGGCGGCCGACATCTGCGGTAGCTCGATGCGAGTCTGCTCACGCGTCATCTCGCCGGTCATCATGTTTTCTTTCTGCTCGAGCGAGATAACGTGCAACTGAGTGCCGGTAGACCCTGCCAGCTTGAGGCTGTCGCCATCGGCACTGACGGTCACATGCTCGACTGCGCGACCGGCCTCATCCAGCACCAAAGGCGCTTCGCCGTAGGGCCAGGCCACGCTCGGGGTGATGGTTTTCTGATTGTTCGGATAGGTCGTCAGGTACGAGTGCCTGAACACCAGCACCTGGCCATTGGACAAGCCCAAAGCTATTAATGGTGCGCCGGGCTGATCCTTGCCGATGGAAGCGACAGACACGCCAGCGGGCAGCGGCAAGGCAACCCTATGCAGTTCTGCGCCATCCTTGACGTTGAAAAAGATGACTTCGCCCTTGTCGGAAATGCGCATCCCGATCTGGTTCTGCTCTTCAATTGCGATCATCAACGGCGTGCCCGCATCCTGCATCCAGGCAGTATTCAGCACGGGTTCGGAAGTAAGGCTTGCGCCTTTGAAGAGCGGCGCGACGACATAGGCCAGATAGAAGAAGATCAGTGTGATCGCCGCCAGAACGGCAAGGCCACCAATAGCGACGTACCAGTGAGTGAGGCGATCCTTGAACGCACGGACACGACGCTTTCTCACCATCGCAGGCGTATTGAAATCAATACGCGCTGGAGGCGAGCTTTGGTCCATCGTCGATTTGAACAGCTCATTCATGCGCACACACCGTAGACGCCTTGTATGACAGAAAAATTACAGCAAGGTGACGCAAGAAAGCCCGCTGCCTGCGAAACCGGCGGCGGACTGTTCAATTTGTATGCAGGCCAGTCCATTGAGCCCCGCTCCAACGCGTACGTGACTACTTTACCGCCACGCCGCCCGCGCCCTGCAGGCCAAGATCGGCCAGCGTCTTCTCGACGACACGGGCGGGCAGCGGGATATAACCGTCCTTCATCACCACTTCCTGGCCCTGTCTCGACAGCACCAGTTTTACAAACTCGGCCTCCAGCGGCGCCAAGGGCTGGTTCGGCACCTTGTTCACGTACACGTAAAGGAAGCGCGACAGTGGATAACTGCCGTTCAGGGTATTGGCTTCGCTGTCTTCGACAAATTCGCCGCCCTCTTTCTTCGCCAGCGGGACGGTCCTGACATTGGATGTCTTGTAGCCGATGCCTGAGTAGCCAATGCTGTTAAGCGAATTGCTGATGGCGCTGACGACCGAGGCGGAACCAGGCTGTTCGTTGACGTTGGCTTTGAAATCGCCTTTGCACAGGGCTTCTTCCTTGAAATAACCGTAAGTACCCGACACCGAGTTGCGACCGAACAACTGAATCGGCTTGCCTGCCAGGCTGCCGCTCACACCGACATCACCCCAGGTTTTCGCATCCGCCCTGGCACCGCACAGGCGGGTCGCAGAAAAGATTGCGTCCACCTGCTGCAGGGTCAGGCCCTTGATCGGATTGTCCTTGTGCACGAATACGGCCAATGCGTCCACAGCGACCGGAATAGCGGTCGGTTTGTAGCCGTGTTTCTGCTCAAAAGCAGATAATTCGCCGTCTTTCATCCTGCGGCTCATCGGGCCCAGATTGGCCGTGCCCTCGGTCAGTGCAGGTGGCGCTGTGGAAGAGCCGGCCGCTTGAATCTGGATGTTCACGCTCGGGTATTCTTTCTTGTAGGCCTCGGCCCACAGGGTCATCAGATTTGCCAGAGTATCGGAGCCGACACTGGAGAGATTGCCCGACACACCGGAGGTCCTGGTATAGGCCTTGATGGCAGGGTCGACGGCAGCCAGCGTATTGGCTGCCGTCGCGCTGGCGGCAACCCATATCAGTGCAGCCATCAAACGCTTGAGTGTCATCCTTGCGCTCCTGGCAGGGTATGTAGGTGTCCACAAGCCTTTTGGGCCAGTCTTGTGACTACTCTATGAATTGATTATGACAATAAGATTAAAAGGCCATCGCCCCTCGCAGGGAGATAGCCTTTCGCTGTAGCGGATACCTTGAGCGTTTTACCAGTGGGTGCTGATCAACGCTTTCTGGTGAGCAAAAACACGCCGATTGCCATACCCAGGCCGCAGAGAATCGCGACATACCAGGCCGGGCCCATCGGGCTGCTCTTGAGCATGAACGTCACCACCATCGGCGTCAGCCCCCCGAAAATGGCGTATGCCAGGTTGTAAGAGAACGACAGCCCGGAGAAACGCACCACGGGCGGGAAAGCCTTGACCATGACATAAGGAACCGCGCCGATAGTGCCAACGAACAGGCCCGTCACGGCATACAGCGGGAACAGCACTTCCGGATGGCTGCCGAGGACGTGATAGAACGTCCAGGAACTGACCAGCAAACCTGCGCTGCCCAGCAGAAACACCCGGCCTGCGCCGAAACGATCCGCCAGCGCGCCTGCTGCGATGCAACCCACGCTCAGGAATACAATTGCCAGGCTGTTGGCTTTCAGCGCGGTAGCGGCCGGAAAGCCATAGATGGTTTGCAGAATGGTCGGCGTCATCAGGATAACGACGATGATGCCGGCCGAGAGCAACCAGGTCATCAGCATCGACAGCGCAACTGCACCACGATGATCACGCAGCACCGCCTTGAGCGGCACTTCTTCAGCCAGCGCCTTGCGCAGTTGCAGTTCGGCGAACACCGGCGTTTCGTGCAACAGACGGCGCAGATAAACCGACATCAGGCCAAACACGCCGCCCAGCAGGAAAGGGATCCGCCAGGCGTAATCCGACACTTCGACCGGGGTATAAATACTGTTGATCGCCGTGGCGACCAGCGAGCCCAGCAGGATGCCCGCTGTCAGCCCTGCGGTCAGGGTGCCGCAGGCATACCCGACACGCCGTGCAGGCACATGCTCGGAGACGAAGACCCAGGCGCCAGGCACTTCACCGCCGATGGCGGCACCTTGATGCATAGGAATTTCAAAATGCCTATGCATGAACCTGACGCTGTGAAGGAGGCGTCATGCCTTCATAGCGATGCGTAGGAAGACGCTGATGCGTTACTTATGCAGTGAAAATCCCTATCAATCCGAATTTGTGCAGGTTATTTTACCGCTGAGCCTAGGTGCGGACGCACCTTCCCCCTGTCAGGGCTTCACGTACCTCATCTGCGCGATTGCCTGAGCGTTGAGGACCAGTCCCTGCACCGTCAGCCCGCTGATTGCCGCCGTGTAGACCATCCGCGCGCCACACAGCACGCAGCGGAACGGATCGACGTTTAGAAAGGCTTTGGCCATCTGCACAAAATACAGCTTCGGTGTCGGTCCTGGCGTCGCCATCTTCAATGCTTCATAGACCTTCGGCAGGTATTTCCCACACACCCGATTGGCCAGAAAACCAAAATACCGGATCATCCGGAAATGCTTTTCCGGGATGTGCTGCACCACCCGGCGCAGCATGTCGGCCTGGCTCAGCGTTTCCTGCTGATAGGTCTGCGTGCGGTGATCCAGGTAGGTAAAGCTCAACGTGGCCCCGCAGGTGTAATGGGCCAGACGACTGCCCGAGATCGGCGGTTTTTTCAGGTAGCGGCCCAGGTAATTGACGGTCTTTCGGCCGTTTTCCGTCTTCTTCGACAAGTGGATGTGCCAGTGCTGGCCACCAGCGGTCAGTATCAGACGGCGCCAGTCGCTTTCACAGAGGATGTGGGCCAGCTGCGGCGGCATCGTCAATTGCGAAAGCGGCTGTCCCAGCAGGTAATCGCGCACCAGCCACATCCAGCGCCGCCGCAGGGCCTCTTTGTGGAACGACAGATTTTTCCAGACGCCCTGCTCATCCAGGCCGCCCGCGGTCACCGACAGGTGGACGTGGGGATGCCAGTTGAGCCGCCGGCCATAGGTGTGCAGCGCACCGAAAATCCCGACGCGCAAACCGCGCCGCTTGGCGGTGTAGATCAGGTTATCGGCCGCCAGACGAAACAGCGCATCGAGCAGCCAGCGGTTGTAGAAGAACAGGGACCACAGCGTGTCGGGCAGCGTGAACACCAGATGCTGCCAGGGGCAGTCGGGCAGACGGTTGTTTTGCACGGCGATCCACTGGTCGGTGGCCTTTTTGCCGCAGGAAGGACAGGCCCGGCAATGGCAGGTGTTGCACAGGTATTTGACGTGCGGGCAATGCTCATTGCCACAGGTGTAGTGTTTGACGCCCAGTATCGAGGTGCCGCAGGCGAGCATTTTGCTGATCGACTCCACTTCGATGTGGCGCAGACCGCCGGCCTCCAGCAAATCTGCCCAGCAGCCGTTGGCCGTGAAGAGGTTTTTGAGCGGTCGAGGTTTGTAAGCAGGCGGTGCAGAGGCCACGTCAGCAGGGCGGCTCCTCATCGTGGTGAATGACGGCGGTGATGGCGAATCCGCCTGGCCCTTCTCTCATCTAAACGCTTACGCAAGAAGCGTCGGGAAACATGTCGTTCAGATACGTTGTCTGGCAGCAACTACAAAGATCGACATCACCGAAAGGATCGATATCGAAGGAAAAGTCGGTATCGGGCACGAAGGTAGTATGCCCGGCGCGTTGGAGACGGGTCTGCTTTGCCTTGGCTTTTGCCCGGCTCGCCCGTTTACGTTTTTTGGTCTCTGACGCCATGTGTAAGCCTGTGCTGAGGAGGGATCGACTCGATTTCGGCTATGATAACCGATTTCAAAATCCCACAATTTGCAGCCGCAGGCTGCCCAGTTCAATGACGCGCATCAACAGCAGCAGAATCGGCGCCCACATGCCGATCTGTGCGTAGGTCGGTAGCAGACCCATGATCAGGGTCGGCACCGCCATCATGAAAATGCTCAGCGTGAACATTTTCTTGCGCCCCAGCAGATCGCCGAAGTGCGCCATGATAATGCCGCCCAGCGGCCTCGCCAGATAACCGGCGGCGAAAATGCCGAACGTCTGCATCATGCGCAGCCAGTCGGGCATGTCCACCGGGAAAAACAGCTTGCCGACCACCGCCGCGAAAAACACGAAAATGATGAAGTCGTAGAACTCCAGCGCGCCACCCAAAGCAGAGAGCGAAAGGGTTTTGTAATCGCTGCGGGTCAAAGGCCGCGCAGGCTGCGTGGAACTTGAAGGAACAGATGACATGACAAGGCTTCTCTTTACTTGTTCTTTAAAAAGGGGCAAGCGACAGCAACGCTGGCTGCTTGCTGCGGGGTGCCGTGCAGAAGCGATTGTCGAGGGCAAAGGCGCAGATAGGCACCAAAATTGCGTGTACAGGCAGTCTTGTCACCTGTAGAGGTTCAGCAAGATAGCAAATTGCTCTTAAAAACACATGTCAAGAACTGCATCATTACAAAATGGAAACCCGACGGTCGTTCTATGACGCAACGCCCGATATACTCGCAAGTCGTCAGCAGCACTGGGAAGTTGTGCGAAAACGTCTGAAACAGCGGGTTTCGCAGAGTTTCTCTATGGGCCACACCTGCACTGGACACACAATGTTCATGCGCATGGTTTTGAATGGCGCCTGTTAACCGCAGCATACAATAATGAGAGTCATGGGTCAGAGGCACCCTAGGCATGATCGAGCTCGAACAAGAAGATCCAACTCCGCAAGGCGACCTTGCACTGCAAATTACCGCCCTTCCCCGCGAAACCAATGGCTTTGGCGACATCTTCGGCGGCTGGCTGGTCTCCCAGATGGACCTGGCGGGTACAGCCATGGCCAGTAAAGTGGCCGGCGGCCGTGTAGCGACCGTGGCGATTGATCGCATGGCGTTTCTGGTCCCGGTCGCAGTTGGCGAGCAGCTTTCCTTTTACACCCGCACCCTGGAAGTCGGACGCACCTCGATCAAGATGATGGTCGAAGTGTGGAGCGATGACCCGCTCACCAGCGAATGGCGCAAGGTCACTGAGGCCGCATTCGTGTTCGTGGCCATAGATTCCAGCGGGCGGACACGCTCGGTTCCCGCACGACGGTAACTGGTTGCTCAACCCAAGGATGGCTGCCCGGTTAAACTCACCTTGCGTGAAGCGGTCTATTTTCGTCACGGTCATTGAGTGAGAACTTTGCATGCCAACATCCCCGGTTGAACCCAACGTTGAATCTGTCCAGTACGACGAACTGAACTGCTGGCGTATTCGCCACGGCGAAGCAGAGCTGCTGGTTGCGCAGCAGGGCGCACATATCCTCAGCTATCAAGTGGCCGGACAGCAGCCTCTGGTGTGGCTGAATGAAGAGGCGGTTTTCAAGCAAGGCAAACCCATTCGCGCGGGCATGCCCATCTGCTGGCCGTGGTTCGGTAACCTGGAACGCAACCCGCAAAGCGTGCAGGCAATGCGCGACAGCAGCGAACCTGCCAAGGCGCATGGTGAAGTGCGAGCGCTGGATTGGCAGTTGCTGGGGATCGGAGCAGATGGCGATGCACTGCTGGTGGAGTTCGTCCTTCCGGAAGCCGAAGGCCACCTGCCAGGCTGGCCGCACAACGTCGCCCTGAAACTCAGCATCCGTCTGGACCATGCTCTGAACGTCAGCCTGGTCAGCTACAACTGCGGCACAGAATCTGTCGTTATCAGCCAGGCGCTGCACACCTATTTCGCCGTCAGCGATGTTCGTCAGGTCAGCGTCGAAGGGCTCGACGGCCTGCGCTACATCGAAACCCTGGCAAACTGGGAAGAACGTGAACAGGCCGGCGACCTGACGTTCACTGGCGAAACCGACCGTATCTACAAGGATATACCGGGGGTACTCAGCATCGTTGACCCCCAATGGCAGCGCCGCATCCATATCCGCAGCACCGGCTCGAAATCAGCCATCCTGTGGAACCCGTGGATCGAGAAAACCGGCAAATTCACCGACATGGCAGCAGATGGCTGGCAGCGCATGGTCTGCGTCGAAACGGCCAACGTGCTGGACGACGTGGTGACGCTGGCCCCCGACCAGATGCATGTTCTGGGTGTGAGTATCTGGAGCGAGGCGCTCTGATCAGTTATTGATCAAGCCCATCAAAGGTCCGATTCAACCACAACGCGGACCTTTGACGCATCCATCGCATACGCCGCATCAGCCAGATCGTTACTGACCTTCTCGATTTTCAGGGTGCCTTCTACCCACAGTGGTGTGTAGATATCATCCAGTTTCAGGCCTTTGGGGTAACGCACAAGCACCAACTGGTTAGGCGGCGGTGGCGGGACGTGAATGCAGGCGCCTGGATAGGGCACGATGAAGAACAGCGTGCTGTGGCCCTTGGCATCGGTTTCGAGGGGTACAGGGTAACCGCCAAGACGAATGGTCTTGCCGTTCATTGCCGGGACGGTCTTGGTCGAATACATGACCGCAGGCAAACCCTTGCTCTGCTTCAAGCCACCCTTGCTGTCGAACGTGCCCATCGCTTCCGGAGAATTGTGGTCAATCTCGGGCATGGCTTCGAGGGCTTTTTGATCGGACTTGGGCATCAACTCTAGCCAGTCGGTTTCCGGCAACTGGGCGTGTGCAAGCCCGGACAGCAGCAGAAGAGTCATCAACAAGAAGCGGCGCATGATAAAGCTCGGCAAAGAAGGAAGAGTTGCCGCGCATTCTAGCCCTCTGTGCTGCGCAGAACAGAGGGCTGAACATTAAACGTTATTTCTTTTTGATCATGCCGTAGATAACCAGCAGGATGATTGCACCTACCAGCGCGCCGAGGAAACCTGCACCCTCGCCCGCTTGATAGATACCCAGCGCCTGACCACCATAAGTGGCTGCGAGCGAGCCGGCGATACCTAGCACGATGGTCATGATCCAGCCCATGCTGTCGTCGCCCGGCTTCAGGAAGCGAGCCAGCAGACCAACGATCAGGCCGATAAAGATGGTTCCAATGATACCCATGCCATTCCCCTCTGTATTAAGTGAATATGCCTGGGCTAATGAGCAGCCCCGACCTACTGCTATCTGAGAACAGCGGCAGGGAATGGTTCCGGCGCAATGGACAGTTTGCTTCGGGGTGGAGAATTCTTCATGAATGACAGGGCCTGGCGATAGCCGCGGGCCTGATCAGCCCTTGATCAACGCTTCAACCAGCTTCACCTGACGATCCAGCGTAGCGCGGTCAGCGCTGCGGACCGTAGCGTGTCCTACTTTGCGGCCAGCCTTGAACGCCTTGCCGTAGTGGTGCAGGTGGCAATCTTCGACGGCGATGACCTTGTCCACTGCTGGCACTTCACCGATGAAATTGAGCATGGCGCTCTCGCCGACCTTGGCTGTGGAGCCCAGCGGCAGACCGGCAACCGCCCGCAGGTGGTTCTCGAACTGGCTGCACTCGGCGCCTTCGGTCGTCCAGTGACCGGAGTTGTGGACGCGCGGCGCGATCTCGTTGGCTTTCAGGCCGCCGTCGACCTCAAAGAACTCGAATGCCAGCACGCCCACGTAATCCAGCTGCTTCAGGACACGACCGGCGTAGTCTTCGGCCAGTGCCTGCAATGGGTGATCGGTGCTGGCGATGGACAGGCGCAGGATGCCGCTGTCGTGCGTGTTGTGAACCAGCGGGTAGAACCGGGTCTCGCCATCACGTGCGCGAACGGCGATCAGCGACACTTCGCCAGTGAACGGCACGAAGCCTTCCAGCAGGCACGGCACGCTGCCGAGCTCGGCGAATGTATCGGTCACATCTGCTGCCGAGCGCAGGACCTTCTGGCCCTTGCCGTCATAACCCAGCGTACGAGTCTTGAGCACCGCAGGCAGGCCAATGCTGGCCACCGCAGCATCCAGATCGGCCTGCGACTGAATATCGGCGAATGCGGGCGTCGGAATGCCCAGATCCTTGAACATGCTTTTTTCAAACCAGCGGTCACGCGCAATGCGCAACGCCTCGGCGCTCGGATAGACCGGTACGAACTGCGACAGAAACGCCACGGTCTCGGCCGGAACGCTTTCGAACTCGAAAGTCACCAGATCGACTTCATCAGCCAACTGACGCAGATGGTCCAGATCGCCGTAATCGGCACGCAGATGCTCGCCAAGTGCAGCAGCACAGGCATCCGGCGCGGGATCGAGAAAGGCGAAGTTCATGCCCAGCGGCGTACCTGCCAATGCCAACATGCGGCCGAGCTGGCCGCCACCGATTACACCGATCTTCATGGAAAAACCTCAGGCGTGGCGCGGGTCTGGATTGTCCAGGACGCTGTCTGTCTGCTCAGCGCGGAATTTCTTCAGCGCTGCGTGGAATTGAGGGTGTTTGGCGCCCAGGATACTGGCCGAAAGCAGCGCAGCGTTGATCGCCCCCGCTTTGCCGATGGCCAGGGTCGCTACCGGAATACCCGCAGGCATCTGCACGATCGACAGCAGGGAGTCGACACCCGACAGCATCGACGACTGTACCGGAACGCCCAGCACAGGCAGGTGGGTCTTGGCGGCACACATGCCAGGCAAGTGAGCGGCACCGCCAGCACCGGCGATGATCACTTCAATGCCACGGCCCTCTGCTTCGTCGGCGTACTGGAACAGCAAGTCCGGCGTGCGGTGAGCTGAAACCACCTTGACTTCATAAGGGATGCCGAGCTTTTCCAGCATGTCGGCAGTGTGGCTAAGGGTGGACCAATCGGACTTGGAGCCCATGATCACGCCAACCAGTGCGCTCATCGTCGTGCCTCTCATCGGGCGCCCGCAGGCGCGTCTGAAAACAACAAGCCACGCGGGGGAACCGGCGTGGCTTGTTGTACGAATAGTGACCGATTTAGCCGGCCAAAGGCCGCGCAGTATACCGCAAAGTGGTGAGTTTAAAGCACCTGCGATCACCTTCTGTCAGCAGCACCGCCAGAGATCGACGCAAGCCGTGCCCTAGAGCCGGACACACTAAAATTCCAACACGTTAACCAGCGCGCCTTACAACATGAAAGGCCTTGCCCTACGACGCTAAACGACATAGCAGGACTGTCAGGCCCGGACAGTATTTGTTTAACTGGAAGCGCGAAATTGAAGTCGCAATCTAACCTGACTCTCAAGGATGAGAACGTACCAATGAAAAACAAACTGACAGTCTGGCTGTCACTTGCCGTCTTTTTTTACCTGCCATTTGCCAGCGCCGCCGGCCCCAATCTGGGACTGTTCGTGATCATGCACGATCAACTGACAAAATATGAACGCGCTGAACTGGGTGACAACTACTTGAATCCCTTTCTCGCTCAGTTGCAGGAAATCACGGGGCGCAGGACAACGGTCACATTCATCAACGACGAACCGGGCCTTACAGACTTCGCCTATCGTGGGGAGGAGGATGAACAGTCGTTATACAGGCTATTTCAGACGAGCACCGCTTACGCAGACGCTAAAAACCTGCCACGCCCGTCCGAGCGCCATAAATACGTGCTGGTGACTTCCAATAAAATCCACGGGACCGTTACACGGCGTTGCAGCAACAAGCCATCACGTCGCGATGGCGTCCCTGAAAGATTACAACACGCTGCCGCATGAGATCGGCCACCTGTTTGGCGCTACGCATGAGGCGGCTAGCGGTTTTCCATGCCAGACGACTATGTGGGGATACTCCACCACCTCAATCATCCCCTGCTATTACTTCAGCGATGCCAACAAGGAATTGATTCGCAAATACGTCGATAACATATCTGTTCGCTGAGCAAACGGCCTGTTGTCATGCATCACAACAGGCCGTTTTTATGCTTCGCCCGGCGACGCTGCACTCTCAAGCTTGCGCCACAGCAGGCGCACATTGGCCTTGCGTACCAGAGCGCAACGGTAAAGGCGAATCTCCAGCGGCACATGCCACTGCGGCCCGCCACACACCACCAGTTCACCGCGCGCCAGTTCGGCGCGCACACTCAGTTGCGGAACCCAGGCGATGCCCAGCCCTTCCAGTGCCATGCTTTTCAGGCTATCGGCCATTGCCGTCTCGTAAACCGTCGTGAACCGCAGGTTGCGCTGACGCAGCAGCAGATTCACCGAGCGCCCGAGAAAGGCCCCGGCGCTGTAGGCAAGCAACGGCACACTGCCCTCGCCTTCCATATCGAATAACGGCTGCCCATCGGCATCTGCCGCACAGACCGGCAACATCTCGGTATGGCCCAGATGCAGCGAGGGGAAGATTTCAGCGTCCATTTGCAGCGCGGCGTCAGGATCATAGAACGCCAGCATCAGATCGCAGCCACCTTCACGCAACGCGTGTACGGCATCGCCAACGTTGGTGGCCACCAGCCGGGTGGCAATGTTCAGCCCTTCGTTACGTAGCTGGGCAATCCAGCGCGGAAAAAACCCCAACGCCAGCGAGTGTGCCGCAGCAACCTGCATCACCTCGCCCTGCCCACCTTCCAGATGATGCAGATGGCGCACGACTTCGCCCAGTTGCTCGACCACGGTACGCGCGGTGACCAGAAACAGCTGCCCGGCAGCCGTCAGTTCGATGGGCGTGCGCGAGCGATTGACCAGCGTCAGCCCCAAGGCCGACTCAAGACTGCGGATACGCCGACTGAACGCTGGCTGAGTTACGAAACGACGCTCGGCGGCCTGAGAAAAGCTGCGGGTGGCCGCCAGGGCGCTGAAATCCTCCAGCCATTTGCTTTCCAGATTCATCAGGTCCTCCCGGACAATGGATGACTGCTTCGACAGGCAACTGCGCATGCCCTGCACCCACCCGGCTTGAAGCGACCGCAGTGGGACGACCGGCAACGCGCTGCGGATACATGGCCAGACGGCTCTGGCAAGGTCGCCGAAGCAGCGTCCGGGTGCGACATTTTGCCCCCTTTAGGCACTTAACGGAATCCGGGTCACACCCTGATTATGCCGTTATTGCATAGGCCAGCGTTTAACAGCATTGGTCAAGACAGGGTGGGAAGCCCACTATTCGCGGCGTTCCGGCATTGTCCGTGCCTTTTTGAGACTTCTTTTATCATGTCCTCGCCTGCATCATCGCGCATCGAAAAAGACCTGCTTGGTGTTCTCGAAGTACCTGCCAACGCGTATTACGGCATTCAGACCCTGCGAGCGGTGAACAACTTTCACCTCTCAGGCGTGCCGCTTTCGCACTACCCTAAACTGGTTGTGGCCCTGGCCATGGTCAAACAGGCGGCAGCTGATGCAAACCACCAGCTCGGACACCTCAACGATAAAAAGCATGCGGCCATTAGCGAGGCCTGCGCCCGTCTGATCCGTGGCGACTTCCACGATCAGTTCGTGGTCGACATGATTCAGGGCGGTGCCGGCACGTCCACCAACATGAACGCCAACGAAGTCATCGCCAACATCGCCCTGGAAACCATGGGCTTCGAGAAAGGCGAATACAAGCACCTGCACCCCAACAACGATGTAAACATGGCGCAGTCGACCAACGACGCCTACCCGACCGCGATCCGCCTGGGTCTGCTGCTGGGCCATGACGCCCTGCTCGCCAGCCTCTCCAGCCTGATCCAGTCGTTCGCCGCCAAGGGCGAAGAATTCAACCATGTGCTGAAAATGGGTCGTACTCAGTTGCAGGACGCCGTGCCAATGACCCTGGGTCAGGAGTTCCGCGCCTTTGCCACCACCCTGACAGAAGACCTCAACCGCCTGCGCAGCCTGGCACCGGAGCTGTTGACCGAAGTGAACCTGGGCGGCACGGCCATCGGCACCGGCATCAACGCCGACCCTGGCTACCAAAAGCTTGCCGTCGACCGCCTGGCGCTGATCAGCGGCCAGCCTCTGGTGCCGGCAGCCGATCTGATCGAAGCGACCTCCGACATGGGCGCGTTCGTACTGTTCTCGGGCATGCTCAAGCGTACTGCGGTCAAGCTATCGAAGATCTGCAACGACCTGCGCCTGCTTTCCAGCGGCCCGCGCACCGGGATCAACGAAATCAACCTGCCGGCACGCCAGCCCGGCAGCTCGATCATGCCCGGCAAGGTCAACCCGGTAATCCCGGAAGCGGTCAATCAGGTTGCTTTCGAAATCATCGGCAACGACCTGTCGCTGACCATGGCCGCTGAAGGCGGACAATTGCAGCTCAACGTGATGGAGCCACTGATCGCTTACAAGATCTTCGACTCTATCCGCCTGTTGCAGCGCGCCATGGACATGCTGCGCGAGCACTGCATTGTGGGCATCACGGCCAACGAACAGCGCTGCCGCGAGCTGGTCGAGCATTCGATCGGCCTGGTGACCGCACTGAACCCCTACATCGGTTACGAAAACTCCACCCGTATCGCCCGCATCGCGCTGGAAACCGGCCGCGGCGTGCTGGAACTGGTGCGTGAGGAAGGTCTGCTCGACGATGCCATGCTCGACGACATCCTGCGCCCGGAAAACATGATCGCTCCGCGTCTGGCCCCCTTGAAGGCCTGACAGGAAATGACCTGCGCACCAAGCTCACCAGATTGAGGGCCTAGACACCCCTCAATTTTTTGAGGGTCTGGGAGTGATTCTCCAGACCCTTTTTTTTGCCTGCAGCAAAGGGCTCCGACACTGGACCCAGAGCCTTCGGCAACCCACCTTGGCGGAGTAATCCGTGGAAGTATTCATTCATCGTCGCGAATGAAGAATCAGACGTCCAAGAAAGCGACTACAGACGTAAAAACTTTGCACCGGTATAGTGCGCCCCCTCAAAAGTAGCGAGGAATAACAAAAATGCTGGAAATGATTAACGACTTTCTCTCCGGTAAGGTACTGATCGTACTTATCGTTGGCCTGGGTAGTTACTTCACGATCCGCTCGCGTTTCGTTCAGTTTCGACACTTTTTCCACATGTTCTCGGTTTTTCGCGACAGTCTGCGCAGCAGCGCGGGTCAGTTGAGTTCGTTCCAGGCCCTGATGCTCAGCCTTGCGGGCCGCGTCGGAGCAGGCAACATCGCAGGCGTCGGCATTGCCGTAACGCTGGGCGGTCCGGGCGCCGTATTCTGGATGTGGGTCACCGCACTGGTCGGCATGTCCAGCAGCTTCATCGAGTGTTCACTCGCTCAGCTCTATAAACGCAAGGATTCCGAAGGACAATTCCGCGGCGGTCCGGCGTTTTACATCCAGCACGGTCTGGGCAAGCGCTGGCTAGGCATGGTCATGGCCGTACTGTTGCTGGTGACCTTCGGTTTTGCCTTCAACGGCCTGCAATCCCACGCCGTGACCGACTCGCTGAAAAGCGCGTTCAACATCGACACCCGAACCACCGGCATCTGTCTGGTCGTGCTGCTGGGTCTGGCCTTCGTCGGCGGCATCAAGCGTATCGCGGCAATTTCCGACCTGCTGGTTCCAGTCAAGACCCTGATCTATATCGCGGTCACCATCTACGTCATCGTTCTGCAGATCGACCACGTTCCCGGCATGCTGATGACCATCGTCAGAAGCGCCTTCGGTCTTGACCCGGTATTCGGCGGCCTGATCGGCAGCGCTATCGTGATGGGCGTCAAGCGTGGCGTGTTCGCCAACGAAGCCGGTCTGGGCAGTGCGCCCAACGTGGCTGCCGTGGCGCATGTAGAGCACCCGGTTGCACAAGGCGTGGTTCAGGCGTTCAGCGTGTTCCTCGACACCTTCGTAATCTGCACCTGCACGGCCTTGCTGATCCTGCTGTCCGGTATCTACGACATCGGTTACGACGGCAACGGCATCGTTCTGGCGCAGAACTCGCTGGCCGCAGTGGTCGGTGACTGGGGCCGAATCTTCATCAGCGTGGCGCTGGCACTGTTCGTCTTCACCTCGATTCTCTACAACTACTACCTGGGTGAAAACAGCCTGCGGTTCCTGTTTGGCGAGAAGATCCAGACCATCATCATCTACCGTATCGCGGTGCTGGTACTGATCATGTGGGGTGCCGTCGTCGACCTGAAAGATGTACTGGCGTTCGCCGACATCACCATGACCATGCTGGCGTTCGTTAACCTGATCGCACTCGCCATGCTGTTCAAAGTCGTCAAGCGCATTCTGAACGACTACGATTCGCAGCGTCGCGCTGGCATCAAGGCGCCGGTGTTCGATTCCAGCCAGTTCCCTGATCTGGACCTGGATCGCATGCATGGCCAGCCAATCCGACCCGTCAGTCGACACAGGACGCCGAAGCGGCAGCCAAGCCTGTACCCGAAGCACGATAACCAACGCGACCTTACGCCGGAGAACAACCATGACTGATCATGCACATAAACCCGCTCAGAGCGTCATGGTTCTTTACACCGGCGGCACTATTGGCATGCAGGCCAGCGCCAACGGCCTGGCACCCGCCTCGGGTTTCGAGGCGCGGATGGCCGGGCAACTGGCCGAGCACCCGGAGCTGGTGGTGCCGCAGTGGCGCTTTCGCGAGATGTCGCCGCTGATCGACAGCGCCAACATGACCCCTTCCTACTGGCTGCGCCTGCGTGAGGCGGTGATCGAGGCGGTGGAGGTCGATGGCTGCGATGCGGTGCTGGTGCTGCATGGCACCGACACCCTGGCGTACAGCGCAGCGGCGATGAGCTTCCAGTTGCTGGGGTTCAGCGCACCTGTGCTGTTCACCGGCTCTATGCTGCCTGCCGGCGTGCAGGACAGCGATGCCTGGGAAAACGTCAACGGTGCCCTGCTGGCGCTGGGTTCGGGTCTGGCGTCAGGCGTTCAGCTGTATTTCCACGGGCAACTGATGACGCCTGTGCGCTGCGCGAAAATTCGCAGCTTCGGTCGTCAACCGTTCGCACCGCTGCAACGCTCGCGTGGCGGTCATGCGGTGGTTTCGCTGCCCGATGCACTGAACTACCTGCAGGAGAAGACGCTTGCAGAGGTCGCCGTGTTGCCGCTGTTTCCCGGCGTCGGCGCAGCTCAGCTGGACGGTCTGATCAACAGCGGTATTCGGGGTCTGGTGCTTGAGTGCTTCGGCAGCGGCACCGGGCCAAGTGATGATCCGCAGTTTCTGGCCAGCCTGGAAAATGCACGAGCGCTTGGTATCTGCGTGGTGGCGATTACCCAGTGCCACGAAGGCGGTGTCGAGCTGGATGTCTACGAAGCGGGGAGCCGTCTGCGCGGTGCAGGCGTGCTCTCCGGTGGCGGCATGACCCGTGAGGCAGCGCTTGGCAAACTGCATGCACTGCTGGGGGCAAGCCTGACGACCGAGGAAGTCAGGCGGCTGGTCGAACTGGACCTGTGTGGCGAGTTGCGTTAAGCCGCCGCAATCTCTGCGTTATCCGAGGCGTTCTGCACACGCGTAACGCCTCACCCTCTTTACGAAGCCTTGCTTTCTTCCTGCGCACCCCTGAGCATCGAATCCAGATTACGCTCGATGTTTTCGCACAAAGCCGTCATCTGAATCTCATGTTCGCTGGCACGGAACGGACTCTGCAGGTCGGTGCCGATCTTTTCGATGGCCAACAGCATGAAACCCACCACCGTCGACGCCAGTGGCGTGAACCAGCCCAGGGTCTCCACCAGGCCAATCGGTACGATCAGGCAGAACAGCGTGATGAACAGACGCGGAAAAGCGACGTACGGATAAGGCAATGGTGTGTTGGCAATACGCTCCATACCGCCCTGGCAATTGGAGATGTCCACCATGGTCGACTCAAGACGCGCCAGACGAATGCTGTCCAGCCGCCCCGCCTGATACTCCTTGGCCAACAGCGCTGCGGAGGTGTTGAGCAGGTCGTTAGGGAAATTGTTGGTGTCGTGACGGCGCTCGAATTCCTCGCGGGGAATCAGCATCTGAATCTCGTCGCCACACTTGGCGCCTTTCAGGTGCGCGGACAGGCATTTCACGTAGGCGACATGGCGACGCAACAGCGTGGCCTTGACCGGGTTGATCCCGTCGTCATCCTCGACCAGCGTCAACACCTGCCGAGCGAAGCTGCGCGAACTATTGACCAGCGCGCCCCACAACGTTCGTGCTTCCCACCAGCGGTTGTAGGCGCTGGAATTACGAAAGCTGGTGAGGACCACAAGTGCCGAGCCCAGCAGGGTCAACGGCATGGAAGGCAACGTGATCTTGCGCTCCAGATACAGCATGAAGTCGACCGTGACGATCACATCCCAAATCAACAACCAGAAAAGCGACCAACCCACGTAACCGATGGTCTTGCCGAGAAAACGGATTTTCGAAATGATCGTTTGCTGCAAAAGAACTACCCCATCGAAAAATAAGCGAATCGCAGGCTGACATCTGCCGCATGGCCTTTGAATGCCAAACCGGCAGATGGTTCGCAAACGACCCGCTTTATCTTGGGATTACAGACTTCCTCAGCAGCCAGTCAGCGCCACTTGCGGGCGTTCGCCAGCAAAGAAAATCGGCCTCAAACGCACGCCGATCACGTTACCGGCGTAGGCTGCAACCAGCCATAGCCAGCCGTGCAGGCTACCCGAGGCAATACCGCTGAAGTACGCGCCGATGTTGCAGCCGTAGGCCAGTCGAGAGCCATAACCCAGCAGCAACCCGCCGATGACCGCAGCAACCAGCGAGCGCGTGGGAATGTCCAGGCTCGGCGCAAAACGGCCGGCCAGCCCTGCCGCCAGCAAGGCACCGAGCATGATGCCGATGTCCATCACACTGGTGACGTCTTCCCACACCGGAGCCGCCAACGCCTTGGCATTCGCCGCGCTCTGCCAGAACACCCAGCTGCCGACGTCCACACCCAGACCACTGGCTACCTTCGCGCCCCATAGCGCAAACGCCGAGGTGATGCCCCACGGACGACCCGCCAGCGCCAGTGTTGCGTAATTGAGCAGCGCCAGCGCGACAGCGCCCCAGACCAGAACCCATGGCCCGCGCAGCACCCGGCTCAACCCACGATGGTCAGTGGTAACCGGCGTTTCAAGCTGTCCATGACGCCGCTTTTCGAGCTTCACGGTTATGAAAGCGATCAAGGTGAACAGAGCGAGATTCACGATCAGCGCAGGCAATACGCCGAAGGTCTTGACCACCGAAACTGCCGGGAACGAAGGCAGGGCCAACCACCAGTCGACGTGATGGGTCGCAATCAACGAACCGAGGATGAAAAACAGCAGCGTCACCAGCATGCGTGCATTGCCGCCACCTGCGGTGAACAACGTACCGGACGCACAGCCACCGCCCAGTTGCATGCCGATACCGAAGATGAACGCCCCCACGACGACCGAAATTCCGACCGGCGCAACCAGTCCGGTAACGGGCTGACCGAACAGCGTGCCAGCACCCAGCGCAGGGAAAAACAGCACCACAGCCACCGCCAGCATGACCATTTGCGCCCGCAAACCCGCACCGCGCCGCTCACGGATAAACACCCGCCACGCCGAGGTGAAGCCGAATGCCGCGTGATACAGCGTCACGCCCAGCGCTGCACCAACGATCCACAGCATTACCTGGCGGGTGCCGACACTGAGCAGCAGAAACTGGGCGCCCATCAGCAGCAGGAACAGCGCAGCCAGCGGCGCGCCGAACTTGCGTCCGGGTGTTGCAGTAAGAGAGTTGTTCATGGGTATCTCAAGGACAAGTAACAGAAAGTGCAGATTATACGCCTGCCAGCGGGACTACTCGGACCAGGCCTTGCGCAGCCTGTTCAATGCATCGGCAATCTCGACCTCGGGCACGGCGGCGAAACCCAAAACCAGCCCGGCGCGGTTATCCACAGGCTCACTGAAGTCGGGCAGCCAGTAATCACTCAAGGCATTCATCTCGACGCCAACGCTACCAGCCTTGGCAATCAGTGCCTGCTCACGCGCGACACTGTCTACCTTGACCATCACATGCAGCCCTGCAACCACCCTGGGCATTGCAGCGCACCCTGCTATGTCGGCAGGCCAGTTATCCAGCAGCGCATTGCGACGACTCAGCGCCGCGCGACGCATACGACGGATGTGTCTTTGGAAATGCCCCGACGCAATGAATTGCGCCATGACCGCCTGCACGCCAATCTCGGTATGGCGCATGTCTACCGCCTTGCGCTGGCTGAACGGGCGGACAAGTTGCTCAGGCAGAACCAGATACCCCAGGCGCAGCGCCGGAAAGGCGACTTTTCCGAATGTGCCGACATAGAGCACTCGACCACTCTGCTCCAACGCAGCCAACGGGGCCAATGGCGAACCGCTGTACCGATACTCCCCATCGTAATCGTCCTCGACAATCCAGCTCTGGTGCCTCTCGGCCCAGGCCAGTAACTCCAGGCGCCGTGCCAGGCTCATGACTACGCCAGTCGGGTACTGATGCGAAGGGGTCACATACGCCAATCTGCAATCGGCCTGCTCAAGCTCGGCGCAACGCATGCCCTCGTTATCCACAGGCACGCCGTGCAATCGCGCACCTGCCAGTGCAAACGCATGACCCGCCGCGCGATAGCCTGGATTTTCCACAGCAACGCTATCGCCCGGCGTCAAAAGCAACTGTGCACAAAGGCTGATTGCATGTTGCGCGCCGCTGGTGATCACAATTTGCTCAGCCGTGCAGTGCAACCCACGCGATGAACGAAGATAAACGGCAATCAACTCACGCAGCCGCAAATCTCCCGCAGCGGGGCCGTAACCCAGCTGAGCAAGGTCCGGCTTGCGCCAAAAGGCCGTATACAGCTTGCCCCACAAGGCAAATGGAAAAAGATCGAAGGCTGGAACGCCTACTCGAAAAGCCCGCGGCCTACCCGTCGGCGGCTCGTGCAAATGATGCTTTTCGAGCAGCACGCGTGTCGCGCTGTGGATAACTTCATCGGAACAATTCGACGGCATTTCCGCCGCAATTGTGGACAAACCTGTGTGTAACCCTGTGGATACACCTGTGGGTAAGTTGGTGGATAGTTTTTTACGGCTTGGCCGTCGAGGCGCAGCGCTTCGTTCAGACAGCTGCGCAACATACGTACCGTCGCCAACGCGCCCTTCAATAAAACCCTCGGCATACAGCTGGTCATAGGCCCGTATGACGCTGTTACGGGAGATGCCCAGTAAATGCGCCAAATCGCGACTGGCGGGCAGACGCATGCCGCCACTCAAGCGCCCATCCAGCACTTGCTGGCGCAAAATCTCGTAGAGCTGCTTGCTCAAGCCGTGATTCGGGTCCAGCTCAATGCCGGTAAGCGTGGGTGGAAACGCGACAGGGGCGATGGGCATGAATTGGCCCCATGAAAATTATAAAAAATGGATCTTACATCAGACCAACCTTGCCTACGATCGTTTCATCAGCCAAGGAACATGGACCATGTACATACCTGCTGCCTTCAAGGAAAACGACACGCTCAGCCTGCACGAGCAGATGGATCGAACTCGCCTGGCTATTCTTGTTACACAGGGTGAAGAAGGATTGCACGCGACTCACTTGCCGCTGCTGTTGCGCCGCGATGAAGGCCCGCACGGCACGCTTTACGGGCATCTGGCCAGAGCCAACCCACAGTGGCAGCAGTTGAACTCAGGTGTCGAGGCGCTGGTGATTTTTCCCGGCGGCGATGCCTATGTGAGCCCGTCTTTCTACCCGAGCAAGGCAGAACACGGCAAGGTTGTACCTACCTGGAATTATCTGGCCGTGCATGCCTATGGGCAGGCCACGGTTTTTACCGATGCAGCGCAACTGCACCAATTGCTGGCTGACCTGACCCATCGCCATGAATCCAGCCGCCCGCAACCCTGGTCAATCGAGGATGCACCTGCGGACTACATTGCAAAAATGCTGGGGGCGATTGCAGGGTTTGCAATTCCCGTGCAGCGGCTGCAAGGCAAACGCAAACTCAGCCAGAACCGCAGCGCTTCGGACATGGCCGGTGTACGCGACGGCCTCGCAGCAAGCGAGAATGCAAACGACCAGCAAATCGCTCGTTTGATGAGCGCAGGGAGAACGTTTTGACCGATGTCCGGATTCGCGTCGTTACTGTCAACGACCATAAAGCCTGGCTGCCGCTATGGCAGGCCTATCTGCGCTTCTACAATACCGAGCTGGACGAAAGTGTCAGCGACGTCACCTGGCAACGCCTTGTGGATTCGCACGAGCCGACCCACTCGGCGCTGGCCTGGCTGGATGGCGAAGCGGTGGGCATGGTGAACTTCATCTACCATCGCTCCAACTGGAGCATCAACAATGCCTGTTACCTGCAGGACCTGATTGTCGCGCCCGAACAACGCGGAACAGGCATTGGCAGGCAGCTGATCGAGTTTGTTTACGCCACGGCCAAGTCAGACGGTTGCGACAAGGTGCATTGGCTGACCCACGAAACCAACGCCACGGCCATTCAGTTGTACGAAAGGATTGCCGAACGACCTGGCCTTATACAATTTCGCAAAGCGCTCTGAAACAGGAAGTGATTGATGTCCGACACTCTGCTGGACTGGCAAGCCGCTGCATTGCCCACCACCAACACACTGACAGGCCGTTTCATTCGCCTGGAAAAACTCGATGCCACACGTTACGCCGATGACTTGTGGGCTGCGCTTCAGGGCCCGAATGCCGACCCGAAACTGTGGGATTACCTGCCTTACGGGCCTTTTATCGAGCGCAGTGCCTTTGATGCATGGCTGTCCGGGCATCAGGCAGCGTCCGACCCATGGTTTTATACGGTCGTCGATCAGCAGACCGGTAAAGCCGAAGGTGTCATCAGCCTGATGTCGATCGTCGCCGCCCATGGGCGTATCGAAATAGGTCATGTCACTTTCAGCGCGGCCATGCAACGAACCCCCAAAGGCACCGAAGCCATTTACCTGCTGGCCAGGGAAGCATTCACGCTGGGCTATCGCCGCCTGGAATGGAAGTGCAACGCCAACAACGCCCGCTCCAAACGCGCAGCCCAACGTTTCGGCTTCAGCTACGAAGGCGCCTTCCGCCAGCACATGGTAGTCAAGGGCCAGAGCAGGGACACAGAGTGGTACTCGATACTCGACAGCGAATGGCCTGAATTGCAGAAGGCCTTTGAATGCTGGCTGGCTGTGGATAACTTCGCGGACGGGCAGCAGATCAAAGGGCTTGAGGCGTTTCGCTGATCCTGAGGACGCAGAGCGTCGAGAACGGCATTCCCACGCTGGAGCGTGCGCAACGATAGCGGTGACAACCGGGCCCGCCTGCACAGAATAAAAAAAGGGAAGCCACGAGTGCTTCCCTGAGGTAAATCGTTGAATTATCTGTATGTGCCCGGTCAGCCTTCGATCTCGACCAGAACCTCACCCGGATTGACGCGGTCGCCCTTGGCAACGTGAATCGCCACAACCTTGCCCGCGACCGACGCCTGGACCTCGGTTTCCATCTTCATGGCTTCGGTGATCAATACCGCCTGCCCTGCTTTGACCATATCGCCTTCCTTGACCAGCACATCGACGATATTGCCCGGCATGGTGGTGCTGACGTGGCCCGGTGCATGAGCCTGCTTGCGTTTGCTGGCACCGCCGCCGACAAATTCGTTGAGCGGTTCGAACACCACTTCTTCCGGCATGCCATCGATGGATAGGTAGAAGTGGCGCTTGCCCTCGGCTTTGACGCCCACGCCGGTGATGTCGACCCGATAGGTTTCGCCGTGCACATCAATCACGAACTCGGTCGGCACGCCCTCGCCGCCCGCTCTGGCCACGCTTCCGGCTTCGGGAATCGGCAGCAGCGCTTCCGGCGTCAGCGTTCCAGCTGCACGCTCTTCAAGAAACTTGCGGCCGATGTCCGGGAACATGGCAAACGTCAGCACGTCCTCTTCGGATTTGGCCAGTGCGCCGATATCGGCACGCAGCTTGGTCATCTCCGGCCTGAGCAGATCGGCCGGGCGAACATCTATCAGTTCTTCATTGCCAATGGCCTGACGACGCAGCTTTTCATCCACCGGCCCCGGCGCCTTGCCATAACCGCCCTGTAGATAAAGCTTCACTTCATTGGTGATGGTCTTGTAGCGCTCGCCAGCCAGCACATTGAAGAACGCCTGAGTACCGACGATCTGTGAGGTCGGCGTTACCAGCGGTGGATAACCGAGGTCTTTGCGCACGCGCGGAATTTCAGCCAGCACTTCGCCCATGCGATTGAGCGCGCCCTGCTCCTTGAGCTGATTGGCCAGGTTGGAAATCATCCCGCCAGGCACCTGATTGACCTGCACACGGGTATCGACCGCCGTGAATTCGCTTTCGAACTGGTGATACTTCTTACGCACCGCGTAGAAATACAGACCAATTTCCTGCAACAGCTCCAGGTCCAGCCCGGTGTCGAACTCGCTGCCCTTGAGCGCCGCAACCATCGACTCTGTGCCCGGATGACTGGTGCCCCAGGCAAAGCTGGAGATCGCCGTATCAATATGATCCGCGCCGCTTTCAATGGCCTTGAGCTGGCACATGGCAGCCAGGCCTGCGGTGTCGTGGGAGTGAATGAACACCGGCAGCGACTGTTCGGCTTTCAGCGCCTTGACCAGTTCACCCGTGGCATAGGGAGTCAGCAGACCGGCCATGTCCTTGATCGCCACCGAATCGCAGCCCATCGCTTCCATCTGCCGGGCCTGTGCGACGAACGCTTCGATGGTGTGCACCGGGCTGGTGGTGTAAGCGATGGTGCCTTGCGCATGCTTGCCCGCAGCTTTTACCGATTCGATGGCAACGCGCAGGTTACGCACATCGTTCATGGCATCGAAAATACGGAACACATCGATACCATTCACCGCCGCCTTGGCGACGAACGCCTTGACCACGTCATCGCTGTAATGCCGATAGCCCAGCAGGTTCTGGCCGCGCAGGAGCATTTGCAACCGGGTATTGGGCAAGGCCGCGCGCAGTTGACGCAGGCGCTCCCATGGATCTTCCTTGAGAAAACGCACGCAGGCATCGAAGGTCGCGCCGCCCCAGACTTCCAGCGACCAGTAACCGACCTTGTCGAGCTTGTCGCAGATCGGCAGCATGTCCTCGGTACGCATGCGGGTCGCCAGCAATGATTGGTGAGCGTCACGCAGGATGGTGTCGGTTACGAAAATCTTCTTGGACATTTCACTATTCCTTACAGACCGGCGTGTGCGGCAATGGCGGCGGCGATGGCCAGAGCCAGCTCTTCGGGTTTGCGCTTGATCGAATAATTGGTCAGCTCGGGGTGGCTCTCGACAAAGCTGGTGTTGAATTCACCGCTGCGAAATTCCGGGTTACGCAGAATTTCCTGGTAATAGGCAGCCGTGGTCTTCACTCCTTGCAGGCGCATGTCATCCAGCGCACGCAGGCCACGGTCCATCGCCTCCTCCCAGGTCAGCGCCCAGACGATCAGCTTCAGGCACATCGAGTCGTAAAACGGCGGAATGGTGTAGCCGGTGTAAATCGCCGTATCGGTGCGCACGCCTGGTCCTCCGGGCGCGTAATAGCGGGTGATCTTGCCGAAACTGGGCAGGAAGTTGTTCTTCGGGTCTTCGGCATTGATCCGGAATTGCAGGGCAAAACCGCGGTGAATGATGTCTTCCTGCTTGATCGACAGCGGCAGGCCGGACGCAATACGGATCTGCTCGCGAACAATATCGATGCCGGTGATTTCTTCGGTGATGGTGTGCTCGACCTGAACCCGGGTATTCATTTCCATGAAGTACACCTCGCCCTCGGCGAGCAAAAACTCCACGGTCCCTGCGTTCTCGTAACCGACAGCCTTGGCCGCACGCACCGACAGATCACCGATATAAGCACGCTGCTCGGGAGTCAGTTGCGGGCTGGGGGCGATTTCGATGAGCTTCTGGTTACGGCGCTGAATCGAGCAGTCGCGTTCGAACAGATGCACTACATTGCCGAAGCTGTCACCGAGAATCTGCGTTTCGATGTGCTTGGGATTGACGATGCACTTCTCGAGAAACACTTCCGCCGAGCCAAAGGCCTTGGTTGCTTCGGAAATCACCCGGGGGAAGGCCTGCTCGAGCTCTTCGCGGCTGTTGCAACGGCGTATGCCGCGCCCGCCGCCGCCGGAGGTGGCCTTGAGCATTACCGGGTAACCAATACGCTCGCCTTCGACCAGCGCCTCGTCGATGTCCGCGACGTTGCCTTCGGTGCCGGGCGTAACCGGCACACCGGCCTTGATCATGCTGCGCCGCGCTTCGGTCTTGTCACCCATGCGACGAATCACTTCTGCGGACGGACCGATAAACTTAATGCCACGTTCAGCACAGATGTCGGCCAGCTCGGCGTTCTCCGACAGAAAGCCATAACCGGGATGCAGCGCATCGCAGCCAGTCTCTACCGCCAGATTCACCAGCTTGCGCGGGTTCAGGTAACCGGCCAACGGTTCGGCACCAATGCTATAGGCTTCGTCAGCACGCTTGACATGCAGGGCATGCCGGTCGGCATCGGAAAAGATCGCGACCGAGCGAATACCCATCTCGGCGCAGGCACGCACGATCCGGACGGCAATCTCCCCGCGGTTGGCGATCAGAATTTTTGTTATCACTGGCGTTTTCCTCGACCCGTTTTTGTAACAGGGCATGTGACTGAATGCCGCAGGGACACCCTATGCCGAATCAAGGATTAACAAAAATGAGTAAAAGTTGGGACATGCATAAGTAAAAGCTTATAGTTGACGCTTCTTGTCGTCTCAGGAAGCTTGTATAAATGCGTAAGTCATTGATGCGTATGACATTGCGTCAGCTGCGTATTTTCAATGAAGTATGTGATCTGCGCTCATACAGCCGTGCAGCCGAAGAGATGTCTCTGACGCAGCCTGCCGTCAGCCTGCAGATTCGCCAGCTTGAAGAGCTGATCGGCCAGCCGCTGTTCGAATACGTCAGCAAAAAGCTCTACCTGACTGAGGCGGCGCAGGCACTGCAACTGGCCAGCCGGGATATTTTCGGACGCCTGGAAAGTCTCGACATGCAGCTTTCGGACATGCAGGGCTCGCTGCAAGGCCAGTTGAAGCTGGCGATTGAATCCAGCTGCAAGTATTTCATCCCTCACCTTTTCGCTGCATTCAAACGCCAGCACCCGGAAGTCAGCCTGAGCCTGATGGTTGTCAATCGTGCACAGATAATCAGGCGATTATCGGACAACCGCGATGATCTTGTAGCGATGTCAGCGGTTCCGCTGGATATGGGTCTGGAGTTTCTACCCTTTCTCAACAACCCGATTGTGGCCGTAGCACCACCCGACCACCCGCTGAGCAGCCATGCGACGCTGAATTTGAAAGACCTGGAGCCCTGGCCGTTGCTGACCCGGGAAACGGGGTCAGGTACACGCCGGGCCTGCGAGGAGTACTTCAAAGAGAAACGCGTGCATTTCACGCAGACGCTGGAGGTGTCTTCCAGCGAGGCGCAACGTGAATGCGTGGTCGCCGGACTGGGCCTGGCGATGCTGACACGGCATGCGGTCTGCCAGGAACTCGCCACCGGTGCCCTCGTGGAGCTACCCGTGGCGGAGCTGCCGCTGTATCGAAGCTGGTGCGTGGCTCAGGCCCGAGACAAACGCCTTTCACCCGTGGCACATGCCTTTCTTGCGTTCATCCGCACCGAACGTGCGCAGATCAACCAGCTTGTCGAGCGTTTCGACGGTCGACCGCGGGCAACTTGATAGTCTGCCATACAGCGTTGTCGATACCATCCATGTAGTCACACAGCTCCTGATTAAGCTGACGCGCTTCACTGTAGCTCTCAATAGCCCGACGAAACTCCATGCGGCGCTGGTCTTCCTGCTGGCGGCGGGTTTTCACGGTGCTGGTAGGTAAATCATCGTAATGCCGAGCCATATCCTGTCTCCCAATACGTTTTGTGGGAGCACCAGAATGGAGCGCGACAGTGACAATCAGGCGGCATGCAGATGACAGATCGATGAATTACGCTCGGTTGAGCGATCAGTCTTCGTGAGTCTTTATCGACTTCGGCGACAGACGCAAGCCGCGCAGGCTGCGCTTGACGCTCTTGAGGTGATTGACCAGGCTCGGGCCGCGGGCCATTGCCACGCCCATCGCCAGCACATCGATCACCACCAGGTGCGCGATACGGGACGTCAGCGGCGTGTAGATTTCGGTGTCTTCATGTACATCGATGGCCAGATTGACCGATGACAGCTCGGCCAGCGGCGTCTGGCTTGGGCACAAGGTAATCAGCGTCGCGCCGCTCTCGCGGACCAGATTGGCGGTGATCAGCAAGTCCTTGGAGCGCCCCGACTGGGAAATGCATACCGCGACGTCTGTCGGCTTGAGCGTGACCGCCGACATCGCCTGCATGTGCGGGTCGGAATACGCTGCCGCGGTCAGCAGCAAACGAAAGAACTTGTGCTGCGCATCGGCAGCCACTGCACCGGAAGCGCCAAACCCATAAAATTCGACCCGATTGGCCCCGGCCATGGCCGTGACTGCCATCTGTAAAGCATGGGGGTCGAGGTTTTCGCGCACTTCCATGAGCGTGTGCAGGGTAGTGTCGAAAATCTTCAGGCTGTAGTCGGCGACCGAATCGTCTTCGTGAATCGCGAACTGGCCGAAACTCGCACCCGCTGCCAGACTCTGCGCCAGCTTGAGCTTGAGGTCCTGAAACCCGGTGCACCCAATGGCGCGGCAGAAGCGCACGATGGTTGGCTCGCTGATGCCGACGCTGTGCGCCAGATCCGCCATGGAACTGTGCATCACAGCCGCAGGGTCAAGCAGCACATGATCGGCAACCTTGAGCTCCGATTTGCGCAGCAAATTACGTGACTGGGCGATGTGTTGCAGCAGATTCAAGGGGCAGACTCGGCAAAAGGAAGATGGGCTGGGTTGTAGCTTTCTTGTAGTTATACTACATGACCTGCAAACCGCCCAGTTAAACGACGCTGAAACCTGTTACACGGGCCCTGAATGGGTGAATCGAAAAAAATTGTGGGAATAATCCTACATTAAGCGGAATCCTGCGCCTGGCCTGCGAATGGCCAATCTTCAAGGTCGACTGACCGCGCTCGACCCTGCAACGCTCGACGACCGGTCGTCAGCACCCGGTCATTTTTATTGCCTGACGCAAAGCATGGTTTGCCCGGCATGACGCAGCACCCTAGAATGCGCGGATGCGCGATGATCTCTCTCTTCTTCTGAATTCCCTCAACGATGCCCAACGTCAGGCCGTAGCCGCCTCATTGGGTCGTCAGTTGGTCCTGGCTGGTGCTGGCTCCGGCAAAACCCGTGTGCTGGTGCATCGCATCGCATGGCTGATGCAGGTCGAGCAAGCCTCCCCGCATTCGGTTCTGTCGGTGACGTTCACCAACAAGGCTGCCGCCGAAATGCGCCACCGCATCGAGCAGCTGATGGGCATCAGCCCTGCTGGCATGTGGGTGGGCACCTTCCACGGTCTGGCCCACCGCCTGCTGCGAGCGCACTGGCAGGAAGCCGGGCTGGTGCAAACCTTCCAGATTCTCGACAGCGATGACCAGCAGCGCTTGGTAAAACGCGTGATGCGCGAGCTGGGCCTGGATGAGCAACGCTGGCCTGCACGTCAGGCACAGTGGTTCATCAACGGCCAGAAAGATGAGGGCCTGCGCCCGAAACATATTCAGGCCAGCGGCGATCTGTTCCTGACCACCATGAAAAGCGTCTACGAAGCCTACGAGGTCGCCTGTCAGCGGGCTGGCGTCATCGACTTCTCCGAACTGCTGCTGCGCGCACTCGACCTGTGGCGCGATAATCCGGGTTTGCTCGCGCATTATCAGCGTCGTTTCCGCCATGTATTGGTGGATGAATTCCAGGACACCAACGCCGTGCAATACGCGTGGCTACGCCTGCTCGCTCAGGGTGGCGACAGCCTGATGGTGGTCGGCGACGACGATCAGTCCATTTACGGCTGGCGTGGCGCGAAGATCGAGAACATTCACCAGTATTCCTCTGACTTCCCGGACACCGAAGTCATCCGCCTGGAGCAGAATTACCGCTCCACAGCGAGCATCCTCAAGGCCGCCAACGGCTTGATCGTCAATAACAGCGGCCGACTGGGCAAGGAGTTGTGGACTGACGTCGGCGATGGCGAGCTGATCAACCTGTATGCCGCTTTCAACGAACACGATGAGGCGCGCTATGTGGTCGAGACCATCGAAAGCGCGCTGAAAACCGGCATCTCGCGCAACGACATCGCCATTCTGTACCGTTCCAACGCCCAGTCGCGGGTGCTGGAAGAAGCCCTGCTGCGCGAACGTATTCCATATCGCATTTACGGCGGGCAGCGCTTCTTCGAACGCGCCGAAATCAAGAACGCGATGGCGTATATGCGCTTGCTGGAAGGTCGTGGCAACGATGCAGCGCTGGAGCGGGTGATCAACGTTCCGGCTCGCGGCATCGGCGAAAAGACCGTCGAAGCGATTCGCGAACATGCGCGTCATGCCGACGTCTCCATGTGGGAAGCCATGCGCCTGCTGGTCGCCAACAAGGGCCTGACCGGCCGCGCCGCCACGGCCCTGGGCGGGTTCATCGAGCTGATCGAGAACCTGTCGGCGAAGGTCATGGAGATGCCGCTGCACCTGATGACCCAGACGGTTATCGAGCAGTCCGGGCTGATCACCTATCACGAGCAGGAAAAAGGCGAGAAAGGCCAGGCGCGGGTAGAAAACCTTGAGGAACTGGTCAGCGCGGCCCGTGCTTTCGAGAATCACGAAAGCGAAGAAGACCTGACGCCACTTGCAGCGTTTTTGGGGCATGCCTCGCTGGAAGCAGGCGACACCCAGGCGCAGGAGCATGAAGACAGCATTCAGCTGATGACCCTGCACAGCGCCAAGGGCCTGGAGTTTGCGCATGTGTTCCTGGTGGGCATGGAGGAAGGGCTGTTCCCGCACAAGATGAGTCTGGAAGAGCCGGGGCGCCTGGAAGAAGAGCGACGTCTGGCTTATGTCGGCATCACCCGCGCCATGAAACAGCTGGTGATGACCTACGCCGAAACGCGTCGTCTGTACGGCAGCGAAACCTACAACAAGGTCTCGCGTTTTGTACGCGAGATTCCGCCGGCGCTGATCCAGGAAGTACGCCTGTCCAACAGCGTGAGTCGCCCGTTCGGTGGCACTCCGAAGTTCAACAGCAGCAGCCTGTTCAACGGCACCGGCATTCCGGAAACCGAGTTCACCATGGGCCAGCGTGTACAGCATGCGGTGTTCGGCGAAGGCGTGATCCTCAACTTCGAGGGCGCTGGCGCTCAGGCACGGGTGCAGGTCAACTTCGCCGAAGGCAGCAAGTGGCTGATGATGGGCTATGCGAAGCTGGTGCCGTTGTAGCGTTCAGGGTTTGGGCGCGGTGCCAGTTCTTGTTCCCGCGCTCGGCGTCATACATTAGTCCGCTTTTGATTCTGGCCGCAGGCCGTGGGAGCGAGCTTGCTCGCGAAGGCGCTGTTTCAGTCGATACATTTTCGGCGATTATAAAGACCTTTTCGCGAACAAGTTCGCTCCCACGCCCTTCGGGCAGAAGCACAGAGGCCATTTATTCCGGGCGTTTCAAGACCTGTGTATAACCTCGGTGCGTGGGGCTAATCACAAGTCTTACGAAGCGTGCTGAAAAGTCCTACGCTATTTGTGTAAAAGTCCGAAACACTAACGCGCTGGTCATGTCGTCGCACGCTGTGCAACATGGCGCGCGTGCAATCACAAAACGGGAATACCCTTATGCAACGTTTTTTAAGCATCGCGATGGCGCTGTGCATCGGGCTCACCATGAGTCTGGATGTGAACGCCGCGCGTTTCGGTGGCGGCAAAAGCATGGGCTCGGCGCCTACGCATCAGACACGTCAGGCCGCACCCTCCACGCCTGCGGCAGCGCCTAACGCTGCGGGCCGTCCTGCGCCTGCGGCAAGCGGTGCGTCGCGCTGGCTGGGCCCATTGGCCGGTATCGCTGCCGGTGGCCTGCTCGCGTCGATGTTCATGGGTGACGGCTTCAACGGCCTGCAACTGTTCGACATCCTGATCATGGGTCTCATCGCCTTCCTGATCTTCCGCTTCATTGCGCGTCGTCGTCAGCAGCAACAGCCGAAAATGGCCGCTGCCGGCGCACCGTACCAGCGTGAAAGCAGCCAGCCTGCGCAGAACCCGATCTTCGGCAGTTCCTCACCGGCCTCCGCTGCGCCAGTGATCAACGCCCCGGCCTGGTTCAACGAAGAGCGCTTTCTGGAAGCCGCTCGTGGCCACTTCCAGTCGCTGCAGCAGCACTGGGACGCCAACGAAATGGACAAGATCGCCGAGTTCGTTACCCCGCAAATGCTGCAGTTCCTGAAAAAGGAACGTGCGGACCTGGGCGATGGCTTTCAGTCGACCTACATCGACAACCTCCAGGTTCAACTGGACGGTGTGGATGATCGCGCCGACAAGACCATCGCTACCCTGACCTTCTCGGGCGTGTCCAAGTCGTCGCGCTTCGACCAGGGCGAAGTGTTCAGCGAAAGCTGGAATATGGAGCGCCCACAGGGTGATAACCAGCCGTGGCTGGTAGCAGGAATTCGCCAGAACGGTTGAACCAGATTCCTTTCTCGCGTTCAGAACCCCGGACATGTCCGGGGTTTTTGCTTATCCGTTCGGATAGTTATTTTGAGAAAGGCTTTACGCTACTGTATAACCCGCGCCATCAAGTGAGAGGATCTGTGTCGTGGAAGAAGTCATCGAACAACTGCGTGAAGCAAACGAACCGGTCCCGGTTCCGCTTGAGCTGCCAGACGAAGACCAACTGGTCGAAATTGAAGAACAGCTGTTCATCAATATTCCGTTCGTCTTCAAAGAGTTTCTCCTGACGGTCAGCGATGTGGTGTACGGCAGCCTTGAGCCCGTCACCGTGACCGATGCGCAGTCGCACACCTATTTGCCGGACGTGGCCGCCACGGCCTGGGATCTGGGCGTGCCGCGCGAGCTGATTCCGATCTGCCAGGACGGCGACGACTACTACTGCGTCGAAGAAGACGGCACGGTAGTGCTGTGGTCCGCCGAAGAGGAACTGGTCACCGAGGAAAGCTGGGAGTCAGTCTGGCACTGGGCTCGGGATATCTGGCTGGAAAGCTGAGACACCCCGTTTGGTAAAGACTGTAAGGTAATCGCCGGGCTCAATGCCCGGACGATTCCTGATTATTGCCCAGCGTCTCCAGCAGCGCGATCTGCATCCGCGTATGCACGCGGATCAGCCAGCGCCAAAGCAGTGCCGCAACCAGAGCGGCAATCAGGGCGATGACCAGCAGCAATTCGTTGGCAGGCAGAATGCTTGCCGACAATGCTGCCAGCATCACGAAAATCACCACCAGCGACAACAGCGGAATCACTTCCGCCACGACCTTGCGCACCCGCACGGTATGTCGGCCCGCCATCTCGGGTTTGACGCCCATCTCCGCCAACAGCATCGACAGCGCCTTGAGCTTGCGATACGCCGCAATCAGAAACGGCAGCGACAGCAGCAACGCCGCGCCGCAGATCCAGGCTTTCTGGTGACTGACATCCGCCACCCATTCGTCCATGTACCCGCCAAGATGCTCGGCAAAATAGCCGCCGCTGAAGAAAATCGCCATTACCAGCGCCAGATTGACCCCGACCTGTAGCAGAATCCTCCGGATCATTCCGGCAAGCACTGCACTTTGCCCTTGTGGCTGAATACTGCGCAGCCATTCACCGTACATGCCGAACACCCGCGCAACCCGCCGGGGCATGATCGACGCCAGCTTGAGTGACAGCGGATCAGCACCGCGAATCAGATAGGGCGTCAGCAAAGTAGTAATGGCTGATACCGCCACTGCCACCGGGTAGAGAAAGTCGCTGGTGACCTGCAGGGTCATGCCCAGCGCCGCGATGATGAAGGAGAACTCGCCAATTTGTGACAGCCCCATCCCCACGCGCAATGAGGTGCGACCGTCATTGCCGGCGATAAACGCCCCAAGGCCGCAAGACAGCATTTTGCCCAGCACCACAGCGACAGTGATGACTGCAATCGGCCAGGCATATTCCAGCAGGATTTTCGGGTCGATCATCAAACCGATGGCGACAAAAAAGATTGCGCTGAACATGTCGCGAACCGGTTCTATCAATCGCTCGATTTTCAGCAGCTCACGCGACTCGGCCATGATAGCGCCGATCAGGAACGCGCCCAGCACCATGCTGTATTCCAGCTTGACCACCAGCAGGCAGAAGCCGAAACACAGGCCCAGCACGGTAATCAACAGCATTTCATTGCTTTCGAACCTGGCGACATAAGACAGCAAACGGGGCACCAGCAGAATCCCGACCACCAGCGCTACGATCATGAACAGCGACAGTTTGCCGACCGTGGAAAACACTTCCCCCGAACTGACGGAGCCGCTGACTGCGATGCCGGACAACAGCGCAATAATGCCGATGCCGAGAATGTCTTCGACGATCAGCACACCGAAGATCAACTGGGCAAAATGCTGGTTCTTCATCTTCAGGTCGTTGAGCGCCTTGACGATGATGGTGGTGGAAGAGATCGCCAGAATCGCGCCGAGAAACAGCGAGTCCATGGCTTTCCAGCCAAAGAACTGGCCGATCTCGTAGCCGATCCAGATCATCAGGGCAATTTCCAGGAAAGCCGCGATGAACGCCGTCGCGCCGACCTTGAACAACTTGCGCAGGCTGAATTCCAGCCCCAGGCAGAACATCAGGAAAATCACTCCCAGTTCGGCCAGAATCTTGATGGTGTCCTCATCGTGAATCAGGCTGACCGGTGGTGTATGCGGACCGATAATGAAGCCCGCCACGATATAACCGAGCACCACTGGCTGCCTGAGACGGTGAAAAAGGATGGTCACCACGCCGGCCACCAGCATGATCACTGCCAGGTCCTGAATGAAATTGATGGCATGCATGGGGATACGGCTCCTTGTGGGTGATGACTCCTAAAACCGCTGGCGCTGTTCTTGCAACGGCGTCGGCGGGTAATTGCGCCATCAAAATCGGATGAAAGCGTAGGAAAATTCCCGATCCACGGGTTTTTGCAGGTTAACACCGCCCCCTTCGACATAAAGCCGGTGCAATATATGGAAACAGATAGTTATGACGCGTGACGGCCGCCTGCTGGCCAGCGTCCCGATAACTGTCGCAAGCCCCATTGAGCGCCAGCATAGGCGCCCCTTGAACACCTTGACCGTGTGAGTACGCTATGGAACCCGGAAACGCCCAGCTGTCGATGACTGTATTGATGACCCCGGACATGGCCAACTTCTCTGGCAATGTACACGGCGGTACGTTGCTCAAGTACCTGGACGAAGTGGCCTACGCGTGTGCCAGCCGCTACGCCGGACGCTATGTGGTAACGCTGTCGGTGGACCAGGTGATTTTTCGCGAGCCGGTGCATGTCGGCGAACTGGTGACCTTTCTCGCCTCGGTCAATTACACCGGCAACACGTCCATGGAGGTGGGCATCAAGGTGGTCACCGAAAACATCCGCGAGCGCTCGGTACGCCATTCCAACAGTTGCTTCTTCACCATGGTTGCCGTGGACGACAATCGCAAACCCGCCAGCGTACCGCCTCTGGAACCGGAAACACCGGAAGGCAAGCGTCGTTTCATTCAGGCGCAACAACGCCGCCAGATTCGTCAGGAACTGGAAAAGCGTTACCAGGACATCAAGGAAGAAGCCTTGTAAAGGACAGGCTCAGACATGGATGCTGAGCCCTCGGTTGCATCTGAAGGTTACAGACGCACAGCGTCGAACTTCACCCGTGGGTGCGCGATGCGATCCTGGGCGCGCACCAGTTCCAGCTCGTAACTGCCGCAAGCCTGCGTTTCGAGCAGCACTTCGTGGACTGCCGCTGCGGTGAATTCGAACGCTGCGACCAGATCGTCGCCCAATAAAATGCGTGACAGAAACAACCCGGACGTCAGATCCCCCACACCGACCGGCTGGCGTGGAAATGCCAATAGCGGGCGACGCAGGTGCCAGCTTGCCTCGGCGGTCACCAACAGCATTTCAAAGCCGTCGGCAGCCTTGCCGGGGTAATCAAGGTGTTTGACGACAACCGCTTTGGGGCCACGCGCCAACAAAGCCCGCGCCATCGCCAGGCAGTCGGCCAGCGATTCGGGCTTGCGGCCAGAGAAGCTGTCCAGCTCCAGTTGATTGGGGCACATGAAATCAGCCATGGCCGCAGCCTCTTCCAGCAGGAAGTCGCTGACTTCAGGCGCAACGATGCAGCCTTTTTCAGGATGGCCCATCACCGGGTCGCACAGGTACAGCGCCTTCGGATTGGCAGCCTTGATGCGCGCCACGCCGGTCAGAATCGCCCTGCCCTGCGCCGCACTGCCCAGATACCCGGACAGCACGGCATCACAGTTGCCCAGCTCGCCGATGGCGGCTATCCCCTCGATCAGCGCGGGAATCTGCTGCGGGGCCAGCACTTCGCCTGTCCACTGCTTGTATTGCGTGTGGTTGGAAAACTGAACCGTATTGAGCGGCCAGACATTGACCCCGATACGCTGCATCGAGAACACCGCTGCGCTGTTGCCGGCGTGGCCGAATACCACATGGGACTGGATAGCGAGCAAGTGAGGCGTACGTTTCATTGGGGGCGGAATCCTGAACACGATGCAAATGCAATAATGAGAAATATAAGTTGCGCAGTATGGCTGTAAATCACTCAGGGCAGTTAAGCTGGTAACTCCTACGCTGGAGCACTCCGTCATGCTGACCCTGGGAAACATCTTCGTGCTGATGCTGTTCGCAAGTGCTGCGGCCTGGTGGTGGCATGCCCATGGTCTGCGAGAGAAAGCGCTGGCGCGCGTCAAGCAGCATTGCGCACGCCTTGAGCTGCAACTGCTGGACGACGCCGTTGCCCTGCGCCGCCTGACCTTCGCCCGCGACGCTCAAGGCCGCAAGCGCCTGGCCCGCGTGTATGGCTTCGAGTTCACCGTGACCGGCGAGCAGCGTCACCCTGGCACGATCACCATGTTCGGCGCGCACACTGCGCAAATCGAACTGGCACCCTACCCGTTTGAAATCAAGACGCCACCACCCAGCGCTGAAATTATTCAAATGAGCGAGTGGCGTCAATCGCATCAGAAATGGAAGCAGTAGCGGCTGGTTAAATGCAAATCGTTGTGGGAGCGAGCTTGCTCGCGAAGAGGGCGTCAAAGCCCCCGAAAAGAGGGCGTTGAAGGGTCGCCTTCGCGAGCAAGCGGCGCATCACGCCAGACACTCCACCATCTGCGCCTGCAACTTATCCACATCCTGCGGTGTAGAGAAGATCAATTCCAGGCGTGAATCCTGACGCCATTCGCTGATTTGCCAGGCCAGCGGAGCACCGTCGACCACATTCCCGGAATACCAGCCGCCTTCGCTGTGGATAACCATCTTTGCCCGCCGCCACTCAATGCTTTCCAGCCAGTACAGAATGCGCTGCAGGTCGAAGCGCTGCGAGGGATGCCAGCGCCAGCCGATGCTCCAGCCTTCAGCACTTGCCTGAATCAGGCAGATCGGTACCTTCGGGTCGACCCATAGCGCAGGCAACTGGCCAACGCTGTTGGGCAGCATCAACTTATCCACAGCCTGTTTATCCACAACGGCAGCGGCGTTGAACCCCGGTATTTGGCTCGGGTGCAGCTCCCCGTATCGGGTCCAGATCAAGGCGTGCGGCAGCAACTGTTCGGCCAATGCCAAGCGAGAGACTTCATCCAGCTGCTCGGACTTGTTCATGACCACAAGCCCTGCATCCGCCAGTGCTTCCTGTTGAGTGCTCGGCAACGGTTGTCCGGCGAGCATTGCTTGCGCGTCCAGCACCACCACTCCGGGCTGAACATTCAGGACGCCACGCCAGGGCGCCTCGCGCAATTGCGCCATGAGTTGCGCAGGATGACCCAACCCCGAAGGCTCGATCAGCAGACGATCAGGCCGGGCCTTGCGCAACAACCGCCCCAGACCGATCTGGAACGGCACGCCATTGACGCAACACAGGCAGCCGCCAGCCACTTCGCCAAGTGCGATACCATCGGCATCCGTGGTCAGCAGGGCGGCATCCAGACCGATCTGTCCGAACTCATTGATTAACACGGCCCAGCGTTCATGGGCGGGTTTCTGCGCCAGCAGGCGTTTGATCAGGCTGGTCTTGCCGGCGCCCAGCGGGCCACCGATGACATGCGTCGGTATGTTTTGCAGCATGGGATCACTTTTGACGAATGCGTGGGTCATTGAAGAGCAAGGAAGGGTAATGATGCAAGTGATGTGGCTGCCCGCCCGCCTGGCACTGACGCTGCTGGCGGTGAGTTCGGGGACGGCGTGGGCCGAGGCGTGTCTGGTCCACAGCCAGGCCGAAAGGCTGGATGTGAAAGTCTGCCAGGAAAATATCAATATCCCGGCAGACCTGTTCCACGACAGCTTCTGCAAGCCACAACTGGCCGGGCAGAAGACCGAAACGACCTACTCGCAACAGTGCCCGGCAGGTGCCTTCGGTGTCTGTCGCAATGCGCAGGTCGCCAATCTGCCGTATCGCGAGCACATTCACTATTACGGGGTCGCCCGTGACGCGCTGTACCTCAAGCCCTTCTGTGAAGGCCAGAGCAAGGGGCAATGGGTAACGCCTGAATAAAGCTTCAGTCCAGCCAGTCCAGCGTCAGAATCAACCTGCGCTCGTTACGCAGCAGTTGCGGCGAGCGATGGATCAAACCGAAGCCTTCGTTACCGTGCCAGCGTTCACCTTTGAGCAACGCCACTTCCCCGCTGTTGATCTGCTGGATGTCGGCGGCATTGGTGGGCTCGGCATCGAGGCGACCGAGTTGTTTGCGGTCCATGACGTCTTCATGCAGCCACTGGCTGCCCACCCCGCCGTAAGTGGTGATGAGGCGCACCGGCACATGATCGACATGGAAACGCGGGCACATGGCTTTATCGAGCACCCGCAGGCGCAGGCCAACGCACTCGGCACCCAGCAGACAGGCATAAGCGCTGACCAGCCAGGAAACGTCGGCAATGAAACCCTGATACCCCTGCAAATCGGAATATCCCCGAGCCAGCGTGGTCAGGTCAGGCTCGACTTCACCCCCCCTTACTTGCAGGGGCATGGACTCGGCAAGGGGCTCGCCCATCGACAGCAACAAGGCACCGAAATCTTCGATGTGCGCAGGCAGCTGACGCTGCCAGACCGCAAGGTTGACGTCATCCTGGAGGATCTCGCTCAATACCTCAGGCGTGCCGCCGTGTGCCTGACGAACGGCGTTCTTGTCATTCAAACGATAGGCCAGCATCAGGCAGCCACCTCTTCTTCGTACCAGTCGCCAAAAGGATCGGCCAGCGTGCGCCAGCGCTCGACACCCGCCGCCATTTCCGCATCGGTGAGCAGGCAGTTATCCAGCTCGGCGGTCAGCCGTGCAAAATCGATGTTCTGGCCAATGAACACCAGTTCCTGACGGCAGTCACCGGTTTCAGTCGACCAGTTCTCCAGAATGGATTTGACGCTTTCTCTGTCCTCTGGCCAGCTTTCACGGTTCACGAAGCGCCACCAGCGTCCGGCAAAACCGTGGCGCATCAAGCCGCCCGCCTGCGACCAGCTACCTGCATCCTTGTATTTGCTGGCCAGCCAGAAGAAGCCTTTGGAGCGCAGCAGTTTGCCATTGGTCCACGGGCGATTGATGAAATTGAAAAAACGCTCCGGATGGAACGGGCGCCGGGCACGATAGGCAGTTGATGCTATGCCGTACTCTTCGGTTTCCGGCGTGTGTTCGCCGCGCATTTCCTTGAGCCAGCCCGGTGCCTGAGACGCGCGCTGGAAGTCAAAACGCCCGGTGTTGAGAATCGTCGCCAACGGCACCTGGCCCATCACCATCGGCACAATCTCGGCTTCGGGGTTGAGGCGCTTCAGGATCGCCATCAGCTCTTCACGCTCACTGGAGCTGATCAGGTCGATCTTGCTGAGCAGGATGACGTCGGCAAATTCGATCTGCTCGATCAGCAGGTCGGTAATCGAGCGGTCATCGTCTTCACCCAGGCTTTCACCGCGTGTGGACAAGCCGTCCGCCGCTTCGTAGTCGAGCAGAAAATTCACGCCATCGACGACGGTGACCATGGTGTCCAGACGCGCCAGATCCATCAGGCTTTTGCCAGCTTCGTCACGAAAAGTGAAGGTCTCGGCCACTGGCAGTGGTTCGGAGATTCCAGTGGATTCGATCAATAAATAGTCAAAACGACCGTCCTGAGCGAGGCGACTGACCTCTTCGAGCAAGTCCTCGCGCAAGGTGCAGCAGATGCAGCCATTGCTCATCTCGATCAGCTTTTCTTCGGCACGGTTCAGGCTGACATCGCGCTGAACTTCGCTGCCATCGATATTGATCTCACTCATATCGTTGACTATTACGGCAACCCGCAGGTTTTCACGATTGCGCAGCACATAATTGAGTAAAGTGCTTTTACCGGCCCCTAGAAAACCGGACAGAACGGTAACGGGTAGAAGATTTGCCATCAGGATTCTCCAGGCAGCTGCAAGGCTTGAACCTTGTTCATGTCGGCTGCAACGAATCCCTCAGGCAGCCGGTTCTAATCACATCGAGATGTTATAGTATAACAACACACAATAGCTACGGCCTTGGTGAAGGGATCTTCATGAGACGGGTTTCAAGAGGTTTGTTGGCGATGTTGATCAGCGCACACTTGATGGCAGCACCACCCAGGCCTTCTGCCGACCTCGCCACCTGTACGCGTAGCGCGACGGTGCTGGCGTGCAGCGATGCCCAAGGCAATAGCTACAGCGTGACCACAGCCGGATCGACGACCTGGTTGAAGGGTTACGAGGTACTCAATAAGCGCCGCTGGACGCAGACCAACAGTCGCTATGGTCAGCTGACGTTTTTTACCGGGCTGGCTTCCAATGGCGAAGCCTGGGTAGGCACTGTCCAGCGCGTGGGCTGGACAACAATCACGCGGGTGTCCAGCTCAAGCGGTACGCGCAGCAAGATCACCTGCAGCCGGCTGAACGGCTGCCGTTGACCTGATCAGACCTGCTGCTCCTGCTCCTGCTTCTGCGCTTGCAGCCAGGCCATGTGCGAATCCACTGGCGGGTTGCGCTGGAAATAGCGCTGCAGGCCATCGAACAAGCCGTCTGCAACGGCCTGCTGATGACGCGCTGTGACCAGACGCTGACTGTCTCGACTGTTGGAGATAAACCCGGTTTCGACCAGAATCGACGGTACGTCCGGTGACTTGAGCACGGCGAACCCGGCCTGCTCGACACGCTTCTGATGCAACGTGGTAATGCCTTCCAGACTGCCGAGAACGGTGTGGCCCAGTTGCAGGCTGGCTGCAATGGTAGCGTTCATCGACATGTCGAGAATCACCCCGGCAAGCATCGGGTCCTTGTCCTTGAGGTTGAGCAGCGACGAGGCACCCAACAAATCGGCACCGTTTTCTCGCTGAGCCATAAAACGCGCCGTTGCCGAGGTTGCACCGCCTTCGGAAAGGGCAAACACCGAAGCACCAGAGGCCGTCAGACGAGGCGCTGCGTCGGCATGTACGGAGATGAACATGTCTGCGTTGGACTTGTGCGCGAACTCGACGCGCTTGCGCAGCGGTACGAAGAAGTCATCGTTGCGCACCAGACGCACGTCGAAACCCTTCTCGCGCTTCAGGCGTTTGGCCAGCAACTGCGCGATGGAAAGCACCACATCTTTTTCGCGTTCACCCCGAGAACCTACAGCGCCCGGGTCCTTGCCGCCATGACCGGCATCGACCACCACCATGATGTCGCGTCCGGTGTGCGCCTTGTTGGTCTGGATCGGGACGGGCACCGGTGGCGGCAGCTCAGCCATCTGCACGGGCGCATGGGCCGTGGAACTCATGTCCAGCACCAACCGGTGTCCCTGCCCACCTTCCGGGCCGAGCAGGAAACTGTTGAGTTGCACTGGCGCGGTCAGGTCCAGCACGATGCGCGTGTCGTCACCCTGGCCGTAGTGCCCGGAGCGAATGGACTTGATAACGGTACGGTCCAGCGCCAGTTGGCTGAAGTCGCCGGTCAGCCGCGAACCGCTGACATCGATGATCAGACGATCGGGGGCGGTAAGCGTGAAAGTTTTGTACTGCACCGGCCGCTAAGGTCGAGGACCAGGCGCAGCTTGTCGTTGGTACGCCACAGGCGGGCGTTACGAATCTGTGTGGCATAGGCACCCAACGGCAACGTCAGAGCCGCGCTGGCCAGCAGCATGTTGAGCAACACTTGGCGTCGGTGCATGGAACATCTCAAAGAGCAAATTGAGCATCCCGGCTCACGAAGGGTTCATCCACATCATTAGTAATAATATAACATGCAGTTACGAACGAAAGATGAAGCCCTTCATGAAGATTCCGTCATCTGGCGCCCCGCCAACGTGACAAAAAATCACCGCCTTCAGACAGAGTGTTCCACGTGGAACATAACCCTCTGAATTTGATCAGGTACGCGGGGCGACATTGCCGCACTGTGGCCCCAGCCATACAGCGCGAGTGTCCATGCTGCCATTCTGTTGCTGACCAGTGGCGTTAAAAGTACCTACCACGTTTGTGGTGAACTCACGATCACTAAGGAACTGCGCCTGCCCGGTGCCCTGAGCTTTTGGGCAGCTAAACTGAAAGTTCCAGGTCTTGCCATTTCGCGCGGTGATTTTTTGCGTGCACCCGGAAGCCGGATCAGTCAGCGGGATGTTGTCAGACTGTACCTGAGCCTGTGTCAGGCAGGCTCTCACGCCCTTGCCGCCGAGCGACACGCCCTGCTTCTTCATCATCTGTTCCATCATGGCGCGCTGCTCAGGCGGCAGATTCTGCAATTGCCCCAGCATCAATTGCATGTCCGGCAATTGCTGTCCGTCCACCTTCATATTGCTCGACGTCAGTTCCCACAAGCCGGGTTGCAGCATCTGCGCTTGAGCCAGGGGGGTAGCCAGGCAAAACATCCAGGCCAATATGCGTTTGTTCATTTCAAGATTCCTGATGGACGATTGCAGATGTAAACGGGGCCGGAATCATCCAGCCGGAAGATAAGCCTTAGACGGCACAGGAGTCGCCCAGTTGCATGGGGAATAAAATAGCGACATTCCCGTTCAGCTGTGGTCTGTTAGGCAGCAAAGACGAGGAGCATTGTTCCACATGGATTATCACGACCCGTACTTTTTTGGTTATGTCCTCGGCTTCATTCATTTGCTGGGCACAGGCGCCGCCATTCACGCCCTGCTGACGGTGCGTACCTCTCAAGGTGCGATTGCCTGGGCGATGCCGCTGCTGTTCATTCCGTATTTCACCCTGCTGCCTTATCTGGTGTTCGGCAGAAGCTCGTTCGACGCGTATATCAAGGCGCGTCGACAGGCCAACCAGGAAATGCGCATTGCGATTGGCAGCCTCAACTGGCGGCCGTGGATCGAGGAAGCTGTGGCAGCACGTCGCTCGGATGCCTATGCAGCGTTGCGCGCCATGCCCAAGTTGGGAAACATGCCTGCACTGGCCAACAACAAGGTCAGGTTATTGATTAATGGTGAGGAAACCTTCGGAGCGATCTTCAAAGCCATCCGTGAGGCGAAAAAGACAATCCTGATTCAGTTCTTCATCATTCATGACGACAACCTCGGTCGCCAACTGCAAACACTGCTGCTGGAAAAAGCCGCCGAGGGCGTAGGCATCTTTGTCCTTTATGACCGGATCGGTAGCCACGCACTGCCGGGGGCCTACATCGACAAATTGCGCGACGGTGGCGTGCAGATAAAAGCCTTTGCCACACGTGGCGGCTGGCTGAATCGCTTTCAGATCAACTTCCGCAACCACCGCAAGATCGTCGTCGTCGATGGCCTGAAAGGCTACATGGGCGGGCATAACGTCGGTGATGAATACATGGGGCTGAAGCCGCCGCTGGCACCCTGGCGCGATACCCATGTAGAAGTCATCGGCCCGGTGGTCGCCTGCCTGCAGGAGTCGTTCGCCGAAGACTGGTTCTGGGCCACCCGCGAGCTGTCACCATTGAGCCTGCCTGATGAGTTTCCCGAGGATGGTGTGCTCTGCCAGTTGCTGACCAGTGGCCCGGCCGATGCGCAGGAAACCTGCTCGCTGTTCTTCGTCGAAGCCATCCACGCTGCCGAAGAGCGCGTATGGATCACCAGCCCTTACTTCATACCTGACGAAGCCGTGACCGCTGCGCTGACCCTGGCGGTACTGCGCGGGGTGGATGTGCGCCTGCTGCTGCCCTCACGACCTGATCATTATGTGGTCTATGCCGCCTCCAGCCTGTACGCCTTCGATGCCGTGCGTGCCGGCGTGCGGGTATTCCGTTACGAACCAGGCTTCCTGCACCAGAAGGTCGTGCTGGTCGACAACGACATCACTGCCATAGGCAGCGCAAACCTCGACAACCGCTCGTTCCGCCTCAACTTCGAACTGATGCTACTGACGGTCGACAGCGACTTCTCCAGCCAGGTGGAATCCATGCTCACTGCCGACTTCAACCTCGCCCGCGAAATATCCGTGCAGGAAAGCCACGAAACGCGGCGCCTGCATCAACTGGGTATGCGCGTGGCGCGGCTGATTTCGCCGATTCTGTGACGCCCCTGCTCACTCAACACGCATGAGCGGGAACAACAGATAAGTCTCATCCATAAATATCCTCCCGCGTCAGCGGCAACCCGGTCTTGCCATCGGCAAAGGGCTTCACGGCGAGTATCTGGTGCAGGTTGATCCAGCCCTTGGCGAATCCATAGGCGCAGCCCGCCAGGTACAGACGCCAGATGCGCAGGGTATGTTCGGGCACGATACGGGCGGCTTCGCCGAGCCTTGATTCAAGCCGCGCGCTCCAGTGTTCCAGCGTTCTGGCGTAGTGCGGGCGCAGGCTTTCCACGTCGACTATTTCCAGCCCGGCTTCACTGATATGGGCGCTGATCATGGCCAGGTGCGGCAGCTCGCCGTTGGGGAATACATAGCGGTCGATGAACTCCCCGGCACCGCGCCCGACAGGACGCCCGTCCGTATGCCGGGCGGTGATCCCGTGATTCATGACCAGGCCGCCCTCCTTCACCGCACCGAACAGGCATTGCGCGTACAACGGCAAATTAGCGTGCCCTACGTGCTCGAACATACCGACGCTGACCACCTTGTCGAAGCGCGCATCCTGCGGCAGGTCGCGGTAGTCGAGCAGTTGCAGGTCGACCTTGTCCTGCAAGCCCTCGGCCTGCACTCGTTGACGGGCCAGCGTCAGTTGTTGCTCGCTGAGCGTGATGCCGAAAACCTTCGCGCCATATTCGCGAGCGGCAAACCGCGCCAGTCCGCCCCAGCCGCACCCCACGTCCAGCAGATACTCACCTGGCTTGAGCCGTAACTTGCGGCACAGGTGGTGGAATTTATCCTGCTGCGCCTGCTCGAGCGATTCGTCACCGGTCTTGAAGTACGCGCAGGAGTAGACCATCTCTTTGTCGAGCCAGAGCTGGTAGAAGTCGTTGGATACGTCGTAATGGTAGGCAATCGACGCGGCGTCAGTGTCCTTGTCATGCTGGACGCGGATCGGGTTGTCGGTGCTGTCATCATCATCCACAAGGGCATGAGTCAGTTCATCGCAAACCCGGACAACTTCGCTGATCGAACCTTCCAGCTCCAGCCGCCCCTCTACGAAGGCACTGCCCAGCAAGCCCAGGCTGGGGTGGTTGAAATCGGAGACCAGTTGCGGGTCCTTGACCACTATCGTGACGCTGGGCGCAGGCCCCAGGTCCATCTGATGGCCGTCCCAGAGCTTGAGCCGTAACGGCAGATGAAGATTCTGCAAGGTCGTTGGAAGTTGTGTAAGCATTCAAAATCACCCCCTTATCCAGAAACTCAAAAAGAGTAATCCAGCAAGGGCCCCGCAAAAGGGCCCGCAAAGGCTATTGGCGACGGCAAAACTGCAATGAATCAACTTCGGGGAACAGCCCTGTGCCCACTGATTCGAGCCGAAAGACAGCCTGAATTTGGATCACGCACTGAAATACAGCGCTTAATTTGTAACAGAATTCGTCAAAGCTCAAGCCGTTTTATAGCGCTGATCAGCGCCGCTAGCCTGAGCCTTGTCGTTCACCAAATGCCTAGAGCTTCAGCAATGGCTCCTGAAAGCGCAGCAGGCGACCGGCATTGCCCAACACCAATAAGGTGCTCAGATTGTGCAGGATAGCCGCGACCATTGCGCCGGCAGCGCCGAGCAGACCAAAGGCGGCCAGCGCAACGATGGCCAGCGTCCAGCCCAGACCGATGATCACGTTGACCTGTAAGGTCTGACGGCACTGACGGCTGAGCCGCACACAGGTGCCCAGACGACGCAGATCGCTGCCGATCAGCACGATATCGGCGGAAGCCAGGGCAATGTCCGCCCCGCCCGCCCCCATCGCGACGCCGACCACGCCTGCCTTGAGAGCCAGCGAATCGTTGACCCCGTCACCGACCACCATCGGCCGGAAGCCACTGGCGATCTCGCCCATGACACGGTTCAGTTTGTCCTCCGGCAATGCCTGCGCCTGAACGTCTGCTATGCCAATATCGTGTGCCAGGTTGTCGGCCACGCTTTGTCGGTCGCCGGTCAACAGCAACTGCCGTCCCATGCCCAGCTCACGTAATTCAAACAGCGCAGCCTGCGCTTCAGGCTTGACGCTGTCGGCCAGCAGCAGCCAGGCCAGGAAAACGCCATCCAGCGACAACCCGGCCAGCGGGCCGTCATGTGCAGGTACGCCGGGGGTGACAATGCCCAACTGCTCGAACAATTCCGGACGACCCAGCGCTGCCTCACCCTGCCCGGTGGACGCCACCACACCCAGTCCCTGCCGCTCACGGGTGTCCAGCAACGGCAGCAGCCGAGTGTTATCCACAAGCCCGGCCAATGCACGGCTGACCGGGTGACTGCTGGCCGACCCCAGGCTGGCCGCCAGTTCGAGCAATTGCGGATGCTGCACCCCGTCAGCCTGCACCGACTGCAAGCGCAGTCGGCCATAGGTCAGGGTGCCGGTTTTATCCACAACCAGTGAGTTCAGGTCAGCCAGTTCTTCGAGAAACGCCGAACTACGGATCAAAATACCGTGCCGTGCGGCGACTGCGATACCGGCGATAGCCGTGGCCGGAGCCGAAAGCACCAGTGCGCAGGGACAGGCAGCCACCAGCACCGCCAGCATCGCCTGAGCATCCTGAGTAATAAACCAGGTCAGCGCCGCGATCAGCAAAACCAGCACCATGTAGCTGCCTGCGTAGCGTTCCAGCAGGCGTGTGATCGGCGGCTTGGAGCGTTCCGCGCTCTGCATTAGCGCGATGACCTTGCCCAGCGTAGACTCATCGCCGATGCGGGTCACTTCGATACGCAGCAGCCCGTCCAGGTTGATCGCCCCACCAAACACTTCGATGCCGATACTGGCTTCCAGCGGCACCGACTCGCCGGTAATTGATGAAGTGTCCAGACTGGCCTGCCCGGAAAGAACCCGACCATCGGCCGGGACGCGGTCACCCGCACGCACTTCAACCTGATCGCCAGCCTTGAGCATTGCGTTGTCGACCTCGCGAATATTGCCGTCAGGCCCGAGTAAACGTGCCTGACTGCGGGTCAGACGACCCAGCGCTTCGATGGCTTCCTGCGAGCCGATCACGCTGCGCTCTTCCAGCACATGGCCAAAGATCATGATGATCGGCAGCAAGGCGGCGGTCATCAGATCGCCAGTGGCCCAGGCACCGAGCATCGCCAGCGCGATCAACTGATCGGTGATGCCATGCAGGCTTGGATGCCGCAGGCTGTGCCAACCGGCGCTGATCACAGGTATCGCCACCAGCAGCGAGGCAGCGCCCAACAGCAATTGGCTGACACCTGCCTGTTCCGGAGCGAAAAAACGCCAGACCAGACCCAATGCCAACAGGCCCAGCGCCAGCATCGCGAGGGTCAATTGCCGGGCTGCGCTACGCTGCTCTGCGTTGCTCAGCAGACTGCCATCCGCTTGCGGTTTGATGGCGTGATGGGTGTGAACGGCTTCGCCACTCATTGCGGTGCTCCCTGAATGATCAGGCGGGAATCGTCTTTGGGATCGACGGTGGTGACCGAACCTGCCTGATGCAGAATGCCCGGCACACGTTCACGGTAAAGGCGCTGCATGAGGCCGGGATCGCTGCGGTTCTCGGCAGATTGCGTCAGGCTGACGACGGTCGCGGTGGCTGCCTGTGCCTTGGCCAGGCGCTCGGAAGCTTGTGCGTGCGCCACTTGCAGGGTCCGATCAGCGTGTTGATTAGCGGTCTGGGTCAGTTTTTCTGCATCCGTGCGTGCGTTGGCCACGGCCTGGTCGGCCTGCTGACTGGCCGTCAGCACGGCATTGAAAGCATTGACCGCCGACGTCGGCAGGCTCGACTGCACATCCACCCGAGCGACTTCGACGCCAATGCCCATCCCGGTCGCGTTGAGTTCAGTCAGGTGTTGATTGATACCGCGCACCAGGTCGCCGCGCAGCCGCTCACGGCGCTCTGCTGCCTGGCTGTCAGCGCCGATCAGCTCGGGGCGGGCAACCAGAATGGTGTCCAGGTCTCGCGCTGCAGTCAGCGCCACGGCGCTGCGATTGACCAGCCGGTCCAGTGCGGGCAATACATGATCGCCCTGCAATACGAAGGCGTTGGGGTCAGTCACTTTGTAGAACACGGTGACGTCCAGCTGCACCACACCGGCATCACCGGTCAGCAGAAAACCGGAACCAGCCAGAGCATCGCTCATTGGCGCCGACAGGGTCGCGATTTCATCGGCTTTCAGTGCCGCTGGCGAACGCAGCAAGGTTTCCACCCGTCGCTCGATCACCCGATCAGCCGAGGGCAGCAGTACTACCTGCTCGAACGGCTGCGGCCAGGCGGTCAGCAATCCTGCGTTCTGCACCCGCTCGAGCGCGCCGAAGCGCATGACCACGGCACGGTTCTGCGGATCGATCTGGCGCACGTTGGACGTCGCCCAGGCAAGCGCAGCCAGCAGGGTCACGCCATACAGCCCGATGAACGCCAGTCGGCTCGCCTGCAACCATGGGCTATTGGCAGGCGGTCGTTGCGTTACGGGCTCGTCGACCGGTTGGCTCATGGCTGAGTTCCGCTCTTGCCGTCCAGCGTAGGCGGGCCATCTACCAGCACGCGGAATGGGGCGGCGTCGGTGCGCAGTATCAGGCGAGTACCCGGCGTCACGATGGTGCCCAGCGTGTCCAGCGAGCGCAGCAGGTTGTAGAGCTGCGGCGAACCCGCATAGGCGCGGCCATAGATCTGCGCGGCTTCAACACGGGATTGCGCTTCGATATCGGCCGCCTTGACCGTGGCATCGGCCTCGACAATGCGCGCGTCGCGCTCGGCTGCCGAACGAATCTGCGCCGCTTCACGCTTGCCCACGGCGGTCCGCTCGGTGGCGATGGTCTCGCGCTCGGCGCGCATGCGGTCCACCGTGGCGTTGAGCGTCACCGACGGCAAGGTCAGTCGTTCTACGCCTACCTGCAGAACACGAACGCCATAGGTCGCCAGCAGTTGCTGATCGATCTGCTGACGCAACTGATTTTCGAACGCGGTGATATTCACCTTGTTGGCGTCGGTGTTCACCAGGCTGGACAGGTCGAAACTGCTCGCGGTGGTTTCCAGCGCCGAGCCTACAAAGGTGCGGATCTGCCGCGCTGCTTCGTCGGGCTGGTTTTGTACCGCGCGCATGAAGCGCTGCACGTTGTCGGCATCGCCCTGTACCTGCCACGCCACATAGGCCTGAACGATGATGCGCAAGCCGTCACGGGTGCCGACATCCTGCAAACCGCTGGACGTGGTACGCAGGCGCAGATCCACCGGAATGGTCGCTTCGAACGGTGCGGGCCAGCGCCAGTTAAGGCCCGGGTCGAGCAGAACGCGGGAAGGATTGCCGAAGCGGGTGACGACGGTCGCTTCACCCGAGCGCACCTGCACCAGGCTCGCCGCCGCAATCGCGAAGGCGATCAGCACCGCCGCCAGGCTTGCCCGTCGCCAAGGGAACGCTGCCGGACCGGTCGCGCCATGATGATGGTGATGATGGCCGTGGCCGCCATGACCGTGACTGTCATGGCTATCGTGGTCGGCGTGATCGTGATGATGATGAAACAGACTCAAGGGACGACTCCTTACTGAACGGCTTTACGCGGCGCCGTTGGGTCTGCCGGTGGGGTGAAGGTACGCAGGTCGATGGTCGGCGCGTTATCGCCGCCCAGACGGTGGTCGAGTATCAGCAGCTTGGCATTGCCCAGGCCTTCGGTCAGTTGCGCCAGGTATTGTTCCAGCAAAAACGCCTGCCCTGCCTTGGCATAGGCCTGGCGCTCGGCACTGAAGCGCAGGTCCGCGCCTTGCGCTGTGGCCAGAACTTCACGGGCTGCGGCACTGGCCTGATCGCGGGCAACGCTGGCATTGAGTTGCGCCTGGTTGGCCTTGTCACTGGCCGCACCGCGTTCGCGGGAGATCAGCGCCTGTGCGCCGATCTGCGCAGCCTGCACGGCATGATAGGCATTGGCGGCACCTGCTGGCGGATGGATGGCTTCGACCACCGTGGCGAGCAGTTCAACGCCGCTGTCCAGACGCTGCAAGTCAGCCTGCACGGCTTTGCCGATGTCATCGGCCAGCCCGCTGCGCTGTTCGCCGAGCAGCTCGTCCAGCGTGCGCGAGGCAAAGTCATGCACCAGCACGCGGCTGGCCGTGCTGCGGATCAGAGAAGAAATATCGGCGCTGTTATAGGTCGAAGCCATCGCCGCGGCATCTGTCAGGCCGATGCGGTAGACGAACCGCACATCCATATTGACGATCTGAAAGCTCTGCTTATCGCCGGCACTGCTGGCAATGACCTGGGATTTTTCGTTGATATGGCTGGCATCCCACAGCCGGTTGGCGCTGCCCGGCGGCGGGCCTTCGGCCGGGTCCAGCGTCTGCTCGGCCGCGTCGGCCGCAGAAACACTGGTCGCAAGCTCATGTACCACGCCGTTTTCAACCGCCAGAACCCGGCCGAACGGCCAAGGTAAACCGACATGCAGACCCGGTCCGAAGACTTCGACCGGCTTGCCGAACCGCTCATAAATGCCTCGCCCCTGCATCGGAATTTCATGCACGCCGCTCAGCGCCCACCCCAGCGCTGCAACCACCGCCAGCACCGGCAAAAAGGCGCGGCGCATGTAGGTAAAGGCCCAGATCTGGCGCAGATCAATACCGAAGCGGTTGTGCAGCTCATGCTGCAAGGCGAGCAACGGGCGCGGCGGCCAGCGCAGCAGGTCAGCGATAAAACTGGCGGCCAGCAGGCGCGGCTCGAGACGCGGAGTGCGCGGGCTGAACACCGACAACACAGCCCGCAACAGAAATTCAAGCGCCACACCCAATGGCAGCAGGCCGGTCAACACAGCCAGCCGTGCAGACCAGACGCGATCAGCGCTGGAGAAGAACAGGCACAACGCGCCGACCAGCAGAACGATAAGCGTCATGCGCACCAGCTGCGCCAGCGCCCCGGCCTCTGGCGACTGGCCTTCGGGCTCGCTGCTCAGTTGCCGCTCGATGACCAATAGCCCGAACGCCAACAGCAACAGGATACTGCCCACCAGATTGCCTGAAGTGGAAAGGTCGGAGCCAGACAACGTCAGGTTCCAGAAGGCGCGGATGACGATCAACGCCAGCACTGCCCACCCGGCAAGCCACAGGGTCGAGCTGCCGATGTGCCGAACCAGTGACTCGCCCGAATCGCTCAGCCGGGTAAGCAGGCGCTCATACCAGCCGGTTTCATCGAGCGCTTGCGCCGTTGCGGGAGAGTCTGCGGCAACAGGTGCAGCCAACGCGCGGGCACGCCACATCGCGACGTGCCTGGCCGACTGCAGGCCCGCAGCGAGCAGTATCAGCGCCGCCGACGCATTGCCCAGCACGGCCATCCACAACGAACCAGGGGAAAACAGATCGATGGACAGCGCCAGCAGCAGCCCGAACGCGCCCACCCCACCGCTCACATACATCAGTCGCCCGAGACGCCGAACCTGTTGCACCGCCATTTGAAAACGCGGCAGGCCTTCGAGGCCATCGTGCTCACCCAAATCAACCCGCATCACTACCCCGGCACCCGCTGATTATTGCCCTGTGGAGAGCCGTGTATCGGCATCCATTAATGCAGCTGCATCATAGCGAATGAAAGGGACTTCCCCGTCCAGAGGGCGCGGCGAAAGTCGCGAATCGGCATCGAAGTGCCATGATGAAGTGTCAAACCTGCATCAAAACCACAGGAGGGGAAGTCCATGCCAATTATTACCGTGGGAATCGATCTAGCCAAGGCCGTATTCGCCGTTCACGGCGTCGATGAGGCTGGTAAAGCCACCTTGGTGAAGCCCAAGGTTGCGCGGGATCAACTGGTGCCATTGATCGCCCAGTTGCCCCCGTGCTTGATTGGTATGGAGGCTTGCTCAGGCGCTCATCATTGGGCGAGGGTGTTCGCCGAGCACGGCCATACGGTCAAGTTGATGGCTCCTAAACTCGTTTCGCCTTATCGAATGTCGGGTAAGCGCGGCAAGAACGATGCCGCAGATGCTGCCGCGATCTGTGAGGCAGTGACCCGACCCAGCATGCGGTTTGTCCCTGTTAAAGACGAGCATCAGCAGGCCACTCTTTGCCTTCATCGAACCCGCCAGGGATTCATCGAAGAACGCACCTCTACGTACAACCGACTGCGCGGATTACTTTCTGAATTCGGCGTGGTCCTGCCACAAAGCCCAGAGCGATTGAGAAAAGAGATTGGTCCCTGTCTGGACACCTTGCCTGGCTGGGCAAGACGGTGCATGAGTGAACTGTTGGAGCACACCAGCCATATCGAGGATCGGCTGGTGGAACTTGATCGAGCCATCAATCAGATCGCTCGCGAAGATGATCGTAGCCGTAGGCTGCTGCAATTGCGTGGGGTTGGCTCGACCACTGCAAGTGCTTTAGTGGCCAGTATTGGAGATGGGCACGACTTCAGAAACGGACGCCAAGTGGCTGCCTGGCTCGGTTTGACGCCAGGCCAATACAGTAGCGGCGGCAAGCAGCGCCTGGGGAGTATCACCAAAGCCGGGGATGCCTATTTACGCAGTCTACTGGTGCTTGGAGCTCGATCTGTCATGGCCAACCTGGGCGATAAGCAAGACCCTCTCAGTCGCTGGATCCGCAACCTCATGGAGCGACGGGGTTACTGGCGTGCGGCCGTGGCGATTGCCGCCAAGAATGCGAGGATGGCCTGGGCCGTTCTGCATTACGGCGACACGTTCAAGCCTGAACAGGCAGAACCAACGGGCGCGTAAACACCAGAGGTCATGACTGATCACCTTGTAAGGCGTTAGGGCGAGGATCATGAGCGGATAAAAGGATCAATGTGCACTGCCGTCGTTGATGTGAAGCGGGTTGGACCTGCGTGGGGGATACCTGAAAAATCGTATGGGAAATTCAGTCCCGGTTAGCGAACGAGGCCCTCACGTGCGTCTTTCATCAGGGTCCGAGCGATCAGCTCAAGATGACCGTTTGTAGTACCGCAGTCCTTCACCTTCTTTCCGAAGGTCCGGCATATGCAGCGGAGTCAAACAGAAACTATTGGGCTTGTGCTCAATGGGGAAGCCCTTGTAGTTACGATATAACACGCAGAGTGAAACTTTCGTCAGGACTATTGCCTGAACGAATGCGATATAGCGGCAAATGATTGGGCTGGATATCGTGCAGATGCTCCGCGCCAGCATGCGGTACTGGACGCTCTGCCTGCGGCAGACTGACATTTGCTCAGTCTGCGACCCGGCAAAATGGTTGCTGAATATTGCGCGCATATTCGGGCGCTCTGCGCCAACGCACCCTATCGTCCTGACCGGCGCTGCGCGCCCACCTCGCTCGCAAGCCTTGCGCCAAGCGGTGCCGAGCGCATTCAACCCACCCCAACAGGCCTGAAAAACGTCCATTCCTGCCATCTGGATGCCGCTTCCATTGAGCACAATCGGCGATTTTTTTTGACTGATTTCCGAACGGGATCTCGTCTTTGTTATCTGTTGTGGGTAGTTTGCGTTCGGCAAGGAGTCGTTGGCGCGCCATTTTTTGTGCAGGACGCACAGAATTACTCAGAGGCTTCACCCTTATGAATCGCAGAAATCTCCTGAAAGCGTCCATGGCGTTGGCCGCTTACGGCAGCGTGTCGGCCTCAGGGCTTTATGCTGCGCGAGCACTGGCCGCCGCAGCCGATGGCGAGATCGAACACTTCGATTTTGCAGAGCTGCAAGCCCATGCCAAGAAGCTCGCAGGCAAAGGCTATGTGAGCAACAAGCAAGTGCTGCCACCCGTCCTGGCAGATATGACGCCGCTGCAATTCAATGCCATTCGCTACGACCCGAACCACTCACTGTGGAAAGACGTCCACGGTCAGCTCGACGTGCATTTCTTCCACGTCGGCATGGGTTTCAAGACGCCGGTGCGCATGTACAGCGTCGACCCGCAGAACAAGCAGGCGCGCGAAGTGCATTTCCGCCATGACCTGTTCAACTACGAAAGCAGCGGCATCGACAAGAATCTGGTCAAGGGCGATCTGGGCTTTGCAGGCTTCAAGTTGTTCAAGGCGCCGGAAATCGCCATCAACGACGTTGCTTCGTTCCTCGGTGCCAGCTATTTCCGGGCCGTGGACAGCAACAAGCAATACGGTTTGTCGGCCCGCGGCCTGGCCATCGACAGTTACGCCAAGCGTCAGGAAGAATTCCCCGACTTCACCAAGTTCTGGTTTGAAACGCCAGACAAGAACGCCACACGCTTTGTGGTTTACGCACTACTCGACTCGCCCAGTGCAACCGGTGCCTACCGCTTCGACATCGACTGTCAGGCTGGCCAGGTAGTCATGGAAATCGACGCGCACATCAATGCCCGTACCGATATCCAGCAACTGGGCATTTCGCCGATGACCAGCATGTTCAGTTGCGGCACTCACGAGCGCCGCATGTGCGACACCATCCACCCGCAAATTCACGATTCGGATCGCCTGTCGATGTGGCGCGGTAATGGTGAGTGGATCTGCCGTCCGCTGAACAACCCGGCCAAACCGCAATTCAGCGCGTTCGCCGACACCGACCCGAAAGGTTTCGGGCTGGTGCAAAGCGATCACGAGTTTTCCAGCTATCAGGACACCGTAGTCTGGTACAGCCGCCGTCCGAGCCTGTGGGTCGAGCCGATTACCGCGTGGGGCGAAGGCGAGGTCAGCCTGCTGGAGCTGCCGACCACGGGCGAAACGATGGACAACATCGTGGTGTTCTGGACACCGAAGACGCCGGTCAAGGCCGGGGATTCGATGAACTACGGCTACAAGCTGTTCTGGAGCCCGTTGCCACCTGTAAGCACGCCGCTGGCGCAGGTCCACGCCACTCGTTCAGGCATGGGCGGCTTCCTCGAAGGCTGGGCACCTGGCGAGCATTACCCGAAAACCTGGGCGCGCCGCTTTGCTGTGGATTTCAACGGCGGCGGTCTGGATCGCTTGCCGGAAGGCACCGGGATCGAGCCCATCGTCACGGTCACGCATGGCAAGGTGCAGGACTTCAACATCCTCGTATTGCCGGACATCAAGGGCTACCGCGTCACCTTCGACTGGGTACCGGACAGCGACTCGGTCGAGCCGGTTGAAATGCGCATGTTCATCCGCACTGGCGACCGTACGCTGAGCGAAACGTGGATGTACCAGTACTTCCCGCCAGCACCGGACAGACGCAAGTACCCGTAGTCCGCAGATAGGTGACGCAGAGCGTCACGAAAGGCATTCCCACGCAGTGAACTGCCCCCAAGAAGTTGGACACCAATCCGACCTCACGGGGGTGTTCAAATGGGTAAGTATTCAGAGCAGTTCAAGCTCACTGTCGTCAAAGCGTATCTTGAAGACAACATGGGCTTTCGTATGGTAGCCCGCCAGTTCTCGATCGATTTCAGCCTGCTTCGACGCTGGGTCGCTAACTACAAGAGTCATGGTCACACCGGCCATCGCAAGCCTGGTCTTCGATACAGCGAAGCTTTCAAGCGCTCAGTGCTTGAGCACAGGCGTGAACACAAGCTATCGCTCCGTCAGGCCGCTGCGCATTTTGGTATCGGGGATCCCGGCCAAATAGTCATTTGGGAAAAGCGGCATTACAGTAGCGGTACAGCCCCGTATGTTCCTGCCAGAAGAAAGCCTGTCGCCATGCCAAAGAAGCCTTATCCCGCCAAACCAGTAACCGCCGACGATACGCAGAAGACGCGCGACCAGTTGATGAGCGAGCTTGAATATCTGCGCATGGAGAACGCTTACCTAAAAAAGTTGGAAGAGCTGAAGGAGCAGAAACGACGGCAACCGAAAAAGCCCTGAGCATCAAGCAACTGAGGGGCCGGTTCCCGCTTTGCGCTCTGCTGAGGCTGGCGGGCTTGGCACGCAGCACGTTTTACTATCAGGTTCAGGTGCAATCCAGACCCGATCCCTATGCTGCTTTGAAACAGTTAGTCGAAAGCATTTACCACGAGGAGAAAGGCCTTTATGGCGCTCGGCGTATCACGGCGGTCATTCGCACTGCAGGTATTTTGGTCAACAAGAAGGTTGTAGAACGACTGATGGCAGAACTGGGCCTGCGATCAGTGGTGCGCCCCAAAAAATACCGCTCCTATAAGGGCGTAATCGGAACCATTGCGCCGAATTTGCTGGAGCGCAATTTCAGCGCGCAACGCCCGAACCAGAAGTGGGTGACCGATGTGACTGAGTTCAAGGTAGGCAATCGAAAGCTGTATCTCTCACCCGTGATGGACTTGTACAACGGTGAAATCGTGGCGTATGAAGTGTCGACAAGGCCGAGCTTTGAGCTGGTCACCAGCATGCTGGACAAGGCGCTTCAGCAGTTGCAGGACGAGCCGAAGCTTGTGATGCACTCGGACCAGGGCTGGCAGTATCAACACGCGCAGTATCGCCATAAGCTATCGGTACGAGGCGTCAAACAAAGCATGTCCCGTAAGGGCAACTGCCTGGACAATGCGGCAATGGAAAGCTTTTTCGGTACACTGAAATCCGAGTTTTTCTACCTGAAACAGTTTGAAAGCATCGATGAGTTGAAAGCAGGTCTGGATGAGTACATCCACTACTACAACCATGACCGCATCAAGCTGAAGCTCAACGGCCAAAGCCCCGTAAAATACAGGGCTCAGGCGGCAAGCTAAAACCGTCCAACTTTTGGGGGGCAGTTCACGGAGCGTGAGGAACGATAGGTGCAACTATCGTGCGACGCTCTGCGTCGCATGCCTTTCTGGACGCTCCGCGTCCAATCCCTGGCACAAAGTGCAGCGCATAGCCCTTAATCCTGACTAATTAATTGACAGTTGCCCGAACTGCGACTGATATACCTGTTGTCACGCCGTTGCGAGCGTTCGCTCCAGACCTTTCATCTCCCAGAGCCTTCCTGTGTCGACACATGCCCGTGATCGTCGGGCGGTAGCTTTGTCCGCGCAATTCCCCTGACGCATATCCAGAAGGCAGCCAGCATGGCGTTGACTACTGCGAACAGCGCCGACACCAGGTCGTCGGTGATGTCCTTTGATAAATCCACGGTGGTGGTGTGGGTCGCCATCAGCCTGATTCTGGTCGAGACCTTCTCCGGCGGAGCCTTGCGCTTCTACTTCGATCAGGCAGGCATCAGCCCCCTGCTCTACATGCCCAAAGCTGCCTGCATCCTGTTGTTTGTGCTTGAGCTGTGCACCTTCAAAGCGGGACGGTTGTTCTGGGCGTTCATGGTGGTGTGGCTGATTTCCGGGCTGCTGGCCATGCTGCATCGCGCCAGCGTCCACAACCTGGCGTTCAGTCTGTTCGCCCTGAGCCCGCTGGTGTTCGGCCTGGTGTGCAGCAAGCACCTGCTCTACCGCCGCACGCTGTTGTACCGCGCCATCGGCTTTTGCCTGCTGGCCTCACTGCTGGGCATTGCTCTGGACAAGTACACCTCGGAGCCCTGGAAGGGCTACAGCTACAGCGTCGGTGAAACCGAACTGAGCGCCAACACCACATGGAGCGCGGACGAGGTAGACCGCATTGCCGGTTTCGCCAGAGTGTCCAACGTGCTGTCGATCATGATCGCCTTCTACACGCTGTACCTGATCATTTTCGTGCGCTCACGCCTGATGATGATGCTGCTCAGTGCCGTGGCGCTTTACGCCATCGTGCTGACCACCAGCAAAGCGCCAGCCGCGGCATTCGCCCTGACCCTCATTCTGCTGTTGCTGCGGCGAATGAGCTGGACCTGCCGAACGCTTTGCATCGTGGTGGTAGGCATCGGCCTGCTGCTACCGACTCTGGGGCTGATTGTGAGCCCCGATGCCTATGCGGTGAGTAGCGGCGGCTCTCTGGCCTCGCTGTATGACCGGATGATCAATACCTGGCCCAACCTGATAAATGCCATGAGCCGCGAAGGCTGGATGATCAGCGGCGCGGGCTTCGGCATGGTCGGCAGCACAATGGGGCTGTTTCCGGTCGAAGGTGCCGGCGTATTTCTCGGCATGGACAGCTCGGCCCTGTATCTGTGGGCGATGCTGGGCGTGCTGGGGCTGTTGCTGTATGCGCTACAGATTCCTCTGTTGTTCCGACTGATCGATGATCAGACCCGCATCGGCCACATGCTGCTGGCGATCAGCTTCTGCTGGTGCCTGATCAGCTGGACCACCGACATGTTCGAGGTCGCTGTCGCCAATCTGTTTATAGGCGTGGCCATTGGTCATGTGATTGCCAGCAGACAATCCGCTGCAAGCCATGCGCTCAGGCTGCCCTCCACTGCCCACTGACGGACCGCCAGATAACTTCCCGGCCGCTGCGCTGCACTGCGCCACTCTCCCTCACGATCATCCACCGGATGGCTTTCTCAAATGGACTTCAGAAAAGACATCAATGGGCTGCGCGCCATCGCGGTGGCTGCGGTGCTGCTCTTTCACTTTCAACCCGCCTGGCTGCCTGGCGGTTTCGCCGGGGTGGACGTGTTTTTCGTGATCTCGGGGTATCTGATTACCGGGATCATCCTGCGCGGCCTGAGGAGCGGCAAATTCAGGCTGGCAACGTTCTACACGTCACGGGCCAGACGCATCGTCCCGGCCCTCGCGGTGCTGTGTCTTGCCTTGCTGCTGCTGGGCTGGTTCTCTTTGCTGCCGCTGGACTACAGCGCGTTGGGCACTCATGTGGCCAGCAGCCTGGGATTCGTTTCCAACGTTGTCTATTGGCGCGAGGCCGGTTATTTCACCGCCAGTGCTCATGAGAAATGGCTGCTGCACACCTGGTCGCTGTCGGTGGAGTGGCAGTTTTACCTGCTGTACCCGATTGCACTGTTGCTCCTCAGTCGCGTTGTCGCGCTGCACAACCTGCGCTGGTGGGTGCTGGGCGCAAGTCTGGCGGGCTTTGTGCTTTGTGTGTTTGCCTCGTCCCGATGGCCAGAAGCCGCGTTTTACCTGCTGCCGACCCGTGCCTGGGGTTGCTCGCGGGTGGCGTGGCCTGCCTGTTCCCGCTGCAACTCAGGCCCCTACAGCAGCGAGTTCTGGAACAGGTCGGACTGGCGCTGATCGTTGCCGGTTTCTGTCTGCTGTCCGTACAGGATACGTGGCCAGGGTATCTGGTGCTGATGCCGGTGCTGGGGACTTTCGCGGTGATCGCGGCGGCCCGCAATGATTCGCTGCTGACCTGCAACCCGCTGTTTCAATGGGCAGGCAAACTGTCGTACTCGTTGTACCTGTGGCACTGGCCGGTGGTGGTGTGGATGAACTACACCGGTTTGCTGGGCGACACCCGCACGGTGCTATTGGGCATTGGTGTGGCCCTGACACTGGGGCTGATCTCATGGCGGTTGATCGAGCGGCCCGCCAGCCCACATCAACCTGACCAGCGCCGGAAATTTGCCATGCCCGCCGCACTGGTCGCTCTGGTCTTCGTGGCGGGGGCGCTGGTGGGTGCGACGCGAGGCGCGGTATCGCCACTTCGCCCGATCAGTGTTTCGGACAAGGCGCATTTCATCCAGGAATACGTCGATCGACAGCACAACCTGTACGAGCCCTACTGGCTGAAATGTGACGCCTTTTCCGCCCTGACCCAGCGTGGCCAGTCGGCCATCGACGAGACCTGCACGCGCAAACAGGGGCCGGGCGGAGTGTTCTTGTGGGGCGATTCTCACGCCCAGGCGTTGTCACTCGGGCTGCGTACCTTGCTGACACGCACGACCCCCTTCTATCAGGTGGCCTCGGCCAGTTGCGTTCCCGACCTGAATGACCACGAGGGACGCGCGTCAGCGACCAGCAAGGCCTGCGACTACTCCAACAGGACTGCCCTGCAGAGCATCGAGAGGCTGCGTCCGGACATCGTGGTCATCGCGCAGAAGGATGGCCACGACAAGACCGACTGGAAGCGGATTGCGACCCGCCTCAAGGGCTTTGGCGTGAAACATATCGTGTTGATCGGCCCGATGCCGTCGTGGAGCCCATCGCTGCCCAGTGTCATCGTCAACCGTCATTGGGGGCTGAGCGAGTCGTATATCCGCGATCCGGCGCTGGATCAAAGCGTCATGCGGGTGGATCAGGCAACCCGCGCGCTGGCTGTATCGGCGGGCATCCAGTTTGTGTCGCTGATCGACAAGCTGTGCATCGCCGATGCCTGCCGGGTACGCCTGGAAAACAGTAGCTCATTGCTGCAGATCGACTCGGGACACTTGAGCGCAGAGGGTTCGTTGTACGTGGTGCGCAACTACGTATTGCCACAACTGGTGAATGAGTCGAGCACGCAGCGCGGCGCAGAGTTGTGACGCGGAGCCTCACGCAAGGCGGTCACACGCTGGAGCGCAAGGAACGACAGGTGTGCGGGCGTGGGTTAATCAACGGAGCTCTTTGAGCCGCTCGGCAAACTTGACCAGGTCAGCCAGCGAGTCGGCTTCCATCTTGCGCATGACCGAGCCACGCCGGACCTTGACGGTGATTTCACTCACGTTCAGGCGGGCTGCAATCTGTTTGTTGAGCAAGCCACTGACGACCAGTTCCATCACCTGCTGTTCGCCATGATTCAGGCTGGCGTGACGGCGCTGCAACTCGGCTTCCACGGCTGAGTTGCGGCGACGGCTGCGGTCTCGCTCAAGCCCTTGTTGGAGCGCGTCCAGCAAGTCCTGGTCACGGAAGGGTTTGGTCAGAAACTCCACCGCACCGGCCTTCATCGCCCTTACGGACATAGGGATGTCGCCATGCCCGGTGATGAAAATGACCGGCAGAAAAATCCCCGACCTGGCCATGTGCTCCTGAAAATCCAGGCCACTCATGCCGGGCATGCGAATGTCCAGAATCAGGCAGCCCGGCGCATCAGGACGAGGGGTGTCAAGGAACTCGCGGGTCGAGCCGAACAACATGCTGCGCAAGCCGACTGACGCCAGCAGGTCTTCCAGCGAAGAACGCACCGAGAGGTCGTCATCGATGACAAAGATGACCGGCTCTTCGGCCTGCGGTGCAGTGGCGGCTGTGTTCATCAGGTTTCCATTTTTCCAGTGGGCAGCGTGAAATGAAACGTGGCCCCGATTGAGGGGTTGGGCGTCACCCAGATTCGCCCGCCATGGGCTTCGATGATAGACCGACTGATCGCCAGTCCAATCCCCATGCCTTCCTCTTTGGTGGTGTAGAAAGCGTCGAAAAGCCGGTCGGCTGCTTCCGGCTGAATCCCTACACCGCTGTCGCTGACAGTGAACTCGATTTCCCCTCCTCCGCGCCACTCGGCCCGCACGTCCAGTTGCGCCTGTTCCGGTTCGACTTTCCTCATCGCGTCCATGCCGTTGAGCATCAGGTTCAGCAGCACTTGCTGGATCTGCACCCGGTCAGCCAGCAGCGGTGGCATTCCCTCCGGCACGTCAACCGACAGTGTGACGCCCTGCCCGTCTATCTCGCTGTGCGCAAGCGCGACAATCTCGGCCACCGTGTCCGCCACACTGATCCACTCTTTGTGCGTCGACGAGCGCTTCGCCAGGGCGCGCACGCGCACAATGATGTCCCCGGCGCGATTGGCATCACCGATCATGCGCTCGACTGCCTGACGGGCCTTTTCCAGATTGACCGGCTCGGTGGCCAGCCAGCGCTGACAGGCGTTACCGCTGATGACAATCGCCGACAGCGGCTGATTCACCTCATGGGCAATGGACGCAGCAAGCTCACCCAACTGATTGACCCGTGCGATGTGCGCCAGCTGCGAGCGCGCTTCATGAACCGTGCGGATGGCCCGCGCCATACGCAGCGCCAGCCAGGTGGTCATGGCGATGGCGGCCAGGCTGATGACGCAGTTGATCAGCCCGGACGCCTCGCTGCCTCTGGAGGTGGTCATTTCGTAACTGACCACCGTCAGCAGCATGCACACCGCCGCCATGACAATAACGCCCCTGACCGGCAAAAGCCTGACCGCCAGCAACACCACCGCGATCTGGAACACCCCCACGGCGATCTCCAGATCGGTCAGGGTATCGGCAATCGCGATGACCAGCGCCAGCGCCAGCAAAGCGACCCACCTGACGACCATCGCGGCTCTGCTACAGGATTCTGGCTCGTGCATCTGCACCATCTCGCTCTTCAAAAGGCCTGCCGAGTATGTCGTACAAACCTCAGGACGGGTTATCCAGACTGAACTGATCGGCCAGCTCATCATAAGCGAACAGCTCGGCGTAACGCCCCCATTGCGTAACGACATTCAGGGTCTGCATGGCATCGCTTTCCGACATGAAGTCTTCCAGTTGATCGCGAAAACGCCGCGCCGGTGCCGTGTGCGTGGGGCGATCATCCAGCACTCGCCGAATGTGCGCGACCAGCGGCACGAAGCTCAGCAGGTGCTGGGCAAACATTTGCTTGCGTTCGTCCACATCCGCCAGCGCATAGCGATTTGCGGCAGGCAACAAGCGAATATCACCGCCCTTGAGCTCTGCAAAACGCAGCAGTTGCAGGACCTCGGCAATCGGGAACAGCTCGTCGGCGTTGTAGTGCAGCGCGCTGGCCAGTTCCGGCAGGTCCGCTTTGAGGCTGTAGGGCGGCGCATGAATGGCTTCGATCAGCCCTGCCAGCGCATTGGTGGACACCTGCGGCAAGACCATGCCCAGCCCGGTGCCTGGAAACACGCCCTGACGTATTTCGCCTGCATCGTTGTCCTGGGTCATCAGCACGTAGATCTCCTCCACCAGCGCCCGGAAGATCGGGTCCTGGCGGTTGCGCGGCTGAGGCAGATCGACCTTGATCTCGCTGATCACCCGACCCGGATTGGAGGAGAACAGCAGAATGCGATCGCACATCAGCACGGCTTCGGCAATGTTGTGCGTCACCATCAGGATCGACTTGATGGGCATGCGCCCTTCGCTCCACATATCCAGCAAGTCGGTGCGCAGGGTTTCGGCCGTCAGCACATCGAGCGCGGAAAACGGCTCGTCCATCAGCAGTACATCAGGGTCGATGACCAGCGCACGTGCCATGCCCACGCGCTGGCGCATGCCGCCTGAAAGCTCTTTGGGGTAAGCACTCTCAAAGCCGTCCAGACCGATCAGGTCGATGGCCGCCAACGCGCGCTTGCGACGCACGGCAGGTGGCACACGTTGCGCTTCAAGCCCGACTTCGACGTTTTCCAGCACCGTCAGCCACGGGAACAGGGCAAAGCTCTGAAAAACCATGCCTACCGACATCGCCCGCCCCTGCACGCGGCGAGGAAAATTCACTTCGCCTTCCGTGGGCACCACCAACCCCGCGATGGAGCGCAGCAGGGTGGACTTGCCCGAGCCGGAGCGACCCAGCAAGCCCACAATTTCGTTCTCATTGAGCGTCAGTGTCACGTCATCCAGCACCAGGCGCTCTTTGCTGCCTTTGCCGTACACATGTCGGACTTTCTGAACATCTACCAGGCAACGCGTTTCGACAGCCATCATGATGGCGCCCTCCTCAATCAAAATCACACAAGACTCAGACGCCGCTCGGCAAACCCGTACAGCGGACGCCACAGCAACCGGTTGAACGCGATGACGAAGATCGACATGACAACAATGCCCAACGCAACGCGTGGAAAGTCTCCCGCCTGAGTCGCGTTGGCGATGTAAGAACCCAGCCCTGCCGCTTCCAGATGCTGATCACCCCAGGACACCGCTTCAGCGACGATGCTGGCGTTCCATGACCCACCCGATGCGGTCAGCGCCCCGGTGACGTAGTAGGGGAACACCCCCGGCAAGGCCACACGCCGCCACCACTGCCAGCCGCGCATGTTGAATATCGTGGCCGCTTCGCGCAGGTCAGTCGGCAAGGCGCTGGCCCCTGCGATCACGTTGAACAGGATGTACCATTGGGTGCCGAGCACCATCAGCGGCGAAAGCCAGATGTCCGGGTTCAGGTGCAGGCCGACAATCGCAATCACTGCAAAAGGGAACAGTACGTTGGCTGGAAAGGCCGCCATGAACTGCGCTATCGGCTGCAAGCGTTCAGCCCAGACCGGACGCAAGCCGATCCATACACCGACAGGGACCCAGATCAGGCTGGCAATGACGATCAGGACAATCACCCGCACCATTGTTGCCAGCCCCAATCCCAACGCGGTGACCAGGTCGCTCATGCCCAACGATGTCTCGATGAACCTGAACAGGTAAACACTGCCGGTCAGGCAAGCAGCCATCACCAGGGCCAGCCATAGATAGTCGAACAACCGGGCAACGCCAGGCGTGAGCTTTACGTTCCACAGCCGGGATACCACGCGCCAGTCGATCAGCATCAGGCATTTGCATGGCGTAGCGAGGATCGAGCCCAGCATCGGTGCCACCCGCGAGCGACCCAGCAGGCTGTACATCCAGGAGCGCGGACGCTTTGACGACGCGGTTTGCTCGAAGCGAAACTTGTCCGCCCATGCCACGATCGGCCTGAACAACAATTGGTCATAGGCCAGGATCACCAGCGCCATTGCGCCCACCGCCCAGGCAATCGCAGCAAGGTTTTTCTGCTCGATGGCCAGCGCCAGCCACGAGCCGATGCCGGGCAAATTGACCGTGGTGTCACCGACCGAAATGGCTTCGCAAGCGACCACAAAAAACCAGCCGCCGGACATCGACATCATCATGTTCCACACCAGGCCCGGTACGGCGAACGGCAGCTCCAGACGGGTAAAACGCAGCAGTGGAGACAGTCCGAACTGCCGGGTGACTTCATTCAGGTCGCTCGGCACGGTACGCATTGACTGATAGAAACTGAATGCGAGATTCCATGCCTGGCTGGTGAAAATGGCAAAAATCGCTGCGCATTCGACACCCATTTGCCGACCGGGGAACAGGCCCATGAAGAAGGTCACTGTGAACGTCAGAAACCCCAGGACCGGAACCGACTGAAGAATATCCAGCGCCGGGATAATCACCTGCTCGGCCTTACGGCTTTTGGCCGCCAGCGTGGCCACGACAAACGTGAAAACCAGCGAAGCCGCCAGCGCGATGAACATGCGCAGCGTGGTGCGCAATGCATATTCGGGCAGGCGCGCAGGGTCGAGGCTCATCGGGCTTGAGTTCAGCGCGGCAAGTGGCTGCATCATCTGGCCCACGCCATACAGCACCAGCGCAATAAACACGGCAATAACGACCAGGCAAATACCATCGGCCCAATAAGGAGTGCGCGCACCGGGTTTTACAAAACGGGGCGTGCGCAGGCTTTTACCGAATTCAAATATCGAATGCATTGTTCACCTCGAATCGGCTGTGCAGGCGCGTACCCGCCAGCGTGATAAACAAACAGGCGGTCGGCGATAACAGAAAAAGGCAGTGAGTTAATAGTTGCCGGACAGTGAGTAAAGCTTATCGAGTTTTGAACAACTGTTAAAACCTGCAAAAGTAGGTCATGTTTATCTGTGAGTATGAGTTATATATACCAACGTATATTTGCAGGACTAACGGGTATGCCGTTCTGAATGTTCTGCGCCCGATCGTGAACAGTCGGCGCGGCGCAGAGTTGTGACGCAGAGCGTCACCCAAGGCATTCCTACGCTGGAGCGTGAGGAACGATAGGTGTCTGTGAGAACGCAAGCTATCGTGCGACGCTCTGCGTCGCATGCCGTTCTGGACGCTCTGCGTCCTCTTTATGACTTCTTAGCTGGAGCGCAGGGAACGATAGGTATCCGAAAGAACACCTCACGCGCCCCGCGCCGCACGGGCACAACAGTGCGCTGGTTCAGACGCGGAAGTGGCTGACCATCGTTTGCAACTGGCCTCCCAGACGCGCCAGTTCGACGCTGGAGGCTGCGGTTTCTTCGCTGGCTTCGGCGGTCTGTTCGGATACGTCGCGAACGTTGACGATGCTGCGGCTGATTTCGTCGGCCACCGAGCTTTGTTGCTCGGCGGCGGCTGCGATCTGCTGGTTCATCGCCTGAATATTCGACACGGTCCGGGTGATGCTTTCCAGTGACGTACCGGCCCTGCGCGTCAACTCGACACTGCTGTCAGTCAGTGTGCGGCTGCCAAGCATGATGCCCGACACCTGACGCGTGCCATTCTGCAATGCAGCCACCAGGCCCTCGATCTCCTCGGTGGACTGCTGGGTCCGTTGCGCCAGGCCGCGGACCTCGTCGGCCACCACGGCAAAACCGCGACCGGCTTCCCCGGCACGCGCGGCCTCAATGGCCGCGTTGAGCGCCAACAGATTGGTCTGTTCGGCAACCGCCTTGATTACATCCATAACCTTGCCGATCTTGTCGCTTTCCTGCTCCAGCACGTTCATTGCATCGGATGAGCGAACCACCTCGGCGGCCAGTCGCTCGATCTGCTGGATGGCTTCGCCGACGACCTTGTCACCCTCACGGGCCTGCTTGTCGGCATCGGAGGCAGCGACGGACGCCTGCTCGGCATTGCGTGCCACTTCGTGCACGGTGGCCGACATTTCATGCATCGCGGTCGCCACCTGATCGGTCTCGACCTTCTGGCTGTTGACCCCGGCGCTGGTCTGCTCGGTAACCGCCGACAGCTCTTCGGCAGCGCTGGCAATCTGCGTGACGCCGTCACGAATACCGGAAATCAGCTCGCGCAGGGTGGTGCCCATGCGCTGGATGCCCTGCTGCAACACGCCCAGTTCGTCACGTCGGGTGACGGCTTCGGTATGAGTCAGGTCGCCAGCAGCGATGCGCTCGACAATCGCCAGCGTGTCGCGCAGCGGCCGGGTGATCTGCCGGGTAATGACGATGGCCGCAAGAATGCCCAGCAACATGACCAACAGCACGCAACCGATCTGCAGATTACGCGCCTGAGCAGTGTCATCCTTGCCCATCTGCATCTGAATGCCATACAGCTCTTCGCCCAGTTTGACGATGGCAGCCCCTTGGGAAGTCAGGTCCTTACGCACGCTCGCAGCAGTCTGAGTGGTGGCCTTGAAAGCGTCGACCGAGCTGCGGTAGCTACGAAGAGCGCTTTCAAACTGGGCAATCTGTTCGCGGTTGGCAGCGCCAAAAGTGGTTTTGAGCCTGTCCAGATGACTGATCGCCGTATCCAGTTGCTGAAAAGCTGCTGTCTCGGTCTTGTCATTGGGGTTGCTGGTATAACCACGTACTTCATAGCGAACCAGAATCAGGTCTTGCCTGGCGGCAGTCGCCAGTTGGGCCTGATCAAAACGCGCCGGGTCCGCAGGATCGATCTGCGTGACGGCATCGTTCAACGAGTCGACAGCCCGCATGGCAACCATGGCATTGGCGGTCATCTCGTTACGCACTTTGGCGCCAGCCTGAAACGCAGCGCGCATGCTGTTCAACGAGGCTTCATAGTCACGGGTGACATCGGCCAGTTCGCGCAGAGGCTTGAGGTTGAGCGGGTTGTTGAAGCTGATGAGCAGTGATTGCTGCTGCGCCTTGAAGACATCCAGCTTGCTCTGCATGTTTTGTGCGGCGGTTTCATCGCCGTCAGTCAGCATATATTGCAGGCGCGCGACCCGCAGATTGGTCAAGTTGTCACTCAACTCAGTGATGTCGCCGATTCTGTCGGTGCTATTGATGAGTTTATCGAGGCTGGTCCAGCCAACCAGGGCGAGAATGGCAGTGAAAAAAAGAACCGTCCCAAAGCCCAATGCCAACTTCATGTTGACGCTGATATTCGCAAAGCTGCTGTTCATAAAATCTCCTGAAAATGCTTTTTGTGCGCGACGAAAGAGCTGAAGATTTGTTTTTATGGACAGCAAACCCGCGCGCCAGAGCTATCGGCTGCAGAAGAGCAAAACTTGATCAAAAAAAAGGCAATCAGCGTTCGAACGCCGATTCGAGAGGAGAATCGGGGGGCTGCAAGCCCCCGATCCGGTCAGGCAGTCAGCTTGAAACGCGCCACGACATTGCGCATGTCAGTGGCAACTCGCGCCAGTTCTTCGGCAGTGACCGCATTGTTGTCGATACCCAGCATCAAGGTCCCGGAGCTGTTGCGGATCTCCATGACATTACGGTTGATGTCTTCGGAAACCGCATGCTGCTGCACCGCGGCGCTGGCGATCTGAGTGTTCATCTCGACGATACGCTCGACGCCCTGGCTGATGCTCGACAGGCTGCCAGAAGCATCGCTGGCGGCACTGATGCACGCTTGAGCCTTTAGCTGGCCGGCCTGCATCTGCTGCACGGCAACATCGGTGGCACTTTGCAGTTGCTGGATGATGTTGCGGATTTCTTCGGTCGACGCCTGAGTTCGCGAAGCCAGTGTGCGGACTTCATCAGCCACCACAGCAAACCCACGGCCTTGCTCGCCAGCCCGGGCCGCTTCGATGGCAGCATTCAGGGCCAGCAAGTTGGTCTGATCGGCAATCGTACTGATGACCTGAATAACCCCACCAATAGACTGACTGTGCAGGGCCAGCGCCTGGACTTTCTGGGCGCTGACTTCCACTTCTTCAGCCAGAGCCTGAATGGTCGAGTGGGCCTGATGCATGATGCGCAGCCCGTTACGCGAGGCGGTGTTCGCTTCATCAGCAGCCAGCGCAGCACCTTCGGTGTTCTGCGCTACGTCGGCCACGCTTGTGGTCATTTCGTTGATGGCCGTCGCCACTTGCTCGGTTTCAGCCTGTTGCGCGTTCATCGACTGCTTGGCCAGACCGATGGAGGTGCCCAGTCGGGCAGCCACATCAGACAGTTCGTATGACGTGCGGTCCATGTGCGAAATGGAGCTGGCGAATGCTTCGGCCATCAGGTTCAGACCGTTGGCGATGTCAGCCACTTCGTCCTTGCTGCTCACCTGTACACGGGCACTCAGATCACCGTCGGCCAGGCGACGGGTGACGCCCAGCAGACCATCAATGGTCAGGCGCAGGGCACGGTAGATGCTGAAGAACGCATAGAGCAACAGCAAGCCCATGATTACGCACATGGCAATCACGACTTCGCGTTGCAGCAAGAGCGCGTCGTAACGCGTATCCAGTTCACCTTGAAGCGCACTCTGGATTTCGTCCTGGGCCTTATAAAGCCCGGCTACCACGGCGTTACCGCGCGCGCTCAGCGCCTGCCCCTGCTGCACCGAGAACTCTGTACCTTTGACGTAGGCGTGCAGGTCGTTGCGAAAACTGTCCATCGTCGAGGTGGCCGAAGCGATAGGGTCGCCAATGCGGGCAGCAAGCTCTGGAGCACGACGCTTGAGCAGTCGAATGCTTTGCTCCAGCTCCGCGCGAAATTGCAGTTCGATCTTCAACAGGCTTTCAAGCGAGCCGCGCATCGGTACGCTTAGCCCCTGACCGGTACTCAAACCGGCTGTGATACCCCGGATCTGACCAGCCACGTTGATTTCTCTGGGCATACGAATGGTGCTCAGGTCGATCAGAAACAGCGACGCATAATCTTCGTCGAGCACCATGCCCGAGGTAGCCGAGACGTAATAGATAAAGTTGAGTGTCTGGGCCAGTTGCTCATTCCACTGTGCAAACACCTCGTCTTGCGAAAGACCAGGCTTGAGACTTTCCATCAGGGAACGCGCACCTTCGCGAAGACGCTGCACGCGACTCTCGGTCTCCAGCAGACGTCCTTGACGGGCATCCATGTCGGCGAGGTTACCAAGCGCTGTTTCAAGCTGGGTGCGGTTGCTGGCCAGATCCTGGGCAGCGGAGGCATCACCGGCGAGCAAACGGTTGGTTGCTGCACGCTGCAGCATGGAGAGTCGCAGAACGGGTGTCATGACATGCAGGTATTCACGACCGATACGTTCCTGGGCAACGGTGTCGATGCTCGCATTCAGACTGTTGAAAACCCGAAGACCAAGAACGATCAGCGGGATGACGATGATGATGGCTAAAACGGCAAACTTGGCAGGGAAGCGCAGGCGATTGGTAAGGTAAATACCAGGCGAAAGGATGTTCATAGTGGTCTCTATTTTAATTAGGGTGCCCGATCCAGCTGAAAAAGCTCCTTTATTTCTTTGCATCACGGCAGGTGCAAGGTCAGTGGTACCACCTCGAAGGGAATCATCCATTCAGATAGAGGCATAGTGACATCACTTCAGAGCTGTGCCCTATCGGGGAAGTTCAATGAGGCCATAATCTGATACCGGGCTATCGGCAGGGCCACGTAGAACGTGAGGTTGCGGGGATTTGCGGCGGGGAGCGGAAGCGGGGTGTGAGGTGCGGAGCTTGCGATGAACGCTGATCCAAATGAGGTGAATTCAGCTCAGTATGGCGGGAAACGGGTGTCCATCCGGCAGATCTGCCGACCACAGATTTTTCAGCGCGTACACCGTCGTGCGGCATCGTGACGCACGACGGTGAGCTTCATAGCGTTTTGAACGAGGACCTTTCAAGCCCTCGTCCACTCCACGTTCGACAACCCGAGCTTTTCAGCTTGAGGCTTGCTCAGCTTTGGTACCGGGTCGGAACGGTACTTGGGGATCGCACCGAATCCTGCATCCACCGACGCCCAGTGCCAGGCTTCTTTATTGTCCATGACAACCGCTCTTATATAGAACGTCTTGTAACTGCCATGCAGCAGGTAATCGATACGGTAGTGTTTTTCATCAGCCATTGTGGTGCTCCTGCTTTGTCGACTCGCAAAACAGATCGCAGGGTTTTCGAAAAATTCAAAATATTAATGCCATCATGTAAGCGATATCATATAGCCACCCTCACTCATGCCGATAGGGATGGCCGCAAGGCTATGACAACTAATAGACTTTGTTTATAACCCGTCTTTTTTGAATTTTTCGCCAACACAGACGGCTTACGCTCTGAGCATTACCTGCGGGGCCTCTGAACTAAGAGTGTGTTGTTTTTCAAACATTCAGCGAATAAGAAAATTCTATTGAACCCGGATTTTCAGGCCGTTCATCCCGTTCACTAAAGTTATACGCAACGTCTACATCCCCGCTTTCTCATATCCAGTGACTGCGTTGAATAAAACCCATCCAGGTGGGTTGACGCTTCCCAAAAGATCACGCCTGAGGACACGACATGTTTATTCATAACAAGCGGCTTCAATATACCGTGCGGGTAGCTAGACCAAACCCTGGACTGGCCAATCTTCTGCTGGAACAGTTCGGCGGTGCCCAAGGCGAGCTGGCAGCAGCTGGACGTTATTTCACTCAAGGGTTGAGCGAGGAGGATCCAGGCCGTAAAGACCTGCTGATGGACATCGCCACCGAAGAGTTGAGCCACCTGGAAATAGTCGGCTCGATTATTGTCATGCTCAACAAAGGCGCCAAAGGTCAATTGGCTGAAGGCATCGAAGAAGAAGGCGAGCTTTACCGCTCCATCAACGGCAATGGCAACGACTCCCATATCACCAGCCTGCTGTACGGGGCCGGTGCGCCGTTGACCAACTCTGCCGGTGTGCCTTTTACGGCGGCCTACATCGATACCATTGGCGAGCCAACGGCTGACTTCCGCTCCAACATCGCTGCGGAATCCAGAGCGAAGATTGTTTACGAGCGTTTGATGAACGTGACAGATGACCCGGGCGTGAAAGAGGCACTGGGCTTTCTGATGACACGTGAAATCGCTCACCAGTTGTCTTTCGAAAAAGCCCTGCACGCCATCCAGCCCAACTTCCCGCAGGGCAAGCTGCCAGGCATGCCGGAATTCACCAACAAGTACTTCAACATGTCCGGTGAACCCAATGTACGCGGTCCGTGGAACCAGGGCGGTGTCTGGGAGTATGTGGAATCGCCACAACCGGCTGTCGATGGCGGCGATGGCACTGCTTCCGTCACGCTGGATGCCAAGGATGCAGAAGTGCTGGAAATGATGAAGGAGCGGACCCAGTCCGATCCGACTGCCAACCCTATTACCGGTGCGGATCTGGGTTCTGGTTTTGTACAGGGCAAAAATGTTTGAAACGGGTTTAAGCCTGCCTTGTTCAGGAGAACGGAATCATGAAAAAACTTCGCTCCCGCAAACCTCTCCCGTCTCAGGGCGAGTTGGATACTGCGTTGACCGACGCGGTGTTTGTAAAAGGGCTTCGTGCTTTCGAGGCTCAGGCGCTGCTCGCACGTCGGGGTCTTCAGGTGGTGATGGCTATGAAGGTCTTCGGGGTTGGAACCTTGCTTGATAACAACCTGCCCGAACGCTGATCACATCTGGTCACCAATGGCATACGGTCTATAAGACGAGTCCCCGGGCAGGCTGGACACCAGCCTTGCCTGTGGATAAGTCACTCGGTTACTGAAAAGGGTATAACCATGACTCGTATGACCATAGAAGATTTGTTCATTCACGAACGCTCAGATGTTTGCAGCGCAGAGAGTCATATCATTCAGTGACGTATCAATAGCCGCATGACGTTACCTCTCGCCAGGAAGATGTCATCATGTGCAATATCCCATCACGTTTTTACAGTTACATCACTTTTTGGCAGCGTCGTCGCCATGCGCAGCTGCAAGTTTTTTCGCATGTTCAAGATGCTGCTCAAGTGTTGGCAACGTGGCTTTGGCAAACGCCTTGAGCTCGGGGTCATCACCGTTCTCGGCCTCTTCCTTGTACAGTTTGGTCGCCTGCTCATGCGCAATGACCTGATTATTGGCATACGCTTGATCAAACGACTTCTTGTGCATTTCCAGAATGGCGGCCTCGGCTTTGTCCATCAGTATGGGGTCCTCGGACAGTTCAAGGTTCTTGCTTTTGGCAATCGCTGCCAGCTTATCGTTAGCAGCCGTGTGGTCTGTGACCATTTGCTGAGCAAACTTCTTCACGTCGGCAGACACACCCTTCTCATCCTGTACAAGCTTGCCGACCAGAACTTCTGCGATCCCTCCTGCAGAAGCATCTTTTACAAAGTCATCAGCGTCCTGCGCAGCGGTAGCCACTTGAGAGCCTAGCGAAAGCACGATGGCAATGGCGCTCATGCGAAAATAATTGTTCATTTTCGATCATCCTTGTGTGGGCTGAATACGTCATCGTTATCGACGATATAGACGTTTTGACCCACGCCCAAAACCTGTGTTCAGCCTGTCCGACCGCTTGCAGCAAAAGGCCGATGTCGATGATCCTGAACCCAGCAGGTGAGCCAGCCAGCTTATGTATTCAGACTGAGCAGTCGTAAAACTCGCTCAAGACAGTCATCCATTGATAATTGACTGGTATCAAGACAAAGGGCGGCGCCAGCAGGCGGTTCGTAAGGGGCGCTGATGCCGGTAAAATCTTTCAACTCGCCTGCCAACGCCCGGCGATAAAGCCCTTTAGGGTCACGCTGAATGCAGGTTTCAAGCGGTGTGCTGATAAACACTTCGATGAAGCGTTCGTGGCCAATGATCGAGCGAGCGGCTTCCCGGTCGGCCTCATAGGGCGAAATGAATGACGAGATAACGATCAGGCCTGCGTCATTCATCAACCGGGCGACTTCAGCGATGCGCCTGATGTTCTCCGAACGGTCTGCCGCAGCAAACCCCAGATCCCGGCACAAACCCTGACGTACGTTGTCGCCATCCAGGGTATACGCAAGCCTGCCACGATCCATCAACGCTCGCTCCAGTGCAAACGCTATGGTGGACTTTCCGGAGCCGCTGAATCCGGTCAGCCAGACTGTTTTCGGCGTTTGCTTCAAATGCTGCTCACGGTCTGTCGAGGACACTTGGCTGGTTTGCCAGACAAGGTTCTGTACGCCATGTGAGTTGTCCATGATCGCCTGTTCCTGATGTGCACACAGAACGAGAATACATTTTTTCCGCGAGGCATTCGTGCTTATGGAATAACCACATCTGCCACCTATCGGCCCTCGGCAAAATACGCTGAATTTCCCCGTATCACGATACTCACTTATCTACGCTGCATAGAAAACAGAAAGTCTCGCGTGACCGCGTCAATCGTGATTTTCAACTGCCGAGGTACGATTTTCATGACGTCTCTTCAAGTGATGACTGGCAATGCCGTCGTCAAAACCGTCGTTGAAGAAGCCTGTTCAAAAACCGTCTATCAATCATGGATGAGTGAACGTGCTCCAGAATATCAACACGATGCGGTCATGTTTCTGAATCACTGCCTGGCCCAGGCCGAGCGGGAAAACTGCGACCTTCCGGCTCAGCCTGAAGCGCTGGAACACTGGATGGAGCAGAACGTAGGGGTCGTAGCCGATCACTATGCGCTCTACCTTGAACAACGTCGCGCCGGGCAGCCCAGGCGATTTTTCAAGACCAAGGCTCACGCGATGTATTTCATTCAGCAGGTCGCGCCGACCAAGCTGGTTGACGGCGCATGGCTGTATGGCTTGCTGCCGCATTGGGCAGACTACCGTTTTCACGGTCTGATTCGTACTTACCTGGAAGAACTGGGCGACGGCGAACAGGCGCAGAATCATGTCTCCCTTTATCGCAAGTTGCTGGCCGACCTGGACTGCGACACCAGCGCCCCACTGGCAGATGACGCCTATCTGCAAGGCGCCATTCAGCTGTCATTGGGGCAACTGAGCGAGCAGTACCTTCCCGAGGTGATTGGTTACAACCTGGGCTATGAACAGCTGCCGCTGCATTTGCTCATCACATCGTTCGAACTGAATGAACTGGGCATCGACCCTTATTACTTCACGCTGCATGTGACGATCGATAACGCCAGCACCGGCCACGCACGCAAGGCTGCGCAGAGCGTTCTTGAGCTGTTGCCTGTGGGCCAGGAACGCGACGAATTTTATCGCCGTGTCGCCAATGGCTACAGGCTGAACGAGTTGGGCATGGGCTCGACTGCTGTGATCCAGTCGTTCGATCTGGAGCAGGAGGTGATCGCCATGCTGGAGCGCAAGCGGACCTTCGGTCAGCACATGCATTCCGACTATTGCCGTCTGGACGGCAAGACAGTCAACGAGTGGCTTGCCGAGCCCGACCAGATCCCGGAGTTTCTTGCCGTGCTGCAAAACAGGGGCTGGATCAAGCGTCACGAAGACCCTCTCAATAGCCGCTTCTGGAAACTGTTCGAAGGGGTCGGTGCACCGATGTTCGGCGTGTTCAATGGCTACGAAAAGCAATTGGTGCACGACTGGATCGCCGGCGAATGGCTGTCGGATGGCAGCGCTCAGCAGCCTGTCGGCAAGCGGCTGCCGGAAGCATTTCGATCCCGTTTCCGCAATCTGCAAGGCGGTGCTCAGCCATTGCCGGTTCTTGCCGTGCCTGCATCGGCGGATGCTGACCCGGATGTGCGCGAGCTGCACATGAAACTCGAGTCGGCAGCAGCGTCCGAGAAGATGTCTACGTTGATCGAAAGCATGTCTCCGGCAAGGCACGCGACAGCCGCCGGGCTGCATGCCACTCGCCTGTTTGTCAGCAGCATGGCCGAACGAGTGACAGGAGCCCGCCCATGACTCAATCACTGCCCGACAGCGCCGCGCTGATTGCGCTCGCCCAGCGCCTCAAAACCAGTGGCTATCGTTTCATCACGCCCACGCCGTTGACTCATCAACACGTCAATCAACGCCCGGAGAACCGCACTGCGGTATCGCTGCGGGATGTCTTCGGATGGAGCCGTACGATACCGGAGTCCATGCTTCCGGTTGCAGAGGCTCAAGGGCTTTTGGAAGCCGGTATTCTTCAACGCAGCGAAGACGGCTTGAAGAGCCGGGTGAGATTTTCAAGCCTGGATGACTTGTTGCTGGTGCATTCCGCGTTTCCTACCGGCGATGAAGACTCGGTGTTTTTCGGTCCGGATACCTATCGCTTTGCGCACTCCATCAATCGTCATCTGCAAGGCACTTCACACTCGATCAGCCGTGCTGTCGACATCGGCTGTGGCACCGGCGCTGGTGCCCTGCTGATCGCAGTTGCGCGCCCGCAGGCGCAGGTATACGCCGTCGACATAAACCCCAAGGCCCTGCATTTCGCTCAGACCAACGCCAGGGTGGCCGGGCTGGAAAACATGCAATGCTGCCACAGCGACATCCTCTCGGGTCTGACGGGCAACTTCGACCTCATCGTTGCCAACCCGCCGTACATGAAAGACGCCAAACGCCGCGCCTACCGCCACGGTGGTGACGCATTGGGCGCGGACCTGTCAGTGCGCATCCTGCGCGAATCACTGGATCGCCTTACCCCGGGCGGCTCGTTGGTGCTCTATACCGGCGTGGCCATGGTGGGCGAGCACGACCCGTTCTTCGAGGCCGTACGCGGCGATATCGATCATGCGGCGCTGGCATGGACCTATCGCGAACTGGACCCGGATGTGTTTGGCGAAGAGTTGCTTGAAGAGGGTTACGAAGACGTGGACCGCATTGCAGCGGTGGAGCTGGTGGTGACAAGGCGGGCATGAGTAGCCAGAACCATGCAGCCTAGGTTCTGTACGAAAAGTCGGCGAGCGAAGGCCAGGCAAGGCAAAAACAGGCGAGGAACGGCCGGGGTCGCGCTCGACTCTACGTGTTGTAAATGAGCATTCCGATCGGACTCGCGCTCGAGCCTGTTTTTAACGCAGCATCACCGAGCGCAGCCACTTTACGTACAGAGCCTAGTGCCCCCTGAGCCAAAAGCCTTTCTTAAATACGATCATAAATACTGGTGCTGGTCATCGGCTCGCTACCTCAGTCATTGACTCTGACCGGCGCGCCGGTGATTTGAGTTGTGCCCTTGCTCACTGTGGTAATGGCATTGCCTTTGATCTCTATTCCGTCCGGCGTAAGGGTGATGCTGCTTTCGCCTACCTGAAGAATGATGTGCTGCTTGGCATTGACATGGATGAACTGGTTATCAACCTGAATCGTCAGTGAGCCTTCCTGAACACTCATCACAGCGTCTTTCTTGATGATCTCGGTTTGCATGCCATCAATTGTCATCAAGCGGTTGTTACCGACTTTGTGCGTCTCGTCGAATTCAATCTCGGTGTCCATGTTGCGCTCGGCGTGCATGATGACTTGCTCAGCACCGGCCTTGTCTTCAAAGCGAAAGAAGTTCGCTGTGCCGCCATGGCCTTTCATCGACCGGGTCAGGAAGCCACTTTGAGTCTTGTTGGCCGGGAGAGACCATGGCGGCGTGTTCTGGCTGTTGTAGAGACTGCCCATGATCAGCGGGCGGTCAGGGTTACCGTCGAGGAATACCACTACGACTTCGTCGCCGACACGAGGGATCTGAATGCTGCCGAAACCGCCGCTGGCACCGGATTGGGCAACGCGGACCCAGCAGGAGCTTTTGTCGTCGAACTGGCCATAGCGGTCCCAGTGAAACTGCACTTTTACACGGCCCATTTCATCAGTGTAGATTTCTTCGCCGGGGGGGCCGACGATGATGGCGGTTTGCGGGCCGCGGATTGCAGCCCGCGGTGTAGAAAGTCTATGCCTGTAAGGGATCTTACGACGGATGCACTCAAATGAATTCTGGTAACCGGGCTCACCGTGACTGAGATAGTTGTTCTGGCCTGAGTGATTTACGCTCAGCAATAAAAACTGCCTGTCCTCCTGGCTATCTTGGTCATGATCGTAGTGCTGCGTCAGCTCAAAGAAATATCCAGGCTCCATGACACGGCAGTTACTGGAACCCGAAAACTGCTTGCCTAATACCTCCATCGCCTCTAGCCGGTTTCGGGCTTTTTGTTGGCCATCTTCAAGATCAGTGTAACCGTATACCCCCTCATAATCGAAGGTTTCAAACTCTCCCATCTCGCCCTGTTTGGCGATTGATTTCATCTGTACCAGTTGCGGATCTCTGGGCTGTTTATAGTCGAAAGACTTCATGGCCAACTGAGTAGGCTGTAGGTTACGAGAGGACGACCACGTGGTGATCGAGTCAGCCTCTTCGGTGACAGATGCGCGATGATACCGAATGACGGGTTGAGCAGGCAGCGCAGGAAGATCGCGACTGTCATCCATGATCATCATGCAGTGTTCATCTTGGGAATGTTGAAACGTAAAAAATAAACCTTCAGCTTCGAGGAGACGAAGAATAAAATTTAAGTCTGACTCCATATACTGAGTACAGTAACTCATTTTCTTTAGAGGACGAGTCAGACGAAACTCAAATACTGCGAGGCTCTGATAATAGGAAAAAATTTCCCTTACAACCTCTTCTACTGTTTTGTCCTGAAAAACGCGCGAATCACTGCGCCTGCTAAGCAGCCAGACCCACGGCACCAGCCGCGCATGATAGCTGGCGACGCCTCCATCGGCCCCCAAATGCACGAAGTCCGATACGTGAGCACTAAGATGACGCACATTTCCATCAGCAAGGGTGAGACCGAGGGAAACCTTCTTGCCCACAAGCTTTTTCAACTCAATTCGAGCGTCACTTGATATCAGCGTGGCCTCAAACGCAAAAAGTTCAGAAATCGCTTCACGTCCTGAAAAATTTTCCAGACGCAGCTCTTGCTCGGGAGGCAGTGGCGAGTCAAAGGTGATTAGTCGACTGTTCTGCTGAGTCAACTGTTCCAGTGCATTAAAAATCATCTGTGCATCCTGCAATAAAGTCTGGAAGTGAATAATGAGACCGTCTGAGCTCTTATCTGTCAAGCTGCGCAGAGAGATGATGTGTGAACCGCCCCGGGTTTCTCGGAGACTCCAACCTTTGAGAGGATGGAGCGATGAAAAAACTACCGAAGTATTCCCCAGAGGTCCGTGAGCGGGCCATCAGGATGGTTTTCGAACACCTTCCTGAGTACGAGTCGCAGTGGGCCACCATCAGTGCCATTGCCCCCAAGATCGGCTGCACGCCCGAGACATTACGGCTGTGGGTTCGCCAATCTGAGCGCAACAGCGGCCAGCGTGATGGGCTGAGCACAGTCGAACGTGAGCGAGTCAAGCTCTTGGAGCGTGAGAACCGTCAGTTGCGTCAAGCTAACGAGATCTTGCGTAAGGCCTCAGCCTATTTTGCCCAGGCGGAGCTCGACCGCCCATTCAAACGATGAAGACGTTTATTGATGAAAACCGCCAGTCTTACGGGGTCGAGCCGATTTGCAAGGTGTTGCCAATCGCCCCGTCGACGTACTACCGGTACGCTGCTCAGCAGGCTGACCCCAGCCAGCAGTCAGCGCGTGCGCAGCGTGACCAGGAACTGGGTGAGCACATCCAGCGAGTCTGGGATGAGCACTTCCAGGTATATGGCGTGCGCAAGGTCTGGCGACAATTGCTGCGTGACGGACTGCAAGTCGCCCGCTGTACGGTGCAACGTCTGATGGGAGAGCTGGGCCTGCAAGGCGTGGTACGCGGCAAGCCCGTCAAGACGACGGTCAGCGACCAAGCCAGGCCGTGCCCGCAGGATCATGTCAACCGTCAGTTTGTGGCTGAGTGCCCGAACGCCCTATGGGTATCGGACTTTACCTACGTCAGTACCTGGCAGGGTTTTGTTTACGTGGCCTTCATCATTGATGTCTTTGCCCGATTCATCGTCGGTTGGAAGGTGTCCAGTTCAGCGCGTACCGATTTTGTACTCGATGCACTGGAGCAAGCCCTTTACGCCCGTCGCCCAGTCAAGCAGGGTGGACTCATTCACCACAGTGACCGTGGCGTGCAGTACGTGTCCATTCGCTATACCGAGCGTCTTGTCGAAGCCGGTATTGAGCCATCGGTCGGGAGTGTCGGTGACTCTTACGACAATGCTTTGGCTGAGACCATCAATGGTCTTTACAAGGCTGAAGTGATTCATCGACGCTCTTGGCCCACACGGGGGGCGGTGGAGCTGGAAACCCTGAAATGGGTGGACTGGTTCAATCACCGCCGCCTGCTGGAGCCAATCGGTCATATTCCACCGGTCGAAGCAGAAGCAATCTATTATCAGCAACTCACCGAGTCTGCCCAGGTGGCATGACTCAAACAAAAGGGTCTCCGAGAAACCCGGGGCGGTTCAGTGACTTGAGCCAGATGACGGCAGGAAATTATTTTTGTAACATTTTTAACAAAGGCACAGTTTGACCAGGATGCTGTCCGAGTTTACATTTGCGAAATTCAGGGAGGACACGATGGGACTGACCAACGAACAGGCTCAAAAGCTCGAGCATGACCTAGACACAAATCATACTGAAATGATAGTGCTGACCCTTCAAGACGCCAATCGCCTGGCGGCAGGCATCAGTTCCCCGCACGAAGGATCCACACAAACGCATTGGCTGTGCCCACGGACTGATAAAGAACTACTGGATGGGGGATGGGGCTGTACCAAGTCGCTTTACCAGAGCACTGCGCATCAGTGGGTTAATACCAACTGGGTAGTGCCTACCGGAATGGCAGCCCATGATACATTTAAGTTAGGGCAACTGTGGAAGCGCATCGGAGGCTATAAGACCCGACTTAAATATACAATAGTCAATGGTAAGGAATACGTTATCATCACGGGCAGGCCAGGACTAAGATCGGTGCTCAAAGGAACACGATATTTAGCTCAAAATGCGAAGCTTATTGAGGTAGGTATAGGTAAATACAGCCTCAATGGCGAGGCCATCAAGGGTTTCAAACTTTCCGCCTATGTCGCGGTAGGAATAGAATTACTTGAGCACTTTCTCTCTGACGAAAGTGTCATGTCTGACCTTTTCGTCGGCGTCGGCGTTGAGTTGGTCAAAGCGGGTATCGCAACGGCTGTCGGCTACGCAGCCGCAGGTGTCGCCGGTGTTTTCATAGGATCAGCAATAATACCTGTCGCTATCGGCGTAGCATTTGTTTTCGCAGCCAGTTATTTTTTAAACGTGATAGACAATAATAATGGAATCAAGAGCGGCTTAAAAGAACAGGTACGCCTCTACACCGACTATACAATCAACCACTTAGAAGAGCTCGGTGAAACCCTAAAAAAATCAATCCTGACAACATAAGAAACTCAATAAGAAGCCTTCCTGACAATCTTATTGATGCCTTGATGAGCGAAGCGGAAAAAGCCGCCAAAGACTGGTTCAAACGCAATGTCACCGATCAAATAATGCCCAACTTACCAGTCCCTGAACTCCCACGCCTAGGACAATTTAGGCTACCTAAGCTATGAAAAAAGTTAAAAGTGCATCCATCGACTCACTCCCCAAATACTTTCGCCTCATCACCGTGTTGGGGCTTTTACTGGCTATCCTGCTACTGGCCAGCGCCGTATATATAATTGTCGACGGCGTGACACCCGTCTATGGACGCCTCTGGAGAAACGCTCCGATCATAGAAGTTCAATATATAGCCTATGCCCTTCTTGCCGCGCCGTTTATTGCGATATTGATGGGATATGCTGCAATAGCGGCATTTACCACGCGAAAGGTTTTTTCTCCAGAACCCGGTACGCGTGCAGCAAAATTTCAAAGTGTAATGTTTAAGCTCTTCTTGAAAACGCTTCTGTATGTATCTCTTCCTCTGCCTATATTAACCACACTGTGGCTCGTATCGACCGGTTACTCGTTATGCAATGATCTGAGACCTTCAGGCTCTGGCTGGCAAACATTCTGGGTAAATAATCAAAATGCCTGCTTCAAACCCGACACTTATATTAATGATCACTGGCCATGTAAAGTGGTCGATGGTAAAAAAATGTGCCTTCAGGCAGATGGTCGCTAGTGTGCTGATTTCGAAATCTGTCAAATGTGGACATAAAAGTCGCCGTGTCCGATCCCTTGCTTTTTTCTGAATCGACACGGTAAACACGTGAAAATCCTTTGCTGAGAGCACAACGGCCTGTGCCTTCGGTTCAAGCACCTTGAGTCGAGGCGTTTCAACGCCTCTCTCGATGAGATGCATGAGGCAGTTACGTTGACGGTCCAGGAACTTAACTGGCTACTGGATAGATTTGATTTCTGACGTAACCGTCCACACAAGGTTTTGACTCTACGATTTTTCGCATGACTTAACTCAAGTCATGGAAGCGATGCCCGAACACCTCCCTGGCGGCCCCGCTCTTCTGAAAGAGATTCTGCATTCGCCAGCGCTATAGATCGAACCGCCCCCACCCCTTGAAGATTAGTAAGCGGGTATGCCGGCCTATAAATGTTATGTTATAACAATTAAAGGTTACCAAACGCAGTCCTCCAAAGCGACCCTTCAATCCATGATCAGCCCTCGTTTCCATTCCCGCCGTGCAGTCACAACGCTCTTCCTGCTGGCCAGCAGCGCGAGTTACGCAAACGCTTCCGAACAGGTCGAACTTGCTCCGTCCACGATTAACGCTACGGCCCAGTCGCAAGATGGAGAGCATCTAGATTCAGTTACCCATGCCGGTTCTCGCCTGTCATTGACGGCCTTGCAGACCCCGGCCAGCACCAGCTCGCTGAATGGCGACGAGGTGCGCAGTCGCGGTGACGAAAATGTGCAGCAGGCTGTGGCCCGCAGCCCCGGTATCACGGCGATCGGTACACCCGGCGACGGAGGCACGGCGTTGTCCGCGCGTGGTTTCACAGGTCAGGGCTCGGTGATGCAATTGTATGACGGCAGCCGCATGTACAGCGCCATGGGCACCGTCACCATGCCGGTCGATACCTGGGCAATCGACCGCATTGAAGTGCTGCGCGGCCCGGCCTCCGTGCTCTATGGCGAAGGCGCTACCGGGGCAGTGATCAATGTCATTCCCAAGAAACCTTTTGAAGGCGATATCGAAAACCACCTGCGCCTTGGCTACGGTTCGTACGATAGCCAGCAGACCGCGCTGGACAGCGGCGGCTCGTTAACCGATCAATTGAGTTACCGTTTGAACCTCAATCAGCTGCGCAGCAACGGCTGGATCGGTGACGGCGACTCGCAAAGCACGTTTTTCAGTGGTGCCCTGCGCTGGCAGGCCAGCGAAGACCTGTCGTTCACCCTCGCCCATGACGGCGGCAATCAGCGCCCGATGAACTACTTCGGCGTGCCGATGATCAATGGCCGTTATCACGAAGGCTTGCGAGACAAGAACTACAACATCGAGAACGACAAGCAACATTACGACGACCAATGGACGCGGCTGACCACCGACTGGCAGATCTCCGACCGGCTCACTTCATCCAACGAGCTTTACTACCTGACCTCGCACCGAGGCTGGCAGAACGCCGAAAACTACAACTGGGACGCTGTTACTCAGCAGCTGTCGCGCAGCGGCTATTTCAGCATCAAGCACAATCAGGAGCAGGCGGGAGATCGGCAGACGTTCACCTTCAAACACAGTCTGGGCGGGCTGGATAGCCAGAGTGTGCTGGGAATGGACGTCAACCGTATCCGTTTCAAGCTGACCAACAATTCGCCCTACAACGATGTGAATCCCGCGGGAGACCCCATTGATATCGAACATCCGGCACCGGGCAATTTTCAGAGTGCGTCGCCCTATTCGGAGCTGTTCAAAAGCACGACCCGACAACTGTCGGTCTTCGGGGAAAACCGCACGCAACTGAGCGACCAACTCTCGGTGATCACAGGCGTGCGCCGTGACTACGTGGATATCGAACGCAACGCCCTGCGTGACGACAGCCGCACAGAAAAGGACCTGATCGGCAACAACTGGAAAATCGGACTGGTTTACGCGCTGATGCCGGACAGCTCTGCCTACGCTCAATACTCGACCAGCACCGATGGCGTTGGCAGCCTTGTCTCGCTCAACCCCACGCAGCAACAATTCGACCTCGCCACCGCCAGGCAATCGGAGGTGGGTTTCAAACAGGCCCTGTGGGACCAGCGCCTGGAGTGGACGCTGGCGGCTTACCATATCGTCAAGAAAAAGCTGCTCACTACCGATGCCGGCAATCCTGACCTCACCCAACAGGTAGGCCAGCAGTCTTCCGACGGGCTTGAGGCCAGCATGAAGCTGCAACTGCCGCAGGACTGGGCCCTGAGCGCCAACGCGGCCTTCGTTCGTGCGCGCTATGACCAATTTGATCAGAGCGTATCGGGCGTGGCCGTCTCGCGTGACGGCAATACACCCGTCGATGTGCCAAAGCGCACGGCCAACCTGTGGCTCGAAAAACAGCTCGGCAGCGCTGTGCAGATCGGCGCCGGGCTGCGCTACGTCGACAGCCGTTACGCCGATATCGCCAACACCCGCGAACTGCCCGCCTACACCGTGGCGGACGCCAGCCTGTCATGGAAAGCACTGCGCAATACCACGCTCGGCTTGCAGGCGCGCAATCTGTTTGATCGGCAATACGCAGCGAGTCAGTACAACGAAGGCCAGCAATGGATTCTGGGTGAACCCCGCTCGCTGTACGTGACTGCGGACCTGAGTTTCTGATGCTTGCGCTAGAGCGTATCGCGTGGGCGCCGGAACAGGCGTCGGTCTGCGCGCACGAACACTTCGCCCTGAAAGATATCGACCTGCAGATCGCTGCCGGCGAGTTTGTCGGCCTGATCGGTCCCAATGGTAGCGGCAAGACCAGCCTGCTGCGCTGCGCATTCCGCTACAGTCGTCCGCACAGTGGCAAGGTTGCGATCAACGCTCACGATATCTGGTCCCGCAGCCCGCGCTGGTGCGCCCGGCACGTCGCAGTGGTCGCTCAGGAATTCCCCGATGCATTCGGCCTGACGCTGCTGGACGTGACGAGCATGGGCCGCGCGCCTCATCAGGGCTTCTTCGCTGCGGACAGCGCCCACGACCGCGCGATTGTGCAGAGCGCTTTGAACGCCGTAGGGCTGGCGGGCTATGAACAGCATCGGTTCGACACATTGTCCGGCGGCGAGAAACAGCGTTGCCTGCTGGCGCGGGCACTGGTGCAAGAACCTCGGTTGATGGTGCTGGACGAGCCGACCAATCACCTGGACCCGCGCCATCAACTGGAACTGCTGGGGCTGGTCAAGCAGCTCGGCGTGGCGACGCTGGCCAGTATCCATGACCTGAATCTGGCGGCGGCATTCTGTGATCGCCTGTGTGTCATTCATCACGGCAGGCTCATTGCGCAAGGCACGCCCCAGGAAGTGCTGACCCCGGAAATGCTGCTCCACGTATTCGGCGCCAAGGCGCTGGTCGACAGCTACCCTCTGCGTGATTACCCGCGCATTACCTGGATACCCTGAAATGAACGCCATGCTCACCCGCCTGGCTTTGATCACCTTGTTGTGCAGCCCGATGGTGCAAGCGCAACCCAGCGCCTACCCCGTCACCGTGCAAAGCTGCGACCGCTCGGTGACCTTCACGGCTGCGCCGCAGCGTGCAGTCAGCAACGATGTAAACCTCACCAAAATGATGGTTGCCCTGGGCTTGCAATCACACATGGTCGGCTACAGCGGCATCACCGGCTGGAACAAACCTGATCAGGCCCTGCTGCGCGACCTTGGCAACCTGCCCGAGCTGGCCAGCAAATACCCGTCTCTGGAAACACTGCTCAATGCCAACGCCGACTTCTACTTTGCCGGCTGGAACTATGGCATGCAGGTGGGGGGCGACGTCACGCCGCAGAGCCTGGCCCCATTGGGTATTCAGGCCTATGAACTGACCGAGTCCTGCGCGCAGATAATGCCGCGCGCTGAAGCCACACTTGCGGATGTCTACAACGACTTGCTGAACCTGGGTCGGATATTCGACGTGCAGGCCCGCGCAGAGGCGCTGGTTGCGCAAATGCGCCGCAGCGTGAGCGAGGTTCAGGCAAGCGTGGCAGGCAAATCGTCGCCCAGGGTTTTCCTGTATGACAGCGGTGAAGACCGGCCCATGACCGCCGGGCGGCTGGCAATACCCCAGGCACTGATCAGCGCCGCAGGCGGGCAGAATGTCATGGGCGACGTCGCGGCCAGCTGGACCCACGTCAACTGGGAGTCGGTTGTGCAAAGCAACCCCGAGGTTATCGTGATCGTCGACTACGGCGAAGTCAGCGCCGCGCAGAAACAGCACTTCCTTGAAAGCAACCCGGCGCTGCAATCCGTCGACGCGATCCGCAACCGACGCTATGTCGTGCTGCCCTACGTGGCGGTGACGCCAGGCATCGACAACGTCGCGGCCATCGAGACGCTTGCAGCAGCATTTCATGACGTGACGCGATGACCCTGGCGCAGTGGCTGACCGAGCACCCTCGCCGTTACACGGGGTTGCTGATCACTCTGACGCTCGTGCTGCTGATGTCATGTCTGGTGTGCATCACCTTCGGCGCGGCCCCTGTGCCGTTGAACCGGGTGATGGATATCCTGATGTTCAAGCTGTTCGGCGCCAGCGAAAACCCACCTCTCTGGGCCGCGGGACAGGAAACCATCGTCTGGCTGATACGCACGCCCCGCGTGTTACTGGGCGTACTGGCAGGCGCGGGACTGGCCCTGATCGGCAGCGTCCTGCAAGCAGCGACGCGCAACCCGCTGGCCGACCCTCACCTGCTGGGCGCGACCTCGGGCGCGACACTTGGCGCGGTTATCGTGGTCATGCATGTAGGAGAAGTGCTTGGCACGCTGACATTGCCACTGGCTGCGTTTGTCGGCTCGCTGGTCAGCCTGTGCCTGGTGCTGTGGCTGGCCAGCCACAAAGGCCGCCTGGACAGCCAACGCCTGCTGCTCGGCGGCGTGGCCGTGTCCTTTGTAATGATGGCGATCGCTAACCTGTCGTTGTTTCTGGGCGATCACCGCGCCAGCTCCTCAGTGCTGTTCTGGATGCTCGGCGGGCTGGGGCTGGGGCTGGCGCGCTGGGAGCTGCTTGTTGTGCCACTGATCACGGTTCTGTCTGGCTGGGTTCTTTTGCAAGGGCTGGGTCGTTCCCTGAACGCACTGATGGGCGGCGATCAGAGCGCCACAAGCCTTGGTCTGCAAGTACGCAATGTGCGCCTGCTGGTTTTCCTGATCGCCTCACTGATGACAGGCGTACTGGTCGCGCTGTGCGGCTCCATAGGTTTCGTCGGCCTGATGGTGCCGCACATCGCCAGACGTCTGGTGGGGTCGGAGCATCGACGACTGCTGCCCGTCGCCACGCTTCTGGGTGCTTTGTTGATGATCTGGGTGGATGTCATTTCCCGCACGCTTATCGCGCCAGAAGATCTGCCTATCGGTATTGCGACGGCTTTGTTGGGAGGGTTGTTTTTTATTTTCATGATGAAGCGAAACTAGAGGCTGCCAACTGATCACTTGAAGTATGACCGCCCTTGGCTTTTTCACTACATGACAAACTCATGTCATCGTTTCTTAACACATTTATGACATTTATCTTGCGCTAGTTGTTCAAGACGCGTTCGGGCGCCTGAAACAAACCAGGCTCCTCAATTCATGGAGCAGAAGGAGCAGCACTTGAAAGTGACAGTGTTCGGAACCGGTTATGTGGGGCTTACCCTTGCCGCCTGCCTGGCGGAAGTGGGCCACACCGTATGCTGCATGGATGTCGACAGCAAACGCATTGATGCGCTGCGCGAAGGCATATGCCCTATATTCGAGCCCGGTCTTGGCGAACTTCTCCGCAACGGCCTGGACTGCAAAAGACTAAGTTTCACAATCGATGAAGTGCACGCCAGCCGCGTTGCAGAGTTGGTATTCATCGCAGTTGGCACACCAGCGCAAGCCGACGGCAAAGCAGACCTGAGCCAGGTGTTTGCCGTGCTGCGCTCCGTGCTCAGACACGCTGACGGTGCTCGGATCATTGTCAACAAGTCCACTTCGCCCGTGGGGACAGTTGACCGCCTGCTCGCTGAAATCGCTGCCAGTCCACGACGCGATGACGGCTTTGAAGTGATCAGCAACCCAGAGTTTTTCAAGGAAGGCTGCGCGGTCAGTGATTGCCTGCGTCCGGATCGCATTATCGTCGGCGGGGCCAGCCCGCGAGCGCTGGAGCAGATGCGCGAGTTGTATCAGCCGTTCAGTCGCAACCGCGAGAAGTTTGTGATCATGGATGCCCGTAGCGCGGAACTGGCCAAGTACGCTGCCAACTGCCTGCTGGCGACCAAGATTTCGTTCATCAACGAGATGGCCAACCTGGCCGAACAGGTGGGTGCCGACATAGAACAGGTCCGGCTTGGCATTGGCTCCGACCCTCGCATTGGCTACGACTTCATTTACCCAGGCTGCGGCTTCGGTGGCTCATGCTTTCCCAAGGACTTGCAGGCGCTGATCGGCACAGCCAGCGAGAACGGGGTGGAGACAGCGCTGCTCAATGCTGTCGAACAGGTCAATCGCCGCCAGAAGCACCGTCTGTTTAAAAATATCCACGCTCATTATCACGGCGAACTCAGGGGCAAGGTCTTCGCTGTCTGGGGGCTGGCCTTCAAACCCAATACCGACGATATTCGCGAAGCATCCAGCCATGCCCTGCTTGAAGCACTCTGGGCAGCCGGTGCCAGGGTTCAGGCCCACGACCCGCAGGCGATCGAAGCTATCAGGCATCATTATGGCGAGCGTGATGACCTGCAACTGGTGCAGTGCAAGCAAGATGCTCTGGAAGGTGCAGACGCTCTGGTAGTGGTGACCGAATGGCAGGACTACCGGGTTCTGGATCTGGACCAGCTCGGCGAGAAACTGCGGGATCGAGCGGTTTTCGATGGCCGCAACCTGTTCGACCCGTCGCAATTGCGTGATGCCGGATTTGCCTACTATGGCATTGGTCGTGGCCAGGCGATCCAGCCATGACGGTGCTCGTGACAGGTGCTGCCGGATTCATTGGCTTCCATGTCGCCAAACGTCTGTGCGAGCTCGGTATAGAGGTCGTCGGTATCGACAACCTCAACGACTATTACAGCGTCGAACTTAAACAATCGCGACTGGCCATACTCCAGCGCTTGCCTGGTTTCACGTTCAACAGGCTGGACATCACCGATGCCGAAGGTCTGTCCGCCCTGTTCTCGCACAATGAATTCGAACAGGTCATCCACCTGGCAGCCCAGGCCGGTGTGCGTTATTCGCTTGAGCAACCGAATGTTTACGCCCAATCCAATCTGGTCGGCTTTATCAACGTGCTCGAGGCCTGTCGGCAGTACAGACCAGCGCACCTGATCTACGCGTCGAGCAGCTCGGTCTACGGCGCCAATACGCGCATGCCGTTTCAGGTTGAGGATGCCGTCGACCGGCCGCTGTCCCTGTATGCCGCCACCAAGCGCGCCAATGAACTCACCGCCTACAGCTATTCCCACCTGTACGGCCTGCGCGCCACAGGGCTGCGTTTTTTCACCGTCTACGGACCTTGGGGCCGGCCTGACATGGCGCTGTTCAAGTTCACAAAAGCCATGTTGGCCGGACAGCCTGTGGATATCTACAACCATGGCGAAATGGCCCGGGACTTCACTTACATCGACGATATTGTCGAAAGCATCCTGCGTCTGCGCTTGCTGCCGCCCGACACGGTTGGCAGCGAGCCACCTCACCAACTCTTCAACATCGGCCGCGGTCAGCCCGTCAAGCTGCTGGAGTTCATCGATTGCCTGGAGGCCGCGCTAGGCCTGCGCGCCGAGCGACGCTACCTGCCTTTGCAAGCAGGCGACGTATTGAAAACCTGGGCTGACGTCAGTGCGCTGAGCCAATGGATCGACTTTCAACCACAGGTCTCGGTCGACACCGGCGTCAGGGCCTTCGTCGACTGGTATCGGGAGCATTATCAGGCCCGGCTCTGTGTGCCACTTCAATAACAAGGACTTCCATGACCACGCCCACCTTTCTCTCCGTCGTGATACCGGCCAAAAATGAAGCCGATAACCTGCCCAGCCTTATAAAAGAGATTTGCACAGCGCTGGACGGTGAGCGCTACGAGATACTGGTCGTTGACGACGGCAGCACAGACGACACCTTGAAAGTGCTGACTCACCTCAAGGACAGCGGGCTGACCGTGTTGCGGATCCTGCGCCACGAGCAGTCGCTCGGGCAGAGCACCTCGGTCTATCACGCGGCACTGGCGGCCAACGGCACCTGGCTGGCGACCCTGGACGGTGACGGTCAGAACGACCCTGCGGACATTCCAAGAATGCTGGCGTTGGTACGCGCTCACGAAGCAGGCCCCGGGGCGATCCAGCTGGTGGCAGGGCACCGTGTGAATCGTCGCGATACGGCCAGTAAACGCTGGGCCTCGCGATTCGCAAACGGCCTGCGTAGTCGCCTTCTCAAGGACGCTACCCCAGACACCGGTTGCGGTCTGAAACTGATTGAGCGAGCAGCTTTTCTGCGCCTGCCGTACTTCGACCATATGCACCGGTTCATTCCAGCGCTGATTCAGCGGCATAACGGCCGTATGGTCACGCACCCCGTCAACCACCGCCATCGCCAGGCCGGCGTGTCCAAGTACGGCAATCTGGACCGCGCACTGGTGGGCATTCTGGATCTGGTCGGCGTCTGGTGGCTGATCCGCCGGACCCGCCTGGATGTTGAAGCACAGGAACTGCGGTCATGAAACCGGACAACGAAACCTTCTGGCTGATCCTCGGCTTTGTCGGGCAGGCCGTCTTTACCGGACGCTTTGTCCTGCAATGGCTGTACAGCGAATTCAAGAAGCGCAGCATCATTCCGGTGGGCTTCTGGTACCTGAGCATGCTGGGCAGCACTATCTTGCTGGCTTACGCCATTTATCGACAGGACCCGGTCTTCATTGCCGGCCAGTCCTTTGGTCTGCTGGTGTACATGCGCAACCTGCAGCTGATCAGCCGACAGGCCAAGACACCCGAGGGGCAATGACATTGCGAACTCAACTTTCGCCTCGCCTCGAGGGATGGCTACTGGTCGCACTGGCCGTTTTACTGGTCGGTGCCGGCCTGGGCCTGCGTCTACCGCAGAACGTGGACGAAGAACGTTTTCTGGGCGTTGCTCTGGAAATGCTGCAGAACGGCTCGTGGTTCGTCCCGCACAGGGCCGGGGAGATTTATGCCGACAAGCCGCCGCTGTTCATGTGGGCTACCGCATTCTTCATCTGGTTGACGGGCAGCCCGAACATCGCGCTTTACCTGCCCGGGCTGCTCTCTGCAGGCGCGACCTCCGCAGTCCTCTACGATCTGGGCAGCCGTCTGTGGAACCGACGTATCGGACGGTACGCCGCCTTGCTGTTCCTGGCGACCTATCAGACCTACAGCATCCTGCGCACCGGACAAATCGATAGCTTCCTGTGCTTATGGATTGCGCTGGGCTTCTATGGGCTGGTTCGCCACTTGTTGCTCGGACCGGCCTGGGGCTGGTTTTATTTCAGCTGTGCGGCCATGGGCCTGGGCATTATCACCAAGGGCGTCGGTTTTGTTCCCGCATTGATGTTGATCCCTTACGCCTATGCCGCGCGTAAAGGCTGGTCCGGTGTCGTGGCCATGCCTGGACAGATAGGCCGCTGGGCGCTGGGTCTACTGGCGTTATTACTTGCATGCTGCGTGTGGCTGGTGCCGATGGTTATCTCGGTCGTGCGTGATGGCGGGCCGGAAGGCTTCGCCTATGTGCAGGAAATACTCTTGCACCAGACGGCTAATCGCTACGCCAGCGCCTGGGACCATCGCGAGCCATTCTGGTATTTCTTCGTCAAAGTCATCCCCCAGTATTGGCTGCCATTGGTGCTGGTGCTGCCCTGGCTGATCCCGGCATGGCGCCGACAACTGAGCAAGCGGGATGGCCGGGTTATGGTACTGCTCGGCTGGGTCTTGCTGGTGCTGTTGTTCTTCAGCCTCTCCAGTGGCAAACGCAAGATCTACATCTTTCCGGCGCTGCCCGGTCTGGTACTGGTCGCTGCCCCCTTGCTGCCCTGGTTGTTGAAACGCTGGTTCCACGACCGCGTCAGGGCTGGGCGACTGGTCCCCGCAGTGGTGGTTGTCTGGCTCAGCCTGTGGTTCGCCAGAGGGTTCATCGAACCCGTCATAGAGGGAGAAATCCACACAAGAGCCTGATGGAACAAGCCGCCAGCGTCACCCAGGGAGCCGACCTGGTACTGGTCAACTGGCGCGAGGGCCACTGGCTGTATGCACGCCAACCCATCGTGCATTTCGGTTTTGCCAAGCCGTCGGCAATCGAACAGTCAGCCCGTTGGCTACGAGAACATCCCGACACCTTTGCTCTGGTCCCGGGTGAACAATTGGCCAATTGCTTCTTGCCGGAAAAAGCCCGGCCGCTGGGTCAGACCTCCAGAGCTGACTGGTTCATCGTCGATGCCGATGCCGACAACGGCCTGTGTAAACCGGAACCGCTCATGAAAGCCTATCGCTTCGCCTGGCAGCAGAATGTTGATTAATCACCCGCCCAGCCGCCCGACACGCGGGAGTGCCTGAAGCCATGCAGTCGGAAACGATCAAGGCAAAGCGGCTGACGTGGTCGAATGTCGCTCGAAGGCAGGTATCACTCGCACAGATAGTGCTGAGTGCAGGTGCTCTCGGGGTTCTGCTGCTGGCTTACGCCGTGTCGGCACACTTTCATGTCCACCAACAGCTGTACCACTACGGTCGCACCTGGTTGAAGGGCAATACGGCAGCCGAAAAGAATATCTGGTTGCCGGATTTCCATGTGGTTATCGACGCCAAACCACTTGCCCCGGACGTCGCCAATATCTCCGGGATAACCTACGACTACGACAATGATCGACTGCTGGCAGTGACCAACAAAGGCCCCATGCAACTGCTGGCGCTTGACGCGAACGGCGACATAATCGCTCGTTACCCATTGATCGGTTTCGACGACACAGAAGGCTTGGCTTATCTGGGTAACGGTCGCATCGTGCTGTGCGATGAAGATCTCCAGCAACTGGACATCATCACGTTGCCGACGCAAGCACGCCCAATCCACGTCGAGGAAGCCCAGTTCATTGCGCTACTGATCAACCCAAGTAACCAGAACAAGGGATTCGAGGGCGTGACCTATGATCCTGCCAACGACCGCCTGTTCGCGATCAAGGAACGCGATCCGCGCCAGATGTTCGAGGTTTCCGGAGTCCTGCGCTCCATTGATCAGGGCCGTTTGCAGATCAAAATTGCCGACCGGCTGGACTGGATCACGAAAAGCGTCGCTGCACGCGACCTTTCAGACGGTTACTTCGATCCGCGTACCGGTCATTTACTGCTGCTCAGCGATCAGTCACGCTCGATCACAGAACTGGACGGTAAAGGGCGTTTCGTCAGCATTCGATCACTGCTGGGTACATTTTCCGACCTCCAGAACAGCGCTCCCCAACCTGAAGGCCTGACCATGGATCACGACGGCAACCTGTACGTCGTCAGCGAGCCAAATCTGTTTTACAAGTTCTCTAAAGTGCCGAAACAACCCGTTGAAGAAATCAGGCCCTGAGCGCAGCGATGAGTTGAGAGCCTGAATTTTCACTGGCACATCTGAACTACCGCACTAGAACCAGGTTTCCATCTGGATGCCGAACTGCCAGACACCACCGGAGTTGAAATCACTTTTGCCGAAGTTGCCGGTCGTGCTGTAGCGGTCCAGATCCGAAGACCAGTTCATGAGGCTTGCGAACACTCGCAATTCGGGACGCGTTAGCAGGTCACCCATGTCCGGCTTGAAGGTCGGCGCAACCGTGAACTTCCAGAAGTTGCCGTCGACTGCATTGCGTTGCAGGTAGCCTTTGGGGTCAAGGTCCATGGTTTGCCAACTCAACTCGTAGGCCATCTCGAAGTTACTGTTGATCTCGTTGGCCAGGCGCATGTTCAGAGTGAGCCAGCGGTAATCGTCGCCTTTGACGTAGCGGTCTTTGCTCTGCTCGGCCAGCAAGCTCGGGCCGATGCGCCATCCCGGCGCAATAGGCGTCTCGCCGTACATCGCCAGACGCACCGCGCGGGCGTCGTCGATCAGTTCACCATCTGCGCCAATGTCCTTGACCTGAGCCCCCAGGCCCTGCCCATAGAGCAACGCCGTCTTGAAGAAGCCTTCCCTGCCGAAAAAGTCTTTCTGGTGATTGGCCAACATGGTGTGCAGGCCTGAATCTGCAGGCGCAAAACCCGCTTGATTAGTGCGCGTACCGACGTCGTTTTTCTTTGCGCCAATGGCGTTGAACATCCACTGCCACTGACCATTGTCGAAGAATTGGTTGGAGGTCAGGATGTAGCTTTCCACATCGGCATCGACGCCGCCCTCACTGAAATCGCCGTAGTTACGTCCGATCAGGGAGTAGTTCGAGCGCCAGTCCTTGGTCATCTGCACATCGTAGATACCGCCACCGGTCCCGGCCAGAAAGACCACGTCCGAGTCCAGCCAGTGGATATCGAAATTATCCCTGTCGAAGCGCTTGCCGGCCCACAGCGTGGCGTTTTCGAACACTGAATTCCCCTTGAAGGCGGCAATGTGGTCGAGTTCGGTAAATACCTGACGCACGTTCAGGCTGCTTTCGGTGGCCGTCCAGTCGTTATAGCTTTCAACGCCGTCGGCGATGGAGACGGTGAACTTGGAGCGCGTGCCGTTCTGCGCGTAGATCTCTTTCGACAGATCGAAGCGCATGTAGGTGTCGTCTTCGTTACCCAGGCGCCCGACCGCACCACCGACTGAACCTGCGGGGGTTGTATAAGGCCCACCGCGACCGCCGCCCAAACCGTCGTTGATCAACAGACCGGAACGAGCGTAGCCCTTGAAGCTGAACCCGTCGGTGAGGTGTCCGGCACTGCCTGGCTTCTCCATGCTTTGCTGGCGGGCTTCGAGTTTTGCCACGCGATCATCCAGAGCCGGCTGTGAACTGGCCGCAACGGTGGACGCAGAAGTGGGTGCGGCAGGCTGCAAAGCGGGGGTAGAGAGTTTGAGTTGCTGAAGCTCCCTGGCGAGCGCCTGGGTTTGCTGTTCGGCTGCGGCTGCACGTTTTTCCGCAGCGCTGGCACGGGCTTCGAATGCGGCCATCCGCTCTTCCAGAGTCGCGGCCTGAGAGACGGTTGTCGAGGTGCCGAGTACCCCTGCGAGTAGCCATCTTGATGCGTTCTGCATGTGGACTTCCTGTTTTGTTTTTATTGTTTTCGTGACGTTGGCCGAGCCCTTTTCCTTCAGCACAAAATTGTGCAAATCGGAGAAAAAAGGGTGCCACATCGAAAATACGCTGTTACATTGATGATGTTAACGTTAACTTTTATAAAAACAAAAATAAAGAGGGCTCTATGAAACAGCTGAAATCTCTTCTTCCCGCCGCGCTGCTCACCCTGTCTGCCGGGTTTTCTGCGCTGTCGAACGCATCTGATCTAACGATCTCGTGCGGGGCCGTCGGCGCTGAATTGCAACTGTGCAAGGATGCAGTCGATAGCTGGTCAAAACAGACCGGCAACAACGTTCAAGTGGTTTCCACGCCTAACTCGGCAACCGAACGCCTGTCGTTCTACCAGCAGATCCTCAGTGCCAAGTCCACCGACATCGACATCATTCAAATCGACATGGTGTGGCCGGGGATGCTCGCCAAACACCTGACGGATCTGCGCGAACTGCTTCCGGCAAATGCGACACAAGGCTATTTCCAGGCACAGGTGGACAACGCCACCGTCGACGGCCGGCTGGTGTCGATGCCCTGGTTTACCGACTCGGGGCTGCTGTATTACCGCAAGGATCTGCTCGACAAGTACCAGCAGCCGGTCCCCCAGACCTGGGAGGACATGACCGCTACCGCCAAAAAAGTGCAAAAAGCCGAACGCGATGCGGGGAATGCCACTATGTGGGGCTACGTGTTCCAGGGGCGCGCCTATGAAGGCCTGACGTGCAACGCCCTGGAATGGATCAGCAGCCAGCCGGACGGCGGACTGGTCAACCCGCGCGGAGACATCGTGGTCAACAGCCAGGCCTCACGAGTCGCGCTGACCCTGGCAAAAAGCTGGATCGGCGAGATCTCACCGCCCGGCGTACTTAACTACACCGAGGAAGAAGGCCGTGGCGTATTCCAGTCGGGAAATGCGCTGTTCATGCGCAACTGGCCTTACGTCTGGGCCTTGGTGCAAAGCAAGGACAGCGCGATAAAAGACAAGGTCGGCGTCGCGCCCCTGCCCAGTGGCGGCGCAAACGGCACCCACGCTTCAACGCTCGGAGGCTGGGGCCTGGCGGTTTCGCGCTACAGCCGCAACCCCAAACTGGCGGCAGAACTGGTTGCCTACCTTACCAGCGCCCAGCAGCAAAAACAGCGTGCCCTGGCAGGTGCCTACAACCCGGTCATCGAGTCCCTGTATGCCGACCCCGAGTTGCTCGCGGCGATGCCTTACTACCCGCAGCTGCACAGCATCCTCAGCAATGGGGTCATGCGCCCCGCCGCGATAACGGCCAACGGCTACCCACGCGTCTCCAACGCATTCTTCGATCGGGTGCATAGCGTGCTGGCGGGCGATATTCCGGTCGATCAGGCACTGGTCGAACTGGAACGCGAACTGACCCGCATCAAACGCCGGAACTGGTAAGCCACACGTAAGGAAATCAACATGCCCGTCTCTTCTACCGACTTCCCCGGAGACGACGAACTCGTCACCCGGGAAACGCCTGTACAACGTCGCAGGCTACGCGCCGCCTGGCTGTTTCTGACGCCGATGCTCGTGTGCCTGGTCCTGGTGGCGGCCTGGCCGTTGCTGCGCACATTCTGGTTCAGCCTGACCGATGCCGATCTGTCGGATACCGGCAGTGGCTCATTCGTGGGCCTGAGCAATTATCTGCTCTACGACGGCGTCATCTGGTCTGGCGTGCTGGTCGATCCGCAATGGTGGAACGCGGTGCGCAACACCCTGCATTTCACCGTGGTGTCGGTCGGGCTGGAAATGGTCCTGGGACTGATGGTGGCGTTGCTGTTGAACGTCAAGTTCACCGGCCGCGCGCTGGTCCGTGCGTTGATTCTGATCCCTTGGGCGATTCCGACCATCGTCTCGGCGAAGATCTGGTCGTGGATGCTCAATGACCAGTTCGGCATCATCAACCATATGATGCTGAGCCTGGGCCTGATCGACGCGCCGCTGGCCTGGACGGCAGATGCGGACCTGTCGATGTGGGCAGTGATCATCGTCGACGTCTGGAAGACCGTACCCTTTGTCACCCTGCTGATGCTCGCGGCACTGCAGATGCTGCCAAGCGATTGCTACGAAGCCGCCCGGGTCGACGGCATTCATCCGGTGCGGGTGTTCTGGCGAGTCACCTTGCCGTTGCTGATGCCAGCCTTGTTGGTCGCCGCGATCTTTCGCATTCTCGATTCGTTGCGGGTCTTCGACGTCATCTACGTCCTGACCTCCAACTCTTCGAGCACCATGAGCATGTCGGTCTATGCCCGCCAGCACCTGGTGGAGTTCCAGGACGTCGGCTACGGCAGCGCCGCCTCCACCCTGCTGTTTCTGGTCGTGGCAGTGATTGCCATGCTTTATCTGTACCTCGGACGTCGCCAGCTGGAGGTGCGCTCATGAACCTGCGCCCACTGAAGAAAGCGCTGCTGCGCCTGGCCTTCTGGGGCCTGGTCGGGGTCGTGCTGCTGTACGCGATCTTCCCTTTCTATTACGCCATCCTGACCTCGCTGAAACCGTCCAGTGCCTTGTTTGAAGTGAGCTACTGGATCACCGAAGCCGACTTCTCCAATTACGCAGCGGTCCTCAGTCAGGCGTCATTCCTGCAGGCCATCGCCAACTCGCTGGTGGTTGCGCTGAGTGTGGTAGTGCTGGCGCTGTTCCTGGGCCTGACGGCGTCCTACGCCCTGGGCAGGGTCAAGTTCCGAGGCCGCGGCACGGTGCTGATGATGGTGCTCGGCGTCTCGATGTTTCCTCAGGTCGCGGTGCTGTCGGGGCTGTTTGAAGTCATCCGCGCACTGGGTCTGTACAACACCTCATGGGCACTGATCCTGAGCTACACGATTTTTACCCTGCCCTTCACCGTCTGGGTGCTGACCACGTTCATGGGGCAACTGCCGCATGAGCTGGAAGAAGCGGCAATCATGGATGGCGCATCGCCCTGGGTCACGCTCACCCGTGTGCTGTTGCCGCTGCTGTGGCCCGCGCTGGTCACAACCGGCCTGCTGGCTTTTATTGCCGCGTGGAACGAGTTCCTGTTTGCCCTGACCTTCACCCTGACAGACGCGCAACGAACGGTCCCGGTCGCCATCGCCCTGATTTCGGGTGGCAGCTCCCACGAATTGCCTTGGGGCCTGTTGATGGCGGCGTCGGTGCTGGTGACCGTCCCACTGGTGATTCTGGTGCTGATCTTCCAGCGCCGCATCGTTTCCGGCCTCACTGCCGGCGCGTTGAAAGGTTGATGCACACAACTGACAAGGAACAGCATCGTGATGAAATTGAAGCTAGCCAACATCAACAAGCAATTGGGCGGCACGCGCATTCTGCGCGATGTCAGCCTGGAGATCGCTGCGGGTGAGTTCGTTGTGTTCGTCGGCCCTTCGGGCTGCGGAAAGTCGACGCTGCTGCGCTTGATCGCCGGACTGGATTCGATCTGTGCAGGCGACCTGCTGATCGACGGACGACGGGTCAATGACCTGGAACCGCGCGAGCGTGGTGTTGGTATGGTCTTTCAGTCCTACGCCCTGTACCCGCACATGAGCGTCTACGACAACATCAGTTTCGGCCTCAAGCTGGCCAAGACGGAAAAAAGCAGCCTGCGCGAACGCGTGCTGAAAACCGTGCAGATCCTGCAACTGGACAAACTGCTGCAGCGCAAGCCCCGGGAATTGTCCGGCGGGCAGCGTCAGCGCGTGGCCATGGGCAGAGCCATGGCGCGGGAACCGGACATCCTGTTGTTCGATGAACCGCTTTCCAACCTGGACGCCTCGCTGCGGGTCCAGATGCGCAACGAAATCGCCCGGCTCCACAAGCGGCTGGGCTCGACGATGATCTACGTCACCCACGATCAGGTAGAGGCCATGACCCTGGCTGACAAAATTGTCGTCCTCAACGGCGGTCAGGTCGAACAGGTTGGCTCACCACGCGAACTCTATGAGCGCCCCGCCAGCCTCTTCGTCGCCGGTTTTCTGGGCTCGCCAAGAATGAATTTTCTGCCAGTCCGCTTGCACGCACCAAGCCGCAACAGCCTGATCGATATCCCGGCACTGGGCATGACATCCCTGCCCTTCGACAGCTCGAACCTGGCCGACGACGCGCAATTGACCCTGGGTGTCCGTCCGGAACACATATCTCTAAGTGCAGCGAACAGTGGCACTGGCGTCACCGTGACCAGTGTCGAATACCTGGGTAGCGAGGTCTATGTGCATCTGGCTACAGACGAGAACGAACCCTTGATCTGCCGGTGCGAGGCAAAAGCCGGATGGCAGGTGGACGACCGGGTCGCGCTGCAGTTCGATACCGAAAATCTGCACGTGTTCGACGCCGATGGCCTGGCCTTGAAACGCCACTCTGACGCCGACCAACACCTGACACACGACACCACGCCGCACTTCGTACAAGCGGGTTCCCTATGAGTTTTTCTGTGAATGCCATGAACGGTCCAATATCCACCGCCCTTGAGCGCGCGCACCATGCATTGAGGGATAGCCTGGCGCAGGTAATCCACGATTATCGACCCGGTTATCACCTGGCCCCGCCTGCGGGCTGGATGAACGACCCTAACGGGGTGGTGTTCTTTCGTGGCGAATATCACGTGTTCTATCAGCACCACCCGTTCGACGCGAAATGGGGCCCGATGTACTGGGGCCATGCAAAGAGTGCCGATCTGGTCCATTGGCAGCACCTGCCCATTGCCCTGGCACCCGGTGATGACTTCGACCGGGACGGTTGTTTTTCCGGCAGCGCAGTGGTGTGTGGCGACACCCTGGCACTGATCTACACCGGGCACACCTGGCTGGGTGAGGTAGGCGACGAGCTTTTGATCCGTCAGGTGCAGTGCCTGGCCACCAGTCTCGACGGCATCAACTTCGTCAAACACGGTGCCGTCATCGACAGCCCGCCGCAAGACACGATCATTCATTTCCGTGATCCGAAGGTCTGGCAGCAGGATGACCACTGGTACCTGATTGCCGGTGCGCGTCTGGGCGACAGGCCGTTGCTGCCGTTGTATCGGTCTGTGGACCTGCACGCGTGGGAATTCGTGAGCTATGTATCCAGCGGCAACGAAGGCGATGGTTATATGTGGGAATGCCCTGACCTGTTTCGCCTTGATGGACGCGATGTACTGCTTTACTCCCCCCAAGGCATGCCAGCCCAGGGCTACGAGCGACTGAACAAGTTTCATACCGGCTACCGAGTGGGCCAAATCGACAGCCAGTGGCAGTTCAACGGCGGGCCTTTTATCGAACTGGATAACGGCCATGACTTTTATGCTGCGCAGACCCTCGTGGCTGCCGATGGCAGACGTCTGGTGTGGGCGTGGCTCGATATGTGGGAAAGCCCGACCCCCACAGCAACCCATCACTGGCGCGGAATGCTCGGCCTGCCACGCGAACTCGAACTGCGCGACGATCGCCTTTGCGTGCACCCCGCACGCGAACTGACAGCGCTGCGCAATGCGTCATTGCCAGGCACTCCCTGGTGGAGCGAAGCGGGCACTCAGTGGCTGAATGACGTACACGGCGATCTGCTGGAAATCCACGTGCACCTGGACCTGCTCGACTGCATCGAAGGTCACCTGGGAGTGGCGTTGCGTTGCAGTTCAGATGGCAAGGAGCAAACTCTGCTTTACTACGATGCGTCGCTAAAACGTTTGATACTGGACCGCGATCAGTCGGGCAGCCACGTCAGCGGTCAACGCAGCGTAGCAATAGATCCACAACAGGACCGGCTTGAGCTGCGAGTCTTCCTGGATCGCTCGTCGATTGAGGTGTTTGACCAAAACGGCAGCTTCAGCTTCAGTAGTCGCCTTTATCCAAAGACCGACAGCCTGGGGGTCAAGCTTATTGCCAACGGAACCGGAGGCCGGGTGTGCATTGCCAACGCATGGGAACTCTCTTCGGGATGCTTACAGGTAAATCATTGAAGTCGCGAAAAAAATCAGGCCTCTGTAGCATGATAATTATCAGTCAACCTGACAGGCCCCGCCTTGCATGACCTCAGTTAAAGACGTTGCACGATTGGCCGGTGTGTCCCTGATGACGGTATCCCGGGCGCTCAATAATCCGGAAAAACTGAGCCCCGAGACGTATCAGCGAGTCCGTAGCGCGATTGACGAGCTTCAATTCGTACCCAGCCTGTCAGCGCGCAGGATTCGCGGCGACAACTTGCAGACACGAACCATCGGAGTGTTTGCGCTGGACACCGCGACAACGCCGTTCGCAGTAGAGCTGCTGCTGTCCATCGAGCAGACCGCACAGCAGGCAGGCTGGAACGTATTTATCCTCAACCTGCTAAGCAACCCGCCCACTGACCAGAACGTCGACCTGATGCTGTCCCACCGACCTGACGGGTTGATCTTCAGCGCCATGGGGTTGCGCGAAGTGACTATTCCCCAGCGCTTGAAAAGCAAACCGCTGGTGCTCGCCAACTGCGTAGCCGATGACAGCAGCCTCGTCAGTTATGTGCCGGACGACGAAACAGGGCAGTACCGCGCCTTGCACCATGCGTTCAGCCAGGGCTACCGACGTCCGTTGTTTATCAATCTGCCAAAAAAGAGCCTGGCCTGGAAAATTCGCCAGGCGGGTATGCAGCGTGCCTGCCAGGCATTCGGCCTGGCTACCGGCGAACTCTTGCAATACGACCTCTCCGAGCATGACGCCTATGGGGAAACCGCAGCCATCCTTGAACGGCACATGATTGATGGCCGTCCGCAGTTCGATATTCTGATCTGCGGCAATGACCGCATAGCCTTTTGTGCCTACCAACTGCTGCTGGGCCGTGGCCTGAAAATCCCCGGTGATGTCGCCGTGCTGGGCTATGACAATATGATCGGCATTTCCGAACTGTTCATCCCCGCGCTGACCACGGTGCAACTGCCGTATTACGAGATCGGTCGCAATGCCGCCCGGTACTTGATCGATGGCCTCGAAGTCTCGGGTGCCCAGCCGGTAGATTGCCCGCTTGTGGCCAGGGAATCGTTATGAAGGGCTTGCGGTTTCGGTAACGTCAGTTCGAAGCTGGCTTTGTAACCGCCAACATCATCACAGAGCAACTTGATCAGCGATCGGTTGCTATCGACTCGCGTCAACCCAGCGCTTGACGACCCGACGATGACAATCGGCCGGAGTCAGCACCTTGCCCGCCTTGGAACGTACGGCGATGGTTTCTACTGACTCCGACAATTCATTGTCGAGCAGCACCGAGTAGCTCTCCCCTGCGTTGAACAAGTAGCGCTCCCCCCACTGGCGCATGCTGACGACGATGGGGAACACCGCGCGGCCCATATCAGTCAGCACATATTCTTTGTAGGCACTGCCGTCGGAGGCCGGCTGAATGTCGAATACGCCCAACTCCACGAGCATTTTGAGCTTGACCGTGAGGATGTTCTTGGCGAGACCAAGACGTTTCTGAAATTCACTGAAGCGGCGAACGTCGTCGAACGCGTCGCGGATGATCATTAAAACCCAGCGATCTCCGATTGCTTCAAGCGTGCGGGCGACAGGGCATTCGCTCTGCGCCAATAATTGCTGTTTGGCCATGGGGCTCCTGGAGGCGAGGTAGCAGGAAATGTAAAAAGTTCTAACGTCAGACGAAAATGTTTTACACATGTGGTTGCATTTAACAACCTCGTTTGTTAAAAGTTCACACAAGGTTTTCTTTTGCAACCATATATTCCAAGGATCGAGCGATGCCGTTCAAGTCTCGTGCCCCGGTAAAGATGGAAATCGAAGCCGAAAAATCCAGCGGTGGGTACACGCAAGCTCCCCAACCCCGGGACACCCCCAAGCTTAGTCGCTATCAAACTTTTCTTTTTGCAATTACCTGCGCCATGGCGGTCGCAAACGTCTACTTCGCCCAGCCTTTGCTGGAATCGATGGCTGCCAGCCTGTCGGTTTCGCCGGGCACGATTGGTATCGTAGTGACCGCGACGCAAGCGGGTTATGCGGTCGGATTGTTGTTCATCGTTCCGCTGGGTGATTTGCTCAATCGCAAGAAACTTATCCTTACACAAATGCTGCTGTCGGCTCTGGCCCTGTGCGCAGTTGGTCTGTCGCAGGATTGGGGCATGTTGCTCGGCTCGATGGTGCTCGTGGGCCTGATGGCAGTCGTGGTGCAGGTGGTGGTTGCCTACGCCGCTTCGCTGGCGAGTCCCGAGCAGCGTGGCGAAGCCGTCGGCACCGTGACCATTGGCGTGGTGCTGGGAATTCTGCTGGCCCGCTTCGTCTCCGGTGCAGTGGCTGATCTGGCCGGCTGGCGCGGCGTTTATTTTGTCTCGGCCGCCCTGATGACCGGCATGGCACTGGTGCTGATGCGCGCCATGCCTGCCTCCACAACGCCACCAGCTAAAGGCGGCTACTGGCAATTGCTGCGATCGGTGTTCCAGTTGTACCTGACCGAACGTGCATTGCGTGTCCGGGGCACCTTCGCCCTGCTGATCTTCGCCGCATTCAGTGTGTTATGGACGTCGATGGTACTGCCGCTCAGCGCCCCCCCGTTGTCGCTGTCACACACCCAGATTGGTTTGTTCGGACTCGCCGGTGTGGCCGGTGCGCTGGCAGCGGCACGGGCCGGACGGCTCGCCGACCAAGGGCTCGGCAATCGCACCACGGGCGTCGCGCTGGCACTGTTGACCTTGTCCTGGTTGCCTACGGCGTTCGTTGAACACTCATTACTCGCCATGGTGGTGGGTGTGGTGTTACTGGATTTCGCCGTGCAAGCCGTCCATGTCACCAATCAGAGCCTGATCTTTGCCGCACGCCCCGATGCGCAAAGCCGACTGGTGGGTGCTTACATGTGTTTCTACTCGGTAGGCAGTGGTCTGGGTGCCATCGCTGCGACTTATACATATGCACACTTTGGCTGGGTCGCCGTTTGTAGTTTGGGTGCCGCCATCAGCGCAGTTGCCCTGCTGTACTGGACCTACCTGGAACTGACGTCCACATAACGTTCAACCCTTAATAAACTTCTCGCGATCGTCAGTTAACGGATGGCGTGAAACAGTGGGAAGCCGGTGGCAAGAACATCATCCCGCTGGGCTGCCGCGTCGGGGATGACCACCTTCACCAAGGCAAATAATCCATGAAACCACTGCACGTAGTGTTGGCTGTATTGATAACGGCAATCTGGGGTGTGAATTTCTCGGTGATCAAACTGGGACTGGCCACCGTCGATCCGCTCATCCTGGCGGGTATACGCTTCAGTCTCTGTGCATTACCGGCGATTTTCTTCATCCGTAAACCCGACGTGCCGTGGCGCTACATCATCGGCTATGGCCTGGTGTTCGGCATTGGTCTGTGGGGCGTGGTCAACCTGGGTATCAAGGCAGGGCTGTCGGCGGGCATCGCGTCCTTTGTGCTGCAGTTCAGCGCGTTCTTCACCATCCTGCTCGGCGGTTGGGTGTTCAAGGAAGCGCTGACCCGCTTCCAGGTGCTGGGCATGTTGATCGCCCTCGCGGGGCTGTTGTGCATCATCAAGATCAGTGACGGTTCGGTGAGCCTCACCGGCGTGTTACTGGTGCTGATGGGCGCAGCGTCCTGGAGCGTTGCCAACATCATCAACAAGAAAGCCAGCACCAAGGATGTCTTCGGCTTTCTGGTCTGGTCCAGCGCGTTTGCACCGATTCCGCTGTTCGCCCTCGATTACGCGGTGAACGGCAGCGCCGGCTACACCGCGTTTGTCAGTCAGGTGAATACGACTGCCGTGTTGTCGATCCTGTTTCAGGTCTATCCCAACACGCTGTTCGCTTACTGGATATGGAACTCGCTGCTCAAAACCTATCCGGTTTCCACAGTGGCGCCGCTGTCTCTGCTGGTGCCTATCTTCGGCATGCTCGGCTCGGTATTCGTGTTCAACGAAAATGTGCCGGTGAGCAAAGTACTAGCGGTGGTGTTGATCGTACTCGGCCTAGCAGTCGGCCTCTACGGTCAGCGTATGTTCAATGCTATGTTCGCGCGTCGTGCACGCACTTCAATGTGAGCCCAAGGGGCAAGATTTAACAACTCGAACACGACAAGAAAGCGGTTCTGACACAGCACTCTTGGCATGGTCTGTTTTATGCTTTTTGGCCCCTGGGGGATTCAAGCGCAGCGGCTAAGATGCTTGAGCGAAGTCTTGGCCGCCGGCCTGCTTCCGTCCCAATGAAACCTCAAGGATATGAGTGCAATGTCGCGTAAAGTTTTCGTAGCCGGCGCATCCGGTGTAATCGGCAAAGCCCTGCTCAAGCTCTTGGTAGCTGCGGACTACAGCGTATATGGCGCTACCCGTCGCGCCGAAAAAGTGAAGGACATTGAGGCCACGGGTGCTACGGCAGTGGTGGTCGATGTCTATGACGCCGAGCGTTTAAACCAAGAGTTGGTGCGCATACAGCCATGGGCTGTTATTCATCAACTGACAGATCTGCCTCGTGGCCTGAGTCCCGAATTGATGGCAAAAGCGGTCGAGAACAACGCGCGTATCCGTACAGAAGGAACGCGTAATCTGGTAGCCGCCGCTCGGGCTGCTGGCGCTACGCGTCTGATAGCTCAAAGCATCGCCTGGGCCTACCGTCCAGGCGAAACCCCTTATCTGGAAACCTGTCCTCTGGACGAGGAGGCACAAGGCAGTCGCGGCGTCAGCGTGGGTGGTGTGGCGGCCTTGGAACAGCAAGTGCTGAGCGAGCCTGCATTGAACGGAACCATCTTGCGCTATGGCCAGTTATACGGGCCCGACACTGGCACTGACGAGCCGACCGGCACCAGCCCTGTACACGTACAAGCCGCTGCCCGCGCAGCACTGCTGGCGTTGCAAACAGAGCAAAGTGGTGTTTTCAATATCACCCAGGACAGCCCGACCGTCAGCAACGAAAAAGCCAAGCGCGTACTGGGGTGGTCGCCTACCGAAGAGGCTTGACGCGCCAACGCAGCTATTCCGTACGAAGACAGGCTTTCTATCTCCAGTTGCTTGCCTGCCAAGGTCAACAGATGGCAACTTTCAGACAGGAAGTGCTATGAAACCACTGGACAATGTTTTTCATGAGTTGCACAAGAATGGCCTTTTGATCCTGGCCAATGTCAGCGATGCAGGCGGCGCAAGAGTCGTAGAGTCATTGGGTGCCACCGCGATCGCCACCAGCAGTGCGGGCATGGCATGGGCGCATGGTTACGCCGATGGCAACCAGCTCCCCCTTACGCGGCTGGCGGCCAGCGTTGAATCCATGACGCGAATACTGCACGTCCCCCTGACCGTAGACATTGAGGCCGGTTACTCCGACGACCTCCAGCACGTTGTCAGGGTTGTCGAAGCAGTTGTCACTTCAGGTGCGGTGGGTATCAACATCGAAGACGGTACCGCACCACCGGAGGTACTTGTGCGCAAAATCGAAGTTGCCCGAGAAGTCGCCAACAAACACGGCGTTAACCTATTCATCAATGCACGCAGTGACGTCTACCTGAAAAGCCTGGTGCCCGCCTCCCAGCGTCTCGATGAAATCATCCGGCGTGCAGCGCTTTATGCACAAGCAGGAGCCAACGGCCTTTTCGCCGCAGGTATGGTCACGCCCGCCGAGATTTCCACACTGTGCAACGCCTCCACACTACCGGTGAACCTGCTTGCCCGCGACGGGCTGTCGGCACCCGAAGAATTGCAGCGCCTAGGCGTTAGACGCTTGAGCGCCGGTTCAAGTATTGCGGAGTTCCTGTACGGCGCGATGGAAGGGCTGGCCCGCTCTTTCATCGAGCGCGGACAGCTGGATACGCAGGCGCTCACGGGTTTTACGTATGGGAAGTTGAATGGGTTAATGGGGGAGCGTGGATAAAGCGACAGGCCCTTGGGCAGATTGAGCGAAAAGTGCTCAGGAGCATGGGGCCATGACGTCTTCCGCGACATCCCTACTTAGGTAACGCGGCGCGGTGATAGGCCATTTAATGAACATCACCGCGGATGCAGAACACTCCGGACCGGTGCTTTTCAGGGACCTAAGCCAGCGATGTTCGTGGCTTAAGGGAAACACGTGGGGAAAAGCGGCGGCGTGCGAAAGTTTTAATTCACAAAAACACTGATTTTAGAGAATTAAAACTGTCTCAGCCAGTAACGACGCGGCTTTCACGTAGTTTTGTCAGCACCGGTGGCTAGTTAGTCGCCGCCAGATCGCGCTGGGCGCTCATCCAGGCTTGCAGCATGTCCATGATCGAGACGGCTTTTTCTTGCCGTATTCGGCGCCGTAAATCCAGTTCCAGGTCGCGGACTTCGCTCTCGATTTCGTACAACAACTGGATGTAACGCAGTGCTTGCTCAGCAAGCTTGCTTTTATTCGTAGCGTGTAGTTCGAAGAACTTGCGCCGCGTATGAGCCACGCAGCCAATCTCGGTCACGCCTAGTTCGAAGCTGGCTTTGTAATCGCCAAAATCATCGCAGACCAGCTTGCCCGGCCAGTCATTCAGGAAGTTGCGAGCGTGCTCTCCGGCGCGGCTAGGGGTGTCTTTGCAGAAGCTTGAGCCGTGTGCTGGAAAACTCCCATGCAAGGTTCTTAGGGGTTGGACACGGGCAACTGCGTCTGACTACCCTACAACCAGATGCGGCCATGACCCGTATGCGTATATGAAAGATGTTCTCACGCGCCTGCCGACGCATCGGGCGAGTGAGATTGGTCAATTACTGCCGCATAACTGAAAACCGGTTTAATTACGCGAGAAGGGATGCCCGGACGGATACCTTTGACGGGCTTTTTCCAAGGAAGGCTGATGCGGTTGCATTCGGTGAGGCCAAGCGTGCAGCGCTTGCCGGAAACCTGAAGAGACGTCAGGAAGGACTGCTAAGGCAACTACTGGAGTTGCAGAAATACGAATGAGATTTACTTGGATAAAGCGTCTACAAGAGTAGGTAGCGGGTCTCTCCAGAATCGGAGGTGCATTTATGCCGACCCGTTGCCCGTGGACTCGCCAGCTATTCGTGGCACACGCAACCAGGCGGTAGCGGCACGAACAACACATGCCTTGAGCAACAGTCACCCATTCACTGTGCCTAGAAAGCTCTTGGGATATATTACCGGCTAACACGTGCGCTACGCACCCGCATATCCTCGATGCACGGTTCGCCGCGGCAGTCAAAGGCATTCCAAATGCGTTCCGGCCCAATGGCGTAGACCTCACCGCTCAGTAAGGTCGCTCAACTGCCTCATGGCACCACATAATCCACTTGGTGACGCGCCACCCGCAGCGCTCCCAGCTCTTGCTTCACCCGCAAGTGCTCCGGGTGTACAGCGTAATTGGCCAATGCCTGTTCGGACTCGAACTCGGTGTAGAGCACGACATCACAGGCGTAATCAATACGGCTAATGTCCACCCCCACCTCGATTTTAATCAGGCCTGGAATCCGGCCTGCGAGGCCCTCGAAACAAGCTTTGAGAAACATGCAGGCCTTAAGATTTGCTTGCGGGGTTTCTCCCGCCAGATTCCACATTACGATGTGCTTGATCATTGAGGCCTCCTTGCGGTGCTGTCCAGGCTTGGCATATCAACCCTTGTTTTTTTGATAGACGTCGACGAAAACCGCTGCGAGCAACACGGCGCCCTTAATCATTTGCTGGTAGTCGATGCCGATGCCCATGATCGACATACCGTTGTTGAGCACGCCCATGATAAAGGCGCCGATCACTACGCCGACCACCTTGCCTACACCGCCCGACGCCGATGCACCGCCGATGAACACGGCAGCGATTACGTCCAGTTCAAAACCGGTGCCCCCCCGGGGGGTCGCGCTGTTGAGGCGGGCGACGAAGATCAGTCCGGCCACGGCAGCCAGCACGCCCATGTTGACGAAGGCAAAGAAGGTCACCTGCGAGGCATTGATGCCCGAGAGTTTGGAGGCCTTCAGGTTGCCGCCCACCGCGTAGACCCAGCGCCCGATGACAGTACGGTTCATTACAAAGGTGTAGACGCCAATCAGCACGCTCATGATCACCATAACCGTCGGAATGCCGCGGTAGGTCGACAGTAGGTAGCAGAAGTACAGAATGAGAGCAGTCACTACACCATTCTTGAGCACAAACACAGCCAACGGCGCGACCACGCTACCGCTACGTACCGTGCGTCGGCGGCTACGGTATTCAACGACGCAGAACAGTGCGGCCACCGCCGCGCCCAGCAGCAGCGATGTCAGGCGCAAACTGTCATTGGCGAATAGCTCTGGAATAAAGCCCGAGCTCAGCGCGGTAAAGCTCGGTGGAAACGGCCCAATGGATTGCCCTTGAGAAATAGCGATGGTGGCTCCACGGAAAATTAGCATTCCGGCCAACGTCACGATAAAAGACGGCATACGCCAAACGGCCACCCAGTAGCCTTGGGCAGCCCCGATCAGGCCACCGGCAATCAGACAGATGACGGTCACGCTGAAGAAATCCATGTTGTACTGCACCATCAGTACCGCAGCAATGGAGCCGATCACGCCCACCACCGAGCCGACCGATAGGTCGATGTGTCCGCACACAATCACCATCAGCATGCCGAGCGCCATAACCACGATGTAGCTGTTTTGCAACAGTAGGTTGGTCAGGTTTAACGGCTGCATCAAGGCGCCGTCGGTAGCCACCTGGAAGAAGATCATGATGACGATCAAAGACGCCAGCAGTCCGTACTCACGGGCGCCGCGTTTGAAAGAGGCCATCGCCGCAGGTTGGGATGAGTGAGGCAAACTGACTTCGCTCACTGGATCACCTCGTTTTTCATGATTGCTTGCATTATTTTTTCCTGGGACGCCTCGGCAATCGTAAACTCGCCCACGAAACGGCCTTCATTCAACACATAGATGCGGTCGCAGGTGCCGAGCAGTTCTGCCATTTCTGAAGAAATCATGACAACGCACCTGCCCTCGCTGACCACTTGATTGACCACGGCATAGATTTCATATTTGGCGCCTACATCTATACCCCGGGTGGGCTCATCGAGAATCAGCACTTTGGGGTCGGAGAACAACCATTTGCCTAAGACGACCTTCTGTTGGTTCCCGCCCGAGAGCGTCTCCACGGATTGTTCAACGTTGGGACTGCGAATGTGCAGGCGCGAACGAAAGTCCTGGGCCACGGCGGTTTCGGCCAGACCATTCATCACCCAACGTTTGGAGACAGCCGCCAAGTTCGCCATGCTGGTATTGCGGGTAATGCTGTCACCCAACACCAAGCCGGCGTCCTTGCGGTCTTCGGTGGCGTAGGCCAGCCCAAGGTCAATGGCCTTGCGCACGGTGCGCACATCGACTTCCCTGCCTTCCAAACGCGCCGTGCCGCGAAAGTGAGTACCGTAGGAGCGGCCGAACACGCTCATGGCCAGTTCGGTACGGCCGGCCCCCATGAGCCCGGCAATGCCGACGACCTCGCCACGCCGTACATGGAAACGAACATCGCGGATACGATCACGGCCGGGCTGGTCGGGGTCCCCGACCGACCAGCCTTCGACCTCGAACAACACCTCGCCGATATTTGGCACTCGTGTGGGATAGCGGTCCGACAACTCCCGCCCGACCATGGAGCGGATCACCCGTGTTTCGTCGATGGGTTCGGCACGGCAGTCGATGACATCCACCGTCCTGCCGTCGCGAATCACCGTGATTTCGTCCGCTACCCGTCCGATCTCGTTGAGTTTGTGCGAAATAATGATGGAGGTGATGCCGCGTCCCTTGAGCTCCAGCATCAGTGCCAGCAGGGTGTCGCTGTCCTGTTCATTCAGGCTGGCTGTGGGCTCGTCAAGAATCAGCAGGCGCACATCTTTGGCCAGCGCCTTGGCGATCTCGACCATTTGTTGCTGGCCGATACTCAGGCTAGCCACAAGCGTCTGGGACGGCACTTTCAGCCCCACGCGGCTGAGCAGTTCGCGGGCGCGCCGATGCGCCCTGTCCCAGTCGATCACGCCGCGGGTGGCTATCTCGTTGCCCAGAAAAAGGTTTTCGGTCACCGACAACATTGGCACCAGGGCCAGCTCTTGGTGAATGATGCAAATGCCCAGGGCCTCGCTGTCGCGCAGATTGTAGAAGGTGCGCGCCTGACCGTCGAAGAGCACCTCACCCTCGAAGCTGCCGTGCGGATACACGCCGCTGAGAATTTTCATCAAGGTTGACTTGCCTGCGCCGTTTTCGCCACAGATGGCATGGATGTCGCCTTCATCCACCTTGAGGCTCACGCAGGTCAGCGCTTTGACCTCACCGAAACTCTTCTGGATGTTGCGCATGTCGAGAATTGTTTTAGTCATGATCGTTCTCCCGCCCGACCACGGTCGTCAGCGACCGTGCTCTGTACACTTAACTAGCGCAACTGTTCCAGGGTGTAGAAGTGAGCGTCGTCGACAAGAATTTTTTGCCAGTTGCTGCGATCCACCAGCTGAGGGGTGAGCAATTGGGTGGGCACGATCATTGAGCCGTTGTTGTAGGACTTGGAGTCATTGACCGTTACTGCCTTGCCCGTTAGCTCGGCGTCGACCATCTGTGCCGCCGTACCCGCCAGCGCACGGGTGTCTTTGAAGATAGTCGAGGACTGATTGCCCGCGATGATCGACTTGACGCTGGACACTTCAGCGTCCTGGCCTGTCACAATCGGCATGGCCGAGGTGCCGCTGCCATAGCCCACACTGAGCAGCGAGGAAACCACGCCATTGGCGATCTGGTCATTCATCGCCAGCACCGCATCCAGGTGCGCGTTGCCATAGAAGGCGCTCAACAGGTTGTCCATTCGCGACTGAGCCAAGGCACCATCCCAGTTGGGTGTGGCGGTCTTGTCCATGTCAATCTGACCACTGCGAACCACCAGTTTGCCACTGTCGATAAAGGGCTTGAGCTGCGACATCACCCCGGCGTACACCACGTGCGCGTTATTGTCGTCGGTGGAGCCCGCGAAAATTTCCAGATTGAACGGGCCTTTACCCTGCTTGAGCGTCAGCGAGTCGACAATAGACTGCCCCTGCAGCACGCCCGTGCGGTAGTTATCGAAAGTGACGTAGTAATCAAAGTCCTTGGAGTTACGGATCAGGCGATCATAGGAAATGACCTTGATACCTTTATCTCTGGCCTGTTTGAGCACGTCAGCCATGGTCGTGCCGTCGATCGGCGCAATGATCAGCGCTTTCACGCCCTTGACCATCATGTTTTCGATTTGCGAGAGCTGAGTCGGTGCTTCGTACTGGGCGTACTGAAGGTCGGTGTCGTAACCGAGTTTTTTTAGAGAGTCAACGATACTGCTACCGTCCGAAACCCACCGTGCCTCGGTCTTAGAGGGCAGCGCGATACCTATGGTGCCTTTGGTATTGGCGTCTTGTTTGGAGCAAGCCGCCACGGCCAGCCCTAATGCCACGGTTGCGATCAGCTTGATGATTTTGTGCATGATGTCCCCGGTTTTTTGTTGTTGTCATTTCTCGGGGCCGCAACATCCCGACCAATCCTTGCTAGGGTCAGAGAGACGTTGATACCCGTAAGGACTGCAGGTGGTTACCAGGCCAAGCGAACTTCCTGGCCGTTGGCATCAGCGGACTCGAACAGTGCTTCGAGGATCACGTTGATGTTGTGCGCTTGGGTAGCCGGTACATTCGACGGCTCGCCAGTGCGCAGCGCTTTGACGAACGCGGCCGCCTCCCGGTCGAAGTATACCGGGTTGCCAATCTCCGCGACTTCTGGCGAGTAGACGGTCTTGCGCACCGCCCAGATCTCCGGGAAGCTGTTCTCGCTCCAGTGCGTCCAGCCCTGGGGATGCCCGTTCTTGCCATCGTGATAAAGCTTGTACGAAGCCGGCATCGGCGTGGAGTGCAGAGTGCCGTTGGTACCATAGGCAGTGATGTCCCAGCTCTCGGTCCAGGGCGTCGGGTCCCACGACATAAAGTCGATGGTGACTAGTTTGTCGTCATAGTTGAGCACCGCGCCGACCGCATCCTCGCGCGCCGAATCGCTCATCTGTCCGGCAAATTTGGTGATACGTGCATTCACCGAGTTGGGCTTGCCGAAGTGCAGGAGAATCCTGTCGATAGTGTGGCAACCAATCACGTAGAACGCCCCGCCGCGATCACCGGGCTGTTTCATATGGTTGCTGTCGGCCTCGTCGTGGGAGCAGCCGGCATGGGCACGCACCTGTAACACTTTGCCGATCTCACCGTTCTGCAACACCTGCTGCATTTTTTCCACTGACGGTGCGTACCGCCAGCAGTAACCCACCTGGAACAGGCCGCCTGTGCTTTGCACCGCGTCCACGATTCGCTGGGTGTCGTGGCTGCCACGCCCGGCCGGTTTCTCACACAGCACCGCCTTGCCGGCCTTGAGCGCCTCGATGGCCCAGTCGGCCATCAGATAGCTCTTGGGGTGTACTAGCACCACGTGCACATTGGGGTCGGCCAGAATCTCTTCCTTGCTCCGGGCCTCCAAGCCCAGCGCCTCACAGAAAGGCGTCAGCAAAGGGCTTTCATCGTAGGCCCCAAGAAAATGTGCATCGGTAATACGCTGGAAGGCTTTGACTCTTCCAGATGTATGTGGATGGGTGATGCCAAGGCAGGCGACGCCGATTTTAGTACCACTTTCAAGTTTGTAGGACATGATGCTCTCCTGATGTTCTGTCGAGGGTGGAGCCGATTACAGCCGTACCGCGCGACCGGTCTTGACCGACTCAACCGCCGCGTCGGCCAGGCGTAGAGCCTGAAGGCCGTCCTGCACCGTGGTTGGCATGGGCTTGCCATGGGCCAAGGCATCGATGTAGGCATCGAGTTCGGCTTTGTAGGCCTGCTGATAACGCTCCAGGAAAAAGTTGAGCAACGGCTCTCGGGCGTCCGTGACGTCTTCGCTCCAGCGACGAATGGTGGTGGGGCGCAGGTTATCCATTTGCAGCATGCCCTTGGAGCCGAATACCTCGATGCGCTGGTCATAGCCATACACACAGTGGCGGCTGTTGTTGATGTGGCACTGCTTTCCTGACGCGGTCTGCATCTGCACCATGGCGGTGTCGTAGTCGTCATGGCGCTGCATCAGCGGTGCGTCGATGAGGCGACTACCGACAGCCGACAGCTCGACCAGCTCTTCGCCCAACAGCCAGCGACCGATGTCCAGATCATGGATGGTCATGTCGCGAAAGATGCCGCCTGAGCTCATAATGTAGTCTTCGGGAGCCAGGCCCGGGTCACGGCTGCTGATGATGACCTGGCGCACCTCGCCAATGTCGCCAGCGTCGATGGCAGCGCGCATTTGGGCAAAGGTGTTTTCGAAACGGCGGTTGAACGCCAGCATCACTCGGCCATTGAGGCGCTCGACTTCCTCGACCGCCGCAACGCTCTTGGCCATGTCCAGATCGATGGGTTTCTCACACAGCACTGCCTTGCCTTGGCGCACGGCGCGCAGCATCAGGTTGATATGCGTGTGGGTCGGGGTGCCAATAACAATGGCGGCCACGTCGGGGCGGTCGATGGCCGCCTCGCAGTCGGTCATGGCTTCGGCCCCTAACTCCCCCGCCAAGCGCGCTGCGGCATCGGCAAAAGGGTCCGCGACTGCGACCAAGGTGGCAAACTTGCTCAAGGCCACGTTGGCCGCGTGGATTTTACCAATACGCCCCGCGCCAAGCACTGCGATACCTACCATGTCCAATTCTCCAGCATGCAATTATTAGTTGTTGTAATCAGCCAAGAGGGGATGCAAGTTACGAAGGAAACTTAATGCGTTCAAACTGCGCCATGGTAGTGTCGAAGGCACGTTGTGCCGCCAACGCCAATGGCAACTTGCGGCATTCGGCGCTGATCAACTCCACGCCCCAGGGCCCGCGATAACCGACGTTAACGATTTGCTGAATAAACTCGGGCACGTCTAACTGGCCGTCGCCGCAAAACTTGCGATGATGCGTGGAATCATTGAACAACGACTCGACGATGGCATGGTTGGCGTCGTCCAACTCGATGGACTTGACTAACTCCACCGGCAACTTGGCAATTTCGTCGAAGCTCATGCCGCCACGCGCCACATGCCAAGTGTCAACCAGCAGGCCGCCATTGGTGCGAACGCCTTCGGTAACGGCAATCGCCCGGTCAATGGTGTTAACGCTGGAAAAAGGCAGAAACTCAATGGCCACATTGACGCCGTAGGGCTGGGCGCGGTCGCACAGCGTTGCGAAGCTGTCACGCATCAGAGCGATGTCGGGGGGACCCTCTTCAAACAAGCCGCCAGCTACTTTCATATTGTGGGCGCCCAGCTCACCAGCGATCTCCAGCAACTCGTCACGCACATGGTTGGAGGCGGCGCGGGGCGCGCCCTGCAAGTGCCAATCGGTCAGAAACTCGACTTCCAGGAACTTGATGCCATTGTCTTTAAACAAGCTGCGCATGGTCGCCAAGCCCAGCTTCGCGACGTTGTGCAGCAGGTCCGCGTGCACAAACCCCATGCCGCGCCAGCCTGCGTTAGCGGCCGCTTCGACACGAGCCTGCAGCGAAAACGGGCTGATTTCGCTGGGGGCACCTGGGTAGGTGTTGCCCGCTAGGGTCCAATAAGCAGCCAGCAGTTCTACATTATTATTAGGCATGACGATCACTTATAAGTCAGGTTAAATAAGCGGGCAATCGAACATTAGGCAGACGTCAGCACAAAGTCCCAGTCAACGGCAAAAAAAGGTACTGGCAGGTCATAGCGCCGGGCCTTGGCGGCATCGGTCTCGGCGGTAAACTGCGCGATCAGCTCCTTCTTTACCCCGAACACAGTATCTTCGTGCAGGTACGGGCAGTCAGGGGTGAAGATGTGAGTGATCACCTGGTCATAGCCGGGCGCCGTAACGATAAAGTGCAGGTGCGCCGCCCTATTGGGATGGCGCCCCAAACTGCCAAGCAATTTGCCGACCGGGCCGTCGGCCGGAATCGGATAGTGCCGGGGCTTGACCGTGCGAAAAGCGTAGAATCCGTTGGCGTCGCTGGTGAACAAGCCGCGTAGGTTGTAGTCAGGTTGTACGCCTTTCTGCTGGACGTCGTAGAAGCCATCATCGTTGGTTTGCCAGATGTCCAAGGTCGCACCGGCAATCGGATTGCCTGCGGTATCCATCACCCGACCACTGACCAATGTAGGCTCACCTTTGCCGTCCTTGCAGATGTTGGCGCCGTTCTCGTAGTGCGGCGCATTGGCAACATAGAACGGGCCCAAGATGGTGTTGGGCGTGGCGCCCTTAGGCCGACGGTGATTGATGGCATCGACCAGCATGGTCGCGCCCAATACGTCAGACAACAGGATGTATTCCTGGCGCCAGTCGGTGCACATCTGGCCGGTCCTGGTTAAAAATTCGATGGCTGCAAACCACTCATCATGGGAGGGCTCGATTTCCTTAATGGCCTCATGCAGGTGCCGCGTCATTACCGACATTACTTCCTTGAGCCTCGGGCTGGCGTGCTCGGTGATACGGGCATTGACGATCTCGGCCGAGCGCTCTTCTTCGAACAGGCCGCCAATCGGCGTTTCAGGATCCAGATGTGCTGTCATCCCATATACTCCTTGTTATTTATACTTGCAGGCCGGCGCGTCGGCATGGCCCATCGGTGTCTCTCAGTACGCACGGGCCGGAACCTGCTTTCGGTGGCTACCGCCCAAGCGTTGCTCCATCATTTCCTCGATCTGTTCCAAGCTCAGCCCCTTGGTTTCAGGCAACCACAAGGTGCAGAACACAATGGAGCCGATGTTGATCACGGCGAACAAGAAGAAGGTCATGCCGCCCATCACACCGAGCAAAATCGGGAAAAGCAGCGCGACGATGGCGTTGAAAATCCAGAAAATACCTACGGCAATCCCATTCATCAGGCCGCGGGCATGGGTGGGGAACAGCTCGGACATCAGCAGCCAGTACACCGGTCCGATGCACATCTGCATAAATAACAGGAACACCAACACACCCGACAACGCTAGGTAGCTCTGCATCAGTGAGTGCGGCATGAAGTTGAGCACAACACCTAGAAACACTTGCGCGCACACCACTACTGTCAGGCCCAGTAGGAGCATGGTGCGGCGCCCCATGCGATTGATGATCCACATCCCGATCAAGGTGGCGATCACCGCCACCACACCGTTGCCGATGGTAGCGATCAGGGCGGCATTGGTGCCCATGCCGGTTTCCTTGAGAATCATCGGCGTGTAGTACATGAACGCGTTGACCCCGGTAAACTGAATGACAAAACCCAGGCCGATACCCATGAGCAACAGCTTGAGCATCCAAGGTTCCTTAAGCTTGCTCCAGACACCGGAGTGCTTTTTTTCGAGCTTGTGCTGGGCGATGATTTCTTTCATCTCGCGGTCGACCTCGCGCTGCGTGTCGCGGATGCCGCTCAGCGTCGCCTTGGCGTCGTCAATACGGCCCTTGCTGACCAGCCAGCGAGGCGAGACCGGGACGAAGTACATGCCCACGTACAGCAGCAGCGCGGGGATCAGGGCAATGGCCAGCATGTAACGCCAGATGATTGGACTGTCAAACAGATGCGCCAAAACCGCACTGGCAACGTACGCAAGGCACTGCCCGGACACGATCATCAGCTCGCTCTGGCACACAAGCCGTCCGCGATGCTCGGGCGCTGCCAGTTCGGCGATCAACACCGGTACGGTCGACGAGGCACCGCCCACGGCGATGCCAAGAATGAAACGAGTGATGAGCATAGTGGTGAGATCAGGAGAACAAGCGGTACCCAAAGCGCCAATAGCGAATAGCAGCGCCAGCGCTTTGAGCACACTGAGGCGGCCGTAGCGATCAGACAGTTGCCCCGCAAACAAGGCGCCAAACGCCCCACCGAAAATCAGCGCTGAGGCCACCAGACCTTCGGACATGGGGGTCAGGCCCAGGCCACCCCGAGCCGGCTCTAGGGTCATGAACGGCAAGGCGCCGGAAATGACACCAGTGTCGTAGCCGAAGCCTAGGGAGCCCATGGTGGTGATAGCAGCAATTCGCCAGAGAATTCGCGATGAAGCATTACCTGTGGCCGGGGAGTCAGACATGAGGTCAACCTTATTGAAATTATTGGTACGCTCAGTGGGAGTGAGACTACTGGCATCGAATCGGAAAAAGAATGCCTGAATGGCAAATGTGTTTTCCGCCTGCTGGAAAACTTCCGACTTCATCGCCGCCGTATTACGGCCAATGGCAAGCCCTTCACCGCGCAACCGCCCGAGCCTAGAACGTGGCCTGAACCTTCAAGCCGGCAATTACGGCTGTATCGATGTCACGCACACCGCCGGTTTTTTCAACCAATTGCAGGTTAGGCGCGCGGTCAGCCAATTGCGGCTCGGGTTGCACGCACCGCCGTGGAGCCAATCATCCAGGTGTCCAGATCGATCAGTCCTTCCTGGATGAGTCGAATGTGCAAGCGTTCCAGTATCCGGTCGAATGTGCCGTTATAGCGCCAGTCACGAAAACGCTGATACACCGTCGACCAAGGCCCACAGCGTTCCGGCAGATCACGCCAGGCAGCACCCGAGCACAAAATTCAAAGGATTCCGTGGAGTACCAGACGATCCTGAATCTGCCTCAACGCGTCCAGTGATCTTCATATTGATGTTCGTTGAAGTCCGCTAACAAAAAGTCAATAAATACCCGAAGTTTAGTGGGCATGTAACGTCGACTTTGAAACGCCATGTTAATTGTCAGGCGCGGCAAGTCCCAATCGTCAATTACCGGAATAAGCCGCCCGGCCACAAGATCGGCGTTAATAATGTACTTGGGTTGCACAAGAATACCGCCGCCCGCCAATGCGGCCGCACGTACAATTTGCCCATCGTTAGTTTCCAGAATTGGTTCGACTTTGTACGCCACCTCGTTCTCACCTTGGGTGAAGCGCATCACCCGCGGCTTGTTGGCGTGACTGTAGATAAGCAGGTCGTGCTCGGCGAGGTCGGCGACGGTGCGCGGGATGCCCTTGCGCTTGAGATAGCCTGGCGAAGCGGCCAGCACCCGGCGTGTCTCAGCTAAGCGGCGAATAGTGATATTGGAGTCGGGTTCGTACTCTTTGGTACGAATGGCCAGGTCGACCTCACTGTCGATGATATCGAAGTAGCGATTCTCGCCCAGCACCTTGATGTTGATGTGGGGATACAGCTTGCGAAATGCCGGGATCAGGGGGGCTATGTGTAACATGCAAAACGAAATCGACGAGGTGATAGTCAGTGTACCTACAGGCTGCACCAGCGATTCACTGAGCGACGCCTCCGCCTCCTTGAGCTCACCGAGCAGACTTTTGCAACTGGTGTAGAACTGATGCCCGGAGTGAGTGAGTGCCAGGCGCCGGGTGTTACGGTCGATCAAACGCACATTGAGCCGTTGCTCCAGCGCCACCAAATGGCGACTGGCAGCTGCATTGGACAGACCCAATATTTCCGCCGCTTTGCTCAATGTTCCGACTTCGGCTGTGAGAATAAACAGCTCCAACTCGGTCAAGCGATCCATGGGTTGCTCCGTTTTTTTTATTTTTTCATAGGTGAAATAAAGAATTCCATATCCAGACTTTTTTTGCACTCTTCGGAACTATAACGTGCGGCGCTATATGCTGAAAATAGCCGGTGCCTGATCGATCACCTGCTCAACAACACCTGCACAGGCAGCAGAAGCTCGGGAGCCACGGTGCGCAATCTGGATGAAACCACTATTACCCAGGCGGTACTGGCAACCCGTCGCAGTGCTTCGGACGCCCGGCTCAGCGAGTTGATGACCTGCCTGGTACAGCACCTGCACGGATTTGCTCGGGACATCAAGCTGACCGAGCAGGAGTGGCAACGCGGGATCGACTTTCTTGAGCAAGTGGGCCAGGCCGGTTCGCCGAATCATCGCGAGTATGCCCTGCTGTCCCACATACTCGGCCTGCCGGCCCTGGTGCTCGCTCAAAATCGCAAACGTTCGCCAGTCTGCACCGAGCCTGCAGTGTCCGAAGAACGATCAGACGGCCAAGCGCATGTCCATGACCTGGGAGTCGATCGGCACGTTGCCTACACAGGCGCCAAAGGCTGGGTGCAAGGCACGGTGCGCGACACGAAGGCCATGGTCATCCCCTACGCCACCTTGCAGGTGTTGCCTTCCCGCACCCATGGCACGCGTCCCGCCTTGCTGCAGGCCGATGCGAACGGGCAGTTTTGCTTTTGCACGGTGCTTCCGCAAAGCCATCAGGTAGCACAACAGGGGCCGGTCAATATTTTGCTCACTGCATTGGATCGACCGGCTTGGCGCCCGGCGTATCTGGAATTCGTGATCAATACAACGGGCTTTAGAGAGCTGACCACCCTGATATTTTGCGAAGGCGATCCGCACCTAGCTACCGACGCGCTGTTCGGCGTGCGCGCATCGCTGATAGCTCAATGGCAGCTGCAGCCGCCGGGGTGCTTGCCCGACGGCATGCTTGGCGCAGAGCCGTTTCACATCCTGAACTTCGATTTTGTACTGGCCCCCGCCTGATGGTCGTGCACGAGGAAACCATGATCCAGCAAGCATCTACCTTGGCGCACATCCGCTCCCTGCAGGCTCAGCGATACGCCGCGATGCAACAGGCCGACCAAGACGCATTCGCCCGTCCGTGTACGTACATTCCAACTGCGTGCAGGACGCCTTGGCGCGCTATCTGGCTGGAAAAAATGCGGCCATGGGTTGTACATGTATCACCACATCGAGCGTCAGGTCGACGAGGTCAGGCTATACGACGACACCGAGCTGGTCTTTGGCGAAATGTAGGCGCGCATCACCTCATATGGCGTCGACAAGTCGATTCACAACCGAAACCTCAGCGTCTGGCTGAACACAAGCGGTCACTGGCAGTTGTTTGCCTACCAACCCACCCCTGCCACAAGAGATCAACCACATGCCCACCTCTGACTTTGTCTATAACGGCCAACCTTCGCGCGTCATTTTTGGCAAAGGCTCACTGAAGCAACTGGAAGCGGAAATCGATCGTCTCGGCGCTCGGCGTGCTCTTATCCTCTGCACCCTGGAACAGCGTGCCCAAGCCGAGCACGTGGCCACTTTGCTGGGTGAGCGCGCCGCTGACATCTTCGATAAGGCCGTGATGCACGTGCCCATCGAAACCGCCCGCCAAGCTCGGGAAGTTGCGCGGCAACTGGACGCCGATTGCGCCGTGGCCATTGGCGGCGGCTCGACCACAGGCCTTGGCAAGGCGATTGCCATGGACTCCGGCCTACCGATTCTGGCAATCCCGACCACCTATGCGGGCTCGGAAATGACCTCGGTCTACGGACTGACAGAAAACGGCATAAAACGCACCGGCAAGGATCCACGTGTGCTGCCCAAAACGGTGATCTACGATCCCGAACTGACCACCAGCCTGCCTTTGGAAATATCTATCACCAGCGGCATGAACGCCATTGCCCACGCCGCCGAAGGGCTCTACGCGGAACTGGGCAGCCTGCGGCTGCAAATTGTGGGATTTTGAAATCGGTTATCATAGCCGAAATCGAGTCGATCCCTCCTCAGCACAGGCTTACACATGGCGTCAGAGACCAAAAAACGTAAACGGGCGAGCCGGGCAAAAGCCAAGGCAAAGCAGACCCGTCTCCAACGCGCCGGGCATACTACCTTCGTGCCCGATACCGACTTTTCCTTCGATATCGATCCTTTCGGTGATGTCGATCTTTGTAGTTGCTGCCAGACAGCGTATCTGAACGACAGGTTTCCCGACGCTTCTTGCGTAAGCGTTTAGATGAGAGAAGGGCCAGGCGGATTCGCCATCACCGCCGTCATTCACCACGATGAGGAGCCGCCCTGCTGACGTGGCCTCTGCACCGCCTGCTTACAAACCTCGACCGCTCAAAAATCTCTTCACGGCCAACGGCTGCTGGGCAGGTTTGCTGGAAACCGGCGGTCTGCGCCAAATCGAAGTGGAGTCGATCAGCAAAATGCTCGCCTGCGGCACCTCGATACTGGGCGTCAAACACTACACCTGTGGCAATGAGCATTGCCCGCACGTCAAATACCTGTGCAACACCTGCCATTGCCGGGCCTGTCCTTCCTGCGGCAAAAAGGCCACCGACCAGTGGATCGCCGTGCAAAACAACCGTCTGCCCGACTGCCCCTGGCAGCATCTGGTGTTCACGCTGCCCGACACGCTGTGGTCCCTGTTCTTCTACAACCGCTGGCTGCTCGATGCGCTGTTTCGTCTGGCGGCCGATAACCTGATCTACACCGCCAAGCGGCGCGGTTTGCGCGTCGGGATTTTCGGTGCGCTGCACACCTATGGCCGGCGGCTCAACTGGCATCCCCACGTCCACCTGTCGGTGACCGCGGGCGGCCTGGATGAGCAGGGCGTCTGGAAAAATCTGTCGTTCCACAAAGAGGCCCTGCGGCGGCGCTGGATGTGGCTGGTGCGCGATTACCTGCTGGGACAGCCGCTTTCGCAATTGACGATGCCGCCGCAGCTGGCCCACATCCACTGTGAAAGCGACTGGCGCCGTCTGATACTGGCCGCTGGTGGCCAGCACTGGCACATCCACTTGTCGAAGAAGACGGAAAACGGCCGAAAGACCGTCAATTACCTGGGCCGCTACCTGAAAAAACCGCCGATCTCGGGCAGTCGTCTGGCCCATTACACCTGCGGGGCCACGTTGAGCTTTACCTACCTGGATCACCGCACGCAGACCTATCAGCAGGAAACGCTGAGCCAGGCCGACATGCTGCGCCGGGTGGTGCAGCACATCCCGGAAAAGCATTTCCGGATGATCCGGTATTTTGGTTTTCTGGCCAATCGGGTGTGTGGGAAATACCTGCCGAAGGTCTATGAAGCATTGAAGATGGCGACGCCAGGACCGACACCGAAGCTGTATTTTGTGCAGATGGCCAAAGCCTTTCTAAACGTCGATCCGTTCCGCTGCGTGCTGTGTGGCGCGCGGATGGTCTACACGGCGGCAATCAGCGGGCTGACGGTGCAGGGACTGGTCCTCAACGCTCAGGCAATCGCGCAGATGAGGTACGTGAAGCCCTGACAGGGGGAAGGTGCGTCCGCACCTAGGCTCAGCGGTAAAATAACCTGCACAAATTCGGATTGATAGGGATTTTCACTGCATAAGTAACGCATCAGCGTCTTCCTACGCATCGCTATGAAGGCATGACGCCTCCTTCACAGCGTCAGGTTCATGCATAGGCATTTTGAAATTCCTATGCATCAAGATATCCGCGCCAAAGAGGCTGTTTCTGGGAAACTTCCGAAATACATCTTCGGAGGAATTTTTTCCTTTAATTAGAAGAGTTCTCGCCACAAAGGAACGCACCGTCTCCTCAGGCTGAATAGCTAAGATCATTTGCTCGTCAAAACCTTGAAGTGCGTTCCGAGCACGGTGGCCCGGAAAATCGTCACCGGCTCCTCAATCGGGGGGTTCGAAGGCGCCAGCGACAGACTTTATTTATTTCCGACAGACTTTATTTCGTAGCTTCACCGCTTCCCCCCTGTGGATAACTCACTCCACCGTCACCGACTTCGCCAGGTTCCTCGGCTGGTCAACATCCGTCCCTTTCAACACAGCCACATAATACGAAAGCAGCTGCAACGGAATGGTGTACAGAATCGGTGCCAAGGCGTCGATGATGTGCGGCATGGCGATGACGTGAGTGCCTTCGCCGTTCTTGAGCCCAGCCAGCTCATCCGCGAACACGATCAGTTCGCCGCCGCGGGCGCGTACTTCCTGCAGGTTGGATTTGAGTTTCTCCAGCAGCTCGTTGTTCGGCGCGACGGTGACGACCGGCATGTCGGCATCGACCAGCGCCAGCGGGCCGTGTTTCAGCTCGCCAGCCGGATAGGCTTCGGCGTGGATGTAGGAAATTTCTTTGAGCTTGAGTGCGCCTTCCATTGCTACAGGGAATTGCGCACCGCGGCCGAGGAACAGGGTGTGGTGCTTCTCGGCGAACAGCTCGGCGACTTTCTCGATGGTGCCGTCCATTGCCAGGGCTTCGCCCAAACGGGTTGGCAGACGGCGCAGTTCTTCGACCAGCTGTGCTTCAACGCCCTCTTCCAACGAGCCTTTGACCTGGCCGAGTGACAGGGTCAGCAGTAGCAAGGCGACCAGTTGGGTGGTGAAGGCTTTGGTCGATGCCACGCCGATTTCCGGGCCGGCTTGGGTTAGCAGGGTCAGGTCGGATTCACGTACCAGCGAGCTGATGCCGACGTTGCAGATCGCCAGGCTGGCCAGAAAGCCCAGTTCCTTGGCGTTGCGCAGCGCTGCCAGTGTGTCGGCGGTTTCACCGGATTGCGAGATCGAAACGAACAAGGTGTCCGGCTGAACCACGACCTTGCGGTAGCGGAACTCGCTGGCCACTTCGACCTGGCAAGGGATGCCGGCCAGACCTTCAAGCCAGTAACGCGCGACCATGCCTGCGTGGTAGCTGGTGCCACACGCCACGATCTGAACATTGCGTACTTTGGCGAACAATTCGGCAGCCTGTGGACCAAATGCGTGGACCAGCACTTGCTGTTGCCCCAGGCGACCTTCGAGGGTGCGCTGCACGACCTTGGGTTGCTCGTGGATTTCCTTGAGCATGAAGTGACGGTATTCGCCCTTGTCAGCGGCTTCGGCGCCTTCATGGTATTGCACCACTTCACGCTCGACCGACACACCGTCGACATTCCAGATCTGCACGCTGTCACGACGGATCTCGGCAATATCGCCTTCTTCCAGGTACATGAAACGGTCGGTCACCTGACGCAGCGCCAGTTGGTCAGAGGCCAGGAAGTTTTCACCCAGGCCCATGCCGATCACCAGCGGGCTGCCACTGCGGGCGGCCAGCAGGCGATCCGGCTGCGCGGCATTGATGACCGCAAGCCCATAAGCACCGTGAAGTTCTTTCACCGCAGCCTTCAGGGCAACCGCCAGATCGGCGGTGTCCTTGAGCTTGTGGTGCAGCAGATGGACGATGACTTCAGTGTCGGTATCGGATGCGAAGACGTACCCCAGGCTTCTCAGCTGTTCACGCAGAGCTTCGTGGTTCTCGATGATGCCGTTGTGGACAACTGCCAGTTTATCGGCCGAGAAGTGTGGATGAGCGTTACGTTCACACGGAGCGCCGTGCGTCGCCCAACGTGTGTGGGCGATACCCAGACGGCCGGTCAGCGGCTCGCCTGCCAGTGCCTGTTCCAGCTCACTGACCTTGCCCGAGCGACGTCGGCGCTCAAGGGTGCCTTCGTTGGTGAAAACAGCCACGCCCGCGCTGTCGTAACCGCGGTACTCAAGACGCTTGAGGCCTTCGAGCAAAATGGCCGTGATATTACGTTCAGCAACGGCGCCGACGATTCCACACATGGTTATCTCCTAGCTGACAGCAGCACAAATCAGATTGATGCCGCGGGCCTGTATCTGATCGCGAGCCTCGCTGGGCAGGCGATCATCAGTAATAAGGGTGTGGATACTGCTCCAGGGCAGCTCCAGATTGGGGATCTTGCGACCGACCTTGTCGGCCTCGACCATGACAACGACTTCCCGGGCGACTTCCGCCATGACCCGGCTCAAACCCAGAAGCTCATTAAACGTGGTGGTGCCACGAGTCAGATCGATGCCGTCGGCACCGATGAACAACTGATCGAAATCGTAGGAGCGCAGTACCTGTTCAGCGACCTGCCCCTGAAAAGACTCCGAGTGCGGATCCCATGTTCCGCCAGTCATCAACAGGACCGGTTCGTGTTCCAGCTCAGTAAGGGCTCGCGCCACATGCAGTGAGTTGGTCATGACCACCAGACCAGGTTGCTGGCCCAGTTCAGGGATCAACGCAGCCGTGGTGCTGCCACTGTCGACAATAATTCTGGCGTGCTCGCGAATTCGGGAAACCGCAGCGCGGGCAATGGCCTGTTTGTAACGGGAAACCGGCTGGCTGCTTTCGCTGATCAGCTCGTGAGGAAGCGGCACTGCGCCCCCGTAACGGCGCAACAGCAAACCATTGGTTTCGAGGGCTGCCAGATCCTTTCGAATCGTAACTTCAGAAGTTTCAAAGCGTTTGGCCAAATCGTCGACGCTAACTTCACCCAGCTCATTGAGCAGGGCAAGAATGTTGTGGCGACGTTGTGGTGTATTGCGCTTCGACATGACAGCCTTAAGTTTCGTTTCGAAAGATAACAAAGGCAATCAAAACCTATTTTTTGGGCTTGGTCAAGGCCAGAGGGTTTGGCAGGGCATTTTCAATGGAGCTTGAGGAACGAGATTCCTGTAACTCTCGCTCCAGTGCTCCGCTCTCAGAAGTATGCATAGGCCAGCTGGACCAACCCGGAATGCATTTCGTGGGAGCGGACTCGTCCGCGAAAACTGTTACAAAGATTCCAGGACGGAGGATGGCTTTCGCGGACGAGTCCGCTCCCACAGAACATCATTTTTCCGGGCTGTGGATAACTCAGTCTTTCCTGGTTTTTACCGGACGCTTCCAGCCTTCGATGTTGCGTTGGCGGGCGCGAGCCACGCCGAGTTGTTCAGCGGGCACGTTCTGCGTGATGGTCGAACCGGCTGCGGTCGTCGCACCATCAAAGATATCCACAGGCGCAACCAGTGAGTTGTTAGAACCAATGAACACGTCTGCACCCAACGTGGTCTTGTGCTTGTTGGCCCCATCGTAATTGCAGGTAATCGTCCCGGCACCTATGTTGGTACGTGCGCCGACCTCGGCATCGCCCATATAGGTCAGGTGGCCAACCTTGGCACCCTCGCCCAGGTTCGCATTCTTGAGTTCGACAAAGTTACCCACATGCGCTTTGGCGCCCAGCACACTGCCAGGGCGAAGGCGTGCAAACGGGCCGGCATCGCTGCCCTCGCCCAGAATTGCGCCTTCGATGTGGCTGTTGGCCTTGACGATGACACCCTTGCGCAGGGTGCTGTCCTTGATCACGCAGTTAGGGCCGATGACCACGTTGTCCTCGATGACTACCTTCCCTTCGAGGATCACGTTGATGTCGATCAGCACGTCGCGGCCGACGCTGACTTCACCGCGTACATCGAATCGCGCAGGGTCACGCAGGGTCACACCACCCGCCATCAACCGGCGGGCTTCGCGCAACTGGTAATGGCGCTCCAGCTCGGAGAGCTGTTTGCGATCATTGGCACCCTGCACTTCCATTGCGTCGTAAGGCTGCTCTGTAGCAACAATCAGCCCGTCATTGACGGCCATGGCAATTACGTCTGTGAGGTAATACTCGCCTTGGGCGTTGTTGTTGGACAGCCGCCCCAGCCAGTCAGCGAGACGCTTGGCAGGCACCGCGAGAATGCCAGTGTTGCCTTCAGTGATTGCCTTCTGTACATCGTTCGCATCCTTGTGCTCGACAATCGCGCAGACACGATTCTGCTGGTCGCGAACGATGCGGCCGTAGCCGGTAGGATCGTCCAGGGTGACAGTCAACAGGCCCAGTTGCTGCGGATTGACGAGTTTGAGCAGGCGCGTGAGCGTCTCCACTTCGATCAACGGCACATCGCCATAAAGAATCAACACGGTCTCAGCTGTAAGTGCAGGCAGCGCCTGAGCAACGGCGTGTCCTGTGCCCAGTTGCTTGTCCTGCATCACGAAATTCAAGTCATCGGCTGCCAGCTGTTCACGAACAGCATCAGCGCCGTGTCCGATCACGACGTGTATTCCACTTGGGGATAGCTGACGTGCGCTGTGGATAACATGACCAAGCATGGAGTTGCCAGCCACGGGATGCAGAACCTTGGGCAAGGCGGAACGCATACGGGTACCTTGGCCAGCAGCGAGAATAACGATATCGAGAGACATGATAGGACTACCAACTGAGCGGCAACCGGGCCGAAGGCGGGCTGACTTGAAAGAGGAAATCTGAAAAAAGAAAAAGGGTAGCCGAGGCTACCCTTTTTCTCAATCGCGCATCGAATGCAGCGGGGTTAGCCGCCGAACTTCTTGCGAATTTGCTGAACGGTGCGCAGCTGAGCTGCAGCCTCGGCCAGACGAGCAGTTGCAGAGCCGTAGTCGAAATCTGCGCCTTTCTCGTTCAGGGCCTTCTCGGCAGCCAGTACGGCAGCCTGAGCAGAAGCTTCATCCAGGTCGGCAGCACGTTGCACAGTATCGGCAAGCACCTTGACCATGTTCGGCTGAACCTCAAGGAAACCACCGGAGATGTAAAACACCTCGGCTTCCCCACCCTGCTTGATCAAGCGGATCGGGCCCGGCTTCAGATCAGTGATCAGCGGCGCGTGGCCTGGAGCGATACCGAGATCACCCAGGTTGCCGTGCGCAATCACCATCTCGACCAGACCGGAGAAGATTTCCCCTTCCGCGCTGACGATGTCGCAATGGACTGTCATAGCCATTTGCTTGCCTCAACCTAATTAGCGCCCGTTTCCGGGCGCCGGGATTACAGTTTCTTGGCTTTCTCGATCGCTTCTTCGATGCCGCCGACCATGTAGAACGCTTGTTCTGGCAGGTGGTCGTAGTCACCGTTGAGGATGCCTTTGAAGCCAGCAATGGTGTCTTTCAGGGAAACGTATTTACCCGAAGCACCGGTGAAGACTTCTGCCACGAAGAAAGGCTGGGACAGGAAGCGCTGGATCTTACGAGCACGGTTAACCAACTGTTTGTCGGTCTCCGACAGCTCGTCCATACCCAGAATCGCAATGATGTCTTTCAGCTCTTTGTAACGCTGCAACACATACTGAACGCCGCGAGCGGTGTCGTAGTGTTCCTGGCCAATGACGTTCGGGTCCAGCTGACGCGAAGTCGAGTCCAGTGGGTCTACCGCAGGGTAGATACCCAGGGAAGCGATGTCACGGGACAGTACGACGGTGGCGTCCAAGTGGGCAAACGTGGTCGCAGGCGACGGGTCAGTCAAGTCGTCCGCTGGTACGTATACGGCCTGGATCGAGGTGATCGAACCATTCTTGGTGGAAGTGATGCGCTCTTGCAGAGTGCCCATCTCTTCAGCCAGAGTCGGCTGGTAACCTACTGCGGAAGGCATACGGCCCAGCAGTGCGGATACTTCGGTACCGGCCAGGGTGTAACGATAGATGTTGTCGACGAACAGCAGAACGTCGTTACCTTCGTCACGGAACTTCTCGGCCATGGTCAGGCCGGTCAGTGCTACGCGCAGACGGTTACCCGGCGGCTCGTTCATCTGACCGTAAACCAGTGCCACTTTGTCCAGAACGTTGGAGTCCTTCATCTCGTGGTAGAAGTCGTTACCCTCACGAGTACGCTCACCCACACCGGCGAACACGGAATAACCGCTGTGCTCGATGGCGATGTTACGGATCAGTTCCATCATGTTTACGGTCTTGCCGACACCGGCACCACCGAACAGACCGACTTTACCGCCTTTGGCGAACGGGCAAACCAGGTCGATAACCTTGATGCCGGTTTCCAGAAGGTCGTTGCCGCCAGCCTGCTCAGCGAAGGACGGTGCAGGACGGTGAATGCCCCAGCGCTCTTCGGTGGCAATCGGGCCTGCTTCGTCGATCGGGTTGCCCAGCACGTCCATGATCCGGCCCAGAGTCGCTTTACCGACCGGTACGGAGATGGCTGCGCCAGAGTCTGTTACTTCCAGACCACGCTTCAAGCCCTCGGTGGAGCCCATCGCAATGGTACGAACCACGCCGTCGCCCAGCTGCTGCTGAACTTCCAGGGTGGTTCCTGCCGCGCTTTGAACTTCCAGCGCGTTGTAGATACTCGGTACGCTATCGCGTGGGAATTCCACGTCGATCACGGCGCCGATGATTTGAACGATACGTCCGCTACTCATTAGCTGGTTCCTCTAATATTTGAACCGTTAAACCGCGGCAGCGCCGCCGACGATTTCCGAGATCTCTTGGGTGATCGCTGCCTGACGCGCCTTGTTGTAGATCAACTGCAAATCGCTGATCAAATCACCGGCGTTGTCTGTGGCGTTCTTCATCGCGATCATCCGCGCTGCTTGTTCAGCTGCGTTGTTCTCGACCACCGCCTGGTACACCTGCGATTCCACGTAGCGAACCATAAGGCCGTCTAGCAGCTCTTTGGCATCGGGTTCGTAGAGATAGTCCCAGTGGTGCTTGAGCCCTTGATCCGGGGTTGCCACCAGCGGAATCAATTGCTCCACTGTTGGTTGCTGGGTCATGGTGTTGATGAACTTGTTGGATACCACGGACAGGCGATCAATACGGCCATCCAGGTAGGCATCCAGCATCACCTTGACGCTGCCGATCAAGTCGTTGATCGACGGCTCTTCGCCCAGGTGGCTGATCGCAGCGACGACGTTACCGCCGAAGTTGCGGAAAAATGCCGCACCTTTGCTGCCGACCACGCACAGATCGATCTCTACACTGTTTTCACGGTTCACCGCCATGTCCTTGACCAGAGTCTTGAACAGGTTGGTATTCAATCCACCACACAGACCACGGTCACTGCTCACTACAACATAACCGACGCGCTTCACAGGGCGCTCGATCATGAACGGGTGGCGGTACTCCGGGTTGGCGTTTGCCAGATGACCAATCACCTGACGAATGCGCTCCGCGTAAGGACGGCTAGCAGCCATGCGCATTTGAGCCTTGCGCATTTTGCTGACCGCCACTTTTTCCATGGCGCTGGTGATCTTTTGCGTGCTTTTGATGCTCGCAATCTTGCTGCGAATCTCTTTTGCGCCTGCCATGTAACACCTATCAGGTTAGCAAGCGGGAGCCTTGCGGCCCCCGCTGCGGCTTACCAGGTTTGGGTGGCCTTGAACTTCTCGATGCCGGCTTTCATGCCAGAATCGATTTCGTCATTGAAGTCACCCTTCACGTTGATCTTCGCCATCAAATCGGCGTGATCGCGGTTGAAGTAAGCAATCAGCGCTTGTTCAAAGCTGCCAATCTTGGCGATTTCGACGTCAGTCAGGAACCCACGCTCAGCGGCATACAGCGACAGCGCCATGTCAGCGATCGACATTGGTGCGTATTGCTTCTGCTTCATCAGCTCGGTAACGCGCTGACCATGCTCAAGTTGCTTGCGGGTCGCCTCGTCCAGGTCAGAAGCAAACTGGGCGAATGCCGCCAGTTCACGGTACTGAGCCAGAGCGGTACGGATACCACCGGAAAGCTTCTTGATGATCTTGGTCTGAGCGGCACCACCCACACGGGATACCGAAACACCGGCGTTCACAGCCGGACGGATGCCGGAGTTGAACATGGCCGATTCCAGGAAGATCTGACCGTCGGTGATGGAAATCACGTTGGTCGGAACGAACGCGGAAACGTCGCCAGCCTGGGTTTCGATGATCGGCAGTGCAGTCAGCGAGCCGGTTTTGCCGGTCACTGCGCCGTTGGTGAACTTCTCTACGTACTCTTCGGAAACACGCGATGCGCGCTCCAGCAGACGGGAGTGGAGATAGAACACGTCGCCTGGGTAAGCTTCACGGCCTGGTGGACGGCGCAGCAGCAGGGAAATCTGGCGGTAAGCCACTGCTTGCTTGGACAGATCGTCATAAACGATCAGCGCATCTTCACCGCGGTCGCGGAAAAACTCGCCCATGGTGCAACCCGAGTACGGTGCAAGGAATTGCAGCGCAGCGGATTCGGAAGCACTTGCAGCCACGACGATGGTGTTAGCCAGTGCGCCGTTTTCTTCGAGCTTGCGAACAACGTTGGCGATGGTCGATTGCTTCTGACCGATTGCTACGTAGACGCATAAGATGCCGCTGTTCTTCTGGTTGATGATTGCGTCGATGGCCAGAGCGGTTTTACCGATCTGACGGTCACCGATGATCAGCTCACGCTGGCCACGGCCGACAGGAATCATGGCATCGACAGCCTTGTAGCCAGTCTGTACAGGCTGGTCTACCGACTTACGCCAGATCACGCCTGGAGCAACTTTCTCGACCGCATCGGTCTCGGTGTTGTTCAGCGGACCTTTGCCGTCAACTGGGTTACCCAGTGCATCGACAACGCGACCCAGCAGTTCCTTACCAACCGGAACTTCGAGGATGCGGCCAGTGCACTTGGCGCTCATGCCTTCAGCCAGAGTCGTGTAAGCGCCCAGTACAACGGCACCCACGGAGTCTTGCTCAAGGTTCAGCGCCATACCGTAGACGCCGCCCGGAAACTCGATCATCTCGCCGTACATTACGTCGGCCAGACCGTGAATCCGCACGATACCGTCAGACACGCTGACGACTGTGCCTTCGTTACGGGCTTGGGAGGTTACATCGAGCTTGTCGATGCGACCCTTGATGATTTCACTTATTTCGGAAGGATTGAGTTGCTGCATTGCTCTGCTGCCCCTTCAAACTCAAGATTTCAATGCTTCGGCTAGTTTCGCGATCTTGCCACGAACTGAGCCATCGATAACCAGGTCGCCGGCGCGGATTACGACACCCCCTATGAGAGAGGCATCCTCCGCAGCATGCAGGCGCACTTCCCGGCCGAGCCGTGCACTGAGAACCTTGGCGAGTTTGTCTTGCTGTTCTTGGTTCAATGCGAAAGCACTGGTGACATCCACATCGACCGATTTTTCCTGCTCGGCCTTGTACAGGTCGAACAGTTCGGCGATCTCCGGCAGAAGCGGGAGGCGGTCGTTTTCAGCAACGACGTGAATGAAATTCTGTGCCTTGGCATCGAACTTTTCGCCACACACTTCAATAAAAGTGGTGGCCTTTTGTGCGCTCGTCAGTCGCGGGGCCTTGAGCATGCGCTGCATGGTGCCGTCTTGCGACACCGCAGCAGCCAGGCCGAGCATGGCTGACCAATTGGCCAGCTGCTGGTGGGCCTGCGCGTGCTCGAAGGCCGCCTTCGCGTAAGGTCGGGCCAACGTGGTCAGTTCTGCCATGATCGCCCTCGCTTAAATTTCAGCAGCCAGTTTGTTAACCAGCTCCGCGTGCGCGTTTTGATCGATTGTGGCACCCAGGATCTTCTCTGCGCCATTGACTGCCAGGCTGCCCAACTGGGCGCGCAAGGCGTCTTTGACACCGTTCAGTTCCTGCTCGATCTCGGCCTGAGCCTGGGCCTTCACACGGTCAGCTTCAACGCGTGCCGTTTCACGGGCTTCGTCGACGATCTGAGTACCGCGTTTCTTGGCTTGCTCAATGATTTCAGCTGCTTGAGCCTTAGCTTCGCGCAGTTGTTGACCCGCTTTCTCTTGGGCCAGCTCCAGGTCGCGAGCTGCTCGGGAAGCAGCGTCCAGTCCATCCGCGATCTTCTTCTGACGTTCGTGCAAAGCCGCGATGACCGGAGGCCACACGAACTTCATGCAGAAAATCACAAAAATGAAGAACGCAACGGACTGGCCAATCAGGGTTGCATTAATGTTCACGCCAACACCTCGCTCGTTCGTTGTCCATCACACCAATCAACTCGAAAATTCGAGTGATCAGCCAGCGAGTTGACCAACGAAGGGGTTCGCGAAGGTGAAGAACAGAGCGATACCAACACCGATCATGGTCACGGCGTCGAGCAGGCCCGCAACGATGAACATTTTAACTTGCAGCATTGGAACCATTTCCGGCTGACGCGCAGCGCCTTCCAGGAATTTGCCGCCCAACAGGCCGAAACCGATTGCAGTACCCAGTGCGCCCAGGCCGATCAACAGTGCAACAGCGATAGCGGTTAGACCAACTACAGTTTCCATCTTTCCTCCCGACTTTTACGTCGTATTGGTTAGGTTTTTTTAATTGAAGCGGTAAAACAAAATCGTTTCTACATCAGCCCTTGCGGGCACCGCCCCGCCGATGGCGAGACGGTCATCAGACACGTCCTGAGACTAATCTCAATGGTTATCTTCGTGAGCCATCGACAGGTAGACGATGGTCAGCATCATGAAGATGAACGCTTGCAGGGTGATGATCAGGATGTGGAACACAGCCCACGCCCACTGCAGCACTACACCCAGACCGCTGAGCCACAACAGACCGCTGCCGAACATCACGGCGATCAGAATGAAGACCAGCTCGCCAGCATACATGTTGCCGAACAGACGCAGAGCCAGAGAAATAGGCTTGGCGATCAGCGTCACGAATTCCAGCAGGAAGTTGACCGGGATCAACAGCGCCTGAACGAACAGGTTCTTGCTGCCGAACGGGTGAAGGGTCAGTTCGCCGATGAAACCGCCGATGCCCTTGACCTTGATGCTGTAGAAAATGATCAGTGCGAACACAGACAGGGCCATGCCCAGCGTGGCGTTCGGGTCAGTAGTCGGAACGGCACGGAACGGAATGTGCTCGTCGCCCGAAATCAGCATAGCCAGCTGCGGAATCCAGTCCACCGGTACCAGGTCGACCGCGTTCATCAGGAAAACCCAGACGAAAATGGTCAGGGCCAGTGGCGCGATAACCGCGCTGCGGCCGTGGAAGCTGTCTTTCACGCTGCCGTCGACGAAATCGACCAGAACTTCGACGAAGTTCTGCAGTGCGCCAGGCTGACCGGAAGTTGCCTTCTTGGCCGCCATGCGGAAGATCAGAACGAAAATCAGACCCAACGCAACCGACCAGCCGAGGGTATCGACGTGGAAGGCCCAGAACCCCATTTCCTTGGCTTCTGCTGCGGTGTGGGCAAAGCCCCATTCGCCATTGGGCAGGTGCCCGAATGTAAGGTTCTGCAAGTGGTGCTGGATATAGCCCGAAGCTGTTTGCTCTGCCATGGTTGCCTCAAACGCCCTAAGGTCTCGAAAGTCTTGTTCTCGTAAGCAGGGGAGCGAACCAGTTGACCACCTGGATCAACATGAACACACCGAATACCGCCAGCGGTGCGAGTGGCTTCACACCTGCGAACGTCAATGCAAAAAGCACTGCCGTGAAAATCAGTTTGCCTGCCTCGCCGGCGTAGAACGACCGCACGATGGCTTGCGCTGCTCTGGCCCCGGAAAACCGGAATGCCTTGTGAGCAAAGTATAAATTGGGTAGCCAGGCTATCAGGCCTCCACAGAGTCCCGAATATCCTGCAACGACTCCTTGCCACTGCCACAGCACCAATGCGGCCATGAGCAGCACTATCAATTGAGCCAGCAATAGCGGAAAAACCGCCAGGCGATAGAACGGCAAACGGTCTGGCATGCGGGATTCCATCGCAACTGCTCCTTTGATGTCGGTCGCCATAATCAATAACTTGGCATAATTTGTGCCGACAAAATGCGCGCAGAGTATAGGGGCGGTTAAGCCCCTATTCAACAGTCGGGTAGTGATTTCCGACTATACGCTACAGAGCAATTGTTTCAGCGGATGTGAGCGAGCACTCCTTGCAGCTCATCCAGCGAGTTGTATCGGATGACCAATTGGCCTTTGCCCTTCTGTCCGTGGCGAATCTGCACCGCAGAGCCTAAACGCTCGGCCAGACGCTGTTCGAGGCGGCTGATATCAGGGTCGGCCTTGACTGGTTCGGCAGCCTCCGGCTTACCGCTCAGCCACTGCCTGACCAGTGCTTCAGTCTGGCGCACGGTAAGCCCGCGTGCGACAACATGTCGCGCACCTTCAACCTGCCGATCTTCGCTCAGACCGAGCAAGGCGCGTGCATGCCCCATTTCCAGGTCGCCGTGGGACAGCATGGTCTTGATGGCTTCAGGCAAGGCAATCAGGCGCAACAGGTTGGCCACACTGACACGTGACTTGCCGACGGCATCCGCCACCTGCTGCTGGGTCAGTTGAAACTCCTGCTGCAGGCGCTGTAGCGCCATGGCCTCCTCGATAGGGTTGAGGTCTTCGCGCTGAATGTTCTCGATCAACGCCATCGCAATCGCGGTCTCGTCCGGAACATCACGGACCATCGCCGGGATTGTCTCGACACCTGCCTGCTGGCTGGCACGCCAACGGCGTTCACCGGCGATGATTTCAAAGCGGTTGTCGCCGATAGGCCGAATCACGATCGGCTGCATCACACCCTGTGACTTGATCGACTGCGCAAGTTCTTCGAGCGCCTGAGGATCCATGTCGCGGCGCGGCTGATACTTGCCGCGCTGGATAAGGTCCAGCGGCACATGCTGCAACTCACTTGGCGGAGCCTTGACGGCCTGCTCTTCCAGCGAACTGACGGTTGGACTGCTCAGAAGCGCGTCCAACCCACGTCCGAGACCTCGTTTCTTGACGGCCATGGGAATTCCTTAGGTTGGCTGAGCGGTTTTTGCGCCGCGACGTTGACGACGAACCAGTTCACTTGCCAAGGCCAGATAGGCCAGCGCACCGCGAGACGATTTATCATACGCCAGCACCGGCATGCCGAAACTCGGCGCCTCGGCCAGCCTGATATTCCTCGGGATCACCGTGTCGTACAACTGCTCGCCAAAGTGTTCCTTGAGCTGTGCCGAAACATCGTTGATCAGGCTCAGACGCGGGTCATACATGGTGCGCAGCAAACCTTCGATTTTCAGCTGCGGATTGAGCAGTTCAGCGATGCGCTTGATGTTATCCACAAGGTCGCTGAGACCCTCGAGCGCGAAATACTCGCACTGCATGGGGATAATTACCCCGTCTGCCGCAACCAGCGCGTTCAGGGTCAGCATCGACAACGAAGGTGGGCAGTCGATCAGAATGTAATCGTAATTTTCGCGGATCGGCGCCAGCGCATTGCGCAGACGACTCTCTTTCATCTGCATTTCCAGCAGAACCACTTCACCCGCCGTCAGGTCACGGTTGGCCGGAAGCAGTTGATACCCGCCGTGTTCGGAAAACTGCATGGCCTCGCCCAGATCGCATTCGCCGATCAACAGGTCATAGACCGAATTTTCCAGATTATGTTTATCCACACCGCTGCCCATGGTCGCATTGCCCTGGGGATCGAGATCGATCAACAGCACACGGCGTTTGGTCGCGACCAGCGACGCAGCGAGGTTGATGCATGTGGTGGTCTTGCCGACCCCACCTTTCTGGTTCGCTATCGCGAATACCTTAGCCATTCTTGCTTGTGTTCCCCGTCATGCCGTGCGGCGCAGTATCAGCAGATGGCGTTGGCCTTGGCAACCCGGAACGGTCAAGGCTTGTGCGCTATCGAGGTGAAAATCCGAGGGCAATGCTACCAGCTCATCGTCAGGATGCAGCCCTTTCATTGCCAGCCAGCGTGTATTCACGTCGCCCATATGGCGAGTCCAGCCCGTGAAGTCTTCAAGGCTGCTGAATGCCCGGGAAATGATCCCGTCGAACGGCGCATCAGGCTGATAGTTTTCTGCACGGCTGTGGATAACTTCAAGATTATCCAGTTTCAGCTCCAGTTTGACCTGTGTCTGAAACCGGGTCTTCTTGCCGTTGCTGTCCAGCAGCGCCACTTTGCGCTCCGGAAACAGGATGGCCATGGGAATGCCAGGCATCCCACCGCCGCTGCCGACGTCGATCCAGCGTGTACCTTCGATGAAGGGCACCACACTGAGACTGTCAAGCAGATGCCTCGATACCATTTCGTCCGGGTTACGGACCGCAGTCAGGTTGTAGGCCTTGTTCCACTTGATCAACAACGCCAGATACGCCAGCAATTGCTCGTGCTGCGCCGGACTGAGGTCGATTCCCAATTCCCGGGCACCGGTGGATAACTCTTGGGCCTGTTGCGGGGTGACCATAGAACTCAAGCGCTTTGCTCCAACTGACGGCCCGCGCCGCGTTTTTTCAAATGAATCATCAACAGCGAAATAGCCGCCGGCGTAACGCCAGGAATGCGCGAAGCCTGTCCGAGTGTTTCTGGCCGAGTTATCCCCAGCTTGCTCTGGATTTCTTTCGACAGGCCGGATATCGCGGCGTAATCGATGTCTTCCGGCAGACGCGTGTCTTCACTGGCGCGCAGACGGGCGATTTCGTCCTGCTGGCGGTCAATGTAACCGGCGTATTTTGTCTTGATCTCGACCTGCTCGGCTACCTGAGGGTCAGTGCAGCCCTGCCCGGTAAGGGCAATCAGACTGGCATAGTCGATTTCCGGACGGGTCAGCAGGTTGAGCAGATTGTATTCGTGGGTCAGCGGCGTGCCAAAGTGCTCTGCAATCGCATCGCCCTGCGCGGTACCCGGGCGCACCCAAGTACTTTTCAAGCGCTGTTCTTCCAGCTCGATGCTTTCGCGTTTGGTGCAGAACGCAGCCCAGCGGGCATCGTCGACCAGACCCAGTTCGCGGCCTTTTTCGGTGAGTCGCAGGTCCGCGTTGTCTTCACGCAGGATCAACCGGTATTCGGCCCTGGACGTGAACATCCGGTAAGGCTCTTGCGTACCGAGCGTGATCAGGTCATCGACCAGAACCCCGATATACGCTTCATCCCGACGCGGGCACCAGCTGTCGCGACCTTGAGCGCGCAGTGCAGCATTGGTCCCGGCCAGCAAACCCTGGGCACCGGCCTCTTCGTAACCGGTTGTGCCGTTGATCTGACCGGCAAAGAACAAACCACCGATGACCTTGGTTTCCAGGCTGTATTTCAGATCACGCGGGTCGAAATAATCGTATTCGATGGCGTAACCAGGACGAACGATGTGTGCATTCTCCATGCCGCGAATCGACTGGACGATCTGCAGTTGCACGTCAAATGGCAACGACGTGGAGATACCGTTCGGATAAAGCTCGCGCGTGGTCAACCCTTCTGGTTCGATGAAGACCTGATGGCTTTCCTTGTCGGCAAACCGATGAATCTTGTCCTCGATCGAAGGGCAGTAGCGCGGGCCAATCCCCTCGATCACGCCGGAATACATTGGCGATCGATCAAGGTTGGACGCAATGATTTCGTGAGTCCGGGCGTTGGTGTGGGTAATCCAGCAACTGACCTGCGGCGGATGTTGTTCTTTGGAGCCCAGGAACGACATCACCGGAATCGGCGTATCACCCGGTTGCTCGGTCATTACCGAGAAATCGACCGAGCGGCCATCAATGCGTGGCGGCGTCCCGGTTTTCAAGCGACCTACCCGCAGTGGCAGTTCACGTAAGCGGTGAGCCAGTGCGATCGATGGAGGGTCGCCTGCGCGTCCGCCAGAGTAGTTCTGCATGCCGATGTGGATAAGTCCACCCAGGAATGTACCGGTGGTCAATACAACCGAATCGGCAAATATGCGCATCCCCATTTGGGTCACTACACCGCGCACCTGGTCCTGTTCGACGATCAGGTCATCACAGGCTTGCTGAAATATCCACAGGTTCGGCTGATTTTCCAGCGTTTCGCGGATGGCTGCCTTGTACAGCACGCGATCTGCCTGAGCACGAGTAGCCCGTACAGCCGGGCCCTTGCGACTGTTCAGCACACGGAACTGGATGCCACCCTTGTCAGTAGCCATGGCCATCGCACCGCCAAGGGCGTCGATTTCCTTGACCAGGTGACTTTTGCCAATGCCACCGATGGCCGGGTTGCAGCTCATCTGGCCGAGCGTTTCCACGTTGTGCGTCAGCAGCAGGGTTTTGACACCCATGCGCGCCGACGCCAGTGCGGCCTCGGTACCGGCATGACCGCCACCGATGACGATCACTTCAAAACGGGAAGGGAAATCCACCACGCACCTCGTGCCTGTTGTCGATGAGAAATTGGGATAGCTGACAAGTATAGGGACTTACCCCACCTGAATGAAACCCGTTGGACAAAATTTAACCAGCTGTGGGAAACTCACGAATAAAGAAAATAAAAAGGAAAGAAAGTTTATAAAGCCTTGTTTTTATGTTTATTCTTACTGAGCATGATTTCTGTGGATAGATCTCTACAAGCCTTTATATTCAATGTGTACAGAGAATCAAAAGTCTGTGTTCATGTAGGGATGAGGGGTTTGGATAACCGACTTGAGCCTGTTGATAAGATAGCCACTTGTCCACAGGGCAGTTTATCTTCAGGTTTGCACCCTGCTTACCCACCGAGCTGAAGGGCAGTTATTCACAGGGCTTAATCCGCATAAAAACGCCCAGTCAGCAAAAATCAGGCGCAGAAAATCGCTTCGCCGAGGATTTTTGTTCGGCAAATTCAGCATGTGGGGAACGGTAGTGGGGAAATGGCAGACCGTGTGGATAATGACGCGGCTAAAAAGCGTCTTGTGATGCCTGAAAAGGCATGACCCCGGTGCGGGTCACGCCTGACTTCATTCAGCGGTAGTCACTTGCCAATGCAGAAGCTGGAGAAGATTCTGCCAAGCAAGTCGTCGGAGCTGAATGCGCCGGTAATCTCGCCAAGCGCTTGTTGTGCCTGACGGAGGTCTTCGGCCAGTAGCTCTCCAGCACCTGCCAGGGTGAGTTGAGCCCTGCCGTGCTCCAGCGAGTCACTGGCATGGCGCAGTGCCTCAAGGTGGCGTCGACGTGCGCTAAAGCTGCTCTCCGAGGTTTGCTCATAGCCCATGCAGGCCTTGAGGTGCTCACGCAGCAGTTCAAGCCCCGCGCCCCCTGACCTGGCGCTCAGGCTGATAGTGACGTGGCCATCTACGCTGGTTTGCAGATCGATGGGGTCTCCACTCAAATCTGCCTTGTTGCGGATCAGCGTGACTTTCGCCGGATCCGGACGTTGCTCAAGGAACTCCGGCCACAGAGCAAACGGGTCGGCAGCCTCGGGTGCCGTTGCATCCACAACCAGCAGAATCCGGTCAGCTTCACCGATGGCCTTGAGTGCGCGCTGCACGCCGATCATTTCCACCTGATCCTGGGTATCACGCAGACCTGCTGTGTCGACGACGTGCAACGGCATTCCATCGATGTGGATATGTTCACGCAACACATCGCGCGTAGTGCCGGCAATCTCGGTGACGATGGCCGCTTCTCTGCCCGCCAAGGCATTCAGCAAGCTGGATTTGCCCGCATTGGGACGCCCGGCAATCACAACGGTCATCCCGTCGCGTAACAAGGCACCCTGCCCCGCTTCACGCAGCACTGTGGATAACTCGGCACGTACGTCATCGAGCATGTTCAGGACATGGCCATCGGCAAGGAAGTCGATTTCCTCCTCGGGGAAGTCGATTGCAGCTTCCACATAGATGCGCAAACTGATCAACTTCTCGGTCAAGTTATCCACACGCCGCGAAAAAGCGCCCTGCAACGAGCGCAGTGCATTGCGCGCTGCCTGTGCAGAACTTGCCTCAATCAAGTCAGCGATGGCTTCTGCCTGGGCAAGATCGAGTTTGTCATTGAGGAACGCACGCTCACTGAATTCTCCCGGCCGTGCCAGGCGGCTACCCAATTGCAGACAGCGCTGCAGCAGCATGTCCAGAACGATGGGGCCGCCGTGGCCCTGAAGCTCAAGTACGTCTTCGCCGGTGAATGAGTTGGGCCCCGGAAAATACAGCGCGATCCCTTCATCGAGGGTCTGTCCGGCTTCGTCGACAAAAGGCCCGTAATGGGCAAACCGTGGCTTTGGCGTCCGGCCAATAATGGCTTCAGCAGCCTTGCTGGCCAAAGGACCTGACACCCGGACGATACCGACACCACCACGCCCTTGGGCTGTGGCGATGGCGGCAATGGTTTCACGAGGAACGTTCATGCTCCGGCTCCCGGACAAATGACGGATAGCAAAACGCCCCACGAGGGGGCGTCTTGTAGAACTTATTCACAGGTTAGATCAGGCAGCTGCTTTCTTGGTAGCCGCTTCGATCTTGCGAGTGATGTAAGCCTGCTGAGCGATCGACAGGGTGTTGTTTACAACCCAGTACAGAACCAGACCGGCAGGGAACCACAGGAAGAAGAACGTGAAAATGATTGGCATCATTTTCATGACCTTGGCCTGCATTGGGTCCGGCGGAGTCGGGTTCAGACGCTGCTGGATGAACATCGTCGCGCCCATGATGATCGGCAGGATGAAGAACGGGTCCTTGATCGACAGGTCGGTTATCCACAGGATCCAGGGAGCCTGACGCATTTCCACACTTTCCAGGAGTACCCAGTACAGCGAAAGGAAAACCGGCATCTGGACAAGAATCGGCAAGCATCCACCCAGCGGGTTGATCTTTTCTTTCTTGTACAGCTCCATCATTGCCTGGGACATCTTCTGGCGATCATCGCCATGTTGTTCCTTCAGCAGTGTAAGCTTGGGAGCCACGGCGCGCATGCGTGCCATCGACTTGTAGCTGGCTGCGGACAACGGGAAGAACAGGCCTTTGATCAGCATGGTCAGAACAATGATCGACCAGCCCCAGTTACCGAGAATGGCGTGGATATGTTGCAGCAGCCAGAAGATAGGCTGGGCAATGAACCACAGGAAACCATAATCGACGGTCAGCTCCAGACCTGGGGATAACTCTTTGAGTACCGCCTGGCTTTTTGGACCTGCGTACAGGGTAGCGCTGGTTTCAGCTTGTGCACCGGGTGCAACCGACAGAGTCGGGCTGGTGAAGCCGATGATGTAGTTGCCCTGGCTGTCTTTGCGGGTCTGAACAGCGTTGGTGGCGTTGTGATCCGGAATCCACGCAGTCACAAAGTAGTGCTGCAGCCATGCCACCCAACCGCCCTGGACAGTTTCCTTGACCTGACCCTTGTCGATATCTTTCATCGACACTTTCTTGTATGGCTCGGCCGCAGTCCACAGGGCAGCACCCAGATAGGTGGCTGTACCGGTAGCAGTCGTCGAAGAAGGATCGGAGCTGGCATCACGCTTCAATTGCGCGAACAGATTACCGGCCCAGGGTTGTGCGCTCTGGTTATCCACAACGTAGGTCATGACCAGATCGTACAGACCGCGCTTGAAGGTGAAGCGCTTGATGTAGTTGACGCCGTTTTCCGAGAACTTCAGATCCACGACCATCGTGTCCTGGCCGTCAGCCAGTTGATAAGTCTTTTGTGTGGAGGTGTAAACCGGACGACCGGCAGCGCGTGCATCAGGACCATTGGTCCCGGTCAGGCCGCTTTGTGCCAGAAAAGTACGCTCGCCGCCGTTGTCGAACAACTGAAACGGAACGTCAGGACGATCCTGACGACGCGGGTACAGGGGCAAACGAAGCTGAACGACGTCGCCACCCACCGGATCGATCGCCAGATCGAGCACATCGGTCTTGACGTGGATAAGGTCTTTGCTGGCTACGGCCGGAGTTTCAAGAGGTGCTGCAGCCGTATTGGCCGTAGCGCTTGCGCTTGGAACATCGGCACTTGCAGAACCATTAGTACCAGCAGCCGTATCCGGAATACCCGGTGCGGTGGTGCTGGCTGCAACATTCTGGGTCGGCATGGCAGCCTGGCCATAGTCTTGGTTCCATTTCAGAACCCCGACGTAGGTCACGATTGCCAGGGCGACGATCAGGATCGTGCGTTTAATATCCATGATTACTCGGCCATCGAAGAAGAACGGGAGGTGGGGACAGCTGGAACCGGGTCATAACCACCGGGATTCCATGGGTGACAGCGACCCAGGCGACGAATTGACAGCCAGCCACCGCGCAAAAGGCCATGATTTTCGATGGCTTCATACGCGTAGCAGGAGCAACTGGGGTAGAAACGACAGTGACTGGCCATCAGCGGGCTAATGGCATAGCGATAAAACTGGATCGGAACGAGTGCCAGTTTACGCATCTGGACTGTCTACCCCTGCAGGTTCGGATTTTTCTTCCGGAATGGGTCGGCTACGCGCCAGACGTTTCCAGAGCTTGCCGAAATGCTGAATCAGTTCAGGGTTTTCTACGTCACCCAAACCTTTACGCGCGACGATAACGATATCCCAACCGACCAAACTGTCTTGGTGTTGGCGAAATGATTCGCGCATCAGGCGTTTCAAGCGATTGCGCTCGACGGAGAGCTTGACGCTCTTTTTACCTATCACCAGCCCCAGGCGGGGATGATCAAGGTCGTTGTTGCGCGCAAGGAGCAGGAGATTTTTCCCCGGAACCTTGCCGGTAGGGGAGTCAAAGACTGCCTTGAAATGCCGGGGAGTCAGCAAACGCTTTTCCCGACTGAAGTCTCGACTCACCTCCTGTGCCGATTTATCAAACTGCCAGACGCTTACGGCCTTTGGCACGACGACGCGAAAGGACTGCGCGGCCGTTTTTGGTGGCCATGCGTGCACGGAAACCGTGGGTGCGGGCGCGCTTGATAGTGCTGGGTTGGAAAGTACGTTTCATGGCGTGTTACCTGGTTCGTCCACTACGGGCCGGAATGGCCCCCGTTTTAAGAGACCGGGGATTCTAGAGAAAGCAGGCCCGCAGGTCAATTTCCAACCAGCTTTTCTTCATACGCGTCTTTTATAGGTAATTTCCCGCTGGCACTCGATTTGGAGCAGTCGGGCTCGTATCAGTTATAGAAATAAAAAGAAGAGAGTATTTAAAGCTTCTTTATAAAGTTTATAGCTCTTACGTAGTCGTTTTCTGTGGATAACATCCTATAGCCCTTTTAATTCAATGTGTACAGCGAAAAGAAAGGTTGTCCAGAAGCGGTGCTTTGCCTGTGCCACACGTTCGGAAAAGCTGTGCATGGAATGCGGTTTTATCCACAGGCGAGTTATGCACAGAGTTTAGCCCTGACTTATGCAATGGGCTGAAGATGGGTTATCCACAGAGCTCACGATTTGACCGTTTGTCGTGTGACCACTGCATAAATCGTTGATTTATAGCTGCCTGTGAGCAACCTACATGTGGATAAGTCGTCTGCGGATCGTTACAATGGCGGCTGTTTTTGCCTCACCGGCTTTCAACTCAGGGGATATCC
>NZ_JBYJZN010000001.1:0-98662 GCF_058129925.1 Pseudomonas sp. Pme6b
ATGAGCCACGACCACGCGATCAGTCTTGCCCGCGCGACCTCACCCACGGCCAACGCCGATCCGCTGGCCAGCAGCACCCACCTGCCGCCTGCCCGTTTCTTCGAAGACGGCACTGCGCTCAACCGGTTATTGCTGGAAGCGCCGTACATGGCGCGGTGCAGTGACGACAAAACCGCGACTCGCGTCCGTCCTCGTGAATACGCGCTGCGTTATCCCTATATGCAGGTCAATCGCCCCGGCATGGTGTCTTGGCTGGTGTTCGACCTGGACCATGCCAACGCATTAGCCTGGGACGATGCTGGGTTGCCCGCGCCTAACCTGATGGTGCGCAACCGCAAGAGCGGTCACTCCCAGCTGTTCTATGCGGTGCCGTCCGTATGCACCACTGAGAATGCACGGACCAAGCCCATTCAGTACATGAAAGCGATCTATGCCGCGTTTGCCGCTCGCCTCGACGCGGACGTGGACTACCACGGTGGCCCTGTGGCCAAAACACCTGGCCACCCTTGGTGGGAGACGACCGAATTTCATAGCCACGTGTACGAACTGGGCGAACTGGCGAGCGCGGTGGAGTTGACCGTCAAACCCTGGGCCACAGCTCCCAAGCTTGACCAGGTCAGCCATTCGCGGCACTGCATCCTGTTCGAGCAGCTGCGTTATTTTGCGTACAGCATCGTCAATCGCGAGCGCGAGCTGGGTTCGTTTGAGTCCTTCATGCGCTCGCTCGATGCATATGCCTACAACCACAACAGCTTTCTAAAGCAGGGGTTTTCGGAAAACCTGCCGCTGTCATCGATACGTGCCACGGTCAAATCCGTAGGTCGCTGGACGTGGGATCGGTACACCGGTGATCGTCGCTGCCATCGAGGCGCAATGCAGCTCGATGGCAGCTTGTCGCTCACCGAACGGCAGAGCCTGGCGGCCAAGCGCACCAATGAGCTGCGGCACAAAGCCACAGAATCGAAAATCCGTGCTGCGTGCAGGCAGCTTCAAGACCAGGGCAAGGCACTGGTACGTTCTGCCATTGCAACACTTGCCGGCGTTTCGGTGAGAACGGTGGCCAGCTACACGCACATCCTCACTGAAGTCGCCCAACCATCCACTGTGAGTGTTCTCAGGGCTACCCGTCAGCCTGCCAAGGCTGCGACTGGGGCACATGGCCCAGTCGATTCAACTACCCCACAACCCGCTCCGGGCCAGGCTGCAAATCGTCGCGCTCCAGGTGTGCAATCCGGTGTACATCAGATATCTGCGGTGCCGAAGGGGCCGCAAGCTGGAGAGCCGTTAAAAAAGGAACATGACGATTGTTCATGATGGGGAGTGCGCGAATGATTTAAGTGCGGCCTGACAGTGGTCTATGTGCTGTTGGTCGGCTTGAGTTGACGGGTGATGGCAGCGCGCCGTTAACTGTGCGTCCATACAGTTAACTCTGTTCTCAGTCAGGTTTGCTTCATGAACGTCAAAATACTCGGTCGGTTGTGCGAGTCCGGAAAGGTCATACCCTTCTACACTTTCAAAATCCCTGCCGGTTTTCCTAATCCTGCTGCGGACCACATCGAACAGGACTTTTCATTCGACCGACTGATGGATTTGCGTGCGCCTCACATCTACGTGGCCAAGATCGATGGCGACAGCATGGAGGGCGCAAAGATTTTTCATGACAGCCTGGTGGTCGTAGATCGTTCGCGAAAGCCGTCCAGTGGCAGCATCGTGATCGCGGCACTGAATAATGAGCCACTGTGCAAAATTCTCATCCTGCAGGGCGACCATGTGGTGCTGAAGTCAGCCAACCCTGCCTATCCGCCTCGGCATATCCTGGAAGGTGAAGAGCTGTCGATATGGGGCGTTGTGCGACATGGCGTCACAAGCTTTGAGTAACAAGCCAACGCCGGTGTTTGGACTGGCAGATGGGAACGCGTTCTACGCGAGCTGTGAGCGAGTGTTCCGACCCGACCTGGCCAAGGTGCCTATCGTGGTTTTGAGCTCAAATGACGGCTGTGTCATTGCACGCAGCTACGATGCAAAACCTTACGTGAAGATGGGGGCGCCTTATTTTCAGATAAAGGACGTGCTGCGACAGTACGGAATTCAGGCGTTCATGCATAGGAATTTCAAAATGCCTATGCATGAACCTGACGCTGTGAAGGAGGCGTCATGCCTTCATAGCGATGCGTAGGAAGACGCTGATGCGTTACTTATGCAGTGAAAATCCCTATAAATAAGCGTTAACGCAGGTTATTTAACCGCGAAGCTTAGGTGCGGACGCACCTTCCCCCTGTCAGGGCTTCACGTACCTCATCTGCGCGATCGCCTGAGCGTTGAGGATCAGTCCCTGCACCGTCAGCCCGCTGATTGCCGCCGTGTATACCATCCGTGCGCCACACAGCACGCAACGGAACGGATCGACGTTTAGAAAGGCTTTGGCCATCGGCGCAAAATACAGCTTTGGTACCGGTCCTGGCGTCGCCATCTTCAGTGCTTCATACACCTTCGGCAGGTATTTCCCACACACCCGATTGGCCAGAAAACCAAAATACCGGATCATCCGGAAATGCTTTTCCGGGATGTGCTGCACCACCCGGCGCAGCATGTCGGCCTGGCTCAGCGTTTCCTGCTGATAGGTCTGCGTGCGGTGATCCAGGTAGGTAAAGCTCAACGTGGCCCCGCAGGTGTAATGGGCCAGACGACTGCCCGAGATCGGCGGTTTTTTCAGGTAGCGGCCCAGGTAATTGACGGTCTTTCGGCCGTTTTCCGTCTTCTTCGACAAGTGGATGTGCCAGTGCTGGCCGCCAGCGGTCAGTATCAGACGGCGCCAGTCGCTTTCACAGAGGATGTGGGCCAGCTGCGGCGGCATCGTCAATTGCGAAAGCGGCTGTCCCAGCAGGTAATCGCGCACCAGCCACATCCAGCGCCGCCGCAGGGCCTCTTTGTGGAACGACAGATTTTTCCAGACGCCCTGCTCATCCAGGCCGCCCGCGGTCACCGACAGGTGGACGTGGGGATGCCAGTTGAGCCGCCGGCCATAGGTGTGCAGCGCCCCGAAAATCCCGACGCGCAAACCGCGCCGCTTGGCGGCGTAGATCAGGTTATCGGCCGCCAGCCGAAACAGCGCATCGAGCAGCCAGCGGTTGTAGAAGAACAGGGGCCACAGCGTGTCGGGCAGCGTGAACACCAGATGCTGCCAGGGGCAGTCGGGCAGACGGTTGTTTTGCACGGCGATCCACTGGTCGGTGGCCTTTTTGCCGCAGGAGGGACAGGCCCGGCAATGGCAGGTGTTGCACAGGTATTTGACGTGCGGGCAATGCTCATTGGCACAGGTGTAGTGTTTGACGCCCAGTATCGAGGTGCCGCAGGCGAGCATTTTGCTGATCGACTCCACTTCGATGTGGCGCAGACCGCCGGCCTCCAGCAAACCTGCCCAGCAGCCGTTGGCCGTGAAGAGGTTTTTGAGCGGTCGAGGTTTGTAAGCAGGCGGTGCAGAGGCCACGTCAGCAGGATGGCTCCTCATCGTGGTGAATGACGGCGGTGATGGCAAATCCGCCTGGCCCTTCTCTCATCGAAACGCTTACGCAAGAAGCGTCGGGAAACCTGTCGTTCAGATACGCTGTCTGGCAGCAACTACAAAGATCGACATCGAAGGAAAAGTCGGTATCGGGCACGAAGGTAGTATGCCCGGCGCGTTGGAGACGGGTCTGCTTTGCCTTGGCTTTTGCCCGGTTCGCCCGTTTACGTTTTTTGGTTTCTGACGCCATGTGTAAGCCTGTGCTGAGGAGGGATCGACTCAATTTCGGCTATGATAACCGATTTCGAAATCCCACAATTTGCAGCCGCAGGCTGCCCTGTTCTGTAGCTGCTCGATCCGGTCGTCCGTAGCGTTGTAACGAACGTTTCCCCAGAGCCGCGCGTCGAAGTCGTCGGCCAGCTTGTTGAATACAGGTGTAAGCGACTCTTGCTTGCTTGCGGCAACGTCGAACAATATTTGTGCTGGCGATGCGTTTGCATTGAATCGCGTTGGCGTCCTCTACTGTGACAGCGCCACTTGCGGTGTGCTGCTCACGCCTGCACGGAATTTTGCGGCGTCTTTGCGATTGTTTGGTTGGGATTTGAAAGCCGCAGCTTTCATTGCCAAGGCCGGGACGTTCTCCTCCTCCCAGTCGTCGATATCGTCGCACTCTGGCGGCGAAGGCACGAGTCTGAAGGCGTCTTGCGCGGGCGCCTGCACTTCTCGCTGATCAGTCAGTGGGGCGCCCTGAAACTGCAGCGCATGGCTGTGCTTGTAAAGATCATGGAATTGCTCCTTGAGCCTGAAGGTGTCGGGCGTGTGGAACTGGATCTCCCAGAGCGCACCTTCGGGACTGCGCATCGTGACATTGACCGCTTTGAAGGCTGGCCGGTGCTTGGCAAACAGGTTGTTCAGCTTGACGCGCACATGGCCCTGATCGTCCAGCGAGGCCAGCACACCGCGCAAGCCAGCGGTGAAGTGCTGCGGATCCAGTACCACGCTGTAGCGCAGCGCGTCGTTCACGCCGGCCACGGCATCTTCCAGGGTCTTGTTTTTCAAAGCCATCTGCTGCATTAGCTTTTCTTTCAACGAGCCGACCGACTTCAGTTGATGGTCCATGCCCGCCAGTTGCCCAGCATGGGACTCGGCGACGCGCCTCAGCATGCAAGTTACCTTAGGTTCCATCTCGCGAGCACGCGTCAGTAAGCTCTGCGCCTCAAGCGCAATGTCCTCTGGCTGCACGGCGCGCAGGCGCTCGGCGGGCGGTGGCGGTGGGTCGATCAGGCCTGCTTGCTGCAGCGAGTGTAGCGCGTCTTGCATGACGCCCGCAGCCATCGTCGGCATGTTCTGCAGGTCCACCTGGGTCTGCTCGGCGTCGAAGCGACCATCATGCATGGCCCGAGCAGTCACCTTGCCATACGGTACGCTGCGAACCCGATCAGCGAACCCTCGCTCGGATCGTTCGCACGACTCCACGATCTTGGCGAACAGCGCCGTGCCGGTGTCAGACTTCAGCGCATCGGTGCCCACCTTGATCGCGATGGTGAAGAGGTTGCGCATGCTCAGTTCCGGCTCGCCGGGGATGAGCCCCGGTTGCCCGGCCGGGAACTGCGCGTGCGAGAGCCTGCACACCGGGTAGTTGTCGATGATGGCGTGAATCCGTGCCTCAGTATCAGGCGCAGCAAGGTACGCCTGGGCGAGGCGTGGGAAGGCCTCGCCCAGCGCATCCGGCACTTCGGCACGCGATGATGCCCCCGGCTCCAGTCGAAGCAGTTGTGCATGCAGGAGCTCGGCGGCTTCACGTGCCTCGGGCAGGTGGGCGCGCCCGATGGCGTTGTATGCCTGGTTGCGCAGTTCCGTCAACACCTGAGGATCTCTGGCTTTGCCGTCGAGTGCTACACGTAGACCGTTACGCAGGTCGCGCTCAATGCCGTCATAAGTGCCGAACATCATATTGCGCGCCATTGCCTCACGCAGGTGGTCAGGCTGCGCCATGAAGCGCGCTGCCAAGGTGCTGGCCGCCCCCATGATCTGGCCTCCACGTTGCAGAGACATGATCTCGGACAGCCGCCCCGCCTGGTAATGGCCGTTGTCAGGATCAATGGCCGGCGTGGCCGTTTTCGGCGGCTTGAAGGAACGTGGCTGGCCGCGGCGTACCTCGCGATCAGCCATCTCGCGCGAAATCAGCGCGGCCAGCTTGGGGTAGCCCGCGTACACGAACGCGTCGTCGCCGTCGGTGTCCATGTTGCGCTTGCGCAGTTCCGGGATAGGCAGTGCGCCCATGCGTCCGGGCTCCACGATGTCCTTGAGCCGCAGGCTGCCGGTGCTGAGCATGTCCTGCGGCACGGCACTGCGGTCGCGACCGGTCGTCCAGCGCGATAAGGTCTTGAGGTCCTCCTTCGAGCAGGCCAGATCCATGTCCGCAAAATTGGCTGGCCAGTTCTTTGATGGCACCACGATGAGCATGCCCTTGCTGTGCAGCATCTCGGCATCGCTGCCCGATCTGTCGTCGAAGCCTGTGTAGCTGTACTGGATACCAAAGGACTGCGAGAGGAATTCGGCGGTGGCGTCGCTCTGCGCCACTGTCGCGACGCGTTCTTCCGGCACGGGCAGCAGGTTCTCCTTGTCGTAGGGCGGCTTGCCGATCAGCAAGGCGCCGCCTGCGGCGTCGAAGGCCTGGCTGCGCTCGCTCGGTAGGTGCACCTTGTCGTCGGCAGCAGGCACCGCCCTGACTCTTTGGCCCTGGTAGCCGCCGCTGGTGGCCAGTTCGTACAACGTGAGTTGACTCAACTCCGACGGCAGCGCCTGCAACCGGCTCTGCATCGCCTCGCGCGCCTCCTGCAGTGCCGCCTCGTCACGTGGGAAGTGCTGCAGCGCCTGCGGTGCCAGCCGCGTGGGTCCCTTATCCTTGGCAATCAGGTCACGCTGCTTCTGGCTGGCCTCACCGGCCTGCACTGCTTGCCAGGCAGAGAAGTACTCACGGAAGGCCGGTATGCGTAGTGCCACCTCCAGCTTCAGGAAGCCGCAACCATCGTTGGGGCACAGCGCCAATGCATGCCCGTCCGGTGCTGTTGGCTTGAACGGGTGCGCAGGGCCGCTGACGTCTTCAAAAAATCCCAGACGCAGTGTGCCCTCAATGACGTGATCGGTCGGCACCATCTCTAGTAGCGAGCGCTGCATCCGCGACCAGTCTTCGCGCTGCGGGGCAAGCTTGGCGATGAGCTGCATCAGGCTACTGCCCGGCGCGGTGTCTGTATAGCGCATTGCCGGCAGCAGCGACGGTGCTCCGGATGTGCCGGACAGCAACTGGGCGGGGCGACTCGTGTTGCCTCGCGTGGCGCGGCTGCCGCCGAACATGTCAAAGCGCCAGGGTTCGTCCTGGTAGGTGAGCGTACGCGCGAGCATGAACGTCGAAATCGCCCCAGGCAGTTGGACCTCCACCAGCGGCAAGCCCGTCAGCCGTGTAAACAGCGAGTACGGCTTGTTCGTTTCGGTCGCATTGGTCGACACTTCCTTGCCACGCAGATCGACCACGATGTGGGTCGTGCTGCCGTTGCCGGGTGCCGGCGTGACGGGTTCGCCGGGTTCCGACCGCATGCTCAGGCGCCCGGTGTCAAGGTCGAACTGGCTCGGTGGATGGGCCTGCGTAATCTTCTTCGCTTCCTTCGCGAGGCGCAGGTCCAAGGCGTCAAATACGATGTCACCGGCCTCGATCTGCGCGATCAAGTTCCAGCTCATCTCGCCGAGGTCCTCCTCGATGGCCTCGCGTGTCCGCTCCAGCGTCCTGTCAACCCATTTCCCCAACTCTTCGCGACGTTGGCGAATTTCCTGGCGCGAGCCTTCGATGTGGCGCGGCTTGCATTGCCGGCTCACCATGCTGTAAGCCTTGAGCACCTGGAAGAAGGTCAGCGCCGGGCATCGAGTGGCGTACTGTTCGAGGTCGGTCGAAGACGGCGGGACACCGCCGGTAAGGTACAAGTCGATCTTGCGCTCGATGATGGGCTGCAACGTATTGAACACGCGCAATGCGTGCCCCCGATGGCGAGAGGTCAACTCTGGGCTGCGGATCAACGGCAAAAATCCCATGCACAGGCTGCCGAGACCCTCAAGGTTGGTTTCCCGTAATCCGTCGTCCTGCGCGAGCACCGCAACCCGCTCCAGGGCCGACCGCGCCAGCGGACGCATCTGGCGATGGAGTTGCGCCGATGAAAGGGCCTTGAAGAGCATACCAATGTCTTGCGCGGAGGCAGACTCAAAACGCTCACGGTGCAGCTCCAGGTGCCCGGCCATTGCCAGCAGTTTGGCGCGTCCCAAAATCTGGAACTGTTCCTCATCCAGGTGCAGCAGACGGGACATCGCGTTGGCCACCATGGCGAGCTCACCCATCTCGAACTGCTGCCACGGCAACTCTGCCGAGCCGGCGCGTTCGGCGAGCAGCAACACTGCCGGATGACACGCCGGCCTTCCGAGGCATCTGCTCAGCGCATTGAGCAACACAGCCACGTGGTGCCCATCCATGGCTTGTCGCAGATCGTTGTCCTCCGCCAGCCTGCCTGCCAAGACATCGGTGGCCTTCTCGCAGTTCGCACGTTCGGGCCATTTGCTCAAGGCGTTGAGTGCTTGAGTCACGCCGATAGGACTGAGGGCGTTGCACAAACCGCGCTCGTCGGCCAGCCGCCAGGCCAGCGCGTTGGCAGCGTCCGCGCAGTCCGGCGTGTCGGGCCATTTGCACAGGGCGTTGAGCGCGTTAGCCAGTTCTTGCGGGTTGAGGGCGTTGCGCAAGTTGCGATCATTGGCCAGTCGCGAGGCCAGCGCGTTGGCAGCGTCCGCGCAGTCCGGCGTGTCGGGCCATTTGCTCAGGGCGTTGAGCGTGTTGGCCACGCCTTTCGGGTTGAGGCCGTTGAGCAAGTTGCGATCATTGGCCAGTCGCGAGGCCAGCGCGTTGGCAGCGTCCGCGCAGTCCGGCGTGTCGGGCCATTTGCTCAGGGCGTTGAGCGCGTTGGCCATGTGTTGCGGGTTGAGGGCGTTGCGTAACTCGCGATCATTGGCCAGTCGCGAGGCCAGCGCGTTGGCAGCGTCCGCGCAGTCCGGCGTGTCGGGCCATTTGCTCAGTGCGTTGAGCGCGTTGGTTATGTGTTGCGGGTCTAGAGCATTGCGCAATTGGGACTCGACTTCCAGTCGCCCGGCCAGCGCGTTGGCAGCGTTCTTGCAGTCCGGCGTGTTGGGCCATTTGCTCAGGGCGTTGAGCACGTTAGCCACGCCTTGCGGGTTGAGGGCGTTGCGTAACTCGCGATCATTGGCCAGTCGCGAGGCCAGCGCGTTGGCAGCGTCCGCGCAGTCCGGCGTGTCGGGCCATTTGCTCAGGGCGTTGAGCGCGTTGGCCATGTGTTGCGGGTTGAGGGCGTTGCGTAACTCGCGATTGTTGGCCAGTCGCGAGGCCAGTGCGCTGGCGGCGTCCGCGCAGTCCGGCGTGTCAGGCCATTTGCTCAAGGCGTTCAACACGTGGGCTACGTCTTGCGGGTTGAGGGCGTTGCGTAACTCGCGATCATTGGCCAGCCGCGAGGCCAGTGCGTTGACGGCGGCAGTGCAATTCGGCGTGCCAGGCCATTTGCCCAGGGCGTTCAACACGTGGGCCACGTCTTGCGGTTTGAGGGCGTTACGCAAGTTGCGATCATTAGCCAGTTGCGAGGCCAGCGCCTTGACGGCGGCAGTGCAGTCCGGCGTGTCGGGCCATTTGCTCAGGGCGTTGAGCGCGTTGGCCACGCCTTGTGGGTCGAGGGCGTTGCGCAAACCGCGCTCGTCGGCCAGCCGCAAGGCCAGCGCCTTGACGGCGGCAGTGCAGTCCGGCGTGTCGGGCCATTTGCTCAGGGCGTTGAGGGCGTTGCCCAGTTCTTGCGGTTTGAGGGCATTACGCAAGCTGCGATCATTGGCCAGTTGCGAGGCCAGCGCCTTGACGGCGGCAGTGCAGTCCGGCGTGTCGGGCCATTTGCTCAGGGCGTTGAGGGCGTTGGTCAGTTCTTGCGGGTTGAGAGCATTGCGCAAACCGCGCTCGTCGGCCAGCCGCGAGGCGAGTGCGTTAGCGGCGTCCGCGCAGTCCGGTGTGTCGGGCCATTTGCTCAGGGCATTGAGCACGTTGGCCACGCCTTGCGGGTCGAGGGCGTTGCGCAAACCGCGCTCGTCGGCCAGCCGCGAGGCCAGCGCCTTGACGGCGGCAGTGCAGTCCGGCGTGTCAGGCCATTTGCTCAGGGCATTCAATGTGTTTCCGAATTCTTGCGGTTTGAGGACGTAGCGCAAGTTGCGATCATTGGTTAGTCTCAAGGCCAGTGCGTTGGCCGCGTCCGCGCAGTGCGGTGTGTCGGGCCATTTGCTCAGGGCGTTGAGCGCGTTCGCGACGCTCTGCCCATCCATCGCATGACGCAAGCGGCTTTTGCTTGCGAGCATATCAGCAAGCAAGTACGCCATGGATTGGCAGTCCGGATTGTCGGGCCACTTGCTGAAGGCATTAAGTGCCAGGCCGATGTTCTGCGCGTCCAGCGACGACCGGGCAGGATGGTTACGTTGCAGGTGACGTGCCAGACGAGCCACCGCGCGTTCACACCTGCCGCTGTTGAAGTTCTTGGCGAAGGCGTTCAGGAGTAGGACTGAGTGGCGGCCATCCAGTCCCGATAAATCATCTGCCTGATTGAGCTGTCCGGCGATCCACGCGATTGCATCCATGCACGCTTGCTGGTTTGGGTGCTTGCTCAGCTTGTTGCCCACATGGGCCAGCTGCGTCAGAGATGCACCGTCAAACCACTTGGTCTTGCAGAGATACTGCGCCGCAACCTCCGTGCAACGATCGAGCTCGCTATGCGTTACGCCTGCCCCTGTGGCCCGCCTTGCATTGGCAATCATCAGAAGGTATTTGTCGAGCCACTGCGCATTGGTTTGCGCGTTGACGTTCTCATCCAGGAAAGGCAGCGCCAGCCCGCAACTGATGTGACGCGCCAGCGCGTTTTTCTTTGCCACCGACACGCACAAGCGAGCGTTGTGGTTCTGAGGTACTCGGCTGGGGGCACTCAGCCATTTCCGATACTGCTCTCGCTGTTCCTGCAGCTGCTCTTTTGCAGCTGGATCGAGCTGATGTTCGGCCTGGTGAAGATCCGCCGCCGTCCACTCCAAGTCATGCATTGGCCGCTTTGGCTGCCGATACGGCTCTCGCTCTTCCCGAGGTCGTTTTCCTGCCGCCCGGTCGAACGTGTGTTCGGCCAAGCGCGCCTCCCAGCCATGCGTTGTTCTTTGTGGCCTACGATGCGATGACGATGCACTGACGTCAGCGGGCGCTCTGTCATGGGGCCGCTCGGACTTGGTACGATGTCGGTCGGTGATATCGTTGCGCAAGTGCGCGTGAATGGCAGGCTGTTGCCGAGCGTCCCTGTCCCGTGCGCGGCCACCGGCTCCAGGTTCATCCTGCTCCACCCGTCGCCGTTTGGCCGGCTGCCGCTCATTGCAACTGGTGCCGGTACTGGCTTCCGGCTGATCCCCGGTCCGCTTGAGCTGGTCCTCTTCACTGAAAGACCGGTTTGTGCTCAATGCGTTTAGATTGACGTTGGGGATTTTCATGCCTGCAATTAGTCCATCCGAACGTAGTCGTTGTCACGGTTGAGTTGCACTGGGCCGTGGTTCTTGGCGGTCAAGGCGTTGTTTACTGACGCAATACGACCTTTAGCTCTTGCACCTGATCTTCGTACCGACGCTGATATTTGAGCGAGGATCCGCTCCTCCAACATGGCCACCTCAGTGGCGCGTCCAGCCAAGGTGCCGTTTGGCCGCTTCACGCCTCGCGTTCGAACTGCAGTGATGTCTCTGCGCGGCTGTGTAATGAGCGAGCCAGCCTCTTGCCGGGCCTGCTGAGCGGTTGGCTATTTTTGCAGCGTTGCCTTAAAGAAAGAGGGTTTTGACCGCTGACGCTGAAGTTATGTAGCCACCGAATTTTCATTAAAAGTGTCGCGTTGTGTGGCCTTTTGGACGGATTCGGTTCCTTGCGAACGTGGGCCAACGCCAAAGCTTTTAAACGTCGGTGGGTGGCATATCAGGGAGCAACGAAACATCAAACGCGCGACGCCCGGGAGACCGTGCGTGAAAACGAGGGTTCTTGCTACATTCGGACCTTAACTTTAGCCTGGTTCTGTGCCCAGACACGCTTTACCTGGCTGACACTGACCCCGGCCAGCCTTGCAGTTTCCGCAATGCTACATCCACCGCTTTTAAGAGCGATGACCCGTTCATGCATTTTGGTATCCGGTTTACGCCCAGCGTATCGACCGGCGCCCTTGGCCAAGTCGATGCCTTGGCGCTGTCGCTCTCGCCGGTCCTCGAAGTCGTCACGCGCTATTTGCAAGGCCACACGCAACAGCATGTCTTGTACGCCTTGCAACACCACCTTGGCGACACCACTGGACGCCTCGGTCAATTGCGATAGATCGACGATTCCAGGCACTGCCAGGCGTGCGCCCTTAGCCCTGATCGCGTCCACAAGTTTTTCTGCTTCGACCAGAGGAAGACGGCTGATTCGGTCGATCTTTTCCGCAATGACGACTTCACCCGGTTGCAGGTCCTCAATCATGCGCAACAGCTCGGGACGGTCGGATCGAGCGCCCGAGGCTTTCTCGCGATAGACCGCAGCTACGTAGTAGCCTGACTCTCGAGCATTGCCAATAATCGCTTCTTGGCGCTGCAAGTCCTGGTCTTCGGAACTGACACGCAGGTACACCCGCGCAACGTTGAGAGTCGTCATACTTTAATCCTTTAGATACGTTCCTGATTCAACACGACGTTTACGTTTCCCAGGGGTTAATGACGTTCAACCCGGCAGCCTCAAAAGGGCCAGTGTCACGGGTGGCGACGGTGAAGCCGTTGGCGAGGGCGATGGCTGCAATGAAGGCATCTGCCGTTTCGACCGCCAACCCGGCTGCGCGGGACTTGGCCAGCAGCTCGGCATAAGCCTTCGTACAAGTCATATCGAACGACAGCACCCTATTGGCGAACATCGGCAGCAGGTGCTTTTCCAGGTTTTCACGCAAGCTATCCTGGCGTTTTCCGACAGGCATCAGCGCGATACCTGCACGCAACTCGGCTACGGTGATGGTGGACAGATAAAGCGTTTCCAGCGCTTGTGCGTCGATCCAGTCAAGGACGTGGGCATTGGGCTCTCGGCGCTGCGGTTCTGAAATTACGTTCGTATCGAGCAGGATCATTCAAAGCTCACCGCACGGGCCGGAGACGTGATGCGCGTGTTCTCAAACAAGGTATGTTCTTTATCGGTCAGACCACCAACCTCACGGGCAATAGAAGCCAGGAACGAGCCAAGTTTCACACGTCCCTCGGGTCTCGCCGCCCGCTCCAAGATGTCGCGTATTTCGGCCTCGGTGCTGCGCCCGTGCAGGGCAGCTTGGATGCGGATGGCCCGATGCACTTCATCGGGTAGATTTCTTACGTTCACGTTTGCCACTTGGTAGTTACCAGTTTTTGCCATCAGTGCTATCACTATATGCTTTTGATACCATAAATCAAGAATGCTAGGAAGGTCCATTTAGGTACACCCATAGAGCCATAGCTGATAAGCCATGGCTCTATGGGTATAACAGCAAGCCTATAGAGCCATCTTGGAAAGAACCACCCTTTTGAACCATACCGAGCGCGAGTGGCGGGGTTTAGGTTGTTTTTCTGTTCCGTTACTCCCCAAACCCCGTGGTGGAAGATTCCGGCCATTACGACGACTGAAATCAGCTTAACGTACTGTAAAATCCGTTTTTTGAGGCGACCCCTAAAGGGACGGTTTTTTTATAACCATCGTATTCTGTGGTTTAGGCGGGGTGGGGGTCTAGCGTTGGTTGGGTTCGGCAAATACCAGAGATAGATGATCGATACTTGATAGCTCGGCTCGGTATACCTCAAATTGGCTGCCGTCTCTATTCTCCACGGTGCTTCTGAGCGGGTAGGCGCCGACAAAGAACGCATGTACCTGTTCTCCGGCCTTGATCGCTTTCTCCAACTCATCAATTTCTGTCAGAAAAGCCTTTCGGCGTCGGGACTCGTCGATACGCTTCTGTGGAACATACGCCCAGATACGGTATCGCTTCTTGTTCACCCACACCAATTCGGTAAAGCGCAGGCCCACGCCTTTGCCTGCGTATAGTCGTAGATCATCGATCAGGCCGTGATAGATCAGTCCGGTTTCGTCTTGGAAATACTGGATATTCTTGAAAAAGCGGGTAAAGGTTTTGGTCTTGTCTGCAATGGTCAAGAGCTGGTTCTTGCTGGCGTTATCTTCGGACAGGTAGCAATCCACCACCAAATCCAAATAGCGCGTGCGGGTACTCGTCTTTCGCCTGCTGCCTGTCTCGTCATCAGTCCCGCTGGTCGTGGTTTCGCCTCCCCCCGCAGCGCCTTTACGGGGACAAGGAGATAAATCTAGCTCAGTTGGGAAGTCGCTGGGTTTGAAGTCGTCCTCTTGCCCCGCTGGCGAGCGGCTCGGGGCACTGGATGCGCCAGGCTGTAGAAAATCACAATCTGATGCATGTGTATCTTTAGTGCGAAAGTGCAGCGCCCGTTTTGATTTGCGCGCCATGTATATACCGACGGGGGTGAGTAGTGCGCGGCAGCGCTGATCCTCTGAACCGCCCCGGGTTTCTCGGAGACTCCAACCTTTGAGAGGATGGAGCGATGAAAAAACTACCGAAGTATTCCCCAGAGGTCCGTGAGCGGGCCATCAGGATGGTTTTCGAACACCTTCCTGAGTACGAGTCGCAGTGGGCCACCATCAGTGCCATTGCCCCCAAGATCGGCTGCACGCCCGAGACATTACGGCTGTGGGTTCGCCAATCTGAGCGCAACAGCGGCCAGCGTGATGGGCTGAGCACAGTCGAACGTGAGCGAGTCAAGCTCTTGGAGCGTGAGAACCGTCAGTTGCGTCAAGCTAACGAGATCTTGCGTAAGGCCTCAGCCTATTTTGCCCAGGCGGAGCTCGACCGCCCATTCAAACGATGAAGACGTTTATTGATGAAAACCGCCAGTCTTACGGGGTCGAGCCGATTTGCAAGGTGTTGCCAATCGCCCCGTCGACGTACTACCGGTACGCTGCTCAGCAGGCTGACCCCAGCCAGCAGTCAGCGCGTGCGCAGCGTGACCAGGAACTGGGTGAGCACATCCAGCGAGTCTGGGATGAGCACTTCCAGGTATATGGCGTGCGCAAGGTCTGGCGACAATTGCTGCGTGACGGACTGCAAGTCGCCCGCTGTACGGTGCAACGTCTGATGGGAGAGCTGGGCCTGCAAGGCGTGGTACGCGGCAAGCCCGTCAAGACGACGGTCAGCGACCAAGCCAGGCCGTGCCCGCAGGATCATGTCAACCGTCAGTTTGTGGCTGAGTGCCCGAACGCCCTATGGGTATCGGACTTTACCTACGTCAGTACCTGGCAGGGTTTTGTTTACGTGGCCTTCATCATTGATGTCTTTGCCCGATTCATCGTCGGTTGGAAGGTGTCCAGTTCAGCGCGTACCGATTTTGTACTCGATGCACTGGAGCAAGCCCTTTACGCCCGTCGCCCAGTCAAGCAGGGTGGACTCATTCACCACAGTGACCGTGGCGTGCAGTACGTGTCCATTCGCTATACCGAGCGTCTTGTCGAAGCCGGTATTGAGCCATCGGTCGGGAGTGTCGGTGACTCTTACGACAATGCTTTGGCTGAGACCATCAATGGTCTTTACAAGGCTGAAGTGATTCATCGACGCTCTTGGCCCACACGGGGGGCGGTGGAGCTGGAAACCCTGAAATGGGTGGACTGGTTCAATCACCGCCGCCTGCTGGAGCCAATCGGTCATATTCCACCGGTCGAAGCAGAAGCAATCTATTATCAGCAACTCACCGAGTCTGCCCAGGTGGCATGACTCAAACAAAAGGGTCTCCGAGAAACCCGGGGCGGTTCACTCGCAGAGAAAGGTCAACTCTTGTGCATAGTGCTCGCCGTCTTCGTTGGTATAAAGATCGCGTGCTTGGTAGGGCGACAACAATTTTTTGAGTTCTTCGCAGTGGGCGCGGCCAAACTTCATCGCCATGGTGCGGGTCTCCATTCGCCATAGGCGGTAAAAATACATTCTCAGAGCCTGTTCAGTAGGGCTTGAGCAGCTTCTTGATCGAGGGGGCTTTCATGATTCTGGCAGTCTGTTAACCGTAGGAATATTTTATCACGTCTTAGTTAGGGGTCGGTTCCGGCTGGGGGGCGAGATAACACCCTAAGCGTTTTCGCCGTTGGGCCGGAGATATTCGCCAGTCAGCAATATGGGATACGTGAATGCGGTTTTCAGCCTTATGGGCAAGCGAATCGAGCAGCTTGCAGGGTGATAATCAGGTCGTCCTACGGAAATTTAGGCGGTTTGTGATTAAAACCCCATATAGGCCCATTGGGCCTATATGCACCTATTTTTTACCATCCCGCTTCTTAAGGATCTTTTTTATCTGCCAATTAATCCAGGCAGTGCGACTTAGCCCGTCGTCAGCGGCGGCGGCATCGATCTCATCCAACATCGCTTCCGGCAAGGTGTGACTGACCTGTACGCGCTTGCCACGGCGCAGTCGTTTGGGACGCCCTTCTAGGTCAGGCGCGCCTTGGATGTAGAGGTCAGCAGCTACGGAGTCAGTTTTCGAGGCTGGCTTATGAATAGCGTTATCAACCGCTTTAGGGGGGCGTGCAAGTGCCATTACGCTGCATCCTCATTCGGTTTTGATCCGCAATGCATATGTATTAGATATTTAATTAAAGCATCGATTTCGGCGATTGCTTTACCATCTTTGGGGCTGTACTCCCATACCCCCATGCCTTGGCCTGTGGCATTGCTAACAGCCTTACGTGTACGGAGCGGGGTATCCACGTAAGTAAGTTGTGGGTACTCCGAAACCCATTTAGCCGCTTCAATATTGTCGAGTGCCAGAACGCCAGGGTCTGCCTGGCAGAGGACCGCATAGGCGGGGAAGTCGTCGCGAGTGCTACGCGCGTCTTCCAGCAGAGGCAACATCTCGTCAAAGGCCCACATGTCAAACGAGCGAGGACGGAACGGTATGATCACTGCATCGCATAAAACCAATGCCGCACGCATAGCAGAAGAATCGAAGCCACCCACGTCGATCACGATATCGTCATAGTCGCCCTTGCGCAGCATCAGCTGGCTGCGCAGCGTTGGACCATCAATATAAGCGTCGCATGCCAAGGCAGGCTCGATCCCTTTGGTATACCGGTGTGTGATGGCTTTCTGCGCAGTCTTCTGACGGTCGCCATCAATTACCCACACCTTGCGCCCTTTGAGCGTCAAACCGATTCCCAAGCTGACTGCAGTAGTGGTCTTACCTACGCCACCTTTCGTATTTGCCACAGCATAAATTGTCATGTCCACCTGCCTTGATGTTTATATAATATGCTTTTGATATGTATTTTATTGCTCATGACTAGCGGTAAAAAGCGTATTCATGAGCTCAATACATAGTATATGCATATGCATTACAGCGTAAACCCTAATATAGCTCTGGTCATAGATCGTGGTCTGGATTACCCAGTTGCCGCAGCTCACCTCGGGAGATCTCATCCGGTATGGTGAAGGAGTACCTCGGTTGTAGGGGATTTAGGAGCAACGGAACCAAAAATCAACGTAAGGTGTGATTAGCGTTCGCTGATTCCATGAACATTGGCGGTTACCATCTTGTTCCAGGCTGTCGGGTTATCATCCCCACCCGGACGAAGCAGACTTTGCTTCCGATGAGGAAAACAGAGCTGTGGCAGCAAGCATGATAGAAAGGGACAGACAGACGTTGAGCCATGTGCTTAAGGCCCTGGAAATTCTCGCTCTGGGCGACTACGGTTTTTGTCAGGATACTGGCGAGGCCATAGGCGTAAAACGCCTGCTACTGGTCCCCGAGTCGTTGTACTCGGTCGAATCGATGCGGGCGCTGGAAACGAAAGGGATGCACCAACGTCAAGTGACCTAGCAAAGCCGCCGCAGCGAAGCGATCTAGGAGAATTGCGATGACTGCAAAAAATGTCGAGCGCGATGTGGCTATCTCAGAGCTTGCCAACCATTTGGAGCGTGATCTAATGCCTTGTCCAGCAGGGCGTACCGCACTGCTGACGTGGATAGAAAAAAAGCTGGCTCACGTAGCGCTCAATCCTGTACCCACAGCCGCTGATGCTACGTGGTTGATCGAAAGCGCTTATATCCAATGGGCCGCTGCACAGCCAAAGGGCTAAGGAACATTCTATGAACGCGATTGCTACCCCTGTCATGGGGTTCATAACGTGTACTGAGCCGCTTCAGGCCAAAGGCAATGGGTATGACTATCCCATTCTGGTTCGGATCGAATTCGAGCGACAGTCAGATGATTCAGTCCAATTGATTTCTCGGGGAGGGCACACAGGAACACTGATCACAAATGCTAGAAGGGTGAATATCTCAAGCCACGACTGGGACAACCGCCCGTATGACCCGCTTGATAGCCTCGTCCTGAACCGGTGGGCTTTTTCAAAAGCGGGCTGGGTGCTTCGTGACTATGAGTAGGTGTAACGACCTGCAATCGAAATGGCCTCGACCTGCAATCATCGAGTTTTTCGACCGGGATTGATTGCGGCTATTCGAGCCAGCAAACCGGGATTATTTGCGAATGAACCTGCAGTCATCTGGTTAGACCTGCAATCGACCGTCATGAACCGAAATTATTTGCGAGTGACCACTCGCCGTTTCTGTCTCATTTAAGTACACCCTTGCGGGACGCGTGTCTGAGGCGTTTTTAATGTCTAAATAGGGTTGATTTTCATTTTTGATATAGCACGGTCACAAAATCTAGAGCCTAAAGAGATAAAAACGCTATTGGGGTAGAGGGCTGAATCTTGTGACCGCCACTATGGTGCTGTGGAACACAGGGTTTGGGAGTAACGAAACAGAATGTGCACTTAGCCCAGTGCCTGAAGACCACTGTTTGATGGACGCTAAATCATCGGTTTCTCAGTCGCATTTAATCCTGGTCGGTTGCGCTCGATTGCAGGTCGAAGTGGCTGGATGCAGGTTCGTTTGCAGTCAATGCTGGTTCGCGGTGCCGGATAGACGCAATCAATCCCGGTCGAAAAACGCGATGACTGCAGGTCGAGGCCATTTCGATTGCAGGTCGTTACAAGTAGGTCAGTGCCCTTAACCGACTAACGTTGCGCCAGCTCGTCGCGGACCTTCATGACGGTCGTAGTTGAACACGCAGCGTGCCTCGCTACGGCGCGGATCCCGAGACCTGCAGCCAGCAGCTCTCGCACTCGGTTACGCAGTTCTGCGTCTACGGGTCTGCCTTTGTAGACGCCTGAAGCTTTTGCCTTCTCAATCCCTTGTGCCTGGCGCAGTCTTCTTTGCTGATAGGGGTTGTAAGCCGGAATCCCAGAAATTTCCGTCACCCAGTGCCAAGTCCAACCACGAGTACATCCAGGCGGCGGTCTCGACGAAAGCGACAGACCTTATGCATAGGAATTTCAAAATGCCTATGCATCAAGATGGAACTTTTTCTTGCCCGCTACCACCCATTTTTGTTTTGCAGGTTCAGTTTCCTGCAAGCCCGTAAGCGGAGAAAATCAGCATATGGTGGGTATCAGCAGAGCAGGGTCATCTGGCGCTTATTTTGGTGGGTACACAGATCCGCCACGAATGCATCTAGGCGGCGGTTTAGGCGAGAGCGAAGACTTGACAGCGCAACTATTTCTGCATCGAAATTCACCATGAGCTACAGATGATCTAAGAGTTTAACCCTATTCTAAAGAGATAATTGTTATGGGACTATGTATTTCAAGACCGTCTAGTAGTAGCTATCGTGAAAACTTGGAAACTTCTGCAAGTTCTCCGAACACCAGGCCTACTTTTGGTCATCAACCCGCGTCTACGAGCTACAGAGCATCAGACGAGATGAATGAACGTCCTGCAAAGTTTTCTCATTTTCAACTTGCACGACGTGGTGGAAATTATACCCTTAAAATGGTTTCTTTAGACGCTTATCAAGCAGAAAGACGGCACAGTGGCAATGCAATAAAGGATCGCAGTGAATCTACATTCCCGTGGGTCCGTGTCTATCACTCTAAAACAGGTTTGGATTACAGCTTTCAGATCGACAGAACCACTACTGTCAAAGTGGCGGGGTTCAACGGCCTTACACCCAACGACGAAGGGACTCGGCATCTATACAGTGCTGGCACGAGTCAAATAAACATGCCTGTTGTCACAGATAACATGACTGCTTGTATTGCTGTTGCTTGTGCTGCAGAAAACGTGGATGCTGACACGGGTGAACGTATGCGGGGCGCGCAGGTCCGCGTATTCCATCTGCTCCCTTTTTGTCACGAAGACCTTGTGCCAGAAGAGGTTTTAGCGTCTATACGCGATTATCTGCAAAATGCCAGAGCACAGGGTCTGACAATGCGTGTCGCCATGCATGGTGGGGATAGAGAGGGTGATTTTTCAGTTAGCACGGCGGATGCATTGAAACAGCTATTTGCAGATGAAGGGATTCCTCTAGAGTTCGACGAGACCTGCGCAAACAGAACTTCTGACACTCTGCTGGGCGCTGTTATTTTAGATGACAACTCGACTCACTTTATAAAACATTTGGTGACTGGCTAACTAAACCAACACTAGGTGTAACCTTAAAATGAAAAATCCCCAACCTGCAATCAGCGCGGTTTTTGACCAGGATTAATTGCGACTGACCAGATGGGGCAACCAGCATTAACTGCGAATAAACCTGTATTGAACCGCGCTGAAGCGGTAAATCCAACGATCGTATCACCGGCCACCATCTGGCGAATATGATCGTGCAGACGCTCTAGAAATGTGCGGAAAACTCTGTCGCATTCCGCTACCATACGGAAACCTATTCTTGATGGTTATTCGTCTATGTTGGTTGGGTACATGCGCGTGTCGTCGGACTCAGACAGGCAAAACACTGACTTACAACGCGATGCGCTGCTCAGTGCCGGCATCGATGCACGACACCTGTTTGAGGATTACGTCTCCGGCACGAAGGATAACCGCACGGGTTTGGCTCAAGCGCTCCAATTCGTTCGCCCCGGCGACGTACTTGTGGTCTGGAAGCTGGATCGGCTCGGTCGCTCGCTGTCGCATCTGCTCAGCATCGTGACCTCGCTCCGGGACAAACAGGTGGCGTTCCGCTCGCTGACCGAGGGCATGGATACCACCACGGCGTCTGGCGAGCTGCTTTTTCATGTGTTCGGTGCGCTCGCGCAATACGAACGCGCGCTGATCCAGGAGCGCGTCGTCGCGGGTCTGGCCGCCGCCCGGCGGCGCGGTCGCATTGGCGGACGGCCGCAGGCGATCACCGGTGAGAAGCTGGATGCCATCGTTGCTGCGCTGAACGATGGCATGTCTAAGGCCGCCGTGTGCCGTAACTTCGGTGTTAAGCGCACCACCTTGATCGAAACCCTGGCGCGTGTCGGTAGGCAAGGTTACGGAAGAGTTGCTGATGATCCATAAGAACAAGCTGATCAGTGTCCTGTCCGACGCCGAACAGGAAGCCCTATACGGGTTGCCGGATTTCGACGACGGTCAGCGACTTGAATTTCTATCGTTATCGGAAACCGAACTGGCGTTCGCCGGCAATCGTCCCAGCCTACCTGCCCAAGTCTACTGCTTTTTGCAGATCGGTTACTTCAAGGCCAAGCATGCCTTCTTCCGCTTCGACTGGAACGAGGTCGAGGACGATTGCACTTTCGTGTTGAGCCGCTATTTCCACGGCGAGACGTTCGAGCGCAAGCCGATCACCAAACATGAGCATTACACCCAGCGCGAAGGGGTCTCCGAGCTGTTCGGCTATCGGCTTTGGACGGCCGACTTCCTGCCGCAGCTTGGGCAGCAGGCCACGCAAGCCGCAAGGCGTGACATGACGCCAGGGTTCGTGGCCGCCGAGCTGATCGTCTGGCTCAACGAGCACAAGATCATCCGGCCCGGCTACACCACCCTGCAAGAGCTGGTCAGCGAAACACTGTCCGCTGAACGTCGGCGCTTGGGTGGCCTGCTGGCGCAAGTGCTGGACGACGCGGCCAAAAACGCGCTGGCCCAGCTTCTGGTACGTGATGACACCCTGTCTCAACTAGCGGCGCTCAAGCAGGATGCCAAAAACTTCGGTTGGCGCCAGATGATCCGCGAGCGCGAGAAGCGCGCCTTGCTGGAGCCGCTGCACCGAATCGCCAAGGCGCTGCTGCCCAAGCTGGGCGTTTCGCAGCAGAACCTGCTGTACTTCGCGAGCCTGGCAAATTTCTACACCGTCCACGATCTGCGCAATCTCAAGGCGGATCAGACCCAACTTTACCTACTGTGCTACGCCTGGCTGCGCTACCGGCAACTCTCCGACAATCTGGTCGATGCAATGGCTTACCACATGAAGCAATTGGAGGAAGAGAGTAGCGCGGGTGCGCAGAAGTCTTTCGTCGCAGAGCAGGTGCGTCGTCAGCAGGACACACCGCAAGTAGGGCGCCTGCTGTTGATCTACGTCGATGACACGGTGGCCGATGCCACACCGTTCGGCGACGTGCGCCAGCGCGCGTACAAGATCATGCCGAAAGATACGCTCCAACTCACCGGCCAGCGCATGAGCGTGAAGCCGGTGAGCAAGCTGTCCCTGCACTGGCAGGCAGTAGACGGCCTGGCCGAACGCAACCGCCGCCATTTGCGACCACTGTACGTCGCACTCGATTTTTCTGGCACTGTCCCCGACAGCCCTTGGCTAAAGGCGCTGGCCTGGGCCAAGAGTGTGTTCGCCAAGCAACAGCGCCTGTCCCAACGGCCCCTAGCTGAATGTCCGGTGGCCACGTTGCCGAAACGGCTGCGGCCGTACCTGCTGACCTTCGATGCCGACGGCAAACCGACCGGTCTGCACGCCGACCGCTACGAGTTCTGGCTGTACCGGCAGATTAGGAAGCGTTTCAAGTCGGGGGAACTCTACCTCGACGACAGCCTGCAACACCGCCACTTATCAGACGAGCTGGTCTCGATGAACGAGAAGGCCGACACGCTTGCGCAAATGGACATCCCCTTCCTACGGCAGCCGGTGGACGCCCAGCTCGATGCGCTGACGCGGGAGCTGCGCGCGCAGTTGCTGGCATTCAACCGCGAGCTGAAGCGGGGCAAGCTGACGCACCTCACCTACGATAAGGACGCGAAGACGCTGATCTGGCACAAGCCCAAGGGCGAGAATCAGAAGGTGCGCGAGCAGTCGTTCTACGAGCAATTGCCGTACTGCGATGTTGCCGACGTATTCCGCTTCGTCAATGGTCAATGCCATTTTTTGTCCGCGTTGACGCCATTGCAGCCGCGCTATGCGAAGAAGGTGGCCGACGCCGATAGTTTGATGGCGGTCGTCATCGCGCAGGCGATGAACCACGGCAATCAGGTCATGGCACGCACCAGCGACATTCCTTACCACGTGCTAGAGACGACCTATCAACAGTACCTGCGCCAAGCATCGCTCCAGGCCGCCAACGGCCGGATCAGCAATGCCATCGCCGCGTTGCCGATTTTCCCCCATTACTCGTTCGACCTGGATGCGTTGTACGGTGCCGTCGATGGTCAGAAATTCAGCATCGAGCGCCCAACCGTGAAGGCGCGCCACTCGCGCAAATACTTTGGCCGTGGCAAGGGTGTCGTCGCCTACACGTTGCTGTGTAACCACGTGCCGCTCAACGGCTATTTGATCGGCGCACACGACTTCGAGGCGCACCACGTGTTCGACATCTGGTATCGCAACACGTCGGACGTCGTGCCGACCGCGATTACCGGTGATATGCACAGCGTCAATAAGGCCAACTTCGCCATCTTGCACTGGTTCGGTCCACGCTTTGAGCCGCGCTTCACCAATCTCGAAGACCAACTCCAAGAATTGTACAGCGCCGATGATCCGGCGCTTTACGAGAAGTGCCTGATCCGGCCGGTCGGCCAGATCGATCAGCAGCTCATCATCAGTGAAAAACCGAACATCGACCAGATCGTTGCCACGCTAGGCCTCAAAGAGATGACGCAAGGCACGCTGATCCGCAAGCTTTGCACCTACACCGCGCCGAATCCGACACGGCGCGCGATCTTCGAGTTCGACAAGCTCATCCGTAGCATCTACACGTTACGTTACCTGCGCGATCCGCAGTTGGAACGGAACGTACATCGCTCGCAGAACCGCGTCGAGTCCTACCACCAGCTACGCTCGACCATCGCACAGGTCGGTGGAAAGAAGGAATTGACCGGGCGCACCGACATTGGAATCGAGATCAGCAACCAGTGCGCTAGGCTGATCGCCAACGCCATCATCTACTACAACTCGGCCATCCTGTCGCACCTGCTGACGAAGTGCGAAGCGAGCGGCAATGCCAAGGCCGTGGCGCTAATCACCAAGATTTCACCGGCGGCCTGGCGGCACATTCTGCTGAATGGGCACTACACCTTCCAAAGCGACAAAATGATCGACCTGGACGCACTACTGGCAGGGCTGGAGTTGGGGTGACGGAATTTTCTGGGGTTCCGGCTTACAACCCCCTACTGGGTCAGTTTTCGGTCAGCGGCAACAGACGTGCTAACCGGCGCGGGTTCAGTTGCAGCTAATGTGAGCCGGAAACGATGGAATGCAAGTCGATGCGGCTGAATGCAAGCTCGCTCGCAATTAATCTGAGCCAGACGGCTCCGTCAGTCGCAGTTAATCTGAGCCGAAAATTGCGCTGATTGCGAGCACGGCTGTTTTCGATTGCAAGCCGCTACACCTATGCATGAACGCCAGGCTGGCATTGCTGTAATCGAGGTGGCGGCTGGTGACACTACTGTTACCCCATCAAAATGGAACTTTTTCTTGCCCAGTTGCCACTCAGTTGTCCTGCAGTTCAGTATGCGTTGGTGGGTATCAACAGAGCAGGTTCACATGGCGCTTATTCTGGTGGACACAGAGTCTGAACCAGCACGCGCAACTCCAGCAACGCGAGCCCTAGTTGGTTTTGCTGTTTTTTAAACGAACCCTTGCCATCCCTCAAGATGGGGCGACGGAAATATCTGGGGTCCCGGCTTACAACGTCCACAACGAATGATCAATCGAAATTTATGAAAAACATGTTCTCTGGCATAACCGTACGGCTCTCTGAATCACATCAAGACAAGCAAGCTGTCCATGAGTTGAGAATCAATGCATACGCAAAATATGAGTGGAGCAACAATGGCAAGCGCATGGGGTTCGATGCTACGGACGAAAATCCTTGGGTGGACTCGCTCATTGCATTCCAAAAGAATGAGCCGATTGGCACGATGCGGATCATTCGAGCGAACAGGGACACGATTGATAGGCTGTTGAGCTATGAGCTCTGGAAAGATCATATAGACCAATGCATTGAACCGCCCCGGGTTTCTCGGAGACCCTTTTGTTTGAGTCATGCCACCTGGGCAGACTCGGTGAGTTGCTGATAATAGATTGCTTCTGCTTCGACCGGTGGAATATGACCGATTGGCTCCAGCAGGCGGCGGTGATTGAACCAGTCCACCCATTTCAGGGTTTCCAGCTCCACCGCCCCCGTGTGGGCCAAGAGCGTCGATGAATCACTTCAGCCTTGTAAAGACCATTGATGGTCTCAGCCAAAGCATTGTCGTAAGAGTCACCGACACTCCCGACCGATGGCTCAATACCGGCTTCGACAAGACGCTCGGTATAGCGAATGGACACGTACTGCACGCCACGGTCACTGTGGTGAATGAGTCCACCCTGCTTGACTGGGCGACGGGCGTAAAGGGCTTGCTCCAGTGCATCGAGTACAAAATCGGTACGCGCTGAACTGGACACCTTCCAACCGACGATGAATCGGGCAAAGACATCAATGATGAAGGCCACGTAAACAAAACCCTGCCAGGTACTGACGTAGGTAAAGTCCGATACCCATAGGGCGTTCGGGCACTCAGCCACAAACTGACGGTTGACATGATCCTGCGGGCACGGCCTGGCTTGGTCGCTGACCGTCGTCTTGACGGGCTTGCCGCGTACCACGCCTTGCAGGCCCAGCTCTCCCATCAGACGTTGCACCGTACAGCGGGCGACTTGCAGTCCGTCACGCAGCAATTGTCGCCAGACCTTGCGCACGCCATATACCTGGAAGTGCTCATCCCAGACTCGCTGGATGTGCTCACCCAGTTCCTGGTCACGCTGCGCACGCGCTGACTGCTGGCTGGGGTCAGCCTGCTGAGCAGCGTACCGGTAGTACGTCGACGGGGCGATTGGCAACACCTTGCAAATCGGCTCGACCCCGTAAGACTGGCGGTTTTCATCAATAAACGTCTTCATCGTTTGAATGGGCGGTCGAGCTCCGCCTGGGCAAAATAGGCTGAGGCCTTACGCAAGATCTCGTTAGCTTGACGCAACTGACGGTTCTCACGCTCCAAGAGCTTGACTCGCTCACGTTCGACTGTGCTCAGCCCATCACGCTGGCCGCTGTTGCGCTCAGATTGGCGAACCCACAGCCGTAATGTCTCGGGCGTGCAGCCGATCTTGGGGGCAATGGCACTGATGGTGGCCCACTGCGACTCGTACTCAGGAAGGTGTTCGAAAACCATCCTGATGGCCCGCTCACGGACCTCTGGGGAATACTTCGGTAGTTTTTTCATCGCTCCATCCTCTCAAAGGTTGGAGTCTCCGAGAAACCCGGGGCGGTTCACATCTCGAATTCCAGCCCAAACATTCTGGAGTTTAATAGATTCGCCATCACGGAGGGTGGAAATTTCCCAATTGCTGCCTGCGCACTTCTTAAGGCAGCGATGGCCATACAAGCCATTGACGATATTGATTTTATCACCGGGGAAGTGCGTGCTGATCATGCTGGCTTCTATCAAAAATTCTTAGGCATGGCTGTTTCTGAAGAAGTTCGGACTGACCGCATCCTTCAAGTTGACTACAGTCTTCTGACTGGCTATCCAAAATCAGGAATCGGAAAGCTTCAACAACGAAAACCGTGGATGGTGCCGACTCGAGCTGATATCGACTCTTGGAAGCAAGTCGCCTCAATTTCTTGGTGAACTCAATATATTTTGCGGTTGCCGAAGCCAAATACAGGGCTGAAAAATGGATTATTCGGGTGTTAGGGTGTGGCTGCCGAACATAGCAACGTTCCTGCTTTTGGGCAGTATCGGCTGCACCATCCCTTTGTTATCAAGATCCTTGGAGGATACAGGCTTGACCCAAGCCAGGATTGGAATTGTTAGCGGGGCTTTTTGGCTTGCTCCGATACTTTTTAGAGTTTACATTTCCCGCCTGCTAGAATATAAAAAAAAGAAAATGCTGATTGTTTTTGGGCTCGTGACGACGGCGTTTGCATATCTCATCACAAATGAAGTTGAAGGGATTTTTCAGTTGGTGTCAGTGCGCTTCGTTCAGGGTATAGGCTACACGATTTCAATTATTGGAATACTGGCCTTTGCTGTTAATTCTGCGCAGGCTCGTGAGCGCGCCAGCCAGTTTTCAATCAACAGTATATTTAGCTTTCTTGGTTATGCGCTAGGCCCTGCATTAGGCGAATTTGTTATTCAGCGTTTAGGTTACGCACGCACTTTTGAGATGGCTTCTGCCATGTGTTTTTTGGCTGCGGCATTTATTTGCGCAGGTCGCGAGCCTCTCTTGAATTCCCCATCAGGGCCGACCATTAGTACGAAGAGCAAGAAACCTCCGCCACTGCGCTCGACATGCATCCAACTGATGCTGGTCGCTGCCCCCCTAGGTATGGCAGAAGCATTTGTTCCGATTTTTTCGCGGCAGGAGGGTTATGGGTCTGTGAGCGCCTTCTTCCTCATATTTGCTTGTGCCACACTTGCTATCAGGGTGAATATGTCGAAACTGAGCTGTTGGCGAAGTTTCACTTGGCTCGCTCAGGCAGGCGCTCTGTTATGCACGCTGGCGCTCACGGTGCTCGCAGCATCCAACTCGAAATCTATGATGCTTGCGGCTTCGTCTTTCATGGGCCTCGGGTGGGGGCTGGTTTTCCCCTCATTAATAGGATTGAATGCGGAACAAAATCCCGAAGCAAGCTCAACTCAACTTTCTATTTTCAGCTCAGTGTACGATTTTTCTTTCTTCTTCGGTCAGGTGCTCTTTGGTTTGATTATCTCCAGCTTTGGTTATCGACTCTCTTTTATGTTGGCAGGTATAGCTTGTTTGGTATCGTTTGCGTCGATAAAATTTCGTCTGTTTGAAGGCGGCTAACTAAAGGAGTTCACGCAATGGCTGCTGCCTACGAAGGTCTGGCTGAGGTCACCATAAGTGCTGAGTATTTCGGTGCCGAGGCGGTAAAAAGCGAAAATCCCCAGGTATCTATTGCCCTAAGGGGAGCCCGCAGAATTCGGAAAAAATCGTACTACAAGGGCTTCCCCATTGAGCACAAGCCCAATAGTTTCTGTTTGACTCCGCTGCATATGCCGGATCGACGTAAGAAGGTGAAGGACTGCGGTACTACAAACGGTCATCTTGAGCTGATCGCTCGGACCCTGATGAAAGACGCACGTGAGGGCCTCGTTCGCTAACCGGGACTGAATTTCCCATACGATTTTTCAGGTATCCCCCACGCAGGTCCAACCCGCTTCACATCAACGACGGCAGTGCACATTGATCCTTTTATCCGCTCATGATCCTCGCCCTAACGCCTTACAAGGTGATCAGTCATGACCTCTGGTGTTTACGCGCCCGTTGGTTCTGCCTGTTCAGGCTTGAACGTGTCGCCGTAATGCAGAACGGCCCAGGCCATCCTCGCATTCTTGGCGGCAATCGCCACGGCCGCACGCCAGTAACCCCGTCGCTCCATGAGGTTGCGGATCCAGCGACTGAGAGGGTCTTGCTTATCGCCCAGGTTGGCCATGACAGATCGAGCTCCAAGCACCAGTAGACTGCGTAAATAGGCATCCCCCGGCTTTGGTGATACTCCCCAGGCGCTGCTTGCCGCCGCTACTGTATTGGCCTGGCGTCAAACCGAGCCAGGCAGCCACTTGGCGTCCGTTTCTGAAGTCGTGCCCATCTCCAATACTGGCCACTAAAGCACTTGCAGTGGTCGAGCCAACCCCACGCAATTGCAGCAGCCTACGGCTACGATCATCTTCGCGAGCGATCTGATTGATGGCTCGATCAAGTTCCACCAGCCGATCCTCGATATGGCTGGTGTGCTCCAACAGTTCACTCATGCACCGTCTTGCCCAGCCAGGCAAGGTGTCCAGACAGGGACCAATCTCTTTTCTCAATCGCTCTGGGCTTTGTGGCAGGACCACGCCGAATTCAGAAAGTAATCCGCGCAGTCGGTTGTACGTAGAGGTGCGTTCTTCGATGAATCCCTGGCGGGTTCGATGAAGGCAAAGAGTGGCCTGCTGATGCTCGTCTTTAACAGGGACAAACCGCATGCTGGGTCGGGTCACTGCCTCACAGATCGCGGCAGCATCTGCGGCATCGTTCTTGCCGCGCTTACCCGACATTCGATAAGGCGAAACGAGTTTAGGAGCCATCAACTTGACCGTATGGCCGTGCTCGGCGAACACCCTCGCCCAATGATGAGCGCCTGAGCAAGCCTCCATACCAATCAAGCACGGGGGCAACTGGGCGATCAATGGCACCAGTTGATCCCGCGCAACCTTGGGCTTCACCAAGGTGGCTTTACCAGCCTCATCGACGCCGTGAACGGCGAATACGGCCTTGGCTAGATCGATTCCCACGGTAATAATTGGCATGGACTTCCCCTCCTGTGGTTTTGATGCAGGTTTGACACTTCATCATGGCACTTCGATGCCGATTCGCGACTTTCGCCGCGCCCTCTGGACGGGGAAGTCCCTTTCATTCGCTAAGGTTTTCCGATCAGTCGTAGGCCCGCCAGTTGGTGTGTTCCGTTCCTCTATCGGTCTTCGCGGGTGTGCCACAGGCGCAGCAGGTAAATAGTTGAATCCGCTATCTCGTAACGCATCTCGTATTGGCCGATCTGAATTCGGCGTACGTCCTTTGGCTCGAACTCCTCTAGGCGTTCGCCAATGCGCGGGTTAGTCAGAAGCGTGGTAGGTGCTGTGGTGAGTTGCTGCACTACTCGTGCTGCGGCAGGTTGATTCGCCAAGGCCAGAAACTCGTATAGCCTGGTAATGTCGGAAAGCGCCTTGCTTGTCCACTTCAATTCCATCAGCGCGGCACCGGCAACGGAGTGTCGGTGCTAAGACTGTCAGCCCAGGCCTGGACGGCTTGGTGATCAATAACGCGTCCAGCGTCAACATCAGCCAAGGCCTCACGGGTCAGGCGACTACGCTCTTCTTCCTGGTCTATCCAAGCAGACAGGGCTTGCTTGACGATCCAGTTTTTAGAGCGCTCCAGACGCTCAGCCATCAAATCGACTTTTTCCGCCAGCTGAACCGGAACGTGAGCTGTGACAGATCGGGTTTTGGCGGTGGTTGCCATATGCGGTTAGTCCTGATTCGTTTCGATTTAAATATAATCATAGTGAATAATAATGTGTCGTCAAGCGTGATGCCAGGTTGGGCTACACCTCAACCCGGCGTCAGGCCGCTCACCAGCCCCCTGTCAGACTAGGACGGTTTTCTGTATTTCCTGACGGATCGCCGTCAACTTCTATGACCTCAACCTGACAAAATTCACGCTAGCGAATGAAAGGGACTTCCCCGTCCAGAGGGCGCGGCGAAAGTCGCGAATCGGCATCGAAGTGCCATGATGAAGTGTCAAACCTGCATCAAAACCACAGGAGGGGAAGTCCATGCCAATTATTACCGTGGGAATCGATCTAGCCAAGGCCGTATTCGCCGTTCACGGCGTCGATGAGGCTGGTAAAGCCACCTTGGTGAAGCCCAAGGTTGCGCGGGATCAACTGGTGTGAACCGCCCCGGGTTTCTCGGAGACCCTTTTGTTTGAGTCATGCCACCTGGGCAGACTCGGTGAGTTGCTGATAATAGATTGCTTCTGCTTCGACCGGTGGAATATGACCGATTGGCTCCAGCAGGCGGCGGTGATTGAACCAGTCCACCCATTTCAGGGTTTCCAGCTCCACCGCCCCCCGTGTGGGCCAAGAGCGTCGATGAATCACTTCAGCCTTGTAAAGACCATTGATGGTCTCAGCCAAAGCATTGTCGTAAGAGTCACCGACACTCCCGACCGATGGCTCAATACCGGCTTCGACAAGACGCTCGGTATAGCGAATGGACACGTACTGCACGCCACGGTCACTGTGGTGAATGAGTCCACCCTGCTTGACTGGGCGACGGGCGTAAAGGGCTTGCTCCAGTGCATCGAGTACAAAATCGGTACGCGCTGAACTGGACACCTTCCAACCGACGATGAATCGGGCAAAGACATCAATGATGAAGGCCACGTAAACAAAACCCTGCCAGGTACTGACGTAGGTAAAGTCCGATACCCATAGGGCGTTCGGGCACTCAGCCACAAACTGACGGTTGACATGATCCTGCGGGCACGGCCTGGCTTGGTCGCTGACCGTCGTCTTGACGGGCTTGCCGCGTACCACGCCTTGCAGGCCCAGCTCTCCCATCAGACGTTGCACCGTACAGCGGGCGACTTGCAGTCCGTCACGCAGCAATTGTCGCCAGACCTTGCGCACGCCATATACCTGGAAGTGCTCATCCCAGACTCGCTGGATGTGCTCACCCAGTTCCTGGTCACGCTGCGCACGCGCTGACTGCTGGCTGGGGTCAGCCTGCTGAGCAGCGTACCGGTAGTACGTCGACGGGGCGATTGGCAACACCTTGCAAATCGGCTCGACCCCGTAAGACTGGCGGTTTTCATCAATAAACGTCTTCATCGTTTGAATGGGCGGTCGAGCTCCGCCTGGGCAAAATAGGCTGAGGCCTTACGCAAGATCTCGTTAGCTTGACGCAACTGACGGTTCTCACGCTCCAAGAGCTTGACTCGCTCACGTTCGACTGTGCTCAGCCCATCACGCTGGCCGCTGTTGCGCTCAGATTGGCGAACCCACAGCCGTAATGTCTCGGGCGTGCAGCCGATCTTGGGGGCAATGGCACTGATGGTGGCCCACTGCGACTCGTACTCAGGAAGGTGTTCGAAAACCATCCTGATGGCCCGCTCACGGACCTCTGGGGAATACTTCGGTAGTTTTTTCATCGCTCCATCCTCTCAAAGGTTGGAGTCTCCGAGAAACCCGGGGCGGTTCACTGCAGAAGCTGAAGCTCTTCCGCACAAAAGCGTAAAGGTTGTTTACATGATCTACAAGAATGACACGCCCAAAACAACACTCATGAATGACGCAGCGCAAAGAAATTATTTTCAGACGCTCATTGATCTCGACCACAAAAAAAATATTATCGTACGCCCGCAGGCTCAAGATGAACTTAATGAAGACCAGCTTGATCTTGGTAGATATATCGCAAACGAAAACAATGCCAGAACCGATTTTTTCAGAATTACTCCTAAGGAATCTCCGAACAAGTCCCGGTTATGCGAAAATCGCCTGACCACCTGATCCGAGCCTCCCATGAGCCAGATGAGCTTTTCCGATTTCGAATATGCCAGCAAGCGCAAGCAGACACGCCGCGAACGCTTCCTCGCCGAGATGGATCAGGTCGTCCCCTGGACAGGTCTGCTGGGCCTGATCGAACCGTTCTACCCCAAGGCCGGCGGTGGCAGAAAACCTTATCCGCTGGAAACCATGCTGCGCATTCACCTGCTGCAGAACTGGTTCTCCCTGAGTGATCCGGCCATGGAAGAAGCGCTCTACGAAATCACCCCCATGCGCCAGTTTGCACGCCTGACGTTGAGTGCGCCGATACCGGAAGACACCACGATCATGAACTTCCGGCACCTGCTGGAGAAACATCAACTGGCTCCTGCAATCCTCGCGGTCATCAACGGTTATTTGCAGGAAAAAGGCCTGTCGCTGCGCCAGGGCACCATCGTCGATGCCACCATTATTCATGCCCCAAGCTCGACCAAGAACAAAGACGGCGAGCGTGATCCCGAGATGCATCAGACAAAGAAGGGTAACCAGTATTTCTTCGGTATGAAGGCCCACATCGGCGCTGACGTTGAGTCTGGACTGGTTCATCACGTCCATGGCACTGCGGCCAATGTGGCCGATGTCACTCAAGTCGCCGAACTGCTCCACGGGGAAGAAAACGCGGTCTATGCGGACGCTGGCTACACCGGTGTCGAGAAGCGTGAAGAGCACGAAAATCGTAACGTGATCTGGCAAATCGCGGCGCGGCGCAGCACGTATTCCAAGCTGAACAAACGCAGCCTGTTGTACAAAGCCAAGCGCAAGATCGAGTACTGCAAAGCGCAGACACGCGCCAAGGTCGAGCATCCGTTTCGGGTCATCAAGCGCCAGTTTGGTTACGTGAAAGTACGCTTTCGTGGGCTGATGAAAAACACGGCCCAACTGACCACGCTGTTCGCCCTGTCGAACCTGTGGATGGCTCGAAAGCGACTAATGGGTTTGGGTGAGTTGCGCGCTTAACACGGAAAACCGAGCGAAAAACGCGCTCGACTCACACTGCATCAGACCGTTTTCAGAAAAATAGCGCTATGTGCCTGGCAAATTACGGCTTGCCACCGCTGCGCGGCAAGTTGATCGGAGCATCCCTAGGTGTAACCTTAAAATGAAAAATCCCCAACCTGCAATCAGCGCGGTTTTTGACCAGGATTAATTGCGACTGACCAGATGGGGCAACCAGCATTAACTGCGAATAAACCTGTATTGAACCGCGCTGAAGCGGTAAATCCAACGATCGTATCACCGGCCACCATCTGGCGAATATGATCGTGCAGACGCTCTAGAAATGTGCGGAAAACTCTGTCGCATTCCGCTACCATACGGAAACCTATTCTTGATGGTTATTCGTCTATGTTGGTTGGGTACATGCGCGTGTCGTCGGACTCAGACAGGCAAAACACTGACTTACAACGCGATGCGCTGCTCAGTGCCGGCATCGATGCACGACACCTGTTTGAGGATTACGTCTCCGGCACGAAGGATAACCGCACGGGTTTGGCTCAAGCGCTCCAATTCGTTCGCCCCGGCGACGTACTTGTGGTCTGGAAGCTGGATCGGCTCGGTCGCTCGCTGTCGCATCTGCTCAGCATCGTGACCTCGCTCCGGGACAAACAGGTGGCGTTCCGCTCGCTGACCGAGGGCATGGATACCACCACGGCGTCTGGCGAGCTGCTTTTTCATGTGTTCGGTGCGCTCGCGCAATACGAACGCGCGCTGATCCAGGAGCGCGTCGTCGCGGGTCTGGCCGCCGCCCGGCGGCGCGGTCGCATTGGCGGACGGCCGCAGGCGATCACCGGTGAGAAGCTGGATGCCATCGTTGCTGCGCTGAACGATGGCATGTCTAAGGCCGCCGTGTGCCGTAACTTCGGTGTTAAGCGCACCACCTTGATCGAAACCCTGGCGCGTGTCGGTAGGCAAGGTTACGGAAGAGTTGCTGATGATCCATAAGAACAAGCTGATCAGTGTCCTGTCCGACGCCGAACAGGAAGCCCTATACGGGTTGCCGGATTTCGACGACGGTCAGCGACTTGAATTTCTATCGTTATCGGAAACCGAACTGGCGTTCGCCGGCAATCGTCCCAGCCTACCTGCCCAAGTCTACTGCTTTTTGCAGATCGGTTACTTCAAGGCCAAGCATGCCTTCTTCCGCTTCGACTGGAACGAGGTCGAGGACGATTGCACTTTCGTGTTGAGCCGCTATTTCCACGGCGAGACGTTCGAGCGCAAGCCGATCACCAAACATGAGCATTACACCCAGCGCGAAGGGGTCTCCGAGCTGTTCGGCTATCGGCTTTGGACGGCCGACTTCCTGCCGCAGCTTGGGCAGCAGGCCACGCAAGCCGCAAGGCGTGACATGACGCCAGGGTTCGTGGCCGCCGAGCTGATCGTCTGGCTCAACGAGCACAAGATCATCCGGCCCGGCTACACCACCCTGCAAGAGCTGGTCAGCGGGGGTCGCCTCAGAAAACGGATTTTAAAGTACGCTAAGCGATTTCAGTCGTCGTAATGGCCGGAATCTTCCTCCACCCACCTTGACGGTGCTGCGTCACAGGTAATCACCAGTTAGGTTGATGTGCTCCCAGCCCAGCGGCGACAGGTACTGCAGCAGCGATTCATCGACAGCGGTGCCATGTCCGCGTAATGCGTTTGCGGACCGCTCCAGGTAAACCGTGTTCCACAGCACTATTGCAGCAGTCACCAAGTTGAGGCCGCTGGCACGGTAGCGTTGCTGTTCGAAGCTACGGTCTCGGATTTCGCCCAGCCGGTTAAAGAAGACAGCCCTGGCCAGCGCATTGCGCGCTTCGCCCTTGTTCAGTCCTGCAATCATGCTAGCTATGTCGTCATTTGGCCGGGTCAGTTCCCCCCAAGCAAGTTCCCTAATCTATGCCATAGCCGCTGAAGCAACATTAATCTGCGCGCAGAGCTTTCACTGATGGAGAAATCCAGCTTTAGCGGCAACAGCGCGGGGAAATTCTGACCATTACGACGAGTGAAATCGCTTAGCGTACTTTAAAATCCGTTTTCTGAGGCGACCCCTATATAGAGGACGCAAGCCGAATGCTAAAGTGCATGAACAGATCATTGCTCTTAAAGGCGGCGGGTGTAGCATTGCAGAGACTGCTCGGCTGGCGGGGGTCAGCGTCAGCCAGGTAAAACGTGTTTGGGCGCAGCACCTGGCGGCTAAGGCAGATGTCTGAAATGCTGCTTGGACCAGTACCCGTCTGTGACCTGGCTGAAGCATTTTCAGTCTCCTGGTCAACAGGATCGACCCCTTTTCATTAGGTAGAACAATGCTCGATTTATCCGCAGAGCTACACCAACTGGCGAAGACAGTCCACGATTATGCCAGCCGATTTCCATCGACAGAAAGTGGCGATAGTCAGCTATTACAGGGCTGCTATGACTACATGAATGCTTTCAAACAGGTGCTCGACAGCTCATCAAAAATCCAGATGGACTACATTTGTCTACAATATCCGGGATTCTTTCGCTTCGCGCAGATGATGGAGTTGCTGGCCCAAGGTATTGCTGATGGCGTCATTCAGGTACCGAAAGAACAATAAAAGTGACAGACCGGAATTTTCGGCATTTTAGGCGTACAACCATGAGATGCAAAAAGCCCGCCAAAAAGCGGGCTTTTCTTGAATCTGGGTGGCCCCGTATAACGGGGCCAAGAACTGACCTAGAGTCATCACCAGTATAGTGGCTGGGAGAGAACATAGCCTAGGGCTGCACACGCAGTATATCATCATGATCCTAATATTCCAAATGATGCCAATGAACTGGTCTGACCTTGAAAAACATTTTTCATCCGCACGGCTAAGCCGCTATCGCGCTTCATGCGCCGGCGATGAGGTGAAAGCCGCAACGGCCTACGTGAATAATATGCTCTTGGCTGAAGCCATGATGCCTATGCTCAGCGTTTTGGAAATCGCACTCAAGAATGGTATCCATCGTCGCCTGTCAGCGCTCTACCACCGGGCCGACTGGTGGGAGGCATGGGCTAGCGATCAGGCGTTCGCATGGCAGAGCAGGGAAGTGGCAAGCGCGAAGAATAAATTGCAACGCCGGTCAGAAGCTGCCACCACTGACAAAATTGTAGCAGAGCTCGCCTTTGGTTTCTGGAGTTCACTATTCAACGGCAGCTTTCAGACTGTACTTTGGAAAGACCTGCGGTTGGTCTTCCCTCGTTGCCCCAAGCACCAGCGCAAACGTCAAACTATCTCATCAGCCTTGAACCTGATACGTAACTTGCGAAACCGGGTGTTTCACCATGAACAGCTCTTGTGGCTTACGCCTTCTCTGCTTGATCTGCACATGAAGGGAACAGAAGTCATTGGCTGGCTTGACCCTCAATTGGTGCCTTGGCTCGCTCAATATGATCGTCTTCCTGCTACGTGGGCCATCTCCCAGGGGTACGGTTTCGGCTGACGCCGTGATGCAACGCATACGTCTCGGATCGGAGAGCGAGCTTGGCTTGTAAGCACCAGCGCTGCCCTTGTAGTACGATTTTTTCCGAATTCTGCGGGCTCCCCAAAATCATCGCCTCAAAAATTCCTAAGCAACTCAGACTGAAAACATTGGACTTGACACTGCAGGACGAACAATGCATTGAACTCTATGCCCAGCTCTTTACGGGCGACGTAATTCGCAAGCTTGATTACGGAGAGAGTATATTCACTGCACGAGTTGATGAGATAGACAGCAGGGCAATCAAGGCTTTCTCTTCAGAGGAGCAAGCTGAAGTAATAATTGCTAAATCCCCGATAATAGATTTTTTTGGCAATATCATTAGATTGCCTAGAATGTCGAAAAAAGTTACATGTTTCGATTTGGTTTTCTTTTCAAGCATTAGAAAAGACGATAGACAGTCGCTGTGGTGTACTGGAAGGGCTAATAATTCTAGCGATTCGGTAATTTCCATTGCCCCTTATGAAATTCCGCTGCTTTGTGATGATGAGGACGTTTCACATGGATGAGCTTAAGCTTAGCCCTCATTGATATCTCCAATAAAGTCGGCGGCGTTGTGCTTCACTCGGCGCGCCGACAGCCACTCTGTAATTACAGTAAGTCGCCCAGCACCTCTTTGGCTAGGTAAACTTTCTCCATCCTACGACGGGGATCATCATCGGGCATCTGGATTAGGTTATCGAACCATCGAGTCTCGAATGGCAGCTCCTGGTTAAAGACATCCGTGAGCACGCCTTTTTGGCTGTGCGACACTACCAATACCATGCTCTCTTTCAGACCAGATGCCTCACTTTCTTTGACGATCCGATGCTGGATAAAGCTCATCTTCAGATCGATGAAAGCACCTTTGCCCGCGGGCTGAAGTGCCGCACCCAGCCGGCCTTTGGCATCGACATTCGCAGCCGGAACCTGAGTGCGAATCGCATTTGTCAGCTCGGTGTCCACCACCGCTGCTACAGAGCCTATCATCGCCTGTAGCAGCAGTTAGTTACGGCCTCTCCCGAGATCCCAGCTCACCTCGATCCCGCCAATCCCAACCTTCGCCGGGAGATTGACGCGAACGTTACTTTATCTACACTTGACACATTCTCATAACCAACGAAAAACCGCTATAATGAAAATACTAAATCATGATCTGCAACAGCTTCTAGTAATTCATCAAACCAATTACATCGTTCTAATGGGCTCGTGTCAATGAAAAGCTCTATACCATTAACGTCAGCTTCTAATAAGCGCTGACTATTGATAGGCAAGTAAAAAAACTCTGCGTTTTGTACAGCGTATTTTTTGCTGGAAAGATCAAAGAAGCAAAAATACCGGACAGCACGATTTTCATCAATCTTCTTCCAAACAAATTGTGAAGTGTAGTATTTACTCATAAAGTCTTACCTAGGTATCCACTTTCCAGAGTTGACTCGCGAATTGGTATTCGCGCGTGTGTTTTTAAACTGGGTTACGGGTCTTCCTTGGCTATCTGTGATTACAACCCGATCTCCGTCTACATGGACGGTATGACCGGTATCTGCATCCTCATAGGTCTTTCCATTTTCCATCACTTTGTTTTTGTCCCCAACTTGGCGATCAGCATTGGTTTTCGCATCCTCTGCCCTTCCGGCCGCATGGTCGGCACGCCCCTCATCAGCAGACTCATTAAAAAATTTATCGTTGAGGTACCAACCTAATCCTACACCGACGCCGGCACCTAACGCTGCCCCTACAACTGTCCCTACTCCCGGGCATACAAAAGATCCGGCTGTAGCTCCCGCTTCAGCAGCAGGCGCGATCCATATACTTTGCCCTTTTGGATCGATGAATCTAATGGGGTTGCCTTCCACATAGGCATAGGTGTTAAGCCCGCCCCCTAGCCCAATCGGATCACTCTGCACATACCGCCCTGTGTCCGGATTGTAATCCCGGTGATAGTTATAGCTCAGCTGCGTTTGCGCATCGTAGATCTGTCCTGGAAACCGCAGCGCGATGCTTGTAGCTTTGCCATCACCGTCCACATCCTCTTCAGGCGCGCCTACACCATACGCGTCGCTGTTCCAACGCCACAGCAGTGCCTGGGAACTGTCTGTCGCCAGTCTTGGTGTGTTCAGGTGATCGACATGCAGGTAAATCAGTTTGCTGCTGCTCACTTCACCTAGCGAAGAGAAGTTCGCCGTCAGCTGTGCCAGCGGCATGTTGTCCAGCCAGAACCAATATTGACCGCTGGTTTTCTGGCCGTTTCCGTCATAAAACGTTTGGCCGAGGAGTTTGCCGCTTGAGTCATAGAGGTAGGTGGTTGTGCCAGCTACCGTTTGGCTCCCCATCGCATAGATGCGTTTGATGATTCGTTGGCCTAATGCGTTGTACTTGTAGTCGGCAATTTTGTAGATGTTTGCTTGATAGACCTCGCTCAGACGGCCTTGGCTGTCGTAGGTGAATCGACGGCCGTTGATCTGAGTGTGGTTACCCGCAGCGTCCATAGGCAGTGTCGAGCCATTGACGCTGGTCAGTCGGTTGCTATCGCTAGCATAGGTTAACGACTGGGTGTCAGTGGCATCGCTTGTGGTCAGGCTGGTGGTAGTACGTTGCGTCCTGTTGCGAGACTGTCAGAAATTTTGTGTTCGGGCATAACATGTAGCTAGGGAATCTCCGAACAAGTCCCGGTTATGCGAAAATCGCCTGACCACCTGATCCGAGCCTCCCATGAGCCAGATGAGCTTTTCCGATTTCGAATATGCCAGCAAGCGCAAGCAGACACGCCGCGAACGCTTCCTCGCCGAGATGGATCAGGTCGTCCCCTGGACAGGTCTGCTGGGCCTGATCGAACCGTTCTACCCCAAGGCCGGCGGTGGCAGAAAACCTTATCCGCTGGAAACCATGCTGCGCATTCACCTGCTGCAGAACTGGTTCTCCCTGAGTGATCCGGCCATGGAAGAAGCGCTCTACGAAATCACCCCCATGCGCCAGTTTGCACGCCTGACGTTGAGTGCGCCGATACCGGAAGACACCACGATCATGAACTTCCGGCACCTGCTGGAGAAACATCAACTGGCTCCTGCAATCCTCGCGGTCATCAACGGTTATTTGCAGGAAAAAGGCCTGTCGCTGCGCCAGGGCACCATCGTCGATGCCACCATTATTCATGCCCCAAGCTCGACCAAGAACAAAGACGGCGAGCGTGATCCCGAGATGCATCAGACAAAGAAGGGTAACCAGTATTTCTTCGGTATGAAGGCCCACATCGGCGCTGACGTTGAGTCTGGACTGGTTCATCACGTCCATGGCACTGCGGCCAATGTGGCCGATGTCACTCAAGTCGCCGAACTGCTCCACGGGGAAGAAAACGCGGTCTATGCGGACGCTGGCTACACCGGTGTCGAGAAGCGTGAAGAGCACGAAAATCGTAACGTGATCTGGCAAATCGCGGCGCGGCGCAGCACGTATTCCAAGCTGAACAAACGCAGCCTGTTGTACAAAGCCAAGCGCAAGATCGAGTACTGCAAAGCGCAGACACGCGCCAAGGTCGAGCATCCGTTTCGGGTCATCAAGCGCCAGTTTGGTTACGTGAAAGTACGCTTTCGTGGGCTGATGAAAAACACGGCCCAACTGACCACGCTGTTCGCCCTGTCGAACCTGTGGATGGCTCGAAAGCGACTAATGGGTTTGGGTGAGTTGCGCGCTTAACACGGAAAACCGAGCGAAAAACGCGCTCGACTCACACTGCATCAGACCGTTTTCAGAAAAATAGCGCTATGTGCCTGGCAAATTACGGCTTGCCACCGCTGCGCGGCAAGTTGATCGGAGCATCCCTAGAGGTGCATGTATGCCGACCAAAAAGAAGTCCGCCAATGCAACAGCGAGGGAGTTGCCCTCGATTCCCCAAGAGCTGATCGAGCAGTTTGTTAAAGGCCCGATGAGCGCCGAAGCCATTCAAGACGCGTCCATGGCGTTCAAGAAGGCTCTGATCGAGCGTGCGCTAGGCGCCGAGCTGGGTCACCACCTTGGTTGCCCTCAGGGCGCGGAGCGCCCTGAGGAGTCGACCAATCAGCGTAATGGCAAAAGCAGCAAGACGGTTCTGACCGACGACGGGCCGCTTCGCCTGGATATCCCCAGAGACCGCGATGGTAGCTTCGCCCCGATCCTGATTCCCAAGCACGAACGCCGTTTTACAGGCTTCGACGACAAGATAATTGCCATGTACGCCCGGGGCATGACGGTGCGTGAGATCCGCGCTTTTCTGTCTGAGCAGTATGGAACTGACGTGTCCCATGACTTCATCAGCTCAGTCACCGATGCGGTCATGGAAGAGGTGAGCGCTTGGCAGCAACGACCCTTGGAACCGATGTATCCGGTGATCTTCTTCGATGCGTTACGGGTCAAAATCCGGGACGAGGGGTTAGTGTGCAACAAGGCTATTTATCTGGCGCTGGGGGTATTACCTGATGGCACGCGCGACATTGTGGGTATATGGATCGAGAGCACCGAGGGTGCCAAGTTTTGGATGAAGGTGTTCAACGACCTCAAGACTCGTGGCGTTGAAGATGTTCTGATCGCCGTCACGGATGGCCTCAAAGGAATACCGGAGGCGTTGGGGGCGGTTTTTCCTGCCACGACGCTGCAAACCTGCATCGTGCATCTGATCCGCAACAGCTTGGACTATGCCGCTTGGGATAAACGTCGGGCACTGGCCAAAGCACTCAAGCCGATCTACCAGGCGATCAATGCAGATGTGGCTGAGCAAGAGCTTAACGCCTTTGAAGCGGGCCCCTGGGGCAAGCAGTATCCGACTGTGGTTGCTGCATGGCGTCGCGCCTGGGATCGGGTTATACCGTTTTTTGTTTTCCCGGCGGGCATCCGCAAAGTGGTTTACACGACCAATGCCATCGAGAGCATCAATGCCCAGTTACGCAAGATCATCAAGACTCGAGGGCACTTCCCGACCGATGAGGCCGCGACGAAACTGATATGGCTTGGGTTGCGCAACATCACCGCCAACTGGGGTCATGCGGCACACGACTGGAAAGTGGCAATGAATCAATTTGCGATCCTGTACGGAGACCGATTTACCAGACCGAGCTGGTAAAACAAGGGCCTGCCTGACGGCAGGCCCTAACCAGCCCGAACACAAAAAAACTGATACTCCCCCTGTTGCCTGTAGCGTCGAAGCTGTATGCCTTTTTGAGGCTATTGGTCTGCTCCTGAGTCAAACGACCCAGTGCATCGTATTCATACTGCACCGCACCCCACAGACTTGTGGCTGTCTCGGCGATGTTGCTGTCAGCGTCATAACGATAAGTGGTCTGCCAGTTACCGACCTGCTGCTGGGTCAGCTGATAATCTTGGTCATAGGTTCTCGATAGCAGGATGCCGTTGCCCCAGGTCAGAGAATTGACTGGACCAAAAGGCAGGTAGGAAATGTTGCTTGCCAGTGTGGCTGTCTTATTGCCAATGGCCAGTTTGACGCCTGTTACCTGTGCCGCGCTATTGCGGGTGTAGGTCAGGTTGATACTTGATGGATAGCCGATTTGCACCAGATTACGGGCGGCGTCATACCCGTAATTCAGCATTTCGTAATAGTCGCCGCTGTTAACGCCCACTGAGCGATACTGCCTGACCAGATTGCCCTTGGCGTCGTAGGTATACGTCAGAACCCCGGCACTGTCCTGTAGGCCGGTGAGGTGGCCAAGTCCGAGATTGCCATCAGCGGTCTGGTCGTAAAGAAACTTGATGTTAAGCGCAGGCGTGGCTGGATAGCTTTTACTGGTCAGACGATTGAGTGCGTCGTAGGCGTACTCCGTCACAACCCCACGTGCATCAGTGCTGCGAATGAGATTGTTGGCCTCGTCGTAGGCGTAAGTGCTGGTGCCGCCATCGGGGCTTTTGCTGCTGATGCGGTTGCCTAAGCTGTCGTAGGTGTACAGCGTCGTCACGCCACGCGGGTCGACTACTTTGGTGACTTTGTCGTCCGAGTTGTAGCCTAAGGCCGTCACTCCCTGCAAAGGATCGACGATCTTGCTGACCCGATTCAGAGCGTCGAACGCCTGATGCGTTTTATGATTACGCGGCGTGGTATCGCTCGACTGATTGTCGTTCAGGTCATAGCCGTAGCGCTGCGTCTGATCACCAGCACCCACAACCCGGATCAGACGACCTAACTCATCGAACACCCGTCGCTGAAGATGGACCACGGCTCCATCGGCGTCCTTGGTCCGCTCCGCCGTCCGGTTACCCATTGGGTCGAGGGTGTAATTGATGCTTTCACCCAGGCGGTTACGCACGCCGATAAGCCGACGTGCATCGTCATAGCTGTACTTGACCCAGTTGCCATCCGCCGTCGTCACTTGCAGCAGATCACCGACTTCATTGTAAGTGTATTGGGTAGTTGATGAATCAACAGTCAGGCTGGCCAGCCAGCCTTGAGGGGTGTAGCTGAGGGTCGTCACCACCCCGTTTGGGTCAGTGACACTTTGCGGATTGCCGTAGCTGTCGAAACTGGCAAGCGTGTAGACCTGACCCAGCGCGTTGGTCACCGTTGTAAGGTTGCCTTGGGCGTCGTATGCATACCGAGTAACATCATCCACGTCAGTACGCGCGCCATCCACACTCGCAACCTGCCCCAAGGCAGTATAGGTCCGGCTGATCGTGCCGGCCTGGGCAGAACATGCCAGCCAGGCGCAGGCAATACCTACTGCAGTTTTACGCAAGAAAGAAACGGTCATGCTCAGATCCTTGAAATAGGGAGTGCTCATCGGGATGTGCTCTGCCGAGTGAGCTCGCGTCCTTGATTGTCATAGCTATACACAGTCACGCGATTGGGTTCAATTACCCTGATTGGCAGAAAACGATCAGGGTCCCATTCCGTTGTAGTGGTGCGTGCCAAGCTAGTACCGCTGGCCTCGGTGCGGCTGATTTCCAGGCCCCTGTCGTTGTACTCATAAGTGGTAATCAAGCCTTTGGCATCGGTTTTGGTCAGTACGAGGCCGCGGTCGTTATAGGTGTAGGAGGAGTTGGTAGCTGGGCAGTCGGGGGTAGGTTCGCCTTTAACTTCGACCAATCGCTTCACGCCGGAAATAATTTCGTACCTATATGTTGTATCTTTACCAAGCTCATTTGTTACGACACTGGATAAGTCAGATGTATAAGATATCTTGACCGCACCCGCATTACCTGCATGCTGACTGGAAATAGCCCTACCTGCCCTGTCATAAGCCCAAGTGGCAAAGCGAACACCTCGCTCATCTGTAATCCCTGTAAGTAGATTACGGCTTAAAGAGTCTTCGTAGTGATACTTTCTGATAGAGACACTACCGTTAGAAGTCAGTTGCCGCTCGGTCAAATTTTGATTATCATCATATACGAAAGTAATATCTTGCGTAGTTGTCTTTACTGATTTAATCCTACGTCGCGCGCCTTCTACCAAGACAACAGACTCGCCATAGTTATTGCTTACAACTATCTCACGCCCTGTACCTCGCTTACTGTAAACCAACTTATATATAATCCCTTGCGGATCATTAACTTGAGTCAGATCACCCGAAGCTGAAAAAAATAATACCTCATGATTTAAGCCGTCATATCGCCACGAATCGTTTTCCTTTTTTAGAATTCCGACATCAGTTTCGGAAATGTAATTTTCAGTACTCGGCGAAAATAGATTTTCTTTACCGTCCGCTCTTACCATAACCGCAGATCGATCCGAAAAGAAAAGGTAGCTAGAAAAATTATGTCTCCAAAGACTGTCCGAGCTATTATAGAAACGCGAAATCCTCATGGTTTTCGATTCAAAGTCAGTTTCATCTTGAATCTTATTTCCATATGTGACATTGATAGGATTCCCTGCTAGAGTTGATGGGCTCGAGCAACTCATAGAGTGATCATCGCGCCCTTTAGCAGACTCCTTTGTACAAGCACTGTACCGTGGATTTGGTCTCTCTCCCTCAGGACAGTTTAGTGTAATCAACACTCCATCGCCAAACGTAGTTGGATAAGAAGAGTTAAAACCACATGCGTAATAGAACTGAGATATATATCGATTATTTTCGGGTTTATAGAACTGTGTCATATGCGGCCACGACTCATATAGTGTTTCGCACATCTGCTCTGGCGTTTCAAAATAAGCGTCAGGAAGGTTGCCGTCCGTCCTCCAAGTTTTATAAACGTCTGCACGAACAGGCGACAAGTATATAGCTTGAGCAATAAAGACAAAAAAAATCTTGAAAAAAATCTTTTTACTTTTCATGAAATGCCTTTTTCAATTTGAGCGTCGTATGCGTAACGAGTGACGTCATCCACATCAGTACGCGCACCAACGATACTTGCGAGCTGCCCAAGGGCTGTATAAGTGCGACTGATGGTGCTTGCTTGCACAGAGAATGCCAGCCAGGTGCAGGCAATTCCCACAGTGGCTTTGCGCAAGAAAGAAACGGTCATGCTCAGACCCTTGAAATAGGGAGTGCTCATCGGGATGTGCTCTGCCGAGTGAGCTCACGTCCTTGATTGTCATAGCTATACACGGTAACTCGATTGGGTTCAATTACCCTGATAGGCAGAAAACGATCAGGGTCCCATTCCGTTGTAGTGGTGCGTGCCAACGTAGTACCACTGGCCTCGGTGCGGCTGATTTCAAAGCCCCTGTCGTTGTACTCATAAGTGGTGATCAAGCCTTTGGCATCGGTTTTAGTTAGTACGAGGCCGCGATCGTTGTAGGTATAGGTGGAGTTGCTGTAGGGGCAATTAGGCGTAGGCTCTCCTTCAATAGATGTAATCTTCTGTATGCCTCCAATAACGTCGTAATGATAAATCGACTTGCGTCCCAAAGAGTTTATAACCGTAGAATAACCTGTTCCGTAGGTAATCTCAGTTTTCTGAGATTCATTTGCATGCTTTGAGGAAACGGCACGACCAAGGCTGTCGTACTCCCAACTGGCATAAACGATTCCTCGTTCATTAAGTATCCCTGTTAGGAACTTATCAGAGCTAGGGCTTTCATACTTATAAGAGCGCACCATCTCGACACTCCCGTTTGACTTAGCTACACGAGATAGCATGCCACTTGAATTATAAGTGTAGTTTACCATGAGGTCTTTGCTTTTCATGCTTAACAACTGGTGCCTAGAGTCTTCCTCTAGTTCAACAATATTTTCATACTCGTCTGATAACTGTATTCTAGTACTCGAACTACCAACTACGTAATTCAGAGTCACATTTCCGCCGTCAGGGTTGGAAATCTTTATTAATTTCCCAATGGCGGAGTAAAAATATGTTGAGCGGTCTACAGAATTATAGATCCATTGGCTATTGACTCCGTCATAGCTCAATTTTCCGATATCTGAAACGGAGGTATAAACGCCTGGCTTTTCTGTATAAGCTGATGCTCCGGAATCTCCTTTTATCACAACCACAGAGCCGCTAGCGAAATCCAGGCGTGAGGAAAAATTATGGACCCAGGCCCCATTCAAGCTATTATAAGTACGAAAAACTTTTATGCTATGGGCCCCGCCAGCTGTAAAGTCAATCTCCTGTTGCATTTTGTTTCCGGAAATAACATTTACTGGGTTACCTACAAAAACATCCGGCGTGCTTGTTGGTACATCACAAGTAGAAATTTCAGTTGCACGCCCAATGGCACCAATTCGCTTACACTGCATGCTAGGAAAGTCTAGAACCTCCGAATCATCACATGTCACTTCCCCATAGTCTACAGATCCAAAATATCCTTGATTCAAATCAGAGCCGCATTGAAAACGCTTAAATTTGAAGTCGGGATCATAAAAACTCTTTTCCGGACGATAATACGAGGAAATCCCCGGAAGCTCGACATAATATATATATTCACAGCCCTGTTCCGGAGTTTGGAATATAACAGGAGGGATGTATCCTTCCCACCAAAATTTATAGGTCCGAGCTTGGGCTGACTCTTCGCCTACCAAAGCTAAAGTTATTAGTGCAGCAAAAAACCTTGTAAAATTATTCAATGTCATAATCCACACGATAGATGAATTGCAAGAGTCCAAAAGTCTTAACCGGTCTAAAAGACAGTAGGCCGCTCTGCGAAATCACGGTTCGACCTGGAAAGTGGCGGCGGCTATCCAGATCGACCACACCGACAAGGCGAACCGGCTGATACGAGAGCAAGGCAAGGTCATGCACAGATCCTTCTGGTAGAGGGTATTCAATAGCTAAAGGGTCATGTCAGCGAGGACTGACTTGCCGGCCGGTTTCCGGGGTCCGGGGAGCAATGGAACAGGGAAGTCAGTTAAGGCCTCCCACCATACAAACAGCCGGCTGCCTCGTTAAATCTTGTCCGTAAGAGGGTCGCTCAACGGACGCTAAGCAATCGATCGTTCAAGACCCGTAAATACGCCACACTAGGCGTCTCATTTAGCTGGTACTAAATTTATTGCGTTGAAGGGGGGCTTTACGTTACATTTTTGGGCATGACTCAGACTCTGATTGGCTATGCTCGTTGTTCGACCGACAAACAGGACCTTACTGCACAGCATGATGCCCTGCTGAAACTCGGTGTGGCACCAGATCGTATTTACACTGATCCTGGTTTTACCGGGACGAACAGAGCGCGCCCTGGCCTTGATCAGGCCCTTGCGGCTGTGCGCAATGGCGATATCCTCGTTGTCTCAAAACTCGATCGGCTCGCCCGCTCTGTTCCCGATGCTCGCACGATCGGCGACAGTCTTGCGGCACGTGGCGTGAAACTACAGCTTGGGTCCAGCATCCATGACCCGACTGATCCCATGGGCAAGCTGTTTTTCAACATCCTCGCTACCTTCGCCGAGTTTGAGGCCGATCTGATCCGACTGCGTACTCGCGAGGGCATGGCCGTCGCACGAGCCAAGGGAAAACTAAGAGGTAAGAAGCCCAAGCTCTCCGATCGTCAGCAAAAGGAGCTACGGCGGATGTACGATACGAGTAAATATTCGATCAGCGACCTGGCTGAACTGTTCTCGATCTCACGACCAACCGTCTATCGTACCCTCGCCCGACAGCCGGTTTGATGTCATGCCCGTTAGCTTCCTGTCCGCCACACAACGGGAACGCTACGCTCGCTATCCAGAGACACTTTCCAGTGAAGAGCTGACGCGCTACTTCCACCTGGACGATGATGACCGCGAGTGGATCGCCACCAAACGTCGTTACAGCAGTCGTCTGGGCTATGCACTACAACTGACAACCGTGCGCTTTCTTGGCACCTTTCTGGAAGACCCAACGGCCGTGCCAGAAGCCGTACTGCGCACCCTCGCAACCCAGCTCAATATTCCTGAATTTGCCGATTGCGTCGCAGCTTATCGCAGAACCAGACAACGCTGGCAGCACACAACAGAAATTCGCGCACGCTATGCCTACAGTGAGTTCACAGACACCGGCAATCAATTTCACCTTGGCCGCTGGCTATGCGCCCTGTGTTGGACAGGCACCGACCGTCCGAGTGTGCTTTTCGAGCATGCCAACAGTTGGTTGATCGGTCACAAGGTACTGCTGCCTGGCGTCACCCTTTTGGAGCGGTTCGTTGCCGAGGTGCGGTCGCGCATGGAGTCGCGCCTTTGGCGGCTGCTGACGCGTGACGTGACAGATGTCCAGCGCCAACGCCTCGACGATTTGCTGGACCCTGTCGAGGGCAGTCGCCAATCCTGGCTTGATCGATTGCGCAAGGGGCCGGTACGCGTGAGTGCCCCTGCACTGGTACAAGCACTGTTGCGCATCGAAACGATACGTGATCTGGGAATCAAACTGCCTAACACCAAGGTGCCGCCCAGTCGCATCGGGGCATTGGCACGCTTTGCCAGCACAGCCAAAGTCTCAGCCGTGGCCAGACTTCCATACGCACGGCGCATGGCTACCCTGGTGTCTTTTGTCCACAGCCTAGAAGCCAGTGCTCATGACGATGCCCTTGATGTGCTCGACCAGTTGTTGCGCGAACTGTTTAGTAAGGCGCAAAAGGAAGATCGCAAGACCAGGCAGCGTACGTTGAAGGACTTGGATCGGGCTGCTTCAACGCTGGCCAGCGCATGTCGAATGCTGCTCGACCCAAGTCTGCCAGACGGCGAATTACGCGAGCGAGTGTATGCCGCTATTGGACAAGACGAACTGAGCCAGGCCCTGAACGATATTGGTACGCTGGTGCGTCCGCCAGACGATGTTTTTTACACCGAACTGGCGGCCAAACAGGCGACTGTGACGCGTTTTTTGCCGACGCTGCTGCGTGTCATCCAGTTCGATGCCAATCCGACAGCACGCCCACTGGTACAGGCACTGCAATGGTTGCATCAGAGGCCAGATCATGATCCAGCCATCACCATTGTGGACAAGGCGTGGCAACGCCATGTCGTGGGAGAGGACGGCAAGATCAATGCTAAAGCCTTTGCCTTCTGTGTCCTCGCCAAGTTGCGTGTAGCGATTCGTCGGCGCGACGTATTTGTCAGCTCCAGCTGGCGATATGCCGACCCGCGCGCGGGCCTATTAGAAGGGACCGAGTGGGAGGCTGCGCGGCCTGTCATTTGTCGCTCACTGGAGCTGAGCGTGCAACCGCAGGCCACCTTAGCCGCGTTGGCGCAGGAACTAGATGAAACCTATCGGCGTGTCGCTGAACGCCTGCCCGACAACGACGCGGTTCGCTTTGAAACGATTGGCGACAAGATAGAGCTCGTGCTTAGCCCTCTGGAAGCACTGGCGGAACCGGCGTCGCTGATTGCTTTGCGTAATGAGATCAAGACCCGCATGCCGCGCGTCGATCTGCCGGAAATCCTACTGGAGATCACCGCCCGCACCGGCTGCATGGAGGCGTTCTCGCATCTGACCGAACGCACAGCACGTGCCACCGATCTAAACACCAGTCTGTGCGCGGTGCTCTTGGCCGAAGCCTGCAACACTGGCCCCGAACCGTTTGTACGCCAGGACACACCAGCACTGCGGCGGGACAGACTGCTGTGGGTTGATCAAAACTACGTGCGTGATGACACCCTGACCGCCTGCAATGCCGTCCTGGTAGCCGCACAAAACCGCATCGCACTGGCCCGCACTTGGGGCGGCGGCGATGTGGCTTCGGCTGATGGCATGCGTTTTGTGGTGCCTGTGCGCACCGTGCATGCCGGACCAAACCCAAAATACTTCAATCGTGGACGCGGCGTGACTTGGTATAATCTGCTGTCCGATCAATACTCGGGGCTGAACGCGATTACCGTCCCCGGCACCTTACGCGACAGCCTGGTGCTACTGGCGGTCGTGCTAGAGCAGCAGACCGAATTGCAGCCCACGCAAATCATGACCGACAATGGAGCCTATAGCGATGTAGTGTTCGGCCTGTTCCGGCTTCTGGGCTATAGGTTTAGCCCACGCTTGGCCGACATCGGTGGCACGCGGTTCTGGCGAGTTGATGCGCAAGCCGACTATGGCGAACTCAATGCACTGGCAAAACAATGTGTCAACCTTGACCGCATTACACCGCATTGGGACGACGTACTGCGTTTGATTGGATCACTCAAACTTGGCTTGGTGCCAGCGATGGGAATCATGCGCACCCTGCAGGTCGATGAGCGACCGACACGATTGGCCCAGGCCATCGCTGAAATTGGTCGCATCGACAAGACCATTCACACACTGAACTTCATTGACGACGAGTCGCGCAGGCGCGCAACGCTGCAGCAACTCAATCTCGGCGAGGGTCGCCATAGTCTGGCTCGCGAGGTCTTCCACGGCAAGCGCGGCGAACTGTTCCAGCGCTACCGCGAGGGGCAGGAGGACCAGTTGAGTGCGCTCGGCCTGGTCGTAAACATGATCGTTTTGTGGAACACCCTGTACATGGACGCGATACTCACGCAGTTACGCCACGAAGGCTATCCGGTGCGCCCCGAAGACGAGGCGCGGCTTTCGCCGTTTGGTCATGAGCATATCAACATGCTTGGGCGCTACTCATTCTCCGTGCCGGAAGCCGTCGCACGCGGAGAACTGCGCCCACTTGGGAAAGCATCAGAATCTGAATTACTCAACTCTATTGGAACAAACACCCATGAGCCATCCACCTTTCCAACAAGCGCTGACCGAGGCCGAACTCGATAGGCTGACTGGTTTTCTTGATGCCATTGGCTCACCGGCCATGAACATTGAAATGCTTGACGGCTATTTTGCGGCACTGATCTGTGGTCCGGAGATGGTGCCTCCCAGCGAGTACCTGCCACAAATCTGGGGCGAGAATTTCAGTTTTGAGAGCAACGCTCAGGCTACCGACATGATGGGGCTCATCATGCGCCACTGGAATACGATTGCATCGGTATTGCTTCACACGCTGGAGGAGCCTGACGTGTATTTGCCAGTGCTGTTGGAGGATGGTGATGGCATTACTTACGGCAACGATTGGGCTCTGGGCTTTATGCGCGGAGTTCAGGCCCGACCTGGAAGTTGGCGTGACCTGATCGACAGCGACGAACATAGCGGGCCGATGCTCCCCATCATGGTCTTGGCCTATGAGAATGACCCCGATCCAGCGCTGCGACCACCGTCGGTTACTAACGAAAAGCGTGAAGAAGTGATTGAGATGATGATCGCCAGTTTGACGATAATCTATCGCTTCTTCGAGCCTCATCGATGGCCGCTGGCACAGACACCACTCGATGTACCACTACGCAGAGAAGGACCGAAAATTGGACGCAACGCCCCCTGTCCGTGCAGCAGTGGACGCAAATTCAAGCATTGCTGCGGATCCAACTCCCCAACGATGCACTGACCATCAGGAAATTGCGCTTAACTGACTTCCCTGTTCCATTGCTCCCCAGACCCCGTCTTGCGCTGCAGTCAGTGAGTGTTCGGGCCGAACTCAAGCCTGGTTCGTGTCTCTACCTTTTGTGATCAATGGGGGCTGCTACTGGAGAGCTGGGCTCTTGCCTGCCCAAAGCTGACGCCTTACTCTGCAATCCAAATGAATTTGATCTGGAAGGAACACCACCATGGCTCTGACGAAAGACCAATTGGTTGCTGGTATTGCAGAAGCTATCGATGCGCCAAAAACCACCGCGCGTAAGGCTCTTGAGCAATTGGGACAGATCGTTGCCGACCAACTGGAAAGCGGTGCAGAAATCACTCTACCGGGCATCGGCAAACTGAAAGTTGCAGAGCGTCCAGCACGCACTGGCCGCAACCCTTCGACTGGTGCCGCTATCGAAATCGCTGCCAAGAAAGCCATCAAGTTCGTCCCGGCCAAAGTGCTGAACGACTCGATCAACAAGGGGTTGTAAGCCGGAACCGCCGAAATTTCCGTCATGGGCGGAAAGCCCGTAATGGTGCGGATTGACGCCAAACATTTGTTTCCCGGCAGTAATGCCGCCAAGCGGAAAACGGCCTTGGATTAGCCCCCTTACACGTTATCCTAAGGTTTCATAATGATTATTACCCGATACGACACACATCCCATTCCGTATGGCGTTGGTGACCAGGTTATCCAGTTGGTCACCGACAACGTTACTGAGCTGAGCTTGAATTCGGTGCCGCCAAGCAATCTCATGTACGAGGTTTTTCGTTGGGCTCTGCCTACAGAGGTGGGCGTATATCTGAGTCGAATTTCAGAAGAGCCAGGCAAACCCGTAGAGCTTTTAGTGGCATTTGATGAGGTAGATACAGAGGTTGTGACCGGTTTTGTTCTGTACTTGCCTGTGGCTACTCATCCCGAGGCTTGCGGAGTCAATTACATGTGTGTGAGGCAGTCTCATCGATGCCGTGGTATAGGTCGTGAATTGATGAGAGCGCTGATCGGGTTGTACCCCCACACTGAGCTGACGTGCACGATCAAAAAAGTGCCATTTTACGAGTCAGCAGGCATGCAAGTTATTGATTCACACAACACCCAGATTGTGATGAATACACGGTCTGAGAGTACGAAAGGGATGATGCAGATACTCAACGTTCAGCCAATTTACGATTCTCCAGAAGCTGGAGCAATCTACGACCGCCTTGTGCAGAAGTGGGGTCTCAAGGAGATGCGCAAAGCAGAGAAGCAACTCGCGCGTCATACCGATCAACTCGAACGACAAGCTCGGGAGTACGTTGAAAGTCGCCTGAAGGACCGTCAGGCGACCGTCTGACTGCAGGTTCATGCATAGGAATTTCAAAATGCCTATGCATCAGGCTGACGCTATGAAGGAGGCGTCATGCCTTCATAGCGATGCCTAGGAAGCCGCTGATGGGTTACTTATGCAGTGAAAATCCCTATCAGTAAGCGTTAATGCAGGTTATTTCACCGCGAAGCCTAGGTGCGGACGCACCTTCCCCCTGTCAGGGCTTCACGTACCTCATCTGCGCGATCGCCTGAGCGGTGAGGACCAGTCCCTGCACCGTCAGCCCGTTGATTGCCGCCGAGTATACCATCCGCGCGCCACACAGCACGCAGCTGAACGGATCGACGTTTAGAAAGGCTTTGGCCATCTGCGCAAAATACAGCTTCGGTGTCGGTCCTGGCGTCGCTATGAAGGCATGACGCCTCCTTCCATAGCGTCAGCTTGATGCATAGGCATTTTGAAATTCCTATGCATGAACAGCCGGCTAATTTTAGTTTTTTCTTAGCGCCGGATTTTCCGGATCATAGCCTCTTGCTTCCAGCGCCCTCTTGAGCCTGACTTCCATCGGGCCCTGGTCGTTCAAAGCGTCCAAGATGACGTGTGACCTAGCCTCTCCATGACTAACCGATTGCCCTGGAACTTTTTCAGCATAGGAAAGACCACGACCTGTCGAATGCATACACAGCGGTGTGTGTTCGACGAATCCCTCCGAGGGGATTCCGCTCATTTTTTTCAGCTTTTCGCCCAGTTTTGCTGATTTTGCAAGATCGCCATTTATGTAAAGAATGGCAGAATCAGTTTGCTTACCGTACTTCGCCGGGCCTACGACTTTACCTTGCGCTATCGCTTTTTCCTTGTCCATCAGACTGGCCATTGCGCGTGTCAACTGTGCTGCATATCTAGGTTCAACACTGATAGTAAGCCGTCCCCAGTTTGGTTCAATTGCGCGCTGTTCCTTAGGGATGCTCCGATCAACTTGCCGCGCAGCGGTGGCAAGCCGTAATTTGCCAGGCACATAGCGCTATTTTTCTGAAAACGGTCTGATGCAGTGTGAGTCGAGCGCGTTTTTCGCTCGGTTTTCCGTGTTAAGCGCGCAACTCACCCAAACCCATTAGTCGCTTTCGAGCCATCCACAGGTTCGACAGGGCGAACAGCGTGGTCAGTTGGGCCGTGTTTTTCATCAGCCCACGAAAGCGTACTTTCACGTAACCAAACTGGCGCTTGATGACCCGAAACGGATGCTCGACCTTGGCGCGTGTCTGCGCTTTGCAGTACTCGATCTTGCGCTTGGCTTTGTACAACAGGCTGCGTTTGTTCAGCTTGGAATACGTGCTGCGCCGCGCCGCGATTTGCCAGATCACGTTACGATTTTCGTGCTCTTCACGCTTCTCGACACCGGTGTAGCCAGCGTCCGCATAGACCGCGTTTTCTTCCCCGTGGAGCAGTTCGGCGACTTGAGTGACATCGGCCACATTGGCCGCAGTGCCATGGACGTGATGAACCAGTCCAGACTCAACGTCAGCGCCGATGTGGGCCTTCATACCGAAGAAATACTGGTTACCCTTCTTTGTCTGATGCATCTCGGGATCACGCTCGCCGTCTTTGTTCTTGGTCGAGCTTGGGGCATGAATAATGGTGGCATCGACGATGGTGCCCTGGCGCAGCGACAGGCCTTTTTCCTGCAAATAACCGTTGATGACCGCGAGGATTGCAGGAGCCAGTTGATGTTTCTCCAGCAGGTGCCGGAAGTTCATGATCGTGGTGTCTTCCGGTATCGGCGCACTCAACGTCAGGCGTGCAAACTGGCGCATGGGGGTGATTTCGTAGAGCGCTTCTTCCATGGCCGGATCACTCAGGGAGAACCAGTTCTGCAGCAGGTGAATGCGCAGCATGGTTTCCAGCGGATAAGGTTTTCTGCCACCGCCGGCCTTGGGGTAGAACGGTTCGATCAGGCCCAGCAGACCTGTCCAGGGGACGACCTGATCCATCTCGGCGAGGAAGCGTTCGCGGCGTGTCTGCTTGCGCTTGCTGGCATATTCGAAATCGGAAAAGCTCATCTGGCTCATGGGAGGCTCGGATCAGGTGGTCAGGCGATTTTCGCATAACCGGGACTTGTTCGGAGATTCCCTAGTGTTGGTTTAGTTAGCCAGTCACCAAATGTTTTATAAAGTGAGTCGAGTTGTCATCTAAAATAACAGCGCCCAGCAGAGTGTCAGAAGTTCTGTTTGCGCAGGTCTCGTCGAACTCTAGAGGAATCCCTTCATCTGCAAATAGCTGTTTCAATGCATCCGCCGTGCTAACTGAAAAATCACCCTCTCTATCCCCACCATGCATGGCGACACGCATTGTCAGACCCTGTGCTCTGGCATTTTGCAGATAATCGCGTATAGACGCTAAAACCTCTTCTGGCACAAGGTCTTCGTGACAAAAAGGGAGCAGATGGAATACGCGGACCTGCGCGCCCCGCATACGTTCACCCGTGTCAGCATCCACGTTTTCTGCAGCACAAGCAACAGCAATACAAGCAGTCATGTTATCTGTGACAACAGGCATGTTTATTTGACTCGTGCCAGCACTGTATAGATGCCGAGTCCCTTCGTCGTTGGGTGTAAGGCCGTTGAACCCCGCCACTTTGACAGTAGTGGTTCTGTCGATCTGAAAGCTGTAATCCAAACCTGTTTTAGAGTGATAGACACGGACCCACGGGAATGTAGATTCACTGCGATCCTTTATTGCATTGCCACTGTGCCGTCTTTCTGCTTGATAAGCGTCTAAAGAAACCATTTTAAGGGTATAATTTCCACCACGTCGTGCAAGTTGAAAATGAGAAAACTTTGCAGGACGTTCATTCATCTCGTCTGATGCTCTGTAGCTCGTAGACGCGGGTTGATGACCAAAAGTAGGCCTGGTGTTCGGAGAACTTGCAGAAGTTTCCAAGTTTTCACGATAGCTACTACTAGACGGTCTTGAAATACATAGTCCCATAACAATTATCTCTTTAGGATAGGGTTAAACTCTTAGATCATCTGTAGCTCATAGTGAATTTCGATGCAGAAATAGTTGCGCTGTCAAGTCTTCGCTCTCGCCTAAACCGCCGCCTAGATGCATTCGTGGCGGATCTGTGTACCCACCAAAATAAGCGCCAGATGACCCTGCTCTGCTGATACCCACCATATGCTGATTTTCTCCGCTTACGGGCTTGCAGGAAACTGAACCTGCAAAACAAAAATGGGTGGTAGCGGGCAAGAAAAAGTTCCATCTTGATGCATAGGCATTTTGAAATTCCTATGCATAAGGTCTGTCGCTTTCGTCGAGACCGCCGCCTGGATGTACTCGTGGTTGGACTTGGCACTGGGTGACGGAAATTTCTGGGATTCCGGCTTACAACCCCAGTCTCCGAGAAACCCGGGGCGGTTCAGCCCGACATCCCTAATGTTTTGAACCGGGAGTTTGATGTGCCCGCTCCTGACCACGTCTGGTGTGGCGATATCACTTACATCTGGGCTCAAGGGAAATGGCAGTATCTGGCGGTTGTGCTAGATCTTTTTGCCCGCCGTGTTGTGGGCTGGGCGTTGTCGGGAAAGCCGGATGCCGACTTGGTCATCAAGGCCTTGGACATGGCTTACGGGCAGCGAGGGAAGCCTCAGGGTTTGCTGTTCTACTCCGACAGGGCTCGCAATATGGAAGCCGGAGTTTTCGCCAGCGCCTTCGGCGATATCGCATGCGTCAGAGCATGAGCAGGCGAGGGAACTGTTGGGATAATGCGCGGATGGAGCGGGTGTTCAGGAGTCTGAAAACCGAGTGGATACCGACCATAGGCTGCACGACGGTCCAACAAGCTCAGCGGGATATCAGCCATTTTCCTGCACTTTTAGACCATCTAGCGCACCAGTAACTGTCTAGAGTACGATTTTTTCCGAATTCTGCGCTCCCCAAAAAGGCCCCGTCGCTCAATGCACGCGAGGGGGCCGACACCGCGAACCGCATCAACCATCGTCGGCCACTGAATCCTCAACGTTCTAATACCTGCTCTATGGCACTGACTCTGCTCAGCAAAAGTGCGTCTCGCCCTCTTAGAGCATCAAAGCTCAAGCCGACCGGCAATCGCCCTTCTGGCCCGACAGGAATAGTAATGGAGGGGAGCATCGCATTGCTGGCCAGGTCGGTATTGCGAATTGCCTGACTGAAAAACTCTGGTCGGTCAGCATGATCCAGATGAGGTACCCGGCAAGGTACCGTGGGGTACCCCAGGAGCTCGATATTATGACGAGCAAATAGCTCATCCATTTTTCTTTTCAACAGCTCGCCATTTTGCAGTGAACTCAAATAGTGAGCCGGTTTTATAGCGCCCTCCCCAAGGTGGTGATTGATGATGCCTTTCACGTTGGCATCATCAACCTGTGCAAAAATATGATGGATACCGTGCTTCCAGCCCAAGGAGAGCAATGACTGAGCAAGGTCGGCAAAGAATTCGTAAAGCGGAACGGTGAACGTGAGTGTCTGGTTCAGTTCGACAATATCGGCATCATCAATTTCAATAAACTCGAACCCTGTCTTGCGCAGCAGGCTGAGTGCATTCACGCATGCCCTCTCCACCTCGCCATCCAGATCGGACCACATGGAGACCGGTAGGCCGATTCGACAGGGGGCCGTCCTGCTCAGGGGAAAAGACTGCTGCTTGCCTGACAACAGTCCGTACAAAAATCCGGCGTCGCCTGCCGTTCGTGTCAGCAACCCAACGCAATCCTTTGTATGAGAAACAGGGATAATGCCTGCCGTTGACCAGCGTCCAGTAGTGGGTCTGAAGCCCGTAATGCCGCAGAAGGCCGCCGGTATTCTTATCGAGCCCCCCGTGTCGGTCCCCACCGACAGCGGAACAATTCCACTTGCCACTGCGGCGGCACTTCCACCACTACTACCTCCGGCACAATAACCGGGGGCCACGGGGTTTCCCACGGTTCCCCAATGAGGATTGATGGAGGTCACTCCGAAACTGAGTTCGTGCATGTTGTTCTTGCCAGCGACCACAGCCCCGAGGGCTCTGAGTTGACTGACAATCGCAGCATCCTGATCAGATACGAAACCGGACATTCCTCGCGTCCCGGCTGTCAACGGCAAACCGCGAACACAGATATTATCCTTGAAGGAAACCGGCATTCCCCAGAGTGGAGTACCCTTCATTGCATGATCAGCCTCGCCAAACTGGCTGACCGCATCACCCTCACGTATGAAACAGTTCAAACGGGCCAAGCGGGCCTCAGTATCGAGCGCACGCTCGCGCAGCTCCGCAGCGGCAATCTCGCCATCAGCCAATGCCTGGCACAGCGATTCAAGTGTGATTATTTCATGCATGCTCTTTTCACCCGTATTAGCTTAGCGCTGCTCTCAGGACTGTTAATAGCGATAGGAGGCGTTGATACAGTCCAGCGGGTTGCCTTTTGACAGTTGCCCTCCGGTGCTGCGCAGCACCGCGCAAGCACTGTTCAATGCTGTCTGGACAGCACCTTCGATCCACCCTCCGGCAAAAGAGCAACTGCAGCCAGCCAGATAGAGCCCCGTGTCTTTATTGGGACTGTTCGCTGTCATTGGTTGAAAAAACAATCGCTGCGAGTAAACGTCCTCGCCGGGATAATTGAGTTTGAAAGCGCCCGCAGAATGGGGATCGGTGAGCCAGTCATGGTGCAATACATACCGCTCATAATCCCCATCAACGGGCAGGAGATAACTGGCGAACGTCGGGTGTATCGCAGCAAGGTCATCAACCAGTACCTGGCAACGCGTTTTCTTGTCAGGCATCGCCAGCATTTTTTGAGCGTCGTCTTCCCACGTGTAACTGAGCAGAACAACGCCATGCCCCTCAGGTTCATCGGGCTGATAATCCAGACAATAGACGCCGCGCACCAGACCGTCCGACTGGATGGTGGTGGGAAGCTTGTTTTTTATCCAGAATTTGGTTCGGGTGAGAATGAAAAGCTTCGATGAACCTGTCAGATGGGTTTCGCGGACAGCACGAGCGACATCACGACTCAGAAAGCTCTCGCTATCCGTGAGGCAGTGAATCATTTGCATGGCCCGATTACTGCTAGTGACAATTACTCGATCAAATACACGCTGTTCTCCTGCTTCCGTCTGGATGATGATTTTTTCAGCTTCTCTGGAAATGCGACCTACCCGGCTAAAACAAACGCGGTCCCTTAACGCTTTGCCGTCAAACGACTGATCAGCGAGTCTCGCGGCCAGACTGGATATCCCGTCCGGAATCAGTCGCTGGTCACTTTGGTATCCGTTGATAACCATCCGCAGTATTTCCGTAAAGCCAGCCTGAAAGACTGGCAAAAACCCGCCCGAGCCTATGCCAAGCGAGCCAAACAGCTCAAAGTCTTCAGGACGAGCCCATCTGTCGCCGCCTGGCGGATGGCGGCCAGTAAAAATACAGACAATCGCGTTATAGAATGAACAATCCCGGAATACATTGAGCCATCCCTGCCATGCGATCGCTGCCTCTTCCAGACGACCCGACTTCAGCATTGCGGTAATGTCCAGCGGGGCAACTAAAGAACCGCCTTCAAGGAGGTAACCTTCGGACAATAGAGACTGCCACCCCTCATAGACTCGCCTGAATAATTCGGGCGGCTTTTTGCCCGCTGGCCAGTGATAGCGCTTGCCACGGTAATGCAGCTCCGTGTCCACCACACCAGGATCCGGAAAGGTGGTCGACGTCGAAATACCAAACTTTTTCAGGTAGTGGAAAAGGCCAGTTGCACTGGGAGGAAAGCGCATCGCACCCATTTCTGCAATGTAACGTGGACGAGTCTGATCGAAAACTTGAGACCATACCCGTCCCCCGATTCGATCACGCGATTCATATAAGACAACGTCCTTGACTCCCGCACGTAATAGTTCAGTTGCAGCGACCAGCCCACTGATGCCGGCACCGACTATCGCTACCCGAGGGGTGGGCGTTCCGGCTGAATAGCTGCCTATGCCTCCCGTCATTTCACATTTTTTCAGAAAGGGACCGTAGTCGTACAAAATATCAATACTGGGTGAATTAAAATGGTCATACATAACGCGACTCTACCCTCTTCGACCTTACGTGCTACCCGGATTACGATTCTTTAAATGAAACTGAAACAGCACCTTTTAACGGCAGCCGCCAAAATCCAAAACACCTGAACCATTCCTTCAAACCATGCTAGTCCTCTAAGGAATCTCCGAACAAGTCCCGGTTATGCGAAAATCGCCTGACCACCTGATCCGAGCCTCCCATGAGCCAGATGAGCTTTTCCGATTTCGAATATGCCAGCAAGCGCAAGCAGACACGCCGCGAACGCTTCCTCGCCGAGATGGATCAGGTCGTCCCCTGGACAGGTCTGCTGGGCCTGATCGAACCGTTCTACCCCAAGGCCGGCGGTGGCAGAAAACCTTATCCGCTGGAAACCATGCTGCGCATTCACCTGCTGCAGAACTGGTTCTCCCTGAGTGATCCGGCCATGGAAGAAGCGCTCTACGAAATCACCCCCATGCGCCAGTTTGCACGCCTGACGTTGAGTGCGCCGATACCGGAAGACACCACGATCATGAACTTCCGGCACCTGCTGGAGAAACATCAACTGGCTCCTGCAATCCTCGCGGTCATCAACGGTTATTTGCAGGAAAAAGGCCTGTCGCTGCGCCAGGGCACCATCGTCGATGCCACCATTATTCATGCCCCAAGCTCGACCAAGAACAAAGACGGCGAGCGTGATCCCGAGATGCATCAGACAAAGAAGGGTAACCAGTATTTCTTCGGTATGAAGGCCCACATCGGCGCTGACGTTGAGTCTGGACTGGTTCATCACGTCCATGGCACTGCGGCCAATGTGGCCGATGTCACTCAAGTCGCCGAACTGCTCCACGGGGAAGAAAACGCGGTCTATGCGGACGCTGGCTACACCGGTGTCGAGAAGCGTGAAGAGCACGAAAATCGTAACGTGATCTGGCAAATCGCGGCGCGGCGCAGCACGTATTCCAAGCTGAACAAACGCAGCCTGTTGTACAAAGCCAAGCGCAAGATCGAGTACTGCAAAGCGCAGACACGCGCCAAGGTCGAGCATCCGTTTCGGGTCATCAAGCGCCAGTTTGGTTACGTGAAAGTACGCTTTCGTGGGCTGATGAAAAACACGGCCCAACTGACCACGCTGTTCGCCCTGTCGAACCTGTGGATGGCTCGAAAGCGACTAATGGGTTTGGGTGAGTTGCGCGCTTAACACGGAAAACCGAGCGAAAAACGCGCTCGACTCACACTGCATCAGACCGTTTTCAGAAAAATAGCGCTATGTGCCTGGCAAATTACGGCTTGCCACCGCTGCGCGGCAAGTTGATCGGAGCATCCCTAAAATTAATAAGCACTAACGACCGCGCTGGCCGACCACGCACTGGCTTGCGTATAGGGGGTGTAAGCCGGACAATGGCATTCGGTAAAGGTTTTGGTGGTGCTCCAAACGAATTCCATAGCGTGCGGGGCTTGGAGGAGCGCCGCGGGTACTGCCGCCTGGGGCGCTTGCGCTGTCTGATTCGGGCCACTGCCACCATCGCCTTGTCCAGCCAGTTCGCAGGAGTCCGTCCGGGCATCAGCACCAGATTTTCCAAGTGGCGTCCCACCAAAAACATACAATGCTTGAAATTGATTTTCAACGTCTTGCCGGTTTGTGGCCATGAGGTCGTGGCGTTGGATTCCACTGGCTGGTCATCGCAAGGCAGTCGGTTGCGCGTGTCTGTTTCAAACAGCCGGGCAAGGTTGATCAGCAGGAAGTGTCCGGAGATATCATGCTTTACACCGCGCTCTGTTTGCGAATGAAAGTCCTTCACATCAATGAACTGTTTCGAGACCTTGTACAACTCTTCGATGCCCCAGCGCCCGTGATACAGGTCCGCAAAACAGTCCGCAGGATAACCGGTCTGATTCATCAGGGTTGTGGCATACACATGGGTTTCATCCTCGATCCTGCATTTCACCAATCTGATGGCAAGTGGCTGAAACCCAGTAGTGGGTCCGCGCTTCTTGAGGCCATGTTTCACAGCGGGCGACGGGACGTAGTCGATGATGGCATCCTTGCGGTCACTATCCCAGAACGCGGCCACCTGCGAATTAGTGGTCCCTTGCTGCAGGCGGAATACGGCGTGTTGCCCGCTGGCCAAGACTTGATGCAGGATCTGGTAGCTGAAGTAACCCCGGTCGAAAATGACCAGATATCCCCGCTCCAGTTTTGCCAGATGTTCCGGCACACAGCGGCGTTCGTCTTTATGAGTGCCAGCTCGAAATCGTAAAATCAACTGCTCTTGCAAATTGTACAACCCGCTCACCATGGCGCAAAGGTAATGCCGTGTCGTCTCCCGTGGCGTTTTATAGCCGTATTCCAGCAGACTGCGGGGCGCATTGATTTTCGATCCGTCGATGGCAAAGACCCGATGCCCTTTCCAGGTTGGTGTGTCCCGGTGAGCGTGCCACAGTGAAATCAGTTCGTCGTAGAGCGTTTTGAAAACGGCTTCTGGCAACTTCTGCCGGGCCTCACACAGGGAAGATGCTGCAACGGCATCCGTACGGGGCAGAGCGATCCCTTTGTCTGCACACGACTCCCACAGTGCGCCCAGGCTGCTGCCATAACCCTGCAGGTTTCTACTTAAAACCATCTTCAGTATGAATACGACCAACAACCGGGTATCAATCACACGCCTGCGTTTTTGCCATTCTGAATCCGTGGACTGACAGGTTTGCTGAAATAATTTACCGACTTTTGTCCAGAACACAGACATTTTCTCATGGGACATTGAGGTGGTGCCTTGCTTCATTTTCAAGCAAACTAACATAGCGCATTTTAACCGAATGCCATTGTCCGGCGTACCCCCCTGTACGAAAGTCGGGGAGTGTGGTTCATGCAAGGCAAAAAAGGCGAGGAAGCGGTTTCTACGGATTGTAAATGAGTGTTCTGAGCTTGTTTTAACGCATTATCACGGAGCTTAGCCACTTTTCATACAGAGCTTCAGTGATGCAATGCCGTGCTCTTCTGAGATCAGTGAGAAGATAAGGATCAATGGTAGTTATCAAAGCAGTCTTCACCAGGGGTTCGGTGTTGCGGCATGTTGTGTTCATGACCAGCACCAGTGCGACCAGCCTGCTGTCGATCTTTCTGATCGAAGTGCTGACCGTGGTTTACATCGCGATGCTGCGTGACGACAGTTTGTTGGCTGCGTTCGCTATAGCCAAAACCCTGCTGTTCTTCCTCATTTCGATGATTCTTGGCATAGCCGTGGCGGTCTCGACAACCGTTTCGAGAAGCCTGGGCAGCGGCGTGCCGGATCAAGCCAGACGCCTCGCCAGTAGTGGTGTGCTGCTTGCCAGCATGGCTACTGTTTGTGGCGCTGCGCTTGAGCTAGTAGTTCTCGATCAAGCCATCCGCATGTTGGGCGGAGAGGGCAACAGTTTTACCGCGGCGCGTGAGTATCTGTGGCTAACCCTTCCGGCTTCGGTGCTGGTCGCTGTCGAGCAGCTATGCGTGCAGATCCTGCGCAGTGCAGGCTTCGGCAAACAGGCGATGTGGACCCTGCTGACGGCGACGGCCGCCGTTGCCATCGCAGATCCGCTGCTTATTGTGGTGTTCGATCTGGGCCTGGTGGGTGCCGGCATCGCCTACCTGATATCGAGCCTGGTATCGGCCTGTCTGGGGTTTTACTACGTTCACCGAGTCGCCCATCTGACCTGTCGGGTCAGCCTGAAGAACCTGTCAGGTGACATCAGAAATATCGGGCGAACCGCCTTGCCAGCGGTGATTGGCAACCTGGCAACTCCAGTGGGCATGGCCTACGTAATGGCTGCGATGGCGCCGTTCGGATCTCAGGCGCTGGCGACTATCGGGGTGATCGACAGGGTCATTCAGGTTGCTTTTTGTGTCGTGTTCGCCTTGCCCGGTGCGCTGATCCCGATACTGGGGCAAAACCTGGGCGCAATGAACACTGCTCGCGTGTCGCAAGCCATAAAGATGACGTACGGATTGTTGATCGGCTACGGCTCAGTGACCTCGCTGTTACTCATTCTGCTCGCTGAGCCATTAGCCAGCTTGTTTCATGTCGCCGGTGAAGGCCAAGTCGTGTTCTTCGCGTTCTGCCGATGGGGCGGCGCCCTCTGGACGCTCATCGGGCTGCAATTCATTGCCACCTCAGTCTTCCTCAGTATGGGGCGACCGGCGTACGTCACACTGTTCGGCTGGTTGCGCGCCAGCCTGGGAACCATGCCGTTCGTGTGGTATGGGGCACATAAATTTGGCAGCGTCGGGGTAATGCTCGGGCAGTTGCTGGGTAACACCATAGTGGCCTTTTGTGCCTGCTGGCTCGCGCATCTGCTCATGAAAAAGATGTTGGACATCGAGATCCATTCAATAGGGAACCGATCCCTCCACAGGAGTAACTCATAATCCACGTTTTGCCCACCCTTGGCTGTCGTCAGGTGGGCAGGATGTCCAGGAAATCAAAAAACGGACTATAGAGGACTCGCATGACTGCCTACGATATGGAAAAGGAATGGAGCAGAATTTCCAGCACTGCCGCTAAAATCCACCAGAACAACGATTTTGAAGGATTCACTTATCAGGACTTCAGAACCCACGTACCGATCATGGACAAAGACGGCTTCGCGGCACAGACTGAACGCTGTCTAGAGCGCAATGAGCGAAACTGCCTGATCGGCTTTACCAGTGGCACCAGCGGCAACATCAAACGCTGTTATTACTACTACGACTGCGAAGTCGATGAAGACAGCTCCCTCTCCAACGTCTTCCGCAGCAACGGCTTTATTCTGCCCGGTGATCGCTGCGCCAACCTGTTCACGATCAACCTGTTTTCTGCTCTGAACAACACGATTACCATGATGGCCGGTAACTGCGGTGCTCACGTCGTGTCCGTAGGTGACATCACCCTGGTGACCAAGAGCCATTTCGAAGCGCTTAACTCGATCAAGCTCAACGTACTGCTCGGCGTGCCATCCACTATCTTGCAGTTCATCAATGCCATGCAACATAACGGTGTGCACATCAATATCGAGAAGGTTGTCTTCACCGGCGAGAGCCTGAAAACTTTCCAGAAGAAAATCATCAGGCAAGCCTTTGGCGAACAAGTCTCCATCGTCGGTGTGTATGGCAGTTCCGAGGGCGGCATTCTCGGTTTCACCAACAGCCCTTGCCACACTGAATACGAGTTTCTGTCCGACAAGTATTTCATCGAAAAAGAAGGCGACAGCATCCTCATCACCTCGCTGACCCGAGAAAACTTTACGCCGCTGCTGAGGTATCGCCTAGGAGACACCGCAACCCTTTCGATGAAAGGCGACAAGCTCTACCTGACAGACATCCAGCGGGAGGACATGAGCTTCAACTTCATGGGCAACCTCATCGGGCTGGGCATCATTCAGCAAACGATTAAACAGACACTGGGCCGATCGCTGGAAATCCAGGTTCACCTGTCAGTGACCGAAGAGCGCAAGGAACTGGTGACCGTTTTCGTTCAGGCCTCTGAAGTCGATGAAGACGAACGCGTCAGAATCGAAACAGCCATCGCCGATATCCCCGACATCAAAGAGGCGTATCAGAAAAACCAAGGCAGCGTGTCGGTCCTGCGCAAGGATGCCAGAGACTACGCGGTCTCGGAGCGAGGCAAAATGCTCTACATCATCGACCGCCGAAACTGAATGGCTGATGTGAACGAGTGAGTAGCTGCACCGACGGGGCCTTTGGCGGTGTCGGTGCAGTTTTTTAGAGGATTCGGAAGCGCCAGAGGTCAGAGTCCACGAAACTGGAACGAACTGGGCAGCCTGCGGCTGCAAATTGTGGGATTTTGAAATCGGTTATCATAGCCGAAATCGAGTCGATCCCTCCTCAGCACAGGCTTACACATGGCGTCAGAGACCAAAAAACGTAAACGGGCGAGCCGGGCAAAAGCCAAGGCAAAGCAGACCCGTCTCCAACGCGCCGGGCATACTACCTTCGTGCCCGATACCGACTTTTCCTTCGATATCGATCCTTTCGGTGATGTCGATCTTTGTAGTTGCTGCCAGACAACGTATCTGAACGACAGGTTTCCCGACGCTTCTTGCGTAAGCATTTCGATGAGAGAAGGGCCAGGCGGATTGGCCATCACCGCCGTCATTCACCACGATGAGGAGCCGCCCTGCTGACGTGGCCTCTGCACCGCCTGCTTACAAACCTCGACCGCTCAAAAACCTCTTCACGGCCAACGGCTGCTGGGCAGATTTGCTGGAAGCCGGCGGTCTGCGCCAAATCGAAGTGGAGTCGATCAGCAAAATGCTCGCCTGCGGCACCTCGATACTGGGCGTCAAACACTACACCTGTGCCAATGAGCATTGCCCGCACGTCAAATACCTGTGCAACACCTGCCATTGCCGGGCCTGTCCTTCCTGCGGCAAAAAGGCCACCGACCAGTGGATCGCCGTGCAAAACAACCGTCTGCCCGACTGCCCCTGGCAGCATCTGGTGTTCACGCTGCCCGACACGCTGTGGTCCCTGTTCTTCTACAACCGCTGGCTGCTCGATGCGCTGTTTCGTCTGGCGGCCGATAACCTGATCTACACCGCCAAGCGGCGCGGTTTGCGCGTCGGGATTTTCGGTGCGCTGCACACCTATGGCCGGCGGCTCAACTGGCATCCCCACGTCCACCTGTCGGTGACCGCGGGCGGCCTGGATGAGCAGGGCGTCTGGAAAAATCTGTCGTTCCACAAAGAGGCCCTGCGGCGGCGCTGGATGTGGCTGGTGCGCGATTACCTGCTGGGACAGCCGCTTTCGCAATTGACGATGCCGCCGCAGCTGGCCCACATCCACTGTGAAAGCGACTGGCGCCGTCTGATACTGGCCGCTGGTGGCCAGCACTGGCACATCCACTTGTCGAAGAAGACGGAAAACGGCCGAAAGACCGTCAATTACCTGGGCCGCTACCTGAAAAAACCGCCGATCTCGGGCAGTCGTCTGGCCCATTACACCTGCGGGGCCACGTTGAGCTTTACCTACCTGGATCACCGCACGCAGACCTATCAGCAGGAAACGCTGAGCCAGGCCGACATGCTGCGCCGGGTGGTGCAGCACATCCCGGAAAAGCATTTCCGGATGATCCGGTATTTTGGTTTTCTGGCCAATCGGGTGTGTGGGAAATACCTGCCGAAGGTCTATGAAGCATTGAAGATGGCGACGCCAGGACCGACACCGAAGCTGTATTTTGTGCAGATGGCCAAAGCCTTTCTAAACGTCGATCCGTTCCGCTGCGTGCTGTGTGGCGCGCGGATGGTCTACACGGCGGCAATCAGCGGGCTGACGGTGCAGGGACTGGTCCTCAACGCTCAGGCAATCGCGCAGATGAGGTACGTGAAGCCCTGACAGGGGGAAGGTGCGTCCGCACCTAGGCTCAGCGGTAAAATAACCTGCACAAATTCGGATTGATAGGGATTTTCACTGCATAAGTAACGCATCAGCGTCTTCCTACGCATCGCTATGAAGGCATGACGCCTCCTTCACAGCGTCAGGTTCATGCATAGGCATTTTGAAATTCCTATGCATGGACTGATCCTCAACGCTCAGGCGATCGCGCAGATGAGGTACGTGAAGCCCTGACAGGGGTAAGGTGCGTCCGCACCTAGGCTTCGCGGTGAAATAACCTGCATTAACGCTTACTGATAGGGATTTTCACTACATAAGTAACGCATCAGCGTCTTCCTACGCATCGCTATGAAGGCATGACGCCTCCGTCATAGCGTCAGCCTGATGCATAGGCATTTTGAAATTCCTATGCATCAAGTGCAGCTAATTGAATCATGGCGCCTTCACGCCCAATTGAGGTGCCGCTAACTATACTAATTAAGGATGAAGCGCATCTGAATATCGAAGTGCCCACCGGAATTTTTGCCTCTACCGTGTCTATAACCTCAAGATAATCGGTCGGTCCCTTCGACTTTTCCTCTTTACGCACTGCTAGCTGAAGTATTGCACCCGCCACTAACCCGCCAAGACCTACCGTGATCAGTGGAAAGTACCACGGTTGCTGCGTGGCTAAGCCGCCATAGGATTCAGCTGACCCGTACAGCAACACGCTTAGCCAATGAATGGCAGTTTTAAAGAACCAAGTGGCGCCTGCTGCGAGAATTCCCACGGGCACGGCTAAAAGATAGAGGCCGTACCGGCTCATATTGAACACCACAATCAATCGAACCTGGCGAACTTCTTCTCTAGCCTTGCTGACAGCCAACTCCCTGGATAAATCACCAGAAAATAGATCAATGCGACACAGGTAAATACTTCCAGTGGCTTATAGAATGCAGAACTCAACAAACGTCCTTGGTACATGATTTCATGGACCGCAATGACCGAGCAAAGGGACGTCATCTTAGCCATCTCGATACCACGATTTGTAAATGCGGGTAGCATCCGCTTGAAGACCTGCGGGAAAATTATTCGTTTCAAGATTTGGCTCTGAGCCATACCAATTGCCTTAGCCCCCTCCCATTGCCCACGGGCTACGGATTGAATGCCGCTACGGTATATCTCCGTGCAGTACGCAGAGGTGTTGAGCGTCAGGCCCAGGATAGCGGCTTCAAATGCACTAAGCTGCTGCCCCGTGAGTACGGGCAATGCATAGTAAAACCAAATTAGCTGGATGAGCACTGGCGTGTTACGAAAAACTTCGACATATGCGATAGCTAAGCAATTTAAAATCCGGCTGTTGGAGGTCCTTGCCAATCCCATAGCCGCCCCGATAGCCATGCCAATTGGAAAGGCGACGATCCACAGTTGAAGAGTCATCCATACCCCGCGCATAAGAACTGGCAGACTCGCGAGTGTTACGGTCATATCCCAAGAAAAATTCATATCGACACTCCTCAATACCTACCCATGCGGTGTTCAGCAAAACGGAAGACTGTACTCAGCATCAGCAGTGACACGAAATAGATTAGTGCGACAGTCGTATAGACCTCTAGAGGGCGGAAGGTGATACTGTTCACTTGCATTGCTTCGTAGACGATGTCTGCGTATGCCAGGGTGGACGCAAGTGAGGTGGTTTTAGTCAGTTCAAATGTCCGCTCTATGAATGGACCGGTCATCCTGCGCATTGCCTGAGGAACGATTACACGATAAAGGGCCCTTGAATGCGTCATGCCGATTGCTTTTGCTCCCTCCCATTGGCCACGCTCAATAGATTTGATACCTCCGCGAAAAACCTCTCCATAGAAAGCCCCTGATTGTGTCGCCAGAGCGATGGTCGCAGCCCAATAAGGAGATAGGTTGATCCCCGCCACCATCGGCAAAGCATAAAAAAACCAAAAAAAGTGCACTAACGGTGGCGTATTTCGATAAAACTCCACGAAGATAGTTGCTGGTACAGACAAATACCTTTTAGGCGACAGGCGCATCAATGCTACAGCGAGGCCTACTAGGATACCAAGCCCAATGGCCAACCCGGCCAACTGAGCTGTTCCTATAATGCCGGTCCAAAACATGTCGCGGTACTGCCAAACCGCGCCAAAGTCCCATTGATAGTCCATGGTACACCTAAATCGTTAAATATAATTGGAGCTGGGAGCAGCTGAAGCCGCACCCAATTTCGTCTTAGTTGCTTTTCATAACACTTGGTACTTTAGCTGGGTCCAATCCTTTGGTAGCCATGTAGCCAGCGAAGATTTTCTGGATATCTCCCGAATCATTCAACTTCTGGATCTCGGTATTAAGATAGCTGACCCAGACTTGGTCTTCTTCTTTTCGAACGCCTGCGCTAGTAGGTATTTCGACAACAGGCTCTGGAACAATCAAATTTCCGGTATGGATGTGGGACTGCGCGATGGCGAGCACGGGGTGATAGAAGGCGAATGCATCTACACGTTTCGCCATAAAGGCCGCGACGGTCTCATCAGTATTCGCGAAGCGCTCAATCTTGGCATTGGGTAAACGCTTGGTCAGATCACGATCAGTAGCAGTCCCGAGGGCAACCCCAATGCGCACGTCCGGTTTGTTTAGATCTTCCCAGCTATCAGCTTTCAAACCGTCCTTCGCCAGCACCCCCTGCTTGTACCAGAGCAACGGTTGGGTAGGAAAATCCAGCGCTTTTTTGCGTTCTTCTGTCGCATCCAATACGAAAAACACGTCGATTTGGTTCGCTTGAAGGGCAGCGGGGGCGTTGCCGTAGGTGGTTTCAACCGGTACGACTTTTATGCCGAGGTCCTCGCCTATTTTCTCGCCGACTCTGAAGCCGACACCGGTCCACTCACCACTGATCGGATCCTTGTAATACCAAGGATCGCCAGACGCCACACCTATTCGTAGTACCTTAGCGCTCTTGACCTTGTCCAGAGTGTTTTCCGCAGCCGTTGCAATGAGCGGAAATGCAGTGGCGCAGCATACCAACACCGCACAAGCCGAATTACGAACTACCTTACTGAGACTTTTCATGGTTTCCCCCTGAAACTTAGGCTTAGTTAACTGTTAATGTAGTTTTCGTACAATTCTGCAAGCTTGGCAGTTAGTGGGCCAGGATTGCCTTCCCCAATGACCTTTCCGTCTACAACCGTAACAGGCGTGATTCCACCCAATGTCCCGGTGAGAAAAGCTTCATCGGCGGTGTATACTTCGGCCAAGGTGTAATCCCCGACGAACAACTTGATACCATTCTCTTCGGCAAGGCGCTTGATATTCTTATGTGTAATACCGTTGAAATTGTATTTCCCTGTCGAAGTCCATAACTCATCATTACGCACTATAAAAAAGTTCGTTGAGTTGCAGCTCGCAACAAAGCCATGCGGATCCAGCATAAGTGCTTCGTCCGCACCGGCATTGATTGCTTGTATTAGAGCCTGGATAAAATTCAGGCGACTGTGTGAATTAAGACGCAGATCGAAAACATCAGGGCCACTGCAACGATAAGTCGACGTAAACAGTTTAAGTCCGGTCTTCTTGCTCTTATCGATCACTTTGTATTCTGCCACGATCACGATGGTTGCTTTACCCAGCGCAAAACGGGGATCTTGATTTGGCGTATGTTTCTTACCCCGAGTAACCATTAGACGCACATGGGCGCCATCAGCCATACTGTTGACCTCAAATGTCTTGAGGACGAGAGCCTTAAGCTCCTCCTTTGTATGGCCTATATCCAACTCAATAGATTTAGCGCCTTCGAAAATTCGATTTATATGCAAGTCAAAGGATACAACTTTACCCTTTACAAGTCGCAGGCCCTCCCAAACACCATCACCAAGCACAAAGCCACTATCGAATACGGAAACAGTAGCTTCGTTTTTTGGGACGAACTCACCATTTAAATAAACCAACACGTTTTCATTGCGGCTGTCAGGCAGATAGCCCTGGGAGCTGGTAGTCGAGCGAGCGGTACTCATGTGAAATCCTTAAAGGTTACGTCAAAAATGGAATGCAGTGAAACGCTTGATGAAATCTTGGGTTTTTTCTTTCTGAGGTAACTTCAGCACTTCCTCTGGAGTGCCCATCTCGTGAAAAGCACCATCTGCGAAAAAAATTACACGATTAGCAAAATGATAAGCAAACCCCAGCTCGTGTGTAACAAGCAACATAGTACGACCTTCATCTGCCAGCTGATTGATCACGTTCAGCACTTCACCTACCAGTTCAGGATCTAGCGAAGAAGTTGGTTCGTCGAATAACAAAATTTCTGGTTCCATTGCCAGAGCGCGGGCGATGGCAACACGCTGCTGCTGACCACCTGAAAGCCTACTAGGATATGCATCTACCTTATCGTTCAGACCAACCTTCGCTAATTCACGCAAAGCAATTTCGCGTGCTTGGTCCATATTCAATTTTCGAACTTGGATAAGACCTTCCATGACATTCTCAAGCACTGTCATATGCGGAAACAAGTTAAACTGCTGGAAAACCATACCAACTTTTTTCCTGACCTCACACAAATCCTGCTCTGGATAAGACATCCATACCTCACCATTAGCGCCCTGGCCTACTTGCTTCCCTATGGTCTTCCCGTCAAGTTTTATCACGCCTGCCGTGGGAGTCTCCATGAAGTTCAGGCAGCGTAGCATTGTACTTTTACCTGAACCGCTCCCACCAATGATGGCAATCCTATCGCCTTTTTTAACTTCAAGATCCACGCCTTTCAGGACGTGCAGGTCCCCGAACTTCTTGTGCAAACAAGAAATGCTCATCAGTGTTTCTGACATGACTTATACCTATTTTAATTCACTTAAAACGGTGCTATCCCTGGTGGGCCTTGAGCGAAGCAACTACTTTCTCTAAACCACGCTGCCCGTGATCTTTAATTTCATCCGCCATTTTCTCAAAGCTCTCACCGCAAGCTAGCGACACATAATCTTCGTGTGCATCAAGCTTGGCCCCGGCGCGACCATGACTTTCTTGATGTACAGACCAATATAGCTGAAGCTGCCCCGACAGGCTTTTCCACGTATTCAAAAGAAGAGTATTACCGCAGCTTTCAAAAACAGCCCCATGCAGACTCAATTCGGCCTTAATAGCAGCAGGTTTATTACCGGCCATTATGCAAACCCTTAGCAGCAGAAACATTGATTTGAGCTTTGTCATGATGCCCGTTATTGATCATCATGAAGCCTGCTTACCCACCGCTGCTGCTTCAGATGAGTCCAGCCTACGCACCTCGACCGCTCAAAAACCTCTTCACCGCTAACCAGTATTGGGCACATCTCCTCGAAGGGGGCTATGAAGACATGACGCCTTCTTCATAACGTCAACTTGATGCATAGGCATCTTAAAATCCCCATGCATAAACTCATCAGTCCTCGTTTAGCCGCAGCGGAACGAACTGACACTCAGATGCTGACTTTGTACATTCATATCCTTGAATTCCAACCGCGCCACGCTCTTTAATCCAATTGTGCTGACCTTCAATGGAAACGATAAGTGTCTTTAGTCTATTCTCATTTCCTGCTTTTCGATACTCAAGATCTATTACGCCATTATCTCCGCTTAGTGAATAACTACAGTTAGTCAATGTTCCTCCCTTCTGACTTTTATCCACTGAAAGATATAAAGCAGTGGAAAACTCTTTAATGGAGTGTTTCTTGTGTGGTTGAGAAACCCAGTTCCCCTCCCAACCAGCAAACGTTTCCGGCGCAATATAGATACCATTAACGTACTTCACGCTTTGCGGGACAGGACAACTCATAGCATGAGCGTTAGCTGCCATAATGCAGGGGGATGCGGTCAATATAGCCGCCAGCAGACTGGTCTTGTGAAGCCTGTTCATAGCACTTGTCCTCTTGTCTGGTTCTTATAAATAGAATGAATGACTAGGCTCTATACGTAAACCAAAAAATACGATTGCTTGTAGAGAGCACGGAAGTGTTAGTGGAGCCGCACCAGCCGGCAGTTCCCAGCCTGCGGGGAGCAATGAACATCGATTTGAGCTTTGCCATGAGGCCCATTATTGGGGGTGTAAGCCGGAACCCCGGAAAATTCCGTCGGAAAACGTCACCAGAGCGGTTTACGGCTGCTTTTGCTATCCGACACGGTTTTCCGTACATGTTTTGGCCGCTCAATCAAACAGTTTTCGGCTTGGCGACGTCGCAGCCGGAAAATAACTGTTTGGCGTCAATCCGCACCAGTACTGGCTTCTCGCCCATGACGGAAATTTCTGGGATTCCGGCTTACAACCCCTAAAGCAGGGTTTTTCCGAAAACCTGCCGCTGTCGTCGATACGCGCCACGGTCAAATCCGTAGGTCGCTGGACGTGGGATCGGTACACCGGTGATCGTCGTTGCCACCGAGGAGCAATGCAGCTCGATGGCAGCTTGTCGCTCACCGAGCGACAAAGTCTGGCCGCCAAGCGCACCCATGAACTGCGGCACAAAGCCACAGAATCGAAGATACGCGCGGCGTGCCGTCAGCTCCAAGACCAGGGCAAGGCACTGGTGCGATCTGCGATTGCAGCACTCGCCGGCGTTTCTGCGAGCACGGTGGCCAGGTACGCACACATCCTGTCTGAGGTGACCAAGCCTGCCACTGTGAGTGTGCTCAAGGTGAGCGCAGACGCGATGCCAACGGTAACCCCGGGCGACCAAGCGGCACCCCGAGAGGCCGTTCAGTGCCTGAAAAAACAGGCCCTGACGGATCGCGACCAGGGGGTGTCATATGCTGTACATCAGATATCTGCGGTCCCGCAGGGGCCGCAAGCCGGAGAGCCCTTAACAACAGAATATGAGGATGGTTCATGATGGGGAGTGAGCGTATGAATTCAGTGCGTGCAGCCTTCACAGTCTTGCGCTGCAGTCAGTGAGTGTTCGGGCCGAACTCAAGCCTGGTTAGTGTCTCTACCTTTTGTGATCAATGGGGGCTGCTACTGGAGAGCTGGGCTCTTGCCTGCCCAAAGCTGACGCCTTACTCTGCAATCCAAATGAATTTGATCTGGAAGGAACACCACCATGGCTCTGACGAAAGACCAATTGGTTGCCGGTATTGCAGAAGCTATCGATGCGCCAAAAACCACCGCGCGTAAGGCTCTTGAGCAATTGGGACACATCGTTGCCGACCAACTGGAAAGCGGTGCAGAAATCACTCTACCGGGCATCGGCAAACTGAAAGTGGCAGAGCGTCCAGCACGCACTGGCCGCAACCCTTCGACTGGTGCCGCCATAGAAATCGCTGCCAAGAAAGTCGTCAAGTTCGTCTCGGCTAAAGTGCTGAACGACGCGATCAACAAGGGCGGCGTCTCATAGAAGGGGTTGCACGCCGGAACCGCCGAAAATTCCTTCGTCAGTCGCTCGGGTGTAAACTCACTCAGAGATAAATGGAGAAAATCCTTATGCTTGATCGTTCGCCTATCGTTTCGGAGTTTGAAACTGAAGAGCTAGAGGCCAATTACACCGCCTGGCTACGCGCGAAGGTGGAGGCAAGTCTGGCCGACTCGCGCCCTGCCTTTTGTTTGAGTCATGCCACCTGGGCAGACTCGGTGAGTTGCTGATAATAGATTGCTTCTGCCTCGACCGGTGGAATATGACCGATTGGCTCCAGCAGGCGGCGGTGATTGAACCAGTCCACCCATTTCAGCGTTTCCAGCTCCACCGCCCCCCGTGAGTTAAAGCGAAGTAAGCAAAAAGCAGGGTTTTTGAGTCAGATTTCTCTTGGTTCTTCCATTGTTTCCCGGTCATTTAGCCGGGTTATAGCCATCACTCTGCATCATCCTGGGTCACAGAAACCCACAGAAAATCACGGGTTTTCATCAAAAGCAGTTGACATAGCTATTATTTCTGAATGACAATTATCTCAACGCATGAGGCTAGCCCTCGTGCCTACCTTCCGAGGCCCGCTTGAGAGAAATCTCAGCGGGCTTTCGTGTTTCTTCGGCAAGGAATCCGGTCACTATGACGCACTACGTCGCGTACCTGGACGAATTCGGGCACGTTGGCCAGTACGTCTCACGCAAACATCCAAGGTACAAAACGACCCTGCTTTCGGGTTCGCGGGCCTCATGCTGCCTGCTACTGAAATCCGTGAGTTCGCGATCTACTTCTACAAGCTTAAATGCCAACTTCTCGATTTCGATCTTGCTAACAATAATCCTAAAAATCTGCCTGCCTATCAATGGGAAAAAAAAGGTTCACACCTGTATACCCTCCAAAACGTCACTAAATACGCACAGCTTCGCCGCTCCACATTTCGTCTGCTAAGTCATATCGAGAAAATCGGCGGTCACGTATTCTATACAGGAGAGCACAAAACCACCGATCCTGACGCCCACGATTCCACCGAAACATTCAAACGGCAGCTCCTTCAATCGGTTCGTAAAATCGATCGATTCTGCGCGCAAAGCGGCTCAACCTTCATGCTCATGCTTGATGAGCAACGCGCAGGTAACGAATGGCGGGAGACTAACGTCGGGGAGCCTACAGAATTCGGAAAAAATCGTACTACAAGGGCTTCCCCATTGAGCACAAGCCCAATAGTTTCTGTTTGACTCCGCTGCATATGCCGGATCGACGTAAGAAGGTGAAGGACTGCGGTACTACAAACGGTCATCTTGAGCTGATCGCTCGGACCCTGATGAAAGACGCACGTGAGGGCCTCGTTCGCTAACCGGGACTGAATTTCCCATACGATTTTTCAGGTATCCCCCACGCAGGTCCAACCCGCTTCACATCAACGACGGCAGTGCACATTGATCCTTTTATCCGCTCATGATCCTCGCCCTAACGCCTTACAAGGTGATCAGTCATGACCTCTGGTGTTTACGCGCCCGTTGGTTCTGCCTGTTCAGGCTTGAACGTGTCGCCGTAATGCAGAACGGCCCAGGCCATCCTCGCATTCTTGGCGGCAATCGCCACGGCCGCACGCCAGTAACCCCGTCGCTCCATGAGGTTGCGGATCCAGCGACTGAGAGGGTCTTGCTTATCGCCCAGGTTGGCCATGACAGATCGAGCTCCAAGCACCAGTAGACTGCGTAAAGTAAATAGGCATCCCCCGGCTTTGGTGATACTCCCCAGGCGCTGCTTGCCGCCGTGGCCTGGCGTCAAACCGAGCCAGGCAGCCACTTGGCGTCCGTTTCTGAAGTCGTGCCCATCTCCAATACTGGCCACTAAAGCACTTGCAGTGGTCGAGCCAACCCCACGCAATTGCAGCAGCCTACGGCTACGATCATCTTCGCGAGCGATCTGATTGATGGCTCGATCAAGTTCCACCAGCCGATCCTCGATATGGCTGGTGTGCTCCAACAGTTCACTCATGCACCGTCTTGCCCAGCCAGGCAAGGTGTCCAGACAGGGACCAATCTCTTTTCTCAATCGCTCTGGGCTTTGTGGCAGGACCACGCCGAATTCAGAAAGTAATCCGCGCAGTCGGTTGTACGTAGAGGTGCGTTCTTCGATGAATCCCTGGCGGGTTCGATGAAGGCAAAGAGTGGCCTGCTGATGCTCGTCTTTAACAGGGACAAACCGCATGCTGGGTCGGGTCACTGCCTCACAGATCGCGGCAGCATCTGCGGCATCGTTCTTGCCGCGCTTACCCGACATTCGATAAGGCGAAACGAGTTTAGGAGCCATCAACTTGACCGTATGGCCGTGCTCGGCGAACACCCTCGCCCAATGATGAGCGCCTGAGCAAGCCTCCATACCAATCAAGCACGGGGGCAACTGGGCGATCAATGGCACCAGTTGATCCCGCGCAACCTTGGGCTTCACCAAGGTGGCTTTACCAGCCTCATCGACGCCGTGAACGGCGAATACGGCCTTGGCTAGATCGATTCCCACGGTAATAATTGGCATGGACTTCCCCTCCTGTGGTTTTGATGCAGGTTTGACACTTCATCATGGCACTTCGATGCCGATTCGCGACTTTCGCCGCGCCCTCTGGACGGGGAAGTCCCTTTCATTCGTTAAGCATTCGACCTGTCAGGTTAAGAGCATAGAGATAGACGCCTCGGCGTCTGACGCGGTGCCAGTGAGCAGCCTGACGCCCGGGCTGAGGTGTACTTCAACCGGACAGGTTCAGCGGGTCTTGGTCACAGTTGACATACACGTCAACTATGGCATTATTAACGCACTACTCAGCCCCGTACGCAGCGATTCAGTTCGCTGGCTGTTGGGGTGAAGAAACCGGCCTAGCGCCGGTTTTTTCGTTTCTAAGGACTGAAAATCTTGCGTACAGCGTGCTTTGTAGACGGTTACAACCTGTTTTATGGCCTACTCGCAGGCACACCGTACAAATGGCTCGATCTTCCGTCGTTGCTCGCGCATATTCTGCGCGTCGAGCATCCTGAAAACACCTTGACGTCCGTTAGCTTCTTCACTTCCGGTGTGAAACCCTCGCTTGCCAGTCGTGGCATCCTTTCGAAAGAAGCTCAAGACAGTTACCTGCGCGCCTTGATTGCGCGAGGCGTCAGCGTTACTTACGGGCGGCATCAGTTGGAATCAGGCAAAGCTCCTCGTTTCGTCGACAAGAACACTCCGGCGTCCAGGCTTGATCAGGTCGATATCTGGAAACTTGAAGAAAAGGAAACGGACGTCCATATCGCTATCAGCATGTATCGGCTTGCGGCTCGTCAGGCGGGCCTAATGCAGGAAGACCGCATCCAGCAGCTTGTATTGGTATCAGCTGATACTGATATGACTCCAGCCTTGCGAGCGCTGCGAGGGGTCGCCTCAGAAAACGGATTTTAAAGTACGTTAAGCTGATTTCAGTCGTCGTAATGGCCGGAATCTTCCTCCACCAACCTTGACGGTGCTGCGCCACAGGTAATCACCAGTTAGGTTGATGTGCTCCCAGCCCAGCGGCGACAGGTACTGCAGCAGCGATTCATCGACAGCGGTGCTATGTCCGCGTAATGCGTTTGCGGACCGCTCCAGGTAAACCGTGTTCCACAGCACTATTGCAGCAGTCACCAAGTTGAGGCCGCTGGCACGATAGCGTTGCTGTTCGAAGCTACGGTCTCGGATTTCGCCCAGCCGGTTAAAGAAGACAGCCCTGGCCAGCGCATTGCGCGCTTCGCCCTTGTTCAGTCCTGCATTCACACGACGGCGCAGCTCGGCACTTTGTAGCCAGTCCAAAATGAACAGCGTGCGTTCGATGCGACCGATTTCGCGAAGGGCAACGGCTAAGCCGTTCTGCCGAGGATAACTACCCAGCTTGCGCAACATCAGCGAGGCAGTCACGGTACCTTGTTTGATCGAGGTGGCCAGCCTCAGAATTTCATCCCAGTGCGTCCGAATGGCCTTGATATCCAGTTTTTCTTTACTAATCATTGGCTTAATCGCGTCATAATCGATATTTCCTTGGGGCACGAACAGCTTGGTATCGCCTAGGTCGCGGATGCGCGGTGCAAAGCGAAAACCCAGTAAATGCATCAGACCGAAGACGTGATCTGTGAAGCCCGCAGTATCCGTGTAGTGCTCCTCAATACGCAGGTCAGATTCGTGATACAGAAGCCCGTCAAGCACATAGGTAGAATCGCGCACGCCAACGTTGACCACCTTCAGGTGATACGGGGCGTACTGGTCAGAAATGTGGGTGTAAAAAGTTCGTCCCGGGCTGCTGCCGTATTTGGGATTGATGTGACCCGTACTCTCGGCTTTGCTGCCAGTTCTGAAATTCTGTCCATCTGACGATGATGTGGTACCGTCACCCCAATGCTTGGAAAAAGGATGTTGGAGCTGCGCGTTTACTAGCTCAGCCAGCGCGGCCGAATAGGTTTCGTCACGGATGTGCCAGGCTTGTAGCCAGGACAGTTTTGCGTAGGTGGTGCCAGGGCAAGACTCGGCCATTTTAGCCAGGCCTAGGTTGATCGCATCAGCCAGGATGGTGGACAACAGTAAGTGCTTATCCTTGGCCAGGTCACCCGATTTCAGATGTGCGAAATGCCGGGTGAATCCTGTCCACTCGTCCACCTCCAACAACAATTCGGTGATCTTGATATGCGGCATAGCCATTGCGGTTTGATCAATCAACGCCTGTGCGGTATCTGGCACTGCCGCATCCAGAGGCGTGATCTTCAAACCAGACTCGGTGATGATGGCATCCGGTAAGTCATTGGCTAGAGCCATGCGGTTCACGGTGGCAAGCTGAGCTTCCAACAGCGTCAACCGGTCGTTCAGGTATTTGTCGCAGTCGGTGGCTACGGCCAGAGGCAATTCATGGGCCAGCTTGAGATGGGCGAATTTCTCGGATGGCATCAGGTAATCCTCGAAGTCCTTGAACTGACGCGATCCCTGCACCCAAATATCTCCAGAGCGCAGCGCGTTCTTTAGTTCCGACATCACGCACAGTTCGTAGTAGCGCCGGTCGATACCGCCGTCGGTTATAACCAGTTTCTTCCAGCGCTTCTTGATGAACCCGATCGGGGCATCGACGGGAACCTTACGGGCGTTGTCAGTGTTCATTGCGCGCAATACCTCAATGCCTTCAAACACGTCCTTGGCTGCGGGCGCAGCCCGCAGCTTGAGTACGTCGAGAAACTGCGGAGCATAGCGGCGCAACGTGGCGTAGCTCTCGCCGATGCGGTGCAGGAAGTCGAAGTCTTCGGGCTGTGCAAGTTTTTGCGCTTCGGTGACACTCTTGGCGAAAGCCTCCCAAGACATGACCGCTTCGATGGCAGCAAACGGATCGCAGCCGTTTTGCTTGGCCTCCAGCAGGGCTTGGCCGATGCGTCCATAAATTCGCACCTTTGCGTTGATCGCTTTTCCGGATGCCTGGAACTGTTTCTGGTGTTTATTCTTGGCTGCGTTAAACAGCTTGCCCAGGATACGATCGTGCAGGTCGATGATTTCGTCAGTGACGGTGGCCATGCCCTCGATGGCCAGTGCCACAAGGGTAGCGTAGCGTCGTTGCAATTCGAACTTGGACAAGTCAGCAGGTGTCATTTGGCCGCCTTCACGGGCAATTTTGAGCAGGCGATTCTGGTGAACCAGCAGCTCAATGCCTGCTGGTAGATCGAGAGCCTGCCATGCTTTGAGGCGCTCGATATGTTCAAGCATGTGCCGTGAGTTCGGTTTAACTGGCGACTGGCGTAACCAGGCCAACCAGGTGGTCTGGCCTTTGTCTCGGCGTCTAAGGAGGCCATCGAGGCAACGGCGGTGTGTATTCGAAAGAGGCTCGGACAAGGCTTCATAGATCCGCCGATTGGCGCGGGTGATTGCCTCAGCACAAATGCGCTCGATCACACCTGGTGATGGAAGCAATATGTTCTGTCGTCGCAACCCTTCAACCAACTCCGTCGCCAACACGAAGCCTTTGTCGGACTGCCATGCCAGTTCATCCAAACTATGAACGCAGGGACGATAATGTCTTGTTGTGAATGGCTGAAACTCAAAAAGAGCTTGTAATTCCAACAGGTGCTCGCGGCGCGTCTCGGCGCGTTGCCCATAGTCAGCCCATGCTTCAGGCGGCACCTTCAGTTGCGTGGCCACCAAGCGCAGCAATGGCTCGAATGGTTCTTCATCCATAGCAAGTGTTACCCCGGGATAGCGCATGTAACAGAGCTGTACAGCGAAGCCCAGCCGATTTGCAGACCCACGCCGTTGGCGGATGATGGCGAGGTCGGTTTCGCTGAAAGAGTAGTGACGAATCATTTCATCTTGGGAATCTGGCAACGCCAGTAAGCTTTCCCGCTCCGCAAGGGAAAGAATCGAGCGACGTGGCATGCAGTCTCCTTACTCATAAGTTTCTGGACACGGTAAAATGATCCTCCACACACGTCTATAAATTCGTTTGCTTATACTTCGTAGACGGGGTATCTATAAATCGACTTATGAGACATTTCCCATGCGACTTTTTGGTTATGCCCGCGTCTCCACCAGCCAACAGTCCCTTGACGTACAGATAAACGCGCTCAAGGCTGAAAACGTCAGCGCAGCAAGGATTTTTACTGACAAGGTCTCGGGCAGTCATGTGAACCGCGAAGGCCTCAAGCTGCTGCGGCTCAAGGTCGAAGAGGGCGATGTTGTCTTGGTAAAAAAACTTGACCGATTAGGTCGCGATACTGCGGACATGATTCAGCTCATCAAAGAGTTCGACGACATGGGCGTGGCCATCCGTTTTCTGGATGATGGCATCAGTACAGAGGGGACCATGGGAAAAATGGTGGTCACCATCCTGTCTGCGGTGGCTCAGGCCGAGCGCCTGCGCATACTGGAACGTACCAACGAAGGTCGTTTGGAAGCCAAGGCCAAGGGCGTGAAATTTGGCCGTAAACCTAAGGTGAATAAGGCCGATGTCTTCACCCTGCACGATCAGGGTGTCAGTGCGATGGAGATTGCCAGGCAGCTGAAGATCGGTCGTTCGACGGTCTACAAAGCGCTGGCATCGTGAATGAATGGGGCGCTGAACCGCCCCGGGTTTCTCGGAGACCCTTTTGTTTGAGTCATGCCACCTGGGCAGACTCGGTGAGTTGCTGATAATAGATTGCTTCTGCTTCGACCGGTGGAATATGACCGATTGGCTCCAGCAGGCGGCGGTGATTGAACCAGTCCACCCATTTCAGGGTTTCCAGCTCCACCGCCCCCCGTGTGGGCCAAGAGCGTCGATGAATCACTTCAGCCTTGTAAAGACCATTGATGGTCTCAGCCAAAGCATTGTCGTAAGAGTCACCGACACTCCCGACCGATGGCTCAATACCGGCTTCGACAAGACGCTCGGTATAGCGAATGGACACGTACTGCACGCCACGGTCACTGTGGTGAATGAGTCCACCCTGCTTGACTGGGCGACGGGCGTAAAGGGCTTGCTCCAGTGCATCGAGTACAAAATCGGTACGCGCTGAACTGGACACCTTCCAACCGACGATGAATCGGGCAAAGACATCAATGATGAAGGCCACGTAAACAAAACCCTGCCAGGTACTGACGTAGGTAAAGTCCGATACCCATAGGGCGTTCGGGCACTCAGCCACAAACTGACGGTTGACATGATCCTGCGGGCACGGCCTGGCTTGGTCGCTGACCGTCGTCTTGACGGGCTTGCCGCGTACCACGCCTTGCAGGCCCAGCTCTCCCATCAGACGTTGCACCGTACAGCGGGCGACTTGCAGTCCGTCACGCAGCAATTGTCGCCAGACCTTGCGCACGCCATATACCTGGAAGTGCTCATCCCAGACTCGCTGGATGTGCTCACCCAGTTCCTGGTCACGCTGCGCACGCGCTGACTGCTGGCTGGGGTCAGCCTGCTGAGCAGCGTACCGGTAGTACGTCGACGGGGCGATTGGCAACACCTTGCAAATCGGCTCGACCCCGTAAGACTGGCGGTTTTCATCAATAAACGTCTTCATCGTTTGAATGGGCGGTCGAGCTCCGCCTGGGCAAAATAGGCTGAGGCCTTACGCAAGATCTCGTTAGCTTGACGCAACTGACGGTTCTCACGCTCCAAGAGCTTGACTCGCTCACGTTCGACTGTGCTCAGCCCATCACGCTGGCCGCTGTTGCGCTCAGATTGGCGAACCCACAGCCGTAATGTCTCGGGCGTGCAGCCGATCTTGGGGGCAATGGCACTGATGGTGGCCCACTGCGACTCGTACTCAGGAAGGTGTTCGAAAACCATCCTGATGGCCCGCTCACGGACCTCTGGGGAATACTTCGGTAGTTTTTTCATCGCTCCATCCTCTCAAAGGTTGGAGTCTCCGAGAAACCCGGGGCGGTTCACCTGCTGACTTCCTTAGTCAACTTTGCCTTCACGCTGGGCAGCTTGTTTGCGGTCACTGGCGCTGTGAGCTACCTCGCCACTCACGCCAGTGCCGCGCGCAAAGCACCTGGCCATGCGGAAGGTGGCGGCAAGGTCATCGCTGTGTTGTTGCTCTGTGGAGGCCTGGCCGGCCTCGATCAAATGATCGGTGCTGCCGCTCGCCAGTTAGGTTGGCAGGGCGCGACCTTCGATGCCATCAGCTACGTGGACGTGGGCACCTTTGGTGTCGCAGCCGATGCGGCCAATGCCGTGTTAAGTCTGGTGCGCATGCTGGGCGTCTGGTTCGCGCTGCAAGGCATGTTGTCCTGGAAACGCTCGTTCAAGGACGGGCATACGGGCCTATCGGCCAGTCAGGACGTTTCAAGCGGTACCCTCAAGTTTGTCCTGGGCGTTTTCTGCGTATGCAGTCCGTACCTGCTTAGCGCCCTGCAAAAATCCCTCGGCCTGCTGTAAGCAGATCGGGATGCCAAAGCGCCTCGGCGCACCTTCGATTGTTAAAAACTACTGATTAATCCCTAGGAGTTGGTTATGTCCAAAGACGTAATGCTGTGCGCTGCTGTTCGCCTTTCTGTTTTCAAAGACGGTCTGCGTCAACGCGCATTGAAGTGCCTGACGGCAGCTATGGCTGCCAACCCAGTGCTGGCTTTTGCCGGTGCAGCCGGTGCCGACATTGCCGGGATGGGTGATTCGGCGGCTGTAGGTGCCACGTCGCTGAAGAAATCTGCACTGACCATTGCTCAGTTTGCCGGTGTGATCTTCGTGATCGGTGGGCTGGTCGCGGCCAAGAACAAGAAAGACAACCCGCAGATCAAAATCGGCGCGATCGTCGCGTCCATCCTGTTCGGGGTATGCCTGGTGGTTGTGCCTGAAATCATCAAGCGCTCACAAGCGCAGGTCGGCCTGGCCCCCGTGGATGTGGGCTAAGCCAACCCTCCTGCGGTGACTTCGGTCATCGCAGGGCTACCGTTTAGGGGTATTGCTGGCGGGCATGGAGGACGTTGACGATTTCAATTCGATCAGTCACCCGGTAAACCACTACGTAATTGGGGTGTACGACCATTTCCCGAGTACCAGAAACTTGCCCTAATCGGTACAGATAAGGGTGTTGTGGAAGGGCCGTTGTAGACGCCTCAATAGTCTGGTTCAGCCTCTCGGCTGCCATCGGATTTTGATCAGTGATGTAGTTCAAAATGCTCCAGAGTTCGGCCCGTGCTTCGGGCCGCCACTCAACCAGCATTATGCTTATTCTTCTTGGACTCGATGAGTGCACGCATTTCAGACATCACCTGATCGTGGGGGATGTTGGGACGTGGGTCATCGAGTGATGCTTGGACCTTGGCGCGAAACCACCGGTCGTAGCTGTCTGCTTGTTCCTGTGTTTCGAACTCGGAAACGATGGGGGACAGTTGGGTGCTCATAGAGACCTCCTATTTAGATACCCAACAGCTTAACCCTTCCGGGTCTTTCTGTCGTTTGGCCCGGACCACGTGCACCATTGCGGATCAACCGCTGTACTCCTGACGCAAACCTGCGGCGGCTAGCCGTTCATGCCAAATAACCACGACTTTTCCTAATTCTGAAAATAATCCGGAAGGCGAAGCTATGGATGTTGATCTATCGCATATCCCCCTGATGCTCGATGTCAGCGGTGATCCTGAAACGCCGGTACCGACGGCTATGCCTGGCGAGCAATGCGCTTGCTGCGGACTGTGGACTCAAAAGCTGTGGCAGGGGGCTCGATCAGGGTTTACCGCCTCCCATGCGGTTTGCACCCTGTGCTACCTGGCCGGGCACTTGGACAGCCCTACGGCGGCTCACGGCGTGCTGGCCTACCTGCCCGGTATGGCCATGACGGATGTGCATCACCTGCAGCGCCGTGCGCTGATTGCCATTCTCGGCGGTACCCGCACGCAGCGTGCCCAAGGCAAAAGGGTTCTGCTCTGGCTGGCTCGACATGGCCGTGAGGTGGAACAAGCCTGGGGTACGACGCGAGCGGGGGAGTTCGCGCTGGCTCTTCAGCGCCTTGCTCCTCACAAGCGCTCGACCCTTCGAAACCGCCTGGAAGGCTGTGCCCTGATCCTGCCGGCGGACATGTTCGAGGATCTGTCGCTATTACTGCCCACCGGCAAAACGGTCGCGGGGGCACTTTCCTCCCGCAGCTGGGACACCTATACCCGGAGTAACTTTTATGCCGAGCTTGATCCATTGGGTTGAAGACCTGATCACAGAAACCTCCCGGTTTGCCGTATCACGCGATCTGCCCGACTATTGCGACTTGAACACGGTACTGCGTCTGACGGACGACGATCGCACTCGCCACCCAGCCCTCAATGCCCCGTATGTACTGGTCAACGACGATGGCGATTACTGCTCGGTGTATGCCGTTGCCGGCAGTTTTTGTGACACCGACGAAGCGGCACCCCTGGAGGCCCCTTATTCCTGGGCCGGCCGCTTGGAGCGCATGATGCATGCGCTGACAGCCCACTATCGCCGACATGGACACAAAATCAGCCTGGTGTTCGACGATGACCCTGATCGAGGCCGCGAGGACGTCGAACGCCTGCTGGCCCCTCAGTACGCTTCTGTCAAACGGACCGGCATCGACTTGACGCCGATCCTGGACGAAAACGTTGAAAAGCTGGCCCCCTGGGTTTCGCGCGAACGCTGCTACCTGGTGTGTTACACCGGGCGCAAGGCGCTCTCGGCGCATGAACTGATCGATGAAAATCGCCGTATCAAGCAGTTGATCGGGCAAAGCCCGGATGCACGGTATGGACAAAATCCGGTCCTGGCTGAAATGGCAGGCCTGAAAATTCGCCACGACGCCTTCATGAGCGCAGTGGAAGCTGCCTTTAAAGATGACGGCCAGGGTGTGCTGCTGGAACTGCTCGATGCCCATGCAGTGGGCCAGGCGCTGCGCGCTCAAGTGGACCGGCTCGGTACCAGTGAGCATTGGTACCCGCTGCTCCCTGATGATCCGATCACCCCGCATGGTGTCCGTAACGGCGACGATCACACACCGTTTCTGGCCCCGCAGCTGAAATTTCAGCTGATGAACCAGGACATGGAAACCAACGGCAACAAGCTCTGCGTCAATGGGATGTGGCATGGCACCTTGTCTGTCGTCCTGGGACCGCAGACGCCGCAGACCTTTGCCAAGCTCAAATCGCTGGTCCCTCGCGGCGTGCCTTGGCGCGTACGCATGGACCTGATGCCTGGGGGCATGAAGTCGCTAGGCATGAAAAAAGGCACGTTGGACTTCATAGCGTTTGTGCCGCCGCTTCGGCCCATCTGGAACGCCATCGAAACGCTGACAAAGGTTGAGCAACAAGAGCCGGTATGCGTCATGACGATCATGGCCTCCACCTGGGGAGACAGCCAGGCCGCAGTGACGCGCCATCTGACGCTGCTGGCCCAGGCCTTTCAGGCCTGGGGAGTGTGCGAGGTGACGCAAACCTTCGGCAACCCGGTACGCGCATGGGCCTCGACGCTGGTGGCTTCCAGCAAAGGCAGTGGCCCGAACCTGTTGTACCCGCCGCTTTCAGAGGCGCTGAACCTGTTGCCGCTGACCCGCCCGGCCTCGGCTTGGGAAGAGGACGGCAACGCCTTGTTCGCTACGCTCGATGGCAAGCTCTATCCGGTCGGTCTGGCCACCCCCAAGCAGAACAAGCTCACCAGTGTGGTCACCGGCTCTTCCGGCCAGGGCAAGTCGGTGCTGCTGAACAAGCTGGGCAATGTCACGGTGTCCAGCGCCCAGCAGCGATTACCGTTCATGGCGGGGGTGGACAAAGGTTTCTCGATGCAAGGTCAAGTCGCCTTGCTGCGCGACAGTCTGCCGCCGGATCGTAAGGACGAGGTCGTGGGCATTGTGCTGCAGAACAGCCCCAAGCATTGCCGGAACCTGTTCGATATCCAGCTGGGCGCGCGGTTTCCGATCGCCCCCGAGCGTAACTGGATCATCAGCATGCTCACGGCCATGTGCATTGATCCCTCTACCGGCAATCCGCCTAACGAACGCGATACCCGGCAAATACTGGACCGCGTCATCAGCATGGCCTATACCGCCAATGCCGAAAAAAGCCCCAGACGCTGGGGGCGCGGGGTCGTCCCCGAAGTGGACACTGCCTTGGATAAAAGCGGGTTGATCGAGCGCTATCCGGCCCAGTGGTGGGATAGCAGTACCTGGTATGAGGTGCGCGATCTGTTGTTTGAAGCAGGCTTTGTTAAGGAAGCGCAGCTGGCCCAGTTCGAAGCGGTGCCGGAACTGGCCGACATGACCACCTTCTTGAACCATGAAGACGTAGAAAGCGCCTATGGTCGGGTGCAACGTGATGGCAGTCAGGAGCTGTTGCTGGAGTACTTGCACCGCTGCATGACTGACGCCTGTAGAGAATTCAAGATGCTGGCCGGGCGGACGCAGTTCTTGATCAGTCCACGCACGCGAGTGATCGCGATCGATCTGAACAATGTCATGGGTGATAACACCACCAATGCTGGCCACCTGAAAACCGGAATCATGTTCCTGTTTGCGGGCCAGGTGGCGGGGGGCGATTTTGTGTTGCCGCAATACCGGGATGAGCTGTTGGAGGCGGTGCCCACGCTTTACCACCCCATGCATCTCGACCGCTTGGAGCAGCTGGATCAGGAGGTCAAAACCAAGATCTACGACGAGCTGCACAATGCCAAACAGGTGCCCTTCATCTTTCCCATGCTGGAAACCCAGGACCGTGAGCAACGCAAATTCGGCATACGCACGGTGTTGTCCTCGCAGTACGTGAGCGACTTTCCCGACGCCATTCTGAATTCGGCCAACTCGCTGTACATGATGGAGGTGGACCCCAAGGACGAGAAGCTTCTGACCGACACCATCAAAGTGCCCAAGGTCACTCTGCAGCGCTTTCAGCGTTTGGGCTCAGGTCCAGCAGCGGATGGCAGCGGCGTACCGTTTTTGGGCGTGTTCCGAATCAAGGGTGGCGGCACCCTGGCGCGCATTCTGAAAAACGCCATGGGCCCCCTGGAGCTATGGGCCTTGGGCTCTTCACCGACTGACAGCGCCCTGCGCAGGTTGCTATATGACGCCGTCGGCGGTGCCACGGCTCGCGCCATCCTGGCCAAAGCCTTTCCCCAGGGCACGGCAGAAAAACTCATCGCGCTGCGCCAGAAGCAAGCCGGTGAAGCGGATTCCAACAACGTGATTCGCACGCTGGCCAACGAGTTGATCAAACGGCGCGGCTACAACCTCTAGTCAATAAACGGAGAACACATTCCATGAATAACGAAAATGATTCCCTGCACGACGCTGAGCGCGAAGCGAGCCAGGCCCAATTACAGGCTTTGGCGGAGCTGGCCACCTGGATGGCAAAGCACCATCGGTTGCTGGTCGTTGGCCGGTCAAACGGTATTCGGATCGGCGCTACGGATAAGGTCATCCAGTTCATGCGCGAACACCTTGACACCGAGCTGGCGGATACGGTCTCGGAGAACCTGGTGCGCCTTGCGAACTGATAGGAAATGTCAGTCCCGGCTACGACATTTGAGGAAGTGATTGTGAAAAAGCGCTATGCATTAACGGCGATAGCCGTGGGGGTACTGCAAACCCAACAGGTCCTGGCGTACGTCCAGCCGGTGGCCGTCACGGGCAGTGTTCCTATTGAAACGCAGGTGATGCCTGCCATGGGCGGCCTTCAAGCTACCCTGGCGGAAATCCTGACCACTGAGACACAAATCGGCACGGCCATCGTGCAGGCCAGTGACAAGCAAGTCGCGGTTATTTCTGAGGCCGCACGTGCCCAGCGCGAGGCCGATATTTTTGGCCGTCAGACCGAGCGCCTGGAGCGTGCCCGAGAACAGTACTCGGTCGCTGACAGCATCTGCAGCGAGTCGGCCTCTGGGGTCGCGGCCACGGTGGGGAAGGTGAGCCGTGCGCAAACGGCGGTGCTGGCCAGCGGGGCAGGCGTCGGCAGTGCTGTGGTGCAGAAGACCATCGCTTCCGAGCCCGTGGCCTCGCGTCAGGGTGGCTATCGCAGTGCCGCCATGCACGCGCAGTACTGCACACAAAGCGAATCGGCCCAGTACGGCGGTACTGATCTGTGCCCGCAGGTCTCAAGCTTGCCTGGGGGCGACATCGAAATGCGCTCGTTGATCGACGGGGCGGGAGCCGTGGGCAAGGCCCCCGACCTGACGTTCAATCAGGATCAGGTCGATGCGGGCATGGCGTACATGAAGAACTCGGCCCGCCATGACGGGGGGCGGGCACCGGGCAAGGGCGATATTCAGTCGGCCACGGGACGTGAGTATCAGGGGCTGATGACCCAGTACAAGGCGATTCAGAGCGCCGCGACTCAACCGCAGCTGGACATTATCGCCGCCAGTCAGGCCAATCCGGCCACACAGGAGGCATTGCAAGAGGCGCTACAGAATCCGTCAGCGGCAGAGTACTTCGCTTCAACGGGCAGCCAGCAAGCACAACGCACCGGGGTGATGAGCGAGCGCGAGCTCGAGGCTTTCGAGGTGGGCAGGCGCTATGCCAATACCGCCTATGAAACCGACCTTCAGGCCCTGAGCGGAGACAACCTGATACGTGAATTGGTGCGCGTGCAGAGCCTGGGCAACTGGCTGCAGTTGGGACTCAAAAACGACCAACGCCAGGCCAACATCATTGCCGGCCAGCAACTGGCCCTGGCGGCAGACGCCAAATACGTTCCGCAGCTTCAGGAACTGGGAGCAAAAATGAGTTCGGGAGTCACCGCACATGAAAACTGAACCTGACACAACAAAGCACGAGGACGAACAATCGCTGCCGGACGACAAGCATTCGGGCACACCGTTACGGCGCGCCGGCCATGTGGGGCTGTCGATCCTCAACCCGTTCTCTGACCTGGCGGTGATCTATCGCCGGGGCATAAAGCCGACGGCGCAAAAGCTGAAGCTACTGAAGACGTTGCTGACCCCGGCGTCAGCAACGACTGAGGCAGATGCAGTTGGTATCAGCTGGAGTGTGGCTGTCGCTCGTTCGGGAAGGACCATCGAACAGCTGCTGACCGTCTACAACCGCATCCGGACGGCATGGTGGTGTTTGATGATGGTCAGCACCAGCCTGAGTGTTCTGCTGCTGGCCATGCTGCTGTTGGCCAACTTCAGCCTGCCATTGAGCACCTTTCTTCGGGCGACGGTAACGCTCCTGGTCCTGGGATCAATCGCCAGTTTGGGCTTCGTCAAAACGCTGATCGCGACCTACCGACTGTGGCAACTGCAGAAAAGGCGCGTCAGCGTAGCGGAACGAGGGACCTTCAAAGACTTTCTGGCCGAGACCCGGTGGTGCCGGCTGGTGCTTACTCGCGGCCACCTCAAGTAATACTGACCTCTAAATATGGACAGATGCCATGAACCTCATTAAACGCTTCTGGTGGATGGGTCTTCTGCTGGTCTTCTCCGTGCCGGTACTGGCCGATAACGTGGATTACCAGACGATCGCGGCAGCCTCCCAAAAGCCCAATGACCTCTCGCGCCAGGCGATGGTCATGATCATGGGCCAAGTAGCCGTCGATCCATTTGCACCATCACAGCCAACCTTGATTGGCTCACTGTTCGCCATTATCAATGGCGTTCTGGCCGTGATGGCCCTGTTCTGGTTTCTGACCATCACCCTGAAAACCATCGTGAAGGCTGGGCATCAGGGACAGTTTTTCGCAGGCGGTCGATCTGCGCTGTACCCGATCATGACGTTTGCCGGTTTCATCATGATCTTGCCCACCCAATCAGGTTGGTCACTGGCCCAGCTCGTCATGGTATGGGCCTGCTCCACCATGGGGGTTGGCAGTGCCAATCTGCTGACTGATAAAGCCGTGGACATGATGGACAGCGGCTACTCGATGGTGACGCAGCCCACGGCTCCTTCAACCCGAAGCGCGGCGCGGGGCATCTTTGAGATGAACCTGTGCAAGTACGCGATCAACCGTGAGCTGGAGTCGCTGTATGCGGATGGTGTGGCCAATACCCCGTTGATTACCACCAAGGGGGGCAACGGCCAATACGACACTGGCAACGGCAGCGCGGTGTGTGGTTCTGCCAAAACACCCAATACGGGCCGCACCGGAACCTGGAACCTGCTGTTTGACAGTGACGTGGACACGAGTGGGGTGATCACGGCGCAGCACCAAGCGCTAGACACCATGCAAAGCACCCTGGATCAAGCGGCACAGGCGTTCGTAGACACCTACCTGAGCAAGCGCGACCAGGATACGGGGAGCTTCCAGGACGCCGAGACGCAGATACAGAACGCAGCCGCCGCCTATGAAAACACGGTGAACCTGGCCCTCAACAAGATCGACTTCAAGGACACGCTGCAAAGCCAGCTGTCGAGCCAGATCAAAAGCAGTGGTTGGGTGGCCCTGGGCAGTTGGTATCACACCTTCGCCACAGCTAATAACAAGACCAACGACGTGGCCAGCTCGACCCCGGTTGTCACGGGGATGAGTAATCTGGGCGAGCACGGCACCGGCGACTTGTATAACCAGGTGTTCGCAGCCTACAAATCGCAGGTGCAGAACAGTACCTACACCGCGCCGCTGGGGACGCAGACGGCCAAGGATGATGGGGCGGCAGCGACGGCGAAAGACCCGAATTCGGTGTTTGTGAGTTTTTTCAAAAATCCTATGCAGACGATCACCAACTTAATAGCAACTTCGACGACAGGGAACAGCTCCAGTTTTTCTAACCAAGTGAACCCACTCATCAAGATGCAGACCATTGGTGATTACACGCTGGGGACTGTTGAAACCTTGATGGCGGGGTATGCCGGAACTTGGGCAGCGGCCTCGTCGGCCAGCAACTCGCCATTGGGCTGGGGGGCCAAGATATTTGCGGTGGATGTAGGAGCGGTGGTGAAAGATGTGCTGGGTGCGCTGGCCCCGATGTTCTATTTCGTCATGTTCGCCCTGCTGGCCATCGGTTTTTCGCTGGCCGTATTTCTGCCTGCTGTACCCTTTCTGTTCTGGATGGTGGGTATATTCAACTGGGTCGTCAGTGTGCTGGTGGGCTGTGCGGCGGGCTCAATGTGGGCTGCCACGCACCTGGGGGCCGAAGAGGACAAGGGGAGTCGCAGTACCTACGGTTATATCTTTCTGATCGACATGATGCTGCGGCCCTCATTGATGGTACTGGGGTTCTTTTTTGCGTCGGTGGCCGTAATCGGTGGGGGAACTATCCTGAATCTGTTATTTGCCTCGGCGCTGGCCAATGCCAACGCGGACTCGATCGTGGGATTGTTCAAGATGATCGGGTGGCTGATGATCTATGCCCGCATTGCGACCTTTGGTGTGACTCGACTCTTCGGCCTGCAGGCGTCCCTGGCGGACTACGTGATCTCTTTTCTAGGAGGTCGAGAAGGGGCCAACCTGATGGGCGGCATGGTCGATAACATGAAAGGCATGTTTGGTGCGGCTGGTGGTGGCGCTCAGCGTGTTCCTGGGGTCAAAATGCAACCGAAGAAACCTGACGGTAACGGGGGGGATGGAATTCAGTAAGGCTCTTTGCGTCCAATATTACGAATGTGCTTCTTGGAGTGTGAACTCATGGCTCAACGTCTTAAAACTGGTAAAGAAACATTGATCTGGCTGATCAAGCTTGCCTACATGCTTTTGGCTTTTCCATTCTTACTATTAATTGGGATAGTCATGTTTTTCAGTGTGACATCTGAACACTCCCGGGGCCGAGTCCCAGGTGATGTCTTGGGTACACTTATTATCTGGGCCGCGATATTGATTCCCGTGGGGATATTCATCTATGGCGTACTGAGTCGCCGCCGTCTGCTCAAGCGAGTCACACGAGCCATAAAATCGCCGCAGTTCTTCAACCCAGACCCTACCCATGAGATTTATCACGAGGGTGACGGCAAGTACCTGGGCATCGATACGAAGAACGGTACCATTCTGTACGTGCACCGCATTCGTAAGGGGCAGTTAGATGTGGTGGCTTTGACCATGGACGACTGGACCAACCGCGAGGTGGAAGGCAAGGGCATATTACGCCTCTATACCAAACACCCGGATCTTCCACGGATCGAAATCGGCACACCCTTGGCGCAGCTTTGGTATGACCCCCTAGGGGCTATGGAACACAAGCAGAAGCAGTACAGCACCCCGCAACCGTTCAACCGCTATGTGCATGACCGGCTCGAAGCGCTTGAACGTGATCTGAACGTGCAGATCCCACGCCTGGCGTGAAGCCATAACCCCTCCGCAGCTGTTCCCGACGCGCTTTACCTTTCTCTCACACCGCCCAATTCGGGCGGTGCGACTATTTGTGGGGCATCGCAATGCAAAATCGACAATCCCAAGGTGCATGGGAGGGCGAGCAAGCGCAGATGTTATTGGCGCTTTGTGCAGCCGTCCTGTTGTGCTGGATGTTCTTCGATATCTTCGTGTACTGGACCACCTGGACGCTTTATTGGTTATGGAAAATGGTGGATTTTCCCTTCATCCATGCCTGGGCCGGTGGCAAGATCAACCTGCTGGCCGACGTGGCCAACCACGCCAAGGCCGTGACGCTGGATGAATGGCTTGAGGTAATGAACGCCACCAGTGGGATTCTGCTGCTGTTCCTGATACCGCTGGTGATTGTGAGCAGTTGGGGGCTGGCGCAGCATCCGGTACTGCCGTTTCGCAGCAAACGCCTGGTGAACATTCACACGCTGCCTGGCCTGGTGAGTCGTTTCGCACCCTCGGTCATCCCGGTGTTGGCCGCGTCCGGTCCCGATGGCCTGATGAACGATACCTCCCCCAGTAATGCCTGGGCGCTCAAGCCCGAGGAGTTTGCCGAACGTTACAACCTGGTGCAGCGCAAAGTGCTGGATCGAGAGGCTGCTCGTGCGGTGTTCGAGGAGCAAGTCGGAGATGTCCATAATGGACTTCTGGACTTGACGCCCTATGAACGGGCCTTGCTGGCCGTATTCGGTCTGCAGGTTTTCCTCAATGACCGCAAGGCGGCGACCCGGTTGCTCGATGACCTGAACCGTTCCTGCATGATCAAAGGCTTGTTGCGGCGCAAGACCTTCTCGTTGACGCCGCTCTACGGCCTGGCCGACGAGGGTTTTGATCGCGTTGCAAAAGCACCGGGCGTCAGTGAGTGGCTGCAAAGCCATAGATCGATGCGCACCGCGCTGGTGGCTTTGTATGGCCGCGATCTGCGCTTGGCGCCGGCGCGCTTTCGCTGGCTCAAGGGGGTTAACCGCACGTTGTGGTATGCCCTGCACAGTGCCGACACGGCCAAGGTGTTTGTGGAAGGCGCTGGTGTTCAGGCTCAGGCGCGGGCAGAAGTCCATGCCAGTAAGCTGGGGCTGCCACGTCCTGGGTTGATGGTGACCCAGGCCATCGATGGCTTGCAGGCCGAGTTGGAAAGCATCGGTCTGGTATTTGCGCGACATGTCATCACGCCTAAACGCCGGGAGGCCTCTGACCTTCCTGTCATGACGGCGGTGTATGCCGTGCAGCCTACTGAGTTAACTGAGCCAGCCTGAAGCGCTACGTCTCGCCGCGCCCTTCATATCCCCTTTCTGACACTGTTCCATTCAATTGAGTTCATCTTCTATCAGAGGAAACCCCATGGCCTCGGCATCTTTGCGCGCCCCGTTTTCGGTGGACATCCAAGGCGATCAGCTGGTTGTCTATCAGGCAGATCAGGCAGAAGGTATCGTGACACGCACGATTTGCACCCTGGACCTTCGCCATCAGCACTCGTTTTATCTGAGCAATGACGGTGTGGTCTGCCGCGATGTTCAGGGTTTTGAATTCTCTCTTGAAACCCATGACAGTGACGAAACCCATGAGCTACTGACCGCACTGTCGCGGGCTTTGCTGCGTCATGGACGACGCAAGACCCAGCGGCGTCTGATGAGCGTGTTCGTGCTGTTGGTTGTGCTTTGCCTCGGTGCCCTATGGCTTGGCCGAGCGCTTGAATTGCCTGTTGTAATGCCGGCGGCCCAGGTCATCACGCCCTCAGTCCCGAGCGCCCCCAAGCCGGACCTGGCCAAGCGCAGCGCGCCGGCGCCGATCGCTTCTGAGCCACGCCAGTCCGCTGCAGACGTGGCACCTGACGATGGCTGGACATTGCCCAGGGAGGTTCGGGCCACACTCCCTCAAAAGCTGCACAACGCTGCGGAGCGCAAGCTGTTCACCGTTGACTATTCCAGCGGTCACGCGCGCACGCTGTATGTCTTTTCGGACCCTGGCTGTCCGAACTGCCAGCGTCTGGAGTCGTCCCTCAACACGCTCTCCGACGCCTTCAACGTGGTGGTTTTTCCTGTGCCGGTGATCGGCAAGGAGAAGTCGATAGCCGCCATCACGCCGGTGCTGTGCTTGCCGCATGAGCAACGCAAAGCTGCGTGGGATCGCCTGTTTGATGCAGCCCCCGAGGGTGTGAACCTTGGGAAACCCCAGTTAAATCCGGCGTCGGAAGGGGTGGAGTTGAAAGCGGCGCAACCAGTAGGCACGTGCGATGTGGCAGAAAAGGCCTTGGGGATCAACCAGACGGCCTATCAGGCCTATCGCATACCGGGCACGCCCTGGGTGATCAGCGACGATGGGCGCTATGTGCCGCAGGCGTTGTTGCGTGATCCGATCAGGCTCAAAGCCTTCCTCGATGAGCAACCTGCCCGCCAGGTTCAGGAGGTGTCGAATGCGCCCCAATGACTACGCCGTCGAGCGCACCCGCCTTAATCGGCGGGTTTACCACTCGGCATTGGCTGAGTGGTTGATGGGCCCCGGTAGTCTGACGCTGGGCCTGGCCGGGTCTGTGGTGGGAGGCGTTCTGTACCCGGTCAGCCTGTGGCTCAGTCTGCCGGCCTTGCTGGTCTGGTCACCTGTCATGCTGCTCGAACCCTGGCAGATGCCCATGCGCATGCCTTCAGACATGGACCGCCTCGACCCTTCGACGCAACGCCAGGTGACGGGCAAGCTGCTGGGTTTCTTGCCGGTCACAGCCATGCGCACGGTGATGCTCAAGGCAGCGGGCATCTTGTACATGGGGTACCTGCGCGGTCGGGACGCCGGGCGTGAACTGTGGCTGTCGCTGGATGACATGACCCGCCATATTCTGATGTTCGGTACAACCGGTGCCGGCAAAACCGAAGCACTGCTGGGGTACGTGTTGGGCCAGCTGGGCTATGGAAAGGGCCTGATCTATTCGGACGGCAAGGCCCAAAATGATGTGGCCGCCGCGATCGTGTCCCTGGCCCGGCGCTTTGGCCGTGAAGACGACGTTCGGATGATGAACTTCATCACCGGGGGCCGCTCCAGGGCGCAGGAACTGCTCGAGGACAACAAAAGCAGAGGGCAGACCAATACCGTCAACGCGTTTGGTATTGCTCAGGAAACCTACATCATCAACCTGATGGATTCGATGTTGCCCCCTGCGGGCAACGATGCGGGCTGGCAAGAGAAAGCCCGGGCCATGATTCAGGCGTTGGTGTTCTCCCTGGTGTACAAGTGCCGGCGTGAAGGCACGGTCATGTCCCAGCGCACGATCCAGGCGCATTTGCCGTTGCGGGCCATTGCCAAGCTCTACATCCAGTCGGTGGAACAGCAATGGCATGAAGACGCCCAGTTACCCCTGAAAAACTACCTGGGCACATTGTCCGGTTTTGACCTGGCCAAGGTGGATTCGCCGGAGGAATGGGCGACCACCGCGTTGGATCAGCATGGTTTTCTGATCCAGCAATTCACCCGCATGCTGGCCTTGTTCAATGACACCTACGGCCATGTGTTTGCTCGTGACGCCGGCGACATAGACCTCAAGGACGTGGTGCATAACGATCGCATCCTGGTGGTCCTGATTCCTGCGCTGGAAATCTCCTCGACCGAGGCCGCGACTCTTGGGCGTCTGTACGTGTCGCAGCTGGCCATGATCCTGAGCCAGGATCTGGGGGAGAAACTGGAGGGCAAACCCGAAGACATCCTGGTGATCCGCAAGTACAAGGACCGCTTTCCGTTCTTGTGGATCTGCGACGAGGTCGGGGCCTACTACACCGAAAAGCTCGGTGAGCTGGCCACGCAGGTACGCTCCCTGGGGTTTTGCCTGCTCCTGGCCAGCCAAGAGGCGCAGCGCCTCAAGTCGGCGGCCGGCGACAAGGTGTGGACGCTGATCGGGAACATGGGGGTCCGAATCACCGGCAAGATCATGGACCCCAAGGACACTCTCGAAATACTGCAGTTGATGGCCGGTACCGAGTACCTGCCAGTGATGAGCGGTATGGTGCGTCAGGCCGGAATCATGGGGGCCAGCTGGGAGGAAGCAGACACACTGAGCCTGAAAGATGAGAAGAAAGTCAGCGTCGAGGAAGTGCAGCAGCTCAAGGAGGGGGAAAACATCACGCTGTTCAACGGGCAAGTGATTCGCGGCAGCTCCTTGTACATTCACGACGCTGACAAGCTGTCCAAGGAAGCGATCCGCATTAACCGCTTCATCGAGGTGGCCCCGCCAGCGCTGGACACCTTGTTGGCCGGTGCGCCTGTTCACATTCGGCGCAGCTATCCGCGCGCGGACCGCGTGCAGCAGATCCTGTACCACCTGGCGATGAAGCCTGGCCGTTCAGACCTTGAAAACCTGGTGCTGACAGATCCGACGTTGGTCGTCTTGAACGAGCTGGGAGAAGAGTGGCGGCTGATCTGGCGTCGCCGTCCTGGAGCGGCAGTGCGCAGCACCTTGTTATGGCACACAGCGCTGGAGCATGTGCCCAAGCGCGGAAGCGGCTATGTGGCGCAATCGTCCACGGCGCTGGATCTGACCGTAGGCAGCAAGCGGTTGCAGGCCTACCAGGCGCAGCACATCGATCCGGCCAGAGCGCCGAAAGTGAAGGGCAAGGCGCCTGCACCTAGAGCCACAACGCCTGTTCCACCACGCCACGACCAGTCACCGCCCTATTTCGACGACGGATCTTATTCGCCGGCGCCGTTCGACTGGGATTAATAGACCGCAACCCTGTGCCGCGCCGATACCGATGCGCCGGCGCAGGGTTGTGTCGCATGCGTAAAAAGGAGCTGTAAATGAGTAACCGCAAAACGCAGAAACTGCACGCGCAGCACGTGCTTGAAACCATAGCCCTCGGCATTGCACGGCCTGTAGCGCTGCCCCGGGAGACAATTGAAGTGGCGCTTCGCGAAGCCATCATTGATGGGCGGCTTGAACCGGGTGAACCCCTTACGCATCAAGCCATCGCCAATGCCTTTCAGGTCAGCCGTATGCCGGTGCGCGAAGCGCTGCGTTCGTTGGAGACGCAGGGCTATATCGCCGCGCAGTACCACAAAAGCTACCTAGTCACGAACGGCAATGAGCCTCCCCAGTACGGTCACCTGCCGGGCTTGCTGAGGTGCGTTGCAGAACGCCATACAAAGCTGGGCGATTTCGAATCAAAAGTGGCCTTTGAAAACGAAATCCTGCGTGTCCTGGGTCAACTGCGCCCTACCCCGTGCTGATGACTGACCTAGCTTGTTGAAAGCAACGGATTTTGTAACGCGAAAAGCGAGGCTCCCATGCTACTATCCGGCACAGTTTTATTTGCAGGAAAGCGACGATGTAGATTCACGAATTGCAGAAACCAAAAAGCCCCGCTTGCCGGCGGGGCTTTTTGGAAAATCTTGAACAGGCCGTTTGATACGCGGGTTACCTGTTCAACACACATAACGTGAGCTGATTATGGCGTTCACTGCGGCTTTGTGCAAGCCGTCAAAAGTGAAGCCTTCAGTTCACCGCTGAACGGTGGACTTATGGAAAAGATTCTTCAGCGGCTGTGCGTCCTCGATGACAGCACCCTGCCCCCCCACTTGACGCCTTGCGTCACACCCTCTCACGCCGTTGGCCAACCAGTTGGCCAAGGCGGTGAGGC
>NZ_JBYJZN010000002.1:0-53526 GCF_058129925.1 Pseudomonas sp. Pme6b
ATCGACGCCCCTAGGTTGTGCAACGCCCTCGACCCGCAAGGTGTGGCCAACGCGCTCAACGCCCTGAGCAAATGGCCCGACACGCCCCACTGCACTGCCGCCGTCAAGGTACTGGCCTCGCAACTGGCCAACAATCGCGAGTTACGCAACGCCCTCACCCCGCAACACATGGCCAACACGCTCAACGCCCTGAGCAAATGGCCCGACACGCCGGACTGCACTGCCGCCGTCAAGGCGCTGGCCTCGCAACTGGCCAATGATCGCAACTTGCGCAACGCCCTCAACCCGCAAGAACTGGCTAACGCGCTCAACGCCCTGTGCAAATGGCCCGACACGCCGGACTGCGCGGACGCTGCCAACGCGCTGGCCTGGCGGCTGGCCGACGAGCGCGGTTTGTGCAACGCCCTCAGCCCTATCGGCGTGACTCAAGCACTCAACGCCTTGAGCAAATGGCCCGAACGTGCGAACTGCGAGAAGGCCACCGATGTCTTGGCAGGCTGGCTGGCGGAGGACAACGATCTGCGACAAGCCATGGATGGGCACCACGTGGCTGTGTTGCTCAATGCACTGAGCAAATGCCTCGGAAGGCCGGCGTGTCATCCGGCAGTGTTGCTGCTCGCCGAACGCGCCGGCTCGGCAGAGTTGCCGTGGCAGCAGTTCGAGATGGGTGAGCTCGCCATGGTGGCCAACGCGATGTCCCGTCTGCTGCACCTGGATGAGGAACAGTTCCAGATTTTGGGACGCGCCAAACTGCTGGCAATGGCCGGGCACCTGGAGCTGCACCGTGAGCGTTTTGAGTCTGCCTCCGCGCAAGACATTGGTATGCTCTTCAAGGCCCTTTCATCGGCGCAACTCCATCGCCAGATGCGTCCGCTGGCGCGGTCGGCCCTGGAGCGGGTTGCGGTGCTCGCGCAGGACGACGGATTACGGGAAACCAACCTTGAGGGTCTCGGCAGCCTGTGCATGGGATTTTTGCCGTTGATCCGCAGCCCAGAGTTGACCTCTCGCCATCGGGGGCACGCATTGCGCGTGTTCAATACGTTGCAGCCCATCATCGAGCGCAAGATCGACTTGTACCTTACCGGCGGTGTCCCGCCGTCTTCGACCGACCTCGAACAGTACGCCACTCGATGCCCGGCGCTGACCTTCTTCCAGGTGCTCAAGGCTTACAGCATGGTGAGCCGGCAATGCAAGCCGCGCCACATCGAAGGCTCGCGCCAGGAAATTCGCCAACGTCGCGAAGAGTTGGGGAAATGGGTTGACAGGACGCTGGAGCGGACACGCGAGGCCATCGAGGAGGACCTCGGCGAGATGAGCTGGAACTTGATCGCGCAGATCGAGGCCGGTGACATCGTATTTGACGCCTTGGACCTGCGCCTCGCGAAGGAAGCGAAGAAGATTACGCAGGCCCATCCACCGAGCCAGTTCGACCTTGACACCGGGCGCCTGAGCATGCGGTCGGAACCCGGCGAACCCGTCACGCCGGCACCCGGCAACGGCAGCACGACCCACATCGTGGTCGATCTGCGTGGCAAGGAAGTGTCGACCAATGCGACCGAAACGAACAAGCCGTACTCGCTGTTTACACGGCTGACGGGCTTGCCGCTGGTGGAGGTCCAACTGCCTGGGGCGATTTCGACGTTCATGCTCGCGCGTACGCTCACCTACCAGGACGAACCCTGGCGCTTTGACATGTTCGGCGGCAGCCGCGCCACGCGAGGCAACACGAGTCGCCCCGCCCAGTTGCTGTCCGGCACATCCGGAGCACCGTCGCTGCTGCCGGCAATGCGCTATACAGACACCGCGCCGGGCAGTAGCCTGATGCAGCTCATCGCCAAGCTTGCCCCGCAGCGCGAAGACTGGTCGCGGATGCAGCGCTCGCTACTAGAGATGGTGCCGACCGATCACGTCATTGAGGGCACACTGCGTCTGGGATTTTTTGAAGACGTCAGCGGCCCTGCGCACCCGTTCAAGCCAACAGCACCGGACGGGCATGCATTGGCGCTGTGCCCCAACGATGGTTGCGGCTTCCTGAAGCTGGAGGTGGCACTACGCATACCGGCCTTCCGTGAGTACTTCTCTGCCTGGCAAGCAGTGCAGGCCGGTGAGGCCAGCCAGAAGCAGCGTGACCTGATTGCCAAGGATAAGGGACCCACGCGGCTGGCACCGCAGGCGCTGCAGCACTTCCCACGTGACGAGGCGGCACTGCAGGAGGCGCGCGAGGCGATGCAGAGCCGGTTGCAGGCGCTGCCGTCGGAGTTGAGTCAACTCACGTTGTACGAACTGGCCACCAGCGGCGGCTACCAGGGCCAAAGAGTCAGGGCGGTGCCTGCTGCCGACGACAAGGTGCACCTACCGAGCGAGCGCAGCCAGGCCTTCGACGCCGCAGGCGGCGCCTTGCTGATCGGCAAGCCGCCCTACGACAAGGAGAACCTGCTGCCCGTGCCGGAAGAACGCGTCGCGACAGTGGCGCAGAGCGACGCCACCGCCGAATTCCTCTCGCAGTCCTTTGGTATCCAGTACAGCTACACAGGCTTCGACGACAGATCGGGCAGCGATGCCGAGATGCTGCACAGCAAGGGCATGCTCATCGTGGTGCCATCAAAGAACTGGCCAGCCAATTTTGCGGACATGGATCTGGCCTGCTCGAAGGAGGACCTCAAGACCTTATCGCGCTGGACGACCGGTCGCGACCGCAGTGCCGTGCCGCAGGACATGCTCAGCACCGGCAGCCTGCGGCTCAAGGACATCGTGGAGCCCGGACGCATGGGCGCACTGCCTATCCCGGAACTGCGCAAGCGCAACATGGACACCGACGGCGACGACGCGTTCGTGTACGCGGGCTACCCCAAGCTGGCCGCGCTGATTTCGCGCGAGATGGCTGATCGCGAGGTACGCCGCGGCCAGCCACGTTCCTTCAAGCCGCCGAAAACGGCCACGCCGGCCATTGATCCTGACAACGGCCATTACCAGGCGGGGCGGCTGTCCGAGATCATGTCTCTGCAACGTGGAGGCCAGATCATGGGGGCGGCCAGCACCTTGGCAGCGCGCTTCATGGCGCAGCCTGACCACCTGCGTGAGGCAATGGCGCGCAATATGATGTTCGGCACTTATGACGGCATTGAGCGCGACCTGCGTAACGGTCTACGTGTAGCACTCGACGGCAAAGCCAGAGATCCTCAGGTGTTGACGGAACTGCGCAACCAGGCATACAACGCCATCGGGCGCGCCCACCTGCCCGAGGCACGTGAAGCCGCCGAGCTCCTGCATGCACAACTGCTTCGACTGGAGCCGGGGGCATCATCGCGTGCCGAAGTGCCGGATGCGCTGGGCGAGGCCTTCCCACGCCTCGCCCAGGCGTACCTTGCTGCGCCTGATACTGAGGCACGGATTCACGCCATCATCGACAACTACCCGGTGTGCAGGCTCTCGCACGCGCAGTTCCCGGCCGGGCAACCGGGGCTCATCCCCGGCGAGCCGGAACTGAGCATGCGCAACCTCTTCACCATCGCGATCAAGGTGGGCACCGATGCGCTGAAGTCTGACACCGGCACGGCGCTGTTCGCCAAGATCGTGGAGTCGTGCGAACGATCCGAGCGAGGGTTCGCTGATCGGGTTCGCAGCGTACCGTATGGCAAGGTGACTGCTCGGGCCATGCATGATGGTCGCTTCGACGCCGAGCAGACCCAGGTGGACCTGCAGAACATGCCGACGATGGCTGCGGGCGTCATGCAAGACGCGCTACACTCGCTGCAGCAAGCAGGCCTGATCGACCCACCGCCACCGCCCGCCGAGCGCCTGCGCGCCGTGCAGCCAGAGGACATTGCGCTTGAGGCGCAGAGCTTACTGACGCGTGCTCGCGAGATGGAACCTAAGGTAACTCGCATGCTGAGGCGCGTCGCCGAGTCCCATGCTGGGCAACTGGCGGGCATGGACCATCAACTGAAGTCGGTCGGCTCGTTGAAGGAAAAGCTAAAGCAGCAGATGGCTTTGAAAAACAAGACCCTGGAAGATGCCGTGGCCGGCGTGAACGACGCGCTGCGGTACAGCGTGGTACTGGAACCGCCGGATTTCACCGCAGGCTTGCGCGGTGTGCTGGCCTCGCTGGACGATCAGGGCCATGTGCGCGTCAAGCTGAACAACCTGTTTGCCAAGCACAAGCCGGCCTTCAAAGCGGTCAATGTCACGATGCGCAGTCCCGAAGGCGCGCTCTGGGAGATCCAGTTCCACACGCCCGACACCTTCAGGCTCAAGAAGCAATTCCATGATCTTTACAAGCACAGCCATGCGCTGCAGTTTCAGGGCGCCCCACTGACTGATCAGCGAGAAGTGCAGGCGCCCGCGCAAGACGCCTTCAGACTTGTGCCTTCGCCGCCAGAGTGCAACGAGATCGACGATTGGGAGGAGGAGAACGTCCCGGCCTTGGCAATGAAAGCTGCGGCGTTCAAATCCAAACCAAGCAATCGCAAAGACGCTGCAAAATTCCGTGCAGGCGTGAGCAGACATGCTTGAAAAGGAGCAGCAGAAAAATCCACCCAACCTCGATAGGCAGGCAAAACTGACCAACGATCTAGCAAAGTACACAAACGCAATGCGCGAGATCATGACGGCAGTGAACAAGCCTGCTCGCGTCGAGAGCCTGGATGGTCGCTCATAAGGTCCATACAAGGCTCAGATTAGGACTCACAGCGCCACGCGAGCAACGGGCTACTACATACGTGGCTGCGGTCTATCGCGAAAAAGCCTCGGGCGCTCAATCCGACCGCCCCGAGCCGTTGCGCATGATCGAGGACCTGCAACCAAGTGAAGTCATTATCGCTGATGAAGATCGACCGAATCAGCCGTCTATGTATAGGAATTTCAAAATGCCTATGCATCAACTTTTAGATGCGCGGCGAGCTTCATAGGGGTCGCCTCAGAAAACGGATTTTAAAGTACGCTAAGCGATTTCAGTCGTCGTAATGGCCGGAATCTTCCTCCACCCACCTTGACGGTGCTGCGTCACAGGTAATCACCAGTTAGGTTGATGTGCTCCCAGCCCAGCGGCGACAGGTACTGCAGCAGCGATTCATCGACAGCGGTGCCATGTCCGCGTAATGCGTTTGCGGACCGCTCCAGGTAAACCGTGTTCCACAGCACTATTGCAGCAGTCACCAAGTTGAGGCCGCTGGCACGGTAGCGTTGCTGTTCGAAGCTACGGTCTCGGATTTCGCCCAGCCGGTTAAAGAAGACAGCCCTGGCCAGCGCATTGCGCGCTTCGCCCTTGTTCAGTCCTGCAATCATGCTAGCTATGTCGTCATTTGGCCGGGTCAGTTCCCCCCAAGCAAGTTCCCTAATCTATGCCATAGCCGCTGAAGCAACATTAATCTGCGCGCAGAGCTTTCACTGATGGAGAAATCCAGCTTTAGCGGCAACAGCGCGGGGAAATTCTGACCATTACGACGAGTGAAATCGCTTAGCGTACTTTAAAATCCGTTTTCTGAGGCGACCCCTTCCCTTGGTCGAAGCAGAAAAGCTTGTGGACGCGATCAAGGCTAAGGGCGCACGCTTGGCGGTTCCCGGCATCGTCGATCTATCGGAATTGGCCGAGGCATCCAGTGGCGTCGCCAAGGTGGTGTTGCAAGGCGTACAAGACATGCTGTTGCGTGTGGCACTGCAAATAGCGCGTGACGACTTCGAGGACCGGCGAGAGCGACAGCGGCAGGGCATCGACTTAGCCAAGAGCGCTGGTCTATATAGAGAACTGGGCAGCCTGCGGCTGCAAATTGTGGGATTTCGAAATCGGTTATCATAGCCGAAATTGAGTCGATACCTCCTCAGTACAGGCTTACACATGGCGTCAGAAACCAAAAAACGTAAACGGGCGAACCGGGCAAAAGCCAAGGCAAAGCAGGCCCGTCTCCAACGCGCCGGGCATACTACCTTCGTGCCCGATACCGACTTTTCCTTCGATGTCGATCTTTGTAGTTGCTGCCAGACAGCGTATCTGAACGACAGGTTTCCCGACGCTTCTTGCGTAAGCGTTTCGATGAGAGAAGGGCCAGGCGGATTTGCCATCACCGCCGTCATTCACCACGATGAGGAGCCATCCTGCTGACGTGGCCTCTGCACCGCCTGCTTACAAACCTCGACCGCTCAAAAACCTCTTCACGGCCAACGGCTGCTGGGCAGATTTGCTGGAGGCCGGCGGTCTGCGCCACATCGAAGTGGAGTCGATCAGCAAAATGCTCGCCTGCGGCACCTCGATACTGGGCGTCAAACACTACACCTGTGGCAATGAGCATTGCCCGCACGTCAAATACCTGTGCAACACCTGCCATTGCCGGGCCTGTCCCTCCTGCGGCAAAAAGGCCACCGACCAGTGGATCGCCGTGCAAAACAACCGTCTGCCCGACTGCCCCTGGCAGCATCTGGTGTTCACGCTGCCCGACACGCTGTGGTCCCTGTTCTTCTACAACCGCTGGCTGCTCGATGCGCTGTTTCGTCTGGCGGCCGATAACCTGATCTACACCGCCAAGCGGCGCGGTTTGCGCGTCGGGATTTTCGGTGCGCTGCACACCTATGGCCGGCGGCTCAACTGGCATCCCCACGTCCACCTGTCGGTGACCGCGGGCGGCCTGGATGAGCAGGGCGTCTGGAAAAATCTGTCGTTCCACAAAGAGGCCCTGCGGCGGCGCTGGATGTGGCTGGTGCGCGATTACCTGCTGGGACAGCCGCTTTCGCAATTGACGATGCCGCCGCAGCTGGCCCACATCCTCTGTGAAAGCGACTGGCGCCGTCTGATACTGACCGCTGGCGGCCAGCACTGGCACATCCACTTGTCGAAGAAGACGGAAAACGGCCGAAAGACCGTCAATTACCTGGGCCGCTACCTGAAAAAACCGCCGATCTCGGGCAGTCGTCTGGCGCATTACACCTGCGGGGCCACGTTGAGCTTTACCTACCTGGATCACCGCACGCAGACCTATCAGCAGGAAACGCTGAGCCAGGCCGACATGCTGCGCCGGGTGGTGCAGCACATCCCGGAAAAGCATTTCCGGATGATCCGGTATTTTGGTTTTCTGGCCAATCGGGTGTGTGGGAAATACCTGCCGAAGGTCTATGAAGCATTGAAGATGGCGACGCCAGGACCGACACCGAAGCTGTATTTTGTGCAGATGGCCAAAGCCTTTCTAAACGTCGATCCGTTCCGCTGCGTGCTGTGTGGCGCGCGGATGGTCTACACGGCGGCAATCAGCGGGCTGACGGTGCAGGGACTGGTCCTCAACGCTCAGGCAATCGCGCAGATGAGGTACGTGAAGCCCTGACAGGGGGAAGGTGCGTCCGCACCTAGGCTCAGCGGTAAAATAACCTGCACAAATTCGGATTGATAGGGATTTTCACTGCATAAGTAACGCATCAGCGTCTTCCTACGCATCGCTATGAAGGCATGACGCCTCCTTCACAGCGTCAGGTTCATGCATAGGCATTTTGAAATTCCTATGCATCAAGCCGAATGCTAAAGTGCATGAACAGATCATTGCTCTTAAAGGCGGCGGGTGTAGCATTGCAGAGACTGCTCGGCTGGCGGGGGTCAGCGTCAGCCAGGTAAAACGTGTTTGGGCGCAGCACCTGGCGGCTAAGCCCAATGTCTGAAATGCTGCTTGGACCAGTACCCGTCTGTGACCTGGCTGAAGCATTTTCAGTCTCCTGGTCAACAGGATCGACCCCTTTTCATTAGGTAGAACAATGCTCGATTTATCCGCAGAGCTACACCAACTGGCGAAGACAGTCCACGATTATGCCAGCCGATTTCCATCGACAGAAAGTGGCGATAGTCAGCTACTACAGGGCTGCTATGACTACATGAATGCTTTCAAACAGGTGCTCGACAGCTCATCAAAAATCCAGATGGACTACATTTGTCTACAATATCCGGGATTCTTTCGCTTCGCGCAGATGATGGAGTTGCTGGCCCAAGGTATTGCTGATGGCGTCATTCAGGTACCGAAAGAACACTACAATTGACAGACCGGTATTTCGGCGGTTCCGGCGTCTCCCCATAGGGAAGATCGCAGGACCACTAGCAGCGCAATCGTATACGCGAATTGCTCACTGCTGGCCTGGGCATTCAGGCTGTCGCAAGGTATTCGACGACTGTGGTGATGCGGATCAGGGATGAGATTGCAGCATCGACTACCTGAGCAAGAGCCTATCACAGCCGATTAAATCGGCTTGGCGAAAGCTTGTTCCTGGGCCCGCATTTCCTGAATGATTGTTGCGGTCGAGAGTACCAAGCGTAAAGGGTTGTGCTTCGATCGAACGAAAAGCAAACTCTCGTAGTACTCGGCAGCATCTTCATCCTTGGCGTCTACGAGGATAAAAGCCACGCCTGAGTGCTTGGATATTGCATAAACGCGGCGGAAGAAATCCGCCATCAGCCGCTGGCCAAGCCCCTGCTTTTGCACGCTCTTATCGACAGCCAGGCGGCTCAAGATCACTGCCGGCATAGGGTAGCGGGGCATTCTCCTCTGTTGCTCTTCACTGAGCTGATCGAGCGTAACAGACGCATTCGCAAGCGTGTAGTAACCGATCAACACACCGTCTTTCAGGTACATGAAAGTACGGGATGTGTTGCGCTTCTCATCTTGTCCGGCGTGCTGGGCAATGTAGGTATTCAAGGCAGGATGCACTTTGCAATCGAACGCAGATCGGTCGATCAACTTGTCAAAGTCGACGGTGATGAAATCCATCAAAAGCCCTTAGCGCAAGGCAAGAATATTGCGGAGCACCTCGTTAGGCTCGGTTGGATTTTCGAGCATCTGATACGCGAGGTCTGCATCGAGCACGGTCATACCTTCCATATCAATGGAGGCCTCAGCGTGATCCTGAGCGACAGATCGAACCGCAAGTGCATCCACTATCTTCCTCAGCTCGTTGAGCTCTCTTTCGACGTTGGATAGATGAGGCGCACGTAAAACACGTGGCTTAACGCTACTCTGACGTTGCCCTGTGAAGGCTTTGGTGACATACCGCTCTACCACGTCATTAGCATTGGACAGGAACGCGGTGATTTTACCGTCCCTACCATGAATGATAACGGTGTCTTTATTACCCTTTTTTGGCTGGGCAGACTTCGGTGATGCAAGCTTGTTCAAGATGGAACTCCTTTGTGAGTATTAAATATATCACATTTCTATTGACATTCTGAATAATCGTACGAGTTCGGTCGAACCGACCAACTGCGCCAAACGCATGCCTTCATTGAAGGCAAAGAGCGATTGACCATGCACATAATTATCTGAGCAGCCTGCGCGCACACGCGCCCGGTTGAGGACTGGGGCGGCTTGCCGTTCCAGGCCGATTTATCCGGGTCTTAGCGCCCGCAGGGTGGCCGCAGGCCAGGGCAGGGCAGCTTCATCGCCCTGGGCCGCTTAGACAGGCTGTTTCACTGACGTATAGGCGCAGACATACGCGCCGTGCCGAAGGCACGACTTGCGCGTGCATTACTGCTTTATGAGGTGGGTTTCCACCGCGTAAATCCCTGTTTTTCCTGAAAGGGGAAACTGAAGGGGGGATAAAATTTCATTTATTTCAAAGCCTTCAGAACGACACCTGCAAAATGGCCAAAAAGAGCCGTTGGTAACGCTAAAAAGCGGCACAACCAGCGCCGTCGAGCGGTCCTGGTGGTGCCTGGCCATAGGGTCACCAACCGCCCTTAAAACGCAGGCGTGACAATGCCTCCGCGTGAGCGGATGCAGTTTTCGGACAAAGTGGGGGCCTGTTAGGCTTTTTTGCTCCTCGACGCTAGGAGCCTATCCAGCGCACTGGACACGGTGTTGCTCACTGGCGGCGATGTGCTGGGGCTCGCTGCACCTTGTGTTCCGGCTACGCCCGCCTCCCGATTTTCCTTTGCCTGCCAACGCTGACGCGACGTTTCACGGCGCTGGAGTTCCAGAGAGTGCTTCTCCATGTCCGCCAAGCGCTGTTGCCCTATGTCGCGCAGCTGAGCATCGCGACGCTTCTTGGCCGACTTCTGCACGCGTTCATGAACATAGGCCAGGCCAAGGTCTTTCCAGAAAAGCTTGGTGAAGCGGATCAGGACGCGGGTGCGCACCAGGTGCAGACCGTTATCGTCCTTCTCGTCCAGGCGAATGCGCTCGATACGGCGGTACACATACCCCGCATCATCCAGGGTTTTCATCAGGCGACACAGCGCCGGTGCAGAGATACCCGCATCCTCGGCAATGCCACACTGAGTATTCAGCACATAACGGCCATTGTCGGGGTCGATGTAGCCCAGCACGCTGGTGGCCAGGTCCAGGCGCACCAGCAGCTGCTCGGCCACGCGCTCGATGGCCAGAAACTTCTCCCGCCGGGTACGCCGATCGCCATGAACGCCATCCAGGCGGCGCAGGTATTGGCCCCGGTAGCTGTCCATGTTGCTCAGGCGCTCGTAGGCCGAGCGGATCAGGGGATTTTTAAGCTGTTGTTCAGAGAGATGACGGGGAGCCGCGTAACGGGCAGGCATTGCCCGACCGGGGCGACGTAAAGCGGAGTGAGGGTCAGAAGGGGGGAGCCTGACAGCCTTGAGGTGCCTCATGCTTCACCGCCTTGGCCATGAAGGCCTTGGGCTACGGTAAAACGTGTCAGGTTTTGATGATGCTGGGGGTCCAGGTCTGCCTTTAGAAGGGGCACAGCCTGCTGAAGAATCTTTTCCATAAGTCCACCGTTCAGCGGTGAACTGAAGGCTTCACTTTAGACAGCTTGCACAAAGCCGCAGTGAACGCCATAATCAGCTCACGTTATGTGTGTTGAACAGGTAATCCGCTCGTTAACGGCCTGTTCAAGATTTTCCAAAAAGCCCCGCCGGCAAGCGGGGCTTTTTGGTTTCTGCGATTCGTGAATCTACATCGTCGCTTTCCTGCAAATAAAACTGTGCCGGATAGTAGCATGGGACCTCCGCTTTTCGCCCTACAAAATCCGCTGCTTTCAACGAGCTAGGACGCTTTCCTGGCCACCACCGGCCTTTCATCGCTCGATTTGTTCAACAGCCGTGGATAAAGCCCGCGCCGGAACCGCTGAAAATCAGCCGCGTCAAGCCAGGGGGCACTGGCCTCCCACGCGTCCCGACACGCACCGTCGAGCCGACCCTGGCTGATCAGCTGATACGCTTCATCGTTGCGCCCATCGTCGTTGCAGATGAATTTAGAAAGGTGGTTTGTCATGGTGGTCTTTCCTCAGTTAGCGTTTCAGTGCAGGTACATGGCCATCCCGCGCAAAGGGTACTTTTGAGCCCATAAACTGAAGGTCCGCTTCGGTGCTCAAAACCTTCACTGCGTGGATGTAGCTGTCGTTCGCAGCGAAAACGTCCCCGCCTGGGAAGTCGGCCAAGCCGTTGACGATAGCGGTGTGACCCTCCAGCCTGAATGCATTAGGAACATAAGCGCCGACATTCTCGGAAACGTACAGGATGGGAAGTCGGCCATGATCCGTTGCACGGGCCGCAAAGTGCGAGTGAACGATACCGGCGCGCTGTTCGCTGACGAGATCGTCACGTGAGAAGAGGACAACCCAGGGACGCCAGCGGCTTTCGTGTTCGCAGTCAGCCAGGTCCACCGGAAGGTTATGTTCACGTAGGTCCAGGGCGCGAAACCCCATCAGTGTCTCGTGTAGCCTTGAATAACGCCGTGTCCTGAATCGCTGCTGCGGTGCTTTCTATCAGGATCAAGCCAGGCCGTGCCATTGCGCTCATTCGCTCCAGGAGCAGAATCAGTGCAGGCCGCAGTGCGTGTTGCTGCTGCCCGATGAACACCAGTGGACCGACATCAGCAAAATCCAGGTCCAGGCGAAAAAGGGTATCCAGTACGGCCTGGTGAGCGTCGCTCCGCCCTGTGAGTGTCCAGAACGGATTGCGCCGGTTCATGCCCAGCCGATCTGAGAGGGCATCAAGACTGGCAAGGGAGGTGAAGCCTCGCGAAACTGCCATAGCCTGCTGGCACACAGCGAGCGAGTGCTCTGTGCCAAAGACCTGCTGTGATTTCTTCTGGAGGCGCTTGGCGTCGCGCTTGAGCGAGGTGAGATTACGAACAGCTTGCAGGGTTAAAAGGCGACTCAGTGAAGTGCTCATGGGGTTCCTTTACGCCATATGCGGTGACGCCTTCTGGTTCGATGGCTGTGAACGGATGAGGCGTAGCTCAACCGGACAAAGCGCTGGATAACGCGTTTACAGCCCACTCAGGACAAGATCGAGAGCTGGGCTTGGCGGGGTCATTCAGCCATGAACGCACAGCACGAACAGAGCAAGGTCTTTGAGTGTGTTGGCAGATCAATGCCGCGCTATCTGCCAGGGTTAATCCATGGGCGTCTAATAGCTTTTGATATCTAGTGCGAGTATCAGTCAGTGTTGTCATATGCAGCCTTTTGGGTCTTGAAGAGGCGGACAGGCACGTTTGTCACAGTGCGTTTCTCCCAACGGGAGCATTAGCAAGGGGTCGGGCGCAGTCGGCCCAGCACGCGCAGGATTTCGTTTTCAAAGGCGACTTTTGCTTCGAGGTCGCCCAGCTGCGTATGCCGTTCTGCCACGCACCTCAGCAAGCCAGGCAGGTGACCGTGCCGGGGCAACTCCTGGCCGTTCGTGACCCGATAGCCTTTGTGATACGCCGTCGCGATGTAGCCCTGCGTCTCCAGCGAACGCAGGGCTTCACGCACCGGCATCCGGCTGACCTGGAAGGCATCCGCAATGGCTTGCTGCGTGAGCCGTTCACCCGGTTCAAGTCGTCCGGCCATGATGGCTGCGCGCAGCGCTTCTTCAATGGTCTCGCGGGGCAGCGCTATCGGCTGTGCCAGACCGTGGGCCAAGTGTTCAAGCACCTGCTGAGCGTGCAGTTTTTGCGTTCTGTGGTTAATCATTTCCTTACCTCTTAAACGAATGCGAGCTGGTCCCTGCGCTTTAGCGCTGGGCTCAGCGCTGCACATGATTGAGGGATTGTGATGCGTATCAGGAACCGCTTGAGAGCCCCGAAGAGCGGGGCGGGTCGATCAGTCGATGATCAGGCTGGCTTTCTTGCCGGTGGCCGCATAGTCCTGCCAATGCGCGATAGCCTGTGCCTGCTTATGGCGTGGGTAGCGAGTGCGAACATCGCCCTGTGCCGTGTGAAGAATGACCAGAAATGTCATTGGGTTGCCCTCAAGAATTAGATTCGATGAGGGAAAGTTAACTAATATCAGTTAATAAATCAAGATTAATTAACCACTATCGGTAAAATTTTGATGCATCCTCGGCAAGGTTGCTGACCTTGTTCAAGTCGCCCACCTTTCTGGATAGAAGTGATGGCTTGATGTTGAATGCGCAGCATAGCTCTACCTGCTTGCGACCCTCGATAAAGTGACCCCGTAGCGCAGCGATGATTGCTTCACCGCGAATTCCGGTAAAGCGAAGTAACGCCGCCAAATGCTCAGGGTCTACTTCTCCAGGAACCAATTTGTGTTTTTCAGCCACCGCGAACCTCAATTTAAAGTTCACCTAATTTAGTTAAATATCCCATGAATGCGTGGACATGAACACCCTGCGCAAGCGAATGCAGTCCTCAAAACCACCTCCAGGCAAGGAGGTGGTTTACCCAGACGGCTCAGTCCATGCTCATGCCGTCCTCTTCATCCGGGGATGACAGCTCCGGTGTGCCTGCTGCGGCGGCCTGTCCCTTGGGCGTGGTCTCGGCCACTTCCCGTTCAGGCGCGACCGGCTGCGCTGACCATGCGCGGCGGTTGACCTTTTTGTCTGAAGTGGTGCCGTCCTCAGCTATGACCTGCACCACGACAGGCCAGGTGCCCAGGTCTTCTAGACGCACCTGGTCGCCTTGTTTCAGATTTGCATCGGTCATGGCCTCTTCCAGCCCTACACCCCACACCGTGCGGGGCTTGCCGCCCTCGGGCTTGAGCGTCACGAAGTAGCTCAACTGATTGGTGTCCTTATGCTGATACGGCGCTTCCCCGTGCTCGATCAGCGTGCCCTCGATAACCTTGCTCCTGGGCGGGGTGGCCTGCGCGGATGCGGATTGAGGTTCCGGGTACAAACGGTCTTCCACTTCATTGACTATCTGCGCAGCCATCGCCGTGAGGTGGTCCAGGTCATCGACCAACTTAGGCGAGTTTTCGACTTGCTTGTAAGCGGCCACGATGCTGGCTTTGAACGCTTCGCGGTAGCTGTCGTTTTCCATGTAAGCCGTCAGCAGGGCAGCGGCTTCAGGGGTCTTGTCATTCGTCGCAATGATCCAGACGGCATGGTCTTCACCTCGCAAGCCCATGACCGTATCCGAGGCCCTGACATCCGCTTCGGACATCGGGAAATCACGACGCCATTGCGCTTCAAGCCTGACCAGCTCGCTGGGGCTCTGCAGGTCCGGGTCGTTGAGCCGCGCAGGCTTCGCGGCGTCTGGGCTGGCCGACGACGCTGGGCTGGTGGCCGCTGTCGGGGTCACCGCCTCGGGTGCAGTGTCTGAAGCCGTCGGCACGTTGGCCTGCGCTTCAGACGTTGCTGTTGCAGTGGAATCCGCAGCCGGTTGCGCACGCTGCGCCTGCCACTGTGCAAACGCCTGGTCGCCCTTGGGCTCGCCGCGTTCTGGAATGCCCAGGGTGATCGCCACCAGCTCGACGAACGCAATGCGTTCTGGTTCCGGCACGGTGTCCAGCTGAGTGGCCAGCGCCAGGCTAACCTGCTCAGCCGTTTTGCCCTCTCCATACAGCGCCTCGATCGGCACCGTAACACTCAGGCGGTCCGCCTGGTCCCGCACGTCCCGTGTGGCGTCATCAACGTGCCGAGGCAAGTCGGTGGCAGGACCAATGCTCTGGCCCTCACGTTCGATGTCCAGCTCTGCACGGCGGTCCGCCAGGCTTTGATTCATGGCCTTGTCGGTGAAATGCACGTCCAGGCCATTCTTGGCCACGGCCTCGATCACCAGCTTTTTGAATTCGGCGGTGCCGGTGATGGTCAGTGTGCTGCCGAACCGCTCCCGGGCCAGCTGAAGGGCCACCGACACCCCGGATTCGGTAATCCCCGTGCGACGCATAGAGATTGTTTTGCCCGTGTCCACAAACAGGGTCTTGTCGGTCTGCTTGTCCAGGTAATGCATGTTCTGGCTGAACTTGGCCTTGCGTGTGTAAAGGTCCTTGGCGCTAAGGTCACGCGCGCGCTGACTGGCGGCGGCTGGATCAATCTGTTTGGCAAAGCGATCCATGACCCGCTTCACCCGTTCACGCACGCCTTCAGGGCCTGGGCCCCTCGCGCCGCTGATGCTGAAACCTGGGTCTTCTTTTTCATCGTCCAGGAGATTGCGTATGGCTGCACTGCCCATGAGATTTACCTCGATGCTGGGTTGGGGTTTGTGGAACTGTTCACGTGCTTTGAGCCGTTCGAAGGTCAGCACGGAAACCAGCTGCGCCTTGTCCTGGCGGGTTAAGCGTTGATCGGAGAACACGGCGCGCCTGAGCGCGTAATACTGTTGGTCGATCCGGCGGATGGCCCGTCGATGCGCCGGAGCGATCTGGTTGTGCTGCGCCTGCCGCGTGAAATATGCGGCCACCGTCGAGGCCTGCCTGTTAACGGTCAGGGCCTTGATCGAAGCCCGCTTGAACACCAGTGCCTTGTCTGCGGGCCGCTTGAGTGGATCGAACAGCATCCGGGCGCGCTGCTCGATGTCGGCCACCGTCGCGACCCGATGCGGGTTCTTGGCGTAGGGCGGGACGACAGACCCAGGCCGCCATTGACGGGGAGGGCGGGGCTTGCCTGGAGCCCTGGGCCTACGCCCGGCAGTGGATCGTCCAGGCGTTGCTGTCGCAGTCGCTGCCTTGGGCATCGACGTGACGGAAGGTGCTCTGTAGAACACCAGCGCGTTGTCAGAAGGCTTCTTGAGCGGATCAAAAAGGCGTCGGCCTCGCTCCTCGATGTCAGCGATGGTCGCGACGCGGTGCGGGTTCTTGGCATACGGCGGGACTACGCGTCCAGCTCGTACTCGGGCGTTTCGGGATTTTCCAGCTCCGGCCCTGCGTCGGCCTGTAACGCCTGCTGGCGTTGCTGTTCCCGTTGCTTCCTGAGAAACGGCGGCAGGCCCGCTTCCTCCTCTTCCTCGCTCAGCTGTGGACCTGCCCCCTCTTCCTCGTCCTCCTCCTGGTACAGATGGTCGCAATCCAGAATCTCCTCCTGGTTGCGACTGTCCCAGGTGAACGTGTGCATCACTGGGCAGTAACAGCGCACCGTCACGGCTTCGGGCCGATCCGGCTTGCCGGTGATCTGCCACATCGCTGACGGACAGGTCTTGCAGGCCATCGGCAGGTGCGGCAGTGCGTCGCCCCGCAGTTTCAGCAGGACTTCGCTGGTGATCTCTCTGTCGTTGCCCGGTGTGTACTGAGTCATGGGATTCTCCATAAGTTTGATAGAACCTGGCTTCGCGCTCGGCCAGCAGCCGAACACGATCTTCAGGGGAGGCTTCGGAATAGGCTTTGCGAAACTTGGGGGTGGCCTTGTTGACGTACTTGATTTCCCTCGCGCGCTGCGGCCAGGCGAGCAAGCGTTCCTGAATCACACTGGCTTCAAGCGGTGGTTTCTTCAGTTCACGCCTGACAATGAAGTCATCCTGAAAGATGGTGTCTTTCAGATTCGTGCCCTTTGCGTCACCCGGCAACTTGACCGAAATGTATTCAGTGTCCTTACCTTCATTACGGATGCGTGTTTCACCGTGTTCAGCCACCAAGGCATAAAAATCGGCGCGCGAAGTCACGCCACGTTCAATAACCTGCTTGACCAGCTCCTGCTTGAACTGTCGGTTCTTGCCATAGAAGTCATCGCCCTTGTAACGGGACAGGACACTGGCCGCGTCGGTGATGTCCGCACGGACATTCTCACGCGGCGAAGACAGGCCATACTTCTGGTTGATGTGCTCCTGAATAGCTTCAAAGTACTTCTCATGATTCTTATAAACATCGACCGGATTGGCCTCATTGCCACTCAACAGGTTGATACGTGGGATAATGATGTGAATGTGAGGCTTGCGATCAATGACCTCGCCGGTTTTCCTGTCAGTGATCGTCTTCATTTTGGGCAAATGCGCTTCGGCATAAAAATTGAATTCTTCGGGCTTGTACGCATGCATAAAGAACGCTTTAAAGTCGGCCGTCACCGCTTTGAGGAGTTCAGGTGAAACCGTGTCTTCTTTGAAGCTGAGCGTAAAGGTGAGGTAACGATCCTGACCATGATCAGGAATGCTCTCGTAGATGGCTCTGGTCAAACTGAGTTGACCTTCAATGATCAAGCGATGGTCCAGTTCATCACGGGTAAACTCCCGACCTGACTTATTGCCTTTCTCTAAATACTCCTGCGCCCCGGTATTATAGCCACTGACTCTAATCAGCATATTCTATACCTGCTAATAAAATCGTTTCGATGACCACAAGCGATTCATACCATTTGTCTCTCACACTGTCAGCAATAAGGCCCCTATCACTGGCTGATTTAGCGATATAAGCCAACTGAGAAATGTTGTTACCGGCTTTATTGACGATAAATACAATTCGTTTCCTAAACCCGGTAAACTCTCTAAACACCGGTGTTTGATTTAAGATCAGCTCCCTGAAAAAGGCCGATACAGAACAGCCCGCCCGCTTGATCATTTGATCAAACTGCGCCATTTCGTCTTGGGTGAGTCGGAACCGAATAATATGAACTTTATTGCCGGATTCGTTAGGTGAGCCACGGTTGCCATTATGGAATGGCCTCGACGGTTTTGGCGGGTCAGTATCGGGCAATACCGTGAGCAATAGTTGTTGAATAGCGTTCAGCTTATTAAGCCAGTGGAGATACTGCTTTTGATAAAGCGTGCCGTTGTAAGGTGCCGAGTTTGCGGAGTAGGCAACTCGGTTTAGAGCATGTCCGGACTTTTCGAATACCTGCTGCATCCGCTTCTTGTCGATTGCGGACTGCTCGAAGGTAGGCGAACGGCTCATCACCAGGTCATGAAAGAAGCGGGCTGGCTTGAGGCCGGATTGCGCGATGGGCTCGGCAAACCGGGCGAACTGTTCATCCGTGAAACGGCATGACACGGGGCATGATTTGGTCACTTTTTTGGCCACAAGATCACCTCCTGAGGGCACCTGAATGACGACAACCAACAACGACAACGACAACGCTTTCCCGCTCTGCGGGGTTTCAAAGGGGTATCCCCTTTGGCACGTCGATTGGCTACGAAAAAGGCGAAGCTCTTTTTTGTAGACAATCGGTAACGTGCCTGTTTTTCCAAATCGAAGAGGGTGTGCACGCACAAAAACGCACTCCTACGCACTGAAGAGCACAAATACGCACTATAAGGCGTTTAAAGCCGATATCAGCGCATTAAGACGCACAGAAAATCACTAAATTGCACTGAAACGCACTAAGTGATAGCTTGCAGGCAAAATCATGTGGAGGTGTAGGTATGAAAGACTGGCGAAGCGCCCCTAGGAACGGCAAAGCTGCATTTCTAGAGCACCGGGAGGCTATTCAAGCAAAACTCGAAAGCGGGTACACCTTTAAAGCGATATACGATCAGTTGGTTGCATCCGAAAGCCTTTCAATGAGCCAGTCGCAATTCAATCGGTACGTGAAAGCGCTGCTCGTAGCTCCAGCACTGCAACCTGCTGTGGCTAATACCCAGCCTCAAACAGCCCCCCAAACCGCTCCAGGGGTGAGGCGCTTCACACACAACCCCACGCCTCCTGAAAACCTGCTGGATTAATGCGCAACGATGTCAGAGATCTTTTTTCTCTTTCTCAGCAGTTCGCTTGATGTTTTCCTGCACCGGTTTTGGCTGGTTTGCTACGGAGCGTTCTAAAATAACAAGCTCTCTCGCAAAGTAATTAACCTGATGATCAAGCTCAGCATTCTTCATCACCTGAAAAAATACAACAGGCGGAAATAGGAGAATGCAAACCAACAGCGACAAAGACAATGCACCGGTAGACAACCACCTGGGTATACGTCGCGGTGTGTCAGCTCCGAGCGATTTGGCTCTGGCCTCTAAAGTACTGAAAGAGAGGTTAATCTGTGACAAAGCTATCGCTACCTGATCCCTGGTTATCAGGTCCAGCGATTTTTTCGTTTCCTCAATAATGGCTGCTGAATTGCCTTTCAGTAAATCACGGGAAGATTTACAAAGCGTTGCCGCAGTATTTTCGGCCTCCTCAACTGCCAAACTGATTCGCTCTACAGTCTTGCCAATTTCAATTGGAATATCTCTAATCTCTCGAATGATATGTTCTTGAAGATCAATATATCCTTCCTTATCCTCCTTGACTATTTCTTTGCAAATTACTGCCAGAGCATAGATTGGATCTTTAGACCCAATAGTTATGCCCACTTCCTCGAAAACCTTTTGCGATATCCGCCGCTCAAGTTCATCACTCATAGACACCTCAGAACTGGATTTGATTCAACTGAGAAAATACGGCGAATATCATCTCCATAGGTATGATGATTTCGAGCAGGCAAGCTCACTGTTCCATGTAGGCGATCACTTTGTTTTTGGTAAAGTTTTGTCTCTATAAATGGCTTCCCATCGGCAGAAATCAACGCTCCGAAATGTTCGTTCATCCACAAAACAAGCGAAGCTTCGGGCAACCCTTGAGCGATTGAGTTAAAGCCATTAGCGGTATCTTGAAGCGTATCACCACCGCCAACAACGGTATGCACATAAACCTTCCTGCCGTTTTCCTGCAAAAAATTGACCAAATCGTTCTCTACCATGTAGGCCAACAGTGGCGAGAAGGTGTTAGCGCCGTTATCAATAACGAACACACCTTCCTGCTCTAATATTTTCTCGATAAGAGAATCGAACATCTTTGCATTGATAGTGCGTGATTCGTTCATCACAGGAATATGTACCGCATTGAGAGCTTTGTAGTGGGAGAAAGTCGTATTCTCCTGATCAGTATCAAAAGCCCTGAGCGTTTCACCTTTACTCAAGAAGTACTGTGCCAGCAAAACGGCAGCCAATGATTTACCAATCCCGCCTTTACCTTGCAGGATGAGATGTACGGTATTGAGCATGATTTGTTCCTTAAAATTGAGTAAGCCGTTGGACTTGAACACCAAGGGCGCTGCCCTTGTCATCCCGCAACGGCCGCGTTGACCTCGGGAGCGCGGGGTGGTGAAGCTACCCCACACTCCCAAGGTGAGCCTTGTCTGAACGAGGTAGCGTCAAGTGTGCGCTGCGCCCGTGCTTCCGTTCGCCGCGACGATAGAGCGCGTCACGACGAGCCGGGAGCGCGGCACCTGACGTGGCCAAGATCGCTGTATGGGTGGGGTCAGACCAGCATCCAGTTGAACCGGTAGGGGTCCATGAAGGGGATATCGTCATCTCCGGCTCCAAAATCCCCGGCGGGTTGCGGTGCAGGCGCTTTGGCCTGAGTCTGCTTGCCTGATGCACGTGGCGGTTTTGGTGCGGCTTTGCCCTTGCCGGACGATTTTTCCGGTGCCGCCTGCTGGGGAGCTTGCTGCCGAGGGGGTTCGTTGTGATCACTGCCACCGCTGCTGTGGCCGTTCTGCCCATGTGGGGAGTCTCCCTGTGGACGGCCACCCAGCAACTGCATCGTGCCCTGCATGTCCACGACGATTTCCGTGGTGTAGCGCTTGATACCGTCCTTTTCCCATTCGCGGGTTTGCAGCTTGCCCTCGATGTAGACCTGCGAGCCCTTACGCAGGTATTCACCGGCGATTTCAGCGACCTTGCCAAACAGCGACACGCGGTGCCATTCGGTCTTCTCTACCTTCTGCCCGCTCTGCTTGTCGGTCCATTGCTCGCTCGTGGCCAGGCTCAGGTTGGTTACCGCAGTGCCGTTGGGCAGGTAACGCACGTCAGGATCCTGTCCGCAGGTGCCTACCAGGATCACTTTATTGATGCCACTGAACCGCCCCGGGTTTCTCGGAGACTCCAACCTTTGAGAGGATGGAGCGATGAAAAAACTACCGAAGTATTCCCCAGAGGTCCGTGAGCGGGCCATCAGGATGGTTTTCGAACACCTTCCTGAGTACGAGTCGCAGTGGGCCACCATCAGTGCCATTGCCCCCAAGATCGGCTGCACGCCCGAGACATTACGGCTGTGGGTTCGCCAATCTGAGCGCAACAGCGGCCAGCGTGATGGGCTGAGCACAGTCGAACGTGAGCGAGTCAAGCTCTTGGAGCGTGAGAACCGTCAGTTGCGTCAAGCTAACGAGATCTTGCGTAAGGCCTCAGCCTATTTTGCCCAGGCGGAGCTCGACCGCCCATTCAAACGATGAAGACGTTTATTGATGAAAACCGCCAGTCTTACGGGGTCGAGCCGATTTGCAAGGTGTTGCCAATCGCCCCGTCGACGTACTACCGGTACGCTGCTCAGCAGGCTGACCCCAGCCAGCAGTCAGCGCGTGCGCAGCGTGACCAGGAACTGGGTGAGCACATCCAGCGAGTCTGGGATGAGCACTTCCAGGTATATGGCGTGCGCAAGGTCTGGCGACAATTGCTGCGTGACGGACTGCAAGTCGCCCGCTGTACGGTGCAACGTCTGATGGGAGAGCTGGGCCTGCAAGGCGTGGTACGCGGCAAGCCCGTCAAGACGACGGTCAGCGACCAAGCCAGGCCGTGCCCGCAGGATCATGTCAACCGTCAGTTTGTGGCTGAGTGCCCGAACGCCCTATGGGTATCGGACTTTACCTACGTCAGTACCTGGCAGGGTTTTGTTTACGTGGCCTTCATCATTGATGTCTTTGCCCGATTCATCGTCGGTTGGAAGGTGTCCAGTTCAGCGCGTACCGATTTTGTACTCGATGCACTGGAGCAAGCCCTTTACGCCCGTCGCCCAGTCAAGCAGGGTGGACTCATTCACCACAGTGACCGTGGCGTGCAGTACGTGTCCATTCGCTATACCGAGCGTCTTGTCGAAGCCGGTATTGAGCCATCGGTCGGGAGTGTCGGTGACTCTTACGACAATGCTTTGGCTGAGACCATCAATGGTCTTTACAAGGCTGAAGTGATTCATCGACGCTCTTGGCCCACACGGGGGGCGGTGGAGCTGGAAACCCTGAAATGGGTGGACTGGTTCAATCACCGCCGCCTGCTGGAGCCAATCGGTCATATTCCACCGGTCGAAGCAGAAGCAATCTATTATCAGCAACTCACCGAGTCTGCCCAGGTGGCATGACTCAAACAAAAGGGTCTCCGAGAAACCCGGGGCGGTTCACCACGCGCCATGATTGCGCTCCTTCTTCAATGAGTTCGTTAAGGGGTGTCTTCGTTTGGGTCAAACACGAATATCGTGTTCAGAAGCTCTAGGCCACGGGTTGTGGTCTCCTCGGCAGGGCCCAGCATCAATGCCGTTGAACCGTCTGCCGACAACTCAAACTCCGCAAAGCAGTTGTCGCAATCCACTGGACGCCAGGTCATTTGCCACCTTCTGACGTTGACGATATCCACGGTCGCAGGGGTTTCGCAGTTGGGGCAGTGCGCCGTCATTGTTTCGCCGTCTGGCCACTGCGCTGCCTTGGGCTGTTGTTCCTCTGGCATAGCCAAAGCCTCCTTAGGAGAGAGGGTTACGCGCGCGTGGGTTTGCGGCTGAATACGAATTCCAGCTTGGCTTCGTGATTGAGCTTCAGGGCCGCTTCAAAGGACTTGCCGGTTTTCTTGCTGTGAAACCCCTTCAGTACGCCGGTCTTGCCATTCGTCAGCAGCGCCTCGATCTGGCCGGGCGACAGCATCTTGCCGCTGACTTCCGGATGGAACTTGAAGGCGCAGGCGCGACAGCCGATCACTCGCGGGGTGACGGCCAGTTCACCGCCGCACATGGGGCACTGAGCGTTCAGGCTGTCCAATACCGGCTTACCATCGCCTTGCACGTTGCCCAGGTCGATGTTCTCCACCTGGTCTGCGATGAAGCCCTCCAGTTCGTCCAGGAACGCCTCCACGGTCAGTTCACCGGCCTCGATCATCTGTTGCTGTTCATGCCAGAGCGCGGTCATGTCCGGCGTGGTCGCAATCGCTGGCAACGCGGCGATGAACTCCAGCCCCAACGGGGTGGGGATCAGTTTTTTCTTCTCTACCGCGTAGAAACCACGCTCCTGCAACTTGGCCAGTACCGCACCACGGGTGGCCGGGGTGCCGATGCCGCCGTTTTCGCCATCCTTGCCCTGATCGCGGGCGATCAGCAGCTGCTTGATGCGTGGATCTTGCACATACTTGGCGACACGCCGTAGATCCTTGAGCAACTCAGCTTCGGTGTAGAGCGGCAGGGGCTTGGTTTTCTCCTTCGCGACCGTAATGCCGTCGCATACCCCGGCGTCACCGACTTTCAAGGCCGCCAGGGCATCGAAAAACAGGGGGTCGCCATCTTCCTGGTTGTCTTCCTCCTCCTCGGTGTCCTCGGCCACCTGGGCAGTCCAACCGGGGTGCGTCACTTTGGTGGAGCGCGCAACGAAAGTGTGGCCGTTCACGCCAAAACACACTTTGGCACTGAGGTAGCGTTTTTCGGGCAAGAACAGCGCGACGTAGCGTTTGACAATGGCCAGGTACACGGCGCGCTCATCGTCACTGAGCTGAGTAATGTCGATCTTCACTGCCGTTGGGATGATCGCGGTGTGCGCCGAGACCTTGCTGTCGTCGAAAGCCCGGCTTTTGCGTTCCGAATTCACTTCGGTGAACATCCCGGCCAGGTCGGGCAGGGCCTGGCTTAGCAGGCTCAAAGTCTCTGGAGCCTCGGCAAATTGTTCGTCGGACAGGTAGCTGCAATCGGACCGGTTGTAGGTGATGGCCTTGTACTTCTCGCGCAGCGCCTGGGTCAGGGCCAGGGTTTTCTCGGCATCGATGCTGTGGGTCTTGCTCATGTACACCTGAAGGTCGAGCAACGCGAACGGCAAGGGGGCCGGGGTTTGCTTCTCCTCCACACGCGCCTCGATCACGTCTGCGGGTTTCATTCGGCACGCATCGGCCACCTGGGTGGCATACGCCTCGTCGATGATGCGGTTCTTGTCATCGAGCGGGGCATCAGCGGCCACCACGAGACGTGCCTGGGGACGACTGCTGCCAACGGCCAGGCTGGCCGCAACCGTGTAGTAAAACGCGCTGGCGTGACTCTTGTTGGCCAGGTAGCGATTCACGATCAGCCCCAGAATCGGGGTTTGTACGCGACCTACCGACAACACGCCTTTGACGCCCTTGGCCCTACCGGCCAGGGTGCAGGCGCGGGTCATGTTGAACCCGTACAGCTGATCACCGATGCTGCGGGCCAGTGCCTTCTGGAACAGACCGTAAAACTCGCTGTTGTCGCGCAAACCGTCCAACGCTTTGCGGGCGGCATTGGCGTTCATGTCGTTGATCAGGATGCGTTTGACCGGCGCGGTGTTGCCGAAATGCACCAGGACCTCGTCGACCAGCAACTGGCCTTCGTCGTCCGGATCACCGGCGTGGACGATTTCCGAGGCGCGACCGATCAGCTGCTGGACCACTTTGAGCTGGTCGCGAGTACGGGCAATGGGCTGGTACTTGGCCGGGCGCAGCTTCAGGGGCAAATCGGCCTGAACCCAGTTTTTATAATCGGGGTTGTGCACCTCGGGCGGGGCCAGTTCGAGCAGGTGGCCCACGCACCAGGTGACGATATCGTGGCTGCCACACTCGAAATAGCCGTCCTTGCGTATGACGGTGCCCAACGCCTCGGCAATGACCTGGCTCAGAGCGGGTTTTTCTGCAATAAAAAGTCTCATCGATCATGATCTCTCTATGATGACAATGGTGTATGAATGTGTGCATTTAATAAGGGAAGTGCTCCAACAGAGGAGCCGATTACAAATAACGCGCCCCACTTATGCCGAGGCTATTGATGAGAAAAGCTCGATTCGCAAACCCCCCACGGCGACCTGGTTGACCCTGTCGAATTTGTTTCACGTGCTCCTGCGAACTACAGAGCGCTTCAGGTTCTTCCTTACTGCGACGCTTGCCATGAAATCGTTCATCTATATGGCGTCAATACGCCAAACTTGGAAATCCCTTTAGTGTGTCTAAAAACGCACTGACCTTGATGGCAGGTAATCCTTCATGGGTGAAGTTGCAAGGCTTACTTCCTTGAGTTGGGGATGGCCGGTAAGACGCCATTGGGATCGCGCAAATTGGAGACGCCGTAGATGTCAATGATGCGTAAGTCCGATGGGCAACTGGCGTATTCACTCCCCTCGTAACCGCTTCTCATATCATGATCGAATCGACTGATCATGGTTTCCAGGGCACCCACCGCTTCGTCAAAGCTCGGACACTCTGCATAGGCATCATCCTCAGATTGCACCGTGCACGGGTGGTACTCCAGTGCCACCCGCGTCCAATGATCAAAACGCTCAAACAGCAAAGGCACTGTTTGGGCATTCACAAACCGGTTGGTCCATGTCAAAAGAGCCACAAATACGCCGGATTTCATTGGGTGCTGAACCACATGGCCGTACCAGAAGCTATTGGCGAACACACCATCTGCGTAGATGAGCGTCAAGACTTCGGGAGCACCTGATGCACCAAGAGGGATACCAAACACCCGAGTGGCGGCCATAAGGCCACCCGTGCACTTTTCGTTCTGGCTCAGGGCGTTTTCAATACGTGAAATAAACGGTTCGATTTTCAATTGCTTTATCCTCAACAGGGTGTTAACCACCCTAATGAAATTCAGTTATTAGCGTCATTTATCAATCAAGCGCTGGCATCATAATCATTACACTTTGATACTATCTTCTTGGACAAAGTCCGTTTCCTGAACGACATCAGAAAGCGGGAGCGTTTGAGAAAATTTGTTCACAACGCGCTGAACTGACAAAACATCACGAAGGGGATGGCTTAGGATTTCTTTTATTTCCAACAGGGTGGCAGGGTTCTTCTCCAAGTCTTCCCTGATGGCAGAGTCCATCCCCTCGAAATACGCTAATACCTTGCCCTCATAAAGAGCTCGGTGAGCAAGTACGTTGACGTTTCACAAAATCCTTCTTCCGTGGTCGGCCACTGAATACCGGAACACCACTCCAGTACTTCCATTGCCTCGTTGTATTTCAATACACCTTGAAGAATCAGATTCTTTCTTACATCTTCACTTAGCTGGTTTTTCTTAAAAATCATGATAATCACCTATCTCATAGAGTGCAGAATCAACCCCGGACCTTGCCGAACTTGTCGTTGATTTTTTTGGTGTATCCGCGATCAGCACCGGGACAGCTGTTGAGGTAGTCCTGGCGCGCCGTAGCGGTCTGGCTCCATCTGATGTTTCCGTGCTTCTTGACCAGGATGCTGAAGTAGTCCTGTTCGGCGCTGCGGCATTCGCTGCCACCGCTGTTGCCGGTGAATTTGCCGTAGAGGCACAGCACGGACTTGCACGGGTCACCGGCGAAGGCCGAGCCGCTGCCCAGCAGACACACTGCGAACAGCGCGCAGACCCGCGCTTTGCCGCGACCAGGCACGGCGTTGCCAGCGGCATGACCCTGGCGGTCAGCCGTTTTGCTGAAGGTATTCATGTGTTGCTCCTGCAAGCGTTTGGATGTGCCAGTGGGGGGACTACATCGTTTCGGGGGTATCGTCAGCCTGCGCAGGCTCGGGATCCGGCTCGACCTCGGGGGGCTGAGCCTTGACCGCTTCGGCCTGAGCCACTTCGGTTGCTGAGGCTTTGCTGTCTCTGGGATTCCAGCGCTGCCGCTGTTCGGCCTGCATGGGCTTGGTGTCGGCCACCGCCACCTTGGCTTCGACGGTGCGCACCGGCACGGTGAGTGCGTCGATTTTGGAAGCATCGCCAATCGGCACATCGGGCGTCGGCATACCGGCTCGCTCTTTGAACACGGGTTCTTCGTACCAGAAGATTTTCCGGGCTCGGATGTTGGCAGCGGGGGTGGTCTTTGTGGCTTCCACAAAAATCAGCTCTTCGCCGTAAGGCAGGGCGCTGACCTCCTGCGGCAACAGCAACGGTCGGGGCTGTTCGCTGTAACTGTCTGTTTGACCTCGAGCACCGATTTCATGCTTCTGTCTGTTCAACGACTGGTTATGGACGCGCACCGTGGTGTTGCCCAGGCGCGTGCTGTACTCCTTGGCCAGCTCGACATTGCCGGTGCCGTAGACGATTTCGATGTGAAAGGCCTGCATGATGCCGTTGCCTGCCTCCCGGCCATACGTGCGCTCGCTGCGCAGCTGGTCCTTGCCCTGGAAAATGATGATGTAGCGAAGGCCTGCACCGCGTGTCAGCGCCGGGGCCATTTCCATGATCTCGATACGGCCCATGACCGCGATTTCGTCGATCACGAACAACACCTGATACTTGAGTATCAACGTGCCGTCTGCGCAATGACCACCCTGCTCGGGCATCACATCCGTGTTCTGCTGAATGGCCTGAGTGAAGAACAGGTTCATCAGCGGGCCGTATTTCTTGATCGCGTTACCGGTCACGCAAAAGTAGATGCTGATCTTCTCCTTGCGCAGCTTGGTGAAGTCAATGTCGGTGTCTGAGACTGCCCAGGCCACCGTTTTCTCGGCATACATGGACAAGGCACCGCGCAAGATATCGACGGTGGTGGACCATCCGCTGCTCTTGTTCTTCGAGGCCTCGAACACGCCATTGAGTTCACGAAGGGTTTCCACTGACAGCGCGTTGGGGCCAGTGCTGTGTTGCTCGATGGCTTGCTGCGCCCACACACCGAGCCCGGTGCCCAGTGACGCCACCTCATAGGCCTGGGGCAAGGTCAGCTTCATACCATTGAGCTTCATGCCCTCCATTTCCATCAGGTACAGCAAGATGGCCGCAAACACGTTGGCAGCCTTGTTGTACCACTCCTGGTTCTTGGGGTTGTCCGACACGAACAGCACACCCGCCAGCGTGCGTATCTGCCCCAAGCGGTACAGCGGGTCGCGGCTGAGTGCGCTTAGCGGGTTCCAGCGGTGCGTCTCCAAAAGCTCCGGCGAAAAGCGGTAGACCTTGTGTCCGGCTGCGGCCCGAAAACCTGCCGTGTCCCTCCAGTTTTCGAATTTGGGGTCGTTCACCACCACCGAATCGGGGTAGCTCAGTAGATTGGGGGTAACGACCCCCACCGTTTTGCCGGTGCCAGGGGGCGCGGCCAGCATGACGAACGTCTGGCCATAGCTGGCTAAGAAGGTGTCCTTGGTGGGGTGTTTGCCAATGAGGATCGCGGGGTGCTCCTCGATCCGTTCTTGGGGATTGTCCGGGCTGATGGGTTTCGATTTAGCCTTGCCCATCAGCGGCCCCCTGCTTGACGCTGAAGCGTCTGTTCGTTGTTGCTTTGCTGCTGAAGATCAGCCTGGAGTTTTTGCAGCTCGATGGACTGCTGCTGGTTGGCCTGTATCTGCTTGAGCGAGGCGCTGATGACTTCGAGCTGGTTCGTCTGTCGATCAAGCTGTGACTGAGTCGCGCAGCCAGTCAGGGACAGCATGAATACTGCGGACAGGGTCAGTGCGGTACGTACATTCATCGTCATATTTCCTTTGAGTAGGCACAGCCAAACGCCAGGCGGCTGGTAGCTGACTGTGTGGCGTTGCATGGGGAGGGTCTGAAAATGCGGGTGTATCAGGGGGCGATGTGGCTATTTATTTGCGCAGTCCCCGCAATAATCCGAGTAGCAATTGATCGGCATCCATACCGTGGCTTTCCTTAGCTAACTTACGGCGTGGATCATCTGCCTGGTCCGCAGCCAGTTGCTCCAGATTGGCCTGGTCTTCGCTGCGCATCTCCTGCGCGTCGCCGCCGGTTGTCAGCAAATACTCCAGCGCTGCGGCTGGAATATCTTCAGGCTCTGCGAACCGGCATTCCCATTCGCTGCGTATCTCCTGTTCATCGCTTCCGGTGGCGTCACTTTTTGCTAACACTTTTTCGGTGGTCATCTTAATATTTCCTCTTAGGGAGACGCTGACAACAGGATTGCTCGATGTGTATGGCTTCCCCAATGTGGTCGCCAAAAGCGAGTTCCAGCCACGAATCATTGGCGCTTTCCAGCGTTACGATATCGTGGTCCCTTTTTAAGGCATTGATGATCCATCGCGTCCAGGGTTGACACACCTCGCTCACAGGCTGCGCTGCTTTGAGATGGGCCAGCGCTTCATACGCTTCATCCATCAACGGTCGATAACCTGGCAGGGCATCGAAGCGATAGCCTAAAGGAGCGCCTTCGAACTCAGCGAAACAGGTCAGACTTAACCCTAGCCCGCTTAACGGTCCAGAATACGGTTCATTCGTCTCAAAGACCCCCTCTACCATCCAATCACCCAACGCATCATCATGTTCGGGCGCTGCCACTGGGACGATCTGACACGCCAAGCGCTGCTTTAATGCGTAGACCTCGCTGTGTAAGAAATCTCGAATTTCGTTTTCGGTTCTTCTGAAAAATTCCTTTTCGCCTGCCTGCATCGCATCCTCTGCCGATAAGCAGGCTAGTCCCCCTTCTTTGCCGCAAACATAAAAAAACCAGAGTCCAGACGCCGAAAATTCTCCATCTTGAGCAGTGTCGAATTCGTCGGAGGTTCCAACAAAAATTGCTGGGTTAGTCGCGTGCTTGATGATTGTCATAATCGTATTCTCTTGTTTCCTCTAAGCATGCTTAATCACATACGCTGTATGGAATCCTTGATGGGATCGTGGACGACAACCGAATCGGGATAACGGAGCAAATTAGGAATCACCACCCCTACGGGCTTGCCGGAACCTGGCGGAGCAGCCACCAGAAACGAATCCTCCGTGGGGTGCTTGCCGAGCAGGAACGCGGGGTGCTCCTCGATCCGTTCTTGGGGATTGCTTGGGCTTATGGGTTTGGATTTAGCTCTGGCCATCAGCGGCTCCTCGCTTGACGCTGAAGCGCCTGTTCGTTGTTGCTTTGCTGCTGAAGATCAGCCTGGAGTTTTTGCAGCTCGATGGACTGCTGCTGGTTGGCCTGAATCTGCTTGAGCGAGGCGCTGATGACTTCGAGCTGGTTCGTCTGTCGATCCACCTGGGACTGGGTGGCGCAGCCAGTCAGGGACAGCATGAATACTGCGGACAGGGTCAGTGCGGTACGTACATTCATGGTCATATTTCCTTTGAGTAGGCACAGCCAAACGCCAGGCGGCTGGTAGCTGACTGTGTGGCGTTGCATGGGATGGTCTGAAAATGCGGGTGTATCAAGCGTAATGCCTACTTGCGGGTCTTACTGGTGCCCTGTGATGGCTTCGCCAAACGGCACACACGCTCATAGCCTGACTCACTATTGGCGAGCGTGGTCCAGCTCCCCTTGTGGCCGGTATTCAGCCTTTCGATAAACGGCGTGACCTCATCATCGGTTTTCGTACCCGCCAACACGATGGTTATGGTGAAGTTCGCCAACATGGCTTCTGCTGATGCCTTAGAGAGCGCCAGTACGTCTTTTGCGTCACTTTTTGCGAACACTTTTTCGGTGGTCATCGTAATGCCTCGTCTGTTGTCTGAATGCATGCAGTGAGCGTAAAGCCTACTTGCGGGCCTTACTGGTGTTCTTGTACTCGCCCTGGTACTCGAACTGGCGCAGCTCGCGGTCGTTGGCAAAGCGGGCATCACCGTGCAGCGAAGTCTTGGGCTTCAAGCGCACGAAAACGGCCATCAACGTAACGCCGACCGGCAGGAACGTCAGGGCTGCCGTCACACACCACGACCAGGGCACGTAAAGCATGCGCCGGTCGTTCCAGGGCAGCTTGCGGGCCTCCCACAGTGTGTCCCACGCCAAGCCTGCGAAGTGACCCTGAGTCAGGTGCAGAAACATCGCACCCCCTGCATAAAGACCTGCCACGAAGAACACCAGCATCAATGCGATGACCAGTAATGTCAGTCTCCACCACATAAACGTCTCCTATCACCCTGCCTTACGAGCGTGTGCTCGGCCTCCTGAACGTGAGCACGTGCCGCCTCGAATGCTGCAAACGTCCTCGGATAAGGCTGGAGCGCTTCGATCATCGTGAACACTTGCCCCAATGCATCACGGTTGTGCCGCTCGCGTTCTACAAGGGCTTTCTCCAGGCCGTGTGCAGGGTTGCGCATAATGCTGTTGTGCAAGGTGACGTAATCCATCTGGATGGCTTCGGCCACTGCGTAGAACTGTGAGTAATTGAGCAGCAGAACGTATGGCTGCGTGGGTGGCTTGGGCCTTTCTGCTACGCGCTTACCGCTACCGCGTGTTGCAAACTTCCGAGTAAAAATCCGTTTCAACCACATGACCCACTCCTATTTAGCTCGTTGACGCTGACCATTGAGCAAGGCCAGCTTGTATTCGGGTTCGTAATGCACTTCCAGGATGTCCTGCTTTTCCATGTACACCACCACGTCGAATGAGGTCCGTACCAGGCGCTCGATGTAAGCGTAGTCCAGGCCCTTGCCGACTTCCGACTGCTTCACCAGGCCGCACACACGGGCATAGCCCGCTTCACTGTCGTTGGCGTGCGCCGTGGTCACGGTGCCCTTGGTGCCGGTGTTCAGAATCTCGATGAAGTGCCACACCTCGTCACCCGTCAGCTCGGTCAGGAACAGGTGGTCGGGCTTCATCCGCAGCGAGCTGGCCACCAGGGCTTTGGGTCCCACCACATGCCCGTAGAACAGATGCACATGGTTGGGATGAAACGGCAGGGGGTCTTCCAGCATTTCCTGGATCGTGACCATGCGCCGGTGAGCCGGAAACAGGTCGATCAGTGACTTGCCGTAAGTGGTTTTGCCCGACCCGGGCCCGCCAAACACGATGATGTTCTGACGATGGGCAACGGCCATTTCCATGAACGGGTCAAAGTCCCCGGCAGCGTGAGCGTCCTTCATGTCGCACTGCCAGGGCTTGAGGGTCAGCACCGGTGAAGCGATGGCCTGGGCCCGGTCATAGCGGCCACTGTTGACGTAATCCTTGTGGGTGAAGCGCAGCAAGGAGGGTTTGCGAAACGTCATCGACAGGGTGCCTTCCTCGCATGCCGGAGCCATGACGATCTGCCCCCGCTCCCCGCCAGGCAATTTCACGGTGTGAATCGGTGAATGAGGAGCCAGCACGCGGTAGTTCAGCGCACAGAGCGCGTTGGCCAGCCGCCAACACAGGCTGTAGGTGAGCCAGGGCGCGTCCTCGCGCACCCAGCCGTCTGGACCGTCTACCCAGATTTCAAAGGGCCGGTTAATGGCCACGTCCTGGGTGCCGGGGCGATTCAGGCGTTCGGTGACGCCTGCCTGGTCGAGAAAGTCCAGGACCAGCGTGTCTTCGGTCAGTCCTTGTTCCTCTGGGTCTTGCGAGTGATCTGGTTCTTGCGTCATGAATACTCCTTAGCGGTTCTCGAAAACCGATGAAAAGTCGATGTCGCGGGCCACGATCACGGTGATCACGGTGCCCGGCAGCAGATGCGCGGTGTCCGGAATGTTGATGGTGCTGTCCAGCGCCTTGTTGGCCATGCTCTCCACGTTCTGCTCGCTGTTGTTCACCGTGTAGCCTCCAGATCCCGAGCTTTTCTGCGTCGTGTTGGACGCGGCCTGAAGCGCGTCCTGGATGAACGACAACATCACCGCACCGCCAAAGCGCTGCATGTAGTGGCGATTGATCCAGGCTTCGGTCCCGCTGGCTCCCATGGGGCCTGCACCCAAGCTGTCAATCTTGGCCCGCACACCCGATTGGGTTTCGATTTCGGTCCAGGTGGTGAACACGCTGGTTTCACCTGGCCCTACCTGAACGGTCTGCTCGCCGGTCAGCTTGTCCCCGGCCGCCGCAATCACCGTGGAGCCATCGGCTGAATACAGCGGATCGGTCAGACGACAATCCACCAGCCCTGGGTGGGTGCTGATGATTTCGGTGTACAGCGCGCAGCGCGTGTAGGTGTTGTGGCTGACCAGATACTTGCGGTTCGGTGCCAGGTACGCTTTGGCCGGCGCAAAGGTGGTGCCGCCCAGGTCACTCAGACTGCTGCGTTTTCTGGAGGGCGATTCACCCCCCAAACCGCTGCTCGATCCACCCTGAACGTCAGCCAGTAATGAAGGCGGCAGTGAAGGCTGATCGTTGGTCGGCGGTTGCGGCTGAGTATCCGCAGCGCCGGTGCCCATCGCATCTTCCGAAGTGACGAACATTGCAGCCCCCAGTTTGCGTTGCCGGGGGGTCTCCACGACCGGTGTGTTCTGGCCGGGCGGTGGCGGCACACTGGCGGCATGTCCCTGATCGGTCGATCCACGATTGGCGTCCCTTTTATCCTTTTCCTCCTTCGCCAATCGGTCTCGTTCAGCGCGGGCTCTCCTGTCCTCTTCGGCTTTGTCAGCGGCCAGCTTGGCCTCTCGCGCCTTTTTCATGCTGTCGTCGCTGCCCAGATTCACGTCCAGGGTTGCGTCCTTCTTGACGTGGGTTTCGTCAACCTCGGAGCCGGTGGTTTTCATCCGGGAAATGGTGGCGTAGCAAAGCACGACAATACCCAGCAGCCCCACCAACCCCAGCGCGGCCAGGCTCAGGTAAAGCGACTTCTTGTTTTGGGCATCGCCTGTGCGTTTGGTCCGCACGTCAAAGGCCCCACGGGCCTGGGTGCTGGCGGGCTCCGAGGCCGGGGCGTGTTTCGGTGCCGCTCCTTGCTCCGTGGCCGCTGCTGGAGCCGCTGCGGATTCGGGCGGCCCGATGCTATCTGGCTGGGCGGTGGTCCCTTGAGTGTTCTCAGGAGCCTGGTCATTGTCATTGTTCTGCATGCTTGAGCTCCCGAATCTCGCCGGTGGTGGTCCCGTTGAAGTTGTACCCCGTGTTCACCTGAACGGTAGGCCGGGCCTCTACAACCAAGCCGTTTAGGCGGAACCGAAACAGCCGGCTGACCCCATGCACCACGACCACGTTCTGTTCGTTGTGCGCGTCGGCCAGGGTTTCGGTGCCATCGGGGAGTACCTGGTACAGCACCGGGCGAGGCCCGTTGCCGGTGAAGCGGAAGCAGGTCAGCATGCCGTTGTCCCAGCCCTCATACGGCGCTATGGACCGGCTCTCTGCACTGGAGCGCTTCTGATAGGGGCCGTTTTGCACCGGGCCGTCGCACGGGTTGCCGGGGTCACGGCGTACCGCGCCGGACTTTTTCGGCGGTTCCGGGTAGGTGAAGCGCAGCGCGTAGGTCATGTCCGCAGCCCGAGTCACCAGTTTCAGTTCCAGCAGGTAGGTGTGCCGGTTGGTGTTGATCACCAGGTTAGTATTGGGCTCCCGGTCGGTGATGGGCTTGATGGCCACCAGGTTACCGGCCTTGTTCGGGCCGATGGACCAGGCTTTCGGATCGCCGGACACCATCAGGCCTGACGCCTCATTGATCGTCTCGTTGGCCGGAAGCTGAACCAGCGAGGTACGACCCACCGAGGCCTGGATGCGGTACACGTTGTCCGGGCTGTAAACAGCGGTCTGCACGCGACGGTCCAGCGTCGAGCCGGTGCCCAGGCTCTCGGCAAAGACCGGCAGGCCGGACGTCAGGAGTAACAAGGTGGCGAAACTGGAAACTGCTTTATTTCCCATTGGACACCCCCACTTCCTGGGTCATCGTGTAGGCCTTGACCCCGAAACCACGGGGGTTCAGCCATTGGTCACCGGCTTTTTTGGCAGGGTTCTTGTAGTCGTAGGTCACCGTCGCCACCCAGGTCACCGGGGCCAACTGAGGATCAGGCGTGCCGTTGCGGTCCAGCACGGTTTTGGTGATCCGCACCTGGGCGGTGCCTTCCCGGTCTTTGCGTTCCAGGAAGTTGATATTGTTGATATCCGTGCGGATTTGCCGGTTGGTCCCCAGCACTTCCAGATAGCCCTTGGAGGACAACTGGAAGTTGCGGTATTCGGTAAACGTTTCACCGTAGGACATCAGCTCCACCATGCCGAACTCTGCGTCGTGGCTTGAGAAGTTGTAGCTCTCGCGAAACCGTACATAGGCCGAGAGCCAAAACTCGTCATCGATCTGCTCCGGTGGCTTGCCCTTGTCGTCGGCCCACACCACGTCCGTGTAGCCGGAGTTGTTGTCTACCCGTACCAGGCCCAGTTGCACGGTCTTGAGCGGGGTCAGGCCCATCACGGCGGCGATGGACATAAAGGTCAGCACACCGAAGAAGCCCGCCAGGCGACGGGCGTTTTTGGTCTTGGCCTTCTCGTCGGCGGCGATGTTCTTCTCGAAATACCGCGCTGCATGGATGAAGGCCTGTTCGGCCAGGCTGATGTCTTGTGCGGTGGCCGCGTCGATGCTGGTACGGGCGGCCAGTTGCCGCTCCTGATCGATCACGTCCTGTTTGGATTTTCGAAACTTTTTCATAGATCACCTAAACGGGACAAACACGCGCTGCGCGGATCAGTTCGCGGAGCATTTGGAGTCGTTGGGCGGGGCCTCGGCGGGCTTTGCCGTGGAGGCGGTTGCCGGGCGCTTTGGGCTGATTGTCTTGAGCGACTGCGCCTGGGGCGCGGGACTCGCTGCTGGCATTACCCGGCCAGGCACGGGAGCGGGCGTGGTCACGGGGGCAGCGCGAGGTGCTGGGGCATGGGTGAAGGGCATGTCTTCCCACTGCCCTTCCGGTTCGGACAGTTTGGGCGCAGAGCCACACCCTGACAGCAAGGCAGCCGAAAGCAGCCCGCTCAAAGCAAGTTTGACATTCATAGTGGAGTACCTGAGAGAAGCGAGGGTGATGCGAGTAGGGAGAGGATGTAGCCGGTACAGCGAGGTGCTATTTGATGTTGTTGCGTCCCCTCCGCAGTCTTGAAATGCCGGCGGCGGCACCGCTGGTCATGCTTCTTGCTGCTCCAAATCCTGAAATTTTGCTGATCATTCCGCCTCCGGAGGGGCCACCGCCCATGATGGAGGCTGCTTGCTGAGGCAGTTCGATCACAAGCGCTGTGAACGTGCAGAAGACAATCAGGATGGTGAGATTCCCCTCCAGACTGGTGTCTATGACGCCATTTTTTATCATCACGGTGTTGATAAAACCAATCTCGATAGCCAGCACGACCGATATCAACACCTGAGCCAACATAAAGCCTGCGATGGCTGCAACCCACCCCCAGAAATACTGCCGGGTCTGATCGAACAGCAGAAAGGCAATAAACAAAGGCCCTACGGCCACGATAGCGGTTGTCGAGACTTTCAGTACAAACAGCGTGGCCACGGCGGCGAGCAAGAACGGGATACCTCCAATCGCATAAAACACCACCCCCTGAATGCCCAACCAAATATCAGAAAAACTGGCGTCGAAGATATCGAACTTCATAGCCCCTATCAGGGCTTTCAGGTTGGCACCGTAAGTAACGATCAAACTGTCGATCTGGTTGGTTTGCGTGCCCTCCTGGCCGGACAAAATGCCCCCCATCCAGTTGGGCAAGCCGGTGATAAAGGGCACAATCGTCTGTACGTACCATTGCACACTGAACGCACACGCGGTGATGGCAGCCATTTTCATGATTTCTTTGGCCACATCCTCGAAGGCAACGTTCATTCCCCGGTACAGCCACTGCATGTTGCGAAGCGTGAAGTGGATCAACCACATCGTCCCGAAGAGCGCTCCAAGCCCCAGCATCACCTTGGCCATCCCGGTGACCAGGGCGCTTTGCAGAGCAGCATCAACGAAATTGAACAACGTCTGGGCTATGTTTTTGATGTTCATGCCGCCTCCGTTATTTTGCTCGGGTGTAGGTGATGTTGTCGAAATAGATGACGTCGCCTTCCAAACGCATGGTTACAAGGCCGCCACGCATACTCAGTACCGTATCCGACTCAGCCTTGGCTTCTAACAGCTTCATGCTTTTTTCTCTTTTCCCATCCCCCATAAGGTCTTGTGTGGTTTCACGGTTTACGTGAAACACTTCTCCGTCTTTTGAGATATCCATGACAAAGCTTGGCTTGAACATTCTTGTTTTGTCTTCGCCAGTCCATCGCCCAACGAACCCTTGCCCTTTGCCATCAAAGCAACCTGACAGCGCCAGTGCAAACAACACCAAGCAAGAAAAAGCGGTCATTCTTTTAAACATGGGTCATCTTCCCTTTTGAATTTATTGGTTAATCAATCGTAGCTGGGCCGCACGCTCGTTTTACCGTTCATGTAATCACGGAACGCCTGGGCCCGTTTTTCGTTTTCCATTTTCTCTTGCTGCTGCTGAAGCATCTGCATGTTGGCCAGCCGCATCTGCTGGTTTTGCTGCTCGATCAGCTCCTGCTGGTAGCGCAGCTGTAAATCCTCCTTCTGCTGTGGGGTCGTCACCTCGTTCAACCGTGCCCGTAGGAACTCGGCGTTCTTGACCCGTTCGGTGCTGGCGTTGTAATTGCGTTCCAGCGCATCGGCAACCGACATCATCTGGTCGAATTTCGCCTGCACGCTGGCATTATCCGAGGTTAAGCCGTAGCGGTCACGCAAACTGGCGATGTCCCGTGCCGTGCCGTAGACATCGGCCCAGTCCCCCATGGGCATCACCTTGTTCAAGGCCGGGTCGTTCAGGAACCCACCCAGCATGTCGTTGCCGGTGATGATGCTCTTGTAATGGTTGTACTGCTGCGCGGTCTCGCGGATGGCGTCCTTGGCCGTGGTCAGTGCATCCATTGCCTGCTTGGCCTGGGCCAACGCATTCGCCCTCAGCGTGAGCAGGGTAGACGGGTCCAGGACCGGAACGCCTGGCACTGCGGCGTGGGCAGCAGGCAGGGCTGCGGTCAACATGAGCGCGCTCAGCGCGCAAACCAGCATCTGCTTTTTCATGACTCATTCTCCATTTCGTTGTGTTCCTGAAGGGCCTTCCAGGCTTTCTGAAAGGCCGGAAGCCAGCGCTGTGCATCTCGCGTGTTCATGGACTGGCGCAGGTTGTCGGCGTAGTCGAACGCGGGCAGCCATACAGCGGGATCGTCGGTGTTCAACCATTGGCGCACGGCCTCGGCCACCAGGAACGCATCGACCCACACCTTGGGATCGGTCGTGCCCAGGTGTTGCCGGATACGCTCGGCCACTGCCAGGTTCATTACCGTGGCCGACAGCAACGGCAACCAGTACTTGAGTGGGCCGCCCAGCTCCATCTTCAGCTTCACCGTCTGGTGACCCTGCTGCACCACCATTTCCCGGCTGAGTTTCCCCATGGCACGCACGGTGTCGAACAGCTTGCCCGTGACGCCAAACTTCGCGTAGTTCTCCGGCAGGGCCCTTTCATTGGGCAACCACATGGGGGTGGTCACCTGCTGAATGACCGCCGGAGCATACTTCGTCGCCAGCGCTTGCTCGGGGTACTGGGTGTCCATGATCAGGATTTCCCCGCGCATACGACCGCTCTGCAAGACCTCCTGGATGGCATCCGCCGTGCTTTTGAACGACAACGGTGCCCAGTACTCGGCCACCACGTTCAGCAGGAGGTTGCCGGGGCGGGCTTCGTGCATTTCGCGCTTCATGTAGAACAGCGTGTTCAGAAACGCCTCCATGACCTCGGGGTGTTTCTCGGCATAATTGTTTTTGAGTAACTGCGTGCAATCGAAGGCGAGACGCCGGTAGGTCTGCGCATCGAACTGGTTGACCGGCGAGTCCAGTACCCAGGCGTATTGCCCTACACGGCCTTCACCGGCCAGGCGACACCATTTCGATAGCCGGGTCCGCAAGCAGTTTTCGCCTTGCTCGGGGATGTTTCGCAGCAGCAATGACATGCTGCGATTGCGCACGTTGGTGTGCGCCATGACCGCCTCGATAGAGTCCTTGATCCTTTTCTGGTCAGCGTCATTGCTCTTGTCAGGTCCACCGGCGCAGCACAGCACCAGGTCAAACAGCATTTGCCGCAACCCCGGACTGTCGTGAAACTGGAACGGGTTGACGCCGGTGAAGTGCCCCAGCTGCACGGTGTAATACTCGGCCCCCAATGCACACAGCAAATGTCGCAACGACTCGTTGTAGTCGATGCCGAAAATCAGCGGATCGAAGCGGCTGAGAAAGGTCAGCAGGGTGGCCTCCGCGGTGGTTTTACCGACCCCCGTCTGGCCCGTGAAGACCGCATGCCCTGGCAGCATTTCACCGAGGTTGTTCTGGCCGGGCGGGCTGTCATGCACGTTGAGGACATACAACGCCTTGTTGGCCGTCAGCACGGGCATCACACCCGTGCCATCACCGATGGGGTTGCCCTTGACCTTGCCCGTGGGGGTGGAGTGCAGGGAAAAGCTGCACGCCAGGTTCTCGGTCGATTTCATCATGGGGTACATGGCCTCGGTCACACCGGGGAACTGCGTGTACCAGGTGTCGATGTTGCTCATGGTCGAACGCACAAAGGTCGCGTCACGCACCGTAAACACCGACGCCATTTTCGTGCCGTTCTCGATGGCCTGGTCCGGGGTCTTGCCGAAGACGATCAGGGAGGCGTGATAGCGACCAAACGCCTTGTCGCCCAGGGTGATGGCCTCGATGGCATTTTCAAGCTCCTCGGTCTGCCTGGAATCGCGCTCGACCGAGCCCAGGTCCGCCACGTGCTTTTTGAATTTGTCCTTGGCCTTGTTGCGGTCTTCGAACAGAAACGTTTGCACCAGGGTGAACTCGAACTGCTGCTCGATGGCCTCGTCCCACATGCCGGGGTAGGTCCCGCCACTGGGGTAGTCGCGCAGGTCAAAGGTCGTCGCGAAACGCTGGCCACCTCGGTTAGGACGGTTCTCGACAAAATCGTAGTTTTCGAAGTTGGTGACGCTATCTATGATCGCGTCGCCCAGCCGGGTGTCGCTGACCAGCACGTCTTTTTCGTGCCCGTTGATCAGCAGGCTGTAGTAGCGCCCGATCTGCGAGAACAGCGCGCCGTGTTCGTTCTCCTCCAGGCCCATGATGACCGGGTCATATTCGGCCAGCAACGTAGAGGAAAGTGACAACAGGTCGCTCATGCGCTCGATCCCTTCATCCACCTCGCGGTACTTGAGGATCAGGGCAATGCTGTACCCGACCTGATAGAAGGTGCCGTTGCGAAACGGTGCGGTGTAAGCGTCCACGAAGTCCTGAAGCGCGGGCAACGGCAAGGTGTACGGCGTGTCCAGCTCGATGCCCGTCTTGGTGATGTAGGTTTGCAGCATCAGGTGCTTGCCTTCCTTTTTGCCCAGGGCCAGGAAGTAGCGGTTGAGGTTATGAAACAGGTGGACCAGTTCGTCATCACTGCGGGTCTCGCTGGAAACCCCCTTCAACTGGATCAGGCTCACCAGGCGATTGCCGGGCAGGGTCACCATGTGTTCGTGGACCGGATAGCGCATCAATGGCGCTTTCTTTTCCGGGGGCATAACGCTTTTGTGAAAATCGTGCGCCATAGAATTCATTCCATTGCGGGTTAAAGGGGGTCAGCAACAACGGTTTGCCGTACTTGAGGCTCAGCCAGAGACGCCGCCGCCCAAAGCGGATGCGGCGCAAATATTGAGGATCAATCAGGCCCACAACCCTCAAGGCGATGAGGGCAATCAGGAACGGGGCGGCAGCGACCAGGCCCCACACCCAGGACAGCAGGAAGGTTGCGGCCACACCGAAGACCAGGCCGCCCATCAGCAACCCCACCATCGGCATGATGGGGATGTTCCAGAACATCGCGGGCCGACTCATCGCGTTGTAGCTTTCGAAGGTCAGTTTCTTGAGTACTTCATTACCGGCCATAAGCGCTCCTGGTCAACCCGGCACGCCGGTGCCGAACACCTGCCAGGCCGCCGTGGCCAAGGCCACAGACCCACCGACAACCAGGATCACTCCGACTTGCTGCAGGTAGTCCATGAAAGTGTGCGAGCGGTCACCCGTGGAGCGGGCAATCAGCCATTGGGCACCTGACCAGATCAGGCAAACCAGGCCCAGGGTGCCCGCCAGGGTATAGAGGCCCAGACGGATATTGCTGCCCCACTGGTTCAGCGTGCTGAGCCAGTCAGCGGAAGCGATGCCGGGCAGGCAGGCCACGGCCACCAGCAGAATGCAGAGTTCGCCTTTGTTGGGCACAAGGGTACGTTTGATCATCATTGATCCTCTTTAGGGAGAGTTGAGGGTTGTTCTGGGGGTGAAGCCGGAACAGCAGGTGCAGCGGATGGAGCAGAAACAGGCGGTGGCGCAGGTGGCAGATAACGCGGGTACTGGCGCAGCACGTCCCAGCTTTCGTAGGTCGGATCAACGGAGGACGCCGGGGCCTGAGCGCGCTGGAGCTGGCTTGGCTCAGCGGAGCCGCCTTCCAGAGCCGGGACGGTAACGGTAGTACCGCCTGCATTGGCCAACACACGCTGCACGTGGCTGCTGCCGCCAAAAGCGGCCTCGGCCTTGAATCCGCGTTTAAGGTTGCCGCTGTAGTAGCAGGAAATGGTTTTGCGCAAAGCTCCCTGCGTATCCGGATCGGCTTTGCTGGCCTTTACGTAGCAGGCCTGTAGCTCTCGCTCTGCCATGCGCAGGTTGGTGCAGGGCTCGAATACGGGTTCGGGTCGGTTGACATCGAAATGCTGCCGGTTGATCTGGCCCAGGCCGATGCTGAAATCAGCGCCCTCTGCCACCAGCTTTTTCACCGCCAATACGGCTTCATCCAGGCTTTGCGGTTGACGCGGCAACACTTTGCCGACCACGCCAATGGCATAGGGATTGAAGGAGGATTCTGTCTTGACGATGGGGGTAAGCGTGGCTGGGTGTATCGAGGGAGCACATTGCATAGCCAGGGCCAGAAAGGCACTGGTGGTGAGCATGTTAAGAACTCCTGAGTTACGGAACGACTACTTTCTTGCAGCCTCTGCAATGAGCTCCTGAACGGCATGCTCCAAATAGTTATCGATCAGATAGCGAGCGAGCTCCGAGGGCGAAATCTGCCTGGAGCTTTTGGTTTCATAGCTCACCCGTATCGCGGCTTTGTTCAGCGCCTCCACCCTGACCGCTCGGATATAAACGCTTGATGTCTTGGTGGTTGCTTCATCTTCGGATGACGCCATGGGAACTCCTGAAGGTTGTGAGAACGCAAAAAAACACCGCCTGGCTAGACCAGGCGGTGAAATGGGAAATAGTGGGAAGTGGTAATGCCTAAGCGGCACGTACCCTCGAATAGCAAAGGGTTCCGGAGCGTCTGACAAGGCGTTCCAGCGCTGCGTCCTGGGCCAGCAGAGCAAAGAAAGCCGCTCTGCGCGCAGCTTCAGATTTCATGTCGATGATCAGACGCAGCGTCTTTTCCAGCTCAGTCGGCAAATTACGAAACTCGATGCAGTCAAGCTGACGGTTAGAACGAACCAAGGTAGCGGCTTTTAATTGCTCGACCGTAGCGTCCTGCACAACACAGGCACTACCGCCAAACTGAACGAACCCATGAGCGCCATTCAGCGCGGTGATAGTCGTCGTGTGCGTGACCTCAGGATCGAAGCGCAGCAGCAGATAGCCAGGAAACAAACGCACCTTCGTCTCTACCGATGAAGGGCGATCCGGACGTTTGCGGTAGGTAGTGCTTTCGGGGGAATACACCTCTACGTCCAACTGTTCGATCAACGTGATAAGTGACTGATGTACGGCAGAATTGTGCATCAAAACACGCCAATTTTTCATATTCAGAACCTTCCGATCAGGCGCTCTTTCGAATTCCCAAACCGCTGAGCGCAGGGGCGAGTGGTGTGCTGATGAGAACCAGCTCCATCTGTATCTGGGTCGGGATGGCCAGCAGGTGATGGATTTGTAGGTAACAAAATAGAGCAAACACAAAAAAAATCAACCAGAAATGAATAAAAATATCTATTTCTGGTGTTTTTTTTTGGAGCGTCAGTGCTGATGCTCTCTGGCTCCAAAAAGGGATCAGAAATCATGCGCGATTTTGTCGCCGCTCGCCTGAAGCTGCTACGCACAGGTAAGGGGCTGAAGCAGTCTGAAGTGGCAGAACTCATAGACTGCGAGCCTAATACCATTAGCCGGTATGAAAGAGCTGAAACTATGCCTAACATCGAAGATCTGCTTAGGTTGGCAGACCTGTTCGGAGTATCTCCGATGGAGATACTTCCACCACAAGACTCTACAGCTCAACGTATTCATATGCTCCGACATAACCTAACTGAAAAAGCTCTTCAACTAGAGACTATTGAAGACTTGGAACAACTAATAAAACTTGCAGATAGCCTGCGTGATAAAAAGAAGTAAAATCAATCATGTTGATACCGATTTAAAATATTTTTATACTTACATAAAATTTCTTCAATACGTAGCACTCTATAAAAGTGGGTCAATATCGAACAGGCATCTAAAGGAATCAATCTAGTATGAGCCCGAACGGTGCTAAATTGCTTCTCGAACTCCAAAAGATCTAAAAGCTCCTTAAATTCTTCTTGCATACCAAGGCGATCTTCTTTTGAAGAAGATCGCCTTTGAAAGTAATAGCACACACCAACCCAACAGGATTGAGTAGCGTCTAATAAAGCGTAAACATCACTTGCAACTTGATCTATTGAAAATAGACCGCCAGATAATAAAGATGTATAACTTTCTTCTAAACGCATCACATCAACCAATTTCTTTAACTCAACTCTCACATCATCTTTTTCAATTTCCATTATTTTCTCCATACACTGTACACGCATTATCTATGATAAAAGAGACAGACCTATTCATCAGTTCTTGAAACTAGAACTCTTAGCACCTTGATCAAATGCGCAAGCCACGACCAACAAAACTGCTGATAAAATCAAGATCAGTACAACGCCATTTGTTGAGTGCGTTGGAGAGCTTGAAACCAAGGATAACGCTCCAAGTGGAGCTAGGCCACCCGCTATAGCAGTTCCAATTTCACGACCAGTACCAACGCCTGATGATCTTGTATTAGCAGGAAACTGGCGACTCAAGAAAGAGCCTTGAGGAGCGAACATCATAGGCGCAAGTACGCCGGTCGCAAAACCTATAGCGATGAATATCCACAAGCTCTGGCCTGTCTCCAAAAGCTGCATGAAGGTGTACGCAAATATTGCAGACAGCGTCCCTCCAGCCATCAATACTCTTTTGCTGCTCCAGCGATCACATAAAGCTCCAAAACAAGGAACCATGAAAATTGCTATTAGACTGGCAATGGTTACAGAAAGTGACGTGGTGTTTGCTGAGACACCCTTATACAAGGTGAGGTATGCAAGTGAAAATGTTTTGAATATATAGCTTAGAGCGTTGTATCCAATTGCAACAAGAAGCACTACAACAAGACCTTTTAAGTCTTTCTTAAGCAAAGTCAGCAAAGGCGCTTTTTCTATCCCTGTGTTCGACGTTAACTGAGACTCTTTTTCTTCACTAATCTCCTGGAACGCAATAGTTTCTGGAATGCTTCTGCGCACCCACAATCCCACCATCACAAGAACGATACTGGCTACAAATGGGATTCTCCACCCTCCAGCAAGCAAGAATGCTTCACCCTGCATCGTCAAAAGATAGACCGTTAGCGACGATAGAAGCAGACCCAGGTTCAACCCCAGAGCGGGCCATGCGCCCTGGCTGCCGCGCTTGTTCTCGTCTGCATGCTCATACGCTGTGACAGCTGCTGCAGCGAGTTCCGCACCAGCGCCTAGACCTTGCAGGATTCGAATCAACACCAACGTTACTGGTGCCCAAATGCCCAACGTGGCATAACCAGGGATGAGTCCAATAATTGTTGTGCAAACTCCCATTAGGCAAAACGTCACCATCAACATACGTTTGCGGCCAAACTTATCTCCAAGGTATCCGAAAAGAATCCCTCCAAACGGTCGGGCTATGAAGCCGATTGCGAAGGTCGAGAAAGACAGTAAGGTAGCATTTTGCGCATCAGCAGGATTAAAGAAAACTTTAGAAAAAACCGTGGCAGCCATCAATGCATACAGATAAAAATCATACCACTCCAGCATTGATCCAACGATTGTTGCAGCGGCAACCTTCCGCAAACGAATTTTGCGCTCGGTTTTAGTTTCATCTGGCATCAATCTATTTTTATCACTCATGGTTGTATCCATACTATTATAATTTATGTTAACTGCACTGCTTAAACTACAGAGCCTTCTAGTTTTGCCACTATCATTTCTGCAATTGGAATCGCCGATGTGGCTGCCGGTGATGGCGCATTACACACGTGCAGCATTCTGGATGTGTGTACAAACAGAAAATCTTGTACAAATCCTCCTTTGTTTGTGACGGCCTGTGCGCGTATGCCTGCGTCCGAAGGTTTTAAGTCTTCAAGGTTCAAAGAGGGATAATACTGTCGGCATTGCTCCAGGTAGCTTTTCTTGCAGGCCGAGTTTCTAATTTCGCTGACACCCGAGCGTAAGTTTTTGCCAAGAAGCTTCCAAAAACCTGGATACAAACTATATTCCAAAACATCGCGAGCATTAAATGCAAGTTTATTGTAGCCTTCGCGCGAAAGCCCAAGCACAGCATTAGGCCCAACCGTAACCCCTCCATCAATCATGCGAGTTAAATGAATCCCGAGAAATGGAAGCCCTGCTTCTGGCACTGGGTAGATCAGGTGATTGATGCTATTGTTTTTTTCTGACGGTAAACGAAAGTATTCACCACGAAAAGGTATGATCTGAAAATCGACATCTAGCCCAGCCATTGCAGCTAGACGATCAGACTGTAAACCCGCGCAAACTACGATTTTTTTGGACTTCCAGGATAACGCTTCTGATGACACCGATACGTGGCTCTCATGCTCCTGAATTGCGGCTATCGTTTGACCAAATGCTATTTCCCCACCGGCTTTAGTTATCAAATCAGCCATGACATCTGACACGATTCGGTAATCCACAATACCGGTGCTGTCTACAAACAGTGCACCCAGACCTGTAATATTGGGTTCGCGTTGTCTTAGCGCCTGAGCGTCTAGTCGTTCAACGTTGAGCCCATTCTGTCTGGCTCGCTCTTCAAGACTGCTGAGCAAGGCAAGCTGCCGAGGATTAGATGCAACAAGCATTTTCCCGCAAACTTCAAACGGGATCTTGTGTTCGGTACAGAAGGCTTTGGTCAGTTCTGCCCCGCGCTTGCACAGTCGGGCCTTCAAACTGCCAGGCTCGTAATAGACCCCTGCATGGATGACCCCGCTGTTGTGGCCAGTTTGGTGCTTTGCTATCGCGGCCTCTTTTTCCACGAGCACCAACGAAGCGCCGGGATGAGCCCTAAGTAGTTGCATGGCTGTGGCCAGCCCCACAATCCCACACCCAATCACACAAAAATCGTAAATCATGAAAGTCCTTTTTATGTCTGGTTGTCTGACAACGAATATGAACGGCGACAGGTACTGGTGCCCTCACGGACACCGCTACTCCATCATGAGGCGTAGAGCGGCAGAATTCAGATGCAAGCGAGCGCAGTTAGCGGCTTCAACCGGGTTGCGACTTTTGATCGCATCGTAAATTTCACGGTGCTCGCGATTGGCACCGCTTGGACCTACCGCAAGCTTTGACGAGTTTTCCCACGCCATGAAACGAGCCCGGATGAGCTGGCTTTCTAGAAAGTCATGGAATGCAACCAGGTATTCGTTTTTGCAGGCAGCTACGATGGCCCTATGAAATTCCACATCCGCCTTTGAAGATGCTTCAAAATTCCCGGCATTACCTTCCATCAGTGAGATGGCGTCAGACAGCCGCTCCAAATCTTTCGTCGTGTGCCGTTGCGCAGCCAGTGACGCGGCTTGTATTTCAATGCACGAGCGCAATTCAAACAGCTTAGCGAGATCCGCTGTATGGCTCTCGCTGCTTGGCAGCCTAAAAACCGTTCCAGAGGGATTTTGAGAAACAAAAGAGCCGTTGCCCCGACGAATAACTAGCACGCCATCGGCTTTCAGCTGTGAAATGGCCTCGCGCACTACCGAGCGGCTGACGCCGAACTGATCAGCCAGCTCATGTTCTGTTGGCATCTTCGAGTCGGCTGGGAGCCCCCCACTCGCTATTTCTTTGCGTATCGTTGACACGACACCTTCAACAAGGGATTGAGGTCGTGAGAAGCTGAGCATAATGTTTTTGTCCTGTTGTCTGACAATAAGGCTAAGGAATACAGGATCCAAATTCCACTTTTCCCGACGAATGGCTGTGGGTGAGATTATGTTGATTCTCGCTTAGAGCGCACCGGCAGCAAGCGCGGAGCTGGGCAGCCCACAGCCACAGCCACAGCATTGAATTGATGCTGTTGCGTCTTCATTTTCATGGACACTAAAAAGATGCCGCAGCCCAGAACGGGCTGGGCTGGGCTGGGCTGGGCGTGGACGATACAGGGATATTTTCACTAACTGTCTATGCAGTTCACCGACTCAGGCGCGCTATCAAAATCGCTTCGCTAACCAATGGGCGGCATTGCTTGAGAAACTCGATCAACTGCCGGGCTGGAATGTTGCATAGCTCGACTACGGGCGTGCGGCGAATAATGTTATATTCTTGACCTGACATTTCGTACACCTTTTGCGGGGTTTCGGTTTGTCACGAGTGCCAAGGTGGTAGAAGCCCTTGGCACTCGACTTTCTTACTCGCTGGATTGCCAGCCCTTCTTTTTCATGTAGTCCTTCATTGCCTCCTTGAACGCACCTACCTGCGATATATCATTGCTCGCGCAGAATGTGCGGAACTCACGCCTGAATGCTTGATCGAGCTTAAAGCCTAAGTCCACCAGTTTGTCGTCTGCCGCTACCTTAGTATTGTTGCCAACTGCTGCCGTGTCGGCGGCTGATTTTGGTGGCTCACCCAAATCGCGACGTGGTGGTTTGGGCACCTTGACGACAGGGGCTTCGCCGGGCTTGGAAGTCTTGGTAGACATAGCGTTGAGTCCTAAATTAGCGGTGACCTCATAATAACACATTATTAGCTAATTCGCTCTTTAGCTAATTAGCTTTTATGCTATTTAGTGAGTCGGCTGAAGTGATCGACAGCTGATTGGATGACTTCCATTGCCTTGGCGCGTGGGCTCCGAAATGAGGTTTCGGTTACAGAGCGGCCCTTGTTCATTGCGTCTGCATAGCAATCTTGGTGCTGGATTGAACCAGCGAGTGTGGCGAAGCGCGTTTTTCCCAGGTACTCGCGTGCGGCATCAGTTGCCGCATCGCGCTTTGTAGCCTTGCATAGGGCAAACACTATGCGGTCTACCGGCACGCCGTGCAGATCGGCCAAGGTGTTGGCAAGCGCAATTTGTGGGTCGAGGTCGTCTAAAGTTAGGCCCGTTGGCAGTATCAGCAAGTTGCTGGCCTTGGCGATCTTCACAGTTTCTTCGGTGGCGTTCGCCGGGCCGTCGAAAATGTATAGATCGGCATCTCCGGCGCGACTGACTGCGGTGGCCACATTGCCAAAGAGCTGTACCGGAATAGCGGGTTCGATGTTAGCCAGCAGACGGCGCTGCTGCCAGTTGGTAGCTGTAGCTTGTTTTGTGTCGAGGTCGATAATCTTAGTTTCCCAACCTGCTGCCGTGTAGGTGGTAGCAAGTGCGCGCGCGATTGTAGATTTCCAAGCGCCGCCTTTTTGAGAGATGCAGCCGATAGCAAGAGGGGGTAGCATTTGCGGGGCTTCCTTTTTATCTAATTAGCTAATTAGCTAAGATTAAGCAAAGTATAGCCATGATCTGGATGAGTGCAAGCAGATTATTGATTTAGCTAAATAGCTAAATAGCTAAAGGCATTAACCCACCTAGCTATGCCGATAACAGCAATTGGCCATTCATCTTATGGTCGGTTGGTTGCTCCATTGCAGCCTCGGCCGCCAGCGCTACGTAACGCTCCTACGGCTCTTAATGTTGTGGCCTTGGAACTGGCGCAAGGCCATGCCCGGCTCGACCAAGTAGACGCCTTTCTCAGAGTCGCGATTGTGCTAATTAGCTAATTAGCACAATCACGAACTGACCTATTCCTGTGCTTAGCGCCGAAAGGACACAAAGGTGTAGCGGTGCAAAATGATACGGCTCAAATGGGTAGCTCTTTTCTACATGGCTCTTTAGGATTGCTTTCTGGAGAAATGAGCCACCCCTGATAGACTCTGTCCCTTTGGGTGTACCTAAATGGACCTTCCTAGCATTCTTGATTTATGGTATCAAAAGCATATAGTGATAGCACTGATGGCAAAAACTGGTAACTACCAAGTGGCAAACGTGAACGTAAGAAATCTACCCGATGAAGTGCATCGGGCCATCCGCATCCAAGCTGCCCTGCACGGGCGCAGCACCGAGGCCGAAATACGCGACATCTTGGAGCGGGCGGCGAGACCCGAGGGACGTGTGAAACTTGGCTCGTTCCTGGCTTCTATTGCCCGTGAGGTTGGTGGTCTGACCGATAAAGAACATACCTTGTTTGAGAACACGCGCATCACGTCTCCGGCCCGTGCGGTGAGCTTTGAATGATCCTGCTCGATACGAACGTAATTTCAGAACCGCAGCGCCGAGAGCCCAATGCCCACGTCCTTGACTGGATCGACGCACAAGCGCTGGAAACGCTTTATCTGTCCACCATCACCGTAGCCGAGTTGCGTGCAGGTATCGCGCTGATGCCTGTCGGAAAACGCCAGGATAGCTTGCGTGAAAACCTGGAAAAGCACCTGCTGCCGATGTTCGCCAATAGGGTGCTGTCGTTCGATATGACTTGTACGAAGGCTTATGCCGAGCTGCTGGCCAAGTCCCGCGCAGCCGGGTTGGCGGTCGAAACGGCAGATGCCTTCATTGCAGCCATCGCCCTCGCCAACGGCTTCACCGTCGCCACCCGTGACACTGGCCCTTTTGAGGCTGCCGGGTTGAACGTCATTAACCCCTGGGAAACGTAAACGTCGTGTTGAATCAGGAACGTATCTAAAGGATTAAAGTATGACGACTCTCAACGTTGCGCGGGTGTACCTGCGTGTCAGTTCCGAAGACCAGGACTTGCAGCGCCAAGAAGCGATTATTGGCAATGCTCGAGAGTCAGGCTACTACGTAGCTGCGGTCTATCGCGAGAAAGCCTCGGGCGCTCGATCCGACCGTCCCGAGCTGTTGCGCATGATTGAGGACCTGCAACCGGGTGAAGTCGTCATTGCGGAAAAGATCGACCGAATCAGCCGTCTTCCTCTGGTCGAAGCAGAAAAACTTGTGGACGCGATCAGGGCTAAGGGCGCACGCCTGGCAGTGCCTGGAATCGTCGATCTATCGCAATTGACCGAGGCGTCCAGTGGTGTCGCCAAGGTGGTGTTGCAAGGCGTACAAGACATGCTGTTGCGTGTGGCCTTGCAAATAGCGCGTGACGACTTCGAGGACCGGCGAGAGCGACAGCGCCAAGGCATCGACTTGGCCAAGGGCGCCGGTCGATACGCTGGGCGTAAACCGGATACCAAAATGCATGAACGGGTCATCGCTCTTAAAAGCGGTGGATGTAGCATTGCGGAAACTGCAAGGCTGGCCGGGGTCAGTGTCAGCCAGGTAAAGCGTGTCTGGGCACAGAACCAGGCTAAAGTTAAGGTCCGAATGTAGCAAGAACCCTCGTTTTCACGCACGGTCTCCCGGGCGTCGCGCGTTTGATGTTTCGTTGCTCCCTGATATGCCACCCACCGACGTTTAAAAGCTTTGGCGTTGGCCCACGTTCGCAAGGAACCGAATCCGTCCAAAAGGCCACACAACGCGACACTTTTAATGAAAATTCGGTGGCTACATAACTTCAGCGTCAGCGGTCAAAACCCTCTTTCTTTAAGGCAACGCTGCAAAAATAGCCAACCGCTCAGCAGGCCCGGCAAGAGGCTGGCTCGCTCATTACACAGCCGCGCAGAGACATCACTGCAGTTCGAACGCGAGGCGTGAAGCGGCCAAACGGCACCTTGGCTGGACGCGCCACTGAGGTGGCCATGTTGGAGGAGCGGATCCTCGCTCAAATATCAGCGTCGGTACGAAGATCAGGTGCAAGAGCTAAAGGTCGTATTGCGTCAGTAAACAACGCCTTGACCGCCAAGAACCACGGCCCAGTGCAACTCAACCGTGACAACGACTACGTTCGGATGGACTAATTGCAGGCATGAAAATCCCCAACGTCAATCTAAACGCATTGAGCACAAACCGGTCTTTCAGTGAAGAGGACCAGCTCAAGCGGACCGGGGATCAGCCGGAAGCCAGTACCGGCACCAGTTGCAATGAGCGGCAGCCGGCCAAACGGCGACGGGTGGAGCAGGATGAACCTGGAGCCGGTGGCCGCGCACGGGACAGGGACGCTCGGCAACAGCCTGCCATTCACGCGCACTTGCGCAACGATATCACCGACCGACATCGTACCAAGTCCGAGCGGCCCCATGACAGAGCGCCCGCTGACGTCAGTGCATCGTCATCGCATCGTAGGCCACAAAGAACAACGCATGGCTGGGAGGCGCGCTTGGCCGAACACACGTTCGACCGGGCGGCAGGAAAACGACCTCGGGAAGAGCGAGAGCCGTATCGGCAGCCAAAGCGGCCAATGCATGACTTGGAGTGGACGGCGGCGGATCTTCACCAGGCCGAACATCAGCTCGATCCAGCTGCAAAAGAGCAGCTGCAGGAACAGCGAGAGCAGTATCGGAAATGGCTGAGTGCCCCCAGCCGAGTACCTCAGAACCACAACGCTCGCTTGTGCGTGTCGGTGGCAAAGAAAAACGCGCTGGCGCGTCACATCAGTTGCGGGCTGGCGCTGCCTTTCCTGGATGAGAACGTCAACGCGCAAACCAATGCGCAGTGGCTCGACAAATACCTTCTGATGATTGCCAATGCAAGGCGGGCCACAGGGGCAGGCGTAACGCATAGCGAGCTCGATCGTTGCACGGAGGTTGCGGCGCAGTATCTCTGCAAGACCAAGTGGTTTGACGGTGCATCTCTGACGCAGCTGGCCCATGTGGGCAACAAGCTGAGCAAGCACCCAAACCAGCAAGCGTGCATGGATGCAATCGCGTGGATCGCCGGACAGCTCAATCAGGCAGATGATTTATCGGGACTGGATGGCCGCCACTCAGTCCTACTCCTGAACGCCTTCGCCAAGAACTTCAACAGCGGCAGGTGTGAACGCGCGGTGGCTCGTCTGGCACGTCACCTGCAACGTAACCATCCTGCCCGGTCGTCGCTGGACGCGCAGAACATCGGCCTGGCACTTAATGCCTTCAGCAAGTGGCCCGACAATCCGGACTGCCAATCCATGGCGTACTTGCTTGCTGATATGCTCGCAAGCAAAAGCCGCTTGCGTCATGCGATGGATGGGCAGAGCGTCGCGAACGCGCTCAACGCCCTGAGCAAATGGCCTGACACGCCGGACTGCACTGCCGCCGTCAAGGTACTGGCCTCGCAACTGGCCAACAATCGCGAGTTACGCAACGCCCTCACCCCGCAACACATGGCCAACACGCTCAACGCCCTGAGCAAATGGCCTGACACGCCGGACTGCACTGCCGCCGTCAAGGCGCTGGCCTCGCGGCTGGCCGACGAGCGCGGTTTGCGCAACGCCCTCGACCCGCAAGGCGTGGCCAACGCGCTCAACGCCCTGAGCAAATGGCCCGACACACCGGACTGCGCGGACGCCGCTAACGCACTCGCCTCGCGGCTGGCCGACGAGCGCGGTTTGCGTAACGCCCTCGCCCCGCAAGGCGTTGCCAACGCGCTTAACGCCCTGAGCAAATGGCCCGACACACCGGACTGCGCGGACGCCGCCAAGGCACTAGCCTCGCAACTGGCCAACAATCGTGAGTTACGCAACGCCCTCACCCCGCAACACATGGCCAACACGCTCAACGCCCTGAGCAAATGGCCTGACACGCCGGACTGCGCGGACGCTGCCAACGCGCTGGCATCGCGGCTGATCGACGCCCCTAGGTTGTGCAACGCCCTCACCCCGCAACACATGGCCAACACGCTCAACGCCCTGAGCAAATGGCCCGACACGCCCCACTGCACTGCCGCCGTCAAGGTACTGGCCTCGCAACTGGCCAACAATCGCGAGTTACGCAACGCCCTCACCCCGCAACACATGGCCAACACGCTCAACGCCCTGAGCAAATGGCCCGACACGCCGGACTGCACTGCCGCCGTCAAGGCGCTGGCCTCGCAACTGGCCAATGATCGCAGCTTGCGTAATGCCCTCAAACCGCAAGAACTGGGCAACGCCCTCAACGCCCTGAGCAAATGGCCCGACACGCCGGACTGCGCGGCCGCCGCCAGCGCACTGGCCTCGCGACTGGCCAACAATCGCGAGTTACGCAACGCCCTCACCCCGCAACACATGGCCAACACGCTCAACGCCCTGAGCAAATGGCCTGACACGCCGGACTGCACTGCCGCCGTCAAGGCGCTGGCCTCGCGGCTGGCCGACGAGCGCGGTTTGCGCAACGCCCTCGACCCGCAAGGCGTGGCCAACGCGCTCAACGCCCTGAGCAAATGGCCCGACACACCGGACTGCGCGGACGCCGCTAACGCACTCGCCTCGCGGCTGGCCGACGAGCGCGGTTTGCGTAACGCCCTCGCCCCGCAAGGCGTTGCCAACGCGCTTAACGCCCTGAGCAAATGGCCCGACACGCCGGACTGCGCGGACGCCGCCAAGGCACTAGCCTCGCAACTGGCCAACAATCGTGAGTTACGCAACGCCCTCACCCCGCAACACATGGCCAACACGCTCAACGCCCTGAGCAAATGGCCTGACACGCCGGACTGCGCGGACGCTGCCAACGCGCTGGCATCGCGGCT